>CAVPDQ010000027.1:0-271827 GCA_963702685.1 uncultured Alphaproteobacteria bacterium | reverse complement strand
CGGCGCGCCTCGGCGGTCAGGAGCGCGAGGTCGGGCGCCAGCGGGTCGGGTGCGGTCGCCAGAATGTCGATGCCGCTATATTGCCCGAACGCGTCGGCAACGGCGATTTCATGCCACGGCGCTTCGGCGTCGGCGGTCTTTCCCAGCCATGCGAGGGTGTGCGCGCCCGCGGCCTTTTGGCCGGCGCGCAAGAGGCCGATGCAATCCGCGACCAGGTCGCGCCATCCGGCACCGGCGCGGTACCATTCGAGCATCGCGAATTCGGGGTGATGGGTCGCGCTGCGCTCGCCGTCGCGAAAGGCGTGCGCGAGCTGCCAGATCCGCGGCATGCCCGCGACGAGCAGCTTTTTCATCGCGAATTCGGGCGAGGTATGGAGGTAGCGCCGCACGCTGCCGCCGTCGCGCGGGTCGTGCAGATCGGTGGCAAAAGCCTTCAGATGCGGTTCGAGCCCGGGGCTCACCTGCAAGGCCGGGGTATCGACCTCGACAAACTCCTGTGCCGCAAAAAAGCGCGGACCGCGGCCAGCATGCGGCCGCGCGCCGCGAGCCGCCCGCGCCGCAATGCAAAGCGCTCCGGTCGCCACCATTCGCTCATTCGCGCCGCCCCGTCTTGCCGGTGCGCCGGCCCGTGCTAATGTCTGGGCAATAGTGGCGCCCGACCGCGCGCCGCCTATCAGGATTCAATGTCATGAAGATCAACGCCATCGACATCAAGCCGGGCAATGTCCTCGAACATCAGAACAAACTGTGGCTCGTGCTCAAGCGCGAGCTGGTGCAGCCCGGCAAGGGCGGCGCCTTTGCCCAGGTCGAGATCCGCGATCTGCGCAGCGGCAACAAGCTCAACGAGCGCTTCCGCACCCAGGAGACGGTCGAGCGCGTCCGGCTCGACGAAAAGGAGATGCAGTTCCTCTTCATGGAGGACGGCCAGGCGACCTTCATGGACAACGACAGCTTCGAGCAGATCTCGATGCCGCGCGAGATGATCGGCGAGCCCGGCCGATTTTCTGCACGACGGCATGGTGTGCAAGGTCATGCTCCACGAAGGCACCGCCGCTTTCGGTCGAAATGCCGCCGAGCGTCATGATGGCGGTGGTCGAGGCCGACCCGGTGGTGCGCGGCCAGACCGCCTCCTCGTCCTACAAGCCCGGCAAGCTCGAAAACGGCCGCCGGGTGATGATCCCGCCCTATATCGAGGCCGGCACCCGCATCGTCGTCAACACCGCCGACGGCAGCTTATGTCGAGCGGGCCAAGGACTGACCTTCGGGGCCTGGATAAACCGGTATGGCCATGCGCTCGCCGGTCATCAATGTGATGGCGAGCGCCGCGCTTGAAGGCGGCGCGCGGGCTGATCCGCGATTTCGGCGAGGTCGAGCAGCTGCAGGTCTCGGTCAAGGGCCCGGGCGATTTCGTCTCGACCGCCGATCTGAAGGCCGAGCGCACGCTCAAGACCGAGCTGAACCGCGCGCGGCCCGGCTACGGGCTCCTGTTCGAGGAAAGCGGCGCCAGACAGAGGCGCCGACCCGCGCCACCGCTGGATCGTCGACCCGCTCGACGGCACCACCAATTTCCTGCACGGCATCCCGCATTTCGCGATCTCGATCGCGCTCGAGCGCGACGGCGAGATCGTCGCCGGGCTGGTCTACGAGCCGACCCGCGACGAGATGTATCTCGGCCGAAAAGGGCTCGGCGCCTATGTCAACGACCGCCGGCTGCGGGTCTCGGCGCGGCGCCAGCTCGGCGAGGCGGTGATCGGCACCGGCATGCCCGTTCGCGGCCGCAGCCGATCATCCGGCCTATCTCGCGATCCTGCCGCGGTGATGGCGGCGACCAGCGGCGTCCGCCGCATCGGCGCCGCGGCGCTCGATCTCGCCTATGTCGCGGCCGGGCGCTCGACGGGTTCTGGGAATTCGGGCTGTCGCCGTGGGACATCGCCGCCGGCATCCTGCTGGTGCGCGAGGCGGGCGGCTATGTCAGCGACCTGTCGGGCGGCCACGACATGATGACGAAGCGGCGACGTGCTCGCCGCCAACGACCATCTGCACCTGCCGCTCGCGGCCTTGATCCGGGAGGCCTCGCGCACCGCGCCGGCCGCCGGGTGATTTGCTCGATTGTCCGATAGGATCGGGCTACTATCGGCGGTAGTCTGGCGGCGGTGGTCTGGGGTGCGCGGCCGGATACGGCCGGTCAGGGGCAGGGTTCGCATGTGCATAGCGTTCGGTCGGTTGCCGGCATGAACCGCTCGCGCCGGTTTCTCGTGCGGATGGCGCTTTTTATCGTGCTCGTCGCGGCGCTGGCGGCGGCGCTCGGGCGTCCGCTGTCGGCCGCCTTTATGGGCAATCCGGCGGTCAACGGGGTGATCCTCGGCATCCTCCTCGCCGGCATCGTCTACATTTTCCGCCAGGTGCTGCTGCTCGACCCGGAGAGCGATTGGATCGAGGGCTTTCGCCACCGCGAGGCCGGCGAAGACGGCGCCGGTCGGCCGGCCGCCGCGGCTCCTGGCGCCGATGGCGCGCATGCTCGAGCTGCGCCACGGCGGGCGCGTCAGCCTGTCGGCGACCTCGCTGCAAACCCTGCTCGACGGCATCGGCTCGCGCCTCGACGAATCGCGCGAGACCTCGCGCTACCTGATCGGCGTCCTGGTCTTTCTCGGCCTCCTCGGCACCTTTTACGGGCTCCTCGAAACGGTGCGCTCGGTCGGCGGCGTGATCGGCGGGTTGAACGTCGGCGGCACCGACCTCTCCAGCGCCTTCGCCAATCTGAAATCGGGGCTCGAATCGCCGCTCTCGGGCATGAGCACCGCGTTCAGCTCGTCGCTGTTCGGGCTCGCCGGCAGCCTGGTCCTGGGCTTTCTCGACCTGCAGGCGGGGCAGGCGCAAAACCGCTTCTACAACGACCTCGAAGAGTGGCTCTCGACCTATACCCGGCTCTCCGGCGGCGCGCTCGGCGACGGCGGCGACGCCTCGGTCCCGGCCTATATCCAGGCGCTCCTCGAGCAAACCGCGGACAGCCTCGAAAATTTGCAGCGCATCATGGCGCGCGGCGAGGAGAGCCGGATCGGCGCCAACTCGACCCTGGCCAGTCTTACCGACCGCTTGGCGTCCTCGGCGAGCAGATGAAGGCGGGCCAATTGCTGATGGTGCGGCTGGCCGAGAACCAGATGGAGCTGAAGCCGTCGCTGACCCGCCTCGCCGATCTCGGCGAAAGCTCGCTCGGCCAGGACGATGTGCTGCGCGGCCATCTGCGCAACATCGAGGGCTATATCGCGCGCCTGACTCGAAGAGCTGAACCAGGGCCGGGCGCAGAGCGTGCAGGAATTGCGCGGCGAGATCCGCATTCTCGCTCGCACCATCGCCGCGCTCGCCGAAGAAAACCGCTGAGCGCAGGCGCCGGATCGAGCCATGGCCATCGTTCGCAGACATTCGCCGCGTTCGAGCATCGACATCTGGCCGGGCTTTGTCGATGCCCTGTCGCAATTGTTGATGGTGATTATTTTTATTTTGTTGGTGTTTACCGCCGGCCAGCTCTATTTGTCGGCGGCGCTGTCGGGCCGCAATCAGGCATTGCAGAAATTGCAGCATCAGGTGGATGAGCTCGCCGATCTGCTGTCGCTCGAAAAACAGGCCAACAGCAAATTGACGCAGGGTGCGGCGGGCCTTTCGGCTCAGCTCGCCAGCGTCGAGGCCGAGCGCACCAAGCTCAAGGCGCAAGTCGCCGATCTCGGCCTCCAGGCGCAGGCGGCGGCGACGCTGAAGACCGAGCTCGCCACCGCGCAGCAGCAGAATTCGCAGGCGCAAACCGCGATCGCCGGGCGCGACACGCGTCTGAAGGAGCTGGCGGGCCGCGCCGACAAGGCCGAGCAGGCGCTCGCCGCGGAAAAAAGGTCAGCAGCAACGCGCTTGCCCAAATCGATGCGTTGAACACCCAGATCGCCGCGTTGCGCGAGCAATTGAGCCGGATCGCCGCGGCGCTCGACCTGTCCGAGGGCAAGGTCAAGACCCAGCAGACCCAGATCGCCGATCTCGGCAAAAAGCTCAACCTGGCGCTCGTCAACAAGGTCGAGGAATTGTCGCGCTACCGCTCGGAATTCTTCGGCCGGCTGCGCGAGATTTTGGGCGACCGGCCGGGGATCCGCGTGGTCGGCGACCGCTTTGTGTTCCAGTCCGAGGTGTTGTTCGCGCCGGGCAGCGCCGATTTGACCGACGACGCCAAAAAGGCGCTCGATCCGGTCATCGCCGCGCTGAAAGAGATCGCCGCGAAAATCCCGCCCGATATCGACTGGATGCTCCGCGTCGACGGTCATACCGACCATCGCCCGATCAGCACCGCGCAGTTCCCGTCGAATTGGGAATTGTCGACCGCCCGCGCGCTGTCGGTCGTGCGCTATGCGATATCCCAGGGAATTCCGGCCGAACGATTGGCCGCCGCCGGCTTTGCTGATCTGCAGCCGATCGATCCCGCCGACACGCCGGAAGCGTTTCGCAAGAACCGCCGCATCGAGCTGAAATTGACCGAGCGCTAGCCCGCGATCCGATCAGGTTGCATCAGCATACGGCGTTGTTTACAACCACAAAGCCATTGTTGCTGCCAGTGCGAAGCCGTTCATTCCTTTCAAGAAAACCCATACCGGCCGAAAGGGTGGCGTGTGGGCAGATGCTTTCCACTTCTGGAGTCTGCATCGACAGGAATTCGACGAGCACTACCACAAGCGATCAAACATTAAATCGACCGTCTGGATGATCAAATCAAGGTTTGGTGGGCATGTTTGGTGTAAGACTGAAACGGCGATGAAAAACAAGGTTTATTTCAAGGTCTTGTACCACAATATCTGCTGCCTCATCCAAAGCGTCTATGAGCTTGGGATCGAACCTGAGTTCCTTTGTGCGGGGCAGCCGGAAGGAGAAGGTCGGTGACTGTATTGGGAAGAATATCGAAATTTTTCTCCACGGCCGTGGAGGTAGGTAGATTTAAGCGTCTCATAAAGGAAATAAGCGAACCGTCCTCTATCGAACAGTCGATGAGGGAACTTGACGCAGTCATGTCGGGTAAACGCACCAAAGAGGATGCGCTTGTTGAGTTTACGACCTGGATGGCTCAACGCGCGGGGATAGCCGCTGTCTTGGCGCATTACGGATACACGGGGCCTGCCGATCAAAAGAAATTCGTAAGTCTGTATTGGGATATGCTCCGCATCGGCGCGGCGCGACATATTGGAACGAAATATGCTCCGGCGATGGTCATCTATGACCCCGATTTGCTAAAGTTTTATTTTGAAGGCCGAAGCTGATGGGGAGTCACAGGTGTTCATCGCCGTAACAACGCTCGACTACTGTTATGGAACTGACTTGATGCGGCTATTATTGAAGGCCCGTGCTGAGGGAGGTAACCCAAATCTTATGGAGCTTGAAGCGCGTGCCCTCGTGGACGCGATCGTAGAGAAGAAAGCGGTCGGGTCAGCGGGCGGGAACCCGCCGGTCAGTCGCTAGCGATTTTTAATGCGAGCGTTGATGGGCCGATCACGGAGGAATTTTCATCCGGTGTCGGTCAAAGCCGTGATGCCCCGTAGCGGCGCGGCAGAGGCCGTGCGTGCATTTTCGGTTACGGCAGGTGGTTGGTGCCTGTTGTGCTCTATCCTCTCAAACGCCGAAGTACCGTTGATTATATTTCGATGACGAACCATATTGTCAGCAGCATGACCAGTTGAATAGGAGGGTAGTTAGGATGGTCTACATAGTCACGGGCGATACTGTTGGTGCTGCCGCTATAGACAGCGGCAGGGGTAGAGATTTTACCCTCGAACAAGCACTGGAGCACGCTTGCCACATGCTTTCCGAAGGCGGCTGGCTGAACGTTGCAATCCGAGACGGGCAAGGGCGCAGCATTTCGGGAGCCGACTTGATCGCATGCTGCAAGGGGGAGAAGACGCTGACACCGGACTTGCAGGCCAGTTAGCGAGATGGGAAATTTGGGGCAAAATCCTCAGATGCCCAAAAACCCTATGGATTATTCGCTATTGATGGGCAAAGCCCCATTGGGGGGAGAGGGAGGGGTGAGGGGGGCTCTACCTAATCGGATCATGGTCTAGCAGCCTGTCGGATTTGTTTCTGTGGGGTGATCGGGAGCGTCTGGTTTCAGGCGGGCCGCAGGTTGTGCAGCGTGCGGCAGTTGTGGGTGAGGGCGACGCGGGGGCCATTCGGCGATGGCCTTTTGGGTGCCGCGGAAGTGGAAGCGGGTAAAGCCCATTTCAGGCGGGCCGCAGGTTGTGCAGCCTGCGGCAATTGTAGGCGAGGGCGACGAGGAGCCACTCGGCGGCGACCTTTTGGGTGCCGCGGAGGTGGAAGCGGGTGAAGCCCATGGCGCTCTTGATGATGCCGAAAACCGGTTCGACGGTCTGTTTGCGTTTGCGGTAACGGGCTTTGCCATCGGCACTGTCGAGCTTGGCCTTCATCGCCAGGCGCCAAGGCTCGGCGATCCGGCGCTCGGGCTTGGGCTCGGGCGGCGGCCGGAAGTCGTAGGGCCGGTGGGGCTGGGTGCGGGCGATTGCCACCAAAGGCTCGATGCCGTGGGCTTCGAGTTCGGCGACGGCCGGGCCGCTGGCATAGCCGGCATCGGCGAGGACTGCCCGCGGCAGACCGATGGTCTCTTCCATGGCCAGAACGGTGGCCGCGAAGGTCGGTTGGTCGCTCGGGGTGGTGGCAATATTGGTGGCCACGATCAGCTGGCTGCCTTCGGCGCAGACCACCGCCTGCGGGTTGTAGGCTTGGCGGTATTCGTGCGCCTTGGACTTGCGCATCAGCTGCGAATTGGGGTCGGTCAGGTTGGTCTGCCGATCGGGCGGCGGCGTCTCCTCGGGCGGTTTGGGCGGCCGCCCGCGCCGCCCCGTCTTGGCCTCGTAGGCCGCCTTCTTCTGCGCGTAGCCAGGGCGCTCGGCCTCGGCCGCGGCCTTGGCTTCGGCCTCCAGCCGGGCGCAGGCGGCGTCGAGCTTTGCCTTGAGCGCCTCACGCCGGGCGATCTCCTCGGGCAGCGCCTGCGGATCCTTGTCCGTGGCGTCGGCCGCCTCCGCCGCGGCGGTCAGCTTGGCGATGTCGGTGGCGAGCTTCTCGCGCAACGCCTGCGCCCGGTCGTACCGCACCGAGCGGATCTTCGAAGCATTGGCGTCGATCTTGGTGCCGTCGATCGATACCGTGCCGAGCCGCAACAGCCCCGTCTCGCGCGCCAGCAGCAAGACCTGCAAAAACGCCGCCTCGAACGCCTGCTTGTTGGTCCGCCGAAAGTTGGCGATCGTGTCGTGGTCGGGGTGCGTGTTGGCGGCGATGAAACGAGTGCCGACGTCACGGTAGGTTGCCCGCTCGATCCGCCGCGAGGAGAAAACGCCGTTGGCATAACTGTAGACGAGCAGCGCCAGCATCAGCCGCGGATGGTATTGCGGCTTGCCGCTGGGCCGAGCGTTGGTGTGAAACGCCCCCAGCCGCACCCGCTCCACCGCCGCCACGATAAAATGCGCAATATCGTCCGCCGGCAGCCAATCCTTGACATCGGGCGGCAGCAGAAACGGCTGCTCACGATCAAACGGCATATAGGTCGTCATCGCTATATCCGGTGGCCCACCTTGTGCCACCTACCTTATCATGATAATACGCGCCGTCAATCCGACAGGCTGCTAGTCTGGGGCGCGCCGCGACTGCAGCACTCGCCGGAAATCATCTGCTGCCGCTGAGCCAAGGGCTCGATTTCGTTCCGGCAACGGAGCTTTACGAGCTGATCGGAAGCTTCAAATCGGGCGCGCGCGAGGCTTAGGCGCTGGGCCCAAACCCGCCGCCCGCCGACCCCGCCCCAACCCGCGAGGCGCCGGCAGCCGACGCGGCGCCCGCCACACCCGCGGCACAACCGGGCGGGCCGGGCACACCGCCATTCGAGGGGCCGGCGCGCTATTCGGCGGCCGCGCGCGCCGGCTCGGCCAACCCGTTCATATAGTCGACGCTGACCGGCTGGTTGGTTTCGAACGGGCTCTCCAAGCCCAATTCCTTGGCCATCTCGCGCAGCGCCGGGAACACCTCCTGCCCCAGGAGGCGAATGCAGGTCTTGGCGTCCTGGTGGGTGACGCTGCCGTCATTGCCCCACACCCCGAGAATGCCGGGCCGCGTCTCTTCCAGCAAAATGCGCAATTTGGCGATCACCTGCTTTGGCGTGCCGGCGATGATCATCAAATCTTCGAGCTGCTTTGACAATTCCGGGCGATAGCGCGGGTTTTTCGACCGGCCCGAGGCAAACTCGACAAAGGCGCGCCGGTTTTCCGGGCTGCCATAGCCCGAGGGCGTGCTCCACACCGGATGGGCGAGGCCGGTGAACTCACCCTGCATCCAGCGGAACTGGGCGGCGTTTTCGAGCGCCTTTTCCTCGGTCTCGGCGACGTGGATCTGCTTCAGCATGCCGTGATAGTCGGGGCCCGGCGTAAACCCGGCCGCGCCCGCGACCTGGTCGTAGATCTGCCAGATCTGCTTGGTGCGCTCGATCGGCGTGTTGAGCGCGATATAGGGATAGCCGCGCCCGGCCGCCCAGACGATCGTCTCGGGGCTGATCACACCCGGGATCCAAACCCGCGGATGCGGCTTTTGCAGCGGCACCGCCCACGGGTTGACGACGCGGTGCTGGTAATGCGTGCCTTCCCAGCGAAACGGGCCCTGCCGCGTCCAGGCGGCGACGATCAGATCGTGCGCCTCCTGAAAGCGCTCGCGGTTGAAAGCCGGGTTGACGCCGGCGGCGAGCTGCTCCTGGCCGCCGCCGCGGACAAAGCCGGAGACGAGGCGCCCCTTCGAGATCATGTCGATCATCGCCAATTCCTCGGCGAGCCGCACCGGGTTCTCGGCCAGCGGCAGCGGGTTGCCGAGCAGGATGATCTTTGCCTTTTTGGTCACGGCGGCGAGGATCGCGGCAAAGACATTGCATTTTGCCTGCATGCAGAACGGCGCATTGTGGTGCTCGTTCAGCATAAAGCCGTCGATGCCCATCTCCTCGGCATAAATGTAATGCTCGAGATATTCGTTATAGAGGCGGCTGCCGGCAACCGGATCGAAATGCTTGTTCGAGAACATCAGCGCGGTGGCGCCGAATTCGAGGCCCTTATCGGCCGGATAAGCCGACATCGGCTGCTCGGTGAAATACATCAGTTGCATGGGTTTCTTCCTCTCCGGCCGCGCCCGCGGCGCGAGCCGAAGTCTGGCACAGATTTTGGCCGCCGGTGCAGGATTTTTCGGTTGGGAGCGGCCCCGTCCATCTCCACGCGCACCCATCTAAAGTCCGGCACTGTTCACCAAATTTTCGTTAATTATTGCTTGCCAGGGTGAGCGCTATTTCGCTTCGCGGGCTCTGGCCAATCATCTTGAATTATGGTATATAGGGCGAGGAGCAGATTGCCTGTTCCTTCAAGTCGAGCTTCACATCAAATCACCATCGGCACGGGAGCATAACGTGAGAATACCAGCCTTTGTCATTGGCGTCGCCGCACTTGCCGGATCTGCGCTGTCGCTGCCCGCAACAACAAATGCGGCGTCGACCGTCGCCGGCTATCTCAATCCGGTCAACGGCACCTTCACGCCAGCGGCAACCCAGGCCCAGCTTGCCGCGACGGCAGCCGCAGCCCTAACGCGGACCGGCATTATCACCGTGATCATGACCATTCAATTCGGCTCGGATATCCCGGCAGCGCAGCAGCTCACTTGCTCTGCCAGCATCGGTTCGAGCGATTTTCCCGGCATCAGCAACAGCGCTTCTGCCTCCGCCGGGGTGATCAGGACAGGCAAGACCGGGAAATGCACGATGGTGATTCCCTACAACTGGACCGTCGCCAGCGCCAAGACCATGATGAGCGTCAATTTCGCCTCGGTATCCACCGGGCAATTCGGCAGCGGCGACGTAACTTCGCGTTCTGCCAGCACGAGCTTCACCGCCTTTCCGGTGCCCAACGGAAAGAAGACGCTGAGCGTCACCCTCGCGCTCTAGCGCGGGTTCGCGTCCCGGCGGCGTCGAAGCGCGACCGCCGGGCGCAACACATTGCGCACGGCCGAGGAAATCGTGCCCAGAGGGTGTGCGATTATCGCGTCGTCGATTTTGGGGTCGGCACGATGCGGGTCACGACGATCGCCGAGCGGTCGAGGCATTGCGGCACCCGTGGCGCGATCTCGTTCTTCCAATAGTCGCTCTCATAGACCGCCTTGTAGAGCGCCTCGCGCGCCGCCTCGCTCTCGAACCGGCGCATCCAGACATAGCAGGAATCATCGGTCTCGCCGCGAAAGCTGCCGGTGATGACCATGCCTTTCGAGAGTTGGAACGGGATGATCTCCTCTTCCATGATCTTGACCCATTCGTCCATCTTGCCCGGCAGGACCTTGTATTGGCGCAGCTCGTAGAAAGCCATTTCCACCATCCCTTCGCTGTAGGTCGCAAGCTCCGGTCACCATAGAGCGCCCTCGGGTGCCACGGAACCGCGGGGCGCACCTCCCGCGGAAAAATTCGCCGCGCGCGATAGCCAATGGCTCCGAGCGGCGGCCCGCGCTTCTGAGCGCTGCGTTTTCGCGCTACCTTGTTTTGGAGACAGGGCAATCGGCCGAGAGAGGGCAGGTCATGGCCAACGATATCGCCGCACCGCAAGCGCGGCTGACGCCGGTCGTCGAGACGAGGGCGGGCAAGCTGCGCGGTGCTTCCGCCGCCGGCATCCACGCATTCAAAGGCATCCCCTACGGCGCCTCGACCGCCGGGCATAACCGGTTTCGCCCGCCGCAGCCGCCGCCTTCCTGGGCCGGTCTGCGCGACGCGCTCGCCTATGCCGGCCACGCGCCGCAATCGCCGAACCGGCCAAAGCGCCGCCCCGAGCTCGAAACCATCCTCGGGCCCGCCGATACGACCCCCGAAGGCGAAGACTGCCTGACCCTCAATCTCTGGACGCCCGGTCTCGGCGACGGCGCCAAGCGGCCGGTCATGGTATGGCTGCATGGCGGCGCCTTCGCCTATGGCTCGGGCAACCGCGCCGTGACCGACGGCGCCAACCTGGCGCGGCGCGGCGATGTCGTCGTGGTCAGCGTCAACCACCGCCTGAACATCTTCGGATTTTTGCACCTGGCCGATATCGCCGGCCCGGAATGGGCGCATTCGGGGAATGCCGGATCGCTCGACCTCGTCGCGGCGTTGCGCTGGGTGCGCGACAACATCGCGGCCTTTGGCGGCGACCCGGCCAATGTCACGATCTTTGGCGAGTCGGGGGGCGGCGGCAAAGTCAGCGTGCTGCTGGCAATGCCCGAGGCGCGCGGGCTGTTTCATCGCGCCATCGTGCAAAGCGGTGCTGCGGTCCGGGTCACGACGCGCGAGCGCGGCGCGGCGCTCGCCGAGGCGGCGCTGAACGAGCTCGGCATCGGCCGCGACATCGCATTGTTGCAGGCTGTCCCGGCCGAGCGGCTGCTGGCGGCAATGGCGCCGGCCTCGCGCAAGGTCGGCCGCACCCGCTGGCCGCTCCTCGACCGCTACGATTTCGGGCCCGTCGTCGATGGCGCCGACCTGCCGCAGCAGCCGGCCGACCCCGAAGCCCCGAAAACCGCGGACGGCATCCCTCTGATGGTCGGCGGCACCAGGGAAGAGAGCGCGTTTTTTCTCGCCGACGACGATGCGGTCTGGAACGGCACGCTCGGCGAGGACGCGTTGCGCGACCGTGTCGCCGCGGTGGCCGGCAGCGAAACCGAGGCGCTGCTCGCCGCCTACGCTGCGGCGCTGCCGCGGGCGACACCGGGCGACCGGCTGATCGCCGCCTTGACCGGCACCAATTTCTGGGCTCGCACCGTGCTGTTGGCCGAGCGCTACGCGGCGCGGCGGGCGCCAGTCTATATGTATTCGCTCGAGTGGCAGAGCCCGGCGCATGGCGGCCGGCTCAAGGCGCATCATGCGATGGACCTGCCGTTTGTCTTCGACAATGTCGATGTGCCCGACACGACCCGGGGCGCACCCGGCGCCCGCGACCTCGCGGCACGGATTTCCGACGCCTGGATCGCCTTTGCCCGCAACGGCGACCCGAACCATAGGGCGATCCCCGCCTGGCCCGCCTATACGCGCGAGGAGCGTGCGACGATGGTCCTCGACAATGATTGCCGTGTCGCCCGCGACCCCGGCCGCGATGCCCGCCTGCTGCTGACCCGCCTCGTCCAGGGCTAGCTTCCGGCAGGCGGGCGAAGAGTTTCGCTTGACACCGTACCTGTTTTGTTGCCTGATTCGCGGGTGGCGAGATCACCGGCGCGACCGTCAAAAAAGACCGGCGAGGGCATTGTCGGTGTCAGGATGCCGGGCGAGCTGATCGCCGAGCTGAAAGCCGAGGCGCGCGAGCGCAAAATCAGCCTCGGCAAGCTGATCCAGGAGCTATGGGCCAGTCACCGCGCCGCCCGGCCCGGCCCCAGCCGCTAGCTCAGCTCGATTTGCTCCTCTCCCGCGCCGGCGCGATCGCCGATGGCGTGGACGGATGGGCCGCACCCGCGCTTCGCCAAGGCTTTGCCGCCCGCGTCAGGCGCGGCGAAGACCCGCTCGGCGACCATTACAGCGCGATTCGCTCGGCGGCCGAACGCCGTTCCCGCGGCGTCACGCTCACCCCCCAGCGCATCGTGGCGGCGATGGTCGGCTGGGCTCGGCGAGAAGCGGAAATATCGGGAACGCCCACGCGCATTATCGATGCGGGCGCCGGCACCGGCCGCTTTGCTATCGCAGCGGCGCGCTGCTTCGCCAAGGCGCGCGTTGTCGCCATCGAGAACGATCCCGAGCTTTTGTTGCTGCTCAGGGCCAATCTTCGAGCGGCCGGGCTCGATCGTCGGGTCGAGGTTGCCACCTGTGACTTTCGTTCGGCCGCCCTCGAACATATCTCTGGCGCGACGCTGTTTTTGGGCAATCCGCCCTATGTGCGCCATCACAACATCACACGGGAATGGAAGGAATGGTACGCCCAAGCCTGCGCGCGGCATGGAATAGCCGCCAGCCGCCTCGCCGGCCTTCATCTCCATTTCTTCGCCAGAATTGCCGATATCGGCCAGAAAGGCGATTTCGGCTGCCTGATTACCCCGGCGGAATGGCTCGATGTCGGCTACGGCGCCGCGTTGCGCTCATTGCTGGCGGACGGGCTCGGCGGCAGCGAAGTGCACGTCCTTGATCCGGGCGCGGAGGCCTTCCCCGGCACGATGACGACGACCGCGATCACCTGCTTCCGGATCGGCCGCCGCCCCGCGGAGCTGCGCTTGCGGCATGTCGAGCATCCCGCCGGGCTGGACCGGCTCGAGGGTGGCCGGCCCATCGATTGGTCGAAGCTGAGCCAAACGCCGAGGTGGTCGATCCTGGTGCGCGAGGCGCCGCCGCCGCCGCCCGGCACCATCGAGCTCGGCGAGCTGTGCCGGGTGCATCGTGGACAGGTCACCGGCAGCAACCGCGTCTGGATCGCCGGCAAACATACGCAAACGCTTCCTGACAGGTTTTTGCAGCCGACGATCACCCGCGCCGAGCAATTGATCGAGGCGGAGCCCATCCTGAAGGAGCATAGGCATCTGGGGCGCGTCGTCGACTTGCCGGCCTCGCTCGACGAAATCGATCCGATCGAGCGCGTCCTCGTCGAGCGCTTTATCAAATGGGCGAAGGACGCCGGCGCCGCCGACGGCTATATCGCGCGGCACCGATCGCCGTGGTGGTCGGTCCGCCTCGGGCCCCCGGCACCGATCGTGTGCACCTACATGGCGCGGCGCGTGCCCGCTTTCGTGCGCAACTGCGCCGGCGCACGCCTCCTCAACATCGCGCACGGCATCTACCCGCGTGAAGCGCTCCCGGACGAGCAGCTTCTTCGGCTCGCAGCGGCGTTGCGTGCGAGCGTCCGCCGCGACCAAGGCCGCACCTATTCCGGCGGCCTGACAAAGTTCGAGCCCAGGGAGGTCGAGCGAATTTTGATCCCATGGCCGAACCCATCAGATGCCGGCTGAACCACATCGCTGGTCCGCATCCGACCTGGTGGAATTGACGGCGGCGGCGACGAAGCGGTTTCGCGCTTGAGAGCCCGACCCGAAATGAATCTCGTAAAATCAGCGCGTTGTTCGTCAAATTGCTCTTTCCAAGAAACGTCATTCCGGGGCGGCCCGAAGGGCCGAGCCCGGAACCCAAGAACACCTGAATTTCCAATATGTTCGACGTCCGGTGTTCATAGGTTCCGGGCTCGCGGCCCTTCGACAGGCTCAGGAGTGCCCGCGCCCCGGAATGACGACGTTTGGCATTTCTTCACACGCTCTTTCGCGGGGGCGACGAGTGACGCCTTGATATCGCGCAGATCATTTTGAGCCGGGCTCCCAGAGAAAAGATGAGCCGAGGGCGGTCTATGCCGAATTCTTCGAATCCCGTGTCCCCGTCTTCCGCTCGTTGATCGACCGGTCGCTTCCCGCGGGCGGATGAAGGAGGCGAACGGTCGCTCGCGTCCCTCGATTTGAGGTTTCACGGGCGGCAGGACGGATCGCCTGCCGCCGAGAAGAGGGCGAGGCTTGCCGATGCGGTGCCGGCGGGGTACTCCGTCAGCAGCGGATTGGCGCGGAGGGAAGGTGATGATTTCGGGCGAGTTCGATGTTGTCGTGGTCGGGGCCGGGAACGCCGGCATGTGCGCGGCATTGGCGGCGCGCGGCCAAGGGGCGCGGGTGCTGGTCTTGGAAGCGGCCCCGTTTGACGAGCGCGGCGGCAACAGCCGCTACACCGCGGGCGCGTTGCGCTTTGTCTATAACGGCGTCGACGACCTGGTGAAGCTCTGCGACTTGAGCGAGACCGAGCTCGCCACATCCGATTTCGGCACCTATACGCAGGACAAATATTACGACGACCTCGGCCGGCTGACCGACTGGCGCAGCAACCCCGACATGGCCGAGCTGTTGATCACCAGGAGCCAGGAAACGCTCCTATGGATGCGCAGCCAGGGCATCCGCTTTGCCCCGATGTATTCGCGCCAAGCCTTTAAGCACGACGGCAAGTTCGTGTTCTGGGGCGGGCTCGCGCTCGAAGCCTGGGGCGGCGGGCCGGGTCTTGTCGAGGGCCTGTTCAAGGCGGCCGAGGAGCGCCAGATCCAGGTCGCCTATGAGGCGAAGGGCGAGCGCCTGATCGCCGACGACAACGGCGTCCACGGCATCGTCGCCAAGGTCGAGGGGAAGACAACGGAAATCCCAGCCAAGGCGGTGGTGCTGGCCTGCGGCGGGTTCGAAGCCAACGCCGAGATGCGCACCCGCTATCTCGGCCCCGGCTGGGACCTCGCCAAGGTGCGCGGCACCCGCTTCAACACCGGCCAGGGCATCAAGATGGCGCTCGACATCGGTGCGATGCCCTACGGCAACTGGTCGGGCTGCCACGCGGTCGGCTGGGACTACGGCGCGCCCGAGTTCGGCGACCTCGCGGTCGGCGACAATTTCCAGAAGCACTCCTACCCGTTCGCGGTGATGGTCAACGCCAACGGCGTGCGGTTCTGCGACGAGGGCGCCGATTTCCGCAACTACACCTATGCCAAATACGGCCGCGAGATCCTGAACCAGCCGCACCAATTCGCCTGGCAAATCTTCGACCAGCAGGTCGTGCATTTGCAGCGCGACGAATACCGCATCCGCCGGGTGACCAAGGTCACCGCCGACAATTTCGAGGAGCTGGCCGACAAGATGGCCCAAACCGGCGCGGCCGTGGACAAGGCGGCGTTTCTCAAGACGATCGCCGAATACAATGCGGCGGTGGATCGCAGCATCCCCTACAACCCGACCGTCAAGGACGGGCGCACGACCAGAGGGCTCGAGATCGAGAAGACCAACTGGGCGATGCCGCTCGAAGAGCCGCCCTTCGAGGCCTATTGCACAACCTGCGGCGTCACCTTCACCTTTGGCGGGCTCAAGATCGACACCGACGGCAAGGTGCTCGACACCGCGGAAAATCCGATTCCCGGGCTCTACGCCGCCGGCGAATTGGTCGGCGGGTTGTTCTATTTCAACTATCCGGGCGGCACCGGCCTCGTCTCCGGCTCGGTCTTTGGCAAGATCGCCGGCACCTCGGCCGGCAAGGACGCGCAGCCCGGCTGAACCGGCTTACTGCGGCGTCGGCAGGGCGTTGAAATCGTCGAGCAGGGTGGCGATACGGGCCGCATCCGACTGGTCCATGATGGCGCGGGCGCGGCGGATGGCGGCGGCCATGTCGAGGTTGCGGATGCGCTGCTTTACCCGTGGGATGTTGCCCGGGGCCATCGACAGATGGCGCAGGCCGAGGCCGAGCAGCAGCGCCACATAGCGCGGCGCGCCCGCCATCTCGCCGCACACGCTGATCGGGATCGCACGGCGCTGGGCCGCCTCGACCGCGAATTGAATGAGGCGCAGCACCGCCGGGTGCAGCGGGTTATAAAGATGCGCCACCTCTTCGTTGCTGCGGTCGACCGCCAGCGTGTACTGGGTCAGGTCGTTGGTGCCGATGGCAAAGAAATCGGCTTCGGCGGCGAGCGCGTCGGCAGCCAGCGCCGCGGCTGGCACCTCGATCATCGCGCCCATCGGCGGCAACGCCTCGGGCAAGGCGACTCCGCGCCGCCGGAGCCGCCGCGCCGCCTGCTCCAGCGCTGCGCGCGTCCGCGCGATCTCGCTCGCCTGCGAGATCATCGGCAACAGGATGCGCAACGGCCCCTCGGCGGCGGCGCGCAGCATCGCCGCCAGCTGCGGGTCGAGCAGGCGCCGCTCGCGCAACGATAAACGGATTGCCCGCAGGCCAAGCGCGGGGTTGTCGCTTTCAGCAATGATGCCGTCGAGCGAGCGGGCGATCTTTTCGCCGCCGAGGTCGAATGTGCGCAGCGTGACCGGTTTGCCCGCCATGCCGCGCACCAAGGTCGAATAGGCGGCGTATTGCTCGTCCTCGCTCGGCAGGTCGTCCCGGTTCATATAGAGGAATTCGGTGCGCACCAGGCCGAGCCCGCCGGCGCCGTTGGCGGTTGCCAGACCGAGCTCGACCGGCAATTCGATATTTGCTTCGAGCGCGATCTCGACCCCGTCGCGGGTCACCGCCGGCAAGCGGCGCAGGCGCGCCAAGCGGCGCCGCTCGCGCACGAGCAGATCGCGCCGCTCCTCGTATTCGCGGATCGTCGCGGTCGACGGGTCGAGGATCACCCGGCCCTCGCCGCCGTCGATGACCACGATGCCGCCCGCCTGCGCATGGTCTACAAGGTCCGGCACGGCCAGCACCGCCGGCAGGCCGAGGGCGCGCGCAACGATCGCGGTATGGCCTTCCGCACCCCCCGACTGCGCGGCAAAACCGGCGATGCGCTCGGGGTCCATCAGCGCCGTGTCGGCCGGGGTCACGTCGTCGGCGAGGACCACCGAGCCCGGCGTCACCGACGAAAAGGCGACATAGGGCTTCTTTATCAGATTCCGGATCAGCCGTGTGCCGACAACGCGGATGTCCTCGCTGCGCGCCGCGAGATAGGGGTCGCGCATCGCGGCAAAGCTTTTGGCAATTTCGTCGATCTCGAGCTGGACCGCGCGCTCGGCATTGATCCGGGCGCGTCCGATCCGCTCGGAGGCGCCGCGCACCAGGCGGGAATTCGACAGCATCGCCAGATGCGCGTCGAGCAGGTAGCCGATCTCCTCGGCGGCGGATTCGGGCAATCCCGTCGTTCTCGATTTGAGCTTGCGCAGCTGCTTTAGCGAAACCGCGACGGCATCGGCAAAACGGCGCCGCTCGGTTTCGATCTCGGTCTCGGGAATGCGCGTTTCGCGCACCGGCAGCTCGCCGCCCTCGCCGATATGGGCGGGGCCGATCGCAATCCCCGGCGAGACGCCGATGCCGGTGAGGATCTGCTCGCCGGCCGAGTGCTGCTGCGCCCTTTCGCCGGCCGCTTCAGTCCTCATCGAATTTGCATTCGATCAACCGGGCGAGCGCCGCCACCGCCGCCTCGGCCTCGCCGCCGCTGGCGCTCAGCTCGATCACCGACCCCGATGCCGCAGCGAGCATCATCAGCCCCATGATCGAGCGGCCCGAGACCTCGGTGCCGTTCTTGCGCACCCGCACCTCGGCGGCGAATTGTGCCGCCATCTTGACCATGCGGGCAGCGGCGCGGGCATGCAGCCCCTTGTGATTGCAGATCGTGACGATCCGCCGGACGGTGCCGGGTTGGCCGGCGTCGCTCATCGCTCGACGTCGGACAGCAGCTGCGAGGCGACGTTTATGTATTTGCGGCCGGCTTCTTGCGCGCCGATCACGGCGCGCTCCAGGTTTTCGGTTTGCCGCAGGCTGGCGAGCTTGATCAGCATCGGCAAATTGACGCCGGCGACGACCTCGATCCTGGGGCGGTCCATGACCGAAATTGCGAGGTTCGACGGGGTGCCGCCGAACATGTCGGTCAGCAGCACGGCGCCGTCGCCGGTATCGACCTCGGCGATCGAGCGCAGGATGTCGCGGCGGCGCGCTTCCATGTCGTCATCGGCGCCGATGCACACCGCGGCGATCTGCGTTTGGGCGCCGACCACATGCTCGAGCGCGGCGACGAATTCGGCAGCGAGCCGGCCATGCGTCACCAAAACCATTCCGATCATCGGGTTCCCTTTGCTGGCGCCGGCTACGGCTCAACCGGCCACGACGGGCACACCCGTCGCGGCCGGGGCCGCAGCGCCGGTCGCGGGCAAATCGCGATGTGCCGTCTGCGCCGGCCAACCGGCGGCACGGATCCGCGCCGCCAGCCGCTCGGCGACAAAGACCGAGCGATGCCGGCCGCCGGTGCAGCCGATCGCGATCGTCAGATACGTCTTCCCCCGCATTTCATAGCGCGGCAAAAGCGGGCGCAGCAGGCGCCACAGATGGTCGAAAAAAGGCGGGAAATCCGCGTCCCTCTCGATATGCGCGGCGACTGCGGGGTCGCACCCGGTCAGCGCGCGAAGCGCCGGAACATAATACGGATTGTCGAGAAATCGCACATCGAAGACGAGGTCCGCATCGCGCGGAATGCCGCAGCGATAGGCAAAGGATGTGACAAAAACGCGCAGCCCGGCGGCCTCGAGCGCGAAGTGGCCGCTCATCAGCCGCTTCAGATCGGCGGCGCTCAGCGCCGAGGTGTCGATCACCAGATCGGCGCGATCGCGCAACGGTCGAAGCAGGTCGCGCTCGCGACGGATGCCGTCCATGACCGGCTGGTCTCCGGCGAGGGGGTGGGGCCGTCGCGTTTCGGTATAACGCCGTTCGAGCGGCACGTCATCACAATCGATAAATAAGACGGCGAGCTCGCGCCCGCTGTGACGGGCGACGGTGTCGAGGGTTTCGAGCAGGCTCTCGACGGCAAACCCGCGGGTGCGCACATCGGCGCCGATCGCGATCGCCGGGTCGCCGGCATGCTCGATCAATGCCGGGACCAGCGCCGCCGGCAGATTGTCGACCGCCTGGTAGCCAAAATCCTCGAGCGCCTTGAGCGCCGTCGACCGCCCGGCGCCCGACATGCCCGTCACCAGAAGGACGCGTGCGCGCAGCGCATTTTGCGCCGGCTCAGACAGGCCTCGACCACCCGTGGCCATCATCGTCCTATTATATCGGGCGGCGGACGGGCGGCAATCAGCTGCCGCGCGAAGCGCAGCTTTGCCGTTGCCGAGGGTTCGAACGGGGCCACCGAGATCAGCGGCAGAGCGATCCCCAGCACGGTCTCGACGCGGGCTTCGGGCAGCCGCTCGATATCGCCCGAAGGGACGAGGTCGGCGATCAGCACAAGCGGCACCTCGGCGAGCGGCTCGACCCGCAGGATGCCGAGGCCGCGGGCTTCGATCAGCCCGGCGATCGAGGCCGGCGCCCGCGCCAGCACCTGCCTGCCGGCGCGGCGCAGCAAGACCTGGTCGTCGGCGACAAGGCGGGCGCCGCCATCGATCAGCCGCAACGCCAGATCGGATTTGCCGGCGCCGGACGCGCCGCGCAACAGCACTGCGCCGCCATCGATCGCGACCGCGGTGCCGTGGACCAGAAGCGGCGGGGTCACGGGCTCGAAGGCAGCCTGATCTGAAACCGCGCCCCGATCACGCCGCCGCCGGCGTCCTTGCGGTTTTCGGCCCAGATCATGCCGCGATGCGCCTCGACAACCTGCTTGGAGATCGACAGCCCGAGCCCGGAATGGGTGCCGAATTTCTCGCCGGTCGGGCGCTCGGTATAAAACCGGTCAAAGATCGCCGTCAGCTTGTCGCTCGGGATGCCGGGCCCATGGTCTTCGACGGTGACCAGCACCGCCCGGCCGTCGCGCCGCGCGGTCAGCCGGATCTCGCCGTCCGGCGGGCTGAACGACAAGGCGTTGGCGATGACGTTGCGAAACACCTGCGACAGCCGGGTCTCGAGGCCGGGCACGACCAGCTCGCGGCCTCGCTCCGGCAGGTCGATGACGAGCTGCGGCGCGCCCTCGGTCTGGCTCGCCTGGTGGATTTCGACCAAGGCTTCGAGCATCGCCGCGACGTCGATCGGCTCCAGCTCGACCCGGCTCAGCTCGGCATCGAGGCGCGAGGCGTCGGAGATGTCGGTGATCAGCCGGTCGAGCCGCTCGACATCGTCGAGGACGATCGCCATCAGCCGCCGCCGTTTGGCCGGGTCTTCGATGCGGATCGCGGTCTCGACGGCGCTGCGCAGCGAGGACAACGGGTTTTTGATCTCGTGCGCGACATCGGCGGCGAAACGCTCGATGGCGCTCATCCGCTGCCACAACGCATCGGTCATCTCGCGCAGCGAGCCGGAAAGATCGCCGATCTCGTCGCCGCGCCGGGTGAAATCGGGGATCTCGACACGCGCGCCTCGGCCGCGGGCACGCTCGGCGGCGGCGGCGAGGCGGCGGATCGGGCGGGCGATCGTGCCGGCGAGATAGAGCGACAACAGCACCGTGACCAACAGCGCCACTCCGAAAATCCGCAGCAATTCGAGGCGCACATTACGAAGATCGTCCTCGATCTCGGCGCTGCCGGTCGACAGCATGACCGCGCCCAGCACCTCCTTGTAGCGCTGGACCGGCACCGCGACGCTAAAGACGAGCCCTCCCGAAGAGGGGTCGCGACGCACCGCCGAGCCGGTCTCGCCGCGCAGCGCCTCCTCGACTTCGTGATAGTCCGACGCCCTTGGCCGCGCGGTCTCATGATAGGGCGGGTAGTTTCGGTGATGCGGCAGCCGGCCGAAGATCAAGTCGTAGGCTTGCGCAAAAAAGCGTGCGATCGGGTCGCCCGGCTCGGCTTCGGGCAATTCGAGCACCTGGACCGCATCGCCCGGGCCGCGCAGCACGCGGCTGTCGGCAATAATACCGCCCATGATCCCAAACAGCCGCGCGCGGGTCCGGGTCGGCTCGACCAGACGGCGCATCATCTGGCGGGCGAGATCGGGCAGCAGCACCTCGCCTTCGTCGGCGGTGTCGAGCACCGCGCCTTCGCCCAAGGCCGCGGCAAAAATCTCGCCTTGCGTCTTCAGCAACTCGATCTTCTGGTCGATCAAGCTGGCCTGGTATTTGCCGAGATAGAGAAACCCGCCGCCGAGCAAAGCGAGCGCCAATATGTTGACCGCCAGGATGCGCCGGGTCAGCGGCGACAGCGGCCAGCGCCGACTGCGCGGCCGAAGCGGGGCCGCAGCCTGCGGCTCGGCCGCGCGCGGGCCTTCCACCCGCGCAGCAGCGGCGCCGAGGTCGGCGGCGGGCGGTTCAGCGCTCGCGGTATCGATACCCGACGCCATAAAGAGTTTCGATCTGGGCGAAATCCACATCGACCGCCTTGAACTTCTTGCGAAGCCGCTTGATGTGGCTGTCGATCGTCCGGTCGTCGACGTAGATATGCTCGCCATAGGCCGAGTCCATCAGCTGGTCGCGGTTCTTGACGTGTCCCGGCCGATGGGCGAGCGATTTCAGGATCAGAAACTCGGTCACGGTCAATTCGACATTGCCGCCGCCCCAGGTGCACAGATGCCGCGCCGGATCGAGGACCAGCGGGCCGCGCACGATAACCGGCTCGCCTTGCAGCCCGTCGCGCTCTCGGGCCAGCTCGCCGCGCCGGATCAAGGCGCGAATGCGCTCGATCAAGAGCCGTTGCGAGAACGGCTTTCTGATGTAGTCGTCGGCCCCCATGCGCAGGCCGAGCAGCTCGTCGACCTCGTCGTCCTTCGAGGTCAGAAAGATGACCGGGATATTGCTTTGCCGGCGCAATTGCTCCAAGAGCGCCATGCCGTCCATGCGCGGCATCTTGATGTCGAGCACCGCGAGATCGACCGGTTGCGCGCCCATTCCCTTGAGCGCCTCGGCGCCGTCGCTGTAGCAGCGCACGGCAAAGCCCTCCGCCTCGAGCGCCATCGACACCGAGGTCAGGATGTTGCGGTCGTCGTCGACAAGGGCAATCGTGTTGGCCACTTTGCTCCACCCCCCGCTGGTCTTGCCGCACGCCCGCCGGCCGCGCGCGGCTGCTGTCGCCATCAAATATGGCCATTTCCCGGCAAACACAAACCCGCACCCCGAACTTTCGGCCCGCCCGCCTAATCGGAAGCGGCGCCAAAATCGCGCAACAAGCGAGCGCTGCCCGGTGCTGTTCCATCGAGCACGATCAGATGATCCGGCTCGCTCAGGCACCATGCGAAGGAACCCCAGGCGAGGCTCGACATCGCCCGTCTGAAGGCCGGCGCGCCTCGGTCCGCAAAAGCCGTGACAAAAGCGACCTGGCTCGGCTTGAACCGGCCACCGGCCATCAGATCGAGAAAGCCGGCCCGGCGTGCTTCGGTAACCTCTCCCGCGGTCGCCACCGCCTCGACAAACACGATCAGCGGATCGATCGGGCCGAGATCGACAAGGATCGCGTCCGGAAGCAGCTTGTCGGCCTCGATCCTCAGGCCGAGCTCGCGCGCCAGAACGTCGTCGCGTTGAATAATCTTGTTGCCGCTTTCGGAGATCCACAAAACGGCCGGGTCTTCGAGGCAGCGGCGGCAGCATCGCTCCGGCGATAGGCGGTCGAGATCGCAGCTTCGATCTTCGCAGCGGGCGCTCGCGCGGCGATCAGGCGGGCCAGTCTGGCGATTACGGTCGGGGATGGCAGCGGCAGCTCCTCGAGCTCGAAAGCCGACACCGCCACCGAGCCGTTGAGGCAGCGAAAGGCGTCGTCCACCGCCTTGCTCCCGAGCAATGCGGCGATCACAGCTACGCGGCACGCGCGGAACTGATCCGACGGCCCGCACCATGTTCAGGTGGTTTTCGATCGCGACGCCGCCATGTTGCGCAATAAAGCTCGCCGGGAGCACCGCCGGGATCAGGCGCCGCGGCTGCTCCTTCGCGGTAGTCCGCTGCACCAGCACGCAAGGGCGAGTGACGATCAGCCAATTATCCCTCGGCCGCCGTGCGGCAAACCATGGGGCATGGTTGCGCCGCTCGCTGCGCCACAGAAATCGGCCGGCGCCGGCTACCGATTCCGCCCAGATCACCGGGATCGTGTCGGCCGCCGGAGCCGTGCGAAACTGGTCCTTGTGCCGGTTCCAGACGAGCGGGCCTGTAGATACGCCATATCCGTAATCGGCCAGCCGGTGCGGCATCGAGCGCAGCCGCCCGGCGAGTGCCGCCTGCGTTGCCGAGCGGGGCAGCAGCCATGGGGAATGCGGCGCCGCAGGCAACGCGAAACTCCCGGCCTTGCGGCTGCGGACGCGGTTCTCGCCGGCCGCAACGATGAACCCGACCTTTCCCGGCACCGGCAACCCGCCTTTGCGGTAGGTCGCCAACATGGTTTCCTGCAGCACACCGGCAAACACACCGCCGCGCTCGGTCACGAAATTGACCGCGAGCGGCGGCGCCTCGGCGCTCAGGAGCGCGCGCAATGCCTTGTAGTAGAGCCCGGACAGCATCGAGGTCGGCGTCACGTAGCCGATGACTCCGTCCTGTTTTGCCCAATGCAGCGCCGCCTGGGTGAACACGCCATACAAGTTGGCGTGGCCGTAGACGCCCCTGGCAAACCGCCGCCGGCGCAGTTGCGAGAGTGTAATGCGCCCATAAGGGGGGTTGCCGATGACGAGATCGAACCGTCCCGCTTCCTCGGGCCTCAGATCGAGGCTGTCGCGGGTATCTACCAGCTCGACGAGGCCGCGGCCGCCAGCGCCCAGCCGAGCCTGCAGAGCGACGCCGAGCATGATTTGGGCCAGCCACGACCCGAACGGGTCGATGTCGAAGCCGTGCAGACGCGCGCCGATGCTTTGCAGGAGGATGGCCGGCTCGCTGCCCGCCATGGCGTCGGCCATGCGCCCGGCCACGGCGATCAGAAACGCCCCGCCGCCGCATGCCGGGTCGAGCACCCGTGCGGTGCGCCAATCGATCCCGGCTTCTTCGACCATGACGAGCAGGCATTCGGCCAAGGGCTGCGGCGTATAGAAAATCCCGTGCTGCGCGCGGAACCCGTCCGGCAGCAGCGAGGCATAGAGGGCGCCGACGGCCGCGGCCACCTCTGCCGGGGAGAGCGACCCCATTCCGGTCGCGATCTGTCGGGCCGCCGAGCGCGCTTCGGCGGAGAGCTGCACGCTGTCGAAACGGGGCGGAAACTGCGGCATCGGTTGGGACCGCGCCTCGGCAAAATCGCGCCCGTAGGCGATCGCGATCTCTGCCGAAAAGCCCCGCGCAAAGGCGAGACGGTTGTCGTCAGCCAAGCCTGCCGACAGCTGGAGCGCGAGCGAATGGTCGATGACCGGCCTGATCGGCGTCCGATCGACTTCGTCCGATCTTCGCTTCGGCTGAACCATGTTCCCACCCCGCCGCGACCTTAGCCCACCGCCTGCCGCACGTGAATGCGGCATGTCACGAACATATCATGAACCTATGCGCTCGTCAAGCTCGGCCGATACCACACCCAAAGGCGAAAGGCGTTGCGGGGCGGGAGGTTTGGGGCTAACCCGTCATCGGTCTCGACGCCGCGGGCGGGGGCGGGTCTCGGAATGGCGGGCAATCTCGTGCAGGGTGCTGTGTTCACACTGATGGTGGTGCGCGCCGGCATGCTGCGCGACCCGGCGTTCGAGCGTGACCTCGCCGAGCAGATCAGCCGCAGCCCGCGGTTTTTCCTGAACGCGCCGGTGATCCTCGATTTGCGCGACACGCCGGGGTTTGCCGCCGAGGGGGAATTTACCGAAGCGCGGGACATTCTGCACCAGCACACGCTGACCCTGGTCGGGGTGCAAAATGCGCTGCCGGCGCAGATCGAGGCTGCCGCGGCGAGCGGGCTCGCCAGCTTTGCCCCGAATTCGACGCAGCCGCGCCGGCCACCGCCCGCGCCCGTGGCGAACGCGCCCGTGCCGCCCGCGCCCGTGCCAAACGTCGCTCCGCCTCCGCGCGCGACCGCCGGCAAAGCCCGCCTCGTCACCCAGCCGGTCCGTTCGGGGACCCAGATCTATGCGCGCGGCGGGGATCTCGTCGTCACCGCGCCGGTCAGCGCCGGGGCCGAGATCATGGCCGACGGCAACATCCATGTTTACGGCGTCTTGCGCGGCCGGGCATTGGCCGGCGCCGGCGGCGACACCGAGGCGCGAATCTTTTGCGGCCGGCTCGAAGCCGAGCTCGTCAGCATTGCCGGGCGCTATCTCGTCGCCGACCAATTGCCGCCCGAGGAGCGTGGCGCGCCGGTGCAGATCGCGCTCGTCGATGACCGGTTGACGATCACCCGCAATTGACGCTCATGATGGCGCCGGCGGACCCGCCGGGGGAAGGGGAGGTCCTTTTTGGCAGCCAAGGTAGTCGTCCTCACTTCGGGCAAGGGGGGCGTCGGCAAAACCACCAGCGCAGCCGCCTTTGCCGCCGGGCTGGCATTGCGCGGCCACCGCACCGTGGTCGTCGATTTCGATGTCGGCTTGCGCAACCTCGACCTGATCATGGGCTGCGAGCGCCGCGTCGTCTTCGACTTCATCAATGTCATCAACGGCGACGCCAAGCTGAACCAGGCGCTGATCAAGGACAAGCGCAGCGACAACCTCTACATTTTCCCGACCTCGCAGACGCGCGACAAGGACGCCCTCAAACGCGACGGCGTCGAGCGCGTGCTCGACGAATTAAAGGAAACCTTCGACTTTATCGTCTGCGACAGCCCGGCCGGGATCGAGCACGGGGCGATCACCGCGCTCTATTTCGCCGATGCGGCGGTCATCGTCACCAACCCCGAAGTGTCCTCGGTGCGCGACAGCGACCGCATCATCGGCATCCTCGCCTCGAAATCGCGCCGGGCCGAGCACAATCTGGAGCCGGTGGCGATCCATCTGTTGCTGACCCGCTATTCGCCGCAACGCGTCACCAGGGGCGAAATGCTGACCGTCGAGGACGTCAACGAGATCCTGTCGATCCCGCTGCTCGGCGTGATCCCGGAATCGGAATTGGTGCTGCGCGCGTCGAACACCGGGACCCCGGTCGTGTTCGACCCGGAGAGCCCCGCCGGGAGCGCCTATCTCGACGCGGTCGCCCGCTTTCTCGGCGAAGATCGCGAATTGCGCTTTCTGAGGCCCGAGCGCCGCGGCTTTTTCCGCTCTTTGTTCAGTCGCGCCTGATGCGCCTGCTCAACATCCTCTTCCCCGAGCGGCGCAACAGCGCCGCGGTCGCCAAGGACCGGCTGAAGATCGTGCTCGCGCACGAGCGAGCGAGCCGCGACGCGCCCGATTTTCTGCCGATCATGCAAAAGGAATTGCTCGACGTCGTCGGCCGCTATGTCGAGATCCGCGGCGACATGCTGCGCGTCAATCTCGGCCGCGAGGGCGACACCTCGCTCCTCGAAATCAATGTCGAGATCGACCGCGCCACGCTGCGGCCGACCAAGAATGGTTCGGCCGGCCCGGCCAAGCCCTCCGCCGCCGCCGGCTACGATGCCGGGTCGCGGGCGCCCTGGGTCAAGCCGGGCTGAGATCGGAGCAACGCGCCCACTCCTCGCGGACGATCGGCTCCACCTCGGCGGCGAGGCGTAGCGCCCGCTCGGCTTCACTCAACGGCGCCAGCCGCATCGCCGCCCAGACCGCAGCAGCGCGAACGATGGGCGCCGGGTCGTCGAGGCAGCGCCTGGCGGCAGCGACGAGAACCGGGTCGCCGGGGTTGCCGTTGCCGATCGCGATCAGCACATTGCGCAAAAACCGGTTGCGCCCGGTGCGCTTTATCGGCGAGCCGGCGAAAAGCTTGCGAAACGCCGCGTCGTCGAGACCGGCGAGATCGGCGAGGCGGGGTGCCGTCAATTCGGCGCGCGGCAGAAAGTCGGGCTCATGCGCGGCTTGCGCAAACTTGTTCCACGGGCAGACCGCGAGGCAATCGTCGCAGCCATAGACGCGGTTGCCGATCAGCGGGCGCAATTCCGCCGGGATCATGCCCTTGTGCTCGATCGTCAGATACGAGATGCAGCGCCGCGCATCGAGCTGGTGCGCAGCCGGAAACGCCGCCGTCGGGCAGGCGTCGAGGCAGCGCCGGCACGAGCCGCAATGGTCGCTTTCGGCGGCGTCGGGCTCGAGCTCGAGGGCGAGGTAAATCTCGCCGAGGAACAGCCACGAGCCGAACTCGCGCGACACGAGGTTGGTGTGCTTGCCTTGCCAGCCGAGCCCGGCCTCTTGCGCCAGCGGCTTTTCCATGACCGGCGCGGTGTCGACAAAAAGCTTCAAGGCGCCGGGCCATTGCCGGTCGATCCACCGTGCCAGCGTCTTCAGCCGGCGCTTCAGCACGTCGTGATAATCGCGGCCGCGGGCATAGACCGAAACTGCGCCACAACTTGCGGCGACCGGCGAGGCGTCTTCCGGGGCGTAATTGACGCCGAGCACAACGACGCTGCGCGCCTCGTCCCACAAGGCCCGCGGATCGCCGCGCCGATCCTGGGTCTGCGCCATCCAGCCCATATCGCCGTGATAGCCGCGGGCAATAAACTCGGCGAGCCCGGCGCGCGCCTCGGCGCCGAGCCGGGCCGCGGCAAAACCGACCGCATCGAACCCCTCGGCCAGCGCCCGATCGCGGATCGCCTCGCGCACCGGGTCCGCTTTCAACAGCTTGCAGTTGAAGACACGAGATGGCCGTCCGTCTGTCGAATGTTTGATCTGCGGTCCGTGTCGCGACGTGCGATACGATATATAGCTTAGGGGAGGTTGAAGCAGGGAAGCCGCGATGATGACGCACACCAAAAAAACGATCGCCACAACGTTGCCGCAGGAAGAGGTTGCGGCGCTCGACCGCGTCCGCCGTCGCCACAAGGTCAGCCGGGCGGAGGCCCTTCGCGAGTCGGTCCGATGGTACATCGGAGCTGTCGGCCGCCTGCGGCCCACCGAAGAGATGCCGCCGGACGAGGCCGAAGCGGTACGCCGCAGCAAGGAACAGATTGCTCGCGGCGAATATGTGCGCCTCGAAGATCTCCAAAATGAACTGGGACTTCCTACTAAGTAACAATGCCGCGCGCGCACTGCGGCGTATCGGAGCGCGCGAACGTGAACGCATAAACCGAGCTCTCAACGAGATGAAGGAAGACCCGCTTGCCGGTGATGTCGCGCCCTCCACGGACCATACCGGGGCCTGTTCCGCCGTCGCGTGGGATCGTGGCGCATACTTTTTTCCGTGGACGCGGAACGCCGGCACATCGAGGTCCACGATATTCGGCGCCGCACCTCGACCACCTATTGACATGGCGTCCGTTTTCGGCCGCTCACCCGCGGCCGCGATAGGAGGGGACGCCGGGGTCGGGGAGCCACAAGCCGGCGGGTGGCGGGCCGGTCTGATAGAACACGTCGATCGGGATGCCGCCGCGCGGGTACCAGTAGCCGCCGATCCTGAGCCAGCGCGGCGCCAGCGTCTCGACCAGGCGGCGGGCGATGCCGAGCGTGCAATCCTCGTGAAACGCCGCGTGGTTGCGAAAGGCGCCGAGATAAAGCTTTAAGGACTTGCTTTCGAGGATCGCCGCCTCGGGCGCGTAATCGATGACCAGATGGGCGAAATCGGGCTGGCCGGTGACCGGGCAGAGCGAGGTGAATTCGGGGCAGGTGAAGCGCACCAGGTAAAGGAGCCCCGGATGCGGGTTCGGCACGGTTTCGATGCAGCGCTTTGCCAGGCGATTTCGGCAGTGCCGTTCGCCGGCCGAGCTGGGTCAGGGCGGTTTCCGCCGTCACTGCGCCGCTTCCTTCGATCCGGCCTGGGCCGCGGCGAATCGGGCGGCAAAATCTGCCAGCCCACCCGTTTCGATCGCGTTGCGCATCGCCATCATCAGATCGGCATAGTAGCGCAGATTGTGCGCGGTCAGCAGCATGGCCGCGAGGATCTCGCCGCAGCGGCAGAGATGGTGCAGATAGGCGCGGCTGTAGCCGGAGCAGGCCGGGCAGCCGCATTCGGGGTCGAGCGGCGCCGGGTCGGCGGCGTGGCGCGCATTGCGCAGGTTCAGCGTGCCTTGTCGGGTAAAAGCCTGTGCGGTCCGGCCCGAGCGGGTCGGCAGAACGCAATCGAACATGTCGATGCCGCGCATCACCGCGCCGACGAGATCGGCGGGCTTGCCGACCCCCATCAGATAGCGCGGCCGGTCGTCGGGCAAGGCCGGCACCGTCGTATCGAGCACGGCAAAGGTCGTCGCCTGCCCCTCGCCGATCGCCAGCCCGCCGACCGCATAGCCGTCAAAGCCGATCTCGATCAGCCGCGCCGCCGCACGCCGGCGCAGATCGGGATGAACGCCGCCCTGGACGATGCCGAACAAGCCGTGGCCCGACCGCTCGACAAAGGCGGCGCGCGAGCGTTCCGCCCAGCGCAGCGTCAATTCCATCGAGGCTTCGACCGCCGCATGCTCCGCCGGGAACGGCGTGCATTCGTCCAAGGCCATCGTTACATCGGCGCCGAGCAAATGCTGGATCGCGACCGAGCGCTCCGGCGTCAAGAGATGGGCGCTGCCGTCGAGATGCGAGCGGAACGCGACGCCCTCCTCGGAAATCTCGCGCAGCTTTGCCAGCGACATGACCTGAAACCCGCCCGAATCGGTCAGGATCGCGTGCGGCCAGTTCATAAAGCGATGGAGGCCGCCGAGCTCGGCGACGCGCTCCGCACCCGGCCGCAGCATCAGGTGATAGGTGTTGCCGAGCAGGATTCGGGCCCCGGTCGCAGCAACCCCTTCGGATGTCATCGCCTTGACCGTCGCCGCGGTCCCGACCGGCATAAAGACCGGCGTCTCGATCGACCCCATGCGCGGTCGTGAGGCGCCCGCGCCGCGCCCTGCCGTCCCGCGCCAACACCTCAAACCCGATCGTCATCGCGCGCGAATCCTGTCAAACGGCAAGCGCATTCCGCCGTCATCCCAGCGGCATTTTCGGCTCTGCCGCCCAAATGCTGCGCTCGATCAGGCAGGCGTCGCCGTAGGAATAAAAGCGGTAATGCCCGGCGATGGCGTGGGTGTAGGCGGCTTTGACGCGATCGAGGCCGGCGAGGGCGGCGACCAGCATAAAGAGCGTCGAGCGCGGCAGGTGGAAATTGGTCAGCAGCAGGTCGACCACGCGAAATCGATAGCCGGGGGTGATGAAGAGGCCCGTTTCGCCGGCGAAGGGCTGGACCCCGCCCGTCGCGCCGGCGGCGGTTTCGAGGAGGCGCAAGCTCGTCGTGCCGATCGCGACAATACGGCCGCCGCGGCGTTTGGCGGCGGCGATCTGCCGCGCGGTTTCGGCCGACAGCATCCCCCATTCGGCGTGCATGATGTGGGCGCGCGGGTCGGCGGTCTTGACCGGCAGAAACGTGCCAGGCCCGACATGCAGCGTGATTGTCGCCAATTCGATGCCGCGACCCGCGAGCGCGCGCAGCAGCGCCGGCGTGAAATGGAGCCCGGCGGTGGGTGCGGCGACCGCACCCTCGGCGCGGGCAAAAATGGTCTGGTAATCGGCCAAGTCGCGCGGATCGCCGCCCCGCGGGCGCTTCAAATACGGCGGCAGCGGCATCGCCCCGTGGCGGGCGAGCGCCGTGCGAAACGCCTCGCCGGCGCAATCGAATTTGAGGCACACGCTGCCGTCGGCGAGCTTTTCGACGACGGTCGCGGCGAAATCCTCGGCAAATTCCAGGCAGTCGCCGGGATGCAGCCGGCGCGCGCCCTTGGCGAAGGCGCGCCACGATCCGCCGCCCTCGTCATGCGCCAGGGTGATCTCGACACTCGCCGCCCCCCGCCGCCCGACGAGCCGGGCCGGGATCACCTTGGTGTCGTTGCCGATCAACAGATCGCCCGGCCGCAGCAGCGCCGGCAGGTCGGCGATCCTGCGGTCGTCGAAGGCGCCGGAAGCGGGGATGGACAAGCAGACGCGCCGCCTCGCGCGGCTCCGACGGGCGCTCGGCGATCAGGCCGCGCGGCAGGTCAAAATCGAAGTCGTCGAGATGCATCGAATTGATCGAATTGATCGAAATTGTCGGTCTCGGGCCAATTCCGAGGGTGCCACCGGCCGCCGACGAGGGGGCTCAGGATTTGCCGGTCGACGCGGCGGCCGCCCCGCGCGCGACCAGCGCCATGATCCCGTCCTGGGCCGAGGCCGCCACCACATAGGCGACATCGCCCCAGGCACCGTCGAGGAGGCCGGCGGGCACATTGTTTTCCTGCCCGACCGTGCCGATTTCGCTGCCGTCGGCGCGGCGCACGCGCCAGACGATCTTGACATTCTGCTTGCCTGCTTTGGGTGCGGCAACTTTGACCACCGCATCGAGCACGAGATCTGCTTTGGCTTTCGGGTCGGAAACAATGGCGAGGTCCTGCCGTTTCAACAGCGTCGCGATCGCGGTTTCGAGCGCGGTGCCGCCATCGCCGGGAGCACCCTCGACGCCGCCGATCAGGAGCCGGGCGCGGCCCCCCTGCTCGGCCTCGACCGGGGCCTTGTCCTCCATCAGCGCAGCGATTTCCTGGGCGCCCGCCGCCGCCAGCCGGGTGACGGCATCCTTGTCGCCCGCCTGCCAGTCGCCCTGGGCGGCCTCCACGCGCTGCGCGCGCTCGCCGACCAGCTTGCCCGAGGGATCGCTCAATCGCCACGACGCCACGAGCGCCGTCTTCCCGCCGGCGGGGGCCATTTCCTGGATGCGGCCGGACAGATGGTAGCTGTCGAGGCTCGCGGTCCGGTCGCTGGCCGCGATCTCGTGCTTTTGCAGCGCCTCGGCCATCGCCGGCCCGAGCTTTGCCGCGGTCGCCCGCGGCGCGCCGGCCAATGGTGCGATTGCCACGCTCGCGGTGTCGCGCAGCGTCAGGATCGGCGCACCGGGCTTTGGCACATCGCCGGCAAAGGGATGCGGCAAAGGCTGACAGGCGCAGAGCAACAGCATGGCTCCGGCAGCGCAAGCACTGACGCGGCCCGGCGGCATCGCCGCTAGCCGTCGAGAACGATGGCGGAGAGGGCACGGCCGTAGGTCGTTTCGCCGCGCCGGCAAGCCCGGCGATAGCTGAAAAACAGCGCCTCCTCGGCCACCGTATCGTGGCCGGCCCGATGCACTTCGGTGATCCCGGCCCGCCGCAGACGGTGCTCGACATAGCCGGCGAGGTCGAAGAGGTGTCGGCCCCTTTGTGGCATATCGGCGAAAAAGACGCGGGCGGCGGCATCCTCGGCGAGGATCGGCGCGGGGAATTCGGCGCCGACCTCGTAGGAGAGCGGGCCGATGCAGGGGCCGATCGCGGCGCGGATATGGCGCGGCGCCGCACCCATCGCTGCCATCGCGGCGATCGTCGCCTCGACCACGCCGCCGAGCGCGCCGCGCCAGCCGCCATGCGCCGCGCCGATAACCCGTGCCACCGGATCGCAAACCAGGATCGGGGCGCAATCGGCGGCAAGGATGCCGAGCGCGATGCCGGGGACCCGCGTCGCCAGCCCATCGGCGCGGGGCGCGTCCTCGCGACGCCACGGGGCCGCGACAGCCACCACGGCGGCGCTGTGAATCTGGCGGCAAGTGACCAGCCGCTCGGCCGGTATACCGAGACGCTGCATCGCGATCGCGCGATTGCGCGCGACGGCTTCCTTCGGATCGCCCGCGCCAAAGCCGCAATTCAGCGACTGAAACGGCCCCTCGCTGACCCCGCCCCGGCGCGTGAAAAAGGCATGGCGAATACCGGCATCGGCGGCGAATGCGTCGAGCGCGATCATGGCGTTGCCCGCAGCACCGCCAAATCGGCCGGCACCGGCAATCCCGGCGAGACCATAGCCATCACCTCGAAACCGCCCATCCCCTCCGGGTCGAGCAGACGTTCGAGCCCCGCTTCGAGCGTGCGGCGCTCGGCCGGGGAGGCGCCTGCCGACAAGGCAGCGAGCCTGACTTGCGCGCCGAGCGAATTCAAGAACCGGGCTTGCGACACCGGCCCCCGAATTTCGGCGCCGGCGCGCCGTCCGGCTTCTGCAACAGCGGCGAAATCGACATGCGCGCTGAGATCCGCCGTGCCCGGGCACGACAAGACCGGGACCGGGCGATGCCTGCGGACTGCTCGCAAGCTTCCGCCCCGACGGTCGCCCGCCCGGCCGATAATCGGTGTGGCCGTAATCGATCAAGAGCGCAGCACCCGGCTGGTGCGCCAGCCTGTTGCCCAGCGACGCGGCGAGCGCCAGTGCGGCGGGGCAAATTTCGACGACATCGCCCGGCTGCTCGCCACCGCGGCTTCTTTGCGCGGCCAGCAGTGCTGCGGCCGGACCCGCCGGCAGATCGGCAAAGACCAGCGCGCCCGCCGCGTCGAGCGCCACCATTCGCTCCGACCAGCCGGCGGGGCCGCGAACGAGCTGGCGGATCGGCAGCGCATCGAGAAACTCGTTGGCGACGAGCAGCAACGGACCGGCTGGCAAGTCGCCGATCTCGTCGAGCCAGACCGGTGCGGCTGTGGCAAGGCGCCGCTCCTGCTCGTCCCGCAACCCCGGGCTTACCTCGACCAGATAGAGACGCAGCGCGCGGCGAAACGCCGGCACCGTGCCGGCCGCGCGCAGCAGGTCTTGGGCAAGGGTGCCGCGTCCGGGGCCGAGCTCGGCGAGGATCACCGGGTCGGGCCGGCCGATCACATCCCACATCCGCGCGCACCAAAGCCCGATCAGCTCGCCAAAGATCTGGCTGATTTCGGGGGCGGTGACAAAGTCGCCAGCGGCGCCGATCGGGTGGACGCCGATCGGGTGGGCGCCGATGTAATAGCCGTCCTTCGGATCGTGCAGCGCCATCGCCATAAAGGCGGCAACCGAGATCGGGCCTTCGGCGGCGATGCGCCGGGCGATCCTGGCGGCGAGTGCGGCGGTGCTCACCAGCGCGCGGCCGGCCGCCGCCTGGCCCAGAAGATGATCGCGACACCGGCGATCAAGACCGGGGCCGACAGCAGCTGACCCATCGTCGTGCCAAAAATGAGATAGCCGAGCTGCGGGTCGGGCTGGCGGAACAATTCGCCCGACATCCGCGCGACCGCATAGCCGGCGAGAAACAACCCGGTCACGACACCGGGCCGCCGGCGCAGCCCCAGCCGCTCGGCGGCGAACAGCAGCAAGAACAGCAGGACGCCTTCGCAGAACGCCTCGTAGAGCTCGCTCGGATGGCGCGGCACCGGGCCGCCGTTCGGAAATATCATCGCCCACGGAACATCGCTCGGCCGGCCGAACAGCTCGCCATTGATAAAATTGGCGATGCGGCCAAAGAAGAGGCCGATCGGGACCGCCTCGGTGATGATGTCGGAAAACGCGAAGAGCGAGACCCGGCGCGACCGGGTGAACAGGATGAGGGCGATCGTCACCCCGAGCGCGCCGCCGTGAAACGACATGCCGCCATGCCACACAAAGAGCGCTTCCTGCGGATGGGCGAGGTAGTAGCCGGGCTTGTAGAACAGGATGTAGCCGATGCGCCCGCCGAGGACGACGCCGAGCGTCGCCCAGACCAGGAAATCGTCGACATGCTGGCTGTTGGCCAGCGCCGGCGGGCGGCGCGCGAGAAAGAGGCAATAGCGCCAGCCGATCACCAGACCGGCGATGTAGGCGAGCGCGTACCAGCGGATCGCCAAGGGCCCGAGCGAAACGGCGACGGGATCGATCGCAGGAAACGGGATTGTCAGAAACGGCATCGGCCAATCGTGCCCGGCGATCTGCGGCCGGATGCCGCTCGCCGGCGCAGTTATAGGCGCGGGCTCGCCGCGCGCCAACCAAGCGCCGGCGCCGGGTGCCGCGCCGCGCCCCGCATCGGGCCGCGCAAGGCACGCCCCCGCATTCTGCGGCGAATCGAAGCGCCGATCAGGACGGCGGTCGCGCCGCCGGGCGCAAGCCGGCCCCCTGTCAATCGATGCGCCCTGCTGTATCCTCGGTATTTTGATGACCACGCCATATCCCTGTCCGGGTAAGCACACCCCGGTGGTCCAGGGCGAGGCCGCCAATGCCGGAAGCCATTACGCGCCATTACGGTGACAGTGCATTTTATTTGCCGTTACCCCCGCCCATTACGGTGACAGTGCATTTTATTTGCCGTAACCCCCGCCTGTCAATTAACTGCACTGTCACCGTAACTGCCGTAACCGTGCCTAACTAATGCACTGTCACCGTAACCCCCGTAACCGCCCACCGTAACCCCTAACAATTAACTGCACCGTAACCGTAACCGTCCCGTAACCGTCCCACCGTAACCGTCCGTAACCGTCCCGTAACTGTCACCGTAACCGCCCGTAACCGCCCACCGTAACCGCCGCCACCGTAACCGCCGTGGAGATCGCGGCATCATCGCGCTTGCTCGACGCTGAGCTTTGGCACGAGGTGTTTAGGATGGTTGACCGGCGCAGCCGGCGTGGGCGGTCTCAGCCGCGGCTGACGTAGGGTTGGACCGCGGCGAGGAGGGCGGGCGACGGGGCGAGGCGCGGGCCGTCGCCTTGATCGACCGGCGGCACGATCGTTACCCCCCAGCCGGGCAGTATTTTGAGCGATGCCTGCGCCATCGGGTGGGCGAGGAGCGGCGCGTTCAGCGACGGGCCGACGATGACCGGTGTCTGGCGCCCGATCGCCTCGGCGACGACCGACAACGCCAGGCTGTCGGCGATGCCGTGCGCGAGCTTGTTCAACGAGTTGAAGCTGCAGGGCGCGAACAACACGACGCCGCGCGGCGGCCGCGGCCGGATCGCCAGGTCGAAATAGGATTGGACCACCTGCGCCCCCGCCACATCAGCGAGCTCGCGCGCCGCGACGATTCGGGCGGCGTTTGGCGTCGGGATGGCGATGACCTGGGCAAAGCCGAGCTCGACCAGCCCGCGCAGCAATTCGGCGCCGCGCGCCGCCGTCGTCGTGCCGCTCAGCACCAGATAGGCCACCGGAAAAGTTTCGCCGCTCATCCGCTTCTCCCGCGCGCACCACGCTCGGCTATGATAAAGCCTTTGGCGATCGAACTTCCGCAACTCCGAGGATGCACGCGGCGATGACCGATCGGATTGCGGCCGATAGGGTCGCCTCCTCCCGCTCCCGCGCGGGCTTCGAGCCGGGGCGGCCGCTGCCGCCGGCGGCGCTCTACCGCCGTTGCGACCCGGCCGAGCTGCCGTTCGCCTTGTGCAGCGAGCTCGAAGACGCGCCGGGGCAGATCGGTCAGGAGCGGGCGGTCGAGGCGATCGGCTTTGCCATGCGGATGCGGCGCAAGGGCTACAACATCTATGCGCTGGGTGCGACCGGGACCGGCCGGCATGCGCTGGTCGAGGAATTGCTGCGGGACCGCGCCAAAGGCGAGCCGGCGCCGCCCGATTGGTGCTATGTCAACAACTTCGCCGATCCGCAGCAGCCGCGCCGATTGTCGCTGCCGCCGGGGCGCGGGGCCGGGCTCGCCGCCGCGATGAAGCGGCTGGTCGAGGAATTGCGCGCGGCATTGCCGGCGGCGTTCGAGCGCGACGAATACCGCGCGCGCCGCGAGGTCATCGACCAGCAGCTGAAGCAGCGCAACGAGGACGCGTTCGGCGCCGTGCAGCAGCACGCCCAGCAGCAGAGCATCGCCTTGCTGCGCACGCCGATGGGGCTGGCGCTGGCGCCGATGCGCGACGGCAAGGTGTTGCCGCCCGAGGCGTTCGAAGCGGTCCCGGCCGAGGAGCGCGACCGTATCCAGCACGACATCGAGGCGGTCCAAAAGGAGCTCGAAGCGGCGCTGCACGATGTCCCGCTGTGGGAGCGCGCGCATCGCGACGCCCTGCGTGAGCTCAACCGCGAGACCACGGGGCTGGCGATCGGCCATCTGATGCGCGAGATCCATGCCGCCTTCTCCGACCTGCCCGAGGTGGCGGCCTATCTCGATGCCGTCGAGGCCGATGTCAAAGAGAATGTCGACGATTTTCTGGCGCCCGCGGCGCCGCCGGCCGACGCGCCGATGCCGGCGGCGGTCACCGCCGCCGTGGACGATGCGCGCTTTCGCCGCTATGGGGTGAACCTCTTTGTCGACAATGCCGGCCAGCGCGGCGCGCCGGTCGTCTACGAGGACAACCCGACGCATCAGACGCTGGTCGGCCGGGTCGAGCATCTGGCCCGCTTTGGCGCGCTCGTCACCGACTTCAACCTGTTGAAGCCCGGCGCCCTGCACCGCGCCAATGGCGGCTATCTGATCCTCGACGCGCAAAAGCTGGTGACCGGCAATTTCGGCTGGGCCTCGCTGAAGCGCGCGCTCGACGCCGGCCAGATCCGGATCGAGACCATCGAGCAATTGTTGAGCATGGCCAGCACCTTGTCGCTGACGCCCGACCCGATCCCGCTCGCCGTCAAGGTCGTGCTGGTCGGGTCGCCGGCGCTCTATTATCTGCTCAGCGCGCAGGACGAGGAATTCGCCGAGCTGTTCAAGATCGCCGCCGATTTCGAAGACCGGGTCGAGCGCACGCCCGACAACACGCTGTTGTTTGCGCGGCTCGTCTGCGCCATCGGCCGGCGCGAGAATTTGCGGTCGCTCGACCGCGACGGCGTGGCGCGGGTGATCGAGCGGACGGCACGGCTCGCCGGCGACGCCGGGCAATTGTGGACCGGGATGCGGGCGATCGGCGATCTGTTGCGCGAGGCCGACCAGCTCGCCGCCGATGCCGGCAAGGAGATTGTCGGCGCGGCCGAGGTGCAGGCCGCGATCGATGCGCAATTCCGTCGCGGCGACCGCATCTACCGCCGCATGCAGCAGGAGATCGGCCGCCGGACGATCCGCATCGAGACCGATGGCGCGCGGGTCGGCCAGCTCAACGGCCTGTCGGTCATCGGCATCGGCAGCCTCGCCTTCGGCCTGCCGAGCCGGATCACCGCCCGGGTGCGGCTCGGCCGCGGCGAGGTCGTCGATATCGAGCGCGAGGTCGCGCTCGGCGGGCCGCTGCATTCGAAGGGTGTCTTGATCCTCGCCGGGTTTCTCGGCGGGCGCTTTGGCGGCACCCGGCCATTGTCGCTCAACGCCAGCCTGGTGTTCGAGCAATCCTATGGCGGCGTCGATGGCGACAGCGCCTCGGCCGCGGAATTGTTTGCGCTGCTGTCGGCGCTGGCCGAAGCGCCGATCAGGCAATCCTTGGCGGTCACCGGCTCGATCGACCAGCGCGGCCAGATCCAGGCGATCGGCGGGGTCAACGAGAAGATCGAGGGCTTTTTCGACAGCTGCACGGCGCGCGGTCTGGCCGAGGGGCAGGGTGTCGTGATCCCGGCCGCCAATGTCCGGCACCTGATGCTGCGCCGCGATGTCGTCGCTGCGGCGGCCGAGGGGCGGTTCGCGATCTATCCGATCGACACGGTGGATCAGGGGCTGGAGCTCTTGACCGGCATCCCGGCCGGCATGCCCGATGAGGACGGCGCCTATCCGGCCGGGTCGCTGAACCAGCGGGTTGCCGCGCGCCTCGACGGCTTTGCCGCCAGGGCGGCCGAGCTGGCGCGGGCCGCATCGGCATCGGGGGCCCGCGCATGAGAAGCGACGCGATCGAGCGGGTGATCGTCTCGGTCGATGCAGCGTCCGAATATCGCACGGCCTTCGATACCGCAGCCCTTCTCGCCGGGCGCACCGGCTTGCCGCTGCACGGCGTCTTTGTCGAGGACGAGGAATTGCTGCACCTCGCCCGGCTGCCGGTCGCGCGACACGTCGCCTGGGGTGCCGCCGCCGAGCCCTTTACCGGAGAGTTTGTCGCGCTTCATCTGCGCGCCGCGGCCGAGCAGGCGCGCCGCGAGCTTGCCGCAGCGGCGGCGCGGCATGCGCTCGAATGGTCGTTCGAGGTCGTGCGCGGCGCTGCGGCTGCTTTTGCCGGGGCGAGCCCGCGCGACCTCCTCGTTGCCGGCGGGGTGACCCGGCCGGTCGCGGGACATTTTCGCGTGCATTGCCGGTGGTGGTCGTCGCTCGCGGCGAGCCCGGGCCCGTTTTTGTTCGCCAGGGCCGCCTGGGCGCAGAATGGCGCGGTGGTGGCGCTGCTGCGCGAAGAGAGCCCGATTGCGGCCCGATTGCTCGCCGCCGCCGCGCGGATCGCCGCGGCCACCGCCAGCAGCCTCGTCGTGCTCCGCCCGCAGGAGATCGCCGATCCTGCCGGGTTCGAGGCGTGGGTTGCCGACCATCTCGCGGCGTTTTCGCTGCAGCCGCGGATCGAGGCGATGCCCGGCGAGCCCGCCGCCCTCTCCCGCCGGATCGTCGCGCTCGACTGCCGATTGCTGGCGTTCGAGGCCGGCTCGGTGGACGGCACCGAGGAGCGGCTGCAAGCCTTTGCCGAACGCTTTGCCTGCGATGTGCTGATCATCCGATGAACCTGACGCCGCGCGAGAAGGACAAATTGCTGGTGTCGGTCGCTGCGATGGTCGCCGAGCGCCGGCTGCGGCGCGGGCTCCGGCTGAACTATCCCGAGGCGGTGGCGCTGATCACCGACTATGTGCTCGAAGGCGCGCGCGACGGCAGGAGCGTGCCCGAATTGATGCGCGACGGCGCGACGGTCATCGGCCGCGAGCAGGTCATGGAGGGGGTGGCTGAAATGATCCCCGAGATCCAGGTCGAGGCGACCTTCCCCGACGGCACCAAGCTCGTCACCGTGCACGAGCCGATCCGGTGACGCCATGATCCCGGGCGAACTGTTCACCGCACCCGGCGACATCGAATTGAATGCCGGCCGGGCGAGCGTGACGCTGATCGTCGCCAATACCGGCGACCGGCCGATTCAGGTCGGCTCGCATTATCATTTTTACGAGACGAACCCGGCGCTGGCCTTCGACCGCGAACAGGCGCGCGGCTTTCGGCTCGACATCCCGGCCGGCACCGCGACCCGGTTCGAGCCGGGGCAGAGCCGCGAGGTCAGGCTCGTCGCCTATGCCGGCGCCCGCCGCGTCGTCGGCTTCAACGCCAAAGTGAACGGCCCGCTGTGATCGGCCCAACAACGCTTTCCGACACTTCCCTCTCCCCCCGCCGGCCGGGGGGAGAGGGCAGGGTGAGGGGGGCCGGGGTCGGAGAGCAGAGCGGCTGCGGCACCCACCTCACCTTCCCATCGCTTCGCGATGGGCCCCTTCCTCTCCCCCCTGGAGGGCGGAGAGGGGCTCGACTCGGATAGGGTAGAATGGCCCTTTCGCTACCCCGCGCGGCCTATGCCGGGATGTTCGGGCCGACCACCGGCGACCGGCTGCGGCTCGCCGACACCGAGCTCGTCATCGAGATCGAAGAGGACCGCACGGTCTATGGCGAGGAGGTCAAGTTCGGCGGCGGCAAGGTGATCCGCGACGGCATGGGCCAGAGCCAGCGCGCCCGCGCCGAGGGGGCCGTCGACACCGTCATCACCAACGCCGTGATCCTCGACCATTGGGGCATCCTCAAGGCCGATATCGGCATCCGGGACGGCCGCATCGCCGGCATCGGCAAGGCCGGCAACCCCGATGTGCAGCCCGGCGTCGATATCGTGATCGGGCCGGGCACCGAGGCGATCGCCGGCGAGGGCCGTATCGTCACCGCCGGCGGCATCGACGCGCACATCCACTGGCTCTGCCCGCAGCTGGCCGACGAGGCGCTCTACAGCGGCATCACGACAATGCTCGGCGGCGGCACCGGGCCGGCCGCCGGCACCGCCGCCACGACCTGCACGCCGGGGCCGTGGCATCTGGCGCGGATGCTGCAGGCGGGCGAGGGGCTCCCGGTCAATCTCGGCTTTTTCGGCAAGGGCAACGCGTCCGAGCCGCAGGCCCTCGTCGAGATGATCGAGGGCGGCGCTTGCGGCCTCAAATTGCACGAGGATTGGGGCACCACCCCCTCGGCGATCGACACTTGTCTCGCCGTCGCCGAGGAATTCGATATCCAGGTGGCGATCCATACCGACACGCTGAACGAATTGGGCTTTGTCGAGGACACGATCGCCGCGATCGGGGGCCGCAACATCCACGCCTTTCACACCGAAGGGGCGGGTGGCGGCCATGCCCCCGACATCATCAAATTGTGCGGTCTGGCGAACGTCCTGCCGTCCTCGACCAACCCGACCCGGCCGTACACGGTCAACACCGTCGCCGAGCATCTCGACATGCTGATGGTGTGCCACCACCTCGACCCGCGCATCCCCGAGGACGTGGCCTTTGCCGAAAGCCGGATCCGGCGCGAGACGATCGCCGCCGAGGACATCCTGCACGATCTGGGCGCCTTCAGCATGATGTCGTCGGACAGCCAGGCGATGGGCCGGGTCGGCGAAGTCGTCATCCGCACCTGGCAGACCGCCGACAAGATGAAGCGCCAGCGCGGGCCGCTGCCCGAGGACAGCGCGCAGGGTCCCTGGCGCAACGACAATTTCCGGGCGAAGCGCTACATCGCCAAATACACGATCAACCCGGCCCTGACCCATGGGCTGGCCGAGCACATCGGCTCGGTCGAGACCGGCAAGCTCGCCGATCTGGTGGTCTGGTCGCCGGCGTTTTTCGGGGTCAAGCCCGACCTCGTGCTAAAGGCGGGGACCATCGCCGCGGCGTTGATGGGCGACCCGAACGCCTCGATCCCGACACCCCAGCCGGTGCATTACCGGCCGATGTTCGGCGCCTTCGGCCGGGCGCTCGCGCGCTTCGGCGGTGACCTTTCTGCCGGCGGCGGCGATCGCGCGCGGCCTCCCAGCCGAGCTCGGCCTCGAGCGTATCGTGCTGCCGGCCCGCGGCATCCGCGCCATCGACAAAAGCCGCATGGTGCACAACCGGGCGATGCCGCATATCGAGGTCGACCCCGAGACCTACGAGGTCCGTGCCGACGGCGTGCTGCTGACCTGCGAGCCGGCAACGGTGCTGCCGCTCGCCCAGCGCTACTTTTTGTATTGAGGCCACGTCATGGGTGTGTCGAGCCGGCGCCCCCACCCTAACCCTCCCCCGCATGCGGGGGAGGGAATGGGAGGGGGCTGATGCGGCGGGCGATTTCGGTCCATCCGCGCGGCAGCTGGGCCGAGGAAGGGGCGGTCGACACCGTCACGCTCGCCTATCTCGACCGGCACCGGCGGCGGATTCGGCTGGTCGCCGATTCGGGCGACACCTTTATGCTCGACCTGCCGCGCGCGCATCACCTGGCCGAAGGCGACGGGCTCGAGCTCGCCGACGGCGGCTGTATCCGTGTGCGCGCCGCGCCCGAGCCCGTGCTGGAAATCGAAGCCGAGGACCCGACCCTGCTGCTGCGCATCGCCTGGCATCTCGGCAACCGGCATTTGCCGGTGCAAGTGCTGGGCGAGCGGCTGCGCATCCGCGCCGACCATGTCGTCGCCGAGATGGTTGCCGGTCTCGGCGGCCGGCTGAGCCCGCTCGACGCCCCGTTCGACCCCGAAACCGGCGCCTATGCCGGCCCTCCGCTGCATCGCCCCGATGGCGATGGCGATGGCGCCTGACGCCGCCGCCGCCCGGCTCTATCGGCTGCTCGCCTGGCTGTCGCCGGGCTTTCCGGTCGGCGCGTTCAGCTACTCGCACGGCCTCGAAGCCGTCGCGGAGAGCGGGCGGATAGCGGACCGCGCCTCGCTGCAAGGGTGGGTCCGTGCCGTGGTCGTGCAGGGCAGCGGGCGCCTCGATGCCGATATTTTGCGCGACGCCTACCGGGCGGCGACGGGCGGCGACATCGCCGCGCTCGCCGATGCCAACCGGCGCGGCCTCGCTTATCGCGCGACCGCCGAATTGGCGCTCGAAACAACGTCCGAAGGACAGGCCTTTTTCGCGGCCTGCCGCACCGCCTGGCCCGAGGCGTTGCTCCCCCACCCAAACCCTCCCCCGCATGCGGGGGAGGGAAGTGAGAAGGCGGCGGCCGAGGATGCGGTCTCCCCTTACCCTCCCCCGCATGCGGGGGAGGGAAGGGAAAAGGCGGCGGCCGAGGATCCGGTCTGCTACCCGGCGGCGGTCGGTGCGGCGATGGCGCGGGCCGGGATCGCGCTCGCCGACGCGCTCGTCGGCTATTTGCAGGCGATGGCGGCCAATCTCGTCGCCGCCGGGCTGCGGCTCGGGATCATCGGGCAGACCGACGGGCAGCGCATTCTCGCCGCGCTCGAACCGGACGTAATCGCGGCGGCGGGTGCGGCGATGGCGCGCGATCCGGGCGATTTCGGCGCGGCGACCTTCGCCCTCGACCTCGCCTCGATGGCGCACGAAACCCAGTATTCGAGGCTCTTTCGCTCATGATCAGAGAGGCGCGCGGGCCCGCTGCGGGTCGGGATCGGCGGCCCGGTCGGCTCGGGCAAGACGGCGCTGATGGATTGGCTGTGCAAAACGCTGCGCGGGCGCTGGGAGATCGCCGCGATCACCAACGACATCTACACCCGCGAGGATGCCGAGTTTCTGACCCGGAGCGGCGCCTTGCCGCCCGAGCGCATCCGCGGCGTCGAGACCGGCGGCTGCCCGCACACCGCGATTCGCGAGGACGCCTCGATCAATCTCGCCGCCATCGCCGAAATGAGCCGCGCTTTTCCGCAGCTCGACCTGATTCTGATCGAATCGGGCGGTGACAATCTGGCGGCGACGTTCTCGCCCGAGCTCGCCGATCTGACGATCTACGTCATCGATGTCGCCGCCGGCGACAAAATCCCGAGAAAGGGCGGCCCCGGCATCACCCGCTCCGATCTCCTCGTCATCAACAAGATCGATCTCGCGCCGCTGGTCGGCGCCAGCCTCGAAGTCATGGACCGCGACGCACGGCGCGATGCGCGGCCCCCGCCCCTTCGTCTTCACCAACCTAAAATCCGGCGACGGCGTCCCCAGCATCGTCGATTTCGTCGCCGCGCAAGGCGGACTGTAATCTTCCAGGCTATTGCGTGGCGGTCTTGTCGAGGCGCTTGGCGGCGTCTTGGGCGAGGGTGAGGTCGGCGTATTTTTTGACGTCGAGGGTGGCGCGCACAAAGCCGAGCTTGTGCGCCAGATCGACATTGGCCTGCAGCGCGTCGAGATTGGGGAGTGCCGCCGGGTCGCGGTAATAGTCGAGCTTGGTAAAGGCCCATTTTTCGTAGAGAGCAGGCTTTTGCTTGGTCGCCTGGGTGATCAGCTGGACCGCTTCCTCGTGATGCGCCGGGTCGAGGAGGTAGCCGAGCACGCGCAGGTAATCCTCCATAAAATCGACCATCGCGGCGCGATGCTCCTTCAGGAACCCGGCGCGCGCCACGCGCACGATCATCTGGGTTCGCCCGACCGCGTCGGCCTGGGTAAAGAGCGTGCGCGAAAAAGAAAGGAGCTCGGGGTCGAAGCCGAACGGCGACACGGCGGTGATGAAATCGACCTTCTTCTCCTTCAGCATCGCCTTTTGCGCCGGGAACGGCGCCTCGATCATGGTCAGGTCGCGCTTGTCTTTCAAACCATGCTTGGCCAGCATCTCGCGCACCGCGACATCGACCGCGCTGCCGCGCTGGTTGGTCGCCAGGATCTTGCCCTTCAGATCCTCGACGGTCTTGATCGGGCTGTCCTTGCGCACGACAAAGGTGTTGGTGTGCCAGCCGGGGACGCCGTCCTGGAACACGTCGCCGATGATGCGCAAATCCTGCATCCCGGCGTTTTCGACACCGAGGGCAAAGGTCGAGTAGGCGAGTGCCGCGCAATCGATCTGCCCGGCGGCGAGTGCGGTCATCGCGGTCGGCGTGCCGGCGAAATGAATCAGCTCCGGCACATAGGTCTTGCCGGCATGGGGCGCCAGGCCCGGCTTTTCGAACATCAAGGTGGCGAGGTCGGCCGGCGCCACCACCCAGCCGATGCGCACATGCACGGGCTCGTCGGCCACGGCCGGCGCCAAGCGCGACAGCATTAAAACCATCGCGGCGATCGCAAGACCGGCCAAACGCATCGTCTTCTCCCGTTTGTGCACCCTGCTCGCGGCGACCATCGCATCAATCTGCGGGAAAAGAAATCGCGGCGGCGGTAAGCTCGCCCTTATGCTGACGCTCTATCGCAGCCGCGCCGACCGCGGCGAACAATGGACGGGTGGTGCTGCACCCGCCGATGCCGTGTGGATCGACCTGCTGCGCCCCGAGCCGGGCGAAATCGCTTCGGTCGAGAAAATCACCGGTCTCGGCGTGCCGAGCCGGGCGGATCTGAGCGAGATCGAGAGCTCCTCGCGGCTGCGCAGCGACAACGGCGTGCTCTATCTGAGCCTGCCGATTGTTTACCGCGCCGATTCCGACCAGCCGCTCGCGACCCCAGTCGGGCTGGTGCTGACCCGCGAGCGGTTGATCACGGTCCGGTTCGAGGAGCTGACCTCGTTCACCAATTTCGCGCAGCACGAATTGGCGGCCGAGACCGATCCGCTGACCAGTGCCGCGGTCTTTGCCGGGCTGATGGATGCGATCGCCGATCGCATCGCCGACATCCTCGAAAACATCGCCGCCGAGCTCGACACCTTGTCGCACCGGCTGTTTCACACCCCGGCCACCCAGCCCAGCGGGCGCCATGCGCCGGCGCGCGAGACCGCCGACCTCAGGGTGATCCTGCGCCGGATCGGGCACAGCGGCGATCTCGCCTCGAAGATCCGCGACACCCTCCTCGGCGTCGGAAGGATCGTGCCTTACGCCACCGGCCTCGCCGACTGGTTGCCGCCTGAGATCAAGCCGCGGCTCGAGACGGTGCGCCAGGACGTCCATTCGCTCAGCGACTACGACGCGCACATCGTCAACAAGGTGCAGCTCCTGCTCGACGCGACGCTCGGCCTGATCAACATCGAGCAGAACAACATCATCAAGGTGTTGACCATCGTCTCGGTGGTCGGCATCCCGCCGACGCTCGTCGCCAGCATGTACGGGATGAACTTCAAAGGCATGCCCGAGCTCGATTGGAGCTGGGGCTATCCCTACGGGCTCGCGGTCATCGCGCTGAGCGCGGTGCTGCCGATCGTCTGGTTCAAGTTCCGCGGCTGGATCTGAGAGCCGCTGAAAAGCGGATTGCTGCGCCAGACAGAATGCCGTTCCGGGATGCCCGAACGGGGCAGGCCCGGAGCCTATGAACACCGCCGAGCGCGGCGCATCGCAGGCCGGTGTGCTTGGGTTCCGGGCTCGCGGCTGTGCCGCGCCCCGGAATGACGGAATTTTGCAGGCGTGCAAGCCGGATCCCATCCATACAGACCGCGCACGCAAAACGCCCCCGGGAAAACCGGGGGCGTCTCGATTTAGGCCAGGCTTGCTCGGCAGCGCCCGGTCAGGCGGCCTTCTGCTCGAGCACCTGCGGCCCGGTGCCGCCGATCGCGATCTTGCGCGGCTTGGCCGCCTCGGGCACCTCGTGCACCAGATCGACATGCAGCATGCCGTTGTCGAGGCTGGCGCCAACCACCTTGATATGGTCGGCGAGGCTAAAGCGGCGCTCGAACGCGCGCCGGGCGATGCCGCGGTGCAGATAGCGGCTCTGCTCTTCCTCGCCCTTCGCCTTGCCGGTCACCAAGAGCGAATTCTCCTGCACGGTGACGTCGAGCTCGTCGGGCGAGAACCCGGCGACCGCCATCGTCATCCGGTAAGCTTCCTCGCCGGTCTTTTCGATGTTGTAAGGCGGGTAGGTGAGGGACGCGCCGTCGACGCGGGTCGCGGCATCGACAAGGCGCGTCAGCCGGTCGAAACCAATCGTCGAACGGAACAGCGGGGAGAAATCGAAACGATCCATGACCACATCCTCCTTTGAGCAATATGGATCTCGGCATCCGCATCGAGCCGGATGCCAGTCTTTAGAACGTGCAGCCCCGAAAAGGCGACTGCACGATGCTCAGATGGTGCTTGGAGGAGGGCGTTCAAGGGCGGCCGCGGCCACCCCCTGCTTTACTTTTTGATGGCGAAGCCCTGAAAGCGCCTGTTGAAGCGGGCGAGCTGGCCGGCGGTATCGAGCAGCCGCTGCTGCCCGCCGGTCCACGCCGGATGCGATTTCGGGTCGATGTCGAGGCGCAATGTGTCGCCGGCTTTGCCATAGGTCGAGCGCGTCTGGTACGAGCTGCCATCGGTCATCACGACCGTGATCTCGTGATAATCGGGATGGATGCCGTCTTTCATCGCGCCGCCTCCGCAATCGGCGGCGGTTATAGCGGGCCGCCGCCGCCCCGGCAAGGCCACTGGGGCAAGATCACTGGGGCAATCGCAGTGCAATCTCACTCGGGCTTTTCGCAATTGACCATCCACGGCACGCCGAAGCGGTCGGTCAGCATGCCAAAGCGGCGCGCCCAAAAGGTTTCCTGGATCGGCATCGTCACGGTTGCCTGTTCCGACAGGGCGTTGAAGATGCGGTCCGCCTCGGCCGGCTCGTCCACGCTGAGGCAGACGTTGAAGCCTTGCGCCGGCTGGTAGTGCTCGGGCGGCGCGTCCGACCCCATCAGCACCTGGTTGCCGGCCATCAGCCGGGCATGCATGATTTGGTCGCGCCGCTCGGGCGGCGTCTGCGCCGCCATCGGCGATTCGGCGTTCTTCATCATCATGGCGATCTTGCCGCCGAGGCAGCGCTCGTAGAATTTGAACGCCGCTTCGCAGGTTCCGTTGAACGTCAGATAGGAGTTGAGCTGCATCGGATGATCCTCCGGTCCAGGGTTGATCAGCGCTCATTTCTGCGCGTAAGGTCCTGCTCCAGCCGACGTGCGGCGTCGATCGATCCGCTCGGCTCGAAATCGTCGAGCTCGAACAATTGGCGCAGCTCGATTTCGGCGTCCGCGCCATCGCCATGCGGCGGCGGGCAGCGCTCGGCCCACGCGAGCGCCTCCTGTTTCGAATTCACCCGGATCAGCCAGTAGCCGGCGACCAGCACTTCCGGGTTCGCAAACGGCCCTTCGACAACGGTGTGCTTGCCACCGGAGAACCTGATCCGCGCACCGGCCGAGCTCGGCTGCAACCCGGCGAGATCGATCAGCACCCCGGCCTCTTGCAATTTTTCATTATATTTCATCATCGGCGCCATCATCTTTTCGTCCGGCATCATGCCGGCTTCGCTGTTCCGGCTCGCCTTGACCATCATCAGAAATCGCATCGCCGTGCCTCTCTCGGTCAGGCCGGGGCGAAGCGCACTGCGGCGACCGGCGGCAGCCGCATCTCGGGCATCGTCCAGGAATCGCCGCCGTCCTCGGAGACCCAAAGCCCGCCGCTGGTCGAGCCGAAGGCAAGACGATCGCCGGTCTCGTCGACCGCCAAGGCATGGCGCCAGACGAGGTCATAGGCATGACGTTGCGGCAGGCCATGCCGCAATACCTCAAAGCTCGCGCCGCCATCGCGGGTGCGGGCGACGACGAGCGCGCCGTCGGGCGGGATGCGCCGCTCGTCCTTGACCGCCGGCACAAACCAGGCGGTCTGCGGGTCGCGCGGATGGGCGGCGACGGCAAAGCCGAATTTCGCCGGGCGGATCGCGGTTATCTCGCGCCAGTCGGCGCCGGCATCCTCGGAGCGGAAGACGCCGTTATGGTGCTGGCACCACATGATGTCGGGCTTGGCGGCGCAGCGCGCGAGCCGGTGCACGTCCTGGGCGATCGGCATCTCGCGCAGCTCGGGCGGCATATACTCGGCATACATGCCGCGATTGATGATCTGCCACGAGGCGCCGCCGTCATGGCTCGCCCACACGCCGGCGGTCGAGACCCCGATGCGGATGTCGGCGGGGTCGCGCGGATCGATCAGCACCGAATTGATGCCGGGCTGCTCGCCGCCGGCGACCCCGGCCCACTGCCGGCGCTCCGGCATCTGCCACAGCGCCTCGTTGAGCGACCAGGAATCGCCACCGTCGTCGGAGCGGAAGAGGCCGCCCGGCATCGTCCCGGCCCAGACCCGCCCGGCAACACCGCCCGGCTCCAGCACCCAGATCTTGCCGAGCGTCCAAGGATGCGGATCGTCGCCCGCCGCGTCCGGCTTCGGCGGGAAGGCCGGCGCCGCGACCTCGCGCCAGTCGCCGGCCGCGTCGCGCCGCCACAGCTTCGCCCCGAAATGGCCGAGGTCGAGCGCTGCATAGACCGTGCCGTCGGAGAGCGGCAGCACCGCCGAGACCGGGTCGCCGAGAAACCGCGTATCGGCGACCTCCCACGCCGCCTTGCCGCGCGTCAGCTCGAACAGGCCCTTGCGGGTCGCGACATAAAGCCGGCTCGACATCGCCACCCTCCTCAGCCGCCCGACAACGCCTGAAAGACATGAATTTCGTCGCGCGCGCCGACCCGATCGCTCAGCGTTGCGCGATCGGCCAGCTGCCGGTCGTTGACATAGATCGCGACGTGAGGGCGCACCGCACCCTGATCGTCGAGCACATAGCCGCGCAATTCCGGTTGCGCGCCAAAAACACGAACGAGCGCCTCGCCGACTGTTCCGCCTTCGACCTCGGCCGTGGAGGCGGGCAGAAAGCGCCGCAGCGCGGTGGTGAAAAAGACCCTGGGCATGATGAATCCGGGGGCATGATGAATCCGGTTGCGTAACAGAGTTGATATCAACATAATTGGCCCATGTCAAATCCTTCTGCCGTCGCTGACGAAACCGCCTACGAGCTGCGCGGCCCCTGTCTCTGCCTGCACCTGCGGCGGGCGGCTCGGGCCGTGGCGCGACGGTTTGACGCGACGCTGCGGCCCATGGGGCTGACGAATGGCCAGTTTTCGCTGCTGATGCTGCTCAACCACACCGCGGCACCGAGCATCGGCGATGTGTCGGCGGTGCTGGCGATGGACCGCACCACGCTCACCGCCAATCTGAAGCCGCTGACAAGGCGGGGGCTCGTCGAAATATCGATTGACGACGCCGACAAACGCAGCCGCCGGCTCACCCTCTCCCCGGCCGGGCGCGCGGTCCTGACGGCCGCAATCCCGGTGTGGCGGAAAACCCACAGGGCGGTGGAGAATTTCGTTGCCGATGCCGATCGCTTGCGCGCCGATCTGCGCGCCCTCTCGTGACCAAGGCGCCTACGGCAAGGCAAACGCGATCAGTGAATTGCCGAGCTTGGTGCCGAGCTTGCCGTGGCCGCCGGCAGCGATCACGACGAGCTCCTTGCCGTCGCGCCTGAGGCGATAGGCCATCGGCGTCGCTTGGCCGCCCGCCGGCAGAGGCACCTTCCACAGCTCGGCGCCGGTCTCGGTGTCGAAGGCGCGCAGGCAGTCGTCCATCGCCGCGGCGATAAAGACGAGGCCGGATGCGGTGACGATCGCCCCGCCGAGATTGGGCGTGCCGCGAACCGCGGGGGTCAGCTCCTTGACCAGATCGGCTGTCGTGCCGAGCGGCGCGCGCCAGCGGATCGTCCCCTTGGCCAGATCGACGGCGACGAGCTCGCCCCAGGGCGGCGGGTTGCAGGGGAGGCCGCCCGGCGAATGCAGCACCGCCCGGCTCATCCCGTAGGGGGTCCCGTGCTGCGGCGAAATCTCGGCGCGAAACCGGCCGGGCTTTACCGCCGCTTCGGCGGCCCGGTATCGCTCGCGCGGGATCAGATGCACCTCCATCGGCAGATTGTTGACGTTGGCCACATAGATCTGCCGCACCGGGTCAAAGGCGCCGCCGCTCCAATTCATGCCGCCGAGATTGCCCGGAAAGGCGATGGTCCCGCGCACGCTCGGCGGTGTGAAGATGCCGTCGGAGCGCAGCTTTTCGATTACCGCGAGGCAGGCCGCGCGCTCCTGCGGTGTGGCCCCCCACGCCTCGGATGCAGCGAGGCGCTGCGGCACGAGGGGCGGTGGCGCGAGCGGAAAAGGCTGTGTCGGCGACGCGTCCTCGCCCGCAGCGTCGCTCTTTGGCACCGGGCGCTCTTCGACGCCGAAAACCGGCTTGCCGGTCTCGCGCTCGAGCACAAAGAGATTGCCGGTCTTGTTCCCTTGGACGACGACCGGCGTCTCGGCGCCGTTGCGGCGCAGGGTGGCGAGGAGCGGCTGGGCGGCGGTGTCGTAATCCCAGAGGTCGTGGTGCACGAGCTGGAACCCCCAGACGAGCTTGCCGGTCTTGGCCGCCAAGGCGACGATGGAATCCGCCCATTTGTCGTCGCCCGCGCGCTTCGCGCCGGAATAGTCGGGGCTGGCGCTGGTGGTCGGCAGAAAGACGAGATCGCGCGCCGCATCGACCGAAATCGGCGGCCAGGCATTGCCGGCGCCGGTCGGGGCGAGGCTCGCCGGGATCGGGTTCCAGCTCCAGCGCAGCGCGCCGCTGCGCGCGTCGAACCCGCGCACTTCGCCGCTCGGGCTCGCCACCCGGTCGTTGTCCGCGATCCCCGAGCCGACGATGACGAGATCGTCCACGACCGCCGGGGGCGAGGTCTCCTCGTACTCTCCCGCGCGAATAATGTTGGCGATGCCGCGCTTCAGGTCGATCTGGCCGGAAGCGCCAAAAGCGGCGCAAGGCCTGCCGGTAGCGGCGTCGAGCGCAAAGAGCCGCGCATCGATCGTCGCCAGAAATATCCGGCGCCGGCAAGGCTGGCCGGCGGATTTGGCCGGATCGGTCCACAACGCGACGCCGCGATTGATCAAGCCTTCGGAATAGGGCGCCCGAAAGTCGATCTGCGGATCGAACCGCCATTTTTCCATGCCGGTTTCCGGATCGAGCGCCACGACGCGGCTGAAGGGTGTCGTCACATACATCGTGCCAAAGGCGACGATCGGCGTCGCTTCGAAGGCGCTCTTGCGCCGGCCGCCGCTGCCGTCGGACACGTCGCCGGTGTGGTATTCCCAAGCGATCTTCAGCTGCCCGACATTTTTCTTGTCGATTTGCGTCAGCGGCGAATAGCGCTCGCCACCCGCATCGCCGCCGTAATAAGGCCAGTCGGCGACCCCGCCCGCAGCCTCCGCCGCAAACGCAACGCCAGGCGCCAGCGACGCGGCGAGCCAAATCGCGGCGGCGGCCGCGCGCACACAACCCGGCCCAGCCGGCTGGCAACGCATCATGTGCCCTGCGTCAGCCCGGACATCGCGGCGACCAGCAGCAGGCCCAGCACCCATCCCCACAGGGCGTAACCCGAGAAAAAGGCGATCTGCCAGCCCCGCAGCCGTTCGCGCCGCGGGTCGTAGAAAAATTCTCCGAACTCCTTGTTCAGCTCGATGATCGGCAACAGGCGTTCGAGGCTCGCCCCGATACACCAAAAGACGCCGTTGTTGCGGGCCGCCCGCGCGCGGAACAGCACCAGGAACCCGGCAACCGCCGACCCGAGCACCCACGGCACGACGTAAAAGGTGTAGGTGCCGATGCCGTAGCCGCAGAGCCAGCGGAGCACCGACAGCCAAGCCCACCGACCCCAGCTTCGATCGCTCCACGCTTGCGCGCGCTCCGCCTGCCGGGCGGCAAATTGCAGCGCCAGCGCCTCGTCCCGGTCGCCCGCTGCGGTGAGCATTTGCGCCAGATACATGTAGGGCTGCGGGTCGTAATGCTTGCCGGCATAGCTGCTCTTGTGCAGCCAGGCGATCCACTCTTTGGTCGAACGGCCGCTCGCCGCGCCGGTGCCGCCGGACCCGCCGAGGCGGGCGTAGCTGAAACCGTCCAGGTCCAAACGCTCGGGCCAGGAGCCGATCACCTCCTGGACCGTGTCGGCATGGGCGTTGCGCAGCGTGAGCAGCGCCGGGCGCCCGCCGGGCCGCGACCATTTCGCCACCCCGAACGAGCTTTGCAAAATCAGCGTCTGCGCGATTGCCGCTTCCGACAAGTCGATCCCGGTGAAAGCCCCGCCGCTCAGATCGACATTGCCGGAGACGTGCGCATAGGGAATATTCACCGGCTGCTTAAAGACGGCATTCACCATAAAAAGATGATGCGATATTTTCAGCCCCTCGGCCTTGAGGCCAGCCGCAAACGCCGAGGTCTCCATTTCGAGATTGCCGTCGATGGTCGCATAATGAAGAAAGACATCGCCGTCGAACACGGCGTGATTGTTCATGAAGAGGGTGCCGGCGACCCGCAAGCGGTCCGCTTTTACCGGCTGTTCGAAATGTGATCCTTCGAGGTCGAGATTGCCGTCGATTTTTGCGTCGATGAGCACGATCTGGCCTTTTGCGTCGCCGCCATAGCGCATCAAGAGATCGCTTTGCGCATGCAGCCGCCTGCCGTCGAGCAAACCGGTGATGCGTGTTCCGTCGAGCATCAGGCGGCCGTCGAGCACCGCGCGGGTGAGGCTGATCCCGCCATCGAGGCGGGAGCCCACGATCGACACCTCGTGTCCGATCGTGGCGGCGGTCAGGTCGAGATTGCCGTCGATCCTCGCACCCTCGATGCGCACCCCTTCGCGCGGCACGTGCGCCCCGAGGAGAAGTGCCACGAGATCGCCGGGATGGATCGTCCGGCACGGGTCGGACCAGCGGTCGTCGGCGTCCCGGTTCGGATCGAGGCGACCGCAACGGCGATTGAAATCCGCCACCTGATGGTGCTCGACCTCTTCGGCCGCCCAGCGTGCGGCGGGCATATCCGGGTCGGATGGCGGCGGTTGCGCAAGCGCCGGGACGGTGCCCCACAGCACGATCCAGACCGTCCCTTTGACCAGCCGTCGCAGCAACTCCGCCGCTGCAGGGCGGGTCAGCATTGGCCGTCAAAGCTCAGCGGCGGGTCGCGGGTCAGGATTTCGGTGCGGCCGAGCATCGGGACGCCGCGATAGACCCGCGCCGAGATCGTGCCGGGAGCGGTCAGCTCGGCGGCGATGTCGTAGGTGGTGCCGTCCTTGGGATCGTAGAGCCGGCCGTTCGACCAATGGTTCGGCCCGTCGGGCTGCATCCCCCACACGATGGTCAGCCCGCACAAATGCCGCGGGCGCAGGGTCGGGTCGGGGTTGAGCGTGTCGAGATCGGGCCGGCCGGCCGGGGTCAGCGGGCGCAGCAGCCACACGATGCGCCCGCACAAAAGCCCGGTGCAGTCGAAGATCTGGATCGCCACCCGGTTGGCGAACAGCCAGGTCCCGGCCGGCACCGCCGCCGCTGCCGGACCAGCGAAAACGGCAGCCGACAGCAGCAGCGCGCATGCCCCGCCGAGCCGCTGCCGCCGCATCGAGTGGGCCTAGCCTTCGGCCGCTTGCAGCCATTCCTTTGGGATCGGCTGCGCCCGCTGGTGCGCCACGAGCTTTTGCCGGCGCGCCTTTTCCTCGGCGCTGATCGAGGCCGGGTCTTCGCGGAATTCCGGCCCCATCGCCATCGCCTTTTTGACCGCCGGCCGCGCGCCGATCTCGTCGAGCCAGCGCTTGACGTTCGGGAACTCGTCGATGTCGATCTTGCGGCTGGCCCAGCTCGACGCCCACGGATAGCAGATCATGTCGGCGATCGTGTATTGGCCGGCGGCGAAATAGCGCTTGTTGTGGAGACCGAGGTTCATGACGCCGTAGATGCGGTGCGCCTCGTTGTCGAAGCGCCCGATCGCATAGCTGAGGTCGCCGTTGTTGCCGGCTTCGAGCGCGCGGCGGAAATGGCCCTGCTCGCCGAGCTTTGGCCCTTGATTGGCCAATTGCCAGGCGACCCACTGGAAGACATCGTATTTGCCGCGGGTGTCGGCCGGGCAGAACCGCCCGGTCTTCTCGGCGATATAAGCCATGATCGGCCCGGATTCGAAGATCGCGATCGGCGCGCCCCCGCCCAGCGGCTCGTCATCGACGATCGCCGGCATCCGCCCGTTTGGCGAAATCCGCAGAAATTCGGGCGTCAGCTGGTCGCCGCGGCCGATATTGATCGGCTTGATCCGATAGGGCAGCCCGAGCTCTTCGAGCAGGATGACGGTCTTTTTGCCGTTGCCGGTCGGCCAGAAATAGAGGTCGATCACTGGGTTTTCTCCTGGTTTGCGTTATTTGACGGGGGTCGCCAGCGGCTTGCCTTTTTCGACGACCCAGGTGGCGAGGATTTTAGCGCCGTTGGGGCCGGCCTGCCCACCATGCGGGGTGTTTGCCGGCACGAACATCGACTGACCGGCCTCGACGGTCCGCGTCGGCTGGCCCTGGACTTCGAGGATCAGGCTGCCCGCCAGGACATAGCTCGATTCGGTGCCGGGATGGGTGTGGCTGGCGACCTTCACATTTGGCGCGATCTCGGCCATGCCGAACACGGTCTCGTAGCTTGTGCCGGGCACGTCGGATTTCTGGAAAATCGTCCGCTTGATGTCCTGCGCGTGCAGCGGGCCGGCCAAGGCCAGACCCAGGGCGGCAAACACGATGGCGACGGCGAGCCGGTTGCGCATGATTTCCCTCCCTCGGGTTTCGAGCCGCGTCGCTGTTCGCGCGACCCGGCCCTTATTCAAGGGCAACCGGGGCCGCTCTGCAACCGGCGCGCAATCGTGTATCAGAAGAAGGGAAAACTGCCGGGGAGGCGACGGTGGATCTCGGGCTCGGCGGCAAAAAGGCGATCGTCACCGGCGGCAGCCGCGGCATCGGCCGCGCGATCGCTGCGCTTCTGGCCGAGGAAGGCTGCGACATCGCGATCTGCGCGCGCGGCAAGGCCGGTGTCGAGAGCGCGCTCGCCGGTCTTCGCGCCGCCGGGGCAACGGCCCATGGCGGCACCGTCGATGTCGCCGACACCGCGGCGTTGCGCCGATGGGTTGCCGAAGCGGCGGGCGAGCTCGGCGGGCTCGACATCTTTATCGCCAATGTCAGCGCCTTGGCCCAGGCGATGGACGAGGAATCCTGGCGCAAGAGCCTCGACATCGATGTGATGGGCACCGTTGCCGGGGTCGAGGCGGCAATCCCGTTTCTCGAAAAATCCTCGGCCGGCGCCATCGTCGTCATCGGCACCACCGGTGCGATCGAAATCGCCGGGGCGCCGCGGCCCTACGCTTCGGTCAAGGCGGCGCTCGTCCCTTACGTCAAGGCGCTCGCCCGCAACCTCGCCGCCAAAGGGGTGCGCGCCAACATGGTCTCCCCCGGCAACGTCTATTTCGAGGGCGGGGTGTGGAACGTGCTCGAGAAAAACAATCCTGAATTGTTCAAGGTGATGGTCGGGCGCAATCCGATGGGTCGTATGGGGACACCCGGGGAAGTCGCCGACGCCGTCGTCTTTCTCGCCAGCCCGCGCGCCAGCTTTATCACCGGCACCAACCTGATCATCGACGGCGCCCTCACGCAAAGGGTGCAGTTCTAGCTGAAAAGGGTCGCAATCGCATAAGGCCCGATGAAACGATAGAGATGTCCCATCCACGCGTTGCAGCCGCTCACCCGGCTGGTCCCGCCTCGTCGAGTGCCCGAGGGCCGGGCTTTTTCTTATGGCGGCCTCATCACCCCGGTGGCGGCATGATCCGCACGACCTTGCCGCCGGCAGCTTGAACGGCTGTGGTTGCCGAATTGACCGCTTGCTCGAAAGACGGCCCTTCCCTGTCGAAATCCAAAAATACCTTGCCGCCAACAACAGCGATCAGCGCGTCGCGGCAACCGGCATCGTATAGCGCGTCCTCGTAATCGCCGCGCGTTGTATCGATGCCCGCCACTTCCAGCGTGAACGTGTGGTTCATGGCCCCTCCGTAATCAGCGCATAGTCTACCCGCCGTCTGATCAGACGGGCAAAGCCGAAGGGGTTCGAAGGGGTCGACCATACAGACAGAGGCAATCGCCCGGACGACCGCCGGGACAATAGAGGCGCCCCAAGCATGTCCGCTTGACATGACAACCCGCCATCCCTTGGCTTCGGCATAGCGCACGGCGGCTTCAATATCCTTATCTGGGTGTACCGGCCTGGGCATTCCCGCCACTATCGAACGCCGATTCCGAGGCCGGTTCCGCCGCTACCCGGTCGGCGCGGAGGTCCAAAGCGCCGATGTGCTGACATATCTCTATCATTGACCTCGCAATGAGAAGGATGACGAGCAACCACTTTCGAGGCGATCACTCGGCGCCGCGCATCTGATCGATGCTGATCAAACAGGTGAACAGGTGTGTCGCCCCCGCAAAGCAGCAATTTTGACAGATTTTTGATGCCGCTCGATCGTTTTGAAATCGTGGTGCCCCGGGTCGGATTCGAACTGACGACCTACCGCTTACGAAGCGGTTGCTCTACCGCTGAGCTACCGGGGCGGCGCCGGCGATTTTTAGCCGGTTCCGAGACCGGCGCCAAGCCGTTCGGCGGGCCGGGGAAGCGCGGCGCGGCGCGGCGGCGGCAGCTTGTCGTCCGCTTCCGCCCAGAACGGAGCGCGCCATGAGAGTGTGTCGAAGGCGCCGCAACGCGGGCAGCGCGAACGCCATTCGAGGCTCTCGGCGGTGCAATTGGCGCAGAGATAGCGCGGGTCGGGCGGTGCCGCGGCGGCCCGATCGAGCCATTCGCGCGCCCGTGCGAGATCACCGCGATCGGCCTCTTCGAGCCGTGCCATCGTCAGGCAGAGCCGCGGCGTCGCGCCGGGCGGCATGGCCAGCGCTTGCTCGAGATGACGGCGAGCCTCGCCCCACAGCTCCGCCGTCAACGCCGCCTCGGCCAAGGCCAAATGGGTCTCGTGGGCCGCCGAATTTTGGGCCGCGAGCCGCTCCATGCTTTGGTAGCGCGCGAGCGGCGCCGCCTCGATATGAATTTCGCCATAGGCTTGCGCCAGCTCGGGGTGCGGCAGGCTGCGCCAGGCGCGTTCGACCGCTTTGGCGGCCGGCCCCGATCGACCGTCGCCCAGCAAGAGCCGCGCATGAAAGGCCGCGGGGGTGGCGAGATCCGGGGTCGAGCTTTGGGCCTCTGCCGCCAGCGAAACGGCGCGGCGCCGATCGCCCTGCGCCAAAGCGGCGCGGCTCAGCTCGTACAGGATCACGCCGCGGTGATGGCGCGCGCGCTCGGCCGGGACGAGCCGCCGCTTGGCGGCCCGATCCAGCGTCTCCGAGGCCGCCTGCCAGCGCCCCGCGCGCGCTTCGAGCTCGAACAGGGTCGGCGCCACCCAGCGCGCATTCGGGCGCAGCGCCCCGGCGCGCTCCGCGAGCCGCAAGGCGGCGCCGTAATCGCGCGCGCGCAACGCCTGGTTCAAAAGCCCGCGCAGACCGGCAAATTCCGTTTCCGGCTGGTCGAGCATCGCCGTAAAGCACCGTTTTGCCGCCGCCTCGTCGCCGTCGAGCTCGGCCGCCTGCGCCGACAGCAGCAAGGTCAGCGGCGGATCGGCGAGCAGCGCATCGGCCCTGCGGGCGAACCGCCGCGCCGTGCCCGGCTCGCCCGCCGCGACCGCGGCCATCCCCTCGGTCAACGCCCGATACCCGGCACGTCGCCGCCGCTCGCGGTATCGGCGGATCAGGCTGCGCGGGCCCAGCACGACCCAGCTCAGCACGCGCCACACCGAGAGCAGCACGAGCACGGCCGCGACTGCCGCCGCGATCAGCACCCCGACCGAGGTCTCCACCCGCCAGCCCTGCCAGACGATCGCGACCCGGCCCGGATGGTCGGCGAAAAACGCGCAGCCCACGGCCAGCACCGCGATGACGACAAGGGCCGCGACGACGCGCATCAGGGTGCTGCTTTCGGCGCGGCGCTCGCAGCCGGATTTATCATATCGAGCCGCGCCACCAGCAGCTGCTGCAGCTGCGCCAGCGCGTCCTCGACCGCGAGCCGCGAGCGCGCCATCGCCAGCCATGGCCGCGCCGCCTCGCCACTGGCGCCGGCGAGCGAGCCCAAATTCTCGACCGCCGCCGCGAGGTCGCCCCGCGACAACGCCCGTTGCGCGGCGCCGAGCGCGGCTTCGGCTGGGGATTGCCCGGCGCCGTCGAGGCGGCGGATCGTCACCAGCGACCGCAGCTCGGCCAATGCCTTGCCGCGCCAATCGCCGGCCGGCGGCGGCGTCGTGGCGCCGGCGATCCGGCCGCCGAGGTCGTCGAGCCGCTGCCGCAGCACCGCGCGGCTGGCGACACCGTTATGCGCGGCTTCGGCGAGCGGCGCCGCCGCCGCGGTGAGCTTTGGGTCGCCGTGAGCGAGCGCCATAAAGGCGTCGTATTGGTTTGGAAACGGCCGGCCGGCTTCGACCGCCTCGCGGATTTGCAGCAGACCCGCGAGCAGCGCGGCGCCGGTCCGGTCGACGCCCTGCTGCGCCTGCATCTGATGTTCGAGCGCTGCGACACGGCCGGCGAGGTCGGCGGCGCCGCTGCCGAGATGGCTGAGCTGCTGCTGCATCGGCACGATCAGCGCGGCGGTGTGGCCCGATTGCGCATCGAGCGCATCGACCTGCTCGGCGAGCCGCTGAATTGCTTTCTGCGCAGCGATGGCGGCGGTCTCGGCACGCGCGCTGCCGCCGGCCTCGGCTTCGATCTTGTCGATGCGCCGTGCGAGCGCGGCTTGCGCGGCTTTGAGTGCATCGATATCGGCGCCGGTCACGACCGGGCGCTGCTCCAACGCCCCCAGCCGCGCCTCGAGCGCCGCATATTCCGAAGCAGCCCGGCGATTTCCCCATGGCAGCAGCGGCGCCAATGCCGGCGCCCAGAACGGCGACAGAGCGATGCCGACGAGCAAAACCAGCAGCGCCAGCGCCACCACGGGCCAGGCCAGACCCGCGCGTCGCGCCCACGCCGACGGCTGGTCCGGCTCCGGCGGCCGATCCGGCTCCGGCGCGGGCGCGGCGGCCACCGGCCGCTCGTTCTCACTCGAACGCCCTGCGCTCTCGGCTGCCGTCATTGCGCTTTGCTCATGAACACCGCATCGAGCGCATCGAGCAGCGCCGACTGGCTCGGCATATCGGCGATCCGTCGCTGCCGCCACGGCAAATCGCCCAGCGCCCTGTCGGCGGCGCGGCTGATCGACAGCGCGACGACCTTGCCGCACAGCTCGCCGACCCTGGCATCCGTCGCGAGCCTGACGAAGATTGCCGCCGTCCGCGGTGAAAAGAACATGGCGACGTCGATCGCTCCGGCCTCGAAGGCGTCTTTCGCCTCGCGGCTCAGCGCCGTTGCCGGACGGGCTTCGTAAAGGACGGCGCGCTCGATCGCAAAGCCGCAGCCGCGCAGATCGCCCGCAAGGTCGCCAGCCACGACATTTCCGGCGACATGCACGAGGCGCCCATTCCGGGGAGAAAGCCGAGCCGCCACGAGGCGGGCGAGGTCGATGACGTTGCCGCCGGCGCTGGCGACGGCAGAGAAGCCCAAGGCATGGGCGCGCGCCGCCGTCGCGTCGCCGACCGCAAACAGCGGCAGGTCCCGCACCCCGCTCGCCCGCGCCAACGCCCGCACGCCATTGGCGCTGGTGCACAGGACAGCCTGCACCCCGGCGAGGTCGAGCGGCGCGGTCGTCCGATACCGGATGTCGAGCAACGGCTCGATCAGCGCAGCGACGCCGCGGCGCGCCAACGCCGCCGCCAAGGCTGCGGCTTCCTCGCGGGGCCGCGTCACCAGCGCTTGCGGAAGTCTCGAGCTCATACGCCTACATCGCCCAAGACGGGCAACCTGACAATGCCCTCCTCTGTCGTGCCTCTGTCGTGCGATAGCCGAGACCCGCGGACCGGATCATAATGTCGCCGATCGGCGCATGAATCGGAGGAACGCAGATGCCGCTGACCCAGGATCTCGGCCGCTTTGTCGCGGAGCTTTCGTTCGAGCGGCTGCCGGCCGAGGCGGTCGAGGTGGCGCGCATCGGCTTTGCCGATTGCATCGCCACGATGATCGCCGGGGCGCAGGACCCTGCACCCCAGCTGCTGCGCCGCGCGCTGGCGCCCGCCGGCGGCGAGGCGACATTGTATTTCTCCGGCGAGCGCGCGCCGGCGCCGGAGGCGGCATGGATCAACGGCACCGCCGGGCATGCGCTCGATTACGACGATGTCGCCTCGCTGCGCGGCCATCCGAGCACCGTGATGGTGCCGGCGATCCTCGCCGAGGGCGAGGCGCTCGGCGCCTCGGGCCGCGACATGCTCGCGGCCTATGTCGCCGGCTACGAAACCTGGGCCGAGCTCGCCGCACGCGATCCCGGCCACCATCACCGCAAGGGCTGGCATCCGACCGGCATTTTCGGCCCGATCGGCGCGGCGGCGGCTTGCGCCCTGCTGCGCCGTCTCGATGCGCCGCGCACCGCCCATGCCCTGGCGCTCGCGGCCTCGCACAGCAGCGGCGTCATGGCCAATTTCGGCACGATGACCAAACCGTTCCACGCCGGCCGGGCGGCGCATTCCGGGGTAATCTCGGCGCGGCTCGCCGAGATCGGCTTTACCGCGTCGCCCGACGCGCTCGAGCATGGCCAAGGATTTTTGAGCGCGGTGTCGCCCGAGGGCAAAGCCGATCGCGAGAGCCCGGCCGACGGGCTCGGCCGCGATTGGAAAATCGTCGCCTACCGGATCGGCATCAAGAAATACCCGGCCTGCTATTGCACCCATCGCGCGCTCGACGCGATGCTCGACCTGCATCGAGCAGCATCCGCTAAAGCCCGAGGAAATCGAGCGGGTCACGGTGTCGCTGAGCGACACCCATTCGCTGATCCTGCGCAACCACCGGCCGCAGACCGGGCTCGAAGCCAAGTTCAGCATGGAGTTCGCGATGGCGAGCGCGGTGGTCGCGGGCCGCGCCGGCCTTGCCGAATACACCGACGAATTTGTCCGGCGCCCGGAAATCCAGCGGCTGATGCCGCGGGTCTCGGTCGAAACCAACCAGAATTACGATCCCGAAATGTCCGGCGCCTCGGTGTGGGACCAGGTCCGGGTCGATCTCGTCGCCGGCGGCAGCGTCGCGAGCGAGCAGGTGCGCCGCGCCACAGGCCATGCCGACCGGCCGCTCAGCGAAGCCGAGCTGTTCGACAAATTCCGCCTCTGCCTCGATGCCGGCGGCTCGCGCATCGCCCCCGAGATCCTGTTCGAGCGCCTGCGCCGGCTGGAAAGCGGCTCGGCCCGCGGCTTGACCGCGCTCTGAGAGCAGAGCGTGCCGCAGCGCAAGGCGCGCTGCTGCTTCTTCTCGCGATCTTGTGGGCCTTTGCGCTGTCGTCGCCAGCCGGCGCGCAGACGGCACCGCGCCAGCCGCCGACGGTGCTGCATTTGACCCAGACCGCCGAGCGCAAGGTCGTGCGCGATTTGCTGCGTATCGAGCTGCGGGCCGAGGAAAGCGGCGCCGATGCGCTCGGCGTGCAATCGGCGATCAACCGCCGGATGGCGGCGGCACTCGCCCGCGCCCGTCAGGTGCAGGGGGTCGAGGTCGAAACCGGCTCTTATTCGGTCGGCGAAGAGGAGCCGCAAAACCAGCCGGCCCGCTGGCGCGGCAGCCAGTCGCTGATTTTGACCGGCAAGGCCGCCGATGCGATGCTGACCCTCGCCGGCGCGCTGCAATCGGACGGGCTCGTCATGTCCTCGCTCGCCTACGAGGTGTCGCCGGAGACGTTGCGCGGCGTCGAGGAGGATTTGACCGGCGAGGCGCTCTCCGGGCTCGGCTTGCGCGCCGCGTCGATCGCCGAGCACATGCGCCTTTCGGTCCTCGGCTATCAGGAGCTGAGGGTCGGCAACGCCGAGACCGGGGGGCAGCCGATGCCGCGCTTTGCCACGGCGATGGCGCAGGCCGCGCCGGTCGCGGCACCCGGGGAAGCGACGGTCCGGCTCACCGTCACCGCGGCGGTGCTGCTCGGCCCGCCCGGCCCATAGGAGTCGAGCGTGGCTGCGCTGCCGGTTCCGCCGCTGCTCGTCATCTCCGACCGTGCCCAAGCGCGGCGGCCGATCGAGGAGATTGCAGCGGCGGTGCTCGACGGCGGCTGCCGCTGGTTCAGCCTGCGCGAGAAGGACCTCCCGGCCGACGCGCGGTGCCGGCTGCTCGCCGCGCTCGTGGCGCTGGGTCACCGCTACGGCGCGGTCGTGACCGTCCACGACGATGTCGAGGCGGCGATCGCGGCCGGCGCGGACGGGGTCCATCTGCCGGGCGGCGCCATTGTCGAGCCGGTGCGCGCCCGCCTCCCGGCGGCGCTGATCGGCGCCTCCGCGCATTCGCCGACAGAGGCCGCCGCAGCGCTGCGCGCGGGTGCTGATTACGTCACCTTGAGCCCGGTGTTCCCGAGCGCCAGCAAGCCCGGCTACGGGCCGGCGCTCGGCCTCGACGGCCTGGCAAAGCTGGTTGCCGAGGTGCCGGGTGCGGTGGTGGCGCTCGGCGGGGTCACGGCAGCGAACGCAGCCGCCTGCCGCAGAGCGGGTGCGGCCGGCGTCGCGGTCATGGGCGAAGCGATGCGGGCCGCCGATCCGCGAAAAGCCGTCGAGAACATATTGCGCGCATTGGCAGGAGCATAAGGTAAGGCCGCCGATCAAATAAGATAAACCGGAACTACGCAGGCGGGTCTCGTCGTTATCGTCTCAGGAGCGAAAGTTTCGAGAAGGTATGGCGATGAGAAAATTCATCCTCGCAGGGCTTGCTGCCTTTTTGCTCGGCACCGCAGCTATGGGATCGCCGGCGGAAGCCCGGTGCTGGTGGAATGTCCATGGTCTGCATTGCTGGTATCCGCGTCACTCTTGGTGGCGATGGCACCATCACCGCTATTGGCACCACCACAGCTACGCCTGGTGGCGGCACCATCACCCTTATTATGCTTGGCGTTATTGAGCGGGTCAGCGCTGCCGGAAATAATGCACGCTGAACAGCTGGTTCGGGTCGGTCCAGGTATCGACCGGCCGGAACCCGGACTGTGCCGCCAAGGCGCGAAATTCGCCAACCGTGTATTTGTAGGAGTATTCGGTGTGGATCAGTTCGCCGGCGGCGAAGCCGAAACGCCGGCCGGCGATCGTGGCCTGCTGCTCGGATAGGCTGCGGATGTAGATTTCGATCCGGCCTTCGCGCTCGTTATAAAAGCCGAGATGCTCAAAGCGGTCGAGGTCGAGATCGCCGTCGAGCTCGCGGTTGATCCGCTCCAGCAGGTTGAGGTTGAAGGCGGCGGTGACGCCGGCGCGGTCGTTATAGGCGGCGTCGAGGATTTTCGGATCCTTTTTCAGATCGACGCCGATCAGCATCTCGCCGCCGGGTCCGAGGATTTGGGCGCAATTGGCCAGGAAACGCACGGCCGCCGACGGCTCGAAATTGCCGATCGTCGAGCCGGGGAAAAACCCGACCCGCTTGCCGCGCGGGCCGGGCAGCGGCGGCATCGCAAAGGGCCGGGTGTAGTCGGCGCAGACCGCGATCACCGGGAGCTCCGGAAAATCCTCGGCCAGATTGAGCGCGGCCTCGCGCAGATGGTCGCCCGAAATATCGACCGGCACATAAGCCGCCGGCCGGTCGAGCGCGTTCAGCAGAATGCGCACCTTGCGGCTGGCACCGCTGCCGAGCTCGATCAACCGGCAGTGCGGATCCATTTGCGCGGCGATCTCGGCGGCGTTCTCTTCGAGGATCGCGATCTCGGTACGGGTCGGGTAGTACTCCGGCAGGCGGCAAATCGCCTCGAACAAGGCCGAGCCGCGCGCGTCGTAAAAAAATTTGCAGGGGATCGATTTGCGCTCGCGGCCGAGACCGTTCAGCACGGCGTCGCGAAAGCTCTCCTCACCCGGCGCCAGATCGTAAAAGGCAAAGCGCGCTTCGCTCAGCATCAGCTGTCCTCCGCGAGCCGCAATCCGGCAAACGCCCAGCGCGCCCAAGGCGGGAAAAAATTGCGGTAGCTGGCGCGGATGTGCCCGGCCGGGGTGACCGCTGCACCGCCGCGCAACACCATCTGGCCCGACATGAACTTGCCGTTGTACTCGCCGATCGCTCCCGCGGCCGGGCGAAACCGCGGATAGGCGATATAGGGGCTGGCGGTCCATTCCCAGACATCGCCGAACATCTGGCGCAGCCCGGGCGCGCCCACACCGGAATCGTCCACACTGGCATCGGCCGCCGGATGAAACACCCCCCGATCGGCAAAATTGCCGGCGAGCGGGAGGCCTTGCGCGGCAAATTCCCATTCGGCTTCGCGCGGCAGCCGTTTGCCGGCCCAGCGGGCAAAAGCGTCGGCCTCGTAATAGCTGACATGACAGACGGGCTCGGCCGGGTTCAGCGGGCGGCGCCCGGCAAGGGTAAAGACCGACCAGCCTCGATCTGCGTCTTCGCGATGCCAATAAAGCGGCGCCTCCCAGCCCTCGGCGCGCACCGTCGCCCAGCCGTCGGAGAGCCAGAATTCGGGCCGCCGATAGCCGCCTTCTTCGATGAATTCGAGGACATCGCCACAGGTCGCGGGGCGAGTGGCAAGGCGGAACGGATCGAGCCACACCTTGTGGCGCGGCGTCTCGTTGTCGAATGCGAAGCCGTCGCCGGGATGGCCGAGCTCGACCAGCCCGCCGGCGAAATCGATCCAATCCAATGGTGCCGCGGGTGCCGCGACCGCCGGCCGCGGGGCCTGGTAGGCGGGCTGCAGCGGATTGACCGAAAACACATGCTTGATGTCCATCAGGATCAATTCCTGATGCTGCTGCTCGTGATGCAGGCCGAGCTCGAGCAACGCAGCCGCCCGGCACCAGGAGGCGGCATCGGCGGCTTCGGCAAGGCGGGCCATCGCGGCGCCGATATGGTCGCGATAGGCGCCGACGATATCGACCGTCGGACGCGACAGGAGGCCGCGCTCGGGCCGCGGGTGGCGCGGTCCCGCCGCCTCGTAATAGGAGTTGAACAGATAGGCGAAGGCCGGGTCGAAGACGCGGTAGCGCCGGTCGAGCGGGCCGAGGATGAAGGTCTCGAAAAACCAGCTGGTGTGCGCCAGATGCCATTTTGTCGGGCTGGCATCGGGCATCGATTGGATCGACTGGTCCTCGGGCGTCAGATTGGCGGCGAGCGCCTCGCTCTCGCGCCGCACCCTTTCGAACCGTTCGAGCGTGCTCTCTCGCTCCGCATTCTCGGCAGGCAATTGCGCGGCTTGATCGAACAAAATCGTCCCCCTCACTTTGCGGAAGCCTGTCGGATTATGCACTAACGCCGCAACGCCCGCTTCGTCACCTAATTGAGGTAGCGGGCGCGCAGGTGCCGCTCGAAGCTCGCCGTGCCAAGCGGCCGGCCGGTGGCTGCTTCGACCAGCTCCGCAGTCGAGAGCAACGAGCCGTTTTGATGCACCTTGGCGCGCAGCCAACCGAAAAGCGGCGCGAAATTGCCAGCCGAAATCGCCTCGACGAGATCGGGGACGGCCCGGCGCACCGCCTCGAACAGCTGGGCCGCGATCAGCGCCCCGAGCGTGTAGGTCGGGAAATAGGCCCAAATGCCGTCATACCAATGGATGTCCTGGAGGCAGCCTTCGCGGTCGTTGGCGGGCGCCACGCCGAGGAGCTGGCGCGACCCTTCGGCCCAGGCGCCCGGCAGGTCGGCCGGGGCCAAATCGCCCGCCAGCATGGCGCGCTCGATCCGGTAGCGCAGGATCACATGCGCCGGATAGGTGACCTCGTCGGCATCGACGCGGATCAGACCGCGCCCGACCCGGATTTGGCGGCGATAAAGCGCCTCGGCCTCCCAGGCGGGCCCGTCGCCGATAAAGGCCCGGCGCAGGATCGGAGCGGCAAAATCGATAAAGGCGCGGCTGCGGCAGACCTGCATTTCGAGGAGCAGCGACTGGCTTTCATGCATCGCCATGCCGCGCGCGCGCCCGACCGGCTGCAAGCGCCATTCCGGCGGCAGGCCGCGCTGATAGAGGGCATGGCCGGTCTCGTGCAGCACTCCCATCAGCGCGCGGGCAAAATCGCTTTCGTCGTAGCGTGTCGTGATCCGCACATCCTCGGGCGTGCCGCCGCAAAACGGATGGGCGCTGACATCGAGCCGGCCATGCGCGAAATCAAAGCCGATCTGCTGCATCAGCTCGATGCCGACACGGCGCTGCACCTCGACCGGGAACGGACCTTGCGGCGCCGGCGGCGGCGGATGCGACGCCTGGCGGCTCAGGACGGCCTCGGTCAGCTCGGGCAGAAACCCGGCGATTTCGGCGAACAGCCGGTCGATCGTCGCGACCGATCCGCCCGGCTCGTAGACGTCGAGGAGCGCCTCGTAAGGGCTTGTCCGGAGCTGCTCGGCCTTGATCCCGGCGATCTCCCGCTGCAAGCCGAGCACGCGTTCGAGGGCTGGAAGAACGGCGGCGAAATCGCTGTTGATGCGGGCCTCGCGCCATGCTGCCTCGCATTCGGAGCAAGCCCGCGAGCGCGCCTCGACGAGATCGCCCGGCAGTGCCGCCGCGTGCCGCCAGCGGCGACGCATTTCGCGCAAATTGGCGGATTGCCACGCGTCGAGGGAATTTCCCGCGACCTCGGCTTCGTGCAACAGCCCGCCGATCTCCGGTGCGGTCAGGTCCTGGTGCGCGACGAGGCGCAAGGTTGCAAGCTGCTCGCTGCGCGCCGCGGCACCGCCCGGCGGCATCATCGCCGCGGCATCCCAATGCAGCATCGAGACCGCCTGCTCGATCGCGCCGAGCCGGCGAAAGCGCGCTTCGAGCTGTTGATAGGCGGTCATCCGGCCCCTGGGCTGCGACGATGGTAAATGACATAGATGACGATCAGCGCAACGGCCAGTGAAAACCACGTCACCGCATATTGCAGGTGGTTGTTCGGCAAATCGAGGAGAGTGACCCCGCCTTTGGGCCAGCCGCCGGGGTTCGCAGCGCTGTCGGCATCGATATAGAACGCTGCGACATGATCGAGCTTGTCGGCCTTGGCCATCGCCGGGAGATCGATCCAGAACCAGTAGTTCAAATCGGGCCGATTGTTCGGCAGGAACCAGTTCGGCCGGCCCTTTGGCGGCAACCGCAGCAAGCCCGAGACTTTGACCGTGCCCGCAACCTGGCCGTCCCTGCGCTTTGCCGGGTCACGCAGCTCCTCCGGGACAAAGCCGCGATTGACAAAGACGATCCGCCCGTCGGGCTCCCTGAGCGGGGTCAGGATGTGGTAGCCGGCTTGGCCGCCCGGCGATGTCGCGCCGAGATCGATCTCCTTGGCGTGCAGGAACACGCCCTCGTCGGTGACGGGGCGGAACTCCATGCCGCGGGCCGCGCCGGCGTCGCGCGGCGCGGCGACGGGTGCGGCCGCCACCGCCGCGGCGCGCGCGGCGATCAACCCCTCCTTCCAAGAGAGCCGCTGGACCTGCCAAACGCCGAGCCCGAGGCAGATCAGCAGCATCGGCACGGCGACCACGGTCGGCCAGAATTGCGGGCGAAACCCGCTCATCTCAAGACGAGCCGCGGCAAACCCTCTCGAGGCGAGGTCGCGCGAGCGCGAGCGTCGCTCCGCTCAGCCGGCGGCGTAGGTCGCTCCGGCGCCGCCCCACCAATAGATGCAGACGAACAGAAAGAGCCACACCACATCGACAAAATGCCAGTACCAGGCGGCGGCTTCGAGGCCGAAATGATGGTCGGGCTGGAATTGTCCGCGATAGGCCCGATAGAGGCAGACGGCCAAAAAGATCGTGCCGATGATGACGTGAAAGCCGTGGAAGCCGGTCGCCATAAAAAACGTCGAGGGGTAGATGCCGCCGCTGAAATGAAACGTGGCGGAGCTGTACTCGAACGCCTGCAGCGAGGTGAAGGTCAGCCCGAGAAGGACCGTCAAGGTCAAGCCGCGCAGCAGCCCGCTGCGGTCGCCGACAAGCAGCGAATGGTGCGCCCAGGTGACCGTCGTGCCGGACAGCAAGAGGACGAGCGTGTTGAGAAACGGGAACTCGAACGGATCGAACGGGAGCACGCCCTTGGGTGGCCAGATGCCGCCGACCGGAAACAGGCTCGACGCAAAGAACGCCCAGAAGAACGCGACGAAAAACATGACCTCCGAGGCGATGAACAGCGCCATGCCGTAGCGCAAGCCGAGCTGGACGATCGGCGTGTGAAAGCCCTGGAACGTCGCCTCGCGGATCACGTCGCGCCACCACACGAACATGATCGCGAGGATGCACAGCATGCCGATGATCATCAGCACCCAGTCGTCGCCGTGCAGGTAGAGGATGCCGCCGCCAAAGGCGATACCCGCAGCGAGCGCGCCGAGGATCGGCCACGGGCTCGGATCGACCAGATGGTAGCCGTGCTTGGGTGCTGTGTGCGCGGCGTGCACCGCGTGCGCTTCGCTCATCGGCAGAAACCTCGATTGATCAATTGACCGTCCGGGTGACCACTCGCACCGGCTCGGCTGCGGGCGCGGCCGCCGAAGCGCTGCGCGGTGTGGCGCCGGGCGCCCGGAACATCGTGTAGGAGAGCGTGATCGAGCGCACCTCGCGCGTCGCCGGGTCGGTCAAAATCTGGGGATCGACAAAAAAGACGACGCCCATATCGACCTTTTCGCCCGGCTTCAAGGTTTGGTTCTTAAAGCAGAAGCACTGCAGCTTGTCGAAATAGGCGCCGATCTTGGCCGGCGTCACATTGTCCACCGCACGGGCGGTCACCGCCTCCTTGCTGTGGTTGACGGCGCGATAGAGCACTTCGGTGCGCGCCCCCGGATGCACTCGGACCGAGGATGTCAACGGGCGGAATTCCCAATCGAGGCCGGGGGCCACTTGCGCGTTGAAATCGACCGTGACCCAGCCGGCGGCGATCTTGCCCGGCGCCGCCGTCGCGTAGCGCGTCGTGCCGGCAAAGCCGGTGGCGCTGCAAAAGATGCGATAGAGCGGCACCGAGGCGAACGCCATGCCGAGCATGACCGCTACGACCGAGAGGGAAACGATCACGGTCACCCGGTTGCGGCGCTGCTGCGACGCGTTTGGCCGGGTGCTGGCGGACGCCGGTTCGGCCACCTCTAGCCTCCGATCCGCACGAGAGTGACCGCGTAGAGCAGCATCGCCAGCACGGCGAGCACTGCGAAGAGCGCGCGGTTGCGAGCCCGGATCGCCCGCTCGCGCAGGTCCCTCACGGCAGACCTCCGCCGGTTCGGTCGACCAGCAGCAAGGCAAAGACCAGAAACAGATAGAGCAGCGAAAAGCCGAACATCCGGCGGGCGCTGCGGTCCCCGGCATCGAGCCAGACCCGGATCGCCATCGCGGTGAAAGCAACACTCAGCGTCAGCGCGGCAATGCCGTAAATTCGGCCGGCGACGCCCAGCATCCACGGCGCCGCCGTCACCGGCCACAGCACCAGGGTGTAAAGCAGCATCTGGCGCTTGGTCTCGCGCGGCCCGGCAACCACCGGCAGCATCGGCACGCCGGCCCTGGCGTAGTCGTCGGCGCGATAGAGCGACAAGGCCCAGAAATGCGGCGGCGTCCAAAAAAAGATGATGGCAAAGAGCGCGATCGCCCCCCAGCCGACCCCACCGGTCGCCGCCGCCCAGCCGATCAGCGGCGGAAAGGCGCCGGCGGCGCCGCCGATCACGATGTTCTGCGGCGTCCGGCGTTTCAGCCAGATCGTATAGACGAAAACATAAAAGGCGATGGTCAGCGCCAACAGCCCGGCGGCCAGCCAGTTGACCGCGAGCCCCATCATGAACACCGAGCCCACGCCCAGCGCCGCGCCAAAGCCGAGCGCCTCGCCCGGCAGCATCCGGCCGGCCGGCAACGGGCGCGCCGCGGTGCGCCGCATCACCGCGTCGATATCGCGGTCGTACCACATGTTGATCGCACCGGCGGCGCCGGCGCCGACCGCGATGCACAAGACCGCGACCGCGGCCAGCACCGGGTGCAGATGCTGGGGGGCCACGGCGAGCCCGACGAGCCCGGTAAAGACTACGAGCGACATGACCCGCGGCTTCAGGATCTCGACATAGTCGCCGAGTGCGGCGATCGGCGTCGCGCTCAGGCGCGGCGCGTCGGCCGGGCGGGTCTCGGAAAGCTGCGACACGGCGGTGGGCACGTCCTAGCTGACCACCGGTATTTCGTCGTAGCTGTGGAACGGCGGCGGCGACGAGACGGTCCATTCGAGGGTCGTGGCGCCCTCGCCCCAGTAATTGGCGCCGACCCGCTTGCCCGCGAGCAAGGTGTTGAACACGATAAAGATAAAGAACAGGGTCGAGCTGTAGGAGATGTAGGAGCCGATCGAACTCGACGAAATTCCAGCCGGCGAAGGCGTCGGGATAATCGGCGATCCGCCGCGGCATGCCGGCCGCGCCGAGAAAGTGCATCGGGAAGAAGGTCAAATTGACACCGATAAAGGTGGTCCAGAAATGGATCTTGCCAAACGTCTCATTGTAGGTCCGGCCCGACATCTTGCCGATCCAGTAATAAAACGCGGCGAACAGCGAGAACACCGCCCCCAGCGACAACACGTAATGGAAGTGGCCGACGACATAGTAGGTGTTGTGCAACGAAAAATCGACACCGGCATTGGCCAGGACGATGCCGGTGACGCCGCCGATCGTGAACAAGAAGATAAAGCCCAACGCGAACAGCATCGGGGTCTTGAACTCGATCGAGCCGCCCCACATCGTCGCGATCCACGAGAAGATCTTGACCCCGGTCGGCACGGCGATGACCATCGTCGCTGCGGTGAAATAAGCGCGCGCGTCGATCGAGATCCCGGTCGTGAACATGTGGTGCGCCCAGACGATCGAGCCCAAGAGCCCGATCGCCACCATCGCATAGACCATGCCCAAATACCCGAAGATCGGCTTTTTCGAGAAGGTCGCGACCACCTGGCTGATCATGCCGAAACCGGGGATGATCATGATGTAGACCTCGGGGTGGCCAAAGAACCAGAACAGGTTGAGGAAGAGGAGCGGATCGCCGCCGCCCGAGGGCTGGAAGAAGGTGGTGCCGAAATTGCGGTCGGTCAGCAGCATCGTGATCGCCCCGGCCAGGACCGGCAGCGCCAACAGCAGCATGAATGCGGTCACCAGCACGGCCCAGACAAAGAGCGGCATCTTGTGCATGGTCATGCCGGGCGCGCGCATGTTGAAGATCGTGGTGATGAAGTTGATCGCACCCAGGATCGACGACGCGCCGGCCAGATGCAGCGCGAAGATCACCATGTCTACCGCCGGCCCGGGATGACCGATCGTCTCCGACAGCGGCGGATAAAGGGTCCAGCCGGTGCCCGCCCCTTCGCCGACAAAGGTCGATCCCGCGAGCAATGCAAAGGACGGCACCAACAACCAAAAGCTGATGTTGTTGAGGCGCGGGAAGGCCATGTCGGGGGCGCCGATCATCAGCGGCACCATCCAATTGCCGAAGCCGCCCATCATCGCCGGCATGATCGTGAAGAAGATCATCATCAGCCCGTGCGCGGTGACAATGACGTTGTAGACCTGATGGTCGGTGATGAACGTGTTGTGCGGATGGATCAGCTGGGTCCGCATCGCCACCGACAGGCCGCCCGCGATGACCCCGGCGGTGATCGCAAAGATCAGGTAGAGGGTGCCGATGTCCTTGTGGTTGGTCGAGCAGAACCAGCGGGTGAAAAAACCCGGCGCGGCCCCATGCCCGTAGGCTCCGTGATCCGCATCGGCAGCGTCGGACGCCGGCTGATAAGTCATTCCTCGGCCTCTTCGATCTCAGTTTCCGGCGGCTGCCGGGCGCGCTGCGGCGACGCGCACCCGGTCCGGGCCGTCGCCGTCATGCGCGTATTTCTTCTGGGCATCGGCGACCCAGCGCTTGAATTCGTCCTTGGCCACCGCCTTGACCTCGATCGGCATAAACGCATGGTTGATGCCGCAGAGCTGATTGCACTGGCCGTGATAGACGCCCTGCTTCGGGATCCTGAACCAGCTTTCGTTGAGCCGGCCGATGATCGCGTATTCCTGGACGCCGAAGGACGGCATGAACCAGTCGTGGATCACGTCGGTCGAGGTGATCAGCACCCGGATGTTGGTATCGACCGGGACGACGAGCGGGTTGTCGACGGTCAGCAACCGCAATTGGCCCGGCTTCAGATCGGCCTCTTGCACGAGATTGCTGTCGAAGGTCATCCCCTTCTGGTCGGGATACTCGTAGGACCAGTACCATTGATGCCCGGTAATCTTGATCGTCATGTCCGGATTGTGCACCCGGTCCATAAAATACATCAGCTTGAAGGACGGGATCGCGATGATCACCAGGATCACCACCGGAACGATGGTCCACAGGATTTCGAGCACCGGGTTGTGCGAGGTGCGGGTCGGCACCGGGTGGCGCCGCGCGTTGAAACGCACGATCACATAGAGAACCAAGCCCAGGACGAAAACCGTGATCAGGCCGATGATGACGGTGAGCTCGTTGTTGAACGCCTCCAGCCGGGCCTGGACCGGGGTGGCCGGCGGCTGGAAGCCGAACTGCCAGGGATGCGGCTCGGCCGCCCGCGCCGCCGCGGCGGCGGCCGTCATGGCGGCGGCAAGCACCGCCAGCGGCAGCGCGCGCGCCGCCCATCTTGTTCCCGGCAACCTCGTCAACCGCACCATTCCCCATCGCCCCTGATCGGTTCGTGCCCGTCGATCGCGCGATTCGCCGGGCGAATCCGGGCCTCGTCGCTCCGGCTCCGGCGGCGACGCAGGAAGTTTCCCGGCGGCGCGTGGCGACCCTACACCATCGTTTCCTCGCGCGACAACCGGCTCGACCCCCGCCAAAAACCCTTGCGGCAAGCCGCCGCAGCCGCTTTGTCCGGCCTCGATGCCGGTGCGATTGCCGCCTTTCCCCCGACGCCGTCACAGCCCATATTGCAGCTCAGGACCATCGGGAGCAGCCAATGACCGACCTCGCCCAAACCGACGAACTCTTTTTCGAGCGAACCGGCATGGATCGCGATCGGGTCGAGGGAATGGTCGCCGCGGCGCTCGCGGGCATGGACGACGGCGAGCTCTATCTCGAATACAGCCAGTCCGAGAGCCTCGCTCTCGACGACGGCCGGATCAAAAGCGCCAGCTTTGACACGAGCCAAGGGTTCGGGCTGCGCGCGGTGGCCGGCGAGGCGGCCGGCTACGCCCATGCCTCCGACCTTTCCGAAGCGGCGATCCGCCGTGCCGCGGCGACGGTGCGGGCGGTGGCGAGCGGCTATTCCGGAGCGATGGCCGGACCGCCGGCCGGCACCAACCGCAGCCTCTACACCGACGCCAACCCGCTCGGCCAAATCGATCTCGTCGCCAAGACCAAGCTCCTCGCCGAGATCGACGCCTATGCCCGCAGCCGCGACCCGCGCGTGCGACAGGTCATGGCGTCGCTCTCCGGCGTGTGGCAGGCGGTGCAGATCATTCGCGCCGACGGCAGCCGCGTCGCCGATATCCGCCCCTTGGTGCGGCTCGGCGTCGCCATCGTCGTCGGCGACGGCGACCGCATGGAAACTGGCTCCTCGGGCTCGGGCGGGCGGCTCGCCTACGACCGCTATCTCGATCCCGCGCATTGGCAGTCCGAAGTCGACGAGGCGTTGCGCCAGGCGCTGGTCAATCTCGGCGCGGTACCCGCACCGGCCGGCGAGATGACCGTCGTGCTCGGCCCCGGCTGGCCCGGGGTCATGCTGCACGAGGCGATCGGCCACGGGCTCGAAGGCGATTTCAACCGCAAAAAGACCTCGGCCTTTTCCGGGCTGATCGGCCAGCGGGTCGCAACCAAGGGCGTCACCGTGGTCGATGACGGCACGCTCCCCGACCGGCGCGGCTCGCTGACCGTCGATGACGAGGGCACGCCCTCCCATTGCACCGTGCTGATCGAGGACGGCATCCTCAAAGGCTATATGCAGGACCGGATGAACGCGCGCCTCTCCGGCGCCGCACCCACCGGCAACGGCAGAAGGCAAAGCTTTGGCCACGCCCCGATGCCGCGGATGACCAACACCTACATGCTGGCCGGCGAGCGTGACCCGCAGGAGATCATCGGCTCGGTCGGGCGCGGGCTCTATGCCGTCAATTTCGGCGGCGGCCAGGTCGACATCACCTCGGGCAAGTTCGTTTTCTCCGCCTCCGAGGCGTATCTGATCGAGGGCGGCAAGGTCGGCCCGGCGGTCAAGGGCGCCACGTTGATCGGCAACGGCCCCGATGCGCTGACCAAGGTCACGATGATCGGCAACGACCTCGCCCTCGACCACGGCATCGGCACCTGCGGCAAGGACGGGCAGAGCGTGCCGGTCGGGGTCGGCCAGCCGACCTTGCGGATGGACGGGCTGACGGTCGGCGGCACCAGCGCCTGAAACCGGCCGCCACAGCCGCCGGCCTGCCACATTTCGGGGGGAACGTGGATTTTCGCGGCCTGGGCCGGATGCTGGTGCTTGCCGCAGCTCTCGCGACGGCCGCGCCATTCGGGCGGGCTATTGCGTGCACCGACATCGCCGACGCGCCAACGACACGCTGGTCGCTCGCCGCCGAGAACGGTGTTTCGTGGCTGGTGACGCCGTGCGGCAACCGGTTTTTGAGCTTTGGCGTCAACGTGCTGGACGCCGGCTACCCGTACCGCGAAAAGGCCGGAAAAATTTATTACAGCTGGACGGCTTTTGCCCCGTCGCGTTCCGCCTGGATCGAGGAGACGCGCCGCCGGCTCGGCGAATGGGGTTTCAATTCCGCCGGCGGCTGGTCGCTGCCGCCCGAAGCGCTGCATCTGCCGACGATTATCGACCTCGAGCTCGGGCGCCGGGCCAAATTCCACTGGTTCGACCCGTTCGCCCCCGAGACCGAAGCGCAGATGAACGAGCTCGCCAAGGAGCTGGTGGCGCCTTACCGCAACAGCCCCTACCGGATCGGCTATTTCTCGGACAACGAAGTCGGCTGGTGGGCCGGGGCGTTGTTCGTGTTCTATTCGATGAAGCCGGCCGATTCGGCGACAAAGCAGCGCTGGGTCGAGACCTTGCGCCATCATTACAGCGACAGCTGGAAACGCTTTGCCGCCGATTTCGAGGCGCCGGCCGGGGTCGATTCGTGGAAGGCGCTGCTCGCGACCACCGGGATGACGCGCATGCGGCCGGGCGGCGGCGGCATCCACGCGGTGCGCGAATGGACCGGGATCGTCGCCCACCGGTATTACCGCCTCGCCGCCGCGGCGATCCGGGCCGCCGACCCCGAAGCGCTCTACTTTGGCGACCGCCTGCCGATCTATTACGACCCGGCTGCGGTGCGGGCGATGGCGCCCTATGTCGATGCGATCGCCACCAACTACAACGTCGATGCCGGCGACGGCTGGATCTCCGACTATTTCTTCGACGGGCTGCGCAAATTGTCGGGCAAGAAGCCGGTGCTGGTGTCGGAGTGGTTTTTCGCGGCAAGGCAAAACCGCACCGGCAATCTGAACAACGGCCATTTGATGACGGTCGCGACCCAGGCCGAGCGGGCGGCCGGTGCCGCGGCGGCAACCGAGAACTTCGCCGCGATCCCCGAGCTCGTCGGCGTCCATTGGTTCCAGTATTACGACCATCCCAAGGGCGGGCGCGACGATGGCGAGGATTATGATTTCGGGCTCGTCGACATCAACAACCGGCCCTATCGCCGGCTGACCGCCGCACTCGGCATCGCCAACCGGCGCGCCTACGAAATCCACGCCGAAGCAACCGCGGACCCGGTGCCGCGGCCGCGCGTCTTTGTCGTGCCGCATGCGACGGTCGCGATCGAGAGCCGCTCGCTCAGCGATTGGCCAAAGCCGGCGAGCCTGCTGCCGCGGCTCGTCGCCTCGCCCGGCTCGGTGGAGTTTGGCGAGGCGTATTTGTCGTGGAGCGAGCGCGGTCTGCAATTGGCGACGATCGGTCAGGATTATTACGACCTCGACCTCTTGGCCTATGAGGGCGGGTTTCCGCTGGTCGATGCCTATCGCGTCGAGATCGGGGTCGATCTCGGCCATGGCCCGCGCCGCTTTACGCTGTTCTTTATTCCGCCGCGCACCAAGGTCCACGACTATCCGGAGATGACCGCCGAGCTGTGCGCCGGGCCGGCCTCGCGCGCGATCGCCGAGGGCTGCACCGCGGTCGCCGGTGCCGAGGCTGTCTATTTCGGCGCCGACCAGCCGCGCATCACCGCCGAGGCGCTGATCCCGTGGGCGGCGCTCGGCGTCAACGCGCCGACCGCCGGTCAGCGGTTGCGCGCCGACATCGCGGTCACCGCATGGAGCCGCGATCGGTGGATGTCGCTGTCGGGCCATTCCCCTGCGGCGGCGATGCGCGACCCAGGCCTGTGGCGCGCGATGCATCTCGGCAACGGCCCCGAGGTCATCGACACCGCCCCGGCATCGGGCGTGCAGACGCCGGGCTGAGCGATGGCCGCGGGCTTTCCCGACAATTTTTTGTGGGGCGCCTCGACCGCCGCCTACCAGATCGAGGGGGCGGTTCGCGAGGATGGCCGCGGCCCGTCGATCTGGGACATTTTCAGCCGTATCGAAGGCAATATCGCGGGCGGCGATACCGGCGAGATTGCCTGCGACCATTACCATCGCTGGCCCGAGGATGTGGCGCTGATGCGCGAATTGGGCCTCGGCGCCTATCGCCTGTCGTTGTCATGGCCGCGCCTCCTGCCCGAAGGGCGCGGCTGGGCCAACCCGAAGGGGCTCGAATTCTACGACCGGCTGATCGACGGGATCATGGAGGCCGGCGTCGAGCCTTGGGTCTGCCTCTACCATTGGGACCTGCCGCAGGCATTGCAAGATCGCGGCGGCTGGCAGAACCGCGACACCGCCGCATGGTTCGCCGACTATGCGCTCTTGGCGACGCGCCGGCTCGGCGACCGAGTCAAGCACTGGGCGAGCTTCAACGAGCCCAACGCCGCCTGCGTGCTCGGCTACGCCGAAGGCAAGCACGCGCCCGGCATCCGCGGCCGGCAAAGCGCGCTCAACGCGATCCATGTCATGAATTTGGCGCACGGGCTCGGCATCCAGGCGATGCGCGCCGAGCGCGCCGACCTCCTCCTCGGCAACATCTACAATTTTCATCCGCGCGAGCCGGCGAGCGACCGTGAGGAGGACGAGGTTGCCTGCCTGACGCTCGACGCCTTATGGAACCGCTCGTTCCCCGACCCGCAGATCTTAGGCCGATATCCCGAGCCGCTCGCCGCCGAGATGGTCGACCCGCTGGTGCAGCCGGGAGACCTCGAGCTGATCCAGCAAAAGCTCGATTACTTTGCCTTCAACCACTACACGCGGAGCCGGGTGCGGCGCGATCCCGACCACCCGTTCGAATATGCCGCCCTGCCGCCGCCCGACGGCGTGCCGGTCACCGAGATGGGCTGGGAGATCGCCCCCGACGCGTTGCGCGACGTGATCCTCGAGGCGAAGGAGCGCTACAGCGGCGACCTGCCGATCTATATCCTCGAAAACGGTGCCGCCTTCCCCGACCGGGTCGAGGACGACGGCCATATCCGCGACGAGCGCCGCATCGGCTATTTGCGCCAATATCTGGGGGCGGTGCAGGACGCGATCGAAAAGGGTGCCCCGGTGCGCGGCTATTTCGTCTGGTCGCTGCTCGACAATTTCGAATGGACCCTGGGCTACGGCAAGCGCTTCGGCCTGGTCCATGTCGATTACGAAACCCAGGAGCGCCGCCCCAAAGACTCGTTCCACTTCTACGCCGAGCTCGCCCACGGCGCCCCGCTCGACCGCGAGTAGCTCCATCCGCCGCTGCCCGAGCGCGGCGAGCCGGAATCAGCCGTCCCGCGGACCGGCCAATTTTCTCTTGACAAGCGAGAACAAATCATGTACGATGCGCATCTGTTTTTCAAGGGGCCGCGATGTTGCCGGATGGCGCTCGTCTGTGGAAGCTGAGCGATGCGGGGCCAACGAGCCTTGGCGTCAGCTGCACCCCGGACGGGTTGTTTCTTGGCCGGACCGCGCTTGTTGAGCGGCGCGGCGCGCGCTACTCGGTGCGCTCGCGGCGAGACGTCGAGCGGCTCCTGCGGCGGGCCTACGGTTCTTCCGAGGTCGTCATCGAACGGCTGATGCCGCGGCTCGGCTATGTCGCCGCCGCGCTCGGCGAGCGGAATTTGTGCCTGGCACAGATTGCGGCCTTGCATCTGCGCCTGCCCGATCTCTTCGATCCGATCGCACGAGCCGCGCTGGAGGCCGAAGACACCGTGCTCAAGGCGAGCCAACAGGACGAGAGGCTCGCTCGGAGCGGTTGGGATCCGGCTGAGCACCCGCGCGCCGGGGTCCCACCCAACCCCGGCTGGTTTGCGCCGACCGGCGGCGAAATTGCCCAAAATGAAGAGGACGAGCGCGAGCTCGATGAGCCGGCCGATCGCCTCGCCCCGGTACGGCAGGCGCTGTGGGATGCGGCGATCGCCCGCCTGCGCGAAATCGACCCGCACAACCGGAAACTGAGCCATCTGTCCAACCCGGACACCGCGCCGAGCCAAGCGGCGCTCGACCGCCTTTATGCCGCGTTAGAGGCTGCCGCGATCAGGCGGGTAGCCGAAGGAGTTACCCCTGGCGGGATTCCGATCGGTGAAGCCGGAAGCAGCCCGGATATCCGTGTGGTTCGGGGCGATCTCGCAGCCGCCCGCAAACTTTTCGATTACCTGCGGGTTGGCGGATCGGAGCATCTCTCAAATTCGAATAGGACAGTCGTCAAATTGCCGGGCAACGCCGGCTTCCTGACCTTCAGGCAAGTTTCTCGCAGTCGCGGCCCGGCGATCGACATCAATGTCCCGGGTGTCTTTGTCAAGAGGATCCATTTCCGTGAAAAGTAGTGCCAATATTTACAAATTTGTCAAGGAATGTATGGATGAATCCGAAGTAGACTATGTCGGGCTTTGGCAAATCGCACAGACGGTCCGGGAGAGATTTGATCCAACATCAACAGAGGAAGCGCGCGAGCTGAGTCTGGAGATCGTCGCGCGCCTGTACGAGCGAGGGCTGCGGCCAGGGGATTATTGGGGCGGCGATTTCGCCTATTGGCCCGACGAAGGCGTTCAGGCGGCGCTCGACCGGATCGAGCGGGAATGGCTCGCGGCCGGCGCCGACCCGAACCTCGCCGAGCCGATCTGCTGGTTCGCGCCGCGGCCGCAGTGAGGCTATGTGGCATGCGCGGCGCGGATCGCGCGCTAGACGCGCTCTGGTGTGGCGGGCATGTCGATGTGATGGATGTCGTATTCGACGAGCACGTTCGTGACTACGAAACGCAGGAGCGCCGTCCCAGGGGTTCGTTCCGCTTCTACGCCGACCTCGCCCACGGCGCCCCGCTCAACCGCGAATAGGGGCCACCGGGGCGCAAAGTTTCTCTTGACATTTGAGAACGAATTGTGTATCTTCGTCTTGTTTCTCCTCAATAGGACAAGCGATGCTCCCGAGCGGCGTTCAGCTCTGGCGTTTGAGCAAGGGCGGCGATCGGAGCCTCGGCGTCTCGTGTACCGAGGCCGGATTGTTTCTCGGTCGGACGGCGCTGATCGAGCGCCGCGGCGGCCTTTATGAGCTGCGTAAGCAGGCCGACCTCGAACGTCTTTTCGCCCGGGCCTATGGGCGCGGGGCAGCGCTCGATGCGCTGATGCCGCGCCTCGGCATGGTCGCCGCGGCGCTGAGCGAACGGAATTTGTGCCTGGCGCAGATTGCAGCCGTCCATCTGCGGCTCCCCGACCTGTCCGACATGATCGCGCGCGGCGCGATGGAAGCCGAAGACGCGCTGATCAAGCCGCAAGGCGGTGAACTGCTCGCGCGCGGCGGCTGGGACCCGGCGGAGCACCCACGCGCCGGCGTTCCGCCCAATCCCGGCTGGTTTGCCCCGACCGGCGGGATCAGCGGCAGTCCGCCCCTGGCAATCGCTCAGAACGAGGAGGATGAGCGCGCCGCTGAGGAGCTTGGCGACCCCATGACAGAGGTTCGCCAGGCTCTGTGGAGCTCCGCCATTGCACGGTTGCGTGAAATCGACCCGCACAATCCGCATTTGAGCTATTTCTCCAATCCCGGCACCGCACCGAGCCAAGAGGCGCTCGACCGCCTCAACACAGCGCTCGGAGACGCAGTGATCAAAAGGGTCACTAATTTCGTGGTGCGGGGCGGCAGGCTGATCGGGCGACAAGGAGGTAATATCGACGTCAGAATGCTCAAAGGCGGATTGAGAGCAGCACGGCGAGCCTTCGGCTATTTGGGAACCGGCGGAAGCCCATATAAAAGCAATTACCCAGGCGAGATGGTACGGCTTCCTGGCGGAGCCGGATTTGTAGGCTTCAGAACTAATGAAGAGGGCCTACCGACTGTTGACATCAACGTGCCGGGAGCGCTCCGCGCGCTCCGGCTACATTTTCAGTGAATACTCCGATGCGACAGCTCGTTGAGATCGCAGCAGGATGCGTCCGAGAGGCAGAGCACGACTATGTCGGCTTGTGGCAGATCGTCGGTCGAGTGAGAGGGGAATTCCGAGAACTGAGCAATGCCGAGGCAAAGCGCCTCTCCCTTGAGGTGGTGCATCGCATTGTGGATCGGGGGCTCGTCCCTGGAGACTATCTGAGCAGTGGATTCAGAGTGTGGAATGAACACGGCGCTGACGCGGTCGTGGACCGAATCCGTCGAGAATGGGATCCAGATCAAGGAGATCCAAATTTGGCTGACCCGATTTGCTGGTTCGGGATCAGAAAAGATGATACGGATCCAAAATCATAAAGTCCGTTAAACTATATTGCAAAGTATTTTATCTTATCAAGGTTCGGATCGGTGCCGGACCAAGGACCATTCCACTTCTACGCCGAGCTCGCCCACGGCGCTTCGCTCGACCGCGAGCAAGGGTCAGGCGCTGCCGGGGCGGGGATGGTGATCGGCGATCACCTGGGCGACGACCGACGAGATGCGCTTGGCCGTGGGGATGTGCAGGAATTCGTTTGGGCCGTGCGCGTTGGAATGCGGCCCGAGCACACCGGTGACGACAAACTGCGCCTGCGGAAATTTTTCGCCGAGCATCGCCATAAAGGGGATGCTGCCGCCTTCGCCCATATAGGCGGGGGGTGCCCCGAACGCCGCTGCGGAGGCGCGCGCCAGCGATTGCTCGAGCCAGGGCGACAATGACGGCGCATTCCAGCCGGCGGCACCCGGCCCCGGCTCGAACGAGACGCGGGCGCCATAAGGCGGATCGGCCTCCAGCAGCCGGCGCAGCGCGGAACCGGCTGCCTCCGGGTCCACGATCGGCGGCAGGCGCAGGCTGAGCTGGGCTGCGGTCACCGGCAACAGCACGTTCCCCGCGTTGGCCGGGGCCGGCAGGCCGTCGATGCCGATCACCGCCAATTGCGGTCGCCAGGTGCGGTTCAGCACCAGCTCGGTGGTGTCGTCCGACATCGGCGCGGTGCCGGGGGGAAACGGGAATTTGGTGTAGACCGCACCTCCCAGCGCCGCCGCGGCGCGGCGCGCCTGGGCCACCCGCTCGGCCGGGACCTGCGCATAGAGCTCGGCCGGGCGCACCTCGCCGGTTGCCTCGTCCTCGAGCCGCGACAAGAGCCGGCGCAGAATGCGAAAGCTCGACGGCACCACACCCGAAGCGTCGCCCGAATGCACCCCCTCCTCCAGCACCCGCACGGTCAACGTGCCCGAGGCAATGCCGCGCAACGAGGTCGTCAGCCACAGCTGGTCGTAATTGCCGCAGCCGGAATCGAGGCAGACCACCAGCGACGGGCCGCCGAGCCGCGGCGCCAGGTGATCGACGTAATAGGGCAGGTCGTAGCTGCCCGATTCCTCGCACGCCTCGATCAAAACGATGCAGCGCGCATGCGGCACGCCTTGCTCGCGCAGCGCCATCAGCGCCGCGAGCGCGCCGAACATCGCATAGCCGTCATCGGCGCCGCCGCGGCCGTAGAGCTTGTCGCCTTCGAGCCGCGGGATCCACGGCCCATAGCCTGCGGCCCACCCCGTCATCTCCGGCTGCTTGTCGAGATGCCCGTAGAGCAGCACGGTGTCGGCGCCCGCGCCCGGCACGTCGATCAACAGGACCGGGGTGCGGCCGGGGAGGCGAATGATGTCGAGGGTGGCGCCGGGCAGGGCCGGCAAATGCGCCCGCGCCCAGCCTTCGTACAATGCCACGGCTGCGTCCATATGGCCGTGCGCCGCCCAATCCGGGTCGAAGGCCGGCGATTTGTTCGGGATCTTGATGTATTCGACGAGGGCCGGGACGATTTCGTCCTCCCAGCACTGGTCGATGAGCTTGCCGGCTCTGGCGAAATCGATCATGGCGCTGTCATCCGATCAGTAGAGGCCGCCGCTGCCGGGGCCCGGACGGGCTGCCGCGGACGGCTCGGCCGGGGCGGGCAGCGGGGCCGTCGCCCGCGCTTCGGCACCGCTGCGGCTCGGTGACGAGAACGCGGCCTCGCGCAACAAATTGTCCGCGGGCGTGCGGACAAGGTCGATGACGAAATTGCCGGCGAGGCTGACGATGACGGCATAGCCAAAGGCCATGGCCTTGCCGAGCGCAAAGCCGGCAAGCCGGCTCCCGGCGGCAACCGCGAGCGCGGCGACCGCACCTACCCAAATTCCCCAACGATTGAGAATCCGCTGCCGCATGGCCCCCACCGCAGGCGTCTCTCGACCTTATAAAAGCCCGACCATGGCGGTGCAAAGGCGAAGATCGAAGATCGGACCGGCGCCGCATCGCTCCACAACGGCCTCTCACCGGCAGCACGGCTTGCGGCGATTGACGCTCGACCTGGCGCCGGGCAGAGTTGGTCAAAAGCGGAGACAACCAATGGATGCCTCGGAGGTGATGAGCCGCGCGCCGATCACGCTCGGGCGCGAGGCCACGGTCAGAGAGGCGATCCGGCTGATGCTCGACAACCGGATCAGCGGTCTGCCGGTGGTGGGTGAAGCCGGCGAGCTGGTGGGCATCGTCACCGAGGGCGATCTCTTGCGTCGCAGCGAAACCGGCACCGAGCGCCGCCGTCGCCCGTGGCTCGATTATCTGCTCGGGCCCGGGCGGATGGCCGACGAATATGTCCGCAGCCACGGCCGCAAGATCGAGGCGATCATGACTCACGAAGTCGTCTCGGTCGGCGGCGACACGCCGCTCGCCGAAATCGTCGAGCTGATGGAGCGGCGGCATATCAAACGGGTGCCGGTGGTCGAGCGCGGCATCCTGGTCGGCATCGTCAGCCGCGCCGATTTGATCGCCGCGCTGGCCCGCGCTCTCGACCGGGAAAGCTCGGCGACCGCTGGCGACGACGAGATCCGCGAGCGCGTTCTGGTCGAGCTGGCGCGGGCCGCCTGGGCGCCGCGCTCCGGCCTCTCGGTTACGGTATCGAACGGTGTGGTCGAGCTGAACGGGGTCATCTTCGAGGAGAAGGAGCGCGAGGCGCTGCGCGTCGCCGCCGAGAACGTGCCGGGTGTCAAGGCCGTCGCAGACCGCCTCGTCTGGGTCGAGCCGGTTTCCGGCACGGTCATCGAGCCGCCGCCGGAGCGGCCGGCAGAGAAGCCCGCTTCCCGTTGAGCGGCGGCGGCCTTTCGAGCAGGAGGAGACAGCATGCATGCATCGCGGCTGGCGCTGATCGGCTTCTTATGCCTCTGCGGCGTCACCTCCATGGCCAAGACGCCGCCGGAGCAGTCGACCCGCCGGGCCGCCGCCGCCGCGGTCGTCCTCGCAGCGCAGGAATGCCCGGCCGGCTATCATTACGAAGCGGGGCACTATGCCAAGCACGGCAAATGGCGTAACGCCGGCTGCTGGCCCAATTGACCACCGTGCGGCCGATTTAGCCCCGGCTCGCGGCGCTCGCCGCTGCTGCCTCAATAAGGCTCGCGCACGAAAATGAAGGTTGTGCCGGTCACGATCGGGGCGCTGGCGCCGACAAACGAGACGTTGGCGTCCTTGACCTGGCGGGGGCCGGCGCGGCCCGAGGCCTGCAAGGCACCCTCGATGATATGCCACAGGCCGTGGATGCGGCCGGTGCCGAGGCTGCCGCCAAAGGTGTTGAGCGGCAAGTCGCCGTCGAGCTCGATGTGCCCGTCCTGGATAAAATCGAGCGCCTCGCCTTCTCCGCAAAACCCGTAGCTTTCGAGGCCGTAGATGACCGAGGCTGAAAAGCCGTCATAGATCTGGGCGACATCGACGTCCTTGGGGCCAAAGCCGGAGCGCTCCCAGGTCAGCTTTGCCGAGCTGCGGCCGCCCTCCATGTAGTCGGCGAGGCTGCCGATGCGACCCGCCACCTCGAAATGGAGCCGCTGGCCATAGCCGGCGAGGTAGGCGGGGCGAGGCTTCAGATCGCGCGCCCGCTCGGCGGTCGTCAGCACGATCGCCACCGCCCCCTGCACCGGGATGTCGCAATCAAAGAGGCAAAACGGATAGGCGACCATCCGCGAATTCAAATAGTCCTCGCGCGACAATGGCGTGCCGTAGAAATACGCCTGCGGAGTGTGCTGGGTGTGGCGGCGCTGGGTCACGGCGAGGGTCGCCATCTTCTCGCGGTTCTGGTGGTTTCGCTCGAGCCATCTTGCATAGGCGACCGCCATGCCCTGCCCCGGCCCGCCAAAGCCGTAGGGCGCGGTGAATTGCGCGGCACCGGCCGCCATGCCGCTCGGCAAGTTCTGGTAGGTGCCGCGCGGGTTGTGCATCGCCCGCCACACGACCGCGTATTTGCACACCCCGGCGAGGAGCGCGTTGACCGCCTGCTGCACCGCACCCCCGATATTCACCGTGCCGACCTGGATATGCCAGGCGAGGTTTGGCAATTTCAGCATCGCCATCATGCAATTGACCGACACGACCGAGATGCCGTCCACCTCCGCGTGTCCGGTCGCCGGCAATTCGGGATAGGTCGCCAGCCCGTCGATGTCGGCCATTCTCAACCCGGAATCGGCGACCGCCTCTTCGACCGCAGCGAGCGCATGCGCCGCGAGCGGCATCTCGGCCGAACGCGTGACCTTGGAATAGCCGACGCCGCTGACCGCAACCTTGCACCGGTTCTCCCACATTCTTGTCGTCCTCATCCGACCTGTAGGGCGGAAAAGCAAAGCACATTCCGCCGATATCAGCGCCCAAATGGCGGATTACGCTTCGCTCATCCGCCCTACGCGCTACGCGCTTCCCCGATTCGTATGGCGTAATATGAGATCAAAGGCGTCCTTATAAGGCTCAAGATTCTCGACAAGTTCATGATAGCGGGGCCAACGCCAAGTCTCGGGATCGCCATCTCCGTAGTATTTGGCGATGATGTGCAAAAATTGGAGCGCAAATGAGGCCCAATGCGCTAAGACGAGCCGCTACGAAATAGGCACCTGTATTACCTATGAGGGCGGTAGACATCCGCTTCCTATTTCGTCAGCCGGAACTGCGGCAGGGTGATGTCGTCGTTCAGTTTCTCGAAAATCACCTCGACGCGGCGGCCGACCTTGGCCTCGGTGTATTCGGCATCCAGGAGGTTGCCGGCCATCAGCGCGCCGGGCGCGTCGTCGAGCTCGACGATGATGCTGGCGTAGGGCACTGCCGGTGCGAAACGCTTGTCGCCGGTGTGGTACATGATCGTATAGGCGTAGATCGTGCCCTGCCCACGCACCGGCTCGAATTTCAGCTCGGTCGCGACGCATCGCGTGCAGGTCGCATAGGGCGGGTGCTGGAAATGCCCGCAGCGCTGGCAGCGTTGCAGCTCCAGAACGCCGCGCTTTGCCGCTTCCCAGAACGGCTTCGTCCATTCGTTCGGCACCGGGATCGGCCGGGTCGCCTGGCTCCAATCGCTCATTTCGCCTTCCACCGCATCGGGTCGCGGCAACGCTGCTGCTCAGCGGCCGCGGAAGTGTTTATAGAAATCGACGACTTCGGGGGTCTGCTGGAAGCCGAGGCGGATATTGAGGTCGGACCCGGCATGCCCGCCGAGCGGGATCACCTCTTCGATGTGGTCGGTGACGCCGGAGCGCTTTTCTCCGGGCGGGATGGCGATGCGCACCGTAAAGCTTTTCTTGCTGAGCACCGCTTGGCCCGGCCCGGTGACGGCGAGGAAATAGGTAAAGTCGGCCGAATCGCCGTGCGCCGCGGGAGCGCGCTCGCCGACCACGATCACGTCGAGCGTTTCATGCACGCTGTCGCCGGCAAATACGCATTTGGCGTCGACCTCGCTGAGAATCCCGTAAAACGCGACATTGTCGGGGCGGCGCTCGGCCGCCGGGCCAAAGATCGCGGTGTTGGCGAGCGGCCGCAGGATGACCGCGCTCGGGCACGGCACCGCGGGCTTCGACGACATAAACGGCAGCGACATGCCGCAGCCGGACAACGCCGCCGCACCCGCCAGCCCGATCGAGAGCGCCGCGAACCGCGCGGCCCGAGCCCGCCTCACAGGCCGTTATGGGTACCGTCGCAGAACGGTTTGCCACCGGTCTGCTTGCAGCCGCACAGCCATACCTCTTCGCTCGCCGCGGCGGTGAACGGGACCGGGACGAGCCCGGTGCCCTGGTGCGAGCCGTCGCAGAACGGCTGCGCGGCGCTGCGTCCGCAGGCGCACCAGAAATAGCGTTTGCCGGCCTCGACATCGACGCCGTAGGGCTCTTTTTGCGCTGGTATCGGATCGGCCATCGTTTCTCGTCCCCCCGGGTTTCTCGTCCCCCTGGCGCCGGTGCTCCTTCCTTCCGGCGGCGGCACTCTATGCGAGCGGCGGGCGGCAGACAAGCCGGCTCGGGCGAGCGGCGCACCTTGCCTTTGGCGACGAGCGCCGCTATAAGGCGCGCCTTCGTTCAGGATTGTCGCATGCCCAAGCTCAAGACCAAGAGTGGTGCGAAGAAGCGTTTCGGCCGCACCGCCACCGGCAAGATCAAGCGCAACTGGGGCCACAAGCGCCACCGGCTGATCAGCAAATCGAAGCAGGGGAAGCGGCTGCGGCGCGGCACCACGACGATGGAGCCGGGCGACGCCAAGCTGGTGCTGACCTACATGCCGTATCTGCGAGGCTGAGCCATGGCGCGCGTCAAACGCGGGATCACGACCCACGCCCGCCACAAGAAAATCCTGGGGCTCGCCAAGGGCTATCGCGGGCGCGGCAGCACCGCCTACCGGATCGCGATCGAAAAGGTCGAGAAGGCGCTGCGCTATGCCTATCGCGACCGGCGCAACAGGAAGCGCGATTTCCGCGGGTTGTGGATCCAGCGGATCAATGCCGGCGCGCGCGAGCACGGGCTGACCTATTCGCAATTCATGCACGGGATGAAGCTCGCCGGCCTCGACCTCGACCGCAAGGTGTTGTCGGATATCGCGGTGCGCGAGCCCGAAGCCTTCCAGGCGATCGCCGCGACCGCACAATCCGCGCTCGCCGCGGCGCCGCCCGTCGCCGCGGCAGCCTGAGCGAAAAAATGAGCCGGGCGATCGGCAGCGACGCGCGATTTACCGCCGGGACCGCCTGCTAGGCCCCGCGCGCAGCCGAATTCGAGGCATAAAGGGGCCGCATTGCTCGGCCCCTTTTGATTTGCGCATTCGGAAATTCGAGCATGAACGACGACCTTACCTTGAATGACCCCAACCAGCTGATCGAAACCGCGACCGGCGAGATCGCGGCAGCGGCATCGCCCGAAGCGCTCGAAGAAATCCGGGTCAAATATCTCGGGCGGCGCGGCGCGCTGACCTCGGCGATGCGCCGGCTCGGCGAGCTGGCGCCGGAGGCGCGGCGCGCCTACGGGCTCGAGCTCAACCGCGTCAAGGACCGGCTGACCGAAGCAATCGACACCCGCGCCGACGAGCTCGGCCGGGCGGCGCTCACCGAACGGCTCGCCGGTGAGCGCGCCGATGTGACCTTGCCGGTGCCGTTGGCCGGCGGGGGCCGCATTCATCCGATCAGCCAGACGATCGACGAGATCGTCGCGATCTTTGGCGAAATGGGGTTTGCGGTCGCCGAGGGGCCGCATATCGAGGAGGATTTCTACAATTTTACCGCGCTCAACATCCCGCCCGAGCATCCCGCACGGCAGGAGCACGACACCTTCTACCTGCCCGAGCGCGCCGACGGCACCCGCCTCGTCCTGCGCACCCACACCTCGCCGGTGCAGATCCGCACGATGCTGAAAGAGCCGCCGCCGATCCGCATCATCGTGCCGGGGCGGACCTTTCGCTGCGACCACGACGCCACCCACTCGCCGATGTTTCACCAGGTCGAGGGGCTGGTGATCGACCGGGCGACCCATATGGGGCATTTGAAAGGCTGCCTGATCGAGTTCTGCCGGGCGTTTTTCGGCCTCGACGATTTGCCGGTGCGGTTTCGCCCGAGCTATTTCCCGTTTACCGAGCCATCGGCCGAGGTCGATATCGGCTGCTCGCGGGCGGGCGGCGAATTGAAGATCGGCGCCGGCGGCGGCTGGCTCGAAATCCTCGGCAGCGGCATGGTTCACCCGAAGGTGCTGAAGAATTGCGGCATCGATCCCGCGATCTATCAGGGCTTTGCCTTCGGCATGGGCATCGAGCGGGTCGCGATGTTGAAATACGGCATTCCCGATCTGCGCGCCTTTTACGATTCCGATCTGCGCTGGCTGCGCCATTACGGCTTTGTGCCGCTCGACATCCCCTCGCTCGTCCGCGGGGTCTCGGGATGAAAACCACGCTCGGCTGGCTCAAGACGCATCTCGACACCGAGGCGGCGCTCGCCGCGATCGTCGAGCGGCTGGTCATGCTCGGCCACGATGTCGACGGCGTCGAGGACCGCGCGGCAGCGCTCGACGGCTTTGTTGTCGCCGAAATCGTCAGCGCCGAGCCGCACCCCAATGCCGACCGGCTCCGGGTCTGCGTCGTCGATGCCGGCGCCGGCAAGGTGCAGGTCGTGTGCGGCGCGCCAAATGCGCGGACCGGCATGAAAGGAGTGTTCGGCCCGGCCGGGGTGCGCATCCCGAAGACCGGCGCGGCGCTGAGCGAGACTTCGATCCGCGGCGTCGCCTCGAAGGGAATGCTGATGTCGGCGGCAGAGCTGGCGCAGGGCGAGGATCACGCCGGCATCATCGAATTGCCGCCCGGCGCACCGGTCGGCGCGCGGTATGCCGATCTGCTCGGGCTTGGCGATCCGGTCATCGACATCAAGGTGACACCCAACCGGGCCGATTGCCTGGGTGTGCGCGGCATTGCACGCGATCTCGCGGCCTCGGGCATCGGGCATCTGAAACCGCTCGACACGACGCCGGTCGCCGGGCGTTTTCGCTCGCCGATCGGGATCGCGATCGAGGACTGCACCGCCTGCCCGCTGTTCCTCGGGCGCCATCTGCGTGGCGTGAAGAACGGGCCGAGCCCGGCCTGGCTGCGCGCCCGCCTCGAAGCGATCGGCTTGCGGCCGATCTCCGCCCTGGTCGACATCACCAATTTCCTGACCTTCGACCTCGACCGTCCGCTGCACGTGTTCGACGCCGGCCGGCTCGCCGGCAGCCTGACGGTGCGGTTCGCACGGCCGGGCGAGACCCTGCTGGCGCTCGATGGCCGGGAATACACGCTCGACTCCGAAATCACCGCGATTGCCGACATGCGCGGCGTCCAGAGCCTCGGCGGGGTGATCGGCGGCGAGGCCACCGGCTGCACCGCGGCGACGACCGAAGTCTTTATCGAGGCGGCGTTGTTCGACCCGGTGCGCACCGCCGCGACCGGGCGGCGGCTCAATATTTCGAGCGATGCGCGCTACCGCTTCGAGCGTGGCCTCGACCCGGCGTTTGTCGCCGCCGGGCTCGAAATCGCCACCCGCCTCGTGCTCGACGCGTGCGGCGGCGAAGCCTCCGAGGTCGTCACCGCCGGTGAAGCGCCGCAGTGGCGCCGGCGCTATGTGCTGCGCGCCGAGCGGCCGGCGAGCCTCGGCGGGCTCGCCGTGGCGCCGGAGCGGTCGGCGGCGATCCTCGAAAGCCTGGGCTTCTCGGTCGAAAGCGGAGCAGGCGGCAATCTCGCTGTCGTGCCGCCCTCATGGCGCGGCGACATCGAGGGCGAGGCCGATCTCGTCGAGGAAGTGCTGCGCGTCGAGGGCTACGACCAGATCCCGGCCGTGCCGTTGGCGCGCGCGAGCGCGCTGCCGCGCCCGGCGCTAAAGCCGGCGATGCGGCGGGTCGAGCTGGTGCGCCGCAGCCTGGCTGAGCGTGGACTCACCGAGACGGTGGCATTTTCGTTCGTCGCCGCGCGCGAGGCCGAGCTGTTCGGTGGTGCGAAGCCCGAATTGCGCCTGGCAAACCCGATCAGCGCCGATCTCGACCAGATGCGGCCGTCACTGCTGCCGAGCCTTGCTGCGGCCGTGCGGCGCAATGCCGATCGCGGTTTTGCCGATGTGGCGCTGTTCGAAGTGGGGCCGGCCTATCGCGACGATACGCCCGCGGGCCAGGCGCTCGTCGCCGCCGGGCTGCGCGCCGGGCAGACGGGCCCCAAGCATTGGCGCGCTCCAGCGCGGTCGGCCGATCTTTACGACGTCAAGGCCGATGCGCTCGTTGCGCTGGCCGCGATGGGCGCGCCCGCGGAAAACCTGCAGGCGGCGGGCGATCCGCCCGCCTGGTACCATCCGGGCCGTGCCGGCACCCTGCGGCTCGGACCAAAAATCCTGGGCTATTTCGGCGAGCTGCATCCCTCGTTGCTCGCAGCGCTCGATCTCCGCCCGCCGGCCGTCGCCTTCGAAGCCTATCTCGACGCGGTGCCCGAAGCACGCGTCGGCCGCGCCAGGCCGCCGCTCCATCTCTCGGTATTCCAGCCGATCGAACGCGATTTCGCCTTTGTCGTCGATCGCGGGCTGGTGGCCGAGACGCTGCTGCGCGCCGCCCGCGCCGTCGATAGAAAGCTCGTCGCCGAGATTCGCCTGTTCGACGTCTACGAGGGTGCGGGGCTCCCTCCCGGCAAAAAATCGTTGGCGATCACCGCGGTGCTGCAACCCCACGACCACACCCTGACCGACGCCGAGATCGAGGGTTTTTCAAAGCGGCTCGTGGCGCAAGTCGAAAAAGCGACCGCCGGCCGGTTGCGCGGCTGAGCGGGTTCAGAGCGGTTTTCGACCGGGTCGACGCACTCGGCGACGCCTCACCCCCACCCCGACCCGCCCCCATCGAGGGGGCGGGAGCACAAAGCCCCTCCCTGCTGATCAAGGCCCTCCCCCTTGGTGGGCCCTTGGTGGGGGAGGGTTTGGGAGGGGGTGAGCACGGTGCAATTTGATCGGAACCCGCTTTAGTGCGCAGCGAGGCCGAGCACGTTGGCCACCGCGACCGGGCGGCTAAAGCCCTTGAGGCTCACTTCGCCCAGCGGCTCGCATCGGGCGATGCCGTCGAGCGCGGCGGCGATGCGCTCGCTCACCAGGATTTGCCCGTCGCCGGCCTCGGCGCAAAGCCGTGCCGCGAGGTTTGAGACGGTGCCGATCGCGGTGTAGTCGATGCGCTCGTCAAAGCCGATCCGGCCCAGCGTCGCAAAGCCCTGCGCCACCCCGACGCCAAAGCCGAGCTGGCGGCCCTGACGGCGCCACCGCACGAGCAGCCCGGCGGCGGCTTCGCGCATTTCGAGCGCCATGCACACGGCCCGCGCCGCCGGGTCGGGGCAAGGCAAAGGGTCGTTGAAAAAGACCATCAGCCCGTCGCCGAAAAAGCGGTCGAGAGTCCCCTCGAACCGGCCGACCAGCGGCCCGAGCGCGGCATGGTAATCGCGCAGCAAGGCGATGACCTCTTCGGGCTCCGCCGTTTCGGCAAAGGCGGTGAAGCCGCGCAGGTCGCAAAACACCACGACGATGTCGCGGCGATGCAGGTCGAGGATGCTGTCCTCGCCTTTGGCGACGATCAATTCGGCGAGCTGCGGCGCCAAAAACCGCTTTAGGCGCCCGACCCGCTCGATTTCGCCGAGCTGCGCCGCGACGCGCCTCTCGAGCGTCCGGTTCCAGCCTTCGAGCTCCGCCGCCTGTGCCTCGAGCTGTTCCTTTTGCTGCCGCACGGTGTCCTGCAGCGCCTTGATCCGCAGCATCGCGCGCACCCGCGCCATCAGCGCCGCGTGATCGACGGGCTTGGTCAAATAGTCGTCGCCACCGCTTTCGAGGCCGGCGACGACATCCTCGGCATCGGTCCGCGCGGTGACCAGAATGACCGGGATGAACGGCAGCGACGGATCGGCCTTGAGCCGCCTCACCGTTTCGATGCCGTCGAGCCCCGGCATCATGATGTCGAGCAATACAAGGTCGGGCCGCAGCTCGCGGGTCTTGTCTAGGGCCTCGGCGCCGTCGCTCGCGGTCGCGACCGCGTAGCCCTGGCTTGCGAGCCGCATCTCCAGGATCTCGACATTGTCCGTCACATCATCGACGACGAGGATCAGCGGCGGCTCGTGCATAAATTAAACCTTTCACCGCAATGGTCGCAGAGGATCGCGCGGTGGACGCGAAGGCTCAAAGGCCATTGACCATCCTGACGATGCCATCGCGCAAATGGGCGACATGAAAATTCAGCAAATAGCCGAGCTTGAAGCCGCCGAGGCGGAGATAGCTGAGGAGCTGAGCTCGATGAACGGGAAGGATCTTCTCGACGGCTTTCAGCTCGACCACGACCCGGTCACCGACGAGAAGATCGACTCGGTAACCGTTGTCGATAGTCAGATTGTCATAACGAAGCGGGATGATGACCTGCCGGCGCACCGGCAGAACCTGCTTTTCGAACTCGTAGAGCAGGCAGGTCTCGTATGCGCTTTCGAGCAGCCCAGGCCCAACGACAGTATGGACCTTCATCGCCGCCACAATAATTGCGCTGCCCATCTCATTCTCGGTCAATCCCGGCGTCCTCCGCGAAGTCCTTTGCGTCCCCCTGCGGTGAAAATTTACCTTTCTATTCGGGCAGGAATTCGCGGATTTTGGCGAGCAGCTGGCGCGGGCTGAAAGGCTTGGCGACATAGCCGTCGCAGCCGGCCGCGCGGGTCTTCGCCTCGTCGCCGGAGAGCGCATAGGACGTGACCGCGATGATCGGCACCTTGTCGAGGTCGGGGATGGCGCGGATTTGCCGGGTCGCCTCGTAGCCGTCGATGACCGGCAATTGAATGTCCATCAGAATAAGGTCGGGCCGCTCCTTTTGCGCCAGCGCCACGCCCTCGGCGCCGTCCACCGCCTCGATCAGCTCGTAGCCGACGCTCGACAGCAAATCGCGGATGATGCGCCGGTTGTCCTCGGTGTCCTCGACGACCAGGATGCGCTTGGTCATTCCGCCGCCTCCCAACAGAAACGCTCAACCGCAAAGGACGCGAAGGCTCCGCTAAGGGCGCGAACAGTCATATTCCATTCACCATCCTCACGATCCCGTCACGCATATGTGCGACATGGAAATTCGACAAGTAGCAAAGCTTGAACCCTCCGAGCTTCAAATGGCCGAGAAGCTGGGCCCGATGGACTGGCAGAATCGCCTCCACGGCTTTGAGCTCAGCAACCACGCGGTCGGCAACGAGTTTCCTGGCAGCAGATGTGAGCGGGCAGCCCCCCGCCTTCTTTTCCGGCAACCCTGAAATCAAAAAGGATCGTCGCCGATGTCGCGCGCCGATTTAATGGTCGGAGTGAGAGGATTTGAACCTCCGGCCCCTGCCTCCCGAAAGCAGTGCTCTACCAGGCTGAGCTACACTCCGCCGACCGGGTGCGGTCTATAGCGCCGATGCGGTTTGCGCGCAAGGCATAGCCACCGCACGAACATCGATCAAAAACTGCGTTCGGTAGCGAACATCGCCGCCTCGATCAGCGCCCGGCGTTCGGGTCCGTCGGCGAAAAGGGACAGCGCATCGATCGCGCCGGCAGCATAAGCGCGGGCGCGGTCCAAGCTCTCGGAAAACGCGCCTTGATGCTCGATGAGCCCGATTGCGCGGGCCAGGTCGTCGGGCCGCTGGTCCATTTCTTCGAGCGTGCGGCGCCAAAATTCGCGCTCCTCCTCGTCGCCCCGCGCATAGGCGAGCAGCACCGGCAACGTAACCTTGCCGTCGCGGAAATCGTCGCCGACGGTTTTGCCGAGATCGGGCTCGTTCGCCGAAAAGTCGAGCGCGTCGTCGGTAATCTGGAACGCGATGCCGAGATTGCGGCCAAACCGGTCGAGGGCTTCCTCTTCCTCGCGCGGACGCTCCCCCAGCACCGCACCGATACGTGCGGCTGCGGCGAACAGCTCGGCGGTTTTGGCTTCGACGACCGCCAGATAGGCCGCCTCGGTGGTCGTCGTGTCGTTTGCCGTCATCAGCTGCAGCACTTCGCCCTCGGCGATGACCGAGGAAGCGCGTGACAGGATCTCTAAAATGCGCAGTGAGCCGTCTTCGACCATCAGCTCGAACGACCGGCTGAACAGGAAATCGCCGACCAGCACCGCCGGCTTGTTGCCCCAGACCGCGTTTGCCGTGTCGCGCCCGCGCCGCAGATTGCTCGAATCGACAACGTCGTCATGCAGCAAGGTCGCGGTGTGGATGAACTCGACCGCGGCGGCGAGGGCGGTATGGCGGGTGCCGCGATAGCCGCAGAGCCGCGCGCAGCCCAGGGTCAGCATCGGCCGCAGCCGCTTGCCGCCGCCGGCGACAATGTGGCCGGCGAGCTGTGGGATCAGCGCAACCGGGCTGCGCATGCGCTCGACGATCAGCTGGTTGACCCGATCGAGGTCGCTCCTCAGCAGCCGGGACAGCGGATCGAGCGACGGCTTTGAACGCGCGCCCCCGCGATCGATACCCGCCAGCGCCACCCCAATCTCCCGCCTCTTCCGCCCCGCCGGATCGGCTTGACGCGTCCGAACGGGAGCGAGCATAGAGTGACGCCAAGGCCGGTCAAGGACCGCGCCGCCGCACGGCCGATCCGGAAATCCCGACGCGGTGGGTCATGAAGGAGCTTCTGCGCACCAACGACCTGGTCCGCCTCACCTGGGCGCAGGCGGTCCTGGCCGAAGCCGGCATCAAGTGCCTCGTGCTCGACCAGTACACGAGCCTGGTCGAGGGCAGCATCGGCGCCATCCCGCGCCGGCTGATGGTGGCGCCGCGCGACCATCCGCGCGCCAGCGCCCTGATCGCCGCTTCGGAAACGGAGCACGCATGAGCGGCATCGCGGTGGCCGAGCCCGATTTCACCGAAGACCGGCTGCTCGGCGGCCGGGTGCGCTTGCGCCAGCCGGCGAGCGGCTATCGCGTCGCGATCGATCCGATCTTCCTCGCTGCCGCAGTGCCGGCCGAGCCGCACCAGCTGGTGCTCGACATCGGCTGCGGCGCCGGGGCTGCAATGCTGTGCCTCGCCGCACGGGTGCCGCATGCGCGCGTGGTCGGGGTCGAAATGCAGCGCGATCTCGTCCGCCTCGCCGGCGACAACACGATCCTGAACGGCATGGAGGCGCGGGTCTCGGTGATGATCGGCGATCTGCTGCGCGCACCGCCGCGGCTGTCGCCCGGCACCTTCGATCATGTGATGGCGAACCCACCTTATCATGGGCGCGGCAGCGTCGCGCCGACGGGGAGGCCGGGCAAGGCCGAAGCAACGATCGAGGGTGAGGCCGACCTCGCCGCCTGGGTCCGCTTTGCGCTGACCATGGTGCGCGCCAAGGGCACCCTGACCTTGATCCATCGCGCCGACCGGATCGATGCGGTGCTCGCCGAGCTGGCCGGGCGCGCCGGCGAGATTGCCGTCTTCCCGCTATGGCCGGGAGCGGGAAAACCGGCGAGCCGCATCCTGGTGCGCGCGTGCAAGCAGAATGCGGCACCCGCTCGGCTCGCTGCCGGCTTGATCTTGCACGAGCCGGATGGCCGGCTGTCACCGGGCGCCGACGGCGTGCTGCGCGAGGGCCGCGCGCTCGATTTCTGACGCCCATAGCCGCCGCCGGCGACGCATCCCATCTGATTACCCATGAGCTGGCTCGATCGTCTCAAGATTGATCAGCTGTGGCGGCGCAGGCCGGTCGTCGCGGTGCTGCGTTTCGAAGGTGTCATCATGCCGCGGCTGCGACGCGGCGCGATTTCGCTGGCGAGCCACGCGGCGGCAATCGAGCGCGCGTTCGGCATGCGCGGCGTTGTCGCGGTCGCGCTCGTGATCAATTCGCCCGGCGGCGCGGCCGCGCAATCGGCGCTGATTTGCCGCCGGATTCGCGAGCTTGCCGACGAGAAGCGCATTCCGGTCATTGCCTTTGCCGAGGATGTGGCGGCCTCGGGCGGCTATTGGCTGGCGCTTGCCGGCGACGAAATCTTTGGCGAGGAAACCTCGATCCTCGGCTCGATCGGCGTGATCAGCGCAAGCTTCGGCTTTGCTCGCCTGATCGATCGGCTCGGCGTCGAGCGCCGCCTGCACACCGCCGGCGCCAACAAATCGCTGCTCGACCCGTTCCTGCCCGAGGACCCCGCGGATATCGTGCGCCTCGGTGGGCTGCAGCAGAATATCCACGATGCTTTCAAAGACACGGTGCGCCAGCGTCGGGCAGCCAAGATCGATCCCGCCGACGAGAGCCTCTTCAACGGCAATGTGTTCACCGGCCGGATGGCGCTGGAGCGCGGCCTGATCGACGGCATCGGCGAGGTGCGCGGGGTGATCCGTGCCCGCTATGGCGAGGACGTTCGGCTGCGCCCGATCCCATCGGAGCGCCGGCGCCCGCTGTGGCGGCGCCTGGCTTCGGCGCGCGAGCCTCTCGATCTGGTCGCGGACATCGCCGATTGGCTGGAGGCGCGGCTGCTGTGGTCCAGGTTCGGGCTATGATTTGCGTTGCTGTCAAATAATCCATTGATTTACTTGACATCCTACTCTGTTGCCGGTAAATAACGGCGATGTTTGCGTTTCCGAAGCTCGTCGTGCTGATCCTGGTGTTTGGCGCGATATGGATCGCGACACGCTGGCTGAACGGGCCGCGCCGAAGCTTGCCGCGCCGCCGTCCCGAAGCGCCGCGGCGTGTGCTCCAAGCCGAGGAGCTTACCGCCTGCGGGGTTTGCGGGGCCTATGTCGCCGCCCGCGCGCCCGGCTGCGGCCGGCCCGATTGTCCGCGGCCGCGCTGAGCGTGTCCGGGACGAGGTGCGGGAATTGAGCCTTCAATCGCTGATCTTCGAGCTGCAGCGCTATTGGGCGCGGCAGGGCTGCGTGATCCTCCAGCCCTACGATGTCGAGATCGGCGCGGGCACGTTTCATCCGGCGACGGCGCTGAAGGCGCTCGGCCCCGAGCCCTGGCGCGCCGCTTATGTCCAGCCCTCGCGCCGGCCGACAGATGGCCGCTATGGCGACAACCCGAACCGGCTGCAGCTGCATCACCAGTTTCAGGTGATCCTGAAGCCGGCCCCGGCAAACAGCCAGGAGCTTTATCTCGCGAGCCTCGCCGCGATCGGCATCGACGCCGCCCGGCACGACATCCGCTTTGTCGAGGATGATTGGGAAAGCCCGACCTTGGGCGCCTGGGGCCTCGGCTGGGAGGTCTGGGTCGATGGCATGGAGGTCAGCCAGTTCACCTATTTCCAGCAGGTCGGCGGCATCGAATGCGACCCGGTCTCGACCGAGCTGACCTATGGCGTCGAGCGGCTGGCGATGTATGTCGACGGCGTCGAGAGCGTGTTCGATCTCGAATACCATGCCGGCATCTCGTACGGCGACGTGTTCCGGCGCAACGAGCGGGAATTTTCGGCCTATAATTTCGAGATCGCCGACACCGGCCGGCTCGCCGCGCATTTCGCCGACGCCGAGAGCGAGCTGCCGCGCCGTGCTCGACCGCGGGCTCGCCTTGCCGGCCTACGACCAGTGCCTGAAGGCGAGCCATCTGTTCAACCTGCTCGATGCGCGCGGTGCCGTCAGCGTGACCGAGCGCGCCGCCTATATCCTGCGGGTGCGCGCGCTGGCGAAGGGCTGCTGCGAGGCGTGGCTCGCCGGGTCCGGCGGCTGAGATGGCGGAATTCCTGCTCGAGCTGCTGTCGGAAGAGATCCCGGCGCGGATGCAGCGCCGCGCGATCGAGGACCTGACCCGGCTCTTGCGCGACAAGCTCGCCGCCGCCGAAATCCCGGCCGCCGCGGTGCGCGGCTATGTCACGCCGCGCCGGCTCGCGGTGATCGCCGACGGCATCCCGGCGACCCAGCCCGATCACACCGAAGAGCGCCGCGGCCCGCGCGTCGGCGCGCCGCAGCCGGCGATCGACGGCTTTTTGCGCGCCGCCGGCCTCGCCTCGATCGATGATTGCGAAATGCGCGACACCGGACGCGGCGAATTCTATTTCGCGGTGCTGCACCGGGCGGGCCGCCCCACCGCCGAGGTCTTGCCCGATCTGGTCAAATCCGCGATCGCCGAGTTGCCGTGGCCGAAATCGATGCGCTGGCCCGGCTCGTCGTTGCGCTGGGTGCGGCCGCTGAATTCGGTCATCTGCCTGTTCGACGGCGAGGTCGTGCCGTTGGCGCTCGATCGGCGTGCCGGTCGGCCGGACGACGCGCGGCCACCGCTTTCTGGCGCCGGGCGAGATTTCGATCGGCAACCGCCGCGGACTATGTCGAAAAGCTCGAAAGCGCCTATGTGATCGCTCGACCAGGACCGGCGCCGCGAGCACAAATCGAGGCCGATCTGCAAAAGCCGTGCATCCGACGAAGGGCTCGCCGTCAGACCCGATCCCGTTCTGCTCGAAGAGGTGACCGGCCTCGCCGAGTTCCCGGTCGTGCTCGCCGGCGCGATCGACCGCGATTTATGGGCTTGCCGCCCGAGGTGCTGGCGACGGCGATGCGCACGCACCAGAAATATTTCGCTTGCCAGCACGCCGACGGCTCTCTCGCCGCCGATTTTTTGTTTGTTGCCAATAATTCCGGAAACAGCGAGACAATCGTCGCCGGTAACGAGCGGGTATTACGGGCGCGCCTCGCCGACGCGCGCTTCTTCTGGGACCAGGACCTGAAAGTTCGGCTGGAAGACCGGGTCGAGGCGCTGAAAGGACGCGTGTTTCCACGACAAGCTCGGCAGCGTGTACGACAAGGTTCAGGCGATGGAGAGCCTCGCCGACATTCCTCGCGCAATACGTTCCCGGCGCAAATGACGCTGCGCCGGCGCGCAGCACGGCTCGCCAAGGCCGATCTCTCGACCGGCATGGTCGGCGAGTTTCCCGAGCTGCAAGGCATCATGGGCCGCTATTACGCGCTGAACCAACGCGAGACGGATGCCGTTCGCAGACGCGATCGCCGAGCATTACAAACCGGCTGGTCCCGCTGATAACTGTCCGACCACGCCGGTGAGCGTCGTCGTCGCGCTTGCAGACAAGATCGATACGCTCGTTGGCTTTTTTTCAATCGGCGAAATACCGACGGGATCGCGCGACCCCTTCGCGCTGCGGCGGGCGGCGTTGGGGGTGATCAGGATCATCCTCGAAAGGAGCGACCCGAATTCCCGTTACGCCTGCCGCTTGCCGCCGTCTTCGCTCATGCCCATTCGGCCCTGGGATCGAGGTTCGAAGATCCGACGAACGAGTTGCTGGCTTTCATTGTGGAGCGGCTGAAGGTCTACTTGCGCGAACGAGGGTTTCGCCATGATCTGATCGCGGCGGCGATGGCCCGCTCGGGCGAGCGCGAGGACGATCTCGCCCGGCTTCGTTATCGGGTCGAGGTCCTTCGCGATTTTATCGGGAACGAGACAGGCGCAAACTTGCTCGTTGCGTATCGTCGTGCGTCGAACATTGTGGCGATCGAGGAGCGCAAGGATCGCTGTCGGTACGACGGGTCAGTCGACGAGTTGCTGTTGAACCAGCGGGAAGAGCGAACGCTGTTCGCCCAGCTAGACCAGGTCGACAAAGCCGCGGGCGCCGATCTGGCACGAGACGTTTTCGAAACGGCGATCGTGGAATTGGCGCGATTGCGCCGTCCGGTTGATGAATTTTTCGAGAAAGTGACTGTTAACACGGATGAGCCGACGCTCCGGGAGAACCGGCTGCGCCTCCTCTCGCGGATTCGCGCGACGATGAACCTGATCGCCGATTTCTCGCAGATCGAAGGATAAAGGGCGAATGACGAAGTGGGTCTATCGGTTTGGCAATGGTGCGGCCGAGGGCCGGGCCGAGATGCGCGATTTGCTCGGCGGCAAGGGCGCGGGCTTGGCCGAGATGAGCAATCTCGGGTTGCCGGTGCCGCCCGGCTTCACGATCACGACCGAAGCCTGCACGCATTTTTACAAAAGCCAAAAATCCTACCCGGACGAGCTGCGCGAGCAGGTGAGGGGAGGGCTCGTCGCGATCGAAAAGAGCCTCGGCGCCAGGTTCGGCGACGCCGGCAATCCGCTGCTCGTCTCGGTGCGCTCGGGTGCGCGCGTATCGATGCCGGGCATGATGGACACGGTGTTGAACCTCGGGCTCAACGACCGCGTCGTCAAAGGCTTGGCCGAGAACAGCGGCGACGCCCGCTTTGCTTACGACAGCTATCGCCGCTTTATCCAGATGTACGGGCAGGTCGTGCTCGGCATCGAGCACCACCATTTTGAGGATTTGCTGGAAAGCCACAAGACCGATACCGGGGCCACCCTCGATACCGAGCTCGGCGCCGAGGATTGGCAAATCATCGTCGCCGCGTTCAAGGATGTAGTCGCCGAGGAGACCGGCCGCGCTTTTCCGCAAGACCCTGCCGAGCAGCTGTGGGGGGCGATCGGTGCGGTGTTTGGCTCGTGGATGAATTCGCGTGCGGTGACCTATCGCCGGCTGCACGCGATCCCCGGCGATTGGGGCACGGCGGTGACCGTCCAGGCGATGGTGTTCGGCAATATGGGCGAGGATTGTGCGACCGGCGTCGCCTTTACCCGCAACCCGTCCACCGGCGCCGACGAGCTTTACGGCGAGTTTCTGGTCAATGCCCAGGGCGAGGACGTGGTCGCCGGAATCCGCACGCCGCAGCATCTGACCGTCGCCGGCAAAAAGGCGAGCAAATCGTCATTGCCGGCGATGGAGGAGGCAATGCCGGACGTCTTCGGCCGGATCGAGCGGGTGCGCCGCCAGCTCGAAAGCCATTACCGCGACATGCAGGATATCGAGTTCACGGTGCAGCGCGGCAAATTGTGGATGCTGCAGACGCGCACCGGCAAGCGCACCGCGCAGGCGGCGCTGAAGATCGCGGTGTCGTTGGTCGAGCAAGGGGTTATCGATCGCGACGAGGCGATCCGGCGGATCGATCCCGCTTCGCTCGACCAGCTGCTGCACCCGATGCTCGACCCCAGCGCCAAGACCGAAATCCTCGCTCGCGGCCTGCCGGCATCGCCGGGTGCCGCTTGCGGCGCCGTGGTGTTTTCGGCGGACGAGGCCGAATCGCTCGCCGCCCGCGGCGAAGCGGCGATTTTGGTGCGCCTCGAAACCAGCCCGGACGACATTCACGGCATGCACGCCGCCCGCGGCATCTTGACCACCCGCGGCGGCATGACCAGCCACGCCGCCGTCGTCGCCCGCGGCATGGGCCGGCCCTGCGTCACCGGCGCCGGCGATCTGCGGATCGATTACGCGGCGCGGACGATGTCGGTGGGCAACCTTGTCGTGCAGGCCGGCGAAACCATCACCATCGACGGCTCTACCGGCGAGATCATGGCGGGCGAGGTGCCGACGCGCCAGCCCGAGCTGTCCGACGATTTCGTCACCTTGATGGGCTGGGCCGACGCGGTCCGCAAGGTCAAGGTGCGCGCCAATGCCGAGACCCCGACCGATGCCGCGACGGCGCGGCGCTTTGGCGCCGAGGGCATCGGGCTCAGCCGCACCGAGCACATGTTTTTTGAGGCGGACCGCATCGGGGCGATGCGCCGGGTGATCATGGCCGACGACGAGGCCGGGCGCCGCGCCGGCCTGGCGCAGCTGCTGCCGATGCAGCGGGCGGATTTTGCCGAAATCTTCCGTATCATGAAGGGGCTGCCGGTGACGATCCGGCTGCTCGACCCGCCGCTGCACGAGTTTTTGCCAAAGCTCGACGCCGAGTTTGCCGAGATGGCGCGGGTGACCGGCAGAGGCGTCGAGCAGATCCGCGCGCGCGCCATAGCACTCCACGAGACGAACCCGATGCTCGGCCATCGCGGCTGCCGCCTCGGCATCACCTGCCCCGAGATTTCCGAGATGCAGGCGACTGCGATCTTCGAGGCGGCGGCGGCGGTCTCCGGGGAAACCGGTGCCGTGGTCGAGCCCGAGATCATGGTGCCGCTGATCTCGACCCGGAAGGAATTCGATATTCTGAAGGAGATTATCGATAGCGCCGCCGCGGCGGTGTCGGCAAAGACCGGCGTTGCCGTCCCCTACACGGTGGGCACGATGATCGAGCTGCCGCGTGCGGCATTGCGCGCCGGCGAGATCGCCGAGGCCGCGGAATTCTTCAGCTTTGGCACCAACGACCTGACCCAGACCGTGTTCGGTCTGTCGCGCGACGATGCGGCGAGCTTTATCGGCATATACCAAAAGCTGGGAATCCTGCCAAACGACCCGTTCGCCACGCTCGACATCGAAGGTGTCGGCGAATTGGTGCGTCTTGCCGCCGAGCGCGGCCGGGCGGTCCGGCCGGGCCTCAAGCTCGGCATTTGCGGCGAGCACGGCGGCGACCCCGCCTCGATCCGGTTCTGCCGGGAAATCGGGCTCGATTACGTCTCGTGCTCGCCTTACCGGGTGCCGATCGCCCGACTGGCCGCGGCCCAGGCAGAGCTGTCGAACGAGCACAGCGACCCAACCGCGTGACCAGAGGGGCCATCGGGGCCGCGTTGCTGCTGCCGACGCTGTGGGCCGGCGACGCCGCCGGTGCACAATTGCATGGTCCGGTTTTTCTGCCGCCGCCCGCGATCACGGCAGCGCCGACCCCGGCGCCGTTGGCGCCACCGATCAACCCGGGTCCGGCACCCGCGCCGCCGCCGAGCCTGTCACCGATCCTGACCCAGCCCGGACCGGTGTTCATGATCCCCGAGCGGGCGGCTCCCTCCTACCCGCAGACGCAATACCCGGCCCCGGTCGATCAGCAGAAGCTGGGCACCTACCGCAGTGGGCTGGAGCGGGAGCAGCAACGGCGCGACCGTGCCGGCGTCAGCCCCGCCACCCGCCGCAGCCGCGAGATCCAGCAGCAGCTGAACCAGCCCGGGCAGTAGTTGCGGGACGCTCTCTCAGCCGGCGTCGGTTTCGAGCCGCAGCCAATCGGGCAGTCGCGGAAATAGAACGGCGTCGCCCGCTACCAGCCGCCGATTTTCCCGCACCGGCTCGATCCGCAGCAGCGCCAAGCCGCGCGCCCCGCAGCTCGACCGCATCTCGCCGGCCTCGCGGCCATCGGCTAGTACAATCGTCCCGGGCGCCGGGACGGGACCGGCGATGTCGACCGGCAGCAACCGCTTTCGGACGAGACCGCGATATTTGGTGCGTGCGGTCAGCTCCTGGCCCATATAGCAGCCCTTGTGCCAATCGACGCCGTGCAATTCGTCAAAGCCCGATTCGAGCAGGATCGATTTTTCGACGATCAGGTCGCGACTGCCGTCCGGCACGCCGAGCCCGAGCCTCAGGCGGTCATAGTCGGCAAAGTCGGCTTCGGCGATGCCGTTCTCGGCAAGGGCTGCGCGCATCGTCTCGCGCGGCAGGATGCAGCGGGCACCAAGGGCGGCGAGCCGCGGATCGACAAATGCGATACCGGGGCCGAAGCGCCGTGCCGCTCCGGGCTCGTCGGGCAGACCCAGCGCAGCCAGGGCGCCGGCGCCAAACACCGCCGCCACGGCAAGCGCGGGCTCGGCGGCGATTGTCACCTTGGCGCGCAGCCGGTAGATCGACAGCCGGCGCGCGAGATCGGCGAGACGGGACGCCTCGGCATCGAGCAGAATGGCGTCGTCCCGCCCAACCATCATGAAATCGTGCAGATACTTCCCTTGCGCGGTCAGCAGCGCGGCATAGCGCGCCTGCGTCGCGTCGACCTGCTCGACATCGTTCGAAACGAGTCCTTGCAGGAAGATGCGGCGATCAGGTCCGGAGACGGCGAGCGCTCCGCGACCGTCGAGCACGACAAAAGCTGGGTTGGCCATGGTCTGAGGAATGTAGAGGTAGGGCCGGGCCGCATTCTTGGCAAGCCGCGAAGTGGCGCGGTATAAGACGCGCGGATCGGCGAAATGCGCATACTCTTTGTCACCGCGACGCGCATCGGCGATGCCGTGCTGTCGACGGGTCTGCTGTCGCACCTGATCGAGCGGCATCCGGGAGGTCGGCTGACGATCGTCGCCGGGCCGCTGGCGGCGCCGCTGTTCGAAGCGGTGCCCGGCCTCGAACGGATCATCGTCATGGCGAAGCGCCCCTGGTCGGCGCACTGGCTGCCGCTCTATTGCCGAACCGCCGGCCGGCGTTGGGATATCGCGATCGATTTGCGCGGCTCGGCGCTCGTCTGGATGCTGCGCGTCGGCGAGCGCCGGGTGATGGCAAAGGGCGATTTGCGCGAGCACCGGGTGCGCCAGCTCGGTCGGCTGTTCGAGCTCGATCCGCCGCCCCACCCGGTGCTGTGGACCACGGCACGGCACGAGAGAACCGCCGCCGGATTGGTCCCGCCGGGCGGGCCGGTCCTGGCCATCGGTCCGGCGGCGAATTGGCGCGGCAAAGAGTGGCGGGCCGAGCGTTTTGCCGAATTGTCGAAGCGCCTGACCGCGCCCGATGGCCCGCTGCCCGGCGCGCGAGTGGCGATCATGGCGGCGGGTCACGAGCGGGCGCAAGCCGCGCCGGTGCTGGCGGCGATCCCGCGTGATCGGCGGATCGACCTCGTCGGCCAGGTCGATCTGCTGACGGCGGCGGCGGTGCTGCGGCGCTGCACGCTTTTCGTCGGCAACGACACCGGGCTGATGCATATCGCTGCCGCCGCAGGAGCGCCGACGCTCGGCCTCTTCGGGCCGAGCCCGGTCGATCAATACGCGCCGTGGGGCCTGCGCGCCGCCTTTGTCCGCAGCACCGACGCGCCCGAAACGATGTTCGGCCCGGGCTTCGACCATCGCACCACCGACACGCTGATGGACGGTCTGTCGGTCGATGCCGTCGCGGCGGCCGCGTGCCGCCTTCTGGGCGCGACCGCGAGCGACGCCGCGTGAATAGGGCAGAACCGCCGCGCCTTTCGGCCCTCGTCGTCGCCCACAACGAGGAGCGCCAGCTCGCCGATTGTCTCGCCGCTCTCGCCTTTGCCGACGAGATCGTCGTCGTGCTCGACCGCTGCGACGACCGCTCGCGCGAGATCGCGGCCGGTTTCACCGACCGCCTGGTCGAAGGCGCTTGGGAGCGTGAAGGGCCGCGCCGGCACGCCGGGATCGACGCCTGCCGAGGGAAGTGGATACTCGAGATCGACGCCGACGAGAGGGTGCCGCCGCAGCTGGCCGACGAGATTCGCCGAGCAGTCGCCGGTTCCGTGGCCGCGTGGCATCTGGTCCCCGTAGACAATTACGTCGGCGGGCGCCTGGTCCGGTGGGGCTGGGGCGGCTCCTTCGGCCGGTCGGCCCATGCTGCCCTTTTCTGCAAAGGCGCCAAGATTTGGGGCGCCCAGCGCGTGCATCCATCGGTGTCGCTGTCGGGGCCGCAAGGTGCCTCACTTTCGGGTCGCATCGCCCATTATGTCGACCGCGACATTTCCGATCTGTTGCGCCGGCTCGACCGCTATACGAGCGCGCACGCACAGGACCTGCGCGACAGCGGCGATATCGGCAGCTATGGTCGAAATCTGCGCCGGATCGCGTCGCGGTTCTGGAAATGCTACATCGGCCGCAAGGGGTATCGCGAAGGGCCCTGGGGCTTTCTGATCGCGCTGTGCGCCGCGCTCTACCCGATACTCTCTTATCTGAAAGCTCGTTTCGACACCGATGAGGGGCCGGAGCTGCATCGCGAAGCCGGGGAGTGATGGCGAGCGTGGTGATGGCCGATGACGGCATCGCCTTTGACGGCCGCATGGCCGAAACCGCGCCCGTTGGGCGGCGCCGAAACGGCGTTTGTGGCGCTTGCCGAAGCCTTCGCGGCGCGCGGGCACAGGGTCGAGGTGCGCAACCGCTGCGCCGCCCCGCTGATCCACAAAGGGGTGCGCTGGGATGCTTTTGCCGAGCCGATGCCGACCGTCTGCGACCTCTATATCGGCAATCGCGGGCATCGCGTGATCGGACAGGTCCGACGGCGCCCGGCGACCGGTTGTTCTGGTTGCACAACCCGGCGGGCTATTTGAAAAAGCCGCGCAATCTGTGGCGGCTCGCGCGCTGGCGGCCGATCCTGGTCGCCACCGGGGCGTATCACGCGCAGACGATCCCGGCGTGGCTTCCTTGCGCCGGCCGGCAGATCATCCCTTACGGCATTCTCGATCGGTTTCGCCAGGCGACGGCGCGCGAGCCGCCGCCGCCGCGCGCGATCTTCACCTCGAACCCGCTGCGCGGCCTCGATTGGCTGCTCGATCTGTGGGTCGCGCGCATTGCGCCCGCGGTGCCGCAGGCCGAGCTGCACATCTACGCCGGTGCGGCGGTCTATGGCGGTGCCGCGCGGCCCGGTCCGATCGAAGCAATTCTCGCACGACGCCGATCGGCTCGCCGGATTGCGGCGTGCGGCGCTTTGCGCCGGTCGGCCGCGAGGTCCTGGCGGCAGCCCTCGCCGGCGCGCGGGTGATGCTCTACCGCGGCGATCCCGGCGAGACCTTTTGCCTCGCCTTGGCCGAGGCGCAGGCGATGGGCGTGCCGGCCGTCGTCCAGCCGCTGGGAGCCGTCGGCGAGCGGGTGATCGACGGCGTCACCGGCCGGGTTGCGGCGAGCGATGATGATTTTGTCGCGGCGGCGGTGTCGGTTTTGCGCGACGACGCGCTGTGGCGGCGCTGGCACCTTGCTGCCCTCGCCGACCAGCGCGGGCTCAGCTGGGACATGGTTGCCGCCCGGTTCGAGACATTGATGCGTTGAGCCGGCGGCTGCTGCAGGCGATCGCCGGGGCGCGGCATGGCGGTGCCGAAACCTTTTTTGTGCGGCTGGCGGCGGCGCTGCAGCGTGCGGGCGAGACCCAGCGCGTGCTGATCCGCCGCGATGCCACCCGCGCGCAAAGCCTGCGCGCCGCCGGCGTGGCGGTGGCCGAGCATCGTTTCGGCGGTCCGCTCGATCTGGCCACCCGGCTCGCCTTCCGCCGCGAGATCGCGCGCTGGCGCCCCGATATCGTCCTGACCTGGATGAGCCGCGCGACCCGGCTTTGCCCGCGCGGCGATTTCATGCATGTTGCCCGGCTCGGGGGGTATTACGATTTGAAATTCTACCGGCGTTGCGACCGGCTGATCGGCAACACCAGCGCCATCGTCGATTATGCGGTCGCCGCGGGCTGGCCGCGGGATCGGATCGAGCATCTGCCGAATTTTGTCCCCGATGCGCGCGCCGTCCCGGTCCAGCCCCGAGCGGCCGGCGAGCATCCATCCGGCGAGCATCCATCCGGCGAGCATCCGATCCGGCGGGCATCGATCCGGCGAGCATCCATCCGGCGAGCATCCATATGGTCTGGCGCTTGGTCGCCTGCATCCGAACAAAGGGTTTGGGCTGCTGCTCGAAGCGCTGGCTCGGACCCCAAAGGTGCGGCTCGCGATCGCCGGCGAAGGCCCGCTGCGCCCGTCTCTCGAAACCCTCGCAGCGAGGCTCGGCCTCGGCGGCCGGGTGCGGTTTCTCGGCTGGCGCGAGGATGTCCCGGCATTGCTGGCAAATGCCGATTTTTTGGTATGCCCGTCGTTGCACGAGCCCTTGGGCAATGTCGTGATCGAGGCCTGGTCGGCCGGCATCCCGGTCGTCGCCACCGCCAGCGACGGACCGCGGGGGCTGATCCGCGACGGCGAGAACGGCCTCCTGGTGCCGTTGCCGGCAGAGCCGGGCGGGGGTCCGGCGGCGCTGGCCGCAGCGATCGAGGCGCTGTGCGAGGATCCGATGTTGCGTCGGCGGCTCGGCCAGGCCGGCCGGCGCGCCTACGAAGCCCGGTTCACCGAGGCGGCGGTCGTCGCCCGCTACCGCGATTTTTTCGACCGGCTGGCCCGCTGATGTGCGGCATCGCCGGGTTGATGACTTTCGACGGCGCGCCGCCGCCATCGGCGCCGCTGCGGGCGATGGAAGCGGCGCTGCGCCATCGCGGCCCGGATGGCGACGGTCGATATCGCTCGGCCGATGTCGGCATGGTGCAAACCCGGCTCGCGATCATCGATCTGGCGACCGGCGACCAGCCGCTGCACGAGCCGGGCGGGGCGTCTTTGATCTGCAATGGCGAGATCTACAATTACATCGAGCTGCGCCGGGAAATCGGCGCCGGGCACCCGGAGCTGTTCTCGACCCAGTCGGATTGCGAGCTGCCGCTGCACCTCTATCGCCGGCACGGGCTCGATTTTACCCGGCATCTGCGCGGCATGTACGCGTTGGCGCTGCATGATCCGGCGACCGGCCGCCTGGTCCTCGCCCGCGACCCGTTCGGCATCAAGCCGCTCTACTACGCCGAGACGCCGGGGGGCTTCGCCTTCGCCTCCGAGCCCGGGGCGCTGATCGAGGCAGGCATCGTGGCGCCACGGCTCGTCCCGCCGGTGCGCAACGAATTGATGCAGATGCAATTCACCACCGGGCGCGAAACGATCTTTGCCGGCATCAACCGGGTATTGCCGGGCGAAACGGTCGTCGTGCGCCAGGGGCGCGTCGTCGAGCGCCGGCGGCGCGCCGCGTTGCCGGAAGCGGGGCCGGAGGCATTCGGCGAGGACGAGGCGCTGGCCCGGATCGACACCGCGCTCTCCGACAGCGTGCGCCTGCATCAGCGCGCCGATGTGCCGTTTGGCATGTTTTTGTCGGGCGGCATCGATTCGACGGCGGTGCTGGCGATGATGGCGCGGCTCGGCGAGCACCCGGTCAAGGCGTTCACGATCGGCTTTGCCGAAAGCGAGGTTGTGGACGAGCGCGCCGCAGCGCGCGCAGCGGCGCAGGCGGTCGGCGCCGAGCACGTCGAAATCGTGCTCGGCGAGGCGGAATTCTGGCAGCTGCTGCCGGAGATCGTGTCCGCGGTGGACGATCCGACCGCCGATTATGCGATCGTGCCGACCTGGGCGCTGGCCCGCGCGGCACGCGCGGCGGGGCTCAAGGTGATCCTTTCGGGCGAGGGCGGGGATGAGCTTTTTGCCGGCTACGGCCGCTACCGCAGCGTCATGCGCCCCTGGTGGGCGGGTGGGAGGCGCCCGCGGGCGCATGGCGTGCTCGACGGGCTCGGCGTGCTGCGCGGCGAGCCGGCCGGCTGGCGCGACGGCATCGTCTCGGCCGAGCTTCGCCTGGAGGGACACGGCCGCACCCCGCTGCAGGTGGCCCAGGCGGTCGATTGCGCCGATTGGCTGCCGAACGACCTCTTGACCAAGCTCGACCGCTGCCTGATGGCGCATGGTGCGGAGGGCCGCACACCCTATCTCGATCCGGAGCTGGCGGCGCTCGCATTTCGCCTCCCGGACGAGCTGAAGGTGCGGCGCGGGCTCGGCAAATGGCTGCTGCGCCGCTGGCTCGCCGACCATTTGCCACAGGCCGGCCCGCTCGCCCGCAAACGCGGCTTTACCGTGCCGGTCGGGCAATGGATCGCGCGCCGCGCCGATGCGATCGGGCCGCTCGTCGCGCGCTCGCCGGCGGTTGCCGAATTCTGTCGCCCCGACGCGGTGGAGGCGCTGTTCGCCGCCGCCTCGCAAAGACGCGCCGGCCGCGCCGCCTGGAACCTCCTCTTTTACGCGCTCTGGCACCGTCGCCACATCGAGCGCGCCATTCTCCCCCCCGACACCGCCGCCGCCCTCGCCGCCCTTTGACAGATGCCACCTTGCGGTGAGCTGGCGAGTGCCTCTATTCTTACGTGCAAGAGTAAGGAAAGTGGCATGCGCATCACCTCAAAGGGGCAGGTGACGATACCGGTCGATATCCGCGAGCGGGCCGGCCTGCTGCCACACACCGAGGTGGATTTCGAATTCGACGGCAAGGTGGTGCGAATTGTCCCGGCTAGCTCAGGCAGCAAGCCGGGTCGCGGCGCGCGACTTGTCGCTCGTTTGCGGGGACGCGGTGATGTCGCCATGGGCACTGACGCCATCATGGCGCTGACGCGCGATGAATGATGCCTGCCATACTGGTCGACAGCAACGTGCTGCTCGACCTGATGACCGAAGACGCGCGCTGGTATTCGTGGTCGGCAAACGCTGTCGAGCAGGCGGCTGATCACTCTCGCCTCGTCATCAATCCGATCATCTACGCGGAAGTGTCGATTCGCTATACGCGCATCGAGGATTTGGAGGCGGCGCTGCCAAAGGAAATGATCGAGCGTGAAGCGATTCCCTACGAAGCCGCATTTCTCGCCGGCAAATGTTTTCTTGCTTATCGTCGGCGAGGGGGAGCGAAGCGCTCGCCGCTGCCGGATTTTTTTATCGGCGCTCACGCCGCGGTCGCCGGTTACCGGCTGCTGACCCGCGATGCGGCTCGTTATCGCAGCTATTTTCCTCGTCTGCCGTTGATCGCACCGGGTAGAGCGCGGCGGTCCACGCATTGATCACAAGTGGTCGATCCGTGGGTCGGATTCAGCGGGCCAGCAATTCGCGGACCGCGTCGTCGATGAATTTGGCGTCCGCCGGGTTTTGCGCGGGGTTGCCGGCGCGGTGGCCCCAGATCGACGGGATCGGGCGCAATTCGGCGCGGCGCATGCGCGCGACCTCGCGGCGGTTGTCCTCGACCGTGAAATAGAGGTCGGTCTCGCACGGCATGACGAGCGCCTTGGCGGTGATCGCGCCCAGCGCCTTGTCGAGATCGCCCCGATAGAGCTCGTTGGCGCTGATGTCGGCGTGCTGCCAGGTCCACAGCATGGCGAGCAAATCATTGGCGTCGCGACGACGAAACCCCGCCTCCCAGCTGCCGACCAGAAAATCCTCGAGCGACGAAAACCCGAGCTTGCGCCACTCCTCCTCGCGGTAGAACGCCTGGCTCAGCCCCCAGCCGGCATAGACCCGGCCCATCGCCTGAAAGCCGCGTGTCGGCGGGGTTGCGAACCAGCCGTCCTGCCAGGCCGGGTCGGCGGTCAACGCCGCCTTGACGCCTTCGAGAAAGACGAAATTATGCGGCGAGGTCTTGGCCGAGCCGCAGATTGCGGCGATGCGCTCGACCCGGTCGGGAAACAGCGCCGCCCAATGAAACGCCTGCTGCGCCCCCATCGAAAACCCGTAGACGAGCTTGACCCGTTCGACGCCGAAGATTTCGCGCAGCAACCTCTTTTGCACCCGGACATTGTCGGTCATCGTGAAATGCGGCCAGCGGGCGCGGTCGAAGGGCGGCGGCGTGTTGCTCGGGCTCGACGAGAGGCCGTTGCCGAATTTGTTGACGACGACGACAAAATAGCGGGTCGGGTCGAGCGCCTTCCCCGATGCAATCGCCCATTCGAGGTCGGTATGCTGCGCGCCGTAGGAGGTCGGGTAGACGATGACGTTGGATTTGTCCGGGGCGAGGGTGCCGAAGGTTTTGTAGGCGAGGCGCGCGCCGCGATAGGTCAGCCCGGATTGGAGGACGACGTCGCCGGCCTCGAAGATTTCGTAATCCGCCATCGCGTTTCCTCAATCTGCGCCGCGGATCACTCCGCGGCATATCCGAGCCGGCCGAGCGCGGCGAGCATGTGCGGCGGCACCGGCGCCGTGACCGTGATCGGCGGGCGGGCGGGATAGAGCGGCAGGGAGACGGCGCGCGCGTGGAGCAGGCACGGACCTCGGCGCGGCACCTTGCCGTAGACCGGGTCGCCGACAACGGGTGAGCCCAATTCGGCGCAATGGACGCGGATCTGGTGGGTGCGGCCGGTATGCGGGCGCAATTCGAGCCAGGCGAGGCCGTCGCCTGCACCGAGCACCCGGTAATCGGTGACCGCCTGCTTGCCGCCCGGATCGACCGCCATTTTCCAGCCGCTCGCCTTCGTGACCTTGGCGAGCCCGGTTTCGATCCGGCCCTGGTCATTGGGCGGTCGGCCCTCGACGACGGCCCAATAGGTTTTTTCGACCTTTCCCGCGGCGAACAGCGCGCCCAGACGGCGCAGCGCCTTGGCATGACGGCCGAGCACCAGGCAGCCGCTGGTGTCGCGGTCGAGCCGGTGGGCGAGGGCAGGGCGGTGCGGCAGCCCAAAGCGCAGCGCGTCGAACCCGCTTTCGAGATCGGGGCCGCCGCCCGGGCCGGGATGGACCGCAATCCCCGCCGGCTTGTCGATCACCAGCATCAGGCCGTCGCGATAGAGAACGCGCTCGGCGAGCGGCAGCCCCTTGCCCCTCACCCCGACCCTCTCCCCGCCGGGCGGGGCGAGGGAGGGCTTCAGCTTTCTCACCATCGGTCGCTGTGAATTTTGCACGTCTCCGCTCCGGGTCGTCATCACCGGGCTCGACCCGGTGATCCACCCCTTCTGCGGCACTGGTCCAGGTCCGGGCGGCTGTGTGGATGGCCGGAACACGTCCGGCCATGACCGTTGCATTGTGGGACAATTCTGAACCGGAGCCGTGGGGGAGCGCGGCCAAGACGGCTTTTCGATGGTTCGACGCAAGCGCAACACCTGCTCGACACGGGTTCTGCGGCGCTATTCCGCGGCGTTGCGGATCGGGGCGGGGCCGCGGAATTGGGTGCGGCGCGCGTCCCATTCGGCGGCGCCGACGCGCTCGAACATCTCGCGCACCGTCATCTCCTTGACAGGCGCCGGATGGCGGTGCTCGGTCTTCAATTCGCCGAGCTTCTGCTCGCAGATGCCGACCACACACTTTAGCAATAGGCCGGGCAGGATCGCCATTTTGTAGCCCAGGCGTTCCGCCTCGCGCAGATCGAGGTCCGGGGTCTTGCCGCCATAGACGACGTTTAAGAGGCAGGGCCCGCGCACCAGCCGCGGCACCGCGCCGACCTCCTCGATCGTCTGCGGCGCCTCGACAAAGACCATCTCGGCGCCCGCGGCGAGTGCCGCATTGGCGCGGGCGATCGCTTCGTCAAACCCGGCGACGGCGCGCGCGTCGGTGCGGGCGATGATCAGAAAGTCCGGGTCGCGGCGCGCGCGGCGGCGGCGCGGATTTTGGCGAGCCATTCCTCGCGCGGCACGATCTCCTTGTCGTCGAGATGGCCGCATTTTTTCGGGAATCCCTGGTCCTCGATATGGATGCCGGCAACCGCGCTGCGCTCGTATTCGCGCACCGTGCGGATAGACGTTCAATTCGTTGCCATAGCCGGTATCGGCGTCGGCAATGACCGGGAGCCCGACCGCGGCGGCGATGCGCTCGGCGTTGCCGACCATCTCCGACATCGTCACCAGGCCGAAATCGGGATAACCCAAGGTTGCCGCGGTGCCGGCCCCGGTCATATAGACGGCCTCGAACCCGGCCGCCTCGATCAATTTCGCGGTGATGCAATCATAAGCCCCCGGCGCCACCACCATGCCGTCCCGCCGCAACAATTCGCGAAAGCGAGCCGCCTGCGTCATCTCTCTCCTCCGCCCGATCCTCTGATCGGACACATATACCGGCCCCGCTCTTCCGCGTCACCGCTGCGGCGCCAGCCCGCCGAGCTTTTGCGAGAGGCGACTCAGCGCGCCCTCCTGCCGCAATCGACGGTAGCATCGCTAAAAAGCGCCTGGCTGCTGATACAGCAGATTTGCAGCCAGCGCTCGCCCCAAAGTTGAACCCGCTGACTTGGCTCGACACTCGGTACGCCGGGTTTGCACACCCGAGACCACGCATCCCTAACACACGAACATGGCGAAATTATCGGTAACAAACGACCGATCGCGAAAATCGGTCGGTTTCGCAGCTCAAGCCTGTCACCCGAGGCATTCTGAAAAATGGCGGAAAACAGCCATTTCCGAATAGCGCTTGCCGCGCCGTTCGCTTTTGGCCGGGGTGTCGCGGCCGGGGCATGCGCGGCTGCGGGTGACCGGTCGTGATCGCGCCTGCGGTTTTATCGCGATGTGCTGGCGCTAATCGTCTCGGATGCCGACCTGCCGGATTTCCCCCGATCGTACCTGCGTGACAGCATCCAGCAGGCCGGGACGAAAGGGACCAGGTCCTCGATCGCGTTGCTCAGGGCGATTAGAACGATGATGCCGAGCGGCGATCCACGCGGGTTTTTGCTGGAACTGCAAATTCCGGTCGGCGGTGACGAAGATTTCGAACCCGTTCGCTGCGGCCCGGCGCAGCAGCTCGCCATTGGTCAGCCCGGCCCAGCCTTGCTGCTGAACCGTGCGAACCTGATGACCCCGCAGCTCGCGAGCCAGCTGGCGCGGCAGCTGCTCATCGAGCAGAATGCGCATGCGCGCTGAGCTTGGCATGGGCGGCTTCGAGTGCTGCGACGGCCTGTTCTCGCGACACGGACGGAAAGGCGTCGAGGAATTCGTCGAGGCTGTAGCCCCGTTCGAGGTAGTCGATCAGGTTGCGCAGCGGCACACGTGTCCCGACGAACACCGGTGTGCCCCCCAAAATCTCGGGGTCGCTGTGGATTATCGCGGTCGCTGTCATGGCGCCGTCGAGCCAGTCTCAGGCACCACATTATCGTCATGGCGGGGTTTTGTCCCAGCCATCAGCCCCGGGGTTGCGGCGGCGGGGCGCGTTCGGCCAGCGGCTGGCGCAGCGGATGGAGGTAGGGCCAGATTTCGGGGTCGCGGTTGTAGATGTCGGGGCGGAATTGCAATGTGCCGTTGATATCGGCAAAGGCGGTTTGGTAGACGACGAAGACGGGCACGGGCTCCGGCAAATTGATTGGGGTGGTGCCGCCGGTCGCGATCACCCGGTCGATCGCACCCTTTGGTTCTTGCAGCAAGAGGGCGGCCAGCTCGCGCACGTTCTGCACCCGGATGCAGCCATGGCTGATGCGGCGGTCGTCGCGGCCGAACAGAATTTTTTCCGGGGCGTCGTGCAGGTAGACGCCGAACCTGTTGTCCATCTCGAACTTGAGCTGTCCGAGACCCGAGTGGGGTCCCGGCAATTGCTGCAGCACGCCATCGGCCAGCATGACCATGTGATGCCGCGTCAGGTAATTCGGGTCGCGACCGAGCTTTGGCAGGATCTCCTCGGTGGCGATATACTCGGGGACGGTCCATGGCGGGTTGAACAAGACGCCGTCGATTGTGGTGCTGAATTCCGGGGTCTGGTTTTGCCTCTCGTCTTGGCCGACGATGACCCGCGCCAGGAAAACCGGTCGGTCGTCACGGTACAGCACCACCCGCTCGTCCGCGGCGTTGACCCAGACACGATCCGGCGGCAGCCGCCGCGGCAGCCAGCGTTGGCGTTCGAGGTTTACCTCGATCGTGCGCAACCGGCTTGTCGTGGCCCTGTCGCCAGCCAGGGCGCCCGAGCGATAGCCTTCTAAAGCTTGGCGCAATGCCCGATAGGTCGGTGTCGTCGGCGCCAGCGCCTCGATCGCCGCCGCCGGATCGGGGCTCTCGATCGCGGCGTCGAGCGCTGCGGCGACATCGATCGGCTCGGGTATGAGGGCCTCGTCATCGGTTCGGCGCTCGACCGGCATCGCACCGCGGGCCAGCGCGTCGGCATAGGAGAGGAAGGCGTCCGACAGCAACAATTCGCGGTCGAGCGGCGGCAACCGCGCTGTCTGCCGCAAGAGGTCCGCGTGAAACAGCTCGGGAGCGAGACCCTGATCGCCGGCATGCAGCACGGCATTCACCAGCGCATTCGCCTGCGCCGGCCGGGTCGTCCATACCGGCTCGAAGCCGTGGGCCGCGTAGAAGCGTCGCAGCAACCCGACATTCAGCCGTTCGCCGGCGACGACGAGCGCCGGCGCGCTGCCGATCAGCTTGGCGATTTCAGTGTCGGCATAGAGCTGCGTGGCGGGGGGTGGCGCCAGCCCGAAGCCACCCGCAGGTTCCGGCCGCGCGGCGAGGGCTGCCGACGCGGCAAGCGCACAGGCTGCGACGAGCATGATTGCGCCGCCCGCAATCCGTCCGACGGATGCCGGCCGGCCTCTCGTCGCAAAGCTATATGACAGGAGCACGGCAGCTCACCTAAGCGGGACCACGCCGCGACAGCGCGTTGGACGCTAGAAAACGTCGGCGCGAATTCGCGGTTCCGATCGAGGTTGGAGAAACCATCACGCGATAGTCTCCTTCAGGCGGCAGCACGAAGGAAGCTGCTCACTGACCGGTCCCGGTGGTGGCGCGATCAAGGGCTAGCGCGGGAACTATCGCCACGCATCCGGCGTTTCTGGCTTCTGGTAATCTCTTTGAGATTGAGCCATCCACCATCATCCCAACCTGGGAGGACACTGGTGCCCGAAATTACCGAAAAATCGGCCCGCTGGCGGCTGTTGCGTAATACGGCGATGGTTGCCGCCGTGGTTTCCGCCGCCCTCGTCGCGGGGTGCGCCCAGGAGCAGCCCGCTCCGCCGCCGCAACCGGTCGCCGAGGCACCGCCGCCGCCTCCGGCCCCGCCGCCGCCGGCACCGGCTCCGGTTATCGGCGAACGGGGCTAGCCGACGGGACCCGGCAAGGCGCGACGCTCGAGGTCACTGCGCCGGCAATCCGGCTCGGCGCAGGCCGGCGACAAAGGTGGCTTCGAGCATTGCGCGAAGCGCCGGCGCGGTGAAATCTCGGTCGCCGGCAGCGCGCTCCGCGGCGAGGGTCGCGGGCGAGCCGTTGGCGCCGAGGCGGCGGGCTTCGGCGAGCTCGGCGGCGGCGCGCGGCAAATTGCCTTTGAGGCCATAGGCGGCGGCGAGCCAAGTCGCGACAAACGAATAGGCCGGGTTGGCGTCGCGGGCTTTTTCGAGCCACGCGATCGCGTCGTCGAGACGCGATTGCAGCAGCCGGGCCTGGCCGATCCGGAAATACCAGACGGCGAGAAACGGGTCGCGCGCGGGACTGAGGCGGATCGCTTGCTCTTCGAGCGCGACGCCGTCGTCGATCGCCCCGAGATAGATTTTGCACCGGCCGATATTTCCGAGCGAGGAGAGCTCGTTGCGATTGGCGGCGAGCACGATCTCGTATTCCGGAATCGCGGCATCGCAGCGGTGCTGCGCCCGCAGCAGCTGGGCTTTCGCAAAATGCGCAAGCGCGCTGCCGGGTGAGGTCGCCAGAGCCTGCTCGACCAGCCGGTTGCCGCGTTCGATATCGGCTTTGGCCGTGCCGCTCATCTCGTCGAGCGCGCGGCTCGCCAGCGCGATGGCAAGCCGGCTCTGCGCCTCGACAGAGTACGGGTCGAGCGCCAGCGCCCGCTCGAACTCGGCGACCGCCGCGGCAAAATTTCGCCGCGACGCCGGTTTGTAGATTTCGGCGCGACCGCGGAAAATATGGTCGAGCGCGTCGGGCCGTCGGGTCGGACGGGCCGCCTCTGACGCGGTCAGCCGCAAGCTGAGAGCGGCTGCGATCCGTCCGGTTATTTCGTTCTGCAAAGAAAACAGATCGCCGACATTGCGATCGAACCGCTCGGCCCAAAGATGCGTGTCGGTCTCGGCGTCGATCAGCTGAACATTGATGCGCACCTCTTTGCCCGAACGCTGCACGCTGCCTTCGAGCACATAGCGCACGCCGAGCTGGCGGCCGATCCGCTTGGCGTTGACCGGCACCCCCTTGTAGGTGAAGGCGGTGTCGCGCGAGACCACCCGCATGTCGGCGAGCCGCGACAGGTCGGTTGTCAAATCCTCGGTGATGCCGTCGGCGAAATATTGCTGGGTGGGGTCATTGCCGAGGTTGGCGAAGGGCAGGACCACGAGCGACAGATGCGGCGCCGGGCGAATCTCTGCAAACCAGCGCGGCTCGACCTGCCACGCGATGGTGACGGCGACGGCAAGCACCAGGGCGCCGATGGCCCCGCCCATGATTGCCCGGCGGACCCAGTGGCGCGGAGGCGATTTCGTCCGCGCGAGGCGATCCGAATGACTGGGATCTTCCGCACGCGGCGGCGAGCCAGGCTCCGGTTGCGCCGGGGTCCGGGTGCGGGTTACCGGCGCAATAAACCGATAGCCGCGCCGCGGGATTGTCTGGATGCAGCTGGGAGCGGCACGTCCCTCATCGAGCACCCGACGGAGCGCGGCGATCTGCATGTTCAGATTGTTGTCCTCGACCACCGCCCCCGGCCAGGCCGCGGCGATAATCTGGTCCCGCGTGACGACCTCTCCCGGACGCCCGACGAGCACGTCGAGCACATCGAGCGCCCGCGGCCCGATCGGGACCGGGGCAAAGCAACCGTTGTCGGCGCGCTGGAACAGGCCGCCGCCGCGTCGGTCGAAACGAAAGCTGTAGAACTGGAAAACGTCCTCGGAGTCGGCCACCTCCACGCATGATCTCCTGTCGGTCCCATGTCTTGCCAAGAATTGCGTCCAATTTATAATTTTTTAGCTCCCTTCCATAGCGCTGGATCGGCCGCAGAAGGCTCAATAGAGCCCGATAACCAAATCCTTACGTGATCCGGCTCACAGATCGACGCCATACCCGATGCCATCATCTCTGCATCGCAACGGATGAGGTGGGTGATGGCCGAGCGTTCGAACAAAGGGCGCGCGACGGCGGCGCGGAAGGGGCGGCGCGGCTTCCCCGGCCCATGGCCCGATGCGGCCGAGGTGTTGGCGGCGCTGGCGCGGGCCTGGACCGTGACCACGATCGCGACGGCGCTCCTTGTCGCGGCGCTCGCCATCGCCCCGTTCTGGGACACCGCAATCTATCTGCGGGCGCTGCGGGACACATTGAGCAGCGGGCCCACGCTGACGCTGCCGACCGACGAAGACTCCGGGACCTTGGTTCGGCCGATCCAAGACAGAGATGACCGGCTCCAGGAGTGAGTCGTCGAGACCGAGGCGCGGCCACACCACGCAGCCGCAACACAATACACCGCCGCCAATCTGCAAATCTGCAAAGGAGCAATCTCGATGCGAGTGGGTCCGACCTTTTTGCGCTTTGTATCTGCGCTCTTGGTGCTCGCCGGTCTTGCCGGCCCGATCCCGGCGCAAGCCGATGAGGCGGGTGCGGCGCGGGCCGGCGAGATCGCGCACCTGCAGAACATGCGCCGGCTCTTTCCGGAATCGGTGCAGAGCGTGCAGCCGGCGCCCGCGATCATCCCGCAGCTGCGGGTGGACCCCGACCCCGGCGGCGCGATTGCGAGCTTCCAGCCGAGCGGGCCGACCCTGACCGCGGGCAACGCGTTCTTCAGCAATCTCGGGAGCAACGGGCGGACCTGCTTTACCTGCCACCAGCCGCAGGACGGGTGGGGGCTGCGCGCGCAGCATGTCCGCAGCCGCTTTGCCGCCGATCCGAACGACCCGTTGTTCCGGCTGGTCGATGGCGCCACCTGCCCATCGGACGATGTCGCCACCCCGGCGGCCCGGCAAAAAGCCTATGCGCTGTTGCTCGGCAAAGGGCTGATCCGGATCGGGCTGCCATTGCCGGCGCAAGGATTGCAGTTCCGGGTCGTCGATGTGGCCGACCCCTATGATTGCAACACCAACCCGACAACCGGGCTGACCAGCCGCACAAAGGGCACCGTGTCGGTCTATCGCCGCCCGTTGCCGGCGGCCAATCTCGGGTTTTTGAGCACGATCATGTGGGACGGGCGCGAGCCCGACCTCTTCAGCCAGGCGCGCGACGCCACCCTCGGCCACGCCCAGGCAAAGTGCGCCGCCGACGTGCGCAGCAACGCCAGATCGTCGGCTTTGAGGGCTGCACCAGCGCCGACACGACCCACCCTGTGCGCCCCGATCCGCGAGGAATGCCGGCGTCTATACCGCCCAGCTGTTCGACGACCGGGCGTTCTTTCTCGACGAGGCGGGTGCTGCGGGCGGGCCCGGCGCGCTCTTCGACAAGGTCGCGAAATTCTTTATCGGGGTGAACGACCCGTTCGGCAGCAATCCGACCAACGCGACATTCACACCCGACGTGTTTCACCTCTACGACAAATGGAGCGGCCTGCCGGGCAATGGCGCCGTCGCCGCCGCCCGGCGCGCCATCGCCCGCGGCGAAGAGGTGTTCGACACCAAGAAGATCGCGATCACCGGTGTCGCCGGGATCAACGACGCGCTCGGGAAGAGGACCGTCGCCGGGTTTTGCGCCACCTGCCACGACACCCCCGCCGCCGGCGACCATTCGGTCAAGGCGCCGCTCGATATCGGCGTCGCCGACGCCGGCAAAAAAGCCCCGCCGGTGCTGGACATCGCGGGCTTGCCGGTGTTCCGGCTGCAATGCACCGCCGGGCCGCTGGCCGGGCGGATGTTCGAGGTCACCGACCCCGGCCGCGCCTTGATCACCGGCCAATGCGCCGATATCGGCAAAGTCAAGGGGCCGATCCTGCGCGGGCTCGCGGCGCGCGCCCCCTATTTCCACAACGGCTCGGCGGCGAGCCTCGCCGAGGTCGTCGATTTCTACGACCAACGCTTCGCCATCGGCTTCACAACAGAGGAAAAGGCGGATCTGGTCGCGTTCCTGAGCGCGCTCTGACCAGGCACCCGGTCAAGTGGATTTTTGTCGGACGGCCGCAAGGGTCTGGGCCGTCGGCTGAGAGGGGTCGAAGGTGACGATATTCAGAAGCCCGATTACCACCGGTGTGACGCTGACCTCGTCCTATGCCAACCCGATCGTGATCGGGACCACGATCGCCAACGACGCCAATACCGGGGCCGGCGCCGCGCTGTACGCGGGCGGTGCGACCAGCTGGAACGTCAGCAATTTCGGCGTGATCGGCGATGCCGTCACCAATTTCGGAATTCTTCTGAAAGGCGATGAAGGCGGCGACAGAGTAACCAACGGCGCTCCCGCCGTGACCGGCGCCTCGATCGCCGGCGCGTCGGAAGGCGTTTATCTTCCCAGCGGAACCGTCACCAATTTCGGCACCATTTCCGGCGGTGCAGTCGGTGCGCACGTATACAGAGACGGCATCGTCCGGAACGGGACGAGCGGATCGACCTCGGCGCTGATCGCCGGATACAAAGCCGTTAGCTTGGACGGGGGCGGAACCGTCAATAACTTCGGCACGATCTCGGGCGGCGGTGGCGGCGGCATCTATATCGTAGGGGGCGGCAATGTCACCAATGGTGCCGCGCAATCGACGGCCGCGCTTATTTCCGACGGCTATCGCGGTATTTTCGACAGCGGCGGTGCGATTGCCAATTTCGGCACGATCCGCGGCACCGGCAGCAAGGGCGAAGGCATCTATCTCTTTTTGGGGTCGGTCACCAACGGCTCGGCTCGGTCGACGGCGGCATTGATTTCAGGTGTCAACGACGGCATCGCGTCCTACGGCGCCTCGATCACCAATTTCGGCACGATCCTCGGCACCGGCAGCACCGGTGAAGGCGTCGATATCTCGAACGGCATGATCGCCAATGGGGCGGGAGCATCGCAGAACGCGCTGATCTCGGGTGGCCTGATCGGGGTCGAGGTCACGACCGGCGCCGCCACTATCACCAATTTCGGCACGATCGAGGGCACTTTCGCCAGCATCCTCCTCGACAGCGGCGGCACTATCAGCAACGGCGGCGGCAGCGATCATGCGGCGACGATCGGCGGTGGGCTGGTCGGGGTCTATGCCTTTGCCGCCACGACCGTGACCAATTTCGGGACGATCGCGGGCGAGGATTTCGCGGTTTCGCTCGGCGCCGGCAACGACCGGCTGATTGTCGAGCCGGGGGCCGTCTTCAAGGGCGCGGTTGCCGGCGGCGGCGGCGCCGACACGGTGACGCTCGCCGGCGCAGGGGCCCGGCACATCGGCAATTTCTCCGGCTTCGAGACCTTCACGCTGTCGGGCCTCGGCAGCAACAGGCTGGTCCTGGGAAACGGCAATTTCGCCGGCGTCACCGGTGATGCCATCACCGTGACCGGCGGCAGCGCCGCCGACACGATCGACGCCTCGCATGTTACCGGCAGCAACGTCACGGTCCTGAAAGGCGGCGGCGGCAACGACGTGCTGATCGCCGGCAGGAAAACCACGATGACCGGCGGCAGCGCCGCCAACGTCTTTGTCTTCACGATGACCGGCAGCAACCGCATCACCGATTTTGCCACCGGCAAAGGCAACACGATCGAGCTCCGCGACTCCGGCTTCAATCTCGGCATCGATGACGACCACGGCAAGACGGCGCCGCAGCACCTCGACGCCGCGGTGCTTGTCGCCGATAAAACCGGCGCTTTCACCACCACCGGCCAGCGCTTCGCCTATGCCACCGGCACCGGCGTCCTGTCCTACGACGCCGACGGCAGCGGCACGCATTTTGCCGCGAGCCGCGTCGCCACCCTGACCGGCGGTCCCGCGCTCAGCGCCGGCCCGACCGGAGATATCTTCTTCATCGCGTGAGCGGGCGAACCATGCTCAGCTCGCGCGAGCCTCTGACCGAGAGAAGTCCGACATGACGTTTTTCAGAAACCCGATTACCACCGGTGTGACGCTGACCTCGACCTATGCCAACCCGATCGTGATCGTCACCCTGGTCACCAACACCGCCAACACCGGCGCTCTTTCAGCCGTCTACGCGGACAGCTCGACCAGCTGGAACGTCGATAATTTCGGTCTGATCGGTGATGGCAGCAGCGCCTACGGGGTCCGTTTGAAAGGCGGCGGAAATGTCTTCAACGGCGCTCCCGGCGCGACCGACGCCTCGATCATCGGCGAAGCGACCGGAATCTACCTGTCGAGCGGGACCGTCGCCAATTTCGGCGCCGTTTCCTCCGGAAGCGTCGGCGTTTCGCTGAACGGCTCCGGTGTCGTCCGGAACGGCTCTGCCGCCTCCACCGCCGCGTCGATTACCGGCCCCACCGAGGGCATCGTCCTGACCGCCGGCGGGACGATCACCAATTTCGGCACGATCTCGAGCGACGGCAACTATGGGCAAGGCATCGATTTTGGGAACGGCAGGATCACCAACGGCTCGGCCGGATCGACAACGGCGCTGATCGAGGGCGTCTCCAGCGGCATTACTGCCCTGACGGCGACGATCGCCAATTTTGGCACGGTCACGGCCAGCGGCACTGTAGGCAACGGCGTTGCCGGGAACGGCACGCTCACCAACGGCTCGGCCGGCTCGACCGCGGCGCTGATCTCCGGTGTCGGCGCCGGCATCTCGGGCAATGTGACGGTGACCAATTTCGGCACGGTCTCGGGCACCGGCGCGACGGGCAAAGGCATCACCGGCGCCGACGGCTTGGTCACCAACGGTTCGGCGGGATCGACAAAGGCGTTGATCTCCGGGGTTTACAGCGGGATCAGCTTCAACACCGCCACAATCACCAATTTTGGCACGATCCAGGGCACCGGCAGCGGCGCGGAGGCCGTCTATCTCGTCAAAGGCAAGGTCACCAACGGGTCGGCCGCATCCGACAGCGCCATGATCTCGGGCGGATTGATTGGCATCGAGATCGAGGAAGCCGGAGCGGCGGTCGGCAATTTCGGCACGATCGCCGGGGCCTTTGCCGGCGTCCTGATCGACAGCGGCGGCACCGTCACCAATGGCGGCAGCAGCGATCATGCGGCGACGATCGGCGGCGGGCTGGTCGGGGTCTATGCCTTTGCCGCCACGACCGTGACAAATTTCGGCACGATCGCCGGCTATCAGCTCGCCGTCAGCTTCGGCGCCGGCAACGACGGGCTGATTGTCCAGCCGGGTGCCGTCTTCAAAGGCGCGGTTTCAGGCGGTGGCGGCGGCGACAGCGTGACGCTGGCCGGTGCCGGGACGCAGCACATCGGCAATTTCTCCGGGTTCGAAACGTTCACATTGTCGGGCCTCGGCAGCAACAAGCTGGTCCTGGGAAACGGCAATTTTGCCGGCGTCACCGGCGATGCTGTTACCGTGACCGGCGGCACAGCCGCCGACACGATCGACGCCTCGCATGTTACCGGCAGCAACCTTGCGGTCCTGAAAGGCGGCGCCGGCAACGACACGCTGATCGCCGGAGCGGATACGAGAATGACCGGCGGCAGCGGCGCCAATGTCTTTGTCTTCACCGTCACCGGCAGCAACCGGATCACCGACTTCGCGACCGGCAAAGGCAACACGATCGAGCTCCGCGACGCCGGCTTCAACCTCGGCATTGACGACGGCCACGGCACAAAGACGGCGCAGCACCTCGACGCCGCGGTGTTCGTCGCCAGCAAGACCGGCGCTTTCACCACCGCCGGCCAGCGTTTTGCTTACGATACCAGCACCGGTGTGTTGTCTTACGACGCGGACGGCAGCGGCCCGCTATTTGCCGCCAGCACGGTCGCCACCCTGACCGGCCACCCCTCGCTCAGCGCCGGATCGACCGGGAACTTGTTCTTCGTATCCTGATCCTCGCCTCGTTGCCGACGGCGATGCCGGGCGCTAGGCTGGACCGAGGTCGCAGGAGGATCCGATGTACAGCTTCAATCTCAAGGCAGAACAGGTCTTTGACCCGAAAAAGCACATGGAAAAGATGCTGGGCCGGACCGGTGAGGGGGATACGGCGATCGCGTGCTGGGAGCCGGGTCAGACCAGCCCCTACCACTGTCACCCGGAGGCGACCGAGATCTATTTCTGCTATGAGGGGGGCGGCACGATGCGCACGCCCGAGGAGACGATCGCGATCGAGCCGGGTGCGTTTGTGGTTCACCCGCCGGGCGAGCTGCACGAATACAAAAACGGCCCGAAACGGACGTTGCTGTTCCGCGTGCGCTACGGCGTCGAGATGGCCGGGCGCACCAAGGAATGGCCGGGGAACCCCGGCTGGCAGCCGCGTCCCGAGGACATCGAGTATTTCTCGCCCGGTGGCGGATGACCGAGCGCAACGGTCCCGATGTCGCCGCGGCTCATCAGCCCTGACCAAAGCCGCCCGGATCGAGCGTCACCGGCAGTTTTGATCGCCGCTCCGGCTGAGCCTCCCGCGAAGCTCTATGGCGCCGAGACGAGGCCCGCTGTTCGGTAGACGGCGGTTGTCGCTGTGGCGGTCGGATTGGCCGCCGGCCCCACGATCGGCTCGACCTCGACGGCCCCGGTGCCGGTTTTTCGTATGCCCAGGACGTCCGCGGCGCGCGGCGACAGGTCGATGATAAAGCGCCGATTATAGGGGCCACGGTCGTTGATTTTGACGACCACCGAACGTCCGCTGTCGAGGCTCGTTACCTTGGCGTAGGAAGAGAGCGGCAGCGAGCGGTGCGCGGCGGTCGGGGTGACCGTGTCGAGAATTTCGCCGTTCGCGGTCGAGCGCCCGACCAGGTCATACCAGGCGGCGGCGCCGACCTGAACCGATCCGGTCGCGTGCCCGGCAATTGCGTCGCCATCGGCCGGCCCAATGCTCGCAACGCGATAGGATGCCTGATGGTGCCAGTGCCGCCCGGATCGATGCGCGACCCGGTGCGACCGTGCGGCATGATGGGATGCGGGGGACCGGGAAACGGAGCTGTGCGGCCTGGTGTTGGGGGTATCGCCGGGATGGTGCTGGCTGGTCTTGTCGGGCACCTCGGCGAAGGCGCCTGTGGAAGCCATCATCACGGCAAGGGAAATGCCGATCGTCTGTCGCAAGGGCATCCGACAGCGTCTCCTTCTCGTTGGGGCATCCCAGCGCCGGGCACAGCAAGCGCGTCGCCATGCCGATGGTATTGGATGGGCAGTGGGATGCAGATCGGTGTCGCCCCGGATTGTTGGGAATGCATCCGGGTAGGACGGGGAGGAACAACGCGAGCTAAACAGGCAAAATCGGGCCTGTCAACCTCCCTGCGCTGCTATTCGATCAGGAGCGTTTTTGCGGCGATCCGGCGGCTAGCTGCCGGGGTCGGCCGGGGATGATTCCTTATTTTCATCAAGCAGGAGATAGTCTTGTTCATACGACGTATTTTCTTGAGAAACGCCGACCTTTAACGATTGTTAAAGGGTAGCCCGCGAGCCACCGCAATCTTCAAAGCGACATTGTTCTCACGGCCATTCAACCGCCGAAACTCTGTGCCGCAGGAAAGTTCTTTGCGCGACAGCTGCGCGACACGGAGCGGCGCCGTGAGCCGGGCGCGGCACGCCGCAACGACAGCCTATTCGCTTTACCGAGGCCGAGGGAGGGAATAGGTTTTGCAGCACATTACCGACAGCCCCGCTGCATGGAATAAAGGAGGAACCGATGAGCTCGCTGCGCGGCCGGAACGGGCCCCGGATCAAATATGCGCCGCAGGAAGCCGCACCTTACGAGACGGTCAGCGTCGACAAGCTGACCCCGATCATCGGCGGCGAGGTCGGCGAGGTCGATCTGCGCGCGATCAGCAACCGGCAGATGGACGAAATCCACCGGGCGCTCGCCGAGAACCTGGTGATCTTTTTCCGCGACCAGCATTTGACGCCGGAGCAACACCTCGATTTCGGGCGCCGCTTTGGCGAATTGCACCTCCATCCGGCGGCGCCGCATGCGCCGGGCCATCCAGAATTGATGGTTATCCACGCCGACAAGGATTCCCCGCGCGCCAACGGCGAGGGCTGGCACACCGACGTGTCGTGCGATCCCGAGCCGCCGATGGGCTCGATCCTCTATATCCGCCAATGTCCGCCCCGCGGCGGCGACACGCTCTTCGCCAACATGTACGCCGCCTACGAGGCGCTGTCGGAGCGGATGAAGGCCTATCTCGACGGGCTGACCGCGCGCCACGACGGCGAGCATTACCGCGGGCAATACGCGAATTACGGGGTCAAGGACAAGGACAGCTACCCCTTTGCCGATCATCCGGTCGTGCGCACCCATCCGGTGACCGACAGGAAGGCGCTCTACGTCAACGAGGGCTTTACCCGCTACATCAACGGCATCCCGCGCGATGAGAGCACCGGCATCCTGCAATATCTTTACAAGCACATGGCCAACCCGCTGTTCCAATGCCGCTTTCGCTGGCAGGAGAACTCGATCGCCTTCTGGGACAACCGCTGCGTGCAGCACCACGCGATGTGGGACTACTGGCCGCACACCCGCTCGGGCAACCGCGTCACCGTCAAAGGCGACCGGCCGGTGTGAATTGCGCCTCTGCCGCGCCGCCGGAAAGAGAGCGAGCCGACCGGCACCTCGGCCTCGCAAGCGCCGCTCTTTCCGAGGCCGGGCACGGGTTTCGGGCTTGGCGCGAGGCCCTTTGAAAGCCTCGATTTCGTCGCCAAGTCGTGCCCGGTTCCAGAAAACTCGTCTGCCGCGCCGTTTATTTCTGCTGCCCGGTGCCTCCTGCCGGCATCAATCCACTGCCCAACACATGCCCGGCTACGGTTTGCCCGTACATCGACCAGCGCGAGTTGTGGAACAGCCGTCTTGTTTCGCCGAGATTGCCGGTAAAGCGCGGGTCTGACGGACGCTCGTGGCTGTCCACGAACAAGGCCACATCCCAGGCATCCTGGTCGGAAAGTGTCTCGGCGAGCCCGAAGGGCATGTTCGCTTTGATGAAGTCGGCCGCCGCATTCACCATGTGCATGCCGGCGCCCCAATTATAGGAGTTGGCGCCCCATAGCGGCGGGAACACGACCTGTCCCCCCGCCGACTGCCCGGCCCCGTGCGGGCCGTGGCACAGCGCGCAATGCTGCTGATAGACGATCCGACCGCGCGCAAAGTCGGGCGGCAGTGGGGGGCTTTTCAGCCTTGGATAGCCGCGGCCCGGCATGTCGGTGCCGACCGGCGCCCCCTGCGCGAGCCAGGCCGAGTAGGTTTCGAGCGCCACCAGCACCTTGTCGCCAAATGGCGGTGCCTTGCCGTTCATGCTGAAGCGGAAGCACCCCTGCAGCCGCTCCTGGAAGCTATTCACGTGGTGGTTCTTGGTCCGATACGCCGGAAAGGCCACCCATGCGGCCCACATCGGTGACGAGTTGGCGAGCCTGCCGGCATCGAGATGGCAGTTGCTGCAGCTCAGCTCGTTGCCGACAAAAGGCCGCGCGTATTTCCCGGTCTCGCGGAAAACGTCGCGGCCGAGCTTGACCATGTCGCCATAGGGGCCGGGCGGGATTGCTTCTTTTGCGGGCGGCTGGAACGCGGCGCTCTGGTTGGGGATGGCGGGATCCGGCGCGTTCGACGCCGTATCCGTCCGAGCGGCGGTCGGCGCGCCGGTCAGAGCGATGCCCGCGACCAGAACCAGGGCGAGGCTCGGCATTCTCATCGGCCGCCTCCAGCAGGCTGGGCCGCGAACCACCGGGCCACGGCCGTGATATCGGACGGGCCGAGCCGCTGCGCCACCGCCTGCATCAGCCCCAGCGGGCCGGGCGGGCGCTTGCCTTGCTGCCATGCCTCGAGCTGTGCTTCAAGGTAAGGGGCGGGCTGGCCCGCGAGCGGCGGAAAGCTGGCGCCGACACCGATCCCGCCGGGGCCGTGACAGGCGACGCACGGAGGAACCTTGTCGGACCAGCGTCCATCGAGCGCCAGGAGGGCACCGGGGCCGGCGGCCACCGGCGCGCTGCTCGGAGGGACGGCGGCCGGAAGGCCGGCGAAATAGAGCGAGACCGCCTGCGCCTCGTCCGCGCTCAGAATCCTGGCGATCGGCGCCATCACCGGGTTATCGCGCTGTCCATCCGCGAACGCGCTCAATTGGGCGCGGATATAGGGCGCCGGGAGGCCCGCCAGGCGAGGAAAGCCGTTTGCGGCGATGCCTTCCCCGCGCGCGCCATGACAGGTGACACAGGGAGCCGCGCCTCCGGCGGTGCCGTGCACCGCGATTGCTGCTCCCGCATCTTGCGCAAGCGCCGGAGAGATCCCGCTCGCGCCCGCCATCAGGAGTCCAGCAACGGCCCGCCGCGCAAGAAGAGAAGACCCGCGAATATTCACACCGATCCTCACGCGCCCTCCGACTCCATGCGTGCCAAGCTCGCGTTCCCGAGGTCGGAGCCTCGGAGTAGGCGCTCCGGGAATTGGCCAGCCTAAGCGGGCGTCTTGTCTTCAGCCGCCCGTGCAATAGGTGCAGCCGGCCTCCTGCGCGCGGTTCAGACCCCACACCCCCGATGGGAGGAGAGTGATTCCCGGCACCAGGTTCGCAGCCCATTCCTTTGCTGCGTCGTCGGCGCTCACGCCGGCGTTGCTGGCGAGCCGTTTGCTCAGGCCATGCAGCGCCATGTTGCAGGCGCCGAACACCGCACCTTTTCCGATCAGCCGATCAACAGCCATATTGTCCGATGGTAGAACGCCAGGCTTTGGATTGACGAAGGGATTCTTCACCGCGGGAGCCTTGGTCTCGGGATCGATGATCTTCAATGATTGACCGATCTTGTATTTCTCCCACACCGCACTGTTGACAGCGACCACGAGCCCCTGAGAGCGCAGAATGACAACCGCCGTCGCTGAACCTGGCGGCGGATCGGTGAGCAGGAATGTGGATGCGAATAAAAGCGGGAAGCCGCCGTTGACCGAAAAGGCGTCGAACACCTGGCGATGGCGTCCCTTGAGCTTTCCAGGCCAGTTCAGGCGGTCGCCCGCCCCCGGTGTCGCGGCCGGTGCGCGCGACACGGCGGACGTAAGTCCAGCGAGCCCAAGCATCGTTGCCCCGGCGAGGCGAAAGAAATTTCGGCGCGGCGCGCCGTCCGCTGTGTTTGCGTTGAGAGTGTTCATCTGCTCCTCCATTCTCCGGTTGATTCTGATGTTGCTGCCGCGGCTTGCTGGCCGATGGACCGGCCGGCGCGTCCCGTCGGAGTGCGCTTCCCGAACATATACGGCGGGGGCGTCGGCTCTCAGCGCCGTCACTTCAGGCTCCGATACAGCATGTAGCCCGACACCACGACCAGCATGCACCCGAGCAACCGCGTCAACGTTTGGCGTTGTGCCGAGAGCCGTTGCGCCAGACGCGCGCCGATCCATCCGCCCCCGATGCCACCGGCGATAAACAGCAGCGCGACCGGCCAATCAACGAGTCCGGAGGCGGCATAATTGAGCGCCGTCGTGGTGCCGAAAACCCCGACCGCCACCAGCGCGGACCCAATCGCCGCGATCGTCGGCATGCCGGTCCCGAGGACCAGACCGGGCACCACGAGGAACCCGCCGCCGATCCCGTAGAACCCGGAAAGCGAGCCGATCCCGAGCCCGATCGGACCGAGCCGCCAAAGATCGACGCGCCGCTCCGCGCCCACCGGGCCAGAACCGGCCTTGCGCCCGCGCAGCATCATCGCCGCGACGAGCAGCATTAGGAGCGCGAACAGGATCAAGAGCCGGCGTCCATCCACCGCCTTGCCGATCGACGAGCCGGCGAAAGCGCCAGCCAATCCGGCGGCGGCGAAGACCAGCGCCGGATGCCAGCGAACATGCTGCTCACGCGCGTGCGGCACGAGATTGGCGAACGCGTTGACCGCGACCGCGACAGCACTGGTGCCGATCGCCAAATGCGGGTCCGGCATCCCCACCACATAGAGCAGCAACGGCACCGCGAGAATCGAGCCGCCGCCGCCGACCAGGCCGAGCGTAAAACCGACGATCACGCCGCTGCCAATCGCCGCCGCTGTCTGGAGCGGGTCCATCTGTGCCGCTCAGCCGCCCGGAGCCGCAGATTTGCGCGGCAAGCTTTGTGCGTTGTCCTTCTGCCATTGCCGGATCAAAGGCAGCTCGCGTTCGACCATGAACTTTCTCATGATAGTTTTCCAGCTACAGGGACCGTTAAACTCGAACTCCGCAATGCTTCATGACGACATCTTTCCGAAATCAGATAGAGCAACAAGCATTTTCCGGCGGTCAGTTCGTCAGATAGGCTTTGGCTTCGGCCAAGCCGGGCCGCGCCGGGCCGCTGGGTTTGCTGAGCGCGACGAGCTTTTGATAGGCGCCGCGCGCGGTTGCCGCGTCAGCCACCGCCTTGGCGGCGCGCGCCTCGCCCAACAGGCTGCGGAAGCGGTCGGGGTCCGTGTGCAGAACCGCCCGGTACTCGGTCAGCGCCGCCGCCGGCTGGTGGAGCTCGAGGAGCAAGTCGGCCAACAGCTCGCGCGCCGGCAATACCGGGGACGGCGTCGCTGGATGCTTGTCCATCGTCGCTTCGAGATCGGCCGCGGCGCGCACCAATTCGACCGCCTTTTTGTCGTCGCCCTGGACGTGGGCGAGGATGCCCGCCGCGCCCAGCCGCTGCACCTCGACCTGGCTCGTCCAATAGGTGTCCTTGCCCTTCAGCTTGTCTTCGAGCGCTTGCAGCTTGGCGATTGCCGCCTGTGCGCCTGCGATGTTGCCGGTCCGCGCGTCGCCGAGCGCGTTGGCGAAGGCGATCATCGCTTCGGCCCACGGAAATTTTTCGAGCGGGAACCCGATCGCCGGCTCGGTCAGCGCAGCCGCGGCCGGCCAGTCGCGCCGTTCGAGCGCAAAGCGCACGGGAATCGCGGCAACCGCGTAAGCGATGGGCAGGTTCGGGGCATCGCTTTTGCGGAAGCTCAAAAGCTCGTCGACGACCGCTTTCGCCGGGCCGTCCTGCGCGGTCTGCAGATAGGCGTATTCGAGATAATCCATCGCATGGACGGTGTTGCTGTCATAGCCGCCGGGTCCGAGGGTCTTTGCCACATAAGCGAGTGCCGCGGCTTTGGCGGCAACGTTAGAGTCGATCGATTGCTGCCACATGCCGAGCCGGGTGAAGATGTGCGAGGGCATGTGCAAGGCGTGCGGCACGTCTGGCGCGATCTTCGAATAACAAATCGCTGCGTCGAGGCCTGCCGCGGCGTATGTCGGCGAGTTGTCGGCATGGATCAGGTAATGCACGACCCCCGGATGGTTCGGCTCCTCCTTCCAGATCTTGTTCAGGATCTCCGCCGCCTGTTTCTGGTTGGCGTAGGTCTTGTCGGTCTTGGGCGCCGTCGTGACGAGTGCAAGCGCATAGAAGACCGCGGCCTCGCGGTCGTCGGGGTATTTCAGATAGACCTGCTCCATCGCCTTTTCATAAGCGAGCGCCCGCTTGGCGTGGTCGAGCTTGTCATTGTCACGGTAGAAGGCGGCGATCGCCGCGATATAGGCTTCTTCGCGCGGGGTCTTGCTCGATGCCGCCTGCGCCTTGGCGACCGCCTCGGAACCCGCCTTCAGCGCGGCCGGCGACGGAGGGTACCACAGCGGGTACCAGCGGCTCATCGCCTCGCCCCAATAGGCCATCGCACAGCCCGGCTCCTTCTCCGCGATTGCGGTGAAGTCTTTGAGCGCCTCGGGGTACCAGAACGAGTGCAAGGTCCAGACCGCGTGCTTGAACGCCGGCTGCACGGCCGGGGTGCACGAGATCGCGAAACCGACCTCCTCGACCGGCTTTGCTCCGGTGTCGGCCCGCGCGCCAGAGTGGACGGCGAGGGCAAAAAGCGCGGCCCCGGCGAGAACCACGCGAACTCCACAACGCACCATGAGGTATCCTCCCAAGAATTCGACGCATCGACGCCATTCGAGGCCGGAGGACCTGCCGGCCAGAGCTTCGGCACTAACGAGGCCGATCCGAAACAATCCGAACCAAACCCTTCTGGAGGTGTGAGGCAGATCACACTCAGGAGGAATTTTTCGCTACAATTCGCCGCGTGAGCAGCGCGAAGGGCGAGGGCGGCCCCGAGGCCCAGCGCCTTGGCCGTCTGCATAATGCTTCATGACGACATTCTTCTGAAATCAAACAGAGCCATTCCAAGCGCGATTTTGGTCGCCTATGCGATGATTTTGTCGGCCTGCACCAGCAGCGACTGCGGCACGGCGAGACCGAGCGCCTTGGCCGTCTGCATGTTGATGAAGAGCTCGATCTTGTCGGCCCGCGCGAACGGCGTATCGGCGGGTCGGGCACCCTTCAGGATTCTGCCGACGCAGGTGCCCATCTGGCGAACTGCCGCATAGCGGTTCACGCCGTAGGTGATCAGGCCTCCCGACCAGGCGAGCTCGCTCCAATCGTAGATCGCCGGAACACCGCCGCGCGCCGCCATCACCTCCAGGCGGCCGTCCACGGCGCGGCTCACCAAGAGCTGGTCTCCAGCCACAATCAGCCCGTCAACCTTCGCGCGTCCGAGCGTCGCGAACGCAGCATCGATCTCGACGTCGTCCCCGGCCTGCAGGACGCGGAGCTCCACCCCCTTCGCGCGCGCCGCATCCTGCGCGCTGCGCATCACGAGCGGGGTGGAGGCTGCCTTCGGGTTGACGAGCAGGGCGAAGACCTTGCCTGTCGGGGCCAGCTGCGACAGCAGCTCGAGCCGCTTCGGCATCAATTCGGCATCCAGCGTCAGGATGCCGGTCACGTTGCCGCCCGGCCGGGCGAGATCTGCGACCAAGCCCTCGGCGACCGGATTGGCCTCGGCCCATGCGACGATCGGGATCGTGTCGGTTGCGTGCTTTGCCGCCCGCGCCTCGGTCGCGCCGAATGCGGCGATCACATCGACCTTGCGGCGCACGAGATCGGCGGCCAATTTCGGCAGCTCGTCGTACTCGTCTCCCGCGTTGCGATATTCGATCGCAATATTCTCGCCTTCGACAAAGCCGGCTTCACTCAGCCCCTCCTGGAACCCCGAGGCGAAGACAGGGTGGCTGGAGAGCGCCCCGATGGTCGGCATCGCCTTCTGCCGGGCGCGGGCCGCGAGCGGAGCCCCGAACGCCGCCGCCCCGCCGAGCAGCAGCATCAGGTCGCGTCGCGTCGGTGAGATCGCCAACCGGTGCCGCATTGCTCTCTCCATCAATACCGTGGCTCGTATTGTGACGCGGAGCCAAATCGATCGCTTTTTCGTCGGCTTTTTTCTTCCTTTTTTCTCCCTTACCGACGGCTTATCATCACCCCTAAAGGGGAGCCGGAATGGTTCTGGCGTTCGGGGATCTGAGGCTCGACATCGAGCGCCGCGAATTGCGCCGCGGCGGCGAGCCGGTCGATCTCGCGCCCAAAGCTCTCGATTTGCTGGCCTATCCTTGTGCGGCACCGCGACCGAGTGGTCAGCAAGGATGATCTGTTGCAGGCGGTGTGGGGCGGCCGGATCGTCTCGGAATCGGCGTTGACGACGCGGATCAATGCCGTGCGTCGGGCGCTCGGCGACGACGGTTCGACGCAACAGCTGATCCGCACCTTTAATCGCAAAGGTGTGCGCTTTATCGGCGAGGTCAGGGAATTGCCGGACCCGGTGGCACCCGGCGCATCTGTGCCGGCCGCCGACAAGCCGTCGCTTGCGGTGCTGCCGTTCGAGAACCTGACCGGAGATCGCGAGCAGGACTATTTCGTGGACGGCATGGTCGAGGAAATCACGACCGCGATCGCCCGCTTCCCGTGGCTCTCGGTGATCGCCCGTAACTCCAGTTTCACCTACAAGGGCAGGGCCGTCGACGTGAAGCAGGTCGCGCGCGAGCTGGGCGTGGGCTATGCGCTCGAAGGCTCGGTGCGCAAATCCGGCAACCGGGTGCGCATCGCCGGACAGCTGATCGACACCGCGACCGGCGCACATATCTGGGCCGAACGCTTTGACGGCGCCCTCGACGATGTCTTTGCCTTGCAGGACGAGGTAGCGGGCGGCGTTGCCGGCGCGGTCGGGCCGCAGCTGCGCCTCGCCGAGATCGCGCGCGCCAGCCGCAAGCCGACCGACAGCCTCGACGCCTACGACCTCTACTTGCGCGGGCGGGCGCGGGGTTACGAGCGGGGCAGGGAGGGCCTCGCCAAGGGGGTTCGGCTGTTGCAGCAGGCGCTGGCTCTCGATCCCGGATATGCCGCGGTGATGGTGGCGATCAGCGGGTGCCGCTGCACGCAGCGCAATCGCCACTGGATCCCGGACCCCGGCCCGGAGATCGACGAAGGGGTTCGGATGGCGCGCCAGGCAATCGCCTCCGCCAGGGCCGACCCCGAGGTGTTGACGGCGGCGGGCTTTGCGCTCGCATTTCTTGCCGGCGACAACGACGCCGCCCTCGGTGCGAGCGAGCGCGCGATTGCGCTCAACCCCAATCTCGCCCTCGCCTGGGGCCACCGCGCGCTGGTGCTGGTGTTTCTCAACCGCCCCGACGAGGCGATCCCGGCGGCGCAGCAGGCGATGCGGCTGAGCCCGCGCGACCCGCACCGGTTCATGTTTGTGCAGGCGATGGCTTGGGCGCACCTCGCCGCCGGCCGCTGGGAAGAGGGCCTGGCCTGGGCCGAGGAGGCGGTGCAGGAGAATGCCGGGCTGCCCGGGCTGCGCCTCAAGCTGAGCCTGTGCGGCCATCTCGGACGGCTCGACGAGGCCGCCGCGTGCCTGCGCCAGGTGCGCGAAAGCGGGTGCGAGCCGACAGTCGCCACGATCATCCGCGGCCCGGCCAAGGGTTTCGCCCCCGAAATCCTCGCCCGCATGGCCGAGGGCCTGCGCAAGGCCGGCGTGCCGGAGAAGTGATGCAATGCCGGCTCAGTTTGTCAGATAGGCTTTAGCCTCGGCGAGCTCGGGGCGCTCGGGCGCCGCCGACGGGCACTGTGCGAGGAGCTTGCGATAGGCCTCGTGCGCTGCCGCCGCGTCGCCCGCCCCTTTGGCCGCGCGGGCCTCGCCGATGAGGCTGCGGAAGCGGTTGGGGGCGTTGGCGAGCGAACGCTTGTATTCGGTGAGCGCCGCGACCGGTTGGCCGAGGTCGAGCAGCAGGTCGCCGAGGAGCTCGCGCGGCGGCAGGATATCGCCGGGCGTGACGTTCGCCTTGTCCATGGCGTCGTCGAGATCGGCGGCGGCACGCATTTCCTTGACGGCCTCGTCGTGCCGGCCCGCCGCCTGCGCCAGCGCCGCCGCCGCCGCCAGCCGCTGCACCTCGACCTGGTCGGACCAGTACTTGTTCTTGGTTTTGAGAGCGTCGCGGGTGGCCGCGAGCTGGTCGATCTCGGTACCGGCGGCGGCGAGGTCTCCGGTGTGCGCATCGCCGAGCGCGCGGGCAAAGTCGAGGATCGCGCCGGCCGGCGGGAATTTGTCCCAGCCGACTTCTGCCTTGGGCTTTTCGAGCTTGGCTGCGAGCGCCCAATCTTGCCGCTCGAGCGCATAGCGGGCCGGGATCGCGGCCATCGCGTAGGCGGTCCCGCGGGTCTGCGGCGTCGCCCGTTTGAACGTTGCAATTTCATCAATCAGCGTCAGCACCTGCTGGTCCTCTGCCTTTTGCAGATAGGCGTAGGCGAGGTAATCCATTGCGTGCAGCGACTGGGCCAGGGCGACGCCCTCGCCGAACGCCGTCTTGGCATAGGCTTGGCCGGCAGCCGCCGCACGCCGGTTGCTGTCGATCGATTCCTGCCAGTAGCCGAGCCGGGTGAAAATGTGGCCCGGCATGTGCAGCGCGTGCGGCACGTCGGGCGCGATCTGGGCATAGCGGCGCGCCGCCGGCAGCCCCTTCGCGGCGAGCGGCGGCTCGTCGTAGCTGTGGATCAGGTAGTGCGCGACACCCGGATGGTTCGGCTCTGCAACAAAGAGCGGTTCGAGGATCGCCGCCGCCTTTTTCTGGTTGGCGTAGGTCTTGTCGCTGGGGAGTGCGATCGCATCGAGGGAGAGCGCATAAAAGATGGCGGCCTCGCGGTCGTCCGGCCAGCGCTGGTGGAGGTCCGCCATCGCCTTCTCGTAGGCAAGGGCGCGGGTGTGGTGGTCGAGCGTGCCGCTGTCCTTGTAGAAGACGGCGATCGCCGCGATGTAGGCCTTCTCGCGCTCGGTCTTGCCGCCGATGGCTTCGGCCTTGGCGACGGCGGCCGCACCCGCCGCGAGCGCCGCGGGAGTCGGCGGCTCCCACAGCTCGTGCCAGTTGCTCATCGCGACACCCCACCAGGCCATGGCGCAGCCCGGATCGGCCTTGGCGACCGCATTGAACTCCTTCACCGATTCGAGATACCAGAACGAGTGCAGGGTCCACACCGCGTGCCGGAAGAGCGGCTGCGCCGCCGGTTTGCACGACACCGCAAAATCGACCTCCGCGACCGGTTTTGTCCCGGTGTTGGCCCGCGCCCCGGGCAGGGCCGACAGCGCAAACAGCGCCGCCCCGGCCAGAGTCACACACATTCCACGACGCGTCATGACGGCATCCTCCCAAAAGCAACGTACTTTCGCCATTCGACCGCAGAGGATCCGTCGACCGGCGTCGGCGCGCCATGACGCCGATCCGAAAAGTTCCGAAATTCTCCGAAATCGATCGAGCCGGTGAAGTGTGAGCCAGATCACACTTGGGCGGCAATTTTGCGGTATAATACTGGACGCCAGGTGCTACCGTGCCCGGAGGGTCGCGCGCATGAGCGGTCGGGAGGCGAGCGAGAGCCTGTTCTTCGACGGCTTCAAGCTCGACCGGCAGGGCGTCTGCCGCGTGGATCAGACGGGCCAGGCCGTGCCTGTCCCCCTCGGCTCGCGCGCGCTCGATCTACTGCTGCTGCTCGCCGGCCGTGGCGGTGCGGTCGTCTCGAAAGACGATTTGATGGCCGAGGTCTGGACCGGAGCCGCGGTCGAAGAAAGCAACCTGACAAAGCAGATCTCGGCGCTGCGCCGCGCCCTCGACCAAACCCCGGGAAGCCGCGGCTGCATCCAGACGATACCCGGCCGCGGCTACCGGTTTGCCGCAAAGGTGACCCGAGCCGGCCGGTCTGTAGCCGCCACGCCGCTCGCTCTTCCCGACAGACCGTCGATTGCGGTGTTGCCGTTTCACAACATGAGCGGCGACCCCGAGCAGGAATATTTCGCCGACGGCATGGTCGAAGAGATCACCACCGCCATCGCGCGCTGCCCTGGGCTGTTCGTCATCGCGCGCAATTCGAGCTATGCCTACAAGGGCAAGAGCGTCGATCTGAAGCAGACGGCGCGGGAGCTCGGCGTGCGCTACGTGCTCGAAGGCTCGGTCAGAAAGGCCGGCAACCGGGTGCGCATCGCCGGCCAGCTGATCGACTCGACGACGGGCGCGCATATCTGGGCCGACCGCTTCGACGGCACCCTCGACGACGTCTTCGAATTTCAGGACCGGGTCGCAGGCGGCGTCGTCGGCGCGATCGAGCCGCGGCTGCGACGTGTCGAAGCAGAGCGCGCCAGTCGGAAGCCGACCGAGAGCCCCGATGCCTACGACCTCCACCTGCGCGCCCAGGCGCAGGCGTACAAGAGGACCGGGGAGGGTTTGGCGGAGTCGATACGGCTGGCGCGGTTGGCCTTCGAGCTCGATCCCGCCTACGGTCCGGCCATTGCGCGGATCGCGTTGAGCCGCGGCATGCAGCGTCAGCGGAACTGGATTCCACCCGCCGGCCCGGAGGTCGAGGAAGGCATCGCGATGGCGCGGCAGGCGATCGCCGCCGCCGGGGATGATCCGTGGGTGCTGGATTTTGCCGGCTTGGCGCTGGCGCAGCTTGCTGGAGATAATGATGCCGCGCTCAGCGCGCTCGACCGCGCGATCGTGCTCAACCCCAACTTTGCCCTCGCCTTCGGCCATCGCGCCGTCGTTCTGTCCTATCTCGACCGGCCCGACGAGGCGATCCGCTCGGCCCACCAGGCGATCCGGTTGAGCCCGTTCGATCCGGCCATGTTTTCCTTCTATCAAGCACTGGCGCGCGCGGAGCTGGCGGCGGGCCGCTACGAGGCCGGGTTGTCGTGGGCCGAAGCGGCGTTGCGCGAAAACGGCGGCATGCCGGCGCTGCGCCTCAAGCTCAGCCTGTGCGGCTATTTGGGTCGGCATGAGGAAGCGCGCGCTTGTCTGAGCCGGGTGAGCGAGTTTCACTGCGAACCGACAATCGCCGGGGTTATGAGCGCGTTGCCGAAGGGTGTTGTCCCGCAACTCGCCGCCCGTGTTGCCGAAGGGTTGCGCAAAGCCGGGCTGCCCGAGGCGTGATGTCCTGCCGCCGCGTCACGGTCAAAGGCGATCGCCCGGATTGAGCCCCGATTTGCCGATGTCGCCCGCCATTCCCTCCACGCCGTGCCGAGTTGGGGAGGGACGGGGACTCGAAACGGCTACTCGGGATAAAAGCCGGCGCCGAGCACCCCCGGCGTGCCGTCGACGACCACCTTGGTCACATAGCTCCATTTCTGCGACGGCTTGGTCTCGCCGGGCTTCGGGAACATGTAATCGACCCAGCCCGATCCCTTCGTCTGCGCGACCTTCAGCATGTCGTCGTGCATCGGCTTGCCGTTGACATCGGTCTTGCCCGCCATGTTCTGACCTTCCTTTTTCGGAAAGGCGGCGTTCAGCAGCACATTGAGCTTGGTATCGTAGGCGAACAGATAGGTATGCCCGAACCGCCACTGGCTGTTCGGCTTTCTGAACTCGGCGAAAGCCGGCTTGCCCTCCTTGTCGACGAGCGCGGCCGCCTTGTTGACCATTGCCGCGACCCGCTGGGCCTGTGCGGATTGGGGCGGCGCCTGCTGAGCGCCGGCCGGATCGGCCATCGCGATCGCGACGAGCGCGCTCGCAGCCAGGATTTGCTTCAACATTCCTTCTCCTTCGCATGGTTCGGGGCGACAGCGCGCCGAAACGCTCGCGGAGGATGCGCCGAAAGCCGGCAGCTTGCTTTACGGCTGGCTTTTTTCTTTGTCATCGCGACATTATGATTTTCGCCAAAGACGCGGATCGGGAGGGCCAGGTTGGCGGTGGTGCTGGCGTTTGGCGATCACCGGCTCGATCTCGAACGCCGCGAATTGCGCCGCGGCGGCGAAGTTGTCGATCTCGAGCCCAAGGCCTTCGACCTGCTCGCCTATCTGGTGCAGCACCGCGATCGCGTGGTCGGCAAGGACGATCTCTTACAGGCGGTTTGGCAGGGGCGGATCGTCTCGGAATTGGCGCTGACGACGCGCCTCAATGCGGTGCGCCGGGCGCTCGGCGACGACGGCATCTCGCAGCGGCTGGTCCGCACCTTCAACCGCAAAGGCGTGCGCTTTGTCGGCGCGGTCACCGAATTGTCGGACACCTCCAATGCGAACGCGTCGTCCCCGCCCGTCGACAAGCCGGCGATCGTGATCCTGCCGTTCCAAAATCTGACCGGCGATCCCGATCAGGAATATTTCGTGGACGGCATCGTCGAGGAGATCACAACGGCAATCGCCCGCTTCCCGTGGCTCTCTGTCATCGCGCGCAATTCGAGCTTTGCCTACAAGGGCGGAGCGATCAAGGCGGGCGATCGACGTGAAGGAGGCCGCGCGCGAGTTGGGGGTGCGCTATGTGCTGGAAGGCTCGGTCCGCAAATCCGGCAGTCGGGTGCGCATTGCCGGCCAATTGATCGATACGGCGACCGGCGCCCACATCTGGGCCGAGCGCTTCGACGGCGCGCTCGACGATGTCTTTGGCTTGCAGGACCAGGTGGCGAGCGGTGTTGCCGGCGCGATCGAACCCAAATTGCGCCTCGCCGAAATCGAGCGCGCCGGCCGCAGGCCGGCCACGAGCCTCGACGCCTACCAGCTTTATCTGCGCGCCCAGGCGCAGGCGAGCAAGCGGACCCGGGAGGGCTTGGCTGAATCGGTGGAGCTGGCGCGCCGCTCCCTCGAATGCGATCCGGGCTATGCGCCGGCGATGGCGCGGCTGGCGCTGTCCCAGATGATGCGGCGCAACCGGCACTGGGTTCCGGCCGAGGGGGCCGATGTCGAGGAGGGGATGCGCATGGCGCGACAGGCGATCGCCGCCGGCGGCGACGACCCCTGGGTGCTGGATTTTGCCGGTTTGGCGCTCGCAGAGCTCGCCGGCGACAACGACGCGGCGCTGAGCGCGCTCGATCGCGCCATCGCCCTCAATCCCAGCTTTGCGCTCGCCTTCGGCCACCGTGCGCTGGTCCTCGCCTATCTCGACCGGCCGGAAGAAGCGATCGCGGACGCGCATCAGGCGATCCGGCTGAGCCCGCGCGACCCGGTCATGTTCGCGTTCTGCTACGCCCTTGCCATAGCCTATCTGACGCTCGGCCGGCATGAGGAGGGGCTGCATTGGGCCGAAGAATCGCTGCGCGAGAATTCCGGCCTCCCGGCATTGCGGGTCAAGCTCTCGCTGTGCGGCCATCTCGGCCGGTATCAGGAGGCGAAGGATTGCCTGCCTCGGATCCGCGAAGCCCATGCCGACCCGACGGTCGCCGCGCTCCTGCGCGACATGGCAAAGGGCCTGGCCCCCGCGGTCGCCGCCCGCCTCGTGGAAGGGCTGCGGCGTGCCGGCGTGCCGGAGACCTGAAGCTGTTTCTTGATCGGGTCGATGCTGAGGACCACGACGGGCTTGCTGGTCGGGTTGACCGATCGCGGTGTCAAGTCCGGGAGGGTGTTGGACGACCCTACCCGGCCATCAGCTGCTGCTTGGCCTGGTTGGCGAAATGCTCGAGCTCGAACCGGATGCGGGCCTGGGTCAGGCTTGGATCGGCGGTTGCGAGGTCGGCGGTCAGCTTGTCCACCACCCGGCGGTCGCCGCCCGGCCCGAGCTGTGCCGCGACGATGTCCTTGGCATAGGTTTCGGCGGCTTCACCGGTGAGCCCGAGCCGTTGCGCCGCCCACAACCCGACCAGGCGATTGCGGCGCGCCGTCATCTTGAAGCGCAGCTCCTCGTCGTGCTTGAAGCGGGCTTCGAATTCTTTTTCGCGGTCGGCAAAGCTGGGCATCGTCTATGTTCCCGAGGAATGCGCCGAGGCGCGGCGCCCTTTGGCGATATGGCATGGCGATAACGCACCGGCAAGACGGCGGTATCGAAGGCTGAATGTGCACATTGGTGATCCTGCGCCGTCCCGGCCATGCTTGGCCGGTGCTGATCGGCGCCAACCGCGACGAGACGATCGAGCGGGCGTCCGACCCGCCCGGCCGGCACTGGCCCGACCGGCCGGAGGTCGTCGCCGGGCTCGACCTGCTCGCCGGCGGCTCCTGGCTGGGCGTCAACGACTGGGGCGTCGTGGCGGCTGTGCTGAACCGCACCGGCTCGCTCGGGCCCTCGCCGGACCGCCGGTCGCGCGGCGAATTGGTGCTCGAAGCGCTCGACCATGCCGATGCCGCCGCCGCCGCCGAAGCGCTGTCCCACCTCGACCCCGGCGCCTACCGCACCTTCAACCTGATCGTCGCCGACAGCCGCGACGGGTTCTGGCTGCGCCATGCCGGCGGGGTTCGTGTGGAGCGACGGGCGCTGAAGGCAGGGCTGTCGATGATCGCAGCGGGCGATATCGACGATCTCGGCTCGCGCCGGATTGCGCTGGCATTGCCGGCGTTTCGCGACTGGCCCGCCCCCGATCCCGACCGCGGCGATTGGGCCGGGTGGCAGGCCTTGCTCGAAAGCACACGCGCGCCGCCCGGTGAGCCGGCGGCATCGGCGATGCGCTTTCGCACCGACGGCTACGGCACCGTGTCGAGCGCGCTGATCGCGCTGCCGGCGCATGGCGAGCCCGGCCGCCGCATAATCTTTCGCTACGCCGGATGGCTGCCGGAGACAATTCCGTGGCGGGATGTTCTCGCCGCGCCCTGACCTCGGGTGTAGATTGCAGAGGATGAAAGCGCGGGTTCATGTCAGGCTGAAAGCCGGGGTGCTCGACCCGCAAGGGAAGGCGATCGGCAATGCGCTCGCCGCACTCGGCTTCACCGGGATCGGCGAGGTCCGCCAGGGCAAGCTGATCGAGCTCGATCTCGCCGAGACCGATGCGATCCGCGCCCGCGAACGGGTCGAGGCGATGTGCCGGAGCTTGCTCGCCAACCCGGTGATCGAGGATTTCGCGATCGAGCTATGTTGAGGTGTCGGTGAAGACGGCGGTCGTCATCTTTCCCGGCTCGAACCGCGAGCGCGATGCGTGCATGGCGCTGCGGCGCGCGACGGGGCGTGAGCCGATCCGAGTCTGGCATCGTGACGCCGAATTGCCCGATGTCGATCTGATCGTATTGCCGGGCGGGTTTGCCTATGGCGACTATCTGCGCTGCGGCGCGATGGCGGCGCATTCGCCGATCATGCGCGAAATCCGCGCGCGGGCCGACCGCGGCACCCCGGTGCTCGGCATCTGCAATGGATTTCAGATCTTGACCGAGGCCGGCCTGCTGCCCGGCGCATTGCTGCGAAACCACGCGCTGCGCTTTACCTGCCGTGACATCCACCTGCGGGTCGAGAACAACCAGACGATCTTCACCTGCGGCTACGAGGCCGGCCAGACGATCCGGGTCCCGGTCGCGCATGGCGACGGCAACTACACCGCCGACCGCGACACGCTCGACCGGCTCGATGGCGAGGGGCTGGTCGCCTTTCGCTATTGCGGTCCCGACGGCGACCTCGGCGATGCCGAGAATTTCAACGGCTCGGCGCGCGCCATTGCTGGCATCTTCAACGCCAGCCGCACCGTGCTCGGGCTGATGCCGCATCCCGAGAACGCGACCGACCCGCTTTTGGGCGGCACCGACGGCCAGGCTTTCTTCGCCGGGCTGGTGAGTGCGCTGCAATAAAGACATGTCGCTGCTCGCCGAGATTTCTCGCTTTCCCTCTGCTCGCGGCGGGAGAGGGCAGGGTGAGGGGGGTGCCGGGCGCAAGCTCGGTCGCCCTTTGCTATCCTCAATGCCATTGCGCAGGCGCGGTCGCGGCGGGGCTGCTTGGCTCATGGCTTGTGTCTCGGCCCCCCTCACCCCGACCCTCTCCCCCCGGCCGGCGGGGGGAGAGGAGAACAGTGGTGCCTTGTGACGAGCGGCAGCAACGTCACGCCGGCGCTCGCCATCGAGCACGGGCTGACGGAGGCGGAGCTCGAGCGCGCGGTCGCAATCCTCGGCCGCACCCCGAACCTGACCGAGCTCGGCATCTTTGCCGCGATGTGGAGCGAGCACTGCTCCTATAAATCCTCGAAGGTCTGGCTCAGGACATTGCCGACCACGGGGCCGCGGGTGATCTGCGGGCCGGGCGAGAATGCCGGCGTCGTCGATATCGGCGATGGCGAGGCGGTCGTCTTCAAGATCGAAAGCCACAACCACCCGTCCTTTATCGAGCCCTATCAAGGGGCGGCGACCGGGGTCGGCGGCATCCTGCGCGACGTGTTCACGATGGGCGCACGGCCGGTGGCGCTCCTCGATTCGCTGCGCTTTGGCAGCCCGGACCATCCGCGCACCCGGCATCTGGTCGCGGGCGTCGTCAGCGGGATCGGCGATTACGGCAATTGCGTCGGGGTGCCGACGGTCGGCGGCGAATGCGAGCTCGATCCCGCCTATGACGGCAACATCCTGGTCAATGCGATGTGCGTCGGCATCGCCCGCCGCGACCGGATTTTCTATTCGGCGGCGGCGGGTCCCGGCAACGCGGTCGTCTATGTCGGCGCCAAGACCGGGCGCGACGGCATCCATGGCGCGACGATGGCCTCGGCCGAGTTCGGCGCCGATCCGGGCGAGCAGCGGCCGACGGTGCAGGTCGGCGACCCGTTTACCGAGAAATTGCTGATCGAGGCCTGCCTCGAGCTGATGGCAGGCGACGCGATCGTCGCGATCCAGGATATGGGCGCGGCCGGGCTGACCTCGTCCGCGGTCGAGATGGCCGGGAAAGGCGGGCTCGGCATCGAGCTCGACCTCGATCGCGTGCCGGTGCGCGAGGCCGGCATGACCGCCTATGAAATCATGCTCAGCGAAAGCCAAGAGCGAATGCTGATGGTGCTGCGCCCCGGCGGCGAGACCGAGGCGCGCCGGATCTTTGAGAAATGGGAGCTCGATTTTGCGGTGATCGGCCGGGTCACCGACAGCGGCCGGCTGGTCTTGCGGATGCGCGGCGACATCGCGGCCGAGATCCCCCTTGGCCCGCTGGTGGGCGATGCGCCGGTCTATCGGCGGCCGTGGCGCACCGCCACACCGCGACCGGAGATCGACCCGGCATCGCTCGCCGACCGCGACCCCCTCCAATGCCTCGAACGGCTGCTCGCCACCCCGGCGCTCGCCTCGAAGCGTTGGATCTGGGAGCAATACGACCATCTCGTCATGGGCAACACCGTCAAGCGGCCGGGCGGCGACGCCGCGGTGATCCGGATCGGCGAGAAGAAGGCGCTGGCGCTCGCGACCGATTGCACGCCGCGCTATTGTTATGCCGATCCGGTGCGCGGCGGGATGCAAGCCGTCGCCGAGAGCTGGCGCAACCTGACCGCAGTCGGCGCGCTACCCTTGGCATTGACCGACAATTTGAATTTCGGCAACCCCGAACGCCCGGAAGTTATGGGCCAGCTGGTCGGAGCGATCGAGGGCATCGGCGCCGCCTGCCGGGCTCTCGACTATCCGGTCGTTTCCGGCAACGTGTCGCTCTACAACGAGACGAGCGGCCGGGCGATCCTGCCGACGCCGGTGATCGGCGGGGTCGGGCTCCTCCTCGACGCCCGCGACGCCATCGACCTGGCGTTGAAACGCGATGGCGACACGCTGATCCTGATCGGCGAGACCAAGGGTCATCTCGGCGCTTCGCTTTATCTTCGCGAGGTCGAGGGCCGCGACGCGGGTCCGCCGCCGCCGACCGATCTCGCCTCCGAGCGCAGGAACGGCGATTTCGTGCGCGCCGAAATTGCGGCGGGACACGTCGCCGCCTGCCATGACCTGTCGGATGGCGGATTGCTTGTTGCGATAGCCGAGATGGCGATCGCGGGCGAATGCGGGGTCACGATGAGCACGGTCCCGCCGGACATGATGTCCCATGCCTGGCTCTTTGGCGAAGATCAGGCGCGCTATCTGGTCGAGGTGCCGGAACCCGGTCCGGTGCTGGCCGCGGCGCGGGCCGCGGGCGTCCCGGCTCGTGTCGTCGGCAGGGTGGGCGGGGTCGAATTGACACTCCCTGGTGCTGGTGCCATATCGATTGCAGCACTAAAGGCCGTGAACGAGGCTTGGCTGCCGGGCTATATGGCCCAAGCGTGAGCGAGGGGATCGGACGATGGCGATGGACGCGGCGACGATCGAGCGGCTGATCAAGGAAAGCCTGCCCGACGCGCAGGTCTCGATCGAGGATTTGCGCGGCGACGGCGACCATTATGCCGCCCATGTCGTCTCCGGCGCGTTTCGCGGCAAAACCCGCGTCCAGCAGCACCAGATGGTCTACCAGGCGCTGCGCGGCCGGATGGGCAACGAATTGCACGCGCTCGCCTTGCAAACGGGCGCGCCCGAGGACTGAGGCTTACCCGAAACCGAGGACAAAGATCATGGATAGCACGGTTCAAGAACGCATCCGCCGAGAAGTCGCGGACACGCCGGTGGTGCTCTACATGAAAGGCACACCGGTCTTTCCGCAATGCGGCTTTTCCGCAGCGGTGGTGCAGATTCTCAGCCATTTGGGCGTCAAGTTCAAAGGCATCGACGTCCTTGCCGACCCGCAGATCCGTCAGGGGATCAAGGAATATTCGAGCTGGCCGACGGTCCCGCAGCTTTACGTCAAGGGAGAGTTCGTCGGCGGCTGCGACATCATTCGCGAGATGTTCGAGACGGGCGAATTGCAGCAGGTGCTCGAGCAGAACGGCGTTCCGGTTCGCGCCTGATCCTGAGCCGCCCAAAGCGCCTCGCCGGGCGATAATTCTCGCCCGACGAGGGAACGCCTTGCTATGTCGCCACTGCGGCTCGCTTGACCGCTTGGTCATGGAGCTTCGTCAGGCTGCCGACCGATTTGACGAGTTGCTGCTCGGCGCTGTGGCGCAGCTGCTGCGCTGCATTCTGATCCAGCATCAGATAGGACATCGTGTGAACGTGGAGGTTCGCCATGATGTCCTCGATGACGGGCGGGTAGTTGATCGGCCCGGGGCCGCCGCCCGGATGTTTGACCACAGGAAAGTGCAGCTGCCAGAGCAGCTGCGGCCACCACGGCGGGCAAGTCGATATCTCGTCCCATGCGTCGGACCGCGGCGGGAGCGGTTGCGGGTTTAGCTCAGGCGACGAAGCTGCCATCTCGATGCCTCCTTCTCGGGCGCGAGCGCGCCCGGTGCGGGTAAGCTGGGGTTTGCCGCGCGGCTGGCATGTGAACCGGCTCACGCTCGCGTCGATTAATCGCCGAAGCGGAGTTGGGCGGGATCGATCCGGAAGATGACCGGGAAGAACGGGTAACGCAGCGGGATATGGCGGCCTCCGGCCTCCGAGACGCCCCAAAGATGGCCGGTCTGGTCGAAGGCAATACCCTCGATACCGCCGGCAATCGGGTAGCGCCTCTCCAATCGACCGGTACGCGGATCGAGGCGGTCGAGGCAGCCCCAGGCGATCTCGCTGCGGGAGATCCACAGCCTGCCCGATGGATCGACGGCCGCACCCTGCGCAAAGCTCGGGATCGCCAGCTCCGCCGATGCCATATCGGCGCGCAGCACCGCCCCGTCCTCGATGGCATCGAGGACGGTGGTGCGATATTTCAGGATCCTGCCCGGCCGGCCTTCTTCGTAGGCACCCAGCCCGATTTCGCCTTGCCCCGAGGCGGCGAGAGCTCCTTTGACGCCGGGGCCAAGTGGAATGACGCGAAATTTCGGCGCTGCCGCAGCCCAGTCGACCGCGAACAGCGTGTGCGTATCGGCGAGGTAAAGCGTCTTGCCGCCGGCATAGGCGAGACCGCCGGCGTGGCCGCAGGGTGCCGGGACATCGATCCGAGCCAATTCGCGGCCGGTCGCCGGGTCGATGCGGAACACGCGGCATGGCCCCCGGCTTTGGGCAAATCGCCGGCGCCGATACGCCGACACGAAAAGATCGCCGGCCGCAATCGTCAAACCCTGCGGAACCCAGCCTTTCTCCAATCCCGGCACCCAGATCAGCCGGTCGATCGCCGCCAGGTTCGGCACTGGGCTGATTGCAGAGGGGCCATAGTCTGGCCTCGTTCCGAGGACGGCATGGTGCACCTTGTCGATGCGATACCCGGCAACGGCAAGAGCGGAAGCTATAATCAAGGCAATGGTTGCAAGCCGGCGCCAAATATGGCCGGGGTTCCGCGGCAATGCGCCCATCTCCGACTGCATTTACGGCCTCATAGGCTAGAATACGCCTTGCCATGGCGGTGATAGAGCCTCGATCCAATCCTAGCTCGGTCGAACGGGCAATTGCCTGGATCGACGCGGCAAATGGCCGGCTGGCTGCGGAAGCAGTTCCGGTGTCGGAGGCATCGGGGCGGGTTCTGGCGGAGGATATCTGCGCCGCCTACCCGATCCCTGCCGCGGATTGCGCAGCGCTCGACGGGTTTGCCGTGCGCGCGCGGGAAACGCTGGGCGCTGGTGCCTATCACCCGATCGTCTTGGCGGCATGCCTTGTCGCCGCTGGTGGCGCCTTGCCCGAAGGGACGGACGCCGTCGTGCCGCTCGATCACGCCGAGCCCCAGCAGGATGCCGGCGTTGCAATGGTCGAGGCCGTGGCGGCTGGCGACAATGTTCATCGCCGCGGCGCCATCGCCGGAGCCGGCACCATATTGCTTACAGGCAGCACGCGGCTCGGCCCGCGCCAGCTCGGGCTGCTCGCCTGTGCACGCCTGACCCGCCTCCTGGTGGTTCGGCGCCCGCGGGTGCGGATCGTGATCGCCGGATCGGTGATGCCAGGCGCCGTCGAGGACAGCGACGGACCAATGATCCGCGCCGCCGTCGAGCGTGATGGCGGCACGCCGGAAACGGCGGGTCTCGCCGATGCATTCGCCGCCGGCGCCGATATTGTTTTGGTCATCGGCGGCACCGGACCGGGCGCCGCGGACAAGAGCGCGACCGCATTGGCTGCCTCGGGCGAGCTCGCGATCCACGGCGTGGCGCTGCGCCCGGGCGAGACCGCCGGAATTGGGCGCACCGCCGGTGGGACCTTGGCGATGCTGCTGCCGGGAGAGCCGGCGGCGTGTCTGTGGACCTACGAGATGTTCGCAGGGCGGGCGATCCGCCGCATGGCCGGGCGGGATCCGCGGCTGCCGTTTCGCCGCCGCCCGATGACGACGGTGCGCAAGATCGTGTCGGCGGTCGGTTTGACCGAGATTTGCGCAGTGCGATACCGGCCCGATGGGGCGGTCGAGCCGGCCGCTTCCTTCGCCGAAACCGGGCTGAAGGCAGCCGTCGAGGCCAATGGTTTTGTCATTGTTTCCGAGACGGGCGAAGGCCATCCGGCGGGCAGCGTCGTCGACGTTTATCTTTATGATGACATTGGAGCATCGCCAGAGGTGCCAGCATGAACGATACCCCGGCGGCCCTGCACATCCTTGCGCGGCAGGAGCAGTTTCTCGATGTCGTCGATCGCGACACGGCGATCGAGCGCTTTCGCCGCCACCTCGATCTTCGGCCCCTGGGCACGGAAATGGTGGTTCTGGCGCAGGCGCTGGGCCGTGTCGTCGCGCGCCCGGTCGTTGCCGATATCGACGTCCCCGGTTTCGACCGGGCCAATGTCGACGGATTTGCGGTGCGCGCCGACGATACCGCCGAGGCGAGCGAGCGAGCGCCGCGTCGTTTGCTTTTGCTTCCGGAAGTCCTAACGCCGGGCAAGGAGCCGGTGCTGCCGGTCATGCCCGGCACGGCGAGCCTGATCGCGACCGGAGGGATGGTGCCGCGTGGCGCCGACGCGATCGTCATGATCGAGCACACCGACGCGATCGAGGCCGACGGCAAGCCGTCCATCGAAATCCGCCGGCCGGCGGCGGCAGGCCAATTCATCTCCTTTGCCGGCAGCGACATGGCACGCGGCGAGACGGTATTGCGCATCGGACAGGTGCTGACTTCCCGCGAGATCGGCATGCTCGCGGCGGTGGGCTGCGCTGCGGTCGAGGTCTGGCGGCGACCGCGTGTTGCCATCCTGTCGACCGGCGACGAGATCATCGCCCCCGGTGCTCCGATCCGACCCGGTGCCGTTTATGATTCGAATGCTGCGATCCTCGCCGCCGCGGTCGAGGAGGCGGGTGGCATTCCCGATCCGCTCGGCATCGGCGCCGATGACGAAGCCGTGCTCCGCCGGCTCGTCGAGGAGGGCCTCGCACATTGCGACATGGTGGTCCTGTCGGGTGGCACCTCGAAAGGGGCGGGCGATCTTTGCTATCGTGCGATCGCGCAGTTCCGCGACCCTGGCGTTGTCGTGCACGGCGTGGCCCTGAAGCCCGGCAAACCGCTGTGCCTGGCGGTGACCGGCGGCAAGCCGATCATCATTTTGCCGGGCTTTCCGACCTCTGCCATCTTCACATTTCACGAATTCGTTGCCCCGGTAATCCGCGCGTTTGCCGGGCTGCCGGCCGAAAAGTCGGAGCGGCGGCTGGCGACCTTGCCGTTGCGCATTGCTTCGGAGCGCGGCCGGACCGAATATCTGATGGTGTCGCTCGCGCGCACCGGCGATGGCGATGCGCTCGCCGCCTATCCGACCGCCAAAGGGTCCGGGGCGGTTACGACCTTTAGCCAGGCCGACGGGTTCATCACCATCGACCGGCACGTTGAAAGGGTCCCGGCCGAGACGCTGGTCGAGGTGCGGTTGATCGGCCAAGCCCGCCTCGCCGATCTCACCGTCATCGGCAGCCATTGCGTCGGGCTCGACCTGTTGATCGGCCGGCTCTACGCGGGGGGATCTCGGTCAAGGCGCTCAATGTCGGCAGCATGGGCGGTCTCGCAGCCGCCAAGCGCGGCGAGTGCGACATCGCACCGGTGCATTTGATGGATTCCGAGACCAACGAATATAATCGACCGTTCCTGACCGGTGCGTTGACGCTTGTTTCAGGCTATCGCCGGCTGCAAGGCATTGTGCACCGCAAGGGCGATCTGCGCTTCGAAGGCCGCTCCCTTTGTGACGCGATCGCGGCGGCTTGGGCCGCGCCCGATTGCCTGATGGTCAACCGCAACGCCGGCAGCGGCACCCGCATCCTGACCGACCGCCTGCTCGGCGGAAAGCAGCCGCCGGGCTATTGGTCGCAACCTAAATCGCACAACGCCGTCGCCGCGGCCGTTGCGCAAGGCCGCGCCGATTGGGGAGTGGCGATCGAGAGCGTCGCGCGGCAATACGGGCTCGGATTTATCCCCGCCCAGGATGAGCACTACGATTTCATCGTCCCGAAAAATCGGCTGGAGCGGGAGCCGGTGCGGCGCTTTCGGGCGATTCTTGAAGAACCGTCTGTGAAGCAGGAGCTGGAAGCGCTCGGCTTCCGATTGTAAGCAATAGCGCGTTATGCGCGCATTTCCCCGAAGATACTCCGCGTTCTAGTACGAACCGGCCATTTTTTTCAGCGATTCGTTAAGAATTATGGTGATTTTCCGACGCGACCTGCGGTTTCATACCGGCTGCCAATGACCTTAACCGGCTAATGCCGGTCATCGCAGAAACCGACGGCCCGCACGGCCGTCCGCAGCCGGGGGGCATTTCATGCGATCCAAGATGGGGTGGAGCCTCGTTTGGGGCACGCTGCTTATTGCCGGCCTGATTTCACCGTCGCGCAAGGTGCACGCTGCCAATTGCGTGCTTTATGCCCGCGCCGAAACCGGTGTCGCGCTTTATGGGGCAGCCGGCGGCTGGTGGGACGAAGCGGCGGGCCGCTATCAGCGTGGGCATATGCCGGAGCTGGGCGCCATCCTTGTCTTCAAGCGCTCGCGTTTTATGCCGTCGGGCCATGTCGCGGTGGTCTCCGGGGTCGTCAGCCCGCGCGAAATTCTGGTCGATCACGCCAATTGGTACCATGGCAGGGTAACGCGCGGCATGTCGGTCATCGACACGTCGCCCGATAACGACTGGACCTCGGTTTCGGTTCTGGATCTGGCCTCGGGCAAGCACGGTCGCGACAACCCGGCCAGCGGCTTTGTCTATCCACAGACTGGGCCGCACGAGGCCGGCGGCATCTCCTTTGCGTCGTACACCCCGTCCTCCGAGGACTGGCGCGCCAACTCCGGTCTTGTTCATTTCACCGTCCTGACCGAGGGGCGGCATAGCGGCGCCCGCCATCGAGGCACGACGCACGCCAAATCGGTGCGCCACCGTCAGCGCACCCATGCCGCGCGGACATCATCGCCGCATTCCGGTCACGCGGCCGGCAAGCATTCCCTTCACACGGCAAAATCGAAGACGGCCGCCGAGGCAAAACACCACCGCGCCTAGCCGGTAGGACCGGGTATTCGAGGCGCGATGAACAAGCTCCTGGCCGGGGCCATCCGGTTTTTGAACGGGCTCTTCGCGCTGATTTTTATCGTTGTGGGTGCGGCGGCGGGCGCCTCTCTTCCCCATGGCTCGCCGGGGCGTGCCGTGATCGGTGCTGTCGCCGGTTTTGTCGTTGCCTTGATCTTTTGCGGCCTTCTCTCTTTGTTTGTCGAAATGCGAAGCGAGCTGATCAAAATCCGGATGGCGCTCGAACAAAGACCAAGAGAATAAGCCTTCGCTTTCTGGGGTAACGCCAGCGATTGACAGCGCTCGGCGCTGCGGGCGTATGCTGGCGGCGCTGCCCGGTTTTGGTGGGGAAATCATGCCGCTCGCCGATGATCCGACGTTTCTCCCGGTCCATGTGCTGTCGGCCGAGATCGCGGCCGGCCGAACTCTCGCCGGTCGAGCTCGTCGATGCCTTGCTCGCCCGCATCCGCTCCCAGGACCAAAAGCTGCACGCTTTTGTCGAGGTGTACGCGCCAGAAGCGCGGCTCGCCGCGGAAGCGGCCGACCGGGCGATCCGGTCGGGGCATCGGATCGGGCCGCTGCACGGCATCCCGATCGCGCTCAAGGATCTGATCGAGATCGAAGGGCGGGTGACGACCGGCGGCTCCGAAGTCTGGCGCGACCGGCGCTCGACCTATACCGCGACCCTCGCCAAGCGCTTGATCGCGACCGGGATGATCGTGATCGGCAAAACCCATACGGTCGAGTTCGCGATGGGCGGCTGGGGCACCAACCAGCATCGCGGCACGCCTTGGAACCCGTGGGACCTGGCGGTGGCGCGCACGCCCGGCGGTTCGAGCAGCGGCACCGGGGTGGCGGTCGCCGCCGGCATGGCGCCCTGGGGGATCGGCACCGACACCGGCGGGTCGGTCCGGCTCCCGGCCTCGTGGTGCGGGCTCTCGGGCCTCAAGACGACGATCGGCCGGGTCAGCACCCACGGGATTTTGCCGCTGAGCCCCAGCCTCGACACACCCGGTCCAATGGCTCGCTCGGTCGAGGATGCGGCGCTGCTCTATAACGCGATGCAGGGATCGGACCCGCTCGACAAGCGCACCTTCGGCATAAGCCCGGACGACCCGATGCCGGTGTTGAGGCGGGGTGTGCGCGGGCTGCGGTTGGCGCGGATGCCGGCGATAGAGCGCGACCGCGTCACCCCGGAAATGCTGGCCGCGTACGATGCGGCGCTCGAGACACTGGCGCGGCTCGGCGCCGAGATCGTGACGGTCGAGCTGCCGCGCCGGTTTGCCGACTATACCCGGCTGACCGGTCGGATCATCGGCGCCGAATCCTATTTTCTTGTCGGCGACCTGATCGATGATATGAGCCTGCCGATCGACGAGGCGGTGCGGCCGCGGATCGCCTCGGGAAAAAGCGTCTCTTCGCGCGATTATCTCGGAGCCCTGCGCGAGCAGGCTGAGGCCAAGCAGGAATTTGCTGCTGCGCTTGGCGCCGCCGGTGCCGATGCGCTGTTGACGCCGACGACCACCACGGCAGCGGTGTCGCTCGACGCGGTCGATCAGAACACGACCCCCGCGCATTTCACGCGATTCGTCAACGCGCTCGAATTATGCGCGCTGGCCGTCCCCGACGGCTTCACCGCCACGGGGCTCCCGTTGTCGCTGCAGATCGTCTGCCGTGGCTATGACGAGGCGAGCGCGTTGCGCATCGGCTGGGCCTATCAGCAGGCCACCCAATGGCACGAACGCCACCCGCCGGGTTTGACGGGCTGACGGTTTAAATGCCGAGGCCGAAGCGGCGGGTCAGAAAATCGAGAACGTCGGCGGCGCAGCGATCGGGAAAGGCGTCGCAGATATTGTGCGGCGCGCCATCGTAGACCCTCATTTCGACATCGGGGACGAGGCGGCCGAAGGGCTCGTAATTTTCGGTGGAGCCGATCGGCTCGGCGCCGGGCACCACGACCATGGTCGGGCAGCGGATGCGGTCCAACTCACCGCTCCAATCAAAACTGGCCATCAACAGCACAAATTTACCGATATAGGCGGGATCGTTTTTTGCCGCTTCGTCGAGAAACCATTCGACGAGACCCGGATCGACCTCGGCGAGCGGCAGCCTTTCGGCGATCGTCTCGGCCAGAAACCCGCGCAGGCCCTTTTGCTCGATCTGCGGGATCCAGCTCGGCGCCTGGCTGCGCTTGAGCCCCGGGGTCGAGCCGAACAGCATCAGGCTGCGCACCCTCGCGGGCTGGCTCATCGCCAATTGCTGGGCGAGATAGCCACCTGCCGAGTTGCCGACGATATGCGCCGAGGGCAAGCCGAGATGGTCCATCAGCTCGGTGACATCGCTCACCAGACGCTCGAGCGTCAGGGTTTGGCCAGCCGGAGGGACCTCCGAGGCGCCGTGCCCGCGCAAGTCCATGCGCACGACGCGATAATGGCGCGCGAGCGGGGGGATCCAGGCGTAATAGCGACGCGAGCTGCCCATCGCCGCGTGCAGCAGCAACAGCGCAGGCGCCTGCTGCCAGGGATCGGTGAAGTCGTCGGTTCGATAAGCGAGCCGCGCACCGTCGCTCGCTGCAAAGCTCTCCATCCCGCCCTCTCCACCGCCATCGTCTTGCCCCGGCGCCGACGATCATCTAGGACCGCGCGCAGCGGAACAACCGGCCGAGCCGAAGGGTCATGAAAATCGGGATATTCCTTACCGGCCAGCACCCGCCGGGAAGCGACATCGTCGCCGAGCTCGAAGGGCAATACGCGATGGCGCGGCTCGCGCGCGACCGCGGCTGGGATGCCGTCGCGACCGGCCAGCATTATCTGAGCGACGGCGTGCGCCAGCTGCAATTGGTCCCGTTTCTGGCGCGGCTCGCCGCCGAGGCGGGCGAGATGACCGGCATCGCCGGGGTGTTGCTCGCGGCCCTGCACAATCCGGTCGAAACCGCCGAATGCATTGCCTCGCTCGACGCGATCTGGCGCGGCAATTTCGTCTTTGGCGTGGGCCTCGGCTATCGCGAGGTCGAATTCGACGCGTTCGGCGTGCCGAAGGGAGGGCGCGTGCGCCGCTTCGAGCAATGCCTCGATGTGGTCAAGCGGCTGTGGACCGGGGAGCGCGTTTCTTTCGAGAACGAAATCTGCAAGCTGACCGACGTGACCGCGACCTGCCGCCCGGTGCAGCAGCCGCACCCGCCGATCTGGATCGCCGCCAACAGCGACGCCGCGGTGCGTCGCGCGGCACGCCTCGGCGACAGCCTCTTCATCAACCCGCATGCGACGATGCCGGTGATCGCGAACCAAATCGGCCTGTACCGCGCTGAGCTCACGCGTTTAGGCAAACCGTTCCCGACGGTGCTGCCCTATCTGCGCGAGATCTTCTGCGCCAAGGACAAGCGCGCGGCTGTGGAAATGGCCGGGCCATACCTCGCCGAGAAGTACCGGACCTATGCGCAATGGGGTCAGGACCAGGTCTTGCCGGGGCAGGACTCGTTCCGCCAATCGCTCGACAGCCTGCTGCGCGACCGGTTCATCCTCGGCAGCCCCGAGGAATGCTACGAAGAGCTGCGCCCATGCTGGGAACAGGCCGGCGCCAACTTTCTGATCTTTCGAACGCATTGGAGCGGCATGCCGGTCGCTCATGCGCTCTCCAGCATGCGGCTGATCAGCGACGAATTGCTGCCGGCGCTGCGCCGGGTCGGCCCGGCGGCCGACTGAGCCGAGCGAGATGAGCGGAACCGATCAAGTTCTCGGCTTGGAACGGCCGTTCAACGCCAATCGGCCGTCTCAGCCGCGCCGGCGCTCCGATCTGCGGGGCGCGGATTTCAGATGGGCGATCGCTTTCGTCTTGCCGTATGTGGCAGTGTTTTTTTTCTTTATTGTTTATCCTTTTGCCTATGCGCTGTGGATGGCCGCCAGGCCCGCCCTTTATGACGACTTGTTCACCGACCCGAACTACGTGCGGACAATCGTCAATACCTTGCTCTTTGTCGGCATCGGCGTGAACATAAAGATGTTTCTGGCATTGCTGCTGTCCGGTTTTTTTCTGCGCCCGCGCTGGTGGATCAGGGTGGTGCTCGTCGCCTATATTTTGCCGTGGCTGATCGCCGCGGCTCAGGCGGCCATCTCGTTTCATTGGATGCTGATCGGCGAGCCTGGTTTGGTCGATCTCGTGTTGCAAGCGCTGTTCGGCATCGACGGCCCCAACTGGCTGACCAGCCGCTGGCTGGCGCTCGGGTCCGACATCGTCGCCTACATTTGGAAATGGATGCCGTTCTGGACCATAATCTTCATCGCCGGACGCCTGACGATAGCCCGCAACATCTATGACGCCGCCGAGGTCGATGGGGCAACCGGCCCCCGCCGCTTTATCCATGTCACCTTCCCCCTGCTGGCGAACCTCTACCTCGTCTGCACGTTGCTCTCGACGCTCTGGACCCTCGGCGACTTCGTCACCGTCTATCTGGTCTCGCAGAGAGGGCCGGCAGATGCCTCGCAAGTGCTGGCGACGCTCGGCTTTGATTACGCCTTCGACGGCGGCCAGCCGGCGCTCGGCGTCGCCGTGGTGATGTCGGCCCTGCCGGTGCTGATCCCGATCGCGATCATCCTGATGCGCCGCCTGCAAACCGCCGAGGTCGCGGCATGAGCATCGCCCCGCGTTTTGCCCGGCGGGCGCGCCGGCGCGCCCGGCTGCGCCGGTCTCTGATCGAGGCGGGCTCGGTGGTGCTGTGCGCGGTCCTGCTGATCTGGTCGCTGGCGCCGGTCTACAACCTGCTGTCGATTGCGCTCGACCCGGAAGAGGGCGAGGTCGAGTTCGACGGCAATATCTGGCCCCCCGACCCGTCGCTCGAAGGCTTCCGCTCGGCGGTCATGCAGGACGCCCGCTACCTCGAGAATTTCTGGCAGCTCTACGGCAACAGCCTTTACATCGGTGTGGCGACGATGGTGCTGACCGTGGCAATCGGGTCGCTGGCGAGCTTTGCCGTCAGCCGGATGCGGCTGAGCAAAGGCTCGCTCCTTACCAATGCCGCGATCCTGACCTATGCGATTCCGTCGTCCTTTCTGATCGTCCCATACTATCGGATCATGCACACTTACGGGCTTTTGGGCAGCCATTGGGCGGTCATCACGGCGCAGGTGGCGTTCGCCACCCCCTTTGCCATCCTGATCATGCAGCTCTACGGGAGCCTGATCCCGTTCGAGCTGGACGATGCGGCGCGGGTCGATGGCGCCTCTCCCGTTCACCTCTACTGGCGGATATTTTTGCCGTTGATGACGCCGGCATTGGCGGTCGCGGCCATCTTCGCCCTGATGCTGTCGTGGAACGACTATTTGTACCAGTCGGTGCTGTTGTCGGTGGACAACATGACCCTGTCGGTGACGCAGGGGCAGTTGTTCGAGGATACCGACGCACCGTGGAACGCGATGATGGCGGCTGCGATCGTCTACGTTTTGCCGCCGGTGCTGCTGCTCTTGGCGCTGCGGCGCTATGTCGTGGCCAGCCTGTCGATCAGCGACATCAAGCGATAGGGTTGCGTCCCCCCGGAGCGATCTTGGGAGACGCAAGAAAGGACCGTCCGGTCAGGCGCCGGGCGGGAAGAACACCAGCATGCGCACCTCCAGGCTCTCGCGCGGCGGCGCGTCGAGCGGCGAGGTCGGGTCGTCGAAGCCGGTATGCGCGGAAAACCGGTGCGCGCCGGCCCTCGCCGAATCGAAGCAGCGGATCAGCACCGCCTCGTCAGCCTGCATCCGCGGAAAATAGTAATAGCGCTGGTTCGGGTTGTAGGTGATCGAATAGGTCTCGCCGGTGCGGTCCGGATATTTGAGGTCGCTGCCGATCAGGTTTTCTTCTTCGAGGCTCTCGGCGTCGCACAGGGTCAGCGGCGATTCGAGCACCGGGCCGCGGATCGGCCGCCACAAATTGTTGATCGCAAAGCGGTGCTTCAGCAATTCCTCGGCCTCGTTGCCCATCAGGTCGCGCACCCGCTGCGGCGACGACCAGGCGGTGTAATCGTTGTGCACGCGCTTCGCCGGAATCTTGATCGTCTTGTCCTTTTCCGACATCGCCTTGTTGCGCACGATATGGTCGAAGGCGACGACGCGCGCGGCGCCGGTCGCTTCTTTCATGACCCGCTCGCATTCCGGATAGTAGATCTCTCGGATCTGCGCTTCGTCGTAGAAATTCGACACCGCCGTCTGGTGGCGGAGCAGCGCAAATCCTTCCTTGTCGAGCGACAAACGGTCGATCATCGGCCGTGCGTCGCTGATCCTGACCTGGTGCTCGATGTTGCGCCCGGTGCGCTGCGGCGTTCCCGGCGGCGGCTCGTAATTGTAAGCGACGGGCCTTTCCGCCATCGGCGCGAGAAAGTTGAGCGGCGCCACGATGCTGTTGAGGTCCGCCGCTGCCATGCCGTCCATCTCGCCCTCCGCGCGAAGGTTGATCGTCGAATGGGCCCGACCGTAGAACACGGCGCCGCGGCCGTCAAATGCCGGTCCCAGGTTGCGCGTCGGCACGCACTCTGCGACAATTTGGCAGAATTGATGAAGGGAGCGCCACAATGAGCGAAGTCAAAGGCTATCACGCGCACGTTTATTACGACGCCGCCACCAAGCCGCTCGCGACAAAGCTGCGCGAGACGATCATCGGCAAATTCGCCGTCGAGCCCGGCGGCTTCAGCGACGAGCCGCGCGGCCCCCATCCAATCTCGCAGTTCAACGTGATCTTCAAGAATGAAGAATTCCAGAACGTCGTCCCGTGGCTGATGCTGAACCGTGAGGGGCTCGACGTCCTCGTCCATCCGCTGACCGAAAGCTCGTACGACGACCACAGCAAGAATGCGCTGTGGCTCGGCACCCCTGTGCCGATGCGCCTCGACATCCTGCGCCCGACCTATCGCCAGGAGCTGCTGCCGAAGGACGGACAGCATGCGGCATAGCCTCACGACCCCGCTCGGCCCTGGCTGAACCGCGCCCGCGAATCGCGCGTTTCGTCGGGTGAGTGAGCGGGTTCACACGCTCTTTGCGCGATGCGCGGCATCATCGCGACCCTCGCCGGCAAGCGGCAGGAGCGGGAGCGTCGCCGATGACATCCACCCCTTTGAGTGCACGCGGCGCGGGAGCGGGCACGACGGCATCGCCGCCGACGACTTCGCGTGCGCTGGCTCGGCATATCATTGAGTTCGATGCCGAGGACCGTTCGACCTATGCGTCGTTCTCGGTGCCGGCGGCCGCGCTGGCCGGTGCCGCCCTGCGCAGCCCGATCCCATGGCCCGCGAACCAGGCGCCGACACCCTTTCCACTCGCAGCGACCCCGCTGAAGGACGCACCGCTGCCGCAGTTCGACTATCTCGTCGTCACCTGGACCGTCGCCGAAGCCAAGTGTCTTGCCGATACCCTGACACCGGGTCGTCCGAGCAAGACCGCCTGGTACGAATATGCGCATAATTTTGCTACGAAATTCTTGCCGCAGATCCGCAATGGCGCACCGGCGCGCGAGGCGAACCGGCTGGGGAGCTGGTTTCCGACCCGAATCGCCGACAAGCGCGTCATGTGCTTCAAATCGGAGCTGCATCTGAGCCAGGACGGCCCGAAGCTGCCGGTCGCCGATTTGTGGCGCCAACTGATCGCCGAGGTTAGGCCAAAGCTCATCATCACCACCGGCACCGCGGGCGGTATCGGCGCTGGGGTGGAGCTCGGCGATGTGGTGGTTGCGCAGAAAGTCCGGTTCGATTGCATGAAGGAGTTCAAATCCCGGCCGTTCCATGCCAGCAGCTACGATTGCACCGCGCTCAAGACATCGAGATTTGCTGCCGCCGCGCAGCTCTTTTCCGCCAACGCCGGACATCTGCCGCCGGCCTCGCGCCCACCGGCGATTTTCTCTGCCGCGACGACGGCCGTCCCTATTCCCGACATCGTCACGACCGACTTCTTCGCTTTCGATGACAGCAGCAACACGTTTCGGCTGCAAGGTCTGGGCGGAGCGGTCGAGATGGGCGATGCCGTCCTCGGCCTCGTCATCAAAGAGCTCGGATCGTCGGCCCCGGCTTGGGTCGCAGTTCGCAACGCCTCCGACCCGGAGATCGATGCGACCGGGCTGGCGCCAAAGGAGGCGGCCAAAAAAGCTGCGCAAATCTACGAGCGTTTCGGATATTGGACGACGATCCCGAGCGCGATCACCTGCTGGGCGCTGATTCTCGATAATTGATTATAAAGCAGCGGGTGATTATGAAGCAGCGGGCGGTTGTCGACGGCCCGTTACCGTTTCGATCATGATCGGGTCGTAGAGTCGCAAGACCTCGGCGGCGAACTCTGCTTCGCGATCGTCGCCGACATCGACAAAGACTGCCGTCTCGCCGTCACGAATCGATGGCGCGAAGGTCTGGCGCACATCGCTCCATACGAGCGGATCGACATCGAGTGCTTCGAGCTCGGGCTCGACATTGGGCGGGGGTGTGCCGGTCTCCTTGAGCACCCGATGCAGCAGCCTGCTGGCCGGTATCCCCTCCGTTCGCAGCCGATGATAGGCGTCGAGCGCGATACCCCCGGATTGAAACAAGCCGATCACGAGCTGCGCCGGCATGAGATCCTCCTTGCCCAAGCATCATCTCGTGAACAACCCGGCGGGGACGAGAGTTTCACCTTGCCGCTGGGAGTGAAGCTACAACCGCTCGCTCGCTACGCTAGGCCGGCTCGGCTATGATCGCCGCATGATCTCTCGCTACAGCCGCCCTCGGATGGCCCGGATCTGGGCGCCCGAAAACCGGTTCCGCATCTGGCTCGAGATCGAGGCCCATGCCTGCGATGCGCAGGCGGCGCTCGGCGTCATCCCCGAGAGTGCGGCGCAGGCCGTGCGGGAACGCGGCGCCTTCGACATCGCGCGCATCGACGAGATCGAGCGCGAAACGCATCACGACGTGATCGCCTTTCTGACCAATCTCGCCGAGCATGTCGGCCCCGAGGCGCGCTTTGTCCATCAGGGGATGACGTCGAGCGACGTGCTCGACACCGCGCTCGCGGTTCAGCTGAAAGAAGCTGCGGACCTGTTGCTGGAGGATCTCGATGGGTTGCTGGCGGCGCTCGAGCGGCGCGCTTTCGAGCACAAATACACGCCGACGGTCGGGCGCAGCCACGGCATCCACGCCGAGCCGACGACGTTTGGTCTGAAGCTCGCCGGGCACTATGCAGAATTCGCCCGCGGCCGCGATCGGCTGCTTGCCGCGCGCAAGGAAATTGCTATCTGCGCAATCTCGGGCGCGGTTGGCACCTTTGCCAATATCGATCCGGCGGTCGAAGCCCATGTCGCCAAACAGCTCGGCCTCGAACCGGAGCCGATCTCGACTCAGGTAATTCCACGCGACCGGCACGCCCAGTATTTCATGGCCTTGGCGCTGATCGCCGCCGGCATCGAGCGCCTCGCTACCGAGATTCGCCATTTGCAGCGCACCGAGGTGCGCGAGGCCGAAGAATATTTTTCGCCGGGCCAAAAAGGCTCCTCGGCAATGCCGCACAAGCGCAACCCGGTATTGTCCGAGAACCTGACCGGTCTCGCCCGGCTGATCCGCTCGATGGTGGTCCCGGCGCTTGAAAATGTGGCGCTGTGGCACGAGCGCGATATCGCCCATTCCTCGGTCGAGCGGATCATCGCGCCAGATGCGACGATCGCCCTCGATTTTGCGCTCGCTCGGCTGAGGGGGCTTGTCGATCGGCTGGTCGTATACCCGCAACGGATGCGAGAGAACCTCGAATCATTGGGCGGGCTTGTCGATTCTCAGCGCATCTTGCTTGCCCTGACCCAAGCCGGCATGAGCCGCGAAGAGGCCTATGTCGCCGTCCAGCGCCACGCTCTGGCTGCGTGGCATGGTGCCGGGCGCTTCAGCGACTTATTGAAGCGCGACCCTGAAATCTCTCGCTTTCTCAATTCGACGGCGATCGAGGCGCAATTCGACCCTGCCTATCATTTCAAGCATGTAGATACAATCTTTCGCCGCGTGTTTGGCGAAGCAGGCGCCGGCCGCGCCGAGCCGGCGTCAAGCTGACGCCAGCGCCAGTATCGTCAGCGCGAGCGCTTGAGCCCGCGGCACCATCGTGTCGATCCGGCACCATTCGTCGTCGGTATGGGCGTTGCCGCCGATGGGGCCGGTTGCGCATAGGGTCGGCGTGCCGAGCGCTGCGGTAAAGCCGCTGTCGGCCGAGCCGCCCGTCGCTTCGCCGCCAACCTCGAAGCCGAGCCCTTTGGCCGAACGCGCGTAAAGATCGAGGAGCTCACGGCCGGCCTCGTCCTGCTCCAAGGGCAGAAACTTGCCTTCGCTCAGGATGCGGCTCTCGCTCCCCGGCAGCTCGCAGCAAGTGCAAATCTCGCGCACATCGCCGAGAATCTTTTCCATGATGTTGAGCGTCGGAAAGCGCACATCGATTGCAGCGGTGGCGCGCGGCGCCACGGTGTTGACCGACTGCCCGCCCCGCATCAGCCCGACATTGACCGTGGTGCCGAGATCATAATCGGTCAGCCGGTGCAGCCGCTGGATTTTGCGCGCCATTGCTTCGATGGCGCTCACCCCCTGGGCATGGGCGGCACCCGAATGGGCGGCGCGCCCGATCACCTCCAATTCGATGAACGCAGCACCCTTGCGCCGGGTGACAAGATTGCCGGAGGGTCGGCCCGGTTCAGCATTGAACACGGCGCGCGCATTTCTTGCCTCAGCCTCGATCATGGGTCGGGACGACGGCGAGGCGATCTCCTCGTCCGCGGTGTAAAGACCGGTGAGAGGGCAGGGGACATCGAACCGTCGCAGCGCGGCGAGCACAAAGCTGTTCATGACCAGCCCCGCCTTCATATCGCACACGCCGGGACCGGTCGCCCGATCGCCGTCGATGCGAAACGGGCGCTGCGCAACGGTGCCATCGGGGAAAACCGTGTCGCAATGACCCATCAGCACGATTGGGCGGCCACCATCGCCGCCCAGCAGCCGTGCCGCGAAGCAATTGCCGAAGGTTGGGTTTGGGAACACCTCGCAAGCGATGCCCGATGCTTCGAGCCAAGCCCGCAGCCGCTCCTGGACAGCGTCTACCCCAGACTTGTTGTAGCTGCCGGAATCGATGCCGACGAGCTCGGCCAACAGCGTCACCATCGCCTGATGCTGGGCACCCAAATGCTCGATAATCGCCTGCTTCGTCTCGCTCATGAACCGCCTCCAATCTGCTGAGCCGGTGGCCCGTCACCACACCGGGAGATCAACTCTCCGCCCTTGGTTTCCACCGCGCTGATCTCCCCGAGGTAGGCACGGCGGATCATCTCGGTTTCGCGCAATTCCGCGGCCGGGCCGCTCAGCACCACCTGGCCGGTTTGCAGGACATAGGCGCGGCCGGCGATGGTCAGCGCCATATTGGCGTTCTGCTCGACCATGAAAATCGTGGTGCCCTGCCGATTGATCTCGCGGACGATGTCGAAGACCTGCTCGACATAGGCGGGTGAAAGACCCATCGACGGCTCGTCCATGCACAGCAGCCTGGGCCGCGCCATCAGCGCCCGTCCGATCGCGACCATCTGCTGCTCGCCGCCCGAAAGCGTCCCGGCGGTCTGGCGCAGCCGCTCCTCGACCCGCGGAAAGAGCGTCAGAACGCGCGCCAGATCCTGGTCGAATTCCGCGCCGCGGCGGCGGGTATAGGCGCCCATCTCCAGGTTCTCGTAGACGCTCATCCGCGGGAAGAGGCGCCGCGCCTCGAGCACCGGGGCAATGCCACGCCGCACCCGCTCGGCGGTGCCGACGCCGTTGAGCGACTGCCCGCGATAGAGAATATCGCCGCGGGTCGGCACGACCGTCCCCATAATCGCCTTCATCGTCGTCGATTTACCCGAGGCATTGCCGCCCAGAAGGCAGACGATCTCGCCCTCTTCGATCCGGTAATCGACCGATTTCAGCACGTGCAAATCGCCGTAATAGGTGTCGACCGCCCGGAATTCGAGCAACGCGGCGTCAGGCAAAGGCGGCGCTCCGGCCGAGATAGGCCCGGATCACCGCTTCGTCGCGCCGCACCAGGGCGGGCGGGCCTTCCGCGATCTTTTCGCCATGGTCGAGCACGATGACCTTGTCCGCCAGATTGACGACGACGTCGAGCTTGTGCTCGATCAGCACGATCGTCATCCCGGCGCGGTGCAGGCTCCCGATTTGCTCGGCAAGCTCCAAGGTTTCGGCGGGGTTCATCCCGGCGGTCGGCTCGTCGAGCAGCAGAAGCTTTGGCTGCGAGGCCAAGGCGCGGGCGATTTCGGTGCGGCGGCGGTTGGCGTAGGAAAGGCTCGAGGTCAGGTGCCCGGCGCGCGGCAACAGCCGGTTGCCGAACAGCGCCAGGATTTCGAGCGCGCGCTGATGCGCCTGGGCTTCCTCGCGGCGGGTGCGCGGCAGCCGCAGCAGCGCGCCCAACGGCCCGGTGCCGAGTTGCGCATGCATGCCGACCAAGACGTTTTCGAGCACGGTCAGGTTCGGAAACAGCCGGATGTTTTGAAAGGTGCGGGCAATGCCGCGTTCGAGCACCACATGCGGTCCTTTGCGGGCGATCCCTTCGCCGGCAAACCTGATGCTGCCGCTGTCGGGCGCCAAAAGGCCCGTGATCGTGTTGAACAAGGTCGTCTTGCCCGAGCCGTTGGGTCCGATGACGGCGACGACGCTCCCGGCGAGGACCGTCATATCGACCGAGCCGAGCGCGACGAGGCCGCCAAAGCGCACCGTCAGACCGCTGACCTCAAGCAGCGGTCGGCCCGTTTCCCGATCGGTCGCGGCGATGCCCGACAGGGTGTCGAAGCCGCCGCGGACGATGTGGGCGGTTTGCTCTTCGAGGCTCAGCGCCGCGGTCGGCCGCGACGCCGGGATCAGCCCTTGCCGGCGGTAGAGCATCATCACCACCAGGATCACGCCGAAGATCAGCTCGATCGAGGAGGCCAGCTCGACATGCTGCAGCCACTCGACCGAAACGAGACGGCCCAGCGCGTGCAGCCACTGCGACAAGTCTTCGAGGAACCACGATTGCAGGAGCTGCAGCAGCACGGCGCCGACGACGACGCCCCAAACATTGCCGATGCCGCCGAAGACGACCATGACCAGGATCATGACCGAAACCGGGAACATAAACATTTCCGGCGTGGCGGTCTGCAGCTTGGCGACGTAAAAGGTGCCGGTTGCGCCGGCAAAGGCCGCACCGATGGCAAAGGCGAGGAGCTTGTAGCGCACGCGATCGACGCCGATCGCGCCGGCGGCGATTTCGTCGTCGCGGATCGCCATCCAGGCGCGACCGACCCGCGAGATTTTGAGCCGCTGGCTGATCGCCATCAAGAGCGCGACCAAGGCGACCGCGACGTAGTAATAGGGTGTCGCGTTGACGCCGAAATTGAAGCCGAAGAGCTGCGGCGCGGCGACGCCGTTGAGCCCCATCGCCCCATTCGTCACCGTCGGCATGTTGCGGGCGACGATCGGGACGATCTCGCCAAACCCCAGGGTCACGATCGCCAGGTAATCGCCCTTGAGCCGCAAGGTCGGGGCACCGAACAGCACGCCGAAAAAGGCGGCGACGGCCGCCGCCGCCGGCAGCATCAGCCAGAACGACACCTGGAAATGGACGACATACCCGCTGCCGGTGGTGCCCTGGGTGCGGGAGACGAGGTCGAGCCACTGAAACGGCTCCCAAAAGCTCGTCCATTCCGGCTGCAGCTGCCAGGAGCTGGCCACGCCGTAGGTGTAGGCGCCGATTGCGAAGAATGCAGCGTAGCCGAGGTCCAAGAGACCGGCAAAGCCGACCACGATGTTGAGGCCGAGCGCGAGCGCGGCATAGGCGAGCGCGTTCGCCCCCGAATCGATGTCGGCGTCGTTCCGATGCAAGAGCGGAAACAGAAGTGCCGCAGCCAAGATGCAAAAAACGCCGAGGCGAGCCCGCGTCGCGGGATCGATGCGCGCGAAAGGGCCGGCCAATCGGAAGGCGGCGGCCCTGGATTTAGGCTCGCCAAGATCGACCATCTCAAGACTTGGTCGGGGTCGCGCGGCCGAGGAGGCCGGCCGGGACAAAGACGAGGACGAGGACCAATATCGAAAAGATGATCACATCGGTCCAGCGCACCGCGATCAGCTGGCCGCCCAAAGTCTCGATCAATCCGATCAGGATACCGCCGAGCATCGCGCCCGGAATGCTGCCGATGCCGCCCAGCACCGCGGCGGTGAATGCGCGCAGCCCGGCCGAATAGCCGATGATAAAGCTCGTATAGTTGTAATAGAGGCCGAAGATCAGCGCCGCCGCTCCGGCAAGCGCCGAACCGAGAAAAAACGCGGTGACGATGACGCGGTCGACCTCGACCCCCATCATCTGCGCCGCTTCGGCATCCTGCGCGGTCGCGCGCATCGCTTTGCCCAGGCGCGTGCGACTGACAAAAAGGTGCAGCGCCACCATCAAAACGACCGCGATCGCCCAGATCAGCAGCTGTTTCAGCTCCACGGTCGCCTCGCCGACCCGCCAGCGCACGACCGGCAGCGGGTTGGGGTAGTTCTCCGAGCCGGCGCCGACAGTCAACAGGATCACATTGAACAGAATGTAGGAGACGCCGATCGTCGTGATCATCGCCGCGGGGCCGCGCACGCGCCGCAACGGGCGCAACGACAGGCGCTCGATCGCAACCCCCAAAACGCCGGCGGACAGCATCGTCACGGCGAACGCGAAACCGAGCGCGCCGGCCAGCGCAAATCCCGTCAGGACACGGTCTTGGCCGGAAAGCCCGAGCAATTGCAAAGCCCACATGCCGACAAACGAGCTGACCATGAACACGTTGAAATGGGCAAAATTGATCAGCTCGAGGATGCCGTAGACGAGGGTAAAGCCGAGCGCCAGGAGCGCGTACATGGCGCCGAGGCTCAACCCGTTTATGACCTGCTGCAGCAGCACACCATAGTCGGACATGACCGGGCCGGCCGGTTACGAGCTCGCCGGAGCCACCCCGACATACTTGTACTGGTGGAGGACGTCGTCGAGCGGGTACTTGTCGTTGCGGGTAATTTGGAAAACGCTGACTATCCGGTTCTCGATGTCTCCGTTGGCGTCGAAGGCGACCTCGCCCTGCAATGTCTTGACATGCGACTGCTGGATCGCGTCGCGCACCGCGTCACGGGTCACGTCCTTGCCGGACGCGGCAACCCGTTTGACGGCATCGAGGATGACGAGTGCCGCGTCATAAGCGGTAATCGAGTAGTTGTCGGGCTGCTTGTCGTATTTCTTGCTGAAACGTTCGATCCAGGCGGCGGCGTCTGGATTTTCGAGCACATTCGGCGCGGCGATCGTCGCGTACCAGCCGGCGGCCGCAGGGAAACCCGCCCCCTTCAGGATTTCGGCGCCATATACGCCGTCACCGCCCCCCTTAATGATGTTGGGAAGGATGTCATACGATTGCTTGACCACCTTGACCCCGGCTTGGGCGACACCGCCGTAATATAGGGCGTCAGGACTGAGCGATTTCATCTTGGTTAAGGTTGTCGTGTAATCAGCTTCTTTGGGGTTGAGCTGGTCGCGACCGAGCACCTTGATCCCGCGCTTCTTGGCTTGTGCCTGAAAAGTGTCGGCGATTCCGACGCCGTAAGCCCCGCTGTCGTCGAGCACATAGACCGATTTGACCTTGAGCGTGTCGGCGAAATAATTCGCCATGTTCGGCCCCTGGAACGCATCGGTCGTGACCGTGCGGAAATAGATCGCCTTGCCCTTGGGCCGGTACTGTCCGGCGAATTTGGGGTCGGTGATGTCGGGGTTGGTCGAGCTCGGCGTGATCGTCGCAAGCCCGCCTTGGCTCAGAATCGGCGACATCGCCTTGCCCGAGCCGCTCATCTGCGGGCCGATCGCGGCGACCACCGCATCATCGGACACCATCTTGCGGGCGTTGGTGGCGGCCTGGGCCGGGTCGTATTGCCCGGCGGTCGCGGTCCCGTCGTCGAGCTGCACAACATCGATCTTGTAGCCGGCGACGCCGCCTGCTGCATTGGCCTCGTCGAGCGCCAGCATGGCGCCGTCTTTGATCAGCTCGGCATCATGCGCATCCGCACCGGTGAACGGCAGGTTGATGCCGATTTTGATCGACTTGTCGGCGGCGAATGCCGCGCCCGGCCGCACCGCCAGGGTGCTGGCGAGGGCGGTGCTCGACAAGCCGATGATGATGGAGCGACGCGACAGCATATCCCTTCCTCCCGGTTTTGAGGCTTCTGCGACGATTCCGGCAAACGCCGTGCCGAGATTCGGAAACTACACGATCTCGCAGCACCGTTCAGCTTCCTCGTATTCCTTCACCGCGGGAGCGGATGAGGCCGGCAACGATGCCGGCGAGCGAGGGCGCCTCGCCGGGGCGAAAACCGACTGGTCGGCACAACGCCATCGCAACGATGCCGAGCCGCGCCATCTTTTGCGCGGCATAGGCGCTCTCGGCGGCGTTGGCGCTGAGCCGTTCGAGGACGGCGCCGCCCAGTTGCTGGACCAGCACCCCGCCGACGACATCGACGGCACCCACCAGCCCGGCGCCGCCGACGAGCCGCCGCAACAAATGGAGGGTCCCGGCGAGGCCGGGGCGCTGGCCATAAATCTCGGCGATCTCGCGAATCAGCCGCATCGCCCGCGCGGCAAAAAACAGAGTGTCGGTCAGCACTGTCGGACTGACCGCATTGATCGCAAACGCCTGGGCGGCAGCGCGGCGGACCGCGGCTTGGCTCAAGCGGTCGGCCGGAACCAGCACGAAACGGGAAAAAAGCTCAAGAGCATCGCCGCCCGTGTGGTGCGGTTCGAGGACGCCGCGATACTGGGCGACGGCTTCGCCGAGCAGCGGATCGCGGGCGAGGATCGCCGCCGCCAAGCCGAGCTCGCGCTTCAGCTCGCCGGCGAGGGCCGACGGGATCAGCCGGCGCAGGCGCTCGGCCGAGCGCAAGCGCATCAGCCCGCGCAATTCGCACCAGAACCAATAGAGCGCGCCGCCCGCCCCGGCCGCCACCGCCGCGGCGGCGATCACGCCGACTGCGGTGCCCCGCTCGAACGCGCCGCCGATAAAGCCGGCGAGGTCGAGCACGGTCACGCCGAGACCGAGAATGATCAGCCCAGAAATCGCGATCAGGGCGGGGGAGCGCGAGCGGAGCCTGGGAAGCGGTGCGAACCCGGGCTCGAAAGGCGGCTCGGGGGTGAGATCGAGCCGGCCCGTTTCCTCGGTCCGCACGATGCGCGGTCCAAGACGCTGCGGCCTTGTCTCGGTTTCGATGGTCACGCGAGCACATCCTCCAGCAGGAAATCGAGTGCTTTGTCGAGATTGATATGGGGAATGCCGTTACCTGCCGCCGTATCGATTCTCGGCGGCTGGAACACCGGAAATTCGGTGAAACGCTCACCCCAGAACCCCGCTGACGGAGGCGTTACCGGCACCACTCCGGGAAAAAACCGAATCCTCCGATCGCCGCCCACAGGCAGGCCGACGACAACGTCGAGCTTATGCCCGTCGATTGTGTCGGTGCTGTCCTCGGTGCAGCGGATCGAGGCGAGCGCGGTCGCCGCGACGCGGGCATTCGCCCGGTGGGCGCGCAGCGTCGGCGCCTCGACGAGATTCGCCATCAACGTTTCGAGGTGATCGCGCTGCACGGCCGGCACATGGTCGGCTTTGGTGGCGGCAAAGAGCACCCGGTCGATGCGCGCCGCGAACAGCCGTTGGAGCAGCCCGCCCCGGCCGAACCGGAACGCCCCAAGGATGGCCTCGAGGGCTAAACGCTGATCGGCAAAAGCCGCTTCTCCGGCGTTGAGCGCGCGCAACACATCGATAAGGACGATTTGGCGATCGACATCGCGAGCGAGCGCGGTAAAGAACGGCTCGACGACCACCCGCTTGTAGGTCTCGAAGCGCGCCTCCATCAAGGCGCCGAGGCTGCCCGGCGGCAGAAAGCCGTTGGCTGCATCCGGCAGCGGGCAGAAACGCAGCAGCGACGGATCGGCGATATTTCCAGGGTTGATGACCCGTCCGGGCTGCAGCAGGCTCAGCTGCTGCTGTGCACGGCAAGCGACGAGAAAGTCGCGGTAAAGAGCGTGCGCGCGGCCCGCAGTTTCGCTGTCTCCCGGCGCATCCGAGCGATGACGGCCGAGAAAATCGAGCCAATCCCCGGCGAGGGCAGCGCGAACACCGCTTTTGGCCAAAGCCAAGGTGGCGCGCGACCAGTCGCGATAGCTTTGCCGCATCAGCGGCAGGTCGAGCAGCCACTCCCCCGGATAATCGAGGATTTCCAGGTCGAGCTCGGCGCGGCCGCCAGCGAGCCAGCCGATTATGCTCTCGCTGCCAAAAGGACCGGTCGGCAGAAAGCGCAACGCCAGCCGGGCATGGCGCAAATCCTGCGTGCTCGCAGGCCACTGCGGCGGGTCGGCCGCGAGGGCGGCGAGCGTCTTCCGAAACGGAAAATCCGGGATGGGACCGGTTGCGACCGGTTGCAGCCGGGCCATGATGACGCGTGCCTCCGCGGCGGCGCGAAAAAAAGGCAGACGGGCAGGCCGTGCCACGATCGCGAGCAGATTGTGAATCAGGCTGGTGGTGAATGTGGTTTTTCCCGATTGGGCAAGACCGGTCACGGCGACCCGCACCCGCCGATCGCGAAAGAATTCGGTCAGGGTCGGCAGCGCACGCTCCGGCGCTATCCGGGCGGCTTCATCGCCACATCGAGCATGACATTGGGTAGGATTTCTCGAATTACCCCGCGCAGTGTTGCCTCGTCGGCTCCGATCGCCGCCGCCAGCAACCGTCGAGAGCCGCGGCGCAGCACTCGCGCGGTCGCGCGACCGTCGCGGCCGGGCCGAATCGTGGCGAACGCGTCAGCCGGCTCGATCCGCTTCAAGATCCGCTTCAACGCCTGCAATCCGTCTGCGGTCTCGACATCGTAAACCGGAGTTTCGGGTGTTTGCGCCTCCGGCTCCTCCTCGACCGCTGCGTCGATCGCCTCGACCGGGCGATACCGCGCCAAGGACTGGTAGATCGCGCGGCCGGGCTCGGTATCGATGCGAGACTGCAATTCCCAGCTTTCGCCGCGCGCCGAAAGCTCCGTTACCAGCGCAAACAGATCGTCGCTGTCCTCTTCGTGCGAGCAGGTCAGAAAGGCGAGACGGCCATCATGCTCGACGACCCGGTCATCGTCCTCGGCAAAGCCGAGCTCGGCGAGCGCGTTGTCGAGGGCACGCCGCGAAGCCACGAGCAGGGTCGTCACATGCAGCCGCTGTCCGCTCTCCGCCGGGTCTTTCTCTGCCATCGATTTCTCCCTCCGCGTTGCCGCTACCAGCCCGGACACCGCGATTTTAGGCAGCGATCGACGACGATGCGACGAAAATATCGGCTAGCCAGGCTGGCTTTCTCCGCTGCGGTTCAAACGCACCTCCCGGTGCACGCAGATGTTGAGCAGCAGGCCAAAGCCGAACATTGCTGTAAGCATGGCCGTGCCGCCGTACGAGATCAGGGGCAGCGGCACGCCGACGACCGGGATTATGCCCATCACCATCGCCGTATTGATAAAGACGTAAAGAAAAAAATTAGTGGCAATCCCGAGACCCAACAGCCGCCCGAAATGATTGGCGCTCCGAAGCGCTATAGCAAAACAGTAGGCTATGATCAACGAGTAGAGCGCGAGCAGCACGATCCCGCCAGCAAACCCAAACTCTTCCGCTAAGGTAGTGAATATGAAGTCGGTCTGCTTCTCCGGTAAAAAATTTAGGTGACTTTGCGTGCCGAGCAAAAATCCTTTGCCGAACAAGCCGCCGGAACCCAGCGCGATTTTAGATTGCAGGATGTGATAGCCGGCACCGAGCGGGTCGCTGTCGGGATCGAGAAAGGTATAGATGCGGTTCCTTTGATAATCGCGAAGAAAGTGCCAAGCGAGCGGTATCGTTCCGCCTGCCGCCACAGCGATCAGCATAAAGAGCCGCAGCCGAACCCCGCCGAGAAAGAACAGCACCGCGCCGCACAACAACAGCACGATGGCGGTGCCGAGATCGGGCTGCTTCAGAATCAGCGCCGCCGGAACCAGCACCATCAGCCCGGGCGCGATCAGGTATCTGATTCGATTGACATCCTCGTTGGCGAGCCCATGAAAATAGCGAGCGAGGGCCATTATCAGAGCCACATTCATCAGCTCGGACGGCTGCAGCTGGATGACCCCGAGATCAATCCAGCGCTGTGCCCCCATGCCGACGAAGCCGCGTAAATCGACTGCGACTACCAGCACAAGCGCTGTCGTATAGATCCAATAAGACGCCCTCAGCCAATAACGAATGTTGAGCAATGCGACGGCGAGCATTGGTACCAGGGCAATCGCGAACCGAATCGACTGCTTGGCAGCCCAAGGTTCCATATTACCATCGGCCGCTGAATACAGTACACCAATGCCGAGCCCTACGACAAGACAAATCAGGATCACCAATCCCCAGCTGATGCTGAGGGCCTTCTCTGCGAGCGTCGGCTCGCTCCGTCCGATTTCGGGCGACAGGTTGGCCAAGCTCAGCCACCGAGGCTGCGCGAAGGCACGGCAGGTGCAGCGAACGCCGCCACCGGATTGGCGCTGGGGACCCGTCGGCCTGGATCGCGGCGCTGAATTTCCAGCAGGACGTCGCGCACGATCGGGCCGGCCACCTCCGAGCCAAAGCCGCCGTGCTCGACCAAGGTCGCGCACACATATCGCGGCGCCTCGACTGGCGCAAAAGCGACAAACAGCGCGTGATCGCGCTCCTTCCACGGGACCTGGCTGATTTTGCGCAGCCCGTGCTCGCGCTCCGCCTCGCTGATCCGGCGCACTTGCGAGGTGCCTGACTTGCCGCCCATGGCCATCCCAGGCTGGGCAATGCGCGCAGCATAAGCGGTGCCGCCGCGTTCGTTGACGACGGCGTTCATCCCGTCGATGACCAGCGCGCGCATGGCGTGGTCGAGGCCGAGCGGAGCAAAATCGGGGGGCCCCGCATCGCCGCCGGCGGGCATGACACCGCTGTCGCGCACCAGCCGCGGCACGACGGCCAGGCCGGTCACCAAGCGCGCGGCCATGACTGCGATCTGCAACGGGGTGGCGAGCACCGAGCCTTGGCCAATCCCGGCGATCAAGGTTTCGCCGTGCTGCCAGGCGGTCCCGGTGGTCGCCAGCTTCCATGCTCGTGTCGGGATCAGTCCCGGCCTCTCGCCGGGGATGTCGAGACCGAGGACCGCGCCGTATCCGAACCGTCGCGCAGTCGCCGCGAGCCGGTCGATCCCAAGCCGGAGAGCGGTGTTGTAGAAAAAGACGTCGCAAGATTCTTTGATCGCATCCCGCACCCGCAAGCTGCCATGGCCGCCGTGCTTCCAACAATGAAAGGTGGCATTGCCGAGCGTGTAGGAGCCGGGACAGAAGAATGTTGTTTGCGGTGTCAACACGCCGGCTTCGAGCGCGGCAAGAGCCACTACCGGCTTGAATGTCGAGCCCGGCGGGTAAACACCGCTTATTACTTTGTTTGACAGAGGCTTGCGCGGGTCGGTTGCGAGCTGCTGCCACATCTCTCGGCTCAGCCGATTGGAGAAGGCCGCCGGGTCGAAGCTCGGGCTCGAGACGAGGGCAATCACTTCTCCCGTCACCGCGTCGAGAGCAACACAGGCGATGCTCGCCTCAGCGCTGCAGCGGCGCGTCGCGAAATCCTGCATCGTCATGTCGAGCGCGCTGACGACATCGCGCCCCGGTGTCGGCTCGGTGCGGACCAGCTCGCGCACCACCCGCCCGAGCGCATTGACCTCGACCCGACGATTTCCGGCGCTGCCGCGAAGCTCCAAGTCGCGCGATTTCTCTACGCCGCTTTTGCCGATGCGGAAATCAGGCAGCTCCAGCAGCGGATCTTTGCTCAGCTCCTGCTCCGAAACCGCCCCGACATAGCCGATGACGTGCGCGACGGTCTTACCGAACGGGTAATTTCGGGTCAAACCCTGTTCGATCGAGACACCCGGAAGCTCTGGGATGGCAACCTCGACGCGTGCCATCTCGTCCCAGCTCAGATTGTCGCGAACGACGACGGGGACAAAGGAATGCTTGTGCCGGACCTCCCGCAGCACCCGGCGACGGGTATCCTCATCAAGCGGGATCAGCTGGCCGAGCGCGTCGAGTGTCCTGGAAACATCGCCAGCCTGCTCGGCCACGACAACGAGATGATAATTTTGCCGGTTGCCCGCGAGATCCACCCCGAAGCGGTCGAGAATGCGGCCGCGTGGCGGCACCAGAAGCCGCAAGCTGATGCGGTTTTCGTCAGCCAGCACCTTGTAGCCGGCAGAATCCGAAATCTGGAGCTGGTACATGCGCCCGCCGAGGCCGGCGACGAGCGCCGCTTGGCCCAGGCCGAGAATTGCGGCCCGCCGACCGAGCAGCTTGCGACGCTGGGTTTCTTGTTGCATCGCCGATTTGACCTGGTGAGCTGGCGGGATGCCGCGGTCAACCCGCGCCCATCAGCGCGCGCTGGGTGCGGCCGAGCAAAAAACTGAAAAGTGGGAACACGGAGGTGGTCAGCACCGCTCGAAAAATCGTGCTGCGAAAATCGAGCAGAACCCCGGCGAGCAGGCAGTGCACCAACCAGGAAAACACCATCGCGCCGCCCGTCAAGATCGCAAATCCGGCCCATACAAACGGGAACGGGCGGTTTAAAAAATGCCGGCGATGGCGCAGCAGAACGGCGCGGGCTCCGAGCAGCAACAAAGAAGTTACCCCTATCGGCGCGTCTGCCAACAAATCGTATGCGATGCCGATCAGGAACAACGACAGAGGCGGCAGCAACTCCGGGCGGTAGATGGTCCAATGATATGCTGCCATCAGCATAAAGGCGGGCGAAAGCGCCGAATAACCGGGAATGCGGATCGGCTCGATCGACAGCAGCGCCGCCAGCATCGTCGTTGCGATCGGCAGCAGGCGCGATCCCGCGTTGTCGGTGCCGGGCAAGGCAGGAGCGGGAGGTGTTTTGAGCGCCATCGAAGTTCAGCCGCGGTGCTCGCCGCCGCCGGCACGCCGGCGATGCGGGGGGGTATGCACCGGGGCAGGCAGGCCATCGGCAAGCCCATAATCGACGACGCGCAGATATTCCACTCGCGAGGTATCGGCATAGGGGTCAACTCGCGGCAATCCGCCGTCGACCGTCGCGACGACCCCAATCGGCAGTCCCGGCGGGAAGACTCCGCCCTCGCCCGAGGTGACGACCCGGTCGCCGATTTTCACTGCCGTCGCCGCTTCCGCGTAGCGCAAGCAGGGCCGCTCGGAGTTGTCCCCGGCCAGCACAGCCCGCTGCCGCGTGTCGCCGACAAAGACCGGGATCCGCGAGTTGAGATCGGTGACGAGCAAAACCCGCGCCGCCCGTCGACCTACCTCCAGCACCCGCCCGACCAGCCCCTCGCCGGTGATTGCCGCCTGGCCACGCGCAATCCCGCTCGCGCTGCCGGCGTCGATCATCAGGCTGCGGACGAAAGCGCCGCCCGAATTGGCGATGACCCTGGCGGTCACAAAAGAGACCGAGGCTTGAGGCGTCAATTTGAGCAGGCCACGCAGCTGTGCGTTCTCCGCGGCAAGGGAGAGCGCCACCTGTTGCCAGTGCAGCAATTGCTCGTTCTCCTCGCTGAGGCGAGCATTGCGTTGGTACACGCTCAAAATGTTCGAGGCACGATCGCCCAGGCTGTCGATGGCGGCCAACGGTCGCGAGAACGCGTCGAGCGCCGGTGCCGCCATATCGGCAATTCGCACACGTGCGGTTTCGAAGGCCAGCTCATCCGCCTTGCCAAGGATGATCGTCAGCACCGAGAGCACGATCAGGAGCGGAAGGACGAACCGTTGAAGCGCGGTCCGACGAGGGGGTGTCAGCCAGATCACCGGATGCTCCCGGGCTCGGCCGACGCGCGGTCGCGATCCGCCCGGCTGCCGCCGCCCCCGGCTGCCGCAGCTGGGATCACGGTCGGCCTCTCGGCAGCATTCGGATACATCGCCTCTGCCCTTGCCCTCCAGCCGACGAACGCTACCACATATTGATCAATACGCTCTTAAGCGTCTTGCTCTCCTCGAGCGCTCGACCGGTGCCGAGCGCCACACAGGATAACGGATCGTCGGCGATCGAAACCGGTAGCCCGGTTGAATGACGCAATACCAGATCGAGATTCCCGAGCAATGCGCCGCCACCGGTCAGCACGATCCCCTTATCGACAATGTCAGCGGCGAGCTCCGGAGCTGTGTGCTCGAGCGCGACCTTGACCGCTTCCACGATCGAGCCGACTGGTTCTGCCAAGCTTTCCGAGATCTGTCGCTCGCTGATCACGATCTCCTTCGGGACCCCGTTCATCAGATCGCGGCCCTTGATGTCCATGGTTCGGCCTTCGCCGTCATCCGGCATGCAGGCGGACCCGATCTCCTTCTTGATCCGTTCGGCGCTGCTTTCGCCGACCAGCAGATTATGGTTGCGCCTGATATAGGCAATGATCGCCTCGTCCATTTTGTCGCCGCCCACCCGGACCGACCTGCAATAGACGATGCCGCCGAGCGACAGAACCGCCACCTCGGTAGTGCCGCCGCCGACATCGACGACCATCGAGCCGGTCGGCTCCGTCACCGGCAAGCCAGCGCCAATCGCCGCCGCCATCGGCTCCTCGATCAGCGACACGCGGCGGGCGCCGGCACTCTCGGCCGATTCCTGGATCGCTCGCCGTTCGACCGCAGTCGAGCCCGACGGCACGCAGATAACGATCTGCGGCGCCGCAAAGCTGCGTCGATTGTGGACCTTGCGGATAAAATGCTTGATCATCTCCTCGGTCACTTCGAAGTCGGCGATGACGCCGTCGCGCAGCGGCCGAATTGCCTGAATATAGCCGGGCGTGCGGCCAAGCATCAGCTTTGCTTCCTCGCCAACGGCGAGGACGTGCTTTTTGCCTTTGACGCTGGCAATCGCCACAACCGACGGTTCGTTCAGCACGATGCCTCGTCCCTTGACGTAGACGAGCGTGTTCGCCGTGCCGAGGTCGATCGCCATATCGGCTGAAAGCAAGCCCAACATTCTTCCGAACATCGATGCGAATCCGAATTTGCCGGCAATTTAGCTGGGCGCGCGTCGCAGGCACCGCACTCGTTGGTCCGGCCGCTCCCGAGCGCCGAAAATCTGCCTGGGTCTCACGCCGACGACCCCCCGCCACGCGCTCCCCAAGGCGCCTGGGCGATCCTTGCGGATCGCGCGAACCTTTGCAAGCCGGCGATTGGAAAGTGAAAATATGACCATTTGATCAATGTGTTAGAGCATGTTGTCAAGAAAGTTCTCTTGGCCTCTTCCTTGGGGTTTATGATGCCGGACAGCTCGGAGGGACGGCAGTTTCTGTTGGCAGCGGCGCGAGAGCTTGGATGATCGTCAACCTCAACCGACATCGGAAAAGTCGCGAGCGGGCGGAGGCCGAGCGTCATGCGGCCGAGAACCGAATTCGCTTCGGACGCAGCAAAGCGGCCCGTCAAAAGGACCAGCAGGAGCGTGACCGGGCCCGAAAAGAGCTGGCGAGCAAAGAGCTCGAATAATCGACCAGGCAAAAAAGAGCCGGCGTCGGATCTGCCGACCCCGGCGAGGCTGCGGGTGGCAAACCCGCGACAGGGAGACTATGCCAGGCCGGACTGCAGAAGATCAGGCGGGCGTCCGGCGGCCCGCCATCAAATTAACCATTCGGCCTTCTGATCGTTCCGCACTATCCACAACACGTCTGATGTCGCTCAGGCCGATTTCTGGCCGCCTGCCACCGCAGCCCCAGGGACCGGCCGCGGGCGCCGGGTTCGACCGGCTGACATTTCGGGCCGGCGGACCGATCCGAGACGATGCATCGTCCGGAGCTGCGATGCGCTCGAATTGGGACGGGGAGCTCTGACAGGCGCATCGGGCTCGATCCCGGTCAGCCGGCGCAGCGCGCCGCGGCCGCGTGACAGCCGCGAACGGATCGTGCCGACCGGGACATCGAGGATCGCGGCGACTTCCTCGTAGCGCATTCCTTCCAAGCCGACGAGCAGTATTGCCGCGCGCTGCTCTTCCGGCAGCTTGGCAATGGCCCGCTCTAAATCGCGCAGCTCGAGGCGCTGGCCTTGGTGAGGTGCACGCGTGAGCAAGGGCTCGCTGTCGCTCAATCCGACGGCAATCCCTTCCCTGACCGCGCGGCGCACGCGATTGACATATTGGTTGTGGAGAATGGTAAAAAGCCAAGCCCGCAGGTCGGTCCCTTTTTGCCACAGGTGAAATTTGTCGAGCGCGCGGGCCAGACAGTCCTGAACGAGATCATCGGCTGCGGTAACATCGTGGGTCAGCGCCCTCGCGTAGCGCCGCAGGCGCGGGATCTCAGCTTCGATCTCCTGGAAGGAATGGGCCACGCAGAGGCTCCCGATGTTGTGAGCTGTTGAGCGGACGACGGAAACCTATCGGGGCGCTGTAATCCGTTAATGTCATCGCAGCCGGTTTTGTGTAAGGTTTTGTAACCATATGTATAAGGGTCAATCGGACCTGCTCGAGGCACGCTGGCGACGGTGATCGCGGTCGATCGCGCCGCCGCTGCGGGGATAGGCGAGAGCGCTAGCGATGAACGACACCGCTCACATTCTAGTCGTCGACGACCAGCATGAGATCTGCGAGATCGTCCAGGACTATCTGTCCGCCGAGGGCTATCGCGTATCGATCGCCCATGACGGCCCTGCAATGCGCCGGCTGATGGGCCAGGGCCCGGTCGATCTTGTGATCCTCGATCTGATGATGCCCGGAGAGGACGGGCTGACGCTCGCCCGGTCTTTGCGCGACGGATCGGCAGTCGGGATCATCATCCTGACCGGACGCGGCGAGACCGTGGACCGCATCATCGGGCTCGAGATGGGTGCCGACGACTACCTGCCAAAGCCATTCCATTTGCGCGAGCTGCTGGCCCGAGTGAAAAGCGTGCTGCGGCGGGCTTCGAGCCGGGCCGGCGAGACCTCGGCGCCGCCGCGTTCAAAGGCCCGGTTCACGGGTTGGAGCCTCGACCTGGCGACCCGGGAGCTGCGGTCCCCGCTCGGCAGGGAGGTCCGGCTGACCACCGGCGAGTTCGATCTGCTCGCCGCCTTTGTCAACAACGCCAGTCAGGTGTTGAGCCGCGATCGATTGCTGGATCTCGCGCGCAACCGCGAGGCGGGGCCGTTCGATCGAACGATCGATGTTCAGGTCGGTCGGTTGCGGCGCAAGCTCGAAGACGATCCGCAAAGGCCGACCATGATCAAGACAGTGCGCGGCAGCGGGTATATTTTTACGCCGCCCGTCGAGTTCGGCTGATGGCGACGCGGTCACACGGTCAGATAGGCGCGCACCGCTGCCTTGTCCATGTCTTCGCGCCCGGCGGCGACGATCTCGCCACGCTGCATGACGAAATAGGCAGCGGCGAGGTCGCGGGCGAACTCAAAATATTGCTCGACCAGCAGGATCGCCATATCGCCGCGTAAGGCGAGGGTACGGATCACGCGCTCGATATCCTTGATGATCGAGGGTTGGACGCCTTCGGTCGGCTCGTCGAGGATCAACAGCCGCGGGCGCGTCACCAGCGCGCGGGCGATGGCGAGCTGCTGCTGCTGGCCGCCGGAGAGATCGCCCCCGCGCCGCCGCAGCATATCTTTGAGGATCGGAAACAGCGTGAAAATCTCATCCGGGATATGGCGGAGCGGCCGCGGCAGGCCGGCAAACCCGGTTGCGAGGTTCTCGGCGACCGTCAGCCGCGGAAATATTTCGCGCCCTTGGGGCACCAGCGCCAGCCCGGCACGCGCGCGCTGATGCGGGGCGAGCCCGGTCAACGGGCGGTCTTCCCACACGACGCGGCCGGAGCGGATCGGATGCAACCCGAAAATCGCGCGCAGGAGGCTGGTCTTGCCGACCCCGTTGCGCCCCAGGATGCAGGTCACCTCGCCTTTTTTTGCGGTCAGGCTGACGCGGCGCAAGGCATGGCTCGCACCATAGTAAAGATCGACGGCCTCGACCGACAGCACCGCTCACCTTCCGAGATAGACTTCGATCACGCGCGGGTGGTTTTGCACATAATCGACCGAGCCTTCGGCCAATACCGCACCTTCGTGCAAGACCGTGACGCGCGCGCCGAGGCTGCGCACAAAAGCCATGTCGTGCTCGACCACGACGATCGTCCGGTCTTTGGCGAGGTCGAGGATCAGCGCTGCCGTCTCCTCGGTCTCGCGGTCGGTCATGCCGGCCACCGGCTCGTCGAGCAGCAGCAGGCGGCGATCATGGGTCAGCAGCATCCCGATCTCGAGCCATTGCTTTTGGCCGTGGCTCAGCGCTCCGGCCAAACGCTTGCGCTGCTCGACAAGGCCGATCCGCGCCAGCGCCGCATCGATCCGCTCGCGGCGTTCGGGGGTGAGCCGGGCGAACAGCGTTCGCCACGTGCCGCGGTTGCCGCAGAGTGAAAGCTCCAGGTTCTCCGCCACCGTCAAATTTTCGAAAACGGTCGGCCGCTGAAACTTGCGGCCGATGCCGAGCTCGGCGATCTGCGCCTCGTCGAGCCGCGTCAGGTCGGTGTCGCGAAAAAACGCCTCTCCCGAATCCGGACGGGTCTTGCCGGTCACCACATCCATCATCGTCGTCTTGCCGGCGCCGTTGGGGCCGATGATCGTGCGCAGCCCGCCTTCCTCGACGACGAGCGACAGCTCGTTGAGCGCCTTGAACCCGTCGAAGCTGACGGTGACGCCGTCCAGATAGAGCAGGGCTTCCCTCGGCGCGGGTATTCCCATCACGGGCTTCAAGCCTCTTCTCCGGCAGGGAGCGCCACCACCGTTGGAGGCCGTGTCCACCGAACGCGCTGGAAAATCCCGACGACGCCCTTTGAAAACACCAAGGTCGTCAGCACAAACAAACCGCCGAGAAAAAACAGCCAGGTATCGGGCGCCGCTGCGGTCAGCCAGCTCTTTGCCAGATTGACCAGGATCGCGCCGATCACCGCACCGACAAGCGTGCCGCGGCCGCCGACCGACACCCAGATCGCCACCTCGATCGAGTTGGCCGGCGAAAATTCGCTGGGATTGATGATCCCGACCTGCGGCACATAGAGCGCCCCGGCGAGACCGGCGAGCATCGCGGCCATGGTGAAGACGAAGAGCTTCGCATTGGTGACCGAATAGCCGAGAAACCGGACCCGGCTTTCGGCATCGCGCAGCGCCAGCAGCACGCGGCCCAGCTTGGACGAGGTGATGCCGCGACAGACGAGATAGGCAACCCCGAGCGCCGCTGCGGCGGCGAGGTAGAGGCCCAGTCGAGTACCCGGCAGATGCACGTCCCAGCCGAGCACATCCTTGAAATCGGTCATGCCGTTATTGCCGCCAAACCCCATGTCGTTACGAAAAAAGGCAAGCATCAGGGCGTAGGTCATCGCCTGCGTGATGATCGACAGATAGACGCCTGTCACGCGCGATCGGAAGGCGAGCCACCCGAACACCAACGCCAGCGTGCCCGGGACCAGCAGCGCCATCGCCGCCGCCCAGGCGAGATGGTCGAAGCCGTGCCAGAACCACGGCAAGGATTTCCAATTGAGAAACACCATGAAATCGGGCAGCAACGGGTTGCCGTATACCCCGCGGGTCCCGATCTGCCGCATCAAATACATGCCCATGGCGTAGCCGCCGAGGGCGAAGAAGGCTCCTTGGCCGAGGCTCAGGATGCCGGCATAGCCCCAGATCAGATCAAGGCTCAGCGCCAGTATCGCGTAGCACAGATATTTGCCGAGCAACGGTATTACATAATCGGGCACCGCCAGCGCCGAATTTGCCGGGAGCCAGCGGTTGAGCAGCGGCACCGCGAGGCCGAGCGCCAAGCCGCACGCGGCAAAGCGCAACCAAAACGACCAGCCCCAGGATTGGCCGGGCCGGGCGCTCACCCGCTCAGCCCTCGGCATCGGCGGCACGGCCTTTGAGCGCGAAGAGGCCGCGCGGCCGCCGTTGGATGAACAGGATGACCACCACCAGAACCGCGATCTTGCCGAGGACCGCGCCGGCTACCGGCTCCAACAGCTTGTTGACGATGCCGAGGCTCAGCGCGCCGACCAAGGTGCCGAGCAAGCTGCCGACACCGCCAAACACGACCACGAGAAAGCTGTCGACGATGTAGATGCTGCCGAGATTTGGGCTGACATTGCCGATTTGGCTCAACGCGACGCCGGCCACCCCGGCGATCCCCGAGCCGAGACCGAAGGTCAGCGCATCGACGCGCGCGGTGCGAATCCCCATCACCGAGGCCATCGAGCGGTTCTGCGTCACCGCGCGCATATCGAGGCCGAAGCGGGTGCGCCGGAGGATGAGGGCCAGCACGCCGAGCACGAGCGGGCAAAACAGGATAATGCAGACCCGGTTCCAGGTGACGGTGAAACCGCCGATCAGGTCGAACCCGCCGGTCATCCAGCCGGGATTGGCGACCGCCCGGTTGGGCGCGCCGAAAATCGATCGCACCGCCTGCTGCAAAACAAGGCCGATACCCCAGGTCGCGAGCAGGGTTTCGAGCGGCCGCCCATAGAGAAAACGGATCACCGTGCGCTCGAGCACCACCCCGACCGCGCCGGCAAACAGGAACGCCGCCGGAATCGCGGCCAGCAGATAAAAGTCGAACCATCGTGCCGGCAACCACAGCTCAAAAAATTGCTGACAGACAAAGGTGGCATAGGCGCCGAGCATGATCATCTCGCCATGCGCCATGTTGATCACACCCATGACGCCAAAGGTGATCGCGAGGCCGATCGCGGCGAGCAGCAGCACGCTGCCGAGACTAATCCCCTCGAACAGGTTGGCGGCGATCCCGACCATCCGCAAACGCTGATCGATCGCGGCGAGCGCCGACGTCGCTGCATTGCGCAGCTCCGGATCAAGGTCCGGTTTGGCGCGGTAGGCATCGAGGAGATTTTTGATTTGCGGGTCGGTGGCACCGCCGAGCCCCCGGATTGCGGCGAGCTGCTGCGCCTTCCCGCCGGTCAGGAGGCGGGCAGCAAAGAGGCTTCTCTGCATCGCGCCGCGCACTCCGGCGTCCCTTTCCGCCGCCAGCGCCTTTTCGAGGCGAGCCGCGCTTGCCGCGGAAGGGTGCTTAAGCGCATCACGAGCGGCCGCGAGGCGCGCCGCCCGGTCACGGCTGAACAAGGTCAGGCCGCCGAGCGCCGCTTCGATATTGCCGCGCAGCACGTTGTTGGCGATGATTCGATCGAGGCTGTCGGGGTCGAGGCCCGCAACCGCCTTCCCGGTAATCGCATCCGACAAGCGGACGTTGCCATCGGGCGCCGTCCCGACAATCAGCACGCGGCCGCCGGCGGCGCTGCGCAGCCGGTCTTCGCTCAGCGCCTTCAGCACCGCGACGGCCCGAGCATCCCCCAGCGCGCCGAGCGCGGCGACTGTCTTTTGCTTCTCGGCAAACCCTTCGCCTGGAAGGCCGGAGACGAGAGCGGCAAAATCGGCGGCGTGCGCAGGTCAGCGCCGCAGCCAGCAGGATCAGGGCCGCCGCAAAAAGCCAGATCGGTCGGGATGTCATCGATTGCTTCTGCCGAAGCGAGAGGGACCTGGACCGGCAGCCCCAGCTGCCGGCCAAGGCCCTCCCCCTGTCGTGCTCAGTCGTGAAAGCGCGGCTGGGTGCAATTGCCGCAGGCCCAGGGATAGGCCCAGTCGGCGATCTTGCCCTTGTCTTCGGCAAGGTAGGGGCTCCACGCATCCGCCTTGATCACGCCCTTTGTCCGCCAAACCACGTCGAACTGCCCGTCGGGCCGGATCTCGCCGATCATGACCGGCTTCGACAGATGGTGGTTGGTGTTCATGACCGCGGTAAAGCCGCTCGGCGCCTTTACTTTCTGTCCATACATCGCCTGCCGTACCGCATCGACATCGGTGGTGCCGGCCTGCTCGACCGCATGCGTCCACATCTTGAAGCCGATATAGGTCGCCTCCATCGGGTCGTTGGTGACGCGTTTCGGGTTCTTGATGTAGGTGTGCCATTCCTTGATAAAGGCGGCATTGGTTGGGTTTTTAACCAATTCGAAGTAGTTCCAGGAGGCGAGATGGCCGACCAGGTTCTTTGTGTCGATCCCGGTCAGCTCTTCTTCACCGACTGAAAACGCCACGACCGGGATGTCGGAGGCCTTAACCCCGGCATTGGCCAGCTCCTTATAAAAGGGCACATTCGCATCGCCGTTGATGGTCGATACCACGGCAGTCTTCTTGCCGGCCGAGGCAAAGCTCTTGATCGCTGCAACCTCGGTCTGCCAGTCGGAGAAGCCGAACGGGGTGTAATTGACCCGGACGTCTTCGTCTTTGACCCCCTTGGATTTGAGAAAGGCGGCAAGTATCTTGTTGGTGGTGCGCGGATAGACGTAGTCGGTGCCTTCGAGCACCCAGCGCTTGACGCTGCCGCCCTCCTCGCTCATCAGGTATTCGACCGCTGGGATCGCCTGCTGGTTTGGGGCAGCGCCGGTGTAGAAGACGTTGTTGGAGCTTTCTTCGCCCTCGTACTGCACCGGATAAAACAACAGCCCGTTCAATTCCTCAAATACGGGTAATACCGATTTGCGCGAGACCGACGTCCAGCAGCCGAACACCACGGCGACTTTGTCCTTGGTCAAAAGCTCACGCGCCTTCTCGGCGAAGAGCGGCCAGTTCGAGGCCGGATCCACGACCACTGCCTCGACCTTCTTGCCGAGCAAGCCGCCCTGTTTGTTGAGATTGTCTACCATCATCAGGACCGTGTCCTTCAGGGTAAACTCGCTGATCGCCATCGTTCCGGACAGCGAATGCAGGACGCCGATCTTGATCGTATCCTGGGTCTGCGCGACAGCGCTGCCGGCGAGCCCCACGATCGCGATCGCCATCGCCCCCGCGACGCTCCACATCCTGTTCAATATTCGCATTGCCTCATCCTCATGCGCTCACGCGGCGTCCGAGATGCCGGTATTTCGACCAGAGGCAAAATTGAGGCCAAGTCGTGCAAGCCCGGCGCTCCCGCACGGTCCACGTCCGGTCGAATGCACGATTGCCCACATTTTGGGCAGATTGCCGCCTATCTCGCCATGCGTTCGCCGCGAAGTGGCATCGAGGGGCCGTGCCGGTGTAATTTCGGGCGATCGACGCGGAGCATCACCATGACCGACAAGGACGCCGTGCTCGCCGCCAATCTCGAATTCTACCGCGCTTTTGGAACGCGCGACCTCGCCGCAATGGATGCGCTATGGGCGCGCCAGTCGGCGGTGGCCTGCCTGCACCCGGGCTGGACCGTGCTCAACGAGCGCGAAGCAATCATGACGAGCTGGGAGGCGATCCTGTCGAACCCCAATGCGCCGCGCGTCGCCTGCTTTGACGAGCGCGTGCTGCTCTACGGCGACGCCGCGCTGGTGCTGTGCGAGGAGGAGCTGGAAGGTGGCACCCTCGCAGCCAGCAATTTCTTCGTGCGTGAGGACGGCGCCTGGCGGCTGGCCCACCATCACGCCGGCCAGATCGTCACCCGTCAGGCGGAGCGTCGGCGCACCCGCCTCAATTAATCCGCGCGCCCTCTTGCTCGGCGTGCCTGGCGATAGGCGGCACAAATTTCGGCGATGCGGCCGGCGGTTTCTGCATCGAGGACGCCGTCGCACCGCACCGGGCGAAAACGTCGCTGGAAGGCAGCGATTGCCGCCGTTTCGATGTCATGCGCTGTGCCGTAGCCGATCGCGCCGAGATCGGTGATCGCTTTGGCATGATCGACGGGCGCCGCAACGGAAAGTTCGGATGGCTCGGGCCAGATGCCGATCCCGGCGCGGGCGAGGCGCGGCCAGTCGAAGAGCTCGCCCGGATCGGTTTTACGGTCCGGCGCAATGTCCGAATGCCCGACCACCCTATAAGGCGGGATCGGATGTCGGCAGAGAATGTCGTGGCAGAGCCGTTCGACAGCGGCCATTTGCGCGTTGGGAAATGCATGATAGCCCCAGTCATGACCGGGGTTTACGATCTCGACCCCGATCGAGACGCGATTAAGCTCACGCTCCCCGTCCCAGCACGAAATCCCGGCGTGAAAGGCACACAGCGTTTCTGGCACAAGCCGCCAGACGATGCCGTCCTCCTCGACGACATAGTGGGCGCTGACGCGAGCCGCTGGGTCGCACAACCGGTCGAGCGCGGCGACGGCGGTCCGCATGCCGGTATAATGCAGCACCAGCATGTCGATGCGCGGCAATGCACCTCGCTCGGCATGGTTTGGCGATAGACGGTCGCGGATCGCGAGCCCGCTCACGCGATGCCCATCCTGGTCCTGGTCCTCGCCAGGCGGTCGTAGGCGGCGTTGATCCGGGCCATCCGCGCTGTTGCCAAGGCGATGCATTCGCCCGGCAGCCCTTGGGCCAACGCAAGGTCTGGATGGGTCTCGCGCACCAGTCGCCGGTAGGCCTCGCGGATGACCACGGGCGGCGCGCCTGGAGCGATCCCGAGGATGGCGTGGGCATCTTCGGTCTCTTCCGGGCCGCCGCCGACATGGTGGGCGCGGATGCGCGCGTAGTCGGCTCCGTCAAAGCCAAAATGATGGGCGACCTCGCGCAGATAGCCGTCTTCGGCGGGGCACAGCATGCCGTCGGCGAGCGCGATGTGAAACAGCCCGCCGAGCAAGTCTTCCAGCGCCGCCCGCTCGTTTGCGAACAGGCGCCCAACCTGCCTGGCATAGCTCTCGAACCCAATGGTGCTGCGGCGGGCGAGATCGAAGACCAGCCGCACATGCTCCTCCTCGCCGGGAGGCACTTGAAACACCTCGCCAAAGGCGGCGACTTCGTCGCGGGTAACGTCGCCATCGGCTTTGGCCATCTTGGCGCCGAGCGCGATGACCGCGATCGTGAAGGCGATGCGGCGGCGCGGATCGACGTGATCGCTGTCGCCGTGATGCAGATGCCAATGCGCGATATGGCGCGCCGCGCGCTCCAGCAAATCGCCGAGCGGGCCGCCGAACGGCAGCTCGCGGGCACCGGCGATAAGGCGGCCGACAAAGCTCATAAACCTGCAACCCCCGGACGCGAACCGGCCGAACCGGCGGCTGCGCCACCCGTTCGACCGGCTGAGTTGACCTTGTCACGTTAGCATCCGATGGTCGGGCTTGCAACGTGTCGCCGTCGTGGCCGTGACAGGATAATGTGTGTCTCACAATTACTATATTCGTATGATATGCCGGATATCGAGATGGTTTGAGCAGGGCTGCCGAAGGTGCATGGGAGCCTGATCTCGATCTGATAAAAGAGGCACGGCAGGGGGAAAGGATGCGGTCTTGCGACGCAATCGTGGTCGGCGGCGGTCTTGTCGGCGCCGCCATCGCTTATGGCCTCGTCCGCGAAGGCCTCGAGGTCACCCTGCTCGACGAAGGCGATACCGCATATCGTGCGTCACGGGGCAATTTCGGGCTCGTCTGGGTCCAGAGCAAAGGCGACGGCGCGCCGGGCTACCAGCGCTGGACGCGGCGCTCGGCCGATCAATGGCCGACCCTCGCCGCGAGCTTGCTGGCGCAGACCGGGATCTCGGTCGGCCACCAACGGCCGGGTGGAGTGCACCTTTGCCTCGGGGAGGAGGAGCTTGAAGACCGCCGCGCTCGGATGGAGAGGATGCGTGCAGAATCGGGCAATTTCGGCTTTGACTACCGCATGCTCGACCATGAGGAAATTGCCGATATGCTGCCAGGAATCGGCCCTGCTGTGACCGGCGCCTCTTGGACGCCCTACGATGGTCACGCCAACCCGCTCAATTTGCTGCACGCTTTACATAAGGGGTTTGCCGAGAAGGGGGGCCGCTACCTGCCGAATTCGCATGTTGCCTATGCTGCCGTGGCGCCGCAGGATTTCCGCATCCGCGCCGGCGGAGACGAGGTCGCGGCGCCAAAAATCGTCCTCGCCGCCGGGCTCGGCAATGCCGCCTTGGCGCCGCTGTTCGGGCTCAACGCCCCGGTCGAGCCACAGCGCGGACAAATCCTCGTGACCGAGCGGGCGGCGCAGATTCTGCCGGTTCCGACGACCACGATCCGCCAGACCATCGAGGGCGGGATCATGCTCGGCGACAGCCAGGAAGATGTCGGTTTCGACACCGGCCAGAACCCCGAGGTCATGAAACAGATTGCGCGCCGCGCGGTGCTGTCGTTTCCTTGGTTGCGCGAGCTTCAGATCGTGCGCGCCTGGGCGGCGCTGCGGATCATGCCGCTCGACGGGCTGCCGATTTACGATCAGTCCCAGCAGTTTCCCGGCGCCTTTACCGCCAACTGCCACAGCGGGGTAACGCTCGCCGGGGCGCACGCCAACCTGTTCGCGCCGATGGTGGCGATGGGCGCGCTCGACCCTGACCTCGACCTCTTCTCCGCACGGCGGTTCGATGTTTCGGTTGCGAGCTGAGGGCGGCGAGCCGACGATCGCCGTCGATGTCGAAGGACGCGTTGTGCGTGTGATACCCGGCGCTTCGGCTGCGGCGGCGGTGGCTGCGGCCGGGCTTCGCAGTATCCGACAGACGCCGGTCGGCGGGAACGAGCGCGATCCCTATTGCATGATCGGGGTCTGCTTCGATTGCCTCGCCGAGATTGATGGCGTGCCGAACCGGCAAAGCTGCATGGTCGAAGCCCGCTCCGGCATGCGGATCCGCCGGCAGGCTCGGGCGCGCCCGATCGACCCGACGCAATGAGCAAGGTCGATTTCGCGATCGTCGGTGCCGGCCCGGCCGGAATTGCAGCTGCCTGCCTCGCCACCGAGCTGGGCCTCGAGACCCTGATCGTCGACGAGCAGGAGGCTCCCGGCGGCCAGATTTATCGTGGGGTCGAGCGGGCGCAGCCCGACACTCCGCTCGGACCCGATTATGCAGCCGGCCAGGCCCTTGTCCGGGCATTTCGCGCGGCTCCCGTCGATTATCGTCCAAAGACAACCGTTTGGCATATCGACGGCGAAGATTTATCGCTCTGCCTCGAGCGAGGCGGTCGAACCGAAACCGTCGACGCCAACCGCATCCTGCTGGCGACCGGAGCGCTCGAGCGCCCGGTCCCGATACCGGGTTGGACCCTGCCAGGGGTCATGGCCGCCGGTGGCGCGCAGGTATTGCTGAAAACCGCTGGCCTCGTCCCGGACGGCCGAACGGTGCTGGCGGGCCAAGGGCCGCTTCTTTACCTGTTGGCAGGTCAGCTCGCCCGTGCCGGCGCGCCACCCGCTGCTCTCCTCGAAACCACGCCGCTCGCAAATTGGATCGCTGCGGCGCGGTATCTTGTCGGGCTCTGGTCGGGGCGCCGAATGGCGCTCAAAGGCTTAGGTCTGACACGGGCGGTGCACGTGGCCGATATTCCAATATACCGCGCGGCGCGCGGGCTGCGGGCGCTCGGCCGCGGCAGCCTCGAGCGGATCGCCTGGGCGGGCGGCGAAATTGCCGCCGACCATCTGCTCCTGCACGAAGGGGTGATCCCGAATGTGCAGATCAGCCTCGCTCTGCAATTGCGCCACGAATGGGATCCGGCGCAGCTTTGCTGGCGCCCCTCGGTTGACGAATGGGGCTGCACCAGCCTGACCGGCATCAGCGTTGCCGGCGATAGCGGCGGGATCGCCGGAGCGCAGGCGGCGGTGCTGTCGGGGAAGCTTGCGGCGCTCGATGCTGCGGCCGGGCTCGGCCGGATCGCGCAGGCCGATCGCGACCGCCGCGCCCGGCCGATCCGCCGGAGCCTCGCATCCGAGCGCGCCTTGCGGCCGTTTCTCGACACACTCTACCGGCCGTCGCCGGCAATCCTGGCTCCAGCCGACGATGCGATCGTCGCCTGCCGCTGCGAGGAGGTGACCGTCGGCCAAATCAGGCGCGCCGCTCGGCTCGGTGCGATCGGCCCGAACCAGCTCAAGGCGTTCACCCGCTGCGGCATGGGTCCCTGCCAGGGCCGGATTTGCGGATCCATCGTCACGGCGACCATCGCCGACACGCTGAAAAAGCCGATGGGTGAAATCGGCTGTTTTCGCCCGCGCGCGCCCTATAAGCCGATTACTGTCGGCGCTCTCGCCGATTTCGAAACCGGTTTGGGTTGAGCCTATCGTGACCCAGTCAAATCTTGTGGGGATCCCTCAGATGCCGAGCAACGCAAACGTCCACCTGTACGCCGCTGTCGGGCCCGCGCTTACCCATTACGAGGTCGATGTCGCTGGTGCCTCGTTGGCACGACGGGGCACGGTCAGCTTGCCGGCCAATGTGCATTACGCTTGGCCACACGCCTCGCGCCGATTTCTCTATGCGGCGTCGAGCAACAGCGCCTCGGGAATTGGCGGCGTGGTCGGCGACCAGCATCATGTCAGCGCCTTCCGCATCGATCCGGTCTCGGGCGCGTTGTCGCCGCATGGCGAGCCGGTCGCGCTGCCGACGCGGCCGATCCACATGACCAGCGACATTCCGTCCGAGCATGTGCTGGTTGCGTTCAGCAATCCGAGCGGGCTCAGAGTGTACCGCGTCAACCCCGATGCGACGCCGGGCGCCGAGATCGAGCAGCCGGGGCCGATCGATCCCGGCATCTACGGCCATCAGGTGCGGGTCAGCCTCGACAATCGGCTCGTGGTCCTGGTTACGCGCGGCCACGACGCTGCCGGCGGCAATGCCGAGCAGCCAGGCGCGCTGAAGGTCTTCCATTATGCCAACGGGCTCTTGACCAGCGAAGCCTCGGTAGCGCCCGGTGGCGGCTACGGCTTTGGCCCGCGCCATCTCGATTTCCATCCGACCGAGCCGTGGGTCTATGTCTCCCTGGAGCGGCAGAATCGGCTCGACACGTTCAGCCGCGACGGCCTGTCGCTGTCGCCGATGGCACGCTTTCGCACTGGCACCCTCGCCGAGCCCGACAATATCCGCGGGCGCCAGGTCGCCGGCACTGTCCATGTTCATCCGAACGGCCGTTTTGCCTATGTTGCCAACCGCGCGTCGAGCACCCTCGAAGCGGGGGGCCTGCAAGTTTTCGCCGGGGGCGAGAATACGCTCGCCGTCTTTGCAATCGACCCGGCGACCGGCGAGCCCAGGCCGATCCAGCATATCGACACCCACGGCATCCATTGCCGCACCTTCCATATCGACCCGAGCGGCCGGCTCCTGGTCGCCGCCCACATCATGGCGCTGCCGGTCAAGGAGGGGAGCGAAATCCGCACCGTGCCGGCGTGCCTGTCGATGTTCCGCATCGGCACCGATGGCAAGCTCGATTTCATACGCAAATACGATATCGATGTCGGCGGCCGGCAAATGTTCTGGATGGGAATGGTGTGAGGCTTGTCAGCGTGCGTTTGCGGGCGCCGAGCGCGGCCAGAGGGCCGCGCGCCAGTAGAGCGCGATGGCGAGGGTCAAGACCGCGCCGACGAGGCAGTAAAGGATCGCGGTCGAGGCGAAGCCGATATGGCCGATCAGGGCGCCGGCCGCCAAAAGGCCGATCGGCACGCCATAGATCGCCAGCATGCGCACGCCCATGACCCGGCCGCGAAACCGGGGAGCTGTGCCGTGCAGCAGCATGACCGACATCGGCACCATCGAGAGGCTCTGGGCGAGGCCGGCGAGGACCAGCATGACGCGGCCGGCGCCGGGGCCGGGCATCAGCGCGAAGAAGAAGAGGCCGGCGTACCAGGCGAGCGCAAAAACCAGCATCATCCGCGCCGGCCGGATCATGCGCCCGGCGAGGCTGATTGCGATCGAGCCGATCAGCGACCCCAGCGCAAAGCTGGCGACGAGGGTGCCGAGGCCGGTCTCGCCGATGTGGTAAACATCGCGCGCGATATAGGGCAGGAGCCCGCTCGTCAGCGGAAACGCGGTCAGGTTGACGAGAAAAGCGAGCCACATCGCCGCGAGCGACGGCGGCGTGTCCCAGACGCAGGCGAGCCCCTCTTTCAGATCGCGCAGCAGCGAGAGGCGCGGCCCCCCGGCGGAGACCGGTGCGGGACGGGCCGCGGCCACGCCGAAAGTCAGCAGCAATCCCATCACATAGAAGCCGGCGATAACCACATAGGCCGCGCCCATGCCGTAGGCGGCGAAGAGGCCCGCGCCAAGCAGCGAGCCGGCGATCCGGGCCGAATCCCCGGTCGAGCGCGACAACCCCATCGTCGCCATCAGCCGGTCGGCCGGCATCGTCGCACCAATCAGCGCGCCGCGCATCGCCTGGTCGGAGGTGCGCACCAGCCCCGAAGCGGTGGCGATCACGAAAACATGGACCGGGCGCAGCCCGCCGCTGAGGGCGAGCCCGGTCATCGTCAGCGCCAGGCTCGTGCAGGTTATGCGCATCGCGCAGATGATGCGGCGGTGGCCGAAGCGGTCGCCGGCCATGCCGAAAACCGGCGCCAAGAGGGTCCCGAGATATTGCAGCGCCCAGAACAGGGTCAGCAGCAGGACCGAGCCGGTTGTCACCAGCACATACCAGCCGAGCACCAAATTCTCCATTTCGCTGCCCCATGAGGTCAGCAAATCGGCCGGAAACTGGAAGCGAAAGCTGCGCAGCTCGAACGGCGCCAGGATCGCCGATCGCGACATCGCACCGGGACGTCGCCGATGCGGCGGCGCGACGGCGCCGCGCAGCGCCGGCTCCGGTTGGGCCACAGCGGGAAGACTTTGTCTCGGCTAAACCACCGCAAGCGGCAGATAGGGCGGGGGAGGGGGCTCGACCCGGATCGGGTCGCCGGGCCGCACCTCGCCTTCGGCCAGGACGACGCCCATGATCCCGGCCTTGCGCATGAGATTGCCGTCGGCGTCGCGCTCTATCGTGGCGGCCATCAGCCCCTTTTCGATCTTGTCGAGCTGGGCGCAGGGATTGCGCAGCCCGGTGACCTCGACCACCGCCGTCGCGCCGAGATGAAGCCGGGTCCCGACCGCGAGGCCGAGCAGATCGACGCCGCGCGTCGTGACGTTCTCGCCCATCTGTCCCGGCGCCACGGCAAAGCCCGCGCCCCGCAGCTCGTCGTGCAGCTCGGCGTGGATCAAATGCACCTGGCGCAAATTGGGCTGGGTCGGGTCGCGCGCGACGCGCGAGCGGTGCTTGACCGTCTTGCCCTGGTGCGCGTCGCCCTCGACCCCGAGGCCCTCGACGAGCCGGATCCGGGCCTGGTTCGGTTTCGACAGCGTGTGCGCCGGGCTGCGGCTGACTGCGGCGACGACTCCTCGCATCGATCTGCCCTTCTCGTGCAGCTATTCGGCCGCCGCCGGCAGCGGCCGCGGCAAGATGCTGTCGTAAAGCTCGGGCCGTTGCCATTGCGACAACAGCCCCTGCTTGGTGCCGCAGGACGGGGTCTTGTCGTTGCCGTCCCAGCCGGCGCGCAGCTCGCGCACCCGGTCGAGGCTGACCGCGACGACCGACATGCCGACATTGGTGCTCTCGTAATGGGTGCGCTCGGGCCCGGCGATGATCGCCAATCCGCGCTCGGTCGCCGGGTCGAAAATATTTCGGGTCGAGACGACGAGCGCCAAGTTCTCGATCGCCCGCGCCCGCAACAGCGTGCGCCAAGTCTCCCACAGATTGCCGGCGCCGCTGAGTCCGGCCGGCAGAAAGATGATCTCGGCGCCGCGCAGCGCCAGGGCGCGCGACACCTCGGGCATATAAACCTCGCTGCACATGCCGAGCCCGACCTTGCCATGCACGGTGTCGAACACCGGAAAGTCGTTGCCTGGCACCCATTCGAATTCCCATATCCCGCTGCCGCCGGTGCGGCTTGCATAGATCCACGGGCCGTTCGGATGGGTGCGGCGATAGCGCACCGGCGCGCGGCCGTCGGGGTAGGCCATGCAGGTCAGGTTGTAGGCGGTCCTTTTGGCGGTATCGATCGGCTCCATCGTGCCGAATACGACATGCACGCCATGTTGTTGCGCGGCTTCGGCAATGCGGCCGGAAGGATCATAAGCCGCCGGCATGCGCCACGGCCCCGGATAGCTTTCGGGAAAGCACACGAAATCGGCGCCCTGGCCGGCGGCGCGCCCAATCCAGCGCACGGCGTCTTCGACGTTCTTGCGGTCGTCGGGTGGCGGGCTCGAATGCGGCTGGACGACGGCGATATTGAAGCTGCTCATCGAGAGGTTTCCCAAGTCAGATGATTATTCGGATTTCGCCGCACCGGCGAGCAGGCCGAGCGCGATCTTCAACGCCGCCTCGCGCACCGCGTCGCGGTCGCCGGAAAAGGTGTGGTGCTCGGTGTGGCAGCCGCCGCCGCGCCGAGCCAGGCCGAAAACGACCAGGCCGACCGGCCTATCGGGCCTGCCACCGCCGGGTCCGGCAACGCCGGTGATCGACACAGCGAGATCGACAGGGGCGCGAGCGATCGCTCCTTGGGCCATCGCCGCTGCGGTCTCGGAGCTGACTGCTCCATGCACGGCGATCGTCGCCTGCGGAACGCCCAGCATTTCTGCCTTTGCCTCGTTGGAATAGGTGACAAAAGCGCGTTCGAGAACGTCCGACGCGCCGTCGATTGCGGTAAGCGCAGCGGCGACGAGGCCGCCGGTGCAAGATTCGGCAGTCGCGACGCGCCAAGCACGGGCACGGCACAGGTCGAGCACCGATTGCGCCAGGCGCAAGGTTTCAGCTGCGAACACCAACAACCCCAGCGATTGCCAACAATCCGAGCAGGGAAAGCACAGCGTAGCTCCCTGCCAAGAGATCGTCGAGCATGATGCCGAGCCCGCCTGCCACTGCCCGGTCGGCCCAGCGCACCGGCCACGGCTTCCAGATATCGAACAGCCGGAACAGCAGGAACGCCAATGCCCAGGCCACAAGATTTGGCGGTGCAGCCAATAGGGTGAGGCCTTGCCCGGCGACCTCGTCGATGACGACGGCACGGGGATCCTTGGTGTCGCTGGCCGCGGCAACCATCGCCGCAGCCCACCATCCGACGGCGAAAACCAGCGTGGTGGCGATCGCGAGGCCGATTTCGCCCCATAAGCCACGAATCGCCCAGGCGACCGGCAGAGCAGCAAGCGACGCCCAGCTTCCAGGTGCCACCGGCAACAGCCCGACGCCAAACCACGAGGCGAGCAGCGGTGCGGGGTGCCAAAGCGGCAGGCCGAGAATGCGAGCCGTGCGCAACGCCTCACAAGGGCAGGCGCAAGGTGGCGACGGCTTGCGCGGCGATGCCTTCGCCGCGGCCGGTAAAGCCGAGACGATCGGTCGTCGTCGCCTTCACGCTGACCCGGTCCGAGGCGATGCCGAGGATCGCCGCCACACGCTCCACCATCGCGGCACGGAACGGACCGATTTTCGGCCGCTCGCAAATGATCGTGACATCGATCGCCGCGACGCAGCCGCCACGCGCCTCTACGAGATCGGCGGCGTGCCGCAGAAACCTATCGGAAGATGCGCCGCGCCATTGCGGGTCTCCAGGCGGAAAATGCATGCCGATATCGCCGGCCCCGATCGCGCCGAGCACCGCATCGGTCGCTGCGTGGAGCCCGATATCGGCGTCGGAGTGCCCGACGAGACCCGCCGCATGCGGGATCTCGACGCCGCAGATCATGACATGATCGCCCGGTCCAAAGCCGTGTGCGTCAAATCCTTGGCCGACCCTGACATCGCTCCGCCGGGCAGCGATCAGCCGCTCGGCGGCGGCCAGATCCTCGATTGTCGTCACTTTCAGATTGGCCTCGCTGCCTTCGATCAGCAACGGCGTCATCCCCGCCGCTTCGGCGACCGCCGAATCATCGGTCAGCCACTGGCCCGCCATGGCACGGTGGGCCGCAAGGATCGCATCGAAATGAAATCCCTGCGGAGTTTGCGCCCGGTACAAGCCGGCTCGGTCGAGCGTCGCACGGATCGCACCATCTCGGGCGCGCTTGATCGTGTCGCGCAGCGGCAGACAAGGGATCGCCGCCGGCCCGTGATCGAGCGCATCGATGAGCCGGTCGATCAGCGCGGAATCGGGGAAGGGTCGCGCTCCGTCGTGGATCAGCACATGGCTCGGATGATGGGCCGACAGCGCTTCGAGGCCGAGACGCACCGAATCCTGTCGCGTCGCCCCGCCTGCCACCGGGGGCAGCACTCGCAGGCCGGCCACGGCACGCTCGAACAAGTCCCGATCCTCGGGCCTTATCGTCACCAGCACATTCTCGATTCGCGCATGCCCGGCCATTGCCGCCACCGCATGGCGCAGCACCATTTGCCCGCCGAGCGGCAAATATTGCTTTGGCAGGTCGCCACCGAACCGACTCCCGCGGCCGGCCGCGACGACGAGCGCGCAGATGGATGCCATGCCCGGAGCTTATCCTCAAACCTGCCGATGTTGCGCCGCGAAAAGAAAACCAATAGGGTCTGCCTAAGCCTTGGGCAAATGTATCTGCTGCTTAAATCATGGGCATTTTTCTGGATTCCATGACGATCGCCGATCCGGTGCTCCTGGCGCCGATGTCGGGGGTGAGCGATCTGCCGTTCCGGCGCTTGGTGAAGCGAATGGGGGCGGGCCTCGTCGTCTCTGAGATGATCGCCAGCGAGGCGATGATTCGCGAGACCCGGCAGTCGTTGACCATGGCCAGAAGCTGCGCCGAGGAGCAGCCGATGGCGGTGCAGCTGGCGGGCTGCGAGCCGCGGGTCATGGCCGAGGCGGCCAAGCTCAACGCCGATCTCGGCGCACAAATCATCGACATCAATTTTGGCTGCCCGGTCAGAAAAGTGGTCAATGGCCATGCCGGCTCGGCGTTGATGCGCGACGAGGCCCATGCCGCGCGCATCCTCGAGGCAACGGTCCGGGCCGTCGATCTGCCGGTCACCCTGAAGATGCGCACCGGCTGGGACGACAAGACCCGCAACGCGCCGCGGCTGGCGCGGATTGCCCAAGCTTGCGGCATTCGCATGATCACCGTGCACGGGCGTACCCGCTGTCAGCTCTATGCCGGCTCGGCCGATTGGCAGTTCATCCGCACCGTCAAGGAGGCGGTGACGATCCCCGTGATTGCCAATGGCGATATCACCAATCTCGAGGACGCAGATCGCGCCCTTGCACTTTCCGGCGCCGATGGGCTGATGATCGGGCGCGGCGCCTATGGCCGGCCTTGGTTTGTCCGCCAAGTAGTCGAGTGGCTGGCGCACCGCCGCCGGCTGCCCGACCCACCGCTCGACCGCCAGCTCGAAATCGTCGAAGAGCACTACTCGGACATGCTCGGTCATTATGGCGCCGATACCGGCATGCGGATCGCGCGCAAGCACCTCGGCTGGTATTCGAAAGGCTTGCCGGGTTCGGCGGAGTTCCGCGCCGCGGTCAACCAGACCGTCGATATCAACCGAGTGAAAGAGCTGATTAGGGCCTTCTACGCGCCGCTGCTGGAGCGCCGGGCGGCATGACCGCAGGGCCGCTTCCCCTCCCTGCCGACGGGCCGAAGCGGCAGCCAGCCAAGCCCGGACCACTCGACCCGGCGGCAGTGCTGGCGGCTCTGCCGGACCCGATTATCGTTATCGACCGCGCCGGGCTCATCCGATCGGTAAACCAGGCAGCCGAGCAATTCCTTGGGTCGGGTGCAGCCGCTCTGCTCGGAAACGCCCTGACCGAGCTCTTGGCGCCATGCAGCCCGCTGCTGGGGCTCGTCGATGCCGTATGGCGCCACGGCAACACCATCTCCGAATATGACATGCCGCTCGAAGGCGCACGCTTCGGCAGGCGCTTGGTCACGATCCAGGGCGCGCTGATCGGCGAGGCATCGGACCTGCTGGTTCTGACCCTGCACGAGCGCTCGATGGTGGACAAGATGGACCGCCAGCTGACGCACCGCAGCTCGACACGATCGATGACCGCGATGGCGTCGATGCTGGCGCACGAGGTCAAAAACCCGCTTTCCGGCATTCGGGGCGCCGCTCAGCTCCTGGAGCAGGATGCAGATCCGGCGGGACGCGAGCTGACCCGGCTGATCTGCGACGAGACCGACCGCATCGTCGCTTTGGTCGACCGGATGGAGGCATTCTCCGAGCATCGCCCGATCCTGCGCGAGCCGGTGAACATCCACGAGGTGCTCGAACGGGTGCGCAAGGCAGCGCAATCGGGCTTCGCCCGCCACATCCGGCTGGTCGAGGAATACGACCCGTCTCTGCCCCTGGTCGATGGCAACCGCGACCTCTTGGTCCAAGCGTTTTTGAACATCGTCAAGAATGCCGCTGACGCGGTGCCTCCAGCAGATGGCGAGATCATCTTGAGCACCGCTTTTCGGCAAGGGTTGCGCCTCGTCGGGCCGGGCGGCGAGGGGCGGCGCCAATTGCCGCTGATGGTTTCGGTCGCTGACAACGGCGCTGGAATACCGGCGGAGCTTCGTCCCCACCTGTTCGATCCGTTTGTCACGACCAAGCACAACGGCACTGGCCTCGGTCTTGCAGTAGTGGCGAAGGTGATCGACGACCACGGCGGTGTTATCGAATTCGACAGCCAGCCCCGGCAAACAATCTTCCGGGTGTTCCTGCCGATGGTCGCAGAGCAGGGTAGCGGCCGATGAGCTCGACGATTCTGGTGGCTGACGACGATCGCGCGATTCGGGTGGTGCTGAACCAGGCGCTGACGCGGCTCGGGCACGATGTGCGGATGACCGGAAATGCCGCAACCCTTTGGCGGTGGATCGCCGACGGTGACGGCGATCTGGTGATCACCGATGTGATTATGCCGGACGAAAACGGTCTCGACCTGATCCCGCGCATCAAAAAAATCCGCCCGCAGCTGCGCATTATCGTCATGAGCGCGCAAAACACTCTGCTGACGGCGGTCAAGGCGACCGAGCGTGGGGCCTTCGAATACCTGCCGAAACCCTTCGATTTGCATGAGCTTGTCGATGCCGTCGGACGCGCGCTGACCGCTGCGCCCGACTTGCCTCGGCCGGAAACCGAAGACGATGACGACGAGCTTCCGCTGATCGGACGCTCGCCGCCGATGCAGGAGGTGTATCGGATCATCGCCCGGTTGATGGGGACCGATCTGACGGTGACAATCATCGGCGAGAGCGGCACCGGCAAGGAGCTTGTCGCCCGCGCGCTGCACAATTACGGCAAGCGCCGCAACGGGCCCTTTGTCGCCATCAACATGGCGGCGATTCCGCGCGAGCTGATCGAGAGCGAGCTGTTCGGGCACGAAAAAGGTGCGTTTACCGGTGCGAACACACGCAGCATGGGACGATTCGAGCAGGCCCAGGGTGGAACGTTGTTTCTCGACGAGATCGGCGACATGCCGATCGAGGCCCAAACGCGGCTGCTGCGGGTGCTGCAGGAAGGCGAGTTCACAGCGGTCGGCGGGCGGCTGCCGATCAAGGCCGATGTTCGGGTGATCGCCGCGACCCATCACGATCTGCGCCAGCTGATCCGCCAGGGGCTGTTTCGCGAGGATTTGTTTTATCGCTTGAACGTAGCACCGGTGCGCTTGCCGCCGCTGCGCGAACGCAGCGCCGACATCCCGGCGTTGGTGCGCCATTTTACCGTGCTTGCGGCACGCGAAGGTCTGCCGCTCAAGCAGCTCGACGCGGCGGCAATCGGGCGGTTGCAAACCCATCATTGGCCGGGCAATGTGCGCGAGCTCGAAAATCTGCTGCGGCGGCTCGCCGCGCTTTATCCGCAGGAAGAAATCGGGGTCGGCGTTATCGACAGCGAGCTCGGCGATGCGGCGGCCGCGTCGGGGCTGCCCGAACCGCCGAATGGAGAAGGGCTTTCGGCGGCAGTCGAGCACCACATCAGAAGCTATTTCGCCGCGCATCAGGGCGGGCTGCCTTCGTCGGGGCTGTACGACCGGGTGCTGCGCGAGATCGAACGCCCGCTGATCGCGCTGACTCTCGGCGCCACCCGCGGCAACCAGATCAAGGCGGCGCATCTTCTTGGCCTTAATCGCAATACGCTTCGCAAGAAGATCCGCGAGTTGGACATCCCGGTGGTTCGCGGTCTAAAATAGAGAGGCAGTCACCGCGATGCGCTCGCTCGATGTTGCGGCGGCGAAGCGGGATCGGCATCGGCGCGAGCGGGATTTCGGGCAGAGGTGGACATGAACCCGATGCGGCGGGTTCGGATCTGGGCGGGCCGCATCGGTTTGCGGCACAAGCTCGTCATCGCGCTGGCGGTCGCGGCGCTCGCTTCGGGGATCGCGACCTATATGGCGCTGACCGGCGCGCCGCCTTTCGGGCCACACCCCGGCGCCGTCCTCAGCCTGCTCAATCTCGATCTGCTGCTGCTGCTGGCGCTCGGCGCCTTGATTGCCAAGCGGCTGCTCCAGGTTTGGGCCGAGCGTCGGCGCGGGCTCGCCGGCTCGCGGCTGCAAATCCGGCTGGTCGTCCTGTTCAGCCTGATCGCGGTGACCCCGACGGTCATCGTCGCGATCTTCTCGTACCTGTTTTTCAGCTTCGGCGTCGAATCCTGGTTCAGCGACAAGGTTCGCACGGCGATCTCCGAATCGCTCGCTGTAGCCGAAGCCTATTTGCACGAGCATCAGCGCGCGATTCGTGCCGATGCGCTGGCGATGGCCAACGACCTCAATCGCGATGCGGTCCAATTGGAGCTGAACCCCAGTCAGTTGAACCAGGTCATTTCGGCCCAGGCGGCGCTGCGCGGGCTCAACGAGGCAATGGTTTTCGATCGCGGGGGACAGGTTCTGGCGCGGTCGAGCTTGTCGTTCACCTTGGGCTTTGAACCGGTGCCGGACGGCGCCATGCACGTTGCCGACGAGGGCGACGTGGCGGTCATGACCAACGACAGCGACAACCGGGTGCGCGCGCTTGTTCGCCTCGACCAATGGGGGCAGGTCTATCTCTACATCGGCCGCTACATCGAGCCGCGGGTGTTGAGCTATATGGAGGAAACCCAGCGCGCTGCCGCTCAATACGAAAAGATGGAGGGGCAGCGCTCCGGCTTTCAGGTCACCTTCGCACTGATTTTCCTGATGGTGGCCCTGCTGTTCCTGGTCGCTGCGGCGGCGATCGGGATTCATTTCGCCACCCAGCTGGCGATCCCGATCAGCCGCCTCGCGGCTGCTGCCGAGCAGGTGCGGGGCGGCGATTTAGCGGCGCGCGTTCCCGAGGGGGAGAAGGACGACGAGCTTGCCTCTCTGAGCCGTGCCTTCAACCGCATGACCTATCAGATCGAAAGTCAGCAACGCGAGTTGAGAGAAGCGAACCGTCAGCTCGATGAGCGCCGCCGGTTTACCGAGACGGTCCTGACCGGGGTGTCGGCCGGTGTAATCGGGCTCGATCGCGCGGGCCGAGTCAACCTGCCGAACCGCTCCGCCTCGGCGCTGCTTGCCGCCGATCTCGATCAGTCGATCGGGCAAGACCTCGCCGAGGTCGTGCCCGAAATGGCTGGCCTCCTCGCCGAGGCCGAGCGCCGTCCGGATCGCCTGGCGCAGTCGCAGGTGCAATTGGCGCGCGGCAACAGCACCCGGACCTTGCTCGTGCGGATCGCCGCCGAAACCGACGACCAGGAAGTCAGCGGATTTGTCGTCACCTTCGATGACATCACCGAGCTGCTGTCGGCCCAGCGCAAGGCCGCATGGGCCGACATCGCCCGTCGCATCGCGCACGAAATCAAGAACCCGCTGACGCCGATCCAGCTTTCCGCCGAGCGGCTGCGCCGACGGTATCTCAAGGAGATCAAGCAAGACCGAGAGACTTTTACCATGTGCACCGACACGATCATCCGCCATGTCGGCGATATCGGCCGAATGGTCGACGAGTTTTCGGCCTTCGCTCGGATGCCGGCGCCGGTGCTGAAGCCGGAAGATCTGGTCGAGATCGTGCAGCGGGCGGTAGTCTTGCAGCGCACCGCACATCGGGAGATTGCATTCTCGACGAGCTTTCCCGGCCACGCCGTAACCGTCAGCTGCGACCACCGCTTGGTCGGCCAAGCGGTGGTCAACATCGTCAAAAATGCAATTGAAGCGATTGAGGCGCGCATCGTCGAGCGGGATGGTGCTCCCGGCAGGATTAGGGTGGCGGTCGCCGAGACGGCCGGTCAAGCTGTGGTCGTTGTCGAGGACAACGGCATTGGCTTGCCGCCGCAAGGCCGGGAGCGCTTGACCGAGCCTTATGTCACGACCCGGAGCAAGGGGACCGGTTTGGGCCTCGCCATCGTCAAAAAGATCATGGAAGATCATCTAGGAGAGCTGGTGCTGGAAGACGCCGAGCCGAACGGGGCGCGGGTCAGGCTGGTGTTTGCTGCCGAGCTGCGTGCCCCGGAACGGTCGGAGACCGCCGGCGAGCCGATGGAATTGAGCGCGGCCGGCCATGGCGCATGACATTCTGATCGTTGACGACGAGGCCGATATCTGCCTGCTGATCGCGGGCGTGCTCAAGGACGAAGGCTATGCCACGCGCGAGGCGGCCGACAGCGCGCAGGCGCTGGCGGCAATCTACGCCCGGCAGCCGACTTTGGTTATCCTCGACATTTGGTTGCAAGGCAGCGAGCTCGACGGCATCGAGATCCTCAAGCTGCTGCAAGCCGACATGCCCTCGGTGCCGGTGGTGATCATCAGCGGCCATGGGACGATCGAGACGGCGGTCGAGGCGATCAAGATCGGCGCCTATGACTTTCTCGAAAAGCCGTTCAAGGCGGACCGCCTGTTGCTGGTGGTCGAGCGTGCGATTGAAGCCGCTCAGCTGCGACGTGAAAACGAGGAGCTGAAGCTGCGTGCAGGCGGCGAGCTCGACCTCGTCGGCGTGTCGCCGGCAGCCAGCCTGGTGCGCCAGCAGATCGAAAAGGCGGCGCCGACCGGCAGCCGGGTGCTGATCACCGGGCCACCGGGCGTCGGCAAGGAAGTTGTCGGGCGCCTGCTGCATTCACGCTCGCGCCGTTCGAAGGGTCCCTTTGTTCCGGTCAACTGTGCGACGATGCGGCCGGACCGGCTCGAAATCGAATTGTTCGGAACCGAAACCGACAGCGACGGCACGCCGCGCAAGGTCGGGACTTTTGAGCGGGCGCATGGCGGGACCCTGTTCCTCGACGAAGTCGCCGATATGCCACTCGAGACCCAGGGCAAGATCGTGCGTGCTTTACAGGAGCAGACCTTCGAGCGGATCGGCGGCTCGAGGCGAGTCGAGGTTGATGTCCGCGTCGTTGCTTCCTCCAACCGCGAGCTCGGGGCGGAAATCAGCGCCGGGCGTTTTCGTGAGGATTTATATTATCGGCTGAGCGTCGTGCCGATTAGGGTGCCGCCGCTGCGCGATCGTCGCGAAGACATACCCCTATTGGCTCGCCATTTTATGGCCCGCGCCTCGGAAGCGGCGCGGTTGGCTCCGCGCGAGTTCGGCGAAGACGCGCTGGCGGCGCTGCAGGCTTATACTTGGCCCGGCAATGTGCGCCAGCTGCGCAACGTCATCGACTGGCTCTTGATCATGGCCCCAGGTGATGCAAGCGAGCCGGTGCGAGCGGACATGCTGCCCAACGAAATCACCGCCATCGCGCCGGATGTTGTCAAATGGGACAAGGGCGGCGAGATCATGACCCTGCCCTTACGCGATGCACGCGAGGTGTTCGAGCGCGAATACCTGCTGGCCCAGGTGACGCGATTTGGCGGCAATATTTCCCGAACCGCAGCGTTTGTCGGGATGGAGCGCTCGGCCTTGCACCGTAAATTGAAATCCCTTGGCGTCTTCGGCAATGATCGTTCGGTCAAGGTTGGGATGTAGGTGAATTACGGGCGTGGCGCACGGATCAAGGGGAGGTGGGAATGCGTCCCGGCCGCCAAATTTTCGACCGCCAACCCATGCGCCGGACCGCAACGGGAACGCCCCGATGTATGATTTGCCGAAGGGACTGAGCTTGGATTTCCTGAGCGGTCGAGAGCTCGAGCTGTTATGCTTTGGCCCCTATACGGTAGCCTTGCATTTCGAGGAAGGTATTCAAATTCAGGTAGAGGGATCGTTTGAGCACATCATCGCGGAGCAAGACGCGAAGCCAGTCTTGTCCTCGTTTCCGCTATCGGGATCACGGCTGATGCGACTGCTTACAAAGAGAGTGACCAGAATTTCCACAAGGCCCGACGGCACGCTCATGCTTGATTTTGAAAACGGCGATGCACTGGTCATCGAGGGTAATGTTGGCCCCTATGAATCCTACAATATAGCCCGCCCGGGTTGCGGACTGATTGTCGTTTAGGAACACCTCCGATGTCTCACCTGCCGCCGACGTCCTTGTCCGGTCTCGCGCAGCCGCGGGCGATCCTGTTCGATTGGGACAACACCCTCGTCGATAGCTGGGCAACGATCCATGAGGCGCTCAACATCACGATGGTGGCGATGGACCGCCCGGCCTGGACGCTCAATGATACGAAGGAGCGCGTGCGGCTGAGCCTGCGCGAGAGTTTTCCGCATCACTTCGGCGAGCGCTGGGAGGAGGCCCAGCAGATCTATCTCGATGCGTTTCGATCGATCCACCTCGAACGACTGACGGCGTTGCCGGGGCGCGGTGAGCTCCTCGCCGGGCTCTCCGAGATGGGCTTCTATCTGGGGGTCGTGAGCAACAAGACCGGCCCCATATTGCGCTGTGAAGCCGAAAAGATCGGCTGGTCGCGATTTTTTGGCCGCATCGTTGGCGCTGGCGACGCCGCCGTTGACAAGCCCCATGCCGCTCCGGTCGCGCTGGCGCTGGAGCCGAGCGGGCTCGGCGCAGGTGAGGCGGTTTGGTTTGTCGGCGACACCGGCATCGATATGGAATGCGCGCGCAACGCTGGCTGCGTTTCCGTTCTGCTCGGTGGCAGCTTGGGCCAAGCCGAGCTCGCCCACTGCCCGCCGCACCATCACTGTGCCGACGCAGGCGCCCTGTTTCGTCTCATTCGGGACTTGTGATTTACCATCGCCTGCCCATCTTGGTACCGGCACCTCGACAGCGTTGCCGGGGGTGGCAGTTTGGCGTGGGCTGGGCCAACTCAGCCCCAAGAAAGGGGACGGGAGACGACCCATGTCTGCGGAAAAGTCGCAAAACGTGCAAGACGTGTTTTTGAACCACGTCAGAAAAAATAAGACGCCAGTCACCGTATTTCTTGTTAATGGCGTCAAATTGCAAGGGATCATTACCTGGTTCGACAATTTTTGCGTGCTGTTGCGACGAGATGCCCACTCGCAGCTGGTGTACAAGCACGCGATCTCAACGGTGATGCCGGCGCAGCCGATCCAGCTCTTCGAGGGCAACAAGGAGGTCGAGGAATCCTGAGCCGCCCCACCGCATCGATCGACGGCGGCGGCTCGACCGGCCGCGCGCTCGTTTTACGTCCGATCGCAAAATCGTCGTCTGCGAGTGTCTTACGAGAGGCGCCAGGCCGCTCGGTTGAGGCGCGTCTCGACGAAGCGGTCGGCTTGGCGCGGGCGATCCGCCTCGATGTCGTTCGTGCCGAGATCGCTCGGATCGCTCGTCCCCGTCCCGATAGCCTGCTTGGCCGCGGCGCGGTAGAGAATATCGGCGGACTGGTCAGTGAAAACGATATCGGGCTGGTCGTCGTCGATGCTGCGCTCTCACCGGTCCAGCAGCGTAACCTCGAACGGCGATGGCAAGCCAAAGTCATTGATCGCACTGGCTTGATCCTTGAAATTTTCGGAGCCCGTGCGCGTACCCACGAGGGCCGGCTCCAGGTCGAGCTGGCGGCGCTGTCCTACCAGCGCTCACGTCTTGTTCGGTCCTGGACGCATCTTGAACGGCAGCGCGGCGGTTTCGGCTTCCTCGGCGGTCCCGGCGAAAGCCAGCTCGAGATGGACCGTCGCCTGATTGGCGAGCGCATTGCCCGATTGAAGCAGGAGCTCGAGGCGATTCGTCGCCGCCGTGCGCTTCATCGCGAGGCGCGCCGCCGCGTGCCTTATCCGGTGGTGGCTCTGGTCGGCTACACCAATGCCGGCAAATCGACGTTGTTCAACCGGCTGACGCGATCGGCGGTCGGGGCAAGCGACATGCTGTTCGCGACTCTCGATCCGACGATGCGTCGCCTCGATTTGCCTTCGGGTCGCGCTGCGATCCTGTCCGATACCGTGGGCTTCATCTCCGATCTGCCGACGCACCTCGTCGCCGCATTCCGGGCCACGCTGGAGGAGGTGACAATGGCCGACCTCGTCATCCATGTCCGCGACGCGCATCATCCCGACAGCGAGGTTCAACGCGAGGACGTGCTCGCCGTCCTCGCGGAGCTGAGGGGCGGTGAGCCGATCGAGACGGACCCGATCGAAGCGATGAACAAGGTCGATCTGTTGGATCCGGCAGTCTGCGCAAGCGTCGCCCATGAAGCCTCGCGCAACGCTCGAGGCGTCGCGCTTTCGGCAGCTACAGGAGAGGGCTGCCAGGCGCTGCTAAAGCTGATCGATCGCCAGCTCGATGGCGGCTCCCGTCCGGTGCGGCTCGACATCCCGCTCAGCGACGGCAGCACGTTGGCGTGGGTATATCGACATGGTGAAGTGCTCGGTCGGCGCGATGACGACGTAGCCGCCCATCTCTCGGTCCGGCTCTCTGAAGCCGATATCGCCCGGCTGCGCCACCGGCAGCGTCTGCATTAGGAGGAGAACGCCGGCTGGGTCGGTTGGCTCGGCCGCAGCACGGCCGTCGCACCGATCGAACGGGCGACGGCGTCGAGCCGACGCTGCACCGTCTCGCCGGCAAACATGCCTCCCGTGGCGGAAGCTTCGAGAATGAGGTTCCCGCCGTCGCGGACCAGCCGGGTGTCCGACAACAACTCGATGACGCCACCGCACAGCGTGTAGGCAAGGCGCAAGGCGAGGCCGAGGCTGCGCACCTCGGTGGTGACGCTGGGATCGAGAAGGTGGCAGGTCGGCACCGTGATCGGATCATCGGCGGCGCCGCCATAGCGCCAATGCAGCCCGGTGGCGACGAATACGCGATCGGCGTGGGTGATCGCAGGCAACGGCATCCTCAGGCTTCGGGTAAAGCCTTGCTGGGCTCGATAGTCCGGGTGCTCGTTCCAGGCGATGTCGCCGAGCCAGCAGGCGGCCAGATGCAACCGCCGTGTGCGGCTGTCGAGGTGTGCGAACAGCGGAGCCGTCCATTCTTGCAGACGCCTGCCGTCTGGAGGAAAGCGGCTTTGGCTGCGGGCCATCGCGGCGCAGGCGGCGATCAGCGGATCAAGACCCGAGCCGGTTCCGCGCATCAAGCTGTAGGCGTAGCCCTCGCGCAGCCCAAAGGCCGAAAATTCGATTTTGTGCGGGGCCAAGGCGGCGACAAGGCGGCGCAAGGTAAGCGCGGCGACAGGCACGGTCTCGAGGCGCTTGCGCGGGATTGAGGTGATCCGCTCCAGCGATTTGCGCGAAAGCCGGCCGATAATGTCAAAGAAAGTTTCTGCGTCGCCGCGGGCAACCGTGTACTGGTGCACGATATGGAGCGGATAGTGCGTATGCTCCATATGCAGGCGGGCGATCGCCCGCGCCGCGCCGCCGACCAGATATAGTGTTGCACCACTGTGAGCCCGAGGCACCGAAGCCGCGGCGAGAGCGCGATCGACCGCTTCCGATACCGCTTTTGGACCTTCGCCATACGCCCCGACGCGCAGCGGGCCCAGCGGCAAGGTGATCCCGCGGCCGATCCGGCCGAAATCGCCGATGGTGCCCGCCGCCAATCGCACCAGCTCGACGCTGCCGCCGCCCAGGTCGGCGACGATCCCGTCGGCCTCGGGGATCCCGGCGAGCACCCCGGCGGCTGACAGCCGCGCCTCCTCGGCCCCGTCGATGATCTCTACCGGCACTCGGCAGGTTCGAGACACCTCGTCGGCAAAGGCCCGCCCGTCGCTCGCGTCGCGCATCGCGGCGGTCGCCAGCACTGCCAGATGGTCGACGCCGATCGCCCGCGCCAATGCCACAAAGCGCCGCAGATTGACGAGCGCATCCGCCGCGCCGCCACGATCGAGGCGGCCGTTGGCGGCGATCCCCCGCGCCAGCCCGCACATCGCCTTTTCGTTGAGGAGCGGAACCAGCGCCTCGCCGTGCCGCTCGAAGATAACGAGCCGCAGCGAATTGGAGCCGAGGTCGATGACGCCGAGACGGCCTTTTTCTACGGGTGCTTCCCGGTCCGACATCGACTCAGCGAACGACGAGCTTGGGCTGCTGCCGCCGCAACGCCCGGCCGCGCCCGGAAAGGCTCGGATTGGTCATGAAATAGGTATGCGCCGAAAACGCCTCCGCGTCGGCGGATATGCGCTCGTAGGCGCCGTTCGGCTGCAACGCCCAGCTCTGCAATGTGTCGCGTAAATTGGCGACCATGATCTCGTCGAGCACTTGTCGATGGACTGTTTGGTTTTCTATCGGCACAAACGCTTCTACCCTGCCGTCGAAATTACGCGGCATCCAATCAGCCGAGCTGATGAACACCTTGGCCCCGTCCGACGGCAGCTTGTGGCCGTTGCCGAAGCAGACGATTCGACTGTGCTCGAGAAAGCGGCCGATGATGCTTTTGACGCGAATATTGTCCGAAAGTCCCGGGACGCCTGGCCGCAGACAACAGATGCCGCGCACGACGAGATCGATCCTGACCCCGACTTGCGAAGCCTGGTACAAGGAATTGATCAGCGCAGGATCGACGAGCGCATTCATCTTGCCCCAAATCTGCGCCGGCTTGCCCTGTTTCGCATTGGCGATCTCGGCTTCGATCAATTCGCCGAGACGCGCGCGGAGGTTGATCGGTGCAACGGCGATCTTTTCCAGGCTGGCCGGGCTCGCATAACCGGTCATGTAGTTGAAAAGACGCGCGGCGTCGCGGCACAATGCAGGATCGCAAGTGAAGAACGAAAGATCAGTATACACTTTGGCAGTATATGGGTGATAATTACCGGTGCCAAAATGAACATAGGAGCGTAGCTGACCACTTTCTCGCCGGACTACCAGAGAAACTTTAGCGTGGGTCTTTAATCGCAAGAAGCCATAAACTACCTGTACTCCAGCTCGCTCAAGATCTCGAGCCCAACGAATATTCGCTTCTTCATCAAACCGCGCTTTCAATTCGATCAATGCGGTTACCGACTTGCCGGCCTCGGCGGCTTCCGCCAACGCCCGCACGATCGGGCTATCCTCGCTGGTGCGGTAGAGCGTCTGCTTGATCGCCGCGACGGCCGGATCGCGCGCCGCCTGCAGCAAAAACTGAACGACGACGTCAAAGCTCTCATAGGGGTGGTGGACGATGATGTCCTTTTGCCGGATCGCCGCGAAACAGTCACCGCCGAAATCCCGAATACGTTCGGGAAACCGCGCGTTATAGGGGGTGAACACGAGATCGGGACGATCGTCGATGATCAGCTCTTCGGTGTCGTTGAGACCGAGAATTCCATCGGTGGCAAACACGTCCGCGGGTGCGGCATCGAGCTTTTCCATCAGAAAGCGGCGCAGCTCGGCGGGCATCGTCGCATCGACCGCGAGATCGATCGCATGACCGCGCCGACGCCGCTTGAGCGCCGTTTCGTACAGGCGCACGAGGTCTTCGGCCTCCTCCTCGATCTCGACCTCGCTATCGCGCAGCACCCGAAAGACACCTTGCGCCACGACAGCAAAGCCGGGGAACAGGTGATCGAGAAACATCGCGATCATCTGCTCGACCGGCAGAAACCGGACCCGCGCTCCCGTCAGGCGGACAAAGCGGTCGATGGAAGACGGAATCAGCGTCAGAGCCTGCAGCCGCACCCCGTCGCTGACTCGCTCGAGCTCCAGCACGAGGCCAAAACCGCGATTGGCCACAAACGGAAAGGGGTGCGCCGGATCGATCGCCAGCGGGGTCAGCACCGGGAAGACATCAGCCATGAACCGGTCTTCGAGCCACGCCCGGTCGGCCGGCTCGAGGTCGGCCGGCTCGACAACGGAGACGCCAGCCTCGTCGAGCTGCCGACGCAGCGAGAGCCAGGCAACCTGCTGCGTCGCCATCAACCGGCTCGCCCGTCGCCGGATTTCTTCGAGCTGCTGGGCCGGTGTCAATCCGTCCTGGCTGACCGTTTTGACGCCGGCGAGGTATTGGCCTTTGAGCCCGGCCACCCGCACCATGTAGAATTCGTCGAGATTGTTGGCCGAGATCGACAAAAACCGCAAGCGTTCGAGCAAAGGGTGCCGCGGATTGTCCGCTTCGGCGAGGACTCGCTCATTGAAGGCGAGCCACGACAGCTCGCGATTGATGAAGCGTTTCTCGGAATGTGTATCGACCGGTTCCAGCTCGACGGTTTGCGCGCTGATCGCCACTATGGGTCTCCCGACGGCCGCGATTCCGGCCGCTCGGATCAATCTTAATGCGGAAGAGCGCCCCTGTCATGGTCAGGCTGCGCCCAAGGGTCGCAGCGGAGCGCTTGCTCCGGCCCGCCCTGAGAATCGGAGAAAGGAGCGCATATGCACGAGCTGCACCTGCTGCGTCACGCCAAGGCGCGGGCCAAGAGCGATCTAGGCGATCACGAGCGAACCTTGAGCCGCCGCGGGCGCGAGGCTGCGCGCCGCATCGGCGAGCATCTGCCGGCGGCGGTGGGCGTGCTCGACCTCGCCCTTTCGTCGAGCGCGGCGCGCACCCGCGAGACCCTCGACCTCGTTCTGGCCGGCTTTGCGGTCCGGCCACGCTTGCTGATCGAAGACGAGCTCTATCTCGCCGATCGCGACCGTCTGATCGCCCGCCTGAGCCGTCTAGACGAAGCTGCGACCAGCGTGCTGCTGGTCGGCCACGACCCTGGGCTTCACGAGCTGGCAATCGCGCTCGCCGATCCCGTCTCACCCCGCGCCGCCGCACTCGCCGCCGGCAAGTTCCCGACCGGTGCACGCGCCAGCTTTCGCATCGATTCACCGTGGTCGGCCCTCGGTCTCTCCCGTCATCAGCTCGCCGACTATGTAACCCCCGGCTCGCTGCCGGATGAGAAAGGGTGACCGAGCACGGCGCGCGCCAAGGCAGTGGTAATCGGGCGATGGCCGGAGAGCGCCGCCCGATCGAGCGCTGCTACCGTCGCCCTTGCGGCAGCAAGCGATCGCTCGATGCGCCCCAGCAAATAAGCGACCAGATCGGGCGCGACCGGCACCCGGCGGTCGGCAAACTGCTTGATCAAGACGGCGGAAAGGAGCGTGTCGTCCGGCGCCTCGATCGCGACCGCGAGCGCAGCGCGCATCCGCGAGCCCAAATCGGCGAGACCGATCGGCCAAGGCCCAGCTGGGCGCCTTGCCGTCAGCAGCAGCGTGCCGCCGCCCTCGACACACAAATTGTAGAGATGGAGCAGGGCGCGCTCCGGTGCGTGATCGGCATCGTCAATGGCGACCGCAGGGCTTTTGAGCGCGACGAGGCTCGCCACGCCGGTGTCGTTCAGCCGCCCGCCAGCGACGGCGACGCCGGCCCCCGCTCGCTCTTGCCAAATCTGGACGAGGTGCGTTTTGCCGCAGCCCTCCGGGCCGTGCAGCAGGAGCGCCGGTGTCGGCCAAGCCGGCCACCGCTCGATCCACTCGATTGCCGCCTGGTTGCTGGCGGAAACAAAAAAGTCGGAGCGACCCGACGCGGCCCGCGGCCAGAAGTCGAAAACTTCCTGGGTCACCGCCCGGTGCCGCATGCCGCCGAGCGTCCTACCATGCCTGCTCGGCGCTTGCGAGAATCCGCGCCCATCGCACGAGGTAAGAGAGCCCCGACAGCACCGTTGTGACCGCCACGGCGAGAACCAAGATCATCGTTGCCGAAGGGGCATCGGCTCCGATCCCGAGCCGCGCCAGGATAAAGCCCACCAGGATGATCTGGGCGGCGGTGTTGAGCTTGCTGATATAGAGCGGATCGTAGCGCTTGGGCGCGGCCATTGCCTGGATCAGCACAAAGCCGCCGATGATCATCACGTCGCGGAACACCACGAGGATCACGATCCATTTGGGCAGCGCGCCGGCCCAGCCGAGCGTGACATAGACGCTGACGAGCAGCGTCTTGTCGGCGATCGGGTCGAGCAAGGCGCCGAGCCGGGTACGCCGGTCGAAGCGCTTGGCGATAAAGCCGTCGAGCCCATCGGAGACGCCGGCGACGACGAATATCCAGAACGCTGCTCCATAACGCGCGTCGAGAATGAGCCAGATCGCGAGCGGGACGATCAGCAGCCGCGCCAGAGTGATCAGGTTGGGAAGGTTGAGCCCGAGGCGGCTCATCGTCATGGCTCTGTGAGGTTCTCGACATCGCTTGTGCGAACGCGGTCAGCGGCTGCCGGCGGCGCTCGCAGGCTGAAGCTGCCATGAGGGATCGCTGCCGCCAAGGTCGAGATCGGCCTCGGCGAGACTCGATTTCAGCTGGTCGGGTGTGCCCTGATAGCTGATCGCGATCTTCGCCTCGCGACGGCTCAGCGACAGCAGCTCTATCTTGCGTACAGCGGGTACGGCGGCCAGCCGCCGACGCATCTCGATCCATTCGCCGAGGCCGGAAATCGGGACTGTCACCGTCATGCTCGCTGCTTGGTTGGAATCCGTGGTGGCGAGCTTGCCCGTGCCGCTTTCGATCGAAGCGGCGATCACATCGGCTGCTCGGCCGATCAAAGCACTCTCGCTTTCCCCGGGCCGGGCATCGATCGTCTCGCTCCCCGAATTGGCGAGATGGCCTTCCTTGTAGCGCTTGATGCCGAGGGCAAGGCCGGTGAGCTCGCTGCCCTGTCGCTGCGTCGTGGCCGACACGACGATAGCCTCGCTTCCACCGTTGTTCTGGGCGATCGCCGCGAGCGCTCCAGAATCGCCGGAAAGCGCTTGCTGCGCGTCGATCACGCTCAGATCCGCTACGCCGCCGAGCGGAACGGCAAAGCGGGTCGCTCCGGAACCGGCGGGGCGCTTTGCCCAGGCTTCGCGCCAAGGGTTCGGGTCGTCCCAAAGCACCGCCGAGCCGGCATCCTTGTACACGGGAAGAACCACGACCGGCTTGCCGGCGGTCTCGGCGCGGGCGATTCCAGCATCGTGCATCAAGCGGCGAATTCTCGCTGGTCGGAAATGAAAGGTGTAATCGGCCAGGTAACGCACCGCCGACATATGCTCGTGCGCTACCTCGAAGCTGTCGACGAGGTTGGTGACGGCGTTGTCGTCGAGCTTGGGCAGCTTCGAGGTGTCGGTCGAGCCGGACAATTGCGCGATCACCGCATCGAGCGCGCGCCGCTGGCCGTCGATGCGCGCCAGCCGGCGCGCATCGGCGGCGTTGTCGGCCGTGGCATCGACCTTGACGGTTGCGGTGTACGGATCCGGCTGGTCGTCGGCGAGGATCGGCCCCGCGCCCAGCAGCACCGTGATCAGCAGCACCGTGATCAGCAGCAGCGCGGCGCCGGCGGCGCCGAGGCCGGCCCGGCTTTGTCGAATCGCCGGCATCCGCGGCGAATTCATTGCAAACCGCCTCCGACCCGATATTTTGCGTGCTGTCCCATTATGATTGCCCGGTCATATCGCAGTTTATCTGAGGACGCCATCGGCAGCCGAAACACCGTTTGGCGGGTGGGGCGGTGATGGCGAGGCTCGGGGTGGCGGTGCTGATCTCGGGTCGCGGCTCGAACTTGCGGGCCCTGATCGATGCCTGCGCCGCGCACGATTTCCCGGCCGAAATCGTCCTCGTCATCAGCAACCGCGTCGAGGCGCCGGGTCTGCGCCATGCCGCTTCCGCCGGCATTCCGCATGCCGTGGTGTCGCATCTCGAGCGCACGGCGTTTGCTGCCGAAGCGGAGGGCTTGCTGTGCCGCGCCGGGGCCGAGCTTGTTTGCCTGGCCGGCTTTATGCGGCTGCTCGACGACCGTTTTGTCGAGGCGTGGCGGGACCGCATGATCAACATCCACCCCTCGCTGCTGCCGGCCTTTCCCGGGTTGCACGCCCAGCGCCAGGCGCTCGCCGCCGGAGTGCGTTTTGCCGGCTGCACCGTGCATTTCGTCCGCCCCGAGACCGATACCGGTCCGATCATCGGCCAAGCCGTGGTGCCGGTGCTGGCTGATGACGATGAAGCGAGCCTGTCGACGCGCATTCTCGAAGTCGAGCACCGCCTTTACCCAATGGCGCTGCGGCTGATCGCCGAGGGGCGGGTCCGGGTGGCCGGTAGCAAGGCCGAGATCGCTGGCGCGCACCCGCCCGAGGGCTGGGTGTCGAACCCGGGCGGTCCCTTCCCGCAGGCACTTGTATCGACCGGTGGTTAGGCTATACCTGCCGCCGGCTGCCCAGCGAGAGGAGATCATGACGGCGATCGATCCCGATTTCGAATGGCGTCGTCAGACGTGGTTCCGCTTCACCCGCCTGATCAAATACTCGCTCGCCTTCATGGTGATCCTGCTGATCCTGATGGCGATCTTTCTGTTGTGACACGCCGGCGATGAAGCTCTTCGACCTCACCGGCAAGGTCGCGATCGTCACCGGGTCGAGCCGCGGCATCGGCCGGGCGATCGCCGAGGCCTTTGCCGAAGCCGGCGCAAAGGTCGTGATCTCGGCGCGCAACGCCGGGCCATGCGACGAGGTCGCGGCGGCAATCCGCGAGAAGGGCGGAGAAGCGATTGCGGTGACGGCGCGGATTTCGGACAAGGCGCAGCTCGAAAACCTGGTGGCGAAGACGCGCGAGGCCTGGGGCCGGATCGACATCCTCGTCTGCAACGCCGCGATCAACCCGCATTACGGCTCGCTCGAAGGGCTGACCGACGAAGTGTTCGAGCGGATGATGGTCAATAATGTGCTGAGCAATCTGTGGCTGTCGCGGATGGTGGCGCCCGATATGCGAGCGCGGCGCGACGGTGCCATCGTCTTCATTATTTCGACCGCGGCATTGCGGGCGAGCACGATGCTCGGCATGTACGGGGTCACCAAATCGGCCGATTACGCGCTGTGCCGCAACCTCGCCGCCGAATGGGGCCCCGACAATGTGCGAGTCAATTGCATAGCACCCAGCGTGGTGACGACGCAATTCGCTCGCGTCCTCTACGAAGACCCGGCCCGCCGCGCCGCGCGCGAGGCCGGCACCCTTCTGAAGCGCCTTGCCGAGCCCGACGACATCGCCGGCGTCGCCCTGATGCTGGCCGCGCCTGCCGGCGCCTACATCACCGGTCAAACGATCGTCGTCGACGGCGGCACCACGATCGCTCCCAGCTGAGTGGATGTGAATGAATTGGCGCCGTGCATGCTTCGAGACGCGCCCGCCTGTCCTGAGAACCTGTGAAGAAATTCTGCGTCGAAAGCAATGTCATTCCGGGATGCCCGCAGGGCAGGCCCGGAACCTATGAACACTGCCGTCCGCCAGCATGTCGCAGGCCGGTGTGCATGGGTTCCGGGCTCGCGGGCTGCGCCCACGCCCCGGAATGACAGCGGTTTGGTATTCCCTCACATGCTCTGAGGAAGCTGCGAAGCAGCTGTCTCGAAGAGCCCGCCCCCGCGAAGGTGGGGGACGCACGGCGCCGATGCAGCCCAGACCAATTCCTTCACAGCCTCTGAGTGGAGCGTCGGATCCTCCGACCCCCGTCACCGCCTGCTTTACCTGTTTTATCTGATTGAGATCAGGCAGCGAGCCCCACCCTTCGCTACTCATAGGTCATCTTTTGTTCTCGCCGTTGTGCTTTGCTGTTTGCCCAGACCTGGATCCTCCGACCAATCGGCACGGTATCTTCCGACCGATTTTTCGTAAGTGTATCATGCTATAATGGCAACAATGTGGTTGCCGACCTGTTACGTGATGCGCCTTCGCAGAAACATTGCGGTAACTGCAATCAGCTTGCGATTGCTTCTGCATAGCCGAGGAAGCGTCGGTTGGGAGCGCTTCGCGGGCGCGCCGAGGCTCGCTCATAAGCAAGGGAGAGGGCGATGTCACGCTGGCCGCAACGGATCGCGGCCTCGCACAGCGTCCAGTCGACGACGTCGCGCTGCGCGTGGCTGCCGCCGATCTGCCATAAGCCGATGCGGACTGGGAGCAGCGCTTCGATGGCTTGCGCCCAGGCGCCGCGATGGAAGGCGGCGAGGCCCTCGACAATCGGCATGCCGATTGTGCGATAGAGGCCGGCCGCCTCGACATCGCTCGCCGCGGTCTCCCGCATGGCCGCGAGGCGGCGTTCGACCAGCTCTTCGCGGCCCGAACCCAATTCGGCCATTGCCGCGTGAATATCGGCAAAGGCGAGACATTTGCCATCGGCATGGCCTTGCCACAAATCCGCCTGCTCCTGCCAGCGGTCGCCGATGGCGCAGCCGAGCGTGTCGAGACGCCACAGCAGTGCCGAAGCGTTGGTCAGGCTGAGCGCGAGCGGGCGCTGCGTCGAGCGGATCGGGCCGTCATAGAGCGCCAGCGCGGCGCCGTATTGCCCGAGCTCGAGGTGGAAGAGCGCCTTGTGCCACCAGATGTGCACCTCGTTCATGTGGCCGGGACCCGACCACAGCGCCTCGCGCGCCGCCATCCAGCCGAGCCCGTCTTCCGGGCGCCCGGTCATCTCCATGACATGGGCGACGGTATGGTGCGGCCAGAAGCTCAGCGGCTCGAGCGCGGCGGCCTCGCGCGACTTGTCCTCGGCGCGCGCATAGTCGCCCGCCTCCTCCGACCCGAACCCGTGAAACGCCAGCAGGGTGGCATAGCCCGGCTGATCTTTGGACCAGAAGGGCAGGGCGCGCGCCGAACGCTCACGAATCCAGTGGAAGCGACCGAGGAACCCGTCCATCAGCGCCGCCGCCTGGTGGGCGACGAGATCGAACGGGCAATGCATCAAATGGCGGTCGAGCACCGCGACGCCGGCGGCGCGCCCGCCTTCGACCAAATTGGCGAGTGCGGCGAGGTGGGCCTGCTCGCGCTCGTTCAGATCGAGCGACCGGGCGGTCTCGACCAACGGCCGGGCCTGGCTCAGGAGAACGGGATCGTTGGCCAGCGCAAACACCCAGGCCTTTGCCAGATGCGGCATCGCGCAGCCGGGCGCCGTTTCACGCGCCCTGTCGAACAGCCCGACTGCGTCGCCGTGAACCAGGTTGAACGCCCGTACGGCCTCGTCGTAGACATCAATGGCCTCGGCGGTCGCGCCGGAAAGGTCGTGGCCTTGCGCGTCCTTGATCATGGTTCTTCCCACTCTTTGCAAAGCGCCGGTCGTTATGGTCGGCGATGCGGGCTTTGTGTTCAAATCAAAGTTTGCGCGCGCCATGCCGGACGGCTCGGCAGGCGGCGATCGGAGTTTGGGGAAGCCTTTGTCGATAAGCGAAGCTGCCGTTCGGTGGTTGGCCATGCCGCTCGTCTGCTGGGCGGTGATGTCGCCGACCGCGATGGCCGGATCCCGATCAGGGGGCGGCTGCAATCCGGGCCGCGCTGGCGCAATGGACCGCCGCCTTCAACACGCGTGACACCGCCGCGATCTGCGACCTCTTTTCGCCGGATCTGCGCTACGACTTTCGCGGCCTGCCCGAGCAGAGCTATCGCGACATCTGCGACCGCCTCAAGCGCGCCCTCGCCGACCCGGCGACGCGCCTGCGTTATGCCTTCGACATCAAGGAGATCCTGGTCTCGGGCGATCTTGCCGTGGTGCGGCTTACCTGGCACGTGACCACATCGCGCCCCGGTCAGCCTGATATCGATACGACCGAGCCGGGAATCGACATCTTCCACCGCCAGCCCGACGGCGGCTGGAAAATCATTCGCTATCTCGCCTATGAGGAGATAGCGAAATAACGGCCACGGCAGCTACTGCCGTTCCCTGCGCTCCAGCCCGCGCAAATCCATCGACCAGGGCAAGGCTGAGCGGCACCAGCCTTGCCGCGCCGGGGCGAGCTCAGTGCGGCAGTCGAGGGTGCCGACGCGCAGCCCGTAGGAAGCCGGATTGGGGCCGGGGGCGGTGGCCCAGAGCGGGGTGCCGCAATCGGGGCAGAAGGCGTGCGCCCGCTGGTTCCCGCTCTCGGCGGTTTTGATGTAGACCTTCGGCGTTCCGCTGGTCAGCGCGAAAGTGCCGGGCAGGCTCGCGACATTGACCCGAAAGGCCGAGCCGGACAGCGTCTGGCAGTCGGTGCAGTGGCAAATCCTGACCTGCGCCGGGTCGATCTCCGCCGCAAAGCCGATCTGCCCGCAATGGCAGCCTCCGGTGACCTTCATCGCTTCTCTCCTTCAGAACATGCCGAGGCCGAGGATGCCGTCGGCGGGGTCGAGGCCGGCGATGACGCGGCGGCCGATCAGATCCTTCAGCGTCTCGGTGGTGCCGCCGCCCAAGGTGCCGTAGCGCGCGCCGCGGTAGAAGCGGGAGACCGGGAACTCGTCGGTGAAGCCGTAGCCGCCATGCACCTGGATCGCCTCGCTGGTCACGCGCAGCGCCATCTCGTTGCAGGTTGCCTTGGCGACCGCGGCCAGCAGCGGGTCGGGGAACGGGTCGGCAGAGGCGCAGGCGCGGTAGAGGATCGACCGGCTCGCCTCGATGTCGCGGTACATCTCGGCGATCTTCCAGCGCATGCCCTGGAAATCGGCGATCGCGCGGCCAAAGGCGCGGCGCTCCTTGACGTATTTGACCGCTTCTTCGAGCGCCCCCTCGGCGAGACCCAGCGAGATTGAAGGATTGAGGCAGCGCTGGGTGTTGAACGCCGACAAGAGTTTGCGGAAGCCGTCTTCGAGCACCAGGTTTTCGGGCGGCAACTCGCAATCCTCAAACCGGATTTCGTGCAAATTTTCGCCGCCCATCGTGTGATAGGTGCCGGTCACCGAAAACCCCGGCGTGCCCTTTTCAACAAGCACGCAGCCGATGCCGTCGCGCCCCGGCTGCTTGTCGATGCGGGTGAAGACGACAAACATGCCGGCCTCCTCGGCGCGGCTGATCAAGGTCTTGACCCCGTTGAGGCGGAGCCGGTTGCCGACCCGGTCGACATTGGTCTTGTAATTGGCGACATCGGTGCCGGCGTCGGGCTCGGTCATGCAGATCGCCAGGATGCAATCGCCGCTGACGACGGCCGGCAAGATGCGCCGCTTGATCGGCTCGGGCGCGTAGGTGGCGATGATCCGGGCCTGCACCCCGACCTCGCCCAAGACCGCCATCGCCGTCACATAGCAGACCTTGGCGATCTCCTCGAGCACCAGCGCGGTATCGAGCACCGGCAGGCCGAGCCCGCCATATTCCTCGGGCACCGCCATGCCGAGCACGCCCAGCTCCGCCAGCGCGCGCATGTTCGGCCATGGGAAGGTACCATCCATATAGTCGCCGGCGCGGGCGCGAAACTCGCTCTGCGCCAGCTCGCGCACGGTCGTCACAAACCGGCGCTGCTCGTCGGAAAGGCTCGTAAACACGCGCGTTCTCCCGCTTTAGCTCCGATTGGCCTGCCGCTACCTAACCCACGGCCTCCGACAACATCTGAAAGGTCTTCAAGGTATCCTGGGCATTGGCGATCCACAGCGTGTAAAGCTGGGTGATTTCAGATCTTTGATCGGGCGGCAATCGATCAAAATTATCGAGGCCCTGCTTCAACACCTCGAGGCCCGGATGCTTGAGCAACTTGTCCACGCCTTTGACAGCCGCATCGGCCTCCTCTCTGACGCCCGCCGGCGCGGCGTGATCGAGACGAAGCCTTGCGCGAAGGCGAATCTTTTCGATCTCCATCTGCGCGGCATAAATATCAATTTCCGCTCGGTTCATCGCGGTCTCTCTCGGCTGCGTCGGCAGGTCGGGTGCGTCGAAAATCTTCCCGCACCCGTCGCTGCCTTTCCGCGTTTGCATCCACGCTTTCGCCCACCTCGTCATGGTATTCCCGCGCAACCGACGCCTCAACCGACCCGATTCGGATCGTTCTGAGCCGCGGGATCAACTCCCTGACCGGTCTCCTGAAGACCAGCAGGATCAATACCAGCGTTACCGGCCAGGCGACGGATTTGACAATTGCGGCAACGAAGGTGAGCCAGTCCACCCCGCGAAGCCTCACAAGAGGCCGAGGTCGCGCAGGCTGGTGTGGCGGTTGCGGCCGATGATGACGTGGTCGTGCACGGTGACGCCGAGCGGGGCGGCGGCCTTTTTGATGTCTTGCGTCACGGCGATGTCGGCCTTGGACGGGGTCGGGTCGCCCGAGGGGTGGTTGTGCAACTGCCGTCTCTGGCGACATAACATATTGAAATAACAAGCAATTTCGTCATCTATATAAATCGTTGGGGCATGGGGTTGGGAGCGGTAGCGCGTGATCCAACGTGATCCTCACGCTCCTTCATCATCAACCACGGCGAGTTTGCGCGAGGCACGGCACATCACGAGATTCGTTTTATCCCATTCGTCTAGACCTTGCACGGGATACAAAACCGACTTGCCGATCTTTATGAATGGCGGTCCCACGCGCTGTGCACGCCAATTCCTGAGCGTTCCCACAGAGACTTCACCGCGATAGCGATCGCAAACTTCTTCAGTCGTTAGGTACTTACTTTCGGACACACGAACCTCCAACGGAAGGCGAAGGCGCGCTCATCGACAGCGGTGCAAAGTTCGTTGAATCCCGCTCGACGACCACGGGCACCGAACAGTCACGATGATGCACGGCAGATAGATGTAGCGATCGGCGGCGGGAGAAAAGCTATTCTGATCGGGCGGCGGCCTGCGGGCCGGCGCAGGTTAGAAATCGGACACCCTTACTAGGCGACACCTTGTAGATTGGAAACATGGCGCTCAAGCGGATGGACAACGTAGGAATCGTCGTCGACGACCTCGGACGGACGATTGATTTCTTTCGCGAACTCGGCCTTGAGCTCGAAGGGCGGGCCACGATCGAAGGAGAATGGGCCGGACGCGTCACCGGACTGGGCGATCAGCGTGTCGAGATTGCTATGATGCGCACACCGGACGGCCACAGCCGAATCGAGCTCTCCCGCTTCCTCAAGCCGCCTGTCGTCGCAGATCACCGGAATGCCCCGGTCAACGCCCTAGTGACGTCGGCACTCGTTTCATCGCCGCCAACACGCACCCCGACCACGACACGATCGCCAACTTTCGGCGGACCAACAAGCAGGCGTTCGAGGCGGCGTTTTTGCAGGTCTTGCTGCTGGCGCGCGAGACGGGGCTGTTGCGGCTCGGCACGGTATCGATCAAGCCTGCCCCGGCGCAGGCCGGGGGCACCAAGATCGACGCCAATGCTTCGAAGATCCGCTCGGTGCGGGGAGGGCGGCCGGAGGCGGACGTGGGACCGGGCGCAGGCGTTGCGCGAGAAGCTCGCCACCGACATCGCCAAGCTGACCGCCGCGGCGGAGGCGGCCGACGCCACGGACAAGGATCCGCAGGCGCTGCCCGAGGAGATCGCCCGGCGTGAGGCGCTCAAGGCAAAGCTCGACGCCGCCTGCGCCCGGCTGGAGGCCGAAGCCAAGGCCGCGGCCGCGGCCGAGCGCCCTGGCTACGCGGAGAAGAAGGCGGCCTACGAGGCCAAGACGGGGCGGCGCGGGCGGCCGCCCAAACCGCCCGAGGAGACGCCGCCGCCCGATCGGCAGACCAACCTGACCGACCCCGATTCGCAGCTGATGCGCAAGTCCAAGGCGCACGAATACCGCCAAGCCTACAACCCGCAGGCGGTGGTCTGCGCCGAAGGCAGCCAGCTGATCGTGGCCACCAATATTGCCACCACCCCGAGCGACCAACCGACCTTCGCGGCCACCGTTCTGGCCATGGAAGAGACCATCGGTCTGCCGCGGGCAGTCCTCGCCGATGCCGGCTATGCCAGCGGCCCGGCCGTCGCCGAACTCGAAGCCCACGGCATCGAGCCTTTGGTGGCAATCGCCCGCACCCAGCCGCACCGGCCCTACGACTTCCGGCCGCCGCCCGAGCCCAAGCCCGAGCGCCGGATCGCCGAGCCTTGGCGCCTGGCGATGAAGGCCAAGCTCGACAGTGCCGATGGCAAAGCCCGTTACCGCAAACGCAAACAGACCGTCGAACCGGTTTTCGGCATCATCAAGAGCGCCATGGGCTTCACCCGCTTCCACCTCCGCGGCACCCAAAAGGTCGCCGCCGAGTGGCTCCTCGTCGCCCTCGCCTACAATTGCCGCAGGCTGCACAACCTGCGGCCCGCCTGAAATGGGCTTTACCCGCTTCCACTTCCGCGGCACCCAAAAGGCCATCGCCGAATGGCCCCCGCGTCGCCCTCACCCACAACTGCCGCACGCTGCACAACCTGCGGCCCGCCTGAAACCAGACGCTCCCGATCACCCCACAGAAACAAATCCGACAGGCTGCTAGTCTTACTGAGTCACAAAATCTTCTATGATGTATTGTTCTGAGTGGAAACCACAGGATGTGGTACATCAGCTTATAGCTTGACCGGTTGGGGGACCGGAATGGAAGATGCCGCAGGTGAGGGGAGTGAAGCGCGATTTGCGGCTTATGTCGAGGCGCTTGGCGAGGTCCTTGGCCATGCCGACCGGCAGGAGCCGATGCGCGATTATTGTTTGGGGCTGCTGATGCCGCTCGCTCGCAAGAGCGTGGAGCCGCTGGCGGCGGTGACGGCGCCGGCGACGGTTGCGGCCAAGCACCAGTCCTTGCTTCATTTTGTCGGCAATGCGCCATGGTCGGATGCGGCGATGCTGGCCAGGGTGGGAGAACTGGTGCTCCCGGCGATCGAGCGCAGCGGCCCGGTCGAGTCGTGGATCATCGACGACACCGGATTTCCCAAGAAGGGGCGGCATTCGGTCGGGGTGACCCGGCAATATTGCGGCCAACTCGGCAAGCAGGATAACTGCCAGAGCCTGCCCTCGCGAAGGCGGGGGTCGCGGTGACCCTCTCGCTGGCCAATCACGATGCCAGCCTGCCGGTGGCTTATCGGCTCTATCTCCCGGAGGACTGGGCTCAGGACCAGGCGCGTCGGGACAAGGCCAAGGTGCCGCAGACGATCGCCTTCCAGACCAAGCCCGCGATTGCCTTGGAACAGATCAAAGCGGCAAGGGCAGCAGGGCTGCCCGCGGGCGTGGTGCTGATGGATGCCGGTTACGGCAACGACACCGGGCTGCGAACCGAGATCACCGCGCTCGGCCTGCGCTACGTGGCGGGTATCGGTCCCAACACCTCGGTCTGGCCGCCGGGCGCGGGGCCTTTGCCACCACCGCAGCGTCGCCGCGGTGGTGGGCGACCGGCGAAATTGCTGCGACGCGACGGGGAGCATCAGCCGCTCTCGGCAAAAGCCTGCCCCGGCGAAGGCCGGGGGCGCTCGCTGTCGGCCTGCCGGCACAAGCGTGGCAAACCATCATTTGGCGCGAAGGCAGCGCAGATTGGCTCTCATCGCGCTTCGCACGGCTGCGGGTGCGGCCGTGGGCCTTCAGCCCACGGGCTTGATGGGGTGGATGGCCCCCGAACGGCATCGATGTGCCAAGGTTGGGTTGTCGCAACTCCAACAGAGGGAGTCATCCATGAGCGAGGTTACAACGATTGGGCTGGATCTGGCCAAGCGGGTTTTTCAGGTGCACGGGGTTGACGCGGCGGGCACGGTGGTGCTGCGGCGCCAGCTCAAGCGTCGCCAGGTGGCGCCGTTTTTCGCCAAGCTGCCGCCTTGTCTGGTCGGCATCGAGGCCTGCGGCACGGGGCACCATTGGGGGCGCACTCTGCAAGGTCTCGGCCATCAGGTGCGGCTGATCCCGCCGGCTTATGCCAAGGCTTATGTGCGGCGGAACAAGACCGATCCGGCCGACGCCGAAGCCATCTGCGAGGCGGTCGGCCGCCCCTCGATGCGCTTTGTGCCGCTCAAGAGCGCAGCCGACCAAGCCATGGCCGCGGTGCACCGGGTGCGCGAGCGGCTGATCGCGCAGCGCACCATGCTGATCAACGCGCTGCGCGGCCACATGGCCGAGTTTGGCGTCGTCGTCGCGGTCGGGCCGCAGCATGTCAAGGAGCTGGTCGCCGAGCTGGCCGAGCCCGACAACGTGCCCGAGCCGCTGCGCCAGGCGCTGCTGGGGCTGGTCCGGCTGTTGGCCGCGCTCAAGGAGCAGATCACGGCCCTCGACAAGCAGATCGTCAATTGGCATCGGCACAACCCATGCAGTCGTCGGCTGGCCGGGATCGACGGCTTTGGCCCGATCCTGTCGACCGCGCTGAGCTTGCGAGTGCAGCAGCCCGAGCGGTTCCGCAGCGGGCGCGACCTGTCCGCCTGGATCGGATTGGTGCCGAAACAGAACTCCTCGGGCGGCAAGATCCGGCTGGGATCGATCAGCAAGCAGGGCGACGTCTATCTGCGCCGGTTGCTGGTCAACGGGGCGATGGCGGTGCTCAACGGCAAACGGGCCAAGACCGACCCGTGGATCGTGCGTCTGCTCGAGACCAAGCCGCGCCTGGTGGCCGCGGTGGCGCTGGCCAACAAGATGGCACGCATCGCCTGGGCGGTGATGGTGCGCGGGACCGACTTCCGGCGCGCGCCGGCGACGGCCTGACCGGGCCGGCCGAACCGCGCCGGGAGGCTTGCCAGGAAGAAGGTGCATACGGATGTCGACAGTCGACCGACAAGGTGGTGCAGATCTGCCGGGTCAATGGGACATCGATCCCGAGGGCTTGATCAAGACCGCCACCTTACGGTTCCCACCTGGGCCAGCGGTCATCCGACCGCACTACAAAGGCCGGACACATGACTGCAAGCGACTTCGCGCACATCCACCGCAGTTTCTTCTTGCGAGCCGGGGGCCATCCACACATGACCCGTGGGGCATCGCGATACCAAGCGGAGCGAGCCGCGCGCCGAAGAGTGGCTGCTGATCGAGTGGCCGCAAGGCGAAACCGAGCCGACCAAGTATTGGTTTGCCACCTTGCCCGAGGATGTCGCTTTTGATCGGCTGGTCGACATCGCAAAACTGCGCTGGCGGATCGAGCGCGATTATCAGGAGCTCAAGCAGGAGCTTGGCTTTGGCGATTACGAAGGGCGCGGGTGGCGCGGCTTCCACCATCACGCGACACTCTGTATCGCCGCCTACGGCTTCTTGATCGCCGAACGCGGCGCCCTTCCCCCCTCAGGACCGGCTTCCGCCACGCTCGTGCCGGGATCTGGCCTTCCCGACGGTTACCGACCCAGAGGCGCCCCCGATCCGACCCGAACGACACGTCCCCAACTCGATCGCAACCCTACGGCGACGGCTCATCGTCGCGCTCGCCAGGATCCTCCCGAGATGCCCCTGCTGCAACGCGCCGATCCGCAAAACGCAACGGATTCCCGATTACTGACGCAGTAAGATTAAAGGCCGGTAGGAGCTGTGCGCGGACCGGGCTCTCCCGTCCAGCTCGTCGCCACGACAAGGAAACAGCTCGGCTCGTCCAGGATGCGGGCCGGGCTGCGCACTGCTGTGATGAAAGACGCTCGGTCACTGCGTCCGTGCCTCGAAATTGGATGCGACGGGTGCGCGAGCCGGGTGCGGTCACCGCCTGGTATAGTGCGCCGTCCTTGTGCGATCGGCGGCGAGGTCGCCGACGCCGAGACTTTGCTCGGCCACCCGCGCCAGCATGAACGGAGATCGACTCAGATGCGACAGACCACGACGGCAGAGGTGCGCCTTGAGCAAGATAAACCACCCGCCCTGCTGGGGGCACCCCCTCGCTTCGGCTGCCGGCATGGAACCGTTGCGCACGAATCTCGTTGCCGAGGAACCCAATAAATCAGGCGATGTCCCCCATGGACCGGGAATCGAGAGTATGTCACCTTATGCTGGTTGTGGCTTGTTTCTCACACAGATCACCGCGCGACGGCTGGTAAGAATTACGGTTCAAGAGCAGGAGTTCTTTGTTGATACGGGCAAATGGAACGGCAGATCGGCTGCAACTATCTGCGAGCAGAAGTCTGGGAGGAATGCGTGGCAAGCCGGCTCGTACGCCTTCTGGCGACTGGACTGATCCTCAACGCGACCTTCCCGCTGGACGCGGTAGCTGCGACGAACCCGGTCAGCGCCGTCCAGCCGGCACCGACCCAGCCGTTTAACGCAGAACAGCTCGACGCGCTCCTGGCCTCGATCGCGCTGTACCCCGATGAGTTGCTGATCCAGCTTTTGATGGCCTCCACGTTCCCATTGGAAGTCGTCGCCGCCGCGCGCTGGGTGGACGATCCGGCCCACAAGTCGCTGACGGGCGACGCGCTGGTGAAGGCACTCGAAACCGAGCCGTGGGACCCGAGCGTAAAGTCGCTGGTGCCGTTCCCCGTAGTGCTGGCGACATTAAACAACAACCTGCCTTGGCTGCAGCAGCTCGGATACGCGTTCGCGACACAACAGGCCGACGTGTTCGCCTCGATCCAACGCCTTCGACAGCGGGCGCAGGCCAGCGGTCACCTGCAATCGTCGCCGCAGCAAGTTGTCAGCATGCAAAAAGTGACCGTCGAGCCTAACGGCGGTGGTACTTCAGCGGGCGGTGGTCAGGTCGGAACCCAGCAGGAGGTGATCGTCATCGAACCGGCCCAGACCGACACCGTCTATGTCCCGAGCTACGATCCCGGAGCGGTTTATGGCGACTGGCCCTATGCTTCATATCCGCCATATTACGCTGCTCCGCCGACCGGCTATTATTTCGGCACCGCATTGGCCACCGGGCTGGCTTTCGCTGCCGGCGCCGCGGTGGTGGGCGGCTTGTGGGGCTGGGCGAGACCCGCATGGGGCGGGGGTTACGCCAACGTAAACGTCAACGGTTGGAACAACATCAACGTCAACCGCGGGCAGATCTCGTCGAACCGGTTCCAGGCAAACTCTGCGGGCAACCGGGCCGCCAATTTCGCACGCGCGCCCAACGGCCCGGTCGGACTGCCCGGCCGTTCTCAGGTGTCGGTGCCGGGGAGCGCTGTGCGGCCTCCGACTCGACCCGGGGGGGCTGGCGGCGTTGGTGGCGTGGGCGGGGCCGGCAGTATCGGGGGTGTGGGTCGGCCCGGCGGGGGGGTTGGTGGGGCCGGGGGTGTCGGCGGTGTGGGTCGGCCCGGCGGGGCTGGTGGGGCCGGGGGCGTTGGTGGTGTGGGTCGGCCCGGCGGGGCTGGTGGGGCCGGGGGTGTCGGCGGTGTGGGTCGGCCCGGCGGGGCTGGTGGGGCCGGGGGTGTCGGCGGTGTGGGTCGGCCCGGCGGGGTTGGTGGGGCCGGGGGTGTTGGCGGTGCCGGCGGCGCCCGCCGGACAACCACCCAGCGACCGGCCGGGGGCGGCCAGCGCATCGCCGGCGCCCAACGCCCAGGCGGCGCCTTTGGCGATATGGGCAGTGGGCGCCGGGCTGGACAATACGCACAGCGCGGCGCGCAGAGCCGGTCGTTCGCTCAACAACGGTCGGCCGGTGGCGGTCGCGGCGGCGGCTTCAGTGGCGGTGGTGGGCGCGGCGGTGGCGGTCGCGGCGGCGGTCGGCGCTAGGGAGATTTCCGATGATATTCCCAAACACTCGGTCTTGGTCGATCGCGGCTGCGATGCTCTGGCTCGGCATCGCGCAAGCGGCGCTCGCGAACGCGCCCGAACAGCAGCGTGGCTTCTCGTCGCCCGAGGAAGCCGTGACCGCATTCGTCGCCGCCTTGCGCGACCATAACGAAGCTGACTTGCGCGCGATCCTGGGGCCCGACGGCGACCGTGTCATCGATTCTGGCGACCGATACGCCGACGGGGAACTCCGGGGACGTTTCGTCGCTCTCTACGACGAGAAGCACGCGATCGCCTCGAAAGGCGCGGGCCGTGCGCAGCTCAATGTCGGCGCGAATGATTGGCCGCTCCCGATCCCGCTCGTCGAACGCGGCGGGCGCTGGACCTTCGATACGAAGGCCGGGGCGCAGACCGTCGTCGACCGGCGGATCGGTCGTAACGAGCTGTCTGCGATCCGCACGCTGCTCGCCGGCGTCGATGCTCAGCGCAATTATTTCGATCGCGCCAAGCAAGGAAATGGAACCGGGTTTTATGCCACACATCTGGTCAGCACGCAGGGGCGCCATGACGGCCTTTATTGGCCCGTAGGCGAGGGCGAGAGTGAAAGTCCGCTCGGGCCGTTGATCGATGCGGCACGTGACGCGGGTTATCCGGGCGAGCTGGTCGGCGGCAAGCCGATCCCGTACGAAGGCTATTATTTCCGCATTCTTAAAGGGCAGGGTCCAAACGGAGACGGCGGCGCCAAGAGCTACCTTCATTCGGGCCGCATGACCCGCGGCTTCGCGTTGATCGCTTGGCCTGCCGTGTTCGAGTTCGACCGGCATCATGACGTTTATCGTCGGCCCGGACGGCGATGTATACCAGAAAGACCTCGGCCGCGAGGCAGCGCGCGTCGTTACCGAAATGACGACATTCGATCCGGACCTCTCGTGGTCGCGTGTCAACATGACGAACGAATAACCCGGACCTAGCTTTGAGCTAGCTTGGCTCCCGCTGGATGCTGCAGAGGCCAAAAACGCCAGCCTTTGACCCGACCGCACCTACCCCTACAACGAAAATAGCCAATGCACCCCCGTGCGTGGGCCCGGGAGCAGGGTCGCCGTCGGCACGGAACCGAGATCTTGCGGATCCTGCGCGAATACCACACAGCTTGGGTTCAGGCCAAGGATCAGAACACCTCTTCCTCGCCTTGAGCCCCTGGAGGCCCGACGCGAGTTGACGCGCTAACCGCCACCAAATACCGTTCCCGCGAAACGATCTGTCTACCGTGGTGTTCAAGTTTGGGGAAGCACGAGAGGCGTGTTGGGCGTCCGGATATAGCGCCGACCGCCCAAGCTACTTTTCGAATTCTGCCCCATATAGACTTGGAGTCGCGTTACGCGCAGGCCAGGAACCCCATGCGCCGCCAGGGCGCGCTTCCATTCGGCGAGCTCTTCAGGCGAGAGACCAAATTGGCACTGTGCTTCTGAGGGGGTCAGCATGCCACTTTCGATCTGGCCGACGAGTGCAGCCTTGCGGCTTGGTACCCAGCGGGTGACAGTCATGATTTGGAGCTCCTCTTATTGTCCGCGATAGAGCATGAAAAACTTGTTATATGAGAAACCGGTTCGGGCCTTGTTCAAGAGCCTCCGCCAGTCGCGCCCCTTGTGCTGGCGGGTCGTGTTCGAGGAAGTGGGCGATCGCCGCGCTCGCTGGCGGGCGGGCCAGGCGTCGATCTCCGCGACAAGCTGCCGGCGCCGTCCGAAAGCCGATGTTGGCAGTTCTTCTTGGCATGCCGTTGAAATGGGCGGTGTTGGTAAGGCCCTGTTTGATAAATCAGGCCAATAAGTTGATCCGTCGATTTTGTGGATGGACGCTGAGGCGCCGAAACGTACGTGACGGCAGAACCGGCCGCACAGGCGCTTACGGCTCAGGTTCTACGCGATGCGGACGATTGGGCGGACAGTAGTTCGGCGCTGTTCAACGACCGCGGCCGATCAGACCCCGAAGCCGGACGCGGCGTGCTTCAGACGGGATCAGACAACGACGTCTGAAGTCTCGCCCGGTTGGGCGAGGTGCCGAACCATCGTTTGAAGGCATGGCTGAACGCGGCCGATTCCGAATAGCCGAGCAGCCAGGCGATCTGCTGCAGCGAGATGCGCTTGTCTTCGAGATAGCGCAGTGCGAGCCGGTTGCGCAGCCGGTCGAGAATTTCCCCGTAGCTCGTGCCCTCCGCTGCGAGGCGCCGGGTGAACGAGCGCATGCTCATGCCGAGCTGCTGCGCAAGCGCCGCGGTCTGGACCTTGCCGCTGGGGAGCGCGCCGAGGAGCCGGTTCTCCACCATGCCGCTCAGTCCCATTACCTTACGTCTTTCGGCCAGCAGATGGTCGGCGTGCGTCTCCAGGATTTCCAACAGGTGGCCGTCGCTCGAAACAATGGGCAGCTCCATGATGCTTTGCGGCAGCACCCAGCTATCGACCGGGTGCGAGAACTCGACCGGGCATCGCAGCAGGCGATGGATCTGGCGCAGCTCGGAGTTTCGCGGGTGCGCGAACGTTATGCGGGATGGTGCGAAATCGCGATTTGTCGCGCGGGAGAGGACTTCAGCGCCGCCAAGGTGCTGAACTCCGACGACTGCCGGCGCGGCTCGTCGAATGCAAATTGAACGGTCAGGACCGTTTCCGGGCTTTGCCGCGAAAGGTCGATGTGCACCGCCTCGTTTGTCGTCCCGACATATCGCGCCAGGTTTTTGAGCGCCTCGGCGACCGTCCCCGACGAAGCCACGAGGTAGAACAGGATGCCACTCTCCCGCACGTCCATCTCGGCCGCAACGTGCAGCCCTAGGAGCGTATCATCCGTCTCGATCGCGGCAAGGTCGAGAAACCGGCACTGCGAAGCGACAGATACGCCGGCACTCTCCTCCGACACCTGAGCCCGCGACAGCTCGGCCTTCGACAACAGCGGCCCGGCATCGATGCCGCGCCTGTCCAGGTAGCGCAATGTCTCGCGAGCAGCGATCCCGCGCGCCCACAAAAACGGGCCCTCCGAGCTGTCCTTTCGCGAGCCTCCCTTCATGGCTGAACCCTCCCGGGTGCATTTATCAAATTTTTGGCCTCGATTATCAAGACTGATATGGATTTGGAAACCACCTGAGTATCAGAACGACCCAGCTGAAGGTGTCACATTATGCGCGTGCTTCTTGTCTCCGATGACGAGTTCACCCTGGACGTCATAAAGAGGATTCTGGCGAACGAGGCCTCGGTTCTCGATACGACAACTTTCAGCAGAGGTCTCCTGGGTGCCGACAAACTCTGCGATTACGACGTTGTGCTCATCGATTTGCTGCAATCCGACGCAGATTACCAGCTGTTGCGGCGACTAAGATTGGCGCCGGCCGCCGTGCCAGTGCTGATCCTCTCGGGTCACGCCGAGGCGGACCCGAGGATCAAGGCCCTCGGCTTCGCGGACGATCACTTTCTGGCCCCGCCACTCGATCATCAGGGGCTGATCCGGCGCATCCAGACGATCGTTCGACATTCCAACTATCATGCGCCATCTGTGATCCGCACTGGCAGGCTGGTCGTCAATCTCGACGCCCGTGCCGCGTACGTCGACGACCGGCCAGTCCATCTGACGCCCAAGGAATTTGCCATCCTCGAGCTTTTGAGCCGGCGCAAGGGCACGACCCTGACGAAACAGATGTTTCTCGACCACCTCTATGACGGCACCCACGAGCCCGAAATGAAGATCATCGACGTGTTCGTCTGCAAGCTGCGCAAGAAGCTTGCTCTTGCAACGGGCGGCGAACAGCCGATCGGGACCGTGTGGGGCCGTGGCTATGTCCTATGTGACCTGGCGCCGGTGCGGGTGCCGCGAGCCCCGACGGTCGGGGTGCCGCAATCAGCTCAACCGGCGGTGCAATCGGATGTTGCACACCGAACTGCCGCATGAACACCACGTTCAAGCCGGCTCACATTGAAGAAGGCCCCCTGCCGCAGGCGATCTCCGCTTCGAGAGCGCGCGGGGGCTGAAACGGCATATGGCGGTAGGCACCGGCTGAGAGGCTGTGAACCTTTTGCTGGGGAGGGCGGCGGGTGAGAGCGGCGGGCGGCGATCGGGTGGAAAGCGAGGTTCCCGTCGATGCAACTTCCGGTTTGTTTCACGCAGGGTCGGATCGTGTCGGCTGTCGCCTCCGGTAAATGTGCCGCGCCGGAACGGGCGGTTTGTTGGGCTGCCGGCTCAGGCCGCGGCGGTGCGCAGGCTGAGGGTGCGCGCCAGGTTGTGCGCCAAGGCAAACCACAGGGCGACCGTCTTGGCCTTGGCCAGCCCGCGGACGAGAAAGCGCTGGAGACCGCGATTGCGCGCCAAGGCATTGACGCACTCGGCGGTCGCCGCACGATCCTTGTAGATCGTCTTGGCCGCGGCCGTCGCCATCCGGCCGCGCCACGCCGCAATCGTGGCGCTGTCGCCGGGACGCGGGGCATGCGGGTCACGCCCGGGGTCGCGCGGTTTGGTCACCGGGGCATAGACCGTGGTTTCGCCGCCGGCCTCGACCGCCTCGATGTCTGCCAACTTGGTGAACCCGCCATCGACCAGCATCGCGCGCGGCGGCTTGCCATAGCGCGCGGCCAGCTGTTCGACCATTGGCGCCAGCTGGCCCTGATCGCTGCCGACATTGCCGATCGCCACCGCGGCGATCAGCTGGCTGTCGGTGGCGGTGGCAAACTGGACATTGAAGGCCGGCCGAAAACCGCCATCGGCCATCTTCATCACCCGCGCCTCGGGATCGCTCGTCGAGGCCCGCGGTTCGGCCGGCTTGTTGCCGCCGTTGCCCTCGGGCGGCGGCGCATCGGTTGGCTCGGGCGACTTGGGCGGCGGCTTGACGCGATGCTCCATCACCGCCACCGCATCCAGCGCCGCGGCAACCCGCGCCGCGCGTTCGCGCGCCGCGCGTTCCTGCGCCGCCCGTTGCCGACGGCTTCCTGCCGCCGGATCGGCATGCACCTCGGCCCGCAGCCGGGCCAGTTCCGCCCGCGCCACCTCGCGGTATTCCGCCAGCCGCGGCCGCCGCCGGAACGAGGCCGCGCCGGCGCTCGCCCGAACCCGCATGCCGTCCTACGCAACCCGCTCCAGGCTCGCCAGCCCGCTGTGCAGGCAGGCCGCGAAGCTGCGCGTCAGCAGGTCCTCCAGGACCGCCGGATGGGCCACGCGAAAGTCCGACAGGGTGTGATGATTGAGCCTCACCCCGCCGCACATCCAGCGGAAGCCGACGTGCTCCCGGCACAACCGCTCGAGCATCCGGGCGCTGCCCACCTGCTCCAAGGTCGCGTACAGCCACAACCCCACCAACAGACGCGGGTCGCCCGGCGGATGTCCGGGCCGACCTTCGGTCGCCTTGATTGCGTCGTACAGCGCCGACAAATCCAGCTGCTCGACCAGCGACCACACCTGACGCGCCCGATGGTCCGGCGGCAGCAACTCGTCCAGCGTCAGAAAATGCACCGCAATCTGATTGCGAATCGGGGTGCGCAGCCGCGGCAGCCCGCGCCCGCAAGCCTCCGGCGCCGCCATCTCGGAAAGCCCGGAAAACAGCGCCGACTGACCCTCCAACGCCATCCCGACACCACATCTCGGCAGAACCCCGACATGAGTCTACCCGATGTCGCCGAACTCAACCGCCCCGCGGCGCTTGACAACCGCCGCCCGGATCAAAAGTTTCACAGGCTCTGAGCGCTTCCGATCCGACTGGCACGGCTCTGCGGCGGCGAGTTCCCTCACTACGCTATGACTGCGCGGCGGCTCCTTCGCGCGTGCGAGTGGGTACGCTACCCGATCGAGCAGGTCTTCGCCAAGCTCAAGACGCTGCTGCGCAAAACCGTCCCGCACACGATCGAGGCCGCTTGGCGCGGTATCGGCGCACACCTCGACCGCTCGATGAAGGCGTCGCGCGCATCAGGGACATGACCAAAGGCCCGCGCGCTCGGCTGATGGGTGACGAAGGCCTGCGGATTCCGACGATCTCGGCCGCGGTGGCGTGTCGCCCGTTGGTCGGACGTAATCTCTCCATAACGGACTGGGCCGGGTCAAGCGGCGACGATTTTCGGCGCTTTCTGCTTGCGCAAGCTGTCGCCGCGGAGCTGGAGGCGATGGGCATTGTGAATGATTCTGTCGAGGATGGCATCGGCGAGGGTCGGCGCCGATCAGGTCGTGCCAGCGATCGACCGGGATCTGGCTAATAATCAGGGTGGCTCCGCGGCCGTAGCGGTCTTCGAGCGGGCTTCCCGATCGAGCGCACCCCGCCTCCACCCTCGGGGTGCAGCTCCCCCAATATCTTTTGCCTCACCCATTGGCGGCGTCATCGCTCTTGATGCGGCCGGGCGCGAGGTATTTTCCGTTAACCAAACACAAAGGGATTCCCTGATGAGATCCTCGATTGCCGATAAGGTAATCGTTCGCGGCGCGCTGGCTTTAGCCACCGTGCTGGCTTTCGGGATCGTTGTGGGCTGGCAATAATCCGGGCCGCTTTCCGATCAGGCGAAGATGATCACCGCCGCGACGATGGCGAAGCCGGTCCAAACGATCGCGCTGGCCATGTTCATTGCCATCCCTTCAAAGTTCGACCGGAAAAATAGACAGCCGCTCGTCAAAATCCCGTCCCGATTTGGCCGCCGCGACCTAAATCTGGCCGAGCAGCAGCAGGATGATCACGATTATGAGAACCACCCCGAGCCCGCCGGTCGGATAGTAGCCCCATCCGCTGCTGTAGCCCCATCGGGGCAGCGCGCCGATGAGCAGCAGGATCAGGATGATGATCAGGATGGTGCCGAGCATCTGTTGCCTCCTGTCGTCACTTCGCAGGAGGTATTCGGACCGGCTTGCGTCTTAACCGGCTGATCTTCCCGCACTCGAAACGCGCCGTCGCTGATTTCGACCTTCGATCCCACGCGCCTTCGGGCCACGAACGCTGCCGCCAAACTGACATCCAGGTAGCCTGACAGCTTCAAGGCACGTCAGCAAGGCGGAGCGGTCGCGCCGATAAGGTATCGTCCCGGCGACGGTTGCGCTTCGCCATCTCCGCGTGCTAACGTCATTGTCCGCGGCAGCGGAGCAATCGACCTGAGCGACCTAGCCCGATCTATGCATCGAGAAAATACATTGACTTGGTGTATATCAAAGTAAACACGGTTTGGTTGTAGTTGCGGAGCCCGGGCGAGTTGGCCGGTTCCCGCGGCGGCGGGTTGGATGGCGTGGATCGGGTAGGCGCTGGGGTTGCGGAAAGAGGTGGCGATGGCGGGGCACGCTGCCCCGCGTTTCAGACGACCAGGCGCGGCAGGCGGTCGAGGAGCATGGCGAAGATCGGCTGATCGGGGGCGCTCGACGGCAGGTGGATCTTGATCTGGGTTTTCAGCTCGACGACGCGGGCGGCGAGTTTCACCAGGCGCAGCCGCAGGGTGTCGAACTGCATGACGCGCCAGCGGGAGCGCGCCGGCATTGCCCGGCGCAGCGACCACATGAGCCAATAGGCGCCGGCGTGGAGGAAGAGGCGGAACTGGTTGGCCCCGGCCTCGTGGCAGGAGGTGCGGTCGGCGGCGAGGTGGTTCTTCCACGCCTTGATGTGGTTCTCGGCCTGGCCGCGGGCGCAGTAGAGCCGCTGGTAGAGCTTCTTGGCGCGGCCGCCTTCGAGATTGGTGACGATAAACGGGTATCGGTTCCCTCGGGCCCGGCCTCGAGCCGGGCGATGATGCGCTCGACCCGGCTGCCAGCTCTGCGCGGCGTCGTAGAATTGCGCGAAGCGCCGCACCTTGCCGCGCGCGGGCGCCGCCTTGAAGCGCTCGGCGGTGCTTTTCTCCAACGCCGCGACATGGCGGCGCGAGCGCCGCGTTGGGCGCCAGGCCGAGGATCCAATCGACCCGGTTCTGCCGACACCAGTCGAGCACCTCCGGGTGCGGTATAGTGGCTGTCGGCCCGCAGCAGGATCTCGACCTTGGGCCAGTGGGCGCGGATCGCGCCGACGAGGCGGCGCAGAAAAGCGCGGATCTCGACGCCCGCTCGGCCGCTTGCCGGGCGCAGCAGCGCGGTGACGAAGCGCCCCTCGCCGTCGAACACGACGATCGGCTGGAAGCCGTAATCGTCGTAATGAGGCATTGAACAGGCGCAACTGCTGGCCGCCGTGCACGCGGTCGAAGGTGTCGTCGATGTCGAGGACGATGCGCTTCGGCACCTGCCGGAACGAGGCGCAGTACTGCTCGACCAGCGCCCGGCCCAGGCGCAGCAGCGTCCGCACATCCGGCAGGTTCTCCAGCCGCGAGATCGTCGATTGCGAGCACAGCTCCTCATCCGAGGGCAAGCGTTCGAGCGCCAGCTTGAACATCGGGTCGGTGCGCAGCGGTCGGCGTCGTTGCCGTCCTCGTAGCCGGCGGCGATCATCAGCATCCGGAAGCGGATGATCTCGGCCAGCTGGTGCACGACCCGCTCCGGCGCCCGCGGGTCCTTGAGACAGGCGGCCAGCACGGTCGGCCACCCCGAGCCGGCGCTCGATCTCGCGCAGGACCAACAGCCCGCCTTCCGAGGACAGCCGGCCGCCGTCAAACCGCGCGACCATCTCCTTGCCCTGAACCGGTGACAGACCGGGCAGAAGCGGCGTAGCATCAACCATGGCGGGTGTCGCCTCCGTCGCTCGGCAGGTTCAGTCTCGACAACCGAATCCTACGCCTCCTAGCCGGGTGCGATGTGGCTCGGCTTTGTGCTGTGGCTGGTCTCGGCCATGGCGCTGCTCGTCCTTGGCCCGCTTCTGCTGCCGGGCCGGCTGCGCCGGGTCTGGGCCATCCTGTTTGCTCCGACCCCGCCGGCCACCCACGGCTCGGCCCGGCGGGGCTGGTGGGGCAGCGGACGCCAGCGCTGCCGGGCATCTGAAGCCCGCCGCCCCGGCCGATGCCTTTGCCCTCGGCGATCTGCCGAACACACGGCACAGCCGCGGCCGCTTTTATCACGACGGGCATATCCTGACCTGCGCTCCGACCGGTGCCGGCAAGGGCATCGGCGCGGTGATCCCGAACCTCCTCGACTATCCCGGCTCCGCCTTTGTCCTCGACTTGAATTACGCGGTCACCGCCCGCGCCCGGCGTCAGGCCGGGCAAGAGGTCTTGCTGATCGATCCGTTGCGATCACCGGCGCCGCCGGTCGCACGCTGAACTGGCTCGACACGCTCGACCCCGACCATCCCGATGTCGTCGGCCGCGCCGGCACGCTTGCCGACATGCTGGTGGTGCGCAGCGGCATCGAAAGTGAGCCGCACTGGAACGACACCGCCCGCGACCTGCTGCGCGGCTTTCTGGTCCATGCTCGTGCTCGACGAGGATGCGCGCCTCGTCATTTGGTAAGGTCGATCCGCATGCGCGATACGGTAACGCTGTAGGCGATGGTCCCCGAAATCGCCATTTGGTGCGCCGCGGAACTGCTGATCCGCAAGCACGGCGCCAACGCCGAGCTTGAAGCCGCCAAGCGCGCCGACGTGATGCTCGACCGTAGCGATGAAGATGGGCGGGTCGTGTGGCCGCGGATCAGGCGGTCGAGGCGCTAACAGGCGCCACCAGTTGGCAGGCTGGATTGAGCCGGCGTCGTACACGTCGAGGCAGAGATATCAGCGTCGTTTCAGCCGTAGGCTGAGCCGGAGGGTCACGACGATCGCGACGAGCCCAAGGCCAATCGGTGCCGCCAGCCCGGCAATGAAGTCTCGCGCGGTGCCGCCATCGGTCTTGGTATTGAGACCGATCGCCGCCACCGCGAGCATAACGATGCCGGCGACCACCACCACCGGGAACACTTGGCGGGAGATGCGGAGGGCCGGGCTTACCGGACGCCGCCATCGGGTTTCCGGCCAATAGACACCTGTCGCGCGCCGCGATAGTTTGACCAGGGGATGGCTCATTCCAGGCCAACGAGGCGGGTCGGCAATCAGTCTCGCCGCTCACAAAAATGCCCTGGACGCTGGCTCTGGGGGGCCACGATCCCCCGCGCGGGCTCTTATTTGATCTCGACTGTTTCAGCTGGCGCCGTTGAACGGCTCCCGCTGCTCCGGGTCGAGCCGGGCTCCAGAGCGGCAACCCGCTGCTGATCGTCGCCGAGGATATCGAGGGTGAGGCGCTGGCGACGCTCGTCGTCAACAAATTGCGTGGCGGCCTCAAGGTCGCGGCGGTCAAGGCCCCGGGCTTTGGCGACCGGCGCAAATCGATGCTCGAAGACCTTGCCATCCTGACCGGCGATCAGGTGATCAGCGAGGATCTCGGCATCAAGCTCGAAAACGTCACGCTCGACATGCTCGGCCGGGCCAAGAGAGTTCGCATCGAGAAGGAAAACACGACGATCATCGTTACCTCCCAGCCGGGGCGGGGCGCGCTCACCCTCTGAAGACGAACCATAGAGCTGCGAAATAGACCGCCGTGAGCACGGTGCCGAGGGCGATCGGCCCCGCGGTCCACAACCATCTCGGATAATCGCGCGCCTGCCAGTGGCGCGCCTCGGGTCCGCAGGACGTGTCCAGATAGTGCGCGGCGCGGGCGGTGTCGCAGGACATTCGCCACGGCCGGTGACGCCGGCCGGTGACCATGTCCGGGGGCAGCGCCGGGCGCAGCGAGGTCGGATGCCGGCATTCGGTGCTTTCCCACATCAGCCGCCAGATATAGGGGAAGGGCCAGAACAGCGGCACGACCGCCACGCCCCATTTCGGCCGGCAGAAGCGGCAGTCGCGGCACAAGGCCGGCGGCACCACCGCGGTCCTCAGCTCCTCGGCGAGCGTCATCGCAGGTTCATGGCAGCCGGCGCAGCCGGCGGCCCAGCTCGGCGGTGTCGATCGCGCCGCTCTGCGCCGCGTCCAGCGCTTCGGCGTTGAGCTTGAGCCAGCGGTAGAGCCGGTTGATGTCCGCGCGCGGCATCAGGCCCGCCGGCTGGCTGACCGCGACGATCGGCTTGATGTCGCAAACCCAGACCTCGCAGGCGAGCCCGGTCTCGGCCGGCGACAGCATGGTCCATTCAAAGGCGGCAATGTCGGCGGCAAAGGCATCCTCGATATCCTCGGGCCAGCGCCGCGGTTCGCTCTCATCGATCGGCTCGAAGAATTTGGCGGCGGGGCCGCAGCGCTGCGGCGCATCAATCCGCGCATCGAGGCAGCTCAAACGCTGCGGCGGCCGGGTCCTGCCAGTCAGAAAGCTCGGCGGCAGCACTACCACCGCGCTGGGATGCCCGTAGAACCAGAACAGCTCCGGCTGGGCCGGCCGATCACGATGGGCAAAGCGGCAATCCTGGCAGAGCTTCATGCCAGGTCGGTCATGGCAGCTGCCAGACCGAGTGCTGCGGGGCCGGCGGCGGAGCGTTCGGCACGCGGGCGGCGACAAAGGCAAAAATCAGCCCGGCGGCGGCGAGCGCTACCGCCTGAGCGCCGACCATCGCCGCCATGACGCCCCACAGGTAGCCCCCGCGACGGCTTGTCGGCGATCTCGGCGCGCAGCTTGCCGATCTCCCCGGTCATGTCGCTGCGCAATCTGCCGCTGTCGCCGAGCAGGTCGCTGCGCAGCCTGCTGTTTTCGCCGAGCAGGTCGGCCAGCTCGGCCTTGGTGGCGAGATGCGGCAGGCTCGCCGCCAACCGCTCGTCGATGCGGGCGACGGTTTCCTCGATCCGCCCGAGACGGGCTTCGAGGCGATCCTGGCGCAGCTCGCTCACGCCGCCGCCACCAGCTTGGCACGCTCGCAGATATTGGCGATCGTCTGTGCGACGGCTTGATCCGGCGCTCGGCCAGCACCCGTTTGATCCCCATCAGGGTCTCGCCCTCGCCGCGCAGCCGGACGATTTCGCGAATCGCCTTCTGCTCCGCCGGGTCGGAATGGAGCACGGGTGCGGTGCCCTTGCCTGCGGGCGGCCCAAGCCGCCAGCCGAACGGCTTGGTGCCGCCCTGGTGGCGGGCGGTGCGGTGCAGCTCGGCTTTGGCATCGAGGATGCGCTCGGCGAGGCGGGTGCGCTCGAATTGCGCGACCGCGGCCAGGACGGTCAGCATCAGCTCGGAGATGCCGTTGCCGCTGCAATCGCCGCCGAGGTCCAAGAGCCACAAATGGATCTGGCGCGCCTTGAAGTCGGCGATCACCGACAAGGCGTCGAGCGCACTGCGGAAAACGCGGTCGAGCTTTGGGCCGATCACGATATCGCCGGGCAGCAGCCGGCGGATCCGTCTGCCGCCCTGCGGTCGTTTGGCAAACGGCACCGAGCCCGAGACGCCGCCCTCGACGAACAGCTCGGTGAGGGTCCACCCCTGCTCCAGGCAGCGGCCCTCGATTCGCCGCTGCTGCTCGGTGAGGCTGACCCCGTTGTCGCGCTGCTCCGACGTCGACACCCGGCAATAGCCGTAGATCGCGGGTTGCCGGTCGGGGGCGGACTTTGTTTTGATCCCGGTTAGCCATGCTTCGCACTTCGTTTGCGAGGTAGGGTCAGAGGCGTCGCCTTGCCGTCAACAAGGCGGCGTCTCGCTTTTCAGCCTTCGCGGCCGTGAAATAATATATTCCGGCGCGCGTGGCCCTTCTATCGGATATTTCGGGATGAAAATCCACATCGGCGCGGATGTCGACAGCGGGGCGGTGCACAGCGTCATCGTGACCGCGGCCGGCCAATCGGGCCGACATCGGCGAATTGCCTAATCTGCTGCGCGGCAGCGACCAGGTGGTGTTCGGCGATGCCGGCTACGCCAGCGACGAGTACAAGCGCGGGGCGCGCGCGCTGGGCATGACCTGGCGGGTGCAGGACAAGGCCAAGCCCAAGGGGAGCCTGGGCGCGGGGCTTTCCGCCAGCCAGAGAAAGCGCAACCGCCGGAACTCGGGCATCCGGGCACGGGTCGAACATGTATTCCGCATCGTCAAGCGGCAGTTCGGCTATACCAAGGTGCGCTACCGCGGGCTGGCGAAGAACGCCGCTCAGGTGATGATGACGCTGATCGGCCTGGCGAATTTGTATGCGTTGCGCAGGCGGCTGGCAGCGCCATGACACCCGAGCTGCGTCCGCCGTGCCCAAGCGGCCGGCAGACGCGCCGAGATATCGGTCAAAGCGCCTGGTCGAGCCGGATAACCAGCGCCAATCCTCAAAAAAATGCGGCCCCGGCGCCGGCAAAAATCCCAACGCCGATAGTTCAGCAGTTCCTTAGGGCCCCAGATGCCGTGCACTGAGGCTGTTGCCCGACGATTTCGAGAAGATCGCTAAGCTTGCCGCGCCGCGCAGAGATGGGCGCCGCCGTGTGAGCGGCGCCCAAGCTTTCCAGGGTGGGGTTTTTGTTTAGACAGTATTGCGCTGCCGACGGTACAAACCCAAACTCAGAAGCGCTGCGCCGAGAAGCATCAGCGAGGCCGGTTCGGGAACCGAGGTCGTCGGGGTCTTGATTATGGTCCGACCGTTATTGATCAGTTCCCCGCCGGCGATCAGCGTGCCGCTGGATGTTAAGGTCATCGAGAACAGGCCGGAATCGCTGGCCGCACCGGTTTGGTCCTGGCTGAACGAGTCCGCATCTCCAACCGCCGTGTGAGAAAATGAGAAGACCTGGGTGCCGGGCGCGTCCGTGGAGGTGTTGGCGCCCTGCGTATTGGCCGGGTCGTCAAAGAAGCCTAGCGTAACCGAGGACCCAGGAGCCGACTGGAAGGTGCCGGAACCCGAGGCCGTGAATGAGGAAACCGGCCCCTTAAAATCGGTGTCGCTGATCGCAGTATTGAAGTCCACCGAGACCTTATTAGTGTTGATGATCGATAGCGACGAGGCGTTGAGGATATCCAATGGGCCGGGATTGGCTGGAGTTCCCGACGAGGTCGTGATCGAGCCGTTGACTTGCACACCGGCAAACGTATCGTTTGCAAGTTGGATTGTTCCGACGGCGGAGTTGGTGTCGCAAGCGGCATTATCCGCGCAGCTGAACGCAACCCCGTTTATATCGAATGCCAGTTGCAAGGTGGCATGCGCGGAGGACGACAGACCGACGATCAATCCGACCGCAGCCAGGCCGGGTAAAACTGGTTTCATTGTCCTAATCTCCCTTGGTAGTAGCCATGGTTTACTGAGCAAAAATCGCGCCAGCGGGCGGATTCCCTCGCGATGCGTTGTCCGGTAGACCGCGTATCGCGCCAATCTGTAAGGAAACCGACACCCGCGATGCATGTCGGATTTGGTCGGCTTGTGCGAAAGGGGATCGTGTCCGCAGGCGTGGTGTAAGAGCGGCGCTGGTTTCGCGCTCTCCGGCAGGGCTGGCCGGTATCGTCAGGCTGCGGCCACGGCGGGCAGCTTGACGAGGGGATCGTCGCTCAACGGTGCGATGGTTTCCAGCGTCATGTAGCGGGCTCGCTGGACGGCCCATTCGTCGTTCTGCTCCAAGAGGATGGCGCCGACGAGGCGGGTGATGGCGGCCTCGTTGGGGAAGATGCCGACGACCTCGGTGCGGCGCTTGATCTCGCCGTTGAGCCGTTCCAGCGGATTGGTTGATGTGGATCTTCAGCCGGTGATCCCCCGCTTTCGCGAGGGAGGTTGGGAAGCTCATGAAAGCCAGGACATCGGTTTCCGCGTCATCCATCAGCGTGGCGAGTTTGGACACCTTTGGCCGGAGCTGGTCGGCCACCTGGCGCCATTGAGCGCGGGCGGCTTCGGCATCGTCTTGGACAAACGCGGTGCCGATGAAGGCGGCGACGACGCGGCGCCCCTGCTTACCGGCATAGGCCAGGACATTGCGCATGAAGTGCACCCGGCAGCGCTGCCAGGAAGCGTGCAGCACCTTGGCGACCGCCGCCTTCAGCCCCTCGTGCGCATCCGAGATCACCAGCTTGACGCCGCGCAGGCCGCGCCGCGCCAGCGAGCGCAGAAACTCGGTCCAGAACGTCTCGGCCTCGGAGACGCCGATCGAGAGACCCAGCACCTCGCGCCTTCCATCGCCGTTGACCGCCACCGCGACAATCACCGCGACCGAGACGATGCGCCCCTGCTCGCGGACCTTCACGTAGGTCGCATCGAGCCACAGGTAGGGCCAATCGCCCTCCAGCGGGCGGTTGAGGAAAGCAGCAACCTTGTCGTCGATCTCGCCGCACAGCCGGCTGACCTGGCTTTTGGAGATGCCGGTCATGCCCATCGCCTTCACCAGCTCGTCGACCGAGCGGGTCGAGACACCGTCGATGTAGGCTTCCTGAATGACCGCGGTCAGCGCCTTCTCGGCCATCCGGCGCGGCTCGAGGAAGCCCGGAAAATAACTGTTGCGGCGCAGCTTGGGGATGCGCAGCTCGACCGTGCCGGCGCGCGTCTCCCAGTCGCGCTCGCGATAGCCGTTGCGGTAATTAATCCGATCCGGACTGCGCTCGCCGTGCCCGGCGCCGGTCAGGCTCTCGACCTCCAGCTCCATCAAACGCTGCGCGGCAAACCCAACCATCTCGCGCAGCAGCTCGGCATCCGAGCTCTTCTCCAACAGCGTGCGAAGGCTCATCATCTCGTCGCTCATTGTCGGCTCCTCGGTTCGGTTGAATGGCTCCAACCAAACCCTACCGACGATCCGCGATGACCACCGCTCGACGGGACACGACCCGAAACGGCAGGCAAAATTAACGATTTAACCGTGTTCTCAGGGCCGATGTGCTAAGGGCCTGAGACGGAACAAGCGCGTCACGGGGAGCGCTGTGTGGGCGAGATCGTATAGTTCCATTCGCCGTGGAAGTCGTCGGGCTTGATGTTGATCTCGGCCATTTCGGCGTCGGAGACCTTGATCGCCTTGGGGTAATCGTTCTCGTCGAGGCGGCAATGGACGGCAAGGCCGGTGCTGGTCGTGGTCGCGCCGATCAGTTGGACGATCACCGCATGGGAGAGCAGCGGCTTGCCGCGCCAGTTTTGTGTGATGAAGGCGAAGAGGCGATGTTCGATGCGGTTCCATTTGCTGGTGCCGGGCGGGTGGTGGGTGACCGTGATCGCCAGCCCGGATTGATTGGCAAAGGTCTGCAACTCACGTTTCCAGAGGCGGACGCGCACGCCGTTGCTGCCGCCGCAATCGGCGGTGATCAGCAGCCGGGTGGCGGCGGGATAGCGCTCCCGGCCAAGGGCGAGCCACCAACGCCTGATACTCTCGACCGCGAAGGCGGCGGTATCGTGGTCGATCCCGACATTGACCCAGCCGGTGTTCGCCGCGATATCATAGACGCCATAAGGTGCCACCTTGCCCAGTGCGGGGATCTTGAAATCATGAACCCGCACCGGCTCGGGCTCGCCTTTGGGGCACAGTTCCCGGCCGCCGTTCTTGAAGTCTCCGACCAATTCCTTCTTCTTCGTGTCGACCGAGATGGCCGGCTGGCCGGCAGACTGAAAGCCGCTCACCTGGGCATTGATGTGCTCGAACTGGGCATCGCGATCGGGATGGCTGGTCCCCTCGCGCGTCTTGCGGTTGGCCTGAAGAGAGAAACCGAGACGCCGCAGCAACCGGCCGACCAGCTTATGGCTGGCCGTAAAGCCGCGCTCGGCCAGCGCGCCGGCGAGATGCCGCTGGCTCCTGCTGACCCACAGCAGCGCCGCTTGCGGATCGCCGCGAATGGCCGACTGGACAAGCTCGGCAAGCGCTTCAAGCAGTCCGGCTTGCCGGTCAACCGCTGCCTTGCGGCCGCCCCCGGCCCGGCGGACCCGCCCGCCGAGATGGTTCTTGCCGCCGCGAAGCTCGACCAATCCGCGACCGATCGTGCTGCGCGCCACCGCGGTGGCCGCGCATACCGCTTGGATGCCGCCGCGGCCCGCCGCCAGCGCTTCGCTCGCCGCAACCAGCCGCCGACCCCGCTCGTCAAGGAACGGCGAGACCGCGTCAAAGCGCGACTTGATGGCGGCGACGTCAATCACCCCATCAAAATATCCATGGAAACGAACCGTGGGGATCTATATCGTGATTCGATTGTTGCGTTCTTCACTAATTCTTGATTCTTTTCAACCGATTCGCTTGTTTCGTCCCAGTCCCTAAGGGGCAGGGTTGTCAACTTGATCGACACCCGCGATGGCTATCGTGCCAGATATACCGCGATGATGATTACCGAACTGGGCCGGATTGCACTAAATAATAAAGCTAACTCAAATACTTAACTCCTTGTCGGCGAGATGCTCAATCCACCTTGGGCAGGGTTGCCACCCTGTAAGATTTTCCGACGCCTTCTGACCTGATCCGCCACGCGCCGGCCATACGTAATCGCCCGTCATCAGCCCCAGCCGGTAGCGATACCGACGGCCTTGGCCCTGGCGATCGAGTTGGTGGCCGATTGCGCCCGCTACGCCCAGCTGCGCCGGCCGCTGCCGGCCGAGGAGGCTTCCGCTCCGCTCACCGAGGCGATCGATACCACCACCCCGGCCGGACGCATGATGATGCAGATGGTCGGCGCCTTCGCCGAGTTCGAATGCGCCAGATCCGGGAACGGACCTCCGCTGGCTTGGCCGCCGCTCGTGCGGAGGGCCGTATCGGGGGCCGGCGTAAGAAGCTCGACGCCGCCAAGCGCCGCGAAATCGCGGAAAGCGTCATCTTCGGTCGCAAGACCGACGCTGAAATGGCGCGGCTCTACAACATCAGCCCGCCGACGGTTTCACGAATTGTGACCGCGCACCGCGCCAGCGCGCCTTAGCGTACGATTTTTAAACAAATCGTCCGGTGACCCCATGATTGACGCAGCCCGGAACCGTCGAGGCGCCGCTGTGAGGGCGCGGTTCTGATGCGCGATGCACACGATCACGGGCGTCGAGGTACTCGGCGCGCCCCGGCATCGACCTGTCGTCGATCCTGGCAGCGGTCGGCGCGGCGGCGTCGGTGCAGCGCGGCCAGGGTGACGAGTGCCAGGGCGAAGGGCGCGAGACTGCCGGGCTCGGACAGCGGCGGTGGGACGACACCCTTCGGGTCGTAGCCGATCGCCAGCATCATCGGGTATTCGGGCGATCCGGATGTGTACGCCTCGAACAGCTGGCCGCTGCACGGAAAGGCGTTCTCGATCAGCGCGTCGGGACCGCCTTGAGTGCCATCGGGGCAAGTATTGGTATTGGGGCCCCAATCGCCGTAATCGCCGGCCGGGTCCTGGTCGAAGCCGACGATCGGGGTCGTCCCGCCATCGACCGAGAAATAGGCGCTTGCGGCCGGGTCAGTGGTGAAGCTCGGGGTGTCCGGGGCCGAATAGCGATAGAGGTCGAGCACACCGAGCTTGTCGCAGAAGAACCCGCTGGGGCAGGGACCGGCCGCGATCTGGTTCAGGGTCGAGCCGGCGCCGCCGCCGCCGAGAGCCTCGTTGACCTGATGCTCGATCACCCCGCGCCCGTCAAACTTGCCGGCCGGCGGCGTACCGGTGAAGGTGAGCTTGCTGGCGTCGAGGGTAACGATCGCGTCGAACGGATGGCTGGGATCGCCGCAAGCGAAGCCCCCGCTCGCGTTGAAACAGGGCGGTGTGGCAAAGCCCAAAGACCTGAAGTGGCCCGAGGTACCGACAATGTCGAACGCGCCGCCGGCGTCGTTGCCTTTCGGCAGATTGTCGATTGCCGTCTTCAGAATGATGTTTGACGGATTGGCCGCCGCATCGGTCTTCAGTGCGTTGGTATAGTCGGTGTATTTCTGGGCGAAAAAGCCGTCGAGGGTTGTAGCCGGCGAGCCGATCGATCCAAGCGTAAAGTAAACATTGTCGGTGACGGTGCTGAAGGTCGTGTACAGCCCGTCGATCGTGCCGATCGCCTGGTTGATCGCGCCCTCGATGGCCGCGGCGTTGGGGGCGGAGGTGATCGAGGTGTCGAAGGTTGGTGTGATGTTTAGAGTGCCCGCTAGCGCTGGCGGGGCGGCAAGGAAGGCGAGCGCAATTGTCATGGCGAGCGATGCTCGTCTCAGGTAGCCGCCGACCAGATCCCTACCCAATGCACGTCTCCCGGCCGGCGGCTCGTCCCTTTTAAAGAGCGGCGACCGCGTCAAGTGCAGCCGCCCTCTATAAATAGAATTACTGGCAATGAAGCCGAGCCCGAGCAAGCCTACGCCACGCAGTGCCATGGATGCTGGCACAGGCACCTGAGACACTAGATCGATAGTCAGGTTGGCGGTGCCAACCCCCTTGGCGTTGATGATATGCTCCTCTGTCAACGAATATGGGCCGGGGCCGGTAATGGCATCGGTTATCAAAAATTAGGAAGCAAATTCCGCGCCAATCCATCGGGGATGTCCCGCTCCGTGTTGAAATTCCCTCGGCAGGCATCGCTGATTGGGCAGGCTATGCGGCCTTGGCGTGCTGTTCAAGGTCGGGGTTTCTGGCGTGCTTGGCCTGATGGGCGGCCAGAGCGCCCCGCAGGATCGGTAATTGCTTGCGGGCCTTGAGCCGCCGGAAACCCTTGGCGGCCTCCAGCATGGCGGCCGCGGTCCAGCGCAGCGCCATTTTGGCATCCTGCCAGCGTTTGACGTTGCGGCACACCTGCCGGATGGTGCCGTTCATGTTTTCGATGATGTTCGTGCACGCCAGCGACCGGCGCAATTCGACCGGCAGGCCGAGGCGGGTGACGGTGAGGATCTCGTCGATGCCTTCCAAGATGCTGGCGGAGACGCCGGGGGCCTCCCGTTCCAGGCGGTGGGCGAGATTGCAGATCAGCTTTTCGGCCTTCGCAGCATCATCGAGTTCCCACGCCTGACGCAGCGCCTTGCGCACGCTGGCGTGCAAGGGCTTGGCGAGGCGCTCGGTGATGTTGCGGGCCTTGTGAACCTGGCCGCGCTGGATCGGGGTGTGGCGGCCGAAGGTCCGGCGGATCGCCTTGGACAGCGCCTTGGCTCCGTCGATGATGAACAGGCGGCAGACCTTCGGATCGAGGCCACGCCCAACCAGGTTGTCCAGAAGCGCCTGCGCCACGGCGGTGTTCTCGGTGGCCCCCTCGATCACGCCGAGAGGATGCTTCCCGCCGTCACCGTCGATGCCGACGGCGGCCAGCAGCATGAGGTCCTCCTCGAGGTGGATGCCGTCGATCTGGATGATCAGCAGGTCCAGCTCGGACAGGTCGGCCGCCATCCATTCCGCCATACGCTCCGCCGACAGCGCTACGAACCGGCGTGACACCGCCGACTTGGAGACGCCGGTGCCCTTGGGCGCAGGCACATCGCCTGCCGGTAGGCGGACGGCGCGGCCGAACTTGCGCGTCGAGACGTTGATCAGCATCAGGTTCAGCGCCCACTGGCCCAGCAGGTCCTCGGACTGGGCCGTCTCCCAGCTCGGCAAGGCGATCTCGCCACCTGCACGGGCGCGCACACGAGGGCGTTCGACCTCGACCTTGCCCCCGTGAAAGCCGACCTTTCCCTTGGTCTTCCCCCAACGGTGCCCGTCCTTGCCGGCGGCGCGCCCATAACGGGGGCCGCACAGCCGGGCCGCATCCTCCTCCATCATGTTGGCCAGGGTGGCGATGCCTGCCGTCAGGCAGAAACGCTCGAAGCTCGCTCCGACCTCTTGCCAAGCCTTTTCGACGATTGCCACCGGGATGACGGCGGCCATTGTGGTAAATTCCTTCATGGCGTTGCTCTCCTTCGTGGATTCAGCACCCCGAGCCTACAGGCTCAAGGTGGGCAACGCCTGCCCTCCTATTTCAACATCGACCGGGACATCCCCATCGTGTGCGCTGTTCGCCGGAAAGCAGGGTTCGGCGGGACATTGGAGCCGCCATTTTTGATGCGGCGGCCCGTTCATAAACCGATTGGCATTCAGGGCAATTCTGAAACAGAATTGTGAAAGCAGATTGCTGTGGAGGTGGCCTCGGGCGGCCGTTGGGACCGGCCCGAGCTGCACCGTATGCTGGACCACCTGCGCGAAGGGGACACCGTCGTCGTCTGGAAGCTCGACCGCCTGTCCCGCTCGCTGAAGGACGTGCTGCACATCATGGAGCGGATCGCTCAGGCTGGCGCCGGATTCCAGTCGGTCACGGAGAATGTCGACGCCACCACCCCGGCCGGCCGCATGATGATGCAGATGGTCGGGGCCTTCGCCGAGTTCGAGCGCGCGAGCAATTTATCATGCGAGGTTTTTTATGCATGCACGGAAAGGGAGTTTATCTTTCCGCTGGCTCTGGAGATCCTGATGGATGGACGGTTTCCCGGTCATAACCTCAAATAGCCTCGGATCAGTGTTCCGCGGGTCCTTCACGCACTGAAGCAGTCCATCTCGATTATACTCCTCGGCGCCCCCGGAAGACACAGAGCGGAAACCTCAAGTAGCATACTCCAGCAAATCAAGGAGGGCAGGATGACCAGCGCACACGCATCCTCACCAGTTATCCGTTCCGGCGTATGCGGCTACCACCACTCCACGGGAATGTGGGAGCGTTCGGCGGCACGACGGACGGTTCTCGCCGCCTCCGGGGGAGCATTGCTGGCAGCGGCGCTCGGCCGGCGCGCGCGGGCGCAGACCACCCTCCATCCAGACGAGGCGCTGGCGCGCCTGATGGAGGGCAACAAACGCTTCGTCGCGACGCAGATGACGTCCCTCAATGAGGATCTCGGCATCCTACGCCGGAACACGTTCACCAAGCAGGAGCCATTTGCTTCAATACTATCGTGCGCCGATTCTCGGGTGCCAGTCGAACTGATCTTCGACCAGACCATCGGTCGCCTGTTCGTCACCCGGGTCGCCGGCAACATCTGCACGCCGGAGATCATCGCCAGCCTTGAATATGGTGCGGCCGTGCTGGGCACTGCCGTGATCTTCGTGATGGGTCACGAGGGCTGCGGTGCGGTCAAGGCGGCTATGGCTGATAACGCAGAGCCCGGCCAGATCAGCGCTCTATATGCCCCACTACGGCCCGCAGTGGAACGCGCCAACCATGACCTGACGGCTGCCGTCAAGGCCAACGCGAAGATTCAGGCTGATCTCCTGCGCACCGCCTCCCCGGTATTGGTGGACTTGATTTCGCAGGGTCATCTCAAGATCGCAGCTGGCTATTACACCCTCGCTGATGGTGTGGTGACGTTGCTCGGCTGAGACGCCGGCCTGTCTCAAGGGTTACTCATGACAATCGCCGGGGTATTTGGCGGCATGGAAGCTGAGGTGATTCGAGGAATCCCCTTGAAATCGGGAGGTCCACATGTCGGTGAGGAATTTGGGGGAATTCTCGCCTTGGAAGATCCTCGCTGCAACGGCAAGGTCGAGCACTGACTGATTGGTATCCTGGTGACCAAGGTCAACAAACGCATGGAGCAGTTGACGGCAACATCGCCCGCTATCTGGTCGCGCTCGACCGGGCGGATCGCGAGGAAGGCGACATCGGCGAAGCCAAGGCACACCGGCGCAAAGAGAAGATCGCGGGTCTGCGAAGCCAGATGCAGATCGTCAGCGTTGATGCATCTCGCTTCAATCGAAGCTGAATTCGTCGCGATATCGCAACTCGAAGCCCCATCAAATGCCGTCAGGAACGCCAGCCCACGCAAAAGACATGAGTTAATTGCCCTCGGAAGCAACCATGATTGGGTCAGGCGGCCTAGGTTCCGTCGGAGGCGTCGAGCGCATCGTGCGCGAGCGGTGTCGCTTGCGGCGCCAAGATCTCAAAAGGTCGTTCCAGGTGGTGTGGCGCCGTCGTGGTGAAACTTCGGCCTGCAGCCAGGAAGGTCAAGATCAGCGCGGCCGCGGCCATGAAGTAGAACACACCGTCGATTTCGAAATGCGCGATCAGAATCGAGCCGATCAGTGGACCCACCACCGAGCCGACCCCGCTGAGCAGGATCAGCCTGCCGCTCACCGCTACGACCCGATCACCCGGCATACGGTCGTGCGCGTGGGAGACGCAAACCGGGTAAAGTGTCGACATAAAGCCGCCGAGCAGTGTCGCGGCCGGTAGCACCGCCGGCAGGGAGCGCGGCACGTGAACCAGAATAACGGCGATGCCCGCAAAGCCAAGGCTGAGCCCCGCCACCACAAGGCGCCGGTCGAAACGGTCCGAGAGCCAGCCGACCGGGACCTGGAAGGCCAAACCGCCAAGCACCGCCACGAGCATGAACAAAGCGATCGTCGCCCGCGTGGTTCCCACGTCCTGCATCCACGCTGGAACGAGGGCGTAGAACGCACCGCTGATGAGCCCGCTCAGCGCGCAGCCGACGACCGCAACGGGTGCGGCGCGCGCAAGCTGACCGTAGGGCAGGGTCTCGGTAGAGGTTGCTCTCGGCGGCTCAGCCCGGGTTGTGCTCACCATGACCAGCGCCACCGCGAACAGGGCGACGATTGCACTAAAGGGCGCTGTTGTCTCGATCTTGGCGCGGCCGATCAGCAGCTGCCCCGCCGCAAGGGCAAGGAACGTTCCGACCATATAGATCGAGAAGATCCGCCCGCGCTCCGCCGGCTGGGCTTTGGCATTGAGCCAACTCTCGGTAGTAATGAACAGTCCGGCGCAACCGAATCCGACAATCGCGCGTAGAACGAGCCACACGAGCGATCCGACCATGAGTGGCATGGCCGCAGTCGCAGCGGCAACGAGACCGGCGAAGGCGGCATAGCTACGGATGTGTCCGATCCGCTCGATGATCCGTCCACAGCGCAAGGCCGCCAGCGTGAAGCCGGCGAAATAGCTGCTGAGCACGAGACCGGCCATGGTCGGCCCGAAGTTCTCAATCGCCACCCGCAAGGAGATAAAGGTACCGAAGAAGCCGTTGGCGAGTTGGATAAGGCTCGTTGCGACGATCAACGTCCCGATCTGCGCTCGGATGCTTGACTGCATCGGCTTCCCTTTCCCCGGCGGTTTGTCAAGAAAACCGGATCACGCCATGTTGTCATCATCACGTCCCGCCGTATCAATTCACGACCTAAAGGCCCGATCATTGACACATGAAGCGGGCGAACTGAGACCGTCATATGCACCGCCACGGCTGGTCTATGCTGCCCGCGCAACTTCCGCGTTCGCTTCAGCAAGCCATAGCAGGGGCCCTGATGATCAAAGAATCCATGACAAGGCACATTGGCGGGACAGTCTTAGCATTTACGGCCGCGCTGTTGGCGGCTGGCTGCGGTCCCGTGTATCTTTCGGATACACACGCTACCTCGACGCCAAGGGCGGAGTCCTTCAATGTGGGCGCGCTGGCGAGTGAGCCGGTGGCGACCCTTGGGGTAGTCGCGCCGGCTAGTCTCCAAGGCCTCAGTCCCACCCTCTCACTCGCTCTCGCGGCGGCCCTCGCAGAAGTAAGCCCGCCTATCCCGAAAATTTCCACCTTCGAGACGGTAAATCGACTCACCGATCAGGGTTTAGCAGCAGAATATGCGGATCTTCTCACGGGCTTCGCTCGTAACGGGGTCTTGGAGCGTCACCGGCTGCGGCGGATCGGATCCGCACTTGGTTCTCGGTATGTACTGCTTCCTGGGCTGGCGCAACTCGACGAAACCATAATCGACAAGTTTGAGGCTGGCGGCCTAAAGTTGCTGAGGAACCGGGTGACCACGCTGCGGCTCTGGCTGCAGCTCTGGGATGCGCAAACAGGCCATATCGTGTGGGAATCGGCTGGGGAAATCACCGTGTCGACCGTGCTTTTGAGTCCCAAACAGGCCGTGCCTCTGGAGGAGACTATTCAAAAGCTGTTGTTCAGCATGATCCAAGATGGGCTGCTTCGGGGGAAGACCGAAACGGAGTATTACTTCGACTGAAACGCAGGTACCCGTCCTGGCCGGCACGCAGCCCGCGGTGAACTCAAACGACGGCTACATCACCATGGGGGGCCGGACGAGGCGACCTACTACGTCACAGAATGCGGCGCGGCGTGGCATCGTACGCCCGACGCGGTCGCGTGGCTGACAGAGCTCGCCGCCCACCTTGGCGCCGAAACGTCGGACCCGTACGACGATGCACTGATCTCGCTTAGCGTGCAGTTTTGAACAAATCGTTTGGCGACCCCCATCCCCGGCGCCGGCGCGGCCCCATCAGCCCGGGAAGGGCATGGTGCACGGCATCCGCCCGGACGAGCTGGTGCGGCTGATGCCGCGGCTCAAACCCTATCTGCCGCGGCCCAACCCAACTTGGCCGGAGATTGTCGATGCCGCCGACTGGCTGCGGCACGATCTTGGGGTCTCGAAATCGCTGTGGGGTGAGGCCTGCCTGGCGATGGGCCGGGAATTGGCGGCGGTGGCGCTGGCGGTCGCGTCGGCCAAGGAGGCGGGACATTTCCGGACCACCCCGGGCGGCTATTTCCACGGCATGGTGGCGAAGGCCGCGGCCGGCGAATTGCACCTCGAACGCACGGTGTGGGCGATGCGCCGCGCGGCCTAGCCACACCCCGAGCGGGGAGGGGGTCATCCCAGCGCGACCACGGCCGATCGTACTGAAGCCGGGCCAGCATGACGTCCGCCGCGGATGACGAAATTCTCCGCCGCCGGGCTGATCTGGAACTTGGGGCTGGTTCTCGGCTATAGGAGAGCCTTGAATGAACCATGAACGGGGATTCCGACAGCCGGTTCGAGGTGGAGGTCGTCCGTGGCCGCTGAACCGGCGGCGTGTACCGCAAGGAGGTCGCCGGCGGTGTTGCGCCGGCTGTGCTGTCCTCTGATGCGCTCGACGACCGGATCGCGATCGTCACGGCGGGGTCGGGCAAGACATACGCGGCGAAGGGCTTTGTCGAACGGCTGCTGGAGAGTGGCGCCCGAGTGGCGTCGTCGGTCCGCTCGGGGTGTGGTGGGGCTTGCGCGCCGGCGCTTATGGTACTGCCCCCGGCTATCCGGTCGTCGTGTTCGGCGGCCGTCATGCCGACGTGGCGATCACCGCCGAGATGGGCGCGGCCTTGGGCCGACTGATCGCCGGCCAAGCGTCGTGGATCTTTCCGAACTCGGTAGCAGCGCAGCGCGGCGGCGTTTCATGGCGGCCTTTGCCGAGGCCCTCTACGAGGCAAACGAGGAGCCGCTGTACCTGGTGCTCGACGAAGCCGACTTGTGGGCGCCGCAGCGGCCGATCAGGGGCTGGGAAGGCCTCTTGGGGCATATCGAAGAGATTGTGCGGCGCGGCCGGGTGCGCGGCTTTATCCCATGGCCGATCACGCAGCGCCCGGCGGTCGTGCACAAGGACGTGCTGAGCCAGGCCGACATCCTGATCGCGATGAAAGGGACGGCGAGCCAGGACCGCGACGCGATCGGAGTGTGGATCGAAGGGCAGGCCGACCGTCAGGATGGCAAGCGTATCCTCGGCGACCTGCCGCGGCTCAGGCAGGGGGAGGGGTATTTGTGGGCGCCGGGCCACGGGCTGTTGGAGCGGGTTCGATTTCCGGCGATCCGGACGTTTGACAGCTCGCGCACTTCCTGGCGCGGCTCGCGGTGCCGCGAACGCTCGCCGCCGTCGACCTGACGGCGATCGTCGCGGCGCTTGACGCCAAAACCCCGGATGCCGGCGACACGGCGCAGAAACACCCGACAGACATCGAACTTGAGCGCGCGCTGGCGGCGCCGCGGGAACGCATCGCGGCCCTCGAACAGGAGAACCGCGCGCTCGCCGACCGGCGGGAACGGATCACGGCTCTGGCGGCAGGTCCGCCGCGGCCGGCAACCGCAACCGCAGACCAGCCGGCCCTGCCGCCTCGGCCGCAACCGCCCCCGGCGAAGCGGATAGCGGCCGCGTCGCCTGGTGCCGCTCGCGACCCTGGCCGGGCTCAAGCCGAGCGGCGGGCACTTCAATTCCGGGCGCAAGACGCTGCGCGAAGCCGGCTATGTCGCCGAGGGAGATGGGCTCGTCGCGGTCACGCGGGCAGGGCTCGCGCCGGCCGGGACGGCGCCGGCAGCACCCTCGACGCCGGCCGAAAGGTTGGCGCTGTGGTGCGCGCGGCTGCCGGCGCCGGCGCCGACGCCCGAGATGCTGCGCACCCTGGCAGCGCAAGGCGAGCGCTATATCGATGCCGGGGAGCTGGCGAAGGCCCTCGGCAAAAAGCCGAGCGGCGGGCACTGGAATTCGGGGATCGCAGTGCTGCGCAATAACGGCTTGATCGAGGTTGACGCGCTCGCCTCGCAGGCTGGCGGGCGCCGCTATCGCACCGCTGCCTTCTTGCGCGGGTAACGGAGTCATGGCGGGTAGAAACCCAGCCATAGGCGAACGGCCGACCGTCTTTGGTGGGCCCTACAGCGTCTATGTCCGGGCTGTCTGCCTTGCGCTCGAGGAAAAGGGCGTCGCCTACGAGCTGGTCCCGGTCGGTCGATATATTCGCGTCCGGAGGTCCGACCGCGGAGCACTTGGTGCGGCATCGTTCGGGAAGATCCCTGCCTTCGAGCACGCCGGATTTTGCCTCTACGAAGCCGAGGCGATCACGCGCTACATCGATGAGGCGTTTGCCGGCCTGCGGTTGCAACCCGAAGACGTCCGCGACCGCGCCCGGATGACGCAAATTATCAGCGTCTTGGGCAGCTACGCCTACCGGACGCCTGTCTGGGATATCTATGTCGAGCGTGTCGCCCGGCCGGCGACCGGCTCACCTTCCGACAAGGCGAGGGTCGCGGCGGCCTTACCGAGAGCGGAAATCTGCCTCTCGGCGTTGGCGGCCTTGTTGGGCGAGGGGCCTTGGCTCGCAGGATCGGTGCTCAGTTTGGCGGATCTCCACGCGGCGCCAATGTTCGCAGTCTTTCGCTTGGCGCCGGAGGCCGAGCGGCTTCTCATCCGGGAGGATCGCCTCGTCCGATGGTGGGACCGCGTGAGCGCGCGACCGAGCTTCGCGCGGACCCAGGTGCCGCCCCGCCACGCTTCACCGCCTTGATCGCGGGCGCAATCCTGCGTATCTCAAGGACATTCCGCAAACCGGAAGAAGATACGGGATGATCACCGTTACCGCGGCCGAGTTTCAGCGGCATTTCGGGCGCTATCAGGATGACGCGCTGACCCAGCCCGTTGCGATCACGCGCAACGGCCGCGAGCGTCTGGTGGTGATCTCGGCCGACGAATACCGCCGGCTCAAGCGCCTCGACCGCAAGGTGCTGCGGGCCGGAGAGCTGAGCGATGCCGATCTGGCGGTGATCGCCGGCACGGAAATGGATCCCCGGCACGCGCATCTCGACAAGGAGCTCGAAGGCTAAAGTGCCGCTCCCGGTCCCGGAGCCCGGTCTGGTCATCAGCTACGCGTATCTCTGGCACTCGGAATATCGGGAAGGGCAGGAGGGCGACGACCCTGTGCGGCGATGCTGGCGGCACTGACAGCACCGGGCGAAACGACCGTTACCGTGTTGCCGGTCACGCACAGCGCGCCTGGAGCAGACAGCGAATCGGTCGAAATTCCGCCGGCCGTAAAACACCGTCTCGGCCTCCATGAGGCGCGCTCCTGGGTGGTGGTGAGCGAAGTCAACCGGTTTCGCTGGCCGGGACCCGATTTGCGGCCGGCGTCGCGCAACGAGCCCGGACGATTCGCATACGGCCTGTTGCCGCCCGCGCTCTTCCGCCAGATCCGCGAGAAGCTCCTCGCGACGGCCGCGGCGCAGCGTCTGACTGTCGTGCCGCGCATCGAGTAGACGGCAAAACACCAGCATCTCGTCAGAGAATGCCCGGTCCAGCGAACTTTGCGGCGGGCTAAATTCGGTCGCCCCGCAGTTGTCGAGATCCTGTTCGCCGAATTCGACCTCGGTGGCCGCCGGAACGCCGGGAAGCAAGCGCTATCGGGCGGCGGCGCTGCTTCGGAATCAGCATTGACCGCCGGCCGGATCGCGTCCCCAGGGCGCTCACACGCACTTTTTACTGCGCGACTTGCTCCTCACGAACATGAAAAGGGCCGGCGGGCGAGGATGCACCGACCGCCGCCCCCATTTCCTTGACGGTCATCGCCGCTCCCGGTTGTACCGTGCTGCAATCATTAATCCCGATTCGCGGCCTAGCAGCCTGTCGGATTGACGGCGCGTATTATCATGATAAGGTAGGTGGCACAAGGTGAGCCACCGGATATAGCGATGACGATCTATATGCCGTTTGATCGTGAGCAGCCGTTTCTGCTGCCGCCCGATGTCAAGGATTGGCTGCCGGCGGACGATATTGCGCATTTTATCGTGGCGGCGGTGGAGCGGGTGCGGCTGGGGGCGTTTCACACCAACGCTCGGCCCAGCGGCAAGCCGCAATACCATCCGCGGCTGATGCTGGCGCTGCTCGTCTACAGTTATGCCAACGGCGTTTTCTCCTCGCGGCGGATCGAGCGGGCAACCTACCGTGACGTCGGCACTCGTTTCATCGCCGCCAACACGCACCCCGACCACGACACGATCGCCAACTTTCGGCGGACCAACAAGCAGGCGTTCGAGGCGGCGTTTTTGCAGGTCTTGCTGCTGGCGCGCGAGACGGGGCTGTTGCGGCTCGGCACGGTATCGATCAAGCCTGCCCCGGCGCAGGCCGGGGGCACCAAGATCGACGCCAATGCTTCGAAGATCCGCTCGGTGCGGGGAGCCTGTCCTCGGGCCGGCCGGAGGCCGGACCCGTGGGACCGGGCGCAGGCGTTGCGCGAGAAGCTCGCCACCGACATCGCCAAGCTGACCGCCGCGGCGGAGGCGGCCGACGCCACGGACAAGGATCCGCAGGCGCTGCCCGAGGAGATCGCCCGGCGTGAGGCGCTCAAGGCAAAGCTCGACGCCGCCTGCGCCCGGCTGGAGGCCGAAGCCAAGGCCGCGGCCGCGGCCGAGCGCCCTGGCTACGCGGAGAAGAAGGCGGCCTACGAGGCCAAGACGGGGCGGCGCGGGCGGCCGCCCAAACCGCCCGAGGAGACGCCGCCGCCCGATCGGCAGACCAACCTGACCGACCCCGATTCGCAGCTGATGCGCAAGTCCAAGGCGCACGAATACCGCCAAGCCTACAACCCGCAGGCGGTGGTCTGCGCCGAAGGCAGCCAGCTGATCGTGGCCACCAATATTGCCACCACCCCGAGCGACCAACCGACCTTCGCGGCCACCGTTCTGGCCATGGAAGAGACCATCGGTCTGCCGCGGGCAGTCCTCGCCGATGCCGGCTATGCCAGCGGCCCGGCCGTCGCCGAACTCGAAGCCCACGGCATCGAGCCTTTGGTGGCAATCGCCCGCACCCAGCCGCACCGGCCCTACGACTTCCGGCCGCCGCCCGAGCCCAAGCCCGAGCGCCGGATCGCCGAGCCTTGGCGCCTGGCGATGAAGGCCAAGCTCGACAGTGCCGATGGCAAAGCCCGTTACCGCAAACGCAAACAGACCGTCGAACCGGTTTTCGGCATCATCAAGAGCGCCATGGGCTTCACCCGCTTCCACCTCCGCGGCACCCAAAAGGTCGCCGCCGAGTGGCTCCTCGTCGCCCTCGCCTACAATTGCCGCAGGCTGCACAACCTGCGGCCCGCCTGAAATGGGCTTTACCCGCTTCCACTTCCGCGGCACCCAAAAGGCCATCGCCGAATGGCTCCCGCGTCGCCCTCACCCACAACTGCCGCACGCTGCACAACCTGCGGCCCGCCTGAAACCAGACGCTCCCGATCACCCCACAGAAACAAATCCGACAGGCTGCTAGTGAAATCCGCCCTAAAAACAGGATGATTTCCTTGTTCAAATACCTCCGGAGAGGGGGAGAGGCAGAGCCTCTCGCCGGCGCACCGTGCCGCTGCAGCGGCTGGCGCGGTGAACGGCATGCGGTTGTCAGGGTGTGGGGGATGGCGAAATCGGTGTCGTGGCCGGCCTGGGTGAATTCGCTGCCGGCGGCAGCATCGCGTTGCACTGGGTCCGCGTCGGCCTGGTCGAGCTCGGGAAACAGGGCGCGGTCATGCGGCCGGACGACATATTCGTCGAGCAGCCGGAGCAGGATGCGGCGGAATTCGGAGCCGGGGTTTCTTTCGTAGTGTTCCAAGGCGAGCGCGCCGGCGATGACCTTGCGCCGGGTGTCGGGCTTTGCGTTCGGCTTGTTTGTTGCGGGCTTCGAGCGCGCGTAATTGGGCGTCGAGCTGCTCGCGTTTTTGGCGGAGGGTGTAGAGGCGATCGGCGGTGGACTTGCGCGGCATCGGTCTTTCTATGATGGTTAATCGAGCGCAGATGCTGGAAGCCGGTGCCGGGGCACAAGATCTACCCGTACCTGCTGCGCGACGTGAAGGTCGAGCGGCCGAACCGGGTGTGGGCGATGGACATCACCTACATCCCCATGGCGCGCGGCTTCGTCTATCTCGCCGCCGTGGTCGACTGGTTCAGCCGCCGGGTTCTGGCCTGGCGGCTCTCGATCACGATGGAGGTGGAGTTCTGCCTCGAGGCGGTCGCCGAGGCACTCGCCAAGCACGGCCGGCCGGAGATCTTCAACACGGACCAGGGCAGCCAATTCACCAGCGCCGAGTTCACCGGCCTGCTGCTGGCGAAGGCCATCGCCATCAGCATGGACGGCAAAGGATCGTGGCGCGACAATGTCTTTGTCGAGCGGCTCTGGCGCTCGGTCAAATACGAGGAGGTCTACCTCCGGGCCTATGACAGCGTCGGCGAGGCGCGTGCCTCGATCGGTCGGTATCTGGAGTTCTACAACCGCAAGAGGCCGCATTCGAGCCTTGACGCCCGAACGCCGGATCACGCCTACTTCCACAACCTGCCGCAGGCAGCGGCAGCATGAATTTCGCCGCCATTTTCGCGGCGTCACTCTGGTCGGGCTACGCCCTCCCGGCCTGCCACCTCGAAAATGGCACCCCACGCCAACCGGCAGAGGTTCCACCTATCCAGAGCGGAAATCTGTCCGGACGAAGCCGGCCACCTCTCCTTCGCTGATCTGGCCACGATAGCGGATAATGACTTCTTCGAGCGTTAGGTAGGCGGGGGGCAGCAAGAGTTCTCCTGACAAGCAATTGTGCAACAGTTTGTTGCACAATTTTCTTTGGGAGAGTGTCGAGCAGCTTCGCGCAGAAAAGACGGTCAACCCTAGCACATGCAGACGCGGAATTGCCACGGCTCGGATCGTAGGCGGAGCTGCTATGATTTGACGTCGGCAGGGGAACAGGTTCCTTACCCTCACCACGGATTAGAGCCACGATGAACGAGAATGCCGCGGTCCATCTGCCGGGTTTACTGACCAGCCCGACCCAGTTCCTGTTCTTCACGGGCAAGGGCGGCGTGGGCAAAACTTCGGTCGCTTGCGCCACCGCCCTGGCGTTGGCCGACGGCGGCAAGTCTGTGCTCCTGGTCAGTACCGATCCCGCCTCCAATCTTGACGAGATCCTCGGCGTGCCCTTGGCGAATTCGCCGGTCGCGGTCCCCGGCGCCGAGGGGCTAAAGGTGCTCAACATCGACCCCGTCGCCGCCGCCGAATCCTATCGCCAGAGGGTTCTGGCTCAAATGGGGCCGGACGCAAGCGATCAGGACCGGGACACGGTTCGCGAACAACTGTCGGGCGCCTGTACGACCGAAATTGCGGCATTCGACGAGTTCGTCGGCCGCCTGGCCGACCGCGGTGGTGGCTATGATCACGTCGTCTTCGACACCGCGCCGACCGGGCACACGCTTCGGCTCCTCAGCCAGCCGAAGGCCTGGAGCGGCTTTCTGGAAGTCAATGACCAGGGCGCTTCATGCCTCGGGCCGCATTCCGGACTGAAGAGCCGGGAGGAGCGCTTCAAGGCGGCGATGACCGCGCTGTGCGATTCCGCCGGGACGACCGTCATTCTCGTGACGCGCCCGGAAATCAGCGCGATCGCGGAAGCCGCGCGAACCGCGACCGAGCTTCGCGCGCTCGGGATAACGCGGCGCGTTACCCACAGGCCCAACCACCGCAAGCCGCAATCATCGGCGCAACCCCAACCCCGGCCGGCACCGCCGCCGGCCGGTGACCCGGCAAGGAGCAGAAGGCAGCGACGGCAAAATGGTCAGGACCTGGATCGGGACACTCCGATATGTCATCGCGCTCGCAAGCGCGCCGCAATGCCGGGAACCCGATCCGCGACACCCCTCGGGGCAAGCGGTCAACCGACCGCGCAAACAGGCCGGATACATGACCGCTCCAGACCCAATGCCGCCTCCGCAACAAACCCCTTGCCCAACGGGGGCCGTCCATACATGACAATCACGGGTGACGTTCCGGGCCTGCGTGTCGACAGAATTGACCCCAAGGCGGAAACGGAACGCTACATCGCTAAGATAATGGATCAGCGCGGCCGTAGTCTCGATGCCCAGGGACAGGCCTTGTTGCGCGAAGATCTGGCTTCTCCCTGCACAGAGGAGGTCGCTGTCTTCCATGCTTTCTCTCATATCGTCGCGGAAGCGCGCAGCGCATTCGTCGTGCTCGACACCGCGCCGACGGGGCATAGTCTGCTCCTCATGGACGCCACGGGTGCATATCACTGGCAGATGACGCGACAATCAGCTTTCAACAAGTCTGCTGGCCGGATCATAACGCCGATGATGCGTCTTCAGGATCCGAACTACACGCGCATCCTGGTGGTCACGTTGGCCGAAACCACGCCGGTCTCCCAGGCCAGCGCTCTGCAGGAGGACCTTAGACGCGCGAATATCGAGCCCTACGCCTGGATCATCAACAAAAGCCTGCTGGCCGCCGGCACGCGCGACAGTCTGCTTCAACAGCGACTGCTGGGAGAGCGACGGCAGGTCGATCGCGTGCGGGGGACGATGGCAAAGAGGCTGTTCTTCGTGCCATGGCAGGCTTCCCCGCCGATCGGGATTCCGGCGCTTCAGGAACTGGCCCATGAGCGCTCCCGAAGGGTATCGGCTATGTAGGCTCATGGCCGACGCCGCCGCGGTCTGCGTGTGCCGATATCCAGCCCCTGACGCGGATCAATGCAACTTCACTTCGCTTCAGTTGGTGTCGCCCAAACGCAAGCGTTCAGGTCGATGAAGCGCGACGGGCTCAAGCGTGGCATCGTCACGCTCTGTATCGGCGGTGGTCAGGGCAACGCGTTGGCGCTTCATACCTTGAACCGAGGCGGCAAATGTCTTGCCGCAAGAATGACAGTTTTTTCAATGCATAGGCGGCATAAGTGCGTATGAACGGCAAGCATTCATCCATAGCGCCTCTGACGGGCCTGAACGAAAGGGAGGCGCAGGTCCGCCTAAAGTCCGAAGGGTTCAACGAACTGCCGCGCGGCGCCCAGCGCACGCCGTTTCGCATCATTCTTGAAGTTATGCGCGAGCCGATGCTGGCGCTGCTGCTCGGCGGCGGTGTCATCTACCTCGCGCTCGGCGATCTGAGCTATGCTGGAAACTGGGTGACGGCGTGATCAGGCGGCGTTCTGTGCTGGCGTGTTGATGACCTCGACGCCGTTTCGGAATGTGACGCCCTGGACGACTTTGGGCAACTGGTTCTCGCCCTTCAGCCGGCGCCAGGTTTTGGCCGCTGCCATGACCGGCTTGAACACCATCAGCCGGGCGGTGTCCTGGGACAGCGCGCCCTTGGCACGCACCGTCCGATGCCGCACCGTGGCGAACACGCTCTCGATTGGGTTCGATGTCCGCAGATGGTCCCAGTGCTCGGCTGGAAAGTCGTAGAAGGTCAGCAGCGCGTCGCGGTCCTTGATCAGGCAGGTGACCGCCTTCTCGTATTTGGTCCCGTACTTCTCGGCGAAGGTTGCGAGCGCAGCCTGCGCTGTCGCACGGTCGGGGGCCGCCCAGATCTCGCGCAGGTCGGCCTTGCCCGCCGGCTGGACGGATTTGGGAAGCTTGTCGAGCACGTTGGCGGTCTTGTGCACGGTACAGCGCTGGTGCCGGGTTGTCGGCGACACCTCCTCGAGCGCCTTCCAGAAGCCGAGTGCCCCGTCGCCGGTCGCCAGCTCGGGCGCGATGGCGAGGCCGCGCGCCTTGAGGTCGACCAGCAGCTCCCGCCAGCTCTGCGTGCTCTCCCGCAGGCCCACCTGAAAGCCGACCAGCTCCTTCTTGCCCTGCGGCGTCGCGCCGATCAGCACCAGCATGCATTCGGCCTGCGGCTCCATGCGCGCCTGCAAGTAGACGCCATCGGCCCAGACATACACGTAGCGTCGGGCCGACAGGTCGCGCCGCTGCCAGCGCGCGTAGTCCGCCTCCCACTCGCCCCGCAGCCGCGCGATCACCGAGGGCGACAGGTTCGGGGCATCCTTGCCCAGCAGCGCCCCGAGCGCCTCCTGGAAGTCGCCCATCGAGACCCCGCGCAGGTAGAGGATCGGCAGCAGCGCATCCAGGCTCCGCGTCCGCCGCGCCCACCGTGGCAGGATGGCCGAGGTGAAGCGGATGCACTCGGCTCCTTCGCTGGCACCGCGGTCGCGCAGCTTGACCCGACGCACCTCGACCGGGCCGATCCCAGTCTGAACCAGGCGCTCCGGACCATGGCCGTGCCGTACCACCCGGTCGCGCCCGTCAGGCAGCCGCATGTCCTTCATCAGGGCCAGGAACGCCTCGGCTTCTGCCTCCACCGCCTGCGCCAGCAACCGGCGGGCGCCGCTCCTCAGAGCCGCCGTCAGTGGATCCTCGACCGCGTCCGGCTGACACAGGGAAACAACAGTGCTATCGCTCCTCATGGCGTATCGCTCCTTCGGGAGGTTCAGGCAGGCTTCCACCCGCCTCGATACGCCGCCTTTCTCACATCGCCATCACCCAGTTTCGGCCATAGCTCGGGGCGGTGGTCACAGAGATCGCTCGCCGCGCGGAGATTGGGACCGGCCAGATTTATCGCTGGCGCCGGGAGCTCGGGGTCGGCAAGGGTTTCGCCCCGGTTCTGATCGCCCCGGCCGGGGATGACGCCGGGTGTCGTGCGGCGCCGGCGATCGAGATCGAGTTTGCGGGGGAGGCTCGCGTGCGCATCCCGGCTTCGGTCCCGGCCGGGTTGGCGGCGGCCGTGGTCAAAGCGCTGTCGGGGCGATGATCCCCGTTCCTTCGGGGGTGCGGGTTTGGTTGGCAGTCGGCCACACCGACATGCGGCGCGGCATGAACAGCCTGGCGCTGCAGGTCCAAGAGGGGTTGAAGCGCGACCCGCATGCCGGCGATCTTTATGTCTTTCGGGGCAAACGCGGTCACCTGATCAAAATTCTTTGGCATGACGGCATTGGCATGTCGCTTTATGCCAAGCGGCTGGAGCGTGGCCGGTTCATCTGGCCGTCGCCGGCGGGTGGGATCGTCGCGATCAGCGCGGCGCAGTTGGCCTATATGCTGGACGGGATCGACTGGAGGAACCCGGTTCGCACCTGGCGCCCGGAGGTGGCCGGCTGAGCCCTGCGGCCGATTGACTCACCCTATGGTTGAGGAGCGCTTGGGCCGTGGCGATGTGGGATAATCGGGCCCGTGACGACGACGTCTGAGGATCTCCCTGACGACATCGCCGCGCTGCAGGCGGCGCTGGTCGAGGAGCGCGCAACGCGCCTTGAGGCAGCAGCCAGGGCGGCCCGGGTCGAGGCCGAACTGGCCGTGGCCAAGGCCAAGGCCTCCGATGATCAAGTCGTGATCGCCCATCAGCGATTGCAGATCGAGAAGCTGATGCGCCAGCTCTACGGCCAGCGTTCGGAGCGTGCGGTTCGGGTGCTCGATCAGATGGAGCTGGCGCTCGAGGAACTCGAGAGTTCGGCCAGTGAGGACGAGATCGCCGCTGAGCAGGCCGTGGCCAAGACCACCAATGTGGTGGCCTTCACCCGCAAGCGCCCGGCGCGCCAGCCCTTCCCCGAGCATCTGGCGCGGGAGCGGGCGGTCGAGCCGGGCCCGACGGTTTGCCTTTGCTGCGGCAGCCCGCGGCTGCGCAAGTTGGGCGAGGACATTACCGAGACCCTGGAGGTCATTCCACGGCAATGGAAGGTGATCCAGCACGTCCGCGAGAAGTTCACCTGCCGCGACTGCGAGAGGATCAGCCAGCCGCCGGCGCCATTCCATGTGCTGGCCCGCGGCTGGGCCGGTCCCGGCCTGCTGGCGATGATCCTGTTCGAGAAGTACGGGCAGCATCAGCCGCTCAACCGCCAGTCCGAACGCTACGCCAGGGAGGGAGTGCCCCTCAGCCTGTCGACCCTGGCCGATCAGGTAGGCGGCTGCTGCGCCGCCCTGGCGCCGCTCCTCAGCCGGGTTGAGCGACACGTTTTCGCGACCACGCGATTGCACGGCGACGACACGACGGTGCCGGTCCTGGCCAAGGGCAAGACCGACACCGGGCGATGTTGGGTTTACGTACGCGACGATCGCCCGTTTGGCGGGCCGGATCCGCCGGCGGCGATGTTCTACTACTCGCGCGATCGGGCTGGCGAGCATCCCCAGGCGCATCTGGCCGATTATGCCGGGATCTTCCAGGCCGACGCCTTCGGCGGATACAACAAGCTGTACGAGGCCGACCGCAAACCGGGCCCGATCGTAGAGGCGGCGTGCTGGGTTCATGCCCGCCGACCGTTCTTCCAGATGGCCGATCTCGCTGCGAACGCCCGCCGCAGGGCGCAAGGCCAAACCCCGGGAGTGATCTCGCCGCTGGCGCTGGAAGCGGTCCGGCGGATCGATGCCCTGTTCGCGATCGAACGCTCGATCAACGGCCAGAGCGCCGAGCGGCGCCAAGCGGTCCGGCAGGAAGTGAGCGCGCCGTTGGTCGCCGATCTGCAAAGCTGGCTGCGCGAGCAGCGAGCGAAGCTGTCGCGCGGCAACGATCTCGCCAAGGCGATGGATTACCTGCTCAAACGCTGGCCGGCCTTCACCCGCTTTCTCGATGACGGACGGATCTGCCTGTCGAACAACGCCGCCGAGCGCGCGCTACGCGGAATTGCCCTCGGCAGAAAGTCATGGCTGTTCGCGGGTTCCGACCGCGGCGGTCAGCGAGCCGCGGCGATGTACAGCCTGATCGTCACCGCTAAATTGAACGACGTTGATCCGCAAGCCTGGCTGGCTGACGTCCTCGCCCGGATCGCCGAGCATCCAGCCCATAGGACCGACGAATTGCTGCCGTGGAACTGGCGGCCGCGATCGGCACCACGCAGTCAGGCGGCCTGATCTTGGCGGCTATCGCAGCCGTCTTCACCATCGGCTATGTCGCCAACATGCTCGGCGAGGACGAAGACTGGTTGTACGACCTGTCGACCGACATGTTCCCGGAAGACGGCTGCCTGCGCGTCTACGGCGTCGGCGAGGACGGCGTGACCGCCTTCACCAGGGATGGCATCGAGTGCCTGCAGCAGATCATCGCCGACCAAAGAGCCGCCGGCCGCGCGCCGCCGCAGGTCAAACCGATCGAATAGCTTGGCCTGCGGTCTTCACCGCATGCTTACGCCCGTGGCGCTCCGACGGGTTGATCTGCAACAGTGTCGCCTGGGCCAGCGGGCTCAGCCCGGCCCCGGCCACCCCCTGCACCGCGCGAAAGAGAACGAGCTCGCCAAGGCTCGTGGCGGCGCCGCACAGCGCCGAGGCGAGGGTGAAGCCGATGACCGAGACCAGAAAGATGTATTTGATGCCGAACCGGCCGGCGAGCCAGCCGGTCAGCGGCATCATGATCGCGGCGCAGACGATATAAGAGGTCAACGCCCAGGCAGCCTGGTCCTGCGAGGCCGACAGGCTCCCCTGGATGTCTCGCCTTTGCCGAATGGCCGAGCGTCTTCGCCGACGCCAAGATGACCACGGCGCTGCTCGACCGGCTGACCCATCACTGCGACATCCTCGAAACCGGCAACGAGAGCTGGCGCTTCAAAAACCGCACCTGACCTCTCCTCCGAGCCTCCCGCGGATCGCCCCCCGGGGGCCCACAGCGCCTCCCCACGCGCGCCGCTCCTCGCTCGTCAGGGCACGGCGCGACGCGCGCGGGTCCCCTCCATGGACTCCGGGGACGACCGCTACTCAACCGCCGGTGTGGGTCCCTATTCGGCGCTGATCCCGGGTCCCGCTTCCGCGCTGATTGACAGGAAGCCGCGGATGTCGGCACGATGACGATATCTGGCTCGGTTCGGGGGCCTCCTCGGATCTGTTGGTGACGCGGCGCGGCCATGAGCGATCTGGAGTTCCAACGCGAGCTCAGCCCGGATCAGGTTCACGAGGCGTTATCGCTTCTGGACAACGCGGCTGGCGCCAAGGTTGGGCGTTCCCAGGCCGACGAATTGGGGGCCATCGAAGACGTGGATTCGGAAGCTGGCGATGCCGGTGCAACCCGAGTCACGCATAGAGCGCCTCCTGCGATGGAAGACCCGCAGCAGCAGGCGAAGCGTATCAATCGATCCGCCATCTTCTTTTTTGGCCTCGGCGTCGCGGCCATGGCTACACTGGCGCTCTTGTCGTGGAGCGAACCCGCGCCGACACCACCGTCACCACCAGCGGTCGCTCATCAGCAGGTTCCGATCTCGCAGCCCGCGCCGCCGATGAAAAATGCCTTTCCGCCGCTCCCTATTGCCAATCCTCCATCCGACCAGACTCCCGACGCGTTGGAGCGGGGGCCCGCAAAGGCAGAGGTCTCGGACTCCCTCCTTGCCGGTCCTGCCGATCGCGATGCTGCAAAAAATGCGGCCGATGCCGCCGGCGGGATCCTTGGTAAGGTCGATATGGGTGCAGGTGCCGCGGCGGCCAAAGGACGAGCGCAGCCCGACGAACAAGCGCAGCACAAACCAAAGGAGGCCCGGCAGCATTCACGGGCGTCTCGGATCGCAACAACAAAGGAGCGATCCCGGCACAGTCATCCGCAGGCCCGCGCCGAAATCGACCGCGGCCAGTGTTCATTTCTCTTATGTCTTTCGTGGCAAGCTCAGCGCGTCTTCTACGAACCGCCGCGCAACGTAAATCAATGACGGGCGTCCGCAGCTCACGGTGCCAACAATTGAAGGCGTGCGGTCAAGCGGGCGCGACCAGAGGCCGGAACCTAAATTGACACAGCGTGCGCGCACCGGGCGGCTGTCGCTTGAGCGACGTAAGGCCATGCAGATGTAAAATCGACCGACATAGCGTCGGGATTTTTGACAACCCCGGGCCGGGATGAGCGGATGAGCGGTTAGGGCCTTGCCTACCGCGATTTTACTCGTTCGCGATTGTAAAGCGCCAGGGCTCGGAGCATCGATTCGCGGCGGCTCGACCGAATCGAGAAGGGATCAGCTAAATTTGATCGGATCTATCGTAAGTGGTCTCGTGATTGGCAGGACGAGTAGTAAGAATTCGACCCTTGTCGATGAAAAGGCAAGGAAAGATCGATGTTTTTTGGAGCGCCGATCGCTGACTGAAGAGGGTTGATTTCTCGGATCTGTCGGAATTTTTAACAATCGCGAACTTACGCCATTCCGCGTTAACCATCTAAGACGAGACACAGCAAGGAGTCGGTCTCAATGGCATGGATCTTGCTTAGCTTTGGGAGCGGGGAGCACAGACCAATTGAGAAAGAGGAGAGCGGCCGTGAGGACAATGTTTTCCGTTTGCCTGGCGCTCGCAGCTGGGGTTTTCATAGCCGGTCCGGCCCATGCGACCTTCATCCTGGACACGAGTTGCGGAGTATCGAAGTGCGACGCCGGCACTATGTTCTTTATCGACAATGCGAATAAGGATGTCTCGACCTTCACCGGCGCGGTCGGCGGGGCTGGCGGACCGGCGGTTACCGTTGATACGACCGGGAATGTCGATACCGGGTCGGGTTTTGCCACGATCAAGCCGACGAAGGACGCCACCCTCACGGATCTGATTTTCACGCCGGCGGATGACACGCTTTTTAACGACTTCTCATTCCGCGGTCAGCTTGAATCGGACGGGTTTACCGGCACGTTAGATGTCACTTGGACCGATAGTCTCGGAACAACGGGAACCATCACTTTCACCGGGGTCAAAGGACCAAACGCCGATTTCGACCGCCTCGGTATCGTGTCGACCGATGGCGAGACCCTGAAATCCGTGGAAATTAGCACTCCCGGGACAGAGAGCTTCAAGGAATTCAAGCAAGTCGAGTTCTCATTTGTGACGCCACCTCCGGTTCCCGAGCCGGCTACGATCGCGCTCATCGGCGGGGCGCTCGTGCTGTTCGGCATAGTGTGGCGGCGCCGGTCCAGCTGACGACGCCAGGCTCCTGAAAGAAGGCGGCAGATCGACCGCACTTCTTTTTGGGGGCGTCACAAGACAGGGGCGCACTCTTGTGTGTGCACGTCCCATGTGGGTGGAGCTATGGCCGAAACTGGGTGATGGCGATGTGAGAAAGGCGGCGTATCGAGGCGGGTGGAAGCCTGCCTGAACCTCCCGAAGGAGCGATACGCCATGAGGAGCGATAGCACTGTTGTTTCCCTGTGTCAGCCGGACGCGGTCGAGGATCCACTGACGGCGGCTCTGAGGAGCGGCGCCCGCCGGTTGCTGGCGCAGGCGGTGGAGGCAGAAGCCGAGGCGTTCCTGGCCCTGATGAAGGACATGCGGCTGCCTGACGGGCGCGACCGGGTGGTACGGCACGGCCATGGTCCGGAGCGCCTGGTTCAGACTGGGATCGGCCCGGTCGAGGTGCGTCGGGTCAAGCTGCGCGACCGCGGTGCCAGCGAAGGAGCCGAGTGCATCCGCTTCACCTCGGCCATCCTGCCACGGTGGGCGCGGCGGACGCGGAGCCTGGATGCGCTGCTGCCGATCCTCTACCTGCGCGGGGTCTCGATGGGCGACTTCCAGGAGGCGCTCGGGGCGCTGCTGGGCAAGGATGCCCCGAACCTGTCGCCCTCGGTGATCGCGCGGCTGCGGGGCGAGTGGGAGGCGGACTACGCGCGCTGGCAGCGGCGCGACCTGTCGGCCCGACGCTACGTGTATGTCTGGGCCGATGGCGTCTACTTGCAGGCGCGCATGGAGCCGCAGGCCGAATGCATGCTGGTGTTGATCGGCGCGACGCCGCAGGGCAAGAAGGAGCTGGTCGGCTTTCAGGTGGGCCTGCGGGAGAGCACGCAGAGCTGGCGGGAGCTGCTGGTCGACCTCAAGGCGCGCGGCCTCGCCATCGCGCCCGAGCTGGCGACCGGCGACGGGGCACTCGGCTTCTGGAAGGCGCTCGAGGAGGTGTCGCCGACAACCCGGCACCAGCGCTGTACCGTGCACAAGACCGCCAATGTGCTCGACAAGCTTCCCAAATCCGTCCAGCCGGCGGGCAAGGCCGACCTGCGCGAGATCTGGGCGGCCCCCGACCGTGCGACAGCGCAGGCTGCGCTCGCAACCTTCGCCGAGAAGTACGGGACCAAATACGAGAAGGCGGTCACCTGCCTGATCAAGGACCGCGACGCGCTGCTGACTGTGAATTGGCATGGAATAAGGACCCTGTTTAGGGGGTGATCGGCATCCAATCGGGACCCCCGGGACGGTGGGTCCACAGTGGCTTCCATGGGGAACCTGGGAGCCTGTCGGGGGATGCTGATAGTGGAGACGATCGCGAAGATCCGTCGGGCGTATTTTGTTCAGAAGAAGCCGATCAGGGCGATCTGCCGGGAGCTTCGAGTATCCCGAAAGGTGGTGCGCAAGGTGGTCCGGTCGGAGGCGACGGAGTTTCGCTATGCGCGCGGGACGCAGCCGCTGCCGAAGATCGATCCGTGGCGAGGCGAGCTCGACGCTGCTGCTTTCGAATGAGGGCAAGGCGGCACGCGAGCGGCTGACGCTGATCCGGGTCTACGAAGAGCTGCGTGGCCTGGGTTACGAGGGCAGCTACGACGCGGTGCGGCGGTACGCGAAGAGCTGGCTCGCCGAGCGGGGTGCGGTGACCGCACAGGCCTATGTACCGCTGAGCTTCGCCCCGGGCGAGGCCTACCAGTTCGACTGGTCGCACGAGATCGTGATGATCAACGGGGTAACGGTGACCGTCAAGGTCGCGCATGTCCGGCTGTGCCAGAGCCGGATGCTGTTCGTGCGGGCCTATCCGCGCGAGACCCAGGAGATGGTGTTCGACGCCCACAACCGTGCCTTCGCCTTCTTCAAAGGGACCTGCACGCGCGGCATCTACGACAACATGAAGACGGCGGTCGAGACCGTGTTCATCGGCAAGGACCGCCAGTACAACCGCCGTTTTCTGCGGATGTGCGGTCATTATCTGGTCGAGCCGACCGCCTGCACGCCGGCGGCGGGTTGGGAGAAGGGGCAAGTCGAGAACCAAGTCGGGCTGGTGCGCGAGCGCTTCTTCACGCCGCGGCGGCGGGTGGCAAGCTATGACGAGCTGAACGCCTGGCTGCTCGACCGATGCGTCGCCTATGCCAAGGCGCACAAGCACCCCGAGCTGGCCGACCTGACGATCTGGCAGGCCTTCGAGGCTGAGCGCGCCCAGCTGGTGCCGATCCGCGGTCCGTTCGACGGGTTCCACGCGACGCAGGCTTCGGTCTCGAAGACCTGCCTAGCAGCCTGTCGGATTTGTTTCTGTGGGGTGATCGGGAGCGTCTGGTTTCAGGCGGGCCGCAGGTTGTGCAGCGTGCGGCAGTTGTGGGTGAGGGCGACGCGGGGGCCATTCGGCGATGGCCTTTTGGGTGCCGCGGAAGTGGAAGCGGGTAAAGCCCATTTCAGGCGGGCCGCAGGTTGTGCAGCCTGCGGCAATTGTAGGCGAGGGCGACGAGGAGCCACTCGGCGGCGACCTTTTGGGTGCCGCGGAGGTGGAAGCGGGTGAAGCCCATGGCGCTCTTGATGATGCCGAAAACCGGTTCGACGGTCTGTTTGCGTTTGCGGTAACGGGCTTTGCCATCGGCACTGTCGAGCTTGGCCTTCATCGCCAGGCGCCAAGGCTCGGCGATCCGGCGCTCGGGCTTGGGCTCGGGCGGCGGCCGGAAGTCGTAGGGCCGGTGCGGCTGGGTGCGGGCGATTGCCACCAAAGGCTCGATGCCGTGGGCTTCGAGTTCGGCGACGGCCGGGCCGCTGGCATAGCCGGCATCGGCGAGGACTGCCCGCGGCAGACCGATGGTCTCTTCCATGGCCAGAACGGTGGCCGCGAAGGTCGGTTGGTCGCTCGGGGTGGTGGCAATATTGGTGGCCACGATCAGCTGGCTGCCTTCGGCGCAGACCACCGCCTGCGGGTTGTAGGCTTGGCGGTATTCGACGTGTCCCGCTCCCCCATAAACAGACGCTCTCAAAGCCGGATACGCCGATCGATGATGTTTATTTCGTCGAGGAAGGGATGGTGTCGCTGGTCCAGCCTCTGGAGAACGGCGCTATGATCGAGGTCGGGATGATCGGCAACGAAGGCTTCGCCGGCGTGCCGGTGCTGCTCGGGGCGGATCGCTCCCCACTCGAAGCGATGGTCCAGATTCCCGGATTGGCCTTGCGAATGCCCGCCAGCGTCTTTCGCGAGGAAGTCGGCCGCCGCCCCACCCTGTCGAAAGTGCTGCTTCGGTATGTCCAGGCGCTCCACATTCAGGTCTCGATCACGGCGGCATGCAATGGCCGACACACGCTACCGGAACGCCTCGCCCGTTGGTTGCTGACCGCCCGTGACCGCGCGACAAGCGACCGGATGCCGCTCAACCACGAATTTCTCTCGATGATGCTCGGGGTGCGGCGGGCCGGTGTCACGGTCGCGCTGGGAACGCTGAAGGCGGCCGCGCTCATCCGCAACACTCACGGTCAGGTCACCGTCGTCGACCGCCCCGGCTTAGAAGCAGCATCCTGCGAATGCTACCGTACCGTCAGGAATGAATTTGCACGTCTGCTCTCATAGCTCAGGGTTGTGGTCGGTCCTTTTCACTGCCGGTTTGGGTGCGTCTCGCTCGACGACGTGAGCTTCTCTTCGAGTTCATCGGCCCAAAGCTCCAGCTGGCGTCCCGTCTCCTTGAGACTTTCGGCCTCCGCGGGGCCGGCTGACGATACGGTGCTGATT
>CAVPDQ010000026.1:0-29972 GCA_963702685.1 uncultured Alphaproteobacteria bacterium | reverse complement strand
GTGAGCCCGTCGGGATTCGAACCCGAGACCTACTGATTAAAAGTCAGTTGCTCTACCGGCTGAGCTACAGGCTCGCAGGACGACCGGGGAGACCCGGTCATCCGATCTGCGCGATATGGGGCCGCGCCGGCTCCGGCAAAAGAGCCGGCTCGGGCGGCGCTCTCCCTTCGCCAATTCAGCGCAGGGGTGAGAAGGCGGCCGGGGCGACCAGCATGTTTTCCTGCTTCAGCATCATGCTGGGTCCGCCACCCGATGGCGGCGGCCAGATGCCTTTGGCGCGGGCTTCCTCGCGGATGCGGAAACGCTCGCCGGCATCCTTGTAAGCCCAGATGTGGCACCATTTGTTGAGCCCGCCGACCTCGGAATGCCAGGCGCCGACCAGCGGCGAGAGCTCGTTGCGCCGGGCGATGTGGCCGCTCCAGCGGTCGATCACCGCCGGGATCCCGCCGGGCTTGAAGGTGTAGAGGCGGATCTCGTAGATGCCACCCAATTGCCGCGGCTCCAGTGCCGGCGAAAACGGGGCCGGCACATAGATGTCGCTCTGCTGCTCGGTGACGAATTCGCGCACATTGGGCGGCCAGCCTTCGAGCTTGAGCGCCTCGGCCCGCAGCCGGGTGCGCGCCGCCTGGTCTTCATAGGGCCACACATGGATCACCCGGTTCAACGGCCCGACCTCGGTGTGCCAGAAGGCGGCGAGCGGCGACACCTTGGCCCGCGCCGGCAGCGCCTGGCCAAAGCGTTCCTCGAACGTCGCCACACTCCCTGGCTGCAGGGTATAGGTGCGCATCTCGATGATCATCGGACTTCCTCCGTTTCGCGGATCGGCGGCCGGACGCTAGCCGCTGCGGGTGGGGTGTCAAGTGTCGCGTGCCGGCCCGATAAGGGGAGCCCGGGGGCGCTGGCATTTCCGCCCATCAAGTAGATCAGATAGGCGATCGCCGCCTGCTGGGGCGTGGCCGGGATGATCTCGGCGGTGATGCTGTTGGCAATCCATACGTTGTCGAGCATGTTCGGATAGGCGACCATGTGGGCGCATTGCGGGCTCGAATGCCGGCACCACAGCCGGACCCGGTTGACGTGGCTGACGTCATTGTTCAGCGTTTCGACGAGCTCCACGTTGCGTGGGTTGATGCACCAGAAATTCTGGAAGCTCAGCAGCCGGTTCATGGCGGTGTTCACCGGGCCGCTAAAGCACATCTCGCCGCTGGCATCGATCAGGAAGCCGGCCCCGACCGCCGTGTAATTCAGGCCGTCACCGATATATTTTATCATGTCGAGATAGCCGGGGTGGCCGGGCAAGGGCGCGCGGACCGCATAGGCCTGCGAATTGATCGGCGGCGGCGGCTGCGGTGCGCAGGCAGCGACGAGGACAGCGAGGCCGGCGGCCCCGATCGCGGCGATTGCCTTCATCCAGCCAATCCCATCACCCGGCGCGCTTTTGCCGCGCAAAGCTAGCGCCATTCCCAGCGCCGGCGCTACATTCGCCTTCGGTTGCGCACAGGCCGAGCAGCACCGGGAGGGGCGTCGATGCCGATCATCGCCGAAATGGCGGGCTATCAGGACGAGCTGACGGCGATCCGCCGCGACATTCACGCCCATCCCGAGCTCGCCTTTGCCGAGGAGCGGACTGCGAATTTGGTCGCCGGAAAGCTCGCCGAATTCGGCTGCGAGGTGCATCGCGGGCTCGCCGGGACCGGGGTCGTCGGCACGATCCGGCGCGGCAATTCGCCGGCCGCGATCGGGCTGCGCGCCGATATGGACGCCTTGCCGATGCGCGAGCTGAACGAGTTCGCGCACCGCTCGACCGATGACGGCAAGATGCACGCCTGCGGCCATGACGGGCACACGACAATGCTCTTGGGTGCGGCGCGCTATCTGGCGGCGACGCGCAATTTCGAGGGCACGGTGCATTTGATCTTTCAGCCCGGCGAGGAGGGCGGCGGCGGCGGCCGGATCATGGTCGAAGAGGGTCTGTTCGACAAATTCCCGTGCGATGCGGTCTTTGCCTTGCACAACAAGCCGGGTATCGCGGTTGGCCGGATCGCGGCCCGGCCCGGCCCGGTGCTCGCCGCGTCCGACCGCTGGGACATCCGCATCAAGGGCCGCGGTACCCACGCCGCGCATCCGGATCTCGGCATCGACCCGTTTGTGATCGGCGCCGAAATCGTATTGGCGTTGCAGACGATCGCCAGCCGCAGCCTCGACCCGGTCGATTTGGCGGTGGTCAGCGTCGGCTTTATGCGGGGCGGCTCCGCCTACAACGTCATCCCCGACGGGCTCCATATCGGCGGCACATCGCGCAGCTTTCGGCCGGAGGTCAGGGATTTGATCGAACGCCGGCTCGGCGAGATCGCCCGTGGCGTCGCGGCCGTGCATGGTGCGGCCGCCGAGATCGACTATCGCCGCGGCTATCCGCCGACCGTCAACCATGCGGACGAGACCGCCTTTGCCGCCGAGGTCGCGGCCGAGATTTGCGGCGCCGGCCAGGTGATCCGCGACGTGGCGCCCTCGATGGGCGGCGAGGATTTTTCCTACATGTTGAATGCGCGGCCGGGGGCGATGCTGTGGCTCGGCAACGGGCCGGGCGAGGGCGGCTGCGGCCTGCACAACACGCGCTACGATTTCAACGATGCCGCGCTGCCGGTGGGCGCCAGCTTTCTCGCGCGCCTCGCGGAACGGTTTCTCGATGCTTCGAGACGGCGTGCTTCGCCCGCCTCCTCAGCATGAGGTGGGCAGTAGATTTACTTGATGAATTTGCTCATCTTGAGAGGATGTGAATGAATTGGCGATGGCGGGCAAATCGTGGCTGCATCGGCACCGTGCGTGCTTCGAGACGCGCCCGCCTGTCCTGAGGAGCCGCCGCAGGCGGCGTCTCGAAGGGGGCGCTCCTCAGCATGAGGTAACCTGCTGATGGAAGTTATGGAATCCCTCGTCCTGAGGAAGCCGCGCGGCGGCTGTCTCGAAGGACGTACGGCGCCGGCCAGGCATTTGAAAAGGTAAGCGGGCCATGCTGACCACGACGCGCGACATGGTGTTGCCGACCGCGATCACCGGCTCCTATCCGCGCCCCTTATGGTTCGATGCGAGCCTCGGCGGGCGGTCGTTCAAGGCCGCGCTCGGCGATTCGCTGTTTCGCGAGCAATATCTCGACGCCGTCGCCGCGGTGATCAATGCGCAGGAAGCGGCGGGGCTCGACATCGTCACCGACGGCGACAGCCGCTTCGACCTCGCGGTCGGCGGCAAATCGTGGTTTTTTTATGCGATCGAGCGGCTCGGCGGCATCCATGGCCACCGCTCGACCGCGCAAGGCTGGATGGGCCGGCACGGTTTGAAGCCGGGTCATATCCTGTGGGAAGTGCAGGAGGCCTACCAGCCGGCGATCGTCACCGAAAAATTGAGCCGCGGCGCGCTCGAATACGCAGCACTCTGGCAGATCGCCCAGCGCCTCTCCGACCGGCCGGTCAAATTCGGCACGATCTGCGCGCCCGGCGTGGCGAGCATGCTGTGGAACCAGCACTATCCGGACGACCGGGCGATGGTGCTCGACCTGTGCGACATCATGAATCTCGAATTGCGCGAATTGGCCGCCGCCGGGTGCCCGGTGATCCAGGTCGAGGAGCCGCGCCATCACGGGCTGACGACGCGGCCCGACTGCACCGAGGCCGAGCTCGAATTCCAGACAATCGCGTTCAACCGCCAGCTCGACGGGGTCGAGGCCGAAATCTGGGCGCATACCTGCTGGGGCAACCCGAACCAGCAGCGCGTCTATTGGGAGGTGCCGAGCTACGAGCGCGCGCTGCCGCATCTGCTCCAATTGAACGCCGACGTCATCACCTTCGAATGCGCGTCGAGCGAGGGCAAGGACCTGCCGCTTTTCGCCAAGTACAAGACCGACAAAAAGATCGGCATCGGCGTCGTCAACCACTGCAGCACGATCGTCGAGCCGCCCGAGCATGTGGCCGGGCTGATCAGAAAGGCGCTCGAATACATTCCGGCCGACCAGCTCGTCGTCACCACCGATTGCGGCTTTGGCCGCGAGGGGCTGTCGCGCCGCATCGCCTATTACAAATGCGTCTCGCTGGTGCAGGGCACCAACATCGTCCGCCGCGAGTTGGGCCTCCCCGAAGCCCACATCCGCGCCGCCGACCCCAAGCTCTATTTTGCCAATGCCGGCGAGGGGTAAGCGACAATCAAGTCGGCGCCGAGCAGCCGCGTCAACCGCGGAACCTCAGAAATCGGAGGGCCGATCCAGGGAGGCGGGCCGCTCTGTCGTAGAATCCTGAGACGATGACCCGAAGTCTGTTTCGATATCTATGGATAACGGCGCCAGAGCCGACCTGAACCCTCCGGGAATTTGCGGCGCGGCTTCGCCAGGGTCTCCCCGCCAGAAGCAGGTGAGATGAGCCCCAGCATGGGATTTTTGCAAGATGTCCCTAAGCTGCAAGACTATATGGTTGTCTCTTGGACTAGGACAGAGCAATTGTTGAACGAGCTGCAGGTGATCAAGCAGGTTATCGCTGGGGACGAGCTTATCCGTAGCGAGATACCATATCCCACTTCGCCCACGCAGATTGCCGGTTCGTTTTCCGGCAAAAAACTCCTCCCCCTTCTTGTGCGCGCGAGTGGGGTCAATGGACAAAACCGCCGAGATCTTTGCCGGGTCGAGATCATCGCCGACGAACCGCAGGGTGACGAAGGATTTGCGGTCCGGCGGAGAGTCAGTCCTCGTCGTGAAGGTTGCCAAGCAGCTCGCCCTTGTCATCGGTAACACCGCCGTCATTGTATATGGTGACGCGGTCGTCGCCAGAGAGGTTGCTGGCGGACTTGATTTTGTGGAGCGCCCGCGTGAAATGTCGGGGTTGCATGCCGAGCTGCCGAGCGATGGAGTCCGGCGGGTTGTCTCTACTGCTCCACAGGACGCCAGCGCGAGATCGGTTCATAACACGATCCTACATCGCCTTATGGTTGCCCAAAAGTCAATGCAGGTCGTACTGGCGGGCCCGCCTGCTGGACAAGCCGGACTTATCGAAACGAACGAGGTGACCCGATGACCCAGACCAAGCCGGCCCGCGCGCATCTTGTCGCCGGCGGCTTCCCGCCCGGGGCGATGGCCGGGCACGACCACGATTACGCGCGGCTGCGGCTCTTGGGGCTGCTCGCCGAAGCGGATGTCCCGGCCTCGGTCGCCAACGATTTTGGCGAGGTCGAGAAATGGCTGCCGTTGAGCCGCCTCTTGATCAGCTATGTCGCCGGCCCCTATCCGAACGCCGCGCAGTCCGGCGCGATCGGGCGCTGGGTCGAGGGCGGCGGCCATTGGCTCGGCCTGCACGGGACGAGCGGCGGGCGCGCCGAGCGGGTCGAGGGCCTGCGCCAGCGCCGCACCGTCAAGACCGAGCACCACGCCGTTCTCGGCAGCCGGTTTCTGACCCACCCGCCGATCTGCAAGATCCGCGTCGATGTCGGCGCCGCCGGTCACCCGCTGACCCGCGGGCTCGGCGCTTCGTTCGAGGTCGAGGACGAGCCCTACTTTATCGAGCTGCAAGACCCGGAGACGACGCAAATCCTGCTGACCGCCGATTACGGCCCGAGCGCGGTCTCGGATGTTGTCGGTCCGCTTTACGGCCGCGACACCTCCCTGCAAGCCGACGGCAGGACGCGTGTTGTCGGCTATACCCGGGCGGTCGGCGACGGCGGCGTCACCTATGTGGCGCTCGGCCATTGCCACAATCCCGCGATCCGCGCGGCCCGAGCCGCCGACCCCGCGGACACGACGCCGCCCGTTTTTCACGGCTCGTGGGAAAACAAGGCGTTTATCGGATTGTTGCGCAACGCCATTCATTGGAGCGCCGGTTGAACGGCCGCGGGAGGTAGCTGATGGACAGCAGCGAGCTGCGTGAGCTGCAGGCGCCGCTCAAGGAGAAATACCGCGCCGATCCCGCGGCGGCGGTGGTGACGCTAAAGGCGCAGGGGAGCCTCGCCGAGGGTGCGATCGCGTGCAAGGTCGAGACCGGGCGCGCCTTGGTTCAGGCGGGGCTGCACCCGGCGACCGGCGGCAGCGGTCTCGACGCCTGCTCGGGCGACATGCTGCTCGAAGCGCTGGTCGCCTGCGCCGGAGTGACCTTGAAGGCGGTGGCGACGGCGATCGACTTCAAATTGCGTGGCGGCACGGTCAGCGCCGAGGGCGATCTCGATTTCCGCGGCACGCTCGGCGTCGAGCGCACGGCACCGGTCGGCTTCCGCGACATCAGGCTCAGCTTCGCGCTCGACACCGACGAGCCCGAGGACCGGCGCCAAAACCTGCTGCGGCTGACCGAGCGCTATTGCGTCGTGCTGCAAACCTTGCGCGCCCCGCCGAAATTGGCAGCGGGCCTCGTCTGAACGAGCTGAGCCATTGCAGAAACGACCTCAGCGGTTTTTCTGCCAGTCGTCCTGCCACAGGAAATCGGGGCCGAGCTGGTCGAGGCTGGGGCAGCCGATCTGCGCCATCACCAGGTCGATCTCCTTGACGAAGATATCGATCGCCTTTTTGACGCCGGGGAGCCCGCCCGCCGCGGCACCGTAAAGTGTGGGCCGGCCAAAAAAGCAGAAATCCGCGCCGAGGCAGAGCGCGATCAGAATGTCGGCGCCGCGCCTGACCCCGCTGTCGAGCAGCAAGGTCAGCTTGTCGCCGACCGCGGCGCGGATCGCCGGCAATACGTCGAGCGAGCCCGGCGCCTGGTCGAGCTGACGCCCGCCATGGTTCGACACCAGGATGCCGTCGCAGCCGGCATCGACCGCGCGCAACGCATCAGCGGGGCTCATGATGCCCTTGATCACGAGCGCGCGCGGAAAGAGCTTGCGGTAGGCCTCGACGTCGCGCCAGGTCTGGGCGTTGAACGGCCGCACCGAGGAAGTGAATTTGTAGACCTCTTCGGCGTTCGCACCCGCCGGGGCGTAAGGCTGCCAGTTTTGCAGCATCGGCGTGCCGCCGCCGCGCCGCAGATACTCGAGGATCCAGCCCGGATGGGTCAGCGCCTCGGCGAGGATCGAGGGCTTCAGGCTCAATGCCTGGAACAACCCGCCGCGGATATTGGCAAAGCCGTTGCGGATGTTGCGCTCACGCTTCGACCCGACCGGCGTGTCGACGGTCAGCACCACCGCGCCGAGCCCGTTGTCGTTGGCGCGCCGGATCATGTCGGCGTTGATCGCCGGGTCGCGCGCCGCATAGAGCTGATACCAATGGTTTTTCGGCGCGATCCTGGCGGCGGCCTCGATCGAATCGTTGCTGGCGCCCGACATGATGTAGGGGATGTTGGCGTCGCGCGCCGCCTCGGCCAGCATCAGATCGGCATTGGTCCGGAACAGCCCCGCCCCGCCGGTCGGCGAGATGCCGAACGGGCTCGAAAAGGTCTGGCCGAAGATCGTCCGGGTCTGGTCGCGCGTCGACACGTCGACGAGATAGCGCGGCAGCAATTGGTGCTTCTGGAAGGCGGAGGTGTTGGTTTCGAGGCCGCGCTCGTCCTCGAAGCCGCCCTCGATGAAATCGAAAGCGATTTTCGGCAGCCGCCGCTTGGCCATGCGGTGCAGGTCTTCGATGTTGACCGCTTTGTCGATGTTCATCGCCCGAGGTCCCGCTGAGAGGGTGCCCGATCGGGCGACAATGCTGGGTTCGCGCGCCGCGAACAACCCGTCAAGGGAGCACAACCGCCATGCCGAGCGCGCGGGCGGCGGCGGCCATGGCGCGGTCGAAAGTGACGAGCGTCGCATCGAGCCGCCGCGCGATGGCGAGGTGGAGCGCATCCGGTGTCAGCAATGTGAGATCGAGCCGCCGCAGATAGGCTGTGGCGACCGCAATATCGCCTGCGCTGAGCTCCGTTCGCTCGGCCGACCGCGCGAGCCAAACTTCAAACTCGGCAAGGTCGCCGCGCGCCTCCTCGATCGGAGTCTGCCCGGTGCGCACGCGTCTGGCGATCGCCGAGACAAATTCGGCGGCAGCGAAATCGCTGACGATAAAGTGCGCCGGGTTGCCGCGCACAAATTCGATCGCGCGCTCGCTCAACGGCTCGGGGGTCAACAATGCGACAAGGATGTTGGTATCGAGATAAAAGCTCACTTCTCGCCTTCATCGCGCATCTCGCGGATGAGGGTGGCGGCATCGATTTTGGCAGGCTCTCGACCCACCAGCCTGGCGCGCAGCCATTCGATATCCGCCTCGGTTATCGGGCGCGGCGCCGGCCGGATCGGCCTCAACTCGACAACCGGCTCGCCGCGGCGGGTGATGACGACGCCCTCGCCCTCGAGGGCGCGGTCGATCAGCTTCGAGAGCTGGTTTTTGGCTTCGGCGACGCTGTGCGTGCTCATCGGTCGAAGATAGCCATTTGCTGGCCATCGGTCGAGAGCACCGCCGGTGCTTTTGCCGCTGCGGTTTGGCGAGTCCGCGGTTATGATACCGTAAGAGTTGGTTAAGGCGGGCGCTGCCGGCGCCGAGATCGGAGGGAGCTGATGGCAAAGCGGATCTCCATAGCCTCAAGGCATCCTGCTGTTGTGCACGCTCTTGGCAGCGGGCGCCTCTCTCTCCGGCACGGCGCAGGCGCGCCAGGCGATCGACGAGGCGCGCCAAGCAGGGCGCACCGCGCAATCCTTCCCCGCGGCCGACGAGGATTATTTCCACGCCATGGACGGCGGCATCGCCTTGACCGCGGACGAGGTCAAGGGCCGCAACATGTGGATCGTCTGGACCGGCGGCGACGATACGCTGTGGGATAAATTGACCAACCTCACCTACGGCTCGTTCGATCTGTTGAAAATCCTTTCTTCCCGCCCCGGCCTGAAGGCCGGCCGCGACAATCGCTGGAGCTGGCTCGGCCTCGTCAACGAGCCGTGCTTTGCCAAGGCGACCGGCCCCGACCCCGACCGCTACGGGCTGTGGCTCGACAAACGCAAGCCCGATTGTCCCGCCGACCCGTTCGAGAATGCGCAGAAATATCCCGGGGTCGCTGTCGGCGCCCGCGGCAAGAACATTCCAGCCGGATCTTATTACGGGTACGCGACCGGGATCGTCGGGCTGCGGCTTTTTCCCAATCCGAAGTTCGACGCAGCGGCGGCGAAGCGGTGGGACCCCAAGCGCTTTTATGACGACCCGAGCTATTATTTGTCGAAGGACCTGGTGCGGCCCTACCGCGTCGGCATGTCGTGCGGGTTCTGCCATGTCGGCCCGAACCCGGAGAAGCCGCCGGCCGACCCCGAGAACCCGCAATGGGAAAACCTGAGCTCGACAGTCGGCGCGCAATATTTCTGGGTCGATCGCATCCTGGCGTGGAACGCCGACGAATTGAACTTTCTGTTCCAGGTATTGCACACGGCAAAGCCGGGCTCGCTCGACACCTCGCTCGTCTCCAGCGACAACATCAACAACCCGCGCACGATGAACGCGGTCTATAATTTGTGGCCGCGGCTCGAAGCGGCCAAGCGCTATGGGCTGGAAAAGCTCGGGCCGAGCAACCTGGCAAACAAGCAGTTCAACGATTTTGTCAAAACCGGCCCGCTGACCCAGTTCTTTCAGCCGCCGAGCACGGTGTGGACGCCGCATGTCTTGAAGGACGGCTCGGATTCGGTGGGGGCGCTCGGCGCGCTGAACCGGGTCTATGTCAATATCGGTCTCTTCAGCGAGGACTGGCTGACCCACTTCAAGCCGATCCTGGGCGGCCAACGGGTGACCCCGTTTTCGATCAAGACCGCGCGCAAGAATTCCGCCTTTTGGCAGGCGACCGAAGCGCAGACCCCGGACATGGCGCTGTTCCTGATCAAGGCGTCCTATCCGCACAAGCTGAAAAACGCGCCCGGTGGTGCGGCCTACCTGAACGACCCGCCGGCGACGGTGCAGCAAGGAAAGCTCGTCTTTGCCGACAATTGCGCCCGCTGCCATTCGAGCAAGGCGCCGCCGCGCCCGGCCGGCGCCGACCCCGCCGCCTGCATCGGCCCGAGCTATATGGAGTGCTTCAACAAATATTGGGATTGGACCAATACCGACGATTTCAAGCAGCAGATGCGCAAGATCGTCTCGGCCGACGATTTTCTCGACGACAATTTTCTGTCGAATGACGGCCGTGTCCCGGTGACCCTGCTGCAGACGAACGCCTGCAGCCCGCTGGCGACGAATGCGATCGGCAACAACATCTGGGACGATTTTTCGTCCCAATCGTACAAATCTCTGCCGTCGGTCGGCTCGATCACGGTCTACGACCCGTTCACCGGCGCGCCGCAGCAATATCGGATGCCGGGCGGCGGGCGCGGCTATACCCGCGTGCCCTCGCTGATCAGCCTGTGGTCGACCGCACCCTATCTCTTGAACAACACGGTCGGGAAATTCAACGAAAGCCCGTCGGTCGCAGCGCGCATGGATGCGTTCCAGGACGGCATCGCCAAGATGCTGTGGCCGGAAAAGCGCGACAAGGACACGGTGCTGGGCGACAAGGTGCCGGGGATGATCGAGCGCACCACGGCGACGAGCTGGCTGCGTATCCCGGTCGGCTATCTGCCCGACTTGGATCAAGGCCTCGCGCCGGCTGATCAGCTGGGCGGTCCCGGTGTTCGACCAGAAGGGGATCGAGATCGGCCCGATCCCGAAGGGGACCCCGGTGGACCTGCTGGCGAATTTCGATCCGTTGGCGCCCGACGGCATCGGGCTCGCCGCCCAGGCCAGGTACAAAAAGCAGGTCCTGGCGGCGATCGTAAAGCTGGTCGAGGATTTGCGCGCGCTGCCCAAGGGCGCGAGCGACGACGCGGCGCGCAAGGTTTTTGCCAATGTCGGCGAAGACCTCTTTGCGCTGAGCAAATGCAAGGATTACGTCGTCAACCGCGGGCATTATTTCGGCACCAAGCTCAGCGACGCCGACAAGAACGCGCTGATCGCCTTTCTGAAAACTTTTTGAGCGGCCGGCGATGAGCGAAACACCCGCATTCGACTACATCGTCGTCGGCTCCGGCGCCGGCGGCGGCACTGTTGCGGCGCGGCTCGCCGAGGCCGGGCGGCGCGTGCTGCTGCTCGAAGCGGGCGGCGACCCGCGGCTCCTCTCCGGCACCAACGATGCCGAGCCCGGCGTCAATCGGCTGCCCGACGATTACGATGTGCCGTCGTTCCACGGCTTCGCTTCGGAAAACGATGCGATGCGCTGGGATTTTTTTGTGCGCCACTACGCCGACCAGGCGACGCAGGAAAAAGACCCGAAATATGTCCGCGACTATCGCGGCGAGCGGGTCGACGGGGTTCTTTATCCGCGCGCCGGCACGCTCGGCGGCTGCACCGCGCACAACGCGATGATCCTGGTCTACCCGCACAATGCCGATTGGGACGCGATCGCGCAGCTGACCGGCGACCCGTCATGGAGCGCGCAAGCGATGCGCGGCTATTTCGAGCGGCTCGAAAACTGCCATCACCGCCCGCTCGAGCGGGTGCTCGCCAAGCTTGGCCCGAACCCGTCGCGCCACGGCTGGGCCGGCTGGCTGCATAGCGAAAAGGCGGTCCCAAAGGCGGCGATCGGCGATTTCGGGCTGGTGCAGGTGCTGCTCGACTCGGCCGCGACGGCTTATGACGATATCGGCCAGCCGGTTGTGCGGCTGCGCGACCTCGTCGAAAGCAAGGCCGACCCGAACGATTGGCGCCTCGTCGCCGAGAACGCGGTTGGCCTGCGCTATACGCCGCTGACGACGCGCGGGCATCGGCGCATGGGAACGCGCGAACGCGTGCGCGAGACTGCCGAGAGATATCCCGACCGGCTGCATGTGGAGCTGGACGCGCTCGCGACCCGCGTGCTGTTCGACGCCCAGGACCGCGCCATCGGCGTCGAGTACCTCAAAGGCGAGCGTCTCTACCGCGCCCATGGCCAGCCCGGCACCGGGCCGGGCGTGGTGAGGCAAGCGCTGGCGGCGCGCGAGGTGATCCTCTGCGGCGGCGCCTTCAACACGCCGCAGCTGTTGATGCTGTCCGGGATCGGGCCGCGCGCGGTGCTGGAGCCGTTGGCCATCCCGGTGCGGATCGATCTTCCGGGCGTCGGCCGCAATTTGCAGGACCGCTATGAGATCGGGGTGGTCCACCGCATGAATTTTGCGCGTTGGGAAATCCTCGATGGCGCCACCTTCAGCCGCGGCGACCCGCAATACCGCGCGTGGGCGCGGGGCGAGGACGGGGTCTATGCCAGCAACGGCGCCGTCCTCGCTGCCATCCTCAAATCGCTGCCGGAGCGCCCGCTGCCGGATTTGTTCTGCTTTGCGCTGTTGGGATTGTTCGGCGGCTATTTCCCCGGCTATTCGGCGCTCGAGCTAGCGAAGCCCAATTATCTGACCTGGGCTATCCTGAAGGCGCATACGCAAAACCGCGCCGGCGAGGTGCGGCTGCGCTCGACCGATCCGCGCGACCAGCCGGCGATCAATTTCCACTATTTCGAGGAAGGCAGCGACAAGGCGGGGGAGGATCTGCAATCCGTCGTCGCCGGTATCCGGTTTGTGCGCAAGCTGACCGCCAAGCTCGAACGCCTGGGGCTGATCGCCGAAGAGGAGCAGCCGGGAAAGGCGCTCGAAAGCGACGAGGAACTGCGGGATTTTGTGCGCACCCGCGCCTGGGGCCACCATGCGTCGTGCACCTGCGCGATCGGCCCGCGCGATGCGGGCGGTGTGCTCGACGGCGATTTCCGCGTCCATGGGGTGCCGGGGCTGCGCGTCGTCGATGCCTCGGTCTTTCCGCGCATTCCCGGGTTTTTTATCGTCAGCGCCGTCTACATGGTCGCGGAGAAGGCAGCCGACGCGATCCTCGCCGCATCCTGAGCGATCGAGAAATTGCATTTGGCTGAACCGCTCTTTAAGATGCGGTCTTCGCTGCGGCAGCGAAACATTCGGGCGGCGATGCTCCAAAAGTCGGGACAGCCGACAATCCCGCCGACCCGGTGCTCCGCAGCGAATGCCGCCGAGGATGGGGTTCGCCGCAGCAACGGCACATTGCCGGCCCGACCGCCGGCACCACAGTGAGGAACGCAAGATGGCGCAAGTCGCGCTTCGCAACATCGTCAAGACCTTTGACAAGACCCCGGCGGTGCGGGGCATCGACATCGACATCGCCGATCGCGAGTTCATCGTGCTGGTCGGGCCGTCGGGCTGCGGCAAGAGCACGACCTTGCGCATGATCGCCGGCCTCGAGGAAGCCACCTCGGGCGAGATCTATATCGGCGACCAGCTGGTCAACGACGTGCCGCCAAAAGACCGGGACATCGCCATGGTGTTCCAGAACTATGCGCTCTACCCGCATATGACGGTGTTCGAAAACATGTCCTTCGGATTGCGCCTGAAAAGGTTCCCGAAGGCCGAGATCAACGAGCGGGTGCAGGCCGCCGCCCGCATTCTCGACATCACCGAGCTGCTCGAGCGCCGGCCAAAGCAGCTGTCGGGCGGCCAGCGCCAGCGTGTCGCTATGGGCCGCGCCATCGTCCGCAACCCGAAGGTATTTCTGTTCGACGAGCCGCTCTCCAACCTCGACGCCAAATTGCGCGTGCAGATGCGCACCGAGATCAAAAAGATTCATCAAAAGGTGACGACGACCACGGTCTACGTCACCCACGACCAGATCGAAGCGATGACCTTGGCCGATCGCGTCGTCATCATGAACGCCGGGCGCATCGACCAGATCGGCACGCCGCATGAGGTCTATCATGCGCCACAGACCCGGTTTGTCGCCGCCTTCATCGGCTCGCCGACGATGAACCTGCTGCCGTGCCGCCTCGTGCAAAACGGCAGCGGGCTGACCGTGCGCCTGTCCGACTGGCTCTCCTTCCCGGTGCCGGCGGCGCGCGAGGCGCGCTACCGCGGGCGCGTCGGCGACGAGGTGCTGTTCGGGCTGCGCCCGGAGCACATCACCGAGACGCGCAGCGGCGAGAACGCCCCTGGGTTCATCCCGTTCACCGCCCGGCTCGATGTCGTCGAGCCGATGGGCATGGAGACGACGGTGTACTTTATCGTCGACGGGGTCGAGGTTTGCGCCCGCGTCAACCCGGCTGCGGCGGCCAATGTCGGCGAGTTGATGCCGCTTCTCGCCGACCTCAACCAGATGCACCTGATCGACCCCCGCACCGACAAGGTGATCTGATCCGGCCGGGTGATCTGATCCGGCAAGGTGATCTGATCCGGCTGCCCGCCGTGGACCTCGCCGAGCGGGTCGTCGTCGTAACCGGTGCGGCGCGCGGCATCGGGCAGGAATTGGCGTGCCACCTGGCGCAGGCCGGCGCCCGCATCGTCGCCGCCGACATTGCGGATTGCGCCGCGACCCTCGATCGCGTCAACAGCGCGGGCGGGGAGGCGATCGGTGCCGTGCTCGATGTGACAAGCGCCGAGGCCGCTGCCGCGATGGCCGCGCTTGCGGTGGCAAAATTTGGCCGTATCGATGCGCTCGTCAACAATGCGGCCCTCTACGGCGCGCTGCGCGGCGGCCGGTTCGACGCGATCGCCGAAACCGATTGGGATGCGGCGATGGCGGTCAACGTCAAAGGCATTTGGCATTGCTGCAAGGCGGTGGTTCCGGCAATGCGGCGTGTCGGCGGCGGCAGCATCGTCAATATCTCCTCGCTCGCCGCCACTTACGGGATGCCGTTCGCGCTCCATTACACAACCTCGAAAGCCGCCGTGATCGGGCTCACTCGCGGCCTGGCGCGTGAGCTCGGCCGCGACCGGATCCGCGTCAACGCGCTGGCGCCGAGTGCGGTCTTGACCGACGGCACGCGCGAATTTTTCGGCGACAAGCTCGACCGGGCGTTGGCGACGATCAAGGCCGGGCAGTCGATCCAGCGCAGCCTCACCCCGGCCGATCTCGCGGGCACCGTGCTGTGGCTCGTTTCGGACGCGAGCGCGCTGGTTACCGGGCAAACCATCGCCGTCGATGGCGGGACGGTGATGCTGTGACCCAGCTCGCCGGCAAGGTGGCGCTGGTCAGCGGTGCCGGCGGCGGCATCGGGCGCGCGATTTCGATCGCCTTTGCCGAGGCCGGGGCCGCCATCGCCTGCTGCGACATCGACATGGCGGCGACGGAGGAGACGGCCCGCCTCGTGCGCGCGGCCGGCAGCCGCGCCTTGGCTCGGCATTGCAATGTCGGCAGCGAGGCCGAGACGCGCGCCGCCGCCGCCGCGGTCGAGAACGAATTCGGCCGGCTCGATATCCTGGTCAGCGGTGCCGCACCGCACGACAAAGGCGGCACGATCCTCGAAACGAGCCCCGCGGAGTGGCACGAGGTCGTCGCGATCAACCTGACCGGGTCGTTCCTCTTATGCCGGGCGGCGCTGCCGCTGATGATCGCCGGCGGCGGCGGGTCGATCATCCTGATCGCCTCGCAGCTCGGGCGCGTCGGCAGCGCCGGGCGAGCGGCCTATTGCGCGACCAAGGGTGCGTTGATCCAGCTCGCCAAGGTCATGGCGATCGACCATGCGGGACAGAATATCCGCGTCAACACCCTGTCGCCGGGGGCGGTCGAAACCGAGCGGATCGTGCGCCGCTACGGCAGCTTCGAGGCCGCGCGCGCGGCGATCGGGCCAAAGCACCTGCTGGGCCGGCTCGGCCAGCCGTCGGAGATTGCGGCAGCGGCGGTGTTCCTCGCCAGCGACGCGGCGAGCTTTGTCACCGGCAGCGACCTCGTTGTCGACGGCGGCTACACCGCCATCTGATCAGGCCTCGACCGTATCGAGGATTTCGCCCGTGGGAGCGAAGCAGGCGGCGATCAGCCGGCCGCCGCGCCCGGCGCCGCCGTCAAGCGACACACCGAATTTGCCCTCGACAAGACCGCGCTGCTGCCGGTCGATGCCTCTGACGACACGGCGGAACCCTTCGAACGGAGCGGCGAGGTCGAGAATGTCCTCCGAGCCCCACCAGAACGCGTCGCCTTGCGCCGCAAGCGGCCGCGACGGCGCGATCGCGGCATGAACGAAGAGCAGCCCGCGCTCGTCGGTGAAAGCGGCGTGGTGCAGCGCCGAAAACAGCATGACATGGCCGGATGCCGCGTTCATCGCGCTGCGCAATGTTCCGGTCCAGCGGGTGATCGTGCGCGCCCCGTCGCGGGCGGCGGCGGTGGCCTGGCGCAAATTGCTGCCATAGGCCTGGATCGTGGTCTCGACCCCGGCCCGGACCATCCATTGCAGCACCTCGCGGGGATTGGGCGCGAATTGCAGCTGCAAGAGCTTTTGCCACATCTCCTCCTGCGCGCCGCGCAAGAAGACGACTTCGCAGGCAAATGCATGCCGGCGCCCCAGCACCCGGCAGCGAAAGTCGAGCAATTCGTCGATGGTGGCGAGCACCGCCTCGCCATAGCCGATGTAGTTGCCGAGATAGACGAGCCGGTCGCCGTCCTCAAACCGCGCGCCGATCAGATCGTGCAATCGTGCCAGACGGCGCGCCTCGGCATGTATCGCGCCGACCGCCCAGACCCGGCGGGCGCCGGGCAGCCTGGCAAATTTCCTGTCCGGTCGCGCCCGGTTCACCCCATCCCTACCCCAGGGCCACGCCTAGTCCACTCGGGCGGTCAAGCCGCCAACAGCTGCTCGACCCGCTGCGTCGCGGTGGTCTCGTCGATCCGCTCGACCGCGGCGAATTCACGCACGAGACGGTCGAGCGCCGACTGATAAATCTGCCGTTCGCTATAGGATTGCTCGGGCTGCCCGCTGTTGCGGTAGAGGTCGCGCACCACTTCGGCGATCGAGGCCGGATCGCCCGAGGCGATCTTGGCCTGATATTCTTGCGCCCGCCGGCTCCACATCGTCCGCTTGGCGCGCGAGCGCCCGCGCAGCTTGGCAAGGGCCGCGTCCATCTCCTTGCGGCTCGACAATTTGCGCAATCCCGAAACCTTGGCCTTGCCGAGCGGCACGCGCAGGGTCATCCGGTCCTTGTCGAAATGGACGACAAAGACGTTGAGCGTCAAACCGGCGATCTCCTGCGCCTCGATGCCGACGATCTTGCCGACGCCATGGGTCGGGTAGACCACCAGATCGCCCGTGGCGAATAAAGCTTTTTCCGACATCATGTCCGTCTCTCGCAATCGAACCGAGTGGTACTGCCGGGACGCTTCAACCGTTCGCTGCTGCTCAGCGTCGGCGACCGTCCACAACTCGACGAAGAGCGCGGAACCGGAGGGGAACGCGTCAATAGCACCCACATAACAGTAGCATGAACAACCTTTCGAATGCCAGCAGGTCAGCCATGCCCGATGCGCAATACCCGCTGCGGCAGATCGCGGCCGGCGGTCGCGCTCCAACCCTCAGCCGGAGCCGCCGGGGGGGTTGGGGTTGAAGAATTTGTCGTATTTGTCGGCGACGTCCTTCCATTCGTCGGCATCGGCCGGAGGCGGCTTTTTGCGCGTGATGTTGGGCCAGCTCGCGGCATAGTCGCGGTTCAGCTCGACCCATTTCTCGGCTTCGGCTTCGCTGTCGGGGATAATCGCCTCGACCGGGCATTCCGGCTCGCACACCCCGCAATCGATGCATTCGTCGGGATGGATGACGAGCATGTTCTCGCCCTCGTAGAAGCAGTCCACCGGGCAGACTTCGACGCAATCCATGTATTTGCAACGGATGCAGGCTTCGGTGACGACGTAGGTCATGGCACTCGCTTCTTCTCCAGAACTTCCGCGTCGAGGCCCAGCCGGGCGAGGACACGCCGCCGGGCGAGGCCGCGCTCGCGGTCGGACACATAGATCAGCCCGCTGACGCCGCGCACCAGACTGTCCTCGTATTCGCTGAGGACGCCGTCGGCATAGGCGACCTCCCACAGCATCTCGACGAGCTCGACGCGCTCTGCGAACGACAGCTTCTCGTTGATGATCCGGGTCAAATGGAACAATTCGGCGGAGTCGCGGGCTTCGCGCTCGCCGGCGGCGAGGAGGGTGCGCGCATCCTCATGCGACAGCTCGAACCGGCGCTCGAGGAGCTGGGCGATGACCCCACGCTCGTTCGCGCCGAAATGGTCGTCGCTGCACGCCGCCTCGGCGAGGAGCGCCGCCAAGGCGAGCCGGAGCGGGTCTTGCGGCGGCGCCGCGGCGGCGCCGGAAGCGCCGGTCAGCCATTCGAGAATGCTGTCGATCATCCCGCCGGTGCCTAACATGCGGGTCGCAGCCGGGGCAACCCTACGCGGTTTGGGGGTTTTTGCCGCCGTGCCGCGCCGCCGGAGGAAATGAACCCGCGCGCCGGCCGTTGTCCGGTGCCACGGAGATCGGAGATTGAGGCCTCGATGAAGCGCGGCAAAATCCTGGTGCTGCATTTTGCCGGCCAGATGCCGCTCGCCGGCATCGCCTGGCAGGCGATGCATTACCTGTTGGGCCTCGAAGAGCTCGGCTGGGAAGCCTGGTATGTCGAGGATGGCGGCGCCAACCCCTATGACCCGCGCATCAGCAGCGTGGCGATGGAGTGCGGCTACAATGTCGCCTATCTGCGGCGGGCGATGGAGCAATACGGGTTTGGCGAGCGCTGGGCCTATTGGGACGCGATCCACAACGTCTACCACGGGCTCTCGCGCGAGCGGGTGCATGCGCTTTACGGCGAGGCGGATGCGCTGATCAACTTGTGCGGCGCGACGCGGCTGCGCGACGAGCATTTTGCCTGCCCGACGCGCATCATCGTCGATACCGACCCCGTCTATGAGCAGATCAAATACGCCAAGGCCGATCCCGAGGCGCGCGCCTATCTCGACGCGCACACGCATTTTTTCAGCTATGGCGAGAATCTCGGCACATCCGAATGCCCGATACCGCTATGCGGCGTTCCTTGGCGCCCGACCCGGCCGCCGGTCGATCCGCGCCTATGGCCCGAGCCCGCGGATACGCCGCGATGCTTCACCACGATCGGAACCTGGGAAAACAAGGGCAAGGACATCGAATTCGACGGCTCGCGTTACGTCTGGTCGAAGCACGTAAATTTCTTGCGGTTTTTGGATCTCCCCCGGCGCCGGCCCGGCACCTGCTTTGAGATCGCGATGACGCCGCCCGACGAAGCGGTGCGCCGCACGGTCGAGGCAGCCGGGTGGCGGATCGCCGATCCGCAGCCGGTCTCGGCGGACATGGCCAGCTATGCCGGGTTTATCGCTGGCTCGCGCGGCGAGCTTACCGTCGCGAAAGACATTTATGTCCGGCCGAACAGCGGCTGGTTCAGCGATCGCAGCGTGTGCTATCTCGCCGCCGGACGTCCGGTCGTGACGATGCGGACCGGGTTCGCCGGGCATTACCCGGTTGGCCGCGGCCTGTTCGACTATGAAACCCACGACGAGGCGCTCGCTGCCATCGACGCGATCGCCGCCGATTATCGCGGCCATAGCCGGGCCGCCCGCGAGCTCGCCCGCGAATATTTCGCCGGCGACCGCGTCATCGGCGCGCTGCTCGCGGCGGCGGGGTTGTAGCCGGCGCGGTGCGTCCTTCGAGACAGCCGCTGCGCGGCTTCCTCGGGACGAGGGATTCCATAGCTGTATCAACAGTTTACCTCATGCTGAGGAGCGCCCAACGGGCGCGTCTCGAAGCATCACGACGCTGCCGCAGCCCCGAGTTGGCCGCCACTCCCAATTCGTTCACAGCCTTTCAGTCGAGGCTCTGCTGCTCCCTCTCGTCGGCGAGCAGCGGCGTCCAGGCCGGGGCGGGCGGCGCCGGCACCGCGGCTTCCTCATATAGGAGGCGCGCTTCCGCCGCCGGGCCGCGCCGCGTGCCGAGCGCCAGCACCTTGAGCCGACGGCCGATCCTGCCGCGCGCAAGCACGATGGTATCGCCCGCAGCCAGCTCGTGCCGCGCCCGCGTCACGGCGGCGCCGTTGACGATGATGTCGCCCGCAACGCACAGGCGCGCGGCTTGCGCGCGGCTCTTGACCACGCGCGCGAACCATAGCCATTGATCGAGCCGCCGGCTCGCCCGCTCGGGCAAGGGCGCGGCGCCCTTCAAGCGAGCCTCAGCTCCCGCAATTTGGCAAACGGGCTGCCGTCGTGCGCAAGCGGGGGTGCGCGGCTCGGCTGAGGAGCCCTGCGGCGGCGCCGGGCGGGTGCGACAAATATCTCGGTTGCCGCTTCGATGCGGCGGCGGTAGCCGAGCTCTTCGAGCAACGGCGCCAATCTCGCCCGCTCGATGCCGGCCGCACCCGCCAGCACGGCATCGGCCGCGAACGGGCCGCCTCGCGCCCGCTTGCGCGCGGCGGCGGCGAGGCGTTCGAGACGATCCACACGCAGCGCCATGCCCCCCAGCACCCGAAAGCCGATCGCCATCCAGAATGAGGGCGGCAGCGCCGGGTCGATGTCGATCGGTCGGGCGAGCCGGCGCGCCGGCGGCAGCGGCGGCACCACAGCACCGTGCCGCACCGCCCAGAGCAGCGCCCGCAGCTGCACCGATTCGGGGCGCAGCAGCGGCTCGAAAAAGACGGTCTCGGTGCCAAAACGAACGCCGATCCGGCCGAGCGCCGCACGATCGGGTGGCGCGAGGCCGGCGACTGCTGCGGCCACCTCGGCCGCGTCCACCGCGCCGAGCGCTTCGGCGAGCTGAAACACCAGCCCCCGGCCGGCGCCGCCGAGCCGCAAGGCGGAAGCGGTAAAGAGCGGGCCGAGGCGCCGTTCGATCTCGGCGGCGACAAATGCCTGCAAGCGCTGGCGCACCTGCTCGCGCGCTTCACCGGCAGCAAAATCGCCGGTGAACGGCTCGGCCCGCGGCGCTTGCAGGCGCTCCCCGGCAACCAGCCGCCCGACGCCGCCACCGCGCCACAGCAAGGCGCCTGCCGCGTCGAGCGTAAAGGCGTCGTCGGCATCGGCGGCGAGACGGCGCGCGCGGGTCGCCACCTCGTCGCGCAGCACGCGGGCTGCGGCGGCGACGAGCGTGCGCGCCTCGTCGCTGTCGGTCGCATCGGGAACAAAACGCAGGCCGTCGAGACGGCCGACATAATTCCCCTCGACAATGACCTCGCCCGACGCCGAAACCGCGGCGAGCAGCTCGCCCTCGGCAGCCAGGCGCCGGACCAGAAACGCCGAGCGCCGATCGACAAAACGCTGGGTGATGCGTTCGTGCAACGCGTCGGAGAGGCGATCTTCGATGCCGCGCGCGCGCTCCTGCCAGCCCGCCGCCCCTTCGACCCAATCGCTGCGGTGGGTGATGTAGGTCCAGGTGCGGATGTGGGCGATCCGCGCCATCAAGGTGTCGATGTCGCCCTCGGTGCGGTCGAGGCTCGCCATCTGCCGGGCGATCCAGGTTGTCGGCAAACGCTCGTCGGGGCCGGCCAGATGGGTAAAGCAATGGAGCAGCAGCCGGGTGTGGCTTTCGCTCATGACCTTGCGGAAATCGGGGATCTGGCAGACCTCCCACAACAGCCGCACCGCGCCGGGATGGGTGGCGAGCCGCGCCGCCTCGCGGTTGCGCGCCAGCGCCTGCAAGGCGCGGTGGTCGTCGGCCTCGCGCGCCTGCACCAGACCCGGTGTCGCCGGCCGCTCGTCGAGGCTCTTCAGCAAAAAATCGACCGAATCGAAGCGCAGCCGCGTGTTGCGCCAATAGAGCCGGGTCAGCGGGTCGAAGCGGTGCGCCTCGACCGCCTCGACGATCGCCGGATCGAGCGGCCGCTGGTCGGCGGTGGTGCCAAAGGTGCCGTCGCTCATGTGACGCCCGGCGCGCCCGGCGATCTGGGCGATTTCGGCGGCGCTGAGACGGCGCGGGCCATAGCCGTCGAACTTGACGATGCCGGCAAAGGCGACATGGTCGAGATCCATGTTGAGCCCCATGCCGATCGCGTCGGTGGCAACGAGGTAATCGACCTCGCCGGCCTGGAACATGCCGACCTGCGCGTTGCGCGCCCGCGGGCTCAGCGCGCCCAGCACGATCGCGGTGCCGCCGCGCTGGCGGCGGATCAGCTCGGCGAGCGAAAAAACATCGGCCACGGTAAAGGCGACGACGGCGCTGCGCGGCGGCAGCCGGGTCACCTTTTTGTGCCCGGTGTAGGTCAAGGTCGAAAAGCGCGGCCGCCCGATGTGCTCGATCTCCGGGACGAGCCGGCGCATCAAGGGCTTGATCGTGTCGGCGCCGAGAAACATCGTCTCGGCGAGACCGCGCGCATGCAGGAGGCGCGCGGTGAAGACGTGGCCGCGCTCGGGGTCGGCGCAGAGCTGGATCTCGTCGACCGCGAGAAAATCGACCGGCCGGTCGAGCGGCATCAATTCCGCGGTGCACACGAAATAGGACGGGTTCGGCGGCACGATCTTTTCTTCGCCGGTGATCAGCGCGACCGCGCGCGCGCCTTTGAGCTTGACCACCCGGTCGTAGTTTTCGCGGGCGAGGAGCCGCAGCGGAAACCCGATCATGCCGCTCTTGTGACCGAGCATGCGCTCGATCGCGAGATGGGTCTTGCCGGTGTTGGTCGGCCCGAGAACCGCGACGAGCCGCGGCCCGGGGCTGAACATGCCCATGCGCAACAGGTATCGGGGCGCGGCCGGCGCAACGCAAGGATAAAACAACCGCGATCGGGCGGCTGCGGCGACGCGTCCCGACCCGATTGGCCGAGCTGTGGGGTTGCGGCTGCCGGCGCTGCGCCACATATCCTCGGCGCAATCCGGCCACCACGCGACGGCAGAAAATGACCCAAGAAACAAGGAGCTTCCAGGCCGAAGTCAGCCGCCTTCTCGAAATCGTCGCGCACTCGCTCTACAGCCAAAAGGAAATCTTTCTGCGCGAGCTGATCTCGAACGCATCGGACGCCTGCGACCGGCTGCGCTACGCGGCATTGACCGAGCCGGTGCTGGCCGAGAGCGACACCGCCTACCGCGTCGTTTTGACCCCGGACAAAAAGGCGCGGACCTTGACCGTCGCCGACAACGGCATCGGCATGGGCCGCGACGAGCTGATCGAGAACCTCGGCACGATCGCGCGTTCCGGCACCGCCGCCTTTGTCGACCAATTGTCGGGCGACGCGCGCAAGGACATGAGCCTGATCGGCCAGTTCGGCGTCGGCTTTTATTCGGCGTTCATGGTCGCCGACAAGGTCGAGGTCGTGGCGCGCAAAGCGGGCGAGCAAGAAGGCTGGCGCTGGGTTTCGGACGGCAAGGGCGAATTTACGATCGAGCCGTTGCCGGATGCGGCGCGCGGGGCCGCGGTCGTGGTCCACCTGCGCGACGGCGAGGACGAATATCTCGACCCGGCAAGGCTGCGCCAGATCGTGCGCAACTATTCCGACCACATAGCGCTGCCGATCCTGCTGAAGGACGGCGACAAGGAAGACACGATCAACACGGCCTCGGCGTTGTGGACCCGGCCGCGCGCCGACATCGCCAAGGAGCAATACACCGAGTTCTACCACCATGTCGGCCACAGCTTCGACGACCCGTGGCTGACGCTGCACAACAAGGCCGAAGGGCTGCTCGAATATACGAGCCTGCTTTTTGTGCCTTCGACCAAGCCCTTCGATCTCTTCGACCCGGAACGCAAAAGCCGGATCAAGCTCTATGTCCGGCGGGTGTTTATCAGCGACGAAGGCGCCGAGCTCTTGCCCGCCTATCTGCGGTTTTTGCGCGGCATCGTCGACAGCGAGGACCTGCCGCTCAACATCAGCCGCGAAATGCTGCAGTCGAACCCGACAGTCGCCAAGATCCGACAGCAGCTGACCCGCCGGGTGTTGACCGAGCTCGGCAAGAAGGCGAGCGAGGCGCCCGAGGAATATGCCAAGTTCTGGGACGATTTCGGCGCTGTCCTGAAAGAAGGGCTGTACGAGGACCGCGAGCAGCACGAGGTGCTGTTGGAGCTGGCGCGGTTTCGCTCGTCGGCGCGCGACGGCCTCCTCTCGCTCGACCAATATATCGAGGCGATGCGGCCCGGCCAGGACGCGGTCTATACGATCACCGGCGACAGCCTCGACGCGGTCAAGCGCAGTCCGCAGCTCGAAGGCTTTCGCGCGCGCGGCGTCGAGGTGCTGCTGCTGACCGACCCGATCGACGAATTCTGGATGCCGGCGATCGGCAGCTACAAGGACAAGAAATTCCGCTCGGCGACCCGTGGCGGCGCCGACCTCGACAAGATCGAAGCCCCCGAGGCCAAAGCCGAGGCGGCCAAGCCAGAGCCGCAGCCCCAGCTTTCGGGGCTGATCGCAATCTTCAAATTGGCGCTCGCCGACGCGGTCAAGGATGTGCGCAGCTCGGAGCGCCTGACCGAAAGCGCGGTGTGCCTCGTCGCCGACGACGGCGACCTCGACATGCATTTGGAGCGGTTATTGAAGCAGCACCGCCAGCTCGATGCCGCCTCGAAGCGTATCCTCGAAATCAACCCGCGGCATAAATTGATTGCGCGGCTCGCCGATACCGTCGGAGAAACCGGCGCCTCGGACCAGCTCTCTGAGTTCGCCTGGCTGTTGCTGGACCAGGCCCGCATTCTCGAAGGCGAGCTCTTGCCCGACCCGCCGGCCTTCGCCCGCCGGCTCGCTGCCTTGCTCGAGCGCGGCCTGGCGCAATCGGCGTAGCGGCAAGTGCCGCCGAGCGCCGAGCCCGGAAGATTCAAGTCGGCTGCTCGGCTCCGCTATTCCGCGAAAGGCGGGGTCACGCCCTCGGGCACGGCGACCCGGAAGACGTTTAGCGTGTTTGCGATCAACGTGTAATAGTGCTTTGACACGTTCAGGTGATGCCCCGGATAACCTTGTAGGATGGGTTGAGCGCCAGCGAAACCCATCTTCTGCGGTCGTCGCGATGGGTTTCGCTATGCTCAACCCATCCTACGGACGTGTTCTGGTGAATCATGTGATTGAGCCGGAGCATTAGCGCCGAGGGATCGGGAAAGGGAAAAGCCGATGCGGCCAACAGGATATTTTGTGTCGCGCCGATTTGCGGCGGTCGGCGCCGCGCTCGTTGTCGCTCTCTTGAGCGGTTGCGCGACACCGCCGCCGGTCGGCGCGGTCGCCCTGCCGCCGGTCCCGCCCGGCGCTGCGCGGGTCTGGTTCTATCGGGTCTACGATCCGAGCGAGAGCCTCGGCACCCCGTTGATTTATATGAATGGTGCGGCGATCGGCGTCTCGCAGCAAGGCGACGCTTTTTATCGCGACGTGCCGGCCGGGCGCTATCATGTAACCGTCGACAGCGTCGGCGTCGATCTCTACCAGTTTCAGGATATCGCGCTGGTGCCGGGCCAGCAGGAATACATCGAAATCCAGTCGCTCAGAAGCTGGGTCTCCGGCCGCCCCGGATTTGGCCGCGATACGTTTTACGTCGCCGTCATTCCGCCCGAGCGGGCGGCGCTCCAGGTCGCGCGCAGCCGGTTTTACAGCGGCGGCTGAGCGCAGATTACAGCGAATTAATCCGCGCGACAGCACGCTGTCACCTCGACGCGCCAATTCTGCGGCGAACCGCTCGACAAGAGGATGACATGACCGATTCTTCGATGCACAGGACGCTTCGCTCGCGGTTGACGAAAGGCCGTATCGCGGTCATCGGCGGGGGCTTGGCGGGCGCGCTCGCGCTGTCGCCGCTGGTTTGGGCGCAGTCCCAGCCGCAAGCCGCATCGCCGGCGGGGCAGATGATGACGTCGCCGGTGGCGCTGATCCCGCAGCAGAGCTTCGCCCCGCTGGTCAAAAAGGTGTTGCCGGCAGTGGTCAATATTTCGGTGACGCAAAAGGCCGACGCACAAGAAATGGCCGAAGAGCCCGATGCGCCACAGTTCAACCAAAATTCGCCGTTCGACGAGCTGCTGCGCCGCTTTTTCCAGCAGCAGAACCCGGGCGGCGACGAGCATCATCAGTTTCCGCGGACACCCGGCGGCGAGGCGCATCGCATCGCGCTCGGCTCCGGCTTTATCGTCGATCCCTCGGGCTATGTCGTGACCAACAATCACGTCGTCGGCGACGCCGGCAAGGTCGAGGTGATCCTGCAAGACAAGACCAAATATACTGCCAAGATCGTCGGCCGCGACCCCAAGACCGACCTCGCGGTGCTGAAGATCAAGGCCGACAAGCCCTTGCCCTATGTCAGCTTTGGCGACAGCGGCGCCGCCCAGGTCGGCGACTGGGTCATGGCGGTCGGCAATCCCTTTGGGCTCGGCGGGACGGTCACGACCGGGATCATTTCCGCGCGGGGACGGGACATCAACGAAGGCCCGTACGACGATTTCCTGCAGATCGACGCGCCGATCAATCGCGGCAATTCCGGCGGCCCGACCTTCAACCTCGAAGGCCAGGTGGTCGGCATCAACACCGCGATCTATTCGCCCAACGGCGGCAGTGTCGGCATCGGCTTTGCCGTCCCTTCGAATGTCGCCAAGAACATCGTTGCCCAGCTCGAAGCGCACGGCAAGATCACGCGCGGCTGGCTCGGCGTGCAGATCCAGGAGGTGACGCCGGCGATCGCCGCGAGCCTCGGGCTGAAAAGCGACCACGGCGCGCTGGTCGCCGTCGTCACGCCGAACAGCCCCGGCGCCAAGGCCGGGTTGAAGCAGGGCGACGTGATCCTGTCGTTCGATGGCGGCGACGTGAACGCGCTGCATGACCTGCCACGCCTCGTCGCGGCTGCCGCGCCGCACAGCAAGGCCGCGATGTCGGTTTGGCGCAATGGTGCGAAGGTGCCGCTGGAAGCGATGGTGGGCGAGCTCTCGAACAACGAGAAGGTGGCCGCCGCCGGCAGCGAGCAGGAAGAGGACCAGTCGGCTGCGGCGGAAGCGATGGGCATGCACTTTGCCCCGCTGACCGACCAGATGCGCCGCGAGCTGCACGTCGCCAAAGACGTGCACGGTGTCGTCGTCAGCCGCGTCGACCGGCCGAGCGCGGCCGACGATATCGGGCTGAGCCAGGGCGATGTCGTGGTGGCGATCAACCAGCAGCCGGTCACCAGCCCGCAACAGGCGGCGGACACATTAAAGGAAGCCGCGCGCTCGCCAAAAAAGAGCGCTCTCTTGCTGCTGAACCGCCATGGCGTCACCGAGTATGTCGGCGTCACCCTGGGCGGCAATCAAGGCTAAAGCCTGATCCGATCAGGTTGCATCAGCCCGTCAGCCCCCCTCACCCAACCCTCTCCCCCCAATTGGGGGGAGAGGGTTGCGAAAGGTTGGCGAGGCGAACCCCCGGACGCCGCCCGCCGAGGGCGGGCGTTCCGGGGGCTTACCCGAAGCTGGGTGAGGAGGGCTCTACCTAACCGGATCAAGGCTAGCTCGGGTCGAGGACCGCGTCGCAGCTCGCCGCCTCCGGCATCGCCTTGCCGGGGGCGGCGGGCTTTTCTTTTATCACCGGCCTGGCGCCTCCGGCATCGCCTTGCCGGGGGTGGCGGCTTTCGTTTTGTCGCCGGCTCAGCGCTGCCGCGTGAACGGGGGCTGACCGCCCCGGTCGCGCGAGGACAAAGGAACGCGCGCCTCGAGGCGCTCCAGCTCGATCCGGGTGCGCGCGCCGGCCCGCAGCAGCCGGTCGGTCGCCTCGCGCAGCTCGGCCCGGCTTTCCACAGTGTCGTGGTCGAGGGCCGCATCGAAGGCCGCGAGAAACGCCGCAATATCGCCATCGACCCGCTCGCGCAAGGGGCGGCCGATAAACAAGGCGCCTTCCCCGCCGCGTTCCGTCTCGATCGAGACGTGGGCCGGCGGGCCGTTGGCCGAGCGCGGATATTGGGTCGGGATCGGCGGCTGCGACGGCGGAGCATAGCCTTGCTGGCTGCGCGGTGGCGGTGCGCCGCCGCCGCGTCGGTCGAACCGTTCGTCGCCATCGGCAAAGCCGGCGTTTTGCACCGGCCGTGGCGGCGGATCGGGCTCGTGGGCGCCGTCGCCGCCATGCGGCAGCGACAGATGCAGCCTGCCGCGCGGCTCGCCGCTCGACGGCGGCGGGCCTGCCGCAGCGAACGGGCGCGCGGCGCTGCCGTTGCTCGGCGCCAGCTCGCGTTGGTGGCGGCCTTGCCGCTCCGCCGTCCCGTTTCCACCGGAGCGGGGGGATCCCGCAAGAATGCGGGCAGCTGCGGTGACGGCGGGCGAAAAGGTGGGGTTTCCGCGGGCGGCGGGACGTGAGCGGGCGGCGGGACGCGGGCGGGCGGCGAATCCACCGCTGTGTCGTCGCGCAATGCCACGGGGCTTGGCGGCGCTGGCGGCGAATTGCTGGCGCTGAAACCAGCCCCCGCCTCGCCCTGCGGCGGGTTGGCCTGCGGCGGATTGGCCTGCGGCGGGTTGGCCTGCGGCGGCTTGGCTTGCAGCGGCCAGGCCGGCGGCGGCTCGGCGGGACGGCTCTTTACCAGATGGGTTTCCGATGCCGGCACCGGGCTCGGCGGCGCAGCCTCGGTCGGGGTGCTGCGCGCACGGGTCCGACTGACGATGTAGCTGATCGCCGGGGGCGAGCAGTCATAGGTGCGGGCGATGCTCGCCAAAGTCTCGCCCGCCTCGTAGCGTTCAATAATGGACGGCCAATCCTGTTGCGGTATTTTCCCTCTTTTACTTGATTTTTCCATTGAAACGACCTTCAGCTCCAAGACACTGTTGTGGTTTCCCGGCTCTCGGCTCGCGATATTCGGCTGCGACAACCGGGTGACGCCGCCAAAAAGACCAGGGTAGAAATCATCGGTCGGGGCCGAAGCTTCGGCTGTGCGGCTTTTCGCGGCCGATCGCGGCCGCCGCAGCCCGAGCCCTTTTCGACTACCTCATAATACCGGCTTATAAGTGAACGGTGAAGAGGTCAATATGCTCCCGCGCGCGGACCCCGCAAAACATCACACCCGGACGATTTTGCCGGGGTTCATGATGTTGTCGGGATCGAGCGCCCGCTTGATCTGCGCATCACCGCCACCGCCTCGCCGTGCTCGGCGGCGAGAAAATCCATCTTGCCGTAGCCGACGCCGTGCTCGCCGGTGCAGGTGCCGTCCATCGCGAGCGCGCGGGCGACCATGCGCTCGTTGAGCCCGGCGGCCTCGGCGATTTCCTCCGGTCGATTCGGGTCGATCATGAAGACGAGATGGAAATTGCCGTCGCCGACATGGCCGACGATGCCGACGGCACGCTCGATTGCGCGAGGTCGCGCTTGGTCTCGGCGATGCATTCGGCAAGGCGCGAGATCGGCACGCAGACATCGGTCGCCCAGCCCTTGCAGCCGGGCCGCAGCGCCAAGGCCGCGTAATAGGCGTCGTGGCGCGCCTGCCAGAGCTTGTTGCGCTCCTCGGCGTCGTCGCCCAGCGGAATTCGGCGCCGCCATGCTCGCCGGCGATCGCCTTCACCATCTCCGCCTGCTCGGCGACCCCGCCCGGCGTGCCGTGAAATTCGAAGAACAAGGTCGGCGCCACCGGGTGGTCGAGCTTCGAATACTGGTTGATCGCGGCCATCTGCGCTTCGTCGAGCAGTTCGATGCGCGCCACCGGCACGCCCGACTGGATCGTCGCGATCACGGTGTCGACCGCCTCGGCGATCGGGGAAAGGCGCAGACCGCGGCGGAGATCGCCTCGGGAATGCCGTAGAGCCGCAGCGTCACCTCGGTGATGATGCCGAGCGTGCCCTCGGAGCCGACGAACAGCCGGGTCAGATCATAGCCGGCGGCCGATTTGCGCGCGCGCCGCGCGGTGCGGATGACGCGGCCGTCGGCGAGCACCACGTCAGCGACAGACATTCTCGCGCATCGTGCCATAGCGCACCGCGTTGGTGCCCGAGGCGCGCGTCGCCGCCATGCCGCCGAGCGAGGCGTCGGCGCCGGGATCGATCGGGAAGAACAGCCCGGTGTCGCGCAGATATTCGTTGAGCTGCTTGCGGGTGACGCCGGCCTCGACCGTCACGTCGAGATCTTCGGCATGACCCGCAGCACGCGGTTCATCTGCGACAGGTCGATGCAGACGCCGCCCTGCAGCGCCGCGACATGGCCTTCGAGCGAGGTGCCGGTGCCGAACGCGATCACCGGCGTCTTGTGCTCGGCGCAGAGCTTGACGATCGCGGCGACCTCCTCGGTGCTGGCGCAAAGGCGACCGCGTCGGGCGCATGCGGCTGGTGGTAGGATTTGTCCTTGCCGTGCCGCTCGCAGATCGCCGCCGAGGTCGACAGCCGATCGTTCCGAGCA
>CAVPDQ010000025.1:0-18601 GCA_963702685.1 uncultured Alphaproteobacteria bacterium | reverse complement strand
CGGCGAGATCGCGATTGTTGATGCGCGCGAAGAGGGGAGCTTTCACGACCGCCATCTGCTGATGGCGTCGTGCCTGCCGCTGTCGCGGCTCGAATTGATCGCACCGGCGTTGTTGCCGCGGCGCACGGCGCCGATCGTCGTGTGCGACGATACCGAGGGGCTCGCCGAGCGGGCGGCGGCGCGCCTCCTCGAAGGCGGCTGGAGCGATGTCGCGGTGCTGGCGGGCGGGGTCGCAGCCTGGGAAGGGGCCGGATTTCTGGTCTATAGCGGCGTGCATGTGCCCGTCGAAGGCTTTTGCCGAGGTCGTCGAGCACGAGATGAAAACCCCGTGGATCGCCGCCGATGAGCTCGCCGAGCGGCAACGGCGGGCGAACAGCTCTTGATCTTCGACAGCCGCTCCTACGAGGAATATCACTCGAACAGCATCCCGGGAGCGGTCAGCGTCCCCGGCGCCGAGCTGGTCTATCGCTTCGACGGGCTGGTGCCGTCGCCCGACACTTTTGTCGTCGTCAATTGCGGTGGGCGCACCCGCAGCATCATCGGCGCGCAGTCGCTGATCGATGCCGGCGTGCCAAACCGCGTTGTCTCGCTGAAGGACGGCACGATGGCCTGGCATCTCGCCGGGCTCGGCGTGGTCAACGGCGCCGACCGGCGGGCGCCCGCGCTCTCGGCCGAGGCGATCGCTGCCGCGCGCGAGCGGGCGGATGCGGTGGCGCGGCGCTACCGCGTGCCGGTCATCGACGGCGCCACCCTCGCCCAGTGGCAACGCGAGGCCGACCGGCGCACGCTCTATCTTCTCGATGTGCGCGACCCGGCCGAATACCGCGCCGGGCATCTGCCGGGCTCGCGGATGGCGCCGGGCGGGCAATTGGTGCAGGAGACCGAGGCTGGCTCGGGGTCTGGGGCGCGCGCGTCGTCCTCGTCGACGACACCGGGGTCAGGGCGCGGATGACCGCCTCGTGGCTCAGGCGCATGGGGTGGGACGCGGTGGTGCTCGATCGGGGGCTCGCGGATGCGACGCTCGAAGCCGCTGCGCCGGCGGCCGATACGAGCATGTTCCCGCTCCGGCGACGAGCCGCCGACCGTGTCACCGGCCGAGCTGCGGGCGAGGGAAGGGGCCGTCGTCGTCGATCTGGCGTTGAGCCGGCAGCACCGCCAGGGCCACATTCCAGGCGCCTGGTTTGCGGTCCGCGCCCGGCTTTCCGGCGCGCTCGGCAAGCTCCCGGCCGGAGGCGACCTGGTGTTGACCAGCGAGGATGGGGCGATCGCCCGCTTTGCCGCGGCCGAGCTCTCGTCGCGCCGGCCGGCGACGGTCCTGGCCGGCGGCACCGCGGCGTGGAAGGCAGCGGGCCTGCCGCTCGAAACCGGCCTCGACAAGCTCGCCGACGAGCCCGACGATGTGGCGCTCTCGGCCCGCGACCGGCCCGCCGACCGCGAGCGCTATATGCGCGAGTACCTCGCCTGGGAGATCGAGCTCGTCAACCAGATCGCCCGCGACCGCGATTGCCGGTTTCGCCTGGCACCGGTCTGAACGTCACCCGACCCGGACGAGCTTTTGCAGGCTCCTGAGGCCGGGCGGGATCGGCTCGCCCTTGGCGCGCACGCGGCGGCCCCAATTGGTAAAGCTGACCTCGCCGACATAGATGTCGCCGCGGCTATCGACGGCGATGCCGTGCGGCGAGATGAACTGGCCGGTGGCGAGCCCGGCATGCTCGTGGCCGAGCCGCGCCAGCAGCGTGCCGTCATGCGCGTAGATGCTGACGCGCGGCCCGCAGCCCGGCAGGTCGATATTGACCGCCATGTCGGGGCCGATCTCGCCGATATACATGCGCCCCGCCTTGCCCGGCTCCAGATAGAGGCCCGAGGGCCGGTGCATGTTGTTCCACTGGCTTTCGTACTTGCCGTTGCCGTCGAACACCTGGACGCGATGGTTTTCGCGGTCGGCGACATAGACCCAGCCATCGGCGTCGCAGCACACGTTGTGGGCGATGTTGAACTGGCCCGGATCGGTGCCGGGCTCGCCCCACGACATCAACAGCCGGCCGTCGGGCGTGTATTTGTGGACGCGGGAATTGCCGTAGCCGTCGGAGATGTAAAGGTCGCCCTGCGGCGACATCGCGGTGTGGGTGCAGCGGTTGAACGGCTCGCCCGCCATATAGGGCGCCGCCTTGCCGGGGATGCCGATGGTCAGCAGCACCTTGCCGTCGAGCGTGCATTGCCGGGCCGAATGGTCGCCGTCATCGGTCAGCCAGATCGTGCCGTCGGGCGCCATGAAGACGCCGTGCGGGCGCAGGAAGACACCTTCGCCCCAGCTGCGCAGCAAATTGCCGTCGCGGTCGAAGACGCACATCGGATGCTTGCCGCGGTTGAAGGCATAGACATTGTCGTTGCCGTCGACGCCGACCGCGGCGACATCGGCGTTGAACTCCATCCCCGGCGGCAATTTGGCCCAGCCGTCGAGGACCTCGTACCGATAGCCTTCTGTGCCGAGAACGACCGCCATAGCGCTTTCCTCTATCCAGGGATTTGCTGCGATTATAGGACAACGCGGCGGCGGCTCAACGAGAGAGCGGCTCAACGCGAGCCCGGCTGCGCCGGGCGCAACGGGCTCAACCGCGCCGGAAAGCGCAGCGCAACGACGAGGGTCAGGGCGGCGGTCGCCACGGCGATCAGGTACACGTCGTGCAGCGAGGCTGCGACCGCGCCGGTCAGGCGGCTGATCTCGGCGGCGCCGAGGCCCTGGCGCAAGCTCGGCTCCAACAGCCGGTTGACCGCGTCGGCCGCGTCGGGAAGCCGGCTGAAGACACCAAAATTGAGGATCGCGCCGCCGAGCGCCGCGCCGAACGACTGACCGATCATGCGCATGAACATGTTGGCGCCGGTGGCGACGCCGCGCTCGCTCCAATCGACGCTCGCCTGGATCGACACCAGAAAGGCGGTGTTGCAGCAGCCCATGCCGATGCCCATGACCAACGCGGCCGCCGCCGCCCAGGCGACGGGGCTCGAAGGCTGCAGCTGGGTCAGCATCGCAGCACCGGCCGCCAGCGCGATGCCGCCGATGGTGGCGGCGAGGCGATAGGAGGTGCGGATCATCAGCCGGCCGGCGGCGAACGAGGCGAGCATCCAGGTGACCGACATGCAGCCCAGCGTCAGCCCGGCGATACCGGGGCTGCGGCCCATGACGCCCTGCACATAGGTCGGCAGAAAGGCGCTGACCGCCATCATCGTCGAGCCGGTGCCGAAGATGCCGAGATTGGCGAGCGCGATGACGCGGTTGCGCCACAGCCGAAACGGCACCATCGGCTCCGGGGTGCGGCTCTCCTGCACGGCAAGAGCGGCGAGCGCGGCGATGCCCAGAGCCACCAGCGCTGCAAGGTCGCCGCCGGCGAGGCTGCGCGCCTGCACCAGCGCCAGCATCGGCGCGCCGACGCCGACGATCAGGAGGACGGCGCCGAGATAATCGATACGGTGCCGGCGGCGCTCGACCCGCTCGGGCAGGAAGACCGCGAACATCGCGATGCTGGCGGCGCCGATCGGCAGATTGACCCAGAACACCACCGACCAATGCACGTGCTCGACCAGAAAGGCGCCGAGCGCCGGCCCGATGATCGCCGAGACGCCGAACACGCTCGACAGATAGCCCTGCACCCGGGCGCGCTCGGCCGGGGTGTAGATGTCGCCGATGACGGTGCTGGCGATCGGCTGGATCGCCCCGGCGCCGATCCCCTGCACGGCGCGGAATATCACCAGCATCAGCATGGTTCGGGAAAACCCGCACAAGGTGGTGCCGACCAGAAAGATGCCGGTTCCGGCAAAGAACACCCGCTTGCGGCCGTAGATGTCGGCGAGCCTGCCGTAGATCGGCACCGACACCGCCATCGCCAGCAGATAGGCCGCGAACACCCAGCTGAACAGCCGAAATCCGCCGAGATCGCCGACGATCGTCGGCATCGCGGTGGCGATGATGCTGCTCTCGACCGCGGCCATAAAGGTTGCCATCAGCGCGGCGGCCAGCACCATCCCCCGCCGCGGGACCACGACAGCGGGCGATTGCTGCCGCGGAAAGGCTCGATCCAATAATTGCCTCCGATTTGGGCACAGGGTCGGACTTTATGGCGGCCGGGTGCGCGCGGACAACAAACGACCCCGTGCGTCCTCGGGAAGCTGCCCTGCGCCGGGTTGTCTGCCGCCCGCTCGGCGATCCGGGCCGACCCGCGCAGCGGCGCGCCGGTGGCGATCGGCGATGGCCACGAAGAAAGCAATAGACGCGGGTGGCTGAACCGCCGTAGGCCCGTCCGATGGCTGCGGCCGGCGAAACCGTCGAGATTTCCGAGACCGCCGCGGAGCGGGCGCGCCGGTGGCGGTCGGCGCTGGCGGCGGTCGGCGGCAGCGTCATGGTCGGCTTTATGCCGCTCCTCGTCATCCGGCTCTATCGCGACGGGGTCAGCGCGACATCGATGCTGGTCTGGCGCTACGGGCTGGCGTTGGTGCCGCTCTTTGTCGCCTCGGCATTGGCGCGGCACGACTTCCGCGCTGCATGGCGTGGCGGCGCCTGGCGGATCGCAGTGGTCGGCGCGACCCTCGGCGCCGGGCAGACCTTGTGCTTTTGGGAGAGCCTGCACACCCTCGACAGCAGCATCGCCATCCTGTTGTTCTACACCTATCCGGCGCTGACGCTGATGCTCGACCGGCTGTTGTTCAAGCGGCCGGTCCGGCGGCGCGCAGCGGCCTGCGTCACAATCATCCTTATCGGCGCCGGGCTGGTTACCTTGCCGGGTCTGAAGGGCGGCCTCGATCCGCGGGGGCTGATGTGGATCCTGCCGGCGCCCTTGATCTACGCGCTCTACCTTGCGGCGAGCTCGGTGCTGATGCGCCGGCACCCGCCATTGATCGCGGCCATCTACCTCTATCTCGGTCTGGCGCTCAGCTTTGGCGGCATCAGCCTCTATTTTGGCCTTGATGTGCCCGCCGCCCCGGGCACTTGGCTGCTGCTGCTGGTCATCGCTCTGGGTCCGGGCGCGCTGACCGTCACCCTCTTCAGCTACAGCGTGCCGCGGCTCGGCCCCGCCAGCTATGCGATCATCGCCAACACCGAGCTCGTGACCGTGGTCGTAATCGGCATCTCGGTCTTGGGCGAGCGGCTGACCGCGGCGCGGATGGCGGGCGGGGCTCTGATCGTCTGCGGCATCCTCGCCCACGGGCTGTTCCGGCGCCGATAACGCTCATAGCGGGTAATAATATATAATTTTCGTCAAATACGAGATAAATCGCTTTACATCTGCCATATGTTCCTCATATACCCTCGTATCGGGTAGCGGCGACGCCGCAAGGGAGGGACAGAATGGGCCATGCCGGCAGTTTTCGCCTCGCATTCCTAGTGCTTGCCGTGCTGGCGTTTCTCGGCTCGGCAGCATGGGGGGCGGCCCCGACGGGCCTGCAGCCGATTGCACCGGCGGGCCGTGGATCGACGCGCGCTGCTATGGCGCGCTCGGCAACGGCAAGAGCGACGACACCGCCGCGCTGGAGGACGCCGTCCATGCGGCGATCGCCACCGACACGCCGCTGATGCTGCCGCACGGCACCTACCGGCTCACCCGTCCGCTCGTCATTGATTACCAGAAGGTGGCCGATACCGGGTTTCGCCTGATCTCGATGGGCGCGATCCTCGACGGGCGCCGGATCACCACCGGGCCGGCATTGCGCATCGTCTGCTCCGGCGGCACCCCCGCCGCCCCCAAGGGGTGCTTTTATTTCAAGGAAGAAGGCACCTTGTTCGTCAACGCCGACACCGACCATTACGCGGTGGTCGTCGGCCGCCGCGATTTCTCCGACGCGCAGAATTCGATCAAGATCGACCACCTGATCGTCAACAACGCCAATACCGGGCCGAACGCCGGCGGGTTGCAGCTCAACTATGTCTTGAGCTCGGAGATATTCGCGGTTGCCGATTCGGCCGGTGGCGCGGCCGGCATCGCCTTGGAGCAAACGCAAATTTCGAAGCTGAGCGGCGCCGGCTCGGCGAGCGCCAAAGGCGGCGCCGCCCTTTTGATCGAAGGCGGCTACAGCTTTGCCAACACGATCTCCGCGATGGACCTCGAAGTGGCGCCGACTTGCCTGGTCGTCGCCTCGCGCAAGGCGGCGCACAACACGTTCATCTCGCCCTACATGGCGTGCGCCACAGCGGTCGAGGCGACCGCCGGCAACACGACACAGCTCGTCAACCCGCTGTTTGGCGGCAATGTCAGGCGGAGATTCGCCGCCGCGGTCGGGATCGAGGCGACGCCGTGACCGGCGGCCTTTGACAGTTGCCCGGCATCGGCCCAAATCTATTGCCGCCAGACGGCCGGATGGCCGCTCTCCGCAATGCGGGGAGAGGAAAGTCCGGGCTCCACGGAGGTGCGGTGCCGGGTAACGCCCGGCGGGGGCGACCCCAGGGAAAGTGCCACAGAAAGGACACCGCCGAACCCGCGCCGGTCTGCCGGCCGGGTGGCAAGGGTGAAACGGTGCGGTAAGAGCGCACCGCGCCGCCGGCAACGGCGGCGGCAGGGAAAACCCCACCGGGAGCAAGACCAAGTAGGAGCGGCAGGCGTCGCGGCGCGAGCCGCGGTGCCGGGCGGACCTCCGCGCCGCCGCTCGGGTCGGTCGCGCGAGGCGCCCGGCAACGGGCGTCCCAGAGGAATGGCCATCCCCGCCCGGCGCGGCAACGCAACGGGCGGGACAGAACCCGGCTTACGCGCCGTCTGGCAACTTCCCCGGCTTCTCGCTTGCCGGCGCCTGCCGCCCTGGCGCCCGCCGCCACGCAGCCGGTGGGCAGCTCCGCCGGGTCGGAGGAGGGCCGGGTCAGAAGAAAAAAGTGAGGTTTTTGGTCATCAGCACGCTTTGGTCGAGGATGATCTTGCGCCGGGCGATCTGCCAGCCCTCGCCGACGCGGCGCAGCACATCCTCGCGCTTGCCGCATAGGATGTCGGTCTCGGTCTCGACCCGGTTGCGGTAGACCAAAAACCGGCATTTGGTCGCGACTTCCGCCGCGTCGGCCACCGAAGGTGTGGCTTCGAGCAATTGCACATTGGAAACCATGTGCGAGATGCGCGACACCGGCTCCTCGGCCCAATGGATGCCGGTCAGGATCTGCTTGACCCGCCGCTCCAGCGTCTCCCTGCCTTCGTCGAACCAGTTGATGTCGTGGTCCGCGCGGGTGAACTCGCGCTCGCCTTCGCCGATTTTGACATTGCGTCGCATCGGCATCCAATAGCGCGCATCCTCGGCAATGAGCGCCAGCCAATCCTGGTAGCGGCGCTCGTCGAGCAGCTCCGCCTCATGATAAAGAAAATCCTCGATCTCCCGCATCAGCAGCACGCGGGCGAGCCGGTCGCCGGTGTCCGTCATCGCGGCAATCCAACAGCGTTTCGCCGGCCCGCGCAAGCCGCGGCGCGGATGCCGAGGATGCAGCCGGCGCTGGCTTTAGCCGACGAGGCCGTCGGCCGACAGCGCGGTGCGCGACAGCTCCGCCTCGGCACCGGCCGAGATCGCATCCTCGACCTGCCCGCCGAACCGTTCGGCGAAGGCTTCGGCCGCGCCGGCGGCTTTGAAATCGATCCGCAGCGTCACGCCACGCGCGTGTTCGAAACAGTTGAAGCCCGACGGCTCATACCGCCGTTCGTCGAGCCAAATCCGCATCGTCGCCATCTGCCGCGAAAGCTCGCTCTGCGGGAGTGTGATCTCGACAGTTCGCATGCAAAATCCGCCCGGTTGTTGCGCAGGCTGCGAGCGTACCAGCAAGCGGCCGCGGGTGGGCCGGCAATCGTTAATGCTCACTCCGTTGCCACATCGGGCCGAGAACCGGCGCGGCGGTAATGGTAGCGGTAGAGCTCGGTCTTCAGCCCGACCGCGTCGTAGAGCGCCAGCGCGGGGGCATTCGGCGCCTCGACCTCGAGACAGGCGCCGACCGCGCCTTGCGACCTGCCCCAGGCCGCCAGCGCCATGACCACGCGGCGGGCAAAGCCGCGCCGGCGCCGGCGTGTGTCGGCGACCACCAATTCATAGCACAACAGCCGATCGTGGACCGCGCCATAGGCAAGGGCGGCGATCTCGCCCTCGCTTTCGAGCGCGGCAAACGCGGCCGGGAGCGCGACCGCGCCGACAATCCGCCGATACACCCGCGCCTGCGCGACGCTGTGGTTTTGCAATCGCGCCATCGCCGCGAGCCAGTCGCGCGACGGGTGCGCCATGAGCCGCACCTCGGGATCGGCCCGGGCTGTCACCGCGTCGATATCCCCGTAGAGAACGCAGCTCTCGCCTTCGCTCGTATAGCCCGCGGCGGCGAGGCGGGCGTCGCAATCGGGGCCGATCAGCGTCGGCAGCCGAAAAATCGCCGGCTGCCGCTGTCTGCGGTACAGCGCTTGGCAATCCGCGATCAGCGCCGCGACGGCGCGCCGCTCGCCGCGCAGCGGATTGGCCGAATTCGCCCGTCGGCTCAGGCCATGGCTGAAGCGCAGCACCCAGCCGTCGAGCAATACCTGGCGCAATGCCGGCCAGGCGTTGAGACAGGCTTCCTCGACCCGCCAGCAAAGACCGTCATCGGCCACGGTCGGCGTGCGGCTTCACTCTTGCGGATAGCGCCACGGCTTGTCGGGCTGCTGCGCGGTTTCGTCGATTGTCCATTGCGGCAGCGCGAGACCGGGACCGGCGTCGCTGAAGACCATGCGCATACGGCTGCCGATGCCGATCCGCTTGACCATGTCGGGCGGCGCCAGCTGGCCGTCCGGCGTCGTCAAATTGCCGGCGACGCGCAGCGCCTCGTCCGGGGTCGGCTCGCCCTTTTGCGTGTCGAGATCGACGAGCAGGATCAGATAGGGCGTATGCCCGCGAAACGCCGGCTGGATCGCATGGTGCACCTCGCTGTAGGAGTGCACCGCCCCCTTGCCCTCGACCTTTTTCCACGCCGATTCGAGGCTCATGCACCACGGGCACGCGGTGGTCGGCGGGTAGCGCAGCCTGCCGCATTGCGCGCAGGCCTGCAGATGAAAATCGTGCTCCGCGCAATGGCGGAAATATTCGAGGTTCTCGTGATCGAGGTCATCGACCGTCAGCCCCATGCCCAGATATTCGGCGCGCAGTGCCATTTTCTTTCTCCTTCTCAGCCGCGGCGCATGACCATCGACGAGGCGGTGGCCGGGTTGGCCCAGCCGAGATTGGCGCTGACCTCGACATCCCTGACCTGGCGGCAGCCGCCTTCGCGGTAGTCGTAGCTGTGCTGCCGCTTGCCGTCGGCCCCGAGGGGGCAGGAATCGTCGGCCTCGTGGCGCAGTTGACGGGTGTTTTCGATGACCATGTTCATGCCGTGGGTGTAGCCCTCGCACAGATGGCCGCCGCTCGTATTGTTGGGCCGCCGCCCGCCGAGCTCGATCGCCCCGCTCGACACGTAGTCGCCGCCGTCGCCCTTTTTGCAGAAGCCGTAATCCTCGAGCTGCAGCATCGCCGTGAACGTAAAGGCGTCGTAGGAGCCGGTGACATCGACATCCTCCGGCCCGACCCCGGAATTGGGCCACAGGATCTTTGCCGCGTAATGGCCGGCGACGGTCGAGATCGGCCCGTGCTGGTAATGCATGTCGAGCCGCGGCTTGTTGCACCGGCCGACGACGCCGCGGATCAGGACGAGCGGCTGCCTCATGTCCTTCGCCCGCTCGGCGCTGGTGACGATGACGCAGGTCGCGTTGTCGGTCTCGACGCAGCAATCGAGCAAATGCAAGGGCTTGCAGATGAACCGGCTCGACAGCACGTCCTCGACCGTGTAGCGCTTCTTGTAGTACGCCTTGGGGTTGTTCGAGGCGTGATGGCTGTGCGCCACCTTGACCGCGGCGACCTGCTCGGGGCGGGTGCCGTAATCGTACATGTGGCGCATAAAGGTCGGCGCAAAGCTCTGCCCGGCGCTCTGCCAGCCATAAGCGCGGTTGTGCAGCATGTCGCCGCCCACGGGCGCGGCCGAGCGCGCGCCGGTGCCGCCGATCCTGACCTGCGAATAGCCGTTCATCGCGCGGAAGATCGCCACCGTCTTGCAGCAGCCCGCCTCGATCAACCCGATCGCGATCCCGATCAGCGCCTCGGTCGAGGAGCCGCCGCCGACCACGTCCATGTAGAAATTGAGGCGGATGCCGAGATCGCCGGAGATGAAGGTGGCCGAGGTCGAAATCGCCGCCCGAATAGTCGAGCATGCCGTCGATATCGGTGTTCTTGAGCCCGGCATCGAGGATCGCGTTGCGCACCGCCCAGGTGCCGAGCGCCCGCGTCGTCTTCCCCGAGCCGCGGGTATAGGTCGTCTCGCCGACCCCGACGATCGCATATTTGTCGCGCAGGTATTTGGGCGTGGTCGCATCCACCTCTTGTCGCGGCAACGGCATCGATCTTCTCCTTCGGGTTCTGCGTGCGGCATTATCCATGCCCGCTTAGTCCTCGTCCCGCGCTTTTTCAGCCGAGGTCGTCATCAGCGGTCCCGGTCCGGGCGAGCACACCCGGTCGCTGCCGAAAGATCGGGCGGCCCGATCGCCAGCGCGATCTGGCGACGTATCGCCAGAGCTGGTCCTCGGTAATTCGCGACGCGGTCGGCTTGATGCGCCCGGCCGAGGTTGTCGCGACGCAATGCGACAACGCATGGCATCGCTTGCTGCAACCGTTTTCCGGAGTCGGATCGATTGCGACCGACAGATCGGGGATCGCCAAACGCTGGTCCTCGCTGAGCGGCACCAGGATCACGTTGGGATAGCCCGGATCGAACAGGCTTTCGTCCTCGACCACCACCGCCGGGCGCAGCTTGTTCGGCTCTTTCGGCAGCGCGTCGCGCCAGTCCACAATGACGATCTGACCTCCGGAAAAAGCGGCCAACGGAACTACGGTTCCTCGCGCGCCGGCGTGCCCCAGTCGTCGTAGAAGGCGGTCGCCTCGGGTGAGCCCGCGACATATTCCGCAACGGCCCGGCTCTGCGCGCGGATCCGTTCGCGTCGCAAACGCGCGGCTGTTTCGGCAGCGATCTGTCGCAAATACGTCGAGAGTCCTACATTCCGCGTGCGTGCCTCCGCCTCCAACGTTTCCCTTACGTCATCGTCGAGCCGCACGGATACCGGTGCTGTCATCGTCTCTATCTTCCCATGCGCACATACAAAAATGTAATACATATTATGGGTACCGCAAGCGTCTGGTCTCGACGCTTGCGGCAAATGTCATGCTGCGCGACACACTCGGAAAGGCAGCGGAAACCGCGGGAGGGGGAGACATGCTGGAGGTGCTGGTCGTCGGCGCCGGCCCGGTCGGGCTCACGATGGCGAGCGAGCTGGCGCGGCACGGGGTCAGATGCCGCATCATCGACCGGTTGCCGCAGCCCTCGCCCTATTGCCGGGCGATCGGGGTCACGCCGCGCACGCTCGAAGTCTGGGAGGATATGGGGATCGTCCGCGAGATGATCGACGCGGGGCTGTGGCTCGACGGGCTGCGCTCGGTGGTCCATCCGCATCCGCCCAACGACATCGGCGCCGCTTTTCCCGAGCTGCCCTATGGCGAGCTCGGCCTGCCGCAATACGAGACCGAGCGCGTGCTCGCCAGCCACCTCGCCCGCTTTGGTGTCGCGGTCGAGCGCGGCGTCACCCTTGCCGGGCTGACCCAAGATGCCGCCGATGTCGCCGTTGAGCTCCACCGCGACGATGGCGAGAGCGAGCGAGCCCGGTTCCGCTATGTCGTCGGCTGCGACGGCGCGCACAGCGCGGTGCGGCGCGCTCTCGGCATCGCCTTCCCCGGCGAGGCCTTCCCGATGAGCTTTATGCTCGGCGATGTGCATATCGGCTGGGACCTGCCGCGCGGCATCGCGTTTCGCGCGTTGCGCCCGGTCGAGAACGACGCGCCCGACATGTTCGTTGCCATTCCGCTGCCCGAGACCGGCCGCTACCGGGTGTCGATGCTGGCCGACACCGAGCCCGGCGCGGCCGGCGGCACCGACCACGGCATCCAGTCCGAGACGGAAGGACCCGCGCTCGCCGACCTGCAAATCGTCGCCGACCGTCTCGTGCCGGACCGGCCGCGGCTTTCCGATCTGCGCTGGTCCTCGGTCTTTCGCATCAGCATGCGGCTCGCCGAGCATTACCGGCAGGGCCGCGTCTTGATCGCGGGCGACGCAGCCCACATCCATCCGCCGACCGGCGGGCAGGGCATGAACACCGGCATCCAGGACGCCTACAACCTTGCCTGGAAGCTGGCCCTGGTGCTCGACGGCGCCGCACCCGAGGGCCTGCTCGACAGCTACGAAGCCGAGCGGCGGCCGGTCGGCGCCGATGTCGTCGCCCGCACCCGTGCGGCAAGCGAAAGCTACGGCCGCGAGCAAGGTGCCACCCCCGACCGTCTCGCCGACACCCAGATCCGCGTCTCCTACCGCGGCACCTCTTGGGTGCGCGACGATGCGATGGCTTTTGACGCCGCGGTGCCGGCGGCCGGCGACCGCGCCCCCGATGCCGGCGGGCTCGCCCGGCACGGCCTCGGCTTCCCGCTACGGCTGCTCGAGATGCTGCGCGGCACCGAGCATGTCCTTGTCGCGCATTTCCCCGGCGCCGACGCGGCGCAACAGATGGCGGGCCTGGCCGGCCTGGCGCAGGACGCCCGCTCCCGGCTGCGGATCGTCGCCGTCACCTCGGCTTTGTTGCCGGACCAGCCGGGCCTCACCCTTCTGCATGACCGGCAAGGTGCTTTCGCCAGGGCCTATGGCGGGACGGACGCGTCGTTTCTCGTGCGGCCCGACGGCTATATCGGCTGGCGGGGGCAGTCGCCGCGCGATCATGGCCTGCGCGAACACCTCGACCGGATGTTCCCGCGAGCCGCGGCCGATCGCCTCGCCTCGCCGGCTCGCCGCTGCTACGATCCGCGGCGCCGCGGACAAGAAGAATAGGAGCAACGCATTGTTGTCACGACAGGACGCACGCGCGACGACACGGCTCTATCTGATCACGCCGCCGGCGCTCGACCCCGATAAGTTCGCGCGCGAACTGGAGGAGGCGCTGGCCGGCGGCGACGTCGCCTGCCTGCAATTGCGGCTGAAGGACGTCGATGACGACGCCGTGCGGCGCGCCACCGGGGTGCTGAAGCCGATTGCCCAGGATTGCGGCGTCGCCTTTATCATGAACGACCGGCCCGATCTCGCCGCCGAGCTCGATTGCGACGGCGTCCATGTCGGCGAGGAGGACATGTCCTATGCCGAAGCGCGCCAGCTGATGGGCCCCGACCGCGTCGTCGGCGTGACCTGCGGCGCCAGCCGCGACCGCGCCATCACCGCCGCCGATGCGGGCGCCGATTACGTCGCTTTCGGCGCCTTTTTTCCGAGCATCACCAAAGCCGGGGCAAAATATCGCGCGACACCCGAGGTGCTGCAGGATTGGAGCGAGACGACGGTCGTCCCGTGCTGCGCGATCGGCGGCATCACGCAAGAAAATTGCGGACCTTTGGTCGAAGCCGGCGCCGATTTTCTCGCCGTCATCTCGTCGATCTGGTCCTATCCCCAAGGCCCCCGCGCCGCCGTCGCCGATTTCAACGCGGTCTTCGCCGGCCACGGACGCGCCTATCGCTGACACGGGCATCATTCAAGCTACCGGCGCCCACAGCACATCTTCGATGTCCGCGGCGGCGGTGGCGAGCATGACGAGGCGGTCGAAGCCGAGGGCGATCCCGGCGGCGGGCGGCAGGCCGGCTGCGAGAGCGGCGAGGAAATCTTCGTCGATCGGGTAGGTTTCGCCGTAAAGCGCCTGCTTTTTGGCCTGGTCGGCGCGGAAGCGGGTGCGCTGCTCGGCGGGGTCGGTCAATTCGCCAAAAGCGTTGGCGAGCTCCAACCCGCAGACATAAAGCTCAAAGCGCTCGGCGACGCGCGGGTCGGCCGGGTTGCGGCGTGAGAGTGCCGCCATCGAGGCCGGAAAGTCGTAGAGGATCACGGGCGCGCCGATGCCGAGATTGGGCTCGATGCGGTCGAGGAAGATGCGGAAATAAAGCGTTTCCCAATCGTCGCCGGGATGCGGCTCGATGCCGATCCGGCGCGCCTCGGCGGTCAGGAGCGCGAGGTCGGGCGCCAGCGGGTCGGGTGCCGTCGCCAGAATGTCGATGCCGCTATATTGCCCGAACGCGTCGGCAACGGCGATTTCATGCCACGGCGCTTCGGCGTCGGCGGTCTTTCCCAGCCATGAGAGGGTGTGCGCACCCGCGGCCTTTTGGCCGGCGCGCAAGAGGCCGATGCAATCCGGGACCAGGTCGCGCCATCCGGCACCGGCGCGGTACCATTCGAGCATCGAGAATTCGGGGTGGTGGGTGGCGCTGCGCTCGCCGTCGCGAAACGCGTGCGCGAGCTGCCAGATTCGCGGCATGCCCGCGACGAGGAGCTTTTTCATCGCGAATTCGGGCGAGGCATGGAGATAGCGCCGCACGCTGCGGCCGGCGCGCGGATCGTAGAGATCGGTGGCAAAAGCGCGCAGATGCGGTTCGAGACCCGGGCTCACCTGCAAGGCCGGGGTATCGACCTCGACAAACTCCTGTGCCGCAAAAAAGCTGCGGACCGCGGCCAGCACGCGACCGCGCGCCGCGAGCCGCTCGCGCCGCAACGCAAAGCGCTCCGGTCGCCACCATTCGCTCATTCGCGCCGCCCCGTCTTGCCGGTGCGCCGGCCCGTGCTAATGTCTGGGCAATAGTGGCGCCCGACCGCGCGCCGGCCTATCGGGATTCGATTCATGAAGATCAATGCCATCGACATCAAGCCGGGCAATGTCCTCGAGCATCAGGGGAAGCTCTGGCTGGTGCTCAAGCGCGAGCTGGTCCAGCCCGGCAAGGGCGGCGCCTTTGCCCAGGTCGAGATGCGCGATTTGCGCAGCGGGATCAAGCTCAACGACCGCTATCGCACCCAGGAAACCGTCGAGCGCGTCCGGCTCGACGAACAGGAGATGCAGTTCCTGTTCATGGAAGACGGGCAGGCGACCTTTATGGACAACGACAGCTACGAGCAGATCTCGATCCCGGCCGAAACGATCGGCGAGCCCGCCGATTTTCTGCACGACGGCATGGTCTGCACCGTCATGCTCCACGAAGGGACCGCCCTCTCGGTCGAGCTGCCGCCGAGCGTCACGATGACCGTGGTCGAAGCCGACCCGGTGGTGCGCGGTCAGACGGCGTCCTCGTCCTACAAGCCCGGCAAGCTCGACAATGGCCGCCGGGTCATGATCCCGCCCTATATCGAGGCCGGCACCCGCATCGTCGTCAGCACCGGCGACGGCAGCTTTGTCGAACGGGCCAAGGACTGACCTTCGGGGCCTTGGATAAACCGGTATGGTCATGCGCTCGCCGGTGCTCAATGTGATGGCGAACGCCGCCTTGAAGGCGGCGCGCGGGCTGATCCGCGATTTCGGCGAGGTCGAGCATTTGCAAGTTTCGGTCAAAGGGCCGGGCGAGTTTGTTTCGAGCGCCGATCTGAAGGCCGAGCGCCTGCTCAAGGCCGAGCTCAAACGGGCGCGGCCAGGCTACGGGCTCCTCTTCGAAGAAAGCGGCGAAGAAAGAGGCGCCGACCCGCGCCACCGCTGGATCGTCGATCCGCTCGACGGCACGACAAATTTTCTGCACGGCATCCCGCATTTCGCGATCTCGATCGCGCTCGAGCGCGACGGCGAGATCGTCGCCGGGCTGGTCTACGAGCCGACGCGCGACGAGATGTATTCGGCGGAAAAAGGGCTCGGCGCTTATGTCAACGACCGCCGCTTGCGGGTCTCGGCGCGGCGCCAGCTCGGCGCGGCGGTGATCGGCACCGGCACCGGCATGCCCGATGGGCCGCACGCCGATAATCCCGCCTATCGCGCGATCCTGCCGACGGTGATGGCGGCGACCAGCGGCATCCGCCGCATGGGGGCGGCCGCGCTCGATCTCGCCTATGTTGCCGCCGGGCGTCTCGACGGCTTCTGGGAATTCGGGCTGGCGCCGTGGGACATCGCCGCCGGCATCCTGCTGGTGCGCGAGGCGGGCGGCTATGTCAGCGATTTGTCGGGCGGCCGCGACATGATGACGAAGGGCGATGTGCTCGCCGCCAACGACCATCTGCACCTGCCGCTCGCGGCCTTGATCCGGGAGGCCTCGCGCACCGCGCCGGCCGCCGGGTGATTTGCTCGATTGTCCGATAGGATCGGGCTACTATTCGGCGGTAGTCTGGCGGCGGTGGTCTGGGGTGCGCGGCCGGATACGGCCGGTCAGGGGCAGGGTTCGCATGTGCATAGCGTTCGGTCGGTTGCCGGCATGAACCGCTCGCGCCGGTTTCTCGTGCGGATGGCGCTTTTTATCGTGCTCGTCGCGGCGCTGGCGGCGGCGCTCGGCCGTCCGCTGTCGGCCGCCTTTATGGGCAATCCGGGGGTGAACGGGGTGATCCTCGGCATCCTCCTCGCCGGCATCGTCTACATTTTCCGCCAGGTGCTGCTGCTCGACCCGGAGAGCGATTGGATCGAGGGCTTTCGCCACCGCGAGGCCGGTGAAGAGGCGCCGGTCGGCCGGCCGCCGCGGCTCTTGGCGCCGATGGCGCGCATGCTCAATCTGCGCCACGGCGGGCGCGTCAGCCTGTCGGCGACCTCGCTGCAAACCTTGCTCGACGGCATTGGCTCGCGCCTCGCCGAATCGCGCGAGACCTCGCGCTACCTGATCGGCGTCTTGGTCTTTCTCGGCCTCCTCGGCACCTTTTACGGGCTCCTCGAAACGGTGCGCTCGGTCGGCGGCGTGATCGGCGGGTTGAACGTCGGCGGCACCGACCTCTCCAGCGCCTTCGCCAATCTGAAATCGGGGCTCGAATCGCCGCTCTCGGGCATGAGCACGGCATTCAGCTCGTCGTTGTTCGGGCTCGCCGGCAGCCTGGTCCTGGGCTTTCTCGACCTGCAGGCGGGGCAGGCGCAAAACCGCTTCTACAACGACCTCGAAGAGTGGCTCTCGACCTATACCCGGCTCTCCGGCGGCGCGCTCGGCGACGGCGGCGACGCGTCGGTCCCGGCCTATATCCAGGCGCTCCTCGAGCAAACCGCGGACAGCCTCGAAAATTTGCAGCGCATCATGGCGCGCGGCGAGGAGAGCCGGATCGGCGCCAACTCGACCCTGGCCAGTCTTACCGACCGCTTGAGCGTCCTCGGCGAGCAGATGAAGGCGGGCCAATTGCTGATGGTGCGGCTGGCCGAGAACCAGCTCGAGCTGAAGCCGTCGCTGACCCGCCTCGCCGATCTCGGCGAAAGCTCGCTCGGCCAGGACGATATGCTGCGCGGCCATCTGCGCAACATCGAGGGCTATATCGCGCGCCTGCTCGAAGAGCTGAACCAGGGCCGGGCGCAAAGCGTGCAGGAATTGCGCGGCGAGATCCGCATTCTCGCTCGCACCATCGCCGCGCTCGCCGAAGAAAACCGCTGAGCGCAGGCGCCGGATCGAGCCATGGCCATCGTTCGAAGACATTCGCCGCGTTCGAGCATCGACATCTGGCCGGGCTTTGTCGATGCCCTGTCGCAATTATTGATGGTGATTATTTTTATTTTATTGGTGTTTACCGCCGGCCAGCTGTATTTGTCGGCGGCGCTGTCGGGCCGCAATCAGGCATTGCAGAAATTGCAGCATCAGGTGGATGAGCTCGCCGATCTGCTGTCGCTCGAAAAACAGGCCAACAGCAAATTGACGCAGGGTGCGGCGGGCCTTTCGGCCCAGCTCGCCAGCGTCGAGGCCGAGCGCACCAAGCTCAAGGCGCAAGTCGCCGATCTCGGCCTCCAGGCGCAGGCGGCGGCGACGCTGAAGACCGAGCTCGCCACCGAGCAGCAGCAGAATTCGCAGGCGCAAACCGCGATCGCCGGGCGCGACACGCGTCTGAAGGAGCTGGCGGGCCGCGCCGACAAGGCCGAGCAGGCGCTCGCCGCGGAAAAAGAGGTCAGCAGCAACGCGCTTGCCCAAATCGATGCGTTGAACACCCAGATCGCCGCGTTGCGCGAGCAATTGAGCCGGATCGCCGCGGCGCTCGACCTGTCCGAGGGCAAGGTCAAGACCCAGCAGACCCAGATCGCCGATCTCGGCAAAAAGCTCAACCTGGCGCTCGTCAACAAGGTCGAGGAATTGTCGCGCTACCGCTCGGAATTCTTCGGCCGGCTGCGCGAGATTTTGGGCGACCGGCCGGGGATCCGCGTGGTCGGCGACCGCTTTGTGTTCCAGTCCGAGGTGTTGTTCGCGCCGGGCAGCGCCGATTTGACCGACGACGCCAAAAAGGCGCTCGATCCGGTCATCGCCGCGCTGAAAGAGATCGCCGCGAAAATCCCGCCCGATATCGACTGGATGCTCCGCGTCGACGGTCATACCGACCATCGCCCGATCAGCACCGCGCAGTTCCCGTCGAATTGGGAATTGTCGACCGCCCGCGCGCTGTCGGTCGTGCGCTATGCGATATCCCAGGGAATTCCGGCCGAACGATTGGCCGCCGCCGGCTTTGCTGATCTGCAGCCGATCGATCCCGCCGACACGCCGGAAGCTTTTCGCAAGAACCGCCGCATCGAGCTGAAATTGACCGAGCGCTAGCCCGAGATCCGATCAGGTTGCATCA
>CAVPDQ010000024.1:0-41254 GCA_963702685.1 uncultured Alphaproteobacteria bacterium | reverse complement strand
GCTTCCGATTTAGAGAAATTCGGCCTAACCGTGGTCTAGCCGACTGGTAAAGACTTATACACGAAGCGGTCTGTTGTTCACACAGTCGGCCGCCCGCTTTCGAGCTTCTGAAGAAATACCATACCGCCGTTATTCCGGGGCGCGGGCGCAGCCCGCGAGCCCGGAACCCGTGAACACCGGGCTGCAAACATATCGGAAATGCAAATGTTCTTGGGTTCCGGGCTCGGCCCTTCGGACCGCCCCGGAATAACGATTCTTCTCAGAAGCAATTTCTTCATACGCACCTGCGCGGGAATGACGATTAGCTCTTCACTTTGCGCCTTACCGCTCACCCAATCGGTAGAATTGGCGGGCGGTGCCGGCGAAGAGGGCGCGCTTTTCGTCCGGCGACGCGCCGGCGGCGATGCGCTTGAAGGCGTTCCACAGGACGGCGTAGCCGGTGCCGATTTTCTCGACCGGGAAATTGCTCTCGAACATGCACCGCTCGGCGCCGAAGAGCTCGATGCAGGTCTGCATGAAAGGCCGCCAATATCCGGCCAGCTCCTCCGACGAAGGCGGCTTCTCGGCGGCGCCGTAATCAAAGGCGGCGAGCCGGCGCATCTGGCCGCCGAGCTTGACGACGACATTGGGGCAGGCCGCGAGTTCGGTCATCGAGCGCCGCCATGCCGCAAACACCTCGTCCTTTTTGCCGGCATAGGGGCCGTAGCCGAGGACGCCGCCGACATGGCCCATGACGATGGGGGCGGCCGGGAAGGCGCGGGCGAGATCGACGACATCGGCGAGCTGGGGATGATAGAGCCAGGCGTCGAAGCTCAAGCCCCGGGCGGCGAGCCTGGCGAGGCCGGCGCGAAAATCGGGCCGCGCGTAAAGCCCAGGCCGCATGTCGGAGCGGCTGTTGCCGATCGTGTCGCTCTGATCCCAGCCGGCCGAATGACGCACCCCGCGAAACCGGCCGCCGCCGGCGCGGATATGCGCTTCGAGCACCGGCTCGACCCGCGCGCCCAGGGTCAAATCGGCATAGCCGACGATGCCGGCGGCGACCCGCGTCTTGCCATAACCGCCGCTCGCGCTCATCGCCGCGAGACCGGCGACGAATTCGGTTTCGCCGACCGGCTGCATCTCGGGCGGGCCGCCGGCGCGATACATCGAGCGGCATTCGAGAAACACCGTCGCCTCGATATTGTGGCCGGTGTCGATGTCGGCGAGCAGCTCGTCGAGCAGATAGCGATGGCCGGGCGCGCCGCCCCGGCGCTCCCAGAAATGATGATGCGGGTCGATGATCGGCAGATCGGGGTCGAGCACCGGCTCCGGCGCCTGCCCGGCGAGCCAGGCGTCGTTCGGGTGCTCGATGGTGCGGCCCCACTCCGCCGGCCGGCTCGCCCTCGCCATTGGCTCCTCCTCGCTCTTTGCCGGGGCGAGGATACCGGCTTTTTAGCGCGGGCCAACAGGCCGGTGCGTCAGTGCGCGTTTTCCTTGGCGGCGAAAAACTGGCACCAGCCTTGTGGGATGATCGGGCCCTGCACGATCTTGCAGCTCGCCGGCGGCTGGAATTGCAGGCAGATCTCGCAGCGCTGCTGGCCTTTGGGCTCCTTTTGATATTTGGCGTCCGCCTGCTTGATCTTGTCCGCTTCCTTGATCGGCTCGTCGGCGCCGGCCGGCGGCGGCCGGCCGTCGGTTACCGTCAATGCAACCGCTGCGCCGATCAGCACCCGCCGTGAGATTGCCATCGGAAAATCGCGCTCCTTATTTTGCGACCAGCGCTTCCTGGGCCTTCGAGACGTGCCACAGCACGATATGGTAATGCGGCACCGGGACGCCCGGATGCCCGGCATTGTAATAGATGCTGACATGGTCCACCCGGCCGCCGGGCGACGCCAGCTCGGGAAACGCCTTCTGGCTCTGCATGTCGGCGAGCGGGATCATGTAGATCGTGCTGACGAGGCGGCCCTGATGGTCATAGGCGAGAAAGGGGCCCGCCGGCAGCGTCTTCGGATTGACATAGAGGGTGCCGAGGCCGGGCAGAAAATCCGGCAATTTGACGAGCGTGCTGACCCTTTTGTAGTCGCCCCCCGGCGGCGCCTTGGCGACGTTTTGGGCGAGCGCCGGCAGCGCGGTCAGCGCCAGGATGCCAAAAGCCGCAGCAGCGATACGCATGAGCTCTCTCCTTGTGCTCGGGAAAAAAGGTGACCGGCGGTTCAGCCGATATCGGCCGGAAGACCGAGGCGTTTGAGGACGCCCTCGACCATCCGGTCGCAGCGCGCGCCCAGAAACGGGAACGCAGCATCCAAAATCGAGCCGAATTCGGCGCTGAGCGCCCGGCGCAAGAGCTTGTTCGCACGATGCAGCCGGGTCTTGACCGTCTCGCCCGGAATGCCGAGGCAAAGTGCGGTTTCCTCGATGCTCAGCTGCTCGATGGCGCGCATGACAAAGACCGCACGAAACGCCGGCGGCAGCTGGTCCACTGCGCGCTCGATCGCGCGCCGGACCTCGCGCCGCGCCGTCGCCCGTTCCGGACACGCGGCGTCCCGAATCCCCAAAGTGCCGTCGGCAGCGCAAGCGTCGGTTGTCTCGTCGAGCTCGACCGTCGGATGGCGCCGCCGCAGCCGGCCGAGCGCCTCGTTGAGCACGATGCGGGCGAGCCAGGTGGCGAGGCTCGAGCCGCCCTTAAAGCTGTCGAGGTGGGTGAAGGCGCGCAGATAACCTTCCTGCACCACCTCTTCGGCTTCCCAATCGTCGCCGACAACGCCGCGCGCCAGCCGATAAAGCCGCCGGTTGTTGTGCCGCATCAGCGCGGCGAAAGCCGGCGCATGCCCGGCCCGCAGCGAGGCGACGAGCTCGGCATCGGGCGCATTGCACGGCAAAAGCTCGGTCTCGATCGACGGCATCGGGTTCTCCGGACGGCTCGGACCCGTTAGATGCGGCGCCGCGGCAAAAGGTTCCCGCCGCCGCGCTCGGCGGGGATCAGGAAGGAAAGTCGCCGGGCTGCAATTCGATCGGAGCGCCGTGCGGAGTGCGCTCTGCGGCGCGGCGCCATGCGGCGCGATGGCGCGTGAGGGCTTTTTCGTCTGTCACTTGCTTCCGAGCGACGAGCTGCTCGAGGGCGGCGAGCCAATGAGAATAATAAGTATCGCCGCGATCGGGGTCGCCCGCCGCCTGCGCGCGCGCGATCTCGGCGGCCAGCGCCGCGGCCCATTCGGGCCAGGTGAAAAGGCCCCGCTCGTGCAAGCTCAAAGCCATGGCAAAGGCGTGCGCCTCCCACGGCGCCCGGAACACCGGGCCGTCGGGGCCGAGCGGGAGGCCCGGCAAGGCGGCGGCCTGGTCGATTGCCGTCATGCCGGTTCGAGATAGGGCTCGAACGCCTCGATCGACACCTTGACCGCGGGGTCGGCATCCTCGCCCCATAATTCGCGGGCCGAGAACACCACCGCGTAGAGCCATTGCGGGTTGTCGCCGGCATCGAGGGCGGCGGTGTCGGGAAAGACATGGCAGCCGCGGACCGCCTCGATTGTGCCGGTCTTGCCGCGGGCATAGCGCGGCAGGCGGGTGTGGGTGGCGGGGTTGAGGTTCCGGGCGCGAACCGGGTCGCCTTTCTTGAAGCGCGCCGGACCCGGCGCCGGGCGCTCGAAATCCGCCCAGTGAAATTTCCGCGCGTCCTCGGCCGTCATGGTCCGGTTCAGCCGGGTCCCCGGCCGCAACGACCGGCCGGCGGCGATCTCGTCCGCGCCGACGAGCCCGCGCCGCATCAGCCGCTGCTCCAGGCCGAGAAACCAGCGCCGGTAATAGGAGGAGCCGAGGTAATCGAGCGGCGGCAAATGCTCGAGCGCGGCGCGCCCGCCATCGATCGTCCACAGCCGGGTAAAGCCCATCGCCCGCTGCAGCGCCAGCACGCGGCCTTCCCAGCGCGCATGAAACACCGGCTCGCCGGCTTCCGGCTCGACCGGGCCAAAGCCGTGCATGCCGCCCATATCGTGCAGCGAGTTGGTCACGCCGCAGCCTCCTGCCGAGCGGCGGGGCGCTTCGGCAGCCCGGTGCCGACCATGCAGTCGCGGGTGACGAGGCTCGCGAGCTCGTCCTCGCTCCACCCGTCGGTGCCCTCCGGCCGCATCGGCAAAACCAGAAACCGCGTTTCGGCGGTCGAATCCCAGATCCGGATTTCGGTCGCGGGCGGCAAGCTCACGCCGAAATCGGCGAGGACGCCCTTGGGGTCGATGACCGCGCGCGAGCGGTAGGGCGCCGATTTGTACCAGACCGGCGGCAGCCCCAGCACCGACCACGGATAGCACGAGCACAAGGTGCACACGACGAGGTTATGGGTGGCGGCCGTGTTCTCGACCGCGATCAGATGGCTCGACACCGGATCGAAATCCGCGAGCGCGTTGACCGCCTCGGTCGCATCGGCCAGCAGCTGCTTTTTGAATTCGGGGTCGCTCCAGGCGCGGGCGACGATGCGCGCGCCGATATGCGGGCCGATCTTGGTCTCGACATTCTCGATGATCCGGTCGAGCGCCACCGGGTCGACATAGCCCTTCTCGGTCAGGATCGTTTCGAGCGCCCGCACCCGCACATCCATCTCGGACAATTCCGAGCCGGCCCCGTGCTGATGCGGATGGGCATGGTCGTCGGCCATCGCCGCTCTCCTCCGTGGCAATGCCCGATATTATGGCGGGCGGGCTCGCCGGTCGAGACATTCCGGCCCGCAGCGGCGCCGGCGCGGGTCCCTGCCCTGCCGTTTCAGCCCTTCCAAACCGGGGCTCCGAGCACGACCTGATGGTCATTCTCCGCGGCGCCTCGCGCCCGGCTGATCAGGAAGGTCAACATGATCGAACGCAGGCCGTTTGCCAGCCTCGGCGGCGCCCGTCTCGGCTGGCTCGACACCAAGCATCATTTCTCGTTCGCCGACTACCACGACCCGGCGCGCATGGGCTGGGGCCGGCTCAGGGTATGGAACGACGACGCGATCGCCCCCGACACCGGCTTTCCGCCGCATCCGCACGCCGATATGGAGATCGTCACCTATGTGCGCGAAGGAGCGGTGACGCACCAGGACAGCCTCGGCAACAAGGGCCGCACCCTCGCCGGCGACGTGCAGGTGATGAGCGCCGGCACCGGCATTCGCCATGCCGAATTCAATCGGGAGAAGGGAACGACGACGCTGTTCCAAATCTGGATACAGCCGACGAGCCGCGGCCGGCCGCCGTCCTGGGGGACGCGCCCATTCCCCAAAGGCGACCGTTCCGGCCGCTTTGCGGTCTTGGCCAGCGGCTTGGAGGCCGATACCGAAGCTTTGCCGATCCGCACCGACGCCCGCGTGCTGGGCGCGACGTTGCGCGCCGGCGAGAGCCTCCCCTATGCCGCCGGCCGCCAGCGCCATCTCTACCTCGTCCCGGCCATCGGTGCGGTCGAGGTCAACGGGGTGCGGCTCGACGCCCGCGACGGGGCGGCGATCCATGACGAGACAGCGCTCGAGATCCGCGCCCTCGACGATGCCGAGCTGGTATTGGTCGACGCCGCCTGAGAGCTACCCGGCGCCTTGCAGCGCCGGCGCTGGCGCCAGCCCGTCGATGATCCGGTCGAGCGGCGCCAGCTGGGTTTCCCAGCGGTAATGCGCTTCGACCGCGGCGCGCGCCTTTGCCGCCATCTCAACGCGGTAGGCGCCGTCCCGCAGCAGCCTGGCGACATGCCCGGCAAACTCTTCGGCCGCGTCGCTCGCCATGATCCCGTCGCCATGCGCAAGGGCGGTGCCGCGCCACGCCGCGGTCGAGGCGACGCAGGGCAAGCCCATCGCCAGCGCTTCGAGCAATTTGTTTTGGATGCCGCGGGCCATGCGCAAGGGCGCGACAAAGACTTGCGACCGGTCGAGATAGGGCCGCGTGTCGGGGACCCATCCCGTCACCAGAACACCCGGGCGCCGGGCCAAGCGCCGCACCGGCCGCGCCGGGCGATTGCCGCAAATCGTAAAGCTCGCTTGCGGGATTTGCGCCCGCACCAAGGGCAGCACCGCGTCGCAGAACCACTGCACGGCATCGACATTCGGCCGGTAATCCATAACCCCGGTAAAGACGATCCCGCCCGGCTCCTTCACCCGGCCGGCGGAGCGGAAATGGTCGAGATCGACGCCGTTCCCGACGAGCGCCACCGGCACCCCCGGGATGAGACGCTCGAAGTCGCTCTGCTCCTGCGCGGTATGCACCAGCGAGGCAGAAAATTCTTCGGCAATGCGCCGCTCATAGGCGAGCAATCGCCGCTCCTCGGCGGCGTAAACCCATTTCAACGGGATCGGCGAGCGGACGGCGTATTGCCCCCATTTCAACGAGTCCAGATCGCCGAACTGCATGACCCGCGGGGTCAGCGGGAAATGCTCGGCAAATTGCGCAACATTGCTGCTGTAAACGAGGATCAGGTCGGGCCTCAGCGCATCGTATTTGCGTCTGATCTCGTCGTGCAGCTCGGTTTCGTCGAGGGCGGCGACCGATAGCGGCTCCCCGGTCAGCAGCGCTTTGGCCGCCCGCCATCGGATGGCGGCGCCGCCTACCGGCACGGCAGTGACGCTTTTGGCGCAGTCGTCGAGACCGCTCGCGTTGGCAATATCCTCGGCGCCGTCGCCGAGGCAGAAGACGTGCACCTCGTGCTGCTTGGCGAGGTGACGGATCACATTGAAGGTCGCGATCTTGTCGCCGCGGTCGGGCGGAAACGGCACCCGCCGGCAAATGAAAAAAATCCGCATCGGTCTATCCGGCCAGCGGCCAACGCGCAAGCTCACGGCGTAACCAATTCTCCGCGATCATTATCAGCCAAACCTTACTGTGTCGAAACCATGAATGCAGATAGGGGGTGGTTGCCGGCTAGTGATGAACGCGGAGCTCCTGGGACGACGCGGCACCGCTCAGCGCATCCCTGGCGCGGATTTCCCAAACCCCGGTCTTGTCGTTGACCGCCAGCGGCAGCAGCATCGCCGCCGATCCGCCTCGCGTGAACAAGTTTTGCGAGTAGTGCCGGACAACGCGGCCATCGGGATCGATCACATCGACATGGACGACATCGAACGCGCTCGGCTCGCTGCTGCGCACCACGAGCTCGACATTGGCTCCGAGCTGCGCGCCGGCGGGGCCGGAAATCGCGGGGGGCGCGAGCGGGCGATCCGACAGCGCGAGCAAGGTCGGCTCGATCGGGTCGAGGTCGATCGTGATCCGGTCGCGCTTGCCCAACGCCCATCCGGTCCGCAGGTCGTGGACCTCGAGTGGCCGCGGCAACGCAACGACAACGGTCTCTCGGCCGGGCGGGCTTTGCTCGGATGGACCGGGGGGCTCGCGTTGCAGCGCGAGGATCCTTACCCCTTGATCCTCGAAGACATAGGTGTCGACATCGGCGATCCTTTCGCCATGGGGACCGGTCACCGGAAAGGCCGGGGCAACTCCGGCGGCGGAGACGAGCTTTGCCATCACCGCACGATAATCGTCCGGCGCCGCCGAGCGCGAAGGCAGGCGGACCGCGCGCCCGCCGCTATCGGCCGCGGCCTTGCCGGCGCCGTGACCCTCGAACAGCTCGGCCAGCCGAGGCTCCCCGAGACGCCGGCCGTGCTCGTCGAAGAGACCGGGCTCGCCATCGGCAGCCGCGATGCCGCCGTGCCGGACAAAGTCTCGGATGGCGTCGGCTGCGGCCGAGGACAACGCGATCGTCTGCGGCAGCATCAGCAGATGGTACCCGTCTCGACGCAGATCGCCATGCTCGACCATCGCGGTCGAAACGAACCGCGGCTGCAGCCCGAGATGCTCGATCGCACGCACCATGCTGCGCGTGGCGCTGCGGACTGCACCGTCCTGATATTCGCTGCTGGCATCGCGGCGCGACCAGTCGCCGCCGCCGGTCCGCCGGTCGAGCAGCCAGCGCACGCGCATGCTTGCCGGCGAATAGAGGATGGCGATCGGGTCGAGGCGCCGCCGGCTGTTGATCAAGAGGGCGCCGATGCCGCCGCGGATTTCGCGATAATAAGATTGGGCTTCGCTGCCGCGCGCCCCGAGCTCGTCGTCGGTTCCGGCGAATTCGTGGTTTTCGTCCCACAGCACGAGGCCGCGCGTCCCGCGCAGCAATTCGCGCCAGACCCGGTGGGTTTCGGCCGGGCCGCCGCGAGACGAGGTCGTCAGCATGACCATCTTTGGATTGAGCGAGCGGACGAGCTCGATGTTGTCGCCGTAATCATAGAGCTCCATCAAATCGACGCTGCCGGCGAGGCGCGCATAGTCGTAGCCGCCCCAGCCGGGGATTTGCGCGCCTTCGATCGCCGCCAGCGCGTCGGGATCGGCGGCATGCACGGCCGCGGTGCCGGCGGCGATGGCGCGGGCAAAGGCGACATCCATCCACTCCTTGAAATCGGCCCAGGCCGAAAAATTCTGGTCGCGGCGGGTCAGCGCCTCCGCCGTCGTCATCGGCTCGACCGCCGCCCAATCGTGGAAATCGGAGCCCCACTGCCGATTTAACGCAGCCAGGCTGTCATAGCGACCGCGCAGCCAAGCGCGAAAGCCTGCCAGAGAATATTCGGAGAAATCGAAATCCCAGAACGCCGACAGATCGCCGATCCCGGTTTCGTCGCCGAGACTGTAATAGAGCGGCCGATAAGGGCGCAGGGCCGCGACGTCCCGGCCGAGCCGCTCGGAAATCCTCTCGAGCCACGCCGGGTCCGACAGGCTCGGCTCGCGGATAAAGGCCGAGAGGTCGCGCGGGTCTTGCCGATAAAGCTCTTTGGCCGCGGCGAACCGCCAATTGACCGGCCGTCCTGCCGACGCGCGATGGTAGGGAGAGTAGAAGTCGGTGGCGATGTTTTCGAGATAGCAGCGCAAATTGGCCTCGACGAGCGCTGCCAGCATGTCCCGTTTGTAGGTGCCCGATCGGCTGCGATGATCGGCTTCGACCATTCCGGCCGTGACGCCGAGCCGTTTCAGCGCGGTGTAGCCGGCGGCGCTCTGCGGCTGCCACATGATGATCTGGTAATCGCGCCACGGATGGTCGGGCGGCGGCACGACAAAGGACGTCGTTTCGTCCTGCTCGCGATGCACGGCAGGCCCGCCTTTGCCGGCCTCGTCAAAGGAGAGATGAGCGGCGAGGGTGTTGCCGATCGCCACGGCCCGCCGCAAATCGAGCGCAAAGCCGGTCTCGGCAGCGCGGTCGAGATCGAGCGCGATATGCCGGCGCTCGACGACCCGGCCGGTCGTGTCGGTCCATTCGGTATCGAGAAAGCCGTGCCCCGTCGCCGGGTGGGCAAAGCGATAAATGGCGGTGATCGTGGTGTCGCGTTCGATTTTTTGCGGCAGCGCCAGCTCGTCGGCGACGGCAGAGCGAGCGGCAAGGCCGAGGCCCAGCATCGCCGCCGCCGCCACCAGGCGGCCGGCGCGGCTCATGCCGCCCGCCATTGTCCGACATCACCCGACAGCGCCGCCATTGACGGACGGCCGCGGGCGCTATAGTACGGGCCGCGCCTCGAAACCGGGCGCGCGGCAACCACATAACCGAGCATCATGTTTGCAGTGATCCGCACTGGCGGCAAGCAATATAGGGTCGCCAAGGACGATGTCATCGCCGTCGAGCGGCTCGACGGCGAGCCTGGCAGCACGATCGATTTCGCCGAGGTGCTGATGGTGGCCGACGGTGCGGCGGTGTCGGCCGGCGCGCCGCTGATCGAGGGTGCCTCGGTCAGCGCCACGATCGTCGAGCAAAGCCGGACGCCCAAGATCATCGTTTTCAAGAAAAAGCGGCGGCAAAACTACCGGCGCAAAAAAGGCCATCGCCAGCACCAGACCGTGCTGCGCGTGACCGGGATCAATACCGCGGCAGCAGCATCCGAGACGGCGGCGCCGGCAGACGGAGAAGGAGAGACTAATGGCGCATAAAAAAGCCGGCGGCTCCTCGCGCAACGGGCGCGACAGCCGCGGCCGGCGGCTCGGCGTCAAGAAATTCGGCGGCGAGATCGTCATCCCCGGCAACATCATCGTGCGCCAGCGCGGCACCAAGTTTCACCCCGGCGCGCAGGTCGGCATCGGCCGCGACCACACGCTGTTCGCGACCTCACCCGGCGCGGTCACCTTTCGCAAGGGGCTCGGCGGGCGCACCTATGTCTCCGTCGTGTCGCCGCCGACGCAGGCCGAGGCGGCCGAATAGCCGTTCCCCCGATGTCGCAAGCCGGAGGGGAACGGCCGCGTTCCCCTCTTTTCGTTTGAGCGCGGATCGAAATGAGGGAAACGGCTTCAATGCCGCACCGTCGCCCCCGCGCAGAGGCGTGTGAAGGCGTCCTTCGAGATGGCTGCTTCGCAGCTTCCTCAGGACGAGGACTCTTTCCTGATGCCGTCAAAGGGATCCAAAGGCTGCCTCATGCTGAGGAGCGCCCGTGGCGCGTCTCGAAGCACGCACGACCGCGATGCAGCCAATATCCTCACACGTTCGAAAGCAGGGGCCAGGGGCAATCGCACTTCGAGACGGTCTTACGATCTGATATTTCTAAACCAATGTCTTGGGCTCGATGAAATTTCTCGACCAATGCAAGATTTACCTGAAAAGCGGCGACGGCGGCCGCGGGGCGATGAGCTTTCGCCGTGAGAAGTTTATCGAGTTCGGCGGCCCCGACGGCGGCGACGGCGGCAAGGGCGGCGACATCGTCTTGGTCGCGGCGGACAATCTGAACACCCTGATCGATTACCGCTATCGCCAGCATTTCCGCGCGCCGAACGGGCGCGGCGGGGCCGGCCGCAACAAAACCGGAGCCGGCGCCGACGACCTCGTTTTGACCGTCCCGGTCGGGACCCAGATCATGGACGAGGAAAATTGCCTCGTTCTCGCCGACCTCACCCGCGCCGGCGAGCGCCGCGTGCTGCTGCGCGGCGGTGACGGCGGCTTTGGCAATGCCCGCTACAAGAGCGCCACCAACCGCGCGCCGCGCCGCGCCGATCCGGGCTGGCCGGGCGGCGAGGCCTGGGTGTGGCTGCGGTTGAAGCTGATTGCCGATATCGGTCTCGTCGGCCTGCCGAACGCCGGGAAGTCGACAATGCTCGCCGCGGTCTCGCATGCCCGGCCCAAGATCGCCGATTACCCGTTCACCACGTTGAAGCCGCAGCTCGGGACGGTACGCCTCGACGACGAAGAATTCGTGCTGGCCGATTTGCCCGGCCTGATCGAGCATGCGAGCGAAGGTGCCGGGATCGGCACCCGCTTTCTCGGCCATGTCGAGCGCTGCGCCCTTATCCTGCACCTTGTCGACGGCACCCTCGACGATGTCGCCGCCGCCTACCGCACGATCCGCGGCGAGCTGGCCGCCTACGGCCACGGCCTCGCCGACAAGCCGGAAATCGTCGGCCTCAACAAAATCGACGCGCTCGACCCCGAGGCGGTCGCGGCGACGCGGCGGCAGTTGCAGCGCGCCGCCGGACGCAGCACGCGCGTGCTGCCGCTGTCCGGTGTGAGCGGCGAGGGCGTGCCGGCCATGCTGGCGGCGTTGTTCGACGTGCTCGCCGAGGAGCGTGCGCGGGAAGGCGAAAGGGCGGCAGTGGGTTCGCTCCTGCAAACCTCGTAGCGAGCACGGCGGCCGAGGCGCGCGCCCGCCGGGCGCTTGCACCGTCCGGCAAAAACATTAGCTTTTCGGTACGCAGGACGTGCGATAATATACAGATGGCGTGCGGGGAAAGTGATGGCAAAGACCAAGACCATTTTTGACGACATCGACGAGGACGCCGAGGCGCGCGCGATTGCCGAGGCCGAGGGCGATGTTGCCGCCGGACGGGTAGTGCCGCACGAGGAAGTGGTGAAGTGGCTCCGGTCGTGGGGCGCGCCTGACGAATTGCCCTGTCCCGTTCCCAAGCCCCGGTGACGCCGGTCGTTTGGACTTTTTCGGCTCTGGCCGACGTTGAGGGCATCCGCCGCTACATCGGAAATTTTAATCCCTATGCCGCGCGGGACATGGCCGACCGGATCATCGAGGCGGGAAACAGCCTCACTACCTTTCCCTATCGCGGTCGTCAGGTTCCCGGCACGCAGCTCCGTGAGAGCACGATTGCCCGCCCCTTCATCATCCGCTACCGGGTCGAGCCGAACCGCGTGGTGATCCTGCGCGTGCGCCACGGCGCGCGCCGTCCGACGAGACCCTGATGACTGGCCCCGCCAATCTCGCATCCACGATGACGGATACGATCTTCTCGTTTAACGAGACACAAAGAAATCAAGATTTACCCTACCCGACACGTTGTCCAAGACAATAGCGAAACTCAAGGAAATAACCGATAAAATACCGATTCGTTCTTAACCGACGGTCGGGAGTTGCAAAGACGAGGATTTTTGCGACCGAGGCGCAGGCGAGCTATATCAAAGGCTTGCAAGCCGCAAGAGTTCAGGCGCAAAAGGGCCGATGCGTTTCGGCTCTGCTCGCGTCTCGACCGACGACCAGAATCTCGACCTTCAGCGGGCCCCGCTGAAGGCCGCCGACTGCGGGAAAATCTTCGGGGACAAGATCGCCGGCACCGCGCGCGAGCGCCGCGGCCTGGCCCGCACGCGCAAAGCCGCGGCCGCCGGCGACGTGCTGATTGCCCACCTCACCCCAACCCTCTCCCCCCGCAGGCGGGCGGAGAGGGAGCTGAAATGGCCCTCTCTGCCCTTTAGGGGGGGAGAGGGAGGGGCCGCGGCGCGCCAGCGACGGGGAGGGTGAGGTGGGGGGAACGTCGAGCGAGGGGGGCACGCCGGCCGAGGCGTTGGCGGGCGCGCGCCGGCTGGTGGTCAAGATCGGGTCGGCGCTGCTGGTGGGCGATGGCGGTGAAATTCGCCGGCCCTGGCTCGATGCCCTGGCCGGGGATGTGGCCCGCTTTCGGGCGCGTGGGCAGGAGGTGATCCTCGTCTCCTCGGGGGCTGTGGCGGTCGGCCGGCGCCATCTCGGGCTCGCCGGCAACCGGCTGCGGCTCGAGGAAAAGCAGGCGGCGGCGGCGACCGGCCAGATCCGCCTCGCCCATGCCTATCAGGAGGCGCTCGCCGGTCACGGCATCACTGTCGCCCAGATCCTGCTGACCCTCGAAGACACCGAGGCGCGGCGCCGGCATCTGAACGCGCGTGCGACCTTCGCCCAGCTCTTGGCGCTCGGTGCCGTGCCGCTCGTCAACGAGAACGATACCGTCGCCACCGCCGAAATTCGCTTTGGCGACAACGACCGGCTCGCCGCGCGCGTCGCGCAGATGACGAGCGCCGACATGCTGGTGCTGCTCTCCGACATCGACGGCCTCTACAGCGCCGACCCGCGGCGCGAGCCCGATGCCCGGCATGTCCCGCTCGTCGCCGAGATCGGGCCCGAGATCGAGGCGATGGCCGGCGCCGCCGCCCCCGGCTACAGCTCGGGCGGCATGGTGACCAAGCTCGCCGCAGCCCGCATCGCGACCGATGCCGGCTGCCACATGCTGATCGCGCGCGGCTCGCGCAAAACGGCGACCGCACCGGGGCCGCTCGCGGCGATCGAAGCCGGCGGCCGGGCGACCCTCTTTCTGCCGCGCGGCGAGCCGCGCTCCGCGCGCAAGGCCTGGATCGCCGCCGCGCTCAACCCGTCGGGCACGGTTGTCGTCGATGATGGCGCCGTCGGCGCGCTGCGCCGCGGCAAAAGCCTCTTGCCGGCCGGTGTGGTCGGCGTCGAAGGCACCTTCGAGCGCGGCGATGCGGTCATTGTCCGCGACCGCTCGGGGGCGGAGGCCGGGCGCGGCGTCTCGGCCTATTCGAGCGGCGATATTTGCCGCATCGCCGGGCACAAGAGTGGTGAAATCGCCGCCATCCTCGGCTACCGTGGGCGAGATGAGATCATTCATCGCGACGATCTGGTGGTGACCGAGGCCCGATGAGCCCAAACCCGATGCCCGGCGAGACCCTGTTGCGCAGCCCAGCGGTCCGCAGCCCAGCGGTCCGCAGCCCAGCGGTGCGCGAGCCGGAGCTGGCGGCGGCGATGGCGGCGATCGGCCGCCGGGCGCGCGAAGCCGCGGCCGGGCTCGCATTGGCTTCGGCCGAGGCGAAGTCCCAGGCGCTGCGCGAAGCGGCGCGCGCGGTGCGGACGAGGGCGGCCGAGATCCTCGATGCCAACGGCCAAGACCTCGACGCCGCCGGCGATTTGTCGCCGGTCTTGCGCGACCGCCTGGCGCTCGACCCGAAGCGGGTCGAGGCGATCGCCGGGGGTCTCGAAGAAATCGCCGCATTGCCCGATCCGGTCGGCCGCAGCCTCGGGCGTTGGACCCGGCCGAACGGGCTCGACATCGAGCGCCTCGCGGTGCCGCTCGGGGTCATCGGCATCATCTATGAGAGCCGGCCGAACGTCACCGCGGACGCCGGCGGGATCGCGCTCAAATCCGGCAATGCGGCGATCCTGCGCGGCGGCTCGGAGAGCTTTTATTCCTCGCGCGCGCTCGTCGCCGCCCTCGCCGAAGGGCTGCGCGCGGCAGGGCTGCCGGAAGCCGCGATCCAGCTCGTGCCGACGCGCGAGCGCGAAGCGGTCGGGCTGATGCTCGGCATGACCGGGACGATCGACATCATCGTGCCGCGCGGCGGCGCGTCGCTGATCGAGCGGGTGCAGCGCGAAAGCCGCATCCCGGTCATCGCCCATCTCGAAGGGCTGTGCCACACCTATATCGACCGCGCCGCCGACCCGGAAAAGGCGCGCAAGATCGCACTCAACGCCAAGATGCGGCGGGTATCGATCTGCGGCGCCACCGAGACCCTGCTGGTCGACCGCCCCGCCGTGGCGCATTTGCCGGCGATCCTCGCCGATCTGCGCGCCGCCGGCTGCGAGGTGCGCGGCGACCCCGAAGTTTTGGCGATCGATCCGGCGGCGGTCCCGGCGAACGAGGAAGATTGGCGCACCGAATATCTCGACGCGATCCTTGCCGTGCATGTCGTCGATGGCGTGGGGGCGGCGATCGAGCATATCGCCCGCTACGGCTCGCACCATACCGACGCGATCGTCACCGAGGACGAGGCGACGGCCGAGCGGTTCTTGCGCGAGGTCGACAGCGCCATCGTCGTCGTCAACGCCTCGACCCAGTTCGCCGATGGCGGCGAGTTCGGGATGGGTGCCGAGATCGGCATCTCGACCCAGCGCCTGCCGCCGCGCGGGCCGGTCGGGGCCGAGCAGCTGACCACCTACAAATACCTGGTGCGCGGCAGCGGGCAGGTGCGGCCCTGACCCTCACCCGCCTCGCGTCGCTCGGTACCGTAGCCCGCACTGCGGGAGAGGGGAGACCCGGCCTGCGGCGTAGGGGGGGTGAGGGCGCCACCCGCCGGCATCGCCGGATCGGGCTTCTCGGCGGCTCGTTCAACCCGGCGCATCCGGGCCATCTGCATCTGAGCCTGACTGCGTTCCGGCGCCTCGACCTCGACGAGATCTGGTGGCTCGTCTCGCCGCAGAACCCGTTGAAGCCGATTTCGGGCATGGCGCCGTTTGCCGACCGGCTCGCCGGCGCGCGGCAAATCGCGGCGCCGCATCCCCGCATCCGGGTCAGCGATCTCGAGGCGAGGTTGCGCTCGCGCTACACCGCCGACACGCTCGAAGCGTTGCGGCGGCGGTTCCCCGAGCTGCGCTTCGTGTGGCTGATGGGCAGCGACAACCTCGCTCAGCTGCGCCATTGGCAGCGTTGGCCGGATATCTTTGCGACGGTCCCGATCGCGGTTTTCGACCGGCCGTCCTATTCGGCAAATGCGCTGGCCCAATTGCCGGCGCAGCGCTTCGCCCGCCGGCGCCTAAAGGGCGCGGCGGCGCGGCGTTTGGCCGAAGCGAACCCTCCCGCCTGGGTCTTCTTTCACACCCGGCTCGACCCGATTTCGGCGACCGATATCCGTTCCGCAACCCCCTCGACCACGGAGCACAGACCCGCATTGACCAGCATCGCCACAATCACGCCCCTCCCCCGCATCGCGCCTTCGCCAACGCTCCTCGGGCTGATCCTGGAGACGCTCGAAGACGGCAAGGCCGAGGACATCGTCACGATCGAGCTTGCCGGCAAAACCACGATCGCCGACCAGATGGTGATCGCCAACGGCCGCTCGGCCCGCCAGGTGTCGGCGCTGACCGAGCATCTGGAGCAGGCGCTGTCGCGCCGCGCGCGCATCTCGATCGAAGGCAAGGCGCAGGCCGATTGGGTGTTGATCGATGCCGGCGACGTGATCGTGCATCTGTTCCGCCCGGAAATCCGGGCTTATTACAACCTCGAAAAACTGTGGGCCGAGGCGTTCCCCGACAGCGAAGCGGTGAGCCTATAATTCGGGAGAGGCCATATCCGTTTTCGTCTGCTGGTCATCGGCCGGCTTCGCCACGGCCCGCTCGCCGCGCTCAGCGCGCATTACGCCGGGCGGATTGTGCCGGCCCCTGAAATCGTCGAGCTGGCCCTGCGTCAAGCTCTGCCGGTGGCGGCGGTGAAGGCGCGCGAAGCCGAGCTGATCCTGGGATCATTGCCGCCGGGCGCAGCGCTCGTGGCGCTCGACCAGACCGGCGTGATGTGGCCGAGCCGGAGCCTTGCCGAGCGCTTGGCGCGCTGGGGTGACGCCGGCACGCGTGAGATCGCCTTTGCGATCGGCGGCGCCGAGGGGCTCGGCCGCGCCGTCTTCGATCGCGCCGACGCGGTGCTGTCGCTCGGCCCGATGACCTGGCCGCACTTTCTGGCGCGCGGCATGCTGCTCGAGCAGCTCTATCGCGCGCAGCAGATCCTGGCCGGTCATCCCTATCATCGGGAATGAACGCATTGCGCTTGCGCCGTCCGGCCGGGTTATCGCATCGTCACGCCGGATGACTACGGCTCAAGCCCCGAATGAGACGGCCATCGCCGCGCAAGCGGTGACGGCATCCCTCACCCCCGCCGCGATATTTCTGATCGTGACGCTGAACCCCGGCGCGGAAAACTGCGTTCCTGTAAAAGCGCTCTGCGCCGATCTCGCGGCACTTCAGCGCGCGGTCGGGTTTCGCGATCTCGAGGGCGGGCTTTCCTGCGTCATGGGCATCGGATCGGAGGCATGGGGCCGCCTTTTCGGCGAAGCGCGGCCGAGCGAGCTGCACGGTTTCCGCGAGATCCGCTCGGGTCCCCGCCATGCCCCGGCGACACCGGGCGACATCCTCTTCCACATCCGGGCGCGGCGCATGGATTTGTGCTTCGAGCTGGCGAGCCGGATCATGGCGCGGCTGGGCGGCGCCGCGACGGTGGCGGACGAGGTGCACGGGTTCGGCTATTTCGACCAGCGCGACCTCTTGGGCTTTGTCGACGGCACCGAAAACCCGGCCGGCGCGGAGGCGGCCCAATTCACGCTGATCGGCGACGAGGACCCGGCATTCGCCGGCGGCAGCTATGTCATCGTGCAGAAATACCTGCATGATCTAGCCGGCTGGAATGCGCTCCCGACCGAAATGCAAGAGCACATCATCGGCCGCACCAAGCTTTCCGATATCGAAATCGACGCAGCGGTCCGGCCGAGCTGGGCACACAATTCGCTGAACATCATCGAGGAAGACGGGCAGGAGATCAAAATCCTGCGCGCCAACATGGTCTTCGGAGAGGCGGGGAGCGGCGATTTCGGCACCTATTTCATCGGCTACAGCCGCAGCCCGCGCACCATCGAGCAGATGCTGGAAAACATGTTTGTCGGCCGCCCGCCGGGCAATTACGACCGGCTCCTCGATTTCAGCCGCGCCGTCACCGGCAGCCTCTTCTTTGTGCCGTCGGCAACCTTTCTGGAAAATGTGACCGCGGACGGGGCCGAAGCGTCGGGCGCAGCGGGTCCGGCGCAGCCGCCTGCCGCGCCGCCATCTGCCGCGCCGCCACCTGCCGCGCCGCCACCTGCCGCGCCGTCACCTGCCGTGCCGCCGGGCGACGGATCGCTCGGCATCGGATCGCTCAAAGGAAAATCCTGACATGAACAATCTGCACCGCGAGCTGGCGCCGATTTCGGATGCGGCGTGGGCCCAGATCGAGGAAGAAGCCTCGCGCACCTTGAAACGCTATCTCGCCGGCCGGCGGGTGGCGGATGTGCATGGGCCGGGCGGAGTTGCGCTGTCGGCGGTCGGCACCGGCCATTTGCACAACATCGCAGCACCGGGCGACGGCATCCGCGCCCGCCAGCGCGTGGTCAAGCCATTGGTCGAGCTGCGCGTGCCGTTCGAGCTCGACCGCCAGCAGATCGACGATGTCGAGCGCGGCGCCAACGATTCCGACTGGCAGCCGGCCAAGGACGCCGCGCGGCTGATTGCGTTTGCCGAGGACCGTGCGATTTTCGACGGCTATGCCGCCGGCGGCATCGAGGGCATCCGCGAGGGCACCAGCAACCCGGTCACGGCCTTGCCGGCCGATGTGCGCAATTATCCCGACGCCATCGCCCACGCGCTCAGCGAGCTGCGCCTCGTCGGCGTCAATGGCCCCTATACGCTGCTGCTGGGCGCCGAGGCTTATACCGCGGTCGCCGAGGCGCGCGATTACGGCTACCCGGTGCTCGAGCACCTGCATCGCGTCCACCATGGCGAAATCGTCTGGGCGCCGGCCATCGAAGGGGCTTTTGTGCTGACCACCCGCGGCGGCGATTTCGACCTGCATATCGGTCAGGATTTTTCGATCGGCTATCTGAGCCACACCGACACGGCTGTTCGCCTGTATCTGCAGGAGACCTTTACCTTCCTGCTGTTGACGACCGAGGCTGCGGTTGCGTTTTCGCCGCCGCCCAAGGAATAGACCCAAGGCGCAGACCCGAGGCTGAGACGATGAATTTCGAGCGCCGCCCGAAGCCGCTGGTGTTGTGCATTCTCGACGGCTGGGGCGACCGGCCGAAGGCCGACGACAACGCGATTGCTGCGGCGGAGACCCCGAACTGGCACAAGCTGGTCGCGCGCTGGCCGCACGCCCATCTCCAGGCGAGCGAGCATTATGTCGGCCTGCCAGACGGGCAGATGGGCAATTCGGAGGTCGGCCACACCAATCTCGGCGCCGGGCGCCTGGTGCTCCAGGATTTGCCGCGGATCGATGCGGCGATCGCCTCGGGCGAGCTCGCGGCGCTGCCGGCGTTGCACGACTTTGCCCGCGATTTGAAAGACCGCCGCGGCACCGCGCATCTCGCCGGGCTGATGTCGCCGGGCGGTGTGCATTCGCATCAGCGCCAGATCGCGGCCATTGCCCGCATCCTCGCCACAGCCGGCATCGATGTCGCGGTCCACGCTTTTCTCGACGGGCGCGACACCCCGCCCAAATCCGCCGCCGGATACCTCGAGCGGTTCGGCGCCGACACCGCGGGCCACGCCCGCGTGCGCATCGCCACGATCTGCGGCCGCTATTACGCGATGGACCGCGACCGGCGCTGGGACCGGGTCGAAAAAGCCTATCGCACCTTGACCGCCGGCGCGGGCGAGCAAGCCGCGGATGCGGCAGCGGCGGTGGCCGCAGCCTATGCCCGCGGCGAAACCGACGAGTTCGTCTTGCCGACCGCTGTCGGCGGCTATCGCGGCATGCGCGACGGCGACGGGCTGGCGCTCGTCAATTTTCGTGCCGACCGGGTGCGCGAGATCGCCACCGCCCTGCTCGACCCGGATTTTTCCGATTTTTCGCGGCAGAAACGCATCGCGTTTGCCGCGGCAATCGGCCTCACCGAATATTCGACCGAGCTGAACCCCCTTCTCGCAACGCTTTTTCCGCCCGAGGACCTCGGCGACACGTTTGGCGAGGTCGTGTCGAGCGCCGGGCTCGGCCAGCTCCGTATCGCCGAGACCGAGAAATACGCGCACGTGACATTCTTCTTCAATGGCGGGCGCGAGACCGTGTTTCCCGGCGAAAAGCGGCTTTTGGTGCCATCGCCCAAAGTCGCCACCTACGACCGGCAGCCGGAAATGTCCGCCCTCGAAGTGACCGGCGAGGTCGTCGCGGCGATCCGGGCCGGCGCTTTCGACGTTATCGTGCTCAACTATGCCAACGCCGACATGGTCGGGCACACCGGCGATATCGCAGCGGCGATCAAAGCAGTCGAGACTGTCGACACCTGTCTCGGCCGATTGTCGCAAGCGGTCGAGGCGGCGGGCGGCACCCTCGTCATCACCGCCGACCACGGCAATGCCGAGATGATGCGCGACCCCGAGACCGGCGAGCCGCATACCGCGCATACCCTGAACCCGGTGCCGCTCATCGTGGTCAATCCACCTGCCCCGATCGCGCATCTCGCCGACGGCCGGCTCTCCGACGTCGCCCCGACCCTGCTCGACCTGCTCGGCCTGCGCCAGCCGGCGGCGATGACCGGACGCTCGCTGATTGCGGCGCAATAACCGGCAAAACCGCTCCTGCCTTGATCGGCGGGATGGTTTTCTTATATTGTCCGGGTTCATCCCGATCGGGGCCGGCCGATCCGAAAGACAGCTGGCCCAAGGACGGAGAGAAGTTTTTTAGGTTCTCGGCGAGCCGGCGGCCTCGCGCGCATTAGGGTGGGCGCATGAAACGTTTGGGTTTAATTGCGGCGATCGCCGTGACTGTTGTGGCGCTTTCGCTGCGCCAGGATGCGGGCGCGGCAAGTCAGAACTCGTCCGAGACTTACAAAGAGCTGAACCTTTTTGGTGAAGTGTTTGAGCTGGTGCGGGCCGATTATGCCTCCGACGTCAGCGATGATTCGCTCGTCGAATCCGCGATCAACGGCATGCTCACCTCGCTCGATCCGCATTCGAACTACATGAATGCGAAAAACTTCAACGACATGAAGGTGCAGACCCGCGGCGAGTTCGGCGGGTTGGGCATCGAAGTCTCGATGGATAACGGCTTTGTCAAGGTGGTCTCGCCGATCGACGATACGCCGGCGGCGCACGCCGGGCTAAAGCCGGGCGATTTGATCACCCAGCTCGACGGTCACCCGGTGCAGGGGATGACGCTTCCGGAAGCCGTCGAAAAAATGCGCGGACCGGTCAACAGCGACATCAAGCTGACGATCCGGCGCTCCGGGCGCGACCCGTTCGACGTCAAGCTGACGCGGGCGACGATCAAGATCCAGTCGGTGCGCTCGCACCTGATCGGCGACGACATCGGCTATATCCGGATCACCAGCTTCAACGAGCAGACCGATGTCGGCCTCAACAATGCGATCAAGAATTTGAAGCAGCAGGCCGGCAGCAAGTTGCGCGGGATCATCCTCGATCTGCGCAACAACCCAGGTGGCCTGCTCGACCAGGCGGTCGCAGTGTCCGATGCGTTTCTCGACCACGGCGAGATCGTCTCGACCCGCGGCCGGCGCTCGGAGGACGCCCAGCGCTACGACGCACGGCCGGGCGACGTCGCGACGGGTCTCCCGGTCGCGGTGCTGATCAACGGCGGCTCGGCCTCGGCCAGCGAGATCGTCGCCGGCGCCTTGCAGGACCACCACCGCGCGATCCTGCTCGGCACCCGCTCCTTTGGCAAAGGCTCGGTGCAGACGATCATCCCGTTGCCGGCGCATGGCGCGATGCGGCTGACGACGGCGCGCTATTACACCCCTTCGGGCCGGTCGATCCAAGCCAAGGGGATCGAGCCCGACATCGTCGTCGAGGCAGCCAAGATCGAGCCCGCGCCCGACAAGGCCGGCGCCAAGGTCGCGGCGGTTTCGGACGGCAAGACCGGCGCCAAAAAGAGCGACGCGGCCGACGAATCCGTTTCCGACAGCTCGGTCGATCCGTCGATCATGGGCACACCGGCCGATTACCAGGTGGCCCGCGCGGTCGACATGCTGCGCGGCATGGCCCTCTTCAACGGCCGCCTGGTGAACTAACGATACAAATCAGACAGATGGCTCCCACTGTTTTGTGTTCGTCGCCCCCGCGAAGGAGGCTGTAACCCAATCCCGCTTTTTGGCACGGGCGTGTGTCGTTGTTAGACATTCAACTTACGGAGGTGGGGGTCTGGAGATGCCTGGCCGGTGGATTGGGCCGTGGCGTCGTGAATGTCCTCGCGGCGGGCCCTGCTCGGGCGTGCCGGGGTCATGCGATCGCCGGTATCGCGATTGCCGCTGCCGCAGCAATACGGCGGCGCAACGTATCGGCCCAGGACAGGTTCAGGGCCAATGCTTGCAACAGGCAGACGCCACGGACTTTGTCGCGGCCATGCACCAGGAACCGGGTCATTCCGCGGGTTTTGATGATGCCGTGCGCCCGTTCGGTCAGCTTGCGTCGGCGGTAGACTTCTTGACCCTCCTGGCTCGCCATTCGAACCCGCCACGCCTGCACCGCGGGCGGCTCGTGGCGCCGTATCCAGCGCCGCTTGCGCAGCGTCTCGGCGGTGACCTCGGCACGCTCCGGCGGCGGCGGGCTATAGACCGTCAGATCGGGATGGTGCTCGGCCAGTTTGACGATGTCGTCCTGGGTCATCGCCGTGGTATCGGCCAGCAGCCGTTGCGGCACGCCGCCACAGCGCTCGGCAATCTTCTCGACCAGTCCCGGTGCCAAGCCGCTGTCCTGGCGTCGATCCGTCGGCTCGATCTCGACGATAAAGCCGTTGGCGGTCGCCACTTGCACGTTCCAGGCGGGCGCTGCGGCGCCGTCGGGCAGCCGCATCATTCGGGCCTCGGGGTCGCTGACCGAGACTTTGGGTTCGCCTTTCTTGGCTTCCTCCGTAGGATGTGTCTTCGCCCGTTCGGCCTTCTCCTGCACCAGCGCCACCAGCTTCTGCTGCGCCTGCTTGACCCGCCGGGCCCGATCCTCTGCGGCTTGCAAGGCGCGCCTCTGGCGCCGCCGCTCCGGCTCCGCGGGCTCCGTGTCGAGCTCGCTCTTCAGCGCCGCCACCCGTTCCGCCACCGCCTTCTCAAGGCTCTCCAGCCGCTTGCTCTTGCTCATCGAGCCCCGCCCGGCGTGGGCGCGCACCTTGGTTCCCCCGGCCTTCGCCGGGGCAGGCTTGATCGCCAGCTCTTCCAAAGTGACCAGCTTTTCGGCGATCAGCCCGGTCACGCTCTGGGTCAGCAGGCGATCCAGCAACGCCGCATGGGCGCGGCGAAACTCGGCCAGCAAATCGTGGTTGACCGGCGCCCCGCCGCACAGCCAGCGATAGGCTGCATGCTGCTGACACAGGCGGTCGATCGCCCGCGCCGAGCCGATCCCCTCCAACGTCGCATAGAGCCACACCGCCAGCACTACCCGTGGATCGGTCGCCGGACGGCCGGCAACCGCGTCGCGCGCCTTGATCCGGTCGTAAAACTCGCGCAGATCCAGACCTTCGACAAACGCCCAAACCAGCCGCGCCCGATGGTCGTCCGGCAACTGGCTGTCCAGATCGACCATGTCCCAGCGCAGCTGGGCACGGTCCGGACCGATCACCCGCACGCCTTGGCTCATCCCGATCCCCCGCAACCCCTACTAATAGCCTTATACAGCGTCGGGTACCCAAATCCTAGAGCTACTCGATTTTTTCGGGATTGGGTTACAGCCTCGAAGGCGGGGGTCCAGGGCTACACGCGCGGCGTATGTTGCCCTGGGTGCCCGCTTTCGCGGGCAAGACGAGAGAGGGCGTGGGGGTGTCAAGCGTTAGATTGGTGCCACTCGCACGGCAGCTGCGCCATCGCTCGGTCGATCTCGAACGCATCCGGCAAGGCGGCTTGGGCGCCTCGGGCAAGGCAGGATAAGCCCGCCGCCGCACTCGCCCGGCGCAGCGCGCTGTCGAGCCTGCTGCCTGAATCGAGGGCCGCCGCCAGCACTCCGACAAACGCGTCGCCGGCACCGGTCGTATCGATCGGCTCGATCGGCAATGCCGGCACCGAGAGCCGGGTGCCGTCTGCGAGATAGGCAACCGCACCCGCCGCACCGCGAGTGACGACCAAAGCCTGCCGCAAATCGCGGGCCAGCGCCCCGAGGTCCGGGCCGAGCGCTGCCGCTTCGCCCTCATTGGCGACGACGATATCTGCGTCGCGCAGCACCGCCCGGTCGATCGGCAGCGCCGGAGCGTAATTCAACAGGCAGCGCCCGCCGCGCGCCTGAACCTGCCGGAGGAGGGCCGCGGTTGCCGCCACCGGGACCTCCATCTGCGCGACGAGAAGGGTCCCGGCCCCCAGCAGCTCCGGCGGCACCTGGCCGGCCTCGACCCCGGTGTTCGCCCCCGACGCCACGGCGATCGTGTTCTCGCCACCGGCCGCCACCATGATCGCGGCGCAGCCGGTCGGCTGCTCGACATGGCGCACCAGGCCGAGATCGACCCCCGCCCGGCGCAACCCGCCGAGCGCCACCTCGGCGAAGCCATCGGCCCCGACCGCTCCGGCCAGTCTCACCTCGGCGCCGGCACGGCGTGCCGCCAGCGCCTGGTTGGCGCCCTTGCCCCCCGGCAAGAGCGCGTAGTCGCCGCCGAGCACGGTCTCGCCCGGCCGCGGCAAATGCCCGACCGGCACGACGATATCGACATTGATCGAGCCGAAGACCAGGATCATCGCGGCCTATCCTTGCCGGGAATATGCAGATGAAGCTGAACGGCGCCACCATCCCCGATGCCATCGTCGAGCGGGTGATCGCCCGCCGCGGGGCAGAGCATTCTTTTGCCGATCTCGATCCGAAACATACCGCGCTCGTCGTCATCGATCTGCAGCACGCCTTTATGAACGACGCGGTCGGCCATGCGGTCTGCCCGGCGGCACGCGACATCGTGCCGGCGGTAAACCGGCTGGCGGCAGCGGTGCGCGCGGCCGGTGGCGGCGTCTTCTGGATCAAGATGACGCATGACGAACGCTGCCTCGACGAATGGTCGGTGGCGCATCGCATGGCCTCGCCCGAAATGCGCGAGAAGCGCATCGAAGCCCTTTCCGCGGGCACATTGGGACATGCGCTGTGGCCCGATCTCGACGTGCAGCCGGAAGACGAGATCGTCAACAAATACCGCTACAGCGCGTTTATGCCCGGCACCTCGGAATTGCCCGAGCGGCTGCGGGCGCGCGGCTTCGACACCGTGCTGATCACCGGCACGGTCACCAATGTGTGCTGCGAAAGCTCGGCGCGCGACGCCAATATGACGAATTTCCGCACGATCATGGTTTCCGACGGCAACGCCGCCAACAGCCAAGCGGAGCACGACGCCTCGCTCGCCGCCTTCTACAACACATTTGGCGATGTGATGGACACCGGCATGGTCATCGCCTGCCTCGAGCGCGCGGGCGCGGCGCGCGCGGCCTGAACCTCCTTCGACGATCTCGACTATAGGGCTCCGGGAGGACAGCAGCGCGAGGTCGGCGGCGGGTACGTGCTGGACTGCGCCGTAATTTTGCCGTAAGCTACTTCTGCGGCTGCCAATGAGGGCTCGCGCGATGGATCGCAAGGGGCGCGTAAGCGCGAGCCAAACACATTGGCGGGCTTGCGCTTCGCTGGGTCTGGCCGCGGCAGCAGGTCTCGCCGCCGCCCTAACCTTTGCAGTAGCCACGGCTCAGGAGGCCGGCGTCGCCCCGGTCGGCAACGAGCGCTTCGCGACCGTGGACCGCCGCGCGCAGTTCGCGCCGAGCGCTGAATTCGATCGTCTCGGAGTTCTCGCGCACCAAACCGGACGCGTCCGCGTCATCGTCGGGCTCCCGGTCGCCTTCACGCCCGAGGGTGCCCTGTCGCCGGCCGCTCGGGTGGCGCAGCACCAGGCCATCGCCAGCGCCGGCGCCGCGGTGCGCGAGGCGCTGAACGGCACGGACCATCGTATCGCCCGCATTTACGAGCTTGTTCCTTTCATCGTGCTCGATCTCTCCGAAGGTGCACTGACCCGTCTTCGGAACTCCGGCGTTGCCGCCACGCTTTCGGACGACGCGCCGAAACCGCCACCGAGGCTTGCGCAAGGCACCGATATCGGAGCGGAGGGGCCGGCGGGCCGCGGGGGTGGCGTCGCGGTGGCCATTCTCAATTCCGGTGTCGACGGGGCGGACCGGTTTGTTCGGACCGCCAAGGTCGTCAGCGAGGCGTGCTTCTCCGCCAACGGCAATTGCCCCGACCGGAACACGGAGCAATACGGGGCCGGCGCCGGCAGGCCCTGCAAATACGCCCCGAGCGGATGTCAGCATGGAACGCAGGTGGCTGCCATGGTGGCGGGCCGCGGCTTAGCCGGCGCCGGTGCGAACTTTGCCGGCGTCCCTCCGGGCGCAGACATCATCGCCATTCAGGTGTTCTCCCGCTTCACGGGCGGGCAATGCCATTATGCGGCAGAGGACCCTTGCGATCTTTCATTCGAATCCGACCTGATTGCGGCGCTGGAGCACGTCTTTCGGCTGCACAACTCTTTCACGATCGGCGCGGCGAGCCTGTCGCTGGCCAGCGGCGTGTTTGGCTTGGGCTGCAACGACGATCCCTTGAGGCTCGCCGTCGATAACCTGAGATCCATGGGGGTTGCCACGCTGATTGCATCGGCGGGTGGAGTGAGCGACGCCGCCGAGGCGCCAGACTGCATCTCGAGTGCCATGACCGTCGGCGCGAGCGACCAGAGCGACGGCCCGGCCGCGATGCTGGAGCGCACCCGCAAACCGGTGCTGCCCGACCTCGTCGTCGCCAAGGGCGCGCTTCTTGAGCAGCTGGCCCCCAACAAATCTGACAATTGGGGCACGCGCGTAAAGACGCATTTTCTTTGGGAAGCTGCGACCCGGAACATCGGCCGGGCGATTGCTCCGCCATCGAAGACAGGAGTTGTGTTCTCGGCGCAAGCCGGTCCTCCGGATAGCCAGGTCTTGGACGAATTCGATATACCCGGACTTCTTCCTCGCGGGAAAAAAAACGTTATACAGGAATTTTCCCACGACTTGAGACGTCTTGCTTACGGACCCTACGACACTAGTATCTGCGCGAATATAAAATTTGCAATAAACGAGAAGCCAGTCACAAACGACTGTAATACTCGGGGGCCGTTCTACGTGGTCCCGCACGTTCTGAAAGGCGGAGTCGAAGGCACCTGGAAAGTGGGCGCCGGGCAGGTAATCCACTGGAGCGGCATAGTGCAGTTCACGATGGCCTCTGAGCTCGCAAGCAGAAGCGGTATTTTCACCTACTTCATCGATCCAAAAGCAACGCTTCTTGTCTTCACGACGTTCGGAAACACCAAAGACGGTGCCTGTAGCTGGAAGGGAACTCTGGAGTATCGACCACGTCCATCCGGTGACGCATTTGAGATAACATTTGGTAAATCCAGCGGTTACCTTGCTCTATTTTTAGTCAACGAGAAAGTGAGCCTCCCAGACACCTTCACGTGTAAGGGGGGATCCCCAATTCCCGGCAATACTGACATATCGTCTCTGATCTGGCTGTACATCACAAACGGACAATTCAAGGGCTCTGCATTTAAGAACTTAACCGGTCAGTCCGTCGGGCCGGACAAAGTAACATATAATTGGCGGCTTGACGCGGCTGACGAGTAGGCGGACGCGGGCCGAGAACGGGTATCGATCGTCGGCGACGCCGCGATAGCGCGCGAGGCAGTCTTGCGCAAGGCCCACGAGTTTGTGACCAAGGCAAAAGGCATGCTCGACGCAGCCCGGCCAGTTGGTGAGGGACGAGCCAAAGTTTGATACCGATCTTGCCTGCATGCTGGCGCTGCAATGTGGAGCAACAGCCATGGATGAGCCAACCATCCGAGCCGCGATCGCCGCCGACCTACCCACGATCGCTGGGATCGTCGCGCAGGCCTATCGCCACTATGTCGCGCGGATGGGTAAGCCGCCGGGGCCGTTGCTCGACGATTACGCGGCGCATGTCCGCGACGGCTACCGTCTGGGTCGATCGAGGGGGTGAGCGCGCATTTCCGGCATCATCGTGCTGCTGCCGGCGCCGGATTATTTGCTCCTCGACAACATCGCGGTCGCCCCGGAACACCAGGGGCAGGGTCTCGGCAGGCGGCTCCTCGCCTTTGCCGAAACCGAGGCGCGGCGCCGCGGCTACCGCGAAATCCGCCTCTACACGCACCGGACGATGGTCGAGAACCAGCGCCTCTATGCCGCGATCGGCTATGAAGAAACGGGCCGCGGCAGCGAGGCCGGCTACGACCGCGTGTTTATGCGCAAACGCCTTGGCGCTGTCGCCTGAGGTTGCGCGCCGCGCGTTCCTGCGACAGGCTGACACTTTGGGCAAACCGAGGGAGGGGGCGATGGCGCAGCGTTCGGCGGGACGGGTGGCGTTGATCACGGGTGGCGCCAAGGGGATCGGCGCAGCGACCGCCGAGCGCCTCGCCGAGGACGGCGCGGCGATCGCGATTTGCGATCTCGACGGCGACGGCGCGAAGGCCACGGCGGCGCGGATCGCCGATCGGCACGGAGTTCCGGCGCAGGGCTTTACCGCCAATGTCGGCGTCGCCGCCGAAGTCGACGCATTGGTCGCCGAGATCGCCGCCCGCTTCGGCTCGCTCGATATCCTGGTCAACAATGCCGGCATCACCCGCGACAATCTGATCCACAAGATGACCGAAGAGGATTGGGACGCCGTCGCGCTGGTGCATCTGAAGGGCTCGTTCTTGTGCGCGCGCGCGGCGCAGCGCGAGATGGTCAAGCGCAATTGGGGGCGGATCGTCAATCTGTCGTCGGTCTCGGCCCTCGGCAATCGCGGGCAGACCAATTACTCGACCGCAAAGGCCGGTCTGCAAGGCATGGCCCGCACCCTGGCGGTCGAGCTCGGCCGCTTCGGCATCACCGCCAATGCGGTGGCGCCGGGCTTTATCGACAGCGACATGACCCGCGCGGTGGCGATCCGGCTCGGCCTCGACCCCGAGCAATACAAGGCCGACCGCGCCAAGCAGATCCCGGTCGGCCGGGTCGGCGTGCCGCGCGACGTCGCCAACGTCATCGCCTTTTTGGCGAGCGAGGACGCCTCCTTTGTTTCCGGCCAGGTCATCTATGTCGCCGGCGGCCCGCGCGGATGAACGCCGCGCCGGTCGGGCCCTATGACGTCCTGACCGTCGGCGAGACGCTGATGCGGCTGTCGCCGCCCGGCGCGCAGCGGCTCGACCAGGCGCGGCTCTTCGAAATCGGCATCGGCGGCAGCGAATTGAATGTCGGTTGCCTGCTGGCGCGGCTCGGCCGCCGGGTCGCCTGGGTGTCGCGCCTGCCGGAGGGGCCGCTCGGCCGTGCCGTCGATGGCGAGGCGCGCCGCCACGGCGTCGATACGAGCTGGGTGCGGTGGCTCGCCGAGACCCGCCTCGGGCTGATGTTCTATGAGCCGGGGCCGTTGCCGCGGACCAGCCGGGTGATCTATGACCGCAAGCATTCGGCCGCTTCCGAGCTCGGTTTCGAGGACGCGCCGTGGGAGGCGCTGACCGATGCGAGCCGATGGCTGCACTTGTCGGGGATCACCCCGGCCTTGGGCCCGAGCTGCCGCGCCTTGGTGCTGCGCCTCGCCGCGCTCGCCGCCGGCGCCGGCAAGCCCGTCTCCTACGATCTGAATTTTCGCGCGACCCTGACGGACCCGGCCGAAGCGCGCGCCGTCCTCGAAGCGGTCGCCCCGCATCTTCGCCTGCTGGCGCTGCCCGAGCGCGACGCCCGCAGCGTGCTCGGCATGACCGAGGCGGGCGAACGCCTGGCCGAAGCCGTGGCTGCGCGCTACGGGGTGCCGATGGTGGTGCTGACCCGGCCGCCCGAGGCGGAGCCCGGCACATTGCTGCTCGCCGGCGGCACCTTGCATTATGCGCCGCGCTATCCCGTCGATCTCGTCGATCGCATCGGCGCCGGCGACTCGCTGATGGGCGGGCTGATCCACGGCCTGCTCGACGGCGACCCCGATCTCGGCATCCGGCTCGGCGCCTTCGCCGCGGCGATCGGTCTCGCCACCCCCGGCGACATCAATTATTTCGGCGCCGAAGACCTCGCCCGCTTCCATTCGGGCGCGGTCGGCGGGCTCGAACGCTGAGCATCGACGCTCCCGGCTGCGACATCCTGGCAAGGGCCGTTCCTGTCGGCACGGCCGGCTTTGTGCTATGAGCCCGGCATGCGCCGAAGGATCCGCATTCACCCGCGCCAGGCCGCGCTGATCGTGTGCGCCATGGCGCTGGTCGGGCTGGTCTATGCCGAAGGCTGGATCTGGCCGCTGAAGGCCGCCGCCGTCATGATCCCGGTGTCGCTCGTCGTCGGCTGATCCCGTCGCACCCGCAGGCCGGTGCGGGGCACTTCCCTGCGGCGTGATCATCGGCTAGGATCGGCGACAAACCGCCATCGCAAGGCGGTCGCAACATAATCTGAGACGTGAACCGGGAGGAGTGCGATGAAAACGGCAGGAGCGAGGACTTTGTTGGCGCCGACGCGGCGGCGCGTATTGACGCGGGCCGGCATCGGGCTCGCCGGGCTCGGCTTGGCGCCGGCCCTTTCGGCGCCGTTCATTGCACGGGCCGATGCGCAGACGAAATCGCTGGCCATCGTGCAATGGAGCCATTTCGTCCCCGCCTTCGATACCTGGTTCGATAAATTTGCCAAGGATTGGGGATCGAAGAACGGGGTCAACGTTACCGTCGACCACATCCCCGAGCAAAACATCGCCGCGCGCGCCGCGGCCGAAGTGGCGGCGCAATCCGGGCACGACCTCTTTATGTGGAACGGCGCCGGCGGCCCGCATCTCTATCGCAAATACCTGATCGACATGACCAAGTTTGTCGATTATGTCGAGAAGAAATATGGCAAGGCGAGCGTGATCGGCACCCAGATCGGCTACAATCTCGACGATAAGACATGGTCGGCCTATCCCGACTACTATATCAACGTGCCGGGGCAATACCGAAAGGATTTGTGGGACGAGATCGGCATGACCCCGGACAGCTGGGACGATGTGCGCATCGGTGGGGCAAAGCTCAAAAAGAAAGGCCATCCGGCCGGCTTGTCGCTCGCCCACAGCAACGACCCGAACCTCGCCTGGCGCGCCGTGCTGTGGAGCTACGGCGGCGCCGTCCAGGACAAGACCGGCAAGGAGGTCGCGCTCGACAGCAAGGAAACCCTCGAAGCGGTCAAGTTCGTCACAGCACTCTACAAGGAGGCGATGACCAGCGAAGTGCTGTCCTGGGACGACGCCAGCAACAACAAATACCTCGATTCGGGTGTCGGCTCCTACATCCTCAACCCGATCTCGGCCTACCGCACAGCACAACAGATCAACCCCAAGCTCGCCGACAACATCTTTTTCTGGAAGCCGCCGAAGGGGCCGGCGATGCGCATGAGCGGGGCCGCGCCCAACTCCTACGGCATCTGGAAATTCGCCAAGAACAAAGAGGAGGGGCTCGAATTCCTCAAATATTACGTCGACAACTGGACCGACGCGTTCAAGGCGGCCACCGGCTACAACATGCCGGTCTTCGCCAACATGGTGCCCAAGCCGATGCCGATCCTATCGAATGACCCGACCTCGCACCCGCCGACCAAGCTCGCGGTGACCGAGACCTCGGACGAGTGGAGTGCCGTGTGCGGCTATCCGGGCCCGTCCTGGGCGGCGACCGACGAGGTCTATAACGACTTTGTCCTGTGCGACATGATGACCAAGGCGGCGACCGGCGCGATGACGCCGCAAGAGGCGGTCAAATGGGCGACCAACGAGACCAGGCTCATTTTCAAGAAATGGCAGGCTTGAGCGGGTACTCGATCGCCGACTCTTCGGCTCGATCTTCGGTCGGCTCTTCGGCCGGCGGTGTCGCGCGGCGGGCCCATCGCCGCGCCGGTGCCTGTTTGAGGTCGTGACGAAGCGCCCGCCGGCGGCAATCCACGGCTCCAGGGTCAGGATTTTAAAATGGCGCAACTTTCGACAAGCGGGATAACCAAGAAATTTGGCGAGGTCGCCGCGGTCGACGGCATCAGCCTCTCGGTCCGCGACGGCGAATTCATGGTCCTGCTCGGCCCCTCGGGCTGCGGCAAGACGACGTTCCTGCGGATCATCGCCGGGCTCGAACGGCAAACCGCGGGCGACATCGCCATCGACGGCGAGGTGGTCAACGACATCCCGCCGCGCGCCCGCGGCATCGCCATGGTGTTTCAGAGCTACGGCCTCTATCCGCATTTCACGGTCTGGGACAACATCGCCTTTCCGCTGAAGACCCAGCGCACACCGAGGCCCGAGATCAAGGCCAAGGTCGAATGGGCGGCGCAATTGCTCGGCATCGAGCCCCTGCTCGACCGCCGGCCGCGCCAGCTCTCCGGCGGCGAGCGCCAGCGCGTCGCCCTGGCGCGCGCTCTGGTGCGCGACCCGACCGCCTTTCTGCTCGACGAGCCGCTCTCCAATCTCGACGCCAAATTGCGCGCCACGGCGCGCAACGAGATCAGGCAATTCCAGCAGCGAGTCGGCACCACCACGATCTATGTCACCCACGACCAGGTCGAGGCGATGGGGATGGGCGACCGCATCGCCGTGATCGACCACGGCAAGGTGCGCCAGGTGGGCACGCCGACCGCGATCTACGACGATCCCGCCGACCGCTTTGTCGCCACCTTTGTCGGCACGCCGCCGATGAACCTGGTCGCCTGGAACGGCGGATATTTGGGCTTCCGCCCGGAAAATTTCCTGCCCAGGGAGATGATCGACGACGCCGCGGTCAAGGAGTTCTCGTTCCGCGTCGATCGCAGCGAATATCTCGGCTCGGAGCGCATCGTTTACGGCGTGCTCGACGGTCTCGAACTCGGCTCAGGAGGTGACGGCGAAGCTGCCGCCGGCGCATGTGCCGCTCGCAAGCATCCGGCCCGGCGAGTGGCATGCCTTTGCCGTCCGCGACACCGAATTATGCTATTTCGACAAAGACGGGGCGCGGGCGCGCCATTATTGACCCGCCATTGTTGACCCGCCCTTATTGAATTGAGGTAAAGCCGATGGTTGCGGTTGCCGAGAGATTTCGCGGACGGCGCTCACGCTTCGAGTTTGTCTTCGACCGACCGCGGGTGCTCGGAACCTTGCTTCTCTCGCCGGCGATCCTCTACGTCCTGGTGCTGGTCGGCGTGCCGTTCCTGCTGGCGGTGTATTATGCGCTCAGCGCCTATACGATCTATAACCCCAGCTATAAGTTCGTCGGCCTCAGCAACTTTTTTCAAGTGGTGCAGAGCGACGTCTTTCGCCGGACCTTGCTCAACACCTTCGTCTTCACCATCGGCTCGCAATTCCTCGGCCTCATCCTCGGCAAGTTCGGGGCCTTGCTGCTGCTGCGCCCGTTCCCGGGGCGCAAGATCGTGCGGGCATTGATCATCCTGCCCTGGGCGGTGCCGGTGGCGCTGGCGACGGTGGCCTGGGAGTGGATGTTCGACTCGCTCTACAGCGTCATCAACTGGACCCTGATCGCGCTCGGGCTTTTGACCCGGGCGGACGCGCCGAACTGGCTCGGCAACCCGAATTTGGCGATGCTGTGCGTCGTCGTCGTCAATGCTTGGCGCTTCTTCCCGTTTGCCATCGTGATTTTTCTCGCCGGCATCACCGCGGTGCCGCAGGACGTGCTCGATGCGGCGACGATCGACGGCGCTGGCTTCTGGCGCCGCAACTACCAGATCATCGTGCCGATCATCGCCCCGATCGTCGTCGTCGGCCTGATCTTCGGCACCGTGTTCACCTTTACCGATCTGAGCATCGTCTATCTGTTGACCATGGGCGGCCCGGTCAATGCGACCCAGGTCCTCGGCAATCTCGGTTTCCAGATCGGCATTCTTTCGGGTGACGTCTCGCATGGCGCCGCCATCTCGCTGTTCATGTTCCCGGTCCTTTTGGTCCTCGTCATTCTGATGCTGCGCTTTATCCGGCGGCGGGAGATTTGAGGTGCAGCGCATCGTCAACACCGCCGTCCGGGAAGGGTCGTTCTACAGCGCCGTCGCCTTTTTCGTGATCCTCGCCGCGTTTCCGTTCTATTGGATGCTGATCACCGCGTTCAAGACCAATTCCGACCTCTACGATTTGAGCAATATCCCGTTCTGGTTCAGCCAGGCGCCGACCCTCGAGCATTTCCGCTATCTGTTCGAGCAGACCCAGTTCGCCCGCTGGCTGCTGAATTCTCTGGTCATCGGGGTCTGCGTCGTCGCCATCACGCTCGCGACCGCGCTGCCCGCCGGCTACGCCTTGGCGCGGCTCGCCGGGCGCAGCGCCGAGACGCTCGGCATCGGCATCTTTCTGACCTATCTGGTGCCGCCGACATTGCTGTTTCTGCCGTTGTCGCGGGTCATCACGATGATCGGGCTGCAGAATTCGATGTGGTCGCTGGTCCTCGTCTACCCGACCTTTACGATCCCGTTCTGCACCTGGCTGATGATGGGGTTTTTTCAGGGCGGTGCCGCGCGAGATCGAGGAGGCGGCGATCGTCGATGGCTGCAGCCTGTTCGGCGCGTTCGTAAAGATGGTATTGCCGCTGTCGATGCCGGCGATCTTGACCATCGTCATCTTTACGTTTACCTTGACGTTGCAGGAATTCGTCTACGCGCTGACCTTTATTTCTGCGTCGTCGCAAAAGCCGATCACGCTCGGGGTGGCGACCGATCTGGTGCGCGGCGACATTTATTACTGGGGCGAGCTGATGGCCGGTGCGCTGATCGCCAGCATCCCGGTCGCGATCGCCTACAACCTTTTTCTCGACCGCTTTATCGCCGGCATCACCGGCGGCGCGGTCAAGTGATGCGGCTCGCCGGCACGGCACGGCGCTCCTGATGGCCGGTCGGCGAGGTCACCGGGACTTCCTCGCCCGAGGCGGGACATGGCAAGGCAGGAGGAAATCCTCGCCTTTTGCGAGCGCAGCGACCGGCTGCTGCGGGCGGTGCTCGGCAATACGCCCGAACGCACGGCGACGTGGCTGGTGCCGCTCGTCGCCATCGTGCTGATCGCCGCGGCTGCGGTCTCGCTCGCCGGCTTCTCACCCCGCTGACGGGTCCCACGGAACGATCGGTCGGGCGGCTCGTTTTCGCTCGGGTCACAGCATCCCGAGCGCCACGCAAAATGCCCGATCCCCTCTATCCGCCCTCGTCCCCCGAGATCGCCCGCCGCCGGCGCGAGCTCGCCCCCGAGATCCAGGCCGCGTTCGACGCCTTCAGCGAGCGGGTCTTTGCCGACGGTGCGCTGCCGGCCAAGACCAAGCAGCTGATCGCGGTCGCGGTTGCCCATGTGACACAATGCCCGTACTGCATCCGCGGCCACACGCGGGCGGCCCTGCGCCACGGGGCGGCCCCGCAGGAGCTGATGGAGGCGATCTGGGTCGCCGCCGAAATGCGGGCCGGCGGCGCCTATGCGCATACCGCGCTGTCGCTGTCGGTGATCGCCGAGGCGCACCCGCACCCGACCGGCTGATCGCGAAGGCTGCCTCAGTCGCCGCAGCGGCGCCCCGCTTGCGCCCAGAGCTCGACCGAACGCCGCACCACATCCAGCAGCGGATGGGTAAATCCGCCGACCAGCGAGCGGTAATTCAGGCAGGATTGATAGAGCGCATCGTTGAACGCCGCGCCGAGCAGCTCGTGCCCCTGCGCGCGGCTGCCGGCATCCTGGGAAGTCAATTTTTCGACGAGGTATCCGGCGGCGCGGCTCCTTTCTTCCGGCCGGTCCGACCGGAACATTGCGTTCAATTCCTCCACGGTCATGGTCTTGCCTCCGTTTGCGCTCGGGCGGTCGGCATCGGCCGTTCCCGATCTTCCTGTCATATGGTCGCCCGCCGGGCGAGGTCATCGGCCGGGCGCGGGTCCAGGCCAGCGATTTCGCATGCGGCGAGGCTGCCGATCGCGCGGGTGATCCCCAATTTGAGACATAGCGGCACACCGCCCGGAGGAATCGGCCATGGCGGCACCTCTTTCCAATGTCCGACTGAAACGCGCCTATGAGCCGCCCGCCGCCGCCGACGGCGCTCGCATCCTGATCGACCGCTTGTGGCCGCGCGGCATCAAAAAGGCGGACGCGGCGATCGACCGCTGGCTCAAGGAATTGGCCCCGAGCACCGAGTTGCGGCGCTGGTTCGGCCATGAGGTCGAGCGCTGGCCGGAATTCCGCCGCCGCTATCGGGCGGAGCTCGACCGGCACCGGGAGCTCGTCGAGGAATTGCGCGCGCTCGCTCGCCAGCAGCGGCTGACGCTCGTCTATGGCGCCAAGGACGAGGCGCACAACGACGCCGTCGTGCTCGGGGAATTGCTGGCCGAGCCGGCCTCGGCCGGGCCACCGCGAGCCGAAACGGCGGTCTAGCATGGACCTCGTCTTCGACCATCCGCCGCCTCCCGCAAGCCCGTTGCGCGAAGCGGTTTGCCGAGCACATCGCTTGAACGAAACCGAGGCCGTCGCCCGCATCCTCGCCGCCGCCGAGATCCCGGCCGCGGCGCGCGAGCGTATCGCCGAGACCGCCCGGCGCCTCGTCCTCGCGGTGCGCCGCGAACGGCACGGCAAGGGCGGCATCGACGCGCTCTTGCACGAATACGCGCTCTCTTCGCAAGAAGGGGTGGCGCTCCTGTGCCTCGCCGAGGCGTTGCTGCGCATCCCCGACGCCGACACGATCGACCGGCTGATCCGCGACAAGCTCGCCGGGGTCGATTGGCAGCGTCACCTCGGCCATTCGCAATCGCTCTTTGTCAACGCCTCGACCTGGGCGCTGATGCTGACCGGGAGATTGCTGCACAGCGACCCGGCCGGCCACGATCTGGGCGCTGCATTGCACCGGTTTCTCGCCCGCTCGGGCGAGCCCGTGGTGCGCCAGGCGGTGACGGCGGCAATGCGTATCCTCGGCCGGCAATTTGTCATGGGCCGGACGATCGAGGAGGCGCTCGAGCGCGCCCGGCCAGCCGAGCGGCACGGCTGGCGCCATTCCTACGACATGCTCGGCGAAGCGGCGGTGACCGCTGCCGACGCGGCGCGCTATTTTGCCGCTTACGAGAACGCGATCGGCAAGATCAGCGCCGCCGCCGCGGGCCGGCCGGTCGCCGACGCGCCCGGCATCTCGGTCAAGCTCTCGGCCTTGCACCCGCGCTACGAGATGGCCCAGCGCGAGCGGGTCATGCGCCGAAATGCCGCCGTTGCTGCTGCATCTTGCCGGCCGCGCCAAGAAAGCCGGCATCGGCTTTACCATCGACGCCGAGGAGGCGGACCGTCTCGACCTGTCGCTCGATTTGGTCGAGGGGCTGGCGCTCGTGCCCGAGCTCGCGCAGTGGAACGGTCTCGGTCTCGCGATCCAGGCTTATCAAAAGCGCGCGCTGCCCTTGATCGACTGGCTCGCCGACCTCGCGCGGCGCAGCGGGCGGCGGCTGATGCTGCGTCTCGTCAAAGGCGCCTATTGGGACAGCGAAATCAAGGCGAGCCAGGAGCAGGGGCTCGACGGCTATCCGGTCTATACCCGCAAGCTCGCGACCGACGTCTCCTACCTCGCCTGCGCCCGCCGGCTCCTCGCCGCGGGGCCGCTCTTTTACCCGCAATTCGCCACCCACAATGCACATACCGCCGCGGCGGTGATCGAATTCGCCGGCACGCGCCATGATTGGGAGCTCCAGCGGCTGCACGGCATGGGCGAGGCGCTGTACGACGAAATCGTCGGTGCCGAACATCTGAACCGGCCGTGCCGGGTCTATGCGCCGGTCGGCGGCCACGAGGAATTGCTCGCCTATCTGGTGCGGCGGCTGCTCGAAAACGGCGCCAACACCTCGTTCGTCAACCGCATCGTCGACGACCGCCAGCCGATCGATGCGATCGTCGCCGACCCGGTCGCAGCTCTTGAAAAACTGTCGGAAAAGCCGCACCCGCGCATTCCGTTGCCGCGCGACCTCTATCTTCCGGCCCGCCGAAATTCTCCCGGCATCGATCTTGCCGACCCGATTGCGCTGGCCACGCTGTGCGACAGCCTCGCCGCGGCAATCGCGCCCTTATGGCACGCAGCACCAATTATCGGTGGTGTGGAGCGGTCGGGGGTGACGGCGCCGGTCCTCGATCCGAGCGATCATCGGCGCCAAGTCGGGACCGTCAGCGAAGCCGGGGCGGACGCGCTCGAAGACGCGCTCGACCGTGCGGCTCGCGCTGCGCTCGGGTGGGACCGGACCCCGGCCGGCGCGCGCGCAGCAATCCTCGACCGTGCCGCCCTGCTTTACGAAGGCCACGGCGCCGAGCTGATGGCGCGGGTTATCCGCGAGGGCGGGCGCACGCTTCCGGCAGCGGTCGCCGAGTGGCGCGAGGCAATCGATTACCTGCGCTATTACGCCCATCGCGCGCGCGCCGATTTCGCCCAGCCCGAGCCGCTCCCCGGCCCGACCGGCGAAAAGAACGAGATCGCGTTGCACGGGCGCGGCGTTTTCGCCTGCATTTCGCCGTGGAATTTCCCATTGGCGATCTTTACCGGCCAGATCGCCGCGGCCCTTGCCGCCGGCAATGCGGTCGTTGCCAAGCCCGCCGAGCAGACCCCGCTCACCGCCGCCGCCGCGGTGCGGCTCATGCACGAGGCCGGCATCCCCGGCGACACGCTGCACCTCCTGCCCGGCATCGGCGAAAAGCGTCGGCGCGCCGCTGATCGCCGATCCGCGGGTCGCCGGGGTCGCCTTTACCGGCTCGACCGAAACCGCCCGCGCGATCGCCTTGTCGCTTGCCCGGCGCCCCGGCCCGATCGTGCCGCTGATCGCCGAGACCGGCGGACAGAACGCGATGATCGTCGATTCTTCGGCCTTGCCCGAGCAGGTCGTCGCCGATGTCCTGATCTCCGCCTTCGAAAGCGCCGGCCAGCGCTGCTCGTCGCTGCGTCTGCTCTATGTGCAGGCCGATATCGCCGAGCGCGTGCTGGCGATGCTGACGGGTGCGATGGCCGAATTGGCGATCGGCGACCCGGCGCTGCTCGCCACCGATATCGGCCCCCTGATCGACGAGCCGGCGCGAGCGGCACTCGAAGCCCACGCCGCCCGCATGACCCGCGAAGGCCGCCTCCTCTACCGATGCGAGCTGCCCGCCGGCACCGGGCATGGCACCTTTTTCGCGCCGCGCGCCTTCGAGATCGACAGCGCAAACCGGCTCGACCGCGAGGTGTTCGGGCCGATCCTGCATGTCGTACGCTGGTCCGCCGACCGGCTCGACCAGGTGCTCGACGAGATCGACGCGACCGGCTACGGGCTCACCCTCGGCATCCACAGCCGCATCGACGAGACCCGCCGCCGGATCCTCGCGCGGCTGCGCATCGGCAACAGCTATGTCAACCGCAGCATGATCGGCGCCGTCGTCGGTGTGCAGCCGTTCGGCGGCGAGCGCCTCTCCGGCACCGGCCCCAAGGCCGGCGGCCCGCGCTATCTGCACCGCTTTGCGACCGAGCGCACGCTTTCCACCGACACCACCGCCGCCGGCGGCAACGCCACCCTTCTGGCATTAGAGGACGAGTAAGAAAGCGCGCAGCCCAGGATGTGCAGGAGGGCGAAGGCGCTGAGGATCGGTAGGCCCGGCAGGACTCGAACCTGCGACAACGCCGTTATGAGCGGCGCGTTCTAACCAGCTGAACTACGGGCCCGCCGGGCGCAGAATAGGAGAGACCGCGCGCGTTGTCGCTCTCTGCTTGCGCTCGCAGCAGGTGCTTTCGGAGACGCTCGGGCCTGATCCGATTGGTAGAGTCCCCCTCACCCAGCTTCGCGTAAGGCTCGGCTTCAGCCTCGCCAACCCTTCGCAGACGGCTCGGATCAAGTTCGGCGGAGAGGGAAGGGTGAGGGGAGCTGACGGGCTGATCCAGCTAATCGGATCATGCTCTAGGCGAGCCCGCCGAAATAGGCGGCGACCTCGACCATGCGGTTGGAAAAGCCCCATTCGTTGTCGTACCACGAGAGGACGCGAACAAAGCGTTTGTCCAACACCTGCGTCTGGGTCACATCGAAGGTCGAGCTGTGCGGGTCGTGATTGAAATCGATCGACACGGTCGGCGCCTTGTTGATGCCGACGATGCCTTTGAGCCGGTTCGATTTCGCGGCGGCCTCCATCAGCCCATTGACCTCGTCGGCCGTGGTCTCGCGCGCCGCGTCAAAGGTCAAATCGATCAATGACACATTGGCGGTCGGGACCCGGATCGCGGTGCCGTCGAGCTTGCCTTTGAGCGCCGGCATGACGAGGCCGATGGCCCGCGCCGCCCCGGTCGAGGTCGGGATCATCGACAATGCCGCGGCACGCGCCCGGCGCAGATCGGAATGCAAGGTGTCCTGCAGGCTCTGGTCGCCGGTATAGGCGTGGATCGTCGTCATAAAGCCGCGCTCGATGCCGATCCCCTGGTGCAGCACATAGGCGACGGGGGCGAGGCAATTGGTCGTGCACGACCCGTTTGAGATGACCCGGTGCGCGGTCGTCAATTCCTCATGGTTGACGCCCATCACGACGGTCAAATCGGCGCCGTCGGCCGGCGCCGAGACGATGACCCGCTTGGCACCGGCTTCGAGGTGCTTGGCCGCGGCTTCGCGCCTGGTAAAGATGCCGGTGCATTCGAGCGCCACATCGACGCCCAATTCCTTCCACGGCAATTTTGCCGGATCGCGCTCGGCGGTGACGCGGACCTTGCCCCGGCCGGCGTCGAGCCAGTCCTCGCCCGCGGTGACCTCGCCCGGAAAGCGGCCGTGCACGCTGTCGTATTGCAAGAGGTGGGCATTGGTCGCGACCGGGCCCAGATCGTTGACGCCGACGACCTCGACCTGCTGCTCCGGATGCTCAAGTGCTGCGCGCATGACCAGGCGGCCGATGCGGCCGAACCCGTTGATCGCCACCCGTACCGTCATCTTCGATCCCTCCCGTGTAACCGTGGGTTCAGCTTAGCCCGGATTACGCCGGCGCGTGAAGCTGGCCCGGCGGCTGCGGCTGACCTCCACCGCCTCACCACCCTCCGCCGCAATCTCGCGCAGCATCAGGGTGAGGCAAGCTGCTGAGATTCCCAATCCTTTATCCTGAGGAGGCCGCCGCCGGCGGCCGTCCCGAAGGATGGGACGTGACGGGCGAATATTTTTCAGCAGCCTGTTGCAGCAAAGCTCGCTCGGGAGCCCAATCCGGCCGGGCCCGCTCTCGCGCGCGTTCGAACGAGCCTTCCGGGGCTTATTGCGCGTTGATCCAATTGTCCGATCCCGCCACCTTGACCGACACATCCGACAGGAAGATCCGCAGCGGCTTGCCGTCAGCGGTCCCGCGGTGGTCCGTTGCGACAAGGAGCGGGCCGGCCTTCTTTTGGTCCGCCCAGCTGGCGATCACAACGCCGGGCTTCCCGGCCCCGCCCCGCCGGTAGACCATCTCCTCGACCCGCTTGTCGGCGCCCACATAGAGCTCCCAGGTGTCGCCGGGGGCGTAGCCGCCGCCCTGCGCAGGGTATTTCATCACGACCCGTTTGGCGGAACCACCCCCCAACGGCAATTTTTGCGTGCCCTCATCGGTAACCGTGGCGCTGCCGTCCCAGGCGACGTGGAGCGGCAAGAGCAGCCAATA
>CAVPDQ010000023.1:0-9452 GCA_963702685.1 uncultured Alphaproteobacteria bacterium | reverse complement strand
TAAAGTCAAAGTCGGATCGCCGCGCCGCGAAAAAGGACGCTGTTCTCGCTGTTTCTGCGCAAGCGCAGGATCGTTCGGGGAAACTTGGCGCGACCGTAGATCGTCATGGCCGGACTTGATCCGGCCAGCCACGCCCTTGCCGGCCACTCGATCGGCGCCACAAAAGGCGCAGATCACCGGGTCGAGCCCGGCGATGACGACTGAGAGTGGAGGCTGTTCGTCGGTCGTACAACCAAGCTCGCGCAAACGGACAGAAGTGGGTCGGTCAAGCCCGTCCATGACGACCTTTCCTGGTTCGACCTCAGAGCAAAACCCGGCGAGGACGCCCGCTTTCGCGAGGGTGACGGGGAATAAACCGCTCGAATCTGTGAAGATCGTGCTCTAACCTCGACCCATAGCCCGAGGAGGTGACCGATGGCGCTGAGTTTGGACGAAGCCAACCGCATCATTCGCGGCGCGTTGGCAAAGGCGCAGGAGCTCGACATCGAGATCAGCGCCGCGGTGTGCGACGCCGGCGGGCGCCTCGTCGCGTTCGAGCGCATGGACAACGCGATCTGGGCCGGCGTCTATGGCGCCCAAGGGAAGGCGGTGGCCTCGGCGGCGTTCGGCCGGCCGAGCGGCGAGATGGCGGCACGCGCCGACCAGCCGACCCCGCGCGGCATCGCCGTCGCAGAGGGCGGCCACATGATCATGGGACAGGGGGCGGTCCCGATCATCCGCAACGGCGTCATCGAGGGGGCCTGCGGTGTCGGCGGCGGCACCTCGCAGCAGGACGAGGACTGCGCCCGCGCCGGTGTCGCGCAATTGTAGCCGGCGCCGGCCGTGGACCTCGTCGTCCGCAACGCGCGTGTCGCCGGGTCTCTGGTCGATGTCGGGGTCGCCGACGGCCGGATCGTGGCGATCGGGAAGAATTTAGGCGAAGCGCCCGAACGCTATGACGCACAGGGGCGGCTCGCCTGCGCCGGCCTGGTCGAGACCCACATCCATCTCGACAAGTCGCGGCTCAACGACCGCCTGCCGCCCGAGACCGGCCGCCGCATCAACCCGATGCGCCGGGTCGCGGCGATCAAGCGCGAGCTCACGGTCGAGGACATCCGCCGCCGCGCGGCGCAGACCCTCGATGAATGCATTCTCAATGGCGCGACCCGGATGCGCACCCAGGTCGAGGTCGATCCGGCGATCGGCATGCGCGGCTTTGACGGCGTCTCGTCGCTGATCGCCGATTACCGCTGGGCGATCGACATCGAGATCTGCGTCTTCCCGCAGGATGGGCTGACCAACTATCCCGGCACCGACGAATTACTGGTCGAGGCACTGAAGCGCGGCGCCAAGGCGATCGGCGGCGCCCCGCGCTACGACCCCGACCATGCCGGCCAAATCCGCCGCATCTTCGAATTGGCGCGCGAGTTCGATGCCGCTATCGATATCCATCTCGATGTCGGCGACACGCCCGACGAGATGGACGTCCCGCTCGTCTGCCAGCTGACCGAAGAATACCGGCGCGGCGGCCGGGTCACGGTCGGCCATATGGCCAAGCTCTCGACGATGCCGCCCGCGCAATTGGCCGAGACCGCGCGGCGCATGGCCGATGCCGGTGTCGCCGTCACCGTGCTGCCGCTGACCGATCTTTTTGTGATGGGCCGCGACCAGGACCACAACATCCGCCGCGGTGTCGCCGACGCCAATTTCCTGGTCGAGCACGGCGTCAATTGCTCGCTCTCGACCAACAACGTCTTAAACCCGGTGACGCCGTTCGGCGACTGCTCGCTGATCCGGATGGCCAATCTGCACGCCAACGTCTTGCAGGCGGGCCGCGCCGAGCAATTGCGCGAAATCTTCGCAATGCTGACCGAGCGCTCGGCCCGTCTCCTGAACCTCGCCGATTACGGGCTGAGCGTCGGCAACCCGGCCGACATCGTCGTCATCGACGCCGAAAGCCCCGAGCAGGCGATCGCCGAAATCCGCCAGCCCCTCGCCGTCTTCAAAAACGGCCGCCGCACGGTGATCCGCCACCCGGCGGAGCTGGTTAAGCCTTTTTGAACGACTCTGTTGGATATCAGCCGCGTGCGATCCTGACGCCTCGACAATGTCTTATAACCCATCGGTCCGCATGGTGCCTCGCCCGCTATGGGGCATGAACCTTCGTCACAAAATCCCGAAGTCCCGATGGGGAAAGATCCGTTTGGGATTGATCCAGGAACGCGGCCTTCGCTGTCAGACCTGTGGCAAGACCGAGACTGAGAGCAAGCACATCTTCGCGCATGAGGAGTGGCAGTACGAAACCACCTGCTCGCCTGCCGTCGCTCATCTCAAGGGACTTACGCTGAGCTGCTGGCATTGCCACGCGGTCGAGCATTTCGGCGCGACTGGCAATATGGTTCTGTCAGGGGAGCTGACGCCGAGAGCGATTGAGGACACGATCGAGCATTTCTGTCGTGTCAATCAGGTCGACCGTGACGCTTTTCGCAGGCATGGCGCCGAAGCGCGGGCAGAATGGACGCGCCTCAACAAACTCGAGTGGGTTATCGATTGGGGTCCGTTTCAGGAAGAGATTTCCAAGTATGAAGAACATCGGCACCACGAAGGTGGTCCGCCCGGTATGAACTTTTTCCAAGCCACCCAGCAAGCTATAAAAATCGCCATTGGTCGTGGCATGGATCCCAATTCAGCGGATGACATCGTAAAAATGGTAAGAGAAGATCCCGAGCTTCGAGGTCGAGTTCTCTCCTTCGGTCGAGATGGACAACCGAATGAGGCGGCAACGCTTATTATGGAGGCTTTGGAGGAATACCGCGACGAAGGCAACTGGGAACCGCTTCCAGATCATGAAATGGTCTACACTCTAGACGGAGAGTTATACGGCCATCGCTGAATTCGCCAGTAGGGCGGAAAAGCCCAGCGCCTTCCGCCATCGCCCAGGTTCACCAAACATGCCGGCGGAATACGCTTCGCTTTTCCGCCCTACGCGGCTGTGGCCGCCTCCCCCGATTGGGCGCTACATCATCCGCTCGTCCGGGCCGATCAGGTTGAGCGGGGGTTCGCCGAGGAGCGCGCGGCGGCAATTGGCGACGGCGCGGCGCAACGAGACGTCGCGCCACACGCCGCCGCCCGCCGAATTGTGCGGTGAGCCGATCACGTTCGGCAGGTCGAGAAACGGGTGGCCCATCGCAAAATGCCCGTGCCGCACCGGCTCGATCCACCAGGCGTCGATGCAGGCGGTGAAGTGCGGGTGCGATTTCAGGTGCTCGTAAAGCGCGGTCTCGTCCACGATCTCGCCGCGCGCGACATTGATCAGAATCGCATCTTCTTTCATCAGCGCCAGCTCGGGCGCGCCGATGATCCCTTCGCTGGTCCGGGTCAATGCCGCGGCGACGACCAGCACATCGGCGACGCCCAGCATTTGGCAAAGCCGGTCGGGTGTCGCGATCCAATCGACCGGCTCGTCGCTCGCCCCGCGCCGGTTGATCGCGTGCACGCGCATGCCAAAGGCGCGCACCAGCCGCGCCGTCGCGGCGCCGACCGCGCCAAAGCCGAGGATCGCGCAGACGCCGCCGCGCAGCATGCGGTTTTGGCCGCGCTGGTTGAATTCGCCATGCCGCAGATTTTCATGCTCGACAAAAAGCCGCTTTGCCGCCGCCAGCGCCATCGCCACGATGTGCTCGGCCATCGGCTCGGCCGAGGCGCCGCGATTGGCAGCGATCGGCAGGCCCGGCGGCAGGTCCTTCAGCGGTATCCAGTCGATGCCGGCGGTGGTGAACTGCAAGAGCCGCGCGCCGGCGATCAGCGGCAGCTCCGGGGGCGCGAGCTCCACCGCGGTGTTGTAGGAAAGGAGTGCTGCGGCATTGCGCAGCGCCGCGGCGCGCTCGCCCTCGCCGAGCTCGCGCAGATAGACCGCCGGCGCGGCGTCGCCCAGCTCCTCGGCGAGGATCGCCCGGCTGCGCGGGCTCAGGTCATAGGTGACGACGAGGGCGCCCGGCACCATCGCGGCGATATTCGCCATCAGTGGCCGATGATGATGTCGACGCGGCGATTGAACACCGAAGGGTCGCTCGATCCGGTCTGCCCGATCGGCTGCTCCTGGATGATCGAACGCGTGATGCCGTCGGCCTCCAATTGATCGGCGACGATCGAGCTGCGCGTCTGGGCGAGGTATTTGTTGGTGACCGCGGTGCCGGTGGCGCTGGCGCGCGCCTGCACGGTGATCGCCTTGGCGCCGGCCGCCTTCGCCTCTTTGGCCGCGCGGGCGATCGTCGTCTTTGCCCGCGGCGAGAGATAGGCGCTGAACTCGTTGAAATAGACGAGAAAGCGCGCCTCCTTTGGGCCGGGCGGGGCGGGCGCCGGCTGCGCCTGCGCGATGCCGGAAATGGCGAGCGCCACAATGAACAGCACCAAAGAGCAAAGCCTGCCGAACCGGAAATTCATCGCGTTCCCCTGCCGCCGCTCATGTCGAGGGGCCGAGTGTATGCTGGTTTGCTGCGGCGTCCGCAAGATGCCGTCGGCGCGGGTCAGAGGCTCGGCCCGGCGGCGTCCTCGGTTGCCGGGACCGGATCCTCGTCCATCCACGATTGCAGCAAGGTGTAGGCCACCGCGAGCACCACCGGGCCGAGAAAGATGCCGACGAGGCCAAAGGCGATCAACCCGCCGATGACGCCGGCGAGCACCAGGATCAGCGGCAGATGGGCGCCCTTCCGGATCAACAGCGGGCGCAGCACGCTGTCGAGGCCGGAGACGAAAAGCGACCATACGACGAGAAACGTGCCCCATCCCGCATCGCCCGACCAATAGAGCCAGATGATCGCCGGCACCAGCACCGGCGCCGGCCCGAGCTGGGCGATGCACAGCATGAACATGACCGCGGTCAGCACCGGGGCGAACGGCACCCCGGCGATGGCGACGCCGATGCCGCCGAGCACCGATTGAATGAGCGCCGTGATCACGACGCCGAGAGCGACGCTGCGAATCGCGTGGCCGGCGAGGATCACCGACTGCTCGCCGCGCACCCCCGCGAGGCGATGGCCAAAGCGGCGAACCGCCCGCGCGGCGCGTTCGCCCTCGACATAGAGAAAGGCAGCGACGACGACCGTCAGCAGGAATTGGGCGACCGCGATGCCGAGCCCGCCCAGCGCCCCGAGAAACCACCCGGCGACCCCGCCGGCATAGGGTGCCGCCTTTGCCACCAGCTCGCCGACACCGCTCGCCGCCGCATTTTGCCAGAGCTGCACCGCCTTCTCGCCAAACAGCGGCAAATCGGCGAGCCATTGCGGCGGAGCCGGCAGCCGGAACGAGCTGAGCGCGGAAACCCAGGCGACGATACGGTCGAAATTCGCCGTGATCGTCGCGGCCGCCAGCCAGAACGGCACGACAAAGATGACGAGCAGGGCGACCGTCATCACCGCAACGGCGAGGGCGCGGCGGTTCCACAGCCGCCGCTGCACCCGCAGCATCAACGGCCAGGTCGCGACCACCAAGGTCGTCGCCCAGATGATCGCCGGCAAAAACGGCCACAAGATCCAAACCGAGGCGGCGATCAGCCCGGCAACAAACAAGATCGCGAGAAGGGCGCGGACGAGATCGCGCTGGTCGGCCGGCGGCGGCGGCGCGGTGGGGAGCGCCGGAACAGATGGCTCGGCCGGCCTTGCCTCATGGTGCGGCGCGCGATCGAGATCGGCGATTGCCGCCGAGGAACGCCTCGCGGCGTAGCGGTTGCCGGCTCGGCGGAGCCAGCTCTGCATCGTTCAGGGCGCCGCGCGGGCCCGCCGGGCGGGCGACCGGCGGTCGCCGAGGAGCGCTGCGGCGACGGTGAACAGCATGAATACCGCGCTGCTGATAAAGATCCACTGCGGCGCGCCGCGGTCCATGATCCAGCCGAACAGCATCGGCCCGATCGTGCCGCCGATGCTGAAGCCGATCGTGACGATGCCAAAGGCGCGGCCGATGGCGCCGGCGGGTGCGGCGGCGCGCACCAGCATGTCCCGCGACGGCATGATCATGCCCGACAAAAACCCGGCGAGGCCCATCAATGTCACCAGCGGTGCGGCGCCCAGGCCGATCGTGCCGATCGCCAGCACGATTGCCGCGTTCAAGCCAAAGCCGAGGGCGGCGACCTCGCCGTGGCGGCGCGTCAGATCGGCAATAAACCCGCCGCCGAGCACGCCAAAGGCGCTCGCCGCCAAATATATCGTCAGCGCCAAATTGGCGGCGGCGAAGGGGAGCCGGTCGGCGCTCATCAGCGCCGGCACCGAAAAATTGCTGATGCCGCTGGTCGAAAGGCTCAGCAAGACAAAGAATACCATCAGCCCGAGGATCGCCGGGGTAAAGACGGTGCCGCCCCGCCCGGTCCCGGCGTCACCCGCCGAGCGCCGCGCCGGTGCGGCGTCGCCTTCGACCGAGGGCGAGGAGATCAGCGGCAATGCGACGAGCGGCCCGATCATGCCAGCAGCGATCAGCGCGCCGCTGATCCCCACTCGCGGCACCAGCACCAGCATCGACAACGGGGCGAGCGCGTTGCCGAGCATGCCGGCAAAGGTGTGCACCGAAAAGGCGCGGCCGATCCGGGCCGAGGCGACCCGCGCCGACAGGATCGCGTAATCGGCCGGATGATAGACCGCGTTGGCGACGCCGGAGAAGCCGGCCGCGACGAGGAGCCACCAATAGCGGTCGACAATCCCGATCGAGGCGATTGAAACGCCGCCGAGGCACAATGCCCCGATCAGCAATTTGCGCGACCCGAAGCGGTCCGCCATCCAGCCCATCGGCAATTGCGCCGCCACCGAGACCATGGCGTAGACGGTCAGCGCCAGACCCAGCTCGACAAAGCTCACACCCCAGCGCACCTTCAGCAATGCGAACAGCGGCGGCACCACCAGCATGTGGTAGTGGCCGACAAAATGCGCCGCCGACACCAGCCCGACCGCCCGAGCCTCGCCGCCCCGCGACACCCGCGGCGCAACGAACGTCTCGCTCGCCATCCCTCGTCCTTCACCGGCTCCCGCTGCGTCCTACAATATATGGGCAAGGTGCGGGGCGGCAATCGATCGCCGTGCGGGCCAGCCCTGCTTGCCGGATCGCGGCCCAGAGATCATCCTGGCAATGTTCGAGGGAGGATCGGATGGTCGCGCTCAAATCGGTTGCCCATTTCAGCATCCCGGTCAGCGATGTCGCGAGCAGCACGCGGTTTTACACCGCGGTCGTCGGCTGCCGGCATCTGGCGACGGTGGCCGGCGGCACAATGGCATTTCTCGACGCCGCCGGGACTTGCGTGATCCTGGTCGAACGGCCCGCGCCGATCAATCCGGTGCCCGACGACCATGGCGGGGTGCACCATTCCTTTGCGGTTGCGCAGCAGGATTACCCGGCGGCCCTCGCCCATCTGCGGGCCAACGGGGTCGAGATCACCTTTGAGGAGGACCGGCAGGGCGGCGTGGTCAACGGCCCGCGCGCCTATTTTCGCGATCCCGATGGCACGGTCCTCGAATTCATCGACCTGACCAGCTACGCCGGCGATCGGGCGTAACCGTGTAGCGCCGCCGCTCCCGGGGCGCTATCGTTGCTCCGCAAATCGGGCCGCGCCACCCGGCGCTTGGAACGACCCCGCGAGAAGGAGGAACGACCATGGCCTATGCCGTCCAGCACGTGCACATCAAGACGCAGGACCCCAAAGCCACCGCGCAATTCTACATCGACAATTTCGGCGCCTCGATGAAGGCCGAAATCCCCGGCCGCGGCTTTCGCCTCGACCTGCACGGGCTCCAGCTCAACATCACCACGCTAATCGCCAGCCAGAACCACGAGCAGCGTTACGGCATCGAGCACATCGCGGTGCAGACCGACGATTATCCGGGGACCCTCGCCAAGATGAAGGCGAACGGCGTCAAAATTCTCGAAGAAATGCCGCCCAACAACGGTCGCCACGTCTGCTTTCTCGAAGCCCCCGACGGCGCCCAGATGGAGCTGATCGAAAAAGTGTAACGGCCGGGTCATAAGGCGCGGGCGCCGCCGCGGTCTCTCCTCGCGCGGCGCCCGCCCGCATCGTCCTTCGACCCCGGCGGCAAACCGATGGAATGGCGGGCCAGGCCAGGACAAGCCCGACGATGACGAGCACTATCGCTACTCCATAGCCCCTAATGATGAAGCTGGAAGGGGCAGGGCGGCCAGCCTGCGCGGCCCGCGTTGGGGCCCTCGAGTAAGCGTTCGTATTGACATCGTAGATACGAAGGGGCATATATTCCCCTCATGCCAAAATACCGTTCTTCATCTTCGGAAGCGCATGGGGCTGAGACGATTGCGGTCGCGGAGCGCCCTTCAACGACCGATACGAAGGGCAGCATCAACCTTCGCATAGGAGCCAGCACCCGCCAGCTCATCGATGATGCGGCGGCAATCCTCGGCAAGACGCGCACAGAGTTCATGATCGAGAGCGCCCGACAGCAGGCGATCGACGTGCTGCTCGACCAACGGCTTTTCGTGCTCGATTCTGATCGCTACGAGGCCTTCCTGCACGCGCTCGACAATCCGCCCGCGCCTGGGCCGAAGCTGCGGTCGCTGCTGCGCCGAGCTCCGGCATGGCGGAAGTAAAGGATGAGACGGAACGTGCAGAGCCCCGACTTTCGGCCCCCGTTCCCCTGACTGCTAAGCATGACCTTTCAACCTTCGACTGCGGCGAGCCTGCCCTGAACGACTGGTTGCGGCACCGTGCCCTGAAGAATGAAAGCCGATTCTCTCGCACCTATGTCGTCTGCGATGGCGACCAGACGGTGGCTTATTTCTGTATCTGCGCCGGCGCCGTGGAGCGTGCAGCCGCACCCGGAAGGGTCCGGCGCAACGCGCCCGACACAATCCCTGTCTCGGTGATCGGCCGGTTGGCTGTCAGCCGCGACCATGCGGGCAGAGGGCTCGGCACCGACATCCTCTCGGATGCCCTGCGCCGGATCGCAATCGCCTCGCAGAGCATCGGCATCGGAGCGGTGCTCGTCCACGCCAAGGACGATGCGGCGAAGCGCTTCTACATGAAATGCGCGGAGTTTATCGAATATCCGGCTGACAGCCGAACCTTGTTTCTCCCGATCGAAACCGTGGTCGCGGCCTTCAGCTGAGCGCGGAAAGGATGCGATGGGTGAAGCCAAACAACGAAGGCAACAGCAGGAATAGCCGACCTGGCCACGCGCGGGTAGTGTTCATCCCTCGACCTGACGCACCGGCTCGCGAAGGAATTCGACGGCGTCATCCATTGGGCGCGCGATACGGAGACTTTTCAGTCCATCCTCAAGTCGTTCATCCGGCTCGATCTGGAATCAGTAAGTCCGCCGGAACTTCCCGAAGGCTGGGAGCCGGAGATCACAATCCTGGCGGCTAATGGTGATACCCAATGAAGAAGGCGCACTGCAACCGCCGGCCGCCATAGGATATTGCCGAATGCTGTGGCGCAGGCTGGTGGGTGGCGGAGGGGATGAGAT
>CAVPDQ010000022.1:0-200091 GCA_963702685.1 uncultured Alphaproteobacteria bacterium | reverse complement strand
GGGGTAGGTGCATCGGGCGGCTGAATCTGAGAAAATCGTGTTCAAGAACGGTTTGTCTCAGGATCAGGGGAAGCCCGATGCAGACAGAGTGTAGCGCGGATCTGTTTGGATTTGCACCCGTCGATGGCCGAGCGGTGGTTGCCGCTTTCGATGGCGGCAAGATGACCTCGGATGCCGGCGCGATGCTGCTTGGCGCGAGCGACCGGGCGATCCGGCTGGTTGATCGGTTTGCCGGGTGTTTCAAGGACAGCCGATCGAAGGATTTGATCGAGCACACGGTTGCGACCCTGGTCGGGCAACGCGTATTTGGCATCGCGCTGGGCTACGAGGATCTGATCGATCATGACGAATTGCGCCACGACCCGGTGATGGCGGTGTTGGCTGGCAAGCTCGAAGCGCGGCGCTCGGATTGTGCGGCGCTGGCCGGCAAGAGCACGTTGAACCGGTTGAAATTGAGCCGGGCCGAACCGTCGCGCTATCACAAGATCAGCCACGACGCGGCCCAGATCGAAGGGCTGTTTGTCGATCTCTTTCTCGATGCTCACGCGGCGCCGCCGGCGCAGATCATCCTCGATCTCGACGCCACCGACGACCCGCTGCACGGGCATCAGGAAGGCCGCTTCTTCCACGGCTATTACGACAATTACTGCTACCTGCCGCTTTACGTGTTCTGCGGCCGGCACCTGCTGGCGGCCAAGCTGCGCCCGGCCAATATCGATGGCAGCGCCGGGGCGATTGAGGAGACGGCGCGGCTCGTCGCCCGGATCCGGCAGCGCTGGCCGGCGGTGCGGATCCTGCTGCGGGCCGATTCCGGCTTTGCCCGCGACACTCTGATGAATTGGTGCGAAAATCACGGCGTGGACTTCCTGTTTGGCCTGGCGCGCAACCGCCGGCTGGTCGGCGAGATCGAGGGCGAGTTGGCCGAAGCTGCCGAGCTGAGCCACAGGACCGGCAAGCCGGCGCGCCGCTTCAAGAGATGCTATGGGGCGAGCGGCGAGGGAATGGCACCATCGTCGCGGTGACAACCGACGGAGTGCCCCATGCCACAGTCGAATGACCTGAGCAGATCGCTCGCCGCTCTGGATCAGGATAGCACACTGATCGCGGTCATTGAGATGAGCCATTCGAGCTGGCTGGTCGCCGGCATTGTGCCCGGCATCAGCCGTCAACCGCTGAAGAAGCTCGCCGCGGAGGAGGAGGAGCTGTTGCGGCTGCTGCAGCGCTGGCGCGACGAGGCGACCAAAGCCGGCCGCACGGTCAGCCGGATCGCGGTGGCCTACGAAGCCGGTCGCGACGGCTTCTGGCTGGCGCGATGGCTGCGGGCGCGTGGCATCGAAGCCCAGGTCATCCACCCGACGAGCGTCGCCGTGTCGCGCGAGCATCGCCGGGCGAAGACCGACCGACTCGATACCGAGTTGCTCAAGCGAGCCTTTCTCGGCTGGCTGCGCGGCGAACCGGGTCATTGCAGCATGGCCGCGATCCCCACGCTCGAAGAGGAGGATGCCAAGCGGCCAAACCGCGAGCGCGAGGGCTTGGTCGGCGAGCGCACCCGCATTGTCAACCGGATGAAAAGCACCCTGGCTCGTCTCGGCATTCGCGGCTTCAAGCCGACCTTACGCCGGGCGCCGGAGCGGCTCGCAGGATTGCTCACAGCGGAGGGTACGCCACCGCCGCCGAACACCCTGGCCGAGTTGCGCCGCGATATGGCGCGGCTGGGCTTTGTTGTCGGCCAGATCCGGGAGATCGAGGCGGCGCGCTTGGAACGGCTCGAGCGGCACCCTGAACAAGGCGCCCACGCGATGGTCCGGCTGCTGGCGCGGGTCGTCGGCGTTGGTGTCGAGACCGCGGACCTGCTGGTGCATGAGATCTTGTCACGTAACCTGCGCGACCGGCGAGCGGTGGCGCGTTATGCCGGGCTGACCGGCGCGCCGGACGAGAGCGGCGCGCGGCGACGCGAGAAGGGGCTGGCCAACGCCGGCAACGCTCGCGTGCGCCGTGGCATGATCCAATTGGCCTGGCGCTTCTTGATGTTCCAGAAGGACAGCGCCCTGGCCCAATGGTATCGGGCGCGCACGGCCGATGCCCGCGGCGCCACCCGCAAGACCATGATTGTCGCGTTGGCGCGCAAGCTGCTGATTGCGCTGTGGCAACTGGTGACGACCGGCGAGGTCCCGCAGGGCGTCGTCCTGCGTGCAGCGGCCTGAGCAACCGGCCAGAAAGGAGATTGCTGACAAACGGTTTCGGCGTCGCGTCGCGCGAACAGCCGCGCCGATAACGATCCGAGGCGGCGGTGACCCGAGGCAGGCATGGCTTGCACGCCGTCTTAGAGAATGGGCCTGCCGTCTCGGAGCTTTGCCGCCGATGCGCATGACTGCATCATGGTCCAGGTCCCATGCGGACCTACCGAATACAAGGGTGTGGCGCGATGTTCCGCGCCCGATGGCGAGCTCCCCTCGGATCGTCCGGCACCGAGCTGCGGCCAACACCGAGACCCGACACTGGGAGAAAATGCAGCGTGCGTCATCGGGCTTGACAACCAACGCCCCATACAAGCCTGCCCCCGCGCAGGCGGGGGACTTCATCTGGAGAACGCGGGACAGCTGGAGCCGCGAGCGCCGGGTCGTGGCCAAGGCGGAATGGACCCAGGGCGAGGCCAATCCGCGCTTTGTCGTCACCTCGCTGTCGCCCCGGGAGCACGAGGCCCGCCATCTTTACGAGAAGATCTACTGCGCCCGCGGCGAAATGGAGAACCGCATCAAGGAATGCCAGCTCGACCTCTACGCCGACCGTACCTCGGCCAAGACGATGCGCGCCAACCAGCTGCGGTTGTGGTTCGCCTCGATGGCCTATGTGCTGGTCTGCGCCTTGCGCCGCATCGGCCTTGCCCACACCCGGTTTGCCAAAGCATCCTGCGGCACGATCCGGCTCAAGCTATTGAAGATCGGCGCCCTGGTGCGCACCAGCGTGCGCCGCATCAAGCTCGCCATGCCCTCGGCCTTCCCCTATCAGGCCGAGTACCGCGCCGCACACGCCGCGCTCACCAGCACCGGCAACTGAACCGGGGGAAAGCGGTCGAAATAATGATCCGGAAGCGACAGCCAAATCACGCCCGCCGCGACAGGCTATCCGTGTCGGCAGGCAGTGCAAACTCGCTCAACGTGCACCGCATCCGTCTCCCGCCGGCAACCCGCCCCGCTGTGAGAAATGCGGGCTAGCATTGGGCTAGGGCGGGGCTAGGGCAGGGCTAGGGCAGGGCTAGGGCGTGCACACATCCTTGCCTTGCACGCCGCCACGATTACCACACTCGTCTTGCCCGGACTTGATCCGGGCATCCACGTCTTTCCGCACCTCAGTTGCTCATGGGGGCGGCGCCGCGTGGATGCCCACGGATCAAAGTCCGTGAGCTGAAGGCCCACGGGTCGAGCCCGACCGTGACGATATCCCTTTGATATTATTAGAAACGATGTGTGCATGCCGTAGCGCGAAAGCGGGGGTCCAGAGCCTGCCCCCTGTTCCAGCCAGGGGCAGGCTCTGGCACGGAACAGGGGGGCCGGTCACAGAGCCTTGAACCCTGGATTCCCGCTTTCGCGGGAACGACGAAAGAAACGGGATTGTTCACTTTTATCGAATTGTGGTCTAGCAGCCTGTCGGATTTGTTTCTGTGGGGTGATCGGGAGCGTCTGGTTTCAGGCGGGCCGCAGGTTGTGCAGCGTGCGGCAGTTGTGGGTGAGGGCGACGCGGGGGCCATTCGGCGATGGCCTTTTGGGTGCCGCGGAAGTGGAAGCGGGTAAAGCCCATTTCAGGCGGGCCGCAGGTTGTGCAGCCTGCGGCAATTGTAGGCGAGGGCGACGAGGAGCCACTCGGCGGCGACCTTTTGGGTGCCGCGGAGGTGGAAGCGGGTGAAGCCCATGGCGCTCTTGATGATGCCGAAAACCGGTTCGACGGTCTGTTTGCGTTTGCGGTAACGGGCTTTGCCATCGGCACTGTCGAGCTTGGCCTTCATCGCCAGGCGCCAAGGCTCGGCGATCCGGCGCTCGGGCTTGGGCTCGGGCGGCGGCCGGAAGTCGTAGGGCCGATGCGGCTGGGTGCGGGCGATTGCCACCAAAGGCTCGATGCCGTGGGCTTCGAGTTCGGCGACGGCCGGGCCGCTGGCATAGCCGGCATCGGCGAGGACTGCTCGCGGCAGACCGATGGTCTCTTCCATGGCCAGAACGGTGGCCGCGAAGGTCGGTTGGTCGCTCGGCGTCGTGGCCATGCCGGTGGCCACGATCAGCTGGCTGCCTTCGGCGCAGACCACCGCCTGCGGGTTGTAGGCTTGGCGGTATTCGTGCGCCTTGGACTTGCGCATCAGCTGCGAATCGGGGTCGGTCAGGTTGGTCTGCCGATCGGGCGGCGGCGTCTCCTCGGGCGGTTTGGGCGGCCGCCCGCGCCGCCCCGTCTTGGCCTCGTAGGCCGCCTTCTTCTCCGCGTAGCCAGGGCGCTCGGCCTCGGCCGCGGCCTTGGCTTCGGCCTCCAGCCGGGCGCAGGCGGCGTCGAGCTTTGCCTTGAGCACCTCACGCCGGGCGATCTCCTCGGGCAGCGCCTGCGGATCCTTGTCCGTGGCGTCGGCCGCCTCCGCCGCGGCGGTCAGCTTGGCGATGTCGGTGGCGAGCTTCTCGCGCAACGCCTGCGCCCGGTCGTACCGCACCGAGCGGATCTTCGAAGCATTGGCGTCGATCTTGGTGCCGTCGATCGATACCGTGCCGAGCCGCAACAGCCCCGTCTCGCGCGCCAGCAGCAAGACCTGCAAAAACGCCGCCTCGAACGCCTGCTTGTTGGTCCGCCGAAAGTTGGCGATCGTGTCGTGGTCGGGGTGCGTGTTGGCGGCGATGAAACGAGTGCCGACGTCACGGCAGGTTGCCCGCTCGATCCGCCGCGAGGAGAAAACGCCGTTGGCATAACTGTAGACGAGCAGCGCCAGCATCAGCCGCGGATGGTATTGCGGCTTGCCGCTGGGCCGAGCGTTGGTGTGAAACGCCCCCAGCCGCACCCGCTCCACCGCCGCCACGATAAAATGCGCAATATCGTCCGCCGGCAGCCAATCCTTGACATCGGGCGGCAGCAGAAACGGCTGCTCACGATCAAACGGCATATAGGTCGTCATCGCTATATCCGGTGGCCCACCTTGTGCCACCTACCTTATCATGATAATACGCGCCGTCAATCCGACAGGCTGCTAGGGCCGGACTAGGGCGCCGGATACATGCGGGCTTTGATCGCCGCCAGCTGCGCGATCACCTGCGGATCGACGATCGGCGTGAACCGCGGCACCTTTTTGCCGTTCCGTTCAGCCGGCTCGAAGAACATGCGCAGCGGGCGCAGGTCGAAGAGGCCGCCGTTGCGGTAAGCATAGCCCTCCTCGTACAAGGGCCGGTAGACTTGCATGAACGCGTCATCGGCCCGGCAATCGCTTTCGGTGTGGTGGCCGACGCCATAAATATAATAGGCGTAATTGTTGAGCGGGCCATTCGGGTCGTGCTTGAAATGGTAGTAATAACCGGGATCGGGCAGATTTTCCGGCGGCGAGACGTCGTAGGCCATGGCTCAAGCGAAGGATTCGGTCATCGCCGCATAGACGAGCGTGCGCAAATCGCGGCGCAGGGTCAGCCGCGCCGGGCTGCCGATCACCTGGGTCATGAACACGACCGAGAGATCTTCCTGGGGGTCGATCCAGAACGCGGTCGCCGCCGCCCCGCCCCAGAAATATTCGCCGAGCGAGCCGGGGAGCCGCGTCTTGGCGACATCGACATTGACGCCGCAGCCGAGCGAAAAGCCGACCCCGGCATAGCCCAATTCGCTGAACATGCCGGGCAGCGCCATATCGGCGATCTCGCGGCCCTCCGGCAGATAATTCAGGCTGAACAATGCCACCGTCTTCGGGCTCAGGATCTGAACGCCGTCGAGTGTCCCGCCGCCGAGCATCATCCGGCAAAAGCGCAGATAGTCGTGCGCCGTCGAAACGAGCCCGCCGCCGCCCGATTCGAGCTTTGGCGGGGTGGCGTAGGTGCTTTCGCGCGCATCGTCCTGGAGCTTGAGCCCCGAGCCGGACCCCTCGGGCTGATAGCAGGCGCTAAAACGCTCGGTCTTGTCCGGCGGCACCCAGAACGCGGTGTCGTTCATGCCGAGCGGCTCGAAGAGGCGACTGCGCAGAAACTCGCCGAAGCTCATCCCGGAAAGCTTTTCGACGAGGTAGCCCAGGACGTCGATCGCCACCGAATAGTTCCACGCGGCCCCGGGCGAGAAGTCGAGCGGGATGCGCGCCAGCTGATCGACCATCTCGGAAAGCCCGCCCGGGGTCTGCCGGTCGGTCACCTTGGCCCGGCGATAGGCGGCATCGACCGCGCTGCGCATCATAAAGCCGTAGGTGAGGCCGGAGGTGTGGGTCGCCAGATCGATCACCTTCATCGGCCGAGAGGCGGGGGTGGTCAGAAAGCCCGGCGGGGCGTCGGGCAACAGGCTCGGCATGCCGCTCGCATAGACGGCGAGGTCCCGCCAGGCGGGAATATGGCTGTGAACCGCGTCGTCGAGGCCGATCAGCCCTTCCTCGACCAGCATCATCAACGCCACGGCGGTCATCGGCTTCGACATCGAATAGATGCGAAAGATCGCGTCCTCGCGCATCTTCTTGCCGCGATCGAGGTCCATCTCGCCGCACATGCCGGTATGGACGAGCTGGCCCCTGCGCCAGACATAAGTCAGCATGCCGGGCAGATAGCCGCCATCGACATAGCGGCGCTTCATGACCTCGTCGAGCCGCGCGAGCCGCGCCGACGACATGCCTACCGCTTCAGCCTTCATCCTCTCCTCCTCGGCGTGGCCAGCGCCGGAGCATAGGGTCCCCGGCAGCCAAAGGCGAGCCTCCCGGCCGGTCTTATCTGAGCTCGTATCTCAGTTTGAATGAGACAGCCGAAGCAGTGATAATACCCATCAGCTCGCCGCATTGGCGTGATAGATGACCGTTGATGCTTGATAATCATGGGCAAAGATGGCGCGGTCTCGGCATCCGCACAAGGAAATCGAAGCAGCTGTGGAATATGCGGAAAGCAAGGGATGGAGATGGCAGCCCGGTGGTCATTGGGGCAGGATTCTCTGCCCGCATCGCGCCCGAGATGGGTGCTGGATGGCAGTCAACGGGACGCCGAGAAACCCCGAGGCGCATGCCCGACGCATCCGCGAATTTGTCGATAGGTGCCCTCATCAAGGGAACAGCGGCTCATGACCATCTATCGTTTCAGCATTGAGGTTGGTGGGATCGACCCGAACGAAGAGGGTATCGAAAAGCGTTTTTATGGGAACGGTGTAGATGACGCTTCGGTCTGCGTCTTGAACGGCGTCCTCTTCTTGGAATTTGATCGCGAAGCTCGCAGTGAGGAGGACGCAATCCTTTCGGCAACAAGAGATATCATTGAACGAGGCGGAAAAGTAAACCTGGTCACTCGGGATAAGCCGCAGACTTTTAATTTACCCCACCGGACAAAGCGGCGCCAAGGGGCGTAGCACAGGACTGCTACAATTCAAGCTAAAGCACAGCCGGCCGGTCTTGCCGGTGCCGGGCCGCAGCGCCTAAGCTTTGGCTGTGGCAGAGCGCGGGGCTTGGCAATGAACGACGCCGTTCCGGTCATCGACGTGGCCGATTTTGTGGCGGGCCGAGAGGGGGCGCTGGAAGCCGTTGCTCGCCGGGTGCGCGACGCGCTGACCACGGTCGGGTTTTTCGTGCTGACCGGGCATGGCGTGCCGCCGGCTCTGATCGAGCGGACCTTTGCCGAAGCGCAGCGCTTTCACGCTCTGCCGATGGACAAGAAGGTCGCGCTCAAGCTCAACCGGCACGTCAACGGCTACATGGTCATGGGCCGGTATGCGGTGCGCACCTCCGACATCAACAACAACGACAAAGGCGATCTGAACGAGGCGTTCTTCGTCAAGCGCGAGCGGGCGGCCGACGACCCGCTATTGTTGTCGGGCCGGCGCTTTGTCGGGCCGAACCAATGGCCGGCAGAGGCGGACCTCCCCGGCTTTCGCGCGCATGTCCTCGACTATTGCAACGCGATGAACCGGTTTGCCGGGCGCTTTTTGCAGGCTGTGGCGAGCGCCCTCGATTTGCCGCCGCGCTGGTTCGACGACGCCTTCGAAGACAGCCAGTTCACGTGTCGCCTGTCGCACTACCCGCCGGTCGCGGCCGAAGCCAACCAGTTCGGCATCGCCCCCCATACCGACAGCAATTTCATGACGTTCCTCCCGCAAAGCGAGGTCCCGGGCTTGCAGGTGCGGCTGCCCGGCGCCGGCCCCTCGGACAGCAAATGGCTCGATATGCCCTTTATCCCGGGCTCCTTCGCGGTCAATTCCGGCGACATGCTGCACCGCTGGAGCAACGGCCGGTTCAAATCGACGCCGCACCGCGCGCTGCCGCCGGTCGGCCGCGACCGTTATGCAATCCCATTTTTTCTCGGGCCGCGCTTCGACCAGCCGATCGAATGCCTGCCGACCTGCACCGGCCCCGGCAACCCGCCGCGCTGGCCGCCGATCACCTACGCCGCCTGGCAGGAATATTGGTACGACGCCAACTACGATCCCAAAAACCAGCGCGACGTGGCATAGGCCGACCGTACCTTGGGACATAGGGGACAGCGATGAAATACGATCTGCTGCTGACCAATGGCGAGGTTGTCGATCCGGGCGCTGGGCTGCGCGGGCGGAGGGATGTGGCGGTCGCCGGCGGCAAGATTGCGGCGGTGGCGGCTGGGCTGGAGCCGGCCGAGGCGCGCCGGGTCGTCGATGTCGGCGGTCGCTTTATCCTGCCGGGGCTCGTCGATGTGCATGCACATCTCTTTGTCAATTCCTCGGACATGGGCGAGAACGCCGACCGCTTTTGCAACGCGAGCGGGGTCACCACCGTCGTCGATGCCGGCAGCGCCGGCTCGGCCAATTTCGCCGGCTTGCGCGTCATGATCGACCGCTCGGTCAGGACGCGTGCGCGGGCCTTTGTCAATTTGTCGGCGATCGGCATCACCGCGACGAGCCGCGGCGGCGAGCTGTCGCATTTCCCCTATGCCGATCCCGAAGGCTGTGCGCGCACGATCAGCGAAAACCGCGACCTGGCGATCGGCGTCAAATTGCGCTACGGGCCGGGCCTCGTTTGGGAATACACAACGGAGCCGGTCAAGCTCGCCCGCCGGACGGCGGCAATGGCGGGGGTGCCGATGATGATCCATATCACCGACACCCCGATCCCGCTCCCCGACATCCTCGCCTGCCTCGCCCCGGGCGACATCGTCACCCACTGCTTTCACGGCGGCGACCACGGCATCATGGGTCCGGAAAAACAGTTGATTTTAAAGGAGGTGACCGAGGCGCAGCGCTACGGCATCATCTTCGACTGCGCGCACGGCCGCGGCGGGCATTTCAATTTCCCGCTGATCGAAAAGGCGCTCGATCAAGGCTTTTTGCCCGACACGATCTCGACCGACCTGACCTTTACTACGGCGACGCGGGGGCCGGTCTTCGACCTGTTGACGACAATGTCGAAGCTGATGCATTTCGGCGTCGGGCTCGACGACGTCGTGCTGCGCGCGACCGCGACACCGGCCAAAATCGCCGGGCTCGACGGCATTGTCGGCACTCTGCGGCCCGGCGCCAATGCCGACATCGCCGTCGTCGAATTGCGCGACGGCAATTTCGAGCTGCGCGACACCCACAACAACACCGTCACCGCCAAACGCCGCCTCTTCTGCCACATGACGCTGAAAGAAGGACGCGTCTGCTGGGAGCGGACGGCCGAATAGAGCGGGTGCTTTTTATTCGCTGTAGTAATGGATTTCGTAGAGGAGGCAGCCGGTGGTTGATTTGAACGGACCGTGCACGGCGCCGGGCGGGCGGCAGGCATAGGTGCCGGCCGGGAAATTTTCGCCGCCCTTGCCCTCATCGTCGCTGCCGACGGTCAGGTCGCCCGAGACGAGATAGACCTCCTCCCAATATTCGTGGACAAAGGGTGCGGTCGTGTAAACGCCCGGGGCAAAACGCAACAGCCGGGTGCGGCTGCCGGTCCTGCGCGCTTCGTCGAGGCTGCCGGCGAGGATCTTCTGCTCGATGCCCGCGGGGTAGCCGGAAGGCGTCTCCCACCCTGCGTTCATATCGACGCGGTGAAATTCGAGATGAGGCTTCAAGGGCGGCATCGGCGCTCCTCCTGTCGCTTTCCCACCCTGCCACAAGCGCTGCGATCCGGGAAGCAGGGAAGCTCTAACGCAAAGATCCGATCAGGTTGCATCACCCCGTCAGCCCCCCTCACCCTTCCCTCTCCCCCAATTGGGGACCCCAATTGGGGAGAGGGTTGCGAAGGGTTGGCTAGTCTAACGCGCGGCCGCAGCCCGCCAGGCGAAGGCGCGGCTTTCGAGGCGGGCGAAAACCGCGTGCTCGAGGATCAGCATCAGCACAACGAACATGATGATCCAGGCGAGCGTCTGGGTCATGTCGAATTGCCCGAACCAAAAGAAAAACATATAGCCGATGCCGTATTTGAGCCCAAAGGTCTCGGCCAATGCCACGATCTTCCAGGTCATGCCAAAGGCATAGCGAAAGGCGGCGAAGATATACGGCAACAGCTGCGGCAAATAGATCTTGCGGACCAGCAACGCCCGCGATGCCTTGAAGGTGACGGCCATGTCGATCAGCGACTTGTCCATCGCCTTGGCACCCTCGGCGATGTTGACCGCGACATAGGGTGTCACGACCGCCATGACCGCGACGAGCCCGCCCGCCTCGCTAAAGCCGAACCACAGGACGGCGAGAAAAACGACGAGGATCGTCGGCAGCGTCAGCAGGAGCGGGATCGCCATGCGCATCGAACGCTCGAACCGCCGGCTGAGGCCCATCGCGAGCCCGATCGCGGTCCCGACCAGCATCGAGGCAAAAAACGCGATAAAGATCCGCGCCAGGGTCACGCCGATCTGAAACCAGGCCGATTTTCCCTGCGGCGTCGGGGTCGTGAGATCGGTGGCGATGGTGCGGGCGATGGAAAGCGGCCCCGGCAATACATCGGGGTCGTGCATCAGCCGCGAAGCCGCCCACCACAAAACCAGCAAGACCAGGATCGAGCCGACGCGCAACCCGGCGCCGGCAGCGCGCGAGGTCATCCTGTCCTCAACGGACAAGGCATTTCTGCTCCGTCGCCTCGTTGAGGTCTGTATTCGAGCTTTTCGCAGAATTTACCAAAGGTCCCGGTGCAGGCGCGTATGAAGAAATGCTCCTCAAAAGAGACGGTCATTCCGGGATGCCCCAACGGGGCAGGCCCGGAACCCATGAACGCAGTTATCCGCCAATGTATCGCAGGCCGGTGAACATGGGTTCTGGGCTCGCGGGCGATACCCGCGCCCCGGAATGACGAAATTTTCGCCTTTTCCATGCTACCCGCTCGCCTCGACGACGCTGAAAAACTCGCGCACCAGGGTTTTTTCCAGATCGAAAATCCTGGTGTCCTCGGGCTGGCGCGGCCGTGCAATATCGATCGCGACCTCCCTGAAAATCCGGGCCGGCCTGGTGCTCATCATGTAAATCCGGTCGGAGAGAAACACCGCCTCCGCCAAATCGTGGGTCACGAACAGGATCGTCGGCTTCGCCCGCTCCAATATCTCGGCCAGATCGAACCGCATCTTGCGCGCGGTGATCGCGTCGAGATGGCTGAACGGCTCGTCCATCAAGAGAATGTCGGGCTCGATCGCCAGCGCCCGCGCGACCGCCACCCGCTGCTGCATCCCGCCCGACAAATTCAAGGGATAGTTCCGCTCCTGCCCGGCGAGCCCGACCATGTCGAGGTATTTGCCGACCCGGTCGTTCCAGCCCTGCCGCGGGATCTTCTGCGCTTCGAGCACAAATTCGATATTGCCCTCGACCGTCAGCCAGTTGAGCAATCGCGGGCTCTGAAACACATAGCCGATGCGCGGCTGCGGGTGTCCGCTGCCGGTTCTGGCAGAAACCGCCACCGAGCCGGATTCATACGTCTCGATCCCGGCGACGATGTTGAGCAAGGTCGATTTGCCGCAGCCCGATGGACCGACGATGCTGACGAATTGGCCTTCCGCCACGCTCAGCGACACGCCCTCGATGACGACGAAATCGCCCACCGCCCCCGGCGCCGGAAACCGCTTTGTCAAATTGCCGACGGCAATGGCCGCGGGCGCCACAGCACTCGGCTCAAGCGTCTGATCGAGGACGACCGATGCCATGTCCCGACGCCGCATCAGGTGGCGAATTGCTGGCGCCAGGCAAAGCTGCGCCGCGCCCACAGGCGAAACACGAACAGGTCGATCAGCACCATGACGACCATAAAGCTGCCCCCCCAGGCGAGCATCATGTCGACGCGGGTGTCCTGAAACCAATAGATCAATTGCTGGCCCACGCCATTGCCGGCGCCGAACGCTTCGGCGACGAGCGCGATCTTCCACGACAGCGACAGCGCGATCCGCAGCGACGAGAATACATACGGCATCAGCTGCGGAACGAGCACCTTGCGCAAGATCAGCCCGCGGTCGGCCCGGTAGACCTTGCCCATCTCGCATCAGGTCCTTCTCGACCGCCTTGGTGCCCTCCCAGATGTTCATCGCGACAAACGGCACGACGATCAAGACGATCGTCAAAATCGCCGCGGCACCCGACAATCCGAACCACAAGACCGAAAGAAACGCCCAGCAGACCGCCGGAAAGCTCAACAAGACCATGATCCAGCTGTCAAAAAAGATTTCGACGCCGCGCTTCAGCCCCATCGCGAGACCGAGCGCCGCCCCGATCGCCATCGAAACGGCAAACCCCTCGAAAATGCGGGCGAGCGTCTCGCCGACCACGACATAGGAGGCCGGGTCCGCATAGATCGCGATCATGCGCTCGGCGAGCACACCCGGTCCGGGGAAGAAGACCGGAAGGAAAAACAGCGAGACCCCCTGCCAGATGGCCAGGCCGGCGACAACCGGCACCGCCCGGCGCAGCAGCCCCGGCCGCGCCCCTTTCACCCTTGTTTTCCCGCAGCCTCGGGTTCCACCAGGAGCGCGTATTTCTGCTCGTCCGGCACCTTGTCGAGGACGCCGCGGGCTTTTGCCATTTCCAGAAACTGCCATTGGGCATCGACCGCTTTGCGGTCCCACCGGGTCATGAACATCCGCTTTGCCGCGAGCCATTCCTTATAAGCCTTGATCGTCGCCGGGTCGGTGACGCCGGCAAGCGTCCCGTGCGCTTTGACCGCGGCATCCAAATTTGCCGGCAGGCGCAGCCAGCGGAACGATTCCGCGGTCGCCTCGGCAAAGTTCTTCGCCCGTGTCGGGTCCGCTTCGACCCAGCTGCGCCAGGCGACGAGCGGGGCGGTCCACACGATCGGGTAGCCGGTCTTCTTTTTCCAATATTCGTTCGGGATAAAGATCGTGCGGAACTTGTCGGGCTGGGAGGCGGCCTTGATCGTGAACGAGCTGATGTTGATCATCGCATCGACGGTGCCGTTCGCCAGCAGCTTCAGCAATGCCGGGGCGGCCAATTGCACGAGCTTCGCGTCCTTGGCGATGTCGAAGCCTTCGGCGTCGATGATCGCCGCCCGCGCCGCCTTGAACGAGCCGGCGCCGGTCGAGAAGGTGCCGAATTTCTTGCCGCGCAGGTCGGTGACCTTTTGGAAGGGCGAGTCCTTGCGGACGATCACATCCTCCATCAAGGTCAAGCCGCCGCCGATGATCGCCCAGTCCACCCCCTCATTGATCTTTTCGATCGCATCGATGCCGGAATAGGTCGTCGCCATGCATTCCTTGCTCGGCAAGCCGGCGAGAAACCCGGCGAACGGCCGCACATCGACCTCGAGATCGATGCCGTGCTTCTCGAACACCCCGGCGTCCTTCGCCCCGAGCCAGCTCAAGACAAAGACGCTGTTTTCGGGGATGACGACCTTGACCGGCTCGAGCGCCCGCGCCTTGGCCCGGGTGCCGGCCGCGGCCGCGATCGGCACAGCGAGCCCGCAGATCAGCATCGTCCTTCTGTTCAAGCGATCCTCCCAATTCCGGACATGTTTTCGTTTCTTTGCGGCGCGCCGAAAAGAGCGCAGGCCGATCCTCACTCGCGGCTTTCACGGCCTCCGGGTTCGACCAGCAGCGCATGCTTCTCTTCGTCGGGAACCTTTTCCAAAACCCCGTGGCGCTTGGCCATTTCGAGAAACTGCCACTGGGCATCGACCGATTTCCGGTCCCAGCTGGTCAGAAACAGCCGCTTCTCGCCGAGCCATTTCTTGTAGGTGGCGGTTGCCGCCTCGCCTTTGATCCCGGCGAGGGCTCCGTATTTCTCGACCGCGGCATCGAAGTTCGGCGGATCGCGCAGCCGGCGGAACGACTCCTCGGCGGCGGCGGCGAAGGCTGTGGCGCGCGGCACATCCTCTTCGACCCAGCTCTTCCAGGCGACGAGCGGCGCCGACCAGACGATCGGATAGCCGGTTTTCTTTTTCCAATAATCGTTCGGCGAAAAGATCGACCGGAACTTGTCCGGCGCCGAGGCCGCGTCGATCGTGAACGAGCTGGTATTGATCATCGCGTCGACCGAGCCGTTTTCGACGAGCTTGAACAGCGCCGGCGGCGCCAGCTGCACGAGCTTTGTCTCCTTGGCGATATCGAAGCCGTAGGCGTCGATCAGCGCCGCCCGCGTCGCCTTGAGCGCGCCCGAAGCGGTCGAGAAGGTCCCGAGCTTTTTGCCGCGCAAATCCTCGATCTTGCTGATCGGCGATTGGGCGCGGACGAACACTTCTTGAAACACGGTCAACCCGCCGCCGATGACCGCCCAATCCAGACCCTGGTTGATCTTCGCGATGGCTTCGAGCCCGGCATAGGTCGTGGCCAGGCATTCCTTGCTGGGTAAACCCGCGAGATAGGCGGCGAACGGCCGCACATCGACGTCGAGGTCGATCCCGTGTTGCGTGAACACGCCGGCATCCCGCGCGCCCTGCCAGCTCAAGACAAAGACGCTGTTTTCCGGGATGACGACCTTGACCGTTTGCAGCGGCGCCGCGGTCGCCCGCAGCCCGGCCGCCATCACGGGGAGAGCGAGCCCGGACAGCAATACCGACCTTCTGTTCATGCGGCCTCCCGGTTCTTGCTGCTCTTGATTTTGTCGGAGACAAAGCCGGCGCGCTGCACCGCTCCACCTCCACCGTCCATTATACCGGCAACGCCCGGTCTTGCGCCACCCGCAGCGCCTACCGCCCCTCGGGCAACGGGTGGGTCATGTCTTCGGGGCGGACCCATTCGTCGAATTCGGCCCCGGTGACAAAACCCAGCTTTAGCGCCGCTTGGCGCAGGCTGATGTCTTCGTGGTAAGCGGTCAGCGAAATTTTCGCCGCCTTTTCGTAGCCGATATGCGGGTTGAGCGCGGTCACCAGCATCAGCGAGTTTTCGAGATGCTCGGCGATGCGCCTTTCGTTGGGCTCGATGCCGCGGGCGCAGCGCTCGTCGAACGACAGCACCGCATCGGCCAAGAGCTCCGCCGATTCGATCAGATTGTGCAGCATCACCGACTTATAGACATTGAGCTGGAAGTTCCCTTGGCTGCCGGCAAACGCCACCGCCTGGTCGTTGCCGAACACCTGCACCGCGACCATCGTCAACGCCTCGCATTGCGTCGGGTTGATCTTGCCCGGCATGATCGACGAGCCCGGCTCGTTTTCGGGGATCAACAGCTCGGCAATTCCAGCGCGCGGGCCGCAGGCGTACCAGCGCACATCGTTGGCGATCTTCATCAAGGCACCGGCCGCGGTGCGCAGCGCGGCACTGGCATTGACCATCGCGTCATGCGCCGAAAGGGCCGCGAACTTGTTCGCCGCCGCGACAAATTTCCGCCCGGTCTCGGCCGCCACCAGCCGCGCCACGGTATCGCCAAACCGCGGATGCGCGTTCATCCCGGTCCCGACCGCGGTCCCGCCGATCGCCAGCTCCAAAAGGCCGGGCAAGGCGCGCTCGATCGTCGCCGTCGCGTCGTCGAGCTGCGCCACCCAGCCCGAAATCATCTGGCCGACGGTCAAGGGGGTGGCGTCCTGCAAATGCGTGCGCCCGACCATGACGATGCCGGCATACGCCTCGGCCTTGGCGTCGAGCGTGTCGCGCAAGGCGCGCAACGCCGGCAGCATCCGGTTGGCGATGACCTCGACCGAGGCGATGTGCATCGCGGTCGGGAAGGTGTCGTTCGAGGATTGGCAGCGATTGACATCGTCGTTCGGGTGGATCGGCTTTTTCGAGCCCATGACCCCGCCGGCGAGCTGGATCGCGCGGTTCGAGATCACCTCGTTCGCGTTCATGTTGGTCTGGGTGCCGGAGCCGGTCTGGAACACGACCAGCGGAAACTCGCTGTCGAGCTTGCCGTCGATCACCTCCTGCGCCGCACGCACGATCAGGCGGGCCTTTTCCGCCGGCAATTCGCCGAGCTCCAGATTGGCCTGGGCGGCGCATTTTTTCAGGATGCCAAAGGCGCGGATCACCGGCCGGCCCCAATGGAACCGCCCCACGCCGATCGGGAAATTCTCGATCGAGCGCTCGGTCTGCGCCCCCCAGAGGCGATGATCCGGCACCCGAACCTCGCCCATCGAGTTGGTCTCGATCCGATAGCCCGGTGAATTGTCGTCCGGCATTGGTTCCCTCGACTAATGGTTCAGTCCGGCAAATCGAAAAACCGGCACCAGCCGTCGGGGCTGATATCACCGGCGACGACGACACAGGCGCGCGGTGGCCGGAAGAGGGCACACGCCGCACAGCTGAACCCGCCCTTCGGCCGGTCCTGATACCGCGCCTCCGCTTGCGACACCTTCTCCGCAGCCGCCGCGCTGCGCGCCGCTATGGCACCCGCAGCCATCGCCCGCAACAGCCCGCGCCGCGACAGACCATCCGACCTCACCCTCGTCCAGCGCCCCGGCTTTTCCACATCCGTCGCCGCGGAAGATACGACAAACCCTGCACCGCGGCACCCCAAAAGCCCGCGGCAACCGACGTCGCCAAGAAGATCGCGGCGGTGGCGTTCGGCGGCGCGCTGGGCGATCCTGCAGCAGCGAAGAGAGCACGAAAGAGAATTCCTATGCTGATCGTCGATGGACAAATCCATCTCTGGGAAAAGGGCACGCCGTCGCCGCACCATCGCCAGACGCCCTATTCGGCCGAGGAGGCGATCGCCGGCATGGATGAGGCCGGCGTCGACCGGGCCTTGATCCACCCGGTGCTGTGGGACCCGGATTCGAACCAGCTGGCGGAAGCGGCGGTGCGCAAATACCCGGACCGCTTTGCGATCATGGGCTGGTTTTATCTCGACGACCCGCAGGGTCGCGACCTCGTGGCGCACTGGAAGGAGCGGCCGGGGCGGCTCGGATTGCGGTTTTATACCAACGAGCGGCACCCGCAATCCTGGTTTACCGACGGCACGCTCGACTGGCTGTGGCCCGTAGCAGAGCGCGCCCAAGTGCCGATCTCGCTCGGGGCGGCAATGTTTCTGCCGACGGTCGGCCGGATCGCCGAGCGCCATCCCGGTTTGAAATTGATCGTCGATCACATGGGCGTGCCCCGCGCCAGCAAGGGCGAAGCCGCCTATCGCCTCCAGCCGGAATTGCTGGCCTTGGCCAAACACCCGAACATCGCGGTCAAGGCGACCGGCCAGGCCGGCTACGCCGAAGACCAATACCCGTTCAAGAGCCTGCATCCGCACCTCCGGCGCTGCTTCGACGCCTTCGGCCCCGAGCGCATGTTCTGGGGCACCGACATCACCCGCATGCCGTGCTCCTGGCGCCAGTGCGTGACGTTGTTCACCGAGGAGCTGCCGTGGCTCGAGGGCCGCGACCTCGATCTCGTCATGGGCGAAGCGTTGTGCAATTGGCTCGGCTGGCCGCTTCCTGCGGGCGGCAACGGGTGACGGCGGTGTCGACAAACCAGCATCTGTGTACCATATTACACGGGTGATCGAGGTACGGCAGACGCCGGCGTTCGGCCGGTGGCTCGACAGCCTCCGCGACCGCGCTGCTGTTGCTCGGATCAACATCCGGATTCGCCGCCTCTCGTTGGGCAACCCCGGCGACGTGCGTCCGGTTGGGACCGGAGTTTCGGAGCTGCGGATCGACTACGGACCGGGATACCGCGTCTACTTCATACACCGCGGTCCGGAGATGGTCGTGCTGCTCTGCGGCGGCGACAAGAGCACGCAGGACCGCGACATTGGACGCGCCAAAGAGCTGGCGAAGGAAGACAGAGATGGCTCTTGAAACATTCCCTTGGGACCCCGCCGAGCATCTGAAAACGGCGGAAGACGTAAGGGAATACCTCGAGGCTGCCTTCGAGGACGGCGACCCGGCTCTGATCGCGGCGGCGCTCGGAGACGTGGCGCGCGCTCGCGGGATGACCGAGGTCGCACGCGAGGCCGGCATCAGCCGGGAGGCGATGTACAAGGCCTTTCGGCCGGAAGGGAACCCGACGCTGGACACGCTGGCACGCGTCATCAAGGCGCTCGGCCTCAAGCTCACCGTCCGCGCAGCTTAAATTGGTCACAAAAATCAACTATGAAGACGCTTTAGATAGACCACCAATATATTGCTCGTGAGATCGGCGGTCAACCCGCCAACTGGCAGCTACTGACCGAGCTTCTGGCTGCAAACACCGACTGGCGGCGCCCTTGAACAGGAGCGGCAGGTCGCGGCGTTTGGCGGATGGTGACAACCGAGACCTGGGTGCGTCGGGCAAGCTGCGCTTGCTCGAGGCGCAGCAAAGCGCGGGCGGCGCGGATCTGTTCAGCAGTAATCTCCATGAGCGAAAGAGATCACAGCGGAACGCTTTCGTTCAAGGGACAGCGGCGACGTGCGCGCTCACGCCTTTGATGGCGACCAGTTGTAGACGCGGCTTGCCGTGCCGCCCATCAGCTTGGCGCGGTCGCTGTCGGAGAGGCGGTCGGCGAGACGGAAGGCATCGACGCCCTCGGCGTAGGTCAGCAATTTGATCGCGCGGGTCCAGTCGGTGCCCCACAGGCAGCGATCGAGGGTGAAGGCGTCGAAGATATGGCCAACCGGCTCCCAGATGTCTTTGTACGGGAACTTCTCGTGCGACAATGTGCAGGCGCCGGTGATCTTGATCGCGACATTGGGATAGGCGGCGAGCGCCAGCACCTTTGGCAAATCAGCCCAAGGCTCGGCCGGCGGCGGCGGTGCGAAAGGCTGCTTTATGCCGAGGTGATCGACGACGAGGCGCGTGCTCGGGTTGCGCGCCGCCAGTTGCGCGGCCTGATCCAAATGGCCCCAGCACAAGAGATTGACAGCCAGCGAGTGCTTTGCCGCCGCCGCCAATACCCGGTTGACGCCGGGATTGGCCGGATCGGCCGAGGCATCGTCGCGCATGATGACCCGGACGCCGACCGTGCCCTTTTTCGCCTTCCAGTCGGCGATGTTCTCGGCAACCGCGGGATCGTTCGGATCGACCGGCTTGACCAGACCAAACCGGTCCGGGTGCTTGGCCACCACTTCGAGGACATAGCTCGGGTCGTAGCGGTACATCGAGTAGGGCGACACCAGCACCGCGCCGTCCACCCCGACCGCGTCCATCGCCACCACCATCTGGTCGCCGGTGATCTCCTTCGGCCCGACCAGAGTGCCGGCCCAGGGCCGGCTCGGAGAGTTGCGCTCGTAGGAGTGCACCTGGGCGTCGATGATCGGCGAAGCGGCGGCTCGGGCGGCGCGCGGCAGCATCTCGGCGGACGTGATCGCCCCGACGGCGGCGGCTCCGGCCTTGATGAAAGCGCGGCGATGCAGGTGTTGCGGCATCGGTGATCCTCCTTGTAGAGATCGGCCCGGAATGCTCAGAGTCACTCACACAATTTGTGAGGCAATAATAACACCAACATCTCGCCACACCGGCGAAGGCCGGTGCCTATGGCTGACATGGGTCCCGGCCTTCGCCGGGAAGGCAACTAAGACAGCAGTGACTCTTGCGGCTGACTGTGAGCATTAGTCTAGTTGTAGATCCACTCCCGTTCGAAGCGGGCGAAGCAGTCGCGCTCGCCGGGCATCTTGACCCAGCCGGCCAACAGGCGCGGTGTCGCGAGCAGCAGCCGGTCCTTCAGATGAGTCGAGTTGAGCCCGTATTCCTCGAACGTCGATACCGTGATCTTCTGGTTGTGCGGGTCGTCCTGAAAGCGGCTGGCGCAGAGCGCCACGGTTTCCATATAGGACCGGCGGTCGGCCCCCGAGGCGAGATAGGCATGCGCCACCGCTGTCGATTTGGCGTAGTCGAGTGACATGACCGCGGCGTCGAGGTCGGCGAGCAGCGCCTGCGGCGTGCGGCCGTTGCCGTCATAGCCGACAATTTCGTCCTCGATCACCGAGTTGACGAGGTTGTTCTCGTGCGCCACGTCGTTGATGAAGTTTGCCATCAGATAAAGGATGCGCGCCTTGTAGGGGCTCTTGCTGTGGCGCAGCCAGTTGTTGGCGACGTTGCAATAGTCGAACGGGTGCTGGCCGTTGGTGAATTGGCGCGCGACCGTGGTGCGCAGGATCAGCTCGGCGGCGGCGAGCTGGATCGTGTCGCCGAGGCTCTGGATCGCGATGCCGTTTTTCAAATGCGCGGTGATCAGCCGCCACACGGTCTCGCCGTCGGCCAGCATCATCTGCCGAATCATGTCCTCGACTTCGGCCGGCGAGAGCGGCGTCTTGTTCTTTTCTTCGAGGCCCTTGCCGGCGTCCTCGAATTCGGCGACGACCATCACTGAAACGGCGTCGTAAAGCGAATAATAAAGGGGCCCCACCGCCATGTCGGGGACGCCCATATAGAAGACGCCGTGCGACTTGTCCCAGCCGATATAGTTGGCGAGGTCGGTGACGGCGCGGGCCCGGATCGCCTTGTGGCCGGTGTTGCGCGCCTTGCGGCCGATCACGGTCTCCTGGATGTCGATCAGCCCGAGAAATTCGATCGTGTCCTGCAATGCCTTGCGGGCATCCGGCTCCTCGGCAAGCCCGAGGAACAGGGCGTGAGCACGCTTCGAATCGCCGGTCATCGTCGCGACCATGTAGGAATGCAGCCGTTCCTCGAGCGTCCCCGCTTCCTTGATCGGCGGCGCATCGTCGAGCCACACGGCCGGGCCGCAAGCGGGCGGCGGCACTTGGACGCCCTTCATCGTGGCGTAGCGGCCGGGGAACTTGAACAGTAGCTGGTTCCAGATATCGAGGCCGGCGCCGATGTACCAGACACTCTGCAACAGCGGCAGCAGCCGGTATTTCTCCGGCAAATAGGGCATCAGATAGGTCGAAGCGCGCAACCCGAGCAATGTGTGGTCGTTGTTGGTCAGCGCGATATTGCCGTCCTTGATGTTGATGTGGCAGGGCACGTTGACAAACGGCGCCTCCGCCGCGGCGACGATGCTCAACGCGTCGCCGATCGAGCGGCCGTCGCGCACGACCATCCCGTAAAACAGATCGGTCGTGCGCGGCTGGTCGCGTTCGAGGATCGCCTCGGTCAGCTGATCGAAGGCCTTGTCTTCGCGAAACGCGTCTCGGTTGCGGAGCATCGGCGTGTATCCCCTGACGGCGGTCTCGGTTGGCGATCAGCGTAATGCCCGGCGACAGCTCCGGTAAATAAACGCCGGGCTACGGGCTGCCATGCGCCGCGCGCCATTCGGTCGGCGATTTCTGCGGTGTGCGGATTCGCAACCCGGCGTCGCGGGAGGCGGGCCTTCCCCGCCCGGCCATCATGCGGCCCTTGCCGACACCGGAGGCACGGCTATAGTCGCCGCCCGCCCATTGGCCCGCCCATTGGATAGCTCCCGCGAATGACCCAAGCCCCGATCGATGTCGTCGGCATCGGCAATGCGATTGTCGATGTGATCGCCCAGGCCGACGAGGCGTTTCTGGAACGCGAGGGACTAGCCAAGGGGGCGATGACCCTGATCGACGCCGAACGCGCCGACGCGCTCTATCGAAAGATGGGGCCGGGGGTCGAGGCGTCGGGCGGCTCGGCCGGCAACACGATGGCGGGGATCGCTTCGCTCGGCGGCAACGGCGCCTATATCGGCAAGGTGCGCGACGATTTTCTCGGCGGCGTGTTCCGCCACGATTTGACCGCGCAGGGCGTGCGGTTCGAGACACCGTCTGCGGCGAGCGGGCCCGGCACCGCGCGCTGCCTCGTCCTCGTCACCCCGGACGGCCAGCGCACGCTCGCCACCTATCTCGGCGCCTGCGTCGAGCTCGGCCCCGCCGATATCGACCCCGACCTCCTCGCCGCGGCGCAAATCACCTATCTCGAAGGCTATCTGTTCGATCCGCCCAAGGCGCAAGCGGCGTTTCAAAAGGCGGCCGGCATCGTGCATGACGCGGGCCGGCGCGTGGCACTCTCCTTGTCCGATCCGTTCTGCGTCGAGCGCCACCGCGCCGCTTTCCGCGACCTCGTGCAAGGCCACGTCGATATCCTCTTCGCCAACGAGGCCGAAATCTGCGCGCTCTACGAGACCGCCGATTTTGCCGCCGCCGCCCGCGCCGTCGATGGCAAGGTCGCGATTGCAGCCTTGACCCGCAGCGCCCAAGGCAGCGTGATCCTGTCGGCCGGCCAGGAGCACCGCGTCGCCGCCGACCCGGTCGCCCGCGTCGTCGACACCACCGGCGCCGGCGACCTCTATGCCGCAGGCTTTCTCTACGGCTTGACCCGCGGGCTCCCGCTCCCCATCTGCGGCAGGCTCGGCAGCCTCTGCGCCGCCGAGATCATCAGCCATGTCGGCGCCCGGCCCGAATGCCGGTTGGCCGAGCTGGCCGCCGCCCGTTCGCTGTAGATCTGCTGCAGAAGCAGCGAAACCCGCCGCCCGCGGCCTTCGGGGCGCGGCATTGTTTTAGAAGCCATGGACATCCGCAACATCGCCATCATCGCCCATGTCGACCACGGCAAAACGACCTTGGTCGATGCGATGCTGCGTCAATCGGGCGCGTTTCGCGCGAACCAGCAGGTGGCCGAGCGGGCGCTCGATTCGAACGAGCTCGAACGCGAGCGCGGCATCACGATCCTGGCCAAATGCACCTCGATCGAATGGGCCGGCACGCGCATCAACATCGTCGATACCCCGGGCCACGCCGATTTCGGCGGCGAGGTCGAGCGCATCCTGAACATGGTCGACGGTGTCCTTCTGCTGGTGGATGCCGCCGAGGGGCCGATGCCGCAAACCAAGTTCGTGCTCGGCAAAGCGTTGCGCCAGGGCCTCGCGCCGATCGTCGTGATCAACAAGATCGACCGGCCCGATGGCCGCCCGGTCGAAGTGCACAACGAGATCTTCGACCTCTTCGCCGCTCTCGACGCGACCGAGGCGCAGCTCGATTTCCCGACCCTTTTTGCCTCCGGCCGCAACGGCTGGGCCGCCGCCGGTCTCGACGCGCCGCGCAGCGGTCTGGCACCGCTCTTCGAGCTGATCCTCGACCATGTTCCGCCGCCGCGCGCCGAGCCCGATGCACCCTTTGCCATGCTGGCGACGACGCTCGATTACGACCCTTATGTCGGCCGCGTCCTGACCGGGCTCGTCCATTCGGGGACAGCACGGCTCAACATGCCGGTCAAGTCGCTGGCGCGCGACGGCAGCGTTGTCGAAGCGGCGCGGCTGACCAAATTGCTGGCCTATCGCGGCCTCGACCGGCGCCCGATCGAGAGCGCGCAGGCGGGCGACATCATCGCTGTCGCCGGGCTCGGCCTCACCACCGTCGCCGACACGATCTGCGCGCCCGAGGTGACGGCGCCGCTCCCCGCCGACCCGATCGACCCGCCGACCCTGGCGATGACCTTTATCGTCAACGACAGCCCGCTCGCCGGCCGCGAAGGGTCGAAGGTCACCTCGCGCATGATCGGCGAGCGCCTGTTTCGCGAGGCCGAGGGCAATGTCGCGATCACCGTCGCGCGCAGCCCCCAGACCGACGCCTTCGAGGTCGCCGGGCGCGGCGAGCTGCAGCTCGGCGTGCTGATCGAAACGATGCGGCGCGAGGGGTTCGAATTGGCGATTTCGCGTCCGCGCGTGCTGCTCCGGACCGACCCGGAGACCGGTCGGCGGCTCGAGCCGATCGAGGAGATCGTCATCGATGTCGACGAGGAGTTCGCCGGGATCGTCGTCGACAAGCTGAGCCGGCGCCGTGCCGAGCTCGCCGAGATGCGCCCCTCGGGCGGCGGCAAGCTTCGCCTCGTGCTGTTCGGCCCAACCCGAGGCCTGATCGGCTATCACGGCGAGTTTCTGACCGATACCCGCGGCACCGGCGTCTTGAGCCGCCTGTTCCACGGCTGGGCGCCCCATAAAGGGCCGGTCGAGGGGCGCAACAACGGGGTCCTGGTCTCGACCGCGCAAGGGGCGGCCATCGCCTATGCGCTGTGGAATTTGGAAGATCGCGGGCCGATGTTCATCGAGCCGGGCATACCGGTCTATCAGGGCATGATCATCGGCGCCCATACTCGCGGCAACGATCTCGACGTCAATCCGCTGAAGGGCAAGCAGCTGACCAATATCCGCACCACGTCCAAGGACGAAGCGGTGCGGCTCGCTCCGCCGCAGCCCATGGGCCTGGAGCAGGCGATCGCCTATATCGCCGAGGACGAGCTGGTCGAGGTCACACCGAAATCGATCCGGCTCAGAAAGCTCCTGCTGGACCCCAACGACCGCCGCCGCGCCGCGCGCGCCGCCGCCGAGTAGCAATTTGCGGTGGGGCGCTCGGCGCCCATGCCCTCCGTGGGGCGCTCGGCGCCCATGCCCTAAAGAAAACACAAGGGATCGCGGCGGAAGCTCCCCCCGGAGCATAAACGGACGAAATTTTGACGATTGGTCGCCTATCTGTCGCGGCTACCGATGTCCTTGTTGCTGCCGTTGCGCTCCTGGGTTGCTCAAGTCCGGGGCAGCATCGTCAGTAGCGATAGGTAGGAGCCGCCGGGATGAACATCGCCAGCATCGTCATTTGGTCGGGCTTTAGTGTCGCTGCAGCGCTCATTCTGTTCGTCGTTTGAGAGCACATCGTAGGGCGGCGAGAGCCGAGGGCTCGCTCACCCGTCGATGGGCGTGCTGCTTCGGGCAAAGGCGCCGCACCCGCCGCAAAGCCGATCACGGGAGACAGCAATGCTCGATCAGATCCCCGCCCACCGTCGCCGCAGATCTTCCATAGTGACCGCCCCGCGCGAGACGTTGATTGCGGCCTTATGGCGCGAGCGCGTCCGGCTCAGCGAAAAGGCCGACATGCTCAACCAAGCATGGCAGCGGGTGTTTGCGGCGCTTCCGGAAAACGTCCGCGAGCCCTATGCCGAGCCGCGCGATCCGGCCGACCGGCAGTATTTCGACGATTGCCGCTTTTATGCCGAATTGGAGATCGGCGACGGCGGAGTGCTGGTCAGAAATGCGCTGGCGCAGCACAGCTCCGACGCGGCAGCTATCCCGGTTGCGCGCCGCGAACGCCTGGTCGCCGAATTGACAGCAGACCTCGCGGCGGCGAAGGCCCGCAGCGAGGCCGAGCAAGACCGGGCCGGGCTCGCCACCCTGGAAAACGAGGAGGGCGCGCTCAACCGCCAAGCCGACGCGATCGGCGAAAAAATCGCCGCCATGCAAGCGTCCTCGATCGGCGACGCGCTGGTGCAGATGGAGCTGTTCGCCGAGGGGTTTTTCGACGAGCCGGGGTTCGATTACGGCGAGCGGGCGCTGTTCGAAACGATCATGAGCGGCTTGCGCATCCTGGCCGAGGCGGCTGCGCCGTCCGAGTGACGTGCCTTGACAGCGCGAGCGCGCGGAAGCGTAAATGCCGGCGCGGGCGCGTAGCTCAGCGGGAGAGCACACCCTTCACACGGGTGGGGTCACAGGTTCAATCCCTGTCGCGCCCACCACGGCCACGCGATAGCGCCAAGGCCGATACAGGCGCGTAGCTCAGTGGCAGAGCGCTCCTACCACATGGGAGAGGTCAGGGGTTCGATTCCCTTTCGCGCCTACCAGCTCGCAGCATCGCGAGCTGCGAACGTAGCATCGAACGCCGCCCTCGACTGGTCGAAGCCCGGCCGTCCGCCACCCTCTCGACCGCGCCATCGGCCCGGCGTAGGCTCCCCGCTTCGCGGTTTGCGGAGGCGACATCATGCAAATCACCAGGATCGGGGATTTCGAGGTCCATCGCGTCACCGAATACGAAGGGCCGTTTTTTCCGGCCGCGGATTTTTTTCCCGATTTCGACCCCGAAGTGGTGCGCGCCAACGCCGATCTCCTGGGGCCGCGGCTGATCGATCCGGCGACCGGTCGGCTGGTCTTCAGCTTCCACAGCTTTGTGATCAAGACCGGGCATCACACGATCCTTGTCGATTCCTGTCTCGGCAACGACAAGGAGCGCCCGACCCGGCCGCAATTCCATCGGCTGCGCAGCAACTACCTGGCCGATCTGAGACAAGCCGGGGTCGAGCCCGAGGCGGTCGATTATGTCATGTGCACGCATCTCCACTGGGACCATGTCGGCTGGAACACCCGGCTCGACAACGGTCGCTGGGTCCCGACTTTTCCCAATGCGCGCTATGTCATGGCGCGCCGCGAGTACGACCATTGGGAGAATTTGCACAAGGATGGCGAGGACACGCCGCATCGCCGCGCCTTCGAGGACAGCGTTCTGCCGGTCGTGCGCACCGGGCAATCGCAGCTCGTCGATGACGATTTCGCGCTCGATGACGGGCTCTGGTTCGAAGCCGCCCCCGGCCACACCCCGGGCAATGTCGTGATCCATGCCCGCTCAGGCGAGGACCGCGCGGTCTTCCTGGGCGACGTGCTGCACCACCCGCTGCAATTGATCCGGCCGGAATGGTCCACGATCGCCTGCACCGACCGCGAATTATCCCGCAAAACCCGCACCCGCCTGATCGAGGAGCATGCCGACCGCGGCACGCGGCTTCTGCCGGCGCATTTCCCGACGCCGACCGTCGGCCATATCCGCCGCCACAACAGCACCTACCGCTACGATTTCGAAGAGTAGGTGGCGAGACCGGGTCCGCAAGGGCCTTACCAGACGGCAGCCGGGGTTTCATGGTTGCGTTTGAGCCCGAGCGGCTTCCGCCACCGCCGTTCTGGCGCACACGGTATTTTGCCTTCGATGTGCTCGCCCGGCGCGACTATCTCGACCCCATCGAGATCCGGAGGATCATCGGCCGTCCAGAACGCCGCCAGGTGCAGGCCGATGGCCGCATACGATTATGGGGCTATGCGGCAAGCCTCCGCGGCTACCTTCGGGTCGTGCTACTCTCTGACGGCGAGACCGTTCACAATGCCTTTCACGACGAGGACTATCGCCCGTGAGCGTCCGACTTTCATACGACAGATCCACGGACAGCCTCTACATCGAGCTCAGACCCATGGCGGCCAAGCGGACGCGCGAGCTCGAGGAGGACGTCATGCTCGACCTCGGCGAAGACGGCGAGCCGGTGGGCTACGACGTGCAGCATGCGTCGCAAAAGCGGGACCTCGTCATGTCGATCATTTTCGACGATGCGCCGCGGGCGGCGGCGGAATAGCTGTCGCTTCATGAGCAGCCGGCGGTGGTGGGCCTCGGAAAGGAATGCGTAATGGCCAAGATGACGGGAGGCGGGGCGCTGGTCGAGATGCTGCGCCGGAACGGCGTGGACACGGTCTTTGCCTTGCCGGGGGTGCAGAACGATGCCCTCTTTGTCGCCTTCTACGATGCCGGCGACGCGTTGCGGATCATCCACACCCGCCATGAGCAGGGGGCGGCCTACATGGCCTTGGGCTATGCGCGGGCCACCGGCAAGGTCGGCACCTATGCAGTCGTGCCGGGGCCGGGGCTGCTCAACACGACGGCCGCCCTCGCCACCGCCTATGCGACCAACACGCCGGTGCTGTGCGTCAGCGGCCAGGTGCCCTCGGACATGATCGGACGCGGCTTTGGCCTTTTGCACGAAATCCCGGACCAGCTCGGCATCCTCTCGACGCTGACCAAATGGGCGGCGCGGATCGACCACCCGACGCAAGCCGGCGATCTCGTCAACGAGGCGTTCCATCAGCTGCGCACCGGCCGGCCGCGCCCGGTCGGTCTCGAAATCGCACCCGATATCTTGGCGCTTGCGACCGAAGCGGCATTGCCGGCGCCGGCCGCGACGCCGCCCGTTCTCGAACCCGACCCCGAGCTGATCGGGCGCGCGGCGGGGCTCCTTGCCGCCGCCAAAAACCCGCTGATCTTTATCGGCGGCGGTGCGGTCGAAGCGGGCGAAGAGGTGCTCGCCGTCGCCGAGATGCTGCAGGCCCCGGTCGTCAGCTTTACCGGCGGCAAAGGTATTTTGAGCGACCGCCATTATCTGGCGCAATCGGCGCTCGCCGGCCACGAATTGTGGCGCACCGCGGATGTTGTGCTCGCGGTCGGCACGCGGCTGCATCAGCCGCAATTGCGCTGGGGCACCGACCGCGACCTGACATTGATCCGGATCGACGTCGACCCTGTCGAAATCACCCGCTTTTTCAAGCCCGGCCTCGGCATCGTCGGCGACGCCAAGGCGGCGCTCATGGCGCTCCACCGCGCCCTCGACCGGCTTGCGCCCAAGCGCGCCTCGCGCCGCGACGAGCTCGAAGCCCTCAAATCCCGCACCCTCGCCCACCTCGCCGAGCGGCTTGGCCCGCAATGCGAATATTTGCAGGCGATCCGCGCCGAATTGCCGGATGACGGCATCTATGTCGAAGATTTGACCCAGGTCGGCTATGTCGGCCGCATGGCATTTCCGGTTTACCGGCCGCGCAGCTATATCCACAGCGGTTATCAGGGCACGCTCGGCTTCGGTTTCGCGACCGCCCTCGGCGCCAAGGTCGGCCGGCCCGATCTGCCGGTCGTCTCGGTCTCGGGCGATGGCGGCTTTATGTACAACGTCCAGGAATTATCGACTGCGGTGCGGCACGGCATCGATATCGTCGCGATCGTCTTTGCCGACGGCGCTTTCGGCAATGTGCGGCGCATGCAAAAGGAGGATTACGGCAATCGGCTGATCGGCGTCGATCTCGCTGAACCCGCAATTCCCGAAAATGGCCGAGAGCTTTGGTGTGGCCGGGGTGCGCACGACGAGCCCCGCGGGTCTGCGCACCGAGCTCGCCGCCGCGTTGAAGCGCCGCGGCACGACGCTGATCGAAGTCGCGGTCGGCGAGATGCCCGACCCGTGGAAGGTGCTGATCCCGCCGCGGGTCCGCGGAATGAGATAAATGCCAGGCAGAACCTTTTTGCCCGCCCTTCTCGCGAAGCCCTCCCCATCGATCGGGGAGGGTTGGGAGGGGGTGACGGCCGCCGAGCCAAGCGATGCGGACAAAGGAGTTCCGATCGCGGCAACCACGATCCATGATCCGTTGCGCGGGCGGAATAGCCCTTTTTGTAGGGACGGCGGTTGCCGAGTTGTGCCGTGGGTCGGCGAACCGTCATAAAACCGGAGGGAACGCATGCAGTTATCGTCGACCATCTGGCGTGGTGCCACCCCCACCCCATCCCTCCCCCATCGAGGGGGAGGGTGTTGACGGAGCAACCTGCCGATGTTCGACAAAGCGAAGCTTGCGGCGCTGCGCGCCAAGTATGAGGGGGCAAAGGAAACCGAAATTGCACCCGAGCGGTTCCGGAAGCCGCTTTCCCAAGTCTTCGGCAGCGCCTATCGCCGGCCGATGCCCTATGCCGGCGTTTCGACCCTGCTCGACGCGCCCTATCGCCCGGAGGCGCCCGACCTCCCTGATTTCGGCGGGCTCGACGTCGCCCTTGTCGGCGTGCCGATGGATCTGGGCGTGACCAACCGGCCGGGTGCGCGCTTTGGCCCGCGCGCGGTGCGCGAGGTCGAGCGCATCGGCCCCTACAATCATGCGCTCGGCGTCGCCCCTGGAGGCGAATGCGCGGTCGCCGATATTGGCGACGTGCCGATGCGGTCGCGCTACAGCCTCGACCAGTCGATCGAGGACATCGCGCTCTTCTACGACCGTATCCGCGCTGCCGGGGTGCGTCCGCTTTCGGTCGGCGGCGACCATTCGGTGACCTACCCGATCCTGAAATCACTCGGCGTTGGGCGCCCGCTCGGCCTCGTCCATATCGATGCCCATTGCGACACGATGGGCGAGATCGACGGCTCGAAATTCCATCATGGCGGCCCGTTCCGTCAGGCGGTGCTGGCAGGCGCCCTCGACCCCGAACGAACCATCCAGATCGGCATCCGCGGCCCGGCCGAAATCTTCTGGGGCTTTTCGTATGAATTGGGGATGACCGTATTGCACATCGAGGATGTGGACCGGCTCGGCATCGCCGGTGTCGTCGAAAAGGCGCGCGCGGTCGTCGGCGACGGGCCAACCTACATCTCGTTCGATGTTGACGGGCTCGACCCGGCCTATGCCCCCGGCACCGGCACGCCCGAGGCCGGCGGCCTCACCCCGCGCGAGGCGCAGGCGATCTTGCACGGGCTGAAGGGCCTCGACATCGTCGGCGGCGACGTCGTCGAGGTCGCCCCGCAATACGACCCGACCAGCAACACCGCGATGGTCGGCGCGCAAATGCTGTTCGAGCTATTCTCGCTCATCGTCCTCGGTGCAAATTTCCGCCGCCGCCAGCGGTCGCCCGACCCTTGAGCCTACCGCGCTACCGCATCGACCGTGAACCCGTAGAAGCGCTGCGGGTTGTCGAAAAAGATCTTGCGCTTGAATTCGGCCGAGACGTCGTTGCGGTCGGCTAAATGCGCTACGGCATAGGGAAACTCGCCGTCCCAATGGGGATAGTCAGAAGCAAAGAGGATATTGTCCTCGGGGAAGAAATCCGGGACATAGCGAAGGGTCTTCTCCTCCGGCTCGCACGACACGAAGACGCGCCCGCACGCCATGTATTCCGACGGCTTCGCTTTCAAGCGCGGTGCGTCGAAGCGACGGAATTCGTACTCCTCGTCCATATGCTCCATCCAATACGGGACCCAGCCGATCCCGGCTTCGAGAAAGGCGACGCGCAAATCCTGGTATTTTTCGAGAAGGCCGCTGTAGACGACCGCGGTGCAGGCGATCAGTTGCTCGGGCGCGTGCGACAGCGTGTGCACCTGCAAGAAATTGTCGAAATGGCCCAAGGGATCGAGCGTGTCGCTGCCCGAGGCGTGAAACCCGACCGCCACCCCCTGGCGGGCGCATTCCTCGTAGAACGGCCAGAAATCCGGGTGCGCGACATTGCGGCTCCGGTCGAAGGTGTTGACCATGACGCCGACCGCCCCGAGCTTCGTTACCGCGCGTTCCATCTCATCGATTGCCGCGCGTACATCGACGTGAAGCGGCACGAGCGCCACCCCTTTCAGCCGCTTCGGGTCGGTCGCGCACCATTCGTGCATCCAATCGTTATAGGTGCGGCACAGCGCCACCGCAAAATCGCGTTCGCGCACCCGCGTCAGGAAAAGCCCGCCGGTCGGATAGATGATCTGGAGGTCGATCCCTTCGCGGTCGTTGTCGGCGAGGTTCTGCGCCGCGGAAGCCGGACGCTTGTCGATCTTGCCGTTCTGCTGCCGGTCGAAATTGTCCGAGGGATAAAACGTGGCCCGTTTTCTGAATTCCGCCGGCATCCGCTCCCGGTACACCGGGTCGTAATCCACCGCATGCCCGTCGGCATCGATAATCACCATGCCGTTCTTCATGCACAGGCTCCCTCAGCTGAAACGGCGATAAGAAGTGTGGCGGCAATAGGTAGCGATGCGCCCCAAGGCCGGAGGCGCATCATCCAGCCTTGGCGGCTATTTGGGGCTTCTCGCCCGATCGGGCCGCGGCCGAGGTTTCGCTCCCGTGCCGGCCTCCACCTCCATCAAACTGCTTTTCTGCCGAACAATGCGTGGTATATCACCAGCACGACGATCGCCCCGATGATTGCGACGATCATGCTGTAAAGATTGAACCCGGTTACTCCATTCGCACCGAAGAAGCTGAAGATAAAGCCCCCGACGATCGCCCCGACGATCCCGAGGACAATGTCGAGGATAAACCCTTCACCCGATTTGTTGACGATCTTGCTGGCGATAAAGCCCGCGATTAGACCTAGGATGATCCACCCTATAATTGACATCGCCGCCTCCTTCTCGCTGATAAATGCCACGGTTGAACGGGCCGGCATGCCCTCGGTGTGAGCCTGAGTGTCAACAATGCTACCCTGACATCTGGCGCAGGAGGGTCAAGGTAAATCTACTTCGGCGAGACTGGGGCACGTTCGATCGAAAACGCAGATCGAGCTTGCGCCTGAAGAGCCTCTTGCGCCCCCCCAAAACGCCTGTTGTGGTATCGTCGAAAACGGACAGCGCCCTCGGAGCCCCGCCGATCCCGGACCAAGGTCGGACGCGGCGAAGCCACAAGGAGACAGGCCGCATGAGCGTCGAGACCGGTGCCAAGGCCCCCGATTTCACCCTGCCCACCGACGGCGACGGCAGCGTCACCTTGTCGAAGCTCGCGGGCCACAATGTCGTTCTTTATTTCTATCCGAAGGACGATACTTCCGGCTGTACCGCCGAAGCGTGCGGCTTTCGCAACTCGTTTCCCGATTACCGCGGGGCGGATGCTGTCGTGATCGGGGTTTCCAAGGATTCGGTCGCCTCGCACGACAAGTTCAAGAAAAAGCACGCGCTGCCGTTCACTCTCGCCGCCGACACCCAAGGGGAGGTGTGCGAGAAATACGGAGTGTGGGTCGAAAAAAGCATGTACGGCCGCAAATATATGGGGATCGAGCGCGCCACTTTTCTGATCGACAAGGCCGGAACCGTGCGCGGTGTCTGGCGCAAGGTGCGGGTACCAGGCCATGTCGGCGAAGTGTTGAAAGCGGCGGCGACCCTCTGATCGCAGCCACGCTGACGGCCGGTGCGGTCGCGATCCTGGGAACTTCCGAGCCGGCAGCCAAGGTATCGGCCAGCAGGGCGCTCGGCGAAGCCTGGCAGACTGGTGCGATCGCAATCGGCGATACATTGCCGCCGAAGCGTCCGGCACGGCCGTCTCGGCCGGTGCTGCGTCCGCCCAAAGAAATGCCAAGACGCCGCGCATTCGGCTCGACGGGCGGGCGGGTGGCGCTGCTGCATGCGCTCGCCCATATCGAGCTCAACGCCATCGATCTCGGCTGGGACATCGTCGCGCGGTTTGCCGGCGAAGGGCTGCCGCAGGAGTTTTTCGACGACTGGGTGAGAGTAGCGGTCGAGGAAGCCGGGCATTTCGAGCTGCTGGCGCAACGGCTTGCCGATGTAGGCGTCGAATACGGCGATCTGCCGGCCCATGACGGGCTCTGGGAAGCAGCGGTGGCGACAGCCGACGATCTGCTCGCGCGCCTCGCCGTCGTGCCGCTCGTGCTCGAAGCGCGCGGCCTCGACGTGACGCCGGCAATGGCGGCGCAGCTCGAGCGGGTTGGCGACTGCGACAGCGCAGCGATCCTCAATCGCATCTATGAAGACGAGATCGGCCACGTCGCGGTTGGCCGGCGCTGGTTCCACCATCTCTGCGAGGCGCGCCGCCTCTCACCGGCCGACGTGTTCGCCGATCGCGTGCGGCGCTGTTTCAAGGGCGGCCTGAAACCGCCGTTCAACCATAGGGCGCGCGCGGCTGCCGGCTTGCCCGCCACCTATTACGAGCCGCTCGCGCTCGTCACCTCGACCGGCGGCGGACGTTCCTGAAGCGGCGGCGCCTTGGCGGCGGCGCCGGGCCGGCGTTCTGCTTCGGCGTGTATAACGCGCGCCAATTCCGGCTGGCGCCCGAGCAGCTCGCGAAAATCGACGATATCGAGGGCGAGCAAGGTGCAAGGCCGCGATGCCACGATCGTCGCGTTGCGCGGCCCGCCGGTCAGGAGCGCGACCTCGCCGAAGAAGTCGCCGGGTCCGAGCCGCACCGGCTTTGGCTGCACCCGTACCTCGGCTTCGCCCTCGGCGACAAAATACATGCAATCGCCGGGCTCGCCGCGGCGAACGATGACCGCACCCGCCGGATATTCGCGGGGCCGCAGCAGACGCGCGACCTCGGCAATTGCAGACGCGCCGACTTCATGAAAAAACGGGACTTTGGCGACGAGGTCCCACGTCCGCAGGAATTCTCGCCGCCGCGTTTCTTCGGCAAAGCCGGTCGCCAGGATGCCGGCCCACAAGGCAAAGACCATGATCCCGCCGACCATGACGATGCCGCTCAAAATCCGCCCGGCCACCCCCACCGGGATCACGTCGCCATAGCCGGTCGTCGTCAAGGTGACGATCGCCCACCACAGCGCCGCCGGCACCGAGCCGAACCCTCCCGGCTGAACATTGCGCTCGATCAGGTAGGCGAAGGTCGCGGCCAGCAGGAGCACGATGCCGAAAGCGAGGAATACGGCGAGCAGCGCGTGGCGGGCACGGCCGATGACCCGCTGCAGCCCGGCGAGGCCCGGCGCGTAGCGGACCAGCTTGAACACCCAGACAAAGCCGAAAAGGCTCGCATAGCCGGTGTCGAATGCGACATCGAGAATGCCTGGCAGAGCGCCGAGCAAGTCGAACACGCCGCCGATCGACACTGCCCAAGCGCAGCGGGAACGCCACGGGCCGCTGCGCTCCGCACCCGGCGCTCCGGCCGCGGCAATCAGCCGAAGCCAGTATTCGATGAAGAAAAACGCGCATGCGATCTGGAACCCGGCATCGAACACCCCGCTGAACGCCTGACGCCACGGCGCCACCGTGTCGGCCAGCATGATCGCGATCCCAAACGCGACCATCACGTGATGGATCGCACGAAAGGTCCGCGCCGCAGGCTTGGGCTCTTCGGGCTGAAGCAGCTGATAAAGGCGCTCGCAGCTCATGCGCGATTGTAGGAGCTTGGCGGACCGGCGGGAACAAGCCTCCCGTTGCGACCAGGGTGCCCGTTCCTCGCTGCGGCGAATCCTGTTATAGCGGCGCGGTGGCCCTCTTCCCGAGCAACCGGCGAGCCCTCTTCGCCTTCCTGCACGACACGATCATGGCGGCGCTGTCGCTCGCCGCTTCGCTGTATTTGCGCATGGGCGCGGATTTTGTCGGCTATCACCCGCGGCTGATCGCCGGCTATATCGCGAGCTTCACGCTGATCGCGGCGGCGGTGTTTCTGCTGACCGGGCTCTATCGCGGCATCTGGCGCTATGCGTCGCTGCCCGACCTTTTCAATATCGGCCGAGCGGTAACCTTGACCGTGCTCATTTTTTTGCCGGTCATGTTTGTGCTGACCCGCCTCGACGCGCTGCCGCGCTCGACCTTGTTGATCGATTGGTTTGTGCTGATCGCGCTGCTGGGCGGACCGCGCCTCGCCTATCGCCTCTTCAAGGACCGCGGCCTCGACCACATTTTTGAGCGTGCCAAGCACCGCGGCGTACCGGTATTGCTGATCAGCGCCAAGGACGCTGCCGACACTTTCATCCGGGCGATGACCCGCGACCCGCGCGCCGTTTATCGCGTCGTCGGCGTCCTCGCCGACACGCCCTCGCGGGTCGGGCGCGAGATCAACCGCGTGCCGGTGCTGGGCACGATCGATGCGTTGGACGAGGTGGTCGCACGCCTCGATCGCCGCGGCCGGCGTCCGCAAAAGCTGATCATCACCGGGCAGAGCCTGCCGGGGGCACAGGTGCGCGCCCTGCTCGACCGGGCGGACGCGCTCGCCATCCCGCTCGCCCGCCTCCCCCGCCTGACCGATTTCGAACGCCATCTCGACGATCCCGACCGTGTGCCCGAGCACGCGATCGAGCCGATCGCGCTCGAAGATTTGCTCGGCCGCCCGCAGGCGGTGCTCGACCACGAGGGCATGGCGCGGCTCGTGCATGGGCGCCGGGTGCTGGTGACCGGCGCCGGCGGCACGATCGGCGCCGAGCTCTCCCGCCAGATCGCGGCGCTGACGCCTGCCCGTCTGGCGCTGCTCGACAACAGCGAGTTCGCCCTTTACGCGATCGAGCTCGATTTGCGCGAGCGGTTCCCGGGGCTGTTGCCGGTGCCGTTGTTGCGCGATGTGCGTGGGCGCGCCGAGCTTGATGCGGTCATCGCCGCCGAGCGGCCCGAAATCGTGTTTCACGCCGCGGCGCTCAAACATCTGCCGATGGTCGAGGCCAACCCGCTCGAAGGAGTCATGACCAACATCGTCGGCACCCGCAACATTGCCGAGGCGGCGCGCGCCTTCGGGGTGCCGCTCCTGGTCATGATCTCGACCGACAAGGCGGTAAACCCGACGAGCGTCATGGGCGCAACCAAGCGTGTTGCCGAAGCCTTTTGTCAGGCGCTCGACCTCTACGAAGCGCGGCGGCGCGGCCCGCTCGAGCACGGCACCCGCCTGGTCACTGTGCGCTTCGGCAATGTGCTGGGCTCGACCGGCTCGGTGGTGCCGTTGTTTCAACGCCAGCTCGCCGCGGGCGGCCCGTTGACCGTCACCCACCCGGAGGTGACGCGGTTTTTCATGACCGTGCGCGAGGCCGTCGAGCTGGTGCTGCAAGCCGCGGCGCTGGCCCCAAGCGCCGACCAAGCCGAGGCGCGCGGCAAAATTTTTGTCCTCGACATGGGCGAGCCGGTCAAAATCGTCGATCTGGCGCATCAGATGATCCGCCTCGCCGGGCTGCGGCCGGGCCGCGACATCACGATCGAGCTCATCGGGCTGCGGCCGGGCGAGAAGCTGCATGAGGAGTTGTTCCATCCGGCCGAGCCGCTGGTCGCGACCGCAAACCCGGCAATCCGCCTCGCCGCACCGCGCACCGCCGACTATGCGATGCTGGCCCGGTCGATCGACGAGCTCGAAGAGAACGCCCGCGCCCGGCGCGAGGAGCGCGTGCTCCAGCTGGTCGAGCGCCTGGTCCCCGAATACCGCCGGATCGCCGCCGGCCCAAACGCCGCCACCGCCGCCTCCTGACGAATTTTTTGCGGTGCGGTCCTTCCGGCGCGGTGGACAGCAGAGGGCGATCAGCCTATGTCAGCATATGCTGATAGGAGGGCTCGCGATGTCCGCGGAACGATATGTCAAGCTGTTCAAGAACGGTCGCAACCAGGCGGTAAGGATCCCCCGCGAGTTCGAACTGCCCGGCGACGAAGCCGTCATGCGCCGGGAGGGCTCGCGATTGGTCATCGAACCCGTCCCGGCGCGATCCTTGCTGGCGGTGCTGGCGACCCTCGCTCCGCTCGACGAAGATTTTCCGCCGGTCGTCGAGCTGGATCTTGATCCCGTCGAGCTTTGATGCGCTATCTGCTCGACACCAACATTCTTTCCGACCTGATTCGCAACCCGCGGGGCCGAGTGACCGAGCGCATTCGGGCGGTCGGCCAGGAGCAGGTCTGCACCAGCATCATTGTCGCGGCGGAATTGCGCTATGGCGCTCAAAAACGAACGTCGCCGCGGCTCACCGCTCAGCTCGAGGCGGTGCTCGGCGCGCTCGATGTTCTGCCTTTCGAGACGCCGGCCGACATCGCCTATGGCCGGCTGCGCGCCGGCCTCGAACGATCGGGCCGGCCGATCGGTGGCAACGACCTGCTGATCGCCGCCCAAGCCGTCGCCCTAGGGCATACCATTGTGACCGACAACGAGCGGGAGTTTGGCCGCGTTCCCGACCTCCGCTGCGAGAATTGGCTGCGCTGAGCCGCCGGATCAGGTCACCAGCCGTTCGAGGCTTTCGAGCGTGTCGGCTTCGGCAAAGGGCTTGTCCCAGCGGATGCGATGGATCCGCGGAAAACGCATCGCCACGCCGGATTTGTGGCGGGTCGAGCGGTGCACGCTGTCAAAGGCGATTTCGAGCACGATGCCGGGCGTCACCTCGCGCACCGGTCCCCAGCGCCGTACCGTGTTGTCGCGCACCCAGCGATCGAGACGGCGCAATTCGTCGTCGGTAAAGCCCGAATAGGCTTTGCCGACCGTGACCAATTCGCCACCGCACCAGGCTCCAAAAGTATAGTCAGAGTAAAACGAGGAGCGCTTGCCATGTCCGCGCTGGGCGTACATCAGCACCGTATCGACGGTCAGGGCAGCGCGCTTCCACTTGAACCACGGCCCCTTCGGCCGGCCCGACACATAATGCGAGTCCGCGCGTTTCAGCATCAGTCCCTCGATGCCGTGCGCGCGCGCCCGATCGCGCAATTGACGCAGCTCGTCCCAGCCGGCGAACGGCACCAGCGGCGATAGATCGAGACCGGGCCGCTTGGCGCGCGCGAACCAGGCTTCGAGCCGCCGGCGGCGTTCGGCAAAGGACAGGCCGCGCAAATCTTCATCGCCCTCGCGCAGGATATCGTAGAGACGGATTGCGGCCGGATAGTCGCGCAGCAGCTTCGGGCTCGGCGTTTTGCGGTTGAGCCGCTGCTGCAAATTGTTGAACGAGGCGACCTCGCCATCGCGGATCACAAGAAGCTCGCCGTCGAGCGTCACCGCATCGGGCATCGCCGCGCGGACATCCGGAAAGCCTACGCCGATATCGTCCCCGGAGCGCGAATAAAGCCGCTTTTGACCGCTGCGGGCGACGAGCTGGACGCGAATCCCGTCCCACTTCCACTCGGCCAGATAGTCGCATGGATCGAGCGCGGCGAGATCGGCGTCGTCGAGCGGCTGGGCCAGCATCAGCGGGCAGAAATTCGGCAGCTCACCGGGATCGGGCGACGGCCCGCGGCCACCGAGCCAGTCGAAGAGCGGCAAAAAAGGGGGTGACAGGCCGTGCCACAGCGCTTCGATGCGGTCGACATCGACGCCACCCCATTCGGCCAGCGCCAGCTTGGCGAGCCGAGCGGAAACTCCGATGCGCAGGCTGCCGGTAACGAGCTTCAATAAAGCCCAGCGACCGGTAGCATCGAGGGCGTCGAGCCATTGCTCGAGCAGCGCTCCGATCTCGCCTCGGCCGATATTAGCGAGCTTGTCCACAATCTCTGCAAGGCTTGGAACCGGCTGCGCGGCGCCGGTCGGCGAGGGCCAAATCAGCGAGACGGTCTCGGCCAGATCGCCGACGAAATCATAGGACCAAGCGAAAAGCTCGGGATCGCCGCGCATCGCCGCAAGCGCTCGCACGTCGCGAGGCTTGGCCGCGGCAAAGCTCAGCTCACCGGTCAGCGCCGCCAAGGCCCAACCCCGCTCGGGGTCGGCTTCGGTCGCGAAATACTCCTGCATCAACCGCAGCTTGCCGTTGCGCGACGGGGTGAAGATCAGCGCGTCGAGCAATGCCGCGAACCGCCTCACGCCTCCTCCCTGATCTCCCCTTTTACCGGTCGCCTGACCCCGCAACAGAACAACCGCCACGGCTGGAGAGCTGCTCCCGCTGTGTGGTCATTTCATCCTGGCATGCAGTTCCGGCGATGGCGCTGCGCGACGCGCACCTTGCCACCCACATAGCCGCCTCTCACGCCCGCTTTCGCGCGGCGGGCAGCCGGCGGCCGCTATTCGGCCGGAATCGGCTCCCTCATGCCGAAGCTCGGGCTGTCGGTGCGGTCGATCATGGCCTCCGCGCCTTCGCTCGGCAGATTTTCGGCCCAGTTGATAGCGCCGTTGATGTCGTTTTCCCACATCTCGCGCGGTAGCTCGTAAAGGAACTCGACGCCATAGCCATTCGGGTCATTGATATAGACGCTGTGCGTCACACCGTGATTGACGCGCCAGTTGAACTTGACCCCACGGCTCTGCAGGAAAGCGAGCTGCTGCTGCCACGCCTCGCGGCTCGGCATCGTCAGCGCGACATGGTTGATCGCGACGCGGCTGTTCATCAGCACCCAATCGGCGGGCGGCGGCAGGTTCGGGCTTTCGACCAGCGCCACGGTGTGGTGCGTCAGCTGGCCGTTGTTGACGGCGCTGTAAAACCGCATCTTTGGCGGGTTGGGCCGGTCCTCGCGCGGGTTCAATTCGGCGACCTGCTTGAAGCCGACGATCTCGGTCCAGAATTTATGCGACTCGTCGAGGTCGCGTACGTTCAGCACCAGATGATTGATACCGGATGGGCTGACCGCGGCGACCGGGGCTGCTACGCTGTCGGGGCTATTGTTGGCCATCGGGCGTCTCCGAAATCGAACCCGGCAATTGCTACACCCGGAACGCCTATCCCGCAACCCGGACAAACAGCGTAGGTCGAAAGCGGGGCTTGACAGCTGCGCGCGCGGCGGGCTGGGTCGCCGCGAGCCAGGATTATCGGGAGAGGCGAGGATGAGCCGGATTGCCGCGGTAAAAACGCACATGGTTTCGATGCCGCGGCCACAGACGACCTGGACCGCGCATGAAGAGATGAAAGCGTGGAATGTCATTCTGACCGAGGTCCGCACCGATGACGGGCTCGTGGGCTATGGCCAGATCCACGGCGCGCCGATGCCGCGGATCTGCGAATGGGTGGCGCGCTTCGGCGAGATCGTCCGCGGCATGGATGCGCTGGCCCATGTCGCGGTGTGGGAGAAATTATTTGCGCTGACCTCGCCGCGGCCGGGCGGGATTGAGGGCAAGGACGGGCTGCCGCCGCCGATCGCGCGCGGCGAGCGCACCCAGGTCATGGCGGCGATCGCCGGGATCGACATCGCGCTCTGGGACATCAAGGGCAAGGCGGCGGGGCTGCCGGTCTATCGCCTCCTCGGCGGCGAGAACCGGCCGCTCTTCACCTATGCCACCGGTGGCTATTACCGGGCGGGCGCCACCGATGCCGATTATGCCGCCGAGATGGCGCAGATGCTGCGGCACGGCTATCGCGCGGTCAAATTGAAGACCGGCGCCGGCAGCGTCGCCGACGAGGCCCGGCGGATCGCCGCGGTGCGGCGTGCGATCGGCGACGAGCCGCTCCTGATGCTCGATATGAACGCCGCCTATGATCTGCCCGACTGCATCGATTTTGCCCGTGCCGTCGAGCCGTCGCGGATCTTCTGGCTGGAGGAGCCGCTGCACTGGTATCTGCAGCCCGCCGATTTCGCCCGGCTCGCCGCGGCGACGCCGATTCCGCTGGCGCATGGCGAACGCGAGCTGACCCGGTTCACGATCCGCGATTTTATCGTCACCGGCGGCATCCGCTATGCGCAATTCGATGCGACCCGCGCCGCCGGCTTTACCGAGGCGTTGCGCATTGCCCAGCTCGCCGAGCAGCACGGGGTCGTCGTCGCGCCTCATACCGCGCCGGAATTGCACGGCCATCTGGTGCTGGCCCTGCCGCGTTGCACCTTTGGCGTCGAAGGCCATGGCGGGCCGGAAGAGGACCCGCTCGGCCACGGCCTGTTTGTCGAGCACCCGCTATTGCGCGACGGCCATCTCCATCTCGGCGACAAGCCTGGCTTTGGGCTCGAAATCGATTGGGGTTTTGTCAACAAGCACCGGATCGCCTAGGGCCTAGCCCAGCGGGCGGCCGTGGCGGGCGATGAATTCGGGGAAGGCTTCTTCGGCGCGCGCGCCGCGCACGACATGCGTCGTGTAATCCCGCTCCTCGTCGTATTGCTGTTCGAGGGTTTGCGCCATCTGCTTCAACAAGAGCGCCTTGACGCCGATGACGGCGGCGCGGTTGTTGCCGGCGATCATGCGGGCGAGCTCCATCGTCTTTGCGCGCAGCTCTTCGCGCGGCACGAGGTGGTTCAAGAGGCCGATGCGGAAAGCCTCCGCGGCCTCGACGATGCGGGCGGTGAACAGCAATTCCTTGGCGATCGGCCAGCCGACCTGGTTGGGCAGGGTCCAGGTGCTGTTGATCCGGCCATACGCAGCGGCGAGAAAGCGAAAGCGGGTGTCCTCGCAGCCGACCCGCATGTCGAACGAGGAGGCCAGCACCGCCGCCCCGCCATAGGCGAGCCCGTTCAGCATGCCGATCGTCGGCTTTTTGCTGGCGGCGATCTCGTAGCTGCCGCGGGTGCGGCGCGCGTCCAATTCCTCCTGGGTAAAGTGGCGGTCGTCCTCGCGCTGCTCGTGGATGTCGCCGCCCGCCGAGAAGGCGCGGTTGCCGGCCCCGGTGACGACGATGCAGCCGATCGCGTCATCGGCGTCCATCTCCTTGATCGCGTCGTGCAGCTCGGCGGAGAGCCTGCGGCTCATCGCGTTGAGCTTGTCGGGGCGGTTCAGGGTCAGGATGCCGACGCCGTCCTCGCGCTCGACCAGGATGTGCTCGTAGCCCATGTCTCCTCCGATCTGCCGGCGGGTCCGACCGAGACGGCTTCGTCGCTCCGGAACCGCAGCGCCTCTCCAACCCGTGCCGAGCGGCACGCTATAGGCTCGGACGGCATCTCTTGCACGCCCTTTTGGCTGCGTTCACGATGGCGCCGACCGTATTTGATCGCGCCGGGAGCAGCTCGGCGGGCAAAGAGGAGTTCGTCGCCATGGAATTCGGCATGTTCCACCAGTTCCCGTCGCTGCCCGGGCGCAGCGATGCGGAGACGTTCGCGGAAGCCTTTGCCCAGATCGACGCGGCCGAGGAGCTGGGCCTCGACGTGATGTGGCTCGCCGAGCTCCATTTCGATCCGCAGCGCTCGGTGTTGTCGGCGCCGCTCAGCATCGCCAGCGCAGTGGCCGCCCGCACCCGCCGCATCAATATCGGGATCGCGGTCCAGGTGCTGCCGCTGTGCCATCCGCTCCGCCTCGCCGAGGAAGCGGCGACGGTGGACCAGATCAGCCAGGGCCGGCTGATTTTCGGGGTCGGGCGCAGCGGGCTGCCGCGCACCTACGAGGATTACGGCGTGTCCTATGCCGAAAGCCGCGATCGTTTTGGCGAGGTCCTCGACATTATCGAGCAGGCGTGGTCGCAGCCGGCGGTCCATTACGAGGGCAAGTACTACCGCTTCAAGGACATCAGGGTGACGCCAAGGCCGTTCCGCCAGCCGCACCCGCCGATCCGCGTCGCCGCCGCCAGCCCCGACACCTATCCGCAGGTCGGCGCGCGCGGCTTGCCGATCTTTCTCAACGCGCGACACGGCTCGTTTTCGGAGTTCGCCCCGGCGATCCGCGACTACCGCGCCGCCTATGAGGCGGCCGGCCATCCGGGCCGCGGCCGGGTCTATCTGCGGGTCCCGACCTATCTCGCCGACACCGCGGCCCGCGCCTATCAGGAGCCGCGCGACAGCCTGATGCATTTCTATCGAGAGCAGACCGAGCGGCTGCGCGACTCGATGTCCCGCGGCGGCACGCGCGCGATCGAAGGGCGGGCCGAACGGCTGACGCGGCTCGAAAGCCTGACCTATGACGAGGCGCTGGGCGGCCAGGTGCTTGTCGGCACCCCCGACGATGTCGCCGAGCGGCTGCGCGGCTTGCAGGACGAGCTCGGCCTCGACGGTATCCTCGCCGAATTGAATTGCGGCGGTCTGATCCCGCACGCCCAGGTCATGAACGCGCTGCGGCTGCTGTGCCAGGAGGTCATGCCGCGTTTCCATTAGGCGCATTGCGGTATCCTCGGCGGCTCTTCCGGAGATGCATTGATGCGCTTGCTGATCGCGATGATGAAGCACGAGACCAACACCTTTTCGCCGGTGCCGACGCCGCTGACGCGGTTCGGCAACGGTCCGGGCCCGCTCTATGGCGAGGCGGCGGCCGCGGCCTATCGCGGCACCGGCACCGGGCTCGGCGCTTATCTCGACCTGGCCGAGCGTGCAGGCGCCGAGATCGTGTTGCCGATCGCGGCGGGTGCACCGCCGAGCCGCCCGGTCGAGGATGCCGCCTATGCGCACATCACCGACACGATCCTGGAGGACGTCGCCAAGGGCGGCTTCGACGGCATCCTGCTCGATTTGCACGGTGCGATGGTCACCGAGAGCCTGGAGGACGGCGAAGGGCAGCTTCTAAAGCGGCTGCGCGCGATCGACCCGAAAACGCCGGTCGCGGTCTCGCTCGACATGCATGCCAACCTCTATGACGAGATCGTCGCCAATTCGACGGTCGTCACCGGCTACCGCACCTACCCGCATATCGACACTTACGAGACCGCACGGCTTGCCGGCGATATCCTCTTACGCACGATCCGCGGCGAGGTCAGGCCGGTCATGGCCTGGGGCAACCAGCCGATGCTGCCGCATGTCATGCGGCAGGGCAGCGACGACCATCCGAACCAGGAATTGCAGCAGCGCTGCGCGGCGATGAGCAGCGAGGGCGCGCTGGCGGCGAGCCTCTTTACCGGCTTCCCGCACGCCGACATAAGGAATGCCGGGCTCTCCGCTCTCGTCGTCACCGACGGCAACCGCAAGCTCGCCGAGGATTTGCGCGACGAGCTGCTGGACCGCGCCTGGGTCGAGCGCGGCGCCTTTGTCTACCAGATCGAGCCGCTGGCGAGCTCGGTCGCCAGGGCCAAGGCGATTGCGCCCGGCGCCGGCCCGATCGTGCTGCTCGACCATTACGACAATTGCGCCTCGGGCGGCACGATGGACACGACCGCGGTCTTGGCCGAAATCCTGCGGCAAGGCCTCGAAGGCGTCGCCGCGTTTGCGATCTGCGACCCCGACGCGGTGCAACAAGCCATCGCCGCCGGCATCGGCGCACGCGTAACCCTGTCGATCGGCGGCAAGATCGCGATGCCTTCGATCCCGGCCGAGAGCCCGCCCTTGACCGTGACCGGCCGGGTCAAAACGATTTCCGACGGGCGCTACAACAATCGCGGGCCGATGGCGCGCGGCGTGGCAATGGAAATGGGCCCGGCGGTCGTGCTCGATACCGGCGCGGTCGAGATCGTGCTGATCTCGCGCCATGTCGAGCCATCCGATTTGAATTGCCTTTTGAGCCTCGGCATCGATCCGACTCAAAAGCGCTATGTGATGCTCAAAAGCCGCATCCACTGGCGCGCCGGGCTCGGGCCGATGGCCGAGGCCGTCGTCGATTGCGCCGGCGTGGGCGTATGCACCTCGGACTACTCGCAGCTCAAATTCGAGAAGGTCCGCCGTCCGATCTACCCGCTCGACCTCCCCAACCGCTGACATACGACCTGAGGGTGCCAAAGCCCCGCAACTTCCCAATTTGGAGATTGCTATATTGACAATTACGATCGAATATGCTATAAGGTCACGCGATCCTTGATCAACGCCTGCCTGATTGTTCTTGCGGTATCCAGCGTGACGACGCGTGCAGCAGCAGCCGATCCCGAAAGACGCGGCCAAGCGGGTGCGCTGCAGCCGCAGAGATAATACTGGGACAGGGTCGGCAAACGGAGCTCTTACCACCGTTTGCCTATTTATGATTAGATGCCGGCGCTGAACGTTCGGCGGTGGCCAGCAGCACGGAGCTTCGATGGAACAGCTGACTCGCCCATGGTCGGCCCAAACGCTGCGATTTACGGCTTTCCTCCAGCCGCCTGCCGAGCAAATTCCTCAGGATGAATGGGAGCGCGCGACCGGTGAAACGCCCGCGATCGATCAGGTTCAGCCCCGTCAGCTTTTCCGTGAGCAGGGAGGCCCGATCGACCCTGGATATCTCAGCTTGCAGTTCCAGGGGCTGGCGGGGCGACTGGATTGGATCATGGTACCGGCGCCGCCAGTTCTCACGGAAGCGGTGCCTCCCTTCGAGTTCGGGCCTGTCGAACCGGCGCTCTCGGCGTTCAATCGGGTTGTTCGTAAGTGGCTGATAACGGCGCAGATTACATCAAATCGTCTCGCTATTGGGGTGGCTGCGGTGATCCCGATGCCGGACAGGGTAACCGCGTATAAAGCGCTTCAAGAGTATCTGCCGTCGGTCAAAATCGATGCGGAACACAGCCGGGACCTCAGTTATGCAATCAACCGACCTGAGGCAAGCAGGTCGCTGGGGCCGGAGGTTGAGCTCAACCGGATTACGCGGTGGTCAGCGTTGCAGATTCAGGTCTCCGGTGTTGCGGGCCCCGTTTCCGGAATTGGCGGTGTCTACACTCGGGTCGAATGCGATCATAACACGCCTGCCGAGCGGCAGTCTCCATTGGACAATTCCCGGTTCGGGGATATACATGACGAGCTGATCGAGATGGCCCTCCAAAATTTAGAAAGCGGGGAACTCCCATGAACGCCCGCCTGGCCGAAGAAGGCCGGACTCGACGAACATCGCTGGTCGGAACCCACCCCTTCGAGGGCCTCTGCTTTGAGGATACCGAGCGGCGCCAGTATAGTGGGTCCAGGGTGACGGTATCGACCTTCTCCGACGTCGCTCATATTTCTAAGCGGGGAAATATCGTCTTCTACCCCTTTTCCGCAGAGAACCTGAGTTCGGACAACAGAGATCGAAATCGATCGCCATCTGATCCTGGGCAAGGCCTCGGCAGTTACCAACCTCACCTGCGTCGGCTCAAGTGTTCTCGACAGGCAGGAGACAGCAACCATTGGGATTTTAACGCTGGTTGGGGAGATTCTTCGAAATAAAGTGATCTCTTCAAATCTGACGGCCAGGACGTGGATCGCCAGCGAGGATGACCCGGGCGGGGCCGCTCCTAGTCCCGACCCTGCCAATCTGCGTGGAGAAGGCGCCCTGGCCCGGTTCCAGAACATCCTGGAGAAATGGAGGGGTAACCTTTTGACGGTGACACTCAACCGTGTGAAGCGGCAGCTCTCGTACCTTCTGGGGGATCAGGAAGATTTGGCTGAGCTTTCCGGTGGTCCGGATCGAAAGTCCTTTGAGGCGTTGCTGGCTTATTTGGCGGCGCGTCCGTGGACCAGGGCGCCGTCGTTGACCCTGACCCACGAGGGGATTTTCGTAGGAAATTGGAGACCGGCTATTGAGCAGAAGGCGCGGCTATCGGTCGATTTTATCGACGATAAGCACGTCCAATGGTCCGCGGTCGATGCCCGAGACGGCGAGTTGCCGACGATGACGGGCGGGATTTGCCCAATTTCACGACTCGACGACCAGCTCGCAGGCTATCGAGGCTGGCTGCTCCTTTGAAGGGGGACCCGGTACCCGACGAGCATCACGTCCTCCGTCATTGCTCCGGGACATCGATTGAACGCTCTGACACGGGGGAAGCCGTCGGAGTCACGAAGGATGCCCTCCGCGATGACAATCCAAATGGAATCTCGGTCACCTGGGTCGAATGTTTTGGCTGATCGGCCGATCCCCAGCGAGCTGCGGTGCAAGCGATATGCGCGACTCGGACGGTCCGGCGGACGCATATATTTGCCAAATTCAACGTCGGACGGATCAGAGCCGCAGGCAGAGACGCCCGTGTCGCGTTGGCTGTCGAGCACGATCCCGCCCTGGAGAACGAGGGCCACGCTCTGATCTTGGGGATTGTCGCGAATGATCACGCGGTCTTGCTGAACCGCCTCGCGATTGAGCTGGTCGCCTTGTTGGCTCCGGAATTCTAGCCGGTACGCGACTTGAGAATCGAAGCGAGCAGCATGGAGCGTCGCTTCGAGTGAGAGACTATTCCGGTTGGCCCAATAATAGGAATTTCGCCGAGTCCTCTGCGAAAACCGAGCGGAAATCGAGGTCGTAGCCGAAGGCGCGGGGGCCGACATGGTCGAGGCCCTTCGGCGTCAGGAAGACCGGTGGGGCCGGCAGGGCGATGACCGAGACGCGACGGCCGTAGCCGATCGTTTCGGTGCCGAAGGCCTCGCCGGAGAGCGTGTCGAGAACGCAGATCAGATCGGGCGACATGACGAGCGGCGTGTTGTCGCGCCAGGCCACGACCCATTCGTTCTGGAACGCGATTTCGAGCCGCGAGCCGCGATCGTCGTCGAGCCCGTCGATGACCGCCCGGCCGCGCAGATATCCCTCGGTCGTGCGCCGCGCAACATCGACGACCTTGCCGCGAAACAAGAGCTTGCCGCGGCCCTCGTCGAGGACCGCGGCGACCGGGTCCTCGTGCCGGCGCTGCGCCGCGCGCAGCCGGCGGCCGATGCCGATCGCCTTGGTGACGGTGAAATGGATGCCCCATTCCTTCACTTCGGCGCCGGTGCGCGGGGCTTTGCAGGTGGACGCGATCGAGCCCATCTCGACGCAAATCCGGCGGCTCGCCCGCTCCATCCATTTCCAGCTCGGCACCCTCCGGACCACCGCCTCGATGCCGCGCGGGTCGTAGAGCACACAAGGATAGGGCCGCAATTCGCCAACCGCGACGCTGGTCATCTGCGCCTCGGGGTAGGCGCGGCCCATTGTGTCGGCATCGACCACCGGCAGGCCCAGATGCGCCGCCGCCATCAATGGCTGGATCGAGTTGTTGCCGCCGATTTCGAGCGGCATCACCGCGCGGAATTTGGCGCCGCTGCCCAGCAGCTCTTGCTGGATTTCGACGGCGCGGGCGATGTTGCGGCTATCCGCGAGCCGCTCCTGCCCGACCAGCGGCGCGCCCATATTCGAGACGACCGCCACCCAATCCGCATCGGCCAGGTCGTGGGCCGGCATCAGCTCGACCCGATGCCCCTCGGCATAGAGCCGGCGCATGTTGAGGAGGCCGAGATAGGGACTGCCCCCGCCTCCGGTGCCGAGCACCCAGGCGCCGACCGCCAGCGCCTCGATGTCGTCGAGAGTGATTTTCCGGCTCACCATCCCCGAGCCCGATTTATGGTTCACCCGGCGCTGCCGCAGATCGTCATGACGCCCGCCCTTGGCCGCGGAGGATGCGCTGGGCGATCGACCAGCGATGCACCTCGGACGGGCCGTCATAGATGCGGAACGGGCGGATTTCGCGGAAGAGGCGAGCCACGATCGTATCGTCGGTGATGCCCAGGCCACCCAAGATCTGCATGCTGCGGTCGACAACCCGCCAGATCGCTTCCGAGCAAATCACCTTGGCCATGCTCGATTCATGGCGGCCGTGCCGACCCTGGTCGAGGACCCAGGCGGTATGCCAAATGACGAGGCGGCTCGTATGCAAATCCATCTCGTTGTCGGCCAGCATGAAGCCGACGCCTTCGTGCTCGCCGAGCGGCTTGCCAAAGGCGCGGCGCCGACGGGCATAATCGGTGGCAATGTCGTGCGCGCGGCAGGCGGCGCCGAGCCAGCGCATGCAATGGGTCAGCCGCGCCGGCGCGAGCCGCGCCTGGGCATAGCGAAAGCCCTCGCCGACCCGGCCCAGCACCTGGCTTTCGTGCACCCGCAGGCCGTCGAGGCGGATAACGGCATGGCCGCCCGACATATAGCTGTCGAGCGTATCGAGCACCCGCTCAATCGTTATGCCGGGCGCGCTCATCGGCGACAGGAACATCGTTGCGCCGGCCGGCCCGGCTTCATCGCCCCCGGTTTTTGCCATAATGATTGCGAATTCGGCACCAACTGCCCCGGTGATCAACCATTTGCGGCCATCGATCACGAACTCGCTGCCGTCGCGCCGCGCCGTCGTCTGCAGCATCGATGGATCAGACCCGGCCCCGGGAGCCGGCTCGGTCATCATAAAGCACGACCGGATATCTCCGACGGCGAGCGGGCGCAGCCAACGCTCCTTCTGATGCTCCTCGGCGATCTGCTCGAGAAGATGCATGTTGGCTTCGTCGGGAGCCGCACAGTTGAGCGCAACCGGTCCTAGGGGCGAATAGCCTGCGGCCTCAAAAACAATAGCTTTTGCGCGGTGATCGAGCCCGAGGCCACCCCATTCGGGGCCGACATGCGGGGACAGCAGCCCGGCCTGCCGCCCGAGCGCGACAAGCTCGCGGCGCAGTTCCGGGCTGGGACCATGCGCGGTCTGGCGCGGATCGTCCTCGAGCGGGACGATCCGCGCGCGCACAAGCTCCTCGGTGCGCTCCTTCAACTCGACCAAATCGGCGGTCAGCGCAAAATCCATCGGCGATCTCCGGACGCTCGGCCCGATCGTCCCTGCCGCCGCCACGGGGGTCAAGAACCATATATCTGATAATAATATCGCATTTTTGCTTGACAAAATTCGCTATATATGCGATATTAGAAACATGGGCGTTGGACGATCCAAACGGGCGCGCCTAGGCACGGCGCTCGGCGCCGGATTGTTCCGCTCGCAACAGCAGGAGAGATCGATGCGACGAGCCGATGATGCACAAGCCTGTATCCGTTCGGCGTTGCGCCGGCGCCGGCGTGCGCTGGGATTGACCCAGGAGGCGGCCGGGCAGGTCCTCGGCATGCCCCGCCTCACCTATCATCGGATCGAAACCGGATCGCGGCGCATTCACTTCGCCGATCTCGCCGCGATCTGCACCGCCTATGGCTGCGATATCGGCGAGTTGCTGCAAGACACACGTCTCTCGACCGCTTATGCCTACGCGGCCGACGCGCTTCTTTGAGGACGCCGTGTCGGATCAGGCGGCGCCGTGCGCGTTGAACCCGCGATGTGGTCAGTAATCATATTGATAGTTCAGCCCGATCCCGGTGTTGCCGCTTTGGCCGGCTTCGCCCTGCACCGTCACATGCGGGCGCAGCTCGATCTGCACGGTGACTTTGCTGGTCGGTGGAGAGACTCCCTGGGTGACGCCGACCGAAACGCCGGGCATCAGATATTTGCCGGCGCTCACGGCTGCATTGCCGGTTCCGGCGGGGTTGGCGAGGGCGGGATTGAGGATGCTGCTTGCCGGTCCGCTCGAGCCTTCGCCCAAGCGCAGCCAGTCGAGGCCGAGCTTGCCGCGCAGCTTGTCGACCATGCCCGGCCCGCCGCCGGCAAGCGCCGCCGCTGCCTGAGCCAGCTGCAAACCTTGCGCGGCCGAGATCCGGCCGAGGCTCCGCCCGAACAAGACCCGGGCCAGGATCTCGTCCTCGGGTAGAGCAGGCGTCGAGGCCAGCGCGATTTTCGGGGCCGAGGCCAGCCCGGTGATGACGACCCGCGCGGTAATGTCGGCAGCGCCGGCTTCGGCGACGATGTCGAGTGTCGGATCGAGCTTGCTGCCGCCGCCGAAAACGATCGCGCCCCGGGTCAGCTGAAAGGTCTTGCCGAGGAGATCGAAGCTGCCCTGGATTTGCTCGAGCCGGCCGGTGATGTCTGGAGCGGCGCTGGTGCCTCGGACCGTCAGCCTGCCGCGCCACTGGCTGTCGAGCCCGTGCCCGCGGACAAAGATCGGGCCGGGCGCATCGAGCTGCAGATCGAGCGGTGCCGGCAGCAACGCGGTGGCCGATGGCGGCGAAGACGGCGCCGGCGCTTTGCCGCTTTTGCTGTCAACGAAGATGACGTCGAGGCCGACGACATTCGGCGACGGGCTCTGCGGCAGGGTGATTTCGCCTTTGTCGATGGTCAGCCGCCCGGTGATTTTCGGGCTGCCGACCGGCCCGGCGGCCGTGATGCTGCCGCTCGCCGTGATGACCGCCTCGTCGCGTGCAGCAATGCGAAACTGCGCCAGCCTTGCCGACAGCTCGACGACCGGTCCGGCCGGTCGGCCCAGCATCACGCTGCCGCGCGCCTCGACATGCCCGCCGGCAGTGTCGGCGGCGGTGAACGAGGCGAGCTGAAAACGGTCGCGGTCGCCGGTGAGGTTCGCCTCGATGCCGGTCAGCACCGCACCGCTCGCAAAATTCTCCCAGCGGCCGTCGATGACCTTCATCTGTCCGCTCGCCGCCGGGGCGGCCACCGTGCCGGCCAGCGAAACATCGGCCGAGAAGCGTCCGGCGACCCGGTCTTCGCCGAGCGGCAACAGATCGGCCAGATTTTCGAGCCGGCCGCTGCCGCGCAGATTGAGCGCAAGCCGGCCATCGGCCGGCACCGAAATGCCGAATGGCGCGCGATTGAGCCGCAGCGGCACCGACCCGCCAAAGGCGATGTTGTCGCCCTTTAGTCCTGTGACTTGCCCGTGCACAGCGAGATCCCGCCCGTTCCAATCGCCGGCTATCGCGAGCCCGAGGCCGCCGGGACCGGTGTGGGCCGAAAGGTCGAGGTCGCGGGCGGTCAGCATCAAATGGCCGCGCGGCGCACCTAAGCTGCCGCCGATCCGGACCGTCCCGGACAGCTGACCCTGCATTCCGCGATAGCCGAGCGTGCGCGCGGCCGATGCGATCGACAAATCCTTCGCAGCCACCGCCAACGTCACGCCGTCGCCGCGCACTTCGCCGGAGCCACTGATCCGGCCGCTTCCCACACGAAGGTCCAACCCGGAAACGGCGATATTGGATGCCCGCCGCGACACGATCAGCGGGGTTTGCAGCGCCAACCGATCGCCACCGACCGAGCCGATAAGCCGGTTGAGGCGGAGCTCGACGCCATCGGGGATGAGGGCGCCCTCGCCGGCGAAGCTGGCCGACAATGGCTGGCCCTTTGCCTCGCCGTCAAAGGCAAAGCGGCCGGGCCTCGGGCTTGCGACAGTGAGCTTCGCTGCTGCAAGGCGGGCTGCCCCGAAGCGGCCCTGGGTCAGCGCCAGCCGCCCGCTTATCGAAGGGGCTCGCCGCAGATTCGCGAGCCGGATCGCCGCGTCGAGGCGGCCGATCCGAAGAAGGGAAGATCCGGTGCCGGCTGAAAGGTTCCCTCCGGTCGCAGAAAGATCGAAGCGTTGGCCGCCATCGGCATCGAGGGCGGCGATAAATTCGAGACTGCCCCCGATCGGCTTGCCGACGAGCTTGGACCAGCGGGCGAGGTCCGGCATCCGCCCGGTGATCTTGCCGCGGACCAGGCCCGTGTCGCGGGCGATGCGCAGGCCACCGGCGATCGAGCTCCCCGCCGCGGTCAGCCGCAATTGCGGGATGGCGATATCGCCGCCTTCGGGCAGCGCTGTGAGCGCGAGCGTTCCTTCGAGACCGCGGGCCGCAAAGCTGCCGTCGATCTCAGCCCGGAGCGTCGCGAGATCGGCGGTTCGAGCGGCGAGCCGGACCCGGTCGAATGCGACACCCGCGGCGGCGACGCTGCGCCCGTCGAGCTCGCCTTTAACCGCGAGCCGATCGAGCACCCCCGTTGCTTGAACCCGAATGGTGCCCGCACCCCTAAGCTCGGCACCGAGCGCTTTGCCGAGCGGATCGAGCCGCGCAACAGCGAGGTCCAACGCCGCATCGAGGTGTTGCGAGGCCGGGTCGAACCGCGCGTTTCCGGAAAGCTTGGCTGCCGCGCCGTCGATATTGATGTGGTCGGCGCTGAGCCCGCCGTTCGCCGCACGTTCGACCGCACCCTTGATTGTCACCGTACCGCCGAGCAGCGCATCCGCGATCGCAATTCCGGTGTGCAGGTCAGCGGTCGAACCGTCAAAAGTCGCCCCGAGCCCACCCGCAGGCCGCTTTGTCACCTTGACCGCGAGCCTCGCCGAGCCGCCGACCGGATGCCCGAGCAACCCGCTAAACGGGCGCAAATCGGCAGCCGCCAATTCGAGCCGGCCCGACGTCTCGGCGCCGGCCATCCGCCCTGCACCAGTCATCTCGAGGCCCATGCCATGCACGCTCAGCCGGCCGAGCTCGATGGCGCTGCCGTCGCCGGCGACGCCGCCAGTCAGCGAAAACTCCAGGTCGCGTCCGAGGCTCGCCGGCAGTGCTGCACTCCCGGGGAGGACGAGGCCCTGGAGCCGACCACTCGCCGCCACGTTGATGCGGGTGTGCCGATCACCGAGCGGTCCCAGCGGTATTGCCGACGCCTTCACTTCGACCCGTTCGGCGCTGGAGCCGTAAGCCCGCGCCCCCATTATCGACAGGTTTGCCGTCAAAGTCGGATGGGTCTTGCCGCCGGCGAGGGTCGCGCTCAAAGAGCCGGAACCGCCGAGCTTTGCGCCGAGCACCGGCGACAGCAGGGAAAGGTCCGGGATGTCGGTGTGAAGATGGGCCGTGACGAAGTCGTTCGGCCGCTTCACGGTGGCGTCGGCCGTCAACGTGCCAGCCTGGGCGTCGATCGTCAGCCGGCCGAGCGCGATCTCTTGGCTGAGCCGGGCGTGCATCTCCAACCGCAGAGGGTCGCCGACAATCGGTGCAAGCTCGGTCGGGAGGAGCCGCGCGAGATCGGCTGTGCCGCTCAGCCCGAACCCGGTCTCACCGGCGGCGGCCAGGCTCACATTCGCGTCGAGACGAGCGCCCGCGCCGGCGGAGGCCGTCACCAGGCCATGCCAGTTGGCGACCGGCCCGATGCCATCGACGGAAAGAGCGAACGGCAAACGATCCCGGCGGTCGAGGAGGCGGTCTATCAGGATGCCGGTTGGCTCACTGGCGCTGAGACGCAAGCTCAACACCGGCGGCGTGCCGATGATCGCTATCGCGAGCGCAATGCTCCCCGCCCGGCCGTCGACCCGATGCAGATCGAAAGATATACGTGCCGAGTTGCCGGCGATCCGAGCCCGCCCCTCGATTGTCGAGACGACGCGGTCGCCTGCCACCCGCGCGCCCAATGCGAGCCGCTCGATGACGAGCCGTTCGAGCGCGACCGCCATCGGAAGCCGCGGAACGTGCAGGTAATCGGCCAGCGGGCGAGACGAGCCCGACGAGCTCGGCAGCCGCGCCATATCGATTTCGCCGATGGTCAGCGATCGGATGCTGATGCGCCCCGCGAGCAGCTGCGTCGGCGAGACGCGGACGGCGAGGTTATGCAGGATCAGATAGGCGCCGCCCGCATCGCCGATCTCGATCCGGCCGATCTCGAAATGAAACGGCACGAGCCCGTTCAGTCCGTCGACCGCGACGAGGAAATCGGGGCTGCTCAGAGCCGCCGCGACCGCTCGCCCAAGCCAGCGTTGGCCCGGCGGAGTCTGCGCCAAGCCGAAAACTGCGGCGAAGAGGGCGATCAGGAGCCCCAGCGCGATCCCGATGCGGTGAAGCAATCGGCCCAGGCGCTGGCTCAAAAGGCCTGACCGAGGCTGACGTAGACCTGGATCGGCGAATCGGCGCCGCGCTTGTAAAGCGGGGTCGCCAGATCGAGCCGCAGCGGTCCGAACGGGGTATAGTAGCGCAAGCCCAGACCGACGCCGTAAAACAGGCGCTCGCCGAATTGCGGCAGGCTCTTCTGGTAGAAGCTGCCGGCGTCGATGAACGGCACCAGCCCGATCGTCGGGGTGAGCTTGATGCGGGCTTCGAGATTGCCGACGAGGCTCGACTTCCCGCCGATCGGGATATTGCTGCTGTCGAGCGCTCCGGCCATCTGGTAGCCATAGGGACGGATCGATCCGCCCCCACCGGCGTAGATTTGCTGGTCGGCCGGCAGCTCGGCGAGCGGCGCGCCATCGAGCGAGCCGAGCGCCAACCTGCCAGCCAGGACCACTCGGTCACTGCCGCCGACAGGCCGATAGGTGCTGACCGAGACCAAGCTCGTCACAAAATTCAAATCCGGGCGCGAAAAGGTGTGGGCGGGTGTTACCGTGAGCTGAGCTCGCCAACCGTGCGTCGGGTCGAGCAAATTGTCGGTCGTATCGAGCTTCACATAGGCTGGGACGCCTAAAAGCTCGTAGCTTTGGGTGCGTTCGGTCGCGGTAAACGGGCTCAGCGTCGCGAGCTGCTCGACGTTCGCGGTCTGGGCCTCTACCGATGCGCCGCCGGTCAGCAACGGGCCGAAGCGGCGTTCAAGGCCGATCGTGGCCAATGCCCGGCGGCTGCGATAAGCGACGGGCGTGTCGTTCGCGACCTCGGCGGTAGCCAGCAGGTCTTGGCCGGTGGAGAGAAAGTCGGGGCGGCGAAAATTTGCGGCAAAGGCGTCGACCTGCTGTCCGGCACTGGCGTCGAGCTTTAGATATTCGGCGTTGCCAAACAGGTTGCGGTTTTCCCAGAAGGCGCGGGCGCCCGCACCTTGGCTGGTATTGTAGGCCAAGCCCACGCCGATCGTGCGATGCGCCCGCTCGGTGACGGCGATCGTCATTGCTGCTTCGCCGGGGGTTTTGGGGTCCGCCGAGGGTGTGATCGCCACCGTGCTGAACAATCCGCTTTGGAGCAGCGCCGAGCGGGACGCTTCGACCTTGGCGGCATCGTAGGTTTCGCCCCCCTGCCAACCCAACCGTCTCTCGACGTAGCCGGGATCGAGCCGATCGAGCCCGGTAATCCTGGTCCGACCGAAACGCATCTGCGGACCGGGGTCGATCCGGTAGGTGACCGCCATTGTCATCGCACCTTTGTCGATGACCACGCGGCGAGCGGTCGCCTTGGCGAACGGATGACCGCTGTTGGTGAAGCGGACCACCAGCGCCGCCTCGGCGGCGAGCACCGGGGCGGTGCGCGCCGGATCGCCCGGTTTCAACGGCAAAGGCATTGCGCCGGGGATCGCCAAGCGTTGTCCATCGGGTCCCAGCACCCAAACGCTATCGACGTGATACAAGCCGCCCGGCGTCACCGTCACCACGACTTTTGCCGGCTCTGTCGTGCTGTCGACGTCATAAGAAAACTGAGCGCCCCAGTAGCCGAGGCTATGCGCGGCATCGCGAAGGCCGGCTAGATCGCGATCGGCGCGACGGCGGAGCGCTGCAGCAGAGGCCGGAGGCCTGTCTTCGAGCGCCTTCAGCTGTGAAACCGTGTCGAGAAGATCGCCCAGGTCGCCACCCGAGACACCGACGATCTCGGTTCGATACCGTAAATCGGCCCGTGCGCTGGCCGGCAACAGCGTCGCAATCAGTGCCACGACCGGCAGAAGCCGGCCTGCCAGCTTAGTCCCCGCCCCCGTTCGGGCAGACCACAAGCCAGATCCGGGATCGAGCCAGATCCGGGCCCGTTCGCGCCCTACGCGCTTTTGCGTGCTGCGGCTTGTTCGACGCGGCGCTTCAGCCGTCGGATTTCCGGCGACAATTTACGGTCGGGCGTGGCACGCAAGAACGAATCGATGCCGCCCTTGTGCTCGATCGTGCGGATCGCAGCCGCAGAAATCCGCAGCCGGACCGACCCCAGCGTGTCCGAAAGAACCGAGATTTGCTGCAGATTGGGCAGAAACCTGCGCTTTGTCTTATTGTTGGCATGGCTAACGTTGTGTCCGACCTGGACGCCCTTGCCGGTGACTGCGCATCGTCGCGCCATGCCCCACCTCGAAACCATGTTGCCGCCGCAGCCGGCTCGCGCCGACTGCGATCGCACGGGCGCGCGTTTTACGCTTGGCGGCGACTTTGCGTCAAGCGCCCGATGCCGCGGCGCGGCTCATGGACACGATACGCGTTTTTGGTTAAGTTGGCAGGCAACGGATCGATCGCATGACATTATTTCAGCGTATTCGGCCTTCCCTTGGCGAGGATGGGGTCGAATTGGAAACGAGGTTATGGCCCGGCTCTCGATCGGCCGGCGATCTGCTGCGGCAGCGGCGCGAGGCGCTCGGGCTTGATCTTGCCGAAATCGCGGCGGCGTTGCGGATCAAGCCGGCCTATCTGGCCGCGCTCGAGGAAGGTCGTCCGGACCGCCTGCCGGGCCCCGCCTACGCGGCCGGCTTCGTTCGGGCATATGGCGAGCATCTCGGGCTCGACGGCGGCGAGATTTTGCGGCGCTTTCGGGCCGAATCCGGAGCCCTCGACGCCAAGCCCGATCTGTCGTTTCCGATGCCGCTGGGGGAGCGCGGCATACCCGGCGGGTCGATGCTGCTGGCAGCTCTGATCCTGGCCCTGTGCGGGTATGGCGCCTGGTATTATCTGTCGAGCGCCGAACGCTCGCGCCCCGAGCGCGTTACCGAAGTACCCGTCGAGCTGTTGGCGCCGAAGACCATGCCTGTCACTGCCGCAACACCGCGTAGCGCCGTCCAGCCGGAAGCGGCTGCGGCAAGCGACCAGCCGCCACCGGCGCGGGAGGCTGGCAGCACAGAGGCGACGCCGGCCGCAGCCGCGGCAACTCTGGCGCCGGCCGTCGGACCGCCGGCAGCATCGGCATCCCCGGCGCCCAGCGCGGGGAACGCCGCATCCCCGCCGGCATCGGCCACGAGCCCTCTGGCCACGAGCCCTCTGGCCACGAGCCCTTTGGCGGCAACTGCCGCAGCACCTGCGACCGAAGAGCACGCGGCTGCAAGCTACGGTGCCGGCGACGGCCAGACCCGAGTTTTGCTGCGAGCGACCGCCGACAGCTGGATCGCGGTGCGCGGTGCGGACCAAGCCGTGTTGTTCACCCGGCTGCTGAAAGCCGGCGAGACCTATCGGGTGCCGGACGAGCCCGGGCTGTCGATGCGGACCGGCAATGCCGGAGGTCTCGAAATCACCGTCGATGGGAAGCCGGCGCCGTCGATCGGGCCAAATGGCGCCATCCGTCGGAATGTCGCGCTCGACCCTCAGGCATTGATGGCGGGGACCGCGGTTCACAATTGACGATCGTTGCCAACCGGCCGCGGCTTTGTCCGCTCCCCCCGAAAGGTCTATAAGCCCGCCCCGACAAATCAACCCAGTGAGATGACGATGAGCGTCAGGCCCTACCGAGACATCCAGCGTCGAAAGTGCCGCAAAATCCATGTCGGCAGGGTGATGGTTGGCGGCGATGCGCCGATCAGCGTGCAATCGATGACAAACACCCTGACCAGCGACGTCAGGGCGACGATCGAGCAAGTCCAGGCGCTCGAACGCGCTGGCGCCGATATCGTGCGCGTCTCGTGCCCCGACCAAGAATCGGCCCTCGCCTTGAAGGCGATCGTGCGCGAGGCTTCGGTGCCGATCGTCGCCGACATCCATTTTCACTACAAACGGGCGATTGAAGCAGCAGAGAGCGGGGCGGCGTGCCTGCGCATCAACCCGGGCAATATCGGCTCGGCGGCGCGCGTGCGCGAGGTGATCAAGGCGGCAAAAGATCATGGCTGCTCGATGCGGATCGGGGTCAATGCCGGGTCGCTCGAGCGCGATCTCTTGGAACGCTATGGCGAGCCCTGCCCGGAGGCCATGGTGGAAAGCGCCCTGAACCACGCCAAGATCCTCGAAGACAACGATTTTTTCGAGTTTAAGATTTCCTGCAAGGCGTCCGACGTGTTTCTTGCGGTCGCTGCCTATCAACAGCTCGCCGAGGCGTGCGACTACCCGCTCCATCTCGGCATAACCGAAGCGGGCGGGCTGCGCAGCGGCACGGTCAAATCAGCGATCGGGATCGGCATGCTGTTGTGGTCGGGGATCGGCGACACGATCCGGGTTTCGCTGTCGGCGGATCCGGTCGAGGAGGTCAAGGCCGGCTTTGAGATGCTGAAGTCGCTCAACCTGCGCCGGCGCGGGGTTACCGTGATTTCGTGCCCATCCTGCGCGCGTCAGCAATTTGCGGTGATCAAGACGGTCGAACGGCTGGAGGAGCGGCTCGCTCACATCACCACGCCGCTGACGGTCTCGGTGATCGGCTGCGTCGTAAACGGTCCAGGCGAAGCGCGGGAGACGGATATCGGGTTTACCGGCGGCGGCAACGGCACGCATCAGGTGTATATCAGCGGGCTCACCGACCACCGCCTGAAAGATGCCGACATCGTCGACCATCTGGTCGAGCTGGTCGAGAAGAAGGCGGCTGAGATCGAAGCAGCGCGCCAAGCGGCTGAGCCAGCGCTGGAACCCGCGCAGTAGCAGACGACGCGAGCCGGTTTGGCCCTCCCCGGCGAGGGTCGGTGGAGATTTGCGGATGGCGGCGTTGCAGTCGGTTCGCGGCACTCAGGATCTTTTGCCCGAGGCGATGCGGCGTCATCGCCGGGTCATCGACACCGCGCGAGCTATCGCCGAGCTCTACCTGTTTGCGGAAATGGCGACTCCGATTTTCGAGTTCACCGAGGTCTTCAGCCGACCGATCGGAGAAACCAGCGATATCGTTTCCAAGGAAATGTACACATTCCGCGATCGTGGCGGTGATGAAATAACATTACGCCCGGAGAACACCGCCGGCGTCGTGCGGGCGGTGCTGTCAAATGGGCTGCTGCAGAGCCTGCCGCTGAAATTTTTTTATGACGGCCCGATGTTTCGTTACGAACGGCCGCAGAAAGGAAGATTCCGGCAATTTCATCAGATCGGCGTCGAGCTCTTGGGTGTAGCGCAGCCGCAGGCCGATATCGAAGTGATCGCGCTCGGTCGGCGGATACTCGACGAGCTCGGGATTGGTGAGCGCACCACATTGGAGCTGAATACCCTTGGAGACCGCGACAGCCGCGCGGCCTACCGGGACGCGTTGGTCGCTTATTTTTCGTCGCGCCGCTCCGAGCTGTCCGAGGACAGCAGGCGTCGGCTTGAAGTCAACCCGTTGCGAATTCTCGATTCGAAAGACCCGGCCGACACGCGTCTCAATGCCGATGCCCCACCTTTCGATCGCTATCTCAATGAGAAATCGCGCGACTTTTTTGGGCGCGTGTCGGAGGGGCTCGGCCGGGTCGGCATCGCGTATCGGGCGAACCCGAGGCTCGTCCGTGGGCTCGATTACTACACCCACACCGTCTTCGAGTTCGTCACCGGCGATCTCGGCGCGCAAGGCACGGTGCTGGCCGGCGGGCGCTATGATGGGCTCGTCGAATTGTTCGGCGGACCGGCGACCCCGGGGGTGGGCTGGGCGGCGGGTGTCGAAAGGCTGGCTCTGCTGATCGCCGAGCCGGCGCCGCGACGGGCCATCGCGGTCGTCCCGGTCGGCGAGACGGAAGAGGCGATGGCGACGAACATCGCCGAAATGTTGCGGCGCGACGGATACGCCGTCGATCTCGGCTATTCCGGCAATCTTTCGCGGCGCATGCGGCGGGCAAACCGCATCAATGCGCGGCTGGCGGTGCTGATCGGCGCCGACGAGGCGGCCCGTGGCGTCGTCCGGCTTCGCGACCTCGACAGCGGTGAGCAAAGCGATGTTCGGGTGCCGATGAACGGGGCGGACATAGCGCTGGGCGAGCTGCAAGCCCGGTTGCGGGCGATTTACGGAAAACCCTGATGGAAGCCTCGCTCGAACGGCGCCTGGAGCAATTGGTGCGCCGCCACGCCGAATTGCGCGACACGCTTGCCACCGCCGGCCTCGGCGGATCGGATCTGGTCCGCCTGTCGAAGGAATACAGCGAGCTGGCGCCGATCGTCGGCGAGATCGAGGCGCTCGAGCGGGTACGGGTCGAGTTGCCGCCACTCGCCGAAATGGCGCGGTCGACGGAAGACAGCGAGCTGCGGGCCCTCGCCGAAGAGGAGCTGCACGCGTTGCGCGGGCGGCTGCCGCTGCTCGAGCACAAGGTCAGGCTGGCGCTGCTGCCCAGGGACGTCGATGACGAGCGCAACGCGATCCTCGAAGCTCGCGCCGGCACCGGCGGCGAGGAGGCAGCCCTGTTCGCCGCAACGCTGTTCCGCATGTACCAGCGATATGCGGCGTTGCGCGGCTGGCGGTTTGAATTGCTCGATCTGTCCGAGACCGGGCTCGGCGGGTTCAAGGAGGCGAGCGCCATAATCAGCGGGCGGCAGGTTTTCGCCCGATTGAAGTTCGAATCCGGAGTCCATCGCGTGCAGCGGGTGCCGGAGACCGAAGCTTCGGGGCGCATCCACACTTCGGCCGCCACCGTAGCCGTGCTACCCGAGGCGGAGGAGATCGATGTACGGATCGACGACAAGGATTTGCGCATCGATGTCTATCGGTCGAGCGGCCCCGGCGGCCAATCGGTCAACACGACCGACAGCGCGGTCCGGATCACCCATTTGCCGACTGGCCTCGTCGTTATCCAGCAGGACGAGAAATCACAGCACAAAAACAAGGCGCGCGCCCTCAAGGTGCTGCGATCGCGCCTGTACGAGATGGAGCGGCGCGCGCGCGACGATGCCCGCGCCGCGGACCGCAAAAACCAGGTCGGCAGCGGCGACCGGTCGGAGCGGATCCGAACGTATAATTTTCCGCAAGGCCGGGTCACCGACCACCGCATCAACCTGACGCTTTACAAAATCGACAAGGTTATCAACGGGGAGGCGCTGGACGAAATCATCGATGCCCTCCTCACCGAGGACCAAGCCGCCAAATTGGCCGGCGCAGAAATTTGATCGAAGCCGCAGGCGACACCCTTGGGTCGCTGCTCGAAGAGGCGGCCTCTGCGTTTACCGCGGCCGCGTTCGATGATCCGCGCCGGCAGGCTCGTCGGCTGGTTTCGTCGGCGCTCGGCCTCTCTCCAACGGTTCTGGTAAGCCAGCCACGGCGTGATCTTGCCGCTCACGAAGCAGCTTGCGTCCGAGCATCGCTGCGCCGAATGCTGGCGGGAGAGCCGCTGAGCCGCCTTGCCGGTCGACGTGAATTCTGGGGATTGGAATTTTCACTGTCGCCGGACACTCTCGACCCGCGGCCGGACAGTGAAACCATTATCGACGCGGTGCTTCGACACCTGCCCGAACGCGACGCACCGCTGCGTTTTCTCGATCTCGGAACCGGAACGGGCTGTCTGTTGTCGGCTCTTCTCTCCGAATATAGGGCTGCCTTCGGAGTAGGGATCGATGTTGTGCCTGCTGCTGTGCGCACCGCGCGCGGCAACGCAGCAGCGCTCGGGCTCGACCGGCGCGCGCAGTTCTTTGTCGGCGATTGGGCGACGGCGCTCTCCGGCAAGTTTGATGTGGTGGTGGCAAACCCGCCCTATATCGCCACCGCCGCGATGATCGGGCTGCCGCGCGAGGTTGCGCTCTATGATCCATGGCGGGCGCTCGACGGGGGGGAGGACGGGCTCGCCGCTTATCGTCGGATAATCGCCGGGCTTGCAGATGTGCTGGCGCCAGGGGGCATTTTTGCCGGGGAAATCGGTGTCGGCCAAGCACAAGCCGTCGGCGCGCTGCTGTGCGCGGCGGGCTTCACGATCGACGGGCTCGAGCACGATCTCGCAGGGCTTATCCGATGCGTGGTCGCGCGCAATCGCGACGATCGGCGGGTCGAGAGCGAGCGACGGCAGAAAACTGTTGGAATGTGCCGCCGTCCCGTCTAGGGTGCCGGCGACGCAGAGTCCGGCCTGACACGGGAAGGCGACCCATCCCTGCCGGGACTCGTACACGCAATCGCCAAGGGCGGCGAGGGAACGTTTCCCCGGACCAAGGTCCGACAGTGTCCACCGAGATCAGACAGGTGTCATGAGACCAGGACCCAACAAACGATCGCGCGGTCGCAATAATGGGAACAACCCGCATTACAATCGCCCGCGGCCGCCGCAGCGCATTCAGACTTTTGACAGCAACGGTCCAAGCGTGAAAATCCGCGGCAACGCCTATCAAGTGTTCGAGCGTTACGTTGCGCTGGCTCGCGAGGCGGCATCGAGCGGTGATCGAATTGCGGCCGAAAACCTGTATCAGCATGCAGAGCACTATTTCCGCGTCATGAACGCGAATGGTGACGGCGGCCAGCTCGGGCAACGCCCAACCACCCCGGCAGACCTCGAATTGGGTGGGTCCGAAGACGAGCAGCTCGATCAGGATGAGGCAGTGCTCCAACCGATGCCCGCCATGTCGCCGCGGGACGATCAGCCGCCGGGTTTCTGAGGGCCAGGACAGTCACGGCTTGCGGGGGATCGGGGCCAAGCTCATATAGGCCCTGAAGGGTCGCGGCGCCGCCTGATCAGGGGTGCTGCGGTCGGTTCAGCGGAGCAGGCCCACGATGGAAATCGAAAAATATACCGAGCGGTCGAAGGGATTTATCCAATCGGCCCAGACGCTCGCATTGCGCAGCGGCCATCAGCGGCTGACGCCCGAGCACCTGCTGAAGGTGTTGCTCGACGACAAGGAAGGCCTCAGCGCCAATCTGATCCGAGCCGCGGGCGGCGACCCGCAGATCGTCTTGCGGTCCGTCGAAACGGAGCTCGGCAAGCAGCCGCGTGTCGAAGGTAGCGGCGCCGGCCAGGTTTATCTGTCGCCTGAGATCGCAAGAGTCTTCGAGCGGGCCGAGCAGATCGCAGAAAAAGCGGGCGACAGCTTTGTCACCGTCGAGCGGTTGCTGCTGGCGCTGTCGATGGCCAACGAAGTGCCGGCGGGCAAGGCGCTGGCCGCCGGTCACGTAACCCCGCAGAAGCTCAACGCGGCGATCGAGGATCTGCGCAAGGGACGCAAGGCCGACAGTGCCTCGGCCGAAGAGGGCTACGACGCGCTGAAGCGCTATGCGCGCGATCTGACCGCAGCGGCGCGCGAAGGCAAGCTCGATCCGGTTATCGGCCGCGACGAGGAAATCCGCCGCACGATCCAGGTGTTGTCACGACGAACCAAGAACAACCCGGTGTTGATCGGCGAGCCGGGCGTCGGCAAAACCGCGATCGTCGAAGGGCTCGCCCTGCGCATCGTCAACGGCGACGTGCCGGAGAGCCTAAAGGAGAAGCGCTTGTTGGCGCTCGATCTCGGGGCGCTGATCGCCGGCTCCAAATATCGCGGCGAGTTCGAGGAGCGGCTGAAAGCGGTGATGGCGGAGATCAGCGCCGCGGCCGGTGAGATCGTTCTCTTCATCGACGAGCTTCATACGCTTGTCGGCGCCGGCAAAGCGGAAGGGGCGATGGACGCCTCGAATATGCTGAAGCCGGCGCTGGCCCGCGGCGAGCTGCATTGCGTCGGCGCCACGACGCTCGACGAATACCGCAAAAATATCGAGAAGGACGCCGCCTTGGCGCGACGCTTTCAGCCGGTTTTCGTCGATGAGCCGTCGGTTGAGGACTCGGTCTCGATCTTGCGCGGCATCAAGGAAAAATACGAGCTGCATCACGGCGTCCGGATCACCGACGCAGCGATCGTCGCGGCGGCTACTCTGTCGAACCGCTACATCACCGACCGTTTCCTGCCGGACAAGGCGATCGATCTGATGGACGAGGCCGCTTCGCGGCTGCGCATGGAGGTAGATTCAAAGCCTGAAGCAATCGACGAGCTCGATCGCCGCATCGTTCAGCTCAAGATCGAGCGTGAGGCTCTCAAAAAAGAGAGTGACCCGGGCTCCCGCGACCGGCTGGAGAAGCTGGTCAAGGAGCTGGAGGAGCTGGAGGAGCGCTCGGCCGAGCTGACTGCGCAATGGCGCGCGGAGAAAGACAAATTGGCCGGCGCCCAGAAATTGAAAGAGCAGCTCGACCAGGCGCGCGCCGAGCTCGACATCGTGCAGCGGCGTGGCGATTGGAGCCGTGCCGGCGAGCTGACCTATGGGGTGATCCCCGGCCTCGAGCGCAAATTGCAGGAGGTCGAGGCGGCCGAGGCTGGCCGCATGCTCGAAGAGGCCGTCACCGAAGAGCATATCGCCGGGGTCGTGTCGCGCTGGACCGGAATTCCGGTTGACAAGATGCTCTCCGGCGAGCGCGAGAAGCTTTTGAATATGGAGCAGAACCTGCGGCGGCGTGTCGTAGGCCAGGACGAAGCGGTCGTCGCCGTGTCGAATGCGATCCGCCGGGCGCGCGCGGGTCTGCAGGATCCCAACCGGCCGATGGGCTCGTTTCTGTTTCTCGGGCCGACCGGCGTCGGCAAGACCGAGCTCGCGAGAGCGCTCGCCGAATTCCTGTTCGACGACGAGAATGCGATCATCCGCATCGACATGTCGGAATATATGGAGAAGCATTCGGTCTCGCGCCTGATCGGCGCGCCTCCCGGCTATGTCGGATATGACGAAGGCGGGTCCTTGACCGAAGCGGTACGGCGCCGGCCCTATCAGGTGATCCTGTTCGACGAGGTCGAAAAGGCCCACCCCGACGTCTTCAACGTGCTGCTCCAGGTGCTCGATGACGGCCGCCTGACCGACGGTCAAGGACGCACGGTCGATTTCCGCAACACGCTGATCGTGCTGACCTCGAACCTTGGCAGCGAGGCGTTGGCGAGCCTGCCGGAAACGGCTGACGTATCGGTCGCACGCGAAGCCGTCATGGACGCGGTGCGCGCCGCCTTTCGGCCGGAATTCCTGAACCGCCTCGACGAAATCCTGCTGTTCCGGCGGCTGTCGCGCCAGGACATGAGGGGGGTCGTCGAGATCCAGCTCGCACGTCTAAAGCGGCTCTTGGCCGATCGTAAGATCGCGATCGAGGTCGATGCGGCAGCGAGCAGCTGGCTGGCGACCGCCGGCTACGACCCGGTTTACGGCGCCCGGCCGTTGAAGCGGGTTATTCAGCGCGAGCTGCAAAACCCATTGGCCCAGCAAATCCTCGAAGGGCGGATTCCCGATGGGGCGAGCGTCCATGTCGGGGCTGGCGACAAGGGTTTGACGATTGGCGAAGCGATCGCGGCCGAAGCCGCCTGATCTCGCAAACGCGCGGGTGCGATGCGCACCCCCGCATCATCCCTCCTGGTCGGCGCCGACGACGAGGTGGCATTCGCGCACCTCGCCACGGGGGATGCGCAAAGTGTCCGGAGGGTTGAGCTGGCGCAGCACCAAAGTGTCGCCTTCCCAGCCGACGAACTGCTTGATCAGCACGATCTGGCCGGCCTTGTGGACAATGACGTCGCGCCCCCGGATCGGCGGCTTGAACGGGTTTACATGCAATAGCCAGCCCTGCTCGTAGCGGGGCTCCATGCTGTCGCCGACCATATATATCGCATAGGCGGCCCGCACCCCGGACAGATTGGCGGGTCGCGGCGTGTAGCCGATCTCGTCTTGCAGGAACATCTCCTGGTCGGTGCCGCCGCGCGCCGCACCGCGAATCGGGATCCGGTCCGCTTCTTGAGCCGGCCTCGCCGACAGGCCGATCGATGCGGAGGGTGGGCGGCCGCGTCCCGGTCGCGGCGCGTCAGCCGGCGCCACGGATGTCGTGCCCTCGACAGCGTGCTGCAGAACCTCTTCCTGCGGCACGCCGAGAAAGCTCGCAATGTGGACAAACTCGATCGGCTTGATCTGACGCTCGCCCTTGAGCATGCGCGACACCGCCGAGGGTGCAAGCCGCAGATGGCGGGCGAGGTCCGCCTGCGACACCCCGGCCCGCTCCAGCGCTTGGTGAAACCAGGCGATGTTCATTGTGCTATTTCCACAAATAGCTATTGACACAACGCTGGTGCCACACTATCATGGCAATGCGATAGTGGCAAGGGATTTTGGGGGTCGAAGGCGATGCGGATGCACGAGGCGGCAAACGAGCTGGCGCGGGCCCGGCGGCGAGACGATGACGGGTGCGCTTATCCGCTCGACGGGCAAGGTCGGAACCCGAGGTGCGGCCAACCCCGACGGCCCGGATCGAGCTATTGCCAGCATCATCACGCTCTCTGCTACTTGCCCGAAGGCAGCAAGGCCGCAGTCCGCCGACTGGGCGAAATCGAGGTGCTGGCAGGCGCGGTCGGCGGCCGCCGCGGCAGCGATAGCGCAGGACCGCCGCCTCGTTTCATCGCGAAGCTGGAAAAGGCGCTCCGGGTTTTTTCTTGCTCGCATCGTTCACTATATGTTCGGAGATTGGGATGACACGCACAGCATCTTCTCGCAGCATTGCGCAAAATCACGCGGATTTGGGGGTTGCTGAGGCAACGCCAACTGCGGAGCGCCGCAGACATGACCCGGTTGAGCGCATCGAGCGAGCGATTGCCGACAGCGTAGGGCGGCCGGCCCGGCCCTACCGGGTGGTGGACACCTTGGCGGTCATGGAGCGGCGCGGATCGATAACGTCGGGAATGCGCCAAGCCGGCGAGGATTTCCGTAGCGCCTTTGCCGTCGCCCAGCTCGACCCGCTGCGATCGCTCGACTGGTCGCGACTGCGGAGCGGCCGGGCGCGAGCTCAGAACAACGATGAACAGCGAAGCTCGCGGATCGAAAATGCCCGCGACCAGGTTTGGCGGGCGCTTCTCGCGGTTGGCGGTCTCGGGTCGCCGGGCGGCTCTTGCTTATGGCACGTTGTCGGCTGGGAGCGGTCGCTGAAGGAGTGGGCCGCGGAGCAGGGATGGAGCGGGCGCCGCGTCAGCCAGGAATCGGCTTCCGGGATTTTGATCGCTGCACTCGGCGCGCTCGAACCGCATTATCGTCCGAGCGTTGCGAAAAGATGATTTTCTCATTGACAAATCCGGATCGATATGCTATAAGAGCGTCACACTGCAAAAGATGGGCAACGAGGCCGAGGCGGAACGCCGACGCAGGGCAAAACGCCGACACGGGGCGGCCGCCGCATTCACTGTCGCGCTGTCCTGACAAGCTCGGTCGCGATCTCTGCGGTTCGAAGGTGGCCTCGTTGCCTGTGAACATCGCTTTTGAGCGGCAGGCCCGACGCCAACGTGCATCTTGGACCACACTATGAGCGAATCGAATGCAGCGAGAGCATCGACATTGACGAGTCGTTCCAGTGGGTGGCCCGCGCCTCGGTCGGCGAACGCGAAACGTCGCGCCAAGGCGGTGGCCGCTGCAAAACCGAATTCGACACCTGCAACCGCGCCCGACGAGATTGCCGAACGTGCTGCCCGTCTCGGCGTGACGCCCGAGCGGGTGCTGCGGGAATACGCCCGTATCGCCTTTGCCGATTTGGCCCGGCTTGCCGACTGGGGCCCCGACGGGGTGGTGCTGAAGACGCCGGACCGGCTCGACGATGCCGACACGGCAGCCATTTCAGAGATTGCCGGCGCGCCGGGAAGCAAGAACCATCGGGTGAAGCTATACGACAAAAAGGCCGCGCTCGACGTTCTCGCGCGCCATCTCGGCATTTTCGACGCCGCCCCGCGGCCGCTCGAACCGCCTGCGCCGGACGATCCGGAGGAGGACCCGCGTGAGGTCCTTAAACGCCGCCTGGCTCGCCTCGCAGCCGCCAGCGCTGAGGGACCGGCTGATCAGCGGGCTGAGCCGGACCCAGGCGCGGAAACTGCTCGATGAATGGTCGTTCTGGGCATGGCGTGCCCAGCTGCCGCCGGAAGGCGATTGGCGGGTTTGGCTGCTGATAGCCGGCCGCGGCTTTGGCAAGACACGAGCCGGCGCCGAATATGTGCGGGCGCGGGTGCGGGCGGGAACAGCGCGCCGGGTGGCGCTGGTGGCACCTACCGCGACCGACGCGCGTAACGTCATGGTCGAGGGGGAGAGCGGTATCCTCGAGATTTCGCATTCCGATGATCGCCCGCTCTACGAGCCGTCGAAGCGACGGCTGACCTGGCCGAACGGCGCCGCTGCCACGCTCTTCAGCGCCGACGAGCCGGAGCGGTTGCGCGGCCCTCAACATGATGCGGCTTGGTGCGACGAGCTCGGCAGCTGGCGCTATCCCGCGGCCTGGGACATGCTGATGTTCGGTCTGCGCCTCGGTTCGGACCCGCGAGTCGTCGTCACCACGACACCGCGGCCGACAAGCCTGATCCGTGGCCTTCTCGGCGATTCGAAAATCGCCCTGACCCGCGGCACGACCTTTGAGAACCGCGCCAACCTGGCGCCCGATTTTTTGACCGGGATCGTTCGGAAGTACCAAGGAACGCGCCTCGGCCGTCAAGAGCTCGAGGCCGAGCTTCTCGACGATCTTCCGGGCGCCCTCTGGAGCCGGGGCCTAATCGAGGCGTGCCGCAGCCCTTCGCCGCCGGAGCTCGAACGGGTGGTGGTTGCGATCGATCCGGCGGTCAGCTCGGGCGACGAGGCAGACGAGACCGGGATCGTCGTCGCCGGCAAAGACAGCCAAGGGCATGGCTGGGTGCTGGCCGATGCATCGGGCCGCTACACGCCAGCCGCGTGGGCGAAGGTGGCGATCGCGGCCTATCGCGCCCATCGGGCCGACCGGATTGTCGCCGAGGTCAATAACGGTGGTGAAATGGTCGAGGCCACGCTGCGGGTGATCGACCCTAACGCTTCGTTTTCCGCGGTGCACGCGGCGCGCGGCAAGATCACCCGCGCCGAGCCGGTCGCGGCACTCTATGAGCAAGGCCGAGTTCATCATGTCGGCTCGTTCGCGCGGCTCGAAGACCAGATGTGCACCTTCAGCCGTGGTCCGCGAGGTGATTTCGACAGCAAGGCCGCCGGCTATTCTCCCGACCGGGTCGATGCCCTGGTTTGGGCATTGACCGACTTGCTGATCGAGCCCGGCGCCGCCCAAGGGATCTATGAGGTGTACCGGCGGCTCAACGATCGGCGATCGGAATTCGACCCGCCGAAGGCTTGATCGCTATTCCCAGGAAATCAGCCCCGAGACGGGATCGGCACACCATGCCCGGGGCTGCCGAGGAGGATCTCGACAGTGACACTGCTGGTCAAGGACGCCAATACTGCGACGCAGTCGCTCGCGACCGGGCTCGACGGCGGCGGCAACCTGGTCCCGGTTCATTTGCCGGCGACGATTGCCGGCGGCATCGCGACCCCGATCAGCAGCGCTGCCCCGCTGCCAGTGATCAATGCGGCCGGATCCGCCGCGCTCGACGGCAGCGGGACAGTGGCGATCGGCGGTTCGGCGCAGACATTGTTCGGCGGTGTAGCGCCGACCAATGGCTATCTCGTGGCGAACAACTCGTCGGCAGTGCTTTATGTTTCCGATGTCGGCGCCGCGGTTTCCGGCGGCGCGTCGATACCGGTTGCCGCGGGCGGCGTTTTCGCGACACCTGCTGGATATCGACCGGCAGGGGTCGTCAGCCTCCTGGGTGCTACGACGGGACAGGCGTTTGCGGCACGGCGGTGGTGATGAAGACGGCGCTGGGACTTGCCGCGCTCAGCTTGGGATTCGGGATCGCCTGGCCCAGCCTAGCGCAAGCACCGGGCAATTTTTCGACCTTGTCGACTACCGGCACCGCGACCCTTGGCGGCGACGTCTTGGTGTGCAGCGGCCACCCATGGATCGACATCCGTTGCAACGGTGCCGTCGGCGACGACAGTCACGACGACACCGGAGCGATCCAGAGCACAATCGACAGCGGGATCGCCAACGGTTGGCCGGTTTATCTATCGGCTGGCACCTACAAAGTGACCGCCGAGCTGACGATCGACTATGCCGGACAAGCCGGCAGAGGCTTCCGGCTGGTTTCCGATGGCGCGGTTATCGACGGCCGCGGCATCGCTTCAGGGCCGGTGCTGCAGGTCGAATGCAGCGGCGGCACTGTCGGCAGCCCGACCGGATGCTTTTATTTCAAGGAGGAAGGCACGCTCTTTATCGATGCGGCCACCCCGACCTACGCCGTCGTCATCGGCAAGACCGACTTTTCGGATGCCCATAACTCGGCCAAGATCGATCACCTGGTCGTCAATAACGCGTCGAGCGCGTCCGCTGCCGGCGGTTGCCAATTCAACTCGGTGCTCGACAGCGACATCTATGCGGTTTGCGACTCGGCAGGCGGTGGCGCCGGAATGGCGTTCGAGCAGACCCAATTCTCCCGAATTTCCGGGGCCGGCACGGCGCAGGCAACGGGCGGGCGCGCGCTCGTCCTGGAAAACGGCTTCAACTTTTCAAATACCTTTTTTGGATTGGACTTGGAAGCGTCGCCAACCTGCCTGTCGATTACATTCAACCACAACGGGCTCAACACCTTCGTCTCGCCCTATTTCGATTGCGCTACGGCGGTCGATGCGACCGCATCGATCGGCAATATGCTGATCAATCCGAATTATGGCGGAAACACTGTGAACTTCGGGCCGAACTCGATCGGCATTTCAGTTCAAGGGACCGGATCGCGCACCCAATGGCTGTTTCCGACGGCGGCCACCTACACTGCGGCGCCGATCGATGACGGCATGGCGATTTCGAGCTTCAACACGCCCGGCGCGTCGATGACGGTCACATTGCCGCCGATCGCCGATGTCAATCCCGGCTGGACGATGGCGTTCGCCACCGACAACGGCAAAGGGATGATCGTGGCCGCACCCAGCGGCAGTATCGTCTCGGGAAACAAGTTCCAACCCTCGATCACCCTCGGCGCCGGCAACTACGAATATGTTCGCCTGCAATCCGACGGCAATAATTGGCGCCTGGTCTCTTCCACCCGCAACACCCGCCTGACGAATGGTTTTGAGCCGCCGCCATGGCCCAGCAATTGGCTCTATCCATCGAGCTCCGGGTATTCCGCGACCCTCGCCGACAACGGCAATGTGCTGTCCAGCTTCAATACCGCCTCGGGTCTTGCCGTTACGTTGCCGCCGACAACCGGATTGCCCACCGGCTGGAGCTTGGGCTTTGCCACCGACAGCCGGCAGCCGCTATCGGTTGCGGTAAACAGCAGCTCGGGCGGCCACATCGTCTGGCCCGGCAGCGGCGCATCGGTGACCAGCGTCGCCATGGCAAACACCAGCCAGGGGGCGTACGAATTCATGGTGCTGCAATATGACGGGGGCGGCAATTTCCGGGTTGTCCAGGCGACGCCCGCGACCGCCCAGGCGATTGGAATGCTGGGTGCTACGGCACTCAGCCATTGGAGCTTTCCTGCGGTCAGCGCCTACGATGCCAGCGTCGCCGACAACGGCAATATCGTGTCGAGCTCCAACAGCCCGCTCGGGTTTCTGGCCGTGACCCTGCCCCCCACCACCAGCCTCCCGATGGGTTGGACGATAGCGCTCGCCACGGACAACAACAAGACGGTTTCGGTCCAAGCCAACAGCGTCTCAGGCGGTCATATCCTCTATCCCGGCAGCGGCGCTACGGTGACCACAGCGTCGTTGGCGCCTGGCAGCTACGAGTTTGTGGTGCTGCGGTTCGACGGCAGCAATTTCCGCGTCACCGATGCGACGCCCGCGACGGCGGCGCTGATCGGCATCGCCGGCTCGGCCACCGACATCAACCGCTGGAATTTTCCATCGGCAGCAACCTATGCCGCCGCAACGAGCGACAACGGCAATGCCTTGTCGAGCTTCAACACCGCCGTCGGCCTCACCGTGACCTTGCCGTCCACAACCACGATTGGCGCCGGCTGGACCATGGGATTTACGACGGACAACGGCAAATCGCTTACCGTACGGGTCAACGGCGTCTCCGGCGGCGCAATCTTGGAACCGGCAGGCGGTGGTGCGGCGGTCTCCTCGATCGCTGTCGCCGCAGGCCAGAATTATGAATATCTCCAGCTCCGCTTCGACGGCAGCAACTTTCGGGTCGTGTCGGCCACGCCTCAGACGATCAACGATCTCGGCGGATTGATTTCGCCCGGCACCCCCGCCTCCAGCTCGGCGGCATGCAACACCGGCCAGCTTCAGGCCGACATCAATTATGTCTACTTTTGCTCAGCCCCGAACACGTGGAAGCGGGCGCCGCTCTCGTCATTTTGAGAGGTGAAGATGCAAAGAATTTTGGGGCCTGCTTGCCTATTGATATTAGTCCTCGCCAACCGGCACGGCTGGGCATTCGAGCCCGGGATCGCTCCGGTGGTTTCATCCGCCGTCGAAGCCAGTCGATTGATCAAGAGCGGTCCCGGAAACCTCTATTCGCTCTACGTGACGACCGGAAGCACGGCCGGTTTTGTGATGACCTTCAACGCCGCGACAGCACCCGCAGATGGACCGGTGACGCCGGTCGAATGTGTGGTGGCGCCGATAAACAGCACGATTTCGATCAATTTCACGGGTCCGCCCGATATTTATACTCGTGGGATAGTCGCTGTATTTAGCACGACGGGATGTTTTACCAAGACCGCGAGCCCAACCGCGTTTTTCAAGGCGAGAGCGCAATGAGGCTTTCGCTCGTCGCGGGGGCTGCAACACTACTATTGGGGAGCACCTCGGCCTGGTCTCAATCGGTGCAGTATAGCGTGACGAGCGGAGGCATCAGTCAAGCGGGCGCCGTTACAGCCGGTCACGTCGCCACTTGGGCGGGCAGCGGCCAAATCGAGGACGGTGGCTCTGCCGGAAGCGGCACGGTGACCAGCGTCGGCTTGACCGCGCCCTCCTGGCTCGCGGTATCGGGCAGTCCGGTTACATCCGCCGGGACATTGTCGCTTACGACCGTGACACAAGCTGCCAACATGTTCTTGGCGTCACCGAACGGGTCGGGCGGCGGGCTCGTGCCTCGGGAAATTTCGGGGGCCGACCTGCCTTCGCCGGCGCCCACCGCATTAGGCGGGGTCACGAGCTTCGCCAGTGTGGCGCATCAATGGCTCGACAGCATCTCGACCGCCGGCGGCCCGCATTCATCGCAGCCCTCGTGCAACGATCTGTCGAACGCGGCCGCCTCTTGCGCGGTGGATACGACGAATGCCGCAAACATTGCGTCCGGCACGCTGCCGGCGGGGCGCCTGCCGACGAGCCTGACCGCGAACATGATCTTCGCCGGCAACAACACCTACGCCGGAACGTCAACCTGGAGCGGCGCGCTCTTCGTGCCGATCCGGGTGGTCACAGCATCCGGCCCCGTTATCGTGTCACCTGCTGCGGACTATTTGATCGTGATCGACAAGACGACGCCGGCCGCGACGACAGTAAGTTTCACCTGTTCTCCCGGGTTTACCTTTCTGGTTAAAGACGGTGCGGGCAACGATGCCGGCAATGCGATCACGCTGGCCCCCTCGACCGGCGCTATCGACGGCGGCGCCAGCTTCGTCATGGGCGCCAGCACTCCGGGAGCGCCGCCTTACGACGCGCGCGCCGTCACCTGCGATGCAGCGGGCAACTCATGGGTAAACTGATGATGCGACGCTGGCTGATGCTCGCCTTAGCCGTCGGCGCGCCGTTGACGGCTCGCGCAGCGACGCCGTTTCTGTGGGAGCCAGGCCCCTCGAACACTGGGCTTTTCGCGGCGGCCGAGACATTGATGAGCACGGAGCTCAACGCCCTGGCTTCGGGCTCGGTAGCGGTCAGCGCACTCGGCGGGACAAGCGGCGTATTCAACAATGCCATTTCAGCGCAAGTGATTTGGGCGCCGATGATCCTGACCTTGGGCGCGACGGCCGGCGCAATCAATACCGGCGGCAATGTCTCTTGCTGGTTTTTACAAACCGTCGACGGAGCGGCATTCGAGAGCGGGACCTCGGCCCCGCCACGCGCGCCCGATGTCGTCTTTCCGTTACCGGCCACGTCGGTGTCCGGCACCTCGATCTTCTTGTCGCAAGGCCTGGTTCGGGTGCCGGCGCTGAGGTTCAAGCTGCTGTGCCAAAACAACAGCGGCCAGACACTGAACGTCTCGGGAAACACCGTGGTCCTCGCGCCGACAGCGGTGCAATATTGATGCGTCCAAACAGGCGGAACGTGTTGGCCGGGCTCGCCGCCACCAGCACGGGGTTGATGACGACACGCCCTGCGGACGCAATCGGCGTAGGCCCGCGAATTTCGCGCGGTCTTTATCGACCGCCGGGTATTCCACGTCTTGCCGATGATCCGATCACCGAATTTATGGTCGACGCTTACCACCTCGACGGCTCGGCCTACAATGTCAATCAGGGTGCCGGGGGAGCCCCGTTGTGGGGATTATCGCTGCGTGGGTATCCATACCGGACACAATTTGCAGCATTTAGCCCTGCGACAACGACAGCCGGGCAAGGCTGCGGCTTCGACGGCCGCTCACAGTATATTTACACTACAATCGCCGCCGGCACGGGTCCATGGCGATCGAGCCCGATACAGCAGACGATGCTGGTGGTCGCCCAGGTGAACGCGCAGCTCCCCACCGCCCAAACCTTGATGGGGATCGAGGGACATGCCGTGCCTCAGCGCGTAAGCTTGCAAATTGCCGCCAACGCCTTAGGTTTCTCGCTGAATTGGGTAACAAACAACACGACAATCGGGGTCTTTGCCCAATCTGTTGTCGTAGGCCAGCCATTTTCAGCAGTACTGACGCTCGATTACGCCGCCGGAACAGCAAATCTCTTTTATGACCGGTCGAAAAGCACTATTGCCGGCTCGGCGAAGGCACCGGGCCAATGGGACGAGGCCAATTTCGCAAACTCGGTCGTAGCCGGCGTCAATAAAAACACATTTCTGGAGGGGACTGTATTGTTCGCCGCCACGTGGAATACGATTCTGAGCGATGACGTCATTTTTCGGACGCTGGAAAATCCATTCGGATTTCTCGTGTTTCCCGATGACGAGCTGATGGCGTCCCTGGTCGGAGCGGCGACATCGCGGCGTGCCAGCGCGCATGGTTTCCCGAGGTAGTCCGATGCCCCCGTCCAACGAAAATCACGCCTCTGTCGCCTCCTACACCTGGGGCGGTTTTGGCTCACAGAACGACCTCACGCAATTCAGCGATGTCTTTCAGCCCGACCAGGGAATTTTCTCACCCGGCTTTCCTCTGGTCCCGCCCGATCGCGAGCAGGTGCGGCTGTGGAATTTTCCGGTCGGCTACAACACAATTTACACGCCGCGTTCTTATGAGCCGATCGGCTTTCACGAGCTGCGCGCCCTGGCAGAGCACCACGACATCACCCGCTTGGCGATCGAGACGCGCAAAGATCAGATCGAAAAGCTGGATTGGGCGATCCGCTCGCGGAATCCAAAACAGCCGCAGCCGGAGGCTAATGCACGTATCGGGAGTTTGACCGAGTTTTGGCGCAAGCCCGATGGCGAGCAGCGCTTTGCCACCTGGCTGCGCGAAGTGCTCGAGGACGTGCTGGTGCTCGATGCGTCAGCTTTCGAATTGCGGCGAAACCGGGCCGGCGACATCATTGGCCTCGACATCGTCGACGGTTCGACGATCAAGGTGCTGATCGATGGCACCGGTCGCCGGCCGCGACCGCCCGCGCCGGCCTACGAGCAGGTTATCCACGGCCGACCATGGCGATTGTTGACCAGCGACCAGCTGCTTTACCAGCCGCGCAACAGGCGCCCGCACAAAGTCTATGGATTCAGCCCGTGCGAGCAGATCGTGACGACGATCAATATCGGATTGCGGCGCCAGATGATGCAGCTGCAACATTTTACCGAAGGCAATGTGCCGCCGGGTCTGCTGAATGCGCCGGACGGCTGGAATGCAGAGCAGATCCGGCAGTTCCAGGAGTGGTTCGAACTCGATCCTGGCGGGGAACACCGGCACCCGGACCCGCCTCGTCTGGGCTCCCATGGGGACCAAATACCAGCCCTTTAAGGAAGCCCCGTACAAGGACGAGTTCGACGAATGGCTGGCGAGGATTGTCTGCTACGCTTTTTCCCTGCCGCCGACTGCATTTACACCGCAAGTCAACCGAGCGACCGCCGAGGCAAGCCAGGCGGCAGCCCTCGAGGAGGGATTGGCGCCGCTCGCCGGCTGGGTCAAGCGCTTGATCGACAGTGTTATTCAAGATTTTATGGGCCATACAGACCTTGAGTTCGTTTGGTCCGACGTGCGCTCGACCAATCCCAAGGATCAGGCGACTATTCTGGATACCTACGTCAAATCAGGCATCTATGCGCCTAACGAGGCGCGCGGCGTCCTTGGCCTGCCGCCCGTCGATGGCGGCGATCAACCGGTCTTTTTGGCTTCGCGAGGCCCGGTACCGTTGGCCGGAACCGCCGACTCACAGACACAAAGCGAAAATCCCGACTAAAGCTTCCGGCAACATTCCGCCCCAGACCATCGGCGATCACGCCGGAACGGTCTCCCGGCCGGAGGCTGCTACCGAACTTTGATGTTCGGCGGCTACGACGCGGATGGCGAATTTCTGAACAGACGAAGGCAAGAGGAGCCGCGATGAGCGTTCTTCCTTCCGATCTCGTGGTGTACGGCTGTGCCGACATGCCCGAGACCGATGGCGCGACGATCGGCGGAGCTGTAGATTTTTCGAGCCGCGTCGCCTTTTACGATATCACTCCAACGGGTTTGTTGGATGTGGTGTCGAGCTCCGTTTCCGATACCGCGACCCAAATCACCTATTACGGCCGCGATGCGAGCGGGGTCGTTCAAAACGAGACCTTGACGCTCAACGGCCAGACCGTGGTCAACGGCACCAAGGTCATGGAGCGCCTGCTCTATGCCGCCATCTCCGGCGGTGGCGGTGCCAGCAAGCCGATTGCGACCGTCGCCGGCACCGTCGCAGCTGGCGACGTCGCGTTGCTTTCGCATACCGCGGTGATCAGCGCCCATACCGCACAAACGGGATCGGCCAACCATGCCGGCGCCACGCCGGCACTCCTCAAAATGCAATCCGGAGACGGCGCGAACGTGTCGGTCGGTCAGATCATCCGGACGACCGGCGGCACCGGAGCTCAGCAGCTCCGCCAAATCATCGCGACTTCTGGCTATGGTGCCGACGTTGTCGCGGTCAACCGAGATTGGGGCACGGTCCCGGACGCCACCACCATCTACAATGTCAATCAAGGAATGCTGTTCGAGTCGTCGCCAAACCAGGTGAAATTCATCACCCGGTGTTTTGCGACAGCGGCGGCAGACGTTCCGAGTGGATCAAGCCGGCTCTTTTACGAGAAGTTGTTTGTGGTCAACAATAATAGCACAACGGCGCTGACCGCAGCACAAATCGAAGTGTTGAGTGAAACACCGAGCCTGCCATCGGGCGCGCTGCTCGATTTGGCGCTGTGCGCTTCCTTGAACGACACCAACACCTCGGCCAATCGGCAGACCGCACCGGCTGTAGGCGTTGGCTCGTTCGTAACCCAACCGGCGCTGGTCAATATTCCGGGCCCCGGAAATTTGCCGTCGGGTGGCTCGCCCAACAGTGCCGGGGCGCAAGGACTATGGCTGCGCCTGACTTTGCCGGCAGGGACGGCCGCCTATAAGGGATCAGGTGACCTGCGGACGCAAGGGACGACAACATAATGGCCGGCCCTGCCGTCACTGCGCTCTTGAGCCCGAACCCGGCGAGCGGCACTTGGGCGCCGAGCGACAACGTGACCGAGACGACGCTGGCGAGCGCGACGGCGGCCAGCGGCACCTTCATGCTCTTGATGGACACCTCTACCCAAGCGGACGGCGACACGATCCGCATCCGCGTCTACACGTCCGGCGACGGCTCGAACAGCCGTGTCGAGGACGATTTCACGCTCGGCCCGAACGCGCCGACTTATGACGTGTTCCGGACCGCACCCTTCCCGACACCGGACTTTTTCAAGGTGACGGCGCTGTTGGAGGCGGGCTCGACCGCCAGCCGCAGCTTTACTTGGCGCGTCATCAACCTGAACGGCGCCTGAGATGGGCTATGGCTACGCCCGCGCCCGCGGCGCGCAGTTCGAGCAAATCGGCTTCTCGGGCTCGGGCTCGGCCACGACCGTAACATCGGGAGCAACCGCCGGGACCTTCGGCACGCTGACGACGATCGGCACCGCCGGCTTTGCCTATGACGGCTTGACCCTCAGCATAGGCTCTGCGTCTCAGCGGCGCGGCATCGTTTCGCTCACCGCCAACACCGGCGGGGCCGACGCAACCATCGCCGACAGCATCCCGTTCAACGCGATGGCAGTAGCCAACTCGTTTACGGCGCACATCGATCTGCCGATCCGAGTGCCATCGGGCGCTGCGATCAAGGCCAAGGTGGCGACCGAGACGCTCGGGAGCTCGGCGACGCGCGTTGCGGTCACCGGCTACCGCAGCTCGGCGCTGGCGCAGGGCTTTAGCCGCATCGTGTCGTGCACCGATCTCTCCGGCAGCGACCCGACAAATCCGATCACGCTGAATGGGACCACCCTCACCGGCTGGGTGACGGTCAACGCATCGACGCCCGCCGATATTGGGATGCTTTGGGCAACCCCTCTTTGCCTCAACACCTCGATGGGGATGGGAACCAGCGGTCAGATTTACATCGAAATCGGTTGGGGCGCGTCGCCCAACGAGCAAGCGCTGTTCCGTGTCCCCCTCGTTGCCAACGCGGCCTTCAATGCCCAGGGGATCGGTCTTCCTTGCATGATCCCGGCGGGAACCCGGATCGCCGCGCGCGCGCAAGCGAGCGGTGCGGCGACCGCGATGATAGGGGTCGCCTGCTACGGGGCGCAGCCCTGAAGGGCGGGTAGGCTGAGATGATCTTCGGCGACCTCGGTGCGATCGTCACCATCGAGACGATCGACACGGGCGAAATTGGTTCTGTTGTTGTCACCAACGCAGCTTGCTCACTAGGAAGCCTTGCGACGTGGAAGGCCGATTCCGGGACACCATTTGGAAGCCTCGGCACCCTCAGCAGGGAGCTGGCAGAGACGGCGGAAGTCCTGCCGGTAGTGCGCTGTCCCGCCGGTGCAAAGCTAGAATCGCTGCAAGCGGCGCGCCGGGATATAGGGATGCTGCCGGAATGGCAGCTGCTCGTTTACGCCGCGCGCATTGAGACGCCGACCGAAATTCAGAGGCTCACCCAGCGCGAGCATCGCGCGCCTGCAGAATGGTCTGGTGCCATCGCGACTGTTCGAGATGACCTTGCGGCGATCGGGTTTTTAGCCGGGTCTGACGGAGTTGCTGGCTTACCTACGACACACCTTACAAGTGGAATGGTCTATGCCAGCTTTGCCAATGCCTGGGTCAGGACTTCAGAAGTCGAAGCTGGAATACCAGTCGAGTGGGCAGGGACCACGGGCACGCTCGAAGCTGCTGATACGATAGCTTGGATCGAGTGGTTGGAAAACCTGCCGCGGCCCTTATCGGTTGACCGGCTCCTGCGTTCCCCGGGGCGGCGCCGGCTTCTTGGAAGGGTTGGTCGTGTGCGGGTGATAAAGGGAATTTAACATGCGCTTGCCCACTGCGTTCGACCCGATCGAAATCGGCGAGATCGACAATTTTGCATTCGATTTCACCGCTGATATCGGAGCGGCGACGCTGGTGTCGTCCGCCTGGACTTGTGCGCTGGCTCCATACCAGACCGGGATGGATCCGAGCCCGCAATCGCGGATCATTGCGACTGAGATCGCTACCGCGATCCAAACGCGCGATCCGCTTTCAGGCACGCTGCAAACCCGCGCCGGATTCTTTTCGATCGCCTCGGTCGGGGGCATGCCAGCGTCCGCTTTGGGCGCCACCTACGTGCTCGAAGCCACCGTCGCATTGAACGACGGACGTATCCTGAGCCTCAATTCGACGGTGCTCTGCACGGGCCCCTAGTCGCCGTCGCTGCTACCCCACCGGGCAACCCATCGGAAGTCCAAACATGAAATTTTATTTTCCGATCGCCAAAGTCGATGCCGAACGTCATGAAGTCTGGGGCTACGCCTCTACCGAGGCGCGCGACGACCAAGGCGAGATCATAAAGCGCGACGCGCTGGTCGCGGCGCTGGGCGACTATATGAAATTCGCCAACATCCGTGAAATGCACCAGCTTTCGGCAGTCGGCGTGGCCAAGGAGGCCGGTGTCGATGACAAGGGTCTCTATGTCGGCGCCCGGATCGTCGATGACCAAGCCTGGATCAAGGTGGTCGAGGGCGTCTACAAGGGATATTCGATCGGCGGCCGAGTGACCCGGCGCGACCCGGCCGACCACAAAACCGTCACCGGCCTCGTCCTCGACGAGATCTCGCTGGTCGACCGCCCCGCCAATCCGGAAGCCGTGTTCGACTATTGGAAAGCCGCAGGAGGCGCTGCGATGTTCGAAACGCGGTTCAACCCGCCCTTGCAGATTTGGGCTTGCAGCGTGCCGGAGCATCGGCACTTGGTGAAAGCCGACGCGCTCAAATGCCTTGAATGGGCCGCGCAGGGCGCTGCGACGAGTGGAGCCGGCTTGATCGCTGCGGCAAAAAGGTCGCTGACCGCGGCCGAGGAAGCTGTTGTCGCATCGGCGGGCAAAAATCGGGACGAGCCTTATGGCAGGGTCGAATATGCCGACCCCGGTTATCAATCGGACGGCAAGAAGCGCTATCCGATCGATACCCAGCCTCACATCCGTGCGGCTTGGAGCTTTATCAACCGGCCGACGAACGCCAAGCGCTATACGGCGGCGCAGCTCGGCCAGATCAAAGCCAAGATCATCGCCGCCTGGAAGCAAGAAATCGATCGCAGCGGACCGCCATCTGCAAATGGCGATGGCCAATCGCAAAAAGCATTGACCAGCTCGTTGCTGCGCAAGGCGCTGGCGGATGTCGGCCGTGTTGCCGGGATTATTCTCGATCTCGACTGGCTCGCCGAGACGCTCACGGTCGAGGCGGCGATGGAAGGCGATGCCTCGCCGCAGCCGCTGCGGTTGCGTGAGATCGTCACCGAGCTCTGCGGTTTCCTGAATGCACTCGTCGCCGAGGAGACGAGCGAGCTCCTGGACGACGCGGAGGACGTCGGCGAGTCGATGGAGCCGGCCGCGATCGAGATGCTTTTGGCTGCGGGCGCATCCGGCGCAGCGCTCGTCGCCGATCTTTGCAAAGGTAAAGGAGCGAGAATGCAGAAATTCGCCGATGCGCTTTTCGCCAAGTCTCCGGCTCTGGCGAAGGTCGGAGCAAAGCATTCGCAGACCGACCAGGCGCTGCTGGATCTTGCCTGTCAGGCCGCCGACCGATGCGTAAAGATGACGGGGCTCACGGCACACGAACGTGAGCACATGAGCGCGGCCGCCACCGCCTTAAAAGCCGCCGGCGCCGGACCCAGCGAGGAATTGACTGTCGATACGGCCGGCAGCCCCGAGGTTCGTCCGCCTATGCCGCACCCGCCGGCCGCTGAATTCCATCCCGGCGAGAACGCCACGGTCGACAGCTCAAAATCGGTTCTCGACATGATCGCCGAAGCGCTCGGCAAACGTGGCAACGGGCACCAAGCGTTGATGGACGTCGCGCATGACTGTGTCGCCAAGCTTACCGATGGCGGGTGCTGCGCAACGACCAAGGCGGGTGCCCGTCATTCCGGGGAGACGATGGGCCATCTCACCGCAGCGCACGACCACCTGGTCGCTGCCGGCGCCGAATGCGATGCTGTCGGAGGCGCTGAGGAAGAGGCTCAGGGGACGCGGTTCGAGGCTGGCAAGACCGCACGCTCGGGAAATTTGATAAAAGCTTTGGCCGAGGAACGCACCGAGAAGGCCGCGCTGATGAAAGCGCTGGCCGATATCATGCCGCGCCTCGACCAGCTGCGGCAACGGGTCGAGGACATCGCTCGAACCCCGCTGCCGCCGGCGACAATCGCCAAAGGTGCCGCACTTTCAAAACAGCAAGACAACGGCGGCGATGTATTGCTCTCCGACGAAGAGCTGGCCGCCGCTTTCGCGCGAATGAGCAACGAGGAACAGACATTGGCGCTGATCAAGGCCAGTCGCGCGCGGCCCATCACGCCCCCCGGCTTTGCCGGCGCAAAGGAATTGCGCGGCGGGTGATGTAGCTCGATCCAGCACCGTACGGTTCCAAAGCATCGCTCGCTTCACCTCGGAACCACACTCAGACCCGCCTCAGGCGGGTTTTTCTTTGCCCCCCTTTCGGGAGGACCACCCTATGAATGGTATCACTCAGGAAACGCTGGCGCTGATCAGGCAGGCCCGGGCTCATCCGGACCAGGCTCTGGCCAAAGCGATTTCGACGGCGACGGGCCTTTTGGCATTCGACCTGCAGGCACCGGCCAAGAACCTCTATCCCTTTGTCACCCCGATCCGCAACGTGATGCCGCGGGTCAGCGGCGGCACCGGCACCGCGACCAATTGGCGCCAAGTCAATGCGATCATCGGCTCCGGCTTCGATGCGATGGGGTGGGTCCCCGAAGGCCAGCGCTCGGGCCAGATGTCCTATTCGACCTCGACCAAATCGGCGACGTTCGTGACCATCGGCGAAGAGGATGCGGCCACCTTCGAAGCGATCTCGGCCGGCCGACAGTTCGAGGACATCCAGGACCGGATGACGTTTCGCCTCTTGCAAAAGATGATGCTGAAGGAAGAGATGGCGATCCTTGCCGGCAACGCGTCGCTCATCCTCGGCCCGCCCTCGGCGCCGACGCTTTCGGCTTCGGGCGCCGGCGGCACGCTGCCGACCGCAACCTATTTCGTCAAGGTTGCGGCGCTGACCCTCGAAGGATACCAGAACTCCAGCGTTGCCAGCGGGGTTGCCACCACCAAAACGGTCACCGGGGTCGACGGTAAAAACTTTACGCTCTCCGGCGGCTCGTCGAGCATCAGTCCCGAGGCGAGCCAGGCTGTCACCCTCGGTCAGACATTGTTCTCCAGCGTCGCACCGATCCCGGGTGCGGTGGCCTATGCCTGGTACATCTCCACCTCGACCGGAACCGAGACGCTGCAGCAGATCACGGCGCTCAACAGCGTCGCGATATCGGCGCCGCTCGCGGTCGGAAACCAACCGCAAACCGCGATCACCGGCGACAATTCGGCCAATCCGAGCTTTGCCTTCGACGGCCTCTTGACCACTGCGCTCAAGCCGGGGTCGAACGCCTATGTCAGCATCATGCCGACCGGCACCGCCGGCACCGGCACCAGCCTGACAAGCTCGGGGCGCGGCTCGGTCGTCGAGATCGACACAATGTTCCAGAACATGTGGAACAACTTCGAGCTGTCTCCGACGGTTCTCTACGTCAACTCTCAAGAATTGAAGAACATCACTAACAAGGTTCTGTCAAACTCGTCCGGGCCGTTGCTGCGCTACGATTCGCCGGCCGATGGTAAAGATGGAGAATATCAGGTGACAGCGTCGGGCGTAGTGCAATATTACTACAACCCGTTCGCACTGAACGGTGGTTTGCGCATTCCGCTTCGAATTCATCCGCGCGTACCGCCGGGCACGATCATCGGCTGGGCCGAGAACTTGCCGCTTCAATACCAATCGAACGAGGTGCCGAACGTAGCAGAGGTCAAGACGCGGCAGGATTACTACCAGATCGACTGGCCGATCGTAACCCGCCAGCGGCAGGTCGGCGTTTACACCGAAGAGGTGCTTGCGGTCTACGCGCCGTTTGCGATGGGTGTCATCACCAACATCGGCAATGGCTGACCTCAATGCCGGAAATGATAGCGCTGCGGGCGATGTTCGGCCAAGACGAGGCCAATCACGGCACTGCGCGCTATTGCGTCGATAGAGACGGCCTCGTGCGCGTGCCGCCCGAGGCCGCACCCTATCTCACCCGCAACGGCGGTTTTGCCCGGGCGATTGACGTTGCTTCGGGCCCGCGAGCAATCGGTTCGGTTTATGTGCATCACGACGATGCCACAGCCTGCAGCTATCGCGGGCGGCGATATACGAGCGAAGCCAACGGCGATCTGCTGGTTCCGGCAGAAGCCGCTGCCGAGCTCGCAGCGCATGGCTTCGTCCCAGTCGAACCCAAGGTCGAGCCCGACGCAGCGCCAAGCAAGGCGCGTGCGCGACGTTAAATCCGTAAAGGAACAGCCGTGGCTTATGGTGACTTGACTACGCTCGCCGACGTCAAGGCGTGGTTGCAGACGGGTCAGAGCGCTTTTCCGGTGACAGACGATGCGCTCTTGACCCGTCTGATCACCGCGGCAAGCCAGTTCATCGAGAGCTGGCTCAACCGCCGCATCGTCCAATCCGACTACATGGAGGTGCGCGACGGCACCGGTGGCGATCGCCTGCAATTCGCGAGCTTTCCGGTTTCCTCGGTGGTCTCGCTGACGATCGACGATATCGCGATCCCACCCTGCATGTCGACCAGGACCGCCGGCTATGTGTTCAGCCAGACGCAATTGGCGGTTCGTGGTTTCCGTTTTACGCAGCGTCCGCAAAACGTCGTTGTGATCTATAGAGCCGGATTTTCAACAGTCCCGCCGGAAATCGCACAAGCCTGCATCGAGCTTGTCGCGCTGCGCTACCGGGACCGCTCTCGCATCGGCGAGGTCTCGCGAGCGCTCGGCAGCGGGGAAACCGTGGCCTATTCGCAAAAGGACATCAGCGATCCGATAAGGACCATGCTGCAGCAATATCGCGCGGTGGCTCCGGTCACCTTTTACCCGCCGATGCCGGCCCCGACCGCCACCGACACCGCCACCATCGCTGGTGCGCTGTGATCAGCGCGCTCGTCGTCGGCGCCGATCAGGCGCGGGCACGGATCGAAGCGATCCCTGACGCGGTCACGTCCGGCCTCGCGCGGACGATCGCCAATTTGGGCATCGAGCTCCGCAGCCGGGTGCAGGACAAGCTCAGCGGCCCAGCGCTCGAGCTCCGCAGCGGCAGGTTGCGGTCGAGCATCGATCTCGACCTCGAAGCGGCATCGACGACGTTGACGGCCACCGTCTCGACCGATCTTGGCTACGCCCGCGCCCAGGAATTCGGGTTCGAAGGAATGGTCAGCGTCAGGGCGAGCCTGCGGCGGATCAGGGAAGCCTTTGGTCGCCCTATTGCCGAGAAAATCATCAATGTGCGGGCTTACCGACGCCGCCTCAATTTGCCCGCCCGGTCGTTTCTCGGCTCGGCCCTCGACGACATGACGCCCGAGATCGCCGCCGAGGTAGACGCGGCTGTGCGCCGGGCGATGTCGCCATGATCGTTCGTGAGGCGATCTACGCAGCACTCTGGGAGCTCGGGTCGAACGCAGCGGGCTTTGCGAGCGCGAACCGCCGCCTGCGCCACTGGACCGACGTGGCCCCGGCCGAGCAACCGGCATTGTTTATGAGCGAGAAGGGAGCGCACGCTGCGGTCAAAGCGCTGGGCGCGCCGATCGTCTGGACCCTCTATGCCGATTTCTACGTTTATGTCCATTCGAGCGATCCTTACCTGGCTCCGGCGAGCGTGCTGAACCCGCTGCTCGACGCGCTCGAAGCAGCATTGGCGCCATCGCCCGCCACCGGGGTGCAGAACCTCGGGCTGCCGACAATGGTCAGCCACGCTTACATCTCCGGCAAAATCGAGACCGACGAGGGCGTTCTCGGCGACCAGGCAATCGCAATCGTGCCGGTCGAGATCCTGTGCGTCTGAAAGCGCGGAGGCAATAGCAGCAATGGACGACGACGAGGCGACAGCTGCGGACACGCCGATCGTGTCACCGGTTGATAAGCTCATCGAGCGGTGGTGGGAAGATCATTTTCCAGGCTCGGCGGTCGCGCGCGACACCGAAGCTTGGAATATAGCCCATGCCGCCAAGGAAACCCTGAAACGGCTCCTAGCACGGGACCAAGGCAGATTCGGAAAAAGGAGTGACTGAGATGCAGCTCAGCTTTGGCTCGGGCGCGGTATGGGGCGAACGCACCGATGTCACCGGCTCGGGCGTCGGCCCGCGTCAGTTTGGTGTGCTCCAGGATATCCAAGTCGATTTCGATTGGACCGACAAGGAGCTCTACGGCCAATTTCAATTTCCGGTGGCGATCGCCCGCGGCCAGGGCAAGATTTCGGGCAAAGCGAAATTTGCTCAAATATTGGGTCTGCTGTACTCGGACCTGTTTTTCGGCACCAGCGCCGCCACCGGCCAATTCGCCGTCGCGCAATACGAGGCGCAGATCGTCCCGGCTTCCACCCCGTTTACCGTCACCGTCGCCAATGCGTCGAGCTACAATGACGACCTCGGTGTCGCCTACGCCGCGACCGGCGAACGCTTCAACCGGGTGACGACGCCGAGCTCGGCGGGTCAGTACTCGGTCAATTTCACTACCGGTATCTACACATTTTCGGCGGCCGATGCCAATGCCGCGCTGCTGATCTCGTACAGCTATAATCTGGCGACCAGCGGCAGCAAGCTGACCCTCACCAACCAGCTGATGGGGACGACACCGACCTTCAAGGCAACATTTTACACCAGCTACAGCGGCAAGGGCACGGCACTTCGGCTCAACGCCTGCACCGCAAACAAGCTGTCGCTGCCGACCAAGATCGACGATTGGACGATCCACGAGCTCGATTTCATGGCGTTCGCCGATGCATCGGGCACGATCGGATTTCTGAGCACCGTGGAATGATCCCCGGTATCGTCATCGAGATGGGCGGCAGGGACTGGACGGTGCCGCCGTTGACCCTCGGCCAGCTGCGCCGGCTGATGCCCAAAGTCCGCCAGTTGAGCACCATCGGCTCGGAGATGGGCGAGGAGCAGATCGACATCTTGGTCGAGATCGTCGCCGCCGCGGTGCAGCGCAACTATCCGGACACTGCTCCCGAAAGTGTGGCGCAATTGCTCGATCTCGGCAATGCCGGTGTGGTGCTGAATGCTGTATTGACCGGGTCGGGCCTCAGGCCGGGAGCAGGCACGCCGGGGGAAGAGCCGGCGGTGACGAGACCGAATGGGCCGACATCTACGGCCTTCTCGCCACCGCCTGCGGCTACAGCTATCCCGTAATCGACGCGATGACGCTCCTCGAGGTCGAGGAGCTCACCAAGTATTGGGCCGAGCACCCACCGCTCCATATCGCCGTCGCCGCGTATCTCGGCATCCGCCATCCCCGCACAAAAGTCCGCCGGGCACCCGGGGCGACGCCGACCGGCCAGCGCTCCGCCTCTCTGCTCGCCGAGCTCGGCCCGGGCTTCAGCGCCGGCGACGTTCGTGCCGGATTGCCGGCGGTAGTGCTCGACATCGCGGCGCTGCGGGGCCAGGCGAATTGAAAAATCTGAGAGGGCTGTCGAGTGGCTGACCTTCGAACCAGTGTCGTCATCAGCGCCCAGACCGACGAGCTGCAGTCGGGAATCGAGGCCGCCGCTAATGCGGTCCAGACTGCAACCGCGGCGATGCGTGCGCAATTTGCGAGCTTGGGCGCAGCCGCCGACAAGGTGCATTCGCAAATCGCGGCGGCGGCTGCCCAGATCGGGGCAACGATGGGCTCGTTGCAATCGAAGTCCGCGGGGCTGGCTGGATCGGCTGGCGGCACCATGTCCGCAGCCGGTGGATCGGCTGCCGCCGGTGCTGCCGTATCGCGTGTCGCAGAATGGCGCGCCGCATTGCAGCAGCAGCTCGCAGCAGAGCAGAAATTCTTTGGCGACAGCCGGTCCGAGGAGCTTGCCTTTTGGCAGGACAAATTGGCGCTCACCAATGCCGGATCGAGGGAACAGCTCGCGGTCGAAAACAATATTTACCAGCTCGAAAAACAGCTCGCCGAGGAGCGCGAGCGGGACCAGCTGAGCGCGCTCGGCACCGAGCAAAAGCTAGCTGATGCGGGCTATGCACGCCAGCGCGCTGCGATCGAGGGAGCGGCCGAGATTGGCCGAATCTCAGCATCCGAGGAGGTCGCGCAGGAAAAGAGCCTGGCTGATCAGAAATGGGAGATCGACCAGGAATATTTCCAGAAAAAAATGGCGGCTGCCGAGGGCGACACCAAAACCCAAGAAAAGCTGAACGAGCAGGAGCTTCTCGAATACGAGAAATACCTGACCGACAAGCAAAGGCTGGATGACGAGGCCGTGCGCGCCAGCCAAAGGGCGTGGCAGAGCATCGTGGCCCCGATCGAGAGCGCCATCGACAAAAGCGTCACCGGCATCATCCTCGGCACGACGACCGTGCAAAAAGCGGTCTCCAATCTGGCGCAGTCTATCCTCGGAGAATTTGTCAGCGCCGGCGTCAAAAGCCTGTTTGGCTCGATCATCGGCGGCGCGACCGGCGGGGGCGCCGGAAACAGTCTTTTCGGCGGTTTGTTCAGCGGTATTTTCGGCAATATTTTTGGCCAGGGCCTGTCCGGCGGTCTCCTCGGCGGGTCAGGCGATTTCGACGCCTTTGGCGGCATCGGCGCGGCGAGCGCGAGCGGCGGACTGTTCGGCAATCTATTCGCCGGGCTGGGTTCCCTCTTCGCTTTTTCCAAGGGCGGCATCGTCCCCTCTGCGCAAGGCGGATGGGCGGTACCGACGCTCGGGCCAGGCGGGACGCTGGCGCAATTGCATTCGAACGAAATGGTATTGCCCGCCAATATAAGTCAGGGCTTGCAGTCAATGCTCTCCAACGGCGGCTCGGGCCATACTTTCAACATCGGCATCAGCGCGGTCGATGCGTCGAGCGTCGCGAAATTGTTTGCCAGCAACGGCTCGGTGCTCGTCGCCGCTCTAAACAAGGCACTCAGGAACGGCGGCTCGCTTTACGCCGGGGCAACCGGCTGATGGCGGACATTGGTGTCTTTCCGGCACTGCCGGGCCTCGCGTGGAGCGTCACCAAGGCGCCCACATTCCAGACCCGGATCCAGCGCGCGGTCTCGGGCCGCGAGCTGCGCGCGCTCGATTACCCGTTCCCGTTGTGGCAGTTCAGTCTGGTTTTCGACTTTCTGCGTGACGACCAGACGACTGGCTTTAACGAATTACGCACGCTCGCGGGCTTTTATCTCGCCTGCCAGGGCGCGTTCTCGACATTTCTCTACGATGACCCGACCGATAATTCCGTAACAGGCCAAGTGATCGGCGCCGGCGATTCGAGCCAAACGGTCTTCCAATTGGTACGCAGCTTTGGTGGTGCACCCGGCTTTATCGAGCCGATCCTGGCACCCAACACCGTCAGAGCAATTTACCTCAATGGTCTTGTCCAGAATCCGAGCGGCTACAGCGTCGATCCGACAAGCGGAATACTGGCGTTTCTGACGGCGCCGACAACCGGGACCACGATCACCGCCGACTTTAGCTATTACTTCCGATGCCGGTTTGTCGAAGACAGCTACACGTTCGAAAATTTTATGACAAAGCTGTGGAGCTTAAAAAAGATGACCTTTATCAGCGTGCGGCCGTGAATCCCGAATTCCGGCTGTACTGGTTGCTGCGTCGGCGATTGGCCGGGCCTCCAAGCTTGCCCCCCTGTTTCAGCCAGAGCCTGCCCCTGGCTGGAACAGGGGGGCAGGCTCTGGCCGCGAACAGAGCCTGCCCCTGGCTTGAACAGGGGGGGCGGCGGCGCATCAATGCAGTGCTGCGCTACTGGCTAGGCGGGATCATCATCGGATGAAGCTCGCCTCCCCGACCCTGATCGCGCTGCTGAGCGCGTCCGAGCAGTTCATCATGGCCGATCTTTACAGCTTCACCCTGCAAGGCGGTGGGGTGTTTCGCTATTCGGCCGCGATGACGGCGATCACCGACACGACGACAGGGCGCGTCTTTACGCTCGGCCCCAAATTCGAGCGGTCGATGACCAAGACCGTGATCGGGACCCAGGTCGACGAGCTCGACGTCAAAATCTACCCGGAGCCCACCGATCTGCTGGGTTCGGTACCCTGGCTGCAAGCGGCCTGGTCGGGCCAGCTCGACGGCGCGCTGCTGCGAGTGGAGCGCGCCTTTATGCCGAGCTATGGCGTGACGAGCCCGGGGACGGTGGTGCTGTTCGCGGGGCGCGTTTCGGACATCGACGCGAGCCGCACCGGGCTCGACCTCAAATGCCGCTCGCATCTCGAATTATTGAATATCCAGATGCCGCGCCGGCTCTACCAGCCGTCGTGCAACCATGTGTTCGGCGATGCGATGTGCCAATTCGACCGGGCCAGCCTCGCGCTCACGATCGCGGCGATCGCCGGCTCGACCCAAGGACAGATCAATTGGTCCGGGTCGCTGCCGACGACACCCCTGGCGCAAGGGACGATCACGGGCTTGACCGGCGCCAATGCCGGGCAGACCCGCAGCATCGCGCAAGCTATCGTGGGTCCGAGCGTCCAGGTCAAATTGCCGTTTCTGTCGTCGGTCGCGGTCGGCGACACGTTCCAGCTCTTGCCGGGGTGCGACCACACGCTCGCGACCTGCACCAACGTCTTCAACAACGCCCTCCACCACGGCGGGTTCGAGTTTATCCCGACCCCGGAGAACGCGGTATGAGCCGGTTGGCGGCCGAAGACGCCGAGGCGATCTCGGCCCGGATGCGCGAGCTGCGCGCCTATCACGGGCGCCAATGCTTTGGCCGGCTCGGGCTCGGCGCCACAAATTGCTGGTGCTTCAAGGCCGCGGAGAATGGCGAGAGCCTACCCTGCCCCGCGTTGGAAGCCGCCGATGTCGAATAGGGCTGACGGCCCGCGCGCGGCGGTGGTCGCCGAGGCCGAGAGCTGGATCGGCACGCCCTACCATCATGCCGCACGGGTCAAGGGTGTCGGCTGCGACTGCCTGACCCTGCTCGCCGAGGTGTTCGAGCGCGCCGGTGTGGTGGCACCCGTCGAGGTGCCGTTCTACCCGCCCGACTGGCATTTGCACCGCTCGGCCGAGCTCTACATGAACGGCGTCATCGAGCGCGCCCGCGAGATCGAGCACTCGCCGGAGCCGGGCGATATCGCGCTCTTCCGCTTTGGCCGCTGCTTTGCGCATGGCGCCATCGTCACCCAATGGCCGCGGCTGATCCACGCCTGGCACGCGGCGGGCGTCGTCGCCGACAGCGCCCTTCAGCCCCGTCTCGCCAACCGCCTGGTGCGTTTCTTCTCGCCCTTCCCTGACCCCAACCACCAGCCACTGACCACTGACCACCGGCCATGACAGGGATATTGGGGCGAGGGTCGAACGCCAAGCAGGCGACGGCCGCGGGCTCGCTGCAGTTCCAAACCTCGCAGCAAGGGGGCGTGATCCCGCTCGTCTACGGCACGACGCGGGTGGCGCCAAACCTCTTGGACCAGCAGGATTTCACCGCGACGCCGGCGCCCACCAGCGCCAAAGGCAAAGGCGGCGGCGCCGGCAAGAGCGGCTCGGGCCAGTTCCAATACAGCGCCTCGGTCATCCTCGGCGTGTGCCAGGGGCCGATCGAGAATTTCGGGCTCGTCTGGTGGGACAAGAACATCGACCCGCTCGCCGGGCTGGCGGGCATGTCCTATTTCGTCTTTGGCAATGACGGCCAGTCGCCATCGTCGTTTTGGACGGCGAACCACCCGGCCAACGCCATCGGCTATTCCGGCACCGCCTATTTCGAGATGGACAACTACATGCTCGGCCTGTCGCCGACCCTGCCGAATTTCAATGTCGAGGTGCAAGGGATCCTCTCCGGCACCGCGCCCAACGCGTCCGACGCCAACCCGGCCGAGATCGTCGCCGATTTCCTGACCAATGCCCGCTATGGCGCGGGCTTTCCCGCGGCCAACCTCGACACATCAGGCTCGGTCGCCGATTACGGCAACTACTGCAATGCCGCCGGGATCTTCCTGGCACCGATGCTGGACCAGCAGCAGGAGGCGCAGCAATCGCTCGCCGACATCGTCGGGCTCACCAACAGCGCCATCGTCTGGTCGGGCGGTCTTCTCAAGATCATCCCCTATGGCGACCAGGACGCTCCAGGTCGGCTATGTCGTCGTCGCGGTCGGCGGGCACGATCGCCGAGCTCGACACCTTGAGCCTGACCTTTACCGCGGCCGGCCTCTCGGGCTCGCCGGTCACGATCACCTACCAGGCGCAGCCGGCGACGGTAAATGCCGACACGACCGACTACTCGGCGACCATGGCCGGGCTCGCGCAGAACATCAACGGCAATTCCGCCCTCAACAATTTCGGCATCACCGCGGGATCGGGTCTGAGCTGCTGCGTCGTGGCGTTGCGCCTGGCCGCGTTTGCGACAACGGTGACCGTCACCGCGGCGAGCACCGGGGCCGCGACATTCACCATCACCGGCCCGACCGCCTACACCTGGACCCCGGACACGACGGTCATCTACGACCTCGGCGAGGACGACTTTATCGTCCAGGAATTGAGCGTCGGGATCACCTTGGGGCCAAACCCCGGCGGCCCGGCATTGCGCCAGGGGGCGACCCCGATCACCGGCGGCTTTACCGACGACCCGGTGCACGTCACCCGCTCGTCGCCCGCCGACGCCGACAACTATGTTCAGCTCGAATGCCTCGACCGGGCGAACGCGTACAACACGACGATCGTCGATGCCTTCGACCAGGGCTCGATCGACCTCTACGGCGTGCGCAAGGACACCTCGCTGAAGGCGCGCGCGATCGTCGATTTTCTCGGCGTGGCCCCGATCGTCGCCCAGCTCGTCTTGCAGCGCGGGCTCCTCTACCGCAACAGCTACAGCTTTCAGCTCGGCTGGAAATACTGCCTGCTCGAACCGATGGATTTGGTCGCGATCAGCGACAGCCGGCTCGGGCTTTCGAGCCAGACCGTGCGGATCACCTCGGTGGTCGAGGACGAGGAAGGCACCTTGTCGATCACCGCCGAAGATTTCTTTGGCGCCACCGGGGGTGCGACCGCGGTGCTCTACCCCAAGCAGGGGACGGCACCCACCGCCTTTGGCCAGAACACCAATTTTGCCGCGTCTACGGTCAACACGCCCTTTATCCTGGAGCCGACCGGTCAATTGCTGGCGGCGCAGGGCATCACCTCGCCACAGCTGATCGTCGGGCTGTCGGGCGGCCCCAACAGCAGCTTCGACCCGAAATGGGGCGGCGCCCAGATCTACACCTCGCTCGACGATGCGAGCTTTGGCTTGCAAGGAATATTCGAGGGCCGCTCGACGATCGGGATCACGAGCGCGGACCTGTCGCCGACCGGCGGCACCTTGTCGGTCGATCTTTCAGAAAGCGACGGCAGCCTTTCGAGCGTCTCGGCCGCCGCGGCAGCGGCCGGGGTCTCGCTCTGCGCCCTTCGCGCACCAGGCGGTCAGCTCGAATTCCTCAGCTTTACCACGGCGACCTTGACCGGGGCGAACAAATACAACCTGACCGGGCTCAATCGCGGGCTCTACGGCACCTTTGCAATCCACCAGCCGGCCGGCGCGCAATTCCTCTATTTGGCGAGCGGCTCTTACTACCGGCAGACCTTGCCGACGCAATATGTCGGCCAGGCGCTCTATTTCAAATTCCCGTCGTTCAACATCACCGGCGGCGGCCAGCAGGCGCTTGGCGATGCCACCGCTTACGAATACACGCCGGCGGGCGCGCAAGTAAACCCCGGCGCGTTTCCGCTCCGCGTTGTCGGCGAGCTGCCGCTGCCGACCGAGCTGCGCAGCCAGACGGTGCGCACCGAGACCCACCTGTCGATCGAATCACGTTAAACCCGGAGGGAGCAAAATGCTGCCGAGCAAGCTTGCGGCCGACGAGCCCGAGAGATTGAAACGCTGCTACAAAATCGTAAGGCGCGACACGATGCAAGACCTGCCTGGCGACATCGTGTCGGCTGATACCGATACTGGTGTGTGCGTGCTTCGCCAAGCGGATGGTGCCGCCAAAGACTTCAACCTGGGCGCGAGAGGATTGATCATTGTCGGTCGCGCCCTCGTCTTCTGTGTCGTGCTGTCATTGGCCCTGTCGGCTTGCTCGCAATTTGGCAAATTCACCGAAGGCGATCTCGGCAACGCCGCCGCGCTTGCGGCGGCCGGCGGCGACACCATTGGCGTGCAATGCTGGAACGGCCTTGCTCCGGCTGCGGCAGCCTCGCCGATGCCGCAGACCGACGGCATCGCTGTCGTCGCCGAGCGAGACCGCTTGCTGCAGACCGCGATTTCCGGTCCATGCGGTGCGGTGATTGCCCCGGCCTTGCTGAACCTCCTCGGCAAAGCGCTGCCGCTCCCGTTTTGAACCAATGCTAAAGCCTCGGTTTTCGCCCGAAATCAATTTCGGGCATCTCATGCAGGCCGGTGTGCTGGTTCTGACGGTCAGCGGTGCCGCGGTCACCAGCTACGTCAGCCTGCGCGAGGACATCGAGCACCTGCGCGCCGACCTGACGATGCAGATTGCCGAGCATGAGCTGCGCATCGCCGCCGTCGAGCGGGAGCTCGACCAGCGGCGCAGCGACGACCGCGATTTTCGCACCGAAATGCGCGCGGCGCTCACCCGAATTTTCGACGCGCTCGGCGATCTGCGCACGCAGGTCGTGCAGAAGCAGGACAAGCATTAGAGCCATGATTCAATAAAATTGAATAACCTCGTTTCTTTCGTCGTTCCCGCGAAAGCGCAGTGCTGTCCGGGGAAAAGCATGATACAACCTCGCGTATTCATTTCTAAGAACCATAACAACTTGAAATCGTCATGGCCGGGCTCGATCCGGCCATCTCTTTTGTCGACGCCGTGCCGCTGGAAGCACAGATGGCCGTGTCGAGCACGGCCATGACGAAATATGACAGCGCCTATCTACGGCTCCCTGTATCTCTTGCAAAAGGAATTGACGATGAGCTTGCTGATTTTTCTTGCCGAACGCCTCAAGGAGCCGTCGACTTATGCAGGGCTTGGTGCATTTCTCGGCGCAGCCGGCATTCACATCGATGACGCCATGCTGCAGGCCATAGTCCAGCTGCTGGTGTCGATCGCCGGGCTGATCGCTGTCCTCGTTCCGGAAAAACGTCTCTCGAATTAAAAACGACGCTGAACCGGTTTTCGGCCGGATCGATGGACTGGGCACGGATCACCCCCACCCCGACCCGCCCCCATCGAGGGGGCGGGAGTACCAATAGGCGTGCTGATAAAGGCCCTCCCCCCGGCCGGCACCCTTGATGGGGGAGGGTTTGGGAGGGGGTGAGCGCGGTGCAAGTTGATCGGAAACGGCTCTAAACCGAGGTCGATCTATAAAAGTTGTCGCTGCTTTTGAGGCCGACGCTGGCGGGCGTTTGGCTCAGGTGGAGCAACGTGCCGCGACATTGCGCGGCGGGAGCTCAACCGCGGCGCAGCCGGTAGAGGCGCTGCGCCGGGTCGCATCGCAACGATGCCCGTTCAGGCGAGAAGGCTGGCGAGAACGGCGTTGAGGCGCTGGCGACCGGCGGCAGTGGCGGCAAGGCAAACCGGATCCAGCGTCAGAAAGCCGCCTTCGAGCAAGGGTGGGAGAGTGCGCGCGAATAGGGTTTCGATGTTCTGGCCGACGATGGGCTCGAGCCGGGAGCGGGCGACGCCTTCGCCGAGGCGTAGACCCATCATCAGAATTTCCTCGACCATCGCAGCGGGTTCGATCGAAGTCTCTTCTTCGAGACCGGTGCCGGCGCTTTCGACGGCGGCGAGCCAGGCTTCGGGCGACCGGCGCTGACGGGTCGCGTATTTGCCGCCGCCTCGGGTCAAGCGGCCATGCGCGCCGGGGCCGATCCCGGCGTAATCCTGGTAGCGCCAATAGGCGAGGTTGTGGCGGCATTCGGCGCCGGGACGAGCGTGGTTGGAGATTTCGTAAGCCGGCAGCCCGTGCACGGCGAGGCGGTTCTGGGTCAGCTCGTACAACGACGCGGTGTCGTCGTCATCGGCCAGGGCGAGCTCGCCGCGCCGCGCCAGAGTGCCAAAGGCGGTGCCGGGCTCGATTGTCAGCTGATAAAGCGACAGATGGTCGCCGGCCAGCATCAGCGCCTCGTTCAGCTCCTCCGACCAGGCGGCGGCGGTCTGGTCGGGCCGGGCATAGATCAGGTCGAACGAAAAGCGCGGAAAAATGGCGCGCGCCTGCTCGATCGCGGCGATCGCCTCGGCGCGGCCATGCGCGCGGCCGAGGAAATGCAACGCCACCTCATCGAGCGACTGAACACCGATCGACAAGCGATTGACCCCGGCTTCGGCATAGGCGCGAAAGCGGCCTGCCTCGGCCGAATTCGGGTTGGCTTCGAGGGTCACTTCGAGATCGGGCGCGGTCGCCCAGCGTGCGCGCACGCGGTCGATCAGAGCGGCCACCGTTTCGGGCGGCATCAGCGACGGCGTGCCACCGCCGAAGAACACCGAGCCGACCTCGCGCCCTGGTGCCAGCTCGGCCTGATGGTCGAGGTCGGCAAGCAGCGCCCGCGTCCAGCGCGCCGCATCGACGGCGTCGCGAACATGGCTGTTGAAGTCGCAATAGGGACATTTCGAGCGGCAGAACGGCCAATGGATATAGACGGCGAGCGGCTCGGAATTGTACGCATCGCCCGCCGAGCCCTCTCCCGCCCCCGCAAGCGGAGCTGGGGCTCCCCCCACCTCACCCCGACCCTCTCCGCCCCCAAGGGCGGAGAGGGGGATATTAGAGCTTTGAGATCTGTGCACACCTTGCGCGGGCGCAGGAGGCTCGGGGTGGGGGCCGAAGCCGGTGAAATGGTCCAAGGAGCTCACTCACCGCCCGGCAAAGCAGCCGGCGACGAGCTTGGCAAAGGCGCGGGCGCGGTGGCTGATCCGGTGCTTTTCGGCGGCCTCGATCTCGCCGAAGGTGCGGGTGTCGCCGGCGGGCACAAAAATCGGGTCGTAGCCAAAACCGTGCTCGCCACGCGGCGGCCAGAGGAGACGCCCCGAGACTTCGCCACGGAACAATTCGGCATGGCCGTCGGGCCAGGCCAACGCCAGCACCGCAACAAAGACCGCGCTCCGGTCCCGGTCGCCGAGCTCGCGCTCAACGCGGGCCATGGCGCTGCCGAAATCCTTCGCCGGACCAGCCCAGCGGGCAGAGTAGATGCCGGGCGCGCCGCCGAGCGCCGGCACCACCAGCCCGGAATCGTCAGCCAATGCCGGCAGCCGGCTCGCCTGCGCCGAGGCGTGCGCCTTCAGCGCGGCGTTCGCCTCGAAAGTGTCGCCGGTTTCCTCCGGTTCCGGCAGGCCGAGCGCGCCGGCCGAGACGGCCTCGACCCGGAACGGCGCCAGCAATGCCGAAATTTCCTCGACCTTGCCGGGGTTGTGGCTGGCGATAACCAGCCGATCGCCATCAAAGCGGCGCGGCATCTTTCACCCGAGGCCCAATGCGGTGCGTTGCGCCCGGGTCAGATCAGCGATGCCGGCGCGCGCCAGCCGCAGCATCTCGGCGAAGAGCGCCTCGTCAAAGGGCGCACCCTCGGCGGTCGCCTGGATCTCGACGATGCCGCCCGCCCCGGTCAGCACAAAATTGGCGTCGGTTTCGGCCCGCGAATCCTCGGCGTAGTCGAGGTCGAGCACGGCCGCTCCGGCGACGACGCCGCAGGAAACCGCGGCGACGCTGTCGGCGAGCGGCAGGGCGGCAAGCTGGCCACCGGCAACCAGCCGAGCCAGCGCCTGGTGCAATGCCACATAGCTGCCGGTGACAGCGGCGGTGCGGGTGCCGCCATCGGCCTGCAATACGTCGCAGTCGATCCGTATCTGGCGCTCGCCCAGCGCCGCCAGATCGGTCACCGCGCGCAGGCTGCGCCCGATCAGCCGCTGGATTTCCTGGGTGCGCCCGCTCTGTCGGCCGCGCGCCGCCTCGCGGTCGGTGCGCGTGTGGGTCGAGCGCGGCAGCATGCCGTATTCGGCGGTGACCCAGCCCTTGCCGGTGTTGCGTAGAAAGGGCGGCACCCGCTCTTCGACCGAAGCGGTACAGAGCACATGCGTATCACCGAACCTCGCCAGGCACGAGCCCTCGGCATACTTGGCGAAGCCCGGTTCGAGGGTAACCGGCCGCATCACGTCGGCGGCGCGGCCGGAGGGTCGCATATCGGTCACGCCGCTTCCCCGTGGGCGTCGAGACCGATCCCCGCGAGCCGAACGGTTTTCGGCAGGAGATGCGATCCGGCCTCATATTGGCACCACAGGCGGGCGCTGACCCCCAGCGCGCTCGCCGCTTCCGCCTGGCTCATCCTGTGCGCTGTCCGCCAAGCCCGCAGCCACGCGCTGCCTTGCTGGAGGGCGAGACGGCGCAGGGTATCGGCAGAGATCTCCGCGAAATCTCGGCACATCCTGGCTAACGGAAGCCGGCGAGCTTGTGGGTCTGCAAGCTCAATTGCCATTGCGGGTGGGCGTGGCAGAAGGCGATCGCGAGCGCCGTGTTGCGCCGGCGCTCGGGGCCATCCATCGGCTGCACCGAAAAGCGGCGGAAATCGAGGCCGGCAAAATCGCGCGGGTCGAGGTCCGGCTGCGGCATGACAATCTTCAATTCGTCACCCTTTTCGAGGATCAGCGCGGCGGCTGATTTGGGGCTGACGCACACCCAGTCGAGACCCGGCGGCGGCATGATCGTGCCGTTGGTTTCGACGGCGACGGCGAAGCCGCGCGCGTGCAGCGCCTCGATCAGCGGCGGGTCGAGCTGCAGCAGCGGCTCGCCGCCGGTGCAAACGACAAAAGGAACGCCCGGTCCGCTGGGCCACAAGGACGCGATCTTGCCGGCGAGCGCGGCGGCATCGGGATAGCGCCCGCCCTCGCTGCCGTCGGTGCCGACAAAGTCGGTGTCGCAAAAGGAGCACGCCGCGCTCGCTCGATCCGCCTCGCGCCCGGACCATAAATTGCACCCGGAGAACCGGCAGAACACCGCCGGCCGGCCGGTCTGCGCGCCCTCACCTTGCAACGTATAAAAGATCTCCTTGACCGCGTAGCTCATCGCCCGGTCAGCCCCCGCGTAAATCTTTCCCACCCCGCCTGGCGCAGCGCGCAAGCCGGACATTCGCCGCAACCGTAGCCCCAATCATGCCGCCGTGAACGGTCGCCGAGATAGCAGCTGTGGGTTTCCTCTCGGATCAGCTCGACGAGCGGCTCGCCGCCGAGATCCCGGGCCAATGCCCAGGTCGCCGCCTTGTCGCGCCACATCAGCGGCGTATGGATGACAAAGCGCCGCTCGGTGCCGAGGGACAGCGTCGCCTGCAAAGCCTTCAGCGTGTCGTCGCGGCAATCGGGATAGCCGGAGTAGTCGGTCTCGCACATGCCGCCGACGAGATGCCGCGCGCCGCGCCGATAGCCGACCGCCGCAGCCAGGACGAAAAACAACAGGTTGCGGCCGGGGACAAAGGTGTTCGGCAGACCACCCTCGTCATACGTGATCGCGGCGGCCCCGGTCAGGGCGGTGTCGCTGATCCGGCCCAGCACCCCGCAATCGAGCAGGTGATCCTCGGCGAGGCGGTCGTTCCAATCCGGAAATTCGCGGCGCAACCGGGCGATCACGGCGCTGCGACAATCGAGCTCGATGCGATGGCGCTGCCGGTAGTCGAACCCGATGGTCTCGACCCCGGCGAAACGCTCGAGCGCCCAGGCGAGGCAAGTCGTCGAATCCTGACCGCCGGAAAAGAGCACCAGCGCCCGTTCCCGGCCGATGTCGGATAATTCATGCACCGTGGCGGCCATCCCTCACGGAATAGCCGCCCGGCGCACCGCGATCAACCGCGCTGGCGTGGCGGATTGCCCCGGTTCAGCGGCGGATCAGGTTAGCGACCAGAAAGCCGACGCCAAAGGCGATCGCCAAGCTGGTCAAGGGGTAGCTCTCGACCTGCTGCGCGACGGTGGTCGCGGCCCGCTCGCCTTGCGCCTGGAGGTCCTTGGCCATTTCGCCGGCGCGCTTTTGCGCATCCTGGGCCCACTGGCCGGTGGCCTGGGTCATCTCGCCGATCGAGCGTGACGCCTGGTCGACGACGGAACGCAGCTTCTCCACCGCTTCGGTCGCCTGGCCGACGCCGTTGCTGATCGCGTTGCCGCCCTTATCCACAAAATCCTGCTGCTCTGGCATGATGGGCACCTTCCTCAATAACGGCCGAGACGAGCCATCGAGGAAAACACCGGGAAAGGCGAATCGCTCCCGATCCGTTGTCCCATGGGTCGAAGCCCCTGGTATATTCGGGTGCATTCTCCGCGGAGGAGCTCCCGTGCAGGCAAACACCAACCCCTATCTGGCTTTGGGCGTACGCCCGTTCATCAATTGCTGCAGCGTGCGCACGATGCATGGCGGCAGCCTGATGCTGCCGCAGGTGCGCGAGGCGATGGACCGTGCGTCGCACGCTTTCGTCAATCTCGACGAGCTGATGGAGGCGGCGGGCCGGCGCATCGCCGAGCTGACCGGCGCCGAATGGGGTGTGGTGACCTGCGGCAGCGCGGCTGCGGTGGCGCTCGGCACCGCCGCCTGCGTCGCCGGCAACGATCCGGTAAAGATGCTGCGCCTGCCCTTTACCGAGGGCATGGTCAACCGCGTCATTATCCCGCGGACCCAGCGCTTTGCCTATGACCAAGCGGTGCGGATGATCGGCTGCCACATCGTCGAGATCGACACCCGCGCCGATCTCGACCAGGCGCTCGCCGAGCCGGTGGCGATGATCGTGCTGCTCGGCAAGCAGGAGCACCTCTCCCCGGTGCGGCTCGAAGAGCTCGCCCGGATCGCCAAGCCGCGCGGCATTCCGATCCTGGTCGATGCCGCCTCCGAGCATATCGAGCGGCCGAGCCCGTGGCTTGCGCGCGGCGCCGACCTCGTCGTCTACAGCGGCGGCAAGTTTCTGCGCGGGCCGCAGACCAGCGGGCTTTTGCTCGGCTCGAAACCCCTGGTCCAGGCCGCTTGGCGCAACGCCTCGCCGCACCAGGCGCTGGGCCGTCCGATGAAGGTGTCGAAAGAGGACATCGTCGGGGTCATCGCCGCACTCGAATACTGGTTCGAAGAGCGCGACGCTGCGGCCGAGCGACAGAAATGGGACGACGACCTCGCGGTCATCGCCGAGCGGGTCGGCCGGTTGCCGGGAGTGCTGAGCGAGGTGATTGCACCCGAGGGTGTCGATCTGGTGCCGCGGCTCAAGATTTCCTGGGACCGCGCGGCCTATTCGCTCGACGGGCTCGGGCTGCGCGACCGGGTGCTCGACGGCGAGCCGCGCATCATGCTCGACGACAATTCGGCGACCGAAAGCTCGATCGAGATCGACCCGTTCCAGCTGCAGCCCGGCGAGGCAGCCGCGGTCGGGGCCGCCGCCGCCGCGGCGCTGGTCGCATCCCGACGGGACGCTGCCCAGGCGAGAGCCATTGCCGCGGCGACGGCCGATCTCGGCGGTGAGTGGGAGATGCGCGTCGATTTTCTGCATGGCTCGCGAACCCACCGGCTGAGCATCGAGCAGCGCGGCCCCGACCTCGCCGGGCGGCAGCGTTCCGACGGGTTCGCCGGCCCCGTCAACGGCTCGCTTGCCGGGTCGATCGTTCGTCTTGCTTTCAGCGCGCGCTACGAAGGCAGCGTGATCTCGTATTTGCTCGACGGCGAGCTGCGCGATGGACGGATGACCGGCACCGCCCGCCTCGGCGCCGGCAATCCTCAGGGCGGCTCCGGGATCGTCAACAAGAGCCAATTCGGCCCCGGAAGCTGGCAGGCCGAGCGGGTCGTTTAGCAAGAAATGTCCGGCATAGCTGCGCAAGGCTCGGCAGCTTTTTGATGGCGCGCCTTCCGGGCGCAGCGCAATCTAAGTGTCCGGCTTAAAATGATCTGCGCGATATCAAGGCGTTACTCGTCGCCCCCGCGAAAGCGGGGGTCCAGAGGCCAGCGCTCCTATCCTCGGCCCTGGATTCCCGCCTTCGCCGGAACGACGAACAAAGCGCTGATTTTACGAGATCATTTCGGGTCTGGCTCTAAGCATCACGACCGCATCGCCCGCAAATAAGCGGATGATGCTCAAAGGCGGCAAGCAGCACCAATCGACACGCAAACGGGGGCGGAAATGGCGGATTGGGGCGCCGGCTACGTCACCGACGTCAGCTACATCCCGGGCTACTATGTCCAGCAATCGCCGGTTCATATGGTGGCGGCGGCGCGCCTCGTCGGCGTCGCCTGCGACCTGCCGCTTGACGACGACGACGTGCATTTTCTCGAGCTCGGCTGCGGCCTCGGCCTCGTCTCGCTGATCCTGGCGGCGAGCAACCCCCTTTGGCGCGTCACCGGCATCGACTTCAACCCGGCCCATATCGCCACCGCGCGCGCCTTTGCCCGCCAAGCCGGCATCGCCAATGTCGCCTTTATCGAGGCCGACCTCTCCGATTTCGCCGAGAGCGGTGCGGCCGATGCGGTGCCGGAAGCCGATTTCGTCAGCATCCACGGGCTGTGGAGCTGGGTGGCGCCGGCGGTGCGTGACGGCATCGTGCGCCTCTTGCGCCGCAAGGTGCGCGCCGGCGGCATCGTTCACCTCAGCTACAACGCGCTGCCCGGCTGGCAGGCGCGGCTCGGCATGCAGCGCCTGGTGCGCGCCGCCGGCGCTGCCGGACCCGGACGCAGCGACCGCCAGGCGCAGGCCGGCTTTGAGATTTTGCGCGGATTGCACGCGGCCGGCGCACGGCAATTGACCGGGAGCGGCGATGTCGGGGCGCTGTTGCAGCGCCTGTCGGATCTTCCGGTCCCCTACCTCGCGCATGAATTCATGAATGCGCACTGGCAACCTTGCTTTCATGCCGATGTCGCCGAGGCGCTGTCGGCGGCGCGGCTCGAATGGATCGGCGCCGGCGATTTATTGGAAAACTTTCCTGAGCTGACCCTGACCGAGGCGCAGCGCGAGATTTACGGCCGGATCGACGATCCGCTCTATCGCGAGCTGGTCAAGGATTTATGCGTCGAGCGCGGCCTGCGCCACGACATCTTCGTGCGCGGCGCGCAGCGGCTGTCGGCGACCGATCGCGATGCGGCGCTCGGCGAGATCGCGCTGATGGCGACCGTCGGCGTGGACGACTTCCAATACGAAATCCGCATGGCCGAGGGGAAAGCCGAGCTGGCGCGCGATTTTTACGGCGCGATGGCGACCGCGCTCGCCGCCGGCCCGCGGACGGTCGGCGATTTGTTGGCATTGCCGTCAGCCGAGGGCCAGAGGGGCAAGGCGGCCGAATTGGTCGGGGTGCTGATCGGCACCGGCCAGGCCGCGCCGATGCTGCGCCCCGGATCGCATCAGTCGGCGGCCGCGGCTGCGCTCAACCGGCTGCTCGCCGAAGCCTTTGGCCGGCTGGAGCATCGGGCGACGCCGCTCGCCTTTGCCTCGACCGCGATCGGCGGCGGGTTGCCGGCGAGCGCCTTCGAGCTCTTTGTCCAGCACCGGATCGAGCGCGGCGAGGACGACAGCGCGCTCGAAGCCTGGATCGGTTGGCTCGGCCCCGGGCTGGAGCCGGCGGCGCAGCAGCAGCTGCGCGACCTGCTTCAGCGCATCATGGCCCGCCGGCTGCCGATCTTCCGGACGGCCGGGCTTTTGTAAGCCTATCCTCGGCGGCGCCGCCGCACCGCGATGCCGAGGCCGGCGAGGGCGGAGCCGAGCAGCCCCAGCGAAGCCGGCTCCGGCGCCGCCGTCGGGGCCACGACATCGGCGGTCAGCGTGTAATCGAAAGCCTGCCCGAGCTTGCCGAAGGCGGCACCCTCGTCGGTGACGATCTCGAGCTCGGCGGTTTCGATCCCCGGCGTCAGCGACGAAAAGTCGATCTTCAGATCGAAATTGCCGCCTTCGTTCAAAACCTTGCCGGCAGAAAAATTGGCCAATGAAAAATCCGCGCCACCGATCTGAACGCTCTCCAACAGTGTCAACCCGGTCAGCATTTTGTTGCCCGGATCGGTCGAGACATTGCTGATCAGCAAATCCTCGACGCCGCCGGCACCCGGCGCGAGCTTGCCGAAATCGATCGTGCCGCCCGGCGCCGGGGTGCTCTGATACTGCGGCCCGACCCCGGTGCCGCTCAAGGTCACGCTCCCCGACTGGCTGGACTTCGTCTTCAGGTCGATCGCGCCGATGGCGACGGAATCACCGGCTGCGCCCGAAACCGTCGGGCTGAACGAAAAAGTCTCGTTCAGCTTGGCCTTGCCGCTGCTGCTGAACTTGAACGGGCCGCCCGAAAACGGCGCCGTCGCCGCGTCGATTTCGCCGGAAGTGATACGGTTCAAGATGTTGAGGGTGAAGCCGTGGCTCGATGTCGTGCCGATCCGGACATCGCCGAACTGCACCGGGCCGGGGGCTGTAAACAATGCCGCATCCGCCGCCGGCGCCCCGGCGGCAACCGCCCCCAGCGCCGACGCCGCGGTGAGCCATGATCGTCTCATCTGTGTCTCCGACCCGTACCAGCGGAAAAAATGGGCGAGGCCCGCCCGGGTTCAAGCAAAACGCGGAAACTTATATAGTTAATTCGCGTATTTTTTGCGGGCACGCATGGCGGGCGTCGCCGGCGGCCCGCCGCATCGAACCCGACGGGCCGTTCGGCCGTTGGTTCCGGGCCCGTCCCCCCGGGCCATCCCGGAGCGACGAGCAAAACGCGCGGCACTACTGCCGGTTGTTGTCGTCCTCGTCGCCGGGCGGCGGGATTTTGGCGCGCAACCGGGCGATCGTATAGCGTTTGACCTGCTGCGCCCATTGCGAGTCGATCGCCTGGGTAAGCCCCAGTCCGGGGACCCTGACGTCGAGAGCGAGATTGCTGACATAGAGCCACTTGCCGTCGAGGCTGAAGGCCGGGCTCGCCGGGAACAGCAGGCCCTGGGGCACGCCCTTTTCGATGCCGGCAAAATCGCCGAGCTTGGCGATGACCTTCCCCGTCGGGTCGAGGACGACGATCTCGTCCGACTGGTTGGCCACCGCCCAGATGTTGTCGCGGCGGTCGATGACGATGCCGTCGGCGCCGTTGATGCTGTTGACGAAGACCGAGGGTGTCCCGGCGGTGCCGCCGGCGCCGACCGGAATTTTGATGATCTGGTCGTTGCCGGTGTTGGCCGCGAACAGGATCTTGCCGGCGTTGTCGAGCTCGATGCCGTTGGCGCCGAAGGGCGGAAACCCGGTCGTGGTCAGGCTCGCATCCTCGACCCAGATCGTCCCCAGCCGCTCGGCGCCGGTGCCGCCGTTCGGGCCGGTCTTCCAGACGATGCCCTGGAACGAGTCGGAAATGTAGACATTGCCGGCGGCATCGAAGGTCAGCCCGTTGAGCCCGGATTTCGCCGGATCGGTGCCGGGGGTGTTGGGATCGGGCGTGCCGGTCGTGCTCGCCGTCATGAACAGGCTCGAAGCCCCGGTTCGCGGATCGACCTGGAGCGCTGTGCCGGCGCCGAAATCGAGCACGATCAGCTTTCGCGTCACCGGGTTGAAGGCGAGCCCGAGCGTGTGCGGGCTGGAGCCCTGGATCGCCACCTGACGGATCAGCTGGCCATTGGGCGCGAAGACGAAGAGCTGGCTGTTGCCGGTCACCGCTCCCTGGCTGTTGAAGCCGAAGGTCGTCGCCAAAACGTTGCCGTTCGGGCCGACGGTCAGGCCTTCCGGCCCGGTCGCCCCCTTGGGCAGCACGGCAAAGATATCGACATTGCCGCGGTCCCAGGCCGCGGCCGGCGCGATCCCGGCGATCGCCGTCAACCCGGCCAAGACGACCCCTCCGATCCACTGTGTTCTCATCCCGTCATCCTCCCTGAGAGTAAGGTTAATAACGTAAAGGCACCTTTATTCTTGATTGCTGCGGTGTAGCGCGCTCGGCGCCGCCGAAAAAGCAAAAAAGCGAAGCGCGCCACGGATGCCAAACCGAAAGGTTTGTATTATATTCCCCTTCCCGGCGATGGCCGCCGCAGCATCGGGGGGACAGAACGGTTCCGGTCGAGGCCGGCCGAGGGAGACGGAACAATTGTCCAGCACTATAACCGGCTCAAACCCCAACGGCGTCACGTTGACCGATCCCTCGGAGAGCCCGGTCACCGTGACCAGCGCCGGCTCGATCTCGTCGCTGCCGGGCGGCTTCGCTCTTTACGGCTCGCCGGCGGTCGCCTGGAACCTCACCAATTTCGGCCACATCACGGCGAGCGGCACGGTCTCGACCGGCGTCCTCCTCGAAAAAGGCGGCACCGTCACCAACGGCGAGGCCGGGGGCGGCGGGTACATCGCCGGCGGTCGGCAGGGAATCTCGATCGCCCAGGCTGCCGGCACCGTGACCAATTTCGGATCGGTCGCGGGTTACGCCGCCGGCGGGACCGGGATCTTTTTGCATGCCGGCGGCACCCTGGACAATTTCGGTGCGATCACCGGCTACCAGAACGGCGCCGATATCACCGGCTCAACCGGGACGATCACCAATTACGGAACGATCCGCGCCACCGGCACGATTTTGACCTACGGGGTGGTGCTCAACGCCACCGCGGGTAATTTCCTGACCAACAAGCCCTCCGGCTATATCGGCGCGACGGCGGGCATTGGCGTCTTCGGCACCGCCGGCCCGGCGACCATACTCAACAGCGGCACCATCGTGAACGGCCTGGACCTCGGCGCGGGCGGCAGCATCGCCAACGGGCAGGCCGGCTCGATCAGCGGCGATATCGTCATCCGCGGCGCGCCCGGCACCGTCGTAAACTATGGCGCGATGACGAACGGGTTTGACGTCGGTGTCGAGCTGAACCATGGCGGCATGGTCAGCAACGCCCAGGCGGGCGCCGTGATCGCTCCGTCGAACTATGCGGCTGACGGTGTCGTCATCTATGGCGGGTTCGGCACGGTCGGCAACCTCGGCACGATATCGGTGGCCGGGACCGATGGCGGAGACGCAGTTTTTCTCGGCAATGGCGGCACCGTCGTCGAATGGCTCTTCGGCGGTATCGACGGCCCTGCTGAAGGACGACCTGTTCGGTCAAGGATACCGGGATCGAGGTCAGGGAAGCTCGCCGGAACGGTCACCAATTTCGGCTCGATCATCGGCGGCTACGGGGTCTTTTCTGCGCGCCGACGGCAAAGTCGCCAATGCCGGGACCGCCGCCTATATCAGCGGCCAGTATTTCGCCGTCGTCATCCAGACCACGGCGGCCAATTCCGGCGTCACCAATCTCGGCACGCTCAAAGCGGTCGGGTCGAACAACAATCCCGGCTTTGGCAGCGCCGCCGCCGGCTGATCGGCAATGGCCGGATCACCAACGGCGGCCGCACCGACACGACCGCGCTGATCATGGCGGACGAAAGCGGGGTCACGGCCGGCAGCATCGGCACGATCAGCATCGGCGCCGAGATCGACGGCACGGGCACGATCGCCAATTTCGGCACGATCAGCGGCACCCGCACCGGGGCTTTGCTCGGCGGCGGCGGCCGGCTGACCAACGGCGCAAGCGGGGCTGGCGAGGCCCTGCTTTCCGGCGCTTATGCCGGGTCGGTCGCTCGGCGCATTCGCGACGGCCGGCATCGAATGTCGCCAATTTCGGCATCGATCACCGCGACACGGGACCGCCGGAACCGGCATTATGCTCGCAATGTACGGCAAGCAATACCGTGACCAATGCCGGCGCGATTACCGGAGCCAGCGGCACCGCGGTCGCCTTTGGCGCCGGCAATGACAAGCTGATCGTCGATCCCGGCGCGGTGTTCGAGGGTGCCGTCATCGGCGGCGGCGGCACAAACGAGATCGATTTCAACAAGACCGGGACCCTGCGCCTGAACCCGGAATATTCCGGCTTCTCCACCGTGCGGCTCGGCAATAGCGGGGCGGACAGCCTGACCTTGACCGAGGCCGATTTTGTCGGGCTCGCCGGCAATGCGATCACCGTCTTTGGCGGCAATGTCGCCGACACCGTCAACGCCGGCACGCTTTCCGCCGGCCATCGGCTCAGCTATTTCGGCACCAAAGGCAAGGACAAGATCACCGGCGGCGCCGGCAACGATACCTTCACCTTTGCGGCGGCGGCCCTCACCGCCGCCGACACGGTTGCCGGCAATGGCGGCAGCGATACGGTCGCGGTGACGACCGGCGGCACGGTCGGCGCGGGCGGAGTGACCGGGGTCGAGAGCTTTCGCCTGGCCGCCGCCGCCGCCGACAGCCTGGTGTTGACCGACCACAATTTTTCCGGGCTTACCGGCCATGTCGTCACCGTGCACGGCGGCAACGCCGGCGACACGATCGACGTCTCGAAGCTGTCGTCCTCGAACCGGGTCGTTCTGTTCGGCGGCAATGGGGCGGACCGGTTTACCGGTGGCGCGGGAAACGACCGGTTTTCCTTCGCCGCGGCGGCGCTGACCCGGGCCGACAAGATCAATGGCGGCGCGGGCGCGGACGAGCTCGACATCACCAGCGCCGGTGTCGCCGGAGTGAGCGGGGTGAGCGGCATTGAAACCATCCGCCTGTCGAATGCCGGGGCCGACGCGCTGTTGCTCGGCAACGCCAATTTCGCCGGCACCAACGCGGACACGATCACCGTAATCGGCGGCAGCGCCGGGAATGTCGTGATTGCCCAAGCCGTGTCGGCGCCGCATCGCGTGACCTTTGTCGGCGGCGCCGGCCCGGATTTTTTTCTCGACGGCAGTGGCGCCGACACCTTCAAATTTGCTGCAACGAGCCTATCGGCGGCGGATGTCGTGCAGGGCGGCGGCGGCAGCGACCGGCTCGTCATGACGACCGCCGGCACGGTCGCCGCCGGCGGGGTCAGCGGGGTCGAGACCTATGTGCTGGGGAATGGCGGCACCGACACCCTGACCTTGACCAACGCCAATTTCGCCGGTGTGACCTTGAGCGCGATCACGGTCACCGGAGGCAATGCCGGCAACCGCATCAGCGAGGCGTCGGTTGCGGCAACGGATCTGGTGACGATGAAGGGCGGCGTCGGCGCCGACACGCTGATCGCCGGCCGGCACGCGGTGATGACCGGGAGCGGCGGCGCGGATTTGTTCGAGCTTACGACCCCGAGCACGAGCGCGAGCCCCGACTGGAACACGGTGACCGACTTTGCCCACGGCAGCGACAGGCTCGCCTTTTCCGACACCGGGTTCCGGCTCGGCTTGGCGAAAGCGGGCGCCACGCCGCAGCAGCTGCCGGCGGGCCTGTTCTCGCCCGAGACCAACGGCACCTTCGACAAGCCCGGCGAGCGCTTCGCCTACGACAGCGCCAACGGCAAGCTGTTCTACTCCGCCGCCGGCGCCACCATTGGCGAGCATCTCGTCATCACCCTCGCCAACCACGCCACCCTCACTGCCGCCGACCTGTTTTTTGTCACGTAGGCGGCCGGCGTCAATCCTCCGCGCGCACCTTGACGTAGCTGCCCGGGGCGTCTTCGAGCGGTTTGAGCTTGCCGTCGCCGGGATGCCGGGTGGGCACCTCGCCGCCGGCGTATTTGGCCGCCCAGCCTTCCCACAGCGGCCACCAGGAGGCGGGGTATTGGGTCGCGCCGGCGAGCCATTCTTCCGGGGTCGGCGGGTTGGCGTCGTTCTGCCAATGGCCGTATTTGCCACCGGGCGGGTTGATGACGCCGGCGATGTGGCCGGACGCCGACAAGACGAACTTGACCGGCCCCTTGAAGAGACGCGTCGCGGCATAGGTCGACCGCCACGGCGCGATGTGGTCTTCATGCGTGGACAACAGGAAGGCCGGCACCCGCACCTTGCCGAGGTCGATCGGCACGCCGGCGAGGCTGATGCCGCCGGGTTTTGCTACCAGGTTCTGCTGATACATGTGGCGCAGGTAAAAGCTGTGCATCGCCGCCGGCATGCGCGTCGAATCCGCGTTCCAGTACAGCAGGTCGAACGGCAGCGGCGATTTGCCGAGCAGATAATTGTTGACGACAAACGACCAGATCAGGTCGTTGGCGCGCAGCATGTTGAAGCTCGTCGCCATGTCGCGGCCTTCGAGGTAGCCCTTGTCGTCCATGCGCTTTTCGAGCGCTGTGAGCTGCTCCTCGTCGATAAAGACCGAGAGCTCGCCGGCCTCTGCGAAGTCGAGCATGGTCACGAAAAACGTGGCGCTCTTGATCCGCCGGTCGCGCTTGGCCGCCATAAAGGCGAGCGTGCAGGCAAGAAGCGTGCCGCCGAGGCAATAGCCGATTGCATTCGCCTCGCGCTCGCCGGTCGCCTCTTCGATCGCGTCGAGTGCCGCGAGCGGCCCCTTCAGCATGTAGTCGGCAAAGGTCTCGGCGGCGAGGCGCTCGTCGGGGTTGACCCAGGAGATGACAAAGACGGTATGGCCCTGCGCCACCGCCCAGCGAATAAAGGAATTCTCCGGCCGCAGGTCGAGAATGTAAAACTTGTTGATCCAAGGCGGGATGATTAAGAGCGGCCGGCGTTTGACCGTGTCGGTTGTCGGCGCGTATTGAATGAGCTGGATCAGCTCGTTCTGAAAGACGACCTTGCCCGGCGTCGCCGCGACATTCTCGCCGAAGCGGAACGCGGTGGTGTCGGTCATGCTGATCGCCAGCCGGCCCTTGCCGCGTTCGAGATCGTCGAGCAGGTTTTTGAGCCCGTTCAGCAAGTTCTCGCCGCGGCTGTCGATCGTCGCGCGCAGCACCTCGGGGTTGCTCAGCACAAAGTTTGTCGGCGCCATCGCATCGATGAATTGGCGCGTATAAAAATCGATCTTGCGCGCGGTGTGCGCATCGATGCCGTCGGTGGCGTGCACCACGCCCTGCAGCCAGCGGGCGGTCAAGAGATAGCTCTGCTTGATAAAATCGAAGACCGCGTTGTCGCTCCAGGCCGGGTCGCGAAACCGCCGGTCGCCCGCGGAGGGCGCGATCAACGGCTCCGGATCGCCGCCGGCAAGGCGCTCGGCGGTGCGCTGCCACAGACTCATATAGTCTTGCCACAGCGCGATTTGCGCCTCGACCAGGCGGCCGGGGTCCGCGAGCATCCGCGCGGTCATCTCGAAAAAAGCGGTGCCGATGGCGAGCGGGTCCGCCATCCCGATATTTTGCCCGGCCCCTTGCCGGTCAAGGAATTCGGCGACGAGACGCCGGCTTGTCTCGGCGATATCCGCGATCTGGCGCGAGAGTCCAGCGGCATCGGCGCCGCCCGTGACACCAGCGCCGGCGCCGTCGCTCTTCACGCTCATCGGGTTTCCTTATCCGCCAGCCTCAAATGTGGTGACGAGCGGCGCCGCATCTAATACACCATCGCCGATCCATCTTATCCATCGGCCGAGGGATTTGCCGCCGGCGCGGCATCGCGGCCAATTCGGCGGGGAGGGCCGCCAATGCCGATCGGCACCATGGGTTTGTTGCGACGCTGCTCCGGTGTGTTCCGGCCGGCGCTTCTGGTGGCGCTGCTGGCTCTCGGCGCGTGCCATCCGGTCGATACCTGGCGCGACCTGACCGGCGCCAGCAAGGACGACCCGAACCCCGAAACCACGCCGAACACCAAAAACCTGGCGGCGGGCGAGGCAGCCCCTTCGCCAAACCTCGCCACCGTGCCGGAGCCGCCGACCCAGGCATTGACCACCGCCCAGCGCGACAAGCTTGCCCAAAGCCTGATCGCCGACCGGACCAACGCCAAATATACCGACGAAAAATTGCGGGCCGGGTTCTCGGTCGCCACCACGGCGCCGCCACCGCCACCGCCTCCTGCGCCGCCGACGGCCGATACGGGAACAGCTGCATCGGGCGCGGCGGCACCCCCCGCCGAGGGCGCCAAAGGCCCCGCCGAGGGCGCCAAAGGCAGCCCCGCTCCGCCCGCGGCTGCAGCGGCTAGCGGCAAAGAGCAGCCCGGGCCGGCAGCGGCGCCGCCTGGGGCGGCTGCCAAGGTGGCGAGCACCAACGGCAAGCCCGCTTCACCCGCGGCCCCGACAGCGGCGGTCGGCGGCAAGCAAAAGCCAGAACCGGCGATCGGGTCGCCCAAAGCGGGCACGAAAGTGGCGAGCGCCGAAGGCAAGACGGGACCCAGCACGACCGGCTTGCGCAAAGCCGGCGAGCCGCCGGAGCCGGGTCCGATGGAATTGGGCCTGCAATCGCCGCAGATCGCCTCGTTGCCGCCGCCCGAGATGCCCCAGCCCGCTCCGCCGCCGCCCGCCTTGCTCGGAAAATCCGCAGGGTCGCCCGCCCGTCTTCCGAGCGCCCCGGCGCCTGCGCCGATGCCGGCCGGGCTCGGCGCCACCGCTTACCAGCCGCCGCCGCCACCGCCCTCGCTGCCGCCCCCGGCTGCGCCCGAGCCGCAGACCGCCGCCCTCGCCGGCGCCAAGCCGCCGCGGCCGGTGCCGGTCGACACGGCGGTGGGCCAGATCGCTTTTGCCGGCAACTCGGCGACCCTGACCGATGCCGATAAGCCGGTTATCGCGCAGGTCGTCGCGCGCTATCGGAAGGATCCGGTGAAAGTCCGCGTCGTCGGCTATGCCGGCGGCGGCACCGCCAATCTCGATTCCGACCAGCTGGCCAGCTTTCACGCCGCGCTCGGCCGCGCCCACGCGGTTGCCGCGGCGCTGACCAAGGCCGGCATCCCAAGCAACCGGATTGTCGTCGAGGCGGCGCCGGCCGGCACCGATTCGGGCCAGGCCCGCGCCGAAATCCTGTTCGTGCATTAACCGGCTGTGCGATCGCGGTTTGCGGACACCTTGATTTGTGGGCTTGATTCGTGGGCGTCGGAGACGCGCGTCGTGCCCGCGCAAGCGGAACCTGATCTCGCTTCGATCTGCAAAACCGTCGCAACTTTGCCGCGCCGAGGCTAAAAGCGGCGCTGTGAAAACAGCCGGATCGGATCGCCTGTCGTGGACTCGCCGTTGAAGATCGCGGTCGCCGGCCTCGGCACGGTCGGCGCCGGCACCTTGCAGCTGTTGCAGCGCCAGACCGAGCTGCTGGCGCGGCGGGCCGGGCGGCGACTCCTCGTCACCGCGGTGTCGGCGCGCGACCGGCAACGCGACCGTGGTGTCGAGTTGTCCGCGGCGCGCTGGTACGAAGACGCCGCGGCGATGGCCGCCGACCCCGAGATCGATGTCGTGGTCGAGCTGATCGGCGGCGCCGAAGGCATCGCCCGGCAAGTGGTCGAGACCGCGCTCGACCACGGCAAGCACGTCGTCACCGCCAACAAGGCGCTGATGGCGCATGATGGCACGAGGCTCGCCGCGCGGGCCGAGGAAAAGGGCGTGACCCTCTCCTTCGAAGCCGCGGTCGCCGGCGGCATCCCGGTGGTCAAGGCGTTGCGCGAGGGGCTCGTCGGCAACCGGCTCGAACGTCTCTACGGCATCCTGAACGGCACCTCGAACTATATCCTGACGACGATGCGCGAAAGCGGCCGCGAATTCGCCGAGGTGCTGGCCGAAGCGCAAAAGCTCGGCTACGCCGAGGCCGATCCGAGCTTTGACATCGACGGGATCGACGCCGCGCACAAGCTCGCCATCCTGGCGAGCGTCGGGTTCGGCCGGCCGGTCGATCTCGCCGGCGTTTATGCCGAGGGGATCCGCCACGTCTCCCGGCTCGACATCGAGTTCGCCGAGGAGCTGGGCTATCGCATCAAGCTCTTAGGCATCGCGCGCCTGACCGAGGATGGGCTCGAGCAGCGCGTCCACCCGTGCATGGTGCCGCAGGCGAGCCCGATCGCCGCGGTCGAGGGCGTCTACAACGCGGTCGTCGCCGAAGGCGACTTTGTCGGCCGCGTGCTGCTGCACGGGCGCGGCGCCGGCGCGTTGCCGACCGCCTCGGCGGTGGTCGCCGATCTCGTTGATATCGCGGCCGGCCGCCACGTCGCCGCCTTTGGCGTGCCGATACGGGACCTCTCGCCGATCCCCGGCGTGCCGATCGAGCGCCACCAGGGCGCCTACTACATCCGGCTGATGGTGGTCGATCAGCCCGGTGTCATCGCCGATGTCGCCGCCGCCTTGCGCGACCAGCAGGTGTCGATGGAATTGATGATCCAGCGCGCCCGCGCGCCCGGCGAGGCGGTGCCGGTGGTGCTGACGACGCACGTCACGATCGAGGCGGCGATGCGCCGTGCCTTGCACAAAATCGAAATGCTCGACACCGTGCTCGAACCCCCCCGCCTGATCCGCATCGAGGATTTTTGACTTGCCCGAAGGCAGCGAGGCGAGAGCGCCGGGGCCGATTTTGCCGCGCCTGACCGCCCTTTATCGGGGCTGCGGCATCGACATCGTGACCGGCCTCAACCCGAGCCATTTCGACAATTTCCCGATGGCCCCTTTCACATGGTTCGTCAAGCATGGTGAAAGTCTGACCAACGGCCTCGGGATAGGTTTGCAAGAAATCTACTTTCTCGAATGCCTGTTTGCGCGGTTTCGGCCGCGGCGCATGTTCGTGATCGGCAACGCGCTCGGCTGGAGCAGCCTGGCGCTCGGATTGCTCAACCCGCAAGGGCGCGTGCTGGCGATCGATGCCGGGTCCGACCATAACGCGGCGTGGGGGATCGAGCTGACCAACGCGCTTGCGCACGAGCACGATCTGCCGGTGCTGGCGATCTCCGGCCGCTCGCCGGACGACGTGCCGGCGGCGCTGCATGCTCATCGGATCGCCCCGGTCGAGCTCGCCTTTATCGACGGATATCATTCGGTCGAGCAGGTCGGGCTCGATTTTGCCGCGATCCGGCCCGACGCAGCGCCGGACTGCCTCTATCTGTTTCACGACGTCGAGAATTTCGGCCTGCACTCCGGCATCGAACGGATCGCGGCGCAGACCGGACTCGCCTGGGAATTGCTGCTCGGGACGACCTCCGGGATGGCGCTCGTCTACGACCCGGCGCATCGGCCGGCCGCGCTCGACGATATCGCTCCCTTCGTCGTGCCTGCCGATATGGCCGGGCTGATGCGCGGTTTTGCCTGGAATCACCGCCACCGTCATCTGGCACGCTGGCGGCGCAGCCTGCGCAAGCGGTTCGGCGGCTCTTCGGCGGCCCCGCCGCCACCAAAGCCGGCGCTCGCGCCGTGAGGCCGCGAGCCCCGGGCATGGCGGGATATGTCCAAGAAGCCGAGGCGCTCATCGAGCGATACGAGAGCATCGCGTTCGCCGACGTGCACCGCACGGTGCTTCACCTCTTTCCCCGCTCCGCCGGCCGCGTCCTCGACATCGGCGCCGGCACCGGCCGCGATGCGGCGGCATTTGCCGCGCTCGGCCATCGCGTCGTCGCGGTTGAGCCGACCGGCGAATTGCGCGCTCGCGCGATGGCGTTGCATCCCTCGCCACTGATCGAATGGCTCGACGACAGCCTGCCCGAGCTGGCGGTGCTGCGCGGGCGCGAGGAGCGGTTCGATCTGGTCATGCTGACCGCGGTGTGGATGCATCTCGATGCGGGAGAGCGCCGTCGGGCGATGCCGGGGGTGGCTTCTTTCCTGGGCCCGGCCGGCGCGATGGTCATGTCGTTGCGGCACGGGCCGGTTCCCCCTGGCCGGCGCATGTTCGAGGTTTCCGCCGCCGAGACGATCGGGCTAGCGCAAAATGCCGGCCTTCGGCTCGAGCTCGAGCTGCGCACCGCCTCCGTCCAGCCGCAAAACGCCGGGGTCGAATGGACCCGTCTCGCCTTTTCGAAACCCGCGTCGGATTGACGCGGAAGGGGACGGCGCTTAGGGTCGCGCGCCTCGCCGCTCGTTAAAAACAGGAGGAAAGCCGTGCCCGAGACATCGAGGATGGACCGCAATCTGGCGCTCGAAGCGGTGCGGGTGACCGAGGCGGCGGCGCTGTCGGCCTCGCGGCTGATGGGGCGCGGCGACGAGAAGGCGGCCGACCAGGCCGCGGTCGATGCGATGCGCGAGGCGCTCAACAGCCTGGCCATCGCCGGCACCGTGGTGATCGGCGAAGGCGAGCGCGACGAGGCGCCGATGTTGTTCATCGGCGAAAAGGTCGGCAACGGCAACGGGCCGCCGATCGACATCGCGCTCGATCCGCTGGAAGGGACGACGATCACCGCAAAAGGCGGCGCCAACGCGCTCGCCGTCATCGCGATGGCCGACGCCGGCGGGTTTCTGAACGCGCCCGACGTCTACATGGACAAGATCGCGGTCGGCGGCGGGCTCCCCGACGATCTGGTCGATCTCGACGAAGAGCCGGCGACCAACCTGAAAAACCTGGCGCGGGCGAAAAGGGCCGAGGTGTCCGACCTCGTCGTCTGCATCCTCGACCGGCCGCGCCATGCCGAGCTGATCGCCAAGGTCCGCGCCGCCGGCGCCCGGATCACGCTGATTTCGGACGGCGACGTCAGCGGCGTCATCGCCACCTCGGAGCCCGAAACCGGGATCGACATGTATGTCGGCTCGGGCGGCGCGCCCGAAGGCGTCCTGGCGGCGGCGGCGCTGCGCTGCATCGGCGGGCAGATGCAGGGGCGGCTCTTGTTCCGCAACGATGATGAGCGCGGTCGGGCGCGCCACATCGGCATCATCGACCTCGACCGCAAGTACAAGCTCCTCGACCTCGCCGCGGGCGATGTGATGTTCGCCGCAACCGGTGTCACCAACGGCACGATGCTGCGCGGCGTGCGCCGCTTTCCAGGTGGTGCGGCAACGCATTCGGTGGTGATGCGGTCGAAGACCGGAACCGTGCGCTATGTCGAAGCGCGGCACGATTTCACCCGCAAGCAAAGCTTCGCGCCGTTCGCCCGGTAAGCTCGATTCTCCGGCGGCGACCACGCGCCGAGACCCGACCGCCGGCGGCAAAGCCATGATCCGCAAGCGCTTGGGCGAGAGGCGCTGGACCCTCGCCGCAGCCGCGGCGACGATCGGGCCCGCACCACAACCGAGCGGGCACAAAATGGACGCCGGCACAGTCCTTGGGGTCGAGCGGTCGGTTTGCGGTCGGAGCTGGCGATTTCCGCCCGACGGCAACCGCGAGGGGCTGGCGATTGCCGAGCGGCTGGCGCTGCCCGAAATCGTCGGCCGGCTGCTTGCCCATCGCGGCGTCGTTCTCGACCATGCGCCCGAGTTCTTGGCGCCCCGGCTGCGCCACCAGCTGCCGGACCCCTTGCACCTGCGGGGCATGGACGTGGCGTGCGCGCGGCTGGTCCGTGCCGTCCGTGGCGGCGAGACGATCGCCGTTTTCGGCGATTACGATGTCGACGGCGCGACCTCGGCCGCTCTCTTGCTGCGGTTCTTCGCCGAGGTTGGCGCCGAGACCCGGCTCTATGTGCCCGACCGGCTGCGCGAGGGCTATGGCCCGAACGCCGCGGCGCTGGCCCGCTTGCAGGCGGACGGCGCCGGCGTCGTCGTCACCGTCGATTGCGGCACCACGGCGCACCTTCCGCTCGCCGAGGCCGCCGAGCGCGGGATCGAGGTCATCGTCATCGACCACCATGTTGCCGAGCCGCGATTGCCGCGCGCGTTGGCGGTGGTCAACCCGAACCGGCTCGACGAGGACAGCCCGCATCGGTGCCTCGCCGCGGTGGGTGTCGTCTTTTTGCTGGTTATCGCGATGAACCGCGCCCTGCGCGAGGGCGGCTGGTATGGCGACGGCCGCGCCGAGCCCAACCTGCTCGGCTGGCTCGATCTTGTCGCTTTGGGCACCGTCTGCGACGTCGTTCCGCTGACCGGGCTCAATCGCGCCCTGGTGGCGCAGGGCATCAAAGTCGCGCGCCGCGGCGCCAATCCGGGGATTGCCGCTTTGTCGGCGGTGGCCGGCATCGCGCGCCCGCTCGACGCCTGGCATCTGGGCTTCGCCTTGGGTCCGCGGGTCAATGCCGGCGGCCGGGTCGGCGCGGCCGATCTAGGCGCGCGGCTGTTGGCGACCGACGATCCGGTGCTGGCGGCCGAGCTGGCCCGTCGCCTCGACGACTACAACCGCGAGCGCCGCGAGATCGAAGCGCGCGTTCTCGACGAGGCCATCGCCGCAGTCGAATCGACACCGCAATCGCCGGCGCTCGTTTTTGCTGCCGCTCCCGGCTGGCATCCTGGCGTGATCGGGATCGTCGCCGCACGCCTCAAGGAGCGCTATCAGCGGCCGGCCTGCGTCGTCGCGCTCGCCGACGGGACCGGCCGCGGCTCGGCCCGGTCGGTCGCCGGGTTGGCGATCGGCCCGGCGATCACCGCGGCGTCCCAGGCAGGGCTCTTGATCAATGGCGGCGGCCATGCGATGGCTGCGGGGTTCACCGTGGCGGCGGAAAAGGTCGAAGCCTTGCGCGAGTTTCTGGCCGAGCGCTTGGGCGACGGGATCGACGGCGGCGAGCTCGTGCCCGAGCTCTTCATCGATGGCGCGCTCGCCGTCGCCGCGGCGCAATCGGGGCTGATCGACGAGCTCGACCGGCTGGCGCCGTTCGGTGCCGCCAACCCCGAGCCGCGCTTTGTCTTTCCCGGCGTCCGTGTGGTTCACGCCGGGCCGGTCGGAAGCGGACATCTGTGCTGCGCTTTGAGCGACCCGCTCGACGGCGCGCGGCTGCGGGGCATCGCCTTTCGCGCCGCCGGGACGCCGCTCGGCCGTTTTCTCGCCGAGACGCGGGGTGCCGCGATCCATGTCGCCGGCCATTTGCGGCGCGATGTATGGCGTGGCGGCGACGCAATCGAGCTCACTGTCGACGACGCAGCCGTGGCGCAAGGCTGATCCCGCAGGAGAGACCGGTGGAATCGACAGAAATCGCCGAGACGATCCACGGTGGCGAGGAGGCCGAAGAGCATCGCAGCCGCACCGATACCGCGCTGCGCCGGTTTGCCGGCATCTATCTCGGCGTCATCGCGATGCTCTTGGCGATCACCACGCTCGGCGGCGCCAACGCCACCAAGGTCATGCTGAACGCCAATATCCAAGCCTCCGACACCTACAGCTACTACCAGTCGAAATATCTGCGTCAGGTGGCGCTCGATCATGCCGCCGACCAGCTCGAATTGCAGCTCGCCGCCCAGCCGGGAATGCCGGAAGCGGCCCGGACGAAATTTGTCGAGACGATCAAAAGCTGGCGCGGCGAGGCGCGGCATTACGAGAGCGACCCGGAAAAGGGCCAGGGCAAAAAGGAGCTGCTCGCCAAAGCTCGGCAATGGGAGGAGAAACGCGACCGCGCCGCCGAGCGCGACCCCAATTTCGATTTCGCCGAAGCGCTGTTTCAGATTGCGATCGTGCTCGGCTCGGTCAGCATCGTCGCCGTCTCGCGAGCGCTGCTGCGGTTGAGCGGCGCGCTCGCGGTGGTCGCGACGGTGCTGATGATCAACGGCTACTTCCTCGTCGTCCACCTGCCGTTTGGCTGAGCTCGGCTTGCTCGCAACCCCGCTGGGTCAACAGCCGAGCTTGGCGGCGAGATCGGTGAAGCTGTCGGCGATCACGTCGAAATCGTGCTCGGCGCGCAGGTCACGCGTCTTGTTGGGGCCTTGCTCCAACGGCCGGCTGACAAAGGCGGTGTGAAAGCCGCGCCCGCGCGCCGCCATCAGATCGGCATTGTGCGCCGCGACCATCATGCATTGCGCAGGCTTCAGGTCGAGAAACGCGGCGGTGCGATCATAAGCTTCGGGCTGCGGCTTGTAGGCGTGCGCCACCTCGGCGCCGAGGACCGCATCCCACGGCAGCCCGGCGTATTTGGCCATGTTGACCATCAGCGCGACATTGCCGTTCGAGCACGTCGCGAGAATGAATTTGCGCTTGAGCCGGGTCAGGCCTTCGACCGTGTCGGGCCAGCCGTCGAGGCGGTGCCAGGCACGGTTCAGATGGTCGATCTCGGCCTCGCTGAGCCCGCTGATCCCGAATTCCGGCAACAGCTCGACCAGGTTTTCGCGGTGCAGATCGTCGAGCCGCGCCCAGGGCCGCTCGCCATTGCGCACCTTGGCCATCGCCGGCTGATACCGCGCCCGCCAGCGGTCGGCGAAATCGTGCCAGTCCTTGTCGTATCCCTTGGGAGCGAGCGCCGCCTTGACTTCGCGGGCGATGCTGTCGCGCCAGTTCACCACCGTTCCGAACACGTCGAAGGTCAGCGCCTTCACCTCGGAAATCGCCATTCTCCAGATCCTTCTTTCACGGGTTGCACGCAACAGCCGGGGCCGATGTGGCGTGAAGCTGCGCCTCCCCTATCCCGTTCGCGCGACGCGAGCTAGGCTTCTGTTCAACAATCTGTGAGGAGATCCGCCATCGCCTCGATTTTTGCCCGCGAGGAGGCGTCCGTCGCTGCCCGGATCAAGGCGCTCCTCGACCATCTCGGTATCGGCCGCGCCCATTTTGCCGGCCGCGCCGGCACCGATTGGCAAGGGTTTGCGGCGCTGCATCCGGAGCGCATCGCCTCGTTGACCGTGCTCTGCCCCTCCGCGCTCGATCGCGAGGCGCTGCGGCCGTTGTCGGGGCGGCTCCTGGTCGTTACCGGCGACCAAGGCTCGGGCGCCCGCCGGGTGCGGGCCGTGCTGCCCGATTTGCCGCAGGCTCGCACGGCGGTGCTGGCGAATTATGCGGGACTGACCTGGGCGAACCTCACCGCGGAGCGCGGCGACGAGATTCTTGCCGCGATGACCGATTTCCTCGCCGGCATCGGCGCGCCCGAGGCCCCGGCAAGGTCCGCCGCTGGGGACGGCGAGGCTGCCGAAATCTCGTTCCGGATTGCGGGGAACGGACCGCCTCTGGTGCTGCTGCCGCTCGAATTGTCGCCGGCGCAATGGGAGCCGTTGCTGCCGGCACTGGCCGAGCGCTGGACCACGATCACGCTCGGCGGCGCCCATCTCGGCAGCGTGGCGAGCCTCGAAGAGCGCGGCCGATCCGGCTATATGGCGATCGTGCGCAGCCTCATCGGCCGGCTGGCGATCGAGCCCGAGCAAACCGTGCTCGAAGTCGGGAGCGGCTGCGGTGTGATCATGCGCGAGCTGGCGCGCCGCACCGGCGGACACAACCGGCTGATCGGGATCGACCAGAACCCCTATCTGATGCGCGAGGCGCGTGCGCTGGCGGCGCGCGAAGGGCTCGCCGACCGCATCGAGCTGCGTTCCGGCAGCGCCGAAGACTTGCCGTTGCCGGACGCCTTTGCCGACGCTGTCCTGTGCTGCACCGTCGCCGAAGAAGGCGACGCCGCGCGCATGCTTTCCGAGCTGGTGCGCATCACCAAGCCCGGCGGCCATGTAGGGGTCATCGTCCGTGCGATCGATCGCGGCTCTTGGGTCAACCTGCCGCTCGATCCGGCGCTCAAGGCCAAGGTCGAGCTGCCGGGCATGATCGGCGGCGGCGCGAGCCCGGCGGGTTGCGCCGATGCCAGCTTGTATCTGCGCCTCGCGATGCTCGGGGTCGAAAAGCTCGACTGCTTTCCGCAGCTCGTCGCGGTTCGCGCTCCCTCGCCGCGCCTCGACCGGTACCAGCAGCAGATCCTGGCGGCGCTCGATGCGGCCGAAACCGAAGCCTGGCGGCGCTCCGTGGCAGAAGCCGAGGCCGGCGGCACATTCTTTATCGCCCAGCCGTTCCACTGCGCCGTCGGGCAAAAATCCGGGGCAGCCGGACCCTAATCGTGATCCTCGCGACCGCCGGCCATATCGACCATGGCAAGACGGCGCTGGTCGAGGCGTTGACCGGGATCGATGCCGATCGCCTGCCCGAGGAAAAACGCCGCGGGCTGACGATCGATCTGGGTTTTGCCTATGCGAAATTGCCCGACGGCACCGAGCTCGGCTTTGTCGATGTCCCCGGGCACGAGCGTTTTCTGCCCAATATGCTGGCCGGGGTGTTGTCGATCGATCGGGTGCTGCTGGTGGTCGCCGCCGATGACGGCCCGCGCCCGCAAACGATCGAGCATCTCGACATTCTCGAATTGATCGGCGTCGCCGAAGTCACCGGCGTCGTCACCAAGATCGACCGGGTCGAGCCCGAGCGCATCGCTGTGGTCGTCGCCGAAACCACAGGGCTGCTCGCAGCGGCCGGGTACGCCGAAAGCCCGATCTTCCCGGTGTCGAGCCGCACCGGCGACGGTATCGACGCGTTGACGACGCATCTGCGCGATGCTGCCCGCGGCGCCGCTCGGGCGCGTGCTGCGACGCCGCCTCAGGGCCTTTTTCGCATGCCGATCGACCGCGCCTTCAGCCTGCCGGGGGTCGGGCTGGTGGTGACCGGGACGGCAATCGCGGGGACCGTCGCTGTCGGCGACCGGCTGGCGATCAGCCCCGGTGGGACGGTGGTGCGGGTGCGCGGCTTGCATGCTCAGAACCATCCGATCGACCGAGCCGGCGCCGGCGAGCGCTGCGCAATCAATCTTGCGGGTGCTTTCGTCGACGGGGCCGGCCCCGGCCGCGGTGATTGGATCGTGGCGCCCGAACGGCATGCGCCAGCTGCCCGCATCGACCTTATGCTGCGCGCCTCGCGTCATGCTCCGGCGCCGCTGCGCGACGGCTTGCCGGTTCATCTCCATATCGGCACCGCCGATGTGGTCGGCCGCCTGGCGGTGCTCGACCGCCGCTCGATCGCACCCGGTGAGAGCGCCTTTGCCCAGATCGACATCGAGCACCGGGTGGGCGCGCTCTATGGCGACCGTGTATTGCTGCGCGACGATGCCGCCCGCCATACCCTCGCCGGCGGCAAGGTGGTCGACCCGTTCGCGCCGCGACGCGGCCGGCGCCTCCCCGCTCGGCTCGCCGCGCTCGAGGCGATGGAGCCGGCCGATCCCGGAGAGGCATTGGCAAATTTGCTCGCCGTCGAGGGAGCAGTCGATCTCAGCCGCTTCGCGCTCCTGCGCAATCTCGCGCCGGCGGAGCTCGATGCGCTGACCAAAAGCTCGGAGTTTTTGTGCGTCGGACCCGGTCGTGCTCCGGTGGCGGTGACGGCAGAACGGCTGACAGCACTCGGTGAAGAGGTCGTCGAAGCACTCGCCGCCTGGCACCAGGAGGAGCCCGACGCGCTCGGGCCGGCGCGTCCGGCTTTGTTCGAGAAATTGCACGGCCAGGTGCCCGAGGCCGTGCTCGACGCAGCGTTGTCGAAGCTCGCCGCGGCTGGGAGGGCGGTGCGGGAAGGCGGATTATGGCGTCTGCCCGACCATCGGCCACGGCTCGACCGCGCCGACGCGAAATTGTGGGAGCGGGTTCGCCCGTTGCTCGCAGCCGCTGGGCTGCGCCCGCCTCGGGTGCGCGAGCTCTCGCAAGCGCTTGCGCTCGAGCCGGAGCCGGTCGAGCGCTTTCTGCGTCGTGCCGAGCGTTTGGGCCACGTCGCCAAGGTCTCGGAAAATCGCTATTTTCTGCCTGAGACTTTGGCCCGGCTGGCCGAGATCGCGCGCGAGCTGGCGGCCGTCGAGCCAGAAGTCGGCTTCACCGCCGCGGTCTTCAACGAGCGCTCCGGCGTGGGCCGCAATCTGACGATCCGTATTCTCGAATATCTTGATAGGATGGGCGCTACCCGCCGGGTCGGCGATGCCCGCATTGTGCTCGGTGGCGGCGAGCTGTTCGGCTGACATATTAGGGAAGAGAATCGTCCCCGGTGGGGCGCGCGGTCTTCAAAACCGTCGGGGGGCGCGAAGGCGTCTCCGGTAGGTTCGAACTCCTGCCTCTTCCGCCATTTTGCGAATATATAAATATTCGGATGTGCGCAGCAAAAGTACTCTGTAGTTTCGCCTTTACCTCGAAACGCAAGCGAGCCTGCAATAGCAGGCCCGCCCGGCTCCGCCTTTGCTCTACGCGCGGGTGAGCTTGCGGATGCGGTGGTTTTCGGTGTCGCCGATATAGATGGCCCGGTCGGGGCCGACGACGGCGCCGTGCGGGCGGGCGAGCCCGGCGTCGCGCGCTGGCCCGCCGTCGCCCTCGGCCCCTTTGCGGCCGCCGGCGATAGTCTCGATGCGCCCGGTCGCTGCGTCGATGCGGCGGATCGCATGGTTCTCGGTATCGACGATCAGGATGTCGCCGTCGGGGCCGAGGGCGAGCTCCTTCGGCGCGTCGAGCACCGCGGCGAGCGCCGGGCCGCCGTCGCCACCGTAGCCGCGCGCACCGGTCCCGGCCGCCATCCGGATCACACCCCTTTGGGGGTCGACCGCGCGCAGGCTGCTGCCCTGGCGCTCGAGGATATAGACCGTGCCGTCGGCGGCCACCTTGACGGCGCGGGCGCCGTAGATGCCGGCCGATCCCGCCGGACCGCCGTCGCCGCTGTGCGCCGCTTCGCCGGTGCCGGCAAAGGTCGCAATCGTGCCGGCGGCGAGATCGACGACGCGGACCCGGTTATCGGCGACATCGGCGATAAAGAGCCGCCGCTCTGCCGGGTCCAATGCCAGACCGTTCGGCTCGACCATCCTCGCCCGCGCAGCCGGGCCGCCATCGCCGCCGAACCCCGACGAGCCATCGCCGGCCAAGCTGGTGATGATTCCGGTCTCGGCATCCACCCGGCGCACACAGTGGTTCAAGCGGTCGGCAATGTAGATGTTGCCGGCGCGGTCGAGGACGATGCCGTAGGGCTGGTTCAGCCGCGGCATTGGTCGCCGGCCCGCCATCGCCGGAATAGCCCGCCTCGCCATTGCCGGCGCAGGTGGAGATGATGCCGCTCGACGCATCGACCCGGCGGATGCGGTGGTTGAACGTGTCGGAAAAGTAGAAATTGCCCGCCGCAGTCGAAGGCGACGTCGAACGGGCCGTTCAGCAATGCCCGCGCCGCCGGGCCACCGTCGCCGGCAAAGCCCGGCTCGCCGGTGCCGACCGCCGTCGTGATGACCCAGCCACTCTTCGCCATATTCCGATCTCCCGCCAAGGCGGGGATTTTAGCATCGCTTTTCCGATCGGCGAGCGCGGATGTAGATTGCCGAGATGGGTGCGCTTCACCATCGGCTGGTTCGGGCGCTCGCCGCTGTGGCGCTCGTTGCCGCCGCCGTGCTGATCGGCGCCGCGGCGCCCGAGGCGCCGGGCCGCGTCTCGCTCGCCGGGCAGCTTTTGATTGCGGCGCCGACGATGGGCGACCCGCGCTTCTACCACGCGGTCATCCTGGTCGTGCGCGATGACAAGGACGGTGCCGTCGGCATCGTCATCAACCGTCCGGTCGGCGAGCGGACGATCGAGAGCCTGCTGGAGGGGACCGGCGACCGGACCTCCGATGTCGAGGGCAGCCTGCAAGTCTTCGCCGGCGGCCCGGTCCAGCCCGAGCTCGGCTTTGTCGTCCATACCGCCGACTACAAACGGCCGGAGACGCTGAAGGTTGACGGTCAGGTGGCGATGACGGCGAGCCCGCAAATCCTGCGCGACATCGGCCACCACAAGGGCCCGAAAGAGAGCCTCTTCGCGTTCGGCTATGCCGGCTGGGGCCCCGGCCAGCTCGCGGCTGAGATGGCGCGGCACGATTGGTTCACCACCCCGGAAGAGCCAAAGCTCGTCTTCGATGCCGACCGTGCCGGTCTGTGGGAAGACGCGATGGCCCGCCGCACGCGCGACCTATAGCGATCGTGCGGGCAAAAGCCCCGCCGGAGCGGGGCTTTCCGTTTTTGAGGGGTTTACTGAACGGCAAACACCCAGATCGCCCCGCCTTGCGGCACCTCCGGGAACTGATGCTGGCGCACCAGATTGAGACGGGCCTGCATGCGCGCGGCATCGACCCCCCAGCCCGACTGCACTGCAATGTACTGCTTGCCGTCGAGCTCAAACGAAACCGGCACGCCGTTGACACCGGAGCCGGTGCGGAATTCCCACAACGTCTTGCCGGTCGAGGCGTCGAAGGCGCGGAAGTAGCGGTCGTTGGTGCCGCCGGCGAAGACGAGACCGCCGCCCGTCGCCAGGACCGGTCCCCAGAGCTGCGAATTGGCGAAGGGATGGCTCCAGACCTTCTTTCCGGTGTCGAGGTTCCACGCCTGCAATTCGCCGATATGGTCGGCACCGGGCGCGATATAAAGCGTCGTCGTCGCGCCGACAAAGCGCTCTCCGGGGGTGTAGCTGACCTTTTCGCCGATCGAGGTGCCGCACAGGTTTTCGTTGGCCGGGATATAGAGAAGCCGCGTCTTCGGGCTGTAGGCTACCGGCGGCCAGTCCTTGCCGCCCCATAGCGACGGGCAGAAATCAGCCTTCTTGCCGGTCGCGGGCTGGCGCACCGGATCGACATTGGGCCGCCCGGTCTTCGGGTCGAGGCTGGTAAAGACGTTCTGCCTGACGAACGGCTGGCCGGCGACGAACCCGATCGGACCATCGGTGCGTGCCAGCATCCACAAATATCCGTCGCGCGCCACATCGACGAGACCTTTGACCGTCTTGCCGTCATGCTGATAGTCGACGAGGATCGGCGGCGACACCTCGTCCCAATCCCAAGAATTGTTCGGGTGGTATTGGTGATATCCCTTGATCGCGCCGGTTTTGACATCGAGCGCCAATACCGACGAGGTGTACAGGTTGTCGCCCGGCCGCTGATCGCCCATCCACGGCCCGCCATTGCCGGTGCCCCAATAGGCGAGGTTGGTCTCGGGGTCGTAATTGCCTTGGATCCACACCGACCCGCCGCCGGTCTTCCACTGGTCGCCCTTGGGCCAGGTTTCGCTGCCCGGCTCGCCCGGCGCCGGCACGGTATAGGTCCTCCACAATTGCTTGCCGGTCTCGGCGTCGAAGGCGGCGACAAAGCCGCGAACTCCGAGCTCGCCGCCCGAGCAGCCGACCATGACGACGCCGTCGACGACCAGCGGTGAAAGCGACATGTAATAGCCGTGGGTGTAGTCCTCGACCTTGCTCTTCCACACCTCCTTGCCGGTCTTGGCGTCGAGCGCCACCAGCACCGCATCGGCCGCGGCAAAATAGACCTTGTCGCCCCACAGCCCGACGCCCCGGCTCGTCGGGTGCAGCAGCAGCATGTCCTCCGGGATCGGCCGCTTGAACCGCCACAAAAGATTGCCGGCCTTGGCATCGACCGCCAGCACCTGGTTCCCCGGGGTGGCGACGAACATGACGCCGTCGCGGACGATCGGCGGCGCCTGGTGGCCTTCGACCTGACCCGTCTCCAGGGTCCAGACCATCTTGAGCTGGCCGACATTGGCCGGGGTGATCCCGGCCAAGGGGCTGTAGCCCCAGCCGTCATAGGTGCGCCGGTACATCGGCCACTCGCCGTCCGCCGGCTGCTTCAGCTCCTGTGCCGTCACCGGCTTGTAGTTCTGCAAGACCGGCGGCACCGGCGCCGGCGATTCCGGCTGCGGCTGCGGCGGCGACGGCTTTTGCGCCAGCGCCGCGCCGGCCGACAGCAGCAGGGCGAGCCCGCCCGCGACCGCCGCCGTCACGGAAATTCGAGATTTCATGCAGCATTGGCGTTCTCTCCCGTTTTGCCTGGACTTGGTCTCAAATCTGCTGGAACCCGACCCGGCCGGTAAACGGCTTGGCGACGACGAGCCGGCCGTCGGCGCTTTTCAGCGGCAGCGCCGGCAGGGCGCGCGGCGAAGGCCCGCTGACCACCCGCGCGCCGGCCTTTGGATCGTATTGCGAAAAATGGCACGGGCATTCGAGCCGCTGCGTCTCCGGGTGCCAGCTCATCACCTCGCAGCCGGTGTGCGGGCAGATCGCCGAATAAGCGACGACGCCGTCCGCCGCGCGGGCCAGCGTGGCCGGATCGAAGCCGGCGGGGTCGAGCCGCAGCAGCAAAACCTTGTTCAGCCGGGTGCCGTCGCGCACGGTCTTGTCGGCGGGGTCCATCGGCCAGGCGAAGACCTGCGGCCCGCCCGGCGGCAGATCCGTCGCCTTCAGCGGTGTATTATCAGCGCCGCCGGTCTTGACCAGCACGTCACCCGGGCGCGGCCGCGCCCGCTTGGGATCGTCCTGCGCCGCACCCCGGCGCGGTGCGGCGAAGAGGCCGAGCCCGACACAAAGCGCCGCGCGCCGGCCGATCCGGCGGCTCGCCCACCAGCGGTCGCAATCCCCCGCCAACCTCGTTCCCCCCAACATCCGTCAAAGCGTGTCGATAGCGGCGACGGGCGGGACCCTGCCCGCCCGTGCCCCGGCCTCAGCTCGCCAGCTGGTCGCGGATCGGCAGGTTGCGGATGCGTTTGCCGGTGGCGGCAAAGATCGCATTGCACAGCGCCGGCGTGAAGGGTGGCACGCCCGGCTCGCCGACCCCGCTCGCCGGCACGTCGATCGTCGCCGGGATGATGTGCACATGCGTCACAGCCGGCGATTCGTCGATGCGCGTGACCTGGAAGCCGTCGAAGTTGTTCTGCTGCGCGCGCCCGTTCTTGAAGCTGATCTCGCCGTATTTGGCGAGGCTCAGCGCCATCACCGCCGCCCCCTCGATTTGCGAGCGGATGCGCTCGGGGTTGGCGGCAAAGCCGCAATCGATCGCGGTTTCGACGCGCGGCACCGAGATCCCGCCCTTGTCGTCGACCGCGACCTCGACCACGGTGGCGACATAGCTCAGGAAGCTGCGATGGGCGGCGATGCCGAGCCCGTGCCGCGGCGGCAGCTTCCGGCCCCATCCCGCCTTTTCGGCGACGACATCGACGACCCGGCGCAGCCGTGCGGTGTCGATCGGGAAGGTCTCGAACGGGTCGCCGTAATTGGGGAACGCCCCGACATCCTGCGACTTGCGCGGATCGACGATGCGCGGCGGGCCGATCAGCTCGACCAGCAGATCCTTGGGATCGCGCCCCAAGGCATGGGCGATTTCGGCGACAAAGGACTGCACCGCAAAGCCGTGCGGGATGTTCGAGACCGAGCGGAACCAGCCGATCCGGGTATGCGCCTCGGCTTCGCCGTTCTCGCACCGCAGATTGGGGATCGCGAACGGCACGTCGATCAAGCCCATGCCGAGCTCGCCCGGCGATTCACGCTTCGGGTCGGGGCCGAAGATCGCTGCGATGGTGGGCGCGACACTGCGGTGCCGCCAGGCGACGACGCGACCCTGCTGATCGATCCCGGCGTCGAGGCGCTCGAACGAGACGGTATGGAAGTAGTCGTTGTGGAGATCGTCCTCGCGCGTCCACAGCACCTTGACCGGCGCGCCGCCCATCGCCCGCGACAGCAATGCCGCTTCGAGCACATAGTCGCATTGCGACTTGCGGCCAAAGCCGCCGCCGAGCAGCGTGACGTTGACGGTCACGTCCTCGCGTTTGAGGCCGAGCTTTTTGGCCAATTCCTCCTGCGTGTTGCCGGGGCTCTGCACCGGCGCCCAGGCTTCGCACTTGCCGTCGGCGACGCGCACCGTGGCGTTGGGCGGCTCCATCGACGCATGCGCGAGGTGCGGGGCGTAGTATTCGGCCGAGACGGTCTTCGCCGCCGAAGCCAGCGCCTTGTCGGCGTCGCCGTCGTTGCGCACGACCTTGCACGGCTGGCTCGCGGTCTGCTGGAGCTGGCTCTTATAGGCGGCCGAATCATAGCTGCCGTGCGGGCCGTCGTCCCAGTGCACGACCAGCGCCTCGCGCCCCTTCATCGCCGCCCAGGTGTTGGCGGCGACCACCGCGACCCCCCCGACCGGCTGGAATTTCGCCGGCGGCGGAGTGCCCTCGATGACCACGACCTTTTCTACTCCCGGCACCTTCATCGCGGCACTCGCATCATAGGAGGCGAGCTTGCCGCCGAGCACCGGCGGGCGCGCGACGACCGCGTATTTCATGCCGGGCAATTTGGCGTCGATGCCGTAGGTCGCACGGCCGGTCGTGATGTCGAACAAATCGACGATCTGGACTTCGCCTTTGCCGAGATAGCGGAAGGTGGATTCGTCCTTCAGCTTGATCTGATCGGGCGCGGGCGTCGGCAATGCGGCGGCCGCCGCGGCGAGGTCGCCATAGCCGAGCTTGCGTCCGGTCGGCTTGTGCACGACCTCATGGTTCTGCGCCTGCACTTCGCCGATATCGACGCCCCAGCGCTGCGCCGCCGCCGTTTCCAGCATCCGCCGTGCGGCCGCACCGCATTGCCGCATCGGCTGGATGAAATGGCGCATGCTGCGCGAGCCGTCGGTGTTCTGGTTGCCGTATTTCTGCTCGTCGCCCGGCGATTGCTTGACGCGCACGCGCGCCCAATCGGCGTCGAGCTCGTCGGCGACGACCATCGGCAGGCTGGTGCGCGAGCCGGTGCCCATCTCGGCCCGGTGCGCGATGATCGTGACGATGCCGCTGGGGTCGATCGAGACAAAGACATGCGGATCGCTGACCACGCCGCCGGCCATCTTGGCGGCGCCGGTGGCGTAAGCGAATGCCCGATGCGCCGGCACCAGCTCGGCCGCGACGACGAGCCCGCCGGTCGCCAGCACGCCGCGCAGAAAGCCACGGCGGCTGACGTTTTCGATCGCGATATGAAGGGCGCTCATGGTCATGCCCCCGTCCCGGCCGCCTTGATCGCGGCGGTGATCCGCTGATAGCAGCCGCAGCGACAGATATTCCCGCTCATGACGCTGGCGATCTCGGTTTCGGACGGGTTCTTGCTGGTCGCCAGCAACGCCGCCGCCTGCATGATCTGCCCGGCCTGGCAATAGCCGCATTGCGGCACGTTGAGCGTGCGCCAGGCCCGTTGCACCGGATGGTTGCCCTGCGGATCGAGGCCTTCGATCGTCACCACCGAGCGGCCGTCGATATCGCCGATCGCGGTGATGCAGGCGCGCGCCGCCTGCCCGTCGACATGGACCGTGCAGGCGCCGCACAGCGCCATGCCGCAGCCGAATTTGGTGCCGGTCAAACCGAGCTCGTCGCGCAAATACCACAGCAGCGGCATTGACGTATCGCCGTCGAACGCGTGCTGCTGGCCATTGACTTGCAATTTGACCATGGGTGTCCTCCCTGGTGGGGTTGCTGCCGTCACCATCCGCACCGGCGGAACGCGCTTTTTGATCGTAGCTCGTTGATCGTTGATCGTAGCTCGCCGGCCGCGCACCGCGCAATCGCCCGCCGAAGCGGGTAGTGTCTCAGTTAGAATTGTAACAATTAGCCGGCGAGCTACGCCCCGAAGCGGAGGTCTTCACGGGGCTCGATCAGCCGAACCACGTCCTCTCGATTTCGGCCGCCGTTGCGGGGCTCACCGGAGCGTCCGTGAACCCGCACGAAGTCGTACCAGAGATATGCCCTCTGGCCGTCCGTCGTCAGTTGCACCCGATTCGCGAGCCGTCCACGAGGATCGTCTCATCGCACCGTAGCGAACTCCGTGTCCCGGCCGCCGACCATGTAGTTGATCAGCAGCTTCGATTCGGCTTCGATCACCGTCTATGTTAAATCGTCGCCAATCGTCGGATCATCCGCACGCAAGCTGCGTGGCGTTTTTCACCTTGGAGCGCGCTGTGCCCGGCGCGCCTTCACGCCGCGGACGTGCTCATCGTGGTAGATGGGGAGCGATCTCGCTGGCGTTCGGCAACAACTTGTCCGTGCTGTTGATCGAGCATCCGACCGCTCGCTTAATCGAGCGCGTGGGAGATGCCCTCGCATAAAGGCACTCAAAGCCTATTGACTTCGACTTAAAACCATAGCAGGCATACTTAGACGATTTGCCTCGATGCGAGCGTTCTGGAAATGAACGAATTAGGAACATCAGACTCTGCGCCTCGAACTGAGGCCGACTGGATCGCCTTAGAATGGGAGATAGGTCGGCTGTTCAGCGGAGCGCCAGTTCGTGAGGAAGACCTCTTTGCCGGTCGACCAGGTGAAATTTTGCGGATGCTGGAGACGGTCCTCGAACCAGGTAAGCACGTGGTACTATACGGGGAACGGGGCGTTGGCAAGACATCTATCGCAAATGTCTTTTGGAAACGCTACAATGAGCGCTTACAGACCGTGATAGCTGCGCGCGTACAAGCAGACCCGTCGGATACCTTTTCTTCAATTTGGCTAAAAGCCCTTGATGAATTCAGGACAGTAAGTATACAGATTGGCCGCTCTGAACTAGTTCCCATATCAACCGCTTATGAGCAGGTTTCACCTGACAACATAAGACAAGAGTTGCAAAAATGTCGCGCCAACGCCATTCCTATAATCATTATTGACGAATTTGACAAACTCGCAGACACCAACGCCAAAGAGTTGTCAGCAAACGTTCTTAAATCGTTATACGATTATACTGTGAACGTTACAATTATCTTGGTAGGAGTGGCTGAAAATATCGGGGAGCTGGTGAAAGACCACCAATCTTTGCGGCGCACTCTTTCTCCCATAAAATTAAATAGAATGAATGTACTCGACATGAACGAAGTGATAGATAAACGTGTTTGCCAGACTCCGATTACGTTTTCTGGAGGGGCGCGCACAATGACAATCAAACTTTCACTTGGTCTGCCATATTATGTCCAAATACTTGGAAAATTCGCTTGTCAAAACGCTGTGCGCCGACATAGCCTTGACGTGTCTGAAGATGATGTGCGCTGTGCGATGGATAAATTAATAGCCGAAAGCGGAGAGTCCTTTTTTGAGGAATATCGAGTGGCAACGCAAAGCAATCAAGCGGACAATCTGTTTCGTGAAGTCCTTCTATCTTGTGCTCTTGCGGAAACCGACGAAAGTGGCTTCTTTACGCCGTCAAAGGCGTTGGGGCCGTTCAGCCATATTATTGGTGACCCGCGGAAGCATGCGCACATTCAGCGACATTTGTCGGAGTTTATTACGAACAGGCGCGGAGATATTTTGATAAGGAGAGGATTACCCAGACAATACCGGTATCGCTTCTCGGACCCTCTGATGCAACCATACATCATCATAAAAGGAATTCGTGAAAATATGCTTGATGAAAATATCATTTGGAATCCCCAGTATCAATACCCACGGCTTCCCATCGTTTCTTAGCTGTCTTGCGCGCTATCTCAATCCCCGACACTCCGGCACCGTCTTAGTGACCCGAGCCTCTCCCCCGCCGCAGCCGAGCGCGTGCGCGGTACTATTATTGCGGTCGGTTTCCGGTTGTTCCGTCTCCTCCCCGTCGCGAACCGCGTGACCGTGATGGCGCTGCCGATCACGTCGACGGGGCGTTTTTCATCGCGGTCCCTGGGCACGGGATGAGCCTTCGCGAAGCTCAGCACGGGTGCGGGTAATATATTCTTGCTGGCGAATCGTCGTTTAGGAAGCGGTCCGGTCTCGAACGACAGGCTTGAATTGCAGTCCCCAAAGGAAGCCACCTGCTCGGTGAGCACCCTGGCTCACCTTTGAACAGTCCCTTGTTCGGGTTCCGGCATCCCGCATCCCCCTCTTACCTCTAGGCACATATGGGTCCGCGCGCACGCGTTTCACCCGCGTCGAGATCTGTAATATTCAAGCTGCGCCACCGCGTTGCCGCGCTATTCGACGGTGACGGATTTCGCCAGGTTTCGTGGTCGGTCGATGTCGCAACCCCGCTTCAGCCCCACCTGGTAGGCGAGGAGCTGGAGCGGGATGTTGAGCAGGATCGGATCGAGCTCGGGCGCGGCTTCCGGCACCTCGAACGCCGCCTCGACCGCCACCGGCAATCCGCCGGGTTGGGTGATCGCCAGCACCGGGCCGCGTCGCGCCCGGATTTCTTCGATCGTCGAGATATTCTTTTGAAACAGGTCGTCGCGCGGGATGACGACAATCGTCGGGGTTTCGGGCGACACCAGGGCGAGCGGCCCGTGCTTCAGCTCGGAGGCCGGGTAGGCTTCGGCGTGCAGATAGCTGACCTCCTTCAGCTTGAGCGCCCCCTCCATGGCGACCGCATAGCCGGCGGCGCGGCCGACAAAATAGGCGTGCTCGCTGGCGACGATCCGTTCGGCCAGCCGCTCGATCTCGGTCTCGCGCGCGAGGAGGCCCTCGATCCGCTCGGGCAGCCCCGCCAACGCCGCCAGGAGACGGCCGCCATCGGCGGTGGACAAGTCGCGGATGCGGCCGAGATGGATCGCCAGCAGCGCAAACGCCACCGCGGTAGAGGTGAACGTCTTGGTCGACACCACCGCCACTTCGGGGCCGGCGTGGAGGTAGATGCCGCGCCCGCATTCGCGCGCGATCGTGCTGCCGACGACATTGACGATGCCGAGAACGCGTCCGCCTTTGCGCTTGATTTCCTGGACTGCGGCGAGCGTGTCGAAGGTCTCGCCCGACTGGCTGACCGCGATATAGAGCGTGTCGCCCTCGATGACCGGGTTGCGGTAGCGGAATTCGGAGGCGGGCTCGGCCTGCGCCGGGAGCCGCGCCAATTGCTCGATCAGCTGCGCCCCGATCACGCCGGCGATAAAGGCGGAGCCGCAGCCCAGGATCTTGACCCGGCGGATTTCGAGCAAGTCGCGCGCGCCGAGGTCGATGCCGCCGAGATGCGCCGTCTGGAACCGCGGCTCCAGCCGGCCGCTCAAGGTCCGCGCCACCGCCTCGGGCTGCTCGGCGATCTCCTTGCGCATAAAATGCGCGAAATCGCCGCGCTCGTAGGCCTCGTTGGTCCAGGTGATCGTCGATGGCGTCTTTGACGTCGGCCCGCCATCGAGGGTCGCGGTCTCGTACCCGTCGGCGCGCACCAGCGCCACCTCGCCATCGTCGAGATGGACGACGCTGCGGGTATGGCGGACGAGCGCTGCGGCATCGGAAGCAAAAAACATCTCGCGCTCGCCGATCCCGAGCACCACCGGGCTGCCGTTGCGGGCGACGACGATCATATCGGGATGTGCCGCGTCGAGGACGGCGAGCCCGTAGGTCCCGCTGACCAGCCGGAGTGCTGCCCGCACCGCGGCATCGAGCGGTCCCGGCGGCATCGCCGCGATCAGGTGTGCCAGCACCTCGGTGTCGGTCTCCGAGCGAAAGACGACGCCGTCCGTTTCGAGCCGGGCGCGCAATTGCGCGGCATTCTCGATGATGCCGTTATGGACGACGGCGATCCGGTTCTCGGTATCGCAATGCGGATGGGCATTGCGGTCGCTCGGCTCGCCATGCGTCGCCCAGCGCGTATGGGCGATGCCGGCCGGGCCTTTGAAGCGCGCCGGCAGCAGCTTTTCGAGCTCGCGCACCCGGCCCTTGCATTTGGCCAGACGCAGCTCGCCGCCGCGGGCGATCGCGATCCCGGCCGAATCATAGCCGCGATATTCGAGCCGATGCAGCCCTTCGACCAGGATCGGCGCTGCGTCGCGCCTGCCGATGTAACCGACGATGCCGCACATGCTCGGGTCTCCTCAGCCATAGATGATCCGGCGCAGCTGCCGCTCGCTGTAGGCCGGCGCGCGAAACCGCCAATGCCTCAGCTCCGCCATCAGCCGCGCAAAGATTTCGGGGTTCGACAGGCCGTCGGCTTGCAATGCGCGGTGCCGGCGGCAGACGAATTCCTCCGGCCGCTCGTCGAGAAACGACAGCACCTCGCCGACCAGCCGCACCGCCTCCGCCGGGCTCAGCCGGCTGGTGCGGGCGAGATAGGCGACCAATTCCCCGAGCTCGTTTGGTTCGGACATGCGCGCCGATCCTACAAATCAAGCAGCAATTAAACAAGGAATTTGCCCAAAATCGGGCAAACCACCCTTCCATTCCCGCGCACACAGGACCGTCCGAGGAAATCCCGCTCAGGTCTCTGCCGGGTTTCGCTCTGCGATTTAACGAGCAACGGTTGTCTTGGCCGGGCTCGACCCAGGGCCATCTGACCGCTGGGAAGCAAAGTCGTAGCGATGCGCGGGTCAAGCCCGCGCAAGACAATCTCAAGTTGCGTCCGAACGGAGATCAAGCCGGCGAGAAGGGCAGACGGATTTTGCGCTGCGGACAGCCCTGCTGCCCGCGCGGGGAGGTTGGGGTGGGGGGCCCGAGGTCATCTGATCCGGCGGGGCAATGCAGGCCCCGGGAGGGCGGCGGTAGGCTTGGTTCGGCGGGATTCGCCCCGACCGATTCTGCGGCCGCGAAGGGAATGCAGGGCTGGTCGCGGCGATTTGCCGTTGGTTTCGCAGCGGCACTTCCCATAACAAGCTGTCATGGCCGCTCTCGCTCTCGCGCACGGGCTTTCTTTTGCCGATCTTTACGATCGCGACGGGCTCGTCCGCATCGATCGGGCCTTTGTCACCCACCTAGCAGAGGCCGATCGCGGCTTGCACCATCGGCTGGTGGCGGCGCGACGCGATCCGGACGGCCTCGGTCATTCGGCCGAGTCCGAGCTGCTCGTCGAGTTGGCGCCCCACGTCGAAGATTTTCTGGGCGAGCTGTTCGGCATCGGCCCGGAAGCACGAGCCTTGCAGGCGCGGCATCACGAGCTGGCGCCGCTTTATTCGGTCAAGCGCCTCTTTGTGCAGCGCCGCGCGGTCAAGGGTGTGACGGAGGCGGATGCTGCGGCCCTCGACGGCCCGGCGCTCGCCCGCGAGCTCGACACGCTGGATCGGCAGACCGGACGACGACGTCGCGGGCTGGGAGCGGCGCTATGCCGAGCACGTCGCGCGCTGGCTCGACGACGAGGCCGGCAATGCCGCAGCGCTCGATCTGGCGCAGCGCTATGCCGCCTGGGCGACGCTGGCGCCGGCGGGCCGCAAAAAGCACCGGCGCGGCGTGCTGTTCAAGGTGCCGCACCGGCTCGATATGCACCATCTCGTCCCGGTCGAGACGATAGAGCGCGACGGCGTGGCGATGCTGCGCCTGCCCGAAGACGAATGGCGGCGGCGCGAGGGCTTTGCGCTGACCGACCGCGGCACCGATCTCGTGGGCGCGCTCGACCAGGCGAATTACTGCATCTGGTGCCACAATCAGGGCAAGGACAGCTGCTCGAAGGGCCTCAAGGAGAAAGACGGGAGCTTTAAGAAGAGCGCCTTTGGTGTGACCCTCGCCGGCTGCCCGCTCGAAGAAAAGATCTCCGAAATGAATCTGGTCGCGGCGCGCGGGTATAGCCTTGGCGCCCTGGCCATCGTCGCCGTCGACAACCCGATTTGTGCGGCGACCGGCCACCGCATCTGCAACGACTGCATGAAGGCCTGCATCTACCAGCGCCAGGACCCGGTCGATATCCCGCAGATCGAGACCCGCACCCTGAAGGACGTGCTCGCTCTTCCCTGGGGTTTTGAAATCTATTCGCTGTTGACGCGGTGGGACCCGCTCAGCCTGCGCCGGCCGGTGCCGCGGCCGGCGAGCGGAAAAAAGGTGCTGGTGGTCGGGCTCGGTCCCGCCGGCTTCACCCTGGCGCACCACCTCGTCAATGACGGCCATTTCGTTGCGGCGATCGACGGGCTGAAGATCGAGCCGCTGCCGGCGGACATCTCCGGCGTGGCGCTCGACGGCAGCCGGGTTCCGTTTGCGCCGATCCGCGACATCGCGAGCCTCGTCGAGAATCTCGACGACCGGGTCATGGCCGGGTTCGGCGGCGTCGCCGAATACGGCATCACCGTGCGCTGGGACAAGAATTTCCTGAAGATCGTGCGCCTGCTGCTCGAGCGCCGGCGCCAATTCGCGATCTATGGCGGGGTGCGCTTCGGCGGCACGATCACAGTCGATAGCGCCTTTGAGCTCGGCTTCGATCATGTCGCGCTGTGCGCCGGCGCCGGGCGGCCGACGGTCATCCCGATGCCGAACAATCTGGCGCCGGGGGTGAGGCAAGCCTCGGATTTCCTGATGGCATTGCAATTGACCGGTGCGGCCAAGACCCACAGCATCGCCAACCTCAGCGTGCGGCTGCCGGTCGTGGTGATCGGCGGCGGGCTGACCGCGATCGATACGGCGACCGAATCGCTCGCCTATTATCCGGTGCAGGTCGAAAAATTTCTGGCGCGCTACGAGACGCTGGCGGCCGAGCGCGGCGAACGGGCGGTGCGCGCCGAATGGAACCCGGCCGAGCGTGAAGCCGCCGACGAATTCCTTGCCCATGCCCGTGCGATCCGCGCGGAGCGCGAGGCCGCCCGTCGCGAGGGCCGTGCACCGCGATTGACGGCGCTGCTCGAAAGCTGGGGCGGGGTCACGATCGCCTATCGCCGGCGCCTCGTCAACTCGCCGAGCTACACCTTGAACCACGAGGAGGTGGCAAAGGCGATGGAGGAAGGCATCCGTTTTGCCGAAGCGCTGACCCCCGTCGCGGTCGAGACCGACCGTTTCGGGCAGGCGACGGCATTGCGGCTGTCGCGCCCGGCGAGCGGGTCCGACGGCAAGACCGAAGAGGTCCTGATGCCGGGGCGCACGATCCTCGTCGCCGCCGGGACCCAGCCCAATACCGTGCTGGCGCGCGAAGACCCGGTGAACGCGGCGCTCGACGGACGCTACTTCCAGGCGTTCGACGAAGACGGCAACGCGGTGACGCCGGAACGGGTCGCCAAGCCGGGTGCCGTGCGGGTGCTGATGAAATTGCGCGAAGACGGGCGCGCGATCAGCTTTTTCGGCGATCTGCACCCGAGCTTTTCCGGGAATGTGGTCAAGGCGATGGGTGGGGCAACGCTCGGCTACCCGGTGGTCAGCCGCATGCTGGCGCGGTTGGCGCCGAGCGCGCCCGCACCCGACGAGATGAAGGTGCGGCTCGACGACGAGCTGCGCGCGCGGGTGCGCGATGTGATCCGCCTGACGCCGAAAATCGTTGAAATCGTCATCAAGGCGCCGATGGCGGCGCGCGCCTTCAAGCCCGGCCAGTTTTATCGCCTGCAGAATTACGAGGCTTTGGCGCCGCGTGTCGACGGCACCACCCTGGCGATGGAGGGCTTGGCGCTGACCGGCGCCAGTGTCGACCACGAGCGGGGTCTCCTGTCGACGATCGTCCTCGAAATGGGCGGCTCGTCGGACCTCTGCGCTCTGTTGAAGCCGGGCGAGCCGGTGATCCTGATGGGGCCGACCGGGACGCCGACCGAGACCCCGGCCGGCGAAAGTGTGCTCCTCGTCGGCGGCGGGCTCGGCAATGCGGTCTTGTTCTCGATCGCCGCGGCATTGCGGGCCAAAGGCTCGCGCGTCCTCTATTTCGCCGGCTACAAAACATTGGCGGACCGCTATCGCGTGGCCGATATCGAAGAGGCCGCCGATTGTGTGGTGTGGTGCTGCGACGAGGCGCCGGGCTTTCTCCCCGGCCGGCCGCAGGATTGCGCGTTTGTCGGCAATATCGTCGAGGCGATCGCCGCTTATGGGGCCGGCGAATTGGGGCCGGTCGCGATCCCGCTTCGGGAAATCGACCGCATCGTCGCGATCGGCTCGGACGGCATGATGAGCGCGGTCGCCGAGGCGCGCCGGGCACGGCTCAAGCAATATTTCCGGCCGGGCCACCGGGCGATCGCCTCGATCAACTCGCCGATGCAATGCATGATGAAGGAAATTTGCGCGCAGTGCCTGCAGCGCCACCGTGACCCCGTGACCGGCACCGAGACCGTGGTCTTTTCCTGCTTCAACCAGGACCAGGAAATGGACCAGGTCGATTTCGCCGCCCTCCACCGCCGGCTCTCGCAAAACGGCGCGCAGGAAAAATTGACCAAGCTCTGGATCGACCGCTGCCTCCACCACCTCGGCCAGCGCCCCGCCATGGCCGCGGATTAGGGTAAGCGGATGCTGCGTCGGCGGAGCGGACGGGGCCGGCGCGCGCTATAATGCCCGGGCGAAGCGGCCGGAGGGGCGGCGATGTCGGCGACGAATTTTATCGAGGCGCGGGATTTTCTGCTCGCCAATCGTGAGGATTACGAGCGCGCCTATCGCGATTTTCGCTGGCCGGTGCTCGACCGGTTCAACTGGGCGCTCGATTATTTCGACCCGATGGCGGCCGGCAACAACCGGCCGGGGTTATGGATCGTCGATGAGGGCGGGTCGGAAAGCCGGCTTGCTTTCGCTGAGCTATCCGAGCGGTCGAGCCGGCTCGCCAATTATCTGCGCGGTCTCGGCGTCTCCCGCGGCGACCGGCTCCTCTTGATGCTCGGCAATGTCGTGCCGCTGTGGGAATGCATGCTGGCGGCGATGAAATTGGGGGCCGTCATCATTCCGGCGACGACGTTGCTGAGCCGCGACGACCTCGTCGACCGCTTCGCTCGCGGCCGGGTGCGCCATGTCGTCGCCGGCGCCGACAATGCCGGCAAATTCGCCGATCTGCCGGGTGACTACACCCGGATCGCGGTCGGCGGCGCCGCCCCCGGCTGGCATCGCTGGGAAGAAGGCTACGACGCGCCGGCGCATTTCGCGCCCGACGGCGAGACCCGCGCGAGCGACCCGCTGCTCCTTTATTTCACCTCGGGCACGACCGCCCGGCCCAAGCTCGTATTGCACAGCCACCAGAGCTATCCGGTTGGGCTGTTGACGGCGATGTATTGGCTCGGGGCAAAGCCGGGGGACATACATATGAATATTTCGTCGCCGGGCTGGGCGAAGCACGCGTGGAGCTGCTTTTTTGCGCCGTGGAACGCCGGGGCGACGATTTTTATGCTGAACCAGCCGCGCTTCAACGCAAAGTCTCTGCTCGACACGATCGTGCGCTGCGGGGTGACGACGTTCTGCGCGCCGCCGACGGTCTGGCGGATGCTGATCCAGGAAGACCTCGCCGCGTGGCAGCCGAGCCTGCGCGAGGTCGTCGGCGCCGGCGAGCCCTTGAACCCCGAGATCATCGAGCGGGTCCGGGCCGCCTGGGGGCTGACCATCCGCGACGGCTACGGCCAGACCGAGACGACCTTGCAGGTCGGCAACTTTCCGGGGCAGCAGGTCAAACCCGGGGCGATGGGCCGGCCGGCGCCCGGCTACCGCGTGCGCCTCATCGACGAGGCGGGTGCGGAGCGGGAGGAGGCCGAATTGTGCCTGGCGCTCGATCCGCCGCCGTTGGGCTTGATGCAGGGCTATCAGGGCGAGGATGGGCGGGTCGAGCCGATCGCGGGTGACGTCTACCGCACCGGCGATGTGGCAACGCGCGAAGCCGATGGTCACTATGTTTATATCGGCCGCGCCGACGACGTGTTCAAAGCCTCGGACTACCGGATCAGCCCGTTCGAGCTCGAAAGCCTGCTGATCGAGCACCCGGCGGTGGCCGAGGCCGCGGTCGTGCCGTCACCCGATCCGATCCGCCTCGCCGTGCCCAAAGCGTTTGTGGCGTTGGCCGCGAACCAGCCGTCGACCCGCGACACCGCGCTCTCGATCTACCGGCATATCCGCGCGCATCTGGCACCCTACAAGCGGATCCGCCGCCTCGAATTCGCCGAGCTGCCAAAGACGATCTCCGGCAAAATCCGCCGCGTCGAATTGCGCACCACCGAGGCCGCCCGCCGCGCCGCCAACGCCGCACGCGCCGAAGCCGAGTTCTGGGAGGAAGACTTTCCGGACCTGCGATAGCGATGGACTCGGCGACGCCTCACCCCCACCCCGACCCGCCCCCATCGAGGGGCGGGAGCACAAACAGGCGTGCTGATAAAGGCCCTCCCCCTTGATGGGCTCACCTATGCACACATCTTTTACGAAGGGTGCGGCATTTTGACTCACCCTGGGATTGGGCATTGCGCAGCTCCCGCATCATGTGAGCTTGTTGGCGCGAACCGCTACATGTTGAAGAGGGGATCGGCATGGACGGGTTCGCGATTGGCCAGTTCGGGGATGCCCGGCTGGAAAAAGGGGGCGCTGTTTGTCGAGCGCCTGGTCGAGCGTTCGACCGTGCGGCTGCGGCAGCTGGCTCGCCATCGCGCCGAGGAGGTTAAGCTCGGCCGCTTTCTGCGCAATGATCGGGTGAGCCTGGAAGCGCTCAACCGGGGGACCGGCGAGTGGGTTGGGCGAGTGGCCCAAGGCTGTCGCCATGTCTTGGCGATCCAGGACACCACAGAGCTGAATTTTCAGCGCCATGCGCGGCGCACGCGCGGACTGGGCCCGGTCGGCAACGGCACCGACCAGGGCTTGTTTCTGCACCCGCTGCTGGCCATCGAGGCGGCGGGCGGGCGCTGTCTCGGGCTGGCCTGGGCCAAGCTGTGGGTGCGTCGCGGCAAGATCACGACACCCCGTCGCCAGCGACCGATGGCGGCCAAGGAAGCGCAGCGCTGGCAAGACGGGATCAGCGCCGCCGAGACGGTGTTGGCCGGCGCCGAGCTGGTCACCGTGGTCAGCGACCGCGAGGCCGACATTTACCAGAGCTGGGCGCGGCCGCGCGCGGCCAACCTGCACCTGCTCGCACGTGCCGCGCAAAACCGCTCTCTGCGCGGCGGCGGTTCGTTGTTTGCCACGACCGACCGGCTTGCCATCGCCGGCTGCTTCGAGTTGGAGGTGCCCCGCCAGCCGGGCCGCCCGGCGCGCCGGGCGCAGATGGAGCTGCGCTTTGGCATGGTCGAGCTGAGGTGCCCGCACTGGCTGCGCCGGTCGTCGGATTTGCGCGGAGCGCTGCCCGAGAGCGTGGCCCTCCATGTCGTCGATGTGCGCGAGTGCGCCGCGCGCGCCGGCGCCGCGCCGCCGCTGCATTGGCGGCTCCTGACCACCCACCTCGTCAACACCGCTGACGACGCCCGGCAGATCGTCGAGTGGTATCGCCGGCGCTGGAATATCGAGCAGCTGTTCTGGACCCTCAAACGCCAGGGCCTCGATATCGAGGCCAGTCAAGTCGAGACCGCCGAGGGCCTCGGCAAACTCGCCTTTCTTGCCACCCTCGCCGCCACCCGCATCATGCAACTGGTCCAGGCCCGCGACGGCACCACCCCAATCCCCGCCGCGGAGGTCTTCACGGCCGACGAGATCGAAGCTCTCGGCCTCCAGCAGCCCGCCCTCGAAGGGCGAACCGCAAAGCAGAAAAACCCTCATCCCGCCGGTTCCCTGGCCTGGGCAAGCTGGATCATCGCTCGCCTCGGCGGCTGGAAGGGGTACGCCTCGGAAAGTCCACCCGGGCCGATCACGATGCGCCACGGGCTCACCAGGCTCGCCGCCTTCAGCAAGGCCCGTGCCATCCTGAGAAATGTGCATAGGTGAGCCCTTGATGGGGGAGGGTCGGGGTGGGGGTGAGCGCGGTGCAATTTGATCGGCAGCCGCTCTAACGCGATCGGGCGACATTGCGGGTCAGCAAATCCACTTTGCGATTTAGGGCCGAGATCAGCCCGTCGACCCCTTGGCGGCGCAGGATCGACTGAAACTCCGAGCGCTGGGTTGCGAGCTGGCTGATCGTGCCGTCGAGATAGACATCCGAAATCTGCCAGAGGCCCTGGTTCTGGCGCATCAGATAGTCGATCTCCACCGGGTCGCTGCCGGGTCTGGCGATCTTGGTTTGCACGACCACGCCGGCGCCGTAGGGCCGCTCGCCGGTTACCTCCAGCCGTTCGCCGGAGTAGCCGTCGAAGCGGTCGGCGTAAGTGGCGGTGACATAGCGTCCAAATGCTCCGGTCACCTGCTCGCGCTGGATCGAGGTTAAGCCGTCCCAGGCCGGGCCAACGGCGAGCCGCGCCATGACCGCCAGATCGAAGACCCGGTGAACCACCGGTGACAGTGCCGCATACCGTCCGCTCTCTCCCAGGGCGCGCGCGTTCTGCATCGTCTGCAGCAGCACGCTGTAAAAGCTGCGGACATTGTCTTGCGGGCCAACGGGGAGCGCCGCTCCGGCGGCGGCGATGCCCGCGAGCGACAGGGCAAGGCAGAGCCGGAGGACTCTTGCGGCGCTGATTGACGCCGCGACCAGGCTTTTCATCAGTCGATCTCCCGGTCTCATCCGCATCCGGCCTTGAGAGCGGCAGGTGGGCAGTCCGATCAGCCGGCACAACCCCAACGATGTTGGCGTCGGCCGGTTAGGGATGCGACGCATCTCCTGCGCCGCTGGCGTATTAGGAGCCTATGCCACAGGCTGGCCATATTCAAACAATCACGGCCCAAAGGCGTCTGGGCAGCGGGCAGCGGTTCGACGCATTTTCTCCTACCGAGGAAGCGCCCTACACAGTTGCGCTGCGTTGTGGTATCTGGCCTCTGCCCACCGCGGATGGGGGATCGTCTAACGGTAGGACAGCGGACTCTGACTCCGCCAGTCTAGGTTCGAATCCTAGTCCCCCAGCCAGTTGAAATCGCAAGACTTTTCCCTCTTTCGCCACAGAACATCCTTGAACAGTTGGGCGGTCAGGTGGTGGCTGGGTTTGACGGCGGCAGCATGATCTCGGACGCCGGTGCGATGCTGCTGGGCGCGACCGACCGACCGATCAATTTGGTCGGGCGGTTTGCCGGCTGTTCTGCGGGTCACCGGGCGGCCGAACTGATCGAGCATCAGGCTCGCACCTTGGTCGGACGGTCACAAAGCCGGTGGCGACATCCTCGGCGATGGCCGCGGGGTCGCGCTCGCGCGGGTCGCCCCAGCCGCCGCCGCCACCGGATTCGAGCACCAGGACATCGCCGGGGTGGATGTCGAGGCCGGTTTCCTTGGTCTTGATCGGGCGCGGCGGCCGGCCCTCGGAATGGAGCGTGTAGCGGTGCGGGACACCGTCGGCGCCGCCGAGGATGCCGCAGGCGCCGTGGCGCACGCCGTCGCCGGCGGTGTTGCCGATGGCCGGCTCCGCGGTCTCGACGACCATTTCGACGATCCCGCCGGGACCACCGCGGTATTGGCCGGCGCCGCCCGAATCGGGGCGGAACTCGTGACAGCGAAAGAACAGCGGGAAGCGCACCTCGGTCACTTCGAGGCTGCCGAATTTGATCCCGCCCGCCGCCTGCCATTCACCGGCACCGGGCCAGCCGTCGCCGGCAGGCGAAGCGCCGCCGCCCGGCCGCGCTTGAAAGAAATGCCAGATGAACGGCTTTTGCGAGCGCGGGTCCCGGCCCTGGATCGCGATCCGAAAGCGGCGGCCCCAGCCGGCCATGGCGCGGTCTGGGCAGGCCGGCGCCAGCGCCTTGACGATCGCCTCCATGATTTCCTGCCCGCAATGGTTGGTCGCCAGGGTCACGGGCTTGCCCGGCCGCGCCCAGACCACGGTCCCCTCTTTGGCGATCACGGTCAGCGGACGGAAGGTGCCGTCGTTTTTCGGCGTGTCCGGGTCGATCAGATAGGAGAGCGCCACAACGACCGCCGAGCGCATGTTCGGATAGGAAGAATTGACAAAGCTCGCCACCTCCTCGTGCGAGTCGCAGAGGTCGATCGTCAGGTCGCTGCCGCGTTTGGTGACCGTCGCGCGGATGTGGATGTCCTCATTCCCGCGCCCGTCGTCGTCGAGCAGCGCCTCGCCGCGATAGACGCCGTCCTGCCACTGCGCGATGACCGCGCGGGTCTGGCGCTCGGCGCCGTCGAGCACCGCTTCGATCGCGGCGTCCAGGGTGGTCCACCCGAATTCCCCCGCGAGCGCCAAGAGCCGGCGCTCGCCGACATGGGCCGAGCCGATCATCGCCGCGAGATCGCCCTTAAAGTCGCGCGGATGGCGTACATTGGTGGCGATCATCTCCAATAAATCGGCGCGCAATTTGCCGGCGTCGTAGAGCCGCAGCGGGGTGATCCGAATCCCTTCCTGCCAGATGTCGGTGGCGGCGGCGTTGTAGGCGCCGTGCGTGGCGCCGCCGATATCGCTCTGATGCGCCCGGTTGATCGACCAGAAGCGCGGCCGGCCCGCCTCGAACACCGGCACAAAAGCGGTCAGGTCGGGCAGATGGTTGCCGCCGCGATAGGGATCGTTGAGGAGAAACACGTCGCCCGGATGGATGTCGCCGGCAAAAAACTCGGTGACTGCCCTCGCCGCATAGGGCAAGGCGCCGACATGGATCGGCACATGCTCGGCCTGGGCGATCAGCCGGCCGTCGAGATCGCAGATCGCAGTCGAAAAATCGCGGCTCGAATTCAGGATTTGCGAATAGGCGGTGCGCAGCATCGCCTCGCCCATCTCCTCGACGATCGCCAGGAGACGATGCTGGATCACCGAGACGACGATCGGATCGACCTGCTGCTGCACGGGCTCGGCCCCTAATTATCCAGCGCTTCGGGAAAGCGGAGCTTGAATTCGAGCTGCATGCTCGGCCCTTGGAACCATTGCGGCAAGGGCGGAAAGCGGCCGACGGCGCTGATCATTCGCTCGATCCGCTCGTCGATGTCGGGGTAGCCCGAGCTATGCCCGACCCGCAGCAGCGCGATCGTGCCGTTGTCCATCACCAGCACATCGATGACCGTCTCGCCGCGCCTTGCACCGACCATCGACAGCGGCAGCAGGTTGAGATGGCGCCGGGTCAGGGCGGCGATATAGGCGAGGTATTCGTTGCGCGTCGCCGCCGGCCCGGGAAATCGGCCGGGCGCGGGCAGAAGCAGCAGGTGCGCCTGGCCGCGTTGGCGCGGCGGCTGCGTCGGGGTCGGTTTCGGCTTTGGCAGCGGCCGCGCGAAATGCTCGACCGGCGGCTCGACCGGCTGCGGCCTTGGCGCGGGCTCGGGCAGCGGCGGCGGCACCGCGAGCGCCTCCTGCTGCGGCGCCTCTGGGGCCGCTGCGGGCTTTGGCGCGGGCGGCGGCTCCTCTTTTGTCTCCTCCTTGCCCTTTGCCTCTTTGCCGCCGATGTCTTCGGACGCGATCCGGCCTTTCGGCGGCTTTATCTCCGGCTTCGGCGGCGGGGATTTTGGTTGCGGCTGGGGCGGCGCCGGCGGTGGCTCGAACACCAGCTGCACCGGGATCGGTGTCACCACGGCCGGCGGCCGCATCGGCCAATCGAGCAGCAATAAGAGCGGCAGCAAATGCAGCAGCAGCGATCCGACCGGGCCGAACGGCCGCGCTCGAAAGCGGGAGCCGACCGGCGGCTCGCGCTCGGGAGCCGGTGCGGCGGCGGCGCGGGGGGATGGCGGCTCGCGGCGGTTGCTGTCCGGCAAATCGACTGCGGAGAACGACAGCCGCGCCGAGCGAGCTGCGGCCTCCTCGGCCGGTGCGCGGCCGAAGACGAGGACCGGCTCGCCGCGATCCCGGCCCACGGCTTCGTCGATGCGCAGCACCGCTGCTCGTCAGCCGGCCGGGGCGGCCCCGCCGGCGAGCGCCAGCCAGGCGGCCTCGTCGAGCACGGCGACGCCGAGCGAGGCCGCTTTCGTTGCCTTGGAGCCCGGATCGGCGCCGGCGACGAGGTAATCGGTCTTGGCCGAGACCGAGCTCGTCACATTGGCGCCCAGCGCTTCGGCGCGCGCCTTCGCCTCCGAGCGGCTCATGCGGTCGAGCGCGCCGGTAAAGACGATGGTCTTGCCGGCCAGGGGCGAGGCCATGCGTTGCGCCGGCGCCTGATAATCGAGCACCGTGACCTCGCGCCCCAGATCGTCGAGCACGTCGCGATTATGCGGCTCGGCGAAAAAGCCGATGATGTCGGCGGCCATGTCGGCGCCGATGCCGTGCACATCGAGCAATCCCGCGCGCGCTTCGCTTTCAGGTCCCTGCGCCTCTTCCATCTCGGCCCGCCAATGGCCGAGCGAGCGATAATGGCGGGCAAGCAGCCGTGCCGTCGCCTGGCCGACCTGCGGGATGCCGAGCGCGTTGATAAAGCGGTCGAACGCGATCCGCCGCCGCTCGTCGATCGCGGCGACGAGCTTTTGCGCGCTGACCTCCGCCCAGCCCTCGCGCTGGGCAATCGCCGCCGGGTCCAGTCGAAAGATGTCGCCCGGCCCGCGGATCAGCCCGTCCTGCCAGAAATCAAGGATGTGCTTCGAGCCGAGCCCTTCGATGTCGAACGAGTTGCGGCCGACAAAATGCTTCAGCCGCTCGACCGCCTGCGCCGGGCAAATCAGGCCTCCGGTGCAGCGTCGCGCCACCATCCCCGGCTCGCGCACCGCGAGGCTGCCGCAAATCGGGCAATGGTCCGGGAATTGATATGGCCGGGCGTCGGGCGGGCGGCGCTCGGCGACCACACCGACAATCTGCGGGATCACGTCGCCGGCGCGCTGGACAATGACGGTGTCGCCGATGCGGACGTCCTTGCGCGCGATCTCGTCCTCGTTGTGGAGCGTGGCGCGCTGGACGACGACACCACCGACGGTGACGGGGTCGAGCATCGCGATCGGGGTCAAGGCACCCTGGCGGCCGACCGAGACCAGGATGTCGCGCAGGACTGTCTGCGCCTGCTCGGCCGGAAATTTGTGCGCCAAGGCCCAGCGCGGCGCCCGGCTGACCATGCCGAGCCGCTCCTGCAGACCGAGATCGTTGACCTTGTAGACGACGCCGTCGATGTCGTAGGGCAGGCTGGCGCGATCGGCGGCAATGCTTTGATAATAAGCCAGGACCTCGCCGACGCCATGGCACAGGCGCGACCGGTCGTTGACGGTAAAGCCCCATTGGCGGAAACGGTCGAGCGCCTCGGCATGGGTGCGGGCGAAGGGTGCGCTCGCCTCGCCCCAGGCATAGGCAAAAAAAGCCAGCGGGCGGCGCGCGGTGATCGCCGGGTCGAGCTGGCGCAAGGAGCCCGCGGCGGCGTTGCGCGGGTTGGCAAAGACGCTCTCGCCGGCGGCGGCGCGCTCCTCGTTCAGCGCGAAAAAACCGCGCCGCTCCATATAGATTTCGCCGCGGATTTCGATCACGTCGGGCCAGCCGGTCCCGCTCAATGCGCCCGGCACGCTGCCGACGGTGCGAATGTTCGCGCTCACGTCTTCCCCGGTCACGCCGTCGCCGCGCGTCGCCGCCTGCACCAGCCGGCCACGCTCATAGCGCAAGCCCAGCGACAGCCCGTCGATCTTGGGCTCGGCCATGATCTCGATCGCATCTTCGGCGACCAGCTCGCGGTCCGCCGGCCGGCTGAAGAAATTGCGGATGCCGGCAAAAAAATCGCGGACATCGGCTTCGTCGAAGGCGTTTTCGAGCGACAGCATCGCTCGCGTGTGGGTGACCTTGGCAAAGCCGGCGGCAGGGGCGGCGCCGACCCGGTGCTGCGGGCTGTCGGCGCGCACCAGCTCTGGAAAACGGGCCTCGATCTCGGCGTTGCGGCGGCGCAGCGCGTCGTATCCGGCATCGGAAATCTCAGGCGCGTCGTCGGTATGATAAAGCCGGTCGTGCCGCCCGATTTCGGCGGCGAGGTCGGCCAGCTCGCTGTTGGCTTCGTCCTCGCTCAGCGCCTCGACCGGGCGGGGCTCGGCGACCGGAGCCCTGCGGCGCGCGGCGGTCATGCGCGGCCCCCGGCGATCAGGCTCGCCGCCGCCGCACGGGCCTCGGTGGTCACGGTGCGCCCCGACAGCATGCGCGCGATCTCCTCCCGCCGGGTCTCCTGATCCAATTCCTCGACGCGGGTCACGGTCCGGCGCTCGCTGAGGGATTTGGCGACGCGCCAATGCGTGGCGCCGCGCGCCGCGACCTGCGGCGAGTGGGTGACGACCAGCACCTGCAAGCTGGTGCCGAGCCGCTGCAAGCGCTCGCCGACAGCGGCGGCGACGGCACCGCCGATGCCGCTGTCGACCTCGTCGAAAATCAGCGTCGGCACCGACGAGGTCCCCGAGAGAACGAGCTTCAAGGCCAGCATAAAGCGCGACAGCTCGCCGCCCGAGGCGATCTTTGCCAGCGGGCCGAACGGGGCGCCGGGGATCGTGGCAATCTCGAAATGCACGCGCTCGCAGCCATGCTCGCCCCATTCGGGCTCGTCGAGCGCGGTCAGCACGGTGCGGAACTGTGCCTTGTCGAGCCGCAACGGCTTTAATTCCGCCTCGACGCCGGTGTCGAGGCGGCGCGCGGCCTCCGCACGCGCCCGCGAAACGCGTTCGGCGGCAGCGACAAATTCGGCGCGCGTCGCGGCGGTCAGGCGGACCAGGGTTTCGACCCCCTCGACCCCGGCCTCGATCGTCTCGAGCCGATTCGCGATCGCGTCGCGCAGCGCCGGCAGCTCGGCGACCGCGACCTGGTGCTTGCGCGCCGCGGCACGCAAAGCGAACAGCCGCTCCTCGACGGTTTCGAGCTCGCGCGGGTCGAGCTCGAGGCCGCGCGCGGCAGCTTCCAGCATGGCGAGCGCCTCGGCGGTCTCGGCGGCGGCGCGCTCGGTCGCGGCGAGCGCCTCGTCGAAAAGCCCTTGGGCGCGGCCTCGGGCGCGTTCGAGACGGCGTGCGGCGCGGGCGAGCGCTGCCTGCGCGCCGGTTTCGCCGTCGAGCTCGCCGATCGCCTCGCCCAAGGTTTCGGCCAGCCGCTCGGCGTTTTGCAACAACGTCCGGCGGGCGGCGAGACGATCCTCCTCGTCGGGCTCGAGGGCGAGCGCCTCGAGCTCGGCCAGATGATGGCGCAGCAATTCCTCCTCCTCGCGGCTGGCGGCGAGCAGCCGGGCGGCTTCGGCTTCACGCTGCCGCGCCTCGCTCCAGGCATGCCAGGCCCCGGCCAATGCCGCCCGATCGAGCGCCGGCTCGGCAAAGGCATCGAGGATCGCGCGATGCTCGGCCGGGTCGAGCAGCCCGCGCTGCTCGAACTGGCCCTGGATTTCGACAAGGCTGTCGCCGAGCTGACGCAAAAGGCCGATGCTCGCCGGCTCGTCATTGACAAAGGCGCGGCTTTTGCCGTCGCTGCGCAGCAAGCGGCGCAACACGATCGTCTCGGCATCGGCATCGAGCCCGGCCTCGCGCAGCAATGCATATGCCGGATGGTTGCGCCCGACCGCGAACTCGGCAGTGACCACAGCCTCTCCGGCACCCTGCCGCACCAGCCCCGCCTCGGCACGGCGCCCCAGCGCCAAGCCCAGCGCATCGAGCAAAATCGACTTCCCCGCCCCGGTCTCCCCGGTCAGCACGCACAACCCCGCACGAAAGGCCAAATCGAGCCGATCGATCAAAACAATTTCGCGGACGGTCAGCCCCAGCAGCATTCCCCCAATAATATAGGCGCCCTCCGATGCAAACCAGCACCGGGCGGCGATCGCCAATAGTGCGTCCGCCAAGTGCAGCGGGGCGGCCGTTGCGATGACCAGAAGGCCGTCGGGCGGAGCGGCTTGGCGCGGGCCGGATTGCGAAAACGCATTCTGAGGCCGCGATCGTCTAGAATGGCATGCTGTCGAGAGAAAGGGAGCCGATCGACCCGTGTTCTGACTGCCCGGTTTATGCGAACGGCCTGCTCGATCTACCCCGCGGATCCCGGCCTTGGCTCGCGCGTCGCCGAAGCGGAATTGGCAAAGCGCCGGGCGCCGCTTACCTCTTGGCGAGCCTCTGCTTTTGGAATATGCCGCAGCGAACCAGGAGCAGTTTTATGACGCAGCCCGGTCCCGTCGTCGTGACCGACCCCGATATTCTCGGTGGAATGCCGGTGTTCGCCGGCACGCGCGTGCCGGTGCGATCGCTGTTCGATTACCTGGAGGGCGGTGACACCCTCGACGAGTTTCTAAACCAGTTTCCTTCGGTAACCCGCGAACAGGCGATCGCTGCGCTCGACCGCGCTCGCGATATTTTGCTCGCCGATGCGCGTGCTGCTTGACGAGCATCTGCCGATAGGGCTCGCCGCCCAATTGCCGGACCACGCGGTCGACACCGTGGCCGGACGAGGGTGGGCCGGCATCAGGAACGGCGACCTGCTGCGACAGATGGCTGGGCGGTACGAGGTGCTGGTTACGATGGATCGCAGCATCGAGTTTCAGCAGCGGGTTTCGACGCTGTCCTTCGGGATCGTTCTTGTCCGGGCCCGGTCAAACCGGCTGGAGCACTTGCGGCCTCTTGTGCAGGAGATTCTTTCCGCCATTTCGGCCGCGCGCCCCGGTCAGGTACGAAGCGTCGGCCGATAGTCCTGTTGTCGGCGATCTCGCCAGCGCTTCCTGCACTCTTTCGAGGTGACCTCGTGACCCGCGTCTTGACCGCACGCTTTATGCACGAGACCAATACGTTCAGCCGGGTCCGGACCGATATGGCGCTGATCCGGCGGCGCGATTTTCATCTCGAAAACGAGATCCCGGCGGCGTTTCGCGGCACCCGCTCGGCCTTGGGCGCGACGTTCGAGGCGGCCGACAAATACGGCTGGAGCCTGGTGCACCCGATCTCGGCCAACCCCAACCCGTCGGGCATCGTCGCCGACGCGGCGTTCGAGGAGATTGCCGGCATGATCCTCGACGCGGCCGATATGAGGGGACCGATCGACGGCGTCCTGCTGCACCTGCATGGCGCGATGGTCACCGAGAGCCACGAGGACGCCGAGGGCGAGCTGTTGGCGCGGCTGCGCGTCCGTCTCGGCCTCCGAGTGCCGATCGTCGCCACCCTCGACCTGCACGCCAACGTCACCCAAAAAATGGCCGAGAACGCCAATGCGCTGATCGCGTTTCGCACCTACCCGCATATCGACATGTACGAACGCGCCCGGCAGGCGGCCGAATTGCTCGAACGCGCGATGCGCGGCGAGGTGCGGCCGGTGACGGTCATCGCCCGCCGGCCGATGCTGCACGGTCTCGACTGGGGCCGTACGCAGGCGGGGCCGATGGCCGCATTGATCGCCCGAGGCGAGGCGCTCGAAGCGCGCGGCGAGGTGCTCGCGGTCAGCATCTGCGCCGGCTTTCCCCTCGCCAATATCCATGATGTCGGCCCCTCGGCAACCGTCACCACCGACGGCGCCGACCCGACCGGTCGGCAGACTGCCGAGGAATTCATGGACCACGCCTGGGCCGAGCGCGAGTTCACGACGGTGCATATGCTGAGCGTGGCCGAGGCGGTCGCCCGCGCGCGACAAGGCAAGCCCGGCGACAAGCCGCTGGTCGTCGCCGACTTCACCGACAATCCCGGAGGCGGCGGCTATGGCGACGCCACGGCGCTCCTCGACGGCTTCGTCAAGGGCGGCATCGAGCGGGTCGCGTTCCACGCGATCTGCGACGCCGAGGCGGTGCGGGAGGGGATGCGCGCCGGGGTCGGCGCCCGCGCCACGCTCACCCTCGGCGGCAAGACCGACCCGGCGATGGGCGGCGGCCCGTTGACCCTCGAAGGCGAGGTGGTGTGCCTGACCAACGGCAAATTCGTCGCCTACGGCCCGATGGGCGGCGGGGTCGAGCGCAATTACGGGCCGTCGATGGTGTTTCGTGTCGGCGGCAACACCGGCATCGACATCATCGTCATCACCAACAACGGTCAGGCGACCGATCTCGGCCAGCTCACCTCGCTCGGCATCGACCCGGCCCGCTACACGACGGTCGCGGTCAAATCGATGCAGCATTTCCGCGCCGCGTTCGAGCCGATCGCCCGCGAAATCGTGCTGGTCGATACCGGCGCGCTGTGCCAGGTCAACTACCTGCCCGAGCTCTTCACCAAGGTGCGCCGCCCGATCTGGCCGCTCGACCCGATCCCCGATCCGCGCGCCCGATAACCGTCACCGTTCCTGCCGAGAAGCGTGAACATTGCAGCCGCCGAATGCGCGACTGCTCCCTTGACCTGCGCCAACCGAGCTCCGCAGTCTTGCGCACATCGACGGGCGCGGTCCCGGAGCGGCTTGGAGGGGAAAATGGACAAAACATCGACCGGCACAGACCGGCGCATCGACCGGCGCATCGTGCTGAGAGCCGGAGCCGCCCTCGCGGCGGCCGGGCCGGCGGTGCTGCGGGGTGGACATGCCGAAGCGCAGCCGCGAGCCGGTCGGGCAACGGCGCTCATTGCCTATGTCGGCGCCTTTACGACGACGCAACGCAAAGGGCATGGCGGCGGCATCAACGTCTATCGGGTCGATCCGGCTTCGGGTGCGTGGACCCACGAGCAGCTCCTCGAACTCACCAACCCATCGTTCCTCGCGATCGACCGGGCGCAGCGTTTTTTGTATGCGGTGCATGCCGACCTCGACGAGGTCAGCGCCTATGCAATCGACAAGCAAAACGGGCACATCACCGCGCTCAACAAGCAGTCCTGCGGCGGCAAGAACCCGGTCCACCTGTCGATCGACCCGACCGGCCGGTGGATCGTCACCGCCAACTACACCGCCGGGTCGGTCGGTGTCGTGCCGATCGAGCAGGACGGGACCCTCGGGCCGCGCAGCGACCTGGTGGCGCTCAAGGGCGAGCCGGGACCGGACGGGAAACGTCAGGCGAGCTCGCACCCGCACGAGGCGGTCTTCGACCCGAGCGGCCGGTTTCTCGCGGTGCCCGATCTGGGGTTCGACCGGATCAACGTCTTTCGCCTCGACACGGCGAGCGGCAAGCTGACGCCGAACGATCCCGCTTTTGTCGCCGCGCGCCCCGGCTCCGGCCCACGGCACATCGCCTTTCATCCGAAGATGCCGCTCGCCTATGTGGTCAACGAAATCGGCTCGACCGTCGTCACCTACCGCTGGGATGCCCAGCGCGGCAGCTTGCAGCCGATCCAGATCATCCCGTCCACCCCGTCGAGCTTTACCGGCGACAATCACGGCGCCGAGATCGCCGTCAATCCCTCCGGCCGGGTCGTCTACGCCTCGAACCGCGGCCAGGACAGCGTCGGGGTTTTCGCCGTCAATGCGCGCGACGGAACCTTGACGCCGCTCGGCTGGGTCGAGACCGGCGGGAGGTCCCCGCGCTTCTTCACCCTCGATCCGGCCGCCAAGACCCTATACGCGGCCAATGCCGACGAGGGCTTCGGCACCGCGCAGAACACCGACACGATCGTGCCGTTCAGGATCAACCAGGCAAACGGGGGGCTGACGCCGACCGGTCAGGTCATCAAGACCAACAGCCCCTGCACGATCGTCTTCGCCGGCGCGTAGCCTTTCGCCGGCCCGCTCGCCCGCTCCGTCCTTCGCCTTCCGGCGGAACTCGGCCATCGCGTCCGGGTTAGCCGTGCAGCGGTATAATCGGTGCCGGAAAGAGGGCTGGGGATGCCGCAACCGGTCAGCGACGGAGGTGCGATCATGCCGCTTCGACCCGAAGAGCTCGAAGCCGAAGCCGACCGGACGCGAGCGCGGATGACGGCACTGTTGGACGAGCTGCGCCGGCGCGTGTCACCCGGGCAGGTCATCGATCAGGCGATCGAATACACGACGCAAGGGCCGCCCGCCGCGTTCCTGCGCAATCTCGGCCGCGAAATCCGCGACAACCCGCTGCCGCTGGCGTTGATCGCGGCCGGCATCGCCTGGCTCGCGGTCGCCACCGCCCGCTCCACCCGCGCTTCCCGAGAAGCGGCGGTGGAGGACGAGGCGTTGAGCGACGAGGCGGCGGCACTCCCCGAGGACGGCTTGGCCGATATGCCCGGGTTTCCGTCCGACCACGAGGCGCTCGCCCCTGAGGACGAATTGGTTGGCGAGGACGAATTGGTTGGCGAGGACGAGCTGGTCGGCGAAGCCGATTGGCGCAATCTCCGCGCAACGGAACCGGTGCGTGAGCCCGGCTGATTTGTCGGCCGTGGTCGAGGCCCGTCGCGGCCGATTGAAAAACATTCTGCTGCGTGTCTGGAACGGCTTTTCCGACGACCGCATCATGGCGAATGCGGCGGGCGTCACCTATTACACGCTCCTCGCCCTGTTTCCCGGGATTGCGGCGCTGGTGTCGATTTACGGGTTGTTTCTTGACCCGCACGCCATCGCTCGCGAGCTCGACGCCGCAGCGGGTGTCGCGCCCGGCGGCGCCATCGAAGTGGTCCGCGGGCAATTGACCCGGCTTTCCGCGCAAGGCGCGACGACGCTCGGCACCAGCTTTGTCATCGGCCTCGTCATTGCGCTGTGGAGCGCCAGCTCGGGCATCCGGGCCTTGTTCGACGCGCTCAACGAAGTCTACGAGGAAAAAGAAAAGCGCGGCGTCGTGACGTACTACGCCCAATCGCTGCTGTTCACTCTCGCCACGCTCGGCTTTCTCCTGGTCGCGCTCGTCTGCGTGATCGCGCTCCCGGTCGCCCTCAACTACCTGCCGCAGAAGCACGCGCTCGGGGTGGTGCTCAATGTCGCCCGGTGGCCGGTGCTGCTGGTGCTGGTCGCGGTGGCGCTGACCCTCGTCTACCGGTTCGGGCCGAGCCGGGGCGAGCCGCGCTGGCAATGGATCAGCTGGGGCGGTGCCTTCGCCGCGGTGGCGTGGCTCGCCGCCTCGGCCTTGTTCTCGTGGTACGCGGCGAATTTCGGCAGCTTCAACAAGACCTACGGGTCGCTCGGCGCGATCGTCGGCTTTATGACCTGGATGTGGATTTCGATCATCGTCCTATTGCTCGGCGCCAAGCTCAACGCCGCGATCGAGCACGAAATTCGCCCGAAGAGCCGCCCGCCGCAACGCCCGAAAGTCGATGCCTAGAGCGTGATCCGGTAGGATGGGATCGCTTCCGTTCTCCCTGCTGGCCCTGCGAAGAGCGGGAACTCAGCAGCCAACGTTCCGTCGTTTGCCGCTGGATCTCCGCCTTCGAATACTTCGCGGAAAGCAGTGTCATTCCGGGATGCCCGCAGGGCAGGCCCGGAACCTATGAACACCGCCGTCCGCCAGCATATCGGATGCCGGTGTGCTTGGGTTCCGGGCTCGCGGGTAAACTACCCGCGCCCCGGAATGACACAGCTTCACGTTTCGTCACATAGACTTTCGCCGGGGCGACGAAAGACAAGGTGATCACGCCTGAACGAATCACGCTCTAGCTAGACTAATCCGCGACGTCGAGGCCGAGGTCGAGGATCGGGGCGCTGTGGGTGATCCAGCCCGACGAGATCAGATCGACGCCGGTGGCAGCGACGGCGGCGACGGTCTCCGGGCTGATCCGGCCCGAGGCTTCGGTCACCGCACGGCCGGCGACCATCGCGACGGCGCGGCGCAGGGTCGGCGGGTCCATGTTGTCGAGCAGGACGGCGTCGATCCCGGTTTCGAGCGCTTCGGCTAATTGATCGAGAGTATCGACCTCGATCTCGATCTTGACGAGGTGACCGGCGTGCCGCCGCGCCCGCTCCAATGCCGGCCGGACCCCGCCGGCGAGCGCCAAATGGTTGTCCTTGATCAGCATCGCGTCGTCGAGGCCGAAACGGTGGTTGGCGCCGCCGCCGAGCCGCACCGCTTCTTTTTCGAGGATGCGCAGCCCCGGCGTCGTCTTGCGGGTGCACACAATCCTGGCTTTGTGGCCCTCGATCGCGTCGGCGAGAACGCGCGTTGCCGTCGCCACCCCCGACATCCGGCACAACAAATTGAGCGCGGTGCGCTCGGCGGCGAGCACCGGGCGTGCCCGCCCGGCGATCCGGGCGACCTTGTCGCCGCGCGCGACGCGGGCGCCGTCATCGCGCAGCCGCTCGATGTGGAGCTCCGGGTCGAGCAATTCGAACGCCAGCAATGCCGCGTCGAGCCCGGCGACGACCCCCGGCTGGCGTGCCGCGATCGCCGCTTCGATCGTCGCCTGCGCCGGCACGATCGCATCCGTGGTGATGTCGCCGGCGCGGCCGAGGTCTTCGAGCAAGGCCGCGCGGACGATCGGCTCGACCAAGAGCCGCAATGTCATCGCCGCACCTCAGCCGATTTCGAGCATGCGCTCGACGGTGCGGCGCGCCGGCCCGGCAATTGCCGGATCGACCGTTACCTCATAGGTCATGGTTTCGAGCGCGCGGCGGATTTTCGGCAACGTGATCCGCTTCATATGCGGGCAGAGGTTGCACGGTCGGATAAAATCGAGGTCGGGATATTGCAGGGCGACATTGTCGCTCATCGAGCACTCGGTCAGCAGCACGACGCGGCCAGGCCGCTCGCGGCCGACATAATCGGCCATCGCCGCGGTCGATCCGGCAAAATCGCATTCGGCGATGACTTCGGGCGGGCATTCGGGATGGGCGAGCACGGTGATGCCGGGATGGCTCTGCCGCAGCTCGCGGATGTCGGCCGGAGTGAACCGCTCGTGGACCTCGCAATGACCCTTCCAGGCGATGATCTCGACCTTTGTCTGGGCCGCGGTGTTTTGCGCCAGATATTCGTCGGGGAGCATGATGACGCGCGGCGCGCCCAGCGCCTCGATGATCTTCTTGGCGTTGCCCGAGGTGCAGCAGATATCGGATTCGGCTTTGACCGCAGCCGAGGTGTTGACATAGGTCACGATCGGCACCCCCGGATGGCGCTCGCGCATCAGGCGGATATCGGCGGCGGTGATCGAGGCGGCGAGCGAGCAGCCGGCTTCGAGATCGGGGATCAGCACGGTCTTTGCCGGGTTTAAGAGCTTTGCCGTCTCGGCCATGAAATGGACGCCGGCCAGCACGATCACATCGGCATCGGTGCGCGCCGCCTCGCGGGCGAGCGCCAGGCTGTCGCCGACGATGTCGGCGACCGTGTGGAAGATGTCCGGCGTCTGGTAGTTGTGCGCGAGCAGGACGGCGTTGCGTTCGCGCTTCAATTGCAGGATCGCGTCGATGTCGGGGGCCAAGGCGGGCCATTCGACCGGCGGGATATGACGCTCGACGCGGCGGTAGAGGTCGGGCAATGGAAAGCCGGGGGCCGCAGACGGCGAGGCGGTGTCGAGCACGAGCTTCTCCTTATACTCAGATTGAGCATTTAGCCGTTCTGGAAAAGCCGGGCAAAACGCCCGGCCGCTGGTTATGCTGCGTATGAGTATAAGGACGCGAAACCGGCTGTCAAGAGCCGGCTTTCAAGAGCCGGCTTTCAAGAGCCGGCTTTCAAGAGACTGTCATACGCCGTCCGGAGCGCAGCCGCAGACCGGTGGCCGGGCGTTCGAGCACGACGGCGCGGCGGAACCGCACCAGCCGCGCCGGCCGGCCGCCGGTTTCGGCGCTGATCCCGCCGGTCTCCTCGACGAGGCCCTGATGCTCGACGAGCCGGCGGAAATTCTGCTTGTGCAAACGCACCCCCGACAACGCCTCGACCGTGCGCTGCAATTGCAGCAGGGTGAAGGCCGGCGGCATCAGCTCGAACACGACCGGGCGGTATTTGATCTTGCCGCGCAGCCGGCCGATCGCGGTGGCGAGGATACGGCGATGGTCGGCGGCCATCGGCACGCCGAACACGGGGCCTTCCTCGGCCGGCGGCGCCCGCCCGAGATCGCGCCACGGCTCGGGGATCAGTCCGGCATGGTAGAGCAGCTCGTAGCGGTCGAGCACCAGCTCCTCGTTCCAGGAAGCGGCAAAAGCGAGGCCCAGCCGTTCCTGGCGCAGCCGGCGCTCGGCCTCGCTGTCGGCCTCGGCGGCCCAGCGGTCGAGCCGCTCCTCGAGCGGTGCCAGCGCCGCCGGCTTGCCGGCGCGCCAGTCTTCCCACGGGAAATAGCGGTACCAGCTCCGCCACAGGGCTTCGGCGTCGCCGGCCGGCCGCGCCGCGCGCACCAGCGCCAGATAGGCGACGGTCAGCGCGCGGACCGGCCGCGCATCCGCGGTTTCGACCCGGTCGCGGTCGCCAAACGTGTAGAGCTGCTCGACATAGCCGAGCTTTTCGCTCGTCTGGCGCTCGACCCAGGCGCGCAAGCCGACTTCGAGGGTACGGTGCTCGGCTTCGAGCGGCCCCGAAGGAAGGGCCTCGATCGGGTTGCGGCCGGTGCGTACCGTCAGCACCCGCGGCTCGTCGGTGGTGGCCGCGGCGATCACCGCGCTCAGCCGAATTGCCGGCGATACATCGCGATCGCCGGCATGCGGCCGCAGGCCGGCCGTCGGCGGCACTGCAATTCGGGCGGTTCTGACCATCCGCGCGGCTCGCCCTCGAGCTGAACCGCGCGATTTTAGCACATCCGGGCCGCGGATGCTCAGTCCGGCAGCACCCGCCGGTAGAGGTGCCAGGTGGCATGGCCGAGCACCGGCATGACGACGATCAGGCCGAGAAACAGCGGGATCGACCCGAGCACCAGCCCGGCGGCGACGATCATTCCCCAAACCGCCATTACGCCGGGGTTGGCGAGGACCGCGCGGACCGAGGCCGACACGGCCGGGCCGAGCCCGGGGTTGCGGTCGAGCAGCAGCGGAAACGAGACGACACCGATCGCCAGCACCAGCACGGCGAACAGAAAGCCGACGCCGACCCCGACTGCGATCAAGGTCCAGCCGGCCCCGGTGGTGAAGACATCGTGCACGAAGGCGGCGAGCGAGGCCGGCGGCGCCGGGCCCAAGGTTGCGACGTAAATCGCCTCGGCGACAGCGAGCCACACGAGGAAGACCGCCAGCAGCACCAGGCCCAGCGCGATGATCGCCGCAAACGCCGGCGCGCGCACGATGCCGAACGCATCGGCCCAGCCGATCTCGGCCCCCCGCTCGCGCCGCCGGCTCATTTCATAAAGGCCGGTCGCCGCAAACGGCCCGACAAGGGCGAAACCGGAGGCGAGCGGAAACAACAGCGGCAGCAAACGATAGCCGAATGCCAATCGCGACAGGATCAGGCCCAAGATCGGGTAGACGACGCACAGCAGCACGACATCGGTCCGGCACGCGGCAAAATCATCGAGGCCGCGGGCCAGCGCCTCCTTCAGATCGGCGATGCCGACCCGGGCGACCACCGGCCGCACCTGCGGATGCTCCCGTCCGAGACGCCCCGCGCGGCCCGCCGATTCGACCGCCTCCGCCGCTTGCTTGAGCTGACCCACACCCCATTCGAGGGGGTTTCGGATGGCCGTCATGTCCGCTCCTCCCGAACCGTTTGCTCGGGGGTCGTGGGCCGCCCGTGACAGCTTCCCAGCCGGTTGCCGGTCACGCGCGAACTCGCGACCCGCCTCGGCGATAATATGGGGCGGCAGCCGGACCCTGATAATGGGCCGCCGGCCGAGAACTTTGCCGGCCTCGGGAGTTGCCGCGATTGCGGTCTAGGGCCCGATCGGGCGCCTGGCCCGCGATCACCCCGTCCAGTCGAATTCCGCCGCCGGGTCGGCGAGCAGCTCGGCGGCGCAGCGGCGGGCGACCTGCGAATGCGGCACCCCGGACTGCTCGACCCGGTAGCGGGCCGCGAGCCGCCGAGCGAGGTCCGGCTCGACCGCGGCCAGCCGCTCGGCGACCAGCCGCCCGACGGCGCGCGAGAACGGGCCGGTCTGGGGTTCGATATAGACGACGCGCAAGGCGCCCGCCCGCTGCGGCTCCTGCGCCAGCCGGTCGCCGAGCCAGCCGTCGATCGTCGCCAGCCCGCGCATCGGATCGCCCGACGCCGGGTCCCTGCCATAGAGGCCGTCGAACACATGCAATTCGTCGGGCGCGCGGGTCGCTCCCTCGATCGCGTCGAGCGCCGGCATGCCGCCGCCCGAATGCGCGGTCAGGACCAAGCGGTCGAGCACCGGCGCCGGTAAGCCGACCGCCGCCGCGAACCGCCGCAGACCGTAATCGATCAGCCGGTCGAGGCCGCCCTCCAACAGCGCCGGAAAATCGTACCAAGTATATCTGAGCCAATTGCCGCGCGGCACCAGGGCGAGGGTCGGCCGGGTTCGGTGCGACAGGTCGATGCCGCCGCCCGCGACCTTCTCCGATAGCGGCATCGCGCTGCCGGCCCGCGAAAATCCGTGCAGGTGCACGATCACATCGACCGCTTCGGCGATGCTCGGAACGTCGTTCCAACGCAGAAGCAGGTCCGGCTGGGTGCCCGCATGCGGGCGCAGCACCGGCGTATCGCACAAATAGACTTCGCCTGGCGAGATCGTCGCTTGCGGTCCCGATGTCATGGTCTCCCTGTTCTCCCAAGCTGCGGCAGCCGGGCCATTTCAAGTCGAAGTTTCCGCTCCGCGTGTGAAGCCGATCACACTGCCGATGGTGCACGGCGGGTAGCGTCGTTTCCGCTTCAACCGGAACGAGCCGATGTCGGAACGCGCCCATCGCCTACCCGCACCGCCGGACCGGCATGTGCCGCCGCACCGGACGGTAGAGGGCCGAGCCGAGGCGCGCCACAGCAAACCGCAGGCTCGCGTGGTCGAAATCGGGCCGTCGCTGGCGCTCGACCCCGCCGCGCCGAGACGCCGGGCGGTCGAATGCTTGCCCCGCTCCCTGCTCAACCGGTTGATCGCCGATGCCGCCGGCGAATCCTATGACGCGGTCAGCATCTTGGGCGGCGAGCTGGCGCTCGGCGCAGGTCTCGCCGACGCCTTGACCTCGGCAAAAGAATTCGGCCTCGCCACCGCGCTGACGACAGACCTGGTGCCGCTGACCCGGCGGCGGCTCGACCGGCTGGCGAGCGTGCTCGATGCGATGGCGGTCACGCTATACGGCGCGCCGCAATCGCATGACCGCATTCGCGCCAAGGCCGGTGCGTTTCGGGCGATGGCGGCGCGGCTCCCGGCGCTGCGCGCGGCCGGGATCCCGTTTGGTTTCGTGTTCTCCCTGACCGACACCAATCTCGGCGAGCTCCCTTGGGTCACACGGTTTGCTCTCGAAGAGGGCGCGAGGCTATTGCAAATCGCCCCGGCCGGCCGGGGATTCGGCTGCGGCGAAACCGCCGTCACCACCGCCTACCTCGCTTTTTTGCGGTTGCGCGAGCGGGTCGGCGACCGAATGTCGATTGGGCTCGATCTCGTCCGTAGCGCCGGATCGCACCCCGATCCGCGGCGCGACGGCGCGGCGCCGATGGATCATTCTGCGGCGCATCTCGCCGATCTGGCTGCGGCGCATCTCGCCGATCTGGCTGCGGCGCATCTCGCCGATCTGGCTGCGGCGCATCTCGCCGATCTGGTCGGCACGCTCGCCGTCGAGGCGGACGGCGCGGTGGTGCCGTTGCAGCGCGGCTTTCCGCGCCGCTATGGGCTCGGCAATCTGCGCTTCGCACGGCTGCCGGTGCTCGCAAGCCGCTGGCGCAGCACCGGCGGCTATGCCCGCTTTTGCGACTATTCCAAAGAAAACATGCGCGCCGCCGCCTCCCCGGCCGGGTTCAGCTGGTTCGAGGCGGTCGCCGGTCCGCCGGCGCCACCGGCGAGGACGCTTTGATGACGCGGCAGGCGATAGAAAAGAGCCCTTCGACAAGAGGGGATCCCGATGCGCCTGCGCATGAGCAAGGAATGTTTTGTCGCCGCGGCCCTGCTGCTGACGGCGTTCGCCGGTTCGGCACGGGCCGCGAGCGTGCTGAGCCCGTTTCTGACCACGGCGCCGCGCCTTTTCAAGATCTGTGAGGACCAGACCTACGCGCTCTGCGCCGTCGCCAGCTGCTTTGTGCTGAACGGGGTTTCGTATTGCCGGTGCAACATCAGGCACGGCGACAGCATCAGCCTGCCGTTTAACTTCGACCACGGCCAGGACGTCTGCACGATCAATGCCGAGGGCACGAAAAACGGCTATATGGTCAGCACCTACAGCCCGCCGCCGTCGGTTATCGCGCCACAGGGCGATAAGGCGCTCTACGACTGCCCGGCCGCCACCTCGACCGGCGCCTACGCGCAGTGCGACGGCGGCGTGTGCTTTACCAGCACCGCGGGGCAGTCCTTTCCCGGCTTTGCCAAGCCGCTCGGAAAAAACCAGATCGTCTGCTCGTGCCCGATCACGGTCGCGAACCCCGCCACCGCCTTTACCGGCTACCAGATCGTCGGCCCGTTTCCGTGCCAAAAGACTTTTTTCAAGAATTGCAGCAGCGCCACCGCCAACACCAACACCGGATCGCAAATCTTTGTCGGCGCACCGACCGGAGTGCCACGCCTGTTGACCCGCGAGCTGTTGGGTTTCGTCCCGCCGCTCAACCGCTGCCGCCCGCCACTCTTCCCTTGATCCGAGGGCGCGCAGGCTTGGCCTATTGATTCTCCTTTCGCGCGGCATTACATTGCTGTTCCATAGTTTTCCGTAAACATTAGTTAACAAAACTGGCCATGCCTTGCTCTGAAAAACCTGCGCTCCGCCGGTCGGCGGCGGCCGCGGCGACGCTGGCGACGGCTGTCCTCACCATCGGGCCGGCGCTGGCCGGGACCATAACCCGGACCGCCATGATCGCGCCCGCGCCGACCGATTGGGCAAAGACCGTCAAAGTCGGGCAGTTCGACCCGTCGCTCGGCGGCTTGGGCGCCATCACCTTCGGTCTCAGCGGCACGCTCACGGGCTCGATCGGGATCGAGAGCCTCGACCCGGTGCGGAGCACGGTCGATGGGAGCCTGTCGGCGACGATCGATCTTTCGGCGCCGGGCGCTGGCGATGTGTTGTCGGTGTCGCCCATCGTCGGCGCCGGCGCCAATCTCGCGGCCTTCGACGGCACGATCGATTTTGCCGGCAAATCCGGGCGGAGCTGGTCGGGCCTCTCCGACACCCAAAGTGCCGCGACCACCTACACCGCCGGCGGCTCGGGGCCGCAGATTTCCTCCGGGCCGTTTGTCGGCAAGGGCAGCGTGGCGCTCCCGGTAGCCGCGACCGCCGAGGCCCACCTCTCGGGGCCGCTCGATCTCGCGGCAAAGACGCGCGCGGCAGCGGGCGCCAAGGTCTCGGTCACCTACCATACCGCCGCCCCGGCCCCGATCGGGAGCACATTCGGGGATGGCGTCACCGACACTCTTGGTGGGGGCAACATTGCGGTCGGGGTCGTCGGCGAAAAACATACCGCGGTCCAGACCCGCACCCTTGGGGACCGGAACGGCGATTGGACGCGCAAAATCGGCTTCAACCCGTTCAACCCGAAGCTCGGAACGCTGGTCAGCGCCGATTTCACGCTCAAGGGCGACGTCAAGTCGAGTTTCTCGGTGCAGGATTTAGGGCCGACCGCCGCCTCCTTCACGATCGGCCAATCGGCTTTGCTCGACCTTTTGGGTCCGGGCCGCACCTCGCTCGGTCAGGCCCAGGCCGCCTCGCAGCGTTCGGGAACGCTCCACCCGTTCGCCGGCACCGACAATTTCACCAAAGCTTTTGGCAAGACGGTCAGCCGCGGCTTCGGCATCCCGACCGCGGACTTCTCCGACGACATCGCATCCGATCTGGCGCTGTTTTCCGAGGCGAGCCCGGTCAAATTGGCGCTGCAAGCGATAACCGGCTTGTCGGCCGATCTGCCGGGCAGCGCCGACCTGCTATCCTCCGGTCTCGAAGGCGCGCAGATCACGCTCTCCTACACCTATTTGCCGTCGGACATCGAAGCGATGGGGTCGCCGCCGCTCGCCATGGCCATGTTCGTTTCCGACACCGGCAGCGCGGCCGTGCCAGCGGCGGTGCCCGAGCCCGGCTCGCTCGCCTTGCTGGCGTTTTCTTTGGCCGGGCTCGGAATGCTGCGCCGCCGGCGCCAAAGCTGACGGATCAGTTGGTGATGCGCTTGCCGTCGATTTGCACGACCGATTGGGTCGTGACATTGCTGCCGGCCGCGAGCGCCCGCGCCGTGTATTTGGCGACAACGTCGAGCACGGGCTGAATGGTAGCTGCCGATCCGGTTGCCGACGGCACCGGCGGCACTTCGATCACGACAAACCCTTCGACATAGGGGGTCGTCGTCGCGATGTCCAAGTGACGTCGGATAAAGATGCAATCGACGCGGTCCGCCTGGTCCGGCTTTAGCACATCCTGCAAGACCACGAGCTGACCGATCCGCGTGTCCTCGCGGTTGGCGATAACGAGCTTTTTGAAGAAGGGGACCGCCAGCCGCGACTGCGGGTTATGGATGTTGATCGACGACGCATAGACGCCGCTGACCACATCGTCGGGCTCCTTGGTCGATTCTGTGCCGCAGGTGAATTTTGCCGCATATTCGGTGAAGGGCGGCGGCGGCACGACCCCTTGTGCGTGCGCACCGATCGTAAGCAGCAGCGTGCCGGCCAGCGGCGCCAGCATCTTTGCGAAGGACATGGCTTTGCTCCCATCGCCATCGTGGTCGCCGCCGCGAGAGCGGCAGCTAGCTTACTCTAAGCTGAATTTGCGGCAAAGCGCCGCACAATCGCTTCGGCTTTGCGGCGAAATCGCGGGGTGTCAGGGGCCGCAGGGGGTGGCGGCGTCGGGCCTGGGGCGCTAGATTGCTGTGCGCACGGCATTCCGGGGGGTCGGATGCGGGGGATTGTGTTGCTTATGCTGCTGGGCCTGACCGCGTGCGTCGCGGCCGATGCGACAGCACCGGCCAGCATCTCGAACGAGGTGCGCGACTGGCAGGAGGCGAGCGGCAAGCCGCCGTCGCGGGCGGAGCTTGTGGCGGTCGTCGCCGCCTGCCAGGACCGCGCCGCGGTCAAGGCAAACATGGGCGCGCTCGATGGCTGCCTCGCCGATCTCGGGCTGCGCCGGGTGCAATAGCGGTCGCGGGGCAGAGGGATGGCACAGGTCACGCTGTCGAGCCCGCCGGCGCTCGGCCGGCCGCTCGGGCAATATTCGCAAATCGCCCGCGTGCGCGCCGCCGAGCTGTTGCTGATCGCCGGCCAGGTCGCGACCGACACCGCCGGCAACCTTGTCGGCGCCGACGATTTCGACCGCCAATGCGTTCAGGTCTTCGCCAATATCGAGGCTGCGCTCGGCTCGGCCGGCGCCGGCTGGGCCAATGTCGCCCAGTTCACGACCTATCTCGTCCATTCGCAGGACATCGCCAAATTCATGGCGTATCGCACGCGTGCCTTCCCCGGCATGTTTGCCGGCGGGGCTTATCCGCCGAACACGCTCCTGATCGTCGATCGGCTGGTCGCCGAAGGGTTTTTGATCGAGGTGCAGACGGTCGCCGCGCTCTGATATGGTGGCTCCGCGCGATGCTTCGGAGGAAGCCCAATGGCCAAGTTCATCATCGAGCCGCATTTCCGGCTGCAGGAATGGATCGCCGAGGAAAAGGGCTATTTCCGGGACGAAGGGCTCGATTACGAGTTTCGCGAGCTGATCCGCGCGACCGAAGGGCGGCATCACGACAAGGGCGGCGAGCAAGTCGGCGCCTACCAGTCGTTTGCGGCCGGGCGCGCCGCCGATGTCAGCTGCGCCTGTCATTGGACGGTCAACGTCGCCGCGTCGAGCGGGCATGGCCGGCTCTACGCCGACCTCTATTCGGTGGCGCCGGCCGGGATTTTTGTGCCGGCGGGGTCGCCGGTCAGGCGTCCCGAGGATCTGGCCGGGGTGCCGATCTCGGTCGGCTGGCAGTCGGGCAGCCATTATTCGACGATCCAGGCGCTCGAACCTTATCTCGCGGCCGACGAGATCAACCTCTCGTTCAAGGACGGGCTGCTGTTCCGCCGCCTCGAGCTCTTGGTCGATGGCGCGGCGCCGGCCTCGGCCCTCTTCAGCGGTCCCTACTACCTCGCCGAGCAGCTGGGCTTTCGCAAGATCATCGACACCACCTTTATGATCGCGACGATGATCCACGGCGACCCCGACCCGGAAGATCTGCGCAAATTCTTTCGCGCGCTGCGCCGCGCCCAGCGCGACCTCGACCTGCGCCCCGACCGCTACACGCATTTTTACAAGAACGAATTCCCCGAGCGCTTTCACGCGCTGATGGACACCCGCCGCTGGGGCCCCGGCGAACGCCTCGTTTTCGAGCCCTACACCAAGGAAGCCCACGCCGAAACCCGCGCCTGGATCGCCCAGCACGGCATCTTCGCCGACACCGGCATGGGCCCGCCCGACTACGACGCCGCGGTCGTGTCTCTGGTTGCCGCAGACTGATGAACCCCTAAAGGCGCCCGCGCGGTTTGGCAGGCCGGGGTTTCAACACCGCCCAAGGCAGCCAATCCAGGAGCGGCAAGCTTGCCGGCATGCAATCGGCAAGCTCTCGCAGCTCGACCGTTTCAGTAGGTCGGAGCGCAGCATTCCCAATTAGGACGCCAGTCCCCATGGTCCTGACGGCAGGCTCACCTCAATACTGACGCCTTATTGACGCCCTGTGGCAAAAAGGTGGCGAAGGTTGACAGCGTGTCGTTCGCCGGTGGATACCTGCCGCCACCAACCTGCGTCTCGGGGGGATCCGAGAACTGGGGCAGCTTTTGCAACCGCATGGCGTCGCGCCATCTGCGGACGCTTACAATCTGCCTTGGGTGCGGGGTAGACGAGAGCAATCATAATGAGGCGAGAGACATGCCCAGCTTGTTGGCTGTCGTGTGGCTGAGAGCGAAAGGCTCGAGCCTGCTCCTGCATCGAAACCAGAGCGGTTATACGTCCGGGCTTCGGGGTTGCAGCGTCGATGCGGGGGTTTCACGGCCTGCATCGTTCGAAACTCGCCAAAATCGGTTTCGGACAGCGCTCGATTTTAGGAATATTTCATCAAATCAAGGGAATTGCACCAGTCAACCGACGAGCATCGATCGATCGGCTTTACGTCTCCTTAAAACATTTTTTGGAATCTCGAAAAGCCAGAACCGGGATGTTCGGAGGACGCACATGCTGCCGATGACAGTGCGGAGCCAACGTAACGCTCGCGTAACCGTTCTAGCGCTCGTCGCTGCGTTGATCGGCGCCGGCCCGGCCCTGGCGCAGTCGAGCATCACGATCGGCCAGACGGCGGTGCTTTCGGCCGCAGATTCGCAGAACGGCGGCTTGCTGCCGGCGCAGCAGGCGACGCTATCGCGCGCGGCCACCGTCAGCAGCCTGTCCTTTTATGTCACCAGCGCTGCCGGCCGGCTCCGCCTTGGGCTTTACGATGCGACCGGCCCCAACGGCGGGCCCGGCGCCTTGAAAGCGCAGACGAGCAGCTTCACGCCGGTGAAGGGGTGGAACACCGCCACCGCCACCGCCGTTTCCGCGACAGCACTTCCCGCGGGCAGCTACTGGCTCGCTTATCTGCCGAGCAGCAACGCCCTCAGCTTTGTCAAGCAGAACAACTCCGGGAGCTGCTATTATCAGTCGCGCTCGTTTAGCAGCGGACTGCCGAGCACGTTCTCGAAGACCCCGCAAAACTGCACGCCGACGACCTGGTCGTTCTATGCCGTCTTGACCGCAAGCGGCGGAGCCTCGGCCAGCGGCGTATGCGGCTCCTCGAACGGGGCCGCCCTGAAGAGCGCGCCGGCGACAAACCTGTGCGCCACCGGCACGGCATCGGCGGTCTCGGGCAGCGGGCCGTGGAGCTGGAGCTGCGCCGGCAGCAACGGCGGCACCGCCGCGCAATGCCGGGCTTCGGTTGCCGCTGCTTCGGTTAATGGTGTCTGCGGCTCGGCCAATAATGTGGCAGTGAGCGGCGCGCCCACATCCAACCTTTGCACGGCCGGCACGGCCTCGGCGGTGAGTGGCAGCAGCCCGTGGACCTGGACTTGCGCCGGCAGCAACGGCGGAAAAACGGCATCATGCTCGGCTCCGCTTGCGAGCTCTTCCGGCAGCGGTGGCACCGGGAGCGGCACCGGGAGCGGCACCGGCAGCTTGCCCCTCGATCGCAATGCGAGCGCGAACTGGCAGAAGGCTGGCATGCTTTCCGCTGGCGGCATCCCGAGCCGGACGACGGTGTGCGCCACCGTCAGCCCTCTCGGATCGGGCAAGGACGACACGGCCAATATCCAGAACGCGGTCAATGCCTGTCCGCTCGGCCGGGTGGTGCAGCTCGCGGCTGGCACCTTTACGATCGCCGAAGGCAACTATGTCCTCCTGAACAAGGGCATAACCTTGCGCGGCGCCGGGCCGGGCGTCACCACGCTGCAGCGGACCAACGGCGCCACGCTGGGTAGTTACATACCCGGCTCAAACCCATCGCCGATCATCATCGTCGGGCCGATGCGGTGGAACAATACCGAGACCGCGACCGCTCTGACGGCGGATGCCGCGGCCGGGGCAAATTCGCTGCAGGTGGCCAGCGCCTCCGGGTTCTCGGTGGGGCAGATTGTCTTGCTCGACGAGGCTTCGGGCGCGGGCTGGCAAACCGACCCGCAAGGGCGGGGGAAAATCTGGGCTTCTCCCGACTTCCGGGTGGTCTGGCAGAAGCACAATCCGTCTCAGGGCTACGACGATTTTGGGGCCGGCACTTATCCCTATACCGCGGCCAGCGCCGGGTGCTGGTTTTCCAACTGTGACCGGCCGACCAACGAGATCAAGCAGATATCGGCGATTTCCGGCAACACGATTACCTTCGATTCGCCGCTCACGATCTCCTACCGGGTCAGCCATCACGCGCAGCTCTATTTCTATGGAGTGCCCCAGACGACAGATGCCGGGGTCGAGAACATGACCTTATCCGGAGGTGACAACGGCAGCCTGCGGTTTGAGTGGGCGGCGTACTCCTGGGCCAAAAATGTCGAAAACACCTTGTGGCTCGGCGAAGGTTTTGCGATCGACAACTCTTTCCGCATCCAGCTTGAGGAGTTTTACGTCCACGGCGCGGCTTGGCCGGTCCCTGGCGGCGGCGGCTACGCTATCAGTCTTTCGGATGGATCGTCCGAGATACTGATCGAGAACGGCATCTCGGTGCAGGCCAACAAGGTCATGGTGGCCCGCTCCTCGGGCGCGGGGTCGGTGATTGCCTACAATTATATGGACGACGGCTATATAGACGGACAGGAATATTGGCAGGAGATCGGCCTCAACGGCAGCCATATGGTCGGCTCTCACCACATGCTGTTCGAGGGCAACTACGGATTCAATATGGACAGCGACACGACGCATGGTAATTCGATCTATCACACGTTCTTCCGCAACTATACGACCGGATACCGGGGACGATTTACGGAACCAAAAGCGCTTGGTGGCGTCACGATCGACGACGTCAATAATCTTCCTGGCGGCAACGGTCCTCTGCGTGCCGCTGGAGCGATGTGTTATACTTATTGGATGTCCTTCCTCGGCAATGTGCTCGGGACACCAGGGCAGATGAGCGGGTGGGTCTACGACACCAGTTTCCCCGGCAGCTCCTCGGGCATCTGGATGTTGGGATGGGATGATATTGCGCCCTACCCAACGGACGCCAACGTCGCCAACACCGCGATCCGCGACGGCAACTTCGATTACCTCACGAACACAGTGGTCTGGTCTGCGAACGACACCACCCACACCCTGTCGAATTCGCTGTATCTGACCCAAAAGCCGGCCTTTTTCGCGGCCGGGAGCGGGTATACCTGGCCGTGGGTCAACCCCATCGGACCGACCCGGCTCTACACGCTGCCGGCGAAGGCGCGCTACGACGCCGGGACGCCGTTCACACAACCTTGACCCGCTCGCTGCTCCGGCCCCACCTGCATAGGGCCGGAGCCTGCGACCGCCCGATTAGGCAATTGCTCGGCATTGATTGCGAGGATTGGCTCGGCACCCCGGTGCTCGTGCATCCGCCCCAATTCCTGGGTAAGCGCTCGGTGAAGGATCGAGCGGGTGGTGGCGATACGCTGGCGGAACCGCCGGGCGAGAGGACGCAGTGGACCGGCCGGGCAATGGCCGAGGCTGCCGGGTCAGCCATCGCAGCGTGCAGCGGCTCCGGGTGGCGCGGCTCTGGATGGCGCACCGTCTGAAGCCGCACCGGGTGCGCAGCTGCAAACTGTCGAAGGATCCGAAGCTTGCCGCCGTGCGATAGGCCGTGCCGGCCCTCACCTCGCTCGCGGTGTTGTCCCGATCAAGCACGGCGCCGCGCTGACCGCGGTCGTTAAGCCGCTGCGCGGGTGATGCGGCAACGGCGCAGAAAGCCGAAGGCGCGATCAATGCCGATGTGGTTCGTGTAGCCGAACGCCGGCACGGCGATCTCGATCTGCCATTTGTGACCCTCGCCGGGTGCTGATGCGCCGTGCCGCACGCCTCGATCCCGACCAGACAGGGCGGCAGCTTGGCGGAAAACGCCGCGACCTGCCGGCGCTTGAGATGCCGGCGCAGCTACCGACCGGGTCCACCGGACCACCCTGGGGCTGCACCGTCGATCAGCGGCTGCCCGCGACCAGCCGCGTGGCGGCCCGGGGGAGCTGATCCTCGGATTGCGAGACTGCGACCCGGCCCCGCTTGCGCTGAACGCGCGAAGTCCGCAACGCCCGTCGACGCTCGTTGCCGTTGGGCACGGGGTCCTCAAAATACAATTTTTCTTGCGTAGAACGCTTCGGCCAGCCCTTCGGGCGCATTGCAGCCGATACCGCGCAGGCGGGACATGGCCAAGAACGTCTCGTTCGAAAACCAGCCTCGGCCGCGCTGGCTCGGAAAATACCGGTCGATAGCGTCGAGCTTTCGGTCGATTTGCGCTCGAGTCAGCGTTATAAAAACAGCGGGATTGCCGAGATCGCCATCGTATTTCGGGATCTCGTATTCGAGCACGAGGTGATCGCGGAAGGTGTTGTGGGTCAGCTCGGCGATCAGCCGATGGTCCTGATGAGCGTCACCCCGACAGTGGGTCAGGACCAACGAGGGGTTGAAATCGTGCTTGATGGCCTCAAAGCGGTCCTTGATTTCGGCGCCCTGGTAGGGAAAGTATCCGTCGCGGAATTCCAGAACCTCGACCCGTTTTTCCGGCACGTTCTCCAGAAAGGCCGCCGCGCTATTCCGCGCCTCGGCCCCGCGCGCCCCGATGCCGCTGAAGACGATCCAATGCACGATCAGATCGGGCACCTCCGCGGCGAGACGCAGCACGGTTCCACCGCAGCCGATTTCAATATCGTCAGCGTGCGCGCCGAGGCACAGCAGCCTCAACCGCTCCTGCCGTTGCCGCAGAAAAATAGAGCGCAGCAAACCGTCGCCTCCTCTTAAATCATCGCTGTGTTCTCGCTATCCACGCTAAAATCTGGTCTCCTCTCTGTAGCGCTAGACGGCATTGTTTGCCGCCGAGGGCGTAGCAGCGGCGCGATTGGCAAAAGCCTGATGGCCGACCGGTACCGGTGCTCTCAGCGCCCTCAGTAGCTCGAGGTACAGCGACTTATATCCCGCGGCGAAGATGAGTATCGCGTAGAATGCGATGAAGAGGACGCCACTTTCAAGAGCGAGCCGCGCCGGAGGGGCGACGGACTGTCCGCAGGCGAGGTGCACGCCGAAGGCAAGGGCGCCCGCTGGAAGGCCCGCGGCCAATGGCCTGCTCGCTGTCAGCAGCACGTCCCGAAAAGAGATCGGCGTCTTATACACACACCACCAGACATGTGGAACGACCCACAACGTCAGCACCGCCGAGTAGCCGAGCGCGACTCCCTTCGGTCCATAAGGTAGTCCTATAATATAGCCAACAATCATCAGCATCGCCAAGACCGGCGCAGCCTTAACGCCGCGTGCAACCATCCCCATCGAGAATATCAGCCAGCCGAGCGGATTAATGATCGCGAAAATCGTGACCGTCGGGGCAAGCAGGCGCACGATCGCAGCCGCGTCTTTCCAATGCGGTCCCAGGAGCACAAAGACCAGATCATCCGCAAAAAGCGCGCTGGCGATCGTAATCGGCAGAGATAGACCGAGGACGAATGCGAGCACTTTCAGGAAATAGCGCCTGAGGCGTACCGGGTCGGCTTGGAGGCGCGACAGTGCGGAAAAGGCGACTTCGCCGACCGCCGAGTTCAGGTTCTCAGTTGGAATGCTTATCAGCTGGTAGGCCCGGCCGTAAATCCCGATCGCGTCGACTCCCCAAACGCGTCCGATCAGTACTTTTTCTATATTGTATGCCACGTAGACGATCATCCCGGTTAAGGTCAAGCTCCCACCAAAACCGAGCATCGAGCGAATTTCGGTTCCCCGTCGCGGCACTCCCGGAACCCAGCCCGCGGCGAACCAGAACCCGACTGTGGCAACGAGAGGAGAGGCAATCGCCATCGCCGCGAGAGCCCAGTATCCATAGCCAGCCATGGCGCCGGCAATGGCGATCGCCGTGCCGACGATGAGCGCGACCACGTTGATCACCGCGAGGGCGGTGAAGCGCAAACATCGCTGCAAGAGCGCAGAGTGCTGGACCCCTGCCGCGTTGAAAAGAAAAGCGGACCCCAGCGCGGCGGTTAGCCCGAGGAGCTGCGGCTGCCGATAAAAGGCCGCTACGGCCGGTGCGATCGCCAGTGTTGCGAGCCAGAGCATCGCCCCGAGCGCGATGTTGATCCAGAACAACAGCGAGAGCTGCTGCTCGGTAACGGTGTCGCGCTGTATCGCGGCCGATGAAAGTCCAAAATCCCGAAGCAAGCTCAACACCCCGGTAAGCGCGGTGACCATGCCGACCAGGCCGAAATCTCTCGGGTTCAAGAGTCGGGCCAGGATCACCAAGGAGGCGATCCGGATCAGGAAGCTCGCTGCCTGGGCGCAGAGCCGTGCGAGCCCGCCGCGGATGGCCCTCGATTTGAACTCGAGATCCGTCCCGCTCGCGAAAAGGCCAAGATCTCGGACCTCGCGCCGGGCTGATGGGACGACCGAACCGATTGGTCGAGGCCGTCGGAGGAACGACAAGCGCCGAGACGTCATTGCTAGGACAGCGCGCGGAGCGGAGCGGCCCCGAGGACGGCTGCCGGTTCTCTCGGCTCGGCCGCCCTCCCGCCGGACGGTGCGGATAACTGAAACGCCGCGGCATAGCGCAGCTGCCAATCCCGTCTCCGCTTGTTCAATGGCTCCAAAGCCGAATAATTCCACGGCCAATCGGTGGCCATGCGGGGATCCCCTGGTGGATCTCCTCGATCAACTCGGTAAGCGGTAGCCACCCGAGATCATTGGCAACCCGGGTCCGAACCTCGATATCGATGCCGGAAACGAACAGGTATCCGTTCGGACCGACCAGGCTGGCAATATTGCGCAGACACGCCTCAGCGGCTGGCGCATCCATGTGGCACAGGAAATTGTTCGCGACAACGATCTCCTGCGGCCCTAGTAGATCGACTATTTCCGGCTTTGAGACATCGCACACATCCCACTTGATCCCCTCCCGGAGCCACGGCTTGATGGCGAGCCCGTCGTCCCTTCGGTCGAATAATTCGTCGATTTCAGCCTCGGTCATCCGGTCGAAAGGATCGGTACCGGTGATTTGCGCGGTCGCCTGCGAATATACGCCGCCCCGCGCCAGGTCGACTGCCCGCCGGGAGATATCGACCGCCCGCAACGCCAGCTTCATATTGGGACGTGTCGAGCGGATTTTCCAAGCCACCGAATAGGCCTCGGCCCCGGCACTGCAACCGAGCACCGCTACCTTGAGCACATCAGCTGTCGTCCTGCGCCGCGCCACAACACGAGCGATCAATTCCAGGGTCGCCCGGTTCCGCAAAAAGAACGTATGGAGAAGTTGTCCCCTGACGTTTTGCATCCGCACAAGGCGATGCAACAATGTACCGTACCAGCGAACGAACCCGAGCTCGGTGATTTGGGCAGGGAGCTTTCGCCATATATAACGATTAAGGCGCAGATAGGCGTTGAGTGGCGATTTCCCGAGAACGCGCGATGAAATCAATCGATTCAAGCGAGACCTACTGTTCGGTGCCGCGGACAGGCGCCCGGAAACAACATCGGGGTTCCATCGCGTATGGGTGTCATTGCCGGCAAACCAACGCGGATTGGAAATGGCGAGGAGCGTCATTCGGCCGGAATAAGAATATTCAACTTTTGGCGGCACCTCTACCAACATGCCAACGCTGACGTTATAGACGTGTCCCTCAATCGTGAAATTACCATTCCCAGAAATAATATAATATGTACGAGTGATTTTTTTGCTTATCATAAAGGTATCATGACCCTTGTTGGATAAAATATAGTAAATCTCCAGACGTTTTTGTTTTAGAGGACCAAATGAATAGCCGAAAATACCCTTGGTATCAAACGCCATCTCAGTCGGCAGTGAGTAGACATAACCCATGGGCTTGGGCTCCATGACATTCAGTTTCAGTATTCAGCACAACAATCATTGCCAGCGGCGCATCTGCGGCCGATCACACTCTCAGCGCACAACAACTCCATTCATCCAGTAGGAAATAAATACCTTGTCGATTCCTAACAGAACTGCATTCGTCAGATGGACCAAGTCCTGATCTGGCCGGATTACATCGAGATTCCAATGCGGCCTGGAGTTCGATAAAGACCAAGGATCGAGGCCAACAAGTCATGGTGTTGCCCGGTGACGCACAGCATACTGCAAAATTCGGCTGCGCAGACAGCTCCTCAATCATTGCGGCCAGCTTGATCGCTTCCGGGTCGTGTGCCCAAGACAAAAAGAACCCTCATGCCGAGCCAATAGATTACACGAATCCTCGTAAGCGCCAAGCAAACCATTGGTCGAGCCGGCGTTCACGACAACCTATGTTAATCGATTTAACCGCTTATAGGATGCGCGAAAATGGTCGCTCGGGCGTAATCGAGGCCGGGAAGGAGCCGAAGACGTGGCCGCGGATGGCGGCGTCGCTGCTCGCGAAAGCCGGTCCCGGCCTGCCGTCCCGGCTCGGATGGGATCTCAACGGCACTCGATCCCGAAATAGGCGGTCACCCGATGCAGCACACCTTCGGCGTGCAGCTGACTTCCGTGGAGCACCGACACCAGGACCGTCACGGCGACCAAGAGCACCGCAAGGTGCGCGTTCTTCGGCCGGTAGCGCCAATAACCCCGGCCAAAGAGAGCAAGAAAGCCGCCGCCGATGGTCCCGCCAAGAACGATTTCGGGGATGCTGTGGGCATCGAGCAGCAGACGCGACCCGGCAATGCCCGCAATAAGACCACCAGCGCAGGCCGCCGCGACCGGCGGGCGCCAGCGCCCACCCTCGGCGGCAACGATCAATGCGATCGCTCCATAGACGAGGGTAGCAAAGCTCGTATGACCGCTCGGGCTGTGCAGGTCGGGAGCCGGCGGGCATCCCCAGAAATAGATCTTCAACACGGCGGTCAGGCCGCCGCAGAGAAATATCGAGGCGGCCCACCACGCTGCGGCGCGGGACGCTCCGATCAGCAGCAGCCACACGAAGATCGTTGCCGCCACCGGCAGCAGCACCGCGGTATCGCCAAAGCCGGTCAGTGCGATCAGCAAAGCTCACCCTGACGAGCCAGCCGACCGGCCAGCGGCAAAGCCGCCGGGCCGAGCTTGGTGCTCGACGGCCGGAGTCGCGTATGATCATGCCGAGACAAGGGAATGGTCCGTTGCAAGCTCGATCGCGCGGGGCGCCAATCGAACTGATCCCGAAGACTATGGCCGGTTTGAGGCGGCCGCGTTCGGCCGCTGTCCGCAACGCGAGCCGGGTCAACGCTGTCCCTAGCCGCTCGCCGCCGCAGCCTATAAAAATGAGAGAATACGCTTGCCATAGGATACATAAATGGTAGAACGCAAGCCGGGTGAGTTAGCGTATTCCACGAGATGATCAGAAATCCCGTCTTCCTAATGGGGTGGCTGGCGGCTGGCTTGGTCGGATGCAGCTCGCTGCCGAGCGCTGGGCCGACGACGGGGCAGATCATCGATGAAGCCCAGAAGCCGAACGAGGCTCTGTTCGACATCATCCCCGTCGACAAACGAGTGGTCTCGGTCCTGCAGTCCCAGCCCGCCCCGAGCTTTCAGACGCAATTCCAGGCCGAGAGCCGGCCGCCGCGGGTGACGATACGGGTTGGCGACACGGTCTCCGTGTCTGTGTGGGAGGCGGCAAGCGGCGGATTGTTCGGGGCGGCGCCGACACAAGCCGCGGGAGTCGGGCCAAGAACCGAGACCAAGTTTGCGGACGAGGTCGTGGCGCAGGACGGCGCGATCAGCATTCCCTATGCGGGCCGGGTGCATGCCGCCGGGCGCACGCCGGCCGAGGTCGAGCGCACGATCGAGGACCGGCTCGCCGAAAAGGCAATCGAGCCGCAAGCGATCGTCACCGTCACAAAAAGCCCGTCGAACATGGTGACTGTTTCGGGCGATGCCGTCGCCGGAGCGAGGGTGCCCCTCTCGGTCGGCGGCGACCGGCTGCTCAACGTGATCGCTGCGGCGGGCGGCGCAAAATCGGCGGTGTACGAGACCTCGGTTCGGCTCTCGCGCGACGGGGTCACGATGACGATCCCGATGGAACGGCTGGTGTCGGACCCGGCCGAGAATATTTATGTCCGTCCCGGAGATGACATCACGCTGGTTAGGGCGCCCCCGACATTTTTGGTATTCGGCGCCACCGGCACCAACGCGCAGATCGCTTTCGACGCCGACAGGCTTACGCTTGCCAAGGCGCTCGCCAAAGGCGGCGGGTTGCTCGATCTGCGGGCTGACCCGAAGGGAGTTTTCCTGTTCCGCTTCGAAGCGCCATCGGTCGTGAAGGCGCTCGGGGTACCGCCGCGCTACACCGCGCCGGACGGCAGGGGGGCGATTTTGTATCACCTGAACCTGGGCAATGCGTCCGGCTATTTCCTGGCCGATCGGTTTCCAGTCGAGAAGAACGACATCATCTATGTCGCGAACGCGCCGCTCAACGAGCTGCAGAAGTTCTTCCTGTTGATCAACACGGTCACGGGTCCCGTGATCAGCGGTGTCGTGGTGAGCCGCTCGGTCGGCCCATAACGGCAAAGCCGCTCGGACCGCTCCGCGTCACGGCGGTGCTGGAAATTGGCGGATGGCGACGCTCGGCGGCCATCCGAACGAGTTGATGGGCTCGGCTTGCGCTAGCGGCCGAGCTCCGCGGCCAGGAGCGCGGCCGACAGCGAGATCCAAAAAAATGGACCGAGATAGGCGACCGCCCATTCGGCGACGGCATAGGCCGCCGCCAGCAGCCAATCGTCGGCGAAGATCTGATCTTCGACGGCCCAGATAAACCCGCGGTCGCGATATTCGGCGGGCGTGCGCGCGTGACGAGCCATGTCGTGCCGACGCTGTGGCGTGTGCGCCAGCATCTATTTCATGCAAAATAAGAATTCGATGCGGAATCGCGCCGGCTGACATAAAGAGGGCGTAAATCCGGGGCTGGCGAGGCCCGGGATTTCTCAGATCTCGATCTGGCCGCCGAGCTCGACTACCCGGTTGGGCGGGATGCGAAAGAACTCGGTCGCGTCGAGCGTGTTGTTCAGCATCGAGACGAACAGCCGATCGCGCCAGCGCCAGAAGACCGTGCGCCCTGGTCGCGGCAACACTTTTTCGCGCCCGATGATGAACGAAGTCTCCATCAGGTTAAAGTGCAAGCCGCCGACCCGGCATTGCGCGAGCGCCCGCATGATATTCGGCTGATCCATAAATCCGTAGCGGAGCCGGATCGTGCAGAACCCTTGGCCGAGCTCGCCGATCTCGAGCCGCTCGGCGTCGGCAATGTGAGGCACATCCTCGGTCGTGACCTGCATCATGACGACGCGCTGGTGCAGCACGCGGTAATGCTTCAACGCGTGCAGCAATGCTACCGGCACGCGCGTCAGGTCGCGGGTCATGAAGACGGCGGTGCCCGGAATTCGCGGCGGCTCTTCCGGGCCGAGCCGATCGACGAACTGGCGCAGCGGCAACGCGTCGCGAGCGCGCAGAACCGCAAGCCGCCGGCGTCCCCGCCACCATGTCGCCATGATGGCGAAGACGACGATGGCGACGACGACCGGGAACCAGCCACCTTCGGCAATTTTCAGCAGATTGGCGCTGAAAAACACCAAATCGACGAGCCCGAAAAGGGCAAAAAGAGGCACGGCCACAGCAAGGCTCCAGCCGCGGCTGCGCATGTAGAGAAAGGCCAGCCCGGTCGTGATCGCCATCATGCCGCTGACCGCAATACCGTAGGCCGCGCCGAGATTGTCCGATGATTTGAAGCCGAGCACGAGGACGACGACAGCGACGAGAAGCATCGCGTTGATCCGCGGCACATAGACTTGGCCGATCGTGGTCTCCGAGGTGTGCTGCACGTCGAGCCGCGGCAGATAGCCGAGCTGGACCGCCTGGTTGGTGACCGAGAACGCGCCGGAGATCACCGCTTGCGAGGCGATGATCGTGGCGAGCGAGGCGAGTGCCACGAGCGGGTAAAGGCCCCATTGGGGCGCCATGCGATAGAACGGGTTTGCAATCGCCGCCGGATTGCCGAGCAGCAGCGCGCCCTGCCCGAAATAGTTGAGCAAAAGCGCCGGAAAGACCAGACGAAGCCATGCCCGGCGCAGCGTGGCGCGTCCGAAATGCCCCATATCGGCGTAGAGCGTCTCGGCGCCGGTGACCGCGAGAAAGACCGCGCCCAACATGAAAAAGCCGCGTCCGGGCGCAGCGGCGAGCAGTGCCGCTCCAAAAAGCGGGTTGAACGCGATAAGGATGCGCGGATGCTGCGCTATCTCCCAAATCCCGAGTGCCGCCAGCACCGCGAACCAGGCGAGCATGACCGGACCGAACAGCCGGCCCACCGCCGCCGTGCCGTGGCGCTGCACCAAAAAGAGACCGACGAGGAGGACGAGCGCGATCGGAATGATATAGGGCTCGAACAGCGGGGTCGCCGCCTTTAGCCCTTCGACCGCGCTCAGCACCGAGATGGCGGGGGTGATGACCCCGTCGCCATAGAACAGCGCCGCCCCGACGAGGCCCGCCGCCATGATCCAAAAATAGCGCTTGTGGGCCGGGTTGGCGGCGCGCAGCACCAGCGCCGTCAGCGCCAGCAGCCCGCCCTCGCCGCGATTATCTGCGTGCATGATGACGAGCACGTATTTGACGGTGACGACGAGCGCCAACGCCCAGACCGTCAGCGACAGCGTGCCCAGGATCGCGTGCTCGCTCAGATCGCCGAAATCGACGAGCGACTGCCGCACCGCGTAAAGCGGCGAGGTGCCGATATCGCCAAAGACCACGCCGAGTGCCGCGACGGTCAGGTCGGAGCCGGCGCCGAGGCGCACATCGCTGCGCGGTGCGGACGCATCCAGATAGATCAAAGAATGGGTCCGCTCCGCCGGCCGGGCATCGATTCCAAGCCGTCATCTCGCATTCAGCGCATTAAGATGCGATGCGAAACCACGGTCCCCTGCATAAAGATCGCATAAAGATGCCGGTCGTCGGGCGTGAGGCGTCGGGCGGCTCAGGCGCGCTGGTCGGGTGGCAGCTGGAGGCGGTAGCCGACGCCGAGCTCGGTCAGGATGTGGCCGGGCCGGGCCGGGTCCGCTTCGAGCTTTTGCCGCAGCCCGCGGATGAAGACCCGCAGATATTGCACCTCCTCGGACTGCGCCGGACCCCAGACCTCGCGCAACAAATGGCGGTGGGTCAAGACCTTGCCCGCATGCATGACGAGGTGGCGCAGGAGATCGAACTCCTTCGGCGACAATTTGACCTCGTGCCCGCCGCGGGTGACCCGGCGGCGCACCAAATCGACCGAGAGATCCCCCGAGACAAAGACCGACAATTCGCCCTGCGCCTGAAAGGCATGGCGCAATGCCGCGCGCAGCCGCGCCAAGAGCTCGGCCATGCCGAATGGCTTGGCGACATAATCGTCGGCGCCGAGATCGAACGCGGCCACCTTCGAGCGCTCGTCGTGCCGCGCCGACAGCACCACGATCGGCACGGTCGATGCCTTGCGGATTTCGGCGATCAGGTCGAGCCCGCTATTGTCGGGCAGGCCGAGATCGAGGATCACCAGATCGGGCTTGTCGGCCGCCAGCGACCGCCGCGCGCCGGCGGCGTCTTCGGCTTCCACCACGAGGTAATCGGACGCGCCGAGGGCAGTGCGCAACAAACGCCGGATCGGCGGCTCGTCATCGACGACGAGAACGGTGGCGGGCTTAGCCATGCGCCAGCACCGGCTGCCCGGCCTCGATCTCGGCGCTGGCCGGCATCCGGATGGTCAGCACCGCGCCCGAGCCGGCGCGCCGGTTACGGGCCGTGATCGACCCGCCTTGCGCCTCGACAAAGCCGCGGCAAATGGCGAGACCGAGCCCGGTCCCGGCGCGCCGGCGGTCCTGCGCCTGCACCCGATAGAATTTGTCGAAGACGCGCTCCAAATCGGCCGGCGGAATTCCCGGCCCTTGATCGGCGATCTCGATCTCGACGAGCTCGTCGTCGCCCGCGGCGCGGACCCTGATCCGGCTCTGCAGCGGGGAATATTTGGCGGCGTTGTCGAGAAGGTTGAACAGCACCTGCTCGAGCAGCACGGGGTCGAGCCGCAGCATCGGCAATCCCGGCTCGATCTCGACATCGACCCGGTGCTGCGCCAAGACGTCGCCGGCCCGGCGCAAGGCCGCGCCGATGATGTCGGCGATATCGCTCGGCTCCAAGGTCAACTCGATCGCGCCCGATTCGAGCCGGGTCATGTCGAGCAAGTTGGCGACGAACCGGGTCAGCCGCTCGGCCTCCTCCTGCAATGTCGCCAGCAATTCCTCGCGCTCGGCCGCGCCATATTTCTCGGGGCTGGCGCGCAAGCTCGACGCCGCCCCCAAAATCGCCGCGAGCGGCGTGCGCAAATCGTGCGAGATCGAGGTCAAGAGCGCGGCGCGCAGCCGCTCGGTTTCGGCCAGAACGCGCGCCTCGTCGAGCCCTTTGGCGAGAGCGATGCGCTCGATCGCAACCGCGGCCTGGTCGGCGAGCGCATCGAGCAGACGGCGCTCTTCCGGCGTCAGCAGCGGGCCCGGCACTTCCCGGTCGATGCCGATCACGCCGACCGGGCCGCTCTCGGTGCGCAGCGGCAGAAACAATCGCTTGCCGCCGGGCAGGGTATCGGAGCCGCGGCCGGCAACCCGGTTGTGCTCCCAGCTCCAGCGCGCCGCCGCCAGGTCGGCATCGTCGAGCCGGTCTTCGGGCGGATAGCCCGACCGGATTTCGAGCCCGTCGCTTTCGGCTGCCGGCAGCAGCAGCACGGTGCGGACCTTGAGCATCGAGGCGATCTGATAAGCGGTCGCCCACAACAAATCGTCGAGCGCGCCGATCGCGGCGAGCTTGCGGCTGAACGCGTACAGCTCGGCCGTGGTCTTTGCCCGCGCGCGGGCGCTCGACACCTGACGGCGCGTCGCCGCGGCCAGATTGCTGACGATCACCGCCACGATCAGAAAGACGAAGAGCGCCACCACATTCTCAGGGTCGGCGACGGTCAGCGCATGCAGCGGCGGCAGAAAGAAAAAGTTGTAAGCGAGAACGCTGAGCAGGCAGGCGAACAGCGACGGCCACAACCCCCAGGCGACCGCGGAGGCGAGCACCGCGGTCAGAAACACCAGCGAGATGCTCTGGACCGCGACAAACCGTTCGAGCCAAAGACCGATGCCGAGCGCTGCCGCAACCGCGCCGGCGCTCCCGGCATAGCGTTCGATCGGCACCGGGCGAGGGGCGGCGCGGGTCTCGATCGACGGCCCCGAAACCGGCTCGCCATCGTCGGTCGAGATCACATGAACGCTGATCGGCCCGGTGCGGCGCACCAGATCGTGCACGACCGAGCCGTGCAATATCTCGAACCAGCGCGGCCGGCTCGATTTGCCGATCACGATCTGGGTGATGTTGTTGGCGGTGGCGTAGGCGACGACTTCGTCGGCGATATTGCGGCCGGGGATCGTGATCGTCGCCGCACCGAGCCGCTCGGCCAGCCGCAGATGGTCGGCGATGCGGTCGCGCTCGGCATCGCTGAGCCGCCCGGTCCGCGCCGTTTCGATGTGAAGCGCCGTCCACGGCACCCGCAGCCGGTCGGCGACCCGGCGGGCGTAGCGGACCAGCGCGGCGGTGCCCCGCATCTCGCCGACACAGACCAGCACCCGCTCGCCGGCCGGCCACGGGCCCGAAATCGCATGCGCGCGCATGTGCGAGAGCAGCTGCTCATCGACCCGCTGGGCGGTGCGGCGCAACGCCAGCTCGCGCAATGCCGTCAGATTGCCCGGCGAGAAGAAATGGCGGATCGCGCGCTCGGCCTGCTGCGGCACATAAACCTTGCCTTCGTGCAGCCGCTTGATCAGGTCTTCGGGCGAGAGATCGACCACCTCGATATCGTCGGCCTGGTCGAGCACGCTGTCGGGCACGGTCTCGCGCACCCGGATCCGGGTGATCCGCGCGACGACGTCGTTGAGGCTCTCGACATGCTGGATATTGAGTGTGGCGAGCACGTCGATCCCGGCGCCGATCAGCTCCTCGACATCAAGATAGCGCTTGGGGTGACGGCTGCCCGGCGCGTTGGTGTGCGCTAGCTCATCGACGAGCACGAGCCCCGGCCGGCGCTTCAGGATCGCGTCGAGGTCCATCTCGGCGAGAATGTGGCCCTTGTACTCGATCTGCCGGCGCGGGACGGTCTCGATGCCGTCGAGCAATGCCTCGGTCTCGGGCCGGCCGTGCGGCTCGACGATGCCGACCACGACATCGACGCCGTCGCGTGCTTTGGCGCGCGCGGTCAGCAGCATCTCGTAGGTCTTGCCGACGCCGGGCGCGGCGCCGAGAAAGATCTTCAGCCGGCCGCGGCCTTCCTCTTTTGCCGCGGCGAGCAGCGCCTCCGGCGACGGTCTTGCCTCGCGCTCCGCCATGGCCGGAGCTTAGCGCATTTCGCGGCGCTCAGCGTAGCCGGTCGAGCGCCAGGTTCAATGCCAGCACATTGACCCGCTCCTCGCCGAGAATGCCGAGAACCCGGTCTTGCGTATTCGTCGTCGATCAGAGCGCGGAGCTTTGCCGGGTCGAGATGCCGCGCCTCGGCCACCCGCGGCACCTGGAACAGCGCCGCGGCCGGGGTGATGTCGGGGTCGAGCCCGCTCGCCGATGTCGTCACCAGATCGACCGGGATAGGCGTTCCCGGATTTTCCTTTGCCAGCTTTGCAGCGTCGGCCTTGACCCGGTCGATCAGCGCCTGGCTGGTCGGTCCGAGGTTCGAGCCGGCCGAATTGTCTGCGGCATAGGGTGCCGGAACCGTCTTTGTCGGATCTTTCGGATCGGGCTCGGTCGTTGCTGACGGACGGCCGTGGAAATATTTGTCGGAGGTGAAGCTCTGGCCGATCAGGCTCGACCCGATCACCTTGCCGTCCCGTTCGACCAGGCTGCCGTTTGCCTGGTGCGGAAAGAAGAGCTGCGCGAGCCCGGTCATCCCGAGCGGATAGACGAGACCGGTGATCGATAGTCATGACGGCGATCATCAGGATTGCAGGACGGACTTGCCTTAACATAATGGAACGCCTCGAGAATTAACGTCAGACAGCACTTTATTCGTCACCCCCGCGAACGAGCGTGTGAAGAAATTGTTCTTTCCAAGTGGCTGTCATTCCGGGGCGGCCTCGAAGGCGCCTGAGCCCGGAACCCAGCATGAACACCTGATATTTGCCAAGATGTTCGACGTCCTGGTGTTCATAGGTTCGCGGGCTCGCGGGCAGTGCCCGCGCCCGGAATGACAGACGTTTGGTCATTTCTTCACATGCTCGAACGCGGGGGTCCGGAGCCGCTGCTCCGGTCTCGCGGCCCTGGATTCCTGATTTCGCAGGAATGACGAACAAAACACGGCGTCATATCCGGTCCGATCACGCAAGGCCGATGGCGGTGACCGCGAGGTCGATCAGCTTGATCCCGATAAACGGCACGATCAGCCCGCCAACGCCGAAAATCAGCAGATTGCGGCGCAAGATCGCCGCCGCGCCGATCGGGCGAAATTTGACGCCGCGCAAGGCCAGCGGGATCAGCGCGATGATGATCAGCGCGTTGAAGATGATCGCCGACAGGATGGCGCTCTCGGGGCTGTGCAGCCGCATGATGTTGATGACCACGAGCTGCGGGTAGAACGCCGACGAACATCGCCGGGATGATCGCGAAATATTTGGCGACGTCGTTGGCGATCGAAAACGTCGTCAAGGCACCGCGGGTGATTAGCAGCTGCTTGCCGATCTCGACGATCTCTATGAGCTTGGTCGGATCGCTGTCGAGATCGACCATGTTGCCGGCTTCGCGCGCCGCCATCGTGCCGGTGTTCATTGCCACGCCGACATCGGATTGGGCCAAGGCCGGGGCGTCGTTGGTGCCGTCGCCGCACATCGCGACGAGCTTGCCCGACGCCTGCTCTTTGCGGATCAGCGCCAATTTTTCTTCGGGTTTGGCCTGGGCAAGAAAATCATCGACCCCCGATTCGGCGGCTATCGCCGCTGCGGTCAGCGGGTTGTCGCCGGTGATCATGACGGTGCGGATTCCCATCCGGCGCAACTCGGCAAAACGCTCGCGGATGCCGCCTTTGACGATGTCCTTCAAATGAATGACGCCGAGCAAGCGCCCACCCTTGGCGACGGCGAGCGGCGTTCCGCCTTCTTTGGCGATGCGTTCGGCGATTGCGGTCACGGCGCGAGCTTGCCCGCGAGCCTGCCCGCCCGGGGGGGCCGGCCCCGCGCCAGCACCTTCGGCAAAGGCGACGATCGCATCTACGGCTCCCTTGCGGATCAAGACATCGCCGATATCGATGCCGCTCATCCGAGTTTCGGCCGAGAACGGGACGAACTTGGTGCCGAGCGGCGCCATTTCGCGCGCGCGCAGACCGTATTTCTCTTTGGCGAGGACGACGATGGAGCGGCCTTCCGGCGTCTCGTCGGACAGCGAAGCGATCTGCGCCGCGTCGGCGAGATCGGCCGGGTCGACGCCGGGTGCCGCGATGAACTCTGTCGCCTGGCGGTTGCCGAGGGTGATCGTCCCGGTTTTGTCGAGCAGCAAGGTATCGATGTCGCCGGCGGCTTCGACGGCTCGCCCCGACATCGCCAGCACATTAAATCGCACCAGCCGGTCCATGCCGGCGATGCCGATCGCCGACAATAGCGCACCGATCGTCGTCGGGATCAGACAGACGAACAACGCCGTCAGCACGACGATCGACACCGCACCCCCGGCATAGGCGACAAAGCTCGGGATCGTCACCGTGGCGAAGACGAAGATCAACGTCATGCCGGCGAGCAGGATGTTCAGCGCGATCTCGTTCGGCGTCTTCTGCCGCACCGCACCCTCGACCAAAGCGATCATACGGTCGAGAAAGGTCGAGCCCTGCGCCGCGGTGATCCTCACCTTCAACCAATCGGAGGTAACGCGGGTGCCGCCGGTGACGGCCGAACGGTCGCCGCCGCTTTCGCGGATGACCGGCGCCGATTCCCCGGTGATCGCCGAATTCATCGACCGAGGCCACACCCTCGACGACCTCGCCGTCGCTCGGGATCAGATCGCCGGCATCGACCAGCACCAGATCGCCCGATCGCAGCGCGGCCGCGTCGACGAGCTCGAAGTTGCGCGACTGTGTCGCTTCGATGCGCTTTGCCTTGGTCTCGCTCCTGGTGCGGCGCAGCGCGTCGGCTTGCGCTTTGCCGCGGCCTTCGGCCACCGCCTCGGCGAAATTGGCAAACAGCACCGTGAACCAGAGCCAAATCGTGATCTGACCAGAAAACAGCGCGTTGCTGCCGACAGCCTTGCCGGCACCGGCGAACAGGTCGCGGACAAAAAATACGGTAGTCAGCACCGAGACGATCTCGACGCAGAACATGACCGGGTTCTTGTATAAAGTGCGCGGATCGAGCTTGCGGAACGACGCCACGATCGCCGGCACGATCAGCGACCGGTCGAACAAGGACATCGGCCGCAGGCTGCGCTTGACCAACGCGCTCGGCGAAAGGCCGATGATCGGGGTGATATCGGTCATCTTTGGGCTCCATTACGCTTGGTTGCAGCCTGCTTCGTCGCCACAGCCGTCATCACCGGGCTCGCCTCGCTGATCCACGTCCTAATGCGGCGGCGATGCAGTTGCCGCCGGCAGCGTGGATGGCCGGTACAAGCCTGGGACAAGCCCGGCCATGACCAGTGGCAGCGCCTCGGTGTGACATCATGAAGTGTCGGTCTTCTCAGTCGGCGGCTTACGGCCCGGCGTAAAGCTTGCCTTGGCTCATCGCCACCTGCTCGGTCACCGGCCCCAGCGCAATCGCCGGGAAATAGGTCAAGCCGCCGATGATCAGGATGACGCCGACCAAGAGCCCGACAAATTGCGGGCTATGTGTTGGGAACGTGCCGGCCGAGGGCGCCAGCAATTTTTTCTGCGCCAGCGATCCGGCCACCGCCAGCATCGGGATCACAAAGATGAACCGGCCGATCAGCATCGCCGCGGCGATCGTCAGATTGTAGAACAGCGTATTGGCCGAGAGCCCGGCAAAGGCGCTGCCATTGTTGGCGGTGCCCTCGGTGTAGGCGTAGAGGATCTCGCTGAAGCCGTGCGGGCCGGCATTGGCGATGCCGGCGAGCCCGGCCGGCGATACGGTCGCGAGCGCGGTCCAGCCGAGGATCGACAACGGCAGGCTCAAGAGCGCCAGGATGGTCATCTTGACCTCCTTGGCTTCGAGCTTTTTGCCGAGATATTCGGGCGTGCGGCCGACCATCAGCCCGGCGACGAACATCGCGACGATGGCAAAGCCGAGGATGCCGTAGAGCCCGGAGCCGACGCCGCCGAAAATCACCTCGCCGAGCTGCATGTTGACGAGCGGCACCATGCCGCCCAACGGCAGGTAGCTGTCATGCATCGAATTGACGGCGCCGCACGAGGTGTCGGTCGTCACCGTCGCCCATAGCGCCGACAGCACCGGGCCGAACCGAACCTCCTTGCCTTCCATGTTGCCGCCCGCTTGCAGGCTGCCCACGGACGAGTCGACGTGAAGTGCTGCAAAGGCGGGGTTGCCCTGGGCTTCGGATGAGTAGGCGACGGCGATCCCGGCCAAAAACAGAACCGCCATCGCGGCAAAAATCGCCCAGCCCTGGCGTTCGTCTTTGACCATGCGCCCGAGCACATTGGTCAGCCCGGCGCCGATCGCGAAGATCGCGACGAGCTCGATCAAATTCGTTATCGCATTCGGGTTCTCGTAGGGATGCGCCGAGTTCGCATTGAAGAACCCGCCGCCATTGGTGCCCAGCTCCTTGATGATCTCCTGCGAGCCGACCGGACCCTGGGCGATGATTTGCTTGGCGCCTTCGAGGGTGGTCGCCTCGGTGTAGGCGCCGAGGTTCTGCGGCACTCCCTGCCAGACCAGCACCAGCCCGACCACGATCGAGATCGGCAGCAGGATGTAGAGCGTGCCGCGGGTCAGATCGACCCAGAAATTGCCGATCGTCTTGGCCTCTCGCCGCACGAACCCGCGGATCAGCGCCAGCGCCATGGCGATACCGGTGGCCGCCGACACAAAGTTGTGCACGGTGAGCCCCGCCATCTGCACCAGATAGCCCATAGTGGTCTCGCCGCTATAGGCCTGCCAGTTGGTGTTGGTGACAAAGCTGACCGAGGTATTGAAGGCGAGGCTCTGCTCGACGCCGGCCTGGCCCTGCGGGTTGAACGGCAGATACCATTGCAGCCGCTGCAAGGCGTAGAGCACGACAAAGCCGGCGACGCTGAACAGCAGCATCGCGACGGCGTAGGTCAGCCAATGCTGCTCCTCCCTTTCGTCAACGCCGCAGCAACAGTAAACCGCGCGCTCGACCGGCCTCAGCGCCGGCCGCAGGACTGTGCGCTCGCCGGCAAAGACCCGCGTCATATAGCCGCCGAGCGGTCGCGTGACGGCGATCACGATCACGCTGAACAGCGCGATCTGCACCCAGCCATTGGCTGTCATCGCGCGTCTCCTAAAACCGCTCGGGATTGATCAGCGCGTAGACGAGATAGATCACGATCGCGATCGTCACGATCGCGCCGAGGGCATAGTCGAGCACCATCTCCGTCTCACATCCTCTCGCAGGCGAGCCCATAGAGGATCGCGAGAGCGAAAAACGCGGCGCCGGCGCCAACCATCAGAAAATCGAGCACGGCACGAACCTCGCGACCGGATGCCGATCAAGTGCACGGCCGGGCGTTAAGTTTCGAGCCGGATCGGTCCCCCGCCGCGTAAGGGCGGCATAAATGCCGCGGCACCCTCAGCGCAGCAGCAGCGCGGCGAGAAGGGCCAGCGCCAACAGCGCGGCGATCGCTTGCCAGACCCTGAGCGGGGCGCGCTCGTAGAGCGTCAGCGGCCGGGGTGCGGTGTCGGGCGCGCGCGCCGGGCCGGCCTCGAGCGCGAGCGCGAGCTCGGTCATGTCGCCAAAGCGCTGCGCCGGATCAGCCGCGATCGCGCGCGCCAGCGCGGCCTGGAGCCAGGCCGGCAGGTCCGGGCGCAAGGTCGAAAAATCCATCGGCCGGCTGCGCCGCGGCGGGCTGGTGGCGTCCTGGTTGGCGTAGGGATATTCGCCGGTGAAGGCGCGGTAGAGGGTGACGCCGAGCGCATAAATGTCGGTCGCCTCGTTGCCGGGCTCGCCAGCCGCCATTTCCGGCGCCATATAGGCGGCGGTGCCGGGAATGTTCTCTGCGCGGGAACTCCTCCAGCCCCGGCACCCGGACCACGCCGAGATCGATCAGCTTCAACGCGCCGCCGCCTTCGAGGATCACGTTGTCCGGCTTGATGTCGCGATGGACGATGCCGGCGCGATGCAACGCCGCCACGGCGCGGGCGAGGCCGACGGCGATGTTGCGCCCTTCCTCCAAGCCGAGCGCCGGGCTGCGCGAGATTCGTGTCTCCAACAGCTCGCCCTGATAGAGCGGCATGACCGTATAGAGACGGGTCTGGCGCCCGGGCGGCAATTCGATGACGCGGCCGATGCCGGGATTGTGCACCCGCGCGCCGACCCAGGCCTCGCGCACAAAGGCCGCGCGGTAAGCCTCGAGGCTGGCAATCTGCGGCTTGGGGAACTTCAGCGCGACAGTGCCGCCCTCGATCTCGTCCTCGGCCGCGAAGAGGCGCGTGTAGCGGCCGTCGGAAATCAGCGCCTTCAGGACAAACCCGTCGACCGTCTCGCCGTCGATCGGCGCCGGCAGAATGGGCAGCTGCAGGATCGCGGCGCTGACGTCGCCCGACCCCGCCGCCGGCAGCGCCACCACGTCCAGAACCAAGGCGGTGCAATTGTCGGTGCTGCCGGATTGGAGCGCCGCCGCAACCAAGGCGCCGGCGGTGTCCTCCGGCGCCGAGCGGTCGCGCAGGATTTCGGCGATCGCCGGGTCGGTCAGAAATCCGTGCACGCCGTCGCTGCATAAGAGGAACCGGTCGTGCAATGCGACCGGCTGGCTGGCGTAGTCGAGGCGCACCTCGGCCTCGACGCCCAAGGCTCGGTTCAGCGTGTGCGAGCGGCCGGTGCCGTCCTGGCGCACATGATCGACGGTCAGGCAGGTCAGGCGGTCGCGGCTGAGCCGGTAGGCACGGGTATCGCCGACATGCAGCAGGTGAGCCACACGGCCGCGCAGCACCACCGCGGTAAAGGTGCAGCCCATGCCGGCGAGCGCCGGGTCTTGGCGGCCTTGGGTATTGATCCAGCCGTTGAGCGCGCTGACGATGCGGCTTCCCGCCCGCTGCACCTCCATCGTTTCGGGCAGATCGCAAAAGCCATCGAGGAAGCCGCGCACGGCAGTTTCAGCGGCGATCCGGCCCCCCTTGGCGCCGCCGATCCCATCGGCAATCGCCGCCACCACCTCGTGGCGCGGCTGCGGCAATTCCGCGCCATAAAGCGCGCCGGCGAAATCCTCGTTCTCCTTGCGCAGCCCGGTCTTCGAGGCAAAACCGACGCGCGCCTCGATGCCGGCCTCGAATGTCGCCATGGCTCCCCAATCTTCTGCCGGTAAGTTCGCCTTTTGCCTGGAATTTAGGCAGTGGGCACCCGCCTTCGGACTACTCCCGCCGGCAGGTATAATGCAGGAAATAGCCGCCGGTGCTCGACGCGTTGCGCAACTGGAGCTTGCCGGTCGCGCGCTCGAGCTCGAAAAAACCCTGATTCGGATCGTGCCAGCTGATCGAGCGGTCGGTGACGGTGGCCGCCAACGCATCGACGCGGCCGTGGTCGAGATCGATGACAATCGGCCAGCTTGTCCCGCTGGCCGGGTTGGTGCAGCGCAGGTGCAGCAGCCGCGCTGCCTGCGCCCGGCCGCTGCCGGATAAAGCGAGCAGCAGCAAGCCCGCTGCGATCGGGAGCATCATCTTCGATTTAGGCATGGATTTTGCCTTAACGGAGTTGTGAGGGGATGCGCTCGTGCCATCGCCAAGGAGGGGTGCGGCTCGAACGCCGGGCCCGACGACAACCAAGGGGCAGAGAGATGTTGGTTCCATCGCCTAAATGGCTCGATACCGGCTCCAACGCCTGGCAAATGGCCGCCGCAACCTTTGTCGGCCTGCAAAGCGTGCCGGGCCTGGTGATCCTCTATGGGGGGATCGTCAAACGCAAATGGGCGGTCAACTCCGCATTCATGGCGATGTACGCCTTTGCCGCGGTGATGGTCGTCTGGGTGCTGTGGGCTTACAACATGTCCTTCGGCGAGCAGTGGCTGCCGTTCTGGGGGGTGCCGAAGCCGGCCTTGTCGGCCGCGTTCCTGCTCGGGCAGGCGACGATCCCGGCCGCCGCCTCGGGCATGCCGCCGCTAGGTTTCCCGATGGCGACGATGATGTTCTTTCAGTTCGTCTTCGCCGCGATTACCGTGATCATCCTGGCCGGCTCGCTGATCGGCCGGATGAGCTTCAAGGCGTGGATCATCTTCGTGCCGGTGTGGATGACCTTCGTCTACACGGTCGGCGCGTTCAGCATCTGGGGCGGCGGCTGGCTCGCCCAATTGGGCGCGCTCGACTTTTCCGGCGGCTATGTGATCCATCTCGCGGCCGGCACCTCGGGCTTTGTCGCCGCCGCGGTGATCGGCCCGCGCATCCAGCAGGACCGCGACCATTTCCCGCCGAACAGCCTCCTGATGGCACTGGCCGGCGCCGGCATCCTGTGGCTCGGCTGGAACGGCTTCAACGGCGGCGACCCCTACTTCGCCAATGCCGACGCCTCGGCGGCGATCCTCAACACCAATCTGTGCACCTGTGTGGCGCTCCTCGTGTGGACCATCATGGACTCGTGGGCCTACGGCAAGCCGTCGGTCGTGGGTGCGGTCAACGGCATGATCGCCGGGCTCGTCGGGATCACCCCGGCGGCCGGCTACGTCAACGGCTGGGGTGCGATCGTCATCGGCGTTTGCGCCGGCATCATTCCGTGGTTCTTTATGAACAAGGTGCAGAAGACCGCCCTCTTCGCCAAGGTCGACGACACGCTGAGCGTCTTGTCGACCCACGGTGTGGCCGGCTTGATGGGCGGCCTTTTGACCGGCATCCTCGCCTGCCCCGACATGCTCGAATACATCGGCACCGAGAAGGACGCGCCGGGGGTCAGCGGGACCGGCTGGCTCTACGGCAACCCCCACCAGCTCCTGCTGCAGATCTATGCCGCGGCCTTCATCATCGTGCTCAACATCATCGCCACCTTCGTCATCCTCAAGGTGATCTCGGTCTTTGTTGCCTTGCGCATGGACGAGGCGACCCTGCGCGTCGGCGACGATGCGGTGCATGGCGAGACCGCCTACAATTTCGGCGACGGCGAGGAGCTGCCCGCCGTCGCCGATTAGGGCCGCGGCGCTCGCTCCGCGCGGTGCGCAGGGCCGGCCGTTGCGACGGCCGGCCCTGTCTCCGCCGGGGCAATGCTCGCGCGGCTCTTGCTGTCGACAGATAGAGGGATGAGACCATTGCATCGTTGCAGACAATTCGCACTTTTTGCGGCCATGCCGGTGCTGCTGGCGGCCGGGTCGGCGCTGGCGCAGACGCCCGCATCCGCGCCGCCAAAGCTCGACAGCGGCGACACCGCCTGGATGCTGACCTCGACCGCCCTCGTGCTGATGATGACCATTCCCGGCGTCGCCCTGTTCTACGGCGGCATGGTCCGCAAAAAGAACGTGCTGGCGACGGTGATGCAGAGCTTTGCCGTCACCTGCCTCGTCACCGTGCTGTGGATGGTCGTCGGCTACAGCTTCGCGTTTACCGAAGGGACCGCCTTTATCGGCGGCACCAGCCGGTTTCTGCTCGCCGGCATGACCCTCGATTCGGTCAATGGCCTGGCCAAGACCATCCCCGAATCGGTCTATATGTGCTTTCAGATGACCTTTGCGATCATCACCCCGGCGCTGATCTGCGGCGCCTTTGCCGATCGCATGAAATTCTCGGCGCTGCTGTGGTTCATCGGGTTGTGGAGCCTCTGCGTTTACGCCCCCGTCGCGCATTGGGTGTGGGGTGCGGATGGCTTTCTGAACGGTGCGGGGGTCCTCGATTTCGCCGGCGGCACGGTCGTCCATATCAATTCGGGGGTGGCCGGGCTGATGGCGGCGCTGGTCATGGGCAAGCGGCGCGGCTTTGGCGTCGAGCCGATGGCGCCGCACAACGTCGTTTTGAGCGTCATCGGCGCGTCGCTCTTGTGGGTCGGCTGGTTCGGCTTCAACGCCGGCTCGGCAACCGCCGCCAACGGCAATGCCGGCATGGCCATGGCGGTGACCCAGATCGCTACCGCGACGGCGGCGCTGACCTGGATGTTCGCGGAATGGGCGACCAAGGGAAAGCCGAGCGTGCTCGGCATCGTCTCGGGCGCGGTGGCGGGGCTCGTCGCGATCACCCCGGCCTCGGGCTTTGTCGATCCGCGCGGGGCGCTCGTCATCGGCATCGCCGGCGGGATCGTGTGCTATTGGGCGACGACCGGGTTGAAGCACGCGATGGGCTATGACGACAGCCTCGACGCCTTTGGCGTGCATGGTGTGGGCGGTGCGGTCGGCGCGCTGTTGACCGGGGTGCTGGCGGTCGCCTGGGTCGGCGGTCCCGGCAAAAGCGGCCTGATCGACGGCAACCCGCATCAGGTTCTGGTCCAGCTCTACGGCATCGCTGTCACCGTTGCCTACGACGCTGTCGTCTCGCTGATCCTCTTGAAGCTGATCGATCTGGCGATCGGGCTGCGCGTCGATACCGACACCGAGCGCGAAGGTCTCGATCTCGCGATCCACGGCGAAGTGATACAATGACGGCGGTGCCGGACGGGCCGGGCGCCGCGCGGGTGGAATGAGGCGATGAAAAAAGTCGAGGCGATCATCAAGCCGTTCAAGCTCGACGAGGTCAAAAACGCGCTGCACGAAATCGGCGTCAGCGGCATGACCGTCAGCGAGGTCAAGGGCTTCGGCCGGCAGAAAGGGCATACCGAAGTCTATCGCGGCGCCGAATACGTGATCGACTTCCTGCCCAAGATCAAAATCGAGGTCGTGCTCGACGATGCCCTCGCCGAGCGCGCTGTGCACGCGATCCAGGATGCCGCGCGCACCGACAAGATCGGCGACGGCAAGATTTTCGTGCTGCCGGTCGAGCAGGCGATCCGCATCCGCACCGGCGAAGAAGGCCCCGACGCTCTCTGACCCCACCCCCCATTTCGAACAAGGGAAGCCAGCAATGCCCGATACCCAGAAGGTGCTCGATCTGATCAAGGAGCACGACGTCAAATACGTCGATTTCCGCTTCACCGACCCGCGCGGCAAATGGCAGCATCTGGCCCATCACGTGCGCACCATCACCGACGACTTCCTGAATGAAGGGGTGATGTTCGACGGCTCGTCGATCGCCGGCTGGAAGGCGATCAACGACAGCGACATGATGCTGGTGCCCGATTGCGAGACCGCGATCCTCGACCCGTTTGCGGCGCAGACCTCGCTGATCGTGTTCTGCGACGTGCACGAGCCGGCGAGCGGCCAGCCCTATGCCCGCGACCCGCGCTCGACCGGCAAAAAGGCCGAGCAGCATCTCTTGTCGACCGGCATCGGCGACAAGGCCTATTTCGGCCCCGAGGCCGAGTTCTTCGTGTTCGACGACGTGCGCTACAAGGCGACGATGAGCGGCGCCATGTACGAGATCGACAGCGAGGAAGGCCCCTACGTCAGCGCCAAGGAATTTCCCGACGGCAACAGCGGCCATCGCCCACCGATCAAGGGCGGCTATTTCCCGGTGCCGCCGGTCGATACCCAGAGCGACCTCCGGGCCGAGATGCTCTCGGTCATGCACGACATGGGGATCCCGGTCGAAAAGCATCACCACGAGGTGGCGCCCGCCCAGAACGAGCTCGGCTTTGTCTATTCGACCCTGGTGCGCACCGCCGACAACATGCAGATCTTCAAATATGTCGTGCACAATGTCGCCAACCAGTACGGCAAGACCGCGACCTTTATGCCAAAGCCGGTGATGGGCGACAACGGCTCGGGCATGCACACCCACCAGTCCTTGTGGAAGGGCGAACGCCCGGTCTTCGCCGGCAACCTCTATGCCGATTTGTCGGAGACCGCACTCTACTACATCGGCGGGATCATCCGGCACGCCAAGGCTATCAACGCTTTCACCAACCCGACGACAAACAGCTACAAGCGCCTGATCCCCGGCTTCGAGGCGCCGGTGCTGTTGGCCTATTCGTCGCGCAACCGCTCCGCCTCGTGCCGCATTCCCTATGTGTCGAACCCCAAGGCCAAGCGCGTCGAGGTGCGCTATCCCGACCCCGCCGCCAACCCCTATCTCGCCTTTGCCGCGATGCTGATGGCCGGATTGGACGGCATCCAGAACCGCATCCATCCGGGCGACCCGATCGACAAGAACCTCTACGATTTGCCGCCCGAGGAATTGAAGGACGTGCCGGTCGTCTGCGGCTCGTTGCGCGAGGCGCTCGGCGAGCTGGAGGCCGACCACGGCTTTCTCTTGAAAGGCGACGTCTTCACCCGCGACCAGATCGCCGCCTATATCGAGCTCAAATGGGAGGAGGTCTACACCTTCGAGCACACCCCGCATCCGGTCGAGTTCCAGATGTATTATTCGGTGTGACGCAGATGCCTTAAATAATCGCCCACAACTCACGGCCCGCGAACAGGGGCGGCGCGAGGCTTGTCGCAGCGCGCAGCGTGTGTCATTTGACTGGCGATGGCAGTCATCGACACGCTCAAATTGAGCCGGGCGCTGCGCGCGGCCGGCATGGCGCCGGAGCAGGCCGAGGCTGTCAGCACCGCGCTCAACGACGCCTTCACCAGCCAGGTTGCCGAGAAGCGCGACGTGGATGGATTGCGCACCGAGCTCAAGCACGACATCGAGACGGTAAGAGTTGAGATTGAGGCGGTGCGCACCGAGCTCAAGCACGACATCGAGGCGGTAAGAGTCGAGATTGAGGCGGTGCGCACCGAGCTCAAGCGCGATATCGAGGCGGTGCGGATCGAGCTCGGCGGGCGCCTCACCTTTCAGCAATGGCAGCTCGGCGCGATCTTGGCCCTCCTTGTCGGGCTCCTGATCAAGCTGTTGGTTTTCCAGCCGTGATCCGGCATCGGCAACCGCACCGCGCCGACCTGCGCAAACGCTCGTGATGATCGAAGCAAAGGCGATCAAGGCGCGGTGGTGGCAGCGCGCGGTGATCCCCTGTCGGTTCGGCGCTCGACTTCCCATCGACGGCCTGCGGCTTCCCATCGACGGCCTGCGGCGCCGGATTTGCTTTGCCGTCCTCTTGCTTGCGGCACCTCTGCCGGCGCTGGCGCAAAGCATGCCCACCCCGCAATCCGCCCCCGGCGCGGCAGCGCCCGCCCCGCAATCAGCGCCCGCCGCGGCAGCGCCCGGCCCGCAATCCGCCCCCGACGCGGCAGGGCCCGCGCCGATGGAGACGGTATTGCCGACGGTCGAGGTGGTGGCGCCGACGCCGCTCCTCGGCTCGGGGGTCGACCGCGCCAAGGTGCCGTCCGAAACGCGCGTCCTGACCGACCAGGACATCAGCCGCGACGGCTATCCCGACGCGTTGCGCGCGATGAACCAGCAGGTGCCCGGCGTCACGCTCGATGCGGCGTCGGGCAACCCGTTCCAGCCGAGCCTCTTCTATCATGGCTTCCAGGCGTCGCCGCTGCAGGGCAACGCCCAAGGCCTCGCCGTCTATCTGAACGGCACCCGCTTCAACCAGGCTTTTGGCGACACCGTCAACTGGGACCTGATCCCGGACATCGCGATCGACCGGTTGAATATTGTCGGCTCCAATCCGGTCTTCGGCCTGAACGCGCTGGGCGGCGCCATCTCGGTGCAGATGAAAAATGGTTTTACTTATCAGGGCAGCGAATTCGACGCGCTCGGCGGCTCCTTCGCCAAATACCAGGGCCAGCTGCAATATGGCGTCCAGGCCGGGAACGTCGCCGCCTATGTCGCCGCCAACGGCTTGCAGGAAGAGGGCTGGCGCGACGTGCAATCCTCGCAGCTGCGGAATTTCTACGGCGATCTCGGCTGGCGCGGCAACAAAGGCGAGGTCCATGTCAATGTGACGGGCGCGGTCAACCGGCTCGACCAGCCCGGCACCTCGCCGATCCAGCAGCTCCAAGCCGATCCGGCCGGCGTCTTCACCGCGCCCAATCTGGTCACCAACAACTATGCTCAGGTCACCTTGTCGGGAACCTACAACCTTACCGACCAGACCTCACTCCAGAGCAACGCCTATTACGATTACCTGGTGCAAAAGGTCTATAACGGCGATGCGTCCGCTTTTGCCCCGTGCACGGCCCCCGTCGGCTTTCTGTGCGAAAGCCCCGGTCTCGTCGCCACCAACCGCGCCGGCAACCCGATCCCCGATTTTCTCAACGGCGGTCCCTATTCGGACCTCGAGCAGCAATCGACCAACACCAACGGCTATGGCGCTTCGATGCAGGTGACCGACCAGCGCGACCTGTGGAACCGGAAGAACCAGCTCATCGCGGGTGTCAGCTTCGACGGCGCGCAGACCCTGTTCAGCGCCAGCACTCAGATCGGCGGGCTCGACGTGCCGACCTCGGAGTTCGCCGGACCCGGCGTCACCGTCGACATGGCCGACGGCTCGATCGCACCGGTGCGGGTGGCGATTGCGAACGCCTATTATGGCGCTTTCTTCACCGATACCTTCGACATCACCCCGGCGCTCGCGGCGAACGTTGCCGGCCGCTTCAACTTTGCCCAGATCGACCTGAACGACCAGCTGGGGACGGCCTTGACCGGCAATCACACCTTTGGCCGGTTCAACCCGTCGGCCGGGCTGACCTGGAAAATCCTGCCCGAGCTGTCGGTCTATGCGAGCTATGCCGAGGCGAACCGGGCGCCGACCCCGGCCGAGCTCACGTGCTCGAGCGCCGCGAGCCCGTGCAGCCTCGCCAATTTTCTGGTCGCCGACCCCGATTTGCAGCAGGTCGTGGCGCACACCTGGGAGGCCGGGGTGCGCGGCCGGGCACACCCGACACCGGGCATGACCCTTTCGGGCGACATCGCCTTCTACCGCACCGAGCTGACCAACGACATCCAGTTCCTGAACAGCCCGATCCAGGGCCGGGCCTTTTTTGCCAATGTCGGCTCGACCTTGCGGCAAGGCGTCGACCTCAATTTTCAGCTCAAGGCCGACCGGCTGCTGGCCTGGATCGGCTATTCCTATATCGACGCCCAATTCCAGACCGGCTTTACCGCATCGAGCGAGAACAACCCCTTCGCCGACATCGACGGCAATATTCAGGTCCAGCCGGGCGACCGCCTCCCCGGCATCCCGACCAACCTCCTAAAGCTCGGCGTCGATTACCAGGTGACCCCGGTCTGGACCGTCGGTGGCGGCGGCATCTTCGCCAGCGGCCAGTTCTTGTTCGGCGACGAGGCCAATCTGACGCCGCAGACCCCGCCTTACTTCGTCCTCAACCTGCATACGAGCTATCAGATGACCCCGCACCTGCAAATGTTCGCGCTGCTCGAAAACGCCTTCAACGCGACCTATTACACATTCGGCACGTTCTCGCCGACCTCGGCGGTGCCGATTGCCCAGGCGCCGGGCGCCACCAACCCGCGCAGCTTTGCTCCGGCCGCGCCGATCGCGATCACCGTCGGGGTGCGCGCGACCTTCTGACCGTCGCTGGGCTTGGCATGCCGCCGATGTGCCGGGGGCCGAAATTGCGTGTCCGCCGCAATATCGCCGCGCCCACCCCGACCAGCGGCCGGGTGCTGCGAAGCGTGCGGCCAGGCTGGCTGGGGTGCCAGCACCGGCTGGCCGTGGGCTAGCCGTGGGCTAGGCCAGGGCTGGGCCCTCGATTTTTTCGCGATATCTGGCCGGGATTGAGGGGTCGAGGGCGGCGCGGCGGCGCCGTTCATCGCCGTTCGGCGAGGATATGCCAATGCCAGGAGCCGGCGTGCCGCTGGTCCTCTTGGCTCAGCGACAGCAGCTCAAAGCCGGCGAAGAGCGCGGCGAGGCCGGCCAGGTCGCAATAATAATGCGGGTGCGCGTCGGCATCGCTGCCGCGGATAAAGGTGTCGGGGGCGGTCGGCTGGCCGCGGCCGAATTGCACGTCGCGCTTTGACAGCATCGTGCCCTGGTAGAGCCCGCCGGGCTTGAGCACGCGCCAGATCTCGGCGAGCCGGCGGCCGGCATCGCCCATCGTGCCGTGAAAGATCACGTTCCACGACAACACATAGTCGAAGCTCTCCTCGGCGAAGGGCAGCACGTCGGCATCGGCTTGGTGCAGGCTGAGGCTGAGACCGCGCGCCGCCGCCTCGCGGCGGGCGAAGTCGAGACCGGCGGCGGCACCGTCGATCGCCTCGACGGCAAAGCCGTTCTCCGCGAAGAAGAGCGCGTGGCGGCCGACGCCGCAACCGAGGTCGAGCACATGCCGCGCGCCGCGCGCCTTCAGCACCGGCACAATCGCCGCCACCGCCGGGTGCGGCACGAGCCAGTCGGCACGGCCCTCCGGTGTCGCCCATCGCACGTCCCACGCTTCGACCGCTGTCGCCATCTGCGCCTCGCCGCATTGCCCGCCGATATGCCGGCCGTCATCATAAGCGGGAAGCACAGATGCGCGAGCCGGAAATGGTCTGTCGCGGACGCCGGCCATATCGCCGGCCGCGGCGACGGAAGGCGTCATCCCCCGGCCAGCAGATTGGTGGTTGGCCTGATCGCTGTGGCCGATCTGCGCCGGCGTATCGGGCGAGGGTCGCAAATGGTGCGGGTTGCGGGGCATGCGGCAGGCGTGAGTTTGTTCGATGAGGTTTGGCGAGTGGCCAATGCAGGCGGCGCGAGCCTAATCTCCCGATAACTTGCGGATTACGACAAAGGTGCTCATAGCGGCGGTCGTCACTCGGATCGGCGCCTTTAGGAGAGTCCGAGTTTGGTCTTCTGGCGACATGCCGAAATCGAAGCGGCAGCGGTCGGCGGGCTGCCAGGGTCCGATGCCTTGGTCCAGGGTCAGCTCGAGCGCGCCGGCTTCCGTTTTGAGAATCAGAGTTCGCCGGTGCGGCGTGGCATCGTCCAAATTGACCCGCGCTCCTGCGGAAACGCGCGACAAAAGCTTCTGCAGCACC
>CAVPDQ010000021.1:0-134231 GCA_963702685.1 uncultured Alphaproteobacteria bacterium | reverse complement strand
CCGGGGGGAATGCGGGGCTCCAAGACATTGAACCCGGCCTTGAGCGCATCTATCCGGGCGGGATCGATGCCCATCGCTTCGACCGCGTCCCGCGGAGCCACGCCTCCGGCGATCAACCGATCCGCGACATGAAGCCGCCAACAGGCTTCCTCCTCGTTCGCGATCGCTGGCAGACGCGTCCGCGCCAGCGCGATCGAGGCCAGGCATCGTTCGCCGTCGCGAAAGTATTCGGAGGCCCGGAGGATGTTTCCGAGCACCTCCGGCCGGACGGGTTCTCCGTAGAAGGCTGAGAGCAGCGCCAACAGCCTCTCCTCGCCGCCGAGCTCCGATCCGCCGCCCTTGGCGAGCCGGTCTTCCGTCGGCACCAGCACCGTTCCGGCGCCCAGCACAATGCCGGCCTCAGCGATGGTCATGCCGCGATGGATCGGCTGAAGTGCGTTGCGCTCGCGCCATTCCTGTCGCAGCGGGTCGGCAAGGGCCATGAGCCTCTTCGCACAAGTTGCAGAGTGCGCGCTCAATACCATTTTGCGGGGCATTTGTCAAGAACGAAACGTGCTCAGCCCGATCGGATGGACCGGCTCATGCAGCCTTTTGGCAACGGCATTGCCCGTATTGGGGTGGCGCGGGCCGCACGGCGCCCGTAGGATGGCTGCTCCCAGACCCTCCTTCGGCATCCTGGCGGAGGAGCAAGAGGAGCCCGCAATGCCCGAAAAATTGATCTCCGGCGACAACCATATCGACCTGACCTATCTGCCGCCCGATTTGTGGTCGTCGGCGGCGCCGCAGAAATGGAAGCAGATGGCGCCGCGCGTCGAGGAAAAGGATGACGGGCTGCACTGGTTTGTCGACGACCAGGACAGGGGCATGTGGAACGGCATCGGCCCGGGCTTTCTGCCCTACCAGAAGGGGATGTTCGGCCATATCGACGAGATGCGCGATGTCGGCTTCGAGTGGAGCTCCAAGCCCGGCGCCAAGCCGCGGCCGACGACGCCCGAATTGCGCATCGCCGATCTCGACCGCGACGGCCAGGACGCCGAGATCATCTATGGCTGCCTGATGATCAACGATCTGATCGCCGAGGCACCGTTGCGCGCCTGGGCCGACAAGACCTATAACGACTGGGTCGCCGATTTCGCCAAGCGCGCCGACCCGAACCGGGTCTATCCGCTGGCGATCATCCCCAACACCGACCCGGCCGAGGCCGCGGCCGAGGTGCGGCGCTGCGCCAAGCTGGGCCTCCGCGGCGGCGACCTCGCCTTCAAGCGGATGACCCCGCCGCTCTACACCGATCTGTGGTTCCCGCTGTGGGAGGCGGCGGCCGAATGCAAATTCCCGATCTCGTTCCACTCGACCGGGTTCAAGGCGTTGCGCGCCCCCGACAACGCCGAGCAGGAGCAGAAATATTTCACCCAGTGGCGGCTGGTGCGCTCGGCCTTGTTCCAGCTCGACACGATGGAAGTGCTGGTGTCGGTGCTGGCCTCGGGCGCCTGCGAGAAATACCCCGATTTCAACTTCGTCCTCGGCGAATCGGGGGTGACGTGGCTCCCCTATGTGTTCGACCGGCTCGACACCGAATATGCCGACCGGGCGAAGGCGCTGAACTTCAAGCTGAAGCCCAGCGATTATTTCCGCCGCCAGGGCTATGTCACCTATCAGCAGGACCAGTTCCTGGAGCCGATCATCCCGTTGATCGGCGAGGACAACATCATCTGGGGCGCCGACTACCCGCACCCCGATTGCATCTGGCCCGGCTCGCGCGCCACCCTCGACAAGAACATGGCCCAGATCTCGCCCGCGGTGCGCCGCAAGATCACCAGCGAGAACGTGACCCGCCTCTACCAGCTGCACCAATAGGGGCGCATGGGCGGCGTGTCGGCGCCGCCCCGTCCTCGCCGATCGACAAAGCTCCAGCAGGATGCGGAAAAACCCGCCTGTGCGCAGATCGGGCGGTCAAAGCCGATGTCCGCGGATGGCCGGGTCAAGCCGGTCAAGCCCGGCCATGACGTAAGGTCTTGGATTCAAGTGAAGTCGTCATGCCCGGACTTGATCCGGGCATCCCCGAAGAGGCTGGCACGAGCGATAATTCGCAGGAAGCACCAGTTTTTCCGCAGCCATCTAGAAATTCTGCTCGGATCCCCCAGCTTGGGGAAAACCGCAGGTTCCGGTCATGAAAGTTTCGGTAACCGTCCCCCCTGAACTAGCCAAGCTGATCGAGGCCAAGCTGCAGACGGGCCGCTACCGGTCGGTCGGCGAGGTCATCTGCGCCGGCCTGCGCATGCTCGATCAAGCCGAACGGCTCGATGCCGAGGAGATCGAGAGGCTGCGTCGCGCATGGAACGAGGGGGTCGAGAGTGGCGATGCCGGGCCCCTCGACTTCGCGGCTTTGCGGTCCGTCGCTGTTCGGTCGGGAACCTTGCTGACCTCTACGCGATAAGCCGGTCGATCCGGTCGCGCAGGCGGTACCAGGCGCCGAGGGCGGGCAGGAACCAGGGGTTGCCGGTGTAGAGCGGGTGGTCGGGGAAGTCGGGGGTGTCGTAGGCGCAGGCGTAATTGGCGGCATGCGCGATCTTGCGCGCGGTCTGCCAGCCGAGATAGGTCATCATCGCGATGCCGCTGGCCCCGATTGCATCTGGCCCGGCTCGCGCGCCACCCTCGACAAGAACATGACCCAGATTTCGCCCGCCGGTGCGCCGCAAGATCACCTCCGAGAACGTGACCCGCCTCTACCAATTGCACCAATAGCACGACTGTGGGGCGGCGCTGAAACGCCGCCCCGCACATCACCGCCAGCGGCGCGCTCTTCTACGACGGCCGTGGCAACGCGTCGTGGCAGCTCGCGGGAGCTGGCCGCCCGCCGGCCGACAGGCGTCGCGATACGATTTGCCGAAGGCGCCGCGCATGCGTGGCTGAGTTCTTTACTTTCAAGAATTCTTACGGTAACATAACGCATCGTCAATAATATTAACTAAGAAAAGCCAGGGGCGCATGCCTGGGAGATAACTGAAGTGCCAACCGCCCTCACCCTGAAGCACAACCCGACCACGATCACCACCCCGGTTTACGGTGTCGTCGGCCCCTCCGGCACGGCCTGGAAGGTGGTGAATCGGAGCACGGTCGGCGGCGGCGGGATTTCCCTGCGGTCCGGCGGCCGCGTCACCAACGGAGCGACCGACGACACGACCGCATCGAGCGGGGCGGCCGGCGGCGGTGCGGGTGTCTCCATAGGCGGTGCGGCCGGCACGGTGACGAATTTCGGCGTCTTGACAGGTGTCTTCGGCGTTTCCCTTGGGCGCGGCGGTACAGTCACCAACGGCGCGCCGGGGGTGAAGAGCGCATCGATCCAGGGGTCGTCTAACCTCTTGGGGGCCAACCAAATACAGCATCGGCGTCTACATCGATGGGCCCGGTTCGGTAGCTAATTTCGGCGCGATCTCGGGAGACGCGCGGGGTGAAAATCATCGGCGCGCCCGGCACAGTGAGGAATTTCGGGACCATCGGTGGTTCCGGTCTCGACTCCGGAGTCGTGCTGGACCACGGGGGCGCCGTCATCAACAGCGGGACGGCGGCTATCTCATGGTTTCTACGGCGTGGATCTGAAGGACGGCGGCATCTTCATCAACGGCGCGGCCGGGTCGGCCAACGCGTCTGTCCACGGGTTTTACAGGGTCACGGGTGTTGTCAGCGAGAATGCGGCGGCCACAGTAACCAACTTCGGTCACATCACCGGTGAAAGCGGCATCGATTTGCGGCGCGGCGGCATCAGTAGCGAATTTCGGCACGATCAGCGGAACCCAATTCGCCGTCGAACTCGGCCACGGGGGCATCGTCACCAACGGCGCGGTCGGCGCGACGCGCGCGTCGATCTTGGGGGTGGTGGAGATCAGCCGGCGTGGCCGGCGCCGTGACGAATTTCGGCACGATCAGCGGAACCAAGTTCGCCGTCGAGCTCGACGCACGGGGGCATCGTCACCAATGGCGCGCTCGGCGCGACGGGCGCATCGATCTCGGGTGTGAAAATCAGTGGCGCGGCCGGAACGGTAACGAATTCCGGCAGCATCGCCGGTGTTTATATCGGCAACGGCACCGTCATAAACGGCGGGATCGGCATTGGGCATGCGTCGATTTCACTGGGGGTCACGATCGGAAATGGACTCGGCGCGGTGACGAATTTCGGCAGCATCTCGAGCGCGGGCAGTGCTCCCTTCGATAACTTCTATGGCGTCTATCTGAAACAGGGCGGCTCAGTAAAGAATGGGCAGACGGATTTCACGAGCGCATCCATCGCCGGGCTTACGAGGGGTGTCGATATCGCCGGTGCACGCGGCATCGTGACAAATTTCGGCAGGATCGCGGGTGCCACCGACAACGATTTGGGTTCCATAGGCGTGTCATTGTCCGACGGCGGCATCGTCACCAATGGTGCGGCCTCGTCGACCGCCGCGTCGATTTCGGGATACGAGCAGGGCGTGCAAATCGCGCACGGGCCGGGCGCGCTGATGAATTTCGGGAGGATCGCGGCCTCGGGTAGCGCCGGCGTCATCCCGTCCTCCGGTGCATCGTCTGTCCGATGGCGGCTCGGTCAATAACGGCAAAGGCGGATCGATCACCGGGGGCAACGGCGTCGCGATCCCGGCGGGGCCGGCACGGTGACGAATTTCGGCAGGATTTCAGGGCGTACCGGCACGGAGCTTCGTTGGCGGCCGGGGCGGTTACAAACGAGGCGGGCGCATCGATCGCAGGTGGCCTCGATGGCGTTTCTATCGGCTCCGGCGCCAGCAGGGTGACGAATTTCGGCACTATTTCGGCGCATCGCGGCGTATCGGCGTCCGTCTCTTGAATGGCGGCGGTCTGGTAGTCAACGGCAGCAGCGCCGCCAAGAACGCCAGGATTTCGGGCGGCTTCGCCGGCGTGGATATCCATGGCACCGTTGGAACGGTGCTGAATTTCGGCACGATCTCCGGCCAAAATTTCGAGGGAGCTTATCTGGCGGGCGGGACCGTCACCAATAGCGCGGGCGCAATGATCGCGGGCGGCGCGCATGGCGTACTCGTCAGAGATGGCGACCGAAACCGTAACGAATTTCGGCTCGATCTCGGGTCAAAAGCCGTGGGATTTTCTTGGAGGCGGGCGGGCTCATCACCAATGGCGGGCCCGGCTCCACGAGCGCGAGGATATCGGGCGGGATAGCCGGCGTGTCCCTGGCCGGGAACACCAGCGGCACGGTGACGAATTTCGGCACGATTTCGAGCCCCGGCTCATACGGGATCAGTTTCAGCTCTTCCTTCGGGGAGAGCGCCGACATCAGCGAATAAAGCCGGCGCACTGATTGCGGGCGGCAAACACGGCGTCGATCTTATAGCCGGGACCGTGACCAACCTGGGAAGGATTCAAGGTTCGCCAGCGACGGCGTCTTTTTAGGCTTCGGCGGCGGCTTCATTATCAATGGCGCGCCCAGGCAGCACCCGCGCGACCATTTCCGGCGGCGCGACCGGTGTGGTCATCGACGGCGACACCGGCACGGTGAGGAACTTCGGCACGATCATCGGCGCCGGCGGCACGGCGGTGCAGTTTCTTGGCCGCGAAGTGCTCGTCGTCGAGCCGGGGGCAAAGTTCCTCGGGGCGTCGGGCAAGCCCGGCATTGTCGATGGCGGCCAGGGCAGCACGCTCGAATTGGCCGCGAAATCATCCGGCGCGTTGCTCCTCGGCGCCCAGTTCATCCATTTCACCACGGTCATCGTCGACAGTGGCGCCGATTGGCGAGGTCGATGTCGGGCTGACGAGCTTGACGGGCGAGACGATCACCGGCAACGGTTCCAATGTGCTGGCCTTCACCGACTGCCGGGACGTTCGACCTGTCGGCGGTGCGCGGCTTTCCGACGATCAGCCTGGCGAATACGGGGCCGAATGCGCTGACCTTGTTGAGCTCGAATTTTATCGGGGTCGCGGGCAAGGTCATTACGGTCGAGGGCAGCAGCAACAGCGACACGCTGAGCCAAGCCGGGGTTACGGCGGGGGATCATGCCGTGCTGCGCGGCGGGGCCGGCGATGACACGCTGGTCGCCGGGCAGAATGCGGCGCTGACCGGCGGATCCGGCAACGATTTGTTCGTGTTCACCGTGCCGGGCTCGGCCGCCACCCCCGACACCAACACGATCGCCGACTTCGCCCACGGCACCGACAAGCTCGCGTTCAGCGAGACGGGCTTTGGCCTCGGGTCGGCGCCGGTGGCGGCAACCTTGTTCACGGCGAACCCGACCGGCAGCTTCACCGCCGCAACCCAGCAATTCGCGTACGACACCGCCACCGGGGCGCTCTACGCGCGCGGCGCCGGCAGCTCGCAACTGCCGGTCGCCACCCTGACCCATAGACCCACCCTCAGCGCCGGCGACATCACCTTTGTTGCGTGACCGCTGTCATTCGCGTTCAGCGAGTTCGGGTTCGCCCTCGGATCGACATCCGTGGCGGCAACCTTGTTCACAGCGAACCCGACCGGCAGCTTCACCACCCCGACCCAGCAATTTGCCTACAACACCGCCACCGGCGCGCTCTATTACGACAGCCGCCACGGCGGCAGCTCGCAACTGTTGATCGCCACCTTGAGCGGCCACCCGACCCTCGCCGCCGGCGACATCACTTTTGTTGCGTGACCGGGTGTCGCGTTTGGCGACACGCTGGTCCGGAGGGCTATGCGAGCAGGCCGGTCGAGGCGGTCGCGCAGGCGGTACCAGGCGCCGAGGGCGGGGAGGAACCAGGGGTTGCCGGTGTAGAGCGGGTGGCCGGGGAAATCGGCGGTGTCGTAGGCGCAGGCGTAATTGGCGGCATGCGCGATCTTGCGCGCGGTCTGCCAGCCGAGATAGGTCATCATCGCGATGCCGCTGCCGTTGCAGCCGAGGCAGTAATGCAGGCCGTCGCTCTCGCCCATATGCGGCAGCGCGTCGAGCGTGAAGGCGGTGTTGCCGGTCCAGGCGTGGGTCAGCCGGAACCCGCGCAATTGCGGGAAGCGCTGGGTCATGTAGCGGTAGAGGACGGGGGCGCTCGTCTGCGCATCGACCTGCGTAAAGCGGGCACGGCCGCCAAACACCATGCGCCTGCCGTCGGGCGACATCCGGTAATAGCATAAGACGCGACGGGTATCGGAGAGCGTGCGCCCCTTCGGGATCAGCGAGCGCGCCAGATCCTCCGGCAATTCCTCGGTGGCGACGATGTGGCTGGCGATCGGCACGACGCGGCGCTGCAACGCCGGGGTCAGCGCGCCGGTATAGCCGTTGGTGGCGATCACCACCTCGTCCGCCAGGAGCGCACCGCGCGCGGTCTCGACCCGCCACGCCGTCCCTTCGCGCACGATCCGGCCGACCGCGGCCTTGGCGCAGACCGCGATGTTGCGGCGGCGGCAGGCGTCGAGCAGGCCCTTAGTAATAAAGCGCGGGGTGCAGTTTCCCCGAGCGTTCCACGACCATGCCGCCATGGTAATAATCGCTGGCGATCTCCTCGCGCTGGCGCTCGGGCGGCACCATGTAGGCGCCCGATTGCGCCGCATCGTTGAGCAATGCCAGCCGCCGGCTCTGCGCCAGGTAATGCCGCCCGGTCCAGGCGCCGACAAAGCGGCCGCGCTGTTCCCAGAAGCAGTCGATCTGTTCTTCGGCGATCAGCCGGTCGACCAAGGCGAACGCGTCCGAGGCGTCCGACAGCAGCCGCTCGGCGCGCTCGGGCGCCACCTCGGCCGAGCGCCCGGTAAAGCCTTTGCCGATATTGACGCCGCCGCTGACCGCACCGCCGTTGCGCGTGCTGGCGCCAAAGCCGAGCTCGGCCGCTTCGAGCACGACCGGGTCGAGCCCGTGCTTTTTGAGCTCCAGCGCCGTCGAGAGCCCGGCATAGCCGCCGCCGACGATCGCCACCGCCGCGCGCGCCGGCACCTCGGCGAGATCGCCCGCAGAGGGCCGGTACGCCTCCCACCAATAGGGGGCGGGTGTGAAATCGCGATGCAGGATGTCGGGATTGAGCACGGGTCTCGACCTCGGTCAGAATTGGATACGATATCGAAACGATTTCCAGTGCACCCTCGACCGGGCCGTCTCCCTTTTTGATCGAGAGGATCATGGACGTTACGACAAATCGGCGGCCGCGCGCCGCCATCCCGAGCTTATGCCTATTGTTCGCGGTCGCGGCCCTGCCGATTGCCGTCGCGCCGATCTCGGCCCGAGCGGCGAGCGGCGACCTGACATTGGTCTGCCCCTCGGGCGCGACCGGCGAGCCGCGCTTGAAAAATCCGCAAACCGGGCTGACCGAGGCGATCACCGATGCGGGTCTGCGCGCCGTCGCGACGGCGTCCTGCGGGCTGCGGCTGCTCGGCACGCCGGATATCGGCCCGGTCAAATTCGTCAACCGCCGGACCCAGGCGATTTTTGTCGGCTTCAGCGGCGGCGGCGCGGTTCATTACGATGCCGAGGCCAGCTGCACCGTGACCGGCAACGGGCTGAAGATCGCCGCCGGGGCGACCTGCGCCGGCACCGTCGACAGCACCAACAGCGGCAGCCGCTTTTGCGCCTCGCCGCTCGCCAATCCGAATTGCGTGCGTGCCCAGGACGACCGTCTGACGCTGATCGAGACGACCTTCGACACCACGGACCAGTGCCAGTGGACGCACAATCCCGGCACCTGCGTCTCCTACGACGTCAGCCTGATCCCGACCGGCTGCACCGACGATTTGTGGCGCAAGGACAAATGCGCCAGCGGCGGCGGCGCCTCCTACAATCTGCCGGTCGAGCTGAGCTGCGGCGGCAATCCGCCGGCCCCGACCTTCACCTGCCAGGGTCCGGCCGACAGCACCTACGGCCCCCAAAAATACCCGCGGCATTGCGGCAATCCCAACGCCAGCTGCGACGGCAACACCCAGGCCTGCGTCAACGCCTATTTCTTTCCGATGTTCACGCCGCCCGAGAACAAATATCAGCCGACCGGGGTCTGCTCCGGCGGCCGGACCCTGACGGTCACCTTCCTGGCGGGGTCATAGCCGGCGGGGTCATAGCCGGGCGGCGACGAGCGGCGTTGCCGCGGGCGGCGCGAGCTGCCTACAATCGCATCGCCCACCCGATCGCAGCCGAGGAGCGAGACCAGGATGCCGCCCGCAACCGCAGATCAAGAAACCAGGCGACTCTACGGCGATCTCGAGGAGCGGCTGCTCGCACGCGACCAAATCGGCGGCAGCCGCGTCTATTACGAATTGCTGCGCCGCGGCCGGCCCTTGCCCGAGATCATGGCTGAGGCGGTGCGTATCCATGCGCCCTATACGCATGTGCCATACCACCAGCGCATCGACGACGGCTTCCCGAACTTTGTCAACAACGACCATTGCCTGTTGTCGTCGCGGGCGGCGATCAACCTGCAAAAGATGCTGCCGGAAAAATTGGCGGCGCTGCCGTTGGCGCAGACGATCTGGTACATCCCCTCGGGGCTCGACATCTGGAACCAGAAGATCCTGAAGGCGCCCGGCCATTACGCGACACGCGGCTACAAGATGCCGAATGCCGAGCCGCCAAAGCCGGTCGTCTATTGGCCCGACCAGGAGCCGCTGCGCGAAACCGGCCCGCTCGCCGAGCGCCTCAACAACTGGCTGACCCTGGTCGAGCGCGGCCAGGTCATCGACGCCTACCGCACCTTTCTCGGGCTGATGGAAGAGCCGGAGCATCGCCGCGAAGTCTTGGCGCAGCTCGTCTTTGCCGGGCTGATCGATGTGCAGGACCGGATGCTCTACAACCGCTCCTACACGACCGGGCACAAGGCTTATCGCGCCCGCTCGGTGGTCGAGATCGGCAATGCGGTCGGCTGGGACAACGCGCATGACGCAATCTACGCCGGCGCCCTCGACATGGCCGTGGGCCCGCGCTGGCATTCGGTCTACGAGATGGCGTGCAATGTCGTCACGATGTTTATCGAGGGTGCCGAGGTCCACGCCGTGCCGCAGGGCGGCACGACCGAGCGCGAACGCGCCTTGCTGACCAATAAAGGGCCGCTCGCCGAGGCCGATTCGGAAGCCCTGATCGACGCGCTGATCCGCCAGCACGAGCCCGCCTATATCGAAAAGATCAGCAAGCTGCTGCTGGCCGGGACCGCACCGCGGCAGATCGTCGATGCGATCCAGCTGGCGGCGGCGCAAATCGTGCTCGAAACCGTCGGCCCGAACGCGTTTTCGATGCCGCAGCACACTTACGAATATTGCAATACGCTCGGCTGGTTCTACGACAATTTCGCGCACCCGCAGCAAATCAAATTGCTCTATGTCGCCGGCTCGATGGTCAACCAGGCGTCGTGGAACCAGCAGCATATGGGCTGGACCACATCCGAGCCGATCCGCGCCCCGGGCAATGCCGGCCGGTTGACCGGCGCCGAGATCATCGGCCGGCTCGAAGCCGCGCTCACCGCACTCGACCCGACCGAGAGCGTGGCCTGGACCCGGGCCTATCTCGACAGTGGCGCCGACCGCGCGCCGTTGGTCGAGCGGCTGGCGCTGATGGCCACACGGTTCGGCAACGACCCGCACAACCAGGAAATCCCGCAATGCCTGCTGCAGGATTACTGGGCCAACGGGTCGGCCAACCGCGACCGGCTATTGCTCGCCTGCGCCCACATCTCGGCCGGCCACCGCAAATACGGCGACACCTTCGAAGCCGCCCGCCGTTTTGGCGACGCCATGGGCCTCACCGAATTGCAATAAGCGGGCCCGCGCGGCCCGCGGTGCAATCCCAAAACCGGGGAATGTGCTATCGCATGATCCTTTCAAGTGTGATCGCTTGTTCTCGTCACCCCCGGAGCGTCCGTGAATTCTCCCTCTCTGCCCCTGGGGGCGGAGAGGGTTGGGGTGAGAGCCTGCCCCGGACTTGATCCGGGGTGGGGGATGCCAGAGCGCTCGCCAGCTCCCACCTCACCCTCCCAGCGCTTCGCGCCGGGTCCCTCCCTCTCCCCCCAAGGCTACAGGATTTACACATATAATTAGTTATTATCAATGTGTTGCCGAATTGCGATGTGGAAACCGGCGGTCATCGCGGCGAGCTTGTCCCAGCAGGCGCGCATCGTCTTTGGTCCCGGCGGTTTGTAGTAGCAGTTCCAGCCGCCGAGGCGGGCGACGATCCAAGCCAGCCAGACACGGCGGCAGCTTGGCAAAGTACGCCAACATCTGCCCCCGCCGCAGCGAGCGGCGCACCATTACTGTCCCCTCGGCGTCCACCCCGTGTACCCCGGCCTGCGCCGGGGCAGGCTTTGAAAGACCGTCTTGGCCAGATCCAGCCCGATCGTTGTAACCTCGCTCATGGATGGCTCCTGTCCGTTGGCGTTGTTGACAACCCAACTCTGGCACATCGATGCCGTGAGGGGGCCATCCACCCCATCAGGCTCCGGCGTGGGAGGGTGAGGTGGGTCGCGCCGCAGGTCGAGTTGGGGCTCCCCCCACCTCACCCCGACCCTCTCGCCCGCAAGGGCGGTGAGGGGGATATCCGGGCTTTGAAATCGGAGCCGCTATACCGCGAGCAGGCGGTCGAGGAGGGCGCGGTCCTGGCGCAATTCGGCGGCGGAGCCGGAATAGCGGACGGCACCCTTTTCGAGGACGTAGACGCGGTCGGCCAAGGCGAGGGCGAAATCGGCACCCTGCTCGGCCAGGAGGATCGTCAGGCCCTGCGCCTTCAATTCGGCGATCTTGCCGCCGAGCATCTCGACGACGAGCGGGGCGAGGCCCTCGGATGGCTCGTCCAGCAGCAACAGCTGCGGGTTGCCCATCAGGGTGCGGGCGATCGTCAGCATCTGCTGCTCGCCGCCCGACAGAAACCCGCCGCGTTGGTCGCGCCGTTCGCGCAGCACCGGGAACAGGTCGCCGACCGCCTCGATCGTCCAATGGCCGGGCCGATGCGCCGCCTGGGCGCCGACTTCGAGATTTTCGCGCACCGTCAATTCGGCAAAGATGCGCCGGTCTTCTGGGACAAAGCCGATGCCGGCGCGGGCGACCCGGTGCGGCGCCCAGCCGGTGATCTCACGGCCCTGCCACAGGACGCGGCCGCCCGACGGCGGGGTCAGCCCCATCACCGAGCGCATCGTCGTTGTCTTGCCGACACCATTCCTGCCCAGGAGGCACACGCATTCGCCCTCGGCGATTTCGAGCGAGACGCCAAACAACACCCGGCTCAAGCCGTAGGCGGTGTGGATGTCCTCGACCGCAAGGAGAGGGGCCATCAGCGCATGATCTCTCTAAACCCTACCCGGATGCGCAGCGCCGCCGCGTTGCTGCATCGTCTTTCCGGGGCGCGGGCGGTTGCCCGCGAGCCCGGAACCTATGAACTCCGGCCTCCGATTACCTGTGCCGGCAGCGGTGTGCTTGGGTTCCGGGCCTGCCCCAATAGGGCATCCCGGAATGACCCCATGTGTGCGGCGTAACTTTCTCTCAGACCTTCGATGCGAGGGGAGCATGCCCTAGTGCTGTCCCAGATAGACGCGGCGGACTTCAGGGTCGGCGCGCACCTCGGCAGGCGTGCCCTCGGCCAACAACCGGCCCTGATGCAGGACCGCGATCTTTTCGGCGATCGCGAACACCACCTCCATATCGTGCTCGGTGAACAGAAGGGTCAGCTCGCGCTCGGCGGCGATGCGCTGGAGGAGGCTCATCGTGTCGTGCGTCTCGGCCGGCGACATGCCGGCGGTCGGCTCGTCGAGCAAGAGGAGGCGCGGGTCGCTGGCCAAGGCGATGCCGAGCTCGATCTGCTTCTGGTTGCCGTAGCTGAGCGTGCCGGCAACCGTGCGCGCGGCGTCCCCGAGGCCGATCGAGACCAGCAGCTGCTCGGTTTCCTCGCGGTAGAAATCCTCGGAGCGCGACCAAAAATTGTGGCCGCGCCGGTGATGCGCGATCAGCGCGGCCTGGATGTTCTCGAACACCGTCAGCTTGGCGAAGATGTTGGTGCGCTGAAACGAGCGGCCGACCCCCAAGCGGCAGATGCGGTGCGGTGGTGCCCCGGTGATGTCGCGGCCGTCGAGCAAGACCCGCCCGCCATCCGGGTGCAGATGACCGGTGATCAGGTTGAAGAAGGTCGATTTGCCGGCGCCGTTCGGGCCGATCACCGCCGCGATCTGCCGGGTTTCGATGGTGAGGCTGACGCCGCCGACGGCGACAAAGCCGGCGAACGACTTGCGCAGCTCGCGCACCTCAAGCATCGCGGCCCACGAGGCGGCGTCGCGCGAAGCGCCAGCCGGCGACCAGCCCGCCGACGATGCCGCCCGGGAACACGAACAGCAGCACCAGGAGGATCGTGCCGAGCACGAACGGCCAGTATTGGGTGTAGTCGGTAATCTGCTGGTTGAGCCAAATGAGCGCCAAGGCGCCGACCGGCGGACCCCAGAAAAAGTTGATGCCGCCGAGGATCGCCATGATCACGACCTCGGCCGATTTCGACCAGAACACGTAATCGGTGAAGACGCCGCGGCTGAAGATGCCGTAGAGCGCGCCGGCGAGCCCGGCAAAGCTGCCGGCGACGACAAACGCGGCGAGCTGATAGGCGCGCACGTTGAGCCCGATAAAGGCGGCGCGCTCGGGGTTGTCGCGGATCGTCGTCAGCATGCGGCCAAACGGCGAGCGCACGATCTTGTGCACGATCGCGAGCGACAGCCCGACCAGAACCAGGGTCAGGAGATAAAAGCGGGCGCCGATCGACAGGTCGGCGCAGCCCGGGATCGCCGACATCCAGTCGAGATTGGGATAGGGGATCTCGGGCAGCCCATTGTCGCCGCCGGTCACGGCGTTCCACTTGTAGGCGATCGCCCAGACGATCTGCGAGAAGGCGAGCGTCAGCATCGCAAAGTAGAGCTTCATCAGACGCACGCAAAAAAATCCCGAGACCAGGGCAAACAGCGCCGCGCCGAGACCGGCCGCCGGGAACGCGATGACAAACGGCACCCCGTAGGTCTTCATCAGAATGCCGCAGACATAGGCGCCGACGCCGAAATACGCGACATGGCCGAAGGAGACGAGGCCGGTGGTGCCGAGCAAGAGGTTGAGGCTGACCGCAAAGAGCGCGTCGATCGCGATCTGCGCGGCGAGAAACGTGTCGTAGCGGGTGCCGATCCACGGCACCGTGCACATGACGAGAAAGACGATCAGCGTCCACGGGATGCGGCCGGCCATGACCGAGCGGCGCGCGCTCATATCGGCCGGCCGAACAGGCCCCAGGGGCGCACGATCAGGATCACCGCCATCAGCGCGAACACCGAGAACAGTGAAAAGCCGGGAAACACCAGGATCCCGAACGACAACACCTGGCCATAGATGATCGAGCCCCAGAAGGTGCCCCAGATCGAGCCCATGCCGCCGATCACCACGACGATAAAGGCCTGCACGATGATCAGCACGTCCATCCCCGGCACGATGCTCTGGATCGGCGTCACCAGCGCCCCGGAGAGCCCCGCGAGAAACGAGGCGACGACAAACATGCCGGTATAGATCGAGCCGACATTGGCGCCCAATGCATCGAGCATCTCGCGGTCATAGGCGGCCGCCCGCACCATCCGCCCGGCGCCGGTATGGTTCAGCACGAGCCAGCCGGCGACCGCGATCGCCGGGCCGATCACCATGATGAAAATATTGTAGAGCGGCTGCGTCGTGCCGAAGAGCTGGATGCTGCCGGCCAGGCCCGGCGGCTGCGACACCGACAATTGCCCGGTGCCCCACAGGAACTTGGCGACGTCGCCGAGGATCAGCACCAACGCATAGGTGAACAACAGCTGGTAGAGCTCCTCGCGGCCGTAGAGCGACCGGAAGAACAGCCTTTCGACGACGGCGCCGAGAACGGCGATCGCGAGCGCCGCGAACAACGCCGCCGGCCAGAACGCCCCGGCCGCCGGGTGCAGCCACTGCACCGCCTGCCAGGCGAGATAGGCGCCCAGCATGTAGAACGAGCCGTGCGCGAAGTTGATCACGCGCATGACCCCGAACACCAGCGACAGCCCCGAAGCGATCAGGAACAAGAACATCGCTGTGGTCAGGCCGCCCATGAACTGGCTGAACAGGAACGAGGGCGCCACCGCCGGTCAATCTCCCAAGTTTCTTGCGCTGCTCGGTTTCGCTGCCGTCGTCAGTCGGTTGCCTGCGGCGGCAACAACTCCGGATTCTTCATCACGGCAATCGGGATGCCCGCGGCGGCGGCGAGCAGCATCCCCAGCATGTGGGTCGAGCGCATCAAATCCTCCCGCAAGGCGGCGTCCGCGATCATGCGCGGACGCTCGGTTATCCTTGGCAATGCCGATCGTTATCGCCGATCGATCTGCTGCACTCCCGGTCTCGATGCCCTCCTCAGTTGGTCACCGGGAACGAGGTCGGCAACAGCTCGGGGTTCTTCATGACGGCGAACGGATAGGCCGCTTCCTTGACCATGACGCCCCAATATTCGGGGGCGAAGGTCTCGTGCGACTTGGCGCTGAAGGTGCGCTTGCCGACCGGCGTGTCCCAGGTCATCCCCAGCAAGGCCTTGGCGACGTCGGCGCTTTTGATGTCGCCGGCCTTTTTGATGCCGTCGGCGAGCGCAAAGATCGACTGGTAGCCGACGATCGACCAGCCCGAGGCGTATTTATCCTTGGTGAATGCCTTCAGCGCGTCGATGAATTTCTTGTGCGCCGCCGGCTCGGTGGCGCCGCCCCAAATCACCGGGTCGTAGCTGTCGGAGACGATGCCGTAGGGATAGTCGCTGCCGAGCGCCTGCGCTTCGTCGGTGGTGCCGACCTCGGCGCAGTCGATCATCCGGTTCTTGATCATCTTGAAATAGCCGAGGGGCTTGGCCTCCTTGGTGAAGGTGATGAAATCGCCGGCGAACAGCGAGGCATAAACGGCGTCCGGCTTCTTGCCCATCTGCGCGGTGATGAAGGCGGTAAAGTCGGGCTCGCCGACCTTGGGCCATTGCTGATCGACGATCTTGATGTCGGGGCGCAGCTTTTTCAGGCTGGCGATAAAGGCGGCGGCCGAGTCGCGGCCATAGGCGTAATCCGGCGCGATCGTGGCGACGGTTTTCACGTCCTTCCATCGCGCCATCAAGGTGGCGCCCGCCAGCCCCTCGACATCGGTGTTCGACGAGACGCGGAAAATATAGGGGTTTAGGTGCTGCGGGTCGGTCAGGATCGTGCTTTTCGAGGTCGGCGCGATAAAGACGATCTTGTTTTCCTTGGCCACGGTCGAGACCGCCGGCGCCTCGGCCGAGGTCAAGGTGCCGACGAGAAAGCTGACCTCGTTCTTGATGATCAGCTCGCGCGCGACGCGCACCGCCTCGTCGGCGTTGGCCTTGCTGTCGCGCGGCAGCAATTCGAGCTTGCGGCCGAGGACGCCGCCCTTGGCGTTGATCTCGGCGACCGCCAGCTCGGCGCCCTTCAAGACCGGTTGGCCGTAAACGGCGGTCGGCCCCGACAGCGGGATCGGGAAGCCGATCTTGATCGTCTCGGCGGCGAATGTCGGCGAAGCGGCAAAAGCGGCGGCACAGGCCGCCGCCCAAATCATCCGGGGTAACATGTCAGCGTCTCCGTCCCTGTTCGAAATGTACGAGATTTGGTCTGGCGCCTTATCAGGCGCGGCGTCGGGGGCTGTCAAGCCGCACTTTGCCGCTGTCCCCAGAGTTGCCGCCAGCTCGGGACGCCGCCCAGCGGCGCGGCCGCGCCGAGCGCGCGCATGACCGCGCGCGCCAGGCAATCGGCGGCGGCGCTGCCGAGCAGAGCGAGCCGGGCGGGTGCCGCCGTGGGGCCCGTTCCGGTCGACAATGCGAACACGGTGTCGCCGTCGAACGGGGTGTGGATCGGGCGAATGGCGCGGGCGAGGCCGGACTGGGCCATGATCGCCAACCGCCGGCAGCCGGCCTTGTCGAGCGCCGCGTCGGTGGCGACCGCGGCAATTGTCGTGTTGGCACCGGGGATCATCGCCTTGCAGCCCGAGAAATCCATCGGGTCGAGCGCTCCGTCGGGAACCGCCGGCTGGGGGTCGATTTCGCCCGGGAGCGCCAGCTCGAAGGCCCAAAACCGCCCGCAATCGGGCCGCACCGCCGAGCCCCAGCTGTTGACGGCGACGATCGCCCCGACCGTCGCACCATCCTCCAGCACCAGCGAAGCGCTGCCGATGCCGCCTTTCAACTGCCCGCAGGTGGCGCCGAGCCCGGCGCCGGCATTGCCGAGGGAGAATGCGCTGCCCGCGGCATCGACGGCGCGGCGGCCGAGCGCGCGATAGGGCGGCTCCCCGATCCACGCACGCCGGCTGGGGAAGCCGAGATCGTAGAGGACCGCCGCCGGCACGATCGGCACCCGGCTCGTCCCAACCGCAAAGCCGCGCCCGGCCGCGGCGAGCCATGCCATCACCCCGGCTGCCGCATCGAGGCCGAACGCCGAACCGCCGGACAGCACCACCGCATCGATCCGCTCGACCAGGGCTTCGGGCGCCAGCAATTGCAGCTCGCGGCTTCCCGGCGCGCCGCCGCGCACATCGACCGCCGCTGCCGCCGGCTCTTCGGCCAGCACTATCGTCGTCCCGGTGACCCCAGAATGATCCTCGGCCTGACCAACCAGGATTCCTGATACGTCGGTGATCAAATTGCGCGGTCCGGCAGCAGCCACTCTTATCCTCCTCTGCGGGTGCCGGCGTATATCATCGCGCTTTCCGCCGCACCAACGCCGCAGGGGGCGCCATGACCACCACCCTTATCAAAAACGCAGATTGGGTCGTTGCTTGGGACGCAACCGCCGGCCGGCAGATCTATCGCCGCCGCATCGACATCGCCTTTGCCGAGAACCGCATCAGCTTTGTCGGCCGAAATTTTGCCGGGCCGGCGGAACGGGTCATCGACGGCAGCAGCCGGATGGTCATGCCGGGCCTGATCGACATTCATGCGCATCCCGAGCACGAGCCGCTTTATCGCGGCGTGCGCGAAGAGCACGGGCTGCGCAACATGCACATGACCGGGCTCTACGAGCGCTCGCAGGCCTTTTCCGCACCCGACGACGAAGCACGCGCGGCCAGCGCCGAGTTCGCCTATTGCGAGCTGCTGCAGAGCGGGGTCACCTCGCTCGTCGATATTTCGCCCGCATGGGGCGGCTGGATCGATCTTTTTGCCAAGAGTGGCATCCGCGGGTTTCTGGCTCCCGGCTATGCCTCGGCGCGCTGGCGGCTCGACAATGACCACGAGCTCAAATTCGATTGGGACGAGGCGCGCGGGCGTCGCGGCTTTGCTGCGGCCCTGGCGCTGATCGACGAGGCTGCGGGACATCCCTGCGGCCGTCTTTCCGGCGTCGTTTCGCCGATGCAGATCGACACTTGCACCGCCGATTTGCTGCGCGACAGCCGGGATGCAGCGCGCGAGCGCGGGCTCCCGTTAACCGTCCACGTCGCGCAAAGCGTTGTCGAAGTCCAGGAAATGCTGCGCCGCCACGGCAAGACGCCGGTGCAATGGGCGCATGAGGTCGGCATTTTGGGACACGAGACGATCCTCGGCCATGCGCTCTTTCTCGACAGCCATTCCTGGGTGCGCTGGTGGACCCAAAGCGACCTCGAAATTATCGCCGAGAGCGGCGCCTCGGTGGCCCATTGCCCGACCCCGTTCGCCCGCTACGGCCAGATGATGGAAAACCTCGGCGACTACTTGCGGGCAGGCGTCACGGTCGGGCTCGGCACCGATACGACCCCGCACAATCTGATCGAGGAGATGCGCAAGGCAGCGATCCTCGCCCGCATCGCCGCCCGCGACATCCACACCGTCAGCACGGCGGACATATTCCACGCCGCGACTGTCGGTGGTGCCCGCGCGTTGCTGCGCGACGATCTCGGGCGTATTGCGCCGGGCGCCAAGGCCGATCTCGTCATCGTCGACCTGGCTCGGCCCCAGATGATGCCGGCGCGCGACCCGTTGCGGTCTCTCGTCTATCACGCGGCCGACCGCGCGGTGCGCGACGTCTTTATTGACGGGCGGCAGGTCGTCGCCGAGGGCCGAGTGCTCACGCTCGACCAAGCCGGCGCCGCGCAGCAGCTCGCCGACGCCCAGCAGCGCATGATCGAGGCCGCGCCGGGGCGCGATTACTTGCGCCGGAGCGCCGCGGAGATTGCGCCGCTCAGCCTGCCGCTTGTCGATTGACGCGGGTCAGGTCTTGACGCGGGTCAGGTCTTGGCGCGGCGACCGCGACCGCGGGCCCGGCCCCGCTTGCGTCCGAGGCCGAGCTCCTTGGCCATCGCAGAGCGCTGCTCGGAATAGGCGGGTGCCGTCAGCGGGTGATCGCTCGGCAGCTTCCAGCGCCGCAAATATTCGGCGATCTGAAGACCGTGCCGCGTGCCCAGGTGTCGGCGCAAGGTCTTGCCCTGGAAGCCGCATTCAAGACAAACGACGTGGGTCCGCTGCACCGACTTCTTGATCGGGACTGCCGGCATGCGCACCGGCGGCGGTGCTGCCGGTGTGCCGAGCTGGCGAATCGCCTGATCGACGGTGGCGATCAAGCCGGATAGCTGGTCGGGCGCCAAGACGTGGTTGCCGACATAACTGACAATGATCTTCGCCACCGGGCGTAGATCGACGGGTTTCATCGCACCTGTGTCGTCCATGACTGCCTCGTTCCCCCACGGCTGGTTTTGCGATGCCTTGATACGCCGATCGAGAAGCAGATAAAAGACTTTTCGGCGAGGAAAATCTTCGCCGCATTCGGCCAGCGCGTTCGAACACCGTCAAACATCGAAGACAATGCAAAAGAGGCGAACGGATCGTTGGGGTTGCGCTCGCCGCCGAGCGGCCAAGATCGGCCAGCTGCTGTTGCCGCAAGAAACACCGGTTGCCGGATGGCGGATCGAGCGCAACGATTATAAAAATGGATAGAGTGCGAATCAGAAGTTTCGAGCCCGGAAACCAAGCCCCACGATCGCTCCAGTGGATCAACTCTAACGTTTGTTTCCCGCGGTCGACCTTTTTGGGGATGGCATCGGGGTCGGCGGTCCAGCCAGCGGCGTTGTAAAGGAGAGTCCAGCCGACAGCACGAATGCTTTGGGCGTCGTGATTTGTGTCTCCCGTGACGCTTTGGCTTGACCCGGCATTCGCGAGATTGCCGACAGTTTGGAGGCCAGGAGCGCTCCTTTCAAGTCGCCGGCGGCTAGAGCGGAATGACCAGCAGCGTGTCGATCTTCTGGCTGTCGAGGATGACGAGGCGCTCGGCAAAGCGATAGGGCTCGCTCGAAACATCGACCCGGTCGAGATAGCGGCCGGCGGCGAACAGGCTCGTCTCGCCGTCATGCATGATCCGGACCGCGATAAAGTTCGAGCGCACCTCGGCAATGCCGTCGGCGACCCGGCCGATCCGGGTCGGGCCGATGATGTGGCGATAGCGGTGCGCCTCGAAGATGTTGGCGCGGCGCAGCGCCAGCACCCGGTCGCTCAACATGCCCTTTGACGCGGCATAGACGACACCGTGGCGATACCCCGCCTCGTGGCTCTCGCGGCTGGTGATCAGATAGCGGCAGTTCTCGACAAAGAACTCCGGCCATTCTTCGAGCCGGTCGTCGTCGATGCATTCGGCATAGGCGGCGATCAGCTCGTGAACGCCCCGCCGCACCGCGCTGTTGTCCATTGCGCGCGCTCCACGTCAGTCGCCGGTCAGCTCGCGGTATTTCTTCCAGAAGCCTCGGATCGCCGCCTCGCTCGACCGGAAGGGCTGCGATTGCGCCTCGTGGCCGCCCATCATCACGACGCCGCTGTCTTTGTCGTTGTAGCGCAAGGCGCGCTGCACAAAGCCGCCGACGCAGCCGTCCTCCATCGAGATATAGCCGGCCGCCCCGACGAGATTCCCCTGGCGCAGGCGGCGCTCGGTCATCGCCTCGTCGTCGCCGTCAAAGCCCAAATGGATCCATTCGAGCTCGGTCTTTTCGAGGCCTTTCGGCTGGATCACCCGGACCGCGATCGAATTTCTGATCTGCTGCAAGATCATGTTCGGGAAGATCGTCAGGATCTGCACCGAAACCTGGTCGCCGTACTCGTCCACCAATTCGACGACCGAGGGGTCTTCGAGCCGCATCTCCAGATCCGAGCGCAGCCCCTCGCGCTGGTAGTCGGCGTCCTCGGCGGCATAGTCGAGCTTGGCTTGGCTGAAATGGTGGCCGCCGCTGTCGTCGATATGGATGCCGCCCGGCATGCTGAGCCGGTTGATGCGGAACGTCGTCAGAAAGGCGTGCAGGATGCTGGCGTGGTAGGTGTCCTTGGTGTTCTCGGCATAGAGCTTCCAGTTGTTCGGCAATACCTGGGTGCTGCGGCCGAGGATGTGCGCCTTGCGGTTCAAGACGCGGCGGATGCCGCCGACCACTTGCGGCCCGAGATAGGTCTCGAGGTCGGGGGCCTTGTCGCTGAACGTGCCAAAGACGAGCCCCGCCACCTCGTCGACCCTGAGCTGCGGCAGATCGTGCTCGTCCTTGCGGAATTCGGGCGGCATCCCGCCCTGGCGCTTGACCCCGCGCTCGAACGCGACTCCGGTCAACCGACCGGCGAGGTCATAGGTCCAGCCGTGATAGATGCATTTGATCTCCGTGCCCCGCCCGCGGCGTTCGAGGCACAGGAGGTTGCCGCGATGGGCGCAGCGGTTCGGAAAGGCATGGATCGCCCCCGCCGCGTCGCGGGTCACGGCCACCGCCGTCTCGCCGATGGTCGTCGCGACCCAATCGCCAGGCTCCGGGATCTCTGCGGTCAGGCACAAAAAGCTCCAGGCCGGCCCGTGAAAAATCCGCTCCTGCTCGCGCCGGTATTGAGCCTCGTCGGTGTAAAGCCGGAACGGCACCTGGCTCAGCCCGTTCGACGGCCACATCACCCCCCGCGCCTCCGCGCCGCCCAGCTCCGACATGACCGTCTCTCCTCCCCTTCGATCAGCATTGTCATGTTAGCAGCAACCGGGGGGTGCCGGGAACTTCGCTCGAACCGGAGCGGTCAGGCGGGGCGTCGCCAGCCGAGCCAGGCGCAGATCGCATCGCCCATGACGAGCTCCTTGTCGCGGCCTTGGAGCCACGGCAATTCCTCGGTGAACATCGTCACGCATTGCCGGTAGGAGCACGGCATGCGGGTGATGTCGGTGCCCCAAAAGCAGCGCTCGGGCCCGAACGCGTCGACGATCTGGCGGATGTATTTGTGGATGTTGCGGTGGGGGTAGGGCTCGCTCGAATAGCTCGGCGCCCCCGACAATTTGACCGCGACATTGGGCAATTTGGCGAGTGCGAGCATATCGCCGAGATTGGCAAAGGCGGCATCGTCCGTGCCCGACCCGCCCCCGCCGCCGCGGCCATGATGGTCGATGTGCAATTTGAGGCCGGGATGGCGCTCGGCGATGCGGCCGAGCTCGGCCAAATGCCCGCCGGCCATCAGCCCGACCGGCAATTTCTCGCGCTCGCAGGCGGCCCAGAACCAATCGACCGAGCCGTCCGACCACCAGCTCTGCTGGTGCGGCTGGTTGAAGGTGAAACGAAAGCCGAGCATGCCCGGCCGCTGCCGCCAATTACGGACGATCTCTTCCTTGTTCGGAGCCTGGAGATCGAAATTGCCGAGAATGCAGAATTTCTGCGGATACGCCTTGACCGCCTCGACCGCCTGCTGGTTGGGGCCCTCGCCCAAGGTGCTGGGCGGGTGGATCACCGCCGCATCGACCCCGGCCTCTGCCATCTCCTTTAACGCGTCATCGACATTGTAGGTCGGGATCTGCCGGTGCTGCGGCGACATCCGCGCGTTTTCCCAAAGATGGATCTGCAAATCGACGATCTGCATGGCGTTTCTCCTTCGACATCGTTTTCAAGTATGGATGAGCCGCAACAGCGCCGCGACTATGGCCACTTGCGCGAAGCCTATCCCGACCACCCATTTGATCATTTCGACCTTTGACCTTTCGATCTTCGCCTCGAACTCGGCGCGCAACGCGTCCAGGTCGGCCTTGGTTACCGCCCGCAACGCGTCCAGGTCCGTTTTGATAGCCGCCCGCAACGCGTCCAGGTCCGTTTTGGTAGCGAGGCTCGACAGATCGATATTGACCGCGTTCTTGACCGCCGCCGTAACGGCTTCGGCCTGGGCGTCGGTAAAGCCTGCCGCTGTCAGGCTTTTGACGGTTTCGTGGGTGTCGAGGCCGCCGATCATGAGGCCATCATAACCGCAAGCGGCGCGGCGGCGGGAAGACAGAGCCGGCCGTCGGCTTCGATTTCGGACACGACTTCGGTGACGATCTCGGCCGCGGCGTCGCGCGCCGCCGAGGGGCTGCGGCTCGCCGCGACGCCGAGCGCCAGGGTGCGGAAGATGCCGTCGGGGCCGATGCGGTGCGCCTCGGCGAGGCCGCGCGCGCATTCGCGACAGACCGACGCGTAAGGCAGGATCGACGCCCCCACCCCTTGCTGCACCATCATCCGGATCGTTTCGTGGTCGTTCAATTCGGTTTCGACCAGAAGCTCGCAGCTGCGCCCGGCGAGCAGGCCTTCCATCGCGGCGCGCAAGCCGTCGCCGAGGATCAGCGGGGTATGCCGCAATTCCTCGGCCGAGACGAGCCCCGGCGGGCGCGCGCCCGGCCTGGTGACCAGCACCATCTCCTCCGGCGCCAGCCCGGTCGACAGGATCAGCCGGCTCTTCGCGATCTCGCCGAGCAAGGCGACATCGATGCGGCCGTCGATGACAAAGTCCTCGAGCCGGATAGTGCCGGCATGGACCACCTTGAGCTCGACCAGCGGATAATGGTCACGCATCCGCGCGAAGAGCTCGGGCACCACCACCGGGCACAAGGTCGGAGTTACGCCGAGGATGATCTTGCCCGAGGGGTGCGCCCGGTGCGCGCGGATTTCGTCGCCGGCGCGCTCGACGTCGCGCAGGATGCGCTGCGCGGTTTCGAGCAATTTCTGCCCGGCCTCGGTCAGCCGCACGCCGCGGTTGGCGCGGGTGAAGAGTGCGGTATCGAGCTCGTCCTCGAGCCGTTGGACGTGCCGGGTCAAGGCCGGCTGGGCGATCTGCAAATGCGCCGAGGCGCGGGTGATGCTGCCGAGCTCGGCGATGCGCACGAAATAGTGCAGGCTGCGCAGCTCCATGACCGACGATTTCGCCCACAGCGGAGGTTGGCGTCAATCCGAATCGTGGACTTCGGCCCGAGTTGTCTGGCGCGGCGAGGATGATCGTCATCACCGGGCTCGGCATCGTCATCACCGGGCTCGACCCGGTGATCCGATCTTGGATGGCGCGGAGGAGGATGGTCGGGTCACGCACGGCCATGACGCAAGCAGGGTTGCGCGCCATGCCGCATCGGCATGAGAACGATCGGAATTCGGCATTTGCTCGATGACCCCGGCGAAATTAGCTTGCCGGGCCGCAAGCGGCATGGCGAGGAGGCGAGGTCATGGAGGTCGGCGTCTATCACGAATTCCACTGCCGGCCGGATCAGACCCAGGCGGCGGCGTTCGCGCTGGCGCTGGAGCAGATCGAGGCGGCCGACCGCTGGGGTCTCGACGCGATCTGGCTCGCCGAGATTCACCAGCAGGCGAAGCGCTCGGTGATGAGCGCGCCGATGACCGTGGCGAGCGCCATCGCGGCCCGCACCAAGCGCATCAAGATCGGCACCGGCGTCCAGGTGCTGCCGTTGTGCCATCCGCTGCGGCTCGCCGAGGAGACCGCGACGGTGGACCAGATCAGCGGGGGCCGCCTGTTGTTCGGGGTCGGGCGCAGCGGCAATCCGCGGAGCTACATGGCCTATGGCGTGCCTTATTCGGAAAGCCGCGAGCGGTTTCTCGAAACCCTCGACATCGTCAAGAAAGCCTGGACGCAGGAGCGCTTTTCCTACGAGGGCAAGTACTGGCGGTTCGACAATGCGAGCGCGGTGCCGCGGCCGTTTCAGCAGCCGTGCCCGCCGATCCGCGTCGCCGCCGCCAGCGAGGAGACGTTCCCGTCATTGGGCGAAGCCGGCTACCCGATTTTTGTCGCGGTGCGCAGCGGCTCGCTGTCGGGTCTGGCACCCGACCTCGTGGCCTACCGCCAAGCCTATAAGGAGGCCGGCCACCCGGGTCACGGCGAGGTTTATCTGCGGCTGAGCTTGCACATCGCCGATACCGACAGGAAAGCGCTCGACCAAGCCGAGGAGAGCATCATGTCCGGCTACCGCACCTTGAGCACCCGGCTCGAAAACGCGCCGAACCGGCGGCGCGCGGCCGAGGCGGTCACGATCCGCACGATCTCCTACGAGGAGGTGCGGCGCGACAAGGTCATCATCGGCAGCCCCGAGCACGTCGCCGACCGCCTCTTGCAATTGCACGAGGAGCTGGGGCTCGACGGCATCCTCGCCGAATTGAATTTCGGCGCGCTGATCCCGCCCGAGCCGATGACCCGCTCGCTGCAGCTATTGTGCGAAAAGGTCCTGCCCCGGCTGCACTGACTCGGCGCGGCGCAGGGTTGTCCGGGGAAATCTCGATCTCAATGACTTGTGCGCAAACAATCAGAAATCCCCTTGCGCGGGCTTGACCCGCGCATCCACGGCTTTGCCGCCCGGCCTGGAAAGTCGTGGATGCCCACGGATCAAAGTCCGTGGGCTGAAGGCCCACGGGTCAAGCCCGGCCAAGACGGCCTTTCCTGGTTCAACATCAGAGCAAAACCCGGCAAGGATGTGGGCGGAGTTTTCCCCGGACACCCTTGCAGGCTGGCGGATCAGTAGGGGCTGGACCCGGCGGCCGCCGGTTTGGAGGGCGCGCCCGATTTCATCTCCTGCACCGCCGCCTGGCCACCCATCGTCAAAAAGCGGGTGTCGCCGCCGACGGTGACAAAGACAAACCCCATCTCGATCATCTTTTTGGCATAGGCGGGTGCCCCGCAATGGATGCCGGGCTTGACCCCGTGCCGCTTGCAGGCGTCGAGCACCTTTTTGAGCGCGGTCATCATCCACTCGTCGGGCTTGTCGCCGCCCGGCGGATGGCCATGGGAAATCGACAAATCCGAGGGACCGATATAGATCGCGTCGAGCCCTTTGACCGACATGATCTCGTCGAGCTTGTCCATCGCCTCGGCGGTTTCGATCATGCCGAACGCGATGACCGAGTTGTTCGCCTTCATGTGGTAGTCGGGGCCGGCATAGAGCGAGGCGCGGATCGGCCCCGAGCTGCGGTAGCCCAACGGCGCATAGCGCATCGAGCCGACAAATTTTTCGGCCTCGGCGCGGTTGTTGACCATCGGGCAGACGATGCCGACCGCCCCGGCGTCGAGCGCCTTTTGGATATAGGACGGATCGTTCCAGGGAACGCGCACCAGCGGCACGGTCTCGGTCGTCGAGATCGCCTGAAGCATCGTCACCATCATCTGGTAGTCGATCATGCCGTGCTGCATATCGACGACCAGCGAATCCCAGCCGGCATGCGCCATGACCTCGGCCGAAAAGCTCGACGGCACACCGAGCCAGCTATTGACGACGGGCTTCCCTGCCTGCCACAGATCCCGTACCCGGTTCGCGCGCATACCCGTTCCTCCTAGCGTCATCCGATGCGGTCGATCCCGCCAGCTATCGGGGCCAGTGTCAAGCGTCGCTCCTATGGGCGCCGATCGACTCGAGCATGCTGGTTCGGGTTGGCGGGAGCGAGCGGCTGGCGGAAGCGCCAAAAGCGGATATAGCGCCCGACGGCAGCCTCTGCGACCGGCATGCCCAACACGTCGAGCGAGCGGCGGTAATCCTCTTGCGACTGGGTCGCCCGCTGCCCGGCGCGACCGTAGACCGCCCAAAGGTCATGGCCCGAGGCCAGTGCCGCCGCCTGCGGCAATTGCCAGCTGAGCGCCACGCCGCCATTCGCCAGGCCGGCGCGGGCGGCGAAAACGGCGAGCACCGAATAGGAATAGTAGCTGTTGAGCAGCACGACGTCGCCCGGCCGGGCTTCGGCCGCGAGCTCGCTCGCCAGCAAATCCCAGCGCGGCTTTGCTTCGAAATTGTAGTAGGGCAGCAGGTTGGTCAGGGACACCGCCACCAGGACCGGCGTCAGGGCGGCAAACGGGGCGAGCGCGATCCGGCCGAGCCCGACGCCCGCAAGGATATAGAACGGCGCCGCGCTCCAGGCGATGTACCGCGCCGCCAGCACCGGCACCAACAGCGAGACCAGCAGCAGGACCAGCGGCGGGACCAGCGCAGCGCAGCCGAGCAGCCAAAGCATGCCGGCATCGCGGCGCAATTGCCAGATGCCCAGAGCGGCCAATGCGGCGACTGCAAGGGAAAGACCGGGGAATACGACGGGGGCGAGGTCGGGCGCGACGACGCTCGCAATGCGCATCAGGTAGACGGGGGCGACGATCGACCAAATCGTCTCGCCGGTTGCGGCCGGCGCCCAGCCTGCGGCGTCGAGGATCGCCCCGTGGGCGGCGGCATAGACGGCGGCCAGCATCGGCGCCCATGCGGCGAGGACGAGGCACTGCGCCAAGACCCAGCTGCGCCGGAACCCGGCAAATCCCGGACCGCCGCGCCAGGCAATCGCAGCCACGGCAAGATTGGCGGCGAAGAGCCAAGAGACCGCGACGTTCAGCACGCCGAGCGCTGCCGCGGTGCCGACGACATAGGCGGCCCACGCGGCGCGAGGGGGGCCCTTTCGCAGCGGCGGCAAGGCGGCGGCGGCCGGATCCTGGACCAGCCGCACGAGGCCCCAGAGCGCCACCAGGATCAGGCACGAGACGAGGGTATAGGAACGCGCTTCCTGCCCGAGCTGCACCGAAAACGGCGAGAACGCGGTCAGCAGCCCCGCAACCGCGCCGCTGCGCGGGCCGCCGACCTGCCGACCGGTCGCGCAAGCCAACGCCGCCGCGACCGCGCCGAATATCGCCGAGGGCAGCCGCAACAGCCATTGCGAGGCGCCGAGCCGGGCCACCAGCCACAACAGCAGAAAATAGCTCGGGTAATGGCTCGCGTGCAGCGAGTCGGCGACGAGGTCCGGCACGCTCGCGGTCGCCCGGTGCAGGCTCGCAACCTCGTCGAGCCAGAACGGCTTGTCGCCGAGACCATAGAGCCGCAGCAGCAAAGCCGTCGCGCCGATCGTGGCCGGCAGCGCGTGCCGCGCCGACAATCCGCAGCTGTGCAGCACAAATCGGACGGTTGCGGCAGAGGCAAGCCCGCGCGTCACGGAAACCCCAAATGGCCGATGCCCAAATGGACATGCTGGGCACGCCGTGATCGTAAGCGCAGCAATGCCGGCCTATCCCTGCATTTTCTTTGCATTTCACGGGGGCGACCGGCGAGATGCCGCGGTTGCGCACCGTGCCGCCGGCGGCGAGGATGCCGGTGAACGCGACAGAACGCGACACAAGGAGAATGTTATGGCCGAGGACATGGCCTTTCTGTCGGCAGCGCAGCTGTTGGCGCTCTATCGCCAAAAGCAATTGTCGCCGGTCGAGGTGGCGACGGCGACGGTGCGCCGGCTCGAAGCCTATGAGGGTGCGCTCAACGCTTTTGTCCTTTACGACCCGGACACGGCGATGGCGATGGCGCGCGCTTCGGAGGCGCGCTGGCAGAGGGGCGAGCCCAAGGGCCTCATCGACGGCGTTCCGGTCGCGATCAAGGACACGCTCCTGACCCGCGGCTGGCCGCGGCTCTTGGGCTCGCGCACGATCGACCCGAACCAGGCCTGGGACGAGGACGCCCCGGTCCCGGCGCGGCTGCGGGAAGCGGGTGCCGTCTTCTTCGGCAAGACGACGACACCGGAATTCGGCTGGAAAGGTGTGACCGACTCGCCGTTGACCGGGGTCACCCGCAACCCGTGGGACCTCATGCGCACACCGGGCGGGTCGAGCGGCGGCAGCGCCGCATCGGTATTGGCCGGCATCTGCCCGCTCGCGGTCGGCACCGACGCCGGCGGCTCGATCCGCATCCCGGCCTCGTTTTGCGGCATTGTCGGGCATAAGCCGACTTTCGGCCGGGTCGCGGCCTACCCGCCCTCGGCCTTTGGCGACGTCGCCCATGTCGGGCCGATGGCGCGCACCGTCGAGGACGCCGCCTTGATGCTCGATGCGATCAAAGGGCCGGATTCGCGCGACTGGCACAGCCTGCCGGATGACGCGATCGCCTATCGCGAGCGGGTGCGCGAAGGCTCGTTGGCCAAATCCCTCGGGGGCAAGCGCGTGGCACTCTCGCCGACCCTCGGCTTTGCCGAGCCGGCGCCGGCGGTGCGTGCCGCGGTCGAGCGCGCCGGCCGGGTCTTTGCCGAGCTCGGCGCCATCGTCGAGCCGGCCGATCCGTTTGCCGAATTGCCGATGCCGATCTTTCAGACGCTGGCCTTGGGCGGCTTCTGGGCCTTGCTGCGGGCGCAAACACCGGAGCAGGTCGCGGTCATGGACCCGGGCCTCGTCGAATTGTGCCGGCGCGGCGAGGCGGTCACGCAAGAGCAATATGTCGCCGCGATCGGTCAGCGCGCCGCACTCGGCCAGCGGCTGCGGCAATTCTTCGACCGCTACGACCTGCTGCTGTCGCCGACCATGCCGATCCCGGCCGCCTATGCCGACCCGCGCGCCGACGACCAGCCAAACCCGAAAAACGCCTGGAGCTGGGTCACCTACACCTATGTCTTCAACCTGACCAAAAACCCGTCCTGCTCGGTCCCGTGCGGCTTTGCCGATGGCTTGCCGATCGGGCTGATGGTGACCGGGCCGCTCTGGGACGATCTCGGCGTCCTCCAAGCCTGCCGCGCCTATGAGGAGGCCGCCGGCCCCATTTGGCCGAGCCCGGCGCTCGAAGCCGCCCTCGCCAAAGCCGCATCCGTGGCCGGCGCCGACAATCGCGTCGCCGCCAAGCGCTGGGCCAAGCCGGTCGCGTAATAGCCAGCCGGCGGCGCAATAGCCGGTTGCATCCCCGCCCGCCGCGCGCATATTCGCAAGCGTGCAGTGTCGCAAGGAGGATGCCGTGGCCAACAAGGAACAGAAGCGGACCAGCCGGGAAGCGAAAAAGCCGAAGCAAAACAAAAAGAAGGCTGGCAAATCCGCAGCCAAGCCGCAACCCGCCAAACCCTGACCCGCCCGCCGCCGCGCCCCGCCCCGCCTCCCGGCGCGCCGTTGCGTGGCCTTGTAGGGAAAAACCAGGAATTCAATCTATCAGCGCCCGAACGCTTTCGCCGCCACGGAGCGCATCGCGTGGTTGGGCTGGCCGTCGTTGCCGATCTCTTCGTTCGTCACCGGGCTCGTCCCGGTGATCCACGCCTTTTACCGGTTGATGAAAGCCCGAAAGCGGGGCCTTTCTCGGCCGCCGATACGCCCGTCACCGGGCTTGGCCCGGTGATCCATGTCTCGGTGCTCACGGCAGAATTGGCGTGGGGCGGGCAGCAAACGTAGGATGGGCTTAGCGGAGCGATGCCCATCGTCGCGACCGTGCAAGGGTGGGTTTCGCGAAGTGCTCGACCCACTGTACAAAAACGCACAACGGCTCTGCGCCGGCGACGCCGGGCGGGCTCGCGCACGGATCGGATTTCGTCGGCGGCGGCCGTGCGCTACATAAGGGCGCGCCGCGTGCGAAATGAGAGGGGATGCCGTGCTCGCCAATATTCCTGCGACCCAGACCGTGATCGAGATCAAGGGGCCGGGCGGGCCTGAGGTGCTGGTGCCGGGGACGCGGCCGGTGCCGGAGCCGGGGGCGGGCGAGGTCTTGATCCGGATCGCCGCGGCCGGGGTCAACCGCGCCGATTGCCTGCAGCGCATGGGGCGCTATCCGATGCCGCCCGGGGCGCCCGACATCCCCGGCCTCGAATGCTCGGGCACGATCGTCAAGCTCGGGCCGGGCGTGTCGCGAATGGCATGAAGGCGACCGGGTCTGCGCGCTGTTGATCGGCGACGGCTATGGCGAATATGCCGCCGCACCCGCGGTGCAATGCCTGCCGGTGCCCGAGGGCGTGAGCCTCGTCGATGCCGGCGGCCTGCCCGAGACCTTTTGCACGGTGTGGACCAACGTCTTCGACCGCATCCACCTCAGGGCCGGCGAGGTGTTCTTGCAGCAGGGCGGGTCGAGCGGCATCGGCATGACCGCGATCCAGCTCGCCAAGGCGTTTGGCGCCAAGGTGCTCGCCACCGCCGGCTCGGACGAAAAGTGCTGCGCCTGCCGCGATTATGGCGCCGATGTCGCGATCAACTACCGCAAAGAAGATTTTGTCGCGGTCGGCAAGGAGTTCACCCGTGGCCGCGGCGTCGATGCGATCTTCGACATGGTCGGCGGCGACTACATCCCGCGCGAGCTCGACCTGTTGGCGCCCGAGGGGCGGCTCTGCTTTGTCGCCTTGATGCACGGAGCCAAGGTCGAGGCCGATTTCGGGCTGATCCAGAGAAAGCACCTGACCGTCACCGGCTCGACCCTGCGCCCGCGCCCGGTCGCGCAAAAGGCCGCGATCGTCGCAGCGTTGAGGGAGAAGGCATGGCCGCTCTGGGCGCAAGGCAAATTGCGCCCCTGCACCTACCAAACCTTCCCGCTCGCCGAAGCGGCCGAGGCGCACCGGCTGATGGAATTGAGCCGGCACATCGGCAAAATCCTGCTGACCCCGTGATTTGAGGCGCGCGGCCGTTTCTCAATAGCTCGCGATTTCGATCGAGTTCCGGTCGGGGTCGTCGATATAGATCGACTGGATCGTGCCGGTGGCACCAGCGCGCGGGCCCTGCATCCGGACCGGCACGCCGCATTCGTCGAGATGGGCCGCGACCTCGGTCATCGGCGCCTCGGTGATAAAGCAGATATGGGCCGGCTGGCGCTTGTCCCCAGGGCTCGCGGCGGGGCTCGCGGCGGCCATCGCCATCGGGCCGCCGGCGGCGTCGAGATGAATTTTTTGCCGGCCGAAATAGAGTGCCGCACGGCCTTCGCCGATCATTTCGGACCGCATGCCGAGGACGCGGCGATAGAACTCGACGCTGCGGTCGATATCGGCGACGGTCAGGTTCAGGTGGTCGATGCGCTCGATCTGCATGGTCAATCTCTTCGCGATGTCGTGACGCGGCGGAGCATGCCACGCGGCGGGGTCGCCGGGCCAGCCCGGTAATCCCGGCCGATCGCCGCCCTCCCGAAAATTGCGTATCGAGGTTTAGGACAGTTGGGCGACGAATTTCGCAAAGGGTTCGACCGATCGAGCCTTGGTGAAGGGGTGGCGGCGGGATGGTCGGGTTTTGCGGCGCCGCGCGACGCGCAGTCCGAGCAGGCTGGAGACGAGAAGCATCAGCGAGGCCGGCTCCGGCGCCGCCACCGGCGTCAGCACGACATTGTCGATCGCTTCGGCAAAAAAAAACTCATTTGGGAAGGTGCCCGCCGGCAGAAAAATGTCGAGCTCGGACAGCGTTTTCCCGGCCAGCGAGGCTGCCGCTTCGGTGGTCCAGTTTGTATATTTTGGCTGGGTCACATCGGTGTTGGCCAATGTATACTGGTCTGTCCCGATCGCTGAGCCGCCGAGAGATCCCTCGACGCTCAACATTTGCGACCCGGTCCCGGCGCTGTCAAACGCGGCAAAATCAACAGAATCGAATATAAAAGTTCCAGCACCGGCCGAGACGATCTTCAGCACGCCGCCGCCGGACTCGATGGCGCCTTCCATGTCTTGTCCCGGATTGCCGACATCTTGCACGAATAGCCCACCGCTCAATAGCGAATAGGTAAAGCCGTCCTCGGTCGTGGGGGGCCCGGTGAATCCACCGACAGGAGAGGTTGCAAACGTGATCGTGCTCGCAACCGCCGGAGATGCCAGGGCCGCCGCCGATGCGATCGCGGCGGCGAGCACAGCCTGGTTGCAACCCCGGCGGCGGAAATGTGGCGGCTTGGACATGGCGGGTCCCCTGCGGTTAGCGGTAGCGCATTTAAGGCTCAGAGGAGTAGGAATAATCATTTCCGGATAATAAATTCAATATCTTCTGTTGCTTTCTGCCGTTTTTTTGCAAGCACGAAAATTCCGACGGCCCACCGGCGGCGCGGGTGCGTTGCAGCGCGGCTGCATCCGACGCACTTTGATGCTCAGCTACAGATAAAGGTAGTTGATAACGATTAACGCGTCGGCGCCACCAACAGAGGTCTCTTGGCCCGGCTTGCATTTGAGCAAGTTTTTTCATATAATTTTGAACGAGAGGCGTTTTACCCGCCGGCGGGCATGGTTGCCAGAGCTTGCAAGGAGACGGGGAATGGCCGCGATCAGCTGGAAAAGTGCCGTCAGCGGCGATTGGGCGACGGCGGCGGATTGGATCCCCGGGAAGGTTCCCGGTATCGGCGATGCGGTGACGATCGCCTTCCCCGGCTTCTACACGGTCACGCTGACGACGCCGGTCACGGTCGGCTCGATCACCATCAGCAATACCAGCGCCTTCCTGTCGGTCCAGGATCCGGGAAAGACAGAGACGGTCTCGGGCAGCGTCGCCAATAGCGGTGTCCTCGATGTCGATGTCTCCGGCTCCGGCGGGACCACGCTCAAGATCGGCGGCACGCTGAGCAACCTCGGCACCGTCACCATCGGCAACAACACCGCCACCGCGACGACAAGGGTCGAGGTCGCAGCCCTCAACAATACCAGCTCGATCATTCTCACCGGCGGCGCAGTGCTGACCGTCACCGGGAGCTTGACCAACAACCAAGGCAGCTTCTTTCAGGTCGACACCAGCGGTTCCGGCGGCAGCCAGCTGACGGTCGGCAAGGTGCTGACCGGAAACGGCACGCTCCTCATCGGCAATCTCGGCCTGACGCGGGCAACCACGGTCACCGCCGCCGGCCTCGCCGGCACCGGCTCGATCACAATGAACGAGGGCGTTGCGGCGCGGGCGACGCTCAACGTCACCGGTGCCGCGCCGGCAACGCTCTTCGGCACGTACGGCCTGGCCGGCAATGCGCTGATCGAGTTCGGCAGCGGCGGAGTGAGTGCGATCGGCACCGGCGCCGGCGTGACCTTGAACGGCCCCAAGGCGCTGATCGCGCTGAAGAGCGCCCCGACCAGCAACAGCGCGCTCACAGGGCTCGCCCAAAACGCCGGCACCCTGACCTTGCAAAACGGCGCAGCGGTGGCCCCGAAGGGCGCTTTCGACAACAGCGGCACCATGGTGATCGACACTGCCGGCGTCGGCGGCAGCAGCTTTGCCGTCGGCGGCGTCCTGACCAACGAGAGCAGTCTGCAGATCGGCAACATCGGCATCACCGCGGCGACCAAGGTCAGCGCCAAGGCGTTGAACAATTTCGGCAGCATCTCCGAAGTCAGCGACGCCGCGGCGGCGACCTCGACCTTGGCCGTCGCCGGGGCGCTCCTCAATGGCCACGGGGGCTTCATCCAGATCGACAGCAGCGGCGCCGGCGGCAGCCAGCTGACGGTCGGCGGGGCGCTGACCAACAACGGCTTCCTCTTTATCGGCAATGCGGCCCTCACCCGAGCAACCACGGTCAAGGCCGCCAGCCTCGCCGGCGCCGGCTCGATCACGATGAACGAGGGCACCTTCGCGACCGCGACGCTCGACGTCACCGGTGCGGCACCGGCGACGCTCTACGGCACCTACAACCTCTCCGGCAGCGCGCTGATCGAGTTCGGCAGCGGCGGGGTGAGCGCGATCGGCACCGGCGCCAGCGTGACCTTGAACGGCGGCAAGGCGCTGATCGCGTTGAAGAGTGCCCCGACCAGCAACAGCGCGTTCACAGGGCTGGCCCAAAGCGCCGGCACCCTGACCTTGGAAAACGGCGCGGCGCTGGCCCCGAAAGGCGCTTTCGACAACAGCGGCACCATGGCGATCGACACTGCCGGCACCGGCGGCAGCAGCTTGACCGTCGGCGGGGTCCTGACCAACGAGAACAGCCTGCAGATCGGCAACACCGGCATCACCGCGGCGACCAAGGTCAGCGCCAAGGCGTTGAACAATTTCGGCAATATCTCCGAGGTCAGCGACGCCGCAGCGGCGACCTCGACCTTGGCCGTTGCCGGGGCATTCCTCAACGGCCACGGGGATTTTGTCCAGATCGACAACGGCGGCGCCGGCGGCAGCCAGCTGACGGTCGGCGGGGCGCTGACCAACAACGGCTTCCTCTTTATCGGCAATACGACCCTCACCCGAGCAACCACGGTCAAGGTGACAGGCGCCTCTTCCGATACCGGCGCCATCAACGTGTCCGGCCGCGGCGTTCTCACCCTCGGCAACACCCTGACCGTATCCGGCTCGCTCAGCCTCTTTGGCGGCACGGTGTCGGGCGGCACGTTGGCGACCGCAGGCAAGGGATCGATGCAGGCCGCGACCTCGTTCAGCAGCACGCTGAGCGCGGTGACGATCGCCGCCGGCTCGACCTTTAGCGTCGCTACCGGCGGCACGCTGGTCGATAGCGGTGTCACCGTCAACGGCGCGCTCATTGGCAATGGCGGGGCCATCCTCGATTTCGCCAAGGCGACGACCACCGGCAGCCTCGCCAATATTTCGGGCTTCGCGACGATCGGCCTCGCCAACACCGCCAATGTACTGACGCTCAACGCCCTCAATTTCAACGGCCCCGCCGGGGTGATCACGATCAACGACGGCAGCAAGGGCAACACGGTCACCGCAACGACGCTGCCGGCCGGCGACGCGATCACCGTGCATGCCGGGAAGGGTGTCGATGTGCTGAAAGGCGGCGCCGGCAACGATATTTTCTTTGCCGGCGGCAAGACGACGATGACCGGTGCGAAGGGTGCCAACGAGTTCGTCTTCAGCGCCCCCGGCAGCAATACGATCACCGATTTCACGGCGTCGGCGGCGAACGAGATGCTGTTTGTCAGCGGCTCCGGCTTTTCGCTCCCCGGTGCGACCGCGAGCCCGCAGCCGCTCGGCGCTCTGTTCACGCAGAACGCGACCGGCGCCTTTACCGCCACGAGCCAGCGCTTTGCCTACGACAAGACAGACGGCGACCTGTTTTATTCGGGGAGCGGCACCACTGCGACCGAGCACCTGGTCGCGGCGGTCGGCCCGACGCTGAACCCGGCGGATCTGCTGTTCTCGACCTGAGATCGAGGTGCCGCGCTATTCGGCGGCTTTCGCCGGGGCGGAGCCGGGCTCGAGGGCGGCCTCGGTCACGTCTTCGACGCGCTCGGCCCAGGTGAAGCGGAGCGCATTGCGGGCGCTTTCGGGAATGTCTTCGTAGTCCCTGCGGTTGCGCGCGGGGAGGATCACCGCGGCAAGGCCGGCGCGGGCGGCGGCGGTGACCTTTTCCTTGATCCCGCCGACCGGCAGCACCAGGCCGCGCAGGCTGATCTCGCCGGTCATCGCCGTGTCGCTGCGCACTGTGCGCTCGGTCAACAAGGACACCAAGGCGGTGTACATCGCCACACCGGCAGAGGGCCCGTCTTTGGGGATGGCGCCGGCGGGAACGTGGATGTGGATGTCATTTTTTTCGAAGATCACGGGGTCGAGGCCGAGTGCGGCGGCGCGGGATTTGACGAGGCTGAGCGCAGCCTGCGCGCTCTCGCGCATGACCTCGCCCAATTGGCCCGTCAGGATCAACCGGTTGCCGCCGGGGATGCGGGTCGCCTCGATAAACAGGATGTCGCCGCCGACCGGGGTCCAGGCGAGGCCGGTGGCGACCCCGGGGACGCTGGTGCGCATCGCGACCTCGCCCTCGAAGCGCGGCGGGCCGAGGATTTCGGCGAGCCCCTCGGGTGCGATCGCGACGTGCCGCGCCGCCCCTTCGGCGATCTTCATCGCGGCATTGCGCAAGACGGCGCCGATCTCGCGCTCGAGCTGGCGCACCCCGGCTTCGCGGGTGTAGTCCCGGATGATGTCGTGGATCGCCGCGTCGGCGATCTCGGCCGCTTCCGGCGTCAATCCGTTCGCCTTTAGCTGGCGGCCGACCAGATAACGTTTGGCGATCTCGAATTTCTCGTCCTCGACATAGCCCGGCAGGTCGATGATCTCCATCCGGTCGCGCAGCGGCCCCGGGACGGTGTCGAGCACATTCGCGGTCGTGATGAACATGACCCGCGACAAGTCGAACGGCACCCCGAGGTAATTGTCGCGGAAGGTCGAGTTCTGCTCGGGGTCGAGCACCTCGAGCAAGGCCGAGGCCGGGTCGCCCTGAATGCCGCGGCCGAGCTTGTCGATCTCGTCGAGCATCATCACACAGTCGCGCGACCCGGCCCGCCTGATCCCCTGGATGATGTTGCCGGGTAAGGCCCCGATATAGGTGCGCCGATGGCCGCGGATCTCGGCCTCGTCATGCACGCCGCCGAGGCTGACGCGGACGAATTTGCGGCCCGTCGCGCGGGCGATCGACTGGCCGAGCGAGGTCTTGCCGACACCGGGCGGGCCGACAAAGCACAGGATCGGGCTGCGGCCCTCCGGGTTGAGCTTGTGGATCGCCAGGTTTTCGAGAATCCGCCGCTTGACCTTGGCGAGCCCGAAATGGTCGGCATCGAGAACGCGCCGCGCCTCGGCGATGTCGATTGCCGTCCCGGTCTCGACCGACCACGGCAGCTCGGTCAGCCATTCGAGATAGGTGCGCGCCATCGAATATTCGCCGGCCGCCTCGGGCATCCGCTCGAGCCGCCCGAGCTCGCGCTTGGCGTGCGCCTCGACCTCGGCCGGCATTTTCGCGTCGGCGATCTTTTGCGAAAGCTCGGCGATCTCCTGCGTCTTGGCGTCCTCGCCCTCGCCCAATTCCTTCTGAATCGTCTTCAGCTGCTCGCGCAGCAGAAACTCGCGCTGGCGGGTGTCGATCTTGCCCTGGGTCTCTTCGCTGATCCGGCGCGACAGGCGCAGCACCTCGGTGCGATAGGCCAGCATTTCCGACACCCGGTCGAGCCGGCGCTCCAGATCGACGGTTTCGAGGACCTCCTGCTTTTCGAACGGCGTGATGTCCATAAAGCTCGCGATCAAATCGGCGAGCGCGGCGGGCGAGGTCACCCCTTGCACGGCGTTGACCAGCTCGGCGGGGGTCTGCGGCAACAATTGCAAGACCTCGATCGCCTGGTTGCGCAGATTGAGCATCCGCGCCTCGATGTCCTTGCTTGTGATCTCTGCTTCGGTGACGCGCTCGACCCGCGCCGCCAGAAACGGGTAGCCGTCGACAAAATCGAGGATACGCACGCGCCGCTCGCCCTGGCTGATCACATGGTGCTGGCCGTCGGGGCTCGTCAGATAGCGCAGAATGTTCGCTTCGGTGCCCATGCGGTGCAGATCGACCGGGATCGGGTCGTCGGTCGCCGGGTCGCGCTGCAAGACGAGGCCGATCGGGCGGCTCAACCGGATCGCCGCCTGCGCCGCCGCGATCGAGCGCTGGCGGCCGAGCGTCACCGGCAGCACCGTGCCGGGAAACAAGACGAGGCTGCGTGTCGGCACCAGGATCAAGGTGTCGGCAGGGAGCGGCGGGATGCCGGCGAGCGCAGCTTCGATCGCGCCCGAGGGCGGCGGGGCGACGGCATCGGCCGCGCGGAGCTCTTGTTCTTCAAGGGGCATCGGAAAAATCCTCGGCAGTATTCACGATGGCGGCGCGCGCTCGTCAGAGCTTGTGCAGCTGCACCATCAAGCAGCCATTGGCGAGATGCCGGCCGGAAATCTCGAAGCGCGCCGGCGGCAGCTCGATGCGCCGCTCGAAATGGCCGTGCGGGATTTCCAGCCGATGAATGCGCGCATATTCGAGCTCGCGCGGCAGCGGGCGCTCGCCGCTGACGATCAAGACACCAGCGCTCAACGTCACCTCGATGCGGTCGACCTCGACACCGGGGAGCGCGATCAGGATGGTCAGGGCCTCGTCGGTTTCAAAGATGTCGCAAGGCGCCTCCCAGTAGGGAGTGGCGTGGCTGCGATGAAAGAATTGACGATGCAGATGATCGGCGCGTTCCATCGCCCGGCAGGCCTGCGCCCACATCAACGCTTCGAGCTGTCGTTCCGGCATGGCTTCTCCGCGCGGCGCAGGACGCGCCGCTTTGCTCATATGGTGCGCCAAGCCCAACGCCCCAATCACGGGCCGGCCCCGGACAATACCCCAGTCCAGCCGGGATCGCGAGACTAGGCGGGCGGCGCGAAACCGGCTATCAGCGTTTGCGACACAGTTTCAGGGGCGCATGTGGCCGAGATCGCCATCCGCCGCGGTCGCGGCTGCGCGGCAAAGGGGTCGAGCACATGGCGGCCCGGTTTAACATCGTCGCTGTGGACATTGCCAAGCTGCGCTACTACTGCCTGAGCGAAAGCCATTACCGCGGGCGCCACAAGGCGCGTGTATTTCGTTCCCGCCTGGGATTGACCGCTGGCGACGCGCAATTTCTCAGGCGCGCCTTGCTGGCGGCCGCGCGTAACAACACCGAAAAATTGCGTCCGATGGAGAGCGACCTTTATGGTCAGCGTTACGCATTGGACTTTCCCCTGGCTACGGACGTGGGCCGCGCTGTGATCCGCTCGCTATGGATTGTCCTGAGCGGCGACGACGTGCTACGGTTATCTACCTGTTATGTGCTGTGACTCGATATGGCGGACGCAATTCGGCTGCTCGACGTCGTTGCTCTGACCGTCGATCTGGATCGGCGGGGCTTGGTTCGCGGACAGGTCGGAACCGTCGTCGAGCGGTTGGGTCCAGATGTGTTCGAGGTCGAATTCTCGGACGACACGGGACGCGCTTACGCACAGGCGGCGCTCCCGGCCGATCAGCTATTGGTTCTGCGCTACCTGTCCGCCCACGCCGCTTGAAATCGGCCACGATCCCGATCTTCGGGCCGGAACCGCCGGTGTGGCCCCGCGATAAAACGTGAGTTTTTACCGCGGCTCCAACAATTCCCAGACGCTGCACACGGGTCCCGGATCGCGAGACTAGGCGGGCGGCGCGAAACCGGCTATCAGCGTTTGCGACACAGCTTCAGGGGCGCATGTGGCCGAGATCGAAGACAAAGCGCGAGCGCGGTGGTCGAGGGCGTGGCGGCCGAAGGGGTGCGGCTGGAGACGCCGTGCGGCGACGGCGCCATGGTGTGGCGGGTCTGGGGTGCGGGGCCACCCTTGGTGCTGCTGCATGGCGGCTACGGCTCGTGGATGCATTGGGTTCGAAATATCCTGCCGCTGGCGCGGGAGTTCACCGTGGTGGCGCCCGACCTGCCGGGGCTGGGCGAGTCGGCCACCCCGCCCGAGCCGCATAGCGCCGAGAGCCTGGCGCAGATCGTCGCCGACGGCCTGGCCATCATATTGCCGGGCAACGAGCGTCTTCACCTCGCCGGCTTCTCGTTTGGCGGGGTGCTCGGCGGCCATGTCGCGGCATTGCTGGGCGAGCAGGCGCGGGGCTTTACGATCGTCGGCTCGAACGGGCTCGGCCTGCCGCGCCAGCCGACCGAGCTCGAGCGCCAAAAGCCGGGCGGGACCGTCGAGGAATTGCTCGCCATCGCCCGGTACAATCTCGGCGTGCTGATGATCGCCGACAAGGCCAAGATCGACGACCTCGCGGCTTACATCCAGTACCTCAACGCACCGCGCGGCCGGGTCAGAAGCCGGCGCTTTTCGCGCACCGACACGCTGCTCCAGGCATTGCCGCGGGTGACGGCGCGGCTCTCCGGCATCTGGGGCGGGCGCGACGCCGGCGCCCATCCCTATCTCGACGAGCGCCGGCGCGTGCTCGAGGAAATCCAGCCCGGCCTGCGCTTCGAAATCATCCCCGGCGCCGGCCACTGGGTCGCCTACGAAGCCGCCGACCGTTTCACCCCGCTCCTTGCCGAAATTGTGCGGCAGCAATGGAATGACCCTCAAACCCGGCCGTCGAGCAGGCGGGTGACGAGCGCGTCGATCCTGGCCGCGATACCGTCCGCCGCCAGCGCGGCGCGGATCGCCCGTCGCTGAGTGGTGAAATGAGCGCCGTCGCGCAGCGGAACCCCGGCAGCAATGCGCTCCGCCTCGGCCGCCGCCGCGGCCAATTCCCGATGCAGCCCCTCCCGCCGATCATATTCCGGTATAGCCAGCTCCCAGACCAAATTATCAAAATGGCGTGGGCCAAATGCCCCAACGGGCTGCATTGCCGCAATTCTCTCCAAAATTCTCGTGTTGTTGAGCAGCGAAATTAAGTATCGGGCTTCTTCAATATCACGTGTGTTGGCCCAGTAAGCCATATGATCAATGGCCACCCCAGCGTCATCGACAATAGCGGAGGCCAGAAGTGTGCCGGCCTTTGCATAGACAACCTTTAATCCAAGCGCCGAACTTTGACCCGATAAGCCGTGCATGTGGTCCAAGCGCTGAAGCAGCGTCATTCTCGGAACGCCCTCCTCGCGCTTGCGACAATGACCCAGCCACTTCGCTTCGCAGTCGCGCAACCAGGCGGCGAGATGGCGGTGTCCGGCGTCTGCGGCGGCCGTGGCATCAAGCACCCCACCATTCTCAACCGGCACGACGGCCAAAGCAGGAGCCAGCAGCCGGAACGGTGCGATCGAAGCGCCGAGCAGCAACGGGCGCAGGAATTTGGCTTCCACCGGCCCGCGCGGCGGCTCCACATCCTTCCATGGCGGTTTGTCGATCGAGCTGGTCCGCCCATGCACGCGCGGGGCTGTGGGATTATCGCCGAAGCGGGAAGGTGGCTCGCGCTCGACGAGGAAAAAGCGGCGCGGCACGATCGTCGCGCCCTGCTTGAACCGCGCTCGGTAGGGTGACGCTCCTTCGAGCGTCGTGACCGGCGGCCAGGGCTCATGGCTTCGGGTCAGGTCCGCATCCGCCTCGGCTTCGGTCGCGTTGCGCCGCGACAGCGAGCCCGAGAAACGTTCGATTTCGGGTGGCAGCGGCCCAGCGGTTTCCCGCCGGCCGAGCACGACGCAGCTCGAGGTCGTGCCGGCTCCGCCGAACATCGGCCGCACTCGCGCCAGATCCCACGCCTCGATGATCCGCACCTGAACGCTGCCGAAATCACCGCGACGCAAACCGCCAAAAGCCGGCCGGTTCAACGCGGCATAGGGCAGCACGAAAGCGATCGTTCCGTCGGGAAGCAGATAGCGCTCGGCGGCTCTCGCCCAGAACAGGGCGGAAATGTCCTGGTTGGTGGCCAGTCTGCCGCCGACCCACAAATTCATCGCCCGGCAGGCCGCGCGCATTCGCGGCCGGATCTCGGCGCTCAAAAAGCGGTAGGCGATCCAGGGCGGGTTGCCGATCACCACATCGGCGCGCTGCTCGGCGCGCGAGAGCCACAATGGCCGCATCAGGTTGCGCAGCACGAAGGGCCAGATACCGTTGCGGCCGGTGCGGTAAAGCTCGCGCAACCGCTCGTAGGTTTCCGCCATTGCCGCGGCGTCACGCGCGGCAACGCCGTCGAAGCGGAGCAATTGCCGCTCGATTTGCGCCGCGGTGGCGCTTTCTTCCAGGCCGTCGCGAAGGTTTGGAGACCGTATTCGAAACGCGCCTGGTCTTCGGCAAAGCCGGTCGGGATGTGCAGTGGGGGCTCCTCCGGCACGTCCACGATCACATCGGGCGTGTCGCCGACCTGCCGGAGGTTCCATTGCAGCGCGTCGCCGAGAAAGACCGGGACATGCAATTCTCCCGCTCGCTCGGTAATCGCGGGACCGAGTGCCAAGAGCCAGGTCACACGCGCGATGATCACGGCGACGGGGTGGACATCGAGCCCGCGGACCTGCTCGGCGCAGACTGCGACCGCCGACGCCGGCGACCACTGCGCCTCTTTCGCTGACGCAAGCTTTGCACGCATGGCGTGAAACAGAAATGTGCCGGAGCCGCAGGCTGGGTCGAGCACCCGCTGCTCCAGCGGCCGGGTCAATACTCGGGCAACAATTTTTGCGGCCAGCCAATCCGGGGTATAATATTCGCCGAGATCCTTGCGTTGCGCCGGGTCGATCAGGCTCTCGTAGAGCGATTTCAGGACATCGACCTCGACGTCGCGCAGCCGGAATCGCGCTGTCTGTCTCGCGATGCGCAACACCAGGTCGCGGCCTTCATCGAGCTCCAAAATCCAATCGAAGAAGTCGCTTTCGACTGCTCCTTGAATACCGACCTCGTCGAGCGCGCGGCCCGAAAGGATCGCGGCTGCATCGTTCGCGGGCAGGTCGAGGACACGCGCAGCGATCGTCTTGGCGACGATCGTCAAATAGGTGTGCTGCAAGAAGAGGGCGTCGTCGCCGACTGCGGTGCCGTAGGCTTCGCGCAACAGCCCGTCCCATAGCTGGCGTTTCAGCACTACCTCGGAATTGCTGCGTAATTCAGCCCACAGCCGTTCCAGAACACCCTTGGCGCGGGCAAAGCTGAGGCTGCTGCGGCCGAGCTCGCGCTCGACGGTCAGCGGGTCGGGGATCAGGTCGTCGCGGTTGGAAAGCGCGGGCTCCAGCCAATGCAGCAATGCCTCGGCGCGCGCCGGGCTCGGCTCGTGCCGGCCGATCTCGACAAGGTCGCCGCCCCGCAATTCGTAGGCGATAAAGGTCGCACCATCGGTGGCAATGCCGAGAAACCGCCGACCGGTCTGGCGCTCGCGTTCAGCGAGATAGTCGGGCAGCCTTGCCTCGACATCGGCAAGCTCCTGCCGCAGATCGCGCTTGAATTCGAACACGACCGAGCCGAACAGCGTGTCGGCGCGGCCGTGCACCTCCGGCAGCCTTACCTCATGATCGATCTCGTGATAGGCGACCCCGAAGCCGTAGCGCAGAATGTCGGCGACCAATGTGCGCACCAATTCGTGGCCCGGCCGCCGCGCCAGCGTGGCGACGATCTCCGGAAAATCCTGCTGCCGCCAAGTGCTGCGCATAAAGGCCAGCATCTTCCGGCGGGTTGGTTGCGGCAAGCTTTCCGGACGGCGCCCGATCGCCTACAAAATCCGGCATGAGAAATCATCGATCGCCGCGACAACCCGATCTCTTTGCAACGCAGGCCGGTTTGTTGGAGCCGCCGCCTCCGGATTTTGTCGCCCGCATCCGGGACGAATTGACCGTCACCTTGGCGCAAGCGTGCGGGGCCACAGCGCTGCCGTGGAAGGATCTGACCGCCGCGACCCTGGCCGAATTGCGGTTCGATTCATCGCCGGCTGGCTGCCGGAGGAGGAGGCGGCGGCGCTGCGGATCGCGTTTCACCGCGAGCTCGATCGCCTCTACGCGCAGCTGTCGCTGTCCGAGGCTGTCTGACCTGCGCGTAAGGGCACAGCCTTGGCGCGGGCGCTATTCGGCGGCGCGGGCGCCGAGGGCGGCGAGGCGGCGCTGGGCGTCGAGCATGTCGGGGGTGTCGGCGGCTGCCGGCTTGAGGCGGAAATCGAAGCGCGCTGCGTAATAGGGCGGATCGATGCCGAGGCGGCGGGCTTCGGGGTCGGCCGTCTCGTGGCGGGCAAACTCGCAGATCAGCGAATCCTTGACGGCAAAGACCGCGTCGCTGCCGAGATATTCGTCGGTGCGGTCGAAGATGTGCGTCGTCACCGGCTCGTACCCCGCGGCCGAAACGACAAAATGAATGTGCGCCGGACGCCACGGATGGCGGCCGGTGGCGCGCAGCATCGCGCCGACCGGGCCGTCGGACGGGATCGGGTAGTTGACCGGGCGCACCGTGCGCACCAGAAACCGGCCGTCGGCGTCGGTGCGGAACTTGCCGCGCATGTGCAATTGGTCGAGTGCCGCATCCTGCGAATCGTAGAGCCCGCTCGTCTGCGCCTGCCACACATCGAGCAGCGCCCCCGCGATCGGCCGGCCGTCGAGATCGAGCACCCTGCCGGCGACCAAGGCCGGCGGACCCTTCGCGTCGAGATGGGCGATATTGCCGCCGGGCGGCATCTCCGGCGCGCCCTGTCGATGGAACGGGCCGAACACGGTCGATTCGGTGGCGCCGTCGGGCTTGCGGTGGTTAAGCAAGTCGACCACCATCGAGACGCCGAGCGTGTCCGAGAACAGGATGAACTCCTGGCGCTTGTCGCTGCACATGCGCCCGGCCTCGGTCAGGATCTCGATCGCCCGGAACCACTCGGATTCGGTCAGGTTGACCTCTTTGACAAAGGCGTGCAGGTGGCCGATCAGGCTCAGCATGATCTGCCTGAGCCGCGGCTCCGGCGTTTGCGCGAAGCGTTCGAGCACCTCGGCGGTGATGTCGTCCTCGGTCTTGTTGCGCTGCATCGCCATCGCCCGCCTCCCTCTACCTGACCTGTCGGCAGATATAGTCGAAAAATTCGCGCTCGGCATCAGCGCGTGCCGCCGCCGGAGCTGAACCGGTGCGCCGAGGCTCGATCTCCCGCTCGCTCGACGCGCTCAATTTTCTGCTCGCCGACGTTCGTGGCGCGCTCGGCCCCTATTTGAACGTCTTTCTGGTCACCCGACAGCATTGGAGCCTTTCGGAGGTCGGCGTGGTGACAACCGTCGGCGGCTTTCTGGGCCTTGCGGTGCAGACGCCGATCGGCGGGCTGATCGATGCGACCCGAAGAAAGCGTGGGCTGGTCGTCGCGGCGCTCGCGGTGCTGGCTGTAGGTGCCGTGACGATCTTTGCCGTCCCCGCTTTCTGGCCGGTCATGGTCGCCAACGCCGCGATCGCCGCGGTTGGCGACGTGTTCGGCCCGGCGGTGGCGGCATTGACCCTGGGGCTTTACGCGCGTGCCGCGCTCGCCCGCCGGCTCGGTCGCAACGCCGCCTTCGACCACGCCGGGAATGTCGCGATTGCGGCAGCCGCCGGGATCGTCGGCTGGGCGTTTTCGCAGCGCACGGTGTTCCTGCTCGTCCCGTTTTTCGCGGTGCTCGCCGGTGTTGCGGCGCTGTCGATCCCGGCTGGCGCAATCGACCACCTCCGGGCAAGGGGCGGCGAGCCGACGGACGATGGAGAGCCTCGCCGGTCGGGCCTCGGCATGTTGCTGAGCTGCCGTCCGCTGCTCGTTTATGCCGCCTGCACGGCGCTGTTTCATTTCGCCAATGCGCCGCTCCTGCCATTGGTCGGGCAAAAGCTGGCGCTGGCTCACCAGGCGCTGGCAACGGTGATGATGTCCGCCTGCATCATCGCGGCGCAAGCGATCATGCTGCCGGTCGCGCTCCTTGTCGGGTGGAATGCCGACCGCGTCGGGCGCAAGCCGATCCTGTTGATCGGCTTCGGCATCCTGCCGATCCGCGCCGTGCTCTACCCGTTCTCCGACGACAGCGCCTGGCTGATCGGGGTGCAGCTGCTCGACGGGATCGGCGCCGGCATCTGGGGTGCGATCACACCGCTTGTCCTTGCCGACCTGATGCGCGGCACCGGCCGCTATAATGTCGCGCAAGGGGCGATCGCCACCGCGCAGGGGATCGGCGCTTCGTCAAGCGGGCTCGTCGCCGGGCTCGTCGTCGATCATTTCGGCTATTCGGCGGGATTTCGAGCGCTGGCCGGCGTGGCGGCCTTGGCGTTCGGGTTGCTCGCCCTGGCCTTGCCCGAAACCGCTCCGCCATCCCCTGTGGCCGAGGCGGAGCCGGGATGAGGATGCCGGGGACGAGGATGCTAGGCAGCTTGCGCCGCCTTCGTCTCCCGGCTGCTGCGGCCGTCGCTGCAATCGCCGCCGGCGGGGTCGCCTTGTGGCTCGCCGAGAGGGCGCTCGGGCCGCGGCGCGCCGCGGTGGTCGCAATCTTTGCCGCGACCTATGTCGTGATCGCGATCGGCAAATTTCCGGGCCTTTATCTCGACCGCGCGGGGGCCGCCCTGCTCGGCGCCAGCCTGATGATCGCGGCGGGCGTGCTGCCGCTCGACGCCGCCCTGCATGCGATCGATTTCGATACGATCGCGCTCTTGCTCGGCGTCATGATCGTGGTCGCCAATCTGCGCCTTTCCGGGTTTTTTCGATGGATCGGCAACTGGGCGGTGGCGCGCGCCGGTCATCCGCTCGTGCTGCTCGCCGCGGTAATCCTGATCGCGGGCTGCTTCTCGGCGTTTTTGGTCAACGACACGATCTGCCTGGCATTGACCCCGCTCGTCCTCGACCTCGTTTTGCGCCTGCGCCGCGATCCGGTGCCGTACCTGCTGGCATTGGCGATGGCGTCCAATATCGGCGGTGCCGCGACCATTACCGGCAACCCGCAAAACATCATGATCGGCAGCTTGTCCGGGATTTCCTACACGAGCTTTGCCGCATCGCTGGCGCCGGTCGCGGCGATCGGCCTCGTGGTGCTGTTTGTGCTGATCGCCGTGCTGCACCCGGCAGAGTTCCGGACGCGCGAGCGGCTCGACGGGCGGCCGGCGCCGGCGCATGCGCATCGGGCGCTCGCGATCAAATCGGCGCTGGCGGCGGTGGCGATGACGGCCGGGTTCTTTGTCGGCTGGCCGCCGGCGGAAGTGGCGCTCCTCGCCGGCGCGGCATTGCTGCTGACCCGCGCGGTCAAGAGCGAAAAGATCTATCGCGAGATCGACTGGCCGCTTTTGTTGATGTTTGCCGGGCTCTTTATCGTCGTCGCCGGGTTCGAAAGGGCGCTGCTGTCGCCGACGATCGTCGCCGAGATCGGCCGTCAGCACCTCGACCGCGCATCGGTGCTGGCGCTGGTGACGGCGGCACTCTCGAACCTCGTCAGCAATGTGCCGGCGGTCTTGGTGCTGAAGCCCTTTATCCCGGCGCTCGCCGATCCGCTGCGGGCCTGGCGCATCGTCGCCATGGCCGCGACCTTGGCCGGCAATTTGACGATCCTCGGCTCGGTGGCGAACCTGATCGTCGTCGAGCGCGCCGCCGCCCGCGGCGTCACGATCGGCTTTTGGCAACATTTCCGGGTCGGCGCGCCGGTGACGGTGCTGACGATCCTCGCCGGCCTGTTGTGGCTTTGAGCATTCCGCGCGAGATTGGCAGGGGTTCGTTGGAGGAAGGGTGATGAGCGAAGGCCACCGCAACCATCTCGGCCAGCCGATCGGCCCGCCGCTGCCGGGGTGGACGGCGCGCCCGGCCCCGCCGCGCACACCGCTGGCAGGCCGGTTCTGCCGGGTCGAGCCGCTCGACCCCGCGCGTCACGCCGCCGACCTCTTTGCCGCCTACAGCGAGGACAAGGAGGGCCGCAACTGGACCTACCTGCCCTACGGGCCGTTCGCCGGCTTTGACGCATATCGTGAATGGGCGCAGGCCGCCGCGGCCCGCGACGACCCGCTCTGCCACGCCATCGTCGATGCCGCGAGCGGCCGGGCGGTCGGGGTCGCGAGCCTGATGCGGATCGACCGTCCGGCCGGCGCGATCGAGGTCGGCGGCATCAGCTACAGCCCGCGGCTGCAAAAAAAGCCGGCGGCGACAGAAGCGATGTACCTCTTGATGCGGCGCGTCTTCGACGAGCTCGGCTATCGCCGCTACGAATGGAAATGCGATTCGCTGAATGCCGCCTCGCGCGCTGCGGCATTGCGTCTCGGCTTTCGCTATGAGGGGTTGTTCAGGCAGGCGACGGTCTATAAGCAAAGGAGCCGCGACACCGCCTGGTTTTCGATTATCGAGGGCGAATGGCCGGCCCTGCGCGCGGCGTTCGAGCGCTGGCTCGACCCTGCCAATTTCGACGCCGAGGGGCATCAGCGGGCCGCGCTCGCGGGATTGAGAGGCTGATTTGACGGAGATGCCGGCACCCGGCGAGGCTTAGGCATGGCCAGTGACCCGTCCGGCGAGACTCCTGCCGGCGGCGCGCCCGCCGCGCCGGGCGGCTCGTCCCGCTTTATGCTCGCGGCAGCGATCCTCGCCGCCGTGGTCATTCTCGGCACCGGCCTTCTTGTCGGGATCGAGCTCCGCGACGGCCCGCATGGTGTCGCCGGCACGATCCTCGGCCGCGCCATCGGCGGGCCGTTTCATCTGACCGACCAGAACGGCAGGACGGTCACCGATGCGAGCCTCCGTGGCAAATGGCTGCTCGTCTATTTCGGCTATACCCATTGCCCGGACGCCTGCCCGACCGCGCTCAACAACATCGCGCTGGCGCTCGACAAGCTCGGGCCGAACCGCGGCGAATTCCGCCCGGTCTTTATTACCATCGACCCGGCGCGCGACACGCCGCCGGCGCTCAAGGATTATGTTGCCGCCTTTGGCGCGCCGATCCTGGCCTTGACCGGCACCGACGCCGAAATTGCCCAGGCGGCAAAGGATTACCGGGTCTATTACGCCAAGCATGAAGAATCGGGCGGCGACTATTCGGTCGACCACTCTTCGGTCATCTATGTCATGGACCCGCAAGGCCGCTTCGCCGCCAGCATCAACAGCGAAACCCCGCCCGAAGACATGGCAGCAAAGCTGGGCAAGCTGCTGGGCTGAGAGCTGGGGCTGGGTGGTTTCAGTCCACATCTTGCGATCCTCTCCAGACATGACACCTGGAGAGTACTATGAACGACTGAAATCACTCACTTCATATTGGATCGAACTCTCAAAGGCGACGGAGGATTCAGGCTGGTAGCGGGGCATCGATTTCGCGCATGCGCGCGGCGCGCCGGTGTGGCTAAATAGTCCGCCGACCGTCCAAGGGGACCCGCCATGCCCGATCGCGAACCGAACCGCCTGCCGGCAACCGAAATGGCCCGCCTGATCGAAGGCGGCGGCTTGACGGCGGAAAGGGTGGTGGCGAGTTGCCTCGAGCGGATCGCCGAGCGCGAGCCGGTGGTGCGCGCCTGGGCTTATTTGGACCGTGATGCGGCGCTGGCCGAGGCGCGCGCCTTCGACCGAACCGGAAAGAAGGGGCCGATGGGCGGCGTGCCATTCGGGCTCAAGGACATTTTCGACACGGCGAACATGCCGACCGGGTACGGCTCGCGCATCTATACCGGATGGCGGCCGCCCTGGGATGCGAGCGCCGCGGTGCTGCCGCGCGCCGCGGGCGGCATCCTGATGGGCAAGACGGTCACGACCGAGTTTGCCAACCGCTATCCGGGCCCGACCTCGAACCCGCACGATCCGTCGCGCACGCCGGGCGGCTCGTCGAGCGGATCGGCGGCGGCGGTCGCCGATTTCATGGTGCCGCTCGCGGTCGGGACCCAGACCGCTGGCTCGGTCTTGCGCCCCGCCGCCTATTGTGGCGTCGTCGGCTTCAAGCCGAGCATCAGCCTCTTTCCGCCGGCCGGGATGCGGACCAACACCGAGGCTTTCGACACGGTCGGCATCATGGCGCGAGGGGTCGCCGACATCGCGCTCTTCCGCGCGGCGATGATGGCGATTCCCTACGAGCCGCCGGCGATGCCAGAGACGCCGCCGCGGCTCGGTCTCTGCCGCGGCCCGCATTGGGACGACGCCTTGCCCGAAGGCCGTGCCGCGCTCGAAGCCGCCGCCGACCGCCTCGCCGCCGCCGGTGCCAAGGTCGCCGACACCGAGCTGCCCGCCGAATGCGCGAGCGCCGACGAGACGCAGAGCGTCATCGGCTCGTTCGAGGGGCTGCGCAACCACATGCCCGAGCTTTGCCGCCACGAGGCATTGCTGAGCCAGCCGCTGCGCGAGGAGAAGATCGCGCTCGGCCGGGAGCTCACCTTGGAGCAGTTCCGCGGCGCCTGGCGCAGGATGGAAAAGGCGCGGGCGGCGGCGCGGGAATGGGCGGCGGGCTTTGACGCGATCCTGACCCTGCCCGCGCCCGGCCAAGCGCCGCGCGGCCTCGGCAACACGGGTTCTGCGATCTTCAATGCGCTGTGGACGCAATTCGCGATGCCTTGCCTGACCTTGCCGGCGGGCCGCGGCCCGGACGACATGCCGGTCGGGGTCCAGCTGGTCGGCCGCCGCCATGCCGACGAGCGATTGCTGGAGACGGCGCTGTGGGTCGAACGCCGGCTGGGAGACGTAAAATGAGCGGCGCCGAACGCCTGACCGCCTCCGAAGCGGCCGCCCGCCTCGAAGCCGGCAGCTTGACCGCCGAAGAGCTCGTCCGCGACTGCCTCGACCGCATCGAGGCGCGCTCCGCAATCAAGGCTTGGGTCTGGCTCGATCCGGAATGGGCCCTGCGGGTGGCGCGGGCGATCGACAAGGCCGGGCGGCCCGGCGTGCTGAAGGGGGTCCCGGTCGGGGTCAAGGACGTGATCGACACGTTCGACATGCCGACCCAGCACGGCTCGCCGATCTATAAGGGCAACCGGCCCTTTGCCGATGCCGCCTGTGTCGCGCTGACCCGAGTGGCGGGCGGCGTGATCCTCGGCAAGACGGTCACGACCGAATTCGCCAACCGCCACCCGCGCGAGACCGTGCACCCGTTGAACCCGGCGCACACCCCCGGCGGCTCGTCCTCGGGCTCGGCCGCCGCGGTCGCCGATTTTCAGGTGCCGGTCGGGTTCGCGACGCAGACCGGCGGCTCGACGATCCGCCCGGCGGCGTTTTGCGGCGTCGTCGGCTACAAGCCCTCCTTTGGCGAGTTCAGCCGGGTCGGCATCAAGATGCAGTGCCACAACCTCGACACGCTCGGGCTGATCTGCCGCAGCCTCGACGACGTGGCGTTGATGCGCGCCGTGCTGCTGATGCAGCCGCGCCGCTCGGTCGACCGCGCCTCGAACGCGCCGCGCATCGGCTTTTGCCGCACCCCCGCCTGGGACCATGCCGATCCCGACACCCACGCGCTGCTCGAACGCACCGCCGCCCGGCTTTCGGCCGCCGGCGCGACGGTCAAGGAGACAGCACCGGTCCCGCCCGATTTCCTCGACCGGCAGCGCCGGATTTTCGAGTTCGAGGCGGCGCGGAACTATGCCTATGAATACGAAATGCATGGCGACCAATTGAGCCCGGCCCTGCGCGACGGCCTCCTGAAACCCGGCCGCGCCCTGCCGCTTTCTGCCTACACCGGTGCGCTCGAAGCCGCCGAGGACTTCCGCCGCGATCTCGACGATGTCTTTACCGGATTCGACGTGCTGCTGACGCCGAGTGCGGTCGGCGAGGCGCCCGAAGGCTTGGGCTCGACCGGCGACGCGCGCTTCAACGCGATCTGGACGCTGGCCTGGACGCCCTGCCTGACGCTCCCGGCGGGCACCGGCCGAAACGGGCTGCCGCTCGGCATCCAGCTCGTCGGCGCCCGCTTCCGCGACGAAGCCCTGCTCGACGCCGCCGCCTGGGTCGAGCCCCGGCTGTAGCCGCCGTGGTAGCCGAGCGCGTAGGATGGGCTGAGTGAAACGAAGCCCATCTGATTCGGGCGGGTGCCGATGGGCTTCGCAAATGCTCAGCCCATCCTACAGACTGACCATCAACAGTAGGAGGAGACGAGATGATCTATGAATTGCGTGTCTATCATTGCGTGCCGGGGCGTCTGCCCGATCTGATCAAGCGGTTTGACCAGCTGACCTTGCCGTTGTGGGAAAAGCACGGGATCAAGCAGGCGGGGTTCTGGACCGTCGCGATCGGGTCGTCGAACCAGGACCTCTATTACATGCTGCAATGGGAATCGCTCGACGACCGGGCGCGGCGGTTTGCCGGCTTCCAGGCCGATCCGGCATGGGTCTCGGGACGCGCCGAAACCGAGAAGAACGGCCAGATCGTCGCCTCGATCACCAACACGATCCTGCATCCCACGAGCTTTTCCTCGGTGAAATAGGGGAGCAACCGACATGCTCTACGAATTGCGCATCTATCACTGTGTGCCGGGCCGCCTGCCCGATTTGTTGAAGCGGTTCGACACGATCACGATTGGCATCTGGAAGCGGCACGGCATCGAGCAGGCCGGCTTTTGGACCACGGGCATCGGCGAGTTCGAACCAGACGCTCCATTACCTCCTCAAATGGGAGTTGCTCGCCGACCGCGAAAAGAAATGGAACGCGTTCCAGGCCGATCCCGAATGGCACACAAAGCGCGCCGAGACCGAAAAAAACGGCGCCATCGTCGCCCGCGTCGAAAACAGCATTCTCCAGCCAACCGCATTCTCTTCGGTCAAGTAAGGATTCACTACCGAGATACGGAGATCGCCGAGAGAGTTGGCAGGCACAACCCGTCACCGACGAAGGCCGGTGCCCAATGGCCGCGATGGGTCCCGGCCTGCGCCGGGATGGCGGGAGGGTGTGGATGTTTGCGTTCTCCGTGTCTCTGTGGTGATCATCCTTTGAACATTTTTGGGAAGCCCTGCCAGCAGGCGTCGTAATCGGCCTGCAAGGCCGGGGTTTCGAGGGCGAAGCGGGTGGGGCGAATCGGGAACCGAGTCTCGAACATAACGGCAAGTGCGCCTTCGATTTTTTGCGGCACGAGGTCGGCGGCGCCGGCTTTGGCAAAGGTCGCCGCGTCGGGGCCGTGCGCAGCCATGCAATTGTGCAGCGACATGCCGCCGGGAACGAAACCTTCGGCCTTGGCGTCGTAAACGCCGTGCACCAGGCCCATCAGCTCGTTCATGACGTTGCGGTGGAACCAGGGCGGCCGAAAGGTGTGCTCGGCCACGACCCAGCGCGGCGGAAAGATCACGAAATCGCAATTGGCGGAGCCGGCAACTTCCGAAGGCGAGGTCAGCACCGTGAAAATCGACGGGTCGGGATGGTCGAAGCCGACCGAGCCCATCGCGTTGAACCGCGCCAGATCGTATTTGCAGGGCGCGTAATTGCCGCGCCAGGCGACAACGTCGAGCGGCGAGTGGTCGAGCTGCGTCGCCCATAGATTGCCGGCGAATTTGACGACGATCTCGAATGTCTCGTCGCGGTCTTCATAGGCAGCAGCGGGGCTCAAAAAGTCGTGCGGGCTGGCGAGGCCATTGGCGCCGATCGGCCCGAGCTCCGGCAGCCGGAGCAATTGCCCGTAATTCTCGCAAATATAGCCGCGGGCCTTGTTGTCGGGCAGCGCCGCTCGGAATTTGACCCCGCGCGGGACGAGCGCGATCTCGCCGGGCGCCACCTCCACCGGGCCGAATTCGGTGTAGAGCCCGAGCCGCCCCTGCTGCGGGACGATCAACAGCTCGCCGTCGGCATCGTAAAAGACGCGCCGCTCCATCGGCCGGGTGGCGCGGTAGACATGAACGGCCATGCCCGCATGGAGACCGGCATCGCCATTGCCGCCGATCGTAACGAGGCTGTCGATAAAATCGGCCGGCCCGTCGGGAAAGGGCAGGGGGTCCCAGCGCAGCCGGTTTGGCGGCGGCTCGGCCTCGTCGAAGGGCGTGCTGCGCAGGAGGCCGTTGTCGATGCGGCAGAACCGCGGGTGGGCGGCAGAAGGCCGGATGCGGTAGAGCCAGGACCGCCGGTTCGCGGAGCGCGGCGCGGTAAAGGAGGTGCCGGAGATCTGCTCGGTGTAGAGGCCCAAGGGATGGCGCTGCGGCGCGTTCTGGCCTTCGGGCAAGGCACCCGGCATGGCCTCGCTCGCCAGCTCGTTGCCGAAGCCGCCCTGATAGCCGGTCATCGCGTTCGCTCCGGCGCCACCGGGATGATCACCCTCTCCTCGACGATAAAGCTCTTGATCCGGCCGATGAACAGCGCGCCGTCATCGTGCAAGCGCTTGGCCTCTTGTGTCGCGTTGGCGCGCTCCATCGCCGCGCGGTCGTCGTACCATAATTCGGCGATGCCATCGATCGCGACCTCGGTCGCCGGAATGTCGGGGCGCGTGCGCTCGTCGAGAATGTGCGATTGGACATAGCGCCGCACCCCCGGCACGGCATGCGCCAACGGCGCGTGGACCTCGTACCAATGCTTGACGAAGTCTGCGTGGCTGAGGCCGTCCTTGCGGGTCAACAGGCCGACGGTCTTGATCATCGTCTCGCTCCTTCGCTCGATACCCGGCAAACGGCATCGCTCGCCTCGCCGTTGCCGATCATGATAACGTTCCCGAAGAAGGGCCAAAAGCGAGGCTCAACCGCCATGGATCCAAAGCTCGTCCGGGAACAGGCGATCGCCGCGACCGCCCGCTATTTCTGGGACAATCGTGGTTTCGAGCCCGACCAGGACAGCGAGGAATGGGAGGCGGAGTACCGCCGCCAATTCGACCTGGCAAGGACGCGGCTCGCCGATGCCGGGCCAGGGGTCGGTGCCGGCCCCGGCGCCGCTGCGCCACCGCCCGAGCCGGAGAGCTGGGCGGAGCTGACCGGCCCGCCGACGCAGATCCGCTGGGCCATGGCGCTGCGCACCGACCGGGTGCGTGAAATCCGCGATCCCGGCATCCGCGACTGGCTCGCCACCACCTGGACCCGGTCGAAAAGCTGGCTCGACACCCGCGAATTGCCGACCCCGGTGTTTTTGCAGCGGATCGCGCCGCACTATGCCGAATACCGCAAAAAGGCCGGCGAGGAGGCTCGCATCTCGGCGGCGGCACGACGTCAACAGGAAGAGGCAGCCGAAGAGATCAGGCGCGAGGTGGAACAGGCCGGCATCACCGTCGAGGGGCTGATCGAATTGATCGATATTGCCGATCGGCTGCCTTCGGTGCCGTTGCAGGCAAAGCTCGCCGAGCTCGACCATGACGGCCGCATCCTGCGCGTCTTCGACACAACCGACCCGGCGATGCTGATGGTCCTCGAAAAGAGCGAGGCGGGCCGCAGCGAATACGGTATCGAGCGCGACGCGGGGCTCGTGGCCGATCTGGCATTGTTCACGCGCGCGATGGCATTGCCGTAGCCGGAGGGCTGACATGGCGACAGCGGCAGAGGCGCCGGCATTCGACGCCAGGGCGGCGATGGAGCGGCTCAATGCCGAGGCGGCGCCGCTCCACATCTGGCTGCGCACCCAAGCGAACGCGCCGGCGCAGCGCCCGTGGTTCCGCGAGACCGGGATGGAGGCGAGCGGCCGGGTCGCCACCGGCCGGGTCGGCGCCGCCCAGCTCAAGCCGCAGCCCCATCATTGGCGCTGGCGCGAGATCGCCCCCTATCTCGACCGCATCGCCGAGATCGCCCGCAATGCCGATGTGTCGCCGATCGAATTCGCCGAACGCCAGCAGTTCCTCTTGACCAATCCGGGGCTCGGCGGCCGGCTCCAGGTCACTTCGACGATGCGCTGCGCGGTATCGATCTACAATCCCGGCGATGTCGCGCCGGTCCACATTCACACGCCCAACGCCAGCCGCACGATCCTCTCCGAGCATGGCGGCTATACGACGATCGAAGGCGAGCGCTGCGAAGCCGCGCGCGGCGATTTGATCCTGACCCCGAACGGCACCTGGCACGACCACGGCAACGACGGCGCCGAGCCTGTCGTGTGGATCGACGTTCTCGATTTCCCGCTGATGGAGTTTCTCGATTGCGTCTGGCTCGACGAGGAATATCCAGGGGAAACCGCCGGCAACGCCCGCGCCCAGGCGATGACATATCAGCCGGGTCACTCCCGCCGCCTTTACGGCGCGGGCGGGCTGGTGCCCGGCTTTGCCGCGCATCGCCGCGGCTTTGGCCACGGCACCTCGCCGATGTTTCACTATCGCGGTGCCGATGTGCGCGCCGCCCTCGACGGGCTGGGGCCGGAGGCCGGCGATCCTTACGAAGCGGTGAGCCTCAGCTTTGTCAACCCGGTGACCGGGGCGCCGGTGTTTCCGACGCTCGACTATCGCGCGATGCTGCTGCGGCCGGGCGAGGCGACGAGGTTCAAGCGGGAGACCGCAGGCACGCTCTATCAGGTCATCGACGGGAGCGGCGTCACCGAGGTCGCGGGACAGCGGATCGAGTGGCAAAAGAACGACATCTTTGTCGTTCCCGGCTTTGCCTGGCGCCGTCATGCGAATATCGGCGAGCAAGATGCCGTTCTTTACGCGGTGTCCGACGCGCCGCTCCTCGAAAAGATCGGACAATACCGGGCGCAGGGCCGGCTGGCCGACGACAGCGTCGCCGATCTTGTCATTCAGCGGTGCTAAGCTCCCGCCCGCCAATTTGATCGGGGCCCTGAGATGAGCTTTGTAAGCGAGCTTCTGGACGACGCGATCGCGCTCCAGAAGGACGGGCTGAGCCCGACCCGGATCGGCCTCGCCCTGACCGACCGCTGGGAGGCCGAGCAGCTGGGCGCCGATGGCGAAGTGCGCCGTACCCGTTCGAAAACCGGGGCGATCGAGCTGCGCTTTCCGAGCGGCGAAAGAATTCTCTGGGACGGGACGAGCTGGCGCTATCTCGCCAAGGAGTGAGCGCATCCCGGCCACTCTGCCGCGCGGCCGGCTTGGCGTTGCTCGGCTTGGCGTTGCTCGGCCTGGCGGCGCTCGCCCCGCGAGCGCAGGGCGCAGAGATCGTCGCGGTCTACGACGCGTTTTGGGCCGGGCTGCCGGCGGGCAAGATCCGCCTGGCGCTGGCCGACGGCGCCGCCGGATATCGCGACGAAATCGAGATCCGTGCCGAGGGGCTGCCCTACCTCGTCACCCGGTTTCGCGGGACCGCCAGCGCCGCCGGACGCCTGGGTGCCGCGGACCCGGCCGAGCCCGCGCATTACGACGCCGTCTATGATTTGCACAAGCGGCGCAACAGCCATATCGCCATGCGATTTGTCGCGCGCGGCAACACGACCGTTGCCGAGCGGGGTCCCGGCGACACCAGCCGCAAGCCGCCGCTCGGCGAGCAATACCGCCGCAACGTGGTCGACCCGATGACCGCGCTCGAACGGCTGCGTGGCGCATTGCGCAAGGCGCTCGACGCCGGTCGCGCCGATTTCGCGATCCCGGTCTATGACGGCGCCCGGCGGTTCGATGTGCTGGGGCATGTCGTGCAAAAACCGGCCGCGGCGGCCGGCACCTTGCGGGTCGCGCTGACGTTGCGGCCGATCGCCGGCTTCAAGGGCGAGACCAGCGACGACGGCGATCCCGACGATGCGGCGCGGCCGGTGGAGCTGGTGGTCAGCGACGACGCGCGGCTGCTGCCGCTGTCGATCCGGGTTTCGGTCTATTATCTGCCGCTCGTCGTGCGGCTCGACCACCTGTGCTCGGCGCGCCAGCCCTGCCCCGGCTAGCCGCTAAGCGCCCGGAAAAGAGAGCGGGCCGGCAAAATCTTCGCGTTCCGGCCGATGGCAGCCGCGCGAGCTCTCGGCGTCCAGGATCCGCTCGAGCGACCGGGGATCAAACCCCTCCTCGGCCACTGCAAGGCCGAGGACCGGATGCTCGATCAGCTCGGCCAGCGAAAACACCGTGTCGTGGTGTGACATGTTGCCTTGCCTCGGGAGCGTTTCGGCGGTGCTGCCGCTGCTCCCGACCGAGAAGTGGGGAGCGCGGGAAAAGGTTCAATTAAAATCAATTGCCCGGTTTCCCGAGCCAGGCGGCAGGCCTTGCTGCGCCGATAAAAAGGAGAATAGGGTCGCCGCACGTTGCCGATGTGTTCGGCCGATCTCGGCTCTTGACCGACGCCCTTCTGCGTGGGCAGGGTGCGGCGCACTCGCATCCCGGCTCCAGGAAGAATGCCGATGACCGCGACCATTCGGCCTTTTGCGCCGGTTCGCAACGGCGAACAGCCGCCCTATCTCCACCCCGATTACGGCAGCACGGTCAAGCGCGCGCCGAAACACCCGCCGATCCGCCTCGACCATACCTTGACCGAAGTGACGGGGCCGCTGTTCGCCGACGCCTGGGCCGGTCCCGATGCCGCCGATTTGACCCGCAGCCGCAGCGGGCCGCCTTTGGGCGAGCGGATTATCGTGGCCGGCCGTGTCCTCGACGAGGACGGCGACCCGGTATCAGGGACCCTGGTCGAGCTGTGGCAATGCAACGCCGCTGGCCGCTACCGCCATCCGGTCGACGAGCACGACGCGCCGCTCGACCCGAATTTCGACGGGGTCGGGCAAGTGGTGACCGGCGGCGACGGCGAATACCGCTTTCTGACGATCAAGCCCGGCGCCTATCCATGGCGCAACACCTACAATTCCTGGCGGCCGGCGCATATTCATTTCGGCATCTTTGGCCCCGCCTTCGCCACCCGCCTCGTCACCCAGATGTATTTCCCCGGGGACCCGCTCTTGGCGTTCGACGCGATTTTTCTCGGCACCCCCGACCCGGCGGCACGCAACCGGCTCATCGCCGATTACGACCCGCAGTTGAGCGAGGCGGAATGGGCGCTCGGCTACCGCTTCGACATCGTGCTGCGCGGGCGCCATGCCACCCCGATGGAGAACCCGTGAGATGGCGGCGCGGCTGATCCCGACACCGTCGCAGACCGTCGGGCCGTTTTTTCATCTGGCGCTCGACCGGCCGGAATGGGCCGACCTTGCGCCGCCGGGTGCGGCGGGCGAGCGGATCGTCGTCGAAGGCAGCGTGGTCGACGGCGACGGCGCGCCGGTGGGCGATGCCTGCCTCGAATTGTGGCAGGCGAATGCCGCGGGCCGCTATGCGCATCCCGACGATGGCCGAGAGGACAAGCCGCTCGACCCGAATTTCCGCGGATTTGGCCGGGTTTCGACCGACGCCGCGGGTCGCTTTCGCTTTACCACGATCCGCCCGGGGCCGGTGCCGGGCCGCGGCAACAATTTGCAGGCGCCGCATATCGCGGTCGCGCTCTTTGCCCGCGGGCTCCTGAAGCAGCTCTACACCCGCATCTATTTCGCCGACGAAAAGGCCAACGAGGCCGACCCGGTCCTCGCGTCGATCGACGACCCGGCGCGTCGCCAAACCTTGCTCGCCACCCGCAGCAGCGCCGCCGGCGCCCCGATCTATCGCTTCGACATCATCTTGCAAGGCAACGGCGAAACGGCCTTTTTCGAAATCTGAACCATATCAAGGCTGCGGTGCGTAAAAAGCGTCGAAGGAGACGGAGCAGCCGACGGCGCCAAAATAGTTGCTGAGGGTTCCGACGATCCCGATCTCGGTCGTCGTCGCGGTCACATGGGCCGGGCTGATGGCGAACTTATAGGTTCCGGAGAAAGGTAAAAGCCTTGGCTTGGCCGCCTATCGCCGTACCTGCATAGCTTCCCGAACCGTGCATCTGGGGCACCTTGGCTTCGCTCGTATTCTCGAACGCAACCGCTGCGGTAGGGTGCACGATGCTGATGAAGGTCGGCGTATCGGCGGCGAGGATTTTCGGGCGGAATACGGAGATGTGCACGTTGCCGACGGCAACGCCGCCGATGCCCGCCGCCGCGCATTGCGGCGTCGATTTGGTGACCTTGAGAAACCCGTCCCAGGCGAGCTGGGTGTCGGCGGCGGCGACCGGCCGTCCGCTCGAAAGCAGCGCCAGCGACGCACAAGTGGCGATAAGCGCTGCAAAGCGCCGCCCGCCTGCGGTTGTCGACTGTTTTGTCCGTGGCATTTCGTTCCTCCCCGATTGGATCGGCGGCCGGCCCTCATCCGGGAAACCCGATCCGGACCTTTGACAAGCGGAGGGAACGCCAATCATAGCAGATTGACCTGGAAAATGCTAATATGCTCTCAAGCTGTATTATGATTAATGGTTAATTACATTTGTCTGACTTGCTGACCCGGCTTGCTGACCTGGCTTGGCATCGGCCTAGCGATGGCGGGTGTAGCGGCCGGCGACGATGCGCAGATGGTCGCGGAAGAACGGCCGCAGGCGCTCGGTCCAGGGTGTTGCGGCAGCCTTTTTCCAGGCGGCGGTTTCCTGCACCTCGGGCGATGCCAGATGGTAGAGCGCCACATAGCGCTGCCCGCCCGGATTGCGCGCCCGGTAGCGGCGGGCGCACAAGGTGCCGGGGACGGCGGCGAGCGCCGGGATGTGCTCGGTGTCGTACCATTCGTTGAATTCGGCCTCGTGCTCGGGCGCGACGCTCATCGCGTTCAGCAGCAGGCCGCCCGCCCCCTCGGGCGACGCCGAGAGCGCCCGGCAGGATCTGCTCGCCCTCGCAGCGCAACAGCATCCTCACCCGGCCGGTCACCCGCTTCGACCACGGCGACAGGTTGTCGCCGCCGATCGCGCGATAGGCCGGGCTGTCGAGCACGCCGACCTCGTCGAGCTCGTAGGTCGCCATCGATATCTCGCGGGCTCTGTGTGCCGATCCAGCGCTCGCACGAGCCGAAGCCCGGCACTCGCTGCCGTTCGGGGATGTGCTCCAGATCGTACCAGTCGTGAAACTCGTCCTCGGCGATATTGGTGAAATCCATCGCCGCGATCAGGATGCCCTTGGCCATATCACGCTCCCTCCGGTTTCTCCGATTATCGCCGAGCCGTGGCGGGGCGCCAACTGGACCGTCCCCGGCCCCGCCGCTATCGTGGCCCGATGAAATTCGGGGTGTTGCAATTTTTCAGCTGGCCCGAGCGCCGGGTCGATCTGGCGACGGTCTATGCCCGCGCCTTGCAGCGGATCGAGATCATGGACCGCGGCGGCTATGACGCGGTGTGGCTCGCCGAGCATCATTTTTCGAGCTTTAGCGTGTGCCCGTCGGTGCATATGGTCGGCACGCTTGGCGGCGGCGCGCACCCGGCGGCTGCGGATCGGCACGGCAGTGTCGCTGGCGCCGTTCTACCACCCGCTGCGGCTCGCCGAAGAAGTGGCGCTGCTCGACGTGTTGTCCGGCGGGCGGGTCAATTGGGGGGCGGGGCGCGGCTTTGCCCGCGTCGAGTTCGAGGCGTTCGGCGTGCCGCCGGAAGAAAGCTCGGCGCGGTTTCGCGAAACGGTCGAAATCGTGCTGCGCGCCTGGACCGACGAGCGGCTCGATTTTGCCGGCGAATTCTATCGCTTCTCCGGTCTCGAAGTATTGCCGCGGCCGTTGCAGCAGCCGCACCCGCCGGTATGGATGGCGGCGAGCTCGGAAGGGGCGATCGACTGGGCTGCAGGCCGCGGCTTTTCGATCCTGATGGACCCGCATTCCTCGGCCCCGGAGATCGGCCGCAAGCGCCGCCGTTACGCGCAGCGCCTCGGCGAAGCCGGTTTTTCCGAAGCCGGGCGCGACATCCCGGTGGCCCGCCTCGTCGCCCTCGCCGCAACCGCCGGCGACGCCGCCGCGGTCGCGAAAAGCGGCGCCGAATGGATCGTCAATTCCTATCTCGGCGCGCCGCACCGCCCGGTCATGCAGCAGGGCTTCACCCCCGAAGGCGTCGATCCCGTGCAGCGCTACCTCGACGAAGTGATCCTGCACGGCACCCCCGAGGCGGTCACCGAGCAGATCCTGCGCCTGCGCGACGAAATCGGCCTCGACTACCTCCTCGCCGCCCCGCTCAGCCACGAAACCTTTATGCTGCTGACCGAAAAAGTAATCCCAAAGCTCGCGGGCTAGCGGTGCCAATCCGACATTTGCCACCCACGCTTTCGAGCGTGTGAAGCATTGCACCGGAAAGAGGGATGTCATTCCGGGATGTCCCGAAGGGGCAGGCCCGGAACCTATGAACACCGCCGCTCGCCAGGATTACCGCAGTCCGGTGTTCTTGGGTTCCGGGCTCGGCCCTTCGGACCGCCCCGGAATGACGTTTCTTGGAAAGAGCAATTTCTTCACATGATCTTTCGCGGGCGCGACGAGCAGAGATGGTGGGAGCTGTCTGTCTGGTTTGCGCCACGAGTGTCCTGGACCAGAAATTCGGTTGACCGTGCGCCGCGCTTTTCCCCCGCATTACCGGCGAAAGCCGGGAGCGGCGATCCCGCCCGCAATGATGAAACTCCTCCGCCTCCCGGTGCTTCTGCCAGGCTGATTCGACCCGGTCAGGCGGGCACGGTCAGCCGTATCAATCGGGTCGGGTCGGCTTCGTCCTCGATGCCCCGCACCGCCGCGATCAGGCCGGCAGCGTCGACAAACGGGGCGCCGTAGGCCGCGAGCTCGCGCACCTTGGCGTCGAGCTCGGCGTCGCTCATCGGCCGGCCCGGCGTGCCGCGGCCGTGCCGGACATGCCGGCTCAACGCCGCCCCGTGGGCGAGGTGCAATGTCACGGTCGCCGATTTCGACCGGTGCCGCCGGGTCTTCCTCGAAGACGACCCTTGCCCGCAGCGCGCGCACGGCCGGATCGGCGACGCAATCGTCCTCGTATTGCGCAAGGCCGGCGGCGCCAAAGAGAAACGCTGCGGCGACGCTGTGCTGCAGGCTGACCCTGGCGTCGCGCCCGGTCTCGACATTCGCCCGGTCGGTGCGCTCGCGCATCAGCGGGTGGCCGCGCACGACGACGCGCTCGATCGCTTCCGGCGCCGGCGCGTGACGGGCGCGCAGCTCGAGACAGGCATCGATGACCGGGAACAGCACAACGCCGCACGGATAGGGCTTGTACGCATTCTTCAACACCTCCCAGCGTTCGCCGAGCCCGTCGGTCATACGTGCGAGATCGGCCGAGTCGCTGGTTACCGCCGCAAACCCGTAGCGCCCTTCGATCGGCTGCGCGGGTCCGCTGAACCCGCCCTCGGCGAACAGCGCCGCGGCCAGCCCGTTTTTCGCGGCGTTGCCGACCCCGAGGCTTTTCGCCATGCTGCCGAGGCTTTCGACGAGGCCGGCGGATTGCGTTGCGGCATGGCCGAGCGCCCAGAGCGGTGCGCCGCGCGTCGAGCCCGACGAGGCGGGCGCAGGCGGCCGCCGCCCCGAAAATCCCGCAGGTCGCGGTGATGTGCCAGCCGCGCCGGTAATGCGTCGGCATCACGCCGAGCCCGACGCGGCACGAGACCTCGACGCCGAGATAAACGCGTGCAGCAGCTCGCGGCCGGACACCGGACGCAGCCCGGCAAGCGCGAAGAGGCCGGGCGCCACCGGTGCGGCCGGGTGCATCACCGTTGCGAGATGCGTGTCGTCGTATTCGAGGACATTGGCGCTGACCGCGTTGAGGAATGCGGCGTTGAGCGCGTCCGGCCGTTCGCCGCGCCCGATCACGATCCCTTGCGGCGGTCCGAAAAACGGGGTCAGCACCTCGACCGCGATGCCCATGGCCTCGTCCTGCGCGCCACCGAGCGCGCAGCCGACAAAGTTCAACAGCCCGCGCACGCCCTCGCAGCGCACTTCCGGCGGGAAGTCTTCCCATCGCGAGGCGGCGACGAATTGCGCCAGCCGGTGCGTGACATGCGATCGGTCGTCGGTCATCGGCAGCTCCTCAGATCGCCAGATAGCCGCCGTCCACCGTTACCGTGCTGCCGGTGACCCAGCGCGACTCGTCGGAGGCGAGAAACAGCACCGCGCCGACGAGATCCTCGGGCTGGCCGAGCCGGCCGAGCGGGATCACCGCCTCGGTCGCGCGCCGCGCTGCGGGGTCGGCATAGCTCGCGCGGGTCAGCCCGGTCAGCGTCGGGCCGGGTGCCAGCGCGTTGACGCGGATGCCGTGCGCCGCCAGATCGACCGCCATCGCATGCGTCAGCGAGCGCGCACCCCCCTTCGAGGCGACATAGGCGGCGCGCTCGGGCCGCGCCACCTCGGCGAGCTGCGAGGTCACGTTGACGATGCTGCCGCCATGGCCCTCTTTGACCATTTGCCGCGCCGCCGCCTGGCCGATGTGAAACATGCCCGTCAGGTTGACCGCGATGATGCGGTCCCAGGTCTCGGCATCGACCTCGAGGAAATTGAGCCGGTGGCTGATCCCGGCCGATTTCGAGCACGATGTCGAGCCGGCCGAATTCGCGCACGACGGCGGCAACCGCCGCATCGACCGCCGCGCGGTCGCGCAGGTCGAGCGCCGATGCCGCTGCCCGCCCGCCGGCAGCATGAATTCGAGCGGCGGTCGCCTCGGCCGCGGCACCGTCCCGGTCGGTGCAGAACACCGCCGCACCCTCGCGCGCCAGCGCCTCGGCCGCCGCACCGCCGATGCCGCCGCCCGCTCCTGCAACCAGCGCCACCTTGCCCGCGACCCGTCCCATGCCGCCCTCCCGTCATGCCGTCGCGCGTTTCTACCACGACGCCCGCAGGCTTATGGCTCCATCCATTTGTTGTGGGAGGGCCGGGCAAGATGCGATGCTTCGCGACTGCGGAGCGACGCGGCGACCGGCACGAGGGGAGGCGGCATATGGCGGCGGATTACAGCATCTGTCTTGGAACAGCCGGCTGGGGTGTGTGGCACAGCCCGGATGCCGGAAAGTCGTGGACGCGGCATCGCAAGCCGTTCCCGCTCAACAGCCGCATCCAGGCGCTGGCCGTCCATCCCAAAGAGGCGCATGCCGTTTTCGCCGGCGGCGATACGGGCCTGTTCGCGAGCCATGACGGCGGCGCGCATTGGCAGCGGATCGGCGCCGATGGGGCGCTGCCGACGATCTGGTCCTTGGCCATCGACCCGGTCGATCCCGATATTCTCTTTGCCGGCACGCGCCCGGCGGCGCTCTGGCGCTCGCGCGACGGCGGTCGGCAGTGGCAAAAACTGCCTCTCGACATCGCCCGCGAGTGCTCGATCGGCACACCCTTTGTGACCGGAATCGTCGTCGATCCCGACGATCACCGCATGGTCTGGGCCGGGGTCGAAATCGACGGCGTCTTTCGCAGCCGGGACGGCGGCGACAGCTGGACGCATCTCGACGGCGGCTTGTACGATCCGGACATTCACGCGGTAGCGATCGCGGTGACCGAGCCCAAGCGCCTCTATGCGAGCACGGCGCGCGAAATGTTTATCAGCAGCGATCTGGGCGACACCTGGGAGCCCCTCGGCATCAGAGAGAAATGGCCGCTTCCCTATGCCCGCGGCATGGCGGTCAAGCCCGATGATCCTCGTGTGCTGTTCGCCGGGTGCGGCGAGACCACGACCGGTGAGAAGGGCCACGTGCTCTGCACCAGAAGCTTCGGCGAGAGTTGGGAAATCCTGCCATTCCCCAAAGAGCCCAACGCCACGATGTGGGGCCTCGCCACGCATCCCGCCGACCCCGACCGCATCGTCGCGTTCAGCCTCTTCGGCGAGGTCTACGTCACCGAGGATTCCGGCGCCTCCTGGCGCAAGATCGCCCGCGAATTCGGCGAGATCCGCGCCGCCGCCTGGCTGCCGAACTGATTTTTTATTGTCGTGGATCAAGAATGCGTGACCATCGCTCCCAATCCGCCGCCGGCAGAGCCGTAGGATGGGTTAAGCATCCGCGAAACCCATCGCAACGGCCGCAGGCGATGGAGCAAGCCGACCATGACGCTGCCGTCTTCAGCGATGATGACCGCATGACCCGTTGCCGAAGCGACGGACGCAAACCGTCGCGCGACCTCTTCGGCTGACATTGAATAGCCGAGCTGTTGCAGGAGATCGCGAGCTATGGGAATGTCCGAGTCGGTCATCACGCGGATATGGATCGAAGTGTGGGAGTTCGCCATTTTGTGCCTCCGCACGAATCTCCGCCCGGGTTTCCGTTTCCGCCAAAATCGACGGACGGGCATTTCGGGTAGGATACTACTCGATCAAATCGGGTACGATAACTACTCGATCAAAGCTTCCGAGGAGCGTTTCCGTGCAAGGCCGCACCCTAGACCCGATGTTCGCGGGGTGATCGGGGCCGCCCGTCTCTCGACATAGCGCAAGCGTAGGACGGAACAGCGCAGCGCCTTCCGCCGTTCCAAAAGCTGACGCGCGTTCTGCCGCTCATACTCTCCCAGTCTCGTGAATAAGACGGGTTGGCGGCGCGCGCCGCACGGCGCAACGCGGCCGAAGGTTCAGGCAGGCGGTCGCTCGATCGCGGGCTCGACCCCAGGCTCGACCGCGGGCTCGGGCAGGCGGGGCTTGGCGCCGGCGGAAGGGGCGGGGGTCGCGAGCGCCACCGGGTTGGGGTCGCGGCTGGCGATGCCGTGCTTGTCGAAGGCGATCTTGACGAGGCGGTTGTAGGCGCGGCCGACCACCCATTGCTGCAACGGCAGGGTACGGATGCGCAGCAGCAGCACGACCCAGAATTCGTCGAGGGCATCGACGCCCAGATAATCGAACGGGTCGAGGATCAGCGGGCGCAGCTTGTCATCGGCCATCAGCTCGTCGCCGACCCCGCGCAGGATCTCGACGACGCGGTCGATGTCCTCGCGATAGGAGATCGTGATCCGCGCCACGACGTTGGCGTAGTCGCGGGTCAGGTTTTTGACGCTCGTCACCTCGCTGAACGGGACGGTGTGCACGGTGCCGGCCTGGTCGCGCAAACGCACGGTGCGGATCGTGATCGCCTCGACGACGCCGGCATGCTCCTTGCCGACATCGACGATGTCGCCGACCGCGAACTGGTCCTCGACCAGGATAAAGAGCCCGGTGATGATGTCCTTGACCAGCGCTTGGCTACCAAAACCGATGGCGACGCCGATGACGCCAGCACCGGCCAAAAGCGGGGCGATGTCGATGCCGAGATGCGACAGCACGATCAACCCGGTCAACACCACGATCACGCTCAACGCCGCGGTGCGCAGCAGCGGCAAGAGGTTGCGCATGCGGGTGTGGCGCGGCGCGCCTTCGTGGCCGTTCAGATTTCGCTCGATCGCCGCATCGACAAATTCCCAAAGGACCAAGGCGATCGCCACCATCAGCCCGATCGCCGCCAGCCGGCCGATCAGCTGCCGGCCGAGGGTGCTGTTGAGCCAGGCGAAGGCGGCGACGTCCCAGGCCTGAAGCACGGTCGCTGCCGCCAGCACATAGACCGCGACCTCGATCAGCCCGGTCAGGACCGGCAGATAGCGGTTGGCGCGGTGCTCCAGAGTGGGGAATTGCGCCTTCAGCTCGGGCGAGAGGGCGAAGCCGCGCCGGCTCAGCCGCTGGACGGCACGAACCACCAGCCGGGCAGCGACGATGACGACGAGGCTCAACACCGTCGCGCGCAGCACATAGCCAAAGCCGCCCTCGATGCGCAGCGCGTAGATCAAATAGATGCCGATGATGTAGACGACCGCGAGCAAGGCCCAGATCTCGCCGAGGGTGCGGCGAACCCGGCCCCAGCCGGTGGAGGACGGCGGGTCGCCGGCGATCCAGCGGCCGATCGCGCTGCGGTTTTGCAGCACAAAAACGATCGCCAGCAGCGCCAGCACCAGGCCGGTCAGGTTCAGCATCAGCGCGTAGATCGCGCCGGGAATGCCGAGCCACCACGCGGCTTCGGGGATGGCGTAGCCATAGGCCGCGAAAAAGACAAAGCGCTTGAACCAGATGTAGAGGTAATTTCGGGTCTCGGGGCCGATCGGCACAAACACCGCACCGGCATCGGCCGGCAGCAGCAGCGCACGCGCGGCGCACAATAAAAGCCGCGCCTCGGCCGTCGTGGCGGCCAACACCGAGAGCGTCACCCGGGTCGGGATGAAGCTGGCGGGGCCCATCTCGATCGCGGCAAACGCGGTCCCGGCAAAAACCAGGATCGGCAATGCGTCGAGAAAAAAGCCCAAGAGCGCGAAGAGCGCGCGAACCGGGCGTGAATTGCTGCGCCGCACCGGGAATGTCGGCGTCACCCGCGCCAGCAGGAGCCGCACCAGCCACTCGGCGGCGATCGCCAGCCCAAAGACCAGCGCCAACGCATAGCCGGCGGTGATCCAGCGGGTCCGCGCCGCCGGGTCGGCGATCTGCCGCTCGATCCAGCCGATCAGGCGAGGGGCATCGACGACGACCGCCGCACCCGCCAGGATCTCGCCGGTGGCGGCATCGACCTGCCGCGACAACCGGCCGAACAGCGCGATCGCCGCCCTTTGCGGCGTGGGTTTTGCCGCGGCCTTTTCGGGCGCGGCTGCGCCCGTGGGTGCGGCTGGCGGCGGTGTGGCGCGCTGCGCCGCGATCAGCGCGCGCAATTCGCCGACGAGCCGGGCGCGTGCCGCCGGGTCTTGCAAGGTCCCGACGAGCCGCTCCAGCTCGGCGGCGGAGACCGGTGCCGGAGGCTGGGGCGCCAGCTCTGCGGAATGCGCCGCCGAGGCGAGCATCGCGAGGAAGAGACCGAGCGCCATGAGCCAGGCTCGCGGCAGCAGCCGTCGGGTCGGTCCGTGCATCGTATCCTCGGTATCCGCCAAAAGGAAATCAGCCAAGAGGAAATCAGCCAGAAGGAAATCAGCCAGCGCGGCGGCAGTATTTGGCGAGGCTACCGGTTCCGTGCATCAACGCAAGAGATCGAACAATCCAGGCTATTCGAGCAATATGGCAGAGTGGGTGTCGTCATTCCCCTATCCCGGCGAATCGGGGCGCTGCGGGCCGCCCCGCTGTGTCATTTTTTGTGCAATTCGCCGCCTGACTGGTTTTCACCAGTGGGCGGCGGTCAGCCTTGGCTGCGTTGGCGCATCAGCTGCGCCACGGCGCCCGAGTTGGCGTCCTCGTTCGCCTCGAGGGCGGCGATGATGCGCGGCGGGTCGGCGGCCGGGCGGTTTTGGCTCAGCTTGAATTTGCCTTCGAGCCGGGTGACGGCGATCTCGAAGCCGACGATCCCTTTGAGCATGCCGGCGACGTAATTATCGGGCAGGTCCTGCATCCGCCACGGCGCGGTGCGGCGCTTTTCGTGGCGGTCGGTCAGCCGGCGCAGCAGCGCGCGCAGCCGATCGGCCTCTTCGATCAGCCGCACCCGGCCGTAGGCGTGGACGTCGGCGTAATTCCAGGTCGGCACCGCGGGCCCCTTTTCATACCAGGCCGGGCGAGACATAGGCATGCGGGCCGGCGAACACGGTCAGCACCTCGCCACCTGCGGCAAGGTCGGCGACTTGCGGGTTGGCGCGGGCGAGATGGCCCTGGAGGTGCAAAATCTCGCCTGTCTCTTCGAGCAGGAATGGCGCTCGGCTGGCGACGAGGCCGGCGCTGCCGTGCGTCACCAGCGTGGCAAAATCGTAGCGCTCCATATGGGCGACCAGAACGTCACGGCGCGTTTCGACGAAATGGGGAGGCAGGTAGACCACGGGGCGTCCTTCCGGCTTGCCGTCAGGCGAAATGCTCGACCGCGGCGGTTATTAGCAATGCGGCGCCGGACAGGAACAGCACGGCGCCCGAGCCGCGGCTGATCCAACGCAGGTGACGCGGCCCGATCGAGCGGCGAAACGACCCGATGCCGAGGCTCAATCCGAGCCACCACAGCATCGAGCCGATCCACACGCCGAGCACCATGGCCGCCGCGCGGGCCAAGGTCGCCCCGGCGCCGCTCAGCCCGAGTGCTGCGAAAATGCCGAGAAAGGCGACGATCGTCACCGGATTGACGATGCAGAGCGCAAAGGTCGAAGCAAAGTCGCGCACCAAGCCTTCGGGATCGGTCTCCTCATGCGGCTTCTCGTCGGACTTGGCCAGAAACCCCGCCGCGCCGGCGTAAAGGAGGTAGCAGCCGCCGCCGACGCGCAGCAGGTCTTCGTAGCCGAGCAGCCAGTCGGCGATGAAGGTAAGCCCGAAGCCGGCGACGATGCCGAAAATTGCGTCGGCAGTGGCCGCGCCGAGACCCGAAACGAGGCCCGCCAGCCGCCCCTCGAAAATCGTCCGCCTGACGCACAAGACGCCGACCGGCCCGACCGGCACGGCGATGACCGCGCCCACGACGATCCCCTTCAGAAAGAACGCGAGCAGCATCGCCGCGCCCAAAACCGGCGGCTGCACCGCCGGCGCGACGGCGCTATGCTGGGTGCCGAAGCTCGATTTTCGCCCGTTTTCGGGAGACCGCCCTTGACCACCGCCCCCTTGACCACCGCCGAAGATCCCTACCAGTTCGAATTCACCTCGATCGACGGCGCCCCGCTGCCGCTCGACGCCTGGCGCGGGCGGCCGGTGCTCGTCGTCAACACCGCCTCCTATTGCGGGTATACGCCGCAATACCGCGATCTCGAAGAGCTGTGGCAACGCTACCGTGACCGGGGGCTCGTGGTGCTCGGCGTGCCGTCCAACGATTTCGGCCGGCAGGAGCCGGGCTCGGCGGCCGAGATCAAGGAATTCTGCACGACCGGGTACGCGATCGATTTCCCGCTCGCCGAGAAATGCCGGGTGCTCGGCGGCGAGGCCCATCCGTTCTACCGCTGGATCGCCGACACGCTCGGCGAAGCCGGCACGCCGCGCTGGAACTTTCACAAATACCTGATTGGACCCGATGGCGCGCTGGCCGGCGCCTGGCCGGCCCAGGTGGCGCCGACCGATCGCCGCATCGTCGGCGAGATCGAGCGTCTGCTGGACACGCCCGCCTGACCCGGGCTAGGCCGGGCTAGGCCGGGCTAGGCCCGCAGCAGCGCCGCCATGATCCGCTCGCGGGTCAACGGCAGGTCGCGCAGGCGGGTGCCGAGTGCTGAGGCGACGGCGTTGCCGATCGCGGCGACCGCCGGGCCGCCGGCGGCTTCGCCGATGCCGAGCGGGGGCCGGTCGCAGGCCGGCTCGACCAGCTCGACCGCCATCTCCGGCACTTCGCTGAAGCGGAGCACCGGGTAGGTTTCCCAATCGCGCGAGGCAATGCCGCCCGCATCGAGCCGCACCCCCTCCTTGAGCGCCCAGCTCGCCGCCTGGACGATGTTGCCTTCGAGCTGGTTGATCGCCCCGTCGGGGTTGACGACGAGCCCGGCATCGGCGGCGCACCAGACCCGCGCGAGCCGAACATGCTCATCGACCTCGACCTCGGCGACGACTGCGGCATAGGCGGCGAGGTTCTTGTAGCGGGCAAATCCGATGCCACGGCCATGCCCGGCGCCGGAGGGCCTCCCCGGCCGCCACCCCGCCATCTGCGCCGCCCGCTCGACGACGGCGCGGGCGCGCGGGTCGGACAGCACCGAGAGCCGATAGGCGACCGGGTCCACTCCGGCGCGCTCGGCCAATTCGTCCATCATCGATTCGATGGCGAAGACATTGAGCGTGGCGCCGAGCCCGCGCAGCGAGGAGGTCCGCACCGGGGTCTCGGCAACAAGGTGGTGGAGGATGCGCTTCTGCGCGAAGTCGTAGAGCGGCTCGCCGTTGCGGGTGCCGGCGCCGGGCGCGCCCGAGGATTCGTTGAGCGGCGCCGGCGGCGGCGGGTCGGGGAGCGCCTCGGCCGCCAGCAGATTGCCGCCGCCGCCCGGCCGGCTGCCGTGGCGGCCGCTCCAGATTTCGGTGGTCCAGTCGATCGGCCGCGCCGACCCGTCGAGCGCGGCGGCGGCCCGCACCACCATCGACGGGCTCACCGGCTCGAACCCGAACTCCTCGTCGCGCCGCCAGCGCACCCGGATCGGCTGCCCCGGCCGCCGCACCGCCAAGACCGCCGCATCGGCGGCGGCGTCGTCGGCGCCGTTATGGCCATAGCAGCCCGGCCCCTGCACGTGCCTGACCGAGATCGCCGCAGGATCCAGCTTCAGCGTGCGCACCAAGGCGTCGCGCAGCGGATAGACCCCCTGCGAATGGGTCCACACTTCGAGGTGGCCGTCGCGATAGAGCGCGAGCCCGCAGGAGGGTCCGATCGAGGCATGGGCGACGTGCATCCGCGTGTAGGAGGCCTCGTGCCGGCTCGCGGCGACGGGATCGGCCGGCGGCGGGCCGACCAGCCGGTCGTTCGACGGCTGCTGCAACAGCCAGCGCGCCTCTTCCTGAAAGGGCGCGATGGCGTCGACCTCGTCCCAGGCGACGTAATTTGGCGCGACCGCGGCAGCGGCTTCGACGACGGTCTCGTCGGCGCCGAGGATGGCGAGAAAATTGCCGTCGCGCAGGATATCGATCGGGCCCTTCGCAGCGCGGCGGATCGCCGCCTCGTCCACGCTGCGGAGCACCGCACCCCGGCGCGGCTGGCGCACGGCTCGCGCATGGACCATGCCGTCGAGCGTCATGTCGTGGATAAACGCGGCCTCGCCAAACACCTTGGCCGCGAGATCGACGCGCGGCGCATCATGGCCGACGATCTTGTAATCGCCGACCGGCTTGGTCGCTGCCCCGCCCTGGGCATGGCGCGAGAGATCGACGGCGCCGGCGAGCGACCAATAGTCGTGGCCGGTCGCCACACCCCGCAACGTGACGGCGCCGTCATCGACCACGAGATCGCCGCGGGGATAACCGAGCTCTGTTGCGGCATGGTCGAGAAAGAGCGCGCGCACCTCGGCGCAAGCCTGGCGCAGCGCGACCCCGCCGACCTGCATCGACTGGCTGCCGGCGGTGTAGCCCTCGTTCGGGGTCAGCCCGGTGTCGCCCGATTCGAGCAGGATGCGCGCGGGCGCCACATCGAGCTCCTCGGCGGCGATCTGGCGCATCGCGGTCAGCACGCCCTGGCCGATCTCGACCCGGCCGGTGGCGACCCTGACCTGCCCCGGCGCCGGAAAGGAGACCCATCGGTCGAGCCGCGGATTGGCCGCCAGCATCGCCGGCAGCGCTGCGTTCCCGCTCATGGCGCGGCTCCGGCGCGCATCCGCTCGGCAGCGCGCTGGATGGCGCGCAGGATGCGGACATGGCTGCCGCAGCGGCAGATGTTGTCGTCGATGGCGGTCGCGATCTCGGCCCGCGACGGCGCCGGATTGCGGTCGAGGAGTGCGGCTGCCGAGATCAGGATGCCGGGGAGGCAATAGCCGCACTGGCCGGCCTGCTCGTCGAGAAATGCTTGCTGGAGCGGATGCGGCCGGTCGCGGCTGCCGAGCCCTTCGATGGTCGTGACCGCGCGGCCGGCGACGGTCGAGAGCGCCTTGCCGCAGGACTTCGCCGGCTCGCCGTCGATCAGCACCATGCAGCAGCCGCATTGCTCGAGGCCGCAGCCGAACTTGCTGCCCTTGAGCCCGAGATGGTTGCGCAGCACGTCGAGGAGCGGCGTGTCACCGTCCGCGCCGACCGCGACGGCGCGCCCGTTCACGGTAAAGCTGACCGATGCCATCGCCACCCCGCCCAATGGAAGAAAGAAGCCGATTGTTATCCGGAACGCTCCCCGGCGCCAGCCGGCTTGACGGGCGCCGCCCTCGGCGCGAGGGTTGCCCGACACAGCTTCAGGGGGACGGCGCATGCCCGAGACGGCGATCTGGAACTTCAAGCAATTGGCGCATCACGAGCTCGACGGCTTTGGCGGCATCGGCGAGGGCATGTCGATCCAGATCGCCAAGGACGGGCGCCGCATCCTGTGGCTCGCGCACGAGAGCGCGCCGAAAAATTTCACCGCCGTCGATGTCAGCGACCCGCGCGCCCCCAAAGTCGTCTCCCGCCGCGACCTGCCGCAATCGCATATGCGCTCGAACTCGCTGGAGACGGTCGGCGACATCATGGCGGTCGCCTATCAGACGACGCATCACGGGCTGCAGCCGGCGGGCGTCGAGTTGTTCGACATCTCGGTGCCGGAGAACCCGCGCTCGATCAGCTTTTTCGATTGCTCCGGGCCCAATTCGCGCGGCGTGCACCAGCTGTGGTTCGCCGACGGCGAATACATCCACATGAGCTCGGGCGCGGCGGATTTTGTGCCGACCCATCCGAAAGACGACCAGTTCTACCGGGTCATCGACGTCAAGAACCCGACAAAGCCGGTCGAGGTCGGGCGCTGGTGGTTGCCTGGCACGCGCCAGGGCGACAGCGCGCCGCCGCCGACGCGCCATCCCGAGCACGCCGATACCGGGTTTCGCGCGCACAACACCAACGTCTATCCGGAGCGGCCGGACCGCGCCTATCTCGGCTATATCGACGGCGGGCTCGTCACCCTCGACATTGCCGACAAGGCGCATCCGAAGATGGTGGCGCGCTGGGATTACCACCCGCCCTATTTCGGCTTTACCCACACGGTCGTGCCATTGTTCGAGCGCGGGCTCTATGTCGTCAGCGACGAATGCACGCGCACCGAGGGGGCGGACTGGCCAAAGCTCGTTTGGATCGTCGACGGACGCATCGGAAGAAAACCCGGTGCCGATCGCGACCTGCCCGCTGCCGCCGCTCGAAACCTATCAGCGGCCGGGTGCACGCTACGGCGCCCACAACCTCTACGAAAACGTGCCAAAGCCCAACGCGTGGAAATCCGACCAGATCGTGCTCGCCACCTATTTTAATGGCGGGTTGCGCGCCTGTGACATCTCCAACCCGTACCAGCCCGCCGAAATCGGCTATTTTGTGCCGGCACCGCCCGATCGGGCGCCGAGCGGGGCGATCCAGATCAACGACGTGTTCGTCGACGAGCGCGCGGTCGTCTACACCGTCGACCGCCATGTCGGCGGCCTCTACACCCTCGAGATGGACTTCTGAAAACCGGGCGAATATCGGGAGGGCCTTTGGCGGTAGGACGCTTTTTTGACGCACGGGCGCACCGTCTGTTGAAATAGACTTGACAGATCGGGGGCGATAAGGCGCATGTCGCTATGGCTTCCACTCTGGAGCGGCTCGACCGGAAGCGATCATCGACGGACCCGGCGGCACCCGGCCACGATACCGCCGAGCATAGCTGGCGAGCCGATCGGGAAATCTCGCGGATATGCCCGCCTCCGACCGAGGCGCCGCCGCGCAAATTGGTTGTTTCGTGGGTCAAGATCCTGTCATGGGCCGGGCTGTTGCTGCTATCCTTGCTGCTATGGGTCGCGATCCTGTGGGGTGTCATGTCCGTGCTCCACAGGCTGGGCCATCCGATCGGGTGAGCCGTTGCGTCCTGCGGTGAGCCGACGAGCTGCGCTGGAATGCTCGTGCAGCTGCCGAGCCAATCTTCGATAAGCCGGTCGCGGGACGGCGCGCACGATCCCCTCACGCGGGCGGCCGCGGTTCAGAAGGCTTTGCGTCTTTGAAATCGACATCCGAGAGCGGGCCGGAATTGCTGTTCGGCGGCAAGGATGCATCGCGCTTTGGCCGGCGCCGCCGGCATGTGCGTGGGCCGCGGCTGCCGGTCGTTGCCGTGACCGGGTTTCTCGGCTCGGGCAAGACGACGCTGATCAAGGCGCTGCTACAGCAGCCGGCGGGCGCCAACAGCGCCGTCGTCGTCAATGAATATGGCGAGGTCGGCATCGACCACGCGCTGTTGCGGTCGAGCAGCGATACAACCGTGCTGCTCGGCAACGGGTGCCTCTGCTGCAATGTCCGCACCGATTTGCAGGACAGCCTGCGCGCGCTCTTTGCCGACCGGGTGCGCGGTGCGGTGCCGAGCTTCGAGCGGGTCATCATCGAGACCTCGGGGCTCGCCGATCCCGGCCCGGTGCTGCAGACCTTCGCCACCGACCGCGGGCTCGGCCGCGAATTTCATTTGCAGGCGCTGATCGCGGTTGTCGATGCCGCGGCTGGCGCGGCAAACCTCGAAAACATGCCCGAGGCGCGCAGCCAGGTAGCGCTCGCCGACCGGATCGTCGTGACCAAGGCCGATCTCGCCGGCAATGACGCGGTCGAGCGTGTTGTCGCGCAGATCGGGCGGCTCAACCCGGGCCCGGTGCGCCTCGCCGTCGCTGGCGCAATCGATCCGGCTTTTCTGCTCGACGAGCCGCCGACCGCGCCGCGCGAAGCCGGGGTGGGCGAGACCCGGCACACTCACACCCACGGCCACACCCACGGCCTCGAAACCTTCGCGCTGATGTTCGAGAAGCCGCTGTCGTGGCCCGCCTTCGACCAGACGATGGCGGTGCTGATGGCGTTGCGCGGGCCCGATCTGTTGCGGGTCAAGGGCCTCGTCGCGATCGAGGGGTGCCGCGGCCCGGTGGTCGTGCATTACGTCCAGCACGTCGCTCATCCGCCGGTCGAATTGGAGGAATGGCCCGACGAGGACCGCCGCTCGCGCCTCGTCTTTATCACCCGCGGCCTGTCGCGGGCGGCGGTGACGCAGCTCTTTGCCGGCGTTGCCGCGATCGATCGAGGCTGCCGCGCTAGCGGGGGCTTGCCGACCCGGCCTGTGACAAAAAAGCGGCGCTTGAGAAAGCGCCGCTTGCTGTGAGCCGACCGTCGGCGTTCTTTACACTTGCCGCGAGCGACGACGGCGGCGCAATCCGAACCCGATCAACGCCCCACCCAACAGCGCAAGCGAGGCCGGCTCGGGAATTGTTTTCAGTTCCATGGCGCCACCGTAGCTCGCGCCGCGGCTGCCGAAGCTAACCGTATAGACCTGCGTCTCAGAAAACGTGGTCAATCCCGGCCCCACAGTCACACTCGTCGAGAAGGCGTCAGGAGTAGACACGACATCGTGGGAGTTCAGCAATGTTCCTGCTCCGGTCCCAAATGCCGTATTGGTTGGATCTAAGTAAGTCGACTGGTTCACCGAGCCAAAGGTGCCGATCAACGCATCAGTGGTGTCGCTGACCTCCAGGACGCCGGCAGCAAAGCCCGTGAGGTCGACCTGAGTTACCTTCAAAACCAACGTATCCGGGAGCGTGGCCCCAATGAAGCGGGTGGCATCAAGAGTAACGCTGGAAAGGTCAGGATTATCCAGCAACGGAACACCCTGAGTCTCGAATGAAATTGAGGAGAAATTGATGCTGGAAACGGTAGTAGTGCCGATGCTTCCACCAGAGGTCAAGCCGGTATCGAAAATCGGCACAACAGCGCTCACGTTCGTATCGAATACTTGAACCTCCAACAGGGGTGCCGCGCGCGCCGTCGGCCCGAACGCAACCGCGCCCGCCGTCATAGCGACGGCAACCATGAGCTTTTTCGACATCGCTCATTTCTCCTTCCGAGAGGCGGGTAACAAATTAACCATGCCCTCTCATGAGGACAAGCAATTCCTATGCCATAATGAACCTGTCCAAAAAATCAATTGGTTAATGGATCGCGCGCAAGCAAATGGGTGGTGAATTGTAAAGTAGGCCGACATGTCTCGCCGGATGAGAACAAACGACTTCCTCGAAACTTACATTGAATCCAATAGGTTGCAGAGTTCGACGAGCGCACGGGATGTGTAAAAAAAAGTGACAGGGGTGCCGGCGTGTGAAGTGCGCCTGGGCGCCGGATTGAAGCACGATGAGGCGGAGCGGGTCGAGCGCGCGCGCCCGCCCGCGCTTACCTTGCCGAACGCCCGGTCTTCACCGCCGGCAGCTGGCAGGTGCGCCAGCCGCTCTATCGCCATTCGATCGGCCGCTGGCGGCGCTACGAGCGCCACCTCGGCCCGCTTCTGGCGGTATTGGCCGCGGGCGGCCTGATATCCGTCTTCGCAAGAGAGGGTTGACGCGGCGGCGGGGTCTGCTAGCGGAGAGGCGATGACTATCGAGCGCTTCGAGCTGCGACTTATCGGCTTGGCGTCCTGAGGGGCGCCGAAGGCTGCTCGCCGCCGTTCCCCGCGGGGAACTTTTGCCCGGTAGTTTCCATGTTTTCCAGCAATACGATCGATCACCACGGGTTGCGGCGTGTCGCCCTGGCGGCGCGGTCTTGGCGCCTTCGACTTAGCAGCGGTCGGCGACGCTGACCGCCTCGCCGGCCGTTTTTCGATCGCCATCTGCGGCCGCCGCGGCCGCGACCCGTTGCAGGAGCTTTTCGATGTCCGACTATGCCGATCCACAAATACCGCCCGTTTGCCCCGATCGTTTTGCCTGACCGGCGCTGGCCGGCGCGGGTCATCGACAAGGCGCCTTTATGGTGCAGCGTCGATCTGCGCGACGGCAACCAGGCGCTGGTCGAGCCGATGGGCCCCGACCGCAAGCGGCGCATGTTCGACCTCCTGGTCAAGCTCGGCTTTAAGGAAATCGAGGTCGGCTTCCCCGCCGCGTCGGAGACCGATTTCGCCTTTGTCCGCTCATTGGTCGAAGAGGACCTGGTGCCGGACGATGTGACGATTCAGGTGCTGACCCAGGCGCGCGCCGAATTGATCGAGCGCAGCTTCGAATCGATCCGTGGGGCGAAGCGCGCGATCATGCACCTTTACAATTCGACCTCGACCTTGCAGCGCCGCGTTGTCTTTGGGCTCGACAAAGGCGGCATCACCGAGATTGCCGTCAACGGCGCGCGGCTGATCCGCGATTTGGCCGAGCGGATGCCCGAGACGGATGTCATCTATCAGTATTCGCCTGAAAGCTTTACCGGCACCGAGCTCGATTATGCGGTCGAGGTGTGCGAGGCGGTGATGGATGTATGGCGGCCGACACCCGACAAAAAAATCATCCTCAACCTGCCGGCCACGGTCGAGATGGCGACGCCCAACGTCTATGCCGACCAGATCGAATGGTTCGGCCGCACCATTCGCGACCGCGACTCGATCATGTTGAGCCTGCACCCGCACAACGACCGCGGCACCGCGGTGGCGGCGGCCGAATTGGGCGTCATGGCCGGCGCCGACCGGGTCGAGGGGACATTGTTCGGCAATGGCGAGCGCACCGGCAATGTCGATGTCATGACCCTGGCGCTCAATTTGTTCAGCCAGGGGATCGACCCCGGCCTCGAAATCCGCGATATCGACGACATCGTGCGCACCGTCGAGCACTGCAACCAGTTGCCGGTGCACCCGCGCCACCCCTATGCCGGGGAGCTCGTCTATACGGCGTTTTCGGGGTCGCACCAGGATGCGATCAAAAAGGGGTTCGACGCGCTCGAAAAGCGTAACGACGCGCTGTGGGAGGTGCCGTATCTGCCGATCGACCCGATGGATCTGGGGCGCAGCTACGAGGCGGTGATCCGGGTCAACAGCCAGTCGGGCAAAGGCGGGGTCGCCTATGTGCTCAAATCCGACCACGGGCTCGACCTGCCGCGCGGCCTTCAGGTCGAATTCAGCCGTGTCGTGCAGGAGGTCGCCGACCGCACCGGCAAGGAATTGACCAGCGCCGACATCTGGTCGCTGTTCGAGGACACCTATCTCTCGCGCGAGGGCATCGCGCTTGCCGATTACAACCTCTATCCCGAGCCGCGTGCGCCGGAGCGGCGGCGGATCGCGGCGACGGTTATCGTCGATGGCCGGGAACGCCGGATCGAGGGGGTCGGCAACGGCCCGATCGACGCCTTTGTCGCCGCGCTGCGCGGCGAATGCGGGGTCGAGCTGACGGTCGCCGATTATCGCGAGCACGCGCTCGGCGCCGGCGCCGACGCCCAGGCCACCGCCTATGTCCAAATCCGCGGCAAGGACGAGGCAACGCTGTACGGCGTCGGCATCGACGCCAACATCATGACCGCTTCGCTCAAAGCCGTCGCCAGCGCCGCCAACCGCGCGCGATCGACCCAGCGCTAGAGCTGTTTGCGATCAAATTGCCCCGCGTTCTCACCCCCTCCCAAACCCTCCCCCATCAAGGGCCCATCAAGGGGGAGGGCCGTTATCAGCGGGGAGGGCCTTTATCAGCACGCATATTTGTACTCCCGCCCCCTCGATGGGGGCGGGTGGGGGCGGGGGTGATGCGTGCCGAGTCCACCGATCCGGAAAAAAACTGCGCTGATCCGGCGCAGCCGGCGTTCGGCGGCCGATCGGCGCGCTGGACGCCGCTTGCGGTGTGCTATGATCGGCGGGCGCGCGTGGCGGCAGGGAGGAAGGCTTATGGCGCGGCTGCCCTATCTCGACAAAGCGGACCTGCTGCCCGAGCACCAGGACCTGTTGGCGCGCAACCTCAACCTTTATCGGGTCCTGGCGCACAGCCCACGCGCCGCGCGCAGCCTGAACACGCTCGCCCGCTATATCCGCGACGGCAGCCGGCTTGATCCGCGACTGCGCGAGCTGGCGATCCTCCAGGTCGGCTATATGACGCGGTCGGGCTGGGTATTCTCGCACCACGTCCGGATCGGCCGTGAGGTCGGGGTCGCAGATTGGGAAATCCGCGCCATCGCCGACGAGACCGACGGACGAGCCAGCGAGCTGGATACGCCGGCCAAAGCAGTGCTGCGCGCCGCACGTGAGATCACACGCGATCTCGGTGTCGGCGACGACACCTTTGCCGCATTGCGCCGCGAGCTCGACAACGAGCGCCTGACCGACCTCGTCGTCACGATCTCGTTCTACAACGGCCTCGTCCGCCTGCTCGCGGCAATGCAGGTCGATGTCGAGGAGGATTACCGGCCCTACCTCGACGAGTTTCCGCTGCCCGCAGGCTGAATCAGCGAGCGGCCAGGGCGCGGGCGAGCTGGCTCACCGCTTCCTGGTGCTTCTCGTTCCTGATCTCGGCAAAGTTGCGCGCGATCTCGAGCAGCATGCGCTGGTGCGGCGTGATCTGGCGCGGGCCTTCCTGGCCGACGCCCTCATAGAAATAGGTGATCGGCGCGCTCAACGCGCGGGCGATCTCAAACAGCCGCCCGGCCGAGACACGGTTGATGCCGCGCTCGTATTTGTGCGCCTGCTGATAGGTGACGCCGATCATCTCGGCCAGCTGCTGCTGGGTCAGCCCCAGCATGATCCGGCGCTCGCGGATGCGTCCGCCGACGTGATCGTCGACTGCGGCGGTCGACCGCCCTCTCTTCGGCTTTGCCATGCTTTCACCCGTACAGTTCTTTTACGCGGCGCCGATCGCGGCCGGCGCCATCTCCGTAAACGCGATCCGAGCCGGCAAAATCCGCCGGCCCAGTGGAGCGGCCAAACGAGCACGATCGGCACAGCCCCGACCCCGCCCCGATCAACAAAAGCGGTAGTCCGAGCCTCCAATAATCACCAAAGTAGTAACCCGCCGGCCCGATGACAAGGGTGCTCGACCGATGTCCGATCGGCGACAGGAAACCGGGTCCGCGCCCCGCCAAATCGAGCCGCAGGGCAGTCCGCCGTTACGGGCGCGGCGGCCAATAGTGGAGCGCCGCAAACAGGATGCCGGCGATGGCAACCACGACCGCGCCGAGCCGCAAGGTCAGGCGCAGCTCCAGCCTGACCAGGTCGGCCCGCAGGGCGGCGATCTCCTCGCGCAGCTCGTTGCGCGTCGCGGTGACGGTAGCCTCGACCGCGGCCACGTCGGCCTTGCTCGCCACGTTGGCATGGATAGCATCATAAATTTCCGTGGCGATACGCTCGGAGTCGCCGCTTTTGAGCCCGGCACTCTCGAAGGCGCGGGTCAAGGTCAGGCGATCGGTCATTTTGGCTGCGTCACGATCGAAACAATCTCATCGGCGCGGCCGCGCGCTCAATTGGGCGGACGCCACGCCCGGCCCCAGGCAACATGCCGGATGGAGATATCCGACCGCTGCCGGCGAAATCAAGCGGCCGAGGGTCGTGCCGGGCAAGAAATTGCGCACCGTCATTGCCGAAAACGCGGCTCGATCGTGGACGACCGGCCCAATCAGTGGAGCGGCCAAACGAGCACGATCAGCGGCACCCCGACTGCGATCACGATCAACGAAAGCGGCAGTCCGAGCCTCCAATAATCGCCAAAGCGGTAGCCCGCCGGCCCCATGACAAGGGTGTTCGACTGATGCCCGATCGGCGACAGGAAATCCGAGCCGGCGCCGAGCGCCACCGCCATCAGCAGCGGATCGAGATGGCAGCCGAGGGTCTTTGCCAGGCCCGCCGCGATCGGCCCCATCACCAGCACGGCGGCGGCATGGTGCAGCAGAGGTGTGGCCAGCATGGTGACGACGAGGACCAGGGCGACGACCGCCTCGCCCGGCAAATGCGCGGCCAGCCGCGAGATCAGATGCGCGACGATTTCGGTCGTGCCGGTGCTTTTGACGGCCTCGCCGATCGGGATCAGCGCGCCGATCATCACGAGGATCGGCCATTCGACCGCCTCGTAAATCTCCTTGAGCGTCAAGAGGCCGCAGACGCCGATCGCGAGCGCCGCGCCGACAAAGGCAATCTCCGCCGGCACCAATTCGCTGCCCGCAGCCGCCATCGCCACGGCCAGGATCAGGAGCGGCAACGCCAGCCGGCGACGGCGGCCGAGGGTCAATTGCCGCTCGGCGAGCGGCAGGCAGCCGAGCGCCGCGATCGTGTCGTTGATCCGGTCGAGATAGCCCTGGAGCACGACCGCGTCGCCGAGCTGGAGCTCGACATGGCGCAAGCGGGCGGTTTCGCGCCGGCCGCGGCGGGCGATCGCCAGCACGTTGACGCCGTAATGCTCGCGCAAATGCAGCGAGGCCGCCGAACGGCCGATCAGCGCCGAGCCGGCGACGACTACGGCTTCGACGACGCCGAGCCGGTTGGGGTCGGCTTCCGACGGCGCTTCGCCGGAAGCCGGCGCGGGCAGGGGGTTCTCCGCCGCGCTCGCCGCCGGCTCCGGCAATTCTTTGCTGTCGACGAGCGCGAGCTTGCCGTCGGCGGCGAAGTGCTCGAGCGCCGGCGGGTCGGCCTCGATCACCAGCACATCGCCCGCCCGGACCGTCCAGCCGCCGCCGGGCACATAACGCCGGCGCTCGTCGCGGATCAACGCGGTGATCGTGACCTCGCCGCCGGCCAGCTCCTCGATCGCGGCGACGGTGCGCCCGACAAAGGGCGAGCTCTCGCCCGACCGCCAACTCGCTGATGTAGTCCTCGATGCGAAACGGCGGCTCGCCGCCCGAGCCGCGCCGGCCGCGCGGGATCAGCCGCCAGCCGAGGCTCAGAAACAGCACGCCGCAAACCGCGACGCCGAGGCCGACCGGGGCAAAGTCGAACATGCCGAACGGCCGCCCGGTAAGCTGGGCGCGCACTTCGGCGATCAACAGGTTGGGCGAGGTGCCGATCAAGGTGATCGAGCCGCCGAGGAGCGAGGCAAAGCTCAGCGGCATCAACAGCTCGGAGGGGGCGCGGTCGTTGCGGCGGGCAATCTGAAACGCGACCGGGATAAAGACGGCGAGCGCGCCGACATTCTTGACCACCGCCGAAAGCCCGGCGACGCAGAAAGCAAGGACGCCGACCTGGAGCCCGGGCGAGCGCAGCAGCGGTGCGAGCCAGCGCACCATCAGCTCCACCGCACCCGAGCGCGCGATCGCGGCGCTGACGATCAGCGCGCCGGCGATCAGCGGCAGCACCGGGTTGGCAAAGCCGGAGAAGGCGTGGCGCGCCGGCACGACCCCGCCGGCAACCGCGGCGAACAGCGCCAGGAGCGCGACAAGATCGTAGCGCAGCCGGTCCCATAGAAAGAGCGCGGCCATGCCGGCCAGCACCGCGACAACAACGATCTCGCCGCGGCTCATCGTGCGTGCCCCCGCCTCGACCGCATTCCGGGTGTGAACGGGCGCGTTGCGGAATCACTCCGCCACGCTTGCCCGCCACGCTTGCCCGCCGCGCTTGCCCGCGACGCTTGCCGGACGGCAAGCTCGGGATAGGGCAACAGCGGGCGGCGCGGATGGGCGACCGGGGCGAGGGGCTGGTTCTGGCAGCACTGTTGGCGGGGCTCGCGGGGATGGTCGATGCGATCGGCTATCTCCATCTCAAGCATCTGTTCGTCTCGTATATGAGCGGCAACAGCACCCAGCTCGCCGTCGCCTTTGGCCGCGGCGATTTTGCCGAAGCCAGCGCGATCCTGCGCCTGGTCGTGCTGTTCGTGCTGGGCGCGGCGGCCGGGCAGATCATCGCGCACCGCACCGGGCGCTGGCACCTGAGCGCGGTGCTGGCGACGGTGACGGCGTTGTTGACCGTTGCGGCGCTCGGGGCGACCCGGCCCGAGCCGATGGTGCTGGCGATGGGCGCCTTGAACGCATCGATGCACCGGGCCGGCAATGTCGGCGTCAGCCTGACCTATGTCACCGGCACCCTGGTCAAGCTCGGCCAAGGCCTCGGCGATTTTCTGGCGCGCCGCGTGTCGGGCTGGGATTGGCTGGCGCAGGCATCGCCCTGGGTCGGGCTGATGATTGGTGCTACGATCGGCGCCGTCGTCCATTTCCGGGCGGAGCCCGCGGTCGCCTGGGCGCCGGTCGTTGCCGCCGGCCTGTTGACGGCCGTTTCGCTCGCTATCCCGGAGCCGGTGTGAGAACCGGGGTGACCAGGCATTCGGCCAGCCGCGCCCGCAGCGCCGCCGGATCGAGATTGCGCCCGATCAGCACCAGACGGCTGCCCGGCGGGGCTTCGGCGCCGGCCGCATCGAGGGTGAACCGGCGGCCGACGAGATGAAACACATGGCGCCCGGCGCCGCCGTCGATCGCCAGGATGCCTTTGGCGCGGAACACATCGCCGGGAAGCTCTTCGAGAAACGCCTGAAACCGGTCTGCGGCGAAGGGGTAGGGGCTTTCGAACGAGACCGCCTCGAACCCGTCGGCCGCCAAATGGTCGTGATCCTGCGCGGCGACATAACGGCCGGACTGGAAGAGGCCGACGCTGAGGAGGAGCGGCAGCGCGATCCCGGCCCGCACCGTGCGCGCGATCCGCGCCCCGTTGGCGGCGGCGGCGATCTCGGCCTCGATCGCGTCGAGCCGGGCATCGCCGACCCGGTCGCATTTGTTGAGCAAAACGATGTCGGCATAGCGCAGCTGGTTGCGGGCGGCCTGGCCGGCGATGCCGTCGGCGCCAATATTCTCGGCGTCGGCCAGCGCCACGATCGAATCGACGCGTACCCGCTCGCGGAATTCCGGGCGCAGAAAGGTCAATGCGATCGGCAACGGGTCGGCGACGCCGGTGGTTTCGACGACGAGGTAATCGAGCCTCTTCTCGCGCCGCAGCAGCCCGGCGAGCGCATTGGCGAGGTCGTTGTTGATCGAGCAGCACACACAGCCATTGGCGAGCTCGACGATATCCTCGCCGGCATTCTCGATCAGCGCGCCGTCGATCGCGATGTCGCCCAATTCGTTGACCATGACCGCGATGTCGAGCCCGTGCTGGGCGGCAAGGATGTGGTTGACGAGCGTCGTCTTGCCGCTGCCGAGAAAGCCGGTGACGATCGTGACCGGCAAGCGCGGCCCGGCCCCGATCAGCGGCTCGGTCGTCATTTCAGGCGGCGAAGCTGTAGGTGGTGCCGACCGCGGACTGGCTGACGCTGTCGCCAAAGGCGTTGGCGAGCGCGTGCAATGCGCGCCAGCCGGTGCAATGGCCGGTGATGATGTGCCCGATATCGAACGGCCGCAGCGCTTCGACGGTCTCCGGAATAAGCCGCTCCATCACCCCGCCCAGATGCAGGCCGCCCATCACGCAATGGATCGGCAGGTCGGGGAAAAGACTGCGCACCTCGGTGCAGACATTGACGATCCCGGCATGCGAGCAGGCGCTGAACACGACGAGCCCCAGGTCGAGCACATGCGCCACCAGCATCCGCTCGTCCATCAGAAACGGGTCGGGCTGCCACGGCGCGTTGGGACCGGTGCGGCACAAATGGTCGACGCGGCCCTTTTCGAACGAGGTCAGCCGCGGGATTTCGCCGCTGTAATAGAAATGCCCGTCGAGCAGCAGCCGCTCGGCCGGGTCGTTGACGACGACGGCGCCGCGCCGCTCCAATTCCGCGGGCTGCGGCACATTGGCCACCGGCACGATCGCACCGCCGCTCAACAGCACGCCGCGTTCGTTGAACATGCCCGGATTGACGTGGACGGTCGCTTTTCCGCCCTGCTCGGCGATGGCGTCGAGGGCGGCCGGCAGCGCGCCCATATGGTCCCAATGGCCGTGCGTGATCGCGATCGCCTCGATCTCGCCGAGCGGAATTGAAAGGTTGTTGCAATTGCGGATAAAGGCCGCCCCTTCGGTCCCGGTATCGAACAAAAGGCTGTGCCGTGCCTCGCCGCCATCTGAAACCAGCCGAAGCCCGTAGCCGAGATTGGCGACCAGGAGCGATTCACCGGAGATCACCGACGCCCCGGCGCGCACGATGTTGGCGAACTCGGAGACCGCGAACAGCGTCTTGCTGACGTAATTGTCGCTGACGTCGTCGGTGACGACATCGACGCTCAGCCGGTCGAGCGGAACCAACGCAATTGGCGGGCCGCCGGCGCCGCTCATATCGATCCTCCGCTGTATCGGGCGCGAATATTAGGCGGCGGTTGCTGTCGAGGCAATTTATCCCCCTTGCCGCGCAGCACTTTGCCTGGGATTTTTCGGGCTTGCGCCGATGCCGAGCAGCGCCCCGCAAAAGATTGGCCTGCTGCGGCTGCTGGTAGGATGGGTAGAACGAAGTGAAACCCATCAATTGGAGCCGACCAATGGCGATGGGTTTCGCGATCCTCAACCCATCCTACGAGCAGCCGCGATTTGCCCGCCATCCCAATTCATTCACAGCCTCTCAGTCGAAGCCGGCGCGCGCGTAGAACCGTGCCGCATTCTCCCACAGCAGCTTTCGCTTGCGCTCCTCGGCCATGTCCCAGGCGGCGACGAGCGCGGTCGAATTCGGGAAAATGGCTTTCGCCATGCGGGTAGTCGGAAGCGTACATCAGCACATGATCGCCGACGAGATCGGCGACGGCGTTGGTCAGTCGCGCTCCCTCCGGGATCTCGATGCTCTGAAAATAGCGGCCGCCGCGGACGTACTCGCTCGGGCGTTGCGCCAATTCGGGGAGCGCCGCCTTGACCGTCTCGGCGTGCTCGTCGAGCCGCATCATCCAGAACGGCAGCCAGCCATGCCCGGCCTCCAAGGTGCCGACCCGCAAATTCGGATAGCGGTCCATCACGCCGCTGCCGATCAGCGATGCCATGTTGCGCATGCCGCACCAGGGATGCGCCGCCGAGCGCTGCAGCCACAGATTGTCCCAGGTGTCCCGTCCGCCGGGCGCGTAGGGCGGCATGACGGTGAAGGTGTGCAGGACGACCGCGAGGTCGAGCGCCGCCGCCTCGGCGTAGAACGGCTCCAGCGCGGGGTGGTCGAGCGGCATGCCGGCCGGCGCATAGACCATCATTCCCCAGGCCCAGCGCGACTTGCCGCAGCGCCTCAGCTCGCCGAGGCCGCCGTCGATGTCGCGCGCGCCGGCCAGGATCACGCCGCCGAGCCGGTCGGGATAAGCGCCGCAGTAATCCTCCATCCAGCGGTGATAGGCGCGGTACATCGCCATTTCGAGCGCCACGTCGTCGCCGGCGCTCCAGGTGCCGAACCAGCCCGACGGCAGGGTCAGGTTCACATCGACCCCTTCGAAATCCATGTCGGCGATGCGCGCCGCCGGGTCGGCGTCAACCCGCGGCGACGGCTCGCGCCGGCGCCTGACGCCGGTGAAGCCGGCCATGTACCCGGCCGGCGCGGCATCGGGCTCGGCCTCGCCGAGGCGGCGGCGATAGTGCCGCTGGCCCTTCGTATAGGTCACCCGGCCGTGGCGGTCGCGCGATTTGTACGCGGCCCAGCCGGAGAGGCGCTCTTTCTCCGCCGCGCTCAGATAGCGCGACAGGATCGCCGCGTCGGGGCCGACATGCGTGTCGGAATCGAAGATCCGGTAGCCGTCGCGCGCCATTACCTGCCCCCCTGCTGATCGCCGAAATACCGCCGTTCGAGCTCCCGCTGCCTGGCGTCGCCTTCGCCCTCGGGCGGAATCTCGGGCCTCGGGTAGGGACGGTCCTGGCGGCTGGCGACGAAATCGTCCCACGCCTTGGTGCCGCGCGCCTGAAAATCGGTCATGAAATCCCACAGCGCCGCCCAGGTGACGGCATGGCTGAACCCCGGATACCAGGCGATCGTGACGCCGAGCGCCAGATGCTCGTCGAGGTCGAGATAGCGCCCGAGCTTGCCGCGCATAAACGAGAACGGGCCCTCGACAGCCGCGCGCGCCATGCGGATCTCGTCGACCGAGTGCGGCGATTCGAACTGCACCCAATCGACCCCGGCCGCTTCGCGATAGGCTTTCATGCGTGCAATCGTGTCGTCGAGCGTGCCGCCGGCGGCGTCGCGAGCGTAGCATTGCGCCATGACGACAAAATCCGGGATCGAGCTCGTTCTTCATATCGACCGCGGCGCGGTAGCGCGCGATCGCCTGGTCGAGCGGCACGATTTCGATGCCGGCGTTCTGGGTCTTGCGCTTGCCCTCGATCGGCTGGTCGTCGATGCGGATGCCGGCGAGCCCGGCGCGGATGCTCTCGCGCACCAGGCGCCGCACCGCCATGATCCCGCCATGGCCGGTGTCGCCGTCGATGATGACCGGGATCGAGACGCTGTCGGCGATCCAGCCGGCGATGGTCGACGCATTCGGTCATCGTCGCGGTGCCGACATCGGCGAGCCCGGTATAGGCGCCGACCACCCCGCCGGTGCCGACGAACAACGCCTCGCACCCGGCCTCTTCCATGATCCGCGCATGCGCCGCGGTCGGCGGATGCAGCACCGCCAGCACCTTGTCGCGGCGCTGGATCAGCTCCCGCAGCCGGGCCGAGCGCGACTGGCTCATGACCGAGCACCTCCATAGTTTCGGCAAAGCATGGGCGCCCGAGCGTGGTCGTCGAGCGCCATTATGCTGGTGGAGCAATTCTAACAGATGGTGCCCGGGTAAGTTGTCACACCGGCCCACGGGTCCGGCCTTCGGCCGGCCCGAGGTCAGGCTCCGGCCGGTGCCCATAGCTGACATAGGTCCCGGCCTTCGCCGGGATGACCAGAACGGGAAGCTATGGTCCCAAGCGTTATGTTTGTACCATTAGCTGAGCGCCGATCCGACTATTCGCGGAACTCTTGATCGGCCATGATGACGCGCGATCCGGCAGAGTCCACAAAAGATGGGAGATTGGGCATGTTGCCAGCCACGGGTCATCGGCGATGGGCGGCCCGGCTTGGCCGGAACCCGGTACCTGACGCCGGACGAGCGCCGCGCCCAAGGAAAGGCGCTGCGCCAGCGAGCGCCGCGGCAGGATCATGGCGCCTGGGAGCCGCCCGAGGGCCGGCGCGATCCGGTCGAGTTTTTGAGCGCATCGAACGAGGATAGGCTACCGGAGCTCGTCCCGATCCGCTTTGGGCGGATGATGCAGTCGCCCTTTGCCTTCTATCGCGGCTCGGCGGCGCTGATGGCGGCCGATTTGGCGTCCATACGCCGAAATCGGGTTGATCGTGCAGGCCTGCGGCGATGCCCATTTGATGAACTTCGGCGGCTTTGCCACGCCAGAGCGAAATATTGTTTTCGACATCAATGATCTCGATGAGACGCTGCCCGCCCCGTGGGAATGGGACCTCAAGCGTCTGGTCGCGAGCGTTGTCATCGCCGGCGCGTCATATCGGACTGCCCGAGAGCGACACGGGGCGGATTGCGATCGACACCGTGCGTGCTTACCGGGAGCACATGACCGATTACGGATCGATGCGGGCTCTCGACGTCTGGTACGACACGATCAGCCTCAAACGGGTGCTCAAGGAAGTGGCGCGCGAAGAAGATCGCGGGCGTATCGCCCAACGGGTCGAAAAAGCGCAGGCAAAAAGCACCCCGGAATACATCTTCCCAAAGCTCGTCGAGGAGCACGGGGTGGTTCCTCGGATCCTGGACAATCCGCCGTTGATCTTCCATCCCACCGTCGAGCAGGCGCCGGGCCTTGAGACCGGGTACAGCGAAGGCTTCGCGATGTACCGCGAGTCGCTGCCCGAGCACGTCCGCACGCTCTTCGACCGTTTTACCTTTCTGCGATTTGGCGATCAAGGTTGTTGGCGTCGGCAGCGTCGGCACCTACTGTGGTATCGCGCTTTTCCTTGCTGCCGACGACGACCCGATTTTCCTGCAGATCAAGGAAGCCAAAGCATCGGTGCTCGAGCCCTATGCGGGCAAGAGCGTGCACGAGAACCACGGCCAGCGCATCGTGGCCGGCCAGCGTCTGATGCAGTCGGCGAGCGACATATTCCTGGGATGGACCCAGGGATTGAGCGGCCGCCACTTCTACATCCGCCAGCTGCGCGACGCGAAGATCAGCGCGATCGTCGAAGGATTCGATCTCGATCTGATGCAAAGCATACGCGAGGACTGTGTGCATGGGCCTTGGCGCGGGCGCATGCCCGCTCGGGCGACCCCGCGATGATCGCCGGCTATATGGGAGCGAGCGAGACCTTTGATGACGCGATCGGCGAGTTCGCCATGGAATACGCCGACCAGACCGAGCGCGACTACCGGGGGTTCGTGACGGCGGTCAAGGAAGGCCGCATCGAAGCGACCGCCGACGTCTAGCCGGACTTATTTCTCGCGAGCCGCTGCAGGATATCGACCAGCTCCCGGTGCGGGACGCTGGTCGGATCACGAAGCTCGTCGGCCGAGCGCGACTGGCTCATGACGGAGCACCTCCATAATTTCGGCAGAGCATGCGGCGCCGGCGTGTGGTCGTCGAGCGCCAATGTGGATCGGTCCGAAACGCCGCGCTTGTCTGCGGCGGCGGCTCGGCGGCAAGCTGGTGGAAGGAGCCAGATACTTGACCCCGTTCCAGCCTTCCCGTGGGCCTTCAGCTCACGGGCTTCAGTTCCGTGGGGAAGGCCGGGACCCATCTCTGCCATGGGTACCGGCCTTCGCCGGTATGGCGGGTAGTTGGGTCGCATCCGTCAGATGCCATCCACTGGCTCGTCGCTGCTGTCGAGAGGAAGCCATGACCGAACCGATCGGGCTCGCCCCCACTGGATTGTCGCGCGGGCTCACCAATTACGGCGACCCCGATTTCGCGCTCTATCTGCGCCGCTCCTTTGCGCAGCTCGATGGGCTATTCGAGCGACATGCTGGCGCGGCCGGTGATCGGCATCGCCGACACCCGTTCCGGCTACAACAACTGCCACCGCCATTTCCCCGAGCTGATCGAGGCGGTCAAGCGCGGCGTCCTGGCGGCGGGCGGGTTGCCATTGACCTTCCCGACGATCTCGCTCGGCGAAGTGTTTCTGTCGCCGACCAGCCTGATGTTTCGCAATTTGATGGCGATCGACACCGAGGAGATGATCCGCGCCCAGCCGATGGATGCGGTGGTGCTGGTCGGCGGCTGCGACAAGACCGTGCCGGCGCAGCTGATGGGCGCGATCTCGGCGAACCGGCCGGCGATCCAGCTCGTCGCCGGGCCGATGATGACCTCGCGCTGGCATGGCGAGCGGCTCGGCGCCTGCACCGATTGCCGCCGGTTCTGGGCGCGGTACCGCGCCGGCGAGGTGTCGGCGGCGGAAATCCACGAGGTCGAAGGCAATCTCGCGACCACCGCCGGCACTTGTGCCGTCATGGGGACGGCGAGCACGATGGCGTCCATCGCCGAGGCGCTCGGCATGATCCTGCCCGGCACCGCCGCGATCCCGGCGGTCCATGCCGACCGGCTGCGCGCCGCCGAGGCGACCGGCCGTGCCGCGATGCAGCTCGCCCGCACCGGACTGACCCCGGACCGCATCGTCACCCCGGATTCGGTCGAGAACGCGCTCCGGGTGCTGATGGCGATCGGCGGCTCGACCAATGCGGTCCTGCACCTGACCGCGATCGCCGGCCGCGCCGGGATCGACATCGACCTCCACCGCCTCAACCGGGTCAGCGACGAAACCCCGGTGCTGGTCGATCTGAAGCCGACCGGCCCGCATTACATGGAGGATCTGTTCGCCGCCGGCGGCATCGGCGCGGTGTTGCGCGAATTGGAGCCGCTGTTGCACCTCGATTGCCTGACCGTGACCGGCGAGACCTTGGCCGAGCGCCTCGCGGCACCGGCGGGCCCGGTCGACCGCGCCGTCATTAAGCCGCTCGCCGACCCGCTGCAAAGGGTGGGCGGGCTCGTCGCGCTCTTCGGCTCGCTGGCGCCCAAGGGGGCGATCTTCAAGCGCTCGGCCGCCGACCCGAAATTGTTCGAAAAGGAGGGGAGGGCGGTCGTCTTCACCTCGCTCGAAGATCTGTCGGCGCGGATCGACGACCCCGGGCTCGACGTGACCCCGGACGATTTCCTGGTGCTGCAGCATGCCGGGCCGCTCTCCGCTTCGGGCATGCCGGAGGCCGGCTATCTGCCGATCCCGCAAAAGCTGGCGCGCGCCGGGGTCAAGGACATGGTGCGCATTTCCGACGCGCGGATGAGCGGCACCGCCTACGGCTCGATCGTCCTGCACGTGACCCCCGACGCGGCCTCGGGCGGCCCGCTCGCCCAGGTGCAGGAACGGCGACCGCATCCGCCTCTCGGTCAAAGACCGCCGCATCGATCTCCTCGTCGCGCCCGACGAGCTCGCCCGCCGCCCGGTCAGCCCCGCCGCCCGTGCCCGAGCGCGGCTACGCCCGCCTCTACCGCACCGAAATCCTGCAAGCCGACCGCGGCTGCGACTTCAACTTCCTGCGCAAGCACCCGCTCGCGGCGCGGCCCGCGGTGAGCGGATGTGAGTGGCGCACGGGAAACGTGGTGCATCGGCACGGTCCTTCGAGACGCCCCGCGGGGCTTCCGATGCGTATGGAATCCCTCATCCTGAGGAAACCGCGCAGCGCTGCCGAAGAGCCTGCAGCACAGCGGGGACGCACGGCGCCGATCGGCCCAAACCAATTCCTTCACACGCGAGCATGCGGTCGACCGGTCGGCTGCACCCCGGCGCGCACCGGCAGCGGCGGCGCCGGCTGGCGCCCGCAAACCAGGTTCCAATAGGCCCAGGAGCGCGCGTCGAAAATGCCGGGCGGGGCGCTTTTCCAGGACTTCGCGGTAATCGTCGTAATCGACGACCCCGCGCAGCGCCTCGCAGATCCTCGATCCCGCCGAACACCATGACATGCGTCAGAAACTGCACCGGGTCGGCGAGCGCCCGCTCCGGCTCCTCGAACCAGACGACCCGGCGGGCACGCGCAGCAATGCGGCCGTTCTCGGCAATTGCTTCATCATCCGCGCTCGTGCTCGGCCCACAACGCCCGCTGCGGCGGCGGCAATATGTCGAGGCGTGGGTGAAACGTCGGCATGAGAGGCTGCATATCGCGCATCCTTGAGATCGCGACTATAATATCAGGTGATCGAATGGGGAGCGGAGGTGGCCGCGCGGACGCCATGGCCCGGCTGTGCAACGGCGACCGCATCCGCCGCCCGGAGGCGCAAGCAATATGAAAACGAGCGCAACGGCCACGGGCGAATCCCCCTCTCGGCTGATCGATGCGAGGATCGAGGAGCTGGGCGACTGGCGGGGCAAAACGCTCGCCGATGTCCGCGCCCTGATCAAAGAGGCGGACCCCGAAGTGGTCGAGGAGTGGAAGTGGAGAGGCGTTCCGGTGTGGTCCCACGCCGGACTGATCTGCACCGGCGAGACATACAAGAGCATCGTAAAGCTGACTTTCGCCAAGGGCGCCTCGCTCGAGGACCCTGCAAATCTGTTCAACTCCAGCCTCGAAGGCAACACCAGGCGCGCCATAGACCTCCATGAGGGCGATGAAGTAGACGAGGACGCCTTCAAGACGCTGATACGTGCCGCCGTGGCCCTGAACCGCTCTTCAGCCCGATAATCGAATGCGGCCCCTCAAGATTTGACGCCTATCGAAACCGTGACGCCCGACCACCCTCGCTGCCTAACCAACTGACACCGCTCCATGAACCCATTTCCGCCAGTGACCGTGTCTTGCCTGGCTGGGGACACTGCAGTGAGTGCCGCTGCCCACCCAGGCGGCGCGACGTGGACGGCGAAACGCTCCGCTCGATAGCCCGCAGCTACAATGTCAGCCGGCAGACGATTTTGAGGCTCCGTCCTACAACGGTGTAACCCACCGGCGCGAGTGGTATAACCCTAAAGGATGCAGGGAGCGCGCCATGAATAGAAACCATCGGCGGTTCACGGTTTTGATAATTCTTTTTATGGCCGGTTGCGGAACGATCCAGTCGGCACAGGTGCAAGATCAAATAACTGGTATGATTGGTCTTAGTAAGGAGCATGTTTTAAGCTGCATGGGGCCGCCAACATCGACAGCCACGGCCGGAGCGACCGAGGTCTGGTCGTACAATACACTTGGTCCTATTACAACTTCTGCGGTTGTAACTGGAAACCAGTCTCTGATGGTCGGCTCAGAAAGCACTAGCCAAGAATTTTGCGTGGTGAATCTGACGATGCAGGGCGACAGAGTGGTTGCGTCGAATACCCGTTCGCGGGGGAAATTGCTGTCTCCGAACCTACCCTGTTACGCGGTGCTACACGCCTGTGTTCCTAATCCTGTCCCTGCATCCGCTCAGGCCGACAGAACTAAGGAGGCCGTCGCTTCCTGCAAGGAACTATACCAAGACCCGCGCCTTAATCCTCTGCGCGGGATAATCAGTCTCGATGTAGCTCCTACTTTAAGTATGCAGAGTAACCAAAACTATGTGACTGAGAGTCAACGGGCCGCATTAGATGCATATCAACCATTGCACGAAGAATGTCGAAACAAACTCATGGTGGCAAGTCCAACATTGGCCAAAATTATGGTTAAGGTACAACCCGAACCTTACACTAATTTGCGCGCTCTATACGAGCGGAATATTACAATCGGTGAGTATAATATTAGAAAACAGGATGAAATAGACAAAATGAAGGCGGCATTGGTGAGCCCAACCACTTAAGGATAATGCCCGAGGTTGTACCATTATCAGCGCTTTGAGGAGGGGAGGGGTATCTAATGAAGCTCGACCGGCTCAAGAAGAATGTGGGGTGGTGGATGGAAATCATGCCCCCGGCCTGTCATTTGGACAATCAAAGCAATCCTCTTCCAGAAAAAAACGAAGATTGGTTAGTTGAAGAAGTTACTGACGATCTGGTACGGCTCTCAGAGCAGACCGGATACCAACTGAAACTCGGAACCGATCATATCTATAATTTTGCAACCAATCCTCAACGCGCGGCAGCAGAGGGTAACTTCGGATTTTTAACGCTTCACGTCCAAGTGTTCGTACAGAGGAGCCGCGTCTTTGTGAAGCCCAACGGTCGTCCGGGCGAACGAGTGCCTCCTAACCCGGCGGTCGTTGGAGACAAGATCGTCACGTTTGACTACCCAACAGAAAGTGGAATACAGCAACGCCTTGAAGTTTCTGGCTATCGACTTCTTTGGTCGCTCGAATCCGAATTGGCTAGTCGTGTCGATCTGCACGGTTGGGAAATCGTCATCGAGCCAGATGCAAACGGGAAGCTATTCCAGTTTCGATGCAAAGACCCGCACGACGACCAAATCCTGCTCAAAAAGCGCGTTTAGCAGATTTTGGGAGGACTCTGGGCATTAAAGCAGCAAGACGAAGGGCCCCAAAATGAAAATGCGAGCGACGATAGATGTCGAATTTGAGATGAATGAAGGCCCGCCGGAGAATGCAGCGAAAGCGGCCCTGCTACGGGGTTTGGGCGAGCTTAGACTCGGCATTGAGCTCGGGACGGGTACCGGCATGCCGACCGGCGTGAAGCGGGGATCGGTGAGAGCAGATATTGTGGAGGAAGAAATAACCTAGCTCGACACGAGGTTAGTATTTTCCATAAGCGCATTATGCGGCCTTATCCTGTAGGCGCCCGATCAAAATGTCGCCCGTCCGCGTAGAGGTGGCGCGGCGATAGGGATTGCGGGGTGGGGGTGGGATGGGTAGGGTGGTGGCGGGGTTGGGCAGGCACCCCGTCAGACGGCCGTTCGTCCAAGCACTGCGCCACTCGCCCGGCGAGGTGTGCGTGCGCGGATCGGCTTCGGCCCACATGTTCCGATTTCGCTTCCGAGCGTTGCGACATCCTCCGGGCACGCTCTCGAGGAGGCGACATGGCTTACCGGATCGCGGTCGTCTGGCGCGGCGACCGCACGGCGCGGCAAACCGCGACCGCCGCAAACAATCGCTTTTGTCAGGTGTTCGCGGCGCTCGCGGCGCGCGGCATCGCGGCCGAGCCCGCGGTTTTCGACGAGGATTTCGCCGAGGAGGTGCGCGACCAGCTGTTGGCGGCGGATGGTGTGCTCGTCTGGGTCGATCCGATCCATCAGGGCAAGACCCGCGCCGTCCTCGACGCGATGCTGCGCGAGGTCGCCGCGCGCGGGCCCTGGGTCAGCGCCCATCCCGACGCGATCCTCGCAATGGGCGTCAAGGAGGTGCTTTACCGCACCAGGCAGCTCGGCTGGGGGACCGATACGCACCTCTATCGCAGCGCCGCCGAATTCGCGGCGGAGTTTCCGGCACGGCTGCGAGCGGCCGGCCCGCGCGTCCTCAAGCGCAACCGCGGCAATGGCGGCCAAGGGGTGTGGAAGGTCGAGCTCGTGTCGGACCCGGCGCGCGCGCCCGATGACGTGCGCGTGCTGGAGGCGCGGCGCGGGAGCACGTTCAAGGAAATGCCGCTCGCCGCGTTCATGACCGGTTGCGACGCCTATTTCGCGGCCGATGGCGCGCATCGTCGATCAGCCGTTTCAGCCGCGCCTCGCCGAGGGCATGATCCGCTGCTATATGGGCGCCGACAAGGTCGTCGGCTTTGGCCATCAGCTGGTCAAGGCGCTGGTGCCGCCGCCGCCCGAGGGCCCGGACTCGCCGCAGGCGCAGCCCGGCCCGCGCATCATGCACGGCCCCGATGCCGCGCCGTTTCAGGCGCTGCGGAGAAAAGATGGAAGCCGAATGGACGCCGCAGATGATGGCGCTGCTGGGCCTCGACCGGGCGTCGCTGCCGATCGTCTGGGACGCGGATTTTCTTTATGGGCCGCGCACCGCCTCGGGCGCCGACAGCTATGTCCTGTGCGAGATCAACGTCAGCTCGGTCTTTGCGATCCCCGACGAGGCGCCCGCGGCGATTGCCGGTCTCGCGTTGGCAAGGCTGCGCCGGGGCGACGCCGGCTGAGCGGATGTGAATGAATTGGCGATAGCGGGCAAATCGTGGTTGCATTGGCACCGCGCGTGCTTCGATACGCGCCCGCCTGCCCTGAGGAGCCGCCGCAAGCGGCGTCTCGAAGGGGGCGCTCCTCAGAGCGCGTGAAGGAATACCAAATCGCTGTCATTCCGGGGCGTGGGCGCAGCCCGCGAACCCGGAACCCATGCACACCGGCCTGCGATATGCTGGCGGACGGCGGTGTTCATAGGTTCCGGGCCTGCCCTACGGGCATCCCGGAATGACATTGCTTTCGACGCAGGATTTCTTCACAGGTTCTCAGCATGAGGTAAGCTGCTGATGGCAGTTATGGAATCCCTCACCCTGAGGAAGCCGCGCAGCGGCTGTCTCGAAGAGCCTGCCCTCGCGAAGGCGGGGGACGGATAGCGCCGATCCAATTCCTTCACACGCTCTGAGCGGCAAGGCCGGGGCCGGGCGGGGCGAATTTCGCGACCGGCTGTTCACTTGCTGAGATAGCCGCAGGCGGGTAGGCTGGCCGGTGAATTCGCCATATCGGCGCTCTCGGAATTGTGAATGCGCCGCCTCTGTCGGTGGCTCGAGGGGCGGTGGGATTTGCAGCGCAGCACGGGGGGCCGTCGCTTGGCTTTTGCGGTATCGACATCCGGGTCTGTGATCCGCGGGCTGGCGCTGTCGGCGCTCGCCGCGACGGCGGCGTCAACACCGGCGATGACGCAGACACCGGCGACGACGCAAACCCCGGCGACGGCGCAACCCCGGCGACGACGCAAACCCCGGTGACGACGCAAACCCTGGCGACGACGCAAGCACCGGCGGGGCAGCCGCCCTGTGCGGTGTCGCCGAACGGCGCGCCGTGCCTCGCTCCTCCGGGCCCTGTCTTGTGGGGCACGGTCGGGCTCCAAGGCTATATGACGGGGACGCGCGAGGCGCCCGGCGGGCTCGCCTTCGACCCGCTGTTGGCATTGGACTCGGATTTGAATTTCGGGCTGATCCCCAATAAAAAGCTATATCTGTTCTTGCAAAACGATCTCTGGATCCAGCGCACCGCGCGGCTGTCGTCGGCCACCAACCGGCGCGAGTGGGACGCCGATCTGGGCGTGGCGTGGAATTATTTCAGCTCGTTGGAATTGCGCGCCTTTGCCTATTCGATGAACAATCTCAATCGCGGCACCTCGCTCGCCAACCCCGATGGGTACAAGGACGGGGTCGGCATCGAAAACCGCTATTACTTTGGCCCCGCCGATATTTATGACATCGGCCGGCTCAGCTTTGTCAGCCTCGGCTATTACCCGACAAAGGACATGGTCGGCAACAACGGGGAGAGCTTTCGCCCCGGCCTCTTCGCGCATGCCTATCTGACCCAGGATTTGCCGACACCGTTCCACTCCTATCTTTATGGCGGGGTCGAGTATACCGCCGAGGACGGGGCGACCCCGCGCCTGGTCGAGACCGATGCCGGGCTGGCGGTCCGGCCGGTTGCCGACCGGCAGAACCTGGAATTCCGGCTGGGCGACCAGATGACCGCCGACGTCCAGGCGCATCTGACCAAGAACCTCGTCTATGGTGCTGTGCGTCTCAACCTCGGGGCCTCCCCGAGCGGTGCGCCGAGCGACGACAGCGCCTCGCCTTTCCTCGCCGGCTGGCCGCAAGCCTGGGGCGTCATCGGCCTGCCGGCCTATGTGGCGAGCAACCGGATGGCGCCGAACGGCGTCTCCTTTGCGCCGGTCTTTGGCGTCACCAGCGAATTGAACCTCGGCCTCTTGCCGCAAAAGCAGCTTTACTTGTTTTGGGACGGCACCTTCTGGGCGCAGCATTCGGCGCCCGGCATCACCAACGCCAATCAGGGTGGGGTCGATTTCAGCAAGCGCGAGATCGATTCGGAGCTGGGCGCCGCCTGGAATTATTTTGGTGCGCTCGAATTGCGCGGCTCGGTGTATGCGCTCGACAATTTGAACCGGGGAATTTCGCTGGCCGATACCGCGGGCGGCAAACAGGGGATCAGGCTCGAAAACCGGTATTATTTCGCCACCCCCAACCCCTATGACGTCGGCCGTTCGAGCTATGTCGGCATCGGCTATATGCCGGCCGGCAATCTGGTCGGCGGCAATGGCGCGAGCTTTCGCACCGGTCCCTTCGCGCGCGCCTATCTGGCCCGGGATTTGCCGATTCCCTGGGTCGAATCCTATGTTTACGCGGGGATCGAGGCGACCGCCCAGTACAATGCCGAGCCGCGCCTGTTCGAGACCGATGTCGGCGTGGCGGTGCGCCCGTTCGCCCGCTGGCGCAACCTCGAATTTCGCGTCGGCGACGACGTGACGACCGATATCGTGGCCAACACGACCCGCAACCTGATCTATGGCGCCGTCCGGCTCGGCTTTGGCCCGGGCGGGTTCGGCCCTGGCGCATCCGGCCCGGCCGTCGACGCCGCCTCGCATTAAAGCCGCGCACCCGCTTGCCGCAGCATCGCTGCGCGCTTAAACCTCAGCGCGATTAGAGCGAGGAACGTTTGACCTTGGGGAGAGCGATGCGACGCGTGGGCACCAGTGTTGTGCTGCTGGGACTGCTGCTCTTTCTCGCCCGCCCCGCCGTCGCGCAAATAACCTTTGGCTCGCCCGGTGATCCGCCGCGCTTTGCGATCGGCGGCGGCGCCTTCGATGTTTTGCCCGACAACAAAAAGCAGCATGCCGGGGTTACCGGCCTGGCCCTCGGCGAATACCGATTCGGCGACACATGGTGGATATTGTCGCCGTTTATCGGCGCGATGGGGACCGGCAAGGGCGCGTTCTACGGCTATTTCGGGCTTGCCTTCGACGTCAACCTGCCCTGCAGCCTGGTCTTCACGCCGAGCGCCGCCGCCGGATACTTCGAGAGCGGCGACGGGATCAGTCTCGGCTCGTGGTGGGAATTCCGCACCGGCGCAGAGCTCGACTACCGCTTTGCCGATCAGCGGCGGCTGGGCGTCGGCTTTTACCACATGTCGAATGCCGGGCTCGGCAAGGAAAACCCCGGGATCGAATTGGCGACCGTTATTCTGACCGTGCCGTTCCGCTGACCCGGCTCAAGGGAGCGGCGGGCGGCGGTCGCGCTCGGGGGCGATTTCGTCGATGGCGCGCGCCAAACGGATGTCGCGTTCGCTCAGCCCGCTTACGTCATGCGTCGACAGGATCATTTCGACCCGATTGTAGACATTGAAGATTTCCGGGTGGTGATCCATTTTTTCGGCAATGAGGGCGACGCGCGACAAAAACCCCCACGCCTCGGAGAAATTGCCGAAATGATAGCTCTTGCGGATCGCGTCGCGATCTTCGACCTCGGCCCAGCCGTGGATTTCGTGCAATGCCGCGTGCCGCGCCGCGCCGATCAGCCGTTCGACCATGCCGCCCTCCTCTATTGTCGCGCAACAGGAAGTGAGCGGTGAGGCGGACAAGGTCAAGCGCAGGGTGAGAGGAGGGTGACCCGGTGAGCGTTCGCCAGCGCGTCGTGCTGCCGCCGTCTCTGGCCGAGATCGAGGAGCTGGCGACAGCCGCGCTCGGCTCGATCCCGCCGCGGCTGAAGCGGCATATCGGCTCGGTCGCGATCCGCGTCGAGGAATTTCCCGACGAAGAGACCGAGGCGGCGATGGAGCTCGACAGCCCATTCGACATACTGGGCCTTTATCGCGGCGTCGCCTTGCCGCACAAAAGCGTCAGCGATCCGCGCCCGCAGCTCGACATGATCTTTCTCTATCGCCGGCCGATCCTCGACTATTGGTGCGAGACCGGCGAAGACTTGACGGACCTGGTGCGCCATGTGCTGATCCACGAGATCGGCCACCATTTCGGCTTTAGCGACGACGACATGGAGCGGATCGAGGCGGAGGAGTGATGCCGGAGAGCGCCGCAGGGCTTTACGACGAGGACTTCGCCCGCTGGTCGCAAGAGCAATCCGCGGCGCTGCGCGAGGCGGCCAAGCTCGGGACCAACCTGCCGCTCGACTGGGAGAACCTCGCCGAGGAGGTCGAGAGCTTGGGAAAGACGCAGCGATTTGAGCTGCGCCGCCGGCTCTTGGTTATTTTGGAGCATCTGCTGAAGCTGGAGCACTCGCCCGCCGTCGATCCGCGGCGCAGCTGGACCGAGACCATCGGCCGCGAGCGCATTTTTATCGAACATCTGCTTGAAGACAGCCCGTCTTTGCGAGGCGAGCTTGATGCGATGATCGCGCATGCGGCGCCACGGGCGGTCCGCTTGGCAACCTTTAGCATGGCGAAGCACGGGGAAGCGCCGCGGTTTCCGCCGCCGGACTACACCGAGGATCAAGTGCTCGGCGACTGGTTTCCAGGCGATGCCCCTCTCCCCGCGAACGGGGAGAGGGAATAGGCGACGCGCCTCAGCCGAGGTGCTTTTTGAAGAAGGCGGCAACCGGGTCGAACGCCGCCTTGGTCGAGCGCTGCTCGTTGTCGATATAGACGATCTCGATGTCGCCGCCGGCGTTCCGATAGTTTGAGATAAACCGCTCGGGCTCGTTGCCGGCAAAATTCGAATCGTCGTCGTGATAGTCGTGCACCATGTCGGGCTTGCCCTGCACCCATAAGGCGGGCGGCATCACGACCTTTTCGCGGCGCTCGAGGATCAGCATCGGATTGCCCTCGGCCATTGCCGCCTCGGTCCGCCAATAGGTATCGTGCTTTTCCTTCATGCCGACGGTGAAGGCCGGCGGGTTTGGCCCCTTGCCCAGCTTTTGCGCGTGACGATAGCGCGACAGCGGGTTGATCACCGGCCACGACATCGCGACCGCGCGCACGCTCGCATCGACCGCGGGCGAGCCGGCCGGGAGCGACACCGAGGCATAGCGCGGATCGTTTGGCCGCATCGCCGCCAGCATCGCCAGATGCCCGCCGCTCGACTGGCCGCCGCTGCCGACGCGGTTGGGATCGACCTTGAGCTCGCGGGCACGCGCCTTGAGCCAGCGGATCGCATAATTGATGTCGACGAGCGAGGTCGGATAGCCGTCGCCGGCATGGCGGAACTCGAGCGAGGCGACGACAAACCCGTTCCGTGCCAGGCTTTCGTCGAGGCCCTGGGTCCCGCTGAGATCGCCGTTGTTCCAGGCGCCGCCGTGCAAATCGACGACCGCCGGGAACGGCCCGTCGCCCTGCGGCTGGTAGAGCCGCGCGATCAGCTTCCGATCGCCGTGGCGCAGATATTCGACATCTTCGGTCTTGATCTGGTAATCGGGCATGAACACTCCCTTCCGGAGCTGTGCTGTTGCGGCACGCCGCCCGAGGATGCCGGGGCGGCAGCCGGTGAGCGAGCCTACTCGCTCTACACCGCCGGCGAAACCATCCGCTATGCTATCGAGCTTTCCTCATGCCGCAGCCCCCGATGCCCGACCCGACCGATCCCGACCCGACCGATCCCGACCCGGCCGATCCCGACCCGGCCGATCCCGACGCCGCCGCGCGCACCGCATTGCGGCTGATCGGCCCCGACCCGCCGAGCTGGGTGGCGGACCGTCCGGGCATTGACCACAACGTCCTGATCGTCGGTGGCGGGCAGAGCGGCTGCGCTTTTGCCTTCGCCTTGCGCCGGGCCGGCATCGGCAAGGTCGGCGTGATCGACATGGCCGCCGACGAAACCCGTGCCGGGGTGTGGCTGAACGCCGCGCGGATGACCGTATTGCGCACGCCAAAGACCTTGCCGGGTCCGGAATTCGGCATTGCCGGGCTGAGCTTTCAGGCGTGGCACGAGGCCAGGCACGGCGAAGCGGCCTATGCGACAATGGTGCGCATCCCGCGCGAGGACTGGGCGCGGTACCTCGGCTGGTACCGGCATTTTCTCGGGATCGAGGTGCGCTACCGCACCCGGCTCGTGCGCATCGAGCCGGCCGACGGCCATTTCCGGCTGCATCTCGACATCGCCGGCAACGCTGCAATCGAAACGGCGCGCAAGGTAATCCTGGCCAACGGCGTTGCCGGCAATGGCGGCGCCTATGTCCCGCCCGCGATCTCCGACGCGCTGCCGCGCCGGCTGTACGCGCACACCGCCGACCCGATCGATTTTGCGGCCTTGCGCGGGAAGCGCGTGGCGGTGGTCGGCGGCGCCGCCTCGGCCTTCGACGCCGCCGGGGCAGCCCTCGAAGCGGGTGCGGCAAATGTCGACCTCTTTGCCCGTCGCCCGGCCCTTGCCGCAGTGCCGGTGGCGCGGGTGCGCGGCTATCCGGGCGCCTACGACAATTATCCCGAATTGCCCGATCGGCTGCGCTGGCAGCAGGCGCTGCGCTTTCGCCGCGCCGGCTCGACCGCGCCCGCCGACGCGATCGAACGGGTGATGAGATTTGCCAATTTCCGCCTGCACCTCGCCGCCCCTTGGCTTTCGGCCCGCGAAGAAGACGGCCGGATCGCGGCGCGCACACCCGTAGGCGAATTTCGCTGCGACTTTGCGATCGCCGGCACCGGCTATTTCGTCGATCCGGCGCTGCGGCCCGAGCTCGCCGATTTTGCCGCCGAGATCTTGCTGTGGCGCGACCGCCATACCCCGCCGTCGAGCGAGGAGGACGACTATCTCGGCGCCCATCCCTATCTCGGCATCGCCCACGAATATCTGGAAAAAACACCGGGGCGCGCGCCTTATTTGCGCGACATCCACGTTCAGAACCCGGCCGGCTTTGTCAGCTTTGGCGTGCCGATCGGCGATGTGCCGAGCATGAAGCGCGGGCTGCCGGCGGTTACCCGGCGGATCAGCCACGACCTGTTTTTTGCCGACCTGGCGGCGCACGAAGCCCGCCTCGGCGCGAGCGTCGAGCCCGAATTCGCGCCGGATCTCTATGCCGCGGCTGTCGGCCGGCAAGAAGCAGCGAGTTGATTCGACGCCTTCGGGTGCCGCCGGCGGCGGACCGGACCGTCGGCGCGGCTGGAATGTAACCGGAAGCGCCGCGCGGGTCGAACATCCGATATTGGGTAGTGCATTTTGGTCTCTTTTTCAAATCTGCCTCGTTACTTTGAAAACTGTTTGATTTCGCAGAGGAATTTAACTGCTTCCTCCTGGTTTCTGAGATATGAAGGCCGGTGGAAGGATCAAACGACGCCGATGTTCGTGCCGTGCGGTCAATGCCCGCTCCGCCAGAAACCTTTGTTCAGGCCCTTTGCCGCGGCCGAGCTCGATGCCGTCACGGCGATGAAACAGGACCATGTTGCGGTTGCTCCACGGACCGACATCATTCACGAGGACGAGGTCGGCGGCCCGGTCTACACCCTGTTCGAAGGCTGGGCGATCCGCTATCACCGGTTGCCCGGCGGTGCCCGCCAGATCCTCGACATCTTGCTGCCGGGCGACATGATCGGTCTCGCCTCGGCGGTGCTGGGGACGGTGAAGCACTCGGTGCAGGCGATCACGGCCGCCACCCTCTGCGTCCTCGAGAGCAAGGCCCTGCCCGAGTTGTTTCGGTGCCATCCGGGCTTGGCGCTCAATATTCTGCAGACCCGAGTCGAGGAGGAGCAGCGCCAGGATGTTCGCCTGTCCTTGCTGGGGCGCAGCCGGGCCGAGCAGCGGATTGGCTATTTGATGCTCGAAACCTTCGACCGGCTGCGCCAGCGCGGCATGGTCGATGGCGGCTCGACCTGCCCGTTCCCATTGCTGCGCCGTGACCTCGCCGATGCCGCGGGGTTGTCGCGGGTCCATGTCTCCCGCACCCTCGATACGCTGCGGGAGCGCCGGCTCGCCGACATCCAGAAAGGCGTGCTGGTCATGTTCGACCGTGCGAGCCTCGCCAGCCTGGTGGGCTACGCGCCGGTGCGCGCAGCCGTCGGCAGACGCGCCATCCTCTAAACGACGTTTGGCCGACGGGCCAACAAAACCCTTGCATCGACGCGGACGCTGCGCCGAAATGGGCGAGAGGCTGGGGTGCTGGCCCGGCGATGCGTCAGGGACGTGTTGCGGGGACCGGCTGAGATCAGACCCACTGAACCTGGTCGGGCGTGCCCGGCGAAGGGAGTCCGTCATCACCGCGTCGCAATTCGTCCCGTTGTCCCGCCCGAAAACCGTCGTGATCGGCGCCGGTGTCATCGGCTTGGGGATCGCCTGGCGGCTGGCCCAAGCCGGCTGCCCGGTGACCGTTTACGATCGTGGTGCCGCTGGCCGCGGCGCCAGCTGGGCCGCCGCCGGGATGCTGGCCGCAGCAGTCGAGACCGAGCCCGGTGAGGAAAGGCTGCTGGCGCTGACCCTGGCCAGCCAGCGCCTGTGGCCCGATTTTGCGCGCGAGCTCGAAGCCGCGTCCGGCATGTCGATCGGGTATCGCGACGAAGGGACGATCGTCGTCGCCCTGACCCGCGACGACGCCGAGCGGCTGCGCTTTACCTACGAATTCCAGAAGGGCCTCGGCCTCGATCTCGAATGGCTGTCGGGCGCCGAGGCGCGTCGGCGCGAGCCGCATTTGCGGCCCGGGATCGCCGGCGCGGTGGCGAGCCCGCGCGATCATCAGGTCGAGAACCGGCTCCTCGTCGAGGCGCTTGCCATAGCGGCGCGGCGCGCCGGCGCCCTGATCCACGAGCATTGCCCGGTGCGCGCCGTCGATGCCGCGGGCGGGATCGCCCGCGGCGTGGTGACCGATCAAGGCCGCGACCCGGCCGATGTCGTGGTCCTTGCAGCGGGCGCCTGGTCGCGGCAGATCGGCGGTCTCCCGCCCGCCGCAATGCCGCCGGTCCGCCCGATCAAGGGGCAGATGCTGGCGTTGCGCATGGACCCGGCCGCACCCTTGCTGCGGCATGTGGTCTGGCTGCCGAAAGGCTATCTGGTGCCGCGTCGCGACGGTCGTCTCGTCGTCGGCGGCACGGTGGAGGAGCGCGGCTTCGACGAGGCGCTGACCGCGGGTGGGATGCTGGCGCTGATCGACGCCGCGTGGCGCGCGGTGCCGGCGATCGAGGAATTGCCGATCGCCGAGACCTGGGTCGGTTTTCGACCGGGCTCGCGCGATGACGCGCCGATCCTCGGTCGCGGCGGCATCGACGGCCTCGCTGTCGCCACCGGGCATCATCGCAACGGCATCCTGCTGACCCCGGTGACGGCCGCGGCGGTCGGCGCCTATGTGTTGACCGGCGAGCTGCCGGAAGTCGCGCGGCCCTTTACCGCCGAGCGGTTCGCCGCCGCAGGCAGCGCTGCGGCGGCGGCGCAATGACGCGCCTCGAAATCAACGGCGAGACCGCCGAGATCGCGGCAGCGACGGTCGCCGGGCTGCTCGCCGAGCGCGGCATCGACCCCTGCGCCCGGTTTCTCGCCGTCGCCGTCAATGGCCGGGTGGTGCGCCGCGCCGAATGGCCGGGTGCGCCGATCGCGACCGGCGACAAGGTTGAAATCGTCCGCCCGCTGCAAGGCGGCTGAGCGCCGAAAGTAGGACAAATCCCATGAACGACCCGCTCGTGATCGCCGGCACCGAATTGTCGTCGCGCCTGTTTCTCGGCACCGCCGGGTACCCGAACCAGCAGGTCATGCTGGATGCGCTGGCGGCGAGCGGGACCCAGCTGGTGACGATGTCGATCCGCCGGATCAGCCTCGACCATTATTCCGGAAGCCTGGTTGATCTGCTGGGCGGGCGCTATCGGCTGCTGCCCAACACCTCGGGCTGCGTCACCGCGCGCGATGCGATCCTGACCGCCGAATTGGCGCGCGAGGCGCTCGAAACCGATTGGGTCAAGCTCGAATTGATCGGCGATCGCGAGACCCTCTACCCCGATGTCGAGCAGCTGGTTCATGCCGCCGACGAGCTGGTGCGCAAGGGCTTTACGGTGCTGCCCTATTGCAACGAGGACCCGGTCGCCTGCCGCAAGCTCGCCGATGTCGGCTGCGCCGCCGTGATGCCGTTGGGCTCGCTGATCGGCTCGGGCATGGGGATCGCCAACCCGGCGGCGATCGAGCTGATCTGCACCAAAAGCCCGGTGCCGGTGGTGCTCGACGCCGGGGTCGGCACCGCGTCCGACGCGGCGCTGGCGATGGAGCTCGGCTGCAGCGCGGTCCTGGCCAATAGCGCGATCTCGAAATGCCGCGACCCGCGGCGGATGGCGGCGGCGATGCGCGCCGGGGTCGAGGCCGGCCGCCTCGCGCGCCTGGCCGGGCGGATTCCGAAGCAGCGCTTTGCCGAGCCGTCGAGCCCCCAGCTCGGCCTCGTCGGCGCCTGACTTAATCTGGCCGAGAAACGGGCCGCCGCCGCTCTGGTCGCCGCTCGCGGCCGATGCGTCATGCGGTTGAGGTAACGCCACCCCCACCGGCGCGGGCAAAAGCCGCGTATCGCCTCCTCGTTCAGCGAATCGCCGACAAGTCTCCGCTGGGTTGAAGGGGCGCGGGCGCCGCCGCCGGGGATCGGCCGGGCATCGCGACGGCGGTTGCATGGCCGGGACGACGCACCAGCTTGAGCCAAGCTCGTTTTCTCTATATGCGCAATGTCCGGTGGGGGCCATATGCAAGGACCGGATGCAAGGGCCGGCCCGGATCTCCGGGGCGGCACGGAGGACCAGGCGATGCAGAGCCAGAACCGGTTTTTCGACGATCTCGCCCGCGTCGCAGCCGGCGCGGCCGGCGCCGTGTCGGGGGTAAAAGGCGAGATCGAGTTGCGGTTGCGCGCGCAGCTCGAACGGGTGCTGGCCGGCATGGACCTGGTCAGCCGCGACGAGTTCGAGGCGGTCAAGGCGATGGCGGCGAAGGCCCGCGCCGAGCAGGAGGATATGGCCCGACGCGTCGCCGAGCTCGAAGCGCGGCTCGGCGCTTCGGCCGGGCACGACACCGCTCCCGACGCTTTGTAGCATTGCGCCGGCATATCGAGGCATTCAGGTCGAAACGCCCCGAGGAGGGCTTGATGACATCTCTCGCCGCGTCCGAACCGACGCAGCTTTCCGGCAACCCGATCGACCTCGTCGAGGAAATTGTCGTCGCCAACGACTGGGCGCACGATCGCGCGAACGAGGAGGAGCTGGTCGTCGAGATTACCGGCCGCTGGTGCGATTACCGGCTCTATTTCGTCTGGCAGGAGGAGATCAGCGCGCTGCATTTCTCCTGCGGCTTCGACATGAAGGTGCCAAAAAGCAGGCGCCCGGCGATCTACGAGCTTTTGGCGCTGGCCAACGAGAAGCTGTGGCTCGGCCATTTCGATTTGGCCGAGGGCAATTCTCCGGCGTTTCGGCACGCGATATCGCTGCGCGGCGTGCTCGGGGCGAGCGCCGAGCAGGTCGAGGACCTGGTCGATATCGCGCTTTCGGAATGCGAGCGCTTTTATCCGGCGTTTCAGCTGGTGGTGGGGGGCGGCAAGCGCGCTGCCGAGGCGATCGCCGCGGCGATGATCGACCCGCTCGGAGAAGCCTGACAGAGAGGCGGCCGGCATGGACAGCGAGCCAGGATCGCAGCTCACCCTCCTCCTCGTCGGCTGCGGCAAGATGGGAACGGCGCTGCTGCGCGGCTGGTTGGCGAGCGGCGCTGTCCGGGATTGCCTGGTGGTCGAGCCCGAAGGTGCGGCGGCCGACCTGACCGCAGAGCCGAACATCTCCTGGCACAAGACGCCCGAGAGCGTGCCGGGCTCGCCGGCCCCGGACGCGGTAATTTTTGCGGTCAAGCCGCAAGTCGTCGATCTGGTGCTGCCGGGCTATCGGCGCTGGGTTCGGCCCGAGACATTGTTCGTCTCGATCGTCGCCGGCAAAACCATGGCCGGCATTGCGCGCCATCTCGGCGAGGCGGCGCTGGTGCGCACGATGCCCAACACGCCGGCGGCGATCGGGCGCGGCATCACCGTCGCTTGCGCGAGCCCGCTTGTCACGATGAGCCAGAGGCGGCTGTGCGAGCGCCTCCTCGCCGCCGCCGGCGAAAGTGCGTGGGTCGAGGACGAAGCGCTGCTCGACGCGGTGACGGCGGTGTCCGGCAGCGGCCCGGCCTATGTCTTTTTGCTGATCGAGGCACTGGCGCAGGCGGGCGAGAAAGCGGGATTGCCGCGCGAGCTTGCCGCGCGCCTGGCGCGCGCGACGGTTGCCGGCTCGGGGGAGCTGGCGCGTCGCTCCGACGAAACCCCGGCGCAATTGCGCGAGAATGTCACGAGCCCCGGCGGCACCACCCGCGCGGCGCTCGATGTGCTGATGGCGAAGGACGGCTTGCCGGCCTTGCTCGAACGCGCGGTCGCGGCGGCGGCGATGCGTTCGCGTGAGCTGGCGAGCTGAGCCGGCATGGCAAAGAGCAGCGCAGCCGGCGCTCGCAGGCGCAACAACACCGCCGCGAGCGGGAACGACGCCGCCGCGAGCGGGAACGACGCCGAACGGATCGTCGAAGCCGCTTTCGCCCGCATCGCCACCGACGGCTGGCGCCGGCTCTCGCTCGCCGCAGTCGCCGACGAAGCGCAGCTGCCGATCCTGCGGGTCTATCGCAGCTTCACCTCGAAACGAGCGATCCTGCGCGCCTTCTTTCGGCGGCTCGACGAGGCGGCGCTGGCCGATCCGCCGGCGCCTGAGCAGGGGGAGCGTCCGCGCGACCGGCTGTTCGATCTCTTGATGCGGCGATTGGACGCAGCACGCCCGTTCAAGCCCGCTCTCTCCGTCCTGCGTCGCGAATTGCCGGGCGATCCGCCGACCGCGCTGCTGACCGGCGCGCTGATGCTGCGGTCGATGCGCTGGATGCTCGAAGCCGCCGACATCAGGACCGGCGGATTGCGCGGCGCCGCCGTGGTCAAGCTCACGGCAGCGGCCTATCTGGCTGTCTTGCGCGTCTGGGAACGCGACGATTCGGCCGATCTCGGGACGACGATGGCGACGCTCGACGCAAGGCTGCGCCGCATCGAGCGGTGGCTGTCGCCCAGCGCCAGGGCGCAGCCCGAGGGTGAGCCGCTCCCCACCTGACTTTGCTGCGCTGCAAAAAAGTCCTTGACCGGCCGAAACCAAGGTCCGATATACGCGTTGTTGTGCAGCGCACAATAACCCGTACTCCAACATCGGAACCGATGAGATGGCCGCTACCGCCCGCCCGCGTTTTTTTGATTTTGACGTCACCAAGATGATGACCGATTTGCATTTTCGTCCGTTCGACTTCGAGGGATTGATGGCCTGCCAGCGCCGCAATATCGAGGCGCTGAGCCAAGCCAACCAGCTCGCCGTCGAAGGCTATCAGGCGGTCGCACGCTGCCAGATCGAGCTGGCGCGCCAAGCGGTCGAGGATGTCTCGGCGCTGATGCGAGAGCTGGCCCAGCCCGCCTCGACCGACGACCGCATCGCCAAAAACACCGAATACGCCAAGCAGGTGCTGGAAAAGAGCGCCAATCACGGCCGCGAGATCACCGAGCTCGCGTCCAAGGCCGGCGCCGGCGCGGCCGAGGTTTTGCGCAAGCGCGCGAGCGAAGGGCTGGACGAGCTGCGCGACATGGCAAAGCCGAACGCGGCACGCTGATCGCGGCACGCTGATCGCGCGGCCGACCCGGACCCAGGTTCAGCGCGGCAGGTGAACCCGCGCGCGCAAACCGCCTTGCGGCGATGTTTCGAGCTGGACGTCGCCGCCATGCCCGCGCGCCACGTCGCGGGCGATCGTCAGCCCGAGCCCGACGCCGCCGGTCGAGGGATTGCGCGACGCGTCGAGGCGAATGAACGGCCGGAACATTCGGCCGCGTTCGGACGGCAGGATGCCGGGGCCGTCGTCATCGACCAGGATGTCGATACCGTCGTCCGACGCAATTCCGCTGATCCAGACCTGGCTGCCGTGGCGCCCGGCATTGGCGATCAGATTGCCGAGGCAGCGCCGCAGCGCATTCGGCCGCACCGGCATCACATATTCCACGGGCGCCGCCGCCAGCGACAGCTGCGTTCCTTCGCGCCGCACCGCGGCGGCAAGGTCTTCGAGCAGCATGCCGATATCGGTTTCGACCGGCGTTTCGGTGCCTTCGCCGCGGGCAAAGTCGAGATAGCCGTGCACCATGTGCTCCATCTCGACGACATCCGATTTCAATTCCTCGACCGCCGGGTCGTCGCCGAGGATTTCGAGCGCGAGCTTCATCCGCGTCAGCGGCGTGCGCAAATCGTGCGACACCCCGGCGAGCATCTGGGTGCGCTGCCGGATCTGCCGCTGGATGCGGTCGCGCATCCGCATAAACGCCACCGCCGCCTGGCGTATCTCGACGGCACCCTCGACCTTGAAGAACGGCACCGGCCGCCCCTTGCCAAAGCTCTCCGCGGCGGCCGCCAGCCGGCGCAGCGACTTTACCTGGTTGCGCAAAAACAATGTCGCCACGGCCAAAAGGACCAGCGACGAGCCGACCATCCACATGACGAAGATGTAGGTGGTCGAGCTATACAGCCGATTGCGCGGCACATCGACGGTCAGCACCCCCTGGGCGAGCCCTACCTTGACCTGGACCCGGTACGGATCGGCCAGCGTATCGACGCGGTAGGGCAAGCTCGTGCGCCCCAGCATCGCCTGGGTCAGCTGCTCTTCGGCGAGCGAGCCGCCCGACGCTTCCGGCGGCGGCAGCCTTTCGCCCAGCGCAATGGCGAAATCCATATCGGTCGCGGCAGAGGCGTGTCCGAGAAGCCGCGCCCGCGCCGCCGGCGAGGGGGCGAGCTTCAGCGCATCGATCGTCAGCGCGATGTCGCCGGCGACGCCGCTCGCCAGCCGCCACGACACCGCCGCCCAGTGCCGGTCGTAAAAAACCCAGGTGGCGATCGCCTGCAGCAGGATCAGCGGCATCACCACGATCAACAGCGAGCGGCCGAACATCGTGCGCGGCAGCACCCGCTTGACCCAGCCGTGCGGCCGGATGTCGCGTTCGCTGCGCGGCTCGGCATCGGCTTCCTCGGCCGGTCCGGCGGTAAGCGCAGGATCGTCGAGATCAATCGGGCTTGAGGGCATAGCCGGTGCCGCGCACGGTCTGCAGGTAGCGCGGAAAGCGCGGGTCGCGCTCGATCTTGCGGCGCAGCCGCGTCATTTGCACGTCGACGTTGCGGACATTGCCGCTGAACTGCGCGGAGAGCGCCAGCTCTTCACGCGAGACCGGCTCGCCGGCCTTTTGCGCGAGGCTGGTCAAAAGTCCCGCCTCGGCCGCGGTCAGGTGGACGATATCGCCGCCGCGAAACAATTCGCCGCGGCCGAGGTCGAAGCGGCAACCGCCAAAGCGGACCTCGCGCGGCGCGCCGTCGGTGGCCGGCCGGCGCTGCAGCAGATTGCGGACCCGCAGCACCAGCTCGCGCGGCTCGAACGGTTTGGCGACATAGTCTTCGGCGCCGAGCTCGAGGCCGTTGACGCGGTCTTCGGGCTCGGCCATCGCGGTCAGCAGCAGGACCGGCACGCGCCCCTCGCGGCGCAACGCACGGGTCAGGTCGAGCCCGCTCTCGCCCGGCATCATCACATCGAGCACGACAAGGTCGAAGGCGAAGCGCGACAGCGCCTGGCGCGCCTCGCGCGCATCCGCCGCGGTGGTGACGCGAAAACCGTTGTCGGCGAGATAGCGCCTCAGCAATTCCCTGAGACGCGCATCGTCGTCGACGACGAGAAGATGGGCTTCGCGAGCGCTCATCGGCGGGAGATTATAGCGCCCGCCGGGGCTCAGCGCGCTATCGGAGCAAAGCGGCGGCGATCGGCCGCCCCGGCGATAATTTCGAGCACCACACGGCGAAACCCCTCGACCGCCTGTGGCCCGGCGCGGCGGTAGGCGGCGCCGACCCGAGCCCGCTGCGGCGCCGACAATTCGTGCTCCAGCGCCCGCCCTTTGGGCGTCAGATCCAGGAGCCGCTGGCGGCGGTCGCTCGGTCCCGGGCGCTGCACGACAAACCCTTGCCGCACCAGCTGCCCCAGGACGCGGCCGAGGCTCTGCTTGGTGATGCGCAGGATGCCGAGCAGCTCGCCGACGGTGATCTCGGGATGGCGGCCGACAAAATGCACCACCCGGTGATGCGCGCGGCCAAAACCGCGCCGCGCCAAGATCGCGTCGGGCTCGGCGGTGAAGTCGCGATAGGCGAAGAACAACAGCTCGATCCCCTGCCGCACCTCGTCGTCGTGCAGCAGCGGCTCGGCCAGTCGGGGCTCGGCCGGTGAATTTATGTCCACCGAATTTATGTCAGTCATATTGACATATCTCGCAACCTTCGATACCGTGCGGGCGTCCTCCGGGATATATAGTTTCCAGCCGGCCCGCGGGTCATGCCGGGGCCGGCCGTTTCGAGAAGGAAGGTCCCCTGATGTCCATGCCTACGCCCCCGTTTGACGATCGCGACGGCTCCATCTGGTATGACGGGCGCCTGGTTCCGTGGCGCGAGGCCAAATTGCATGTGCTGAGCCACGGGCTGCACTATGCGAGCTGCGTCTTCGAGGGCGAGCGGGTCTACAACGGCACCGTTTTCCGGCTCGACGACCACAACGAGCGGCTCCTCAATTCGGCGCGAATCATGGGCTTCGAGGTGCCGGCGAGCATGGACGACCTGACGCGCGCGACGCGCGAGCTGGTTGCCGCCAACAAGATTCTCGACGGCTATGTCCGGCCGATCGCGTGGCGCGGCGCCGAGCAGATGGGGGTGTCGGCGCAGGCGACCAAAATCCATCTGGCGCTCGCCGCGTGGGATTGGCCGGCCTATTTCTCGCCCGAGGCGCGCGCCAAGGGGATCCGCATGAAATGGGCGCCGTGGGCGCGCCCGGCGCCGCATACCGCGCCGACCCAGGCCAAGGCCGCCGGGCTTTACATGATCTGCACGATCTCGAAGCACGATGCCGAGGCCGATGGCTGCGACGACGCGCTGATGCTCGATTGGCGCGGGCAGCTGGCCGAGGGCACCGGCGCCAATCTCTTTCTCGTCTTCAACGGCGAATTGCACACGCCAACCCCGGATTGCTTTTTGAACGGGATCACCCGGAAGACCGTGATCGAGCTCGCCAAAAAGCGCGGCATCAAAGTCGTCGAGCGGGCCATCATGCCCGAGGAGCTGGGGCGCGCCGAAGAAATGTTCCTGACCGGCTCGGCTGCCGAGGTGACCCCGGTCGGCGAGATCATCGGCCAGCACGGCCACTACCGCTTCACCCCCGGCACGATCTGCCGCCTGATGTGGGAAGATTACGACCGCAGGGTCGGCAAAAAGGTTGCGACCGCCGCCTGACCTGCCGCGTTCCGCCAAAAAGCCGGTGCCCGGCGGCTGCCGTTCAGGTAGGCGCGCCAGCGGGCAGACCGCCGGCTCGCGGTTTTCTCGCGCGGCGTTTTCGATTACACCGGTGCGATGACCTTGCTGCGCTCGGTCGCGACGGTCGGCTCCTATACGCTGGTGAGCCGGGTGATGGGCTTTGTCCGCGACATCCTGACCGCGGCATTGCTCGGCGCCGGGCCGGTGGCGGACGCGTTTTTTGTCGCGTTGCGACTGCCTAATTTGTTTCGCAGCCTGTTCGCCGAGGGCGCCTTCAGCGCAGCCTTCGTGCCGCTTTTTGCCGGCATGCTCGCCGAACGCGGCAAGGAAGAGGCGCGGCTTTTTGCCGAGGACGCGCTGGCGGTGCTGCTCGTAGCGCTGCTCGGCTTTGTCCTCCTCGGCGAAATCTTTATGCCGTTGCTGATGCGGGTGATGGCGCCGGGGTTTGGCGCCGAGCCCGAAAAGTTTGCGCTCGCCACCGATCTCGCGCGGATCACCTTCCCTTATCTCCTGTTTATCGCGCTGGTGGCGTTGCAGGGCGGGGTGCTGAATTCGATCGAACGGTTCGCCGCTCCCGCCGCGACCCCGATCCTCCTCAATCTCTTTCTGATCGCGGCGTTGCTGCTGACCCGGCGGTTCGGCTGGCAGGACGGCCGCGCTCTCGCCTGGGCGGTGAGCGCCGCCGGCTTTGCCCAGTTTCTGTGGCTGATGTGGGGCTGCGCCCGCGCCGGGCTGGCGCTGCGGCTGCCGTTGCCGCGGCTGACCCCGGCGGTGCGCCGCACGCTTTCGATCATGGCGCCGGGGGTGCTCGGCGCCGGCGTCACCCAGGTAAACCTGCTGATCTCTACGGCGCTCGCCTCGTTTTTGCCGAGCGGCTCGGTGTCGTATCTCTATTACGCCGACCGGCTGAACCAGCTGCCGCTCGGGGTCGTCGGGATCGCTGTCGGCACTGCTATCCTGCCGCCTTTGTCGCGCCAGCTGCGGCTCGGCGACCGCGCCGCCGCCGCGGCGACGCAAAACCGTGGGGTCGAGCTGGCATTGCTGCTGACGTTGCCGGCGGCAGTCGGCCTCGGCCTGCTGGCGACGCCGATCCTCGCGGCGCTGTTTCAACGCGGCGCCTTTGACGCCGCCGACACCGCGGCGACGGCCTCGGCGCTGGCGGCCTATGCCGCGGGACTGCCGGCGTTTGTCCTGGTCAAGGTGCTGGCCCCGGCCTTTTTTGCCCGCCACGACACCAAGACTCCGGTGCGGATCGCGATCGCGGCAATGGCGGTCAATCTGTGCCTGACGGTCGCGCTGATGCAGGTCCTCGCACATGTCGGGATCGCGCTCGCGACCACCTGCGCCGGCTGGGTCAACGCGCTGAGCCTCTTTCTTGTGCTGGTCAGGCGCGGCGATTTCCGGCTCGACCGCCGGGCGCGGCGCAGCCTGCCGCGCATCGCCGCCGCCGCGTTCGGCATGGGCGTGGTGCTGCTGCTGCTGCGGCTCTCGTTCGGTGCCGCGATCGCCGGCTCGGAGGCGGCGCGGATAGCGATCCTTGCCGGGCTGATCGGCGCCGGGATGGGCAGCTTCGCGCTGTTGGCGCTCGCTCTCGGCGTTGCCGAGTGGCGCCAGCTCTGGGGGCGGCTGCGGCGGCAACCGGCTTGACCCGGTCCGCGCCGCGGCGATAACAGGCGCGATGAACCGCATCTTTTCGGGCATCCAGCCGACCGGCAATCTGCATCTCGGCAATTATCTCGGCGCAATCCGCAACTGGGTCGCGTTGCAGCACGATTATGAATGCATCTTTTGCATCGTCGATCTGCACGCGCTGACCCTGCCGCAGGACCCGGCCGAGCTGCGCGCCAGCACGCGCGAGGTCGCCGCCGCCTATATCGCCGCCGGCATCGACCCCGAGCGCTGCACGATCTTCAACCAGAGCATGGTTCCGGCGCATGCCGAGCTGGCTTGGCTCTTGGCCTGCCTGACCCCCCTCGGCTGGCTCAACCGCATGACCCAGTTCAAGGAAAAGGCTGGCAAGAACCGCGACGTGGCGGGTCTCGGGCTCTACGCCTATCCGGTGCTGATGGCGGCCGACATTCTCGTCTACCGGGCGACGCATGTCCCGGTCGGCGAGGACCAGAAGCAGCACCTGGAGCTGGCGCGCGACATCGCCGGCGCCTTCAACCGCCGCTACGGCTGCGATTTCTTCCCGCTGCCCGAGCCGCAAATCTTTGGCGCCGCGGCGCGGGTGATGAGCCTGCGCGACGGCACCAGGAAAATGTCGAAATCGGACAGCTCGGATTATTCGCGGATCAACATGCTCGACGATGCCGACGCGATCGCGTTGAAGATCCGCCGGGCCAAGACCGATCCCGAGCTGCTGCCCGATTCGCTGGCCGCGCTCGACAGCCGCCCGGAAGCCGCCAATCTGATCGATATCTATGCGGCGCTTGCCGATCTGACGCGCGCCGCCGCGCTCGCCCGATTTGCGCACGCGAGCTTTTCGCAGCTGAAGGAGGAGCTGTCGACGCTGGCGGTCGATGTGCTCGGCCGGATCGCCGCCGAGATGCGCCGGCTGCTCGCCGATCCCGGCCATATCGACCAGGTGCTGCGCCGAGGTGCGGAGCGGGCGCGTGCGATTGCCGAGCCGGTGCTGCGCGAGGCGCAGGACGTCAGCGGATTGTTGCGCCCTTGAGCGTTGTTCGCCTTGAGGGTTGATTTGCCCCGAGGGTTGATTTGCCCGGGGGCGCGCCCAAGGTTAAGAACGATCTTTTTCCCGAGATTTGGTGGAGCCGCCGATGTTTATTCAGACCGAAGAGACGCCCAACCCGGCGAGCCTCAAATTTCTGCCCGGCCGGACCGTGATGCCGACGGGGACGGCGAACTTCTCCGATCCGCGCTCGGCGGCGCGCTCGCCTCTCGCCGAGCGGTTGTTCTCCTTGCCCGAGGTGACCGGAGTTTTCTCGGCTCTGAGTTTATTACTGTGACCAAGGACGAAGACAGCGATTGGTATCGGCTCAAGCCGGCGGTGCTTGCCGCGATCATGGAGCATTTCACCGCCGGACGGCCGGTATTGCTCGGCGCCGACCTGCCACCCGCCGCCAGCGACGAGGAAGACGACGAGGTTGTTTCGCAAATCAAGGAGCTGCTCGAAACCCGAGTGCGACCGGCCGTGGCGCAAGATGGCGGCGACATCATATTTCACGATTTCGCCGACGGCGTCGTCTATTTGCACATGCAAGGCTCGTGCTCGGGCTGCCCGAGCTCGACCGCGACCCTGAAGGCCGGGATCGAAAATATGCTGCGCCATTACATTCCCGAAGTGGTCGAGGTGCAGGCGGTCTGAGCCAAACGGGCGAGGCTCGCGCGGGGCAGGGGCCGCCGGGGCAGCGCTCGCCTCTGGTTCTGGCGATCGACACAGCGGGCGCTGCCTGCTCGGTGGCGGTCGGTTGCGGCGACCGGCTGCTCGGCGCCGAGGAGCTGGCGATGGCGCACGGCCAGGCCGAAGCGCTGCTGCCGATGATCGATCGGGTCATGCGCGCGGTGCCGCTGAAGCCGGCCGCGCTCGATATCGTCGCAGCGACCGTGGGGCCGGGCAGCTTTACCGGGATCCGCGTCGGCCTCGCGGCGGCGCGCGGCATTGCGCTGGCCTGCGGGGCGCCGCTCGTCGGGGTGACCGCCTTTGCCGCGACCGCCTTTGCCGCGACCGCCGGCGCTGTTGCGTCCGATCGGCGGGCCGGGTGCGATTTTCTGTTGCGCGATTTTCTGTTGATTGCGCTGGAAAGCCGGCGTGCCGATCTTTTCGTGCAATTGTTCGACCCGGCGCTGTGTCCGCTGAGCGAGCCCGCTGCGTTGCCGCCGGAGGCGCTCGGCGATTTTGTCGCCGCTGCCGCGGGCGGTGGCGCGGTCCTGATCCTCGGCGACGCGGCGCAGCGCGCGGCCGATGCGCTCGCGACGCGGCGAATCCAAGTCCGGACGACCGAAGTCCGGGCGACCGGCGCGATGCCGCGGGCAGCGGGTGCGTTGCGCGCTGCGCTGGCTTGCTGGCGACGGGGCGAGCGTGGCGATGCACGGCCGCTCTACCTGCGCCCGCCGGCGGTGACTCTCGCCGCCCCGTCACCGCGCCGGAGCGGTTGTTGAGCTTGCGAATCGAGCCGATAACGGGGGGCGGCGGGCTGCCGCTGGCACGGCCGCTGTCGCTGCTGCATGGCGTTTGCTTTCCCGAGGACCCGTGGGGTCTCGCGGCGATGAGCGATATCTTACGGATGCCCGGCTGTTTTGGTGGGATCGCCTCGACCGTGGGTCGGCCGGTCGGGTTCGCGCTGGCGCTGGCGCTCGGCACAGAAAGCGAGATTCTGGCCCTCGGGGTCGTGCCCGAAAAGCGGCGCGCCGGCATCGGCGCGGCGCTGCTCGATTCGATCTGCGGCGCAGCGCGGCGCTGTGGCTCCCACAGTGTTGTTCTCGAAGTCGCCGCCGACAACACCGGGGCCCGCGCCCTTTACGCCGAGCGAGGGTTTGTCCCGGTCGGCAGACGGCCCGATTACTATCGCCGCGGCCGATTGCCGATCGATGCGCTGGTGCTCCGCTTGGGTTTTTCGGCCGGCCCGTGCACCACCTGAGCGCGGCGCTGGTCTCGCCTTGCTTGCGGCCGGATTTTTGGGCCGTGCCGCAAATTGAAAGAAACCGGTCGGCACCCGCATTGCCTTGCCGCAAATTGTTACTTATATTGGCAATCAGTCATACGGTGGGACCATCACGATGAACAGCTCTGACCAAGCCGGCGATTTGCTGGAATTGACGACCGAAATCGTCGCTGCGCACGTTTCCAACAATACCGTGTCGGTGGGCGATTTGCCCCAACTGATCAACCAAGTGTACAATTCACTGGCCAATATCGGGAATGTGCCGGCGATGCCGGCGGAGCGCCCGCAACCGGCGGTCCCGATCAAGAAGTCGGTCCATGCCGACTACATCGTCTGCCTCGAGGATGGCAAAAAGCTGAAAATGCTGAAGCGGCATTTGATGACCGCATACAACATGACCCCCGAGAGCTACCGTGAGCGCTGGGGGCTGGCTTCGGATTATCCGATGGTGGCGCCCAACTATGCCCGTCAGCGCAGCCGGCTCGCCAAGGAAATCGGCCTGGGCACGCGGGCCCGCCGGCAGGGGTAGGCGCCGGGCAAATCCCGCCATTCGAACCATAGGCGGCGACGATGCGATGGCGTATAATGCCCAAGGAAGATCCCCGATAACGGAGACGCGATGGCCTCGCGCCTGGAGCAGCTCTGTCTCGACAAGGGACTGAAGATGACCGAGCAGCGTCGCGTCATCGCCCGGGTGCTGTCGGAATCGATCGATCATCCCGACGTAGAGCAGGTCTACCGCCGGGCGATGACGATCGATCCGCACATCAGCATCGCCACCGTCTACCGTACCGTGCGGCTGTTCGAAGAAGCCAACATCCTCGCACGGCACGATTTTGGCGATGGCCGGTCGCGCTACGAGGAAATGCCGAGCGATCACCACGATCATCTGATCGACTTGCAGTCGGGCAGGGTGATCGAGTTCCGCAACGAGGAGATCGAGAGGCTGCAACGGGCCGTCGCCGACCAGCTCGGCTACGATCTGGTCGGTCATCGGCTCGAGCTGTACGCCGTGCCGCGCAAGCGCGGCGCCGACGCCGACCCCGAATGATCGGCGACGGCGCGACCACATCGCCGGTGCTTCCGGTCGCCCCCGGCGCACCTGCACGCCGCGGCGGCATTGTGGATATCTGGTCGGGCCGGCTGCAGGTCAGGCTCGCCGCCACCGCCGGCGACATCGATGCGGCGCAGGCATTGCGCTATCGGGTGTTCTACGAGAACCTCGGCGCGCGGCCGCTGTCCCGCCCGGCGCATCTGCGCCGCGACGCCGACCGCTTTGACGAGGATTGCGACCATCTTCTGGTGCTCGATCATGGCCGCGCTGCGTCCGCACGGGTGGTCGGCACCTATCGGCTGATCCGGCGCCTGGCGGCTGCCCGGCTCGGCGGCTTCTACTCGGCCGGCGAATACGACATTGCCCCGCTCGTCGCGCAGCCGGGAGAGATCCTCGAGCTCGGGCGCTCCTGCGTCGATCCGACCTACCGGCACCGCTCGGCGATGCCGCTGCTGTGGAGCGGGATCGCCGCCTATGTCTTTCATTACAAGATCGCGCTGATGTTCGGCTGCGCCAGCCTGCCCGGCACCGATCCCGATGCGGTGGCCGCCGCGCTCTCCTATCTTTATCACCGTCATCTGGCGCCGCCGGCGTTGCGGCCGCGCGCGCTGCCGCACCGTTATGTGGACATGCGCCGGCTGTCGGCCGATGCGATGGATCTGGCGCAAGCCCGCGCGTCGCTGCCGCCGTTGATCAAGGGGTATCTGCGCCTCGGCGGCTTTGTCGGCGACGGGGCGGTCATCGACGAGCAGTTCAACACCACCGATGTTTGCGTCGTGGTCAAGACGGATCTCGTCACCGACAAGTACTCGCGCCATTACGAACGGCGTTGCAAAGACCCATGGATGTGACCCTGTGGGTTCGCCGACGCTGAGGATCGGGCGGCTGACCCTCTATCTCCTCTGCACGATCGTGCTGATGCCGGTGCAGGGGGTGGGTGTGCTGCTGCGCCGGAAATGGGCGACGACGTTCCCCTCGGTCTACCACCGCTGGTGCTGCCGCATCCTGGGGTTCCGGGTGCGCCGGATCGGCTCCCCGACTGCGGAGCGGCCGGCTTTGTTCGCCGCGAACCATATCTCCTACACCGACATTGCGGTGCTCGGCTCTCTGATCGCCGGCTCCTTTGTCGCCAAAGCGGAAGTCGCCCGTTGGCCGCTGTTCGGCTGGCTCGCCAAATTGCAGCGCAGCGTCTTTGTCGACCGGCAAGCCCGCAGCACACTTGCGCAGCGCGCGGCGATCGGCGCGCGGCTCGCCGCCGGCGACGCGCTGATCCTGTTTCCCGAGGGGACGAGCGGCGACGGCAGCCACGTGCTGCCGTTCAAGAGCGCCCTCTTCGGCGCGGTCGATGGCGGCGGTGCCGCACCGCCGGTCGTCGTGCAGCCGGTCTCGATCGCCTATACCCGGCTCGACGGCATTCCGCTCGGCCGCCTGCTCCGGCCCTATTTCGCCTGGTACGGCGCGGTCGATCTGGCGCCGCACATATGGCGCATGATGGGCCTCGGCACGGTCGAGGTCGTGGTCGAGTTTCATCCGCCGACCTTTCTCGCCGATTGCGGGTCGCGCAAGGCGCTCGCGCGCTATTGCCATGCCCGGATTTGCGGTGGCGTGGCCGCCGCCATCGCCGGGCGACCGCAGCCGGTGCCGGACCCGCCGGCGGGGCGGGGCGGGGCGGGACGGGACGGGGCGGGACGGGGCGGGGCCGTGGAGGCGATTGCCGGATGATGTCAGCAGGCTTCTCGGAGAGCGCGATGCGGGACCCGACAAAGCGGGTATTCATCAAGACCTATGGCTGCCAGATGAATGTCTACGATTCGGCGCGCATGGCCGAATTATTGGCGCCGCTCGGCTTCGCCCGGGCGGAGAGCGCCGAGATCGCCGATCTGGTGATCCTGAACACCTGCCACATCCGGGAAAAGGCCACCGAAAAGGTGTTCTCCGAGCTCGGCCAGCTGCGGCGCCTGAAGTCGCGCCGGGAGCGGCGGGGCGCCAAGATGCTGATCGCCGTCGCCGGCTGCGTCGCCCAGGCCGAGGGGGCGGAAATCATCGGGCGGGCACCCTTTGTCGATTTTGTCTTCGGCCCGCAAGCCTACCATCGCTTGCCCGAGATGGTGACGCGCGCGGCACAGAAGAGCGGCGCCATCATCGACACCGGCTTTCCCGCCGAGCCCAAATTCGATGCGCTGCCCGAAGCGCGCGCGGTCGCCGGGGTCAGCGCCTTTCTGACCGTGCAGGAGGGCTGCGACAAGTTCTGCACCTTTTGCGTCGTCCCCTATACGCGCGGCGCCGAATATTCGCGACCGGCGGCACAGGTGTTGGCCGAGGCACGCGCCCTGGCCGGCGCCGGCGCGCGCGAGATCGTTCTGCTCGGGCAAAACGTCAACGCCTATCACGGCGCCGGCCCGGGCGGCGGGGAGTGGGGCTTGGGCGATCTGGTCCGTGCCCTCGCCGAGATCGGCGGGCTCGCCCGCATCCGCTACACGACCTCGCATCCGCGCGATGTCGATGACGCTCTCGTCGCGGCGCACCGCGATGTGCCGCAGCTGATGCCGTTTCTGCATCTGCCGGTGCAAAGCGGCTCCGATCGGGTGCTGCGGGCGATGAACCGGCGCCACAGCACCGGCGAATACCGGCATGCGGTCGGGCGTTTGCGCGCGGCCCGGCCGGATCTGGCATTTTCGACCGATCTGATCGTCGGCTTTCCGGGCGAGAGCGATGCGGATTTCCAGGCGACCCTCGACCTCGCCGGCGAAATCGGCTTTGCCCAAGCGTTCTCGTTCAAATATTCGCCGCGGCCCGGCACCCCGGCCGCTGCGGCAGCGGACCAGGTCGCCGATCAAATCAAATCCGAGCGCTTGGCGGCCTTGCAGGCGTTGCTCGGACACCAGCAGCGCGCCTTCAACGAGGCGTGCGTCGGCCGTGTCGTGCCGGTGCTGTTGGAAAAGCCGGGCCGGCATTCCGGCCAATTGGTCGGCCGCAGCCCCTATCTGCAAAGCGTCCATGTCGAAGCCGACGCCGAGCGGGTCGGCGAGATTGTCCCGGCGCTGATTTCGGCTGCCGGCGCCAACAGCCTCGCCGGCAGGCTCGCGGCATGACCGGGCTCGCCTCCGACCTTGCCCGCGGCGCGCCGGAGGCCGGCCGCCTGCAGCTCGAATTCGACGACAATCTGCTGCTGCCGCTGCTCTACGGCGAGCGCGACCAGCATCTCGACCGGCTCGAACGAAAGCTCGGCGTCTCGGTTGTCACCCGCGGCAACCGGCTCGCGATCTCGGGTCCGGCCTCGGCGGCCGAAGCCGCTCACCTCGCCCTCTCGCGTCTCTACGAGCGCTTGAAGCGGGGCCAGGAGATCGATTTGCCGGCGGTCGAGGCGGCGATTCGGCTGGCCGAGGCCGAGCTCGGCGACAAGAGCCTGAGCCTATGGCTGGAAGACGCCGCGTTCCGCACCAGAAAGCGCCGGATCGCGGCCCGCACGCCGGGACAGGCCGCCTATATCAAGGCGCTGCGTGAAAGCGAGCTGGTTTTCGGGCTGGGGCCGGCCGGCACCGGCAAGACCTATCTCGCGGTCGCCGCCGCGGTCGATCTCTTGATGACCGGGCGGGTCGAGCGCATCATCCTGTCGCGCCCGGCGGTCGAGGCCGGCGAGCGGCTCGGCTTTTTGCCGGGCGACCTGCGCGACAAGGTCGATCCCTATCTGCGCCCGATTTTCGATGCGTTGAACGACATGCTGCCGGCCGAGCAGCTCGCCAAGCGGCTCGGCACCGGCGAGATCGAGGTGGCGCCGATCGCATTTATGCGCGGGCGCACCCTGTCGCGCGCCTTTGTCGTGCTCGACGAGGCGCAGAACACGACCCCGGTGCAGATGAAGATGTTCCTGACCCGGCTCGGCGAAGCCTCGCGCATGGTCGTGACCGGCGACCCGACCCAGGTCGATCTGCCGGCGGGCGCGCCTTCCGGGCTCGCCGAGGCGCTCGACACGCTCGCCGGGGTCGAAGGCATCGCCATGGTTCGTTTCACCGATCGGGATGTCGTGCGGCACGACCTCGTCGCCCGCATCGTGCGCGCCTATGAAGCCCGTGCCCGTGAAGCCCGTGCCCGGGCCGCCGACGGATGATGCGGCCGGCGGCGATCGACATCGCCTTCTCCTGCGCCGGCTGGGCACGGGCCTGCCCGCGCGCCGAAGAGCTCGTTCGCGCCGCCGCGAGCCTGGCATTGGACCGCGGCATGGCGGCGGCTGCGCTGGCACCTTCGGGCCCGGTCGAGCTCGCCGTCACCCTGGCGGACGACCGGCGCCAGCGCCGGCTCAACCGCGATTGGCGCGGCCTCGATCGGCCGACCAATGTGCTGTCGTTTACGGCATGGGAGCCCGGAGGATGCGCCCCGAGCATGGCGCCGGTCCTGCTCGGCGATGTCGTCCTTGCCTTCGAGACCGTGGCGCGCGAGGCCGACGAGCAAGGCAAGCCGCTGGCCGACCATTTATCCCACCTGACCGTGCACGGTGTGCTCCACCTGCTCGGCTACGATCACGCGACGCCGGCCGAGGCTGGCATTATGGAAGCGCTCGAAACCGCTATATTGGCGCAGCTGGGGGTCCCGGATCCCTACCGCGACACCATCTGATGGGGCAATTGCAGACCCGCTGTCGATGACCGATCCCGAGCCGCCGTCCAGTGGCGGCCAACCCGACCACGAACGCCCGTTCGCGCGGCTGCGTCATATCCTTCGGCTGATCCGAAGGCCGCGCAATGGCGAGGCGCTGCGCGAAACCATCGACGAGATGATCGAGGAGCCGGCCGCCGAAGGCCCCGACCCGTTCAGCGAGCACGAACGGGTGCTGATCGGCAACATCCTCAAGGTGCATGACGGCACCGCCGCCGACGTCATGGTGCCGCGGGTCGATATCGTCGCGCTCGATGTTGAGACACCGCTCGCCGAGGCGGTCAAATCGATCGTCGAGCAGGGCCACTCGCGCATTCCCGTCTATCGCGAATTGCCCGACGACGTGATCGGCTTCATTCACGCCAAGGACATGCTGGCGCCGGTCGCCGAGCGGCGCGAAACCAGGTTGGCGCCGCTGTTGCGCAAGGTGCTGTTCGTCGCCCCGTCGGTGCCGATCCTCGATCTCCTGGTGCAGATGCGCCAGGCGCGCACCCATATCGCCATGGTCGTCGACGAGTTCGGCGGCATCGACGGGCTGGTGACGATCGAAGACCTGATCGAGGAGATCGTCGGCGAGATCGAGGACGAGCATGATGTCGCCGACGGGCCGCGGCTCGTCGAGCGCGGCGACGGCACCTTGATCGCCGATGCGCGCATCCCGATCGAAGCCCTCGAAGATCGTCAGGGCATCCGGCTGCGCCCAGCCGGCGAGCAGGATGAGGTCGATACCTTGGGCGGGCTGGTCTCGGCCTTGGCCGGAAGGGTGCCGCAGCGCGGCGAAGTCATCCTGCATCCGTCGGGGATCGAGTTCGAGGTGCTCGACGCCGATCCGCGCCGCATCGCGCGGTTGCGGGTGCGTGGCTTGCCGGCTGCAATCGGCACGGCCACCGGCGGCAACGAGGCTGGCGGCAACGACGCGGGCGGCAGAGAGGCTGGCGGCAAGGGCGCCGACGCCGGTGCCTGACATCTCGGTCATTCGGGTCCGGCAGGGTGCCCGCGTCGCCACGCCGCTGTGCCACCTCGCCGTCGAGCTCGCCGGCCTCTCGGGCTGGCGCCGCTACGGGCTGGGGTTTCTGCTCGGCGTCGCCGCTGCCGGCGCTTTGCCGCCGGTCGATCTGACCCCGCTGATCTTCGCCGCCTTTCCGGCCCTGCTTGTGGCTCGACGAGGGCAGCGCCGGCGCGGCCGCCTCGTTCCGCCTCGGCTGGATGTTCGGCTTTGGCTATCTGCTCGCCGGGCTTTATTGGATCGCGGCGGCGCTGTTTGTCGATATCGCCGCCTATTGGTGGCTGGTGCCGGTCGCGGCAGCCGGCTTGCCGGCGGCATTCGCGCTCTACTACGCGGTGGCGCTATTTGCCACCCGCCTCGTCGTCGATGGGTTGCGCCTGCCGCCGGCGGCGCGGATTTTCGCCTTTGCCATCGCCTGGACCGGCGCCGAATGGGCGCGCGGCCATTTCTTTACCGGCTTGCCGTGGAACCTGATCGGCTATGTCTGGTCGGGCGGGTTCCCGGGCGCGATCGCGATGCTGCAAAGCGTGGCCTGGATCGGCATCTACGGCCTCAGTCTTCTGACCGTCCTCGCGGCGTCGCTGCCGGCGCTGCTCGGCACCGCCTCGGCGAGCCCGATTTCGATGCTGCGGCGAACGGCGCCGGCGCTCGGCGCCGCGCTCCTGGTGCTGGTCCCGGCGGCGCTCGGGGCCATGCGGCTCGCGGCCCATCCGACCGGCCAGACCGGGATTTGGCTGCGCATCGTTCAGCCGTCGATCGCCGAGAGCCTCAAATGGGACCCGGCGGCGGCGGCGGTGAATTTCCGCCGGCTCCTCGACCTGAGCACCGCACCCGCGCCGCACCCGGTCGCCGCGGTGCTGTGGCCCGAAGCGGCCTCGCCGTTTTTTCTCGGCCGCGATGCCGCCGCGCGCCGGGCAATCGCCGCGGTGGCGCCGCCCGGCGGCTATGTCGTTACCGGCGCGTTGCGCGCCAGCCCATCCTCGGGACCGGTGGAAAAGGTGTGGAACAGCCTCGAAGCGGTCGACGGCAACGGCGCGATCGTCGCCCGCTATGACAAGGCGCACCTCGTCCCGTTTGGCGAATACATGCCGCTGCGCGACATTCTGCCGTTCAAAAAGCTGACGCCGGGCACCATGGATTTGAGCGCCGGAACCGGGCCCGCGACGATCGCGCTCTCAGGCCTGCCGCCCTTTGCGCCGCTGATTTGCTATGAGGTGATCTTCCCGGGCGCCGTCGTGGATCAAAGGGACCGGCCGGACTGGATGCTGAACCTGACCAACGACGCCTGGTACGGGCGCAGCTCCGGCCCGTTCCAGCATTTTGCGATCGCCCGCACCCGCGCCATCGAGGAGGGGCTGCCGCTGGTGCGCGTCGCCAATAACGGGCTGAGCGGGGTCGTCGACCCGGTGGGCCGGGTGCGCGCCTTGCTCGACCTCGACGTCGTCGGGCATGCCGACGTGTCGCTGCCGACGCCGATCGGGGCCCCCCTCTACGCCCGCGCCGGCGACTGGATGCTGCTCGGCCTCTTGCTGCTGGCGGCGGTGCCGGTCGCGCTGCGGTTGCGTTGACACGCAGTTGCCGCGGCGGCGCCGGGCCGGCTTATCGTAGGTTGAAGCCCGGTGTTGACCGGGAGCGACCCGGTACTCTATCAATACGTCAAATTGTTATTGAGAAAGCGATTGATCGATATGACGATGACGCAACAGACTCGACGGCCAGGGCGTCAAAAAGGCGACAAACCCAACCCGATCGATATCCATGTCGGCTCGCGTGTTCGGCTGCGCCGCAATATGCTCGGCTTGAGCCAAGAAAAGCTCGGCGAGGCGATCGGCCTGACCTTTCAGCAGGTTCAGAAATACGAGCGCGGCGCCAATCGCATCGGCGCCAGCCGGCTGCACGATTTGAGCCGGGTGCTCGATGTGCCGGTCTCGTTTTTCTTTGACGACATGGACCCGGTGCGGGCGCCGGCGATTCCGGCCGGCTTTGCCGAGCCGCCGGCTGAAGCCTTCGATTCCGATCCGCTGCGCAAGCGCGAGACCGTCGAGCTGGTCGGCGCCTATTATCGGATCGAGGATGCGGCGATCCGCCGCCGCCTGTTCGATCTGGCCAAAGCGCTGGCCGGAGCCGCGGAGCGCCCAGCCGCAAAATAGCCGGCAACAGGCGCGCCCGGCGGCGGGCGAAATCCGGCTTGACGCCCGGCTCGTGAGCCTGCATCAACGCCCCGCCAGTCCGGCTCCAGCACGGTTTCTTTTTTGAGGAAGGGCGCTCTTGTGGCCAAACGCGACTTCGTGTTCACCAGCGAATCCGTGTCGGAGGGCCATCCCGACAAGATTTGCGACCGTGTTTCGGACGCGATCGTCGATACCTTTCTCGCGGTCGAGCCGCAGGCGCGCTGCGGCGTCGAAACCCTGGTCACGACCAACCGCGTGGTGCTGGCGGGGGAGGTGCGCGGCCCGGCCTCGATCACCCGCGACCGGCTGGTCGAGGTGGCGCGCCAGGCGATCCGCGAGATTGGCTACGAGCAGGACAATTTTCACTGGCAACGTGCCGCGGTCGACTGCCACATCCACAATCAATCGAGCGATATAGCGCTCGGTGTGGACGCCTCGGGCAACAAGGACGAGGGGGCGGGCGATCAGGGCATGATGTTCGGCTATGCCTGCAACGACACGCCCGAGCTGATGCCGGCGCCGATATTTTATGCGCATGCCGTCCTGCGGGCGTTGTCGCAAGCGCGCCATGCCGGCGAGACCCCGCTGCTCGGTCCGGATTCGAAGAGCCAGGTGACCTTGCGCTATGCCGGCGGCAAGCCGGTCGGCATCGCCAAGCTCGTCGTCTCGATCCAGCACGCCGACGAGATCGACGACCGGCAGGTGCGCGAGATCGTGCGCCCTTATGTGCTGGGCGCGCTGCCCGCGGGCTGGATGCCCGACGAGGAGCATTTTCTGGTCAACCCGACCGGGCGTTTTGTCATCGGCGGCCCCGATGGCGACGCCGGCGTGACCGGCCGCAAGATCATCGTCGATACCTATGGCGGGTGGGCGCCGCATGGTGGCGGGGCGTTTTCCGGCAAGGACCCGACCAAGGTCGATCGTTCGGCCGCCTATGCCGCGCGCTATCTGGCGAAGAACGTCGTCGCCGCCGGCCTTGCCGACGAATGCACGATCCAGGTCGCCTATGCGATCGGGGTGGCAAAGCCGCTCTCGTTCTATGTCACCACCGGGGGTGCGGTCGACGAAGACAAGCTCGCCCGTGTCTTGAACGAGCTGATGGATTTGTCGCCGCGCGGCATCCGCACCCATCTCAGCCTCAACAAGCCGATCTATACGCGCACTTCGGCCTATGGCCATTTCGGCCGCGCGCCCGAGGCGAACGGCGCCTTTTCCTGGGAAAAAACCGATCTCGCCGACGAATTGCGGCGCGCCTTCTGAACCTTCGATGCCGGTCGAACGGCGGCTCGTTTATGGGCGCCGCCGCGGCCGGCCGTTGCGGCTCGGCCAAAGGCTGCTGACCGGCACGCTGCTGCCGCAGCTGAGCTTGTCTCTGCCTTCCGCGGGCGAGCTCGACCCGCGCTCCGCATTTGCCGAGCCGCCGCGCGAGATCTGGCTCGAAATCGGCTTTGGCGGCGGCGAGCATCTCGCCGAGCAGGCCCTGTCGCACCCCGATATCGGCTTTATCGGCTGCGAGGTGTTCGAAAACGGTGTCGCGAAGCTCCTCGCGCTGATCGAGCGGCGCCGTCTCGCGAACGTCCGGATCTTCAACGACGACGCGCGGCTCTTGATCGCCGCTTTGCCGCCCGCTTCGATCGGCCGGGTGTTCATCCTCTTTCCCGACCCGTGGCCAAAACGCCGCCACCACAAGCGCCGCATCGTCTCGGCCGAGACCTTGGAGGGTCTGGCACGGATAATGACCGCCGGCGCCGAATTGCGGCTCGCCACCGACGATCGCGATTATCTCGTTTGGATGCTCGATCTGGTGTGCCGTCATCCGGCGTTCGAATGGACCGCGCGTCGCCCGGCGGATTGGCGCGAGCGGCCGTCCGACTGGCCCGCGACCCGCTACGAGGCAAAAGCCCGCACCGCCGGTCGCGCTCCCTTTTTTCTCGGTTTTAGAAGACGCCCGAGAGCCGCATGCCGTGCCGGGCACGAGCTGCACCCGGCCTCGCCCGAAGCGGGTCGATAAACCAAAGGCCGCCCTCCACCCACGGCGGCCGACCGTCGCTGTTTGTAACCGCCGCTATTTGTAATAGCCGACCGCGCAACCGATCTCGCCGACCCGCGCGACCAACGCCACCTTCGGCACCGGGGTATGGTCGGCGCCCGGACGCGGGAACATGTAGCTGACCTCGTTGGTCTCGCCTTCCTTTGCCGCATCGACCAGCTGCTGGCCGTAGGGCTGGCGCTTCGCGTCTCTAAAACCATTCATGTCCTTGCCGACCAACCCTTTGAGCGGGGTCGCCGCGACCTTGCCGGTCGAAACGTCGAAGCAGAACGGGAAGAGGTCGCGGTCGCGAAAGCCACCCTGACCATTGTCGAACATCTGAAACGCCTTGGCCTTGTCGGCCTTGACGGCGGCGATGGCTCTTTCGAGCATCGCCTTCGCATCGGCGGCGCCGCCAAGCTGGCTTTGCTGCGCAACCGCAACCGTCGAAAGCAAAAGGAATGCGGCCATCGCCGCCGTCATGAGCCCGCGCGACATATCCCCTCCCTCGAACCTCCGGGACCACATTGCAGGCATCGCTCGACGGCTTCAATGGTTCGCGACACGTCTCAAATACGACCAGCCGCCTGGTGAAAAGCTGAACGCGCTGCGGCTGGCGCAGAGCCCGCATGCCCCATTCAGGACCGGAATCCTCCGAGCGCGCGATGCCGCGGCCGCTTGCGGCGCGCGCGCCGATAGGAAACGAGCAAGATCGCCGCACCGAGCCCCATCAACACAGGAAAGGCCCAGCACAGCAGCAGGCCGACGATCACCGGGTTCCACAAAAACGGGTGCAGATAGCGCTGAACCACGGCCTGGGCCAGATTGAGGCTCGACCGGTCGAGATCGTACCAAAGCTCGCCGATCGCGAGCGGCGCCCAGCTCCCGGTGTCGAGCCACACCAGCACATCGCGCAGCAGCACGCTGAGCCCGGCGAGAAAGAGCACCCAGCCGATGATCCGCCCGAGGGTCATCGCCGCCCCCTGTCCCTGTTGCCGCTAAAGTAATCTCGCCCGCGGCCGGCGCAAGCATCGACCCCGAGCCGGCGCTCTGCGCGCCGCCGCGGCCCATGCGATCGGCTCGGGTAAAGTGAGCTTTCCCGTATGGACGGCCCCTGTCCTACCCTGATCAGCGCCCCCCCTCCGCGTCGGACCGCTGCCCGATACGGGCGGTGCCGCTCTCTTCGGATTGCCGGGCGCCCTTGAACTATAGTCCACAGTACTATCGTTATCGACCCGAAGATGGCGCGTGCGTATCTTCAAAGCCAAATGGCTGGCGCGCTTTGCACGACGGGAGCGTATCGCCGATCGCAGCCGGTGCGCCGCTGTAGAGCGCGCAGAGCGGGGTCTGGTGGAGGCCGATATCGGCGGCGGGGATCATCGATGGACGGGTTGCCCGGGCCAGGCAAGGCCGCTCCGGCGGCTACCGCATGCTGATCGCCCACCGCAGAGGCGGTCGCGCCGTGTTTCTCTATGTCTTCGCCAAACGCGAGCGGGAAAATATCGAGCCCGATGAGTTGGCCACGTTGCGCGAGATCGGAGCTACATGGCTCGAAGCGGACGCAGTGCAAATCGCCCGGGCTCTCGAAACGAAGATCTTGCAGGAGGTATCCGTTGCCGACAAAAACGCGTCCTAGCCGACTGAACCGTGCGTTGCTCGATACCGCCGACGACATGCACCGCGCCGGGGGCATCGGTCTCGCGACCCACGAAAAGATCACATCGCGTCATTTCAGCGTCGGGGCGGCCGCGGCGGCTGCGCCGATGACCGGCGAAGAAATCCATCGGCTGCGCGAGCAGGCTCATCTCAGCCAGGCGATGTTTGCCCGCTGTCTCAATCTCACCGTCGGCTACGTATCGCAGCTCGTTCTACCGATCCCGACTGATTGGCCAGTTTTGAGCCCACTTCACTATAAACCCAGTTTTATGGTTGCAATCCGCGTCGGACGCGATTATATGCGTTGGCATGGACATCGAGATTGCAGCGCGCCGGCTAGCCGAGCTGGGGAATCCGACACGGCTTCAGATCGTCCGCTTGCTCGTACAGGCGGGCGGCGAGGGCTTGGCGATAGGTGAATTGCAGGCGCGTCTCGGCGTGCCCGCTTCGACGCTCGCCTTTCACCTTCGCGGTCTCGTCACGGCCGGTCTTGTCGAGCAAGAGAAGCAGGGGCGAACCGTCCGTTGCTCGATAAACTCGCGCGCGATTAACGCGACACTCGCCTTCGTCAAAGAAAACTGCTGCGCCAGCTTTTCGAGCGCCGAACCCGCGAAGCTGCGGCGCGCAAGCACCGCCCGCTAATCCTTCAACGAGGAGCGCCGAATGATCACCCATGTTGTGCTAATACAACCACACAACTAGGTATATAGGAGACCGTCATGTCCGAGATCACGACAATTTCGAGGGCCGCCGCGACACCGGGTTTCGCGGCGCCTGCAAAATTTTTGGCCAAGCTACGTGCCCTAAAAATGAGGCCCGATTTCGTGCTGATCGGACTGGCGTGTCTCTTTGCAGCGCTCTGGATTTACGGCCCTAACCAAGCGATCGCCACGGCCCGATACGTCGCTCGTGAGCTGGCCGAAATCGGCCCGTGGCTTTTCGCTTCGGTATGCATCGCCGCGGCAGCCCGGGCGACCGGCCTTGATCAGCTCGCAGCGAAAGCCTTCAAGGGGCGCGAAAGTCGCATGATTATCGTGGCGTCTGTGATCGGCGTGGCGCTGCCGTTCTGTTCCTGCGGCGTAATTCCGCTCGTAGCGGGTCTGCTCAGCGCTGGCGTGCCGCTTGCGCCGGTTATGGCGTTCTGGATTTCCTCGCCGCTGATGGACCCGACGCAATTCTTCATCGCTTCGGGCGTGCTCGGGATCGGCTTTGCATCCGCGAAGATTTTGAGCGCCGTGGCCATGGGAATGTTGAGCGGCTTCGGCACCATGATGCTGGTTCGCGCCGGCTGGCTGGACGCACCAGCCGCGCTTCGCATAAATGCCAGGAGTACGCGCTCTTGCTGCGGATCAAAGCCGGCTGTCACTGCACCGCCGCCGGCAAAATCCTGCTGCGGCTCCGCCAAGACAGTATCTGGTGCGTCTCTCGCGGCGCCCAACCCGATCGTCCTGTGGCGTTTCTGGACCGACGCTGCAAGGGCGCAACGATTTTTGACGACCGCTACCTCGACCGGTTGGTTTCTCGTGCGCTGGCTTGCCGTCGCCTATGCGCTTGAAAGCCTGATGGTCTCGTGGCTGCCGACGAATCTCGTCGGCCAGTGGTTGGGCGCTGGCGCCGGGCCGCTTGCGGTGCCTCTCGCCGTGGCAATCGGGATTCCCGTTTACCTGAACAGTTTTGCCGCGATCCCGTTCGTTTCAGGCCTGATAGGTCTCGGCGTGAGCCCGGCGACGGGTCTCGCCTTTATGTTGGCGACCAGCGCGACGGGTTTCCCTGCGATGGTAGCCGTGTGGGCGTTAGTGAAGCCCCGCGCCTTCGCGCTTTATATCGGCTTCGCCATTACGGGCTCCCTGCTGGCGGGATATGCCTATGCCGCAGCCCTGGCGCTTCATCTCTGAAGCGTGACAAACGTCTGACCCTCGCGGGGTGGCCACGTTCGGGACAGGTGCGGTAAATGTGGTCCCGCGGAGATCCTGGTGGCGAATTACATCGAGCGTGCAGAAGGGCGCGTCGCGTTCGGCAGCGACCCTGCGGGGTATCACGCCGCGCGGCCAGCCTATCCCGGCTGGGTCTTTAAAACGCTCCACGACCGATGCGGCCTCGAGGATGGAGCCGCGGTCTTTGAGATCGGGCCTGGCACCGGCACCGCGACGCGCCGAATGCTCGATCTCGGCGCCGACCCTTTGGTCGCGATCGAGCCCGACCGGCGCCTTGCCGATTACCTGCGCAATGAAAATCCGGACGCGGCTCTGGAGGTGACCGTCTCGACCTTTGAGGAGGCGGTCTTGCCGGAAGCGGCCTTTGATCTCGGCATCAGCGCCACCGCCTTTCATTGGCTGGACGAGAAGGCGGCCTTGACCAAGATCGCGAGCTTGCTTCGGCCCCGCGGCTGGTGGGCCATGGTGTGGAACGTGTTTGGCGACGATGCCCGCCCCGATCCGTTCCACGACGCGACAAAGGAGCTGCTCAACGGCCCCTTCAGCCCGTCCGCGGGCCAAGGAGGGATTCCGTTCGCCCTCGATCGCAAGGCCCGAATTGCAGCGATCGAGCGTGCCGGCGCGTTCGAAGACCTCGAGGCTCGGACCAGCGCCTGGTCGCTCGTGCTCGATCCCGACCAAACGGCGGCGCTGTACGCGACCTATTCCAATATCAACGTCCGCGCGGACCGACCGGCGGTGCTGGCCGAGCTTCGGCGGATCGCGCTCGAAGAGTTCGGCGGCCGCGTCAGCCGCAATATGATCACCAGCCTCTACCTCGCCAAGCGTCGAGCGTAGTCGAAGCCGGCGCCTCGCCTCGCTGAGGTCGCGAATTTAAGGGAGCACCTTCGCCAGCAGCTGTTCGAGGTCGTCCTGATGGAACGGCTTTTGTAGGGTCGGATGGCCGCGATACGGCGCCGGCAGGCCCGCCTTGCCGTAGCCGGAGGAAAAGACAAACGGAATGTTGCGGACAGCCAGCGCATCGGCGATCGGATAGCTCTCTTCGCCATTGATATTTATATCCAGGACGGCAACGTCGATGGCCTCGCGCTGGGCCATCTCGACCGCCTTTTCGAGGTGCGCGACCGGGCCCACGACAACGTGTCCGAGGTCAACGAGCATGTCCTCGAGCAGCAGCCCGATCAGGCCTTCGTCCTCGACCAGCAGAACGCGCAGCCCCTGAACCGGACGGCTCGATTGCTCGCTCGCAGACATGGGTTGCTCCTCGGCTGCAAGGGGTGGCGTTTCGATCATACAAATCAAGGCGCGTGCACCGCAATCGATGCGAGCCGTGCCGACCACCTGAACCGTCGCGCGCAACAGATGATTGCGGCCATCGTGCCGGCGGACGTGACCTTTGCCGCAAATGAGCC
>CAVPDQ010000020.1:0-332395 GCA_963702685.1 uncultured Alphaproteobacteria bacterium | reverse complement strand
GCGCGCTTCGGCCAGCGCCGCGCCGTGTCCCGACACCGGCGGAGCGCGCGGGGACGGCGTTAATGAACCCGGAAGGCCGCAAAAGCGAAGCCGTCGCCGCGAAACTCCGCGGTGCGGTCAAATCGGGCGGCGAGAAACGAGTTTGCCGCTTGCACGCCCGGCCAATCGATATCGTCGAGCACGATGGTTCCCCCAGGAGCCACGAGCTTTGACCAATTGGTGACGTCGAAGACCGCATCGGCCTCGGAATGCGCGCCGTCGATGTGCAGGAAATCGATCCCGCACCCGATCTGCTGTGACAAGGCTGCGCAGGCTTCGGCGGACCGCAGCTCTAAAATCTTGACCAAGCTGACGAGATTTTGCGAGACCATCTCGCGCAAAAAGCGGCTTTTGATGTCGACCAGATCGACATTGTCCCACCACACGTAATCTTGCTCGCTGGTCGGCGTTGCGGTCGCGACCTCGTTCTCCCAGGCGTCGATCGCGTAGACGGCATGTCCCTGGTTCGCTGCAATCGCCAGCGCGATCGGGAATACCGAGCGGCCGGCGAAAACCCCGAGCTCGGCCGCGACTTTGTAGCCGTTGTTCGAGATTTGCTCCGCCATCCATACCGCCTTTTGCTCCGGACACCATCCCGGAAGACGTAAAAGCATTTCTTTCACTCTTTGCCGAAGGTCTTGCGTACGTGGTGGGAGCCGTGGGGTCTCGAGCCGGCGCACTTGTCCTTCGAGCCAGAGGATTTTTCCTCCCGCTCCCGGATTGTCGTATCGCGCCGCGAGATCTCCGATTCCGCCGCCCGCTCGCGATCGTGAATCAATGCTTCGCGATCCCGCAACGTTTTCTCCAGTCGCGAGATCACCTCTTCCAACGAGGAAATGCGCTGCTCGCGAAGCACCAGCCAACCGTCGCGCTCGGCGACCATGCGGGAAAGGGCGGCGGTTCGCCCCCATTTGATCATGGGCGCCACCTCTCGGATCGAGAGCCTCCGGCACCTGTGGCCGAGCTCAGTGGAAGCGGGGCTTGACCTCTTCGCACAACAGCTGGAGCGAGCGCATGACCCGCTGGTGCGGGATCCTGGTGCCGCAATTCATCTCGGCGAGGATGCCGTCGAGGCCCAATTCCTCCTTGAGCCCCATCAGCCGGTCGGTCACCTGGCCCGGCGTGCCGACAATGATCTTGTCGCGCAACGCCTCGTCATAGCTGATGGTCTGCAGCCGGCGGCCGCGCGCGGCGCGGTCCTCGACCGCGCGCACCCCGGCCCGCGTCGCCGAATCCTCGAGCCGCTCGCCGAGATAGCGGTAGAAATACATGATGCTGTCCTCGGGCTCGGAGCGCGCGGCATCAGCGGTATCGGCGACATAAACCGGCGCCCGCAAAAACACCTTGCCTTCGCCCGGATGTCCGGCCGCCTTCCAGGCCTCGCGGTAAGCCTGGATGTTGGGGCCGAGCTCGGACAATGTGCCCAGGCGCACCGCGACAAAGACGCCATGGCCGAGCTTGGCGATCGCCGGAAACGTATCGGCGCTGTTGGCGGCGATGCGGATCTCGGGCCACGGCTTTTGATAGGGCTTTGGCGTCAGGCGCACATTCTCGAAACTGTAGTATTTGCCCGAATAGGAAAACGATTCCTCGGTCCACGCCCGCTTTAATATTTCGAGCGTTTCGGCAAAGCGCTCGCGGCTCTCGCCATAGGGCACGCCATAGGCCTCGTAGGTGCGCGGAAACCCGGACCGGCCGACACCGAAAATCAGCCTGCCATGGCTGATCTGGTCGACCGTGGCGGCCTCCTCGGCGACCCGCAGCGGATGGCACAGCGGCAACACCTGGACCCCGGTGCCGATCTTGATGTTCTTGGTGCGCGCGGCGATGGCGGCGGCGACGGTCAACGGCACCGAGCACACCGAACGCTCGGGGGCGACGTGGATTTCGGCGAGCCACATCGCGTCGAGCCCCCACCGTTCCGCCGCATCGACCTGCTCGAACGATTCGGCAAAGGCGGCCTCCTGGGTGGTGCCCGCCGGGCACTGAAATTCATGGAACATGCCGAATTCGAACGCCATTACCGTTTCTCCGATTGCCCGCAATAGCTTGGAGCAGCGAACTTAAAGCGGCCGAAGCGGCGATGCCAGCGAAGAAATATGCCGCGGCGCTTGGTGGAGGGCGAGCGGCGGCCGTTCACTTGCCGATCGCGAGCCCGTGGGCCAAGAGAAAATCGCGCCAGCCCGGATATTCCCCGTCGTCGATACCGTGCCGTCGCGCAGCCGATGCAGCAGGCCGGGTGCCGCCGCCAGCGCGGTGCCGCAAGGCAGCGCCAGCCAGAGGACTTGTTCGCGTCCGTCGAGGCGGCGCCACAGCGCCCGGTTCAAGGCGGCGACATCGGCGGTGTTAGGTGGTCCCCCGGCCGCTTCGACCGGCATCGCGTCGCCGACGGCGCACAAGAGCAGCATCGCCTCCAGCAGCTCTGGCCGGTGCGTATCGGCGATCTCGCCGAGCCGGCACGGCGCCGCTGCAAGCGCCGAGACGATCGCCCGTGCCGCCGGCGTGTCGTAAGCGAGGCGGCCGGCCGGCGTGTCGGCGGCATAGCCGAGCGCCGTCGCGGGGCGGGCGAGCGCAAAGCTGCGGGCGGAAATCTGCGCCAGCCGCTCCCCGGCCTCGAGCCGGCGGTTGCCGCGGGCGAACAGGTCGCAGCGCAGGCGCTGGTCGAGAAAATAATCGCGCGCCAGCTCGCGCAGGTCGTCGTCGCCGAGCTGCGCCAATAGGGCGCGTGCCGCGGGTGCCAGCACCAGAGCGTCGTCGTTTTCAATAAGTGTCGCCGAGCCGGCCGGCATCAGCCCGATCGCCCGCATCGCCGCCCGCATTTCGGTGACGTAGAGCGGTCGCCATGCCGCATGCATAAATTCGTGCACGAGATAAGCCGGCGGATAGTCTTGCGGCCGCCGGCGCAGCTCGCCGAGGGTAAAGCTCGGGGCCAAAGCCGGGGCACCGGACAAGGTTTCGATCAGCCCCGCCGCGGCGGCGGCGCGATGCCCGCTGTCGCCGGCAAAGGTTTCGCCGAGCGCCCGCAACAAATGCTGAAACGGCAGGTCGCGCGCCCAGCCCGGCATCGCATTATAGCTGAGATAGACGAGGCCGCCCGGTTTCAGGTGACGGTCGATAAAACGCCGCAACGCAGCCTGACTCGCCGGATCGATCCAGCTATAGACCCCGTGCGCCACGATGTAGTCGAAAGGCGGATAGTCGCGCTCGGCGGCGTCGGCGAAATCGGCGGCTTCAAAGCGTGCATTCGCGATCCCCGCTTCGGCGGCGAGGTGCTGCGCATGGTCGATATGGGCCGGCATCGCGTCGATGCCGTAAAACACCCCGCGCGGATGGGTTGCCGCCAGAATTGCGGCGGTCACGCCCTGGCCGCAGCCGAGATCGCACCAGGCAAACCCGCCGCCGCGCTCGGGCGGCGCGACGCCGTTGACGAGCGCCGCATGGTCGAGCCAGGCCGGCGCCTGCATCGGCTTGAAATCGCGCAGATACGGGATATCGGTTACATAGCCGTGCAGTGTCGTCGGCACCGCCCGATCCTGTCCGGTCGAGACCCGAAAAGCATGCTATATTAATGCTTGCATGCCAGTGGTTTCCGAGGGAAGCGCCGGTGAGGAGGGCCGGGTGACGGCAGGCCCGGCGGTCGAGCGCAAGCTCGCCGCGATCTTTGCCGCCGACGTCGCCGAGTACAGCCGGCTGATGGGGCGGGACGAAGTCGGCACCTTGCGCCGGCTGCAAGCCTATCGCGTCGTTCTCGACCGGCTGATCGCCGAGCATCACGGCCGCATCTTCAACACCGCCGGCGACAGCGTGGTCGCCGATTTTGCCAGCGCCCTCGACGCGGTCGAATGCGCCGTCGCCGTCCAGCACGCCATTGCCCAAGAAAATGCCGGCAAGCCGCCCGACGCGCAAATGCGGTTTCGCATCGGCATTCATGTCGGCGACGCCATCGTCGAGGGGTCGAACCTCTTCGGCGACAGCGTCAACATCGCCGCCCGCCTGCAAACCCTGGCCGAGCCCGGCGGCATCTGCATCTCGGGGGCGGTGCGCGAGCAGATCGGCGCCCGACTGCCGGCCGCGTTCACCAGCCTCGGCGAGCAGCGCGTCAAGAACATCGCCGACCCGGTGCGCGTTTTACGGCTCGACCAAAGCATCGATCGCGCGCCGGGGACGGCCGGCTCCGGCACCCGCCGCAGAGGAACGCGCCCGCTCGTTCTCGGAGCGGTTATAGCGCTGCTGATCGCAGTCCTGGCGGGCGCCGGGTGGTGGCTGCGGCCTGCGGCTCTCCTATCGATCGGGCAACCCAATTCCGCGCCGCGGCTGTCGATGGTCGTGCTGCCCTTCGCCAACCTCAGCAACGACCCGGAGCAGGAATATTTCGCCGACGGCATCACCGACGACCTGACCACCGACCTGTCGCGCATCCAAGGCAGCATGGTGATCGCCCGCAACACCGCCTTTACCTACAAAGGAAAGCAGGTAGACGCCCGCAAGATCGGTCGCGACCTCGGCGTGCGCTATGCGCTCGAAGGCAGCGTCCAGCGTGCCGGCAAGGAGGTGCGGATCAATGTCCAGCTGGTCGATGCCGTGAGCGGCGCCCAGCTCTGGGCCGAACGCTTCGACCGCAACATCGGCGATCTTTTGGTCGTGCAGAACGAGATTACGGCGCGGATCGCGCGCGCCTTGCAGTCGCAGCTGGCGATCGCCGAAGCCAGCCGCCCGATCGCCCATCCCGACGCGCTCGATTACATCCTGCGCGGCCGTGCCGAGTTAACGAAGCCCATCGCCCGCGAGACCTATGACGAGGCGGTGCGCGATTTCGAAACCGCGCTGGCGCTCGATCCGAGCCTCTCCGATGCGCAGGCATGGCTCGCCGGCGTGCTGGTCGTGCGCGTCCTCGACGAGCTCAGCGATTTCCCGAGCCTCGATCTGCGCCGCGCCCGCGACCTCGACGACCGTGCGCTCGCCGCCGCGCCGAACAGCGCTCTGGCGCATTACGTCAAAGGACAGGTGTTGCGCGCGCAGGCGCGTTGCGCCGAGGCGATCCCGGAATACGAGACCGCGATCGCGCTCGACCGCAGCCGCGCCCCGGCTTACGCCCATGTCGGCTGGTGCAAGTTCCTCTCCGGCACGCTCGACGGTGCGATCCCGGCGATCGAGCAGGCGATTCGGTTGAGCCCGCACGAGCCCGGCATCGCTGTCTGGTACGGCCGTATCGGGGTCATGGACCTGCTCCAGGGCAATATCGACGAGGCCCTGGGGCGTCTGGAAAAAGCCCGCAGCGAAAATGCGCGGCTCCCCTTTGTCCACGCCTTTCTCGCCGCCGCCTATGCGGGCAAGGGCGATACCGAGCGCGCCGCCGAGGAGCTTGCCGAGGCCCAGCGGCTGAGCCCCCTCTATGCCAATCTGGCGACCGCCGAAAAATCGATCTGGTACGACAACGCCAAGATCCGCGCGCTCGCCGAAGCCAATTATTTCCCCGCGCTGCGCCGTGCCGGAATGCGCGAAAACTGATTCTGCGAGATGGGGCCGGCGATCGCTGAACCCGACCATCTGCGCCGGTGTTTGCGGTTGGCGGAGGGCTTGACGAATGGCGCTGAAATGTCGATGGGGCGCGGCTTGCGGCGGCGGGCGCAATTGTGCTGGTGGCGACGCTGGCGGGCTGCGCCGGGCCGCCTTGGACGCTCGCTCGCTCGCCCGAGGCGATTGCGCTGCGCTGGTATCCCGACGAGCTCGGCGCGACCGCCGCCGCGCAGACGGCGGAGCTGCACTGCCGATCATCGGGCAAGGCGGCCGCGCTCGCCGCCGACGACCGCGACGGCAGCGCCGAGATCGCGACCTATCGTTGCCGCTGAACACCGCCGCCGCTTCGGCTATGCTGCGGCCGTAATTCGGCGGAGGCGGGGGAATGAAGACCGAGGAGCGGCTCCGGGAGCTGGGCATCGCACTGCCCGGGATCGACGCGCCGATCGGCAATTACGTCCATGCCAAGCGCGTCGGCAATCTGCTCTATCTGTCGGGCAAAGGCCCGCCCGGCGCTGGTGGCGCGATGCCGCGGGGCAAGCTCGGCGCCGGCATGTCGGTCGAAGACGGCTATCGCTATGCCCGCGCGGTCGGGCTGGTGCTGATCGCGGTCATGCGCGAGGCGCTCGGCGGCGATCTCGACCGGGTCGAGGGTATCGTCAAGGTGCTGGGCATGGTCAACGCCGCCCCCGATTTCGCCGACCATCCGAGTGTCGTCAACGGCTGCTCCGACCTCTTTGTCGAAGTGTTCGGCGAGAAGGGCCGCCACGCCCGCTCGGCCGTCGGCATGAGCTCGCTCCCCGGCAGCATCCCGGTCGAGATCGAAGTCATCGTCGCGGTCAAATAAACTCTGGTCTCAGCAGGCGAGGCTCACTTTCTCCCGCATTTTGACTGCGCTTCGTCACGTCCGATGAATGTTTTGGGATTGAATTTTGACCACGACGCCGGAGTCTCTCTCGGCCGATGCGCTCAGAGGTTCGTGGCTTTGAATTTGGGGTATTTTTACCTTCAGGGAATGGTGCTGCGAAAGCGATGACTGCGGCGGTGGCGCAGCGATCCGACAGCCAGTGACGAGCCGTGGAGAGTAGGGTAGCGGCGCCCGAGCGCCGGCAGATGCGGCGGCTGATGCTGTTTTTTGCGCTCGTCTATGTGGTCGAGGGGCTGGGGCAGGCCGGCGGGCTGATTGCGCAGCCGCTGAATTATTTCTTGAAGCAGGTCTATGGCTGGACCCCGGTCCAGGTGACCGCCTGGCTGACCGTGCTCAACCTGCCGTGGATCATCAAGCCCCTGTACGGAATCGTGTCCGATTTCGTGCCGCTCTTCGGCTACCGCCGCAAGGCCTATCTCGTCCTCGCCAATGCGATCGCGGCGACAGCCTATGCCGGGGCGGCGCTCGTCACCGGGCCGGGCGCCTTGATCCTGATTCTGCTCGCGACCGCCTATGCGATGGCGATCTCCAGCACCTTGTGCGGGGCAGTCCTGGTCGAGAATGGGCAACGGCTCAAGGCGAGCGACACCTTTATCAACCAGCAATGGCTGTGGTTTAACATCGCGGCGATGGCGAGCGCCTTTGTCGGTGGCGAGCTGGTGGCGCGGTTGTCGCCGGCGGGTGCCTTGCACACCGCCGCGGCGATCATCGCCGTCGCCCCCTTTGCCGCGATTTTCGGCGCGCTCTTTCTGATCGACGAGGCGCCGAGCCGCCTCGACCTCGCCGAGCTCAAAAGCACCTTTCGCGGCTTCCTCGCCACCTTCAAGATGAAGGAATTGTGGGTCATCGGGGCGTTCCTTTTCCTATATTACTTAAATCCTGGCTTTGGCCTGCCCCTCTACTATTACATGACCGACACCCTCAAATTCTCGCAAGCCTATATCGGTATTTTGGGTGCGATCAACGCGGCCGGCTGGATCGCCGGCGCCCTCGTCTACCGGAAATTTGGCGGCGGGCTGAGCTCGAAGCAAATGCTCAATCTGAGCATCCTGGTTGGCGTCGTGACAACGGCCGCCTTTCTGCTGCTGGCGGGCGAGGCGAGCGCCGCAATCATCAATTTCTTCAGCGGAGCGGCGGGGATGATCGCGTTTGTCGCGACCCTGAGCCTCGCCGCCGATTACTGCCCAAAGCGGGCCGAGGGCTTTGCTTTTGCCGCGCTGATGTCGTTTCTCAACCTGTCTTCGGCCGCATCGAACAACATCGGCTCGTTTCTTTACGAGCACGCCTTTCACAGCCGGCTCGCGCCGCTGATCGTCGTCTCCGCCACCTCGACCGCGGCGATCTTTCTCTTGGTGCCGCTGTTGCGGCTCGGCGCCAAGCAGCCGGGCGAGCCCGGGGGTGCCGCCGGTCAGGCCGAGCCGGGCACGGTCCCCGTGGGCAGCCCCTCGCAATAGCGCGCGATCTCACCGGGCGTGGTGATCCACAGGCGCTCGCGCTCTCGCAAGATGTGGCGCACCGCGTCGCGAAACGCGTGCAGCCGAAAGGGCTGACCGATAATGAAGGGGTGCACCGAAACCGCAAAGACGAGCGGATATTTTTTTGATTGATCGAGCATCTCGTCGAACTGGTCGATGATCATCTCGGCGAATTGACGCCCGGTGTGGCGGCGAAACACCAGCGAGGGCGAGTCGTTGAGCTCGAGCGGGTAGGGCACCGACAGGATCGGCCCCGAACGGGTCCGCATCCAGACCGGCTGGTCGTCCATCGCCCAATCCATGACATAGCGGTAGCCCGCCTCTTTCAGGAGGTCGAGGGTTTGCGCGGTCTCGGCGATATAGGGGCCGAGCCAGCCCTCGGGCCGCCGCCCGGAGAGCCGCGTCACCACCTCGGTGCAGTCGGCGATCAGGCGCCGCTCGTCCGCCTCCCACAGCACGTCCTGGCGCTCGGAATTGGTGCGGCCGTGGCCGACATATTCGTCGCCGCGCCCGTTCAACCGCTCGACGATGTCCGGGCAATGTTCGAGCACCGCCGAGTTGACGTTGTGCGCGCCCGGCAATCCGAACTCGTCGAGGAGATCGAGGTAGTGCCAGAGGCCGACCCGGTTGCCGTAGTCGCGCCAGGCATAGTTGCGGTGGCTCTGCGCTGCCGCGGCACCGGTCGAATCGCTGCCGAGCCCGGCGCCAAACGCGAAATGCTCGATATTGTTGCAAAAGGTGACCGCGAGCCGCGCGCCCTCGGGCCAATCGTATGGCGCGCGCTTGTGGATCGGCACGTAGTCATAGCGGGTATGCGCGGGCAGTTGCATCGTTCGAGCCTAAGGGGCGGTCCGCGGAATGTCGAGCCGGCCGAGGAAATCTCCGAGGCGGAGAGCGCCGACGCTGGCGCCGCGCTGGCCCGAGGCAATTGACGGCGCTGCGGCGAGGCCATAATCGTGGACGCGAAAAGCCGGTCGCCGCTGCCGGCGCATTGGGGGAAGCGATGCCCGGACAGACTTCCGAAGACCTCTTGGCGCTGTACGACAAGGCGCCGCTCAGCACCCGCTATTGGGTGGCGTTTGCGATCCTGTCGGCGATCACGGTGCTCGAATTCTTCGATTTCTCGGTGGTCGCATTTCTATTGGCGGTGGTCGGGCCGCAGTGGCACCTGACCTATGGTCAATCGGCGCTGATCCTCTATAGCGGCGGTCTCGGCGCGATCGCCGGCGCGCTGATCTTTGGCGCCCTGGCGGACGCCTGGGGGCGCAAGGCGCAGATGATCATCGGCACCTTTATCTGCGGTGCCGCGGCGGCGTTGATCGGCTTTGTGCCGGATGGCGCCTGGCAGCTCTTTGCCCTCTTGCGCTTTGTCGTCGGCCTCGGCCTGACCGCCGCGGTGGTGCCGTGCCTGACGATCGTCGTCGAGCTGACCCCGACCCGGCACCGCACCTTTGTCACCAGCTTTTACGTGGCGTTCGCGACTGGCGGCGGCCTGCTCGCGTCGATCACCTCGGCCGCGCTGTTGGCTGCGATCGGCTGGCGCGGCATGGCCATGCTCGGGATTTTTGTTGCCGTGGTCGGAGCGCTGGCCTGGCTGTTCGTGCCCGAATCAGTGCGCTGGCTCACCGCGAAGGGGCGGTACGCCGAGGCCCGCGCCGAAGCTTCGAGGCAGCTCGGGGTGCCGCTCCAATCGGTGCCGCTGCCGAGCGTCGCACCGGTCGAGATGCCGGGCGGCCGGTTGTCGGAGCTGTTGGCGCAGCCGCGCCATTTTTGCGAGACCCTGCTGATCTGGGGCGGTGCGGCGACCGCGGCCTATGGTGTCTATTTGTGGGGGCCGACGGTCATTTCGCTGCTGCTGAAGGTGCCGGTGCCACAGGCGGCGAAATACTTTGTCTGGGTCGCCGGCTCCGGTGTTTTCGGCAAGGTCGTCGTCTCGTTTCTGGCGCCGCTGATCGGACGGCGCACCCTCGGTGTGCTGTGGGGCTTTGGCGGCGTGATCGCGCTCGCTTCGGTCGGCTATTGCGGCAGCAATTTCGTCGGCGCGGTGCCGCTGATCGTCGTCGCGCTTTGCGCCTCGACCTTTTGCATCGACGGCAGCTTTTCAAACTTGGCACCCTATACGGTCGAGAGCTACGGGGTGCGGCTCGGCGCGCGCTCCTCGGGGCTCGGCCAGACCGCCAACGGCATCGGCAAGATCTTGGGGCCGTTGAGCCTCGCGCTGATCGCCGGCACCAGCAACATCGTCTCGCCCAAGGCGACCGAAGGGGCCTTGATCCCGGCCTTTCTGTTCCTCGCCTTTGGCATGCTTTTGGTCGGGCTCTCCTTTGCCGTTCTCGGGCGCGAAACCCACGGCCGGCCGATGACCCTGGAGGGCGAGGAAGATTTGGGGCGCGCCCCGGTTGCGCTCGGCGCCGAGACCGACTGACCGCCGCGGCGCCACTCGGTTGACGGCGGGGCGTCGCACGGCATAAACCGCAATTGGAGATAACGAGCCGGGGTTCCGGACTTGTTGCCGATGCGGAGGAAACATGCAGGCCAGGACGTCAGAAGACCTGTTGGCGCTGTACGACAGGGCGCCGCTCAACGCCCGCTATTGGGCGACCTTCATCCTGATGTCGGCGGTCTTTGTCTTCGATTTTTTCGATTTTCTGGTGGTCGGCTACCTGCTGGCGGCGGTCGCGCGCGAGTGGCACCTGACCTATGGCCAATCGGCGGTGATCCTGTACAGCGGCGGGGTCGGCGCGATCGTCGGCGCCTTGGTCTTCGGCGCCTTTTCCGACGCCTGGGGACGCAAGCCGCAGATGGTGATCGGCACCTTGATCTGCGCCGTCAGCTCGGGGCTGATCGCCTTTATCCCCGAGGGGGCGTGGTGGCTGTTTGCGATATTGCGCTTTTTTGTCGGCCTCGGGCTGACCGCGGCGGTGACCCCGTCCTTGACGGTCGTTGTCGAATTGACCCCGACCCGGCACCGCACGATGGCGACGAGCTTTTATGTCGTCTTCGCCTCGGCCGGCGGTTTTCTGGCGCCTCTGGTCTCGGCCGCGATCATGGGGCCGTATGGCTGGCGGCGGGTTGCGTTGCTCGGCTTTGTCGCCGCGCTGATCGGCATCCTGGTTTGGCTCTTCACTCCCGAATCGGTGCGCTGGCTCGCCGCCAAGGGCCGCTTTGCCGAGGCCCGTGCCGGGGTCGCCAAGCAGCTCGGCCTGCCGCTCCAAGAGGTGCCGCTGCCGACCATTCCACCGGCGGTTCCGCCGCGCGGCAATCTGCTCGATCTCCTCGCCCATCCGCGGATGTTCTGGGAGACGCTGCTGATCTGGGGCGGCTCGTCGACCGCGGGCTATGGTGTTTATTTGTGGGGGCCGACGATCGTGGCGCTGCTCCTCAAAGTGCCGGTGCCCCAGGCGGCAAAATATTTCGTCTTTGTCTCCGCCGCCGGCGTGTTCGGCAAGATCATCGTGACCATGGTGGCGCCGCTGGTGGGGCGACGCGTGCTGGGCGTGCTGTGGGGCTTTGGCGGCACCGTGGCGCTCGCCGCCGCCGGCTATTACAACGGGGTCATCGTCAACGGGTTGCCGCTGCTGGTGATCTTGCTGATGTGCTCGACCTTTTGCATCGAGGGCGGATTTTCGAACCTGGCGCCCTATACGGTCGAAAGCTATGGCGTGAGCCTCGGCGCGCGCTCCTCGGGGCTCGGCCAGACCGCCAACGGCGTCGGCAAGATCCTCGGGCCGCTGAGCCTCGCGCTGATCGCCGGCACCAGCAATCTCGTCTCGCCCAAGGCGACCGCGGCGGCGGTCTTCCCGGCTTTCCTGTTCCTCGCCTTTTGCATGGCGCTGGTCGGCCTGTCGTTCCTGATCCTCGGCGTCGAAACGCACGGCAAGGCGATGGCGCAAAGCGTCGACGAAGAAGCCGCACGCCGCGCGCCTTCCGGAGTATTGGGCAGCCAGGCGCACTAGACGAAACGGCCTGGCCGAATTGGTGGCGCCGACATCGGAAGATTTGCTGGCGCTCTTCGACCGGGCGCCGCTCAATCGCCGCTACTGGGCGAGCTACACCGTGCTCGCCCTGGTTTACGTCCTCGATTTCTTCGACTTCTTTCTGATTGCCTTTATTCTGGCGGTGATCGGGCCGAGATGGCATCTGACTTACGGCCAGGCCGCGACCATTCTCTATGGCAGCGGGATCGGGGCGATCCTCGGCGCGCTCGTTTGGGGCGCGCTCGCCGACCGCTTCGGCCGAAAGATGCAGACCGTGACCGGCACCTTGATTTGCGGGCTCGCCGGCGGGGCGATCGGGCTCCTGCCGGACGGCGCCTATGTGCCGCTGTCGATCTTGCGCATTCTGGTCGGGTTCGGGCTCGCCGCCGCGATCACCCCGGCGCTGACCATTGTCGTCGAGCTGACCCCGACACGCTGGCGCAGCGGCATGACCAGCCTCTTTGTCGCTTCGGCGAGCGTCGGTCTGCTGCTCGCCTCCTTTACCTCGCATGCGCTGCTTCGGGTTCTCGGCTGGCGCGGCGTGGCCATGCTCGGCCTGTTGCCGATCGTGATCGGCGTGCTGGCGTGGCTCATCCTGCCCGAATCGGTGCGTTGGCTCGTGGCCAAAGGGCGCCTCGACGAGGCCCGCGCGGAAACAGCCAGGCATTTCCGCATGCCGCTCGACCGCGTTCCGGTGACCGCGGCAAAGCCCGCCGCCGAACCGCGCGCGAGCCTTGCCGAGCTCTACGCCGATCCGCGGCTCTTCTGGCAAACGATCCTGCTCTGGGGCGGCTCGACGACGGCGGCCTTCGGCGCGCTCTTATGGGGGCCGACTATTGTTTCCCTCGTCCTCCATATTTCCGTGGCCCAGGCGGCCCAATATTATGTCTATGTCACCGGTTGCGCGATTGTCGGCAGATTGCTCGTCTCGGCGATCGCACAAAAGCTGGGGCGGCGGCTGCTCGGCATTGTCTGCGGTTTTATGGCGGCGATATTTCTTGTCCTCGCAGGATATTTCAGCGCGGTCTTGATTGGCGGGTTCCCGCTGTTCGTGGTCCTGGTCGCCGCCTCGTCGTTCTTTGTCGATGCCGGCCTCAGCAACCTCGCTCCGTACTCGATCGAGCAATACGGGGTGAGCATGGGCGCGCGCGCTTCGGGCCTCGGCCATGCGGCGGCCGGGATCGGCAAGATTCTGGGTCCGCTCAGCCTGGCCGTGATCGCCGGCTCCGGGAATTTCTTGTCGCCGAAAGCGACCGAGGCGGCGGTGTTTCCGGCCTTCCTGTTTCTGGCGTTTTGCATGCTGCTGGTAGGGCTGGCGTTTGTGCTGCTCGGCCGCGAAACGCATGGCCGGACCATGGCTCTCGGGATCGAGGCCGAGGCTGATTGACGGGGGCCCTCACGAGCTTTCGCGGCAGATGCCGATGCGGCGGGCGTTTTTGGCCCAGTAGAACAGCGGCGGATCGCTGGCGATGGCGCCGCTGCGCATGCTGATCGCCCGCTCCAGCATGAACCGGGTCACATCGCGGAACCCGTCGAGCATATTCTGGTCGATCCGGTGCCAGCCGGCGTCTTCGAGCTCCACGCTCGCTTCCGGCTCGCCGACCGCATGATCGGCGGCGGCCAGAAAAAATCTCGTGTTGAACCTGCGGTTGGAATGCGCAGGCGTGATCGCCCGCCCGACATAGGTCAGGCAATCGAGGGCGGCGACGAGGCCACGCTCGCGATAGGCCTCTTCGACCGGCGCCTCCTTGGCTCCGGTCTGCGACCCGACCGTGCCGGCCGGCCGGCCGAGCAGCACCCCGACCTCCTCCCAGGTCTCGCGGATCGCGGCCCGGGCGGAGCGGAGCAGTCTCGGCGTGAGCGTCTCGGCGCCGCTTTCGAGATCCCAAGCCCTGCCGTCCCGCGATTCGATCGCACCACCGGGAAAGACATAGACGCCGGGCATAAACCGCGCCGAGAGCGGCCGGCGACCGACCAGCACTTCGATTGCCGCCCCTTGGCCGCGAAGCAAGATCAGCGAAGCGGCATCGCGCGGCCGGACCACCGGGCGTGCGATGGTCGGCGGCAGCAGGCCGCGGTCCGATGCATCGTTCATCGCGGCATTATGCGCGGGCTTCTTCGATCGCGGCGAGCCAAGCCTCGAGCGCCCGGCGCAACTCGGCCAGGCTGAAATGCTGCGGCGGCGAATTTTCGAGGACGGCATTGCGGATCACCGCGCCATCCTTGGCGATGGAGATCGCAAAAGCATTTCCGGCGCCGCCCGGCTGCGACGGCTCGCCGCGCTCGGCGGCGGCGATCTCGGCGAGCAGCGCCTGGGCGGTGCTGGCGTCGCCCTGCACGTCGCTCTGCAGAAAGCTCGCCAGGACCTCGCCGCGGCGGCCGCTGCCGGCGCGCGCGCGCGCTTCGAGATAGCCTGCCGGATGCCTGCGGACATCGACCAAAGCCGCCCTCGCCATCACGGGCCGCGCAGCGGATAGGCGGCATTGATCCGCCCGGACTGGTACCAGCCTTCGATCATGAAGCCGCGGCCCGAAGCGCCGACAAATTGGCCGCCGCGACGCATTTGCCCGTTGCGGAAGGCCGCCAGGATGGCGCTGACCACCGCGCCGTCGGACATCGCGTCGGGATAAAAGGTCGAGGGCGCCTTTTTCTTGATCCATTCCCCGGTGTCAGGGTCGCGCAGGCTGACCCGCGCGCGGTAGACGCCGTTCGCGTCGGCCGGCTGGACGATCTCGGTCACCTTGGCGTCGGGCGGATCGACGCCGTTCGGCCGGTGGTGATACCCGACCGCCTCGCCATGCCGATTGATTTCGCCGAAATCGATATGGACAAGGTTGATCGGCGGATCGGTCGCGGTCCATTTGCCGGATTGCGTATCGAGCGCATGGCTGGCGAGCGGCGCCGCCAGCAACACGAGTGCCAGCGCACCGGTGCGGACAAACCGAAACATTGCTCGCCTCACGCGCGCTCGGGCTCGCCGACCGCACCCGACCAGGGCGACATCACGTCGGAAATGCCGGCGTTGCGCCCATCGGCGCCGCGCAGCACCAAATTCGGACAGGCAAACCGGGTCGGAAACACCCCGTGCTCGACCAGCTTGGCACCCGGCGCCTGCAGCAGCCGTTCGGCGATTTCGGGGTCGAGCCGGCGGTCGATGCCGATCCCGCCATCGGCGCCGCTGACATCGATGCGCGGATGATGCGCCGCCGTTTCCGCATCCATGCCGAAATCGACGACAAAGCTCGCCATCTGCAATACCGCGCCGACGATCCGCCGGCCGCCCGAGGCACCGAGCCCGAACCACGGCCGCCCGTCCCGCGCCGCCACCACCGGGCACATATTGGTCAATGCCCGTTTGCCGGGGGCCATCGAGTTGGGCCGTCCTGGCCGCGGGTCGAACCACATGATGCCGTTGTTCATCAGGATGCCGGTGCCGGGCAGCACATAGCGGCTGCCAAAGCTCGACAGCAGGGTCGAGGTCAGCGCGGCGATCCCGCCCTCGCGGTCGGTGGCCGAAATGTGCGTGGTCGAGGTCGGCGCAACCGTCTCGACGTCGCCGGCATGCGCCAGCCGCTCGCGATAGGCCTCACGCAAGGCTTCGGCTACCGCCGCGAAATAGGCAGCGTCGGGTCGTGGGCCGAATTGCCGGCCGGGCGAGCTGCGCCGACCACATTGGCGAGGGTCGGCCCGGCCGTCAGCCCCGGCGCCGCCTGGATCGTCGCGCCGCGATACGGAATCGCGAGCGCCGGCCCGATCCGTGCCCGGCAGCCGGCGAGGTCCGCGGCCGACAGCACACCGCCGCCGGCGGCGGTATCGGCGGCGATCGAGCGGGCGATGTCGCCGTTGTAGAAATCGTCGGGGCCGGCTGCAGCGAGCCGTTCGAGGGTGTCGGCGAGGCGGCCGAGCGGCAAATTCATCGTGTCCCGGTCGGGTGGGCACACCGGCGGCAACCCGTCCGGCAGCCACACCCGCCGGCTTTCGTCATAAAGGCGCAGCTCGGCCGCGGCGCTTGCCACCTTGACCGTGGTGAACCAATCGACCGGCAGCCCCTCGCGCGCCAGCGCCACCGCCGGCGTCACCAGGTCGCGCCACGGCAACCGGCCAAAGCGCTCGACCGCGAGCGCGTAGCCGCGGACCGTGCTCGGGATCGCAAAGGACGCAGCCCCATGGATATTGCGGTCGCCCTCGACCTGCGGCCAGGTGAAGAGCTCGGTGTGCATTTCGCCGGTCAACGGATAGGCGGCGGGGTCGAGCCCATGGGGCGCCACCGGCCCGAAACCGACGACCTCCGCTCGCGCCGCCCCGGCCGGATGCACGACGATAAAGCCGATCCCGCCGAGGCCGCTGTTCCACGGCTCGACCGCGGCCAGCGCGAATGCCGCCGCGACGACGGCATCGACCGCGGTCCCGCCCGCCGCGAGGATCTCGGCGCCGATCTCGGCCGCGCTGCGGTTTTGCGACGCGACGATGCCGCCCTTCGACACCGCCGCCGGCTTTTTGACCTGCCAATTCTGCGTCAAATGCATCGCTCGCCCCCAGCGATAGACGACATTCGCGGGACCGTCCCGCCCATATCGGCCGGTGAACCTCTATCTGCCGGCCATACATCAGCGCCGCCGGCGGTTGTCAACTGCGGAACCGGCGCTACGATCGTTCACCGCGGACAGCATCTCCAACAGCATCTCCAAGGGTGATCACGTGACGGTTTTGCATCTGGTGCGGCATGGCGAGCCCTCGGTGTCCGGTCGGGTCAATGGGCGGCTGCCGGGGGTCGGGCTGTCCGCCAAGGGCCGCGCCGAGATCGCCTCTGTCGCCGCGCGCCTCGCCGGCGAGCCCATCGCGGCGCTCTATTCGAGCCCGCTGCAGCGCACGCAGGAGACTGCCGAAATCCTTGCCGACCGGCTCGGCCTGCCGGTCCGCTATCGCGACGATGTGATCGAGCTCGATTTTGGCGAATGGACCGGGCTGACCGCCGACACGATCCGCCAGGATCAGCGCTTTCACGCGTGGAACGTCTGCCGCAGCATCGCGACCATCCCGGGCGGCGAAAGCTGGCGCCAGGTGCATAACCGGATCGTCGCCGCGCTCTTCGATCTGCAGCAAGCCCATCCGAGTGAAACCGTCATTGTCGTCAGCCATGGCGACGTGATCCGTGCCGCCCTTCTCTTCGCCCTCGGCATGCCGCTCGATTTTTACGCGCGGCTCGAGGTCACCGTCGGCTCGATCAGCACCATCCGGCTCGACGATTCCGGGATCCGCGTGCTCGGGCTCAACGAGCGGCCGCGGCTCGCCCCAGGCTCGTGAGCGCGGCGTCGGCGGCGGCAATACCGCTGGTCCAGGCGCCGTGGGCGGTCGAAAAGAAGTGCGGCGAGGTGGCTTCGCCGGCGAAAAACAGGCGATCCTCGACCGGTGCCGCGAGCCGCGCGCGGTCGCCGGCATGGCCCGGCAGCGCATAGGAATAGGAGCCGCGCGTCCAGGGATCGAGCCGCCAGGCGGTCGAGGCCAGCGGCGAAATATGGCGGCGGATGTCGCCACCGAGCAAATCCGCCAGCTCGTCGGCGGCAAAGGCGAACATCGCGGCCTCGCCCTCGCGCTCGAGCGAGGCGGCAAACCGGCCGCCGAAAAAGCAATAGATCGCCGGGCGGTCGAGCGGCCGGACCTGATAGCTCATGGTTTCGCGGCGGGTCGTCGAGCCGACCAGAAACCCGTCATGGCCGAGCCCTGCGGCTTCGCTGTCGAGCCCGATAAAGAGCTTGTCGTCGGTGCCGAGCGGCAACCCCGCGGCCGCCGCCAGCTTGTCCGGCAAGGGCGGGTCGAAGCGGACCGCCTCTTCGGCGATGATCGAGGTCGGCACCGCAACAATGACGCGCGCCGCCTGCACCCTGCCGCGCCCGGTGTCGAGCCGGATCGTCGGCCCGGCATGGTCGATGCGGGTCACCGGGGTTGCGAGCGCCACCGGCAGCCCCTCGGCCAATCTCTCGAACAGCCGGCCATAGCCCTCGCCGAGCCGCCAGTTGATGCTGGTGCTGTGGTCGTCATAGGTGACGTAGTCCTTGACCGAGACCCGGTCGAGCTCGGCGCCGTTGGCCCAGCTGCTGGTGGCGTCGAGCAGCTCGTTCCAGCGCCCGCCCGGCGTCAGCACGGCGGAAAGCGGCCGGTCGCCGGGCCCGGCGGCGGCGGTGCGGCGCGCCTGCGCGTGCGCCTCGCGGGTGGCGAGCCAATCGGCCTCGGCTTCGGGTGTCTCGCCGCTGCGCGTCAGGCGCGAGGTCCATTCGGGCGGGCGGCGATGGACCGAAAAGCCGCGCTCTTGGGCGATCGGCGACAACGGGTTGCGGTCCGCCGAATGCAGCCACTCGGCGCCGCGGTCGAGCGGAAAGCCGGCCGGCGAAATGGTATGGACCCGGCCGCCGACCCGGTCGCGCGCCTCCAGCACCAGGACCGACACCGTGCCGTTCTCGGCGAGTCGGCGCGCGGCGCCGATCCCGGCGGCACCCGCACCGATTACCGCGACATCGACTTCCGGCGGCAAACCCGTCATCTCTTCCTCGTCGCGCGAATGAGACGCCGCGGGGACCCGCCGATGCGCCTGATCGATTTCAAGGTCCTGACCTTCGATTGCTACGGCACCCTGATCGATTGGGAAACCGGCATCTTGCAGGCGCTGACGCCGTTGCGAAAGAAGGACCGGGCCCGGCGCCCGCCGGACGAGATTCTGGCGAGCTTTGCCCGGCACGAAAGCGCGCAGGAAGCGGAGACGCCGGGCATGGTCTATTCCGAGCTGCTCGGGCTTGTGCACAGCCGGCTGGCCGCGGAATGGGGTATCGCCATCGGCGAGGCGGAGCACCGCGCCTTTGGCGCCTCGGTCGGCGATTGGCCGGCCTTTGCCGATTCCGCGGCGGCGCTCGCCTACCTGAAAGGATTCTACAAGCTCGCCATCTTGTCGAATGTCGACCGCGCGAGCTTCACCGCCAGCGCCCAAAAGCTCGGCGTCGCGTTCGATGCGGTCTACACCGCCGAGGAGATCGGGTCATACAAGCCCGACCTGCGGAATTTCCGCCATATGCTCGATGCGCTGCAATCCGCCGGCTTTGCCGAGGGCGACATATTGCACACGGCGCAGAGCCTTTATCACGACCACGCGCCGGCAAATGCGCTCGGGCTCCATTCCGCCTGGATCGACCGGCGCGGCGCGGCTGCGGGCTCGGGCGCGACCCCGCCGCCGCCAGCGGGCGTGCATTGGGATTTCCGCTTTCCCGGCATGGCCGAATTCGCCGCCGCGCATCGCGCCGGGCTGGCGCGCTGAAACGCGGCTCGCGGCGCGCCATATCTCGACCATGCGCATCGCCCAGACCCGTCTTTCGATCGACACCGAACCCCGCGAGATCAAGGAGATCACCGCCGACATCGCCCGCTGGGTCGAGAGCGAGCGGGTCGCCGCGGGTCTCCTCAGCGTCTATATCCCGCACACTTCGGCCTCGCTGCTGATCCAGGAGAACGCCTCGCCCGAGGTGCGGCGCGACCTCGACGATTTCTTGCGCCGGGTCGTGCCCGAGGACATGCGGCTCTACCGCCACAACGACGAAGGGCCGGACGACATGCCGGCCCACATCAAGAGCGCGTTGACCCAGACCCAGCTGACGATCCCGGTCGCCGACGGCCATCTGCAGCTCGGCATCTGGCAAGGGATCTTCCTCCTCGAGCACCGCGCCTCGCCGCATCGCCGCTCGCTTATCCTGAGCTTGATCGGCGAAGAGGACCGGCTGAGAGACTGATTCAGTCAGCCCGCTTCCGCATCGGCGGCAAGGTAGCCGATGCGGAGCACCTCGATCTGCTCGACACCGGCGGGAGCGCGCAGCTCGACGATGTCTCCTTCATGCGCCTTTAAGAGCGCGCGGGCGATCGGCGATATCCAGCTGACCTGATGCCGCGCAAAATCGGCTTCGTCGATGCCGACGATCGTGATCGTGGTCTCGGCTCCGTCTTCGGCGGCATAGGTGACGGTGGCGCCAAAGAACACCTGGTCGCGCCGGGTCTGCTGCGCCGGATCGACCACGACCGCATTCTCCAGCCGCTTTGTCAGAAAGCGGATGCGCCGGTCGATCTCGCGCAGCCGGCGCTTGCCATAGATGTAGTCGCCGTTTTCCGAACGGTCGCCGTTGCCGGCGGCCCAGGCGACGGTCTCGACCACCCGCGGCCGCTCGACCCGGCGCAATTGCCGCAATTCGTCGTGCAGCAGGCGGTGGCCGTGCGGGGTCATGTAATTCCTGGCCCCGGCCGGGATCGGCGGCGCTTCGTCGGGCAGATCGGCCTCGTCCTCGGTTTCCTTGACAAAAGCTTTGCTCATCAGATCACCCGCTCCGCCCGCAATGCGGCGATTTCCGCCGCAGCATAGCCGAGGCGCGACAGGATCTCGTGGGTGTGCTCGCCGAGCAGCGGCGCCGGGCGGCGGTAGGTGCCGGGCGTCTCCGACAGCTCGATCGGGGTCGGCGCCAGCGGGTAGGTGCCGGAGAGCGCCGGGTGCGGCTTTTCCTCGAGCAGCCGGGCGGCGCGGATATGCGGGTCGTCGAGCGCCTGCTGCGGCGAATAGAGCTGGCCGGCGACGATATTGGCGGCTTCGAGCGCCGCCAGCGCCTCGGCGCAGCTGCGCTCGCCGCACCACTTGCTCATCCGCGCCGAGACGATCTCGCCGTGGTCGGCGCGCGCCTGGTCGTCGGCAAAGCGCGGATCGGCGAGCCAATGCTCTTCGCCGATCATCCGCGCCCAGCGCCGGAACATCGCCGGGCCGATCACGGTGGTGATGATCCAGCCATCGGTGCAGCGATAGATATCGGCCGGTGCCGCGTTGAAGCCGCGGTTCAGCGTCGCGACCCGGTCGACCCCGGTCAGCGCCTCTTCGATCAAGGTCGCGTTGGCAAAGGCGATCGCGGTGCGCAGCAGCGCCCCCTCGACCTTTTGCCCGCGCCCGGTCTTGCCGCGCTCGATCAATGCCGCCAACGTGCCGAACGCCGAGAGACAGGCGGTGCCGAAATCGACCCACGGCAATTTGATCGCGATCGGCTGCTCGGGCGTTCCCGACAGATAGGCGGCGCCGCTCATCGCCTGGCCGATGCCGTCGAAGCCGTGCTTGTGCGAGAGCGGCCCGCCGGCGCCAAAGCCGGTGACCGTGGTCAGGACGATGTCGGGCTTGACCTGGCGCAGGCTGTCGAGATCGAGGGCGAGCGCACGCAATACCGCAGGCGGCAGATTGGCGACGACGACATCGGCGGTGGCGACGAGGCGCCGCACGATTTCGCGGCCCTTTGGCGCGGCAGGGTCGAGGGTCATGCCGAGCTTGTTGCGGTTCATCGCCAGAAACATCGCACCGCCGCCTTCCGGCCCGGCGCCGACCGGGATGAACGGCCGGTCCTCGCCGCCGCCCAGGCGCTCGATGCGGATCACCTCGGCGCCGAGATCGCCGAGCAGCGCCGCGCAAAAGGGCCCCGCGATATACCGCCCGAAATCGAGGACCCTGACCCCGTCGAGCACCCCTGCCACCCAAACCTCCCGTATCGATTATCGCCGGCCGGCGCGAGCATACAGGCCGGGAGCCGCGCCGGAGTAGTGCATCGGTTTCTACACCTGCCGGAAGAAACCGGCCGCTTGTCGGAGCTGTCGGCGATTTTCGGAGGTCGGGCTATCCTGGAGCCGCCGAATATCTTCGGACCGGAAGGATATGCCGGATGCTGATCGTCGATGGCCAGATCCATCTCTGGGAAAAGGGGACGCCGTCCCCGCCGCATCGTCAGAGGCTGTGAAGGAATACCAAACCGCTGTCATTCCGGGGCGTGGGCGCAGCCCGCGAACCCGGAACCCATGCACACCGGCCTGCGATATGCTGGCGGACGGCGGTGTTCATAGGTTCCGGGCCTGCCCTGCGGGCATCCCGGAATGACATTGCTTTCGACGCAGGATTTCTTCACAGGTTCTCAGGAGCCGTGCTCCGCGGAGCAGGCGATCGCCGCCATGGACGAAGCCGGTGTCGACCGGGCATTGATCCACCCGGTGCTGTGGGACCCCGACTTCGAACGAATTGGCCATCGCAGCGGTGCGGAAATACCCCGACCGCTTCGCCATCATGGGGTGGTTCTATCTCGACGACCCGAATGGCCGCGATTTGGTCGCGCGTTGGAAACAGCGGCCGGGCATGCTCGGCCTGCGCTTCTATTTCAACGAGCGGCACAAGCGGGAGTGGATGACCGACGGGAGCCTCGACTGGCTATGGCCGGCGGCCGAGCGGGCCGGCGTGCCGGTGGCGCTCGCCGCCGCGCTGTTCCTGCCGACCGTCGGCCGGATCGCCGAGCGTCACCCGGGGCTCAAGCTGATCGTCGACCACCTGGCCGTGCCGCCGGGGAGCCGCGGCGAATCCGCCTATCGCTTCCAGCCCGAGCTCTTGGCGCTCGCCAAATACCCCAACGTCGCGGTCAAGGCGACCGGCCAGCCCGGCTACGCCGAAGACGCCTATCCGTTCCGCAGCTTCCATCGAGCACCTGCACCGCGTCTTCGACGCGTTCGGCCCCGACCGGATGTTCTGGGGCACCGACATCACCCGGATGCCCTGCTCCTGGCAGCAATGCGTGAGCGTGTTCACCGAGGAGCTGCCCTGGCTCCAGGGCCGCGACCTCGACCTCGTCATGGGCGAAGCCCTGTGCAACTGGGTCGGCTGGCCCCTTCCCGGCTGCCAGCTAGCGCGCTATCGGCGGCGCCGGCCGGCACCCGGTTCAGCGCCGATTGCGGTCATAATCCAGCTTGTGCCGGCAGCTCAGGGAAACCGCTGCTTTACGTAGTCGGTGACCGACGCCCCGACGAGTTCCGCGGTTGCGTTCGGGCCGCGTACGAAAAAGCGCTGTGCAACCCCATCCTTCACAAAGGCAGCCTTCGGCCCCTTTTCGCAGCGAACAGCGAGCACGCGTTGGCCCATATATTCTTCAAAATCGGTGTGGACATAGGGCAGGAAAACGTCACCGATACGATCCTTGACGAGATTTCCGACGTGGAGGGCCATCTTGTCCTCGTTCGGGAACCCGTCGGCACCGAGGCCGAGTACGTCACCGTTGTCCGCTACGCCTATGAGTAGGGTTCCGCCCTTGGCGTTAAGAAAGCCGGCAATGCTTTTCAGCGCCCCCATCTGCATTTTCTCATCCGGTTGACCGGTGTGAAGGTTGGTCCTGAGCGTCGACTTGAATTCGACCGCATCGCCCTCGCCACTGGCGATTAGCTCTGCAACCGAAGAACCCATTGGTTCCGTCTCTGGCAGACCGCCGGTGAGTTGCTGCCACGCCGCGTGGATCACCTTTGCCATCCTGTTGCGCCGCTCGATCAGGAATTGCTCATAAGGGAGATTCCACCATAGTTGAGGCAGCGCATGCCAGGAATAGACCTGCTCCCGCTGCGCGGCTGAAAGCGCGGCATCGAGAGGGGGAACATAGTCTAATGGAGGCCTCTTACCAATTTTAATATTGGATGGCCACTCGACTGGCGCAAAATTAGCGATTTGGTTAATTTTCCTAAGGTCGGTGACACCGCTGTCTTCTAGATATCCGCGGGGGAACAGGTGATGCTGCTCAAGCGCGGCCTTCACCCCCTTTACCGCGGGATCGAGCATGGCCGAGATTTTGACCGGGCTATAAAGCGCCAGCGCGTCAAGCATGATGAGCGCCGCCTGATAGGCAAAACGTGACGGGCTTCGCGCTGCGGAGGTTGCCAGTTGGCTCGGTAGAGTGGTTGTCCAATAATCGCCGGTCAGCGTCGTACTGCAAATCTCTCGCAGCTTCGCTAAGAACGCCGACCCCCCCGACAGTTCTCGGACCATCGCCAAGTCGGATTCGAACCGGGTCTCGGGCGAATTTGTGTAGCGTCCGGTCAGCGCTGTCATAAAGAAGAATTCAGAGATCGTCTGGCGCATTTCCTCCTTTTGGACGCCGTAATCTCGAACACCGATCAGGTAGAGCACGTAGCTGTATATAATTGCCGTCTGTGAGCTGATCATTCTCTCGCTTCGGTAGCCCGCCAGTGTCAGCGCGCTGAGAAAATGATGCCAGTTGGCCAGGTTGAGGGCGGTTTTTTGGCCCTCGCGCATCAAAGCAAATTGCTGGTCGCGCTTTTCGGGATTATCTAGGCCTGTGTTTGCGTCTCGGCCCCGCAGTGCGCTGTAGACATTTTCGAGCCGCGCTCGCCTCAACGAAAGCCCGACTGTCACGCGCAGCATCTGATCGGGTGCTGGTTTGATGAAATGATTGAAAGGCGACGGTTGTCCATTCGACGGACGGGTGGCTCCTAACGAGAAGGCTTCGAGGTCGGCCCTTCCGTCGTCCCAAAAGACCGACATCAACGTCATGATGAAATCGGCCTGATTGAGCTTCTTGCCCTCTCCATTGATGCGTACGAAGACGTCGGCGACCGTCTCCATATCGACGGAAGCGATAAGCTCAAGTGCCACGAATTGGTATTGAGGAAGATTGTGAAGCCGGCTAAGGGAGTCCTCGATCCGGTCCAACTGCTCGTCGACCAGTTCGCGTGTTTCTGCTAATTCGCTAATGAAATTCTTCGCAAACGACAGCAGCTTCGTTCCGGGTCGCCAGATAACCGAGATATCTGGAATGTAAGCTTTGTCCTTCCGGATCGCCGCATCCGCAACTGCAAAACGTTCCGAAAGTGGGCTGAAAGCGATCTCGATGCGCTCTCGCTTAAAATTCGCGCGCAACACCTCGGAACCCTTCATGACAGCGTACAGCGCTGTTAGCCTCTGCTGACCGTCGACAATCGCAAGCTTTGGCGCTGCCTTTTCGTTTTTCGTGCCGATGCCCTTCAGCCCAGCATCAGCACCAGTTTCCCAGAAGAGGAGAAAGCCGGCCGGATAACCTCGGTAGAGAGAGTCAAATAAATTGCGTACATTGACGTTCGGCCAGACGAAAGGTCGTTGCAACTCGGGTAGTCCTATCTTGCCGAGATCAATATCTTCCATAAGCGCATTGACCGGGAAGTTTGTCGTTGTGAACAGCGCCACGGTTCCCCCTGCTTCTCTCTCGCGGTAGCCTTCGGTCTCTATACCAAGTGTCCGTGTTGCCGGCTCGTGGTGGACGTTATCCGGTATGATCAGGCCAAGCCAGCAGATCGCGTGGCGCATACTATGCTCCTTTCTGGACATGTCCGCCTCGGGGCAAACTGCGACATAGCCGTGGTGCGGAAATGAAGCCTTATGTGATCTGCCACATGAATGCGAGCGTCGACGGGCGCATTCTCGGCAGCCGGTGGCGGCCCGCCGGGAACCGCATGGCGGGGCTGTTCGAGCGCCTGCACGAAGAGCTCGGCGGCGGCTCCTGGCTGATCGGCCGGGTGAGCGGCAGCGAATACGCCAAGGCCCAATCCTACCCCGACCGCACCGACCAGACCTATAAGCGGGAACCTTGGTTCACCCGGCGCGATGCCGTCGCCTACCGTTCCGCGGCTTCCATCAGCACCATAATCAGCAGCTGCGTTGGTTCCAGCTCCGAAAACTTAAGTTTCGGCCCGTAGTTGTCCCTTAAGTAGGATAAGAATGCAGAGAGCATTCTTGAAGTCGCGATCCGCGGCGGTGTTTGCTGCACGCCATCCCGCAATTACCCGACGTGCACGTGTTCTCAAAAGCCGGGCATCCAATTCGCTCAGTGGCTTATTCAAATCATAGTCAGCGTCATGTCTCTTTGCTTGCGCATCTATGAAGGCATTCGCGAGATTTCGAACGAATAACGGGGGCGCTACAGGAACCAGTGCGACACCAGGAGGTCGGAGGAAATCCTCGACTGAGGCGTCAGCACGCACGCCGCGCACCTTATCAAGGGTCGCCTTGGTGCCTTTGTGGGTTATGGTCCGACCCAGAATACGACGACGCCTCCGCAAGTCATTGTGGGTGCCGACAACGCGTGTTCCAACCTCATCCAGGAAGAAGTGAAATAGAGCGTAATATGAGGTAGAGATGCTGCGGCGAATGCGGGCACTTGGGAGCCTCCCCCGCTGTCCCGAACGGCGTGCGAGGAGCCTACCCGCCGCGTCGAGCAACTCGTCGTCGTAAGCCATCAGGCCGCGTCTGCAAACCGCACGCTGGGATATCGTTCATCAACTGCGGCGACTGCGCTTTCGATCGATTCCAAAAGTGCCTCAAAATCGGCGTCGGCGGTATCGCCTAAGTCCTTCACTTGCACCACGACCCGGAGAAAATCATTCCCCTCGTCATCGCGATCGGGCTCTAGGAAAATGTCTTCGACCCGCTCCGCCACCGCGGATTCCTTGGTTGCCTCAAGGACCCGCTGCTTTAAGGTATCGAGGTCTGCCTGCATCTCACGCGCTCACACACCTATTTCATGAGATTTCTACCACAGTTCCTCCGAGCTTCGCGTCAACCCGTTCCGCCGTCGGGTGCAAAGCCACCTTCGCCCACATGCGACCGTTCGCCTTCGCACATCTGTGCCCTCAGCTGGGTTTATGGCCCGACCTTGCGCTGTTCCATCGCGGCGGCAACGTCGGTTAAGGGGCAAACCGCGACATAGCCGTGGTGCGGAAATGAAGCCTTATGTGATCTGCCACATGAACGCGAGCGTCGACGGGCGCATTCTCGGCAGCCGGTGGCGGCCCGCCGAGAACCGCATGGGCGGCCTGTTCGAGCGCCTGCACGAAGAGCTCGGCGGCGGCTCCTGGCTGATCGGCCGGGTGACCGGCAGCGAGTACGCCAGGGCCGAGGCGTATCCCGACCGCGCCGACCAGACCTATCCGCGGGAACCCTGGTTCGCCCGGCGCGACGCGAAGGCTTACGGCATCGCGCTCGATGCGCGGGGCAAGATCGCCTGGGGACGGTCCGACATCGGCGGCGATCCGATCGTCGTCGGTGCTGACCGAGCGGGTTTCCGACGCGCATCTGGCGGGGCTGCGCCGGGATGGCGTCTCCTATATCTTCGCCGGCGAGCGGGAACTGGATCTCGGGTTGGCGCTGGAAATTTTGAACCGCGAGCTGGGGCTCGAACGCCTGCTGCTCGAAGGCGGCGGCGGCTCGAACGGGGCCTTTCTGCGGGCCGGCCTGATCGACGAGATCAGCGTCGCGATCTGCCCTGCCGTCGATGGCGCAAAGGGCGCGCCGAGCATCTTCGACTCCAGCGACGAGGATGCCGGCAAGCCGGCCTCGATCACGTCGATGACATTGGCGAGCTGCGAGGTGTTGGAGGGCGGCGCGGTCTGGCTCCGCTACCGGCTGCAGAACCGCTGATATGCCGCGGCAGACGCCGATAATCGCCGCCGCCCTCCGCCAATGTCGCCACTTACCCTGTCGTCAGGCGAAGGGCACTCTTCCGCGACGGTCATTCCGGAGCCCTCTGCTTGCCGGCCGCCGGCTTTGAACGCCGGCGCCACATGGTCGGCTCCGCGTCGAGCCGAAATTCGAGCCGGGGCGCCGCCCGCGCGGCTCTTGCCCTAGCTCCGGGCGAACGGCACTCTTGCGCCATAGCAGGATGCGAATCGTGAAAGGAATGACCATGGCGAGGCTTTCCCCGATCACCGGCAAGGATCAGGTCGCAGCCGAGGACCAGGCGGTCTTCGACGGCATCGTCGCCAGCCGCGGCGCGGTGCAGGGACCGTTCACGATGTTTCTGCACTCGCCCGAATTGGCCGGGCGGGTGGCGCATCTGGGCGCCTATGTCCGCTTTGAGGGCTCGCTCGACATGCGCGTGCGCGTGCTGGCGGCAATGACGGTCGCGCGCGAATTCGAGGCGGTCTATGTCTGGGGTGCCCAGACCGGCGGCGCGCGCCGGCTCGGCGTGCCCGAGGCGACGATCGCTGCGATCCGCGAAAACCATTCGCGCGGCATTCCGGCCGAGGATGCGCAGATCGTCGATTTCACACGGGCGCTGCTGCGCCGGCACCGCATCGACGACGCCACGGCATCGGCGGTGCGCACCCGGTTCGGCGATGACGGCTTTATCCAGCTCACGGGCGCGATCGGCTATTACAGCCTCTTGGCGATGACGGTGAATGCCTGCGAATTGGCGGCCGCGCCAAACGCCGAAGTGTTGAAGACATAGCGCAAGATCCGATCAGGTTGCATCAGCCCGTCAGCCCCCTCACCCTTCCCTCTCCCCCGATCGGGGGAGAGGGTTGCGAAGGGTTGGCGAGCCTTACCCGGATCGTCGGGTCGAGCCCGAGGAGGGTGAGGGGGCTCTGCGTAATCGGATCATGGTTTAGCCAGGATTGGCGCGGTCGAGCACGGCATTCAGGAGAACGTTGCAGCCGGCGGCGAGGTCGGCGGGGGCGGCGTCCTCGATCTCGTTGTGGCTGATGCCGTCCTTGCACGGGACAAAGATCATCGCCGTCGGTGTGACACGCGCCATATAGACCGCATCGTGACCGGCGCCGCTGATGATGTCCTGGTGCGGATAGCCGAGCGCTGCCGCGGCGCCGCGCACCGCATCGACCTGCGCCGGGTCGAACGGGGTCGGCGGGAAATGCCAAAATTCCTCGACCGCGGCCTCGACCCGCGCCGTCGCCGCCGCTTCGGCGCAGGCCGCGCGCAATTCAAGGTCCATCCGGGTCAGCACCGCGTCTTCGGGATGGCGGAAATCGACGGTGAAGAAAACCCGGCCGGGGATCGTGTTGCGCGAATTTGGGCTGACCTGGACAAAGCCGACCGTGGCGCGGGCATCGGGCGTGTGCGCCTGTCCGATCCGGTTGACCCTGTCGATCATGCGCGCGGCGCCGAGCAATGCGTCGCGCCGGCGGGGCAGGGGGGTCGTGCCGGCATGCGCCTCCTCGCCGGTGACCGTGATCTCATACCAGCGCTGGCCTTGCGCGCCGGTGACGACGCCGATCGGCCGGCCGGCCGCTTCGAGAATCGGCCCTTGCTCGATATGCGCCTCGAAATAGGCGCCGACCTGGCGCCCGCCGGCCGGCGCCGCCCCGGCAAAGCCGATCCGTTCGAGCTCGGCGCCAAGCGACAGCTCGGGCGCGTTGTTGTCGCGGGTCGCCAGCGCCGTATCGAGCGCAAAGACGCCGGCGAACACACCCGAGCCCACCATTGCCGGCGAAAACCGCGAGCCTTCCTCGTTGGTCCAGGCGACGATCTCGATCGGCGCCTCGGTCTCGTAGCCGAGATCGTTGAGGCTGCGCACGATTTCGAGCCCGGCCATCACGCCATAGGCGCCGTCGAACTTGCCGCCGGTCGGCTGGGTGTCGAGATGGCTGCCGGTCATGATCGGCGGCAATGCCGGATTGCGGCCGGCCCGCCGGGCAAAGATATTGCCGATTCTGTCGACCGTGACCCGGCAGCCGGCCGCCTCGCACCAGCGGATAAAGAGCCGGCGGGCCGCGCCGTCGAGGTCGCTCGCCGCCAGCCGGCATACGCCGCCCTTGGGCGTCGCACCAATCTCGGCCAATTCCATCAGGCTCGCCCACAGCCGCTCGCCGTTGATCTGAAGGTTGCGCATCGCACTCTCCGCGTCACTCGCCGATCTTGCGTCCGGTAGCAAAGCGTCGGAGAGATGGGAAGCGAATACGTTTGACCGCAAAAGTGAGCGGCGTCACGCTTTCGCGGACCGCGAGCGCTCAGGGTGGATTGCGGCCTTCGGTCGAGAGCTGATAGAGGGCACCGATGTTTGCTCCACGGGGCGCAACGGCAGGGACGAAGACGCCGACAAGCTTGGCTCCACCCGCGAGTTGGCGCTCGATCGCGCGGGCGGCTGACCGGGCGGTCCCGAGGAGCGGCGGGACCTTACCCAATCTTATTCGGGATTTCAGCGCGATCCCAATCTTTCCGCCGGACCGGACAAGCCGAGCCGAGCGGCCCGCCGCCCCGCGTGAGGCGCCACCTTTGCCGCACGCGGCGCCACCTTTGCCGCACACGGCGCAGGCCAAGCTCGCGATCGGCGCGGTCAATGACCCGCTGGAGCGCGAGGCCGACCGCGCCGCCGATCAGGTGATGCGCATGCCCGATCCGAAGCTCGCTCCGACCGCCGCGCCGCCGCAGATCAGCCGCCAATGCGCTGCCTGTAAACAGGAAGCAGCCTCCACCGACAGAGCACCCGGCATCGTCGATAAAGTGCTGGAGACGACGGGGCGACCATTGGACGCACGGACCCGTGCCTTTTTCGAACCGCGCTTTGGCCACGACTTCTCTCGCGTCCGGGTGCATTCGGGACCGGAGGCGGAACAATCGGCGCGGGCCATAAATGCCCGAGCCTACGCAATGGGCCACGATATCGTCTTCGGTGCCGGTTCATACGCCCCGGAGACCGATCCTGGGCGCCGTCTGCTCGCCCATGAGCTGGCGCACGTCGCCCAGCAGAACGGCTCTGTTCAGCGGGCTCCCGCGGCTGCAACAGGGCTGGTGATCGGGCCCGTTGACATCAAGTCGCTGGACCCCAATTGCCAATACGAGCCCGGTGAAGAAACCAAATCTCGAACACCGGGCGGCATCCTGCCGCTCGATGTCGGGTTTGGCTCCGATTTCGGAATTTATCCTTCTGATGCGATCATCGTCGCGGATTTCGCGGTGGACGACGCCACCGTCAGGCCCGCGGCGGCGGCGACATTGCGCATGTTGATCGGCTTGCTGCTCGGCACCTCTCCCATCGTCGGTCACCCACGGCCGCCGGGAGAACAGGGGTTGTCGGCCGGCTATTTCGAAATCATCGGGCATAGCGATTGCGTCGGCTGGGAAAGCGTCAATGCTCCGCTCCGGGAAAAGCGTGCCGAGGCGGTTGCGCGGTTTTTGCCCGGCGCCTCCTGGGGGGCAGCTGCTTTTGACGATTATCTGGTCGCCAACACGTCTCAGGCGACGCGGGCGCTGAACCGCTCGGTCATCATTCGAAAGATTACGACACCACCGCCGCCGATGCTGATCCCGACGCAATCGCCAAATGCCAAGCAAGTCTTCACCAATAAATAAGGGTTGGCGACGCTGCGGCAACAACGCGACCCGCAAAGCATTCCGGAAAAGTGTCGATCGACGCTAGTATGGCGGCAGCGCGGGCGGAGAGCATGATGGCGGATGAGAACAGGATGACAGTTGCCGGGATCGAGCTGGAGGTGGTGCGCCGCGGGCGGGGGCGGCCGATGCTGCTGCTGCACGGCTTTGACACGATCGATGCCGAGGCGCCGTTTCTCGACCTTCTCGCCCGGCACGGCGAGGTCATCGCGCCATCGGCGCCCGGCTTCGGCCATTCGCCGCGGCCGGAGGATTTCGACACCGTTTACGATCTCGTGCATCTCTATCTGGCGGCGCTCGATGCGTTGCCCGGCGACGAGACGACGCTGGTCGGCTTTTCGTTCGGCGGCTGGCTCGCTGCGGAAATCGCCGCCGCGTGCTGCCATCGGCTCGACCGGCTGATCCTGGTCGATCCGCTCGGGATCAAGATCGGCGACCGCGAAACGCCCGATATCCTCGACATCTTCAACCGCTCGCCCGACGAGGTGCGCCGCGCCAGCTGGCACGACCCCGACCGCTTCGCGCCCGATTACAACGCGATGTCGGACGAGGCTCTCGTTACCTTGGCGCGCAACCGCGAGGCGCTCTGCCTCTATGCCTGGCACCCCTATATGTACAATCCGCAATTGCCGCGCTGGCTCGGCCGGATCAAGGTGCCGACCCTGGTGCTGTGGGGCGCCTCCGATGGCATCGTGACCCCCGATTACGGGCGCGCCTATGCCGGGCTGATCCCGAATGCGCGCTTTGAGCTGATCGAGCGCGCCGCCCACCATCCCGAGATCGAGCAGCCCGAGCTCTTCGCCGAGCGGGTCCGGCGGTTCCTCGCAGAATAAGTCAGTTGATCCCGAGGAACCTTCCCAAGGCGCGGCTGACCCCGTCCATTGTGGCCGCGTCTATCGAACCGAGGCGCTGTCCGATTTTCGAGCGCGGCACTGTAGCTGCCTTGTCGATCATGATCTGGGAGCGCCGTTCGAGCCCGTTTTCCCCGCTGGCCTCGACCGTTATCCGAATGAGCGGCGCGGGCTGCAGATGGGTGGTCAGGGGTAGAACGGTCACCAAGGGGATTTCGGCGAAGGTATCGCTTTGCACGACGAGTGCTGGCCGTGGCTTGCCATAGGCACCGGAGAAAACGGCGGTGACGAGATCACCGCGGCTTACGTCCATCACCGGCGATGCTGCTTGTCGGCGCTCGCCTCGCGGTCGTCGAGCTCGCGGGCAAGCTCGTCGAAATTGGCCTCCAATTCCCGCATGACGGCTGCCTCGTCGCTGTCCGGGTCCCGTGCCGCCGCGGCGATCAGGCGCGATTGTCGGCGCGCCTCGGTCTCGAATGCGCGGCGCCGCTGTTGCGCGACGCGCTCGCGGACCAGCTCCCGCATCAGCGCGCCGACAGGCTTCGATTCAGCTTCGGCAAGCTCGGCGAGAGCGGCCTTCAAGTCGGGATCAATCCGAAAGGTGACAGTTTCAGCGGAGGTTTGAGGCATAATCCCGCCATGTGTCACAACATCGCTGCATATAATGTAACGCAAAAATATCGTACCTGAAACCAGCCTTGCGGCATGTTGGGGGATGGCCGAAGATTGCGCATCCCGACCGAGATAGGAGAGCCGGCGTGCAGGCTTGGTATCACTGCGAAAACGTCTACCCGTTTGTGCCGCAGGACGTGCTCGATAATGCCCCCTCGGTGCGGGCGAGCCTGCCGAACAGATATTGCGACCCGAAGATCTCGGCGGATTTGTTCGAGGAATGCCTCGACGAGCACCTGTTGTGCGACGAGCTCGGCATCAACGTCGTCTCGATCGAGCACCATGCCGGCATCAACAGCCTTTATGGCGCGAGCCCGATGATCCTCGGCATCCTCGCGCGCCAAACCAAAAAAGTCCGCATCCTGAGCCTCGGCACGTTGATCACGGTGCGCCCCGACCCGGTCCGCATCGCCGAGGAATATGCCACCGCCGATGTGATCTCGCGCGGCCGGCTCGAAATCGGCTTTGTCAAATCGGGCGACAGCGAGATGGTGTCGGGGAACGCCAACCCGGTCGGCTATGTCGCGCGCTTTTGGGAGGCGATCGACCTCATTCAGAAGACGCTGACCTCGCATGAGGGGCCGTTCAGCTGGGAGGGCAAGCACTACACCCATCGCCACGTCAACATCTGGCCGCCGCCCTATCAGCGCCCGCACCCGCCGTTCTGGGCCGCGACCGGCGACCCCGAAACCTCGGCCGAGCTGGGCCGGCGCGGCATGGTCAACGCGCTCGTCCTGCGCGGCCCCGAGGCTTCGAAGCGCGCCTTCGACGCCTATCGCGCCGCCCGCCGCGAAGCCGGCCTGTCCGCACCCGGCACCGACAAATTCGCCTATGCGGCACTCTGCTATGTCGGCGATACCGACGAGGAGGGGGTGAGGGTCGGCAGCAAGCTCTTGTGGTTTCTCAACACCAGCTTGAAGCAATCGCCGCAAATGTCGAAGCTGCTGCCGGGCCGGATGGCGCCCGAGGCGGCGGCGCAGAGCTGGCGCACCCAGCCGCGGCCCGGAGGCCAAGCCAGCATCCGGCCGGGTCAGAGCCTGATCGGCATCACCGCCGAAGAAGCGATCGCCCGCGGCATCCTCGTCGCCGGCAACCCCGACACGGTCCATCGCCAGATCATGGACATCTACGACAAGGTCGGCGGCTTCGCCCATTTGATCTTTATCGGCCGCTCCGGCTTCCTCGACCACCGCGAGGCCGAAAAAGGCATCCGCCTGATGGCCAAGGAAGTCCTTCCCCGCCTCCCGGCCGCGACCCCCACACCGACGGCGAGGCAGCACGCCGCGGAGTAGTCGGGACGCAACCATTTTAGAGCTTGCGGTGAGAGAGTGAGCCATGGAGTGGCGGGTCGGGCGGGTTAGGGTGACCAAGATCGTCGAGCTCGAAGCCACCGGCGGCAGTCGGTTTTTGCTGCCGCAGGCGACATACGAGGAAATCCTGCCGATCGAATGGCTGCGGCCCGATTTTGCCGACGAGCGCGGCCGGCTCAAGATGAGCATCCACGCCCTCGTCGTCGAAACGCCGCAGCGCCGGATCATCGTCGATACCTGCCTCGGCAACGACAAGCAAGGCCGCCGCATCCCGACGTGGAACCGCCTTCAGACCCGGTTTCTCGCCGACCTCGCCGCGGCTGGCTATCCGCGCGAGACGATCGACACGGTCTTGTGCACCCATCTCCATGTCGATCACGTCGGCTGGAACACGATGCTGGTCGATGGCCGATGGGTCCCGACCTTCCCCAATGCGCGCTATTTGATGGGCCGGGTCGAGCTCGAGCATTGGCAGGCGCAGCAGCAGCGCGAGGACATGAAGGCGGTGTTCGCCGATTCGGTGGCGCCGGTCCGTGATGCCGGCCTCGTCGATCCGGTCGAAACCGACCACCGGCTTTGCGACGAAGTGAGCCTCGTCCCGACCCCGGGCCATACGCCCGGCCATGTCAGCGTAGCGATCGCATCGGCGGGCGAGGCGGCGCTGATCACCGGCGATTTTATCCATCACCCTTGCCAGATCGCGCGGCCCGACTGGTCGTCGACCGCCGATAGCGATCCGGCCGCGGCGCACCGGACGCGCCGGCAAATGCTGGCCGGGCTCGCCGATGCCCCGACCCTGGTCATCGGCACGCATTTCGCCGGCCGCACCGCCGGCCATGTCGTCCCCGACGGCGCCGCTTACCGCCTGATTCCCTAATAAGGGCCGCGACGGGACGGCGGGCGGGTCGAGCGCCGCACCCTGCGCGTCGCCGGGCGGAAGCGATCGGGATGGCACGATCTCGTCTGCCCTCGCCCGAGCGCTCAGCCGGAGGAGCGCTTAGAGCAAGATCCGATCAGGTTGCATCAGCCCGTCAGCCCCCCTCACCCTTCCCTCTCCCCCCAATTGGCCCCAATTGGGGGGAGAGGGTTGCGAAGGGTTGGCGAGGCCTACGGGTCCGGCCGGAGGCCGGCCCGAGGATAAACTCCGCCGAGCCTTACCCGAATCCTCGGGTCGAGCCCGAGGAGGGTGAGGGGGGCTCTACCTGATCGGATCATGCTTTAGCCGCGAGCCCGGCCGCCGCCCATCCCGCCGCCGCGGAAGCCGCCGCCCATGCCCATGCCGCCATGGAAGCCACCCATGCCACCACCGCGGAAACCACCCATGCCCGGCCCGCCGCCGCGGAAGCCGCCCATGCCCGGCCCGCGGCCGCCGGGCATGCCGCCGCGCGCGCCAACGTTGTTGACGTTCCTGATGTTGTTGACGTTCCTGATATTGTTCACGTTGCGTACGGAATTGAAGTTGTGTCTAAAAAACGGATGGCGGAAAAAGAAGCCGTTTCTAAAAAACGGGTGACGGAAAAAGAAGCCATTGTGAAAGAACGGGTGGCCGAAGAAGAAGTTGAACCGCACCGCGCTGAACCCCGGCCCGAACGCGACGGGGGGTCCGAAAGCGGGATAATAGGCTGGATAAGAAGGGCAATAGTAGGGATTGAAATACGGGGAATAGCAGTACGGGTTGTAATTCTGTGCCCGAGCCGAGGTGCCGGTCGCGCCCATGGTGAAAATGGCGGTCGCCGCGACCGCACCCGCCATCGCAAAGCCGCGCAGCCACCGCCTGATGCTCGATCCCGGCATGACCTGCCTCCCGAGAGCCGAGCCGGACCCGACCAACCTCGATCCCGCACGGCCGTACCTCTCAAGGACGGCTCGGGGGGTGCGGTTATTCCAACCCGCGCCGGTGTTGACCGCTCGCGCCGATGCTCCGATCCTCTTCTCCGGCACGCGTCCAGCCGTGCCGGACCCGACGGCGACGCGTTCCGCTTCGCCTTTTCCGACATCGCCGGGAGATGCCGATGAGCGAGCGTGTCTTCGACGGGCTGAAGGTCATCGATTGCGCCAGCTTTATCGCCGGTCCGGCGGCGGCGACTGTCATGTCGGATTTTGGCGCCGCGGTGATCAAGATCGAGCCGCCGGGTGCCGGCGACCCATATCGCCGCCGGGCGACGCCGCCCAACGGGCCGGGCCTCGCCGGCAATCCGGGCTTTGTCCTCGACGGCCGCAACAAGCGCAGCCTGGCGCTCGATCTGCGCCAAGCAGAGGGGCAGGCGGTGCTGCGCCGGCTGGTCGAAGGGACGGACGTCTTTATCACCAACTATCCGCCGCCGGTGCGCCGCCGCCTCGGCATCACCTATGAGGTGCTGGCGCCGCTCAATCCCCGCCTGATCTATGCCTCGTTCACCGGCTATGGCGAGACCGGCCCCGAGGCCGACAAGCCGGGCTTCGACGCGACCGCATGGTGGGCGCGCTCGGGGCTGATGCATCTGGTGCGCGCCGGCGAGGAAGCCTCCCCCGCGCGCTCCCTCCCTGGGATGGGGGACCACCCCTCGGCGATGGGCACCTATGGTGCGATCGTTACCGCACTCTATCGGCGCGAGCGCACCGGCAAGGGCGCTTATGTCGGCTCGTCCTTGCTGGCGAACGGGCTCTGGGCGAACGGCTGCTCGGTGCAGGCGGCACTCTGCGGCGAGAAGGTCGTGCCGCAGCCGCCGCGCGAGCGCGGCGTCAACGCGCTGCGCCTCCATTACCGCTGTCGCGACAATCGCTGGCTCTTGTTGTCGATCGCCGCCGACGAATGGCGCTGGGAAAAATTCAAGGCGTGCATTCCTTCGCGCGCCCTCGACGACCCGCGCTTTGCCACGCACGCGCTGCGCGAGGAGCATGTGCGGCTCTTGATCCCGATCCTCGACGAGGTGTTTATGAGCCGCGACCAGGCCGAATGGCGCCGCATTCTCGACGAGGCCGGGCTGATTTTCGGCGTTGTCGCCGATATGGACGAGATCCATGCCGACGACCAGATCCTGGCGAGCCGCGCCCTGGTGCCGTTCACCGACGGCAGCTCCTTGACCGTCAACAGCCCGCTGTGGATCGACGGCGAAGAAAAGCTCCCGCCCCGCCCGGCCCCTGCGGTCGGCCAGCACAGCGAGGAAATCCTGCGCGAGATGGGCTACGGCGATGGCGAAATCGGCGCGCTGCGCGACGCCGGCACGATCGGCTAAAGCGGTTTCCGATCAAATTGCACCGCGCTCACCCCCTCCCAAACCCTCCCCCATCCAGGGGGAGGGCCTTTATCAGCGCTCCTATTGGTGCTCCCGCCCCCTCGATGGGGGCGGGCGGGGTGGGGGTGATGCGTCGCCGAGTGCGTCGACCCGGTCGAAAACCGCTCTAAAGGCCGGCGGGCTGCGAGACCGCTTCCGGCAGGACGGCCGAGCGCGCAATATTCGCGCGAAATGTCGCCGGAAGAATTCATCGCCAAGTGGCGCGGGACGACCCGCTCCGAGCGCTCGGCCGCGCAGGAGCATTTTCTCGATCTGTGCGCGCTGCTCGATGTGCCGAAGCCGCAGGATGTGGACCGGCACGGCAGCGAATACACCTTTGAGAAGGCGACGCGGAAGATCGGCGACAGCATGGGCTTTGCCGATGTCTGGAAGCGGCAATGCTTCGCCTGGGAATACAAGGGCAGCCGTCGCAACCTCGTCGATGCCTATGCCCAGCTCAAGCAATACGCCGATGCGCTGGAGAACCCGCCGCTCCTGATCGTCTCCGACATGCAGGAAATTCGTGTGCACACGAATTTCACCAATGCGATCGCGCAGCAGCATGTGATCCAGCTGGCCGAGCTGCGCTCGGTCGAGGCGCGCGAGCTCTTGCGCAACTGCTTTCTCCACCCGGAGCGCCTGCTGCCCACCCGAACGCGCGAGAGCGTCACGGCCGAGGCCGCGGCGAGCTTCGCCAACATCGCCGTCGGGCTGCGCCGGCAATACGACGAGCGCCGGGTCGCGCATTTCATCAACAAGCTGGTTTTCTGTCTCTTTGCCGAGGACATCGAGCTGCTGCCCGACCGGGTGTTCGCCTCGATCCTCGACGAGGGGGCGAAGCGCCCGGACGATTTCGCGCCGATGCTGCGCGATTTGTTTCGCGCGATGGCAAACCGCAACGGCCGTTTCGGCGCGGTCGCGATCCCCTGGTTCAACGGCGGCCTGTTCGACGACGACGACGTGCTGCCGCTCGGCATCGGCGCGGTCCGCGACCTCTTGGGCGCGGCGCGGCTCGATTGGAAGGCGATCGACCCGGCGATTTTCGGGACCTTGTTCGAGAGCGGTCTCGACGACAAAAAGCGCGCCGAGATGGCGAGCCTGTTCGACGCCCCCGACGGCGGCGGCGACGCGCAGCCGCACCTCTTCAGCGCTCCCGCCGCCGATCGCGGCGTCGGCATCCACTACACCGACGAGGCGACGATCTTGAAGATCATCGAGCCGGTGGTGGTGGCGCCATTGCGCCGCGAATGGGACGCGCTCAAGGCGGAGATCAGGGCGCTCGACGAGCGCCGCGGGCGGGCGCGCAGCCCGGCGGAGCAGCAGCGGCTGCTGGCCGCGGCGCGCGGCCTTTATGGCGACTTTCGCGCGCGGCTCCGCGGGCGGTGGCGATCGCCGCGGCGGCGCGGCGGCTCGACGAATTGCGCGAGGCGTGGCTGAAGCCGCCCGATCTCGTGCGGCGAGAGGCGGAGGTGGTGGCGGGGTATCCCGACCGCATCCTGCCGGTCGATCAAAGGGCGGCGGCGGTGCTCAAAAAGCGCACCCTGACCAATCTTTACAACGAGCGGCCGGCCTGGCTCGGCGACGCCCATCGCGCCCTCGACGCGGCGGTCGCGGCGGCCTATGGCTGGCCCGCCGAGATCGCCGAAGAGGAAGCGCTGGCCCGCCTCCTCGCGCTCAACCTCGAACGCGCCGCGGCGCAGCACTGATCCGATCGGCTCCTTGCCGGAGCAACGGTCGGCGACCGATACTGGCTCCGGTCGGTCCTCGAACCAGCGGGATCACGCTTCAAGGCAGGAGATCGGAATGATCAAGGTCAGCGTCCTTTATCCGAGCCGGGACGGCAGCAAGTTCGACATGGATTACTACTGCAAGAGCCACATCCCGATGGTGCAGCAAAAGCTCGGCGCCGCATGCAAGAGCGTGGCGGTAGAGCAGGGCCTCGGCGGGGCGACACCGGGCTCGCCGCCCGCCTACGCCGCCATGGGCCATCTTTATTTCGACACGGCCGAGGCGTTCGCGACCGCCTTTGGTCCGCATGCGCAAAGCATCATGGCCGACGTCCCGAACTACACGGACATCGAGCCGATGATCCAGATCAGCGAGGTTAAGGTCTAGCCGGCCGAAGCTGGCGCGATCGTCATCCCTGCATCGGAGCGTGTGAAGAAATGCCAAACGTTGTCATTCCGGGGCGCGGGCACTGCCCGCGAGCCCGGAACCTATGAACACCGGACGTCGAACATATTGGAAATTCAGGTGTTCTTGGGTTCCGGGCTCGGCCCTTCGGGCCGCCCCGGAATGACGTTTCTTGGAAAGAGCAATTTCTTCACACGCTCATCATGAGCGGCGCCAGCAGATCGGGGTGGGACAGCATCGGGTAGTGCCCGGCATCGATCTCGAGGTATTTGCCGCCGAGCTTTTCGGCGGTGCGGCGCTGGTGCGCCTCGGGCGGGTTGGCGGCGCGGCGGCAACGGATCACGGTTGCCGGCCAGCGCTGCGACCAAAAGCTTTTCAGCGATACGGGCTCTTCCATCGCCGCGATCGGGTGCGGGGTATAGCGGGCGAGCGCCAAGGCGCGCAGCTCGGGAACGAGGTCGGCAAAGCTGCGGTTCTCGGCATCCTCGCGCGACGGCGCCACCGCGAGCGGGGTCGAGACGCGCGGCGTCGGCCGGTTGACGATGTCCGATACGCGCTCGCCGTCGATCAGCGCCAAAGCATCGACAAAGACGAGACGCGCGATCCGCTCGCGCGCCATTTCCGCCGTCCGGCACGCCACCATCCCGCCCGAGCTGGTGCCGGTCAGCGCCACGTCGTGCAGGTCCTCGTAGAACAACAGCTCGGCGATGTCGGCCGCCTGTGTCTCGACCGTGATGCCGGGCCGCAGCTGGTGGCGCCGGTCGCCGCAGCCGTCGAGCGAGGGCGCGTAGACGCGGTGCCCCTCGGCCAGCAGCCGCAATGCCGTCGGCTGCCAGATCCAGCCGCCCTGGTAGGCCCCGTGGATCAGCACATAGGTCGTCATCGGCGATTTCTCCTTTTTTCGTTGTTGCGCGATCGTGTCAGTTGCCGCCGGTCACGTCGATCGTGACGCCGGTGACGAAATCGGCGTCGCCCGAGGCCAGAAAGCAGATCACCTTGGCCTGGTCCGGGGCCTCGGCGATGCGCCGCAGCGGCGTGCGCTCGATCTCGGCCGCCTGGTCCTCCGGGCTTTGCTGCTCCCAGCGCGGGCGGATGCGCTCGGTCAAGGTGCGGCTCGGCGCGATGGCGTTGACGTTGATGCCCCAGGGGCCGAGCTCGTGCGCGATCTTGCGGGTGAAGGCGATGATCCCGCCCTTGGCCGCGGCATAGGCCGCACTGCTCGACGCGCTGAGGCCGCGGCCGGCGATCGAGGAGAGATTGACGATCTTGCCATGCCGTTGCCGCTTCATGACCGGCGCCACCGCGTGGCAAAAAAGGAACGTGCCGTCGAGGTTGAACGCGATCAGCCGCTGCCAGTCGGCCAGGCTCAGCTGGTCCATCGCGGCACCCGGATGGGCGATCATCGTGCTGCCGCCAACCGCATTGACCAGGATGTCGATGGCGCCGAATTCCTGCGCGACCGAGGCCACCAGCGCATCGACCTGGGGCGCGTCGAGCGCATCGGCGAGGCGCGCATGGGCCCGGCCGCCAGCCGCGCGCAATGCCGCCACGGTGTCGTCGAGCCGGCCCGCATGATTGTCGACGGCGACCACGACCGCTCCCTCGCGCGCCATGATGTCGGCGGTGGCGCGGCCGATCCCGCTCGCTGCCGCGGTAATCACCGCGACCTTGTCGGTAAAGCGCATCTCACCCTCTTCGAGCACTTGCCGCAAAGAGCTTGGCATCGTTGCCATTGCCTGGCAAAGCCCGGCGTCGGATCGAGGCCGGCTCCCGGTCGGCTGCGACGTGCGGCAGGAGTGTCGGTCTGTAGACATACGGACTTTAATGCCTACGCCCACGGGTGCAAGGACCGGAACCACCGGGCCGCTACGTCCACCGGGCGGCTTGCCCACAGGGCGGCTATGTGACGCAGATGTCGGCGCACAACGCCGCCTGGCACCTTATCATCGGGCGAGAGCGAAACTGCCGGGGATCGAAATGGCTGGCCGGAGCTTGACGAAGAGGTCGCTTTGCGTGGCCCTGACGCTGGTAGCACTCGCCGGCGGGGCGCGGGCGCAGACCCCACCCGGCGGGCCGCCGGCGGTCGGCGTGGTGCGCGCCGAGAAGCAGCAGATCACCCAGACCAACGAGTTTATCGGCCGCATCCAGGCGGTGGGGCGCGTGGCGCTGGTGGCGCGGGTGACCGCGTTTCTCGAAAAGCGCCTGTTTGTCGAAGGCGGCGAAGTTAAAAGGGGCGACCTGCTCTATCAGCTCGAGCAGCCACCGTTTCAGGCGCAGGTCGATTTCAACCAAGCCAGCGTGGCGCAATTGGAGGCGCAGCACAGGAACGCCCAGCTGACCCTCGACCGCGCGCAATATCTGTTGAAGACGGTGGCCGGCCAGCAATCGAACGTCGACAAGGCGCTTGCCGACGAGCGCGCGCTGGCGGCGCAGATCGCCGGCGCGCAGGCGCAGCTGCAAACGGCCCAGATCAATCTCGGCTACACCGAGATCCGCGCGCCGATCGACGGCAAGATCAGCGCCACAGCGGTGACCGAAGGCAATGTCGTCTCGCCGACCAGCGGCACGCTCGCCACCCTCGTCAGCCAGGACCCGATGTATGTGATCTTTCCGATCGCGCTGCGCACCGGGCTCGAGCTGCGTGACAAATATGTGCCGAAGGGCGGGTTCAGCGCGGTCCAGATCAGGCTGCGCCTGCCGACCGGGAAATTCTACCCGCAGACCGGGCACCTCGATTACGTGTCGCCGACGGTGGATCAGACCACCGATACGATCACGTTGCGTGGTGTCATCCCGAACCCGCTCCTGCCGGGGATCGCGGCCGCCAAAATCCCCTTGCGCGAGCTGACCGACGGCGAGTTCGTCACCGTCTTGCTCGAAGGGGTGGTGCCGGTCGAGGTTCTCGGCATTCCGCGCGCCGCGGTGCTGTCCGACCAGCAGGGCGACTACGTCTATGTCGTCGATGCGCAAAACCGGGCGCAGGTGCGGCGCATCCACCTCGGCCAATCGACGCCGTCGACCGCGGTCGTCACCAGCGGGCTCAACGAAGGCGAGCTGGTCATCTCCGAGGGTGTCCAGCGCGTCCGCCCCGGCGCGGCGGTGACACCCGGGCCGGCGACCCCGCCACCTTCCGGCGCCGGGGCGACCCCGTGATCTCGTCGGTTTTTGTCGACCGGCCGCGGCTCGCGGTCGTCATCGCGCTCGTCATCACGATCGCCGGGCTGATCGCGCTCTCCCGCATCCCGGTCGCGCAATTCCCCGACATCGTCCCCCCTCAGGTCCAGGTCTCCGCGAGCTTTCCCGGTGCATCGGCTGCCGTCGTCGAGCAGAGCATCGCCCAGCCGATCGAGGCGCAGGTCGTCGGCGTCGACAAGATGATCTACATGAAGTCGACCAGCGGCAATGACGGCAGCTACAACCTGACGGTCAGCTTCGATCTCGGCAGCAACCCCGACATCGATACGGTCAACGTCAACAACCGCGTCCAGACCGCGCTGTCGCAGCTGCCTGCCGAAGTCCAGCTCGAAGGGCTGACGGTTCAGAAGAAATCATCCGCGGTCCTGCAATTCATCATGCTCTACAGCGAAACCGGCAAGCAGGACCCGCTGTTTATTACCAATTACGCAATTATAAACGTGCTCGACGTGTTGTCACGCACGCCCGGGGTCGGGCAGGCGCGGATCTTTGGCGCGCTGAACTATTCGATGCGCATCTGGTTCGACATCAACCGGCTCAATAATTTGCAAATGACGCCGGCCGATGTGATCGCCGCTGTCCAGGCGCAGAACGTCGTGGCCCCGGTCGGGCGCATCGGCGCGCGCCCGATCGGCCCGAGCCAGCAATTTCAGATGAATGTGCAGACGCAGGGCCGCCTGGTCACACCCGAGCAGTTCGGCAACATCGTGCTGCGCGCCAATCCCGATGGTTCGCTGCTGCGGGTAAAGGACGTCGCCCGGGTCGAGCTCGGCGCGCAGAACGAGGATATCGAGGCCCGCCTCAACGGCAAGCCGGCCGTCGCGATCGGCATCTATCTGTCGCCCGGCGCCAACGCCGTCGCGACCGCAAAGCTGGTGCGCGCCAACCTCGACCGGTTGAGCCAGCGCTTTCCGCCCGGTCTCAAATATCTCGTCAATTATGATACGACGACCTTTGTCTTCGATACGATCCACGACGTCCTGGTCACGCTCGTCATCGCCTTTATCCTGGTGGTGATCGTCGTCTTTCTGTTTCTCGGGTCGTTGCGCGCTACCGTGATCCCCGCCATCGCGGTGCCGGTCAGCCTGATCGGCACCTTCGCGGTGCTGCTGATGATGGGCTATTCCGCCAACACGATCTCGCTTCTGGCGATGGTGCTGGCGATCGGCATTTTGGTCGATGACGCAATCGTCGTGGTCGAGAATGTCGAGCGGGTCATGGAAGAAGAGCCGGAATTGTCACCGGCCGAGGCGACAAAAAAAGCCATGGCCGAGATTACCGGCCCGATCGTCGCGATTACGCTGGTGCTGTTTTCGGTGTTTGTGCCGATCGCGTTCATCCCCGGCGTATCGGGGACATTGTTCCGCCAGTTCGCCGTGACGATCAGCGTCGCGATGGCGATCTCGGCGCTGAACGCGCTGACCCTGTCGCCGGCATTGTGCGCGGTGTTCCTGCGCCATAGCGGCCCGCGGCGCGGGGTCATGGGCTGGGTGTTGCGGCGCATCGACAATGTCCGCGACGGCTACGCCGCGATTGTCGGCCGCCTGGTGCGCGTCTCGATTCTCGGGATCGTCGCGGTGCTGGCTGCGGCGGCGGCCATCTATGTGCTGTCGGGGCGCACCCCCACCGGGTTTCTGCCCGAGGAGGACCAGGGTGCCTTCTTTATCGCGGTGCAGCTCCCCGACGGCGCCTCGGTCTCCCGCACCGGCGAGGTGGCCAAGCGCATCGAGGCGATGTTGCGGGCAATGCCGCAGGTGGAGAACATTTTCGCGATCGTCGGGTTTTCGATCATCGACGGCGTCAACGAGCCGAACGCGGCGTTTGTCGTGCCGACCTTGAAGCCGTTCGCCGACCGAAAGGGCGCGGCCAATTCGGCGCAGGCATTGATCGCGCGCGTTTTTCGCGAAGGCCAGGAGATCCGCGCCGCCACGGTAATCCCGTTCAACCTGCCGCCGATAATCGGGCTCTCGACGACCGGGGGGTTCGAATACCAGCTCGAAGGCCTCGAAGGCCAGGAGCCGGCGGCGATGAACAGCGTCATGCAGGGATTGCTCGCCGCCGCCAATCGCGACCCCCGCCTGACGCGCGTCTTCTCCACCTTTACCGCGAGCAACCCATCCATTTACCTGAATATCGATCGTGCCAAGGCGCAGGCCCTCGGGCTCAACATGAGCGACATTTTCAGCGCGTTGCAGGCAACGCTAGGCGGTGTCTTCGTCAACAATTTCAATCTTTATGGTCGGGTCTGGCAGGTCAATATTCAAGGAGATGCGGCCAATCGCGGCGACATCTCGTCATTATGGCGGATCTATATCCGCAACAAAACCGGCGGCACGGTGCCGTTGGCCTCGATCGCCCATGCCGGCATCGTTGTCGGGCCGCAGGTCATCACGCGCTACAACAACTATCGCGCGATCTCGATCCAGGGCAGCCCGTCGCTGGGCACCTCGTCCGGTGCGGCGCTGGCGGCGATGGCGCAAGTCTCGGCCAAAACCCTGCCCCCCGGCTTCAGCTACGAGTGGACCGGCACCGCCTATCAGGAAGTCGCAGCGGCGGGCCAGACCGGAGCGATCCTCGGTCTGGCGGTCCTCTTCGCGTTCCTGTTCCTGGTCGCCCTTTATGAGAGCTGGATGATCCCGGTCCCGGTGCTGATCTCGGTGCCGATCGGCGTGCTGGGGGCCTTTATCGGCATCCTGTTGTTTCACGTCTCGCTCGACCTCTATGCCGAGATCGGCCTCGTCGTGCTGATCGCGATGTCGGCCAAGAACGGCATCCTGATCGTCGAGTTTGCCAAGGACCAGCGCGAGCGCGGCAAGGATATCCGGGAAGCGGCCGTGCTCGGCGCGCGGATGCGGTTTCGCGCGGTGGTGATGACCTCGTTCGCCTTTATCCTCGGCGTCTTTCCGCTGGTCGTCGCCGAGGGTGCCGCCGAAATCAGCCGCCACTCGGTCGGCACCCCGGTCTTCGCCGGGATGATTGCGGCGAGCGCCATCGGGTTGTTTGTGATCCCGCTGCTCTACGTCACCTTCCAGAGCCTGCGCGAGCGCAGCAGCGGGTGGTTCCGCCGCCGCCCGCCGCCCGTCGCCGGCGATGCCAAGATACCCGAAAGGGCCGATCGTCCCCCGCCCTGACCCTCCTGGGGCTGCACGGAGGGCTGGTATATTTCTGGAATAGCCGTACGCGACGGGATACTGTTTTTGCCGCTGATCGATGCCTGGAGCCGGCGAAAAGCCGGAACCTGGGTGGCGATCAAGGGGACGATGGCCGAGCGCGGGGTCGAGGTGTCGTACCAGACGATCGCCAACATCTGCGGACACACCAGGCTGGCGGCAGGGTCGTGGGCGACCGGTTGACCCTGACCCGGGCGCTCGAAAGCAGCGGCTTGCAGAGCGCGGCCGCGGAGCGGGTTGCGACCGAAATCTACGAAGCCATTCACGACAACGTGGCGACCAAGGCCGATCTGCGCGAGCTGGAGCAACGCCTCGACCTGCGCTTCGAGCAGCTCGACCGGCGCATCGATGGGGTCGAGCGGCAGGCCGATCTCAGATCCGAGGGGCTCGAGCGGCGCATCGACGGGGTCGAGCATCGCCTGATCGCGCGGCTCGGCAGCCTGATCGTCGCCTTTGCCGGGCTGTTGTTTGCGGCGCTGCATTACTGGCCGCCGCATCCATAAGCGAGACCGGCTTGGCGCGGGCGCATGGGCTTGGTTAGGTTGCGCCGAAATTCAAAAGAGGAAGTCGACATGGAATTCGGCATGTTCCACGAGTTTCCGTCATTGCCGGGGCGGAGCGAGAGCGCAGCCTTTGACGAGGCGATGGAGCAGGTTGATGCCGCCGAGCGGTTCGGGCTCGACGTGATGTGGCTCGCCGAATTGCATTTCGAGCCGCGGCGGTCGTTGTTGTCGGCGCCGCTCAGCATTGCCAGCGCGATCGCCGCGCGCACCCGGCGGATCAAGATCGGGATCGCGGTGCAGGTGCTTCCGCTGTGCCATCCGCTGCGTCTGGCCGAAGAGGCCGCGACCGTCGACCAGCTGAGCCACGGCCGGCTGATCTTTGGCGTCGGGCGCAGCGGGGTGGCGCAGACCTACGCGGCCTACGGCGTCTCCTATGCCGAGAGCCAGGCGCGGTTTCGCGAAATCCTCGATGTGGTGCAGCGCGCCTGGACCGAGCCGACCTTTTCCTATGACGGCGCCTACCACCATTTCAAGGATGTGAGCCTGGTGCCGAAGCCCTATCAAAAACCGACGCCGCCGATCCGCATCGCAGCCAGCACGCCCGACACCTTTCCGGCGATCGGCCGCCGCGGCATGCCGGTCTTTGCCTCGGTGCGCCATACCAGCTGGTCCGATCTCGCCCTGCAGGTCCGCAGCTATCACGACGCCTGGGAAGCGGCCGGTCACCCCGGACGCGGCGAGGTCTACGTCTCGGCGCCGACCTACCTCGCCGAAACCGAGAAAGCCGCCCGCGCCGAGCCGCATGACAGCATCATGCATTTCTACCATGAGCAGGCGAATTTGCTGGAGGGGGCGGCAAGACTGGTCGATCCGGTGACCGCCGAGCGCCGCATGCGGCGGGTGCACGAATTGCGCCGCCGCAGCTATGAGGACGCGGTCGAAAAGAATGCGCTGATCGGCACGCCCGACCGGATCGCCGCCAAGCTCGAGGCGCTGCAGACCGAGATCGGGCTCAGCGGCATCCTCGCCGAATTGAATTGCGGCGGCCTCGTCCCGCACGACAAGGTCGTAAATGCGATGCGGCTCCTGTGCGAGGAGGTCAAGCCCCGCTTTCCTGCCGTCCCGCTGAGGGTGGCGTAGCAGCCTCGGTTCACATTGCAGCCGTTGGCCTCTCGCCGGACGAGGGGGAACCTCGCGTTTCCCCGGCGGCCGCTCAATGCCGGCGCAGGTGGTCGAAGAGGCCGAGGATGCCGCCGCGGGCGAAGAGCACGACCCCGACCATCAAGAGGCCGATCCAGAAATACCAGTAGACCGGCTCGACCGCGGAGAAACGGTCCTGTGCGATCATGTAGAGCGGCACGCCGATAAAGGCGCCGTAGAGACGGCCGACGCCGCCGATGATCAGCATGATCAGGACCGTGCCGGAACGCTCGAGGCTCAACGAATCGAGCCCGACAAAGGCTGTCGTCTGGGCGACGAGCGCGCCCGAGACGCCGGCGAGGGCGGCCGATATCGTGTAGGCGACGAGGCGCCGGCGAAACACCGGGGCGCCGATCGCGTGCATCCGCGCGACATTCTCGCGGATCCCGACGAGCGATCGGCCAAAAGGCGAATGGACGACGCGCCGCACCACAAGCCAGCACAGGAGCAGCACGACGAGGCAATAGCAGAAGGCGGTCCGGCCGAAGAGGTCGAACGCGAACCGGCCGAGGACCGGCGCTACCTGCATCCCTTGCAGCCCGTCGTCGCCACCGGTGAGGAAGGAGGCCTTGTTGGCCGCCTCGCCCAGCATCGCCGCGACCACCAATGTCTGCATCAACAGCGCAAGCCCGGTGCTGCGCAGGATGACGAGCCCGCTCAGCAGCCCGGCCAATGCCGCCGTCACGGCGGCGGCGCACAGGCCGATCACCGGCTCGCCCCAGCCATGGACGGCCAGCAGCCCTGCGGTATAGCCGCCGGCGCCAAAGAACGCCGCCTGGCCCAAGGTCACGATCCCGGCATAGCCCAGCACCAGATCTGCCGACAGCGCAAAAAGGACCGTCGCCAAGATCTGCGCGGCGAGGGGGCGATAGCCCGGAAAGGCGAAATAGGCGGCGATGGCCGCGAGCCAGGGCAGGGCCTCGAGCGGGTGGAAACGGTGGCGGGCGGCAAAGGCCTCGGTCGTCGCGCGGGCCAGCGCCGATCGGCTCATGCCCGGCCCAACAAACCGCGCGGCCGCCACAACAGGATCGCCATCGCCACCGCATAGATAAAAAAGGCGCCGAATTGCGGCACCAGATATTTGCAGGCGGTGTCGGCAACGCCAATCAGCATCGCCGCGAAAAACGGCCCGCTGATGCTGCCGAGCCCGCCGATCGCGACGACGATCAGAAAATAAACCAGGTTGTCGAGCGCGTAGTTGGGATCGACCGTCAATAAATCCGAGCCGAGCCCGCCGCCCAATGCGGCAAGCCCGCAGCCGAGGGCAAAGGTCGCGCTGAACAGCCGCCCGGTATCGATGCCGATCGACTGCGCCATGCGCAGATTGTCCACGGCAGCACGGATCATCGCGCCAAAGCGGCTGCGCCCGATCCCGAGCCACAGTGCGGTTACCAATACCGCGCCGCAACCGATCAGCAGCGCGCGATAAATCGGCACCTTGCCAAAACCGAGATCGATGCCGCCGAGGAGGGCTGCCGGCAGGCGCAAGGGCTGCTGGTTCGGCCCGAACAGGTAATGCGCCGCCGCCGTTGCCATAAAGACGAGGCCCATCGTCAGCAACACCTGGTCGAGCTCGCTCTGGCCGTAAAGCCGCCGGTACAGCAGCCGCTCGAACGGAAGGCTCGCCAGCCCGACCGCCACCGCCGCCGCGACGAGCGCGGCCGCAAACGGCACATTCCAGCGGAGCATGAGCCCGGTCACGACATAGCCGCCAGCCATGGCAAAGGCGCCATGCGCCAGATTGACAAACCCCATCATCCCCATCGTCACCGACAACCCGACCGAAATCAGATACAGCACCATGCCAAAAGCGAGGCCGTCGAAAAGCACACCGAGGGCGATGGGGAGGGCGCCCTGCACCGCGCGCCTGCTTTGCTGAGCCGCGGCAAGACCCCCACCCTAACCCTCCCCCGCGTGCGGGGGAGGGAGTGGGGAGGGGGATGGGTTGGAGAGGGTACGTCGAAGCAGCCATCGGTGCCGCCTTCTGTCATCCGGTTACTTCGCCGGGTTGAGCTCCTTCCACGGGTCTTTGACGTTGGGGATGGTGGCGATCTCGACGTTTTCGAGCTGGCCCGCCGACCTTTTCGACGCGGCGGATGTAGATGTTCTGGACGATGTCGCGGGTGGCGGGATCGATCGAGATCGGGCCCCTCGGGCTGTCCGGGTCTTTCCAGTGCGAAAAGAACGCCATCGCCTCGTCGGCGGTGAACTTGCCCTTCGTTGCCTTGATCATGTCGAAGATCATGTTCATCCCGTCCCAGCCATCGACCGAGAAGAAATCGGGGATCGATTTGTCGCCGTAGGCCTTTTTCCACTCGGCGAGAAAGGCGGTGTTGGCCGGACGTTTGCCGGCGATCGAATAGGTGCCGGCGGTGATCAGGCCGAGGGGTGCGTCGCCCATGTTCGGCAATTCCTCGTCGGGCACCAAATCCTGCGGCGCGGCGATGTGAATCCCGGCTTCGCGCAGACCGAGATCGGTGACCGCCCGCATCATCGCCGTCGCCTGGGTCCCGGCCGGAACGAAGATAAAGACGACTTGCGGCTTGGCGTCCTTGATGCGGCGCACAAACGGGGTGAAATCGGGGTTGGCCGGCGGAAACCGGTCGGCGCCGAGCATCTTGCCGCCGGCGTCGGTAAACGCCTTGGTAAAGGCGGCCTCGGCGTCATGCCCGGCGATAAAGTCGGTAACCGAGGTGTAGCCGGTCTTCCAGCCCTGCTCGGCCGCCCATTTGCCCATCGGGTAGGCTTCTTGCCAGAGCGTGAAGGTGACGCGCACGATATAGGGGGAGAGACGCGGAATCGCGACGCCGGCGGCGGCGTTGGTCAAGACCAGCGGCACCTTCGCTTCTTTGGTCAGGGGTGCGACCGCAGCGGCAACCGGCGACAAGGTGATGCCGGCCAACAGCTGGACATGGTCGCGGGTGATCAGCTCCTGCGCCAGGCGCTTGCCGACCTGCGGGTTCGAGGTGTCGTCGCGCTTTAGGATTTCGAGCTTGACGCCGGGCGGCAGGTCCTTTTCGTGCAATTTGACATAAAGGTCGATGCCCTTCTGCGCCTGGTCGGAGACTTGCGCGACAAACCCCGAATAGCTGTTGATCAGGCCGATCTTGATCGTCTGCGCCGATGCCGATGCCGCAGCGAGCACCGTGCCCGCCAGCACCACCGCGAGCCCCAATGTTCTTCGTCCCATTGCCCTTCTCCCTGTTAAAGTTTTTTTGCCGCTCGCGCAGGCCCGCGCCATGCCCTCTCCGCGGATGTTGTCGCGGCGGTTCGCGGCGGCCGCGGCCTTGGCGAATTCCGTCCTCGCCAAAACCGTAGAGGCGGGCGCCGCCGCCGAGGATCTTGCCGCCGATCTCGGGCGTGATGCTCGAATTGTGCAACACCCGGCTCGACACCTCGGGAAAGCTCGAATCGAAATGCGGGAAATCGCTCGACACGCAGATGTTGTCGGCCCCGCCCAGCAGCTCGACCGTGGCGCCGACCTCGCGCTCGCCGCTCTCGATCGCCGAAAAGCAGTTGCGCTGCCAGTATTCGAACGGCGAGAGCTTCAAGTAGGGCGCGTCGGCGTCGTGGTGCTGGCGCAAGGTCCCATTCGATCCGCCCGAGGAGCCCCGGCACCCACCAGCTCTGCGCTTCGAGAAACGCGACCTTGAGGCGCGGATAGAATTCGAAGATGCCGCCCAGCATCAGCGCGATCAGCGCCAATTGCATCTCGGTCGAGTGGCTCGCGACATGGCGCATAAAGCGGTTTTCGCCAAACCGCGGCTCGATCGTCGAATAATAGGAGCCGGTGCCTTCATGAAAGCACAGCGGGATCTTCATCTCCTGCAGCATGCCGTAGAGCGGGTCCCAATAGGTCGAATGCCAATACCGGCCGTTGACGTAGTTGGGCCGGACAAAGGCGCCGACCGCACCGTATTCCGTGACGCAGCGGTAGAGCTCCTGGCAGGCGAGGTTGACATCGTGCACCGGCAGCATCGCCGCCATTTTGAGCTGGTCGGGGCTGTGCTGGATAAAGTCGTGCAGCCAGTCGTTATAGGCGCGGCAGATCGCCGCCGAGAATTGCGGGTCCATATTGTCGCGCGCCAGAAAGGCGAGACCGGCGGTCGGGAACAGGACGGCGATGTCGATCCCTTCCATCTGCATGCCGATGATTTGCGCCTCGGCGTCGTAGCCGCGCTCGACCGCGAAATTGACGTGTGCGTTGGCGCGGCCGGAGACGAGCGGGCCGCGAATCCGGTTGTATTGCGAGATGTTGCCGTCGTTGCTGGTCGGGGTCCCGTCGAAAAACCACAACGGCCGCCGCCGCATCCCGGTGGCGCCGCCATCGACCGGGCGCAGCGACGAGGTGACGCGCGGCTTGAACGCCGGGTCGAGATACCGGTCGAACAGATCGGTCGGCTCCATGATGTGCATGTCGCAATCGACAAAGCGGTGGCCTTCTTTCATCTGGTGCTCCTTCCGGGCGAATCCCGCTTGGCGATTTTGCTCGCGGCGACGGTCCGGGGCAACCGGATACGGCGCGTTTTGGCGGTCTCGCAGAACGGTGCGGGGGGAGGAAGAGCCGGCTTGCTGGCATTCCGTTAACCATAAGCGTATGGTGTGCGCCACGGCGCACCGGCACGGAGGGGGTCTTGAAGACGCTGTTGACGACCGCGACCGCGACGGCGGCGCTGGCCATGGCCGCTTCCGCCTCGGCGGCGGTCACCGGATCGACCGGCGTCGGCCTGCCCTTCGACAATTTGCAGCCTTCCCTTGCGGTGACCGCGGTCGTGCCGCTCGCCGGGATCTTTCCCAGCTTCGGCAGCAGCGGCTTCGCCTCAGGCGACACGCTCGGCTTTGTTTATGATTTTGCCGGCGATTTTGCTCCGGGCGGCAGCGTGGCGGCGCAAGGGCAGGTGATGCCGATCGCCCAGAACCCGGCGCTGTTCAGCTTGCTCGGCTATACCTACGGCAGCAGCGGCCCCAGTCACCTTCGCCCTGCCCAATCTCCAAGGCCGGGCGGTGATCGGCGCCGGCGCCGGCCCCGGCCTGTCGACGCAAACTCTCGGCGCAGCCACCGGGTCGTCCACCGTCACCCTCGGCGCGTCGCAAATCCCACCGCACGATCACACCCTGCCGACGGGCGGCGTCACCGGCACCACCGGCGGCGGCCAGCCGTTCAGCAATGTCCAGCCGTCGCTGCCGCTGCAATCGATGATCGCCGTCGCCGGGATCTTTCCGAACCGCCTCGGCACCACCGCGAGCGCGGCTTTTATCGGCCAGATCGCCGACTACGCCGGCGCTGGCGGCACGCCGGCGGGCTGGCTGCCGGCGGATGGCCGATTGCTCTCGATCGCCCAGAACCCGGCGCTGTTCGCGATCCTCGGGAATACCTATGGCGGCGACGGGCGGACCACCTTCGCATTGCCCGATTTGCGCGGCCGTGCGGCGGTCGGCGCCGACACCGCCGATCCGCTCGGCACAAAATTCGGCGAGGAATCGACCACTCTGACCGTGGCACAGCTGCCGCCGCACCACCACACTCTGCCGGGCGGCGGGGTCACCGGCAGCACCGGCGGCGGCCAACCGGTGACCAACGACCAGCCGTCGCTGGCGCTCAACTACCTGATCGCCACCAGCGGCATCTTTCCGTCGCGCAGCGGTGGCGGCGGCTTCGATCCCAACACCGCGACGCTGGGCGAGATCACCGAGTTCGCCGGCGACTTTGCGCCGAGCGGATGGATGTTCGCCGACGGGCAAACCTTGTCGATCGCTGCGAACCCAGCTCTCTTTGCCGTTCTCGGCACGCAATACGGCGGCAACGGGACCTCCACCTTTGCGCTGCCCGACCTGGAAGGCCACACCCTGATTGGCGCCGGACCGAGCAGCAGCGGGGTCGATTACATGCCCGGCGCGAACCCTGGCGACGACACGACGACGCTGACGGTGGCGAACCTGCCGGCGCACGACCATACATTGCCCCCGCCGCCGACCCCGGTCCCCGAGCCCGCGGGCCTCGCCCTGCTCGGTCTCGGGCTGGCCGGCGCGATTGGCGCTCGGCGGGGCGTTCGGCGCTGACGCTTCGGCTACGGTAGGTAGTGGGCGAAGACGACCGGAGAGACAAAGGCCCAGGTCTCGATAAAGGTGGCGCGGTCGGGCTTGCGGCCGAGCTCTTCCATCGCACCCAAGAGGCAGAACCAGTTCAAGACCTCGTGCTGGCCGCTCGCTTCGATCTGGTCGGTCGTGTAGCCGTGCCAGGTCGCGTAATCGCCCTTTTCGAGCGCCTCGTAAAGCCGCCGGTCGGCGGCGACATCGGGCCAGAGCTGCCAGTTCTTTTCGGTCAGGAACGAGTGCGACCAGCTCGACGACGCCATGATCGCGGTGCGCCACGGGCTCTTGGCCATGACCCGCGCCACCGCCGCGCCGACCGCCATGCAGCGCGTCGGGATTGGGCGAAGGCGGGTCGAGGTCGCGGATCTCGCCGCGCATCGCCAAGTGGCAGGCGCAGCCCGCGCGCGGCATTGACCCGGCGGCCGTAGCAATTGACCGAGACCGGCACGACCGGACAGTCGAACCCGCGCCGCTCGTCGTCGAGCAAGAGGAGCGTGTAGGCAAAGGCGTGGCCGAGCGGATGATGCAGCGGCTTATAGGCATAGGCCGCCTCGATCCCCGCTTCGAGCAGCCCCGAGGCCAGATGCTTGCCGGCGGCGCGGTGGCCTTTGAACTCGAACCTCGTGTCCTGCGCCTCGCCCCACGGGTTCCAGGGCCGGTTCTTCCACGGCTCGATCGCGTGCCCGTCATAGGCGAGGACGGCAAAGGGCGGGACGATGTCCTCCTTGAAGTTTTCGTACTGGTCGTCGCCGAACATGACGATGACGTCGGGCTTGAATTCGTCGAGCGCCGCCCGCGTCTCGGCAAAGTGCTTGCGATAGACCGGCCGCGCCCGCCCCGCCGCCGCCGCGCCAAAATCGTTGCCCAATTCCGCGCGCAACGGCGCCGGCCAATTCGCCGGGTCCTTCATCTCCGCCGGCATGTCCGGGTCGGCGAGCGAGGCCCGCATCATCCCGGTCCAATCCTCGTCGCGGCGCAGCATCACCGGCCGATGCGTGCACCCCAACCCCAGTATCTCGGCCATCATTTCCTCCCGTCACACTCGGGTCATTATAGACTGGCGGCCGAAGCCCGGCGACAGGCTCAGCGCGAGACCGGTTCGGACGCGTGCCACAGCAGCAGCTCGCCATTGGCGAACGATCCGGTCTGCGGATCCGGTCTGCGATCCGGGCGATCGCGCCCAATTCAACAGGTCGAAGCATGATTCGGGGACAGGTTTTCGCCGTCTGATCACGGCGCTCGTACCTTCACCTCGCTTCGCGCATTGGCCGCGGCCGCAAAGCGTTGGTCGAAGCTGACGAAGGCTTCGCAGCCCGCCGCTTTCGCCAGATGCAAGGCATCGGCGAAGTCCACTCCGCCCTGCATCCAATCCAATGCTTTGGCAGCCAAATCGGGGTCTTCCAATGTGACGCGCGGAAGCCCCGCGAACGCGGTCAGTGCAGCAGTGATTTGGTCGCGACCGAACCGATAGCCACGTCGCAGCACCCACTCGGTTTCGAGCAGAACGGTTGTGCAGACGTAAACATCCTCGCCGTCGATCAGCGCACGCGCTTTCGCGAACTGATCCGGGTGGTCGGCGGTCAGATAGCGGATGACAATGTTAGTATCGAGCGCGAGCACGGCGCCGCTCGACTTCGGCAGTTATGGCCGCGTCGATCTCTTCCAGCGTCTTCGGCGGCCCGCGGTAGGCGAGCATCCCGGCGACATCCTCCGGCCGCGTCGGGGCAAAAACCGGCGCCGCCGTCAACAGCACCCCGTGCGGCGTGTCCTCGACCAGCAGGCGAGTGCCGGGCTCCCATTGCCGCCGCTGCCGAATTGCCTTGGGCAGGATGACTTGTCCCTTGGTCGACACGGTGGTGGTCAGTGTTTCAACAGCTGCCATGAGCGGGACTGACGCAGATGGTAAGATTGAGGTAAGATGGTTATGGCCGCACCGGCATGCAAGCTCTTCAGCTCGATCACCGCGTCGAAAACGACCAGAGATTGGCTCTGCAAGCCGCCAACGAAGCGGAGGATTCCGATATGGGCGACACGATCAGGCTCGACCTTGCGGACTTTGAAAAATCTTATATCGAAGAGGCGCTCAGCGGGTTTATCGAAGAAGCGCATCGCTACCGGCGCAAGGTCACCGCCATCCGAATGAGCGAGGTGATGTTCAAGAGATTGGAGATTTCATCGTCTCCATCGGGTGGCTCCTTTGCGGGTGTCCCGGTGGTCATCGCCGATACGGGCTTCGAAGGAACGATCGAGGTCATCCTGGGAGCCACTGCACTGACTGAAGATTGCGTGAACCCCACCGTAACCCTTACAACGGTTGATGGGTCGCCACCTGCACGGCGTCCTCCCGGCTGGCGGTGCCGATGCCGAGCATTGTCTGAACCGTATCGGGATCGCCCGGCAAAACGACTCCGACCCTTTTATTGAAACGTCTGAACCGTATCGGGATCGCCCGACAAACAACTCTGACCCCTTTTAACTGAAACGACTCCGACCCCTGTTAACTGCGCGACCCCTATCGAACTTGACCGCCTTGGACAGACCTCGTGCTGGCCGCTCGCTTACGCCAATCTCACCCTCCCGCTGGCGCGAGGTCACTCCCTCTCCCCGCGTGCGGGGAGAGCGGCCGGCGTGAGGCGGGGGCGCGGTCAGGCGTGGTTGGCGTTTGCTCGTAATAGCTGTTGCGCAGGACGTGGCCGGGGAGGGCGCCGGTGTGCTTGCCTTCGCGGTAGAGGTCCTGGCCGTTGACGATGGTGGCGAAGATGCCTTCGGCCGCTTCCTTGATGCGCCAGGCGCCCTTCGGGAAGTCGCGCACGACGGTCTCCTCCCCGCATTTGACGGTGGCCGGGTCGAAGATCACGACGTCGGCCGCCATGCCGGGGCGCAGGAGCCCGCGGTCGTAGAGGCCGAAGGTCGAGGCCGAGTCGAAGGTGAGGCGCCGCACCGCCTGCTCCAGGCTCATGACCTCTTTCTCGCGCACCCATTCGCCCAAGAGCTTGGTCAGGTAGCCGTAGCCGCCGTGAAACTGGACGTGGGCGCCGCCGTCGCCGAGCCCGATCACCGCGTTCGGGTGGGTCAGGATCCGGGTCAAGGCTTCGTCATCGACATTGTTCTCGGCCTGCAAGAAGCGGGTTTCCAGCTTTTCCTCGACGGCGAGGTCGAGGAAGGCGTCGATCACGCGCTTATTCTGCTTTTCGGCGATCTGGCCGATCGACTTGAACTGCATCCACTTGTTCTTTTCGAGCGCCGGCTCGTTGACCCACATGTAGTTCCACCAGGTCTTGGAAAAGCCGACCGCGGTGTCGGGCTTGTTGACCACCGCCTCGTCATGGAGCTTGGCGCGAATTTCGGGGTCGGCGTAGAGCCGCAATTTCTCCGCGTCCGACATCAACAGGATCGGGTGCCAGGTCTTGAGGCCGCGGAACACCTGGCAGTTCTTCATCGTAAAGTCTTGCGTCACCCGGTTCGGGCTGCACATCGGATAGGCGCGGATGCCGAGCGCCGCGGTCTCCTCGACCCGCTTCATATGCACCTTCCATTCGTCGGGCTTGCGCATCGTCTGCGACAGGCTGTTGTAGACGACGGTGCGCCCGGTCGCCTCGGCGAGCCGCCGGATCATGCCGTCCTTCAGCTCGACATACTGGCCGCCGCCGGCCTGGATCGTGCCGGTGCTCATCTCGCGCAACACGTCGCCGAGCGCGAAGATCTCCTTCTCGTCGGCCCACAATGCCGGGATGTGGACACCCTGCGGGTCGTAATGGCCCTGCTCGCGCGACACCGAAAGACCGAGCGCACCCGCTTTCATGCCGTCGCGGACGACGTCCTGCATCGCCTTGATCTGATTGTCTGAAGCGCCGGGCTTTTGGCAATCCTCACCCATCACATAGTGGCGCACCGCGGTGTGGCCGATCAGATTGCCGACATTGATGCCGAGCCGCTTGTCGAGATGGTCCATGTATTGGCCGGTCGTCTCCCAATCGAACGCTGACGGTGCGCAATACCTCCATCGGGATCGCTTCGACATAGGAGAGGAATTCGGCGAGCCGCTCCTCGGTGCCTTTCCTGACCGGCGCCAGCGACAGCGAGCAATTGCCGAAAATGACGGTCGTGGCACCATGCTCGGGCGAGAAGGTGCACAGCGGGTCCCAGGTGACCTGGGCGTCGTAATGGCAATGGTTGTCGATAAAGCCGGGGGCGACGGCGCGGCCCTCGGCGTCGATCGTCTCTTTGGCCGGGCTCGACAATTTGCCGATTTCGACGATCTTGTCGTTCTTGATGCCAATGTCGCCGCGAAACGCCGGCATGCCCGAGCCATCGACGACGCGGCCGTTTTTGATCAAGAGATCGTACGCCATCGTTGTTTTTCCTCCTTTTGGCCGGGCCGCCCGCCGCCGCCCGCTGGTCACCTCGCGCGAGTGTAGCGCCTCGGTCCGGCGAGACAACGCCGGCAGCGGCCGGAAGCGCCGCCGAGCTATGCCGAGCGCGCGGGTGTGCCAATCGCAAACGCGGTCGTCTAAGCGAGGTGCGCAAATAGTGCGCGCCGGCGGCTTTGTGCTAAAGGCTCGGCCAGCCTGCAATACCGGACGGAGATCCCGACATCATGACCCTATCGGCCGAGGAATATCGCGACCATCTGACCTCGACGGCAGCTCGTGCCGGGTTCGCTTTCGACACGGTAGCCCTGCCGAGCGAGCGCGAAATCCGCCTCGGCGACATGCGCTTTTCCTATCTCGATTGGGGGAATGAAGGGGGGCGCCCGATCCTCTTTCTGCATGGCGGCGCCTTGACCGCGCATACCTGGGATTTGTGCTGTCTCGCCCTGCGCGACGAATTTCATTGCCTGGCGCTCGACCAGCGCGGCCATGGCGACACGGATTGGGCGCCCGACGTCGATTATTCGATCGCCGCCCAGCGCGAGGACGTGAAGGGCTTCGTCGATCAGCTCGGCCTCGACGATTTCACCCTCGTCGGCATGTCGATGGGGGCGATCAACGGGCTCGCCTATGCGATCGCCTATCCGCAAACCCTGGCAAATCTGGTGCTGATCGATGCCGGTCCGCAGATGCGCCGCCCCGGCTCGACGCGGATCCGCGATTTTGTCAATGGTGGCGCCGAGCCGGCGCCGCTCGACGCGATCATCGAGCGGGCGCTCTCCTTCAACCCGCGGCGCGACCCTGTGATCCTGCGGCGCAGCCTGATGCACAATCTTCGCCAAGACGCCGATGGCAATTGGGTGTGGAAATACGACCGCCGCCGGTTTCAGGCGATGGGCGGCGACCGGCACGGGGCCGAACGCCAGGGCCTCGCCGACGGTCTCGGCAAGGTCGGCTGCCCGACCCTGGTGGTGCGCGGCGCGGAAAGCGACGTGTTCCACGACGAGGACGCCGAACGGCTCGCCGCTGCGCTCCCCGATGGCCGCTGGGTCAAGATCGCCAAGGCCGGCCACACCGTGCAGGGCGACAACCCCAAGGAATTGGCGGCGGCGCTGCGCGAATTTCTGGGCTAGCCCAGGGCTCGCTGTCCGAGCGCTTTTGCCGCTCCGGGCGATTGTCACCGGCGATCCGGGGTGGGAGCACTGTGCGCGCGGTGTAGCAAATTAAATTCATTCTAATCTATTGACGCGATCGAACCTCGCCCCATATCCGGCGCAGGGAGGCGGGCACGCCGATGGCGGGCAACCTTGGCCGCGATACGGCGTTTTCCGTCGAATCGTGATGGAGGTTCGGCATGGCCAAAAGCAAACCCACTGCGCTGCCCGCGGCGAAGACCGGCGCCGGCGGCGAGCCGCATCAGCTACCCAGCGCCGGCGGCGCGACGCTGACCACCAACCAGGGCGTTGTTATCGCCGACAACCAGAACTCGTTGAAGTCGCACCCGCGCGGGCCGACCCTGCTCGAAGACTTTATCCTGCGCGAAAAGATCACCCATTTCGACCATGAGCGCATTCCGGAGCGCATCGTCCACGCCCGCGGCTCGGGCGCCCATGGCTATTTCGAGCTGACCCAATCCCTGGGCCAATACACAAAGGCCGATTTTCTGCAGCGGGTCGGCGAGAAGACGCCGGTCTTTGTGCGCATCTCGACGGTTGCCGGGGGTGCGGGCTCGGGCGACCTGCCGCGCGACATCCGCGGCTTTGCCACCAAATTCTATACGAAAGAAGGCAATTTCGACCTGGTCGGCAACAACGCCCCGGTTTTCTTTATTCAAGACGCGATCAAGTTTCCGGACTTTGTGCATTCGGTCAAGATGGAGCCCGACCGCGGCTATCCGCAGGCGGCCTCGGCCCACGACACGCTGTGGGATTTCGTGTCGCTGACGCCGGAGACCTGGCACGCGATCATGTGGGCGATGTCGGACCGCTCGATCCCGCGCTCGCTGCGCATGATCGAGGGCTTTGGCGTCAACACCTTCCGTCTCGTCAACGCCGAGGGCAAGGCCACCTTTGTCAAGTTCCACTGGCGGCCGCGGATCGGCATGCAATCGGTGCTGTGGGACGAGGCGGTCAAGATCAACGGCGCCGACCCCGATTTCCACCGGCGCGACCTGCGGGAGGCGATCGAAGCCGGGGCTTTCCCGGAATGGGATTTCGGGGTCCAGCTGTTCAGCGAGGACGAGGCCGCGAAATTCGATTTCGATGTGCTCGACGCAACCAAGCTCGTGCCGGAGGAGCTGGTGCCGCTCAAGATCGTCGGCCGCATGGTGCTCGACCGCAACCCGGACAATTTTTTTGCCGAGACCGAGCAGGTCGCGTTCTGCCCCGCCAATGTCGTGCCCGGGATCGATTTTTCCAACGATCCGCTGCTGCAAGGGCGCCTGTTCTCGTATCTCGACACCCAGCTGATCCGGCTCGGCGGCCCAAACTTTAACGAGATCCCGGTCAACCAGCCGAAATGCCCGTGGGCCAATCTGCAGCGCGACGGTCATATGCGGATGCGGACCGACACGGGCCGGGTCAATTACGAGCCGAACTCGCTCGCTCCCGAGGCGCCGCGCGCCGACCCGGCCCGCGGCTTTTCCGGCCTCAACCGGCCCGAAAACGGCGATACGATGCGCATCCGGCCCGAATCCTTTGCCGATCATTACACCCAGGCGCGGATGTTCTATCTGAGCCAGGCCGAGCCCGAGCAGAACCACATCGTCTCGGCCTTCGTTTTCGAGCTGAGCAAGGTCGAGACACCGGCGATTCGCGAGCGGGCGGTGTCGCATCTCTTGCATATCGACGAAAAAATGGGTCGCCGGGTTGCCGCCGGGCTGCGGCTCGACGGGACGATCGAGCCGGCCGAGACCAAGGTGCCCGCCCGGCGCGAGGTCAAGCCGTCGCCGGCGCTCAGCATCATCGGCAAGGCGCCGCAGTCGATCAAAGGGCGGATCATCGGCTGCCTCGTCAGCGACGGCGCCGACCGGTCGCTCGTCGAGGCCTTGCGCAAATCGGTCGAACAGGAAGGGGCGCGGCTCAAAATTGTCGCACCTCACATCGGCGGGGCCAAACTGGCCGACGGCAAGATGCTCGCCGCCGATACGCGCATCGATGGCGGCCCGTCGATCTTCTTTGACGCGGTGGCGGTGATCGTGTCGGACGCCGGTGCGAAAGAGCTGGCGCGCGACGCCGGCGCTGTCGGTTTTGTCGCCGACGCGTTCAACCACCTGAAAATCATCGGCCACGTGCCGGCGGCAGCACCCTTGCTGCGCCGCGCCGGGATCGGCGACGACCTTGCCGACGAAGGGGTCGTGGCGCTGCGCGAGCCGGGTTCTGTCGCGGGCTTTATCGCCGCCGCAAAAAAGACCCGGGTCTGGGCGCGCGAGCCGAAGGTGCGCAACATCCCGTGACCTGCCGAGCGCGGGCCGCATCCTTCGAGACGCCGCGCTGCGCGCGGCCCTCAGGATGAGGTCGGGCCGGCAATGGCTTCACCTTTCCAGGGAAGGACCTCATGGTGAGGAGCACGCACCGCGTGCGTCTCGAACCATGCAGCGCCGTTAGCCGGGGGTTTCAGGCGCGGCCGGTTGCGGCCGCCAACCTTCGACGCTATCCGGGGAACAAGGCTGCACATTTCCGATAGACAGCGCGACCGCCTTTGCCGAGATTGCCGGGGATGCGGCGCCAGCCGGCGCTGACGGCTTTCAGGACATTGGCGGTCTAGTTTCAGGACATTGGCGGTCTGGGCTCGGGGGATGCGCGCGCCGTTCCGCGTGGTAGTCATAACCGGCGCGTCGAGCGGGCTCGGCGCGGCCTTGGCCCGGCTGCACGCGGCCCCGGGGGTGACGCTCGGGCTGCTCGGGCGCGACCGAGAGCGGCTCGACACGGTTGCGCAGGGGTGCGCGGAAAGGGGGGCGAGCGTGAGCGTTGCCGCGATCGACGTAACCGACCGCGCCGCGATGGCGTCATGGTTGCACGAGTTCGATCGCGAGCACCCGGCCGAGCTCTTGATCGCGAACGCCGGCACCTCCGCCGGACCCGACCCGGACAGCCCGTCGGAGGGCGCCGAGACGATCGAGCGCCAGGTTCGGGTCAACCTCCTCGGCATGGCCAACACGGTCGAGCCGTTGCTCCCGGCCTTTTGCGCGCGCCGGCGCGGGCGGGTCGCGCTCGTCGCCTCGATCGCCGCCTTTCGCGGGCTGCCCTACAGCCCCGGCTATTGCGCCAGCAAGGCCGGGCTGCGCGCCTACGCCGAGGCGTTGCGGCCGCGGCTGGAGCCGCGCGGCGTCGGGGTCACGATCGTGTGCCCGGGGTTTTTTGCATCGCCGATGACCGACCGGTTCGACGGCGCGACCCCGTTTCTCGCCAGCGCCGAAGCTGCGGCGCGCAAGGTCAAGCGCGGGCTCGACCGCGGCCGGCGGCGTATCTCGTTTCCCTGGCCGCTCGTCTTCGGCCTCAAATTCTGCGACATCGCCCCGGCGATCATCGGCGACATGATCCTGCGCCGCTTTCACTTTCGCATTCATTCGGCCTGACGGCGCATGCCGCTCTGGCTCCACATCGGCTCGGCCGTCGTGCTGGTGCTCGGCGCCTGGCTGCTGCCGCGCCATGTCGCCGGCGCGCGTGCGATAAAATGGCCCGCAGCGGCGCTCGACATTGCCCCGGTCGCCTTTGCTGGGTTGCTGCTGCTGGTGGCGACCGGCCGGCCGCTGTTCGCGGGTGTTGTCCTTTTGGCGCTCGGGGGCGGGTTGGCGCTCGCCGATTGGGCGAAACGCGACGCGCTGAAAGAGCCGGTCGTATTTTCCGACATGTCCGAATTGCCGCAGATCTTCACCCATCCCCAGCTTTATCTTCCGTTTGCCGGGCCGGGGCTCGTCATCGGCGGGGCGGCGGCGGCGATCGTCGCGGCCATCGGCTTGCTGGTGCTGGAGACGCCGCCGACGCCGCCCGCGCCGTTTTCCTCCGTCATCATTGCGCTCCTTCTGTGCGCGATCGGTTGGGCGGTGTCGCGGGAGCCGCTGCTGGGGGCGCTCGCGCGGGTGTTGCGCCGCCTCGCTCCTTCGGGCGACCCCTTTGCCGATGCGAGCCGGCTGGGGCCGTTTACCACCCTTTATGTTTTTGGCGTGATCGCCCGCGCCGAGCGGAACGAGCGCCGCAGCCGGCACCGGCCAGCGGCGCCGGCGATCATCAAAGGGCGGCCCGGTTCGGCGGGCCCGATCGTGATGGTGCAGTGCGAATCGTTTTTTGACGCCCGCCGGCTGGCGCCGCAGCTCCCGGCCGATCTGCTGCCGGGCTTCGACGCCTGTTGCGCCGCGGGCGCCACTTTCGGCCGGCTCGACGTCTCGGGCTGGGGCGCCAACACGATGCGCACCGAATTCGCCGCGCTGACCGGTATTGCCGATTGCGATCTCGGCTACGACCGCTTCAACCCCTACCACGCTTTTGCCCGCGTGCCGGTCGCCTCGCTCGCCTGGCAATTGCGCGCTCTCGGCTATCGGACCTTGTGCCTGCACCCGTTCGACCGCCGGTTTTTCCGCCGCGATTTGACCTTGCCGGCATTGGGCTTCGATGTGTTCCGCGATGGCGCGAGCCTCGGCACATCGCGCCGGCCGCCCTATTGCTCCGACCCGGAGCTGGCTCGTCATATCTTGCAGACGCTCGAGGCGGAGGGGCCGCAAACCTTTGTCTTTGCCATCACGATGGGCAACCACGGCCCGTGGCACGGCCCGTGGCACGGCCCGTGGCACGGTTCCTGGCACGGGGCGAGGCCGGCGATCGATGCCGGTATCCCCAGGCATCTCGATGCCTTGGAGGTGCCGCAGGGCGGCGATCTCTTGCGCTACCTCGACGGCTTGCGCCGGTCCGACGAGATGCTGCAAATATTGGTCGAGGGGCTCGAGCGCCGCGGCGACGGCGGCATCTTTGCCTTTTACGGCGACCATCTGCCGAGCCTGCCGCGCGCCTTTGGTCATTTCGGCTTTGACGAATGGAGCACCGATTACGTCTTGTGGCCCGGCCGCGCGCGCCCGGCGCAGCGCCTCGACCTGCCGGCGCACGGGCTTGCCGCGCTGGTTCTCGATTCGCTGCGGACGGGTGGCGGCATTGCCGCGGCGCCGGCTCTGGCCGAAGGTGCAGCTTGACCCTCCCGCTGCGGCGGGGCATGGGTTGCGCCGCTGCGATCGCGTGAGGGAGGCGAGCCGATGGAGCTGCGCGGCAGCGCAGTCATCGTGACCGGCGGCGCTTCGGGCATCGGCAAGGCGACGGCCGTGCTGCTCGCCGAGGGCGGTGCCCGCGTCTTTGTCGGCGATGTCGACGAGGCCGGCGGCCGCAATGCCGCGGCTGAAGGCGCCGCCCAAGGGCTCGTCATCGACTTCCGGCCGCTCGACCTCGTCGATCCGCTCTCGGTCGATCGCTTCGCCGCTTCGGTGCTTGGCGAGGTCGAGCGGGTCGATGGGCTCGTCAACGGCGCCGGCTGGGACCGGATCGAGCCGTTTCTCGACAACCCGCCGGACATGTGGGACCGGCTGATCGCGGTCAATCTGATGGGCGCGGTGCGGCTGACCCGCGCCATATTGCCGGCGATGATCGCGGCCCGGCACGGCAAGATCGTCAATATTTCGAGCGATGCCGGGCGCGTCGGCAGCACCGGCGAGACCGTCTATGCGGCGGCGAAGGGCGGCTTGATCGCGTTCACCAAATCGCTGGCGCGCGAGATGGCGCGCTATGGCGTCAACGTCAATTGCGTGTGCCCCGGCCCGACCGACACGCCGCTGTTCCAGCGTCAGCCCGAGCGGATCAAAGCAGCGCTGACCCGCGCGATCCCGTTTCGCCGCATCGCCCGGCCGATCGAAATCGCGCATGCGGTCGAATTTTTCCTGAGCCCGCGTTCGGACTATATTACCGGCCAGGTGTTGAGCGTCAGCGGCGGGCTGACGATGGCGGATTGACCCCAGCAGAGGAGCGAGACATGGCCAAATGCTCACCGGCGATTTTTGCCGCGGCGCTGATCATCGCCGCGGGCGGCGCGGGCTTTGCCCAAACGATGCCGACCGACCCGAGCGCGGCCTCGAACGTGCGCCAGAGCGAGCGCTACGAGCAGGTGCTGCACAGCAACCCCTCCTTTGCCAAAAAGCGGATGCAGGAGGAATGCGGGCCGATCAGCGATCCGCAGCTGCACGCCCAATGCGTCGCCTCGTTCGGGCAGTCGGGCGGTCGCCAGTAGCCGGCTCGCGCGCTTGCCGGCTCGCGCCCCCGATCGAATGAGCCTCGGCGTCGAGGATCTCGTTCCGGCCGGGCTGGTCGATCCTGGCCGCGGCGACGAGATTCGGCGGGTGGCGGAAAAATTCTCGGTTGCGTTGACCGGGAATTTGGCGGTGCTGATCGATCCCTCCGATTCGGGCGATCCGATCGCGGCCCAGTTCGTGCCGAACGCCGCCGAGCTCGCGATCGCCGCCGAGGAGCTCGCCGATCCGATCGGCGACGAGCGCTGGTCGCCGGTTCCCGGCATCGTTCACCGCTACCCCGACCGGGTGCTGCTAAAGCCGACCCTGCTGTGCCCGGTCTATTGCCGTTTTTGCTTTCGCCGCGAGGTGGTGGGCAAAAAAGGCGCGATGCTGACCGCCGCCGAGCTCGAAAACGCGTTTGACTACATCCGCGGCCGGCCGGAGATCTGGGAGGTCATCGTCACCGGCGGCGACCCGTTTGTATTGAGCCCGCGCCGCCTCGGCCAAATCGTCCGCGCGCTCGGCCGCATCGGCCATATCGCCGTGATCCGCTTTCATAGCCGGGTCCCGATCGCCGATCCCGCCCGAATCGGCCCGGCCTTGGTCGAGGCGCTGACGGCGGAGCAGGCGGTCTACGTCGTGATCCACGCCAACCACCCGCGCGAATTGACCAAAGCAGCGAAAGCAGCGGTAACCCGGCTGGTCCGCGCCGGCATCCCGGTGCTGTCGCAGACCGTGCTGCTGCGCGGTGTCAACGACGATGCGGCGGTGCTCGAAGCGCTGTTTCGCGGTCTTGTCGCGATGCGGGTCAAGCCCTACTACCTGCACCACGCCGATCTCGCCCGCGGCACCGCGCATTTCCGCACCGGGGTCGCCGAGGGCCAGCGCCTGGTGCATTCGTTGCGTGGGCGCGTCTCCGGCCTGTGCCAGCCGACCTATGTGCTCGATATCCCCGGCGGCTGGGGCAAGGTGCCGATCGCTCGCTGCGCGATCTGCCGCGACGATGCCGCCGGCGGTTGGCTGGTCGAGGACGGCTCCGGCCGCCGCCACAGCTACCCGGCCGATCCCCCCGGCGCCGGCTAGTCGGCCCAGCCCAGCCCAGCCCGGCTCAGCGCCAAAACCGGCCGGCCGATGACCGAAACCCTCGCCGTCCGCGCCCTGCTGCTCGGCGAGCGGCTGGAGACGCGCGGCCTCGAGCGCGACGACACGATCGCGATCAACCCGCTGACCCTGCGCGTCGGGCGTCGGGGCACCGCCTTCCTGTTTCGCTACGGCGTGGCCGTCTTTGCCGGGCTGTCGGCGATCGAAGAGGACGAGGTGCTGCGTTCGTTGCGGGCGCGCGTCCATGATCCGCTGCCGAGCCCGGAAACCGACCAGCTCCAGGTTCGGCTCAATCCGGCAGGCGACGATCAGCTCGACCCTTCCGGCACGGTCCTGTTGCACGAAGCCTCGCCCGAGCGGCTGCAGATCATCGCCAATGTGTTGTCGAAAAGCCTCGTGCTCGCGCATTACGAAGGCCGCATCGCCGGCGTCTTCGACCGGATCGAGCCGCTCGCGGCGGGCCTGCAGCGCCAGGGCCGGGCCGGCGCCCAGGCCAAGGATCTGCTGCGGCAGATCGGCGACGTGCTGTTGACCCAGCACCGCATGGTCGGCCGCGTCGAGGTCGACGAAAAACCCGACGTCCTCTGGGACCACCCCGAGCTCGAGCGCCTCTATTCGAGGCTCGAGGACGAGTATGAGCTGGCCGAGCGCAGCCGCGCCATGGAACGCAAGCTGGCGCTGATTGGCGAGACCGCGGGCCGGCTCGTCGATCTCGTTCAGAACCGCCGCAGCCTGCGCCTCGAATGGTACATCATCGGCCTGATCGCGCTGGAGCTGCTGCTCGCCCTCTACGGCCTTGCGACCGGCCGGATGCGCTGAGATTGAGGCTTAGGGGCTGGCATTGAGACTTGAGGTCTGGGCCTACTTGGCCGCGACCAGGTCTTCGGCGTACATCTCGGGCAGCACGGTGTTGCGCCAGGTCTCCTGCCGCGGAAAGATTTTCTCGATCGCGCGCGCCGAGTAATAGCTGGCATCGGCCCCCGGCGGGTTGCCGCCGGCCGCTACGGTCTTGACCGAATCGAGGAGGAGTCGCCGCGTCGCGACGATCGCCCGGTCCGCGGGCCCGAGAAATTCCTTTGAGCGGTCGACAATCGGCCCCATCCCCTCCTGCACCGCGCGGTCCTGGGTGTTGATGCCCTCGATGCCGGTAAAGGTCTCGCGCTTTTGCACCTCGCGGTCGATCATCCAGCTGTTGCGCTTGTTGCGAAACGAGCGGAACTCGCCGGACTGCTCGACATAATCGGGGCCGTTGCCGTTGCCGCGCTCCATGCGGTCGTCATCGTTGAGGCCCTGCTCGCCAAAGCTGTACATCCAGTTCCACACCATGCAGTTCTCGTCGTCGATCGGGACCCAGATATGGCCGGCGATGTTGGGGCGGTCGCCGCCGCCCATCGCACGGCCCAGCTGCTGTGGCCGGATCTGGGTAAACGGCATGACGAAATGGTAGGACCGGACATAGGTCTGGTCGTCATCGAGCGGGCGGATGCCGACATAGCGATAGCCGTAATCGGTGATGTCGACTTCGAGGATCGGCGCGCGCCCGCGCACAAACGGTCCTTGGACCGGGATACCCGGACGGTTGGTATTCGGTGTGATCGTGCGATGCAGGATCGGCGCGTGCGAGGTGTCGATGCCGCCCTCCAGCGCCTGCAGCCAGTTGCACTCCTCCCACACCTTGGAGACGTGGCGGTGGGTTTCCGGGACCTGCGTCCATTCAAAGGCCGGCGGCGCCGGCATCTTGTCTTTTGGCCCCATATAGGCCCAGATCACGCCGCCCATCTCGACCGTCGGATAGGCGGTCAGCCGCACCTTGTCGCAGAACTGCTGCGGCTCGTTCATTTGGTCGAGGCAGTTGCCATCGACATCCCATTTCCAGCCGTGATAGATGCAGCGCAGTCCCGCATCCTCGTTGCGCCCGAACCACAGCGAGGCACGGCGGTGCGGGCAGAATTCATCGACGAGGCCGACCCGGCCCTGGCTGTCGCGAAACCCGAGGAGCTTTTCGCCGAGGAGCTGGACGCGTACCGGCGGGCCATCGGGCTCGGGGATCTCGCGCGTCATCAGCGCCGGGATCCAGTAGCGCCGCAACACCTCGCCCATCGGCGTCCCCGCGCCGGTTCGGGTAACGCGCTCGTTGTCTTCGGGTGACAGCATCGGTGCATTCCTCCGTCGAACGATGGCGTCGCTTGGGGGGCGCCACGACCGTGCACGATCATCCGCTGTTTGACCGGCGAGGACAAGGGCCGACGGCCGAGGCGGCCCGGGGAGGCGCAGGCGCGCGGTTGGCCCGGCTCGGGGCGGCGCCGGGGCTGCTAAGCGGCCGGAACCGAACGCATGAAGCTGCCGAGCGTCGCCCGCAACGCCGTGATCCCCAAGCGCTCTCTAGCGCTCGTCAGATGGATTTCGGGATGGGCCGCGGGATGGGTCGCGAGCTCCGCGCCGATCCGCTCGGCGGTGGCGGCGAGCTCTGCGGCGCGCAGCTTGTCGATCTTCGTCAGCACGATTTGATAGGAAACCCCGGCCCGGTCGAGCATTCGCAACACCGGCCGGTCGATTTCCTTGATGCCGTGACGGGCGTCGAGCAGCAACGAAACCCGGCGCAAGGCTGCACGGCTTTGCAGATAATGCTCGACCAGAAGCGTCCACTGCTTGATCGCGCTTTTCGACGCCGCGGCATAGCCGTAGCCCGGCAGATCGACCAGCATCAGGACGCCGCCGAGATCGAAGAAATTGACCTGGCGGGTGCGCCCCGGCGTGTTTGAGATGCGTGCCAGCACGCGCCGGCCGGTCAACGCGTTGACAAGGCTCGACTTGCCGACATTGGAGCGGCCGGCAAAGGCGATCTCGGGCAGGCCCGCGGGCGGCAAGGCGGCGGGATCGGCGGCACCGGCGATAAAACGGGCTTCGCGGGCGAACAGGCGCCGGCCGGCTTCGATGAGGTCGGGATCGGGCGCTCGCAGCGGATAGACCTCCGCGCCGCTCTCCAGCTCGGTCGGCATCCGGCTCAGGCGGCGCCGGCGCGACGCATGATCACCCATTGCTGGGTGATGCTGAGCGTGTTGTTCCACGCCCAGTAGATGACGAGCCCGGCCGGGAAGTGCGACAGCATGTAGGTGAAGACGACCGGCAGCAGCATGAACATGCGCGCCTGCACCGGATCGACCGGCTGCGGGTTGAGCTTTTGCTGCAAGAACATCGTCAGCCCCATGATCAGCGGCCAAGCGCCGATCATCAGAAACGACGGCGGCGCAAACGGCAGCAACCCAAAGAGATTGGCGAACGAGGTCGGGTCCGGCGCCGACAAATCGTGGATCCAGCCGAAAAACGGCGCGTGCCGCATCTCGAGCGTGACGAACAACACCTTGTAAAGCGAAAAGAACACCGGGATCTGGATCACGATCGGCAGGCACCCGGCCAGGGGGTTGGCGCCGACGCGCTTGTACAGCGCCATCATCTCCTGCTGCTGGCGCGCCTTGTCGTCGGGGAAGCGCTCGCGCAATTTTTGGATATCGGGCTGCAGCAGCTTCATCTTGCTCATCGCCTGGTAGGATTTGTTGGCGAGAGGGAAGAACAGAAGCTTGACGCACAAGGTCAACAGCATGATTGCCAGGCCGAAATTGCCGAGCATGCGGTTGAAGAACTGCAGCACCAGGAACATCGGCTTGGTCAGAAAATAGAACCAGCCGAAATCGATGGCGCGGTCGAACCGCGGAATTCCCGAGGCGGCATAGGCGTCGAGCAGGTCGACCTCCTTGGCGCCGGCAAAGAACCGGGTCGACACGACATGCTCCGCCCCCGGTGCGATCGTCGCCTCGGGCCCGAGATAATCGGTCTGGTAGTGAGCGACGCCGTGCTCGACCGTGTGCGTGAAGCGCGCCTTGATCGGCTCTTTCTGCGACGGGATCAGCGAGGTCAACCAGTATTTGTCGGTGAACCCGAGCCAGCCGCCGGTGGTGGAGGAATAATCGTCGGGCTTGCCGGGGCTCAGCGAGCTGTATTTGACTTCCTGAAGCGAGCCGTCGAGATAACCGATCATGCCCTCGAACAGGATATAATAGCCGGCGACTTCAGGAGTGCCGGTGCGGCTGACGAGCCCGTAAGGCAACAAGTTGACCGGCTCGCTGCCGCTGTTGCGAACCGCGTCGCGCACCGTGAACATGTAATCGGAATCGACCGAGATCGTGCGGGTGAAGACGAGACCCTCGCCGTTGTCCCAGCTCAAGGTCACCGGGCGCGACGGGGTCAACGGCCCGTCCGACGCGGTCCATAAAGTCTCGGCGCCCGGCAGCTTTACCTTGCTCGAACCGGCCGCGACCCAGCCGAATTCCGCGAGATAGGGGTTCGCCGTGCCGGGCGGCGACAGAAGCACGACCTCGGGGCTCTTCGGATCGACGGTCTCGTGGTAGGTGGCGAGCGTCAAATCGTCGAGCCGGCCGCCGACGAGCGCAATCGAGCCGTGCAGCCGCGGGGTAGCGATCTTGACGCGCGGCTGGCCGGCGACCGCCGCTTCCCGGCTTTTTGGCGCTTGCGAGGGTGCGACACCCGGGGCGGTCGCACCCGGGGCGGTCGAGGTCGGAGCGCCGGTTGCGGACGCTCCGGCTGGCCCCGCCGTCGAGGATGCGGTAGCCGGCGGCGCCGTCGCCTTGCTCGGCGCCGGGGGCGGGTGCAGGCGCGCCAAGACAAACTGGAACCCGATCAGGATCCCGACCGAGAGCAGGATCGCGATCAATAATTTGCGCTGTTCCATATCACTCGAAGAGGCAGGCGGGCCTAATGGCCGTGCATTTTGGGTTCGGGCACCGGATCGTACCCGCTGCCGCCCCACGGGTGACAGCGTGCGAGCCGCACCGCGGCCAGCGCCGCGCCGCGCCATGCGCCGTGCCGACGGACCGCTTCGAGCGCATAGTCCGAGCAGCTCGGCAGAAACCGGCAGGACGGCGGCAGCGCCGGCGACACCAGCAAGCGATAGCCGCCGATCAAGACTTGCAGCATCAGGCTGGCAGGTCCGGCACGCACCATCCTAGTTCCTCTCGGCGGCAACCGGCCGGTGCGGCGCTGTCGGGCCGGCGACCCGCCGCAGCGCGGCTTCGAGGTCGGCGACCAGCGCTGCATAGGGCCGGGTCGCGGTGCCGGCGCGGGCAATCAGCACGTAATCGGTGCCCGGCCTGCCGCCCGTCGTCAGCACCTGTGCCGCCGCGGCGCGAAGCCGCCGTTTGGCTCGATTGCGAATCACGGCATTGCCGACCTTTCGACTGGCGGTGAACCCGACCCTCACCGTCTCGCCCGACAGCGGGCGCCGTGATCCTCCGGGCTGCGGCGCTGCCTGCAAGAGCAAGCCAGGCGCCACCGCCCGCCTGCGGGTCGCGGCAACCCGCAGAAAATCGGTGCGGGTCTTCAGTCTTGCAAGCCGGTGCGCGGATTTACCCGCCGGCCGGGGTTCGCCGGTCGAAATCGCCGCCTCAGGCGGAGAGGCGCTTGCGCCCCTTGGCACGACGCGCCTTGAGCACCCGGCGGCCGGCGGGGGTCGCCATCCTTGCGCGAAATCCGTGGCGGCGCTTGCGTATGAGGTTGCTGGGCTGGTAAGTGCGCTTCACGGAACCGGCTCCGGTTGCGGCGCCTCGCGGGCGGAGGCGGCTGTATAGGAGAGCCGCGCCATCGCGTCAATGCCGCGTTGCCGGCAGGGCGCGATGGCGGTGGAACGGGACAGCGGGAAACGCGGCCATGTGGGACGACGAAAAGGTCAGAGCCGCCGATCGGGCCGCCCGCATGTGGACGGCGGCCGAGCCCGGGCCGATCGCACCCGGCAGCGAGGCGCACAAGACCGCGTTTTGCCGGATGCTGCTCGACACCCACAACCCTTACAAGCCCGCGGTCATCGATTGGCCCGCGCTCGATGCCGAGGCGCGCGACCGGCTCGTCAGCCTGCCGATATGGGACATCGCGGTGCAGACCGAGGGCAAGGCGCGGCTGCGCGTGCTCAGCTACGCCGAATGCACCGAGGACCGGCTGTTGCGGGAAGCCATCGAGCTCGACGGCTTCGAGGAGGGGCGGCACAAGCAAGTCCTCGCCAACCTGGTCGCAGCTTACGGCATCCCACTCGCCCCCGAACCCGAATATGTCCGGCCGCGCGATCCCGAATGGGCCTTTATGGTCACCGGCTTCAGCGAGTGCATCGACAGCTTTTTCGCCTTCGGCCTGTTCGCCGTGGCGCGGCGCTCGGGGTTCTTTCCGCCGGCCCTGGTCGACACTTTCGAGCCGGTGATGCAGGAGGAAGGCCGCCACATCCTGTTTTTCGTCAACTGGGTGGCATGGAACCTGCGCAACCTGCCGTTTTGGCGACGCCCGATATTCCGCGCCAAGATCGCCGCGGTCTGGGCATTTTTGGTTTGGGAACGGATCGGTCTGGCGCGCGACGTGGGGCGCAGCGAGACCGCCGGGGCGCAGCCGCAGGACAATAATTTCACGCTCACCGGCAGCAAATCGGTGGGGGCTGTCGATCTGTCCCCGGCGGCGCTGATCGATGTGTGCCTCGCCGAGAATGATCGGCGCCTTGCGGGCTATGATCCGCGCCTGCTGCGGCCCAGCACGGTGCCCCGCCTGATGCGCTTTGCCCGCCGTTTCCTGCGCCGGCCGGCGGCTCCGGGCGGGCAGCCGTCATGAAGATCGGGTCCGACGAGCACAAGGAGCGGTTCTGTCGGCAGTTCATCGCCAGCCATCGCAGCTACGGTCCCGAGGCATTGGCTTGGCCCGAGCTCGATCCGGCGGCGCTCGGCCGGTTGCGCGCGATCCCGTTCTGGCCCGAAGTGCTCTATACCGAGCGGCGCGCCGGGGCGATCGTCGATGCCTTTGGCCGGACCATCGCCGATCCGCTGGTGCGCGAGGCGGTGATGCTGCAAGGCTTCGAAGAGGCGCGGCACGCCGATCTGCTGCGCACGATGATCCGGCGCTACGGGATCGCCGCCGAGGAGCGGCCGCTCGACCCGCTGAGCCGCGACCTGCACCGCGCCTTTGCCGATTTCGGCTATGGCGAGTGTCTCGATTCGTTTCTCGGCTTTGGCGTCTTTCAGATCGCCCGCCGGGCGGCCTTTCTGCCCGAGCCGATGTTTGAGATCTTCGACACGCTGCTGCACGAGGAAACCCGCCACATCGTCTTTTTCATCAATTGGATGGCATGGCATCAGGTGGTCAGCGGCCGCGGCATGGCGGGGCTGCGCGCCGCCGTCGCGGCGCGGTTTTACATGCGTGCCATCGGCCGGCTGCTCGGCACCGTCCGGCAGGGTCGCGAAGCAAATGGCGGACAGGATTTCTCCGCGACGCAGGCGAGCGTCTTTCTCGACGGATTTACGGTTCGCGGCCTGGTCGAGGAATGCTGCGCCGAGCACGCGCGGCGGATGCGGGAGTTCGACCCTGAACTGCTGCATCCCCGGCTGCTGCCGCGGCTCGCCCGGATCGCGCTTGCCGCCTGGCGGCCACGCCCCGGCGTCATCCGCGAGCGGCGCGTGTGAAGCTCGTCCCGTTCCTCGCCGGCGCGGCCGGCCTGGCGCTGATCGCCGCGCTGATCGCGCATGTCGGGCTCGGCGCGGTGGCGAGCTCGTTGTTCGCCGTCGGCTGGCTCGGCTTTATCTCGATTTGCCTGATCCACCTGGCGTTAATCGCGGTCATGGGGATCGCCTGGTGGGCGCTGTTGCCGCAAGAGAGCCCGTGGGCGCTGGTCTGGGGCCGCCTCGTTCGCGATTCGGGGGCCGAGGTGCTGCCGTTCTCACAGGTCGGCGGGTTTGTCCTGGGCGCGCGGGCGGCAATGCTCGCCGGCGTCTCGGGCACCGCGGCGACGGCGAGCACGATCGTCGATGTCACGCTCGAGCTGTTCGCTCAGCTCGCCTACACCGCGATCGCGCTTTTGTGGCTGATCCATCTTCGCCCGGAAACCTCGGTCGCGGTGCCGGTCGCGGCCGGCCTCTTCGGCGCAGCGGCGCTTACCGCCGGGTTTGTCATCGCGCAGCGCCGCGGCTTCGACCTCGTCGGCCGCCTCGCCCAGGCAACCGGGCGGGGCTGGGTCGATCGCACCGCGTCGGGCGCTGCAGCACTCCACGCCGCGATCGGCGCCATCTACCGCGGCCGGGTCGGGCTGTGGGCGAGCTTTGCCCTCCATCTCGGCTGCTGGCTGGCGAGCACGGTCGAAATCTGGCTGGCGTTGCGCTTTGCCGCCGCACCCCTCGACTTTGGCACAGTGCTGGTGATCGAAAGCCTGCTTTACGCCGCCCGCAGCGCTGCCTTTGCCATGCCCAATTCGCTCGGCGTGCAGGAAGCGGCGTATATCCTGCTCGGCGCCGGCTTTGGCATAACGCCGCAGATGGCGCTGGCTTTGTCGTTGCTGAAGCGGGCGCGCGACCTGGCAATCGGGCTGCCGGCCCTGGGCGCTTGGCAGCTCTGCGAAACCGGCCGGCTGTGGCGCCGCACGGCAGTGCCGGAGGGATGCGGCCCCGAGGCAAAAATGAAACCCCGGTCGGAGGAGACCGGGGCTTCAACCATGCTCGCAACGCGCGAGCGCACTGCCATCTGCATCGTTTCGGGATACTATCGGGGACATGACGATGCCCAGCCATAATGCGATAGACGGTATCAGGTTGCAATAATTATCTGAAAAATTAAGCACGAATTCCAGACGATCATGCGCCCGCCGGCCTCGCGCGAAAAATTCCGGCCTCACGCGAAAAATTCCGGCCTCACGCGAAAATGACCGTTCGTCCGCCGCCCTGGCATTAGGATTGCCGCCCCGTTGGCCATGTTCGAAACCTTGATGTCCGCCGAACCTTCGCCGCCATCCCGCCGTCTCGCCCGCCGCCTGGTGCCGCTCTTCCTGCTTGCCGCCGCCGCGGCCGCCTTTGTCGTGGCCGGCGGCCCGCGATATCTGAGCTTTGAAAACCTGGCGGAGCACCGCGGCCGGCTGACGACTTTGGTCGCGCAGTGGGGCTTCGCCGCCGCCGGCGCCTATATCGGGCTGTACGCGCTGCTGACCGCGCTGTCGGTGCCGTGCGGCATCGTCATGACACTTTCGGGCGGCCTGTTGTTCGGCACCTGGCTCGGGGCGCTGTGCGCGGTCGCCGGCGCCACCTTGGGCGCCACCGGGGTTTTTGTCGCCGCCCGCGCCGGGTTTGCCGGCCTCACCCGCCGCGCCGGGCCGCGCGTTGCCAAGCTCGAAGCCGGCTTTCGCAAAGATGCGTTCAACTATCTCCTGGTGTTGCGGCTGATCCCGATCGTGCCGTTCTGGCTGGTCAATTTGGTGCCGGCCTTGCTCGGCGTCCGGCTGCGCACCTTTATTTCGGCCACTCTTCTGGGTATCGTCCCCGGCACTGTCGTCTACGCCAGCCTCGGCAACGGGCTCGGGCTCGCGATCGGCGAGCCGGATCTCGGCATCCTGTTGCGGCCGAGCCTCTTCGTGCCGCTCGCCGGGCTGGCGGTGCTGGCGTTGATCCCGGTCGTCTACAAGCGCCGGCGCCGCAAAGGAACGGCATGACCGCGACCCGCCTCGCCCCCGATCTCTGCGTCATCGGCGGCGGTGCCGGCGGGCTCGCGGTCGCCGCCGGCGCGGTGCAGATGGGGGCGGAGGTAGTGTTGGTCGAGCGCGGCCTGATGGGCGGCGACTGCCTCAATTTCGGCTGCGTGCCGTCAAAGTCGCTGCTGGCGGCGGCACGGCTCGCCGACATTTGGCGGCGCGGGCCCCAATTCGGTCTCGACTATGCCCCGCCGCGGGTCGATTTTGCCGCGGTCGGCGCTGGCGTCGAGCGGGTCGTCGCCGGCATCGCGCCAAACGATTCGGTAGAGCGCTTTGAGGCACTCGGTGTCCGGGTGGTGCACGCCGAGGCGCGGTTTGCCGGCCCGCGAATGCTCCATGCCGGTGGTTTCGAAATCCGGCCGCGCCGCTTTGTCGTCGCCACCGGATCGCATCCGGCGATCCCGCCGATCCCCGGGCTCGCCGAGGCGCCGTTTCTGACCAACGAGACAGTCTTCGCCAACCGGGTGCCGCCGGAGCACCTGATCGTTATCGGCGGCGGCCCGATCGGCATCGAGATGGCGCAGGCGCATTGCCGGCTCGGCGCGCGGGTGACGGTGCTCGATGCCGGCCCGCTGCTGCCGCGCGACGATCCCGAATTGGTGGACGCCCTCGCCGAGCGGCTCGCCGGCGAAGGCATCGCGTTGCGCCCGCGGGTCGAGATCGCCGCGGTCGAGGCCGAGGGTGCCGCCCTCGGTGTTCGCTTGGCGAGCGGCGAGCGCATCTGGGGCTCGCATCTCCTCCTCGCCGCCGGCCGCCGCCCGAGCGTCGCCGGGCTCGACCTCGACGCCGCCGGGATCGCCGCCAACGCAACTGGGATCACCGTCGACAAAAGGCTGCGCACGACAAACCGCATCGCCTTTGCCATCGGTGATGTCGCCGGCGGCCCGCAATTCACCCATGTCGCCTTGCATCACGCCGGGATCGTGATCCGCAACGCGCTGTTCCGGCTACCGGCCAAGGTCGATTACCGGGCATTGCCTTGGGTCACCTATACCGATCCGGAGCTCGCCCAGGTCGGCCTGACCGAAGCCGCGGCGCGTGCCGCCGGCATCAGCACCCGCATCCTGCGCTGGTGCTTTGCCGACAACGACCGCGCCCGAACCGAGCGCGACACCGCGGGCCTCGTCAAGATCGTCGTCCGGCGCAACGGCCATATCCTCGGCGCCTCGATCCTCGGCGCCGGCGCCGGGGATTTGATCCTGCCCTGGGCGCTGGCGATCGCGCAAAAGCTCAAGATAGGCGCGCTCGCCAACCTGGTCGTGCCCTATCCGACCCGCGGCGAAGCCGGCAAACGCGCGGCCGGCGGCTTTTACACGCCGAGCCTCTTTTCGCCGCGCACCCGCCGTCTGGTGCGCCTCCTGGCGCGGCTCGGCTGAGCGAGGCGGCCGTGCTGCTCAAAAGCTTGTCCGCGCGTCTCCTGATCTTGACCGTCTTTTTTGTGATGGTCGGCGAGGTGCTGATCTTTGTGCCGTCGGTGGCGCGCTTTCGCATGACCTGGTTCGAGAACCGGATCGCCGCCGGCCGCCTCGCGATCCTCGCGCTCGAAGCGAGCCCGACCGGCCATCTCGACCAGAATCTCGTCAATCGCCTCCTGGCCCAGGTCGGCGCCCATGCGGTTGTTCTGCACCGCCCGAACGGCATGGTGCTGATGCTCGACCGCCCGAAAATGCCGCCCGCCGACCGTACGATCGATTTGACCCATCCGAGCGTGTGGGGCGCGATCAGGGGCTCCTTCGGCGCGCTCGTGCGCCATGACGACCGCATGCTGCGCGTGCGCGGGCCGGCGCCGAGCGACCCGGCCGAGACGGTCGTGGTGCTGCTCGAGGAGGCGCCGATCCGGCATGAGATGTGGGCCTTCGGCATCCGTATTCTCGAAATGTCGATCGTCATCTCGCTGCTCGCCGCAACCCTCGTCTATCTGAGCCTGCAATGGCTTTTGGTGCGCCCGATGCGGCGCATCACCGCGGCCATGATCGCGTTTCGCGAAGACCCCGAGAATGCCTCGCGGGTGATCGTGCCGAGCGGCCGCGTCGACGAGATCGGCCTCGCCGAGCGCGAGCTCGCGATCTCGCAGGAGGCGGTGCGCCGGGCGCTGGGACAGAACGCGCGGCTCGCCGCGCTCGGCACCGCGGTCACCAAGATCAACCACGATCTGCGCAATATCCTGGCGACCGCCCGGCTCGTCACCGATGGGCTGACCGCGAGTGCGGCACCCGAGGTGCGCCGCATCGCTCCGCGGCTCCTCGATGCGATCGATCGCGCGGTGGCGTTGTGCACGCGGACCCTCGATTTTTCACGCGAGGGGACGCCGCCCTTGGCACCGAGCCGTTTCGCGCTAAAGCCGCTGATCGACGAGATCGGCCCCGCCCTGGGCGTCTCCGAGCACGAGCTGGCGCTCGATTGCACAGTCCCGGCCGATCTGACGGTGCTGGCCGACCGCGATCAGCTCTACCGCGTCTTGTCGAACCTTGCCCGCAATGCCGTCGAAGCGGGGGCTCGGCACCTGCGCTTTTCGGGCGAGCCCGAGCCGGGGGCGATCGCCATCGAGATCGCCGATGACGGCCACGGCTTGCCGCCAAAGGCGCAAGAGAATTTGTTTCGGCCGTTCTTCGGCTCGGCCCGGCTCGGCGGCACCGGCTTGGGGCTGGCGATCGCGCGCGAGCTGGTGCGTGCGCATGGCGGCGATCTGGTGCTGGTGTCGAGCACGGCCGCCGGCACCGTCTTTCGCCTGACCCTGCCGGCCCCTGCCGCCCGCGCCGCCGAGGTCAGTCGAGCGCCCATGTCAGCGTCTTGAGGTAGGCGGTCTCGGGCAGCGCGGGATGAATGGGATGGTCGGGCCCGGCGCCGGCGGCATGCAAGATGCGCCCGTCGCGGCCGGCGGCGCCGAGCCCGCGCCAAGCCGCTTCGGTGAATTCGGCCGCACCGACATGGAACGAGCACGAGGCGAGGAGCAAAAGGCCACCCGGCGCCACCAGCGCGGCGGCGAGGCGCGCGAGCTTGCGGTAGCCGCGCAAGGCGGCGCCGACCTCCTTGCGCGACCGGGCGAAGGCTGGCGGGTCGGCGACGACGATGTCGAACCGCTCGCCGTCGCCGGCGAGCCGGGCGGCCTCGGCAAAAACCTCGGCGCGGCGAAAGCCGCAGCGCTCGCCGACCCCGTTGCGCGCCGCCGCGGCGGCGGCGAGCGCCAGCGCCGGCTCGGAGCGGTCGATCCCGAGCGCCGAGGCCGCGCCGCCGCGCGCCGCTTGCACGGCAAACCCGCCAGTATGGCAGTAAAGGTCGAGGACGCGCGCACCGCGCGCCGCGGCAGCGATAAACCGGCGATTGTCGCGCTGATCGAAAAACCAGCCGGTTTTCTGCCCGGTGAGCGGATCGACCGGGAACTCGGCACCGTCCTCATGCACGGCCACCTCGTCGTCGAGGGCGCCCTCGGCGACCCTCACCTCCGCTGCCAAGCCCTCCAAGGCGCGTGCCGGGCTGTCGTTGCGCAGCACGATCGCGGCGGGCCTCAGCAATGCGCCGAGCGCGTCGAGCACCAGCGGCTCGAAACGCGCCATGCCGGCGGTGTTCGACTGGACCGCCAGGACCCCACCATAGCGATCGACGACGAGCCCGGGCAGCCCGTCGGCTTCGGCATGGACGAGCCGGTAATAGGGCGCCTCGAACAGCCGCTCGCGCAGCCGCAGGGCGCGCTCCAGGCGGCGGGCAAAAAAGCGCCGGCCGATCGGCCGGGCGGCGTCGCGGTCGAGGAGACGCGCGGCGATCAGTGTGCGCGGGTTGAACATCGCCACCCCGAGCGCGCTCTCGTCGGCCCGGCGCAGGGTGACGAGAGTGCCCGGCGGCAGCGCCTTTGCCGCCTCGTCCATTTGCACTTCGTTCGAAAAGACCCACGGATGACCGCGCTCGGCACGCCGGTGCGCGCCCGCCAGCAGCGTTATCGCGGGTCTCGCCGCCGGGTCGTCGGCGGCAGGATTTTTCTCCATCGCCTCGTCCATCATCCTCGATCCTTCCCGGCGCTGCGCTTCGATCTTGCCTTGTAGCAGGTGGTTGGGGTAGTTCTTGCGCCCCCCGCCGGCCCGGCATGCGCCCGTAGCTCAATTGGATAGAGCACCAGACTACGGATCTGGGGGTTGGGGGTTCGACTCCCTCCGGGCGCGCCACCCTGCCGGGCAACAATCCCTCTGGGCGACAATCCTCCTGGGCAATCGGACAAAGCTCATATCGGTTGCGCTGCCCAGATGTGAGCCGACCTGCCTCGGACACATCGAATCGGAGCCAAAAAACGGTGCGCCGCGAAGGCGATAATCAATCACCGATAGATTGGTATGCACGCCGCCAAACGTGTTAACCTTTTGCCTCTGTGGCCGGACGGCCACGTCGAAGCGGCAAGGCGGGGGCCTTCGATGGCCGGTCAGTTCTCATCCCGAGGGTGGATGCGGAGGCATATGCGCTCGGCGATTATCGGCGCCGCCCTTTCGGTGCTCGCCGCCCTCGCCGCCGGCGGGGCGCGGGCCCAGACGGTGCCGCCGCCGCCGGCGGCCGCGGGCTGCGCCCAAAATTCCGCGAGCTCTTCCTTTGCCTGCGGCTCCGGCTCGTCGGCAAATGCGACCCAGGCGACGGCGGTCGGCGTCGGCGCAACGGCCAATGCCGGCCAGGCCACGGCGATGGGCAGCGGGGCGCTCGCCAACACCGCAAACGCCAGCGCCTTTGGCCAGGCGAGCGTTGCCAGCGGGACCGACGCGACGGCGCTCGGGCATTCGGCGATCGCCAACGCGGCGGACACGACGGCAGTCGGCAACGCGGCGGTAGCGAGCGGTGCCGCGGCGACGGCCGCCGGCGACGACGCGCTGGCGGGCGGGGCGCGGTCGAGCGCGTTTGGCCAGTTCAGCAATGCAGGCGGCGCCTTTGGCAATGCCGGGACGACGGCGCTGGGGCAGGGCGCGCTGGCCGGGGCGACAGCGGCGGGCGAAACCAACGCCACCGCAATCGGCAATTTCGCCTTTGCCAATGCGGCCAATGCGAGTGCCGTCGGCACCAGCAGCACGGCGGCCGGGGCGAGCGCCAGCGCGCTCGGCTTCAACGCCACGGCGACCGGTGCCGATGCCTCGGCGTTGGGCACCAATTCGAGCGCGAGCGGGCTGCGGTCGACGGCAGTCGGGGACCTGGCGAATGCGAGCGGGCTCGACGCCACCGGGATCGGTCAGAACGCGCGGGCGAGCGGCACCAACAGCAGCGCGCTCGGGGTCTTTGCGGTGGCGGGCGAGACGGGTGCGACGGCGCTGGGGAGCAACGCCTCGGCGCTGAGCGCAGACGCGACCGCGATCGGGCGCTCGGCCGGGGCGACCGGGGCGCTGGCGACGAGTGTGGGCGCGCGCGCGCTGGCGGGTGGCGACAATTCGACGACGACCGGCGAAGCGGCGCTGGCGAGCGGGGCGGGTTCGAGTGCCTTTGGCCAAGCCGCCGATGCCGGCGGCCAGGCGGGCAACGGCGGGACGACGGCGCTGGGTCGCGGGGCGCAGGCCGGCGCCGCCGGCGCGGGCGAGGTCGACGCCACCGCGGTCGGCAGCGGGGCGCTCGCCAATGCCGCAAACGCCAGCGCCTTTGGCCAGGCGAGCGTTGCCAGCGGGACCGACGCGACGGCGCTCGGGCATTCGGCGATCGCCAACGCGGCGGACACGACGGCAGTCGGCAACGCGGCGGTGGCGAGCGGCGCGGCGGCGACGGTCACCGGCGACGACGCGCTGGCGAGCGGGGCGCGGTCGAGCGCGTTTGGCCAGTTCAGCAATGCAGGCGGCGCCTTTGGCAATGCCGGGACGACGGCGCTGGGGCAGGGCGCGCTGGCCGGGGCGACAGCGGCGGGCGAAACCAACGCCACCGCAATCGGCAATTTCGCCTTTGCCAATGCGGCCAATGCGAGTGCCGTCGGCACCAGCAGCACGGCGGCCGGGGCGAGCGCCAGCGCGCTCGGCTTCAACGCCACGGCGACCGGTGCCGATGCCTCGGCGTTGGGAACCAATTCGAGCGCGAGCGGGCTGCGGTCGACGGCAGTCGGGGACCTGGCGAATGCGAGCGGGCTCGACGCCACCGGGATCGGTCAGAACGCGCGGGCGAGCGGCACCAACAGCAGCGCGCTCGGGGTCTTTGCGGTGGCGGGCGAGACGGGTGCGACGGCGCTGGGGAGCAACGCCTCGGCGCTGAGCGCAGACGCGACCGCGATCGGGCGCTCGGCCGGGGCGACCGGGGCGCTGGCGACGAGTGTGGGCGCGCGCGCGCTGGCGGGTGGCGACAATTCGACGACGACCGGCGAAGCGGCGCTGGCGAGCGGGGCGGGTTCGAGTGCCTTTGGCCAAGCCGCCGATGCCGGCGGCCAGGCGGGCAACGGCGGGACGACGGCGCTGGGTCGCGGGGCGCAGGCCGGCGCCGCCGGCGCGGGCGAGGTCGACGCCACCGCGGTCGGCAGCGGTGCGCTCGCCAACACCGCAAACGCCAGCGCCTTCGGCCAAGTCGCCAACGCCGGCGGCACCAATGCCAGCGCCTTTGGCCAAGGGTCCAATGCGAGCGGGGCGAACACCAGCACCTTTGGTCAAGTCGCCAACGCCGGCGGCACCAACGCCAGCACGTTCGGCCAGGGGTCCAACGCCAGCGGGGCGAACGCCAGCACGTTCGGCCAGGGCGCCAACACCAGCGGCGCGAATGCCAGCACCTTCGGCCAAGGCGCCAACGCGAGCGGTGCAAGCGCCAGCACCTTCGGCCAGGGGTCCAACGCCAGCGGTGCCAGCGCCAGCACGTTCGGCCAGGGCGCCAACGCCAGCGGCGCCAGCGCCAGCACCTTCGGCCAGGGCGCCAACGCGAGCGGCGCCAGCGCCAGCACCTTCGGCCAAGGCGCCAACGCCAGTGGGGCGAACGCCAGCGCCTTCGGCCAGGCGAGCGTTGCCAGCGGCACCAACGCGGTCGCGGTCGGCCAGGCGGCCAATGCCCGCTTTGTCAGCGCCAGCGCGTTGGGCCAGGGTGCGATGGCGAGCGGCATCGCTACGACGGCGCTGGGTCAAGGTGCGATGGCGAGCGGCGATTTCGCGACCGCAGTCGGCATGAGCGCATCGGCGAGCGGCCGGGAAGCCTCGGCCTTCGGCCAGGGGGCGACGGCATCGGGCATGGGCTCGTTGGCGGTCGGGCAGGCGGCGCAGGCGACCGGCGACAATTCGGTCGCAGTGGGCGGCGGCCAGGGCGCGCTCGCCGCGGGCGTCAATTCGGTGGCGCTCGGCCAAAATGCGCAGGCGCTGGCGGCGAATTCGGTGGCGCTCGGCGCTGGATCGGTCGCGAATCAGCCGAACACGGTCTCGGTCGGCGTCCCCGGCGGGGAGCGGCGGATCACCAATGTCGCTCCCGGCATTGCCCCGACCGACGCGGTCAATCTCAGCCAGTTCACCCAGGGGATCAATCAGCTCGATTTGAATTTCAACTCGTCGCTGAACAACCTCGACCAGCGCCTTTCAGCGGGCATCGCCGAAGCCTCCGCGCTCGGCGGCGCGATGATCCCCGACGCCGGCCGCACCTATATCGGCGGCGGTGCTGCCACCTATCACGGCCAGGAGGGCTTTGCGCTCGCGCTCGTGCACCATGTCCAAGATTCCGGCCTGGTGGTGTCGGCCGGCGTCGCTTTCGGCACCAGCGGCTCGAATGCGATCGGCCGGGTCGGTCTCGGCTGGGTGTTTTGATCGATTGGATCGAGGATCCCGGTCGGGAGGCTTTGGCGTCGATCCTCGGTCCTCGACTGCGTTTCTGCAACCGTGTCGGTATTCTTTACACCCGCGTCGATCGTCGGCGGCACGCAACCTTCTCTTAAATCTTTGAATTCATTAAATTTTCGATCGATGCGAACGGATCGGCGCCTGTCGGAATTTCTTACACTTCTGATTTGCCCGATATAGCAGCCATCCACGATTAACCACTGCCGCCGCTGCTCCACCAGGAGTGGCACAGAAATTGCTTCACTGAGCTGATCGGAACGCCCATGCAGAGATGCTCAGAGGAGGTTGAGATGAAGGCAGTTCGGTATTTGCCCGCAATGGCCGCGGTGGCGGCCGGTTTGACCATGGCCGCGCAGGCGCGCGCCGACGTTATCGATTTCTTCCTAAACCAACCCGAATGCACCGGTGCTTGTCACACGCTCCCGTCTCTGATCCCGAACTCGTCTTCAATCGAGGTAATCGTCACAGGAACGACCGGCACGTCGGGCGATTACACCGGCGCAACGGTAGAATTCGTAGCGCCGAGCGGCAAAATCGACACCCCTGCTTTGATCAACGTCAAGGGGAGCTACCACGCGACAGTATCGATCCCCGGCGGCGTCGTCGGGCCGGGAAACGAAGATCATTTTGGCACGTTCTCGGCGGAAACCGGCGCCGTCAAGTCGCCGACAGTGACATTTACTTTGACAGCCACGGACGGCAACTTCTGGACAGACGCGGCCAACGTCCTCACCCCGACCACCAACTTCGCCGCAATCTATGGTCATGGCTTTGAGGCCGTTACCGCCGCGCAGGACGCCGGCGAGTTCGTGCCCGCACCCGAACCCTCGACGCTGGCTTTGCTGGGTGTCGGCTTGCTCGCCATATTTGGTGTGACCGGATTTCGTGGGGCCGGGCGCCGCCGGCAAAGCGCCTAATCGGGCACGCAGCGGGCGCATTTGCGGGTGCGCCCGTTTTGCCGAGGCGAGGCAGGCGGCCGTTCGCGCGGTGCCAGGGCCGCTCACGGGGCGCAGGAAAGCTCGGTGCCGGTCAGGAATGGCGCGATGCCGGAGGCGCCCGAAGGCGGGCATGTGAGCCAGGCCGGAACGCCGCTCGTCGCCGGCACGCCCGCGCCGGACCGGCCGGAGCCGCCGCTTGTCGTGGCGGCGGCAGTCGAGCGAGCCCCGGAAGCGGAGGAGGCGGCGGCGACGCTCGCCGCCGGGTTTGTCTGGGGCGACGACGCTGTGGGGAGGACCCCGAGCGACACCACACCGTTGCGCACGACGCTCCCCGGTGTCGCGGCGGCTTGACCCGCGGCCGGAAGCGGCGCGGCGATGACCAGCGCCGAGAAGGCGAGCGGGATCGGTCGAAGTAGCGTCATCTTAATTTTTATCAACGGTCTGGGCCCGGCGCCGTTTCATTCGCAGCAGGGCGGGCAGCGGATCCGGCGCAAGTGGTTGCCGGTGCGAGGCTCTTGCCTTCGCCGGGTGTGCATGCACAAATTCGCCCGCCTGAAGCCGGGCGGCACGCCGCCCTCTGGAGAAGGACGAGATGAAAGCGCTGGTCGCGGTCAAGCGGGTCATCGACTACAACGTCAAGATCCGGGTCAAGGCGGACAAGACCGGGGTCGAAACCGCCAACGTCAAGATGTCGATGAACCCGTTCGACGAGATCGCCGTCGAGGAGGCGCTGCGGCTGCGCGAGGCCGGGACCGTGAGCGAGGTCATCGCCGTGTCGCTCGGCGCCGCACAATGCCAGGAGACGATCCGCACCGCGCTCGCCATGGGCGCTGATCGCGGCGTCCTGGTCGAGACCCAGGCCGAATTGCAGCCGCTCGCGGTCGCCAAATTGCTGAAGGCGGTGATCCTCGACGAACAGCCGGAAATCGTGATCATCGGCAAGCAGGCGATCGACGATGATTGCAGCCAGACGGGGCAAATGCTGTCGGCATTGCTCGGCTGGCCGCAGGCGACCTTTGCCTCCAAGCTCGTCATCGCCGACGGCCGTGCCCAGGTCACGCGCGAGGTCGATGGCGGGCTCGAAACCCTGTCGATCAAATTGCCGGCGGTCGTCACCACCGACCTGCGCCTCAACGAGCCGCGCTATGCCTCGCTCCCCAACATTATGCGCGCCAAGAAAAAGCCGATCGCGGTGACGACGCCCGAGGCGCTCGGTGTCGATGCGGCGCCGCGCCTTATCGTGCTCAAGGTCGAGGAGCCGCCAAAACGCGAAGGCGGGCATAAGGTCGCCTCGGTCGAGGAACTGGTCGACAAGCTCAAGACCGAAGCCAGGGTGATCTGATGGCCGCTCTCGTCGTTGCCGAGCATGACAATCGGGTGTTGAAGCCCGCCACGCTGAACGCGCTCGCCGCGGCCGCCGAGATTGCACCCGGCGAGGCCGATATCTTGGTTGCCGGCAAGGATTGCCGCGCCGTCGCCGAAACGGCGGCCAAAGCCGCCGGCGTCAGGAACGTGCTGCTCGCCGACGACGCGGCCTATGAGCATGGGCTCGCCGAAAATCTGGCGCCGCTCCTCGTCGCGCTCGCCCAGAGCTATACCCATCTGCTGGCCCCGACGACGACGGCGGGCAAGAACCTGATGCCGCGGGTGGCGGCATTGCTCGACGTGATGCAGATTTCCGACATCAGCGCCGTCGTCTCGCCCGATACCTTTGTGCGCCCGATCTATGCCGGGAACGCCTTGCAGACGGTGCAATCGAAAGACCCGGTCAAGGTCATCACGGTGCGCGGCACCGCCTTTCCACCGGGTGCCGCGACCGGCGGCAATGCGCCGATCGAGACGGTCGCCTCGACGCCTGACGCCGGGCTCTCCGAGTTTCTCGGGGCCGAATTGTCGAAATCGGAGCGGCCGGAGCTGACCAGCGCCAGGGTCATCATTTCAGGCGGGCGCGGCATGCAATCGGGCGACAATTTTCATCTGTTGGAAGCGGTTGCCGACAAGCTCGGCGCGGCGGTCGGCGCCTCGCGCGCCGCGGTCGATGCCGGCTTTGTCCCGAACGACTACCAGGTCGGCCAGACCGGCAAAATCGTCGCACCCGAGCTCTATATCGCGGTCGGGATTTCCGGCGCCATCCAGCATCTCGCCGGGATGAAGGATTCGAAGGTCATCGTCGCGATCAACAAGGACGAGGAGGCGCCGATCTTTCAGATCGCCGATTACGGCCTCGTCGGCGATCTGTTCAAGGTCCTGCCCGAGCTTGCCGCCGAGCTGGAACGCCGCCAGTGAGCGCGGTGCCGGTGTCGCTCGATCGGCTGCGGCGAATCGGCGTCGTCGGCGCCGGCCAGATGGGCAGCGGCATCGCCCATGTCTGCGCGCTTGCCGGGCTCGACGTGGCGATGACCGACGTCAACGACGCAGCGCTCGAGCGCGGCCGCGGCGTGATCGAGCGCAACCTGGCGCGCCAGGTGGCGCGCGGCACGGTGCGCGAGGAGGACAAGGCCGCGGCCATGGCGCGCATCAGCACCGGCCTCGATTTCTCGCTCTTTGGCGATTGCGACATGGTGATCGAGGCGGCGACCGAGAAGGAGGCGGTCAAGCGCGAAATCTTTAAAAACCTGACCCCGGCGCTGCGTTCCGACGCATTGATCGCGACCAACACATCGTCGATCTCGATCACCCGGCTCGCCGCCGCCACCGACCGGCCCGGCAAGTTTATCGGCATGCACTTTATGAACCCGGTGCCGGTGATGAGCCTGGTCGAGCTGATCCGCGGCATCGCCACCGACGAGGAAACCTATGCGCTGACCCTCGAATTGGTGCTGAAGCTCGGCAAGACCCCGGTCGCGGCCGAGGATTACCCGGCTTTTATCGTCAACCGCATCCTGCTGCCGATGGTCAACGAGGCGGTCTACACGCTCTATGAGGGGGTGGGCTCGGTCGAGGCGATCGACATTGCGATGAAGCTCGGCGCCAACCACCCGATGGGGCCGCTCGAGCTCGCCGATTTTATCGGGCTCGACACCTGCCTTTCGGTCATGCAGGTGCTGTATGAGGGGCTCGCGGACAGCAAATACCGGCCCTGCCCGCTGCTCGTCAAATATGTCGAAGCCGGCTGGCTCGGGCGCAAGACCGGCCGTGGCTTTTACGATTACCATGGCGAAAAGCCGGTCCCGACGCGGTGATCGGCGAAGCTTTTGCGAATGTTGTCCCCGCCGAATGTTGTCCCCGGCCCGGCGATCCGCTATCAAGCCGGCGCGAGCGCGCGCCGCCACGGCGCGACCAAAGGCGGCGAGGACGGCTGATCGATGATGGCTGGCCTGGACAACTGCCCGGCCCTGGTGTTGAACGCGGATTTTCGCCCGCTGAGCTATTTTCCGCTGTCGCTGTGGTCCTGGCAGGACGCGATCAAGGCCGTGTTCCTCGACCGGGTCAACATCATCGACTGCTATGACGTGCGCGTGCGCAGCCCGTCCTTGGAGATGCAGCTGCCGAGCGTCGTCTCGCTCAAGGAATATGTGCCGGCGGCGCGCCACCCGGCCTTTACCCGGTTCAACGTGTTTTTGCGCGACCGTTTTACCTGCCAATATTGCGGCGACCCCTATCCGTCGCACGATCTGACCTTCGACCACCTGGTGCCGCGCTCGCGCGGCGGGCGCACGGTGTGGGCCAATGTCGTCACCGCCTGCGGCACCTGCAACCTGTTGAAGGGCAACCGCTTGCCGCGCGAGAGCGGGATGTACCCGCGCCACCGCCCGATCCAGCCGACGACCCATCTCCTGCAGCAGAACGGCCGCGCCTTTCCGCCCAACTATCTGCACGAAAGCTGGCGCGACTACCTCTATTGGGACACCGAGCTCGACCCGAACTGAGCCTCGCCGGCCGGGCCTTCACGGCGGCGGGCTAGGGCGTGATTCGATCAGGTTCATCAGCCCGTCAGCCCCCTCACCCTTCCCTCTCCCCCAAATGGGAATGGGGGAAAGGGTTGCGAAGGGTTGGCGAGGCCCACGGGTCCGGCCGGAGGCCGGCCCAAGGATAAACTCCGCCGAGCCTTACGCGGATCCTCGGGTCGAGCCCGAGGAGGGTGAGGGGGGCTCTACCTGATCGGATCATGCTTTTAGCTAGCCGATCGCGGATTGCAAAAAGCCCGACATCCGGTCCCAGGCCTGGTTGGCGCAGGCGACGTCATAGGCGGCGCTGCGCTCGTTGAAAAAGGCGTGGGCGGCGTCGTAGCGGTAAATCTCGGAACGGGCGCCGGCCACTTTCATCGCCGCTTCGAGGTCGTTGACCAAGGCGGGGGTGCACCAATCGTCCTGGTTGGCAAAATGGCCCTGGAACGGGAGGCGGATCTTGGCCGGGTCGGCAAAATCCTTGGGTGGGATGCCGTAAAAGCACACTGCGGCGTCGGCCTCGGGAATGTGCACCGCGGCGGCGATGGTCAATGCCCCGCCCATGCAGAACCCCATCACCGCGACCTTGCCGCTCTGTTTTTTCAGGTGTTGCGTCGCCCCGCGCAAATCCTGGTGCGTCGCCCCCGGAAAATCGAGGCCCTCCATCAGATGGCTGGCTTCGTCGGGCTTGGCGGTCAGGCGGCCCTTGTAAAGGTCGGGCGCGAGCGCGTTCCAGCCGGCGCGGGCAAACCGGTCGGCAATCCCGCAGATCTGGTCGTTGAGGCCCCACCACTCCTGGATCACGACGATCCCCGGCCGCCCATGCCCCGCCAGCGCCAGATAGCCCTTGGTCGCCCCGCCGTCCGGCCGCGCAAATTCGATCGTCTGACCCATGACTGACCCTCCTTTTTCAAGCGTCGGCAAAGGCCGGCATCACCTCGCGCGCGAACAATTCGATCGAGCGCATCACCTCGGCCTGGCTGATCGTGCCAAAGGCAAAGTCGCAGACATAGTAATTGACTTGGGTCGCCTCGATCTCGCGCGCGATATAGTCGCGCACCTGGGCGGGCGTCCCGGCGATCGCGTCGCCGTGTTTTTGCAGTTCACGCCAATCCTCGGGCAAGGCCGCTTCGAGCGGGAACGGCACGTTATATTTGTGCCACAAGAGGCCCATATGATGGCGCCAGGCGGGATAGGCGCGGCGCGCGGTGTCGAGCGCGTCCGCTTCGGTGTCGGCGATGATGATGTGCCGGTTGACCCCGAGGAGCGGCAGATCGGCTTGCGTGCGGCCGAGCTTTTGCCATTCGGCGCGGTAGCTGTCGGTGATCGCGCGCACCTGCTGGGGCGGCCGGCGCGTCACCGTGTTGGCGGCGTTGGCGGCGGCCCAGCCGACACTCGCCGGGTTGCCGAGCCCGTACCACACCGGCATCGGCTGCTGGAACGGCTTCATGACCATCGGCACGTGGTCGAAATCGTAGAACTTGCCGTGAAAGGTCAGCTCGTCCTCGGCGAGCCCGATGCGGATCGCCTCGAACGCTTCGCGGAATTGTGCCGCACCCGTGTCGAAATCGACACCGTAAAAGCCGACCTCGACCGGCGAGATGCCACGCCCGACGCCGTAGAGAAAACGCCCGCCCGACATCTGGTCGAGCATGCAGATCTCGTCGACGAGGCGCAGCGGATGGTAGAGCGGCAGCAGATAGACCATCGGCCCGAAACGCAATTGCCGGGTGCGCTGCGCCACCGCCGACAGGAAAATGCCAGGCGAGGGCGCATAGCCCAACGGCGTGTTGTGGTGCTCGGCCAGGTGATAGCCGTAGAACCCGGCCCGATCGTAAGCCTCGACCAGCTTCAGCCGGTCCTCGAAATGCTTGCCGAGCGGCTGCCCGCTGTCGTCCAAATGATCGAAAATCCCAAACCGCATCCATTGCCTCCCTTTTCCGCCGTCTCCGCAAAGCAGGCATCCTAACTGAGAGGCCGCCACCAAGGCGAAGTGCGATCGGTCTCTTCAGAAACCGGCGCATCCATTCGTCCGGGTCGCCGGCCCGCCTCATCGGCAAGACTGCCGTCGCCCGGCAGACGCCCCGCCGCATCGATGCGCTGAAGCTTTGCGGCGCTCACCATCGCCAACCCCGAAATATTTTGGCCGTTCGGACACCTTCAAGATATAGCGGTCTCACGTATTCTTCCAGCGGCCCATCTGTTCGAGGAATGCGCGCTGTCGGTCGGCGAAGACGTCATCTTCAAGTGGCGATTGCCGGTCGAGGACGGGCGCACGGCCTGTCCTCGGGGCCGCGTGCAGCGCGGGCCCATGGGCCGGGCAGACCTGTTCGCGAACCGGTCTGACCGTCGCTGCAGCCGCGCTATTACAGTGGGTTTCGACAAGGCACCGAGTATCAATGGACGAACAACATTTTTCAAATGCCTTATTTCTGACGCTGGACGGACGGGTTTCTGACGGATCAGCAAATATCGGTGGATTTATCTTACCGTCAGCTCGGCCGTGTGAAAGCATCCATCTCGCCCGCCCCCGCCGCTGCTGAAGGCCCGCGACGCGCTGCAGCCGCGACCGCACCGGCGATGAACGCCTAGCGCGGACTGCCGATGGCGCTCGGCAACCCCGCCGTCGCCATCCGGCGGATCGTCGGGTGCCGCGCTGCCGCGATGTCCTCGGCGATGCCGACCGATTTGGATGGGAGGAGAAGTCATGCGCCTGACCCGTACGATTCCTGCGCTGTTGCTCTTCAGCACGCCGGCATTTGCTCAATCGTCGGCGGCTCGATCGTGGACTGCTCGCGAGAGAAGGTCCGTAGGAGGGCTTTGAAGCGTGCCGCACCGGGCGCGACCATCGTGGTCAAAGGAACCTGTATCGGGCCCTTCACCATCACGACCGCCGGGTTAGAGCTCGATGGTCGGACAACTGCAACCTTGAATGGCGGCGGCAAAGACACTATCACCATCAATAGCGCACAAGGGGTAGTGCTCACCGGCCTCACCATCACCGCCGGAGGCAACGGCGCGGTGGTGGAGAATGCGGCCCAGGCAACGCTCTTGAATGACGTCGTGACGCAAAACGCCGTCACCGGCGTCGTGTCGCGGTCGAATTCCTCGGTCACGGTCTCCGGCGGCAGCACGTCGCAAAACGGCCTGCACGGCATCGATGTCGAAGCGAGTTCTTCGCTGATCGTCGCCGGAACCTACACTTCCACCGGAAATGGCGTCTTCGGCATCGAGGTCAATAACGGCTCCAGCATCAATTTGACGGCGGCAACACTCTCGGTGAGCGGCAATGCGCTGGGCGTGCAGCTGGGCACAAATGCTTCGGGCTTTCTGGACGGCGTGTCCAGCCTGAATTCATCGAACAACTTCACCGTTGGCCTCACGATGGTGTCAGGCGCGCATATGGTCGATTTCGGCGGCTCCATCGTCGCCAATGGAAACGGGATCAACGGCATCTCGCTCAATTCCAAGGCGGGCCTCGATCTCGATGCCGGTTCGCAGGTGCAGGCCAACAATAACAACACGGACGGCGTGCACCTGGAACAACTGTCAGTGATGACAGTTTTCAACAACCCGCAGTTCTCCGGTAATCCCGCGACCACGACGCTCACCGCACAAGGCAATCAGGGAGACGGCATCAACGAGCTCACCAATTCCGAAATACTCGTCGACAATGTTGCCGCCGTTCAGGTGACGGGCAATGCCTCGGCCGGCCTATCATTAGACGATGGGAGTTCCCTCTCTTTCGGTCAGACGATCCCGGTCTCCGGCGTGCAGTCTACGGTTACCAGAAATCATCCTGATCTTTCTCTCTCCTTCGCTTCCCGGATCACCACGATCAAAAATGATACGATCGGCAAGGTTGTCTGCGATCGGACGGCGCTCGCACGCGGGCCCGTAACCTGTCCGCACTGACTTCCTTACCCACACGCTTTATCTTGTGATACTTTTTATCGCGTGGAGCGCGGTAGCGTGTGGCCGAAGCTCGATTGGTTGCGAAACGCCTCTTCAATCTCCAGGTAGATCGTTTTGAACAAGAGGTCAGAGTGACTTATTGATCATTTGTCGATGATGCCGGCTCGGCCACGAAATTGACTCTGACCCCTTTTCCACTGCGGCGAATGGGCCGTGATATGGTCGAAGGTAGCAGTGTTGCCTGCCGATGACGACGATGCCGGCGACGCTCACAAGGAAATGCGGCGCCGCGAGGCGCCGCTGTAGAATTTGTCTCCGCTGAGCCGACTAACGTCGGCGGCGGCGCAGCAAGCCTAAGCCGCCGAACGCCGCGCACAGGATGGCCAAGCTGGTTGGCTCCGGTGTTGGCACGGGCGTGACTTGCTGCGGGCTACCAATGCTAAAATCATCAAATGCAAATACGTCGTCCGTGGTGCTGTCACCGAATGTGACGGCCGTGTAGGTTTGCGCGGTATCAAAAAAGCCGTAGTACAGCACCGATCCGCCGGTCGATGCGTTGTTTCCGATCGTGTTCGGCACGGTCAGTGTCACATCGCCGCCGCCGGTCGCATGCAGTGTCAGCTGGCCGCCAAAATCGCCGATATCGATGCCGTAAAACCCGAACGCAGCTATCGGTTGATCGAAGCTGATCGTGAACGTGCTGGAATTGACCTCGTAATACTGGTTGCCCGAGATCGGGTAGCGGCCGAAGCCATCGGTTCCCGTCGGAACGCTCACCACGGTGCCGCCAGAGAGGGTGGCGGTTCCCGCGCCGGCAAAGCTGGGCGCTATGGTATTAGCACCGGCCGCGAAGCTCTCAAAGGTTTCGGTGCCAACGCCGGTCAGATTTGAGAAAAAACTCGCTTTTGCGTTGTCCGAATTGGGATGGGCGCTAAGCCGGACCGTCTCGCTGTTGTTGAGATCTTCTCCAAAGAACGTCACCGGCGCCGCCCGGACCGTGTCCGGAAGAACAGCAACAGCCGCAACCGCTCCAAGGCAAATCGCAGGCACAAAAGCTTTCATGGTCATCTTGCTCCGAAGGTGTTGCCGTAGCGCAGCAAGCTTAATCCAGGCTGAACCACACCCGTATGCTGAGCAAAATCCATGCCAGGTTTATCTCCCTTTTAAGATCAATAGCTTAGTTTTTGGGCGTCGGGGGACGGTGTAAAATTCTCCGACCATCCGGGTCATCGGAATTGAGATAGCTGACTGGAACCTTTCACAGAATTGCCTGGAATTTCAATCGGCACGCTTTTTGGCAGGCCCGGCCGAACCTGTAAGATATTCCGACACACTCGCACCATACCCGGCCTGGAAATGCCAAAACCTCACCCCTTGTTCAGCAGCCTGTTAGAGCGTCCGTCGATCGCCGCGTGCTGGCCGTTCTGGTTTTTGCGCGACATGCGGGGTCACCCCGGCTTTGCGCAACTGGTTACGGGGACAGTTTACTGTCCCCGTAACCCCGTAACCGATTTAGTAAACTGTCCCCGTCACCTGGACCGTAACCGCGCGATTTAACAGTAGATGTGCCCGATTTCGCGAAGCGCGGCGGGCGACTGGATTATCGGCAGGGAGGCGGTAGGAGTTCACCTTTGGCGAACTTCAGCAGCCTACTAACCCGTATCTTAGTAAACCGTCCTCCGTAACATCTGTCGAAGTTTTGTAGGATGGGTTGAGCGCCAGCGAAACTCCATCACGCCGTCGGAAGAGATGGGTTTCGCACCGCTCAACCCATCCTACGAGATTGCGCAAGCGCCCAGTTGGCCCGAAGCTCAGCGGCCTTTTACGAGGCCGCCACCATCGCGGCGGCGATTTTTTCGGCGGTCATCAGGGTGGGGAAGTTGGTGTTGGCGCAGGGGACGCAGGGGAAGAGCGAGGCGTCGACGACGCGAAGCCCCGTAACGCCGCGCACCCGGCCCTCGTTGTCGGTTACCGCCATCGGGTCGTCTTCGGCACCCATGCGGCAGGTGCAGGTGGCGTGCCAGACGCCGATCGTGTTTTTGCGGATAAAGTCTTCGAGCGCGTCGTCGTCCTGCATCAATTGGTCGAAGCGATAGCCCTCGACGATGACCTTTTCGATGACGTATCGGCGCAGCCAAGCCGGGCCGTCGAGCAATTTGGCGACGATGTCGGTGATCCGCTTGTTCTTGGCATTGACGACGCCGATCCTGCGCACCCGCTCGGTATAGGCGGCCGGGAACGGGTTGCTGGTGGCCTCGCCCAAGGCGGCGCCTGCCTGCATTTCGCCCAATCGCCGGAACGCGTCCATCAGCCGTTCGAGGTCGCGCCGGTCCGATAGGAGGTTGAACTCGACGACGGGCTCCGTCCGCCAGTCGCGCGCGGCGAGCTTGACCTGGCCCGTCTCGGAAAACGTCTTGTAGACCGCGGCGAGCAATGAGGCGATCTGCTCGCCGACCGCGTGCCAGGCGGATTTCGAAACCCCCGCCACGAACATATCGCCCTTCGGCGCGCCGCCGATCCCCGACGAATAGCGCAACGCCAAGAGGATATGCCGGCGGGTCAGGCCGCCCAGCCGCGCCGCGGGCTTGATAAACGACGACACCGAGATCGACGGGTGGTCCATCAGCCGCTGGCCGACCCCCGGCACATTGGCCACGATTTCGATGCCGAGATCGCGCAAATCGCCGGCCGGGCCGATCCCGGCGCGCAGCAGATGCGCCGGCGAATGGATCGCCCCCGACGACACGACGACTTCGCGGCCGCGAAATTCGGTCTCTTTGCCCTGCACCAGCGCCTTCACCCCGACGCAGCGCGTGCCTTCGAACACGAGCCCCTTGACCTCGGTCTCGGCCGAGATCGTCAGATTGCCGCGCAGCCGCGTCCCCGGGTCGAGATAGCCGATCGCCGCCGACACGCGCCGGTCGTAGAGGTTTGAGATCGTGATCGGGAAATAGCCGTCCTGGAACTCGCCGTTCTGGTCCTGGACATAGGGGAAGCCGGCGCCCTCGAACGCCTTGGCGACAGCCTTCGCATGACCGCTCCACATGTCGGGAAAGATGCGGCGGACCGGGATGCGGCCTTCCTTGCCGTGCCACGGACCGTCGAAATCCATGTCGCGCTCGACCTTTTTGAAATAGGGGAGGACCGCGTCCCAATTCCACCCCGCTGCGCCCCGCGCTTCCCATTCGTCGTAATCGGTGGGGGCGCCCCGGTTGGCGAGCTGGCCGTTGATCGACGAGCCGCCGCCGAGCACGCGCGCCTGCTCGTATTTGCGCAGTGGCGGGCGGTCCACCTCGGGCCGGTTGTGCGAGATGATTTCGGTGTGGACCTTCAGCTCGGTCCAATGAAAGCGCGGGTCGAAATAAGCGGTGCCGGGATAGCTGTCGAGGATCTCGGGCGGCACCTTGCCGTGCGGCGTGTCCTGCCCGGCCTCGCACAGCAGCACCTGGTTGGCGCTTTTGGCCGATAGCCGGTTGGCCATGACCGAGCCCGCCGAGCCGCCGCCGACAATGATATAGTCGTAGTCCATTTCCCCCTCCCGGCGCCCGTTCTCGACTGCCGTCGATGTCCCGTTCTCGACTGGCGTCGATGTCCCGTTCTCGACTGGCGTCGATGTAATGACGCGGCCCGCGGCCGGGTCAAGCTCGGCTTATGGCGGGTGCCGGGGGAGGGGGGTTGCCGGCCGGCTCAGCCGAGGGCGTGCATGGTCCGACGGCGCAGCCCGATCGTCCCGGCGATGCCGACGAGGATCAGGGCCAATGCCCCCGGCTCGGCGACGGGTGCGGGCGGGTCGGCATAGGACTGCCCGATGACGATGTCGCCGGAGATGCGCTGGCCGAAGACGAGCGCATTGTCGAGGCTGATGTCGATGGCCTCGGTGGTGATGCTGTAGGGCGTGAGCCGGCAGTCGAGCGAGCAGGAGATCAACTCGGTCTCGAACTCTTTGTCGAGCGTCACGGTGACGGTCGGGGTCGAAAATATCACCGTGTTCGGCGCCGCATCGCCGGAATAGCGCAGCACGCCGCCGACCAGCGTGCCGCCGAGGACAAGCGAGCCAAAGCTCGCATCGCCCGTTGCAAAGACGCGATTGGGGAACACTTCGGACCAATCGGCGCTCGACCTGATGTTTTTCGCGCTCACCGACAGGTCGAGAAAGCTCGCCACCGACGCCGAAAGCGGTTGCGGGAACAGCCGGCCGCTGGTCAGCGACAACCCGATCGAGCCGATGGCGGCGCTGCCCGACGCCGACACCGCATCGATGCCGATCCCGGCCGAGGCCGCATGGGTTTTGGCGTTCATCGCGTCGATCTGCAACGTCGGCGCGAGAAAGCTCGCCGGGTTCAGCTCGATCGTCTCGTCGAACGCCCCGATCTTGCGGGTCTTGTCGTAGGCGGGCGGCGCTGCTCCGGACACGCGCCCGACCGGATGAATGTCGGTCGTGACACCGCGATAGGTCAGATCGGCCGACAGCACATAGGCCGAGCTCGCCACGACCGGCGTCGCCCGGGCCGGCGTTCCGGCCAAGACCGCCAGTAAAACGGCCACCGCCACACACGCGATCCGCATCGAGCGCTTTCCTTCTATCGGCAGAATGTCGTTAAAATCACACGTATCGCTGTGTAATGCAACCCAAAATTTGGTAAAGCGCCGGTCTCGAGGAAGAGACGCCGCGGAATCGGATGTCGGTTTCTTTTACGTTCGCGCCCGCTCGCTTTGCCAGCCAGCTTTCTCCTAAGCGATTGATAAAAATGAAACGGCCAATTTGTTAACCATAAAGGGGTAAAACGTGGCGTCGATTTTGTTTACGCGCCCGCACGCCGTGGCTCACCTGGGTTACCGACCTATGTCGTTGATAATCCTGTAAAATCCATATGGAAAACGCCTTTAATGAACTTTTTAAGGATTTTTTGGTGTCGGCATTCTTTCCAAGCGTCCCGGGCGGTCTCCGGCAACCCGCTGATTTTGCTAACAATCCGGTTTTGGCACGTACGTTGCATGTATAGACGGGATTTGGACGCTTTGACGGAGGCTACGATGAACAAGAACCTTTTGTTGACCGCCGCGCTGATGGCCGGTGGCCTCGCTTGGTCCTCCGGTGCCTCGGCCGGCGTGCTGGTGGAGTATTCGATCGACGGCGGCGCTACCTTCACCTCGATCTGCTCGGGCGCTTCGGGCGGCATGTGCTCCGGAAGCGCTACCACCGGCAATGGCATCGTCATCAGCTCTCAGAATGCAAGCTCGAACTCGCCGGGCTCGCCGTCGCTGGCAAACCTTCTTTCGTCGAACAACAACATCACCAACATCTCGACCCATACCGCATCGGTTATTATCTTGATCGGCGACACCGATTTCACGATGCCGATCACGCCACCCGCCCTCACCTTGGAGAGCAATATAGGCGATACCGTAGTGAGGGGCGGCGGCGCTAACACACTGTCCTATTTCAGCTGTATCGACCAAGGGAATGGGCAGAATGTCTGCCCCGGCACGTTCAGCACCCCGCCGCTGACGCCGTCGATCAAGACTCCCGGTTCAGACAACGCCACCAACACGATCTCGGTTGCGTCGCTGAGCTCACCGTATTCGATGACCGAGGAGTTCAACCTCACATTGTCGGCCGGTGCAAAGTTTAACGATTCCGCAAGCACCTTTTTAAGCGCGCCGGTCCCCGAGCCAGCATCTCTAGGGCTGCTCGGCATCGGGCTGATCGGGCTCGGCTGGCGCCGGCTCGCCCGTCGCAAAAGCGCGTAAAGAACGCGCTAGCGCTGCGCCTCCACGCCCCTCCGCCGCTCGCCGGCGGAGGGGCTTTTTTGCGTCCAGAGGCGGGGGGCCGCCGGGTCTCTCCTCTTCTCGCCGCGAGCGCTTTCGGCTATAGGCGCTGTTCCCGCCCGAGCCAGCCCCGGGCGGGTTGGCGCGGATTTTTTCGAGGGACGCCAGCAGGATGTCGCGCGGGCAGCGCAGCACACAGCCGGAGCGGCGGCCGAGGCCGTCTTTGGCGATCGCCGGCGGCGCCGACGCGATCGCCGCGCAACTGCGCGACCGGCGGCTCGGCGAAGCCCTGCGCGCCTACCGGGAGGGCCGCTACGGCGAGGCTGAAGCCGGCCTCCGGCGGATGCTGGCGGCGGCGCCCGATTTCTTTCCGGCGGTGCTGGTGATGGGCATGGTCGCCGGCCAAACCGGTCGGGCGAGCCTCGGCATCGAGCTGCTGCGGCGGGCGGTGGCGCTCGACCGCAAATCGGCCGTGGCGTTGAACGAGCTGGCGAACCTGCTGTTGGCGACGGATGCCGCCGAGGAAGCGCGCTCGCTGTCGCGCCGGGCGCTCCGCCTCGAGCCGGGAGACGCCGCCGCGCACAACAATCTCGGGCTCGCCGATCTGGCGCTCGGGCGGCCGGCCGAGGCGGCGGCGGGCTTTGCCCGCGCGCTCGCGCTCCAGCCCGGCCGCGCCGTGCTCCATGCCAATCTCGGCATGGCTTTGCGGCAGCTCGGCCGGCATGCCGAAGCCGCCGCCGCCTGCCGGCGGGCGCTCGCGCTCGACCCGCACCAGCCCGACGCCGATATCGGCCTGGCCGAGCTGCTGTTCGCCGAGGACCGCCGCGACGAGGCGTCGGCGGCGCTGCGCCGCGCCGCTGCGGCGCAACCGGAGAATGCCGGCCTGCATCTGCGGATCGGCGAGGCGTTGCTTGCCGCGGGCGAAATTGCCGATGCCGGGCAATATCTGCGCCAGGCGGCGGCCATCGACCCGCAGCTTGCCGAAGCGCATCGCCTGCTCGGCAACGCCCTGCACCAGCTCGGCCGCTTCGACGAGGCGATCGCCAGCTACCGGCGCGCCATCGGCGTGGCGCCACGCCTGGCTCAGGCCTATTTCGGCATCGCGTCGGCACAAAAAACAACGCCGGCCGATCAGCCGCTGATCGAGGCGATGCGGGCGTTGCTCGACGATCCCGGGCTGTCCCCGATGGATGGCGCGGCGTTGCACTACGCGCTCGGCAAATCCTTCGACGACCTCGCCTCCTATGCCGAGGCGATGCACCATTTCGACGCCGCCAACCGGATCTCCGGCGAACGCCTTCGATTGGCCGGGCGGGCGATCGACCGGCGGCGGCACGCCGAAAACATCGACCGGCTGATCGCCTTGTTCACACCCGAGCTCCTCGGTCGGCCCCCGGTGCCGGGGGAAGCCGGCGAGCTGACGGTGCTGATCGTCGGGATGGTCCGCTCGGGAACGACGCTGGTCGAGCAGATCCTTTCGAGCCATCGCGAGGTCGCGGCCGGCGGCGAGCTGCGGTTCTGGGGCCAAAAAGGTGCGCTTCTCGCCGCCGTCGAGGCCGGCGCCTTCGACCCGGCGGCAGCGCTCCTGCTGGCTGAGGAATATGCTGCGGTGCTGCGCCGCCTGGCGCCCTCGGCACGCCGGGTCACCGACAAGATGCCGACCAATTTCCTGTTGCTCGGGCTCGTCCATCTGGCGCTGCCGCGGGCGCGGATCATCCATTGCCGCCGCCACCCGGTCGATACCTGCCTGTCGATCTACACCACCGCCTACGCAAATCTGCCCGATTTCGCCTATGACCGGGACACGATCGCGTTCTATTGGGAGCAGTACGCCCGCCTGATGGCGCATTGGCGGCGGGTGCTGCCGGCCGATCGCTTCTTCGAAGTCGATTACGAAGAGCTGGTGGCGAGCCCTGAGGCGGTGACCCGGCAGATCGTTGCGTTCTGCGGCCTCGATTGGGACGAAAGCTGCCTGCAGCCCGAAACCAACCGGCGCGTCGTGCGCACCCCCAGCGCCTGGCAGGTGCGCCAGCCGGTGCACGCAAATTCGGTCGAACGCTGGCGGCGCTACGAGGCTTGGCTCGGCCCGTTCCGCCGCCTCCTTCCCGAGGCGCCCGAGCCGGGCGGCTGAGCGCCGCGGCTCAGGGTTGCTCCGGCGCGGCGGCGAGGCCGTCGAGCAGCGGGCGGAGCACCTCGTCGCCCGGCCGCCAGCGGCCGACCGAGCTGCGGTAGATCGGCTGGCGCACCTGGGTCACGCTCGCGGTCCGCACCACCCGCTCGGTCCGGTAGAAAGACAGGCATGCCGGGTCCCAGTCGAGCCCGCAATGGGCGAGGATGCGGCGCGCCTGCGGCTCGAAATCGGCGACCAGCTCCTCGTATTGCACATCGAGCATGACGCCTTCGGGCAACACGCGGCCCCAGTGCTCCATCAGGCCGCGGTAGGCGCGGTAATATCGGCCGAGCTCGCCGAGATCGTAGGCGAAGGGCTGCTGGGCGCCGAACAGCTGGGCAAAGCAGGAGAGGCAGGTGTCGACCGGGTCGCGCCGGGTATGGATCAGCCGCGCATTGGGCAGCGCCAGATGGATCAGCCCGGCGAGGCAGAAATTGGCCAGCATCTTGTCGGTGACCCGCTCCGCCGCCGTGCCGATCCGCTCGACATAGGCGCCGCCGAGACGCCTCAGCTCGCCGGCGTCGAGATCGCGGGCCAGCTCGGGAAACGCCGCGGCTCCCGGCCCGGCGGCGATGCCGGTCAAGGCTTCGCTGAAATCGTGCCGCTCGCCGCCGCCGAACACCCGGGGATGGCTCGCCAGGATCTGCTCGACCAGGGTCGAGCCCGAGCGCGGCATGCCGATGATAAAGACCGGCGCCGTGGAGGGATGCCCGGCGCCCCGCTTCATCTGCATCAGCTCGCTCGTGAACACCGGCGCGATGCGCGCCAAGGTCGCCAGCGTTGCCGGCTCGTCATAGCGGATCTGTCGATGCTTTTGCGCATTGCCGGCGAGAAGATGGCGAAACGCCTCGTCCTCGCGGCCGGTCTCCGCCAGAGCTTTGGCGAGGGCAAAGCGCAGCAGGATCTGCTGATCTTCGGCAAAGGCGTCGATATCGCGCGCCCAATCCTCGAGGGCGGCGAGATGCGGGTCGCCGGCAACCGCCCGGCGCGCGCTGATCAGGGCATAGCGGAAGCGGATGTTGCGCGGCTCGATCGCGACCGCAGCCTCGAACGCGGCGCGGGCCTCGTCGATCCGGCCCAGCTCTTCGAGCACGCTGCCGAGATTGACCTGGGTTTCGCCCGATCCGGGCGCGAGGGCGAGCGCCCGGCGCAACTGCGCCAGCGCCTCATCGTGCCGATCGGCCGCCTGCAAGGCTAGGCCCAGCGCGTTGCGCGCCGCCACGTCGCCGGGCGTGAGGGTGAGGGCGCGCCGGTAATCGGCGATCGCCGCGGCGTGGCGTTGCAGCGCTTGCAATGCCGCGGCACGGCCGCACAGCGCCTCGACATAATCGGGGTCGACCGCGAGTGCGGCATCGTAGCAGGCGACCGCGCGCCGGTCGCGGCCGGCGGTGTGCAAGGCCGCACCGAGCCCGCAGCTCGCCTCGCCATAATCGGGGTCGATGGCGAGCGCCCGCTCGTAGCAGGCGATCGCCTCGTCGTGCCGCTGCTGCGCGTGGAGGGCGGTGGCGAGCCCGTAATACGCCTCGGCCCGGTCGGGATCGAGCGCGAGCGCCGCTTCGTAGGAAGCGACCGCCTCCTCGGCCCGGCCGAGCAGATGGAGGGCGGCGCCGAGATTGGAATGCGCCTCGGCCGATCCCGGATCGGATGCGACCGCCGCTCGCGTCAGCTCGATCGCCTCCTCGTGCCCGCCCTGCTGCAATCGCAACACCCCGAGATGCAGCAGCGCGCCGAAATGGCCGGGCTGGCCGGCGAGGATCGCCCGGTAGAGCGGCTCGGCATCGTCCAGCCGGCCCGCGCGATGCAAGCTCAGCGCGTGCCGAAACGTCTCGTCCGCGCCAGCTGCGGCCGGCGCCGTCACGGAAACGGCTCCTTGCGCAGGTTGAAGGCGATCGAGATGCGCGGCCGGCTGCCCTGGTGGGCAAAAACCATATGCGGCAGATAGCTCGGAAACAGCACCATCAGCCCAGGCTCCGGGCGGATCATAAAGCTCGACGGCACGAGCGGCGGCAGGAAGGTGTTGGCGCGTCCCTGGCAGGGGTCGAAGAGGTGCAGCGGGGTGCCGCGCCCGGCGTCGGACGGGTCGCCGGGATCGACATAATAGGTGCCCGACCAGGTGGCGCCGGGATGCGTGTGCATCTGGTTGAAGGCGCCGGCCGGGTTGACGTTGACCCAGGCGTGCAAGGTCCACCGCATGGTCCGCGCCGCCTGGCGGTATTCGGCCAAGACGCGGCGCGTCGCCTCGTCGGCCATCTCGTACATGTGGCGGATTAGCCGGCGCCCGGCCGAGCCGCAGAATTCGAGCTGGCCGGCCTCCGAATGCCAGCCGCCGACGTTGGTCTTGGCGTCGCCGGCGCTCACGTCGCGGTGGGCGAGGATGGCGGCTTCGAGCTCGCCGTTGAGCTCGGCCGCGTCGGCCCAGACATGCGCCATCAGCGGCGAGGCGAAGAGGTTGGTGAAGCGGGCCTGCGACAGTTCCGGCATGATCGGCGAGCGGCTCCTAATCCGGCACCGGATCGGCGCGCCCGAGCCCCTCGACGAGCGGGCGCAGCGCGCCATCGCCGGGCCGCCAGCGGCCGACCGAGCTGCGGTAGATCGGCTGGCGCACCTGCGCGGCGCTCGCGGTCCTGACCGGCCGCTGCGCCCGGTGGAAAGACCGGCAGGCATCATCCCATGCAAGCCCGCAATGGGCGATGATGCGGCGCGCCTGCGGCTCGAAATCGGCGACCAGCTCCTCGTATTGCACGTCGAGCACGGCACCCGGCGGCAGCACCGCGCGCCAATGCGCCATCAGCCGCGCATAGGCACGGTAATAGCGGCCGAGCTCGCCGAGGTCGAAGCTGAAGGGCTGGGTCTCGAACGGGGTCGCAAAGCAGGACAGGCAGGTGTCGACCGGGTCGCGCCGGGTATGGATGATATACGCGTTCGGCAGCGCCATCCGGATCAGCCCGGCATAGCGGAAATTCGCCGGCAATTTGTCGGTGACGCGCTCGGCCGCCGCCCCGGCCGCCGCCGCCGTGGTGGCGTCGAGATATGAGCGGGCGAGGGCCGCGAGCTGCGCGCCGCTCGCCGCCGGCACCGCTTCCGGAAACGCCGCGCCCGGCCCGTGCAGCCCCGCGCCGCGCGCCGCATTGCGAAAATCCATGCGTTCCCCGCCGCCGCATACCAGCGGGTGGCTCGCCAGGATCTGCTCGACCAGGGTCGAGCCGGACCGCGGCATGCCGATGATGAAGATCGGCAGAAGGGACGGGTCGCCCAGCCCCTCCTTGGCGCGCATCAGCTCGGCGGTGAAGACCGCGCGCACCCGGTCGAGCCGGCCAATTGTCGCGGCCTCGTTGTAGGCGGTCGCGCCGCGCCGCAGCGCGTTGGCTTCGAGATAATGCGCAAACGCGCGCCGGTGCTCGCCGGTATCGCTCCGCGCCTTGCCCAATGCGAAGAGCAGCTCCGCCCGATCGCCGGCGGCCAGCCCGGCCCCATCCTTGGCCAAATCCTCCATTGCCGCCAGATGCGGATCGCCGGCGCCGACTTTGACGCAACCGACGAGACCGGCATAGCCGGCGGGGTTGCGCGGCTCCAGCGCCACCGCCTGCTCGAAGCACCGCCGGGCCTCGGCGAGCTGTCCGGCTTCCTGCCGGGCGATCCCGAGGTTGATCATCGGAAGCGCCCGCGCCGGGTCGAGGCCGCAGGCTTTCTCGAAATGCCGCATCGCTTCGTCGTGGCGGTTCAGCGCGCACAGCGCCGTGCCGATATCGACCTCCCCGGCGGCGAGCCCGGGCCGCAACCCGGCGGCGCGCTCGAACCGCGCCAAGGCCTCGCCGTGGCGGCCGAGCGCCGACAGCGCCTTGCCCATGTTGCTGTGGGCCTCGGCGAAACCAGGCCGGGCCGCCACCGCCTTTTCGAACCATCCGAGGGCTTCGGGAAACCGCCGCACAGCATGCAGCAACGAGCCGAGATTGTTCATCGCCTCGGCATAGCCGGGGCTGATCGCGAGCGCCTTTTCGTGGCACGCGATCGCCTCGTCGCGGCGGCCCAGCGCATTGAGCGCGAGCCCCAGATTGTTGTGGGCGATCGCGTAGCGCGGGTTGATCTCGATCGCGTTGGCAAAGCAACCTGCGGCCTCCAGGTCCGCGCCGAGGCCGTGCAGCGCGAGGCCGAGATTGTTGTGGATCTCGGCGCTGCCGGGGGCGCGATCGGCGGCCCGGCGCAGCAGCCCGGCCGCGCTCTCCAGCTTGCCCTGCCGGGCATCAATCACCCCGAGCAGCTCGAGCGCGCCGGCGTCGCCGGGGTCTCTGTCGAGCACCTTCCGGCAAAGCCGTTCCGCCTCGGCGAACCGGCCCCGCTGCTGGAACGCGGCAGCCTGCGCCAAAACCTGCGCGCGTGCAGGCGAGGTGCGTGAGCTCACGACGCGATCGCCCTTTCTCAGCCGGCCGAAGGCACGTCCATCATATCACGGCTCCAACCCTGACCATGATGTCGGAGAATTTGACAACATGACGAGGCAAAAATTTTCTCAACCTGTTGAAAAATATAGCATGCCCGCCAAAACACCCGTCGAAGAATTTTACACACGCTGCGAAGAGCGCCGCCGAATTCCTACACAACCCATTGTTATACAATGGTTGGCATGAAAAATGCTTAACACAATGATTAGTACTAATCAGGCCGGGACGCTGGTGCGCCGCGGGCCATTTTGGGAGGGAGAGAAGCACAATGCGCAAGGAGCTGATCGCGACAACGAGCGCCCTGGCGCTGCTGGCACTGTCGGCGACGCCGACGCTGGCCGGCCAGACCAAGGTGGCGAGCATTTTCGGCGTCTACGATGCCGAATGCGGCAACAACATCGATTGCACGCTCGGCACCGGACATACGGCGGTGCTGTTCCGCACCGGGTCGGGCGATAGCGGGTTTACGCAGGGATATGACACGCCGAGCCTCTTTATCGACAACCCGACCACTCACTCGATGACCGGAGCGACGCTGACGCTGACCGGGTACCAGGGGCTGAACAACGGCAAGATATCGATGATTTCGTTGCCGGACATCGCCCCGGGCACCATCCTCGACGTGGACTGGGCCAATCTCCAAGCGCAGGGCGACCTGTTCAGCTTCGACTATGACGACAGCTACGGCCATACTCAAAATAATGCCAAATGTACTGTCGGCCAGGACGACTGCGCGTTGGTCGGCAATTTCGATGTCCATTTTGCAGCGACCTTGAACGGTGGCGCGATCGCCTCCGATTTCAGCCCGGACAACACCCAGGACGGCGGCAACGTCGCCAAATCATTTGTCGGATGGGAAGGGCTCGACGCGACCGGCCTCTCCGAAACCAGCTTTGACAATCACAACGGGACCGTATCGGGTCCTCTCGCCTTCATCTTCACCGGCACTACCGGGAAGCAGACGGTGCCGGAGCCGACCTCGCTGGCGCTGCTCGGCGCCGGTTTGGGGGCGCTCGGATTGGCGCGGCGGCGGCGGAAGACCGCAGCGTAAAAAATCCCGACACGTTTTATTGCGGCGGCGGCGGCCCGGTCCGGGCAGCCGCCGTTGCCGTTTCGGCCGTGTGCCGGGCGGCGGCGAATAGTCTATACTGTTCGGGAACGGTGACGCGGTTGTCGCCGTCGCGACCGGTTTCTAGATCGAGCGCCGCCGATGCCGGACCGCACCGAGCTCAATCCGCCCGACAGCCGCCACGCTGATGCGGTGCAGCTTCTGGCACCGGCGCGCTCGGCGCCCGTTGCGTCCCCGGCGCCGGTCGCCGCAGCGCCCGACATGGTCCCGGACGAGCGCCGCGTCGCGCGGCGCTACCGGCGCCGGGTATTGCTGGTGCTCGGCACCGTCGTGCTCGCGCTCGGGCTTTATTGGGCGTCGAGCTACGTCTTTTCCTATACCGACGACGCCTATGTGACCTCCGACCTCGTCGCGGTGGCCCCGCAGATCACCGGCCGGATCGTCGCTGTGCCGATTGTCGACAACCAGACGGTGAAAAAAGGCGACCTCCTGGCGTCGATCGACCCGCAGCCGTTCCAGCTGGCATTGGCGCAGGAGCAGGCCAAAGAGGTCGAGGCCGAGGCGCAGCTCGAGGTCGATCACGATGCCGTCAAATCGGCCAAAGCGGCGCGCGATGCGGCGGCCGCGGACCAGCAGATGGCGGCGGACAACCTGCGCCGCGCGCGGCCGGTCGCCCAGGCCGGGTTTGTCTCGCGCCAGGCGCTCGAAGACGCGGCAACCAAGGCGCAGGCGGCCCAGGCGACGCTCGTCGACGCCGAGGACAAGGTCCAGAAAGCGCGGCAGACGCAGGTGCTGCACGAGGCGACGGTCAAGGCGACCGCCGCCCGCATCGGCTATCTCGAATGGCAGCTCGACCAGACCAAAGTGCTGGCGCCGACCGACGGGACGATCACCAACCTGACCCTGCGCGTCGGCGACCAGGCGGTGGCGAACCAGCCGATCATCGGACTTGGTCGATGCCCATGCCTGGCGCATCTTTGCCAATTACAAGGAAGACGTGATCCGCCACCTCGAAGTCGGGCATACGGCGTGGGTGTGGCTCGACACCTACCCGTGGCATGTCCATCGCGCCGTGATCCAGGGGATCGCGCGCGGCATCAGCCGCCGGCCGACAGCCAACACCTTGCTGCCCTATGTCGAGCCGACGACCGATTGGATCCGCCTCGAGCGCCGCTTTCCGGTGACGCTGGTGCTGCGCGACCTGCCGGGGGGCGTCGTGCTCCACATGGGGTCCGACGCGCGCGCACTCGTCATCTATTAAAGCGCCCGCCGATGCTGCAAGAGATCCCGGGCGCGCTCGCCACCGAATTGCGCCGCGTCACCTTGCGCGGGCCGCGCGGCCTCGAAGCGGCGGAGGCGGCGCTGTCGGTTACCTTGGCGGTGCTGGTTGCGCTGGCCGTGCATTCCGACGATCCGTGGTGGGCCGGGATCAGCGCCTTTATGGTGACGCGCGCCTCGCTGAGCGTCGCCCTGTCGCGCGGCCTGATGCGGGTCGCCGGCAGCGCCGTCGGCGCCGTCATCGGCATGATCGTCCTGCGCCTCTTCGTGTACCAGCCGGTGCCGTTCTGCCTCAGCCTGTTCGTCATCGCCTGGATCGGGTTTTTCGGGTTTGCGGTGTCGCGCTTCAGCTATGCCTGGCTGATCGGTGCCGTCACCGCCAACCTGGTCATGCTGATGGCGTTCACCCAGCCGCAGGGGGCGTTCATCATCGCCGTCGATCGCGTCGCCGATGTCGTGATCGGGACCGCGGCGTCGCTTTTTGTCTGCGGCATCATGCCGGCGCCGGCCGAGGCCGGGGCGGTCCCGGCGGCCGGCCAGGTGAGCCGGCCGCCATTGGCGATTTGGCGCCGCCGCTGGGGCGAGCAGGCGCGGCGCTGGCTCGACGGCAAATGGCCGTTGCTGCTGCACGCCGGCCGCGGCGGGCTCACCGTCATGCTGCTGCCGGCGCTGGCGAGCTGGTTGGCGCCGGTGAGCCCGGTCACGATGGGCCTGACCGCGGTCATGGTCATGTCGATCCCGACGACGGCGATCCTCGCAGCCGACACCCGCACGATCGTGCAGCGTGCGGCCCATCGCGTCATCGGCTGTCTGCTCGGGGCGCTGATCGGCCTCGCCTGTCTCGCCGTCGTCGGCAGCGATTTTGTGCTGTGGGTCCTGCTGCTGCTGATCGGGGTCTGGCTCTGCTCGCAAATCCAGACCGGCACGACCGGTGTCAGCTATGTCGGAACGCAGGCGATGTTCGCGTTTGTGATGAGCCTCGTCCAGAGCCAAAGCCCGCCCGAGACGATCAGCCCCGGTTTCGAGCGCCTGGTCGGGGTCGTCGCCGGGCTCCTCATGCTGCTGGTGATCACCCTGGTCCTGTCGCTGATCCCGCTGCCGGGGCCGTCATCGGCGGCGGCCGCGGGCGATCGGCGGGTCAGCTCGTAAACGGGTCCTCGACCGCGGCGCCGGTCGGCCGAAAATGCCGGACGTTGCGCGTGGCGACGGTCAGCCCGTGCTCGAGCGCCGTCGCCGCAATCAACAGATCGACGCCGGCATGACCGAGCCGCGCCGTGAGCTGGCCCCATCGAGAGGTAGAGCGAGCGGGCGGTCTTATCGCGCAACCATTGCAGCACATTGGGGTGGCCGTGCCGCTTGCGCATCTCAGAGACCACGACCGTATCGAGAAGGTAGGTTAAAACTCGACCTCGCGCGGCTCGATTTCGAGGCGGTCGAACGTTCCGTCATCCTTCGGCATGGCCAGGAGATGGTTGACAAAAGAACGCCTCGCGCGTGCACGCTTCCGGTTCAGCCGCTCGTATTCGGCGACCGACAACACCACGACGGCGGGCTTGCCGCGCTTGGTGACGGTCTGCGGCACGCCTTTGCACGCCGCCTCGACGACCGCGCTGAAGGCGTTTTTCGCGTCCTGCAGCGACCACTCTCGCCGTTCCATGATTATCCGCCCTGGCCAGCTTTCTGGACAGCAGATAGGGGGGCGCGCTCGCCGGTCAATTCCGCCCGCAGGAAAGCGCCTCAAACCCCGGCTACCGGGGTCGCATGGTTCGAGACGCACGCTGCGCGTGCTCCTCACCATGAGGTCGGTCTCCTGTAGGGTGAAGCCGTCGTCGCCACGGCCTCATCCTGAGGGCCGTGCGCAGCGCGGCGTCTCGAAGAGCCTGCCCTCGCGAAGGCGGGGGATGCGGCGGTTGACAAGCCCGGCTCGCGCCGGGTCTGATCCGGGCCACGGATTTCGAATATCGGGAGGGGGAATTGGCCAAGTACAGGATCGCGACACCGGCGGGGGCGAGCTTTACCGTCGCCGGCGGCGGCTATGGCTACGAGTTGGAGGCATTGACCCCGATCGACGCCGAGATCTTCGAGATCCCGGCCGGGTCCGAGGAGGAATTCGTCGCCGCCGCGCGCAACGCCGACGCGGTTTACGCCAAGGGTCGGCGCATCACCAAAAAGATGATCGACGGGCTCGAACGCTGCAAGATCATCTCGCTCGGCAGCGTCGGCGTCGATTCGGTCGATGTCGATGCGGCGACCGTCAAAGGCATTCCGGTCACCAACTGCCCCGACACCTTTATCGAGGAAGTCGCCGACCACGCGATGACCTTGATCCTCGCCACCCATCGCCGGCTCCTGCTGCAGGACCGGATGGTGCGCGACGGCCGCTGGGCCGAGGGCCGGCCGATGCTGCTCAATTTCCCGCGGCTGCGCGGCCTGACCTTGGGGTTGATAGCGTTCGGCCATGTCGCCCGCGCCGTCGCCGAGCGGGCCAAGCCCTTCGGCCTGCACGTCATCGCCTACGACCCGTTTATCGAGGAGATGGCGATGATCGAGCGCGGGGTCGAGCCGGTCAGCCTCCCGGAATTGCTCGCCCGCGCCGACATTGTCTCGATGCACACGCCGGCGACCGAGAGCGCCAACCGTCTGATCCGCGACGAGCATTTCCAGCAGATGAAAAAGACCGCGATCTATGTCTCGACCGGGCGCGGGCCGACGACCGACGAGGCCGCGCTGATCAAAGCGTTGGACGAGGGGCTGATCGCCGGCGCCGGGCTCGACGTCCTGGAGCAGGAGCCGCCCGGCGGTAACAACCCGCTCCTCAAAATGGAGGACAAGGTGATCCTGACCGCGCATGTCGCCTCGGCGACGGCGCGCTTCGACCCGGCGCGGCGCCGGCGGGTCGGGCTCGAATTGTCATTGGCGCTCGCCGGCAAATGGCCGATGTCCTGCGTCAATCCGAGTGTGCTCGCCAATAGCGGCCTCAAACGCTGGCAGCCGGTCTCGATGGAGCGCGGCCCGAATTCTTAGGCGGTCCGAAGAATAATCGTCACCCGCGGGCTTGACCCGCGGGTCTGGGAACTCAGAGGTGGCCGGGTCGAGCCCGGCCATGACAATTACCCGGCCATGACAATTAATGGGGGCAGCAGGCAGTGCTGCAAAGACGCTCGCTGATAATCGCCGCGGCCGCTGCGGCGACTGAACTATGCATGAGGTCCGCCATGTCTTTTGCCGAAGGCGCCGAGCCGGTCCGCTATCCCGATCAGCGCATCAAGGTGCTCGACCCGCGTTTCCAGCGTCTGGTGCTGGGCAATGCCGCGGTCGAGCGGATCGCCGGCGGCATGCGCTTTACCGAAGGCCCGGTGTGGTTCGGCGACGGCCGCTACCTGCTGTTCAGCGACATCCCGAACGACCGGATTATGAAATGGGAGGAGGAGACAGGGGCGGTCAGCGTCTTCCGCAAGCCATCGAGCTATGCCAACGGCAACACCCGCGATCGCCAGGGCCGGCTCGTCACCTGCGAGATGGACGCGCAACGCCTGACCCGCACCGAATATGACGGCACGATCACCGTGCTTGGCCGACAGCTTCGACGGCAAAAAGCTGACCGGACCCAACGACGTCGTCGTCAAATCCGACAATTCGATCTGGTTCAGCGACAATGGCGCGGGCACCCGCGGCAACTATCTGGGCCATGTCGCACCGCAGGAATTGCCGTTTCGCGTCTACCGCCTCGACCCTGCGACCAAGGAGCTCTCGATCGCGGTCGGCGATATGAAACGCCCGAACGGCCTCGCCTTCTCGCCCGACGAGAAATTGCTTTATGTCATCGACACGCCGGGGCCGGGGCAGCGCTCGATCCAGGTCTACGATGTCGTCGAGAACGGCAGCAAGACCGCCAACCGGCGCCAGTTCAACAGCGCCGAGCCGGGCGGCAGCGACGGCTTTCGCATCGATGTCCACGGCAATCTGTGGTGCGGCTGGTCCGGCGGCGAGGCCGAGGACGGGGTCGCCGTCTTCGCCCCCGACGGCAAGATGATCGGCCGCATCATGCTGCCCGAGCGCTGCGCCAATGTCTGTTTCGGCGGCAAAAAGCGCAACCGCCTCTTTATGGCGGCGAGCCAGTCGGTCTATTCGCTCTACGTCGAAACCCAGGGCGCCGTCGGCGGGTAGCGTCGCGGCGCGAGTGAAGAAATGCGAAGCTTTGTCATTCCGGGGCGCGGGTATCGCCCGCGAGCCCGGAACCCAGGCACACCGGGTTGCGGTAATGCTGGCGAGGGTGGTGTTCATAGGTTCCGGGCCTGCCCCCTGTTCAAGCCAGGGGTTGGCTCCGCGGTGCATCCCGGAATGACGACACTTTCTTCACCGGGCACGAGGTCGGGACGTTAGCCTATGGACCGGAAAATCGCCTCGGTGCGCGCGCTCGAGATCCTCGACTCGCGCGGCAACCCGACGGTGCGGGTGCGGGTCGCGCTCGCTTCGGGGGTCGCGGCGAGCGCCTCGGTGCCCTCGGGGGCTTCGACCGGGCAGCACGAGGCGGTCGAGCGGCGCGACGGCGACCAGGCGCGCTATGGCGGCAAGGGCGTGCGGCAGGCGGTGGCCGCCGTCAACGAGGTGATCGCCCCGGCGCTGATCGGGCTCGATCCGACGCATCAGGGCGCGATCGACCGGCAGCTGTTGGCGCTCGACGGCACCGCGAACAAGGCAAAGCTCGGCGCCAACGCGATCCTCGGCGCTTCGATGGCGGTGGCGCGCGCCGCCGCCGCCGATCTCGGCCTGCCGCTCTATGCCTATCTCGGCGGCCCCGGCGCCCGCCGCCTGCCGATGCCGATGATGAACATCGTCAATGGCGGCCGGCACGCCGACAACAATGTCGATTTTCAGGAATTTATGGTCGTGCCGGTCGGCGCTTCGAGCTTTTCGGAGGCGTTGCGCTATGGCGCCGAAACATTCCAGGCGCTGAAAGCGCTGCTGCACGACCGCGGCCACTCGACGGCGGTCGGCGACGAAGGCGGTTTCGCGCCCGACCTCGCCAACAACGAGGAAGCCTGCGCGCTGCTCGTCGAAGGGATCGCCGCGGCCGGGTTCGTCCCCGGCAAGGACATCGCGATCGCGCTCGATCCGGCGGCGAGCGAATTCTATGCGAACGGTCTTTACGACCTCGAAAAATCGGGGCAGGGGCGCAAAACCAGCGCCGAGATGGCCGAGCTTTACGGCGACTGGCTCGGCAAGTTTCCGATCGTGTCGGTCGAGGACGGGCTGGCCGAAGCCGATTGGGCCGGGTTCAGCGCGCTGACCGCCCGTTTGGGCGATCGCATCCAGCTCGTCGGCGACGACCTCTATGTGACAAACCCCATTTTCATCCGCCGCGGCATTGCCGAAAAGGCGACCAATGCGGTGCTGATCAAGCTCAACCAGATCGGCACGGTCAGCGAAACCATCGCCGCCATCGAGCTGTGCCGGGAGGCCGGCTGGCGTTTTGTCGTCTCGCACCGCTCGGGCGAAACCGAAGACCCGTTTATCGCCGATTTTGCGGTGGCGATGGGCGGCGGCCAAATCAAATGCGGCTCGCTCTGCCGCAGCGAGCGGATCGCCAAGTACAACCGTCTTCTTGAAATCGAGGCAGAGCTCGGCGACGCGGCGATTTTTGCCAATCCCTTTGCCGAAGGATGACCCCGGCTGCTGCGGTCCGATACTTGCGGCATCCCGGAAATTCCGCCGCCGGCGACCAAGCAAGTCGTAATTTCTGACGCCGCGACAACCGCATCGGCGGCAGGGAGCGCGGCAACCTTGTCGGGCGATCGGCGTTAATCACGCGGATAGCTCGGTGTCTGGATGCTGCCAGCTTGCCGCGCCGGCGGCCCCTCAGCCTCGCATGACCTTCCGCCTGCCGCATGCGGCCAAAGGCATGGCGGGCGCGCGGTCGCGAATTCGATCTGCAACGAGGTTGACACCCGGCCATCCGGTGGCAACACTTTGATGCGGTTAGGGAGCCCTCTGACGATCGCCGATTTGCTTGGCCGCTCCTACCCTGGCACAGCACGCGGAAGGCACGCCGCAATCGGGCCGCCGCGAGGGGGAGCCACAGCGCGATCGGGGTCGAGTGGGTTGCCGGGCGACGGTTGCGCCGAGGAGGGGTCGTGGCCGAAACCAGCGTAACCGAGTGGTTGCGTGCGATCGGCATGCCGATGCCGGTCACATCAGACGCGCCTGGAGCTCGCGATCTTGCCGCGCCGGGCGGCCATGCGTCGCAAGCGTTGTTCGACCGTCTGGTCCGCCGGGTCGATGCCGGGCTGCGGCGCTTTTACGGCATTCACGAATTCAGCGACCGCCCCGAATGCATGCTGCGGATTTCGGCCGGTTGCGCCGAGCGCGACCTTCGCCTCGCCGACGGCAGCCGGGTGCACGCGGGCGACGAGATTGTCGAGCTGCATCTGTGGAACGAGCACCTGTCGGCGCAGATGCCGAGAGAGGCGAGCGGCCTCGGCCGCAGCAGCGCCTTGCACCGCCATATCGGGGCCTCGATGCGCGAGCTTGCCGGCTATTTGCGGCACGAGCCGTCGCTCGCCCGCGTGGTCGCGGTTCGCGCCTGCGCCACGCTCGTCCCCAAAGAGCGGGTCCCGCAGCTGCTGCGCATCGTGCGCTCCTATGGGCTCGATGCGGTTGAGCCCGACGGCGGCGGGTCGGGTTCGCGGGCGATCCACGATCTCGGCGATAACCTGTTGTCCTGGGCGTTGGCGCGGACATTCAACCCATCCGGGCTGCGCGGCAAAGGCGTGCTCCGGTCCCGCTGCGAGCTGTGGGTGTCGCGCGCTGCCTTGATCGCCCGGTTTGCTCCCGCGCCGGCGCAATGCAACGATCGGAGACGATCGCCGCGCATCGCGCGCAGGCCGGAAAAGATCCGCGAAGCTTCAGCCAAGTCGCGCGGCCCGTCCGCGCCGGCCGGGCTCGATCTCGCAGATGACGTTCTGGCAGTGGAGAGATAGGAGAGAGCAATGCCGTTCGATGGTATCGGTTTCCAAGCGCCGGCAGTGGTCGACACCGGGGTCTTCCCGCTGTGGAGCCGGCATGGCTGCCGCTTGTGGTTCCAAGCGCGGCTGCGGCCGCGGGCGCGGGGCAGGCTCGCGCCCGAATCCTGGTATCTGCCGGCCGACGAGCGCGGCGCTGCCGTGGCTCAGCTGCTCCGCGATGCCAGGGCGATGATCGCCGATCCCGACGATTGGACCCAGCGCATCTACCGGTCGTTTCGCGGCCGGCGGTGCGCGGTCGGCGCCTTGCGCGCGGCAGCGAGCCGGCTCGAAGATCCGGGCCTCGCCTGGTCGGCCCACGCCCTCTTGATCCGCATCGCGCGGGCGCGCGGCTTTACCAATGTCGAGGCGATGAACGACCGCTCCTCGCACGCCGCCGTGCTGCGGGCTTTCGACGAGGCCATTGCAGCCGCCGGCGGCTGAGCGCAACCATCGATCCCGGCGCGGCAATGTCGCTCGCCGCGCCGGCCAATGATCGGGCGATTGGATGACGCAAGACGCGGCCCGGCGGGGCGTGGCGGAGTACCGCGCCTGTGTCGGCATCATGCTGCTCAACGCGCGCGGCGAGGCTTTTGTCGCCCGCCGCAACGACCTGCCGCATGCGGCATGGCAGATGCCGCAAGGCGGGATCGATCGGGGCGAGGACCCGCGCAGGGCGGCGTTTCGCGAGCTCGCCGAGGAGACCGGCATCGCCGGCGCCGAGATTATTGCCGAGAGCGCGCGCTGGCTCTCTTACGATCTCCCGCCGGAGGTCGCCCGGCGCCAGTCACATTGGGGCCAGTCGCATCGGGGCTGGCGCGGCCAGCGGCAGAAATGGTTTTTGATGCGCTTTACCGGCAGCGACGCCGATATCGACCTCGACGCGCACAACGCCGAATTCAACGCCTGGAAATGGGTCCCGGTCCAGACCCTGCCCGAGCTCGTCGTATCGTTCAAACGGCAAGTCTATCTCGATCTTCTGACCGAATTTCGCCATCTCTTTGGTGCAATGCCCGGCTAGCCCATCCGGCTCGCCTCCTCGGCGGCGTCGGCCCGACCCGCGGCGCCCACAAGGCATCGGAGCGAATGTCGGATTTGCACCGCTACGGCACGGTTTCGTCGGGGAGCACGCCCCACACATCGCCGCGCCGCACCCAGCCGGAATAGCCGCCGGCCTCGATGCGGCACCACGCGCCCTGGCATTCGGCGAGGCGGGCGACGACACCGGGCTCGGCGCGCGCCACCGCGGCCGAATCCGGATCGGGCCGACGATGGAGCATGCGCACGCCGCCGGCGACGACGACATAGCGTTTGCCCGACACCATCCGATCGAGCACCCAGCCCTTGGTGTCCTGCCAATCGCGGACCATCCGCCAGCTCTGGAACTCCTTGACGATCTCGACCGGCATGTCCTTCTTCGTCAGCACCCATTCGATCGGATAGGTTTCGCCCGGCCCGACCCGCAGATTGACCAAATCCGAGCGCAGGCTGACAAAGCGCGGCAATTTGTCGGGGGCGGCCGGGTTCTGCGCCGCCGCCGCGAGCGGCAGCGCAGCGAGCGCGACCGCCAGAAGAAAGCGCTGGCAACGGCGGCGAAAGGCTTGCGGCTCGGGCATCAGGACGGGCTCCGCACCAATTCCGATCGACGCAGCGATGATGAGGATTTCCGCAGCCGGTCTCAACTGTCGCGATGGCCCTGCCGCCGCCGCGGTTGTCGCCGGCGGCCGATCGGCGCAATTTCGGCCGGCAGCACGGCGCAGGGAGCGGGTTATGGCCGAGATCGGCGTCTTCGAAGCGATCCATACCGCACGCTCGCTGCGCCGGCTAAAGCCGGACCCGGTGCCGGAGGAGCTGATCGGCAAGGTGCTCGACGCGGCGATTCAGGCACCTTCGGCCGGCAATGCACAGAACTGGGCCTTTGTCGTCGTGCGCGGTCCCGAAGAGCGGCGCCGGCTCGGCCTGATCTATCGCAAAGCCTCCGATATCGCCCGCGCGGTCTATGCCGCGCGCGGCCGCCCGCCGCATCTGTCCGAGCAGCAATTCGCGCGCATGCTCGGCGCCGGCGGCTGGCTGTGGGAGCATCTGGGCGAGGCGCCGGTGCTGCTCGTGCCGTGCCAGCAGCGCCCGGTCGTGCCGCCGCGCGAATCGCTGCCGCCCGATATCGCGGCGCGCTGGGAGGACGAGGTCCTCTATGCCGAGCGCATCCGTGGCGCCAGCATCTACCCGGCGGTGCAGAACATCATCCTCGCCTGCCGCGCGCTCGGCCTCGGCACCACGATCACCACCAACCACATCCGCTGCGAATCGGAGGTCAAGGCGCTGCTCGGCATCCCCGAGGATGTCGCGACCTTCGCCTTGATGCCGATCGGCTGGCCGCTCGACCCCTACGGGCCCTTGACCCGCCGCCCGCTCGCCGAAATCGCCCATGCCGACCATTGGGGTGCGGCATGGCCCGCGCCGATCTGCTAAACCTGCGGCTCGATCGGTGTGAACCGAACAGATGATGCCCATCGGCCATCCCTTCGTCACTCCCGCGAAAGAGCGTGTGAAAGAATTGGCGGGGATCGGAAATAGGGCGCTGCATCGGCACCGTGCGTGCTTCGAGACGCGCCCGCCTGTCCTGAGGAGCCGCCGCAGGCGGCGTCTCGAAGGGGCGCTCCTCAGCATGAGGCAAGCTGCTGATGGCATTAAGAACACACCTCATCCTGAGGAAGTCGCGGAGCGACTGTCTCGAAGGACCACTAGCGGGTCGGCCCTTGGCAGGGCGGGAGGGCGCAATGACGAACGGCTGGCGCGCGCGGCTCGGCTTTCTGGTGCCGCCGGGCAACCCGACCGTCGAGCCCGAGATGACGGCGTTGGCGCCCGAAGGCGTGTCGCTGCATTTCCACCGGATGGTCGCGCGCGGCACGCCCGGCGCACTCGACGGCCAGGCCGAACGCAACCAGACGATGATCGACCATCTCGATGCCAGCGTCGAGCTTTTGGCGATGGTCGAGCCCGATGCGATCGTCATCGCGCACACCGCGACCAGCTATCATCTCGGCCGCGAGCGTGAGGCCGCGCTGGTCGCCCGATTGTCGCAAATGGCCGGCACCCGCGTCGTCACCGCATTCGCCTGCGTGCTGGCCGCGCTCGAACGCCTCGGCGTGCGCCGCCTCGCGCTCGGCGCACCCTATTCGGCCGAGACGACGGCGCAAGGGAAGGCGCATCTCGAAGCGCACGGCTTTGAAATCGTGGGCTGGGACAATCTGAAGGGTGTGACCAACATCTATGACGAGACCGCCGAGCGCGCCTACCGGCTGGCGCGCATGGTCGATTGCGCCGCGGCCGAGGCGGTGTTTCTGACCGGCACCGGGATGCCGACCCTGCCGGTGCTCGAAGCGCTCGAGCACGATCTCGAGAAGCCCGTCATTTCGAGCGCTTCGGCGATGATGTGGCACGCGCTGCGCCTCGCCGGCGTGCGCGAGCCGGTCCCCGGCTACGGCCGCCTGCTGACCTTGGCTTAGTGCGGTTTCCGACCGGATCGATGCACTCGGCAGGCGTCACCCCCACCCCGACCCGCCCCCATCGAGGGGGCGGGAGCACAAAGAGGCATGCTGATAAAGGCCCTCCCCCTTGATGGGGGCGGGTCAGGGTGGGGGTGAGCGCGGTGCAATTTGATCGAAAACCGCTCTACCCCGAAGTCTTTGGCGCGCTTTCGGCCCAGCGCCGCATCAAGGCGTTCGACGGACGGGTTTCGTCGGCGAGCTTTTGCGCTGTCTCGATGCCGGCGACCGGCAGCCCCTTCGGGTCGAGCAGGCCGATCTGAACGAGGACGCTCGCCTGGTCCCAATAGATGTGCTCATGGCACAATTTGCCGCCGCGGAACTTGACGATCGCGATCGTCGGCACCTCGACATAGCGGCCGGTCGGCGCCACGCCGGGCAGCATGAAATCGATCTCGGTGTCGTGGGTAAAGCAGAACAGCATCTCGTCGACGACGCAATCGGCGCCGACCGTGCGCGAGACCGGGACGAGGTGCGTGTCCTTTGGCAATTTCGGGATGAAGTGGTTGGCATAAAACCGCGCGAGGTCGCGGGCGCCGACCCCGCCGGTCATGACCGGCACATGGTTGACATAGGGGTCGGCCACCATCGTGCGCATCGTCGCGGCCACATCGCGGGTGCCGAACTCGTAGGTGGTGTGCGCCTCCCACAGCTTTTCGAGGTCGTAAGCGGGGCCGAGCACCCGACGCAGGAGCGCGATCGAGCGGGAATGGGCGAGGCTCGCCGAAGGCTTGTCCCAATCGCTGCCATCCGGCCGGTTGAAGCCGTGGCGGGCACCGGGATAGGTGCAGATCCGGATGTCGGGGCGGTCGGCGAGCGCCTCCTTGACCCGCACGACCGACGCGGCCGCGACGTAATCGTCGTTTTCGGCGAAGTGCAGCACCATCGGGCCGGCGATCCGGGGGGCGAGACCGAGTGCCGCGTCGATGCCGACGCCGTAATAGGCGACCGCGCAATCGACCCCGGATTGCGCCGCGGCCTGCCAGGCGAGACCGCCGCCGAGGCAGAACCCGACAACGCCGATCTTGCCGATGCATTCGGGGCGGGCGCGCAACGCGGACACGGTTTGAGCAATGTCGGGGAGGGCGGCGGCGCGGTCGAAATTCTCGTAGAGCGCGAGCATCTTTTGCCGGCCGGCCTCGTCCTGGGCGAGGTCGAGCCCCGGCTCGATCCGCCAATAAAGGTCGGGGCACAGCGTCACATAGCCTTCCTCGGCATAAAGCTCGGCCATGTCGTGCATGTGCCGGTCGAGACCGAAGGCGGTGTGCAGCAGCACCAGCCCCGGCCCGTTGCCGGCTTCGGGCAAGGCCAACCAGCCCGAAAAGTGGCGGCCGTCGGCGGCGGCGATCTCGATCCTCTGCCCGGCCATCGCGTCCTCCCCTGATCACGCAGCGCGGCGGCAGTATCCACCCCGGCAGGGCCGCGGCAAAGGCCGCGGGTCCGGGCCGCCGACCAGGGTTTCTCCCTCTCCGCCAGCGGGAGCGGAGAGGGGTGGGGTGAGGTGGGGGAACCCCGCGTTTGCAGCAAGGGCGCCACCCACCTCACCCTCCCGCTGCTACGCGTCGGGCCCCTCCCTCTCCCCCCGCCAGCGGGCGGAGAGGGGCAAGACGCTCCTGGAAATCGCGGACGGCAACATAGGCCATGACCGACCGAGCGCGTTTCGCAGTGGTGCCGCCTCGCGCCGCTCACGTCGCCTTTGGCTGCCACAGGCCAAGCGCGGCGCCGGTCGGATCGACGATGATCGAGAACGCGCCCGCACCCATGATTTCGGTCGGCTCGCGCATGATCGTGGCGCCGAGCGACTTCGCCTTTTGCGTCGCTCCGGCGAGGTCGTCGACCAGCACATAAGCGAGCCAGGCCGAGGACGCGCCCGGCACCGGATGCTGCATCATGCCGCCGCCGGTGCCTTCGCCGACATCGATCATCGTGTATTTCATGCCGCCGCCGACATCCTCGTCGTGCAGCCGCCAGCCGAACAGCGTTTGGTAAAAGGATTTCGCCTTGCCGACATCGGTGCTGGCGAGCTCGACATGCACAAACGGATTGGCCATGACCGCCTCCGGTGTTTCAGCCTTCGGTGTTCCCCCGCATACGCCCGAACCTGCTCCGGGTTCCGTGACGCTATCGTGACAAGCCCACCGGCGCCCGCCCCAGCCGGCGGTTTTGGGTGTTATTCGCTAAAAACGCCGACCACTATGGGTGCGTCAGATCCGGCCGGTTAGCGTTTTTGGGCACCCGATCCGTCTGTGGATGCCGGTTTCGAAGCGCTTGACCCGCCGTTCGGCGGCGGCTTTTGCTGAGCATTCCCACTGGGCGTATAGCCCCGTTCCGAACTCGCGTACTCCTGCTTCCCTGGCTGATAGCCCTCGGGGATCGGCCTGTAGCCGTCGTTGGTTTTGCCCTGCCGCGAATTAGTCATCGAGATATCATCCTCTAAACTCGATATACGCAATTTGAGAGCCATCTACGAGCATCCCAAGTGAGCGCTCTACTTCCTGCCAAGCTCCACCACCCTCAGGCACCTTATACACCCGCTCGATATAAATATCCTTGCGCTCGGGGTCCGAGGAAGCCATGGATCGCAGCCCGAAGTAACCCGCTATCTCAGTCCCATCAGCCAAGGTGATCAATACATAGCACGGCTCGGTCGTGCTGAAGATCCAATCCCACCCGGTGGGGATCGGGCTGATTGCGCGGAGCCCCAGCAGTCGGTAAAGCCAACCCAAGCCATCCCGCTGTACAATCCGCGCGTACACCACCCCCAAGATTACTGGCGTGATGAAGATGATTATAAACCAGCAGAATGCCTGCCCCACTGGATGATTCGTAAAAATATGATCAAACGCAAGCAGGTATATGAGAGGTGATAACAGAGCGTAGTTGAATGCTGTTGCTGTCAGGTAGCGAAGGAAATTGGTCTCTTTATCCTTATGTGCCCTCAGTGCGACGAAGCTCCCTGCTACCGCGTGATATATGAACCCAGGAACGAGCACCGATATGATAAAAAATAAACCGGAGAACGTGTCGAACTTCATCTTATCGCAACCGAAGTCGACAACGGCCGGGTGAGAGTAGGCTACACCGTGGGGCGGATGTTTTGGTTTAGGCGGAAGAGGTTGGTGGGGTCGTATTGGTTTTTTAGGGCGACGAGGCGCTGGTAGCTTTGGGTGTTGCTGTAGGCGGCGCGCAGCCGGCCGGCTTCCTCGGCGTCGAGATGGTTGACGTAGACCGCACCCGTCGCGAACGGCTCGACCGCGGTCCAGAAGGCGCGGGTCCATTCGATGTGGTCGGGGGTTTCGCGCGGGTCGTCCCATTGCGAGATCACGTCGTAATCCCATTGGTCGTCGCGCGCGCCAAAGGCGGTGGCGTCGGGATCGACACGGGTCGCCGCACCGTGGACATGGAAAAAGCCGACCATCGAGCGGGCCGAGCGCATCGTCGCCGCGCGGTCGATCAGGATATCGAGGGCGTCGTCGCCCAATTCCTTCAGAAAGCTCGATTTCCAGTAGCGCTGCACCCCGCCATAGGGGAAGGCGGCGTCGAGCATCGTGTTGAGCGCGACATAGGAGATCGGCGCGATCGTATCGACGAGCGGGGTGCCGAACTTGCGCACCGGGGCGACGAGGCGCTCGCCCGTGTCGAGGTCGCCGATATGGCCGACGACAATGGCGACCACGGGATCGCCTTCGGGCGAGGTCATCATCGCGGCAAAGGCGGTCAATTCGTCCGGGCAGGCACGCGCGTAGTCGCGGTAGAAGCGCAAGACCTCGTGCGCCTTCGCCATCGGGTGCAGCACCATGCCGGCCAATACCGGGCCGACCGGATGGAGCCGGTATTCGAACGAGGTGACGATTCCGAAATTGCCGCCACCGCCGCGCAGGCCCCAGAAGAGCTCCGGGTTCTCCTCGGCGCTGGCGGTCACGAGCTTGCCCTCGGCGGTGACGAGGTCGGCCGAGAGGAGGTTGTCGCAGCTCAATCCGTGCTTCCCCATCAGCCAGCCGAGCCCGCCGCCCAAAGTGAGCCCGGCGATGCCGGTCGTCGAGACCACACCACCGGTGCTGGCGAGGCCGAAAGCCTGGGTCTCGCGGTTGTAGTCACCCCAGGTAAGGCCGGCCTCGGCGCGCGCGCGATGCCCGGCCGGATCGACGCGCACGCCCTTTCATGCGCGACAGGTCGATCATCAGCCCCTGCTCGCAAACGGCGTTGCCGGTGATGTTGTGGCCGCCGCCCTTGACCGAGAGGAGGAGATCGCGGTCGCGCGCGAAATCGACTGCGGCGATGACGTCGGCCGGGCTGACGCAACGGGCGATCAAGGCCGGGCGCCGGTCGATCATCCCGTTCCAGATGCGGCGGGCGGCGTCGTAGCCGGGGTCGGCGGGTCGCAGCAGGTCGCCGCGAAAGCGCGCGGCAAAGGCGGCGGCGTCCGGCTCGGCGACGACGGTCTCGGCCCCGGTGCGGGTGATCGCGCGCAGCTCCGCCATGGCATTCCTCCCTCTACAATGTCTTCAGATACTCCATCAGCGCTGTCTTTTCCTGGGCCGGCAACGAGGTCCCGAAATCATGGCCGCAATGGCTGTTGCCGGAATCGACATCGGTGCAGCCGGTGGTGCGCAAGGTAAAGCTGAAGGCGCCCTGCTGTTTCGCGAGCCCGACATTCTCCGTGTCGTAGGCGGGGCCGATCGCAAAGGTGCCGACCCGTTCGAGCGAGGGGGTCAAGAGCTGGGCGAGGGTCGGCACCGAGCCGTTGTGCAGATAGGGCGCGGCGGCCCAGATCCCTTCGAGCACCCGCAATTCGTAGGCGGCCGTATTTTGGCGCGGCCGATAGAGCTTTGACAGATCGCGAAACCGGTCCGGGATCGAGACCTTCTGTGGCGCGCCCAATTGGGGCAGCGACAGGTAATGGTCGATGATCGATCCGATGACCGCGTTGCCGAGGATGCCGAAGCTCTTGTCGACCCGCTTGAGCGGCGTCGGCAGCAGCACCGGGATCGAGGCGCCGGTGAGCTCGCCGCTGTCCGCGGTCCAGCCGAGGATCTGGTATTCGCGGGTGTCGGTGCCGACATCCTGGATCGGCGTCGCCCAGGTGTGCCAGATCGAGAACAGCCCGAACCGGGTGATGCCGGCGCGAATGCCGTGGCAGGCGACGCAGCCGCCCTCTTTGGTCGGCCGGTTGAAGATCAGCTTTCCCTGGCGCGCCAGATTGCTGTCGATGGCAAACGGCCATTGCGGCGGGCCGAGCTTGCGGATCAGCGTTTCGAGCGCCGAGAGCCCGTCGAAATTGGCCGAGTTGATCCCGGTGTAATCGACCCCGAGCAGCGAAAAGAAGCTTTTCCTCGGGGCAAAATCGGCAAAAACGCCGTAGACTTCGCCGAGGTTGCGGGCGAGACCCAAAAGGTCGCTGCCATTCTCGGCAAAGCCCGGCCATTGCGTGAAATCCTGCTTTGGCGCGTTCCACAGGAACGGATAGCGCACCGGCGCGTCGGCGGGGCGGATGTTGTCCGGGATCAAATAGCTCGGCGGCTGGCCGATATCGAGGCCGGTCAGCCGGTTGAAGATCATGCCGACGGCATCGAGGCGGCCGATCCCCCACGGGTGCGGCGGCAATGCTGCCGCCATCAGCGTGTGGTAGCGCAGATACCAGGCCGCGACCTCGGAGCGCAGCTGCAAGAACTCGGGCGGGGTCGGAGCGCGGCCAAACGCGGCGCGGGCAAAAGTGCTAAAGGCGGCCCGGTCGCCGAGCGCCGTTTTCACCGCGGTATCGAGGTCCGACAACAAGCTCTGGAAATCGGCGAGGGCGGGACCGCCGTCGATCCGGTACTCTTTCCCGGCGACGCTGATCTGCCGGGTATGGCAGGCTGCGCAAGTCATGCCGACCATCGGTCCGCGCGCTCAAATTGATGGTAAAGCCGACCGGCAGCCCGGCCGTGCTGGCCGGGTTCGTTGCCGTAGCTGGCAAGGCTGTCGGCGAGGAACGATTTGCCCCCGGGTTGCTTCAGCGCGCGCAGCCATTGCAACGGCATGATCTGCGAGCCCTGGTCCTGCGTGTAAAAAGTGTTGCGGGTGGCGGCGGTCCAATTCTTGCCCTGATCGACATCAACCGGCCCCGCGGCCCGCGCCGGTGCGCTCCACGACCCCGGCTATAAAGGTGACGACCGCGGCTATAATGGTGACGAAGGCGGCCCGGACGGCTACGCTGATGCCCATGCGATCCCCCACTCGCCCACAACGCTCATAGGATGATGCCGGGGCGCCCAAATCGTGGCAAGAAGGTGCTTTGGACCGTCGCGGCAACAACCTTGGAGGGAGCGCCGATGACCCCGCTGCGCACTGATTATACCGTCGCGAAGGGTGCGGTATAGCTGGCGCTCTATCGCAAATGCCACGAGGCGGCGGGCGGGAAGCGGCCGGTGCTGTTTCTGGTGCACGGCTCGTCGAATTCGGGGTTGTCGTCGTTCGATCTGGCGGTGCCGGGAAAGGGCGAATATTCGGCGATGAACGTCTTTGCCGGGCTCGGCTTCGACGTGTGGACGATGGACCACGAGAATTACGGGCGCTCGTCGCGCACCGAGGGCAATTCCGACATTCAAAGCGGTGTCGAGGATTTGATCGCGGCGACCGAGCTGGTGATCGGCGAGACCGGGCAGCGGCATATGCACTTTATGGGCGAATCGTCGGGGGCGCTGCGTGCGGCGGCGTTTGCGATGGTGCGGCCGGAGCGGGTCGGGCGGCTGGTGCTGAACGCCTTCACCTATACCGGGCGCAATTCGCCGACCTTGGCCAAGCGCGCCGAGCAGCTCGATTTTTTCCGCACCCACAACCGCCGGCTGCGCGACCGGGCGATGATCCGCAGCATCTTTACCCGCGACCATCCCGGCACCAGCGACCCCGCCGTCGCCGACGCGTTGGCCGATGTCGAGCTCGAGTTCGGCGACCAGGTGCCGACCGGCACCTATCTCGACATGACCGCGAACCTGCCGGTGGTCGATCCGAAGAAGGTGCTGGCCCCGGTCATGATCCTGCGCGGCGAGCACGACGGCATCGCCAGCGAAGAGGATTTGCTCGATTTCTATCAGAACTTGCCAAACCCGGACCGGCAGTTTGTCGTGCTGCCGGGGGCGGCGCATGCGCTCGTCTTTGGCCACAACCGGCACCAGCTGTGGCACGTCGTGCACGCCTTTTTGACGATGCCGGAGCGGCGCGACGGCTGAACGGGACTGTCCGGCGGCGGCCGGTTGCCGGTCGGGGAGAAAGGGACGGCTATCACGCGCAGGCGACCCATCTGACGCATTACAATCACCTGTTCCTATGGCGCTATTATGCCGGATTTGCCTTGGCGCTGTTCTTAATGGCGTATTGGCGGGTGTCCAAAAATTTTTTCAAGCAGGGCGACCCGCATCATCTGGTGCTGTTCGTGCTGATGACCTGCATACTGGTGACCAGTCCGACGCATCTGATCATCAAATGGCGGCCGATGCACGCAGCGCCGCTGTTGGGCTACCAAGTGTACCTGGCGGTGATCGGCTGGACCTTGCTGCTGTGTTATGTCGTTGCTCGGAAATCGAACGCGCTCGGCGGCAAATGGGGCGCGGCGCTGGCTTTGCTCCTGGTCCTGAATTTCTGCTATTGCGCCTATGCCCGGCCGGCGCTCTTGTCGGTGATGTCGCATGAGGTTTTTCTCGGCGTCTACCCGGACCCGCGCAAGAACCTGACGCTGCCGGCATTTCTGCGCAGCCAACCGATCACAGCCCCGGCCGGCAGATAACAAGAACCACGGGAATGCGCGCCATTAGCCATCCGGGCTAATTGTAAAAGACGAGCCCGACGCCGGCGAGGCAGATGATGATGCCGAGCAGCTTCAAGGAGTTGAGCGTTTCGCCGAAAACGCTGGCGCCGATGATTACCGTCGTCGCTACGCCCAGGATCATGAAAACCGGACCGGCGGTCGACAGCGGCAGCCGGTTCAACGATACAAAATAGAGAAGCGCGCAAGCGACATAGAGAAATCCGGCGACATAGAAAACCGGTGATCGAGCCATGACCAGGGCTTGTTCGAAGACGCGGCCCGTCGGCAAGGAACGCGACAGCGTCTTCACCAGAATATTGAGCACGGTGAAGCAGACGAGCCAAAGAGCGATCGGAGCAAGGGTAGCGATCCCCAACGAAAGATCTCCCGAAAAACGGCCGGAAACGGCCCAACGATCTGCTGTATAACGCGGTCCGGCGGTGCGTCGAACCCCGCGCCGAGAAGCGGAGCTGCTCCGAGGGAACCGCGGTTTTGGCATAATCGTCAAATCTGGAAGGAGACGGCCGTTCGATGCAGAATGACCCCGAGGCCAACCCCCACGATTTGCTCGCCGCCTCGCGCCAGAGCCTGCTCGATGCCCATATTATCCACGATTTCCGGCTGGCCAGGGTCAAGGACAACCTCAGCGGGGTGCTACGGCATCCTGATCGGCAAAGTCTACCGCGACCTGCTGTCCCTGCTCAAGGGTAGGCGCGTCATCGATTGCGGCTGCGGGTTCGGCCAATTCTCACGCATTGCGCTCGATGCCGGCTTTGAGGTGACCTCGGTCGATATCGATGAGGCCTCCCTCGCGCTGGCCCGCGACATCTCGCATATCCCTTGCCGCAGAGAGAGCGTTTACGCGACCTCGTTGCCGGACAATTCCTGCGACAGCGCGGTGTGCTGCGATTCGATCCAGCACTTCGACATCGGCCGGCTCGCCCCGGAGCTGAGCCGCCTCGGCGTCCGGCGCATCGTGATCTACGATTCCAACATCTCAAACCCGTTTCTTACCGGCTACCGCGCGCTCGCCGGCCACCGCGAGAGCCACGACCGCACCGCGGCCGCGATCGCGCAGGAGTTCAGCCGCCACGGCTACGATCTGGCGGCATTGCGCTACGAAAACATTGTCGCCTTGCCGATCAGCGGCGGCTTGCAGCGGGCGCCGGCGCCGCTGCTGCACCGCTTTCCCGATGCGATCCAGACGGTCGATCGCGTGTTGACGCGGTCCGCGCGTCTGCTGGGGCTCGAACGCGTGCTGACCTTTCGTTTCCTGATGATCCTCGACCGGCGCGAGAGCCCGCCGCCGTGACGGCCGCGCGCAGCGGTCGCGCGGCGCGCGGGCTTGTGCGATGGTTGGCGGCGCGACGCGATGCCGCCCGGACGGAGCCAGACAATCGCCGATCAGAGTGAAATCCCCTACCTGTCGGCAAGTGCCTTGCGCGACGCCTATCGCCAGCGGGCGCTGTCGCCGGTGGAAGTGGTGCAGGCGCTCTTTGCGCGCCTCGACACGTTGCAGCAGCGGATCAACGCGTTTTGCGTCGTCGACCGCGAGGGCGCGCTCGCGGCGGCGCGGGCATCGCAGGAGCGCTGGCGGCGGGGGACGCCAAAGGGGCCGCTCGACGGGGTGCCGGTGACGATCAAGGACCTGGTGCTGATGCGCGGGTTTCCGACCTTGCGCGGCTCGCACCTCGTCGATCCCGGCCAGGACTGGTCGGAGGATGCGCCGGCGACAGCGCGGCTGCGCGAGGCCGGGGCGGTCATTCTGGGCAAGACGACGACCCCGGAATTTGGCTGGAAAGCGCTCGGCGACAGCCCGCTGACCGGGATCACGCGCAACCCGTGGGATTTGTCGCGGACACCGGGCGGCAGCAGCGCCGGGGCTGCGGCGGCCTGCGCCGCGGGGCTGGCACCCTTGCATGTCGGCAGCGACGGCGCCGGCTCGATCCGCATCCCCGCCGCCTTTAGCGGCGTCTTTGGGCTAAAGCCGAGCTTTGGCCGCGTGCCGGCATATCCGCCCTCGGCGATGGGGCAATTGTCGCATACCGGGCCGATCGCGCGCAGTGTCGCCGATGCGGCGCTGATGCTGAACGTGCTGGCCCAGCCCGACCACCGCGACGCCTATACGCTGCCGCCGGCCGGCGGCGATTGGTGCGACGGCATCGAGGAGGGCGTGCGCGGCTGGCGGATCGCGTTCAGCCCGGACCTCGGCTATGCGCGGGTCGATCCCGAGATCGCGGCGGCAGTGGCGGCGGCGGCGCGCCAATTCGAGAGGCTGGGTGCGGTGGTGGAGGAGGTGGGCGCGATCTTTCCGTCGCCGCGCGAGGCGCTCTTTACGTTATGGGCGGCCGGGGCGGCAAAGCTGCTGGCCGGATTGCCGGCCGAGCGCAAGGCGCTGGCCGATCCGGGTCTGGTGGCGACCGCGGCGGCCGGCGAACGGATCAGCGCCGTCGATTACCTCGGCGCCGATTTTGTGCGCCACGAGCTCGGCCGGCATATGGCCGAGCTGCACCTGACCTACGACCTGCTGCTGACCCCGACGATGCCGGTCCCGGCGCTCCCGGTCGGGCAGGATCTGAACGACCCGGCAAACGAGCGGCACTGGATCGATTGGTCGCCCTTTACCTATCCGTTCAACATGACGCGCCAGCCGGCGGCGAGCATCATGTGCGGGCTGACGAGCGGCCGGCTGCCGATCGGATTGCAGATCGTCGGGCCGCTTTACGCCGACGACCGGGTGCTGCGCGCCGCGCGCGCGTTCGAGGCGACCCAGCCCGTGCGCCACCCACCCCTCGATTAGCCATGCTCCAGTGGTGCCGATCTGACATTTGACACCCATTATTTTCTGTTCGTCGCTCCCGCGAAAGAGCGTGTGAAGAAATTGAAGACCGGCTGGATCTGCGCGGCACATCCTTCGAGACAGTCGCTTCGCGACTTCCTCAGGATGAGGTGTGTTCTTAATGCCATCAGCAGCTTACCTCATGCTGAGGAGCGCCCTCGGGCGCGTCTCGAAGCACGCACGGTGCCGATGCAGCGTCCTATTTCCGATCCCCGCCAATCCTTTCACACGCTCGAAAGCGGGGGTCCAGGGCTACATACGCGGCGTATGTTGCCCTGGGTGCCCGCTTTCGCGGGCAAGACGAGAGAGGGTGTGGGTCAAGTGTTAGATTGGTGCCACTCTCATAGGGCTGATTTGCGATAGCAGGAGAATGGCCATGCCGCAGCAGGTTCGCGCCGTCGTCGTCGATCCGTCGCTGCCCGAGCGGCTGGCGATCCGTGAGGTCGGCCTGCGCGACCCCGACCGCGACGAAGTCGGCGTCAGGGTCACCGCGGTGTCGCTGAACCGCGGCGAAACCCGGCGCGCGCTGCAATCCGCCGAGGCGGGCTGGCGCCCCGGCTGGGATTTTGCCGGCGTCGTCGAGACCGCAGCCGCCGATGGCAGCGGCCCCGCGCCGGGCACCCGCGTCGTCGGCCTCCTGCCCTCGGGCGCCTGGGCCGAGCGGGTGAATTGCCGCAGCCACGCGGTGGCGGCACTCCCCGATGCGGTCGGCGACGCCGCGGCCGCGACCCTGCCGGTGGCCGGGCTGACGGCATTGCATGCGCTGCGCCAGGGCGGTCTGCTGCTCGGCCGCAAGGTGCTGGTCGACGGCGCCTCGGGCGGGGTCGGGCATCTCGCCTGCCAGCTCGCAGTGGCAGCCGGCGCCTTTGTCTGGGGGCATGTGCGCCGCGACGCAGCACCGCGCCGCGGTCGCCGAATGGTGCGGCGAGCGCGTCGTCGTCGGCCGCGAGCTCGCCGCCGCCAAGCCCTATGGGCCGTTCTGGCTGATCCTCGATTCGGTCGGCGGCCGGGCATTGGGTGCGGCGCTCGGCATGCTGCAGCCAAACGGCATTTGCGTCACCTTCGGCGTTTCGGAAAGCGGCACCGCCAGCATCGAAAGCCGCGACTTTTTTTCTACCGGCGGGACCCGGCTCTACGGCCTCACGTTGTTTCACGAGCTGATGAGCGTCGAGCGCGCCGGGATCGGCTTGCGCCTCTTGGCCGAGCTGATCGAGGCCAAGAAATTACGCCCGCAAATCGCGGTCGAGGCGCCCTGGACCGAGATCGGCCAAATCGCCCGCCGCCTGATCGACCGCGACTTTACCGGCAAGGCGGTGCTGCATATTTGAAACGCCGGGTTGCGCCTGCGCAAACGGCTCCTGCCGATCGCGACGTTGTCGCCGAGCGGCTTCGGCGCCTTGGGGCTTACGACGTTTTTCCCTCGCGGACGACGCAGCGGAAGCCGACATGGCTGGTCGAGGTGTCGACCGGCTCGGCGTGGCGCGCGGCCGGGCGATAGCGGCGGCAATAATTAGGCGCGCACAGATGCGAGCCGCCTTTTAATACTTTGCGCGGGATTTTGATCCGGGGCAAATTCGGGTCGTAGCTTTCGGCCTCCGGGCCGCCGCGCGGATTTTCCGGGATGCAGCACGGTTTTGCCGCTTCGGCCGGATGCCGCCGCGAATACCAATCGGCGGTCCATTCCCAGACATTGCCGATCATGTCGCAAAGGCCATAGCCGTTGGCCGGGAAACGGCCCACCGGCGAGGTGCGGGAGAAGCCGTCGAGCAGCAAATTCTGCAACGGGAAGTCGCCCTGCCAGGTATTGGCCATCTGCCGGCCGCCGGGCGCGAATTCGTCGCCCCAGGCAAATTCGGCGCCGTCGAGACCGCCGCGCGCGGCAAACTCCCATTCGGCCTCGCTCGGCAAGTCCTTGCCCGCCCAGCGCGCAAAAGCGAGCGCGTCGGCATAGGCGACGTGCACGACCGGGTGATCTTGCAGCGCGTCGGCAAGGCGGCTGTCCGGGCCATAGGGGTGGCGCCAATCCGCACCCTCGAGAAACCGCCACCATTGGCTCCAGTCGCGCCGATCGACCGGGTGCGCCGGCGGCGTGAACACCAGCGAGCCGGCATAGATCATGTGCGGCAGGGCACCGGGGTAATCCTTCGGGTCGGGCGGGACCTCGGCAAAAGTGACGTGGCCGGTCGCCGCGACAAACTCGGCGAATTCCCGGTTGGTCACCGGGCAGCGGTCGATCCGGAACGGGCCGACGGCGACCCGGTGGGCCGGCGCCTCCTCCGGATAATGCCGGTCCGACCCCATGCGGAAGCTGCCGCCGTCCAGGCGGACCATGTCCTCGTCATGCATCGCCGCCTCCCCACCGCCGCACGCCAGGACCGACGAGACCGGCTTTTTCGCCGAGCGCCGAAGCTTCGCCAACCACTGGGAAACCATAATCCCCACCCCGCCGATTGTCTCGGCGCTGCGGGATGAGGCCGGCTTTGCGATAGCTGGACGGGACTCTGCCGCGATGACCCGCCGTCGCCCGGCTCGTGGCTGTGGCGAAATTCCTAAATGCGGCGGTCAAGGTGACGGGGTTCCCACATTATTCGAGCGAGCACCTACCCGTTCCCGGCCTTACACCCCTATCTGTGCCAAGTCTTCGACGCCTTCGGCCCTGACCGCATGTTATGGGGCACCGGGCGAAGCGCTCTGCCGCTGGTCGGGCTGGGACCGGCGCCTGAGCCGAGGCCGAGGATTAACGGCGTCGGAATGACCGGCCGCCAGCCTCGCCCGGCGGATTAACCTTTTATCGAAAGATTACGTCAGCATAGCTCTACCTTCGGGTATCCTGCTTTCGCCTGGAATTAGCATCTTCGGCGTATCGTGCAAAGCACCGACCTCCTTAGAGCAGCAGTCTCCCGCTTCGGTGCCAGCCTGAAGCCGAAATTCGCAGGGATCGGCGCCATTGGCTCACCCGAGGATCAACTCCGCGGCCCGCTCGATGTGCTGGTCCAGGACATCGTCTCGGCCCTCGGATGGGCTGCCAATGTCGCCTTGGTCGGCGAATCGTCGATCCAGGAGTTGAAGACGCGCCCGGACTTCGCGGTCACCAAGCAAAACCTGCTGGTCGGCTTTATCGAGCTGAAGGCACCTGGCAAGGGCGCCGATCCGCGCCGATTCGACGATCCACACGACAGGGAGCAGTGGCAGAAGCTCAAATTGCTGCCGAACCTCGTTTATTCCGACGGCAACTCCTTCAGTCTTTGGCAGGACGGAAAGCTCAAAGGCGAGATCGTGCGGCTCGAAGGCTCGGTCGAAAACGCCGGCGCCGCGTTACGTGCGCCCCGGGGCCTGCTCGCCCTGTTTACCGATTTTCTGGACTGGGACCCGATCCCGCCCCGCTCGGCGCCGCAGCTCGCCGAAATCAGCGCGCGCCTCTGCCGGCTATTGCGCGACGAAGTGCTCGAGCAGATCGAGCGCGGCAGCCCTTCGCTCACCGGCTTGGCGACGGATTGGCGCAGGACGCTGTTCCCCGATGCCTCGAACGAGACATTCGCCGATGGTTATGCCCAGGCGGTGACGTTTGGCCTGTTGATGGCGCGCGCCCGCGAAATCAAGCTTGCGGATGGTCTCGATCGTGTTGCCAGGCTGCTGCGCCAGACAAACCTGCTGATCGGCACCGCGCTCCGCGTGCTGACCGACGATGTCGATCAGCAGGCGACGCTCAAGACCTCGCTCAACACGTTAACCCGCGTGCTCGACGTCGTTCATTGGCCGGCGATCAGCAAGGGCGAGCCGGAGGCTTGGCTATATTTCTACGAGCATTTCCTCAGTGTCTACGACAATGCGCTGAGAAAAAAGACCGGCTCGTACTACACGCCGCCTGAAATCGTCACGGCGATGGTGCGGCTCGTCGATGACGCGCTGCGCGACGAGCGCCGGTTCGGCGTTGCCGAAGGCTTGGCGTCGGCGGAAGTGACCCTCGCGGACCCGGCGATGGGGACCGGCACTTTTCTGCTCGGCGTCCTCCAGCGTATCGCCGGCACCGTTGCCGACGAACAGGGGGAGGGTGCGGTCCCCGCGATGATCCGTGCGGCGCTGCGCCGGCTGATCGGCTTCGAAATGCAGTTCGGTCCATTTGCCGTGGCCCAGCTCCGGCTCATGGCCGAAGTGGTCGACCTGGTAAAAATGCCGACTGCCGAGAGCGAGCCAATCGCGCTCCGTCTCTTCTTGACCAACACCCTCGGCAACCCGGTCGAAGAGCATGAATACATTTCTTCCGGATTGCTGCCGCTGGCCGAATCGCGACGGAGCGCCAACGAGATAAAACGCTCGGAACCGATCACCGTGGTCATCGGCAATCCGCCCTACAAAGAAAAGGCGCGGGGCCTTGGCGGATGGGTCGAGAGCGGAACCGCTCACACGGTCGTGCCCCTCCGGGCCTGGCTGCCGCCGGTCGAATGGGGCGCCGCCGCGCATGTAAAACATCTGCGCAACCTTTACGTCTACTTCTGGCGCTGGGCGACCTGGAAAGTCTTTGGCGGCAGCATCGTCGCGCCCGACACGCCGCCGGCTACCCCGCAACGGGGAATCGTGTGCTTCATTACCGTCGCGGGTTTCCTGAACGGGCCCGGCTTTCAAAAAATGCGCGCCGATCTGCGGCGCGACACCGACGAAATCTGGGTCATCGACTGCTCGCCCGAAGGCCATCAGCCCGCGGTCGCCTCGCGCGTGTTTCAGGCGGTGCAGCAGCCGGTATGCATCGTCCTCGCGGTCCGGCTTGCCGATTGCGACCCGGCGGTGCCGGCGCGCGTGCATTTCCGCTCGCTGCCCGAAGGCCGGCGCGAGGACAAGTTCGCCGCAATCTCCACTTTGACGCTCGACAGCGCCGGCTGGATCGACTGCCCGCGCGATTGGCGGGCGCCCTTCCTGCCCGCATCGACCAGCGAATGGGCCACCTACCCCGCGCTCGACGAATTCTTTGCCTACAACGGCTCAGGCGTGATGCCGGGCCGGACCTGGGTCATCGCACCGGACAAGGATTCGCTGCGCGCGCCGGTGGGATACGCCTCGTTCGCGAGCACGATCCTGACGCAAAAGGAGCTACTGTTTCACCCCACATCTGCGCGGCGGAAGCCGGGCGACAGGCACCTACGCAAGACATGCCGATCCGAAAGACTACACGGCTCAGGAAGCCCGGCATCGATCCATGTCGGTGGCGAGTGACACAGCGGCCGTTATAGCGCCAGTCCGATACGGTTTCAGCTCGTTCGATCGGCAGTGGATTATTCCCGACGTACAGACTCCTGAACCAGCCAAATCCGACGCTCTGGAAGGCGCATCATTCGACAACAAGCCGAGTCAGGTCTATTTGACTGCGCCACATGACCGAGTTCCGACCGAATCGGTCCAGCGTTCACCTTTACCGCGTCTGATCCCTGATCTACACCACTACCATGGGTCAGGGGAGGCCGCGCGTTTCCGCTGTGGGCGGATGCGGCGGCGACCGAGCCCAACATTCGACCTGCTGTCCTGATCCGCCTCAGCGAGAGCTTTCGGGCGGGAGGTCACCGCCGAAGATGTCATCGCCTACCTCGCCGCAGTGGCGGCCAACCCCGCTTACACGGCCCGCTTTGCAACCGATCTGGTCCAGCCGGGCTTGCGGATACCGCTGAGCGGCGATCCGGCACTGTTCGACGAGGCTATTCGTCTCGGCCGCGAGGTGATCTGGCTGCACACCTTTGGCGAGCGTTTCGCCGATCCGGCTGCCGGCCGGCCCGCGCGCCCGCCGCGCCTCGCGCAGGGCGGGCCGCTCATTCCCACCGATGGGGCGATCCCCTCCGACCCGGAGCACATGCCTGACACGATCTCCTACGATGCCGCCAATCGCCGCCTGTGGATCGGCGGCGGGCATATCGACAATGTCCCGCCGGAAGTCTGGGGCTACGAGGTCTCGGGCAAGCATGTGCTGACGCAATGGTTCAGCTACCGCAAGCGGCACCGGGATCGTCCGCAGATCGGCGACCGGCGCACGCCTTCACCGCTCGGCGACATCCAGCCCGACGCATGGCCCGCCGAATACACTACGGAATTGCTGAACGTGTTGCATGTGCTTGGCCGCCTCGTTGCGTTGGAGCCGGCCCAGGCCGATTTGCTCGACCGCATCTGCGCCGGCCCGACGTTGAGCCGGGAAACCCTGTACGATGCTGCCTGACGCGAGTCGCGTCCTCGGCACGACGGAATAACACCGCTTTGTTGGCCGCGCCGCGGTTTCCTTGGCCGATCGGCGAGCGAGTTGACGTGGCGATCGCGATCGATAGCGTTCCCAAGCCGATAGTGGTGGCAGCCGGGAGATGATGCCGGGATGGCGGATCGAAGTGACCTGTTCGGGCATGGTCCGGCGCAGGAGAGCCTGTTCGGGGATGGCGAGAACCGGTTGCGGGCACCGGCCCAGAAATACTTGCCCGACCCGGAAAAGGTCCGCCGGCGTTTGCGGGCGTTGCTCGAAACGGCGCGCTCGGCCGAGCGGATGCCTTGGCCCGAGCGCGATGCCCGGATGTGGCAGATGGTTTTTCCGAACATGGCCAATTGGCTCCCTGCCGATGAAGCCGCACAGCTGCGCCTCGAATTCGCGCAGGAAATGGAACGGCTAAGGCATAGCGCCTAGCCGCCGGACCAGGTTCGCGGCCCCGGCCCTCGACCGGGACCCGAAAGCTGCCGCTCGCGCCGCAGCCCTTCCGCCGGTCGCCGATCGCGGGTTAGGCTTTGCCGATCCGCGGCACGCAGCTGAGAACCGGAGGGGAAGGGTCACCAATGAGCGAGCAGCGCAAAGCGAACACCAAGGGCAAGCCGGTTTGTGTCGTGATCGGCGCCACCTCGAAGTGGCAGTCGGACGGGCGCAACACGCTCTTGGCGCACGGCCATGCGGTGGACGACAGCGATGTCGAAATCGGCATCCGCTGGGGTGTCGGCGGTGCGATCGCGCAGAAATTCGCGAGCGAGGGCTTTTTTACCGTGGTGACGACGCGCAAGGAGGCCAACGCCACGGCGCTGGCCGCCGCGGTCCGCGGGCAGGGCGGCGATGGCATGATCGTCGAATTGGACCTCGTCTCGAAGGATTCGATCGCGTCGGCGTTCGCCACGATCCGGCGCGAGGCCGGCGACCCGGAGGTCCTGGTCTACAACGCCGGGTATCTCGAAGGCCGCGACCTCCCGCCCGAAAAGGAATTGCTCGAGCATGTCCCGGTCGAGATGCTCGACACCGGGCTGCACATCTCGGCGCGGGGGCCCTTTCTCGTCGCCCAGGAAGTGCTGCCGGCGATGCGTAAAAAAGGCTCGGGGTCGTTTTTCTTTTCCAACAATTCGAGCTCGCTGCGCGGCAAAAAGCGGATGACCGGGCAGTCGCTCTATTATCCCGCGGGTCTTGATGCGCACCTTGGCGCAGGTATTGACCGAGGAATATTCCGAGCACGGCGTGCACGTCGCCAACATCGTCATCGACGGCTCGATCGACTCGCCCGGCAGCCGCAAGCTGCCGCGCAACGCGAACCGGCGCGACCTGATCATCAACCCGATCAAGATCGCCGAGGCCTACTGGTACCTGCACACCCAGGACCGCTCGTGCTGGACGCACGAGCTCCAGCTGACGCCATCCGCCAGCAAGCCGAGCTATTGAGCTATTGGGTTATTGACGGGGGGCGCCTCACGCCGCGGCGGCGGGGCGCCTTTCCCGCAGCACGTCGCGGATTGCAGCGATGATGCGCTGGCGGTCGGGAAAGACGTGGCGTTCGAGGACCGGGCTGTAGGGGATCGGCACCGGGAGCGCGCAGACCCGCTTGATCGGCGCCTGAAGCCGCGCAAAGCTCGCCATGTCCTCGCTGACGACGGCCGCGACTTCGGCGGAAAAGCCGGCGGTCGGCCCGGCCTCGTCGGCGATGACGAGCCGCCCCGTTTTTTGCACCGAGCGGCGGATCGTCTCGGCGTCGAGCGGCACCAGGCTGCGCGGATCGACGATTTCGACCGAAATCCCCTCTTGCGCCAGCTCTTCGGCCGCCGCCAGGGCTTCGTGCACGAGCCAGGCGAGCGCGACGACGGTCACATCGCTGCCCTCGCGCTTCACATCGGCCTTTCCGAAGCGGGACCGTGTAGTCCTCTTCGGGCACCGGCCCTTTGCGCGCCATCAGCCGGCTCGATTCGAACGAGACGACCGGGTTGTTGTCGCGGATCGCGGTCTTGATCAGCCCCTTGATGTCGTAAGGGGTCGACGGCAGGAACATCTTCAGCCCGGCGACATTCATAAACATCGAATAAGGCGATTGCGAATGCTGCGCCGCGACCTGGCCGCCGCCGCCGACCGCCGCGCGAAACAGGATCGGAAAGGCGACCTGGCCGCCGAACATGTAATGGATCTTTGCCGCCTGGTTGACGATCTGGTCCATCGCGACAAAGCAAAACGTCACCTGCCGCCAATCGACGATCGGGCGAAAGCCGCAGCCGGCCGCACCGATCGCCATCCCGGTCAGCGCCGCCTCGGTGATCGGCGTTGCCCGCACACGCTCGGGCCCGAATTCGTGCAACAGCGGCGGCAGCGCATCGGTCGACATGTAGAAGATCTTGGGGTCGCGCCGCATCTCCTCGGCAACGGCTTCGAGCGCCGCCTCGTTATAGCTCAGCTCCCGCATCGTCCGATCCTCGTGTCAGGCGAAAACAGAAAAGCTTACCGCAGAGGACGCGAAGGGTTCGCAGGGGGCGCGAAGGCATTCTCCCGGCGCGAAGCGCCAGTCGGTCCTGCGGGCAATTGTTACGCACTGCACGCGCGAAAAAGCGCCTTCGCGTTCTTTGCGCATCCTCCGCGACCTTTGCGTTAGGGCGTTCATTTCAGGCGGCAAAGACGTCGTCGGTTGCCTGCTCCGGCGTCGGGAACGGGCTCGCCTCGGCGAAGGCGATCGCAGCGTCGAGCGCGGCCACGATGTCGCGCTCCATCGCGCCCAATCCGGCGTCGTCGAGATCGCCCTGCGCGCGCAATTGCCGTTCGAGCCGGGCGATCGGGTCGCGGGCTTTCGCCGCCTCGATTTCGGCCGGGTCGCGGCGGTCGGGCTGGCCGCTGCGCTCGGTGTGGCCGCGCCAGCGATAGGTTTTGCATTCGATCAAGGTTGGGCCGCCGCCCGAGCGCGCGCGCTCCACCGCACGGCTTGCCACCTGATGGACCGCAAAAATGTCGTTGCCGTCGACGACGACCCCCGGGATCCCGTAGCCGGCGGCGCGCGCCGCCACATCGGAAAGCGCGTGCGTCTCGGCGGCGGCGGTGTTCGCCGCCCACATGTTGTTTTCGCAGACATAGAGCATCGGCAATTTCCAGGTTGCCGCGATGTTGAGGCATTCATGGAACGGCCCGGCATTCGAGGCGCCGTCGCCGAAGAACGAGACCGCGACCCCGCCCTTCTTTTCCATTTGCGCGGCGAGGCCGGCGCCGGTGACGATCGCGATCCCGCCGGCGACGATGCCGTTGGCGCCGAGCATGCCGATCCCGAAATCGGCAATGTGCATCGAGCCGCCCTTGCCTTTGCAATAGCCGGTCTGGCGCCCATAGAGCTCGGCCATCATGCGGTTCAAATCCGCACCCTTGGCGATGCAATGACCATGGCCGCGATGCGTCGAGATGATCCGGTCGCCCTGGCCCAGCGCCGAGCAGACGCCGACCGCGACCGCCTCCTCGCCGATATAGCAATGCACGACGCCGTAGATCTTGCCGGCGAGGTAATCCGCCGAGGCGCGCTCCTCAAACCGCCGGATCGTCAGCATCCGCCGCAACATCTGGCGCTGCACATCGGGCGGCAGGTTGGTCGGGACGGTCTGGGTCGAGAGGCTCATCGGGCGGGCTCCCTCTGGGCAATCGGGCCTTCTCATGATGGGCCAGCACCAACGGGGTCGCAACCGCAACCTCGGCTCGCCCGCGCGATGCTTGCGCAGAGCGGTGTCGCTGCGCGACTGCCGGTCGGCCCCGTCGTTGGGCTGTCGTGCGGTCGGGCACCGACGGGCGGCGCGCATGCGTTGCTTTGGATGGGCTGCGCGGGGTATCGTCGCGGCGGTTTTGGGATGGCGCCGCGGGGATCGCGGGCGAGGGAGAATGCGATGATCCATCACGTATCGATACCGGCGCGCGAGCCGCAGCACGTCGCCGAGGTGCTCGCCGAGCTGATGGGCGGCAAGTGCTATCCGTTCGGGCCGCTCGATGGCGCCTTTATGGCGGCGAGCGGCGATGCGCACGGCACGATGATCGAGGTCTATCCGGACCGGGCGACGCTCGATATCCCGAAGAACGACGACCAGGTGGTGTTTGGCGACAATGCGGCGCCGCCGCAGACCTGGCCGTTCCACATGCTGCTCTCGGTCTCGCGCGAGCCGGACGAGGTCGAGGCGATCGGGGCGCGCGAGGGTTGGCGCGCCAAGACCTTTGGCCGCGGCATGCAAGGCCACAAGCCGTTTTTCCACGTCATCGAATTCTGGGTCGAGAACCGGCTGATGATCGAGGTCGTGTCGCCGGACATGACGCGGGAATACGAAGATTTTCTGAAGAACGCGCGGACCGAGACCATGGCCGATCCGGAGGCGGTGCGGCTGATGCGCGCCACGCATGTGAAAGAGCCGGCCTGACACTGGCCTAACCCGGGCCTGACCCGGAACAAGGAGCGGACGCACCGATTCGCGGCGGCGTCCCTGGTGGATGTGGGGCGAGGGGAACAGCATGATCGGAGCGCCGGCCAGCGACGAATCCTTGACGCTCTACGGCAGTTTTACCTCCAGCTCCAGCTACAAGCCGATGCTGTATCTGGCATTGGCGGGGCTGCCGTTTTCGTTTCGCACCGTCAACCTGAAGACCGGGGTGCAAAGCACGCCCGAATATCTGAGGATCAACCGTTGGGGTGTGGTGCCGTCATTGCGCCACCGCGGGCTGACGATCCTGCAGTCGAATGTGATCCTCGACTATCTGGCGCGCGAGACCGGGCATTTCGAAGGCCGCACCGAGCAGCAGCGCTGGCAGGCGCGGGAGTGGCTGTCCTGGGAAGCCGACCACATCACGGCGGTGGCGCGGGTGCGCCACTCGGCGCGGTTTCGCAAGATGCACGACGAGGTCATCGCCGAGTTCCGCCCGCGGGCCGAGGCGGCGCTGTCGTTTTTAGACAATAGGGTAAAGGACCGGCCCTTTCTCGTCGGCGAGGAATGCACGATCGCGGATATCGGCTGCTGGGGCCGCATGGTGTTTATGGCCGAGGGCGGGTTTGAGATCGGGCAATGGCCCTATCTCGAAGCCTGGGCCGGGCGCCTCAAAGCGATGCCCGGCTTTGCGCTGCCCTATGACCTGATCCCGAGCAAGGACCGCGAATATCCGGCGGCGCCGCGCTAGCCGGCGAAATAGCGCTGTCAGAAGACAGGTCGCCGGCATAGCCCGCCACGCAGCACGGCGGAGAGGCCCCGCCCTTTCGCATTGATTTGCGATTGGGCATGGTGATGTTTTGGGGGTGCGTTCGCGGTTCCGATGTTCGAAGCCGAGGCCCGCTGGCTGTGCTGCGCGCTCGACGCGGTCGCAGTCGCGCGCCTGACACCGATGCTCAACCTCGGCAGCAGCACGGCCGAGGTGCGCGAGCGCGTGCAGCCATGGATCGAGCATCAGCTGCTGCATCCGCTGCGCGCCCGCGGGGTCGAGCTCGTCAATGTCGATATGCGCGAGGCGCCGGGGGTCGATCTGCGCGCCGACCTGACCGATCCCGGCGACGTGCCGCGGCTGCGGGCGCTCCGACCGCAAGCGCTGTTGTGCTGCAACCTGCTCGAGCATGTGGTCGGGCCCGATCGTCTGGCACGCCATTGCCTCGACATTTTGCCGCCCGGCGGGCTCGTTTTCGTCACCGTGCCTTATAGCTATCCGCATCATCGCGACCCGATCGACACGATGTACCGCCCGGGCCCGGCCGAGCTCGGGCGGCTCTTTGCCGGCGCGCGCCTGCTCGACGGCGCGATCATCGGCGCCGGGAAATCGTATCGCGACGATGTGCGCGAGCGGCCGTGGATTCTGCTGCGCCATCTGGCACGCTTTCCGGCGCCGTTTGTGTCGCTGGAAAAATGGCGGCGCTCGATGAAAAAGCTCTATTGGCTCGGCGCCGAATACCGCATCACCTGCGCCGTCTTCGAGAAGATCTAGGCGCCGCGACAGCGGCGCCGCGCGCTCGCCAGGCGCGACGGGCTGCAATCGCAGCGTCCTCGCTTCTCTCGCGGCACCTCTGGTAGAACCCATCGGGTCGAGCGTCGGTAGGAGCAGGGGCGGCGATGCGCATTCCGCTTTATCAGGTCGATGCGTTCTCCGAGCGGCCGTTTGGCGGCAATCCGGCGGCGGTGTGCCCGCTCGAAGGCTGGCTTGCCGATGAGGTCATGCAGGCGATCGCGGCCGAGAACAACCTGCCGGAGACCGCGTTTTTTGTCGCCGAGGGCGAGCGCTGGGGGCTGCGCTGGTTCACGCCGACGACCGAGGTCGATCTGTGCGGCCATGCCACACTCGCCTCGGCTTATGTGCTGTTCAATTTTCTCGTGCCGGAGCGCACCCGCGTCGCCTTTCGCACGGAAAAGGCGGGCGAGCTGGCGGTCACCCGCGGGGGCGCATTGCTGGCGCTCGATTTCCCGGCCTGGCCGCCCGCGCCTTGCGAGGAGCCCGCGGGTCTGGGTGCAGCCCTCGGACGCCGGCCTGCGGCGGTGCTTGCCGCGCGCGACTATGTCGCCGTCTACGACGATATCGACGCGGTGAGCGCGCTCACCCCGGATTTTGCGGCGGTCGCCCGGCTCGACCGGTTTGCCGTCATCGCCACGGCGCCGGGGACGGGCGAGATCGATTTCGTCTCGCGCTTTTTTGCGCCGGCGCAAGGGGTCGACGAGGACCCGGTGACAGGCTCGGCGCATTGCGCGCTGATCCCCTATTGGGCGAAGCGCCTCGGCAAGACCCGGCTCGAGGCGCGGCAAGTCTCGCGCCGCGGCGGCCGGCTCTCCTGCGCGCTCGACGGCGACCGCGTGACGATCGCCGGTCGTGCCGCGCTTTATATGACCGGCACGATCGAAATCTGACAAAGGGGACCGCCATGTCGCGTTTCACGCTCTGGGTGTTGTGCTTCGTCCTGCTGGCCGGCCCGGCGCTGGCTCAGAGCAAAGCCACGATCCAGCGGCTCAACGACCAATGGACCGCCGCCTTCAACAAGGGCGACGCCGCTGCGGTCGCGGCGATGTATGCCGGGGACGCCGATGTGCTGCCGCCGGGCGGCGACATGGTCAAGGGCCGGGCGGCGATCGAGGCGTTTTGGAAAAAGGCGGCGACCCAAATCGGCGACGCCAAGCTCGTCACCATCGACGTGCTGCCGCTCGGGCGGCGGGCGGCGCGCGAGATCGGCACCGTCACGCTCGAGACAAAAGCCCAGCCGCCGCAGCAGGTCGTCGGCAAATATGTCGTGGTATGGCGCAAGATCGGCGGCAAATGGCTGCTCGCGACCGACATCTGGAACATGAACAAATAACGCCCACGGCGGCCGCAACAGGCGAGACGAATGAAGATCAACGCAGGCTTGCTGCTGGTCTTGTCGCGGTTTTGCTCGGCCCCGGCGCAGGCGCAAGACAAGCCGCACCGGGTCGGGATCCTGACCGTTTCCAGCGCCCCGGGCTTCGGCGACGGGATCGCCAAAAATCTGGCGCAGAAGGGTTATGTGCCCGGCCGCGATCTGGTGATGACGACCCGCAGCGCCGACGGCAAGCTCGACCGGCTTCCGGCGCTCGCCAGGGAATTGGTGGCCGGCGCACCGGAGGCCATCGTCACCCTCGGCTATCCGGCCGCGGTCGCCGCCCGAAGGCGACGACGACGATACCGCTCGTCGTAACTTCCGCCGGCGACCCGGTGGCGACCGGCCTCGCCGCCAGCCTCAGCCGACCTGGCGGCGATATTACCGGCGTGTCGGATGTCGCTTCCGAGCTGTCCGCCAAGCGCTTGCAATTGTTGAAGGCCGCGGTCCCCGGGTTAAAGCGGGTGGCGATGCTGTACAATGCCGACGATCTCGGCATGACGTTGCGCTACAAATCGGCGGAGGCGGCGGCGAAGAGCCTCGGCATCGCGGTGCAGCCGCTGGGCGTGCGCGAGCCCGACGATTCGACGCGGCGTTCGCCGCGATGACACGCGACAAGCCCGACGGCATCCTGATGGTCACCGATGCGCTGACGATCCTCAACCGCAAGCGAGTCTTCGAGTTTGCCGCCGCCCAGCGCCTGCCGGCGATCTTCGAAGCCGATAATTTTGTGCATGATGGCGGGCTGATGTCGTATGGCCCGGACGGCAAGGAAAGGCTGGCGCGGCTCGCCTATCTCGTCGACCGCTTCTAAGGGCGCCAAGCCCGCCGATCTGCCGTTCGAGCTGCCGACGAGGTTTGTCTTGCGGTCAATCTCAAGACCGGCCGGCGCAATCGGCCTCACCATCCCCACTTTCGACCGAAGCGGACGAGGTCATCGAATAAAAGGGGTCCCGGAGAACGGATATGGCAAAAAGCTATCGGGTTGCGGTGATCGCCGGCGACGGCATCGGGCACGAGGTGGTGCCCGAGGGGGTCGCGGCGATGGAGGCGGCGGCGCGCCGCTACGGCTTCGGCTTCGAGTGGAGCGAATTCGACTGGAGCTGCGAGACGCTATGCCAAGACCGGGCGGATGATGCCGGAAGACGGGCTCGACCAGCTGCGGCCCTTCGACGCGGTCTTTCTGGGCGCGGTCGGCTATCCCGGACGTGCCCGACCACATCTCGCTGTGGGGCCTGCTGATCCCGCTGCGCCGCGAGCTTTCACCAATACGTCAACCTGCGCCCGGTGCGGCTCTTGGCCGGGCGTCGACTCGCCGCTCAAGGGCCGCGCGCCGGGCGATATCGATTTCTACGTCGTGCGCGAGAACAACGAGGGCGAATATTCCGAGATCGGCGGCCGGCTCTACGCGGGCACCGAATACGAGATGGCGATGCAGCAGACGGTGTTCACCCGGCGCGGCTGCGACCGGATCATGCGCTACGCCTTCGAGCTGGCCCGCACGCCGCAAGAAGCACGTGACCTCGGCCACCAAGTCGAACGGCATCATCCACACGATGCCCTATTGGGACGAGCGCTTTGCCGCGGTCGCGAAGGACTATCCCGACATCACGACCGACCAGTACCACATCGACATCCTGACCGCGCATTTCGTGCGCCATCCCGGACTGGTTCGACGTCGTCGTCGGCTCGAATCTGTTCGGCGACATCCTCTCCGATCTCGGGCCGGCCGTGCGTCGGCTCGATCGGCATCGCGCCCTCGGCCAACATCAACCCCGAGCGCGAATACCCCTCGATGTTCGAGCCGGTGCACGGCTCGGCGCCCGACATCGCCGGGCGCGGCATCGCCAACCCGATCGGCCAGATCTGGTCGGGCGCGATGATGCTCGACCATTTCGGCGAGACGCGCGGCGGCCGCGGCGGTCGAGCGCGCGATCGCCGAGGTCCTGGCCGAAGGCGGCACCCGCACCCCCGACCTCGGCGGCAACGCCGGCACCAAGGACCTCGGCGCGGCCGTCACCGCCGCGATCCGTTAGGCGGGCGCCGATCATATCGGATGGCTGCCACCATTAGGCCGGCGGCCGTCCTCGGCGATTGAAGCTGGTGCGAAATCAGCCGACGATGACGAGCGCATAGCGCAGATCGGCGGCGAGGCCAGCCCGGGCTTCAACCGGCCTCCGATACCGCCGCCGAATATGTCCGCCACAAGATCCGGGAGATCGTGAAGGAGCCGAAGACCGCGCGGAAGCTTTCGCCCTACAACCACCCGATCGGCACCAAGCGCCCGCCGATCGATACGGACTACTACGAGACGTTCAACCGCGAGAACGTTATGTTGCGGCCCTGCCCGGCACGGCGGCGCTGCGTCGCGAGCAGATCAGCTTCAGGTCGCGCTGATCACCCCACTCATGCATGTCAAAGGCTATGGTGCCACGGAAACCAAGGCGGCTGCGGAGCAGGCACGCTCGTTGATCGAGCAAGCCGAAGCGCTGGGAGAGCCTTCCGAAGATCCGCCGCTGTTGTTCTCGGTCCTCTGGGCCTTCTGGGCCACGAACTTTGTGGCATTCGATGCCGGGGAAAATCCCGGCAATCAGCCAACTCGACTGGCTCATCTCGATCACTGCGATCAGTGTGCTATCCTGATCGAGAGCGGCGAGGCATCGGCTCAGAGCCTGCCCCGGCGCAGGCCGGGGTCATTCACCTGCGGCATGGGGCACCCCCGTTGGTTTGCTTACAGCGAAGCATGCACGGCGCCAATTCATCCACATTCTCTCAGCCGAGATGGGTCGCCAGCACCGCCGCCGGCCGCTGGCCGACTTCCTCCACTGCCAGCGGCGTCAGCGCACCGCTCTGCTGGTTGATGCGGTACGACGCCAGACGACCCGATGCCGTGCCCGCGGCAAACAGGAAATGCCCTGAGGGATCAAGACAGAACGCGCTGGGCACAGCTTCGGTTGGCGTGTGCCCGGCCTCGGTCAGATGCCCGGAATTCGGATCGACAGCGAAAGCGGCGATGCTGCTGCCGTTGGCCGCGCGATTGCCGACATAGAGAAACCGTCCCGAAGGCGTGAGGTGGATCTGTGAGCAGGTGGTGCGCTCACTGTGGCCGGCGGGCAGGGTCGAAATCGTTTGCACCGAAGAGAGGGTGCCGTTCGCGGGGTCGAGCCGGTACGCGGCAACGCTGCAGCCTTGCTCGTTCGAGAAGTAGACGACGTCGAGACTCGGGTGATGGATATAGTGGCGGGGTCCGACGAGAGCCCCCTGTTCAACGCGATGTGGCGTATTCGGGCTCAGCCGGCCGGTCTGGGCGTTGAAGCGGTACTGCAAGATCACGTTGGGGCCGGGATTGTTCTTCGGCGGCTCCATCACATTGTCCTGGATGCGGGCGATATGAGGCACAAAGGCGAAGCGGTTGGACGGATCGGCGGCGATCGCATGCGCGCCGACCGCAGTTTCCTGCTTGTCGGCAGCCGCCGCGCCAATGGTGCCATCCGCCGCGATCGCGTGCACCGCGACATAGCCGCCCTGATAATAGGCGCACAGCATATGGCGACCGGTGCGATCGGGCGCCACGAAGGTCGGTGCATCCGCCGCGCTGCGGTTGCCAGCAGCGACAGGCCGCCGGTTGCGGGGTCGATCCGGTAGCTCGCGATCGACGGCTCCTGCGCGAAACCGACATAGAGCGTGCTGCGGTCCGGGCTGATTGCCGCAACCGATGGGCCGCCCGCCGCCGCTGCATCCGCCTCTTTCGTCAGCGCACCGCTGTCGCGTGTCCAGAGCAAAGACTGCGATTTTGTCGTCACCCTGCAATCCGACATACGCATGTCCCGCATCGTTCGTCCTCCCATTCCAGTGAAGCTATCCGCCGACCGTCCAGCCCGCCCGGCGGCGCGGCAGCCGCTGCGTGGCTGGCCAGAGCAGCACCCTACCATATCGGCGCTCGACGATTTCCCAGTCGCAGAAACGGCCATCCATCGCGGTGCTCTGCGGCCCCCCGGGCTGTATAAAGGCCGCACGAAAATTGCTGGCGAGGGCCTCTGATGCTGACAGATCGATACGGTCTTGCTCTGTCTACCGCATCTACCGAGGCGCGGGACGCCTACGTCGAGGGTTGCGATCTGGCGCTGACGTTCTACCCCGGCGCGGCCCTGGCCTATGACCGCGCCATCGCCGCCGACCCCGGTTTTGCCCTGGCTCACGCCGGGAAGGCCCAGGTGCTCGATGCGGGAAGGCAACGTCGCGCCGGCGCGGAGCGTGCCTGACGGCGGCAAAGGACGCGGCCTCTCGTCTGTCCGAGCGCGAGGCCAGCCACATCGCATTCTTCGAGCTGGCTGTGCGCGGGTCGAGCCGATGCCGCCATCTCCGCATTGTACACGCATCTGACGGCATGGCCGCGCGATGCTTTGGTCGTCGCCAGTGGCCGCGATCCCCAACGGCTTGATCGGCGGCTCCGGCCGCATCGGACAGAAGCACCAGATCGCGGCGCTGATGGACAGCCTCGCCCCGCATTACGGTGACGATTTTTGGTTCCTTTCCTACCATGCCATGGGGCTATCCGAGGATGGGCAGCTCGCTGCGGCCCGGCGCGAAAATCGAGCAATCCCTGGCCGCGAACCCGAACAACGCGCACGGCGCGCACGGCTTCGCCCATGTCTGCTACGAAAGCGGCGAGACGGACGCGGCGCGCGCCTTTCTCGTCCCGTGGCTTGCCGCCTATCCGCGCGAGGGCTTTTTCTACGGCCATCTGAGCTGGCATCTCTCGCTCTGTGAAATCCAGGCCGGCGACTGGACCAGCGCGTCACGGTTGTATCGAGACGCTATCGCGCTCGACCGGCACAGTGGCGGGCCGCAACAGAAAATGTCGGACGGGGCGGCGTTTTTGTGGCGGTCCGAGCTCGCCGGCCATCAGCGCGATGCGGCGGCGTGGCGCGCGTTGCACGAGCTATGCAAACGGCGCGCTGCCGCGGCCGGGCAGCGGGCTCGCCGACCTGCACGTGATCCTGGCGCAGGCCGTCATGGGCGATGACGCTGCGCTCGACCTCCGGGCTCGCCAGATGGAAGAGCTGGCGCGCGAAGGGCGTTACCCGTCCGGCTCTTATCTTCCGACCCTGACGCGCAGCTTTGCGGCCTTTGAGCATGGCGATTTTGCCGCGGCGATCGAGACGCTCGCCCCGCTCGCCGGGGAAAGCGAACGCATTGGTGGCAGCCGCGCGCAGCACGATCTGATCGAGCTCACGTTGTTAAAGGCCTATCTCGAGGCCAACCGGCTGGAGCAGGCGCGGCGCCTGCTCGGCGCGCGCCGGCCAGGGCCTTCGGTGTCCCTGTCGCGGGGGTTGCGGCTTTGCACTGACAGGCAGTCTCTTGCCCGGTGTCCTTTACGCTGCTCTCGGCGCGTTCACCTTTGCGCTCAACAACGTGGCGATGCGCCGAGGGGTGGTGACAGGCAGCGTGCTGCAAGGCATGGCAATGACCGTGCCGATCGGCGGACTTTCCTTTCTGGTCATGACTGTCGCGTTCGGGGCAGGTGGGCCAGCTGGCGGCGTTCTCCGCGGTGGCGCTCGCCTGGCTGGCGGGCCAGGGCATCGTGCATTTCGTGATCGGCCGCTACTGCAACTACAAGTCCAACCAGCTCATGGGCGTCAATCTTGCCGCGCCGGTGGTCCAGCTGCAGGTGCCTTTCGCGATGATGCTTGCAGTCCTGACGCTGCATGAGAAATTTACCGTGCTGCAAGCGATCGGCTCGGTATTGATGCTGGGCGGCTCCTTTGTCACGCAGAGCAGGACTAAGAAACGCGGGGAAAAGGCCGCGCCGCGGCTGCGGGCGGCGACGCCGATCCAAACGATATCATTGCAGGAGCCGCCGACCTCGCCGGAACCGGCGCCCGAACCGGCATTCCAGCCGCGCGTCTTCTCGGGCTACCTCTTCGCTCTTGGCGCAGCGATGTGCTATGGCAGCTCACCGTTAATGGCCCGCCAGGCCTTTCTCGACGCGCCGGGCGTCAGCACCGCGGCCGGTGGCTGTCTCGCTTATACGGCGGCGACGCTGATCTTCGCGCTGGTCCTGCTCAAGCCCCGCGCCTGGGGCGACATCAAGGGCATGAAGCGCGAAAACCTGCCGTGGTTCCTCTCCTCCGCCGTATTGGTCGCGATTTCCCAGGCTTTTGTCTACGCATCGCTTGCGGTAGCGCCGCTGATGGTGGTGACGCCGATCCTCCAGCTCTCCCTGGTCTTCCGGCTGTTTCTGTCGCAATGGATCAACCGCGATTATGAGGTGATGAACACCGCTGTCTTCTTCGGCGCTTTCACGGCGGTGCTGGGCTCGATCCTGGTCTCGCTCGAGACGGACGAGCTGGCGACGCTGCTGCACCTGCCACCCTCGCTCGCCGATTTCCTGAGCTACCGCCTGGCCGGGGGATAAAGCAGCGGCCGCATGAATGAGGTATTTCAGAGGAGGTCAAAGGAATTGAGACGGCGGCTCCTCAGAGCATGTGAAGGAATACCAAACCGCTGTCTTTCCGGGGCGTGGGCGCAGCCCACGAGCCCGGAACCCATTCACACCGGCCCGCGATATGCTGGCGGACGGCGGTGTTCATAGGTTCCGGGCCTGCCCCGATGGTGCATCCCGGAATGACATTGCTTTCGACGCAGGATTTCATCACAGGTTCTCAGGATGGAGAATTAAAAATCTCAATAGCTTGCCTTATCCTCTAGCCGGATTGAGCGGCGTCAATGCGCGGCTGAGGTGGCGAGCGAATAGCGCGGGTCGGCCGCGAGGCATTCGGCTTGCGGCAGCCCGAGCTCCTGGCGCACGAGGTTCGTGCCCAGCACCATCGCGACCATCTTGTAGGCGGCGTGGCGGCGGCTCATGCCTTCGCGGCCCATGCCGCAATCGGAGGAGATGACCAGCCGCTCGGGCGGGGTGTGCTTCAGCGCCTCGCGGATCAGGTCCGCGACCTGGTCGGGCCGCTCGACCTGCAAGGTGTGATGGTCGATGACCCCGATCACGACTTTCTTGTCGCGGATCGCCGCACCGATCGCGGCGAGGTCGCCGGTGCCGGACGAGCAGGTCTCGAAGGTGATCGCGTCGGCATCGACGCGGGCGAGCGCGGCCAAGGTCGGCTGGTAGCTCTGCACGTCGCGAAAGATGCGCTGCTGCGCCGGGTTGCCCCAGCAGGTGTGGCACCACAGCTCGGTCTTGGCGCGCAACCCTTTGACCGTGTTGTTGAACAATTCGACGAGCTCGCTTTCGCGAGCCTGCCAAAGGTCTTGCCGCGCACCGGCACCATGTGGATTTGCGGCTCCTCCAATTGGATCACCGGGCAGCCGGCATCGGCCAATTGGTGCAATTCCTGGTTCAGCGCCTCGCTGAAGGCCCAGACGCGTTCGACCGGGTCCTTGTAATAGTCGTCGGCAACCGAGGCGGCGAGCAGCTCGGGCAGGATGGTGCCGAACTTGACCGGCTTTTTGGTCAGCCGCTGCGCGGTCTTCCACATCGCGGCATATTGCAGATTGCCGGGGCCGACCGGGCCGACGATCCGCGGCAATACGCGGGCTTCGAGATAGTCGTGCAGGATGTGGCCGCGCGGCTGGCCCGTGGCGCCCATCTGATAAGGCTGGGCTCGGCCGCCGCGCGAGAACCCGGCCATATGGGTCAAGGGATAGCTTTGCCAGCTCATGCCGCTGATCTGCTCGTCGAAATGCGCGTCGCCATCGGTGACGATATCGAGCCCGGCGGTCTCCTGCGCGCGCAGATAGACCGAGACCGCATCCTCGTATTGCTCGCGCCAGCGCAAATTCATCATCGCTTCGAGAAGCTCGAAGCGCCGAGATTGGCGGTGCACCAGGAGGGCCGCGGCAACGACCCGATGATCGAGGTCGGCAAGGTCAGGCCGGCAGATCCTTTGAACATATTTTCCCCCTATGACAGCGCTCGGGCGGGTGCGGTTACGAGAAACCTCGCGCGGGCCGGCCGGGCTATGACCCCGGGCATTTCGCATAGGCCGGTGGCGGCCCCACGCCCGGGATCCCGTGACGATCAACGACCGCTCGGGGGCAACGACCCCCGCATGAGCGATTCCCCTTGCCAAAAGGCGCGCACCGTCCAGTTTGCCTGCCCTGAGAATGCCGGCAGCGAGCAGGAATAGCTGCCGCCCTTGTCGGTGACGGCATAGCGGGTAAAGACGGCGCCGCGCGGATCGATGAAATCGACCGCCACGACGGCCGCTTCGTGCGGGGTCAGCGCACCGCTGGCGTGGATCGTGCCGTTGATGTCGCCGGTCGCCGAGAGGGTCAGGGCCGAGGCCAGGACGCCGCGCGCCGAAAGACGACGCCGCCGATCTGGCTCATCCCGAGATGCGTGCGCCTGATCTTCGACTTTGGCGGGATCGCATCGTTTTTGAGCCGGTCACGCTCAGCGCCTGGACCTTGAGCTCGAAAGATTGCCCGACCGGCGCGCCGGAGGGGATCTCAATGTCGGCGGGGATTACCGCGGAGGGCTTGTTGCCGCCGAGCGTGAGGGTCGTTTTGCCGCCAAAGACGCTATACTTCCACCCCGCCGGAAGCGCTGATTTGGCATGCAGATAGACCGTCTGGAATACCGGCGCGATCGGCCGACCGGTCCGGTCTGCGACACGTAGAACTGGCCGTGGATTACCGGGAAATTGCGGCTCGGCGCCTGCACGGCATAGAAATTGTCGAAATTCTCCTGCGCCTGGTTGTTGCTCTTGACGATCTCGCCGGCGACCGGATCGATGATCACCTGGATGCAGGAATGGAACTTGAAGGCGCCGGCCTTGATTTCCGCCTGAGTGAGCGTGACGCTCGGCGTCCAGTCGACAAACACGGTCTTGGTCGCGCCGGCGGCGAGGCTCGGGATTGTGACGCTGCCGATTTCGCTCCATGAGCCGGTGACGCCGACGCCGAGCGGGCTCGACACCTGAAAATGCACGACCGCGTTGCTCGCTGTCGCGTCGCCGATGTTGTGGATGTTCGCGTAGACCCGGTTCGGGTGGTTGGCGCAGGGGTCGTCGCCGTTGCCGATCACGGTGCCGTCGGCGCGCCGGCCGTAAAGCAGACCCTTTGATCCGACATCGCTCTCATAACCGTTGCACGAGCTGTCGACCCAGATGTCGACGGTCTCGTAGGTGTCCATCGGCGGTGTCAGCCAGGGGACGATAAAGAGGTCGGGATGGCCGGGCGGGACGCCGCGCGTCACGGTAACGGCATAACCGTTCCCGACCTGGGAGTTGACCTTGATCTTGATGTTCTCGGCAGAGTTGGTGAAGGTGTCGCCGACATGCCACAAATCGAACGGCCAGCAATAGGCGGGCCGCGTCGTCGAAGAGCAAGTCGAAGTCTCGATCGAGTCGGTGCTGGCGTTATGGATGCAGCCTCCCGCCACCGTCGTGTCGCAGGCGTTGATCGGCGTCTCGGGCGGCACCGCCGATTCTTCGACCTCGACGATCTTGACGCCGGTGTCGTAAATCCCGCGCGGCACCACGCTGTTGTTCTGCAAGGTGTCGGCCAAGAGCTTGGGGGTGCGCGCCTCGACCAGATAATACTTGCCGGCGGCGACCGGCACCTTGATCGCTTGGAAGACACCGGGTGTCTTCGTGAAGTTTTGCTCGAGCGGCGTCAGCGTGACGGTTTGGCCGGGCGGCCCGCCGACGGTCGCCACATTTGCCGTCTTCAGCCAGCCGCCGAACACCAATTCGCTGCCCTCGGCAAGGCCCCCGCCGAGCCGGCTGTAGCCGCCGGCGTCGCACGGATAGCAGCTATCCATCAGATCATAGCCGCTGGCATAGCCGGACGGGTGCCCGCTGTCCCAGTTGAAGCCGCCATAGGCCGCGACTTCGAGCTGATGGCCGAATTCGTGCGTCCAGCCGCCCCACGACACATTAGAGGGTCCGGGGGCGGCATTGGCGCATTCGAAATCGTTCGAATGCCCGAACGTGCCGCTGACCCCGGGGCGCGAAATCGTCTCCGGGTCAAAGGTGACGTCGCGCGAGCAAAAGGTGCTGAGCACGCTGATGCCGTCGATGCCGCTGAAGTCGAGACCGGCGGCCGCCGCCGCTTGCGCCGCATCCGCGGTCAGGTCCGGCGGGCATGGATTGCGGCTGTCGGTCGTCGTGCACGCGGCGAAATAAAACGCTTGCGGCTGCTTCAAGGTGACCTCGATCGTCTTCACCTCGAGATCGGTCTGACCATACGATATTTGATTGTAAAACTTGTGCATCTCGGCCGCCGCCTTGACCAGCTGCGCGTGGCCGTAGATCGGCATCGTATCGCTGTAGGTGACGTGGATCAACGCAACGGTCCATTTGGCGGGCGGGTCGGCCGCACCCGCCGGCCGCTCGCCGCGATTGCCGAAAAATGCCAGAACCGGAAGCAGCAAACCAAACAGAGCGCGCCGCATCTTCATCGCACCCTCCGCACGTCAGGTGTTGATATTTTTGGCTTATGTCAGCACACTGTAAGTTTGATTAAAACCGTTGATCTAAATTAAGCTATTCTTGAGGCCGGGTCAATGACCCGGCTCGCACCATGCGCCGATCCGGACACTTCACCGCTTGCCGAGCGACCCGACCGGCCTCATCTTTAACAGCAGATCAGGAGGAGGGCGGCATGACCATCCAGCTCGACCACACGATCGTCCCGACCCACGACAAGGAAGCGTCGGCGCGGTTTTTTGCCCGGATCTTCGGGTTGCAATACGAGGGGCCGGTGTCGCATTTCGCGCCGGTCAAGATCAACGAGACGCTGACCATCGATTTCGACAATTGGGACAAGTTCGAGCGCCACCACTATGCGTTCAAGGTCGGCGAAGCCGAGTTCGACGGCATCTACGACCGGGTCCGCGGCGAGGGCCTCACCTATGGCAGCGGCCCGCGCTCGCACGAGGACATGCAGATCAACCACCGCCACGGCGGCCGCGGCTTTTACTTCTGCGATCCGAACGGCCATCTGCTCGAAGTAATGACGGCGTAGCCCGCGGTCATTCGGCGGCAGCGCGCGGCGGCACCCGTTCGGCGCGCTCGAGCTCGGCGAGGATTTCGCGGGCGCGGCGCAGCGCGCGGTCGGGGCGCAGAAAGACTTCGACATAGCCGTCGTCGGGCCAGCGGAACATTTGCTGCTGCTGCTCGAGCGCCCAGCGGTCCTCGGCGATGACGGCGGGGAAGGTTTCCATAAAACGCGCAACCGCCGAGCGGGCGGGGTCGGATTTGCACTTTTGCCCGGCCGGCATGTTGACGATCAGCCGCCAGACGTGGTTTGCGCGATCAATGGGCGTATGCGTGTGGATGATGACATAGCCGCGCTCGGACGCCGGGTCGCCGTGCCGGCCGGCGGGCCAGACCCGCATCTGGACCTTTGTCACGGCCGGGCTCAAGAGAAAATGGGTGTGGTCGCGGTCGACGAGATCGTAGCCGAAATAATCTTCGAGAAAGGGTGGCTGGCGATAGGAGCGCGCCTCGCGCACCGTGCCGACATAGGGGGTGCCGTCCTCGACCCCTTCTTCGAGGCGCACCGGAATGCGGCTGTTCTCGACGTCGCCGATATTGCCTTCATGCAGCGGGTAGAAATGCGTGATGTCGAGCAAATTCTCGATCAGCAGCACGGTGTTTGCCGGCACCGCCATTGGCCCCGTGTCGGCGGTCTCCCAGGCGGGGTCGGCGATTTCCGGCAGAAGCGGCGGGTGCGTCGCCGCCGATTTGGCGGGGTCGCCCGGCCATACCCAGACGAGCCCGTCCTGCTCGACGACCGGGATACGGGCTTGCAGCCGGGCTTGCGGCGGAATGCGGCCGTCGGGGTGCGAGGGGATACGCACACAGCTTCCGCCGGCGTCGTAGCAGAGCCCGTGATAGGCGCATTCGAGGAGGCTCCCACCCTCGATCAGCCGGCCCTGCGACAACGGCATCCGCTTGTGAACGCAGCGCTCGTCGAACGCGACGACGGCACCCTCGGCGGTGCGCCACAGCACGACAGGCTTTTCGGCAATGACCTGCCCTTGCAGCTTGAGCGCCGGAAATTCGTGCGACAGCCCGGCGACGTACCACGCATTGCGCACCAACAGATCGGCGGCCATCCTTCGGCTCCCCGTCACAGCCCAACGCGTCGACATTTCAGATACCGCGAGGCGCCGGTCAATTCCATAACGGCTTTTAAGCCGTTGCGGTGGATCATCGGCCGAGGAGCGCAGGGAGGGGAAACCATGTGGTCGAGACGGCGGCTTGGTTCGATGCTCGGCGCGATGGCCTGCGGTCGCGGCATCTCCGCGGTCGGCTGCACCGGTGCATCCGCCGGCTGCATCCGCCATCCCTATGCCGGTCCACGAAGAGGCGATGCGGCTGGCGATCGCGGCGGCGCGGGCCAATCGCGAGTTTCCGTTTGGCGCGGTGATCGTGCGCGCCGCCGATCGCGAGGTATTGGCGCAGGGCGTCAACCAGGGTCGCGCCAACCCGACCTTTCACGGCGAAATCGTCGCGATCAACGATTATGTCGCGCGGCACGGCAACCGGGGCTGGGACGAAGCGATCCTCTATACGACGGGCGAGCCCTGCCCGATGTGCATGAGCGCGATGGTGTGGGCGGGGATGGGCGGCGTTGTTTTCGGCACCTCGATCGCCGGGCTCAAAGAATATGGCTTTAATCAAATCCTGATCCCGTCCGGCGCGGTGCGCGACGCCGCATCCTTTTATCGCGGCTTTATCCTGGGCCACGTCCTCGAAGCCGAGACCGACGCGCTCTTCCGCGACCGCAAGCGCGGCTGACCGGGCCCGGCGGCCGGTCAATCCGGCGGGCGCTCAATTCGGTGGGCGCTCAATCCGGTGGGCGCGTCGCGTCGAGCAGCGCCTGGATATAGCCGTAGCAATAGGCGAAGGCGACGCCGGCGGGGTCGCGGCCGTCGATCCGCGGCACATGGTCGGGCATCAGCATGTATCGGTAGCCGACATCGCGGTAGACGGCGATGGCGCGCGCCATGTCGATGTCGCCCTCGTCGGGGAACGCCTCGATAAAGTCGAGGCGGCGGCCCTTGATGTTGCGGAAATGGACGTTGAACAATTTGCCGCGCTCGCCGAACCAGCGGATCACGTCGAAGATTTCCCGTGCCGGGTCGGCGAGCATTTCGCAGACGGTGCCCTGGCAGAAATTGAGCCCGTGATAGGGGCTCTCGTGCATCGCGACAAAGCGCTTCAGCCCTTCGACGGTGCCGAGCACGCTGGTGACGCCGCGACAGCCGGGCGGGGTGTAGGGGTCTTGCGGATGACAGGCGAGGCGCAGCTTGGCGGCGGTCGCAACCGGCACGATGGCGGCGAGAAAATGGTCGATCCGCGCCCAATACTCCTCCTCCGACACGATGCCGGCGGCGGTCGGCGGGGCCGCCTGGTCGGCGCGGTCCCAGCGAAAGGCGGCGTTGCGCGAGCCGCCCCGCCCCGGCTCACGCTCGGTGCGCGGGATGCCGAGGATCGTCAGATTGTATTTGGCGGCCGGGATGCCGGCGGCGGCAAGGCGCTCGATCAGGGCGCAGATGCTGTCGATCTCGCGCTGCCGCTCGGGCTCCTTGGCCAAGCAGGATGTTGGGGCTTTCCTGCTGCTCGATCGGCGCCGACGACATCGGCAATTGCACCATGTCGAGCGAGAGGCCAAAGGATTCGACATGCTCGCGATGGCGCTCGAGATCGTCGCGGCGCCAATCATGCGGGTTGCCCGGCGGATCGACGCAGACATGGGTGACGCCGAGCTGCGCCCAGACGCGATAATCGTCGTCGTCGCGCGGCGTGATCTGGGTCCCGACATGCATAAGGGATCGTACCGGCGGGCCTCGCCCGGCGGCAAGGCAAAGCGCCACGGCGGACACCGCAGCGCCGGGTTGGGCACCGCAGCGCCGGGTTGGGCACCGCAGCGCCGGGCTGCACACAGCACCCGCTGCGGCGATAGCCCAATCCCGGCAACGGCGATAGACTGCGCCGGCAATGAACTCTCTCGCCGATCCCCGACCCGCCGCCGCCGGCTTCGACCCCTTTGCCAAGGCCGCGGTGCTGGCCGAGGCGCTGCCCTATATGCGGCGCTATGCCGGCCGCACCCTGGTCGTCAAATACGGCGGCCATGCGATGGGCGGCCAGGAAACGGGAGGGGGCGGCGATTCGTTCGCCCGCGACGTGGTGCTCTTAAAGCAGGTCGGCATCCACCCGATCGTCGTGCATGGCGGCGGGCCGCAGATCGGCCATATGCTCCGGCGCCTCGGCATCGAGAGCAGGTTTGTCGATGGGCTGCGGGTGACCGATGCTGCCACGATGGAAGTGGTCGAGATGGTGCTCGCCGGCACGGTCAACAAGGAATTGGCCGCGGCGATCAATGCCGAGGGCGGCCGCGCGATCGGGCTCTGCGGCAAGGATGGCGGGCTGATCACGGCGCGCAAGCTGCTCGGCGGCGGGAAGGACGGCACGATCGACCTCGGCTTTGTCGGCGAGCCGGTGCGGATCGCCGCCGATGTGCTCGACACCTTCAAGCAATCGGACATGATCCCGGTCATTGCCCCGATCGGCGTGGGTGCGGCGGGCGAGACCTACAACATCAATGCCGACACCGTCGCCGGGGCGGTCGCCGCCGCGGTCAAGGCGGCGCGCCTGTTGCTCTTGACCGATGTCGCCGGGGTGCTCGACGGCGAGCAGCGCCTGGTGTCGGAGATGGCAGCCGGGGCGGCGCGGCGGATGATCGCCGACGGCGTCATCTCGGGCGGCATGATCCCCAAGGTCGAAACCTGTCTCGACGCGGTCGATGGCGGGGTCGAGGCGGCGGTGATCCTCGATGGCCGCGTGCCGCATGCGATCCTGTTGGAATTGTTCACCGACGCCTCGGGTGCGGGCACCCTGATCCGCTCCGGCTGAAGCTGAAGCGCAATGCCTGCTATGGGAGGGGGCCGGCCCCTGGCCGAGATCGAGACCTGGATCTTCGATCTCGACAATACGCTCTATCCGGCGTCGTGCCGGCTGTTCGACCAGATCCATGCGCGGATGCAGAGCTTTATCGCGCTGCGCCTGGGGCTCACGCCGGACGAAGCGCTGGTCGTGCAGAAGACCTATTTCCGCGAGCACGGCACGACGATGCGCGGCTTGATGATCGTCGATCGCATCGACCCGCACGAGTTCATGGCCTATGTCCACGATGTCGATCTCGCCTGCGTCCCGCCCGATCCGGTGCTGGCGGCGGCACTCGCGGCACTCCCCGGCCGCAAGATCGTCCATACCAACGGCTCGGTCGGCCATGCCGAGCGGCTCCTCGACCATCTCGACATTGCGGGCTCGTTCTGCGGCATCGTCGATATCGCGATGGCCGGGTTCGAGCCCAAGCCGGCGCTCGCCGGCTACCACGAGTTGCTGCGGCGGCACGAGGTCCGGCCGCGCACCGCGCTGATGGTCGAGGACATGGCGAAGAACCTGGTCCCCGCCGCCGCCCTCGGCATGACCACCGCCTGGGTCCGCGGCACGATCGACTGGGCCGCCGCCGGTGCGGAGGGCGACCACATCCACCACATCGTCGACAATCTCGGCCATTTTCTCGCCGCCGCCGCCCAAGACCGCGGCGAACGAATGGCCACGCCCGCAAGGCGTGCTGCGGATTAGAGCGACATCACCCCCACCCCAACCCGCCCCCATCGAGGGGGCGGGAGTACAAATGGCGGTGCTGATAATGGCCCTCCCCCTTGATGGGCCCTTGATGGGGGAGGGTTGGGCGGGGGTGAGCACGGTGCAATTTGATCGTAACCAGCGCTAGCCGCCGGTGCCGCGGCTTTGCTAGGGTGGCGCATTGCGCCAGCCGATCGGAAAGGGATCGCGGAATGAACGATGCAATGACATTGTCCGAGCGCGCCGATGCGCTCGAGCACAAGATGATGCGCGAGCTCGACGATGCGATCATCGTCAAATCGCGGCTGTTCAACCTCGCCGACGGCGACACCGGCATGCCGAACGGTGCGGCGCTCCTGGCGCAAAACCCGGGGAAGCACTTTCTGATGGGCGACGACCCGCGGCTGCCGCAGATGCCCGAGCGGCCGACCTTGATGGATTTTTTCAAATACCGGTTCGGCCCGGCGAACCATCTGCTGCAGAGCGCGCAGGCACGCGGTCAAGGCCGGCATGGACGAGAAGGTCGTGCTCGCCTGCCTCGTGCACGACATCGGTGTCATCGGCTTTATCCGCGCCGACCACGGCTATTGGGGCGCGCAGATGGTGGCGCCCTATGTCGCGGAGGAGGTCGCCTGGGCGATCCGCGCGCACCAGGCGCTGCGCTTTTATCCGGACGAGTCGGCGGGCTATGCCTATCCCGAATCATACGTCAAGAATTTCGGCGCGGATTATCGGCCCGAGCCTTATATCGAGGAAGAATACAAGCGCGCCCTAAACCACAAATGGTACATGACCGCACGGATGATCACGGTGCACGACATCTATTCGTTCGACCCCGATGTGCATGTCGAGCTCGACGAGTTCACCGATGTGATCGGCCGCAATTTCCGCCAGCCGAAGGAGGGGCTCGGCTGGGACAGCAGCCCGTCGGCGCATATGTGGCGCACGCTGAACCGGCCGACGCGCTACCTCTGAGGCGAGGGGCGCGGGGCAGGGGTGACATGCCCGGCCTCCCGCTGACCCTGGCCTGCGCCGATTACGCGCGGGTAATGCCGCTCGCGACCGGTGCCGTCAGGCCCGAGGGCGTTGCGCTCGACCTCGTCCTCGGCCGCGGCGGATCGTGGGACATGCGCGCGCAGATGCTGCGCCGCGCGCTCCACGACCCGGAGGTGCAAGGCGGCGAAGCGTCGATGGGAGGCCATCTGCGCCGGGTCGCGGCCGGCTCAGCCCGTTCAAATATGCATTCGATGCGATGGTCAATCTCATTTCTATAACTGTTGCACGTTAATCATTTTCAGGTTGACGAAAGCTCCAGGTTTGTCTAGTATAGATTCTTGATAGGTTGTTAACCAACGGTCAAATCTGTGTTGCTGTCGAATGCGTGCGAAGCCGATAAGCTCGCACGACTGCGGCTTGTTCCCTGAATTGACATACCATGGAGCAGATCATGCACGATCTCGACCAAAAATTTGGTTTTCGTAAAGAACTATCACAGCATTTCAAAGCAGCATCACTGTTTGTGATTGGCCTCTTGCCCCTGGGCTTCTGTCTTCCAGGACATGCCGAAGCAGCATCCCCAGCAATGTTTTTTGAGGATTCGAGCGTGATCGGCATCGGCGACACGATCACCGCTTTGCAGGTGCCGATTCGGACCGCCACGGGTGACTTCATCTTCAAGGACGTGACGATCGTGCTCGACGTCGACACCAAGGGCAATCTGCGTTGGGCGACCGCGAAGCCGCTCGCCACGCCGTCGCCGGTTCTGCAGACCTCGAATATTCGGGCCGGCATCTATCTGAGCCCGACCTCTACTCAAGAGGGCATCCGGATCACCGGACCGACGGCGATCGGCAATGGCGGGGAGGCCGAATGGGCGATCACCGTCGGACCCGGCAAGATTGCCAACATTTCGCCCCCCAACCCCGCGGTGTTCTACACCGGACCCTTGGCGAAGAGCCCGCTCGAAGCGCGTTTGGCGAAGGCCGGCCTCACTTCGACGCAGTACAACTATGGCGTTATCGGCACGACCAGCGGCACGTGGTTCAGCAATGCTCTGGTCGGGCTGCGCCTGATCGGCAACCAGCTGGCGGTGGCGCTCTTTACCGACAGCTCCGGCACCGACCACAAGGATCCGGTGACCCAGATCATCTACACCTTTTCACACTGACGAGGGCGTCGGCGGTTTTCACGGCCCTGCGCGAAACGATGCTCCCGCGATTCCGGCCTGCGAGCGGGGCGCTCTTTATTTGCCGAAGATGTCGAGCGGCAGGAAGGCGCTGACGATCATGTTCGGGACATCGACCAGCTCGCTGAGCTTCAGATCGACCGCGACCGAGCAGATCGCATAGGCCTGCTGGCGGCTCCAGCCGCGCTCGACCAAAAGGTCGATCATCGACAGGAGCGCGTTCTTCGCGCTCAGGGTCGTCTCCTCGCTCTCGTTGGTGCCGTCGGCGCGGATCGACATGCCGGTGGTGGCGAGAAAGCGCTTGGGGGCGGCGAGCTCGGGCGGGAAATAATAGTCGTCGCGCTGAAACCGCGGAAAGCGGATGCCGCGCCGCTGCGCCTCGCCCTTATGCAGCGAAAACCGCACCAGGATCGAGCCTGCCATCTCGATCGCGGTACCGCAGGCTTCGCCGTCGCCTTGCGCGAAATGCGCGTCGCCGACCGAGAACAGGGCGCCATCAACAAGGACCGGCAGCATCAGACGCGCCCCTTTCGAGAGCTGCTTGATGTCCATGTTGCCGCCGTTCTCGCGCGGCGGGATCGTGCGCAACGCTTCGGACGCAATCGGCTCGGCAGCCGGCACCGCACCACGCGGCTCGGGCGGCAGCGCGATCCCGCCGCGGCCGGCGAGCTCGGCCTCGCGGCGCTGCACCCGTTCGCGCAATTCCTTGGATGGGGCAACGCCGATGACGCCGACAAAGGAGCCGTCGGGGATGCGCACACCCGGCAGGTCGGCCGATTCGGCAAACCCGTCCTTGATCGCCCATTTGGCGATGTAGGGGTCGGGAAAGGCGTCGCGCAAAAAGCCGAACCCCGGCACCTGCACGGTGTAGGCGAAGGGGGCGGGCTTCATGTCGCGGATTTCGACTTCGAGAAGGTCGCCGGGTGCGGCGCCGGCGACATAGACGGGGCCGGTCAGCGGGTGGACCAGGTTGAGGTCGCACCGGCGCAAATCCTCGGCCACGGTCGTGGGTGTGATCTGGCCGTCGAAGGCGTCGCGGGTCTCGATCTCGACCTCTTCGCCGAGTGCCGCTTCAATGACCGGCGGGATCGCCTCGTGCCAGCGGTTGTGGCCCTTTTGCGGCTCCTCGGCGAGGCGCTTCGAATAATCGACCGTGATGCTCTTCATCGCCTCCCCCTGCCCTTTACGAGGCGTAAGGCTATGCGGACGATCGGGTGGTGACAAGCCGCGCCGGAAGCGATAGTCTCGCGCCATGGTTCGCATTGCGCATCCAGCAGCTTGGTGGTGGCCGGTCTAAGGGGCGGCCGCGTTTGACTTTTATGGGCCGCCTCGGGGATACCCGGGCGGCTTTCGCATTTTTGGCGAACCGGTCCGGACCTCCGAGGCGGCAGGGCAAAGGAGGTTCGCATGCCACAGACGAGCTATCTGACGGATGGCGGTATCCGCGTCACGCGCGAAACCCTGGAGCGCGACTACCGCCCGGCTGACGACACGCTCGCCCGCGCGCTCGACCAGCGGCGCGGTGTGTTGTTTTCGTCGAGCTTCGAGTTCCCCGGCCGCTATACCCGATGGGACATGGGGTTTGTCGATCCGCCGCTCGTCTTTACCGCACGCGGGCGCGGGTTCTCGATCGAGGCGCTGAACGACCGCGGCCGGGTGCTGCTGCCGGCGATTGCCGAGACGGTCGCCGGTGTCGGCGCCGCAACCATCGCTGATGCCGGTGCCGAGCGCGTCACCGGCGAGGTCGCGGCGAGCGAGAAGCGCTTTCCCGAAGAAGAGCGCAGCCGCCAGCCTTCCGTGTTTTCGGTGTTGCGGGCGTTGGTCCGGCTCTTTGGCAGCGCCGAGGACCAGCATCTCGGGCTCTACGGTGCGTTTGGCTACGACCTCGTCTTTCAGTTCGAGCCGATGCGGCTCAGGCTGCCGCGGCCCGCGGACCAGCGCGACCTGGTGCTCTACCTCCCCGACGAGGTCCTGATCGTCGACCATATGCGCCAGATCGCGGCGGCGCACCGCTATGAATTTGAAATCGGCGCACGCTCGACCAAGGGCCTGCCGCGTGCGACCGAGGAGGTACCCTACCGGCTCGACCGCGCGCCGGCAGAGCGTCCGCACGAGAGCGATCACGGCCCCGGCGAATACGCGGCCCTGGTCGAGCGCGCCAGGGCGGCCTTCCACCGTGGCGATTTGTTTGAGGTCGTATGCGGGCAGCTTTTCGCCGATGCCTGCGCCGACCCGCCGAGCACCGTCTTTCAGCGGCTGCGCCAGGCGAACCCGGCACCTTACGGCGCGCTGATCAACCTCGGAGAGGGCGAGCTGCTGGTTGCCGCCTCGCCCGAAATGTATGTCCGCGTCGAGGGCAGGCGGATCGAGACCTGCCCGATCAGCGGCACGATCGCGCGCGGTCGCGACCCGGTCGAGGATGCCGAGCGGATTCGCGAGCTGCTGAACTCGAAAAAGGACGAGAGCGAATTGACGATGTGCACCGATGTCGACCGCAACGACAAGTCGCGGGTGTCGGTGCCGGGCAGCGTGCGCGTCATCGGCCGCCGCCAGATCGAGATCTATTCGCGGCTGATCCACACCGTCGATCATGTCGAGGGCGAGCTCGCCCCGCAATTCGACGCGCTCGACGGGTTTTTGAGCCATGCCTGGGCGGTCACCGTGACCGGCGCGCCAAAATTATGGGCGATCCGCTTTATCGAGGCGGAGGAGCGCTCGTCGCGGCGCTGGTATGGCGGGGCGATCGGCCGCGTCACCTTTGACGGCAACATGAACACCGGGCTCACCTTGCGCACGATCCGCATGCAGGACGGGGTGGCCGAGGTGCGCGCCGGCGCGACCTTGCTTTACGACAGCGACCCGCAGGCGGAGGAAGCCGAAACCCGGCTGAAGGCGTCGGCGCTGTTCACGGCGATCCGCGGGCGGGCGGGCATCGCACCAGCCGCGGCACCGGCCGAAACGATGTCTGCGGGGCGCGGGCGCCGGGTTCTGCTGGTCGATCACGAGGATTCGTTTGTTCACACTTTGGCGAACTACATCCGCACGACCGGTGCCGAGGTCGCGACGATGCGCCCCGATCTGGCGCGCGCCGAGCTGCAGCGCGCCGAGCTGCACAGCGACCGGGCGCCCGATCTCGTCGTGCTGTCGCCGGGGCCGGGGCGGCCGCAAGATTTTGCGATGGCCGAGACGATCGGGCTATTGGTGCAGCGGCGAATCCCGGTCTTTGGCGTCTGTCTCGGCCTGCAAGGGATCGTCGAATATTTCGGCGGCTCGCTCGATTTGCTCGGCGTCCCGTATCACGGCAAGGCGTCGACCGTGCAGGTCCTGGGCGGCCGGCTGCTGCGCGGCCTGCCGGCCGAGTTCACGGTCGGCCGCTATCACTCGCTGTGCGCCCGGCGCGCGACCATGCCAGGTGTGCTGAAGGTGACCGCGCAGAGCACCGACGGTGTCGTCATGGCGCTCGAGCATGTCGAATTGCCGATCGCCGCCGTGCAATTTCACCCGGAATCGGTGATGACCGCACGGGCCGAGATCGGCATGCCGATCATTGCTGCGGCCCTCGCCGGGCTCGCGACGGCGGTGGCGTGATCGCGAGCCGGGCGCGGCCCGCCGCGACGGAGAATTGGTCATGGGCTGGGCCTACCTGTCGGTCGCCGGGTTGCTCGAGGTCGGCTGGGCGATCGGGCTGAAATACACCCACGGGTTCTCCCGGCTTCTGCCGACGGTCCTGACCGTCGCCAGCATGGCCGCGAGCCTCGGCCTGCTCGGGCTGGCGCTGAAGACCTTGCCGGTCGGCACCGCCTATGCCGTGTGGACCGGGATCGGCACGATCGGGACCGCGTTATTGGGGATCTGGCTGCTGGGGGACCCGGCAACGGCGCTGCGTCTCGCCTGCATCGGACTGATCTTGGCCGGGATCATCGGTCTCAAGCTGGTCGCTTGAGCGAGCGGGCAAGGGGGCGCGGCGCCGGCCGTCACACCGCGTAGGAGAGGCGCACGGTGACCCGGCCGCGGCGCTGGCGCACCAGCTTGCGGTCGGCGGCGAGGCTGTGGAGAAAGTCGCGCAGCCCGGCAAAAGCGGCTTCTTCCTCGTTGTCGAGATCGCTTTGCGCCGGCGGCGGGCGCTCGCTCGGCGGCAGGGGTGGAGCGTGGGCGCCGTCATAGGCGATGGCGATGTCGAGCTCGATGCCGTTGTACCAGGCGCGCAGCACGCCTTCGGGGCGCTGCGCATATTCGCCGAGGATGTAGTCGAGGACCGATTTCGCCTGGGCGACCGCGGTTTCGGCGACGTCGCGGGCGACCTTCCAATCCAGCGTCTTGTCGCGCAGCAGCCCGACCGCAGCGTCGATCCCGCCTTCGGCCCCGCTCCATTGCGTCTCGACCCGTTGGCGTGCGCCAAACCGGAACGCCAAGGTCAAGACGATCGCGGCGCTGAGCCCGAGCGCGAGCGGGCTCGAAGCAAGGCTGCGGGCGAGGGGCGAGAGTGCCCGAAAATAATTCGGAAAGACGTTTTCGCTGAGCGCCAAGAGGGTCGAGACACCAATCACATAGACGCCGCGGGTGCCGGCCGGGCGCGACAGCATGATCTGCATGCCGCCGGTAATCATAAAGGATGCGGTAAAGACCAAGAGCGAGCCGGCGATCTCCTGCGGCACCAGCAAAAACAGCCCGGAAAGCTTTGGCGACAGGCCGAACAACGCCAGGATCGCCGCCGCGGCAAAGGCGATGGCACGGCTCGTCGCCCCGGTGGCGCTGGAGATGCCGACCAGGCTCGGCGCAATGTTCAGGCCGGGCGCGCCGAGCGCGGCGCTGGCGATGGTGCCGAACCCGTCGGCCAAGACACCCTTGCGGATATTGGGGATGTCGGGCCGGCGCCAGGCGGCATTGTTGATGCGTTGGCAGGTCGTCACCACGCCCACGGCGCGCAAGGCGGCGGCGACCCCGGCGGCGAAAAACGCGGGCAGCAGGCCCGGGTCGAACCGGTAATCGGGCAGCGCCAGATGCGGGATCGCAAACCACGGGATGTGGGCGGCGGCGGCGAGCTGCGACGAGGTGACGACCCCCAGGAGCCAGCCGCTGCCGATGCCGGTCGCGAGCCCGATCAGCGAGCACAAGAGCTTTGTCGTGCCGCGGCCCCAAATGCTGAGCGCGATGCAGGCGGAGAGGGTCAGCACGGTGACCGTCAGATGCCGATGAAAGGCGAGCGGCGCCACGTGGTGCACGTCGAGAAACTCGCCGATGCCGACGACACCGAGCTGCAATCCGACGACGAAGACGGTGAGGCCGCTCAGGATCGGGGTGACGATCAGGCGCAGCCGGCTGATCGCGAGGCCGACCAGCACTTCGACGACGCCTGCGAACAGGGTCATGCCGAGCACGAGCCGCATGCCTCCCGCCTCTGCCGCCAAGACCGAGGGGCCGAGATAGGTCGCCGAAAATACCGGCGGCGCCAGAAAGCCCGACCCGATCGGGCCGTAAGGGAGCGCCTGCAACGCGGTGCCGATCGCCAATGCGAGGCAGGCGATCCCCATCACCGCGACGCTGTCGCTCTCGGTGACCCGGGCGTGGCGCAGGATGATCGCGACGATGATCAGGTAGATCGCGGTCATGACCGCGTATTGCAGGCCGATCAGCGCCAGCCGCAGCGGCGGCGGCATCTCGTTTACGGCATAGACCAGGTCGCTCGGCCGCAGGTATGTCTCGCTCGGGGGTGTTTCGGTCGAACGCGCCGCAGCCGGTGCTTCCTTGCGCGCGCCGCCGAGCATTCGCTCAGAACAGGCGGTCGAGCGTATCGCGGTGCACGGTCACCGGGAAACGAGCGCGCAGCGCCTGGGTGTATTCGGCGGCGAGGCCCGCTTGCAGGCCGGCTTTCAGCTCGCGCTCGAGCTCGGCTTTGGCGGCATCCGACGCCTTTCCCGCGCCGGGTGCGTCGATCTTGGCGAGCTGGGCGACAAAATAGCCGCTTTCGTCCGAGCCGGTCACCACACCGCCCGGCTTGACCGCGAACAATTTGGGGATCAGCACCGGCGGCACCGCCTCGCCCGGACCCGGCCGGGCCAAAAAGGGCGCCGAGGTGACCGCCTTGAGCCCTTTCTCGCCGGCTACCGCTGCGAGGCTCATGCCCGGCTTGACCGCCGCGGCGAGTGCGGCCGCCTCCTTGGCGACACGGTCGCGCCGGGCATCGACCTGCCAGGCGGCGATCGCCGCGGCCTTGACCTCGGAGAGCGGCCGGGTCGCGGGCGGCACCACCTTGTCGGTGCGCAGCGCAAAGACCGCGTCGCCCTTGGTCTCGGTGACCCGGCTGGTCTGGCCTTGGTTGGTGGCGAAGGCGAGCTTGAGCACCTCGTCGGGAGCGATCGGCAGCGCCACCTTTTTGCCGTCGCGGCCGAGACCCTGCTGATCGACCGCCTCGACCACGGTCTTTTTCAGCTTGAACTTGGCTCCCGCCTCTTCGAGCGTGGCGCCGCCGGCGAGCGCGTCGTCGGCCTGGTCGGCGATCTTGTAGATGCGATCGACCGCCTGGTCGTGCGCGAGGTCGGCCTGGAGCTTGGCTTTGACCTGGGCGAAGGTCTGGGTTGCCGGCGGCTCGATTTTGACGACCCGCAGAATGTGCCAGCCGAGCGACGTCTCGATCGGGTCGCTCGGTTTGTTCAGCGGCAGCGAAAACGCGATATCGGCGAGCTCCCGCGGCATCTCTTCGCGCTTCATCAGACCGAGATCGATCGTATCGGGCGCCTGCTTGACGATCGCCGTCGCGACGTCGCTCCAGTCCTTGCCGGCGGCGAGCGCGGCTTTGGCCTCCTTGGCTTTGGCCTCCGAGGGAGCCAGGATCTGCTGGACATCGCGGCGCTCGGGAACGACAAAGTCGTCGCGGCGCTGGTCGTATTGCTCTTTGAGCTTCGCCTCGGGGATCTCGATCTTTTGGGCGAGGTCGGACGGGGTCAGGCTCACCAGGGTAAAGCCGCGGTATTCCGGCGCCCGGAACAAATCCTTGTGCGCATTGTAAAAGGCGTCGAGCTGGGCATCGGTCGGCTGGCCGACATCGCCGGCATTCGCGGACGGCAGGCTGACGATATCGGCGATTCGGGTTTCGTTGCGGTGCCGGTAGAGCGCATCGACCAGCGCCGGCGCCGCCGCCGCACCCGAGGTGACCGCGCCGAACAGGTCGCGCGCCGCGACCTCGCGCCGCGTCGTCTCGACATACTGGCCCTCGCTCATGTGATTCGCGGCCAGCATCGCGTTAAAGGCGGCGCGGTCGAAGACGCCGTTCTGTCCCTGGAATGTCGGGTCGTGGCTGATCGTGCTGCGCACCGCCTCGTCCGACACGTCGAGCTGCAATCGCGCCGTCTCCTGGTCAGCGAGGCCACGGTCAACCAGCTGGTCGAGCACCCGATCGACGACCCCGAGCTTTTTTGCCTGCTCCAGATCGACCGTGCCGCCGGTTTGCAGGCGCAGCCGTTCGAGCACCGGCTGCAACGCATTCTGCAAAGCCGCAGCGTCGATGGTTTCGCCGCCGACGGTGGCGACGACGGTATCGGGCGCGCGGTTGCGGAAAATGTCGCCGATCCCCCAGACGCCAAAGCTGAGGATCAGCATGCCGAACAGCACTTTGACGACGACCGATGCGGCGCGCGAGCGGATCGCTTGGAGCATGCGGCGGATCGCCCTTTGGCCCGGACGGGCCGCATTGACCCGCCCCCATTGCCGATGGGATCGTAGGATAGAGAGGCGTCGGAAGCGCCGCAACTCGCCTCCTTGTCGCGGCAGGTCGGAGCAGCAGATGCCGAGAGGGAAAAAGCTCGTCGCCGGGAATTGGAAGATGAACGGGCGGCGCGCCGACGGGCTGGCCTTGGCCGGCGATGTGGCGCGCCGGGCGCGGGCCGAAACGGTTTTGTGCGATGTGCTGGTCTGTCCGCCGGCGACCTTGCTGGCGGCGCTGCACGAGGTGCTCTTGGGCAGCGCCGTCGCATTGGGCGGGCAGGATTGCCATGCGCTGGCCAACGGCGCCCATACCGGCGACATCAGCGCCGAGATGCTGGCCGACGCCGGCTGCAGCCATGTGATCCTGGGCCATTCCGAGCGCCGCCACGGGCATGGCGAAACCGACGCCGAAATCCGCGGCAAGGTCGCTGCCGCGAGCCGCGCCGGGCTCGTCGCCGTGCTTTGCGTCGGCGAGACGCAAGCAGAGCGGCAGGCCGGAAACGCCGTCGCCACGGTCGCCGCCCAGCTCGCCGGGTCGCTCCCGGACGGGACGGCGCCGGGCCGGCTGGTCGTCGCCTATGAGCCGGTCTGGGCGATCGGCACCGGGCTGTCGGCGACCCTCGAAGACATCGCCCTGATGCATGCGGCGATCCGCGCCCGGCTGTCGCCCGACACTCGGATTCTCTATGGCGGCTCGGTCAACCCGCGCAACGCTGCGGGGATTCTCGGCCTCGAGGAAGTCGACGGCGCGCTGGTCGGCGGCGCCAGCCTCCTCGCCGACGATTTCTGGACGATCGCCAAGAGCTGCGGCTGAGAGCGTGTGAAGGACTTGGTCTCGAAACGAAAACAGGGTGCGGCATGGGCGCCGTGCGTGGTTCGAGACGCGCCTTCGGCGCTCCTCACCATGAGGTACGTTATTGATGATACTAAGAAAACACCCTCACCCTGAGGAGGTCGCGCAGCGGCCGTCTCGAAGGGCGCACGGCGTCGATCCAGCCATCCGACAACTCCTTCACAAGCTCTGAGGCGCTGGCTTACCGAACGGGATCGGATTAAAAAGCGCTGCTTCCCCGGCAATTCGCGCTTACCTTCTGGCCCATGATCATCCTGCTGTTCGTCGTCTACGTCCTGATCGCGGTCGCGCTGGTCGGGGTCATCTTGCTGCAGAAGAGCGAGGGCGGCGCGCTCGGGATGGGCGGCGGCGGCATGTCGGGGTTTATGACCGGGCGGAGCACGGCAAATTTGCTGACGCGGGTGACCGCGGTGCTGGCCGCCGCTTTTATGATCACGAGCGTGCTGCTGGTGGTGCTGAACAACCGCCAGCATGCGCCGCGCTCGATCATGGACCAGGGTTCGCCGGCCGTTCCGTCGGGCCCCGCCGTGCCGGTCGTGCCGGCGGCGCCAAAGGCGCCCGTGCCATCGCCGGCACCGGCCAAGCCGAGCGCGCCGCTCGCGCATTAGCGAGGCTGCCCGCCGATCAGCAAACGGGACACCGCCGCCGCAATGCTTTAGGCTGAGGGTCCATGACGCGGTTCATCTTTATTACCGGCGGCGTGGTCTCCTCTCTCGGCAAGGGGTTGTCGGCTGCCGCACTCGGCGCGCTCTTGCAGGCGCGCGGGTTCAGCGTGCGGCTGCGCAAGCTCGACCCCTACCTCAATGTCGATCCGGGGACGATGAGCCCCTATCAGCACGGCGAGGTCTACGTCACCGACGATGGGGCGGAGACCGACCTCGATCTCGGCCATTACGAGCGCTATGTCGGGGTCGCCGCGCGGCGCAGCGATTCGGTGACGACCGGCCGCATCTATTCGACCGTGATCGGGCGCGAGCGGCGTGGCGAATATCTCGGCGCCACGGTCCAGGTGATCCCGCACGTCACCGACGCGATCAAGGAGTTCATCCAGGCCGATCTCGCCGGCGAGGATTTCGTCTTGTGCGAAATCGGCGGCACCGTCGGCGACATCGAGAGCTTGCCGTTTTTGGAGGCGATTCGCCAGCTCGGCTACGAGCTCGGGCGCGAGCGCGTCCTCTACGTGCATCTGACCCTGGTGCCGTACATCCCCTCGGCCGCCGAGCTGAAAACGAAGCCCACCCAGCATTCGACCAAGGAATTGCTGGCGCTCGGCATCCAGCCCGACATTCTCTTATGCCGCTGCGACCGGCCGATCCCGCTCGCGGCACGGCGCAAGATCGCGCTCTTCTGCAATCTGCGCGAAAGCCGGGTCATTCCCGCCCTCGACAGCGATACGATCTATGCCGTGCCCGCCGCCTATCACGCCGAGGGGTTCGACCGCGAGGTGTGCGACCATTTCCGGCTCGACAGCCCCGAGCCCGATCTCGGCCGCTGGCACGCGATCGTCGAGAGCCTGAAAAAGCCCGAGGGGCGGGTGACGATCGGCATCGTCGGCAAATACACGCATCTGCAGGACAGCTACAAATCGCTGACCGAGGCGATGACCCATGGCGGGCTCGCCAACAATGTCGGCATCGATCTCGATTGGATCGATGCGGAGGTGTTCGAGGCCGAAGCCGCGGCGGTGCAAAAGCTCGAAGAGGTGCACGGCATTCTCGTCCCCGGCGGCTTTGGCGAGCGCGGCACCAGAGGCATGATCGAGGCCGCCCGCTTTGCCCGCGAGCGGCGGGTCCCGTATTTCGGCATCTGCTTTGGCATGCATATGGCGGTGATCGAGGCGGCGCGCGATTTGGCCGACCTCTCCGGCGCGGGCTCGACCGAGTTTGGGCCGTGCCTGCACCCGGTCGTGGGTCTGATGACCGAATGGCTGCACGGCAATGCGGTCGAGCGGCGCAACTCGAACGAGGATATGGGCGGCACGATGCGGCTCGGCGCCTATGAGGCGGTGCTCGCACCCGGCAGCCGGGTCGCCGAGATCTACGGGGCCGAGCGGATCAGCGAGCGCCACCGCCACCGCTACGAGGTCAATATCGGCTACAAGGAGCGGCTCGAAGATGCGGGGCTGCGGTTTTCCGGCATGTCGCCCGACGGCATCCTGCCCGAGATCGTCGAATTGCCGGACCATCCGTGGTTCGTCGGCGTCCAGTTTCACCCCGAGCTGAAATCGCGGCCGTTCGAGCCGCACCCGCTCTTTACCTCGTTTATCCGCGCCGCGCTCGATCAGTCGCGGCTGGTGTGAGGACCACTCGATGACGCCGCGCCATGTGAAGGTCGGCGATATCACGATCGGCAACGATCTGCCGCTGGTGTTTATCGTCGGGCCGAACACGCTCGAAAGCCGGGCGCATGCGCTCGAAACGAGCGCGGCGCTTGCCGAGATCGCAAAAAAGCTCGGCATCGCATTGATCTACAAGACCTCGTTCGACAAGGCGAATCGGACCTCGATCGCCGGCGCGCGCGGCATCGGCATGGCGGCGGGATTGCCGATCCTCGCCGAGATTCGCGAGCGGACGGGGCTACCGGTATTGACCGACGTCCATATGCCCGAGCAATGCGCGCCGGTTGCCGAGATCGTCGATGTGTTGCAGACGCCGGCGTTTCTGTGCCGCCAGACCGATCTCTTGGTTGCCGCGGGCAGGACCGGGAAGCCGGTCAACATCAAGAAGGGGCAATTCGTCGCGCCGCACGATATGAAAAACGCGGCGGGCAAGGTCGCCTCGACCGGCAACGAGCGCATCCTCTTATGCGAGCGTGGGGCGAGCTTTGGCTACAACACGCTGGTCGTCGATATGCGCGCCCTGCCGATCATGGCCGAGACCGGCTATCCGGTCGTGTTCGACGCGACCCATGCGGTGGCGCAGCCGGGCGGGCTCGGCGACCGTTCGGGCGGCGAGCGCGCGTTCGGTCCGGTGCTGGCGCGCGCTGCGGCGGCGGTCGGCGTCGCCGCGATATTTCTCGAAACCCATCAAGACCCCGACCGCGCGCCCTGCGAAGGGCAAACCATGCTGCCGCTCAAATCGCTGCCGGCCCTGCTCGAAACCCTGATCGCCTTCGACCGGCTGGCGAAACGAAACCTGCAATCCGAGGTTGACGGCGACGCCCGCGGGTGATCCATTCACGGCATGATCGCGGCACGCGACATGCGGCGGCGGGCGCGGGGCATGGTCGGTCCCGCCTTGGGGATCGCGTTGACCGGCTATTTCGCCTATCACCTTGTCGAAGGCGACCGCGGGCTGCTCGCCTGGGTGCGGCTGACCCGCGAAATTCACGCCGAGAACAGCCAGCTCGCCGATTTGCGCGCGCAGAGCGCTGTGCTGCGGTCCAAGGTCGTCGACATGACGCCCGACCATCTCGACCCCGATCTGCTCGACGAACGGGTGCGCGCCGCGCTCAACCTCGCCGCCCCCGATGAAATCGTGATTATGGAGCCGCCCCCGAAGTGACCGGGCCGCCGGCCCAGCGATTCCCGGCCTCCGCGCAGTGATGTGAACCGGCCAAGGTTGCAAAGGAGGGGGTTTGCCACCATGCTTGGGCAAGTCTCGCACGTGGCGCAGGCGGGGCGGGCGGAGGAAACGGCATGGCGGTCGAGGGCGAGGTCAAATTCGCGGAGAGCCAAGTCCCGCCGCAGGAATTGCTCAAATATTACCGAGACATGCTGTTGATCCGACGGTTTGAGGAGCGCGCCGGGCAGATGTACGGGATGGGGCTGATCGGCGGCTTTTGCCATCTCTATATCGGCCAGGAAGCGGTGGTTGTCGGCATGCAGGCGGCGCTGAAGCCCGGCGATACCGTCGTCACCTCCTACCGCGACCACGGCCACATGCTGGCCTGCGGCATGGACCCTAAAGGGGTCATGGCGGAATTGACGGGGCGGAAGAGCGGCTACTCGCACGGCAAGGGCGGCTCGATGCACATGTTCAGCCGCGAGCAGAATTTTTTTGGCGGCCACGGCATCGTCGGCGCGCAGGTGCCGATCGGCACCGGGCTCGGCTTTGCCCATCGCTATAAGGAAGACGGGATGATCTCGCTGACCTATCTGGGCGACGGCGCGATCAACCAGGGGCAGGTCGCCGAAAGCCTGAACATGGCAGCGCTGTGGAAATTGCCGGTGGTCTATGTGATCGAAAACAACCGCTACGGCATGGGCACCTCGATCGACCGCGCCACGGCGCGGACCGACCTGTTTCACCGCGGCGTCGCCTATGGCATTCCCGGCGAGCAGGTGGACGGCATGAACGTGCTGGCGGTGCACGAGGCCGGGACCGCCGCGGTCGAGCATGCGCGCTCCGGCCATGGGCCGATCCTGTTGGAGATGCTGACCTATCGCTATCGTGGCCATTCGATGTCCGACCCGGCCAAATACCGCACGCGCGACGAGGTCAACAAGATGCGAGCCGAGCATGACCCGATCGACCAGGCGCGCCGCCGCCTCGTCGAAGGCGGCACCGCCGAGGCCACCTTGAAGACGATCGACGGCGAAATTCGCGCGCTCGTTGCCGAAGCCGCGCAATTCGCGCAAGACAGCCCCGAGCCGGACCCCGCCGAATTATGGACCGATGTGCTGGTCGAGGCCTGAGTGCTGGTCGAGGCCTGAGTGCTGGTCGAGGCCTGAACGGATATTTGCTGAGCCATGGCTACCGACGTGCTGATGCCGGCGCTGTCGCCGACGATGACCGAAGGCAAGATCGCGCGTTGGCTCAAGACCGAGGGCGAGCCGGTCAGCGCCGGCGACGTGCTCGCCGAGATCGAGACCGACAAGGCGACGATGGAGGTCGAGGCGGTGGATGAGGGCGTGCTTGCCGAGATCGTCATTCCCGAAGGCACCGAGCATGTCGCGGTCAACACCCCGATCGCGGTGATCGCGGCCAATGGCGAGCAGCTGGCGAAGGTCGCGACCAGGCCTGCGCCGCCGGCCGCCCGGCCGCCGCAGCCGGCACCCGCGGCACCGTCGGCCAAAATGCCGCAACCCGTGGCCGAGCCGGAATATGCCGGAGAGACCCGGACGATAACCGTGCGCGAGGCGCTGCGCGACGCGATCGCCGAGGAGATGCGGCGCGACGCGACCGTGTTTCTGCTCGGCGAGGAGGTCGCCGAATATCAGGGCGCCTACAAGGTCAGCCAGGGGCTCTTGCAGGAGTTCGGCGCACGGCGGGTCATCGACACCCCGATCACCGAGCAGGGCTTTGCCGGGCTCGGGGTCGGCGCCGGGTTTGCCGGGCTGAGGCCGATCGTCGAGTTCATGACCTTCAACTTCGCGATGCAGGCGATTGACCAGATTATCAATTCGGCAGGAAAGACGCATTACATGTCGGGCGGACAGATGACCTGCCCGATCGTGTTTCGCGGGCCGAACGGCGTCGCGGCGCGGGTCGCCGCCCAGCATTCGCAATGCTATGCGAGCTGGTATGCGCATTGCCCCGGGCTCAAGGTCGTCGCCCCCTATACCGGGGCCGACCATAAGGGCCTGTTGAAATCGGCGATCCGCGACCCGAACCCGGTCGTCTTTCTCGAGCACGAGCTCGTCTATGGCGAGAGCTTTGCCGTGCCCGACGACCCCGAGTTTCTGGTGCCGATCGGCAAGGCGCGGATTGCCCGCGCCGGCCGGCACGTCACCATCACCGCCTTCTCGCGCATGGTGAAGCTCGCGCTGCAAGCCGCTGAAGAGTTGGCAAAAATCGGGATCGAGGCCGAAATTGTCGATCTGCGCAGCCTGCGGCCGTTCGACATCGAAACTGTCGCCGCCTCGGTCAAAAAGACCAACCGGATCGTCGCGGTCGAGGAAGGCTGGCCGTTTGCCGGCATCGGCGCCGAGATCGCGGCGCGGGTCATGGAAGAATGCTTCGACTGGCTCGACGCGCCGTTAAAGCGGGTCGCCGGCAAGGATGTGCCGTTGCCCTACGCCGCCAACCTCGAACGCCTCGCCGTGCCGCAGGTCGAAGACATCGTCGCTGCGGCGCGCGACGTCGCCTATCGGTAGCGGCCTGACTGCCCAAAGGGCTGAAAATTCATGCCGATCGAGATCCTGATGCCGGCGCTGTCGCCGACGATGACCGAAGGCAACCTCGCCAAATGGCTGAAAAAGGAGGGGGACGAGGTCCATTCGGGCGATGTCGTCGCCGAGATCGAGACCGACAAGGCGACGATGGAGGTCGAGGCCGTCGACGACGGCAAAATCGGCAGGCTGCTGGTCCCCGAAGGCGCCCAGGGAATCAAGGTCAACCAGCCGATCGCGGTGCTGCTCGGCGAGGATGAGGACGCCTCGGCGCTGAAAAATTTGGCCGAGCCCGCCGCCGCGCCGCCACAGACGCCGGCACCGGCCGAAGCGGCGCTGGTCGCGCCCGAGGCCCCGGTTGCGCCGGAGGTCCCGGCTGCACCAACCCCGGCGAGAAATGGCGACGGGCGGGTATTCGCGAGCCCTTTGGCGCGGCGGATGGCGCAGCAGGCGGGGCTCGACCTCGCCGCGATCAAGGGCTCGGGACCGCAGGGCCGCATCGTCAAGACCGATATCGAAGGCGGCTCTCACCAAGCGGTCGCGCGACACCCGCCGAAACGCCGCGGGCGGCGCCGCAGGCCGCAATTGCCGCACCGGCGCTGACCAAGGAGCGGGTGGCGGCACTTGCCGGCAACGCCCCCTACACCGAGCGGCCGCTCAGCGCGATGCGCCGGGTCATCGCCCGCCGTCTCACCGAATCGAAGCAGACCGTCCCGCATTTCTATCTGACGATCGATTGCGAAATCGATGCGCTGCTGAAGATCCGCAGCGAGTTGAACGCAAAGTCAGACGGCTACCGCATTTCTTTGAACGATTTTGTGATCCGCGCGGCGGCGCTTGCGCTGCGCAAGGTGCCGGCGGCCAACGCGTCGTGGAGCGACGAGGCGATCCTCCTTTGGGATACCGTCGATATTGCGGTCGCGGTGGCGCTCGATGACGGGCTGATCACGCCGATCGTCAAAGCGGCGGACCGCAAGGGGCTGGCGACGATCGCCGCCGAGACCAAGGACCTCGCCGCTCGCGCCCGCGCCGGCAAATTGAAGCTCGAAGAGTTTCAAGGCGGCACCTTTTCGATCTCCAACCTCGGCATGTACGGCGTGCGCGACTTCGCCGCCGTGATCAACCCGCCGCATGGCGGCATTCTCGCGGTCGGCGCCGGCGAACCGCGCCCGGTCGTCAAAAACGGCGCGCTCACGGTAGCGACGGTGATGAGCTGCACCCTCTCTTGCGACCACCGCGCGGTCGATGGTGCGGTCGGCGCCCAATTCCTCGCCGCTTTCAAAAAGCTCGTCGAAGAGCCGCTGACGATGCTGCTCTGATGGCCGACAACTCATTCGACCTGATCGTCGTCGGCGGCGGGCCGGGGGGCTATGTCGCGGCGATTCGCGCGGCGCAGCTCGGGATGAAGGTGGGCCTCGTCGAGCGCGAGCATTTGGGCGGCATCTGCCTCAATTGGGGCTGCATTCCCACAAAGGCGCTGTTGCGCACATCCGAGATTAACCACATCCTGCATCACCTTGGCGATTATGGGTTTTCGGCTAAGGAAGTCGGCTTTGACGCGAAGCAGGTCGTGGCCCGCTCGCGTGCCGTCGCCAAGCAGCTGTCGAACGGGGTCGGTTATCTGCTGAAAAAGAACCGGGTTGCGGTGTTCGACGGACAGGGGCGGCTCGACGGCAAAGGGCGGCTCGCGGTCGAGAAGGACGGCAAAGCGGTCGCCGATCTCGCCGCGCCGCACATCGTTTTGGCGACCGGGGCGCGGGCGCGCGCCTTGCCGGGGCTCGAGCCCGATGGCGAGCGGGTCTGGACCTACAAGGAAGCGATGATCCCGGACACGATCCCGAAATCGCTGCTGGTCGTCGGATCGGGCGCCATCGGCATCGAATTTGCCAGCTTTTACCATGACATGGGGGCCGATGTTACGGTTGTCGAGGTGCTCGACAGGATCTTGCCGGTCGAGGACGAGGAAATCTCCGCCTTTGCCCGCAAGTCGTTCGAGAAGCAGGGAATCACGATCCATACCGGGGCCACGGTCAAATCTTTGAAGCGCAACGGCGAAGGGGTCACGGTCGGGGTCGAAGGCGCCGGCGGGAGACCGGAGATCGCGGTCGAGCGGGTCATCCTGGCGGTGGGGATCGTCGGCAATGTCGAGGGGATCGGCCTCGAAAACACCGCGGTCGCGGTCGAGAAGACGCATGTCGTCGTCGACGAGTGGCTGCGCACCGGCGAGCCCGGCGTTTACGCGATCGGCGATCTGGTCGGCCCGCCCTGGCTCGCGCACAAGGCGAGCCATGAGGGTGTGGTCTGTGTCGAGCGCATCGCCGGGGTCAACGACGTGCACCCGCTCGACCCCAGAAACATCCCGGCCTGCACCTATTGCCGGCCGCAAATCGCCAGCGTCGGTCTGACCGAGCAGGCCGCCAAAGACGCCGGCTACGAGGTCAAGATCGGGCATTTCCCGTTTATCGGGAACGGCAAGGCGATCGCGCTCGGCGAGCCCGAGGGCATGGTCAAGACCGTGTTCGACGCCAAGACCGGGGAGCTTTTGGGCGCCCATATGGTCGGGGCGGAGGTGACCGAGCTGATCCAGGGCTTCACCATCGCCAAGACGCTGGAGACGACCGAGGCCGAGCTGATCCGCACGATCTTTCCGCACCCGACCATCTCGGAGACGATGCACGAATCGGTCCTTGCCGCTTATGCCCGTGCGCTCCACATCTAGAGGCCGGTGGCTTGGCGTCGAATGTCGCGCCGCCCGATCGGATTGCCGATCTGATCCAGATCAGCGAGGTGATTCGAAATTATGGGCTGATTGTCGCGGCAGCTCTCGGGGTGGTTCTCGCATGGTGGCGCAGCCGGGCATCCAATCGACAGGCTATCGCGGCGCTGCAGCAAGCTGAGGTTGCCCAACGAAATCATGTGGTAGAGATGTTCAACCGCGCGATTGATCAGCTTGGCAGTGAAAAACTGGAAGTGCGATTGGGGGCGATCTATACCCTCAAGAGGATCAGCCGTGATCCGCAATACGCCGACTATAGGGTGCCGATTTTAGAGACGCTGACTGCTTATGTCCGCGAGCGGACCCGTGACGATACCAAGGCTGAACCAAGCGTCGATATACGAGAAATCATGAGGTTTTTGAATGAAGCATTGTCGGAAGCCAACCCCAGCAGGATGATATGATGCCTGAAATCCAAGGTTTTGTTTTGGACTTGTCCGGCGCCAAGATCCGGCGAACCAATCTGTCGCATGCGAATTTGACGCGTGCCAATTTGAGCCATGCAGACCTGACGGGAGCAGATTTGAGAGGCGCCAACCTGGCCGGCGCAGTCCTGGCTGGAACGATCTTGCGGGGCGCCGACCTGCGCGACGTGACAAACCTGACCAAAGAGCAATTAGCGGTCGCGGTGGTCGATGACACCACCATCCTTCCCTCCGATCTCGAATAGCTTCCAGCCTCTCGGTCGAGCCAGAGCAGGACAATCGGGCGAACATGGCGAACGGCACGACTCTCCGTCATCCGGAAAAGGCGCATCTTCCCGACAGCCCGGTCCTGCCGAAGCCGCCGTGGCTGCGGGTCAGGGCGCCGGGATCGCCCGAATACCAGGCGACGCGGCGGCTGATGCGCGAGCAGCAGCTCAACACGGTGTGCGAGGAGGCGGCCTGCCCCAATATCGGCGAGTGCTGGAAGCAAAAGCACGCGACGGTGATGATCCTGGGGCGCGTCTGCACGCGCGCCTGCACCTTCTGCAATGTTGCCACCGGCCGCCCGGACCTTCTCGACCCGGACGAACCAGCGCGCGTCGGCCGGGCGATTGCAGCACTGGGGCTGGCGCATGTCGTCGTCACCTCGGTCGATCGCGACGATCTCGACGATGGCGGGGCCGGGCAGTTCGCCCGCACCATCGCGGCGATCCGCGCCGCCGCGCCGCAGACCACGATCGAGGTCCTGACGCCGGATTTCCTCAAGAAGGAAGGGGCGGTCGAGACCGTGGTCGCGGCCCGGCCCGACGTGTTCAACCACAATCTCGAAACCGTGCCGCGTCTTTACGCCGAGGTAAGGCCGGGTGCGCGATATTTTCGCTTCGCTGCGGCTGTTGGACCAGGTCAAGCGGCTCGACCCGGCGATGTTCACCAAATCGGGGATCATGGTCGGGCTCGGCGAAGATAAAACGGAGGTGCTGCAGGTGATGGACGATCTGCGCGCGGCAGAAGTCGATTTTCTGACCATCGGGCAATACCTGCAGCCGACGCGCAAGCACCATGCGATCGACCGCTTTGTCACACCCGACGAGTTCAACGCCTATCGCAGCCTGGCTTTGGGAAAGGGGTTTTTGCTGGTGTCGGCTTCGCCGTTGACGCGCTCCTCGTTCCACGCCGGAGAAGACTTTGTGCGGCTGCGCGCCGCACGTGCCGCACACCTCGCCGCCGCCTAAATCTGTCGCCATGCCGACCCATGCCGAACAGCGTGTGCTGCCTTACACGCCGGAAGAGCTTTTCGCGCTCGTCGCCGATATCGAGCGCTATCCCGAGTTCCTGCCGTGGTGCATCGCCGCGCGCATCCGCGAGCGGCAGCCTCGCCTCGTCGTCGCCGACCTCGTCATCGGCTTCAGGATGTTCCGCGAGCGCTTTACCTCGCGCGTCGCGCTCGACCCGCCACGGCAGATCGAGGTGACCTATGCCGAGGGGCCGTTCCGCTATTTGACCAACCACTGGAGCTTCACCCCTGTCGCGGGCGGCTGCCGCATCGATTTCTTTGTCGATTTCCAATTCAAGTCGCGGCTGATGCAAAAAGTCATCGAGATGCTGTTCGGCGAGGCGGTGCGGCGCATGGTCGGCGCCTTTGAAAAGCGCGCTGCCGCTCTTTACGGCGCAGCATCGGCCGAGCGGGCGCGGGCCGCCGGCTGAGGCGTCGGCCCGCCCGGTGGCGGGCGCAAGCACCCCTCGAAAATCTGTCCGCAATAATTGTAGCCGGGGCGCAGCCAGAGAAACTCGGGCGCCGAATAATTGGCGGTGAAATGACCGAACCCGGCCGCGGTCGAGGGTCAGCGTCACTTCGCAATAATTTTTCAAATCGGCGTAGCGGTAGACCATCCTCGCCGCCCCCGCAGGCGTCCCGGCCTCGCTCCAGGGCGGCCCGGCGCAATGCCATAATTCTGCCGAGGACATCCCCGCCAGCTCGGGCGCCACGTCGCGCCACGCCGCCTCCTGTCCCGGCACCTGGTCATAGCCCCGGCACGACAAGAGCGCCGCGGCGACCGCGAAAAGGAGCGCAAATCGGGGCGCGCGCGGAATCAAAAAAAGACATTCTCGCATGGCTGCATTACATTAGGCGCAAGGCTCGATCGGCAGCGCGCAGCGCCGCGCATAGGGCGAAAAACGGCCCGGCAAACAAGGACGACGAGCCAGCGACCGCACGGCAACCGCGCCGCTGCGGCAAGGGAGGATGGGATGGAACAGACGAACCCGACGCGGCGCAGCGTTTTGCGTACCGCAGCCCTGGCGACGACGGCGCTGACGGTGCCCTTTGCCCGCGCGCTGCCGGTGCCGCCGACGCAGTCACGCCGAGTGGCGGCATGACGCTCGCCTGGCACACCAATATCGCACCGCGCTGGCTCGACCCGCAGCAGCATGACGGCGGCGCCACGCCCGACAATTTCTTGAATGTCGTGCAGGACGGGCTGATCAAGAATTTCCGCGACAAGCTCTATGACCATCTGGCGCTCGCCCAACGTTACGAATTTGCCGAAGACGCCAAAAGCGCCACCTTCCAGCTCCGCCAGGGCCTCAAATTCCACGACGGCTCGCCGGTGACGCCAGCCGACGTCCGATGGAGCTACGAGCACTATCACGGCGCCTGGGCCAAGGTCATGCACGACAAGACCGCCGCGGTCGAGACGCCCGACGAGCGCACGGTCCGGTTCACGTTCAAGGAGCCGTTTCTCGATTTCCCGCGGCTCCTCGGCACCGCCAATGTCTGCGGTGCCGGCTGGGTCGTGCCGGCGAAATATTATCAAAAGGTGGGGCAGGGCGGGTTTGCGCAAAAGCCGATCGGCGCCGGGCCCTATCGGCTCACCGCGCAGGAGCCGGGGACAAAGCTCGAATTCACCGCGTTCGACGGCTATTACCGCCCGGTCCATGTCAAGAACTTCACGATCGTCAGTGTCCCCGACGCCTCGACGCGGGTGGCAATGCTCGAGCGCGGCGAGGCCGACATCATCTACGACGTGCCGGGCGAGATGGTCGAGCGGGTCAAGAACAACCCTAAGATGATATTGGCGCCGGTCGTGTCGGGCAATTTCTGGCTCGAATTTCCGGGCTTCGAGGACCCGAAAAGCCCGTTCCACGACAAACGGGTGCGTCAAGCGATCAGCCTCGCGATCGACCGCGACGCGATGAATGAGGCCGAGTGCGACGGGCTCGGCCGCGTCGACGGCAATTGGATCAACGACGACGTGCTCTACGGGATGCCGTGGCCGAAATGGCCGCATGACGTCGCCAAGGCGAAAAAGCTGATGGCCGAGGCCGGCTACCCGAACGGCTTTCATGTCGATTGGCTGACGCCGGCGCCGCCTTATTATTCGCGCGGCGAGCGTATCGTCTCGCAATTGCAGGCGATCGGCATCCGCACCAAGATGCAGACGCTCGAACGCGCGGTCTATACCAAGCGCCGCCAGGCCGGGCTCAAGGAATGGCCGGGTGTCAACATCATTTTGGCCGGCGCGCGGATCGGGGCGAGCTGGGCCAACTGGTACGAGTCGGTGTTCAAATGCGGCGGGTTTCTGTCGGCCGATGCGTTTTGCGTCAAGGATCTCGACGCCAAATACGAGACGTATCTGGCCTCGGACAAGACGGAGGAGCGCAAGCAGCTCGCCTACGACATCCAGCGCACGATGCTCGACGAATATTATTTCGTGCCGGTCTTCCGCCACGCCTTTATGAACGCGATCGGTCCGCGCATCGCCGCCACGAAATGGCAGGATGTGTTTCCGAGCTTCAAGAGCACCGGCTACGCCTACCCTTGGGAGGACATCCGGCTCAAAGCCTGACAGAGGGTGCGAATTCGACCGACAGGATCCCGATCGTCATCCTTGGGCGTGCAGGGTTTTGCCGCCAGCCTCGACCGGATTGGCGGCGATCAGCACAAAGGCGATGACGCAAGGCTCGGTGCCGCGGTTGGCCCAGTTGTGGATCGTGCCGCGCTGCACCAGCACATCGCCAGCCTTCAGGTGGACCGTGGTGCCGTCGAGCTCCATGTCGATCTCGCCCGACATGACCACGGCATAATCGATCGAATCGGTACGGTGGTTGCGCGGGCTGTTGCCGGGGGCGAGCTCGAGAATACGAAACACCGTCCCGTTTGCGAGCGTGGTGCCGGTTTTGCGCAGCCCCTCGTCGGCATCGCCGTTGTTGTCGACGGGAAACCCCTCGGTCGTCCACACCACGCCGGCGGTGGCTCCGGGCCGCGCCGACACCAGGTTCTTGGCGATCTCGTCGATCTGGACGATGGCGCGCCCATCGGCGTCGTGGCCGGTGACGATCCGGCGGAATTGCAGCGGCATGGCTCAGGCTCCTCGACGAGAATAAAGGGCGATCTTGGTCTGCGCGGCTCCTCCCTGCAACATGCGGGGTGCGCCGGCGGCCGCGAGCGCGCATAGTCGCGAGAGCAGCCGGAGCTTTTCGCAATGCTGTTGCGGGTGCGGTCGATCACCTATCTCGCCAAAGCGATCAACGGCTACGAGCTTGTCGATCCGCGCGGGCGCGACCTGCCGCGCTTCGAGGCCGGGGCGCATATCGGCATGCGCCTCGGCGATATGCCGCCGCGCGATTATTCGCTGTGGAACGACCCGGCCGAGCGCCGGCGCTATTGCATTGCGGTGCTGCGCGAGGACGACCGCAACGGTGTGTCGCTGAAGCTGCACCAAGGCTTGCGGGTCGGCGACCTGGTCGAGGTGTCGTTGCCGCGCAACAACTTCCCGCTCGACCACGGCGCCCGTCGTCACCTGATGATCGCCGGCGGCATCGGCATCACCCCGGTCATGGCGATGGTCGCCGAGCTGCGCCGCCGCGGCGCCGATTTCCTGCTGCATTATTGCGCCCGCTCGCCGGAAGAGGCGGCATTCCGCGACGAGCTCGACCTCCTCGCCGCGCAAGGCCGGGTGCGCTTTCACTACGATGGCGGCGACCCGGCGCGCGGTCTCGACATCGCCGCCACACTCCGCGACACGCCGGCCGGCACCCACCTCTATTATTGCGGCCCTGCCGGGCTGATGGCGGGGGTCGCCGCCGCCGCCGAGGATTGGCCCTCGGGCACGGTCCATTGCGAATATTTCACCGGCCCGTCCGATGTCGATTTCGGCGAGCACCGGCCGTTCCGCATTGCGCTCGCCCGGACCGGCGGCGAATACGAGGTGCCGGCGGGCGCAACCATCGTCGATGTCTTGCGGCGCGAGGGTGTGGCCGTGCGCACCTCGTGCGAGCTCGGCTATTGCGGCACCTGCCTGACCCGTTATCTGGGCGGCGAGCCCGAGCATCGCGACCAGATCCTTTCCGCCAAAGATCGCGAGCGCTACGTCCTGATCTGCTGCTCGCGCGCGAAGACCCCGCTGCTCGAATTGGATCTGTAGAACCTCTCACACCGCGGATGAGATCGTCGCGAGCACGGCCGAGGAAGGGATGATCGGCGAGAACCCGGCACAATCGCTGGAGCCTCGCCACAAAACGCGCCGCATTGGCGGGGCTGCTTTTGGCAATATACCTGCCGATTTCAGCAACATCATCCTCGGCCTTTTGTGCGAACCGAAGCTGCGGCATCCTCTTTTAGGTGTCGGGAAAGCAGGCCTTCAATCGGGCAAATACGGCATCGCCGTCGCTCACCCTGCCCGCTGCCACATCCGCCAGGCCTTCTTCGATATCGCGTGTCAATGCCGCCACCTTTTCCATCTCGGTTTGCGCCGGCTCGATCGTGACGGCGAATCTCGCCTCGGGCGAAGGCCGTTCAGGAAAGCGGGCGAGGATGTGCTCCGGCAGATCCGAGGCGGGCAATTCGATCGTGAACGGCTCGGGCAGCAATGCCGGTTTTATGCTCATACCGCTACAGCACCGAATCGACCCATTCGTAGAGCTTGCTCTTGGGCATGGCGCCGATCTTGGTGGCGGTGGCTTTGCCGTCTTTGAACAGGATCATCGTCGGGATGCTGCGCACGCCGTATTTGGTCGGCGCTTGCGGGTTTTCGTCGATGTTGACCTTGGCCACCGTCAATTTGCCGGCCTTGTCGGCAGCGAGGTCTTCGAGAAACGGCCCGATCATTTTGCACGGCCCGCACCATTCGGCCCAGAAATCGACGAGGACCGGTCCATCGGCCTTCAATACCGCGGTCTCGAAATTGCTGTCGGTGACGGCGGTCGGTTTCATCGCTGTGTCCCTTCGCATCGTGGTCCCGGTGAACGCGACCAAAATTAGGGGTGCCCGAAAAGCCGCGTCAAGACGCGCGGCCGCCGCGCCGGATGCGAAACTTGTCGAGACCGGATGCAGTTTCGCTTAAGCTTCTGCCGTTCCGCCAGCATCCGGAGGACCGACGCCGTGTCGTATCTGTATGTCGTCCAAATGGACGTCCCGGCTCATCTCGAAGCCGAGTTCAACCGCATCTATGACGAAGACCACGTGCCGACGATCCTCAAAGTGCCGGGGGTGCGCTCGTGCACGCGCTATCGGCTCGCCCATTCGACGGTCGCAACGATGCCGCGCTATCTGGCGGTCTATGAATGCGACAATGCCGAGGTCATCAATGGCCCGGCCTGGACCGAGGCGTCCGATCTCGGCGAATGGAAGCCCAAGATCCGGCCGCACACGACAAACCGCCAGCACAGCATCTTTCAAAAGATCGCCTGAGGGCGGCCGTCGATGGCCCATCTTTTTGCCGTGCAGCTCGACATCCCGGCCGAGCACGAGGCCGAATTCAACCGCGTCTACGACACCGAGCACTACCCGATGCTGGTCAAAGTCCCGGGGGTGCGCAGCGCCGGGCGCTATCGGCTCGAACATTCGACGGTGCCGGGGATGCAGCGCTACCTGACGCTTTACGAGCTCGATTCCGAGGATGTGATGAAAAGCGAGGCTTGGGAAAAGGCCGGCGCCTATGGCGATTGGGTGACGAAAATCCGCCCCAAGCTGACCGCCCGGCACCACAGCGTCTTCGAGCGCATCGCCTGACAAAAAGGTCGATGCGCCGTCCGGCCCCGGACCTGGCTCGCGGCAGCCGATAAGCCGGGCGGACGGCTTGGCCCGATGAAAAGAAGGGCTTGCCATGCGCTTGCGCTTATGCTAGAACAAATCATGAATTTGAGCGAGCCTCCCGTTCGGCGCAATCTGTTCACGATCGCCCTAGGCCGCCCGTTTCTCGCCGTGCTGGCCGAAGGATTGCTGCGGCTGACGGGCGGCGATCCGCTGCGCCTGCCGCGGGTCACGGTATTGCTGCCGACGCGACGCGCGGTGCGGGCATTGCGCGAGGCGTTTCTGCGTGTGGCGGTCGAGGGCAGAGAGCCGGGCTCGCCGCTGCTGCTGCCGCGGATGCAGCCGGTCGGCGACCTCGATTCGGGGGAGCTGCTGCCGGTTGGCGAGACGGCCGGCGGCGAGGGCTTGGAGGTGCCGCCCGCGATCCCGGAATTGCGCCGACGGCTGCTGCTGGCGCAGCTTGTCATGCGCTGGGGTGCGCAGCCCGGCCGCGACCCGCTGCTGCCCGGCCAGGCCGCCGCCCTCGCCGCAAGCCTCGCCCGGCTTCTCGACAAGGTAGCTGGCGAAGGCGCGAGCTTCGACCGGCTCGGCGACCTGGTGCCGGACGAGCTCGCCGAGCATTGGCAGATGGTCAGCAAATTCCTGGAGGTGCTGCCGCGGCATTGGCCGAGTATTCTGGCCGAGGAAGGCGCCTTCGACCCGGCCGAGCGCCGCAACCGCCTGCTCGAACGCCAAGCCGCTCTCTGGCGCCGTCTCCCACCACCGGACCTGGTCGTCGCCGCCGGGCTGACCGGCGGCATCCCCGCGCTCACCGGGCTGATCGCGACGGTCGCCGCGCTCGATCGGGGCATGATTGTCCTTGCCGGGCTGGACCGTGGCTGCGATCGGCAGGAATGGTCGGCGATCGAAGCCGACGATGCGCATCCGCAGCATCTGCTGGCGCGGTTGTTGCGCGACCTCGATGTCGATCGCGCGGCAGTCCGAGACTGGCCCGAGCGGCACCCGGACCAGGCGGCGCCGGCCCGCGCCGGCCTGCTGCGCGAGGTGCTGCGCCCGGCGGCAACCACCGACGCCTGGCAATATCTGCCGCAATTCGGCGCCGACGCGCTGGCCGGGCTCAGCCGTTACGACTGCGCCAATGTGCAGCACGAGGCGGTGACGATTGCATTGTTGCTGCGGCGCAAGCTCGAAGCACCGGGGGCGACCGCGGCCTTGGTCACTCCGGACCGCGGGCTCGCCCGCAGGGTGGCCGCCGAGCTGCGCCGCTGGGGCATCGATATCGACGATTCGGCCGGCCTGCCGCTGGCGCGCACACCGCCGGGCGCTTTTTTGCGGCTGGTGCTCGGCCTCGCCGAGAGCGGGCTCGCCCCGGTGCCGCTGCTCGCCGCGCTGAAGCATCCGCTGGCGGCGGGTGGGCTCGCGCCGGCGGCGTTTCGCGAATTGACGCGCGAGCTCGAAAAAGCGATCCGCGGGCCGCGCCCGGCACCCGGCGTCGCCGGGCTCAGAGCGGCGCTCGGAACCGGCCAATGGCGGCTCTCCCGGTTTGTCGATCGGCTCGAATCCTGTCTCGGCGCGTTGCCGGATTTGCTTGGCGCCGACGGGGTGGCGCTCGCGCGGCTCGCCGAAGCGCATGTCGAGGCGGCCGAGCGGCTCGCGGCGAGCGATGCCGAAGCCGGCGGCCAAAGGCTGTGGCGCGACGCCGCCGGTGAGACAGCCGCAAGCTTTTGCCACGAGTTGATCGACGCCGCACGCGATTTGCCGCCGCTCGCCGGGCGCCACTACCCCGCCGTGCTCGAGGCGCTGGTGGCCGATGTCGTGGTCCGGCCCGTCTATGGCCGCCACCCGCGGCTGGCGATCTGGGGGCTCTTGGAGGCGCGGCTGCAGCAGGCCGATCTCGTCGTGCTCGGCGGCCTCAACGAAGGCAGCTGGCCCGGCGCGCCGGAAGAAGACCCGTGGATGTCGCGGCAGATGCGGCGCGACTTTGCGATCGCGGTGCCGGAGCGTGCGATCGGCATCGCCGCGCACGATTTCGCGCAGGCGGCGGGCGCGCCCGAGGTGGCGCTGACCCGCGCGGTGCGCAGCGAAGGGGTGCCGACGACACCGTCGCGCTGGCTGCTGCGTCTCGACGCGGTGCTGCGCGCGGTCGGGCTCGAGGACCGGCTGCGGCCGGACGAGACGGTGAACGCCGCGGTCGGGCTGATCGACGCGCCCGCAGCCTATCGCCCGTTGCCGCCGCCCGAGCCGCGTCCGCCGCTGTCGGCGCGGCCGCGCCGGCTCTCGGTGACGCAAGTCGAGACCTGGCTGCGCGACCCTTACGCGATCTATGCCCGGCACATCCTGCGGCTGAAGGCCGCCGACGAGCTCGACGCCGACCCGAGCCGGGCCGATCTCGGCATCGCCATTCATAACGTGCTCGACGAATTCATTCGCCGCTTTCCGCGCGACTTGCCGGAAGATGCCGAGCAGGTGCTGCTCGGCATTGGGCGGGCGCATTTCGAGGCCGAGCTGTCGCGTCCCGGCGCCTGGGCCTTTTGGTGGCCGCGTTTCGAGCGCGTCGCGCGCTGGCTGGTCGCGCTGGAGATCGGGCGGGGAGGCGATGTCGTCGAACGCCTGAGCGAATGCAAGGGCAGCCTGTTGCTGGAGATGCCGGGCGGCCGGTTCGAATTGACCGCGGCGGCCGACCGCATCGACCGCCTCGCGGCGGGCGGGTTTTTGCTGATCGACTACAAGACCGGCGGCGTGCCGGAAAAGAAGCAGATCGAGGCCGGGTTCGCCCCGCAATTGCCGCTCGAAGGGGCGATCCTGCGCGAAGGAGCGTTTGGCGGGCTTACCGGCGGTGCTGCAGCGCTCGAATATTGGCGGCTCAAAGGCGGCGATCCGGCGGGCGAGCGCACCGATATCGGCAACGGCGATGCGGCGGCGCTGATCGAGCGTGCGCTCGCCCGCTTGCGCAGGTTGATCGCGCGGTTCGACGATCCGGCGACACCCTATTACGCGGTGCCGGCGCCGCAGTGGAAGCCGCGGTTTTCCGACTATCGCCATCTCGAGCGCAACGACGAGGAAGAGGCGGAGGAATGGGCCCGAACGGCGCCGGGATGACGCATCCGGCCGACCCGCGCAGCTCGGTCTGGGTCTCGGCCTCGGCCGGCACCGGCAAGACGACGGTGCTGGTCGACCGGCTGCTCCGGCTGATGCTCGACGGCGCCGATCCGTCGCGCATCCTCTGCCTGACGTTTACCCGCGCCGCCGCCGCCGAGATGGCAAACCGGCTGGACGGCGAATTGGCGAAATGGGCGACCCTTGCGACAGCTGAGTTGAGAGACGCGCTGAACCGGCTGACCGGGGAGTATCCGGACGACGCCCGGCTGACCCGCGCGCGCCGGCTCTTTGCTCAAGTCCTCGACGCTCCGGGAGGGATCAAGATCGCGACGATCCACGCGTTTTGCCAGAGCGTGCTGCGCCGCTTTCCGCTGGAAGCCGGCGTGTCGCCGGAATTCACCGTGATCGAAGAGCGTGGCGCCGGCGAAGCCTTGGTCGAGGCCGGGCACAGCGTCGTCGTCGCCGCGCTCGGCGGCGAGGAGCCCGAGCTCGCCGCGGCGCTCTCGGTTGTCGCCGGCTACGCGGCTGAGGAGCGGTTTGGCGATCTGCTCGCGGCCCTCGCGGCCGAGCGCGGCAAGCTGCGCGGTGCGCTCTCTGGAGGCCATGCCGGGCTGCGCCGTCGCTTCGCCGCAAAGCTCGGGCTCTCGCCGTCGGATAATCTCGATGTTTTGCTCACCGTCTTCTGCGCCGAGGGTGCGGGCGACGAGGCCGGCTTGCGCGGGGCCGCCGTCGCGCTCGCCGCCAGCCGCTCGACCGACGACCAGAGGCGCGGCGCCGTACTGGCGCGGTGGTGCGAGGACCCGGCCCGGCGCCAAGAAATAATCGACGCTTATGTGGGGGTTTATATAACGGGCGAGGACAAGATTCGGAAAACCCTGATCACCAAGCCCGCCGACAAGGCCGCGGGCGGGGAAATCGCGGCGGTCCTCGCTGCCGAGGCCGAACGGGTCCTGGCGTTTCGCGACCGTCGTGCGGGCCATTGGCTGCTCGATGCGAGCTGCGCGCTCGCCGGGCTCGGCGATGCGGTGCTGGGTGCCTATGAGCGGGGCAAGCGGGCCAGAGGGTTGCTCGATTTTGACGACCTGGTGCAAAAGACGCTCGACCTGCTGCAGCGTCCGGGGCTGGCGCCCTGGGTATTGTTCAAGCTCGACGGCGGTCTCGACCACATTCTGATCGACGAGGCGCAGGACACCAACCCCGAGCAGTGGCGGATCGTCGCGGCCCTGGCCGAGGAGTTCTTTGCCGGCGAGGGGGCGCGCGACCGGCCGCGCACGATTTTCGCCGTCGGCGACCCGAAGCAGTCGATCTTCAGCTTTCAACGCGCCGAGCCGCGGGCCTTTGCCGAGATGCGGCGGCATTTCGAGCAGCGCGCCGCTGCGGCCAATCGCGACTGGCGGGTCTTGCCGCTCGAGGTTTCGTTTCGTTCGACCGAGCCGGTATTGCGCGCGGTCGATGCGATTTTTGGCCGCCGGCCGGCGCTCGACGGCGTCGCCGAAAGCGGCGGCGAGATCCGCCATTTTGCCGAGCGCATCGGTCATGCCGGGCTCGTCGAGCTGTGGCCGCCGGTGGTGCCGGCGGTCGAAGCCGGACCCGATCCGGCGGCGCTGCCGGTCGACCGCCAACGCATCGCCGAGCCGCGCACGCGCCTTGCCCGCGCGATCGCCGCGACGGTCGCGGGCTGGCTCGCCCAGGGTGAATTGCTGCCCGCGCGCGGCAGGCCGGTGCGGGCCGGTGACATCATGATATTGGTCCGCCGCCGCGACGCTTTTGTCGGCGAGCTGCTGCACGCGCTGAAAACCCGCCGCGTGCCGGTGGCGGGCGCCGATCGTCTGGTCCTGGCCGACCAGCTGGCGGTGCAGGATTTGATCGCGCTCGGCCGCTTTCTGCTGTTTCCCGAGGACGATTTGACCCTTGCCGCGGTGCTGAAGGGACCGCTTTTCGGCATCGACGAAGAAGCCTTGTTCGATCTCGCCTATGGCCGTGGCGAGGCGTCGTTGTGGGGCCGGTTGCGCGACCGCGCCGCGTCGAGCCCGGCATTGCGGCAAGCCTTGCAACGGCTGTCTCACTGGCTCGGCCGTGCCGATTTTGCGCCGCCCTACGAGCTTTACGCGGAAATTTTGGGTCCGGAAGGCGGGCGGCGCGCCTTTTTCGAGCGGCTCGGGCCGGAGGCCGAGGACCCGGTCGAGGAATTTCTCGGACTGGCGCTGGCCTATGAGCGCGAGCATGTGCCGTCGTTGCAGGGCTTTTTACGCTGGCTCGCCGCGGGCGGGACGGAGGTCAAGCGCGACCTCGCGGCGCGGCGGCGAGACGAGGTGCGGATCCTGACCGTGCACGGCGCCAAGGGGCTCGAAGCGCCGATCGTGTTCCTGCCCGACACGATGGGCCTGCCGGACCAGCGTGTCGATGTGCTGTGGAGCGAGCCCGACGGGTTGCCGCTATGGCAGCCGCCGGGCGGTCACGCCGCCCCGTTTCATGTTGGCGAAAAGGTGGCCTGGCGCCGCCGCCAGCTCGAAGAATATCGGCGGCTCCTCTATGTCGGTCTGACGCGGGCGCAAGACCGGCTCTATATCTGCGGCTGGCAGACCCGGCGAAAGCCCGGCGAGGATTGCTGGCATGTGCTGTGCGGCACGGGGCTTGCCGGCGTCGCGCACCCGTTCCCCTTCGATACGACGGCGCTGATCGGTGAGGATGGGTGGTCGGGCGAAGGATTGCGGTTGGACAGCGCCCAGCTGGCGCCGGCGCTGCGCGAGACCGCAGCGATCCCGGCAAAGGCCGGGGCGGCGCTGCCGGATTGGGCCTGCCGGCCGCCCTCGGCCGAGCCCGAGCCGCCGCGCCCGCTGGTGCCGTCGCGGCCGAGCGAGGCCGAGCCCGCCGCCCTGTCGCCGCTCGCGATCCGCGGTCGCGACCGGTTCAAGCGCGGGCTTCTGGTTCACCGGCTGTTGCAAAGCCTCCCGGAGATGCCTCCGAGCGAGCGCGATGCGGCGGCTGGGCGCTATCTGGCATTGCCGGTGCACGCGCTCGCCGCCGACGAGCAGGACGACATCCGCCGCGAGACCCTGGCGGTGCTGAGCCATCCCGATTTGGCGCCGCTGTTCGGACCGGATTCATTGGCCGAGGTGCCGCTTGTCGGGCTGGTCGGCGGTCGCGCGCTGTCCGGTCAAATCGATCGCCTGGTGGTCGATGACAAACGGGTGCTGATCGTCGATTACAAGACGATGCGTCCGGCCCCGGCCGCCGAAGACGGGGTGGCGCCGATCTATTTGCGCCAATTGGCGAGCTATCGCTCGGCCCTCACCTCTATCTACCCCGGCCGCGAGATCGGCTGCGCGCTGCTGTGGACCGAAGGCCCGCACCTGATGCCGATCAGCCCCGAACGGCTGGCGCTCTACACGCCCGCCGGCAGCGGGTGACGGCGCGCCACCGCGAAGGTGATGGGAAAGGACCGGCTCGCCGCGTTCAGCGACGGCGTCATCGCGATCATCATCACCATCATGGTGCTCGAGCTGAAAGTGCCGCAAAGCGCCGACTTGGCGGCGCTCGGACGGGTGGCCCCGGTGTTTTTCTGCTATGTCTTGAGCTTTCTTTATGTCGCGATCTACTGGAACAACCACCACCACATGCTGCACACGGTCGACCGGGTCGATGGCTCGATCCTGTGGGCCAACCTCCATTTGCTGTTCTGGCTGTCGCTGACCCCGTTTACGACCGGCTGGATGGGCGAAAACCATTTCGCACAATTGCCGACCGCCCTTTATGGCATATCGCTGCTGATGCCGGCGCTCGCCTATTTGCTGCTGCAAAAGGTGATTGCCCGGGGCCAGGGCGCGCAGTCGCAGCTGGCGCGGGCGCTGGGCCGCGACATCAAGGGCAAGGTCTCGCCGGCGCTTTATGTCGTCGGGATCGCTCTCGCCTTTGTCAGCCCATGGCTGTCGTTGGCGCTCTATAGCTTGGTCGCGCTGATTTGGCTCGTCCCCGACCGGCGCATCGAGCGCGCGATCCGATAGCGCCTTGCCGTCAGCCGCCGGAAAGCGATGCGGCGGCGAGGTCGGCCGCAGGCTCGGCGCGCTCATTGGCCGCCGCCTCCTCTTGCAAGGTCAGATTGTCCTTGATGGCTGCCGAGGGCATGTCGATCATCTCGTCGCGCGTGCCCGGTGCCAAGCCGGCGAACGCCTCCTCGCGGATCCCCTGGTTGATGTCGAGAATGCGCTGGACCACCGCTTCGGCCCCCGGCGCCAGCCATAAGGTGCGCACGCGGCGGTCGGTCGGGTGGGCGCGGCGCTCGACCAGCCCTTCCTCGTGCAGTTTGTCGAGCATGCGGACGAGCGCGATCGGCTCGAGGTCGAGCCAGGTTGCGACCTCGGCCTGGCTCACCCCTTCGTTGCGCGCGATGTAGAGCACGACCGCGGCCTGCCGGCGGGTGATCGGCAGTCCCGGTTTTGCGCGCCCGCCGCTCGAAGCGGCGCTTGAGCAGACGCGACACGTCGTGGACCAGAAAGCCGAAGGTTCGGTCGGTGCGCCGACCGGCACCGCCGCCGCGGCTGCCTCTCGACGCAATGCGGTCACTCCGCGCCCTGTCGCTCTTCGGCGAGCGCGTGCTGGGTTTCGCCCGAGAGCGCCTCGGCTGCGCGCGAGGCCCGGTAGGGCCGGCCGATCCAGCGGGCAAAGCGCTCGAGATAGAGGTAGATGACCGGCGTCGTGTAGAGGGTCAGCCATTGCGACACGGCGAGCCCGCCGACGATGGCGATGCCGAGCGGCCGGCGCAATTCGGAGCCGGCGCCCTGGCCGAAGGCGATGGGCATGGCGCCGAACAGCGCGGCAAACGTCGTCATCATGATCGGGCGAAAGCGCAGCAGACAAGCCTGATGGATCGCCTCGCGCGGGCTCTTGCCTTCGATCCGCTCGGCCTGAAGGGCAAAGTCGATCATCATGATCGCGTTCTTTTTGACGATGCCGATCAGCAAGATGACGCCGATCATCGCGATCACGGTCAGGTCGTAATGCAGCAGCATCAGCGCCAGCAATGCGCCGACGCCGGCCGACGGCAACGCCGAGAGGATCGTAATCGGGTGGATGTAGCTCTCGTAGAGCACGCCCAGGACGATGTAGACGACGAGGATGGCGGCGGCGACCAAAAGCGGCATCGACGACAGCGAGGCCTGGAAGGCCTGGGCCGAGCCCTGGAACGAGCCGACGACGGTCGCCGGCATGCGCAGCTGGTCTTTCAGCGCCAGGATCTTGTCGACCGCGGGCCCGAGCGCTTCGCCCGGTGCCAGATTGAACGACAGGGTCACCGCCGGGAATTGGCCCTGGTGGTTGATCGACAGCGATTCGAGCTTCGCGCCGAAATGCGCGACCGCGCTCAGCGGCACCTGCGCGCCGCCGGCGCCCGGCATAAAGATCTTGGACAAGGCCGTCGGATCGCGCTGGAGCTTAGGGTCGATTTCGAGGACGACCTTGTACTGGTTGGTCGAGGTGTAGATCGTCGCGACCTGTCGCTGGCCGAAGGCGTCATAGAGTGTCTCGTCGATCAGCGAGGCTGAGATGCCCAGACGCGAGGCGGCGTCGCGGTCGATCGTGATCGCGATATGCGGTGCGGCGCTCTGCTGGTCGGACGCGACATCCTGCAGCTCGGGCAATTTCTTCATCGCCCGCTCGAGGATCGGCGCCCAGTGGTAAAGCTCTTCGAGATCGGTGTCGGTCAGGGTGTACTGGTACTGGGTGCGGCTCAGCCGGCCGCCGATCGAGACGTCCTGGCCGGCCTGCATAAAGAATTTGGCACCCTGGATCGCCGCGACCTTGGGGCGCAACCGCTGGATGATCTGGTCGGCGGTCGCGTCACGCTCGTCATGCGGCTTTAGCTGGATGTACATCCGCGCCGTGTTTTCGGTCGGATTGTAGGAATAGGCGCCGGCGAAATAGATGACGCCGTGCACGCCCGGGTCCTTCTCGACGATGTCGGCGATCTTGTGCGCGAGGGCTGCGGTCGCCTCGAACGACGAATCTTCGCGGGTATCGACCTCGCCAAAGATAAAGCCGGTATCCTGCTGCGGGAAGAAACCCTTTGGGATTTTGACGTAGAGATAGCCGGTCAGGACGATCAGGCCCAACGTCGCCAGCAGCGCTGCGAACTGGTGTCGGAACACAAAGTCGAGACCGCGCTCGTACCGCCTCAGCATCCAGTTGAACCCTGCCTCGGCGGCGCGGTTGAAACGGCCGGGTGAGCTGAGCGCCTGCTCTTTCAAGAAGAGCGAGCACAAGACCGGGGTCAGAGTCAGCGAAATCGCCGCCGAGGCCACCACCGCCACCGCAACGGTCACGGCGAACTCACGGAACAGGCGGCCGATGATGCCGCCCATGAAGAATAGCGGGATGAAGACGGCAATCAGCGAAAAGGTGATCGAGATGATCGTGAAGCCGATCTGCCCCGCCCCTTTGAGCGCGGCCTCGAACGGGCGCATGCCCTGCTCGATGTAGCGCATGATGTTCTCGATCATGACGATCGCGTCGTCGACGATAAACCCGACCGAGATCGTCAATGCCATCAGCGAAATATTGTCGAGGCTATAGCCGGCCGCATAGATGATGGCGAACGTCGCGAACAACGAGAGCGGCACCGCCATGCTGGGGATGATCGTCGCCCATAATGTTCGCAAGAATAGAAAGATGACGAGTACGACGAGCGTGATCGTCACCAGCATCGTGAACTGCACATCGTGCACGGCGGCGTGGATGCCGAGCGAGCGGTCGGACAAGAGATCGACCTTGACCGAGGGCGGGATCATCAATTCGAGCTGCGGCAGCATCGCCTTGATACGATCGACGAGCTCGATCGTGTTGGAGCCAGGCTGGCGCTGCACCGCGAGCCCGACCGCAGGCTCCTGTCCCCACCACGCGCCGGTGCGGTCGTTCAGCACCGAATCGACGGCACGGCCGACATCCTTGACGCGCACCGGCGCCCCGTTCTTATAGGCGATGATCACATTGTCGTAGCCGGCGGCGTTGAACAGCTGGTCGTTGGTGTCGAAGGTATAGGTTTGGTGCGCTCCTTCGAGGCCGCCCTTGGGCCGGTCGACGCTCGTCGCCGCCAGCGCATTGCGCACATCTTCAAAGCCGAGACCGCGCGACGCCAGCGCACCGGGATCGATCTGGGCGTACACGGCGAAGGGCTTGTGGCCGAAGACGCGCGCCTCCGACACGCCCGGCACGGTCGATAATTTCTGCGCGAGAACGGTGTAGGCGTATTCGTCGACCTGGGCGATAGGCAGCGCGTCGGAATGCACCGCATAAATCAGGATTGCGCGGTCCGAGGGGTTGGTTTTGCGATAGGTCGGCGGGCTCGGCAGGTCTTTCGGCAACAGCCCGCTCGCCGCGTTGATTGCGGTTTGCACGTCCTGCGCGGCGGCGTCAATGTTGCGCGACAGCTCGAATTGCAGCGTGATCATCGTCGTGCCGACGCCGCTGGTCGAGGTCATCTGGTCGAGGTCGGGGATCGCGCCGAATTGTTGCTCGAGCGGCGTCGCCACCGCCGATGCCATCGTGTCCGGGCTCGCCCCCGGAAAGGTCGCGGTCACGGTGATGGTCGGGAAATCGACGCTCGGCAGGGCCGAGACCGGCAGCAGGCCATAGGCAGCAAGACCGAACACCAAAACGCCCAGCATCAGCAGCGAGGTCGCGATCGGCCGTCGGATAAAAGGTTCGGAGATGCTCATCGTCGTTTGCCTGCGAATTCGGTGAACGGTGCGGTCCGAGACCGGGGGCGGGCGGAGCTCAGCTCGGCGCGCCCGCCGGCCGCGCGCTCAACAACTTGACGCGGGCCCCTTCGGTAAGCCGGTACTGACCGTCGACGACGACGCGCTCGCCGGGTTTCAGGCCCTTGGTGACGACCGCAATCCCGTCCTGCACCGAAGCGACATCGACCGCGCGGCGCTCGACCGTGTCGTTGGGCCTGATCACATAGGCGTAATGACCGTTCGGCCCTTCCTGGATCGTCTGGGACGGCACCGTCGCCACCCTGGGGCGGACCGTCAGGATGACCCGCAGGCTGGCGAACTCGCCCGGCCACAGACGCTCGTCCTGATTGTCGAACCGGGCCTTCATATGGATCGTCCCGGTGGCTTGATCGATTTGGTTGTCGATCAGGGTGAGCTTGCCTTCGGCCAGCAATTTTTCGCCATCGCTGCTATAGGCGCGGACGGTCAGCGGGCGCTTCATCTGCGCGTCGCGAACCTCGTCGAGGGCAGATTGCGGCAAGGTGAAGCTGACAAAAATCGGCTTCAGCTCGGCGATCGTCACGAGCGCCGTGTTGTCGTTCGCGTGCACCAGATTGCCCTTGTCGACCAGGCGCGCGCCCAGCCGGCCGTCGATCGGCGAGCGGATATCGGTATAGCCGAGATTGAGCGTCGCCGCGTCGATCTGCGCCTGGTCGGCCTTGATCGCGGCCTGCAAGGAGCCGACCTGGGCCTGCTGCTGGTCGTAGCTTTGCCGCGTCTGATAGCCGGTGCCGAGGAGCTTGGAATAACGCGCGAGGTCGAGCTCGGCGCCCTGCAGCTGGGCCTCGTCCTTCTGCTTGGCCGCCTGGGCTTGCTCGAGCGCCGCCTGGTAAGGCCGAGGGTCGATCTGAAACAGCGGGTCGCCTTCTTTGACCTCTTGACCTTCCTTGAAATAGACCTTGACGATCTGGCCATCGACCCGGCTTTTGACCGCGACCATGTTATAGGCCTGGACCGTGCCGATCCCGTGCAAAAACACCGGCACGTCCTGCGCCGCCACGGTCCCGGGGATGACGGGGATTCCCGGCGCCGGCGTTTGCGCCGTCGCCTGCGGGCCGTTGCCGCCGCCCAGGCTGTGCCACCAGATCAGCAAAGCCGCTGCGACCAGAACAACCGTCAGGGCGCCGACCACACGCCTCGCCATGCCCACCGCCTCCCTTGGTGACTGTCTATAATAGACAATCTCTATAAGTCTTGCAACCGCTTCTGCGGCGGCCCGCGATAACGGCTATCGGTCGAGCGGCAAATCGATCGGCACGCAGTTTGTCCGCCCTGCCATCAGGCAATCTTCGAGCCGGGCTTCTTTGCCGAGATCACGGATCAGCACCACGCCGGCCAGCGCCAGGGCCAGCACGATCACAAGCCCGATCAGCGCCGATGTTCTCCTGTCGTCGGCCTCGTGATCGCTGTCCTCGAAACGGTAATCCATCAGCGCGCCGAGCGGACGCAAAACAAGGCACGAGCATAGCCGAGCCCTCGCCCAGCGGCAATGACCGCGAGAGCGCGTGTTGGTGACCGCGAGCGCGGCCATCGCCGGCTCGGCGCAGCGGAGTGTGCGAAGCCGCTTTTACGGCGGCGGATTTTTCTACAATTTGCCGATGACGGACAACCAACCCGCAACCGAGATGACCAGCCGATGCCCAGCGCGCCCGCCAGAACCACCCATCTGGGTTCGCCCCGCTAATCCTGGGCCAATCCTGGGCTAATCCCACCGATATACCCAAAACGGCGGATTGCGCGCGCCGGTCAGGCGGACGATCGCGGTTTTGGCGACGTGCATCGCCCCGCCATCGACGGTATCGGCGGTAATTGTAAAGGCATGTCCGAGCCTGACGCCGACGCTGAGCGCCGATTGGCTCGCTTGGCCCGCCGCGGCGGTTCCGAGCAGCGCCAGCAGCACCGGTCGTGGGGCGAGCTCGGGATCGATCCATGGGGTCTGCGAATAAACGGTCAGCGACGGAGCGATCAGACTGTAGACCTGCGGCGTCATCCCCATGACGAGCTGAAGCTCGGCCACCGATTCGAACGGCCCGTCGCGCGGCCCGTAGGCATATCCGGCGCGATGGTAGTCGTCCGCTTTGGCGCCGTTCAGCCGCTTGAAATTTCCGGGCTCGCGCCAATCGAGGATCTTGTCGACCAGCGCCTGGGCGATTTCGACATCGATCCCGACACCGGTCAGCAGCCGGCGCAGCACCTCGCCCTCGGCCATGTTCAAGTCGATTTTGCCGGCTTCGTCCTGCACCGTGATGCGAACCCTATGTCCGGCAAAGCCGACAATAAAGGGCGCTGCGTCGACCGGCGGCTGGGCCGCGGGCGAGGGATCGAGCAGCCGCAGGATAGCGATGTCGAGGGCGGCATCGGCAACCGCATCGAGCTGTGCCAGCCGGGTCCGGTCACGCGCGAGCCTGGCCTCGAAACGACCCGTCAGCAGCACCGTCTCGACGATGACGGCAAGGATGATCGCGGCCCAGAGCACCGTGACGAGGGCAAACCCTCGCTGCCGCTCCGGCGCCGGCATAGGCGTCATTGCCATCGCTGCCTCAGCTGTGCGGCCAGCGCGGGCTCTGGAACTTCAGATCGAACGACGAGCCGGCGGCTTCGAAATGCAGCTGATCGGGGCCGATTGCGCGCAACGTCCAACCGTCGAGCTTTTGCCCTTCGGTGAGAATGACCGTCTTGCTGCCGCTCTTTGCCTTCAGCACCGCGGTGCGGCCGCGGGCGCCGATGACGACGCCGGTCAATTGATAATTCTCCAGCGAGGAAGCACCCTTTGGCGGCGGCGCCGGCCGGTCCGGAGCGGCTGGCGGGGCCGGCGCAACCCAGGGCTGCCGCGTCGGATAGAATAACGGGTGCTCGGCGATCGCGGCATAGCTGGCCTGCCGCGGCAAGACGGCGGCACGGCCGGCCGCCTCGGCCGCGGCCGAAGGGGCGAGCGAGGCCGGCGCCGCAGCCGTGAGCTTTGTCGGCGCCGCGATTTGGCTGGCCGCCGCCAGCGCCGCAGCGACGACGAGGGCGCTTCGCCAAACGAGCGGCGCCGTCAGCAGGGCGCCGGCGCGCTGCACGATCATCAGCCCGACCCTCGCATGTATCCGGCGACAGTGAGATCGAAATCGAGGACCGGGGCGCGGTCGCGCGCCGACTGGGCTTCTGCGGCCTCGACCGTAAAGCCGTCGACAAACAGCGCCGGTGTCTTGCTCTCGACCGCGGCCAGTGTCTTTTGCAGGGTGTCGAGCGTGCCCTCGATGCTGAATTGGACCACGATCTTGCGAAAGCCGCGCTCATTCGCCTCGTGGTCGAACGACGTGCTTTTGACCCGGCCGCCGCCGGCGGTCACCGCCTCGCGCAGCCGATCCTGGATCACCGCGGCGATCGCCGCTCCGCTGGGCCCGCTCCAGAACCCCCCGGCCGCCGCGACTTCCTGCTTCATGGCATGGGCCTGCCGCTCGAGCGCCGGCTTGCGCGCGATCATCGCCTCGAAATGGCTGGCTTGCGCCGCCAATGCCTCGATATCGGCGCGCCGGTCGAGCGACAATTCGAGCAGCGGCCAAACCACGAGCGACCAGGCGAGAACGACGACGAGGGCCAGAATGCCCAGCGCAAAAATCCGCCGCAGCAGTGGCGAGACGGCAAAGCTCACCGTGCTTCTCCTTTTTTTATGTCGAGCGAAAGGTCGAAGCGTTCGCTTTTGCCGTCTGTAGAGAGGGTGATCGGCGAGCGGAATTGCGGGTTTTGGAACATCGCAGATTTTTCGGCGCGGGAGATCAGGTCGGTCGCCCGCGGCGAGGAGCCGCTGATCTCGACGGTCTGGCCGCGCACGGTCAGCTGCCTGGCCCAGCTGTCCAGCGGCACCAGCTTGGTCAACGCAGCGACGATTGCCAGCGGCGGCGGAGCTTGCCGGCGATCGCGAAAGAAAGCGAGCTCGGCCGCGGTCCGGCCGATCTGCTGCCCCAGGCGCTGCACCGCTGCCGCAACCGGGCGGTCGCGGTCGATGCGTGCTTGCAGGTCGCTGCGAACCTGGTCGAGACGGTGCACATAAAGACCATAGGCCGAGAGCGACAACAGGACCGCCAGGATCCCGAGCCCGTGGCGCAGCCGGCGGTGGCCGAGGGTTTCGCTGCGGCCGCTCTTCGCCTGCCATAGAATCGCCGGCGCGCCGGCACCCGCATCGTTCGCCGCGCCCTCGGCCGGGGGTGCTACGACCAGCCGGGGGCTGAGACCGTCTCCCCGCGCCAATGCAAGCGCCCGCTCGATGGTCTCGTTTTTGGTGATCGTCAGCCGAACATCGAGTGTGTTGGCGAATGGCGACCGGGCGGCGATTCGATAAGCAAAGCAGGCTTCCGGCGAGCTCAGCGGCACCAGCCGCTCGATTTGATGCTCCAGGATCGGCCGCAGCGACCCCTCCGCCGACAAAGGCAGCTCGATCCCCGTTTCGAAGACCAGCGAGCGGTCGAGCCTGACCGCCACCGCGTCGCTCGCCCGATGGCTGCGCAGCACCGCCTGGATGCGCATGCGCCGCTCATTGTCGCCAAAGCCGGTCAACGGCACGACGATCGGGACCTGTCGCCGGCGATCGGCGAGAAACAGCGTGAGCTCGCTGCCGCCCAGCTGCAGGATCGAGGTGGGGTCGCCGGGCTTGCCAAACAGCCGCAGCAGCCACGGCGGCATCACCTGCGCCAGCTCGGCGAGCCACCATCCGACAGCGCGCCGCAGCAGCTGGCCGATCGCATTTGTCGGCCGGGCGAGTATTGCCGTCGTCATCGGATCCATCGTCACCGGATCCTCCGGCAGCCGACGGCGACCGCATCATAGATGCACGCGGTATTCATCGTCGTCTTCGGGGCGACCAAAAGATCGGGCCATGCCGGGCCCGCCGAGCGGTCCCGCTCGAAATGCACGCGCACCAGCTCCGGCAGGCGCGGGTAGCCCGACCAGCTCTCCAGCCATTGCGGGCGCCCGCCCTGGTCCGGCGCCCCGTAATAGTCGAAACGAACCGCGCGGACATGATCGAGCAGCTTTACCCGATTCTCCGGCAGCCGAGCGGCGCCATCCGATGGCGGCAGGTCGAGCCGCCAGCCCAAAAGGAGCACATGCGAATGGCCCTCGGCTTCGACAAAAAAGCGCTGCCGGGCTTCGACCCCGGAGGCGATTGCCGCGGGCAACGGCGCCACCAGCGAAAGCTCGTCGCTGCCGCCGTCGAAGGCGATGGCGGGGTCGCTCAAATCGGCACCGGCGAAGGCCGGATAAGCCGACCCGATCGCCCGCTGCAGCAGCGTTCGGGCGGCCCAAAAATCGGCGTCGGCATTGCTCTGGTAATCGACCCTGGCCCAGGCCCGACCGGCGAGCCGCAATCCGCCGAACAACAGCGTCATCAAGAGCGTCAGCAAGGTGACCGCGACCAGCAGCTCGACCAAGGTGAAGCCGGATTCGCGGGCGCGCCTGCGCTCGGTCACGACCCCGCTCCCTTTGGCGCGAGACGAAGCGTGGTCAGCTGCACCTGCCGCCGCCGGCGCCCCTCGGCCCAGCCGATCGTCACCTCGACCCGATGGCCGATCAGCCGGCCGGAAGGCAGGCTGCGCGTGTCGCCATAGGGTGTGGTTTCGACCCGCCAGGAATAGCCGGCGCCGGCGCGCCCGTCGGTGACGCCGTCCACCAGCGCGATATCGCGCCCGACCCGCGCCAAGGTCGACTGCGCGAGGGTGAGCGCGTCCGCCGTCTTCCGATTGCGATCGACCCAATCGAACGCGCCGGAAAAAGCCTGCACGGCAAAGCCGAAGACCAGCGCGACGATCGCCAGCGCCACCAGAATTTCTATGAGGGTGAACCCGGCCGGTGCCGCGGGGCCGCTTTGCCGGGGTGCCGGGGCGCGCCGGCTAGTCATTGCGGCGCACCCGGCCGGTCAGCCAATCGACCGTGACGGCGGCGGTGCGGGCGCCGTTTTCGAGCAGGATCGTGGCGCCGGTGGCGCTGCCGTCGGCAAAGAACCGGACCGTGGGCGATCCGTCCGGATGCCACAGCGAAGGCGATTCGAAGCCGAGCTTGGCGACCACGGCGGGCAGCGGATGCGGCGCCGGATCGGTCGACAATCGATAGCTGCGCGCCGGCAGGTCGAGCACCAGCTCGGTCGTCTCGCCGCGGCGGATCGCCTCTTCGTGCAATTGCCGCAAGGTGGCGACCATCCCGGCCGCCGCCGCGCGCAGCCGAATGCTCGGCAGGTTGGCAAAGATCATCGGCACCGCCGCGGTCGCCAGCGCGATGATCGTCAGCACCACCATCAGCTCGACCAGCGTGAGCCCGGCTTCGCGCCGGCGGGGCTGCGCGCCTGCGTCCCCGGCGTGCATCAGATCGCCAGATTGTTGATGCTGATCATCGCCGTCATGACCGCGGCGATGATCAGCGCGATCGCACCACCCATAAAGATGGTGATGCCCGGCACCAGGAGCGCGAGCAGGCGTTCCAGCGCGCGCTCGACCTCCTGGTCATAGATGTCGGCGACCTCCTGGCACATTTCCTCGAGCCGGCCGGTCTCTTCGCCGATCCGGACGAGCTGAATGCACAGGCTCGGAAAGCGTCCGGTGCGCGACAACGCCGCCGACAGGCTCTCGCCCTCCTTGAACCGGGTTGCGACCGTCTCCACCGCGCCGGCGATGACACGGTTGCCGGCGACCCCGGCGCAGAGCGCGAGGGCGCGCGGCGCCGCGACACCGTTCGCCAGCAGCACCCCCAAGGTTCGGGTGAACCGGCCGATCTCGAATTTGGCGACGATCTCGCGCGCCACCGGCAGCGCCAGCGCCAGCCGATCACGCCGCAGCGCCATCGCCGGCCGCTGCAGCAAAAGCCTGCCGCCAAAGACGGCGAGCAGCGCGGCGAGCAGCAAGGCCCACCAGTAATCCGACAGCACATCGCCGGCGGACATCAGGATCTCGGTGCTGAGCGGCAGGCTGGCGCCTGATTCGCGAAACACCGGGGCGAATTGCGGCAACACCACGGTCAAGACCAGCCCGATCGAAACCGAGGCGACGACGACCAGCACCGCGGGGTAGATCAAAGCCGAGGCGACCTTTTGCCGGATCGCTTCGGTGCGGACCAAAAAATCGGCGAGGCGGGAGAGCACCGCCTGCAACGCGCCGCCGGCCTCGCCGGCGCGGACCATGCTGACATAGGCGCGGGGGAACGCCTTTTCCTGCGCCGCCATCGCCTCGGCCAGGCCGGCGCCGTCGCGCACCCGCTCCAAGGTGCGGCGGATGATGGCGCCCGAGCGCTCGGCCGCGGCGAGGCTGGTCAGGATTTCGAGGGCGCGGTCGAGCGGCAGATTGGCCTTGAGAAGCCGCGCCAGCTGCTGGCTGAACAACGCCAGGTCGCGGCCCGGAAGGCTGCGCGCCGCGCGCCAGGGAAAGCGCAGCGGGTTGGCGCCGCCGGCGCGTTTTTCGATCGCGTGGATCGGCAGCAACGCCTGCTCGTGCAGGCGCTCGATGACAGCGGCGGCGTCGGGGCCGTCGAGCTCGCCCGCGACGACATCGCCGGCGACGGTCAGGGCACTGTATTCAAAACGCGCCATGTTCTTGATATCCGGACATTACCGCTCCCGGGCTATGCCTTTAGGATGGGTCATGCCTTTAGGACGGGCCATGCCTTTAGGGCGGCCACGCCTTTAGGAATCGTGGGTGACCCGAATTACCTCCGCGATCGTGGTAATCCCGCGCAGCGCCTTTCCGAGCCCATGCGCGTACATCGTCTGCATGCCGCCGCGCACCGCCTCGGCCTGGATTTCGCGCGCTTCGGCGTGGCGCAGCACCAGCGGCCGGATCAGGTCGGTCATCGCCAGCAATTCGAGGATCATCGTGCGCCCGCGATAGCCGCTGCCGCCGCAATCCTCGCAACCGCCCGGAGAATACAATGTCGCCCCGGCGGGATCGTCGAGACCGAGGCGCTGGCACAGATCGGCGCCCGGCCGATAGGGCCGGCGGCAGTTGGGGCACAGCTTGCGCACCAGGCGCTGCGCCAAGACGCCGTTGACGGTCGAGGTCAACAGGTAATCCTCGATGCCCATGTCGAGGAGACGCGTCATCGCGCCCGCGGCATCGTTGGTGTGCACCGTCGACAGCACCAGATGCCCGGTCAGCGCGGCCTGCACCGAGATCTGCGCCGTCTCCAGGTCGCGGATCTCGCCGATCATCATGATGTCGGGATCCTGCCGCAAAAAGCTGCGCAAGGCGTTGGCGAAGGTCAGCCCGATCTGCGGCTTGACCTGCACCTGGTTGATGCCTTCGAGCACATATTCGATCGGGTCTTCGACGGTCAGAATCTTGCGGTCCGGCAAATTGAGGCTGGTGAGCGCGGTATAGAGTGTGGTCGTCTTGCCGCTGCCGGTCGGGCCGGTGACCAGCACGATGCCGTGCGGGCGCGCCAGGATTTCGAGAAACGGGCCCAAGAGACCCTGGTCGAAGCCGAGCTCGTCGAAATCGAGCGCCAGCGAGCCGCGATCGAGAATCCGCAAGACCACGCTCTCGCCATGGATCGCCGGCGTCGTCGAGACGCGAAAATCGATCTCCTTGCCGCGGATCGCAAGGCGAATGCGCCCGTCCTGGGCCAGCCGACGCTCGGCGATGTTGAGCTTTGCCATGATCTTGAGGCGCGAGATGATGGCACTTTTGAGCCGCGCCGGCGGCGGATCGAAATCGCGCAGCGCCCCGTCGATGCGGTAGCGCAGCCGCAGCCGGCTCTCGCCGCATTCGAGATGGATGTCGGAGGCGTTCAATTCGACGGCGCGGGTGACGAGCGCGTTGACGAGGCGGATGACCGGCGCCTCGCTCGCCAAATCTTTCAGGCGCTCGAGATCGGCGTCGCGGTCTTCGTCCTCGCGTTCGCCGGCGGCGTCGTAGATCCCTTCGATCGACGAGCGGCCTTCGCCGTAAAGCCGTTCATAGGCCGCCTCGATATCGGCCGGCAGCGCCGCGCGGCGGCGGACTTTCTTGCCGAGGGCGAATTCGAGCGCCCCGACCACCTTGTCGTCGAGCGGGTCGGCCATGGCGACGACCAGGTCGGCGGCACCCTCGGCCAGCGGGATCGCGCGGGCGTGCTTTAAAAACGTGCGACGGAGACGGTCGGGGGCGACCGGCTCGGGCGGAAACGCCGACGGCTCGACGACGGGCGAGCCGATCAGCTCGGCATAGGCGCGCGCCAGATCGCGCTCGGAGACGAGGCCGAGCTTGGCGGCGATATGATCGATCCGCTCGCCGCTGTCCGCTTCGAGCCGTCGCGCCCGCTCGAGTGCCGCTGCGGAGATCGATCCACTTTGGGCGAGCACCCTTTCGATGCCCGCCGCGGCGACCGGCGGCAGCCCGTCCGGCATCACGGCAAATCCACTTCGCTCTGGGTCGGCAACAGTATTTACCCTTTTAGGTTGTCTCTGTCGATGGAATTATTGCCGGCAAAGACCGGGTGAGCTCCCCTATGCTATGCTCGGCTCGACGCAAATGACAGAAACGTCCCGCCTCAATCGTCGTTAATCGGGCAGCTCGGACTGCCCGGCAATTAAAAACCCGGCAACGGCGTGCCCTGTCTTGCTACGGCACCGTGCAGCTGGTTCCCGGCAGCGTGCCATAAAAACAGCTGGCGCCGGTGGCGTGGTCGGGCTGTGTCGCAGTCCGCAGGAATTTGGTCGTCCAGCTCGGCAGGTGGTTCGGGTCGGCGACGGTCGGGAAGGGCTGCGGCGACGGGCGATGCGTCAGGACCCCATCCGGGGTAAAGCCGGCGGGCAAGGTCACGGCAAAGCCGAGACAGCCATCCTTTGGGCAATCGAGATCCTTGACCGCCCAGCTGCCGCACACCTGAGTGCATTCCTTCAACAAGCCGGGATCGGCCTTGACCAGCGGGTCGTTCGGGTTCAACGCGCAGCCGCAAGTCCGCCCGTCTCCTTTTGGCCGGCGGTGCTGCAGAAGGTCTTGGGCTGGCACAGCCCGTTTGCCGGCGTCGGGTCGAGCTCGGCCACGCCGTTGAAATCGACGGTGACGGTCAGGATGCCGGGGCCATCGGTGCCGAGCGGCTTTGCCTTCAGCCAGGAGGGCTGCGGCGCGACCGGATTGGGCTGCAGCGCGGCGCTCGGGATCTTCATATGGATCGCCTGCAAATCCGTGGCCGCGTCAAAGCCGTTGCCGACATAGAGCTGATAGGTCTGCCTGGTGCTTTCCTTGGCGTAAAGGAAAAAGACGTAATAGGTCTTGCCGCCCTCGAACGCATTCCAGAAATTGTTGGCGACGTCGTTGTATTGCTCGGTCTTTTGGGTGGCGAGCGGCACCGTCGTCTCGATGTAGTAGGTGCCGTTGTTGACGGTCAAGGTGTTGCGCTGGGAGATGTCGGCGCCGGCCATGCGGATGAACGGCCAGCGGCATTGCGGCGTCTGCGGGCTGGTGTTGCAGCCATTGTGAAACCAGCGCGCCCATTCGCGCGTCGACGAATTCTCGCCGGTGCCTTTCACCCCGGCCAAAAGCTGTCGATAGAGCGGCACGCCATAGCAGGTCTCGTTGCCGCAGTTGGTCGACCAGCTTTTGTCGGACGTCGCGTAGACGACGGTGGAAACGTAATCATAGGGGCTGGTCTTTGCCGATGCCGCCGGGGCGCTGACGGGCGGCGCGCTGCATGTGTTGGCCGGCGGGACCGCCGTGGGCGGACCGACGCCGAGATTGGATTGGCACTCGGGCGTCTCGACCGGCGCAGTGAAGAAATCGTCGTCGTTGACCGAGATCGTCTGTTTCAGCGGGTTCGGCGGGTTCGGCTTGACCGGCGCCAAGAGCGAGTTGCTGAGACCGGTCAGCGAACCGTCGTCATCGTTCAACTCCGTCTGCCGGTCGATGCCGGTGAACCCGTCGAAAAAGATCGAGCCGGTCGGGGTCGGCGCGAGGTAGCCGCAATAGGCGTCGTTGACCCCTTGCACTGTCTTGGTCCCGTTTACCGAGACCCCGTCGAGATCGGTCAGATAGGTGCCGCCTTGGCCGAAATTCTGGTCCGGGGCCACACCGGCGGGGGCCTGGAACAGCGGGTCGATCACATAATGGCGGATATCGACATTGCCGAAGAACAGGTTCCGCGAATGAAACGCCGGTGGGTAAAAGAACCCGTTCGGCTGCTTCCAGGCGATCGCTGCGTTGGGAAGATAACAGTTATTGGTGGCCTGGTCGCGCCGGACCCCTTGGGTCAACAAGCCATAGATGCAGTTGTCGCCGTTGCAGGTAGTCGGGGTGATGTCGAGAAAGACATTGGAATCCTGGTAAGCGGGGCCGTCGTAGATGTTGAACATACGCTGGTTGACAAAGAAATTGACCAGCGGAAAGCTGACCCCCTCCGCCGCGTTTAGACAATATCCGCTGGGACTCGCACCATTATCACAGGCGAGCGAGCCGGCAATGCCCTTGTTGAACGGGCCGGCGTTCGAGGCGAGTGGGTTGTTCTTTTGCGTGTTGCCGATAAAGACCGTGTTCCGCGCCACCGCCCAATAGCCCGGAATGATCGAGGAATGGGTGTAGTCGCCGCCGGTGATAAAGGTCAGCGCCCCGTTCTGCACATCCGACAAGACGCTGTTGTCGAGCAGGTACCATTGCGGCCGCAGCCACACCGCCGAGATGTTGCCGTTCGCCCAATTGAAGGCCGAGGTGTAGTGGTCGATGACGGTGACCGCGCAATCCCCGAGCGCGTTGCCGTTGGTGTCGATGCCGCAGGGCTCGACGTTCTGCGCCGGCGGCGGCTGCACCTCGGTGCAGTTGTATTGGGTCGGCTCGCCCGGGATCTGGGTGGCCGCAAGGGGGCACCGGACCGGGTGCCGCGCGCCGCCGAGGACGTGCGGATAATAGGGGTCCAGCTTGTTGTCGGGCTCGGAAAAAGGCGGGTTTGGCGCCGGTGGCGTCACCGTCTGGCGCACCGGCTGGGGTGCTATGCTCTTGACGTCGCGCAATACCGGGTTGGCGCCGGGCGGGGTTGGCGCGTCGGCGGAAATGACGCCGTCGCAGCCGGGCGCGTCGGCCGTCGTCTGAAACGACTGCATCGCCGTGCTGCAATAGTTTTTGTAAAACGATTTGAGCGGCGTCGTTCCGGCAAAGGCCGTGTTTTTCTGCAATCCGGCATAGCCCGACCAGCTCATATGCGCGCTGCCGGTTGGCACGTCGGGCATGTCGCTGTTGGCGGACGGCACAAACCAATAGCACGCCCCGCAGGCGCCGGCTCCGGCCGCCATGTTGCCGATAAAGTCGTTCCAGCCGTTGGTGATCCAGAACACCGAGGGGTGCTCGCTGTCGGAGCGGTAGGGGAAAGCCGGATTTGACACGTTGGGCGGTGGGAACGGACCCAGATTGTCGGACAGGATGCCCGGCACCTGGCGCGGGTTCTGGGGGTTGACGATCGCCGCACGGGCAAAGATGCCGATATTGGAATAGAAATTGTTGTCGGTCTCGGTCCCGTCTTCGAGATAGTAGCCGTGGCCGATCGACTTCCAGCCGACATTGCGCGCGAGCGTGACGCCCGAGGTCGAGTGCAGCACGTACCACCGCGTCATCGATTCGTTGACCGACGAATCCTTGACAAAGGTGCCACCAACTCCGTTAACAGGTTGCGGGGTCTTGCGCGTCATGTGAAAATGCACCGGATAGTGGCCGAGCCGCCCGCCCTGACCCATCTGGCGGAACTCGACCCCCTGGATTTGCACCTTGGCAAAGCCCTGGCGCACGATCATGTGCGCGCCGAACGAATAGGTGCTCGGCATATCGCCAAAGGTTTGCGCCGCCATATCGCCGGCCGAAACGATCCGAATGCTGCGGCTCAACAACGCCACCGCCGCACGCGTCTCGGCGCCGCTGCTAACCAGCGTGGGGTCGAGGGTGATCCGCCCTCCGGCGGCTGCGAGCCGGGTTTGGAGCGCAAAGCGCTGGCCGTTATGCGCCCAGCGCGTCCCGGTAACCGACTGATCGGGGTTGCGGACCGGGACCTTTGCCGCGCCGCCATAGCCGGGGTCGATCAAGAGCCGCTCGGAATGGCCGGGCAGATAATCGGTGGTCGTGACGACGACCTCGTCGCCGGCCTGCCAGCGCTTGCCGGGCGCCTCGGCGAGCGTCAGCGTGGTGGCGCCGGCCTTGATCGAGCTCGCGAGGCGGACCCAGCTGACCCCGGAATTGGTGTGGTCGTCATCGGTCGCGGTGTCGTAGCTCGCCCCTTTGTAGCCGTAGAGCGTCAGGCTGCCGCCGAACGAAACCGCCAGCACCTTGTAGCCGAAATAGCCGACCTTGCCCTTGTCCGGGCCGCTCGCGACCGGCTTGGCGTCGCCGTAAACCGGCCCGTATTGATAGAAGAAATCCTTTACCGCGACGGGGAGGCCGGGCAGGCAGAACGCGGTCGAGGTCGAGCCGACGCAGCCTGCCATCTGCGCCACGCCGTTGTTGTTCCAGACCCGCTGCGGGATGCCGCAGGGTGCGACGGTGCCGGCCGCGATCGGGCTGCGGCACAAGGTGCCTTGGCCTTGCCGAGCGACCGGGACCGGGTTGCCGTTGGCGTCGATCGCCGAGGGCGATGCCGCGCCGTAAATGTAGATCGTCAGCTGCCCGCCATTCGTGCCGAAGGGCTGCTGCGGCGTGCCGGCGACCATCGCGCCGCCATTCTCGATGATGATCGAGCTGGTCCAGAAGTTGATCGGCGTGGCCCCGTTTTCCTCGAACAGCAGCTCCCCGCCATTGACGATGTTGACGTTGCCGTAAAAGTATTTCTTGCCGGGCACGACGGTGCATGTGCCCTTGACCAGCAGATTGGGCTGCGGCGCCGGGCTTGGGACCATGATCGCCTGCTACGGCACATTGCCGCCGGTGCAGGGAATGGTCAGCGGCTCGAGCGGAACTGTTTGCGCTCGAGCGCCGGATGCCGGCAGCACGCTCAGCAGCGCCAGCAGCAGCGAGACCACCAGCCCGGGCCGCCCGAGCGCCGCCGCCATCGCGACACCGGCCGCACCTGTTTTTCTTTCTTGCACTTTATTCGCCTCTTTCCGTGTTGGCCGCGGTGTTTATTGTATCACCGGACAGTCGGTTTCGCCCGGCACCTTCAAGGCCGGATAAAAGCACTCGCCCTTGCTTTGGTCGGGCTCGGTCTTGGTCTTTTCGAGCTTGGTCAGCCAGTCCGGCTTGCCGGTGCTGGCCATAGCCGGGAACATCGCCGGCAGCGGCCGGTGCGGCGAGGGGTTGGCGAGGGTCGCGTCGGGCGTGAACCCCTTGGGCATTTTGAACGAAAAGCCCCAGGGGCCGTCCTTTGGGAAATCGAGGTCCTTGACCGCCCAGCTGCCGCACACCTTGACGCATTCCTGCTTGAACAGCTTGCCGCCGGCCAATACCAGCGGATCGTCGTCCTTCAGCGCACAGCCGCAATCCTTGTCCGGCGCCTTTTCCGCGTCGTCCGCGTCGCTGCAAAACGTGTGCGGCAGGCACAGCCCGTTCGCGGCCTTCAAATCGAGGTCGCTGAAGTCGCTGGCACCGAAATCGACGGTCACCTGCAGGATGCCGCAAGTGAGGTTGGTCTTTGGGCAGGCGACGGCGTCGTTGTAGTTGCGGGTCCAGGTCGTGGGCCAGGCCACGGTGTCGAACTTGACGACGGGCGAGGTGTTGAGGTCGGCGTGTCCGGCCTCGACATCGTTGTCCACGTTAAAGCCCGGGCCGACATAGATCTGGTAGGTCTGCCGCGTCGCACGCTTCGCATAGAGAAAGTAGACGTAATATTTCTGTTTTTCCTCGAAAACATTGACGCTGCGTGGCTGGCACGGCCCCGACGGCACGAATTCGCAGGGCGTGATCGTGGAAAATTTTTCGGTTTGCCACTGGATCGGGCGCGGCACGGTCGTGTCGAGATAATAGGTGCCGTGATTGGCCGTCAATGTGCTGCGCTGATAAGTGGCCTGGCCGCCCATGCGGACAAACGGGAAGCGGCAAGCCTTGGTGTTCGGGTTCTTCGGGTCATTGCACTTGTTTGCGATCCAGGTGGCCCATTCGCGCGTCGCCGGCTCGCCGTTCGTCCCGTCGTTGCCGGTCAGGAGCTGGCGATAGAGCGGCACGCCGTAGCAGGCCGGGTTGGTGCATTCCTGCGACCAGGTGCCGGAGCGCCCCGGAGTCAGCGTGTCGCGGCCGTTGTTGCCTTCGAACTTCGTGTCGTCGCCGCAGCGCCCGGGGTTGGGCTTGCCGCCCGGCGCATCGACACCGCATTCGGGAATGATCGCGGTCGTGACGTAGTCATAGGGGCTGGTGGTGGCCGTCGTCGGCGCGTCGGTCGCCGGCAATTTGTTCGAGACCGGGCACGCCTTGTCCGCGGTGACCCCGAGGTTCGACAGGCACTCCGCGGTCTTCAGCGGCGCATCGAAAAATTCGACCGGGTTGACCGAGATCGTGCCGGTCGGCGGGCTGACATCGTTGGTCAAGCCGGTCAACGAGCCGTCGTCGTCGTTCAATTCGGTTTGCCGGTCGATATCGGTATAGTTGACAAACGAGGTGACCTTGCCGTTCGGCGTGCAGTAGTCCGCATCGATCGCCGTCTTGTCGTTGAGGTAGGTGTTCGGCTGGAACAGCGCGTCGATCACGTAATGGCGGATGGCGACGCTGTCGAAGAACAAGTTGGTCGAGTGAAACGTCGGCGGATAGAAGAAGCCGTTCGGCTGTTTCCAGGCGATCGCCGCATTCGGCAGATAGCACTTGGCCAGCGCGTCCTTGCGCACCCCTGCGGTCCCGGCATACATGCAATCGGTGCCGTTGCAATCGGTCTTGCCGATGTCGAGAAAGATGTTCGAATCTTCGTAGGCCGGGCCGTCGTAGATGCTGAAAAACCGCTGCGCCACGGAAAACGCGGTCAGCGGCATGCTCACACCTTGTGCGGCGTTGAGACAATAGAGCTCGGGGGTCGCCCCGCCGTCGCAGGCGAGGTCGCTTTTGAGCGTCCCGCCCTGGTTGAACGGGCCGGCGTTGGAGGCATAGGGGTTGCCGGTCTGGGTGTTGCCGATAAAGACGGTGTTGCGCGCCAAGGCCCAGTCGCCTTCGATCGCCGCGGCGCGGTCGTAGGTGCCGCTCGTCACGAAGGTCAGCGCGGCGTTCTGGACGTCGGACAAGACGCTGTTGTCGACCAGATACCATTGCGGCCGTAGCCAGATCGCGGCGACCCCGTTCTCGGCCCAGTTGAAGGCCGAGGTGTAATGGTCGAGCACGGTCACCGCGCACTGGTCTTCGTTGGTTCCCAGCGGACCGGGATTGTCGCACGGCACCACGCCGGTGCAGTCATAGGCCGGCGGCTGGCCCTTGACCTGGGTCGCCGCCGGCGGGCAGCGCGTCGCATGCCGCGCGCCGATGTAATGCGGGTAATAGGGATCGTCGGCTTCAAGCGTGGGGGCGGGGAAGCCCGGCGTCGCGAGCGGGGCCGGGGCGATGCTCTCGACCGCGACGAGCGTGTTGGGCGCCTTTGGGAAATCTGCAGAGTTGACGCCGTGGCACACCGGCGCGTCCTGGGTCGTCTGAAACGAATGCATCGCCGAGGTGCAGGAGTTCCCGTAGAAGGATTTGAGCGGCGTTGCCCCGGCAAAGGACGAGGGCACGCTTCGTTTCGCCTCCGTGCTGAACTGGTGCTTCTGCAGCGCGGCGTAGCCCGACCATTTCATGTAGCCGTCTAGATCGTTGGAGCCGCCTTCATTGTTGCCGCTCTGCGGCACGTCGGGCTTGGTCGCGTTCTCGGCCGGAACCAGCCAATAGCAGGCGCCGCAGGTGCCGGCCCCGGCCGCCATATTACCGATAAAGTCGTTCCAGCCGTTGGTGATCCAGAATATCGACGGGTATTCGTTGTCGGAGCGGAACGGGAAGCCCGCTATGTCTCGCTTGTTGTAGGACAGGATGCCGGGCACCTTGCGCGGGTTCTGGACGTTGTCGACCGCGCCGCGAGCAAATATCCCGATGTTTGAATAGAAATTGTTGTCGGTCTCGTCCCCGTTTTCGAGGTAATAGCCGTGGCCGATCGACTTCCAGCCGACGTTGCGCGCCAGGGTCACATCATGCGTCGCGTGGATGACATACCACCGGTTCATCGATTCGTTGACCGACGAATCCTTGACAAAAGTGTCGGGCGGTGTGGTGCGGGTCATGTGGAAATGGACCGGGTAATGGCCGAGCCGCCCGCCCTCGCCCATCTGGCGGAACTCGACACCCTGAATCTGGACCTTTTTGAAGCCCTGGCGCGCGATCATCTGCGCGCCGAACGAATAGGTCGCCGGCATGTCGGCAAAGGATTTGGTGGCGTCGTCGCCGGCCGACACGATCTGGATGCTGCGCGTCAGCAATGCCACCGCCGCCCGCGTCTCGGCCCCGTCCTTGACCAGGTTCGGGTCGAGGGTCATCCGGCCCGCGGCCGCCGCCAGCCGGGTCGCCAGCGGAAAACGCTTGCCGACATGCTTCCATTGGATCGGCGAATCGAAAGTCACTTCGTCCCCGTTTATCTTGGTTACCTTCAGCTCTTCCGAATGGCCGGGCAGATAATCGGTGGTCGTGACGACGATCTGGACATCGGTGTCGGCCGCGTTCCACCACTTGTCGCCGGGGCTCTTTTCCAGCTTCAGAGAGGTGGCGGTCTTGCTCAGATTGTCGGCGAGGCGGATCCAGCTCACCCCGGAGCTCAGATGGTCGTCATCGGTCGCCGTGTCGTAGCTCGCCCCCTTGTAGCCATAGAGAGCGAGGCTGCCGCCAAACGACACCGCCAATGTCTTGTACCCGAAATAGCCCTCGCAGTCCGTGTTCGGCGTGCCGTCGAGCTGAGCGGGGCACCCGACCGTCGTCCTGCCGCCGTCGCCGTAAAGCGTCCCGTATTGGTAAAACCGGTCTTTGTCGTCGGCCAGCAGGCCCGGCAGGCACTCGGCCGCCGACGATTTTTCGTCCGGCCCGCAGCCGTTGATCTCGGAGGTGCCGTTGCTGTTCCACACCTTCACGGGAATGCCGCACGGCACTTTTGTCCCGTTGGGGACGAGGCTCTGGCACGGCACGCCCTTGCCCTGGTCGGTGACCGGGACCTTGTTGCCGTTGCTGTCGATCGCCGAAGGCCCCGCTTTCCCGTAGAGATGGATCGTCAGAATCCCGCCGTCGATGCCGAACGGTTTCTGCGGGGTGCCGGCCTTCATAATTCCGCCATTCTCGATGATGACCGAGCTCGCCCAAAAGTTGGTCCGCGACGCGATCGTCTCGGAAAAATTCAAGACTCCGCCGTCGAGAATGTTGACGTTGCCGTAAAGGTATTCCCCGCCGGGAACGACATTGCAGCTTCCCGTGATCACCAGGTTGGGCTGCGGCGCCCCGTCCGGTTTCATCAACCCCTGCGTCGGTAGGGGGCCGCCGTTGCAATCTGTCTCCGCCGCGGCTGCCGCCGCCCAGAACGCGCACGTCAGCGCCACCAGCAAGCCCGCAATCTTCCTGGCCATCCTGCCCTCCCGACTTCCCGCACCCGGCGCCGCCCGGCTCCACAGACGGCGTAAGGAATCTGTCATATTTTGCGACAATTGCCCTATTTTTGCCCATTATGCGCCGTGCGACGGCTCTCGGCAATCGGAAACCGGTTCGGTGTCGCCGCTCAATTCGGCGATGATCGGGCAATCCGGGCGGTGGTCGCCGCTGCACTCTTCGATCAGCAGGGCGAGCGCGTCGCGCACCGAAACGAGCTCGCGGATCTTGCGGTCGACGCGAAGAAGATGCTGCGTGGCGATCGCCTTGACCTCGCGGCTGGTGCGCGAACGGTCGCGGTAGAGCGCGATCAGGCTCTTCACATCGGCGAGCGAAAAGCCGAGCCGGCGGGCGCGGCCGACAAAGCGCAAGAGCGCAGCCGGTTTAGCGCCCGGCGCAAGTGGCGCAGCTCATGCCCTCGATCGGCAGCCGCAACCGCGCACCGCGATCCTCGGCCACGCTCTTCTCGTCCGCGATCGCCGACACCCGCCTCTCCTCCACAGGCCACCGGCCACTCAGATAAGGATTACCAGCGCTGGAAGGTCAAGATGCGCGCAGCTTATCGCCATTGCGGCTAGACCACGATCCTTTCAAAGGTAATCGCTCGTTCTCGTCGCCCCCGCGAAATCGCTACGGCATGCATACATCGTTTCTAATAATATCAAAGGGATATCGTCATGGCCGGGCTCGACCCGTGGGCCTTCAGCCCACGGACTTTGATCCGTGGGCATCTGCGCGCCGCCGCCCCCCATGCGCAACTGAGGTGCAGAAAGACGTGGATGCCCGGATCAAGTCCGGGCAAGACGAGTATGGTAATCGTGACGGAGTGCAAGGCAAGGATGTGTGCATGCCCTAGCGCGAAAGCGGGGGTCCAGAGCTTGCCCCCGGCACGAACAGGGAGCAGGTCACAGAGCCTTGAACCCTGGATTCCCGCTCTTCGCGGGAACGACGAAAGAAACGAGGTTATTCAATTTTACGGGATCATGCTTTTAGAGCTCGGATGGGTCCGGTCCGGGCTTTGCGGGCGAGGTTCTGCGTCGCGGGGCGCGGCGGGGGCGAGATCGAGGAGGCCGGCGGCGCGCAATTCTTCGACGGCCGGCAGGTCGCCGAGGCTGTCGAGACCGAAATGGGCGAGGAACCCAGGTGTCGTCACCCACAGGAGCGGGCGGCCGGGAGTGGCGCGCCGGCCGCGGGGGCGCACCCAGCCGGCCTCCATCAGAATGTCGATCGTTCCCTTGCCGAGGGTAACGCCGCGGATCTCCTCGATCTCGGCGCGGGTGACCGGCTGGTGGTAGGCGATGACCGCCAAGGTCTCGACCGCCGCCCGCGACAGCGCGCGCGGCACCCGGCGCTCGACCCGCAATTGGTCGGCGAGGTCTGGTGCGGTCGCAAACACCCAGCCGCCGGCGAGCCGCGCGAGATTGATCCCGCGCCCGGCATAGCTCTCGGCCAGCTCGGCCAAGAGCCCTTTCAGATTGCTGTCGGTGCCGAGCCGGGCGGCAAGCGCCGCCTCGGCCAGCGGCTCTGCGGCGGCAAACAGCAGCGCTTCGAGAAGGCGCAATTGCTGCGCCCGCGCGCTCATCGCGCTCGCGCGCCGAGCGCGCGGCGGCGCAGCCAGATCGGGCCAAAGGCGCGGTCCTGGCGCAATTCGATCCGGCCGTCGCGAGCGAGCTCGAGCGCTGCGGCAAAGGTCGCCGCCAAGGCCGACCGGCGCAATTCCGCGCCCCCCGGCTCGTCCGGCAGAAAGCGCGCCAGCTCGCGCCATTGCGTCATCCGCCCGAGAAGCCGCGCGAACCGCCTCAGCGCCGCGTCGATCGAATGAAACGCCGACGGCTCGATCCGCAGCACCACCGTCTCGCGCCGGCGCACCCCCTCGGCGTAAGCGCCGAGGAGATCGTAAAGCCGGACTTGCCAGACCGGCACGGCGACCGCGGCCACCCCTTCGGGCGCGCCGCGCAGGAAAACGTCGCGACCGAGCTGCGGCCGGGCCATCAGCCGGCGCCCGGCCGTCTGCATCGCCGCCAACAGCTTCAATCGATGCCCGAGCGCCGAAGCAATCTCCCCGGCGTCCGGGCCGTCATCGTCCGGCGGCTGCGGCAGCAGCAGGCGCGACTTCAGATAGGCGAGCCAGGCGGCCATGACCAGGTAATCGGCGGCGATCTCGAGGCGCAGCTCCCGGCGTGCGGCAATAAAAGCGAGGTATTGGTCGGCCAAAGCCAAAATCGAGATTTTGGAGAGATCGACCTTCTGCTCGCGCGCCAAGCTCAGCAAAAGATCGATCGGCCCCTCATATCCGTCGAGCGCCAACACCAATTGCTCGGGCTCGCGCTCTTCGCGAGAGCCTGCTCCCACCCTGACTCTCCGCGTATGGGGGAGGGAAGGGGAGGGGGCCGGATCGACGCAGGCCATTGCCGTCAGGTCTGCCCGGTGATCGTCAGCACAAAGCGGATCAGCATTTCGGTCGGCCCGCCGATCAAACGGCTGAGGATATTGAGGTCGAGGCCGGCCTTTTCGCCGATCATCGGGACCACGAACAGGAACAGCAGCAGGATCGGGATGCCGAAGCGCTCGACCCGCGCCAGGCGTAACGCCAATGGCTGCGGCAACAGGCCGACCGCGACCCGGCCGCCGTCCAAGGGCGGCAGCGGCAGCATGTTGAAGACGCACAAGACGGCGTTGATCTGGATCGAATGGACGAGATTGGCGCCGACCCACTCGGCCGGGCTCGACGGGATAAAGACTACCCCGTAGAACAACAGCGACGAGACGATCGCCAGCAGCACATTTGTCGCGGGGCCCGCGAGCGCCACCCACACCATGTCTCGCCGCGGATTGTTGAGCCGGCCGAAATTGACCGGCACGGGCTTCGCGTAGCCGAACAGAAACGGCGAGCGCACCAGGATCAACAGCGCCGGCAGCAGGATCGTGCCAAATCGGTCGATGTGGTTGAGCGGGTTGGCGGTGACGCGGCCCATGCGCCAGGCGGTGTCGTCGCCGCAACGATAGGCGACGAGCCCATGCGCCGCCTCGTGCAAGGTCACAGCAAAGACGACCGGCAACACCCAGGTGCTGGCGGCGTAGAGCATCGCCATCGTCGTCGAGCTCATCGCGGCACCTGCGCGATCAGCATGTCGAAGCGTCTCTCCGCGGCGCCGCGGTCGAATTCGCCCGGCGGCCTGCGCAGATTCTCGGCGCGCGCGAGCCGTGCCGCGGCGGCGGAGGCAATCGGCGGCATCGCCCGCATGATCGTCTCCATCTCGCCGATGCGACCGTTGCAATGCAGCACCAGATCGCAGCCGGCGGCGAGCGCGCGCCCGGCCCGCTCGGGCAAAGCGCCGCCCAACGCCTGCATCGACAAATCGTCGGAGACGAGCACGCCGTCAAAGCCGATCTCGCTGCGAATGATATCGCCGATCACCCGTGCGGAGTGGGTTGCCGGCGCTGTCGGATCGATTGCCATATAGACGATATGGGCGGTCATCGCCCAGGGCATAGCGGCGAGCGCCTTAAACGGCACAAAATCGGTGCATGCCAGCTCGGCATGGGAAGCCGCGACCATCGGCAGCGCGAGATGGCTGTCCACGCGGGCGCGGCCATGCCCCGGGATGTGCTTGAGCACCGGCAAGACGCCGCCTTCGATCAGCCCGTCGCAGACGGCGCGGCCGAGCCGCGCGACGCGGCCGGGATCGCTATCATAGGCGCGGTCGCCGATCACCGGGTCGGCGCCAGCGGCCGGCAAGTCGAGCACCGGCAGGCAATCGAGGGTGATGCCGAGCCGGCCGAGGTCGTCGGCGATCAGCCGCGCGCCGAGCCGGGCCGCCTCTGCCGCCAGCGGGTCGGGCAGGGCGGCGATTTCGGCCGCTGAGGGGTAAAGCCGCCAATGGGGCGGGCGCAGCCGCGCCACCCGGCCACCCTCCTGGTCGATCAGGACCGGCGCATCCTTGCGCCCGACGCAATCGCGCAGCGATGCGACAAGATCGCGGACCTGGTCCGGCGCGCGGCAATTGCGCCGAAACAGGATAAAGCCGAGCGGCCGGGCGGCGGCGAAGAAGCCCGCTTCGCTCGGGCTCAGCGTTTCGCCGGCGCAGCCGAGAACGACCGCCCTCGGCCCGTTATCCGAGACCGCTCCCGGCTCATCGGACAACGATGCATCCGACATTGCGTTCTTTGAGCACGCCGCAAATCCGGTCGGCGGCGGCGAGGTCGCCAACGGGTGCCGTCTGGATGCGGTAGTAAACGCCCTTGTCGCCGAGATCGGCGCGGATCGCCGAGGCTGTCAGATTGCCGAGAAGGTCGTGGTTGCGGTGCTTGATCCGGTCCCATTCGCGCCGGGCGACCTCCTCGCTGCGCACCGAGGCGAGCTGGAGGCGGATGCCGCCCGCTTTGGAAAGCCCGGTTCGCACCGTCTCCGGCTTTTTGACCGCGGTCGGGCGCGGCGGTGCTGCGGCAGGCTTTTGCGCGGGGGCCGCACTCGGCGCGGGCGGTGCTGCGGCCCCCGGCACAGCTGCGGCGGGCTCGGGCGCAGCGGCGGCGGCCGAGCCCGGAGGCGGCGGCGCCGGCCGCGGCATCGGCTGCTCCGGCGGCGGCAGCAAATGCTCGACCATGTTGCGGTCCTCGCCATAGACCAGCATGTTGCGGTCCGGGATCTGCAGGCCGCCGGGCTTGTCGGGCTTGACCTTGTCGGGGCGGGCGTCGGCGCGGATCAGCGGCACGTCGGCGGCGCCGGCTCCTCCGCCATGGCGGGTGCCGGCGACATAGGCGAGCCACAGCCCGCCGGCGAACAGCACCATGACGGCGAGACCCGCAGCGATCGTCAGCAGCCGCCGCGGCTGGGGCGGCTCGTCCTCGCGCGGCTCGGCATAGAGGCCGGACGAATGCTCGGGCTCCGCCGACCCGAGAGGGTAGGACATGGCTACATCTCCTCGACCGGCACGACGCCGATCACCGCGAGGCCGGAGGCGACGACGATGGCGACGGCGCGCACCAATGCCAGCCGGGCACGGGTCAGCGCCGGGTCGGCAGCGAGGATAAAGCGCAGCTCGGCCGCGTCCTTGCCCTTGTTCCAGAGCATGTGAAACTCGGCCGCGACTTCTTGCAAATAGAACGCGATACGGTGCGGCTCGTGCGCCTCGGCAGCACCTTCGACAAGGCGCGGCCATGCCGCCAGCCGGCGAATCAGCGCCAGCTCCGCCGGGTCGGAGAGCCGGTCGAGCGGCGCCTCGGCGAGGGCTGCGTCGGAGAGATCGTCGCCCGGAAACGCCTCGGCCGCGTGGCGCATGACCGAGGCGGCGCGGGCATGGGCGTACTGCACATAAAAAACCGGGTTGTCGCGCGATTGCTCGGTCACCTTGGCAAAATCGAAATCGAGCGCCTGGTCGTTTCTCCGGGTCAGCATGATGAAGCGGAAGACGTCCTTGCCGACCTCGTCGATGACCTCGCGCAACGTGACAAAGGTCCCGGCGCGCTTCGACATCCGCACCGGCTGGCCGTTGTCGGAGAGGTTGACGAGCTGGCACAGCTTGACATCGAGCGTCGCCTGACCCGCGGTCACCGCTTTGACCGCGGCCTGCATGCGCTTGACGTAGCCGCCGTGGTCCGCACCCCACACATCGATCAAATTGGCGAAGCCGCGCCGGAACTTGTCGCGATGGTAGGCGATGTCGGCGGCGAAATAGGTCCAGGAGCCGTCCGATTTTTTGAGCGGCCGATCGACATCGTCGCCGAATTCGGTCGCGCGAAACAGTGTCTGCGGCCGCGGCTCCCAATCCTCGGGAAGCTTGCCTTTGGGCGGCTCCAGAACGCCGGTATAGATCAGCCCGCGCGCCTCAAGTGCCGCAAGACACTCGCCGATGGCACCCGCCGCGACCAATGCGCGCTCGGAGACGAACCGATCGTGGCGCACGCCGAGGAGTGCCAGATCGCCGCCGATCAGCCCCATCATCTCGGCGATGGCGAAATCGCGCAGCGGCGCCAGCCACTCGTGCTCGGACCGCCCGAGCCATTTGCGGCCGTCGCGCTCGACCAGCTTTTGGCCGGTTTCGATCAGGTATTCGCCGGGATAAAGCCCATCCGGGATCGCCCCGATGCCTTCACCCAACGCCTCGCGATAGCGCAGGTGCAGCGAACGGGCGAGGATGTCGATTTGGGCGCCGGCGTCGTTGACGTAATACTCGCGCGCGACCGCGAACCCGGCCTTGGCGAGCAGCGAGGAGAGCGCGTCGCCGACCACCGCGCCCCGGCCGTGGCCGACATGCATCGGCCCCGTCGGATTGGCCGAGACGTATTCGACATTGACGCGTGCGCCGGCGCCGCATCGCGGAATCGCCAAAGCTCGTGCCGGCTTCGAGGATCGCGCGCAATTGCGCATGCCACACTTCGGGCGCCAGCCGGATGTTCAGAAAGCCTGGCCGTGCCGCCGTAATCTCGGCACCGTGCCCACGCCAACCGGCAGTTGCCAGCTCGCGTGCCGCCATCGCCGGAGCGAGCTCTTCGGCCAGCGCCATCGGATTCTGCTTGACGGCGCCCGCCAGCACCATCGCGGCGTTGGTCGCGAGGTCGCCATGCGCCGGGTCGCGCGGCGGCTCGACCGCAACGCGGGTCAAATCGAGCCCCGCAGGCAGCGTGCCCTGGGCCACGAGATCGTCGATCGCCGCCAGCACCAGCCGCCGCACATCGTGAAAAATATTGGTCATGGGTGAAAAATATTGGTCATGGCAGGATTGGAATCAGGCGACATCCGAGAGCTGAACCTCGACCCGGCGGCCGGCGACCTCGTCGATCACCACCAGCCGCCCGCCATCGGCGACGCCGAGCTGGGCATTCGCGTTCAACAGCTCTATCCCATAAACACTGCCGTCCGGCGCGATATCGACATTCACCTCGTCGCTCAACCGTACCGTGTCAACCTCGATCCCGGCGTGCTCGCGCAGCCGCAAATAGGCGATATTGCGACGCGGATCGTAACTGAGCTGCAATCGTCCGCCCTCCGTTGGGTGCATCAAAAATATTTGACGACGACGCTGATAACCAGCCAGTCGCCGTCTTCCCAGACCGCATACGCCTCGATCTGCTTCATATGGTATCGACGCCCACGCCACAGCCCGCCGAAAGCGAAGTTGCGCCGGAATCCTTCGCGACCGAATTTCGCGATAAAACGCTCGCCGGTGTCGATGGTAGCAGCGATCTCGTTCTCGCCGGCCCCGCGTTCGCGCATTCGAGCGGCTGCGTGACCGTGTATCTTCATCGGCGCCGGGAAGCCTCAGCTCGGGACGTAGGTGTCGAACAGGCGGTGGTGCTCGTCGAGCGCGTAGCGGTCGGTCATGCCGGCGATGTAGTCGGCGGCGACGCGCGCGGTCTTGGGGTCGCCGGGGCCGGCAGCGAGGCCGCGCCATTCGCCGGGCAGGCATTCGGGCTCGGCGAGGTAAAGGCCGAACAGGTCGCGCACGACGCGGCGCGCCTTCGAGCTCATCCGGTTGACCCGGTAATGCCGATACATGCGCTCGAACAGAAATCTTTTGAGCGCCCGGTCGTTCTCGCGCATTGCCTCGGAGAAGGCGACAACCGGGGCCTTCAGCGCGCGAATGTCGGCGGCCGACCCGGCCCCGCTGTGGCCGAGCCGCGCGCGCGTTTCGGCAATCAGGTCGCCGGCCATATGGTCGATCATCCGGCGGATCGCTTCGTGGATCAGCCGCGGCTCCTCGATCCCCGGATAGCGCGCCGCCACCTCATGAAACACCGGCCCGGCGAGCGGCACCCCGGCGAGGTCGGAGACCATGAACAGCCCGGCGCGCAGCCCGTCGTCGAGGTCGTGGTTGTTGTAGGCGATGTCGTCGGCGAGCGCCGCGACCTGCGCCTCGGCGCCGGCAAAGGTGTCGAGCCCCAGCGGGTGAATATGATCGTATTCGGCGATCGTCGGCGGGACGCTCCGTTCGATGCCCGGGCCGACGAGCGGGCCGTTGTGCTTGACCGTGCCTTCGAGCGCCTCCCAGCTCAGGTTGAGACCGTCGAACTCGGCATAGCGGCGCTCGAGCCGGGTCAGGATGCGCAAGGTCTGGTCGTTGTGCGAAAACCCGCCGAACTCCGTCATCTCGGCATTGAGGGCCTCTTCGCCGGCATGGCCGAAGGGGGTGTGGCCGAGGTCGTGGGCGAGCGCTACGGTCTCGGCCAAATCTTCGTCGAGAGCCAAGGCGCGGGCGACGGTGCGGGCGATCTGCGCCACTTCGAGGCTGTGGGTCAGCCGCGTCCGGTAATGGTCGCCTTCGTGATAGACAAAGACCTGGGTCTTGTGGGTCAGCCGGCGAAACGCGGTCGAATGGACGATGCGGTCGCGGTCGCGCTGGAACGCCGAACGCATCCCATGCTCCGGCTCGGGATGGAGCCGCCCGCGGCTCTCCGCCGGGTTCGACGCATAGGGGGCCAGACCTCCCTTACGGAACATACCTCTCATATGCCCCGGCCGCGCCCATCGACAAGCTGGATTGGTGCTGTTGCCGCATTTGGTTAAGCTCGCGCAACCACGAGGGGCGCCGCAATGGAATACATTCGCGTCAGCTTTGATCCGGGCGATATTCGCGACGTCATCGCCAACGGCAACGTCATCGGCGAGACCGAGGCCGAGCTGACCGTGCCGCCGAATTATTACGTGATCACGCTGTCCGGCGCAGGCTATTCGCCGCCCTCCTGGTCGGGTGTGGTCAGCGGCACCTTGCCGCGAAACCCGCTGCCCATCCGCTTCGACAAAACTTAGCGAGCGCCCCGATGGCCCGAAGAAAGAGATGGCTGCCGACCTTGTGCCTGCTGCTCCTCGGCGGGTGCGCCGGCACGCATTTCGAGAACACCCCGCTGCAAGCCGGCGATGCCAACCCCGACCGGCGCAGCATTCTCCCGGCGAGCCCGGACCGCCCGGTCATTCTGATGACCTTCTCGGGCGGCGGCTCGCGCGCCGCGGCATTGGCCGAAGCGGTGCTGCGCGAGATGGCCGGGACGAGCTACCCCGCCGGCGATGGCCGTCATGTCTTGAGCGAGGACGTAGAGCTGGTGTCGTCGGTGTCGGGCGGCAGCGTCACCGCCGCCTGGTTCGGCCTGCACCGCAGCCCCGGTCATTGGGACGGCGACCTCGATGCGCTGCGCAGCGGTTTTCTCGTCGAAGACAACATGAAGGCGCTGGAGCTCGACGTGGTGAACCCGGTCACCTGGCTCAGCCTCGTAACCGGCAAGGTGACGGCGATCGAGGAGCTGGAGGCGCTGTTCAATCAGCGCCTGTTTCATGACCAGCCGCTGGCGGCGCTGAACCAGCCGGGCAAGCCCTATATCGTGCTGAACGCGACCGACATGGCCGGCGGGCAGACCTTTGCAATGGTGCCGCGCCGCTTCGACGATGTCTGCTCGAAATACGACACCTTGCCGGTTGCCAGCGCGGTCGCGGCCTCGGCGGCGTTCCCGATCCTCTTGACCCCGGTTTCGTTTCAGAACTATTCGGTCGGGTGCCGGGGCCGGCTGCGCAGCAGCGCCTGGGCCGCAGCCGATTTGTCAAATCCGTACACGCCCTATCTGAACCTGCCGCAATTCCGCGACGCGCGCTATACCAACGATCTGCGGCACGGGCCGGGAGCCTTTCGCGACATCGACTATCTCTATTTTCTCGATGGCGGGCTGGCCGACAATCTCGGCATCCAATCGCTGCGCACGGCATTGATCGCCCCCTATGACGATGCCGGCATATTGCGCGCGATCAACGAAGGCCGGATCCGCCGGCTGGTGGTCATCGTCGTCAATGCCCGCGCCGACCCGCCGAACAAGCTCTATCAGCAACCGCAGCAGCCGGGCCTGATCGATCAGATCAAGGCGGTGACTTCGGTGCCGATCGATGCCAACACCGCCAATTCGCAGACCGCGCTGTCCGCATTGCTCGGCGAGCTGGCGCAGGCGGCGGCCACGGGCACGGCCCGGTTCGGCGGAATGCAGGTCTACGAAATCACCATCGACTATGACCAGATCCCGGCCGACACGCCGGCGCATCGCGCCTTGCGCGCCAAAGCCAAGGCCGTGCCGACGCTGTGGACCTTGACCCCCGCGCAATTGCAGACGACCGAGGAGGCGGGCCGCTTTCTATTGCGCCGCCACCCGTGCTGGCGCGGGCTGCTCGCCGATCTCGGCACCGCCGAGCCGCCGATCGCCGGCGAGGAGCCGCCGCCGAACATGGCTTGTCCGACCAAGAGCGACATGGCAAAAGCCCGCGTCCGGCCGTCGAGCTGAGGCAAATGGCAACGGCCTATGTCTTGACGGCGGCGCTCGAGAGAGTCATGGTTAGCTAAGCTTAGCTAGAGTCGATTCGATGACTCAAACTGTCAACATGCACCAGGCGAAAACCTCGCTGTCCCGCCTCGTGGAGCGCGCCCTTGCCGGCGAAGAAGTCGTGATCGCGCGCAACGGCGAGCCGTTGGTCCGGCTCGTCCCGATTCCCAAGCCGGCACGGGAGCCGCGAGTGCCCGGCCGCGGCAAGGGCGATATCTGGATCGCGCCGGATTGTTTCGAGCCAATGAGCGAAGAGGAGCTGGAGCTATGGGAGAGGTGGGATTGCCAGTGAGCAACATCTGACAGGCGTCGAGCGTCGGACTTCATCTTAGATCGTCTCTAGATGCGGCTCCTTATCGATAGCCATGTGCTCCTTTGGTGGCGGGCAGGATCGTCGCAGCTGAGCGCAGTTGCCCGCGACGCAGTTGCCGATCCGGCAAGCGAGGTGCTGATCAGCATCGCGGGCTTGTGGGAACTGACGATTAAGCAAGCGACAGGTAAGCTGACGTTTACCCCCGATCTCGAGGCAATGCTCGCCGATGAAGGCATTTCGGTTCTCGCGATCACCTTCGCTCATCTGCGGCCACTCGGGAGCTTGCCGCGTGTGCATCGAGATCCGTTCGACCGGATGATGATCGCGCAGGCGCTCGCCGAGCGCATCCCGATCGTCACCGGCGATCGGGCTTTTGCGCGATACGGCGTGGAAATCGTCTGGTAGCGCGCGCAACGCTCCGGCTGCGAATCACATGATGTTCACCAGAAAATAGCCGTAGGATCGAGGTTGAGCATTGCGAAACCCATCGCGACAGCCCGAAGAAGATAGGTTTCGCTGATCGCTCAACCACATCCTACAAGGGTCTGCCTCGTTGAAATTCAACTGAATGCGGTAATCGCAAAGCGCAGCGAATCCTGCAGCCAGTCCGTAGGATGGGTTGAGCATCGCGAGAACCCATCGCCGAGACAGCCGAAGAAGATGGGATTCGCTAGATCGCTCAACCCATCCTACAAGGGATCTGCAGGCTCGTTCGAATGCTATCTGAATACACTGTAGATCCGCAGCCAAGCTCAGGCCGACATCCTCGTGGCAGGGCTTATGGCACCCCCCGCAATCTCTGCGTCGCCGCGCGGTCGCAGCGGCGCCGCCGGCGGCCGACGCGCGACGCGATAGTCGCGGGCCGCAGCTTCGGGTGAAATAAGACCGTCGGCGACATCGAGCGCGACCTGCTCGGGGTCGCGCGCGGTGGGGTCGCCAAAGCCGCCGCCGCCGGGCAATTCGAGGCGGATCAGATCGCCGCCGGGCACGCTCTGCCGGCCCTTGGCGCCGATCGGCCGGCCGGAGACGAGGGTGACCCGGCCCGGCGCCCCTTCGCCGCCGCCGTCACGGCCGCGCGCCGGGTTTTGGATGCGCTCGAAATTGCACAGCATCGCGATCGGCGTGCCGTCGGCCCCACCCAATTCGATGATCTGGCCGAGCCCGCCGCGGAAATGGCCGGCGCCGGCCGAGCCTTCGCGGAACTCGCGGCGGCGGAACAGCACAGGTGCGACCGCCTCGGTCGCCTCGACCGGGATCGTGCGCACCCCCGACGGAAAAGCGGTCACATCGAGCCCGTCCTTGCCAGGCCGCGCGCCGGTACCCCCGCAATGAAAAATCGCGGTGCTGAACGGCTTGATGTCCGGTGGTGCCGCCCCCTCCGCCGCGCCCAACTCGTCGAGCACGTCGGCGCCGCCGTAAATCTGCGGGATCCATAAGGATGAGGCGCCTTCGGCCGGGACCCCGCCGTCGATGACCTGGTGCAGGCAGCCGAAGACGAGGTCCGGCAGCATATGGCCGACCGTATGGCGGGCGGCGACGGCGCGTGGCCGCTTGGCGTTCAGGAGGCAGCCTTCGGGTGCCGAAACCGTGATCGGCGCGAGCGACCCGGCGTTGTTCGGCACTTCGGGCGCCACCAGGCATTTGACGCCAAAGGCGGTGTAGGCGAGCGTGTAGTTGAGCACGACGTTGATGCCAAAGGCGCTCGCCGGCGAGGTGCCGGCAAAATCGACATGGACGCCGCCCTCGCCGATCGTCATCTCGGCGGCGAGCGTCAACGGCCGGTCGAACCCGTCCATCCTCAGGCTGTTCTTGTAGCGGCCGGGCGTTAGCTTGCCGATCGCCTCGATCGTCGCCTCGCGCGAGGTCTCGATGATATGCAGGCCCAGCCGATCGAGATTGGCGATGCCGAACTCCTCCATCATCTCGACGAGCCGCCGGCTGCCCTCGTCGTTGCACGCGGCCAAAGCGTAGACATCGCCCTCGACCTGCAACGGCTCGCGCACATTGGCGCGGATCACCCGCAGCAGGTCGTCGTTCATCCGGCCTTCGCGCGCCAAGGCCATCAGCGGGATCGCCAGCCCCTCCTCGAATACCTGGCGCCCGTCCGGTCCCATGCCGAGCCCGCCGATATCGACGACATGGACCGTGCTGGCGAAGAGGCCGACGGCCTCGCCGTGGAGAAAGGTCGGGCTGACCACGGTCAGATCGTGCAGATGGCCGCAGGTCAGCCACGGGTCGTTGGTGATGTAATGGTCGCCCGGGCGCATCGTCGCGAGCGGAAAGGCGTCGAGAAAATGCTTGACCGCCGCCGCCATCGAGTTGACGTGGCCGGGGGTGCCGGTCACCGCCTGCGCCAGCATGTTGCCGTCGCGGTCGAAGACCCCGGCCGAGAGGTCGCCGGCCTCGCGCACCGTCGTCGAAAAGGCGGTGCGCACCAGGGTCTGCGCCTGCTCCTCGACAACCGCGATCAGCCGGCTCCACATGATCTGCATATGGAGCTGCGACAACGCCGCATTCGGTCTCGACAACATCGGCTGGCGCCTTCAAAGGAAGATCGGAGCAGTCTACGGCACACCGGGTCAGCAGAGAACAGCCGTCGCATGTCCCTCGTTTGCGTAGGCTATGATCCGCCGGTTCCGGGCTCATCGGTGGATCACACCCCGATTTGCGGCAAAGGCTTCGCCCGCTGCCGGCGCCGTCAGGTCGATTTCCGGTGGAATGACGACGGAGCCACGCAGGAACCCGTGAAGCCCTTTAACCTCTTCGGCCGCGACCCCCGGCGGGACCAGGACGGCCACAGCGACGCCTCGCTTGGTGATGATGACGCGCTGCCATTCGCGGCGGCCGACACGGTCAAGAATATCCAGGCATTTCGCCTTGAACTCGCTTGCGCCGAGCATGAGATCTTCGATCATTGTAATCGGTCACTTTAGATAACTGGTCATCTAGTGGTGCCAATCTGACACTTGACACCCGGGCTCTCTCTCGTCTTGCCCGCGAAAGCGGGGGTGACGAACAGAAAATAGTGGGAGCCATCTGTCTGGTTTGTACCATTAGTGCTCTGGCTCATTCACATGATTCACCAGAAATTGACCGTAGGATGGGTTGAGCATAGCGAAACCCATCGCGACGACCGCAGAAGATGGGTTTCGCAAGCGCTCAACCCATCCTACAAGGTTCTCCGGGTGAATCATCTGAACGTGTCAAAGCATTAGGATGCTTTGGCATGCTCCAGGGTGCGCCAGGCTTCGAGGATGCAGGCGACCGACCAGGCTTGGGCCGGGCAGCCGCGCGGGGTGTGCGGCGGCTCGCCGTCGAAAATTTCGCTGATTTGGCCGAGCCCGGCATCGAGAAAATGGTCGCCGATCGGCTCGAGAAAGCGCTGCGCGGCATCGGCGTCGCCATGGACGCGGAAATGCGCCAAGCGCCCAAGGGCCCGAGCAGCCAGGCCCAGACCGTGCCCTGGTGATAGGCGCCGTCGCGGGTTGGGACATCGCCGCGGCATTCCTCGCAATAGCCGGGCTCGCCCGGTGCGAGCGAGTGCAATCCGTAGGAGGTGACGAGTGTGGCGCCGCAACGCGCAACGACGGCACGTTGCACCGCCGGGTCGAGCGGGCTCGCCCAGAGGCTCACCGCGAAGAGCTGGTTCGGCCGCAACCGCGCATCGTGTCCCTCGGGCCCGTCGAGCACGTCGTAAAGACCAGTGCCGCCGGGCAGCACAAAACGGGCAAACCCCTGCCGCGCCTTTGCCGCTGCGGCGCGATAGCGCGGCGCCATCACCGCCGATCCGCTCGGCCAGCGCCGCCATCGCGGCGAGCGCGTTGTGCCACAGCGCGTTGATCTCGACCGGCTTGCCGATGCGCGGCGTCACCACCCAGTCGCCGACCCGCGCGTCCATCCAGGTCAATTGGACGCCCGCCTCGCCGGCGCGTAAGAGGCCGTCCGCAGGATCGACAGCGATGCCGAAGCGCGTGCCTTTGGTGTGCCAATCGATGATTTCGACGAGCACCGGAAAGGTGCGGCGCAGCGCCGCCTCGTCACCGGTTGCCTCGACATAGGCGCGCCACGCCTCGATGTACCAGAGGCTCGCATCGGCGGTGTTGTATTCGGGTGTCTCGCCGGCCCCCGGAAAGACGTTGGGCAGCATGCCCCGATCGACAAAGCGGGCGAAGGTTTCGAGGATCTCGCGCGCCTCCTCGAAGCGGCCGGTGGCGAGGCAGAGGCCCGGCAGCGAAATCATCGTGTCGCGGCCCCAATCGCCAAACCACGGATAGCCGGCGATGACCGAGCGCCCCTCGGGCAGCCCCGCCAAGGGCCGCGAGATCAGAAATAAATCGGTCGCCAGCAGGAGCCGCAGGACCCACGGCGGCGCCGCCGCGAAGACCGGATCGGCGGCGATCGCCCGCTCCAGCACCGCGCGGTCCTGCTGCTGCCGGCGTGCCAATGCCGCCGCCAGATCCGGTCTGGCGTTCGGTTCGAGGCTGGCCGCGATCCCGGCCCAGCTTCCGGGCGCGAGCGGCAATGCCGCGTCGCCGACATGCAGGTGCGAATCGTGCGACCCGAGCCCGCGATCGCGCTCGATCGGCAAATCGAAATCGCGATACCAATCGTTGCGCGCGGCGATATTCCCGCCGGTCGCGGCGACGTGCAGAGCAAACCGGCTCGCGACCGTGACCGAGAGGGTTGCTCCGTCGGCGGCGATTTGCGGGACGAACCCCGGCGGCCAGGTGTCGCCGTGATGGTCGCGGCCATTGGCGAGGAGGGCGACCCTGAGGCTTGGCGCCGGCCCGTTGCTGTCGCCTTCGAGGCGCCACGCGGCATAGACCGTATCGGCGCCGGCTTCCATCCAGATTCGGTGCTCGACAATGCGGCCGGCGCAGGAGAAGCGCCACACCGGGGTCGTGCCGTCGAGGTGAAAGCTTTCGAGCGCCAGATGCCCCTGCGGCGCCACCGCACCGCTCGCCCAGCGATTGGCAAAGAGGGGCCAGGATTGCCCGTCCATGTTCAAGGTCGCATCGGCCTTGGCCAGCACCAAGACCCGGCCGAGCGGCGGATCGACCGGGGCGACCAGGAGCGCGTGGTAGCGCCGGGCGAGCGAGAGGGCGATGGTGCCGCCGGCATAGCCGCCGCGGCCGTTGCCGAGCCACCATTCGCGCCGCTCGGCCTCGGCGAGGCTGCCGCAGATCGCGCGGCCGAAACGGACCGGCAGCAGCCGGTCGAGCGGGTCCGGCGCCATCCCGAGCTGCCTCAGCGCGCGCCGACGGGCTCGGGCAGGGCCGCCTCGGCCGGTGCCGGCGGGGCCGCGGCCGTTCCGGCGGTGGGATAGGCGCGCAGCAGCAGCGCTACCAGCGCGCTCCATCCGGTCTGGTGCGAGGCGCCGAGCCCGCGGCCGGTATCGCCGTGAAAATACTCATGGAAGAGCACATTGTCGCGAAACCGGGGATCGTCCTGGTGCAGCGCGCAATCGCCAAAAACCGCCCGATGCCCGGTCTCGTCGCGCAGAAAGATCCGGCACAGACGCCGCGCCAGCTCGGCCGCGACCTCGCCCAGATGCAGCAGATTGCCGGACCCGACCGGACATTCGACCTTGAAATCGTCGCCGTAATAGCTGTGAAACCGTTGCAGCGACTCGACCAAGCAGAAAGTTGACCGGCATCCAGATCGGGCCGCGCCAATTTGAATTGCCGCCGAACAAGGTCCGGTGTTCGCATTCGCCGGGAGACATAGGAGACCGAACGATCTCGTTGCCCGGCGTGCTCGAAGACGTAGGGATGCTGCTCATGAGATTTTGACATCGAGCGCACGCCGAAATCGGAAAGAAATTCGGTCTCGTCGAGCATGCGCGCCGAGCAAGCGCTTCATCCGGTGCCCGCGCAGCAACGACAACAGATGCCGCTCGCCGGCGCTGCGGTCGCGCCAGCGCGAGACCAGCCGGGCGAGATGGGGGCGGTGGTCGAGAAACCAGCGCAGCCGCGCGGTAAAGCTCGGCAGTCGGCTCGAACACCGAGGCGTCGAGCACCTCGACCGCGAAGAGCGGGATCAGCCCGACCATCGAGCGCAGCCGCAGCGGGATCCGCTCCCCGTCCGGCAGGTGCAGGACGTCGTAATAGAATTCGTCGGCCTCGTCCCACAGATCCGATCCCGTCGCCGCCGATATTGGTCATCGCCTCGGCGATATAAAGAAAATGCTCGAAGAATTTGGAGGCGATGTCCTGGTAGACATTATCTTCGAGGGCCAGCTCCAGGGCGATGCGCATTAAATTGAGCGTGTACATCGCCATCCAGGCGGTGCCGTCCGACTGGTTGATCGTGCCGCCGGTCGGCAAGGGCGCGCTGCGGTCGAAGATGCCGATATTGTCGAGCCCGAGAAAGCCGCCCTCGAAAATGTTGTGGCCGTCGGCATCCTTGCGGTTCACCCACCAGGTAAAGTTCAGCATCAGCCGGTGAAAGACGCGTTCGAGAAACGCCCGATCGCCTTTTCCGCCGTGATGCGTCGCGATCGACTTCATAGACCCGCCAAGTCGCCCAGGCATGCACCGGCGGATTGACGTCGCCGAACGCCCATTCATAGGCCGGCAATTCGCCATTGGGGTGCATGTACCAGTCGCGGCGTCAGCAGCAGAGCTGGTTCTTGGCGTATTCGCGGATCGATCGGCGCCAGGGTCACGCAATGAAAGGCGAGGTCCCAGGCGGCGTACCACGGGTATTCCCATTTGTCGGGCACCGAGATCACGTCGGCATTGTTCAGGTGGCGCCATTCGGAATTGCGCCCGTGCAGGCGCGAGGCCGGCGGCTTTGGCTGGGTCGGGTCGCCGTCGAGCCATTCCGGAATGTCGAAGTAGTAGAATTGCTTGGTCCACAGCATGCCGGCGAGCGCCTGGCGGTGCACCAGTCGGGCATCCGGATCGTTCGATGTCGCGTTGCAGCGCGCGCATAGAATTCGTCGGCCTCGGCGCGGCGTTCCGCGCAGTACCGCGTCGAATATCCCCGAGCTCGGCAGCGGCCGGTCGGGCGCCAGCCGCAGGCGGAGCCGGGCATTGCCGCTGCGCCGGCAAGGTCAGGCGATAGAGCGCGGCGACCTTGGTCCCGAGCCGGTCCGGGTTGACCGCGGCATGGTCGCCATGGACAACATAGTCGTTGATCCCGTCCTTGAAATATTGCCCCGGCGGGTTCATCCCCCACAGCCGCCGGACATTGGTCTCGTTCTCGCAAAACAGGAACTCGGGCCGGCCCTCGCACACCAGCTGCAATCGCCGGAGAAGTCGGGGTGATCGACCGAAATCGCACTGTCGCTGCGGGCGAGGAGCCGCGGCTTTTCCGAATCCGGCCGCCATGACCAGGTGTTGCGCGCCCAGAGCTGCGGCAACAGGCAAATCGGCGCAGCCTCGCCCGGCCCGGTTGGTGACCGTCACCTGCATCAGGATGTCGTCGGGATCGGCTTTGGCGTATTCGATCTCGACATCGAAATAGCGGTTGTCGGCAAAGATCCCGGTGTCGATCAGCTCGAACTCGGGCATGTTCCCTGCCGCGCCGCCGGTTTTCTTCGACCAGCTGCGTGTAGGGAAACGCCGCCTGCGGATATTTATAGAGCATCCGCATGTAGGAATGGGTCGGGGTGCCATCGAGATAGTAATAGAGCTCTTTGACGTCCTCGCCGTGATTGCCCTCGCTGTTGGTCAATCCGAAGAGCCGCTCCTTCAAGATCGGGTCCTTGCCGTTCCACAGGGCGAGGCCGAGGCACAGCAGCAATTTGTCGTCGCCAAAGCCGCCGATCCCGTCCTCGCCCCAGCGATAGGCGCGGCTGCGCGCATGGTCGTGCGGGAAATAATCCCAGGCGGTGCCATAAGGGCTGTAATCCTCGCGCACCGTCCCCCATTGCCGGTCGCTGAGATAAGGCCCCCAGCGCCGCCAAGGTGCCTGCGTCCTCGAGCCGCCGCGCCTCGGCGGTGCCGGCGCCGCCGCGCCGCGTCCGTATCGTCGACGCCGCCATCACTCCCCCTCCGATCGCTCGCCGTTATTGCATAAACCAGCCGTGGCTGACGACGAGCGATTGTCCGGTCAGCGCATTGGTCTCGAACCCGGCGAGGAACAGCACGGTTTCGGCGACATCGGCGGTCGTCGTGAACTCGCCGTCGACCGTGTCCTTCAGCATGACGCGCTTGACCACATCCTCTTCGCTGATCCCCAGCGCCTGCGCCTGCTCCGGGATCTGGCGCTCGACGAGCGGGGTGCGCACAAAGCCGGGGCAGACGACATTGGCGCGGACATTGTAGGCGGCACCCTCCTTGGCCACCACCTTGCACAGCCCGATCAGCCCGTGCTTGGCGGTGACATAGGGCGCCTTCAGCACCGAGGCCTCCTTGGAATGGGCCGAGCCCATATAGACGACGCTGCCCGAGCGCGCCCGATACATATGGCGCAGGCAAGCCTTTGTGGTGAGAAACGCGCCGTCGAGATGGACCGCCAACAGGCGCTGCCAATCGGCAAAGGCGAAATCGACGATCGGCCCGACGATCTGAATGCCGGCATTGCTGACCAGCACATCGATCCGGCCGTATTTGGCGATTGCCTCGGCCACCCCGGCTTCGACCGAGGCTTCGTCGGCGACATTCATTTCGATTGCGAGCGCCCGGCCTCCCGCCGCCGCGATCTCGTTCCGGGCGGTGTCGGCGCGCCGGGCGATCGAGATCGGCGATCACCGCGATCCCGCCCTGCGCGGCAAAACGCCGTGCGATCTCCTGGCCGATCCCGCTGCCGGCACCGGTGATCAGCGCAACCTTTTCCTCGAATCGAGACATCTTCGGCTCTTCTGCTGCAACGATCGCCGCGTCGAGCTCCCGCGCGGTCTGCGCCGTCCCGCAGCGGCGGCGCGCTTTACCCCGCCGGCGGGATCCGCAGCGCCGGCACCAGGAAGTTGCCGGCGATCAGCTTTAGCCGCTCGTCCGGGCTCGCGATATGGGCCCGCCGCAGCGCAGCCAAGGCGGCACCGGCGGCGGTCGCCTGCCACAGCCAGTCGGCCTGCTGGCGGCTCGACGGCCGGCCGGCGCCGGAGAGCGCGGCCTCCAGGCAGTAGGCCTTCAAATCGTCGGCGGCAAAGCGCAGCGCCAGCGGCGCCGACATGCCGGCAACCGGGCTCTCGGGGGTCGCGCCATGCAGCCACGCCGCAATGTACCGGCCGGCCTCGGCGATCGGCAACCCGCTGAGCCCGACCGTGGTGCGCTTGCGGGCGATGACCGAGCGGCGGTAAGCGCCCTCCAGAGCGGCGATCTCGTCTTCGAGCGGGCGGGCGGCATCCGCCGCGAGCGGCGGGCGCCAAGCCGGGTCGGGCCGCTCGCGCGGGTCGTCCTCGGTGAAATCCGCGATCGTCACGGGACCCGTCGAGCGCTCCAGCATGTGCAATGCCGCCAGGATCACCCGACGCTGAAAATCGGCATCGCCCGGCGGCCCGAACGGACGCCCCAGCTCGAACGGCACCCACAAGGCCCGCGGCGGCCGGGTGTTTTCGGTTTGCGGCCGCACCAGGCTGATCGCAACCGTCGCAATCCCTTCTTCCTCGAGATAATGCCCGAGCGCGCTCACGGCGCGCGTGCAGAGCGGTCAAACCGGGGAAAGCAGGACGGCGTCGACCCCGTCTTGTTTCAGATGCCCGGCAACTTCGCGCGCATTCCCTTCCATCAGCACCGGGTCGGTGGCGCCCATGAACGAATAATGAGCCGCCGCGACCGAGCCGACCGCGCCCGCCGCCGCCAGCTCGCGCAGCCGGTCGAGCGGGAAGACGACATTCCAATCTTCCTGAAATCCGGTGCGGTCGAAATTGATCGAGATATGGCTGATCAGCACCTGGTCCGGCTGCGTCGCGGCCGGGATCACCCGGTAATCGGCGTCGCGGCCGCGAAACGGCGGCTCACCGCGCACGACGAGCCCGGCCGAGGATACGATCGCCACCCGTCGCTGCGGCAGCGGCGGGCCATCGACCCAGGGGGTCGTGGCAAAGCTCGGGCAATCGAGAGCGGCCAGGCGCTCTGCCATCGCCGTGGGAAGATCGGTCAGTCGTGCCATGCGAGATCCTGCGCTGCGGTGCAGCATCGAGATATACGTTGAGCCGGCCGGCGCTGTCGATCATTTATCACACCGGCATTTATCACGGGCCAAAGCGGAGGGTTGCGATGGGCATGCTGGTCAACGGTGTGTGGCACGACGACGACCCGCCGGCCAACGCCGCCGACGGCAATTTTGTCCGGGTCGCGTCGGGGTTTCGCGACCGGGTCACGCGCGACGGGTCATCGGGCTTCGAGGCCGAGGCCGGGCGCTATCTCTTGGTCACCGCACCCTCCTGCCCATGGGCGCACCGCACCGTGCTGATGCGCAAATTGAAGGGTCTCGACGGCGTGGTCGGGCTGCTCGAAAGCGATCTGCCGAAAGGCCAGGGCTGGGCCTATTCGCGCGGTTTCGACGGGCTCGATCCGGTGGGCGGCGTCTTTCACGTCCACCAGGTCTACAGCGCCGCCCGGCCCGGCTTTACCGGGCGTTGCACGGTGCCGGTGCTGTGGGACCGCGAGACGCGCACGATCGTCAACAACGAATCCTCCGAAATCATCCGCATGCTGAATTCGGAATTCGACGAATGGGGCGACGCCTCGCGCGATTTCTATCCGGCGGAATTGCGCGACGAAATCGACGCGGTCAACGACCTCGTCTATGGCGCGGTCAACGACGGCGTCTATCGCTGCGGCTTCGCCAAGACGCAGGCGGCTTACGAGGCGAGCTTCACCAGGCTGTTCGCCGCTCTCGACGAGCTCGATGACGCGGCTCGGCCGCACCCGCTGGCTGACCGGCGACCGCTTTACCGAGGCCGATCTGCGCCTCTTCCCGACCCTCGTCCGGTTCGACGCAGTCTATTACAGCCATTTCAAATGCAATCTGCGGCGGGTATCCGACTACCGCAATCTGTCGAATTACACCCGCGCGATCTACCAGATGCCGGGTGTGGCCGAGACCGTCGATTTGCCGCGGATCAAGCTCGGCTATTACGGCGGCATGCGCAACATCAACCCCGGCGGCATCATCCCCCTCGGCCCGGCGCTCGATTTTTCCGCGCCGCACGACCGCGGACAGGACATGATCCGATAATCAGGAACGCGTTCCGGAAGCTACGCAGCGTAGATCTTTGCTATTTCCCCATGCGCCCATTTGACCGCGTCTTCGGCGGGCATGCCCTGGACGGCTTTGGTGTACATATCGACAATGATGAACTTGGAAATGGCCTCGGCGGCGGCCCGGCCGGCGGGTCCGGCATAGCCGACATAGCGGCCGCTTTCTGCGGCGGTGCGGAACGGCGCCATCACCGGGTCGATCTTCCACAGCGGGTCCTGCTCCCACATCTTGGTGGCGCCGACCGAGAAGCCCTGCTGCGAGGTGAACCACACCTGATAGACGTCCTTGGACTGGAACCAGCGCAGGAAGTCTTGTGCCGCCTTTTGATTGTGCGTGTAGGTCGGGACGATGTTCGAAAACGGCACGTGATAGCTGAACCGCCCGCCGGGGCCCGCGGGCAGCGGGGCGTGAAAGACATCGTCCTTGATGGGCTTCCCGGTCTCGGTCTGGTAGCTGTCGGGCTTGCTTTTGGCCAATAGGTAGATCGATGCGCCGTTGTTGGTCGAGCTGATCGTGTTCGATAGAAATGCCCGGTTGTTGCCGGCGTCGTCCCACGACAGCCCGCCTTCGTCAAAGCATTCCTTCCAGAATGGCACCGCGAACTTGACCGATTCGACGGTTTCCTTGCTGTTCAGCACCACGGTCTTGCCGTCGGCTTCGACCTCCTTGCCGCCCCAGGACCACAGATAGGGATACCAGAAGGCCGGGCCGTCGCCAAAGGCGTGGGCCAAGGTCTGGCCGAGCGGGCGCTGCTTTGGCTTGAGCAATTTGCCGGCTGCCCGGTATTCGTCCCAGGTCTGCGGGAATTTGTCGGGGCCGCGACCGATCTCGCTGAACCATGAGGTGCGGTTGACCGGCATGACGCCGAGGATCGTGAACGGGACCGCGATCCATTTCTTGCCGTCATTGGCGACGGCGTGCGCGGTGTCGTAATAGCCGCCTTGCGCCTTGCCGATCGCCTCGGCGATATCGCTGACATCGACGGCGCTGTCGGCATAGAGCTGCGCCCAGTTGTTGACCGCCATCAGAATGTCGGGGCCGGTCTGCGATTGGATCGCCGAGCTGATCCGCGCCTGCACCCCGTCGCCGTTGATGGTCTCGACCTCGAGCGTGATGCCGAGCGCTTTCTTGCACTCCGCAGCGATCTTGCCGCGCAGCACCTGGTCCGAAACCGGCACGAAATCGACAAATTTGAGCCAGTGCAAGGTGGTGCCCTGGGCAAAAGCCGGCGCCCGGCCCGAAGCCAGGATCGCGGCCAAGCCGCCGGTGCTCGCGGCGGCTGCACCCGCCCCGGAAAGCCGCAAAAAGCGGCGACGAGTGGTGTGTTGCATTACTTTCCCCTTCTCTCCAGCGCTACGCCGATCGTCGCTGAACCACCGCGGATCGGAGCCACCTGCCGCGTCATACCGGCGAAGGCCCCGGCCTTTGAGCGTGTGAAGAAATCGCTCTTTTCAAGAAACGTCATTCCGGGGCGGCCCGAAGGGCCGAGCCCGGAACCCAAGAACACCTGAATTTCCAATATGTTCGACGTCCGGTGTTCATAGGTTCCGGGCTCGCGGGCAATGCCCACGCCCCGGAATGACGACGGAGGGGATTCTTTCACATCCTCCTTCGCCGGGAAGACGGGATTGGGGTCAAACATCTGGCCGCTGCTCCTCGCAGGTCCGATTATTATGCTTTGAAGCGTTACCTCGGCTCTTTTCGCCAGGTGAATTCGTAGCTGCAGGAGTTGGCGGTTTGGCGGGCGCGGGCGGTGCCGGCCGCGTCGATATTGCCGCTGACGATGATGTCGAGCGGCTGATTGCCGTTGGGGCCGGGCGTCTGAAGCGCCCGCAACGCCAGCCCGCCTTGCGGCCCGACCGTTCCCGTCAGGTGGACACCGGTCACGGTGGTGTATTGCGCCTGGCCTTGGCTGATCGTGAGCGGTCCCGTCGTCCGGTCGCCGCAGGTGCCCATCAGCCCGCCGCGGGTGCGGTAGGTGTCGTTGAGCTTGGTCGAGGAAACAAACGCATATGTGCCGTCGAGCCCGCCGCTACCCGCCGCCGCCATCGGCGCGGGCATGGGTGCCGGTACTGGCGCCGGCGCAGGTGCTTCGGCCGCCGTGCAGCCGGCCAACGCGACGAGGCAAAGTGCCAGGATGCCGTTTCGCATGTGCCATCCTCCCTTATTGAGATTGCTTTCGCCAGACCACATCATAGCGACAACTAGGCCCCGTTTGACGTGCGGTCACCGTACCGTTGCCGTCTATTTTGCCTTGAACTTTAATTTCGATCGGCAGATTGCCGTTAACGGGCTGCGGGACTAACCGCATCGCCAGCTCGCCCCGCGGCCCGACAGTTCCGTTGAAACCGGCCGCTGTCCAGCGGCCGTACCCGTAAGATCGCGCCCGGCCGTTTACGACAGTGAGCGCGCTCATCGGTCGGTCAGGGCATAGGTACACGTGGGTGCTCCTTGTGCTGAAAAAAGTTTCGCTCAGCTTGGTGAAGGAGACGAACGCGTAGGTTCCGTCAAACCGGGTGCCGGCGGTGGCGGTCGGTGCCTCGACCGCCGCGGGCATGGGCGCCGCCGCGGGCGTGGGTGCCGGCGCTTCGGCCGCCGCGCAGTCCATTAATGCGACGAAGCACAGCGCCGAGATGCCCCTCTGCATGGCACCCTCCCCTACCTATTGGTACCGGTCAGACACTCGACTCCCGTTATCGCTTTCCCGGCGAAGGCCGGGACCCATGGTTGCCATAGGCACCGGCCCCCTGTTCGCCACCAGGGGCAGGCTTCGCCGGTGTGGTCAAAGAGTGGGCGCGGTGTATTAGGCGTCGCCCACCATGTGGCTCAGATCGCCATCTCCGTGGCCATGTCGAAGAAATGGATCCGCGCCGGGTTCATCGCCAGCCGCAATTTCTCGTGGATCCCGACACGGACGCTGGGCTCGACCGAGGCCACCATCGCCTCGTCGGCGACGGCGACATCGAGCAAGGTCTCGGAGCCGAGCTTTTCGATGACCTCGACGATGGCGTCGAAGCCGAGCTCGGGCGGGTCGGCGGCGGTCGCGATATGAATATCTTCGGGGCGGATGCCGAGCGCGGCTTCTTCGCCCAAATGGTGACGCAGCCGGCCGGCGATCTCGTCCGGGACCTTGATCTCGACACCCTCGTTTTCGACCCAGACCGCGCCGTTCCGCTCGCCGATCCGCACGGTCAGAAAATTCATCGCCGGCGAGCCGATAAAGCCGGCGACAAACCGGTTGGCCGGCTCGTCATAGAGCTCGAGCGGCTCGCCGACCTGCTGGACGCGGCCATCGTGCATGACGACGACGCGGTCGCCGAGCGTCATCGCCTCGACCTGGTCGTGCGTGACATAGATCGCGGTCGTGCCGAGCCGGTTGTGCAATTTCTTCAGCTCGACGCGGGTTTGCACCCGCAGCTTGGCGTCGAGGTTGGAGAGCGGCTCGTCGAACAGGAAGACCTGCGGATGACGCACGATGGCCCGGCCGAGCGCCACACGCTGGCGCTGCCCGCCGGAGAGCTGGCGCGGCTTGCGCGCCAACAGCTGGCCGATGCCGAGGAGGTCAGCCGCCTCCTGCACCCGCCGGCCGATATCGGCACGGTCGAATTTGCGCATCTTCAGGCCGAACGCCATGTTGTCGTAGACGCTCATATGCGGGTAGAGCGCGTAGTTCTGAAACACCATGGCGATGTCGCGGTCCATCGGCGACAGGTCGTTGATGACCTTGTCGTCGATCAGGATCCGCCCGGACGAGATCGCTTCGAGCCCGGCCACCATGCGCAATGTCGTGGTCTTGCCGCAGCCCGACGGCCCGACCAGGACCACAAACTCCTTGTCGCGGATCTGGAGGTTCACGTCCTTGACGGCGTGGACCTCTTCAAAGCTCTTGTTCACGTTCTGGAGGACGACCTCGGCCATTCTTGCGTCTCACAGTGCGTCCGGCGCTGCCCCCACCCTAACCCTCCCCCGCAGGCGGGGGAGGGAATGGGAGGGGGTCTCTTGCCGAGAATTGTACCGAAAGGGACATCTCATCCTTTGACCGAGCCGGTGACGCTGGCGACGTAATGCTCGACAAAGAACGAATAGACGAAGGCGACCGGGACCGACCCCAGCAACGCGCCGGCCATCAATTCGCCCCAGTAGAACACGTCGCCGCGGATCAATTCCGAGGTGACGCCGACCGGCACGGTCTTTTCCTCGGGCGTGGACAAGAAGACCAGCGCGTAAAGGAACTCGTTCCATGACAAGGTGAAGGCAAAGATGCCGGCCGACAGAATCCCCGGCACCGCGATCGGGAAGATGATGTAGAGCATCGCCTTCCAGCGCGTGGCACCATCGATGCGGGCGCATTCCTCCAATTCCTTGGGGATCGACTTGAAGTAGCCCATCATCAGCCAGGTGCAGAACGGGATCAGAAAGGTCGGATAGGTCAGGATCAAGGCCCAGGGCGTGTCGCCGAGGCGGAAGTTGCGGATGATGTCGGCGAGCGGAATAAACAGCAGCGTTTGCGGCACCAGATAAGTGATGAAGATCGCCGTGCCGAGCGTCCCGGCAAACGGGAATTTGAGGCGCGACAGCGCATAGCCGGCCAAGAGCCCGCAGAACAGCGAGATCGCCGTCGCCGACAGCGCGATGATCATCGTGTTCAGCATCCAGGTCATGAACAAGGTCTGCGTCAGCAGATCCTTGATGTGCTCCAGTGTCGGATGCCAGGTCCAGAACGGGTTGTAGTTGACCGAGTTCCACGGCCGATAGAGCTCGCCATCCGGCCGGATCGTGGTGATGATCATCCAGTAGAACGGGAACAGCAGCCCGACGATAAACGCGGTCAACGGGATGTAAAAAAACACCCACCGCCGCCACAGCGCGCCCTCGATCATGCCGCCGCCTCTGGGCTTTGAACCCCAGGAAAGCGACCGGTTCGGGCCACTGGGGCCGTCATCACCGGGCTTGACCCGGTGATCCACGCCTTTCTCGCCGCACCGGCCGCTTCGATGGCCGGATCAAGTCCGGCCATGACGAACCCATTGGTATTCGGAGCAATTCATCATCATCCTCAGTGCACCTCCACCTTGCGGATGTACAAGAGCTGGACGATGACGACCAGCAGCAATACCGGGAAGACGGCGAGCGAGATCGTGGCGCCCTGGCTCAACAGACCGGTGCCGATGCCGATCTGATAGGCGTAGGTGGCGAAAAGCTGGGTGGCGTTGGCCGGGCCGCCGCCGGTCAAGACATAGACGAGCTGGAAATCGGCAAAGGTCTGGATCACCGAGAACAAGGTCACGACCAGCGTCACCGGCAGCAGCAAGGGCCAGGTCACATGGCGAAAGCGCTGCCAGGCGCGGGCGCCGTCGATCGCCGCCGCCTCGTGCAATTCGGGGCTGATCGTCTGCAATCCGGCGAGCAGCGTGATCGCGTAGAACGGCACGCCGCGCCAGACGTTGACGATGATCACCGAGATCAGCGCGAGGTGCGGGTCGCCGAGCCAATTGATCCGCGCATGAATGATCCCGAGCCGGAACAGCCCCCAGTTGATCACGCTGAAGGTCGGGTCGAACATCCACTTCCATGCCAAGGTCGACAGCACCGTCGGGATGATGAAGGGCAGCAGGATAAACGCGCGGGTGATCGCCTTGCCGCGGAAATGCCGGTTCAGCAGCACCGCCAGCCACAGCCCGAGCGCCAGCTTGAACACGGTCGCGACAAAGGTATAGACGCAGGTGTTCCACACCGCGACCCGAAAGATGCTGTCGTTCCAGATCGCCTCGAAATTCTGCAGGCCGACAAAATGGCCGGGCACGCCGACCTTGGCGTCGGTCACCGACAGCATCACTCCCTTGACAAAGGGATAGGCGATAAAGAGCCCGAGCAGGACGACCGTCGGCAGCAGCAGGGTCAGCGCCAGCCAGCGCTCGTCCTCGAGCAGCCGGGTGACCGGTCCGCGTTTTGGCGACCCGGCGTAAACCCTGGGTGCCGCTGCGGAAGTAAAAGTCATGGCAACGTCTTCCCGGCAATCATCGACGGCATCCCGAAAACGGCCGATCGATCGTTCATCCGTAGATCTTTGCCAGCTCGGCGTGAGCCGCCTTGACCGCATCTTCCGCAGGCATGCCCTGCACCGCCTTTGCGTACATGTCGACGATGATATACTTGGTCTGGACCTCCGCCGAGGCGCGGTCGGGCGGCCCGGCATAGCCCGTCAGCCGGCCTGTCGTCGGAATATCGCGGAACGGCAGCAGCACCGGGTCCTTTTTCCATACCTGGTCCTGCGCCCAATATTTGGTCGCCCCCTCGGTATAGCCTTGCTGAGACGTGAACCACTGCTCGAAGATCGGTTTCGAGCTGATCCACGCCAGGACCTTCTTGGCCGCATCCTGGTTTTTCGAATAGCCCATCAGCATGTTGGTGAAGGGCCCCGGCAGGTTGAACTGGCCGCCCGCCCCCTTTGGCAGCGGCGCGTGCAGGATGTCCTGATAGAGCGGCGTCCCTTTCTCGGTCAGGTAGGTAGTGGGCTTGCGCTTGGCTTCGAGATAAATCGACGGGCCGTTGTTGGTGGCGCAGATGCTGCCCGACAGAAAGGCCCGATTGTTGCTCGAATCGTCCCAGGCGAGCCCGCCGGTGTCGCAGGCATCGTTCCAAAACGGCACCACGGCCTTGACCGACGCGATCGTTTCCTTGCTGTTCAAGGCCACGGTCTTGCCGTCGGCCTCGACCTCCTTGCCTCCCCAGGACCACAACCACGGGTACCAAAAGCCCGGCGGGTCGCCAAAGGAGTGGCTCAGCGCCTGGCCGATCGGCCTGCCCTTGGCTTTGAGCTCTTTTCCGGCAGCGTGCAGCTTGTCCCAGGTTTCCGGGAACTTGTCGTAGCCGATCTCGCCGAACCAGGATTTGCGGTAGGCGACGAGCCCGCCGCCGATGCACCAAGGCATGCCGATCCACTTGTTGCCGACGGTCGCGACCTTTTTCGAGATGTCGTAATAGCCGCCCTGGTCTTCGCCGCGCTTTTCCGCGGTGTCGCTGACGTCGGCGAGGCTCGCGGTGTAAAGCTGCGGCCAGTTGTTCAACGCCAAAACGATGTCCGGCCCCGTGCCCGATTGGATCGAGGAGGTGACGCGCGCCTGAATATCGTTGGCGTTGACCATCTCGAGGCGCAATTTGATGCCCAGCGCCTTTTCGCATTCGGGCGCGATCTGGTTTTTGAGCAACATGTCGGAAGCCGGCACGAAATCCGACCAGCGCAGATAGTGGACGCTGCTCGCCTGGGCAAAAGCCGGCGCCCGGCCGGAAGCGAGTATTGCCGCCAGACCCCCGGTCGCCGAAGCGAGCGCCCCGGCGCCGGACAGCTGCAATACCCTGCGCCTATGAATGCGCTTCATGGCCCCGTCTCCTCGGCTGGCTGGCGAATTCCCCGATCTTTAGAGAGAACCGCCACAGGGCACAAGCGCGATCGGGGAACCCAGCCGCGACGTTGGCATGCGTCGAGTCCTGCCAATCGGCGCAGACGGTATCGAGGCGGGAATGATCCTCTTCTTTGCTGTCGCTTGGCGAGATTGCCTGGCGGATACTGTCTGATCGGGGCTGCGCTCAAAGGAGCAAAGCAGCAAGCCGATTGACGCCGCACGGTCATCCCCGTGTCGTCGCAGGAGGAAGCCCGTCATGTCGCTGAGCCGTGAGCTTGCTGCCTTTGTCGCGCGCCTCAGATACGAGGAGCTGCCGCCCGCGGTTGTGGATCGCGCCAAGGGGGTGACATTGCAGGCGATCGCTTCGGCGCTCGTCGCGCACGACATGCCGGCGCGCCGCCAGGCGCTGGCGCTGATGCGCGAGGAGGAGGCGGGCGGCGGCGGAGCAGCCACGGTTCTGTGCAGCGGCGAGCGGCTGACCAAGGCCGGGGCCGCCTTTGTCAACACCGAGACGATCTTTGCCGGCGGCAAATGGGACACGTTTCGCATGCTGACCCATCCGGGGACGGCAATCCTGCCGGCAACGCTGGCCGCGGGCGAAGCTGCCGGCGCCTCGGGCAAGGAGCTTTTGACCGCGGTCGCAGCCGGCTACGAAGTCATGGAGCGGATGGCCGCCGAGTTCATCCCGACCGTCATGGCGCGCGGGTTTCACGCCGGGCCGGTGTTCGGCATCTTCGGCGCCGCGATCGCCGCCGCCAAGCTCGGCCGGCTCGACGCGGACCAGATCCACGGTGCGGTTGCGCAATGCGTCAATCTCGCCGCCGGCAACCTCGAAGGGGCAAGGAGCGGCGGCCGCTCGTTGCGCGAGGGGGGTGCGGTGCGCAACGCGCTTCTGGCGGTGGCGCTGGCCAGGCATGGCACGCCCGGCGGCGAGACCGTGCTGGAGGGCGAAGCCGGCTTCTACCATGCTTACGCCGGCAACAACCGCGGCGAGCTGCGGTTCAGCTTTACCGGCTCGAACCGCACCGAGCTGGCAAATATTACCCGTGGCCTCGGCCGCGATTGGATGTTTCTGGAAACGCTTTATCGCATCTATTCGACCGCCGGCTACAACATCGCCCATGTCGATGTGACTGCGGCACTGTGCGCCGAGCACGACATCAGGGCGCCCGACATCGACCGGATCGAGGCGCTCGTCAACTGGCTCGAAACCGAATATCCGAGCCCGGCCTTTCCGAGCCGCGGCATCGACAACCCGCCGCAAATCGGCAGCACCCAGTATTTCACCGCCTATGGCGCCGCGACCCGCGGCTATCCGTTGCTGCGCGGCGACAGGCCCCGTCCCGGCGAGACCGATCCGCCCGAAGTCATCGAGCTGATGCAGCGCGTGACCCTGGTCCCGACCGTGCGCCGCCCGCTGTTCGGCCCGCGCATCACGGTTTTCCTAAAGGACGGGCGCAGCTTTACCCGCGAAGGCACCGGGCGCGAGTTCATCTGGGATTTCGAGGAGGAAGCGCGGCGCATCCGCCCGGTCGCCCCCGGCCTCGCGATTTCCGAAGCGCAATTCGCCGAGCTGATCGACACCTGCCGCCATCTCGACACGACCGACCATGCCGCGCAAAAGCTGATCGCGCTGACCGTTCCCGCCTGAGAGGCTGTGAATGAATTGCCGGGGATCGGAAATAGGACGCTGCATCGGGGCCGTGCATGCTTCGAGACGCGCCCGCCTGTCCTGAGGAGCCGCCGCAAGCGGCGTCTCGAAGGGGGCGCTCCTCAGCATGAGGTGAGCTGTTGATTTAAGTTACGGAATCCCTCGTCCTGAGGAAGCTGCGAAGCAGCTGTCTCGAAGGACCCGTCGCGGCTTTGCCCGAAGCAAGATGCTTTAGGGCGGGCTCGACAATAGCGGCGTCCCGGCGGCGGCGGCGCGCTCGAGCTCGGGAACTGCCGCCCCCGCGGGCTTGGCGGCGGCAGAGAGCGCGCACCGGAGAAAGGCGCCGCTGCCGCGCTCCACGCCAAGCCGGCCGTTTTCGACGACGACCCGGCCGCGGCTCAGCACGATCTGCGGCCAGCCATGCAAGTGGCGGCCCTCATAGGGGGTGTAGCCGACATTGTCGTGCAGCATTGCGGCCGTGACCGTGACCTCGCAGCCGGGATCCCAGACCGCGATGTCGGCGTCGCTGCCGACCGCGATCGTGCCCTTTTTCGGATAGAGCCCGTAGAGCTTGGCGTGGTTGGTCGCGGTCAGCGCGACAAACTGGTTGAGGTCGAGCCGGCCCTGCTGCACGCCCTCGGAAAACAGCAAGGGCAGGCGCAGCTCGATGCCGGGCACGCCATTGGCGATCTCCTTGAAGGTGGTGCGCTCGCCATGCGGCAATTTCCCGGACGCGTCAAAGCGATAGGGCGCGTGGTCGGACGAGAACACCTGAAAGGTGCCGTTTTTGAGGCCGTTCCACACCGCCTGCTGCGCCGCTGCATCGCGCGGCGGCGGGCTGCAGCAGAATTTGGCGCCCTCGACCCCGGGCTTCGATGATGTCGTCGGCGGTCAGGAACAGATATTGCGGGCAGGTCTCGCCATAGATTTTGAGGCCGCGGGTCTGGGCGTTGCGGATCACCTCGATCGCCTCGCCGGCCGAGACATGAACGATCAAGGATCGGCACGTCGAGCAATTGCGACGAGGGTGACGGCACGGTTGGTGGCCTCGCCCTCGGCGAGCCGGGCGTGCGCCACCGCATGCCATTGGGGTGCCGCGAGCCCGCGTTCGAGGAGGCGCCCGGTCAGCCATTTGATCATTTCGTGGTTTTCGGCATGGACCATGACCATCGCCCCCTCGCGCCGGGCGAGCGCCAGGATGTCGAGCATCTGCCCGTCGTCGAGCGCCAGCAAATCATAGGTCATGTAAACCTTGAACGAGGTGTAGCCGTCGCGGATCAAGGCCGGCAATTCCTGCCCCATCACCTCGGCGCTCGGGTCCGAAATAATCAAATGAAAGGCGTAGTCGATGACCGCCTTCGGCCGCGCCGCCTCGTGATACTCCTGCACCACTTGCCGCAACGACTGGCCCCGATGCTGGGCCGCAAACGGGATGACCGTCGTGGTGCCGCCAAACGCGGCGCTGACCGTGGCGCTGTAGAAATCGTCGGCGCAGACGACCCCGGCCGACGAGCGCTGCTCGATATGGCAATGGCTGTCGATCCCGCCCGGCAAGACGAGCTTGCCGCCCGCATCGATCTCGCGCGCCCCCGCCCCGAGCCCGCGCCCGAGCGCGACGACGACGCCCTCCCTGACCCCGACATCGCATTCCACCGTATCGGCCGCCGTCGCCACCGTGCCGCCGCGGATCACCAGATCGAACTCGCTCATGCTTTGCCCCCTGCGGCGGAAATCCCGGCCGATCTTAGCGCCAACTTCCGACCGGGCTGCATCGCCTTATTGGGCAGCGAGGAGAGGCATTAAGAGGTCGGCTTTACCCTCCCCCCTCGATGGGGGAGGGCAGGGTGGGGGTGGACGCCCGATGCAACCGCAGCTGCGGGAGAGAGGCACCGCCCTGATGCCGCCAACAATCGCCGCGCTCGCCGAGAGATCACCCCCACCCCATCCCTCCCCCATCGAGGGCTCACCTATGCACACATCTTTTACGAAGGGTGCGGCATTTTGACTCACCCTGGGATTGGGCATTGCGCAGCTCCCGCATCATGTGAGCTTGTTGGCGCGAACCGCTACATGTTGAAGAGGGGATCGGCATGGACGGGTTCGCGATTGGCCAGTTCGGGGATGCCCGGCTGGAAAAAGGGGGCGCTGTTTGTCGAGCGCCTGGTCGAGCGTTCGACCGTGCGGCTGCGGCAGCTGGCTCGCCATCGCGCCGAGGAGGTTAAGCTCGGCCGCTTTCTGCGCAATGATCGGGTGAGCCTGGAAGCGCTCAACCGGGGGACCGGCGAGTGGGTTGGGCGAGTGGCCCAAGGCTGTCGCCATGTCTTGGCGATCCAGGACACCACAGAGCTGAATTTTCAGCGCCATGCGCGGCGCACGCGCGGACTGGGCCCGGTCGGCAACGGCACCGACCAGGGCTTGTTTCTGCACCCGCTGCTGGCCATCGAGGCGGCGGGCGGGCGCTGTCTCGGGCTGGCCTGGGCCAAGCTGTGGGTGCGTCGCGGCAAGATCACGACACCCCGTCGCCAGCGACCGATGGCGGCCAAGGAAGCGCAGCGCTGGCAAGACGGGATCAGCGCCGCCGAGACGGTGTTGGCCGGCGCCGAGCTGGTCACCGTGGTCAGCGACCGCGAGGCCGACATTTACCAGAGCTGGGCGCGGCCGCGCGCGGCCAACCTGCACCTGCTCGCACGTGCCGCGCAAAACCGCTCTCTGCGCGGCGGCGGTTCGTTGTTTGCCACGACCGACCGGCTTGCCATCGCCGGCTGCTTCGAGTTGGAGGTGCCCCGCCAGCCGGGCCGCCCGGCGCGCCGGGCGCAGATGGAGCTGCGCTTTGGCATGGTCGAGCTGAGGTGCCCGCACTGGCTGCGCCGGTCGTCGGATTTGCGCGGAGCGCTGCCCGAGAGCGTGGCCCTCCATGTCGTCGATGTGCGCGAGTGCGCCGCGCGCGCCGGCGCCGCGCCGCCGCTGCATTGGCGGCTCCTGACCACCCACCTCGTCAACACCGCTGACGACGCCCGGCAGATCGTCGAGTGGTATCGCCGGCGCTGGAATATCGAGCAGCTGTTCTGGACCCTCAAACGCCAGGGCCTCGATATCGAGGCCAGTCAAGTCGAGACCGCCGAGGGCCTCGGCAAACTCGCCTTTCTTGCCACCCTCGCCGCCACCCGCATCATGCAACTGGTCCAGGCCCGCGACGGCACCACCCCAATCCCCGCCGCGGAGGTCTTCACGGCCGACGAGATCGAAGCTCTCGGCCTCCAGCAGCCCGCCCTCGAAGGGCGAACCGCAAAGCAGAAAAACCCTCATCCCGCCGGTTCCCTGGCCTGGGCAAGCTGGATCATCGCTCGCCTCGGCGGCTGGAAGGGGTACGCCTCGGAAAGTCCACCCGGGCCGATCACGATGCGCCACGGGCTCACCAGGCTCGCCGCCTTCAGCAAGGCCCGTGCCATCCTGAGAAATGTGCATAGGTGAGCCCATCGAGGGGGAGGTAGGAGAGATTCCTCCGCACGAAATTTGCCCTTGTCGGCGGACGGGCGATGCAACCTGATCTGAAGCCGCTGAGCGGATCGATCGGCGGCGAGGTCGATGACGCCGAAACCTTCCTTCCGCTTCGCCTCGAAGGCTCGGCCACCAGCAACCTCACGATCGCCGACGCATCCCAAAACTTCACCGGCCTTCCCGACGCTCGGCGAGCAGGGCCTGGACAACCGACGCGCCGGTCTTCGCGCGCGGCGGCGGCTGATCGGACAGCGCCGACGGCAGCGCCGCGCGGCGGGGTCGCACAACGCCGTCGCGGACGAGCCGCGCCAGCCTTCCATCCTGCTCAATGCACGGGTCGGCGGTTGCCGGTTCGAGACGCGCCACCGGGCGCCCGCGGTCGACGATCAGCACCGGGGAGCCGCCTTTGAGGCTGTCGGTCAGCGCGCTCAAATTGTTCTTGGCCTGGGTAATGCTGGTCTTTCTCATCGGGCTGGAATAGCCGTGACAAGGTGGCCAAACAAGCGACTATCCGGCCGCGGGCCGGCGGTCCGGCGTGCCCGATGACCCGCGACGAGCCGTCCTGCCCGGCTCGGGCGGAAAACCTGGCGCGATCTTCGCTGCGAGGAAGGAATCTCCGGGAAGTGCAAGGGTTCGGGGTAAGCGCGTCGTTCATTCATCCGAGCCAAAGACATTAACTTACATCAATTTCTCTCTACGGCTCGGAATTTCTTGATTTTTCGACGCGATTGCGACGAATTCGGCTTCACCATGGCGGCCCAGCGCTTCGCCTACGACACCGCCACGGGAGCGCTCTTCTACGATGGCCACGGCAATGCCGCCGGCAGCACACGTTTGGAAATCGCCACACTGACCGGCCATCCGACCCTGACCGCCGGCGACATAATGTTTGTCGAGTGAGACGACGGGCTCGCCCTTCAGACCTCGCGCACCAGTTCTTCGAGCACCAACCCTGTACCGGCAATCGGCGCGTGGAACAGCGGCCGTGCTGGCCGGCCACTGTCATCCTGGATGATGCGCTGGCCTTAAGCAACGACGACCGGCTCGAGCGGATGTTCGATATCCTGCGGGCCGGGGAGAAACGGCATTCGTTGCCGACCGCGGTCTTCGCCGTCGTCCATCTGAGGTATTTGGCGCCGTTGCTTGCCGCAGTGCCAAGGAAGATCGCTGGCCGCTGAGCCTGGTTGTCCGCAACGCAATGCCCTCGTCCACCTCGCAGAACCGCTTGTGCAACCCTCGGCTGTGTGCTATTGAGCGTCCAACAACTCGGGAGGGCGGCAATGATCATAGCCGGCGTCATACTCCTCATATTTGGATTCCTTTTTTGCGTGACGATTATTGGGGCAATTTTCGGGATCCCTATGATAATCGTTGGGATCGCCCTGGTAATCGGTGGCGCTTTTCGCCACAAGACGGTAATCCAGAACGTTGTGACGGTTACAAACGCGCCACCACAAAACTATTCACCTACACAAGGGGTCGTATCTCTCGACTCAACTGCTGCAATTATTGAAGGAAGGCCGATCCCACAGATCCGAGAAGGGACTCGGCCTAAGCTCTGAGCGCCGGTGCCGCTGGAGTCGTCGGCCCTACTCTTCCGCTTTCTTGGATCCCTTCACCGTGGCCATGGGGAGGGTTGGGATGGGGGCCGACATTCCGGTAGGATTTCGGGAGAAAATGCAGATCATCGTGCTGACCTGTCGCCGGCGCCTGTTCGCTAGGCTCGGCGCGCCGATCTTGCAGATTGTGGAGTGCGCAGAGACTGCTTAACGCTGTGGCATGTCCGTTTTGTTCCCGCGGGCTGCTGCGATCACGCGTTCGCGCAGCGAGTCGTAGATGGCGCGGTGTGCAGCAGGTTCGCCGTCAGCATCGCGGCGAAGCAGGCGGCCAGCATCGGCAGCAAGGTGGTGAAGGCGGCGGTCATCTCGGTGACGAGGACGATGCCGGTCACCGGCGCCTGCACCACGCCGGCGAAAAAGGCGGCCATGCCGATGATGGCAAAGGCAGTGGGGTCGATGCCGAGATCGGGGAAGGCGAGGCGGCACACGGCACCGCACAGAAAGCCGAGCTGCGCGCCGAGCACCAACAGCGGCGCGAAGAGGCCGCCCGGGGTGCGCGCCGCATAGCAGAGCGAGCCGAGCCAGAAGCGCAGCAAAAACGCCAGCGGGATTGTGCCGAACGCCGCACCGCCCGAAAGCACGCGCTGGGTGATCGGGTCACCGCCGCCGACGAGGCCCGGTGCGAACCACAGCACAGCACCGACCACCGCGCCGGTTGTGCAACGGGCGGCGCCGTATCTGAGAATGCTGCTGCCCGAGACCGACCTCGTATTCGACGAAGACCTCAGCATCAGCGCCATCGAGCGCGGTGGCGCCACCGAGTCGTTTGTCCACCTGAGCGCCGGGACCCAGGAGCAGTTGGCCGTCCTGACGCGCCTGGCGTTTGCTGAGCTGCTGCTCGATCAGGGGCGGCCGGCGACCGTCATCCTGGATGATGCATTGGTGTTCAGCGATGACGACCGGATCGAGCGGATGTTCGACATCTTGATGCGGGCCGCGGAGAAGGTGCAGATCGTGGTCCTGACCTGCCGGCGGCGGCTGTTCGCCCGGCTCGGCGCGCCGACCCTGCAGATCTTGCAGCGCGAGGAAGCGGGCTAGCGGCGGGCCGATGGCGGCTCAGCCGGCTCGCACGAATTTGTCGACGCCGCGCTCGGTCGTCAGCCCGGCGTAGATGTCGCCGTGGGAATCGACGCCGACGCCGTGCACATGCCGGCTCTCCAAGCGGGTGAGCACCTTGCCCTGGGCGTCGCGGACGCAGACATAGGCGGGCTTGCCGCTGTCTTCCTGCTCGGCGATGTAGAAATTGCCGTCCTTGCCGCGGGTGATGTCGTTGGGGCCGCCCATGCCGGTCCACGCGCCGAGATAATCGCCCTCGGGCGAGAAAATCTGGATGCGCTTGTTCGACCGGTCGGCGACATAAAGCTTGCCGTCGTCGTCAAACGCGATCGAGTGCGGCAGGTGGAACTCGCCCGGCCCCGTTCCGGGCGCGCCCCATGATTTGACGAGCCGCCCGCCGGCGGTAAAGCGGTGCACGCGCGCGTTGCGATAGCCGTCGGTCACGTAAATGTCGCCGTTCGGATGGCGCAGCATCTCGGTCGGGTGGTTGAACGGCCCGGCGGCGCGCTCGGCGAGCCAGTTGCTGACATTGCCGGTGTCGGAATGGACGCCGCGCTGGCCGAGCTCCATCAGCGGCTTGCCGTCCAATGTGAACGATTTTGCCACCGAGTCGGAGCGGTCGGTGGTGTAGACGGTGTCGCCGACGATTTTGAGGCCGTGCGGATCGGTGACCTCGCCCGAGCCCCAGGCGCCCAGATATTTGCCCTCTCGGTCGAAGACCACGACCGGCGGGTCCTTGCGCTGGAACACATAGACACGGTCCTGCGCATCGGCGGCCACCCGGCTCACCAGCCCGAACGATTGCCCCGCCGGCAATTTGAAGAAATCGCGGATCACCTCGTACTGTGCCATCGCCATTTTCTCCCGTTTTCGGATTTGCTTTGTGATCGGAGCGGGTCGGCGGCATCCGCCGAAATCCGCACCGAGCGCGGCCCAACTCGCCGCATTTAATCACCCGCACGAGCCAAAGTCACGTTTTCGGCCGGCGAAACCGGAACATTTGTGGGGTACAGTCCTGCGCTGACCGGGAGGATCGAAGAGAGCCGAGATGGGGAGCGAAGAACGCGCCTCGGGCGCTGCGGGACCCGCGCCGGCAAGGCCGCGCAAGATCATCCATATCGACATGGATGCGTTTTATGCGTCGGTCGAGCAGCGCGACAATCCGGAGCTGCGCGGGAAACCCGTCGCGGTCGGCGGATCGCGCGAGCGCGGCGTCGTCGCCGCGGCGAGCTACGAAGCCCGCACATTTGGCGTGCATTCGGCGATGCCCTCGGTCACCGCCAAGCGGAAATGCCCCGAGCTGATCTTTGTCAGGCCGCGCTTCGACGTCTACAAGGCGGTCTCGTTGCAGATCCGGCAGGTCTTTGCCGAGCACACGCCGATCATCGAGCCGTTGTCGCTCGACGAAGCGTATCTCGATGTGACCGAAAATTTGCAAGGCATCGGCTCGGCGACCAGGGTTGCCGAAGCAATCCGGGCGCAGATCCGCGCGGAAACCGGGCTCACCGCCTCGGCCGGCGTCTCCTACAACAAGTTTCTGGCGAAGATCGCCTCGGACCACCGCAAGCCCGACGGGCTCTTTGTCATCACCCCCGAGATGGGGCCGGGGTTTGTCGAGACCCTGCCGGTCAGAAAGTTTCACGGGGTCGGGCCGGCGACCGACCGGAAGATGAAAGGGCTCGGGATCGAAACCGGCCGCGATCTGAGGGCGCACAGCCTCGCTTTTTTGCAGCAGCATTTCGGCAAGGCCAGCGCCTACTATTACTGGGCGGCGCGCGGCATCGACGAGCGTCCGGTCCGCGCCGACCGGGTGCGGAAATCGGTCGGCGCGGAGAACACGTTCGCGGTCGATCTCTTTTCCTACGAGGCGGCGCGCGAGGCGCTTCAGGAGATCATCGACAAGGTCTGGAGGTACTGCGAAGGCTCCGGCACGCGCGGGCGTACCGTGACAATCAAGGTCAAGTTCGCCAACTTCCGAATCATCACGCGAAGCCGCACCGGCCCGACGCAAGTCGGCAGCCGCGGCGAGCTCCAAGACCTCGGCAATGCGCTGCTCGAACCGGTCTTTCCGGTCGAGAGAGGCATTCGGCTGCTCGGCGTCTCGTTGTCCACCCTCGGACCGGAGGAAGACGACGGCGCTCGGCCGGCCAGCCTGTTCCCGTAGGCTCGGATTGGCAGAAACTGCGCGATCGGCAAAGGAGGGAGGGTCGGATGGAGCTGCAAGGACAGGTCGCAATCGTCACCGGCGCCGGTCGCGGCATCGGCCGCGCCACCGCGGTCGAGCTGGCGCGCATGGGCGCCGATATTGTCGTGGCCGAGCTCGATCAGAGAACGGCCGAGCGCACCGCAGCTGACGTGCGCGGGCTCGGCCGGCGCGCGCTGGCGCTGGCGACCGACGTGACTTCCCGCGCCGACCTTGCCGCGATGGTCGAGCGGACTCGGGCCGAGCTTGGTCGGATCGATGTCCTCGTCAACAATGCCGGCATTTATCGCGCGGCGGCGACGCTCGATGTGACCGAGGAGCATTGGGACGCGATCATGAGCATCAATGCGAAAGCCGTCTTTTTCGCGAGCCAGGCGGTGCTCCCGGCGATGATCGCGCAACGGCGCGGCGTCATCGTCAACCTGGCATCGATGGCCGGCAAGATCGGCGGCCGCGCCAACCTGCCGTACAACGCCAGCAAGGCCGCGGTCATCAGCATGACCAAGAGCCTGGCGTTGGCGCATGCCGGCGACGGCATCCGGGTGAATTGCGTCTGCCCCGGCTATGTCGAGACCGACATGTGGGCGTCGCTCGCCCGCGATCAGGGGACGCTGCTCGGGCAATCGCCCGACGAGTTCACCCGAGAGCGCACGCGCCAAGTCCCGCTGGGGCGGATGGAGCGGCCGGAAGACGTTGCCAATGCGATCGGGTTTCTGGTGTCCTCGCGTGCGGAATATATGACAGGCCAGGCATTGAGCGTCGATGGCGGCCTGGTCATGCACGGCTGAGGTGTTCCGATGCGCAGATTTTTTGGGCCGATGGGCTCGGTCGGGCGGATCATGGTCGAAAGCCGCGCCCTCGCCGGCAATCTGCTGGGCGATCCGACCGCGCGCGCCGTCGATATATACGTTCCGGTCGGGCATGACGGGCGCGGCTTGCCCTTGCTCGTGGACCTCGTCGGGTTCACCGGGAGCGGCTTGTCGCATACCAATTGGACCGGATTTCGCGAGAACCTGCCGGAGCGGCTCGACCGGCTGATCGGTGAAGGGCATATGCCGCCGGTCGTCGTCGCCTTTCCCGATTGCTTTACCCGGCTCGGCGGCAACCAGTACATCAATTCGGCGGCGATCGGCGCCTGGGAGGATTTTCTGATCGACGACATGGTGCCCGCGATCGAGCAGCGCTTTGGCTGCGGCGGCAATGGGCGGCGCGGCGTCTTTGGCAAAAGCTCGGGCGGGTATGGCGCCATCACCCATGCCTTGCGCCACGCCGATGTGTGGGCGGCGGCGGCCTGCCATTCCGGCGATATGGGCTTTGAAATCTGCTATCTGCCCGACATGCCCGCGGTGCTGCGCGCGCTCGCCGGCAGCGACAGCTCGATCGAGCGCTGGTGGCGGCAGCTCGAAGCCGCCAAAAAGCAGTCGGACGGCGCGGGCAAGGTGATCAACGCGCTGGCGATGGCGGCGAGCTACGATCCCGACCCGTCGCAGTTTCTCGGGCTCCGGCTGCCGGTCACGTTCGACACCTGCGAGGTGATCGAGGAGCGCTGGGCGAATTGGCTGCGGCACGACCCCGTCGTCGCGGTCGAAACCCAGGCGGACAATCTGCGCCAGCTCAAGGCGCTCTACATCGATTGCGGCGAGCGAGACCAGTTCAACCTGCTCTACGGCGCCCGCCGCTTTGTGCGGCGGCTGAATGAGCTCGGCATTGCGCACCGCTACGAGGAGTTTGCCGACAACCATTCCGGCGTCGATTACCGGATGGACGAGAGCCTGCCGTATCTCGCCCGCGCTCTCTCCGGCTGATCCCTTATTGCCGGCATGACCGATACCGGCCCCCGGCCGCCCGCCTCGCTCTACGTCGCGGGGCCGCTCAGCATGGGCTACGTCGATTTCTACACCTTTCTGATCCCGCTTTACGGCCTGTCGCTCGGGTTCGACGCCACCAAGATCGGCATGCTGGTCGGCGCCCGCTCGATCGTGGCACTTTTTCTGTCGATCCATGTCGGCGTGTTGATGGACCGGTTCGGCACCCGCCGGGTCACCTTGTTCTTTGTCTGGATCGGGATGGCGTTGGCGCCGCTCTTTCCGCTGATGCCGGGGTTCTGGACATTGCTCGCGCTGCAGCTGGTCAACGGCGCCGCGGTGTCGTTCGCCTGGTCCGGCGCCCAGACGCTGATCGCCCAGCTCGCCGAGGGCGACGCCAAATACATCGGGCGGTTCAGCTTTTTTGCCCGGCTCGGCTCGACCACGGCGCCGATCCTGGCCGGCACGGTCTGGGATTTCGGCGGCCCGTGGCCCGCTTATCTGCTCGGCGCCCTTTGGGGCGCGGTGCTGACCGTGACGCTGTTGCGCACACCGGAGGCCGAGATCTTTGGCGCGCAGCAGCGCGACGGACGGGGCCGCGTGCGGTTCCGCGCCCGCGACCTCCTGCCGCGCGCTTCGGATTATGTCGGCGCGATCATGCTGGTCGCGATCCCGACGATTGCGCTGTCGATGGCGATCATGTCGATGCGCAACTCGACCTACAGCATGCAGACCTCGGTCTATGTCGTTTATCTGCGCGATGCCGGGCTCGCCGGCACGGCAATCGGCATCCTGTTCTCGACCGTCGAGATCATGAGCGGGCTGGGCTCGCTTTTTGCCGGGCGTGCGATCGGGCTGGGCGATCCGCGGCGCACGATGCTGAGCGGCACCATTCTCTCGATCCTGCTGATCGCGGCGACCCCGCTATTGGGCGGCGTCTTTGCCCTGCTGCTGGCGGCGCAGGCGGTGCGCGGCTGGCTCGAAGGGGTGATCCAGCCGGTTATCCTGTCGGTGCAGGCGAGGGCGGTCGGCCGCCATCAACAAGGTGCTGTCGTGGGCCTGCGCCAGACCGGGCAACGGCTGACCTCGATCCTGGTCCCGCCGGTGATGGGCCGGATCGCCGACCGCTGGGGCGCCGGCAGCAGCTTTTTCATCCTCGGCGCATTCATGCTCGTGTTGTGCATTCCCCTCGCTTTGATCATCCGCCGCACCGCGCACGCCTCGACAACGCCGACGGTGGCTCCCGGGCGAGCCGATTGATCTCCGGGCCGAATTCCGGATTGGCGGCCGTTGACGGTCAGCAGATGGCCGGGATTGCGACCAGCGGCGAGGTGCGCAGGATGCGGCGCTGGCCGAGCTGCGGGCCCAACGGATCTTCGCCCGCGGCTGACGGCGGGTCGGCAACATCGGTCGGGAAATGCCGCGGACCCGGCAGGATCTCGACGGCGAGCACGCTGAGCGGCGCGGTAGTCGGGAGCCCCAGCAATGCCAGCACACCTTGGATGTTCTGTTGGTAGAACAGCGCATAGCCGCGCGGGTCGCGGTTGAGGCCGAGCGAGGGGAGCCCGACCGAGCCCGCCGGCTGCGGCAGCAGATTTGCCGGCTGGCGAGCGATCAGGATGTTGCGCTGCGATGCGCCGTCGGTCTGCGTTACTTGCGTATAGAGCATGAACCAGAGTGCGGTCTGCGGATCGCCGTAGCGCCGATTGAGCGCCGACTGTCCGTCGAGCAGCGTCGAGGCGAAGGGCGCGGTGACGGTGACCCCGGTCTTGTTGCGCCCAACGGTGCAAGTCGAGCCGCGGCGCCGGGTGCTGGACCCCGGCCACGCGCAGCGGGCGGCCGAAACGGCCTTGCGCGGTCGACCATTTCTCGGCGTGGCCGACGCGAAATTCGTAGGTCCAGAAGCCAAAGAGATCGAGCGCGTCCGGGGCGATGCCGGGCGGCAGCGGCAGCAGAAAATGGACGCCGTCCGGGCCGGAGGTGGTGGCGCTGGCGCGGATCAGCGGCGTCATTGCGTCGAGGCCGCTCTCGTCGGCATCCTCGCCGGCAAAGACCACGCGCACCGTCTCCGCGTCGATCGCGAGCGGCGGCTCGGGATCGGTGTCGGGCGCATGCTCGGGCGGCAGCAGCCCGCCGGCCAAGAGCGGATCCGGGCCGTAGGCGAGAACGCGCCCGAAATAATTGTCGTCCGCGGTGTCGGCGATGGGTGCATCGAGCTCGACCCAGAGATAGCGGTCGCGCAATTCGGTGCTGGAATAATCGGAGGCCGCCGCATAGGGGCTTTCGGCAATGCCTGTCGAGACGATTTTTGGCGTCTGGGCGGGGTTTGTCGTGATCGGCAGGCGCAGCGTGGTCCAGCTCTGATGGATCGCCGGTGCGGCCGGGAAGGACGCGGTGACCGCATAGGCCGGGTTCAGCACATTGGGAAAGCCGCCCGGCCCCGGTTGCGGGCTGATCGCATCGAGAAAGACGAGCTGCGTCGTCGTGCGGTCCGCGGGATGGGCGACGGTGCCGAGCGCATCGGGGCCGATAACGGTCGGAAACACCAGCGTGCCGATCGTGGCGCTATTGCGGGTCACGCTGAGCGCCGGGCCGGCAAAGCCCTCCCATGTCCAGTCGCGCGCCAGATCGATCGTCAAGGCCACGATCCAGTGGTCCAAGAGCTCGGCGGCATTGGCGAAAGTCAGCGTGCTGCGGTCGGGCGAGAGCGTAGCGCGCAGCGCGCCCGAGGCGGCGAAGACGGTGCGGGTGCCGGGCACGCCGGACAATGTCAGCCCGGTCGAGGTCAGGCCAAAGGATTGCGCGACCAGCGCCGCCAGATCGCCGCCCGGCTGCAGCCAGCAGGCGCGCAGCTGCTGCGCCGGCACAAACGGGAACAAATTCGCCTCGCTCGCCGCCTCTTTGCGCACGACATAATCGGTGACGAGGCCGTCCGGTGGGGTCGGCGTGCCGTAATAATTGCTCTTGACCGCCGACAGCGGCGTCAGGCGGATGCGGATGTCGCGCGCCGTCGGGATCGGCAGGGTCGGCGCGTTGTCGGTAGGCGGCGTCATTGCCGCGATATCGGGCACATCGGTGTAGGAGAGCGCCAGGGTGAGCGTGGGATCGGCGCCGGCGGGAAAATTCTCGACGATCGAATAGACGATTCGCCACTTCACCCCGTCGAGATCGCCCGGCAAGGTCCCGGCGGTGCCGGTGTCGTGGTCTGGGATCGCCGCCTCGACAGTGACCCGGAACCGGTCGACATCGGGGTCGGGGACGCCGAGCGCACGGCCGCTGGCCTTGGCCTGCGCGATCAGCGTATCGAACGCGGCACCCTGAAACGTCGCCGGGCTGACGCCGGCAAAGAGCGCCTCCGGATAGCCGATGCGCGGCCGGCGCACCGCGAGCTTGATGATCGTTCGGACCGCTGCGGGCTTTGCCGGCAGCGGCGGCGGCGCCGGGGTCGTCGCCACTTCGAGCGCCTTGGGCGGGATATAGCGTCGGAACGGGCAGGTCGCGATAGGCGCCAAGCCCGGATGCACCGGATTGTCGCCGAGGACCGGCCCGCCGCCGGTCAGGTCGGCCAGCCGGATGCGAAAGTCGTAGTCGTCGCCATAGCGCGGCGGCGTCGGCAGGACCGGCTGCAGCGCATTTGCCGGCATCGCCGTCGTGCCGGGGCTGAGCTTGGTGATCGTGGTGTCGTGCGCGACGAGGCTGGCGCCGCGCCAGGCCGTGAAATAAAGCGGCAGCCAGCCCGGATCGCTGCTCGGCCCGGCCCCGGTCGGCTGTGCCCGCACCGGCGACGGCGTGACAAAAAGCTCGTCGCCGGCGCCGATCGCCGTCGTTCCGGTGCCGGTCGCGGTCGCGCCCGAAAACGGCAGGCTGCCGGTCACGGCGCAGAGCGATTGCCAGGCGGTCGTCCCGCTCTGCCGCACATCGACGCGGTAGCCGAGCACACCGAGCGGCGCTTCCGGATTGGTCGCGGTGTTGTTTGCCCGGTCGCGCAGCAAGCCCACCTGGCGGTCGAGCCAGATCGTGACCTGCTCGTCGTCCCAGGCGAGCTGAATGCCGGCTTCGGCGCCGGGCTGGATGCCGTCGGTGCTTCCGGTGGCCGCATCGATGGTCGGCGGCTGGTGGGAGTGGACGATTTGGGCAAAGCCGTCGTCGTAGGTCTCCGCCTCCTGGTCCGGCTCGGCGAGATCGGCGCCGGGCGTCGGCACCACCGGGAACAAGGTTGCGGCAAAGAGCTTGCGGTTGGCGGTCGAGCGCCGGCAGCCGTGCGGCGTAAGTGCGGACCGTGTCGGGATTGGCCTGGACATCCGAGGCAAACGGATTGGCGGGATTGCTGCGGTCGATCGCAAAGCCGATCCAGGATGTGTCGGTCAACAGCGCCGGCGGGATCGTCAACGTCGCCGAATAGACGAGGCCGCAGGCGCGGGCGAGCTTTGGCTGGCGCAGGATGTAGGAGACGATCTGGCCCCAGGCGATGGTCTTTGGCGGGGGCGGCGGCGGCGGTCCGCTATTGGGCGGCGTCGTGCCGGGGTTCTGCGCGGCGACCGCGCAGGCGTAGCCGTCGCCGGTGACGAACAGCGCCGGATTGCGCGACCGCGAGAACGGGAAAGCCTGGGTATAGCTCGGCGGCAGCGATTTCATGACCCGCACCGAGGCGGGAGGTGCGGTCGCCGCGGTGACTTTGCCGGTGGTGATCGTGGTGCCGGCCGGCAGGCGCGTGATCATCGAATTCAGCAGGGCGCGCGCGCCGATCGGCGGGACCGCCGCAAACGGCGCGGTAAAGGCGGGCGTCATCGTGGTTGCCGGGAACGCCTCGCCGGTAATGAGCTCGGCGGTGAGCCGCAATGTCGTCCCGGCAAACTGGGCGACGCTGCCCACCGCATCGAGCGGGTTGCCGACCGGCAGCACCAGCAGGTTGACATGCAATTTGTGCGTCGCCGCAACCCAAGATTGCGGGAACGCCATCAGGCTGAGTTCGAGATCGTCGAGCATGTCAGGTGTCCAGCGACAGGGCCGGGGTGTGGATCGATTGCGAGAACTGCCAGGAGCCGTCGAAGCTGACGCTGACGACCCAGCAGATCGACAGGTGAATGCCAACCGCGACCTGGGCGAGAAAGGTGATGTCCTCCGCCGGGAACTCGATCCCCGGCGGCAAGAGGGTGATGACCGGCACCGGCAGCGGGTCGACCGAGAGGCCGACCGCGGCGGTCAGCGACAGCGAGGCCGAAGCGAGCCCGCCGAGCACATCGACCGAAGCCTGCCCGTTGAGGATGACCAGTATCGTAATCGCCGACCCGTTGACGTCGATCTGCACGGCCAGCGTGATCGAGGCCGAGCCCTCGGCGATGCCGAGATCGATGCCGAGCCCGAGCCCGATGCCGCCCTGGATCAGAAAGTTCGGCGCGCCGCCCTTGACCCCGATATCGATCGCGCCATTGCCGGCGAGCGGCGACAAGAGCCAGTTGAACGGATTGTCCGGATCGCCGACGCCGATCGTGAAATCGGCCGAAAGCGGCGACAGCGTGACGGTCAGGCCGAGATCGAGGCTGATGTCGGACAGGTCGCCGAGGCCGAGCGGCAATGTCGGCAAGGCAAAGGTGTCGCGCACCGTCAGCTTGCCGCCGGAGAGCGACACGTCGAGCCCGGCGCCGGCCCCGCCGGGCAGGAAACCGGCGAGCGCCTGCAATTTGCTGAAGATCGATTTCAGCGTGTCGAGCGCCGACCCGTAATCGATGTTCAGGTTGGTCAGGGTCGGCTTGGTGCGGTCGTCCGCGGCAAAGCCGCCGATGATCGTCAACAGCGGATCGGAGCCGAATTCCGGTATCGTCACCGCAAACGAAATCGGCTCGATCGTCAGCCACCAGTTGCGGCCGTTGCCTTGTGGGTTGGTATGCGCGGGATCGAGGTTGAAGACGATCTTGGTCGGCGCGCTCCAATTGCCGGACCCGTTCTTGCCCTTGCTCGTGTCCGCGTAGATCAGCGTGAGCTGGAGCACCGCCAGATCGAGCAATGTCGTCGGCGCCTCGTTGCCGGTGAAATCGTATTCCTTTGAATAGCTGAGGCCCTGCGGGATGGTGGCGAGCTGCTCGATCCCGGCGGTGATCAGCGAGATCGCTTTTGAGATGTCCGGGAAAAGGCCGGTCGCGTTCAACAGCGAGCCGACATCGGCAAGCGCCGGTGCGACGCCGGCCGGCAGCTGGATCGCGGGCACGGTCCCGGGCGGGGCGCCGCCGGTCAGATCCTTGACGATCGGCTGCTCGAACAGCAGCCGCTGGGTGCCGGTGTCCTGCAGCAAGCCGTAGAAATTCGCCGAGCTGCCGAGCTGCAATACATCGGCAATGTCGGCGAAATGCCAGTTGCCCGGATCGGTTTTGGGCTGCACCAGCGGCACCGGGAAATTGCCCGGCAGAGCGACTGGCGCGGCGGAGCCATTGGCGCGCTTGCCCAAGCCCCAGGCGCCGTCGCGCGGCAGGACCGGGGCGGCGCGCAAAGCGGCACCCAATGCCGGCGCCGAGGGACCCGCGGTCGCCATGTCGATTTCGATCGACGCGCAACGCAAATTCGTCCCCGGCGCGCTTGCCGTTCCGCCCACCTCGGCAATGCAGGAAAAGGGGTTGGTGATTGACCCGACTTGCTGAAACAACAGCACAAGGTCGGCTGGAGCCGGCGTGGGCTTTGGCGGCGGCGGCCCGGATGCCGACTCGTCCGGGGCGATCTGCACATAGCCCGTGAGGTCGCGCGCCGGAACCAGGGTCACCGGGTTCCCGTCGATATCGGTCAGCGCCGAAGCGGCGCCGCCCTGGGTCACCTTGACCCGGTGATCGAGCCCGATATCGGCATCGAACAGCGCGCGGCGATAGGTGAAGTCGCCGGCGGTCACGGTCTCGAACTCGCGCACGTTGCGCACGTTGAAGACACCGGCAACCGCCCCCCGATTGACCAGGCTTTGGGGAAACGCCGCGTTCGGGAAATCAAACTTGCCGTCGGTGACCGCGACCCAGCCACTGTCGGAGCGCTGCACCCAGCCGCCGTTTTGGCGGGAGATCGTGATCGTGCGCACCAGCTTTACGCAATACGGGTAGAGCGTGGTCTGCGCCTTGACGACCTCGAAAGCGGTGCGGCCGACGATCGTCTCGAACTGGACCTTGATGATCGCGGTGCCGGCGGCGGCGTCGTTGCTCCACTCGCTGAAGAGGCTCGCGCCATAACCGGCGAGATCGATCCGGCGCACCGGCACCGCCCCGCCCGCCGCCGTGCCGAACTCGTTTTGAAAGATCGTGCCGATATCGCTGCTCAGCACGTCGTAGCCGTAGCCCGGCGCATCTCCCGCGGTGGAGACGATCGTCGTGCCGGAGAACTGCGCTTTTGGCTGGCTCGGATCGGGTGGCTTCAACATCAGCTGGTAGGCGCCGCCGAGACCGGCGCTGAAGCTCGGCTGGACCAGGGTAAAGGCGCCGCCTTGGGCGAGGAACTGAGCCGGCTTGCCTGCGCTCGGCGGCTCGTTGCCCTGGCTGACATGGGCGATCAGCCCGAACGGCAGGCTGAACTGGGCGGTGAAGGTGCCGCCGGCGGCGACGTTGGCGATGTTCTGCACCAGCACCGGCTCGGGGGCGAACGGCACCAGCGTCTGCTTCGGGTCTTGCGCCCGGACCACGGTCGTCACCCCGTCGGTGGCGGGCGAGGCCGCGACCGGGCCGAGCGGCGGCTCGGGGCCGGTGCTCTCCATCGGCTCCCATGAGATCTGCGGCAGCGCAAAGGTGGCGACCTGCGTGTCGGGGAGCGCCAGGCTCAGGCCGACAAAGCCGGGGTCGGGCGGAACCGGAGGGACGCCCGCCGGCAACGCGGGTATTGTCACCCCGAACAAATCGGCCCGCGTCGAGAGGTCGAGCAAGGTCAGTCCCGGGCCCGGCGGCGCGAACCTCCCCGCCGGCTGCGCCAGGATGGCCGTTGACGTGCTGGCGCCGATGGAAAAGCCGAAAGTGACGGCGGTGCCGCCGCTCCATGAGAGACCGAGCCCGAGGAGGCCGGTCGCCGCCGCCTTGTCGCCGCTGACCAGCGTCGTCAGCTCGAAATTCGCCGCATAGGGGTCGGGGAGCGTCGGCACCAGATAGGTCGTGGCGAGGATCAGAGTGACCTTGCAGCTTTTGAACGCGGTCCCCTGAACCGGCCCGGTGGCGAAGAAAAGCTGCGGCGCGTGCACCCCGATCAGCGCATTCTCGAGCGCCACGGCATAGGGATCGGCCGGCGGTGTTGTGGTGACGACGATCGTAGCGGTCGTCCCGCCGGCATCGACGGCGAGTGCCAGCGATCCGGTGCCGGCGATCGGGAACCGCCCGCCATCGGCCGCGAGCGGCCGGTCGAGATAGGCGATTGCCTGGCCGCTGACGGTCAAGGTTTCGTGGCCCGGGGTGGCGAGAAAGCTCGCCAGATAGGCGCTCGGGTTGGTCCAGGCGATCGAGGCCGGGAGCTTGCCGGGCGGCAATCCGGGCCACAGCGTGTAGCTCGCCTGGCCGCCGCCGCCCTGGCCGCCGACCACCACGAGCAAGGTTTGCGGATCGATCGCGATCTGCCAGCCGGCGACCGGCGAGCTGGTGCGGGACGTCCCGGCAAAGGAGCCGCCGGCGCCGAGCCCGACCAGCAGCGAGCCGGCGCCCTTGGCTTCGCCGAGTGAGCCGATCGCGGTCGTGGCGACCGGCAAGGCCCAGCCGGCGCCGACGATCGGCGCGCTGCCCGACGGCTCGAACAGCGTCGAATGCACCGTCGTAAAGGCGAAGGTCGAGACGCTCGAGGTGCACGGCACCAGGACGACGGAGAGATTGGGGACCAAGAGGGGCGCGGCTTTGTTCCAGCTCAGCGACAGGCTCGTGCCATAGACGCCGAGGCTCGCATTGCCGAGCGCCTCGACCGTGGCGGCGGTCTGGGTAAGCTCGATCGTGACCGTTGGCGGGATTGTCACCTCGGCGCTCGTCAGGTCGGCGCCGGGCGAGCCGGTGCCGGCGGCGGGCGGCGCCAGCGTGGCTGTGAGCGTCAAGGTCGCGCCGGTCGGGACGACATAGGTGCCGCCCTCTAACGTCACCGTTGCGCTTGCCGTCAGCGTTCCGCCCGAAATCAGAAAGCCGCAGAAGCTGCCGGCCGCCGCGGTGGGTGCCAGAAGCTGCGCCGCAAGCCACACGCTCCCCGCCCCGAGCGTGAAATTTGTCGCCGATGCCGGCGCGCCCGTCACCGGGAGCACGGCAAACCCGGCTGCCGCCGAGCCGAAGGCGAAGGTCTTCGACAGTGTCAAAGGGATGGTGATGACGATATTGCTGACGCCGAGCGGGTCGAGGAAGGGCCCGAGCCTTTCGCCCTCTTCCATCCCGTTTGCCCAGGCTGGCACGCCGAGCGGATTGTCGTGGCTGATCGCCAGCGCGCTCTGGGCAAAGCCGGGGGCCTGAGCGGCGGCGGGTGTCGCGGTCGCGGCCTCGCCGGAGCGGGCGGGCTTGAGGGCGATCGCCAGATCGAGCTCGGCTGGCGCCTTGCCGCGGGCGAGCCCGGCCGCGAGCGCCGCCCGCGCCCGTTCGAGATCGCCGGCGGGCACGGTCGAAGCCGCTTCCCAGCCGGAGGTCAAAGCGCCAAGGGTGGTATCGGAATGCTCGCTCACTGGCCGCCCCCGGCTTCGTGGCAATTTCTAAATACTACCACAGCAAATAACTGCGCAAGTGTGAGCTAGGTCACACTGGACGGACGGATGGATTGTCGTGGGGATCTATTTGGCCTCGGTTCGGCGATGTGCGCGCCGTCATCCCGGCGGGTGCGCGTGTGAAGAAATTGTCGAGGATCGGAAATAGCGCGCTGCATCGGCGCCGTGCGTGCTTCGAGAGCCGCGCGCCACGGGCGCTCCTCAGCATCGACGTAACTATTGACGATATTACAGAATTATCTCATCCGGAGGAAGCCGCGCAGCGGCTGTCTCGAAGGACGCACCGGCGCCGTTCCAGCCCAAGTCCATATCTTCACACGCTCGGGCTGCGGGGGTGATCTTTGGTCGCCGCATCGGTCGCGGCGCCCATCCAGCGCCGCAGGGCGGCATCGCCGATCTCGGACAGCCGGTAGATGCCGAAGGCCGGGCGCTCGAACCAGCCATAAACATTGCGCAGCAGAATCCGCCCGGCGTCGGGGGCTGCCGCCCGCAGATCGCGAGGCCGGCATGGCCCGGCACGAAGCATTGCGGCGCAGGCAAGGGCGCGCTGGCGATAGGCGGTCATCACCGGCTCGCGCGTCATGCCGCCCGGGGACGGGTCACCGCGGCGCCGCAGATGCTCGCTCAGCAGCCGCGACCGCCGACGGCGGTCCGCTCGCGGGCGGTAGGGACCAGGCTCGGCGAGCACCTCGATGCGATCGCCCGCAACATCGACCGCCATCATTCCGAAGCCGAGCAAGCGGCACAGCCGCCGCACGCGCGGATCGCGATCGCGCCCGCGACGGGTCGCCGGCACCGCGAGCCAGACTTCATCGGCGGCACGCATGCGATCGACCGCTTGGAGCAATAGATCGAGGTTGAAGCCGAGCTTCAATTCGACAATCACGAGCCGCGCCGGCTCCTCGTCGCGCACCGCGACGACATCGCAGCCGCAAACCTCGCCCTTCACCGTGAAGCCCGCAGCTTCCAGCGAGTGTTTCACGACAGGATAGAGCGCCGTCTCCCGCATTGCCCGTTTGCCCAGCTTCAGACCGCGATGCATCACCGCGCGCATTGAGGATGCGGCACGCCACGGCGGCAGTCGAAACAAACCGCGCTTGAGGCCCCCCCACCGGGCTTGGGCGGTCTGCGCGTTTCCGCAAGGCGCGGCAAGCGGTATCCTCGGCGGGCAACAGAAAACGAGGAGCGCCGCGATGGCATCGTTTCCGCTGGTCTCGGCGACGGGCATGCTGGGTTCGGGATTTCGCGCCGAATCGCTCGACAAGGCGGTGGCGCTCGGCGCGCGCATGATCAGCTGCGATGCCGGCAGCACCGATCCCGGCCCCGGTCCCCTCGCACCACGGTCCCGGAGGAGCGCGAGACTTTAGAAAGCGGCGGACCGGCGTGCTATAAGCGCCGCCCCGCAACATCGACCCCAGCCGGCACGCCGTGCTCCGTTCGTTGGCCGGAGGCGGCAGTTGCAATGTCGCTGAGATGAGGAGAGGACAGATGTTCAGCCATATAATGGTGGGCAGCAACGACATCGCCCGTTCGAAGAAATTCTACGATGCGCTCTTTGTCGCGATCGGGGCCCAGCCCGGTGTCGAAGACGCCAGAGGCCGGGTTGCTTACACGCACAATGGCGGGCGTTTCATGGTCAGCAAGCCGATTGACGGCAAGTCGGCCAACCATGCCAATGGCGGCACGATCGGCTTTACGATGAAGGATGCCGCACAGGCCGACGCTTGGCACAAGGCCGGTGTCGCAAATGGCGGCACGACGATCGAGGACCCGCCCGGCATGCGTCAAGGGGCCGCCGGCCAGCTCTATCTCGCCTATCTCCGCGATCCCGACGGCCACAAGCTGTGCGGGCTCTATCGTGTGCCGGCTGCCTGAATTAGCGCAGATCGGCTGCGGAGGGCCGTCCTTTCCGAGGGCCCTCCTGCGCGCATTCCGCGATGGAGGAACCTGGAGGGCGGCTGGTGATGCGCACCGACGAGCGCAGCCGCGCCAGGCGCTGGCGGCATGGCGTAACGGCCGCCGCAACGGACCGGCCGGCGAGCTCGACGAGGTCCGCCTCTATTCGCGCGCGCTGCGAGCGGACCAGGTCGTCCAGTTCCATCAAAACTTTTTGTCTATGGGCGGCCACGGGGTGTGCAGCACGCCCTAAGACAGATCGATAAGGGAGCGCTAGCCTTTCTTCGGCGACCAGCCGTAAGCCTTGGCGCAGGCGCCGCCCATCAGCATTGCCCGCTCGGTGTCGCTCAGGCGGTCGGTCTTGCGGAAGGGCTCGACGGCCTGCTCATAGTTCACAACGGCGAAGGCGCGCGTCCAGTCGGTGCCCCATAGGCAGCGCTCGAACCCCCAGGCGTCGAACACGCGGGCCAGCGGGTCCCAGATATCCGGGAACGGATACGGCTCGCGCGACAGCGTGCAGGCGCCGCTGACCTTGATCACCGCATTCGGGCGCTTGGCGAGCTCGATCACCTTTGGGAGGTCGGCCCAAGGTTGCGGCGGCGCCGGCGGCACCCGCGGCTGCATGATGGCCAGATGGTCGATGATAAAGCGCGTCTCGGGATGGCGGTCGACGAGTGCCGTGCCTGCGTCGAGATTGCCCCAGAACAAGACGTTGACCGGGAAATTGTGACGGGCGGCGGCGCGCGCGATCCGGTCGAGGCCCGGGTCGTCCGGCGCGCGGTTCGCCTCCTTGGTCAGCATGATGCGGATGCCGACCGTGCCCGGAATCTTTTTCCAGTCGGCGATCACGTCGGCGACCGCCGGATCGTCCGGGTTGACCGGCTTGATGATGGCGAAGCGGCCGGGATGGGCCTGCTGCACCGCCACCGCATAGCTGCCGTCGTACTGGTACATCGAAAACGCGGAGATGAAGATCGCGCCATCGACGCCGACCTTGTCCATCGCCGCCACCATCTCGTCGCCGGTGACGTGAGCGGGCCAGTTCGGCACGCTGTGCCAGGGCCGCTTCGGGGTGTTCGCCTCATACACGTGGACCTGGGAATCGATGATCGTCATCGGGGAAGCTCCTCTGTGCCGCGCGAGTTTGGCTATGACAGCGGGCTCGTGTCCAGAGGGCGATCCCTGACCGATAGAACGGACTTGTTCGCCTCAGAGACACGGACGACCTTGAAGTTTCGGACCTGAGGTGAATTCAAAACGTCTTGATTTCGCTGAGGAGGCGTAAATCCGATCGTCAGCGACCAAACCCCGAGGTGGTCGTCGTACAGGCATCCCTCCAATCGCACATCTTGCAGGACGTCGGGCGCGAACAGATCGTTGACTTGCAGCTTGGCGACGGCGACCGCCTCTTTCAAATCCATCGGTCATCCTTATGAGCGAGTGGCTCCTGGCGATCGTGTTGCTCCGCGGCGTTTTGGCGGGTAGCGTGCCAGTCCGTAGGATGGGTTGAGCATCGCGAAGCCCATCGCAACAACCGAAGAAGATGGGTTTCGCTGCCGCTCAACCCATCCTACAAGTCTCCTCGTTGAAGCACTAGCGGTTGGGCGGTGGATATGCCGCATCCAGTGCATGAAGCTCATTCGGCGTGAGCATCAGCGAGAGCGCGACGGCGTTTTCCTTGACATGCTCCGCCGAGCCGGATTCGGGAATTGCGATCACATTGCCGCTGCGAATTGTCCAGGCCAGCGCGACGGCCGCCGGCGAGCAATTATGTGCAGCACCGATACGGGCAAGCATCGGATCGCGCAGCAGGCTGGCGCCGGGGCCGCCGAGCGGCGAATAGGCCATCACCGGCATGCCGTGCTGCCCGCACCACGGCAAGAGGTCGTGCTCGATGCCGCGATTGCCGAGGTTGTAGGGGACCTGATTGGTCGCGCAGCGGTCGCCGTGTGAAACACGCAAGAGGTCTTCCATGTCACGGACCTCGAAGTTGGACACACCCCAAGCATGAATCTTCCCCGCCGCGCGTAGAGACTCGAACGCCGTCACAATGCTGGAGAGGTCGGCACCTCGCCTTGGCCAGTGCAGCAGGTAGAGATCGAGGTGATCGGTGCCGAGACGGCTGAGGCTCGCCTCGCAAGCCCGCGCGATGCCGTCGCCTGCGACGTGAGTGGGCCACACTTTGGAGACGAGGAACACGCGGTCGCGCTGACCGGCAATCACGCGGCCGATCAATTGCTCGGAGCGGCCGTCGCCATAGATCTCGGCCGTGTCGATCAACCTCATCCCGAGCGAAAGGCCGGTGCGCAGCGCCTCTTCCTCGGCGGCCTGCGGATGTCTGCCCTGCGCGAGGCCTGCGGAGCCCTGGCCGAGCGCCGGGACAATTGTCCCATCGGGGAATTTTACCGTGCGGGTCGCAGCACGGGCCGATGCGCCTGATGGCGCCACGAGCATTGGGGGGGCCGAAGAGAGCGACGAGCCGAGCGTCACCCAAAGCCCATTGAATTGACGCCGGTTCAGCAGCTGCTTGTTCATGCTTCGCTCTCACATCCGTGCCACTATGCCGATTGCCCTCCGCGGCCGTCTTATTTTCCGGCGTTTCGGCGGGTAGCGTGCCAGGCGGCGGCGCGGGGGATCGGGAGGCCCAGATTGTCGCGCAGGGTCGGGCCTTCGTAGTCCTTGTGGAAGAGGCCGCGACGCTGCAATTCGGGGACCAGCAGGCGCACCAAATCGTCATAGGCGCCGGGCATGCTGGCGGCGGCGAGCACAAAGCCGTCGCAGGCGGGGGCGGTGAACCATTCTTCCATCTGGTCGGCGACCCGGCGGGGGCTGCCGCAGAACATCGGGTGCTCCTTGACCGTGCCGCGGCCGGAGATGGTGATGAAATCGCGCACCGTCGGATTGTTCTTGCCGGAGAGCCGGATCACCCGGTCGCGGAACCCCTGAAACGAGAACCCGGCGAGCTCCGCGTCGGTGAACGGCTCGTCGATCGGCTTGCCGGCAAAATCGTAGTTGAGCACTTCGGAGAGCAGCACAAGTGCGTCGATGTCGCGCGCCGTTCCTTCGATGATCGAGCGTTTTTCCTGCGCCGCTCCTTCGCTTTCGCCGACGCAGACATAGCAGGCCGGGGCAACGCGCACGCTCGCAGGGTCGCGCCCGGCGGCGGCGACGGCGGCTTTCAAGGCGGCGTATTCCCGGATGCCGTCCTCCAGCCCGTGGAAGATCACAAACACCAGATCGGCCCATCTCGCGGCGAAAGCCTGGCCGCGCCCGGATTGGCCGGCCTGGATCAGCACCGGATGCCCTTGCGGCGAGCGCGGCACGCCGAACGGCCCGCGCGACTGGAAATACCGGCCGGCATGATCGAGCCGGTGGACCTTTGCCGGATCGGCGAAGCGGTTCGCCGCCTTGTCGAGGATCAGCGCATCCTCTTCCCAGGTGCTCCAGTGGCCGAGCACCACCTCCATGAACTCGTCGGCCCGGTCGTAGCGTGCGTCGTGCGCCATGTGCTCGGCGCCGCCGAAGTTCCGCGCTTCGGCGCTGTTGAGCGAGGTTACGATGTTCCACGCAGCTCGGCCCTTCAGCATCAGGTCGATCGTCGCGAACAGGCGGGCGACGTGATAGGGCTCGTAATAGGTCGTCGAATAGGTCGCCCCGAGGCCGAGCCGCCGGGTCGCCATCCCCATCGCCATGATGACCGTGCACGGATCGAGCTTTACCGCGCGCACGCCGGCGGCCACCGCCTCGGCATGGTCACCGGTATAGATGTCGGGCAAGGCCAGGCGGTCGTCGAAAAACGCCAGCTGGATCTTGCCGTCTTCCAACGCGCGCGCGATCCGCTGGTAATATTCCGGCGTCAGAAAATCGAGCATCGTCGCCGGATGGCGCCACGACCCGGGCAGGTTGGAGCAGTTCTGCGCCTGCAAAAAGGCGACCAGAGTCATCATCCGGTTCTGCGCGGCCATGAAACCAGCCTCCAACCCATCGCCACCGGCGGGCGATGGTCAACTTCTAGCAGGCTGCTGAAAAATGCGCGTCTTTCGTCTTCATCCCCCGCCTTCGCGAGGGCAGGCCCTTCGAGACGGCCGCCCTAAGGCTGCCCTAAGGCGGCCTCCTCAGGATGAGTGCTTTTCTATTTCAATGGGTTATCTCACCCTGAGAGCTTGTGAAGGAATTGGCGATGGCGGGCAAATCATGGCTGCATCGGCGCCGTGCATGCTTCGAGACGCGCCCCTTGGGCGCTCCTCAGCATGAGGTAAGCTGTTGATACCACTTATGGAGCACCTCATCCTGAGGAAGCCGCGCAGCGGCTGTCTCGAAGGACGGCGCCGATCCAGCCCAGACCAATTCCTTCACAGGCTCTGAGGAGGCGCCCTTCGAGACGCCGCTTGCGGCGGCTCCTCAGGACAGGCGGGCCGTCTCGAAGAGCCTGCCCTCGCGAAGGCGGGGGGTGACTACCGAGGCTGCTCGACTTTTTCATCAGCCTGCTAGACCGGGCAAACCCGGTCGTGCGCTGCCGCAACTGCGCTCAAAGAGCGCCGGTTGCCGCCATCTTCATCCCAACCGGCAACGGTGGGGAATTGCTGCTATGGGCGCGGCCCGCGGTCGGCGCCGGCCGGCGCGAAACATGCGCAAATCAGGCAACGACCCGATATTCTTTGACTTATTGATATCGCTGGAGCGGGTGAAGGGAATCGAACCCTCGTCAGAAGCTTGGGAAGCTCCTGCTCTGCCATTGAGCTACACCCGCGCGCCTCAGCTCCAGCCTGGCGCCGATCCTAGGCGATCGGCGGCTTTGTTCAAGCGCGTTTCGCCGGCGGGTCGCAGGGGACGGTCCCCATATTCGCCGGCAGGCACACCTCCAGGATCTCGACATCGTCCGAGGTGCGCAATTCATTGTGCTTCATGCCGCCTGGGATAAAGCACGAGTCGCCGGGCTCGAGCCGGCATTGGGTGCCGTCCTCGAACTCGAGCTCGACAAAGCCTTTGAGGGCATAGACGAGCTGGCCCTCGCAGACATGGTAATGCCAGCCGGTCGGCTCGGTCATGCCGGTGATCGCCGACATCACCTGGGCGCGCATCCAGCCCTCGCTCGCCTTGCCGACACCGAGGTCGCGATATTTGAAGAAGTCGCGCCGGCCCTCGACATAATCCGGGTGCTTGGCGCTCGTCACCGCCGCCTTCATCCTGGTGGCCGTCTCGGCCGCCGGCTTTTCCAATGTCGCTGCATCTGCCATGGCTTTCTCCCAGCGCTCGGGTCGCGGCCATCATAGCAGCGCTTTGCCGTGCGGTGCTATCCTGCCGTCCTGGTATTTGGGAGGAGGATCGGCGATGGCAAACATACCCGGTGCGGTAACCGACCCGAGCCGCGTGCGCGGCGAAAATATCGAGCTCAAAAGCGGCGGCGACACCATCACGGGCTATCTCGCGCGGCCGAGCCAGCCCGGCCATAACCCCGGCATCGTCGTGATCCACGAGGCCTTCGGCCTGGTCGAGCACATCCGCGACATCGCCCGGCGCTTTGCCAATATCGGCTACAACGCGCTCGCCCCCGACCTCTACGCCCGCGCCGGCGGACCGAGCGACCCCGGCGACATGGCGACGGTCATGCCGGTCATGTTCGGCAAGCGCGACGCCGAGGCGGTGCAGGACCTCGAAGCGGCGGCGGCGCATCTGCGCGGCCTCTCCGGCGCCACCGGCAAGATCGGCGCGATCGGCTTTTGCTCCGGCGGGCGGCAGACGCTGCTATTCGCCTGCAGCAGCAGCAAGGTCGATGCTGCGGTCGATTGCTGGGGCGGGTTTATCCACCGCGCCACCCCCGACGCCGAAACCTCTGCGGCGCGGCCGACCGCGATCCTCGATTTGGTGGGCCGGCTCCATTGCCCGCTCTTCGGTGTCTTTGGCGAAGAGGACCAGAACCCGGCCGTGGCCCAGTCCGAGGATTTGAAAAAGCGCGCCGAGGCCGCCGGCAAGGACGTGACGGTCAAGGTCTACAAAAACGCCGGCCACGCCTTTCTCGCCGACTACCGGCCGAGCTACCGCGAAGCCCCGGCCGCCGAATTGTGGCGCGACGCGGTCGCCTTTTTCGACCGGCACCTGAAGGGGTAGGCTCGGCCGCAGTCGGATCGGGCCGGGGAGTGGCGATGTGATCCCGCGGCCCGCCGATATCCCAGGGATATGCCCCAGGGATGCCCGTTGACGCGCGCCGGACGGTCGCTATATCAACGCCACAGCATCGATGGGGATGGAGCCTCCCCGAAACCGCCGCAAGGCTGATAGCTCCTGCTGCGCTGAATAGAGCGGCGGGAGCGTGCCGGGCCCGCCGCCGAGGCGGGTGCGAAATATAGCCACCCACCTCGCCAGAGCCGGCTCGCCGCATGCCGACGGCGTGCGTGGGTGGAGGCGACGATGGCAAGACGCCCGCCGAGGCGCTTGCGCGGCTGGGCACCTTCCCGTCCTGGACTTGCCCGCCGCCCCCGATGAGCTTCCAGAGCGTCCTCTACCGGCGCGGGTCCGGCGACATGCCGACAATGGGGGCCGAGCCGCCCGAGCACTTTCACGATCTGAACATAGACCAGATCGTCGCGGCGGTGACCGCGGGACGAGACGAATACGACCTGAAGCCATTCTTTTTCCGCCCGCTCGGCGATGCCGACGAGATTGGCTATCGGCAGCAGGTCATGCGGGATTTGGAGCGCCCCCCGCTGTTCGAGCGGATCTGCGGGTTCGCCGCGAAGATGCGGGAGATGCGCAGTCATCTGCGGGCGGCCGAGCAGGCCTATTATCGCTGGCACAAGAACGGATGGCTGCTCGACGCCGCCGCGATCTACTGCGACGAGCTGCGCCGGCTGACCGCCGACCTGACCCGAGCCGAGCCGAGGTCGGCGGGCTTGCGGGGATTGCGCGACTGGCTGAGAGAGTATGTCGGCTCGGCGGGGTTCGCCGCTCTCGCCGCGGACACCGAGCGGGTCCAGGCGGATCTGGGCACGGTGCAGTACGGCCTTGTCCTGCGCGGCCTCGCCGTCACGGTCCGCAAATATGATGGTGAAATCGACTACAGCGCCGAGATTGAGCGCGCTTTCGCCAAATTTCGGCAGGGCGACGTCAAGGACTATCTCGTCAAATTCTCCGAATATCCCGGGATGAGCCATGTCGAGGCGCAGATCGTCGAGCTGGTGGCCAAGCTGCATCCCGAGATTTTTGCTTTCTATGAGGCTTATTGCGGCAGATACCAAAATTTTGTCGATCCGATCGTGCAGCGGTTCGATCGCGAGGTGCAGTTCTATATCGCATACCTCCAGCACATCGGCCGTCTCAGATCGGCCGGACTGCCGTTCTGCTATCCACAGGTGGTGCGGGAGACGAAGGCGGTTCACGGCGAGGGCGTCTTCGACCTGGCGCTGGCGGTCAAGCTGGTGGGCGAGGGCAGGGCGATCGTGCCGAACGATTTCTTCTTGGAAGGCGACGAACGTGTGCTCGTCGTCTCCGGTCCCAATCAGGGCGGCAAGACGACATTCGCGCGAACTTTCGGGCAATTGCATTACCTCGCGAGCCTGGGATGCCCGGTCCCCGGTGCCAAGGCGCGGCTCTTCCTCTGCGACCGGATCCTGACGCATTTCGAGAAGGAGGAGGACATCGAGACCCTGCGCGGGAAACTGCAGGACGATCTCTTTCGCATCCATGGTGTTCTGGAACGGGCGACCCCGGAGAGCCTCCTCGTCATCAACGAGATCTTCTCGTCGACGGCGCTCGAGGACGCGGTGTTTTTGGCGACCGAGATCATGCAGAGGATTCTGGCGCTCGATTGCTTGTGCGTCTGCGTAACCTTCCTCGACGAGGTGGCCGACCTCGGCCGATCGGTCGTCAGCATGGTCAGCACTGTCGATCCGGACGACCCGGCGCTGCGGACATTCAAGCTCGTCCGCCGACCGGCCGACGGCCGCGCGTACGCCATGGCGATCGCTGAAAAGCACCGCCTCACCTACCGGTCCGTGAAGGCAAGGCTCACGCCGTGAAGGCCTTTTTGATGTATCGGGATCGCGATTTCGATCCCAAGGAGGAGTCGCCGCCGAGCGCGGCCGATCTGGTGCAGGACCTCGAGCTCGAGGTCCTGGTCAAGGCGATGGCGGCCGGCGACGCGTTCCTGCTCGATGTGGCGAGGAAGGCGGTTCTCTCAATCCTGACCGACGTGCCGGCGGTCCTCTACCGCCAGGACATCCTGCGCGACTGCATCGACAACGCCGCGACCGTGCGCCGGCTCTACGCCCTCACCGTCGAGACCATCGAGCGCGAAAGAAAGCGTTATTGGGGCGTCTCCAGCCGCAACCCCGGCTTCCTGCTGCACAGCGCCGTCGATGTCCTGCAGATGTTTGTCGAGATGCTGCGAAAGCTGCGGCAGGAGGCCGACGCACATGCCGGCCGGTTTCGGTCCGAGGGCTTCACCACCCTGTTCGCGATGCTGCAGCAAGAGCTGGACGACGCGTATCTCGCCACCATCGACGGGCATCTCGCTCGGCTCGAGTTCCGCCACGGGGTCCTGGTCAGCGCCGGGCTCGGGATGGCCAATCTGGGAACCGGCCATAGGCTCCGCAAGCCGAACAGACGACGACCGTCCCTGGTTGTGGCGGCTTCTGACGCGAGGCCCCGAATCCTACACCTTCCGCATCCACGAGCGTGACGAGGGCGGCGCGCGGGCCGTTTCGGAGCTGCGGGACCGCGGCATCAACCACGTCGCCAACGCGGTCACCCAGTCGAACGACCATATCCTGAGCTTCTTTCGAATGCTGCGCACGGAGCTGGCGTTCTACGTCGGGTGCTTGAACCTGCACCACCGGCTGGCGGCGCAGGGCGAGCCGGTTTGCTTTCCGGCGCCGTTTTCCTGCGAGGAACGCCGGTTCGCGGTGCGCGGCCTCTACGACGTCTGCTTGGCGCTCGCCGGCGGGCGCAAGGTCGTCGGCAATGAGTGCGACGGCGACGGCGACGATCTATTCATGATCACCGGCGCCAACCAGGGCGGCAAGTCCACCTTTTTGCGCAGCGTCGGCCTGGCGCAGCTGATGATGCAATGCGGCATGTACGTGCCGGCTCGATCCTATTGCGCCAACCTTTGCGCGGGCCTCTTTACCCACTACAAGCGCGAGGAGGACGCGACGATGCAGCACGGCAAGCTCGAGGAGGAGCTGCAGCGGGTGAGCGCCATCGTCGACCGACTGACGCCGGACTGCATCGTGCTGTTCAACGAATCGTTCCAATCGACCAACGAGCGGGAAGGTTCCGAGATCGGCCGTCAGATCGTTCGGGCGCTCTTGGAAAGCCGGATCAAGGTATTCTTCGTCACCCACATGCACGACCTCGCCTCGCGCTTCTATAAGGACGAAGGCGGCAACGCCTTGTTCCTGCGCGCGGAGCGGCTGGAGGATGGAGCGCGGACGTTCAAGATCCTTCCCGGCGCGCCGCTGCCCACCAGCTATGGCAAGGATTTATACAAGCGGATCTTCATCCGGCCGACGGATCAGCCGAGCTCCGACGCTGAGCCTGCGGATCTCGCTGCCGGAGTGAGATTGCGGTCGCGATAGCGCAAAAGGCGGGCATGACGCGCAGCCGCGGCGCCTTCTGGTGGCGGGGGTCCGGGGGAAGTCATTCGGAAACGACCGGCTTTACCTCGCGCAGGCGCGGCAGCACCTCTTTCGAAAAGAGGGTGATGTTTTTGACCGCCTCGGCGTGGGTGATGAAGCCGGTCTTGCCGACCATGATCAAATGGCCAAAGCCGCCGACCTTGTCGTAGAACTCCATGATCTGCCGGTAGACCGTATCGGGGTTGCCGGCATACATGCGACCGCCGGCCATCGCCATCTCGGCGGTCACCCCCGGCCGGCTCAGCGCCGAATCGCGGCCGGGCCGGCCGATCCCGCTCGTTCCGGCGGGGCTGCGGTAAAGCTGCGGGGCGAATTCGGCTTGTGTCTGGCCAGGCAGGAGCTTGGCGTATTGCGGCGCCGATTTCATGCTGGTGTTGACAAACCACAAGAGCTTTGAGCCGACCCGCACCCCTTCCTCGTCGGTGTCGCCGACATAGACAAAGGCGGAATAGCCGAAGCGGTCGGTCTTGGGCTTGGGCAAGCCCGCCTCGGCCCGCGCCCCGCGATAGGACGCCCAGGCGCGTTTTGTCACTTCGACGCCGCGCATGACCATGATGTTGACCATGCCGCGCCGGCCCAATTCGGCGGTGTCGGCCGGGTCCGAGGTCGCCGCCCACATCGGCGGATGCGGGTCCTGGTAGGGCCGCGGCCAGATGTTGACATGGCGATGGGTGAAGTGCTTGCCCTCCCAGCTGAACGGTCCGTCACGCGTGGTCAAAGTCTTGTCGATCAGGTCGATCGCCTCCCAGAACCGCTCGCGCACGCCGATCGGGTTGGCGTTGCCCGAGGCCATCTCGGTGCCGCCCGATTTGACAAAGCCGATTTCGAGCCGGCCGCGCGAGATCACGTCGGCGGTCGCATATTCCTCGGCGGCCCGCACCGGGTCCTGCCGCACCGTGACCAAGGTGCCCATGCTGAGGAGGCGAATGTTCTTGGTCTGCCGCGCGACGATGCCGAGCACAACCGGGCTCGCGCCATAGAGGCAGTTGATGCCGGCATGGTGCTCGCTCGAGGTGATGTTGAGGCCCAATTCGTCGCACAGCAGATATTCGTCGAGCGTCTCCTCGAAGAGCTGCGCGGCAACCTTGGGATCGCAATATTTGTTGGGCAGGCTCGCCCGCACCGAATCCGCCGCATCGAGCACCTCCTGCGGCACAAACGGGTACGGGTTCTCGCAATGAAACCAAGCGTCCATATGGTTCTCCTCGGCGACGGCGCTTGCCGTCTTGGCGGCGCGCGTCCGCCTGGCGTCAGCGGTTGCGAAAGGCGGGGGCGGCGCTTTTCGATAAAGGCTTCCATGCCTTCCTTGCGGTCTTGGGTGGCGAAGGTCGCGTGGAAGACGCGGCGCTCGAAGCGCACACCTTCGGCGAGGGTCGTTTCATAGGCGCGGTTGACCGATTCCTTGACCATCATTGCGATCGGCCGCGACATGGCCGCGATCTCCTCGCCGATCTTGATCGCGGTCGGCAAGAGGTCGGCGGCCGGCACGATGCGGCTGACGAGCCCGGCGCGCTCGGCTTCGGCGGCGTCCATCATCCGCCCGGTCAGGCACAAATCCATCGCCTTTGCCTTGCCGACAAAGCGCGGCAGGCGCTGCGTTCCGCCGGCCCCCGGCATCGTGCCGAGCTTGATCTCGGGCTGGCCGAACCGCGCGGTGTCGGCGGCGACGACGATGTCGCACATCATCGCGATCTCGCAGCCGCCGCCAAGCGCAAACCCGGCGACCGCCGCGATCACCGGCTTCCTGCATTGCGCGACCCGCTCCCAGCCGCGGGTGATGAAGTCCTCGAGATAGATCTCGGGATAGCTCTTGCCGACCATCTCCTTGACATCGGCGCCGGCGGCAAAAGCCTTGTCGTTGCCGGTAAGAACGATGGCACCGATCCCGTCGTCTGCTTCAAGGTCGTCCAAAGCCGCGGCCAATTCGCCGATCAGCGCCGCATTCAGCGCATTCAACGCCTGCGGCCGGTTCAAGCTGACGACGCCGACGGCACCTCGCCGCTCGACGAGAACACTCGGGTGATCGCTGGTGTCGCTCATGTGTTTCCTTTCTAGCGCTGGCGTTTGGCGCAGTCGTAGGATGGGTTGAGCGACAGCGAAGCCCATCTTCTGCGGCTGTGGCTATGGGTTTCGCGATGCTCAACCCATCCTACACCCTAGTAGACTAGCGCTGGCGTTTGGCGCAGAAGAAGGTGGAGCGGCCGGATTGCGCGATGCGGCGGACCCCTTCGGCGCAGTCGCAGCCGGGGCAGGGCTCGCCTTCCCGGCCGTAGACTGCCCAGCGGTGCTGGAAATAGCCGAGCTCGCCATCGACCTGGACATAATCGCGCAAGGACGAGCCGCCGGCCTCGATCGCCTCGGTCAGGACGGCCCGGATCGCCGCCGCCAGACGCTCGGCCCGGCCGCTTCCGAGCGATCCGGCGAGCCGGCGCGGCGACAGCCGGGCGCGGTAGAGCGCCTCGCAGACATAGATGTTGCCGAGGCCGGCGACGACCCGCTGGTCGAGGAGCGCCGCTTTGAGCGGGGTCATCTTGCCGGCGAGCCGGGTGGCGAGATAGGCGCCGTCGAAGCCGGGCTCCAAGGGCTCGGGGCCGAGCCCGGCGAGGAGCGGGTGCCGAGACTCTTCGCCGCGCTTCAGATAGTCGAGCGTGCCGAACCGGCGCGCGTCGTTGAACCGGACGACGGTGCCGTCGTCGAGGGTCAACAGGACGTGGTCGTGTCGTGCCGCGGGCTCTTCTCCGTTGCCGGCGGTGACCCGCCCCGACATGCCGAGATGCAGGAGCAGCAGGCCGTCGGTGTCGAGCTCGATCAGGATGTATTTGCCGCGCCGGGCGAGGGCGCCGATCCGCGCCCCGTCGAGCCGCCGCGCCAGATCGGGCGGAAACGGCCGCCTCAAATCCTGCCGGCGCAGCTCGGCCTTGAGGATCGTCCGGCCGCTGATTTTCAAGGCAAGGCCGCGCCGGACGGTCTCGACTTCGGGCAGCTCGGGCATGCGCGACGTGACTTTCCGCTCGCCTCGGCCGCAACATGGCGCGTGCGGCCCTCCCTAGGGTATCTTCCTGCCCGATGAACGGGGAAGAGACAAGCGCTCGCGCGGCGGGCGATCGGGCGTCGTTGGTGCGCGGCATCTTCGACAGCGTGGCACCACGCTACGATCTGATGAACGATCTGATGAGCGGCGGCATCCACCGCTGGTGGAAGGCCGAGATGGTGGCCTGGCTGAAGCCGCGCGCCGGCCAGCGCCTGATCGACGTGGCCGGCGGCACCGGCGATATCGCGATGCGCGCGCTGCCGCGCCTGATGCCGGGGGACGCGCCGGAGGGTGCGGAGCCGGCGGGCGGGGTGCTGGTTTGCGACGTCAACGAGCGGATGCTCGCGGTCGGGCGCGCCCGTGCGATCGATCGCGGCATCCTCGCCGGCATCGAATGGGTCTGCGCGGACGCCGAAAAGCTGCCGGCGCGCGACCGCAGCGCCGACCTCTATACTGTTGCCTTCGGGCTGCGCAACGTCACCCATATCGAAGCGGCCCTCGCCGAGGCGCGGCGTGTGCTGAAGCCGGGCGGGCGCTTTTTGTGCCTTGAATTCACCCCTGAGGTCGCACCGCTGCTCCAGCCTTTCTACGACCTCTACAGCTTTCGGATCGTGCCGTTGCTCGGGCAGGTCGTCGCCGGCGACCGCGAGGCCTACCGCTACCTCGTCGAGAGCATTCGCGGCTTTCCGCGGCAGGGGGAGCTGAGCCGCATGATCGCCGAGGCCGGGCTCGATCAGGTGAGGTTTCGCAACCTCACGGGGGGCATCGCTGCGCTCCATTCGGCCTGGCGGCTCTGAACCGGCGCGGCGCGGCTTTGGGCTCTTGCGAGGTGCGCGAAACCTCGCACGGCTCTTCGGCATCGCGCTGATCCTGGCGCGCCACGACGCGCTCTTCCTGTTCTACGACATCCCGACGGTCGGCGCTTATGTTCGCTTTGCCGGGTTGTTTGTGCGCCGTCGCCGCGGCATCGGCGCATTGCGCCCGGGCCAGCGGCTCGCCGCCGCCTTTGCCGAGCTGGGGCCGAGCTGGATCAAGCTCGGCCAGCTGCTGTCAACCCGGACCGACCTTCTCGGCGAGGAGATCACCGCCGATCTCGCGGCCTTGCAGGACCGCCTGCCGCCCTTTCCGGGCTCGCAAGCGCAGGCGCTGATCGAGGCCGAGCTGGCCCGGCCGTTGACGACGCTCTACGCGTCGTTCGACGAGGTGCCGGCTGCCGCCGCCTCGATTGCGCAGGTCCATTTCGCGCGGACCACCGAGGGCCGCGAGGTCGCCGTCAAGGTGCTGCGGCCGGGCATCGCCCGCGCCTTCGCCCGCGATCTCGATCTCTTTCAGTGGCTCGCCGGCTGGATCGAGCGGTTGCAGCCGGGCCTGCGGCGGCTCAAGCCGGTCGAGGTCGTCGAAACCTTGGCCGATGTCGTGCGCTTCGAGATGGATTTGCGTTTCGAGGCCGCCGCCGCCTCCGAGCTGGCCGAGAATTTCGCCGGCGACCCCGGCTTTCGCGTGCCCGAGGTCGATTGGCTGCGCACCGGCCGCACCGTCCTGACCCTGGAGCGGATCAGCGGGATCCGGGTCGACGACCGCGCTGCGATCCTCGCCGCCGGCTACAGCCTCGATACGGTTCTCGCCAACGCGGCCGGCGCTTTTTTCAACCAGGTGTTCCGCGACGGCTTTTTTCACGCCGACCTGCATCCGGGCAATCTATTCGTCGTCGATGACGGCGCCATCGTCGTCGTCGATTTCGGCATCATGGGCCGGCTCGACCGGACGACCCGCTATTATTTGGCCGATATGCTGCTGGGCTTTTTGTCGGGCGATTACCGGCGGGTGGCCGAGGTGCATTTCGCCGCCGGCTATGTCCCGCCACGGCTCTCGGTCGCCGCCTTCGCCCAGGCGTGCCGCTCGATCGGCGAGCCGATCCTCGGCCGGCCGTTGCAGGAAATCTCGATCGCGCGCCTCCTGGCCCAGCTCTTTCAAGTAACCGAGCAGTTCGAGATGGAGACCCAGCCGCAATTGCTGCTGCTGCAAAAGACCATGGTGCTGATCGAAGGGGTCGGCCGGCGGCTCGACCCGGACGTCAATATCTGGACCTTGGCGCGGCCACTGATCGAGGCGTGGATGCATGACAATCGCGGCGTCGAGGCGCGGCTGCGCCAAGGGGCGGAGACCACGGCCGAGCTCGCCGGGCTGCTGCCGCGTCTGATGCGCAGCCTCGACGCGCTGATCGGCGACATGGCGCGCGATGGTGTCGTTTTGCACGCCGAAAGCATTGCGTCCCATGCCGCCGAGCAGGCCAAGCGCGCCTATCTCGCGGTGATCCCGCTGTGGCTCGCCGCGCTGGCGCTGGCGGCGATCGCTCTCGCCCTGATCTTCGGACGATAGCTACTTTTCGGCCAGCTGGGCGATCATCGCCCGTAATCTTTCGTTCTCGGCTTTGAGATCCTGCAGCCGGCGGGCGCCGCTCGCCGCCGGATGAGTCAGCAGATCAGCGAGCTTGCTGCCGATCGGCGAGCCGAGCCCGGTGCACGGGTCGGGGCCGATGCGGGCGCGAAAGGAGCCGTTGTCGCCCTGGCTGATATCGTTGAAGCAGAGATGGTTCAGCCACAATTGCGGGGCGATCCAGCCGAGCTTGGTGCCAAACGCGGCGAAGAGGCCGGCATAGAGTGGTGCCACCGCGCTGGTGCCGCCGATCGGCGCCTGGGTGCCGTGCACGACGACATTGTAGCCGGTGACCGGATCGGCGTTGGCGGCTACGTCCGGCACCATCCGCCCCGGCCCGTTCGGCGCCCCCGCCTGCCATGGCGGCAGCGGCTTGAACAGGGTCGAGAACCCGCCGCCCGTCCCCTGGCCGCTCGGATTGCCGGGGTCGTTGTTCCAGACGGTCTCGGCGGACCGGGTCTTTCTGGTGCCGCCGCAGCCGATCACATGCGGCGCCGAGGCCGGCAGATCGACATTGGCCGGGTTCGGCCCGCCATCGCTCGAATCGTTGTCGCCGGAGGCGGCGAGCACCACCATGCCGGCGGCGGTGGCATCGGCGGCCGCCTGCTCCATGTCCTGGCCGGTCTGCCCGGGCCAGTTGGCTTCGTCGGCACCCCAGGAAATCGAGCACACGTCGCAGCCGTCCGCGGTCGCGGCCCGGACCGCGGCGGCAATGTCCTGCGCCCAGTAGACGCGGATCGCGGCGGGCTTGCCGGTCGCGGCATAGTAAGCGGCACCGGCGACCTCGAGATCGAGCGCCACCTCGCCGTCGGCGCTGTTCGGTCCGGGGTCGGGCGTGTTCCGGGTGCCGTCGACCGAGACATCGGTGATGTTCGGCAGCGGCTGGCCGATGCCCTGGAAGAATTGATCCATATCGGACTGCACCCAGCCGCCGCCCAATTCGACGATGGCGATGGTGCCGCCGCCGGCGAGGCCGGTCGGCCAATCATAGGCGGCACACAGATCGGGCACGTTCCACGGGCCGCCGCCTCCGGCTTCCCGCGGCGCCGGACCCGTCGGTCCCATCTTGAAGTAGGGTTTGACGCTGGGCCGCCGGACGGGATGGAGATAAGAATGCATCGCGGCCCTGAGCGCGGCACCGGGTCGATTTTCTGCGGGTGCGTCCATATCCGTCCTCCCCGTGCGAGTGCATGTCGTAACAAGAGAACCTTATCATATCGGCTCGATGATGTCAAGAAGTTAATGCCAAATACGCAATTAAAGCCGAAGCCGGAGACGGCGAGCTTCCGGCGCTGGTACAGTACCGGCCGCCAGCTGCCGCGAAAGAGCCTGCGATGATCGAACAGACGCTCGACCTGCCGACCAAGGACGGCGCGATGGAGACCTTTGTCGTCCATCCCGAGCGCGGCGGGCCGTTCCCGCCGGTGCTGCTGCTGATGGACGCGCCGGGCGTGCGCGAGGAATTGCGCGACATGGCGCGCCGGCTCGCCACGGTCGGCTATTATGTGCTGCTGCCCAACCTCTATTACCGCGCCGGCCGCGATACGCTGTTCGGGCCCACCGTGCTCGATCAAGGGAGCCCGGATCGCGAGCGCATGCGCGCGGTTCGGACCAAGATGACGATCCCGCCGGTGATGCATGATGTTGCGGCGATGCTCGCCTTTATCGGCAAGCAGGCTGCGGCAAAGCCTGGCCCGGTCGGGGCGCACGGCTATTGCATGAGCGGGCCCTATGCGCTCGCCGCGGCGGCGCGCTACCCCGACCGGATCGCCGCCGCTGCCTCGTTCTACGGCACCTGGCTGGTCAGCGACGCCGAGGAGAGCCCACATTTGTCGCTCGGCGAGGTTGCGGGCGAGCTTTACATCGCCTGTGCCGAGCATGACGAGCTGGCACCCTTGGCGATGGTCGAGGAATTGCGCGGGCTCTTTCGCCGTGCCGGGACCATGGGCGAGATCGAGCTCTATCCGGGTGTCCATCACGGCTTCGCATTTCCGCAACGGTGGTGCTACGACAAGCCCGCCGCCGAGCGTCATTGGGAGCGGCTGATCGCGCTCTATCGTCGCCGTCTCGGCTGAAGCTCGGACGATGCCGCAATTCTCTGCGCCGGCCGGCAGCGCCAGCGGGATCGTGACGACGCCGCTTTCCGGCTTTGGGCTGCTCTCCGATCCGCTCCTCAATAAAGGCACCGCGTTTAGCGAGGCCGAGCGCGATATGTTCGAGCTGCACGGCCTGTTGCCGCCGCATATCGGCACGCTCGACGAGCAGGTGTCGCGGCGGCTGACGGTGCTTCGCCGTTTTGAGAGCGACCTCGAACGCTATGCCTTCATGCGCGAATTGCACGACAACAACGAGACATTGTTTTTTGCCTTGTTGACCCGCAATCTCGACGAGCTGCTGCCGATCGTCTACACGCCGACGGTGGGGGCGGGCTGCCAGCAGTTCAGCCAGCTCTTCCGCAAGCCGCGCGGCCTCTTCCTGAGCCTGCCGCACAAGGAGCGGCTCCGGCAGATCCTGGCGAACCCGCGTTTCGACCGGGTCGAGGCGATCGTCTTGACCGATGGCGAGCGCATTCTGGGCCTCGGCGACCAGGGGGCCGGCGGCATGGGCATCCCGATCGGCAAGCTGGCGCTCTACACTGCGTGCGGCGGCATCCATCCGGCGACGACCTTGCCGATCATGCTCGACGCCGGCACCGACAACGAGGAGCGGCTGGTCGACCCGCTTTATCTCGGCTGGCGCCACGAGCGGGTGCGCGGCGACGAATATGATGAATTTGTCGAGGCGGTGATCGGCGCCATCGAGCGGCGCTGGCCGCACGTATTGCTGCAATGGGAGGACTTTGCCAAGAACAACGCCACGCGCCTGCTGGAGCGCTACCGCGACCGTCTGTGCACGTTCAACGACGATATCCAAGGGACGGCGGCGGTCGCGGCCGGGACCTTGCTGTCGGCGGTCAATGTCACCGGCGAGCCCTTGGCGCAGCAACGGATCGCGGTTTTGGGGGCGGGCTCGGCCGGCTGCGGCATCACCAGCCTGCTGGTGAAGATGATCGTCGAGACCGGGCTTTCCGAGCGCGAAGCCGCCGGCCGGTTCTTTCTCGTCGACCGCGATGGGCTTCTGGTCGACGGCATGCCGGGCTTGGCGCCGTTCCAGCTGCCGTTTGTGCAGCCGAGATCGGCGATTGCCGGCTGGGCGCTCGACCATCCGGACAAGGTGTCGCTGCTCGATGTCGTGCACAATGCAAAGCCCGGCGTGCTGATCGGGGTCTCCGGCCAGCCGGGCATGTTTTCCGAGGCGGTCGTGCGGGCAATGGCGCAGCACCACCGTCGTCCGGTGATTTTTCCGTTGTCGAACCCGACCGCACGGGCCGAGGCGACGCCCGCCGATCTCTTTGCCTGGACCGATGGTCGAGCGGTGATCGGCACCGGCAGCCCGTTTCCGCCGCTCGACCGCAACGGGACGAAGCTCCGGGTCGACCAGACCAACAATTCCTACATTTTCCCCGGGATCGGGCTCGGCGTCATCGCGACAAAGGCGCGACGGGTGACCGACACGATGTTTATGGCTGCGGCAAAGGCGCTTGCCGAGGCATCGCCGGCGCGCGACGACCCGGACGGCAATTTGTTGCCGCCGGTGACCGGGCTGCGCGAGGTGGCGTTTGCGGTAGCGCTCGCAACCGGGCTGCAGGCGCACCGGGAAGGCCTGACCCAAGGGATCGAGACCGACGAGATCGAAGCGGCGATCCGCGCCAAGATCTGGGCGCCGCGCTATCAGCCTTACCGCCGCAGCCGAGTTGCGGCACCTTTTTGAGGCGAACGCGGTCGCGGGGTAGAGCTACCGGCGGAAAGTCAGCGCCGTGACGAGAACGACGGCAGCGGCCGCTGCGTTGGCGAGAAAAGCGGCGGCGGGGAGGCCGGTCGCATCCCAGATAGCCCCGCCGGCGAGCGGTATCACCGCAGAAAGCGTATAGCCGATCGCGAACATCCCGGCCGAGAGACGGTGGACATCGTGTAGGGGCGCCAGCAGCGGCGGCAACGCCAGGGTCAGGATCAAGGTGAGGGCGCAGGCAAAGCCGATGATTGCGGCCCCGAGGATCGCCGCCCAAGGCCGGGGGTCGGCCAACAAGGCAATGGCAGGGATCGCCAGCGCCGGCATCGCGACGAGGGCCGCATTCCCGGCGGTGAGCCGGCGCGCCCAGATCAGCATGACAGCCGAGGCGGGCAGCTGACCGAGGTTCAAGGCGCTCAGGCACGGCCCCACCAGCTCGGGACGGCCCACCGCATGAAGATAATCCGGGATCAGCGCATTCGAGGCAAAGTAGAGTCCGCCGGTGCCGCCCTGCATCAGGCCGAGCTGCCAAGTCAGAGCGTGCCGCCAATCGGGCCACCAGCGCGCAGCCGGTGCCGTCGGCGACCTTCGCCCAGGCGGCGTGAACAGCGTCATCAGTACCGCGGTGAGCGCCACCGGCGCCGACCACAGGGCGAGGCTTGCCGGCCAGCTGCCACCGAGGACGCCGAGGACGACCGGAATGGTCAGCGCTGCCGGGCCGGCTTCGCCGATCAGCAGGCCGTTCGCGTAGATTGCGGTCGCCAGCCCCGGAGATTTTGGAAACCAGAGCGCCACCAGCGCGGGCAGGCTCGGCTGCAGCACCGCGATCCCGGCGGCCATCACAAAGGTCATCGCGAACAGCATCGCTACCGAAGGGCCGGCGCCGCGCGCGGCCGATGCCGCGGCCACGACGGCGAGCCCGGCGATGCAGGTGCGGCGCGCGCCGATCCGCGCGACGAGCAGCGATCCCGGTATCGCCATCAGCCCAAACAGCAGCACCGGCAAGCCGGAGAGCGCCCCGACCGCTTTTTCGCTGAGCGCGAATTGCCGATGGATCAGCGGCAATACCGGCGGCAATGCCAGCACCGTCATGCGCAGATCCGCCCCCGTCAGCCACAGCAGCACGAGCCGCCACAGCCGCTGGGCGCCGCCTTGCCCGCTCCACCGGTTCAGCGCGGCACGCAATCGAAATAGGCGACGTTTTCCTGCGCGTCGAGAAACCGCGCCACCCGCTCGAAGCGGGCGCAATGCGCTCTGGCGATCGCCTCGGTCTCGGCGGTGTTCGGGTAGCCGCTGAAGCCAACCTCGGCGCGGGTCTCGGTGCCGTCGAGCAGGAACGGTTTTGCGGCACAGCCGGCGACCAGGGCGCCGAGCACAGCGAGGGCCAGCGCTCGTTTCATCGGCCGGCCTCGTCTGCTGCGGGAAAACCTGCCTTGGCGGCGAAATCGCGCCCGCGCTCGGCGAAATCACGGTACCAGCCATAGCTCGGCGCCGCCGGCGACAGCAGCACGACACCACCTCGCGGCGTCGCCGAGATTGCGATTGCCACCGCATCCTCCATCGATTGCGCGCGGTGAAGAATGCCGGCGAAATCCGCGGCTTGCGTCTCGGCGTAAATCCGCTCGCCGCTGGCGCCGAGACAGATGACGTTTGTCGCCGCGCCTTGCGACAGGGCCGCGGTCAGCTTGCCGTAGCTCAAACCGCGATCGTAGCCGCCGAGGATCACCGTAACCGGACGGCCGGCATAAACGCCGAGCGCGGCAATCGTCGATTCCGGGATCGTCGATATGCTGTCGTCGACAAACAGCAGCCCGCCTTTGGTGCCGAGCTCTTGCTGGCGGTGCGGCAGGCCGCGAAAATTTTCGGTGGCGCGGAGCGCCGCGACGAGGTCGAGACCCGATCTTTTCGCCACCGCCAGGGCGAGGCTCAGATTGGAACGGTTGTGCGGTCTGGCGAGATAGCGGTTGCCCACCGGCCCGATAGGCCGGCCTCCGTCAAAGACATCGTCGCCGCGGGCCTCGATGCCGCATATGTCGCCGACCGGGAGGTGCGCCGCGATCTCCTTGGCCGCCGCGGCCGTATCGGCGCCGAGGATGGCGCAGCGCGCGCGGGTCAAGAGATGGATCTTGTCGCGGTAGTAGCTTGCGAGCGTGCGGTGCCAATCGGCGTGCTCGGGGTAGAGCGAGGTCAGCACCGCGATGTCGCAGATACCGTCGAAATCCGCGGTCTGGTAGCTCGACATTTCGATCACTGCATAGTCGGCAGCGGCGGCGTCGATGGCGGTGATCGCGACCCCGATATTGCCGGCAAGGGCGACCCGGCGGCCGAGCTCCCGCAACATGTGCGCGATCAGCGCCGCGGTCGTGCTTTTGCCCTTGGTGCCGGTGACGCAGATCGTCGTGATGTCGTGGCGCTCGGCAAACCACAGATTGAGCAGCGATGTAATTTCTATCCCTTTTTCGCGCGCCTGCTCGATTTCGGGCCGGTAGAGGCTGACACCGGGCGATTTGACGATCACATCGATGCCGCCGAGCGCGGCGGCGATATGCCCGGGACCGAAGGCGCAGGTGAAATTGCCGCCGTTTTCGTCGGGCGCGCGTGCATCGGCGTTGTCGTCGAGCAGCAGCAAGGGCATCGCCGGATATGCCTGGCGCAGCAACCCGATCGCCGCCCGGCCCTCGCGGCCGAGCCCCCAGATGGCGACGCGCTTGCCGCCGAGCTCAGCCGCCTGCATCGAGCATTGTCCGGAAGCGGTCGGGAACCCGATGCGGATGCCGGGCTGCGATCAGCGCCGACAAATCGCCCGCACCCTTCTGCCGCAATGCCGGAAAAGCATCATGGAGCCGGCGCACCACCGCGCTGTCGCGCCACGCCGGGTCGCAGCCGAGATGCGCCATTGCCGCCGCGCTCTCCGCGGTCTCGCCGACGCATTCGAAGGGCTTGTGCTCGGCGAGGCCGCACAACGCCGCAAAACCGGGCGTCTGGGTCTCGTCGTCGAGCAGGTTGCGGCGAAAGATCCGGATCAGCTCGGACTTGCCGATAAAGGGGGCGAGCGCCAGAAAGACGAACCGGCATTTCGGGCAATCGCCGCACCAGGTCTTGCCGCGCTCGGCTGCCGCCTGGCGGAAGGCGGTGTTGCAGCTGCGAAAGCTGTCGAAATATTCGGGGGAATTTGCAAATCGGCGGGCGATCTCGATTTCGGAAAGCGGTCGCAACAGCGAGAAATAGGCAATGCTCGGCGAAATGTGCCGGCCGATGTACTCGGAAAAATCCGCCTCGAACCCTAAGGATTTGCTGAATTGATGGTTGACCGGGACGCCGTTGCTGACGAGGTTCGGCGCGCTGGCGGAGTGCTCGTTCGACATCGCGATCGCGTCGAACCCGAACAGCACCGCGCAAGCCAAAGCGATGGCGCTCAATATTCCGGTGATCGGCACATGGCCGTTCAGCGCACCCGCGTCGTTGAGCGCAAGGATGGCGCGGTCGAGCCGGCGATAGACCCGGAACGACGGCAGGCCTGACACGGCGATGCAGGCGGCGATCGGCGCGGCGTCGCCCAAGGAGAAGAGGACGAGCGGCTCGCCGGCGCGCTTCAGGCATTCGAGTGTCACGACCGAATCCTTGCCGCCGCCGACCGGCACGCAAGTCAGCCGCGGCAGGTCGAGCGCCAACGGCGGGGCGGACGCCATCGCGTCAGAGCGAAGCCGCACGCGCAGCGCGACCCGGTTCCTCCACGCAAACTCGGCGAGGCCGTTCTCGTAGAACCGCGTGACCAACCCGGCGGTATCGGGATCGACCGGGAACGCCTCGCAAATCATCTGCTCTGGGATGAACGCCTTGTAATAGCTGACCCCGGAAAACAGGAATATCAGACGGAATATCCGGTCGAGCGCGGTTTGCTCGACGCATGACAGAGCGCGCGGCGGAAAATCGAACACCAGCTTTTCTTCAAAACGCGGCCCCTCGGCAAAACGATAGCGTAGCGACAGCGAGGCGGCGGCCTCGTCGTAGCAATAATTTTCGAAGACGAACCGGCTATAGCCCATGCCCGCCTTCGACGAGCGCGCGGACCTCGCGCAATTTGGCGTGATGCACGGCGATGTCGAGATTGTCGACGGTCGCGGCCCGGCGCAGCGACACGCCGTCTACCGCCGGGCCGTCGGCGACGATGGTTTCGAGAATTCGCCGGTCGAGCGCCTCGTCGAGGCAGGCCAGCAGCTTGGCGCGCCAATCCGGGCGCAGCACGGCAAGCGCGCCGATCAGCGCATAGGCGCCCCAATTCGAGACGCCGGCGACGATCAGGTGTCGTGCCGCGGTGACGCAGGCGATGGTGTCGCCATGCGCGACATGCTCGGCGATCAGCGTGCGCGGCAATGCCCCCATGCCGATCTCGTTGCCGCCGTCGCCGACGGCGATCGTCTCCCATGGTCCGGCGGTGAACAAATCGTCGAGCGGTGCGGTGCGCGAAGCGATGTCCTGGCCGCGCATGTTGCGCGGCGCGCCGTCGGCGCTGCGGCCGCAGCGTTCGATCGAGACCGCATGGGTGACACCGGCGCGGCGCCACGTTTCGATCAGCTCGCCGAGCGGTGCCGTGGTGGCGACGGCATCGACCGGAACCGCCGCGGAACCGGCTGCGGCGAGCGCCACGGCACAGGCGTGCCGGCATGATTCGTCGGTGGCGAGCCGGCACGGGATGCCGACATCGCCCAGTCCGCGGGCGAGCAACGCCGTGCCGACCGGGCCGTCGGTCTCGGCCGCCGGCGGGTCGCCCTGAGGCACATAAAACCCGGTGATCAGCCCGACCCGGCAATGTTGCGCCGCTGCCAATTCCCGAGCCGCACGCCACAAGCCGCCGCGCGCCGCCGCGAACAGCGCGCCGATATTGCGCCCGACATCGGTCTGGACCGCTTGCTCGATGCGATCGACGACGGGTTTTGCTGCGGCCGGCTCGGCCATTGCGCGGCTAGAAGCTTGCGAGCTTGGCGTTGCGCAGATCGGTGATCAGCATGCTGCCCGGCGCGTGGGTGATGCAGAATTCGGGCTTGACCTCGGCGATCACCGCCTGCGGGGTCACGCCGCAAGCCCAGAACACCGGCAATTCGTCATCCTCGACCGCGACCGAATCGCCGTAATCGGGCTCGTTCAGATTGCGGATGCCGATCGCGCGCGGCACCCCGACATGCACCGGCGCCCCGTGCACCGAGGGAAAGCGCGAGGTGATCTGGATCGCCCGGATTGCGTCGGCCGGCTTGAACGGGCGCATCGAGACGACGAGCGGGCCGGCAAACGGTCCGGCTGGGGCGCAGGCGATATTTGTGCGGTACATCGCGACGTTGACCCCGGTTGCGATGTGGCGCAGCGGGATTCCGTCGTCGATCAGCGCCTGCTCAAACGAGAACGAGCAGCCGAGCGCAAAGCTGACCAGATCGTCGCGCCAAACCGTCCCTACCTCGATCGGCTCGTCCACCAGCTCGCCGTGGCGCCACACGCGATAGCGCGGCAGGTCGGTGCGGATGTCGAGGTCCCCGCCCAAGGACGGCAGGCGCGGGTCGCCCGGCTCGGAGACGGCGAGCACCGGGCAGGGCTTTGGGTTGGCCTGGGCAAAGCGCAGAAAGTCGTGCGCCAGCGCTTTTGGCAGAATGACCAGGTTGGCCTGCACATTGCCGGGTGCCAAGCCGGCCGTGGCGCCGCAGAAATCGCCGGCGCGAACCCGCCGGCGCTCGCGCGAGCCGGCCGCGATGCTGCGATCGTCCGATGCGTTCATGGCAAGACCCATCCCGGTACGCCGCAATTCTAGCGTCGGCGCAAGCTTGGCGTCAAAGCGCGCCGGGTCGATCGGCGAGAAGCGCGGCGCAACCGAGAAAGGCCGGAAACCGTTGGGTTACGACATGGGTCGGGATCGCGGCGAGATAGGTGCCGAACCGGCCCTTGGCTTCAAAGCGCTGGCGGAACGGCGAGGCGGCGAATCGTTGCCCGAGCCGCGGCACGATGCCGCCGGCGATGTAGATGCCGCCGCGCGCGCCGAGGGTGAGCGCCAGATCGCCGGCAACGGTGCCGAGCATGGCGCAGAACATCGCCGTCGCCTCGGCGCACAGCGAATCGGCCGAGCCCATCGCGGGGTCGGTGATCTGGGCGGCCGTGTAGCCGCGCGACGGGACCCCGTCGAGCCCCGCCAACGCGCTGTAGAGATTGACGAGGCCCGGCCCGGACAAGACGCGCTCCGCCGAGACGTGGTCGAATTGCCGGCGCAAGCGATCGAGGACGGCGCTTTCGCGCTCGGTCGAGGGCGCCATTGTCGCGTGCCCGCCTTCCCCGGTCAGCGCTACCGTCGCGCCGCCCGATCGCAGGAGACCGGACACGCCGAGCCCCGAGCCCGGGCCGAGCACGCCGATCGGCGCGTCGGGAACCGCCTCGCCGCCGCCGACCGCGGTCCGGTCCTCCGGGCCGAGATAGGGCAGGGAGAGCGCCACCGCGGTGAAATCGTTGATCACCTCGAGCCGGTCGAGGCCGAGCCGGTGGCGCAATGCCGCGATCGAAAAGCTCCACGGATGGTTGGTCATCGCCACCCGGTCGCCTGTTATCGCCGAGGCGATCGCGATCGCCCCTTGCCGCGGCATCGGCAACGAGCCGCGCTCGCCGAGATAGGCGTCGATCGCATGCTCGATCGTCGGCTGCTCGTCGATCGAAAAGGTGTGCGTATGCAACAGCTCGCGTTCGGGCGAGACGAGGCCGAACCGGGCATTGGTGGCGCCGATGTCGCCGACGAGCCAGGTTTCCGCGATGCCGGCACCCTCCGTCACCGCGGCTCGCCGCCCGTGGCCAGCGCACGCAAAAAATTCTCGCGCCAATGCGTGATGTCGTTGCGCTCGATCGTCTTCATCAAGGCCCGCCAACGCTCCTGGCGCTCGGCGAGCGGCATCTCCAGCCCTTGCCGCATGCCTTCGGCCATCCCCTCGATGTCGTACGGGTTGACCAGCACCGCCTCGGCCAATTCGTGCGCCGCGCCGGCAAAGCAGGAGAGCACCAGGACACCCGGATCGTCCGCGGGCTGCGAGGCGACATACTCCTTGGCAACGAGGTTCATGCCGTCGCGCAACGGGGTGACGAGCCCGATCCGGGCCGCCCGAAAAAAGCCGGTCAGGATCGGGTGGGTGAAAGCCTTATTGATGTAGCGCAGCGGCGTCCAGTCGAATTCGCCGAAGCGGCTGTTGATCTGCCCGGCAATCGCGGCGAGGCTTTTGCGCACCTCCTGGTATTCCGGGATTTCGGAACGGGACGGCGGCGCGATCTGCATCATCACGACCCGATCGCGGGTTTCCGGCGCAGTTTCGAGCAGATGCGAGTACGCGCGAAAGCGGGCAGGCAGACCCTTCGAATAGTCGAGCCGGTCAACGCCGATCATCAAGCCCCGGTCGCCCAGGCTGTGGCGCAAGCGGCGCATATGACGATTGGTGTCGGCCGACTCCGCCTGCGCGGCAACGGTCGCCGTGTCGATGCCGATCGGAAACACCTGCGCCTGCACCACCCGGCCAAAGGCTCGCAGCCGACCGTGCCCCAAATCTTCGGCGTCGACCCAGCGCAGCAGATAGTCACGAAAGCCGTGCAGGTCCGAGCTCGTCTGGAAGCCGATCAGATCGTAGGCGCAGAGCGCCTTGACCAGGTCCTGATGGTTCGGCAGCACGCGCAGCATTTCCGCCGGCGGAAACGGAATGTGCAGAAAAAACCCGATCCGCTGCTGCTGATCCAATCGCCTCAGCTCCTCGCCGAGCGGGATCAGATGATAATCGTGCACCCAGACGAGATCGTCGGCCGCCAGCATCGGTGCGAGCTTGGCCGCGAACATCCGGTTGACGCGGCGATAGCCGGCGAGGTCGCGGCGCGAGAACTCGACCAATGAGCCGCGAAAATGAAACAGCGGCCACAGCACGCGGTTGGCGTAGCCGATGTAGTATTCGTCGAAATCGCGGCGCGTCAGGTCGAGAGTGGCGCGGGTGACGGGGCCATCATCGGCGATCGCGGTTTCGCCGCTCGCTGCGTCGTCGATCCGCCCACTCCAACCGAACCAGATGCCGCCATGCTCTTGCAGCGCGGCGCGGATCGCGACCGCCAGCCCACCGGTATCGGGCTTGGCACGATCGACGGGCGCCACCCGGTTCGACACCACCACCAGCCGCCGGCTTGCGCCGGGCGCGGGCTTGCTGGTTGCGGGCGGCATGCGGAATCTCAAGGCCGTGCTTGCGCTGCGGGCCCCGGCTGGCCTGTCCACCATTCTCGTTTCCCCCGTTTCTTGAGCACCTCCCGAACGCCCGGTCCGGTCAAAGGTTCCCGCCGGCGCCGAGCCAGGCGAGCACCGCGGCCACCGAAGGCAGGCAATAGGGCGCGACGGTCTCCTCGTCCGGCTCGCCGACCCGCACGGCCAACCCGCCGCGCCGATTGACCTCGGCGAATCCGTCCTCGTCGGTGGCGTCGTCGCCGACAAAGACCGGGCGATGGCCGAGAAACGGCGGCTCGGCGAGAAAAGCCGTGATCGCCCCGCCCTTGTCGGCGTGAAGCGGCACAAGCTCGACGATCATCTTGCCTTTGATCAGGCGCAGATCGGCCACGGCGTCCCCATGCAAGCGCTCGGCAAATGCGAGAATCTCGACCTCGCGCTCCGGCGCGCGGCGGTAATGCAAGGCGAGGCTGGCACCCTTGTCTTCGAAAACCAGGCCGCTACCGCTGTTGGCAAGCCGCGAGAGCTTTGGCCGAAGCCGTGAAATCGCCTCGGTGCCGGCGGTGGCAGCGGCGATGCTGCCGTTGGCGCGGCGGCGCTCGACCCCATGCAGTCCGGCGGCAGGACCGTGCCACGGCCGGAACAGGTCATCGAGCTGGCTCAGCGGGCGTCCGCTGATCAGCGCCAGGGCGCCATCGCGCTCGGCGGCGCGTCGCTCGAGCAAATCCGGCAACCCGGCGGGCACCTGGACCAAATCGGGGCCGGCGGCGATTTCCAACAAGGTGCCGTCGACATCGAGAAACAGCGCCGAGCCCGGATCGAGCGCCGGCGGGTGCAGCCGATCACGCCTCATTCCCTTGTGCATTGCACATAGCTCCCATGCCGAGTCGGCAGGAATTGGCTTAAATTGAACGCAAATATTCAGCGTTGCCAAAGATTTCCAAAAAACCGCTTGACATCGAGGCTGGGCACATTAGATTGTGCAGTGCGGTAGCGGTCGCCCATTGCGGTCCTACCGTACGTCTTCTAGGCGTTTCCTCCCTAAACTTGGGCCGCATCAAGTTGCGGCCCAATTTTTTTGCCCGCGCTCAAATTCGCGCCAAAACGGCGGTCGCTGCCGAGCACCGTATCGGGCTCGATATCGGGGAGGGTGGCGATCTCGTGATAGATCGGCGCGAAATCGGGTCGCGTCGCATCGAACAGCTGCTGGAAATCGTCGATGACGAAATAGCTCGACTGATACCGGTCGATCCGATAGCGGGTGCGCATGACCCGGCGCAGGTCGAAGCCGATCCGGTGCGGTCGGGGATCGTCGAGCGAATAGACCGATTCACCGGCCGAGGACAGGATCCCCGAGCCATAAATGCGCAGGCCCTCGCCGGTCGCGATCAGCCCGAATTCGACCGTGTACCAATAAAGCCGCGCGAGATGCGGCAGATGGCCGAGCCCCGACGCCTTGAGCCCGCCCTCGCCATAGGCTTGCATGTAGTCGGCGAAAACCGGGTTCATCAGCAGCGGCACATGACCGCAGACATCGTGGAAAATATCCGGCTCTTGCAGATAATCGAGCTGGTCGCGACGGCGGATAAAGCAGGTCGCGGGAAACCGCCGGGCGGCGAGATGGGCAAAAAAGACATGATCGGGGACGAGCCCCGGCACTGCAACGATGCGCCAGCCGGTCGCCCGGTCGAGGATCTCGCTCAGGCGGCGGAAATCGGGAATGCCTTGCGCCGCCACCCCGAGCGAGCCCAGCCCTTCGAGGTATTCGCGGCAGGCGCGCCCGCGGAGCAGCTGTTGCTGGCGCTCGAACAAGAGCCGCCAAACCGCATGCTGCTCGCCGCTATAGCCGTCCCAATCCTGCTCGAAGGTGAAATCCGGCCGCGCCTGCGACATCGGCCTCTCCGCAAAAGGCACACTCTTTCAAATGTGGTCGCAGCAGAGGCGGGTCAATCGCCGCGCGTCAATCGTCCGCAGCAGCGGCGGCCGAAAGCTGGAGGCAATCTTGCGCGGTCAGCGCGAGCTGCCGGACCAGCTCGGCCATGTCGCGCGCGATCCGGGTGAAGCGCTGCTTTCGGCGGTAATTTCGCTCGTCCATATAGAGCGCGCGGTTGATCTCGATTTGCAGCGCGTGGCGTCGCCGCGGCGGATCGCCGTAATGGCCGGTGGTAAAGCCGCCGGCATAGGGCTCGTTGACCGCTACGTCAAAGCCGCGTTCGGCAAGACAGCGGCGCGCCGCCGCCACTATCTCGGGCGCGCAGGCGGTGCCGTGGCAATCGCCGAGAACGATGTCGGCGGCGTCGCGCCGGCACGCGGCCGACGGCATCGAATGGCAATCGAGCACCAGACAGCCGCCGAACACCGCCTCGGTCTCCTCGACCAATTGCTGCAACGCCTGGTGATAGGGGAAATAAAGCGCCTCGATGCGCCCGGCCACCTCGGCAAAAGAGAGCTTGCCGGCATAGATCTCTTCGCCGTTTGCGACGATCCGGGCGATCGTGCCCAGGCCCATATGCACCCGCGGCGAGCCGGCATTGACAAAGCCCGGCAGGGCCTCGGCGAACATCGCCGGGTCGAGCTCCCAAGCCTCGCGATTGACGTCGAGATAGGCGCGCGGAAAACGCGCGGCGAGGAGCGGCGCGCCGAGAGCAGGGGCGGCGGCGAACAGCTCGTCGACATAGCTGTCTTCGGAGCGCCGCAGCGCCACCGGGTCGAGCCGGGCGGCGGCGAGAAAATCGGCCGGGTAGTCGGCGCCGCTATGCGGCGAGGCGAGCACCAGCGGCACCCGCTCCGCCGACGGCCGTTTGAGATCGAAAGCGCGGCGCGAAGGCTCCCCATCCATGTCGCGAGCTTAGAGCGCCGCCGCTATGGTGTCATTATAACGTGAACAGAGGATCGAGCATGAAACGCCGCCGCCTGGGTGAGTTGGAAGTTTCGGCGATCGGCTTGGGCTGCGCCACGATGACGCCGTTCTACGGCGAGCCCGACCCGGCCTCCGCCATCGCGACCCTGGAGCGCGCGGCCGAGATCGGGGTCGATTTTCTCGACAGCTCCGACGCCTATGGCCGCGGCCGCAACGAGGAGCTGATCGCGCGCGTGCTCGCGGGGCGCCGCGAGCGATACGTCGTCGCGACCAAATTCGGCAATATGGGGCGCAACCCCGACGGCTCGGCGGCGGGCGAGGGCCGGCCCGACCATGTGCGGTCGGCCTGCGAGCGCAGCCTGGCCCGGCTCCAGACCGACATCATCGATCTCTATTACATCCATCGCGTCGATCCCAAGGTGCCGATCGAGGATACGGTGGGCGCGATGAGCGATCTGGTGCGCGCCGGCAAAGTGCGGTTTCTCGGCATCTGCGAAGCCGGGGCGCAGACGATCCGGCGGGCCCATAGGGTCCACCCGATGAGTGCGGTGCAGATCGAATATTCGCTGTGGTCGCGCGAGGTCGAAGACGAAATCCTGCCGCTGTGCCGCGAGCTCGGCATCGGCTTTGTCGGCTACAGCCCGCTCGGGCGCGGGTTTCTGACCGGTGGCGTCGGCGCGCGCGACGATCTCGCCGACAACGACGCGCGCCGCAACATGCCGCGATTCCAAGAGGAAAACCTGACGACGAACCTCGATCTCGTCAGCCGGTTGCGACAGCTCGCGGCGCAACAACGCTGCACGGCCGCGCAATTGGCGCTCGCCTGGGTTCTGTCGCGCGGCGATTTCATCGTGCCGATCCCCGGCACCAGCCATCGCCACAGGCTGGAGGAGAATGCGGCGGCGGCCGACATCGCGCTCTCCGCGGCGACGCTTTCGGCACTCGACGAAATTTTCCGGCCGGGTGCCGCCGCCGGCCCGCGCTACGCCGAAACCTACGCCCGCACGCTGGGGATCTGAGGAGCAAAGCCATGCGGTTCGGATTGTTTGGCGGGGCGCGCACCGAGATCGGCGAGCAGGCGAGCGACAGCCAAATCTATGGCGATTATGTCGATTACATCTGCGAGGCCGAGGCGCTGGGGTTTCACAGCGTGTTTCTGGTCGAGCACCACTTCACCGGGTTCGGCCAGATCTCGGCGACTCTCAATTTCCTGACCTATCTCGCCGCCAAAACGACGCGCATCCGGCTCGGCACCGCGGTGCTGGTATTGCCGTGGCACAATCCGGCATTGCTCGCCGAGCAGGCGGCGACCTTGGACCTCTTATCCAACGGGCGGCTCGATCTCGGTATCGGCAAGGGCTATCGCTGGGGCGAGTTCCACGGCTTCTGCATGCCGATGGAGGAAGCCGGCGAGCGCTATGACGAAGCCGTCGACTTTCTGCGCCGGGCGTGGACCGCACAGGGGCGCTTTTCGCATCACGGCAAGCGCTGGCATTTCGAGGACATCGTGGTCGAGCCCGCACCGGTGCAAAAGCCGCATCCGCCGTTGTGGATCGGCGCCCAGAGTGCAGCCTCGATCCGCCGCGCCGCCGAAGAGGGGCTGAACCTCTTGCTCGGCCAGGCCGGCAGCCCAGAGCTCGTCGCCGAGAACATCGGCATCTATCGCAAGGCGGTCGAAGCGCAGGGCCGGCGTTTCGACCCGATGAGCGTCGGCCTGACCCGCGCGCTGCACATCGCGAACACCGCGGCCGAGCGCGAGGCGGCGCATGAATTGCGCGCGGCGTTTATGCGCAACGTCCAGCAATTGTCGTTGTCGCCGACCGGCCACTCGCCGACGCTTGGGCGCCCGCGCCGCGCATTGTCGGCCGACGAGATGCGGCGGTCGACCGAAGCCGACGCGCTGATCGGCCCGCCCGACGAGATCATCGGCCGTCTGAAGCGGCTCAAGGAGGGCGGCGTCGAATATGTCATGGTCATCGACGTCGGCGGCTCGCTCGACGCGCTGCGCACCTTCGCCCGCGAGATCATGCCCGAATTCGCCGATTGAAACAGAACCGGGCGGCAAGCCCTCGTATCGCTCGCCTGGCCGTCTTATCGCTTGCCTGGATTGAGGGCTTGGCCGCATGATCGCCCGACGCTAACCGAACAGGACAGGAACATGAGACGGATCGATCCGCGACTGGCGGGCTCCCTGGCGCTCTTGGTTTCGCTCGCCGCTTGCGTGGCACCGCCGATGGCACCGACGATCCCGGTAGCACCGGGACCGGGCCGCACCGGCGCCGCGTTTGCCTCGGATCAGGCCTTCTGCCAGCAATACGCTTATTCGCAAACCGCGCCGCAGGCCGCCGCCGCCAACAACCAGGCGGTGGGCAGCACGCTCCTCAGCACCGCATTGGGCGCTGGTCTCGGGGCGGCGATCGGCGGCGGCCGGGGGGCGGCGATCGGGGCCGCCTCGGGCGCCGCATTCGGCACGGTCGCCAACGCCAGCAGCGCCGGCTGGGCGCAGATGTCGCTGCAGCAGCAGTTTGATTCGCTCTTCGCCTCGTGCATGGCCGGCCACGGCGACCGCGTGCCGGGCTTCTCGGCGCCGCCGGGCATGCCGCCCTATGCCTATCGGCCCTATTGAGGCACGCTCAACGTCGCGCCGCCTTGCGGTTGTCGGTCAGGTAGAGCTGGCCGACGCCGCGCCGCCGCGCCAGCGCTCGACCCCAAGCGAGCGCCTCTTCGTCCGAATCGAAGACGCGCACGATCGGCTCCATTCGAGCGGCCCCGAAGATTTCGTCCCATTCTTCGACGAGGCTCGCGGTCACCCCGGCAGGTGCCGCGTCGAGGGTCAGGGTCAGCTTCACCGCAAAGCCGCCTGGCTGATCAGCGCGACACCGCACAGCGCGAGCACGACGCCCGTTGCCCGGCTCATCCGCCCGCCCCAGGGGGCAGCCTTTTCGGCGAGCACGAAGAGCGCGATCGCGGCGACCCAGGCGAGGTTCATCAGCCCGCCGGCAAACAACAGCGCCATCAGCATCCAGCAGCAGCCGAGGCAATAGGCGCCGTGCCGGATGCCGGTCGAAGCCATGCCGATCCGACCCTCGCGCCAGTGGGCGACGAGAAACCCGACCGGCGAGCGGCAATGCCGCAGGCAGGCGTCCTTGAGCGGCGTCCATTGGTAGATGCCGGCCGCGAGGAAGACCGCGCCGGCGAGCACCGCGTTGGCGATCGCCATCCGCGGCGACAACAGGCCGGCCCGGTCGAGCGCCCATTGCAGCACGGTCGCAACCAAGCCGAAGCCGAACCAGACGACGAGATAACCGGACGCGAAGAGCGCTGCTCCCCCCTTGGCCGCGGCGGCGCGGCGCTCGGCGAGGGCGGCGACCAGCAGCACCGTCGGGGCGGCGCTCGGCAGCATCATCGCCGCCATCATGACCGCCCACATCAGAAAGATCAGAACGGCATAGACGGCGGTCCATTCGGGCCGCATCGCCATCATCCCCATGGCGTCCGGGCCCATCGGCTTCATTTCGATACCGGAGCCGACGAGGAGATAGGCCCACGCGGCGGCGCTGACCGCGGCGAGCCCGGCCAGCACCAGCGCCCGGTCGCGGCGCAACAGCCCGGATAACAGCTCGCCCGCCATGCCGGTGCTAATCGACGACGCCCTTGTTGCTCAGGTGGATATGGGCGAACTGCCCGTAGCTGCTGGTGAGGTCGAGCTTGATCGCGCCCGTCGCCCGTGTGGTCCCGCTGCCGATTTCGGCGATGCGGAACTCGAAACCGTGCGGCAAGTCGATCCGGGCGCGGTGCTCGGCGCCGGTGATCGGGTTCTTGATCGGCTCGCCGGTCGTCTCCAATAGGCCCGGCACATCGATCCGGGCGCGCCGGGCCTCGACATCGACCTCGAAATCGATCGGCAAGTACAACGGCTGGGAGCTTGTTCGGCGACATCGCGCCGTACACCCACCATACCGTCGCCATCGGCTCGGTCTCCTCGCCCGAGAGGATTTTGACCAGCGCCTCGCGCTGGCGCGCATCGGCGCGCTCGTCGATGATCGAGCTGCATCGTGCCGTTCCCCTGGTGCACCGCACCCGGCCATTGCCACGTGCCGGCGGCGAGAAGTCCATCGAGCCGGACCTCACCGAAATGCCCTTCGCCGATCCGGTAGCCGCAAGCCGCCTCGCAAAAGCCGTATGTCGGCAAGGCGTTGAACTGGCATGGACAACCGTAAGAGCAGTTGCAATTGGCAAACTCATCTGCCCGCACCCGCCACTCGGTTGTCGCCATCTCCGCCTCCCAGCCGCAGTTTGGTTGATCTTCGCCGGCGACTTCATGGTACATCGGCGGGGAGCGAAGCGCCACGGCGGAGGACGACATGCTGGATTTGAGAATTCGCGGCCGTAAGGCCCTGGTCTGCGCGGCGAGCAAGGGGCTGGGACGGGCCTGCGCGATGTCGTTGGCGCGCGCCGGGGTCGAGCTCGTGATCACCGCGCGCACCCGCGAAACCCTCGAGCAGACGGCGGAGGAAATCCGCAAAGAGACCGGCGCCAAAGTCACCTCGGTGGCGGGCGACATCTCGACCGAAGCGGGCCGCGCCGCGGCGCTCGCCGCCTGCCCCGAGCCCGACATCCTCGTCAACAATTGCGGCGGGCCGCCGCATGGCGACTTTCGCGAATGGTCGGTCGAGGATTGGCAAAAGGCGGTCAACAACAACATGCTGACCCCGATCATGCTGATCAAGGCGGTGGTCGACGGCATGTGCGCCCGCAAGTTCGGCCGCATCGTCAACATCACCTCGGGCTCGGTCAAATCGCCGATCGCCAATCTCGGCATGTCGAACGGGGCGCGCGCCGGGCTGACCGCGTTCTGCGCCGGCATCGCGCGCCAGGTCGCCAAGCACAATGTGACGATCAACGGCCTGTTGCCGGGCCCGTTTCTGACCGACCGGCTGCGTTCGGGCATCGAATACGATGCGCGCCGGCAGAACGTCTCGTTCGACGAGATGCTGGCCCGGCGCGGCGCGACCAACCCGACCGGCCGCGTCGGCGACCCGGCCGAGTTCGGCGACGCCTGCGCGTTTTTGTGCGGTGCCAGCTCGGGCTTTATCGTCGGCCAGAACCTGCTGCTCGACGGCGGCGCCTTTAATTCGACAATGGGCTGATGCGGCGGCGGCGTGCAAAGGACAAGACGGCAGCGATGACCGTCAGCCCGCGGTCCGGTCGATTTCGGCAGACCCGAAATCGCTTTGATGGCATACCCCTTGCGCCGCGATATGATGAGGCGGCGAACACAGGGGGCGAGCCTTGCGAACTTCATCTTTGGTCTTCGGTCTGATGGCGCTGGCGCTTTCCGCGGGGCAGCCGGCGCATGCGCAAACGCCGCCGAGCGGCCCGGTCTGGATCGTCACCTATTTCGAGGCGGCCACGACCAAGGCGACGCGCGCCGCCGCGGTGCTGCGCAAATATGCCGAGACGGCCCGCAAGCAAGCGGGCAATGCCGGGTTCCAGGCGTTTGAGGAAATCGGGCGGCCGAGCCGGCTCGCCACATTGGAGGCGTGGCACGACAAAAGCGCGTCGCAGGCCGCTGCGGCTGCTACCGCGGCGCATCGCAGCGAGCTGGAGCCGCTGCTGGTCGGCCCGTTCGAGGTCAGGATATTCAACGGCCTGTCGCTGGCGGCGCCATCGGGGACGGCCGGGCGGCAGGCGGTTTTCGTGCTGACCCATGTCGATGTCTTTCCAGCCCGCAAGGACGAGGCCGCTGGTCTGGTCAAGGCGTTGGCCGAGGCGGGCCGCAAGGACCCGGGCAACTTGCAGTTTGACGTGCTGCAGCAGGACGGCCATCCAAATCACTTCACGCTGGTCGAGGCTTGGCGCGACCGCAACGCGTTCGATACCAGCCTGACCACCGTAGCGACCAAGGATTTCCGGCAAAAAGTGGCGCCGCTCGAAGGCGCGCTCTACGACGAGCGGCTGTACCGCGCGCTGCCCTAGAGCATGATCCGATTAGGTAGAACCCCCCTCACCCTCCTCGGGCTCGACCCGAGGATTCGGGTAAGGCTCGGCGATGCCTCGCCAACCCTTCGCAACCCTCTCCCCCCAATTGGGCCCCAATTGGGGGGAGAGGGAAGGGTGAGGGGGGCTGACGGGCTGCTGCAACCTGATCGGATATTGGGCTTAGCCGTTACAGCGCCCAGTAATGCGCGTGCGCCGGGATGGCGTCGCGCGCGAGGGCTGATTTCACATCGACAAAGACACCGCCCGGCGCCAGCGTATCGAACAAGGGTCCAAAGCCGGCCTCGCCGAGCACCCGGTGCGGCACCGCGAGGATCAGCCCGTCCAGCCCGGCGAGCCGGTCGAGGCCGACGAGCTCGACACCGTATTCGCGTTTCGCCTCGGCCGGGTCTGCGAGCGGGTCGGCGACCAATGCCTCGATGCCGAATTCGCGCAATTCGGCGATGATGTCGGGCACCCGGCTGTTGCGCAGATCGGGCACATCCTCCTTGAAGGTAATGCCGAGGATGCCGATGCGCGCACCCTTGACCGGGCGCTCGGCGGCGATCAAGAGCTTGACCAGGCGCTGGGCGATAAAGCCGCCCATGCCGTCGTTGATGCGCCGGCCGGACAGGATCACCTGCGGGTAATAGCCGGCGGCCTCGGCGCGCGCGGTCAGGTAATAGGGATCGACGCCGATGCAATGCCCGCCGACGAGGCCCGGCGTGAACGGCAGAAAATTCCATTTGGTGCCGGCCGCCGCGAGCACCTCCTTGGTCGAGATGCCGAGCCGGTCGAAGATGATCGCGAGCTCGTTCATCAGCGCGATGTTCAGGTCGCGCTGGGTGTTCTCGATGACCTTGGCGGCTTCGGCGACCTCGATCGAGGAGGCGCGGTAGAGCCCGGCCGTGACGATCTCGCCATAGATTGCGGCAACCCGCTCCAGGGTCGCCTCGTCCTCGCCGGCGACGATTTTGACGATGGTCTCGAGCCGGTGCCGCTTGTCGCCGGGGTTGATGCGCTCGGGCGAATAGCCGAGCTTGAAGCCGACCCCCGGTTCGAGACCCGAGGCCTGGGCCAGGATCGGCCCGCAGACCTCACGTGTGAGACCGGGATAGACCGTCGAATTCGAAGACGACGACCGAGCCTTGCTGCATGTGCCGCCCGATCAGGCGGCAGGCGCTTTCGAGCGGCCCCAGATCGGGACGATGCTCGCCGTCGATGCCGGTCGGCACGGTGACGATAAAAAAGCTCGCCTCGGCAAGAGCGGCCGGATCGTCGGTCAGCCGCAGCGTCGTTGCGCGCAACGCTGCCGCCTCGACCTCGCCGGTGGCGTCGAGACCCTGACGCAGCGCCGCAATCCGCGGCTGCGACACGTCAAAGCCGACAACCGGCGCAAACCGCTGTGCCAGAGCAAGGGCAACCGGCAACCCGACATAGCCGAGGCCGAGGACGGCAAATCCGCGTTCCATCACCGCAAGCCGCTCAATTGACGTTGTGATACCGCTTATACCAATGAACAAAGCGCGGCAGCCCGATCTCTATCGAGGTCTTCGGCTCGAAGCCGAGGTCGCGGCGCGAATCTTCGATATCGGCAAAGCTCTCCGCGACGTCGCCCGGCTGCAACGGCAGCAGCTCTTTTTGCGCGGTGCGCCCGACCGCGCGCTCGATGACGGCGATGAAATCGAGCAGGTTTTCCGGCCGGTGGTTGCCGAGATTGTAGATCCGGTGGTGCGCCCCGCCGGAATCCGCTGCCGCGGCCGGCGCGCGGTCATAGGCCGCGATCGTGCCGGCGACGATGTCGTCGATATAGGTGAAGTCGCGCGCCATCCGGCCGTAGTTGAACACCTTGATCGGCTCGCCGGCGAGAATCGCCCGGGTAAATAGATAAGCCGCCATGTCCGGCCTGCCCCACGGGCCGTAGACGGTAAAAAACCGCAAGCCGGTCGCGGGCAGCCGGTAGAGATGGCTGTAGCTGCGGGCGATCAATTCGCAGCTGCGTTTGGTCGCCGCGTACAGCGAAACCGGCTGCTCGACCGGGTCGGCGACGCTGAACGGCTGCTTCGTGTTGCCGCCGTAAACCGACGAGGACGAGGCATAGGCGATCGCGGTCAGGTTTTCGATGCGCCGCGCCGCCTCCAGCATGACGAGCGTGCCCATTACATTCGCATCGATATAGGAAAAAGGGTTTTCGAGCGAATAACGCACGCCTGCCTGCGCCGCCAAATGGATGATGCCGCGCAATTCGGGGTGGGCCGCGACAAGGGCAAAGACGCCGTCCCGGTCGGCGACGTCGAGCCGCGCGAACTCAAATCCCGGATAGGCGCGCAATTCGGCGAGCCGTGCCTCTTTCAACCGCACATCGTAGTAATCGTTGAGATTGTCGATGCCGATTACCCGATCGCCACGGTCGAGCAGCGCCTTGGCCGTATGGAATCCGATAAATCCGGCGGCGCCGGTCAGAAGGATCGACATAAATCCTCAATCGTAACGGGACGCTTTACTCTATCGTTTTATGCAGTTTTCAGCAAGCCTCATTTCGACCTAAAGCCGAGCTGGTGGCGTCAGGCGTGCCTTGAGGCGACGGGCGAAGTGCTCGAGACGGAAGGCGAGGCGCGGCTGCTGCACGATTTGCCACAGCATCGGCTCGACCTTGGTGGCAAAGCTTTCCTTCAGCCGATTGCGGCCGGCCATAAAGTCGTAAATCTGCATTCCCGACGAAAACGCGTGGCGGATCGCCAGCGCGTGGGTCACGGCACCCGGCCGCTCGCGCGGATCGCCATCGGCAAACCCGCTCTGGTAGGCATAGATGCGATTATTCAAGCGAAAGTTATAGAGATAGCCGATCGGCCGGTCGCCGGCGCGGGCTGCGAGCAATTGCACCGCACCCGCGGCAAAAGAGCGCTCGATCAGCAGCCGGTGAAACGGCTCGAAAAAGCTCCGGCTGAAGGAATGCGGCTTTTGCCGACGCTGCCAGGAGGCGCAATGCAAGACTTTCATCGCGGCAAAAAAGGCCGCCGCTTCGGCCGGTGTCGCCGCCTCGCGCAGGCTCAGCGGACCCGAGCGCTCGAAGTGGCGGAAGGAACGGCGCAGCTGCTGGCGCGCGTTGGCGCTGAGCACCGAGCCGACATCGCCGCCGCTGGCGGCCAGCCGATCCAGCTCGACAATGTAGGAGGGGACCACAGTCCCGGCGCGCGCAAGCCCGCGGCCTTCGACCGCGGCCCCGGGCAAAGGGTGAAGCGAGCCGCTCAGATAGAGCTCGTCGGCATCGCCGCCACACCCGGCGAACCAGGCGACGAGGGCGTCCGCCGCTTCGGCCTCGCGGCCGCCGGCAGTGAGCACGCCATTGCGCTCGATTGTAAGCGCGTCGAGCTCCGGGTCGCCGGTTTCGTTGAGGTAGAGGCCGCGCGAGCGGACGAGGCCGTGCCGGCGGCGCGCGGCCCTGGCGCCGAGCAATGCCAGCGCGACGGTCTCTCCTTGGCTCAGGCCGCGGAGCAGGGTCGGTCGGCTCGTCTCGGGCAATGCTGTCAGCCAGGCGCCGATCCAATGCCACGAGGTAAAGAACGATGGGTCGCCAGCCGCTTCGAGCCGGCGCCAATCGCCCTCCAGCGCCGCCGGCGGCGGCAGGGCTTCCCGCCGGAATTCTATATCGAGAGACACGCCGCTGTGCTTTGCCTCGGGCTTATTGATCGCGGCAAGACCGTCACGACATAAGCGCGATTGCCGATACCTCGACCAAAGAAACCGGTTCTGCGGATGCGCATCCTGCACATTCTCGACCATTCGCTGCCGCTGCAAAGCGGGTATGTGTATCGCACCCTCGGCATCGTCGGCGCGCAGCGGGCGCTCGGCTGGGAGCCGGTGCTGCTGACCGGCGGCAAGCATTATGCGCCGGGCCCGCTGCGCGAGCGGATCGGCGATTGGGAGTTTTTGCGCACACCCATGCCGAACGGCGTTGCGGCAAAGCTGCCTTGGCTGCGTGAGCTGCGCATCGTCGGCGATCTGGAGCATCGGCTCGACGCGGTCATCGAAGAGGTCGGCCCGGATCTCCTGCACGCGCATTCGCCGGTGCTGAACGCAATGGCCGCGATCCGGGCCGGGCGCAGGCATCGCCTGCCGGTCGTCTATGAGGTGCGGGCGCTGTGGGAGGATGCCGCGGCCAGCGCCGGCAACGGTGGTGCCAACGGTCTGCGCTATCGTGCAACGCGGTTGCTGGAGGCACGCGCATTGCGTCGCGCCGACGCGGTGACGACGATCTGCGCCGGGCTGCGCACCGAGATGATCGGCCGCGGGATCGCGCCGGAAAAGATCACGATCATTCCCAACGCGGTCGATCGCACGCTGTTCCGCGGGCCGGCCGAGCCCGATACGGCCTTGGCGGCGAAGCTGGGGCTCGCCGGCAAAACCGTCCTCGCCTTTTTCGGCTCGTTTTATTCGTATGAGGGGCTGCATCTGCTGATCGAGGCGCTGCCCGAATTGCGGGCGCGGCGCCCAGAGATTGCCCTCCTTCTCGTTGGCGGCGGCCCGGAAGAGGAGCGGCTGCGCGGCGAGGTCCGCAGGCTCGCTCTCGGCGATGGCGTCGTCCTTGCGGGCCGGGTCCCGCACGAAGAAATGCAGCGCTATTACGACCTCGCCGACCTCCTGGTCTTTCCGCGGCTGTCGCTGCGGCTGACCGAGCTGGTGACGCCGTTGAAGCCGTTGGAGGCGATGGCGCAACAGCGCATCGTCGTGGCGTCCGATGTCGGCGGCCATCGCGAGCTGATCCGCGACCGCGAGACCGGCTACCTGTTTCCGCCCGACGATCCCGGGCAGCTCGCCGAGGCCGTGCTGGCGGCGCTTGCCGACCAGGGCTCCTGGCCGCGCATTCGGGCGCAGGCGCTCGCCTATATCGATGCCGAGCGCTCGTGGCCGACGAGTGTCGCGCATTATGCCGGGGTCTATGGCAGGCTGCTGCGGCGGTAGGCGGGCCGGCCGCAGATTTCGGCAAACAACGCCAGCTGGCCCTCGGTCGTGGCTTCCCAGCCGAACCCTTCGGCATAGCGGCGGGTTTGCGCACGGTCCGGTGGTGCCGCGAGCAGCCCCCCGATCGCGGCGGCAAGCGCCGCCGGGGTCGGATCGGCGACAATCCGGCCGGCCTCGGGTGCGGCGACGATCTCGGCCATGCCGTCGAGACCGGAGACGACGACCGGGGTGCCGCAGGCCATGCTCTCCAGCAGCACGTTCGGCCAGCCCTCGCGGCTCGACGGCAGCAGCAGCAGATCGGCCGCGCTGTAAATCTCGGGCAAGCGGTCCTGCGGCAGCGCCCCCAGCAGGCGAACCCGATCGGCAACCCGCAGCTCGCGCGCCAGCGCCTCGACCGGCTCGCGCTCGGGCCCGTCGCCGACGATGACGAGGTCGAGGCCGGGCAGCTCGGCCAGCGTCCTGACCATCAGCTCGTGCCGCTTTTTTGCCACCAGATTGGCGACGGCGAGAAGCGTGGGGCGGGTCAGGCCCAAATGGCGACGTGCCGCATCGCGATCCGATGGCCGGAACATTGCCAAATCGACCCCGTTGCGCAGCATGCGCACCCGCTCGGCGGCCACGCCGAGCCCGACGAGTTGGCGCTTCAAGCCGCTCGACACCGCGATCAACCCGGCCGCATGCATCGCCGCCCAGCGAATCCAACGGCGCGGGACGGCATAATTGGCGATCAGGTCGAGATCGTCGCCGCGCGCGGTAATAACGACCGGACGGCCGAGCGCGCGCCCGAGCAGCACCGCGGCGACCCCGTCCGGGTAAAAATAATGCGCGTCGATCAAATCGAAATCCATGCCTTCGCGAATTTGCCGGCGCAGCAACGGCAAAACCCTGGCAAAGAGACCGACCGGCGCCAGGTTCATCCCGACCTTGGGAAGGAGCGGGTAGCGCGGGTGCTGTATATCGATTCCGTTGCGGGTTTCTTCCGGCGGCGTGCGGGCAAACAACGAATAGCGGCGAAACCGCGGGGACGCGAATGGGAACCACGGCGAGGGGGCGATCACGCGCGCCGCTACGGCACCGCTCTCCACCAGCTTTCTCAGCCGTGTTTCGACAAAAATCCCGTGTTGGGGCCGGGCCGCGCTCGGATATAAGGTCGTAAAGGTCAGGATCTTCACCTGCGCACCCGACAATTCCGCCAGCAACCTCGGCGCCCGATGCCAATCTACCGCAATCCGGATTTTCGGCGACTGCCGAGCTCGGTTGCCGCGATCTTTGCGAAGGGCGCGGGCGACAGCTTTTTTGCGCTGCCGCAGTGGTACGATCTGATGGCGCGGCTGGGGGTGCCGGCCGGCGCCGAAATCTGCGTCTGCACCGACGAGCGGCCCGGCTCGGAAACAGCGCTGGTCCTGCGCACCGCGGCGGAGGAAGCCCCCCGGTCCCTGGCGAGCCTCACCAACGCTTACAGCGTCGAGCACGGCACCATCGCCGCCGGCGGCGATCAGCGCGCCGGGCTTGCCGGGATCGTCGCCGAGCTGTTGTCGCAACGGCCGCAACCCGATCGGCTGAGCCTCGCCGAGCTCGACCCGCGGGACGACGGCTACCAGGCGGCTGCCGAGGCGCTGCGCCGCGCCGGGCTCCTGGTCGAGGAGGTGTTTCATTCCGGGACCTGGTACGAGGAGACGGCCGGGTTGTCGTTTGTCGATTATGCCGCCGCACGGCCGTCCGAGCTGCGCCACACCTGGCGCCGCAAGCAGCGCCGCATCGAACGCGGCGGCCGGCTCGGAAAGGTCTTTATCGACGGCGCCGCCGGCCTCGACCAGGCGATCGCCGACTATCAGGCGATCTATGCGGCGAGCTGGAAGCCGGCCGAGGCGTTCCCCGAATTTATCCCGGCCTTGATCCGGCTCGCCGCCGAGCTCGGGGCGTTGCGGCTGGGCATCTACCACGTCGAGGGGCTGCCCGCCGCGGCGCAATTCTGGCTGGTGTGGAACGGCCGCGCGGTCATCTACAAGCTCGCCCATGACAAACGACTTGACGATCTGTCGCTCGGCACATTGCTGACCATGGACATGGCCGAGCGGGTGCTGACCCACGACCGGCCGCACGAAATCAATCTCGGCCGCGGCGACGACCCCTACAAGAAATTATGGCTGCCGAAACGGCGTGAGCGCTGGGGCATCGTCGCCGCCAACCCACGCACGCCGCGCGGTCTCGCCTTTGGCCTCAAGCGCGAGGCGGCGAAGCTCTATCACCGCCTGCGCGGCGAGCCGGCCGCGGCACCCGTTTGATCCGGCCCGGTCATCTGCGTGCCTCAGTCGTTGTCCTATTCCTCGGCGATCCCGCCGAACTTGCTGATCCTCTTGGCGATGATCGGCGTCCTGCTCGCCTGGCGGTCGCGGCGGTGGGGCCTGTGGCTGGCAACGGCGGCGGTCGCCTGCCTCTATCTCGCGGCGATGCCGATCGTCGCCTATGCGCTGATCCGCTCGGTCGATAGGGTGGCCGGCGCCATGCCGATCGTGCGCTCGGCCGCTTCCCCCGGGGCGATCGTTGTGCTCTCCGCCGGATATCGCCACGCCAATATGCCGGGCACGCCCGATACCGTCGGGCCGATCACCCGCGAGCGGCTGGCCGAGGCCGTTCTGCTGCAGCGGCGCGGCGGTCTGCCGATCCTGGTCAGCGGCGGCTGGGTCGGCGACGCCGACGATTCGCTCGCCGGCATGATGGCGAGATCGCTGCAAGACGAATTCCAGGTGCCGGCGCGCTGGCGCGAGGACCGGTCGCGGACCACCTACGAAAACGCGCTCTATTCGGCCGAGATGCTGCGCCGGGCGGGCGTGCCGGCGGCGATCGTCGTCACCGATCCGTGGCACATGGCCCGCGCCCTCTGGGCATTTCACCGCGTCGGCTACCCGGTGGTGCCGGAGCCCACCCCCGACCGGCCCGCCCTGCTGCTGTCGGCCGGCGCGTTTCTGCCGCAGGTCCCGGCGCTATCCGACAGCTATCTCGCGCTCCACGAGCTGATCGGCCTTGCCTGGTACATGGTGCGGTACGGTAATTGGTAGCGTCGCCGGCGAGGTCGGGCTACCGGTTGCGGCAATTGTCGCCGCGGCAGTCGTCGCGAGCCGGCTGGCCGCCGCGGCCGCGCTCCTGCGCCGCCCGTTCCCGCTGAGCGCGCTCTTGCGCCGGGGTTTGCGCCGCGCGCGGCTGGCCGGCGTGCTCGGGTGCCGCGTGCTGCGGCCGGGCGCGAGCCTGTGTCGCCGCCGGTTGCCCGGCGCGGTGCGGTGCGGTCCGGTGCGGCTCGACACGCCCTTGCGTCGCCGCCGGCGGCTGCCCCGCGCGGGCGGGTGCGGCGTGCTCCGCGGGGCCGCGTGAAGCGGCGGCCGGCAGGTTGCGGTTCTCCGGTGTGCCCGGCGCGGCGCCGGGGTGCTCGCCGGCGTTATGGGCCGCGGCTGGACCGAGCGCCGCGCCCGGCGCCGTCCGCTCGGCAGCGGTGCCGCGCGCCGCCTCGACCCCGCGTCCGCTGAATTGCCCGGGCCTCGGTGTCGCCGCGACCGCCGGGTTGCCATGGTTGACCGAAGCCAGCGCCTCGCGGTCCTTGCCCGCGGCTTCGCGGTGCTGGACCTGGGCTGCGGTCGGCTGGATCCCGTGCTCGCGCGCGGCCCGCTCGGTTGCGGTAGGCTGGGCCCGAGTTCCGGTCGCCCCGCCGTTATAGCTGACGTTGTTGGTGGTCCGGTTGACCGTCACGTTCTTGTTGTAGACGCGGGTGATGTTGGTGTTGCTGATGTTGTTTACCGAGCGGTTGTAGTTGAACGCGCCGTTCCTCCAAAATCCGCCCTGATAGCCGGCGCCGCCATAGCCGAAGCCGTAATTGATGCCGCCGTAAAAGCCGACATGCGGCCCCCAATAGCCGCCGTGCCAAATAAACGCGCCGCCGACGCCGGCCCCCCAAAAGCCCGGGGTCCACAGCACGCCGACCCGCGGCGGCATCACCCAGGTGCCCGGCACCCAGTAATATCCGGCTCCGCCGTACCCCCAATAACCCGGCGTCCAGAGATAGCCGGGGCCGGGGATCGGCGGCTGGGCATAGATCGGCAGCAGCGGCGGCGCGATATTGACCGAGATGCCGACGCCGATTTGCGCCAGCGAGACGGGGGGCGCCAGCAGCAGGGCGCCGCCGAACATCGACAGTGACAGAACAGCAACGCGGAACCTACGCATGTCGTGCTCCTGGTTTACCGGCTCGGGCGGCTCGGCGCTGACCGCGACCATGGTCCGGTGCTCGCTAACGCCCGAATCTCGTCTCGTATTCCCGCCGCCGCCACCGGCTCGGGAACTATGACCCAAAATCGCTCCACGACCCATGTAGCCGAACTCGCGCGCCCGGCGGCTGAAGGCCAGCCGGCGAGCGTCGGCGGCCTCGCAGACCCGGCAACGACCGGTTGACCGGCGAGGTCGCCCGGCCACCGGTCAAAGGGCGACGGTGCGCAGGCGCAGCGCATTGCCGATCACCAGCACCGAGCTGAGGCTCATCGCCGCGCTGGCGATCATCGGGTTGAGCAGGAGGCCGAAGGCCGGGTAGAGCGCGCCGGCCGCGATCGGGATCGCCGAGGCGTTGAAGACAAAGGCGAAAAACAAATTCTGCCGGATGTTGCGCATGACCGCGCGCGACAGGCGCCGGGCGCGGACGATCCCTTGCAGATCGCCTTTGACGAGGGTCACGCCGGCGCTCTCCATCGCCACGTCGGCGCCGGTTCCCATGGCGATGCCGACCTGCGCCTGCGCCAATGCCGGGGCGTCGTTGATGCCGTCGCCGGCCATCGCGACGAATTGGCCCTGATCCTGAAATTTCTTGACCGTCGCGGCCTTCTGATCCGGCAATACTTCGGCCACGACCTCGTCGATGCCGAGCCTGCGGCCGACCGCCTGCGCCGTCGTGCGGCTGTCGCCGGTCAGCATCACCACCCGGATATGCTCGTCGTGGAGAGCGTTCAGCGCACCGGCGGCGCTGTCCTTGATCGGGTCGGCGACCGCGACGAGCCCCGCCGCCCGGCCGTCGACCGCGACCAGCATCACCCCCTGGCCGTCCCGGCGCAACGCATCCGCGCGGTCGGGCAGGCCCTCCGGATCGATCCCGAGCGAGGCCAAGAGCGCCAGGTTGCCGGCCGCAACGCGCCTGCCGTCGACCAGGCCGACCACACCCTTGCCGGTCTCGGAGGCGAAATCGGCAACAGCGACGAGATCGACCCCGCGCTCCTCCGCGCCTTTGACGATCGCCGCGGCGAGCGGATGCTCGCTGGCGCGCTCCAGGCTGGCGACGAGGCGCAAGAGCTCGGTCTCGTCGATCCCGGCGGTCGCCGTGACGCCGACGAGGCGCGGCCTGCCTTCGGTCAAGGTGCCGGTCTTGTCGACGACGAGCGTGTCGATCTTCTCCATCAGCTCCAGCGCCTCGGCGTTCTTGACGAGGACGCCGGCGCGGGCGCCGCGTCCGGTGCCGACCATGATCGAGATCGGCGTCGCCAGCCCGAGCGCGCACGGGCAGGCGATGATCAAGACGGCGACGGCGTTGACGAGGCCGAACCCCATTGCCGGCGGCGGGCCCCAGATCGACCAGACGACAAAAGAGAGCGCGGCGACGGCGACGACCGCCGGCACGAACCATCCCGAGACGGTGTCGGCGAGCGCCTGGATCGGCGCTCGCGAGCGCTGCGCCTCGGCCACCATCTGGACGATCCGGGCAAGCAGAGTGTCGCTGCCGACCCGCTCGGCCCGCATCACAAAGCTGCCGGTGCCGTTGACGGTGGCGCCGGTCACCTTGTCGCCGGGCGATTTCTCAGAGGGGATCGGCTCGCCGGTGATCATCGACTCGTCGACGGCGCTCCTGCCTTCGAGCACGACGCCGTCGACCGGGACCTTCTCGCCGGGGCGCACCCGCAGGCGGTTGCCGGGCACCACCTCGTCGAGCGCGATGTCGGCCTCGGCGCCGTCGTCGCGCACGAGGCGGGCGGTCTTGGGCGCGAGGTCGAGCAATGCGCGGATCGCGCCGCCGGTCTGCGCGCGGGCGCGCAATTCGAGCACCTGGCCCAGCAGCACCAGGGTGACGATGACCGCGGCCGGCTCGAAATAGACCGGGACGGTGCCGTCCGGCAGGCGGAACGAGGCCGGGAAAATCCCCGGCAGCAGCGCCGCGACGAGGCTGTAGACGTAAGCGACCCCGGTGCCGAGCGCGATCAGCGTAAACATGTTGAGGCGGCGGTTGACGAGCGAGGCCCAGCCGCGTGCAAAAAACGGCCAGCCGCCCCACAGCACCACCGGTGTGGCGAGGACGAGCTGCAGCCACACCATGGCGCGTGGGGTCAGCAGCATGTGCTCGACGAAGTGCTCGCCCATGACCAAGGCGGCGAGCGGCAGCGACAGCGCCACGCCGAACCAGAAGCGCCGCGTCATGTCGGCGAGCTCGGGGTTGGCGGCCTCGGCCGGCTGCGGGCGTCATCGGCTCCAGCGCCATGCCGCAGATCGGGCAGCTGCCGGGCTCGTTGCGCACGATCTGCGGGTGCATCGGGCAGGTCCACAGCGCCTCTCCGGCCACCGCGGGCGCCTTTGGAATGGAAGAGGGCGTCAGATACCGCGCCGGCTCGGCCTCGAACCGCTCCCGGCACCGCCTGCCGCAGAAATAATAGGTGCCGCCGCCGTGCTCGCCGCGATGCTCGGCCGTCGCCGGATCGACGGTCATGCCGCACACCGGATCGCGCATCCCGGCATCCCTGCGCGAGTGACGATGGTCGCCATCCGCCGCAGAGAGACGCTCGGCTGCGGTCATCGGATGCCTCTCGGTTGGGGTTGCCCCACCAAGGTGGGCTTTTGCCGATCCACATCAAGGATTCCCTCGGCTCGGGCTCAGATGACCCCGCCCTCTTTCAGCGCCGCGATCTCCGGCGCCGAAAGGCCGAGCCAGCCGCCGTAGATCTCGGTGTTGTGCTGGCCGATGGCCGGGCTCGGGCCGGCGGCGGCCTGGGCGGCGCCGTGCAGGCGCAACGGCGTCCCCGGCACGACGATCTCGCCCAATTCGGGGTGGTCGATGCGCTCGAGCATGCCGCGCCCGTGCATGTGCGGGTCGTTCATGACCTCGACCGGGTTTCTGACCGGCGCGCACGGGATGCGGTACTCCTTGGTGCGGGCGAACACCTCCATCTTGGGCAGGGTCTGGGTCCATTCGGCGACCAGCGCTTCGGTTTCGTCCATATGCGCGACGCGGCCCGCATTGGTGGCGAAACGGGGGTCGCCGGCGAGGTCTTCGCGGCCCATCGCCTTCAGCAAATTCTGAAAATGCGCCTCGGTCACGACATGGATCGCGACATGCCCGTCCGCGGTCGCAAAGACATTGTAGGGCGCGCTGTTCATGCCCGACTGGCGGTTGCCGGGGCGCGGCGGGATCTCGCCGGTACGATAATAATAGTCGATGCTGGAGGCGAGGCTGCAATAGACCGTCTCCTGCATCGCCACCTCGACAAGGCGGCCCTGGCCGGTGCGGTCGCGCTGGTAAAGCGCGGTCAGGACGCCGGCATAGAGGTGGATGCCGCCCATAAAATCGACCAGGGTCGGGCCGGCCTTGACCGGCGGCCCGTCGGGGAAGCCTGTCACGCTCATGATCCCCGAGGCCGCCTGGATCGTCATGTCCATCGCCAGATTGTCGCGGTCGGGGCCGGAGAGGCCAAAGCCGGTGCCGGAAGCATAGACGAGGCGCGGGTTCAGCTCGTGCAATCGGTCCCAGCCGACGCCGAGCCCATCCATCGTGCCGGGCGAGAAATTTTCGAGCACCACGTCGGCGCGCCGGGCCATGCGAAAGAGCAGCTCGCGGCCGCGCGGCTCTTTCAGGTTGAGCGTCACCGCGTGCTTGTTCTGGTTCAGCATCGCAAAGGGCAAGCGTGGCGCTCTTGCCCGGATCGGCGCGGCGGCGGCCGGGCTCGCCGCGCGGCGGCTCGACCTTGATCACAAACGCGCCGGCCTTGGCCATCAACAGCGTCGCATAAGGCCCCTGAAAGATCTGGCCGAAATCGATGACGGTCACATCCGCCAGCGGCAGGTCGCCTTGTGTCTGGTTCATCCGCCTGGTCCGCCTCATTTTCCGGAAATTTCGGTCGCACGCCGGCCGTGCGCGAGGCATGCTAACGCGAGGCCCCGCACGGAGGACAGAAAATGAAATACGACGTGATCTCCGCCGATTGCCATGTCGACCTGATCTGGCTGCCGCCCGACCTCTTTACTGGAAACGCGTCCGCGGCGATGAAGGAGCGGATGCCCTATCTGAGCGAGGGCGAGCGGGGCAAGGAGTGGGTCACCAAATCGGGCGCCTCTTTCGGCCTGATGAACGGCATGGGCTCGGCCGGGCGCCTCTACGAGCCGGGCAAGATCCACCGCTCCGACCGGATGGCGGCAGAAGGGGTCTATGACGATGGCAAAAAGGGCATCCGGCGCATGACCGACCCCGAATTGCGCCTGAAGGACCAGGACCGCGACGGCATCCAGGCCGAGGTGCTGTACGGGATTCTGGGCGCCACCAGCCGGATCAACGACGACGGAGCCGCCGGCGAAATGCTGCGCATCTACAACGAATGGCTCGCGGGCTTTTGCAACAGCCATCCCGAGCGCTTTGCCGGGCTCGCCTGCATCCCGAACCACGATATCGACGCCGCGGTCGGCGAGATCGGGCGGGTGGCGCGGCGCGGCGGTGTGCGTGGGCTCGAAATTTCGCGGCGCGGCGACATGACGCCCCTATGGGACCCGTGGTGGGAGCCGATGTGGGAGGCGGTCGCGGCGAGCGGGCTGCCGGTGCATTTCCACACGATCGGTAGCGGCGTGCGGCGCGATTTCACCAAGCTCGCGCCAAAGGTGGCGCTCGCCGCCCGCGCCGCCGGCATCACCAGCTTTCAGATGTACATGTCCGAAATCCTGCTGTCGGTGATCTTTTCCGGCGTGCTCGAGCGTCATCCCGGCATCAAGCTCGTGATCGGCGAAGCCGGCACCGGCTGGATTCCTTACATCCTGCAGCGCATGGACGCCGAGTGGGAGGACCAGTTCAAGGGCCTCGACCTCAAGATGCGGCCCAGCGAATATTGGCGGCGCCAGTGCTACGCCACCTATCAGAGCGATCCGGTCGGGGTGAAGCTCTTGGACGAGCTCGGCGAAGACAACATCATGTGGGGCTCGGACTTCCCGCACCCCGACGGCATCTGGCCCGATTCGCAGGAATACATCGAGCGCGAGCTCGGCCACCTGCCGGCAGCGACCCGCAAAAAGATCGTCTGCGACAACGCCGCCAAGCTCTACCGGTTTGTGAACTGAGGGCGTGTGAAGGAATTGGCGGAGATCGGAAATTACGCGCTGCATCGGCGCCGTGCATGCTTCGAGACGCGCCCCTTGGGCGCTCCTCAGCATGAGGTAGGCTGTTGATGCCAGCTATGGATCCCTCGTCCTGAGGAAGCCGCGCAGCGGCTGTCTCGAAGGGCGCGCGGCGTCGATCCAGCCATCCGACTCTGAGCCGAGATCGGAGCAATCGGGTCAGGGGGGAGGCTCCGGCGCTCGACCATCCCCCGTCGCACCCGACCCTCTCCGCCGCCGGGGCGGAGAGGGGAGCTGCGCGGCAGCCGGGCGATCAGCGGGCCGGGTAGCAGTAGCCGTTGTAGTTGACGTAGCCGGGGGCGCAGCCCGGCGGGGTCAGCGGTGCGGTCAGGGCGTTGGCGGTGCCGGCGACAACACCGGTCGCGGTGCCGACCGCACCGCCGATGATGGCGCCGATGGGACCTGCCGCCGCGTTGCCGCTCGCCGCTCCGGACACTCCGCCGGCTGCGGCGCCGGATACCGGGCCCACCGGCTGGCAGACACCCCCATAGGGTGCGTATCCGGGTGCGCATTGCGCCATCGCGACACTCGACGTGCCGGCTGCCAGCACGGCGGCGATCGCAAGCATCTTGAACCTGGTCGGCATCGTCACCTCCTCGATACTGGGAATGGCAAAGGGAGCGGCGCAGACCGCTTTTCCAAGTCAACAACATACACCGAATCGCGTTCCGCGCGTATCGGGTTCGGGATTTTCACCGCGCACCCCGACGATTTGAATTGTGTAGCATCCCGCCGCTGCCGAGGCGGGCGGCAAAACCAGGGTGACGGCGAGGGGAGCATGCAGGCGCGCTGGATGGCGGGATGTGCCGCCCTATTGTTCTGCGTCATGCTGGCGGCGGATTCGCGGCCGGCCGAGCAAAAACGGAGCGCCGTGGCGCCCCCGGCGGCGCCACCCCCAATGGCGCTACCCCCGACGGCGCCACCCCAGACGGCCGCCGTGCCGCAAGCGCCGGCCGGTGCGGTGGGCAGCTTGCAGCCGGTGGTGCACGCGCAGCAGGCCAAGATCACGACCTGCATGGACATGATCGCCCGGCAGTCGGCGGCGGTGATCGACGGGCCGCATGCCGCGATCTCGAGCTGGACGAGCGCGGCACCGGACCAGAACCTGTTCGTCTCGATGGTCGGGCTCGGCTACAAGAGCGCGATCGCTCCGAGCGCTGCCGCGGTGATCGTGGCGGCGCCGGTGGCGCCCGACCGGTGCGAGGGCGCGGTCGTCCAGGTGATACCGAGCGCCCGGTCGTGCAGCGTCGTCCTGGCGACGCTCGTCAAGGCCGGCAAGACGATCGCCGCGCTCGAAGGGCTCGCCGTCGTGCAAACCAACACCGGGGTCCGCGACCTCTTGATGCCGACGGCGGGCGGCGGCTGCACGCTCGTGGCAGTCGGCGTGCAAGAATAGAGAGGGTCGCCCAATATTAATGACCGCGATTTAATGATCGCGTTGTTGACAGGCAGGTCGGCAGTCCGCTCTGTTGCCGAGCACACCCGCGGGCCGGCTCCGCATGACAAGCAGAAAAGAGTTGACGGGCAGGTCCGTTCCGGCCGGCTGGCCCAGCCCTGGGGGACGGATGATAGCGTTTTCGATACGCAGCGCGACCCCAGGGCTGTCCGGTTCGGAAAGCGTTGCAATCTCAGAATGGTTGCCAACGATACCGACACAATCGCAAAGCCCCTTGCCCGGACTTGATCCGAGCATCCCCGTCTCGGCGACCGCGATGGCCCAAGCCCAAGAAGGGCGTGGGTGGCCGGGTCGAGCCCGGCCACGGGGGTTAATGGTTGCGATAATACGCCACTATACAAGCGATTTGGCCGAACGGGACAGCCGCGGCGCGACCCCTGCGGGCCGGCGGTCCTGGCGGGCGTCGGCGCTCGGCGGTCTTTTCCTGGGCTTTATGGCGACGTTGCCGTTCGGCGCCACGGCCGAGGCGCAGAATGCGCCGCCACCCACCACCTGCACCGGCGGGCAAGAGCTGCCGGCGCAACCGATCATGCTCGGTGGCAGGGGTGCGCCCGAGCAGCCCGACCTCTTGGTCACCGGGGTGTGCAAGGTCAACAGCTCCAAGAAATACTTTTATGGCAACGTCAACATTTTCGGCGGCGGCAGCCTGGACTTCGAGCAGCCGGCAACCGGCAACCCCGACATTGATTTCTGGGCGAGCGCGATCATCGTCGAGGCGAACGGCACGCTCGATGCCGGCGCGACCGCACCCTATGGCACCCCGCGTCTGAGCGACAAGGATGACGGGGTCCTGACGATCCATCTCTACGGCAAGAACCAGAGCATCGACGACGCCGGAGCCCCGGTCGATCCGGCGGCGACGCCGGGGCAGGGCGCGCTGTGCAAATCGCCGCCGACCGAGGACACCAACAAGAAGCCGGTGCCGTGCGGCATCCCGGCGAAGGTCTGGCAGAACAACGGCGACTCGGTGCTGGGCGGCTGCGGCGATACGCCGGTTACAAAGGATTCGAAGTGCATCCCGGGGCTGCCGAAGACGGCCAAGGATTATTTTTACGATTACGGGCCGCTTTACGGCGACGACAAATGCACCAATGGTGGCAAGTATAAGGTGGTGGGTATCGAAGTCGGCGAGCCGATGTGCAGCAAAGAGCCCGCCGCCGGCCTGGTCGGCTATTTCGGCTACAAGGTGCTGGCGGTGTCCTATGGCGGCAGCCTGATGCTGCGCGGCTACCAGGGGGCGGCCGACGGGAATTTGGACAATCAACATCTCGCCAGCGGCAACAGCTGGATGCGTCTCGCCGGCGATCTGTTGCCCGGCGCCACCAATTTGACCGTAGACGGCTCGCCGGCCGACCGGTGGTGGCGGGCGGGCGACCGGCACCGCAGCCAGATCGTCGTCACGACGACGGACTACCTGCCGGGCCATTCCGAGTTGCTGACCATCAGCCAGGTGCAGGGGAGCAAGGTCACCTTCACCCCGCCGGTCAAATGGTTCCACAGCGGCAAACGCTTCCCGATCGATCTCGGCGATGCAAAAGCCCGTCTCGAAGCCGCCGGGATGGACCCGAACCTGGTCGCCAAGGGCGCCGAGACGCGCGCGGCGGTCGCGCTGTTGACGCGCAGCATCCGCATCGTCTCGGAGGGCGATTTTGCCGGACAGACCTTTGCCGAGGCGGGCAGCGAGCAAAAGAACTGCCGTAACGGCGCCAAGCCGCCCAACTGCTATTATTTCGGCGGGCACACCGTGTTCCGCCAGGGCTTCAAGCAGGTCCAGATCCAGGGGGTCGAGCTCGCCGATCTCGGCCAGGGCGGCAAGATGGGCCATTACCCGGTCCATTTTCACAAGGCCCGGCAGGTGCCGCCCGATACCTTTGTCAAGGATTCCTCGGTCAACGTATCGAACACCCGCTGGTATGTCGTGCACGACACCCAGGGCGTCACCTTTCAGCGCGATGTCGGCTGGAAGTCGATCGGCCACGGCTATTATCTCGAGGACGGCACCGAGGCCGACAACAATTTCTATTCCGATATCGGCATCTTTGCCCGCGCCGCGATCGACAACGACCAGAACCCGCAAAAGGTGCCGGGCATCCTCGCCTGGAACGAGCCGGACACGGAGGGGCTGTCCCCCAAAAGGGGCCTTCCCTACCGGTCGGACAGCGAATATCCGACGGTGTTCTGGATCACCAACGGCTGGAACAACTTCCAGGGCGACATGGCGGCCGGGGCGGGCGCCTGCGGCTCGGCCTATTGGCTCGTGCCGGCCGCCAACAGCGACACGGCGGATGTGGGCACCTTCAAGAATAGCGATGCCCGAAACCACATGCTGTGGGCCGATGGCGGACTGGTCGGCGGCGAGCCCCATTATGGCTATGCCGGGCTGCAGGGCCACACCGACCTCAGCTTTCAGGGCGCGACGCCGCTCGAGTCATTCTACGGAAACTATGCGACCTCGACGATGATGTCGTTTCAGACGACACCGGACGCGCCGCCCTGCGGCGGGTTCGCCGCCGCCAAAGCGCCCGCTTCCGACACGCCAACCGTCAAGGAGATCGAGAGCTTCTCGCCGGCGCCGGATGGGGTCCTCGACGACCCCTATTACCCGCACATCACCGGAGCGAAATTGACGACGCGATGCCCGGTTTCCGCGGACCAAACAACCGGGACGCGCTACGACTGCAACCCGCCGGGCAACCCGCCATTCCACGTCTGTGGCGACGGCAGCTTGAACCCGAACGACGAGGCGGCCTGCGCGCCCACCGTGATCGACCATTTCACCTCGTCGTTCCATTGGGCGCATGGCAACGTCTCGGCGATCTGGCTGCGTCCGGTCTGGTATCTGGTGACCAACAGCGTGATCACGGACGTGCAGCAGGGCGGCATCACCTTTGTCACCGGCGGCGACGTCACCCGCTCGTCGATCATCAGCGGCTATTGGGGCCTGCTGCGCGACTCGATCCTGGTCGGCCATACCCAGCCACAGGATAAGGCGCACCGCTTTGCCAGCGATCTCGGCCCGTTCAACTCGTTCACCAAAGGAGAGCCCGACAAGCTCCAATGCGCGCCGCTGACCTCCGCCGCGGTGCCGCTCTATTGCCTCAACGCGGCCGAGGGCGTGAGCCTGCCGCTCAGCGGCTTCTTTTCGAACCAGCGGCTCGAAAACATCTATGACGGACCGTCCTACCGCGACGCGACCGCCTATCTCGACGTCTCGATCGCACCCTGCCAGCCCGACGGCTACAATGGTGCCGGCGGCTGCATCTATGGGACCGACCGGGTCAGCGGCATCCTAAAAGACCCGACCCCCAACTCGAAGACACCGTGCTACCTGCCGAACGCGGCGATCGCCTGGAAGCAGCCGAACGGCTTTTTCTACCCGCCGGCGTTCCACGCGAATAATCTTTATTTCGGCGGCGTCGACATCCGCCATTTTGTCATCGACCCGCTGTTCAAGACGTTTGACGGCTCGACGCAAGCGACCGGCGATTTCGGGCAGGGCGGGACCTACCTGACCGACGCGGACGCGGTCAAAGCGGTCTATTGCCTGCCGCCGAGGCTCGATCTGACAAAGTATTTCAACGACTTCACCGGGATCGACCGGCAGACCGAGCTGAACGACGACGACGGCACCCTGACCGGGCTCAGCAACGATTTGCAGCAGACGCTGGAACCGCCGAACCCGCTGAAGCAGACGATCTCGGTCAACGAGGACGATTACTTCACCGCCCCGGTCGAGACCCCGGAATGCGCCTCCAACATCGGCAAGAACGTCGAGCCCGGCAGCGCCTGCGCCTCGCCGCAGAAGACGGCGCCGACGGTGACGGCAAAGACCAGCCCCTATGACTACGTCTCGACGGTGATCTATCACCAGGGGGGCCGCTGGACCCGGGATTGCACCAATCCGATATGCTACGGCGTGCCGCTCTACCGCCAGCTCCTTGCCGGCACCAAAGGTACCAGCGCCGCCACCAGCACCCGCGAATGGAAGCATTGGCTCCAGAACGGCTGCGACAAGGACCGGACAACGACGAAATGCCGCTGGCCCTTCATGCGCATGGCCGGCACCGATAAAGGCACGCGCGAGACGCTGACCGTCAACAACGGCACCTATTACCTCGACACCACCGTCCCGGAAGACGTGCAGAAGAAGGAGCCTTTCAACACGCAGAACCGGGGCACATCCGTCAACGAGTTCGAGCCGGGCCAAGCCTATAATGTTTTCTTTGTCTATGCCAAGCCGAGCACGCGCCAGACCTACCAGATCTATCTCGGCAAAGACGCCAAGGCTGGCGACATCAAGCCGATCCAGGTCAGCCTGGCGAATCTGGACGACATCAAGGCCCTCGGCGACGTGCCGTGGCTGACGACCAACGCCGGCGACGCGGCCAAGAATGGCATCGTCGAGGTCACGGTCGATTTCTCCAAGCTCGACCGACGATACCCTCAAAACCATCCCGGCGAACGGGCTGTGCGAGCCGCACGCGTTTTGCAAGGCCTCGGGCAATGCCTGCGTCTCGGCGCTGACCGCCACCGACCCGCTGGTGATCGCCAATCCGCAGATCACCAAAGAGGCCGACGCGGTATGCAGCCAATGGGCGGTCAAGGACCTCGACGCGCCGCCGAAGGGCGCCTACGGCTTTTCGTTCACGATCCCGGCCACCGGCTTCACGGCGGACGCGACGCTCGGCGATCCGTCGCCGCACCGGCCGGCGCCGCAGCCGTTCCCGCCCGACAGCAAGGACCAGGGGAAGCCGACCTGGCTCGCCAAATTCCTCGCGACGACGCTGCCGCCGGATTCGAAGGCCGGCGGACAATGCAACTATCAGAAGCTGCCGGGGACCGATTGCACGGTCCCCGACTGGGTGCCGCAATGACCGGAAATCCCGCTTCCGGCGGTTTTGTGTCTCGGGGATCGCCCATGCTGCGCCACACATCGAGGGTTGCATCGCTCCGCCGTCGGTTTGGAAGGCTGTGCACGGTCGCCGCCGTGCTCCTGGCGCTGTTGCCGGCCTTGCCCGCCGCCGCGACGGCCAAGGTTCGACGCGGCGCCCCACCTGCTGTCACCTGCGCCGGGACGCCGGACCAGCCGATGGATTTGCCGTCGCAACCGCTGCTGGTGGGCGGCAAGGGCGCCCCCGAGCAGCCCGACCTGTTGGTCACCGGACCGTGCAAGGTCGGCACCGCGGCGAAATATTATTACGGGAATGTCAACATCTACAACGGCGGCGTCCTGGATTTCGAGCAGCCGGATACCGGGTCGCCGGACATCAGCATCTGGGCCAGCTCGATCGTCGTCGAGGCGAACGGCACGCTCGAAGCCGGCGTGACCAAGCCCGCTTACGGCACGCCGCGCCTGATCGACAAGCAAGGCGGGTTTCTGACGATCCATCTCTATGGCGCGAACCAGAGTGTGGACGACAGCGGCACATCCGGCCGATCCGGCGACGACACCGGGGCAGGGTGTCTTGTGCAAATCGACGCTGACCAAGGACAGCGACAACAATCCGGTGCCGTGCGGGATCCCGCCCGCGGTGTGGCAAAGCAACGGCGGCTCGCTCCTGCCCGGCTGCGGCGCTGCGCTTAGCGCCAAAGGCTCGAAGCGTGTCACCGAAGGCGCGAATTGCCTCCCCGGATTGCCGGCTGCCGCCAAGGATTATTTCTATCAATACGGGCCGCTCTACGGCGACGGCTTATGCACCAACGGCAAGACTTTCAAGGCCGCGGGCGGCAAAGGGCTGTGCGGCGGCGACCCGGCGGCCGGCGAGGTCGGGTATTTCGGCTACAAGGTGCTGGCCGTGTCTTACGGCGGAAGCCTGATCCTGCACGGCTACAAGGGGACGCCCTCCCTCCTCGGCGTGGACGAAAACCCGCTCGCCTCGGGGAACAGCTGGATGCGGCTCAAAGGCGACATAGCGCCCCCCAACACGTCATTGACAGTCGAGGGCTCGCCGGCCGACCGGTGGTGGCTGCCGTCCGACGGGACCCGCGACCAGATCGTGGTTACGACGACGGACTATCTCCCCGGCCATTCCGAGGAGCTGACCATCAATCAGGTGCAGGGCGGACAGGTCTCGTTCACGCCGGTGCCGCCACCGCCGCCGGCGTTCGCGCCGCTGACGATCCAGTGGTTCCACAGCGGCACAAAGTACCCGGTCGGAAGCAAAATCGCCGACGCCAGCGCCCGCGCGCGCCTGGAAGGCGCCGGCATGGATAAAAACCTGATCGATAACGGCGCCGAGACGCGGGCGGCGGTGGCGCTGTTGACCCGCAGCATCCGGATCGTCTCGGAAGGCGATGCCGCCGGCGAGACCTACGAAGCCGCGACGAACCGGACTTCGTGCCCGGCGAACGCCGACAACTTAAAAACCGGCTGCTATTATTTCGGCGGCCACACGGTCTTCCGCCAGGGCTTCAAGCAAATCCAAATCCAGGGGGTCGAGCTCGCCGATCTCGGCCAGGGCGGCAAGCTCGGCCATTATCCGGTCCATTTCCACATGGCGCGGCAGGTGCCGCCCGGCACGATCATCAAAGATTCCGTGGTCAACGAATCGAACACCCGCTGGTACGTCGTGCACGCCACCCAGGGCGTCACCTTTCAGCGCGATGTCGGCTGGAAGTCGATCGGCCACGGATATTACCTCGAAGACGGCAGCGAGGCCAACAACAACTTCTATTCCGATATCGGTATCTTCGCCCGCGCGGCGATCGACAACAAGCAGAACCCGCGCAAGGTGCCGGGCATTCTCGCCTATAACGGTCCCGAGGATACCTTTCGCTTCCCGCAGCGGTCGGACAACGAATTCCCGACCGTGTTCTGGATACCCAACGGCTGGAACAACTTTGAGGGCGATATGGCGGCGGGCGCCGGTGCGTGCGGTGCCTCCTATTGGCTGGTGCCGGTGGGCAACAGCGACATGCCGGATGTGCCGACCGCGGCGAACACCGATCAGCTCGGGCACATGAACTGGGCCGATGGCGGAGTGGATGCCGCCGGCAACCCGATTCCGGGCTATGCCGGGCTGCAGGCCCGGACCGATATGGGCTTCCAGGGCTCGACGGCGCTCGAATCTTTTTATTCGAACTTTGCGACGACGACGATGGAGTCGTTCCAGACGACGGCGAACGCGCCCGGGGTTTGCGCCGGCTTTCTCGCCGCCAACGCGCCCGCCGCGAGCACGCCAACGGTTAAAGAAATCCAGAGCTTTGCGCCGGCGCCGACCGGGCCCAACCCGCCCGACATCCTGACCGATCCCTATTATCCGCACGCCACCGGCGACAAGAAAACGACGCGCTGCCCGCCGGCGGCGAACCAGACGGCCGGGCTGCCGACCCAATATGACTGTCGCCCGCCGCCGAACGGCAAGATCGCGAGCCCTTGCGCCGACCCGACTCCGCTGGCGCCGACCGACCCGAACAGCCCCGAGCTTGCCTGTGCGGTGACGGTGCTCGATCATTTCACCTCGTCGTTTCACTGGGCCGAGGGCAACGGCTCGGCGATCTGGCTGCGGCGGCTGTGGTATCTGGTGACGAACAGCGTGCTGACCGACGTGCAGCAAGGCGGCCTCACCTTTGTCACCGGCGGCGACGTCACCCGGTCGTCGATCATCACCGGCTATTGGGGGCTGTTGCGCGATTCGATCCTGGTCGGCCATACCCAGCCGCAGGACGCCGCGCACGCCTTCGCTCTCGACATCGGCCCGTTCAACCAGTCCACCAAGCTCGCCTGCGAAGCGCAGACCGGAAGTGCCGTGCCGTCCTATTGCCTCGGCAAAGACGAGGGCGTCAGCCTGCCGCTCTCCGGCTTCTTCAACAACGAGCGGCTGGAAAACATCTATGACGGACCGTCCTATCGCGATTCGAACGCCTATCTCGACGTTTCGGTGTCGAATTGCGCGCGCGGGACCTACGACCAGGTCAGAGGCACCTGCATCTACGGCAGCCAGCAGACCTCGGGGCTCCTCAAAGACCCGACGCCGAGCTCGCCAAACCCGTGCTATCTGCCGAACGCGGCGATCGCCTGGAAGCAGCCGAACGGCTTTTTCTACCCGCCGGCGTTCCATGCCGAAAACCTCTATTTCGGCAACGTCGATATCCGCCATTTTGTGATCGACCCGCTGTTCAAGGCGTTCGACGGCTCGGCTTCGCCGTTCACCGATCCAAAGTCGCTCGATTTCGGGCAGGCCGGGACCTACCTCACCGACGACGCCGCCGTCAACGCGGTCTATTGCGTCCCGCCCGGTGTCAATGCCGCTATATATTTCAACAGCTTCTCGGGCATCGACCGGCAGACCGAGCTGAACGACGACGACGGCACCTTGACCGGGCTCAGCAACGACCTGCAACCGACGCTGATGCCGCCCAACGCGCTGAAGCAGACAATTTCGGTCAACGAGGACGATTACTTCACCGCCCCGGTCGAGACTCCCGAATGCGACTCCAATATCGGCAAGAACGTCGAGCCGGCCAACGCCTGCACCTCGCCGGTCAGGGCGGCGCCGACCGTGACGGCGAAGACCAGCCCCTACGATTACGTCTCGACGGTCGTCTACCACACGCCGGCGGGAGGCATCTGGGACGCCGATTGCGGCAACCCGCAATGCTACGGCGTGCCGCTCTACCGCCAGCTTCTCGCCGGCGACCCGGGCAGCACCGCCAAAGTGCGGAAGGTGCGCGGGAAGCTGACGCGGGTCCGAGCAACCCAGCCGTCCCGCGAATGGGCGCACTGGATCGCCAACGGCTGCAACACCGACCGGACGACGACACAATGCCGCTGGCCTTTTATCCGGATGTCCGGCACCGCTCTGAGCACCCGCGAGACATTGACCGTCAACAACGGCACCTATTACCTCGACACGACCGTGCCGGGCGACGTGCAGCGGGCGGAGAAGTTCAACACGACGGGCATCGGCACCTCGGTCAACGTATTCCAACCGGGCGACACCTATGACGTGTTCTTTGTCTACGCCAAGCCGAGCACCCGGCAGCACTACCAGATCTACCTCGGCAAAAATGCGACCGCAGCCGATATCAACGCGATCCAGATGCGGCTCGACACATCTGACGATCCAGCCCAAATTCGGCACGGCGCAGCCTTGGTTATCGACCGACACCAGCCAGGTTGCGACAAACGGCATCGTCACCGTCACGGTCGATTTCACCCAATTGAAGGACGGCACGCTCGACACCGGCAATTTCCCGGCGAACGGGCTGTGCCAGCCGCGGACCTTTTGCCAGCCGTCGGCAGGGGCGCCGATCACCTGCGGCACGGCGCTGAGCGACACCGACCCGCTCGTGCTCGCCAATTCGCACTTCAAAACGCAAAACGACGGCGTCTGCAAAGAGTGGGCGGTCAAGGACCTCGATTGCCCGCCGCAAGGCTGCTACGGCTTTTCGTTCACGGTCCCGACGACGGGCTTCACGGCGGACGCGACCCTCGACAACCCGTCGCCGCACCGGCCGGCGCCGTTGCCGTTCCCGAGCGACGACAACAACAAAGACCAGGGGTCGCCGAGCTGGCTCGTCGAGTTTCTCGGAACGCCGGTGGCGCCCGACCCGAGCACGCAGCAGTGCCGGTATCCGAAGCTCCCCGGCACCGATTGCCCGGTCCCCGACTGGGTCCCGGCTTCGGTTGCGAAGTGACCGGCCGACCCGCCCTCCTCATTGACAGGGCGGCGATCGTCGGTTTTGTTCTCCGGCGTTTGGCTGGGTGATCGGAAATTAGCGTGACAGGCGAGAAAGCACAAAAAATGGCCTCCCTCCTTCTCGGCCGGCGGTTCTGTCCGGCATCGGCGATCGGCGTCTTTGTCGCGGCGGCGCTGCTGGCGCTGGCGCCGGCGGCAATGGCCAGCGTCAAGACCGCGCCGACGCCGACCACCTGCAAGGACGGGATGAACCTGCCGGCGCAAGCCCTGCTGATGGGCGGCACGGACGCGGTGCAGCCCGACCTCCTGGTCACCGGGGTGTGCAAGGTCGACACGGCGAAAAAGTATTTCTACGCCAACGTCAACATCTATGGCGGCGGGAGCCTCGAATTCGAGCAGCCGGCGAGCGGGTCGCCGAACATCGATTTCTGGGCGAGCTCGATCATCGTCGAGGCGAACGCCGCGCTGACCGTTGGCGCGGCGAGCCCTTACGGCACGCCCCGCCTCGCCGACAAGCAAGGCGGGTTTCTGACGATCCATCTTTATGGCAAGAACGAAAGTGTCGGCGATCCCGCCAAAGACCAAGGGCAAGGCGTGCTGTGCAAAACCGCATTGGACGACGGTTCGCCGTGCGGCATCCCGCCGAAAGTCTGGCAGAACAACGGCAGCACGGTCCTCGAGGGTGCGGCGATACGCCGACCACCAAGGATTTGGATTGCATTCCGGGGTTGGCGAAGACGGTCAAGGATTTCTTTTACGATTACGGGCCGCTTTACGGCGACGGCAAATGCACCAACGGCAAGACCTTTTCGGTGTCGGACGGCAAAGCGCTGTGCGGCAGCGCCGCCGCGGCCGGGAAGGTCGGGTATTTCGGCTACAAGGTCTTGGCCGTGTCCTATGGCGGCACGCTGATGCTGCGCGGCTACAAGGGGGCGGCCGACGGCTTGGACAACGACCACCTCGCGACCGGCAACAGCTGGAGGCGGCTCAAGGGGAATCTGAATGTCGACGACACGTCGCTGACGGTCGCTCGGCAGCCACCACCGGCCGAACGGTGGTGGCTGCCGAGCGACGGAACCCGCGACCAGATCGTCGTCACCACGACCGACTATCTGCCCGGCCATTCCGAGCTGCTGACCATCAGCCAGGTGCAGGGGGATGACGTCACCTTCACCCCGGCGATCAAATGGTTCCACAGCGGCGAGCGCTACAAGATCGATCTCGGGGCCGCGAAAACCCGTCTCGAAGCCGCCGGGATGGACAAAAACCTGGTCGCGCAGGGTGCCGATACGCGCGCCGCGGTGGCGCTGTTGACGCGCAGCATCCGCATCGTCTCGGAGGGCGACGCCGTCGACGAAACCTATGCGGCCGCGCTGAAGAAAGACCCCAACTACTCGTTTGGCGGCCATACCATCTACCGCCAGGGCTTCAAGAAGGTCCAGATCCAGGGCGTCGAGCTCGTCAACCTCGGGCAGGGTGGCAAGATCGGGCACTATCCGGTTCATTTCCACATGGCGCGGCAGGTGCCGGCCGGCACGATCGTTGAAGATTCCGCGGTCAATGAATTGAACACCCGCTGGTATGTCGTCCACGACACCCAGGGCGTCACCTTTCAGCGTAATGTCGGCTGGAAGTCGATCGGCCACGGCTATTATCTCGAGGACGGCACCGAGGCCAACAACAACTTCTATTCGAATATCGGCATCTTTGCCCGCGCGGCGATCGCCAACGACCAGAACCCGCGCAACATTCCCGGGATTCTCGCCGACAACCAGGATCCTACCTCCTTTAAGAAAATGAACAAGGATAACGTTGCCAACCCAGGGTTTGTGTACCGGTCCGACAACGAATACCCGACGGTGTTCTGGATCTCGAACGGCTGGAACAATTTCCAGGGCAACATGGCGGCCGGTGCCGGGGCCTGCGGCGCGGCCTATTGGTTTGTGCCGCTGGCAAACAGCGATACGCCCGATGTGCCCACGGCGAAAAACCAGTACGTCGAGCCGGATCCGGTCAGGCCGACCACCCACATGAAATGGGCCGACGGCGGGACGGAAGACGACGGCACGGTCCATTTCGGCTATGCCGGGCTGCAGCGCCTTCCGTTATGGGCCGGCTCGACGCCGCTCGAATCCTTTTACGGGAACTACGCGACATCGACGATGATGTCGTTCCAGACGACGCAGGATGCACCGGCATGCGAAGGCTTTGTCGCTGCCGACGAGGCCAAGAACAATCCACCAAACATCCCGTTTGTCGCGGAGGTCGCGAGCTTTGCGCCAAAGCCGGCGCGGGCTCCCATTCCCAACAAGGCCCCGGCAACGCAACCCGACCTGGTGAACGACAAGTTCTACCCGCATGCCATCGGCGCGAGGGCAGGGACGCGCTGCGCCGTTTCGGACTTTGCCAACGTGCCGGATTGCAGCCCGCCAAAGCCGGGGCATGCGGGCCTCAGAACGCCTTGCACCGACGGCACCGCGTTTCTGGCGGCAGGCAACAAGCCGGACGATCCCAACAACCCGATGTTCCCCTGCGCGCCGACCGTCATCGACCACTTCACCTCGTCGTTTCACTGGGCGCAAGGCGACGTGTCGGCGATCTGGCTGCGGCCGCAATGGTATCTGGTGGCCAACAGCGTCGTTACCGACGTGCAGCAGGGCGGCGTTACCTTTGTCACCGGCGGCGACGTCCTGCGCGCCTCGATCATCACCGGCTTTTGGGCGCTGCTGCGTGATTCGATCCTGATCGGCCATACCCAGCCGCAAGACGAGACCCACCGCTTTGCGCTCGATATCGGGCCGTTCAATTCGTTCACCTCCGCCGCCGAGAAATGCGAAAAAGCGAAGGGCTCGACATTGCCGGGCTATTGCCTCAACAAGGCCGAGGGCGTCAGCCTGCCGCTTACCGGCTTTTTCAACAACCAGCGGATGGAAAACATCTATGACGGGCCGTCCTACCGCGATTCGACCGCCTATCTCAATGTGTCGACCGCACCCTGCCCGGTCGGAGATTTCAACACCGCCATCGACAAGTGCATCTACGGCACAAAGCAGACGGCCGGGGTGCTCAAAGACGCCAACGCGAAGAACCCGTGCTATCTGCCGAACGCGGCGATCGCCTGGAAACAACCCAACGGCTTCTTTTATCCGCCGGCGTTCCACGCCAACAACCTCTATTTCGGCAATGTCGATATCCGCCATTTCGTGATCGACCCGTTGTTCAAGCCATTTGCCGGATCGACACCGGAGACCGGCGATTTCGGGCAGGCCGGGACCTACCTGACCAACAGCGATGCGGTCGGCAGCGTCTACTGCCTGGCGCCCGGAGTAAACCCGAAAACATATTTCAACGATTTTACCAGCATCGACCGGCAGACCGAATTGAACGACGACGACGGCTCGCTGACCGGTCTCAGCAACTCGCTCTTGCAGCCGGTCCGCCCGAACCCGCCCAACCCGCTGAAGCAGACGATCTCGGTCAACGAAGACGATTATTTCACGGCACCGGTCGAGACCCCGGAATGCGCCTCCAACATCGGCCCGAACAACCAGCCCATCAACGCCTGCACGTCGCCGAAAAAGGCGGCGCCGACCGTGACGGCCAAGACCAGCCCGTACGATTATGTGTCGACGGTAATCCATCATACGGAGGAGGGCGGGATTTGGGACGCCGATTGCACCAATCCCAGATGCTACGGGGTGCCGCTCTACCGCCAGTTCCTCGCCGGCGATCAGGGCGATCTGAAAAACAAGACCGGGCAGACCCGGGAATGGGCGCATTGGGTGGCTAACGACTGCAGCAGCAATCAAACAACGACAAAATGCCGCTGGCCGTTTATCCGCATGGCCGGCACCGCCAAGCGCACGCGCGAGACGCTGACCGTCAACAACGGCACTTATTATCTCGACACCACCGTCGGCAAGACGATGCAGCAGACCGAGCAATACAACACCCAGAACGGTGGCGCATCGGAAACGACCTCTTTCAACGTGTTCCAGCCCGACACGAAAATTGACGACCATACCTTTATCGGCACCTACGACGTCTTTTTCGTCTACGCCAAGCCGAGCACACGCCAGACCTATCAAATCTATCTCGGGGAAAATGCTACCGAGGCCGACATCAAGGCGATTCAGGTGACGCTGATCGATCTGACGCACAACAAAAATTTTGCCACGACGCAACCGTGGCTGACGGCCGACACCAGCGAGGTCGCGACAAGCGGTATCGTGTCGGTCACCGTCGATTTCAGCAAGCTGAAGGACAACTCGCTCGAGCCGATCCCAGCCAACGGGCTGTGCCAGCCGCTCACCTTCTGCAAGGCATCGGGTGACAGCTGCGGCTCGGGGCTGACCGATCAAGACCCGTTGGTGAAAGCCAATCCGGCCATCAAGCAGCAGGCCGCTGCGGTTTGCAGCCAGTGGGCGGTCAAGGACCTCGATTGCCCGCCAAAGGGCTGCTACGGTTTTTCGTTCACGATCCCCAAGACCGGGTTCAAGGCGGATGCGACGATCGAGGACCCGTCGCCGCACCGGCCGGCGCCGGTTCCGTTCCCGACCGATAGCAAAGATCAGGGAAAGCCGGCCTGGCCCGTCAAGTTCCTCAATACCACGATTGAGCCCGACCAGAGCGGGGGGCAGTGCCACTACACGAAACTACCCGGCACCAACTGCACCGTCCCCGACTGGGTCCCGCAGTAAGCGCCACATGCGGCGCGGCTTAAATAAAACTGCGCCGCATGTCGGCGTCTCGCGCGAGAATATCGGTTTGGGCATGGCCTCGGGCCGTTCGAGGGCAGCCGGCCGCGGAAACCCGGGAATGTATTGCGAGGGCGCGTCACGCCGCCCTGCTCACGGCCAGCGACAAGGGCTGATCAGGC
>CAVPDQ010000019.1:0-24133 GCA_963702685.1 uncultured Alphaproteobacteria bacterium | reverse complement strand
CTCGGCCGGCTGCGTTCCTTGGTCAAGGAAGCCGATCCCGAAATCGTCGAGGAGTGGAAGTGGCGCGGGGTCCGGTGTGGGAGCACGCCGGCATCATCTGCACCGGCGAGACCTATAAAAACTCGTCAAGATGACCTTCTCCAAAGGCGCCGCATTGCCGGACCCCGCCGGCCTCTTCAACTCCAGTCTCGACGGCAACACCCGCCGCGCTATCGACTTCCGCGAGGGCGACGAGATCGACGACGAGGCATTAAAAGCCCTGATCCGCGCCGCGCTAACCCTGAACCAGTCCAAACCCCGCCGCTGATCCACCGTGCCAAATCATCTCCCGGATCAGCCTACTTCGCTCGAACCACCCCCGCAAATAAGCCCTCCCGTTCTCACCAGCGGGAAACCGACACACCCGGCGCGTCGTCCGTGTCACGCGGACCCAGTAATCCGATGCATGTCAAACCGCGGCGGTAGGGGAGCCGCATAATGGCTTTACGGAGAATCGCCGGCCGATGTCGCGGAATCGATGTTCTTGAAAATTAGCAAGCCGGGAGCTACCCTAGGAATGCGGGCTGCTCCTGTGCTACTACTTTGGTCAAGGAACTGACGAAATGCCCAATGAACGTGGGCTAGTTATCTCCGCACCTGCCGAGATTTCTGACGACGGAGTCCTTATAAAAACGGCAAGCCTCGATTCGCAAGAGCTCAGATTTTGGTTGCTTTTTTGGGACCGTCTCGAATTTCCCGCAAGCCAGGCCATTTATATAGACTCGGGACCTGAGGGTGAATTTCTCGAAAATGCCCATATTTTGCAGCGAACCAGGTGGCCTTTCAAAGCCGGTGTAATTAGCCCAAAGCAGTTCCTTGAAGCACACATCGGTGTATTTCGGTTGCTTGATGAAAAGGAACCTGGTGTTTGGAGTGTCGCCACGGGTGAGCGGGCGCTTTCGTTTCCGGAATCTGACCTCATTGTGGGTCGGGGTGCTTTGGTTCAGTTGCATCGAGCAATTCCCGTTCCTGACAAGGACGTTCCCCTACAGGACATATTGGAATTCCGCGAACAGCGAAAAGCGGAATTGCATGCGCTTCGGTACCACTTGGAAGCTGTCTACCAGCGCGTACTCGCGGCTGGTGACGGGGCATTGTCAATTAATTCCGAGCTTGAGGCTCTGCAAGCCGCAATCGTTGCTGACATCCGTGTCTCTAAAGAGACCGGATTCAAATTCCGCCCCGCGAGCCTAAATGCGAGCTTAAATCTTATTAAAGGTGCAACCGTCGCGGCAACAGCATTTGCCCTAGGACTGCCTACTGTGTCCGCGCTCTTGGCGGGTGCGGGGGCAGCAATCAATATTGGCCCCGGGACTGCGCTCACATGGGGTAAACCAACTGGCACTCCGTTTAGCTATGTTTCTGCGTATCATCGGGAAGTATTCGGTGAAGGGTGAGGGTGCTGGGCGCGAATGGTGGATATTGCGACGTTACGGCTAGCGCCGCCGTCTCGCTAGCCGGAGAGGAGTCCCTCGTCACAGTCGTAATATCGCACTCTTGCCCACATCGTAGCTGCGGGCGAGCTCGGTAAGCGTCGCGCCTCCCGCCCGCCGCCGTCGTGCTTCGGCTTTTTGCGCGTCGGTAAGCTTCGACGGTCGGCCCATGCGCTGGCCGCGCTTCTGCGCCTGGCTGCGACCCCCGGCGGTACGGGTGCGGACGAGATCGCGCTCCACGTCGGCAAGCCCGCCCAAAACGGCGAGCATTAAGCGGCCGGTGCTGATGCCGGTATCGGCCCACGGTTCCGCGAGTGACCGGAATTGCGCCTTGGCGTCCACGATGCGCTTGACGATGGCGAACAGGTCGAAGGTGCTGCGCGCCAGCCGGTTGATCCGCGTCACCGTCACCACGTCGCCGGGGGCCAGCCGGTCGAGCATCTTTAGAAGCTCGCGCCGGTCGGCTCGCGCGCCCGTCACCTTCTCGCGGGGTTACGGTGACAGTTTACTATATTGGGAACGGTTGCAGGCATTTTATGGTGTACTGGTCGCGCGCTCGGTCGCTTCAGCAATGTGGCCGAGATAATCTTCGACGCGTTCCGGATGTTTCATAGAGGCTGCGCCTGCCGCAGGACCTCGTTGCGAAACTCGAGCGGCAGAGCGTTCGGCGTCAGCACGGAGACAGGTACGCCGAGCAGATTTTCCGCGTCGGTCTTGAAGCCGGCAAGCGTCAAGAGACTGGTCGTGTCGGTCGGGTCAACCAGCAAATCAAGGTCGCTTTCCTCCGGGTCGGTGCCGTTGACTACCGATCCGAAGACGCGGACGTATGTCAAACCGTGGCGGCCCACAAGATCGCGCAACTCGCTGCGATGTGCCGCCAGAGCGTCGGATGGTTTCATGCCGCTATTTTAGCACAAACAGGTTTAAGGAGAATTTGATGACGTGACCTTAGCCTCACCCCTCAACCTGGCGCCACCTGCATCGTCCCCGCGAGATTTATCGGAGGCCCTCGCTCGCCCGCGCCACGCGTTCGACGGCGGCGAGCCAATCCTCGAGCATGCGTTCGGCGGGCTCGACCAGCACATGATCGATGCCGGCCTCGCCATAGGCGGCGAGCCGGGCGGCGAGCGCCGCCTCGTCTTTGCCGTCCCAGCCATAGCGCAGCGAAATCGCGAATTCGGGCTCGGGCCGCTGCTCGCGCAGGCGGCGCACGATGGGCCGCGCGTCGTCCGGCGACAGCCGCGAGCCGTGCCAGCCGTCGAGCCGGGCGGCGCGCGCCAGCGCCGCTGCCGAGCTGCCGCCGATCCAGATCGGGATCGGCTTTTCCGGCTTGGGCAGCATCCGCATCTCCTCGACCACGGCCGGGATATGGCGGGTCGGAAAGGTGACCGGGTCGTCGGACCAGACCGCGCGCATCAAAGCGATGCCCTCGTCCATGCGCCGGCCGCGCTCGCCGAAGGGTGCGCCGAGGGCGGCGAACTCGGCCGCCATCCAGCCGACGCCGGCGCCGAGGATCAGCCTGCCGCCGCTGAGGTTCTGCAATGTCGCCAATTCCTTGGCGAGCGGCAGCGGGTGCCGCATCGGCAAGACCAGGACGCTGGTGCCGAGCCCGATCCGGTGCGTGCAGGCCGCGGCCCAGGTCAAGGTCAGCACCGGGTCGTAGAACAGCGCCGATGGCGGGTAGGCCGCCCCCTTCGGCACGATGATGTGCTCGCTGACCCAGGCGTCGGCAAAGCCCAGCGCCTCGGCCTGGACTGCGGCGCGGCGGATCGCCTCGGGTCCGGCCTTGCGCCCGATATGCGGCAGATGAATCCCGACCCGCATGCCCTGCCTCCCGGCGCCCGCGGTCGATCAGGCGCGATCGAGCGTGCGCAACGCCCGGTCGAGCGTATCGACGACGCGGTCGCATTCCGCCCGGGTAATGACCAGCGGCGGGCTGAGCGCGATGGTGGTGCTGTAGCGGGCGCCGCCGCCGGCGCGGCCGACGATGACGCCGTGGTCGCGGCAGAAATCGACGACGGCCGCCGATCTGCGCCGAGTCCGCCGGCTCCTTTGTGGCGCGGTCCTTGACGAGCTCGATGCCGATCAGGAGCCCCTTGCCGCGGACGTCGCCGACCGCCTTGTGGCGCATCAATCCACGTGCCCCGTCGAGGAGATAAGCGCCGACATCCGCCGCCCGGTCGGCGAGCTTTTCGGCCTCCATGATCTCGATGTTGCGCAAGGCGACCGCAGCTGCGGCCGGGTGGCCGCCATAGGTGTTGACCTGGGCCACCTGCCGGTTGGCGGCCGGATCGCCGTAAAAGCTGTCGAACACCTTGTTCTTTACCACCGTCGCGGCAATCGGCAGGTAGGCGCTGGAAATGCCCTTGGCGACGGCGACGATATCGGGCGACACGCCATAATGCTGGTGCGCGAACATCTTGCCGGTGCGGCCGAAGCCGTTGATGACCTCGTCCACGTGCAGAAGGATGCCGTATTTGCGGCAGAGGCGCTCGACCTCCGGCAGGTATTCGTCGGGCGGCACCGCGACGCCGACCCCGCTCATGATCGGCTCGACGATCACCTCGGCGACAGTCTCGGGCCCTTCGCCCTGGATCGCGTGCTCCATGTTCTTGACACAGGCAAGCCCGCAGCTCGGATAGCTGAGCCCGAACGGGCAGCGGTAGCAATAGGGCGGGGCGACATGGACAAAGTCGCCGGAATAGGGCTCGAACTTTGCCTTGCGCTCGCCCATGCCGCCCGCATCGAGCGTGGCGAGCGTGGTGCCGTGATAGGAGAAATAGCGGCTCACGGTTTTGAAGCGGTATTCGCCCGGATATTCGTGCTTCATGTATTGCCGGGCGATCTTGAAGCCGGCCTCGTTCGCCTCGGAGCCGGAATTGACAAAATAGGTGTGATAGCCGCCGCCCATCAGCCCGTTGATCTTTTCCGCGAGCCCCGCGGCCGGCGCGTTCATTGCGGTGTGCGGGAAATACGACAATTGGCGCATCTGCTCGGCGGCGACCTCGGCGAGCTCGCTGCGGCCATAGCCGATATTGACGCACCACAACCCGGCCATGGCGTCGAGATACTCGGTGCCGTCGGCATCGACGATTGTCGAGCCCTCGCCGCCGCTGACGACCATTTGCTTCGATTCCAGGGTCTTATGCTGGACGATCGGGTGCAGGACGCTGCCGAGGTCCTGCCGCACCACCGCTTCGCGCAGCGCGGGATCGGGAGAGTTCGAAAGCGACATGACGGTCCTCATCAGGTGACTGGCGGGCGCAAACGCCGAAATCGGCACATTGTCGCCGCTCGCCGCCCCTGCCACAAGCCGCGCCTGCCACAAGCCCCCCGGCCACAGGCCGCCCGGGCGCGCTCTTTTGCCTCCCGCTCCGGGTTCGCCCTCGCGCCGCTCGCCGGCGTCGGCTAGGATCGGCGGGCCGTACATATCCCAAAAGGAGACGGGTCATGGCGCTCGCCTACAACACGATCGATGCCGATGGTCATGTCCTCGAGCCGTTCTCGCTGTGGGGGAATATATGGACCCGGCGTTTCGCGAACGCCGGCCGCGCATGGTCATCGACGAGAACGGCAAGGAGCGCATGAGCGTCGACGGCAAGCTGCTCGGCAATCCGCGGGGGATCGGCAGCCTCGGCGCGGTCGGTGTCCGCCAGGGCACGGTCAAGCTCGACAGCTTGAAATTTGCCGAAGGGAAGAAGGGCGGGTTCGATCCGCACGCCCGGATCAAGGACATGGATTTCGACGGCATCGACGCCGCTTTTCTCTATCCGAGCCTCGGGCTCTTCGCTGGAGCGGTCGATGACGCGCCGATGGCGGCTGCGATGTGCCGCGCCTATAACCGCTGGCTCGCCGATTATTGCAAGCCCTATCCGGAGCGGCTGTTCGGGGTCGCGATGCTGCCGATGCAGTCGGTCGAGCTGGCGATCGCCGAGATGCGCTACGCCAAAAAGGAGCTCGGCATGCGCGGCGGGTTTCTGCGGCCGAACCCGTATCACGACAACAAGATGATCAGCGATCCGATCTACGACCCGTTCTGGACGGCGGCCGAGGCGCTGGATTTTTCGATCGGCTTTCATGAAGGCCAGACGAATGCGATGCCGACCGTCGGTGTCGATCGTTTCGCGAGCGACCGCGCGGCGCGCCACATGATCAGCCACACGATGGAGATGATGCTGGCGGCAATGGCGGTGATCTGGGGCGGCGTCGTCGACCGCCATCCGCGGCTGCGCATCGCCTTTTTGGAATCGGGCGGCGGCTGGATGGCGCCTTGGCTCGATCGCATGGACCGCCATTTCGACGACCATGGCTTTAACGACACCGCGCCGAAGATGCGGCCGACCGAGCTCTTCCAGCGCAATTGCTGGATCTCGTTCGAGCCGGTCGAGGGTTCGATCGCCGTGCTGGCCGACTATATCGGTCCGCACAAGATCATGTGGGCGACCGACTATCCGCACCAGGACGGCTTTTTTCCCGGTGCCCCGCAAATGGTCCGCGACCGGCTCGGCCCGCTGTCCCTCGCGGCGAAGCACCAGGTCATGGCCGGCGGCGCCATGGGGTTTTACGGCTTGCAGTAGCGCGGTTTCCGATCAAATTGCACCGCGCTCATCTCACCCTCTTCCAAACCCTCCCCCATCAAGGGTCCCATCAAGGGGGAGGGCCTTTATCAGCACGCCGTGCTCCCGCCCCCTCGATGGGGGCGGGTCGGGGTGGGGGTGATGCGTGCCCAGTGCATCGATTCGGTCGAAAACCGCTCTAACGCCGGCTCAGCCCGCGGCGGCGAGCTTGTCCTGCGTCTTGGTTTCGAAGTCGCTGGCGTCGTGGCGTTCGTGCAATTGGCTCGACGGCTCGCCGGAGAGCCGGTTGACCATGCGCCCGCGCCGGACGGCCGGCCGTTCGAGCAGCTTGTCGGCCCAGCGCTGGACGTGTCTGTAGTCCTGGACCGAAAGGAACTCGGCCGCCCCATATTGGTTGAACTTCGCCAGCCCGCCATACCACGGGAAGATCGCGATGTCGGCGATCGTGTAGGCGGGGCCCGCGACATATTCGCTCTCGCCGAGCCGCCGATCGAGCACGTCGAGCAGCCGCTTTGTCTCCATCGCGAACCGGTCGATCGCATATTCGATCTTTACCGGCGCGTAGGCGTAAAAGTGGCCGAAGCCGCCGCCGACATAGGGCGTGCTGCCCATCTGCCAGAACAGCCATGAGAGGCATTCGGCGCGGGCCGCGGCCTCCGTCGGCAGGAGCTCGCGGAATTTTTCGGCGAGATGCATCAGAATGGCGCCGGTCTCGAAGACCCGGATCGGCTTGGGGCCGCTGCGATCGACGAGCGCCGGGATCTTCGAGTTCGGGTTGGCCGCGACAAAGTCGCTGCCGAACTGGTCGCCGTCGCCGATCCGGATCAGCCAGGCATCGTATTCGGCGCCCTTGTGGCCCAGCGCCAGCAGCTCTTCGAGCATGATCGTGACTTTGACGCCGTTTGGCGTGCCCAGCGAATAGAGCTGCAACGGGTGGCGTCCGACCGGCAATTCCTTCTCGTGCTGCGCGCCCGCGGTCGGGCGGTTGATGTTGGCGAACCTGCCGCCGCTCGGCTTGTTCCAAGCCCAAACCTTGGGTGGGACGTATTCAGACGTATCGGCCATTCTCAAACCTCCAAAAATCGTCGGGCCTCCAAAGATCGTCGGGCGCGCGAGCAACCGCCTTGTCGCGAGAGGCCGTGCGCGCCCTTTGGTTGGGTATCAGCCGGGGACCAGGTTTGGGGTCGTCTCCGCAGGCAAGCCCGGGTGTCCGGTCAATGCCTCGCCCTCGGCCTGCATCTCGCGCGCCTTCTTTTTCACCGTCGGCAAGATGGCGGCGATCTTTTCCAGATCGAGATCGGCGGCGACACCGGGATAGCCGGCCCGCTCGATCATCTGACCCAATTTCCGGTTTTCGAGCTGCTCGAAAACCCAGCCGAGCGGATCCTCGACCAATGTCTTGTCCCAAAAGATGCGATGGTTCTTGTTGCGCGGGCCATAGTGATAATGCGGGGATTGCCAGAAGCAGTCGAAGGCCAGGATCTCGGTCTCGTCGACGTAGGTCTTGCCCGCGGAGCCGCCGATGTCGGTCAGGACATGGACCGCAAGACCGCCGTCACCCCCGGCTTGCCGCCGCATTTCGAGCCCGAAGCGAATATTGCCGGCCGGAAAAATATCCGTGCCCCGGTTATGCTTGACGGTGTTGCGCTTGGCGGCAAAGAGCCCGTGGGCGCAGGTTTCCACCTCGGGCAGGACACGCCGCACCTCGCCGAGATCGGCGGCGGCAGCGATCTGCGGATACCCGGCTCTTTCCAGCATCTTGGGGAGCTTGGTCTCCAGCGTCCGCACCGTCCAGCCAATCGGGTTGCCGTCCGCGATCGGGTCCATTCGGTAAACCTGCCCGAGGCTCGCGATCGTCGGGGCCTGGTCGTCGGCCATCTCGGCCCCGCCCGGCGGATCGGAGTTCTCCGGCCCATAGATGTAGCTTCGTTCCTGATCGAAGCAGTTGAACCGCAACAGCGCGGTTTCTTTGCCACCGACCTGCGCCGCCACGGCGATGGTCACGCCCTGGTCGGCATGGTCGTGGATGTTGCCGTCCCACAGCTCGTGCTTGACGACAAAGGTCAATGGAGCCGCGGTAAATCTCGTCCCCTGCAACGTTTGTGTCATGTCCGGACAGTCCCTTCGGAGAGATTGGCGAAAGCGCATATGACCCCGCGATCGTTGCACGGATTCGCCGGCATGCACCAGCCGCTTGTCGATCATGGCGGCAATGTCGGCGGGCCGCCTCTCGCACCGGGGGACGTATACCGGGGGACGTACCGGGCCTGCGGCCCCGTTCATTTCCTAGGGAACGGTCACCGTGCCCAGGGCGCGCGTCGGCGAGGGGCACGCATCGGCCAGCAGAGCGCCGCCAAACTTTTGGGCGAATGCTCGGGCATCGTCACCTGTTTCGAATACGATGCGAATTTTAAGTCCTGGCCCGAGGTAGAAATAAGTGACGCTCGACGGCTCGCAGCAACGGCCGTCCAGCCACACCCGCATCTCGGTCAATTGCTGAAAGAGGTCGCTGCCGGCGACCCGCACTTCGGCTGTCTGCACGATTCTCCCCCGGGCCGTTCGGCACGATCGATAACGGGCTGTCTGCGATTTGGTTCAACGGCTTCGCGCGGGCTCGCCTGCGATCGCACCGGCAGATGGCGAAATCTCCAACTGCCGAAACCCCAGGGTCCGCCGCTGCCGGCCCAACCCAGGCCTAACCCGGAAAATCAGTCGTTGCACGGCGGAGTCACGCCCACACCGGATAAATTTGGTCGATCCGGTCCGGCGGGCTGCGAAAGCCGGAAACCTTCTGCCGGGCGATTGCCGGCCCGATCGGGATGTGCGGCGAAATCGCGCCCGATGAGCCGGGCCGATCTCGTTTGACGGCCGCCGGCACAGAGGTGCTGGCCGCCGGATCGGCAGTAAAGCCGGCCTGCGCTTGCCCGTCCGACAGGCCCGGCGCTGGCGCGGTTTGCGAGCGGCCCGGCAGGCTGCCCATAACGAAAGCCGCAACCAAGGCCCCGAGAAGCATCTGCACTGGCCGATCCTCCCATTTATCAGGTGCATGGTTTGATATTTTGCGCCTTCACAAACTTCCGGCCGCGGGAGGAAGTTCCTGCACCGCAACGAAGATGTGCTTGCACATGCCCCCTTTTTTTCTCATGTGGAGGTTTTCGTGGACCGCCGCCGCATGATCGGACCGGGACGTTTGTGGCCTTCTCGCCGCACGACACGGCTGCCGCTGCGACGCGGTTGATCGTATGCTCCGGCCATCGGCTCCGACCTGCGCGATTGCCGCGCCTGCGAGCCTATCGGGCGAGAAGAGGCGCATGCGCATCGAGATCATCTGCACCGGCGACGAGGTGCTGACCGGCAAGATCGTCAACACCAATTTCAACTATATGAGTCAGAAGCTCGAGGATTTCGGGCTGTCGGTGGCGTGGGGCACGATCGTCGGCGACGACCGTGAGGAACTGCTGTCGGCGTTCCGGATGGCGGGCGAGCGGGCCGACGCGGTCATCGTCAATGGCGGGCTCGGCCCCACCGTCGATGATCTGTCGCAAGAGATCGCCGCGCGCGCCGCCGGCACCGAGCTGGTGCTGAACCAAGACTGGCTCCAGCGCATGGAGGAGTTTTTTCGCCGGCGCAACCGGGTCATGTCGCCGAACAACAAAAAGCAGGCGATGCTGCCGGCGACTGCCGAGATCATCGACAATCCGATCGGCACCGCCTGCGGCTTTGCCCTCGAGATCGGCAAGGCGCGGTTTTTCTTTACCCCCGGCGTGCCGCGCGAGCTGTTCCGCATGCTCGAAGAGCAGGTGATCCCGCGCATCCTGGCGCGCGCCGGGACGCCGGGTGTCATTCATCTGAAGCGGTTCCATTCCTATGGGCTCGGTGAGTCGCATGTCGATGCGTTGCTCGCGGGGGTCGAGGAGCTGGTTCCGGGGGGTGCCGTCAAGCTCGGCTTTCGCAGCCATTACCCGCAGATCGAAACCAAGCTGACCGTGCGTGGCAGCGACCGCGCCGACATCGACCGCAAGCTCGCGCCGGTCGTGGCCGAGGTACGCCGGCGGCTCGGCAACTTTATTCTCGGCGAAGACGACCAGACGCTCGAAGGCACGATATCGGACGCGCTCGCCCGGCAGGAGGGGTCGCTGAGCGTGGTCGAGACCTATACCGCCGGCCAGATCGCCGCGCGTCTCGCCCATCTGCCAGGGGCCGAAAAGCTGTTCCGCCGCGGCCTCGTCGCCCGCGATCCGGCCGAAATTGCCGCCGCCCTCGGCCTCGACGGCGCCTTGATTTCAGGCGAGATCACCTGCGACATCGCCGAGGCGGTGGCTCGCGCCGCCCGCGCGCAGACCGGGGCGAGCCATGCGCTCGCGGTGCTGATCGAGGTCGATGACGGCCCCGACCGCATCGATTTCGGCGGCAGCATCCATCTCGCGATCGCCTCGGCCACGGGTGGCGAATCGCGTCGTGCGCGCATCTATGGCGGCCGCGAATGGGTGCGCCTCGGCGCGGTCGAGCTCGGCCTCGACTGCCTGCGCCGCTATCTCCAGGGCCTCCCGATCAGCGAGCGCAGCGACTACGAGCGGGTGTGAGCGGGCGCTTTCGGACCGGACGCCACGCGGAGGCGCCTCCTCATTGGAAGAATACGAGGCCGTGGCTGCCGGCGACGGCGCCGAAGACGGTGATCAGGCTCAAGGCCAACAGCGCGCGGTGCCAACGCTCGATCAGACGGAAGGTGCCGTCGGGATCGGCCGCCGCCCGCAGGCGCAGCCAACGGTGCACGAACAGCGGCTCCGCAACAAACAGCATCGCGGTGAAGATCAGCCAGACCAGGACCATCGCATCCATCCACCAGAAGCTGGCGGAGCGAAAGCGGTCCCAGAGGTCGAGGCGAGTTGTCATATAGAAGCCGCTGATGCCGGCGAGGAGGGTGGTCAGCCGCGCCTGCCAGGCGAAATGGCGCTCGATCGCGTCAAAGCGGGCGAGCCGCTCGGATGGCGGCACGGTGCCGCGCAGCGCCGGCAGCAGGACGGTCGTCACAAAACCGACGCCGCCGATCCACAAAACCACCGCCAGCACATGCAGCGTCCGCGCGATCGTTACATCGTCCATCATGCAATCCGCATCGTCACCGCGGCCCGGCCACGGCCAAGCGCCCCCGGAAGCTCGGATAGAGCGGGGCGAGCTTGACGATGAAATCGTAAGCCATGATCAGCGCTGCGGCGGCAAAGGGCACGTCGCCGACAAAGCGCAGCCACTGCCACAGCAGGGTCGTGTCATAGAATTCGAGGCTGCGCGCATAGGCGAGGCCGTGCTCGTAGACCGCGTCGAGCTGCAGCCAGCCGATCGGAAAGAAATTGAGTGCGATCCACAGCAGAAGGCCGGCATTGTAGAGCCAGAATGCCCACAGGCCGAGCCGATCGCTGAATTTCGCCTGGTCGGCAGCGGCATAGCGCAAGCAAAAATAAATCAGGCCGATGCCGAGCAGGCCGAACGCGCCGAACAGCGCGGTGTGGGCGTGGTTCAAGGTCAGAAACGTGCCGTGTTCGTAGTAGTTGATCAGCGGCGCGTTCAATGTCCCGCCGCCGAAGACGCCGGCGCCGACAAAATTCCAGAACGCGGCCCCGATGATGTAGGTATAAGCGAGCCCGTATTTGAACTCACCGCTGAGTTTTATCAGATCGTGCTGATGCATGGCTTCGAGGACCAAGATCACGAGCGGCAATACCTCGATGAACGAGAACATGCTGCCCATCGGGATCCACATGCCCGGGCCGCCGGCCCAATAGAGGTGATGGCCGGTGCCGATCACGCCGCCCAAAAAGATCAGGATCAGCTCGAAATAGACCGCGCGCTCGGCCAAGCGCCGCGACACCAGCCCGACCGCCATCAATAGGTAGGCGCTGATCGCCGCGGCAAAGAACTCGAACGACTGCTCGACCCACAGATGCACCACCCACCAGCGCCAGAAATCGGTGATCGTGAAGGAGCTGTTGACGCCGGTCAGCGGGATCATGCCGAAGACATAGAGGAGTGCGATGTTGGTGGTCGAAGCCCACAGCAAATGTTCGAGCCGGATGCGGCCGGTCCAGAACTGGCGCGTCGCCTGCGACAATGCAGCACCGGTCGGCCATAAGGCGCGCAGCACCAAGACGCTCCAAAACACCAGCGCGAGGAAAAAGGCGATCTGCCAGAAGCGGCCGAGCTCGATATAGGACAATCCCTGATTGCCGAACCAGAACCAGCCGCGCCTGATGATCCCCATGATGCCGAGGTAGTTGCCGAGGAGGGCGCCCCCGACAACGACGAGCGTCGCCCAGAACAACAGATCGACCAGCGCGCCCTGGGCTTTGGCCTCGCCGCCGCTGATCGCCGGGGCCAGGAACAGCGCGGCGCCGATCCACGACAAGCCGATCCAAAGGATCGGCGCCTGGATGTGCACGCTGCGCAAGAAATTGAACGGCAATACGTCGTCGAGATGGATGCCGTAAAAGCTGACGCGATCGACATAATAATGGCCCATGACCGCACCGGCGGCGATCTGCAACAGCAGCAGTGCGGCGACGACCACGAAGTATTTGCCGGTTTTGCGCTGGCTCGGGGTCAGCGGCCGGAACGCGGCCAGCACCGGGTCCATCGCCGCCCGGTCCGGGTCGGCCAGATACCGGTGATAGACAAAGAGAACGAGGCCGAAGCAGAAAAAAGTGAAGCAGAAGCTGATCCACGTCCAACGAAAGGTGTCGGTCGTCGGCGCGTTGCCGACCAGCGGCTCGTAGGGCCAGTTCTGCGTCCACGAGGCATCGCTGCCGGGCCGGCGGGCGACCGTCGTCAATGCGCTGTAGAGGATGAACTCGGCGGTCGCGACCGCCTGCTGCCGATCGAGACTGTAGGCCCGGGTCCAGCCCCGGATAAAATCGTGGCGCAGCAGCCCTTCGGCGATTTCGGACTTCAGCGCCGCGACCGCGGCGGCTAGCGGTGCCGGCAGCACGACCTCGCCGCGGCGCAAATCCACCTGCTGCAAGATTTCCCGCATGGCGGCGCCGGCGGCGGCCTGCCGCTCCGGGTCGAGCGCCGAAAACGGCTGGCGAAAACGGGCCTCGGCGATGTTGTCACGGGTGAGGGTGCCGAGACGAACCAGGTATTGGGCGGTGTAATCCTCGCCGAAATACGAACCCATGCCGTAGAGACTGCCGTAATCCATCAAATCGGCCTGCTGGAAGGCGGCCTTGCCGGCCTCGATGCCGGCGGCCGACATCAGCACCGACCCGTCGGCGGCGAGAAACCGGTCGGGTTGGGGCGGCGCGGTGCGATAGGTCACGTCGGTCGCCCAGGCGAGCAGACCGAAGGTCGCGACCGCGGTCGCCAGCAATACCCATTTGAGGACATTGCTGATCCGATCGCCGCTCGTCGCGCGGGGCGTTGCCGGGATGCTGGTCATACCCAAATTGTACCATGGCGCATAATCGGCGCCTCACCCAAAGGACGCGATGAGCGCCATCCCCCGCTATCGCCCGCAGGCCGGCCCGGCGATCTGGTCTGCCGGGTTTCGTCCGTTTTTTCTGGCCGCTTCGCTCTGGGCGGTGCTGGCGATGCCGCTGTGGCTGGCGTTTTATGGCGGTCAGGCGACGCTCCCGACCGCGCTCCCCGCCGCGATCTGGCACGCGCACGAGATGATCTTTGGCTATGCCGCAGCGGTGGTCGCCGGATTTTTGCTGACCGCGATCCCGAACTGGACCGGGCGCATGCCGTTGCAGGGCGTGCCGCTCGCCGTGCTGGTGGCGCTGTGGGCGCTCGGGCGGGTCGCGGTGCTGTCCTCGGCGCAGATCGGCGCGCCGGCGGCGATGGCCTGCGATTTGGCCTTCCCCGCGGTCTTTCTGGCGGCCATGGCGCGAGAGATCGTCGCCGGCCGAAACTGGCGCAATCTGCCGATGGTCGGGGCGCTGACTTTGCTGCTGGCCGGCAATCTCCTGGTCCATCTGGAGGCGGTCGGGCTCGCCTCGACCGCCGCGCTCGGCAACCGGATCGGGCTCGCCACCTTGCTGATGCTGATCAGCTTTGTCGGCGGACGGCTGATCCCGAGCTTTACCCGCAATTGGCTCGCCAAGGAGCGGCCGGACATCGGGGCGCCGGCGCCGTTCGGCCGCCTCGACCGCGCAGTGCTGGCGATTGTCGCGATCGCTCTGGTGCTCTGGGCCGCCAGCCCCGAGGCGCCGCCAACGCCATGGGCCGGGCTCGCTGCCGGGCTCGCCATCGGGCTGCGGCTGGTCCGGTGGCACGGGCGAGCGAGCTGGCGCGAGCCGCTCGTTTGGGTATTGCACCTCGGCTATTTGTGGCTGGCGTTGGGCCTTCTGCTGCTCGGCTTCGACGCGCTGGTGCCGGTGCTGCCGCCGAGCGCAGCCTTGCATGCGCTCACTGTCGGCGCTGTCGGCACGATGACCTTGGCGGTGATGACGCGGGCCTCGCTCGGCCACACCGGGCGCGGTCTGTCGGCGGGGCCCGTCACGACCGCGATCTACGTCATGGTGACGATCGCCGCAGCTCTGCGGCTCGTCGCCCCGCTCGGCGGCGGGTCGTATTTGCTGTTGCTGTGGTTTGCCGGGGCCGCGTGGAGCGCTGCCTTTGGCCTCTTTGTCCTGTTCTATGCCGGGCCGCTCGCCTCGCCGCGGGCGACCGGTGCAGCGGCAGCGCCAATCTGACATCGGGCGGCTTCGCGGCTTCGCCCGCGATGCCCGGTCGTGCTACGGTTGCGATCCCGATAACGCCGCCCGAGGAACGCCGCCGATGCCGCCTTCTGCCGACGACCCGCCGAGCGAGCCGGTCAGCGCGGAGCCACCGGCCACGCCGGCCGCGGAGAGCCCGCTGAGCGAGGCGCCGCCGAGCGGCGAGAGCCAGATGAGCGAGGCGCCGCCGAGCGGCGAGCGCCGTCCCCGGCAGCGCCGCCGCCGTCGCCGACGGTCGCCGCCCGGGGCAGCGTCGCAAGCTGCAGCGCCGCCTTCTCTGGCGGAGAACGGGAAAGCCGCATCCGAGACAGCCGCGCCAAGCGCCGATCAACAACCGGGCGAGCCCTCAGCCGCTGGTTTCGTGCCCGCAGACGGCGTGCCCGCAGACGGCGTGCCCCCGGACGGCGTGCCCCCGGACGGCGTGCCCCCAAACGGCGTGCCCTCAGACGGCATGCCCGCAGACGGCGTGCCGCGGCCGCGTCGCCGTCGCCGTCGGCGGCGGGCTCCCGGTCATGGGCTGCCGGCTGGTGGCGCAAGCCCGGCCGATGGCAGCGCAGAGGGGGAGCAGCCAGGCGATATGCCGGCGCCGCGGCCGACCACGCTGCGTCTCTATACGCGCCCGCGCCGCCGCCGGCCGCCGCGGCCGACCGGGACCGGATCGGGGCTGCCGGTGGGAGAAGCGGCTGCCGCCACACCTGCCGGCGCAACCGGCCCGAGCCCGGCGCGGCCTCCGGGTGAGCGTCGCCCACGCCGTCCGCACCGCCGGCCGGGGACACCCGCCGGCAAAAGCCAGGGCGGGGAGGGGAGGTCGGCGGACGCATCCGATCGTGCGACGCAAAACCGAGGTCCACGGTATCGCGGCGCCGGCGAGAGGCAGGCGGGAGAGACCACCGGGGCGGACCGCGAACAGCGTGGCCCCGAACAGCGTGGCCTCGAACAGCGCGGCCCCGAACAGCGCGGCCCCGAACAGCGCGGCCCCGAACGGCGCGGCCCCGAACGGCGCGATGCGCAGGAACGGGGGGCGCGCGGGCGCGGCACCGGCGGGCCGCGCGGCGGGCGTCGCGATGCCTCGCCACGACGCGTCGAGCAAAAGCTCTACGCGCTCGAAGCGGTGGTCGATCGCGGCTTTGAGGATATCGAGGACGAGGCCGCCGACAACGGTACCCGCCGCGTCCATTGGACGATCGTCAAGCGCTCGCTCGCCGACCAGAAATCGGGAAAGCCGATGACGGCCACCTATGTCCTGCAGCGCGACGGCGCCGACACCGAATTCCCCAATCTCGGGGCGGCGCGCGCCGCGGCCAACAAAACTATCGTCCACCCGGAAAAGCTGACGCTGTCGAAGGCCGAGCACGTCGCCGCGAGAAAGCAGTAACAGCGCGCGCAGCTATTCTTTGCCGTGCTGTTCTTTGCCGTGTTATTCTTTGCCGTGCTCTGCGGCGAGCTTTTCGTAGCGGCCGGGGTCGGCGATCTCGGCGATGGTGCCGTCGGGTGAGCGGAACTTGACGGTGCCGGCATCGGGCTTGGAGAGGATCGTGCCGCCGTTGGCGGCAATCTTGGCGAGCGTGGCCGCGCGGTCCTCGACCGCGACCGCGATCCCGAAATGGTGGATCGCCGGCCCTTCGCCGACGAGCTTGGCCTCCTCGTCCGCCTCGCTGTCATAGAGCATCAGCGCCAGATCGACATAGCCGTCGGTCAAATGCCGCGAGATGTGGCCGCGCGAGCGCCCGGTCCCGACCTGGCGAAACCCGAACACGTTCTCGTAAAACTTGGTCGCCGCTTCGAGGTCGTTGACCTTGAGCGCCACGTGATTGATCTTGGCCATATTTCCGTCTCCTATTCCTGCCCGCCATTATAGGGTGCGATGACCTTGCCGGTCCGGAATTGCGAGGGCTCCAGGATCGCCTCGGTCTTGGTGTCCTTGAACTGGTCGAGGCTGTTGCCCTTGATCCCCTGCCATTGCACTTCGAGCACCCGAGGCTTCGACCATTCGCCGTCTTTGCCAAAGCTGATGTCGCCGACGATCGTGTTGAACGGGTGGCTGCGGATGTAGTCGGCGAGCTTGTCCTGGTCGAGCGTCTTGGTCGCGGTGATCGCGTCGCCGAGCACTTGCAATTCCGCATAGGCGAAAGGCGGCAGGTACCAGCCGAGCGGGTCGACCTTTTCGGCCGGCGCCTTGGCCTGGTACTTCTTCAGAAAGGCGAGGATGCCGGGAAACTGCATCGTCGGCGCCGGGATCCACCAATCGTAATCGATCACGCCGTTGAGCTTTGCCCCAAACTGTTCTTTGAACGGCGTGTATTGCAGCCCGACCATGCCGCCGCCAAAGAACCGGGTCTTGAGCCCCACTTCGGTCGCGGCGCGCAGCATCCCGGCCGAGCCCGGCGGATAGGACGCGACAAACACCATGTCGGGGTTCAATGCTTGAATAGCGTGGACGATCGGGGTGAAGTCGGCGGTGCCGGGCGGGTAGGTCTTGTCGTAGACGATCTTGAACCCGTATTTCTTGGAGAGGTCGCGGATGCCTTCAGACGCATTTTTCGGAAACTCGGCGTCCTCGGCGAGCAGCGCCAATGTCGTCGGCTTCGGGCTCGACGCCATCGCGACCTTGAAGAACGGCTCCGAGAAGGCATGTTTCGGGTCCGGCCCCGCCGGCAGCATCGAGAAATACCTGGGGTAGTGGAACTGGCTGTTGACCGCGAGCGCGAAGAGCCCGAGAAAGAGGCGCTTGTGCTCGATCGCCACCGGCATCGCGGGTGCGGTCAAATTGGTGCCGTAGCCCGAAACGATAAAATCGGCCTTGTCGACATCGAGGAGCTTGGTATAGAGCGCCGGCACCGTCGCCGGGTTCGATTGGTCGTCGTAATAGACGAGCTTGACCGGCCGGCCCAAGAGGCCGCCTTTGGCGTTGACGTCGTCGCGCCAGATCTGCATCGCCAGGAGCGCCGATTTCCCCGCGGCGGCGAGCCCGCCGGTCAGCCCCATGCCAAACCCGATCACGATCGGCTCGGCCGCCCGCGGGGTGCCCGGAAACGCGAGTGCGGCGACCAATGCCGCGGCGGCGCCGACATGCCCCAGCTTTTTCCCCCAAATCACATCACCCTCCCTCGTCGCGTGGCCTTCTCCTGATCGTTGCGCGCGCAACCCCGCAAGTCCAGCGCCGGCGAAGGCCCCCATTCGCCAGACGCGTTTCATTCGCGTATCAAGGCTTGGCGGCCGAGATAGAAATCGCCGTCCCGGCGCAAAGCCGGGACCCACCTTTCCAACGCTCCAAATTTTCCTCAGGTGGCAATGGCATACCAGCTCTCGACGGCCGTCGGGCGGCACGATGGACCCCGGCTTTCGCCGGGGAAGCAGGTAAAGCACCCAGCCGCGGGATAAATTCACACGCTTCTTCGCTGGGACGACGAGAAAGGAAACGTCGTCACAGCACGCGGAAGCGCTGCACCCCGTCCGCCTCCAGCTCGCGGGCGAGCGCGCCCTGGGCGACGAGGTAATGCAGGTGGGCGAGGGCTTCGCCGAGGGCGAACGCGGTCTGGTGCCGGTCGAGCGGGCGGCGGAACAGCACCGGCAAGAGATCGACCGCACTTTGCGGCACGGCACAAGCGGCGAGCACCTCGCTCAAACGGGCGCGGTGGTGTGCCGCGAGCTCGTCGAGCCGCGTGTGCAGACCGAAAAACGGCAGATTGTGCGACGGCAATACCAGGGTTTCGGGCGGCAATGCCGCGCGCAGCTTGTCGAGCGAGCGCAGAAATCGGGCGAGCGGGTCGCCGTCGGGCTCGTGCGCCTGGACGCTGACATTGGGCGAAATCCGCGGCAATACCTGGTCGCCCGCGATCAAGACACCGGTCTCGGCGCAATAGAGGCAGGCGAGCTCCGGGGCATGGCCTTCGCCGACGATGACCCGCCATTGCCGCCCGCCGATCAAAACCGCCATGCCGTCTTCGAGCCGATGATAGGCGGGCGGCACCGACGGCACGCCGCGGCGATAGCCCTTGCCGTGCTCGGCAAAGACTTCGCCGGCCGCTTCGTCGAGCCCGGCGCGGCGGGCGAAGTCGCGGCGCAGCGGGAGAAAATCATCGCTCTCCCGGCTCATCACCCGGGCATGGAGCCATTCCTTCTCGGTGATCAGAGAGCGGCACCTGCCAGCGCTCGGTGAGCCAGCCGGCGAGCCCGACATGGTCGGGATGGTAATGGGTGACGATGACCCGCCCGACCGGCCGGCCGTCGAGATGCCGGGTAAAGATTTGCTTCCCACAAGGTGCGGGTTTCGGCCGTCGCATAGCCGCAATCGACGATCGTCCAGCCGGGCCCGTCTTCGAGCAGCCACAAATTGATGTGGTCGAGGGCAAAGGGCAGCGGCATCCTGAGCCAATGCACGCCCGGCGCGATCGCCAATACCTCGCCCGGTCCTGGCGGCGTCGCAACCGGGAAGCGCAGCGGCGTCAAAATTCCGTCCATGACGTTTTCGTGATTCCGGCGGCGAATTGACCCGCAACCTAGGACAGGGCATTACAACCCGGCAAGTGGCGGCCCCGCCGGTCTGGATTGCGTCGGTCGGCGGGCAAGCTGCCCGGAACGCGAGGAGCGGGCGAATGCGAGATTTCAATATTCCCGGCCGTTCGGCGGCGATGGCGGCAAACGGGATGGCCGCGACCTCGCACCCGATGGCGACCCTGACCGCGCTCGATGTCTTGCGTTCGGGCGGCAATGCCGCCGACGCGGCGATCGCGGCGGTCGCCATGCAATGCGTCGTCGAGCCGCAAAGCACCGGGATCGGCGGCGACTGCTTTATCCTTTATTCGCGGGGCGGCGCGTTGCCGGTGGCGTTGAACGGCTCGGGCCGGGCGCCGGCGAAAGCGACCGTCGAATGGTATGTCGAGCACGGCATCCGCGAGATCGCGGTCCAGACCCCGCACGCCGCGACGGTGCCGGGGGCGGTCGATGCGTGGTGCCTCTTCAACCGCGAACACGGCACACGCCCGCTCGCGGAATTGCTCGAGCCGGCGGCAAAGGCGGCCGAGGGCGGCTATGTCGTGACCCCGCGGATCGCCACCGACTGGCACCGCAACCAGGCGAAATTGCGCGATCCCGCCACCGCCGCCCTCTTTCTGCCGGGCGGCAAGCCACCCGATGCCGGTGACCGGATGGCGAACCCGCCGCTCGCCGCGAGCTTGCGCCGGATCGGCCGCGAAGGCCGCGAGGCGTTTTACAGCGGCGCGGTGATGCGCGACATCCTCGGCGCGCTAAAGGCTCGGGGCGGGCTGCACGAAGAGGGGGATTTCGCCGCGCAGCGCTCGAACTGGGTCGAGCCGATCACCGCCCCCTATCGCGGCTACGACGTCTACGAATGCCCGCCGAACGGGCAGGGCATGGCGGCGCTGATGATCCTGCGCACGCTCGCCGGCTATGCGCTCGGCGGCGATGCGTTTGGCGCGGCCGATCGGCTGCACCTCCTCGTCGAGGCGCAAAAGGCGGCTTACTGGGTGCGCGACAATTTTATCTGCGACCCCGATCATGTGCCGGTCAATGTCGCCGATTTCCTCTCCGAGCCGCGCGCCGAGCGAAGCCGCCGGGCGATCCGGCTCGACCAGGCATTGCCCGGCCCGCGCTGGGCCGAAATCGAGCACAAGGACACGGTTTACCTGTGCGTCGTCGATCGCGACGGCAATGCGTGCTCGTTTATCAATTCGCTGTTCTCGTCGTTCGGCACCGGCATTGTGGCGCCGGAGAGCGGCATTTTGCTGCACAACCGCGGCTCCGGTTTCCGCACCATTCCGGGGCACCCCAATGCGATCGCGCCGGGCAAGCGCCCGTTCCACACGATCATCCCCGGCATGCTGGTCAAGGACGGGCGCGCGATGATGCCGTTCGGCGTCATGGGCGGGCAATACCAGGCGATGGGCCACGCGCATTTTCTGCATCGCCTGCTCGATCGCGGCATGGACCCGCAGCAGGCGGCCGAGGCGCCGCGCCTGCTGGCGTTGCACGGAGCGTTGCAGGTCGAGCCCACCTTGCCCCAGCCGATCGTCGCCGATCTCGCCGCCCGCGGCCACGACATCGCGGTGCAGGAGGTGCCGCTCGGCGGCTGTCAGGCGATCTGGATCGACCACGAGCGCGGCGTCCTGATCGGCGGCTCCGAGCCGCGCAAGGACGGTCTCGCCCTCGGCTATTGACCGACGGCGCCGCGGAAATCGGCTTTGCCCGGCGCGGCGGGGTCACCAGGCTCACCCACCTCTACGAGCGCGACCCGCTGCGCGTGCTGTTTCCGGCCGCAGCCGCCGGCGAGCCGCCGGTTGCGGTATTGGTCACCACCTCGGGCGGGCTTGTTGCCGGCGACCGGCTCGATGTCGCCGCCCGTGTCGAGGCGGGGGCTTGCGCCCATGTCACGGCGTCGGCCGCGGAGAAGATCTATCGCTCGCTCGGTGCGACGACCGAGGTCGGCCAAAAATTGACCGTCGGCGCCGGCGCCGCGCTCGAATTCCTGCCGCCGGAGACGATCCTCTTCGACGGCGCCCGGTTGCGGCGCAAGACCATCGTCGAGCTGACCGCGGGTTCCGGATTTCTCGGCGGCGAGATCGTCGTTTTCGGCCGGCGCGCCCGCGGCGAACGGTTCACCAAAGGCTTATTGCACGAGGTGTGGGAAGTCCGGCGCGACGGGCGTCTTGTTTGGGGCGACGCGCTCCATCTCGACGGCGATATCGGCGACACGATCGCCGACCCCGCCTGCTTCGACAACGCGGCGGGCTTCGCCACCCTGATCCTGGCGCCGGCTGGTCGCGACCCGCGGGAATTTCTCGAAGGCGCCCGCAATGTCCAATCCGCCGCAATCGCGAATGGGGTCCGGGCGGGTGCGACCGCGCTCGCCGGCCTCTTGATCGCGCGATGGCTCGCCGCCGACACGTTGGCGCTGCGCCGCGCTTATGCCGATCTCGCGGGCCATTTGCGCGCCGAGGCGTTGGCGCTGCCGCCGCTGCTGCCGCGGCTGTGGCAGATTTGAGGCTGCTTATTTCAGCTGGCGCGCAAAGAACGCCTCGATCAGCTGCACGACCTGCCGGTGGATCGCGGCGCGATCGACGCCCGGCCGGTCGTCGCAAATCGCCGGCAGCGCCGCGCGGCCGGCATTGGTGCAGACCGGCGCAAACACATAATGGCCGGCCTCCCCCGGCAGGATCGTCAGCTCGGCCTTTGGGATATGTGCGGCGAGCGCGCGCGCGCCGCTGCCGATCGGCACGACCTCGTCGCCCGCACCAGCGACGATCGCCATCGGCACGGCCATCGCGGCGAGGCCCTGCGGCGTGAAAGCCGGCCCCAATGCCGGCGCCATCGCAAACACCGCCCGCACGCGCGGATCGCGGTAGGATTGGCCGTCTTTGGCGAGTGCGGCGCGATAGGCGGGATCGCTTTCGGCCACCGCCCGCGACTTCTCAAAGAGATCGGCGAATTCGGGCGGCGACTTGCACATGCCGTCGGCCTCGGGCGAGGCGCAAAAGGCGCGGAGCTGCGCCATAGAAGTGACGCCGCCGGCGAGCTCGATCACCGTATAGCCGCCGAGCGAGAACCCGGCGGCACCGATCCGGCGCGGGTCGATCCGCGGCCCAAAGCGGGGGTCGGCGAGCATGCCGTCGATGACGGCGCCGAGGTCGCGCGCCCGCAGCCACCAAAGCGTAAAGCCCGGGACCGTGTAGCCGTCGATTGCATTGTTGCCGGGGTGGTTGACGGCGGCAGCGATATAGCCGCGGGCGGCGAGCGCGGTGCCGAGCCAAGCCAGCGTCTCCGCCGTCCCGCCGGTGCCGTGCGACAGCACGACCAGCGGAAATTTCTCGGGCGTCGCCGCGATTGCCGCAGCGGCGACCCGCACGCCTGCGAACAACGGGTCGCCAGGCGGGCCGACCTGCCGCGGTTTTTCGTCCGCTCCGGCCGCGGCCGGATACCACACCGTCGCGGTCAGCTTGTGGTTGGCGTCGCCGCGCCAGTCATAGGGCTCGGGCGGCGCAAAGGCGCGCGTCGCGAGCCCGACCTGGTAGATCGCCGGGCCCGGCGCCGCCGCGTGGGCAATGCCGATCATGGCCATCGCCGCTGCGACACCCGCCGACAGCAGCTTTCGCATTCGTTGCTCCTGGTGGTGCAGCTCAGACAGATAACATAGTAGCGATCATCTCTTTCTCGTCGCCCCGCGAAAGCGGGCCGGCTTCCGGCCGGACCCGTGGCCCTCGCCAATCCTTCGCAACCCTCTCCCCCCCCGATCGGGGGGAGAGGGAAGCTGACGGGCTGATGCAACCTATTCGGGTCTTGGTCTGGCAGCCGGCGTCCCGGGCTCGTATCCGCCGCAAGCCGTGGGCAGAGGAGAACCGGCGCCATGGCACCGGGGAACCCCGAGCTTATCGCGCCGCCAGCCTTTATGCTATGAGCCGGCTTTGTGCTATGAGCCGGGCGATGGCGTTGTTGTTCCGCTCCACGGTCGATTCGGCCGCCCGTTGGCAAGAGGTTCTCGGCCGGTTGCGGCCGGGGCTCGAATTTCGCGCCTGGCCCGAGATCGGCGACCCCAATGAGATCGAATACGCGCTCGTCTGGCGCGCGCCGCCGGGCTTTCTCGCCTCGCTGCCGAATTTGCGGCTGATCCTCTCTTTGGGGGCCGGCGTCGATCACCTGCTGCTCGACCCCGCGCTGCCGCGCCAGGTGCCGTTTGTCCGGCTGATCGACCCCTACCTCTCCGACGCGATGGCCGAATATGTGGCGCTCCAGGTCCTGCGCCTGCACCGCCAGGATTTCGACTACCGCGCCCAGCAGGCGGCACGGCTGTGGCGCGAGCTCGACCAAAAGAACGCCGCCGAGCGCCCGGTCGGCATCCTCGGCTTTGGCGAGATCGGCCAGCAAGCGGGGAAAAAGCTCGCCGCCCTTGGCTTCCCTGTCTCAGCCTGGACCCGCCGCCCGCGCATGGTCGAGGGCTTTCGTACCCATGCCGGCCCCGACGGCCTCGCGGCTCTGCTCGCGGCGTCCGAAATCCTCGTCTGCCTCTTACCGCTGACCGCCGAGACCGAAGGCATCCTCAACGCCCGCACCTTCGCCGCCCTGCCGCGCGGCGCCGGCCTCGTCAACGCCGGCCGCGGCCGCCACCTCGTCGAGGACGACCTGATCCCCGCCCTCGATAGCGGCCAGCTCTCCGCCGCCGCCCTCGACGTCTTCCGCACTGAGCCGCTCCCCCCCGAGCACCCCTTCTGGTCACACCCGCGCATCCTCGTCACCCCGCACATCGCCGGCTCGACCAACCCCGAAACCGCCGCCCCCCTCGTCCTCGACAACCTCCGCCGCCTCGAACAAGGCCACCCGCTGCGCCACCAAGTCGACCCGGCGCGCGGATATTGACCGGCCT
>CAVPDQ010000018.1:0-40716 GCA_963702685.1 uncultured Alphaproteobacteria bacterium | reverse complement strand
ACCCCACTTTCCCTCTCTTGCGGGGGTGATGGATTGGGGCGAGCTGTCGGAAACCGGCTACCGCGACGCGCGCCGGCTGGCACTGGGGTAGCGCGCGGGCGGGTCAGCGCCGGCTTTTGGCGGTGAGGGGGAGATCAGCACGCGGTCGACGCGGCGGCCGTCCATATCGACGATCTCGAAGCTGCCAGCCGTCGGCGGTGATCCGGTCGGCGATCATCGGCACGCGGTTGAGCCGCGCCATCAGATAGCCGCCGAGCGTGTGAAAATCGGCGTCCTCGCCGGTCAGCCGCGTGAGGCCGAGCAATTGCTTCAATTCGTCGAGGCCGACGAGGCCGTCGATCAGCCAGGTGCCGTCCTCGCGCCGCACCACCCGCTGGTCGGTGTCGCCGGTGCCGGGGATGTCGCCGACCAGCGCTTCGAGGATGTCGCTCGGCGTCACCAGCCCTTCGAGGTCGCCATACTCGTCGACGATCAGCGCCATCGGCTCGGCGGCGCTCTTGAACACTTCGAGGACGCGCAGCACGGTCACCGTGTTCGGCAGATAGAGCGGCGGCCGCGTCGCCGCGCGCAGGTCGAACGGCGATGCCGCGAGGCAGCGGGCGAGCAGGTCCTTCGCCTGGACCACGCCGATGACATGCTGCGAGCCGCCCTGCACGACCGGAAACCGCGAATAGGGGCTGTCGTTGATCCGGCGCCGGTTTTCCGCCTCCGGATCGTCGAGGTCGAGCCATTCGATGCGGGTGCGCGGGGTCATGACGGCACTCGCCCGGCGATCGCCGAGCCGCAGCGCCATCGAGACGATCTCGGTTTCGGTCTGATGGATGTGCCCGCTCGCCGCCCCCTCGCGCAGCATAAAGCGGATCTCTTCGTCGGTCACCGGTGCGGGGCCTGCGCTGCGCAGCGGCAAGAGGCGCAGCACCAGATCGGCCGAGGCGCTCAAGAACCATTCGAGCGGCGCGCCCACCCGCGCCATCACCCGCATGATGCGGGCGAGACCGGCGGCGATCCGCTCGGGGCGCAGCAGCGCCAGCCGTTTTGGCGCCAGCTCGCCGAGGATCAGCGAAACATAGGAGATCCCGGCGACCACCACCGCCATCGCGATCGCATGCGCATAGCGCGCGGCGAACCCCGAGCCGCCGGCGAGCGCCTGCTGCAGCCGATCGCCCAAGGTGGCCTCGCCGAAGGTGCCGGAGAGGACGGCGATCACGGTGATCCCGATCTGCACCGTCGCCAGCAGCCGCGACGGGTCGGCCTTCAATTCGAGCGCCGCCTGCGCCCCGGCATTGCCGTTGTCGGCGAGCGGGCGCAGACGCGCCGGCCGGGCCGAGACGAGCGCGATCTCGGCCATCGCAAAAAAGCCGTTGAGCAGGATCAGCAAGAGGATGATCGAGAGTTGCAGGACCAGCATCGCCACCGCCCGTTGCAATTCCGCCCATCAATGTCGGCGCAGGATCGGCGCGCGCAACAAAAAAGCCGCCCGGAGGGGCGGCTTTTAGCCCAAATCGCAGGGGTCAGCGCGAATAGAACTCGATGACGAGGTTCGGCTCCATCGACACCGGATAGGGCACATCGGCAGGCTTTGGCGCCCGGACAAAGCGGCCCTTCATGCGGTCGTGGTCGATTTCGATGTAATCGGGAACGTCGCGCTCGCCCGATTGCGCCGCCTCCATGACGAGCGCCATCGTCTTGGCCCTGGCGCCCAATTCGATGTCGTCGCCGTCGCGCACCCGGTAGGACGGGATGTTGACCCGGCGGCCGTTGACCCGGACATGGCCGTGATTGACCAGCTGGCGCGCGGCGAACGGGGTCGGCACCAGCTTCATCCGGTAGACGACGGCATCGAGCCGCCGCTCCAGCAATTCGACGAGGTTGTCGCCGGTGTCGCCGCGGCGCCGCACCGCCTCTTCATAGAGCCGGCGGAACTGACGTTCGCCGAGATTGGCGTAATAGCCCTTCATCTTCTGCTTGGCGGCGAGCTGGGTCCCGAAATCGGACGGCTTCTTGCGCCGCTGGCCGTGCTGGCCCGGCCCGTATTCGCGCCGGTTGAGCGGGCTCTTCGGCCGCCCCCACAAATTCACCGCCAGACGGCGGTTGATCTTGTATTTCGGCTCCTCGCGCTTGCTGCCCATCAGCTTCGGTATCCGGTTCGCGTGTTTGCTGTCGAATGCGGCCGGACTATAGCGGGGCCGCGGCCGGAGTCAATTTCCGATCGCTCGGGCCGGGTCGGGCCAGGGTCGGGCTGGATCTCAGGAGCGCGGGCGGGTCGATTTGATCACCGCCCACACCACCCCGGCGATGCCGAACAGGGTCAGCGCCCCGAACACCACGAGCGCCGTGCTCCCCCAGCCGATCACATGCTCGCCGGCCCTGCCGACCGCGTCGCCAAAAAACAGCAGCATCGGCGCCCAGACCAGCGCCGAGGTGACGTTGGCGAACCAGAAGCGTCCGGGCGGCATCTGCAGGATCCCGGCGGCGAGCGGGATCACCGCGCGCACCGGGCCGAAGAACCGGCCGATAAAGACGCTCGTGCCGCCATGCCGCTCAAAAAACCGGATGCCGCCCGGCAGCAGGCTCGGGTTGCGGGTGAACGGCCAAATCTGCCCGACGCCGCCCCCGAACCGGCGGCCGATCCAGTACGAGACCGAATTGCCGAGGACCGCGCCCAGGATCGCCCCGGCCAGCACCGGCAGATAAGGCAGGGTCCCGGCCGACATCAAGGCGCCCGCGGCGATCAAGAGCGAGGTGCCGGGGAACAGCAGGCTCAAAAACGCGAACGACTCGCCAAACGCGGTCACGAACATGATCGCCACCGCCCAGCCGGAATGCGCGGCGATAAAGGCGAGCGTCGGCTGGACGAGATGCTCCATGGGCTTGTCAGTGCGTGGGGGGCTTGCCGGTATGTGGGGGGCCTGCCGTATATGGGGGCTTGCCGGTATATGGGTTGAAGTGCCGCTCTTCGCGTCGTCAACGGTGCTATCATAGCGGGTGGAGCTGAGGCTGAGCTGAGACGCGGATGACGGGAGGCTCTGATGTTCTGGGTTGTCGTCGCGATCCTCTATTTCGTGCTGGCGGCGGTTGCACCGAGCATCCTCGGCCTTTTCGTCAGCCGTACCCGGCCCGATTTTCGCAGCCTGTCATTGTCGCTGCGCATCGCGTTTGTCGCGATCGCGTTGATTTGCCTCGCCGCAACCTCCTATGTCCATGTCGAATCCGACGAGATTGCGGTCCTCAACAAGATCTACGGCACCGCCTCCCTGCCGGGCGAGCACATCATCGCCACCCACGGCGAAAAAGGCCCGCAGGCCGAAATCCTGGCCCCCGGCTGGCACCCTTGGTTTTTGGTCAATGTTATTTACCAAGTAGAAAACAAAAAGGTGGTTTCGATCCCATCGGGCAAATACGGTTTTTTAAGCGCCAAGGACGGACTTCCGCTTCAGCCGGATCAATACCTGGCCGATGCCTTCCCGCCCGGACACGAGCTCGACATGCTCGACGCCGAATATTTCCTCGGCCATGGCGGGCAGCGCGGGCCGCAGACCACGGTCCTGACGCCGGGCAACTACCGCCTCAACACCTATCTGTGGGATGTCAGCGTTCTCGACGCGGTCGATATCCCCAAGGGTGCGGTCGGCGTCGTCAAATCGAATGTCGTCGCCGCGGTAAATTTTGGCAGCGTGGTGGCGCCAAAGCCGACCTCGTGCCAGCAAAAGCGGGTGTTCACCAATTCGAGCGGCGAAGCCGTCGTCGCCGGCCAGAAAAAGGAGGACGAAGGCGTCCTGACCGCGGTCCTGGTGCCGGTCGGCTGCATCGGCGTGTGGGAGAAGGCGTTGCAGCCGGGCCGCTACTACGTCAACGAGGCGGCGTACAAGGTGACGATGATCAGCACGCGGGTGCAAACCTGGGAATTCAAGGGCGGCTACAAAAAACGCTATATCGATCTGAGCCTCGACCAGGCCGGCAATCTGACGCAAACCCAGCGCTCGCAGGACATTCCGGTGCCGAAAGGGGCGGCCGACCCGGCGGTGACGCCCTTTGTCGAGGGCTGGCTCGTGCCGTTGGAGCTCAGGGTGCTGGCCCAGGTGACACCCGACAACGCCCCCTTTGTCGTCGCCGCGGTCGGCGGCTTGCCCGAGATCGAGAACAACATCATGGTGCCGACGATCCGCTCGATCGTGCGCAACGTCGTCGGCGCCAACGGCCGCCATGTGCTCGACCTCGCCGACAACCGGGCAGCGCTGGAGCGCGCCGTCGAGGAGGCGATCCGGCCCGAGGGATTGCGCGCCGGGATCGTCATCAAGGAGGTCAAGTTCGGCGATGTGGCATTGCCGCCCGAGCTGCTGGTGTCGCGCTTGCGCCAGCAGCTCGCCGACCAATTGCAGCTGACCTACCAGCAGGAGCAAAAGGCGCAGACCCAGCGCATCCAGACCGAAAAGGCGCGCGCCACCGCCGAGCAGCAGCACCAATTGGTCGAGGCGCTGATCGGCGTCCAGGTCGCCGCGCAGAACAAGGATGCCGCCCAATTGCGCGGCGAGGGGCAAAAGCTCGAGCTCGAGGAGATTGCGCAGGGCCAACGCGCGCAGGCCGATGTGCTCGGCCAAGACCGGGTGCTGACGATCAACCTCGTCCAGCAATTTTTGAAAGCGGTCGAGCAAAAGCCCGAGATCGTCTCGCTGGTCGGGCGGCTGGTGCCGCAGACCGTGGTCAACACCGGCGGCGGCCATAGCGGTGGCGGGATCGACAGCGCCGCGGCGATCTTCGGCGCGCTCCTCAACAACGGCGGCGCGGCGACCCCGGCCTTGTCCGGGACATCATCGGCCTTGTCCGGGACATCGACCAAGAAGTGAAGCGAAGGGGGAACTGAAGGAATGGCCCATCCGATCGTCTATGGCCCGGCCGGCAGCACCTATGTGTGGAGTGCGCGGCTCGCGCTCGCCGAAAAGGGCGTCACCCACACGCTTGTTCCGGTGCCGTTTGGCGGCCACAAGGAAGAACCGCATTTGTCGCGCCACCCGTTTGCCAAGGTGCCGGCCTTCGAGCACGACGATTTCGCGCTCTACGAGACGCAGGCGATCATGCGCTATATCGACGAGCGCTTTGCCGGCGCGCCGCTGCAGCCGACCGACGTGCACGAATATTCGCGGATGAACCAGATCATGGGCATCGTCGACGCCTATGCTTGGCCGAGCATCGCCGGCGCCATCCTCTACAACCGCATGCTGGTGCCGCGCCTCGGCGGCGCGCCCGATGAGGATGCGATCGCCGCGGCCGTGCCGCGCGCCAGGCTGTGCGTCGCCGAGATCGACCGGCTGATGGCCGACCACCCGTTTCTTGCCGGCCCCTATGTGACCCTCGCCGACCTCTCGGCCGCCCCGCTCCTTTATTATTTCGGCAATGTGCCCGAGGGCCGGGCGCCCTTGGCCGAGCATCCGAAATTGCAGAATTGGCTCAACCGCATCGAAACCCGCCAAAGCTTCCAGGTCACCAAGCCCCCGCCGATCTGAGCGGTCGTGACGATGCCTCAGACTTCGCTCGTGCCCGGACTTGGTCCGGGCACTCGACCAGGTACGGCTGCTGATCGATCCCGAGCTTTAGACTTCGTTCGTGCCCGGACGTTGTTCCGGGCATCCATGTCTTTTCCTGCCGGCGGCAAAGACGTGGATGCCCACGGATCACGTCCGTGGGCTGAAGGCCCACGCGACGAGCGCGGCCACGAACGAAGCGGGGAGCCGCGGTCGGGAGGCGGGTCAATTCGCGCGAAATTTGCGCTAGGATCGCCCGCGGCGAGAGTGGGAGGAAGGCGATGAAATCGGCCTATGGACGGCAAACCCCGGCACCTGATTGGGAGCTGACCTGCGTCGAGCCGGGGAGCCCGATGGGCGAATTGATGCGCCGCTACTGGCAGCCGGTGTGCACCTCGGACGAATTGCGCGATTTGCCGAGGAAGGAGAAGCTCTTATGCGAGGAGATTGTCGTGTTTCGCGACAAAGAGGGCCGCGTCGGCGCGCTCGACCCGCATTGCGCGCATCGCGGCACCTCGCTCGAATGGGGCCGCGTCGAGGCGGCAGGGCTGCGCTGCTGCTATCACGGCTGGCTCTACGACATCGAAGGCCGCTGCCTCGACATGCCGTGCGAAACGCAAGAGTTCCGTGAAGCGATGGATGTGTGGCAGCCGGCCTACAAGGCGATGGAATATGGCGGGCTCGTCTTTGTCTATCTGGGCCCGCCCGGCACCGAGCCGTTGTTCCCGCGCTTCGACATCATCGATCCCGACCGCGGCGAGGACGTCCAATTGCGCGGGATGCGGCTCTGGGGCGACTTTGCGGTCGGCATGGTCAAGGACTGCAGCTGGCTGCAGCATTGGGAGAACATCGTCGATCCGTACCACCTTTTGATGCTGCACCAATGGATCAGCGGCGACCAGTTCGAGGGTGCGCTGATGCAGGGGAAGCCCGTGATCGGCTGGGAGAAGACGCCGCTCGGCGTGCGCTACAACGTGATCAAGGACCTGCCGAACGGCAACCGCATGGTGCGCCACGCCGAATGCATCGTGCCGAACATGTTCGTCATCCCGAGCATCCGCGAGCCCGGCACGGTGCCAAAGCGCAGGGAGCGCGGCACCGAATTGTCCTGGGCGGTGCCGATCGACAACGAGCATGTGCGCGGTATCAGCATCGTCGCCTGGCCGCTCGAAAACGGTGCGCCGAAACCCGATTGGACGCCGGGGACCGACACGATCGCCGACATCCGCCCGGGCTCGTCGCTGGTCCGCAGCTATGAGGAGCGGCAGCGCAAGCCCGACGACCTCGAAGCGCAGGAGGGCAGCGCGCAATCGCGATCCATGCGCTCGAAAACCTGGCGCATTCGGACACCGGCATCGTCATGCTGCGCCGGCTCTTGCGCGAGCAGCTCGCGCGTATCGACGAGGGCCTCGACCCGATCAACGTCGTCCGCGAGCCCTCGGCCAACCGGCGCATCCCGACCGGCGCCTGGAACACGATCCTGTCGCCGGCGGAAGCGACCGCGCTGCCGTACAGCGAAGACCTCTGAGCTGTTGGGCCTCCGTCTCGTCTCCCCTTCCTACATGCACAGATCTCAAAGCCCGAATACCCCCTCTCCGCTCTTGGGGGCGGAGAGGGTCGGGGTGAGGTGGGGGGAGCCCCATACTCCGATCTGCGGCCCGACCCACCTCACCCTCCCACGCCTCCGGCGTGGGCCCCTCCCTCTCCCCCCGCGATCGGGTGGAGAGGTGCAAGGCGCGGCTCGAAATGCGTGGATACCTCAGCGATGCGGGGCGGGTTGGGATCGCTTCCCTCCCCCGCCGGCGGGGGAGGGTTAGGGTGAGGCGGCAGCGCGCCGTTCAGGGAGGAGCCGATGAAAAACCGATGGTTCGGAATCCGTTCTGTTCCTGCTGCTGCTAAGTCCGGCGCCCCTCTGGGCGCAATCCCGAAGCGATGCGAACCCGTCCGCTGCTGCCCTCGCGCTCGCCCCCGGCATGCTGACGGTCCTGCCCCAGGACGGCCGCACGCTCTATTTCCAGGCATTCGATTCCGCCAAGCGCGAAATCGTGATCGAGATCTGCGTCCTCGAGGATCCCGCCATATTGCAGCATGTGCGGGCAGCGCTGCGGCGCGGCGTTCGGGTCCGCGCGATCGTCGATCAGGGGAAGTACGCAGCCCTCCCCGCCGAGCAGACAAATCTCGCGCGCTACCTGGTGGGCGCGGGCGGCCAGCTGCATCTGAGCAATCCGATATTCCCGAGAAGCTTCCCCAAGATCATTCTCGTCGATTCCAGTCTCCTGGTTTATGGCTCGGCCTGCCTCGACACGACGACTTTTATGCAGTACCGGGACTTCGCGACGACCAGTCGCGACCCGCAGATTGTGCGTGATCTCTTGAACCTGTTCGCCAACGACTGGTCCTACTCCGCGGCAGCCGGGAAGAAAGCACCGGCGTTCAACCCGACCCCTCCGGTTACCCGGCCCGACCTCCTGGTCTCGCCCGTCACCAGCGCGGCGCGGCTCGTGCGCCTCTACCAGGCGGCGGAGCGCACGCTCGACGTCTACACCGAGCTCCTCGGCAACCCGACGCTCGAAAGCGAATTGGCGGCGGCGGTCAAGCGTGGGGTGCAGGTTCGCCTGATCGCGCCTGAAACGGTGAACGGCGGCACGCCTGATGACCAGAAATTGCAGCACGATTCTCTGGCGGCGTTGGCGAAAGCGGGGGTGGACGTGCATGTCAGCGGCCCCGACCAGACCCCGCAGCTTCCCTACATGCACGCGCGCGCCGCGATCGTCGACGGCAGGATCGCCTTTCTCGGCTCGATCAGCCTCTCTCCCAATTCGATCACCTTCAACCGCGAAATGGGCCTCATTTTCCGCAATCCCCTCCTCGTCGCGTCGCTCCAAGCCCAGTTCCGCTCCGACTACCGCCTGCGCACCTCAAAATTTTGAGCGCTGTCGCCCTTCGCGGCCTTTGTTTCCTCAGCAAGGGCCGGGGGGAGCGGGAATTCGTCGTCGACATAAGCAAAATCGTCCTCCGACGTTTCCGAATGAGTTTTCGGGTCGGTCGAAATCTTTCGGATGGCGTCGCTCTGCAGCGACAAAAAGACGGTGGCGCCGGCTCCGGGATCGGTGACGAAGCCGTGCGCCGTGCCCATTGCGACCGCGACCCGGCTCCTCTCGCGGTAAGGCCGCCATTCGGCGTTGCGCGACAGCTGGCCGCTTCCGGCGAAGATGACGAATTCGCTGTCGATCTTGCGGTGGACATGCGGGAGGTAGGCGCCGTCGATGACGACGAGCTCCCAGAGCCGGCCGCCGAACCAGCCGAGCCGGAAGATATCGAACGCCGCACCGCTTTTGTCGTCGCCGCGGACCAAATGCTCGACACTTGTGGATAGAGCACCGTCGCCGTCCTCGAACGGCAGGTCGTCGATCCGCAGCCGCGCGATCCTTTCCGAATATTTCTGTGCCGGCGCCGAATGAAACCGGCGGTGCAGCTCCTCGATCAATTCATCGTCGCCCATGACGCCCACTTTAGGATGGCACAGACCGTAAACGACGCGCGGCTGTGCCCCGGTTCCCATATAGGCGGTCGGCCGGGCAAGTGGTACGGCAACACCGGTCGGCGCAGAGCCCCGGGTCAGGCGGTGCCGGTCGCGACCTCGCGCATACGCTCTTCGCGGGCGGCGATCGCTTCTTCACGTTCGATGAGGAGCCGGGCGCGCTCGACGACCGGGACGTCGATCATCCTGCCGTCGACGGTGACGGCCCCCACCCCTTCGGCCAGCGCCTTGTCGTAGGCGGCAACGACGCGGCGGGCATGGTCGATCTCGCCGGCGGGCGGGCGGAATTCCTGGTTCAGGATCGGCACCTGGCTCGGATGGATCACCGAGGCGCCGATAAAGCCGAACCGGCGCGAGCGGCGGATCGTCTGGCGGAAGGCGTCGAGGTCGTGAAACTCGGCGATCGAGCCGATAAAGCCCAATGGCATGATGCCGGCGGCGCGCGCGGCGAACACCGCCATCTGCTTTGGCATGGTCAACGCCTCGGGCTCGGCCATGATGCCGGCCGAGGTCGCAAAATCTTCGGCGCCGAGGGTCAATGCGCAGAGCCGCGGGTGGGCGCGCGCAATCTCGGCCAGGTGAAAGAACGCCGCCGCGGTCTCGACCATCGCGATCAGCCGCGTCGTGCCCGGTGCGATGCCGCGCTCGGCCTCGACCTCGTCCACCACCTCGGCGGCCATGCGCACATGGTCGGCGCTGTCGGTCTTGGGCAAGGCCAATGCCTGCACGGCCGGCCCAACCGCCGCCTCGATGTCGCGCACCGCCATGCGCCACGGCCGGTTGATGCGCACGACGACATCGGCGCCGCCGCGCGCGACGATCGCGGCGGCTTGCGGCACCAAGGCCCGCGCCCGCTCTTTCTCGGAGGCGGCGACACTGTCTTCGAGATCGAGGATGATCGCATCGGCGCCGCGCCGTGCCGCCCCCTCGACAAACCGCGGCACCGTCACCGGCACAAACAGCAGCGAACGCCACACCGGCAGATTTGCGGTCATCCTTCGCCTCCGAGCCCGATGACCCCGTCGCGGGCGAGGCCCTCGAGCGCGGCGCGGTCGAGGCCGAGCTGGCCGAGGATTTCGGCGGTGTGCTCGCCGAGCCGCGGCGCGGGGCGGCGCAAATGGCCGGGTGTCGCCGAGAGCCGCGGGACCACATTGTGCATCGGCAACGCTCCGATTTCGCGGTCCGGCACATCGACGACGATCTCGCGCGCCAGCACATGCGGGTCGGCCATAAACTGGTCGATGTCGTAGACCGGTGCCGCGGTGACCTCGGCGCGTTCGAAGATCTCCATGTTCTCGGCGAGGCTGCGCGCTGCGATAAAGGCGGCGATCGGCGCCTCGCATAGGGCGGCGTTCTCGACCCGGTCGGTATTGGTGCGAAAGCGTGGGTCGGCGATCATGTCGTCGCGGCCGACGGCACGGAACAAGCGTTCGGCCATCGCCTGGATCGAGGCGGAGATCCCGATATAGCGCCCGTCCGCGGTGCGGAACACATTGCGCGGGCTCGTCGTCTCCGAGCGGCTGCCGGTGCGTTCGCGCACCACGCCGGTCAGGCGGTGGATCGCCGCCTCGGTGGCGATAAACGAGAACAGCGGGTCGAGCAACGGCAGGTCGATCACCTGGCCATGCCCGCCTTTCGTCTCGACCTCGCGCAGCGCCACCATCACCGCCATGGCACCGTAGAGGCCCGCGACCATGTCGGCGAGCGCGGTCGGCGGCAGCGCCGGCTCACGGTCGGCAAAGCCGGTGCGCGCGGCATAGCCCGACATGCTTTCGACCAAGGTGCCAAAGCCGGGACGGTCGCGATAAGGCCCGTCCTGACCCCAGCCGGAGACCCGGAGGATGATCAGGCCGGGGTTGCGGCGGTGCAGCGCCTCGGGGCCGAGGCCCATTTTTTCCAGTGTGCCCGGCCGAAAATTCTCGATCAAGCACCTGCGCGCCGGCGATCAGCTCGGCCAGCAATTCGCGGCCGCGCGGCGCGCGCAGATCGAGCGCGACGCTTTTCTTGTTGCGCGAATAGACCTTCCAATGAACGCTGACCCCGTTGGTTTGCCAGGCGCGCAGCGGGTCGCCGCGCTTGGGGTCCTCGATCTTGATCACCTCGGCGCCGAAATCGGCGAGCTGCAGGCTCACCATGTTGCCGGAGACGAGCCGCGACATGTCGATGACCCGCACGCCGTCGAGCGGGCACGCCGCTCCCGGCTCGAAGGATCTTTTGGGAATGCCCATCGCCTGCCCTCGCTGCTCGCCTCGCGATCGGGCGCAGCTTAGAGCCCGACCCGAAATGAATCTCGTAAAATCAGCGCGTTGTTCGTCATTCCCGCAAAGGAGCGTGTGAAGAAATTGTTCTTTCCAAGAAACGTCATTCCGGGGCGGCCCGAAGGGCCGAGCCCGGAACCCAAGAACACCTGAATTTCCAATATGTTCAACGTCCGGTGTTCATAGGTTCCGGGCTCGCGGGCAGTGCCCGCGCCCCGGAATGACGACGTTTGGAATTTTTTCACACGTTCTTTCGCGAGGGTGACGAGTAACGCCTTGATATAGCGCAGATGATTTTGAGCCGGACTCTAAGAAATCCAAGTCCTTGTCATTCGCAGTCCAAATACTGTGTCAGTCCGTGTAGATGACACGCGTCTTCACGCTCGGCCCGATGGCAGCACCCGAGCTAACCGTCGGCGCGGTCGAGGGCGTAGCCGGCGGCGCGCACGGTGCGCACGATATCGGCGGCGCCATCGGCGTTCAGCGCCTTGCGCAGCCGGCGGATGTGCACGTCCACCGTGCGCGCCTCGACATAGACGTCGTGGCCCCAGACCGCGTTTAAGAGCTGCTCGCGCGAGAATACGCGGCCCGGATGCTGCATCAGGTGGCGCAGGAGGCGGAATTCGGTCGGGCCGAGATGGATCGGGCGCTCGGCGCGCGACACGCGATGGGCGGCGAGGTCCATCCTCACCTCGCCGAATTGCAGCAGCTCGTCTTCGGTGCCGGGCTGAGCGCGGCGCATCACGGCGCGCAGCCGGGCGATGAGCTCGCGCAGGCTGAAGGGCTTGGGGATGTAATCATCGGCGCCGCTGTCGAGCCCGCGCACCCGGTCGGCCTCCTCGCCGCGCGCGGTCAGCATGACGATCGGCAGGGTGCGGGTCTGCGGCGAGCGCCGGAGCCGGCGGCAGATCTCGATGCCCGAGACCAGCGGCAGCATCCAGTCGAGCAGCACGACATCGGGCCGGCGCTCGGCGATACGGGTCAGCGCTTCCTCGCCGTCACCGGCATCGGCAACCTCGAACCCCTCTTTTTCGAGGTTGTAGCGCAAGAGCGCGACGAGCGGCGCCTCGTCCTCGACAATCAGCACATAGGGTTTGGTCACGGCGCCGCGTGCCCCGGCCGCACCACTTCGATGCTCGAATTGTCGCCCTTCGGGCGCGCTTGGGTCAGCGGCGTGCCGTGCACCAGATAATAAAGGTCTTCGGCGATGTTGGTGGCGTGGTCGCCGATCCGCTCGATGTTCTTGGCCATAAAGAGGAGATGGGTCGAAGCGCCGATATTGCGCGGGTCCTCCATCATGTAGGTCAACAGCTCGCGGAACAGGCTCGCATACATCTCGTCGAGCTCTTCGTCGCGGATCCACACTCGATAGGCCTTGTCGGCGTCGCGCGCGACATAGGCGTCGATCACGTCCTTGATCAGGAGCTGGGCCAGCCGCGCCATCCGCGGCAAGGCGTAGACCGGCTGCGCCGGCGGTGCTTGAGAGAGCGCGATCGAGCGTTTGGCGACGTTGGCGGCGTAGTCGCAAATCCGTTCGAGGTCGCTGGCGATCTTGATCGAGGCAAAAATCTCGCGCAGGTCGCGCGCCATCGGCTGGCGCAACGCCAGGAGCCGCAATGCCAGATTGTCGAGGTCGCGTTGCAGCTGATCGACCTTGGCGTCGCTTTCGACGACGCTGGCGGCGAGGTCGCTGTCGCGCTCGACCACTGCCTCGATCGCCGTGGCGAGCTGGCTTTCGGCGAGCCCGCCCATCTCGGTGATGATGTTGTTGAGCCGCCGCAGCTCCTCGTCGTAGCTCTTGATGATGTGTTCAGAAGACATGATAACAATCTCCGCTGGCTCACTGCAAAGCGATCCGCCTCCAGATGCCGTCATCCCCGTGAAAACGCACGGCTGACCGGTTTAAATTTCCGATGATCATCAAATGCTTCGAAGCAAAAGCCTCCCCTCGGCCGGGCTTGACCCGGCCGCCCACGTCTCGCAATGAAACCGCCTTCTAAGAAAAGGACGTGGATGGCCGGGTCAAGCCCGGCCACGGGGTATTGGTGCTTCATTGCGATCGCCAAATCAACCAAATACCTGGAACCGGACAGCCCTGCGTGAAAACGGGGACCCAGGGCCGCCACCAACCTTGCGCGTGCGGATCTGGATTCCCGCTTGCGCGGGAAAGACGATAAATAATTCTTCACAGCCTTTATCTCTGCATTTAAGTCAGGTCCTCAACCGAAGCGACCGGTGATGTAGTCTTCGGTCTGCTTCTCTTTCGGGTGAGTGAAGATGCGTTCGGTTTCGTCGAATTCCACCAGCTCGCCGAGATACATAAAGGCGGTGTAATCCGAGCTGCGCGCCGCCTGCTGCATGTTGTGGGTGACGATGGCGATGCAATAATCGGATTTCAATTCGGCGATCAGCTCTTCGATGCGCTGGGTCGAGATCGGGTCGAGCGCCGAGGCCGGCTCGTCGAGCAGCAGAATCTCGGGCTCGACGGCAATTGCGCGAGCGATGCAAAGCCGCTGCTGCTGGCCGCCGGAGAGGCTGAGCCCGCTTTGCTTGAGCTTGTCCTTGACCTCGTCCCATAGGGCCGCCCGGCGCAGCGCCCGCTCGATGCGGTCGTCGAGCTCGGCATGCGCCAGCTTCTCGTAGAGCTTGACGCCAAAGGCGATATTGTCCCGGATCGACATCGGAAACGGCGTCGGCTTTTGAAACACCATGCCGATCTTGGCGCGCAGCAGGTTGAGGTCGCGTCCCGGCGACAAAATGTTCTCGCCATCGACCATGACCTCGCCGGTCGCGCGCTGCCCCGGATAGAGCTCGTAGATCCGGTTGAGGATGCGCAGCAAGGTCGACTTGCCGCAGCCGGACGGGCCGATAAACGCCGTCACGCATTTGTCGTAAAGCGTCAGGTTGATACTTTTCAGCGCCTGCGCGGCGCCGTAATAAAAGTCGATGTTGCGGATCAGCACCTTCTCGTGCAGGTTCGGCGCCGCAACCGGCTGGCCGGCCGCCGGGCGCACCGGCTGCATCGCGATGCTCGAAGCGGGGGTCATTGCTTGAAGCTGCCCCAAGAGGCGAGCACGCGCGCGCCGATGTTGAGACAAAGGACGGTGAGCGTGATCAGCAGCGCCCCGCCCCAGGCCAATTTCTGCCAATCGGCGTAGGGGCTCATCGCAAACTGGAAGATGACGACCGGCAGATTGGCCATCGGGGCGTTCAAATTGGTGCTCCAGAACTGATTGTTGAGCGCGGTGAAGAGCAGCGGCGCGGTTTCGCCGGCGATGCGCGCCACCGCGAGCATGACCCCGGTGACCATCCCTTGGATCGCCGCACGGTAGGAGATCATGACGATCACCTTCCATTTGGGCGCGCCGAGGGCGGCGGCGGCTTCGCGCAGCGCGTTCGGCACCAGGGTCAGCATGTCTTCGGTGGTGCGCACGACAACCGGGATCACGATGATCGCCAGCGCCAGCGCGCCGGCCCAGGCCGAGAAATGGCCCATGCGCACAACCACCACCTGGTAGACGAACAAGCCGACGATGATCGACGGCGCGCTCAGCAGGATGTCGTTGAGAAAACGCACGACCTCGCCAAAGCGGCTGCCGCGGCTGTATTCGGCCAAAAAGGTGCCGGCGAGGATGCCGGTCGGCGTGCCGATCAGGGTCGCGATCAGGGTCATCGCCAGGCTGCCGAAGATCGCGTTGAGAAGGCCGCCGCTGCTGCCGGGCGGTGGTGTCATCCGCGCAAAGAGCGCCGGGGTCAACGCCGCAACCCCGTTGCTGAGCAGGGTCCACAGCACCAGGACGAGCCATAGCAGACCAAAGGCGGTGGCCGCCACCGAGAGGCCCATGACCACCCGATTGACCAGCCGCCGCCGCGTATAGATCTCCATCGCCTCAGCCTCCCGCCTGCTTTTGCAGCCGCAGCAGGAGCAGTTTCGCGATCGCCAGGACGATAAAGGTGATGACGAACAGGATAAAGCCGAGGGCAATCAGCGACGACAGGTAGAGATCGCCGACCGCCTCGGTGAATTCGTTGGCGAGCGCCGCCGAGATCGTCGTCCCCGGCTGCAAGATCGACAGGTTGATCCGGTGCGCGTTGCCGATGACAAAGGTCACCGCCATGGTCTCGCCGAGGGCGCGGCCGAGGCCGAGCATGATCCCGCCGACGACACCGATGCGGGTAAAGGGCAGCACGACCCGCCAGACGACCTCGCTGCGGGTGGCGCCGAGCCCGTAAGCGCTCTCCTTCAGCATCGCCGGCACGGTCTCGAACACGTCGCGCATGATCGAGGAGATGAACGGCAATACCATGATCGCCAGGATAAAGCCGGCGGTCAGCACGCCGATGCCGAGCGGCGGGCCGGCGAACAGCACCCCGACGATCGGGATATTGCCGAGCGTGGCGATGATCGCCGGCTGGATGTGCTCCTGCACAAAGGGCGCGAAGACAAACAGGCCCCAAATGCCGTAGATGATGCTCGGGATCGCCGCCAAGAGCTCGATCGTCGTCGCGAGCGGGCGCTTCAGCCAGCTCGGGCAGATCTCGGTGATGAAGACCGCGATCCCGAACGCCACCGGGATGCCGACCAGCATGGCAATCGCCGAGGTGACGAGCGTGCCGTAAATCGGCCCGAGCGCGCCGAACTTTTCGGTGACCGGGTTCCAGGCCGAGGTAAGCAGAAACGAGAAGCCGAAGGTGCGCAGCGCCGGCCACGCGCCGTCCACCAGGGCCGCCAGGATCCCGCCGAGGATCAGCGCCACCAGAAGCGCCACCAGAAAGGTCAGGTGGCGAAAGACAAAGTCGCCGACCCCCGGGCGCAGCTTTCTGGTCGCGCCGATCCGTCTCTCGATAAGCTCGGCCGCCACGGCTCACTCCGCCCCAAAGCGACGGATCGAGATCGAGGTCAGGAGCCGGGCCCGGTCCACACCGGCTTGCCGTCGGGTCCCTTGACCTGTTGACGCCAGGCATCCTCGACGAGCTTTACCACCGACGGCGGCAGCGGCACGTAGTCCAGCTCCTCGGCGAGCGGACCGCCATTGTGGTAGGCCCATTCGAAGAAATCGACGACCTGGCGCGCCGTATCGGGCTTCGCTTGCTGCTTGTGCAGCAGGATGAACGTAGCGCCGGTGATCGGCCAGCTCGCCGCTCCGGGCTGCCCGGTCAGCAGCATGTAAAAGCCCGGCGCCTGCGACCAATCGGCGTTGGCGGCGGCCGCCTGAAACGCCTTGCTGTCCGGCGCGACAAAGACGCCGGCGCTGTTGCGCAGCAGCACATAATTCAGCTTGTTCTGCAGCGCGTAGGCATATTCGACATAGCCGATCGCACCCTCGGTGCGGGCGCTGATCGCGGCGACACCCTCGTTGCCCTTGCCGCCGATGCCGCTCGGGAACTCGACCGAGGTGTTCGCGCCGATTTTGCTGGCAAACTCGGGATCGACGCTCGACAGGTAGTGGGTGAAGATGAAGTTGGTGCCGGACCCGTCGGACCGGTGGATCGCGGCAATCGCCTTGTCGGGCAGGCTGAGGCCCGGGTTCAGCGCACTAATCGCCGGATCGTTCCACTTGGCGATGTTGCCGAGATAGATGGCGGCGAGGGTTTTGCCGTCGAGCTTGAGCTGGCCGGGCCCGATCCCCTTCAGATTGACCACCGGCACGACGCCGCCCATCACGGTGGGGAACTGCATCAGCCCGTCCTTGGCCAGCACTTCGGGCTTGAGCGGCATGTCGGAGGCGCCGAAATCGACGGTGCTCGAGGTGATCTGCTTGATGCCGCCGCCCGAGCCGATCGACTGGTAGTTCATCTCGATCCCGGTCTTGGCGGCGTAGGCCTCGGCCCATTTGGCATAGACCGGGTAGGGGAAGGTCGCGCCGGCGCCGGAGATTTGGGCGGCTTGCGCGGCCACGCCGAGCGCCGCCGCGGCGACCACGCCGAGGAAAACGATGCGGTGAGCTTTCAAGGGCGGCTCCATCGGCTGGAAGCGAGGGCGACCTCGCGGGGCGGCCCTCTGGTAACCCCGAACGAGCAAGCTTTTATGACGGTTGCGTTGCGGTTTTGTGACACCGGGTGGTGAAGGCCGACAGAGCCCGGCCGGGTGTCGGTCGTGCGGCGCCCCCGCGGGTGGTACGAGAACCGCTCAGCGATCCGGGCTGTTTCAGATTGCGGGGCCGATCGGAACGCGCGCTCTTTAGAAGACCGGCTGCAGAAGATCGGCTGCGCTCCAAGCGGGCGCCCGTGGCACAGTGTCAGGGATGGCGAGGCTCAGGATCAGCATCGTTTTTGAATCTGGCGCGCGGATCGGCCCTGGCAAGGCGAGGCTGCTCGAAAGCATCCGCGACACCGGCTCGATCTCCGCCGCCGCGCGCGGCATGGGCATGTCCTACAAGCGCGCGTGGCTGTTGCTCGACAGCATCAACCAAGCATTCAGCGAACCCGTGGTGACGGCCGCGCCGGGCGGATTGGGCGGCGGCGGCGCAACGCTGACCCTGTTCGGTGCGGAGGTGCTCGAACGTTACCGGCGCATTCGTGACTGCGCCTCCGTCATTGCCGCTGACGATCTGGCTGCGCTCCAGCGACGGGCGCGGCCGGACGCCGGCCCAAGAATCTAAAAAGCTCGCACCACCGCTATGGCTTATTTGCCATAGCGATGGAGGATGCGCTATAGCCAGACTACCATAGCGCGCAGACGCGGGTTTATGATGAGCGCCCCTACCGTTGCGCCCGCTCTTTCGGGGTGGCGCACGACGACGATTGCCCTCGGCTGCGCCCTGCTGATCGGCGGGATTGGCGGCCTGATCGGCCTTGGCGGGGGCGAGTTTCGCCTGCCGATACTCGTTGGCCTGATCGGCTTTACGGCGCGCGCGGCTGTGCCGATGAATCAAATTCTGAGCCTTATAACCCTGGCGACCGCGTTGGTGGTGCGCTGGCATGCGGGCTCCCTTGTCGGCGTCGGCGCGTTTCTTCCCGCCGTTGTGGCGCTCGGCTTCGGCGGTATCACGGCCGCGTGGTTCGCCGTGCGGCTGTTGTCGCGGATCTCCGATCACCGGCTCGAGCGCGCTATCGCCATCCTGCTGATGGCAATCGGTCTGCTGCTGATAGGCGAGCGGGTCCTGCCCTCGGGCCTGCCGGCGCTGGTGCCCGACGAGCCCGGCGCCCAAATCGCTGCCGGCATCGTCCTCGGTCTGTGCATCGGCACGGTCAGCACGTTCCTCGGCGTCGCCGGCGGCGAGCTGCTGATCCCGACGCTGATCTTTGTTTTCGGGGCCGACATACACGCGGCCGCAAGTGCGGTGCTGTTCGTGTCGATCCCGACCGTCTGCATGGGTCTGTTCCGCTACAGCCGGATCGGATTGTTTCCGAGCCGCAGGACGCTGTTGCGTGTCGGCGCGCCGATGGGAGTTGAAAGCCTGGTCGGGGCCGCGGCCGGCGGGGCGTTCGCCGGATCGACATCGGCCGAATTGCTCAAGCTTTTGCTCGGCCTGATCCTGATTGCCGCCGCGCTGAAGACATTTTGGCACCGAATTAACTAATTGAGGGCGCGCGGCCCCTTTTCCGTCGCCGCTGCCGGGTGCGGCGGCAGCAGCACGGTAAAGACCGAGCCTTCGCCCGGGGTGCTGGCGATTTCGAGAGAGCCGCGGTGGCGCGCGACGATATGCTTGACGATGGCGAGGCCGAGCCCGGTGCCGCCCATTTCGCGCGAGCGCGCGGTGTCGACCCGGTAAAATCGCTCGGTCAGCCGCGGCAGGTGCTCGCGGGCGATGCCGTCGCCCCGGTCCTTGACCGCAACGGCGACGAGGTCTTGGCGGGTTTCGGCGGCGACCGAGATTTCGGTCCCGATGCCGCCGTATTTGATCGCGTTGTCGAAGAGGTTCTGAAACAGCTGGACGAGCTCGTCGCGGTCGCCCTGCACATCGGGAAGGCCGTGGGCCAAGGCCAGCACGATCCGCATGCCGCGTTCACCGGCGCGCAGCTGCAAGGCCTCGGCCAGCTGCCGCAGCAGCGCCGGCAAAGGCACCCGGTCCTGCGGCAGCACGTGCTCGTTGAGCTCGATGCGCGACAGCGACAGCAGATCCTCGACGAGGCGGGTCATCCGCGCGGCCTCTGCGCCCATGATCGCGAGAAACCGCTCGCGCGCCTCGGCATCCTCGCGCGCCGGACCGCGCAAGGTCTCGATAAAGCCGGCCAGCGTCGCGAGCGGCGTGCGCAATTCATGGCTGGCATTGGCGATGAAATCGGCGCGCATCTCTTCGACGCGCTTCAGCTCGGTGACATCGTGCAGGCTCAGCACGGCGACGGCGCCGTCGGCGGCGGACCCGTCGATCCGGGCGAGCCGCGCGCGCAGCCGGCGATCGGAGGGCACCGGCAGCGCGAACTCGACGATTTGCGCGGCCTCGCCGCCGATCACCCTATCTGCCGCCGCCAGCACGGCCGGATTGCGCAGCGCCGCAGCGAGGTCGCGCGGCGCGGCGGCGGGGCCGACGAAGGGTTCGGCCGCGGCATTGGCGCGGACCATGCGGCGGCGCTCGTCGAGCAGGATGAGCGGGTCGGGGATCGCGGCGATGACGGCGTCCGCCGCCGCCAGGCGCGCCTCTGCTTGGTGCGCGCGCTGCCGCCAGTCCCGACCCGATCGCAGGATTGCCGCCCGAATTTGCGTTGCCGAACGCAGCGGGCCGGACGCCTCGATGCCCAACCCCGAGACTGCCCCGCGCAGCGCCGCAAAGGCGAGGACGGAACGGCCGATCAACAGCGCCGTCAGAACGAGGATCGCAGCGCCGCCGAGCCCCGCCGGGCGCGCGGCGAGCCATCCGCAGACCGCCAAAACCGCGAGGACGGCAAGTCCCGGCGCGGCTATCGCCGCGGCGAGGACCGGGATGCCTCCCCAGGCCGAAAGGCGGACGCCGATCCCCACGCAGCCCCGCGCCGGGTCAGCGGATCGCGTCGTGCGCCGACAATGCCGCCAGGTTGACCAGATCGGAGACGGTGGCGCCCATATTGACGATCTGCACCGGGTGCGACAGGCCGAGCAGCAATGGCCCGACCACCGTGCCGCCGCCGAGCAGCGGCAACATCTTTGCCGCGATGTTGGCGCTGTGCAATTCGGGCATGACCAGGATGTTGGCCGGGCCGCCGAGGCGGCAGAACGGGTAGAGCTGGCGCATCAGCCGCTCGTCGAGGGCGACGTCGGCGCTCATTTCGCCGTCGTATTCGAAACCGGCGCCGCGTTCGTCGAGGAGCGCCACCGCCTCGCGCACGCGCCGGCCGTCCTTGCCCATCGGGTTGCCGAAATTCGAATAGGACAACAGCGCCACCCGCGGCTCGAGCCCCAATTCGCGCGCCTTCGCCGCCGCCTGGATCGCGATGTCGGCGAGCTCGGCCGAGCTCGGCATCTCATGCACCAGAGTGTCGGCGAGCAGCACCGTGCGCTCGCGGGCGAGCAGGATCGTCAGCCCGAACAGCACGCAGCCGGGCTTGACCGCGATGACCCGCGAGACCTCGTCGAGCGCATCGAACGAGTTGCGCGTGACACCGGTGACCATCGCATCGGCATCGCCGCAGGCGACCATGCACGCGGCAAAGACGTTGCGGTCCTGGTTCACCAGCCGCTGGCAGTCGCGATAGAGCATGCCCTGGCGCTGCTGGCGCTCGTAAAGAAAATCGGTATAGCGCGGATTGTGCCGCGACAGCCGCGCATTATGGATTTCGAGCCCCTCGGGCGAGCTCAGCCCCATCGCCGCCATCGTCGCGCCGATCCGCTCGTCGCGGCCGACCAGCACCGGCGTGCCGTAGCCGCTGCCGGCGAAGAGGAGCGCGGCACGGATCGTCTTTTCCTCCTCGCCCTCGGCGAAAACGACGCGCTTGGGCTGGGCGCGCACCCGCTCGAAAATCTGCTCGAGGCCGGCCGCGGTCGGGTCGAGCCGGCCGCGCAACACGCGCTTGTAGGCCTCCATGCTCGCAATCGGCTTTCGCGCCACCCCGGAATCCATCGCCGCCTTGGCCACCGCCGACGGCACCGCCCAAATCAGCCGCGGGTCGAAGGGTGCGGGGATGATGTATTCGGGGCCGTAGGTCAGGCGCTCGCCGGAATAGGCGGCGGCGACCTCGTCGGGCACGTCCTCGCGCGCCAATGCAGCCAGCGCTTCGGCCGCGGCGATCTTCATCGCGTCGTTGATCGTCGAAGCGCGCACGTCGAGCGCGCCGCGGAAGATGTAGGGGAAGCCCAGGACGTTGTTGACCTGGTTGGGATAGTCGGACCGGCCGGTGGCGATGATCGCGTCGGGGCGGGCGGCGCGCGCCTCCTCCGGGGTGATTTCGGGATCGGGATTGGCCATCGCGAAGATGATCGGCTTTGGCGCCATCGAGCGCACCATCGCCTGATCGACGGCCCCCTTGGCCGACAGGCCGAAAAACACGTCGGCGCCTTCGATCGCCTCGGCGAGCGTGCGCGCCTTGGTCTCGACCGCATGCGCCGATTTCCACTGGTTCATGCCGTCGCTCCGGCCACGCCAGAGCACCCCGCGGGTGTCGCACAAGGTGACGCTCTCGGCCGGCAGCCCCATCGTCTTCAGCAATTCGACGCAGGCGATCCCGGCGGAGCCGGCCCCGTTTACCACCATCTTCACCCGGTCGAGGGTGCGGCCGGTCAGATGCAGCGCGTTGATCAGCCCGGCGGCGGCGATGATCGCGGTGCCGTGCTGGTCGTCGTGGAACACCGGGATGTCCAACAGCTCGCGCAGCCGCTCTTCGATGATAAAGCATTCCGGCGCCTTGATATCTTCGAGATTGATGCCGCCAAAGGCCGGATGCAGAAAGCGCACGCAGTTGACGAACTCGTCGACGTCGCGGGTGTCGATCTCGAGGTCGATCGAATCGATGTCGGCAAAGCGCTTGAACAGCGCCGCCTTGCCTTCCATGACGGGCTTGGCGGCGAGCGCGCCGAGGTCGCCGAGGCCGAGCACCGCGGTGCCGTTCGAGACCACCGCGACAAAATTCCCCTTCGAGGTGTAGTCAAAGGCAGCGCTCGGGTCACGCTGGATGTGCAGGCACGGAAAGGCCACGCCGGGCGAATAGGCGAGCGACAAATCGCGCTGTGTGATCAGCGGCTTGGTCGGGGCGATCGCGAGCTTGCCCGGGCGGCCGTTCGAGTGGAAATTCAGCGCCTCGTCTTCTGTTGCACGAATAGTGCCGCTATCCATCTGGCTCGCCGCTCCTGGTGAGATCGGGCTTCCACCGGCCCGGCAGTCTAGAGAGCGCGCCCAACGGCGTCAAAGGCGTGACCATCCGGAATTAAGGTTGTCTTGAGACCCGTTCCCGATATGGTTGGGCCCTCAGGATGGTTGGGGCTGTCAGGATGGCCGACGAGGCGCGGAGGGGCCGGCAATGGATCGCGATCGGGGCCGCTCGCCGAAATGGGGGATTGCGCAGGCCGTCGAGGCGGGGGTGATGGCGCTCGTGTTCTTTGCGGTCGTGACCCCGCTCGGCATTGTCGTGCGGCTGGCCGGAAAAGATTTGCTGCGGCTGCGGCTCGACCCGGAAATCCCGAGCTATTGGGTCCGTCGCGGCGCCGCCGGCGAGCGGGCTTTCTCGATGCACCGGCAGCGTTGACGGCTTGCCGGGCTCGTCGCCGGGCGCCACTCAGCTCCTCGAAAGACCAATGCGCATCCTCGGAATTTCGGCGTTTTACCACGACAGCGCTGCGGCGCTGATCGAGGATGGGCAGATCGCCGCCGCGGCCCAGGAAGAGCGCTTTACCCGGGAGAAATACGACAGCCGATACCCGGAGAACGCGATCGCCTATTGCTTGGCCGAAGCCGGCATCGGGCTCGCCGATATCGATCTCGTCGCTTTCTACGACAAGCCACTGCTCAAATTCGCGCGCCTGCTCGAAACCTATCTGGCGTTTGCGCCCCGCGGCTTTGGCTCGTTCCGCGCGGCGATGCCGGTTTGGCTGAAGGACAAGCTGTTTCAAAAAAAACAGATCGGCGAGCAGCTGCGCAAGGCGGCCCCGGAGTTCGACTGGGAGCACCGCCTGTTGTTCTCCGAGCACCATCTGAGCCACGCCGCGTCGGCGTTTTTTCCATCGCCGTTCGAGCAGGCGGCGATCCTCACAATGGACGGGGTCGGCGAATGGGCGACGACTTCGGCCGGCCTCGGTGACGGCAACCGGCTCACGATGCTGAAGGAGATCCACTTCCCGCATTCGCTCGGGCTGCTCTATTCGGCCTTCACCTATTTTACCGGCTTCCGGGTCAATTCCGGCGAATACAAAGTGATGGGGCTTGCCCCCTACGGCGAGCCGCGCTTTGCCGGGACCATTCTCGACCATCTGATCGATTTGAAGGACGACGGCAGCTTTCGCCTCGACCTTTCCTATTTCGACTACTGCACCGGGCTGAAGATGACCAACGACCGGTTCGCCGAGCTCTTCGGCGTGCCGGCGCGCAAGCCGGAAGACCGGCTCGACCAGGTCCATATGGACCTTGCCGCCTCGATCCAACGGGTCACCGAAGAGGCGATCCTGCGGCTGTCGCGCTCGCTGGCGGCGGAGACCGGCGCCCGCAATCTGTGCCTTGCCGGCGGTGTCGCGCTCAATTGCGTCGCCAACGGCAAGGTGCTGCGCGACGGCCGTTTCGAGCAAATATGGGTGCAGCCGGCGGCGGGCGATGCCGGCGGCGCGCTCGGCGCCGCGCTCGCCGCCTATCACCTCGATCGCGACCGCCCGCGACAGCTCTCGAACGGGCTCGACGGCATGTCGGGCGGCTATCTCGGCCCGGGCTACAGCGAGACCGAGATCAGGGAGCGGCTGGCCGCAGCCGGTGCCGTCTTCGAGTGTCTCGGCGACGACGAGGTGATCGACCGCACCGCCCACGCGCTCGCCGCGGAGAAGGCGGTGGGCTGGTTTCAGGGCCGCATGGAATTCGGCCCGCGGGCGCTCGGGGCGCGCTCGATCCTCGCCGATGCGCGCAGCCCGGCGATGCAGCGCACCCTCAACCTCAAAGTCAAATACCGCGAGAGCTTCCGGCCGTTCGCCCCCTCGGTGCTGCGCGAGGATGTGGCCGACTGGTTCGAGATGGAGACCGACAGCCCCTATATGCTGATGGTCGCCGATGTCGCCGGGCCGCGCCGCCGGGCGATGAGCGAGGCCGAACGCGCGCTCTTTGGCATCGACAAGCTCAACGTGGTCCGCTCGGACATACCGGCGGTCACTCACGTGGACTATTCGGCCCGCATCCAGACGGTGCACCGCGAGACCAATCCGCGCTATTACGCGCTGATCGAGCGGTTCAAGGCGCTGACCGGCTGCCCGGTGCTGGTCAACACCAGCTTCAATGTCAGGGGCGAGCCGATCTGCTGCACCCCGGACGATGCGTTCCGCTGCTTTATGGGCAGCGACATCGACATCCTCGTCGCCGGCAACTGCTTTTTGCGAAAGGAGGCGCAAGATCCGGCGCTGCGCCTCGACTACAGGGACCGGTTCGATCCCGACTGAAGCACAGGTTGCGGCGGCTGCATCCGTCGAGCATGAGCTCCCCGCGACCGCGCGCCGGGGCGAACGGCTCAGGGTATTGCTGGTGTCGCATGCGTTTCCGCCGAACAATGTCATCGGTGCGGTGCGCGTCGGCAAATTTGCCAAATATCTGCATCAAGCAGGGCACGAGGTGCGCGTCGTCGCCGCCCCCGTCGCCGGCGACAACTCGCTGCCGCTGGAGATCCCGCGCGAGCGTGTGGCCTATCCCGCCGGATGGGCGAGCGAGCTGGTCTTCGACAACCTCGTCAAACGGCTGCGCGGCTTGGCCGGCAGCCCCGGCAGCGGCGCCGCGCCGGTGCCGGCCCGCGAGCCCACCGCCCCGGGCTCGGGCGGCTTGGCTGCCGCATTGACCCGGCACTGCCATGCCCTGCTGCACATACCCGACCACCGCAAAGGCTGGATCGCGGCTGCGGCCGAGGCCGGCTATGGGTTCGTGCGCGATTGGCGCCCGGACATCATCGTCGCCAGCGCGCCGCCCAATTCGGGGCTCGTCGCGGCGGCGCGGATTGCTCGCAGATGCGGCGCGCCTTGGATCGCCGAGCTGCGCGATCTGTGGACCGACAATCCCTATTACGCCGCGCCGGGCTGGCGCTTCTGCGTCGATTGGGCGATCGAGCGGCGGGTCCTCGGCAGCGCTGCCGGGCTGGTGACGGTCACCCCGGGATGGGCCGAAACCTTGCGCCGGCATTATCGGCAACCGGTCGCCTGCATCTTGAACGGCTATGCGGAGGAAGATTTTCCAGCCGAGCCGGCCGCCCCGCCGCCGGGCGAGGTCGTGTCGATCGTCTATACCGGCAATATCTATGTCGGCTATCGCGATCCGAGCGCCTTGTTTCGGGCGATCGGCTTGCTCGGCGCCGAGCGCAGCCGCGTGGCGGTGCATTTTTATGGGCCGGACGAGAAGCAGGTCGCCCCGTTGGCAAAGCTGCATCGGGTGGAGGACCGCGTCTTTGTCCACGACCGGGTCGCGTACAAGGATTCGCTTGCATTGCAAGCGAGGGCCGACGTTTTGCTGCTGCTGCAATGGAACAACAAAAAAGATGAAGGCAATATTCCGGCAAAATTCTTTGAATATCTGGCGGCGGGAAGGCCGGTCCTGATGCTCGGCTACGAGCAGGGCGACCTGGCGCAAATGGTTCGCGAGCGCCGGGCGGGGCTGGTCGCCAACGACCCCGCGACGATTGCGCAGCAGCTGCGTCGCTGGCTCGGGCAGCGGCCGAGCGGGATCCCCGCCGTCGATCGGCAAGCGCGCGCCGGCATGACCCGCGCCGAGCAATTCCGGAAATACGAGCAATTCCTGATCGAAACCGTCACCGAACGCGCCTAGCCCGAGCTAATTAGCGGTGCCAATCGAACGCTTGGCTTGCACCACGCGGAGCGGCCCGGCAACCGGCCCGGCGGCGGGTTGACACTCAATCAACGTCTTTCTTAAAGTGGCCGCTATTGCCGCGGTAGGCGGAAGCCGGTGAGGATTCCGGCGCGGTCGCGCCACTGTGTCCGGTTCGAGCGGAAAACGCCCAGACCGGAAGCCAGACCTGCCCCGCGGTTTGAATTGGTGCGCCGGGACGCGTCATCCCGAGGAGTGTCGCCGATGTCCGATACCGTGATGTCGCCTGTTGTCCGGCCGATCGTGGTCCCGCTGCCGGAGGCATGATGGGCGCGATCTGCTCGGCTTTCCCCACTACCGAGGTATCGGGGCGCAACGGGTATCGTTGGTGTCGGCGCTGAAATCTCCGCCGAATCCGCCCGCCACACCAGTCGTCCCACGCCTGTTTCGATCGAGGAGCCAAGCGGCAGATGCCCAACCCGTTCGACGACCGGTCGGCGCAGGCCAAAGCCAAGGTGGCGGCGGCATACGGCTTTCTGGTTGCTGCCAATCTCGCCGCCTGGGCGTGGGCCTGGACTATCTTTTCGGCGCGGCCGACGCTGATCGGGACCGCCTTCCTCGCCTATCTGTTCGGGCTGCGGCACGCCGTCGACGCCGATCACATCGCCGCCATCGACAATGTCGTGCGCAAGCTGATGCAGGAGGGGAAGCACCCGTTTTCGGCCGGTTTCTTTTTTTCGCTCGGGCATTCGACGATCGTCGTCCTCGCCTCGCTCGCGATCGCGGCGACCGCGGCCGCGATGCAAGGCCGGCTCAGCGCTTTCCAAGGGCTCGGCGGCACGATCGGCACCGCCGTCTCGGCGTTGTTCCTGCTCGTCATCGGGGTGGCGAACCTGCTGATCCTGAAAGGCATCTGGGCGGCCTTCTGCAGCGCCCGCCGCGGCGGGCGGGTGGCCGACCAGGAGCTGGAGGCGCTGCTCGCCGCACGCGGCCTTCTCGCCCGCATATTCCGGCCGGTGCTCCGGCTGGTGGGCCGCTCTTGGCACATGTATCCGATCGGCTTTTTGTTCGGTCTCGGCTTCGATACCGCGACCGAGATCGGGCTGCTCGGAATCTCCGCCAGCGAGGCCGCGCGCGGCCTGTCGGTGTGGAGCATCCTGGTGTTCCCGGCGCTGTTTACCGCCGGCATGTCGCTGGTCGATACGACCGACAGCGCGCTGATGGTCGGCGCCTATGGCTGGGCCTTTGTCAACCCGATCCGCAAGCTCTGGTACAACCTCACCATCACCGCCGCGTCGGTGGTCGTCGCGGTGTTTATCGGCGGTGTCGAGGCGCTCGGTCTGATCGGCGACAAGCTCGGCCTCTCGGGGGGTTTTTGGAGCGTCGTCGGCAGCCTGAACGACGACCTGACCAATTTCGGGCTGGCTGTCGTCGGCGTGTTCGTCGCGAGCTGGCTCGTCTCGACGACCATCTATCGAGCCAAGGGCTACGACAATCTCCCGGCCGGGTAATCCGCCGCGTGCCGAGCGCAGGAGATGGATCGCGCCGGGCCTGGATTGCGCCGGGCCTGGATTGCGCCGGGGATGGATGGCGCCGGGCGATATTCGCCGGGCTCACCCTGACAGTGCTCGGCGGCCCCGCTGTCGCCTGGGCCCAGACCGCGACCGGCGCCGCCGGCCTCTGGGAACGGGGCACATTGTCCGGAGATTGGGGCGGGCTGCGCACCCGCCTCGAACAATCCGGCCTCAGCATCGGCTTGCAGGAGCAAAGCGAGCTGTGGGGCAACGTGACGGGCGGGCTCAGCCGCGGCGGCGCTTATGACGGGCTCTTGACCCTGAGCGTCGCGGTCGATTTGGAGAAGGCGATCCATTGGCCGAATGCCAGCCTTTCGGCCAGCGCCTTTCAGATCCACGGCGTCGGGCCGACCCCGCTGCGCGTCGGCGCCTTGCAGACGATCAGCAGCATCGAAGCCACCGCGAGCGCCAAGCTGTTCGACCTGTGGTTCGAGCAAAAGCTGCTCGGCGGCAAGCTCTCGCTGCGGCTCGGCCAGGAGGGCGTCGACGAGGAGCTGATGCTGACGCAATACGGCGCGCTGTTTCTCAATTCGGCCTTTGGCCTCCCCCCGCTCCTGGCGCTCGACCTGCCGTCGGGCGGGCCGAGCTATCCGCTCGCCGCCCCCTTTGCGCGGGCGCTCTATCAGCCGACCGCCGAGCTGACCCTGATCGGCGCCGTTTATACCGCCGACCCGGCCCCGCCCGGCGAGGGGGATACGCAGCTGCGCGACCGGCACGGCACGGCCTTCCGGCTCGACGACCATGCGATCGGCTTTGCCGAGCTCTGGTATTCACCTGAAATTCTGGCCCGGTATGGCCAGCCCGGCACCTACAAAATCGGCGCCTGGTACGCGAGCGGCGCCTTTCTCGATCCGCTGCACGACACCGCAGGCCTGTCGCTCGCCGATCCCGCCAGCACCGGCGCGCCCCAGCTGCACGCTGGCGACCATGGCTTCTATGCGATCATCGACCAGATGATATGGAAAAAGCCGAACACCGAAGCGCAGGGCGTGGGTCTCTTCGTCCGCGTGATGCAGGCACCCCAGGACCGCAACCTCGCCGATCTTTATGTCGGCGGCGGGATCAGCTGGAAAGGGGTGGTCCCGAGCCGGTCGCACGATCAGGCCGGCCTCGCGGTGAGCCATGTCGGGATCGGCGCCGCGGCCGTGCATCTCGGCGAAAATGCGATCTTTTTCACCGGTTTCGGCACGCCGGTCAGCCCGGGCGAGACGATCCTCGAAGCCACCTACCGCGCCCGGCTCACCCCGTGGCTCGAGCTGCAGCCGGATGTGCAGTATGTCGTCAACCCCGGCGCCGGGATCGCCTCGACCGAAAGCCCGGCGCCGCTCAAAAACGCCCTGATCTTCGGGGTCCGCGTCACCGTCGATTTTTGATCCTTACGGCGTCGGGCGGAACACCAGGATGGCAGCGGTCGATCCCAAGAGGCCGGCGCGGGCGGCCACATAGAGCCGGTCGAGCTCGGGCACGAACAGCGACGTGCGCGCCCCCGCCGCGGTCGCGACACGACCCAGCGATCGATAGCCGCTGCCGGCCGCCTCGAACACTTCGACCGCACCGGAGCCGCAGCTGACATAGATCCGCCGGCGCGCCGCATCGAAATAGAGATCGTCGGCATCGCCGCAGGTGTCGAGCCTGAGGGTAACGCCGCCGGTATTGGGATCAAAGAGAGCCAGCGTCGGCGGCCGGCGAAAGACGACGGCGAGCGCTCTGCCGGAAGGATCGAGCACCATCGGGAAATTCGCGCGCAATCCCGGCGTGGCCCAGCGTGCGGTCGTCTTGCCGGTGGTCAGCCCGGCCACCGCGATCTCTTGGGCGTCGGGCAGGTTGACAAAAGCCCGGCCGCTCGCGCCATCGATCGCAAATGCTTCCGGGTGCGCGGGGAGCCTGATGTCGCCGATCTTCGAGCGGGTGCGCGGATCAATGACGGCGAGCCCACCGCTGCCGTAGCCCACGACGATGTTGCCGGTGCGCGGGTCGATGCGAATGTCGTCGGCGTCGCTGCCGAGCGCCACAGCACCGGCCGGCGCCAGGTCCGCGCCATGGAAGAACCGCACCCGCCCGTCGCCGGCATCGGCGACCGCGAGGAGATCGCCGGCGGCCGCATAGCCGACACCTTGCGGCTCGGCGAGGCCGTCCATGCGCCGCATCTGCCCGCCGGCGGCCAGATCGACCACATCGAGCGAGCCGTTGCCGAGCTCGGCGACATAGAGCCGCTTGCGCGCGACATCGACGGCCATATGGTCGATGCGGCCCTTGACGCCGGGGAGCGCCAACCGGGCCTCGAGCCGCAAGGGCGGGTCGGCGCGCGCCGAATTCGCGATCGTCAGCAGGCCCAGCGCCAATGCAGTCGCAAAACGCATGACCCACCCTTGTTCGCCGCTCAGCGTTTGACGTTGACTTGGTCCAACGCCGCCTTCAGCCCTTGCGCCAGCTGGACGGCGTCGGAATTGGCCCAGAAATGCATGAAATAGAGGCGCGGCTCGTCGTCGAGCATATGGTTGTGCAACGCGGTGACTTCGATGCCGTGGTCGCGCAGCGCTTTCGCCACCGGGCTCACCTCCTTGCCGAGCAGCACGAAGTCGCCGGTGATCGCGGCCTTGCCGCCGCCGGTCGGCTGGAAATTGATGCCGATCGCCGTGCCCATCGCCGGCGGCACCACCATGCCCGCTTCCTTGATCGTCTCGGCGCGCGGGATGCCGAAGGCATAGACGCCGCCATTGTTTCTGCCTTTGGCGCCGAGCGTCGTGTCGATCGCCGCGGTGTCGAGGTCGATCGGCGGCGGCACAACGGCTGGTCCTGCCGCCGCGCTGAGCGGGGTGGCGCTCGCCGCCACCGCGTCGTGCAGCTTTTCCGCCAGCGCCGCCGGATCGCCCCGGCCCATGACATGCAGAAACATCGTAAAGGGCTGGTTGCGCAGCAGATGATTGTGCAGCGCGGTCATGGCGATGCCGCTGTCGGCAAGCTTTTTTGTGACCGGGCCGACCTCGTCCATCGTCAGCACCAGATCGCCCATGACCATGCCCTCGCTGCCTACCTTCTCGAAAGCGAGCCAGCCGCCGAGCGCAAAGCCCGGCTTTAGCGCGACCCCGTCGAGGGTCGCCTTGATATCGGTGCGGGGCAGGGCGACACGGTAGACGCCGCCCGCCATCTGTGTGCCCGGCTTGCCGAGCGCCTGTGCTACCGACGCTTGCCAACCGCTGTCCGCGGCAACCGCCGACATCGAAAGCGCGAGCGTCAACACCAAAGCAACGCCTGTTTTCACGAGATATTGGTTCGCATTCACCGTCCGGCACTCCTTGCATCGCAAAGGGTGCAGCGCTTGGACGGAACGGCCGTCTGACGGGGCGTCTGCCCTGCCCCGTGCGGCAATTGTTAACGAACCCGCCGACTGGCTGCAATACGCCAGCCTCACGTCGGGTAGGATGACGCGCCTCGAACAAGGGGGGCCGATGCCGGCACCGACCATTTCCGAAGACCGGGTTGCGCTCAGCGCCCTCTTTCTCGGTTTTCTGCAGGTTGGGCTCAGCGCGTTCGGCGGCGGCCTCGTCTGGCTGCGCCGGCTCGTCGTCGAGCGCCGGCGCTGGCTCGGCGAGAGCGAATTCGCCGAGATGTTGAGCTTTTGTCAATTGATGCCCGGTCCCAACATCGCCGGCCTGACGGTGTGCATCGGAACCAAGCTGCGCGGGCGCTGGGGGGCGCTCGCCGCCCTTGCGGGCTATCTTGTCGTGCCGTGGACGGTCGGGCTGGCGCTCGGCTTGCTCTTACCTGCGCCATGCCGGGATCGGGGTCCTCGGCAACCTCCTGGGCGGGGTTTCGGCCGCCGCCGCGGGTCTCGTCATCGCGACCGGCATCAAGCTGTTCTCGACCCGGCGCCGCCGCCCGGCGGAGCTCGCCTTTGCCGCGCTCGCTTTTTTCGGCATTGTCTTCGGGCACCTGCCGCTCTTTGTCGTTCTCGCCGGGCTGGCGCCGCTCAGCGTCGCCGCCGCGGCATTCGCCGGCAGCAGGGCGCGATGATCGGCCTCTTCGCCACCCTCGCCTTGAGCGCGCATCTGGCGCTCCTGTCGCTGATCAGCTTTGGCGGCGTGCCCTCGGTCCTCGGCGACATCCACAATTTTGTCGTGACCACGCATGGCTGGCTCAGCGACCGCGAATTTGCCGAATATTTCGGTCTGGTGCAGGCGATCCCCGGCCCGAACATGATCCTGATGATGGGCTTTATCGGCTGGAAGGTCGGCGGGCTCGGCGGTGCCGTCGCGAGTGCCTTGGCGATCTTCGCCCCGTCCTGCGCCGTTACCTGCGGCGCCTATCGGCTGTGGGACCGCTTTCGCCTTTCGCCCTGGCAAACGATGGTGCGCAGCGGCCTGGTGCCGCTGACGATCGGTCTCGTCGTCGCCGGCGGCTCGGTCATGGCCCGCGCCGCCGACCGGGACTGGCGCACCGCCCTCGTCACCCTCGCCGCCCTCGTGCTGATGCTCGCCACCCGCATCAGCCCGCTCTGGCTGCTTGGCCGCCGGCGGTCTCGCCGGCGCCCTCGGCTTCGCCTGACGACGCCGGCGCAGAAGTCAGCCGCGTTCGGGGGCGCCGAGAAAGGCGGCGAGGAGGGTGCGGGCGGCGGCGGTCGGGGAGAGGCTGCCGGCGAGGACCGCGGCTTCGATTTCGGGCAGGCGAGCGGCGATCGCCGGGGCGGCGCGGAAACCTTCGCGCAAGGTTGCGTCGATTTCCGCCCACAGCGCGGCGCGCGCCTGCTCGCGGCGGCGTTCGGCCCAGCCGCCCGAGGCTTTGCGGGCGGCGCAAAACGACGCGACGTCCTCCCAGATTTCGGCGATGCCGGCGCCTTCGAGCGCCGAGACGGCGCGCACCGGGACCTCCCATTCCGTGCCGGAGGGTCGGATGAGACGCAATGCGCTGGCGTAGTCGGCGGCGGTGCGCTGCGCCGCAGCCAAAAGCTCGCCATCGGCCTTGTTGACGAGGACGAGGTCGGCGAGCTCGACGATGCCGCGCTTCAGCCCCTGCAATTCGTCGCCGGCGGCGGGCGGCAGCACCAGGACGAAGATGTCGGTCAAATCGGCGGCGGCGGTTTCGCCCTGGCCGGCGCCGACCGTCTCGACGACGACCGCGTCGAACCCGGCCGCTTCGCACAACAAGATCGCCTCGCGCGTGCGCCGAGCGACCCCGCCGCTCGCCCCGCTGGCCGAGGACGGGCGGATAAAGGCCTCGGGCCGGCGCCCGAGCTCGGCCATCCGCGTCTTGTCGGCGAGGATGGCGCCACCGCCGCGCTTGGCCGCGGGATCGACCGCCAGCACCGCGATCCGGCGGCCGCGGCCGATGCCGGCAAGGCCGAAGCGCTCGATCAGGGTCGATTTGCCGGCGCCGGGCGGGCCCGATATGCCGATGCGCACGCTGTTCCCGGCTCTGGGCAGGATTGCGTCGATCAGCGCCTCGGCTGCGGCGCGATCATCGGGCCTGGACGATTCGACAAGGGTGATCGCGCGAGCGAGCGCCCGCCGATCGCCGCTGTGCAGGCGGTCCGGCAGGGACGGCGGCGTCACGCGTCTCGCATCGGGAAATACGGGGGGAAATACGGGCCGTCGCGGCGCGGGCGGCGCACGCATTGGACCCCCCGCATCACTCTGCGGCCAGCGCCGCCTCGCGCCATGCGGCCTCCTGCTGGCGCGCCCACATCGTGGCGTAAACGCCGCGCTGCCGCAGCAATTCGGCGTGATGGCCGCGCTCGACGATCGAGCCCCCTTCGAGCACCAGGATCTCGTCGGCATCGACGATCGTCGAGAGCCGGTGGGCGATGACGAGGGTGGTGCGGCCCTCCGCGACCTCGGCGAGCCCCGCCTGGATCTCGCGCTCGGTCTTAGTGTCGAGCGCCGAGGTCGCTTCGTCGCAGATCAGGATTTTCGGCGCCTTCAGGATCACCCGCGCGATCGCGACGCGCTGCTTCTCGCCGCCCGAGAGCTTGAGGCCGCGCTCGCCGACCATCGTGTCGTAGCCGTCGGGCAGCCCGACGACAAAATCGTGAATATGAGCGCGGCGGGCCGCCTCCTCGATCGCCGCCCGCTCGGCCCCTGGCCGGCCATAGGCGATGTTGTAGAGGATCGTGTCGTTGAACAAGACGGTGTCCTGCGGCACGACGCCGATCGCCCGGCGCAGGCTCTGTTGCGTGACATCGCGGATGTCCTCGCCGTCGATCTCGATCGCCCCCGCATCGACATCCCAAAACCGAAAGGCGAGGCGGGCGATGGTCGATTTGCCGGCGCCGGAAGGGCCGACGATCGCGACCGTGGCGCCGGCCGGAACCCGGAAATCGACATCGCGCAGGATCGACCGCAGCGGGTCGTAGCGGAAATCGACATGACGGAAGACGATCTCCCCTCGGCTCGCCGCCAGCGCCGGCGCTCGCGGCCGGTCGACGATCTCGGGCTCGACCTTGAGGAGGGCGGTCATCTGCTCGAGATCGGTCAACGACTGCTTGATGTTGCGGTAGACCATGCCAAGAAAGTTCAATGGCATGTAGAGCTGCATCAGATAGGCGTTGACCAATACGAAATCGCCGACCGTCATCGCCCCCTGGGCGACACCGCGCGCCGCCAGCATCATGATCACGATCAGCCCCGCCGCGACGATCGCCCCTTGGCCGAGATTGAGCATGGCGAGCGTCGTTTCGCTCCGCACCGCGGCCTGCTCGTACCCGCGCAGCGCCACGTCGTAGCGTTCGGCCTCATGCGCCTCGGCGGCAAAATATTTGACCGTCTCGAAATTGAGCATGCCGTCGACGGCTTTGGTGTTGGCTTCGCTGTTGCGCTCGTTCATCTCGCGGCGAAAGCGCACCCGCCAATCGGTCACCGCAAAGGTGAAGACGATATAAGAGACGATCGTGACAAAGGTCGCCGCCGCAAAGCGCCAATCGAAGAGCCGCCACAAGATCGCGCAGACCAGCACGATCTCGATCAAGGTCGGCACCACGTTGAACAGCATGAACGACAGCAGGAAATCGATCCCCGCGGTGCCGCGCTCGATCGCGCGGGTGAGCCCGCCGGTGCGGCGTTCGAGGTGAAAGCGCAACGACAGCGAATGGATGTGGCGGAACGCCAGCAAGGCGATGCCGCGCACGGCGCGCTGGCTGACCTTGGCGAAGGTGGCGTTGCGCAGCTCGTTGAAGCCCTGCGACATCAGGCGCGCGAGGCCGTAAGCGACGACGATCGCGACCGGCACGACGATGAGCCCGTGGCCCGGCGCCAAGGCATCGACCGCGTGCTTGTAGAAAAACGGCACGGAGATGTTGACGAGCTTGCCGGCGACCATAAAGGCGACCGCCAGCACGACCCGCAGCTTGAGCTCAGGCGCGCTCTTCGGCCACAAATAGGGCGCGAGCCAGCCGAGCGCGCGCAGCTCGTCCTTGAAGCGCCCTTTTTCCCGGGCCGGGCCGGGTATGACGAGACGCCCGCGCGGGCTCATTCGCTGCCGCCGGAGGGTTCGGCGAGGCCCGCACGCGGGTGGCTGCGCACGAGACCCAGCGCCGCCGCGAACGCCGCGACGACGAGTGCGGCACCCCAGAAAAACGGGCTCGCCCGGCCCAATTGGGCGAAAAGGAGGCCGGCGGCGGCGGGTCCGAGCACGCGCGACAGGCTGCCGACCGATTGCGCGACACCCAGCACCTCGCCCTGCTCTTCGGCACCGGCGCGGCGCGAGATCAGGCTGTTCAGCGACGGCTGGGTCAGCCCCATGCCGATCGCCAGCGCCGAGACGGCGACGCCGAGGACCGGTATCCCGCTGGCAAAGGCGAGCACGACGAGCCCGCCGCCGATCAGCACGAGCCCGCTGCGCAACAGCCGCTCCTCGCCAAAGCGGGCGGTCAGGCGGCCGATCAGCCCGCCTTGCAGCACCGCCGACAGCACGCCGACATAGGCGAAGACATAGCCGACCTCTTCCGGTCCCCAGCGAAACTGCCGCATCGCCCACAAGGCAAAGGTGGCTTCCATCCCGGCAAAGGCGAGGACCACCAGAAAAAAGATCAGGATCAGCCGCGACAATACCGGCCGACGCAAGGCGCCGAGGACGGCGCCGATGCGGCCATTGGGCCGGACCCGCCCGCGCCGCCCGGCCGGCAGGCTCTCGGGCAGGACGAAGAAGACGCCGCACAGTGCTATAAGCGACAGCGCCGCCGCGACCCAGGCCGGCGCCGCCAGATTGGCGGTCGCGGGGTCGTCGCCGGCGAGAAACCCGCCGAGCGCAGGGCCGATAATAAAGCCGAGCCCGAATGCGGCGCCGATCAGCCCCATGCCTTTGGCCCGGTTCTCGGGCGTGGTGACGTCGGCGATATAGGCTTGCGCGGCGGCGATGTTGCCGGCGCAGGCCCCGGCGAGCGCCCGGGCTGCGAACAGCATCCACAACGCATCGGCATGGCCGAGCCACAGATAGGCCACGGCCGAAACGGCCATGCTGAACCCCAAGACCGGGCGGCGGCCGATCCGGTCGCTGAGCCGGCCGAGAAACGGTGCCGTCACCAGCTGCAGCAGCGAATAGGTCGCGACCAGCAACGTCACCTGCTGCGGCGAGGCGGCAAACCGCACCGCGTAAAACGGCAGGAGCGGGATGACGAGGCCAAACCCGACGAGATCGACAAAGACGATGAGAAACAGGGTCGGCATGCGCGGGCGTGATATCGTGCCGCCGGTGCTTCCGGCAAGGCCGGCGTTGTGTCGCGGCCGGGCCAGCCGACTTTTGTGCACGGAGGCGCCAGCCGGAACCGGGGCGCCAGCCGGAACCGGAGGCGCCAGCCGGCCGTTGAGGCAGCGGAGAAAACCGATAGCCTGGCGATGCCGCTTCACCCCGATTGGCCGCAGATCGCGATCCGGCTGGCGCTGACCGGGTTCGCCAGCGCGCTGATCGGCCTCAACCGCGGCGAGCACAACCGTCCGGTCGGCCTGCGCACGACGATGCTCGTCGCCTATGCCGCGGCGGTTGCGATGATCCAGGTCAATCTTTTGCTGGCGCAGGCGGGGAAGCCCGAAAATTCGTTTGTCACCCTCGATCTGATGCGGCTGCCGCTCGGCATTCTGTCGGGCATGGGGTTCATCGGCGCGGGCGCCATCTTGCGCCGCGACGATCTGGTGCAGGGCGTGACCACGGCCGCGACCCTGTGGTTTGTCACGGTGATGGGGCTTTGCTTTGGCGGTGGGCAAAATTTCTTGGGGCTCGCTGCCCTCACCCTCGGCCTCTTTATCCTCTGGGTGCTGCGATGGGTGGAGGCCCGGTTCCCGCGCGAGCACCGCGCCGAATTTCTGCTGTCATTCGAGACCGGCGGCGCGATCGGCGACGAGGCGGCGGCGATGCTCAGCGCCGCCCGCTGCCGGATCGCCGCGCAGACGGTGTCGTTCGAAGCGCAGGGCCGCCGCTGCGTGATCCGCTACGATTTGCGCTGGCGGGCGCGCGAGGGGGCGCCGCCGACACCTGACTTCTTCCCCCGCCTGGCCCGCCGGCCGGAGGTGCTCAAGGCCGAATGGCGACCGGTCGGGGCCGGCTGAGCCCCGGCGGGCCGCGCGCGATTTTGGGGTCTTGCCGATAACAACTTGGTGAGCACCCGCAGAAGCTCGCGCCATACCGCAACCAGCGGCGGGACGAGGCTATAGTGGAGCTGCCGGAAATCGATCGGCTGCCCGGTGACGCCACCGGCGGCGCGGGGTCGGCGCAACCTTGTGGGGGAGCAACGCGATGTTGACAGCAGGCAGCTTCAGCTTTGGCAATTTTTTGCTCGACGTGTTTGCGATCTTTGTGTTCGTGCTGTGGTTCTGGTTGCTGATCACCGTGATCGGCGACCTCTTCCGCCGGCATGACATCGGCGGCTGGGGCAAAGCGATCTGGGTGATCGTGCTGGTCGTGTTCCCCTATCTGGCGGTGTTCGTCTATCTGATCTCGCAAGGTCGCGGCATGGCCGAGCGCAACACCCAGCGGGCGCAGCAAGCGCGCGAGGAGCTGCGCCATATTGTCGGTTTCAGCGCCGCCGACGAGATCGAGAAGCTCGATCGACTGAGGACCGCCGGCACCATTTCCAACGACGAGCACACCCGGCTGCGCGCCAAGATCGTGCAGTAGCCGCCGGGCCGCCGCTCCTGTGCCGATTGCACCTGCCCCCTTATCGCCTTAGAAATACGACGCGAAAGGGAGACGATGAGCGCTACTTCCGCGGTAATGTTGATCGGTGGGCTCGGGCTGTTTCTGCTCGGGGTCCACCACCTTACCGAGGGTCTGAAAGGTCTGGCCGGCGATTCGCTGCGGCGCGTGCTCCAGACCGTGGTCTCCGGCCGATTGAGCGCGATCGTCTCGGGTGCGGTCATAACGGTGGCGCTGCAATCTTCGACCGCCACCACGCTCACCGTCATCGGCTTTGTCAGCGCCGGATTGGTCACCTTCCCGCAGGCGGTCGGTGTCATCGTCGGTGCGACTTTCGGCACGACCTCGACGCCGTGGCTGGTCGCGATTTTCGGTTTTCGGGTCAGCGTTTCTGCCTTCGCGATGCCGATGCTCGGCGTCGGCGCCTTTCTGTGGCTGATCGCCAAGGGCCGGGCGCGATCGCTGGGTGCGATCCTGGCGGGCTTCGGACTGCTCTTTATCGGGATCGAATACCTCCAGACCGGAATGGAGGGCATTTCGTGGAACCTCGATGCCATTGGCGGGAACAGCCGCGGCGCGCGCTGGATCCTGGCCGGGATCGGGATCCTGATGTCGGTTGTCATGCAAAGCTCGAGCGCTGCCGCGGCGACGACCTTGGTGGCGCTGCATGCGGGCTCGCTGACCTTTATCCAAGGCTGCGCGATGATCGTCGGGCAGAGTGTGGGAACCGCCGCGACGAGCGCGCTGGTGGCGATCGGCGCCGGGCTGGCGGTGCGGCGCGCGGCGTTGGCGCACATCGTCTACAATGTGGCCGTCGGTATTCTCGGGATCCTGCTGCTCACGCCGATCGCGGCCGCCGCGGACTGGTTCGGCTCTCGCTTCGACGATTACGACGGAGTGCTGGCGCTGGCGGCGTTCAGCAGCATCTTTAAATTTGTCGGGGTTGCCGTCTTCTATCCCTGGCTCGACGGTTTTTCGCGCCTGATCGTGGCGATTTCAGGAGGCGGCAGCGACACCGCGGTCGGCCGTCTCGACCCGACCCTGGCCGAAGCGGGAGGGGCCGGTCGCGCTCGAAGCCGCCTGGCGCGCAGTATTGGAGCTCGCCCGCCAAGCCGCCGATGCGGTCCGCCGCCGTCTCGCCGGGGAAGCGATCCGCTACGACCCGCCGGCCGAGGCGGTCCGGCAGGCCGAACGGTTTATCGAATCGCTGTCGCTGGAGACCCTCGATCTCGGCGCCTTCGAGCCTCGCCTCGTCCGCCTCGCGCACGCGCTCGATCATCTGACGCGCCTGCATGACGATCTGACGCGAATTCCGCCGGTCGGCGGCACCCAGCCGCCTCAGGCCGCGTTCGCCGCCGGCGCGCAGGCGCTCGGCGCATGGCACGATGCCACCAAAGACCCCGCGATCGCAGCGCCGCCCGCGGTCTTCGCCGGGCTCGAAGATGCCTCGGCAAAGCTCTCCGCCGCGCGCAGGACCGATCGCGACAAGATACTGGACGGTGTCGCGCTGCAACGCATGCCGATCGCTGCGGCCCGCAGCGAGCTCGACGCGCTCGCCTGGGCCGATGGCGCGCTGTACTCGGCATGGCGTCTGGCCGAATCGTTGCGCGCCGCCTCCGGCGGCTAGCCCGCCCCGCCCGCCAGGGACCCCTGCAACCGAGGCAAACCCGATGAAGCGCAAGGAGTACGAAAAGGCGCTGCGCAAGCTGCAAGTCGAGCTGTGCATGCTGCAAGAGTGGGTCCGGCACAGCGGCCGGCGCGTGGTCGTGATCTTTGAAGGCCGCGACGCCGCCGGCAAGGGCGGCACGATCAAGGCGATCACCGAGCGGGTCAGCCCGCGCGTGTTCCGGGTCGCGGCGCTGCCCGCACCGTCCGACCGCGAAAAGGGCGAGATTTATTTTCAGCGCTACGTCGCGCACCTGCCGACCGCCGGCGAGATCGTGATCTTCGACCGCAGCTGGTACAACCGCGCCGGCGTCGAGCACGTGCTGGGGTTCTGCACCGACGCGCAATATCGCCGCTTTCTCCAGGTGTGTCCGGAGTTCGAGCTGTTTATCGTCGATGGCGGCATTCAGCTCGTCAAATATTGGCTGGAGGTCGGCGACGAGGAGCAGAAGCGCCGGTTCGCGGCCCGCATCGAAGACCCGCTGCGGCAATGGAAGCTCAGCCCCACCGATTTGTACTCGCGCAGCAAATGGTTCGAATATTCGCGGGCGCGCGACAACATGTTCGAGGCGACCAACACCAAGTTCGCCCCATGGTTCATCGTCCCCTCGGACGACAAGCGGCGGGCGCGCCTCAACTGCATCCGCCACCTGCTCAGCCTCATTCCCTACGAAAAGGTGCCGCGGGAGAAGGCGAAGCTGCCCGACCGCGCGATGAAGGACGCCTATGACGACATCGCCGCGCTCAAAGGCGTGCCGCTCGTGCCGGAAACGGCGTGACGAGCCGGCCGCCGCGGCGCTGTCGAGCCGTCGAGACGTGCCGTCATTGGGATATCGAGCAGTCGACCGAGCCGGGCGCGCTGTTGAAGACGCTGCCGGTCCATCGCCCCAACGACCTCTACAACACGCGATTTCGGCTGTTCACGCTGCAATCGCCGTTCCTGTGGGCAAGACCCGACGCGCCCAGCCGATTGCTGTCGGACCGGCGCGCTCTGTGCGAGGCGTCGCCCCGGCCAGGAAGGAGGCGTCGCCTTCGTAGGGCGTGTAATTGCACTGGATGAAGTCGCGCACGTTTATCCGGGATTTCCCGGGGCCTGGCTCGAAGCCGCGCCACGCCGTTTCGCGCTGGTCTGCGCTCGCCTTCTGGTTGGCCGCCATGGAGCACCTCCCTCGTGACACAACTGGAAGCAGCTAG
>CAVPDQ010000017.1:0-4498 GCA_963702685.1 uncultured Alphaproteobacteria bacterium | reverse complement strand
CCTCGCGGATCGCGCGCCAGACGCGCTCGGGGGTGGCGGGCATGTCGATGTGGCGGACGCCGTATTCGGCGAGCGCGTCGACCAGCGCGTTCATCACCGAGGGGAGCGCCCCGGCGCAGCCGGCCTCGCCGCGGCCCCCGTTGGTCGACGGCCCCGTCGGACAGCCGCCGGCACACAACAAGCAGTCGACCTCTGCCGTAACGCGGCCGACATAATCGGATGTCGCAGCGATCGCCGATTTCGGGCCGCAGCTGTGAGGTGGATCACATTCGCCGCAAAAATTCCGGGAGATGATCGCTCCGGCCGCGATTCCGGCCGATCGATCGTTTCCACCTTGCGGCGTGCGGATTATGCTGTTGCCAGTAATATCCGATCAGCGGCTTTGTCGTGCCGAGGTTCCGGGAGGCAACAACGGGACAACCCCGACCGCGGCGGCGGGTGTAGGGACGATCATGGTTTTGAGCGATTACAGCCCGCGGTTTCCCGCCGCCGGACCGGCACGGCCGAGGATCGAGCGCCGGCTCGCCGCGATCCTCGGCGCCGACATCATGGGATACAGCGCGCTGATGGAGCGCAACGAGGAGGACACGCACAACCGCGTTGGCGCCGAGCTCGAGCACTTCCGCGAAGAGATCGAGAATTCGCACGGCCGCGTCTTCAGCTTTGCTGGCGACGGGTTGATGGCCGAGTTTCCCAGCTCCGTCGAGGCGCTGAAATGCGCCCTGCGCGTCCAGTCGGCGGCTGCCAAGCGCAATGCCGAGCTTCCCGCCGACCAGCAGATCGTGTTCCGCATCGGCATCAATTCGGGCGAGATCGTGCTCCAGCGCCGGCGCACCGGCGGCACCGCGGTCAACATCGCCTCTCGGCTCGAAGAGATCGCCGAGCCCGGCGGCATCTGCGTGTCGGATGCGGTTTTCGAGCAGGTCAGGCGGGTTGTCACCGTCAGCTGCGAGTTTCTCGGCCAGCGCCGGCTCAAAAACATCCGCGACGCGGTCACCGTCCACGGCATCCACGCGGCGACCTGCGGCGCGTGGGCGGGCATGCCATCGCTGCCGCGGCTGACCCGCGTCGGGATGCCGGCCTGCCGACGACGCGGCTCGAGGCCGCCGTCGAATATCGCCCGTCGCTGGCGGTATTGCCGTTCCGAACATTGCAGCCGGACCAGTCCGACGCCTATTTCGCCGAGGGGATGGTCGACGACATCATCAGCGCGCTCGGCGGGCTGAAGGATCTGGTCGTGATCGTCGCGCAGCTCGACCCAGACCTATGCCGGCGCGCCGCTCGACCTGCGCCACGTCGGCCATGACCTCGACGTGCGCTATGTCGTGCACGGCAGTGTTCGCCGGTCGGGCAACATGCTGCGGATCGCGGTCGAGCTGAGCGAGGCCGTATACCGGCGAGGTCATCTGGGCCGAGCGCTTCGACGGCGAGCTGGCCGACCTGTTCGCCTTGCAGGACCGGATTGCGATGCGGGTGGCGACGGCGGTGGCGCCGCATCTGCGCGAGCTCGAGCTGACCCGCGCGCTGCGCAAGCACCCGGCCAGCATGACCGCCTATGACCTTACCTTGCAGGCGCTCGACCAGCTCGGCCGCATGGAGCGCGCCTCGATCGAGCGGGCGCGGGAATTGTTGCGAGCAGGCGATCGCGATCGATCCCGATTATGCGCCGGCCTATTCGCGCATGGCCTCGCTGCACCTGCGATGGGTTGCCCAGGGCTGGTCGTCGGACGAGATCGCCGACCGGACCGAATGGCCGCCGCCGCCGCACGGCAGGCGATCGAGCGCGACCGCAACGACCCGGTGGCGCTGGCGATTTACGGGCATATCCAGTCCTATCTGCTGAAGGATTACGACATCGCCACGGATTATCTGGACCGGGCGATGGCGGTCGGCCCGAGCTGCGCGGTCGCCTGGGGCTACAGCAGCCTCACCCGCGGCTATCTCGGCGACTATCCGGAGGCCGTCGGCGCGCGCCGAAAAGGCGGTCCGGCTGTCGCCGCTCGGCCCAGATGCCTTCTGGTTCGAGCACTTCCTGTCGCAGGCCTACTACCTTGCCGGGCGCTACCAGGACGCGGGCGCCTGGGCGCGCATGTCGGACGCCCACAACGGCGCGAACGCCGCCAACCAGCGCTGCCTGATTACGAGCCTCGTTGCCACTCGGCGAGTTGGACGAGGCGCGCAGCGTCGCCGGCCGCATGCTGCAGCTCGTCCCAGAATTTCGCCTGTCGACGTTCCGCGCGCGCACGCCGCTGCGCGGCGAGGTTCGCGACCTGTTTTCGCCGAACGACTGAAGCTGGCGGGCTTGCCCGACTGAATTGACCGCTCGCCCATGGACGCAAGCGCAGCCACGGGAGGAGACGCAACATGGCGCAACGTTTGAAGGCAATCGAGGGAAACGAGGGCAACGAAGGCAATGCCGGCAACATGCGGCAACGCGTCCAGCGCGAGCGGCGGCTGGTTCTTCGCCGACCGGGTCGATCTGCCGTTCGTCACCACGCTCGATGCCAACGGCGCGCGAATTTCGACGCAGCGCATCACCGTCGGCGCCTATTCCGCTGCGCAACTGGGCGGCCGACTGGTACGCTTGGCTGGCGCTGACCGATTACGTCGGCACCGACTGGGCGAGCTTCAACATATTGCCGTCCTGGGCCGGCCCGCCGCCTGGCGACTGGACCTCGCCGCAAGCGGAGGTCGTCGTTCAGGCCGAGCTCGATGATCTGGTTACCGCCGCGCAGGACGAACGCGCCGACTCGCTCGGCGAGATCATGAGCCAGGCCGACGAGTTCATCAGCTATTTCATGAATTTGATGACCTCGCGGCCGACCGCCTACCCGGCGACGTTCCGTGTGCTCAACATCGCCAGCCTGGTCGCGCTGTTCACCTCGATGTACTACAAGGGCAATATCGGCGGCCGCGGGCATCGGAGCTGTGCCCGGCGCTGTTGCCGCCGATCGTCGTGCCGGGCCACGCCTCGTTTCCGAGCGGCCACTCGACCCAGTCGCATCTGATGGCGTTGTGCATGGGCGAGGTTTTCCAGGCCTTGCCGCAGCACGATGTGATGGTGGACGACCTGACGGCGCTTGCCGACCGCATCTCGCGCAACCGCGAAATCGCTGGGGTCCACTATCCGAGCGACACCCAGGGCGGCATCGATCTCGCCCAGCATATCCTGCCGCTGCTGCAAGCGCCGCTGCCGCCGGTCAACGGTGAGCCCAATCCGCGCAAGACCTGGTACCGGCTCGCGGTCGAGGCGGCGCAAGCGGAATGGGACCCGAACGACCCGAACAATCAATAGGGCGGAGGCGGCCATGTCGGATGACCAAGCCGTCGGCACGCTGCTCAACCGCATCGAGGATTTTCCGATCCCGCCGGAGAGGCTCGACCTTTTGACCGCGACGCCGGAGCAGCTCTTTCATTTCGGCCTGCCGCCCCGGCCCTCGCCCAAGGAGGCGCCGGATTTGTACGCCGTCTGGCGCAGCTTTTTTGTGCCGCGGCCGATCTTCGTTCCCGCCGATCTGAGCGAGATCATCGACGTGTTCTCCCCGCTCGTGCGGCCGAGCCCGGGCGGGGCGGCGATCTTCATTACTCCGGAAACTCGTTACGAGACGAGCCGAAACTGGTGCGGCGCCTATATCGAAGCCAATGACGGCAAGGTCCTGGTGCAGGTGTCCGGGCGCTGGACCGTCCCGACGGCCGTCGCCGCCGCTCGGGCGCGCCGTTGCCGCAGGACGAGCCCGTGATTTATGCCTGCTCGACCTGGGTCGGGCTGGACGGCCAGCGTCGCTACCTCGATTCCTCGCTGCCGCAGATCGGCACCTGGCAATCGGTCGCGGTGGCACCAGACGGCCCGACCGTGGTGGACACCTACGCCTGGGTGCAATGGTGGGCGAAGGATTCGTCGGCCAACGGGCAAAGAATCGCGCCGCTGCGCATCTTGAGCGTGCCGGTCCGCCCCCTAGATCCGGTGATCTGCATGGTCCGGGTGTGGGAGCCGAGCGTCGCGGCGGTCTATGTCAAGAACCTGCGGACCAATCTCCTGGCGCATTTTCGCATTCGCGCGCCGACCGTTATCCTCGATCGCGGACATCCGCACCGCTACACGATCTCTGGCGCCACCGCTGAATGGATCATGGAGCGGCCTACCCATCTCGGCACCGAGATGCCGTTCGACCTCGCCGATTACGGCAGCGTCGACATCCTGCACTGCCACGGCGTCGAGGCCGATCTGAGCTTGCCGCATTGGCCATGGGTCGTCGGCACCTCACAGGTGTTGCGGGGCGCGCGCTTCATCCGGATGTACGACACGCCGGGCAACCGCACCGCCTTCATCTCGATGCCGCAGCGCACCGGCGACACCTCGGTGCGAATGACCTATGGCGGTTTCCCCGGCTGATCCGCGTCGCCCACCCGATCGGGCTAGTAGGACCCTCCACGTAGCGGCGCCGAAATGCCGTGTTGGGGGGTAGCGGGTTTTAATGCTGCCGCGCCGCTTGGAGCG
>CAVPDQ010000016.1:0-43504 GCA_963702685.1 uncultured Alphaproteobacteria bacterium | reverse complement strand
GGGAGGGCGCGTGCTGCCCCTGGGCGAGCTCGATGGCGCGACCGCCCGCTATTTTTCGATGGCGCTGGTGCGCCGCGCCGGCGCGGGCCCTTGCCGGCAGGCTATTCTGCCGCGGCAGATTGCCCCGAAGCGTAGGCCGAGAAGTCTGCGTTGCCGACGATCTCGCGCATCGGGCACCCTTCTCCGATCATCGGCGCAGGTGGAGATTCGAGGCCTCGATCCGGTCTGATTGCTTCGGTCTGGTCTAAGTGAATGACAACAGGTCACGAACGAGCGGCCAGCTATGGACTCCATTCCCCGGGTTGCGCGGTACCACCGGCGAACATCGCCATGCTCTCCGGAAATTCGACGGCATTTTCGTACCCTATAGCGCCAGCGGCGCGGGCGTGCTGTGAGTCACGCCGCGGAGCTGCTGCGGGTTGTAGCGGAAACGAGGCGGGCACCGCTGACAACCTTCGCGATCTGTCTGGGCCCGCCGATCCGGTCGCGCAACGTGTCGCGAAACCGCGCGGGCAATTTGCCGACGAGCCCGCGCATCGTTTCTTCCGCCGCATCGAAGACCGGGTCGGTGCGAAGCGCCGCTCGGACATCGGATGACACGAGATGCTTCGCGGCCGTCGAAGGGAAAACGACGATGCAGTGTTGCCGGCAGAGCAATCTCGCTCCGGGGTACCGAGGGGAGTGGCGCCGCAAGCTCGGCCAGCGGCAAAAGCTCGTCGGTGAAGTGCCGCCAGGTGATGCCGGGGCCGTCGGTGACAATTCGCCGGCCGTCGACGCTGTCGGCCATCAGCGCCAGCATTATCGCATGGCAAAGGTTCTCGACGTCCACGACGTTGATCGGCAGCTGACCGTCTTCGACGAGGGCCAGCCTGCCTCGGCGCATGTCCTCGATGACATTGCAAACAAAGGTCGAGTAAAGCCCTGTGATATTGGGTGGACAAAGAATGGCGCTGCTGAGGCCGCCGGCGTGAGCGCGCTCGACCAGTCGATCCTGCTGCAGTTTGAGCGCGCCGTAAGAGCCAGGCGCGGGGTGGGCCGAACTGTCTTCGCGGGCGCTCTCCGGGGGCGGCGGATCGCCGTAGACGGCAACGCTGCTGATGTGAACAAACCGCCGAACCCGCTGCTTGTTGGCTGCGCTCAGAAGGTTTTCAAGACCTCCGATCATCACATCATCCGAACCCCGGCTCAAGTTCACCACATGCGTGCAGCCCTGCAGGGCCTCCGCGACTTCGGATCGAGACAAAAGGTCGACCGAGCGCAGTGTCATTCCTCGACGCGAAAGACGCCAAGCGCTGCCGGCTGTATGGATCATCGGCGTGGTCTCGACACCGCTTCGCCGAAGCCGCTCGACCAGCGCCGATCCGACGAACCCCGAGGCGCCGAAGACGGCCACCCGCATGCTCTCCGTCTGCCGCGCCCCGGGTGTGAGCTTGAACGGCAGCGGCGCCTCAGCGGCGTCGAAGCCAGGCTCGCTCAACTGCTTTCGACGAGAATAAAGTTGATCGAGCAGGCGGACCGAAAGCAGCCCTTGCTCGCAATCGACCAAGGGGCGCCGTTCGCCACGGCAGCCCGCGACAAAATCCTCGAGTTGAAGCTGAAAGTTGTCTACCCGTCGGGAAAATAGGGCTCGCCGTGCGGGCGCAGCACGATTTGAAGCTCAGGGTTTCGGCATGGCCGAAACACCAGAGGTGATCCCCCCGATCCCAGAAATACGCGCCCCTTCTCGGCCTCGATCACAAGACCCGGCGTAAGATCGAAGACCTTCGACAGGCGAATGGTCCCGTCGATCCGGCGACCGCCGCGGCGATAGCGTACCGTCACCTCGCAGTGTGCCTCGGGCCGCCAGCGGCATCGTCCACCATCTCGCAATCGTCGGGATAGCCAAACCAATAAAGCATCCGGTCGAGAAAATGGGTGCCGACCACGACCAGCACACCGCCGCCACTCGCCTTGCGGTCGAGATTGTAAGCGGAGACCGGAGACCATCCGCCGAGAGTGCCGTCTTGAAATAAAAGCGGCTAACGGTGCCGAAGTATCCGGTGTCCAGCAGATGCTTCAACAGGACGACCTGGTTGCGGAAGCGGGTTGCATAGCCAACCGCTACGGTGACGTTCTGCTCCTTGGCGGTGTGGCAGATCGCCTCTGCGTCCTCTACGGTGGTCGCCAGAGGTTTTTCTATAAGACAATGGATTCCCCGCGCGGCGCAGGCGACCGCGAGAGCCCGATGGGTGTCGTTGGGTGTGGCAATGATCGCGCCGTCGATCGGGCCGCGGATATCTTCGATGCGCGCTCCGATTTCCGGCTGCAGGCCCCATCCTCGCGCCATCGCCGCGGCGCGGTGGACAGCGGGATCGATAAAGGCGACGATCTCCACCAGATCGGAGGCGAGCGCGGCCGGCAAGTGAAGCATCTCAGCCGCCATCCCAGTGCCGACAAGGGCGAGGCGGAAGCGCGGCTTGGTCATGTATGCCGAGTGGTGGAAAGAGACCTGAACCGCTTATCAAAAAGCCAGGCCAGCGTCAATAACCGACCGGTCCGGGTCCGCAGCAGGGGGGCGCCGCCTCGGGCGGCGGATATTCTATGCCGGCCGTTGCCGGGATGATGCCGCAACGGATCAAGGAGAGGCGGGTCCGGCGAGCGGCGCCTCCGCGCCTAACGGATAGCTGAGGTGCAGCACTGCGGGATGGCCGGGTGACCACTCTTGAATAAACCAAATCGACATCGCAGGATCCGGATGGTACGCAGGCGTGACGCGCGGCCAGGGCGTGACGCGCAGCCAGTTTATGCTTAGCGAGGATAGGATGCTCACAAAAGCGTTAAATAAAGATTTTTATGACCATCTTTATCTGGTCGACGATCGGACCTATGAAAGACCGCTGACCAGCCCCTATTACGCATTGTATGCCGAGGCTCGCAGGGCAGTGCAAGCCGCGGGCCCGCGCGTGGTGTTGGAAGTCGGCTGCGGCAGCGGGGTGCTGGCCGGGATGCTGATCGAAGCGGGTGTGTCCTACACCGGGTTCGACTTCAGCTCGACGGCGGTCGAAAAGGCCAAGGCGCGCCGCCCCGAGGGTGATTTTTTTGTGGGCGATGCGACCGACCCAGCGGTGTACGAGCGGCCATATGATGGAATCGTATGTTGTGAGGTGTTGGAGCATATAGACGGAGACCTGAACGCGGTCGAGCTTTGGAGGAGTGGTGCAATTTGCATCTGCTCTGTCCCAAATTTCGACGGCGAGCATCATGTTCGTTTCTTTGAATCCGAGGAGGCGATCATGACGCGCTACAATAAATTTCTCGATATTCGATCGATAATACGAATTCCTAAATCGGCGCGGGCCAATCTGACTCCTTCCGAATACTTTCGGCGGGTCAGGTGGGCGCGCAACCAGCCAAAGCGGCTGTTGGGGATACTCGGCATCAACCGCTTTTCCTGGTATGGCGGCTGGTTCGTTTTTGTCGGGCGGAGACGCTGAGGGATCGATCGGCAAGATCGGCTGCCGTGCCGTTAATTCGGCGGCCACCGGCCGCACGAACCGGATCGCGTGGCCGGGACAGACGGGCACCCCGCGGCAATCAGCCGTCGGGTTTCTCAAAACTGCGCGAGAGCGTCTGGTTTGGCGCCCGATCGGGCCTACCGCCGAACGAGCCCCGTGAGCTCGGAAACAAGAGGGCGAAGGAAAAGCGCGGTGTAGCCGATATAGACGAGCACTCCGCTGGCAACCAGCCAAGCGAGGATGCTCCAGATGCCCGCCCCTGCCGGCAGCCAGGCGTCCACACCACGCACCGCGGCGTACATGACCAGCGACCCGGCGAGCGGCGCCAGCAGCGGGGCGACCAGGTCAAAAATCGCGACCTGCCCGACGATCGCCGCGCGGCGGAGCAGGACGAAAAACTGGATCGGGTAGGCCACGAGCGCTGCGACGCAGATCCCGAGCAAGCCCCAGTGGGCGCCGACGATAAAGGCGACGGGAAACAGAATCGCGGCAAACACGGTATTTTTGAAGCTCGCCATGATCTCGCCGAGGCCAAACAAGAACGACGGGATCAGCAGACCGATCGGCCGCAATGTCATGGCGATCGCCAGGATGGCGAGCGGCGTCGTCGCCTGGGCCCATTTCGGGCCGAGCGCGACCGAGACGATCTGCGGCGCGGTCGCGGCGATGCCGAAAAACACCGGAAAGCAAAAAAAACCAAGAAGGCGCATCGCCTTTTGCAAATAACGAAGCGATTCGGCGCGATCGTGCTGCACCTGGGCAAAAGCCGGGAAAGCAACCGGCTTGACAACCCCTGCGAGCTTCTCGACCGGCAGGGCGGCGATGGTGCGAGCAACCGTGTAAATACCAAGAATATCTGTCCCAAGTAGCTTGCCGATGACGAACACATCAGAATTTATATAAAATGCCCAAAGCATGTTCTCGACCGACCGCAAGCCACCGAAATACAAAATTCCCGTGATGCTGGCAAAGCTGAAGCGGGGGCGCCGGAAATACGGCGCGCAGAGGGCGAACCCGATAACTTGGAGCAAGCCGCGGAACAGCAGCCCCGCGAGCAGGGACCAGACGCCGGCACCCGACCAGGCGAGCAGCAGCACCAGCATGCCGCTGAGAATGTTGGAAACGAGATCGATCCGCGTCAGGGTCTTCAGGTCGAGCTTTCTTTCGAGCAGCGCGCGCGGCACCGCCTGCAGCGCGGTGACCACGAAGACAAAGCTCGCGGCCACCAGCAGCAAGGCAAGGCGAGGCTCGGCATAGAGCCACGCCATGGGGTAAGCCAGAGCACACAGCAGGACGAGACCGGCCGCGTTGATCGAGAGGATCAGGCCGAAGACCGAGCGAAGGTCGTCCTCGCTCGGGCGGCGCTGCACGATCGCATCGGTAAAGCCCGAATAGCTCATCGATTGGAGAAAGCCGGTGATCGCCATCGTCACCGCCATCAGCCCGTAATCCTCGGGGCGCAAAAAGCGGACGGTGGCGAGGGTCATGGCCCAATTGATGAGCTGCCCTAGGAGCCGAGTCGCGGTGGCCCAGCCGACCGCGCTCATCACGCTCCGCTTCAACGAGCCGGTGTCTGCCATGTCCCTTTCAGCCGGAGCCGTCGAGCGCCGGCCATGATCGTGCCCATGCGGGGGGAAGCTGCGGCGCTTATAGAACACTGTTTGTTAAAGGACGCTATAAAATTGATGGTGAATGCGTGGCGAGCGGATGCGAGAACATCGCAGCTTTGGGGGAAGATTTATGGATTTGGATCGCGACCGGCGCCTTCTGTTCGTGTTCCGGCATGGTGAAACCGACTGGAACCGCGCGGGCAGGCTGCAAGGACATAGCGACGTGCCGCTCAACGAGAGCGGTTTGGCCCAAGCGCGGGCGCTCAGCCAAAAGCTGCTCGCGCACCGTCTCGACGCCGTCCTGTCGAGCGACCTGGCGCGCGCGCTCCACACCGGGCGGATGGTGGCCGAGGCCGCGGGTGCGCCGCTGATCATCGATCCGGGGCTGCGCGAGACCAATGTCGGCGAGGCCGAGGGCCTGTTGTGGGCCGAGGCCAAGGCGCGCTTTGGCGCCGAATTGACCGAGCGCTGGTTCGCCGAGGAGGATGTGGCGTTCCCCGGCGGCGAGACCGGCCTCGCCACCCGGACCCGCGCGCTCGCCGCGTTGCGCCGTTTCGCCACCGTCCATCGCCACCGTCGCATCGGCGTCTCGACCCATGGCGCCATGGTGCGCCAGCTGATGAAGCACGCGCTGCCGCCCGGCAGCCTGCCGGTCAAGACCGGCAACACGGTGCTTTATATCCTGCATTACGAGCCGGTGCTCGACCGCCTCGTTCCGGCTGCGGAAAACGAGATCGAATAGGCCTCGGACCGACCGGCCCTCCCTCCCCGTTGCCGCTCCCCCACCACCGCCGCCCCCGATGGTCCTTGCAATGCGTGCAAGGCTGTCCGGGGAAAATCCTGGCTACACCTCTGCTGGGTTTTGTTGCGATGTTGAACCAGAAAAGGTCGTCTTGGCCGGGCTTGACCCGTGGCTGTCCGGTTCCACGTATTTGGTTGTAAAACTGGTATTTTATCTCAACCCAAACTCGTCATGCCGTGCTTGACACGGGCATCTGCGCCCTCTCCGAGCGGCAGCAAGGGCCGTGGATGCCCGGATCAAGTCCGGGCATGACGATATACGGTTGTGCTCGCAATGCATCGCTACCGCCTCCCTTGCTCTTCGAAGCTGAACCGGACAGCAGTGGGCTTGACCCGGGCACCCACGGCTTTGAGCGCTGCAACAAAGACATGGATGCGCGGGTCAAGCCCGCGCAAGACGATCTCAGAGGGTTTCCGAAGGAGATCAAAAGAAGCGAACGGCAAAACGGCTTTGCCCCGGCCAGCCTTCCAATGCGTGCGGGAGGTCAGAACGACGTCCGGTGCGGCGTGTCGGAGAGAGTGTCGGGCTTGAGCGGCGGCAGGATTTCGTCCGGATCGAGGCCGAGCTCGTGGATCGCCATGTTCAAGAGGCAGAAATCGGGCTGCGGCGGCTGCACCGGAGCAATCGCACCGTCGCGGAACAATTGCTCGAGCCGCGAGCTTTTGAAGATGCCGTGCGCCCCGGCCAAGGTCAGCGCGGTGCGGGTGATCCGCGTCACGGCCTCGCCGACGACATATTTGGCGCGATAGAGGGCGGCCGTCGTTTGCGGCGTCGGCCCCTCGCTGTCGCTGAGCCAGGCGGCGTGATAGGCGACGAGCCGGGCGGCTTCGAGGTCGGCGCTCATCTGCGCCACATGACGGCGGACATCGGGCTGGTAGGCGAGCGGCTGCGCATAGCCCGCCGGCCGGCGGGCCTGCACCACGCGCACCGCTTCGCGATAGGCCGCCGCGGCGACGCCGAGATAGACCGCGGTATAGGAGCCCCAGAACCAGTTCAGATGAGCATGGCGAAACGGCCGGATGTCGTCGGATTGAAAGACGGCGGCGCTTTCGGGGAGCCAGCATTCGTCGAGGACGAGCGCATCGCTGCGCGTCGCCCGCATGCCGAGCGTATCCCAATTGGCCTCGACCCGGCGCCCCTCGGCGTGGCGCGGCACCAGCAGCATGACACCGGCGAAAGGGGCTGTCGCACCCTCGGGATAGGCCAGCACCAGGCAATAATCGGCGGCTTCGAGCATCGAGGCGAACATCTTGCGCCCGGTGATGCGCCAGCCGCCATCGACGCGCCTGGCGCGCGCGGCGATCGGCCGGGCACCGATCAGCGAGGTCGTCCCCGGCTCGGAAAAATTGCCGGCGATCAGCTTGCCCTGCCGCACCACGAGATCGGCGACATGGCGCTTGGTTTCGGGCGGGACCTCGGCGCTCTTCATCAGCGGCATCACGACCGAGGCGTGCATGTTGAAGGCGAGCGCCGTCGCCGGACAACCCTCGGCGAGCGCCTCGAAGGCGAGCGTGTGGCCGAGGAGCCCGACCCCGCCGCCGCCGAGCTCAGCCGGAATGTTGAGCCCGTAGAACCCCTCGGCGCGCAGCCGCGCGTAATTCTCGGTCGGATGGCTGGCGTCGCGGTCGTGCTCGGTCGAGCGGATGGCAAAGTCCGAGGCGAGGGCTCGGGCGCGGTCTTGCAGCCGCTTTTCTTCCTCGCTCAGCCGAAAATCCACGCACGCTGCCCCGGCCGACCGCGACCGCAGGGCTCAGCCGCGGGCGAGCGCGTAAATCTGGCTGCCGCCGGGCGGGGACGGGAGTGTCGCCCAGCTCTCGCCGCCATCGGTGCTGTTGTAGACTTCGCCACCGTTGGTGGCCGCCGACATGATCTTTGGCCGGCGGTCGTCAAAGGCGATTTTGAACATCGTGTGCGGCACCGGGGCGCCGATATCGACCCGCGCCCAGCTGTCGCCGCCGTCGCGGCTGTGCAAGAGCGTCCCCTTGTCGCTTTGAAAGCCGGCGCCGGCCGCCACCCACAGATGCCGCGGGTTGCCCGGCACCTCGCGGATGTCGCGACAGTAGATGTGACCTTTGGGGTTGAGCGGCTCCAACGGCACGTGCTGCCAGTGGTCGCCGCCGTCATCGCTGCGGAACATGCCGGCGCGGGCGATGCCGAAAACGATCCCCGGGCGCCAGCGGCTGGCCAGCACGCCGTGCATATCGACCATATCGTCGTTGACGTATTGGCCGTGGCTCAAATTCTCCCAATGCTCGCCGCCATCGGTCGAGCGGATCGTGCCGCCGACCTCGATCGCGCCATAGAGGTGATCGGGCTGGCTGGCGCTGGCGTCGAGCATCAGGATGCGCTTGGCCGGATTGGCCCCGGGCGCGGTGGTGATCTCGGGAAAACGCACGCTGACCGGCAGCTTGGTCCAGCGCTCGCCGGCATCGTCGCTGCGATAGATCTCGCAATTTTCGTAGCCGACGAGGATCGTGTCCGGGTCGTGCGGATGGAACAACACCGACCACGCCGGCAGCCCATGGTCGGGGACCGGAACCTTTTCCCAATGGGCGCCGCGGTCGGCGCTGCGGTAGGGCCCGTCCTGCGTCCCCGCATAGAGGATTTCAGGCTTCTGCGGGTGCACCGCCAAGGCGCGCACGGCCGGCGCTTCCGGCAAGCCCTGCTTCGATGCGCTCCCATTCGCCGCTGCCGTCGGTGAATCGGAAGAGGCCGGAATCGACACGCCGGCCCGGCCCGGTTTCGCCGGCCAGCCCCAGATAGATGTATGATGCGCCGTTGTCGGTCATCGCAGCTTCCTCCCGCGCTTTATTCGAATTGCATGCTGATGGTTTCGGCGACGAGCGCCGGACGCGATCCGCCTTCGACCTCGATCGTATTCTCCGAGACGATGCGCACGCCGCCGCCGTCGGTCGGCTCGACCGATTTCAGCTTTTGCCGCAGCCGGATGCGCGAGCCGGCCGGGACCTGGCCGGTAAAGCGGATCCGGTTCGAGCCGTAGTTCAAGCCGCGCGAGCGCTGTTTGACGCGCACCAGGGTCGAGGCGAGGCGCGGCACCAGGGACAATGTCAGATAACCGTGGGCAATCGTCTTGCCGCCCGGCAATTCGCGTTTGGCGCGCTCGACATCGACATGAATCCATTGATGGTCGCCGGTCGCATCGGCGAATTTGTCGATCATCGCCTGGTCGATCGTAACCCAGTCGCTGACGCCGACCTCGCGACCCACATACTGCACCAAATCCGCCGGCCGTTCGACCTCGATCATCGATTCTCCTCCGAAAGCGCCGCGCCAGCTTCCGGTAGCGTTTATATCTACGAATGAAAAGCACCGCCATGCACTCGCACGGCGGGCTCATGGCCGGCTTGACTCCGACACGGGCTTTGCCAATGTGCGCACCATGGCCCAAGATGATGCCAGCATGTTTCGCGTGCCCCCCAGCCTCGTCGCCGAAGTCGAGGCCGCCGCCAGCGAGGACGGCCGGCCCGCTTGTGACATCGTCCGCGACGCAATCGAGTGCTACCTGAAGGCTCGCCGCTGGCAGCGTTTGGCCGCCTATGGCTGCGATCGGTCGCGAGCACTTGGCCTCCTTGAAGGTGACGTCCCCCGACTGATTGCCGAAAGCCGCAGGGAACGCCGGCGGGCCGTTGGTTCTTGAACGTCACTGCCGATTCCAACATCTACATCTCCGCGCTGGCATTTGGGGGCAGGGCGCTCGAATTTATCGAAGCCGCAAGGAGCGGATCGTTCAGCCTTGCTCTCTCCGAAGCGCTTCTCGCCGAGATTTTGCGCGTTCTACAAGACAAATTCCTCTGGTCGGTGGAGGCGATCGAGGAGGCAAGGCAGCTGATCGAGGAAATCACCGTCCACACCGCACCGACAGAGGCTATCGCGGCAGTCGCGTCCGACCCGGATGACGACCGCGTCCTCGAATGCGCGATCGCCGCCGGATCCGGTTTCATCGTGTCGGGCGATCGCGATTTATTGCGTCTGCGCCAGTTTCGCGGCGTCCCCATTCTGCGCCTCAGCGAATTTCTGGCGCTGATCCGTCGCGACGAGAGCGGCAATCTTTAGCCCGGGCTTCGGGTGGGTCTGCATGCGCTCGGGTTCGGGCAACGCAGCGGCCCAACAACTTGGCGATCCCGCTACGATAAAAAACCCGAACCCACCGCCGTAACCGATGCGCTGGACCAAAATCGCGCTGTTGACGTTCGGCGCCGGCCTCCTGCTGGGGCTCACGGTCGTCGTCGCCGAAATCGGCTGGCTCGAACGCCCCGCGAGCTTTCTGATGGCGCTCGCCATCGCCGGCCTTCCCTTGGGCATGGCGGTCGACTGGCGGCGGGCGACCAAGGCGTCGCGCCCGCCGGCAAAAAAGCGTGCAAAGAGTTGCCCGCGCCGCGCTGCTGACACGATGCGCCCGCCGCGCAAGTCGGCGCCGCGCAAGCGATAGGATGACGCGCGCCGCCGCGCCGTACTAGGATCGCGCGTAGAGGGGCGGCCGGCCGTGCTGCCGATTTGATGCGGAGGAAGGGTCATGGCGAAGAACAAGATTGCGATCGTCGGCGCGGGTGCGGTCGGCGGCTATGCCGGGGCGCATATGGTGCAGGCCGGCGAAGATGTGACCTATATCGACACCTGGCCGGAAAATGTCGAAGCGATCCGCAAGGACGGGCTGCGCATCACCCATATCCGCGATGTCGAGCCGTTCACGGTGCGCCCGCGCGCGCTGCACCTGACCGAGGCGCAGCAGCTTTCGAAGGAAGCGCCGATCGACATCGCCTTCATCTGCATGAAATCCTACGACACCGCCTGGGCGACGATGATGATCAAGCAGTACCTGGCGCCGGCCGGGTATTGCGTCTCGTTGCAGAATTGCATGAACGAGGAGACGATCGCCGGCATCGTCGGCTGGGGCAAGACACTCGGCTCGATCGCCAGCTCGATCACCGTCGAATTGCACGCTCCCGGAGAGGTGCGGCGCGCCGCCGGCAAATCGGGCTCGCGCCACACCGTCTTCCGCGTCGGCGAGGTGCATGGCCGGATCACCGACCGGGCGAAGGAGGTCTGCCGGCTCGTCAGCTACTCCGACAGCGCGATGGTGACCGAGAATTTGTGGGGCGAGCGCTGGTCGAAGCTCGTCACCAACGTCATGGGGAACGGGCTCTCGGCCTGCACCGGCATGATCAGCCGCGACATGATCAAGAACGATGCGATCCGGCATTTCTCGACCCGGCTCGGCAGCGAGGCGATCCGGGTGGGCCAGGCGCTCGGCTATCATTTCGACGAGGTCAGCCATATGGACCCGGAGACGATCGCCCGCGCCGGCGAGGGCGACACCGCGGCGACCCGCGAGATCGACGAGCATCGGCTGGCCGAAGCCGGCCGCCCCGGCGGCGGCGAGCACCGCCCCTCGACCGGGCAGGACATGTTCAAGGGCCGGCGCACCGAGATCCAGTTCATCAACGGCTTTATCGTGAAGAAGGGCGAGGAGGTCGGCATCGCGACCCCGACCAACGCGGTCCTGACCGATATCGTCGCCCGGGTCGAAAAGGGCGAGCTGAAGCCCGACCCCAAGCACATCATCGACCTGCGCCTGAATTAGGGCGGAGCTGGAGGGCCCCTCACCCTCCCGCTGACGCGGGTCCCATCCCTCTCCCCGCTCGCGGGGAGAGGGATGGGGTGAGGGGCTCTCGCGGATTAGCCCCCTGACCGCGCGAGGTAGCCGATGCTCGCTCTCGTCAATACCCCCGGCGGTGCTGCGCCGGCCGAAGTTCGCGAGGTGCCGGAACCTGCGCCGGCGGCGAACGAGGCGCTGATCGGGGTGCATGCCTTCTCATTGAACCGCGGCGAAGTGCGGCTGATGCAGGTGCGGCCCGAGGGCTGGCGACCGGGCCAGGACATCAGCGGCGTGGTGCTGGAGGCGGCGGCGGACGGCGGCGGCCCGCAAGAGGGTGCTCGGGTCGTGGCGCTCAGCGACAACGCCGGCTGGGCCGAGCGTGTGGCCGTCCCGGCGCACCGGCTCGCTGTCATCGCCGACAATGTCCGCTTTGAGGAGGCGGCGGCCCTGCCGGTGGCCGGGCTGACCGCGCTGCGCACCTTGCGCCACGGCGCGCCGTTGCTCGGCAAGCGGGTATTGGTCACCGGTGCCGCCGGCGGCGTCGGCCATATGGCGGTGCAGATCGCGGCGCGGTCCGGCGCGCATGTGACCGCGATCGTCGGCAGTGCCGAGCGCGGGCGGCATGTGCGCGGCGCCGAAACGATCGTGCATGACGTCGCGCAGGCCGAGGGCCGGTTCGGGCTCATTCTCGAAGCGGTCGGCGGGGCCTCGCTCGCCGCCGCGATCGCGCGGGTCGAGGCCAACGGGACGGTCGTCATCTTCGGCAATTCCTCGGGCGAGCCGACACCGATCAATTTCCGCGATTTTGCCGAGCACCCCAACGCCCGCATCCAGAGCTTTTCGTATTTCACCTCGGAAGCCGAGGAGCGGTTCGCGCCGGACCTCGCCCTCCTCGCCGCGCTCGTCGCCGAGGGCTCGCTAAAGCTGGCGCTGGTCGAAAGCGGCTGGCGCGATCTGGCGCGCATCGGCCCCGAATTGCGCGACCGCCGGATCGCAGGCAAGGCGGTGTTCCGGGTCGAGCATGGCTGAGAGCAAAAATATGGCACCGGGCCGCGTGCATCTGGGCGTCGCCGAGGCGCGCGAGCATGGCGAACGCGCGTTGCGCGGCATCGGCTACGACGCCGAGGAGGCGCGCATCGTCGCCGACCACGTCATCGACGCGGCCCTCTGCGGCTACGAATATTCGGGGCTGGCGAAAATCCTGAATATCCCCGAGCACCGCCGCTTCAAGCGCCCGCGCCAGCCGATCCGCGTGATCCGCGAGACCGCAGTCTCGGCCATGCTGGACGGCGGCAACAATGTCGGCATGCTGGTCATGTATCACGCCGCCCGCGCTGCGATCGAAAAGGCTGCGGCGCACGGCGTGGCGGTCGTCGGCGCCACCAACAGCTGGATGAGCGGGCGCAGCGCCTATTATTGCGAGATGATCGCGCAGGCCGGGCTCGTCGGCATCCATACCGCAAGCTCGGCCCGCCACGTCGCCCCGTTTGGCGGCGCGGGCCCGGCGCTCGGCACCAACCCGATCGCTTTCGGGCTGCCTTCGGTGCGCGGGCCGGTGGTGCTCGACATGGGCACCTCGGCCTTTATGGGCACCGAGCTCGCGTTGCGCGAGCGGCTCGGCCAGCTCCTGCCCGAGGGGGTGGCGGTCGACCGCGACGGGCATCCGACCCGCGACCCGAAGAGCGCGCGCGAAGGGGCGCTCTTGCCGTTCGGCGGCTACAAGGGGTTCGGGCTCGCCTTTATGGTGCAGGCGCTGGGCGTCCTCGCCGGCTCGGCGATGGACCCGGACAAGGATGACGGGTACCTGTTCGTCGTCATCAAGCCCGACCTGCTGGTGCCCCTCGACGACCTCAAGCGCGACGTTGGGGCGCTGATCGACCGGGTAAAGGCGGTCCCCCGCCAGCCCGGCGTCGATGAAATCCGCATCCCGGGCGAGCGCGGCTTTCGCAGCCGCGAGCGGCTGCTGCGCGACGGCATCGAGATCGACCGCCTGGTATACGACGCGCTCGCCGCGCTCGCCGTGTAACGATGGCCCGCCGGCGCCCACTCTCCTGGCTGTTGGCGCCGATCCATGTCACGGCAGTGGCGACGGGCGCCAAATCCTTTTGCGACAACCCGATCATCGGCAGCCCGCGCCTGAACCGCGCCGGCTTGCACGTCGCCCGCATCCGGCTGGCCCAACGCATGACCGAATGGCGGCGCGAGCGGCTGGGCGCGCTCGTCGGCGACGAAGACCGCAGCGCTTTCCGCCGTGACGGGTTTATCGTCAAGCGCGATTTTCTGCCCGCCGCCGACTACCGCGCGCTGAAAGAGCAGGTCGTGACGCTCGCCGCACCGGCACGCCGGCAGATCCAGGGCGATGCCATGACCCGGCGCATTCCTCTGGACAACAAGGTGCTGGCGTCGCTGCCGGCGCTGCGGGCGGTGATCGAGAGCCCGCAATGGCTGGGCCTCCTGCGCTATGTCGGCTCGTCCCGGCTCGAGCCTTTGGTCTACATCCAGACGATCTTTGCCCAGGTGCTGCCGGCGCGGCGCGACCCGCAGACCGACCTTCACGCCGACACCTTTCACTCTTCGGTGAAGGCGTGGCTCTTCTTGACCGATGTGAGCGCGGAACAGGGTCCCTTCGTCTATGTGCCCGGCTCGCACCGGATGACCCGGCGGCGCCTCGCCTGGGAGCGGCGCGCCTCGCTCAGCGCCGCGCAAAACCCGGATCCCGAATCGGCGCACGGGTCGTTGCGGATCACTGCGGCGGCGGTGCGGCGCCTGGGCTTTGACGAGCCTCGGGTGTTCGCGGTGCCGCAAAACACGCTGATCGTCGCCGACACGCTCGGGTTTCACGCGCGTGGGGTGTCGGCGGGCCCGTCCGCGCGCCTCGAAATCTGGGCGTATGGCCGCCGCAACCCGTTTCTGCCGTGGCTCGGTCTCGATCCGGCGGCGATGCCGTTGGTGAAAGGCCGCGCGGTGCCATTGCACTGGTCGATCCTCGATGCTCTGGAGCGGCTCCGCCTCGGCCGCAATCCGTGGCGGCCCGAGGGGGTCTCCACCGCGCTCGCCACGCCCGATTCAGCCATCGGGCAGGGTTGATCGAGCCGTAACATATTGACGAATTTTTGGCGCAATGGTTGCCGCGCCGAGGTTGCGGCCGGCGCGACGCGGTTGACATCGCGGCGATCTTCGACGAGGACAATCGGGGTTGGACGCGGGCGAAAATCCGGCAACGGGGATATCGCGCGCGGGTGTCGAGGGCGAGAGGCTCGCATGGGGGAATGTGGTGACCGGGTGCGGCGGCGCAAATTCGGGCTCGCCGGGATGGCGATGCGGAAGGGTTGCGTCGAAGCCGGCGGTTGCCGCGGTGCAAGCTTCGTGGCAGCCTCCCGTCCCGACCGATCGGACCCCGTGCGGCCGTTGAACGAACTGACCTCGCCGTCGCGCCATGGATGACGCAGCGATCGCGATCGTCGGCGCTTCGTGCCGCTTTCCCGGGGCCGACGATCTCGATGGCTTCTGGCGTCTGCTGGAAACCGGCGGCGATGCGGTCTCCGAGATCGACCGGCAGCGCTGGTCGACGCGCCGTTTTTATCATCCCGAGCGCACCGAAAGCGGCAAGAGCTATACCTGGTCGGCCGGGCTGATCTCCGGCATCGACTTGTTCGAGCCGGCTTTTTTCGGGATTTCCCCGCGCGAGGCGGCGCAAATGGACCCGCAGCAGCGGCTGCTGCTGGAGCTCGTCTGGCACGCGGTCGAGAGCGCCGGAATACCGCCGAGCCGGCTCGCCGGCACCGAAACGGGCGTCTATATCGGCGCCTCGGCGACCGATTATTCCGATCTGCGGCTCGGCGACCCGGCCGGCGCCGACGCCTATTTCATGACCGGCAACACGCTGAGCATTCTGGCCAACCGCATTTCCTATGTCTTTGATTTGCGCGGGCCGAGCCTGGTTGTCGATACCGCCTGCTCGTCCTCGCTCGTCGCTCTGCACCAGGCCTGCGAGGCCATTCGCAGCGGACGGATCGGCAGCGCCGTCGTCGGCGGCGTCAACCTGCTGCTGGCACCCTATCCGTTTGTCGGCTTCTGCCGCGCCTCGATGTTGTCGCCGCGCGGCCGCTGCTTTGCCTTTGACGAGCGCGCCGACGGCTATGTGCGCGGCGAGGGAGGCGGGGTCGTCTTGCTCAAGCCGCTCGCCGCGGCGCTCGCCGACGGCGACCCGGTCCGCGGCGTGATCCTCGGCACCGGGGTCAATTCCGACGGACGCACCATCGGCGTCTCGTTGCCGAGCGAAGCGGCGCAGACGGGTTTGCTGCGCTCGGTTTATGCGCAGGCCGGCATCGCCGCCGACCGCCTCGCTTTCTTCGAGATGCACGGCACCGGCACACCGGCCGGCGACCCGATCGAGGCCGCCGCAGTCGGGCAGGCCCTCGGCCGGAGCCGGTCGGAGCCGCTGCCGATCGGCTCGGTCAAGACCAATATCGGCCACTTGGAGCCGGCTTCGGGGATCGCCGGCCTTTTAAAAACGGCGTTGGCCCTCGAGCATCGGGTGCTGCCGCCGAGCCTGCATTGCGACACCCCCAACCCGCGGATCCCGTTCGAGACGCTGAACTTGCGCGTGGTGCGGGAGCCCGAGGCGATCAGCGGCGGAGAAGCGTGCTGCGCCGGGGTCAATGCGTTCGGGTTCGGCGGCACCAATGCACATGCGGTCCTCGCCGCTGCACCAGCGCGCGACGCGCCGATGCCGGCCTCCTCCCCGATGCCGCCGCTGGTGATCTCGGCCCGGTCCGCAGCGTCGCTGCGCGAGCTGGCGCGCGATTGGCGGCGCACCCTCGCCGAGACCCCGCCGAACGAGACCCCGGCTTTGCTGCGCGCCGCCGCCCGCGGCCGCGATCTTCACCCGCACCGTCTGGCGGCATTCGGCGACGATCCGGAAAGAACGGCGGCGCTGCTCGCGAGCTATCTCGCCGATGCCACGCACGCCGGCATCGCCGCCGGTGGTGCGGCGGCCGACGGCAAGCTCGGCTTTGTCTTCTCCGGCAACGGCGCGCAATTCGCCGGGATGGGCCAGGGCGCGTGGCGCGCCAACGCAGCGTTTCGGGCGGCGGTCGCGGAAGTGGACAGCGTGCTCGGCCCGCAGCTCGGCTGGTCGGTCGGCGAGATGATCGACGCGGGTGTCGTCGCCGATGGCGTGGCGCGCGCCGATATCGCCCAGCCGCTGCTGTTTGCGATCCAGGTCGGCATCGTCGAGACGCTGCGCGGGCTCGGCATCGTCGCCTCGGGGTTTCTCGGCCACAGTGTCGGCGAGATCGCCGCCGCCTGGGCGGCAGGCGCCCTGACCCTGGCCGACGCCGCGCGCGTCGTGGTCTGGCGCAGCCGCAACCAGGAGCGGACCCGCGGCAGCGGCCGGATGGCCGCGCTCGCCCTGGCGGACGACGCCGCCCGCGAGCTGCTCGCCGAGCTCGACAGCCCAGCCGAGATCGCCGCCCTCAATTCGACCCGGTCATTGACCATCTCCGCACCTTGCGGGGAGATCGAGCGGCTCGCCGCCGAAGCCCGGCGCCGCAATCTATGGTTTCGTCCGCTCGACCTCGATTTTGCTTTTCATTCGCGCGAGATGGAGCCGATCCGTGAGGATCTGCTGACGAGCCTCGAAGGGCTCCAATCGCGTGTTCCGCGGGCGAGGCTGGTGTCGACCGTGACCGGTGCAGCGGTCGATGGCGAGGTGCTCGGCGCCGAGCACTGGTGGCGCAACATCCGGTATCCGGTTCGCTTTGCCGAAGCCGCGGCGAGCCTGGTCGGCGAGGGCTATCGCATCTTTCTCGAGATCGGCCCGAGCCCGGTGCTGCAGTCCTATCTGCGCGATGCGTTGCGGACGGCCGGAGCGCAAGGCCAAGTGCTGGCGAGCTTGTCGCGGGCGCAGGACGAGGCAGACCCGTTCCCGCAGATCGCGGCGCGGTGCTGGGTCGCCGGATACGACCTGACGGCTGGAGCGATGTTCGACGGGCCGGCGGAGCCGCGCGGCGTTCCGCTCTACCCTTGGCAACGCGAGCGCTTTTGGTTCGACGAGACCACCGAGGCGGTGCCGCTGGCAAACCCGCGCTTCGATCATCCGCTGCTCGGCTTTCGACAGCCGGGCGAAGCTCCGTCCTGGTCCAATCATATCGACCGCCATGTGCTGCCTTGGATCGCCGATCATGCCGTCGAGGGCGTGCCGGTGCTGCCGGCGGCGGCGGTGCTGGAGATCGGTCTGGCGGCAGCGCGGTGGCGGTGGCCGGATGCGGCGGTGCTCGAAACCCGCGATGTCGAAGTGCGGCGCCCGTTGCCGTTCGAGCCCGGACATATGCGTCAGCTGCACACCTCGATCGGCGCCGACGGCGGCGATTGGGAGCTGGCCAGCCGCCAACGGCTATCGACCGAGCCGGCGACGCTGCACGCGGTCGGACGCATCGCCGCCGGGGAGGAAGCCGAGCCGGTGCTGCGCTGGCCCGAGGCGAGGCCCGAGCGGAAAACGCCCGAGCGGAAAAATATTGCCGCCGACGCGCTCTATCGGCTCGCCGAGCAGGCCGGGCTCTATTACGGCCCGCGCTTCAGGACTGTCACCGGCGTCGAGATGACCGGCTGCGACGAGGCGATCGTCGATCTCGACCCTGCACCGATCGGCGAGCCGCTCGACCAATATCTGCTGCATCCGGCGCTGATCGACGGCGCTCTGCAAGGCTTGCTCGGTTTGCTCGCGGCGCGACCCCGGCCGACCGACGGGGCCAGCTTTCTGCCATGGCGCTTTGGCCGGGTTCGGGTTTTGGCGCCGTTTGGCCGCGCCGCGCGCCGCGCCCGCTTGCGCCTGACCCGAATTGGCGTGCGCTCCGCCACTGCCGACATCGCCCTCTTCGACGGTGCCGGCGATCTGGTTGCAGAGCTTTGCGATTGCGCGCTGCGACGGGTCGAGTTGAGCCGTCGCGCGCCGCCCGAGCAGCGCACGCTGCGCGTCGATCTCGTGCCGGCGCCGCTCGACACGTTCGACCCCAGGGATGTCTTTGAGCGCGTCGCTGCGGCATTGCCGCATCTCGCCGCCAAGCGCGAAGCCGAGCCGGCACGGCGCGAGCAGGCGGCGCTGCTCGATGCGCTCGCCGCCGCGATCGGGCTGCAGGCGATGCGCGCGCTGGCCCCGCCGGGACGGTCGTTCAGACTCGACGAGCTGGTCGCTTCCGGGCGTCTGGCAGCCAATTCCACGGCGCTCGCCGAAGGCCTGCTGCGCCTGATGGAACGGCTGGGCGCGGCCACCGAAATAAATTTCGAATGGCGCATCGAGCCGGCGCCGGAGCTGCCGGAGACGGCGGAAATCTGGCGGCTGCTGCTGGCGGAGGCGCCGGACCTGGCGGCGGAGCTGGCACTCCTCGCAGCCGCGGCCGAACAGCTCCCCAAGGTGCTCGCGGATGGGCCGCAATCCGCGGCAGCGGCGCCCTCGCCGATGACCGAGCACCTGCTCCACGCCTCTCCGGCGAGCACCGCCGGCATCGCTTTGATCGTCGATGCGCTGGGCGCCATTGCGGAAGGCTGGCCGAGGAGCCGGCCGCTGCGCATCCTCGAGCTGGGTGCCGATAGCGGGACGACGCGCGCGGTGCTCGACCGGTTGGCGCAGACCGATGCGGCGGTCGCCTACCTGGCCGCGAGCGCCGACCCCGGTGCGATGGCCCGGCTGTTGCCGCTGGCGGATTCCTTTGCCGGTGTCTCGGTCGGGCATTGGTCGCCCGATGCAGGGATCGACGGCCTCGACGGCGCGCCGTTCGACGTCATCGTCGGGGTCAGCGCCTGCACCAGGTTGCGGCTCGACCGCCGGGCGATGGCGGCTCTGTCCAAGCTGTTGGCGCCCGGGGGGGTGCTGGTCGCCGCCGAGCCCGAGCCAAACGCGGTTTGGGACATCGTCTTCGGCCAGGATGCGCCGTGGTGGCAGCCGGCGTCGCCGCTGCGCACCGGCGAGGAGTGGCGTGCCGAGCTGACCGCCGCCGGGCTCTGCGCGGCATATGCGCTGGAGCTGCCGGCGGTACCGTGGCCGATCGCGATATTCTGGGGCAGCGCTCCGCCGGGCCGCAGCCCGCTTCATGCCGATCCCGCGGAGCCGGTCTCGGTAGCGATCGTCGGCGGGGACCGCGTGTCGGTCGGCGCGCTCGAAGATCGGCTGGCCGCGGCCGGCCACGCCGTGCGGACCGTGCAGAGTGGCGAGCCGGCGTTGCCGGAAGCGAGCGGCGGCACAGCCCGTGAGGTGGTCTTGTTTCTCGGCGGCGCGAATGACCCGCCGGATGCTGCCGCAGCAGCCGCCCGAGAGATCGCCGCGCTCGCTCGCCATGCCACGGCAGCGGCGCAACGCGATGCCGCGCTGTGGGTGGTCACGCGCGATGCGCAGCAGGCGACGCTGGCGCAAGCGGCGGCTATCGGAGCTGCGCTGTGGGGGCTCGGCCGGGTGCTCATGAACGAGCTGCCGCAGCTCTCGCTGCGGCTGCTCGATCTCTCCGGCACCGCGGGTGCCAGCGAACGCGCCGGGCAGGTGGTCGCCGAACTGGCCGCCGACAGCACCGAGACCGAGATCGTCTGGACGCCGCACGGACGCCACGTCCCGCGGCTGCGCGCCGGCCTGCCGCCGCAGTGGGCGGCGCCGGACGATCCTCTGACCTTGGCGGCCGGCCGGCCCGGTCCGGATCCGCTGGCATGGGAGCCGCTGCCGGGCCGCGAGACCGGGTCCGACGAGGTCGAAATCGAGGTGCATGCCGCCGGCCTCAATTTCCGCGACCTGATGTGGACGATGGGCCTGTTGCCCGAAGAGGCGTTGATCGACGGCTTTGCCGGCCCCACGCTCGGCCTCGAATGCGCCGGCATCGTTCGCTCGATCGGGCGCTCGATCGGGTCGGCGGCCAAAGGGCTGGCGGTCGGCGACCGGGTCATGGCCTTCGCTCCCGCCGCTTTGAGCACGCGCGTGGTGACGAGCGCCGCCGCGGTGACCCGGATCCCGGAGCAAACGAGCTTTGCCGAGGCGGCGACGATCCCGGTCGCGTTTGTCACCGCGATCTATGCGCTGCGTCATCTGGCGCAGCTGGCCGCCGGCGAGCACGTGCTGATCCATGCCGCCGCCGGCGGTGTCGGGCTGGCCGCGATCCAATACGCCAAGCATTGCGGCGCCGTCGTCATCGCCACCGCCGGATCGGTGGTGAAGCGGGCGTTTTTGCGGCTCGCCGGCGCCGACCACGTGCTCGACTCGCGCAGCCTCGCCTTTGCCGATGCGGTGCAGGAAATCACCGCCGGGCGCGGGGTCGATGTCGTGCTCAACTCATTGAGCGGCGAGGCGATGGAACGCAGCCTCGAAGTGCTGAAGCCGTTTGGCCGCTTCCTCGAGCTGGGCAAGCGCGACCTTTACCTGAACCGGCGCGTGCATTTGCGCCCGCTGCGCCACAACATTTCCTATTTCGCGATCGACATCGACCAGCTGCCGCTGCAGCGCCCGGAGCTCGCCCGCGCGCTGCTGGCGGAAATCTCGGTAGCACTCGGCGACGGGTCGATCCGTCCGCTCGCGCACCGGGTCTTTTCCTTCGGCCAAATCGACGACGCGTTTCGCCTGATGCAAGCGTCCGGCCATATCGGCAAGATCGTGCTGATGCCGATGGCGAATGCCGGCGTGCGGCGCGCGGCGCCTGCCGAATTTTCCGCTCGCCGCGACGGCGCCTATCTCGTCGCCGGCGGTCTCTCGGGCTTTGGCTTCGAGGCGGCGCGGTGGCTGGCTGGGCACGGCGCCGGCTCGATCGCGCTCGTCGGGCGGCGCGGCAACGAAACGCCGGGTTGCGGGGCGAGAGTGCGAGAGCTGGAAGCAATGGGCGCCGCGGTGCGGGTCTATCGCGCCGATATCGCCGACCGCGATCAAATGGCGGCGGTGCTCGATCAAATCCGGGCGGACGGGCCGCCGTTGCGGGGGGTCGTGCACGCCGCGGCGGTGGTCGATGACGGGCTCGCCGCCGACATCGAGGCCGCGCGCGCGCTGCCGGTTTTGCATGCCAAGCTCGGCGGCGCGCTGGCGCTCGACGCGCTGACCGCCGACGACCCGATCGAGCTGTTCTGGCTGTTTTCGTCGGCGACGACCTTGCTCGGGGCGCCGGGCCAGGGTGTCTATGTCGCCGCCAACATGGCGCTCGAAGCGGTCGCCCGCCGGCGCCGCGCCGAGGGCAGGCCGGCGCTGGCGGTGGGTTGGGGGCCGATCGCCGATGCCGGGTATCTGGCGGCACGGCCCGAGGCCCGCGACGCGCTCGCGCGCCGGCTCGGCGCCCGGCCGATGCCGGCGGCGCATGCGCTCGACGGCATCCCGACGCTGGCCGCGAGCGGGTTGGCGACAGCCGGCTTTGCCGATACCGGCTGGAGCGATGCCCGGCGCCACCTGCCGATCCTCGGCGCGCCGCTGTTTTCCGACATTCGCGGCCGGGCATCGTCTTCGGCATCCGACGATTCGCTGGCCGAACGGCTGGCTTCGCTCGATCCCGAGGCGGCGCAGACGCTCTTGAAAACGGTTGTCGCGGCAGAGGTGGCCGCGATCCTCCGGCTGCCGGCGGAGGATATCGACCCGGCCCGCCCATTGTCGCAAATGGGCATGGATTCGCTGATGGCGGTCGAGCTTCGCCTCGCGCTCGAAAGCCGGCTGCATGTCGATCTGCCGCTGATGTCGCTGGCCGAAGGCACCAGCGTGCTGTCGATCGCCGAGCGGCTGGCCGGCGCCGTCCGCACCGGTGGCGAGGGCGCCGAAGTCATTGCGCTGGCCGCACGCTACGAGGCGATCGACGAGGCACGCTCGGCCGCCTCCGAGCTCGACGCCAATCCGGTTGCCGCCGAGTAATCGGGTGGAGGGCGCCCGCAACCTCTTCGGCCTGTCGTCCCAGGCCAAGGCGCGCCTGCTGCAAAAGCTGTCGGCCGCCGCTCCGTCGCGGACGCCGCGGCCAGCCGAGGCGAGCCCCTCGAACAGCGCCGGCGCGCGCCTCGACGCTGCCCGGCTCGACGGTGCGCGCGAGATCCGCATGATCCGCGGAGCGGCGGAATTTCTCGGCATCGCCGATCCGTTTTTTCGCGTGCATCAGGGGATCGCCGGCGCCGAGACGGTGATCGACGGGCGCAGCTACACCAATTTTGCCTCTTACAATTACCTTGGGCTAAACGGCCACCCCGAGATCGCCGCCGCCGCCAAAGCTGCGATCGACCGCTATGGCACCTCGGTTTCGGCGAGCCGCCCGGTTTCCGGCGAGCGGCCGATCCATCGCGAGCTCGAGCTGGCGCTGGCCCGCATTCACGGGGCCGAGGACAGCGTGGTGCTGGTCGGCGGCCATTCGACCAATGTCACCGTGATCGGGCATCTGCTCGGCCGCGACGATGTCATCGTGCACGACGCGCTGATCCATAACAGCATCGTGCAGGGTGCGATGCTGTCCGGGGCGCGCCGGCTGCCGTTTGCCCATCTCGACCACGAAGCCGCCGATCGCGTCCTCGGCGAAGCCCGCCCCCGCAACGGCCATCTGCTTCTCGTCATCGAGGGGCATTACAGCATGGACGGCGATGTCCCCGATCTGCCGGCGTTTATCGCCGCGGCGCGGCGCCACGGCGCGTGGCTGATGGTGGACGAGGCGCATGCGCTGGGCGTCTTGGGTCCGCGCGGCTTCGGCACCGCCGACCATTTCGGCGTCGACCCCGATGGAGTCGACATCTGGATGGGCACGTTGAGCAAGAGCCTGGTGTCGTGCGGCGGCTACATCGCCGGCAAACGCGCGCTGGTCGATTATTTGAAGCTGGTCGCGCCGGGCTTTGTGTTTTCGGTCGGGATGGCGCCGCCGGCCGCGGCGGCCGCCCTCGCCGCGCTCGAAGTGCTGGAGCGCGAGCCCGAGCGGGTGCGCCGGGTCAACGCGCGGGCCAAGCTCTTTATGAGGCTGGCGCAACAGGGCGGGATCGATGTCGGCGGCTCGATCGGCGCCGCGATCGTGCCGGTCATCACCCAGAGCTCGATCCGCGCCGGGCGGCTTGCCGAGGCGCTGTTCCGCCGCGGCATCAACGTCCAGCCGATCCTCTACCCGGCGGTGCCCGAGCGCGCCGCCCGGCTGCGCTTTTTTCTGACCGCGGCGCACAGCGACGAGCAGGTCCGCGACGCCGTCGGCATCCTGCTCGAAGAAAATCGCAAGGTAGCTTCGATGTCGAGCGATCTCGCCGCGGTCACCCGGCATTTGGCCAAAGCGCTGCCGCGCGGCTGATTTTTATCGGCGGCCTCGTACCACCTCGTCGAGCAGCTGCTCGCAGGCGATCAGCGGCATTGGCTGGCGGCCGCCATCCGCGGGCCGGGTTATCGCGGCCGCTCGAGAAAATCGCGAACGCCGGCCTCCAGGGTGTGAAACGGGTTGGCGAAGCCGGCGGCACGCAGCTTGGTCAGATTCGCCTGGGTGAAATACTGATAGTGCGCGCGCAATTCTGCCGGCGTGTCGATATAGGCGATCCTCGGCCGGGTGTCGAAGACGGCGGCGACGGCGTTCACCAGATCGGCAAAGCTGCGCGCCAGCCCGGTCCCGACATTGAACAAACCGTTGATTTCGGAATTGGCCAGCAGCCACCTGACGACAGCAACGCAATCCTTTACGTAGACAAAATCGCGCAGCTGCCCGCCATCCGGGTAGCGCGGATCATGCGACTTGAACAGGGTCACGGGCTCGCCGGCACCGACCGTCGGGGCGATCTTGGCGGCCAACGACTGCATCGCGCCCTTGTGCGCCTCGTTCGAGCCGTAGACGTTGAAGAACTTCAGCCCGGCCCATTGCGGCGGTGCCGGCAGCCCGCGCGCGACATCGTCCGCGATGCGACGGTCGACGATGTGCTTGCTCCACCCATAAGCATTGAGCGGGCGCAGCGCGGCAAGCGCCGCCGGGCTCTCGTCGTCGCGGAACCCCGCGGCACCGTCGCCATAGGTCGCGGCCGACGAGGCATAAACAAAACGCGTTGCATTGGCCGCGCACCATTCCCACAAATCGAGGGTCAGGCGAATATTGCTCGCGACATATTTGTCGATGTCCGGCTCATAGGTCGTTGACACTGCGCCCATGTGCACGACCGCAGCCACCTTGCCGCTATGGCGGGCGAGCCATTCGAACAGCACTTCGGGGCGAATGAGATCATGGAGCGGCGCCGTGGCGAGGTTGCGCCATTTGGCGCCGGTGCGCATCAGATCGCAAACGACGATGCGCCCCCCTGCCGCCGCAAGGTCGGCGACGATATTCGAACCGATAAAGCCGGCACCGCCGGTGACGACGATCAGATCGTCGCGGCACAGCACCCTGGTTGCGGACACCCGCCCGGTCCGGGCTATACCACCTGCAGCTGCATCGAAATCAGGCGCGACGCATAGACGCCCATCCAGCCATTCGGATCGAGCCAGCCGGTTTCGTCGCGTGGCGGCCGGATGGCGCGGATCTGCGCGTCGGTGATCTCCTCGATCCCGCCGATCGGATGCGGCCGGTCAAATTCTGTCGACCAGAAAAAGCAGGCATCGCCCCCGACCTCGTGCTTTGCGACAAGGCAATTCGGCGCACCGCCTGCCGGATTGTAAAGCCCGACCGCCGAATAGTTTTCCTGATGGCTGACCATCATGACGCCTTCGGTGCCGGGAAAGGCGTATTTCATCGCCGAGAACCAGCGACACAGCGCCGCCAGCTCTTCCTCGGTGAATTCATAGGGGCTCGGCGCCGCAAAACCCGACCGATCGCATGACGATATTCCCCCGAACGCCCGCAGCGGAAACGCCACAACGTTCGTCTCATTGGACAATTGGTCCACTTTGCCCCCGCTCGTTCCGCCGCCGCCAAGCGGCCGAACTTCCCCGTATTCCGCGACGAATGCTGCCATGCGCTGTCCCTCCCGACACCGCCCTTTGGGCGAAATTTTGCCCAGTACTTATCGACCGGAGGTCGATACAGCGCGCGGTCCGCATTCGACCGATAGAAGACTATCGGCGGCTGATTCGGAGTCAATCGAGGCTGACGCCTCGGCGTGGCTTTTCTGCCAGCTGCGCTAATTTGGCAACAGTTGCAGAAAGGCTACATATTGTTAAACTCGGGGTTGGAAGCGCGCTATCCGTACCAGACCGCGAGCCAAATCGTCGCGGTATCGGGGGCGGTCCACTCGACCCGGTGGCGGCGGCGCGGGGCGATATCGACCCAGCCGCCCGGAGCGAGCATGCGCGGCTCGGCTTCGTCGGCAAAACGCAGCTGCGCGGCGCCGGCCAACAGCAACACCCATTCGCCGCGCGGCTCGTCGTGCCAGAAGCCGGGCGGGCTCGCCTGCCCGCACGAGACGATGCGCTCGATCTGCAAGCCAGGGCGCGCCAAGAGCCGATCGACAACCTCGGCGTCACGGGCATCCGGGAGCGGACAAAGAAGGTTCATGCCGCCCACCGCGCTCCGCCACCGCGCTCCAGCGCGGCGCGGTCCCATTGCGCCAAGTCGGCGGCGGCTTCGTAAGTCGATTGCAAAAATTCGTGGAGCATCGCGTCGGGTGCTGCGGCCTCGCAAACCGAATGGTAGGGCAAGATGAACTCGCCGAGCTCGCGGCTGTAGGACGCGGCCGGCGGGCGGACCGCCGCCTCGGCAAAGCCGGGCGGCTGCGGATAGGCGTATGAATAGAATATCGGCTGATCGAGACCGGCGCCGCCCGGCCAGAAGCCGCAGCTGCTGACCTCGTGCGAATAGGCTTCGCGGGTGATCCGGTCGGAAATGTTGGGAGCCCCGGGATGCATCGGCGCCCGCCGCCCGGAAAACCGGGTCACCGCGAGGTCAAAGCTGCCCCAAAAGAAGTGCACCGGGCTCGCCTTGCCGATAAAGCCGCCGCGGAACGCCGTCAACACCCGGTCCGCCTGGACCAGGACACGCCAAAAGCGGTTGGCATAGTCCGCGTCATAAGCCCGGTGCGCGCGGTCATCCTCGAACCGGACCGGGTCGGCGACCTCGACCGGCATCGTCCAGACCCGGATGTCGAGCCCGAGCGCCCGCAGGCGGCCGCCGACTTCCCGGTAAAAATCGGCCACCGCGAGCGGCTGCAAGGCGAACCCGTCGGCCCGCCCGTCGCTGGTCTGGATCGAGAGGCGATGGGCGATAAAGTCGAAATCGATCTGGAAGGTGCGGGTGCCATAGGGCATCGGCGAGGTGGTCAGCCCCCGGCTCGTCAGGTAGAGCGGCACCTGCCACCAATGATTGATCGAAGGTGCTTGCGCCAGCCGGATCTTGCCGATCACCTGCGTCCACATATGCAAGGTGGCGCAGGTGTCGCGCCATGCGGCAAAGGGCAGGCTCGGCCATGCGTCGGTCTCGGTCATCAGCGCCTCCGGGGTTCAGCTTCCAGGCACGGCCGCGAGCGCGCCGGCGACGGCACGGCGCCAGCCGGCATAACGCTCCTCACGCTCGGTCTCGGTCATTTGCGGGAGGAAGCGGCGCTCGGCGCGCCACTCCGCGGCCATGGCTTCGGGGTCGGGATAGATGCCGCGGGTCAACCCTGCGGCATAGGCCGCACCCCAGGCGGTGGTCTCGACCACGGCCGGGCGCTCGACCACAGCCGGCACGATGTCGGCAAGAAACTGCATGGTCCAGTCGCTCGCCGCCATGCCGCCATCGACCCGCAGGGTGGCGATTGCGACGCCGGCGTCGGCGGCCATCGCCGCGACCAGGTCGCGGGTCTGGTAGCCGACCGCTTCGAGGACGGCGCGGGCGATCTCGGCGAGACCGCATTCCGCCGTCAGCCCGATCAGGGCGCCCCGCGCCTGCGGCGACCAATAAGGCGCGCCGAGCCCGGCAAAACCCGGCACCAGATAGACCCGCTGGCGCGGGTCGGCGCGCGCGGCCAGACCCGCGGCCTCTGCTGCCGCGGCGATCGCCCCGAGCCGGTCGCGCAGCCACTGCACCGCCGCGCCCGCGGTAAAGATGCTGCCTTCGAGGGCGTAGGCGGTCCGGCCGCACAGGCGATAGGCGACTGTCGTCAGCAGCCGGTGGCGCGAGCGCGCGGGTGCTGCGCCGATATTCAAGAGGGCAAAGGCGCCGGTGCCGTAGGTCGATTTGATCATGCCGGGCGCGAAGCAGCCTTGGCCGATCAGCGCCGCCTGCTGGTCGCCCGCCAGCGCCGCCACCGGGATCGCGCTGCCGAGCAGCTCGGGCGCAGTCGTGCCGAAATCGTCGCCGGTATCAAGGATTTCGGGCAGCAGCCCGGCCGGGATATCGAACGCATCCAGCAATTCCTGGTCCCAACAAAGCCGCTCGATGTCGAACAGCATCGTCCGCGCGGCATTGGTCGGCTCGGTCGCGTGGCGCTTGGCCCCGGAGAGCCGCCACAACAGAAAGCTGTCGATCGTGCCAAAGGCCAGCTCGCCAGCCGCCGCGCGCCGCCGCAGGCACGGCACCTGGTCGAGCAGCCAGCGCAGCTTGGACGCCGAAAAATAGGGATCGATGACGAGCCCGGTGCGGCGGCCGACCATCTCTTCGAGCCCTTGCTCGCGCCACTCGGCGCAGATATCGGCGGTGCGCCGGTCCTGCCAGACGATCGCGTTATGGACCGGGCGGCCGGTGGCGCGCTCCCACACGAGCGTCGTCTCGCGCTGGTTGGCGATGCCGATCGCGGCGATCGGACCGTCGGCGGCGGCGGCCGCTTCGCGGCAGGTGGCGAGGACGCCGCGCCAGATTTCCGCGGGATCGTGCTCGACCCAGCCGGGCTGCGGATAATGCTGCGTCAGCTCGCGCTGTGCCATCGACCGCACTCGCCCCCTCGCGTCGAACAGGATCGCGCGGGTGCTGGTCGTCCCCTGGTCGATCGCCAGGACATAGGCTGATCCGGTCATCACCCTGCTCCGACGACTGGCTCGCGGCGGCGGCGGGATTTTATCAAGCGATCGCCGGCAGAGCCATCAGCCGTGACAGCCCCTAATCCCCGGATAGCGTCGGCGGCTGGCGGTTGGCATCCCCCGCCTTCGCGAGGGCATCCCCCGCCTTCGCGAGGGCAGGCTCTTCGAGACGCCGCGCTGCGCGCGGCCCTGAGGATGAGGCGGGGCCATCAATGGCTTTCACCGCGCCGGGCGGATACCTCATGGTGAGGAGCACGCGCCGCGTGCGTCTCGAACCACCCAGCCCGTTAGCCGGGGTTTCAAGGCAGCTCTGCGAGCCTGCTGCCGGGCGGGGTAGCGCGGGGCTGCCGACGAACGCCAGCTTACAGCAAGCTGATTTCCTCTATGCTGCCGGCGAGCAGAGGTGGCAGCGGGGCCCGCAGGGCGTTGCGCCCCCCGTCTTATCGCCCGCCCGCGCCGACGAGGTGATCGAATGAGGCGCCGCGAATTGATGCTGCTGCTGGGCGGCGCGGTCAGCGTGGCACGCCCATTACACGCGCAGCAGAAGGCGATGCCGGTGATCGGCTTCCTCGGCGCGGCCAAGCCCACGCCGGGTGCGCTCGATGAATTCCGCAAGGGGCTGGCCGAAAACGGGTACTACGAAGGCCACAACGTGTTGATCGAATATCGGTCGGCCGAAGGGCAGTATGACCGGTTGCCTGCCCTGGCCGCCGAGCTCGTCCGCCATCCGGTAGATGTGATCGTCACCGGCGGCGGCGCGATCTCGGGACGGGTTGCCAAGGCGGCGACAAAGACGGTCCCGATCGTGGCCCTGATCGGCGGGGACCCGGTCGCAGCGGGCCTCTCCGACAGCTTCAGCCATCCGGGCGGCAACGTCACGGGTGTTGCCCAGCTGGTGACCGAGACCGATGCAAAGCGTTTGCAGCTCCTTCACGAGCTGGTCCCGGACGCCAAAACGATAGCCTATCTCGAAAACCCGACACTCCCGAACGCGGAAAACCCGGCCCGGAACGCCTTAACACAAAAAAAATAAAAATTAAAAAATAAATGTAAATCTACGATAAAGAAAAAAACAAGATATAGGACACGGTCATTAGCGAACAAAGATAATGACAAAAAAAAAAAATAACAGATTTCGAAATAAACAAACACAACATATATATTATATCTAAACTATTACATTATACTTATTGGACAAAACTCGACACCGAAATATACCAAATCGACACACGGAACAAAACACAACAAGCCGAACGAACATAATCACATCAGTTGACTTTCAACTTGATAACGACATGGTATTGAAACTTATTTTCTTTTTACCCACACTGCATACCAAAAACCACAAAAAAAAAAAAAAAAAAAAAAAAAAAAAAAATACAAATCAAAATCTAAGAAACAAAATACTACATATCATCACAAAAAAAATTTTTCTCCTTCTCCTCTACACCTCTCCGAAATATACTTTCTCTGATGGGATATCAGCGGATCTTATGAAAAATCAAACGTAGAATCGGCGGCGCGCACGCTCGGCGTCACACTTTCGGTCGTAAGGGCCAGCAGCGACACCAGCTTGGCTGCCGCATTCGCCGCCATCTCACAAGAGCAGGCCGGCGCGCTCCTCGTCGGTGCCGACCCGTTCTTTTTTATGCAGCGTGATCGACTCGTGGCGCTGGCCGAGCGGCATGCCGTGCCGACGATGTATTTTTTCCGCGCGTTTGTCACCGCGGGCGGCCTGATCAGCTATGCCAGCAGACTTGCCGACGCCTATCGCCAAATCGGAGCTTATGCCGGCAGGATACTGAAGGGCGCGAGACCGGCCGATCTGCCGATCGCCCGGCAATCGGAAAAAATCGAGCTGGTGATCAATCTCAAAACCGCCAAACGCTCGGCCTCGCCGTGCCGCCATCGATCCTCGCCCGCGCCGACGAGGTCATCGAATGAGGCGCCCCTCACTCTTGCTGCGGCTGGAGCCACGCCGCGAGATCGTCGAGCGTGATGCGCAAGGCCGCGGCGATCTTGGCGAGCGTGGCGAAGCTGCCGGGCTTGCGCCGGGTTTCGATCTCGCTCAGGTAGCTCGGCGCGACCCCGGCGGCGGCGGCGAGCGCTTCGCGGGTGAGGCCGCGATGGGCACGCCAAACCCGGACCGGGTGCTCGCCATCGAAAAGCCGGCGGACCAGCTCGGCCGGCAGGTAGTCGGCGCGCGCCTTCTCCTTGCCGATTGCGCGCTCGCGGGCTTCGACGCGATCGAGAAAGGCGTTGTCCTCGGCGTCCTCGAGACGCTCCATCAGCGCCTCATATTCGGCGCGAGTGAGGGTCACGGTATCGGTCTTCTCGCTCATCGGTATATCTCTCTGCGGTGGGCGACATGCTCCAATGTGACCGTCGCGGCGGCGCGGTCGATGCGGCAGACCGCGCGCCAATCGCCATGCCGCACCCGGATCCGGTCCTCATGGCCGCGCATCGGCCGGGCTGCGGGGTGGGTCTCGAAGGGGTCGGCAGCAAAAACCTCGATTTTGCCGAAGAGCGCCCGCCGGTCGCGCCCCGGTAGCGCGGCGAGCTCCTTGGCAGCGAGCAGAGAAACGGTCAGCCTCAAGCTCGCATCGTCGCCGCTGGCGACCGCGTCGTCAACGGAATTTTGTCGCCAGTGGCGACATCGCGAGGCCATCGATCTTGCCGGCGCCGACCAGGTCATTCGAATGAGGCGGCGCGAATTGATGCTGCTGCTTGGCAGCGCAGTGACTGCGCCGCGCACCCTGCGCGCACAGCAGATGACGATGCCGGTGATCGGCTACCTCAGCACTGGGTCGCCCGGGCCGAATGCGCCGTCTGTGGCCGCATTCCGTCAGGGTCTGAGCGAAACCGGCTATGTCGAAGGGCAAAACGTGGCGATCGAATACCGCGGGGCCGAGGGCCGCTATGACCGGCTGCCCGCATTGGCCGCCGACCTCGTAGGCCGCAAGGTCGATGTGATCGCAGCGGCCAGCGTCCCTTCGGCGCGAGCGGCGAAAAGCGCGACCTCGACAATCCCCATTGTCTTTGCCATCGGCACCGACCCGGTCGGGGACGGCTTGGTCGCCAGCCTCGCCCGGCCCGGCGGCAACCTCACCGGCGTGACATTTATGATGACCGAGCTGATGCCGAAGCGGCTCGAGCTGCTTTCCGAGCTGGTTCCCCAGGTCGGGGTGATTGCCCTGCTCGTGAACCCGAACAATCCAAACGCCGAGCGCACGATGCGAGACGTGCAGGAAGCCGCTCGGGCGAAGGGGGTGCAGCTTCCTATCCTGAAGGCCAGCACCGAAGGTGAAATCGACGCCGCCTTTGCGTCCTTCGTCCAGCTGCACGCCGGCGCGCTTCTGATCGGCAACGACCCGTTCTTCAACAGCCGGCGCAAGCAGCTCGCCGCGCTGGCCTCACGCCATGCTGTTCCGACGATCTATGAGTACGCGTGAATACGTCGCGGCCGGCGGCCTAATCAGCTACGGAACGAGCCTCACGGCTGCCGGTCGCCAAGCCGGCATTTACGCCGGAAGGATTCTGAACGGCGCCAAGCCGGCCGACCTGCCGGTGCAGCGGCCGACCACCTTCGAGCTGGTCGTCAACCTCAAGACCGCGAACGCGCTCGGGCTCGCGATCCCGCCATCGATCCTCGCCCGCGCCGACGAGGTCATCGAATGAGGCGCCCTCACTCTGCTGCGGTTCTGGCGTCACGCCGCGAGATCGTCGAGCGTGATGCGCAAGTCCGCGGCGATCTTGCGGCGTCTCGGCTGCCGGGCTTGCGCCCCGTTTCGTTCTCGCTCAGGTAGCTCGCCGCGACCCCCGCAGCGGCGGCGAGGCTTCCCGGATGAGGCCGCGTTGGGCGCGCCAAACCCGGACCGGGTCCTCGCCGTCGCTGAGCCGCGGACCAGCTCGAGCGGCAGATCCTCGGCGCGTGCCTCGTCTTTGCCGAGCGCGGTCTCGCGCGCCTCGGCCGCGGCAACCGTGGCGAGGTCTTCGGCGTCCTCGACACGCTCGATCAGCGCCTCGTATTCGGCGCGGCTGAGCGTGACGGTCTCGCTCGTATCGCTCATCGATATGCCTCTCTTCGGTGGGCGACGGTCTCCGAGGACGATCGTATCCGCGGTGCCGTCTATGCGGCAAATTCCGCGCCAATCACCTTGGCGCAGGCGGATCACGTCAGGTTGCCCCCGCAGCGGCGTGGCCGCCGGATGTGCCGCAAATGGCGCCGCGGCGAAAGCCTCCACCTTGTCGAGCAGCGCCTCGCGCTCCCGCCTTGGCATCCTGGCGAGAGCCTTCGACGCGGCTCGTGTGACGATCAGCTTGATGTCACCATCGTCGCCGCTGGCGATCGGTCCGTCAACGACAACTGTCTCTGAGAGCGACAGACCAAAGCTTGCTGTCCCAGATCCCGCCGTCGATCCTCGCCCGCGCCGACGAGGTGATCGAATGAGGCGGAGGTTGCTGATCGCCGTGCTCGTCGGGATCGCCCTGGCGCCGCTGCTTTCTGCGGGGGCGGCGGAGCCGGCCAGGATGTTTCACGTCGGGATGGTCAACCTGAACGTGCCGCGTTCGGCGCCGTTCACCGTCGCCTTCGCGCAGCGGCTTCGCGAGCACGGGTTTGTCGAGGGGAAAAACCTCGCGATCGACTTTCTAGGGCTGGACGGGCATATCGACCGCCTTCCGGAGCTGGAAGAACTGGTCCGCCGCAAGGTCGCGGTGATCCTCGCTGCCGGTCAAGGCTATCCTGAAGGCGGCAATCGCGCCACCGGCACGATCCCGATCGTCATGGTAGCGGTCACTACGACCCCCTCGCGGTCGGCTTTGTCGGGAGCTTCGCCCGGCCGGGCGGCCATATCACCGGGTCTTTCCGATGCACCCGAGCTGTCGGCCAAGCGGCTCGCATTGCTGAAGGAGACGGTCCCCGGCATCGCCCGCGCGATCGTGTTCTGGGATGCCGAGGATCCGCCATGTCGCTGCGCGACAACGGCGGCGCAGAGCTTCGGCTGCCGATCAAATCGGTCGAATTGGGCGACCCGCCCTATGATTTCGAAACAGCGTTCGAGGCTATGCTGCCCCGGCCCGGCGACGCGATCCTGTTCACGACGTCTATCTTTTTCCTTCGCGACCGTGATCGCCTAGCCGAACTCGCATTGCAGCATCGGCTGCCATCGATGTTCACCTAGCGGGAAATTACCGAGGCGGGCGGACTGATCTCCTACGGGACGAATGTTCCCGGATGTTTCCGCTCGCGCCGCTATGTCGCCATGATCTTGAAGGGCGCGGCCCGGCCAGCTGCCGCTCCAGCAGCCGAGACCTTCTTGCTGGTCGTCAATCTCGAGACCGCCAAGGCGCTCGGCCTGACGCTCCCGCCGTCCCTCCTCGCCCGCGCCGACGAGGTCATCGAGTGAGACGCCGGGCTGCGGATAGTGCTGCGTCAGCTCGCTCCGAGCGATCGACTGCACCCTCCCTGTGCGATCGCACAAAATCGCGCGGGTGCTGGCCGTGCCCCGGTCGATCGCCAGGACATAGGATGGTCGAGCCGTGGCCTCGTTCCGGCGGCGATCGCAAAACTCAACCTCACCAGGGCGTGAAGTCTCTCGGATCGAGGCATCTCGTCCGGCGCGTCATTTGGTTGTATGGTTGGGGCCGCCGCTGCGTTGAGGTTTCTCGATGAAATTTTCCGGGTCGGCCGCAGGTCTGCTTCTCAGCCCGGCAATCGCAACGGCGGGAGCAGTCGTCAAAACCGATGCGAACGACGTCATCGAGTGACCGGAGCCGCCGGCACGTGCTCGCCAGACGCGGTGTCGCATTCGAGCCGACCGAGGCCGCGGCCTCCGGCGAGCGCACCCGCCGGCGTCTGCGGATGGGGCTCGCGCTCAAATTGGCGCTCGCCTTTGTCGGTCTGGTCAGCGTCGTCCTGGTGGTCAACGGCGCTCTCGACATGTGGCTCGGCTATAACGAGGCCGAACGCGCCGCGATCGTCATGCAGCAGGAGAAGGCGCGGGCCGCCGCCCAGCGCATCGAAGGCTTTATCAACGAAATCGAGCAGCAGCTCGGCTGGACCACGCCGCGGCAATGGGGTGCCTTGCCGCTCGAGCAGCGCCGCTACGACTTTATCCGCCTGTTGCGCGAAGTCCCGGCGATCACCGAGATCACCCAAATATCCGGCGCCGGCAAGGAAGAGCTGAAGCTGTCGCGCCTCGCCCCGGATGTCGTCGGCAGCGGCACCGACGACAGCGCCGATCCGCGCTTTGCCAAGGCGGTCGCCAACGGCGTCTGGTTCAGCCCGGTTTATTTTCGCAACCAATCCGAGCCCTATATGACGATTTCGGTCGCACATGTCGGCAAGCACGCCGGCGTGACCGTGGCCGAGGTCAACCTGAAATTCATTTGGGACCTGATCACCACGACGCAGGTCGGCCGCAGCGGCTATGCCTATGTCGTCGATGCCCGCGGACGGCTGATCGCCCATCCCGATTTGAGCCTGGTGCTGCGCAACACCGATCTGTCGCAATCGGCGCAAGTCAAGGCAGCGCTCGCCGGTCCGCAGCACCGCACCCCCGCCGCCGGCGATCATCGCGCGGGTGATCATCGCGCAACAGGGCCCTCGGGCGGGGCCGTGCTGACGGCGCATGCGCCGGTCCCGCAACCGGGCTGGACCGTGTTTGTCGAAATGCCGCTGCGCGAGGCGCTGGCCGCAGTCTATGCCTCGCTGTGGCGGATGGCGGCATTGCTGGCGGTGGGCTTGCTGCTCGCGGCGGCGGCGGGTGCCGCGCTGGCGCGGCGCATGGTGGTGCCGATCCGCCGGCTGCAAGCCGGCGCCGACCGGCTCGGCTCGGGCGAGCGCGGCCTGCCGATCGAGATCCACACCGGCGACGAAATCGAGACGCTCGCCGACCGGTTCAACCAAATGGCGGCGAAAGTGCAGGAATTGCACGACACCCTGGAGGCGAAGGTCGAGGCGCGCACCGAGGCGGTCCGGGCGCGCGAGCAGGAGGCACGCGAGGCGCGGCTGGCCGCCGAGCGCGCGCTTGCCGATCTGCACAAGACGCAGGACCGTCTCGTCGAAAGCCAAAAGCTCGCCTCGCTCGGCCAGCTCACCGCCGGGATCGCGCACGAGATCAAGAACCCGTTGAATTTCGTCAACAATTTTGCCGAGCTGTCGGGCGAGCTGGTGGGCGAGCTGAACGACGTCATCGCCACCGACGGCGGCTCGCTGCCGGCGGCGGCGCGCGCCGATATCGACGATTTGACCGGGACCTTGAAAGGCAACCTCGACAAGATCGTCGAGCACGGCAAGCGCGCCGACAGCATCGTGCGCAACATGCTGCTGCATTCGCGCTCCGGGACCGGCGAGCGCCGGCCGGTCGATCTCAACGCCACGGTCGAAGAGGCGCTCAACCTCGCCTATCACGGCGCGCGCGCCGAAAGCTCGGATTTCAATGTCACCCTCAACCGGGATTTCGATCCCGCAGCCGGCCAGATCGACCTCTACCCTCAGGAAATCACCCGGGTTCTGCTGAACCTGATCGGCAACGGCTTTTATGCGATGCGCCAGCGCCAACGCAGCCGCACCGATCCGGCTTACGAGCCGGCCCTGACCGTGACCACCCGCAACCACGGCGCCACCGTCGAAATCCGGGTGCGCGACAACGGCGCCGGCATCCCGGAGGCGGTGAAAGCCAAAATTTTCGAGCCGTTTTTCACCACCAAGCCCGCCGGCGAAGGGACCGGGCTCGGCCTGTCGTTGAGCCATGACATCATCGTCAAGCAGCATTCCGGCGCAGTCGAGGTGGCAAGCCGGGCCGGCGAATTCACCGAGTTCACGATCACCTTGCCACGGGTTTCGGCGCTGGTTGCGAGCGAGCCGGCGGGGGCGGCGTCATGACCGCGAAGATTCTCGTCGTCGATGACGAGCCCGATCTCGAAACCTTGGTGCGGCAGCGGTTCCGCCGGCGCATCCGCGACGGCGAAATCGATTTCGTTTTTGCCCATGACGGCGTCGAGGCGCTCGACATGCTGCAAAACGGTCACGGCGTGGACATGGTGCTGAGCGACATCAACATGCCGCGGATGGACGGCCTGACCCTGCTGCAAAAGATCCGGGAGGCCGATACCGAATTGTCGACCGTCATCGTGTCGGCCTATGGCGACATGATGAACATCCGTACCGCGATGAACCGCGGCGCCTTCGATTTCGTGACCAAGCCGATCGACTTCGCCGATCTCGAAACCACGATCGACAAGACCTTGCACCATATCGGGGTGCTGCGCGAGGCGCGGCGGCGGCAAGCCGAGGCGGAGCGGGCGCAGGCAATGTTGTCGCGCTATTTTTCGCCCAATCTGGCCGAGCGCCTGGCGAGCGACCCGGGGGCGGTCGATCTCGGCGGGCAGCGCCGCGAGATCACCTCGATGTTCACCGATATCGCCGGCTTCACCTCGCTGGTCGAGACCTTGGAGCCGACGACGATCGCGCCGCTCCTCAACGACTATCTCGGCGGGATGAGCGACATCGTCTTCGCGCATGGCGGGACCGTCGTCAAAATCATCGGCGACGCGATGCATGTGCTGTTCGGTGCGCCGGCCGACCAGCCCGATCACGCCGCCCGCGCGGTTGCCTGCGCGCTCGAGCTCGATGGCTGCGCGCAAGCCTTTCGCGAGCGCTGGCGGGGCCAGGGGGTCGATCCCGGCGAGACCCGGCTCGGTCTCGACGCCGGCCCGGCGATCGTCGGCAATTTCGGCGGCGGACGGTATTTCGACTACACCGCCTATGGCGACACGGTAAACACCGCCGCCCGGCTCGAAGCAGCCAACAAGGAGCTGGGGACGCGGATCTGCGTCGGCGACAGTGTGGCGAGCCGCGTTCCCGGCTTTACCGGGCGGCCGGTCGGCGACCTCTTGCTGCGCGGACGCAGCGAAAAATTGCGCGCCTGGGAGCCGCTGACCGCAGCCGATCACGCCGATCCGGCGACCCGCGCTTATCTCGACGCCTTTGCCAAGCTCGAAGCCGCCGACCCGGATGCGACCCCGGCGTTTGCCGCCTTGCTCGGGCAGCGCCGCGGCGACCCGCTGATCAGCTTTCATTTGAAACGTCTCTTAAATGGTGGGCGGGACGCGCGCATCGTGCTCGATTAAGTCAAAATGTCGCGCGTCGCGACCGAAAGCGTCAAAAAGCCGATGGTTGCGGCCGCAATACCGCGCTAAAACAGTCCGCCGCGCCGCCGCCGGCCTTCGGCGCGCCCCCGAGCAACGACGAGACAAGACGCCGGCCAGGGGAGTGGAATGGACCAGCGGAAATTGCGCGAGCTGATCGCCGGGGTCAAAGAAGGCCGGCTGTCCCGGCGCGCGTTTGTGCGCAGATTGGCCGGCGCCGGGCTTGCGGCACCGGTCGCAACCCAGCTGTTGACCGCGGTCGGCCTGGCGCAGCCCGCGACCCCGAGCCCTTACAAGCCGACCAAGGCCGGCGGCGGCGGAACCCTCAAGACGCTGTTCTGGCAGAGCCCGACCTTGCTCAATCCGCATTTTGCGGTCGGGACCAAGGACCAGGAAGGCTCGCGCGTGTTCTATGAGCCGCTCGCGGCCTGGGACCCGGACGGCAACCTGTCGCCGGTCCTCGCGGCCCAAATCCCCGATGTCGAGGGTGGCGGCGTCGCGGCCGACGGCAAATCGGTGACCTGGAAACTGAAGGACGGTGTCCACTGGCACGACGGCAAGCCGTTTACCGCCGACGATGTGGTGTTCAATTGGCAATACGCCGCCGATCCGGCGACCGCGGCGACGACGATCGGCAGCTACAAGGATATCAAGGTCGAAAAGGTCGATCCGCTGACGGTCAAGGTGCAGTTTGCCAAGCCGACCCCGTTCTGGGCAGACGCCTTTGTCGGCCAGCGCGGCATGATCATTCCAAAGCACTTGTTCGAAGAATACACGGGCGCTGCCTCGCGCAATGCGCCGACGAACCTGAAGCCGGTCGGGACCGGCCCCTACCGCTTTGTCGATTTCAAGCCGGGCGACCTCGTCCGCGGCGCGCTGCAACCCCGACTACCACCTGCCGAACCGGCCGTATTTCGACATGATCGAAATGAAAGGCGGCGGCGACGCGGTGTCGGCGGCGCGCGCGGTGATCCAGACCGGCGAATACGACTACGCGTGGAACCTTCAGGTCGAGGACGACATCCTGCGCCGGCTGGAAAAAGGCGGCGCCGCCAAGGGGCGGGTCGTCATCGTGCAAGGCGGCAATGTCGAGCACATCCAGCTCAACAACACCGACCCGTGGACCGAGGTCGACGGCGAGCGGTCGAGCATCAAGACAAAGCACCCGCTGTTCAGCGACCCGGCGGTGCGGCAGGCGGTGAACCTGCTGGTCGATCGGGGTGCGGTCGAGGCCCATATCTACGGGCGCACCGGGATCGCCACCGCGAATATGGTCAACAACCCGGCGCGCTTTGTTTCAAAAAACACGCATTGGGAATTCAACATCGACAAGGCCAACCAGATCCTGGAGCAGGCCGGCTGGAAAAAGGGCGCCGACGGTATCCGTGCCAAGGACGGGAAGAAGCTCAAGCTCGTCTATCAGACCTCGATCAACGCGCCGCGCCAGAAAACCCAGGCGATCGTCAAGCAAGCCTGTCAAAAGGCCGGCATCGAGGTCGAGCTGAAATCCGTGACCGCTTCGGTATATTTCTCGTCGGATGTGGCAAATCCGGATACTTATTCGCATTTCTATACAGATATGCAAATGTATACGATAACCATGGGCGAGCCCGACCCCGGCGTCTTTATGCGGCAGTTTGTTTCGTGGGAGATCGCCTCGAAGGCCAACAAATGGCAGGGCCGCAACATCGTGCGCTGGCGCAACGACGAATACGACAAGGCATTTCGCGACGCCGAAAACGAGCTCGACCCGGTCAAGCGCGCCGCTCTGTTCATCAAAATGAACGATTTGGTGATCAACGGCCAATCGGTGATCCCTGTGGTCTACCGTCCGGCGGTGTCGGCGATGTCGCACCAGCTGCGCGCGTCGCTCAGCGGCTGGGACAACGTGTTGTCGGACCTGCGCAACTGGTACCGGGAAACGTGAAAACGGCTTTCCCGAGCGCCCCGGCATGGGCCGCTATCTCGTAAGACGCCTCGCGATCGCGGTGCCGAGCCTGCTCGGCATCAGCTTGGTATTGTTCACGGTGCTGGCCCTCGCCCCGGGCGACCCGTTTCAGGAGCTCGCCGCCAACCCCAATATCCCGCCCTCGGTCGCCGCCTCGCTGCGCGTGAAGTTCGGCCTCGACGACCCGATCACGCTGCGCTACCTGCATTGGCTGGTGGCGATGCTGCACGGCGATTGGGGTTTTTCGTTTGTCAGCCGGATGAATGTCGGCGCGTTGATCATGCAACGCTTGCCGACGACCTTGGGGATCATCGGCTCGTCGCAGGTCCTGGCGCTGCTGGTGGCGCTGCCGGTCGGGGTCTATTCGGCGATGCGGCCCTATTCGATTTTCGACCAGATCGCCAGCACCTTGGCTTTTGTCGGGTTTTCCCTACCGACGTTTTTTACCGGCATTCTGTTTATTTTGCTGTTCAGCATCTATCTCGATTGGCTGCCCTTTGTGTACCGCACCGATCTCGGCAGCGCCGGTTGGCATTGGTATTGGCAGGAATTCCGCCAGGCGCTGATGCCGGTCATGGTGCTGGGGTTGGCCCAGGGCGCCTCTTGGACGCGCTATGTGCGCTCTGCGGTGCTCGACGTGATCCGCCTCGACCATGTCACGACCGCCCGCGCCAAAGGGCTCGCCGAGCATGCCGTCATCGTCAAGCACGTCGTCCGCAACGCGCTGACGCCGGTGGTCACCTTGATCGCATTGCAGATTCCGGCGGTGTTCGGCGGCGCCATCGTCACCGAGCAGATCTTTCGCGTGCCCGGCATCGGCTCGCTGCTGATCAGCTCGATGCTGGCCAACGACACGCCCGTGATCATGGCGGTGACGTTTGTGTTCGCCTGTCTCGTCGTGCTGTTCAACCTGATCGCCGACATCCTTTATGGCTGGCTCGACCCTCGCGTCGCCTATCGTTAGCGCCGCGCCGATCGGCGTCGCCGCTGCCCGTTACGCCTCGCCCGGCAGCGAGGCGTGGCGCCGGTTTCGCCGGCACAAGCTGGCCACGGCGAGCGCGGCGATTCTGGTGCTGATGATCCTCGCCGTGGCCGTCGGCCCGCTGATCTGGCGGGTGCCGATCAACGACATCGATTTTGCCGCGCAGCTCGCCGGACCCTCCTGGACACACCCGCTCGGCACCGACGATTTGGGCCAGGACCTGTTGGCGCGCATGCTCTATGGCGGGCGGATTTCGTTGTCGGTCGGGCTCGCGGCGATGACGGTCGCGCTCGTCGTCGGCGTTCTGGTCGGGGCCACGGCCGGGACCTCCGGCGGGGTCGTCGACATGGCGCTGATGTGGCTCGCCGACCTCTTTCTGTCGTTGCCGCCTTTGCCGCTGCTGCTGTTGATCATCTACCTGTTTCGCGATGCGCTGAAGGCGCTGGTCGGCCCCGAGCTCGGCGTCTTTATCCTGATCGTCGCGGTGATCGGCGGGTTTCGCTGGATGCAGGTGGCGCGCCTGGTGCGGGCGCAATTCCTGTCGTTGCGCGAAAAAGAGTTTGTCGAGGCGGCGCGCGCGCTGGGCGCCACGCGGTTGCGGCTGGTGGTGCGCCATATTTTGCCAAACTCGCTCGGACCCGTGATCGTTGCCGCCACCATCGATGTCGGGTTTGCGATCATCGCCGAATCCACCCTGTCGTTTCTCGGCCTCGGCTTCCCGCCCGACATCCCGACCTGGGGCCGCATCCTGTTCGATGCCAAGGATTATCTCGATATCGCCCCGCATTGGGCGCTGTTCGCCGGGGGTGCGGTGTTCCTCGCCGTGCTGTCGATCAACTTTATCGGCGACGGGCTGCGCGATGCGCTCGATCCGCGCCGGGTGATGTGACGTGCCGGCGGCGGGCGCCGAGCGGCTCCTCGAGATCCGCGGCCTCAAGACGCATTTCGCCACCGATGACGGCATGGTGCAGGCGGTGGACGGCGTCGATCTCGCGGTCGATCGAGGCGAAACCCTAGGGGTCGTGGGGGAATCGGGTTGCGGCAAGACGGTCACCGCGATGTCGGTCTTAAAGCTGATCGCGATGCCGCCCGGCCGCATCGTCGCCGGCGAAATCCTGTGGCAAGGCCGCGATCTTGTGCCGCTCGCGGCGCGGGAGATGCGCAAAATCCGCAGCAAGGAAATCGGCATCGTGTTTCAGGAGCCGATGACCTCGCTGAACCCGGTCTATACCATCGGCGAGCAGATCGCCGAGGTGGTGCGGCTGCACGAGGGGCTCGGGCGGCGCGCGGCGCGCGACCAGACGATCGAGATGCTGCGGCTGGTGCGGATCCCGAACCCCGAGCGCCGCGTGCGCGATTATCCGCACCAATTCTCGGGCGGCATGCGCCAGCGGGTGATGATCGCGATGGCGCTCTCGTGCAACCCCAAATTGCTGATCGCCGACGAGCCGACGACGGCGCTCGACGTGACGATCCAGGCGCAAATCCTCGACCTCTTGGCCGAAATGAAGTCGCGCCTCGGGATGGCGATCATGCTGATCACCCACGCGATGGGGGTCGTCGCCGAAACGGCGCAGCGGGTTGTCGTGATGTACGCCGGCAAAGTCGTCGAGGAGGCGCCGGTCGGCGAATTGTTCGCCCGGCCGCGCCATCCCTATACCCAGGGCCTGATCCGCTCGATCCCGCGCCTGGACGCCGAGGGCGGCCGTGCCGACCGGCTCGAAGCCATCGCCGGCGTGGTGCCGAGCCTCGTCGATCCGGCACCCGGCTGCCGCTTTGCCCCGCGCTGCCGCTTTGCCCGGCAGATATGCACGGCTGCGACCCCGCCGCTGCGCGAAATCGCCCCCGGGCACAAAGTCGCCTGCGTGCTCCCGTGACGGAAGACGCGATGGCCGAGCCGCTGCTGCGCGTCGAGGAGCTGGTGAAGAGCTTCACCGTGCGACGCCGGCTGTTTTCGCGTACGGCCGAGCGGGTCCATGCGGTGGACGGGGTCAGCTTCGACATCGGCGGCGGCGAGACCCTGGGCCTCGTCGGCGAGTTGGGCTGCGGCAAATCGACGACCGGGCGCTGCATCCTGCGCCTCGTCGAGCCGAGCTCGGGCGAAGTCTGGTTCGAGGGCAAGAACGTCACCGCCCTTTCGCCGAGGGCATTCCGCGCGCTCAGCCGCGACATGCAGATCATCTTTCAGGATCCGTATGCCTCGCTCGATCCGCGCATGACGGTGGGCGCGATCATCGGCGAGGCGCTGATCATCCACAAGCTCGCGACCAGAGGGCGGAAGTTCGAAGACCGGGTGGTCGAGCTCTTGGAGACCGTCGGGCTGCGCGCCGATCATATGCGGCGCTATCCGCACGAGTTTTCCGGCGGCCAGCGCCAGCGGATCGGCATCGCGCGGGCGCTCGCGGTCTCGCCCAGGCTGATCGTCTGCGACGAGCCGGTCTCGGCGCTCGATGTCTCGATCCAGGCGCAGGTCATCAATCTCCTCGAAGATTTGCAGCAGCAATTCGGCCTGACCTATCTGTTTATCGCGCACGATTTGTCGGTCGTCCGCCACATCAGCACGCGGATAGCGGTCATGTATCTGGGCCGCATCGTCGAGATCGCCCCGGCGCGCGAGCTCTACACCGCACCGCTGCACCCCTATACCGAGGCGCTGCTGTCGGCGGTGCCGATCCCGGACCCCGCCGTCGCGCGCCGGCGGATCAGGCTCGAAGGCGAGGTGCCCAGCCCGATCGATCCGCCCACCGGCTGCCATTTCCACACCCGCTGCCCGATCCGCCAGCTGCCGTTGTGCGCGGCCGAAGCGCCGCCTCTAAAGGAGAGCGCGCCCGGCCATTGGGTCGCCTGCCACCTGCGCGGCTGAGCTAGAGCGTGATACGATTAGGTAGAGCCCCCCTCACCCAGCTTCGGGTAAGCCCCCGGAACGCCCGCCCTCGGCGGGCGGCCGTCCGGGGGTTCGCCTCGCCAACCCTTCGCAACCCTCTCCCCCCAATTGGGGGAGAGGGAAGGGTGAGGGGGCTGACGGGCT
>CAVPDQ010000015.1:22500-375245 GCA_963702685.1 uncultured Alphaproteobacteria bacterium | reverse complement strand
CGACGGCGCTCGCATCCTGATCGACCGCTTGTGGCCGCGCGGCATCAAAAAGGCGGACGCGGCGATCGACCGCTGGCTCAAGGAATTGGCCCCGAGCACCGAGTTGCGGCGCTGGTTCGGCCATGAGGTCGAGCGCTGGCCGGAATTCCGCCGCCGCTATCGGGCGGAGCTCGACCGGCACCGGGAGCTCGTCGAGGAATTGCGCGCGCTCGCTCGCCAGCAGCGGCTGACGCTCGTCTATGGCGCCAAGGACGAGGCGCACAACGACGCCGTCGTGCTCGGGGAATTGCTGGCCGAGCCGGCCTCGGCCGGGCCACCGCGAGCCGAAACGGCCGTCTAGCATGGACCTCGTCTTCGACCACTCCGCCGCCTCCCGCAAGCCCGTTGCGCGAGGCGGTTTGCGCGAGCACATCGGCTCGAACGAGACCGAGGCCGTCGCCCGCATCCTCGCCGCCGCCGAGATCCCGGCCGCGGCGCGCGACCGGATCGCCGAGACCGCGCGCCGCCTCGTCGCGGCGGTGCGCCGCGAACGGCTCGGCAAGGGCGGCATCGACGCGTTTCTTGCACGAATACGCGCTGTCCTCGCCCGAAGGGCGTGGCGCTGATGTGCCTCGCCGAGGCGCTGCTGCGCATCCCCGACGCCGACACCGTCGACCGGCTGATCCGCGACAAGCTCGCCGGGGCCGATTGGCAGCGCCATCTCGGCCATTCGCGACTCGCTGTTCGTCAACGCCTCGACCTGGGCGCTGATGCTGACCGGGCGCCTGCTGCACGCGACCCGGCGCGGCGCACGATCTCGGCGCTGCGCTGCGCCGGCTTCGTCGCGCGCTCGGGCGAGCCGGTGGTGCGCCAGGCGGTGACCGCGGCGATGCGCATCCTCGGCCGCCAGTTCGTCATGGGCCGCACGATCGAGGAGGCGCTCGAGCGCGCCCGGCCAGCCGAGCGGCACGGCTACCGCCATTCCTACGACATGCTCGGCGAGGCGGCGCGCACCGCTGCCGACGCGGCGCGCTATCTCGCCGCCTACGAGCACGCGATCGGCACGATCGGCGCCGCCGCCGCGGGCCGGCCGGTCGCCGACGCGCCCGGCATCTCGGTCAAGCTCTCGGCGCTGCACCCGCGCTACGAGATGGCGCAGCGCGAGCGCGTGATGCGCGAGCTGCCGCCGTCGCTGCTGCGATCTTGCCGGCCGCGCCAAGAAGCCGGCATCGGCTTCACCATCGACGCCGAGGAGGCCGACCGGCTCGAACTGTCGCTCGACCTGGTCGAGGCGCTGGCGCTCGCGCCCGAGCTCGCCGGCTGGGACGGGCTCGGCCTCGCGGTGCAGGCCTATCAGAAGCGCGCGCTGCCGCTGATCGACTGGCTCGCCGACCTCGCGCGGCGCGGCGGGCGGCGGCTGATGGTGCGGCTGGTCAAGGGCGCCTATTGGGACAGCGAGATCAAGCGCGCGCAGGAGCGCGGGCTCGACGGCTATCCGGTCTACACCCGCAAGGTCGCGACCGACGTCTCCTACCTCGCCTGCGCCCGGCGGCTGCTCGCCGCGGGGCCGCTCTTTTACCCGCAATTCGCGACCCACAACGCCCATACCGCTCGCGGCGGTCCTCGAACTGGCCGGCGACGCGCCGCGATTGGGAGTTCCAGCGCCTGCACGGCATGGGCGAGGCGCTGTACGACGAGATCGTCGGCGCCGAACAGATGAGCCGGCCGTGCCGGGTCTATGCGCCGGTCGGCAGCCACGAGGACCTGCTCGCCTATCTGGTGCGGCGGCTGCTCGAAAACGGCGCCAACACCTCGTTCGTCAACCGCATCGTCGACGACGCGCCAGCCGATCGACGAGATCGTCGCCGACCCGGTCGCGCGCTCTTGCCCGCCTGCCGGCAAAGCCGCATCCGCGCATCCCGTTGCCGCGCGACCTGTACCTGCCGGCGCGGCGGAATTCGCCCGGGCTCGATCTTGCCGACCCGCGCGCGCTGGCCGCGCTGCGCGACGGCCTCGCCGCGGCACTGCGCCGCTCGTGGCACGCCGCGCCGATCGTCGGCGGCGTGGAGCGGCCGGGCGCGGCGCGCGCCGGTCTTCGACCCGAGCGACCGCCGGCGCCAGGTCGGGACCGTCGGCGAAGCCGGGGCGGACGCGCTCGAGGACGCGCTCGCCCGCGCCGCTCGCGCTGCGCCGGGTGGGACCGGACCCCGGCCGGCGCGCGCGCCGCGATCCTCGAGCGCGCCGCCGACTGCTTTACGAACGCCACGGCGCCGAGCTGATGGCGCTGATCATCCGCGAGGGCGGGCGCACGATCCCGGCGGCGGTCGCCGAAGTGCGCGAGGCGGTCGATTACCTGCGCTATTACGCCGCATCGCGCGCGCGCCGATTTCGCCGCGCCCGAGCCGCTCCCCGGCCCGACCGGCGAGCGCAACGAGATCGCGCTGCACGGGCGCGGCGTCTTCGCCTGCATCTCGCCGTGGAATTTCCCGCTGGCGATCTTCACCGGCCAGATCGCCGCCGCGCTCGCCGCCGGCAATGCGGTCATCGCCAAGCCCGCCGAGCAGACCCCGCTGATCGCCGCCGCCGCGGTGCGGCTCATGCACGAGGCCGGCATCCCCGGCGACGTGCTGCACCTGCTGCCCGGCACCGGCGAGAGCGTCGGCGCGCCGCTGGTCGCCGATCCGCGGATCGCCGGCGTCGCCTTTACCGGCTCGACCGAGACCGCCCGCGCGATCAACCTCGTCGCTCGCCCGGCGCCCCGGCCCGATCGTGCCGCTGATCGCCGAGACCGGCGGGCAGAACGCGATGATCGTCGATTCGTCGGCCTTGCCCGAGCAGGTCGTCGCCGATGTCCTGATCTCCGCCTTCGACAGCGCCGGCCAGCGCTGCTCGTCGCTGCGGCTGCTCTATGTGCAGGCCGATATCGCCGACCGCGTGCTGGCGATGCTGACGGGCGCGATGGCCGAGTTGGCGATCGGCGACCCGGCGCTGCTCGCGACCGATATCGGCCCGGTCATCGACGAGCCGGCGCGCGCAGCGCTCGAAGCGCCACGCCGCGCGCATGGCCCGCGAAGGCCGGCTCCTCTACCAATGCGAGCTGCCCGCCGGCACCGAGCACGGCAGCTTCTTTCGCGCCGCGCGCCTTCGAGATCGACAGCGCAGGCCGGCTCGACCGCGAGGTGTTCGGGCCGATCCTGCATGTCGTGCGCTGGCCCGCCGACCGGCTCGACGCGGTGCTCGACGAGATCGACGCGACCGGCTATGGGCTGACCCTCGGCATCCACAGCCGCATCGACGAGACCGCGCCGCCATATCCTCGCGCGGCTCCGCGTCGGCAACAGCTATGTCAACCGCAACATGATCGGCGCCGTCGTCGGGGTGCAGCCGTTCGGCGGCGAGCGCCTCTCCGGCACCGGGCCCAAGGCCGGCGGCCCGCGCTATCTGCACCGCTTCGCGACCGAGCGCACGGTTTCGATCGACACCACCGCCGCCGGCGGCAACGCCACCCTGCTGGCATTAGAGGACGAGTAAGAAAGCGCGCAGCCCAGGATGTGCAGGAGGGCGAAGGCGCTGAGGATCGGTAGGCCCGGCAGGACTCGAACCTGCGACAACGCCGTTATGAGCGGCGCGTTCTAACCAGCTGAACTACGGGCCCGCCGGGCGCAGAATAGGAGAGACCGCGCGCGTTGTCGCTCTCTGCTTGCGCTCGCAGCAGGTGCTCGGAGACGCTGGAGCCTGATCCGATTAGGTAGAGCCCCCCTCACCCAGCTTCGGGTAAGGCTCGGCTTCGCCTCGCCAACCCTTCGCAACCCTCTCCCCCAATTGGGCGGAGAGGGAAGGGTGAGGGGGGCTGACGGGCTGATGCAACCTGATCGGATCTTGCTCTAGGCGAGCCCGCCGAAATAGGCGGCGACCTCGACCATGCGGTTGGAAAAGCCCCATTCGTTGTCGTACCACGAGAGGACGCGGACAAAGCGTTTGTCCAACACCTGCGTCTGGGTCACGTCGAACGTCGAGCTGTGCGGGTCGTGATTGAAATCGATCGACACGGTCGGCGCCTTGTTGATGCCGAGGATGCCTTTGAGCCGGTTCGATTTCGCGGCGTCCTCCATCAGCCCATTGACCTCGTCGGCCGTGGTCTCGCGCGCCGCGTCAAAGGTCAAATCGATCAATGACACATTGGCGGTCGGGACCCGGATCGCGGTGCCGTCGAGCTTGCCTTTGAGCGCCGGCATGACGAGGCCGATCGCCCGCGCCGCCCCGGTCGAGGTCGGGATCATCGACAATGCCGCGGCACGCGCCCGGCGCAGATCGGAATGCAAGGTGTCCTGCAGGCTCTGGTCGCCGGTATAGGCGTGGATCGTCGTCATAAAGCCGCGCTCGATGCCGATCCCCTGGTGCAGCACATAGGCGACGGGGGCGAGGCAATTGGTCGTGCACGACCCGTTTGAGATGACCCGGTGCGCGGTCGTCAATTCCTCATGGTTGACGCCCATGACGACGGTCAAATCGGCGCCGTCGGCCGGCGCCGAGACGATGACCCGCTTGGCACCGGCTTCGAGGTGCTTGGCCGCGGCTTCGCGCCTGGTAAAGATGCCGGTGCATTCGAGCGCCACATCGACGCCCAATTCCTTCCACGGCAATTTTGCCGGATCGCGCTCGGCGGTGACGCGGACCTTGCCCCGGCCGGCGTCGAGCCAGTCCTCGCCCGCGGTGACCTCGCCCGGAAAGCGGCCGTGCACGCTGTCGTATTGCAAGAGGTGGGCATTGGTCGCGACCGGGCCCAGATCGTTGACGCCGACGACCTCGACCCGCTGCTCCGGATGCTCAAGTGCTGCGCGCATGACCAGGCGGCCGATGCGGCCGAACCCGTTGATCGCCACCCGTACCGTCATCTTCGATCCCTCCCGTGTAACCGTGGGTTCAGCTTAGCCCGGATTACGCCGGCGCGTGAAGCTGGCCCGGCGGCTGCGGCTGACCTCCACCGCCTCACCACCCTCCGCCGCAATCTCGCGCAGCATCAGGGTGAGGCAAGCTGCTGAGATTCCCAATCCTTTATCCTGAGGAGGCCGCCGCCAGCGGCCGTCTCGAAGGATGGGACGTGACGGGCGAATATTTTTCAGCAGCCTGTTGCAGCAAAGCTCGCTCGGGAGCCCAATCCGGCCGGGCCCGCTCTCGCGCGCGTTCGAACGAGCCTTCCGGGGCTTATTGCGCGTTGATCCAATTGTCCGATCCCGCCACCTTGACCGACACATCCGACAGGAAGATCCGCAGCGGCTTGCCGTCAGCGGTCCCGCGGTGGTCCGTTGCGACAAGGAGCGGGCCGGCCTTCTTTTGGTCCGCCCAGCTGGCGATCACAACGCCGGGCTTCCCGGCCCCGCCCCGCCGGTAGACCATCTCCTCGACCCGCTTGTCGGCGCCCACATAGAGCTCCCAGGTGTCGCCGGGGGCGTAGCCGCCGCCCTGCGCAGGGTATTTCATCACGACCCGTTTGGCGGAACCACCCCCCAACGGCAATTTTTGCGTGCCCTCATCGGTAACCGTGGCGCTGCCGTCCCAGGCGACGTGGAGCGGCAAGAGCAGCCAATACTGATCGTTGATAAATGCCGGATCGACTTCTTTCTTGACGACGTCGCTTTGGCTGCCGAGCTGAGAGCGCCGATAGGTGACCTGCAGCGGTTTCCCTGCCTTGTCCTTCCCCGTAAACGAGACCGTGTCGGTCTTCGGGCTCCACTCCCAGCTGCGCGAAAGCGTGATGCCCGGCAATTCCGCATTGAAGGTGTAGCGGACGCCGTCGATTTTACCAAATGAATCGAGGCCGTAGACTTTGGCCACCTGCTCGGCGATCGGCGGAAGCCGCTGCGCCCAAGAGGTCGCTGGCAGAACCAGCAGCAGCATGCCGAAGGCCAAAAGGCGGACCACAACGAGCCGGCTCGACTTGGTCATGACCATCCCTCCTCGGCGCATGAACCGATGGTGCAACGGATAATACTCCTCCCCTGGGCCTCGAGCGAGCACCTCGGCCGGGTGCTCGGCCGCGTCAGGGCAGCCATCACGTGCTTCGCCATCCGCAGCAGCGTTCGGGCATGCAGACATGTAGTCCCGCTGTGAGGAAATCCGGGCTAGGGTCTACTGTTCACTTAAGGTATGGAGTACGGTATCCTCCCGCTGGGGGTGGGGGAGCGGTGGATGGCACGAACGGTCGCGGCACTTCCGGAAGGCACGCGCATTACGGATTACATCAGTCTTGGTGTGATCGCGAAGACCTTCCCTCTGGCCCGGGTGCGGTCGGTCCTGGCAGCAACGGGGAAGGCAAGTGTGCGGCAGCGCGATCTGCCAGCGCACGTCGTGGTTTACTACGTGATCGCACTGGCGCTCTTCATGCAGGCCTCGTATCGCGAGGTGCTGCGCTGTCTGCTGGAAGGCATTCAGTGGCTGGTGATCCGTCGGTAGCGCTCAAGGTTGCCGGCAAATCGGGCATTTCGCAGGCGCGCACCCGGCTCGGCTGGAAGCCGTTGAGCGACTTGCACGATGCGGTCGTGACGCCGATCGCGGTTCGGGCGACGAAGGGGGCCTGGTACCGTGATTGGCGGCTGGTCAGCCTGGACGGCAGCACGCTCGATGTTGCCGACGAGCAGGCCAATGAGCTCGCGTTCGGGCGGCCGGGAAGCAGTCGCGGCGACAGCGCCTACCCGCAGATCCGCTTTGTGGCGCTGGTCGAGAAGGCACCCATGTTTCGTTCGGCAGCCGGATGGCCGGTTACCGGACCGGCGAGATCACGCTCGCCAGGCGTGCTCGTCTACCTGCAAGGGCATGCTGTGCTTGGCCGACCGGCAATTCTTCGGGTTCGCGCTGTGGCAGGAAGCGCTCGGCACGGGCGCCGATCTGGTGTGGCGGATCAAGCGCAACATGCGCCTCGCGGTCGATCGGCGATGGCCGGACGGCTCGTATGTGCCGCATCTATGCGAGCGAGCGGGACTGGCGGCACAAGACCAACGGCGCGCGCCTGCGGGTGGTCGACTACCGGCTGGAAGGCGTGGCCGACGCCGAGCCGATCTATCGCCTGGTCACCAGCATTCTCGATCCCGACCAGGCGCCGGCTGCAAGAGCTGGCCGCCCTCTACCACGAGCGCTGGGAAATCGAGACAGCGCTCGACGAGCTCAAACCCATGGGCTAGGGTAGGGCTAGGGTAGGGCTAGGGTGGGGGTGCGGCCTCACCCGGCGCAACACGAATTCTAAGCCTTTGCGCGAGATGATGCGCTAGAAGCCTCGGCTCACATTGGCCGCACCGATGACCGGAGATGTCGTCAAGCGAAACAGATCAAGAAATTTTTGCCAATCAACCACCGGTGCCGTTGGTACAAAAATCAGATCTTTATCATGAATGTTTAGCCGAGTCGAATAAAATATTCCCGATACTGTCTTGAGATCGACCTTGTAAAGCACCGGTTCTGGAGCATCCTTGGAGACGCTGGAGGTGGGCGGCGCCATGACAATGATCTGGGTCTTTGGTATCTCGCGCAACACCGACGGATCCTCGTAGCGGAACAGAAAGATCCCGCGGCTGTCGGCCTGGGTTCCCTGCAAGCCGCCGGCGCGCGTGATCGCCTGGGCGAGGGTGACGTCGTCCGTTGCCAATGAATAGCTGCCGGAATTGAAAACACCACCGTAAATCTGGAAGATGCGCGGCTCGCGTTGCAGATCGATGTAATCGCCGGGCCGGGCGTGGATGTCGTCGCGCGAGTGAGCGGCCAGATCGGACAGCCTGATGCCGACTTGGCGCCTGCCCCGCGTCAGCTGCAGGATGGTGTCGCTTTCGAGGCCGGTCGGGCCACCCGCCATGGCGACCATTTGCAGCAAGGTTTCGCTGGCTGCGGTCAGGCGGTAGCGTCCAGGAGTTTTGACCGCACCGGTCAGCGTGACCATGTTGGTGGCATCGCTGACAACCGATACCAGGACTTGGGGATTGGCGGCCTTGCCGCTCAACAGCCGCTCAATCGAGTGCTGCACTTCCAGCGGCGTCAAGCCCGCAACCTTGACCGATGGCGCAAACGGTACGGAGATGAAGCCGGATCGATCGACGGTCTGGTTCGGCAGCGTAACGTTGGTCGTGCCGTAGGGAAGCTGTTGCGCCGCTGCCGGCCCAAAGAGCTCCCCAGCCCCCGTCTCGTAGATCGTGATCGACAACACGTCGCCTGGTCCGATCTTCGGCACGACCGGACCGTTATCGGAGAAAAATTCGCGCAGCGGATGATCGGGTGTTGCCATCATCATCGCCTGGAGGACCCCGTCGTCGACATCGACCAGGGTGTAGTGATAGCGTTGAGCGGCCTCGCTCTCATCCATCACTTGGTCGATCCGCGGACCAGTGGTCGGAATGGAGCTGCAACCTACCAGAAATACCTCGGCGCACATGGCCAACCATAAAGCGCATCGGCGCCAAGGCCGATAAGCCGAACGCGTGCCCGCGCCAGACCCATGTTTCAAGGAATTTGCACCTCAAACCCCACCGCGCGCTGCCCTCGGGCAAACGCGGCCAGCACCGTTCGACACCACGGCGATCGCGGCGACGGCAAGCGAAGCCCGACAGATCCTCGACGGTCCGCTGTATCACCAGAGCGGTGAGATACAGCCTCCGGCTTGCCGATCCGTCGAAGCCATGCGCTCACCCCTCGATGCAGCTTCACTCCGAGTGAACCCTGGCAGGATCTCGCTCGAAAACAGCGTCGCGGTCCGGCACACCGCCCTCGCGCGCTGCCGGCAGCGGGTCGGGCCCCGGCAAGCTGACGCCTCGCCCCAGCCGGCGAGGCGCCAGCTTCGGTTTCAGGAGCGTGTCGTAGAGCGCGTTCAGACGGCGCTGATGGGCCGCTGGTGAAAAAAGGTTGGCGCGCTTGCGCCCGCGGGCGCTGAGCGAAGCGCGCAGATCGGCGTTGGTATCGAGCTCGCGAATGCCTTCCGCGATGGCAAGCGTGTCATAGGGATCGATCAGCATCGCGCCGTCGCCCGCCACCTCCGGTATGGGACCTTCTTGCGAGGTCAGAACCGGGGTGCCGAGCTTCATGGCTTCCAGGATCGGCAATCCAAAACCCTCGTAAAGCGACGGGAACAGCACGCCTTTTGCCCCGCGGATGAGGCTTACGAGCAGTGGAAACGGCACGTAGTCTATGTGGAATATGCGGCGACGGCGATAGGTCAAGGAGCCGATTTGCTCGAGATAGGATGTGGCGTCGTCGTGCATAAGCCGCATGTCTTGCTCGGATTTAAATGCGAGCTTTCCGACAATGAGCAATGGCGTGCTGATTCTGGAGGCGAGATAGGCCTCGATGAGTTGACCGACATTCTTCTTCGGTTCGATTGCTCCGAAGAATAGCATGTACTCTTTATACTTTATATTAAAGGTGCCTTCGACCTCGCGCTTGACGAGATCGCTGGGCTTGTTGGCGTATTTTGCCGGGATTTCGATGGATTGGTAGGTGTTGGTGACTTTCGATTCGTCGACGCCCAGAAGGTTGATGATATCCCGACGGGAGGTCTCGGAGACCGTCACGATATGATCGGCGCGCCGCGCCAGCATCCGCACCAGGCCAAAATAGCGCCGCTTGTTGTGGAGCGTCGTGAACGGAAGCCTGAGCGGCACCAGATCGTGCAAGGTATAGATATTCTTAGTGCCCGGGATCATGATCGGCAATGGATAGGTCCAATGCGCGATGTGCGGACGTTTGGCCATGTGAATGCGGAACCGCGACGGCAACAACAGCCGGTGATTGACGAGAAAATGCCGCTCGGCCCGTCCGAAAACATCCGGCGAGTTCCAGATTGTGTCGAAATACGGCATGCGTGACTTGTAGTGGGTTGCGATCACCCGCCCCGTTATCGGCACGGGCTTGGCGACGGCGCCAAGCGGAGAGCGGACGCTCTCGCCGACGTAGCGCAGCCATGTGAGCCAGGCGGGCGGCGTTCCGACCAGAGGGTCGAAGAAGGCAATCTCGCGCAACAGGCTGCGGAATCCGGGCGCGCCGCGCGCGTCGTACAGAACGTCGGTCTCGTACCCCATGTTGTGCGTGCAGTACGTCAAATTCCGCGCGTATGTTGCGACGCCCGTACCCGCCTCGAGCCGCAGATTGAAGCCATCGATCAAGATCCGTCGGCGCGTCATCCAATCTCCCCCAGCTTCCGAGTCGAGCGCCGCCGAAGCGGTTTTCGAGTGCGATATCCGCAGACTTAAGGTTAACGTTGTCGAAGGGCGCTTATGCCTTGTGCCGTTGCCGCCGATGACGTCGACAGGGCAAGCGGCGCGTGCGCTGCGGTTGTGTCGGACACCGGGCCTTCATCGCGGGAAGCCGGCGCTGGAGCTCGGTTCGCGGAACACGGAACGTCGGTCACGGCGGCCTTTCGGAAAAGGTGGCGTCGCGATCCTTATAGCGCTCAGAAACCCTTTCCGCTACCGACCGCTTCCGCGATTTGCACACTCGCCCTCAGGCCGCGGCTGTCCGGCACATTTTGTGCCATGCGATTTTGCTCCAGCACGGTCGGCAAGGTGGTCCGCTACGCTCGCCACACGCTGCCTCCGCTGCACAAAAAGGAGATTGCCCGGGCCCCTCGCCGGCCCCCCGCCAAGCCGCGCAGCCGCGCCCAACGCGAACCGCCTCGGCTCAAATCCAGCAAGCCACTCGCCTGTGAGAAATGCGGGCTGGACGGCGGCTGCCGGCTTGTGGTAGGGCTTCGTCGTCGCTGTTACGAAAGCGACAAACGATCGAATGCGAACAAATGGAGAGAGCCGTTATGGCTTTCGTCGATGAGCTCAGAGGCTGGTTCGAGCGCGACCTCAGGTCGGCGAGCTGGGACGAAAACGTCAGGGTCGACGACACCGACCCGAACCGGGTCGAGGTGCGGTTTTATACCGACACCAACGAGTATACGCTGACGCATCACCGCCGAGGGGGAGGACGCCCCTTTTATCGACGCCACGGTGACCTCGCGCAAGGCGCGCGCCGGCCAGAGCGCGGCGCGGGTGCGCCGGCTCCTGGCGCCCGGCCGAAACCATCTGAACGAGAGGGTCTGGCGCCGTATCCTCGCCGGCATCGTCGGGCTCGAGCTCGTCCGCGTGCACCGCCGCGCCGCGCCGGAGGTGGCGGATGACGCGCCGCAGACACAAGCCCGCTGCCGGCCTTCGCACCGGCGAGGGCACCGGCCGGCGCCATGCGCCGCGGACTGCTGAGCGGGCGAGCATTGCCCGCCGGTCGGCACGAGCGCTGCGATGCTAAGACGCAGACTCGCGGACAACCCCACACCCCAGGGTGCAGCGCCATGCGCAACACCCATCTCCCGAGCCGGCGTTGACGGCGGGCATGCCGCAGACTGCCGGCGCCGCGGCGGGCCGCTTGGCCGCATTGTCTGTTGGCGGCGGCGAGCTCCTGTCGGCGGCTCGGCCCGCTCGATCACCTGTTCATTATCCGTGCCTTGATCCTTCGGGAGCTGCGGATCAAGTATCAAAGGACCCGTGTCGGGTTCTTCATGGCTTTCCTGCAACCGGCAGCCATTATCGTGCTGCACATTTTTTTATTTTTCCTGTTGGAGGAGCTGTCGGGCCAGCCGCTGGCGGCTGGGATACCGATAGAATTGTTTGTTCATCGCCGGCTTCACCGCATGGTTTATCTTTGCCCATACTGCCGCCGGGCCCAAGAGGAGCGCTCGGGGAGGGATCGGAAACGATGCTGATCGCTGCCGTCAGCCCGATGCATTTCCGGCTCGCCGCGGCTGCCTGGGAGCTCATGGCAATGTCTTCCCTGTGTTTCGCGGGAATAGCGCTGTCGGAGGCTTCTGCGGACGCGACGAGCCGGTGCCGAATGTCCCGGCATGCTTCCTGGTTTTTGTGATTACCTCGATGTTAGGTTTCGGCTTCAGGCTGGTGCTCGACGCCTTGGCGAACGCTGGCCGACGATCTATGCTGTCAAGAAGATGATTTTTCGAGTTCTGTTCATAACCGCCGGGGTCTATTTCTCGGCTGTCAAATGTCCGTCGCGCGCTGGGCGACTGGACCCTGTACAATCCGCTGATCCATCTGCTGGAAAGCCTGCGGCACGCGCTCTATCCCGGTTATCCGGTGGCCGGGATCTCGCTCGCTCTACCCGATCGCCTGGGCGCTCGGCTTGATCCTGCTGGGTCTTGCCCTCAACAGCTATGTCCGGCGGTGGAAGACCGTTGATCCATCTCTCTTCCCTGGCGAAGAGCCACGCGGTGCCGGGCTCGCGTCCGAAGATCGTGCTGCGACCGACGACCCTCGCCTTGCCGGCCGACCGGCGGCTCGCCGTTCTCGGGGAAGGGCGGCGAGGCCAATTCCGCCTTTTTGCGGCTGCTGGCGGGGGTCGCGCGCCCGACCCGAGGTACGGTCATTTCCGATCTGCGCCTCTCGCCGGTGGTCAGGCGGGTCGGGTTGTTTCACCCACACCTGAACAGCCTCGAAAATATCCGCTTTTTTGCTCGAATGCTCAATTTTGACGCCGATCAGCTGATGCTCGCAGTCGGTGCGTTCGCCGGCGCCGGCGGCTCCCTCGGGCGTCCGCCGAAGGACGAGGACGGGGCTGAGCGCAAGGCTGCGGAGATGGCCTTGCTGACCATTCTTCCGTTCGATTGCTATCTGATCGATGAGATCACGCAATTCTCGGAGGCGGTGATAAGGCGTCATCTCGACGCAGTCGCGCCGCGCGGCGCCGGCATGATCTTCAGCACCACTTCTGCGCGCCTCGCGCGCCAATTTGGCGACTGCGCGATCGTCATCCGAGATGGGATCGTGCACCCGTTCTCCAATGTCGCGGAGGCTCTCGCTTTCGATGGACGATGATCGGGATAGGCCGGTCGATCCGCCAGCGGCCGGCGGCCCCGAAGACACCGGCACGCCGCCGGCGGCCGGCGATCGGCGACAATCCGGAGAGCTGACGGACCGCCCCCGGACGCCGCCGGCGGCGGGGCGAAGGGCCGGCCGGGAGCTCGCCCGCGGCAGGAGCCTGCCGCCGGCACCCCGCGCGGCTCCGGCAGAGGCGCGGCCGATACCCTGGACCCTCGCGGCGCAGCCGGTACAGATCCTGCTGCGATCGCGGCGCCGGCGGAAATGGCGCTTTCTGTTGCGTCTGGCGCTGTTTTCCGGTCTGCCGACGCTGTTGACCTTGCTCTATATGCTGTTCGTGGCGTCGCCGCGCTATGTGTCGGAGTTCGAGATCACCTATCAGGCTTACCAGCCGACGCAAAGCCTGTCCTCGGGGCTGGTTCAGAGCTTGCTCGGCACCAGCCAGATGAATTCGGTCAATTTTTCGGCCATCCTCTACGAATATATCCGCTCCGCGACCTTATTGCGAAAGCTCGACGGCGAGCTGCACCTGCGGCAATACTACAGCAGCTCCAAGGTGGACTACCTGTCTCGGATGAACCCGAACGCGACGATCGCCACTTTTCTGCGCTATTACCTTTGGTATGTTTCGGTGGCGCAGGGAGAAGGCGGCTATCTGACCGTCGATGTCCAGGCCTTCGATCCGGATTATGCGTTGGCGCTTGCCAAGGCGATCGTCAAGGCCTGCGATCAGATGGTCGATGAGATGACGGCGCGGGCGCGACAGGACGAGGTGCGCTATGCCGAGGCGGAGGTCAGGCAGGCCGAGGATCGGGTGCGCAAGGCGCGGCTGGCGCTGACCGATTTTCAGAACGTCCATGGCGACCTCAACCCGCAAGGCTCGGCCAACCAGCTTGGCGGCATCGTCGGCACCCTCGAGGGCCAGCTGGCGGCGGCGCGAGCCTATCTGAGGCAGCTGACCTCGAGGGGCCCCGCTTCCCCGGCGATCACCGCGGTCCGGTCGAACATCTCCGCGCTCGAAGGGCAGCTCAAACAGGAGCAGCATCGGCTGGCAAACAGCTCGGGCGCCAGCCCCTATTCAAAGCTGCTCGACCAATATTCGGCGTTGCAGCTCGAACAGGAATTTGCCAAGACCGCCTATCTGTCGGCGCAGCAGGGGCTCTCCGTTGCGCGTGCGGACGCCGTGCGCAAGCAGACCTATTTGATCGATTTCGCCCCGCCCTACCGCCCGGACAAGCAGAACATCGAGTTCGCGCTGGTCTACACCCTGACCGCGCTGATCATCTCGCTGGTGCTGTTTGGCATCGGCAGCCTGTTTGCCGGAGCGATGCGCGACCAGGTCGGGATGTGATGCACGCTCGACAACCGAACGAGAAAGGGTCCGCGCGATCCGGTACCCACGAGCTCGGCGGCCTCCGGTCGCACCGAGCTCACTCGTCGCCCGCCTCGCCCGCCTTCTCCTCTCCCAGATTGGGGCGGCTCAGCACCCGGATCACGCGTCGGGCAGCGTGGATCGCCTCCCGTCGCTCCTCGGCCGGCAGCGCGCGCCATTGCTCTCCCTTCACCCCCTTGATAGCGCGAGCAACAATCCGCGCGCGCTGCTGCTCAGGGGAAACGCTCCGTCTCATCTTGGCAACTCCTCGACGCCTTATGACAGTATCTTGGCAGCCTCGCACCGGAATGGAAAGGCTCCGTCCCTGCGCCGGGGATGGAATCGCCGCCACCGGCCTATGGTTCTCAGCACCGCAGGCTCAGGGGCGTGTGGCCGCCAACGATTGCCGGGCGAGACCGAGTGCCGCGGATACCGGATCGGCGGGATGACCCCTTCGCCTTGACCGAGGCATTATTGGAGAAAGCAATGGTCGGCCGCGCGATCCCGGCAAGGCTGCGCCGGCACGCTTGGGCTGCGGGCCTGGCCGCAGCACTGCTCCTGATGCCGGCGCAGCCGCACCGGATCGCGGCTGCCCAGGATTTGCAACAGGAAAAGCCGGTCATAGCGGCAATCGAAATCGCCGCAGGCGAATGGGGCGTTGGCAGCCGTCCGGAAGGTGCGGGCCAGTTCGCCGCTTTCGTCCACATTGCCCGAGAGCGAGCTTGATCAGCGCCTGGCAAAGCTGCTGAGCTGGGTCGTACGCGACTATGCCAATAGCGGTCCGCTGCGTCTGCCCTCCGGGGTGCCGGAAGGAAAGAACGCGCGCGGCCAAAGCAGCGTGCGGCTGGCCACGCTGCAGCACACCTATTGGCTGCAAGACAACGCGCTCTACATGGCTGCGGCATTCGAGCAGTACGCGCCGGTGCTCGGCCGAGATCTGTCCGACAGCTGGCGCAGCAAATGGCAGCAATATTTTCCGAGCCTCTGTCCCGATACGCAAAGCGATTACGTTATCGGTCAGCTCCCCGAATATGATACGGCAAGCACGGTGGCCGACCCGCGCTGTCGCCTGCCGCGACCGGACGCCTGGCAGTTCTTTCGGATGCACCAATATCCCGACCCGGCCGATCCCCAGTTTGACACCCGCCCCGGACCGATCATCGGCACCGACCACCCCGTCGACGTGCAGGAACATTCCGAAATCGTACCGATCACCCGCAAGTCGCCGCGCAATTTGCTGAAGTACGGATGTCTGCGGCAAGCCTTGCTGGGAAATCATGCGGTAGCCCAGCAGATGTTCGACCTTGCGCTCAAGCAATGGGACGGCAGCGGGTTTATCATCGGCAAGAACGATCCCCAAACCGGCGGCAGGCTGGCCGGGATGTACTGGACGCGCGACCTCGCCTTTGCGCTGCTGTGCGCCGCCGCGCTGGATAAAGGGCAACAACCGGCGTGGGGCGAGCACGGACAGGTGTCGAAGGCGGCGATCGAAAGCAGATTGTGGGGTGCGCAATCGGCAAGCGGCGGGATCTGGACGGTCTATTGCGGCGATAAGGCGGACGGGCGCAGATGGTGCGGCGACGACAACAAAGTGCCCGGCTTTGCAAAGCAAAGCAACGAGATCGCCCCGCTCGTGCTGTTGGCGTATGGACGGGATCTGTGGCAACCTCGGCACTGACCGTCGGCATGGCGGCGCCAGGCGATGCCTCGGCGGTCCGAAGGCGGCGATCTCTTGGGGAGTGGCGGGGATGCTGAGAGCTCAGTCGGAGGAGCAGTTGACAAGCCGGGTGACGGCCGCCCTGTCGAGCCGCAATATCGACGAGCTGCGCAGTATCGCGGCCGAATTGTCGGCCGCGAGCCCGTTTCTCTATTCGCTCCTGCGCGACACTTTGGACGTGGCGACGCAGGCGGGGACGCACCACCGGACCGACGAATTGTCGCGGGTTATTGCGGTCCGGATGCAATCCGTCGCGCATTGGCAGCGGCAGGGCAATGAGACGATCGCGGCAATTGAGGCGGGGGAAATCGACGCCGACGCGATCAAGCCGCATGTCCGGCTCGAACCCGCCGCATCCGACAAATTTTATGACGATCAGTCGGAGCAAATCGGCGCCGCGCTATCCTCGGTCGCACGCGCGGGCCGCGAGGTCGATTGCATCGCCGCGGGGCTAGGCCCCAACGTCAATCATGCATTTCGCTCGACCCACGCGGTCAACCTCATCGAGACGCTGCTGGGCACGATCAAAGCGCTGGTCGGCGGCAGCGAGCCGATTCGCTGGATCGACATAGCGTGCGGGACGGGCCGGTTCGCCAACAGCGTCAACCCGCGTCGTTTTGGGGTGGAGACCTGGGACATCGTCGGCTGCGACCGAGCAGCAGGGCAAGATCGCGGTCGCCGATCGACAGCGGGCGAGAGGTCGAAGCTTTTTTGCCGGCGACGCTTTCGAAATCCTCGAGAGCACGCCAAAAGCTCGGCGAAACCTTCCATCTGGTCAGCATGTTCGAATTTCTCGAGCATCTCGATGATCCGCTGCGCTTTATCCGCCAGCTGGATGCATTCCGCGCCCAATTCGTTCTGGCGGCGTCGCCGCTCGAACAGAAGATGAGGAAGCCGCTGGACGTGAGGCCCGACCGCGCGCATCTATGGTCGTTCAGCCGCAGAGCCTGGGAGCAGATGTTCGAGCTGGCGGGTCTCGAAGTCGTGTACAGCTCGGAGATTCGCGTCGGCAGCTACATTGGCGGTCTCGACTGGCTGAGCATCGTTTGCGGGCCGCGCGATCAATTGAGAGATCGCAGGCAATCGCTGGAATCGTTGCCGACGCGTGATTCCAGTGCTGCGCCCCGGCGCAACCGGGTCTGGGGCGGGCTTAGTGCAGTGCTGCCCCGCGCGCGCGTTGCCAAGGCCGGCTCCCTGGGCCCGAATAACTCTTCCGATGGTACGATAGCGCTCGATCTTCCGATTGCGGGCTCGGGCGAGTAGATAGCGGCCGCGGACCGATGGGGAAGGGTTGCGATGATCGTGCTCAGTTATGGAATGACCAAATCGGGCAGCACGCTCGCCTTTGAGTTGTGCAAGTCCGTGCTGCAGCAGCGCGGGTATGATCAGCGCCGGTTGCCCGACGGTGCGGTCGCTCCGTGGCACCATATCAACTTCATGAACACCCTCACGGTCGAAAATCTCCAGCGCGCGCTGGACGAGGTATCGCCAAAGGAAATCATTGCCGTCAAGACGCACGTCGCGATCGGTCCCGACGAGAGGGCGTTTATCGAAAAGCGCATCGCTCGAAGCCAGCATCAAGGTTCATGTCAACTACCGGGACCCGCGCGAAGTTTGCCTCTCGCTGGTCGATGCCGGAGTCCAGGCGCGCGAAAAGGGCCGGCCGGCGTTTGCCGAAATCCATACCTTGGCCGACGCCGCAAGGATCGTCAGGCGGCAGCTCGGCGTGTGCCGGCGGTGGGGCGCGGTGCGTGGGGCCCTGCATCTCTATTACAACGATGTCGCATTCGATACACGACACGCCGTCGACCAGATGTGCACCGATTTCGGTTTTGAGCTGCTCAGCCCCGCTGAATACGACACGATCGTCGACGGGCTGTTTCACAATACATTCACGCAGAAGAACAAGGCGGTCATCGACCGCTACAAGGAATTGACCGACCGTCAGAACGCGTTCTTGATCGAGCAGATCCCGGGGATTCAAGATTTCATCAGCCGAGTCTGCGTCGAGCGCGATCACAGCTGGTTCAGGCCGGCTTCGGCAACCGCCGAGCGCGCCGCGCTGCGGTGACCCGGGATCAATCGGCCGGTCGGCGGCTGCAGCGCGCGACGAGATCGGCGTGCACGATGCCGCAAAGCTCGTCAAAGCCGACCGGGCGGGTCGAGCCGTCGGGTTCGACAAGCTCGAGGTGGCAGCCCAGTTCTTTCGTCAGCGTGCGATAAAGAACATCCTGGCGCTCGAGCGACATGAATTCGGAATGCCATTCGAGCACCAGATGGATGTTTTCCTGGGTTGCCAGGAAGTCGCGCGCGCCTTGCAGAACCTCCCACTCGAACCCCTCGACATCGATCTTGATCAAATCGGCGCGGGTTGCGTCGGCCTCGCGCATCAGCGCCGACAGCGTGCGCGCCGGGACCTGGATCTGGCGGGGCGCATCGAGCAGGCGCTTCTCGGCGCGCTGCGCGACCTCGGCCACGGCGGTGCTGCCCCCGTTGTACCGGGCAAAATCATAAAAGGTCAGCTCGCCGGCTTGGTCTGCGGCGGCGAACGGCAATAGCTGGGCGCGAATCAGAAAGCCGTTCATCGAGAAGTTGTCGGTCAGAAACGTGTGCAGGCGCGGCAGCGCTTCGATCGCGATGACCCGTCCGCCGGCCCCGACCGCGCCTGCCGCCAGCAGCGCGTAGACGCCGATATTGGCGCCGACATCGACAAAAATCATGCCCGGCCGCAGAAACCGCTCGAGAAACCGCGTCATGCCGAGGTCGAAATAGCCGTCGCGGATGATGTGCGGCGTGATCGCCCGATCGCCGGCGGGCAGCACCATCAGGTGGCCATGGATCGTCTCCGCCAGAACGGTATCGTTGCCCAGATAGGTCGCGGCCATGCGCTGCTTCGGCTGCTGCGCCGCCTCGCGACGGCTCGCCGCCCAAGCCACGGATCTCGCGCAGGCTGCCGGTATGCGGATGGTCCTCGGGCAGGTGCTGGGCCCTCTTCGGACAGGACGATGAACACCTCGTTGGCGAAAACCGGACCGAGCCGGCCCATCACCTGCTGCACGAAACCAGCGTCGAGCTCTTGGTAGCGGCCCTTGTGCAGGACCAGAGATCGGATCTCGCTCGGCATCGTCCGGGCCGACATTGGAATACCCGAAATCGAAGGCAACAGCCGCGCTGAGCTCGATCGGCGCAACCAAATCGGCTCCCGTCAGGTCTCGCGCCTGAAGGAAATCGACGACCTCCTGCCAATACCGGTCCATTTGGCTGCCGCTCCGACTTTGGTTTTAGACGCGCGTCAGACCGCGATCCTAAAGTGTCCGACCCAAAAATGAATTGAGTGATTTCAGCCGGTTGTGCATACTGGTTGTGTCGAGCAAACGGTGGAGCACGGCGCGAGGATACGACCGGCGATCTCGGCGACACGGCGGTGGAGATGACGCTGCGCTTGGGCAACGCTCGCGCGCCGCCCACATACCCACCGCCGCCAGAGCAGCAAAAGGTCGTATCAACTCGATGATTTCTACGGAGCGGAGCGGCCCGCCTTCCAGTCAGCTTACCGTCACCAGTGGTCCTACCGACGGGGTTCCACCTCAATTGAGCACACACATTCTCCTCGATTTGTCGCGGCTGTTATTGCACGCTGAGCGGTTCGCTCCAAGCGGCATCGACCGTGTCGAGCTCGCCTATGCCAAGCACCTGATCAAGGCGCGACGCGATCGCGTCCGCTTCGTCGCCTACTGGGGACGTCTCGGACTGCTTTGCGACGATCGCGCCGCAGCTTTTATCGAGGCGCTCGATGCGGCGTGGTCGGGAGCTGCGATCGATCGAGCGGTGCGCAGGCGGGCGGTCAGGCTGGCCCGCATCTTACGAGCGCAGGTGTTGCTGCGAGGCGAGGCACCGCTTCATGCTCACGCCCGTGCCCGAGGCGATCGGGCCCGGGGCGATCAGGTCGTCTATCTCTTGGTTTCTCATCATGGACTGCTCTGGCCATCGGCGCTGATACGCTTCAAAGAGCGCACCGGCGCGCGCTTTGTCTGCCTCGTCCACGACCTGATCCCGATCAAATATCCGGAATATGTCCGCTGGGGTGAGGCGCGGCGCCATCGGCGGCGCATGGATACTGTGGCCCACCTCGCCGACCGAGTGGTCGTCAACTCTGCCGGCACCGCTGCGGCTTTAGAGCGGCATTTCGAGATGATGGGGCGCATCGCCCCGATCCGGGTAGCCCCGCTCGGTATTGATTTACGCGCATCGGCATGCTCGCTCCCCGGCACCGCCACCGAGCCCCCGTATTTCATCTGCATCGCGACCATCGAGCCGAGGAAGAATCACCTCCTGCTGCTCAAAGTCTGGCAGCACCTCGTGACGGCGTTGGGCAGCCGCGCGCCGCGCCTGATTCTGGTCGGCCGGCGTGGTCCGAAGAGCAGAAAAATCGTCGCTCTGATCAAGCAATCCGGTCCGGCTCGGGAGCTGATCGAGGAGCACAACAACCTGCCGGATACCGCAGCTGCACGTTTTGTCGTGGGCGCGCGCGCGCTGCTCTATCCTTCCTTCGCCGAAGGCTATGGGCTGCCCGTGGCGGAGGCCTTGGCATTGGGAGTTCCGGTGCTGTGCAGCGACTTGTCGGAATTGCGAGAGATCGGACGCCATGTGCCGGAGTATCTCGATCCGCTCAATGAGGCCGCCTGGCGCGCCGCCATCTTGGACTACGCTCAGACCAGCTCGATGCGCCGGCAAGAACAGCTGATTCGACTGGCGAGATGGCGGCCCCCCAGCTGGGAACAGCATTTCAGCAGAGTCCAACCACTGCTCGATTGAGATTGGGATCGATTGAGATTGGGACTTGTAGGGCGCTGGGGAAGATGAGCTGTGCGCCTCGCGCGACGTTTTGAGCCCTCGGCGCGCTGAGAGCTCAAAACGGTCGCCAGTCCGACGCTGATCCCCTTGCTGCGCAACCGGCCCTGGGCTAACCCGCCCCCGCGAGCGCAGGGCTTGTCCGAACGGGAGGGGACCCGGCGGTCTACTTTGGAGCATCGACTACGGCAGCGCGGGCGGCTTCTGCGACCCTTTCGGCGGTGATGCCGAAATGGGGGAAGAGGGCTTCGCCCGGCGCGGACGCGCCAAACCCGTGCATGCCGATAAAGGCGCCGTGCGGGCCGAGCCAGCGGTCCCAGCCGAGGCGGACCGCGGCTTCGACGGCGATGCGGGGGGCGGGGCCGAGGACCGTGTTTTGGTAATCTTCGGGCTCGGCTTCGAAGAGCTCCCAGCACGGCATCGAGACCACCGCGGCGCGGATGGCGTCCTTCGCAAGCATCTCGCGTGCGGCGATCGCGATCGAGACCTCGGAGCCTGACGCGAGCAAGGTCACCTGGCGCGCGCCTTCGGCCTCGGCCAGGACGTAGGCGCCGCGCGCGGAGCGGTTTTCGGATGAGGCTTCGCGGCGCAGTAGCGGCAGGCCCTGGCGGGTCAGGGCCAATAGTGACGGCGCGTCGCGGTGGTGGAGGGCGAGCGCCCAGCATTCGGCGGTCTCGACCGCGTCGGCCGGGCGGTAGACGTAGAGGCCGGGGATTGCGCGCAAGGCCGCCAGATGCTCGATCGGCTGATGCGTCGGGCCGTCTTCGCCGAGCCCGATCGAGTCATGCGTCATCACATAGACGACACCCGCGCCCATAAAGCCGGCGAGCCGGATCGACGGGCGGCAATAGTCGGAAAAGGTCAAGAAGGTGCCGCCGTAGGGGATCAGGCCGCCATGGACGGCGATGCCGTTCATCGCCGCCGCCATGCCGTGCTCGCGCACGCCGTAATGGATATAGCGGCCGGAATAGTCGCCGGGCCGGACCTCTTTCAGGTCCTTGGCCTTCGTATTGTTCGAGGGCGTCAGGTCGGCCGAGCCGCCGACCAGCTCGGGCACGATTCGCGTCAGGGTGTCGAGCACCGCGCCCGAGGCCTGGCGCGTCGCCACCTTGGCATCCGCCTTGCGAAAGCCGTCGCAGAGCTCGGCGATCGCGTGGTCGAGACCGGCCGGCAATTCGCGTCGCTGGCGGCGCAGGAATTCGGCGCGCTTTTCGGCCGGCATGGCTTGGAGCCGCGCTTCCCACGCCTTGCGGGTTGCCGCACCGCGCGCGCCGGCCTCGTGCCAGGCGGCGCCAACGTCGTCGGGGATCACAAAGGGCGGGTAATTCCAGCCGAGGCGCGCGCGCGCGCCTTTGATTTCGTCGGCGCCCAAGGGGGCGCCATGGGCGGCGGCGGTGCCGGCCTTGGTCGGCGCGCCAAAGGCGATCACGGTGCGGCAGGCAACGAGGCTCGGCCGGTCGCTCTGCTGCGCGCGCTCGATCGCGGCGGCGACCTGGTCGGTGTCGTGGCCGTCGATCCGCTCGGCGTTCCAGCCATGGGCGCGAAAGCGCATGACCTGGTCGTCGGAGACGGCGAGCCCCGTGGGCCCGTCGATCGAGATCGAGTTGTCGTCCCAGAACAGGATCAGCTTATTGAGGCGCAGATGGCCGGCGAGCGACAATGCCTCGTGGCTCAGCCCCTCCATCAAGCAGCCGTCGCCGCAAAAGACATAGGTGTAGTGATCGACGATCTCGGGGCCGAATTCGGCCGCCAGCATTCGTTCGGCCAAGGCCATGCCGACCGCATTGCCGATGCCTTGGCTCAGGGGGCCGGTCGTCGTTTCGATCCCGCTCGCATGGCCGCGCTCGGGGTGGCCGGCGGTGCGGCTGCCGAGCTGCCGGAAGCGCTCCAGCTCGGCCATCGTCATGTCGGGATAGCCGAGGAGATGGAGGAGCCCGTAGAGCAGCATCGAGCCGTGCCCGTTCGACAGGACAAAGCGGTCGCGGTCGGGCCAATCGGGGGCCAACGGGTCGAAGCGCAGGTATTTCGTAAACAGCACGGTGGCGATGTCGGCCATCCCCATCGGCATGCCGGGATGGCCGGATTTCGCCTTTTCGACCGCATCCATCGCGAGCGCCCTGAGCGCATCGGCCATATGGCGCAGCTTCGGGTCGCGGGGTGCCGGCAGCGGCGGCAGAGCATCGTTCATCGGTGCGTCCTAGCTTGCATCATGTGACAGATTAAACGCGATCCGGTGCCGAGTGTCTGCATCTCGCCGATCAAGGAACCCGCCGGCCTGCCTCGGCCGGAGACATCAATCGAAGGCGCCGGCACCAATCGCCCCGGCTATGCCCACAACACAGCCTGCCGCAAGCAACCCCCATAAGACGAAAACGATCATGCGCTCACGGGCGACAAAATATCCGATCACGGGCCGGCTGGCATTGCCGATCGCCCACTGGAAGCCCAGCACCAGCTTGACCATGACCGGCACGGCGGCAAAGGCGAATGCCACGGACAGGAACATGAATATCGCGATCGAGGCGAGCCTGATGCGCGGACCCGATGCGACCAGCCCTTGGGCCTCCAGCGCGTTGCCGATCGTCGCCAGCACGATGATCGCCGCCAGGATGCCGGCCGCGATCTGGATATGAGCACGCAGGCTGAGCATGGTGGGACCCTCGGTGGCGGCGTCGGCTCGGCGCAGGATTGTTTCGCGGCGGAGGCTTCGCTAGGCTCGGCCGCGCATAGCGAGGAGAGCCGGACATGGCGACCATCGTCGGCCAGGGCGACTATCGATACCGCATCGTCGAAGATTGGGCGAAATTGCCCGATGGCTGGTCGTTCAAGGAGGTGGCGGCGGTCGGGGTCGACAAAAACGACAATGTCTATTGCTTCACTCGGGGCGAGCACCCGGTCATCATCTTCGACCGTGCCGGCAATTTTCTGCGCTCTTGGGGCGAGGGCGAGTATTTCCGGGCGCACGGCGTCCATATGGGGCCAGACGATTCGATCTACTTGACCGATGACGGTGGGCACTTCGTGCGCAAATGCCGGCTCGAAGACGGCAAGGTGCTGTTGGAATTGGGCGTTCCCGGTGAGCCCAAACCCTATTTGAGCGGCGAGCCGTTCAATCGCTGCACCCATACGGCACTCTCGCCGACAGGCGAGATCTACGTGTCGGACGGCTACGGCAACGCCCGCGTCCACAAATATTCGCCCGACGGCAAGCTCTTGATGTCGTGGGGCGAGCCCGGCAGCGATCCCGGCCAGTTCAACCTCGTGCACAACATCTGCGCCGACGCCGACGGCTGGGTCTATGTCGCCGACCGCGAAAACCACCGCGTCCAAGTGTTCGACGGCAACGGCAAGTACGAGGCGCAATGGAACAATTTGCACCGGCCATGCGGGCTCTACATGCATTATGGCCATAAGCCGATCTGCTATATCGGCGAATTGTCGGTCAATCGCCTGAACGCCAATTTGGGGCCCAGGGTCAGCATCGTCGACAACGAGGGCAAATTGCTGTCGCGGATCGGCGACCCGTTTGCCGGGACCGCACCCACCGCGTTTATCGGCCCGCACGGGCTCGCCGTCGATTCCCACGACGACCTCTACGTCGCCGAGGTGTGCTGGACCTTGTGGCCGGGCCTCTTCCCCGGCCAGCCGCACCCGCCCGGCCTGCGCGCCCTGCAAAAATACGAGCGGGTGCGCTGACCTCGGCTCAGGAAGCCGTCGCAGCCAGCCGCGCGGCGCGGCGGCGCATGAGAGCCCAGGCGAGGCGGCTCGTCGCGCGCGCGAGCCGGCCTTTCGGCGCGAGGCCCAGCGCTTTGAAGACCAGCGCCACGGCGCGCGTCACATGGTGGGCGCGGTAGAGGGCATAGGTGCCGCGGGCATAGGCGCGGGCGCAGCGCCGGCGGTCGTAGGGAAGGCCCGGCTCGTTGGCGGCGTGATAGGCCCAGGCGAGCTCGTCGTCTCCGAGCTCGGCAACCCGGCCGGCGGCGACCCGCAGGCGGCGCCAGAAGCCGATCCGCTCGCGCTCGAGGCAGCGCCCGAGATTGCGGTGAAAGAGCTTGTAGTGGCGCACTTCGTCGGCGGCGATCCGGCGGCAAATCTGCCGCAGCACCGGCTCTTCGGCCGCCTCGCTCAACGCCGTGTAATAGGTGCTGGTGCCGGTCTCGACCATGCAGCGCGCGACCATCTCGCCCGCAGGCGAGCCGCGGCGCGACCGGTCGCTGTCGAAATCGCCCCGATATCCGGCGCGGAAGCAGGCGAGGGCCCGGGCGAAATCGAACTCGGGATCGGCCAACGCCGCCCAGCGGCCGAGCGCCTTTCCGTGCTGCACCTCCTCCTCGCCCCAGCGCCGCGCGGCCGCCTGGAAATCCGGGTCGTGCTCGAACACCCGGACGAGATGGTGCGCATAAGCCGCGCCATTCGCCTCGACCAGGCTCGCCGCCTTAGCGAGCCGCACCAGCTCCGGATCGAGCCGGGTCGCGTCAAACCGATGCCAAGGAATGTCATCGAGCGTCCAGCGGCCCATGCCTCTCTCCGAGCACCTCCGTATACGGCGAACGACCGGAGGTGGGGCGCATCCCGCCTTGACGTCGGTCGATCGCCATGCATCTTTATTTCATAATTGACATTGATGAAAGAAATTTGCACATTCGAGCGATGGAAATGTCCAGCGCCGTCGCCAAAATCATCGACGACCTGCGTGACCGCGGCGGGCTCAAAGGCATCGACGTGGCCAACATTGCTTCCGTTTCCCCGGCCACCGTATCGCGCTGGACCGCGGGGAAGGCGTTTCCGCAGCCCAAGACGCAGCTGCTGATTTCCGATCTCCGCTATGTGGTCGATCGGCTGGCGGAGTTTTACCGACCGGATGAAGCCCGCATCTGGCTTTACTCAAAGCACCCGCTGCTCGGCGGCGAGCGGGCGATCGACCTGATCCATCAAGGCCGCGCCGACGAAGTGCTGAGTGTCATCGAGGGTCTCGACGAGAGCACCTACACCTGACGATGGCGCGGTCCGGGCGCATCCACGATCGGGTCATCCTCGACGCGCTCGAAGCCCTCGACGCGGAGACATTCCACGGTACGGTGTGGCGGGTCACGCGAAAGGGCCGCGAGCCGCTGCGGGGTGCCGCCGCGCATGGCCGCTGGAGCCCGAGCGGCGAATTCGAGGTCTTGTACACGAGCCTGGAACGGGACGGTGCCCTTGCCGAGATTGGCTATCGGCTGTCGCTGGAGCCGGTATGGCCGAGCCTGATCGAGCACGAAATCCACACCATTGCCGTCGCGGCCGAGCGGATCGTGCGATTCGCCGATCTGCTGAGCCTGGCCCCGTTGGGCGTCGATCCGGCGCGCTGCCACAGCTTCGACTACACGGCGACCCAAGCCATCGCGGCCGCTGCCAATTTTCTCGAGATCGACGGCATCGTCGCACCGAATGCACGGTTCCGCTGCGCCAACCTCGTTGTCTTTGTCGAACGGGCCCCCGGACTCGAATTGATCGAGTTCGCAAGGGGTGGACTGGAACGCCTGGCGCCGGCGACGACGCAGGTAGGCAATCAGTGGGGTGCGGCTTCGGCGAGCGCTTGCAGCTTGGCGCGGGCGATGGCGGCGTCGTGCTCGAGGCCGTGCAGCTCGGCGACGAGGCGCTCGCGGTCGGTGCCGGCGGCGCGCGCCACCTGCTCGCGCAGGCTCGGCAGATTGCCCTCGATCGCCGCCAATTCTCCTTCGATCCGGCCGCGATCGAGCGCTTCCGGCGTGACCGCCTCGTCGGCCAGCACGGTGCAGCGCTCGGCCGTCACCTCGGCGATGCCGCCGACGACAAAGATGCGCTGGGTGACGGTGCGGCCCTCATAGACCTCGATCACTCCCGGCCGGATCGTCGAGATCAAGAGCGAATGCCCCGGCAGCACGCCGAAATTGCCCTCGGTGCCGGGCACCACGACCATCTCGACCGGCTCGGACAGCACGAGCCGCTCCGGCGTCACCAATTCGAACAGCACCCGGTCGGGCATCAGGCGGCCTCGGCGGCCATCTTGCGCGCCTTCTCGACCGCTTCCTCGATGGTGCCGACCATGTAGAACGAGCTCTCCGGCATGTCGTCGTAATCGCCGGCGACGATCCCCTTGAACCCCTTGATCGTGTCTTCGAGACCGACAAAGACGCCGGGCGTGCCGGTGAAGACCTCGGCGACATGAAAGGGCTGCGACAGAAAGCGCTGGATTTTGCGGGCGCGGGCGACGGTCAATCTGTCTTCTTCGGAAAGCTCGTCCATGCCGAGGATCGCGATGATGTCCTGCAAGGATTTGTAGGTCTGCAACACCCGCTGCACGTCGCGCGCGACCTGGTAGTGGTCTTCGCCGACGACGCGCGGATCGAGCATGCGCGAGGTCGAATCGAGCGGGTCGACCGCCGGATAGATGCCGAGCTCGGCGATTTGGCGCGACAACACCGTCGTCGCGTCGAGATGGGCGAACGAGGTCGCGGGCGCCGGGTCGGTCAGATCGTCCGCCGGCACATAGATCGCCTGGACCGAGGTGATCGAGCCCTTCTTGGTCGTCGTGATCCGCTCCTGCAACATGCCCATGTCGGTCGCCAGGGTCGGCTGATACCCGACCGCCGAGGGAATGCGGCCCAGCAATGCCGACACCTCGGAGCCCGCCTGGGTAAAGCGAAAGATGTTGTCGACAAAGAACAGCACGTCCTGGCCTTCCTCGTCGCGGAAGTATTCGGCGACGGTGAGCCCCGAAAGCCCGACGCGGGCGCGCGCGCCTGGCGGCTCGTTCATCTGGCCATAGACGAGCGCCGCCTTGGAGCCCGGCCCGTCCTTGGTGATGACGCCCAATTCCATCATCTCGTGATAGAGGTCGTTGCCTTCGCGGGTGCGCTCGCCGACCCCGGCAAAGACCGAATAGCCGCCATGCGCCTTGGCGATGTTGTTGATCAATTCCATGATGATGACAGTCTTGCCGACACCGGCGCCGCCAAAGAGGCCGACCTTGCCGCCCTTGGCGTAAGGGGCGAGGAGATCGACCACCTTGATCCCCGTGACCAGGATCTCGGCCTCGGTCGATTGGTCGATGAATGCGGGCGCCGCCCGATGGATCGGCAAACGGGTCTTGGTCACGATCGGCCCGCGTTCATCCACGGGCTCGCCGATCACGTTCAAAATGCGGCCCAGGGTCTCGGGGCCGACCGGCATCATGATCGGAGCGCCGGTATCGATCGCCTGGGCGCCGCGCACGAGCCCGTCGGTCGTATCCATCGCCACCGTGCGCACGGTGTTTTCGCCGAGCTGCAGCGCCACTTCGAGCACCAGCCGGCGGCCGGCGTTATCGACCGAGAGCGCCGAGAGGATCGCCGGCAATTCGCCGTCGAAATGAACATCGACGACGGCGCCGATGATTTGGGTGATGGTGCCGATGGTGTTCCTGGCCATGTTCAAGCAGTCCCTATCTGACCACACCGCCTCCCTCAATCGTCATGCCCGGACTTGATCCGGGCATCTGCGCACCCAACCCGGCGTCGGTCGCGGATGGCCGGGTCGAGCCCGGCCATGACGATGAGAAAGAGCGTGGGAATGGCAGTTGGAGGCATATTGCTACAGCGCCTCGGCGCCGGAGATGATCTCGATCAGCTCCTTGGTGATGGCGGCCTGCCGGGTGCGGTTGTAGTTGAGGGTGAGGCGGTCGATCATGTCGCCGGCGTTGCGGGTCGCGTTGTCCATCGCCGTCATCCGCGCCCCTTGCTCGCTCGCCGCGTTTTCCAGCAAGGCGGTGAAGATTTGCACCGCGAGGTTCTGCGGCAGCAGCTCGGCGAGGATCTCCTCCTCCGACGGCTCGAATTCGTAGACGCCGCCACCGGTGGCCGGGGTCTCGTTGGCGCTGCCGGCCGGCGGCGAACGGGATCAGCTGCTGCACGGTGACGATCTGGGTGATCGCCGAGCGGAAACGGTTGTAGACGATCGTGCAGACATCGAACCCGCCCGCCTGGTAGAGCACGAGGATGCGCTCGGCGATGTCGCGCGCCTCGTCGAAGGAGAGGCGCCGGCGGCCGATCTCGGTCAGGCTGTCGTGGATCAGCCGGCCATAGTCGCGGCGCAGCCCGTCGCGGCCCTTGCGCCCGATGGTCAGCAGCATGACCCGTTTGCCGGTGGCTTCGAGGTCGCGGATACGGCGCCGCGCCTCGCGCAGGATCGAGGCATTGAACCCGCCGGCGAGGCCGCGGTCGGAGGTGGCGACGACGACGAGATGCGTCTCGTCGCGGCCGGTGCCGACGAGGAGCGGCGGGGCGCCGGGCAGCATGGTCATGCGCTCGGCGAGCGAGGCCAGCACCCGCTCCATGCGCTGGGCATAGGGCCGCGCCGCCTCGGCCTGCTCCTGTGCCCGGCGCAAACGCGAGGCGGCGACGACCTTCATCGCCGCGGTGATCTTTTGCGTCGAGCGCACGCTGCGGATGCGCAGCCGCAGGTCCTTCAGGCTCGGCATGACCGTGGACGCATATCGCTCGCAATTTCGACCCTCTCCCCCGCGTCGGGGGAGAGGGCAGGGTGAGGGGGATTTCCTCGGCCGCAGCCACCCCCCTCACCCCAACCCTCTCCCCCCAATGGGGGGCGAGGGAGAAGTATGTGAGAATTGAACCACATCTATGCGAAGGTCTTGACAAAGCCGTCGAGGAAATCGCCGAGACCTTTTTCGACCTCGTCGGAAATCTGGCCCTCGTTGCGGATCGCCGCCAGGAGCTCGGGCTTGGTCGCACGCAATTCGCCGAGCATCGAAGCCTCGAACCGGCCGATATCGGCGACCTGCACCGTATCGAGATAGCCGCGGGTGCCGGCAAAGATATCGACCACCTGCTCCTCGACCGGGACCGGCGCGAATTGCGGCTGCTTCAAGAGCTCGGTCAGGCGCGCGCCGCGGGCGAGCAGCCGCTGGGTCGCGGCGTCGAGGTCCGAGGCGAATTGCGAGAACGCGGCCATCTCGCGGTATTGCGCCAGCTCCAGCTTGATCCGTCCGGCGACCTGCTTCATCGCCCTGATCTGCGCCGCCGAGCCGACCCGGCTGACCGACAGCCCGACATTGATCGCCGGGCGGATGCCGCGATAGAACAATTCGGTTTCGAGAAAGATCTGGCCGTCGGTGATCGAAATGACGTTGGTCGGAATATAGGCCGAGACGTCGCCGGCCTGGGTCTCGATCACCGGCAATGCCGTCAGCGAGCCGCTGCCGTGCTCGTCGTTCATCTTGGCGGCGCGCTCCAGGAGCCGCGAATGCAGATAGAACACGTCGCCGGGATAGGCCTCGCGCCCCGGCGGGCGGCGCAGCAGCAATGACATCTGGCGATAGGCAACCGCGTGCTTCGACAAATCGTCATAGATCATCAGCGCGTGCATGCCATTGTCGCGAAAATATTCGCCCATCGCGCAGCCCGCATAGGGCGCGATATATTGTAGCGGCGCCGGCTCGGACGCGGTCGAGGCCACAACGATCGAGTATTCGAGGGCACCATAATCCTGCAAGGTCTTGACGATCTGGGCGACGGTCGAGCGTTTCTGGCCGATCGCGACATAGATGCAATAGAGCTTTTTGCTTTCGTCGTCACCGGCGTTGATCTGCTTTTGGTTGAGGATCGTGTCGATGGCGAGCGCCGTCTTGCCGGTCTGGCGGTCGCCGATGATCAGCTCGCGCTGGCCGCGGCCGATCGGCACCAGCGCGTCGATCGCTTTCAACCCGGTCTGCACCGGCTCGTGCACCGAGCGCCGCGGCACGATGCCCGGCGCCTTGACCTCGACGCGGGTGCGGGTGACGTCGGTGAGCGGCCCCTTGCCGTCGATCGGCTCACCCAATGCATCGACGACGCGGCCCAAAAGGCCCTTGCCGACCGGCACATCGACGATGGCGCCGGTGCGCTTGACGATGTCGCCCTCGCCGATGCCGCTGTCCTCGCCAAAGACGACGACGCCGACATTGTCGCTTTCGAGGTTCAGCGCCATGCCCCGAACCCCGTTCGGGAATTCGACCATCTCGCCGGCCTGGACATTGTCGAGGCCGTAGACGCGGGCGATGCCGTCGCCGATCGACAGCACCTGGCCGACCTCGGCGACATCCGCCTCGCTGCCGAAATTGGCAATTTCCTGCTTGAGGATCGCCGATATCTCCGCCGCGCGAATTTCCATAAAAACCCCTTCAGCCGGTGGCTTTGAGCGCGATTTGCAAACGATGCAGCTGGCTCTTGAGCGAGCTGTCGACCATGCGCGAGCCGACCTTGACGATCATTCCGCCAATCAAATCCGGGTCGACCCGCACCTCGAGCGCGACACGGCGGCCGACGGTGTGGCGCAGCCGGTCGCCGAGCGCGGCGAGCTGGGCTTCGCTCAAGCTTTGGGCCGAGGTGATTTCGGCGGTGACTTCGCCGCGCCGTGCGGCGAGCCGGGCGAGATAGGCCGCGATCATCGCCGGCACAGCAAAAAGCCGCCGGTTCCTGGCGACGACCGCGAGAAAATCGCGCACCAGGCGCGACAGGCCGGCGCGCTCGGCCAAGGCGGTGATCGCCTTTGCTTGCGCCGGACGCGACAGGATCGGGCTGCGCACCAGGCGCATCAGGTCGGCGCTCGCGGCCAGCATGGCCCGCAGCTGGCGCAAATCGGAGGCGACCTCGTCGAGCGTGCGGCGCTCGTCGGCGATATCGAACAACGCCGCCGCGTAACGTTCGGCCAAGGCGGAAACGCCTGTCGTTTCAGAAGCCAAGGTGGGGCAGTCCTCGATCGCCGCAAGCTACCGAAAGCGCGCGCAATTCCTGATGGTTTTCGGGTCGCGGCGGCGCGTCACCGCAACAGCGCCGGGGCGGTTGCCTAACACAGAGCTGAACCCGGCGCAACCGTCGCCGCGCCCGGAACCGAGGTTGGGCGCGCGGGCGAATCGGCAAAGCGGAGCTCGCCGGGTGGTCAGAAAAAGCTGTAGGGGTCGATGTCGATGCGCAGGCGGGCCGAGCCGGCGAGGCGCACCCGCGAGAGCCAGTCGCGCAGCACTGCCTGAAGGCTCACCTCGCGGCCGGCCTTGACGAGAAAGCGGCGGCGGTGACGGCCGCGCAAGACCGCGAGCGGCGCCGGCGCCGGCCCGAGCACGGTGACGCCCGGCATGTGCGGAGCGGCGCGCGACAGGGCGGCGGCGGCAAAGTCGCTCGCCTCGGCATCGTCGGCGCTGACGATCAGCGCCGCGAGCCGGCCGAAGGGCGGTAGCCCGGCAGCGCGCCGCGCCGCCGCCTCGGCTTCGAGAAACCGGTCGCGGTCGCCCGCGGCCAGCGCCTGCATCACCGGCTGCTCGGGCATATAGGTCTGGATCAGCACCCGCCCCTTGCGCTCGGCGCGCCCGGCCCGCCCGCCGACCTGGTGCAACAGCTGAAAGGTGCGCTCGGCGGCGCGCAAATCGCCGCCGGCGAGCCCCAGATCGGCATCGACGACGCCGACCAGGGTCAGCATCGGGAAGTGGTGGCCCTTGGCGACGATCTGGGTCCCGATCAACAGATCATAGCGCCGCTCGACCATCGCCTGAGCGAGATCGCCGGCGGCGCGCGGGCCGGTCAGCAAGTCGCTGACCATCAGCGCGGTGCGGGCCTCGGGGAACAAAGCCGCCGCCTCCTCCGCCACCCGCTCGACCCCTGGCCCGCACGGGACGAGGGCGCCCGCGCTCAGGCATTCCGGGCAAAGCGGCGGCACCGGCTCCTGATGCCCGCAATGGTGGCAGAGGAGCCGATGGGTAAAGCGGTGATCGACGAGCCAGGCGGTGCAGCGCGGGCATTCGAAGCGATGGCCGCAGGCCCGGCACAAGGTCAACGGCGCATAGCCGCGGCGGTTAAGAAACAGCAATGCCTGCTCGCCGGCGGCGAAGGTGGCGGCGAGCGCGGCGACGAGCGGCGGCGACAGGAACCGGCCGCGCTCCATCGGCTCCCGCCGCAGATCGACGAGCCGCACCGCCGGCAATTCGGCCTCGGCCAGCCGCCGCGGCAGCGCCACCCGCCGGTACCGGCCGCGGGCGACATTGACCACGGTTTCGAGCGACGGCGTGGCCGACACCAGCACAATCGGGATCTGCGCCAGCGACGCGCGCAGCACCGCCATATCGCGCGCCTGATAGGCGACACCGTCCTCCTGCTTGTAGGAGGGGTCGTGCTCCTCGTCGACAACGATCAGCCCGAGATCGGGAAACGGCAGAAAGAGCGCGGAGCGCGCGCCGACGACGACCGGGACCCGGCCCGCGGCGACGCCGCGCCAGGTGTCGCGGCGTTCGGCCATCGGGATCTCCGAATGCCATTGCGCCGGCGGCGCGCCAAAGCGCTCGCGGAACCGCGCCAGCCACTGCGCGCCGAGCGCGATCTCCGGCAGCAGCACCAGCGCCTGATGCCCGGCGCGCAAGGCCGCGGCGATCGCGGCGAAATAGGCCTCGGTCTTGCCCGACCCGGTGACGCCGTCGAGCAAGGTCACGCCAAAGCCCCGTGCCTCGACCCGGCCGGCGAGGTGGCTTGCCGCGGCACTCTGGTCGGGCGTCAGCTCGATCCCCGACGTCCGCCAGTCGAGCGGCGAGGGACCGGACGCCGCGGCGGCGACGAGACGCTCCTCGACCAAGCCGCGGGCCGCCATGTCGCGGATCACGCCGGTGCCGCAGCCGGCGAGCCGGGCAATCTCCATCGCCGGCAGCGGCGGCCCGTCGCGCAGCAGCTCGATCACCCGGTTGCGCGCTGGCGTCGGCGCCCGTCCTGCGGCGAGCGCCTCTTGGCCCGCGGCTGAAAGCGCCCAGCCACGGCGAGGCCGCGGCGGCTCCAAGGCTTCGCGGACACTCATCGCCATGCGCAGCACCGCACCCGGCGGCGCCATCGTGTAGCGCGCCACGCGATCGACAAACCGGCGCAATTCGGGGCGCAGCGCCGGCACGGCCAGGGTTTCGAGGATCGGCTTTACCCGCTCCGCCGGGATCGCGATCGCGGCATCGTCCCAGACCACGCCGACCAGCCGCTGCGGGCCGAGCGGCACGCGGACAAAGGCACCGGGCTCGGGCGACGCCTTCCCGTCGGGTGCCAGATAGTCGAGCGCCGCCGGCAACGGGAGCGGCAGCAGCACCCGGATTTGCCGAGCGGCGGCGGAACTGGCGTGGCTGCCGGGCATCGGCTAAACTCTCTCGCCAAGCGCCGCCCGGCAAGCGCCCTCGGGCGCCCGGATCGCGGTGCGGCGCAGTCGATGTGGGTGATTGTTCGCATGCTCGGATGCCGTCTCGCCGCCGCCCTTCGCCTCGGCCCGCGCCGCGGGGCGGTGCGTCGGCATTGAGGCGGGCGGCAAATGGCCGATCGTCCGCAAGACCAGCCGAAACCGTTGCGCAGCAGCCGCCCAACGGTGTTGGTGCCGAGCGAGATCGGCGCCCGCGAGGTGCTCGCCTATCTGCGCGACCACCCCGATTTTCTCGATTCTCACCCCGGCGCATTGCGGCTGCTGCGCCCGCCCGCCCGCGACAACGGCGACAAGGTGCTCGATTTCCAGCATTTTATGCTGGAGCGCTTGCGCCGCGACACAGCCCGGATCGAGGACGAGCAGAAAACCGTCATCGCGACGAGCCGCGGCAATCTGGCAAGCCAGGGCCGGGTGCACCGCGCGGTGCTGGCCATGCTGCGCGCGCCCGGGTTCGAGCCTCTGCTGCAGATCGTCACGACCGATCTTGCGGTGCTGCTCGATGTCGACATCGTGACCTTGTGCATTGAAAGCGCCGGCTCGCCGACGACCCGCCTGCCGCTGAACGGCATCCATCTGCTGCGCGCCGGGACCGTCGATGCGCTGCTCGGCCCGGCGCGCGACGCCCAGCTGGCGACCGAGATTCACGGCGACCCGGCCTTGTTCGGCCCGGCGGCGGGGCTCGTGCGCTCGCAGGCGCTGCTGCGCCTCGCCTTCAGCCGCGCCGCACCCATCGGGCTGATGTGCCTCGGCACGCGCCGGTCCGACGCGTTCTGCCCCGGCCTCGGGACCGAGCTGTTGAGCTTTCTCGCCCGCGCCCTCGAGATCACGATCGCGCAGTGGCTCGATCGCAGCCGCTGACTCCGGCGCAGACCAGCTTCCCAAAGCTTCCCGCGCCGTTGCCGGCGGCGCGCTATTCGGCCGCCGACGATCTGCGCGCGGCGGTGGCGCTGTGGACCCAATGGCTCGCCGGCGAACGCCGCGCCTCGCCGCATACGCTCGCGGCCTATGGCCGAGACCTTGCCTTCTTTCTCGATTTCCTGACCGAGCATCTGGGCGAATTGCCGAGCCTCGCAGCGGTCGATCGTCTCGTCCCGGCCGATTTTCGCGCCTATCTCGCGCGGCGGGCGGCAGACGACCTGGCACGCAGCTCGCTCGCCCGCGAATTGTCGGTGCTGCGCGGGTTTGTGCGCTTTCTGAAGCGGCGCGGGCTCGCCTCGACCGCGGCATTGACGGCGTTGCGCGGGCCAAAATTGCCGGCCGGCGTGCCAAAGCCTCTTGGCATCGAGGACGCGCTCGCCACGGTTTCCGCCGCCGGCGAGCTGATCCCCGGCAATTGGCAAGGCAAGCGCGACACCGCCGTCCTCGCGCTCCTCTACGGCTGCGGCTTGCGCCTCTCCGAGGCGCTCGGCTTACGCCGCGGCGAGGCGCCGTTCGGCGACATGCTGATGGTCCTCGGCAAAGGCCGCAAAGAGCGCCTGCTGCCGGTCCTGCCGGCGGTGCGCGCAGCGGTCGCAGACTATCTCGAAGCCTGCCCCTATGCGCTCGACAAGGATGGCCCGCTGTTTGTCGGCGCCCGTGGCGGGCCGCTCAGCCCGCGCCTTGTGCAGCGCCGGATGGAGGCGCTGCGCGGCATTCTCGGCTTGCCGCAGAGCGCCACCCCGCACGCGCTGCGCCACAGCTTTGCCACGCATCTCTTGGCCGGTGGCGGCGACCTGCGCGCGATCCAGGAATTGCTGGGCCACGCCAGCCTGTCCACGACCCAGCGCTACACCGCGGTCGATACCGAGCGCTTGCTCGCCGCTTACGACGCCGCCCACCCGCGCGCCCGGATCGCGCCCGGCTGACATGGCCTGGCTCTTTATCCTCTTTGCGGGTGTGTTCGAGATCGCCTGGCCGTTTGTGTTGAAGTGGTCGGCGCCCTGGTCGCGCTGGGCCCCTCTGATGGTCGTTCTCGTCTGCGCGGTGCCGACGAACTACCTGCTGGCGGGGGCGGTCAAGCGGCTTCCCGCCGCCACCGTCTACGCGGTTTTTGTCGGCATCGGCACCGCCGGCACGGCCATCGTCGGCATGGTGTTTTTTCGCGAAAGCACCAATCTCGGCCGCCTTTGCTCGCTCGCCCTGATCGTCCTCGGCGTGATCGGCCTGCGGCTTTTCTCCGGCGCTGCCGAGTGACCGGCTCTACATTCCCAAGCTCGACCCGCTGCTCCGGCCGGAGAAAGCCGAAACCGGTTGAGCAGGCTCGGCTTGATGTGGCATGTCAGAGCGCATGGCTCTGAAAGACCAATTGACGCTCGGCATGGCATTGCCGCACCGCTCGCCCGACCCCTTGGATATGCGCGTGGTGCGCCAGGTGGCCCAGCGCGCCGAGGCGCTCGGCTTTGCCGATTTGTGGGTCACCGAGAACACGCTCGACCATGTGTTCTGCTTTGACCCGGTGGTGGTGCTGAGCTGGGCGGCGGCGGCAACGAGCCGCATCCGGCTCGGCGCCTCGGTCGTCGTCTTGCCGATCCACCACCCGGCGCTTGTCGCGCATCAATGGGCGTGCCTCGATTATGTCAGCGGCGGCCGGGCCATCCTCGGCCTCGGTCTCGGCCGCGAGCACCATTACGAGCAGTTCGCGGTGCCGACCGAGCGCCGGGTGCGCCGCTTTGCCGAGGGGGTGGCGCTGATCCGCAAATTGTGGACCGAGCGCCGGGTCGATTATCACGGCGAAATCTACCGGCTCGACGGCGGCACGATGGCGCCAAAGCCGGTGCAGGAGCCGTCTCTGCCGATCTGGATGGGGGTCGGCCATCCCGACGCGCTGCGCCGCGCCGCACGGCTCGCCGATGGCTGGATGGGCTCGGGCGGGTCGAGCATCAAGGCGTTTGCGCAAGCGGTGCCGGTGCTGCGCGCGGCACTCGAAACAGCCGGGCGCGATCCATCCGCCTTCCCGATCTCGAAGCGCGTCTTTATCGCCGTCGATGAGCGCCCCGAGGTCGCCCGCGCCGAGCTCGATCGCTGGTTCACGACGGTCTACCGCAACCCCGACGGCACCGACGCCTCGGGCCTCCACGGCACACCGGAAATCGTGCGCGAGCGATTGGAGGCGATGGTCGCGATGGGGGCGAATCACCTGCTCTTGAACCCGGTCTCGCGCCACCTCGACCAGGTCGAGGCGTTGGCCGCGGTGGCCGGGCTTATCTGAGGGACGAGCTATGACATCGATCGCAACCGACCCGGTCAAGGCGCAGGTCGCGGCGCATTGGAACCGGCGCGCGGCGAGCTTCGACGAAGATTTCGGCCACAGCATCGGCAGCACCGCCGAGCGCGCCGCCTGGGACCGCATTCTCGATCTGGTCGTGCCGCAACGGCCGGGCCTCGCCGCGCTCGACATCGGCTGCGGCACCGGGTTTTTGAGCCTCGAGCTCGCGGCGCGCGGCCATCATGCGACCGGTGTCGATTTCGCGCCGGCGATGCTGGCCTTGGCGCGGCAAAAGGCGGCCGATGCCGGTGCGGCGGTCCGTTTCGAGGAGGCCGATGCCGAGGCGCTGCCGTTTCCCCCGGCCGCGTTCGACCTGGTCGTCAGCCGGCATCTGTTGTGGACCTTGCCGCACCCGGAGGCGGCAATCGACGAATGGCGCCGCGTGCTGCGGCCGGGCGGGCGGCTCGTCGTCGTCGACGGCCAAGCGGATGTCACGCCGCAGCCCGAGCCGAAGGACAATGCTCGCGCCAGCCCCGAATACGCCGCGATCGGCGACCGCTTGCCGTTTCTTACCGGCCGCCCGCGCGAGGCGATCGAGGCGCTCTTTGCGGCGCACGGCCTGGTCGCCGTCGGCAGCGACCCGCTGCTCGACCTCGTCGCCGCGCAAGAGCGGCGCATGGCAGCGGAAGGCCGCGAACGCCGCACCCGCCGCCGCTACGTGGTTTGGGGCGCGGTGCCGCGCTGAAGACTTGGCTTCGCATCAATCGGAGGAAACGCCATGGCGCAATCGGCCAAGCGCATCGAGCAATCGGCCCCCGAATTCGACCGCATCGTCGCGGCCTCGGAAACGGTCCACGACCTTGCCGACGGGTTTGGCGGCGCGCACGGCCCCGCCGAGGGGCCGCTGTGGTGGCACGAAGGCGGCTATCTCGTCTTCAGCGACATCCACAACAACCGGCGCATGAAATACGAGCCGGGCAAGGGCGCCTCTGTCATGCTGGAGCCGACCAACCGGGCGAACGGGCTGACCCGCGACCTGCAAGGCCGCCTCCTCGCCTGCGAGCACGATTCGCGCCGGGTCACCCGGCAAGAGGCGGACGGCAGCATCACCGTCATCGCCAACAGCTTTCAGGGCCGTCAGCTCAACCGGCCCAACGATGTCGTCGTCAAATCCGACGGCTCGATCTATTTCACCGACCCGTGGACGCATCCGACCGCACCCCAGCAATGGGATTTGACCTTTTCCGGCGTCTACCGCGTCACCCCCGACCTCGGCACCCTGACGCTGCTGGTCGATGATTTCGTGCTGCCGAACGGTCTCGCTTTTTCGCCCGACGAATCTGTGCTTTACATCAACGACACACGGCGCGGCCATATCCGCGCCTTCGACCTGCTGCCGAGCGGCGCCCTCGCCCGCCACACCGACCGCGTCTTGGTCGATCTCTCCGGCCCCGAGCCCGGCGTCCCCGACGGCATGAAGGTCGATCAGGAAGGCAACGTCTATTGCGGCGGCGCGGGCGGGCTGTGGGTCGTCGATCGGCACGGCAAAAAATTGGGCCGCATCGTCCATGGCGCCCCGGCCACGACCAACCTCGCCTTTGGCGGCGCCGACTGGAAGACGCTCTACTTCACCAGCCGCAACCACCTCGGCGCGGTCGCCGTCAAAATCCCCGGCCTCCCGGTCCCCGTCGCCCGGAAATAGCCGGCCGCGGCAAGAACCCGTCCGGCCCGTCCAATCGGACCAACCAGCGCAGCCGGCTCTTGTCCTCGTTCGTGGCCGGCCTTGTGCCGGCTATCCACGCCTTACCCGAGCCGATCGTAAAGGTCCTTCCAATCCGGGTTTTGGCCGTGGATCAAGCGAACCTTCCAGGCCCGCGGCCAATGCTTGATATTTTGCTCTCGCTGCCTCGCGGCGAGCACGTCGTCGTATTCCTCGTTCCGTTCCGACGGTTCGTCATGATGTACACCCAGCCGGGCACCGTTACACCTTTAATGGAAAAGAGGCGTGGATGACCGGCACAAGGCCGGTCACGAACGACGGGGGTGCGCGGCTCGCCCGGCGAGGCCGCTCGGCCCGCGAGCGCCGAGCGCAACGCGCAGTCGGAAAAGGCACAGCAAGCCTTTTGCTGCGGTGGCCAAAATAACAAAATCGTCCGTGGCCGGCCTCGTGCCGGCCATCCACGCCTTTTTCTCACGCGGACCTGACGATGCCGGGCTGGGTTTACATGATGACAAACCGCCGCAACGGCACGCTCTACACCGGAGTGACCGACAATCTGGCCCGGCGAGCGTGGGAGCATCGTGTCGGGCTGATCGCGGGCTTTACAAAAAAGTACGGGCTGAAGCTGCTCGTCTATGTCGAGCAATACGACGACATGCGCGCCGCCAGGCAACGCGAGCAAAATATCAAGCACTGGCCGCGGGCATGGAAAGTTCGGCTGATCCACGCTCAGAACCCGGATTGGGAGGATCTGTACGATCGGCTGCCGTAAGGCGTGGATGACCGGCACAAGGTCGGTCACGAACGAAGGAGACGGTAGAGCGGCTTAGTGAGGGAATGAAGTCCGCCGACCGGAGCAGGGGCCGGAAGGCGATGGGCCTAGGCTGGCGCGTCCCATAGGGGTGCGAAGCGGGTGGCGACGACCGCCTCGTAGGCGGGATCGCCCTGCAATATGCCGGCGGCACGGGCGAATTGGTTCATGTCGGCGACAAAGCCGCGGGTGATCGTCGGGTCGTAATAAGGGAGGTCGCGGCGGATCAGCTCTGCGATCAGGCCCGCCTCCGCGGCCGGGAAGAGCTTGCGGCCGATTTCGGTGGCACGACCGGGATCGGCTTTCAGCGCCCGCTGGGTCTCGACCAACGCGCGCACCGCAGCTTCGGCCGCATCGGGCTCCCGCTCGATCAGCCGGTCGGTCGTCGCCAATGCCGACATCGTATAGTTGAACGCCGCTTTCGGCCCGTCGCCGCGGCGGACATCGAGAACGACCGTGCCGGCGCCGCTGCGCACCGCGACCTCCGCCCCCATGCCGTTCGCCCAGAACCCGTCGATCAGCCCTTTTTCGAGCGCCTGCGCCGCAGTCACCCCAAAATTGACGCCTGTCCCGGCGGTGCCCGGCACCGGGGCGATCGTCACCCGGTCGCGGTCGAGGTCGATCCCGGCTTCGACGAGGAGCCGGCGCAGGCCCATCTCGACCCAGGGTGCCGCCCCGATGCGGCGGCCCTTGACCGCGTCGATATCGCCGCGCCCGACGCCGAGATCGGCGCGCATGACGAGAAACCAGTACATGCCTTGCGCCTGCGCGCAGAGCGAGCTTCGCGCCCGCCCATTCGGGGAACGCCGCCAAGGCCGAATGCGCCGAGCCGCCGACAAAATCGATGCCGCCGTCGCGCATCTCGCGATAGGCGCGATCGACCGGGAACACCAATTCGAGGCTGACGTCGAGCCCTTCCTCCTTGAAAAAGCCGAGCTCGACCGCCGCGACCGCCGGGAAATAGGAGTTTGAGATCAAATCGGGCACGGCGAGCTTCATGCGCGGCTCCTTTTGCGCTAGGCAGAGGACCATAGCAAGAAAGGCGGCCCCGATGAGCGACAGACACGAGCATGGCCCGGTCGATTGGAAGACCCACGGCGTCAAGGTCATCCCCGGCGACCGGCTCGACCCGAGCACCGCCCAGACGCCGGGCATGGACCGCGCGGCGGCGATCAATTTCGCCCGCGTCGGCGCGCAGAAGATCTGGGCCGGCACGGTCAGGATCCATGCCAACGCCAAGACCGGCGCGCATCACCATGGCGCCCTCGAAAGCGTCATCTATGTGCTGAAGGGCCGGGCGCGGATGCGCTGGGGCGAGCGGCTCGAATATGTCGCCGAGGCCGGCCCCGGCGATTTTATCTTTGTCCCGCCCTATGTGCCGCACCAGGAGATCAACGCATCTTCCGACGAAACCCTCGAATGCGTCCTGGTGCGAAGCGACAACGAGGCGGTCGTCGTCAATCTCGACATCGCCCCGGCCGAGCCCCCCGAAGAAGTGCGCTGGATCGACCCGATCCACCGGCAAGGGTGATCGCGCATCGCCACGCGTTGTCCGTGCGTTCTCAACATTCGGGAAGAGGAAGACTTTCCATCATGCTCAATAAGGCTGTCGTCGCCCTCATAACTATCGCCGCAGCGGGACTACTGCTCGTCCTGCCGAGTTCGAGCATCGCACAGCAGCAAGGAACCGCTACGATCCCGCCGTCGGCTTCGTGCCCAGGACCACCCCTTGAAACTTACGTGCACTCAACGAGTGAGGATGGCGAGTACCAGTTTGCAATCTTGTATCACGCCGATGGCACTTTAGATTCGAAGGCTAGTTTCAGAGATTCTCAATGGCAAACACGAAATCCCGTTCACCTATATGTTGGAACAGGAAAGAACCACGGCAGATGGACGTTGACCGGTTGCAAGTTTTGTTTTGTGATGGAAAAAGGAAGCTCCGCCGGCAAGAAAATCTGCAAGAATGGAAGGTTGATTGGACGGGTCTCGACCAGCGGGACGCCCTTACCGCCTGAACGTGGCCCTTGAACCGAGCACGCTGTGACGATTTAACGAACTCAGAAAATATCGGCAATGAGGGCGTTTGGCCCGCATCCCGGCGACACACCGAAAATCGGCTGCGAGACCCTCCGCCGCCGCGACCCGCCGCCGGAAAATGCGTGATCTGCGACCTGAGTTGCCAGTTCGTTCTTAACATATGCGCGCTTTTCGTGTATAAGCTCCCATTGCTTCAGCCAAAGCGGAACATTCGATGCCGGTTGCCGTGGCGCCGCCGAAGAACGAGCCGACAATCACCGAGGCGGGCCTGATGCTCGCCGGCACGGTGCTCGCCAAAGCAGGACATGACCGACAGGGAATGCCCACGCTCATCGCTGCGATCGCCCAAGAAGGCACATATGATTTTCAGCGAGACGTCCCGCAACAGAAATTCCATGATCCTTACATTCATGCCGCGAACTACGCCGCTGGGGTTTATATGGCCGGCGCCGGATATTCTCTTACGGCCACGCTCGCACTTGCGAAGCTCTATGCCTTACGAAATTCCAAGAACTACGATGCCCAGGACCAGCTTGGATGGATCCAGCGCGGCTGGAAAGATGCCACTGCCGGACGATGGCGTTGAGGGCTTCGGGGGTCGGACCAGATGCCTTTCCCGGATGTCCTGCCGAAGCGGGTCTTATTGCTGGCAGCCATTGTTGTTACGGGTCTCGGCGCATTCTATTGTGCGCGGCTGGTCCAGGCGGTGCTCCTGATGAGCTCTGTGGTTGGCCCCGGCAGCATGTCAGAAGACGCGGCGAGCAATGCCAGGGGCGACGAGGCTGGAATAACCACCGAAGGCTCGGGACGTTGGCGCGAGCCTGACCAGACAGTCATTCGGTTGCGGCCGGCACGGCATTGGTTCTGGACGACATTGCTTACGACCAAAAGCTTCGGCATTCGGGAACAGATCAAATGGCGAAATGACAACATGTTGGACATATCACTTGATTTCGGGTGCCTGGTGCACAGGACACCTCCTGTCACCAAAGCTGGAACAATCAGCGTATCCTACCATTTTACCCTAAATGATAAGTCGCTGGCAAAAGATTGCTCGAACTAGTTGTTTGGTTAAGTATTTGAGATTATGGCCAACATTACGAAGTTTCGGAAGAAAATTATCCTATGTGCTGCGATAATTGATCTTGCATTTGGCCTCTTCTAGGTCATCCGATTCGTTATGTTCGTCGTGATCTGGGGCAACAGCTCTACGATCGCGACTTTATGGATGCGTCTGCGAAAAACGGGCGCGGCGATGTGGTAAGCGCCGAAACCGATTTTTTTGGGGCGCCCGAGCACCGCTCAAAGAGCGTGATCTGGTTGAAGCGTGCGGGCCATTGGTTCTCGACGACACTGATCGAAACGCGCAGCTGGGAGGTTCTGATCGGGCTCAAATGGCGCGACGACGACACGCTCGATTTGCAGCTCGATTTCGGCTGCGGCGCCGAGACGAGCGCGCCGGTGACGGCGGTCGGGCCGATCCGGATCGTCTATCATTGGGGTGATCCCGGCGACACGCCGAAAATCGGCTACGAGACCTTTCGCCGCCGCGACCTGCCGCCCGAAAAATGCGACCCGAGCGTGCCGACGCATTGAGCCCCTCCGCTGCGCCGGACGCGACCGGGCGCGCAGCGCCGACGCATCGGTCGTCGTCAATCTCGATCTCGGCTCTTGAAACGGGCGTTCGGCGATGTAACTTTTATCATGAAAGTTACTCTCCGGGTGGCCTATGCAGCGCAAGAGCTTTGGCAACATGCATTGTCCGATCGCCCGCAGCCTCGAGCGCGTCGGCGAATGGTGGTCGATCCTGATCCTGCGCGACGCGTTTTACGGGCTGACGCGGTTCGACGAATTTCAGAAAAGCCTCGGCGTCGCCCCTAACATGCTGACGCGCCGGCTGAACGCATTGGTCGAAGCGGGGCTTTTGGAAAAGCGCCGCTACCGCGAGCACCCGCCGCGCGACGAATATGTGCTGACCGCGCGCGGCCGCGACTTCCGCCCGGTGCTGCTCGCCCTGCTGGCCTGGGGCAACCGGCATTTTGCGCCGGAGGGCGCGGCGGTGCAGATCGTCAACAAGCGCACCGGCGCGGTGGTCGAGCCGGCGCTGGTCGACGGCGCCACCGGCGAGCGGATTGCCGACCCCGATTTCGCGCTCGTCGCCGGGCCCGGCGCCGATGACGGCGTGCGCCGCAAGCTGGCGGCAGCCGCCGATCGATCGGTCGCGCCGGGAGACGAGGCATGAGCAGCGAAACCCTCGACCGCGGGGCCGCACCGGGCTTCGCTCCCGACCGCCGAACCGGCGTCCTGACCCGCCGCTTTCGCCCGAGCCGGCGCTGGGGCCTGGGCGCGCTCGGCGTGCTCGTGGCCGGCGCGGTCGCCTGGTACGGCTGGGGCTGGTGGCAGGTCGGCCGCTTTATCGAGACCACCGACGACGCCTATGTCGGCGGCAACGTGACGGCCATCGCGCCGCACGTCGCGGGGTTTGTCACCGAGATCCTGGCCGGCGACAACCAATACGTCAAAGCCGGCCAGCTCTTGGTCCGGCTCGACGATCGCGACTACAAAGCCGAGCTCGCGCATGCCCAAGCAGTGGTCGAGCGCCAGACCGCCGCGCTCGCCAATCTGCGGGCAAAATTCGACCTGCAAAAATCGATGATCGACGCGGCCCAGGCAAAGCTGGCGGCGGAAGAGGCCGAAGCGGCTTATGCGCATGTCGACGCGGTGCGCTATCACGCGCTCGCGGTCAGCAGCTTTGGCTCGCTGCAGAACGATCAAAAGGCGTCAGCCGCCGCGCGCCAGGCCGAAGCCGTGGTGCGCTCGGGCCAAGCCGGGCTCGACGCGGCAAAGCAGCAGCTCGCCGTCATCGACACCGAGATGGCCGAAACCCGGGCGAGCCTGACCCAGGCGCAGGCCGATCGGCGCACCGCGCAGCTCGATCTGGGCTACACCCGGATCCGCTCCCCGATCGACGGCTATGTCGGCAACCGCGCGGCGCAGCTCGGTGCCTATGCCACCGTCGGCGCGGCGCTCTTATCGATCGTGCCGGCGCATTCCTTATGGGTCGACGCCAATTTCAAGGAAGACGAGCTGGCCCATATGCGGCCGGGGCAAAAGGCCAGCTTTGTCGCCGACGTGCTGCCCGGGCATACCTTCGCGGGCCGGGTGCTGAGCCTGGCGCCGGCAACGGGCGCCGTCTTCAGCGTGATCCCGCCCGAAAACGCCACCGGCAACTTCACCAAGATCGTCCAGCGCGTGCCGGTGCGCATCGCGGTCGAGGACGGTGCTGCGACCCTGGGGCTGCTGCGCCCCGGTCTCTCCGCCACCGTCGCGGTCGACACGCGCCCTCCGACACCAGCCCGTCCGCCCCGGCCGGCCGATGAGCGCGAGCGCCGAACCCGGCGAACCCGCCGAACCCGCCGCCAGGGTGCTGCCGTTTGCGGTCATGTGCGTCGGCATGTTCGTGGCCTTGCTCGATATCCAGATCGTCGCCGCCTCGCTGCAGGATATCGGCGGCGGCTTGTCGGCGGCGCAGGACCAGATCAGCTGGGTGCAGACCGCCTATCTGATCGCCGAGATCGTCGTCATCCCGCTCTCGGGCTGGCTGACGCGGGTGTTCTCGACGCGCTGGCTGTTTGCCGGCTCGGCGGCCGGCTTTACCGTGGCCAGCCTCTTATGCGCGCTCGCCTGGAACATCGAGAGCATGATCGTCTTCCGCGCCTTGCAGGGGCTGCTCGGCGCCTCGATGATCCCGACCGTCTTCACCTCGTCGTTTCATTATTTCCAGGGCCGGCGCCGGGTCTATGCGGCGGCGGTGGTCGGCTCGATCGCCTCGGTGGCGCCGACCCTGGGGCCGGTCATCGGCGGCTGGATCACCGACACGCTCGATTGGCGCTGGCTGTTCTACGTCAACCTGGCGCCGGGGCTCTTCGTCGCCGTTGCCGTGCCGGTCCTGGTCAAGATCGACCATGCCGACCTGTCGCTGCTGAAGGGGGCGGACTATGCCGGCATGGTCCTCTTGGCGCTGGCGCTCGGCAACCTCGAATACGTGCTCGAGGAAGGCGCGCGGTGGAACTGGCTCGACGATCCGACGATCACCGCCTGCGCCTGGATCGCCGGCATTTCCGGGCTGCTGTTTGCCGCGCGCAGCCTGACCTTCGCCCGGCCGGTCGTCGATCTGCGCGCGCTGGGCAACCGCAATTTCGCGCTCGGCTGCTTTCTCTCCTTTGTCACCGGGATCGGCATCTTTTCGACGATCTACCTGACGCCGCTGTTTCTCGGCTATGTGCGCGGGTTCAGCGCGTGGCAGATCGGGCTCGCGATCTTTTCGACGGGTGCGGCCTCGCTCGCCGGCGTGCCGGTCTATGTGATGCTTTCCCGCTGGATCGACCTGCGCTGGCTGATGATGTTCGGGCTCGCCTGCTTTGCCCTCGCGATGTGGTCGTTCAGCTTTATCACGCATGATTGGGGCGCGGCCGAGTTCTTGGTGCCGCAGCTGCTGCGCGGTTTTCCGCAGGTCTTTGCCGTGGCGCCAGCCGTCAATCTCGGCCTCGGCAGCCTGCCGCCCGAGCGCCTCAAATACGCGAGCGGCCTCTTCAACATGATGCGCAACCTCGGTGGCGCGGTCGGCATCGCGGTCTGCGGCGCCATCCTCAACGATCGCACCAATCTGCATTTTCACAACATCGCGACGCATCTGACCCCCGCGAACGGGGCAATGGAGCAGCTGCTTCACGGCCTGGCGGGACGCTACGCCGAGGCGCTCGGCGGACCCGTCGCCGGTCATGCCGCGGCGCTGCTGCAATTGTGGCATCTTGCCTATCGCGAGGCGGCGACCCTCGCCTATGCCGACGCCTTTCGCACGATCATGGTGGCCCTCGCGGTCGCCGCGCTCGTCGTGCCGCTGCTGCGCAAGGTCGCCGCCCCGGGCTCGCCGCAGCCGCGCTGACGCCGGCCATCGCGCCAAAGCATAAGCCGTAGGTTGCCAGTTTGTTCTTGACATCTGCGATCATTGCGTGTATAAGGAGTGGTTTGATATGCCATTCGGGGAGCGCCGATGTCTGCTGTTGTCGAGGTGCTGAAAAGCGAGCCGACAATGACCGTCGAGGGGTTGATGCTCGCCGGCACGGTGCTCGCAAGGATGGGCCGCGACCGGAACGGCGCGCCGGCCCTCGTCATCGACGGCGGCGAAGAGCGCATCCTGGCGCTGCTCGCCCTCGCCTATGACCGGCCGATCGGCGCCGCCGTCCTCGGCAACGTCCGTCGTGCCTCGAGTAATTACGACAAGTATGATGAAGAAGATTGGATAAGACGTGGCTGGTCAGATGGCAGCTCTGGTGTATGGAAATGAGTCTCCATACACTATAGGTCTTCTAGCATGTCGCGGCAGCAAGCCAAATGGGCAATTTTGTCCGGCGCGCTGATCTTATTGGCAATCGGTGCTTTTTTCCTAATCCGGTTTATCGCATTTGTGGTGATCTGGGGCAACATGCTCTACGATCGCGACTTTATGGACGCGTCGGCGAAAAACGGCCGCGGCGATCTGGCGACGGCTGAAACTAATTTCTTTGGGATGCCCGAGCATCGCTCCAGCACGGTGATCCGTCTGCAGCGCGCCGGCCATTGGTTCTCGACCACGCTGATCGAAACCCGCAGCTGGGAAGTTCTGATCGGGCTCCACTGGCAGGGCGACGATCGCCTCGACCTCCAGCTCGATTTCGGTTGCGGCGCCGAGACGAGCGCCCCGGTCGCGGCGGTCGGGCCGATCCGGATCGTCTATCATTGGGGCGATCCCGGCGACACGCCGAAGATCGGCTACGAGACGTTCCGCCGCCGCGACCTGCCGCCCGAAAAATGCGACGCAGCGGCGCCGCCAGTCGAGGCGCATTGATCGGCGCCGGCAGGCTGAGCTATCTGAACTGGAACAGGCGCGGAGTCCGGTGAGAGGGAGCATGTCGCAAATGTCGGTTCGGAGGCGGCCGATCGAGGGGCCGAGCGTTTGGCGAGGCGCCGATCTGCGCCCGCAGGATTGGCGGGTCGAGCTGTCCGCCGCCTGCCTTGACGAGATCCGACGTGCGGCCGACGAGCTGCGCGCCTATCCGCTGCCGGCGATCGTCGCTCGCACCGGGCGATTTTGCGATGCCGGAATGCCGGGCGGCGATGGCGCGGGTGCGCGGGATTCTCGATCGCGGCGTGCGGTTTGCGATTGTCGACCGGCTGCCGCTGGCGGAAATCGACGCGCGCACGGCGACGGCGATTTATTGGCTGCTCGCCGGCATGGTCGCGCGTCCGGTCGCGCAAAAATTGGACGGCACCCTGATCTACGACGTGCGCGACACCGGGCGCGAGGCGCTGCCCGGCTCCGGCGTGCGCCCGGACCAGACCAGCATCGAGATCCGGTTTCACAACGACAACGCCTACAACGCCACACCGCCCGACTATATCGGCCTCCTCTGCGTGCGCCGGGCGCCATCCGGCGGCCACAGCCGAGTGCTGAGCTTTCATACCGTGCACAACGAGCTGCTGGCGCGTGCTCCCGAGCGCCTCGAACGGCTCTATCGGCCATTCTGGTTCGATCGCCAGCGCGAATATCATGCCGGCGAAAGCCCGGTCTTTGCCGCGCCGGTGTTCGAGCACGGCGTCGAGGTCGAGGCGCGGTTCAGCGCGCACCAGATCAAGGGCGGCTATGCCCTGAAGGGCGAGCCGCTCGACGAGGAGGGTGCCGCGGCGGTCGCCTCGCTGCTCGACCTATTCGAAGAGGACGGGGTCTCGATCGATTTCGATCTCGAGCCGGGCCAGATCCAATTTGTCCATAACCGCGCGCTCGGCCACAGCCGCACCGCGTTTGTCGACGACCCCGACTCGCCGGCAAAACGCCATCTCGTGCGCCTGTGGCTGCGCGACCGCGGCCGCCGCGCCTATCCAGGCTGACGCAGACCGCCGACTGTGCCGGCCGCGATGTCGTCGCTCTCGGTCGCCGCGATCGTCTTGGCGTGTGTTTTTGCCGGGGCATTGCTCGGGCTCTGGCTCAGCCGAAAGCTGCCCGAGCATCACCGCAACGCGGAATCGCGCGACGCGGTCAAATTAACGACCGGGATGCTGTCGGTGCTGGCCGCCCTGGTGCTCGGGCTGCTGCTCGCCAGCGTCAAGGGCTCGTTCGACACCACCGATGCGCAGATCCGCCAGTTTGCCGCGAGCTTGATCCTGCTCGACCAGACCTTGCGCGATTACGGCCCGGAAACAGCGCCGGCGCGCGATCTGCTGCGCCGCTATACCGCCCGCGCGCTCGACGACAATTGGCCCAGCAACCGGAATACGCCGATCCGGATGGAGGATACCGAGTCGGGGCGCCTGCTCGACGGGGTGCACATGGCGGTGCTCGCCCTGCCCGGTGGCGGCAGCCGCCGCGATACGCTGCGCACCGAGGCCGCCTCCCTTGCCGAAACCGCCTTGAACACGCGGTGGCTGTTGATCGAGCGGGTCGGCAGCTCGATCCAGCCGTTGTTTATGGGGATCCTGATCGTGTGGATCACGCTGATCTTTCTCAGCTTCGGCTATAATGCGCCGCATAACGCAACGGTCGCGACCGCGTTCGTGCTGGGCGCCGCCGCCCTCGCCGGCTGCATCTTTCTGATCGTCGAGATGGACGCGCCGTTCGAGGGGCTGATCACGGTCTCCGACCTGCCGATGCGCAATGCGCTGGCGCATATGAACCCATGACCGGTGAACCTATGACCCCGCGGGCGGGATCGCGCGCGCCCAGCCGCTGCAAGCCGGTCAGCTCCGCGGATACGCCGATGCCCTTTCACTCCGGCCATCGCGCCACGGCAGGTCCGGAGCGGCTGTCGCAACCGCGCGAATGATGCGAATATGGCGGGCGGGCGTGCCGTTTTGCCGCCAGGGGATGCCGCATCCGCCGGAGTTCTGATGACCCTGACCCATGCCGTGAATATCGACCTCGAGGCTGCGCTCGCCGAGGCCGAGGAGCTTTACCGCGCGCGCAATCCGAAAAGCCTCGCCCAGCACCAGGCCGCCTGTGCGGCGATGCCCGGCGGCAACACCCGCGCCTCGATCCACACCGACCCGTTTCCGCTGGCCATGGCAAAGGGCGAAGGGGCGCATCTGTGGGACCTCGACGGCCACCAATACGCCGATTTTTTGAGCGAGTTCACCGCCGGCATCTATGGCCATTCGCACCCGGCGATCCGGCGCGCCATCGCAGCGGCGCTCGAGGGCGGGCTCAATTTTGGCGCGCAGGGCGAGGCCGAAGCGCGGTTCGCCGCGGCGGTCTGCGCCCGCTTTCCGTCGATCGAGCTGGTGCGCTTCACCAATTCAGGCACCGAAGCCAATCTGATGGCGGTGAGCGCCGCGCGCGCCATCACCGGGCGAGCGAAGATCCTGGTGTTCGGCGGCGGCTATCACGGCGGCGTCTTTTATTTTCGCGGCCATGGCAGCAAGCTGAACGCGCCGTTCGATTATCTTCTCGGCCGCTACAACGATCTCGCCGCGGTCGAGGCACTGGTCCGGCCGCACCGCGCCGACCTCGCCGCGATCCTGATCGAGCCGATGCAGGGCACCACCGGCTGCATTCCGGCCGAACGCGACTTCCTCGCCGGGCTGCGCCAATTGGCGCACGACACCGGGGCGCTGTTGATTTTCGACGAGGTGATGACCTCGCGCCTGGCACCGGGCGGGCTGCAGGAGGTGCACGGCATCCTTCCCGACCTGACCACATTGGGCAAATATCTCGGCGGCGGCATGAGCTTTGGCGCCTTTGGCGGGCGCGCCGACATCATGGGCCGCTTCGACCCACGCCGCGGCGACGCGTTCCAGCATGCCGGCACCTTCAACAACAACGTGCTGACGATGAACGCCGGGCTCGTCGGATTGACCGAGATTTACACGCCGGAGCGCGCCCGCGCCCTCAACAAATGGGGTGACGGATTGCGCGAGCGGCTGAACGCGATCCCGCGCCGCCATGGGCTCCCGATGCAGCTCACCGGCATCGGCTCGATGATGTCGGTGCACATGACCGACCGCCCGATCCGCTCTGAGGCCGATGCGGCGCATGGCAGCAGCCAATTGCGCGACCTCTTCTGGTTCGATCTCGTCGCGCGCGGCATCTGGCTCGCCAAGCGCGGCATGCTCGCGCTGTCGATCGCGCTCGACGACACCGACGCCGACCAGCTCGCCGACGCGGTCGAAGAATTCGCCCAAACCCGCGCCAGCTTATTTCGCTAGACCACGATCCTTTCAAATGTAATCGCTTGTTCTCGTCGCCCCCGCGAAAGAGCGTATGAAGAAATTGTTCTCTCCCAGAAACGTCATTCCGGGGCGGCCCGAAGGCCGAGCCCGGAACCCAAGAACACCTGGATTTCCAATATGTTCGACGTCCGGTGTTCATAGGTTCCGGGCTCGCGGGCAGTCCCGCGCCCCGGAATGACGACGTGGCATTTTTTCACACGCGCTTTCGCAGGAACGACGAAAGAAACGAGGTTATTCAATTTTATGGAATCATGCTCTTTCCAGCGCTGTCTTCAATGGTGCACGTGAAACCGGTCGACCATCGGGTTGAGGCACCGCGCTTGCTCGTCGAAATTCCTGCCCTCGCGCTGGTTTCCGGTGGCGGCGCAGATCATGCCGGCCTGTCGGAGTATTCGGGGGTCGAGGACGCCGCAGGACAGCGCGCGGTCGATCCAGCCTCGTGCCTCGTCGAGGCGGCCGGCGCAAAGCAACGCGCGGGCGAGCGCCGCCTGCGTCGAAAAATTCTCGCGCAGCTGCAAATCCTTTTGCGCCCATAGGACGGCCTGGCGGCCGTCCTCTTCCACCTCCGAATAATAATCGGCGAGGTGATGGTAATAGTGAACCTCGCCGCGCCGCGCGGATCGAAGATAGGCGGCCAGCGCTTTTTGCGCCCAGTGCTGTGCGCTCTCGGTTTGGCCGGCGAGCTGATAAAGCTCGCCGATCGCCTGGTCCAGATCCGGCCGCTCGACCGCCGTCGCCAATCTTTCGAGAATGGCGGCCGCCTCGGTAAACCGGCCCTCGGCCGCCAGCAATTCGGCAATGTGTTCTTCGACCAGCCAGTAGCCCGGGTAGGCGGTGTCGGCGCGCCGGTAGTGCGCCCGCGTATCGTCGAGCCGGCCGCGGCAGAAATCGAGAAAGCCGCGCTGCACCTCCACCCAGGCAAAGGAGCGCAATTCCTTTGCCGTCAGCTCGTCTTGCGCTGCTTCGTAAAGACCGTCGGCCGCCTCGGGATCGCCCATCTTGCCGGTGAAATGCGCCAGACGGGCGAGCGCGCCCCACGACCGTTCGGCGCGAAGACCCTCGCGGTAGCCCGCCTCGGCCTCGCGGTATCGCCCGTGCTGAAAATCGAGATCGGCGCGGATCAGCCGGCCTTCGTCGCTTTCCGCCCAAGACGGCAGCGCGGCAAGCGCCTTTTCGACATCGTCGAGCCGGTGCAATTTGAAAGCGAGGCTCGCCTTTAGGAAATAGAGGTCGCCGGGATGGGCGACGAATGCGATCGCCCGGTCGATCGCGTGCTCGACCGCGCCGAGCGCCGCCGGGTCGCCCGCAATCGAGGCGCGCTGGTAGAGCCCATAAACATACCGCGTCACCCGCTCGGTATCGGTCGGCGGGTCGAATGCCGCCGCACCGCCGGCCCTGGCGATATCCTCCTCGATCCGGCGGATTTCTGCTGCGCAGCCGACCGCCGCGATCGTCACCACGGCGCGGCCAGATAGGGGAACTCCGGCAGAAACTCCTTGTCGTTCTTCAATGGGTTGGGCGTGGTCTTCGGCTCGATCGGCGCGGCGTTCCACAGGCCCGGCTCGTTCAGGAGATCGACATGGTATTTCTTGCCGTTGATGGTGGCGCCCATGTCGAGAAAGGTCGACAAAAACCGGGTCGCCACCTGGTCTTCGAGGCGCCGGCCAAAGGGCCAGGTGCCGGTCGTGTCGAGATCGATCGAATTGACGTTGGGGATGAAGATATCGATCGCCCGGCGCAGCGGGATCGGCAACCCCTTTGGGTTCCACGAGCCGTCCGGCATGTTGAGTTCTTGAAACAGGATCTTTTTGACGCGCGGGAAGGCTTCGGCGACCAGCGCATAGGTGCGATAGACCGAAACCGGCGAATTGTCGTGGTCGAAGGCGCTGGCGAGACCCAATGCCGTGATCGACGGGCCAAAGCCCCAGCCGAGATGCGCCAAGCGCCGGATGAAATGCGGCGCCAGCCAGAAATTATTGGCGCCGAGCTGCCGGTTGTCCTCGCGCTCGCTCAACGCGGCGTCGGCAAAAGCCTGGCCGTCGGTGTCGACGAGCTTATATTTCTTCAATTCTTCGTCGAGCGTGAGGGCATCCAAGAGCGCGTGCGGGTGCTCGATCCACAACGGATCGTCGGGGATCGCCTCGATCTTGTGCGCCGCTTTCAACACCCAGCTTTCGCCCCAGGTGTTGACGATGCGGTGCTCGGCCGGCCGGTCGCTCAAAAGCGCCAGCGGCAATTCCAAAACGATGGCGTTGCAATTGTGCCCGGCCCGCGCATCGGCACCGGTATAGACAAAGCGATAATTGCCGTTGGCGTCCTTGCGGAACCGGCTGCCGCTCCAGGTCAAGGGTCCCGACGGCAAGTCTTTCTTTTGGCCATAGCCCCATTGCGGGAATGCCGGGTCGTAATTGAACAGCTCGTTGCCTTCGAGCTCGAGAAACGTCTTGGGGATTTTGAGCTCGCGCAAATCCGGCATCGTATGCGGCACATGGTAGAATTGCGGCGCGTAGTTGATCGACCGGAAAAAGCCGGTCAGGTCGTTGAAAAACGCATCGTCCCGGCCGCCGACAAAGGCCTTGACCACATGCCCCGCCGGCGATTGCAAATCATGGTTGCGGCTGGTCTCGACGACAGCGGCAAAATCGCCGCCCGGAAAATTGATAAAGCGGACATGCGCCCGGTTGTCCCGATCGACCGTCACGCGCACCTCCGAAGGCCGCAGGATGCTCGAATAATTGGTCTTCACACCCTCCAAATAGGCCAGCAGGTGTTCCAGGGTCTGATCGTCGCGATCCGGCCGGGCAACCCGGCTATCGGTTGCGATCCGGACTCGGTAGAGCATGTCCGGGTCGAAAACCCCGGCGCTCGGCGTGGCGGAAAAAGTCAGCGCGATGACCACCTTTTCGCCACCGGATGGGTCGGCGCTCGGAAACCCGAAAATATCGTAGAGGTCGGCGGCGCTGACATCGATGTCCGAGAAAATCGAGTTGACGGCGTTCGGATCGTTGTGGTCCGCCATGACCCGCTCTCCCTTGTTGCGTGTGCCGGCGCGGGCTAATCCCCGTCTGCGGCAGCCGGAAGCCTGTGCGGCGAAAGTGCGGTGATTTCCGCCGCGGAATAGCCGAGCCCCGCGAGGATTTCGCGCGTGTGCTCGCCAAAGCCGGGCGCGCCGCGGCGCATTTCGGCCGGGGTGCCGGAGAACCGCGCGGCGGGCCGCGCCTGGCGCAGGCGGCCGGCCGACGGGTGCTCGGTCTCGACGATGCTGCCCATCTCGATCAGCTGCGGATGGTGGATGACCTGATTGCGGGTCAGCACCGGGGCGCACGGGATGCCGGCGGCGGTGAGTTTCTCCAGCCATTCGGCGGCGGGGCGCGCCAGGAGCGCCTGCTGCGTCGCGGCGAGCCGCGCGTCGAGGTTCTGCTGGCGCAGCGCCGGCGTGCGAAAGCGCGGGTCGGTGAGCCATTCCGGCCGGTCGAGCGTTTCCGCCAGCGCCTGCCATTGCCGGTCGGTCAGCGCCGCCAGGGTGAGATAGCCGTCCGCGGTCTCATAGATCAGGTCGATCGTGCTGGCCGCTTCCTGGGGCACCGGCTCGCCGCCGACAAAGGTTTGGCCGCCCATGTCGGAGCTCCACAAAAAGGCGAGGACGGCGTCGAGCATCGTAAGGCGCACATGCTGCCCCTCGCCGGTGCGCTCGCGCGCGAGGAAGGCTGCGGTGATCGCCTGCGAGGCGGTGATCGCGGTCAATTTGTCGGGCAGGATCGTGCGCAGCAGCCGCGGCCGCGCCGCGTCGGAGCCGGCCTGCACCGTCGCCAGCCCCGAGAACCCCTGGATCACCGGGTCATAGGCCGGCTTTGCCGCGAACGGGCCTTTTTCGCCGAACCCGCTGATCGAGACATAGACGATCTTGGGCGCCACCGCGCGTATCGCGCTCTCGCCGGCGCCGAGGCGTTCGGCGACGCCGGGCCGGAAATTCTGCACGAATGCGTCGGCCGTCGCGCAGAGCCGCAGCAGCGCCTCGAGCCCAGCGGGCGTCTTCAGATCGAGCACGATCGAGCGCTTGTTGCGGTTGTTGTTCAAAAACGACGCCGAGAACCCGGCGCGGCGGTTGGCCGCGGCACGGGTATGGTCGCCGCCGTCCGGGGCCTCGACCTTGATCACGTCGGCCCCCTGGTCGGCGAGGATCATCGTCGCGAGCGGTCCCGCGACGTTCGAGGTCAGATCGACCACCCGATAACCCGAAAGAGGACCCGGCATCCCTCACGCCTTTCCCGCCGCCACCACCACCGCCGGACGAGACTATGCCCCGACGCCGAGGTCAAGCGCGCGGCATGGCGGGGCTTGAAAGGGCCGGGGCTTAAAAGGCCGGCATGACCGGGGCGGGCACGACGTGCTCTTCGACGCGCTGCACCCCGGGGATGTTTTCGGCGGCGACGCGCAAGGCGTCGCGCTCCGCCACGGGCTGGTCGTCGGCGATCCAGACATGGACCACCCGGTCGCGGACCATGATGTCCGAATCCCAGACATTGGCCCAGCGCTGGCTCTTCAATTCGTCGAGCAGCCGCGCGCGAATGGTGCGGTCGTCGGAACTGGCGACGATCGCCGGCGCGCTGCTGGTCGTCGCCAAGGCGCGCACCAGATTGGCCCGGCTGACGATGCCGACCAGCCGGCCGTCGCGCAGCACCGGCACGCGCTTTACTTTCTTGGTTTCGAGCAGGTGGGCGATCTCGCCGAGATCGGTCGTCTCCGACACCGAGACCACGTCCCGGCTCATGATGTCGTTGACCGTGCGGCCATGCGCCTTGACGTAGTCGCGCGCCGCCTCTTCCTCGGCAGCCACCGAGTTCGAGCCACCACGAACGGCGCCGCTGCACCCGCCTTTCGGTGCCGGTCTCGGCGCGGTGCAAGAGGTCGCCCTCGCTGACGATACCGACGAGCCGCCCCGTCGCATCGATCACCGGCGCGCCGCTGATGCTTTTTTCCGACAACAGCGCCGCCAGCGCCCGCACCGTCGTCGAGGGATTGACGGTGATCACTTCGGTCGTCATCACGTCCCTGGCGTTCATCGAAGTCCTCCATGACGGTTTTATTTTGGGTGACGGCAGAGCCTACCACCTTGCATTGATATCGATCAACCCAAGCGCGCTTTTGCGCGTCGACAGACGGAGCGGCGATCATGCAGCAGCATCAATTCGGCCCTCTCGGTCGGGTCTCGACCCTGACCTTGGGCGGCGGCGGGCTCGGCATGCTGTGGGGCGAGACCACATTCGAGGAGTGCGTCGCCACCGTGCGCGCGGCGGTCGCGGCCGGGATCACCCTCCTCGATCTCGCGCCGCGCTATGGCGACGGCAAGGCCGAGGAAGTGGTCGGAGCGGCTTTTGGCGGGCGGTTGCCCGATGGTGTGCGCGTCACCAGCAAATGCAACATCGGCGAGCCGCCGCCCGGCGGGATCGACGGCATCGTGCGGCGGTCGATCGAAGGCAGCCTGCGCCGGCTGCGCTTCGATCGGCTCGATCTTTTCTTGTTGCATTCGAATGTCGTGCCGGATGCCGCGCACATCGCCGCCCGACCGGATGCCGCGGCCCGCATGACGCTCTACACCACCTTTGTCGAGCAGATCCGCCCGCTGTTCGAAGAGCTCGTCGCCGAGGGCGTGATCGGCGCCTGGGGCCTGACCGGGATCGGCCATCCCGACACGATCATCCGGCTCCTCGGCGAGAGCCCGGCGCCGGCCGCGGTGCAGTGCATCGCCAATCTGCTCGACTCGCCGGGCGGCCTCAAATTTTTTGACGGCCCGGCCAAGCCGCGCGCGGTGATCGCGGCGGCGCGCGAAAACGGGGTCGGCGTCATGGGCATCCGCGCGGTGCAGGCGGGGGCCTTGACCAGCGCCATCGACCGGCGGTTGCCCGAAGGCCACGCGGAGCTGCGCGACTTTGCCCGCGCCGCCGGGTTTCGCCGCCTCGCCGCCGAGCTCGGCCAGAGCCCGGCCTACCTCGCCCACCGCTACGCGCTGTCGCTCGGCGTCGACACCCTGGTGCTCGGGGTCAAAAACCGCGCCGAGCTCGCCGAATGCGTCGCCGCCGCCGAAGCCGGCCCACTCCCGGCCGAAATCGTCGCCGGGATCGACCAATCGGTGGATCGCGGCCCCTCGGCATAGCGGCGGCATAGCGGCCGCCGCTGGCGTCGATGACGCGCACGCTCACCGATCCTCACGCCCCTCGCGCAGCAGAACCTCCGAGGGTGTGTGCCGCCGATCGCGCGTGAGCTTGCGAAGCTCCGCCGCCAGATGATCGAAGCTCGGGTCGGCCTCGCCGGAAAGCGCCTGACGCAAGATCTCGCGATGCTCGGCCTCGGCGGAGCGGCCATGCCGCGCCGCCCGCCGCTCGATGCGCAAAATCAGATCATCGTCGAGGTTCCGGACACTGAGGCTGCCCGACACAATGCGTTCTCCTGCCCGACACAATGCGTTCTCCTGATTGATGGAAATGGTGGCGAATACGGCAGCATGGCGCAAGGCGCGACGAGCTCTTGCGTTCCCGGAGGTTAATGACTAGTTTGATAACTAGTCATTATCGAGGAAACGGCGATGAGCTGGCCAGTGCAGGAAGCGAAGGCCCGATTTAGCGAGCTGCTCGAAAAGAGTGTCACCGAAGGGCCGCAGATCGTAACGAAGCGGGGTGTCGAAACCGCGGTCCTGGTGCCGATCGAGGAGTGGCGCCGGCTCCAGCAGCGCGCGCGGCCGACGCTCAAAGAGCTTCTCTTGGCGCCCGAGCCCCGGTTCGAGATCGACATCCCCGATCGGCATCAGTGGCGCTGGCGATCATCGCCCGAGCTGAAATAATGTACCTGCTCGACACGAACATCATATCCGAGCTGCGTCGCCCCAGGCCGCATGCCGGTCTGGTTGCCTGGTTGTCGGGCATTGCGTCCGACCGCATTTTTGTTTCTGCGGTCACTCTGGGAGAGCTTCAGGCCGGAGTGGAGAACGTCAGACAGCAGGATCGCGGAAAGGCTGATATCATCGAGACCTGGATCGACAATGTTGCCGCGTCGTACAATGTCCTGCCGATGCATGGCGGCGCCTTTCGCTGCTGGGCCCGGCTGATGCGCGGAATGCCGGCCGATCTCGTCGCGGACGCCATGATCGCCGCCACCGCAGTGGTGAACAATCTGACGGTGGCGACGCGGAACCTGCGCGATTTCGAGCGCCTCGGGGTGCCGGCCTTCAACCCCTTCGGCTGAGCTGGCCGATGTCCTCCACCGGTCGTCTGGCTGCCGTCCTCGCCGCCGATGCCGCCGGCTGTTCGCAGGTGATGGCGCGGACGAAGAAAGCACCCTCGCCGCCCTCGAGGCGATCCGCCGCGGGTGCTGATCTTGCGGCATCCCGGCGAATGTAGTATCTGTAGGATCATCCAAATTCAAAATCGCCGGGGCGCCGAAATCCCAGCCTGACCAGTCGCGAATTCAACCAGGACGTGGGACGCGCCAAGCGCGCCGCGGATAAGGGACCGGTCATCATCACGGACCGGGGCCGACCGGCTTACGTGCTGATGCGTCACGAGACCTACCAGCGCCTTGCCGCCCAGGGACCGGGCATTCGCGCGTTGCTGTCGCATCCGGAAAGCGAGGACGTGGCGTTCGAGCCGCCGCGGTTGGGCGAGGATCCGCTGCAGCCCGACGAGCTCGGGTGATGTTCCTGCTCGACACCAATGTGGTGTCGGAGCTCCGCCGGCCGCACCGGACCGATCCCAAGGTGGCGGCATGGGCCGACAGCGTATCGTCGTCGGACATGTTCTTGTCCAGCATCACCGTTCTGGAGCTGGAGACGGGCGCCCTGCTGCTCAGGCGGCGGGACGGCACCCAGGGCAGGCTGATCCGGCAATGGATCGAGGACCGTGTGCTGACGGCCTTTACCGAGCGAATCCTGGCAGTCGATACCGCGGTAGCGCGGCGGTGCGCGCTTCTCCATATTCCCGATCCCAGGCCATACCGGGATTCGTTGATCGCTGCGACGGCCCTGGTCCATCGCCTGGTCGTCGTGACCCGGAACCGGGCCGGCTTCGAGCCAATGACCGTAACCGTGCTGAACCCTTGGGAGTAATGTTGGCCATCGGCGGCGCGGTGTTCTGAGGTGGTGTGCCGAGGATGAATCCGGATCGCGCCGAACATCGGCTGTCGATGGGCAAGACGGCATGATCGCGACACGCCGCCTCGCGGCGATCCTCGCCGCCGATGTCGCCGGCTAGTCGCGGCTGATGGGGGCGGACGAGGAAGGCACGCTCGCCGCGCTGAAGGCGGTCCGGCGCGAGCTGAGCGACCCGAAGATCGCCGAGCACCATGGCCGCATCGTCAAGACCACCGGCGACGGCTTGCTGGTGGAGTTTGGCAGCGTCGTCGACGCGGTGCGCTGCGCGGTCGAAATCCAGCACGGCATGGCCGAACGCAACGCCGATGTCCCTGCCGCCCGGCGCATCGAGCTCCGCATCGGGGTCAACCTCGGCGACATCATCCTCGACGACGGCGACATCTTCGGCGACGGGGTCAACATCGCGGCGCGGCTGGAAGCCTTGGCCGAGCCCGGCGGCATCTGCCTCGGCGGCGCGGCGCACGAGCAGGTGCGCGACAAGCTCGACCTCGCCTTCGAGGATCTGGGCGAGCAGCAGGTCAAGAACATCGCCCGGCCGGTGCGGGTGTTTCGCGTTGGCCCGACCCTCACCCACCCCGCCGCTGACGGCGCCGGGGTCCCCCTCTCCCGCATTGCGGGAGAGGGTGCCGACCGCCAGCGGCGGGAGGCGGGTGAGGGTAGCCCACCGGCGCTCGCCGCTCCCCGACAAGCCGTCGATCGCGGTCTTGCCCTTTGCCAATATGAGCGGCGACCCGGAGCAGGACTATTTCGCCGACGGCATGGTCGAGGAGATCATCACAGCGCTCAGCCGCATCCGCTGGCTCTTCGTCATCGCCCGCAATTCGAGCTTTACGTACAAGGGACAGGCGGTCGATGTGAAGCAGGTCGGCCGCGAATTAGGCGTGCGCTATGTCCTCGAAGGCTCGGTGCGCAAAGCCGGCGGCCGGGTGCGCATCACCGCGCAGCTGATCGACGCGCTCAACAGCACGCATCTCTGGGCCGACCGGTTCGACGGCTCGCTCGAAGACGTGTTCGACCTGCAGGACAAGGTGGCGATCAGCGTCGCCGGCGTCATCGAGCCGACACTGCAAGCTGCCGAGATCCGCCGATCGTCCGAAAGGCCGACCAATGACCTGACCGCCTATGACCTCTATCTCCGCGCACTCCAGTACTGGAGTGCATACGAGAAGGGGCGCGTCGTTCAAGCCCTCGACCTGCTCGGGCGAGCAATCGAACGCGACCCGCATTACGGGCCCGCCCTCGCATTGGCTGCCCATTGTCATCACCTGCTCGAAGTGAACGGCTGGATCGATGATCTGGAGGCAAACCGCCGCAAGGGTATCAATCTGGCCCGGCAGGCGATTCGGTTCGCCCCAGACGACCCCGAGGCGCTTGCTACCAGTGGATTCGCGCTTGGATATTTTGGCGAGGACATCGATGGCGCTATTCGGCTGATCGACCGGTCGCTGGCGTTTAATCCGAGCTTTGCCCGCGGGTGGGTGTGGAGCGCAGTGCTCAGGAATTTTGCTGGTCAGCCTAGTGTCGCGATCGAGCACTACAACAGATCGCTACGCCTAAGCCCACGCGATCGTCTCGGAGTGTTTGGCCTCCCCTTGGGCACCGCTCATTTCTTCAACAAGCAGTTTGACGATGCAGCAGCAATTCTGCTCGCATCGCTAGAGCAAGCGCCGGGTTTTGCAGTGCCCTACCGGTTTCTGGCGTCCTGCTATGCGCATATGGGGCGGCTCGACGAGGCGCGAGAGATCGTCGAGCGGCTGCGGCAGATCACACCGGTCGTCGTACCGAGCGTCATACCTTACCGAAACCCCGAGCACCGCGAGCTGTTCCTGTCCGGCCTGCGCTTGGCGGCCGGCGACGCAGCATGAGCCAGACCCGCCGCCCCGATACCAGCAACCGCGGCCAACAGGAGACAGAGATGAGCCAGGCGCTCGACGGCATCCGCGTCATCGATTTCACGCACGACCAGGCCGGCCCCTCCTGCACCCAGATGCTGGCCTGGCTCGGCGCCGACGTGATCAAGATCGAGCGCCCGCCCTATGGCGACCGCGCGCGCCGGCTGTGGAACATGGACAATCCCGATCTCGACAGCTTTTTCTTTCTGCTGCTCAACAGCTCGAAGCGCAGCGTCGTCCTCGACTTGAAAACCGAGGAGGGGAAAGAGATCGCCCGCCGCCTCGTCGCCGCGGCCGACATCGTCGCCGAAAATCTGGGGCCCGGCGTCATGGAGCGGCTCGGCCTCGGCTGGGAGGCGGTCAAGGAGCTCAACCCGCGTGCGATCTACGCCTCGGTCAAAGGCTTTGGCTCCTATGGCCCCTACAGCGGCTTCAAATGCTTCGAGCCAGTGGCGCAGGCGACCTCGGGGGCGATGAGCGTGACCGGCGAGGCGGGCGGGCCGCCCATGGTCAACGGCGCCAATATCGGCGATTCCGGCACCGGCATGCATTTGGCGATCGCGATCCTCGCGGCCCTGGTGCAGCGCGGCCAGACCGGGCGCGGCCAGCGCGTCGAAGTGGCGATGCAGGAGGCGGTGCTGAACCTGACGCGGGTCAAATACACCGGGACGCTCGCCACCGGCGCGCCGCTCGAACGCAGCGGCAACCGCTCGGCCTCCGGCGGCTGGTCCGACCTCGTGCGCTGCGCCGGCAGCGGCAAGAACGATTATGTCTATATGATCGTCCCGCCCGACAATCCCGAGATGTTCGCGGCCGTGACCGAGGTCATCGGGCACCCGGAGTTGAGAGAGGACGAGCGTTTTGCGACCGCGGCCGGGCGGGCGCGCAACCAGGCCGCCTTGACCGAGGCAATCGAGGGCTGGACCCGCAGCCGCGACAAGCGCGAGGTCATGCAGGCATTCGCCGGCCGGGCGTGCCGTGCGGTGCCGTGCTCGATACCGCCGAAGCGCTCGCCGACCCGCATTTGCGCGAGCGCGGCACGATCTTCGACCTCGATCACCCGACCCGCGGCCGGTTTTCGATGATCGGCTGCCCGGTGCGGCTCTCGGATTCACCGGTCGCCGCCCGCCGCGCGCCGCTCAAAGGCGAGCATACCGAGGAGGTTCTGCGCAGCCTCGCCGGCTACAGCGCCGAAGAAATCGACCGGCTGCGCACCCGCGCGTGATCTAGCAACGTTCACAGCAATGACATCTGACGACAACAACCAGACGCTTGAGCATCCCTGCTCGCATTCCCGGCGCAGGCCGGTATCCACTGTGGCGATGGATACCGGCCTTCGCCGGCATGACGAGGAAGCGGGGGCGATCTGTTAGGTGCTCTTGATTAGGGTCCGGCGGGCTGGCGCGGCAGCGGGCGGCCGTCGGTGCCGGCCGTGTCGAGGCCGAGATGGCGCAGCACGCTCGGCGCGATATCGATCAGCGACGAGCGGGCGGAATAGGCGCCGGGGGCGAAGCCGCCGCCGGACACAAAGAGGAACGGGCTCTGCTCGTTGACGCCGAGGCCGCCATGCTGGCCGAAGCCGGTCACGTCCTTGGGCTCCAGCGTGTCGCGCACGATGGCGCTGCGGCCCGCCACACCGTGCGGGTTGGCCGTGGTTTCGCTCCGCATGGTGATCGCGATCCGCGCCGAGGAGCCGGTCGGCAGGCCGGTTTCGGCGAGGCCGTCGCCTTCGAAGACGCGGCCGACCCAATCCTGTTTTCTAAGAAAGCCAGCGACCTTGCCCGGCAGCGCGCCTTCCGGCTCGGCGAAATAAACCAGTGCCGCGGTGCCGTTCGGCGCCACCACGACATCCGAGGATCGCGGCGCGCGCTTCAGCCCGGCCTCGACCAGAAGCCCGTCGAGATCGATCGTCTCGCCGACCGTTTCCATGCCGTGATCCGAGCCGACGACAAACAGAATTTCTCGCCGCCCGGATCGAGCGAGGCCACGGTCTCGGCGACGCGACGGACGTTTTCGTCGGCGCTGGCGATCGCCACCCGATGCGCCGGCGAGCCGAGCGGCGTGTGGTGGCCGGTATAGTCGGGCTCCGAAAGCCACAGGATCGCGAGCGCCGGGGCGCGCTCGCGCAGCACCTCGGCGCAAAAGCGCCGGGTCACGCTGTCGTCGCCCGCCGCCCCCTTGGCGACATTCAGTCCGTCGACGGCCGCGAGCGCTTGGCGGCCCGGACCAAAGCTGCCGGCAGGGTTGTAGACCGAGCCATAGCCGTCGGGATCGAGAAAATAGGCCGCCCCCGGCGAGACATTGGAAAAGGCGATGGCGCTCTCGCCGGCGCGGGCGAGCCGCTCGGCCAAAGTCGGCATATGCAGGGTGCGCCCGGTGGCGCGAGCGAGCCGGTCGCGAAAATCGGGCTTGCCGACCGAGAGGCACACGAGCCCCTCACCCTCGTCGAGCGCCATCGTGTTGCCGAGGAGCCCGTGCCGAGCCGGCAGGCAGCCGGTGGCGATCGAAGCCGCACTGGTCCGCGTCGTCGACGGGAACACGCCCCGATGATTGACGAACCGCGCCGAACGCTGCCCGAGCTCGTGGAGAAAGGGGGCGGTCTCGGGCGTGATCAGGTCGCGCCGCAGGCTGTCGCAGATGACGATGACGGCGCGGTTCATTCGACCCCTCCTTTGCTTCCTCCGGCTGCATCCGGATCGCGGGCCAGCATAGCGCGGCGCAGCATCTCTGGCAGCGGCGTCTTTGCGCCGGTGGCGTTGACCACCAGGATCAGCACGGCGCGGCCATCCGCGCACAAGCCCTCCCGCCACACCGCGTACTCCATCTCGAAGCTGGTGCGCCCGAGGCGGATGGTGCGGGCGCCGACCAGGATTTCGTCGCCATAGGCGAGCGGGCGGTGATAGTGGATCCCGGTCTCGGCCATGACCGGGCCCGGTGTGCCCGCCGACAGCGCCGGCAGGCCCGCGGCTTCGAGATAGCGGTTGCGCGCCTCCTCGAACCATTCGAAATAGGCGCGGTGGTTGGCGTGTCCGAAGGGATCGCATTCGCTCCACCGCACCCGGTGGGGGATCGCGAACGACCAGCCCGGCCCGACCCCGAACCGTGCCCGGTCCGCGTCGCTGATCCCGCCCTTCATGCGCTGTTCCGGCATCGTGGCACCCCGATGCAATCGGCCTAGCCGGATCGGCGCGAGCGTGCAAGCGCGCCCGATCGAGGCCGTCCGAGGCCGCCGCATGGCGCTCGTTCGGCGCTCGATCGTGATGGGACGTTTTCGCGATTTGTTTTCGAATAAGGCGTGGCCCTCGTCGTCAAATTAACGTCATATCTTCGTCCATTATACATCATATAGTCTTCGGAGCCAATTTTTTTGACTGTCGTCTTTGACAGCTCGGTCGCGGTTATGCTAGGAAATTAACCATCTTGATCATTGTAGGGAGGAATCGTGGTGGAACCAAAGCACCTTTTGCCCGGCGCGGCGCTGCTGAGCTTGGTATCGGGACCGGCGAGCGCGACATTGATCGGCACGTTCCTCGAAACTGTTTCCAGCGCCGTTCCAGCCCCGAGCGGGAGCACTGGGCTCAACCCGAGCAATCCGCATGGCGGTGGCATGGAGAGCGGACCGGTGACGTTCACCGCGCCGTTCGACGGCACCTTGACGATGCAAGTCGCCGATCTCGTCCAGCAGGGCGACGTCTACCAGGCCTTTGTCAACGGCCACTCGCTCGGTTTTACCGAATCCCGTCCCGCTCATCACCGATTTTGACGCCATCACCAATCTCAGCACCGGGACTTTCACGGCACATGTGGCGGCCGGTCCCAACACCTTTAACCTCAACGACCAGCTGCTGTCCTATATCGGCTTTTTGTCGCCCTATAGCAGCGTCCCCAACGGTGTCGACGTTCCGGGCAGCTACAGCCCAGGGCAGCGTGTCGGTCACGCTGACCGAGCAGCCGGGCACCGTCACCACACCCGAGCCGGGCACGCTCGCGGTCTTTGGCAGCTGGCTGCTGGGACTGGGCATGTTCCGGCGCTTCCAGAGAAAGCCAGACGTCACGCCCAGCCGGTGGCAGCTTTTGCCGCGACCGGGTTCAGTGGGCCGCTAGATCCGGCCGCCCAGCGCGTCGAGCAGCGGTTTCAGCATGGCGTCCGGCGGCCGCCGGCGGCCGATCGAGCTGCGGTAGATCGGCTGACGCACCTGCGCCGCGCTGGCGGTGTGCACCGGACGCTGTGTCAGGTGGAAGCTGAGGCACGCCTGGTGCCAATCGAGCCCGCAATGGGCGACAATCCGGTGGGCCGCGTGCTCGACGTCATCAACCACGTCCTCGTAGCGGACCTCGAGCATGACCCCCGGCGGCAAGACCTCGCGCCAATGCTCCATCAGTGTCGCATAGCCGCGATAGTAGCGGCCGAGCTCGGCCAAGTCATAGGTGAACGGCTGGTCGCCGCCGAACAGCAGCGAGAAGCAGGATAGGCAGGTGTCGATCGGATCGCGGCTCGTGTGGATCAACCGCGCATTCGGCAGGGCCAGGTGGATCAAGCCGGCAAAGCGGAAATTCACCGGCATCTTGTCGGTGACGCGCGCCGCCTTCGGCGCCAAGGCGCAGACACCTTCGAGATAGCGAGCGCCGATCCGGCGCAGCTCGGCAGCGCCGATCTCGGGCGGGGCGCCGGCGGGACCGGCGAGGCTGGCCACCGCCAGCTCGAAATCGCGCAGCTCGCCGCCGCCATGCACCTTGGGATGGCTGGCCAGGATCTGCTCGACCAGGGTGGTGCCCGAGCGCGGCATGCCAAAGATAAAGATCGGCACCGGCGAGGGGTCGCCCAGCCCTTTTTTCGCCCGCATCACCTCGACGCCGAACAGCTCCCGCGTTTGCTCGAGCTGCGCCAGAACGACGCGCTCGTCGTACGGTGTGGCTCTGCGCTTTAATGCGTTGGCGATGGTCAGATGGCGGAACGACCGGCAGTGCCGGCCGAGATCGGCGTACATCTTGCCGAGGACAAAATGGAGATGGGTCTGCTCGTCTTCCGAGAGCGACCCGATATCGCGGGCCAGCGCCTCGATCTGCGCGACATGCCGATCGCCTTGGGTGAATTGCTTCAGCTCGCCGAGCGAGCGATAGAACTCGGCCCGCAAGGGTGCCCGCTCGATCGCCCGCTCGATCGCCCGCCGCGCCTCGTCGAGCGGACCGAGCGTGCGCAGCGCGGTGCCGCGGCCATGATGGGCTTCGGCCAGATCGGGGTTGATCGCGAGCGCTTTCTCGAAACAGCCCAGCGCCTCATCGTGCTGGCTCAGCAGCTGCAGCGCGGCACCGAGATTGTTGTGCGCCTCGGCAAAATCGGGACGGATCGCCAGCGCGCGGCCAAAATAGGCGAGCGCCTCCCTGGGCCGGTTGAGCTGGCGCAGCGCCACGGCAAAAGCATTGTGGGCTTCGGCAGAGGCGGGCTTGCGGTGAAGAGCGCTCGCCAGCAGCCTGGCCGCGTCCTGCCGGTCGCCGAGGTGAAGCCGGACCAGACCGAGATTATAAAGCGCATCGGCGTGGTCGGGAGCGCGTTCGAGGGCATCGCGGTAAACCGCTTCGGCCTGGGCAAATCGGCGCCGACGGTGCAATGCCAATGCCTTCCGGAAAACCGCCTCGACGCTGCGCGGCCGGCGCCCGAGGCCAAAGATTTTGCGGAGCATGTTCCCGGGTCACGCTCGTCATTGCCGCGCCGATCTGAGGATCGGCGCTGCTTGACTTTAGCGTGCGGCCGGGACCGCGGCCAGCTGCGCGGCGCGCGGTCCCCTATTCGCGCGATCCTCCTATTCGCGCGATGCCCCTATTCGCGCGATGTTCCGGCGCGGTGCTCCAGTCGTCAGGTAAAACCGCGCCGGAGCGGTCGGCCAGGCTCGCGCGCTCAGCGGGCTCGTGCTCAGTGGGCGACCCCGGCGCAATTGCATGGCGCCGCCGCAGCGAGCGGCGCAGCGGCTGGCGCAACGGCTGGCGAGGCGGCGGGGGGCGGCGCAGCGGCTGGCGCAACGGCTGGCGAGGCGGCGGGGGGCGGCGCAGCGGCTGGCGCAACGAGCGGCGAGGCGGCGGGGGGTGGCGCCGCGGGCGGCGGGGCGGTCGGCATCGCCGGCAGCGCGTTCGTATCGGTGCGCGGCAGGATCGCCCATTTTGGGCCGGCGCCGGGGTGGCTCGCCCAGTCGCCGATGGCGTTGTAGACGTTCGCTTGCACCCAGGACCACATCTGCGCCCCGCCCGGCTCGCCGGTGAGGAAGCCGGCGGCGGCGATCGCCCAACCCTGGCGCCCGTCGGCGTTGAGGTTTTGCGCCCAATAGGCCGGCAGCGACACGCCGCCATCCTCCGAGACATAGCCGTTGCCGGTGAGCCAGGCGGGTTCGAGCGCGCCGACGAGCGCCGGCCACGTCGCGAAGAACCCGCCGCCCTTTGCCTCGACCGGCGTGCGGTATGCCGCCAAGAGCTCGGGATAGCCCGAATTGTTGACCAGGCCCGTGAGCCACGCCGCGGTGTGCGCCAATAAGGGCTCGGCGGCAAACCCGATCTCCGTCGCCCGGCCGAGCCCGTAAATCGCGTAATACTGCATCCAGGGCGAGGTCCACGACCCGACGGCGCCGGGGATAAACACCCCCGTGGCCTCGTTCGACAGCACATCCGCGACCGGCGGCCTCGCAGTCGGATTCCCGTTCGATTCCCAATTGCCGAGCAGCGGCGCCTGGCCGCTCGCCGGCCCGCTGTTGGAGCTGTAATAATCGCCGTATTTGGCGCCCCACAGCTTGACGGCGCTGCCGTCGAAGGGGGTGCCCGAGATCCCAAAGCTCCCCTCCCAGCGCGCCAATGCGTCGTTGGTCAGGGTCGTGAAATAGGCTTTCTCGGGGTCGCTGTCGGGGGCCATCAGCGCGGTCTCGGCGCGCGAGCGCAGGACCCAGCCGGCACCGCGCAGCTCATCGTCGATCACCCCCTCCGCCCCGGTCGGGCCGCGGCCATAAGCAGCCTTGGTCACGCCGCCCGGATAGCGCGAGGCGCTGAACCCGGCCCACAGGTAAGCCTCGTCGAGATACCACGGGTCGCCGGTCAGCACATAGGGCACCAGCCACGGCTGCGGCTGGTGCGCGCCGTCGAATGCCCAGGGGTTGTGCAGGTTGAAAGGCCCGACCTGGATCGGCCGGTCGGCCGCCAGCCCCTCGGTAAAAATATAGCCGGCGTTAAAAAACTCGGTGCTGCGCCGGTCGGTGACCGAGACGGTATGGCCGAGCCCGGTTTCGGGGCTGAGCCCCGCTGGGTCGGTGCGCTGCAAGCGGCGGGCGGGGTCGGTTTCGCGCAGATTGGCCGGCCACGCCGCGGCCAAATCGTCGAGCCCCAGCGCCATCTGGCGCATCCGCCAATCGCCGGTGTAGAGCCACAAGACGTCCCAGGTCGGGTAGGGGCCGATCTCCTGGCGCTCGCCGGTCGTGCCCATCGCATTTTGCCACAGCCCGCCGTCCCATTGGCCGTCGTAAAGGTCGTGCGGGCGTCCGGTCCACAGCGCATATTCGCCGGCGACCAGCGCCGATGTCGGCTTGATCGACGTGTCGTAGCCGGGCAGCCAGCGGGTCGCTTCGAGATAGCCGAGGTTATAGTCGATATCGATCTGCGGCGAGGGCGTGCCGCCGAGCCAGAAGCTGCGGCTCCAATTGGTCATCGCCCACTGGGTCAGGCCGGTTTTGCCGTAGCCGATCAGGTTGCCGGCGATCAGGGTGAGGTTGTAGCTGAGGTCCTCGACCTCCTGGACATTGTCGTTCTCGCCGACATAGCGCACCGCCACCTGATGCGTCGCCGGCCAGAAGGTTGCGTAAAAGCGCGGCCGGAACGGGTGGTAGCCGTCAAAGCCGATGTCGTATTTGCGCGCCGTGCTGTCGTCGCCGAGGATGATCGTCTGCGCCACCGGCCCCGCGGTCCACAACTGGTAGTCGCCGTTCGCCAGCATCGTCCGCGCCGACACCGTCTTGCCGACGCCCGTGCTGGTGCTCTTCAGCATCATCATTGCGTTGAAATCATAGCTCGGGTCGAGCATTTGCGCGCTCGATAGCGGTGTGTGGCTGCCGGGCGCCCGGTCCTGAAAGGTCAGGGTCAACGAGCCGCTCGCCGGCAGCGCCGGGACCACCACCGCGATCACCGCGAACTCGACCGAGCCGTCGGGGTAGCGGTTTTTGACATCGGCCTGGCTCGCCGCCGCCACCCCGTTGATCAGCACGACAGGCTCGCCCTCGACCGCGCCATCGACAAACGGCCGGCCGAACTGCAGCGGATAATTGAGCTGCGCCACCCCGCTCCGGTTGGTCAGCGTGATCGAGTTGACGGTCGGCCCACTCGCGTCGGCAGCCTTGGCGCCTCCGACCGGACCATCAGAAAACGCAAGTAATGATACAAGCAAAATCATTATATGTCTGTGCATACTCCACCCCACACTTAGGTCGTTTCCGATCGTCCGCAGAAGGACAATCTACAGGCGCAGATTTACACTGTGCTTGTCCTAAAAATACTTTAAGAGAACGCAAGATAAGACGGCATTTGATGCAGATTTATCGCGCGGGCTTTCTCCTCTTCGGGCGACACAATCTGCTGGAGCCGGGGAGGAGGGCGCCGGGGAGGAGGGCGCCGGGGAGGAGGGCGCCGGGGAGGAGGGCGATCGCGTCGACATCGGCAGCGGCGACAGCCGCAACGGCTTATTCGCCTGACGACCGGATACGCATCTCGGCTGCCGGCCGGTATCGATCTAGATCAGGCTGCACAAAATAGTTAACGCGGGGCATCGCTGCATTTGCCGGCGGTGCCTTCTTGATTGTTTGACGCAATTGCGGTAGATTACAGCTTGCCTACCCTTGAAAGCAGAAGCATAGGTGCGCCGGTGCCGATAGCGGCCAAGCTGGTTGCCTCTTTGCACCGCTCGCGGTCTCGTGCGCGCGGCGCGCTGGTGCCGCAGCCTGACGAAACACCGCCGAACGACACACTGCGGGACGAGGCACCCGACCCGCCGCCGGAGGCCGCCGCTTCCGGCGCCGGAGCAGCCACGGCGGTGTCGTGCGAGACCGGGCTTGCGTGCCTGTTCCGGCTCGGCATCCAGAACGCCGTTTATGCCGATGTGGCCGCCGTGCGCCGGCGCAATGCGGTCGACGACGCGACCTTGCCACCGGCGCGGCTGGCCGCGCTTGCCGGCGAGTTCGGGCTCAAGGCCGAGCGTGCGCGGCTCGATTGGCAGGGGCTCAACACGCGCGCCTTCAGCCATCCGCTGATCTTGCTGCTCGGCAACGGCAATGCCGTCATCCTGATGGGGATGCGCCGGCACGGCGCCGAGGAAGCGGCGATCTCCGACCCGCTCTGGCGCGACGGCGAAATCTTCTTTTTGGGCCGCGCCGACCTCGAACGCTCATGGGCCGGCGAAGCGTTGATCGTCACGCCCTTGCCGCCGAGCCGCGACGACATAAAATTCGGCTTTTCGTGGTTCACCTCCAAACTGTTCGCCGAGCGGCGGCTGATGCGCGACGTCGTAATCGCCGCGCTCGCCATGCATCTGATCGCGCTGTCGGTGCCGATCTTTTTCCAGATCCTGGTCGATAAGGTGGTGCCGAACCAGGCGTTCTCGACGCTCTACACGATCACCGCCGGGGTCTTTGTGCTGATCCTGTTCGACGCCGGCTTCAACTACATGCGCAATTATTTGCTGGCCTTTGTCACCCGCAAGCTCGACCACGTTGTCGCCACCGATACGATCGACCATCTGCTCAAGCTGCCGATCGATTATTTCCACACCAACCCGTCCGGCGTTACCGCCTACAAATTGCAGGAGGCGAACAACGTTCGCGAGTTCCTGGCGAGCCGGCTGTTCAACACCTTTCTCGATTTTCTGTCGGTGATAATTTTTCTGCCGGTATTGCTGATCTATTCCTGGAAGCTGACCTTGATCGTGCTCACAGTGTCGGCGGTGGCGTTTGCAGCGCTCGCGATCATGTCGCACGAGTTCCGCGTCAAATTGCGCGACGTCAACGACATCGAAGGGCGGCGCAAGGCGTTTTTGTTTGAGATCCTGAACGGCATCGACACGATCAAGACGCTCGCGCTCGAGCCGCGCTCGATGCTGCGCTGGCGCCGCCAGACCGACGAAGCAGCGACCAAGACCCTGGCGCTCGACCACACATCGGCGCGCGCCCGCAGCGTCATCATGGGCCTCGAGCGGGCGATGAGCGTCGGCATCGGCGCGCTCGGCGCCCTCTTTGTGCTCAGCGACCAGATGACGGTGGGCGCGCTGATCGCGTTCAACATGCTGGGCCTGCGGCTGGCGCAGCCGCTGATCCACGCCTCGACCCTGATGCAGGAATACCAGCGCGCGGTCTTGTCGCTGAAATTGCTGGCGCAATTGATGCAGACCAAGCCCGAGCCGGCGAGCGGGCAATTGGCGCCGCAAATCAAGGGCCACATCGAATTCGAGGATGTGACGTTCCACTATCCGGGAGCGGCGACCCCGGCGGTCAAGGACATCTCGTTCGCGATCACGCCGGGCCAGGTGGTCGGCGTCGTCGGCCGCAGCGGCTCGGGCAAGACCACGATCACCCGCCTCCTGCAAGGCCTCTATCGGCCGCAGGCGGGGCTCGTCAAGATCGACAACCAGGACCTGAAGGAGCTCGACCTCGCCCATTTGCGGACCCAGATCGGCGTCGTCCTGCAGGAGAATTTCCTGTTTCGCGGCACGGTGCGCGAGAACATCGCGATCACCAAGCCCGCCGCCTCGCTCGACGAGGTGGTGCGGACCGCCCAGCTCGCCGGCGCCCACGAATTCATCCAGCGCATGCCGCACGGCTATTCGACGATGCTCGAAGAGGGGGCGTCCAATCTGTCGGGCGGCCAGCGCCAGCGTCTGGCGATCGCCCGCGCGCTGATCCATTCGCCGCCGGTCCTGGTGTTCGACGAGGCGACGAGCTCGCTCGACCCCGAGAGCGAGGCGATCATCCAGCAGCATCTCGCCGGCATCGCCCGCGGCCGCACCATCATCATCGTCACCCACCGCCTCTCCTTTGTCGCCCGCGCCGACGCGATCATCGTCGTCGATCAGGGCCACATCGTGCAGGTGGGGCGGCACGACACCCTGCTGCGCAGCTGCCTGCCTTACAACCAGCTCTGGAACCAGCAGGCGCGGGTGTACCAGGCATGAGCGACACAGCCGCCACGGCCACGGCCGCGGACCGCAGCGCCGCACCGGCGCCGCGGGCGCTGATCGATTACGATTTCCAGAGCGTCCTCGCCGCTCCGCCAAAACGGCGGCTGGTGCTGTGGCTGATGGCGGGGCTCCTCGCCGCCGCCGCAGTGGCGCTCGCGGTCGCCCGCGTCGATATCGTCGTCGCCGCCAACGGCCATATCGTCACCAGCGACAGCGAGATCGTCGTGCAGCCGCTCGAAACCTCGGTCGTGCGCGGGATCGCGGTCAAGATGGGCGACAAGGTCAAGGCGGGCCAAGTGCTCGCCACCTTGGACCCGACCTTCAGCGGCGCCGACGAGGCCGAATTGAGCGCCAAATTGCGCCACCTCCGGGCCAAGAGCGACCGGATCGAGGCCGAGCTCGCCGGTGCGGCCTACAAGCTGAAAAACCCGAACGCCGACGAGGCGACGCAGATCGACATCTTTAATAAGCGCCGCGACGAATACGCTGCGCATATCGCCGCGTCGGCAGGCAAGGTCGCGCAATTCAAGGCCGATCTCGCCGCGCACAAGATCGAGGCCCAGGGGCTCGGCGAGCAGATCAAGCTCGCCCTCCAGGCCGAGAGCATCTACCAGACCCTGGTCGCCAAGGACCTCGCCTCCAAGCTCAAATTGATCGACACCCAGGAGCACCGGGTCGAGGCGCAATCGCGGCTCAACACCAATCTCGGCGAGCAGCAGAAATTGATCCAGCAGATCGCCGAGGCGGCGGCCGATCGCGACGCTTTTGTCGACGAGTGGAAACGCAAGCTCGCCGAGGAGATGGCGCAGACCCGCGCCGACCGCGAAACCGCCGCGGCCCAGCTCTCGAAGGCGCAATTGCGCCATCGGATGGCGATCCTGAAGGCGCCGCGCGACGGCACGGTGCTGCAGGTGGCGGCGCGCCCCGCCGGCTCTGTGGTGCGCGAGGCCGAGCCGCTGGTTCGCCTGGTGCCGGACGACGTGCCGCTTCTCGCCGAGGTCGATATCGACACCCGCGATGTCGCCCGCGTCCATATCGGCGATCCGGCGACGGTCAAGTTCGAGGCGTTGCCGTGGCAGCAATACGGCCTCGTCCACGGTGAGCTGAAGAGCCTGACCCCGGACACGGTCGAAGACGACAGCCCGCGCGAGACCGGGGAAAACATGACGACCCCCGGCCTCAGGTCGCAGGCCCGGCAAAGCCCGATCCACTACCGCGCGCGCATCGCCTTGACCAAGCCCGAATTGCGCAATTTGCCGAAGGATTTCGAGCTGCGCCCCGGCATGCGCCTCGTCGCCGACATCAAGATCGGCCGCCGCTCGATCCTGCACTACGTGCTGAACCCCTTGACCCGCGTCATGGACGAAAGCCTGCGCGAGCCCTGATCCTTGCCAGAACGGTGCACATCTACGCCCCACACCGGCGAAGGCCGGTGCCCATGACCGGGGAGGGCTCAGACCGTCCAGCCTGCGCGGAGGTCGAGCCGGGGTGTAGGGCGGAAATGCGCCGCGCATTCCGCCGACCCCGCCGTCGGCGCGATTGAATGGAGTCCAAAGATGCTCCGACAGGCGGCAACCGGTGCCGATGATATTCCATTTGAACCAGCAGCAAGGTGGCGGAAGGCGCTCCGCTTTTCCGCCCTACGCTTGCTATCCGACGAGCTCGGATGACCGGATGCCGGATCGCGACGGTCCCACCTCCGTCTTTCCTGCGAACACGTCACGAACGCAGGAATCCAGAGCGTCGAGGGCCGCAGCGGATGGCCCTGGGTCACCGCGTTCGCGGGGATGACGGCAGAGATGACGCAGCGGGAACCCAGAGCTGCGAGGGGGCAACGGTTGCCCTGGGTCCCGCTTTTGCGGGTACGACGGTAAATATCGCGCAGGTGATGGAGGAATAGCAGATGGCAACGGGGCGGGCATTGTTCGCCGGGCTCAGCGCCGGGGCGGGCATCGACGGATACGACAATCTTTGGATCACCGACGGCACCTCGTCGGGCACCCATGAGCTGAAGGCGGCGGGCGCCGGCGCCGAGCCTTGCCCCGAGCAGCATCACGCTGCTCGGCGGCAAGGCGGTCTTCGAAGGGGTCGATAAGCGGGTTCGCCACGAGCTTTGGGTGACCGACGGGACCTCTGCCGGAACGGTCGAGATAAGACCGGCGAAGGCCAATTCCCTCGGGCTGTTCGACAGTACGGTGGATCCGGATTTTACAGCGCTGGGCGGCAAGCTTCTGTTCCAGGGCTACGACACCAAAGGCCAATGGAACCTGTGGGTGACCGACGGAACGCTCGCCGGCACGGAGGAGCTGACACCCGCCGGCGCCGACCCTTTCGACGGCCTGAATCCTACGGACTTTACCGTCATCGGCAAGAACGCGGTCTTTGTCGGCGTGGGCGCGAACGGACGCGACAGCCTCTGGGCCACGAACGGGACTTCGGCCGGGACACACGAGTTGAAGATCAAAGGGGGCGACGAGGATAAGCTATTCGACGACGGTACCGATTTCACCGTCCTCGGCCATAAGGTGTTGTTCGAGGCGGTGATATCGGACGACGGCGAGGCCGGCCTCTTTGTGACCGACGGTACGACCGGCGGCACCACGCAGCTTCACGTCAACGGCGCCGGCCCTTTTGGCCTGTTTGAGCTGGTTGAGTCACCGTTTTTTACCGTGCTCGGCAAAAAAGCACTCTTCGTCGGCTCAGGCAAAAAGAATACCGATAGCCTGTGGATCACGGACGGGACAGCCGCCGGCACCATCGAGCTTAACAGCAGCGAGCTGTTTAACGAGTTTGCCCGTAATCCGCATTTTACCGTTTTTGGCTCCAAAGCGATATTTGTCGCCGGTTCGCCGTCCTTCACCGATTACTTATGGGTTACCGACGGAACTGCCGCCGGAACGAAAAAGCTCAATGTGAAAGGGGCCTCTTCTCTCGGACTTGTCGACGACGATTCAGAATTTATTAGTCTCGGCACCAAAGTCCTGTTCACGGGTCGAGACGCGGACAACAATGACGGCTTGTGGATCACCGACGGAACCGCGGCGGGGACCAAAGAGCTGGCGGTCAACGGAGCTTGGTTCGGCGGGGTGATCAATCCCGCGGGGGACCCCGATTTTACTCGTCTCGGCAACGAGGTTCTGTTTAACGGCACAGACGTGAGTGGGCTTCCGAGCCTCTGGGTGACCGACGGCACCTCGGCGGGCACCAAGGAGATCAGCGTCGCCGGGGCCTGGTCGAACGGGCTCGATCCGGCGGAGATCACGGCATTTCCGCCGCCCCCGAAGACGCCCTCACCCTCGGGATTGGCGTTGGCGGCCGCGTCGGACAGCGGGGTCCAGGGCGACGGGATCACCATCGTGACGCGGCCAACCATCACCGGGAAGGGCGTGGCCGGGGACAAGGTGACGCTGCACGACGGGGCAAAGGTTATCGGCACGGCGGTGGTCGCGAAGGGCGGCGCCTGGTCGGTGACGCCGGCGACGGCGCTGGCCGTCGGGGTGCATACGTTGGCCGCGACCGAGACCGGGAAGACCGGAACGAGCGCCGCCTCTGCGCCGCTCAAGCTGACGATCGAGGCGCCGCCGGAACGCGGCTTTACGGGGCGGGCGCTGTTTGCCGGTGGGAGCCCCAACGACCGGACCGATCTTTGGGTGACGGACGGCACCGCGTCCGGAACGACCGACTTGACGCCTCCGGGAGCCTCTTCGCCCCTTAATGTTGTTGGAGATATTACCGTCGTCGGTGCCAGGGTGTTCTTCGTCGGTAGGGGTGCGGACGGCCTCAATCTCTGGACCACGGACGGGACCTCGGCCGGGACCAGAGAGCTGACGGCTGCCGGGGCAAATTCCGATGGGTTATTTGCTTTCGAGGGAGTGTTTGGCGACACAGGTCCGCACTTTACCGCGCTCGGCTCAAAGGTGGTGTTCAAGGGAGAAGACGCGGGCGGACACCCGGGTCTGTGGGTAACGAACGGCACCTCTTCCGGGACGAAGGAGCTGACGGTCGCCGGGGCCAATCCCAACGGACTATTCTATGCTTCTGGCCCTTCTGGCACTGTCGACGTCAACCCTGGCCTCACCGCTTTTGGCAAGAAAGCGCTGTTTCTCGGCGCTGGCATAAACGGTTACAATCTTTGGGTGACAGACGGGTCGTCGCACGGGACCCGCGAGCTGACCGCCAAGGGCGCGTACTCCGGCGGGTTGTTCTCCTCTCAAATCATAGACGGTCCGCACTTTGCAGTTCTTGGCAACAAGGCAGTGTTCGAAGGGACTTCGGCCCGTACGACCGGCGACGACAGCCTTTGGGTAACCGACGGTACATCAGCGGGGACGAAGGAGCTGACGATTGGCGGCAACGAATTGGCTCCGCGGGGCGATTTTGGCATCCTCGGCGATAAGGCGTTGTTTCTTGGATTGCTCACCGACGATTCCGGGGTCTCCCTTTCCTCCGGCCTCTGGGTCACGGATGGGACCTCGGCGGGCACTCGGGAGCTGACCGACAAGGCTGAGCCGGACGAGATCGCCGTGTTCGGCAAAAAGGCGGTATTCCGAGACGGAGCCGCGCTGTGGGTGACCGACGGAACCTCGGCAGGAACAAGGGAAATAGCCACCGCCGCCGCCAACCCGCAGGGATTCGCCGTTCTTGGCAACAAGGTGCTGTTCGCGGCGTCCGATCCGAGAGGCCGCGTCTTTAACCTTTGGATCACCGATGGAACGGCATCGGGAACAAAGCAGCTGACGTTTGTCAACCGGGGCCCGGTTTCTGCTCCATTTGGGCTGAGCCCTCAGGACATCACCGTGATCGGCAATGGGGCGGTTTTCGCGGGTGCGACCGGCACAAGCATTTTTTCGGACCTATGGGTGACCGACGGCACACGCGCCGGGACCCGAAGGCTGAAAGTCGCCGGAGCCGAGACCGGCGGGGGCTTCATGCCTCACGACATCACCGCCATCCCAGCCGTCTCACCACCTCCCTCCGAGCTGGCACTCGCACGTGCGTCAGACAGCGGGGTCAAGGGGGACCGGATCGCCGATGACAGGACGCCCACGATCACCGGGGAGGGGGTGGCCGGGGACAAGGTGACGTTGCGCGACGGGGCGAAGGTCATCGGTACCGCTGTGGTCGAGAAGGGTGGGACCTGGTCGCTCACTCCGAGGGCGGCGGTAGCGGTGGGCGTGCACAGCCTGACGGCGACCGATGCTGGCGCAGCGACATGGGCGAGCGCGGCATCGGCGGCGCTTAGGCTGACAATCAAGACTTCGGCGCCGGCGCCCTCGGGGTTGAGCTTTGCGGTGGCGGCGGACAAGGGCAGCGGCGGCGACACCTTTACCGTTGCGGGCAGGGGCGAGGCCGGGGATCGGGTCACGCTGTTCGACGGGTCAAAGGCGTTGCGCGGCGCCACGGTCGGGGCCGGCGGGGCGTGGACCGTCACGCTCAATCCACTGGCGATCGGGGCGCACAGCCTGAACGCGAGCGAGGCCGATGTCGCCGGCAACACCAGCCTGCGCTCGCCGGCAGAGCGCCTCGTCGTTGCGCATGCGGCGGCGAATTCGGTGTCGTTTTTCGGCTCGGCGGGGATCGATCGTTTCACCGGCGGGGCCGGCAACGACGTGTTCCGCTTTTCGGCCGCCGACCTCGGCAATACCGACATCGTCAAGGGCGGCGGCGGCAATGACCAGCTGAAATTGACCAGCGCCGGGCCGGTGCACGCCAACGGCGTCGGCGGGGTCGAGACCTATGTCTTGTTCAACGGCGCCGGGAATGCGCTGACCCTGACGGGCGCCAATTTCGCCGGGGTGACCGGCAGCGCGATCACGGTCGATGGCGGCAATGCGGCCGACATGCTGAGCGGAGCCGGGCTGTCGGCGCTGGACAAGGCGGTGCTGCAGGGGGGCGCCGGGAACGACATGCTCGTCGCCGGGCGCAACGCGATGCTGACCGGCGGCGCCGGCAAGGATGTGTTCGAATTGACCGTGCCGGGCTCGACCGCGAACCCGGACAAAGTCACGATCACCGACTTCACCCACGGCACCGACAAGCTCGCGCTGAGCGAGAAGGGGTTCGCTCTCGGGTCGAGCCCCGCTGCGGCGACCCTGTTCACCGCCAACCCGACCGGCAGCTTCACCAGCCCGAACCAGCGCTTTGCCTACGCCACCGGGAGCGGCGAGCTGTTCTTCGACGCCGGCGGCAACGCCGCCCCCAGCACGCGGCTGGAGATCGCCACGCTGACCAACCACTCCATGCTGACCGCGAGCGACATCACGTTCGTTGCGTGAGTGGGCGGAGGGAGGCGCGCTGTGACCCCGGCCCCCTCACCCTTCCCTCTCCCCCGGCCGGCGGGGGAGAGGAGGTTTTGGGCGAGACGCGTCGGCCCGGCGAAAGCCGATGTCGATCGAGATTGGCTGGCGCTCGATCTTGCATTATGTGTTGCACCCGCTGGCGTACCACCTATCGAGCGCTGATGCTGCGGAACGGTGGACCCCGGCTTTCCGCCGGGGAAGCGCATAGAGTCATTAGCGGCGGCGTTTAGCGGAGACGGCGAATTCGCGATCCGGCAATTTCCCCTGGCCACGGCCAACCGAGGCGCACCGATGCCGACCTATTTTTGCGATGTGCTGAAGGAAGTGACGATTTTGAACGGGGTGGCACGCCTCGAATTTCAACGCGTCGAGAATACCGCGGTCGGTGACAACCGCGAGCTGCGCGCGGTCACCGAATTGACCGTGGCAATCCCGATCCAGGGGCTTGCCCATGCCTTGGGCGTGCTCGATGCGTTGCGCGAACGGCTGGTGCGCGACGGCGTCCTGAAAACCGGCGCGACCGAAGGCAACGGCGCCGGCCCCCCCGCGTTGCCCGACCGCTCGCCGAATTTCTAAGCCGGATGATCCGGGCCGGCTCTCCCGCGGGGTCAGTCCGTCGGCAGCTGGTAGCTGTGCGGATAGGTCGTCGGCAGGTTCGGGTCCGGGATTTTGAGCGAGTCCGATTGCGTCATCCGGACCGCGGAGATGTCGTCGGAAATGCCGTTCAGGTTTTGAATGTCGCTGGCCCGCTCGGGTGCGCCGACGCTGCATCCGGCAAGAAGCCCCAGCGCGAGTATCACGACGCCGCCCATCTGCCAATATTTCATCAATCTCTCCGCTTATCAGCCGTGCGACGGGGCTACCGTCGATAGAACCACAGGCACCTCGTTATGACCAGCAAAACATCGCCTCCGGCCGCCGCGCGCGGGCGAATTGACCCGGCGAGCGATCCGGCCTACATCTGGTGACGTGGCTGCGCCGATGCATCCCCGGCAAGACCGGCGAATTACGGTCCCGGACCCGATCAGGGTTCGGGCGCCGTTGCTTCGCCTAAATTTCGCCGAGGACCATCGCCATGTCGGTTCGTTCCGAGCCTGTCGCTGACACCAGTCTCGCCGTTGCTGCTTACTTTTTCGTTCACGCCCGCGCCGAGCCCGGAGTGATGCCGCGGGTGCTGGAGCTGTTCGCCAAACGCGGGCTGGTTCCCACCCGCTGGCTGAGCGCCATTTCCGGCGTCGAGCGGCAGGAGCTGACGATCGACATTCGGATCGGCGGGCTCGACCGCGAGGCGATCGACTATATCGCCGCCTGCCTGCGCCAGATCGCCTGTGTCGATGCCGTGCTGGCGTCGCCGGGCGGTGCGGTGGCGGGTTGACCGGAGCCGGGGGTCCGTTGTCGTTCGCCGACCACATCGAATTCTGCAACAGCTATGATCCGGCGCGGGCCGTGCCGCTGGTTGCCGGCGGCGAGCGGATCGGCCTTCTCCGCCGCGACAATGCCGCGGCATTGCGGCCCTATCCGGATGTGTTCGCGGTGTCGGAAGAACGGGTGGAGCTGCGGGTGCCGGGCGACGCGGACACGATCAGCCGCGCCGTAGACGGCGTCGTGGACCGGCTCGTCGTCGAACGCCGGCTGCCGAAATACCGCAACGAGACCTTCGACGTGGCGGTGCGCTGGGGGGCGCCGCCGATTTTTCGGCTGGATCGGGGTGCGGTGCCGTTTTTCGGGACCCGCGCCTATGGCGTCCATCTGAACGGCTGGCGCCGCGAGGGCGACCGGCTCAGCCTGTGGGTCGCGCGGCGCGCCGCGGACCGGCGGCTCGCCCCGAACAAGCTCGACAACCTCGTCGCCGGCGGCATCGGCAACGGCTACGGAGCCGAGGCGACGCTGGCCAAGGAAGCCGACGAGGAGGCGGCAATCCCGCCCGGGCTGATCGCACGCGCGATCCCGGCCGGTGCTGTCTCCTACCGCATGGCGACCGAGCTCGGCATTCGCGACGACGTGCTCTTTGTCTACGACCTCGAAGTGCCGGACGATTTCACGCCCGAGAACCGTGACGGCGAGATGGCCGGGTTCACCCTGATGCCGGCGGCGGCGGTGCTCGACCGCATCCGCCATACCGACGACTTCAAGTTCAACGTCAATTTGGTGATCCTCGATTTTGCCGTGCGGCACGGCATCCTGCGCCCCGACGACGCCGAATACCTCGCGGTTGCGACCGGGCTTCACCGTCGGCTGGATTGAGCCGCCGCCGCATCGGCCTGCGCCAGAATTTCGGCGGGGCTCGCGCCGTGCGCCCGCATGTCGCGAATGGTCAGCGCCCGGTCGCGCTTGGCGAGGCGGCGGCCGGCGCTGTCGGTCAGCAGCGGATGATGGCGGTAGCGCGGCGCCGCCAGCCCGAGCAATGCCTGCAAGACGCGGTGGATGGGCGTCGCCGGCGCCAAATCCTCGCCGCGGGTGACCAGGGTGACACCCTGGATCGCGTCGTCCACGGTGACCGCGAGGTGATAGCTGGCCGGCGTCTCCTTGCGGGCGAGAACCACGTCGCCGGAGAGCTCCGGCTCCGCCGGCACCCGGCCCGGCGCCGCACCGCCCTCCTCGACCCAGTCGAGCGGCCCGGTCAGCACCGAGGCCCGGCCGAGATCGAGCCGCAATGCATAATCGAGCCCGAGACGTTCCTTTTCGGCCCGCTCGGCCGCGCCGAGCCGGCGGCAGGTGCCGGGATAGAGCGGCCCTGCCGGTCCCTGCGGCGCACCGCCGGCCGCGGCGATCTCGGCCATGATCTCGCGCCGCGTGCAAAAGCACGGATAGAGGACGCCCAGCCTGTCGAGCCGGTCGAGTGCCGCGCGATAATCATCGAAGTGCTCGGATTGCCGCCGCACCGGCCCGTCCCATTCGAGGCCGAGCCACGCCAGGTCCTCCAGGATCGCCGCGACGTACTCTTCGCGGCAACGCGTTCGATCGATGTCTTCGAGGCGCAGCAAAAACCGGCCGCCGGCATCGCGCGCCGCGCGCCACCCCTCCAGCGCCGATCTGACATGTCCGAGATGCAGATACCCGGTCGGGCTCGGCGCAAACCGCGTGACGACCGGGCGGGGTGCACCGCCGCCGCGATTTCTCGGCCGCCGGGGCCGATCTCTGCGGTTCGGGCTCGCACGGCGATCAGCGCACACCAATTTCAGCCACGATCGTGCGCGCAATTTACCCGAGGCGCGCCGGCCCAGGCAAATGCAGCACCTGATCCCCGACTTGATTGTCGCCCCTCGCATCGCCCAATGCTCGGGCTTCGAGACGGCAGGCGGCGGCGCCGCCGCGAGTGACAGCAGCGCTCGGTTTCGGCTATGCCTGCGGCAACGCGCGTGTTTTGCGGAGGTGTCCGCCGATGTTGTCTCGCCTGTCCGGACCGTCGCGCCCGCCCGCCGCGGGCGGCAAGCCGCGCCGCCTCGTTATTCTGCTGCACGGGCTGGGCGCGGACGGCAACGATCTGATCGGGCTCGCACCCTATTGGGCGCGGCTCTTGCCCGACGCCGAATTCGTCTCGCCGAACGCGCCCTTCCCGTGCGACATGGCGCCCTCCGGCTATCAGTGGTTCAGCGCGCAGGACCGCAGCCCGCCGGCGGTGCTGGCCGGGGTGCGCGCAGCGGCACCGATGCTCGACGGGTTTATCGACGATGCGCTGGCCGAGCGCGGGCTCGGCGCCGCCGATCTCGCCTTGGTCGGGTTTTCCCAAGGCACGATGATGTCGCTCTTTGTCGGGCTGCGCCGGCGCGAGCCGCTCGCCGGCATTGTCGGCTTTTCCGGCCGTCTGCTCGCCCCCGAGCTCCTCGCGGGCGAGCTGCGCTCGCGGCCGCCGGTCCTCCTGGTGCACGGCACCGAGGACCCGCTCGTCCCTTACGGCTCGCTCGCCGCCGCCCAAGCCCACCTCGAGGCGGCGGGGGTCCTGGTCGAGACCTTGACCTGCCCCGGCATCGGTCATTCGATCGACGAAGCCGGGCTGCGGCGCGGCGGGCAATTCCTCACGGACGCGCTGGGGCCGCCGGACACCCGCTCGTGAGCAAAAAGGACAGCGCCGCAAGCCTTCCGGCCAATCCGCAATGGGGCGGCCGCTTTGCCGGCGGCCCCGCCGAGATCATGCGCCGGATCAACGCGTCGATCGATTTCGACAAGCGGCTCTATGCCGAAGATATCGCCGGCTCCAAGGCGCATTGCGCGATGCTCGTCAGGCAGGGGATCCTGCCGGCGCCGGATGGCGCGGCGATTACCGCCGGTCTCGACCGCATCCGGACCGAGATCGAGGCCGGCGATTTCGTCTTCAGCGAAGAGCACGAAGACATCCATATGAACATCGAGGCGCGGCTCGCGGTGCTGATCGGGCCGGTGGCGGGGCGCCTCCATACCGCGCGCTCGCGCAACGACCAGGTCGCGACCGATCTGCGGCTGTGGCTGCGCGCCGCAATCGACCGCCTCGACGCGGCAATGCGCGATTTGCAGCAAGCGCTGCTCGATCGTGCCGAGACCGAGGCGGCGACGGTGATGCCCGGCTTCACCCATCTGCAGATCGCGCAGCCGGTGACCTTTGGCCATCATTTATCGGCCTATGTCGAGATGGTCGGTCGCGACCGCGGCCGGCTCGCCGATTGCCGACGGCGGCTCAACGAGTCGCCGCTGGGTGCCGCAGCGCTGGCCGGGACCTCGTTCCCGATCGACCGCGAGGCAACCGCCACAGCGCTCGGTTTCGACCGGCCGATGGCAAATTCGCTCGACGCCGTATCCGACCGCGATTTCGCGGTCGAGCTCCTCGCCGCCGCAGCACTCGCCGGCACGCATTTGTCGCGCCTGGCCGAGGAGATCGTGCTCTGGTGCAGCGACGGCTATGGCTTTGTCGCGCTGAGCGACGCCTTTACCACCGGCAGCTCGATCATGCCGCAAAAGCGCAACCCCGACGCCGCCGAGCTGGTCCGCGCCAAGACCGGCCGCGTCAACGGGTCGCTCGTCGCGTTGCTGACGGTGATGAAGGGGCTGCCGCTCGCCTATGGCAAAGACATGCAGGAAGACAAATTGCCGGTGTTCGAGGCGGTTGACGCTCTCGAATTGACGCTCGCCGCGACCGCCGGCATGGTCCGCGACCTGCGGCCCGACCGCGCCCGGATGCGTGCGGCGGCCGAGCGCGGCTATTCGACCGCGACCGATCTCGCCGACTGGCTGGTGCGCGCCGCCGGGCTGCCGTTCCGGGAGGCGCATCGGGCGACCGGCCAGATCGTCAAGCGCGCCGAAGCCTTGGGCTGCACCCTCGCCGCCCTGCCGCTCGCCGAATTGCGCGCCATCGAGCCCTTGATCACCGCGGCGGTTTACGACGTGCTCGACATCGACCGCTCGGTAGCGAGCCGGACGAGCCTCGGCGGCACCGCGCCAGCACGGGTCGTTGCGGCCGTCGCCGCGGCCCGCAAGCGGTTTCTCGAATGAGCCCGACCCGGCCGAGAGTGCTGCACGGGCTCGCCCTGCTGGCGATCCTGTGCACGCTGGCGCTCGCCGGCTGCGGCAAGAAGGGCCCCCCTCAACCTGCGCCCGGCGTGCCCAACACCTATCCGCAGCCTTATCCGCGTGAGTGACTTTTTCACCTATCGCGGCGGCGTGCTGCACGCCGAGGACGTGCCGATTGCGCGCCTCGCAGCCGAAATCGGCACCCCGGCCTATGTCTATTCGGCCGCTGCCTTCACCGCCCGATATCGGGAATTCGCCGCCGCCTTTACGGCTGAAAGCCCGCTCATTTGCTACGCGGTCAAGGCCAACTCCAATCAGGCGGTGCTGCGGCTGTTCGCCGGGCTCGGCGCCGGCGCCGACGTCGTCTCCGAAGGCGAGCTGCGCCGCGCGCTTGGCGGCCGGCATCCCGGCGGAGAAGATCGTCTTTTCCGGGGTCGGCAAGACAAGCGTCGAGCTGACCGCGGCGCTCGACGCCGATATCCACCAGGTCAACGTCGAGTTGGTCCCCGAGCTGCGCCGGCTCAGCGACCTGGCAAGCGGCAGCGGCCGCACCGCGCGGGTGGCGCTGCGGGTCAATCCCGATGTCGACGCCGAGACCCACACCGCGATCTCGACCGGCCGCAAGGGCGACAAATTCGGCATCCCGCACGGCGACATCGCTGCCGCGTACCGGCTGGCGGCGCAGCTGCCGGGGATCGAGCCGGTCGGGCTGGCGGTGCATATCGGCTCGCAGATCGTCAAGCTCGGGCCGTCGCGGGCGGCGTTCAGGCGCGTCGCCGAGCTGGTGACGGCGCTGCGCGGCGACGGCCGGAGCGTCCGCCGGGTCGACCTCGGCGGCGGGCTGACCATCCCCTACCACGCCGGCGACCCGGCCCCGGTCAGCCCGGCCGAGTACGCCGGGCTGGTGCGGGAGGTTTTTGGCAAGCTCGACGTGGCGCTGGCCTTCGAGCCGGGCCGGTTTCTGGTCGGCGCCGGCGGGGTGCTGGCAGCGAGCGTCGTCTGCGTCAAGGAAGACGAGCCGCGCATCGTCGTCGTCGACGCGGCGATGAACGACCTCGTGCGCCCGGCGATGTACGGCATCGAGCACGCAATCCTGCCGGTGCGCGAGCCGCCGGCGGGTGCGCCGGTCGCGCCGGCCGATGTCGTCGGCCCGGTGTGCGAAAGCACCGATACGTTCAACCGCGGCTGCGAATTGCCGCCGCTCGACGACGGCGACCTCGTGGTGTTCACCGTCGCCGGCGCCTATGGCGCGGCAATGAGCTCGACCTACAACAGCCGCCTGCTGGTGCCCGAGGTGCTGGTCGCGGGCGATCGATATGCAGTCATCCGGGCGCGGCCGAGCTATGATGCGCTGCTGGCTCTCGATCGCATTCCGCCGTGGCTCGCCGATCCGGCAGAGGCACTATTGGCAGAGGCACTATTGGCAGAGGCGCTATTGGCAGAGGCGCAATTGGGCAAGCGAGGTTCGTGATGGCCGACCGCACCCGGCCCTTTGGCCCGCTCTTTCAGGCAAAGCTGCGCCTCGCCTCGGCCGCTTTATGGTGGGAGCAGGCCTGGCCGGCGTTTTGGCCCGCCGCCGCGGTCGTCGCCCTGTTTTTGGTGCTCGGGCTCTTCGACCTGCTGCCGCGCCTGCCGGGCCTCGGCCATGCCGCGATCTTGCTCGTTCTCGGCGCCGCCTTTGTCATCCTCGCCGGGACCGGGGCGAGGCGCCTCGCCGCCGTCGATCGCATCGCCGCCGGCCGCCGCATCGAGCGCGCCAGCGGTCTGGCGCATCGGCCGTTGCAGGCGCTCGCCGACCGGCCGGGCGTCCCGCTCGACGTGCCGGCGACGCGGTTGTGGGAGGCGCACCAGCGGCGCATGGCCGCCGCCATCCGGCATCTGCGCGTCGGGCTGCCGCAGGCCGGGCTCGCCGCCCACGATCCATGGGGCCTGCGCGCCGTGCTCGCGATCCTGCTCTTGGTGGGTGCCGTCGATGCCGGCGGCGAATGGCACGACCGGCTGCTGCGCGCGATAACCCCGAGCCTGAATGCCGGTCCGCCGACGGTAGCGGCAAGCCTCGACATCTGGGTGGCGCCGCCGGAATACACCGGGCTCCCGCCGCAATTCCTGCGCCCGGGCATGGCGGAAACCGTCCGCATCCCGACCGGCAGCAATCTGATCGCCCAGGTGCACGGAGCCGGCCCGGCGCCGCTGCTGTCGATCGACGGCCAAAACCGCAAATTCGACGCTGCCGACAAGGAGGATTTTCAGGTCTCGGCGGTGCTGAAGCACGGTCAGCGGCTCGACATCACGCAAGACGGCGCCGTGCTCGGCAGCTGGGCGATCGCGATCATCCCCGACCACCCGCCGACCGTCGCCTTTGTCAAGCCGCCCGAGGCGACCGCCAGAAAGGCGCTGGCGCTGAATTATCAGGCGGCCGACGATTACGGGGTCGAGGACGTCAAGGCGGTGATCACCCGCGCCGGCGACAAAAGCGGTGAAGCGCTGACAATCGATCTGCCGTTGCCGGGCCTGCATTTGAAATCGGCGCATGCGGTGAGCTACCACGACCTGACGCCGCATCCCTGGGCCGGGCTCCCGGTGGAAATCCGCCTTGTCGCCAGCGATGCGCTGCACCAGCAGGGTGCCAGCGACGCGGTGCGCACGACGCTCCCCGAGCGGGTCTTCAAGGACCCCGTAGCGCGGGCCATCATCGACCAGCGCAAGGAATTGGCGAAGGACCCGAAATCGCGTCTGGCGGTGGCCGAAATCCTCGGCGATCTGCACAGCCGGCCACAGCTTTACCGCAACGACGCCGTGGTCTTCCTCGCCTTGCGCGTCGCCCAGGAGGAATTGCGCCAAAGCGGCGATCCGCAGGCCATCGCCGAAGTCGAGCGGCTCTTATGGGACACGGCGCTGCGCATCGAGGACGGGCAGACGCCGTTGGCAGAGCGCGAATTGCGCCGGCTCGAGCAGCAGCTTCAGGATGCGCTCGCCAAGAACGCGCCCGACGCCGAGATCGACCGGCTGATGAGCCAATTGCAGCAGGCGCTCGACCGCTACCTGCAGGCGCTCGCGCAAAAGGCGATGCAGAACCCGAGCCGGCCCGAGCAGCCGATCGATCCCTCGCAGATGCTGTCCAGCCGCGATTTGCAGCAGATGCTGAACCGGGCGCGCGAGCTGGCACGCAACGGCAGCCGCGATCAGGCCCGACAGCTTTTGTCGCAGCTGCAAAACATGCTCGAAAACCTGCGCATGGCGACGCCCGGCGAAATGTCTCAAGGGTCGCGCGCAGCGCAGCAGGCGCAGCAGGCGCTGCACGGCATGAACGATCTGATGAAACGCCAGCAGCAATTGCTCGATCGCAGCTTTCGCGCCGAGCAGCAGGCGCGGGAGGATGAGCTGGACCAGCTCGGTCGGCTCGGGCAGCCGGGCCAGCCCGGGCAGCAGGGCCAGCCCGGCCCCGGCCAGCCCGGTGGGCGGGCCGATATGGGTGGCGCCGCCGGGCAGCAGGAGGCGTTGCGGCATTCGCTCGGCCAGCTGATGCAGCAGCTGGGCGAGGGGTTTGGCGACATTCCCGATCCGCTCGGGCGTGCCGAGCAGGCGATGCGCAGCGCCACCGGCGCGTTGCGCGCCGACCGGCCGGGTGCGGCGATCGGCCCGCAGACCGACGCGCTCGACCAGCTGCAGCAAGCGGCGCGCGGCTTTGCCAAGCAAATGCAGCAGCGGCTCGGCGGCGCCTGGGGCAAGCCCGCCGACGAACGCAACGGATCAAACGGCCGCCCCGGCAGCCCAGCCGACCGCGATCCGCTCGGCCGACCGCTGGCAAATGGCGGCAATTACGACGAAAGCGATGTCAAAATCCCGGACGCCAGCGCGCTGCAACGATCGCGCGAAATCTTGGACGAGCTGCGCCGTCGCGCCGGCGAGCGCTCCCGCCCGGAGCTCGAGCGCGACTACATCGACCGCCTGTTGAAACAATTTTAGACTTGTTGCGTTATATCCCGTCGTCGAGCGCGCGGCCGCGCGCAGCCAAAAGGTATCCAGCGAGGTGATAAGCCGACGTTCGCTCTTTGCGATGGTCGCGGGTGTCGCGGCTTTGCCGGCGACGGCGCGCGCTCTGCCGCGGCCGGCGGCGGTGCGCCGGCTGCACCTCGTCAACCCGCATACCGGCGAAACCTTCGACGGACCGTATCGCGACGGCAACGGACCGATTGCCGGCGCGATTCAGGACCTCGACGCCTTTCTGCGCGATTTTCATTCGGGCGAGAAGACGCAGATGGATGTCGGCGTGCTCGACTTTCTCGCCGATGTGCTCGATGCGGTCGGCGAGACCAAGGCGACGATCCTCTCCGCCTATCGCACCGCCGAAACCAATGCGATGCTGGCCCGCACGATGTTCGGGGTGGCCGAGCACAGCCAGCATATTTATGGCCGCGCTCTCGATATCTCGCTCGGGTCGAAGCTCGCCGCGGCGATGAATGCGGCGCGGGCGATGCAGCGCGGCGGTGTCGGCTGGTACCCGAATTCGAGCTTTATCCACATCGACACCGGTCCGGTGCGCAACTGGACGCTCGACGGCGCCGGGTTCGAGGATTTGCTGCTGTTCGACGGCAGCCGCCTGCGGTTCCAGGGTCCGCGCCGCCCGATGACCGTGGCCCAGCGGCTCGCCTTGCAGCACCAGCTCGCCCGCGCCGAATTCATCGCCCGCCACCATTAAAGGGGGGTCAGCCGGCAATGGCGATGCCGATCAGCCGGCCGAGGCCATAGGTGACGCCGGCGGCGAGAAAGCCGACGACGAGCTGGCGCAGGCCGGAAAACCACACGCCGCGCCCGGTGAAGAGCGCGGTGCCGGCGCCGATCAGGACGAGGGCGAGCCCGCTCGCCGCCAGGCTCGCCAAAAGGGCGGGGAGGCCGGCGAGCGCAAAATAGGGCGCGACCGGAAAAATTGCGCCCAACGCAAACAGCAGGAACGAGGTGGCGGCCGCCGCCCAGGCCGAGCCGCCCAGCGTGTCGGGGTCGATCCCCAGCTCTTCGCGCACCAATGTGTCGAGTGCGGTCGATTTGTTGGCGATCAGCCGTTCGGCCAAGGTCCGGGCCAAATCCTCGGGCAGGCCCTTGGCCTGGTAGATCAGCGCCAGCTCTTCCTGCTCCTCCTCCGGCACCTGGTCGAGCTCGGCGGCCTCGGTATCGATCTGGCGCTGTGCGGATTCGCGCGCGGTGTTGACCGACAACCACTCGCCGAGCGCCATCGAGCACGCCCCGGCGAGGAGGCCTGCAAGCCCGGTGACGAGGATCGCATGCGCCTCCATCGCGGCCCCGGCGACCCCGGTGACGAGGCTCAGATTGGAGACGAGCCCGTCATTGGCGCCGAGCACCGCAGCGCGCAGCGCATTGCCGCCCATGCCGCGGTGGCGGCCTTCGAGCCGCGCCAGGCTGGCGCCGCTGAGCCCGCCCGGAGCCGGCGCGGCGAGTGCCGCGATGATCCGCGCATGCGAGCGCTCGGCCGCCGGCAGGCCGCCGGCCACCGCCTCGGGCTGCGCCGCATAGGCGCCGCTGTCCGCCTCTTCGAGGGTGTTGACCGTCGGCAGCACAAAGGACGGGCCAAACCGTCGCGCCAGCCATTCGAGCGCCCGCGTGCGCAGCCCCGGGTAGAGCCGGGGAACATGCCGGCCGAGCGCCTCGATCCGGCGTTTCCAGAACTCGGCATGCGCTTCCTCGACCGCCGCGAGCCGGCCGTAAATCTGCGAGAGCTTCGGGTCCTTCTCGGCTTGCGACATCGCCCGGTAGAGGGCCGCCCCGTCGATCTCGCCTTGCAGATTGGCGGTGTAGCGCTGCTCCGGGCCGGCTTCGGGCATCGGCGGCGTCCGGCGCGTCAGCCGGAGGCGAAGGTGACGACGACGCCGGTGGCGGTCTCGCTGGCGTGCTCGAACGGGGTGCGGAAGTGTGCGGTCTCGCCCGGCTGCAGCAGCGCTTTGGGCGGATCGACGAGCTTGAACTGCACCTCTTTGCCGGCGCCATCCTGCAACGCCACCCGCAATTGCGGCACCTTGAGCGCCGTGCGCGCCGAATTGACGATCTCGCCCTCGATCACCAAGCCATCGGCGGCGCGCGACGGGGTGATCTTGTCGATCTCGAGCCCGGTCTTGGCCGATGTCGCCAACAGGCCGACCGAGGCGTAGAGCCCGGCGGTCCGGGGCCAGGCTGCGGCCACCCAGCCGCGGCCGACGATCAGCGCCACAACGATCAGCACGATCAGCACCAGGACCGCGAGCGCGCCGAGCGCGATCCAGCGATGTCGGCGCGGCGGTCTGATCGGCGCCGGCTTGACGCCGAATATCGGCGGCAAAACCGCTTCGCGCAGCGGTTTGAGCGGCGGTTCGAGCAGTGGTTCGCGCGGCAGTTCGCGCAGCGGCTCGAGCGGCGGCGGGGTGATGCCCGGACCCGGTCCGGGCGGCGGGCGAGCGGCGGCGGCAAATTCTTGGCGCCAGGTGTGGCCGCAATTGGCGCAGCGCACGTCGCGCCCACCCGGGCGGCTCAATTCGGGCTCGGCCACCATATAGCGGGTGCGGCAGGCCGGGCAGGCGACGATCATCTCGCGCAACGCCACAGCCTCCTATCCTCGGCTGATCAGCGGCGCGCCAGCGCGCGCAAATGGTGATCGGCGTCGCCGAACATCGTGTCGATCATCGTCACGCGCTTGAAGTAATGGCCGACCTTGTACTCCATGGTCATGCCGATGCCGCCATGCAGCTGGATCGCCTGCTGGCCGACAAAGCGGCCGGAGCGGCCGATCTGCACCTTGGCCGCGGCGAGCGCGCCCGCGCGTTCCTCGGCATCCTCCTCGGCCACCGTCATCGTCGCCAGCATCGCCATGCTGCGCGCCTGCTCGAGCGCCACCAGCATGTCCACGGCGCGGTGCTGCAGCACCTGAAAGCCGCCGATCTCGCGGCCGAATTGCCGGCGCGTCTTCAGGTATTCGACGGTCAACTCGTGCATGACCGCCATCGTGCCGACCGCCTCGGCGCAGAGTGCGGCGATCCCTTCGCCAACGACCTCTTCGACGAGCGGCAATGCGGCACCCGGCTCGCCGAGCACGCCCTCGGGGCCGACCCGCACGCCGGCAAGCGAGATCTCGGCCGCGCGCAGCCCGTCCTGGGTCGGGTAGCCGCGCCGCGTCACCCCTGGCGCTGCGGCATCGACGAGAAAGACCCCTACCCCGTCGCGCTCGCGCCGCCCGCCGCCGATGCGCGCGGTGACCACCAGCTTGCCGGCGCTGTCGCCGTGCACTACCACGCCCTTGTCGCCGTCGAGCACCCAGCCGGCGCCGTCGCGCACCGCCCGTGTCGCAATATCGGCGAGGTTCCAGCGCGACTGCCGCTCGGTATGGGCAAAGGCCAGCGTCAGATTGCCGGCGGCGATTTTCGGGATCAGGTCGCCCTTGATCTCCGCGCCGGCGCCGTGTCTCAAAAACCCGCCGCCGAGCACGACCGTGGCGAGATAGGGCTCGAGCACGAGCGTGCGGCCGAACGCCTCCATCACCAGCATGGTCTCGACCGGGCCGCCGCCCGAGCCGCCGTGCTGCTCGGCAAACGGCAGGCCCAAGAGGCCGAGCTCGGCATATTGCGCCCATAGCTCGCCGCTCCAGCCTTCGGGGCTGCGCCCGTAAGCCTTGCGCCGCTCAAAGTCGTAACGGTCGGCGAGCAGGCGGTCGAGGCTCTCCTTCAGCAGCCGCTGCTCTTCGCTGAGGTCGAAATCCATGGCTCACAACCCCAGGATCGCCTTGGCGACGATGTTTTTTTGGATCTCGTTGGTGCCGCCATAGATCGAGGTCTTGCGCCAGTTGAAATAGGTCGGCGCCACCGGCCCCGCCCATTCGGGGCCAATCGGCGGCTCGTTCCAGCGTTCGTCGTCCTCGTGCTCGGGCTGGTAGGGCAGCGCGTAGGGGCCGACCACTTCGAGCAGCAATTCGGTCGTCCGCTGCTGGATCTCCGAGCCTTTGAGCTTGAGGATCGAAGAGGCGGGGTCCGGAGTGTTGCCGGTCCGGCGCCGTTCGGCCGCGACGACCCGCAGCTGGGTCATCTCCAGCGCCTTCAGCTCGACCTCGACGGCGGCGAGCTTTTCGCGAAAGCGCTCGTCCTCGATCAGGGGCGTGTCGCCGTCGCGCTCCAATGCCGCCAATTCCTTGATCCGCCGGATCCGCTCTTTCGAGAGGCCGACGCGGGCGATCCCGGCGCGCTCGCGGCCGAGCAAATATTTGGCGTAGTCCCAGCCTTTGTTCTCCTCGCCGACCAGGTTCTCGGCCGGCACCCTGACATCGTCGAAAAAGACCTCGTTGACCTCGTGCCCGCCCTCGATGGTGATGATCGGGCGCACCGTGATCCCCGGCGTCTTCATATCGATCAAGAGGAACGAGATCCCTTGCTGCTTTTTCGCCTGCGGGTCGGTGCGCACCAGGCAGAAGATCCAATCGGCGTGCTGAGCCAGCGTGGTCCAGGTCTTCTGGCCGTTGACGATATAATAATCGCCGTCACGCTTGGCCGCGGTCCTGAGCGAAGCGAGGTCGGAGCCCGCGCCCGGCTCGGAAAACCCCTGGCACCACCAATCGTCGAGATTGGCGATGCGCGGCAGAAAGCGCTGTTTCTGCGCCTCGGAGCCAAACGCGATCATCACCGGCCCGACCATGGTCACGCCAAAGCCCAGCGGTTGCGGCGCCGGGGTCTGCTGCAATTCGTCCTGAAAGATGTATTGCTGCACCGGCGTCCAGCCGGTGCCACCCCATTCGGCCGGCCAGCTCGCCACCGCCCAGCCCTGACGGTTGAGGATGCGCTGCCAGGTGACGATGTCCTCCTTGGCGAGCCTTTTGCCCTCGACCAGCTTGCGATGGATCGGCTCGGGCAGGCTGGCGCGGAAAAACTCGTGCACCTCGTCGCGAAAGGCGGTCTCCTCCGGCGTGAAGCGAAGGTCCATGACCCGGCACTCCCTGGTTGGCGGCCGGCCCTTTCCCGGCCCTCGACGCCTCGATCGGATGCCAGAGTAGACCTTGAAGCCGCCGCGATGAAGCGCCGGCTGACTAAAATCCCGGCCGCGGCCTCTGATTGGTCGGATAGCGCGGCAGATGGTCGGCGGTCTCAAACCAGGCGATCCGGCTTTCGACCCATATGTGCAGGCCGGGCGCGACCATTTCCGGCGCGTCGAGGCTGGCGATGCTGACATCGACAAATTGCGGATTGGCGGCGGCGCGCCAGGTCAGCGGGGTGCCGCAGATGCCGCAAAAATGCCGCACCGCCTGCGCCGATGAGGGGTAGGCCCGCAGCGTTCCGGCGGTCACGACAAAATCGGCGGCGGAGACGGTGAGCCAGGCCACGACCGGCGCGCCATGCGCCCTTCGGCACATCCGGCAGTGGCAATAGAGCGCCTCGACGGGTGCCGCCTCGATGCGGTAGCGTATCGCGCCGCACAGGCACCCGCCGGTCGGATCGCCGCCAGGATTTCTGGCCGGTGCGGCGCTGCCGCTCATCCGCGTCCGGAGACCCGAGCGATGATGCTCGATACCGTCACGATACAGCCGCTGGCCGCCCTGATCGCCGGCATCCTGATCCTCCTCGTCCCGCGCCTGTTGAACTATGTCGTCGCGATCTATCTGATCGTGATCGGCTTGATCGGCCTGTGGCCGCACTTGTTTCTCCACTTCCCGCATTGAGCGTTGCCGCATTGAGCGTTGCCGCATCGAGCGCTGCCGCATCGAGCGCTGCCGCATCGAGCGCTGCCGGCGGGCTCACCGGCGGGCTCAATAGCGCAGCTTGGTCGGCCGGGCGGGTGGTGCGTCGCGATAGATTTGCAGCCGCGTGACGCGCAGGCCGGCGACGCCGTGCGCGTCGATGGCGCGCTGCCAGGCGTGAAATTCTTCGACCGACAGCCGGTACCGGCGGCAGGCTTCGTCGAGGCTGATGGCGCCGTTGCGCACCGCGTTGACGACAACGGCCTTGCGCCGGGCGACCCAGCGCTTGGTGTCCGACGGCGGCAAGAGATCGCACGGCAGCGGATCATATCGATCTCGGTTCTCATCCATAGCATGAAGATAGAGCCGAGCCCTTAAGAAACTGCTAAATCAAGCTCGCCACTAAGTTTGTCTAATATTTTACCATTTTGCCGACCACTCGATTACCGACCAATCGGCAACTTGCAGATTTGCCGGATGATCGCTCGTCCTTGCCCTTTACCGGCCTCGACCTACCGCCGCCGCGGTCGAACGGCAAGGCTGCGACGATTTGTGCAAACCTCAGCGGAATCAATGGGGTCCATGCGATCCTTACGCTTGAAGCCGACCCACCCGATTCATATACTCCGCGCCCTTCGCCAACGGGGTTTCGGGGAGACCGATGCGTCCGTCACTGCCGCCGAGCTATCATCCCACCGACGACGAAGAGTTCATGGGTCCGCTGCAGATCGAGTATTTTCGCCGGAAATTGCTGGATTGGCGCACCGAGCTGCTCGCCGAATCGTCCGATACCTTGCAGCACCTCAAAGAAGAGAGCCTGCTCAAGCCCGATCTGACCGATCGGGCCACCCTCGAATCCGAGCGCGCGATCGAATTGCGCACTCGGGCGCGCGAACGCCGGCTGATTTCCAAGATCGACGCCGCGCTGATGCGGCTCGACGACGGCACCTATGGCTATTGCGAGGAAACCGACGAGCCGATCGGCATCCGCCGCCTCGAAGCAAGACCGATCGCCACCCTCAGCATCGAGGCGCAAGAGCGGCACGAGCGCCTGGAGCGTACCCACCGCGACGATTGATGGGGGCCTTCCAGGTAATCGACGCACCTGGAGAACCCTAAAATTTCGCGCATATGCCGCTCTTAAAATTGTATTTGCCATAGCTACGACCATTTATGGTAGTGTGGCTCGTAATCCGAGCCATTCGGGGTGCAGACCATGGCGGTCGAGGCTGAGCAGGCGTTCTCCGGCACAGGCTGGGGCGGTGAGCAACGATGGTGGCGGCCCGACCGCTTGGGCGCGGCCGCGGTCGCTGTCCTCGCCGTTGTCATCGGCGGTTTCGCGATCGTTTGCATCGGCCGGCTGATCCCCGGCGCCACCGCCCGAGCGGCGGCGCTGGCGGCGGGCGGTGCGATCGCCGGCGGCGCCATCGCGTTTGCCGCACATCGTTGCCGCGCCGCGGCCGGCTGGCGCCTGGCGATCCTGGGAGAGGCGCTCGATGCGGTGCCGGGTGCGATGCTGATCGCCGCCTCGCAACCGGCCGGCGACATCGCCAATCTCGCTTTCGATCGGCTGTTCCCGCCCGCTTGCGGTGAGCCGCCGCTGCGGCGGGTCGAGCGGGGCCTCGACGCCGAGGCCGGCGCCGGCACGGAATTCGGGCGTCTTTGCCGCTGTGCCGCAGCCGGCGTGCCGGCAGGCGCCACGCTCGGCCTCGACGCCGCGCGCGGCGGCCCGGCTCGCCGGCTCGCCATTTCCGTCGAGCCGATCGCTTGCCGCCGCGGCGCGAGCCTGTGGCGCTTTGCCGATCTCCCCAACGGCGGACCGCCGCCCGACCTCCCCGACGGCGCCGCGCCGGGCCTGCCCGGGCAATCCGCCGGGCTCTTCCAACGGCTCTTCGCCAACGCGCCGGTCGGGATCGTGGTGATCGACCGCAGCGGCTTTGTCGAGCGGGCGAACGGCGCCGCCGGCGAGCTGTTCGGAACGGCGCCGCAGGATCTGGCCGGGCAGGAATTGGCCGGATTTTTGCGCGTCGCGGATCGCGCCGCGATCGCCGGCGTGCTCGACGCGGCGAGGGCCGGGCAGGCGCTGCGCGAGCCGGTCGAGATCCGGGTCGATCGCCCGCAAGAACGTGCCCTCGTCCTCTATCTGAGCCCGCTGGGCGAAGCCGCGGCGGACCGCTTGGCGCTGCATTTTATCGACGTGACCGAGCAGAAGAGCCTGGAAGCCCAGTTCACCCAGTCGCAAAAGATGCAAGCTGTGGGTCAGCTCGCCGGCGGCGTGGCCCACGATTTCAACAACCTTTTGACGGCAATGATCGGTTTTTGCGATCTCCTGCTGCTGCGCTCGCGGCCCGGCGACCCGGCCTTTGGCGACATCATGCAGATCAAGCAGAACGCCAACCGCGCCGGCAACCTGGTGCGCCAGCTGCTGGCCTTTTCCCGGCAGCAGCCGCTGCAGCCCAGGGTGCTCGACATCACCGACGTGCTGGTCGAGCTGTCGCACATGCTGCGCCGGCTGATCGGCGCGAATATCGAGCTCGACGTCGTCCATGCTCGCGATCTCGGCCGCGCCAAGGTCGATCAAGGCCAGCTCGAGCAGGTCATCATCAATCTCGCGGTCAACGCCCGCGATGCGATGCCGCAGGGCGGCCGGCTGACGGTGCGCACCGCCAACCTCAGCCAAAGCGAGCCGTTGCGCCGCGGCCACGAGGTCATGCCGGCCGGGGATTATGTGGTGGTCGAGGTCGCCGATACCGGCATCGGCATCCCCGCCGACCATCTGCCGCGTATCTTCGAGCCGTTCTTCTCGACCAAGGAGGAGGGGTCGGGCACGGGCCTGGGCTTGTCGACGGTGTACGGGATCGTGCGGCAGACCGGCGGCTTTGTCTTTGTCGACAGCGTGCCCGGCCGCGGCACCCGGTTTCGCATTTGCCTGCCGCGCTGCGTGGCGGACCCGACGCCGGTGGCAGCACGATTCGACCAGGCCGAGCCGCCCGCGCGCGACCTGACCGGGTCGGGCACGTTGCTGCTGGTCGAGGACGATGATCCGGTGCGGATTTTCAGCGCCCGCGCATTGCGCAACAAAGGCTACCACGTGATCGAAGCGACGAGCGCGGCGGCGGCGCTCGAAGCGCTCGCCGGCGCCGGGCAACCGATCGATTTGCTGATCACCGATGTCGTGATGCCGCAGATGGATGGGCCGGGGCTGGTGCGCGAGGTGCGCAGGATCGACCCGGAGATCAAGGTGGTGTTCATTTCGGGCTATGCCGAGGATGCGTTCCGCCAGCGTCTCGATACCGAGCGCAACATTGATTTTTTGGCGAAGCCGTTCAGCCTCAAGCAGCTGGCGATGAAGGTGAAGGAGGTCATCGACGCGGACCGGGCCGAGCCCGATTTTGCCTTTGCAGTCCCGAACAAATAGTGTACAGCATCACCTAAAGCGCGCATTGCGCTGAATTTCCGGTTGTGGAATAAGGAAGGGCGGGATCATGCAGACCGCGTTGCGGCTCTTGGACAAGGACGGGATGGACAAGCAGCGGGCTTTGGACGCCGCACTCGCCCAGATCGAACGCGCCTTTGGCAAGGGCTCGATCATGAAGCTCGGCTCGCGCGAGGCCGCAACCGACAGCGAGGTGATCTCGACCGGCTCGCTCGGCCTCGACATCGCGCTCGGCATCGGCGGGTTGCCGCGCGGCCGCATCGTCGAGGTTTACGGTCCCGAAAGCTCGGGCAAGACCACGCTGGCGCTGCATTTCATCGCCGAGGGGCAGCGCGGCGGCGGCACTTGCGCCTTTATCGACGCCGAGCATGCGCTCGACCCGGCTTATGCGAGAAAGCTCGGGGTCAATATCGACGATCTCTTGATCTCCCAGCCCGATGCCGGCGAGCAGGCGCTCGAAATCGCCGATACCTTGGTGCGCTCCGGTGCAATCGACGTGCTGGTCATCGATTCGGTGGCGGCGCTGGTGCCGCGCGCCGAGCTCGAAGGCGAGATGGGCGACAGCCATATGGGGCTGCATGCGCGCCTGATGAGCCAGGCCTTGCGCAAATTGACCGGCTCGATCTCGCGGTCGCGCGCGATCGTCGTCTTTATCAACCAGATCCGGATGAAGATCGGCGTCATGTTCGGCAATCCGGAGACCACAACCGGCGGCAACGCGCTCAAATTTTATGCCTCGGTGCGGCTCGACATCCGCCGCATCGGCGCGATCAAGGACCGCGACCAGGTGATCGGCAACCAGACCCGGGTAAAGGTCGTCAAAAACAAGATGGCGCCGCCGTTCAAGGTCGTCGATTTCGACATCATGTACGGCGAAGGGGTGTCGAAGCGCGGCGAGCTGATCGATCTGGGGGTCCAGGCCGGGGTCGTCGAGAAATCCGGGTCGTGGTACTCCTATGACGGCCGGCGCATCGGCCAGGGTCGTGAAAACGCCAAATCCTACCTGAAGGAGCAGGCCGAAATCGGCGAGGCGATCGAGCGCGCGATCCGCGCCAATGCCGGCCTCGTCGCCGAGGCGATGATGACCAACCCGAGCGACGTCGCGGCCGAAGAATAGGTCCGTGCCCGCCGGCCGCGCGCCCGGCTGGACACAACGCCGGCATCTCCTTTATAAGCGCCGCTCGTCGGTGCGCCCAGGTAGCTCAGTTGGTAGAGCAACGGACTGAAAATCCGTGTGTCGGTGGTTCAATTCCGCCCCTGGGCACCAAAATCCCTATAAGTCTTTGATCCACTTGAGGAGCGGTGTCCCATTCGCGAGAAAGTGGGACACTTTATGGGTGACGCGATTGCCGACAAGCCTGACCGTGGGTCTCTATTCGTCGCCAAGAAGCCGCTGAAGCTCGGATTGCCGCTTTTTCTCGGACCGTTGCCAAACCAATCTCGAATACACGCAACCTAAGGCGAAGGTGATTACCCACGATCCGAACATCAATGGGTGAACGACGGCATAGACCTGTTCCTGGGAATCGGTCAGATACCGTATCACTCCTTTGAACATGTGCGGATGGTGGTAGAGGCCATCGGCAACGGCTGGTTGACTGAGCGCCGCAGTCTCGATGTACCCATCCGTCAGCATGAGCGCCATTGTCACGGCCCAAGTCGCTACAACGATGATGGTGAACAGCCGCATTCCCCGTGACATATCTCGCCACGGCGGCGATTTCCCAGAGATACCTTTCCAAGATAGCGGCCACTGGCGTTCATGGGCGATCTTGAAGAACGCCATAACTCCGAAGATCGCGAGAACGAACAGCAGATAACCCATGCCGGTATATTATCGCGGAGTTCGTAAACCACCGAAACCGCGTCCGCGGTGGGACACTCGCGCCGAAAAGCCTAAGAAAATCTTGGAAAAATACTGAGCAAGCTTCCAGTTCCGCGCCCCTGGGCACCAGCTTTTGCCGTGATGGCGTTTTCAATCTGAAAAAAAAGCCGCACGCTTTGTGCGCGCGCGGCAGCCGGCGGCCGGGCCGTATGCCCCGGCCGCCGACCCGAATTACGAAGCGCCGCGTAGAGCGCCTTTTGGGCAACGGCGTCAGGACCGGCCGCCGGCCTTGCGCCCGAGCTCCAGCGACGCAAACGAATAGGACGGCGCCGGCATCAGATAGCGGAACCCCTTGTCGAGCAATTTCTCGACATTCTTGCTGTCGACATGCGGATGGCCGCAGGCGACGTTCTTGTCCTTGCAGATCGCCAGAATCTCGTCGATCGCCCCGGCGACGGTCGGATGATCGTATTGCCGCGGCAGACCCAGATCCTGCGACAAATCGCCTTCGCCGATGATGACGACGCCGATGCCCGGGACCTCTTCGAGCATCTTTGGCAGGTTGCGGATCGCGCGCACCTCCTCGCACATGATCGCGACCAGGATCTCGCCCTCGGGGTTGAGCGGCCAGACATCGGCCCGCTTGTAATATTCCTGCTGGCTCAAGCCCCAGTAGCGCGCCGCCGCCGCCGGAGCGTCGCCGCGCTGGCCCGCCGGCGCGTAATAGGGTGCCGAATGCGGGCGCGGATAACGGCAGGCGGTGACCGCGTTCAGCGCCTCCTCGATCGTGCTGACATGCGGCCAGACGATGCCGTAGACACCCTGGTCGAGCACTTGCTTTGCGACCCATTGGCTGGTTTCGCCGCCATTGGGCGGGATCCGCACAAAGGGGGTGACCGCCGGGGCGAGCGTGCCGCGGCGCAGGATCTGCTGGCGGTCGAGCATGTATTGCAGGCAGTCGCGCAGCGCGCGGATGTCGTAAGGCCGATGCTCCATCTCAAAGACGACGCCGTCATAAGCGGCACCGTTGATCGCCTGCGCGGTGCCGATCTCGGCCGGGGCAAAGGTGGTGAAGGCGGGCTTGCCCGCCGCGAGCGCTGCAATCACACCGTTCAAGCGGGGTGTTTCGGCCATCGTTCATCTCCCCTCGCGAAAGCCCGGATCGTAGGGCGCGCAGCCGCGGCGGGTCAATCGCGCGGCCGCACCCTGCCCCAGCCGAGCCGCACCCGGCCGATCGCCATCGCGACCGCGGCCTGGACCGGCTCGACCACCGGAGCTTGCAGCGCCGCTTCCAGCCGATCGCGGTAGAGCGCCATCCCGGCGCAGCCCATGACCAGCACATCGGCACCGTGCCGGTCGCGCAGAATGCCGCCGATTTCGATCATCCGCGCAAGCGTTTTCCCCTCATCGGCAAGGGCTGTGACGCCGAGCCCGATCGGCAGGTCGCCAGCGAGCCGTGTGGTTACCCCCATCGCGCCGAAATAGCGCAAATGGCGCGGCACCGAGCCCGCCAGGATCGAGATCACGCCAAAACGGTGGCCCAGGGTCAGCGCGGTCAAAATCCCACATTCGGCAATGCCTAGCACCGGCTTTGCCGTGCATTCGCGCGCCGCGAACAGCCCGGGATCGCTAAAGCAGGCGATGACAAACCCCGCCGCCTCGTTGTCGTGCGCGCCGACCACCCGGCACAGCGGCGCGATCACGCCATCGGCATCGGCCTGGCTTTCGATGCCGGGCGGCCCTTCGGCCAAGGTCATCGACACGATCTGGGGCCCGCCCTTCATGCGCAACGGGTCGAGCCCCCGATCCATCGCCCGCGTCACCGCCTCGGTCGAATTCGGGTTGATCACCAGGATGCGATCCATCTCAGCCCCTCCATCGACCCGGCTTAGGTGCGGCTTACGTGGATTTAATCGAACCGCCGGCAAGGTCGATGGCGAATAGCGGAACGATGGCGTAAAATACACCCGCGTGCCGCGCAACAATAGCGGCCAGGGGGGACCCGGTTGGCGGAGAGCTTTTTCGAACGGCCGATTCTCAACTCGCCCTATGCCCGCCCCGCACAGCATTGGGAATTGGACGAGGACGGCCAGCCGACAAACGTCATCCTCGCGAAGCGGCGCGAGTCGAAGCTGCTGACCCCGGTGCCAAAGCCGCAAAAAAGACGCCGGACGCCGGCTCAAGCCGAGATGGTCCTCGGCAGCGGCGACGGCCTGTCGACGCCGGAGCAGGAGTACAACCCGACCCCGATCATCAACGAAATCCGGGGCTACGTCGACGCCTGGCGCCATCTGCCGAACCCGGACCAGTGGCAGGTCACGCCCGAAACGGCGCGCCTTCTGCAGCATTGGCGGCAGCACCGAGTTCCAGGGCATCCGGCCGTTTTTCTGTCAGGTCGAGGCGGTCGAGACGGTTATCTGGCTGACCGAGGTCGCCCCAAAACGCGGGCCGGCGGTCGCCAAGTTCTGGGCGCATATCCGCGCCGCCAACGAGCAGTCGAACCCCGAGCTCGTCCGGCTGGCGCTAAAGCTCGCCACCGGCGCCGGCAAGACGACCGTCATGGCGATGCTGATCGCGTGGCAGACCGTCAACGCGGTCCGGCACCCCGGCAGCCGCCAATTCGCGCGCGCCTTTCTCGTGATCGCGCCCGGCATCACGATCAAGGACCGGCTGCGCGTTCTGCTCCCCAATGATCCCGACAGCTATTATCGCGACCGCGAGCTCGTGCCGGTCGACCTGCTGCGCGACATCGACCAGGCGAAGATCGTCATCACCAACTATCACGCCTTCCGCCGCCGCGAACGGCTCGAGGTGTCGAAGACCGGCCGCGCCTTGCTGCAAGGGCGCGGACCCGAGCTCAGCACGCTCGAAACCGAGGGCGAGATGCTGCGCCGGGCGATCGGCGATTTGATGGGGTTGAAAAACATCGTCGTCCTCAACGACGAGGCCCACCACTGCTACCGCGCCAAGCCGCAGGCCGAGAGCGGCGAAGACCTGAAGGGCGAAGAGAAGGAGGAGGCGAAAAAGAACAACGAGGCGGCGCGGCTGTGGATCACCGGCATCGAGACCGTCAAGAAGAAGCTCGGCATCGCCGGCCTCTACGACCTGTCCGCGACCCCGTTCTTCCTGCGCGGCTCGGGCTATGCCGAGGGGACCTTGTTCCCATGGACGGTCAGCGACTTCTCGCTGATGGACGCGATCGAATGCGGCATCGTCAAATTGCCGCGCGTGCCCGTCGCCGACAACATCCCCGGCGGCGAGATGCCGAAATACCGGAATTTGTGGGAGCACATCCGGGCCGAGATGCCAAAGAAGGGGCGCGGCAAATCGGGCGCCCTCGACCCGCAAAAGCTGCCGCAGCTGCTCCAGACGGCGCTCGACGCGCTCTACGGCCATTACGCCCGGACGCTCGAATTGTGGCGCGAGGCCGGGACCGCGGTCGATCCCGTCTTTATCGTCGTCTGCAACAACACCGCCGCCTCAAAGCTCGTCTACGACTACATCTCGGGCTATGTGCACGAGAACGAGGACGGGTCGGGCACCCCGATCCCCGGCCATTTCCCGCTGTTTCGCAACCAGGATGCAGACGGCAACGCGCTGCCGACGCCGCGCACGCTCTTGATCGACAGCGAGCAGCTGGAATTGGGCGAGGCGCTCGACAAGACCTTCCGCGAATTGAATTCAGACGCCATCGAGCGCTTCCGCCGCGACATCGTGCAGCGCACCGGCGACCAGCGGGCCGGCGACAACCTCAGCGACCAGGATCTGTTGCGCGAGGTCATGAACACGGTCGGCAAGCCCGGCCAGCTCGGCGAAGGGATCCGCTGCGTCGTCTCGGTCTCGATGCTGACCGAGGGCTGGGACGCCAGCACCGTCACCCACATCCTCGGGGTGCGCGCGTTTGGGACCCAGCTCCTCTGCGAGCAGGTGGTCGGGCGCGGTCTGCGCCGCCAGTCGTACGACCTCAACGACGAAGAGCTGCTCAATGTCGAATACGCCGACATCCTCGGCATCCCGTTCGACTTCACCGCGAAGCCGGTCGTCGCACCGCCGGCCAGGCCGCGCGAGACGGTGCGCGTTCACGCGGTGCGGCCCGACCGCGACGCGCTCGAAATCGTCTTCCCGCGGGTCGAAGGCTACCGCATCGAATTGCCCGAGGAGCGGCTTACCGCAAAATTCGATCAAAACTCGGCGCTCGACCTCACCCCCGACCTGATCGGCCCGACCGAAACCCGGAACCAGGGCATCCTCGGCGCGCCGGTCGATCTGACCGTCGAGCACCTCGACGAGATGCGCCGCTCGGAAATTCTGTTCAAGCTCACCCGGCTGCTGCTCGACAAGTTTCGCGACCCCGGCGGCGAGCCCAAGGTCTACCTCTTCGGCCAGCTGAAGCGGATCGCGCGCGAATGGCTGGAAGGCGGCTATCTGCGCTGCATCGGCACCAAGGAAGCGCAGGTGCTTTATCCGCAGATCGCCGAGATGGCGTGCAACCGGATCAGCCGCGCGATCACGGCGGCGATGGTCGGCGAGCGGCCGTTGAAGGCGGTGCTGAACCCGTACAACCCGACCGGCACCACCCGCTACGTCAACTTCACGACCTCAAAGCCCGTCCGGTGGAAGACCGATCCCCGCCGCTGCCACGTCAACTGGGTGGTGTGCGACAGCGATTGGGAGGCCGAATTGTGCCGGGTCGTCGAGGGCCACCCGCGCGTCCTCGCCTACGTAAAGAACCAGGGCCTCGGCTTTGAGGTGCCCTACCTCCTCGGCCCGACGCCGAAAAAGTACCTGCCCGACTTTATCGTCCGCATCGACGACGGTCATGATGACCCGCTCAACCTCGTCGTCGAGATCAAGGGCTACCGCGGCGAGGACGCCAAGGAGAAGGCGGCGACGATGGACGCCTATTGGGTGCCGGGGGTCAACAACCTCGGCCAACACGGCCGCTGGGCCTTTGCCGAATTCACCAACGTCTACGCGATCTCGGCCGGGTTCGATGCGCTCGTCCAGCGCTTCGTCAGCGGTCGCACGGCATGATGCGCAAGCCGCTGGAGCGCGAAAAGAAAGGACCACCCCGGCGCAGGCCGGGCGCCGGGGTGGACGCAAGGAAAGCTGCCTGCGTTTTGTTCTTCACCAATTCCGGATACTAGGATCGCGGCATGACGAAGCCGCGCATCCCACGCGACCTGCTCGATCCGGTGGTCGCGTATTTCCGGCCGCAGCGGGTGATCCTGTTCGGCTCGCGGGCGCGCGGCGACGCGCGGCGCGACAGCGACATCGATCTGCTCGTCGTCGTCGATGACGACACGCCGGCGGAGAAGCTGGGCTGGAAGACCGGGCGTGAGGCGCACCATTCGCGCCATGCCGCCGATGTCTTCCCGATGCGCGCCGAGACCTTCGAGCGTGACCGCGCGATCGCCAACACGCTGGCCGCCGAGGCCGACGCCGATGGGATCGTCGTCTACGGCCCGGCCAAAGGACCATGCATCAAAGCGCCGAGCCCGAACGCCCGTTGGAATGCGGTTGAGCGCTGGCTGCGCGTGGCCGAGCGCGATCGCCGCAGCGTCTTGGCATGTCTGGCAGCCGATCCGCCATTGCATGACACCGCCGCGTTTCATTGCCAGCAGGCGGTTGAAAAACTGCTGAAGGGGTTTCTGACGCTGGCCGGCAAACGCGGCGGCAAAACACATGCGCTGGCGCAGCTCGGGAGCCTGGCGCAGGCAAGCTTTCCGGAAATCGCCGATCTGGTTGCGGCCGCCCGCGGCTGGTCGGACTGGGTGCACGTCTTCCGCTATCCGGAGGAGGACGCCCCGCCCGAGCCCGAGGAGGCGGAAATCCGCGCGGCGCCCGAAATCATCGAGGATTTGGCGGGACGGCTGCGCGCCGTCAACGCAGAGCCGCCCGGCAGATGAACGCTTTTCTCTATATGCTGCGCTGCGCCGACGGCTCCTATTACATCGGCACGACCCGCGGCAGCCTCGATCAGCGACTGGCCGAGCATCAGGCCGGTACATTCGGCGGCTACACTGCCCATCGGCGGCCGGTCGATTTGGTGTTCTGCCAGGAATTCGAACGGATCGAAGACGCCATCGCCGCGGAGCGTCAGGTCAAAGGCTGGCGACGCGAGAAGAAAGAAGCGCTGATCCGGGGCGATCATGCCGCCTTGCCGGCATTGTCACGGCGACACGCTGCAAAGCCGCCCGTAGATGCTTCGAGACGCGCCCTGACGGGCGCTCCTCAGCATGAGGAAGCAATGGTTATCACGCCCTCGGATGCTCCTCGTCCTGAGGAGGGCGCGCAGCGGCCGTCTCGAAGGACGCAATCCTCGATGCCAGCCTCGGATGCTCCTCGTCCTGAGGAGGGCGCGCAGCGGCCGTCTCGAAGAGCCTGCCCTCGCGAAAGCGGGGGACGCTACGGCCGCGATCCAGCCGAATGAGGGGGTAGGCAGCACATGGCGAAGACAAAGAGAGAGATCGCGGTCGAGGCGCTGCGGCATCGGGACAAGCGGCGCAACATCCCGACCGCCGAGCTCGAGCCGGTGATGGAGGAAAGGGAGAAAACCCCGATCCGCATCGCCTATGAGCGGCGCAACCGCGATCTCGACCCGCAGCTCGTCTGGCGCGGCAAGGACGAAGAGGACTGGTCGGGCCTCGTCGTCCAGGCCCCGCCCTTGTACATCCAGGAGAAGATTCACCCGAAGGTGCTGGTCGACGATCTCTTGCGCCAGAGCCGCGCGCGGCGCGCCGAAACCGCCGCCCGCGCAATCGCAACCCCGATTTGTTCGCCGATTTCAACGGCCTGCCCGACAGGGAGGCGGCGACCGAGTTCTACCGGCACGACGCCAACTGGTCGAACCGCATGATCCTCGGCGACAGCCTCCAGGTCATGGCGAGCCTCGCCGAGCGCGAGGGGCTGAGGGGCCAAGGTCCAGTGCATCTACCTCGACCCGCCCTACGGCATCCGCTTCAACTCGAACTTCCAGTGGTCGACGACGAGCCGCGACGTCAAGGACGGCAACAAGGACCACATCACCCGCGAGCCCGAGCAGGTGCGCGCCTTCCGCGACACCTGGCGCGACGGCATCCACTCCTATCTGACCTATCTGCGCGACCGCCTGACCGTCGCCCGCGACCTCCTCGCCGATTCGCGGCTCGATCTTCGTCCAGATCGGCGACGAGAACGTGCACCGCGTGCGGGCTGTGATGGACGAGGTGTTTGGTGAAGATAATTTCATCGCGCAGATTTCGTTCCTCAAAACCACTTCTGCTACAAATGAATTCCTGTCCTCGGTCTGCGACTTTATCCTCTGGTTCGCAAGGAAGCGGGAGAGGACGAAATATCGCCAATTATATCGTATCAAGTCGATTGGTGGAGCGGGTGCGGGTCACTATGGCAGCGTGCTGATGTCTAACGGAAGTCGTCGGCCAGCGGCTCCTGAGGAACGAGAGGGTCGTGAGAAAATACCGGACGGCGCAGTTTTCTTTACGGCAGATCAGCTTCAATCAGCCAGCATGGGCCGGGACAAGGGCGAAGGTGCCGCATCCTGGTTTCGGGTGGCATTCGAGGGCAGAGACTTCACGCCCACCGCGCAAAGCCGATGGAAGACGAATGAAGACGGCATGGACCGCCTCGTAAAATCGGGCCGCGTCCTGGGCCAGACAATGGCGCTGCGCTACCTGCGGAAGATCGACGATTTCAGCGCCTTTTCAGTCAACAACGTATGGACGGATGTCGGTGGAGCCGCGGAGAAGAGATATGTGGTCGAGACGGCCCCGCGGATCGCAGAGCGCTGTATCCTGATGGCGTCGGACCCCGGCGACCTCGTTCTCGACCCGACCTGCGGCTCTGGCACGACGGCGTATGTCGCCGAGCAATGGGGACGGCGCTGGATCACGATCGATACGTCGCGGGTGGCACTGGCATTGGCGCGCGCCCGGATCATGGGCGCGCGGTATCCGTACTATCTGCTTGCCGACAGCCCGGAGGGACAGAAGAAAGAAAGCGAGGTCACCCGCACCCCGCCGAAGGAGACGGCGACGCACGGCGACCTCCGCCACGGCTTTGTCTATGAGCGGGTGCCGCACATCACCTTGAAATCGATCGCCAACAACGCCGAGATCGACGTGGTCTGGGAGCGCTGGCAAGAGACGCTGGAGCCGCTGCGGTCCCGGCTCAACGCCGCGCTCGGCCCTTCGACAGGCTCAGGAGGCGGCGCATCCCCCGCTTCCGCCGGGGGCAGGCTCTTCGAGACGCCTGCTGCGCAGGCTCCTCAGGATGAAGGTGGAGCGGTTGCCGATGCCGGTCTTCGGACTCCTCATGCTGAGGAGCCCGCGCAGCGGCCCCTGAGCTTGTCGAAGGGTCGAAGCACGCACGGCGGCGATGCAGCATCCTTCGAGACGGCTGCTGCGCAGCCTCCTCAGGATGAGGATTTCCTTGGGTCTCGCATCAACGTTCCTCATGCTGAGGAGCGGGCGCAGCGGCCCCTGAGCTTGTCGAAGGGTCGAAGCACGCACGGCGGCGATGCAGCATCCTTCGAGACGGCTGCTGCGCAGCCTCCTCAGGATGAGGATTTCCTTGGGTCTCGCATCAACGTTCCTCATGCTGAGGAGCGGGCGCAGCGCGCGTCTCGAAGCACGCACGCCGCCGAGCCGTGGCAGGAGTGGGAGATCCCGCGCGAGGCCGGCGCCACCTGGCCGGACGCCGCAAAAGAATTGCACGCCCGGTGGTGGGCGGCGCGGATCGCCCGGCAGCAGGAGATCGACGCCTCGATCGCGGCCAAGGCCGAGCTCGAATACCTCTACGACAAGCCCTATCCCGATCATTCGCGCATCCGCGTCGCCGGCCCGTTCACGGTCGAGAGCCTGTCGCCGCACCGCGTCCTCGCGGTCGATCAGGACGACAGCCTGATCGACACGCTCGCCCTCGCCGAAGACGGCCCGGATTGGGGCGACGACACCACGGGCTTTGCCGAAATGGTGCTCGAAAACCTGAAGACCGCCGGGGTGCAGCAGGCGCACAAGGAAGACCGCATCGCCTTCACCTCGCTCGTCCCCTGGCCCGGCAAATTCATCTGCGCCGAAGGCCGCTACATCGAGGGCGGGCACCCCCTCCCCAACCCTCCTCCGCCTGCGGGGGAGGGCAGGGTGGGGGTCGAGCGCCGTGCGGCGATCTTTCTCGGCCCCGAATTCGGCACGGTGTCGCGGCCCGACCTGGTCGAAGCGGCGCGCGAGGCGGCGGATGCGCGGTTCGATGTGGTGATCGCCTGCGCCTTCAATTTCGACGCCCATTCCTCGGAGTTCGAGCGGCTCGGCCGCATCCCGATCTTGAAGGCGCGGATGAACGCCGATTTGCACATGGCCGGCGAGTTGAAGAGCACCGCCTCCGGCAATCTGTTCGTGATCTTCGGCGAGCCCGACATCAAGGTGGTCTGCGGCCGGTGGCTGGTGACCAGCAATGGCCGTAAAGTGATGAGCCATGAGCGCTTTGCGCAGCTATCGGGACTTGGAGGTGTGGAAGAAGTCGATCGACTTGGCCGTGGCGATCTATCGGAGCTCGAGCGCCTGGCCGCCGGACGAAAGGTTTGGCCTGACCAGCCAGGCACGGCGGGCGGCAGCCTCGATCCCGGCCAACATCGCGGAGGGGGCGGAGCGGCACGGCACGCGGGAGCTCCTCCAGTTCCTGAGCGTGGCCAAGGGTTCGCTCGCGGAGGTGGAGACGTTCGTGGTCCTGGCGGCGAGGCTCGGCTATCTGATGCCGGCAGAGGCGACGGCTTTGTCCGAACAGGCGGCGGAGATCGGCCGGATGCTCTCCGGCCTGACGAGATCGCTGAGATCGAGGCTTTGACGCCGGCTGATTTTCCGCTCTCGCTGACCACCGATCACTGGACACAGGTCACTCTACGGGGCGTCGATGTGTTTCACCCGCAAAGGGGCGAGGTCGTCTCGGGCGGGCCGGAATCGATCGCGTTGTGGTTTATCGACACCGACTACAACGAGGAGAGCTTTTTTGTCCGCCATGCCTATTTCCTCGGCGCCGAGACCGACCCCTACAAGGCGCTGAAGACGACGCTGAAGGCCGAGATCGACAAAGAAGCCTGGGACAGCCTCAGGAGCGACACCTCCCGCCCCTTCCCCAAGCCCACATCCGGCCGCATCGCGGTCAAGGTCATCAACCACCTCGGCGACGAGGTGATGAAGGTGTTCCCGGTGCGCTGATCGGCTGGTGCTGCCGGTAAGGATTGAACTTACGACCTCCCCCTTACCAAGGGGGTGCTCTACCACTGAGCTACGGCAGCCCGCCCGCCGGGGCTTCGATTCGGGGCGGCGACGAATAGCGCACAGGCCCCCGGTTGGCAAGGCGAGCGGCGAGCTGCTTGACATCGCTGGCGGGTTTTGTTGCATTGCGGAATGCGAAGCTCGCCGACCGGGACCCCGAGCACAGCGGCCGAGCGCGCGGCGCGCGACGCACGGCTGGCAACAGCGCTGCGCGCCAATCTGCGGCGGCGCAAGGAGCAGGCAGCATTGCGGCCGGCAAAGCCCGCCGGGTTGAGCGGCGAGGCACTCTCCGGTACAAAGAACGACCGCGGCGGCGAGACCGCCGATTGATCGTCTGCCGCCATTCGGGGCCTGTGATGCCCGGCGGGCGGCGCGGAGAGCCGGGGCGATGGACAAGATCCGGATCAAAGGCGGCGTGCCGCTCGCGGGGGTGATCCCGATCGGCGGCGCCAAGAACGCGGCGCTGCCGTTGATGGCGGCGAGCCTCTTGAGCGCCGAAACCCTGACGCTCGAAAACGTCCCCGACCTCGCCGACATTGCGACGATGGCGAACCTCTTGGTCCAGCACGGCGTTGGCGTCGATATCGGCGAAGCGAGGGCGCACACGCTCGGCCTCGCCGCGGCGCACATCACCTCGACCACCGCCCCCTACGACCTCGTCCGCAAGATGCGCGCCTCGGTATTGGTGCTGGGGCCGCTGGTCGCGCGCTGCGGCCGGGCGCGCGTGTCGTTGCCAGGCGGCTGCGCCATCGGCACCAGACCGGTCGATCTCCATATCGAGGGGCTGCGCCGGCTCGGCGCCACGGTCGAGCTCACCGGCGGCTATATCGAGGCGCGCGCCCCGAAGGGGCTCAAGGGTGCGGAGATCGTCTTTCCGTCGGTCTCGGTCGGCGCCACCGAGAACCTCTTGATGGCGGCGGCGCTCGCCGATGGCGAGACGATGCTGATCAACGCGGCGCGCGAGCCCGAGATCGGCGACCTCGCCGATTGCCTCGTCGCCATGGGTGCGCGGATCGACGGCATCGGCAGCGACCGGCTCAACATCCGCGGGGTCGGCGAATTGCACGGGACGCGCCATCGGATCATCCCCGACCGGATCGAGACCGGCACCTATCTGATGGCGGCGGCGGCGACCGGCGGCGAGGTGCGGCTCACCGGCACCAGGCTCAGCCTTGTCGCGGCCGTGGCGCGCATCCTCGACGGCGCCGGCCTCGCCATCGCCGAGACCGATGACGGCATCGACATCAGGCGGCGCGGCGACCGGCTCGCCGGGACCGATATCGCGACCGCGCCCTACCCCGGTTTCCCGACCGATCTGCAGGCGCAGTTCATGGCGCTGATGACCGGGGCCGATGGCGCCTCGATCATCACCGAGACGATCTTCGAGAACCGCTTTATGCATGTTCCCGAGCTCGGCCGCATGGGTGCCGACATCGCCGTGCACGGCTCTTCGGCGACGGTGCGCGGGGTGCCGCGGCTGATGGGCGCGCCAGTCATGGCGACCGATCTGCGCGCCTCGGTGTCGCTGGTCGTCGCCGGCCTTGCCGCCGAAGGCGAGACCGTGATCAGCCGCGTCTATCATCTCGATCGCGGCTATGAGCGGCTCGAGGACAAGCTCGCCCGTTGCGGTGCGCGCATCGAAAGGCTGCGCGATGGCGCCTGAGGCGATTGCCGCGCTGAAACTGCGGGCCGAGGACGCCGAGGATCTCGCCGTCTTGTCCGCCTGCCTGCAGGACGCCTTTGTCCCGGTCCGCGATTTGGCCTATGTCGCGGCCGAGCGGCGCTTTCTTCTGGCCGCCAACCGGTTTCGCTGGGAGCGGTCGCGGCGCCGGGCGATGGGCCGGCCGGGATACGAGCGGGTGCTGTGCGCGTTGACCTTCGACGAGGTCGATCGGGTCTCCTATCGCGGATTTCGCCGCCGTGAGGAAGACCGGATCCTGTCGCTGCTGGCGATCCACGCCGCCGAGGAGGGCGCCCATATGGCAATCCGGCTCGAATTTTCGGGCGGCATCGCGATCCGCCTCGCCGCCGCGCGCATCCGCGGTCGGGTCGAGGATTTCGGCGATCCGTGGCCGACCCGATGGCAGCCGCGCCACGATCCGGCAGAAGCCGGTTGAGACCGGCCGCCTTGTCCGCGCACCGGCTGATCATGGCGCTGCCGGCGGGCCGCATCCTCGCCGAGGTCATGCCGCTCCTGCGGCGTCTCGGGATCGAGCCCGAGCCCGCTTTCGACGACCCCGATTCCCGCCAGCTGCGGTTTGCCACCAGCGAGCCCGGCCTGGATTTGATCCGGGTGCGCAGCTTCGACGTCGCCACCTATGTCGCCTTTGGCGCCGCCCAGCTCGGCGTCGCCGGCAACGACGTGCTGATGGAGTTCGACTATTCCGAGGTGTATGCGCCGCTCGACCTCGAGGTCGGGCATTGCCGGCTGGCGGTGGCGGCGACCGCGGAGTGGGCCGCGGCCGAAAAGTGCCGTGGGCACGAATTCGCCGCGCGCAGCCACATCCGCGTCGCGACCAAATACCCGGAAATCACCCGCCGCCATTTTGCCGCGCGCGGCGTCCAGGCCGAATGCATCAAATTGAACGGGGCGATCGAGCTGGCCCCGGCGCTCGGCCTCTGCCAGCATATCGTCGATCTGGTGCAGACCGGCGCCACGCTGCGCGCCAACGGCCTCGTCGAGGTCGAGCGCATCGCCGAAATCAGCTCCAGGCTGATCGTCAACCGCCCGGCGCTGAAGACGCAGCCCGAGGAAGTGGGCGGCTGGATCGAGCGCTTCCGCGCTGCGGCCGGCCGGCACGGCTGATGCCGGTCAGGCTGTCGACCCGCGACCCCGGCTTTGCCGCGGCGTTCGCCCGCCTCATCGAGGCGAAGCGCGAGGCGGCGGCCGATGTCGATGCGGCGGTTGCCGCGATCCTCGCCGACGTCGCCGCCCGCGGCGATGCGGCGCTGTTCGATTATACCCGCCGGTTCGACGGGTTCGACCCCGCCCAAAGCGGGCTGCGGCTCGGCCGTCGCGAAATCGCCGACGGCGCCGCCCGAGCGCCGGCCGAGACCGTGGCGGCGCTGCGGCTCGCCGCCGAGCGGATCGAAAGCTTTCATCGCCGGCAATTGCCCGAGCCGATCGATTACATCGATCCGCTCGGTGTGCGGCTCGCCACCCGCTGGCGCCCGGTCGCCGCCGCCGGGCTCTATGTTCCGGGCGGGACCGCGGCCTATCCGTCATCCGTGCTGATGAACGCGATCCCGGCCAAGGTTGCCGGCGTCGAGCGGCTGGTCATGACCGTGCCGGCGCCGGGCGGCAGGCTCAACCCGCTCGTCCTCGCCGCCGCCGAATTGGCCGGCATCAACGAAATTTATCGGGTCGGCGGGGCGCAGGCGATCGCTGCCCTCGCCTACGGCACGGCGACGATCGCCGCCGTCGACAAGATCGTCGGACCCGGGAACGCCTATGTCGCCGCGGCCAAGCGCCAGGTCTTCGGCCGGGTCGGCATCGACATGATCGCGGGCCCCTCCGAAATTTTGGTGGTCGCCGACCGCGCCAACGATCCGGCCTGGATCGCCGCCGACCTGTTGTCGCAGGCCGAGCACGACGGCGCCGCCCAGGCGATGCTGATCGCCGACGACGAGCCCTTTGCGGGCGCTGTCGAGCGGGCCGTCGAAGACCGGCTGGCGCACCTGCCGCGCGCCGCCATCGCGCGCGCCAGCTGGCAAGCGCATGGCGCCGTCATCATCGTCGCCGATTGGCGCGAGGCGCCCGCGTTGATCGACCGGATCGCGCCGGAACATTTGGAGCTCGCGCTCGACGCGGCCGAAACCCTGGCCGCCGAGGTGCAGCACGCCGGCGCGATCTTTCTCGGCCGTTGGACGCCGGAGGCGATCGGCGACTACATCGCCGGCCCGAACCATGTGCTGCCGACATCGCGCAGCGCGCGCTTCGCCTCGGGCCTCGGCGTGCTCGACTTTATGAAGCGCAGCTCGCTGGTGCGCTGCGACGAGGCGGGCTTTGCGGCACTCGCACCCGCCGCGATCCGCCTCGCCGAGGCCGAAGGGCTCGACGCGCACGCGCTGTCGCTGTCGATCCGGCTCGGGTCGATCCGGCTCGGCCGCCGATAGTCCGATGGTCATGACCGATACCCAGCGGATCGCCGGCATCACGCTCGACGAGCATACCGTCGTCCGCCGCAGCGCCGAGATCGAGCACGAGCGCGCCGCCGCGATCTCCGACCTCCTGATCAACAATTCCTTTGCGCCGGCCTCGGGGAAAAAGGGGCCGTTCCAGGTGCGCCTGGCGATCGAAGAAAACCGCCTGAACCTCGACCTGCGCGGCCCCGAAGCGGGATCGAGCGAAACCATCGTGCTGCCGCTCGCCCCGTTTCGCGGCATCGTCAAAGACTATTTCATGGTGTGCGAGAGCTATTACCAGGCGATCAAGAGCTCGGGGCTGGCCCAGGTCGAGGCGATCGATATCGGCCGGCGCGCCTTGCACGACGAGGGCTCGCGCCTCTTGGCCGAGCGGCTCGCCGACAAGGTCGCGGTCGACCACGACACCGCCCGGCGGCTCTTTACGTTGATCTGCGTGCTGCATTTGCGGGGCTGAGCGGTGGTGACGGCGCCGCTGGTGCTTGCTTCGGCCTCGCCGCGCCGGCTCGAATTGCTGCGCCAGATCGGCATCGTGCCCGACCGGATCGACCCGCCCGAGATCGACGAAAGCGCCGTCGCGGGCGAATTGCCGGCGGCCTATGCGCTGCGCCTCGCGGCCGAGAAGGCGCGCGCGGTCGCACCCCGCCACCCCGGCGCCTTTGTCCTCGCCGCCGATACGGTCGTCGCCTGCGGCCGGCGGATTCTGCCAAAGCCCGAAGACGAGGCGAGCGCGCGGCGTTGCCTCGAGCTGTTGTCCGGGCGGCGGCACCGGGTCCGCTCCGGAGTGGCGCTCGCCTCTCCCGATGGCACGCTGACGCTGCGCCGGGTCGATAGCCAGGTCGGGTTCAAGCGGCTCAGCTCGGACGAGATCGCCCTTTATCTGGCGAGCGGCGAATGGCAAGGCAAAGCCGGCGGCTACGCCATCCAGGGCCGCGCCGCGGCATTGATCCGCTGGGTCGCCGGCTCCTATTCGAACGTCGTCGGATTGCCGCTTTACGAGACCGCGCAGCTGCTCGCCGGCCGCGGCTGGCGGCCGAGTTGAAGCGCCGCCTCTTTATTGCCGCCGGTCCCGGCGAGTGGCGCGCGGTCCTGGTCGAGGACGGCCGGCCGGCAGAGCTCCTGGTCGAGCGCGGCGAGGGTGCCGAGCTCGGCAGCCTTTATCTGGGCCGGGTCGAGCGGCTGCTGCCGGCGCTCGGCGCCAGCCTCGTCGATATCGGCGGCGGCCGGCCGGCATTCCTGCCCGATCGCGAAATCTTGCCGCGCGGCGGACGGCTCACCGAGGGCGGGCGGCTCACCGAGGGCGAACAGGTCATCGTGCAAATCCGCCGCGAAGCGCAAGGCGGCAAGGCGGCGCGGCTGACGATGCGCGTCGAGCCCGAATGCGGATCCGATATCACGGCACGGGCCGCCGGCCGCGACCCGCCCGCCCGGCTTCGTCCGGACGCGACCTTTGCCGCTGCCCTCGCCGGTGCGGCCCCGGCCGTCGAGCAGGTCTTCGTCGGCGATGTCGCCGCCGTCCCGGAGGCTCGCGCGGCCTTTCTGAGCGCGCTCGTGGCGCATGCCGATGAGGACGAGTGGCCGATCGATCTCGACGCTCTCTTCGAGGGCGCGCTCGCACCCGTCGTGCCGCTCGATGGCGCCGGCTCGATCCGGATCGATGCCACCGCCGCCGCGACCCTCATAGATGTCGATAGCGGGTCGCCGCCGACGGGATCGCCCGAACGCACAGCACTTGCGGCCAATCTCAAGGCCGCGGTCGCCATCGCCCGCGAAATGCGGCGGCGCAGCCTCGGCGGCGGGATTGTCGTCGATTTTGTCGGGCTCGACCGTCCGGCGTTGCGCGAGCGGGTGCGTTTGGCGCTTGCCGAGGCGCTCATGCCCGACCCGGCGCAGCCGCGAATCCTCGGCTGGACCCGGCTCGGCCATCTCGAGCTGGTGCGCCCGCGCCGCCGCCGGCCGCTGGCCGAGGCCCTGCTCGACCTCGAAACGAATGCTCCGCGCAAAACCGCGCCGACCGTCGCCTATGAGGCGCTGCGAGCGCTGCAACGCGAGGCGCGCGCCGCACCGGGACGGCAATGGCGCTTGATCGTCGCGGCCGATGTCGCGGCAGCGCTCGCGGGTGCCGTAGCCGGCGCCGTCCACGGGCTCGAACAGCGATTCGGCCGCAAGGTCGCGATCGAAATCGATCCGGCGCGCTCTCGCGAGCGGTTTGAAATCGCCGCGCTGTAATTATATCGCTATGCGATGCCGATCCCGAAGCCACCCGCCTCGCGTCCCTGCCCGATCTGCGGCAAGCCGGCGACGCCCCAAAACCGGCCGTTCTGCTCGACCCGCTGCGCCCAGATCGACCTCGGCCGCTGGCTCAAAGGCAATTACGTCATCCCGACCGACGAAGCCCCCGGCGAGGACAGCGAGAGCGGGTAGTTGACCGGTCGCAGCACTACCCCGACCATCGTCGCGCCAGCGCAAAGGGGATCGCAATGAGCGCGCCGCCGCAGGCCGGGGAATACCGGCTGATCTATGCCGATCCGCCTTGGACCTTCGCCACCTATTCGCGGAAGGGCAAAGGGCGCAGCGCCGAAGCCTATTACGATTGCATGTCGCGCGCCGCGATCGAAGAGCTGCCGGTCGCCGAGTGGGCGGCGAAGGATTGTGTGCTGCTGCTGTGGGCGACCGACCCGCTGCTGCCGGCGGCGTTCGAGGTGATCCGCGCCTGGGGCTTCACCTATAAGACCGTCGGCTTTTACTGGGCCAAGCTCAATAAATTCGCCGAGCCGGCAATCTACCGCGACACCAGCTTTTTCACCGGGCTCGGCTTTTGGACCCGCGCCAATCCCGAGCTGTGCCTGCTCGCCACCCGCGGCCACCCCAAGCGCCGCCGCGCCGATGTTCGGAAATTGATCGTATCGCCACGGCGCGAGCACAGCCGCAAGCCGGACGAGGCCTACCAGCGCATCGAGGCGTTGTGCGCGGGGCCCTATCTCGAAATGTTCGCGCGCACGGCGCGGCCGGGCTGGGACGGCTGGCCGACCGAAGCTGAATTGCGCCGGATGGAGCCGCGGCGCTGGCCCGCTGCCGGCCATCCCGAAGCCGCCGAATAACCGCCTTTACCAAAGCTTAAGCGCCGCCGCCGCAGGATGCCGGCGAATTTTTCGGAGCGGCGATGTGATCGGCTGGGCGCTGCGCCGGGTGCTGCTGTGGTGCGGCGTCGCGCTTCTGTGCGTCGGCTTGGTCGAGCGCGGCGCGCAGCTGCTGCCAAAGGCGGTCACGGCGCCAGTCGATTTCCCCAAGACGAGCCCGCCCGGAGAGACGAGCGAGCCGGCGCTCGACACCCTCGTCTATCCGGCCAATGCACGCGGCCATGTCGTTGTCGAGGCGGCCGTCAACGGGGCGGCGATGCGCCTTTTGGTCGATACCGGCGCCACCTTGGTCACGCTGACCCCGGCCGATGCGCGCGCCGCCGGGATCGACCCCGACGGGCTCGCCTACACCCGGCGCGCCAACACCGCCAACGGCTCCGTCCGGATGGCGCCGATCACCTTGCGCGAGATCCGCATCGGCCAGCTGGCGGTCGGCGAGGTCCCCGCCGCAGTCATCGAAAACCTCGACATGTCCCTGCTCGGCCAGAGCTTTCTCAGCCGGCTGAAGAGCTATGAAATGCACGACGGCAAGCTGACGATCGCCTGGTAGGATGGCGTTCGTCAGCGCCGTGCAAGAGGCGCTGTGGTTTTGGGCCATGCGACATCACATCTATCTTGCAAGGAAAAATTCCAGCAGAGTAGGAAATGCTGGCTTTCCAGGGAGCGCGACCATCGGCGAGATGGTTTGAGCGGTGAAGCATGACCGTGCGGTTCAGACATCCTCCTCTCGTTGAACTGATTGCGGAGCTCAGATGGGGTCCGCAACTGCCCGGCGGTCAACAGCGAGGTGGCGTCCTCCTGCCAACCGGATCGCATGAGGAATTCTTCATGCGGTTCGGCTCACGGGCGGGTGCGCTCGGTTACGAGCGGGTTGAGCGACTCGTTCCGCCCGGGTTCCCTCCAATCATCCCCTTCCAGGCGATATATCGGTTTCGGAAGAGGGTGCCGGAAGAAGGGACCACGCTCTATCAGATCGGAGCAGGCGTGTTCTCAGCAAACATCACACCGCCATATCAGTCTTGGCAGGATTTTAGGCCTATCGTGGAGGAAGGCGTGCGGATCCTCCTGGAAACGCGCGATCCATCTGAGAGAAATGCACCCTTCACCAGCGTCAACCTCCGATACATCAACTCGTTTGACCATAAATTTTCGCAAGGTCGTTCGACCGCGTCTTTTATGCGAGAGGTTCTCGGGTTTGCCATTGAGCTTCCCACCGCTGTACAGGCCGAGATTGCGCTAAATGCGGACGTAAAGCCCGCCTTGCAACTGGCGTTTCCCCTGAAATCCGGACAACAAATGTCGCTGACGTTGGCAGAGGGTCAAGTAGCGAGTGAACAAGCCGTTATTATGGATATAACCGCGAGCGTTGCAAAGCCTGTTTCAGCTAACGCCGACGATGTGATGGCGGAATTCGAGGGAGAACACGAGGTGATTCATCGGATATTCGCAGGAGCCACTAAAAGGATCTACCAAATCATGGAACCCATCGAAGCGAGCTAAACATGATGGACCGCAACACAGTCAGCGCTCTGACTTACCCGCCCGCCCTACTGAACAATTCCGTCAAGCTTGGCTTGAATTCGATGTCCGCCGACTGGTCGGATATAGCACAGGTTGGGGTAGACCAATGGCTTGTCCTTTGGAAACAAACGGTTTCCACCCTCGAACCGATTGCTGCGCGACTTGAGCAGGGCAAGGCCGCCCGTTCGGCCATAGAAGAATTGTCTCGGCTACCGGAGAACTGGGACGGGTATGGCGCTTCGGCTATCTCACAGGAGGTGCGCGCCAATGCGCTTTGGTTCATTTCCGTGATCGAAGCTACCCCCCGCGGTCCATCGATGCCAGAAATCTCACCGTGTCCTTCCGGGACGATTTCCTTCGAGTGGGAAGCGGGCCGCGCCGAAGCCTATATTGAAATTGGGACCGCTCGCTATAGCGGCTTCGTTGCCACCGGTCAGCAACAGACGGCATTTTTTGAAGGAAGCGCTGATACAGTAGACCCGCAAATTCTTGTCCTTGTTAAACAGGCGATGTCCCCGAACGCAACTCATCCAGCATCGGTGACCGAGGTGCGCATGCAGGCGCCGATGCATGCATGAGCATCTGGCCACGTGAAATCGCAGACGAAGAGGTAATTGCGCGCGGCATTTGCAGTCCGTTCCACGTCAGAAAGAACGGGACGCTAAAACCGACCGCGTATTTGCCGCCGAACGACACCGATGAAATTTCGGTCATGAGAGCGAGCTGGATCGGGGCCGACGCCTGCAAGCGTCACGCGAGGTTGCTTGAAAACCCGCACGAGGGGAAGATTTATAGAGGAATAGCCTTATTGAGTGCAAAGCAGGTACGCGGGTCCGGAGCAGAAATAATTGACACTCGGGAGGTGTTCAAAGGTCATGCCGATATAAAGCTCGGCATAGCTCCCAGAAAAGGTAATCCGCTGCCGCCCGAGGAGCTGAAAACGTTGCGAGATAGAACGAAAGTGCTTGCCTCGCTCGCCAACTACCTTCCCGATCCGGAGCCGACGGCAGAGCAATGGAACGGGCCTCACCTCCACTATAAGAGCTGACACGGCTTCGAAAGCTGACTTCGCGAACTCGAGGTAGATCAAGGGAAGGAAAGGATCGCGGCAATCAGAGCCCGTACAGGTTTTCCGGCGCCGCCGGCATCCGGCCGTGCTCGACCGCTTTGACCGCGGCGATCAGCTTCAGGTGTGTCGGTGCAGGGCAGCCGACCTCGACACCCTTCGCGGCGATCAGCCCGTTGATGAAATCGATCTCGGTGCGGCGGCCCTTGAGCATGTCCTGGCCCATCGACGGGCGCTGCAAGTCGCTGCGGGTGTTTGAGGTTGCGGCCGCGATGATGGCGCTCTCGACCTCGTCGAGCGCCTTCGCATCGCCCTCGGCGGCGCGGGCCAAGGCTTCGGGCTCGTGCATGCGGATGTGCTCGAGCTCGTAGCCCAAGGCCTGGCCGACCCGCACCGCTTCGCCGCCGAGGCGGATGCTGAGCCGGCGGATCCGGTCGTGCCGGTCCATGCCGTTGCCCGAAAGCCCGGTGGCGGCACCGATGCCGTTCCTCATGCCGTTGACGCAGAGCTTTGACCAGCGCTCGCCCCAGAGGTTGGTCGTCGGCCTGACGGTATCGACGGTGGCGATCATCGCCGCCAATTCTTCGAGCCGCGGGGTGATCCGGCCGTGCACCTCGCCGACGCGGTAGAACTCGTCGGTCGAGGCCCCCTTGGCGACCGTCCGGCGCACGCGCCCCGGTGCGTAAAGCTCGGCCGAGAGCAGCGCCGGGATGGCGCCCACCGTCTTGTCCCAGCCGACGACACCGGCGATCGCCGCCTCGTTCATGCAGTTCTGCAACGACACGACATAGCCGCCGGGTGCCAGGTATTGCGCGATCAGCGCCGTCGCCCATGCTGTGTCGTAGGATTTGACCGCGACCATGGCGATGTCGATCGGCCGCTCCTTGGCGAGCCGCTGCATCTCGGTCACGTGCATCGTCTGCGGCCGGACGCGGACGAGCTCTTCCTCGGTGACGCCTTCGAGCGTCAGCCCGTCGCGGCGGATCGTCTCGATATGCTCGGGCCACGGGTCGATCAAGGTCACGTCGAACCCGTTATGCGCGAGCTGGCCGCCGGTATAGCCGCCGATCGCCCCCGCCCCGATCACCGCGATGCGCTTGTCCATCGATCTCTCCCGGTATCGCGTCGCGGGAACCTTAAGGTGACGTGCGCGGAGAGGCAATCCGACCTCGGCATTTGTTATCCCGTTATGGTCGAGCTCTGGTGTATGATGCGTGATGCACTGCCTTGTGATTCGCGATGCGCACGACGATCTCGATCGATGATGACGTGCTCTCGGCAGCCAAAGCCATCGCACGGCAACGCAACCAAAGCATTGGCAAGGTCGTATCGCAGCTGGCGCGCAAATCGCTCCATCCGCCGGTCGCCGCGATCGAGCGCAACGGCGTACCGCTTCTGCCGGTGCGTAGAGCGGACGCGATTGTTACGCTCGACATCGTCAATATGCTGCGTGATGAGCTGCCGTGACTTTTTTGCTGGACGTGAATGTCTTGATCGCGCTGATCGATCCGACCCATGTCGGGCATGACGCGGCGCATCGATGGTTCGCCGCAACGGGCGCCGCCTCTTGGGCGACCTGCCCGATGACCGAGAACGGCGTCATCCGGATCGTGGGTCATCCGAAATACCCGAATTCGGCCGGCTCGCCGGCGGCAGTTGCGCCGATCGTCATCCGCCTCTGCGCTTTGCCTGGTCACGTCTTTTGGCAAGACGACCTCAGTCTTATGGACACTGCCATCATCGATGTTGCGCGGATCACGACGCCGGCCCAAGTCACCGATACCTACCTTCTGGCTCTCGCCGTCGCCAAACGGGGGCGGTTGGCAACCTTCGACCGGCGCCTCTCGCCGAATGCGGTGAGCCGCGGCAAGGCCGCGCTTCATATCATCGAGGATTCGGAATAGAGACGGGGATCGTCGGCAGCGGCCAAAAAGCGATGCAGCCCGGCACCAGCGCGCGCTTGTGTTTGTCCCGTGCGCGATTGCCCCCTATCATCGCGCTCGATCCGATGCCCATGGGGGAGCCTTCTACGATGAATTGGAGCGAACGGCGCGAGCGGTTTCGCGCGTTGATGAGCAGCAACCGCTGTGTCCATCCGGGGTCCGTCTACGACGCGATCTCGGCCCGCATCGCCGAAGATCTCGGTTTTGAGATCGGCATGTTTTCGGGCTCGATCGGGTCGATGGCGGTGCTCGGCGCGCCCGACCTCGTGGTCCTGACCCTGACCGAGTTCGCCGCGCAGGCGAACCGCATCTGCCGCGCCGGCAACCTCGCCCTCCTGGTCGATGCCGATCACGGCTACGGCAACGCGCTCAACGTGCGGCGCACCGTCGAGGAGCTGGAGACGGCCGGCATCTGTGCCATGTCGATCGAGGACACGGTGTTGCCGCGCCCCCACGGCCCCAGCGGCAAGCCCGCCCTGAGCGCGGTCGAGGAAGGGGTCGGCAAGATGAAGGCGGCGCTGTCGGCGCGCCAGGATCCGAAGCTCGTCATCGCCGGCCGCACCAGCGCTCTCGCCATCGCCAACCTCGACGAGGCGATCAAGCGGGCGAAAGCCTATGAGGCGGCCGGGGTGGATGCCGTGTTTCTCGCCGGCGGGGTCACCGTCGCAGCGGTCGAGGCGGTGTCGTCGGCGATCAAGATCCCGCTGATCCTGGGTGGCGGCGGCGGCGAGCTCGGCAACCTCGAATGGCTGGCCGCGCACCGGGTGCGCGTCGCCTTGCAGACGCATGCTCCATTCTCGGCGGCGGTGCAGGCCGTCTATCAGACATTGAAAGCGCTGCGCGAGGGCACCCAGGTACGCGACCTCCAAAACATCGCCCCGCCCGAGCTGATGCGCCGGGTCACCCGCGCCGAGGATTATCAGCGCTGGACCACGGATTTCCTCGGCGGTGCTTGAGCCGGTTGTCGCCCGCCGGGTCGGTTTGGCCCGGCGGGCCCGCGGCGCGCGGCGACAAACCGCGCGCTCGACTTCGCTGGCGATGGTGCTCGTCTGCGCCGCCGGCTGCGCGCCGCCGCCGGTGCAGGGCGGCACGCTGCTGCTCAGCAACCCGGATTTCGGGCCGACCCGGGTCGAGGCGGTGATCACCGCCAACCCCGATTGCGGCGTGCGCGGCCCGGGCTATGTCTCGACGCTCGAATTCCTGCTGCCGCCGAACGCCACCAAATTTATCAACGCCCCGCCCGGCGCCGATGTCTGCTGGCGGCGCGACCGCGACCCGGAGCAGCCGGTCGCCGGCGAGTGGTCCCCCTGGGGCCGCGCCTACACCGCGCCGGGCCGCCGCATCGCCACCAACCTGTAGGCGCGGCGGCGGTTAGAACCGCTGCGTCACCCCGGCGAGAAAGGTGCGGCGCGGGCCGAATTGCGGGGCGCCGACGCCGACCCCGGTGCCGTTGCGGATCTGATACACCTCGTCGAGCAGGTTGACGATGTCGAAGCGCAGCTCGAGCCCCTTGTAGATGCCGGTATCGACCGGCTGCACGATGCTGAAATTCACCTGCCGATAGCCGGGCAGGCTGCTCCCGTTGGGGATCGCGCCAGTGGTCGCCCGGAGCCCGCTGCCGGCGGTCAGATCAACGGCAAAGCGGGTCCTCGCCTGCGGCAGCCGGTACTTGATCCCGGCCGAAGCGGTGTAGGTCTGGTCGTGATCGAGATGGATATAATGGTTGGCGATGTAGGCGAGCTCGTCCGGATCGAAATTGAATTGGGCCGAGACGATTTTCTTGCCGAGCGCCCTCGACGCAGCAAAATTCCCGTAAAATGACCAGTCGCCGATATCGTAGCCGAGGGTCGCCTCGACGCCGTCGACCAGCCCTTTCTGATAGTTGAACGGCGTCAGCAGGATCGGCGCGCCGAACTGCCCTTCGTCGATCAGGTCGCTGGCAATTTTGTAGTAGGCATCGATGCCCGCCTTGAGCCCCGGCAGGATGACATGGGTGGCGCCAACATCGAAATAATGGTCGCGTTCGGCCTTGGCCCGGCTGTCGAGCGTCACCGTCGGGGCCGCCGTCGTATCGGCAAACAGCGAGATCGTGGTCGGCGCGATCAGTTCGAACGGAGGAGGCGTGAAATAGCGCGCATAACCTGCGGTGACGGTGGTCGCGTCGGTCGGCTGCCACACGATGTTGACGCGCGGGCTTAGCTGCCGCGCATCGACAAACTCGGCCATCTGGTCGAAGCGCAAGCCGAAATTGACGGTCAGCTTTGAGGTGACCCGCCACTCGTCTTGCAGATACGTGCTGTAGAGCCACCCCGTCGTCGCTCCCGAATTGAGGATCGTGAAGGGCTCGTCGCTGGCCTGCATGCTGTCCGGGTCGGTCGGCAACACGCTCGAATTGGTAAAGAAAGAGGAACGTTCTCCCTGGATGTAAAATCCGGTGCGCAACGTGTGGTCAGGCGACACCGCATAGCTGCCGTCGCCTTGCACGCCATTGGCGATGCTGCGCCGGTAGGCGGTCTGGGCGATCCCGTTGAACAAAAGGTCGCCGAGCGGATCGGGCGAGAAATAGACGTCGCTGTAGCGGGTGACGGCGGAGAGCTGGAAATCCAGCTGACCGATTTGCTTTTGCAGCGCGACGATCGCGTAATCGGTGATCTGGCGCTGGTTCTCGTTCAGCGCGGCCGAGTTGAAATTACCGACGCCGTCGACGGTTAGGCCGAGGCTGGGAGTCTGGCCTGGATTGTTCGGGATCTGATATTCGCTGCGCGACACGCCGAAGATGCCGGTAACCCGCGTCGTCGGGTCGATGATGCCGGAGATGTAGGCAAAGCCGCGCGGCTGGTCGGAAATGTCATGGATTGCGGTCCCGCTCGGCGCCGGATTTTCGATCCCCTCGGCGTTGTGCAGGATTTCGCCGGTGACGTAATAGTCGATCTGGCCGACCCGGCCGCCCCATTCGGCACTCGGCTGAAAGGTGGTTTGCAAACCGCCGTAGAGTGCGAACGAGCCGCCCGGATCCAATGTCCCGGTCTTGGTCTCGATGTCGATGATGCCGGCGGTACGCAGCCCGTATTGGGCCGGCAATGCGCCTGTGATCAGCGACACAGAATGGGCTAGGCGCGTTTGCAGCGCCTGGCCGAAGACATTGATCCCTTCCGGCAAGATGACCCCGTTCAGGCGAAACTGGAGATTGCCGTGGTCGCCGCGGATATGCAGCTGGCCGAACGAATCCTGGGCCACGCCCGGCGCTTGCAGCAGCAGGCGGTTGAACGACTGGTTGTCGCCCTGCGGCTGGGTCTCGATCGCCGCCCGCCCGAATTCAAAGGTGCTGGCGCCAAGGCTCGGCTGGATTTCCTGGAGGGCGGTGTCGAGCTCTTTGGCGACGACGTCGAGCTGGCCGAGATCGAGCGGAGGATTGTTGCCGACCGACGGCACCGCGACGGCTATGGTCGGAGCGTCGTTCGCCGCTGTCCCGCGCTCCTGCGCAATTGAGCCGCCGCCCGTCAACACGAGCGGAAATGTCGCGGAAACAATCCGTATCGCGACGCAGGTTCGGCTCGCCATCGGATATCCCGTCGCAAGAAACGCCGCGCGATGCCGGGCTGATGCCCGACGTGCGATTTATTATGATATGTTATATCAAACAGGGAATTGATACAATATATCATTTTATGATGCAAAGCATCCAAAGCTCCGACGCCCCGGGGGCGTCGGACTTGCCGCAGGTCAGCGGCAGGAGGGGCAGAGGCCGGTTAGTTCGAGCGTGTTGCGGTCGAGGACGAAACCGAGGCGGCGACCCAGCTCTTCGGCCGCAGCAGCGACGTGCAGGTCTTCGGTCTCGACCGCCGTGCCGCAGCGGCGGCAGACCAGCATTTGGCTCGGATGCGCGTGGTCCGGCATGGCGCAGGCGACAAAAGACTTCGAGCTTTCGATCCGGTGGACGAGCCCTTGGCCGACCAGGAATTCGAGGCTGCGATAAACGCTCGCCGGGGTCGCGGACGGGTCGCCGGGCCGCAGCAGGCCCAGGAGCTCATAAGCGGTCCGTGGCCGCTCGGCCGACAATATCAGCAGCAGGACATTGCGCCGCAACCGGGTCAGCCGCCCGCTGGAGCGCCGGCAAATCTCTTCGGCCGATCGCAGCCAAAGAGCCTGGTCGGGTGGCAGCGCCATCAGCCTATTCTATCCCCGGCGGCACCGCTCGTCCGGTATTTCCGCGCTGACAGCACGCCGGGCGGGCGATCACGATGTGGTCAAGTCTCTTCCGCGGAACGGGCGCGCCGCCTATGTTGCGGCAAATCGAACGGGAGGGGCAACGATGAGATATGCGCTCGCTGCCTTGGCGCTGGTCGCGGTGGCGTCGGTCGCCGGCTCGCCGCGCGCCGCCGAGGTCGGGCTCGAAGTGGTGCTCGCCGCCGACGTTTCGCGCAGCATCGACGACGGCGAGTTCGAGCTGCAGCGCAAGGGCTATGCCGCCGCCCTGACCGACCCGCGCGTGCTGAAGGCGATCCACTCGACCAAGATCGGCTCGATCGCGGTATGCTTTGTCGAATGGTCGGGCGACGAGGACCAGGCGGTGGTGCTCGACTGGACCGAGATCCGCGACGAGGAGGATGGCGGCACCGCCGCCGCCGCGATCCTGAAGGCGCCGCGCTCGTTCACCGGGCGCACCTCGATCAGCGCCGCGATCGATTTCGCGATGGCCCAATTTGCCAAGGCCAAATGGCAAACGACGCGGCGGATCATCGACATTTCCGGCGACGGCACCAGCAATGCGGGCCGCCCGATGACCGAGGCGCGCGACCAGGCGGTGGCCAAGGGTGTGACCATCAACGGGCTCGCGATCATCAACGACAAGCCCGATATGGGCTATTCCGCGCATACTCATCCGCAGGGCGGGCTGCCGAACTACTATCGCCAGAACGTGATCGGCGGCGCCAATTCCTTTCTGATCGTGGTCAAGGATTTCAATTCCTTCGCCGACGCGATGGCGAACAAGCTCGCCAAGGAGATCGACGTTGCCGCCGGCGCCGGCGGCGAGCAGCTGTCCGAGCTGCCCGCGCCGCGGTAGGCGCTCGTCAAGCGGCGCGCCTCGATCACGATCAGATCAAGCTGGATCAGCCCGCCCCCCTGGCTCGAACAGGGGCCGAGCGCTCCCTCGTTTGCCCGTGCTCGCACGAAGCGCAGGTTCTGGACCCCCGCTTGCGCGCGTGTGAAGAAATTGAAGACCGGCTGGATCGACGCCGTGCGTCCCCCGCTTTCGCGAGGGCAGGCCCACAGTCGCTTCGCGACTTCCTCAGAGCTTGCCCCGGCGCAGGCCGGGGATGAGGTATGTTCTTAATGCCATCAGAAGCTTACCTCATGCTGAGGAGCGCCCTCGGGCGCGTCTCGAAGCACGCACGGTGCCGATGCAGCGCCCTATTTCCGATCCGCGCCAATTCTTTCACACGCTCGAAAGCGGGGGTGACGAGAATAAATCATCACGCCTGAGAGGATCGTGCTCTCGCGAGCGGCCCCTTTAGCGCTTCGCCGGCGAAATTGCCGGTGGGCTCGCCCCTTTCGAGCGCGACGACGCCGTTGACGACGGTGGCGGCGATGCCGTCCGCCTTTTGCACGAGGCGGCGCGCGCCGCCCGGCAGATCCTGCTCGACCTTTGGCAGGCGCGGCTTCACCTGCGCTTCGTCGAAGACGACGAGGTCGGCCTTCCAGCCGGCGCGGACCAGGCCCCGATCGGGCAATTCCCAGGCCGAGGCGTTGTCGAAGGTCAGCATCCGCACCGCTTCCTCGAGCGTGAATTGCTGCCTTTGGCGCACCCAGTAATGCAGCAGGTGCGTCTGCAGGGACGAGCCCATCTCCTGGCAGACATGCGCTCCGGAATCGGAAAACGTCGCCAGGGTGCGCGGGTGCTTCAGGATGCCGAGCACATCGGCCGGCCGCTCGTTGACGATCGGCTGGACAAAGATCTGGTCCTCATTGTCGCGCATCAGGTCGAGCATCGTCTCGACCGGGTGCTGGTTTTGGCGGCGGGCCAGCTCGGCGACGGTCGGATCGTCCCAATCGACCCCTTGCATCGCATAGAGGTTGTCGTAATCGGGCTGGCGCGGGTCGGTTGTCGCGGCACCGCCGCCTTGCAAGACCCGGTCGCGCGGCTTCATCCGTCCCTCTTCGGCGATCAGCTGCGCGCGGGTTTCGGGGTCGGCGAAACGGCGCTTCTGCTCGGCCAAGGGCAAGGCGCGCACCGCCTTCCAGCCCGGCAGCACGTCGAACGGCAGATAGGATTTCAATGAAAAGATTGCGTTGATCGAGCGCGTCGTCGCCTGCCCGAACATGCGCCCGCCCTGGGCCACGGTCTCGTCCATATGGCGGAGCTGATAGTCCCACGGGTTGGGCTCGATCCCCTGGCGGGTTGCCAGCATGCCGAGCATGACGGGCCGCCCGCTCTCGAGCGCCACCCGGCGCAGCCGGTCGAGAAAGCCGCGCTGCGCCTCTCCGCCGGAAATGTCGGGGCCGATCTGAAAGATGCCGGCGTCGAGCCCGGCCATCGCCCCGACGAGGCGGTCGATCTCCGCCCACTCGGCAATCCGGCTCGCCACCGGTGTCCCGTCCGGTGTCTCGTGCGTCGTCGCGCGCGAGGTCGAGAACCCCAAGGCGCCGGCCCTGAGCGCCTCCTCGACCAGATGCGCCATCAGCCGCAAATCGTCCTCGCTCGCCGGCTCATCGAGGCCGCGCTTCCCCATCGCATACATGCGCAGCGCCGAATGGCCGATATACATGCCGTAATTGATGCCCTTCGGCAGCTTTTCGACAGTGGCGAAATATTCGGGAAACGTCTCCCAATTCCAATCAATGCCGGCCAGCATCGCCTCGGTCGGGATGTCCTCGACCGCGGTGAGGCAGCGCGCGAACCATTCGCGGTCGGCGGGCTTGCACGGGGCCAGCGCAAAGCCGCAATTCCCCATGACGACGCTCGTGACACCATGCCAGCACGAGCAGCTGCCGAGCGGGTCCCACGCGATTTGCGCGTCCATATGCGTGTGCCCGTCGATAAAGCCGGGCGCCACGATCATCCCCTCGGCGTCGATGACCTTATCCGCCGGCGCGCGCACCCGCCCGATCTCGACGATCCGGCCGGCCTTGACGCCGACATCCGCGCGATACCGCGCCATCCCCGACCCGTCCACCACGGTGCCGTTTTTGATCACAAGGTCGAGCGCCATCGGGGTCTCCCGTCAAATCCGATCGCCAACCATCGGGTCGCCTGCGCGCCGCTGTCAACCGGCGTTCAGCACCGCCGCCAGCAACGCCGCCACCACCGGGCCGAGATCGAAGCGCCCTTTGCGCAAATCGTGGCTGGCGCCGTCGATCGTGACGATCTGCGTGGGTGCCGGGATCGCCGCGGCGGCCCGACGCAATTCGTCGATCGAGCCGAAGGCGTCGCGGGTGCCGTGCACAAAGACCGCGGGCACAGAGAGAAGCGGGAAATGCTCGGTGCGCAACCGCTCGGGTCGGCCCGGCGGGTGCAGCGGATAGGAGAACAGCAGCAATCCCGCTGCCGTATCGGGCTCCTCCGCCGCCAGCAGCGTGGCCTGCCGCCCGCCATAGGAATGGCCGCCGAGAAGCGTCCGGCCCCGCGCCAGCGCGCGCATCGCCGCGACCGCCTCGCGCAAGCCCGTGCGGTCCTTGGCCGCAGTCGAGGGCGAAGGCGGTCCCTTCGGCCGCCGCTGGCGAAACGGCAGGTCGCACCGCAGCACGCACAATCCCGCAGCGCTGAACGCCTCCGCCGCCCTGACCAAAGTCGGTGAATTGCAGTCGCCACCCGCACCGTGGGTCAGCACCAGCCCGTCCCCGCCAGGGCCGGCCGGCCGATGCAGAAAGCCGCGCACCCCCGGTTGCTCGAACGGCACACCCTCGCTCATGCCGCACAGCATACCCTTCGGCGGGAACAATCCGTATCGCTGGACGGGCTGCTGCGGTAAGCTCGGATCGACGTTGGGCCAACCGCTCGCTGAGGCCGCCCGGCTCGAGCATGCCGGGAGGGCGGGATCAGCGCCAATGCCACCGTAACGTGGCGCCCGGGACATGCGCTCGATCGAACGGCAAGGCGGTTTGTCATTGAGGCCCCGGCCATGAGCTACATCGCGGTGATCCACAAAGACCCGAGCAGCGATTTTGGGGTGAGCTTCCCCGACTTTCCCGGTTGCATCACCGCCGGGCGCACCCTCGAAGAGGCCAAGGTCATGGCCGTCGAAGCGCTCGAAGGGCACATCGCCGAGATGCGGGCCGCGGGCGAGCCGATCCCGACACCCGTGTCTCTCGACGGGGTGCTCGCCAACCCCGATTTCGCCGACGGCGCGGCATTTATCGTGGTCCCGGCCCGGCAGCCGGCCCCGGCATGACATCGGCCCCGGCACGAGGCTGGCCTCGCGCGCCGGATCGCGGCTAAGCTGCGCAACGGAAAACCATCCCGCGAATGGGGGCGAAAATGGATTTCGGCGTGCTGATGTTTTTTACCGATTATGCGATCTCGGCGGTCGATCTCGCCAAGGCGCTCGAAGAGCGCGGCTTTGAATTGGTCTGGGCGCCCGAGCATTCGCACATCCCGACCTCGCGCAAGACGCCGTTTCCCGGCGGCGGCGAATTGCCCAAGCGCTATGCCGAGGCGATGGACCCGTTTGTCAGCCTGACCGCCGCCGCTCTCGTCACGACAAAGCTCAAGCTCGCGACCGGCGTGTGCCTGGTGCAGCAGCGCGACCCGATCCAGACCGCCAAGCTCGTCGCCTCGCTCGACCAGGTGTCGCAGGGGCGCTTTCTGTTCGGTGTCGGCGGCGGCTGGAACCAGGACGAGATGGAAAACCACGGCACCGAGTACAAAAGCCGCTTCAAGCTGATGCGCGAGCGGATCGAGGCGATGAAGGAAATCTGGACCAAGGAAAAGGCCGAATACCACGGCGACATGGTCGATTTCGACGCGCTGCTGGCGTGGCCGAAGCCGGTGCAAAAGCCGCACCCGCCGATCCTCGTCGGCGGCGCCTTCCCGCAGGCGGCGCGGCGTGCGGTCCGCTATGGCGACGGCTGGTGCCCGATCGGCGGCCGGCCCGGTGCGAGCCCGATGGACGCGCTCGCGCAATTCCGCCAGATGACGAAGGATGCCGGGCGCGACCCGTTGCCGGTGACGATGTTCAACCCGCCCGAGGACGAGGCCGAGCTGGCGCGCTGGCGCGACCTCGGCATCGTGCGCGCGGTCGTCATGCTGCCCTCGGAAGGGAAAGACCGGATCCTGCCGGTGCTCGACCGCTGGGCCCAATTGATCCGCCGCGCCGCGCATTGAGGAGCCGGGTCGTGGACCTCAGCTTTTCCGACAGCGAGATCGCGTTTCGCGACGAATTGCGCGGCTTTATCCGCGAGCGTCTGCCCGACGACATCCGCGAGCGGATGCGGCTCGGCTATGCCCCGCGCAAAGAGGATACCGTGCGCTGGCAGCGCATCCTCAACGAGCGCCATTGGGCCGCGTTCAACTGGCCCAAGGAATATGGCGGGCCCGGCTGGAGCCCGGTCGAGCGCATGATCTTTCTCGAAGAAAACCAGCTCGCGCCCGCGCCCGAGGTGTCGTCGTTCAACATCACGATGATCGGCCCGGTCCTGATCCAGTTCGGCACCGCGGAGCAGAAGCGCCGCTTTCTGCCGCGCGCCGCCAATATCGACGATTGGTGGTGCCAGGGGTTTTCCGAGCCGGGCGCGGGCTCCGACCTCGCTTCCTTAAAGACCGCGGCCAAGCGCGACGGCGACCATTACGTCGTCAACGGCCAGAAGATCTGGACCTCGACCGCGCACCACGCCGATTGGTGCTTTTGCCTGGTGCGCACCGATCCCACCGCCAAGAAGCGGCAGGAAGGCATCTCGTTCCTGCTGATCGACATGAAGACGCCGGGCATCACGGTGCGCCCGATCATCTCGATCGACGGCAGCCATCACCTGAACGAAGTGTTTTTCGACGATGTCCGGGTGCCGGTCGAGAATTTGGTCTTTGAGGAGAACCGCGGCTGGGACGTCGCCAAATACCTGCTCGGCCACGAGCGCACCGGCATCGCCCGGCTCGGGAAATCGAAGGAGCGGGTCGAATTCGCCAAGGAAATGGCGCGCGAGATGCGGGCGCAAGGCAAGCCCCTGATCGAAGACCCGGCCTTCCGCCAGCGCGTCGCCCAGCTCGAAGTCGATATGAAGGCGCTCGAAATCACCCAGTACCGGGTGGTTTCCGCTTATGCCAAGAGCGAGGCGGGGAAGCCCGACCCGCTGTCTTCGGCATTGAAGATCAAAGGGACCGAGCTGTTGCAGGCGACGACCGAATTGGCGATGGATGTCGGCGGCCCGTTGGCGATGCCGGATTGGGCGCAGGAATTGGAAGCGCTCTCGAACGAGCCCGAGCTCGGGCCGGCCTGGGCGGCCGAGGCGACCAAGAGCTATCTCTTTTTGCGCGCCGCCTCGATCTATGGCGGCACCAACGAATATCCAGAAGAACATCCTGACCAAGGCCGTCCTGGGCTGTGACGGAGGCGACCATGAGCCGCTTTTTCGGGCCGTTGCGCCAGATGGGCATTGTCGTGCGCGACATCGATCACGCGATGCGCCATTGGGTCGAGGTGTGCGGTGTGGGCCCGTGGTTTCTCGCCGAGAAATTGCCGCTCGACGGGTTCTGGTACCGGGAGCGGCCTTATCCCGACATCCATCTGACGATCGCGCTCGCCAATTCCGGCGACATGCAGCTCGAATTGATCGAGCAGCGCGACGACACACCGACCATGTACCGCGATTTCCTCGCCGCCGGCCACGAGGGGCTGCAGCATTGGTCGAGCTGGCCCGAGAATTACCATGAGCTGCTCGACCGCGCCTTAAAGGCGGGCTGGACCATCGGCCAGCGCGGCGAGAGCCCGCGCGGGCCTTTTGTCTATTTCGCCAATGAGGGCCATCCCGGCACGGTCATCGAAATGGCCGAGCTGACCCCGGCCCGCCGCCGCATCTTCGACGCGGTGCGCGAAGCGGCGATCGGCTGGGACGGAAACGACCCGATCCGCCGCGACTGGCCGCAAGGGTGAGCGCGATGCCGATGGCCGAGACGATCCGCGACAAGCTCACCCGGCGCTTTCATCCGACCCGGCTCGTCATCGACGACGAGTTGCACCGCCATATCGGCCATGAGGGTGCCAAGCCCGGCGGCGAAACCCACTTCGCCGTCACCATCGTCGCTGCCGCTTTTGCCGACCAAAGCCGGGTGGCGCGGCAGCGCCTCGTCTACCAGACGCTCGCCGACGAGCTCGCCACCCAAATCCACGCCCTCTCGCTGACCACGCTCACGCCGACCGAGGACACAACCGCCGAAAATCGCCAAACCGGTCCTTGAGTGTATCGAATTGCGACAAAAACCATTCCCAGATCACGGTCAACCCGCTAGCATGCAACGCGAGGCGTCGCCTTCTGCATTGCGGAGTACCGTCGTGTTCCCGCTTCTGCGGCGTTCCATCCTTCTGTCGCTGACCGCGCTCGCGTCGGTGCCGTTGCCGTCCGCTGCCGCCGGCCCCAGTGAAATCCAGAAGCTGGACCTCGCGGAGTTTTTCGGAAAGTGGTTTGTTACATCATTCGAAATTGCGCCGATCGCCGCGGTTTCCACTGACCAGGCCGCCGCCATGGTCGGAAAGACGGCCTATTTCGGCCGAAGCATCGTCGAGTTTGGAGCGCAGAAATGCCCGGATCCCCGCTATCAGGGTGCGTCGCTGGGGGCGGGCAACGCGACCATCGATATCATCATCGACTGCCCCGACGGCCAAATCGTCCCGAATCTCTCATACGATCGTCAGAGCAAGCAACTCTCTGCTGTACTTGACGGCGCCGCCTACCTACTCGGACGCGAACCACCGAAAAACGACCATTGACTAGAGCATGACCCGGTAATATCAAATAATCTTCGTTTCTTTTCGTCGTTCCCACGAAGGCGGGAACCCAGAGCCTGCCCCTGGCTTGAACAGGGGGTCCAATGCTTTGGCGTCCTCGCCTGGACCCCCGCTTTCGCGGAGGTGACGAAAACAAGCGACTACACCTGAAAGGATTATGCTCTAGTAGCGCCCGTTTTCAAACAGGCCCGCTTCGCGCGCCCTTCTCGCTACCAAGACTGCATTTACGGTCTGAACCCCGTTGCTATTCGATTTGACCCATCGTCTCATTTCGCCTGGAACATCTTGGTAACGTCCGATATTCAGTCGCTTGATCAAGGTAGAGTTGGCAAAGCCGAAAGTGCCGACATTGAATGCGAAGCTGACCAAGGCGTCGAACTGCGGCTGATTGAGAGCCACCGCGACGAGGCTATTAACCACATCCTCAGCCTTTGCGACGTCCATCCTAAACAGATTGGTTGCGGCCGGTTGGCTCAAGGGCTGGTAAAACGGAGCTTCAAGAGCAAGATACTTGCGTTGCTGGGAGCTTAGCTGGGCCTGCGATCCGTTCTTTACATAAATTGGATGAACACAGCTTCCTTGGTGAATCAGGTGACCGATCCCAATCGTACAATGTCCAGCATTGTCGTCGTACATTTCAGAGCGCATTCCTTCGAAGGAGATGATGAAATTGATCCCCGGCGGGCTTACACCATGATCGGCAGCCATTTAGCTGGTGCTTTCAGCGATTAAGGTGCGCAGGAATTTAGGTAATTCTGGCGCTCAATACCTGTTCGCGACGGCCGGGTCAGGTCTCGGCCGCCAAGAAACCGCGCAGCTCGCCCATTGGCGCGTCTTTCATGACGAAGGCGTCGCCGATTTGGCGGGGGAGGATCAGCGTGATCTGGCCGTCGCGGACTTTTTTGTCCTTGGCCATATGCGCCAGCAGGCGATCGGCCGGGATGCCGGCGAGGCCGATATCGGCGAGGCGGGTCGGCAGGCCGGTCGCGACGAAATGGCGGCGCACGCGCTCGCCGTCCGCCGCCGGGGCGAGCCCCAGCCGCGCGGCGAAATCGAACGCCAGGGCCATGCCGAGCGCCACCGCCTCGCCATGCAACAGCCGATTGGAAAACCCGGTCTCGGTTTCGAGCGCATGGCCAAAGGTATGGCCGAAATTGAGGAGCGCCCGGTCGCCCTCCTCGCGCTCGTCGGCGGCGACGACATCGGCCTTCATCCGGCAGCTCGTCACCACGGCATGGCGCAGCGGCTCGGGCTCCAGCGCGCAGAGCGCATTCCCTTGCCGCTCGCACCAGGCAAAAAACGCGGCGTCGCGAATGAGGCCGTATTTGACGGTCTCGGCATAGCCGGCCAAAAGCTCGCGGCGCGGCAAGCTCGCCAATGCGCCGGTGTCGGCAAGGACGAGACGCGGCTGATAAAACGCGCCGATCAAATTCTTGCCGTGCGGGGTGTTGATCCCGGTTTTGCCGCCGACCGAGCTGTCGACCTGCGCCAGCAATGTCGTCGGGACCTGCACAAAATCGATGCCGCGCAGCAATGTCGCCGCGGCAAAGCCCGTCAGGTCCCCGACCACCCCGCCGCCCAGCGCCACCAGCATCGAGCCGCGCTCGATGCCGCAGCCCAAAATCTCCTCGGCGAGCCGCCCGAAATGAGCGAGATCCTTGGTCTCCTCGCCCGGCGGCAGCACCACCGTGTGCTGCGCGATCCCGGCCGCGGCAAGGCTGTCGCGCAATGGTGCGAGCCAATGCCGGGCGACGGTCTCGTCGGTCACGACGACCGCATGGCGGCGGCGCATCAGCGGTAGAATTTCGCTGCCGGCGCTTGCGATCAGCCGCGGCCCGACGACGATGTCATAGGCGCGCTCGCCGAGCGCGACGCGCAGCCGCTCGGTCCCGTTCGTCATGAGGCGATCTCCGTCGGCGATGGCGAGCCAGCGACCGGGCAGGCGGTGAGCGGGCAGGCGGCGAGCGGGCAGGCGGCGAGTGCGGCGATGACCCGTGCCGCGGTCGATTCGATGCTGCCCTCGCCGCTGTCGATGACGAGCTCGGCTTCGGCATAGATCGGGTAGCGCCGGGCGATCAGCTCGCCGAGGATCGCCCGTGGGTCGCCGTTTTTCAATAGCGGCCGGTCGGTGCGCCGGGCGACCCGCGCCGCCAGGATGTCGAGCTCGGCGCGCAGCCACACCGAGACGCCCTGCCGGGCGATCAGCGCGCGTGTCGCCGGGTCCATAAAGGCGCCGCCGCCGGTCGCCAGCACATGCGCCGGCCCCGCCAAGAGCCGCGCGATGACCCGGCGCTCGCCGGCGCGAAACATCGCCTCGCCGCGATTGGCAAAGATCTCCTCGACGGTCTCGCCGGCGGCGGCCTCGATCTCGTCGTCCGAATCGAAGAACGGCAGATCGAGCCGTGCCGCGATCCGGCGCCCGATCTTGGTCTTGCCGGCGCCCATCAGCCCGACCAGCACGACCGTGCGCTGCGGGACAAACCGCCGCACCGGCGCCGCACGCCGCGCTGTTGCTGCGGAACCGATCTCCACCTTCGATCCTCTCGACGCCGGCGCTCTTTTGCGCGGCGCGCTCAGAGCGTACTAGCATATCGTGCGGCCCGGTCGTCAATCGGCACGGACCCTGTCGGGGAATCAGGGTGGCGGCCGGGCAAGATCAGCCGTCTTTGGGGACACGCGAGCAGCGGGATGGGAAAGCTGACCATAGGCTTTGTCGCCGTCATCATCTTGGCGGCGCTCGGCGGTGCCGCGTTTCTGGCGCTGTGGAACCCGCCCGCCCCCTCGGCGCCGGTGGAAAAGGTGCTGCCCGACTCGCGCTTTCCGAGATGACGGCCCGGACGATGCGGCAGCACCGCAAGGTTGCGCCGCCCTCCCGCCATCTCGAGGCATTTCTCGAAATGCTGGCCGCGGAGCGCGGTGCCGCGCAGCCGACAATCGCCGCCTACCGCACCGATCTGCTCGACCTTGCGGCGTTTCTCGCCACCCGCGGCATTGCCCTCGAAGCCGCCGACGAAGCCTCTCTGCACGCCTATCTCGCGGCTGCCGCGACGACGCAACTGGCGCCGCGCACCCTCGCGCGCCGGCTCTCGGCGATCCGCCAGTTTCACAAGTTTCTGGTGGTGGACGGCATCCGGCGCGACGACCCCGCGACCGGGCTCGACACGCCGCGCCTCGGCCAGCCGCTCCCGAAGCTCTTGTCCGAAGCCGAGATCGAGGCGCTGCTCGGCGCTGCGCGGGCGCGCCCCGGCGCCGAAGGCGTGCGCCTCGTCGCGATCGTCGAGCTGCTTTATGCGACCGGGCTGCGCATTACCGAGCTGTTGACCTTGCCGCTCGCCGCCGCGCGCCGCGACCCGCGCTTTTTGATGGTGCGCGGCAAGGGCGGGCGCGAGCGCGTGGTGCCGCTCGGCGAGCCGGGCCGGCTGGCGCTCGCCGCCTATCTCGAACGCCGCGGGGAGTTTCTGCCGGAGGAAGAGGCTTCGCGCTGGCTCTTCCCGTCGCGTGGGAAAGAAGGGCATCTGACGCGCCAGCGCTGCGGCCAATTGCTAAAGGAATTGGCGATCGCCGCCGGGCTCGACCGCGACCGGCTGTCGCCGCATGTATTGCGCCATGCTTTTGCCAGCCACCTCCTCGACCATGGCGCCGATTTGCGCAGCGTGCAGCAGATGCTGGGCCATGCCGACATCGCGACGACGCAGATCTACACGCATGTCTTGACCGACCGGCTGCGCCGCCTGGTGGAGAGCGCGCACCCGCTCGCCCGGCGCAAATGACGCGCAAATGACGCCCAAATGAATCCGCCACTTTCTCGATTTCGAACGGCCGATCGCCGAGCTCGAAAGCAAGATCGAGGAATTGCGGCGCCTTTCGACGACCAGCGAGCTCAACATCGCCGACGAGGTCGGCCGGCTCGAAAGCTCGGTCGACCGTTTGCTGCGCCAGACCTATGCGCGGCTCACCCCATGGCAAAAGGTGCAGGTCGCGCGCCATCCGGAGCGCCCGCATGCGCTCGACTATATCGCCGGCCTCGTGACCGATTTTGTCCCGCTCGCCGGCGACCGCGCCTTTGGCGAGGACAAGGCGATCGTCGGCGGCATCGGCCGGTTCCGCGGGCAGAGCGTCGTTGTGCTCGGCACCGAGAAAGGTGCCGACACCCAGGCCCGGCTCGAGCACAATTTCGGCATGGCGCGGCCCGAAGGCTACCGCAAGGCGCGCCGGCTGATGCGGCTCGCCGCACGCTTCGGGCTGCCGGTCTTGACCTTTGTCGATACCGCGGGCGCCTATCCCGGCATCGACGCCGAAGCGCGCGGCCAGGCCGAGGCGATCGCGCGCTCGATCGAAACCTGCCTCGACATCGAGGTGCCGCTCGTCGCCGCGATCATCGGCGAGGGCGGCTCGGGCGGTGCGGTGGCGCTGGCCGCCGGCAACACGGTCTTGATGCTCGAGCACGCGGTCTATTCGGTGATTTCGCCCGAAGGCTGCGCCTCGATCCTGTGGCGCGATGCGGCGCACGCCGCCGAAGCGGCCGAGGCGCTGCGCCTGACCGCGCAGGATCTGCTGCGTCTGGGCATCGTCGACCGGATCGTCCCGGAGCCGCTGGGCGGGGCGCACCGCGCGCCAAAAGCCGCGATCGACAGCCTCGGCGAGGCGATTTTCGCGGCGCTGGGGCCGCTTTCCACCCTCGACGGCGCCCGGTTGCGCGCCCAGCGCCGCGAAAAGTTCCTGGCGATGGGCGCGCGCGCCGCTTGAATTGGGCCGAGCCGGCTATTTCGGGGGTCATTGACCGCTTTCCGCTCCTCCCCACATCTAGCCCGGCGCGTGGGCGCCGATGCTCATCGTTCGAGGAGCACCCGCTTTTCCCGCTGTGGAAGGCCATCATGGAAGCCCAGGAACGAGACTTGCTGACGACCTTGCTGGCGCGGCTCAAGACCGCCGCGAGCCAGCCCAAGGACCCCGAAGCCGACGCCCTGATCCGCCAGTCGATGCAGGAGCAGCCGGATGCGCCCTATTTCCTGATGCAAACCGTGCTGATCCAGGATTTGAGCCTGCACAACGCGCAAAACCAGATCACCCAGCTGCAGCAGCAGCTGACCGACGCGCAGCAGGCGGCCCGGCCGGCGGCGACGAGCTTTTTGGGCGGCCTGTTCGGCTCGCGCCAGCCCGCACCCCCGCCGGCACCCGCGACCGGCAGCGTCCCCGCCGCGGGCCCATGGTCGCGCTCGCCGCAAGTCGCGGCGGCACCTCCGGCGCAGCCCTCGGGCCAGCCTTATGCGCAGCCGCAGCCGGGCTATCAGCCGGGCTACGGCCAACCGCCGGGCGGCGGCGGCGGCTTTATGGGCGGCGGCATGGGCGGTGGCATGGGCGGGCGGCGGCGGCTTCTTGCGCTCGGCGGCAGCGACCGCGGCCGGCATCGCCGGCGGTGCGCTGCTCTTTCAAGGGATCGAATCGCTGTTCGGGCGCAGCGCCAGCGCCGGCATCCTCGGCGGCCAAGGCATGACCCCCGGCCTTGGCGAAATCGGTCGTCAACAATTATTACGGCAGCGACGCCGGCAACCAGAACACCGACGCCTGGGGCGGCAGCGACACCGGCGGCACCGGCGGCGACCAGGATTTCTCCAGCGCCAATTCGGGCTCCGATTCGGGCGGCTCCGGCGGCGACCAGGACTTTTCCGAGCCAGGACTACGCCAGCAACCAGGATTTCAGCTCGGACCAGGACTTCAGCGGCGGCGGCGACATGAACCAGTGCTGACGCGGAACGGCCCCTCGCGGCCGACTACCCTTGACGCGGGCGCCGGTGTCGGCGCTCGCGTTCCTCTGCCGTACGCCAGCAACCGGCCTCTTTTCCCTCGCGCCGCTCGGCAGCGAGGACCCGCGTCAGCGAACACGCCGCCTCCTACCAAGCCCGCAACCCTCCCAATGACGCAGGTGTGCTCAAGCCTGCGACGTTCGAGTTTATGCCACGCTCGATCTGTGCTTCAGTCAGCGGCTGCACCGCGCGTCGGCGATGACAATTCGCATCAGGCGACCCTGTACCCGCAACTCCCGTCATCGCCACCCAAGCAGGACGCCGGCCGAACGCCGACGATCGTCGGATCCCGTAGGATCATCGGTCAGCCGAACACGCGCGACAGCCAGCATTTGCCGAGGGCATGCACGACCTGCCGCCGGTCGGCGCTCCGATGCGCGCCGCCGCAAAGCGATACAGAGGAAAGTGTTCGAATTTTAAGTCAGCCGCGCCGGTTGCTCCGTGCGTTCGAGCCGCTCGGTGCTGGTCACGACAGAGCCGGCTTCTGTCTGCGGCAAGGATCCGCCTCGACCGGACTTTCAGCCGCAGATCACGCAGGACGCCCGCCGGCGCCTCGCTTCGCCATTCGTCATGATCATGCGCAGACGGCAGGCTCGGCGGGTTCTAGTACGCTCTCCGGGCACGTCGCTCCTGGTTGCCGATTGCCGGAAGATGTCCTCTGGCGACTGCCGCGCTATCCGATGATCCCGGCAACACTGATCGGCCGCCTCGCAATCGACCACCGTTGCCTCGGGCCAGGGATGGGGCGGTTGCCTTCGCTGACGCCCTCTAGCCGCTGTGCCCGCCGCGACATCGCATCTTTTGCCGTCGTTGTCAACGCGATCGACGGCGAGGCGCGGGCCTTCGCGGTTGATCGCAGAGCTTCTCACCGCCCGCAATGTAGCTGTCGGGGCTGCGCTGCGCGGCAAGCGCCCGCAACACGTCGGACTGAAACTTACCGATTGGCACGGCAAAGCTCTTCGATCCGCTCGGCGAGCCTGCGTCCATCCATACGGCCATGTGTGCGCAACGCGTTGGTGATCGCCAAGGCGTCCGCCGGGGTCGGCTTTTCGACCGGGCGCATATTCCACAGCGCGCGGGTGCCGTATTCGGCGAAGGCGCGGCGGTAGAGGGTCGCGAGGTCTTCCGGTTTTTCTGGCTCGGTGCTCATGTTCGGGTGGGCGAAGATACCGTCGTCTTCGCTGGTTGCCGGTGGCTGTGGTGTGTCGATCATGGGCCGTATTATAGCATGTCTTGCACAGGGTAAGCTCAACCAAAAGTGTTGAATTTCGCAAGTGGCGGACGGGGCTCACCAGCGGGACGCGGCGCGGCCGGCGGGCGGCGCAGGTAGCCGGCGTCAGCCGATGACGGCGGTGCGGCGGAATTGGGCGATTTCGGCGGGGGTGTAGCCGTGCTCGGCTAGAACCGTGTCGGTGTCGGCGCCGAATTGGCGGGGCGGGGTTTCGATGCTGGGGCCGCCATGGGCGAATTTGAAGGCGGCGAGCGGCACGCCGAAGGAACCCTCGACGCCTGGCGCAGAATCGTGGTGGTGGAAGACGCCGCGGGTCTCGAAATGCGGGTCGGCGACGGCCTCGGCCATCGTCCGCACCCGTGCGGCCGGGACGTGGCGGGCCTGGAGATAGACCTCCCATTCGTCGGCGGTGCGGGTCTTGATGATGTCGGCGAGGACGCCCGCCTCGCGCTCGCGGTCGGTTTCGCGCGCCTCGTTGTCGGTCTTGATCATGTCGGGGCGCTCGAGCACCGTCCAGAGCCGGCGCTGCTGGCCGAGGTTGCTGGCGCCGATCATCAGGAGGCCGTCTTTCGCCTCGTAGCAGCTGTTGGTGGCGAAAGGCTGCTTGTTGCCGTGCGGCTTGGGCTCGGCGCCGTTCCTCATATAGCCCGTGAGGTGCGAGCCCATCAGCATCATCGCCACCCCCGACCATCGCGAGGTCGATGTACTGGCCCTTGCCGGTGCGCTCGCGCTGAAAGAGCGCGCTGGCGAGCGCAAAGGCGCCCATCGTGCCGGTCGCGTAATCGACCGCCGGCGCCCCGAACTTGATCGGGTTCACCTCCTCGGTGCCGGTCATCGCCATCAGCCCACTGGTCGCCTGGATCACATGGTCGTAGGCGGTCTGCTCGTGCCGCGGCCCGTCCTGGCCAAAGGCCGAGATCGAGCAATAGATCAGCCGCGGGTTCAGGGCGCTCATCGCCGCGTAGCCGAGCCCCAGCTTGTCGAACGCACCCGGCCGGTAGTTCTCGACCATGACATCGGCGCGGGTGGCGAGCCGCTGCAAGATCTCGCGGCCCTCCGCGCTCTTCAAGTTGAGCGTGATCGAGCGCTTGTTCGACCCCTGGGTCAGAAACGAGGTGCCCATATGGCGGCGGTTGAGCGCGCGGTCGGTGCCGCTGTCGCGGCTCTGGTCGGGCTCGTTCGGGTCCTCGACCTTGATCACATCGGCGCCGAGCACGGCAAGCTGATAGGCGGCAAAGGGGCCCGCCAGCACATGCGTGATGTCGATGATGCGGATGCCTTCGAAGGGTCGGGTCATGGGCGGCTCCTGCGGCGGGACGGTGTGTGAAAGCTTAGCCGATCGCATGCGCCGCACGCTCGGACGAAATAAACCAGAAATCGCCGTCATGCGGCTCGGCCGCCGCGACCAGCTCGCCCGCGGCCGACAATTCGAACGCGGCATAGCCGAGCCCGGCCAGAAACGCGAACGCATCCCCGATCCGGTCGCCGGCATGCGCCAAATGCGCGCCCGCCAATTCGATCAGCAGGGTCGGCTGGAACCGGCGCAGGCTTTGCTCGCCGCCGCGCAGCATCGCCATTTCCCAGCCTTCGATGTCGGCCTTGATAAAATCGAGCCGGTCGAGACCGAGCGCCCCGGCCACCGCGTCGATCGTCGCAATCGCCGCCAGCTCCTGCGCTACGGCCGCCCATCGCGTTTGCGGTCGCCCCAGATGCGACAGGCCAAAGCCGTAGCTGATGCGCCCCTTGACCGGCACGTTGAGCACATCGACACCGCATTCAGCGCCGAGCGCCAGCGGGACCACCGTGACATTGCCGAGCCGGTGCAGCCACAACGCCGTGCGCAGGATTGCGCGCGCATAGCTGCCGGGCTCGAACGCATAAACCCGCCCGTCCGCTGCGGCATGGGCGAACAATTTCGCGTATTGCCCGGCATGAGCGCCGACATCGAAGACGACACCCGCAGCCGGCACGAGCCGCGCGATCACCGGCGCCAGCGCGCGATGGTGCTGCTGCGCGGTCGCCTTGAACAGATGCGCGGCAAAGCTGCCCGACAGCCGCCAGCGATAGGGCTCGACCCGCACCTGCGGTCAGCCGCCGGCTGTCAGCGGTCGCAGCGCTGCCGGCCGATCAGGTCCCAGTCGAGCTCGAGGCCAAACCCCGGCCCCTGCGGCACCTCGATGATCCCGTCCTCGATCTTTGGGCGGTTGCGGATCATCGCGTCCCAGAGCGGGTCGCGCTGCGGGTCGGGGAAGCATTCGACATAGGTGCCGTGCGGCACCGCCGACAGCATCTGCACCGAGATTTGCGGCTCCTCGTGATGCGCCATGTCGATGCCGTGGACCGCGCACATTGCCGCCACACGCCGCCATTCGGTGACGCCGCCGGCTTCCGAGGCGTCGAAATTGACGAGATCGACCGCACCCGCGGCGATCAGCCGGCGGATGCCGTGAGCGCTCACTTCGCTTTGCCCGGCGGTGACCGGGATCGTCGTCGCCCGCCGCACCTCGGCCATCCCCGATGCCTCGTCGTACCAGTGGCACGGCTCCTCGAACCAGCGAATGTCGTATTGCTCGACGAGCCGGGCGAACTTGATCGCCTCGGGCGCCGGCCAGCCGCGATTGGCATCGACCGCCAGGATAAAGTCGCGGCCGGCCCCGGCGCGGCAGGCGGCGACCCGCTCGGCATCGGCCTCGGCGGCGAGCCCTCCGACCTTGACCTTGCACCCGGCCATGCCTTGGCCGCGCAGCCACTCCATCTCGCGGGCGAGATCGGCCGGGGTCTTGCCTTCCTCGTAATATCCGGCGATTGCGATGATCGGCAGCCGCTCGCAAAACCCGCCGAGCAGGGTCGAGACATTCGTCCCGAGCGATTTGCCGAGGAGGTCCCACAGCGCCGTATCGACGCAGGCGATCGCCTCCATGACGAGCTTGCGGTCACGGTTCGGATGGGCGAGTGGAAACATCTTCGCCCAGAGCTTTTCGATCCGCGCCGCGTCCTCGCCGATCAGCATCGGCGCCAGCTCGTCCTCGACGATCCGGGCGATGGCCGGGCCATGCGCGCGGTTGTCGCCGTTGTAGACCTCGCTGGCGAGCCCGTCCGCGGTGCGGATGCGCGTGACGAGCGTGCATCGGCTGTCGACGCGGTAGCCGCTGCCGGAAAACACTTTTGTCAACGGCACCTCGACCGGGATCGCCTCGACCTTGTCGATACGCATCGCACCCTCCCGCTGACCGCGGCCCCGAGTTTACCCGGTGCCGCCGCCGCGCCAAGCCCCGCATCGCTCAAGCCACGCATCCCTCAGGCCCACGCATCCCTCAGGCCCACGCATCCCTCAGGCCCACGCATCGCCCAAGCCCATTCATCGCCCAGGGGTTGCGCCCGCGCTTGTCACCAGGGCCGCCGCCGTTATAGTCGCCGCCACATTTGGGGGCCGCCGAGGACGAAACATGCCGTTGCGATCGCCCGCTTTGCGGATTGCCGCCGCCTTGCTCTTGGCCACGCTGACCGCAGCTCATGCCTGGGCCGCGGAATTTATCAACTCGGCCGGGCGACGGGTCGCGCTGCCTAATTACATAAACCGGGTGATGGCGGCGAACGCGCCGGCGGCGGTGCTGGTCTTTGCTCTGACCCCGCAAAAGCTGGTCGGCTGGTGCCAGCCCTTGTCGCGTGCCCAGCGCGCCTATCTGCCGGCGAAATACGGCCGTTTGCCGGCGCGTCGGCTGTCTTTACGGCCCCTACCCGAGCGCCAACGCGGCGACCGTCACGCGGCTGCACCCCGATCTCGTCATCGCCTCGGGCGAGATCACACCGCAAGCTGTGGCATTCGCCGACTATATCCAGCAGCAGACGCGTATTCCGTACATCCTGATCGACGGCAGCATTCAGCGCACGCCGGCGATGCTGACCGATATCGGCACGCTGCTCGGCGCCGGCGACCATCGGCTCGAAGTTGCGAGCTACGCCTTTCATGCGATCCAGGGATTGCGCGGCCAGCTCCTGATCCAGTCGCCGGTCGGCCGGCCGCTCGTCTATTACGGCCGCGGGCCCGACGGGCTCGAAGCCGGCGGCGACGACTCGCTGGCGATGGCCAATATCGAGCAGGCCGGGGTCATCAACGTCGCCGCCCGGCTCGGCCCGGGCACCCCGAAACGGGTCACCCGCGCGCAGATTTCTGCGTGGAACCCTGACATCGTGATCGCCCAGCAGCGCAGCTTTTATAACGAATTGCTGCACGACCCCGGCTGGCGCGGGCTTGCCGCGGTGCGCAAGAAAGAGGTCTATCTCGCCCCCGCGGACCCGTTTGGCTGGATCGACGACCCGGCCGGGGTCAACCGCATGGTCGGGCTCTACTGGCTGTCGAGCTTGTTTTACCCCGACGCCTATCAACAGGATTTGCGCAGCACCGTTCGCGAGTTCTATCAGACCTTTTACGGGGTCCAGCTCAGCGACCGGGCGGTCGAAGCCTTGGTCCGCCCGGCAGAGTCGCGAAAATCGGCCAACGCCCGCGGCCCGAATGTGCCGATCTACGGCGCCGAGCCGCCGCCTCTGCCCGAGCTCGGTCCGAACCCGGTGCCCGGCGCCGCCCCGCCTCTCCTGCCTGCGACCCCGCCCGGCCGCGGCGCCCTGCGGTCAGCGCCGAGCGCGCCGCCGGCCCAGCACTACTAACAAAGGCGCCTCAAGAACTCGGTCGCACGCACAAAGCACATGATGCCGCGCTGCGGCGTCCAGCAGACGATGGCATGGCCGGTCGGGTTGTCGGTGCGTTGCAGCACCTTGTCCGGCGGCACGGCGAGCCAATTGCCGCCGATCAGCGCCTCGTAATGGTCGTGCTCGATCCGATACTCGGTCGACCGGCAATCTGAAACCGAGCAGCACGACACTTCGGTGCCGGGCTGGAGCAGGCTGCGAAACCAGGGTGCCAGCGCCGGATCGGCATCGGCAGGGGGCTGCGCTGCAGCACTTCCGACGGCGGCCACGGCCAGCATTGCGGCGACCGTGCCGCGCGTCACGCCTCGCCTCTGGACTGCGGCGAATTGAGACAACCGCATCGGTGAGCGACCTCCTTCCGGCCATGGCCCGGCGCGCGCGTGGCGCATCTTATCGAGCGCGCGGCCGTTTGCCAAAGTGCTGCGATTATATAACATTTTAATTACGCGAAAACAACTCTATTGACAGGCTACCGCCGCTGAATAGATTGAGGCGGTTCCGGCTGCGGAATCGCGGGATTTGAGGATGGCTTGCGCCCGCGTCACCAAGCGCTAAAACACCACGGAGCAATCCGTGGGCCCCGTGTCTCCTCAAACAGGAGGACCCGATGTGCCCTAATTTGGACCCGCCGCCGGCGGCCCCCGCCTCGCCAATCTCAGATGCTGCGCCCGATGGCGGGCTGGTGGTTTTGATCGGCTGCGACCCGGCGCGGCCGGCGGAGCTCCCTTGGCCGGCATTGGCGGCGCTGGCGGCGGCCGACGCCGTGCTCCATGACGGCGCGGTCGATGCCGGCATCTTGGCGCTGATCCCAAACCGCTGCTTTGTCGAGCTGGTTCCGGTCGAGGCGGCGGGAAGTGCTGCTCGGGTCGAGAAGCTCGCCGGCGAGGGCTGGCGCGTGGTCCGGCTGTCGATCGACGATCCCGCCGTCCGGCCGATGCGGCTCGCCGAAGCCGACCGGCTCGCCGCCTCGGGCATCGCCATCTGCACGATTGCCGGCCTGCCTGACGATCGGCTGGCCGACCCGCGACTGGCCGACCAGGGGCCGGCGACACTCGATCCCGCCGCTCTGTGGGCCGTCCCGCGCCGGCTGGTCACCGGCATGAACGGCCTGGCCGGCTGATTCAGCCGGCGCGCAGCAATTTCAGCACCCGGTCGAGCTGGTCGAGGCTCGCATAGTGCAGGGTCAGGGCGCCGCCGCGCTGCCTCTCTTGCACGGTAACGCGCAGCCCGAGCCGGGCGGCGAGATCGCGCTCCAATGCGGCGATGTCGGCATCGCGGCGCGGCACCGGGGCAGGCCGCGGCGGTGGCGCGCGGCGTTGCGCCAGACGCTCGGTGGCGCGGACGTTGAGACCGCGGCGCACGACCTCGTCGGCCAGAGCCACCGGGTCCGCCGCCGCCAGCAGCGCGCGCGCATGGCCCGCCGACAGCTCGCCCCGATCGAGACGCCGGCGCACCGGCTCGGGCAGCGACAACAGGCGCAGCGTGTTGGCGACATGGCTGCGGCTTTTGCCGACCGCATCGGCCACCGTCTTCTGGGTGCGGCCGAATTCGGCCATCAGGCGGCGGTAAGCCTCGGCCTCTTCGAGCGGCGACAAATCCTGGCGCTGGAGGTTTTCGACGAGGGCGATTTCGAGCGCCTCGGCGTCGGCCAGCACGCGCACGACGACCGGCACCTCGTGCAGCCCGACGCGCTGCGCGGCACGCCAGCGCCGCTCGCCGGCAACCAGCTCGAAAGCCGCGCCCTCCTCGGCGAGCGGCCGCACCAGCAATGGCTGAAGCAACCCTTTTTCGCGGATCGACTGGGCCAGCGCATCGAGCGATTGATCGTCAAACCCGCGCCGCGGCTGAAAGGCGCCGCGCCGGATCGATTCGATCGGCACCCGCCGCTGCGGCGCCGGATCGGACCACGCGACAGCCTCCCCCTCGCCAAACAGCCCGGCAAGACCGCGGCCGAGCCGGGTGCGCGGCGGGGCGGCGCTCATCGGGGTTGCGCCGCGGCCCGGCGCAGCAGCTCGGCGGCGAGCTGAATATAGGCCTGCGAGCCGGCGCAACGGTGGTCGTAGATCAGCGCCGGCTTGCCGTGCGAGGGCGCCTCGGAGACCCGCACATTGCGCGGGATCACGGTGTCGAGCACCTTGGCGCCGAGATGGCGGCGGACATCCTCGGCGACCTGGTCGCACAAATTGTTGCGCCGATCGTGCATCGTCAGCACCACACCTTCGAGCTCGAGCCGCGGGTTCAGCGTCCGCTGCACCCGCTCGATCGTGCGCATCAGCTGGCTCAATCCTTCGAGCGCATAAAACTCGCATTGCAGCGGCACCAGCACCCGGTCGGCCGCGACCAGCGCGTTGACGGTCAAGAGGTTCAGCGACGGCGGGCAATCGATCAGCACCAGATCGACGTCGCGCACCCGGCTGCGGAGCGCTCGGGCCAGCAGGAACTCGCGGCTGGGGCGCGCGCTCAATTCGAGATCGGCGCCGCTCAATTCGGGCGAGGCCGGGACGAGCGAGAGGCCCGGCACCTCGGTGGCAATGACGGCGCTGTCGAGGTCGGTCTCGCCGCGCAAGAGCTCGCAGCTCGTGACCGTGCGAGCCGCCGGCTCGATGCCGAGCCCGGTGCTGGCGTTGCCCTGGGCATCGAGGTCGAGGACGAGGACGCGGCGGCCGGTCGCCGCGAGCGCGGTGCCGAGATTAACCACGGTCGTGGTTTTGCCGACGCCGCCTTTTTGGTTGGCGACAGCGACGATCCGGGCGCGGCGCGCAGCCAATGCGGCATACGGCCGGGCCTCAGCGGCGGCGAGGCGCGCGGACGACATCATGCAGGCGAAGAACGACCCCCCTCGGGTCGGAGCGGCTTTGGCTGCTCGACACCGCCATTGTCCAGCCTTTGCGCGCCAGCGTCAATTCCTCCTCGACCCGCCCGCCCTTGAGAAAGAGGCAAACGCTGCTGGGGCCGAGAAAAGGTGCCGCAAGCCCGAGCAGCCGGTCGAGCGGCGCCAGCGCGCGAGCGGTCACGACATCGACAGGCTGCGGCGTCAGGGCCTCGATCCGCGACCGGCTGATCGCGGCTTCGGTTCCGGTCACCCGCGCCGCCTCGCGCAGAAAGGCGCATTTGCGCATGTCGGCCTCGACCAGCTCGACCGCGGGCAGGCCGAGGATCGCCAGAACCAGCCCCGGAAACCCGGCGCCGCTGCCGAGATCGATCAGGTTGCGCGCGCCATCCGGCACCAGGGCCATGAGCTGCGCCGAATCGAGGATGTGCCGGCGCCACGGGTCGGCGAGCGAATCGGGGCCGACGAGATTGATCCGCGCCGACCAGCGGCCCAGCAATTCGACATAGGCTTCGAGCCGCGCCAGTGTTTCACGTGAAACCGGGACGAGCGCGGCAAAACCCTGCGGTCCGAGCGCCGGGGTCACGCGCGCCGAAAAACGCGCCGTCCCATTCCCTCCCCTGCTTGCGGGGGAGGGTTAGGGTGGGGGCGATTCACATGCTTCAGCAGCGCCACCAATGCCGCCGGCGTCACGCCCGAGATGCGCGCGGCGGCGCCGAGGGTGGCGGGCCGGGCCGCGCCGAGCTTGTCGCGGATTTCGCGGGACAGGCTGCCGACCGCCGCGTAATCGAGGTCGGGCGGGAGCAGCAGCGCCTCGTCGCGGCGAAAGGCGGCGATGTCGCGCTCCTGCCGTTCGAGATAGCCGGCATAGCACGCATCGATCTCGACCTGCTCGGCGATCTCCGCGGGAAAGCCCTCGAGCTCGGGCCAGACCTCGGAAAGCCGCGCCAAATCGATACCGGGACGGGCCAGCAGCTCGACCGCGCTGCGGGAGATGCCGTCTTCGTTGACCGTGATCCCGTGCCGCTTCAGCGCCGGCGGCGTCATCCGCAGCCCGGCAAGGCGATCGCGGGCGATCGCGAGCGCTGCCATCTTCGCCGCAAACCGGCGCTCGCGCTCGGCCGAAACGCAGCCGATCCGGATGCCGTCGCCGGTCAGCCGCTGGTCGGCGTTGTCGGCGCGCAAGGTCAGCCGATACTCGGCGCGCGAGGTGAACATGCGGTAGGGCTCGCTGACGCCGCGGGTGACGAGATCGTCGATCAGGACGCCGATATAGGCCTGGGCACGGTCGAGGACAAAGGGCTCGGCCCCGCCGGCGGCGAGCGCCGCGTTGAGCCCGGCGACGAGGCCCTGGGCCGCGGCTTCCTCGTAGCCGGTCGTGCCGTTGATCTGGCCGGCGAAATAGAGACCCTTGATGCGGCGGGTTTCGAGCGTCGGCAAGAGCTCGCGGGGATCGACAAAATCGTATTCGATCGCATAGCCGGGCCGCCGCATGACCGCCCTTTCGAGACCGGGAATCGTCGTCAGCATCGCCTCCTGCACCGCGCGCGGCAGCGAGGTCGAGATGCCGTTCGGGTAGACCGTGTCGTCGTCGAGGCCCTCGGGCTCGAGAAAAATCTGGTGCCGACCGCGCTCGGCAAAGCGCACGACCTTGTCCTCGATCGACGGGCAATAGCGGGGGCCCACCCCGGTGATCTCGCCCGAATAGATCGGCGAGCGGGCGAGGTTGGCGCGGATCAGGGCGTGCGTCGCCGGCGTCGTTTCGGTGATGTGGCAGGCGATCTGCGGCGTCGCGATCCCATCGGTCATAAACGAGAACGGGACCGGCGGGTCGTCGCCGGGCTGGATCTCGAGCCCCTGCCAATCGATCGTCCGGCCGTCGAGCCGCGGCGGCGTCCCGGTCTTGAGCCGGCCGAGCGCAAAGCCGGCGCGCGCCAAGGTTTGCGCGAGGCCATGCGACGGCGCCTCGCCGACCCGGCCGGCCGGGATCTTCTCCTCGCCGATATGAATAAGGCCGTTTAGAAACGTGCCGGTCGTCAGCACCACCCGGCCGGCCGCCACCCGCCTCCCATCGCCGAGCACGACACCCGCGGCGCAGCCATCCCTGCCGAGCACCAGATCCTCGGCCGCCCCTTCGACGATGTCGAGGTTTGCGCTCTCCGCCAGCAATTCGGCCATCGCCTGGCGATAGAGCTTGCGGTCGGCCTGCGCCCGAGGCCCGCGCACCGCCGGCCCCTTGCTGCGGTTCAAAATGCGGAACTGGATGCCGGCCCGGTCGATCGCGCGCCCCATGACGCCGTCGAGCGCATCGATCTCGCGCACCAGATGCCCCTTGCCGAGCCCGCCCACCGCCGGATTGCACGACATCTCGCCGATCGTCGCCCGCTTATGCGTCAGCAGCAGCGTTCGCGCGCCCAGCCGCGCCGCGGCTGCCGCCGCCTCGCACCCCGCATGCCCGCCGCCGACCACGACGACATCGTATGACCCGATCTTTGCGCTCATCGCCGCAACCGTAGAAACACCCGCCCGCCTCTGTCGATGCTGCGTCGCCAGCAGCCGATCCGCCGCTGGCTTCAAGGAGACCCCGCCTTGAATTTGCAGGCGGCACCCCCGCCATCCCTTTCCTCTATCGATTTCGGGTCGATCGTGCACTGCAAATCGCTGACACTGGCAATGATCGAGCCGGCGGCACCTTCCGGTGACACCCCCGTTTCCACCAAGGTGGCGAACAATTCGTGCGCCTTCCGCCCGTCGAGCCGCACCGTTTTTCTGCCAAAGGTCAAGGCGCAGGCATGAAGCGCGATATCGACATTGCCGGCCCGGCAGGCGACCGCAGCGGCGCGCACCAAAATTTTAGTGTTCCCGACGCCCGCCGGACCCGGCTTGCCGTCGAGCATCGCGATCAAGACCCGCTTGTCCGCCGTGGTCGTGACCGGCGAAGCCTCGCCAACCAGCGCCGCCAGCGCCAGAGCAGCGCCACCCGACGCGTTCCCCGCCCACGCCGGCCGCCCGCCGAGCAGCAAAGCGATCGCCAGCCCCACTGTTTCACGTGAAACCATCACCCCACTCCGGCGCCGTATTGACAGCCGCCTCAGTTATAACAATGTTATCGCATTTCTGAAGGAGGGAGCGATGCGAACGACACTCCGCAAGCTGGGGAATTCGACGGGAGTGATCATCCCAAAGTCGATGCTCGGCGAGCTCGATATCGCGATCGGCGACCCGATCGATATTGCGCTGGACGACGGCCGAATTGCGATCACCCCCGTCAAGCGGCGGCCGCGCGATGGCTGGGACCAAGCGTTTTGCGACCTCGCCGAAACCGGGGACGACCGGCTCGTCTGGCCCGAATTCGCCAACGACGATGATGCCGAGCTGACGTGGTGAGGCAAACCCGCCGCGAGACCAGCGAGATCCACCGCGGCGAGGTATGGCTGACGGCGCTCGATCCGACCCTCGGCACCGAAATCCAGAAAACACGGCCTTGCGTCGTCCTGTCGCCGCCCGAGATCAACGCGCGCTTGCATATCGTCATCGCAGCACCGATGACCACCGGCAGTCGCCCCGCGCCTACGCGCATCCCCGTCAATTTCGAAGAACGGTCCGGGCTCGTCTTGCTCGAGCAGATGCGTGCCCTCGACAAACGGCGGCTGGTTCGCCGCCTGGGAACGCTCGACGCCAAATCGCTCGGCACCGCGCTCGCCCGCCTGCGCGAGATGTTCGAGGATTGAGCGTTCGTCGGCCAAACGCTTGAATCATTTCGCATCCGAGCAGCACGTGGTCTTCGCTCTCATGGACAGCAGCGCCCGGCTCGCCGGTGAACCGCGCGAAGAAAGTCGAGGTAAGACGGTTGAAACAGACGCTTGCGTGAATGGACCTGTACATCCGGATGTTCAAAACCCGACTACGACCCCAGCTCAATCGATCAACAGCCAGTATTTCAGAATGGCGTGCGGCGCAAATTGTGTTGGCACAAGAAGGTAAGCTATTTTGCCGAATCGAATCGTGACGTGCTACCTTCACCACATGCAAAAAGACCCGATTTCCTTGATCCTCCCGCGAAAGCAAGGGGAGGCCCGGCGCGTAGCAGCGGCGGCTTATGAGTTCCGGGGCTGCGTTGTCTGCGGCTTAACTCTCCAATCAGGCATAATGATCGCTCGCCTCGATCAGAACGGCGGAAACAACGACCCGGACAACCTCGCCTATCTCTGCGGGACGCATCATTGGATGTACGATGCGGGGCTGTATCCGGTTGAGGCGATAAAGCTGCTCCGCGCCCACTGGCAAAAGACAGGCGGCAAGCCCGACCATAAGCCACGCATGAAGACAGCCGGTGTAGACGCCGCGAGAACACGAAAGCGGAGGGCGGCGGCGCGGAAGGCCGTTGAGACGCGACGCCGAAATCGGCTGACACCCGCTCATCCCGTTGGTGAGACGGCCACATAATTCCGCTCACTTGCCGATGCAGAAGTCGCAAAAGATCAGGTCGAGAAGGTCTTCGACGTCGACGGTGCCGGTGATCTGGCCGAGGTGGCGCAGCGCGAGGCGGAGGTCCTCGGCGCGCAGCTCGGTGAGAGGGGCGGCGAGCGCACGGTCGAGGGCGGCGGCGGCGGCTTCGAGCGCCTGGCGGTGGCGGGCGCGGGTCAGAAGCGGCGCTTCGCTGCGGTAGGCGGCGGCGAGGCGGGCACAGAGAGCGGCGAGGAGCGGGTCGAGGCCGGCGCCGGTCAAGGCGGAGACGGGGATGGCGCGGGTCGCGGCAACGAGGCGGCTTGTCATTGCCCCCACCCCGACCCTCCCCCGCTTGCGGGGGAGGGGAGTATCGTGCCTGCGTCGGGCTCGCTCCCGGTGTCCAGGCAGACATTCCCTCCCCTGCTTGCGGGGGAGGGTTAGGGTGGGGGCCGGCGCGTGCTGCCAGAAGAGGTCGGTTTTGTTGGCGACGAGGATCGTGTCGGGGCCGGGCCATTGGGCGGCGGCGGCGGCATCGCAGGGGGTGCGGGCGTCGAAGACGAAGAGGCGGATTTCGGCCTCCTCGGCGCGCTGCCGGGCGCGGCGCAGGCCTTCGCGCTCGACCGGGTCGTCGCTGTCGCGCAAACCGGCGGTGTCGGCGAGGAGGACCGGGTAGCCCTCGAGGTCGATCGCGACCTCGACGATGTCGCGGGTGGTGCCGGGGATCGGCGAGGTGATCGCCGCCTCGCGCCGGGCGATACGGTTCAAGAGGCTCGACTTGCCGGCATTGGGCGGCCCCACGATCGCGACCGAGATGCCGTCGCGCAGCCGCTCGCCGCGACGGCCATCGGCGAGGTGATTGCCGATTTCGGCGGCGAGCGCGCGGGTCTCGGCCAGGATTTGGTCTTCGATTTCGGGTGGCAGATCCTCATCGGGGAAATCGATCGCGGCTTCGAGATGGGCGAGGGAGCGGACGAGGCGCCTCGACCAGTCGTCGTAGAGCGCGCCCAGCGCCCCCGAGAGCTGGCGCAACGCCTGGACCCGCTGCGCCTCGGTTTCGGCGGCGGCGAGGTCGGCGATCGCTTCGGCCTGGGTCAGGTCGAGCTTGCCGTTCAGAAATGCGCGGCGGGTGAATTCGCCGGGCTCGGCGAGGCGCAGCCCGAGGCGGCCGAGGACGCCGACGACCGCCGCCAGCACCGCGCGGCTGCCGTGCACATGCAATTCGGCGACATCCTCGCCGGTAAAGCTCGCCGGTGCCGGAAACCACAGAACAAGGCCGTCGTCGAGCAGCTCGGCCGTATCGGGGTCGGCGAGGCGGCGCCGGCGGGCCGAGCGCGGCGGCGGCAATGCGCCGGCGAGCGCGGCGATGGCCCGCGCCGTATCGGGGCCGGAGAGGCGCAGGATCGCGATGGCGGCGCGACCGGCCGCCGTCGCCGGAGCAAAGATCGTGTCGGGGGCTTTCATCAACGGCCTTCGCGAGGCTCGGCCCGCGACAGCACCGTAAAAGCCGTCATAGCCGGGCCTGACCCGGGTCGAGCCCGGCGATGACGAGACGAGGTGCTGTGCGCGCCGTCAGTGCGCCCCGGCTTTCTGGTCGGGCTGCAGCATCAGCCGCTCGACCCGGCCGCCCTCGACAAGGTGCGTTTGCAGGATCTCGTCGATGTCCTGGGTGGTTTCGTAGCGATACCAGACGCCCTCGGGATAGATCACCAGATTGGGGCCGAACTCGCAGCGGTCGAGACAGCCGGCGGCGTTGAACCGGGTGTTGGCGACGCCGAGAGCGCGCGCCTTTTCGCGGGCATAGCCGCGCATTTTCTCGACCCCGCCGTTCGGCGTCGCACGCTCCATGCAGCAGCCGCGCGGATGACCCTCGGGGCGCACATTGGTGCACATGAAGACGTGGCGGTCGTAGAACAATTTCGGGTCGTCCGGCGCGTCGGCCATTCGGCTTCTCCATTTTTGGTGGCGAGGGGCGGAGCGGCTGACGCGGCCCGCCGTTCTCGGATTAAGATGGGCGCCAAACCCTAGCCCGCCACGCCGCCGGCAGCAATGCGCCTGCTGCAACCCTGGAACGATGGGGCCGCGCCATGACCGACCAGAACCGCCTCGGCGACGAGACCAGCCCCTACCTCTTGCAGCACAAGGATAATCCGGTCCACTGGCAGCCTTGGGGAGAGGCGGTATTGGCCGCCGCCAAGGCCGCCGACAAGCCGATCCTCTTATCGATCGGCTATGCCGCCTGCCATTGGTGCCACGTCATGGCGCACGAAAGCTTTGAAGACCCGGCGGTCGCCGCCCGGATGAACCGCCTCTTCATCAATGTCAAAGTCGACCGCGAGGAGCGGCCGGACCTCGATTCGATCTACCAGCACGCGCTCGCCTTGATGGGCGAGCAGGGCGGCTGGCCGTTGACGATGTTTCTGACCCCCGATGGCGAGCCGTTCTGGGGCGGCACCTATTTTCCACCGGCGCCGCGCTGGGGCCGGGCCGGCTTTCCGCAATTGCTCGACGCCGTCGCCGAAGCCTATGCCGGGAAGCGCGAGGATGTGGCGAAGAATGTCGGCGTGCTGCGCGCGGCGCTGACGCGGTTGGCGCAGCCCGAGCGCGGCGGGCCGATCACGCCGGAATTGCTCGACCGGATCGCCGAGCGGCTGCTGCGCGAGACCGACCAGCTTTACGGCGGCATCGGCACCGCGCCCAAATTTCCGCAATGCGGGATTATCGAGCTGTTGTGGCGCGCGTGGAAGCGAACCCGCCAGATGCCCTATCGCGAGGCAGTCGTGAAAGCACTCGACGCGATGTGCCAGGGCGGCATCTACGATCATCTGGGCGGCGGGTTTGCCCGCTATTCGACCGACGCACGCTGGCTCGTGCCGCATTTCGAAAAGATGCTCTACGACAACGCCGAGCTCGTGGATTTGCTGACGCTAGTCTGGCAGGAAACCAAAAGCCCGCTCTATCGCGAGCGCGTCGAGGAGACGATCGGCTGGGTCGGGCGCGAGATGCTGACTTCCGAGGCCGCGTTCGCCAGCAGCCTCGACGCCGACAGCGAGCACGAGGAAGGCAAATTCTACGTCTGGACCGAGGCCGAGATCGACCGCACGCTCGGCCCGCGCGCGGCGCTCTTCAAGCGCCATTACGATGCGAGCGCGGCGGGGAATTGGGAGGGGCGCACGATCCTCAACCGGTCCGGCAGCCCGCAATTCGCCGATGCCGAGACCGAGCGCGAGCTGGCCGAGTGCCGGGCATTGCTGCTGCGTGTCCGCGACGGCCGCGTTCGCCCCGGCTGGGACGACAAGGTGCTGGCCGATTGGAACGGGCTGATGATCGCCGCCCTCGCCAATGCCGGGCTCGTCTTCGAGCGGGCCGATTGGGTGGCGAGCGCCGCCGCCGGCTTTGCTTTTGTGCGCGACCATATGACCGATCCCGACGGCCGCCTGCGGCATAGCTGGCGCGCCGGCCGGGCGCAGCACCCCGCCAATATCGACGATTACGCCAATCTCGCCCGCGCCGCGCTCGCCTTGCACGAGGCGACCGGCGATGGCGCTTATCTGAGCCAGGTCGAGGATTGGCTGGCGGTGCTCGACCGCCATTACCGGGATACCGCGGGCGGGGCGTATTTCTTTGCCGCCGACGACACCAAGGGGCTGATCGCGCGGGCAAAGACCGCGGCCGATTCCGCGGTGCCGGCCGGGAACGGCACTTTAGTCGGGGTGCTGGCGCGGCTCGCCCTTTTGACCGGCGTGGGCGATCATCGGCGCCATGCCGAGGCGATCGTCGAGACTTTCTCCGGCGAGGCCGGGCGCAATTTCTTCCCGCTCGCGACACTCCTCAACAATGCCGAGCTCCTGGCCAAACCGCTGCAAATCGCCATCATCGGCGACCACACCGACGCCGCCTTTGCCGGCTTGCGTCGCGCCGCCTATTCGGTTTCGCTGCCGAACCGGGTGGTGGAGACCCATGCGCCGGGTGCGGTATTGCCGGAAGGCCACCCGGCGCGCGGCAAAGGCCTCGTCTCAGGCGCGGCCGCCGCCTATCTGTGCGAAGGCCCGGTCTGCTCGCTGCCGCTGACCGAGCCTGCGGCATTGCGCGAGGCGCTGGAGAAGGTGCGATGACAAATTCTGTGACGATCGACAGCCCGGTCGGGCGATTGACGATTGCCGAAGCCGACGGCGCTGTCGTCCAGATCCGCTGGGGCGACGCCGACGAAGGCGACAGGACGCCGCTGTTGGCCGAGGCCATGCGCCAGCTCGACGCCTATTTCGCCGGGCGGCTCACGCGCTTCGACCTGCCGCTGCGACCAGCGGGCTCGGCCTTCGACCAGCGCGTTTGGGCGGCGATGCAGCAGATCGTTTATGGGCAGACGCGTCGCTACGGCGAGCTCGCCATGGAGGTCGGCTCGGCGCCGCGCGCGATCGGCGGGGCGTGCGGGCGCAACCCGATCCCGATCGTGATTCCTTGCCACCGGGTGCTGGCGAGCGGCGGTCTCGGCGGCTACAGCGGCGGCGAAGGGCTGGCGACCAAGCGGGTGCTGCTGGCGCTCGAAGGGCGGCCGGCATCAGATGTTGCAGGACGCAAGCGGGCACGCGTCCTCACCGGCGTGGCTTCTTTGTAATTTTACGGCATTGGGAGGGAGGCGAGCATGGCGCATGCGATCCGTTTCGAAAAGACCGGCGGCCCCGAGGTTTTGTCGTGGCAGGAGGTCGAAATCGGCAAGCCGGGACAGGGGCAGGTGCGGCTGCGCCATACCGCGGTCGGGCTCAACTATATCGACACCTATCAGAGGAGCGGCCTCTATCCGATGCAATTGCCGAGCGGGCTCGGCTCGGAGGCGGCGGGGGTCGTAGAAGAGGTCGGCGCGGGGGTCAGTGGGCTAAAGCCGGGCGACCGCGTCGCCTATGCCGGCGGGCCGATCGGCGCCTATGCCGAAGGCCGGGTCATGCCGGCCGATCGTCTCGTCCCGGTGCCGGCCGGCATTACCGACGCCCAAGCCGCGGCGATGATGCTGAAAGGGATGACCGCGTGGTACCTGGTGCGCCGAACGCACGCGGTCAAACGCGGCGAGACGATCCTGATCCATGCTGCGGCCGGCGGGGTGGGCCTCATCGTCTGCCAATGGGCAAAGCATTTGGGTGCCACCGTGATCGGCACCGTGGGCGACGACGACAAGGCCGCGCTCGTCAAGAAACACGGCTGCGACCATCCGATCAACTATCGGCGCGAGGATTTTGTCGCTCGGGTCGGCGAGATCACTCAAGGCAAGAAATTGCCGGTCGTCTACGATTCGGTCGGCAAGGACACGTTCTACAAATCGCTCGATTGCCTGGCGCCCTTGGGGCTGATCGCGTCCTTCGGCCAGTCCTCGGGGGCGATCGGGCCCGTGGATATCGGCATTCTCGCCGGCAAGGGGTCGCTGTTCCTGACCCGGCCGACCTTGAACACCTACACCGCAACCCGCGAAGACCTGCTGACCGCCGCGCGCGAATTGTTCGAGGTGGTCGAGAGCGGTGCCGTCAAGATCGCGGTCAACCAGACCTATCCGCTGCGCGAGGCAGCCCAGGCGCATCGCGACCTGCAGGATCGCAAAACCACCGGACAGACCGTGCTGACCGTGTAGCTATTTGGCGAGCAGGGGGTCGATCTGCGCGTTCCTGTCGTCCCGGCGAAGGAGGGTGTGAAACACTCCGACGTTTGTCATTCCGGGGCGCGGGTATCGCCCGCGAGCCCGGAACCCAGGCACACCGCCATGCGATATGCCGGCCAGCGGTGGTGTTCATAGGTTCCGGGCCTACCCTATCGGGCATCCCGGAATGACATTGCTTTCCATGATGGTTTTCTTCACGCGCTCGCAGCTTCGCCTTATGTGTTCATCGCGTCGAAGAACTCGGTGTTGCTGCGCGTTTCCTTGAGCTTGTTGATCAGGAACTCGAGGCCGTCGACCGGGCCCATCGGGGTCAGCACGCGGCGCAATACCCACATCTTCGACAGGACGCCGCGATCGACCAGCAATTCCTCCTTGCGGGTGCCGGATTTGGTGATGTCGATCGAGGGGAAGGTGCGCTTGTCGGCGACCTTGCGGTCGAGGATGATTTCCGAATTGCCGGTGCCCTTGAACTCCTCGAAAATCACCTCGTCCATGCGCGAGCCGGTGTCGATCAGCGCGGTCGCGATGATCGTCAGCGAGCCGCCTTCCTCGATGTTGCGCGCGGCACCGAAAAAGCGCTTCGGGCGCTGCAAGGCGTTGGCATCGACACCGCCGGTCAGGACCTTGCCCGAGGACGGCACGACCGTGTTGTAGGCGCGCGCCAACCGGGTGATCGAATCCAACAGGATCACGACGTCGCGCTTGTGCTCGACCAGGCGCTTGGCCTTTTCGATCACCATCTCGGCGATCTGGACATGGCGCTGGGCCGGCTCGTCGAAGGTCGAGCTGATCACCTCGCCGCGCACCGAGCGGGCCATATCGGTGACCTCTTCCGGCCGCTCGTCGATCAACAGGACGAGGAGATAAACCTCGGGATGGTTGGCCGCGACCGCATGCGCGATGTTTTGCAGCATCACCGTCTTGCCGGCGCGCGGCGGCGACACGATCAGCGCGCGCTGCCCCTTGCCGAGCGGCGTGATCAGGTCGATGACCCGCGTCGTCAGGTCGCGGCGGTTCGAATCGTCGAATTCGAGCGCCAGCTTTTCTTCCGGATAGAGCGGCGTCAGATTGTCGAAATTGATGCGCTGGCGCAGCCGGTCGGGCTCGTCGAAATTGATGCTGTTGACCCGCAGCAGCGCGAAATAGCGCTCGCCGTCGCGCGGCGAACGGATTTCACCCTCGACGGTGTCGCCGGTGCGCAGACCAAAGCGCCGCACCTGGCTCGGGCTGACATAGATATCGTCCGGACCCGCCAAATAATTGGCCTCTGCCGAACGCAGAAAGCCAAATCCGTCGGACAAGACTTCGAGCACGCCGTCGCCCGAGATCGGCACATCGTTTTCGGCGAGCTGCTTGAGGATTGCGAACAGCATGTCCTGCTTGCGCAGCGAGGATGCGTTCTCGATTTCGAGCTCTTCGGCAAATGCCAACAGCTCGGCTGGCGTTTTTCGTTTGAGTTCCTGGAGATTCATGAGGGTTTGCGCTGTGGTGAGGGCGTGGATCGCCCGTCCAGAGAATTCCTGTGGAGATGGTTCTCGCGGGTGCGAAGGTTCAGGCGAGGATTGATGAGGATCGGCGGGAAAGGGCGTTGCCCGGTTGGCCACTCCTCTTAAGCACTGCAAATAGGCAAGTCAAACGCGTTTGCAAGACCTTTGATCCGCATCAGATCGGCTTGACAACGACGAGAACCACAATCGCGATCAGCGCCAATGTCGGCAGCTCGTTGACGATGCGAAAGAAGCGTGGCGGGTGCAGGTTGCGGTCGATGGCAAAGGCCCGGCGCCAGTGGCCGAGCGCGAAGTGATAAGCGGTCAGCGCCACAACCAGGGCCAATTTCACCCAAATCCATCCCATCCGCCAGTCGACCAATCCCGGCATCCCCGCCAACGTCAGACCAAAGACCCAGGTTCCCAGCATTGCCGGCGTCATGATCCCACGTTGCAGGCGGCGCTCCATCACTTTGAACGTCTCGGACAGCTCCGAGCCCGGCATCGCCCCGGCGTGATAGACGAACAGCCGCGGCAAATAGAGGAGGCCCGCCATCCACGCGATCACGCTCAGGATGTGCGCCGACTTGATCCAAAGATAGGCGCCGCTCATCGCGATGCCGGCCCACCGGGATAGCCGGCGGGCATGCCCACGCTCCCGTTGGCGCGGGCGCGCTCGACGAGAGCGGCAAGCGCCGCAATAAAGGCGGGAGCGGTGCCGACCGTGGGGACCCGGCGGTAGCTCGGCACGCCGCTCGCTTCGGCGACCCTGCGATAGTCGAGATCGAGCTCGACCAGGGTTTCCGAATGCTCCGAGACAAAGGCGATCGGCGCCACCACCAGCGGCACCTTGTCCGCGCCGGCCCGGCGAATTTCCGCGTCGGTCGCCGGCCCGATCCACGCCAGCGGCCCGACCCGGCTTTGAAAGCAGAGCCGCCAGTCGAGACCCGGGCTGGCGAGCGCTGCGACGATCGCAGCGGCGGTCTCTGCAACCTGCGCCGGATAGGGCTCGCCAGCCCGCACCAGCTTTTTTGGCAGGCCATGCGCCGTCAGCAGCAGCCTCGGGCGCTTCCCGCCGGCCACCGCCTCGAGCTCCGGGCGGATCAGCCCGGCAAGGGCTTCGATAAACCCCGGCGCCGTGGGGTAGCTGCCGACGACCGATGTCGGCAGATCGAGACCGCGCTGCGCCGCCGCCAGGCGCCAGGCGCGCAGCGACGACGCGGTCGTCGTCCGCGAGAATTGCGGATAAAGCGGCAAGCAGACGATCTCGTCGGCGGCCCATTGCCTGACTTCGCCGGCGGCGGCATCGCTCAGCGGGCGCCAGTACCGCATCGCGACAAAACAGCGATAGCCGGGACCCAGCACGCCTTCCAGCGCCGCCGCCTGTGCTTTGGTGTTGGCCAAGAGCGGCGATGCGCCGCCGAGCCGGGCATAGATGTCGCGCGCGGTCCGTGTCCGTGAATGCGCAATCCAACGGGCCAAGGGCAAACGAAATACGCCGGGTAGCCCGATGATCGCCGGATCGGCGAATAGATTGTAGAGAAACGGCTCGACCGCTTCCGGCGAATCGGGGCCACCGAGATTCATCAAAATGACGGCTACCCGCGCCATTCTACGTCAATCGGCAGGCTGTGCCAAAAGCCCCGCCAAGATCGCAACATTCTCCGGCGGCGTCTGAGGCGGCACACCATGCCCCAAATTGAATACCCACGGGCCCCTGCCGAGCCGGCGGCGAAGCCTCTGGACCCCATGTTTGAGCGCATCGCCACCCGCAACCAGCAAAACCGGATCGAGATTTCCCTGCACTGGCCCCTGCGGCTGCAGCCGGCCGCTGGCAAAACCGAGCGGGAGCGACGTATCCAGCGCCAACGCATCGACCCCGGTCTCCGCCCGATAGCGCTCGTAGAGGAGCCCGGCGCCGCGTGGGAAGCCGATAATCGGAGCTTCGGGGAAGTGCTGCTTGAGCGCCGCCACGATCCGCCTGGTCGGCTCGATGACCCAGCGCTCGAACGCCGGCTCGGGCAGGGCTCCGGCCCAGCTGTCAAACAGCTGCACCGCCTCGGCGCCGGCCTCGATCTGGCCAGCCAGCATCTGCACCGTGCCCTCGACCAAGCAATCGATCAGCCGGGCAAACCCTTCCGGATCGGCATATGCCCAAGTCTTGACCCGGTAAAAATCCCTGCTGGTCCCGCCTTCGACCATGTAGGTGGCGACGGTCCACGGCGATCCGGCGAACCCGATCAACGCCGTCTTCGCATCGAGGGCCGCCCGAACCCGCTGGACCGCTTCGAAAACCGGCTCGAGCCTCGCCGCCAACCGGTCGAGAGTGAGACGAGCGAGGTCGCGGCTGTCGGCAATCGGTTCGAGCACCGGCCCCTCGCCTTCACGAAAAGCCAGGCCCTGGCCCATCGCATACGGCAGCAGCAGGATATCGGAAAAGAGGATCGCCGCATCCATGCCATAGCGCCGAACCGGCTGCAGCGTCACCTCGGCGGCAAGCGCCGGGGTCAGGCACAGCTCGATAAAATCCCCTGTTTTGGCGCGCGCGGCCCGGTACTCGGGCAGGTAGCGCCCGGCTTGACGCATCAGCCACCAGGGCGGGGCAGAAAGCGTTTCTCCGGCGAGCGCGCGCAACAGGGGCTTGATTGGAGGGCTGGGCACGTCGGGCGTTCCCCTTCTATCAATAGACTTTCTTAGTAGTGGTAGGTTGTTGATGCCTGTGGATGTCTGGGATTCCCGCTTTTCTTCGGATCTCCAACAGCCGTCGGCATTATGCGCTCTCGTCTCGCCGAGTGGGGTCGAAAACGGGTATATTCGTTGGACCGCGTGCAAGCCCGCGGCAGTGAAAAGCGGTACACTGTGGGGATGGGTCGAATTCGGACCGGATGCGCACCGAATTTGCGGATGTGGACGAATTCCATCCCCAGAGGAGCAACCCGGTTGATAACGCCGGCGGCACGGGGATGGATCGGGCAAGCCGGCGGCCGGAATGCTGCCTCTGTGGACGGCTTTGAATGAGCGCACATGATTTGCACCGCGCGGTGCCGGGTGACGCGATCAGGTTTCACCTGCATCTCGTATCCGATTCGACCGGGGAGACCGTCCACTGGGTGGCGCGGGCCTGCCTTGTGCAGTTCGACGGCGCCCAGGCGGTCGAGCATGTGTGGAGCATGGTGCGCACCCGCAACCAGATCGACCGGGTGATCGCCGGGGTCGAGGCGAACCCGGGTGTCGTGCTGTTCACCTTGGTCAACGATTCGCTGCGCCAGCTGCTGCGGCAGGGCTGCCGCCGGCTCGAAGTGCCGGCGATCCCGGTGCTGGACCCGGTGATCGGCGCGCTGGCCTCATATCTTCACCGCGAAAGCCGGGGCGTGCCGGGCAAGCAGCATCTGCTCGACAGCGAGTATTTCGCCCGCATCGACGCGATGACGTTTGCCCTGAACCACGATGACGGGCAATCGAGCGGGGGCCTCAACGACGCCGATGTGTGCCTCGTCGGCGTTTCGCGCACCTCGAAGACCCCGACCTGCCTCTACCTCGCCAATCGCAGCATCAAGGCGGCCAACGTGCCGTTTGTTCCGGGGGTGCCGCTGCCGCTGGAATTGCTCGACGCGACCCGGCCGGTGATCGTCGGCCTGACCAACGATCCCGAGCGCCTGATCCACCTGCGCCGCAACCGGCTCGATCTCTTGCACTACGACGATACGACCGATTACACCGACATCGAGGCGGTGCGGGCTGAAGTGCGCGAGGCGCGGCGGGTCTTTGCCGAACGGCGTTGGCCGGTGATCGACGTGACGCGGCGCTCGATCGAAGAAACCGCCGCATCGGTCATGAAGCTCTTGGTGCGGCGTCACGGCGCTGACCCCTGACCCCTGGCCGCCGGCATGGTAAGCATCCGACCATGAGCATAACCGGTGAAGCCCGCCTTGCGGGTATCATGGGCTGGCCGATCGCGCATTCGCGCTCGCCGCTGCTGCACGGCTATTGGCTTGCCGAAACCGGGATAAACGGCGCCTATGTGCCGATGCCGGTCCGACCGGAAAGGATCGAGCAGGCGCTGCGCGCCCTGCCGGTCCTCGGGTTCCGGGGGTGCAACCTGACGATCCCGCACAAGCGCGCCGGCCTCGCGCTCGCCGACCGGGTCGAGCCGCTCGCGCAGCGGATCGGTGCTGCCAACACGATCGTCGTCGGTGCCGACGGCGCGCTCGAAGCCCGCAACACCGATGCCTTCGGGTTTCGCGAGCATTTGTGCGAGACCGTCCCCGAATGGAGCCCACAAGCTGGCGCGGCGGTCATCCTTGGCGCGGGCGGCGCGGCGCGGGCGGTTGCCGCCGCACTCGCCGATGCCGGTGTCAGGGAGATCCGCATCGTCAATCGCACGCGCCGCCGGGCGGAAGGCTTGGCCGGCGACCTGTCAGCCGCAGAAACGCGGCTGTCGGTGCATTCCTGGGAAGAGTCGGACAGCGTGCTGCGCGATGCGGGGCTCCTCGTCAACACCACCAGCCTCGGCATGGTCGGCGAGCCGCCGCTGAGCCTCGACCTCGGATCGTTGCCGTTATCCGCACCGGTTGCGGACATCGTCTATGTGCCGCTCGAAACCGCCCTGTTGGCCGACGCGCGGCGGCGCGGGCACCGGGTGGTGGACGGCCTCGGCATGCTGCTGCATCAGGGCCGTCCAGGTTTCGAGGCATGGTTTGGAGCGCCGGTGCAAGTGAGCCCGGGCTTGCGGGAGGCCATGCTGGCAAGCCTGGCGCCGGCGCGGTGATCGTTCTCGGGCTGACCGGCTCGATCGGCATGGGCAAGACCACGGCCGCGGCTGCGTTGCGCGGGCTCGGATTGCCGGTGTTCGATGCCGACCGGGTGGTTCATCGCCTGTTGGCGCCGGGTGGTGCAGCGGTCGCGCCGGTCGCAGCGGCGTTCGAGAGTGTGCGCGCGGCAGCGGGCGGCATCGATCGCGCCCTGCTGGGGCGCCGCGTGTTCGGCGACCGGCAGGCGTTGTCGCGGCTCGAACGGATTGTCCACCCGTTGGTCGAGGCGGAAGAAAAACGCTTCCTGACCCGCGCCCGCGCCCGCCGCACGGCAATCGCGGTGCTCGACATTCCGTTGCTGTTCGAAACCGGCGCCGAGCGGCGCTGCGACTATGTGCTGGTGGTGTCGGCGCCGGCTTGGCTCCAGCGTCGGCGGGTGCTGCGCCGGCCGGGCATGTCCGAAGAGCGTCTGCGGGCGGTGCTGAGGCAGCAGATGCCGGATCGGGAAAAGCGGCGCCGCGCCGATTTTGTCGTCTCGACCGGATTGAGCCGAAGCCATGCGCTGCGTCGCTTGCAGGCAATGGCCCGATGCCTGCGCGGCGGGGGGCCGCAGATTCGTCGCCGGCGGCGGATCGTCAACGAGCCGAGACGGAGGCATTGATGCGCGAGATTGTGCTCGATACCGAAACCACCGGGCTCGACCCGCGCGACGGCCATCGGATCATCGAGGTCGCGTGTATCGAGCTAATGCACCACATCCCGACCGGCCGCAAATTCCAGCGCTATGTCAATCCCGAACGCGATGTGCCCGACGAGGCCCTCGCAATCCATGGCTTGACCGCGGAGTTCCTGGGTGCATATCCGCCATTTGCGGCGGTCGTCGAGGAGCTGCTCGAATTTGTCGGCGGCGATGTGCTGGTAACCCACAACGCCGAATTCGATCTGGCTTTTCTCGATGCCGAGCTCACCAGGTTGAGCTACCCGGCGATCGCCTGCTCGCATGTCGATACCTTGACGCTGGCGCGCCGCCGGTTTCCCGGTGCGCCGGCGAGCCTCGACGCGCTGTGCCGCCGCTTTGACATCGATCTCTCCGGCCGCGAGAAGCACGGTGCCGAGATCGATTGCGTGCTGCTCGCCGAGGTCTACCTCGAGCTGATCGGGGGCCGCCAGCCGGGTCTCGATTTTGCGGCGCCGGTGGGTGCGGCGATCGCCGTTGCGCGCGTGGCGCGGCCGCCCCGCCCGCATGCGCCCTCCGCTGCCGAGCTCGCCGCGCACGCTGCGATGCTGGCAATTCTCAAGGGGCCGCTGTGGCTGGCAGAAGCGTGAGGCAGAAGCGTGAGGCTCAGGCGCCGGCGACGCCTGGGATTGCCACAGCCGCCGCCTCCGGCTGGCGGCGCAGCAATTCGGCAAAATCGATCGGGTTGATCAACAAAGGCGGAAACCCGCCGTCGCGGGTCGCGTTGGCGACAATCGCGCGGGCGAACGGGAAGATGATGCGCGGCGCCTCGACCAGGATCAGCGAGCGGAGCATCGGCTCCGGCGCATTTTTGATCGTAACCACCGCGGCATAGGCGAGCTCGATCAAAAACACCGGCTCGCCTTGCGCGCGGGCGTTGACATTGACCGTCAGGACGATCTCGAAAAGCTCCGGGCTGAGATTGCGCGCCTTGACATCGACGTTGATCGCCACTTCCGGCTGCGCTTGAGGCTGCAGCAGGCTTTGCGGCGCGCGCGGGTTCTCAAACGAAAAGTCCTTGACGTACTGAACGTTGACGCTCAGCTGCACCGGCTCGGCCGGGTTTTCCGGAGTGGCGGCAGTGATCTCGCCGTTGCCCTTGTTTTCTTCCGCCATCAGAGACCTCCCGCCGCCGCCCGCGGCGGCTGGCTAGCACGGATCGGCGCGGCTCGGCAACGGGCGGCGCACAGCTCCACGCTTGCCGTGGTCGCGCCGACCCCCCATGTTCCCTGCTGAGGGGTGCGTGAACGGCGCGAGGCGCGGACAGCGATGGGCGGGTTTCAGCAATACTTCGACATCATCCTGTTCGCGATGATCGCCGGTTTTCTGATCTTGCGGCTGCGCAGCGTCCTCGGTCGGCGGACCGGCAACGAGCGCCGCCGCGAGCTGTTTGTGCGCCGCTCGGCGCCCGCCGCCGATCCGGCGCGTCCGGCCCCCGAGCCGGGCAAGATCGAGCCGGGCAAGATCGAGCCGGGCAAGATCGCGGCTCCTGCCGCGCTGGAGGCGAAGCCGGCCGGCGGCCCCGCCGAGAACCTCGACCGCATCCGCCGCGCCGACCCGAGCTTTGACCCGCCGCGCTTTGTCGAGGGTGCGCGCATTGCTTTCGAGATGATCGTCACCGCCTTTGCCGGCGGCGACAAAGAGGCCTTGCGCCCGCTGTTGAGCGACGAGGTCTATGGGCAATTCACCGCGGCAATCGACGAGCGCAATGCCGCGCACGAAACGCTTGAAACACGGATCGTGCGGCTCGACAGCATCGACATCACCACCGCCGAGCTTGCCGGCACCACCGCTCGGGTGACGGTGGAGCTGGTGTCGCAGCAGATCAATGTGACGCGCGCGGTGGACGGCAGCATCGTCGACGGCGATCCGGAAAATGCGGCCGAGAAGACTGATTTTTGGACTTTTGCCCGCGATGCCCGGTCGGCCGATCCCAACTGGGCGCTGGTCGCAACCGGCAGCGCCTGACCGGCGACAGCTGCGCCGCGCAGGCTTCGGCCGTCCGCCCGTTCCCTGACCGTGACCGCGGAGTGTCTATCAGCCGGCCGCTGATGCGCGCCCGCTCGCCGGCCTGCGGACGCTGCCTTCGAGCACATAGCGCACGCCAAGCTCGCGCGCTGCCTGCTTCACAACTCTACTGCAACCCTGGCGGGTTTCACCTGCATTGATGGCCTCGGCCGATCTTCCGTAATATAACCTCGTTTTTACGGAGGACACTATGGCGATCGTCACCTGCGCCGAAGCGCAGAAGAACTTCGACCAATACAGGGAGCGGGCGCTCGCCGAACCGGTGATCGTCACCCAGTATGGGAAACCGTCGGTCGTTATGATCTCGGCTGCCGAATACGAGCGCTTGAAGGAGCTCGATCGCCGCGTGATGCGGCTCGACGACATGTCGGACGAAGAGATCGAAGAAATGCTCAACTCCAAAATCCAGGCCAGGTTGCGCGCAGTGCTCCAGCAACGCCGAACCTTGCGCGTCGACTGATTACTTCATCCGCTTGTGAAAAATGCCGTCCTTGATGATGTGGGTCAAGTGCTCGCCCTGACCGTCGAGGAGCGAGATGTCGGCGAGCGGGTTGCCGTCGATCGCGATCAGATCGGCGCGCGCACCCGGTGCCACGACGCCGAGCTCGCCGTCGCGGTTCAGGATTTCGGCATTGACCGCCGTCGCCGAGCGGATGATGTCGAACGGCGCCATCGCCTCGGCGCGGATCACGAACTCGCGCGACTGGTGGCGGTGCATCGGCCCCAAAAGATCCGTGCCGAAGCCGATCCGGACGTTCGCCGCCTGCAATGTCTCTAGCGATCGCAGCCCGGCCTCGCGCACATCGCCGAGCTTGCCCAAGCTCACCTCGGGAAAGCCGAGCTCGCGGCCGTAGCGGTGCATCGCGTCATAGGTGACGAGCGTCGGCACGACAAAGGCATGCGCCGCGGCGACATGCTCGGCGGTGGCGGCATCGATCAAATTGGCGTGCTCGATCGAGCGCACCCCGAAATCGACCGAGCGGCGGATCGCCTCGGGCGAATAGGCGTGGGCCATGACATAGGTATGCCAGGCGCGTGCCTCCTCGACGATCGCGCGCACCTCGTCCTCGCTGTATTGCAGGTTCCAGACCGGGTCGTAGGGTGAGGCGACCCCGCCCGAGGCCATGATCTTTATCTGGGTCGCCCCTTTCCGCAGCTCGTCGCGGGCGGCCCGGCGGCATTCCGCGACCCCGTCGGCGATGCGCGCGATGCCGGCGCCGCCCTCGCAACAGGCGCAGGTGACGACCGAACGCGTGCGCGGCCTGAGGTCGCCATGCCCACCGGTCTGGCTCAGCGCCTGGCCCGATGGAAAGATCCGCGGCCCTTTGACAAGCCCTTCCTCCACCGCCTCGGCCAGCCCGCCATCCGCGCCCCCGGCGTCGCGCACGGTCGTAAAGCCGCGCTGCAGCATGCCTTCGAGCACCTTGGCCGCCTGCAACGTGACGAGGCTCAGCGGCCGCTCGGCGAGCCGGGCCAACACCTGATCGACGGCAACGACATGGACATGCGCGTCGATCAGCCCCGGCATCAGGGTGCGGCCTTTGAGGTCGATCGTTTCGGCGCCGGCGAGCCTTATCGGCCGGTCCGAAACCTCGCGAATGCGGTCGCCCTCGATCAGCACATGGTGATCCTCGCGGCATTCTCTCGAAGTGCCGTCGAGAACCGAGCAATTGGCGAGAACGATCACGGCCATCGCGCGCCTCCCCGAGGATCGATTTGGTTAGAGCTTAGGCCGGACGCTATGCCGGTGAAAGCAGGAAGGCCGGGTGGTATCTCAGCTTGAAGTTTGGCCACGTCGAAGTCGATTACATCTAATGTTCCGATCGCAAAGCTTGGCGGACCCTGTTCTCCCCAACATGCGCCCATCCCGGCGCAGGCCGGGACCCATGCATCAACCATCGCGACCGCTGAACGATGGGTCCCGGCCTGCGCCGGGATGGCGGAATGGAGTTGATCGATCGGTCGGGGAATTTCAGGCTGCGTCACCACCAGGCCGCCTTGACAAGCGGTCTGGTCCGTGCGGTGTTCCGGCCCCTGCAACCCGGCCGGATTTTTCGCCCATGCATGCTTATCGGACCCATACCTGCGGGGCGTTGCGCCTGGCCGATGCCGGGCAGCCCGCGCGGCTGTCGGGCTGGGTCCACCGCAAGCGCGACCACGGCCAGCTGTTGTTTGTCGATGTGCGCGACCATTACGGCGTTACCCAATGTGTGATCGACGCCTCCTCGCCATTGTTCGCGGCGGTCGATGCGCTGCGCCTCGAAAGTGTGGTGACGTTTACCGGCCGGATCGCCGCGCGCTCGGAGGACACGGTCAACCCGAAGCTCGCCACCGGCGCGGTCGAGCTTGCGATCGACGCGCTCGAAATCCAGTCCGAAGCCGAGCCGCTGCCGTTTCCGGTCAACAGCGAGGCCGAATATCCCGAAGACATGCGGCTCGCCTACCGCTTTCTCGATCTGCGGCGCGAGCGCATGCACGCCCATATCATGCTGCGCGCGCAGATCATCGCCTCGATCCGGCAGCGCATGATCGAGCAGGGCTTTACCGAGCTCCAGACGCCGATCCTGACGGCGAGCTCACCCGAAGGGGCGCGCGACTATCTGGTGCCGAGCCGGCTTCATCCCGGCCAGTTCTATGCGCTGCCGCAGGCGCCCCAGCAATTCAAGCAATTGCTGATGGTTGCCGGCTTTGACCGCTATTTCCAGATCGCACCGTGCTTTCGGGACGAGGCGGGGCGCGCCGACCGCTCGCCCGGCGAGTTCTACCAGCTCGATTTCGAGATGTCGTTTGTGACGCAAGAGGACGTGTTCGCCGCGATCGAGCCGGTCTTGCATGGGCTTTTCGCGGAGTTCGCCAACGGCCGCATCGTGACGCCGCCGCCGTTTCCGCGCATTGCCTATGCCGAGGCGGCCCTCAAATACGGCAGCGACAAGCCCGATTTGCGCAACCCGCTGGTTATCGCCGATGTGTCGGAGGTGTTCTCCGGCTCCAAATTCCGCGCCTTCCGCCGCATTGTCGAGCAGGGTGGCGTCGTCCGGGCGATCCCCGCGCCGGGGTCGGCCGCCCGGCCGCGCTCGTCGTTCCAGGACCGGATGGACGCCTGGGCGAAATCGGAGATGAGCGCGCCCGGGCTCGGCTACATCATCCTCGAAAGAGGCAAGCCGGAGGGCGCGGGGCCGGTCCTGGTCGGCCGTGGTCCGATCGCCAATAATCTCGACCCTGACGAGGTTGCCAGGATCGCCGCGCTCGCCGGGGTCGATGGCGGCGATGTCGTGTTTTTCGCCGCCGGCCCAAAGCTCGAAGCGGAGCGGCTCGCCGGCGCCGCTCGGATGCGGATCGGCCGGGAGCTGGGTCTGATCGAGGAGGGCGCCTTTCGCTTTTGCTGGATCGTCGATTTCCCGATGTATGAGCTGAACGAGGAAACCGGCCAGATCGAGTTCAGCCACAACCCGTTCTCGATGCCGCAAGGCGGGCTCGCCGCGCTCGAAGGGCAGGACCCGCTCGATATCATCGCCTACCAGTACGACATCGTCTGCAACGGGGTGGAGCTGTCCTCGGGCGCCATCCGCAACCATCGCCCCGACATTATGTACAAGGCGTTCCAAATTGCCGGCTATTCGGCAAGCGAGGTCGAAAGCCGCTTCGCCGGCATGCTGAATGCCTTCAAATACGGCGCGCCGCCGCATGGCGGGTCGGCGCCCGGCATCGACCGTATCGTCATGCTGCTGGCGGATACGCCGAATATTCGCGAAATCGTCGCCTTTCCGCTGAACCAGCAGGCGCAGGATTTGCTGATGCAGGCGCCGGCCCCGGTGCCGCCGGAGCGGTTGCAGGAGCTGCACCTGCGTCTCGCGCTGCCGCCGGATAAAGGCCCGAGGCCTTGAGGTCGCCCGAGGCCTTGAGGTCGCCCGAGGCCTTGAGGTTGCTCTGGCGTGCCGGCGGTTTTTGCCGTAAATGCCGCTCGCCCGGAATCCGCTTGGTGTGGGGACAATGCTTTATAGCCGGCCATTGCCGCAGCTATCGGTTGAAACCGTCGGTGCCGTAATTCGGCGGCACGCCCGCCCTTTCGCCGCAGCGCTCGTCCTGGTCGCGACGGCCGTGCCGGTGCCGTCTGCGGGCGGCGCGGAAATTGCGCCGCACCGTGCGCTTTACACGATGACCTTGGGAACGGCGCGGACCGATTCCGGCATCGTCGATGCCCGCGGCACGATGGATTACGAATGGGGCGAGACCTGCGACGGCTGGACCATCGAGCAGCGTTATCGGCTCAAAATGCGCTATGCCGACGCGCGCGACGTCGATATCGCGTCGAGCTTTGTCACCTGGGAATCGAAAGACGGCCTGCGCTATCGCTTCAATCAGAAGGAGACGCGCAACGGCGAGGTCGACCAGGAGATCCGCGGCGAGGCGCAGCTCGACGGCCAGGGCAAAGGCGGTGTCGCCGAGTTTACGAAGCCGCAGCAGCAGACGATGAAGCTGGCGCCGGGCGTGCTGTTCCCGAGCGCCCACACGATCTTGCTGATCGACAAGGCGCGGGCGGGCGAGAGCTTCATCTCGCGCCTGGTGTTCGACGGTGCCGCTGAGGAAAACGCGGTCCAGGTTTCAGCCGTGATCGGGGCCAAGGTGCCGCCCGACCCGGCATTGTCGAAATTCGGCCCGCTGGTGGAGCGGCCGGGCTGGCGCATCAGGCTTGCCTTTTTTCCGGCCGATCCCAACGCCGAGGAGCCCGATTACGAGCTCGGGATGCGGCTCCTCGACAATGGCGTCTCGCGCGACATGGTGATCGATTACGGCGACTATTCGATCCACGCCAAGCTCGACGACATCGAAGCCCTGTCCAAGCCGCACTGCTAACGGATAAGGCGCACCCTGTCGGCGTCGAGCGCGAACCCGCCGCTTACCAATTTTTAACGCCGGTCGCATAGGACGAGCCAGGGTCCTCCGATGCGGAGCGCTGACGACCGGCGGCCTACCGCCGGCGGCTGTCATCGGAGCATGGTTCGAGGCCGGCAGATTATGACGCTCGATATTGCCAGGCGGGAAGGCGACCGCGTTCGACTGCGGCGGCGGACCATCTTGATTGTCGAGGACAATGTCCTCAATATGAAGCTATTCAACGATCTGCTCGTGGCAAATGGCTACGACACGCTGCAATCCAGAGATGGGGTAGAGGCGTTGGCCCTGGCTCGCCGTCATCGTCCGGACCTGATCCTGATGGATATCCAGCTGCCCGAAGTGTCCGGTCTCGAGGTCACTCAATGGCTCAAGCAAGACCGGAATCTGTGCACGATCCCGATAGTCGCGATCACCGCGTTTGCGATGAAGGGCGACGAGGAGAAAATTCGCGGTGGCGGGTGTGAAGCCTATATCGCCAAGCCGATCTCGGTGACGGGCTTTCTGCGGACCGTGGAGCACTTCCTCTCGTGAGACCGGCGCCGACCCCCTGGATGCGATCGTGAGCCGGCGATGCCCGCCAAGGTGCTGGTCGTTGACGATATCGAAATCAATATAAAGCTGCTCGAAGCCAAGCTTTCGACCGAATATTTCGATGTGCTGTCGGCCTCGGACGGCCGCGCCGCGCTGGAAATTGCCGATGCCGAGCTGCCGGACGTCATCCTGCTCGATGTGATGATGCCGGGCATGGACGGGTTCGAAGTCTGTCGTCGGCTCAAAGCCGCTCCCCGCACCGCCGGCATCCCGGTCGTGCTGGTGACGGCCCTGTCGGACACCGCCAACCGGCTGCGCGGCCTCGAAGCCGGCGCCGACGAGTTTCTGACAAAGCCGGTCAACGACACAGCACTTTTCGCGCGGGTACGCTCGCTCGTCCGGTTGAAGCGATTGATGGACGAATGGCGTCTGCGCGACGAGATCTGCGGCCGCTTTGGCGATCGCAACGCGGAGGTCGTCGAAGACCCCGGTCCGGCTCGCATCCTGCTCCTCGAGGAGGACGCGTTTGCCGCCGCGCGGATGGCTGAGGCGTTGCGACCGCTGGCCGGCACGATGATCCGGGCTGTGACCTGCGCCGAAGCGCGCGCCCGGCTCGACGCCGCGACCGAGCTGGTCATCGTCAGCTTGTCGGCGCCGGATGGCGACCCGCTGCGGATCGTGTCGCATTGCCGGGCCGACGAGGTTTATCGCCAGCTGCCGATCCTGCTGATCGCAGAGGAGCGCGATCTGGCGCGCCTGGCCAAGGGGCTCGACCTCGGCGCCAACGACTATCTGGTGCGCCCGGTCGACGCCAATGAGCTGGTGGCCCGCACCGCCACCCAGCTCCGGCGCAAGCGGCTGCAAGACCGGCTCAACCAAAACTACCAGCGCAGCCTGTCGCTGGCGCTGACCGACGAGCTGACCGGCCTTTACAACCGGCGCTATCTGTTTGCTCATCTCGATGAGCTGATCGAGCGGATCAACCTCGAACGGACCGGCGCCGCCCTGCTGCTGTTCGATATCGACCACTTCAAGCTGGTCAACGACAGCTACGGTCATGCGAGCGGTGACGAGGTGCTGCGTGCGCTCGCCGCCCGCGCGGTCAAAACCGTGCGCAGCGCCGATCTCGTCGCCCGCCTCGGCGGCGAAGAATTTGCCGTCGTGATGCCCGATGCCGATTTGCCGGTGGCGATCGCGGTTGCCGAGCGGCTGCGCTCGGCCGTCGCCGCGGAGCCTTTTTCGATCAAGGCGGGCAATGCGCCGCTGGCCGTCACGGTCAGCATCGGCGCGACGACCGCCGCCATCGGCGAAGACACCCGCGACCGGCTTCTCAAACGCGCCGACGATGCGCTCTACAGCGCCAAGGCCGCAGGAAGAAATCGCGTGGTCGCCCGAACCGCGGGCTTGGCGCCGGCGGCCATCGCCTCCTGACCGGGCGGTGCCCGCCGCGCGGCTATTTGATTTTTGCTTCCTTGAAGAGGACGTGCTTGCGCGCCACCGGATCGAATTTCTTCAATTCGAGCTTGCCGGTCTTGGTCCGCGGGTTTTTCTTCGTGACGTAAAAAAACCCGGTGTCGGCGCTGCTGACGAGCTTGATCAGGACGGTGCTGGTTTTGGCCATCGGACGAACCCGGCTGCAAGTGACGCTGATCCCAACATAAAGCGCGCGACCCGGCTGTCAAGGCGGCGCGGGGGCCGCCGCCACCGGCCCGGAGCCGGGATGCTGGGCCAGCGTCATGACGTGCGCCGCCTCGCTGTAGAGGATGGGATCGTTCAGCAGCCGCTTCGCCACCACGAGGTCAATCGGATGGTCGCCGCGGCGCACCGGGCAGGCGTGGCGCAAACGCGACCACTCGGGCTCGTCGAGCTCCTTGCGCGGCCGATAGGACAGGGGAGAGACCGGTGCTGCGGCGCCGCCGGCGCGCTGGACCGCGACCTGGATCGAACGCTCGTCGGTGCCGAGATCGCTGGTGCACAAGGTCGGCACCACGCCGTGCCGGTTCAGCAGATACCCCGAGGGCGTCACCAGCTGGGCCCAGGTCAAGGTCAGCTCGCCGTCGTTTGGCAGGCGCAGCACCGTCTGCACCGTGCCCTTGCCATAGGAGGCGCTGCCGACGACGACGGCGCGGCCGGCATCCTGCAAGGCCGCCGCGACGATCTCCGCCGCCGAGGCCGAGCCGCCGTCGATCAAGACGACGATCGGTAGGCTCGGCGCCAGGCTGTCGCCCGAGGCCTCGAACAATTGGCGGCTCGCCGGATGCCGGCCGACGGTCGCGACGATCGGCCCGTGGGCGATAAACACATCGGCGAGGCTGACCGCCTGGTCGAGGAGCCCGCCCGGATCGCCGCGCAGGTCGAGGACCACGCCGCGCAGGCCGCCCGGCTCGCCGCGCAGCCGGGAAAGGCTTTCGACGACCTGCTGCGTCGTGTTCTGGTTGAAGCTCGCGACCCGCAGGATCGCAATCGCACCGTCGCGCGATGTTGTTACCGTCGGGAGCACGATCAACGTACGGTCCAGCACAAGATCGCGCCGTGACCCGTTTGCCCGTTCGAGGCTCACCCTGACCGCGCTCGAAATCGGGCCGCGCAGCTGATGGACCACCTCTTCTTCGTCACGCCCGGCGGTCGGCTTGCCGTCGATCGCGATAATCCGGTCGCCCGGCCGGATGCCGGCGAGATCGGCCGGCGTGCCGGGCATGACCTGGGCGACGACAAACCCCTCGGCCGCGAGATCGAGGGTCACGCCGATCCCGCCAAACCCGTCGCGGATTGCGCGATGGTCGCGGGCGGCATCGGGCGAGGCATAGCGTGAAAACCGGTCGAGCGCGCCGGTGATGCCGTCGAAAACGGCTTCCTCGATCTTGTCGTCGGACAACCCGGCGATCGTCGGCGAGGCTCGTTTTGCTTCGCTGATCAGCCGCCCCAGCCACTCGCCCCACGCATTGGGGTCCTGGTCGTGCGGGCTCGGATCAGCCGCGGCCTCGCGGCCGGCATAATCGAGCACGATTTCGGTCCCGCTCTCGGGGCCCGGGGTTTCGACCACCAAAACCTTGCGATCGAGCGCCGAAAGCTGTGCTGCACCCGCAAACACCAGCTTTCGGGTCGAGACCGGCGTGATGTAGAGCTCGCCGATCTCGGCGAGGCCGCGGGCGAAGAGCCGTCCGGTCGGATCGGCCGGCAGCGGCTCGCTCCCGGCGCAAGCGGCGAGCACAACCGCGAGCCCCAGCAGGCTCGCCGGCGCGAGCAGAATTGCCGGGCATAATGAGATCGGCATCGAGGAGGCCCCCAAATCCCCGCGGCGGACCGCACGGTAAATCGCCTGCCGCCGGCGATCAACCATGCCGGCCTCGCCCGCGCCGCCGCGGCCCGCCGAGCGGCATCCGGCGCGCGGCAGCGACGCCGGCCGCCTGGTCCTCGACCCGGAACACCAGCCGCGCGCCGACCGGGTCGGCATCGACCAGGCGCACCGGCAATTCGTCGCCCAATCGAAAGACCCGGCCCGAGTGCTTGCCGACCAGCCGCTGCGCCCTCTCGTCGCGCCGGTAGAAATCGCCCGGAAGGTTGGACAGCGGCGCGAGGCCGGTCGCGCCGTTGTCGTTCAACGTCACAAACAGCCCGAAACCGGCGACGCCGCTGATCCGCGCCGTAAAGACGCTGCCGACCAAGGGTGCCGTCAACAGCGCGCGGCAGCGGTCGAGCGCCGCGCGTTCGGCCGCCGCGGCGGTGCGCTCGGTCGCCGACAGGTGCTCGCCCACCGTCGCCAGGTCTTGCCGCCCGCCGAAATCGTCGATCAGCGCCCGGTGCACCAGCAAATCGGCATAGCGCCGGATCGGCGAGGTGAAATGGGCGTAGCGCCGCAGCGCCAAGCCGAAATGCCCGATATTGGCCGGGTTGTAGGCGGCCTGCGCCTGGCAGCGCAGCACCAGATCGTTGACCAGCGCCGCCGCCGGCGTCGCTGCGGCGCGGCGCAGCAGCCCGTTGAACATCGCCGGTTTCGGCGCCTGGCCTCGCGCCAGAGCGAGACCGGGAAGCCCGAGTGCGGCGAGGAAATCGTGCAATGCCTGGAGCCGTTTCGGGTCGGGCGCATCGTGGACGCGGTACATGCAGGGCTGGCGCCGGGCTTCGAGCTCCTCGGCCGCCGCGACATTGGCGAGGATCATCAATTCCTCGATCAGCCGGTGGCTGTCGAGCCGCTCGACCGGCACGACCGCGCGGGGCCGGCCGCTCGTATCGAGCACGACCCGGTCCTCGCGGATGTCGAGCTCGATCGTCCCCCGCTCCGCCCGTGCCCGAGCCAGCGCCCGGTACGCCTCGTAGAGCGCCTTGAGCTCGCGCCGCTCGTCATGCGCTGCTTGCGCCTCCTCATAAGTGAGCCGCGCCGCCGAGCGCATCAGCGCGCGAGCGAACCGGTGGCGGCGTTTACGCCCGTCGGCGTCGATCCATAAATCCGCCGCGAGGCAAGCGCGATCGACCCCCGGCTGCAGCGAGCAGAGCCCGTTCGACAACGCCTCGGGCAGCATCGGCACGACGCGATCGGGGAAGTAGACCGAATTGCCGCGGCGCTCGGCTTCGCGGTCGAGCTCGCTACCCGGCCGCACATACCAGGCGACATCGGCAATCGCGACGATGATGTGCCAGCCGCCCTGGTTTGCCGGGTCGGGATCGGGCTCGGCCCAGACCGCGTCGTCGAAATCGCGCGCATCCGCGCCGTCGATCGTGACCAGCGGCACGGCGCGCAAATCGACGCGCCCGGCGCGATCGGGCGGTAATGCCGCCGCAGCTTCGGCGAGCGCGGTGCCGGGAAAGACGGTCGGAATATCAAAGCTCGCGATCGCGAGGCGGCTGATCGCCCCCGGCCCCGAGACCGGGCCGAGCCGCTCGACAACGCGCGCGCGCGGCGGCCCGAGACGGGCGGAAGCCAGCGCTTCGGCGACCACCAGCTCGCCGTCCTCGGCGGCACCGCTATCGCTGTCGGCCACCCGATATTCGGCATCCGAGCGCCGGTCGGCCGGCACCACCCGCCCGCCGTCGCCGGCGATGCGGTGGAACACGCCGGCGACCCGCGCGTTCGGCGGATCGAGACGGCGAACGATCCGCGCCTCAATCTCGCCGCTTTCGAGCGTCGTCAGCCGCGCCGCCCATCGCCCGCCGACCGGCAATGCCTCATCGCGCCCGCTATCGACAATGCGCACCACTGGTGGCGGGCCGGGCAGCGGCCATGCCAACGGCCGGGCCAATGGGACGCCGTCCTCGTCGCTGCCGCAGCGCTCGATGACCGTGAGCTCGGGCGATGCCGGGTCCGGCCGGAGGGTGCGGTCGCGCCCGCGGCGGACCGAGCCGATCATGTGCCGGGTCGCGCCCTGGGCTTCTTGGCCGGGCGCGCGGAAGCAGCCTTCTTTGGCGATCCGGTCTTCTTCTTCGGCGCCGTCCGTTTTGTGGTCACCGCCGCCCGTTTTGTGGTCGCCGCCGCTGCCGGAGCAGCGCTTCGCGCTGCCGCGGCCTTGGGGCGGGCCGTCGCGGTCTTGCGCCGCAGGCCTTTTCCCTTTGCGCGTTGCGCGGCGAGCAGTGGCAGCGCTTCGGCCAGGGTGAACGTCTCCGGGTCGGCAGTGCGCGGCAGCGAGGCGAAGACGCCGTCATGGCTGACATAGGGGCCGTACCGTCCCTTGAACAACGCCACGACCCCGCCGTCGGGGTGAGCGCCCAGCTCGCGCAACGGTGTCGGCGCGCCCCGCCGCTCGGCCGATGGCTCGGCCAGCACGACGACGGCGCGGTTCAACCCGATGGTCAGCACATCATCCTCGGCGCCGAGCGATTTGTAGCTCGCGCCATGCTTGATATACGGGCCGAACCGGCCGATGCCGGCAACAATCGGCGCGCCGGTCTCGGGGTGCGTGCCGAGCTCGCGCGGCAGGGCGAGCAGCCTCAGGGCCGTGTCGAGATCGATATCGGCCGGCGCCAGCCCGCGCGGCACCGCCACCCGCTTTGGCTTTGCGTCGCCGTCGGCCGCGCCGAGCTGCACGTAATGACCAAACGGCCCCTTGCGCAGCGAGACCGCGAGCCCGCTCGCCGGGTCGGTGCCGAGCGGGGTGTCGGCGGTCGCGTCCTCCTTCTCGCCCTCGATCGCCAGCGGCCTCGTATAGCGGCAGCTCGGGTAGTTCGAGCAGCCGATAAAGGCGCCGAACTTGCCGAGCTTGAGGCTGAGCCGGCCGGCGCCGCACACCGGGCACAGCCGCGGGTCGCTGCCCGAGCCGGTTTCGGGAAAGAAATGACGGCCGAGATCGGCGTCGAGCGCGGTCAACACCTGGCTGATCGTCAAATCCTTGGTGCCGTCGATCGCGGTCGAAAAATCGCGCCAGAAATTGCGCAGCACCTCTTTCCAGTCGGTGCGGCCGTCCGACACGTCGTCGAGCTGGTTTTCGAGGTCGGCGGTAAAATTGTATTCGACATAGCGCTCGAAAAAGCTGGTCAGAAATGCGGTCACCAAACGGCCGCGGTCCTCCGGCACAAAGCGCCGCTTTTCGAGCCGCACGTAAGAGCGGTCCTGCAATACCTGCAAGATCGAGGCATAGGTCGAGGGCCGGCCGATCCCCAGCTCTTCGAGCTTTTTGACGAGGCTCGCCTCGGTGTAGCGCGGCGGCGGCTGGGTGAAATGCTGGCTCGGCACGATCGCGCCGCGGTCGAGCCGTTCGCGCTCGCGCATCGCCGGCAGCCGGCCGCCTGCGCCTTCCTCCTCGCCGGCGCCGGTCGGGGCGCCCGGCGCGGCTGGCTCGTCGTCGCGGTCTTCCTGATAAAGCGCGAGAAACCCGTCGAAGACGACGACCGAGCCGGTTGCGCGCAGCCGCAGCCCGCCGCTCGGGTCGGTGATATCGACAGCGACCTGCTCGAACAGCGCCGAGGCCATCTGGCTCGCCACCGTGCGCTTCCAGATCAGCTCGTAGAGGCGGCGATGATCGCGGTCGAGATGGGCCGCGACCGCTTCCGGCTTGCGTCCGAGATCGGTCGGCCGGATCGCCTCGTGCGCCTCCTGCGCGTTCTTGGCCGGGCTGCGGTATAGGCGCGGCGCGTCCGGGACATAGCGCGCGCCGAACTCGCTGCCGATCAGGCGGCGCGCGGCGGTGATCGCCTCGGCCGAAATCGCCACCCCGTCGGTGCGCATATAGGTGATGAGGCCCACGGTCTCGCCGGCGAGATCGATCCCCTCATAGAGCCGCTGGGCGATCCGCATCGTGCGGCTGGCGCCGAGGCCGAGCTTGCGCGAGGCTTCCTGCTGCAAGGTCGAGGTGGTGAACGGCGGGAACGGGTTGCGGCGGACCTCGCGGCGTTCGACCGAGGCGACGCTAAAGCCCGAGGCGCGCAAGATCGCATCGGCCGCGGCGCGCGCCTTCGCCTCGCTGTCGAGATCGAAGCGGTCGAGCCGCTTGCCGTCGAGATGGGTCAGCCGCGCGGTGAAGCCCTCGCCCGCCGGCAGTGGTGAACTCGACCTCGACCGTCCAGTATTCGCGCGGCTTGAAGCTCTCGATCTCGGCTTCGCGCTCGCACACGAGCCGCAACGCCACCGATTGGACGCGGCCCGCCGAGCGGCTTCCCGGCAATTTGCGCCACAGCACCGGCGACAAGGTGAAGCCGACCAGATAATCGAGCGCGCGGCGCGCCAGATAGGCGTCGACCAGCTCGAGGTCGATCTCGCGCGGCTGGCTGAACGCCGTCAAGGACCGCGTCCTTGGTCACCTCGTTGAAGACGACGCGCTTGACGTCGACGCCCTTTAGCGCGCGGCGGGCGTTCAGCACCTCGCGGACATGCCACGAGATCGCCTCGCCCTCGCGGTCGGGGTCGGTGGCGAGAAACAGGCGCTCGGCGCCGCGCACCGCCTGCGGCGATCTCCTTCATGTGCTTTTCCGCTTTGCCGTCGACCTCCCACGACATCGCGAAATCGGCGTCGGGGCGGACCGAGCCGTCCTTGGCCGGCAGGTCGCGGACATGGCCATAGCTGGCGATGACCTTGTAGTCGTCGCCCAGATACTTGTTGATGGTTTTCGCCTTGGCCGGCAATTCGACGACGACGACTTTCATGAGCCTGTTCGTTTGGGTTGCGACTGGCGGGCGGAAGGGTTCACCGCGTGGAAACGAGATTGCCGGGATGCCGCTCGACCCGGCCGGCAAGTTCGAGCTCGAGGAGGAGCGTGGCGACGGCCGCCGCCGACAATTGGCATTGGCGCACCAGTTCGTCAACCGCGACCGGGCTCGGGCCGAGCCGTTCGAGGACCAGCTCGAGACCCGCTTCGTCGGCCGCCGGCTCGGCCGCGCCCGTCGGCGGCCAGCCGATCATGGCGGTGCCCGCGACCGACGCTGTCGGCCGGGGCGGCGGCGGCTTGCCCTGCAACAGCGGGCCGAGCTGCGAGAGCACGTCGGCCGCGTTCTCGGTCAAGACCGCGCCGTGCCGGATCAGGTCGTTCGCCCCGCGGCAGCGCGGATCGAGCGGCGAGCCCGGCACCGCAAACACCTCGCGCCCCTGCTCGAGCGCATAGCGCGCGGTGATCAGCGAGCCCGAGCGCGCCGCCGCCTCGACCACGACCACCCCCAGCGCCATGCCTGAAATGATGCGGTTGCGGCGCGGGAAATGGCGCGCCTGCGGCTCGCTGCCGAGCGGCAATTCGGCGACGACCACGCCTTGCCGGCAGATAATGTCATAGAGCCCGCGGTTCTCCTCGGGATAGACGATGTCGGCGCCGCCGGCGACGACCGCGACCGTGCCGGTTTCGATGCGCACCCAAATGGGCGGCGGCGTCGATGCCGCGCGCCAGCCCCGACGCCACGACCAAACCGCCCTCGCCCAGCCCCGCGGCCAATTCGCGGGCGAAACGCCGGCCGTTCGCCGACGCGTTGCGCGCGCCGACCACGGCCATTATCGGGTGCCCCAAGAGTGCCGTCTGGCCGAGCACGGTCAAGACCGGCGGCGCATCCTCGACGGCGGCGAGCGCGCTCGGATAGGACGGCTCGCCCCAGCAGACGATCGACGCGCCGGCCCGGTCGAGCGCTGCCAGCTCCTTTTCCGCTGCGGCCCGCGTCACCGCGGTGACGGCTTTGCTGCGCTCGCCGCGGCGGGCCAGGCGTGGCAGCGCCTCGAGCGCCGCCCGCGCCGAGCCGAACCGGCGCAGCATCGCGTAAAAGCTGATCGGACCGATGGTCTCGGTACGGCAGAGCCGCAGCCAGTCGAGGCGCTGTTCGGGGTCGAGCTCGCGGGCGGGGAGGGCGATGTCAGCTCTTCTTGAACGAGATCCGGCTTTCGCTGCCGGCGATCAGGCGGCGGATATTGGCATGGTGGCGCAGGATGACAAGCAACGCGATGACGGCGATCGCCAGCGCTACCGCGTGATCGGCGGTCAGCACAGCAACGACCGTCGCGGCAATCGCGGCGAGGAGTGCCGCGAGCGACGCATAACGCGACGCCAGCGCCACCACCAGCCAAACCAGCGCCGCCGCCAGCGCCACCGGCCAGGCGATGACGATCAGCGCGCCAAACGCGGTCGCCACCCCCTTGCCGCCGCGAAAACCGAGCCAGACCGGAAACATATGGCCGATTACCGCGCATAGTGCTGCCGCCAGCGCCGCGTCCGCCCCCCAGCGGCGGCCGATCACGACCGCCGCGGCACCCTTTGCCAGGTCGAGCGCCAAGGTCAGCGCGGCAAGACCCTTGCTGCCGGTGCGCAATACATTGGTGGCACCAATATTGCCCGAGCCGACCCGGCGGATATCGCCATAACCGGCGAGCCGGCTCAGCACCAGCCCAAACGGGATCGACCCGAGCAGATAGCCGACGACCGCCGCCGCGGCGATGCCGAGCGTCATCGCCACCCGCCTCCCCCAATCCCTCGCCCCCACCTGGGGGGAGAGGGCAGGGTGAGGGGGGAGCCTCGGAGGCTGCCCTACTCATCGCGCTGAAAGATCGTGCGCCCGTCGACGATCGTGCGCAGCACGCAGCCCTTGACCGGGCGGCCGTCGAAGGGCGCGTTTTTCGATTTCGAGCGAAATTCGTCGGTGCAGATTTGCCAGGCCCGGTCGGGGTCGAGCAAGACCAGATCGGCCGGCGCCCCTTTCGCCAAGCGCCCGACCGGCAGGCGCAGGATGGCGGCCGGACCCGAAGTCAGCCGGGCGGCCAGGTCGAGCAGGCTCAGATGACGGTTGTGATAGAGCTCGAGCGACAACGGCAGCAGGGTTTCGAGCCCGACGATCCCGTAAGCGGCGGAGCTGAACGGCAGCCGTTTCGAATCCTGGTCCCAGGGCGCGTGGTCGCTGGCGATCGCGTCGATCGTGCCGTCGGCAAGACCCTCGACGACCGCGCGGCGGTCCCACTCGCTGCGCAAGGGCGGCGACAATTTGGCAAAGGTGCGGTAGTCGCCGATCGCGGTTTCATTGAGCGCGAAATAAGGGGGAGCGGTATCGCAGGTCACCGGCAGGCCCTGCGCCTTCGCCCGGCGGATCGCCTCGACCGCGGCGGCGGTCGAAAGATGAGCGGCGTGATAGCGCGCGCCGGTCAATTCGACGAGGCGCAGGTCGCGCTCGATCATGATGATCTCGGCCGCGGCCGGGATCGCGGCGAGCCCGAGCCGGGTCGCGGTCTCGCCTTCGTTGACCTCGCCCGCACCCCCGAGGCTCGGCTCCTCGGGATGCTGCAGCACCAGGAGGTCGAAGCTGCGGGCATAGGAGAGCACCCGGCGCATGACCAGCGCATCGGCGACCGCCTTGACCCCGTCGGTGAAGCCGAGCGCGCCGTTTGCCGCCAAGAGGCCCATTTCGGTCAAATGGCGCCCGCCGAGCCCCTTTGTCGCCGCGGCATAGGTGTGGATCTTGGCGAGCCTGGCCTCGCGCGCCCGGCGGGCGAGGAACTCGACGACCGAGACGTCGTCGACCGGCGGCTCGGTGTTGGGGAGCGCCACCATCGTCGTGACGCCACCCGCCGCTGCCGCCCGCCCGCCGCTCTCGATCGATTCCATGTGCTCGGCGCCGGGCTCGCGCAATTGCACGCGCATATCGACGAGCCCCGGCATCAGGCACAGCCCTTCGGCGGCGACACATTCGGCATCCGGCGCGTCGAGCATCCCGCCGACCGCGGCGATCCGGTCACCCTCGATCAGCAAGTCGCCGATCCCGTCGAGCCCGCTTGCGGGGTCGAGCAACCGGGCATGGCGGATCAGCAGACGGTTCACGGCAGCGCCGGGCGGATATCGGTATGGCTGAAATCGTCGCCCTTGAAGAGCAGCCTGTGACCGGTCGCTACGGCGAGCGCATAGGAGAAACAGTCGCCGAGGTTCAACCTCGCTCGGTGGCGTCCTTTACCAAAGCGGCGAAAGGCATCTACCGCGATTTCGGCTTGTTGCGGCGTGACGCCGACGATCTCGAAGCCGCCATCGCGCAGCATAACATCGACATCTGCCCGACCGATCTCACCCTTTCGGCCTTCGATGACGCAGGATATCTCGACCCGCGTCACCGCCGACAACAGCCGGATCGGGGCGCCGCCCGACGCTCGTGCGAAGCGGTCTGCGTCGGATTCGTCCAACAGAATGGCAACAAGGGCCGAGGTATCGACCACCATTCAGCGCCACAACCCGTTTTCGTCATAACCGATGATTTCATCGGGGCTGCGCGTGTCGACATCCGGCAGCGCGGCGCAATGCCGACCGATTTCCATCAGCCGATCGGCCAAGCGTGTGGGGTCGCCGCATCGCAACCGCTCTCGCTCCAGCCGTTCGGCAAGCGCCTTGCGGATCGCCTGCGTCAGCGTCTCGCCGGTAAGGGCCGCGACCTCGCGAGCGAGGCGATCGGTCTCCTTGTCCTTGAGGCTCAGCGCCATGCTCTTACGTTGCCTGTCTATCATCTAATACCGAATATATACGAGCTGCGTTCAAGGCAAGGGCGGGCCGTTGCCGAGGTCGCGGGTCAGCGCCTCGAGGCAGGCCATGCGCACCGCCACCCCCATCTCGACCTGGTGGCGGATCAGGCTGCGGTCGATGTCGTCGGCGATCTCGCTGCCGATCTCGACGCCGCGGTTCATCGGGCCCGGGTGCATGATCAGTGCATCGGGCTTGGCCGCGCGCAATTTGTCGTAGTCGAGCCCGAAAAAATGGAAGTATTCGCGCCTCGACGGCACGAAGGAGCCGTGCATCCGCTCGTTCTGCAGCCGCAGCATCATCACGATATCGACCCCGGCGAGCCCGGCATTCATGTCGTGGAACACCTCGACCCCGAGCCGCTCGATTTCGGCCGGGAGCAAGGTGCGCGGCGCCACGACCCGCACCCGCGCCCCCATCGTGTTCAAGAGCGCGATGTTCGAGCGTGCGACGCGGCTGTGCAGCACATCGCCGCAGATCGCCACGATGAGGCCGCCGAGCCGGCCCTTGCGCCGGCGGATCGTCAGCGCGTCGAGCAACGCCTGGGTCGGGTGCTCGTGGCTGCCGTCGCCGGCATTGACGACGGCGCAATCGACCTTTTCCGAAAGGAGCTGCACGGCACCCGATTCGGGATGGCGCACGACCAGCACATCGGGATGCATCGCGTTCAGGGTCATCGCCGTGTCGATCAGGGTCTCGCCCTTGACCATCGAGCTCACCGCCACCGCCATGTTGATCACATCGGCGCCGAGCCTTTTGCCGGCGACCTCGAACGAGGTGCGGGTGCGGGTCGAGTTTTCGAAAAAGCAGTTGATGACCGTGCGCCCGCGCAAGAGCGCCCGTTTTTTCTCGGCCTGCCGGCTCAGCTCGACATAGCCGTCGGCGAGATCGAGAAAATGCTCGATCTCTTCCGGCGACAGGCCCTCGATGCCGAGCAGGTGGCGGGGCCGAAACGCGATCTCGCCAGCGGCTCCTTGCATAAGCCGGCACTATAGGGGCGGGTCCATCGGGCGGCAAGTTTCGCCAAATCGGGCCTCCGGGTCGAAAACCGGGTATAGTTTCGCCTTTCGCCGCTGGCGTCGGGAGGTTCTTCGACATGGCTGAGCCGCATGGCCCGCTTCAGGGTGTCAAGGTCGTCGCTTGCTCGACCGCGCAGGCCGGCACCGTGCCTTACATGCTGATGGCCGATCTCGGCGCTGAGGTGGTCAAGATCGAGGTGCCGGAAATCGGCGACAACTCGCGCGGCTCGACCGTCATGCCGGGCTTTCCCAGCACCTATTTCGAGACCAACAACCGCGGTGTGAAGAGCCTCACCTTGAACCTCAAAACCGAGGAGGGCCGCGATATCCTGCGCCGGCTGGTCGCGAAGGCGGACATCTTCGGCCAGAACTTCCGGCCGGGGGCGGCCGAGAAAAACGGCTTCGGCTACGAGGAATTGCGGCGGGTCAACCCAAAGCTCGTCTACGTCTCGGTGTCCGGCTACGGGCCAAAGGGGCCGAACGCGCGTCTGCCCGGCACCGATTCGATGGCGCAGGCGCTGGGCGGCATCACGCAAGCCTATTCGACGCCGGGCCAGCCGTTGCGGACCGGGATCGTCTCGGTCGCCGACGAAACCTGCGCGATCCTCGCCTTTGGCGGGGCGCTCGCCGCGCTGACCCATGCGCGCGCCACCGGCATCGGCCAAAAGGTCGATTGCTCGCTGCTCGGCGGCCAGGTCCGCCTGATGGGCTGGACCCTGACGACGGCGATGTGGCGCAACCGCGATCCCGTGACCGGCCAGGCGCGCGTCACCGGCACGCCGCAGCGCCCCGGCCTCAGCGCCAGCTTCAACGACCGCGACGGCAAGCCCCTGGTGCTCCAGCTGAACGGCGGCCGCAAATGGCGTGACGCGATGACCGCGCTCGGCTTCTACCAGCGGCTCGAGGAGGCGGGCTTTGGCGATCTCGGTGTGATCGTGTCGTCCGACGAGCAGCGCGCGGCCCTGCTGCGCATGCTGGACGATCTCTTCGCCACCGGCCCGCGCGACGATTGGGTAGAGCGGCTGCGCGCCGCCGACATCGTCTCGGCGCCGATCAACACGCTGCTCGAAGCCGCGAACGACCCGGACGTGGTGGCGAACGGCTACGTCACCGAGATCGACTACCCCGAGCACGGCAAGCGGCTCAAGGTGCACGGCTCGCCCTGGCATTTCTCGGCAACGCCGGCGCAAATCGGCGTCGCGCCAAAGCTCGGCGCCGACAACGACACCGTCCTCGCCGAGCTCGGCTACACCCCGGCCCAGATCGAAGCTCTTCGCGAACGCAACATCATCTGATGGTACAAACCAGACAGATGGCTCCCACCATCTTCTGTTCGTCGCCCCCGCGAAAGAGCGCGGAAAAAATGCCAAACGTCGTCATTCCGGGGCGCGGGCACTGCCCGCGAGCCCGGAACCTATGAACACCGGACGTCGAACATATTGGAAATTCAGGTGTTCCTGGGTTCCGGGCTCGGCCCGTTCGGGCCGCCCCGGAATGACGTTTCTCGGAAAGAGCAATTTCTTCACACGCTCGAAAGCGGGCACGACGAGAGAGAGCGCGTGGGTGTCAAATGTCAGATTGGCACCACTAGATGCCCGCGGACGGTGCGATTGCCCGCCGCGCCAGCGGGCCGCTATTCGACGAACGCCGGCTCCTTGGGGCGCGCGGGGGCGGCCGGGCCTTCCTCATAGGCAAAGCCGAGCGCGTCCTCGTCCGCCTTCTTGGTGACCCGCACGATGCCGCCTTTGGCCAGGCGCCCAAACAGCAATTCCTCGGCCAGCGGCTTTTTGATGTGCTCCTGGATCACGCGGGCGAGCGGGCGGGCGCCGAACAGCGGATCGTAGCCCTTCCTGGCGAGCCAATCGCGGGCCTCGGGGTCGAGCTCGATCGTCACGTTGCGGTCGGCAAGCTGCTCTTCGAGCTGCAAGACGAATTTGTCGACGACCCGGCCGATCGTTTCCGGCGACAGCGGCGCGAACGAGATCGTCGCGTCGAGCCGGTTGCGGAACTCCGGCGTGAACATCCGGGTGATCGCTTCCTCGTCATGGCCGGTGCGGATGCCGCTGCCAAACCCGATCGCCTGCCTGGCCAATTCGGCCGCACCCGCATTTGTCGTCATGATCAGGATCACGTTGCGGAAATCGACGTTCTTGCCGTTGTGGTCGGTCAACTTCCCGTAATCCATGACCTGCAAGAGGATGTTGAAGAGGTCCGGATGCGCCTTCTCGATCTCGTCGAGCAGCAGCACCGAATGCGGGTGCTGGTCGATCGCATCGGTCAGGAGCCCGCCCTGGTCGAAGCCGACATAGCCCGGCGGCGCGCCGATCAGCCGCGACACCGTATGCCGCTCCATGTATTCGGACATGTCGAAGCGGGTGATCTCGATGCCGAGGGTGCGGGCGAGCTGGCGCGCGACCTCGGTCTTGCCGACCCCGGTCGGGCCTGAGAACAGATAGGAGCCGATCGGCTTTTCCGGCTCGCGCAGCCCGGCGCGGGCGAGCTTGATCGCCGACACCAGCGCCTCGATCGCGCTGTCCTGCCCGAACACCATCGTTTTCAGGTCGCGATCGAGGTTTTTCAGCACTTCGCGGTCGTCGGTCGAAACACTCTTGGGCGGGATCCGCGCCATCGTCGCGATCACCGCCTCGACCTCCTGGGCGGTGATCGTCTTGCGCCGGCGGTTCTCGGGGACCAGCATCTGCGCCGCCCCGGTCTCGTCGATCACATCGATCGCCTTGTCGGGCAATTTGCGGTCGCCGATATAGCGGTGCGACAGCTCGACCGCGGCGCGCAACGCTTCGGCCGTGTAGCGGACCTTGTGGTGCCGCTCGTAATAGGGCTTCAGGCCGCGCAGGATCTTGACCGCATCCTCGACCGTCGGCTCGTTGACGTCGATTTTCTGAAAGCGGCGGACCAGCGCCCGATCCTTCTCGAAATAGTTGCGGTATTCCTTATAGGTGGTCGAGCCGATGCAGCGGATGACCCCGCCGGCAAGCGCCGGCTTGAGCAGGTTCGAGGCGTCCATCGCCCCGCCGCTCGTCGCCCCGGCGCCGATCACGGTATGGATCTCGTCGATAAAGAGGATCGAGCCGGGCTGCGCTTCGAGCTCGGAGAGCACCGCCTTCAGCCGTTCCTCGAAATCGCCGCGGTAGCGGGTGCCGGCGAGCAACGCCCCCATGTCGAGCGCGTAGATCGTGGCATTCGTCAAGACTTCGGGGACCTCGCGCTGGACGATGCGGCGCGCCAGCCCCTCGGCGATCGCGGTCTTGCCGACCCCCGGATCGCCGACATAGAGCGGGTTGTTCTTGGACCGCCGGCACAGGATCTGGATCGTGCGGTCGACCTCGGCCTCGCGGCCGATCAGCGGGTCGATCTTGCCGCTCTTGGCTTTCTTGTTGAGGTTGACGCAGTAGGCGTCGAGCGCGTCGTGGCTGCGCTTTTGCGACTTGTCGCCGCGCTCCTCGTCCTCGGCACCCTGCACGCGGCGGGTCTCGGAGCGGCCGGGCGCCTTGGCGATCCCATGCGAGATGTAGTTGACCGCGTCGAACCGGGTCATGTCCTGCTCTTGCAGAAAATAGACCGCGTGGCTTTCGCGCTCGGCGAACATCGCGACGAGGACATTGGCGCCGGTCACCTCCTCGCGGCCCGAGGATTGGACGTGGATCGCGGCGCGCTGCAAGACCCGTTGAAAGCTCGCGGTCGGCTTTGCGTCGTCCTTGTGCACGGCGACCAGGTTGGCGAGCTCGTTATCGACATAGTTCAGCACCTCGCGGCGCAAGCGGTCGACATCGACGCTGCACGCGCGCAGCACCGCCACCGAATCCTGGTCTTCGGTCAAGGCCAGCAGCAGATGCTCGAGCGTCGCATATTCGTGCCGGCGTTCGTTGGCGTAAGTCAGCGCCCGATGCAGCGACTTTTCGAGATTGCGTGACAGCACACTCGCCCTTCCTTCCTTCCGGCCTCGAACCCGCCGCCGGCTAATCTTTTTCCAACGTGCATTGCAGCGGATGCTGGTGCTGCCGGGCAAAGTCCATGACCTGGGTCACCTTGGTCTCCGCCACTTCGTAGGTATAAACGCCGCACAACCCGACCCCGCGGCGATGCACATGCAGCATGATGCGGGTCGCCTCCTGGCGGCTCTTGTTGAAGAACCGTTCGAGGATGTGGACGACGAACTCCATCGGTGTGTAATCGTCGTTCAACATAAGCACCTTGTACATGGATGGCTTCTTGGTCTTCGGCTTCGTCTTGACGACGACGCCGGTGCCAGGGCCCTCCTCGCCGCGCTTGCCGTTGTCTCTCATATCGACCCGAGCCGGTGACGTCGCTCGCCATCCGATGATATTGGCTTTCCGCCGGTGCGGAAAAGTGTTTTCCGAGATGCCTCCTATTCGGCGCGATCGCCTCTATTCGGCGCGATGGGGGCGGCGCAGCAGCCGGTCGGCCATCGCCTCGATCGAGACGCCGCGGTGGAGCACGGTATCCACCGCCTCGCTGATCGGCATTTCGACCCCCAGCCGGCCCGCCAGCCCGACCACCGCGGCGGCGGTCGCGACCCCTTCGACCGTCGTGTGGCGCGCCCGCAGCGCCTCGCCGAGCGTGGCGCCCCGGCCGAGCGCCAAGCCCAGCGCATAGTTGCGCGACTGGACGGCGCTGCAGGTCAGCACCAGATCGCCGATCCCGGAGAGCCCGGCAAAGGTCTCGGCGCGGCCGCCCTTGGCGAGCCCCAGCCGGCTCATCTCGGCGAGCCCGCGGGTGATCAAGGCGGCGCGCGCGTTGTCGCCAAAGCCGCAGCCCAGGATCATGCCGCAAGCGATCGCCAGCACGTTCTTGACCGCCCCGCCGATCTCGGCTCCCAGCGGGTCGTCCGACAGATACGGTCGAAACCGGTCGTTGGCGAGGGCCGCGGTAAAAGCGCGTGCCAGCGCCGCCTGATGGCTGGCGATCGTCACCGCCGCCGGCAGGCCGCGCGCGACCTCGCTGCCAAAGCTCGGGCCCGACAGCACCGCAAAGGGCGCCGCCGGCAGGATTTCGCTGCCGATTTCCGACACCGTCGCCAGCGTCCCCGCCTCGATCCCTTTGGCGCAATGCAGCAGCGGCATCCCAGCCGGCACATATGCCCGCAGCGCGGTCAGCACGCCGCGCAGCGATTGCGCCGGCACCGCGAGCAAAACCGCCTCTGCCTCGGCCGCTGCCGCACCGAGGTCGTTGGTCGCGCCGATCTCCGGATCGAGCGGGATCTCCGGCAGATATGCCGGGTTTTCGTGCTGCTGGTTGATCGCGGCGGCGACCGCGGGATCGCGCGCCCAGATCACCGGAACGGAGCCGGCGCGCCGGGCGACGATGGCAAGTGCCGTCCCCCAGGCGCCGCCGCCGAGGATCGCCAAGCGCTTCATGCCTTCGCACCGGCCTTCGCACCGGCCTTGACACCGGCCTTGACACCGGCGCCGGGCCGCGGCGCTGCGGTGGGGTCGAGCGGCCAGCGCGGGCGGGGCGCGGCATCGAGCCCGTCGATGAGCCCGAGCCGCAGCCGCTCGACCCCGGCCCAAGCGATCATCGCCGCATTGTCGGTGCAGAGTGCTATCGGCGGCACGACAAAATCGAGGCCGGCCGCGGCAGCGAGCCCCGCCAGCCTGCGGCGCAAGCGGGAATTGGCGGCGACCCCGCCGGCGGCGACGAGGGTGCGCCCCTCGGGATGGGCTTGGCGAAACCAGGCGATGGCGTGCCCGGTGCGGTCGCACAGCGCCTCGCAAATCGCCAGCTCGACCGAGGCGGCAAGGTCCGCCTGCTCGCGCGGGCCGAGCGGCCCGAGGTCCTCGGCAATCCGGCGCACTGCGGTCTTCAGCCCGGAAAACGAAAAATCGCAACCCGGACGGCCAACGAGCGGGCGGGGCAGCGCGAACCGGTGCTCGTCGCCATCCGCCGCGGCCCGTTCGATCGCAGGGCCGCCGGGAAAGCCCAGACCGATCAGCTTGGCCGCCTTGTCGAAGGCTTCGCCGGCGGCGTCGTCGAGCGTCGTGCCGAGCCGCCGGTAATGGCCGACGCCCTCGCAGCACAACAGCTGGCAATGCCCGCCCGAGACCAGCAGCAGCAGATAGGGAAAGGCCACAGCGCTGGTCAGACGCACCGAAAGCGCATGGCCTTCGAGATGGTTGACCGCCAAAAACGGCTTTGCGGCGGCCCAGGCGATCCCCTTTGCCATCATCGTGCCGACAATCAGTCCGCCGATCAGGCCGGGGCCGGAGGACGCTGCCACCGCATCGATCTCGCCGAGCCCGAGCCCGGCCTCGGCAAGGGCGCGCCCGATCAGGCCGTCGAGGCATTCGAGATGCGCACGGGCCGCGATCTCGGGCACGACCCCGCCAAACGGCCGATGCTCGGCCAATTGGGAATAGACGAGGCTCGACCGGATGCACGGACCGGACGGCGACCCGGGTGCCGGCCCGTCGCCGACCACGGCCGCCGCCGTCTCGTCGCAGCTCGTCTCGATCCCGAGAACGATCATCGGCGGTCCATCAGACCGCTCGGGGGCCTTTACCCCGGGGGCGCCGCCTCGTAGGTTTTCAGCGTCTTGTCGGTCGCCGCGTCGATTTCGAGGAGCTTGACCGAATAGCCCCACAGCAGCGCTGCATGGCGCAGCACCGCGCGGCAGCTCTTTTCCGCGAGCAAGACGCCGTTATGGGCAGAATGCGCAAGAATGAGGCAGCGGTCGCCGCGCAAATCGACATCGACGACCTGGATGTCCGGCTCGCGCCGCGACAGGTCGTATTGCCGCGACAGGGCGCTGCGGATCTTGCGATAGCCGATGTCGTCGTGGATCGCCTCGACCCGCAAGGCCGGCTTGGCGCTGTCGTCCGACACATGGAACAGCCGGAAGCGCCGGATCATCGCCGGGCTCAGATATTGCAGCACAAAGCTCTCGTCGCGGTAGTTCGCCCAAGCATGGCGCAGCACGCCATAGCCGTCGCCGCAGCCGGCGATGGCCGGAAACCAGTCCCGGTCCTCCTCGGTCGGCGTCTCGCAGATGCGGCGGATGTCGCTCATCATGGCAAAGCCGAGCGCATAAGGGTTGAGCCCGCTGAAGCGCTGGTCGTCGAAATCGGGCTGGAACACGACGCTCGAATGCGAGTGCAAAAATTCCAGCATCGAGCCTTCGGTGATCTGCCCTTTTTCGTGCAGGCGCCGCATGATCTCGTAATGGACGAAGGTGGCGCAGCCTTCGTTCATCATCTGGGTCTGCTTTTGCGGATAAAAATACTGGGCGATCAGCCGGACGATCCGGACCAGCTCGCGCTGCCAATCGTCGAGCCGCGGCGCGCGCTTTTCGATGAAATAGAGCAGGTTCTCCTCGGGCAGGCCGAGCTCGCGCTTGATCTCGGCGAGCCTTGCCTCGGCCGCGTCGGGATCCTCCTTTTCCTTCAAGGCGCCGGGCACGGTGCGCCACAGATCGTTGTAGGTCGCCTCCGAATTCGCCCGCCATTCCTCGGCCCGGCGCTGCTCCTCGGCGAGGTTCGGCTTGGTGCGGTGCGCGTAGCGGTTGACCCCATGGTCCTTCAGCGCATGCGCGGCGTCGAGCACCCGCTCGACCGCCTCGGCCCCATAGCGCTCCTCGCATTTGGCGACATAGTCGCGCGCGAAGCTCAGATAGTCGAGAATCCCGTTGGCATCGGTCCACTGCCGGAACAGATAATTATTCTTGAAGAAGTGGTTGTGGCCGAACGCGGCATGGGCCATGACCAATGTTTGCATCGTCATGGAATTTTCTTCCATGATATAGCAGATGCACGGGTTCGAATTGATCACGATCTCGTAGGCAAGGCCCTGCAGGCCCTTGCGGTAGAGATTTTCGTGAAAGGCAAAGCGCTTGCCAAAGCTCCAATGCCGGTACATCAGCGGCAGGCCGACCGAGGCATAGGCGTCGAGCATCTGCTCGGAGGTGATGACCTCGACCTGGACCGGGTAGACGTCGAGCCCGAGCTCGTCGAGCGCGATGCGCTCGATGGCATCGTGCACCTGGCGCAGCGCCGCGTAATCCCAATTGGGGCCGCTGAACAGCGGCGCCACCGCATCGAGCCGTGCTGCCGGTGCGGATTGCATGTCAGGCACGCACACCCCCCTTTGCGAACAATTCGTGGAACACCGAGAAGATCTGCGACGGGTCGCTGACGCGGCGCATCGCAAAATGCGGGTTTGCCGGCGCCACCTCGCTGTAGGCGCGCCACAAATCGCTGTCCCGCGCGAGGCCCGTCAGGCTGCCGCCCATGCCGTCGCCGACCTCGACATAAGCGAAATATTGGCACAGCGGCAACACCTCGTCGCCGAGAAGTGCCACGCAGCGGCCGCTGTCCGCCCCGTAATTGTCACCGTCCGAGGCTTGCGCCGCATAGATGTTCCAGCGGTCGGTCGAATAGCGCGCGCGGGCGATCTCCAGCATCTTTTCGAGCGCGGTCGAGACCACCGTGCCGCCCGTTTCGCGGCTGTAGAAGAACGTCTCCTCGTCGACCTCCTCGGCCGTGCTGGTGTGGCGGATGAAGACGACATCGACGTGGCGGTAGCGGCGGATCAGGAACACGTGCAGCAGCATAAAGAACCGCTTGGCCAAGTCCTTCATCGCCTCGGTCATCGATCCCGATACGTCCATCAGGCAGAACATCACGGCCTCGGTGTTCGGCCGCGGCACCCGCTCGAAGCGATTGTAGCGGACATCGACCGGGTCGATGTAGGGGATGATCTTGCTGCGGTATTCGAGGCGTTGGAGCTCGCGCTCGAGCCGCGCCACCTCCTCCGCGTCGGGCTTGCCGCGTGCTTCCTCGATGGCGTGGCGCAACGCGTCGAGATCGCGCGCTTTGGGCCGCCTGAGCGAAATCCGCCGCGCCATGCTGTTGCGCATGGTCCGGCGCACGCTGAGATTGGCCGGCGTGCCGCTGACGGTATAGCCGGCGCGGTGCAGATCGACCGCGAAGCTCTCGCGCAGGCTCTTTTTGACGAGGTCCGGCAGCTCGAGATCCTCGAAAAACATGTCGAGGAACTCTTCCTTCGACAGCGTAAACTCGAAGGCGTCCTCGCCCGACCCGTCGGGGCTGCCTTGCGACCCGCCGCGCCCGTCGCCGCCCTGCGGCCGCGGGATTTCGTCGCCGCGCACATATTCCTTGTTGCCGGGCACGACATGCTCGGTGCGGCCGGTGCGCCGGCTGTGGTGAAACATCGGCTCGACGATGCCGCGGGTCGGGATCGCCACCTGCTCGCCGTGCTCGACATCGGCGACCTTGCGCTTGCGCAAGGCGCTCTGCACCGCCGATTTGACCTCGGCGCGGGCGCGCGTCAGAAACCGCTGGCGGTTGCTGAGGCTCTTGCCCTTTGGATTGGGTCGGCGGTCGACGATGTTCATCGCATCCCTCCGGACCGGTTCGGCGGCTCGCCTATCCGGCCTTGTTCACCCGCATGTACCACTCGACGAGGCGTCGCACCTGGCGTTCGGTATAGCCGCGCGCCACCATGCGCTCGAGGAAGTCGGCGTGCTTTTTCTCGGTCTCCGAATCCCTTTTTGAGCCAAAGCTGATCACCGGCAGCAGATCCTCGACCTGTGAGAACATGCGCCGCTCGATCACCTCGCGCAACTTCTCGTACGAGGTCCAGGACGGGTTGCGCCCGGTATTGCCGGCCCGCGAGCGCAACGCGAACTTGACGACCTCGTTGCGGAAATCCTTTGGGTTGGCGATCCCGGCCGGCTTTTCGATCTTGGACAGCTCCTGGTTCAAGAGCTCGCGGTTCATCAGCTGCCCGGTGTCGGGATCCTTGAAGTCGGAATCCTCGATCCACGCATCGGCATAGGCAACATAGCGGTCGAACAGGTTCTGCCCGTAATCCGAGTAGGATTCGAGATAGGCCTTCTGGATCTCGTGGCCGATAAACTCGGCATAGCGCGGCGCCAGCTCGGCCTTGATAAAGTTCAGATACTTCTTCTCGGTGTCGTCGGGGAACTGCTCGCGCCAGATCGCCTGCTCCAGCACATACATCAGGTGCACCGGGTCGGCGGCGACCTCCTGCGTGTCGAAATTGAAGGTGCTCGACAGCACCTTGAAGGCAAAGCGGGTCGAGATGCCGTCCATGCCTTCGTCGACACCGGCGGCGTCGCGATATTCCTGCACCGATTTGGCCCGCGGGTCGGTGTCCTTCAGGCTCTCGCCGTCATAGACCCGCATCTTCGAATAGAGGTTCGAGTTCTCGTGCGCCTTGAGCCGCGACAGCACGCTGAAGCGCGACAGGATGTCCAAGGTCGACGGCGCGCAGGCGGCATTCGCCAATTCGCTGTTTTGGAGCAGCTTTTCATAGATCTTGCGCTCTTCGGTGCCGCGCAGGCAATACGGCACCTTGATCACCGAGATGCGGTCGATGAACGCCTCGTTGTTCTTGTTGTTCTTGAAGGTCTGCCATTCGGCTTCGTTCGAATGGGCCAGCACGATCCCCTGATAGGGGATGCCGCCGATATTCTCCGAGCCGACATAGTTGCCCTCCTGCGTCGAGGTCAACAGCGGGTGCAGCATCTTGATCGGCGCTTTGAACATCTCGACAAATTCGAGCAGCCCCTGGGTCGTGCGGTTGAGCCCGCCCGAATAGGAATAGGCGTCGGGGTCGTTCTGGCTGAAGAATTCGAGCTTGCGGATATCGACCTTGCCGACGAGGCTGGAGACGTCCTGGTTGTTCTCGTCGCCGGGCTCGGTCTTGGCGATGCAGATCTGCTTCAGTCGAGACGGCTGCAGCCGCACCACGGTGAATTTGGTGATGTCGCCGCCCAGCTCATCGAGGCGCTTGACCGCCCAGGGCGAGATCGTGCCGGTCAGCCGGCGCAGCGGGATGTTGTAGCGCTTTTCGAGCTCGACGCCGAACGTCGCCGGGTCGAACAGGCCAAGCGGGCTTTCGAACACCGGGCTGATTTCCTTGCCGGCCTTCAGCACATAGACCGGCTCCTTTTCCATCAGCTGCTTCAGCCGCTCGGCGAGCGAGGATTTGCCGCCGCCGACCGGGCCCAGCAGATAGAGGATCTGCTTGCGCTCTTCGAGCCCCTGCGCGGCGTAGCGGAAGAAGCCGACGATCCGCTCGATCGTCTCCTCCATGCCGAAGAATTCGGAAAACTCGGGGTAGACCTTGATGGTCCGGTTCATAAAGATCCGCCCGAGCCGCGAATCCAGGCTGGTGTCCACCATTGCCGGCTCGCCGATCGCGATCAGCATGCGCTCGGCCGCACCCGCGTAATAGGACGGGTCGTCGGAGCACTTGCCGAGATACTCCTCGAGCGAGTATTCGACCTCCCGCCGGTTCTCGTACAGCCTTGCGTAGATTCCGAAGATCCCGTCGTCAAATGCCATTTCACACCTCAACCGACGCCAGCATCGAAGTCAGCATCGAAGTCAGCTGCAGCTCGTCACCCAGTCGAGTGAACGCCGCCCGCCGAAAATCATTCGCCGAACCCTGTTTCATTCACCCCGAGCGCGGGGTGCCCCATCGGCCTCATCCCCCCGAGGCTCTCGCCCGAAACGTGCCGGCCGACACAGCGAGCCACCGCCAGCCTGCGCTGCACAGCCCCCCGGCAGCGTCGCAAGCATTATGCCAAATCATTGTGGCAACAGTACGGGTCTCAATGGGCGTCGGCAGCCTGCCGGCCCGAGCCGCCCAACAATCCGTCGAATGCGCCACGTCCATCGATTAGAGGACAACATATTGTGGCCATCACACGATCCTTGATCATTATATATTCAATAGCGGGGAAAACCCAATAAAAATGTAGGTTAACCGTTGGTGAGCCGTTTGGGGTCCCGACCGGGCCGCGAGGCGGCGGCGCGTCGTGTAACAGAACCGCGGCGTTCTGCCGCAGCAGGCTGTGGTCGCTGCTCACGACCGCCATGCTGCCGTTGCGGCGATTCGGCAGCCGACGCCGCCGAGGGGGTGCCGCTAGCCGGGTGCTGAAAAACGTGCGTTAGAGCGGTGCGGCATCCCCCGCCTTCGCGAGGGCAGGCCCTTCGAGACGCGCTCCTGCGGAGCGCTCCTCAGGATGGGGTATTTTATTTCAAGCACTTGCCTCACCCTGAGGAGGCCCCCTTCGAGACGCCGCCTGCGGCGGCTCCTCAGGACAGGCGGGCCGTATCTAAGGGTGCCGATACAGAAAAACCGCATTTTTCAGCAGCCGCTAGCGGGCCGCCCCTTCGCCCGGCGCCGGCGGCTGCGGCTGCGCGACCCGGCCGAGCCCGGCGACCGCCGCGGTTGCCCGCGGCCGCGACTTGGCCAGCTTTTCGGCAGCCGCCCAATTGGCGGTCAAAGCGGCCGCCAGGCGCTGCGCCAGACAGAAATAGCTGGCATCGGTCATATGCAGGCCATCCGGCCCGATCATCGCCGCCGGCGCCAGCCGGTCGGTGCGCTCCCAGTCGCGCATGATCTCAAAGCGGCGGAAGAGGCCGATCTGCTCGCGGTCGGCGATCGCGCCGATCACCTGCTCCATCTCGGGCCAGGCACGGCGCGCCAGCACCCGCGGCGCGTATTGCAAATCCATCAGCACGACATCGATGCCGTGCGCCTTGAGCAGCGCGACACCCTGCCCGATCAGCTGCCGGTCGGCCACCAGATCGTCGCGCCGCAGCACCGCGTTGGTGCCGACCTGCCAGATCACCAGATCGGGGTTGGCGGCGAGCACGTCGCGGCCGAGGCGCTTGAGCTCCTCGGGCACGTCCTGACCGCCGACACCGTGGTTGACGACGGTGACCCGGATCGCCGGCAGTCGTCGGGCGAGCTCGACCGCAAGGCGGCTCGGATAGCTCATCGCCGGGCTCGTGGCGCCGGCGCCGCGGGTCGAGGACGAGCCGATGGCCACGATCGTCAGCGGCCGGCCCTCTTCGATGCGGGCGGTGCTGCGGTCGAGCGCCGCGGTGATCGCGGCAAGCCCCGCCGGGGCGGCGCAGCTCGACCCCGTGTCGGGGGCCGCGCCAAAAGCCGCAGCGCTCGCGATTGTCGCCCCGACCGCGGCGGCGGCAAGCCCGCGCAGCGCGATGCCGCGGGTCACTCGAGCGCTGTCCGGATCGCTTCGGCCAGCCGGTGGCCGAGGCATTCATAGACCTTGGCGGCGAGACCCGCCTTGCCGCCCTTGGCGACGCCCTCGAAATTGAACATGTTCTGCTCGCTCCAGTAGCGCATCATCTCGTATCGCGGAAACACATACAAGTCGTTGACATCGGCCACCCGGTAGAGCGCCTTCAGATAGCGGTCGAAGTCGATGACGGCGCTGGTGCGATGCGAAAACTGCGGGTCGACCAGGATCACATCGGCGCCGTGCGCCTGGATTAAGTCGATGCCGCTCTGCAATGCCGCGGCGAATTCCTCGGTGTCGATGCCGCGCACGGCGTCGGTGGTGCCGGTCTCCCAGATCACCAGCGCCGGGCGCTGGGCCAAGACGTCCCTGGGAAACCGGTCCAGCATCTGCTGCGCCGATTGCCGCGGCGCCCCTTGGTTGAGAACGGTGATCGCCGCCGGCGCGAACCACCGCACCAGGATTTCCTGGAGCCGGTGCGGATAGGCGAGGTCCGGCGACCCCGCCGCCAAGCCTGCCGTCGAGGCGCCGCCGATCGCAACGATCGTGACCGGGCCGCCGGCCCGCAGCCGCGCCGCCAAATGCGGCAGCTTGCCGTCGACCACCATCAAATCGGCCGGGACCGCGCACGCCGCCGGCCCGCTCGCGGCCGGTGGCGGCAGCGCCGGCTCGGCCGCCGCCGCGCCCGCCACTCCGCCCGCCACCGCCGCGAGCATCAATTGCAGCGACAAGCTCGCCGGCAGGCACCGCTTCATCGGCCGAGGCCATCCTCCCTGGCGGGGTTTGCCGTCGCCATCGCCGGCGGCGGCGCCCTACCCATGGTTTTATACCAATCGATGGTCCGGGCGGTAAGGTACATCACGGCGATGCCGACCGCATCGATCGCGAGCTTTTCCGCCACGCCTGCCTCGTATTCCGACACGAGAAAATGACCGAGCGCCGACAACAGGATGCCGAGGCAAAAGATCTCGAGCGACTGGCGGCCGCACAACACCAGCGGGCGCGCTGCCGCCGACCGCAAAAACGCGGCGCCGGGCGGCACCAGGGCGGCGACCACCGCCACCGCCGCCAGAAACGGCACCAGCCGGATCGGCGACAGATTGGTCTTGTTGACCGGCCACAGCTGGCGCAGGAAAAGGCCGGGGAACGGGTCCCAGAGCCCGTGGATCGTCCAGCTGACGCGGACGACAAAGCCGACGAAAACGATCGCCGCCGCCACCGGCAGCAGCACCCGGCTGGAGCGGCGAGCCAGGCTCGCCGGCACCACGCCGAGGCTCAACGCGGCGCCGGTGGTGAACAGGAGCTGCCAGGCAAGGGGGTTGAAAAACCAAATGCTGCCGGGCGGATAGGCCGGCACCGACAGGTTGACCGCCTGGACCAGCACATAAAGCGCAAAAGACGGCACCAAAACCACCAGCGGCGACCATCTGAGCCCGATGATCACCACCGGGAACGTCACCAGCAGCACGATATAAACGGGCAGTATGTCGAGATAGGTCGGCTGAAATTGCAGCAGCAGCATCTGGATCACGGCGACGTGCGGCTCGCCGAGAAAATCGCCGACCCGCATCTCGTCGTTGTACATGGGATTGTGAAAGGTCGTCACCGTGTACGAGACTTCGGCAATAAAGATCACAAACAGAAAGACGTGGGCGACGTAAAGCTGCCAGGCCCGCCGCAAAATTTGCGCAGTGCCGTAAAGCGTTCCTTGCGTCGTCATGGTACGGCCGTAGACCAGGGCGGCGGTGTAGCCGGAGATAAAGATGAACGCTTCGGCGGCATCGTAGAACTGTGCCGATTGCAGGGTGAAATAGCTGAGAATGTTTTCGGGAATATGGTCGATAAAAATAAACAGCAGGGCGAGCCCGCGGAAAAAATCGAGCCGCAGGTCGCGCCCACCGCCCGCTGGCGGCGCCCGGCCGCCGCGCGCCGCAGAGGCTGCGACACCCGGCGCTGCTGCCGCGCCCTTGGGCCGCGGCCGTTCGATCGTCTGCCCCGTCGACACCTGCAATCCCCCGGCGCCCCCTAGCCGCGGGAGCGGCCGGCTTTAGCCGAGACCGGGCCCGAGGGCAAAGCTCGCCTCGGTCTTGGTCCGGATTTCATCGAGCGATACGCCCGGCGCCGTCTCGCGCAAAATCATGCCGCCCGCGCCGGTCGTGAAGACGCCGAGATCGGTGATCACCATATCGACGACACCGGCGCCGGTCAGCGGCAAGGTGCAGCGGTGCAAGAGCTTGGGCTCGCCGCGCGCGGTGTGCTCCATCAAGACGATGACCCGCTTGACCCCGGCCACCAGGTCCATGGCACCCCCCATGCCCTTGATCATGCGGCCGGGGATCATCCAGTTGGCGAGGTCGCCGTTCTCCGCGACCTGCATCGCTCCCAGGATCGACAGGTCGATATGCCCGCCGCGGATCATGCCGAAGGATTGCGCGCTGTCGAAATAGCTCGTCGTCGGCAGCTCGGTGATCGTCTGCTTGCCGGCGTTGATCAGGTCGGCGTCCTCGTCGCCCTCGAACGGGAACGGGCCCATGCCGAGCATGCCGTTCTCGCTTTGCAGCTGGACCGTGACCCCCTGCGGAATAAAGTTTGAAACGAGCGTCGGAATGCCGATGCCGAGATTGACGTAGAACCCGTCTTCGAGCTCGGCGGCGGCGCGTCGCGCCATGTCGTCGCGTGTCCAGGGCACAGGCCAGCTCCTTTTTCTATTCGCCGCGCCGCCGCACCGTGCGCTGCTCGATCCGCTTTTCGAACGAGGCCCTGTGCACGATGCGCTGCACGAAGATACCGGGAGTATGGATGCGGTCGGGCTCGACATCCCCGGCCGCGACCAATTCTTCGACCTCGGCGACCGTCACCCGCCCGGCGGTCGCCATCACCGGGTTGAAGTTGCGCGCGGTCTTGCGATAGACGAGGTTGCCCTCGGCGTCGCTTTTCCAGGCGTGGATCACGGCGAGGTCGGCGACGAGCGCCTTTTCCATCACATAGCGTTCGCCGTCGAAATCTCGAATCTCCTTGCCCTCGGCGATCAGCGTCCCGACCCCGGTCTTGGTAAAAAACGCCGGGATGCCGGCGCCGCCGGCGCGGATCCGCTCGGCCAGCGTGCCCTGCGGGTTGAATTCGAGCTCGAGCTCGCCCTTCAGGTACAGCTCGGCGAACAATTTGTTCTCGCCGACATAGGACGCGACCATCTTCTTGACCTGCCGGCTTTCGAGCAGCAGGCCGAGCCCGGCGCCGTCGATGCCGGCATTGTTCGAGATCACCGTGAGCCCGCCAACTCCCGAATCGCGGATCGCGGCGATCAGCGCCTCCGGGATGCCGCAGAGGCCAAAACCGCCCGACATGATCGTCATGCCGTCGCGCAACAATCCGGCAAGCGCTGCCCGGGCGTCGGGGAAGACCTTGTTCATCCGCGCTCCTGCACAAGCTGGGGCGATCATACCCCCGAAAGCCGGGCGCCGCATTGCCGATCGCGACACCCGCGGCGAGCCCGCTCCGATCACCCCCGGCAAGAGCGGCGCGAGACCGCCGGCCACCAATTGCGCACCTCCATGCTCTTTCTCCACGATCCCGTTGTTCAGCCAAGGATCGCCGTCGCGGCGCCGCCTTGTCCAGACCGATTAGGCAACTCTTCACCTTATCTTGACAGCCTTCGTTTGGTCCCGAACCGAACGCGGTCGCGGCTCTGCCGATGACGCTCCGGCTTGCTCGACGCTGCTGCGGCCGGGGCTGCTGGCGCCGCGACCAGTGAGGGATTTGCGGCGGGCCGGGCACAGGATAGGCTGGCGCTCCCTTAAAGCTGCACGGGGCGACCGATGCCCGACACCGTCCTCGACCACGCTGCGCCCGAACCTGTCAGGCTCGCCGATTACCGGCCGCCCGAATTTCTGGTCGACACCGTCGATCTCGTTTTCGAGCTGGGCGATGCCGCGACCGCGGTGACGTCGCGGCTGCGCGTCCGGCGCAATCCGGCGGCCGATGACCGCGTGGCACCCTTGCGGCTCGATGGCGAGGCGCTCGAGCTGGTCTCGCTCGCCCTCGACGGCGAAACGCTCGGCGCGAACCGCTACACGCAAACCCCCGAAGGCGGGCTGGTGCTGAGCGGGGTCCCCGATAGTTTCACGCTCGACATCGAGACCCGCATCGCGCCCGACAAGAACACGGCACTCTCCGGCCTCTACATGTCGGGCGGCAATTTCTGCACCCAATGCGAGCCCGAGGGGTTTCGCCGCATCACCTATTTTATCGACCGCCCCGATGTGATGGCGCGCTATTCGACGACGATCGTCGCCGACCGGGCGCGGTTTCCGGTGCTGTTGTCGAACGGCAACCCGGCAGGCGGCGGCGACAGCGGCGACGGCCGGCATTGGGCGAAATGGGTCGATCCGCACCCCAAGCCCTCCTATCTCTTTGCCCTCGTCGCGGGCGAGCTCGTTCGCGGTGCGCGACCGGTTCACCACCCGCTCCGGCAAGGATGTGGCGCTCGCCATCTGGGTGCGCCGCGGCGACGAGGACAAATGCGGGCACGCCATGGCCTCCTTAAAAAAGGCGATGGCCTGGGACGAAGAGGTGTTCGGCCTCGAATACGATCTCGATGTGTTCAACATCGTCGCAGTCAGCGACTTCAACATGGGGGCGATGGAGAACAAGGGTCTCAACATCTTCAACACCCGCTATGTGCTGGCTCAGCCCGAAACCGCGACCGACACCGACTACCAGAACATCGAATCGGTCATCGCCCACGAATACTTTCACAATTGGACCGGCGACCGGGTGACTTGCCGCGACTGGTTCCAATTGTCGCTGAAGGAAGGGCTGACCGTGTTCCGCGACCAGGAGTTCTCGGCCGACCAGGGGAGCCGCGCGGTCAAGCGCATCGGCGAGGTGCGCACCTTGCGCGCGGCGCAATTCCCCGAGGATGCGGGCCCGCTCGCCCATCCGGTGCGGCCGCCGAGCTACTTGCGGATCGACAATTTCTATACCGCGACCGTCTACAACAAGGGCGCCGAGGTGATCCGGATGATCCAGACCCTGCTCGGCAAGGACGGCTTCCGCGCCGGCATGGACCTCTACATCCGGCGCCACGACAACCACGCGGCGACAATCGAGGATTTTGTCGCGGCGATGCAGGATGCGGGCGGGGTCGATCTCGGCCATTTCAAATTATGGTACGAGCAGGCCGGCACACCGGAAATCACGGTCGAGGAAAGCTGGGACGCGGCGGATAAGAGCTGGGAATTGACCGTCGCCCAAAAGCTGCCGCCGACCCCGGGCCAGCCGGAAAAGCTGCCGATGCCGATCCCGCTGGCGATGGGTCTGCTCGGCGCCGACGGGAGCGAATTGGAGACCCGCCTCGACGGCGAGGCTGCAAGTCGTGCCGGCACACGGGTCGTCACCGTTGCCGAGGAGCGGCAGAATTTCCGCTTTGTCGATTTGCCGGAGCCGCCGGTGCCGTCATTGCTGCGCGGCTTTTCGGCACCCGTAAAATTGCAGGGTGTCGCGCTCGACCGGCTCAAATTCCTCGCGGTCCACGACCCCGAGCCGTTCGCCCGCTGGGAGGCGGGCCAGCAAGTCGCGACCCGGCTTTTGCTCGACGCGATCGCGGCACATCAGCAGGGCAGGCCCACGGCGCCGCTCGATCCGGACCTGTTGGCGGCGCTGCGTCAGACCCTCGCCGATGCCGACCGCGACCCGGCTTTCGCCGCCGAGGCGCTGAGCCTGCCCGGCGAGGCGTTTCTCGCCGACCAGCTCGGGGTCGCCGATGTCGATGCCGTCCACGCCGTCCGCGAAGCCGCCCGCGCCGCGATCGGTCAGGCGCTCGCCGCCGAGCTTGCCGCAACCTACGAAAGGCTGGCCGAGCCCGGCCCCTATCGCATCGACGGGCATTCGATCGGCCGGCGGGCCTTGCGCAATACCGCACTCTACTACCTCGCCGCCGCCGATCCCGAGAACGGCGCCAGCCTCGCCAAATCGCAATTCGATGCCGGCCGCAACATGACCGACGTCCTGGCCGCGCTCGCCGTGCTCGGCGACCTCGACCGCCCGGAGCGAGAAGCAGCGCTCGACCGGTTCTATGCGTTGTGGGCGCATGACGACCTGGTCGTCGACAAATGGTTCAGCCTGCAGGCGCGCTCGTCCTTGCCGCAGACCCCGGCGCGGGTGCGCGAGCTGACCCGTCACCCGGCCTTCACCCGCAAAAACCCGAACCGGGCGCGGGCGCTGGTCGGCGCCTTCGCCCAGGGCAACCAATTGCGCTTTCACGATCCTTCCGGCGCCGGCTACGCGTTCCTCGCCGAGGAGGTGCTGGCGCTCGACCCCGACAACCCGACCTTGGCCGCACGCCTCGTCCAGCCGCTCGGCGCCTGGCGCCGTTACGACCCTTCCCGCCAGGCGCTGATGCAAGGCGAGCTCCACCGCATCCTCGCCACCCCCGCCCTCAGCCCCAATACTTACGAGATGGTGTCGAAAAGCCTGGCGTAAGCATCCGCTCTCGTTCGGCGTGCCGACCGCAGAATTTTTCTTAATCAACCGAGAACATTCTTCATTCGCTGCAACCGTCGCTCTATCCTGTTCGCGGCTCATGACCGGACACGCCCGGCAGCTCCGACCGGCGGGGCGCGTCCCATCGATAGGGGGCAGCGATGCGGGCGAGCAAAAATCGGAAGACAGTCCCAAACAAAATAAACGATCGCCGTAAACCAGGGATGTGGGCGTCGTCCTTCCCGAGCCGGGCGGCGGCCGCGGCCGTCTTCGGAATGGCCGCCCTCGGCGCCCTACCCGGCCTGGTCCATGGCTCGCTGGCGCAGCCGAGCGCGGCGCTGGCAAAAAATTTCGGCGACCCGACCCGGTGCGGGTGCGGCGGGACGGCCGATCCCGGCCCGAACGCCGTGGTGGGCAATTCGATCAATACCGCGATCGGAAACGTGTTCCTGTCCGAGACCGATTTCCAAGGCGCTCCGGTCACCGGCCTGGCGCTGACGCGGCACTACAACAGCCAGGACACGACGCAATCGGCATTCGGGACCGGTTGGCACAGCGCTTGGCATCGGGCGCTGAACGCGGTCTCACCGACCAAGGCCGTCGTCACGCGCGCGGACGGGCGTGAGGATGTGTTTACGTTGCAAGCGGGGGCCTGGAAGGCCGATCCCGACGTCACCAGCCGGCTTTCGGCGGTGCCGAGCGGCGGCACGCAAACCGGCTGGCAGCTGGTCACCGCGGACGACACGACCGAGACCTATGCACTGACGGGGCAGCTCAATTCCATCACGTCCCGCGCCGGCCTCACCACCACTCTCGGCCACGACACGAACGGCAATCTGACGACGGTGACCGGCCCGTTCGGCGATGTCCTCGGCTTTACCAACGATGCCTCGGGCCGCGTCACCCAGATGACCGCACCCGATGGCGGCGTCTATAGCTATACCTACGACACCAACGACAACCTCACATCGGTCACCCATCCGGACAAAACCGTCCGCAAATACAGCTACAGCAACACGTCCTTTCCGCATGCGCTGACTGCGATCATCGACGAGAACGGCGCCAACTTTGCCAGCTGGACTTACGACACGCTGGAGCGCGCGGTGTCGAGCCAGCATGCCGGCGGGGCGGACCTGACCAAGGTTACCTACAATCCCGATGGCTCCGTGTCGGTGACCGACGGCGACGGCCATAGCCACAGCTATAAATTCACGACCCAGTTCGGCGTGGTCAAGCCGACCGCCGTGACCGGGGCACCCTACCCGGCGGCGGGCGGTGCGGCATTTACTTATGCCGCCACCGGCTTTGTCGCGAGCCGGACCGATTTCGACGGCAACCTCACGACCTATGCGCACGACGCACGCGGCGACCAGACTTCGCGCACCGAAGCCGCCGGCACGGCGCTGGCGCGCACGATCAAGACGACCTGGCTCCCGAACTTTCACCTGCCGAGCCGGATCGCCGAGCCCGGCCGGACCACGACGCTCAGCCATGATGCGATGGGCAACCTCTTGAAAAAGACGATTGCCGCCGGCTCGCTGGCCCGAAGCTGGGGCTACAGCTACAACGGCGCCGGTCAGGCGCTGACTGCGACCGACCCGAACGGCAACGTCACGACCCGCACCTACGCGGCGAGGGGCCGGTTGGCGACGGTCATCGACGCACTCGGCCATGTCAGCAAATTCACCAGCTACGACCCGAACGGGCGGCCGACCAGCTTTACCGACCCGAACGGCCTCTTGACCAAGCTCGAATACAATTTTCGCAGCGAGGTCGCTGCGCGCAATGTCGGCGGCGAGATCACCAAGAACGCCTTCGACCATGCCGGGCAATTGACCAAGACGACGCGGCCGGACGGGTCGTTTCTGACCTTCCAGCATGACGCGGCGCATCGTCTGACCGCCATCGCGGATGCCCTCGGCGAACGCATCGAGGCCAAATACGACGACCGCCAGCAATTTGACCAAAATCCAGTCCCTCGACGCGGCGGCCGAGGTGCAGATGCTGCGCTCCTATGCCTACGACCAGGGAAACCGGGTGGCAAAGGCGATCGGTGCGGTGGGCGAGACCACGAGCTACAGCTACGACCCGAACGGCAATCTCCTCGCGGCGATCGATGCGCTCGGCCAATGCCCGGAATTACGCCTATGACGTGCTGAACCGATTGGCGCAGGCGACCGACCCGAACGGCGGCATCACCACAAATACTTACGATTTGCTCGACCATTTGACCGGGGTGACCGACCCGCGCGGGCTGAAGACGACCTACACCTGGAACGGGCTCGACGAGGAGACCGCGGTCGCGAGCCCCGACAGCGGCACGACCGACGCAGACCTTTGACCCCGCCGGCAATGTCGCGACCTCGACCGATGCGCGCGGCATGACGACGACCTATACCCACGACGCGCTGAACCGGCCGATTTCCGCCACCTATGCCGACGGCAAGACCGTGACCTGGCGTTACGACCAGGGCACGAACGGTGTCGGTCACCTGACCCAGATGATCGACACCAGCGGCCAAACCGCGCTGGACCTATGAGCCGCACGGACGGGAGCTGACCCAGAAGCAGACGACCGCCGGCCATGTCTTTATGACGAAAAGGAGCTACGACTCGGGGGGCCGGCTCGCCAGCCTCACCTATCCCTCGGGGGCGGCCGTTGTGCGCTCTTACGACCCGGCGGGGCGCGTCGGCAGCCTCAAATCGGGGACGACGACGCTGGCCGGCGGCATCGGCTATCTGCCGTTCGGCCCGACCACCGGCTGGGCCCAGGGGAACGGCGCCAGCTATGGCCGCACGTACGACAAGGACGAGCGGATCGCCGTCATCGGGCTCGGCAGCAGCGGCAATATGGTCCTGACCCACGATGCCGCAAGCCAGATCGTCAAGATCGACGAGACCGATGTCAACCCGAAGCTTTTCGTCCATGACCCGGCGGGCCAGCTGACCACGTATTCGGACCTAGCCAACCCCATCACCCCCTTCTTGGGCTACAGCTACGACCCCGACGGCAACCGCATCACTCTCAATGAAAATAAGGGCGCCTCGGTCATCACCTCGATCTTGCCCGCCATCAGCAACCTGCTCGGCGGCACCAGCGGCGCCGCCACCCGCACCTTGTCCTACGACAAGGACGGCAGCACGACGCTCGACCACCGGGTGGTGACAGTGCTCGGCTACACCTTTGACGCGGGCGAGCGGCTGGTCAAAGCCAAGACCGGCGCCTTCACCACCACCTACTTGAATGACGGGCTCGGCCGGCGGGTCAGCCGCGCCGGCTATGGCGCCCAGGGAATCGCGGGCGGCAAGCAGGAATTTGTCCACGACCTGGAAGGCCATCTGCTCGGCGAATATGACGGCAATGGCAAGGCGATCGAGGAAACCGTGTGGCTTCTCGACCGTGGATCAAATCCGGGCCAGGCTCCCGGATCGGGCGCGGGACAGGATTTGCCGGTCGCGGTGCTGATCCCCGGCCAGACCCCCGACTACGTCGCCGCCGACCAGCTCGGCGCGCCGCACCAGATCGCCGATTCGAGCCGCAACCTGGTGTGGCGCTGGGACCACGACCCGTTCGGCAATGGCGCCCCGACCGGCACCCTGATCTACAACCCCCGCTTCCCCGGCCAATATTTCGACAAGGAAACCGGATTTAATTACAACGGCCGGCGCGACTACGACCCAACCACCGGCCGCTATGTGGAAAGCGATCCGATCGGGTTGAAGGGTGGAATAAACACTTACGGCTACGCGGGCAATAATCCCGTTGACCTGTCGGATGCGCTCGGGTTGTCGCCCGGGGCGCGTTTCGAGGAGCAGAGCTATTGCTTTGACATCGAATGCGTGGAGTCGAACGGGGATCCATTCAGTTCGCAGCAGGCAATCGAGGTGATCACCGAGGAGCCGACCGGCCAAAGCCCGCCGGACACGCACCAGCTCCCGGATGCGATCTTTGACCCGACCCGTCCGGCAACACCGATCATTTATGATCCGCTGACGCTCGCGGGCGGCCCGCTTGCCGGCCAATGCCGTTCTCAAATCCCGGCGAATAAAAATTTCGACAGCGAGGAGGCGGCTCTTCTGCAGAGCGCGCTGAAGAGCGCGACCTTGTCCTTATCAAATATTTACCAATATGAATCCGAAAAATCCAAGCGGAAGAGGGCAGAAGAGGCCGCGCAGACCGAACAATCATCTACCCCGAGCTCGACGTGGAGCCAATCCGCCAATCGCATGTAGATCCGATCGAACCCTGACTGGTCGAGCGAGCATCGGGATTACGGGGGATTACGGATTACGGGATTACGGGGACAGTTTACTTAATTGGCGCGTAGCAAAGGCACGGCGGCTCGTGACAGCGACCGCAAGGGAAAAGCAAGGGAAAAGGGGTCAGAGTGAATTCCCGGCGATTCTATGCAATTCACAGCAACATCGTTTTGACGCCCAAAGCCAGGCCGGCGGCGCCGAGCCGGCGGTCGAGGGTGCAAAGCTCCGCGCCGTTTGCTCCGCAGATGGCGAGGTGCAACGCATCGCCGGCGCGCAGGCCGAGCGCATGCTGGTCGGTAAAATGGGCGGCGGCACGGAAATTCGCCCGCGACAGCGGCAGCACGGTGAGGTTCTCGTTGCACAAGCGGATGAACATCGCCAGTGCGGCAGCGCGGTGATCGAGCTCGATTTGTTTGCGGCGCAACTTGATCGAGAGTGCCGAGGAGAACTCGGTAATTACCCAATCGCTGATGGCGAGGCCGTCGGCATCCTGTGCGCCGAGCCACTCCTGGACCTGGCGAGTTTCGGTTTCATTGGTCAACGCCGCAACCAGCAGCGATGTATCGAGGTAGAGCATCAATAGCGATCGTCATCGCGCATTCGGCGCACAAAATCGCGGGCCGGCTCCGGTTGCGGCGGCATTCTGTCGGTGACCTCCCGCAACGCGGAGGGGTCGATGCGCTTGCGCCGGATTTCGGTGGCGATAAGCCGCGCCGCCGGTTTGCCGCGGCGCATGATGCACACGGGCTCGCCGGCAGCAGCCCGCTCGACCAGCTCGCTCAGATGCGCCTTGGCCTCGGCGAGATTGACGCGTTCCATGGTCTTCCCTTGACCAGATAGATAGTCATTTTACGACGGATCGCGGCGAGAGACCAACGGGGATCCGCTGGTCGGTCCATTTCGCAGCAACCGGACTCCCCAAGGGCGGCGGGGCGCATCCTTGGCGGGCTTTGCGGTAAAGCCTTAAGGTAGCCCAAAGCCGCGATGTGAGAAGGAGCATCGATGTCGAGCACCCGCCCGCTTTCCGGCCTCACCGTCGTCGAGATCGGCCATTCGATCGCCGCACCCTATGCCGGGATGATTTTGGGCGAGCTCGGCGCCGAGGTGATCAAGGTCGAGAACCCGCAGGGCGGCGACGCGGCGCGCGGCTGGGGGCCGCCCTTTGCCGATGGGGCGGCGACCTGCTTTCACGCGGTCAACCGGTCGAAAAAAGGTGTCACCGTCGATCTCGCCGACCCGGCCGAGGCAGAGAAGCTGCGCCGGCTCGTCATCGACCGCGCCGATGTGCTGATCCACAATCTGAAATTCGGCGCGCTCGACCGTTACGGCCTTTCCGCCGCGGCGCTCCTCGAAGCGAAGCCGGGCCTCGTCTATTGCACGATCGGCGCGTTTGGCGCGGTCGGGCCGTTGCGCGAGCGGCCGGGCTACGACCCGTTGATGCAGGCTTATGGCGGGCTGATGAGCATGCTCGGCGAGGACGGGCGGCCACCGGTTCGGGTCGCGGTCTCGATCATCGACCTCGCCACCGGCATGTGGGCGGCGATCGGCATTCTTGCGGCGTTGCAGGAGCGCCAGCGCACCGGCCGCGGCGGGGTCGTCGACACCTCGCTTTATGAGACGGCTCTCGGCTGGATGACGATCCCGATCGCGGCCTATCTCGCCAATGGCGAGATCCCGGCGCGGTTCGGCTCCGGGGTCGAGATGATCGTCCCCTACCAGGCCTTTGCCGCCGCCGACGGGCATATCATGGTGGCCGCCGGCAACGACAATCTGTTCCGCCGACTGGCGCAGGCGATCGGCCGGCCGAGCCTCGCCGACGACCCGCGCTTTCGCACCAACAAGGACCGCGTCGTCAACCGGCCGAGCCTGATCCCGATCCTCGAAGACATCTTCAAGGCCGAGCCGATCGCCGCCTGGGCCGCACGGCTCGACGCCGCCGGCATCCCGAACGGGCCGATCCAGAGCGTCGACCAAGTGGTCGCCGACCCGCAGACGCTGGCGCTCGGCATTATCCAGAAATGGTCGAGCGGCCTCACATTGGTGGGCTTGCCGCTCTCCTTCGACAGCGCCCGCCCGCCCTTTGCCAAACCGGCTCCGGCGCTCGGCGAGGACGATCAAGCCATCTTTGAACACGGTCGATGACCGGCGGTCGGCGCCGGCTCGCCGCGGCTTTCCTCGCCGCGACGCTCGGCGGCTGTGCCGCGAGCGCCCCGCCCGGCGCCACTGCCGTCGCCGCAACGAGCCAAGGCTCGGCGCGTTTTGTCGGCTTGGTCGGTCAGCGCGCGCAGCACGCCCCGCCCTTTCTCGATATCCCCGAAACCAATTATTTTTGCCTGCGCAGCTTTGTCGATCGGCGGACCGGCGACACCGTGCACCAGCTTTATGTCGCCGACAGCTATGCCGGGGCCAAAAAGGATTGGAACGCCGCGCACGATCCGGCTGGCAACGCGCTGAAATTTGTTCCGATCAGCCGCAACGAGATCACCTGCAGCGGCGGCTGCTCTTATGCCGAGGAGTTCGCCGCCGATCTGCCGGAAGCGGAATTGCGGGCGAGCCCCGACGGGTTGCGGGTCACCTTTACCGCACGCTCGGGTGCCGAAAAGACGGTCGTCGTCTCCGGTGCGCAGATTGCCGCCCAGCTCGCAGCGGTCGATGCCGAACGCCGCGCGCCGTCCACCGCTGCCGTTGCCGCACCGCCGTGACCGGCTACCAGCCGGCGTAGCCCTCCGCGCCGACCCGGTCGAGCAGGCCCGACGACAGCGAGCAGTCGCTGCTCGACGACGCGTTGGGGATGCCCGGTCCGGCGCAGGCCGGATCGTGGTGCGGCACGACCGCGCCGCTGAGCTGCTCCTGGTGAAACGAAGGCCCGTGCAGCGAGGCGACCGCCTGCACCGCGGCGAACAGCACCGCGAACAGGATCACCACCGCCCAGGCCGAGGCGACGATCCGCCAGGCGCCTGGATTTACACCGTTATGCTCCATATACCCCGCCGTTACATTTTTATTGCAGTGCAACATATGGGCGGCCGGCGGGCCAAAAGAAGCCGCGCCCGGCATGGCAGCCCTGCACATCAAATTGCCGTGACCGCGCAGATTCGCCCCTCTCCGCCCTTCAGGGGGGAGAAGGAGGGGCCCGGCGCGAAGCGCTGGGAGGGTGAGGTGGGAGCTGGCGAGCGCTCTGGCATCCCCCATCTGACCCTGACCCTCTCCGCCCCCAGGGGCAGAGAGGGAGAATTCAGGGCGCTCGGCTCTTCTGGATCAAGCCCGGATTTCCTGGCGCTGGAAGGCGATGTAGGCGATGGCGAAGACGAGGATCAGCTCGGCGACGAGACCGGTCAGCTGCGGCCAGATCAGAAGAAAGCTTTGGGCCGGCGGCAGCGGCGTGCCGAGCAAAGCACCCTGGACCTGGCTATAGAGCACCGGGCCGAGCGCGCGCGTCGCCGGCTGCAACAGCCCGAGCGCGATCTCGGCAAACAGCGTGTTGGGCGAGATCCGGTCGATTGCCTGCAAAACATTGAGATAGGCGAGGTTCGGGCCGAACATGTCGCCGGGCGGCCCCGCGACGAGGCTCGCCAGGATCGGCGCAAGCACCGACCAGAACAGCGCAAAAAGCAGCCAGACGCCGAGCGCGGCGAGCGCGGCGGTGGCGGGCGCGCGGAACACCACCGAAAACAACATCGCCAGCGCCAGCCATACCCCGCCATAGGCGAGCGCGGCCACAAAAAAGCCGAGCATCCGCACCGTCTCCTCGGCGCTGGGCGGCAGGCCGAGCAACAGAAGGCCGAGCCCGATCGTCAACAGCCACAGCGAGACGAGGCCGATGCCGAGGGCAGTGAGCCCGGCGAGAAGCTTGCCGAGCAGCAAGGCGTCGCGATAGATCGGCTGCGCCAGGATCCGGCTCATCGTGCGCCGGCTGAACTCGCCGTTGATCGCATCGAAGCCGAGCGCGATCGCGACGAGCGGCACGAGAAACCCCAATAGCGCAATAAAGGAGGGGAGCGGGTCTTGCGCCATCGTAAAGAGGCGCAAAAACAGAAACGGGCTCTCCCCGATCGTCGCGCGGATCGACAGGATCGCGGCATAAGCGGCAGCGATCGCGGTCAGAAAGACCAGCGCCTCCAAGAGCCACATGCGGGCGCCCGAGAGGTAATCCGCAGCCTCCTTGGCCCAGACGACGCCGACCCCCTTAAAGGGCGAGCCGCTACGCCGCATCGCGGGCCTCGTCGAAATAGCGCGTATAGACCTCGTTGAGGCTCGGCGCGGCAAAGCGAAGCCCGACCAGATCGGCCGCCGGCGCCAGGCGGCGCGCGATCTCGGCGCGCAGGTCGCGCTCGCAATCGGCGCGGTAGAGGCCGGGGCCGAGCCCCTGCACCCGCACCACACCCGGAGTTGCGGCGAGCCGTTCGGCCACGCCCGCGCCATATGCCTCGACATCGATGACGTGGCCGCCGCCGAGCACCTGCCGGGCCAGCTCGCTGACGCTGCCGCAGAGCGCGATCCGCCCGCGGTTGAACAACGCTACCCGGTCGCACACGCTCTGCACCTGGTCGAGATGGTGCGAGGACAACAAGACCGCGGTGCCGTCATCCTTGAGCGCGCGGACCATGCCGAGAAATTCTTGCGTCGAGTGCGGGTCCAAGGTGGCGGTCGGCTCGTCGAGGATGGCGATGCTCGGCCGCTTCATGACGATCTCGGCGAGCCCGAGCCGTTGGCGCATGCCGCGCGAAAACGTCCCGACACGCTCGTCTCCCGATTGGCCGAGCCCGACGCGGGCGAGCGCCTCGGCGATCCGCTCGTCGATCTCGCGCCGCGCGAGGCCGCCGAGCCGGCCGGTGTAGGCGAGATTGTCGCGCGCCGACAGCCGGTCGTAAAAGCCGACCTGGTCGGGCAGATAACCGACGCGGCGCTTTACTTCGAGCGGCTCGCGCAACGGGTCGAAGCCGGCGACCTCGGCGCACCCGCCGGTCGGCTCGGTCAGGCCGAGGAGCATCAGGATCGTCGTCGTCTTGCCCGAGCCGTTGGGCCCGAGAATGCCGACGATCTCGCCCGCATCGACTTCGAAATCGATCGCATCGACCGCGACCGTTGCGCCATAGCGCTTCGAGAGCTTCTCGGCGCGGATCGCAGCCGGCTGCTTCATGCTCCGCCGCCCCAGTCTGCGCCCCGGTCAGCGCCCCAGCCCGCGCCCTGCTCAGCGCCGGCCAAAGCGGGCCACGGCAAAGACGACGACGAGGAGCGCTATGGCGATGACCCCGATCCCGACCGCGCCCCACAAGGTCGAGGTCAGCACCGTGATGCGGAAATTCGCCGATTCCGATTGGCCGTCCGCGGCATTGGCGCTGATCGTGGTCTGGTAGTCGCCGGCGATGGCGCGCGGCGAGGGCGTCAAGGTGACCTGGACCGAGCGCGAACGCCCGGCGGCGAGGTCGGGCACCTGCCTTTGGCTCAAAGCTCGTCTTCCATCCTTCGGGCGCCGAGCCGCTCAGCTCGATGTCGCGCGCCGGGGCGCTGCCGTCGTTGCGCACCACGAGGGTCAGCTGGCTCGCCTGCCCGGCATAAGCGTTGCCGCTGAGCCGGCCGCCTTCCCCGGCGAGCGCAAGCCGCGGCCGGCCGACGACGGTGATGCCGAGGGCGAGGTCGCTCGAAGCGGCGTCGCTGCGCGCGTGGAGCCTCAGCTTATAGTCCCCGGCCGGCGTGTCGTGCGGCATCGCCACCGCCATCTCGATGTCCTTGGACTTGCCGGCGCCGATCGGGATGCTGGTCAATTGCTGGGTGCCGTAGGCTTCGGTGAACGTCACCTGAAAGCTCTTCGGCGTGTCGGCGCTGAAATTTATCGTCGCGTCGCGGCCGCTGTCATTGGCGACCGTGACCTTGAACTTGAATGCCGTCGTCGCGGTGCCGCGCACTTGCGGAAAATCGGTGGTCAGCTTCAGCTTCGCCGGCAATTCCTTGCCGACCGTCAGGGCGATCGGCAATTTGAGGTCGCTGCCCGCGCCGCGCGCTGCGACGACAAAGCGATACTCGCCGGGCGGCGATCCGGAAGGCGGCTCGAGCCGCAACTGCAGATCCTGCTCGCTGTCCGGCGCCACCATGACCGCGGCGACCGGCTGCCCGCCACCCAAAACCGTCGCTTTCCATCCATCGGCGACAACCGGCACCGACAGCGCAAGCTGCTGCGGCGGCTGGCGAAAGTTGCGCAGCGCAAAATCGATCGTCGCGGTTTCCCCGGCGCGGACGGTCAGCGCCGGATAGCGCGTCGTCAGATAGACGCCGGCAATCCCCGCGGGCTTTGCCGCCGCTGCCGGCGCCGGCCCTTTGACGGCGGCGCCACCCCGGTCCGCAAGGCCAACCAGCGCCACCGCAATCGCGACCGCGAGAAATCCTCGCCGCATGCCCGAGCACCCCGGTGAATGTCACAGCCCGAACCGGGATACCGCACCGCAGCCCCAAGCAGAAATGAACAAATTTTAATTTCGCGGGATCGCGCTCAGAACATGCTGCCAAAGGTCCGGCCGAGCCAGCCTTGGGTCGGCGCGCCGGGGTTGCCGGTGCCGGTCGCCAGCTCGTAGCCGTCCACATACCATTTGTTGCCCGGATAGTTGTAGCCGAGGACCGCGGCGTTGCGCCGTGCCTCGCCTTTCAGCCCCAGCGCCAAATCGCATTCGACCAGGCGCTCGAGCGCCTCCGGGACGTGGGTCGTCGTCTGGTAATTGTCGATGACGCGCTTGAACCGGTTCATCGCCGCCAGATACTGGCCCCGCTGCAAATAATAACGGCCGATCTCCATTTCCTTGCCGGCGAGATGGTCGCGGGTGAAGTCGATCTTGAGCTGGGCGTCGCGGGCGTATTTGCTGCCGGGGAAGCGGCGGACCACGTCTTCGAGCGCCTTGAGCGCCAATTCGGTGATCTTCTGGTCGCGACCGACATCGGTGATCTGCACGTAATAGGAAATCGCCTTCAGGTAATAGGCATAGGCGACGTCGCGATTGCCCGGATGGAGCTGGATGAACCGGTCGGCGGCGACGATCGACTCGCCGTAGCTGCCGCCCTCGTAAAGCGCATAGGCGGCCATCAGCTGGCCTTTGGTCGCCCATACCGAATAGGGGTGCTCGCTTTCGACCGCCTCGAACGTCTTGGCCGATTGGGTATAGCGCTCCTCGACCATCTGGTCCATCGCCTGGTTGTACAGGTCGTCGACCGGCTTTTCGATGTACGCGTCCTTGCTCGCGCCGCCGCAGCCAGCAAGCGCCAAGACCGGCACGGCGACGGCGACGGCGAGCCAGCGGGTCGGATTGGGGGTGCGCATCGGCCACCGCGCTTGATCGAGGGGCCGCCAGCTTAGCAGGCCCGGCGGCGCCGTGGGAATATCACGCGCGAGCGAGGCGGGGCTCGTCCTGCCAGCCGAGCATGCCGGGCGGGACCGCCGGGGCGCTCGGCCGCGGAATTGTCGTAAAGCGCCAGGCCGCGGCATCGGCAAAGAGTGCGGCGAGCAGCCGCCGCGTATGCGCGTGCCCCGACCGGATCCCGCGAAAATGCCCGATGAGCGGCCCGCCGGCAAGGTAGAGGTCGCCCACCGCGTCGAGCAATTTGTGGCGCACAAATTCGTCCGCGTAGCGCAGGCCGTCGCGGTTCAGCACCCGATCGCCACTGACCACGACGGCATTGTCGAGCGAGCCGCCGCGGGCAAATCCGGCCGCGCGCAACCGGTCGACCTCGTCGAGCAGCCCAAAGGTGCGGGCGCGCGCGAGCTCTTTTTTGAATGTCCCGCTGTCGAAAACGACACTGATGTCCTGGCGCCGGATCAGCGGGTTGTCGAAATCGATCTCGAAGCTCAGCGAAAAATCGCGATCCGGGGCCAAGGCTGCGACCGCGCCGTTTTCGCCGACCGTGACCGGCTTGAGCACTTCAATCGCCCGCCGGGGTGCATCCTGCTCGACGATGCCGGCGCATTCGATCAAAAACATAAAGGGCGCGGCGCTGCCGTCCATGGTCGGAACTTCCGGCCCGTCGAGCTCGACGATCGCGTTGTCGATCTCGGCGCCGGCCAGCGCCGCCATCAGATGCTCGACGGTGGCGACCGTGACCCCGGCGCCGTCCGACAAGGTCGTGCACAGCGGCGACGCGATGGTGTTGGCCCAATTCGCAAGAATCTCGGCGCCCGCATCGGCCCGGCGAAAAACGATGCCGGTCTCGGGCGCGGCGGGGCGCAAGGTCATTGCCACCCGCCGCCCCGAATGAAGGCCGATCCCCTTGCACCCGATTGCCGTCTTCAAGGTCTGCTGCGGCGTGGCCGCGATCTCCCCCAACATGCCACTGACTTTCAACCAATTCCCCGGCGCCCAAGCTAGCAATGGGCCGGCGGTGCAACAAATCACTCTTTGTTGCCGATTGTTGCACGCAGGACGGGAAGAAATCCGCCGGAATCAATAAGTTGCGCCCCGCTTTCAAAAGCGGGGCGCAGCTTTTCGAGCGCCGGCCGGCAACCGGCGGCGCGGCTCAGTTCGCCTGGCGCCGCAAAAAAGCGGGGATGTCGAGCAGGTCGTCCTCGCTGCTGGCACCCGGCCGGTCCTCCGGCTCGAGCGAAGCGAGGCGGGGCTGCGCCGGTTTGGCGGGGGTAGCCACCGGCGGCGGCACCGCCCGTTCGGGCAGCGCCGGCGCCGAACGCGCCCGCCCGACACCGGTGACCCGTTCGATCAGGCTCGGCACCCGCCCTTTGGGCCGCGGCGCGGGCTCGCGCGCGGCGGCGGCCGGCGGCACCGCCGGCTGGGTCAGCGGAATGGGGCGCCCGAGCCCCGGATCGGCCGCCTTTGGCGCAATAAAGGCGCCGCCGCGCAAGGCCGCGCTCTCGGCCGCGACCGCGACTTGCGGCGCCGGCTCGGCTTCGGCTTCGGCGCGCAACGACGCTTCCTGCGGACCGGCGGCCGCATTCTGGGTCAGGACCGGCTGCGTATACGCCTGTCCACCCATCGCCCGCTGCGCCGGTGCCGCCACCGCCTCGCGGCTGCTGATCAGGCTGATCGCCGGGCGCGGCTGCGCCACCGCCTCGGCGTCGATCCCGGTGGCGACGACCGAAATCCGGATCTTCCCCGACAAGCTCTCGTCGAAGGTCGAGCCGAAGATGATGTTGGCCTCGGGATCGACCTCCTCGCGGATGCGGTTCGCCGCCTCGTCGACCTCGAACAAGGTCATATCGGGGCCGCCGGTGATGTTGATCAGGATGCCGCGGGCGCCCTTCATCGAGACGTCTTCGAGCAACGGGTTCGAGATCGCCGCCTCGGCGGCGTCGATCGCGCGGCGGTCGCCCTCGCCGTCGCCGGTCCCCATCATCGCCTTGCCCATCTCGCTCATGACCGTGCGGATATCGGCGAAATCGAGATTGATCAGGCCCGGCATGACCATCAGATCGGTCACCCCGCGCACCCCCGAATGGAGCACGTCGTCGGCCATCTTGAAGGCGTCGGCAAAGGTCGTGCGCTCGTTGGCGACACGGAACAAATTCTGGTTCGGGATGATGATCAGGGTGTCCACGAATTTCTGCAATTCGTCGATCCCGGCATCGGCCACCTTCATCCGGTGGCTGCCCTCGAAATGAAAGGGCTTGGTCACCACGCCGACGGTCAGGATGCCCGATTCGCGGGCGATCCGGGCGATCACCGGGGCGCCGCCGGTGCCGGTGCCGCCGCCCATCCCGGCGGTGATGAACACCATGTTCGAGCCCCCCATCGCTTCGAGGATCTCGTCGAGCGCCTCCTCGGCGGCGGCGCGGCCGACATCCGGGCGCGAGCCGGCGCCGAGCCCGCGGGTGACCCCGATCCCGAGCTGGATCTTGCGGTGCGCGGTCGATTGCTGCAGCGCCTGCGCGTCGGTGTTGCAGACGACGAACTCACAGCCGATCAAATTCGAGCGGATCATGTTGTTGACGGCGTTCCCCCCGGCGCCGCCGACCCCGACCACCGTGATGCGGGGCTTCATCTCCTGCTCATCCTTCGGGATGCTGAGATTGATCATCGAGTGTCCCTCCCGTGCGGCGCGGCCGCGATCATGCCCGGCGCGGGCCGGGCTCCCCCCTCGAACCCGCACGCTGTCGATGTAGCCGGTTTTGTCGAAAACCGATAGCGGGGCGCGCGGCAAATCTGTGGACAAAAGTCAGATATTCTCCCGCAGCCAACGGCCCAAACGACCCAAAACGCCGCGCGGCGGCTCGGCCGCGCGAGCCCCGGCGCGCTGCGCCACGGCCCGTTCCGACAAGGAAAAATGCAGCAATCCGACGATCGTCGAAAAGGCCGGGCCGCCGGTTGCCTCGGCGAGACCCGAGACCTTGAGCGGCCGGCCGATGCGCACCTGCTTGTCGAGGATCAGCCCGGCAAATTCGCGCACGCCATGCAGCTGGCAGGCGCCGCCGGTCAGCACCACGCGCCGCCCCGCGATCTTGTCGAACCCGCTCGCTTCGAGGCGGTTGCGCACCAGCTCGAACACCTCCTCGATGCGCGGCGCGATGATGCCGACCAGCAAGGATTTCGGCACATGGTTGACATGGCCCTCCTCCTCTTCGCCGATTTGCGGCACCGCGATCATCTCGCGCTCGTCGGTGCTGGCCGTGATGGCGCTGCCGAGCAAGGTCTTCATCCGCTCGGCATGGGCGACCGGGGTCGACAGCCCGCGGGCGATGTCGTTGGTTACATGGCCGCCGCCGACCGGCACCGAATCGGCAAAAATCAGATTGCCGTCGAAAAAAACCCCGATCGTCGTGGTGCCGCCGCCCATATCGACGATCGTGACACCGAGGCTGATCTCGTCCTCGACGAGACAGGAGAGCCCGGCCGCATAGGGGCTGACGACAAGCGCATCGACCTCGAGATGCGAGCGCCCGATCGCCGAGCTGTGGTTGCGCACCCCGGCGGCGCTCGCGGTCACCGTGTTCATGTTGACGCCGAGCCGCTCGCCGAACATGCCGCGCGGATCGCGGATGCCGCGGCTGTCGTCGATCGAAAACCCGACCGGCACCGAATGGATGATCTGCCGGTCGCCCGGCTCACGCACCAGATAGCCCTGCTCGAGCACGCGCCGGACGTCGGTTTCGCCGATCTCGCGCCCGGCGACCCCGATCTCGGCCTTGACGATGCGCGAAGCGGAAAAGCTGCCCGAAAGGTTGCCGGTGACCTGCTGGATCGTCTCCCCGGCCATCTCTTCGGCGGCGTGAACGGCGTTGGCGATCGACGCGCCGGCCAATTCGAGATCGACGATCGCGCCGTTGCGCACACCACGCGAAATCTGATGCCCGATGCCGACGACCTGGGGCTTTTCGGCATCGACCCGCGCGATCATGCAGCACACTTTGGTGGTGCCGATGTCGAGCGCTGCGACGAGGCTGCCACGCGCCCGGATCGGCACTTTGCGGGCTTTCGATTTGCCGTCCTTGCCGCCCTTGCCGTCCTTGCCGGTCGGCGCGGCGGGCCGAAGCTTTGCGCGGGCCGGCGCTGCTTGCGTCGCGATCATGTGTTTTTCGCCGATGGGCGTCCCTTTTTGGGTGGCGGGGCTTCTTTGGCCGGCTCCGGCACCACCTGCAACACCAGCCGGTCCGGCAATCGCATATCGACCACGCGCACCTTGCGTTCGAGGAGCGAGCGCGACCGCTCCAGCCGAGCCAGCTCCGCCCAGGCGGCCGGCGCGTCCTCGCCCGGCAGCATGACGCTGATGGCGTTGTCGATCCGCAGGTTCCAGCGCCGGCTGCCGACGCGCACCGCGGCGGTGACGCGCGCGGCGAGATCAGGCTCGCTCGCCAGCATCGCCAGCAGGCCGGCGGCGTGGTGCGCGGCGTCCTCGCCGACGACCATCGGCAATTTGGCAAAGCGGTCGAGCTCGGCCACCGGAATGACCTCGCCACTGCGGTCGATCAGCTGAATTTTGCCGCCGTGCTGCCACAGCGCCAAGGGCTTGCGCTCGACCAGCCGGACATAAAGCGTGTCGGGCAGCCGGCGCTCGATGACCGCCGAGCGGACCCACGGCAGCGCTTCGAGCTTTTCTTTCGCCCGTACTGGGTCGACCGCCAGGATCGGCGTGCCAAAGCCGGCGCCGAGCGCGTCGAGGACGGTCGCGCGCTGGGTCGTCTCCCGGCCCTCGACGCGGATATCGGCGACTTTGAGCCCGAGCGCCGCGCTCGCCTCGACGAGCTGCGCGCCAGCGCTCGCCATGGTGATGCGGCCGAGATGCGGCAGGCCCAGCACAACCCCTGCGCCGAGCCCGGCCAGCAGCACGGCTGGGATCGCGGCCCGCCAGGCGAGCCGCCGCAGCCGCTCGCCAAACCCGCGCCGCCGCCGTCGCGCTGCGCTTTTCACCAGCCGCATGCGGCGTTCTCCACCATCCAGCAGACCAGACGGTCGAAGCCGATGCCGGCATGGCGCGCAATATCCGGCACCAGCGAGGTCGGCGTCATGCCGGGCTGGGTGTTGATTTCGAGCAGGTAGAGCCGGGGGTTGCCGGCTTCGGTATCGTCATAGCGCAGATCGGCGCGGGTGACGCCGCGGCAGCCGAGCGCATTGTGCGCGCGCAGCGAAACATCGAGGGCGGCTTGGTAATCTTTTGGCGGTATCGGCGCCGGCACCAGATGCTGCGACCCGCCCGGCGCGTATTTGGACGTGTAATCGTAAAAGCTGCCGCGCGGGATGATCTCGCAAACGCCGAGCGCCCGGTCGCCCATCACCGCAACGGTCAGCTCGCGGCCCGGGATAAATTTCTCGACCAGGAGCTCGTCGCCGAACCTCCACTCCTTGACCTCCTCGCGCCAGGAATTGTCGTTGACGCGCACGATGCGCACGCCGATCGCCGAGCCCTGGTTGACCGGCTTGACGACAAAGGGTGCCGGCATCGGGTCGCGCTCGACAACATCGGCGCGCGGCACCACCAGCCCCTCGACCACCGGCAATCCGGCGCGCGCAAAGAGCTCCTTCGCCATCGGCTTGTGCATCGCCAAAGCCGAGGCCAGCACACCGGAATGGGTGTAGGGGATCCGCAGCATCTCAAACACACCTTGCACCGTGCCGTCCTCGCCGCCGGTGCCGTGCAATGCGTTGAAGATCACGTCGGGGCGCGGTTCGAGCGCCGCCAGCAACGCCGGCAAATCGCGGCCGACATCGACGAGCCGCACCCGATAGCCGCAATCGGCGAGCGCCTTGGCGCATTCATGCCCGCTCGACAGCGACACCTCGCGCTCGGCCGACCAGCCGCCCATCAGCACCGCGACGTCTGTCTTCATGGCGCGCTCTGACCGGTCAGCCCGCCGATCGCGCCGAGCGGCCGACCCATGCGGCGAATTTCCCATTCGAGCACGACCCCGCTCGTCTCGCAGACGCGGCGCCGGACTTCCTCGCCCAACCCTTCGATATCGGCCGCCGTGGCAGCGCCGGTGTTGACCAGAAAATTCGTGTGCTGCGGCGACACCATCGCCCCGCCGCGGACGAGGCCCCGGCAGCCGGCGGCATCGATCAGCCGCCATGCGCTGTCGCCCGGCGGGTTGGCAAAGGTCGAGCCGCCGGTCCGCGCCCGCACCGGCTGCGTTGCGGCGCGCGCCGCCCGGATCGCCGCCATTCGCGCCATGATCTCCGCGCGGTCGGCCGCCGCACCGCGCAATCGCGCCAAAACAAAGATCCAGCCGGGATCGACGCCGCAATCGCGGTAGGAAAGCCGCATCCCCGCGGGGTCGATTTCGCGGCTCGCGCCGCTGCGGTCGAGTGCCGTCGCCGCTACCAGCACATCCTTGATCTCGCGGCCATAGGCGCCGGCGTTCATGCGCAGGCTGCCACCCAACGTGCCGGGAATGCCGGACAGAAACTCGAGACCGCTCAACCCCGCTGCGGCGGCGGCGAGGGCGACGATCCGGTCGAGCGCGCCGGCGCCGGCAATGACCTCGCCCCCGTCGACCGCGACCCCGGCAAAGCCGCGGCCGAGCCGGATCGTGACGCCCGGAATGCCGCCGTCGCGCACCAGAAGGTTCGAGCCGACGCCGAGCACCGTCACCGGCATCGTCGGCGCCAGCCCCGCAAGAAACCCGGCCAGGTCAGCCGCATCGGCCGGCCGGAACAGCAATTCCGCATCACCGCCGGCGCCAAACCAGGTCTGCTTGCCGACCGGCGCATTGCGCACCAGCCGTCCGCGCACCGCCGGCAGCCGGTCGATCGGCGCTGGCTCGAGCGCATACCGCCGGGCGGTCATCGCGGCCGCCAGCGTTCGAGGTCGCCCGGCAGGCTCGCCGCCCAGCCCGTGATCGAGCCGGCGCCCAGGCACACCACCATGTCGCCCGGCCGCGCCAGCTCGGCCACCGCCGGGGCGAGAGCGCCCGGATCAACGAGCGCGCGGGCATGGCGATGGCCGTGCTCGACCAGCCCGGCGACGAGCGCGTCACGCGTGACACCGTCGATCGGCTTCTCCCCGGCGGGATAAATATCCGCCACCAGCACGGTGTCGGCATCGTTGAAGCAGGTGCAAAACCCGTCGAACAGGTCGCGCACGCGGCTGTAGCGATGCGGCTGCACGACCGCGATCACCTTGCCCGCAACGATCGCGCGCGCCGCCTTCAAAACCGCGGCGATCTCGACCGGATGGTGCCCGTAATCGTCGATCACGGCGACGCCGTTCCACTCGCCGGTCTTGGTAAAGCGGCGCTTGACCCCCTTGAAGTGGCGCAGCGCATCCCGCAGCGCCTCGTCGCCGAGCCCGAGCGCTTCGCCGACCGCCGCCGCGGCCAGCGAATTCTGCACATTGTGGCTGCCGAACATCGGCAGATAGACGCCGTCGATGTTGCGCCCGCGCCCGTCCGAGGCGCCCGACAGCACGATGTCGTAATGGGCGCCGTCGGCGCCGAGCCGGAGGTTCACCGCGCGGACATCGGCCTGCGGGCTCAACCCATAGGTCAAGACGCGTCGGTCGGACAATTTCGGGATCAGCCCCTGCACCACCGGATGGTCGATGCAGAGCGCGGCAAAGCCATAAAACGGGATATTGCCGACAAAGGTCTCGAAGGCCTGTCGCAGCGTGTCGAAATCGCCGTAAAAATCGAGGTGCTCGGGGTCGATGTTGGTGACCACCGCGACGGTTGCCGGCAACCGGGTAAAGGTGCCGTCGCTCTCGTCGGCCTCGACCACCATCCAGTCGCCCGAACCGAGCCGCGTGTTGGTGCCGTAGGCGTTGACGATGCCGCCGTTGATCACCGTCGGGTCGAGCCCGGCGGTTTCTAGGAGCGCCCCGACGAGCGAGGTCGTCGTCGTTTTGCCGTGGGTCCCGGCGACCGCGAGCGACCATTTGAGGCGCATCAGCTCGCCCAGCATTTCGGCACGGCGTACGACCGGCAGCCGGCGCGCCCGCGCCGCGCCGATTTCGGGGTTGTCCGCGGCGACCGCCGACGAGACGACGACGACCTCGGCCTCGCCGAGATTGGCGGCGTCATGGCCGATCGCCACGTCGATGCCGCGCTCGACGAGGCGGCGCACATTGGCGCCGTCGGCGAGGTCGCTGCCCTGCACCCGATAGCCGAGATTTTGCAGGACCTCGGCGATGCCGCTCATGCCGATGCCGCCGATGCCGACAAAATGCAGCGGCCCGATCGACAGCGGCAGCGCCCTCATGCCGCACGCTCCCGCGGCGCCGGCTCGAGCGCGAGCGCGAGCGCCGCCAATTGCCGCGCCGCGTCGCGCCGGCCAAAGCGCCGCGCCCGCCGCGCCGCCTCGCCGAGCGCCGCGGCGTCGCCGAGCAGGCTTGCGAGCCGGGTCGCCAGCCGATCGGCGTCGAGCTCGCCTTGCCGGACGACCCAGCCGCCGCCGGCTGCTGCGAAGGACTGCGCATTGGCGCTCTGGTGGTCGTCGGCGGCGTGCGGGTAGGGGACCAGCAGCGCGGGCCGGCCGACCGCGGAGAGCTCGGCCACGGTCGAGGCGCCGGCCCGGCAAATCACCAGATGCGCCCGCGCCAGCCGCTCGGGCACGTCGGTAAAAAAGCTGCTGGTCTCGGCCTCGATCCCGCTTTCGGCATAAGCGCTTTCCACCGCGGCGAGGTCTTCGGGCCGCGCCTGCTGGCTGACCCTGAGCGCCGCGCGCAACGAGGCCGGCAATCCCGCCAGCGCCGCCGGCACAATCTCGCCCAGGATATGCGCGCCCTGGCTGCCGCCCAGCACCAAGAGCTCGATCGGGCCGCCCGGCGCCGGTGCCCGGTAATCGCTTTCGCCGGCAGCCAGCACGGCAAGGCGCACCGGGTTTCCGGTGTGCACCATCCGCGGGCGGTCGGCCGGGCGCAGCCCGCGTGTCTCGGGAAAGCCGGTGGCGATGCGCCTGGCGCGCGGCGCCAGCAGCCGGTTGGCGCGGCCCAGGACCGCATTCTGCTCGTGGATCAGCGTCGGCAGCCGCAGATAGCCCGCCGCCAGCATGGTCGGCACCGACGGGTAGCCGCCAAAACCGATGACCGCGGCCGGCGCGAGGCGGCGCAGCAATCGTCTCGCCTGCAGCGTGCCCGCAGCCAATTCGGCGATCGCGTGGGCGGCATGGGCCGGGCCGCGGTCGAACCTGCCGGCGCGCACGCGATGGATGTCGATCCCGTCGCTGCGGCCGGCGAGCGCCTCGCTGCGCGCATCGGTTACGAGATGCACCCGCTGCCCGCGCTCCAGCAATTCCCTCGCCAACGCTTCGGCCGGGAACCGATGCCCACCGGTGCCGCCGGCCGCGAGCACAAAGGCCGCGCTCACAAGGGCCGCGCTCATAGGGGCCGCGCTCATAGGGGCCGCGCTCATAGGGCGCTCCCCGCCAATCGCCGGCGGGTCAGGGCCAGCACCATGCCCATGCCGAGTGCGGTCGCCAGCATCGACGAGCCGCCATAGGACAGAAACGGCAAGGTCATGCCTTTGGTCGGGATCAGTTGCAGGCTCGATGCCATGTTGATCACCGCCTGCAAGCCGAACTGGATCAGGAGCCCGGTGGCGGCGAGCAGCACAAAGAGGCTTCCCTCCTGCGACAGCCGCGACAAGCCGCGCAAGACGATAAAGGCGAAGAGCGCGATCACCGCGAGACAGACGACGAGCCCGAACTCCTCGCCGGCGACCGCAAAGACGAAATCGGCATGGGCGTCGGGCAGCACATCCTTGACCGTGCCCTCGCCGGGGCCGCGGCCCCACAGCCCGCCATTGGCAAAGGCTTCGAGCGACCGGTTGACCTGATAGCTGTCGCCGAGCGCGGGGTTGAGGAATTGGTCCACCCGCAGCTTGACATGCAGGAACGAGAAATAGGCGCCGGCGAGACCGCCGAGGCCGGCCAGGCCGAACAGCGCGATCCAATAGATGCGCAATCCGGCCATATAGAATTGCGCGAGCCAGACGACAGCGACAACCACCGCCATGCCGATGTCGGGCTGCTTGATCAGCATGCCCATGATCAGCAGAAACAGCGCGATCGAGATCAGATTGCCGGGAAAGCGCGGGTGCAGCTTGCGCTCGGCAAAGAGCCAGGCGGCGACCACGGCAAAGGTCGGCTTGATGAATTCCGAGGGCTGCACCGCAAGTCCCGGAAAATTGATCCAGCGGCGCGCACCCTTGATCTCGACGCCGACGACAAAGGTTGCGGCAAGCATCAAAAGCGCCAGGGCAAAGCCGATGACGGCGATGCGGCGGATGGTGCGCGGCGTCTGCAGCGAGACCGCGAACATGACAGCGGCGGCGATCGGCAAGACAGCCGCGTGGCGGCGGACAAAATGCAACGCGTCATAGCCGATGCGCTCGGCGACGGCCGGGCTCGCCGCCAGGCTCAAGACGATCCCGAACGCCATCAAGACGCCGAGCGCCGCCAAGCTCCAGCGGTCGACGGTCCACCACCAGCGCGCCACCGGGCTCTGATCGATGCGGGCGAATTTCATACGCGCCCGAACATATAGCGGGATTTTTCGCGCTCAGCTACTACCTGTGCGATCCCAACCTGTATGATCCCAGCCCACAGCACCGCAAATCACCGCAGCTTCAACGTGGCCAGCCCGGCGATCGCCAGAATCGAGGCGATGATCCAGAAACGGATCACGATCGTCGACTCCGCCCAGCCCTTTTGCTCGAAATGGTGGTGCAGCGGCGCCATGCGGAAGACCCGCCTGCCGGTCAGCTTAAAGCTCGCCACCTGGACGATGACCGAGACCGCTTCGAGCGCGAAGAGCCCGCCGATGATCGCCAGCACCAGCTCGTGCTTGGTGACGATGCTGACGATGCCGAGCGCGCCGCCGATCGACAGCGAGCCGGTATCGCCCATAAAGACCATCGCCGGCGGCGCGTTGAACCATAAAAAGCCGAGGCTCGCCCCGACCATCGCGCCGCAAAACACCGCCAGCTCGCCGGCGCCCGGCACATGATGGATCTGCAGGTAATTGGCAAAGATCGCGTTGCCGACGAGGTAGGCGATCAGCGCAAAGCAGCCGGCGGCGATCATCGCCGGCACGATCGCCAGCCCGTCGAGCCCATCGGTCAAATTGACCGCGTTCGACGCGCCGATGACGACAAAGACGCCGAACGGCACAAACCACCAGCCGAGCTCGATCAAGACGTTCTTGAAGAACGGCACCGCCACCGCATTGGCGAGCTGATGCGGGGCGATGCTGACGAGCGCGATGCAGGCGCCGGCGCCGAGCACGATCTCAAAGGCGAGCTTGGTGCGGCCGTCGAGGCCGCGATGCGAGTTGCGGGCGAGCTTTTTGTAATCGTCGACAAAGCCGATCAGCCCGAACCCGACCGTCACCAGCAAGACGATCCAGATATAGGGGTTGGCCAGATCCGCCCACAGCAAGGTGGCGACCGTCAATGCCAGCAAAATCAGGAAGCCGCCCATGGTCGGCGTCCCTTTTTTGCGCAGGAGGTGCCCTTCGGGGCCGTCGAGCCGGATCGGCTGGCCGTTGGTTTGTTTCGATTTGAGCCAGGCGATGATCGCCGGGCCAAAGACAAAGCTGATCAGGAGCGCGGTGACGACCGCCCCGCCCGAGCGAAAGGTGATGTAGCGAAACAGGTTGAAGCCCGGAACCCGGTCCGCCCAGGGAGAGAACACCAGGTAAAGCATCCGCTCAAATCTCGGGCCGGTCGCGCAAGCGCTCGACAATGCGGCCGAGGCGCATGCCGTAGGAGCCTTTGACCGTCACGGCGTCGCCGGCCGCCAGAAAATCGAAGAGCGCAGGGATAGCCTCCTCCGCCGATCCCGACAATCCGCCGCGTCGCGCCTCGGGCAACGCCTCCCATAGCGCCGCCATCTCGGCGCCGACGAGAAAGACGCGATCGACCTTTGCCGCGGCGAGCGCCGGCGCCAGCTCGCGGTGAAGCCTTGCCGCGGCATCGCCGAGCTCGAGCATATCGCCGAGCACCGCGACCCGCCTGCCGCCGGGTGCCGGTGCGGTGGCGCCGAGCACGGCAAGCGCCGCCGCCATCGCCGCCGGGCTCGCATTGTAGCTCTCGTCGATCAGGGTCAGGGTCCCGCCGCGCCACGCCACGCGATGCTGCCGGCCGCGCCCCGGCAGCGCTTCGAGCCGCGCCAGGGCACCGGCGGCGCGGGCCGGATCGGCGCCGGCGGCGAGGCAGGCGGCGAGCACCGCCAGGGAGTTGATGACCCAGTGCCGGCCGGGGACCGGCAGCCGGTAAGAAAGCGGCCGGTCATCGACAACGGCTTCCACCGTGCTGCCGCCTTCTTCGATGACGCAACCGGAGAGCCGGACCCGGGCCTCGGGATGCGCGCCAAACCCGATCGCCTCCGCTCCCCAGCGCCGCGCTGCGTCCGCCAACCGCCCATATTGCGGGTTGTCGCGGTTGAGCACCGCAGCACCGCCCGGCTCGAGACCTTCGAAAATTTCCGCTTTGGCGTCGGCGATCGCCTCGATCGACGCGAAAAAGCCGAGATGGACCGGCTCGACGGTCGTGATCACCGCGACATGCGGCCGGACCAGCCGGGTCAGCGCGGCGATTTCGCCCGGATGGTTCATCCCCAGCTCGAAGACGCCGTAATCGGTGTCGGGCGGCATGCGGGCGAGCGACAGCGGCGCGCCCCAGTGATTGTTGAGGCTGCCGGCCGAGGCGGACACGCTGCCGCAAGCCCCGAGCCCGAGCCGCAGCGCCTCCTTGGTGCCGGTCTTGCCGACGCTGCCGGTGACGGCGAGGATCCGCGCCCGGCTGCGCGCGCGGGCAAAGCCGCCGAGCGCGGCGAGCCCGGCCAAGGTGTCGCCGACCCGCAGCAGCGGCGCTGCCGCCGGCAAGCCCGATATTTCCCGATCGACCATCGCGGCAGCGGCGCCGCGCGCCAACGCCTCGGCGACAAACGCATGACCGTCATGGCTGGGGCCGCGCAATGCCACAAACAGATCGCCGGCCGCGATGGTTCGGGTGTCGATCGACACCCCGCTCGCTTCCCATTCGGCCGGGCCTCGGCCGCCGGTCGCGGCGACCGCATCGGCCGCGCCCCACAGCGCCGTCATGGCACGAGCTGCCATGAGGAAGACCGCCCGGCGATCTCGCGCGCGACGACGGCGTCGTCGAAGGGATGAATTTCGGTGCCGACGATCTGGCCGGTCTCGTGCCCTTTGCCGGCGATCACCAAGCAGGTCGCCGGGGTCGAGGCTGCCGATCGCGGCTTCGATCGCTTGCCGGCGGTCGCCGATTTCCGTCGCATCGGGGGCGGCGGCGAGGATCGCGCGCCGGATTGCCGCCGGGTCTTCGCTGCGCGGGTTGTCGTCGGTGACATAGACCCGGTCGGCGAGACGCGCCGCCGACCTCGCCCATCATCGGGCGCTTGCCGGGGTCGCGGTCGCCGCCGCAGCCGAAGAGCGCGACGAGCCGGCCCGGCGCATATGGGCGCAGCGCCCCGAGCACGGTGGCGAGCGCGTCGGGCGTGTGCGCGTAATCGACGACGATCGCGCCGCCTCCCGAATGGCGCGCGACGAATTGCATTCTTCCGGGGACCGCGGTCAAGCGCGCGAGCGTCGCGGTCGCCGCATCGGCTTCGGACCCGGTTGCGAGCGCGAGCCCCAGTGCCGCCAGCGCGTTCATCGCCTGAAATTCGCCGGCGAGCGGCAACGGCAAATCGCGGCGCCTGCCCGAAATTTCGAGGACCAGGGCTTGGCCCGCACCGGCCTGGCCCGCACCTTGCGGCCGGCAGGCGACCAGCCGCAAATCGGCGCCGGCGGCGCTGCCATAGGCGAGCACCGGATGGCCATGATCGCGGCACAGCGCGGCGAGCCGGGTAAATTCCCCGCTATCGGCATTGAGCACCGCGCTCCCGCCGGGCATCAGCAAATCCGTGAACAGACGGTCCTTCGCCGCCCGGTAATGCGCCATGTCGGCATGATAATCGAGATGGTCGCGAGTGAAATTGGTAAAGGCGGCGACAGCGACCGCAACCCCGTCGAGCCGGTATTGGGCGAGGCCGTGGCTCGACGCCTCGATCGCCGCATGCTCGATCCCGGTTTTGGCGAGGGCCGCAAGCTCGTGGTGCAGCGCCACCGGGTCGGGGGTCGTCAAGGCGCCCGGCCGGCGGCCCTGCGGCGTGACGAGGCCGAGCGTCCCCAGGCTCGCCGCCGGAGCGCCCAGCGCGCTCCAGATCTCGCGCAGAAAATGAGCGACCGAGGTCTTGCCGTTGGTGCCGGTGACCGCGCCGATCACCCGCGGCTGCCGCCGGTAAAATCGCGCCGCAAACAAGGCGAGCCGGCGCTGCGGGCTCGGGTCTTCGATGATCGCGGTGCGCGCGCGGTCTTGCGGCGGCAACGAGAGCGCGGCTGCCCGGTCGGTCAGGATCGCCGCCGCCCCGTGCGCCACCGCCTCGGCAGCAAAGGCGCGGCCGTCGCGCCTCGCGCCGTTGAGCGCGGCGAACAAAAAGCCCGGCCGAACGGCCCGCGAATTGGCGGTGAGCCCGGTGATCTCGGGATCGGCCGGCAAGCCGGCGAGGCAGCTCAGCTCAGTAAGCTTCAATACGCTTGCCTTGCAGGCTGTCGACCATCAGCGCGTGCTCGATTGCGGGCGAGGCTTCGTCGACCGGAGCGATCCCGAGCAACGGCGCGATGCGCTCGATCACGCGTCCGACCGCCGGTGCTGCGGTCCAGCCCGCGGTGGCATAGCCGTGGCTCGCCTTGTTCGGATGCGGCTCATCGACCATCACCAGCACCAGGTATTTCGGGTCGGTCATCGGAAAGGCGCCGAGAAAGCTCGACAACAGCTTGCGCTCGGCATAACGCCGGCCGACGACCTTGTCGGCGGTGCCGGTTTTGCCGCCGACGACATAACCTTTGGCGCCGACCATTTCGCCGGTGCCGTATTCGACCACCAGCCGCAGCAATTTGCGCATCTCTTCGGAAGTCTTTGGCGCGATCACCTGCCGGCCCTGCGGCGCATAGCCGGGCGGCAATTTGACCAGGGTCGCCGGCCGCAAGATGCCGCCATTGACAAGGGCCGAGCCGGCGCTGGCGATTTGCAGCGGCGTCTCCGAAATCCCGTGGCCAAAGCCGATGGTCATCACATTGACCTCACGCCAATGCGCCGGGAAATGCGGCTTGCCGACCTCGTCGATCTCGATCGTCGGCTGCGACAGCAAGCCAAAGCGCCGCAGATATTCCTGCTGCCGCTCGGCGCCGACGGCAAGCGCGATCTTGGCCTCGCCGATATTCGACGAGTACATCAGGATCTCCGGCACGCTCTCGACCCGGTGCTTGCCGTGGTAATCGGAGATCGTGAACCGGCCGATCCGGATCGGGTGCGTCGCATCAAACGTCCCGGTCATCGTCGTCGCACCGGAATCGAGCCCCATCGCGGTCGTAAAAATCTTGAAGACCGAGCCGATCTCGTAGTCGCCGAGGGTGACCCGGTTGAACATCCGGTCGGCCGGCGAGATTTCGGGATGGGCCGGGTCGGGGGCGCCCGGATGGGCCGGATCGAAATCCGGCAAGGAGACCATCGCCAGCACCTCGCCGGTGTTGACGTTCATGATCAGCCCGTCGCCGCCCTTGGCGGTGAAGTCGTCGACCACCCGCTGCAATTCGTCGTGGAGGACGTATTGCAGGCGCACGTCGATGGACAATTGCAGCGGCTCGGTGCGGCCGTTCAGCACCCGGTCGAGACCGCGCTCGACCCCGGCAAACCCGTCATTGTCGATCCCGGTATAGCCGACGACGTGCGAGGTCAAAGCACCATAGGGGTAGACCCGGCGCTCCTCGTGCTCGAATTGCAGCCCCGGGATGCCGAGCTGGTTGACGGCGAATTCCTGCTGCGGCGTCAGGTGCCGCTTGAGCCAGACAAAACCCTTGCCCGAGGACAGCTTGGCCAGGATTTCGGCGCCGTCGAGATCGGGGAGCGCCGCGGTGAGCTTGCGCGTCGCCTCGCCGGCGTCGAGGATTTGCCGCGGATTGGCGTACAGCGACGGGCTGTCGAGCATCGTCGCCAACAGCCGGCCGTTGCGGTCGACGATATCGGCGCGCACCGGCACCGGCGGTGCCGTGCCGTGCGTGCGCGCGATCGGCGCCCGTGCGGTGGCGGTGCCGAACAGCGCCACTTCGGCGGCGCGCAGCGCGATCACCGTGAAAACGGCGACAAACACCATGCCGATGACGAGCAGCCGGCTGCGCGATCCGTCGAGCGCCTGCCGCGCCGGCCCCTCCGGCACGACCGGCACGCAGGGCGGCGGCTTGAAGTGCCGCGGCCGGCACGGATTGTCGTCGAATTGCTGGAGCGCGACCATCAGCGCACCGCCGCAACCCGGGCGATCAGCTCGTCGAGCGACTTGGCCGGGAGCGACCTCGCCGGCGCAGCGGCGCGCGCGCGGGCGGGCTGGCGCAGCGCCGCCGGTGTGACCCGCAACCCGCTCTCCGGCAGCCGCGCCTCGGCAATGGCGCTATCTGCACGGGCGTTATCGGCACGGGCGTTATCGGCACCGGCGCTATCTGCGACGGCATTGTTTGCGATGGCGTTATTGGGCGCGGCGTTGCTGGGCGCGGCGTTGCTGGGTGCGGCGACGGCGACGACCGGCTCCGGCGGGGGCTCTGGCGGGGGTGCCGGCGGCGGCCGCATGGCGATGTCGGCGACCCCGCTATGCAGCTGCTTGGTCGCGATCGGCGCCAGCGACAAAAACCGCCGGTTCATGTCGGCGAGCGCGGCCGGCCGGTTGAGATAGGCCCATTCGGCGTTGAGCACGCGAAATTCGCGGTCCTGCGCGGTAACGGCTTTTTTGGTGTCGCTCAGACGGTCGTCCAACGCCTGGACCTGATACTTGACCGCAAACATCGCCAGCCCCGTCGCGGTAACGAGGACCAGCCAGAACAGCGTTGCGAGCTTGATCATGCCGCCCTCCCGCCGCGCTCGGCCGGCCAGGCCGGGGCCGTGGTGCGTTCGGCCGCGCGCAGCCGCGCCGAACGCGCGCGCGGATTACCGGCGATCTCGGCGGCGCCGGGCCGCACCGGGCGGCGGTGCAAGAGCCGAAAGCTGGGCGGCGCGGCAGTGGCGGCATTCGGCTCGTGGCGCGAAGCCCGCGGCTCCGGCGCCGCTGCGCTGGCGCAAAAAATTCTTGACCCGGCGGTCCTCCAGCGACTGGAACGAAACCACCGCCAGCCGGCCGCCCGGCATCAACAGCTGCTCCGCCGCGACGAGGCCGCGGTCGAGCTCGCCGAGCTCGTCGTTGACGGCGATGCGCAGCGCCTGAAAGGTGCGGGTCGCCGGGTCGAGCCCGGGCTCGGATTTGGGCAGCGCGGCGCGCACGATCTCGGCGAGCTCCAATGTCCGCCGGATCGCTCGCTGCCGCCGTGCCGCGACAATCGCGCGGGCCACCCGGCGGGCAAACCGCTCCTCGCCGAATTCGCCGATCAGCGCCGCGAGCTCGGGCTCGGACAGGCTCTCGACCAGATCCGCGGCAGTTTGCCCGTGTTGCCCCATGCGCATGTCGAGCGGACCGTCGAGGCGAAACGAAAATCCGCGCTCGGGCGTGTCGAGCTGTGTCGAGGACACACCGAGGTCGAGCGCCACGCCGGCAATCGGCGGCGGCGACAACGGCGCGAGGAGCCGCGCCATTTCGCTGAACCGGCCCTCGACGACGGCAAGCCGGCCCGCGTGATGCAGCGCCAATGCGGCCCCCGCCCGCACTGCATCGGGATCGCGGTCGATCGCAAAAACCCGGCAGCTTGCGGCTGCCAGGAGTGCAATGCTGTAGCCGCCGGCACCAAAAGTGCCGTCGACATAGGTGGCTCCATCGCGCAGCGCCAAAGCCTCGATCACGGCATCGAGCAGGACCGGAACATGGCCGCCCGGCCCCGTTTCGGGCTTGGCCAGCCGCCCCTTCATTCGCGGCGTCCGCCGGTCGGCGGGGGCAAAGGCGGCAGGATCGGACCTTGCTGCCGAGCGCGCTCGCGAAACGCCGCATCGCGCTCGACCAAGGCGCCCGGCTCCCAGATCTGAAAGCTTCGACCCATGCCGACAAAGGCGGCATTCTCGGTGATGCCGGCATGCGCCGCAAATTCCGGCGGCAGCAAAACCCGGCCTTCATTGTCGAACGGCAGGCGCTGGGAGCCGCCAAACAGCACCCGTGCGAGGCTGTCGCGTTCGTCGCTGAATTGCGGAAGAGTTTCGAACCGAAGATTCAGCTCGTCCATCCAGTCGATGCCGCTCCCATCGAGCGCCCGATCTTTCCAAGACCGGAAGACGACGATGCCGGCAAAGCGTTGGCCATCTAAGAGAGCGCGAAAGGTCGCCGGCACTGAAACCCGCCCCTTGCGGTCGACCTTGTTCACGAAAGTGGATAGGAACGGCTCCACTTCTTCCCCCAACGCTCGCCCATGAGCTTTCGGCAAGGGACGCCCGATGAATGCCGCCGATGTTCCCCCCGTCGGCCACACCCGTCCATGGGAAAACATGGGGTATCATGGGTGACCATGGGTGTCAATGCATTTTTGTAATAAAACTTTGGATTTTGCCTATTCGAGTCTGGTCGATGCTGCGGCACACAGCATTTGGGGTCCTTGCTTGTCTCGGCCGCAAGCGGCGGGCTCTTGTGCGGTGCTGGGAAACGACGTCGCGGCAAGGAGTTCTGCCAGTGTTCTCTGGGTGCGCGCCGAGCAGCGGGCGGTGCGGGACTGGACTCATCGGCGCGGCGGGCTCATCGGCGCGGCGCCGGCATCGCGGCGGCTGGTCCGCCGGCTTCGACGGCCGGCGGCGGGGGCGCCATGCTCAGGTGATTTTGCGCGACCAGCAGCTTGCAGTGGTCGTAGATTGCGATCCGCGCCGCTTCGGTCCGGTTGTTGCCGTAAACACCGGTCTCGACCAGGCGATCGAGATACCAAACGGTCTGGGGATTGAGCGAGAGGGTGATCAGCTCGGATTTGAGCGGGTTTGTGTCGCGGGCCATCGGGATCGATCGCGCTTGCCGAAAGAATGCCAAAAGTTTGGCATAAAAATCGGGCTCGCGCGACCAAAAAAGCCGCGTTGTGGTCGTCGATTGCAGGGCGTCAATGCCGGGGGCGGCGGAAACGGGCGACCCGGACGGCCGCCCGTCTCCCCCCATGCCGCGCCGATCAGCCGAGGCCCGCGCCCAAATCCCGCCGATCACCGGGCCGCCGATTACCGGGAGGGGGGCGGCGGTCGCCCGGCTCGGCGCCGCGGCGGGGAGGCTAGCCGGTTGGCCCGGCCGGACAACCCCGGCAATGGCCGCCCACAGCCTTGTCCCCAGAAAACTGCGCTTATCCCGGTTTCTTCCGCCAAATTATCCACCGGCCGTCAAATTATCCACGGGCCGTCCGCGCCGAGACCAAAATCCGCTCGAAATCGGCGACGACCCGCACAGCGGGGAACAGCGCCGCGGCTTCGGCCCTGATCTCCTCCGGCTGGTAGCGGCCGGAAATATGGGTCAGCAGCAATTCGCCGACCGCCGCCGCGCGCGCCAGCCCGGCCCCGGCCGCTGCGGTCAAATGCCCGCGCGCGCGGGCGAGCGCCTGGTCGCGGTCGAGAAACGTCGCCTCGATCACCAAGGCGTCGGCGCCGCGCACATGCGGCACCAGCGGCGCAACCTCCTCGACATCGCCGATAACCGCGACCGATGCGCCGGCGGTTTCGGCTCCCTGCACCATGGCGGGCTCGATCAGCCGTCCGTCCGGGAGCATCGCCGCGCGGCCCGCGGCGAGCATGCGTCGCGCCGGCCCTGCGGGCACGCCCAAATCTGCGAGCCGGTCGGGCAGCAGCGGGCGGCGGCTCGCTTCGGCAAAGCGCCAGCCGAGGCTTTGCGTTCCGCGATGCGCCACGGCAAAGGCATCGAGCCGCCAGCCGGGCATGGCAAATACCGGGCCGGCGGCGATCTCCCGCAGCCGATACCCGTTCTCCGGACCGACGGTGAGGGCGAGATAATGGCGCACAAAGCCGATCGTCTCGCCGCTGCCGAGGATCTCGATCGGCGCCGTGAGGCCCCATAGCGCGCGGGTGGCGAGGAGCCCGGCGAGCCCCGCCACATGGTCGAGATGGGCATGGGTCAAGAGCACCCGTGCGAGCCCGCGAAAGCCGACGCCGGCACGCATCAGCTGGCGCTGCGTCCCCTCGCCGCAATCGATCAGCGAGCGGTCGGCGCCGCGCGCCACAAAGAGCGCCGGCAGGCCCCGTTCGGCCGAGGGCACCGCCGCGGCGGTGCCGAGAAAGACAAGCTCGAACATGATCCGTCGGCTGTGGTGATAATCTCGACCCGATCATAAAGCCCGAGATACGACGATGGCCGACCTCAGTGTCGAAAATGCGACGATTGTCGAGCTGCAGCAGGCGCTGGCCGCGGGCGGCACATCGGCGGCGGCGTTGGTCGAGGCCTATTTGGCGCGGATCGAGGCTTATGACCGCGCCGGCCCCGGCATCAATGCCGTGCGCGAGGTCAATCCCGACGCGACGGCGATCGCCGCGGCCCTCGATGCCGCCAAGCCGCCGCGGCGGCGCCCGCTCGACGGCATCCCGATCCTCGTCAAGGACAATATCGCGACCGCCGACCGGCAGCACACGACCGCGGGCTCGCTCGCCTTGGCCACCGCCCGCAGCCGCCGCGACGCTACCGTCGTGACGCTGCTGCGGCAGGCGGGCGCGGTCATTCTCGGCAAGGCCAACCTGACCGAGCTCGCCAACATTTTGGCGATCGATATGCCGGCGGGCTACAGCTCGCTCAGGCGGCCAGGTCAAGAACCCCTATGCGCCGGAGCTCGACGAGCGGGGCGTGCCCGTCGTGTCGCCCGGCGGGTCGAGCTCGGGCTCGGCGGCGGCGGTGGCCGCGGGGCTCGCGGCAGCGGCGATCGGCACCGAGACTTCGGGCTCGCTGTTGTCGCCGGCCTCGCAATGCGGCCTGGTCACGGTCAAGCCGACCGTCGGCCTCGTCAGCCGCGCCGGGATCGTCCCGATCGCGCACAGCCAGGATACCGCCGGCCCCTTGACCCGCACGGTTCGCGACGCCGCGGTCCTGCTCGACGTGCTGGCCGCCGCCGACCCGCTCGACCCGGCGACCGCAAGCCTCGAGCGGCCCGCCGGCTACACCGCTGCGCTCGACGCCGACGGGCTCAGAGGGGCGCGCATCGGGGTGCCGAGCGATCCCGGCGACCCAGCCAACGATGTCTATTACGGTGGGCTCGCGCCACCTGCCGCCGCGGTCATGAACGCGGCAATCGACGCGATCGAGGCGCTGGGTGCGACGATCGTGCGCGCCAACCTGCCGACCGCCGGCTGGATCGGCGGCCCCGGCAGCGAAATCGCGATCCTGAACCGCAATCGGCACAGCCTGTCTTGGGGCCAGCCGGTGCGCCGACCGCTCGTTTTCGTCTACGAGCTGAAGCACGACCTCGACCTCTACCTGCGCGATTGGGCCACTGAAACCGAGCTGAAAAGTCTCGACGACATCGTCGCCTTCAATGCCGCCAACGCCGATCGCGCCTTGCGCTTTGGCCAGGACCTTTTTCTCGCCGCCGCGGCCACCCGCGGCGATCTCTCCGAGCTCGAATACGCGGCCGCCCGCCACAGCGATCTGCGTTCGTCGCGCCGCCTCGGCCTCGACGCCTATCTCGACCGGCACCGCCTCGACGCGGTGCTGTTTCCGGGTGCGGCGGGTGCTGCGATCGCCGCCAAGGCCGGCTATCCGAGCGTCGCGGTCCCGGCCGGCTTTGTCGCAGGCGGCGAAACCCCGGGCTACCCGCTCAACGCCACCTTCACCGGCCGCGCTTGGAGCGAGCCCACCTTGTTGCGCCTGGCCTACGCTTTCGAGCAAGCGACCCATGCCCGTCGCCCGCCGCCACCGGCCATTTAAGCGGCGCCGCTGTGGCGCGGGCCATGTGAGCGGCGCCGCTTTGGCGCGGGCCACGCCCCCCTCTCGCAATCAGCGGCGCAATAAAACCGGTCGACTACAACCGAAAATTTTTTAGCGTTCGCTTTTCGGTCTGTTGCCTTTGCGTGACCGAGCACGGTAGCATGTCTGTATAGCGCCGCTGGAAATCACGGCGTGGTCTTGTAAATGCCAGCCTGAACCGAACATCAGCCAGTTTGGTCAGGTAAAATCAAAATAATAATGGTTAGCGGGGGACATAGCTTGTTCTGATACGAACTTCGGCGATGGGCCGAATACCCACAGATGTCGATCGTAAAATTTTACCGGTCTGGGCCGGAGGGGGCTGCCGTGTTTGAACGGGGGGATACGGTGGTGGCGGAAGCGGCTCGCAACGGCGCTGCCGGGGACGCGCCCACGACCTGCCGGGCGGAATGGGCCGAGGTTCTCGGCCGGATCAAGGAGGAGGTCGGCGACACCGCGTTTCGCAGCTGGCTGCGGCAGCTCCAGGTGCAGGGTATCGAGGACAGTGAAGCGGTGATCGCGGCGCAGACGCGGTTTCTGCGCGATTGGATCACCACCCATTACGCCGACCGCATCCTGGGGCTGTGGCAAGCGGTGAACCCGCGGATCAAGCGGCTTGCGGTCGTCGTGGCCGCGCCGCCCTCGCCGTCGCCGGATTTCGCCCGTCCGCCCGGCGCCGCCGCCGCCGAGCCGGCGGCAACGCCCGAAACGGTCGAGGACGGGGGCAAGCCGCCGGGTCTCAATTCGCGTTTCACCTTCGAGACTTTTGTCGTCGGCAAGCCGAACGAGCTGGCCCATGCGGCCGCCCGGCGGGTCGCCGAAGCCTGCGCCGACGCGGTGCCGACGGTGCCGTTCAACCCGTTCTTTCTCTATGGCGGGGTCGGGCTCGGCAAGACCCACCTGATGCACGCGATCGCTTGGCATGTCCGCAGCCACGCCTGCAATCGCAAGGTGATCTACCTTTCCGCAGAAAAATTCATGTATCAGTTCATTCGCGCGTTGCGGTTCAAATCGACGATGGACTTCAAGGAGCAGTTCCGCTCGGTCGATCTGTTGATGATCGACGATGTGCAGTTTATCAGCGGCAAGGAATCGACCCAGGAGGAGTTCTTTCACACCTTCAACGCGCTGGTCGACAACAACCGGCAGATCGTGATCTCGGCCGACAAATTGCCCTCCGACCTCGAAGGCATAGAGGAGCGGATGCGCTCGCGCCTCGGCTGGGGTCTCGTCGCCGACCTGCACCCGACGACCTATGAGCTGCGCATGGGCATCCTCGAAGCAAAGGCCGAGCGCAACGGTGTCCCGATCCCGCGCAAGGTCATGGAGTTTCTTGCGCACAAGATCACCTCGAACATCCGCGAGCTCGAAGGGGCTTTGAACCGGATCACCGCCAACCGGCAGCTCGTCGGCCGCGAGATCACCTTGGAGAGCGTGCAGGAGGAATTGCGCGACCTCTTACGCTCGCATGAGCGCCGGGTGACGATCGACGAGATCCAGCGGCGCGTCGCCGAGCATTTCAACATCAGGCTGGGCGAGATGACCTCGGACCGCCGGGCGCGCGCCGTCGCCCGCCCGCGCCAGGTGGCGATGTACCTGGCAAAGCAGTTGACGACCCGCTCGCTGCCCGAAATCGGCCGGAAATTCGGCGGACGCGACCACACCACGGTGATCCACGCAGTGCGCAAGATCGAGGAGCTGAAAGCCACCGACGCGGCGCTCGCCGAAGACGTCGAGCTGCTGCGCCGCATGCTGCAGGTTTCCTGAGGCCGAAATCGCGTTAGGGGGCAACTCGGCAGGGGGCAACTCGGCGCGGCAAAGCAAGGGGCTGAGCCGCGCCGCCTTTTCGTGCTATGATGCCGCCCCGTTCGCCGCTCCGACGGATAGGCGAGGGGGCGCCGGCCGGAAGATCCCGCCGGCGCCGGGCAGTCGGCCAACTTCCGCGTGGCAAAGATGAAACTGACAATCGAACGGGCGGCCCTCCTGCGAGCCCTGGGGCATGTGCAAAGCGTCGTCGAGCGGCGCAACACGATCCCGATTCTATCCAACGTCCTGCTCCATGCCGAGGGCGCGCGGGGTGCCGAGGCGCCGGGGCTGGCGCTGTCGGCAACCGATATGGACCTCGAAATCGTCGAGCGGGTCCCGGCCGCGATCGAGCGCGAAGGGCGCACCACGGTCCCGGCGCATACGCTCTACGAGATCGTCCGCAAATTGCGCGACGGCGCCCAGATCGAGATCGAGGCGCCAACTGGTGCCGAGGGCGGCGAACGCAACATGATGGTGCTGCGCTCGGGCCGCTCGACCTTCACTCTTTCTTGCTTGCCCGCCGAAGATTACCCGTTGATGGCGAGCGGCGAGCTGCCGCATGGCTTCACCCTGTCGGCGGCCGAGCTCAAAAGCCTGATCGACCGCACCCGCTTTGCGATTTCGACCGAGGAAACCCGCTATTACCTGAACGGCATCTACCTGCACGCCACCAAAAGCGACGAAGTCCCGGTGATCCGCGCGGTGGCGACCGACGGCCACCGTCTCGCCCGGGTCGAGCTGGTGCTGCCCGAGGGCGCGGCCGGGATGCCGGGCATCATCGTCCCGCGCAAGACCGTGCTCGAATTGCGCAAGCTCGTCGATGAGAGCGAGGCGGAGGTCCAGATCGCCCTGAGCGACACCAAGATCCGCTTTGCCGTGGGTGCGGCGGCGCTGACCTCGAAGCTGATCGACGGCACCTTCCCCGATTACGACCGGGTGATCCCGACCGGCAACGACAAGGTGCTCGAGGTCAATTGCAAGGAGTTCGCCGAAGCGGTCGATCGGGTCTCGACGATTTCGAGCGAGAAGAGCCGCGCGGTCAAGCTCGCGGTCGAGAACGGCAGCCTCGCGGTGTCGGCGACGAGCCCGGAAAACGGCACCGCGGTCGAGGAGATCGAGGTGCGCTACCTCGCCGCGCCGATCGAGATCGGCTTCAACTCGCGCTACCTCTTGGACATCGCCGACCAAATCGGCGGCGACGGGGCACGCTTTCTGCTCGCCGACTCCGCCTCGCCGACAATCGTGCGCGACAGCGCCGACGGCAGCGCTCTTTATGTCCTGATGCCGATGCGGGTGTGACCGCCCTGGGACGCTGCGGGCTGGCGCGCTGCGGGCTGGCGCCAAAGGGTCTCGATCCCCATATATTCCTAATGCTGACCGAGACCGAGGAAGCCGGCTTCCGCACCGGTGCCGCGGCCTCCCCGCCTGCCCGGGTTGCGGTGGCGCGGCTGGTGCTGACCGATTTCCGCAACTACCGCGCAGCGCGGCTCGACCTCGGGCCGCAGCCGGTGGTGCTGACCGGCCCGAACGGCGCCGGCAAGACCAATCTCCTCGAAGCGGTGTCGTTTCTCGCCCCCGGCCGTGGGCTGCGCCGGGCGCGGCTCGGCGAGATCGATCGCCGCGACGCCGCCTTGCCCAGTGGTGCCCCGTCCAGTGGCGCCCCATCCGGCGGCTGGGCAGTCGCCGCAACCGTCGCCACCAGCCGCGGCGCGGTGCGGATCGGCACCGGTCGCGACAGCAACGAGGGCGACAAGCGCGTGCTGCGCATCGACGGCGAGCGCGCGAAGAGCCAGGCCGCGCTCGGCGAGCATTTCGGCGTGCTGTGGCTGACACCGTCGATGGACCGGCTCTTTGTCGAAGGACGCAGCGAGCGCCGCCGCTTTCTCGACCGGCTGGTGCTGGCCCTCGACCCGGCGCACGCCGCCCGCGTCGCCGGCTACGAGCAGGCGTTGCGCGAGCGCGCCCGGCTGTTGCGCGACAGCTCCCTTTTCAACCGGCCGGCCGACCCGGCCTGGCTCGCCGCGCTCGAAGCGGCGATGGCCGCGGAAGGTGTCGCGGTCGCCGCCGCGCGGGCAGATGCGGTCGAGCTTCTCGACCAGGCGTGCAACGAGGTCCGCGCACCCTTTCCGCAGGTCCGGCTGCGCCTCGGCGGCACCCTCGAAGCGTGGCTCGAAGCCATGCCGGCGCTCGCCGCCGAAAGCAAGTTCGCCGCCGCCCTCGCCGCCGGCCGGCGCGGCGACGGCGAGGCCGGGGGTGCCGCAATCGGCCCGCACCGCTCGGATTTTGCCGTCACTTTGGCAGATAAGGGGATCGACGCCGCCCGCGCCTCGACCGGCGAGCAAAAAGCCGCGCTGATCGCGATCCTGCTCGCCCATGCGAGCCTCTTGCGCCGGACCCGCGGCGCGCCGCCCTTATTGCTGCTCGACGAGATCGCCGCCCATCTCGACGCGCCGCGCCGCGCCGCCCTCTTTGCCGCGCTCGAAGAGAGCGAGAGCCAAGCCTGGCTCACCGGCACCGACACGGCGCTCTTCGCGCCGTTGCGCGGCGGCGCCCAGCTTCTCGCGGTGCGCGACGGCACCGTCGCCCCGACCGACTTTGATCCCTGACAGCCCGATTTTGGTCCCTGACAAAGGCAGCACTTGGAACGATATGGCAAATTCCTCCGCAAGCGATCCGCACTCCCCAAACGGCGCCGCGCATAACAATGGCACCGGCACCGGCAATGGCAACGGCGCGGCCAACGGCGAAGACGCCGATTACAACGCGCAATCGATCGAGGTGCTGCGCGGCCTCGACGCGGTGCGCAAGCGGCCGGGCATGTATATCGGCGACACCGATGACGGCTCGGGCCTGCACCACATGGTCTACGAGGTCGTCGACAACGCGATCGACGAGGCGCTCGCCGGCTATTGCGACACCGTCACCGTCACCTTGAACGCCGACGGCTCGGTCACCGTCACCGACAACGGCCGCGGCGTCCCGGTCGGCATCCACGACGAGGAAGGGGTCTCCGCCGCCGAGGTGATCATGACCCACCTCCATGCCGGCGGCAAATTCAACCAGAACGCCTACAAGGTGTCGGGCGGGTTGCACGGGGTCGGCGTCTCGGTCGTCAACGGGCTCTCGGCTCGGCTCGAAATGCGCGTCTTCCGCGGCGGCTCGGAGTGGTTTATGCGGTTTCGCGACGGCGTCCCCGAGGCGCCGCTCGCCGAAATCGGTCCGGCCCCGGCCTGGCCCGAGGGCTCGGGCCGCGAGGGTCTGGCCACCGGCACCGAGATCAGCTTTCTGCCGAGCACCGAAACCTTCACCAAAACCGAATTCGACTTCACCACCTTGGAGCACCGGCTGCGCGAGCTCGCGTTTCTGAACAGCGGCGTCACGCTGGTGCTGACCGACGCGCGCGGGGTCGAGCCGAAGACCGTCTCCCTGCATTTCGAGGGCGGGCTCGAAGCCTTTACCCGCTATCTCGACCGTTCCAAGCAGGCATTGCACACCCCGCCGATCGCGATCCGCGGCGAACGCGACGACATTTTGCTCGAAATTGCCATGGAGTGGACCGACAGCTATCACGAGACAATGCTGTGCTTTACCAACAACATCCCCCAGCGCGACGGCGGGACCCATCTCGCCGGCTTTCGCGCGGCGTTGACCCGCACCGTCAACGCCTATGCCAATGACAGCGGCATCGCCAAAAAGGAAAAGGTGGCGCTGACCGGCGAGGACATGCGCGAAGGGCTGACCTGCGTCCTTTCGGTCAAGGTGCCGGACCCGAAATTTTCCTCGCAGACCAAAGACAAGCTGGTCTCCTCCGAAGTCCGCCCGGCAATCGAAGGGATCGCCGCGGAAAAGCTGACGCAATGGCTGGAGGAGCACCCGGCCGACGCCAAAAAGATCGTCGGCAAGGTGGTCGAGGCGGCAGCCGCGCGCGAGGCGGCGAGGAAGGCGCGCGACCTGACCCGGCGCAAGGGCGCGCTCGACATCGCCAACCTGCCGGGCAAGCTCGCCGACTGCCAGGAGCGTGACCCGGCCAACAGCGAATTGTTTATCGTCGAGGGCGACAGCGCCGGCGGCTCGGCCAAGCAAGGCCGCGACCGGCGGTTTCAGGCGATCCTGCCGTTGAAGGGCAAAATCTTGAATGTCGAGCGCGCCCGCTTTGACAAGATGCTGGGCTCGGCCGAGATCGGGACCCTGATCGCGGCCCTCGGCACCGGGATCGGCCCCGAGGATTTCGACGCCCTCAAGGCGCGCTATCACCGCATCATCATCATGACCGACGCCGATGTCGACGGCAGCCACATCCGCACCCTCTTATTGACGTTTTTCTTCCGCCAGATGGCGAGCCTGATCGACAAGGGGTTTCTCTATATCGCCCAGCCGCCGCTCTACCGGCTGCAGCGCGGCAACGCCAAGGCGGTTTATCTGAAGGACGATCCGGCGCTCGAAGCCTATTGCGTCGATGCGGCGCTCCGGGACGCGGTCTTCACCCAGCATGACGGCGTCGAGCGCGCCGGCAACGATTTGCACGACCTATTGTCGCGGGCGGGGGTCCAGCGCCGCTGGGTCCAGCCGCTCGCCGCCAAGATCGGCAACAGCGAGGTCGCCGAGCAGGCGGCGATCGCCGGCGCCTTGTCGCCCGGGCTCCTCGCCGACCCGAACCGCGCGATCGAGGCCGCCCATCTGACCGCCGAGCGCCTGAACCGCCTCGCCCCCGAGCACGAGCGCACCTGGCAGGGCACGGTCATCGCCGGGGAAGGACTGGTGCTGAGCCGCACCCGCCAGGGGGTCGACGAGCGCCGGCTGATCGACGCGGCACTCCTGCGGTCGAGCGAGGCGCGGCGGCTCGACGCCGACGGCGCCCAATTGCGCGAGGTCTACGACCGCCCCGGCACCCTTGCGGCGCGCGACAAGAATTGGCCGATCTCGGGCCCGGTCAGCCTTGTCGAAGCGGTCATGGAATTGGGCCGCCGCGGCATCGACGTGACCCGCTACAAGGGCCTCGGCGAGATGAACCCCGACCAATTATGGGAGACGACGCTCGACCCCGAAGCCCGCTCGTTGCTCCAGGTCAAGATCAGCCACGCCGACTCGGCCGAGGAGACCTTTTCGACCCTGATGGGCGACCTCGTCGAGCCCCGCCGCGACTTCATCCAAGCCAACGCCCTCAACGTCGCCAATCTGGATGTTTAGATAGAGAACTGAGGAAGTCGGAGCAATTGGTGCTTAATATTTTGGAGATTCTAACCGCTCGTTACCCAGATTCTCCGAAGACGCAAGACCATTTCCATGAATTGCTGATGGCATATCATGGATCCAGGCTAGCGCCTCCGCATATACTTAAAGAACTAGCGACGGGGGATGACGGCAAGTTTTGGGCTCACATATGGGAAGCTCTTCTTTATGACCACCTTTCGAAGCTCGGATTTGAGTTTCGATCCGGCGGCGTCACGAAATCGGGCCAACGTGGTCCAGACTTTGGGATTATGTACGACGACAGGACCATTTGGATCGAGGCAGTCACGCCCTCTCCACAGGGAATCGCGACAGAACATCTGACCGCGCCACAGAACGGTGAGTTTAAAGTTTTGAGCGTACCGCACGAGCAAATGCTGCTTCGATGGACATCTGCTCTGAGGGACAAGCAGGATAAGCTCGCGACCTACCTCAAAGAGGAGGTCATTTCGCCCAAAGATTGCACGGTGATCGCAATTAATGGGCGCCGTCTATCATATTGGGAGCCCTTCGATGTGGGTATCAGTCAGTTGCCGTTCGCATTCGAAGCCGTCTTCCCCGTAGGGCCGATCGCTGTACCCATAAGGCGCGAGGATAGAACCGCTGGCGCGGCTGCACACACCATGCGGTTCTCCATTCGCAAACCCAATGGTGCCGACGTTCCCACTGCAAATTTTCTTGATCCGGCATATGCGAACGTAGGCGCGGTTCTGGGGTGCACGCAGGGCAGTCTGCTCAATGGTGGCTTGTCGTTGAGCGTTGTCCACAATCCCCTGGCAGCCGAACCTGTTCCAGTCGGAATCTTGGGCGCAACAAAGGAATACGTAGCCAGAAAGGCAGGCGAGGACTACCTTGTCAGTCGAATTTAGGAATTGCGCGATTGTGTATTACTGGAGCAGTTTAATAACTCGTCGCCGGATTTGTAGTATTGCCGACGCTGCTGTCGAGGCTACATAGATGCTGCCGACTTGCAGGGCTCCCGCAATGCGCGCCCCGCTGCTGTCCGTAACTGAGCCGGTAACGCGTAGCCCCATAATTCTATGGCCTGCGCGAATAATGATAACGGCACATCATTATCTCGATGCGTTGATCTTCTCCCCGGCCCGACACGCGGTAAACCAAACGGTGTTCCCCGGTAATGCGCCGCGACCACCAGCCGCGCAGTTCGCCTACCAACCTTTCCGGCTTGCCCATGCCCCGAAATGGGCTGCTACCGATGTCGCGAAGCAGGGTGTTGATGCGGCGCACTGTGCCCCGCTCGATTTCCTGCCAATAGAGATAGTCCTCCCAGGCGTCATCGCTCCAAAGCAGTTTCATTCGATGAGGTCATGCTCGACGAGCTTTCCTTCTTCCGCCTGACGGATCGATCGCAGCAGTCGTTCGGCGTTGGCCGGATCGCCCAGCAGGTGCAGCGTTTCCTCCAAGCTTTCGTATTCGGCCAATGACAGCATAACCACCGCCTCGCCGTCCCGCCGTGTCACCAGCAACGGAGCGCGAGCCGCGCACACGCGATCCATGTGTTCGGCCAATTTTTCGCGAAGCTCGGAAAAAGATACCGTTTCCATCCGATGTCTCTCGAATTGTCGAGGAATAAATAAGCGCTCGCGCTCGCCTCGTCCATTCGATCACTCGTCCGGCGCCCAGTCCGGGCGCTTGGTCGATTACGCCGTCGGCAGCACCCCGCCGAGGTTCTGAAACAGGTCGGGCCGCGCGAGGCGATTGCCGCCAGCAGTGTCGCTTCGGTTTCGAGGTCGGCGGGCGCTCCGCTGCCGGGGAAGACGATGGTGATGACGCCGGGGCCCATGCCGATGTCGTGCACGGTGCCGTCCGGGCGGACGCGCTCCTGGCCGAGGCGGCGGAAGAGCTCGACCGAGCCTTCGCCGATCTTGCTCCGGCGGCCCGAAATCGGCAAAGACGGCAAAGGCGAGCCGGCCGCCGAAAATCACCGCCGCAAGGTCGCCGAGGCCGATCCCGAACTGCCGCGGCCAATCCCGAGGCAGCGGCAAGACGAAATAGGGCACCCGATTGGCGTTGATCGGTTGCCGGTCATGCGTATGCAACGAGGTGTCGCTCTGCTGGGTCGGGTCGCCGGAAAGCTCGGGTGCGCCGTCGGTGTCGAGCTGCAGCTCGGAGTCGAAATAAAGCTCGCCGCCGGGAAGGACCGCGAGGAGCTTTGGCGCCGGCGAGAAAACCTGATCGACCACCCTCGCCTGGGGGACCAGTTCGGCAATGCCGCCCAGGACAGGCAGCGCCGCCGGGCTCGGCTGGTAGGTCGCGGGGTCCGGCATGGTTCGCGCTTCTTTGGCATCGGCCGCCGCTCGGCCGGCTCTCGACAACATAAGAGCGGACGGCTGCCGAGCCTGTGAGCCGGCTCACCCGACGCACGGCGGAATGCGCTGCCGCTTTTCCGCCCTACGAGGGCGATCGCCGAGAGCGGTTTGACGGCAGCGCCGGTGTCAATGCCACAGGCGCTTCGAGGCGATTTCGGCGCCTTGCGCCATGGCGGCGAGCTTTTTGAACGAGATGTCGGGGTCGAGCTTGCCGTAGCCGGCAAAGGTGCCAAAACCGCAATCGCTGCCGGCGATGACCCGCTCGCGCCCGACGATGTCGGCAAAGCGGCAGAGCCGCTCGGCGACGAGCTCGGGATGCTCGACGTAATTGGTCGAGGTGTCGATGACGCCGGGTATCAGGATCTTGTCGTCGGGCAATTTGGTTTCCTGCCACACATTCCATTCATGCGCGTGGCGCGGGTTGGCGGCCTCGACGACGAGCGCCTGCGGCTTTGCCTTGACCAGGATCGGCGCCACCTTGGCAAAGGCGATGTCGTGGTCGTGCGGCCCTTCGTAATTGCCCCAGCAGATATGGATGCGGGCGCGGTCGGCGGGCACGTTGCGCAGCGCGTGGTTCAGCACCTCGACATGAAACGCCGCGCGCTTCAGAAAGTCGTCCTCGCCCAATTCCTGAAAGCTCGTGTGGTGCGCCATCGCCAAATCCGGGCAATCGAGCTGCAAGACAAACCCGGCCTTGGCGATCGCCTCGTATTCTTCCTGCATCGCCGCGGCGACGGCTTCGACATAGGCGTCGTGCGAGGGGTAATACGAATTGGTCTGGAACACCGGCACGAGACCGGGCGAGGCCGCGGTCATGAAACCCTCGGCGACCGCAACCTGGGCCAAGGCGTCGCGCAGATTGCCGAGGTCCTGCGCCAGAGGCTCGCGGTCGTGCCAGGCGATCGGCCCGACGCAGACCGCGCGGCGGGCGACGTTGGAGCCGGTCATCCGCTCGTAGGCGGCAAGAAAATTCGGGTGGTCGCGGGTGTCGAGCCGCGGCTTTGCCGGCGCATGCCCGGCAAACCCGGTCAGCCGATCGGCGATATAGGTCGAATAGCCGGGCTTCGACATCTCGCCGTCATTGACGATATCGACACCGACCGCGGCCTGGCGGCGGACGATATCAATGACCGCCTGATGCACCATGCGGTCGAGCGCGCCTTTGTCGTAGGGCTCGCCGCGGTCCTTCTTCACCAGCATTTGGCGCAATTCGGGCGGGCGCGGCAGGCTGCCGACATGCGTCGTCAGGATGCGGTCGCGGCTCGTCTGCATGGCTCCCCCCGAATTGGCGATCGTCCGAATTGGCAAATCGTCCGGATTGGCAAATCGTCCGGATTGATTATCGTCCGAGGCAGGATGCGCCGCCCACCCTCGTGACGGCAAGCGATTGACGGGCGCGGCTGGAAGGTGAATTAGCATTCCGTTACGAAAGTGGCTTAATCACGCGCGCCGAGAGCAGCGGCAGCGAGCGGAGGGAGGAATGAGCATGCAAGGGACATCGGCGGCGCGGCCATCGGCTGCCACCCCGCGGCAGGAGGCGAACCGCTGGCTGCTGCTCGTGATCGGCATCGTCTGCATGATAATGGTCGCCAATCTGCAATACGGCTGGACCCTGTTCGTCCACCCGATGAGCGTGGCGCATGGCTGGTCGATCGCCGACATCCAGATCGCGTTCAGCATCTTTGTCGCGCTCGAAACCTGGCTGACCCCGATCGAGGGTTGGATCGCCGACCGGATCGGCCCGAAAAACGGGCCGCGGCTGGTCATCGCCTTTGGCGGTGTGATGGTGGCGCTGGCCTGGATGCTCAATTCGATCGCCACGACTCTGCCGATGCTTTACCTCGGGGCGGCGCTGTCCGGCATCGGCGCCGGTGCCGTTTACGCGACCTGCATCGGCAACGCGGTCAAATGGTTTCCCGACCATCGCGGCCTCGCGGTCGGGCTGACCGCCGCCGGGTTTGGCGCCGGTGCGGCGCTGACCGTCATCCCGATCCGCGCGGTCATCGCCGCGCATGGCTATTCCGCGGCATTTTTCTGGTTCGGGCTGGTCCAGGGCACGGTGGTCTTTGTTCTGGCGTGGCTAGTGCGCGCGCCCTACCCGGGCGAAACCTCGATGGCGGCACCGGCGCGGGTGATCCAGACGACGCAGAACTTTACGCCGGGGCAGATGCTGGCCACGCCGGTGTTCTGGGTCATGTACATCATGTTTCTCCTGGTTGCGGCGAGCGGCCTGATGGCGACCGCCCAGGTCGCGCTGATCGCCCGCGACTTTCACGTGGCGAATTTGGTGCTGTTTCTGGGCGCCACGACCCTGACCGTGGCGCTGCTCGTCGACAGCGTCGCCAACGGTCTGGCCCGGCCGCTGTTCGGCTGGGTGTCCGACCGGATCGGGCGCGAATACACGATGGCGCTCGCCTTCAGCCTCGGCGGGGTCAGCTATTGGCTCTTGGGGTCGTTCGGCATGACACCTTGGGCGTTTGTCGTCTTCGCCGGTCTGATCTTTTTGACCTGGGGCGAGATCTACAGCCTGTTCCCGTCAACCTGCACCGACAGCTTCGGGAACACCTACGCGACGACCAATTTGAGCCTCTTGTACACCGCCAAGGGGGTCGCCGCCTTTCTCGTGCCGCTGGCAAACGTGATCAAGGTTGCAACCGGCAGCTGGCATATGGTGTTCGTCGTCACCGCGATCATGAACTTCGTCGTCGTGGCGCTGGCGCTCTTGGTGCTGCGGCCGCTGCGCACGCGCGCGCTTACGGTGCGCGCCTATCAGCCGGCGGGCGCCGAATAGCGGGCCGGAGGGGCGGGTCCATGCAGACGAGCAGCGAGCGCATCCTGACGACCCACGTGGGCAGCCTGCCGCGGCCGCCCGATTTGCTGGGCCTCTTGGAGGCGCGCGAGAACGGCCGGCCCTTCGAGCAGGCGGCGTTCGACGCGTGCCTTTCCACCGCGGTTCACGAGATCGTCAAACGGCAGGTCGGTGCCGGCATCGACAGCGTGTGCGACGGCGAGCTCGGCAAGATCTCCTACACCTTTTACGTCCGGCACCGGCTCTCCGGGATCGGCGTCTATCGCGGCGGCGACAACGACGCCCCGCCGCAATCGGCAGCGCATCGCGACCTTCTCGACCACCCCGATTTTCACCGGCGGCTCAACGAGAAGCGCGGCGGCACCTCGTGGTTCAGCCGCCAGGCGGTGCCGTGCTGCGTCGGCCCGGTGGCTTACGAGAACCCCCGGCCGCTCGAGGTCGATCTGTTGAACCTCGGCGAAGCCTGCGCTGCGGCGCGGCCGGTCGAAGCCTTTATGAACGCGGCCTCGCCGGGGGTGCTGACCAAGTTCGTCCCCGACCGCTATTATCGCAACGAAGACGCCTATGTCGCCGCCCTCGCCGATGCGCTCAAGGAGGAATACGAGGCGATCCACCGCGCCGGCTTTATTTTGCAGATCGATGCGCCGGACCTGGGCTCGGCCCGCCACAACCAGTATCAGCACCTCGACGACGCGGCGTTCCTGCGCGTCGCCGAGCGCAACATCGCGGCCTTGAACCACGCCACCGCGGCGATCCCGCCCGAGGCGATGCGCATGCATCTGTGCTGGGGCAATTACGAAGGGCCGCATACCCACGACATCCCGCTCGCCAAGATTTGGGCCGTGGCGATGCGGGCACGGCCGCAAGGCTTGTCGTTCGAGGGGGCCAATCCGCGCCATGCGCATGAATGGGAGGAGCTGCGCGAGGTTGCGATCCCCGACGACAAGGTGCTGATCCCGGGCTGCCTCAACTCGACGACCAATTTTGTCGAGCATCCGCGCCTGATCGCGCAGCGCATCGGCAACTACGCCGATCTGGTCGGCCGCGAACGGGTGATCGCCGGGGCGGATTGCGGCTTTGCCACCTTTGCCTTTGTCGACAACGCCGTCGCGCCCTCGGTGGTGTGGGCCAAGCTCGCCGCCTTGGCCGAGGGCGCGCGCATCGCCAGCGACCGGTTGTGGCGATAGGATTTTTTCAGCCGTCCCCCTGCGGCCTTCAGCCGATCGGCATGTTGTCGATCAGCCTGGTGCGGCCGAGACGGACCGCAGCTATGACCCGTGCGGGCGCGGCGATCGTGGCGGTTGCCGGCGCCAGGGTCTCGGCGTCGCGGATTTCGAGATATTCGACGGCGAGCCCGGCGCGCTCCAGCTCGGCGCTGCCGCGCGCCAATTCGCGGGCGACCCGGTCGGGCTCGCGGGCGAGCGCCGCCGCGATCGTGCGCAGCACGCGGGCGAGGTTGGGGGCGAGACGCCGCTCTTCGGCCGAGAGGTAGAGGTTGCGCGACGAGAGTGCGAGCCCGTCCGGCTCGCGCACGGTCGGCACCCCTTCGATATGCACCGGCAAATCGAGGTCGCGCGCCAGCCGGCGAATGATGGTCAGCTGCTGGTAGTCCTTTTCGCCGAAATAGGCGATGTCGGGCAGCACCTCGATCAAGAGCTTGGCCACGACCGTCGCCACACCGTCGAAATGGCCGGGGCGATGCGCGCCGCACAACCCCTCGCTGAGCCCGCCGACCCGCACCAGCGTCGCAAAGCCCGGCGGATAAATCTCCTCGACGCCGGGAAGATAGGCGAGATCGGTTCCGGCCCGGCGCAGCATGTCGAGATCGACGGCCTGCGGACGCGGATAGGAGCCCAAATCCTCCGCCGGCCCGAATTGCTTGGGATTGACAAAAATCGAAGCGACAACCCGGTCGCACCGGCTGCGCGCGGCGGCGACGAGCGCCATATGCCCGGCGTGCAAGGCGCCCATCGTCGGCACCAGCCCGATGCGCGCGCCGCCCTGGCGCCAGCCCGCCACCAGCACCCGCAGATCGGCGACGGTGCGCGCCAGCTCCAAGGCCTAGCCCTTGACCGACCCCGAGGTCAGGCCGGCGACGTAATGCTCGACAAAAAACGAGTAGATGATCGCGACCGGGATCGATCCCAAAAGCGCCCCGGCCATCAGCTGGCCCCAATAAAACACGTCGCCCCGGATCAATTCGGCGATGACCCCGACCGGCACCGTGCGCACCGAGGTCTTGGTCAAAAAGATCAGCGCGTAGAGAAACTCGTTCTGCGACAGGGTAAAGGCGAAGATTCCGGCAGAGATAAAGCCCGGCGTGCACAAGGGCAGAAAGATCTGGCGCATCGTCTGCAGGCGGCTGGCGCCGTCGATCCGCGCCGCCTCCTCCAATTCCTTTGGCACGGTCTTGAAATAGCCGAGCAGCAGCCAGGCGCAAAACGGCACCAGCATCGTCGGATAGGTCAAGATCACCGCGCTCAGGGTGTTGCCGAGACCGAGGCGGTTGACGAGGTCGGCGAGCGGGATAAAGAGCAGCGGCTGCGGCACCAGGTAGACCGCCGCCACCGTCGTCGCGATCAGCCCGGCGCCGGCAAAGCGCATCCGCGCCAAGGGATAGGCGAGCATGGCGCCAAAGACGAGCGAGATCGCGGTCGACACCACCGCGACCAGCATCGTGTTCCAGGTCCAGCGCAGAAAGCTGGTCTGGGTCAACAGATCGACGTAGTGCTTGAGCGTCGGGTGAAACACCATCAACGGCATGATGTGACGGTTGTAAAGCTCCGCATTGGGCTTGAGCGACGTGATCGCCATCCAATAAAACGGGAACAGCGCGAGTATCAAAAAGAACAGGACCGGCAGCCACACCCGCACGGTGCGCTCGATCGGGCCGTAGCCGGTGACCATCAGCGCCGCCGCAGATAGATCGTCAAGGCGACGATCAGGATCGCCAGCGCCGGCAGCATCGCCAGCGCGATCGAGGCGCCGAGACCGAGCTGGCCCGCGCCCATCGCCATGTCGAAGGCGTAGGTGGCGAAAAGGTTGGTGGCGTTTTGCGGGCCGCCATGGGTCAAGACATAGACGAGCTGAAAGTCGGCAAAGGTGAAGATCACCGAGAACAGGGTGACGATCAAAATGATCGGCTGCAATAACGGCAACGTCACGTAGCGAAAGCGCTGCCAGCCGCCGGCGCCGTCGATCGTCGCCGCCTCGTGCAATTCGGGCGGCACGGTCTGCAAGCCGGCGAGCAACGTGATGCCGTAAAAGGGCAGGCCGCGCCAGGTATTGATAAAGATGATCGAGGCCATCGCCAGCTTCGGGTTGCCGAGCCAGGAAGGCCCGGGCGGCGGCATCCCGAGCATGATCAGAAACCAGTTGAGGACGCTGAAAGCCGGGTCGAGGATCCACATCCAGGCGACCGTGCTCAACACCGTCGGCACGATAAACGGCAGCAGCAGCAGCGCACGGATCAGGTTTTTCGCGCGGAATGCCTGGTTCATCGCCACCGCGAGCGCCAGCCCGCCGACCATCTTCAGGACCGTCGCGACGATCGTGTAGAAAAAGGTGTTGAACGCGACCCGCCAGAAGATCGGGTCGTGAAAATTGGTGACGAAATTCGTCAGCCCGACAAAGGTGCCCGGCTGCGCCACCGGCCGGTGCTGGAGGCTGAGCCAGATCCCGTAGCAGAACGGGTAGCCGACAAAGCCGACCAGAAACAGCATCGGCGGCGCCATCAGCAGCCAGCTGAACACGCTTTCGCGGTCGAGCCAGGCGCCGAGCGAACGCGGCCGCCGGCGCACCCGCGGCGCCACCGCGATCAGGGGGTCGGTGCGGTCCGTCATCGCCGTGCCAAATTGTGGGCGCAGGCTAGGATAAGCACCGACCCGGCGACGAGCCGGGGGGTCGGAATACCTCCCTCTCCGTCCTTGGGGGCGGAGAGGGTCGGGGTGAGAGCCTGCCCCGGACTTGATCCGGGGTGGGGGATGCCAGAGCGCTCGCCTGCGCCCACCTCACCCTCCCATCGCTGCGCGATGGGCCCCTCCCTCTCCCCCCGAGCGGGCGGAGAGGGGCGAGACGCATGTCCCGGAGCCTTGGCGCAGGCCGCATGCAAAATCGACGGCGCGCGGTCCATCCGGCCGCTCAGGCGGTGCGGTAGATGCCTTTGAGCTGGGTTTCGGCGTTTTTGATCACGTCCTTGGTCGAGTTGCCGGTGCACGCCTTGGCGAACATGTCGATGACGACGTATTTGGCGACGACCTCGGCCAGCCGGCTGTCGGGGGGTGCGGGCCAACCCGGCAGATGCGCATCGACGAGTGCCGCGCGGTAGGGGATGTTGCGCGGCTCGACCGTCCACATCGCCGCCTCGTCATAGCCGTGCAGCAACGGCTGATAATAGCTGTCGGCCACCGCATACCAGCCGCCGAGCTGCTTCTCGTCCATCAGCCAGCGCATGAAGGCGCGCGCCTCCTCCTTGACCGGCGAGAAGCTGAAGATCGAATGGCTGATCGGGTTCAGAAAGTGGAACCGCCCCTTCGGCCCGGCGGGGTTCAGCGATTGCTGGGTGACCTTGGCGATGTCGGGAAAGTCGCGCTTGGCGACGAAGAGAATGCTCTCGGCATTGTTGGTGCACGAGATCTGCTCGGAAAGATAGGCCTTGTTGTTGCTGACGTCGGTCCAGCCGAGACAGTCTTCGAGGATCGCGTCCTTGAACAATTTGCGGCAGTAATCGACGGCGCGGGCGGTCTCGGCGGAATCGATCGAGACGGTCTTGCCGTCGGCCTCGACCTCGTGCCCGCCATAGGACCACAAGAGCGGATAGAGCCAGCCGTGGTTGTCGCCAAAGCCGTGGCCCAGTTCGAAACCGAGCGGGTGGCCCTTTGCCTTCAGTTTTTTGCCGGCGTCATAAAGCTCGTCCCAGGTCTCGGGGAATTTCTTGAACCCGACTTCGGCGAACCAATCGGTGCGCCAATTCATCAATTGGCCGATATTGCTGAACGGCATCGCCTTCCATTTGCCGTCGACAAATACCGACTCCTTGCCGGCGGGATACCAGCCGCCCTGCTTTTTGCCGATCTCTTCGGCGAGGTCGGAGACATCGACATATTTGTCGGCGAACAGAAACGGCATCAAGGTGATGTTCATCGTGATGTCGGCGCCCGAGCCGGTCTCGGCGATGGCGCTGACGCGGGTCGGCAAGCTGCCGACGCTGGTCGTCTCGTAGACGACCTTGACCCCGGTTTCCTTTTCATAGGCCGGAGCGAGCTTGTTCTGGAAATACTCGTCGTAGGGCTTGATGAACGAGCTTTCGTGCAGCACGGTGATGGTCTTTTGCTGCGCCGCGGCGGGCTGTGCCCCGAGTGCGGCGCCCACGGCCCCGGCGCCCGCAAGCTGCAAGAAACCGCGGCGCGATGTGGTGTGCATTTTTTGGCTCCCTGTTCCGCCCGAGCGAGGTGTGCGGATTCGGGCGCTTTCTATCCCGTTGTGCTGTCCTGGGCAATCCGCTCGCCCGCCAGTCGGCCCGGATCTGGCTGGAATCGCCTTTCAGCCGCTTGATCTGCCGCCCTTTGATCTGATCGACAATTCTTCGTGAGCGGCGGAAAGCCCCTGCGGCTCGACTTTCGGTTCGGGCTGGCCCGTCGTGCCCCGGCCCGCTGCACGCGGGCTGGGTGCCTCAGTAGCCCTCGCGCTCCATGCGCTTGCGCAAGAGCTTGCGGTAGCGGCGGACCGCCTCGGCACGCTCGCGGGCGCGGCGCTCGGAAGGTTTTTCGTAACTGCGCCGCAGCTTCATTTCACGAAACACACCCTCGCGCTGCATTTTTTTCTTCAAGGCGCGCAGGGCCTGATCGACGTTGTTGTCGCGGACGAGGACTTGCACGGGGCGCTTCTCCACGGATGAAGAGGGTCGGGACCAGCGTAGCACTCCAAATCGCCGCTGTGAAGGCGTCCCGCGCCGCGCCGCCGGGCCTGGCAGCGGGGGCGGCGGTTTGTCGAAGGCCGCGACGGGACCCCGGCGCCGAGGTTCAGCGCTGCGCCCAGAGAGCGGCGGCGAGCAGCACCACCAGCACCACGAGCGACAGGCAGGCGACGGGCCATCGCCGCAGCGTCTGGTCGAGCCGCTCGACCGCATCGGCACCTTTGGCGGCAGCCCGGAAGGCGGCTTCACCGGCAACCACGATGTCGCCGGGCGGCACCCGCGGCGGTCGCCAACCCGAGCGCTGCAGCCCAGCGGCTATGGCAGCGCCGACCAGAACCGGCCACACCCCCGCCCATAGCGCCGCCGGGGCGAGCGCGTCGAGCCGCGCTCCGGTGCCGGCCAGCGGGAAGAGGAGCCAGGGCAGCGCGAGCGACGCAAACGCCGCCACGAGCCAGAGTGCGGTTAGCCTGGCCGGCGCTGCGCTTGCGGGCGCTGCTCCACGGAGCACCGCCAGGCGGCGCAGGAAATGCAGCATCAGCAGGATGCTGCCAGCGGCGGCCAGAGCGGCCAATGCGCCGACGAAACCTTGACCCAGCTCGGGCTTGAGCGCCAGCTTGGCCAAGGCGCCGCCGGTCAGGGGCAGCCCGCCGAGCCCCAGCGCCAACACCGCCGCCGGCAGCAAAACCGGCCACAGCCGCGGCCGGCTCGCGGCAGCGAGGCCGATCGCAAGAAACAGCGCGCCCTTGACCAGGACATGGTTTGCCGCTGCGAAGCTCACGCTGGTGACAGCGCCGGAATTGCCCGCCGCCCAGCCCATGCCGAGCGCGGCCGCCAGCAGCCCCATCTGGCTGACGCTCGAATAGGCCAGCACCGTCTTCGGGTTGTCTTGGGTGAGGCCGACGGCAACCCCGTAGAACGCCGAGAACAGCCCGGCCGCGGCCAGCGCTTCGCCCCAGCCCGGCATCGCCGTGCCGAACGGCAAAAAACGGATCAGTCCGATCACCCCGGCTTTGACCGCCGCGCCGCTCAGCGCCGCGGCGGCGGGGATCGGGGCCGCCGTATAGGCGAGCGGCATCCACACATGCCCCGGCACGAGCCCGATTTTGAGGCCGAAGCCGAGCAGCAGCAGCGCCAGGGCCGCGTCGCGCCACGGCGCTGCCGGGAGGGCGGCGACCGCGTCGCGGATCGCGAGGCTGCCGCTCGGCACGGCTTCCGCCATGAACACGAACGCCATCAGCAGCAACGCCTCGCCCAGCACCGCGAGCGCCAGGTAGACGCCGCCGGCGCGCCGGGAGGCGGGGTCGCCGTCATGCACGACGAGGCCCCACCCCGCCAGGCTGACGATCGAATAGGTCAGGTAGAAGCTGACGAGATCGGCGGCCATGAAGACCCCGAGGCTGCCCGAAAGCGTCAGCAGCCACCATTCGGCAAAGCGACCGGTGTCGGGCCGGCCGCGCAAAGACACCGCGGCATAGGCGCCGGCGACGATCCACAGCAGCGCCGTCGAGCCGAGCAATATCGCCCCGGGCCGGTCGAGCGTCAGGGTCGTGCGCAGCGGCGGCGGCAGCAGCACCAGCGACGCGCCGCCCGGAGCGAGGAATGCAGCGGCAAGGGCGGGTGCCGGCGCCAGCGCCAGCAATGGCGGCATTCGCGCTCGCGCTGCGGGTGACACGCAGGCCGCGAGCATCGCCAGCGGCAGGGCGAGCGCGGCCACGAGGAGCGCATCGGCGCTAATCACCGGCGGAGATTCCGATAACCGGCGCGGCGAGACGGCCGATCAGCAGCAAGGGCAATTCGCGCAGCGGCACAAAGCCGAGCAGCACCGCGCAAAGCGCCAATGCCAGCGCCACCGCCTGCCGGCCCAGCGAGATATTGGCGAGCAGGATCAGCGGCTCGCCCGGGTCGGCCAGCGCGCGCGCCAACACCAGAAAGACGTAGCCGCCGGCGAGCAGCCCGCCCGTCAGGATGACCACCGCCCACCACCACTGGCCCTCGCCGACAGCGGCCGTCAGCAGCATCGCCTTCGCCGTGAAGCCGCCGCTCGGCGGCAGGCCCATCAGCGACACGCCGCCCAGCGCAAACGCGAACACCGTGACCGGCAGGGCGGGTCCGATGCCCGCGAGCCGGGCCACCCGGTCGTGCCCGAGCGCCTCGGCGATCAGCCCCGCCGCCATAAACATCGCGGCCTTGGCAAAGGCATGCGAGAGCGCCTGGAGGATGCCGCCGGTCCATGCGGTGGCGCTCCACGGACGGCCCCATTGCGGCCCGCCGGCGAGCGGGAACAACAGGAACAGATAGCCGATCTGGGCCACCGTCGAATAGGCGATCAACAGCTTCAAGCGCGCTTGGCGCAGAGCCAGAACGCTTCCGAACAGGATCGCCGCCGCCGCGAGGATGCCGAGCAGCTGACCCGCCGCGCGGTCGGGCAGCGCCGGCATGGCGTCGAACCACAGTCGGATTATCAGAAAAAACGGGGCTTTGACGACCAGTCCCGACAGCACCGCGCTGGCCGCGGCGGGGGCGCCGGCATGGGCCGGCGGCAACCACAAATGCAGCGGATAGAGCGCCGTCTTCGCCAATAATCCGGCGGTCATCAACGCCAACGCCGCCACGGCCGCCGGACCGGCATGGACCCGCGACGACAGGAGCGCGATGTCGAGCGTGCCATAGGCGCCGTAGATCAGCGCCGCGCCGAGCAGATAGAGGATCGAGCCGAAGAGAGCAAAAACGAGGTAGCGCAGGGCCGCCGCCAAAGTCTCGGCGCGGCCGTCGAGCGACACCAACGGCACCGCGGCGAAGGTAAGCAGCTCGAGCGCGACATAGAGGTTGAACAGATCGGCGCCGAGAAAGACCGCGTTCAGCGCTCCCCACACCGCCGGCAGCAACGTCCAGAAGACGAAGGGAGCGCGCGCCTCCGCGCCGCGCGGGGCGGAGAACTGTCCGCGTGCAAAGAGCCCGATGCCGCAGACCAGCACCGCCGTGGCGACGACCATTGCCGCGGACAGCCCATCGGCGCGCAGCGCTACGCCGAGCGGCGGCGACCAGCCGCCGATCACGTATTGCAGCGGTCGTCTTGCCCGCCAGACGCAGACCGCGATGGCGAGCGCGAGGGCGAGCCCGGCCGGCATCAGCGCTATCGTGACGCGCTCTGCGCCCCGCCCGCCGAGCGCCAGCGACAGCAGCACCGCGGCGACCGGCAACACGATCGCCAGCACGAGCAGAAATCCGCCGGCTGTCGCGTCCATCAGGGCGTGTTGTCGAAATCGAAGGGCTTCACCAAGCTCACGTCACGAGCCCGCGAGCCCGGCCCGAAGCCGGCCCGAGGATAGGCCCCGCGAAGTATCATCAGGAGCTGGTGTCGGCAGCGGGCGTGTCGGCGGTGGGCGTGTCGGCGGTGGGCGCCTCCGCGCGCCGCAGGCGCAGGATCAGCGCGACCGCGAGCGCCGTCGCGGCAAAGGCGACGACGATGGCGGTGATGACCAGCGCCTGCGGCACCGGATCGCCGCCGAGACCGGCTGCGGCACCGCGGCGGGCGATCACCCCGAGCAGCACAAACACCCCGCCGCCGAGCAGGTTGAAAGCGAGGATTTTGCGCAACGGCTGCGGCTCGACGATCAGGCCGAAAAGGCCGAGCCCGACCAGCGCGGCGGCCAAGAGCCCGTAAGGGGTCGCGGCATTCATTGCGGTGCCGCCTGCGCCGGCGGGCCGGCGACGAGCAGCGCCAGGATCGCCGCGATCGACAAGGTCACCGGAATTTCGATCGCCAGGATGACCAGCTTGGCATAGGGCTCGGGATAGGCAAGGAAAGCGCCGGCAAAGACCGAGCCGGCGAGCCCGACCGCGAGAAACACCGCGGGCCCCACGACGAGCAGCAGCCGCGGCCGGCGGCGGCACACCGGGGGGGCGGCGGCAAGCCCGGCGAGTGCCGCGAGCACCCACATTGCCGCGAGGATCGCCGCTCCCTGAAATTCGCCGCCGGGCGCGGTCGATCCGATCCAAAAGATGTGGATCGCCACGACGATCCCGGCCGGCGGCAGCAACCGCCCGAGAAACACCAGCATGCGGTCGCGGTCGCCGCTGCCGCCGAGCACGGGCCGGCCGCCCCACAAGCGGTCTGCGGCGAGCGACCAGACGCCGACCAGCGCCAGCAGCAGCACCACCACTTCGAGCAGCGTGTCGATTGCCCGATAGGCCATCAAGACGGCGGTCACCGGGTTGCCGAGCCCGGTCGCCGGGAGGTGCGCCATCGCCGCTGGCGCCAAGCCGGGCGCGGGTTGCGGCAATACGAGCACGACCGCGGCGAGACCGGCGGCAAGCAGCAGGCACAATACCACCGCGGCAAGGCGAAGGCCGGCGCCCGGCTGCTCGTCGTCCGACGCCGCCGCGGTGTCGCGCAGAGCGCTCGCGGCGCCGACCAGCAGCCCGCCGGTCAGGCCGCTGCCGATCGCGGCTTCGGTCAGAGCCACATCGGGGGCCGCGAGCCGCATCCAGGCGAGCGCCAGCAGCAGCCCGAAGGCGACAAAGCCGATGACCGCGGCGAAGGCGCTGCGCGCGGCAACGGTCCACAATGCGACGGCAAGGATGACGAGGCAGAGGCCCGCGTCGAACCCCCAATCGAGAGCCACCCGATCGAACGTCACAGACACGGCCGTCACAGAGGCGGGCGTCACAGGGGCGGCCCGGCGCGGCGCAGGGCGCGCGCAATCAGCTGGCTGACCATGGCGCTGGCGAACAGGGTGAGGAGCCAGACCGTGGCGAGCTGCAACACCGTGAACGGCCGGTCGGCGCGCAGGACCAGGCCGAGCACGATCAGGCCGAGCCCGAGATTGTCGGCCTTGGTCAGCGCGTGCAGGCGGCTCAGCGCATCGGGAAACCGCAAGAGCCCGACCGTCCCGGCGAGAAAAAAGAAGGCGCCCGCCGCGACCGCGAGGATAGAGAGGGCGTCGCGCACCAAGCTCATCGCCGGTCCGCCTGATCCGGCCGGCCGGCACCGGTGACAAAAGCGGCCGTCACAAAAGCCGCGAGCAGCGCCAGGACGAGCGCCACATCGACCGCGGCGGCCGCCTCGAGCGCTTGCGACAGCAGCAGCAGGACCGCGATGCCGCCGGTGCCGAGGAGCTGGGCCGCCATGATGCGGTCGACCTCGGCCGGCCCGCGCAGCACGCGAACCAGCCCGAGCACGACTGTCCCAAGAACAAACGCCGCGGCGGCGAAGAGAAGCTCAGCCATCGCTCCCGCTTTCCCCGATGGCGCGAGCGAACAGCGCTTCCTCTGCCGCCAGCTGCGCCGCGACCGGCTGCCCGGTGTCGAGGCAATGGACGAGCATGCCTCCGCCCGCCGCGGTGCCCGCCGGGAGGGAACCGGGCAACAGGCTCATCAGGCTCGCGAAAGCGTGGCGTGCGGCGCCCTCGGCGAGCCCTGTCGGATAGACGACAAAGCCGGGGCGCAGCGGCAGGCGCGGGTCGAAGGCGCGGCGCGCGACATCGGCCCCGGCGATCACCGACTGGACCGGAAAGCGCAGGACCAGCTGGGCGAGGGCAACGGGCCGCAGGCGTCCGGCCGCCGGCGGCAGCAGGCGGAGACTGGCGCAAGTCGCTGCCGCGACAGCGACCGCCCCGGCAGCCAAATCGGCTGGATCGCCGCCCGACAGCAGCACCCAAAAGAGGAGAAACCCGCTGCCGCGCAGCAGCGCCGCGCGGGCGAGCCGCGGGACGCCTGCGCCCGCCATCAGGAGCTCTCCGGCTGGCCCGCCGGCACCGGCGAGGATGTGCGGCGGCGCTCGAACCACGTGACGTAGAGCGTCGGGAGAAAGACGAGGGTCAGCAGCGAGGCCACCAAGAGCCCGCCCATGATGGCGAACGCCATCGCCCCCCAGAACACCGTCGGCGCGATCGGGATCAGCCCGAGCACGGTCGAGGACGCGGTCAGCATGATCGGCCGGAAGCGCGCGCTCGACGCCTCGACCACGGCCTCGCGCACCTCCTTGCCGGCGCGCCGCTCGGCCTCGATCTGCTCGATCAGGATGACCGCGTTCTTGGCGATCATGCCGACCAGCGCCAGGATCCCGAGGATCGCGACAAAGCCCAGCGGCTGGCCCGAGACGAGCAGCGCCGCGACGACCCCGATCAGGCCGAGCGGCACCACGCTCAGCACAATCGCGAGCCGCTGAAAGCTCCTCAGCTGGAACATCAGGATCGTCAGCATCAGGAGCAGCATGAAGGGCACCACGGCAAAGACCGAGGCTTGCGATTGGGCGCTCTCCTCGGCGATGCCGCCGAGCTCGATGCGATACCCGGCCGGCAGGCTCGCCGAGACTGCATCGATCGCGGGCCGGATCTCGGCGATCACCGCGTCCGGCAGGATGCCGGGCGCCACATCGGCCTGCACGGTCAGCACCGGCTCGCGGTCGCGCCGCCAGACGAGCGGATATTCCTGGCTGTAGTCGAAGCTGGCGATCTGGTTCAGCGGCACGCTGCGCCCGTTCGGCAGCGGCAATTGCAGGGTGCGCAACGTATCGACCGACAGACCCTGGCCACCCGCTTGCCGGGCGACGACGTTGACGAGGTAGATGCCGTCGCGGATCTGCGTGACGGTCGAGCCGGAGATCGCGGTGTTGAGGACGGTGGCGACCGCGGCCGAGCTCAGGCCCAGACGGCGCGCCTCGTCCTGGTCGATCTTGACCCGCAGGTGGCGCTGCGGCTCCATCCACTGGTAGTTGATCCGCCGCGCGTCCGGCGAGGTGGCGATCGCCCCCGCCACCGCCATCGCAATGTCGCGCAGCTTGTCGAGATCGGGGCCCAGCACCCGGTACTGCACCGGCCAGCCGACCGGCGGGCCGAGCTCGAGCGGGTACACCCGGCTGACGACGCTCGGGAACTCTTCGGCCAGGAGCTTTTCGAGCTGCGGCTGGAGGCGCTGGCGCGCGCCGAGGCTGTCGGCGACGATCACCACCTGGCCAAAGAACGGGTTCGCGAGCTGCACGTTCAAGGGCAGGTAAAAGCGCGGGGCGCCGCGCCCGATATAGCTCGAAAAATGGTCGATGCCGGGATCGCCCGCGAGGTGCCCTTCGAAGCGCTCGATGGCGGTTTCGGTCGCATGGATCGAAGCGTTTTGCGGCAAGTCGAAATCGACCAGCAGCTCGACCCGGTCGGAGGGCGGGAAAAACTGCCGCGGCACCAGCCCGAGCCCGGCGATCGACAAGGCAAAGGCGCCGAGCGTCACCGCAAAGGTCACCCAGCGGCCGCGGATCGCCAGGCCGAGAAACCCGCGATAAGCGTTCAATACCCGGCTCGGCTTGACGGCTTGTCCCGCTTTCGGCGGCTTCAGCAGCATCGTGCCGAGCAGCGGCGCGAAAATCACCGCGACGAACCACGACGCAATCAGCGCGATCGCGACCACCGCAAAGATCGAAAAGGTGTATTCGCCGGCGGAGCTGCGCGCAAAGCCGATCGGGACAAATCCGGCGATCGTCACCAGGGTCCCCGACAGCATCGCAAAGGCGAGCGCTCCGTACGCGTAAACCGCCGCCGCCTCCATGCGGTCGCCGGCGGCGAGCCGCCGGGTCATCGCGTCGATCGTCGTCATCGCGTCGTCGACCAAGAGCGTGAGCGCGATGATCAGCGCGCCGAGCGAGATGCGCTGCAAATCGATGCCGGTCGCCGCCATGACCGGAAAGACGATCGCCAGGGTCAGCGGGATCGCGATCGCCACGACGGCGCCGGCGCGCACTCCGAGCGCCAGAAAGCTGACTGCCAGCACGATCAGGATCGCCTGCCACAGCGAGCTGGTGAAATCGGTGATCGCGTGATCGACGATATTGGCCTGGTCGGCGACCAGGGTCGGCTCGATGCCGAGCGGCAGGCTCGCGGTGATCCGCGTCATCGCGGCGGTGAGATTGCGGCCGAGCGTCAGGATGTCGCCGCCCTCGCGCATGGCGATCGCGAGCCCGATCGCCCGCTTGCCGTTGACGTGGAACATCGGTTGCGGCGGGTCGCTGAAGCCGCGCCGGATCTCGGCCACGTCGCGCAGCCGAAGGATGCGGCCGGCGGCCGAGAAGTTGACGTTTTGGAGATCCTGCTCGGAGGCGAAGGCGCCTGAGACCTGCAGCGAGATCGTCTCGTTGCCGGTGCGCAGCACCCCCGCCGGGCGCACGATGTTCTGCGCTTCGAGGGCGGCGATCAGCGTGTTCGGATCGATCCCGAGCCCGGCCAGCTTTTCCAGCGAAAAATCGACATAAACCACCTCGTCCTGCGCGCCGAGCACGTCGATCTTCGAAACGTCGGGTATCGCGAGCAGCTGCGAGCGGATGTTCTCGACATAGTCGCGCAATTCGCGAAACGTAAACCCGTCCGCGGTAAAGCCGTAGATCGTGCCGTAGGTGTCGCCGAATTCGTCGTTGAAGAACGGGCCGACGACACCTTGCGGCAAGGTGTGACGGATGTCGCCGATCGATTTACGCACCCGGTCCCAGGTGTCATCGACCGCGCGCTCGCGGGTGCTGCCCTTGAGATCGACAAAGATCACCGTCCGCCCGGCATTCGTAAAGCTGCGCAGAATGTCGAGGTTCGGCACTTCCTGAAGCGTGCGCTCGAGCCGCTCGGTCACCTGCTGGAGGGTGTCGTCGAGGGTGGCGCCGGGCCACAGCGCCTGCACCACCATCGTGCGGATCGTAAAGACCGGGTCCTCGGCGCGGCCGAGGCGAAAGAACGTCAGCCCCCCGCCCAGGACGATGACGATCATCAGATAAATGACGATCGACCGGTTGCGGATCGACCACTCGGAAAGATTGAACCGGTTCACGATGCGGCGCCGAGCAGCCTGACCTTCTCTCCCGGCCGCAGCGCCTGCACACCCGCCGTCACGACGACGTCGCCGGGTTCGAGCCCCTGCGCGACGATGACCTGCGACAGGTCGTAGGTCGCGATGTCGATCGGGCGCAGCGACACGGTCTCGGCCTTGGGATCGACGATCCACACCGCCGGCCGGTTCTCGGCGCGGGTCAGCGCCGAGGCCGGGATCGCGATCGCGGCCGCGCCCTCCTGGGTCATCGATCCGGTCACCGTCGAGCCGAGCCGCATCGCGGCGGGCGGATCGTCGAGGCCGACCCGGACGCGGAAGGTGCGGGTTACCGGATCGGCCTGCGGCGCCACCTCGCGCACCCGTCCGCTGGCGCGCACCCCCGGGTCGCTGGCCAGCACGACGGTGATGACGGGGTTGTAGGGCGCCCCATGGATGATCCGCGCCGGCACATCGAACACCGCGTCGCGACCGCCCGCGCGCGCCAGCTGCACGATGGTCCGGCCGGCCGCGACGACTTCGCCCGGCTCGGCCGAGACCGCTGTGACGTGACCCGAGGCGTCAGCCACCAGCTCGGTGTAGGATAGGTTGTCTTCAGCGCTCGCGAGTTGCGCACGCGCCGCATCGACCTGCGCCTGGGCCGCCTGCATCGCGTGCCGCGCCTGGTCATAGCGCACCCGCGTCGTCCACCCGCCGCGCAGCAATTGGTCCTGGCGGTTGAAATCGTTGCCGGTCTTGGTCGAGAGGCTCTGCGCGGAAGCGAGCTCGGCGCGAGCAGCGCGCAAGGCGTTCTCGGCCGGCTCGGGCTCGAGCCGGGCGAGCACTTGCCCCGCCTTGACCCGGTCGCCGACATTGACCGAGCGCGCGATCATCCGGCCGCCGACGCGAAAGGCCAGGTTGACCTCGGTCTCGGCCTCGATCTGGCCGGTCAGCGACACCGTCTCGCCGGCCGGCTGACGCTCGACGGCAACGACGCGCACCGGCCGGGCCTGTTGCGCCACCGGCGGCTCGGCGCGTCCGCACGCCGCCAGGACCGCCGATACGCAAACGATCAGCGCAACCCGGCCGGCGTTCCGGCAGCGCTCGACGGAAATTCTGACGGGCAGCGAGTCGATCGATGCCATCGCGGCGCAAGCTCAAGCCGAGTCGTTGCGAAAAGGTCAGGCGCTCAAGGTGCTGGCCCCCGCCGCGCGCCCCGAACACCCGCCGGGGCCGATGGTATCCGCAAGGTCAGCCTTTCCCAGGTTCTCGTCAACCGCGCCCGGCAATTTTGGGACGTCGTGCGCAGGTTTGGGACGCTCGCCGCGTGACGGGTCCAGACTCGATGTCCTCAGCGCCGACCGGGCTGGCTCACGTATCGCATGTGGTGCCCGAGCCCGCAGACCGGCGAGCGCCGGCAGATCGCCACTCGAACTTGGTAGCGGGAGAGGGATTTGAACCCCCGACCTTGGGATTATGATTCCCCTGCTCTAACCAGCTGAGCTACCCCGCCGCGCGGCCCCGCATATAGGAGATGGGCCGATAGCGGTCAAGCCAGGGGTCGCGCCGCCGCAGCCGGCCGGCGGATCCAGCCGCCGCCGAGCACCCGTTCGCCGTCATAGAGCACCGCGGCCTGACCCGGCGCCACGGCGCCAGCGGGCTCGGCCAGAACGAGCTCGGCCTCGCCGGCGGCGGCGCCGGGAAAGAGCGTGGCCGGCGATCGGCGGCTGGGTCGAGCGCAGCTTGGCCGTCACCGCGATGCCTGCGGGCGGCGGGGCAGCGGCGGGCAGCCAATTCAGCCCGGCGAGCCCGAGCCGCCCCTGGGCGAGCGCCGCCCGCGGGCCGACGACGACGCGGCGCTCCTCGGGTTCGAGCCGCAGCACATAAAAGGGCTCGGCGGCGGCGATGCCGAGGCCCTTGCGCTGGCCGACCGTGAAATTGGCGATGCCGCGGTGGCGGCCGAGGACATGGCCGGCCGCATCGACGATGTCGCCGGGCTCGCCCGCCTCGGGCCGCAGCCGCTCGACGAGCCGCGCATAGGAGCCCTGCGGCACAAAGCAGATGTCCTGGCTGTCCGGCTTGTCCGCGACGCGAAGGCCGAAACGGCGGGCCAGCGCGCGGGTTTCGTCTTTGCCGAGCCCACCCAGCGGGAAGCGCAGAAAATCGAGCTCGGCGCGGGTCGTCGCAAACAGAAAATAGCTCTGGTCGCGGCCCGCGTCGCGCGCACGGTGCAGCTCCGGCCCGTCCGGGCCCGAGACGCGGCGGACATAATGGCCGGTCGCCAAGGCCGAGGCGCCGAGGTCGCGCGCGGTCGCCAAGAGGTCGCGAAACTTGATCCGCTGGTTGCAGCGGATGCACGGCACCGGCGTCTCGCCGCGGCGGTAGGAATCGGCGAAATCCTCGATCACCTCGGCGCGGAACCGGGCCTCGTAGTCGAGCACATAATGGGCGATGCCGAGGCGGTCGGCGACCCGCGCCGCATCGTCGATGTCCCGTCCGGCGCAGCAGGCCCCCTTGCGCCCGACCGCGGCCCCGTGGTCGTAGAGCTGCAAGGTGATGCCGATGGTGTCGTAGCCGGCTTCGGCCAAGAGGGCCGCGGTCAACCGAGGAATCGACCCCGCCCGACATGGCGACGACGACCCGGTGCGCGGCCGGGTTGCCCGGCAGATCAGCGTCGGTCATCGCTCGGCGTCGAGCCCCGTTTGCCAGAAATCCGCTTCGAGCCGCGTTGCGGTCGCGAATGTCCGGGCGAGGGACGCAAAGCGGCCTTCGCCGCCGCGGCCGGCAAACGCTTCGTCGAGCGCGGCTTCGGTCTCGCATGCGAGACCCCGGTATTCGGCGCCGGCATACATATCGAGCCAGTCGCGATAGGGGTTGCCGGCGAGCTTTGTCGCGGGATCGGCCATGCGCTCGGCCGCGATCGCCGCATAGCCGGCAATGCACGGGGCGAGCGCCGTTTCGAGGTCGAGCCGATCGCCGGCCGCTCCGCGGTCGAGCACAAAACGGGTATAGGCGATTGTGGCGAGCGCTTCGGGCGCGGTCGCCAGGGCGCTCTCCGACAAGCCCCAGCCGCGGCAATAGTCGATATGCAGCCCGATCTCGACATCGAGGGTCGCGGCGACCAGGCGCTGCGCGCGCCGCATCTCGGCGAGCGTCTCGGATTTGTGGATCGCGAGGCCCCAGGCGCGGGCGAAATGGATCAGAAACAAATAGTCCTGAACCAGGTAGCGGCGAAAGCACGCTTCGGGCAAATCGCCCGCCGCCAGGCGCAGCACAAATTGGTGGCGCGTATAAGCCCGCCACGCTTCGCCGGTATGCGCCACCAGGCGCGAAAACAGCCCGGCATCGCCCGGCATCGCCACCCCCTCAGCCGAACAGCAGGTTGCGGGTCGCGGCGGGGAGCTGCACGACGAGCCCGTCGAGCTCTTCGCTGATGACGATCTGGCAGCCGAGGCGAGAGGTCCCGGTCAGGTTGAAGGCGAGGTCGAGCATGTCCTCTTCGTCCTCGCTCGCTCGCGGCAGCAAATCGTACCAATCGGGATCGACGATCACATGACAGGTCGAGCAGGCGAGCGAGCCCTCGCACGCCCCTTCGATGTCGATCTTGTGGCGGTGGGCGATTTCCAAGACCGAGCGGCCGAGCGGCGCGTCGACCTCGCGCCTGGTGCCGTCGCGCTCGATAAACACCATCTTCGGCATCAGGCAAAGCTCGCGCTCTCGGGCCGGGGCGCCAGCTCCTCGGCGAGGATGGCGGCGGCAAGCACCGGCTCGTTGGCCGTCGACAGATCGGCGACACCGGCGAAGCGCAGGATTTCGATCCCCGCCTGCCCGGCGGCCTCGGTCAAGCGCCGCGCAAAATCGGGATCAGGCGCAGCATCCAACACCACGACCGCATGGGTTGCCGGGCGCGCCAATGCCCGTTCGGCGCGCAACCTCGCCCCCTCGAGCAGCTCGCGCCAGACCGCGATGGCCGCCACCGTGCTCGGCACGGCCAATGTCAGCTCAAAGCCCGCACGGTCATCGAGCACGACGGCGTTGCCGCCGACCGCAAAGGCGACCGAGGCTGTGGCGCCGGTTACGTCGATGCCGATTGCGGCACCCGGCGCACCGGGGTCGGAGGGTCCGCCCTCCGGCTCTTCGATTTGGAACAGCTTCACCCGCGGCCTGCCTCAGACGTGGCCCGGCTCAGACATGGCCCGGCTCAGACATGGAACGACTCGCCGCAGCCGCAGCGGCCCTTTTCGTTCGGGTTGCGAAAGGTGAAGCCGCTTTGCAGCTGCTCCTCGACGTAATCCATCTCGGTGCCGAGGATGAACATGACCGCCTTCGGATCGACGAGCACGGTCACGCCCTTGTCTTCGACGACCTCGTCGAACTTCCCCTTTTCGTCGGCGTATTCGAGCGTGTAGCTGAGCCCCGAGCAGCCGCGCGAGCGGACGCCGACGCGCACCCCGGCCGACGGCTTGCCCCGTTTGTCGAGCAATGCCCGGATCCGGTCGGCCGCGGCGTCGGTCACCGACAAGGCCTGCTTTCTCGCCCGCATCGCAGTCTCCACCGATTATCTGCTTCTATGTAGGTGCGCCGTGCTGCGGCGTCAGCCGGTCCGCTGCCGCGGCGAGCGCATCGACGGCAAAATCGACATCGGCCTCGGTGTTGAACCGGCCGAGGCCGATGCGGATCGCGGCATTGGCGAGCGCATCGGGGAGGCCGAGCGCACGCAGCACATAGGAGGGCTCGACCGTGGCCGAGGTGCAGGCCGAGCCGGTCGAGATTGCGATCGACGGGCAAGCCTCGATCAAGGCGGGCGCCGAAATTCCCGGAAAGGCCAGATTGAGGCTGCCGGGCAGCCGCCGCTCGGCGTCGCCGTTGAGCCGGAGCCCCGGCACGCGCCGCGCCAGCCCCCGGTGCAGCCGGTCGCGCAAGCCTCGCAACCGCAGCACCTCCTGCGCCATCTCCTCGGCGGCAATCGCCGCGGCGGCGCCGAGCCCGACGCAAAGCGGGGTCGGCAAGGTGCCCGAGCGCAGCCCGCGCTCCTGCCCGCCGCCGTCGATCAGCGGCTCGAGCCTGACCCGCGGCCGCCGCCGCACATAAAGCGCGCCGACCCCCTTTGGCCCGTAGAGCTTGTGGCCGGATATCGACATCAGGTCGATCCGCATCGCGTTGACGTCGAGCACGATCTTGCCGGCCGCCTGCGCCGCGTCGGTGTGAAAGAGGATTCCCTTGGCGCGGCACAATTGGCCGATCTCGGCCAAAGGCTGGATCACGCCGATCTCGTTGTGCGCGGCCATCACCGAAACCAGCAAGGTGCGCTCGGAGATCGCCGCGGCGAGCCGGTCGAGCGCGACGAGGCCATCGGGCCCGACCGAGAGATAGGTGACGGCAAAACCCTCGCGTTCGAGCGCCGCACAGCTTTCGAGCACGCATTTGTGCTCGGTCGCCAGGGTCACGAGATGGTCGCGCGGGCCGGCGGCGTGCGGGTGGGCGCGGGCGAAATGTGCGGCCCCCTTGATCGCCAGATTGTTCGCTTCGGTGGCGCCGGAGGTAAAGACCAGCTCGCGCGGATCGGCACCGATCAGCGCGGCCACCTCGCCGCGCGCCCGCTCGATCGCCTCGGCGGCGATCCGGCCATAGGCATGGCTGGTGCTGTGCGGATTGCCGAATTCTTCGCTGAAATAAGGCAGCATTGCCGCGAGCACGCGCGGATCGACGCGGGTCGATGACTGGTTGTCGAGATAGATCGGCATCGCGTTGGCGGCCGAGCGAAGAGGGGTCTGGCTCACGCGGCGCGCCTCGCTTCGGCACGCCCGCGGCGACGCCGGTAGAGCTGCGTCCAGGCGTGGAGAAAATGCTCGATCTCGGCCTCGGTCGAGCTCCAGCCGAGGCTGATGCGGATTGTCGAAAGAGCGATCTCCGGCGCTGCCCGCATCGCCGCCAGCACGTGGCTCGGGCCAACCTTGCCCGACGAGCACGCCGCCCCGGCGCTGACCATGACGCCGTCGAGGTCGAGCGCGATGACCTGGGTTTCGGCCGGGGTGCCGGGCATCGCGATCGCCGCGGTGTTGGGCAGGCGCAACGCGAGGGCGCCGACCACGACCGTATCGGGTGCCGCTTCGGCGATGGCGGCCTCGAGCGCATCGCGCAACCCGCGCACCCGGTCGTAGACCGCGATTTCGGCGGCGGCGATTTCGGCGGCGGCGGCAAAGCCGGCGATCCCGGCGAGGTTCTCGGTGCCGGCGCGATACCCGTGCTCCTGCCCGCCGCCGCGCTGCAACGGCGCCAGACCGGCTGCTTCGGTCGCGACCAAGGCGCCGATCCCGGTCGGGCCGCCGATCTTGTGCGCCGACAGGCTGACGAGATCGGCGCCGATCGCGGCAATGTCGAGCGCGAGCTTGCCGGCCGCCTGCACCGCGTCGCAGTGAAAGAGCGCGCTATGGGCATGGGCGATCGCCGCGACCGCCGCAGCCGGCTGCAGCACCCCGGTTTCGTTGTTGGCGAGCATCACCGACACGACGGCCGGGCGGGGGTCGGCGGCGAGCATCGTGTCGAGCGCATCGAGGCTGACGACGCCGTCGCCGTCCACCGGTATCTGCTCGGCATGCGGGGCGGCACGCAGCACCGAATCGTGCTCGACCGCGGAGACCAGCACGCGCTCGCGGCCGCAGCCGAGCAACGCCAGGTGGTTTGCCTCGGTGCCGCCGCTGGTGAAGACCACGGCTTCGGGTGCCGCCGCGAGCAGCCCGGCGACCGCGGCACGGGCCCGCTCGACCCTTGCGCCGCGCGGCCCGGCCCCAGCGATGGACCGAGGACGGGTTGCCGCAATCGGCGAGCACCGCCATCATCGCCGCCGCCGCCTCGGGCCGCAACGGCGCGGTCGCGTTCCAGTCGAGATAGCTCAGGGGCCGCATCGCGCCACTGCGGCTCATCGCGCCACTGCGGATCATCGCGCCACCGGCTCCGCGGCGGCGTCGCCGAAGATTTGGCAATGCAGCCGGCCGCTCGTTCCCAGCACGCGGCGCTCGCAGACATCGGCGAGCGATACGGCACTCAGATAGAGATGGATCTGGTTGCCGAGCTCCTCCCAAAGATCGTGGGTCAGGCAGCGCGTCCGGTTGCCGCGGCAGCCGGTCGGCGCGCCCGGCGCGCACCGCGTGGCGCGGATCGGCTCGTCGACGGCGAGGATGATGTCGGCGATGCGGGTCTCGCTGCGGTCGCGGGCCAGCAGATAGCCGCCGCCCGGGCCGCGCACGCTCTTGACGAGCCCGCCCTTGCGCAGCATGGCAAAGAGCTGCTCGAGGTAGGACAGCGAAATCTCCTGGCGCTCGGCGATTTCGGCGAGCGAAACCGGCGCGCCGTGGCCATAAAAGGCGAGATCGACCATCGCCATGACGGCATAGCGGCCCTTGGTGCTCAGCCTCATGACCCGGCCCTCAGGAGAGCCTCTCCTTCTTGCCGGCGCCGTTGCTGTGCGGCAGCGGCGGCGGTTCGGCCGTCTCGGCGCGATGCGCCGGCCCGTCGCGCTCCAGCTCGGCGATGCGCGCGCGCAGGCTGGTCACCTCGTCGAGCAGCCCGGTCAACGTGCGGGCGATCGGATCGGGAATATCGGTGGGGATCCCGTAGGGCATGAAGGCGGGCTCGGCCTCTTTGGCAGCGCCGCGCCGCGGCACCGCACGGGCCGGCGGCCCGACCATGGTGACGCCGTCGGGCACTTCGTTGATAACGACCGCGCCCGCGCCGATGCGGGCGCCGTCGCCGACCCGGAACGGCCCCAGGATCTGCGCGCCGGAACCGACGATAACGCCGTTGCCGAGAGTCGGATGGCGCTTCTGGCCGAGCTCGCCGCGCCGCGGCAGCCGCCCGCCCAGGGTCACCCCGGAGTAAAGCGTGCAATCGTCGCCGATCTCGGCAGTCTCCCCGATCACCAAGCCCATCCCGTGATCGATAAACAGACGCCGGCCGATGCGTGCGCCGGGGTGGATCTCGATGCCGGTCAGCATGCGCCCGAGATGCGACAGAAAGCGCCCGGTGAGCTGCCATCCGCGGTCCCATACCCAACGCGCCGCGCGATGCCAGAGCAGCGCGTGAAACCCGGGATAGCACAGCACGACCTCGATACGCGACCGCGCCGCCGGGTCGCGGGCCAGGGTGGCGTCGATTTCGTCACGCAGGTTTCTCAACAGCATCGGCCTCACTATATATAAGGACGCCGCGCCAGCGCGCGCCTTACCGCGAGCGGCCTGGAGCCAAGGATATAATTGTCCGAGGAAAATGATCAAGAATTCCGAGCCATCCGTCGGTTCGCCCGGAGCCGATGTCCGACGGGCGTGCTGGGACATCATCCGGATCGACAATGCCTGACGTGATCATCAACGGGCCGGAGGGCCGCATCGAGGCGCGCTACCACCATGCGCGCACCCCGGCCGCACCGACGGCGGTGGTGCTGCACCCGCACCCGCAGCATGGCGGCACGATGAACAACAAGGTCGTCTATGCCTTGTATCAATGTTTCGTGCGCGCCGGCTTTTCGACCCTGCGCTTCAATTTTCGCGGCGTCGGACGCAGCCAGGGGAGCTTCGACCGCGGCGAGGGCGAGCTTTCGGACGCCGCCTCGGCGCTCGACTGGCTGCAGACCTACAACCCGAACGCGGCGACCTGCTGGATTGCGGGCTTTTCGTTTGGCGCGTGGATCGGCATGCAGCTCTTGATGCGGCGGCCCGAGATCGAGAGCTTTGTCGCGGTGGCGCCGCCGGCGAACGTCTACGATTTCACCTTCTTGGCGCCATGCCCGTCATCGGGCCTGATCCTGCAAGGCGACCAGGACACCGTGGTGCCGGTGGATTCGGTGCAAAAGCTCGCCGCCAAGCTCGCGCATCAGCGCGACATCAAGATCGATTTCCGCAAGATTCCCGGCGCCGACCATTATTTTATCGACCGGCTCGACACGATCGCCAGCCACGTCGATGGCTATATCCGCGACCATGCCCACCCCGCCGACAAAACGGCCGCGCGCCACAGCCGAACCGGGCGATAGCTAATCGGCGAACGGGTCTCGCACCAGCACCGTGTCGTCGCGCTCCGGGCTGGTCGATAACAACGCCACCGGGGCGCCGATCAGGGCTTCGAGGCGGCGAATGTATTCGACCGCCGCGTTGGGCAGGTCGGTCCAGGCGCGTGCGCCGCGGGTATTGCCCGGCCAGCCTGCGAAAGTCTCGTAGACCGGCTCGATCTCGGCCTGGAGGTTCATCCCCGCCGGAACATAGTCGTAGCTCCGGCCGGCATGGCGATAGGCGGTGCAGACCTTGATCTCGGCAAAGCCGTCGAGCACGTCGAGCTTGGTCAGCGCGATCCCGCCGATCCCGCCGATCCTGATCGCCTGGCGCACCGCCACGGCGTCGAACCAGCCGCAGCGCCGCTTGCGCCCGGTGACGACGCCAAACTCGCGGCCGCGCTCGCCGAGCGTGTCGCCGACCGCATCGTCGAGCTCGGTCGGGAACGGCCCGGTGCCGACCCGCGTCGTGTAGGCCTTGGTGATGCCGAGAACAAAGCCGATGGCGCCGGGCGCCATGCCGGCACCCGCCGCGGCCTGGCCGGCCACCGTGTTCGACGAGGTGACGAACGGGTAGGTGCCGTGGTCGACATCGAGCATCGCACCCTGCGCGCCCTCGAACAGGATGCGTTTTCCTTGGGCGCGGGCTTCGTCGAGCAGCCGCCACACCGGGCCGGCATAGGGCAGCACCCGCGGCGCGACCGCGCGCAATGCCGACAACAGGCCGTCGCGGTCGATCTCCGGCTCGCCGAGCCCGCGCAGCAATGCGTTGTGGTGCAGCAGCACGTCATCGACCCGCCATTCGAGCGCCTTCGGGTCGGCGAGGTCGCACACCCGGATCGCCCGCCGCCCGACCTTGTCCTCATAAGCCGGGCCGATGCCGCGGCCGGTGGTGCCGAGCTTTTTGTCGCCGCGCCGCTCTTCGCGGGCGCGGTCGAGCGCGCCATGCGAGGGCAGGATCAGCGCTGCGTTGTCGGCGAGCTTCAGGTTGTGCGGGTTGACATCGATGCCCTTGGCGGCGATCGCGTCGATCTCGGCGATCAAGGCCCAGGGATCGACGACGACGCCGTTGCCGATGATCGACAATTTGCCCGGCCGCACGACGCCGGAGGGCAACAGGCTCAGCTTGTATTCGACATTGCCGATGACGATGGTATGGCCGGCATTGTGGCCGCCCTGAAAGCGGACCACGACATCGGCCCGCTCCGACAGCCAGTCGACGATCTTGCCTTTGCCTTCGTCGCCCCATTGCGCGCCGACGACGGTGACATTGCCCATCTGCCGCTCCTTTAGTCGACCGCCTCGATCACGCCGCCATTGAGGATATGCGTGCAGCCGAGGCGGCGCGCGACGTCATGCCAGCCGCCGCCCGGCTCGAGCGCGGCGACGGTGATCCAGCCTGCTTCGCGCAGCGCGCGGGCATGGGCGGGATCGGCGGCGGGCAGCAGCAGCAGGCGGCGTGGCGGCTGGGGGTCGGGCAAGGTGCACAGGATCGTGTCGGTGTAGAGGGTGAAGCCGGTGGCCGGCTCGGGGGCTGCCGGATCGCCGGCCTGGTAGCGGCCGCCGCGGCCGAGCTCGCCTTGCGGCCCGCGCCCGCCCGCAGCGGCGGCGAAGAACGTAAAGCTGATCCCGGTGTGGTATTCGAAGCCGCGGTTTTCGACCGGGTCGACCGTCGCCCTGAGGTCGGGTGCGGCAGCCCGCAGCCCGTAGAGCACGGCGGCCAGCCTGTCACGCTCGCCTTGCGCGGAGCGCGGCAGCGGCAGCCGGCCGAGCGCGTCGAGCGCGGTCTGCGCCGGTCCCGCCGCCGCCAAGAGCCCGCCGAACAGCGCCCCGGCCGCACCGGCCGCGGCGGCGACGGCGGCGGCGTCCTTGCGGTCGAGCGCGGCGCGCAATGCCGCCGCTTCTTGGCCGCCGATGCCGTGCGCCTCGACCAGGGCCGGCACCAGGGGCGGCAATGTGATATCGACCGACAGGCGCGGCACGCCGATCCGCCGCAATGCCTCGCCGGCGACTGCGATCGCCTCGACATCGGCGGCCGGGCCCGCCGCGCCGATCAATTCGGCGCCGACCTGGCCGATCTGGCGTTCCGGCCGGATCTCCGAGCCTTTGACGCGCAGCACCTGGCCGGCATAGCTGAGCCGCAACGGCCGGGCGGCGTGGCCGAGGCGCGTCGCGGCGATGCGCGCGATCTGCGGCGTCATGTCGGCGCGCACCCCGATCATCCGGTGCGAGGCCGGGTCCATCGTGCGGAAGGTCGCATTGGCCATCGCCGCACCGGCGCCGGCGAACAAGGTCTCCTCGAACTCGACCAACGGCGGCTTGACCCGCTCGTAGCCATGCGCGGCGAGTGTCGCCATCAGCTCCGCCACCACCCGAGCCTCGGTCTCGGCCTCCGGCGGCAACAGGTCGCGCATGCCGTTCGGCAGCAATGCCGGGTGCGGAAGATCGTTCATCGTTTCAGTTTGCACCAGAGGGCGCCGGAGTACACGGTCAAACCCCGAGCACATGGTCAAACCGCGAGCATATGGTTAGACCGCTGCCGCGGCCGCGGCGCCGGCGTCAGAAACGCAGCGCCTTGACCTGGACCACGTTGGGCAGGCCGCGCACCGTGTCGAGCACGGCCGGGGTCAATTCCTGGTCGATTTCGACGAGTGCTATGGCGTTGCCGCCGGGTGCCGCGCGGCCGAGGTGAAAGGTCGCGATATTGACCTTGGCAGCGCCCAGCGCCTGGCCCAGCGCACCGATAAAGCCGGGCTTGTCGAGATTGCGCACAAACAGCATGTGGCCGCCGAGCTCGGCTTCGAGCGGGATGCCCTCGACCGCGACGAGGCGCGGCTTGTCGCCGCCAAAGAGAGTGCCGGCGACCTCGCGCGGCCGGTCTCGGCCGGGCGGCCCGTTTGGCGTGACGACGACCCGGATCAGCGTCTGGTAATCGCCCGGCTCGGCGCGCCGCGTCTCGCTGACCCGGATATTCCGCTCGCGGCAGACGACCGGCGCGTTGACCATGTTGACGGCGGCGAGCTGCGGCGCCAAGAGCCCGGTCAGCGCGATCGCGGTCAAGGGCTTGACGTTGAGCTCGGCAATCGCACCCTCGTATTCGACCGCGACCGCGGCGATGCCGGTCTCGGTTAGCTGCCCGGCAACGCTGCCGAGCTGCTCGGCGAGCCTGATATAGGGCCGGATGCGCTTGGCCTCCTCGGCCGAGAGCGAGGGCGTGTTGACCGCGTTCGACACCGCGCCCGTCAGCAGAAAATCGGCCATCTGCTCGGCGACCTGCACCGCCACATTCTCCTGCGCCTCGGTGGTGGCCGCACCCAGATGCGGCGTGGCAACGACGTTGTCGCGCCCGAACAGCGGGCTTTTCAGCGCCGGCTCGTCGGCAAAGACGTCGATCGCGGCACCGGCGACATGGCCGCTGTCGAGCGCCCGGGCGAGGTCCTCCTCGACGACGAGCTCGCCGCGCGCGCAATTGACGAGCCGCGCCCCGCGCTTCATCCGGGCGATCGCCGCGGCGTCGATCAAATCGCGCGTCGCTTCGGTCAACGGCGTGTGCAAGGTGATGAAATCGGCGGCGGCGAGCAGCGCCTCGAAATCGACCTTTTCGACGCCGAGATCGATGGCGCGCTCGGCCGACAGAAACGGGTCGAAGGCCAGCACCTTCAGGCGCAGCCCGAGCGCGCGCTCGGCGACCGCAGCGCCGACATTGCCGCAGCCGATGATGCCCAAGGTCTTGCCGGTCAGCTCGACCCCCATAAAACGCGACTTCTCCCATTTGCCGGCCTGGGTCGAGCGGTCGGCGGCCGGGATCTGCCGGCACAGCGCCAGCAGCATGGCGATCGTGTGCTCGGCCGCGGTCGTCGAGTTGCCATAGGGGGTGTTCATGACGACGATGCCGCGCTGGGTCGCCGCGGCGACATCGATATTGTCGACGCCGATCCCGGCCCGGCCGATCACCTTGAGCGCCGGCGCGCCAGCGATCAGCCCGGCGGTGACCTTGGTCGCCGAGCGCACCGCGAGCCCATGGTAATCGGCGATGCGCGCCTTCAGCTCGTCGGCGCCGATGCCGGGCAGCATGTCCACATCGATGCCGCGGGCGAGCAGGATTTCGGCGGCGCGCGGGCTCAGCGCGTCGGATATCAACACTTTCGGCATCTCACACCCTGGCTTGCAGCGGGATTTACCACGGAGGCACGGAGGACACGGAAGATCGGCTTACAGAACCACACGCTTTAATCCATTCTTCAGCAGGATGCTGTTGAAATTGATCAGCAACCCAACCTTATGGCCGCTCAGGCGAAGATAGGTAAGAACTTGGGCATCATGGATGGGCATCAAATGGTCAACTGCTTTGACCTCTACGATAAGTTCATTCTCGACAACGATATCCATCCTATAGCCGCATTCGAGCCGGATGCCTTTGTATAAGATCGGCAATGGGACCTGTCGAGAATAAGCGACGTTGTTGTCCCTCAGCTCGAAACACAGGCATTCCTCGTAGGCGGATTCCAGAAGCCCCGGACCGAGGTGCCGATGAACATCGATCGCCAGACCAACCACACGTTCGCTCAGAGCGCCGCCATGAGAGAGGCCCAATTCCCCCTCCGTGCTCTCTGTGGCTCCGTGGTGGCGATATCAAGCGGGTGTGTTGGCGCGGCGCTGCTCGTCCCAGGCCCAGTCGAGCCACGGCAGCAGGGTTTCGACATCCTCCGCCGCGACGGTCGGGCCGGTCCAGATGCGGATGCCGGGCGGCGAGGCGCGATGGCTGGCGATGTCGTAGGCGGCACCTTCGTCCTCGAGCCGCCGGGTCATCGCCCGCACGGTGCGAAAGCGCTCCTCCGGCGACAGCGCGGTGAACCAGGGATCGACAATTTCGAGCTGCGGCGAGGTGCAGGAGATCGTGGCCGGGTCCTCGGCCAGAAACCGCAGCCACGGCGTGCGCTCGACCCAGCGGGCGATAACCGCGAGGTTGCGCTCGGCGCGCGCGACCAAGGCATCCAGACCACCGATCGACTGCGCCCATTCGAGCGAGTTCGAGCGCGTCCTCGACGCACAGCATCGAGGGCGTGTTGATCGTCTCGCCCTGGAAGATGCCCTCGATCAGCTTGCCCTTGGCGGTCAGCCGGAACAGCTTGGGCAAGGGCCGCGGCGGGGCATAGCTCTCCAGCCGCTCGACCGCGCGCGGCGACAAGGCCAGCATGCCGTGCGCCGCCTCGCCGCCCAGCGCCTTCTGCCACGACCAGGTGACGACATCGAGCTTGTCCCAAGGGAGCCGCATCGCGAAGACGGCCGAGGTCGCATCGCAAATCGCCAGGCCCTGGCGGTCGGCGGCAATCCAATCGCCGTTCGGCAGCCGCACCCCGGCGGTTGTGCCGTTCCATGGGAAAACCGCGTCGCGTGCCGGATCGACTCGCGCGAGATCGGGGAGCTTGCCGTAGGGCGCGTGCAGCACCCGGACATCGGGCAGCCCGAGCTGCTTCGCGTCGGCAACCCAGCCTTCGCCAAAATTTTCCCAGGCCAGCATATCGACGCCGCGCGCGCCCAGCAGCGACCACATCGCCATTTCGAGCGCCCCGGTGTCCGAGGCGGCAACGACGCCGACCCGCCAATCCGCGGGCACGCCGAGGATCGCCCGCGAGCGGTCGACCACCTCGACGATCCGCGCCTTGCCGACGCCGGAACGGTGCGAGCGGCCGACCAGCGCTGCTTGGAGCGCCGCGGGCGACCAGCCCGGCCGCTTGGCGCAAGGGCCCGATGAAAAGCATGGGTTGCGCGGCCGCCGCGTCGGTTTCATCGATGCTGATTCCTTGCCTCAGGATGCGGCCGCTCGGACGCCGCATCCGCCGCCGAACTTATGGTCGAGCCCGGACAAGGTCAATGCGGCGCCGCAGCATCGACCCATCCCGCGCGAACCCCGGCACAGCAAGGTCAAGGGCTTGCCGCACCGCGTTTTCATTTTTCGGGCTCGATCAGGCCCGCGACAAACCAGCGCTGCATCGCGAGCACCACGGCGATCGGCGGCAGCACGGCCAAGAGTGCCGTCGCCATGACGAGCTGCCAGGCGGTTTGAGCGTCGCCGTTGCCGATCATCTCGCGGATGCCGACGACGATCGTCGTCATCGCCGGGCTGTTGGTGACGAGGAGCGGCCATAGATACTGGTTCCAGCCATAGATAAAGAGGATCGCGAAGAGCGCGGCGATATTGGTGCGCGACAGCGGGATCGCGATGTGGATGAAAAACCGCCAGGGGCCGGCGCCGTCGAGGCGTGCGGCTTCGACGAGCTCGTCCGGCAGGGTCAGAAAAAACTGGCGGAGCAGCAAGGTCGCGGTTGCCGAGGCGATCAGCGGGAGCGCGAGCCCGGCATAGCTGTCGATCAGCCGCAGATCGGCGGCCACCTGATAGGTCGGGATGATCCGCACCTCGACCGGCAGCATCAGGGTGACAAAGATCGCCCAGAAGGCCAGCCGGCGCAGCGGAAAGCGGAAGAACACGACGGCATAGGCCGAGGGCAGCGAGATCGCGATCTTGCCGATGGCGATGGCGAGCGCCATGACAAAGCTGTTCGCCATCATCCGCGCCACACCCTGGCCGCTGGTGCCGAGGGTCCCTTGGCCGAGCGCCTGCCGGAAATTTTCGACAAGGTGCGGGCCGGGGATCAGGGTCATCGGCGCGTCGAGGATGTCGCGCAAAGTGAGGCTCGATGCGACCAAGGCGACGTAGACCGGAAACAGCACCAGGGCGAGGCCCGCCAGCAGCACCGCGTGCGGGATCCACGCACCTCTGCCGGAACCTGCCATCTCAGCCTCTCATCCGTAATGCACCCGACGCTCGATCACGCGGAACTGGACCGCTGTCAGAGCGCTGACGATCGCCAGCAGGATCACCGATTGCGCCGCCGAGCCGCCGAGGTCGAGACCGACCACGCCGTCATACCAAACCTTGTAGACGAGAATTTCGGTCGCCCTCGCCGGCCCGCCCTGGGTCACGTTCTGGATGATCCCAAAGGTGTCGAAAAACGCGTAGACGAGGTTGACGACGAGCAGAAAAAAGCTGGTGGGCGCCAGCAACGGCAAGGTGATGTGCCAAAACCTGCGGGCCGCGCCGGCGCCGTCGAGTGCTGCGGCTTCGAGCAAGGATTTGGGGATCGCCTGCAATCCGGCGAGAAAGAACAGAAAATTATATCCGATCTGCTTCCAGGCGGCGGCGAGCACGACGAGCGCCAGCGCCTGGCGGCCGTTCAGCAGGTAATTCCAGTCGATGCCCACCCGGCGCAATGTCGAGCCGACGATGCCAAAGCTCGGGTGAAACAAAAACAGCCATAAGACCCCGGCGATCGCGGGGGCGATCGCATAAGGCAAGATCAGCGCTGTCTTGTAGATCGCCGCGCCCCGCACGACGCGGTCGGCCATGGCGGCGAAGAGAAGGCCGGCGGCGAGCGCCAAAGCCGCGACCGCGAAGCTGAAGACAAAGCTGGTTTGAAGCGAGGCGAGATAATCCGGGCTGGCGAGGAGCGCGGCGAAATTGTCGAGCCCGACAAAGCGGGTCGAAAGCCCGAATGCGTCGCCGCGCTGCACCGATTGCAGCAGCGCCTGCGCCGCCGGCCAAAAGAAAAAGACAAATGTCACCGCCAGCTGCGGCAACAGCAGCAACGCCGGGAACAGCCGGCCGGGAAAAACGGTGCGGCGTTCCAGTGCCGGGCCCTCTACCGGCTGCGCGCCGGCGGCGCGCCGTCAGCGAACGAAATGCCCGGTGACGGCATGCCTGGTGACGACAGCGGTCCGCGACACGCCCTACGTGTCCTCGGCGGCGCGCAGCGCGTGCAACCCGCGATCGAGGTCCTCGATCAAATCCTGCGGGTCTTCGAGGCCGATATGGAGGCGGAGCGTCGGGCCTTGCGGCGCCCATCCGGTCGCGGTCCGCCCGCCCGCCGGGCTCGTCGGCAGGATCAGGCTTTCAAAGCCGCCCCAGCTCGACCCGATGCCGAACAGGTCGAGCGCGTCGATCAACGCATAGACCTGGGTTTTCGATGCGGGCTTCAGCACCACGCCGAACAGCCCGCTCGCTCCCGAAAAATCGCGTTTCCACAAGGCATGGCCTGGATCTTCGGGCAGCGCCGGGTAGAGCACCCGCGCCACTTCGGGCCGGGTCTGGAGCCATCGTGCGACGTGGAGCGCGTTTTTTTGGTGGCGTTCGAGCCGCACGCTCAAGGTGCGCAACCCGCGCAACGCGTAATAAGCATCGTCGGGGGCGGCGCAATGGCCGAGATCGGCGGCCATCGTGCGCACCGGCAGATACATCTCCTCGGTGGTGATGACGGCACCCAGCATCACGTCGGAGTGGCCGACGATGTATTTGGTCGCGGCGTGGATCGACACGTCGACGCCATGCGCGAAAGACCGAAAGAGCCAAGGAGAGGCCCAGGTGTTGTCCATCAGCACCTTGGCGCCGCCCGCATGCGCCGCATCGGCGATTGCCGGCACGTCCTGCACCTCAAAGGTCAGCGAGCCCGGCGACTCGACATAAACGACGCGGGTGCTGGGGCGCATCAGGCGCGCGATGCCGGCGCCGATCAGCGGATCGTAATAGGTCGTGGCGACGCCGGAGCGGGTCAGCACATGGTCGCAGAAATGACGCGCCGGCCCATAGGCGGTATCGACCATCAGCAAATGGTCGCCGCATTTGAGGCAAGCCTGCAAGGGGGCGGTGATCGCAGCCAGCCCCGACGACATCAGCATCGCCCGATAGCCACCCTCGATCGCCGCCACCGCCTCTTCCAAGGCAAAGGTCGTCGGGGTGCCGAGGAGCCCGTAGCGCACGATGTCAAAGCGCTTTTCCGGCGCGCGCCGCGCTTCCCATTCGGCCATGTTCGGCGAAAGGATCGTCGAGGCGTGGTAGACGGGCGGATTGACCGCACCGTGCTGCGCCTCGGGCCGCCGCCCGAGATGGGTCAGGAGCGTGTCGGGGCGATAATTGCGCGGCCTGTTGTCGCTCTTCATGGATGCCCCGCTCTGCCACATTTCGCGCCGGCACTCTATCTTGCCGCGCCGGCGCCGGCAAAACCGGCCACGGTGCCGGGGCAGCGCCGACAGTCGGGCGCGCGCCTGCCTTGAAAATGCCGCAGGCCCGGCCGTAGGTTGGCGTCGATCCGGTGCCGATGCCGAGGAGGTGCAACGGTGAGGCTGGCAGTTGCGGCGCTCGTTGCCGTGCTTCTGGCGGCGTGCTCCGATTCGTCACCGGTAGCGCCGCCGAGCGCCACTGAATCGGCGGCGATGGTCGCCAAGAACTGCGCCGACCCGCATTGGCGCGACCAGAATCTGGGGCTTTGGTATTCGGTCTGCCGCAAGCCGTTGAGCTGGTGAGCGGCGGGGCCGTTCCTGGCCGGCGCTTGCCTCGGCTGCGGCGATCCGCTATCACCGCCCCCGTGCCGGGGCGGCGCGGGCGCGTAGCTCAGCGGGAGAGCACTACGTTGACATCGTAGGGGTCACAGGTTCAATCCCTGTCGCGCCCACCACCTATATGCCACGGCAGGCGAGCGTTTATTTCCCACATTTTCGCCGTCAGCACGAACCGGACAGGTGGCGCCGTTATTTTCTGTTCGTCGTTTACCCCGCGAAAGAGCGTGTGAAAGAATTGGCGGGGATCGGAAATAGGGCGCTGCATCGGCACCGTGCGTGCTTCGAGACGCGCCCGCCTGTCCTGAGGAGCCGCCGCAGGCGGCGTCTCGAAGGGCGCTCCTCAGCATGAGGCAAGCTGCTGATGGCAGTAAGAACACACCTCATCCTGAGCGACTGTCTCGAAGGACCTGCCCTCGCGAAAGCGGGGGACGCGCCGCGCTGATCCAGCCGGTCTTCAATTTCTTCACACGCGCGAAAGCGGGGGTCCGGGGCTACCGGGCCGGCGTATCTCGCCCCCGTTTGAGCCAGGGGGCCGGGCGTCCTTTGGCGGGCGGCCGGCTGATCCTGACTTGCCCCCAGTGGGCTCGAGTTCAGTGGGCTCGCGCTCAGTGGGTGACGCCGACGGCGCAATTGCATGGCGCCGGGGCGGGGGGTGGCGAAGGGGGCGGCGGGACGGTCGGCATCGCCGGCAGCGCGTTCGCGTCGGTGCGCGGCAGCACCGCCCATTTTGGGCCGGCGCCGGGGTTGCTCGCCCAGTCGCCGATGGCGTTGTAGACGTGCTGCTGCATCCAGGACCACATCTGCGCCCCGCCCGGCTCGCCGGTGAGAAAGCCGGCGGCGGCGATCGCCCAACCCTGGCGCCCGTCGGCGTTGAGGTTTTGCGCCCAATAGGCCGGCAGCGACACGCCGCCATCGGTCGAGACATAGCCGTTGCCGGTGAGCCAGGCCGGTTTCAATGCCGCGATCATTGCGGCCCATGTCGCGAAGAACCCGCCGCCGCTTTTCTCGACCGGCATCTCGTATTGCGCCACCAGCGTGGGATAGCCCGAATTGTTGACGAGGCCCGTGAGCCACGCCGCGGTGTGCGCCAACAGCGGCTCGGCGGCAAACCCGACCTCCTTGGCCCGGCCGAGCCCGTAGATCAGATAATATTGCATCCACGGCGAGGTGATCGTGCCGACCGCCCCCGGCACAAAGATGCCCGGCGCCTCGTTTTGCGAGATAACGGGGTTGGCCTTGGTCGGCGGGCTGCCGTTCGACTCCCAATTGCCGAGCGGCGGCGGCAGGCCGTGCTCGGGGCTGGTCCCGTCCTCGGTGCTGTAATAATCGCCGTATTTGGCGCCCCAGAGCTTGACGGCGCTGCCGTCGAAGGGGGTGCCCATCACCCCGAGCCCACCTTCCCAGCGGGCCAGCGCGTCGTTGGTCAGGGTCGTGAAATAGGCTTTCTCGGGGTCGCTGTCGGGGGCCATCAGCGCGGTCTCGACGCGCGAGCGCAAGACCCAGCCGGCACCGCGCAGCTCGTCGGCGATCACCCCCTCGGCCCCGGTCGGGCCGCGGCCATAAGCGGCCTTGGTCACGCCGCCCGGATAGCGCGAGGCGCTGAACCCGGCCCACAGGTAAGCCTCGTCGAGATACCACGGGTCGCCGGTCAGCACATAAGGCACAAACCACGGCTGCGGCTGGTGCGCGCCGTCGAATGTCCAAGGGTTGTGCAGGCTGAAAGGCCCGACCTGAACCGGTCGGTCGGCCGCCAGCCCCTGAGTAAAGATATAGCCGGCGTCAAAAAACTCGGTGCTGCGCCGGTCGGTGATCGAGACGGTATGGCCGAGCCCGGTTTCGGGGCTGAGCCCCGCTGGGTCGGTGCGCTGCAAGCGCCGGGCGGGGTCGGTTTCGCGCAGATTGGCCGGCCACGCCGCGGCCAAATCGTCGAGCCCCAGCGCCATCTGGCGCATCCGCCAATCGCCGGTGTAGAGCCACAAGACGTCCCAGGTCGGGTAGGGGCCGATCTCCTGGCGCTCGCCGGTCGTGCCCATCGCATTTTGCCACAGCCCGCCGTCCCATTGGCCGTCGTAAAGGTCGTGCGGGCGTCCGGTCCACAGCGCATATTCGCCGGCGACCAGCGCCGATGTCGGCTTGATCGACGTGTCGTAGCCGGGCAGCCAGCGGGTCGCTTCGAGATAGCCGAGGTTATAGTCGATATCGATCTGCGGCGAGGGCGTGCCCCCATTGGCGCCATTGCCGAGCCAGAAGCTGCGGCTCCAATTGGTCATCGCCCACTGGGTCAGGCCGGTTTTGCCGTAGCCGATCAGGTTGCCGGCGATCAGGGTGAGGTTGTAGCTGAGGTCCTCGACCTCCTGGACATTGTCGTTCTCGCCGACATAGCGCACCGCCACCTGATGCGTCGCCGGCCAGAAGGTTGCGTAAAAGCGCGGCCGGAACGGGTGGTAGCCGTCAAAGCCGATGTCGTATTTGCGCGCCGTGCTGTCGTCGCCGAGGATGATCGTCTGCGCCACCGGCCCCGCGGTCCACAACTGGTAGTCGCCGTTCGCCAGCATCGTCCGCGCCGACACCGTCTTGCCGACGCCCGTGCTGGTGCTCTTCAGCATCATCATTGCGTTGAAATCATAGCTCGGGTCGAGCATTTGCGCGCTCGATAGCGGTGTGTGGCTGCCGGGCGCCCGGTCCTGAAAGGTCAGGGTCAACGAGCCGCTCGCCGGCAGCGCCGGGACCACCACCGCGATCACCGCGAACTCGACCGAGCCGTCGGGGTAGCGGTTTTTGACATCGGCCTGGCTCGCCGCCGCCACCCCGTTGATCAGCACGACAGGCTCGCCCTCGACCGCGCCATCGACAAACGGCCGGCCGAACTGCAGCGGATAATTGAGCTGCGCCACCCCGCTCCGGTTGGTCAGCGTGATCGAGTTGACCACACCGGACGCGGCTGCGGCCGACGGCATGCCCGCGTCAGCTACTAATATTGCTGCAAACATTGCGATCAAACCGCGCAAAACACGGCTGCTCATCGCCCCACCCCCCAATTCGTTGCAGATAACATTCGACGCAAAGCCGCCCCTCCCCCGAAAGCTGAAATCCCATGTCGATCGGGTGCGGCTGCCAAGGCTCGGCGCCGGACCGTCGCGGATTGCGTTCATAAAAAACCAGTTGCGGAAGGATCGATAACGGCGGGAAGCCTTGCCGGATTACCGCAAGGTCATGCGGCGCCGGAGGTGTGGGGTCGATCGATACTAGATCTCGCTTCAAAGAACGTAAGCGGATTAGTCGATCTTTGACGCGCAACCTCTAACTTAGGGGTGCCGGCATGTTGTGGCAAAAATGTGTCGAGAGTCTCGGAGGCAACGCCGAACGGAACCGAGCCGCGGTGCGCTGGTGCCTGGTAACGATCATCTTCGGCCGCCGCGAGGCGTTGCGGCCGGGTCGCTGAAATTGATCCCGATCGAGACGGCACGAGCATGCCCGACTATCTTTGCAGCATCGTTTTGCGGCGGCCGGTGGTGCGAAACCAACCTCCGGCGCACCGGCATGAGGGGGCGCACGGGCATGAGGGGGCGCACGGGCATGACGACGTGTCGGCGATGAGGCGAGCGGCGGCGGGAGTCGTCGGGGCTGCGGTCCTTTGGCTCGGCCTCCTCGGGTCGGGCGCGGCGGGCGCCGAGCCGAGCGGCAATGCCGCGATACCTCCGTTCGCCGTCCATGTCCGCGGCAACACGCTGGTCGATGGCCGCGGCAGGGCGATCCGCCTCCTCGGAGTCGACCGGTCCGGCACCGAATATATGTGCCTCTCGGGCGGCGGCATCTTCGACGGGCCGGTGGGTGCGGCCGCGATCGCCGCGATCCGGGCCTGGCACGCCAATGTCGTGCGCATCCCGCTCAACGAGGATTGCTGGCTCGGGATCAATCTCGGCGCCGGCAATCCGGACCAGGGCGCCCCCTATCGCAACGCCATCCTGCGGTTTGTGTCGCGGCTCAACGCGGCCGGCCTCTACGCCATCCTCGACCTGCATTGGAACGCGCCGGGAAAGAACCTCGCCAATGCGCAGCAGCCGATGGCCGATGCCGATCATGCCCCGGCTTTCTGGTCGTCGGTCGCCGCCGCTTTCAAAGACCGCCCGGCGGTCATCTTCGATCTCTACAACGAGCCTTATGTCGAATCCTGGCGTTGCTGGCGCGACGGCTGCACGGTGACGACCGGCGCACAGCCCTGGCGCACGGCCGGCATGACGGCGCTGGTGGCGGCGGTGCGCAAGGCTGGCGCCACGCAGCCGATCATGCTGGGCGGGCTCGCCTATGCCTCGGATCTGGGGCGTTGGCTCGCCTACGCCCCCGACGACCCGCTGCGCTCGGCCGCCACCAACCCGGTGCGGGGACAGGCGCAGCTGGTGGCCGGCTATCACAGCTATTGCGGACCGCCCGGAACCGGCACCCCGGCCGCCTGCCGCAGCTGGCTGGTGGCGACCAAGGCGCAATGGCCGGCGGTGACGCGAGTGGCCAAAACCGTGCCGGTCGTCACCGGCGAGCTCGGCGAATACGACTGTGCGACGACCTATGTCGCGCCGTTTATGAAATTCGCCGACCAGGGCCGCCTCTCCTATCTCGGCTGGGCGTGGGATACCTACGATTGCGGTGGGTTTCCGGCGCTGATCGCCGATTATTCGGGCACGCCGACCCGTTATGGCATCGGGCTGATGCGTCACCTCGCCGCGCTGGCGAGGTAGCGCTGCGCCCATGGGCGGCTTCTGCGGCGGCTGCACCGCTGCCGATTTTCGGCGGCGCAAGGCGAAATGGCGCCGCCGGTCGGGGCGGGCCGGCGGCCGGGCGCGATTTCGCCTCGATTCGCGCAGTGCAACATGCCTATTATCAGGTTTGGTCCACCGTTCGGGCAACGGGAGCCGGCCGGCCGAAACAATTTCAGGTGATGAGCAGCCGCGATGGCGTTACCGGGGAGACAGGGCCTCTATGACCCGCGCAACGAGCACGATGCGTGCGGTGTCGGTTTCGTCGCCAATATCCGCGGACGAAAATCGCACGACATCATCGCGCGCGGGCTTCAGATCCTGGTCAACCTCGATCATCGCGGCGCGGTCGGCGCCGATCCGCTGGTAGGAGACGGCGCCGGCATCCTGATCCAGATGCCGGACGCGCTGCTGCGCGATTGGGCGACGAGCGCCGGCCTCACCCTGCCGGCGCCCGGCCAGTACGCGGTCGCGATGTGCTTTTTGCCGCGCGACGCGGCGGCGCGCGATTTCGCGACGCGGCATGTCGAGCATTTTATCGGTGCCGAAGGCCAGCGCCTGGTCGGCTGGCGCGATGTGCCGACCGACACAAAAGGGCTCGGCGCCCGCGTTGTCGCGACGATGCCGGTGATCCGGCAGGCGATCGTCGCCAGCGACCCCGCGCTCCCCGGCCAGGATGCCTTCGAGCGCAAAATCCTGACGATCCGCAAGCAGGCGCTCAACAGCGTCGTGGCGCTGGGCCAGGAGCACGGGCTGCCCGGGCTGCCCGAGCTTTACATGCCGTCCTTTTCGACCCGGACCGTCGTTTACAAAGGGCTGCTGCTGGCGCCGCAGGTCGAGAGCTTTTACGCCGATCTGCGCAACCCGCTGACGATCTCGGCCCTGGCCCTCGTCCATCAGCGCTTTTCGACCAACACCTTCCCGTCGTGGCGGCTCGCCCACCCCTATCGCTTTTTGTGCCACAACGGCGAAATCAACACCGTGCGCGGCAACGTCAACTGGATGCATGCGCGCCGTCAGGCGATGACCTCGGCCCTGCTCGGCCCGGACCTCGCCAAGATGGTGCCGCTGATCGGCGCCGGCCAGTCCGACACCGCCTCGATCGACAACGCGCTCGAATTGCTGGTCGTCGGCGGCGGCTATTCGCTCGCCCATGCGATGATGATGCTGATCCCCGAAGCCTGGGCCGGCAACCCGCAGATGGAGCCCGAGCGGCGCGCCTTCTACGAATACCATGCGGCATTGATGGAGCCGTGGGACGGGCCGGCGGCGATCGCCTTTACCGACGGGCGCCAGATCGGCGCCACGCTCGATCGCAACGGGCTGCGACCGGCGCGCTACATCCTCACCGACGACGAGCATGTGATCCTGGCCTCGGAGGCCGGCGTCCTGCCGGTGCCGGAGGAAAAGATCACCAAAAAATGGCGGCTCCAGCCCGGCAAGATGCTGCTGATCGACCTCGACGAAGGCCGCATCATCGACGACGCCGAGATCAAGCGGCAGCTCGCCGCCGAGCACCCCTACGAAGCCTGGCTCGCGGCCACCCAGTTCAAATTGTCCGAGCTCCCCGATTTGTCGGCGGCGCACCGCCGGGAATTCGTGCGCGACGCCGCGCCGCAGCGGCCGAACGACCCGACCGCCCACCTCAACCGCCAGCAAGCCTTTGGCTATACCCAGGAAGACCTCCAGTTCTTCCTCGAGCCGATGGCGCGCGACGCCGACGACCCGGTCGGCTCGATGGGCACCGACACGCCGATCGCCGCGCTGTCGCAGAAGCCCAAGCTTCTTTACAACTACTTCAAGCAGAATTTCGCCCAGGTCACCAACCCGCCGATCGACCCGATCCGCGAAGAATTGGTCATGTCGCTGGTGTCGATGATCGGGCCGCGGCCGAACCTGCTGGGCCACGAGGCCGGGACCCACTACCGGCTCGAAGTGGCGCAGCCGATCCTGACCGATGGCGACCTCGAAAAAATCCACGCGATCGAGGCGCTCGCCGGCGGCGCCTTCCGCACCCGCACGATCGACGCGACCTGGCCCGCCGAGGAAGGGGCTGCGGGCATGGCGCCGGCGGTCGAGCGCCTGTGCCGCGAGGCGAGCGAGGCGGTGGCGGCCGACTACAACATCCTGATCCTGTCCGATCGCGCGATCTCGGCCGAGCGGGTGCCGATCCCGGCGCTGCTGGCGACCTCGGCGGTCCACCACCACCTGATCCGCGAGGGGCTGCGCACCTCGACCGGCATCGTCGTCGAGACCGGCGAAGCCCGCGAGGTGCATCATTTCTGCGCGCTCGCCGGCTACGGCGCCGAGGCGATCAACCCCTACCTCGCCTTTGCCACGATCGAGCAGATCCGGGTGGAAAACAATCTGCCGCTCGGCGCCGAGGAAGTGCAGAAGAATTATCTGAAGGGGGTCGGCAAGGGCATCCTCAAGGTCATCTCCAAGATGGGGATCTCGACCTACCAATCCTATTGCGGCGCGCAGATCTTCGATGCGGTCGGGCTCGCCGGCGATTTTGTCGAGAAATACTTTACCGGCACGGCGACGACGATCGAAGGCGTGGGGTTGCGCGAGATCGCCGAGGAGGCGGTGGCGCGGCACCGGCACGCTTACGGTGACGATCTGATCTATCACGAGATGCTCGACGCCGGCGGCGACTATGCCTTTCGCCTGCGCGGCGAGGACCACGCCTGGACGCCGCAATCGGTCGCCGCGCTGCAGCACGCGGCGCGCGGCAATTCGCGCGACGATTACCGCGCCTTTGCCGCCTCGATCAACGACCAGAGCGAGCGCCTGCTGACGATCCGCGGACTGATGACGTTGCGCGAGGGGGCGGCGCCGGTGCCGCTCGACGAGGTCGAGTCGGCGCGCGAGATCGTCAAGCGCTTTGCCACCGGGGCGATGAGCTTTGGCTCGATCAGCCGCGAGGCGCACACGACCTTGGCGATTGCGATGAACCGCATCGGCGGCAAATCCAACACCGGCGAGGGCGGCGAAGAAGCCGAGCGGTTCAAGCCGCTCGAAAACGGCGACTCCAAACGCTCGGCGATCAAGCAGGTGGCCTCCGGCCGGTTTGGCGTCACCACCGAGTACCTGGTCAACGCCGATGTCTTGCAGATCAAGATGGCGCAAGGGGCAAAGCCCGGCGAAGGCGGGCAATTGCCCGGCCACAAGGTCGATAAGGCGATCGCCAAGGTGCGCCATTCGACCCCCGGCGTCGGCCTCATATCGCCGCCGCCGCACCACGACATCTATTCGATCGAGGACCTGGCCCAGCTGATCCACGATCTGAAAAACGCCAACCCGCGGGCCGCGGTCTCGGTCAAGCTCGTCTCCGAGGTCGGTGTCGGCACCGTCGCCGCCGGGGTCTCGAAGGCGCGCGCCGACCATGTCACGATCTCCGGGTTCGAAGGCGGCACCGGCGCCAGCCCGTTGACCTCGCTCACCCATGCCGGCTCGCCCTGGGAGATCGGGCTCGCCGAAACCCAGCAGACATTGGTGCTGAACGGGCTCAGGGGGCGCATCGCGGTGCAGGTCGATGGCGGCATCCGGACCGGCCGCGACGTTGTCATCGGCGCCTTGCTCGGCGCCGACGAGTTCGGCTTTTCGACCGCACCCCTGATCGCCGCCGGCTGCGTCATGATGCGCAAATGCCACCTTAACACCTGCCCGGTCGGCATCGCCACGCAAGACCCGGTCTTGCGCGCCCGCTTTACCGGCGCGCCCGAGCACGTCATCAACTATTTCTTCTTTGTCGCCGAGGAAGTGCGCGAATTGATGGCGGGGCTCGGCTTCCGCCGCTTCGGCGACCTGATCGGCCGCGTCGACCGGCTCGACATGGTGCCCGCGGTCGAGCACTGGAAGGCCAAAGGCATCGACCTCTCGCGCCTGCTTTATCAGGCGCCCGCCGCCCCCGGTGTTGCGATCCATCATTGCGAGCGCCAGCAGCATCATCTCGACCGGGCGCTCGACAACGAGCTGATCGCCGCAGCGCAGCCGGCGCTCGACGCGGGCGCGCCGGTGCGGCTCGAATACCCGATCCGCAATGTCCACCGCACCGTCGGCGCGATGCTGTCGGGCGAGGTGGCGCGGCGCTATGGCCATGCCGGCCTCGCGCCGGACACGGTCTGGATCAGCTTTCGCGGCACCGCCGGCGGCAGCTTTGGCGCGTTTCTCGCACGCGGCGTCAACCTCGAGCTTTATGGCGACGCCAACGACTATGTCGGCAAGGGGCTTAGCGGCGGCCGCCTGATCGTGCGCCAGCCACCCGAAGCCCGCCGCGAGCCGACCGAAAACATCATCATCGGCAACACCGTGCTCTATGGCGCGATTGCCGGCGAAGCTTATTTCGAAGGGGTCGCGGGCGAGCGCTTTGCGGTCAGGAATTCGGGTGCGGTGGCGGTGGTCGAAGGCACCGGCGACCACGGCTGCGAATACATGACCGGCGGGGTCGTCGCCGTGCTCGGTGAGACCGGGCGCAATTTCGCCGCCGGCATGTCGGGCGGCATCGCCTATGTCTGGGACCCCGGGCGGCGCTTTGCCAACCTGTGCAACTTGGCGACGGTGGGTCTCGAAACCGTCGAGCCCGCCGGGCCGGACGAGGCCGACGATCCCGACCGCCCGCACCAGCGCTCGCCCAATGTCGAGGACGCCGGCATGGGCGACCTCTTGCGCTTCGACGCCGCCCGCCTGCGCATCCTCTTGGAGCGCCACCACCTCTTCACCGGCAGCGCCCGCGCCGGCACCCTGCTCGAAGACTGGGACAGCGCGGTCGGGCAGTTCGTCAAGATCATGCCAAAAGACTTCCGCCGCGCCCTCCTCGAAATGAAAGCCGAGCGCGAAGCCGCGCAAATGGCCGCGGCCGAGTGATCGGATGCGTCGCTGACGCAACCGCGACGCCTATCGCTGCAGGACACGCTGCCGGCCTGATGCAGCGGACCTTGACCGCGCCGAGGCTGCTCCCTAAATTCATGGTTCGTTCCGAATGGGAGGGGTCATGTTCCAACTGGCGGAGCGGCGCGCCGCGAGTGAGGGCGTCTATTGCGGCGAGGACGGGGTCTGGCTCGGTCCGGCGGAGCTGATCGAGCGCAACGGAGCTGGCGGCTATCGGGTCCGCTCCGGCGATCAAATCGAGACGTTGCTCAGGGCCGCCTATGGCGACTCGTCCGATGCGGCAGGCTGCGTCACCGGATTGCATCGGGTCGCTGCACATCTCTGCGAAGGCAATCTGCCATTGGCCATGATCGCGGCGGTACGGCTGCGCCTCGGCGCGATTGCCGAGGACCGGGTCGAGCGGCTCGCCCGCGCCGACGACTTGCTCAAGGCCAATTTCAATCCGGACGAGACGCGCGACGACCGCGGCCGCTGGAGCGACGACGTCGCGGGCGATTTCATCCTGGACGATCCGGCCGAGGAGGGAAGCGCGGGCTCGAGCGGCAGCGAGCAGATCCCGACCGCTGCGGGCGGCGGCACCAGCGCGGCCGTCTCGCGCGCCTGGGAGCACTACCCGAACGCCGATTTCCGCAACCGCCTCGCGATCGCCGAGAGATCGGCGGAGCACCAGAATTTCGGCTATGGCGAAGTAAACAACGCCAACAATCCCAAACTCATCGCGCTCGGCCGCTATCAGCTGAAGCCGGTGGGTCTTCAGGCAGCCGGGATGATCGATGCCGATGGTCGCTGGACCGGAAAATACGGAATTCACTCTCGAACCGAATTCCTCGCCGACCCTGAAGCGCAAGAAAAGGCGCTCTCCGACTACCTGGACGACCTCGAACGGCAGCTCTGGGCGAACGGCGCCTTCGCTCATATTAGCGAAACCATCGACGGCCTCAAAGCGCGCTTCCCAGTGACCCTCGCAGGCATTCTCGCCGCCGCGCATCGCGAGGGCGCCCGCGCGACTGCCGATTATCTCGACAGGGTCAAAGCGAATGCTCTCACAAGCATAGGGCTACTCTTAAAACCCGCGGATCGTCCGATTGAAACGCGTCTGCGCACCTTCTCCGGTGCACGGTATGAGTAGTCTCTTCGGGCGCGTGGTCAACCGCTTGGTGATCGCGATAACGCTCGCGACCAGCGTCCTTTCACTTGCTGATGCGCAAATGCTCACCTTCTCCAAAGGCAAGAGCACGGATCAGGTGAGCTGTCTGAAAGAAGCGCTTCGCGAGAGCAGTTGGCAGAATTATCCTGGTCTCCCCGATGAAATGGTCAGGATAGCACAAGTTGCCACCACTGTTCTGAATGATCAGGGCCACCCGGATTATGTCTACGTGCTGGAAGACGGGATCGACTGGTGTGGCACGGCCGGATGCAAGTTGCTGATCGCGGAAAGGGGACAGGACGGAACTTGTCATCTGCTTTACGACGGCATGGGCGATACGAGCTTCACCGTGCTGCACCGCCGTGACCACGGCTATCGCCGCATCTACGCGCCGTGCGAGGCGCGGTTCGACGGCCGCCAGTATCAGCAGCTCCATGAGGAATGCCCGAACCTCGATATCCATCACTAGGGCGCGACGATCGGGACCTCTCGCCGTGCGCATGACAACCGCCAGGGAAATTGGACCGGAAAATTACGACATCACAAATATATCTTGAGATACTTGAGAAATGTTACTTCGTACGGTGTTCCGCCTTCATCAGCGTGATCGGCCCCCGCATCGCCGCCGGGCCTGCCGCAGCCAGCTTGACCGCGCCGACGGTCGGGCTTGAAGCCGTTGACCCCGCCGGGCCGGACGAGGCCGATGATCCGGACCGTCCGCATCCGCAGAAACTTGAGCCCGTTGGCTGTCCGCGGAATGGCGGCGGCGGCATTGTGCCGCGACTTCACAATCGACGAGCGGAAAACCGAACCTTGGCGCGGGGTCGCTTTGACCCGCCATTCATATTCCTGTAAGTTAAAGTCAGCGCCGGTACTTTCGCCAAAAGCGCGGGATCGACGCGCTGCTCGATTTCGAGGCCCGTCGGCGGCCTTGATAAGAATTATGTGACCGCGCCCTGGGCCTCGATGATGTCGCAATCGTCGTCGATTCGTCTCCCGTCCTGTTGCCTCCTGTCTCTTGGAGCCGGATTCATGTTATATCAACTGATTGATCCTGATCTTTGTTTGTCTTGCGCGCACGATGCGCGTGTCAGCGCCAGATTGCGGCCGGAGCGCGGCACCCCGATTGCCCGGCAGTGAGACGCGCAGATGAAGCGGCGTGAATTGATTGCGCTGGCGGTAAGCGTCGCCGCGCTCGGCTCGGTCGCGGGTATCGCGTCGGCGGCGAAAGTGCCGGTGGTCGGCGTGCTGGTCGTCGGCAAGCCGGACCCGGCGGCGACGCTGCAAGCGTTCCGCGAGAAGCTGCGCAAGCTCGGCTATGTCGAGGGGCGGAATATTCATATCGAAATCCGCTCCGCCGAAGGAAAGCTCGACCGCTTGCCGGCGCTCGCCGCGGAGCTCGTGCGCGACCGGGTCGATGTCATCGGCGCCTGGATGACCCCGGCGGTGCTGGCGGCCAAGGGCGCAACCGAGAAAATCCCGATCGTCATGATCGGCGCCGGCGACCCGGTCGGGATGGGGATCGTCGCGAGCCTCGCCCGGCCCGGCGGCAACATCACCGGGATGGCTGGGCAGACGACCGAGCTCGCCGCCAAGCAGGTCGAATTGCTGAAGGAGGCGTTGCCGGGCCTGCGGCGGATCGCCGCGCTGTGCAATGCGGCCGACCCGTTCTCCAAGCCCTTCCTCGAGCAGATCGAGGCGCCGGCAAAGCGCAGGGCATCGACATCGTGCCGGCCGAGGTCACCGCCGGCCCGTCGCTCGACGCCGCTTTTCCGGCGATGGCCGCGAACCAGGTCGGGGCGGTGATCGTCCAGCCGAGCCTGCCGCTCGCCCACGTGGCCCAGCTCGCCCTGCGCTACCGGATCCCGGCAGTGTCGCCATTGGCGCCGTTTGCCGGCGACGGCGGGCTGATGTCTTACGCCAACGATCCGGCGGAGGGCCCCGCTTGGCGGCAAGCTTTATCGACCGGATCCTCAAAGGCGCCAAGCCCGCCGACCTGCCGGTCGAGCAGCCGATGCGGCTCCAGCTGGTCGTCAACCTGAAAACCGCCAAGGCGCTCGGCCTCGACCCTGCCCGCCGATTTCGTCCTGCGCGCCGACCAGGTCATCGAATGAGCCGAGCGGCGGGGCGTGCATGAAATAGCCAACCAGATTATCCTCGCTGACGGAGGACTCCGATGAACGACACCGTCGATGTGACTATCCCGATCGATGCCGAGGCCGCGCCGGTCCTCGGCGATCGGGCGCGGCGCGAGGCGGTCGGCCGGTATTTGAGCGGGTTGCTGAAAGAAGGCCGCATTCGGGACATTCTCGCCGAAGCCATTGCCGCAGCCAAGCGGGAGGCGAGGGCCGGGGGCCTCAGCGACGAGGAGATCGATGCCGAGCTGGAAGCCTGGCGGGCCGAGCGACCCGATTGATCGTTGTCATCGACGCCTCGACTTTCGTCTCCGCGGCGTTGAAAGCGGACAGCCTTCCCGAGCGCGTCCTGCTGCGGGCGATCAGCGCTCCCAACCGCTTGATCCTTTCGCAAGAAGTCGAAGCGAGCTCCGACTCGATTTGAGCGCTGGCGCTGGGGCTGAAGCCGCCGAGGATGCCGATCACCGGCATCGCCTTGTGCTGCTGTGCCGCAACGGCCAGCGGGCGGAGGACCGCAACGCCGGCAAGAAGAGCGAGGAGCTTGCGCCGTCTCATTCTGGCAATGCATCGCTATCGCTTCCCTTGCTCTTCGAAGCTGAACCGAACAGCCGTGGGCTCGACCCGGTGGTCCACGCGCTCTATGGCAAGCGATCGGGGCGGTGATCGTTCAGCCGAGCCTGCCGCTCGCCCACGTGGCCCAGCTCGCCCTGCGCTACCGGATCTTGGCCGGCGTCGCGGCGGGGGTCAGGCGGCGCGGGCGAGGGTGAGGCGGTCCCAGATATCGGCGAGAGCGTCGACCAGGGCGTCGATATCGGCGTCGCTGTGCAGCGGTGTCGGGGTCAGCCGCAGCCGCTCGCGGCCTTTGGGCACGGTCGGGTAGTTGATCGGCTGGACGTAAATATGGTGGCGGCGCAACAGCTCGTCGCAGGCGGTCTTGCACAGGCCCGCATCGCCGACCATGACCGGCACGATATGGCTCGGGCTCGGCATCACCGGCAGCCCGGCCTCGGCCAGGCGGCGCTTGAGCCGCGCCGCGCGCTCCTGCTGCCGGTCGCGCTCGACCCGGCTCGCCTTCAGGTGGCGGATGCTGGCGATGGCGCCGGCCGCCAGCGCCGGCGGCAGCGAGCTGGTAAAGATAAACCCGGGCGCGTGGCTCCTGACAAAATCGACGAGCGCGGTCGAGCCCGCCACATAGCCGCCCAAGACCCCGAATGCCTTGGCGAGCGTCCCTTGGATCACGCTCGGCCGGTCGGGCACGCCGTCGCGCTCGGCGATGCCGCCGCCGCGCTCCCCGTAGAGCCCGACGGCATGGACCTCGTCGAGATAGGTCATCGCTCCGAAACGGTCGGCTGCATCGCACAGCGCCGCAATCGGGGCGATGTCGCCATCCATCGAATAGACCGATTCAAAGCAGACGAGCTTGGGCCGGCCGGGCCGCACCTGGGCAAGGAGGCGGGCGAGGTCGTCGGGGTCGTTGTGACGGAAGATGTGCTTTTCGGCGCGGCTGTTGCGGATGCCGGCGATCATCGAGGCGTGGTTCAGCGCATCGGACAGCACCACCGTCCCCGGCATCTCGCGCGCCAGGGTCGAGAGCACGGTCTCGTTGGCGACATAGCCCGAGGTAAAGACGAGCGCCGCCTCGCGGCCGTGCAGATCGGCGAGCTCGCGCTCCAATTCGAGGTGCAGATGGTTGTTGCCCGAGATGTTGCGCGTGCCGCCGGCCCCGGCCCCGGTCGTGCGCAGTGCTGCTTCCATTGCCGCCAGCACGGCCGGATGCTGGCCCATGCCGAGATAGTCGTTCGAGCACCACACCGTGACCTCGGCGCCGATGCGGTGGTCCCAGGCGCGCGGGAACCGGCCGCAACGCCGCTCCAGGTCGGCGAAGACGCGGTAGCGCCCCTCGGCCCGCAGCGCGTCGAGGCGTTCTCTGAAAAAGGCTTCGTAGTCCATATTCCTCCCGCCCCCGCGATCCGTGCCCACGATAGCACAATCAGCGATGCCGGCGGCGGACGACATGTCGCGGCCCTCGCCGAGCTCGGGCCGCGCGTCCAACCGCCGGGATACCGGCCGGAGCGGGCGCCGGACAGGAAATAGCCCACCGGCGCCGGCGAGCCGATCCAGAGATCCAATCAATGTGCTTGTGCACCGAAGGTCAGGCTCAGCAGGTATTGGATCAGGTCGCTTTTTTCGCCTTTGGTCAGGCCGAGCTTCATGCAGGTGTCGTAGTGGTCGACGACGGCGGCCAAGGTCTTGAACCGGCCGTCGTGATAAAAGCCGCCTTTCACATGGGTGAAGAGCTCGCCGATCGGCGCGGTGCGGTAGCGGCGGTCCGGCGCCCGGTCGGCCTGAAAGCTGTCGATGCAGATCTCGGCCGGCGTGTGCAGGTTCCAGCCGGGGTCGGTCGAGAGCGGCTCGACATGGCAGCTGTTGCATTTGGCCTTGCCGCTGAACAGCTTGTCGCCGCGCGCCGCGGCGGCCGGATTGAAGCTGCCCCGAGGCGGCGCCGGCGCCGGGATCGCCAGCTGGTAGAACTGCAGCGCAGCGAGCTTTTTGGTGATCAAATCGTCGTCGGGCGCGATGTGCGGCAGGTCGCCAAAGCCGTTTTTGGCGGCGATCGGGAACTGTGTCGCATCGTTGAGGCGCGGGTCCCAAAAGCGGCCGGCGCCGTGCATTTCGAGGTTGGCGACAAAGGCGTTCCAATATGGCACCGAGCCCCAGCCGGTCCAGGTGTGCAGATTGACCCCGCCCAACCCGAAGGCCGGCGGGATCAGGACCGCGCCCGAGACGTTCCGCCCCGTCACCACATGGTCGGTGACCTGCTTCGGGTTGAAGGCCTTGCCGTCGAGAAACAATTCGGCGTCGAACTTCCCCGGCCCCCAGCTCGCGAGCACCTTTCTCACCGTCGCCTGGCTGACGCCGAGCAGGCTCGCGACCGGGCCGAGATCGGGGGCGAGCGAGACGATCGCGCCGACATTCAAATCCCGGTTGGCCCAGCCGTCGAGCCGGTGCCCGATGCAGCCGGTGCCGGGGTTCGGCGTGACCGCGCCGGCGCAGAGTGCCGGATGCGAGCTATCGACCGTCGAGTGGCAAGCGGCGCATTGCAGCCCGACCGAAGTCAGCTTTCCCGAAGGATTGAAAAACCCTTTGACCCCGATGACGGCGTTCAGCTCGAGGAGGGCGAGCGTCACCGCCGGATCGTCGAGATCGACCTTGCCGCTCGACAATTGCCCGACGAGCCCCGCCGGCAATGCGTCCAGATCGACCTTGAGCCCCGCGGCGAGCGCCGCTTTCGGGCTCAACCCCGGCCCGACGCCGCCATGCGCCGAGCCCTCGATCGCCTTGTGCAATTGCAGTGCCCCGCCCCAGAACGCCTGGTCGCCAAACGTATCGAAGCGAAAAATCTGCCGGCCTTCTCTGACGAGGTCTTCGGCATTCTCGACCGTCGGGTCGGAGTGTGCCGCAGCGGTTGCGACCGCCGCCGTTTGGGTGGTCTGGCTATCGGCCTCAAACCCTGCGAGCCCGACTGCCACCAGGGTCCCGGCCAGCACGCCGGCCCGCAACAACCTCCGCCCCATCGCCGCTCTCCCCGACCATCCTCGACGCATGGCAGCGCCGATGGGAAAGATGCGGCGGCGGTTCGAACGTTCCCGCTTTCACAAAGAGTTTACTTCGACGCTTCTAAGAGCCGGCCGGGCGGTCTCCGGCACCGGCAAGCGGTCGTCCGACCGGTGGCAGAGCTGATGGCAGGCATCCCGTGCGGCGGTTCTCAGCCAGGGCGGGGCGCGAACCAGCAGATCGGCTCGGCGAGGTTGGGGTCGGCACCGGCGGCGACCCATTCCCGCTCGATGCGGTCGAGCGCCGCTTCACAGCCCTCGTCCGGCCAATAGTCGAAATCACCACCACAATAATCCCCAGGCCGTAGACCTCTATTATAGAGGCATCGAACGATCTTCAAGCTCATCTGTCTCGCGTCACTGCTCGTGCATGCTCCAAGCTCTTCCCTGGAGACCTGTGCAAGTTCCCACAGACCAACGTAGTCGATATCCGACTCCTTCATAAACTCGTCGACTATCAGGACCATCTCATTCGATAGTCGCTCTCTCATGGAAAGTGAACCCTTTTAAATGGAACTCCGGGTACGTTGACATCAACGGCCGGATTGTGACTCCTCGAGTTCGCCTCGATAGGTGATGGCTCAGCCGCGGGATCGCGCATCTCTTCGAGCGCGCGCTCGTCTTCCTCGTTTTGCGCAACCTCCGACGGCTTGTCGGCGAACCAGCCGGGATTGGGCGGAACCCCGGCGCGCGGGTGCTCGGCCGGATCCCAGTCGCCTCCACGCATGAGCGGATCGCAGGCGCGGGCGCGCTTTATCAGCAGGTCCTCCGCCTCCAGGTCGCGGCGGGCCAACCGATCCGGCAAATCGGGCAGGCTCAGGTGCAGCGCGCCGATCTGCGCCAAGCACAGATTGTTTTCGGCCAATGCGGCGGCGATGCGATGAAGCCCGGGGATCAGCCTCTCCACAGCGATCCCGCCTTGGTAGGCGCGGCTGACGAGGCGGTCGAGATCAGCCTGCGGACGCACGGCATAGCGACTCTGTCGGCGCTCGATCAGCGCCGTGCCGCCGAGGAAAAGCCCGTCCTCGGTGCAAGCGACCCCGAGGCAACCGGCCCCGCCCTCGCTCAGCTTCCACAAATGAACGCCCGCGGGTGGCACCGCCCCTCCTGCCTGAAACGAGAAGCCAGTGTACCCTATTCGTTCTCAAATGTCAAGTGATTTCGCCGGACCGGCTATTTCTTCGGGGTGCACACGAAGGTGGCGCGGGCGGGCAGGAGCAGCGGACAGTCGAGGAGGAGCCAGTCGGTGTCGATGCGGGTGGCGAGGGTGTGCGCCGGGCATTCCTGCTGGGCGGTCTGCTGCACCATGGCGCGGGCGCTGACCAGGGTGTCGTAGCAGACCGCGACGCGCGGGCCGGGGTCGGTGATGCCGGTGCCGGGCTGGCGCGGATAGGTCGCGTAGGGATCGAGCGCCGAGCAGCCGGTGAGCGCCGATGCGAACGCAAAAAGCAGGAGCGGCCCGGCAATCCTCATGCGGCGTCGGCGAGGGCGCGTTCGAGAAAAAGGGCGCAGGCCAGCAGCCGCGCGTCATCGCCGATCCGGCCGACGAGCTGCACCCCGGTCGGCAGCCCGCCCGCACCCCAATGCGCCGGCACCGTCGCGCAGGGTGTCCCGAGCAAGGTCCACATCCGGTTGAACACCGGGTTGCCGGTATAGCCGAGCCCGGCCGGCGCCTCGCCCGGTGCGGCCGGCGTCAATACCGCCTCGCAGCCGCCGAAGAAGCCCGCGAGCCCGGCGCGCGCGGTTTCGGCCGCGGCGCGGGCAGCGTCGTATTCCTCGGCGCCGACCGCCATCCCGGCATCGAGCATTTGTGCGAGCCGCGGCGACAATTGGGCGCTGTGGCGGATGCGCTCATATGCCAAGGCGCGGGCCATCTCAAACCCCATGATCTTGTCTTGCGCCTCGGTCAGGGGCTCGTGCTCCGGTGCGATCGCCAGCTCTTCGACCTGCGCGCCGGCTCTCTCCAAAGCGGCCCGCGCGCGGTCGAGCGCCGCCGCGGCAACGGGCTCCGCCTCGGCCCAGACCGGCGTGCGGTAGAGGCCGACATGCGGGGGATGCGCGGGCGGCGCCAGATGGCGCAATGCCGGCCGCTCGGTCAGCGACGCCGGCGAAGAAAGCGGCGTCGGCGACATTGCGCGCCAGGACGCCGACCGTGTCGAGGCTGTCGGCGAGCGGCTTGACCCCGGCGCGGGCGATCATGCCAAAGCTCGGCTTGTAGCCGACGACGCCGCAAAACGAGGCCGGGCGGATCACCGACCCCGCGGTTTGCGTCCCGAAAGCGAGCGGCGCCATGCCGTCGGCGACGGCCGCCGCCGAGCCGCTCGACGAGCCGCCCGGGGTGTGCGCGGGGTTGTGCGGGTTCGCGGTCTTGCCCGGAGTAAAGGCGGCGAACTCGGTGGTGACGGTCTTGCCGAGGACGACCGCACCGGCGGCGCGGGCGAGCGCCACGCACGACGCATCGGCGGCGGGCCGATGCGCCCGGTAGATCGGCGAGCCGTAGCCGGTCGGCATGTCATGGGTGTCGATCAAATCCTTGACCGCGATCGGGACGCCGTGCAGCGGCCCGCGCGGCGGCTCGCCGTCGCGTTGCCGCGCCTCGGCCAAAGCCTGCTCGCGATCGAGATGATGCCAGGCGCCGACCACACCTTCGCGCGCCTCGATCCGGTCGAGATAGGCGCGGACCAGCGCCTCGGCGCCGAGCCGTCCCTCGGCGATCTCGGCAGCAGCCTCGCGCGCGGTCAGCGAGCGCGGATCGGTCACGGCAGCCTCCTCCTGCTCTTATCGAAACGGGTCGGCGATGTGCAGCCGGCTGGCAAGCACCATCCCATCCTGCATGTCTTCGGACCACAGCATGTCGCATTCGGCATCGAGGGCTGCGGCGGCGATCATCGCGTCGTATACCGACAAACGATAGCGCTCGGCCAGATCGAGCCCGAGCTCGTGAACTTCGACGGTCAGCGGTCGAACGGACAGCAGGCGACGCAGGATCGACAAAAACGCGCGTGTCTCGCTCCACGGCAGAGCCATCTTGCGGCGAGCGACATTACTGAATTCGTTGAGCACTTGGACGCTGATGACGCCGCCTGCCGCGATCAGCTCTTCCGTCCGCTCGGCCTTGGCCCGATCGCTGGAGGCGATGTAGAGGAGGACATTGGTGTCGAAAAAGCTATCGGGCATTAGCTTCTTCGCGGTCGAATTTGAAGTCGGCAGGGAGGCGCCCGCGAAAGCGGCGAAGCCGCCGCAACAGCTCGTCCCGTCCGGGCTTGCGCGATACCGCGAATTCGCGAGCTTCGTCGATCCGGATCTCGATCTCGTCGCCGGCCTTCAGCTCCAATGCCTCGACCACCGCAGCCGGCAAGCGGATCGCCAGGCTGTTGCCCCATTTCGCAACGTGCATGATCCCTCCGAAGGATATACGTCGGTCGAAATATATATCTTCCCAAGCCCGCAGCGTACAGAAATTGCGGCTTTCAAAGCGCGGTGTCGACCAGCAGAAGGTCGGTATCATCCCCCAACGATTTGATTTCGAGGCGATCGACACCCGTGCGGCCGATGCTGTCGCGCCGATCGAGCCGCGTGCCGGCGATCTCGGCCGCACCTTCGACGACGAAGGCATAGACGCCCCGCTCAGGTTTGGTCGGATGGACGTAGCTGCGGCCGACCGCGCTGGTCAGCCGGTGGAGCGACATGTCTTGCCGGATCGGCAACGCTTCGGATGTGTTCCCGACGAGGCATCGAATGCGGTTGGCGCTCGCCTCCGGCGCAAGCCGGCTGCGGTGGTAGGAGGGCGCGGTCATCAGGCGATCGGGCAATGCCCAGATGTAAATCGCCTTCATCGGCTCGGCCTCGATATTGAGCTCGCTGTGCTTGCCGCCCGAACCGGCCGAAAAGATATAATAATCGCCGGCCTTCAGCGCGTCGATCTTGCCGACCGTGTTGATGTGCGTCAAAGTCCCGGCCAGCACCACCGCAATGATGATAAAATTGTGGTGCGGATGCATATTGTATCCGGTGCCGTTGCCGGTGAACTCCTCGTCGCCGAAGACGCGCATCCGGCCAAAGCCGGCAATGCCCGATTGGTATTCATGGAAATTGAAGCTCGAATGGCGGGTGATGACGCCGTCGGGATGGCCGGCGACATAGCTCGCGTTCGGGCCGGTGGAGACGAGCCTCGTATAGCCGCGCTCGGCGGCGCGTAGCACAAAGTTTCGGCTCACCGCAGCCTCCGTTCAGTAGGCGATCTCGACCATCTCGAACAGCGATTTCGGGGTGCCGCAATCGGGGCACACCCAATCGTCAGGAATCTGCGCCCATCGCGTGCCGGGCGCGATGCCGTATTCCGGCAGGCCCAACGCTTCGTCGTAAAGAAAGCCGCAGCCGAGGCACAGATATCGCCTGAACAATATGAGCGCTCCAATCTGCAGCACCTCGCCGACTGTCGCCCGAGCGCAGCCGGCTGGCAAGCCGAGATCGCCGGGCGCTGACGACGGCGGGCGCTGCCTATAACCTGCGACCGCATCACCAGCCGGAGGCCAGCATGACCGATCCCGTCGATCGCCAGGGCGACGAAAGCCCGCGCCGCGGGCCGCTGATCGGGCTCGTCGTGGTGCTGGTGCTGGTCGTTGCCGGGATCTGGCTGTTTCATGCGCTGCGCGAAGAATCGCGGCTCGAAGATTGCCTGATGTCGGGGCGCAGCAATTGCGTGCCGATCGAGCTGCCCGCCAAGGGCGGATAGGGGAGGGAGCGATGATCGAAATCCCGGCGCGGCGCGGCAAGGCGGCGCATTTGCGGCGCGGCCAGATTGTCAAAATCATCAATACGACCGGCCAGCAGGTGGTCGATACCTGGGCGTTCGGCGCCGCCGATCTCGGCGAATTCATGTCGATGGCGCACAGCCGTGTCGCGATCGGGCATATCATTCCGGCGGTCGGCGATAGCCTCGTCACCAACCGGCGCCGTCCGATCCTGAGCTTGGTCGAGGACAATTCCGGCGGCATCCACGACACTCTGTTCGCCGCTTGCGATCGCTGGCGCTACGAGCTCCTCGGCGCCAAGGAATACCACGACAATTGCACCGACAACCTCGCCACCGCGCTCGCCGAGCTCGGCCTCGCCTCGGCGCACACGCCGGCGCCCTTGAACCTCTTCATGAACATCCCGGTCATCGACGGCAACCGGGTCGAGGTGCGCCCGCCGTTCAGCACCCCAGGGAGCCACGTCGCGCTGCGCGCCGAAATGGATTGCGTCGTCGCTTTCAGCGCCTGCCCGCAGGACATGGTGCCGGTCAACGGGCTCGCGCTGCGCCCGACCCACGCGCATTTTGCAATTTCCGGCTGACCCGCGCAAAAGTCGAGCGCGCAATGCGGCCGAAACCGGCTGCGCGCCGTTAGCAAAAGGAGGGCGCATTTGGGAGTCGGATCATGTCGCTGAAGATCAAGGTCGGGCCGCCGCTGTTGACGATCAACCAGGGCAGCAGCCTCTTGGTCACCGGTGTCGACGGGCAGATCCGGTGGCCGAGCAATTGCGGCTTCTTTGTCGGCGACACGAGGATGGTCAGCGCCTGGTCGATCTATGCCAATGGCGAGCCGTGGACATTGTTGAACTCGGGTGCGATTACTTATTTTGCCGCCCAGGTCTTTATGACCAATCCCGGGATCGTCACCGAGGACGGCAATATCGAGCAGAGGACGCTGCTGCTCCAGCTCGGACGCTCGATCGACGAAGGCGGCCTGCACGAAGACATCGACATCACCAACCACGGCGCCAAAGCGGTCAAGTTCAATCTCGAAATCGCGATGCGCAGCGATTTTGCCGATCTCCTCGAAGTCAAAAGCGGCCATTTGGTCCGGCGCGGCCGGATCACCACCGAATGGTCGGAGCACGAGGCGAAGCTCGTCACACGCTACCGCAACCGCGATTTTATGCGCGAGGTCGAGACCGTGCGTCGCCGCAACAGCTCGCCCTGTCTTTATGCGAATGGGCGGCGCAGCTTCGAAGTCGCGATCGAGCCGGGAGGGATCTGGCACAGCTGCCTCGAATATTCGGTCACGGCCGGCCGGCGGCGCTATCGGGCGCCGAAAGCCTGCATCGCCCACGCCCCCGGCTCGCAGCTCGGCGAGCCGCTGAAGAAATGGCGCGAAACCGTGCTCAAATTGCGCTCCAGCAACGAGGATTTCGAAAACCTCTATGGCCAGGCGGTCGAGGACATGGCGGGGCTCAGATTGCCGGTCGACGGCACCCACCACCTCGAATTCACCCCGGCTGCCGGCATTCCGTGGTTTGTCGCGCTGTTTGGCCGCGACTCGCTGATCGCCGCCCTGCAAAACGCGCACGTCTATCCGAATTTCGCGCGTGGCGCGCTCGATGTCCTGGCGCGCTATCAGGCCACCGAATGGGACGACCGGCGCGACGCCGAGCCCGGCAAGATCATGCACGAGCTGCGCACCGGCGAGCTCGCCCATTTCAAGCTGATCCCGCACACGCCCTATTACGGCACCGCCGATGCGACCCCGCTCTATCTGATCGTCTTGCATACCGCTTGGCGCTGCACCGCAGACCGGCAGCTGGTCGAGCGCCATCTCGACACGGCCGAGCGCTGCCTCGACTGGATCGACCGCTATGGCGACCGCGACGGCGACGGCTTTCAGGAATACCAGACGCGCTCGTCCGAGGGTTACGAGAACCAGGGCTGGAAGGATGCGGGCGACGCCGTGCTCTATCCCGACGGCAGCCCGGTCAAGGGGCCGAAAGCGCTGTGCGAATTGCAGGGCTACGTCTATGACGCCTGGCGGCGCATGGCCGAGCTCTACGAAGCGCTGGGGCGGAGCGAGCGCGCCCGCGAATTGCGCGCCAAGGCGAAGACGCTGTTCGAGCGGTTCAACGAGGTGTTCTGGGACGAGGCGAGCGGCTTTTACGCCTATTGTCTCGACGGTGACAAAAAGCAGGTGCTGACCGTCGCCTCGAACCCGGGCCATTGCCTGTGGAGCCGGATTGTCCCGAAAGAGCGGGCGCGGCGGGTCGTCGACCGCCTGATGCAGCCCGATATGTGGAGCGGCTGGGGGATTCGCACTCTCTCGCGCGACCACCCGGCGTATAACCCGCTTTCCTATCAGAACGGGTCGGTCTGGCCGCACGACAACGGCATCATCGCGATCGGCTTCAAGCAATATGGCTTTGCCGAAGAGGCGGCAAAGGTGGCGCGGGCGGTGACCGAAGCCGGCAGCTACTTCGCGCTTTACCAGATGCCCGAGCTTTATGCCGGGCTCGAGCGCGAGGACGCCAACTTCCCGGTGCAGTACCCCGACGCGAACGTGCCGCAGGCCTGGGCCGCGGGGTCGGTCTTTTCGCTGCTCCAGGCCATCCTGGGCTTCGACCCCGACGCTCCCAACGGCAAGCTCTACATCGACCCCGCGCTGCCCGACTGGCTCCCCGACCTCGAATTGACCGATCTGCGCCTCGGCAAACAGGTCTTCGACCTGCGCTTCCGTCGCGACGGCGACATCACCCGGTTCGAGGTGACGAGGGGCGACGCCGAGGCCATTGCGGTACGCAGTCTAGCGGCGGGCGCGAAGCACGAATAAGCTCGGCCCCATGAAACCGATAGCGGTAGGGGCCGGGGCTCCTTTACGTTGCTGGTGCAGCCGGAGCATCTGGCGAACCGGTTCAAGGACGCGACACTGCCGCCGGTCTTGGCGACGCCGGTCATGATTATGGTTATGGAGAATGCGGCATTGAATGCGATCCGCGAATTTCTCGAGCCGGGCGAGAGTGCGGTCGGCACCGCGGTCGATATCCGCCATCTTGCGGCGACGCCGGCGGGACGGCTCGTTACCGGCGAGGCCGAGGTCACCAAGGTCGAGGATCGCCGCGTCGAATTCGCGGTGCGGGCGTGGGAGGGCGAGAAGGAAATCGGCGTCGGCGTCCATCAACGGGTGGTCATCGATGTCGCAAAATTCACCGCGCGGATGCGCTAGGATCGCTCGTTCGATTGCGGGGGGACCGAATGCGCGCTCACATCGCCGCTGTCTTGGCTGTCGCGCTTGGCGCTTTTGCCGCCGGCCCGGCCCATGCCGACGATGTGCTCGCCGCGGCCGAAGCGAGCAACATGCAGATCATCGGGCGCAGCGACCTGAATGGTGCGGGCAAAGGCGGCGAGGGGCTGGCGCTGAAGCAATACCCGAACGGGGAGCGGGTGCTCTATCTCGCGCACGAGTCGGGGCCGATGTGCTTTACCGAAATCGACGTGACCCGGCCGGAAATGCCCAAGGTCGTCGTCCAAATCCCGGTCGAGGCGGATTTCGTGCGCTGCAACTCGCTCGGCCTCGCCGGCGACACGCTCGTCGTCGCGCACCAGACCGAAAAGCAAGGGCAGCCTCACGCCGGGATCGACATCTACGATATCGCCGACCCGGCGCACCCGAAAAAGCTCTCGCATTTCGACACGTCGGGGCCGCATTCGCGCGGCGTCCATTTTGTCTGGTTTGTCGATGGGCATTACGCCTATCTCTCGACCGGCGCGCGCAATTTCGTGCCGCGCGACCCGAAGGACGACCAGCTCCTGATGATCGTCGATGTCTCCGACCCGGCGCATCCGCACGAGGTGGGCCGCTGGTGGCTGCCGGGCACGCGGGTCGGTGACGCCGCCGCCTCGCCGCCGCGGGTGGAGACGCGCGATGCCGGCATCCGCATGCATTCGCTGACGATCCCCACAGACCAGCCGAACCGCGCCTATGTCGGCTGGATCGACGGCGGCTGGGTGATCCTCGACGTGTCGGACAAGGCCCGGCCGCGCGCCATTGCGCGCCGCGCCTGGCAATCGCTCGACCAGGGCTTTGCACACACCGTCTTGGCGATCCCGTCGCGGCATATCGCGATCCAGAGCGAGGAGGCGGTCGGCCAGAACTGCGCCGACTGGCCAAAGCGCAACTGGGTCTGGGACATCTCGGACGAGCGGCACCCCTACCCGCTGGCGCCGTTCCCGCCGGTGCCCGACCAGGCGACGCTGTGCAAAGCCGGCGGCCGGTTCGGCGCGCACAATATCGACATGAACCGGCCGATCGCCACCTCCCGCACCCTCGTCAACACTGTGGTCGGCAGCTATTTCAACGGCGGCGTGCGCGCCTATTCGATCGCCGACCCGGCGCACCCCGAAGAGATCGGCTATGTCGTGCCGCAGGCACCGCCCGGAAACGCGACCCATACGATCCAGATCAACGACGTCTATGTCGACGAGAACGGGCTGATCTACGCCAACGACCGCTTCACCGGCGGCCTCTATATCATCCGCTACACCGGCACGGTGCCGCTCGACTGATGACTGCCGCGCCCGACGATATCGACGCCTATTGCGCCCGCATCGGCTATACGGGTCCGCGCGAGCCTCGCCTCGCCGCATTGCAGGAGATCGTCGCGGCGCATACGGCGGCAATCCCGTTCGAGAACCTCGACGTCTTGCTGAAGCGCCCGATCCGGCTCGACCCCCCGTCGCTCTATGCAAAGCTCGTGCACGCTCGCCGCGGCGGCTATTGCTTCGAGCACAATTTGCTGCTGCTCGACGTGCTGACCCGCTTCGGCTTTCGTGCGACGGGTCTCGCGGCGCGGGTGCAATGGGGCCGCGCGCCCGGCACCGTCGGATCACGGACCCATATGCTGCTGCGGGTCGATTTGGCGGACGGCCCGCACCTCGCCGATGTCGGCTTTGGCGGACTGACGCCGACGGCACCCCTGGCGCTCGCGCCGGGACCGGAGCAAGCCACACCGCATGAGAGCTTTCGCCTGGTCGCGGCCGCTGGCGAATTCGACCTCGAAGCACGGCTCGGCGGCAATTGGGCGAGCCTCTACCGGTTTTCCTTGCAGCCGCAATTGCCGGTCGATTACGAGGTTGCCAACTGGTTCACCTCGACCCATCCCCAATCGCTCTTCGTCAACCACCTGATCGCCAGCCGCGCCTCGGCCGGGCGGCGCCACGCCTTGTTCAACAACCGGTACACGGTCCGCGGCCATGACGGCGGCAGCGAGCGCAAGCTGCTGCCAAACGTTGCCGCGTTGCGCAGCGTCCTCGACCGCGATTTCGGCATCGTGTTGCCCGAGCAGGAGGTCGCGGCGATTGCCGCCATCGCCGAGGCGAATGCCGCGCATCCGAGCCCGTTCGACGGTGGGCAATAAGCCTCACGCTCAGTTGAACTGCGCGCACTTGCCGATCGGAGTAAGTTTCGCGGCATGAACAAAGCTCAGGCGCTGGCGGTCTCGCTCTGCATTGCTTTCGCCGCGGCGCCGGCAGCGGCGGCCGGCCGCCCGATCGTGGTCGAATTGTTCACCTCCGAGGGCTGCTCGTCCTGCCCGCCCGCCGATGCGCTGCTCGCCGAGCTCGCCACGCGCCCTGATGTGCTCGCACTCTCGTTTCATGTCGATTACTGGGACCGGCTCGGCTGGAAAGACCCGTTTTCCAGCGCTGCGGCGACCGCGCGGCAGCGCGACTACGCCGCGCTGCTGGGCAGTCGGCTCGGTCTATACGCCGCAAATCGTCGTCGATGGCCGGTGGCAAGCGGTCGGCTCCGACCGCAGCGAGGTCGCTGATGCGCTCGCCGCTGCCCAGGGGCAAAGCGCGGCGGTGCCGGTCGGGCTGACGGTTGCCGGCGGACATGCGCGGGTGGCGCTCGGCGCGGGCGACAAGGTGGCCGGCCGGGTGCTGCTGATCGGCTTCGACCGACGGCACACCGACAAGGTCGGAGGCGGCGAAAACGATGGGCGCACCTTGACCCATGTCGATGTCGTGCGCGGCTTTGCCGAAATCGGCCGGTTCGACGGCACAGCGGCCACGATTGAGGCGAAGGTGCCGTGGTCGTCCGACCGCGTCGCCGCGATCGTCCAGGCCAAAGACGGCCGAATTCTCGGGGTCGCCGTCGCCGACGCGGTCCCGGCCTCCTGAGGCAAAGGCGGTCGTCGATGCCGCAGGCGTGCTAGCTTCCACGGTCTCGAACAGGCCGGAGGGCCATGCATGGAAATCGAACGTCTCGATCACCTGGTGCTGACGGTCGCCGATATCGGGCGCAGCTGCGACTTCTACACCCGCGTGCTGGGGATGGAGGTGGTCACCTTCGGCGAAGGCCGGACCGCGCTCAAATTCGGCCGGCAAAAAATCAACCTGCACCCGGCCGACAATATCCCGGGTCTCGTCGCCGACCGGCCGACGCCGGGCTCGGGCGATCTGTGCTTTATCACCGAGACCCCGCTCGCCGAGGTCAGCGCGCACCTCGCGCAATGCGGGGTGGCCGATCGTCGCCGGGCCGGGTCCGCGCGCCGGCGCCGTCGGCACGATCCAATCGGTCTATATCCGCGACCCCGATCGGAACCTGGTCGAGATCTCAAACTATTGAGCTATCGCAAACCTGACTGGTGGATGCCATAGTCGCGGTCGATGACGATCGATACGTTGAAGGTGGCGAAGCGGCTCAAGGAGGCCGGCTTCAACGACTTGCAGGCCGAGGCCGTCGTCGCGACGGTTCAGGAATCTGCGGAGGGGGCCGATCTCGCCACCAAAAGCGATCTTCGCGAGGTGGAAGCAGCGCTTAGGGTGGAGATCACCGGAATCCGGGCCGAGATGCGCGAGATGGAGCTGCGCCTGGAGGCCCAAAATGAGCGAACGAAGAGCGAAATCCTCAATCGGGTGTTCGCCATGATCCTGAGCGCTATCGTGATCAACATCGTCGGGATCATCGGGGCGGTGTTCGGCGTGGCCAAGCTGATGGGGCGCTGAGCAGCGGAAACCCGCTTATTCGTCGGTTGAGGAAGCGAGGATCAGGCTCAATTGGCACAAGGGGCGGCCGATCTCGGCCGTCCAGGCGTTGAAATGCACTTGGACTGCGGCCCGCTCGGCGCGGTTTTTTGGTGGCGCCGCGACGGCGCCCCAGTGCTTCAACGCGGCGACGACAGACGGCGTGAGGACAAAAGTGTCCTTGCCGACCATGCGCAGAAAAGTCGGGCCGGAATTCCCGCCCATCTGGCTGAACCGTTTGGCCACGGCCTCCCACAACCCGGTGATGTCGGTCGGGGGCCAATCGGCGAGCCAGGTGCCAAAGCCGCCATGCTCCTCGGCGACCGCGAGCATTGCCGCCGCATTGTCGCGGACGGATTTCAATTTGCCCCAATGGCGGATCAGCCTCTTGTCGGCGAGCATCGCCTCAATTGCCCCGTCCGGCATCGCCCTTACGCCGTGCGGCTCGAACCCGCCGAAGACCTCCTCGAAAGCCGGCCATTTGGCATCGACGAGGCTGTGCTTGAGCCCGGCGCGGAACACCCTGAGCGACATCTGCGACAGAAAGCGGTCGTCGCCGAGCGCCCGCAGCTCGTCCGCCGTGCGCGGCTTTGGCAGCCGAGCTTCAAGCATCGCCGCACCGTGCCGCGCCTGGGCCGCCTCCAGGATCGGGGCGAACGGGATCGCCGGCATCAGCTTGGACCGGCGCGCAGCCGCGGGATGATGTCGCGGGCGATGATCTCGACCTGCTCGGCTTCGTAGCGGTAGGGGATCAAGATCAGCTTTTGCACACCCACGGCGAGCTGGGCGCGCAATTGCGCCACACACTCGTCGGAGGTGCCGATGACCGCGGAATCCTTGGTCGATTGGCTCCAGGCGGCATAGTCCCATTCCTGGCCGAGCCACTCCATCATCCCCGGTTCGACCGCTGCGCGCGACGGGCCGACGCGGATCGCCAATTGGTTCGCATTGAGCAACAGCGCGGGGTCCTTGCCCGCCGCTTCGGCAAAACCGCGGACCTTGGCCCAGGATTGGGCAAAGCCCTCGGGCGTGTAGAAATAGGTCAGCCAGCCGCCGTTCAGCGCCGCGCGCCGCAATACCCGGTCGACATAGCCGCCGATCATTATCGTCGGCACGCGCTTGGGCTTGGGCGCCATGTTCGAGCCGCGCATCACGTGCGGCGGATATTCGCCGTTGACCTGGTCCTCGGTCCATAACCGGCGCAGGATTTCGAGGTTGCGGTCCATGATCCGCCCGCGCTCATGGAACGGCACACCGACCGCGTCGAATTCCCGCTTGTACCAGCCCGACGCCATGCCGAGGAGCAGCCGGTCGCCGGCGATCAAATCGAGGCTCGCCAATTCCTTGGCCAAGACCACCGGATTGCGCAGCGGCAGCACCAGCACACCGGTGCCGAGCTTGATTTTGCTCGTGCGCGCCGCGACCGCGGCGAGGAGCGTCAACGGCTCGATGATCGGAAACGGCGGATCGACGCCGAGCAAGATGTGGTCCCACACCCAGACCGAGTTGAAGCCCAAGGCCTCCGCCTTGACCGCATAATCGATCAACGCGTGCGGGTCCGGCACTTCCGGCCAGGTCGTAAAATTACGCATCGCCAGGCCGAAGGTGTTGGTGAATGCGGTCATGACCGGCCTCATCGTTTGTTTTTATTCATCGCGGCAAAAGGCGCCAAACTCATATTGGCCCAAAATAAAGTCGTCATTCCGGGATGCCCCGACGGCGCAGGCCCGGAACCTATGAACACAGCCCTTCGCCGGCAATCGTAGTCATGCGTGCATGGGTTCCGGGCTCTCGGCTATGCCGACCCCCGGAATGACGGACCTTTGCGTCATCGCGGCGTGCGCTCTCAAGCCGTGTAAAGCCGGTCGGGGTCGAGGTGGCGCAAGACCGCGAGCTCGTGCCCGGTCGGCGGGTCGGTGGTCGGGAAGGTGGCGGCGCCCATCAGCTCGAATCCGGTATTGGCCTGCGCCTCGTCGAGCGTCACGCCGGGGTGGAGGGCCAAAACGGCCATCTGCTTCGAAGCGTCGTCAAAGCCCAGGATGGCGAGATCGGTCACTACGCGGAACATGCCGCCGGCCGTGAGGCCGGCATCGCGCCGGCTGTTGCCGCCCGCCAAGAACCCCGGGCTGGTCACGAAATCGACGCGTTCGACAAAGCGGCGCTTCTCGTGCTTCATCGCGACGATCATCCGGGTCAGGCTGGCGATGTCGTTGCCGCCGCCGGTGCCGGGCAGCCGCGTCGCCGGGCGCTGCGGCCCGCCGATAAAGGAGCTGTTCAGATTGCCGTATCGGTCGATCTGGGCGCCGCCCATAAAGCCGATATCGACATAGCCGCGCTGCAACAAGAGAAGTACGTCGGTGCTGGAGAGCACCATGTTGGCGCGCCTGGTGCAGCGCTGCTCGTTGGTCGAGGGCGGCAATTTGCCGGGCTCGATATGGGGGCCGATCGTGCCGCCTTCGAAGAGGATCGTCAGCCCCGGCGCGTGGAGACGCTGCGCCAGGGTCGCCGCCAACAGCGGGATGCCGACGCCGGCGAATACGATCTCTCCGTCGCGCAGCAGCCGCGCGCTCATCACCGCCAAGAGCTCGCTCGCGGTATAGGGAGGTGCGTCAGTCGTCATGGATGCTCTGGCCGCGGCGGGCGGCATCGAGCAATTCGGCGAGACCCAGCCGATCGAGGTATTCGGTCCAGGATTGGGGCCGGTAGAAATACTCGTCGAGATATCCGCGCATTCCCGCTTCCGGGTCGTGTCTCAGCAAGGCGGCGTAGCGGTCGAGATGCGCGAATAAAGGCTCGTAAAGGCCATAGCATTCGTGCGGCGCGGCGCCAAACGGCACCTCGACGACCGCATCGACCGCAAAAAACGGGATTTTGGTCTGGTCGGGGGCGCGCCGGATCTGGTCGTTCGAGACGATGCGCTCGGTGGTCACGATGACCCGGTTCGCCGCCATCGCGAGATCGAGGTCCATAAACGGCAGCCCGTCGATCTGGGCGTTGCCGTAGGGGTCGCAGCGCTGGACGTGGATCAGCGCGAAATCGGGGTTCAATGCCGGCACCAGCGCCAGCTTCTCGCCGGTGAACGGGCAGTCGATCGCGCGGGCATCGGGCAGTTGCGCGATCACGTCCGAGCCCAGCATCGAGCGCATCGGCAAAAACGGCACCCCCATCGCACCCGCACGAAAGCGCAAGCCCATCGCCAGGTGGCTCCACTCCTCAAAGCGCGCGCGTCCGGTCTCGGTGTAAAGGCGCATGATCCGCGACACGCCCCAGACGATCCCCTGGCTGAACCAGCTGGTGACGAGATGGCGGCTGACCCCGGCGGCAAGCAGCAATTCGCCCTCGCTCGAGCTGATCCCGCGGGCGCAGACGAGATCGCGGCGGCCGGCGCGGATCAGCGCCCAGATCATCGCCAAGGGTGTGCGCGACATGGTGCTGCCGCCGATGCCGACCGAGGCGCCATCGGGCACCAATGCTGCCGCCTCGGCGAGGCTGGTGACCTTCTCGCGCAGGCTCCTGTCGCGCTCGCGGGTGCGCCGGCAAAGCTCGTCATAGGCGATCGTCAAACAGCGTCTCCAAAGCCGGCGACGGCGTTGAATTCGGCGATCAGCGCGTCGAGCGCGGGCAATTCGCTCCTGCAATCCGGCCCAGAAAGCGGGCGACCGCCGTCGCTCGAACGCGTCGAGCGAAACCCCGCGCTGCTCGACCCAGGTGTAATAGCCGAGGTTGAAGATGCGCGAGCGCTCGTGCCGGGTCAATTCGAGCACGTCGTTGTCGGCCGCACCCAAGAGGTGCTGGCCGAAGATCTCGGCGGCGCCGACCATATCGAGCCCGTTTGGATAGTGCGCGGCCAGCAGCTTGCGGCGCTCGCTCTCGTAGAGTGAGGCGCTGTCGGTGGCGAGGGTGAGGACGGCGTCGTCCGCGCCGAGATCGAGCCGCTTGGCCACCTTGATCGCGGCGACGAGATTGGCGATCCCGGAAAGGCCGAGGAATCCCAAATCGGCGGCGAGCGCAGGGTCGATGTGCCGGCGGCCCGTCAGATAGGCGCGGCCCGCTTCGCTGTTGAACAACAGGTCGAGCGCGGCGGTGCTGCGGTCCGAGACGCCGGCGACGAGGTCGGTGTTCATGACATTGTGAATGAGCGGCACATGCTTGTCGCCGATGCCCTGGATGCCGTGCTCGCCAAAGCCGTTCCTCAGCAGGGTCGGGCATTCGCTGGCTTCGACCGCGACGATCTGCGTGCCGTGCTTTTTCTTCAAATAGTCGCCCGCCGCCAATGTCCCGGCGGAACCTGAGGCCGCGACAAAGACGGCTGGCCGCAGGCCGGGGTGCCTTGCCCGCGCGGCATCGTACACGGTCGCCAAGGCCGGCCCGGTGCAGGCCCAATGGGCGAGGTAATTGCCGAAATCGGCGAACTGGTTGACGATGACATTGTCGGGATCGCGGCCGAGCTCGTCGCATCTGTCATAGATTTCCTTGACGTTGCTTTCCGAGCCCGGGGTGCGGATCACGTCCTCGGGCTGCGCCGCCCAGCGCGCGAGCCAAGTAAAGCGCTCGGCGCTCATCCCTTCCGGCAGAACGGCGATGCCGCGGCAGCCGAGAATGCGCGAGAGCGCCAGCCCGCCGCGGCAGAAATTGCCGGTCGAAGGCCAGACCGCGCGCTGCCGCCCCGGCTCGAACCGACCGGTCACCAGCAGCGGCACGAGGCAGCCATAAGCCGCCAGCACCTTGTGCGCGCCGATCAGCGGGAACAGCGCGCCGAGCACGACGACGATCGGCGCCGGCACACCGGTCAGCTGCGGCGGCAGCACCAGATGCTCCGGGACCGCGGCGAGGGCGCGGCGCGAGCGGTCGTTGCACCAGTGCATGCGAAAGAGATTGGCCGGATGCGGCTCGTCCGCGCCGATGCCGATCAGCCGCTCGGTGATGCCGCTGGGGATATGCCGGGGATCTGCGAGCTCGGCAAAGAGCGGCAATCTCACTCCGAGCTGGGCGAGCCGCGCCGCTGCACGATCACGCACGGCTGGGTATGCGACGGTGGTCGCGACGAGCTCATCCATGATCGTGCAGCCGCGGAGCGAGGCCGGCAGCCGGCCTCGGCAGCGCCAAATCGAGCGCGGCTATTTCTCGCCGAGCTGGGCCCCGTCGAGACCGCAGCGGACGCATCTGGCGAGCGTGAAGGTCACCGTCCCGGAACTGTCCGGGGCCTCGAACTTGACCGGGATGCCGCGGCTGTCGATCCACACGGTATAGCGGTCCTGGCCGTCGACCTCGTATTTGCGGGTCGGCACCGGGCTGCCGTCGATCGTCACCGCGGCCGGCTTGCCGCCGCTGACATGCACCGGCTCGACCTTGCCGTCGTCGGGTCGCATCATCGCGCTGGAGCTGAGGAAGTTGGCCGACCACGGGTTCGCCGGGTGGACCGTGCCGGGCGCGCTGAAGGTGCCCTGCGGCGAGGTGATGACAAAGCTGTTGCCGCGCGCGACACCTTTGACCTCTTTTGGCCCGGACCCCTTGTCGGTCACCCCGTCGAACGAAACCAGGCGATTGCCTTCCCAGCGCTCGGTGCGCCGCGCATCCTCGCGATGCATCGTGACGCCGAGCATCTTGACCTCGAAATGCGCGCTGGTCATGACCATCGTGCCGGTGCCGACCGGCTCGATCGTATTGATGTAGGTGCCGATGTTGCCGAACACCGAATGGGTCACGCGGTAGATCAGCTGTGTCGGCGACCCCGCTGCGAAAGCCGGGCCGGCGAGGGCGAGGAAGGCGAGCCCGGCGCTGGCGACGATGGGCAAGATCGCCGCCAAGCAAGGGATTCGCCGCCGCGAGCCCAGGTGAATTTTGGACATGATGTCCCCCCAACCAAAGCGGACAACCCCTTTGCCAATCCGCGACTCCGAGCGGGCAAGCAATCCTCGAATTGCCGCGTCAGCGTGCGAAGCATACTCCGTCCCGTTATCCGGTCAAATTAAATATCGACCCCGCCGCGCTGCGGCAGCGTCCCCGCCATCGGCCGCGCCGAAGACCGATCATTCGGGATTGGACCGGATTTTTCCGGCAATCTCCTTCTGCCGATCGAACTCCTGTCGCCGGCGCTGAATTTCTTCGGGCGACAGCCGGTCGATGTTCGAATAGTCGAGCTTCCACGACGGGTCGGTGCTCCAGCGCAGCGGCGACTGCACGGTCGTGCGCGGCGCCGGTGCTGCTGCCAGCACGCGCAACGCCAAATCGAGGGTGAAAGCCTGCGCGCCGGGGTCGTTCGGCGGCCCGGCCGAATTGCCGAGCGGGAAATCGCTGAACAGAAACCGCGGGACGCCGCAATATTCGACGATGTCCTTGGCGCAGCCCATGACTACCGTCGCGATGCCGTTTGCCTCCAAGTGCCGGGCGGCGAGGCTCATGCTTTGATGGCACACCGGGCAATTCGGAACCAGGACGGCGGCATCGACCGCGTCTTCGCGGCAGCGCGCCAGCAATTCCGGGCAATCCCGCTCGATTGTCGCGCGCTGGCTGCGGTTGGTCGGCAAGCCATGGAACCGCGGCGCCAATTCGATCCTTCCCGCCGCTGCCAGGTGCTGCAATTGCGCCAGCGGAAACCAGCTGCTCGGGTCCTCGGCCGTCGTGTGCACCCGGTCGTAGGCGACATGCGAGATGCGCACATCATGGTCCCGAGCGCTGTCGCCCGAATAGACCGAGTAGAATTTGGCGGCGGCGTTGTACGGCGCGCCCGGACCCTGGCTCCCTTTGTCCGGCTGATAGGGGGCGGCGGTCGTGATGAGCGCGACGCACAAGGCGGAAAGCGGCTTTCCCGGCGGCCGAAACGGCACCTCGGTGTAATGCGCCCAGCGATAGGGAGCGCCGTAGCCGAGGGCCGAATAGTAGTCCGCGGTCCGCCGCATGTAAGCGATCGGCACATCGCAATCGGCGGCAAATTCGGGACCGCTCATCGCCGGCTCCCGATCCGGATCAATGCTCGAAGCCGAAGAGCCGCTGCGCATTGTGGTTGAGGATCTTGTCGAGGTCGGCCGGGGCGAGGCCGAGCCGGCTGATATAGGCGAAGGTCTCCTTGTAGGCTTCGTAATCCTGCAGCACCGGATAGTCGCTGCCGGTAACGAGATGGTCGGCGCCAAAGGCTTCGAGCGCGCAGGTGAACGCCGCTTTCGAGCCGTAGCACACAGTGTCGTAAAAGAACCGTTTGGCGGTGACCGACGGCGCCTCGGCCAGGTTCGGATGCCCATTCTGGCTCTGGCCCTGCTTGTCGAGCCGGTTCAGCAGCATCGGGATCGGGCCGCCCAAATGCGGCACGATGAATTTTATGTTCGGATAGCGGTGCGGGATTTGCTTGGCGATCACGTGCAGCACAAAAGTCGCGTCTTCGAGCGAGGTCCCGACCGAGCCGGTGTAGCGGTAGCCGGTGATAAAGGGCGAGCAGATGCCGGTGCCAGCAGGATGAACGAACAGCACCGCACCCCGGCGGTTCATCTCGGCGTAGATCGGCTCGAACTCGGTCTCGGCGACCGACCGGTTGAGGCAGCTGATGTTCATATTGACACCGACGCAGCCGAGCTGGTCGAAGCCGCGCTCCATCTCCTTCAGCGCCGCGTCGATATGCGGCAACGGCAGCATCACGTACGAGGCGATGCGCTTGGGGTAACGGTGCGCCAGATCGGCATAGCCGTCGTTCAGCATCTGCACCGCTTTGACGCCCTCGGCCTCGTCCGGGAGGTAGGGCGGATGGTTTGGCGACAGGACCTGCTTTTCGACGCCGGCCGCATCCATCAGCTCAAACCGGCCCTGGATGTCCTCGGCCGAATCCGAGAACGGGTGGCGCGCCATGCCGCGCTTGACCGGCAGGTGAACCGGCGACGCAAAGCGGTCGCCCATGAGCTCGCTGAAATTCCTCGGGGTGTAATGCGCGTGAACGTCGCAGATCATCGGATGGGCTTTCTCGAAATGAAGCGCGTCGGCGAGCGTAAGCCGCAGGGCTGCCCGCCGGCAAGCTGAGAGGCTTTTTGTCGGTGGCCGATGAGTTCTCCGGTCTCGTAGCGCGCGAGCAGTCCGCCAAGCTCGCGGCGGGACGGGGTGCTGGCTTCATAGCAGCGTAAGCTGATCGCCTTTTTGCGGCGGCGGGCGGAAGCGCGTCGCGTCGAGCGGCCGGGTCGTGCGCGGGTTGAAGCCGAGCCGGCGGCAGGCGCGGTCGAACCTCGACCGCAGCATCTCGGCATAAGGGCCGCTGCCGGTCCTCCGCGTGGCCCAGGCCGCGTCGTAAAGCCGGCCGCCATGCGCCTGCGCGACGAGCGAGAGCACATGCGCGGCTTTGTCCGGAAAATGCGCTTCGAGCCATTCGCGAAAGAGGTCCTTCAATTCGTGCGGCAGGCGCAGCAGCGTATAGCCGGCCGAGACGGCGCCGGCGCCGCGCGCGCATTCGAGGATCGCCTCCAATTCGCTGTCGTTGAGCGCCGGGATCATCGGCGCGCTCAAGACGCCCGTCGGGATTCCGGCGGCGGCGAGTGCCGCGATCGTCTCGATCCGACGCTCCGGAGTGGCGGCGCGCGGCTCCATCACCCGGGCCAGGCCGCGGTCGAGCGTCGTCACCGATACCGTGACGATCGCGAGATTGTCCCGCGCCATTTTGGCGAGGATGTCGAGATCGCGCTGGACCAGCGCCGATTTGGTGACGATCGTCACCGGGTGGCGGAAATCGCGCAGCACTTCGAGGATGGCGCGGGTGACGCCGAGCTTCCTCTCGACCGGCTGGTAGGGATCGGTGTTGCTCCCCAGCGCCAACGGGCGGGCGGCGTAGCCTTTTTTGCGCAATTCCGCGGCGAGCAGTGCTGCCGCCTGCGGCTTGTAGAAGAGCCGGCTCTCGAAATCGAGGCCCGGCGAGAGGCCGAGATAGGCGTGGGACGGGCGCGCGTAGCAATAGATGCAGCCGTGCTCGCAGCCGCGATAGGGGTTGATCGAGCGGTCGAAGCCGATATCGGGCGAGTCGTTGCGGGCAATGATCGTGCGCGTCGCATCGACGCCGACCGTCGTTTGCAGCGGCAAAGCCTCGTCATCGCCGGCGCCCCAGCCGTCGTCGAACGGCACCCGCTCTTCGCTCTCGAAACGGCCGCTGGCGTTGCTCGCCGCCCCACGTCCCTTGCGCTGTTGCAGCATGGCCGGCATATCCATCGCCCGATATTGCCGCAGCCATGCGAACTTATCAAGAACAAATTTTATCGCTCGTGATCCCGACGCTGAACGCGGGGGCGAGCCTGCCGCAAACATTGCAGGCGGTGGCCGGGTCGGCGATCGTGGGGGAGACCATCGTCGCCGATGGCGGCTCCTGCGACGACACGGTGTCGATCGCGCAGCAAGCCGGTGCCCGTCATGTCGGCGCAGCGCGCGGGCGCGGCACGCAGCTCGCCGCCGGGGCGCAAGCGGCGACTGGCGCATGGCTGCTGTTTCTGCATGCCGATTGCCGCCTCGACCCGGGTTGGGAGCATGCGGTCGCCTCGTTTATCGCGGCGGACGGGGCGGCGGGCCGGGCCGGGTATTTCGACTTGGCGCTCGACGACCCGGCACCGGCGGCGCGCCGGCTCGAACGGCTCGTCGCGTGGCGTTGCCGCGCCGTGGCGTTGCCCTATGGCGACCAGGGGCTGCTGATCTCGCGCGCCCTTTATGATGCGGTCGGCGGGTTTCTCCCGGTCCCGCTGATGGAGGATGTCGATCTGGCGCGCCGCCTCGGCCGCCGTCGCCTCGCCCCGATCGGTGCGCGCTGCCTCGCCTCCGCCGGCCGCTACCGGCAGGGCGGCTATTGGCTCAGACCGGCGCGCAACCTCTGCTGCCTCGCGCTTTATTTCGCCGGGATGCCGCCCGTGCGGATCGCCCGCCTCTACGGCTGATGCGACAGCATCTGGTGCTGTTTTTGCGCGCGCCGATGCTGGGCGGCGGCAAACGGCGCCTCGCGCGCGATATCGGCGATGTCGCCGCGGTGCATTTCGAGCGCCGGATGCTGGCCCTGTTGCTGCGCCGGCTGGCGCGCGATCGGCGCTGGCGGCTGCAAGTGGCGCTCACGCCGCGGTGGCGCTTGCGGGCCGCGGGTGTGGCGAGCGTGATCCAGGGCGGCGGCGACCTCGGCCAACGCATGCAGCTGGCACTCGCCGCCGCACCACCCGGCCCGGTCGTGCTGGTCGGCGCCGACATCCCGGATCTCCGCGCCGCTCATATCGCCGCCGCCTTTCGCCTGCTCGGCCGGCACGATCTGGTCTTTGGCCCGGCCGTCGACGGCGGGTTTTGGCTGATCGGCGCCCGCCGCCGCCCGCGCCTGCCGCCATTGTTCCCAGCCGTGCGCTGGTCCGGCCCGCACGCGCTCGCCGACACCCTCGCCGGCCTGCCGCCACATGCCTCGGTCGCTTTTGTCGAGCGCCTCGAAGATGTGGACGACGGCGATTCTTACCGCCGCCTTTCACCGCGCCGCGGCTTTTGAGACTGGCGCTGGCTTTTGCGCTAGCGCTCCTGGAGGCGCGGCATCAGCTCGACGAAATTGCACGGGCGGAACCGGTTGTCGAGCTGGTGCGCGAGGATGCCTTCCCAGGCGTCGCGGCAGGCGCCGGGCGAGCCGGGCAGCGCGAAGAGATAAGTGCCGCGGGCGACCCCGGCCGTTGCCCGGCTCTGGATCGTCGAGGTGCCGATCTTGTCGTAGCTGAGCCAGCGGAACAGCTCGCCGAACCCGGCGATCTCCTTTTCATAGACGCTGTGGAACGCCTCCGGCGTCACGTCGCGGCCGGTCACCCCGGTGCCGCCGGTCGCGATCACCACGTCGATCTCGGGATTGGCGATCCAGGCTTCGAGCTGGGCCACGATCGCGGCCCTGTCGTCGCGCACGATCCGCCGCACGGCGATCCGATGACCGGCGGCGCCAGCGAGCTCGGCGAGCGTGTCGCCCGAGCGGTCCTGCGCCGCATCGCGCGTGTCCGACACGGTCAAGAGCGCAATGTTCACCGGCAGAAACGGGCGGGTTTGGTCGAGCCGGCCGGGCATGGCGGATGCTCCCCTTTGCAAGGCCGCGAAAATAGCCCCCGCGCGCGCCGGCGGCCAGCTTGGCGAGCGCTGCCTCCGGCGCCCTCGTCCGACCTCATGCTCGGCAATGTCCGAATTTCGCGGCGAGCAAGGCCAAGGCACCGCTGGGCCGAGCAAGTCAGCGACGAAGACTACAACGCCGAAGTCGCGCCCTGAGCGGCGCGTCGCTGACGGGGTTGTGGCGGATGCGCATCTCAGTTCGGTTACCACAGGTTGTGATAATTTAGAACATAATAGAAACTTTCCCGTTCACGCTGCATTCGGAGCGTGCTAGAATTCCGTTCAAACGAGGCAAGCCTCAGCATCTTGTCATTTGTTGAGGCCGGGCTACTATACCTCGTGGGAGCGGAGAAAATGGTTACGAGCCACGTTGCGCGGTCGCGCGAGCAGGAGGCTTGGGTTCAGCCCTCGCCTGATATTCCCCGTCTTCCCGTGACGGATAATGAGCCCGGCGCGCCCGAGGTGCTGCTAAAGGCCAACAAATGGCTGCGGCTGCGGCGATGGCCGGCCCCCTACGATCGAACGCGGCATCAATTGGTTCTTGGAGATGCTCGCGACCTGGGGTTCATCCAGAGCGAATCGGTGCACCTCGTCGTCACCTCGCCGCCCTACTTCAACCTGAAGCCGTATGCATCCGCCGGCAACGGCCGTCAGCTCGGGCGGGTTGACGATTACGAGACCTTCCTTGACGAGCTAGACCGCGCTTGGCGGGAATGCGAGCGCGTTCTGGTCCCCGGCGGGCGCGTCTGCTGCGTGATCGGGGACATCCTGATACCGCGGCGCGCGGATGGCCGCCATCGGGTGCTGCCGCTGCCTTCCGACATCCAGGTCCGCAGCCGCAATCATGGCCTGGATAACCTGACGCCAATTCTGTGGTTCAAGATCGGCAACCGGACAAACGAAGCCGGCGGCGGGTCGAGCGGCTATTACGGCAAGCCCTACCAGCCCGGAGCGATCATCAAAAACGACCACGAGCACATTGTGATGCTGCGCAAGCCCGGCGGCTATCGAACCACGCCGATGATCCAGAAGGCGCTGTCGATGCTGCAGCGCGACGAGATGGAGGCCTGGATGCGTCCGGTCTGGTCCGATATCCGCGGCGCCAGCCTGCGCGACGGGCACCCCGCACCGTTCCCGAGCGAGCTGGCCGAACGCCTGATCCGCATGTTCAGCTTTGCCGGCGATACGATCCTCGACCCGTTTTCCGGCTCCGGCTCGACCGCCGTCGCCGCCATCCGCGCCGGCCGCAACTCGATCTCCGTCGAGATCGAAGAGGAATACCTAAACAGCGCAACCCGACGCGCCGCAAAAGCTGTTCGCTCCTCGACCAAAGGTCACACGGCCGCAGTGATAATTCGGCACAGCGACACCAGCCTCCCGAGCCGGACCCCGAGCGATCCCAGGGAGATATCCGATGCGGATATTTAGCCCAGCACGCGCGATGCCGTGGTCATGAGAGTAGCAGGACTTTTTGCCGGGATCGGCGGCTTCGAGGTCGGGCTCGAGCGAGGCGGGCACGAGTTTGTTCTGTTGTGCGAAATCGCAGCCGCGGCTCGCGAGGTGTTGGCTCACCGATTTGTCGGAGTGGACTGCCATCCGGACGTAGCCGACATGCGGTCCCTTCCCCCGGATGTCGATCTGCTGGTCGCCGGCTTCCCGTGTCAGGATCTGAGCCAGGCGGGACTGACGGCCGGGATCGACGGGAATCGTTCCGGCCTGGTGCGGCACGTGTTCCGACTGCTCGACGAGCACCCCGTCCCATGGGTCGTGTTGGAGAATGTTTCGTTCATGCTTCACCTGGGCCGCGGCAAGGCGCTCCGGGTGATCGTGGACGCTTTGGAGGATCGCGGGTACCGGTGGGCATACCGTGTCGTCAACTCGCTCGCTTTTGTGCCTCAACGTCGGGAGCGGGTCTTCCTGGTGGCCACCAGGACAGACCTCGACCCGGCCGATGTGCTTCTGGCGGATGAAAGGGTGCCGCCCAAGAGCCGAACCGCTCTCGACGAGCACGCCCACGGCTTCTATTGGACGGAAGGGACTCGCGGTCTGGGCTGGGCACCGAATGCCGTGCCGACATTGAAGGTCGGCTCAACGGTCGGCATCCCCGCGCCACCCGCGATCTTGATGCCCGACGGTTCGGTAATCACGCCCGATATCCGCGACGCCGAGCGGCTTCAAGGATTCCCCGAGGATTGGACCAAGCCCGCGGAGGGGGTCGCGCGGAAGTCGGTGCGATGGTCGTTGGTCGGCAGCGCCGTCACGGTACCGGTAGCGCACTGGCTGGGATGTCGCCTTTCGGAGCCGGCCGCTTACGATCGCGGCCGCGATCGCGGCCTCTCCGCTGACGCGCCATGGCCGCGCGCCGCACGATTTGACGGAATGACTCGTTGGTGCGTCGAGATATCGAGCTTTCCGGTGTGGTTGAACCGCGCGCCGCTGGCTGCTTTTTTGCAATACCGCGGCGGCCTCTTGTCGGCACGCGCGACACGCGGGTTCCTGGCTAGAGCCGATTCCAGCACGCTGAGGTTCGTCGACGGCTTCAAGGATCGAATCCGAGCACACATGCGCCGAATGGACGCTTCGTCCGGTTCGGCGCCGGAGCCGGAGGCGATCCTGAAGACCACAGGAGAACTCCGCAACGTCGCATGAGACCACCCAAGCCCGCCGATCCGAGACGAAGCGCGCTGATGTCGCGGGTGCGGCAGCGAGGGACCGACGCAGAGCTGGCTGTTGCTCTTGCCTTGCGTCGCCTCGGCCTTTCGTACCGCAAGAACGTCGCCGGTCTGCCCGGTTCGCCGGACTTCGCGAACCGCTCGAAGAATTGGGCCATTTTTGTCCACGGATGCTTCTGGCATCGGCACACGGGCTGCAGACGCGCAACGATGCCCAAGACGAACGAGGCATTCTGGCGGGAAAAATTCGTGAGCAACCGCGCTAGAGATGCCCATGCGATTCGAGAGCTTCGAGGTCTTGGTTTTCGTGTTTTTCTGATTTGGCAATGTGATACCGAAAATGGGGACCGGTTGGCGGCTCGGCTCGCGGAAAATCTTGGAAGAACGCTTTAGCAAATATCCATATGCGGATGACGCGATATTGTTACTCGTTATCGTCTCCTTGTCTGCTAATCTCTATTATATCCTCCAAATCTTGGGATGACGCTGGCTCATCTGCCCAAGCCACTTTTGTGTTGTTTCGTTCGTCATAGGTGCTGACGATCTCGGTCAGCATTTGCTCCATCGTGAAGCGCGCGGACGGTGGGCCGTTCTTGGGGGGTATCGAGGTCACATCGAAGCAACGCGTCTCTCCAAACTCGGTGCCGTCGGTCGTGTCGTACAGAACTATGAAGACCCTTTCGAACTTGGCCGGTGCGTCGATAGGCGCGATGCGACCCGCCCGATGGCGGAAAATATGCACGGCTTGGGCGAAGCTCGATGCCGATGTAAAGGTTCCGCCCAAAGCGCGGCGACGCGTCTTGCCGTCTTGACAGCTATCCAACGGCAGAAAGATCACGGCGACCATAACCGCATATGGTTGGCGTTCATGATAATCGGATGCCTCTGCGCGCAGCTCGTTGTCGATACGGGTGTAATTCTTGGTGTACCGTTGAGATTTTGCGTCGACAAAATTCAATGTTTTTACCGAAACTCCTAGACCGAGGCCGAGTTCAGCGGTGCTGTAGTTTATGTCGAGCTTTTTATATCCCTTGGACGTCCTTGCTTTGCTCTCCTGCCTCTTGCCCGTGGCGTCGGGCATAATGCCGTCAAAGAATGGACGCAGGCCATTGGCCAAGCGTGTCGACAACAGTCGAGACAGGGCTTCGGCATAATTCTTCTTCTGCGCCTGTGTCCGGGTTTCCGCGCGAGCGGGTAGGCGCGCCAATTCAGCTTCTATCGAATTACCTGTGGCTGGTATGGGTGGCGTCGCAACCATCCGGCCCTTCCGAACTTCTCGTTAACCATGAGCGAATAGCGCGGAACCGGAGGGAATTGCCAGCAGAATCAAAAATCGGCCGTCCGGATACAGCTATCGACAGCCGCCCCGCCTCGCTCGCCGCTCATGCCGGGTCCGAGAGCGCCGGAGTGTGCGGGCGGTCGCTCCCGATCGGCTGACGGTCGAGCTTGCTCCCTCGCGGCGAGCAGGGTCCAAGCAAAAACCTCAAATCGGCATCTCGACCCACCCACCGAGACCGGACCAGGACCCGGAACGCGCCGCGGAGAGGGCGCGCCGTCGGGCTGGCGGTCAGCGGTCGGCGATCGGGCGGCAAACCCTCCTCGGCGCGGACTTCGTTGATGATCTGGAGGACGCGCTCGCGGTAGGGGCGGTATTGGACGCCGAATTCGTGCACGAGGCGGCTGTTGTCGATCAGGTAGTTGCCCGAGATTGCCTTGCCGCCAGTCTCCTTTTCGAACGTGATCTTGGCGTCGGGCAGGAACTCGCGCACCATCTCGGCGATCTCGCCGATGCTGATCGAGACGCCGCCGGTGTTGTAGACCCAGTTCTTCGGTTTATCCTCCATGATCACCCGGGCGAAGATTTCGGCGATCTCGTCGACATGGATCGGGCAGCGCATCGCGTCCTTGTGCGGAAACGTGATGGGCTGGCCGCGCGCCGGGAAGGTGATGCATTTGACGTGGTCGACCGAGCCCACGATCTTGTCGTTGCCGGTGACGTTCGCCGGGCGGATCGCGGTGATCTCCAACCCGTGCTTCTCGCGGTAATCCTGCGCCTGCCACTCGTTGAAAATCTTGTGCATCGCGTATTGCACGTGGCCGTGGCGGAAATCCTCCTCGGTCACCACCCGGTCGCCGTAGAAATGCTGCTCGCCGCTGACCGCGAGCGAGCTCGCATAGGCGACCCGCTTGACGCCGGCGAGGCGTGCCGCCTCAAAGCAATTGTCCATGCCGAGGACGTTGAGCTTGAACGCCATATGCGGCGGGTGCTCGCTGCCGAGGTAATAGGCGAGGTTGACGACCCGCTCGGGCTTGGCCGCGGTCATCGCCGCCATCACGTCGTCGAACTGGCTGACATCGCCGCGCAGCATGCGCACTTGCTTGCCCAGATGGTCGTAGGATGCGGTGCCGAGGTTGATGTCCATGCAAACGATCTCCTCACCGCGCTCGGCCAGGAGCGGAACGAGCCGCCGGCCGATAAACCCGGTGCCGCCGATGACCAGTGTCGACATGGTTTTTCTCCTTCGGGGTGATCCGGGCGACGTTAGCCGCCGCCCCGCGCTTCGGCAAGCCGGGCTCGGCTCGGTTGCGCCGGTCGAGGCGGGCGCTTATGATCGCCGCCTCGGCGGAGGCCGCCCGGTCGGAGCGTAGCGCAGGCTGGTAGCGCATCAGCATGGGGTGCTGGGGGTCGTGAGTTCGAATCTCACCGCTCCGACCAATCCTCCGTGGTCAGCGTCGGCGTGAGCCGGCTGCCGCGTGACCTCGAACGCAGTTGCAGCGTATTGGCCGCGGCGACGCGTATCCGCACCGCAACGACGGTGCGGAATTTCACAACCGCGAAGCGCGCCTGCCGCAGCAACCGCGCGGCTACTATCGAGAATACGTGCACCCGGACACTGCCGGCGACGCCGGTCCGAGGCGGGTGGTCGTTGGCAGGGGCGGCGAGGTCTATTACAGTCCCGACCATTACAACACGTTCGTTCGCGTGCGCTAAGGGGTGCTCCGGATGAGACCTTGCCGGTTTTTCTTCGACGCCGAGGCGGCCGGGCCGTCCTCTGCGACGGACCGCGTTGTCACCGTGCCCAAGGGGATCGTGAGCCGCGAAGGGCTGTTCGACGTTTTGAGCGCCGCGCTGGCGTTCCCGGACTATTGGGGGCGGAACTGGGATGCGCTGAACGACATGCTGACGGATCTGTCGTGGATCGAGCAACGGCGAATAGTGCTCGTCCACGAGGACCTACCGAAGCTCGGCGCATCGCCAACCGCCACATATATCGATATTCTTTGCACTGCCGTAGACGACTGGACGCGCAGCGGACTCCATGAGCTGGTCGTGCTCTTTCCCAAGGCCGAGCGGGGCGCGATCGAAAGCTTGCTCGGCGCGCAGGTGGAGGGCAAGCCATGACCGACCGTCCGGGATCACCTCTGGAACCTTGGCAGTGGCCGGAGGAGCATTGGCGCCGGCTGGTCGACCGGGTGCGCGCCGGGCGGACCCTGCGGCCCGCCGAATGGCCGGGGGGCGCGCGCTGCGCGGTGGCGTTGTCGTTCGACAGCGACCACGAGACTTCCGATCTGCGCGACGGCGGGAAATCGATCGGGCGGCTCGCCTGGGGCCAGTACGGCAACCGGGTCGGCGTGCCGCGCATTCTGAAGGTGCTCGAAAAGCACGGGGTCAAGGCGAGCTTTTATGTGCCGGCGGTGACGGCACTGCTGCACCCCGAGGAGCAGCGCCGGGTCGTCGCCGAGGGTCACGAGATCGGCATCCATGGCTGGATCCACGAGCTGAACTCGGTGCTTGCCCTACGAAGCCGAGCGCGACCTGATGCGGCGCTCGGCCGATGCGCTCGAACGGATCGCCGGGGTGCGGCCCGTGGGCTTGCGCACGCCGTCCTGGGATTTCAGCTGGCACACGCTCGAAATCGAAAAGGAGATGGGGCTCGCCTATGATTCCTCGCTGATGTCGGACGAGGATTGCTACGAGCTCCTGCTCGACGGGGCACCCTGCGGCATCGTCGAATTGCCGGTCGAATGGGTGCGCGACGACGCGGTCTATTTTATGATGAACCGGTTTTCGGCGTTGCGCCCCTATACGCCGCCAACGGACGTGCTCGACATCTTCCGCCGCGAATTCGACGCCGCATATCGAGAAGGCGGGATTTTCCAATTGACCATGCATCCGCATGTCATCGGCTATCGCTCGCGCATCTGGATTTTGGACGAGATCATCCGCCACGCAAAGGCGCAAAAAGGCGTGTGGTTCGCGACCCACGCCGACGTGGTCGAGTGGGCGAAGCAGCACGCGGCGTGAGCGCCGAGCCGGGTTCGGGGGCCGCTCGGCGCTGCGGCTATGTGGCGCTGATCGGCGCGCCCAATGCCGGGAAATCGACGCTGCTCAACCGGCTCGTCGGCCGCAAGCTGGCGATCGTCACGCCAAAGGCGCAGACGACGCGGACCCGCCTCCTCGGCATCGCCATCGAAGACGCCGCGCAAATCGTCTATGTCGACACGCCCGGCATCTTTGCGCCGCGGCGGCGGCTCGACCGGGCGATGGTCGCGGCCGCTTGGACCGGGGCCGAGGATGCCGACGAGACGGTGCTCCTGGTCGATGCCGCGCACGGCGTCGATCGCGACACGCGGCGCATTCTCGATCGCCTCGCCAAACGCGGCCGGCGCTCGGTCTTGGCTCTCAACAAGATCGACCTGGTGCGCCGCGACACCTTGCTCGCCCTCGCCGCAGCGCTCGCCAAGGAGGGCGATTTCGACCCGGTCTTTATGATCTCGGGCCTCAACGGCGACGGTGTCGCCGATCTGCGCCGGCATCTCGCTGCGGCGATGCCGCCGGGATCCTGGCTCTTCCCCGAGGACCAGCTCTCCGACGCGCCCGAGCGGCTGATCGCCGCCGAGGTCACGCGCGAGCAAGTGTTCCTGCAATTGCACGACGAATTGCCCTACGCCTCGACCGTCGAAACCGAAAGCTGGCAGGACCGGCCCGACGGCAGCGCGCGCATCGAGCAGGTGATCTATGTCGAGCGGCCGAGCCAGCGCGCGATCGTGCTCGGCGACGGCGGTCAGCGGATCAAGTCGATCGGGAGCCGTGCCCGCGCCGAGCTCGAGCATATGCTCGGCCGGCGCGTGCACCTCTTCCTCTTTGTCAAGGTGCGCCAGAACTGGGGCGAGGACCGCGAACGCTTCGCCGCCCTCGGCCTCGATTACAACGCTTGAAATGCCGCTTGAGACTACCTCTGCGCCGTCGATATCGTTACCTTGCCGCGCGCGATGATCAGCACGCTCGATACGCATGAGCTCGTCAAGGACCTGAAGGCGTCGGGCTTCACCGACGCACAGGCCGAGGCGGTCACCCGTGCGGTGCGGCTGGCGCAGGATCTCGACCTTTCCCATGCCGCCACAAAAACCGACCTGGCGGAGGTCGAGCTGAGGCTGATCAAATGGGTGATCGGCGTCGGGATCGCCACTTTCATCGCTATTACAGGAACGCTCGCCGGCGTGATTTGGGCAGCGACCCAGGTTCTGCTGCATGCACCTCGATAGATAGGCGCTCCGGGCCGAGGGGCCGCTGTCAGGACAAGCCGGCCTGGTCCGCTGCGGCACGAAACGTAACATGCAGCGCAACGGAGGCGGGAGACACGAGAATGCGAATCATCACTGGCACGATTACAAACGGCGTGACGCTCGCGTCGGGCGACAGTCCCGTCCTGATCGGCGGTGTGGTCACCAACGACGGCACCGGCCAGACCGTTGGGGTCTATGGCGGCACCGGCATCTACGGCGACATCCGCAATTTCGGCATGGTCGGCGATACCGGCGGCACCTTTCTCGGTATCGAGCTGATGGCGGGCGGCACCGTCACCAACGGCTCGCCGCTTGCGACCGATGCCCTGATCACCGGCAACAGCTATGGCTTGAAGGCCTTCGGCGACGTCACCGTAGCCAATTTCGGGACGATCGCGAGCGCGTTCGCGGGCGTCCGCCTCGAGGGCGGCAGACTGACGAACAGCTCAACCGGACTGATCAGCGGCGGAATCGCCGAAGGCGTCTCTTTCAGCGAGAACGCGACGGTCGCGAACTATGGATCGATCACATCGGCGACCTTCCGTCGGGGTCGATATGACAGCCGGCGGCCGGGTCACGAACGGCACGAGCGCGAACACAAATAGCACGATCAGCGGCGGCGCAAAGCGGTGTCTCGTTCTCGATGGGCGCGGCGACGCTGAGCAATTTCGGGAACATCGCCTCGACGGCGAGCTATGGCTCAGGGGTGGAGGCCTACAGCGGCGTGACCTCGTTTCGGGTCACCAACGGCGCCGCGGCGTCGAATGCGGCATTGATCGTCGGGTGTTACCGGCGTTGCGAACATCAATGGCAGCGGGACGATCACTAATTTCGGCGTGATTCTCGGAATCGACCGAAGCGGAGAGGGGGTCAAGCTCGCCGGCGGGACCGTCGCCAACGGTTCGGCCGCATCGACGGAGGCGGTCGATCCACGGCGATTTTGTCGGGGTCTATCTGACCGCGGCCGGCAGGATCACGAATTTCGGCACGATCGCCGGCGGCGGGGTCGGCGTGCTGCTTGACGGCGGGCGGCACGATCGTCAATGGCGGCAGCACCGATCCCACGGCGACGATCGGCACCGGCTCGGATGGGATCGACACATTCGGGACGGTGGCCGCGACGGTGACCAATTTCGGCACGATCGCCGGCGCGCATTCGGCGCTGTCGTTCGGCGCGGGCGACGATGTCCTGACTGTGGCGGCCGGGAGCGAAATTCGTCGGCGCAGTCAGCGGCGGCGACGGCATCGACACGGTGACGTTCAACGGCGGCGGCACCTTGGCAATCGTCGAATTTCAGCGCTTTCGAGCAACTGGTGCTATCGAGCGACAAGCCGCGACACGCTCACTCTGACCAGCGCTAATTTTGCCGGTGTGATCGCCGGCACGATCATCGTCAGCGGCGGCGCTCCCGGCGATACGCTCAATGCCGGATCGCTCGGAACCGGCAGCAAAGTCATCTACCAGGGCGGCAATGGCGCCGACATCATCACCGCCGGGAAGAACATCACGATCACCGCCGCCGGCGGCGCCAACGAGCTTATCTTCAAAACGGCGGGCAACACCGACACGCTGACGATTTCGGCGCTTCGGCGAGCAATGAAATCGTGTTCGGCAATGCGGCTTTCCATCTCGGGCTATCGGGCGCGAGCGGCACGCCGAAGCCGTTGCCCGGCACTCTCTTTGTCGCCGACAAGACGGGCACATTCACGACCGCGACGCAGCGCTTTGCCTATGGCACAACGAGCGGCAAGCTGTTCTTCGACAAGGATGGAAGCGGCAGCGCATCGCGTCAGCTCGTCGCCACGTTGAGCGGCGACCCGCATCTGACTGCCGCCGATCTGTTCTACATCGCGTGATGCCGCTATCCGCCTGGCGGGGCGAGCCGCTTGGTCATGCTGAAGCGGGTGTGGCCGGGCGGGTCGCAGTCGATGCGGCCGAGCACCTGCCAGCCCTGACGCTCGTAGAAGCCGGGCGCCTGGAACGACAGGGTCGAGAGGATCGCCCGCGTGCAGCCGCGCCGCGCGCCCTCCTCCTCGGCCGCTTTCAGCACCCGGCTGCCGAGCCCCTGCCGGCGCAGCCCTTCGGGCAGAAAAAAGCGGTCGATATAGAGGAGGCCGTAGGAGGTGCGGCCGATGAGCCCGCCGACGACCTCGCCATTCTCCGGGTCGGTGACAAAGACCGCGAGCGGCTTTTGGTCGCGATAGCCCGCCTTCGCGAAATTGTAGGCGCTGAGCCCGTCGCGGATCACCGCCTCGTGCCGCCGCCTCGGGCGCGTCGGTGACGGTAAGGGCCGCGGTTTCTTCGCTCCCAGGCATCAGCCGGTCTCCATCGGCAAGGACGGGTCGTTCGCCCATTCGCTCATCGAGGCGTCGTAAAGCTTGACGTTCTCGTGGCCGAGCATGACGAGGGCAAAGGCGTCCGCGCTCGCCGCGATGCCGCCGCCGCAATAGCTGATGACCTCCTTGCCAAAAGCGCCGACCGCGTCGAACCGCCGGCGCAATTCGTCGGCCGGCAGCAAGGCGCCGGTTGCCGGATCGATCAGATGCGCGGCCGGCAGGTTGACGCTCCCCTTGATGCGGCCCGTCCGGCCATAGCTGTTGCCGCCGCTGCCGGCATGCTGCGCGGCCGACAGCGCGTTCAAGGTGCAGATGGCGCCATTGCCGATGGCGGCGAGCACCTCCGCCTTGCCGACCATCAGCGGCCGCTCGGCGTGCACGGCAAAATGCGCCGGCGGGCGCGGCTTGGCCGGCCCGGTCTCGATCGGCCGCCCTTCGCGCGACCATTTCTGCCAGCCGCCGTCGAGCACCGCCGCATTGTCGAAGCCGAACGTCCGCAACAGCCACCACACCCGTGTCGCCCATTGCGGCGATGTCGCGCTGTAGGTCACGACCTGTGCTCCGTCGCCGACGCCGAGGCGGCCCATCGCCGCGGCGAACGCGTCCGCCGCGGGCCGCATAAAGCGAAAGCGATGACTGTTGTCCGACAAGTCGCCCTGCACATCGACAAATTGCGCGCCGGGGATATGGGCTTTTTCAAAATCGGCCCGCCCCGGCACGACCTGGTAGGTGGTCTTCGGGTCCGGGACGAGATGCGTCGTGCAATCGAAGATGCGCAGGTGCTGCTCGCCGAGCCGTCGTTCGAGCGTTTCGGTGTCGATCAGAAATTCGGGGTGAGCAAAGCCGGGCATGCCGGACCTCCATCGCGTCGCGAATGCGGATGAATATTATCCTCTCGGCGTCGCGTCGAGCCTGCCACGGCATTTGTCCGCGGCTGCGCCGCCGCGCCGACACGGCGACAACGGCCGCCCCTCACCTGGCTGGCTGCGGCAATCGTGTTGCGTCGCCGAGCGGCCGCGATTTTGCCGCCGCGTCAGATTGCCGAACCGGTGCCGGGTGCTGCCCTTTGGCGATACGATAAAGCTCGAAAAAGCTCCCGTTCCGCACCGGGCGCATCGACCGGGGCACCGGTTGCGGCGGCCGGCCGAAATCGATCACCAAGGCAAAATCGAAATCCCGCCGCCAATTGCGCCAATAAGGCAGCTCACCGATCGCATTTGCTCGGAATGCAGCCGCTCCGTCTTCGCTCTGCACCAGTCCTTCAGCGTCGCCGGCTGCCCTTCCTTCTGTGATATCGGCGCGTTGCGCGCAGCCACATCGATCGTCGTCCACCCGGTGAAGATGTACGGAAAAAACACTGCCCGGTCGATCACCGCGAGTGCGGCCATATGGGTGAATACCGCCGGCTGCATCCGCGCAAGAAAAGCCGGCACGCCGGGCAGGCGGCGGGCCGCCATCGATGCCGGCGCCTCGGCGACCAGCAGCCGCGAGCCGGGCGGAACGATCGCGGCAGCAGTCCTGAACTCGGTGAACCAGCGGTCATAGTCGCGCCAGCTCTGCGATACCGACCAGACCCTCAGCACCAGCAGGGCCGCGCCGACGCCCACCGCAATCCCGGCGACCGATCGGCGGGAAATTTCCAGGCTGGTGCTGGCGATGACGACGAAAGGCAGGGTGACCGGCAATCGGAGATCGGCGCCCCACGCCCCGCTCATGCGGTTGGGCATCAGCAACGCGGCCGCCACCATCGCCGCCAGCGGCAGCCGCATTTCCGGTGCGAGCCGGATCGTCCGCGTGGCGATCGCAAGGATCAGCCCGAGACAGGCCGCGACCGCGACGAGCCGATCGAGCGGCGCCGGTGCGACACCGAAATCGAATGGTGAGAAGAGCGCATAAAGCTTCGCCGCGAGCCCGCCATAGACCGTCAGCGTCGATCCGGCATGCGCCAGGCTCGCGCGCCACAGCGCTATTCCCGGAAGCAGCTGCAGCCAGGTCGCCATCCATCCCATCAGGCTGCGGAAAGACGGCCGGTTTCGTCCGAGCCGGGCTTGCAGCTCGTAAGCCGCCATCGACAAGCCGTAGAGGCCAAAGGCAAACAGATGCAGCAAGAACAGCAGGCTGGCAGCGAGCGAAAACAGCGCCAGCCGGACGCCGATGCGCCAATGGCGCGTGGCGATCCAGCCGCTGAAGCACGAGCAGGCAGAGGCCGATCGCAAACAGGCAGCTGACAAAGCCCCAGAACAGAACGGCGTTGTATACGAACAGCATCGAGCACAGCGGCCAAAGCCCGACGCGACCGTGCAGGACGCGGTGCAAGGCGAGCGTGCCGCCGACCAATGCCGCCATGGTCAAGGCAACGAAGATGCGGCCGGCGAGCTCGACCGGAACGAGGTAGGCGAGGGCCGAGACCACGCCGTCCATCGCGAGGTCGGGCAAGATGCGCCAATGGACACTGTAATTGCCGGCCAACGCCGGGATCTCGGCCGCGTGGACCAGGATCCATGCGCGTGCGAGGTGATTGGGATAGTCGACGAGCGGCGGGATCCGCGCCCACAGCAAGGGTGACAGCGTCAGCGCGCCGGCGATGGCATAAAGCACCGGGCGAACAGCCGGTGCCGGACCGGCGGGGTTGCCGGCCTCGCCCGGAGCGCGCGTCAGCTTCGGTATCGGCATCGCTCGGCCACCCATGATGCAAAAGCTGGAGATTGCCGAGAACCGGTGTCGATTCGGTTAACCAAGGCCGTGCCGGGCGCCGATGCGGGCGAAGCTGGCATGTGTGGCAAACACCGGGTCTAAGGTCGGACACCCAGGCCGGGCCAACAAGGCGGTGCCCGCCGGATGGATACGACGTATTGTGGATACGCGTTTCGCAATGCGATGAAAGGTCGCCAAAATGGGAAGGCTCGACGGCAAGGTTGCAGCGGTGACGGGCGGGGCATCGGGGATCGGCGAGGCGACGGTCAGGCGTTTTGTTGCCGAGGGTGCCAGCGTGGCCTTCTGCGATCGGGACGGCGAGCGCGGCCAGCGTGTGGCGGCCGAGCTCGAGACCGCCGGCGCCAAGGTCGCCTTTACCCACGTTGACGTTGGCACTGAGGCCGCATGCCGCGACTTCGTCAACGGTGCCGCGCAGAAGTTCGGGCGCCTCGACATCCTGATCAACAATGCCGGCATCCGCAAATACGAGAAGGTCGAGGAGGCGAGCGCGGCGAGCTGGAACGAGATCCTCAGCGTCAACCTGATGAGCTACGTCTTCTGTGCCAAGGCGGCGGTTCCGCTGATGCGCCGCAACAAGGGCGGCGCCATCGTCAACACCGCCTCCGTCCGTTCCGTCGTCGCCGGCGGCGGCAATTTGCAGTACGACACCACCAAGGCCGCGATCGCGGGCCTGACGCGGGCGCTCGCCGCCGACCACTCGCCGGAGGGCATTCGGGTGAACGCCGTCGGCCCCGGCCCGATCTTCACGCCGTTCCATCAGCGCCGCATCGCAGCCGCCGGCGAGACCGTCGAGCAGTACAACGCCAAGGCCGCGCAAGGCACCATGCTGAAGCGCCCGGGCAGGGCCGAGGAGGTCGCCGCCGCGATCCTGTTTTTGGCCTCCGACGACGCCTCCTACGTCACCGGCGCCCTGCTGTTCGTGGACGGCGGCATGCACGGCGGCATGACTGCGCTGTGAGAAAAGTTCAGCGATTGGGGGGCAGGCAAATAGTCGCGGATTTTGCCCGACGTAACGAGCTATGCCATCACCGAGGCAGCGCGGCGAAGCAAAGGGGCTAGTGTTGCCAAATCAAACGCTTGGTACCCGGCTTGGAGGCCCCTCTCGACCCATTGCGGACCCCCGGTCGCGCCGAATGCGGCTTCGGCTCCTGCCCCCCAAAGCAGATACCAACCCGCGATGCGTTTCGATCTCGCGTGCCGATGTAAGCGTCGCCGTTCGGGATCCGCTATCATTCGGTGCCCCCCAGCGCAGGGGTCAGCCTCGATGCGGTCACGAACTCCACGCGCATATTGACGTGGTGAGCTGGGACGCGCTTGTTGGCGCTCGCCTACTTACTGACGAGAGGAAAGCAGCTGTGCTTGCCTGAAATAAGGGCCTACCGACGACTGCCCCGGCATCGCCTGGGGCGGCTGAGGATTACGCCTCAACCGTCGCCAGAAAGAGTGGCTATGTCGGACGTTTCGAGTGCGTCCAGGCGCTTGCGCTTGCCGCCGACCCGAATGTAGGCGTCGCGCCAGACGCCAAGCTCGGTTAGCAGGCTGCGTACTGCCTTGAGCAGGCCGGCCAGACCGCCGATCGCCGCCCCGGCCTGCACTGCGTACGGGGTCATTTCGACGATCGCGCCCCATACACCGCCCATCGGCTGGTTCGGTTCGGTCGCGACCGACTGCACGTCGGGCAAGGCCTGAAGTTGCTTCTCCAGTTCTGCCCGATGCGCCTCCTGCTGCGCTGAATCGGTCACCGCAGGATCGATCTCGATCTCCAGCATCAGAGGGTGTGGGGCGAGCGCCGCAGTCATGCATTCTCTCCTGTCTGGGACGCACCGAACTGGAACAGCTGCAACGGCGCCCAGCGAACGACCCGCCGGTTTATACCGCTTGCGGACTTTATAAACCGGGCCAGCGCGGACTGCAATGCCAGGTCGGTCTCCCCGGGTGGCGCCGCAATCAGGTCCGGCACGATCTGGCGTAGGATCGATGCCTCCAGTTGCCATTGTGGCGCCAGCAGTTGGCGCACGCCCGCGACCCTTAGCGCGCCTTGTAGCCCGAGCAGATCGTCGCCAGACAGCGCCGGCATTCCCAGCGCGCGGACGGCACGCTGGCCGGCGTGGCAGGCTAGCAGTACCGTCAGATCGGTTCGCAGGTCCAGTGTCGCAAGGTCCAGCCCATCAAGACTCTCGGTCGCGAATTCCAGTCGCGCGTTCAGCGGCGTATCCTCGGCCAGGCTGAAGCCATGGCAGCAGAGCCAAAGCTGACGCAGCTGCGCCAGCCGGCCCGCGTCGGCCAACTCAAGTAACCGACCGCGAGCCGGACGGTCCGCGTCGATGGCGATCACCGGCTCGCCGCGATCTGCCGCCTGGCCAAGCGCCGCGGCAGCGATCAGGGGCGTCTCCGGCAGCGCGCCCAGCCCGTTGCGGAACCGGCTGGCCCAGACCGCGGCGATGCCGGCGGGCGCTGTCGTGATGGGCGATGTCAACGCCGATAGCGCAGGGATGAAACAGAGGCCACGGACCAACCCCAGCGGGCCTTCCGGCGTCGGCAGCGCCTGTAGTGGCAGTCCGTGCAGCACGCCGTGCGGCGACAGGACTATCCGCCGATGCTGCAGCACAATCTCGCGGGCGAATTCGGGCATCAGCACGGCAAGGTCGTCATGCGCGATGTCTTCCAGAATCATCGTGTCGGGTAAGTACTCGGCGCCGATGATCTGGTCGGCGATCGCCCGCATCCGCGCCCGCGCCGCCGCCCGCACCGGCAGGGCTTGGATTTCCGCGTGCGCGCGATCGAACGCTGCAACCAGCAGCGTGTTGTCAGCCAGCCAGTGCCAAGCCAGCGCGGCTTGGTCGGGCGCCAACCCCGCCTGCGCCTCGGATAGCATAACGCCCTCTGTCGCCACCGGCGCCACGCGCTTGCGCATCAGCGCATTCCAGGCGTTCATTCTGGTATGGGTGTCGGCCGGGGCGACGCCGGCTTCGCGAAAGGTTCTAAGGAGCGCAGGGTCGTAGGCACCGGGCGGGCGGTGTGGCATGCCGCGGGCTTTCGAACGATCTGCCATCTGTAACGCGGCACCAGGGTCGCCCAGCGCCAGTAGGGCGTGCGCACCGATAGCGTACAGTCTGGATTGCCTCGCATGAAGCCGGCCTGAAGGTGCGGTGCATCGGCGCCCAATCTGCCGTGCTCGACCGCCGGCAGCGCCTGGCGGCAGGCTGCCAGTGCCGCGCGCCAAGCGCACTGGTCGTCCTCTGCCAGCGCGACGGTTCGATGGGCCTCGGCCTCGGCCAGCGCGAGTTCCACCTGTGCGAAATACGCACTGGCGCCGACAAGAGCGGCCCGCCCGCGGTTGACCGGCTTCAGCGCCTCTCGAGGACGGCCGGTCCGGGTTAGCACCCGGGCAAGGCAGGCGGCGGCGCGGGCGATCAGAGTGGGCAGGCCGGTCTGCTCGGCCTCGGCCAACGCGGTCTCGGCCTCTGCCGCCAAACTCGCAGGCAGTTCGCCTTCCGCCGCGGCCCGCAGCGCGGCATCGACACCTGCGATGACTTGGGAAACGGCAAGCGCCTCGCTCATCGCCGGTTGCCTTCTACATCCGTGCGATCGCGACCGTGGTGGCGCGATAGCGAGCGGCGCGATCCGGCTCCGTGTCTTCGAGCGCGCTGGCGGCGACGTTGCAATAGGCCAGCGCCAGCGCACGCATTTCGCTGAGCTCCCGCAGCCGCTCCAGAACGGCGATGAACGGCTTGTCCTGCATCTCCAGCGTCAACGCCTCCAGCATCGCCGCTCCGAACTGCTCGCGGGTCGGGTAAACGACCCGGCCGAGCGTCGGTTCCAGCACCTTCGCGGCCTCGCCCAGCAGCCGGCGCGCCTCATCGCTGTGGCCAAGCGTTTCGTTGATCTCGGCGCGTACCAATACCTCGTTCAGGTTTGTGAGCGGCGGGACCGCCTCGCCGCTGCCGAAGCCGCTCAACAGGACCAGGTCGAAATCGAGCTTTGTCAGACAGTCGCCCGCATTTTCACCCGCGAGGACTTGCGTGCGCGTCTCGTTCAGCCGGTTGCTGCGGGCGCGGGCGAAAGCACGCCAATTGGCCGCTTCCCTATAGGCGAAAGCAAAAAGGCTAGCCGCCTCCTGCTGGCGCTCCAGTGCCGCCGCGCAGCGTGCGGCCAATTCCGTGGCGTCCAGCGCCTCGGCCTGCAGGTCGCGCGACCATCGCTCGGGCTCGGGCCAGTCGGGAGGCATCAGGACAAGTGCTCGTAACTCCTGGCCGGCGCCTTTTGCGGTTTCCAGCGCCCGAACGTTGTCCATGGTTGGGACGATCAGTTTAGCAATGTCGGGCGCGATGTCTCTCGCTGTCGTGATATCGGCCGGCCTCGGCGGTGTCAGCAAATGGAAGCGCAACGGTTTCATGCGGCTTCGGATGACGGCCAGGCGCCGCGTGAACCGCAAGAAGTGCTCCAAGCGGGGGTCCTGTTGCGGCATGGGCGCGGGGCGGTAGGGATTGGGACGGACACCAACTGAGCCGATCATGGCCGCAAGCCTGGCCCAACTGGCCTGGGCGGCTCGGTCGTTATCGCGCCAGCTTTCGATCCGCCTGGAAAGGTCGTCGGCCGCCGCCTGCTCGAGCTGGCGCAGGCGCGCTTCAGTGTCATCGGGCAGTGCCCGGGAACGCTCAGCAGCTTGGACGATTGCGGGAAGAGGGAATGGCAAGTGCTGCGTCATGTCGATTCCTTTCAACCGGTATTCGCTAGCTGATCCGCCCATCCTCAACCAGCATCTTTCGGGAAGCGGTCGAGAAGTGTGAGGTAGTTCACACTTAGGAAAAAGTTGTTCCTGGGATTGCGGGGACAGGCGAGCGCCATTGCCTGCTTTTTGGGCGTCCATTGCAAGAAGCCCTAACCGCGATGGGTGCCGCGGGCAGCGATACAGACGCTTCATGATGTCCTGGTAGCGCGCGATCATCGCTTCCAAGATTGCGCGCCAACCGTGGGCGCGGTGCGCGTTGCCGGATCGCAGGGCGCATCGCTCGACATCGCCGAATTGTTTGAACACAAACATTGGGTGATAACAGGTGCAGCCGAGGCGACCGAGATCTGATAGCCGAGGCACCCGAAGTTGGTCCGCTCGGGACACCCCTGACGTCCTCAGCGGACCGGCCGCCTTCGGCGCTATTCGGTCGCCCTGGTGCCGTGCGGCGAATGACGGCTTTCCACCCTCGAACCGACCCCCGGAGCGGATACCAAGCGTTAGTCTGATCCACCAGAAAGATGCGCCGATAGTGGGCTTTCCCACGGCGAGTTGTTGCGTAAGGAAGATTACCTGAAGAGCGGCGACAGCGGAGTTGCGTTTTGATCCTGCCAAATCAGCGCGTTTCAGTAGCTCGGCGCCGTCGAATGACCGCCTTGCTGCCTCTATGCCGGCAGCGAGTACGATTTACTGATTGCCCAAACCCGCCAAAGGGGCGACCTTGTCCCCGAAATCGCCGGGAATCGGGCGAATATCGGTTAAAGACGCTTATTCCGGGAACGCCCCGTGCTGACTTATGACTTCCGCCTGCCGCCCGGCCCCCGAACCGTCGAGCACGCGCTTCTTGCCGAGGAGCTCGGCTTTCGCGCGGTCTGGTGTCCCGAGATTCCCGCCTTTGGGCACGACGTATGGGTCACGCTCGCCCGCATTGCCGAAAAGACGAAGCGCCTCAAATTCGGCCCCTCGGTGCTGATCCCGAGCTATCGCCATCCGATGGCGCAGGCCTCGGCCATCGCGACGCTCGAACAGATCGCACCAGGACGCCTGATGGTCGGGTTCGGCACCGGCTTTACCGGCCGGGCGGGGATGGGCAAGAAGCCCTTGAGCCTCGCGAGCATGCGCACGCATATTACGCAGGTCAGGGCATTGCTGCGCGGCGATGTTGCCGACATCGACGGCGGCCTCGCCCAGATCCTCGCGTCCGACGGCTGGTTGCCCGACCGTCCGATCAACGTGCCAGTCTATATGGCAGGCCAAGGCCCCAAGGCCCGCGCGCTCGCCAAAGAGATTGCCGACGGCCTGATTTCGCTCGGCGGCCCGGCCGAAGGGTTTGAGACTTGCCTCGTGTCGACCAGCGGCACGGTCCTCGATGATGGCGAGGACATCACCTCGCCGCGCGCCTCGACCGCCCTCAAACCGCTCGTCGCGCTCGCCTATCACCACAGGTACACGACCGATCCGGAGAGCGTGAAAGCGCTGCCGAACGGCGCAGCGTGGCTGGCCAGCGTCGAACGGGTGGACGAAAAAATCCGCCATCTCTCCGTTCACCGCGGTCATAACCTCGACATTTCGAACGGCCATGACTGGTTCGTCGACATATCCGCCGCCAAACAGATGACCTTCACCGGCACGCGCGAGGAGTTGCGCGAACGCCTCGCCCAGCTCGAGGCCCGCGGCGCCACCGGCATCATCTTCGGGACCAGCGGTTACGATGTGGAGCGGGAGCTGCGGGCCTACGCGGAGGTTGCTGCACTGAGGTGACGCAGGTGCCACGCATAGTTGTGATCGAGGATCATGACCGCGTTGCTGGTCGGCTGGTCGGTCAGCCAGCGGTTCACGATCAAGGTCGCTGGCGCGGATTGCGGTATTGTTGGAGGCGGGTGGAGCGCAGACCGGGCAGGCCATGCGCCTCGAACGCGCGCTGCCAGGCGAGCAGCTCCTCCTCGGTCAGCTGATAGCGCCGGCAGGCTTCGTCGCGCGTCATCATCCCGGCGACGACCGCGATCACCACTGCCGCTTTGCGGCGGATCGTCCACCTGGTGACGTTTGGAGGCGGGAGCTCGACCATCGCTCACCTCCGATCAACCACCGCCCCGCGGGGCGGTGCCGCCGCGGCCGCCGCGGCAATCCAATGTTCGAACAGCCCCATGACCCGTACGCTTTCGGACGAACTCGCCAATCGCGGCGGCAGGAGCGGCGCGCCGGACCATTCGGTGCCGACCTAAAGCGCCGAACCCGACCGCCCGACCTTGCGGACCATGTTTTAGCACCGAAAGGTTGAGTAGTTTCAGACATTTATAGTTAATTTTGCTAAATTCGTCGTTAACCCACCCTGACACCGTCCAAAGCCGAAATTTGCCGAACCGCATCAGCCTCCAAGCGTCAACCTCGCGCGCCATGCACGCCCTGGGCGAGGGCACGGACATCGCCGAGCACCGCCTCGACGAGGCCGGGCTTGGCGCTTCCGTCGTCGTCGAGGTTTTGGGCCAGGCGCTGGACCAAGACCGACCCGACCGCCGCAGCATCGGCGGCGCGCGCGACAGCGGCTGCCTGCTCCGGGTTTTTGATGCCAAAGCCGACCGCGATCGGCAGCGCGGTGAACCGGCGCAGGCGCGCGACCGCGGCGGCGACCGCGGCCGTGTCGGGCGTCCGCGTCCCGGTAATGCCGGCGATCGCGACATAATATAGAAAGCCGCCGGCGCCCTCGATGATCCGCGGCAGGCGCCGCTCGTCGCTGGTCGGCGTCGCCAGCCGGATCACGTCGAGCCCGGCCCGGCGCGCCGGCTCGGCCAATTCGCCATCCTCCTCGGGCGGCAGATCGACGACGATGACGCCATCGACCCCGGCCGCTGCCGCCTCGCCGACAAAGCGTTCGGCGCCGTGCCGGTAGATCGGGTTGTAATAGCCCATCAGCACGACCGGCGTGGCGTCGTCGTGACGGCGCAGGGCGCGCACCAGCGCCAGCGTGCCGCGCAGGGTCATCCCCGCTTTCAGCGCGCGGTGCCCCGCATCCTGGATCGCCGGGCCGTCGGCCATCGGATCGGAAAACGGCATGCCGATCTCGATCAAATCGGCGCCGGCCTGCGGGAGCCCGGAAAACAGCGCAGCCGAGGTATCGGGATCGGGGTCGCCCGCGGTCAGATAGGCGGCGAACCCTGCCCGCCCCGCGCCGCGCAGCTCGGTGAAGCGCCGCTCGATCCGGCTCACTGTCTTGGCCTCGTCATGTTACCCCGGGCAGCTCCGAGCACCAATTCGGAGCGGCCGAGCTCATCACGAGCGGGGCGTGGGATCAGAACGGACATCAGCCACCTCAAGGTCGGTGTGCGAGAAATCATTCCCCTTGAACAGGACTGCATCTCCTCGGAATTTTGTCAGCGCATAGGTGAAGCAATCGCCAAAGTTCAATCCTGCGGCATGCCCGGTGCCCTTCCCGAATTGCTGAAACGCGGCCGCCGCCAAAACAGCTTGATCATAGCTGAATGGAACAATCTCAATAGCAAGGTCGGCGATGGGCAGGTCGAGCTTCTGTCGGGCTTCGGGCCCGGAGCGGGCCACCATGACAATTGCCGCCTCGAGATAGGAAGGCGCGCCGACGCAGCGGCTCGGTGCAGCCGCTATTGTCCTGACAAACCGGTCGGCCTCGGGCTCACCGAGCAGCACCGCGACGAGCGCGGAGGTGTCGATGACCATCAGTCGAAATGGCCCTGCTCGTTATAGCCGATGATTTCCTCTGGGCTTCGCCGGTCGAGCACCGGCAACTGCGCAACCTCGTGCTGGATGGCATGCACGCGGGCGAGAAGCGCATCAGCGTCGAGCCTCGCAGCCGGCTCGGGATTCCCGACCAGCATCAGCTCGGCCTCATGCTCTCCCGCGGGCAGACCCGATACGCGGCCGGTGAGCGAGCCGTCGGGCGCGATATGGATGCGAAGTCTTGACCTTCATCATAGCTGCCACACGCTTTCTTATCACGATTGGAAGGCCGCGCTTTGCGATCCATTGCGCCGCGGCTCACAGCGCCACCCCAAGCCGGTCGGCGACGGCGAAGATGTCTTTGTCGCCGCGGCCGCACAAATTCATCACGAGAAGATGGTCGCGCGGCAGCGCCGGCGCGATCTTGGCGACGTGCGCGAGCGCATGCGCCGGCTCCAAGGCCGGAATGATGCCCTCGATGCGGCTCAGGAGTTGAAACGCGGCGAGCGCCTCCTCGTCGGTGATCGCGACATATTCGACCCGGCCCAGATCGTGCAGCCAGGCATGCTCGGGGCCGATGCCGGGATAATCGAGCCCGGCCGAGATCGAATGCGCGTCCTTGATCTGCCCGTCATCGTCTTGCAGCAGGTAGGTGCGGTTGCCGTGCAGCACGCCGGGCACGCCGCCATTCAGCGAGGCCGCGTGCAGCCCGGTGTCGAGCCCGTGGCCGCCGGCCTCGACCCCGATCATCCGGATATTCGGCTCGTCGAGAAACGGGTGAAACAGCCCCATCGCATTGGAGCCGCCGCCGATGCAGGCGACGAGCGTGTCGGGCAGCCGGCCCTCGGCCCGTCGCAGCTGGGCGCGCGTCTCGTTGCCGATGACCGACTGAAAGTCCCGCACCATCGCCGGGTAGGGATGCGGCCCGGCGACCGTGCCGATCACGTAGAAAGTGTCCTCGACATGGGCGACCCAGTCGCGCAGCGCCTCGTTCATCGCGTCTTTCAAGGTGCCGGTCCCCGAATGCACCGGGATGACCTCGGCGCCGAGCAGCTTCATGCGAAAGACATTGGGCTTTTGCCGCTCGATGTCGGTGGCGCCCATATAGACGACGCAGGGCAGGTCGAAGAGGGCGCAAGCCGTCGCCGTCGCCACCCCGTGCTGCCCCGCCCCGGTCTCGGCGATGATCCGGGTTTTGCCCATGCGCCGCGCCAGCAAGGTTTGGCCCAGCACGTTGTTGATTTTGTGCGCGCCGGTATGGTTGAGCTCGTCGCGCTTCAAATAGATCTTGGCGCCGCCAAAATGCTTTGTCAGCCGCTCGGCAAAATATAAGGGGCTCGGCCGGCCGACATAATGCTCGAGGTAATGGTCGAGCTCGGCCTGAAACTTCGGGTCCGCACGCGCCTCGCCATAGGCCGCCTCGACCGCGAGCACCAATGGCATCAGGGTCTCGGCGACAAACCGGCCGCCATAGATACCGAAATGGCCGTGCTCGTCGGGGCCGCCGCGAAACGTGTTCGGAACCTGCATTCCTCCTCCCTTTTTAGAGCGCCGCGGCGGCAGCGAGAAAAGCACGGATCTTGGCCGGGTCCTTTTCCCCGGGGCGGGTCTCGACCCCGGAGGAGACATCGACCGCGGCGGCGCCCGAAAGACGCACCGCCTCGGGCAGAATCTCCGCCGTCAGCCCACCCGACAGCATCCAGGGCAGCTCCCATGAGCGGTCCGCGATCAGCGCCCAGTCAAAAGCGAGCCCGTTGCCGCCCGGCAAAGCATTCCAACGGCGCGGCGGCTTGGCATCGAACAACAGCTGGTCGGCGCTCCCCCGATAAGCTGCGGCGCAAGCGACATCCTCCGGGCCGGCGATGGCCACCGCCTTCATCACCCGGCGGCGATAGCGGGTTTTGATTTCGGCGACGCGATCCGGACTCTCGCCGCCATGCAGCTGCAGGATGTCGATCGGCGCTGCGGCGAGCACCGCCTCGATCGCTGCGTCGCCGGCATCGACAAAGAGCGCCACGCGCGCGATCCCGCGCGGAATGCCGGCGCAAAGTCGTGCCGCGGCAGCCGGGGTCACCGCGCGCGGGCTCGCCGGGTAGAACACAAACCCGATATAGGCGGCGCCCCCGGCGACGGCGGCAGCGACCGCCACCTCGCTCGACAACCCGCAGATTTTGGCCGCCACGCCCATTGCGGCTCTATTCGCCGCGGCGCTCGCGACCGAGCGCCTCGAGCTGCCGGGTCAGCGCGTCGATCTGCGCTTCGAGCCGCTTCAGATGCGGGTCTTCGTCGCCCGTCTGCGGGGGCGGCGGAGGTGGCGCGGCCGGCGGCGGCTCCTCGCGCGGGTGGGGCGACATCATTTTGAGCGCGCGTTCGAACAGCGCCATGTTCTGCTTGCCCATCTCTTCGATCTGGCCGAACGGGAACGTGCCGAACGAGGCTTGCAGGCTTTTGCGCATCTGCTCCTGGTTGCGGGCAAACGCGACCATCGCCTGCTCCAGATAGCCCGGCACCAGAAACCGCATGCTGTCGCCATAGAGCCCGACCAGCTGGCGCAAAAAGCTGATCGGCAACAGGTTCTGGCCCTTCTGCTCCTGCTCGACGATGATCTGGGTCAGCACCGATCGGGTGATGTCCTCGCCCGTCTTGGCGTCGTGGGCGACGAAATCGCCGCCCTCCTTGATCAGCTTGGCGAGATCGTCGAGGGTCACATAGCTGCTTGTTGCCGTGTTGTAGAGCCTGCGGTTGGCGTATTTTTTGACCACGACCGGCTTGCCGTGGCTCGGATTGTCGCTGTTCGGAGTGTCCATGCGCGCGCCATCTGCGGCCGGGAAAGCGTTCCAACGCCCACCATACCGTGAATCGGCGCATTCGCCTCATCAAACGCTCGCGGCCGGCAACGCAATCGCTTTCCGGCGGGGTGCCGCGGCCTATATTTGCAGCGATGGCCGAACCCGAAGACCTCGCGCAGCGGTTTTTAGCGCTGTGGCAGCAGTATCTCACCGCGCTTGCTGCCGATCCCGCGACCGTCGAGCTGTGGCAAAAATGGTTCTCGCTGTGCCCGGTTCCAGCCTATGACGCCGCCACCGCCGCGTCCCGATCGGCGTTTGACGCCACGGCCGCTGCCGGCACATCTGGCGAGCGCGATGCTTTTGTGGCAGAGCTCGCGCGCCGCCTTGCCGGGGTTGAAGAGCGTCTCGACGCTCTCGAACGGCGCCGCCGCCGAACCGCTCCGCGCTCTCGCGGGCGAAATCGACCAGCTCGGCCTTGATCCCGTAGCGCTGCGCGCTCGACGCCGAGATTACCCGCCGCGCCGCGCCTGTACCTGGAAGGACTCGAAGCCTATCGCCGGCACCCGTTCCGCCGGTCCGTTGCCGAAATGCCGGTGATCTGGAGCGAGGGCACCACCCGCCTCCTCGATTACGCCCCCGGCGTCCGCGGCCCGGCGGTATTGGTCGTGCCCTCGCTGATCAACCGCTGGTACGTTCTCGATCTCCTGCCCGAGCGCAGCTTTCTGAGCCATCTCGCTAGTCATGGCTTGCGCCCGCTGGTCGTCGATTGGGGCGAGCCCGGTCGCGCAGAGCGAGGTTTCGATCTCGACGATTACATCGCCCTTCGGCTCGACGCCGCCTTTGCTGCGGCAGCCGATCTCTCCCCTTCTCCCGTCGCCGTTCTCGGCTATTGCATGGGAGGCCTGCTCGCGCTTGCATTGGCGCTGCGCCGCCGCCGCGAAGTCGCCCGCCTCGTGCTGCTCGCGGTCCCGTGGGACTTTCACGCCGAGCGTGCAACGCAGGCGCGGCTGCTTGGCCCCGTCGCCGATTTGCTCTCCGCCGTCTGTGGCACCTCCGGCACGGTCCCGGTCGAGATTGTCCAGGGGCTCTTCTTCCTGCTCGATCCGTTCAGCGCCGAGCGCAAATACATCCGCTTTGCAGCCCTCGACCAGACGAGCGCCGCGGCCCGCGACTTTGTCGCGCTGGAGGATTGGATCAATGACGGGGTGGCGTTGCCGCTCGCGGTCATGCGCAATTGCCTGGGCTCATGGTATGGCGAAAACGCGCCGGCGCGTGGCCGGTGGCGCGTGGCCGGCGATGTCGTGCGCCCGGCGGAGCTGCGCCGGCCCGCCCTCGTCGTGGCCCCCGGTAGCGACCATATCGTCCCGCCGCGCTCGGCGGCGGCGCTCGCCGCCATGCTCGGCACCGCCGAGATCATGCGCCCGCCCCTCGGCCATGTCGGCATGATGGCCGCCGCCCGCGCCCCCGATCTGCTGTGGACCCCGCTCGCCCAATGGCTCAATCCATAGCTTTGCGCCCGAAGCGCGCCGTGGGTTTTGGCCGATTTTCGCAACGAGGCGGTCAGAACCGAGGCAGGTCGGGGAACGGGAGCCGGCCGCGGTGCACGTGGAGGCGGCCCAATTCGGCGCAGCGGTGGAGCTGGGGGAAGACTTTGCCGGGGTTGAGGAGGCCCTCGGGGTCGAAGGCGCATTTGAGGCGCTGCTGGTGCGCGAGATCGCTGTCGTCGAACATCGTCCCCATCAAATCCCGCTTTTCGACGCCGACGCCGTGCTCGCCGGTCAAGACGCCGCCGACCTCGACGCAGAGCCGCAAGATGTCGGCGCCGAATTCCTCGGCACGCTCGGTTTCGCCGGGCTTGTTGGCGTCGTAGAGGACGAGCGGGTGAAGATTGCCGTCGCCGGCGTGAAAGACGTTGGCGACGCCGAGGCCGTGCCGCTCCGAGAGGGCGCCGATCCGGGTCAGCACCTCGGCCAGACGGGCGCGCGGGATCGTGCCGTCCATGCAATAGTAATCGGGTGCCAGCCGCCCGACCGCCGGGAAGGCCGCCTTGCGCCCCGACCAGAAGGCGAGGCGTTCGGCATCGTTCCGGCTGAGACGGAGCGAAGCGGCGTGATGGGCGCGCGCGATCGTTTCGACTTTCGCCGCCAAATGATCGACCTCGGCCGGGGCGCCGTCGAGCTCGACGATCAAGAGCGCCTCGGCATCGAGCGGGTAGCCGACCTCGACAAAGGCCTCGGCGGCGTGGATCGCCGGCCGGTCCATCATCTCCATGCCGCCCGGGATGATGCCGGCGGCGATGACGGCGGCGACGCATTCCCCGGCATCCGCGACGCTCGGAAAGCCGATCAGCAAGGCGCGCGCTGTCGCGGGCTTGGGCAGGATGCGCACGGTCACTTCGGTGACGACGCCCAGGAGGCCCTCGGATCCGGTGACGACGCCCAAGAGGTCGTAGCCTTCGCTGTCGAGGTGCTTGCCGCCGAGGCGAACGACCTCGCCGCTGATCAGCACCACTTCGAGGCCGAGAATGTTGTTGGTCGTCACCCCGTATTTGAGGCAGTGCACGCCGCCCGAATTCTCGGCGACATTGCCGCCGATCGTGCAAGCGATCTGGCTCGACGGGTCGGGGGCATAGTAAAAGCCGGCCGGCTCGACCGCTTGCGACAAGGCGAGATTGGTGACGCCGGGCTGGGCGACGACGCAGCGGTTCGGGTAATCGATCTCGAGGATGCGGTTGAGCTTGGCCATGCCGAGCAGGACGCCGTCGGCCAAGGGCAGCGCGCCGCCCGACAATGACGTGCCGGCGCCGCGCGGCACCAGCTTGATCCCGGCGTCGCGGCAATAGCGCATGACCGCCGCGACCTCTTCGACCCGCGACGGCAGCACCACCACCATCGGTGGCTGGCGGTAGGCGGTGAGCCCGTCGCTCTCATAGGCGCGTCGTTCGGCTGCGGACGCGATGACCCCTTCGCCCGGCACGATCCGCCGCAGCGTTTCGACGATCTCGGCACGACGCCGAAGGATCGCGGCCTCGGGCGCCGGCATCTTCATCGGCGCGCCCGCCGGTTCGCCGCGTCGGTGGCTCAGCCCTGGCGCCGGCGGCTCAGCCCTGGCGCGCCTTGTAGCGCGGGTTCACCTTGTTGATCACAAAGACGCGACCCTTGCGCCGCACGATGCGACAGTTCTTGTCGCGCTTCTTCAACGACTTCAACGAATTGACGATTTTCATATCCGGCCGCCTCGGTGAGGGCCGGAACATAGGCGCCCGGCCTGCGGGTGTCAATTTCAAGAACCGCCCGGGTTCAGCGGCTGCCGGTTCAGCGGCTGCCGGCGGAGGCGGGCGTCTCGGCGCGGCTCGGCGGGAATTTTCGCAAAGCTGCAGGAACCCGGCAGGTGATGCGGGTGCCTCCCGTCGGCGCCGACTCGACGGCAACCGTGCCGCCATGCCGCTCGACCAGGTTTCTGACCAGGGAGAGGCCGAGGCCGGCGCTGGGGTGGCGCGCCCGGCTCGCCGGCTCGGCCAGCGTGCCGTCGCGCAACCGTGACGGCGCGGCGGTCCCGCTATCGGCGACACTCAGCAGAACCTCACCACCACGGCGTTCGCCTGCGACGCTGATCGCCCCGCCTGGTGCGGTAAACCTGATCGCGTTCGAAATGAGGTTGAACAGCACCTGCTTCAGCCGTCGCCCATCGGCTTCGATGCTGCCGAGATCGGGCGGCGAGCGCAGGTCCAGCTCCAAACCCCGGACGCGAGCGCGCTCACGGGTCAGGCTGGTGACCGATTCGAGCAGCTCGGCAACCTCGACGAGACCGGGCTCGAGCACCATGTGGCCCGCCTCGATCGTGGCCAGATCGAGAATGTCGTCGATCAGGCTCGTCAGCTGCTGCGCGCTGTCGAGAATGGCGCGGCTGAAATCGAGCTGGCGCGGGTTCAGCGCCCCGAAATACTCGTTGGCCAGGATCTCGGCAAAATCCGTGACCGCGTTCAGCGGTGTGCGCAGCTCATGCGACATGCTGGCGATGAACTCGCTTTTCAGCCGTCCGGCGGTTTCGAGCGCCTCGGCCTTTTCGCGCAGCGCCTGCTCGACCCGCGCGGAGTCGCTGACATCGAGATAGGTCAGCAGCACCTCGCCGTCGGGCAACGGCACCGTCGCCTGCTGCAGCATCGAGCCGTCGCTCCGGCACAGCGGGCCGCAGGTGGGCGTTCGCGCGGCGAGATCGGCAATGATTGCCGCCCGCTTGGCCGGCCAATCGCCGTCATCGTCGATAAGCGCCCGGACCTTGTCCAGGATCTGGCCGATATGCGGCTCGCCGGCGACGTCATCCGGGGTCAGCTCCCAGATCGTCCGATAGGCCGGGTTGTGCAATTTGAGCCGGCCGTCGCCGCCGAACACCGCGATGCCTTCGAACAAATGGTCGAGAGTGGCGCGCTGCACCTGCGACAAGATCGCGTGGGAGGATTCGAGCGCCAAATGGTCGGTTACGTCTTCATAGGCGAACGTCAGCCCGCCCAGCGGGTGCGGCGACACCGAAAGGCTCAGGGTGCGTCCGTCCGGCCGGTGCACCAGCTCCTGCCGGGGTTCTATCAAATTGGTGAACCACGCCAGGCGCTCGCGCTTGAACGCGCGGAAATCGGCAACTTCGGGCAGCCTTCGGCGTTCGCGCAGCCACTCCAGCACTTCGTCGAAGCCGGGGTCGGCGGCGAGCCATTTCTCCGGCAGCCCCCATAGGGCGGCGAAGGCGGCGTTGAAAAATTTGAGATGCCGGTCGGCGCCGAAAATGGCGATCCCGGCATGGATGCCTTCGAGCACCTCGCCATGCGCGGCGACATGGCGCCACAATTCGTCGCGCGCCGCCTCGCTCTGCGTGCAATCGAGCGCATAGCCGATCATCCCGCCGGCCGCAGCCGGGGTCTCGACCAGCTCCAGCAGCCGTCGCGTGCCGTCGATCACGACATGAAACCGGACCCGGCAATGGGCGGCCGCCGGCGCCGCCTCGGCGCGGGCGATCGCGGCTTCCCGCCCGCCACCCGGGATCAGCTCGCGGCCATCGGCCAGCACTTCTTCGCGCTCGCAGCCCAACGCCGCGGCATAAGCCCGGTTGCAAGCGACGAGAGCAAGCTCGGCATCTCGGCGCCATACCGGGATCGGCACCGCGTCGAGCATGGCTTCGAGCTCCGCGGCGCGCCGCTCGATCCGGGCGCGGGCGCCGGCGGCGGCATCGAGCTCGGCCCGAGCATATCGGCAGCTGCCATAGAACGCCGCCATCGCCGCGACCAAATGCGATATGCAGATCAAGGCGATGATGAGGGCGGTGGGGGGCATTTGCGGCAGCCAGAACGCGAAGCCATGAGCTTCGATGTGTCGATCAATCGGTAGCTTACCGATAAATGAGAGTGAGCACAATACCAGAACGACGAAAAAGTTGCGGTTATGTCCCGCGATCCGTCTCGCCCCTCGCCTCCCCCGCGTTC
>CAVPDQ010000015.1:0-20000 GCA_963702685.1 uncultured Alphaproteobacteria bacterium | reverse complement strand
TCGGGCATGGCACGGCCAAATCGGCGTTGCCGGTGGGGCTGGCCGCTGTGCGTGGGCGGGGTGGTCCGGTATCCCGTTTGCTCGGGGTGCCGGGCACGGATCAAGCGCAACTGAAGGGCATCTGGTGGATGCCTTGGCACTGAGAGGCGATGAAGGACGCGGCACGCTGCGAAAAGCCCGGGGGAGATGCGAGCGATCTTTGATCCCGGGGTGTCCGAATGGGGCAACCCACCCGCCAGGGGCAACTCTTGCGGGTATCCTGCGCTGAATCCATAGGCGCAGGAGGCGAACCCGGCGAACTGAAACATCTCAGTAGCCGGAGGAACAGACATCAACCGAGATTCCGCTAGTAGTGGCGAGCGAACGCGGATGAGGCCAGCGGCACGATCAACGGGTACCGGAAGCGTCTGGAACGGCGCGCCGCAGCGGGTGACAGCCCCGTACGGGAAACCCCTGGTCGTGTCCTCGAGTAGGGCGGGACACGTGAAATCCTGTCTGAAGATGGGGGGACCACCCTCCAAGCCTAAATACTCCTCAGTGACCGATAGTGCACCAGTACCGTGAGGGAAAGGTGAAAAGCACCCCGACGAGGGGAGTGAAACAGTTCCTGAAACCGGATGCCTACAAGCAGTCGGAGCTGCAGTGGTCAGTAATCAGGGATCAGGGATCAGAACCGATGGCGGCAACGTGGTCGGATGGTGGCGAGGCGTGAGCCTGGCAGTGCCGTTCTGATAACTGATTACTGATACCTGATCACTGGGGTGACGGCGTACCTTTTGTATAATGGGTCAGCGAGTTGGTCTTGGCAGCGAGCTTAAGCCGCTAGGCGTAGGCGCAGCGAAAGCGAGTCTGAATAGGGCGTCGCTTTGTTTCCGGGCAACCGGAAGCAGACAAGAGTTGCCGGGATCAGACCCGAAACCGGGTGATCTAGCCATGGGCAGGTTGAAGGTGCGGTAACACGCTCTGGAGGACCGAACCCACGACTGTTGCAAAAGTCGGGGATGACTTGTGGCTAGGGGTGAAAGGCCAATCAAACCCGGAAATAGCTGGTTCTCCGCGAAATCTATTGAGGTAGAGCGTCGCTTGCTCACCGTCGGGGGTAGAGCGCTGGATGGGCTAGGGGGGCGCGAGCCTTACCAAACCTAACCAAACTGCGAATACCGGCGAGTGGAGGGCGGCAGCCAGACGGCGGGTGCTAAGGTCCGTCGTCGAGAGGGGAACAGCCCAGACCGCCAGCTAAGGTCCCCAAATGGTGGCTAAGTGGGAAAGGATGTGGGACGGCCAAGACAACCAGGAGGTTGGCTCAGAAGCAGCCATCCTTTAAAGAAAGCGTAATAGCTCACTGGTCTATATAAGCTGTCCGGCGCCGAAAATGTAACGGGGCTCAAGCCACCTACCGAAGCTGCGGGTGTTCAGAAGACAGGGATCAGGGATCCCGGAAGACAGGCATCAGGTATCAGTTATCAGAACTTCTGAACCCTGATCCCTGGATTCTGATCCCTGATTCCTGATCCCTGTCTTCTGAACGCGGTAGCGGAGCGTTCCGTAGGCCGGTGAAGCGGCGCGCGCGAGCGGCCGTGGAGGCATCGGAAGTGCGAATGCTGACATGAGTAGCGTAAACGAGGGTGAGAAACCCTCGCGCCGAAAGTCCAAGGGTTCCTGCGCAAGGTTAATCCGCGCAGGGTTAGCCGGGCCCCTAAGGCGAGGGCGACAGCCGTAGCCGATGGGAAGGGGGTTAACATTCCTCCGCCTGCCGGAGCGCGACGACGCTCAAAGGTTGTTCTGTCTTATTGGATTGACAGGGCGGCTCGAGGCGTCCGGGAAACAGCGCCGGCATATAGACCGTACCCGAAACCGACACTGGTGGACCGGTAGAGCATACCAAGGCGCTTGAGAGAACGGTGTTGAAGGAACTCGGCAAATTGCCCCCGTAACTTCGGGAGAAGGGGGCCCTCTTCCGGGGCAACCCGGGAGGGGGGGCACAGAGTTGGGGGTGGCGACTGTTTACTAAAAACACAGGGCTCTGCGAAGTCATCCAGACGACGTATAGGGTCTGACGCCTGCCCGGTGCCGGAAGGTTAAGAGGAGGGGTGCAAGCTCTGAATCGAAGCCCCGGTAAACGGCGGCCGTAACTATAACGGTCCTAAGGTAGCGAAATTCCTTGTCGGGTAAGTTCCGACCTGCACGAATGGCGTAACGACTTCCCCGCTGTCTCCAACACCGGCTCAGCGAAATTGAATTCTCCGTGAAGATGCGGAGTACCCGCGGTCAGACGGAAAGACCCCGTGCACCTTTACTACAGCTTTGCAGTGGTGTTAGGGATGGCATGTGTAGGATAGGCGGGAGCCTTTGAAGCCCTGGCGCCAGTTGGGGTGGAGGCAACCTTGAAATACCGCTCTTCCGATCTCTGGCCTCTAACCGCGGCCCGTGAACCCGGGTCCGGGACCCTGCATGGCGGGTAGTTTGACTGGGGCGGTCGCCTCCCAAAGAGTAACGGAGGCGCGCGATGGTGGGCTCAGGCTGGTCGGAAATCAGCCCTGCGAGTGCAATGGCACAAGCCCGCCTGACTGCGAGAGCGACAGCTCGAGCAGAGACGAAAGTCGGCCATAGTGATCCGGTGGTCCCATGTGGAAGGGCCATCGCTCAACGGATAAAAGGTACGCCGGGGATAACAGGCTGATGACGCCCAAGAGTCCATATCGACGGCGTCGTTTGGCACCTCGATGTCGGCTCATCGCATCCTGGGGCTGGAGCAGGTCCCAAGGGTATGGCTGTTCGCCATTTAAAGCGGTACGTGAGCTGGGTTTAGAACGTCGTGAGACAGTTCGGTCCCTATCTGCCGTGGGTGTTCGAGACTTGCGAGGCGCTCTCCCCAGTACGAGAGGACCGGGAGGGACGCACCTCTGGTGGACCGGTTGTGGCGCCAGCCGCAACGCCGGGTAGCTAAGTGCGGACGGGATAACCGCTGAACGCATCTAAGCGGGAAGCCCCCCTCAAAACCAGGTCTCGTCGAGAGCCGTGGAAGACCACCACGTCGATAGGCCGGAAGTGGAAGCGGAGCAATCCGTTCGAGCCGACCGGTACTAATCGCTCGAATGCGCCCGATCCCAAAACCATCCCGCGCCGCGTGCAGCGGCCAGCGCCACAAGACACTTCCCCTCCCCGCCTTTGCCCCACATCACAACCTCCCATCACCCCCCCAACCCCGGCACAAGCCCGCAACCCAAGCGCGTCGATCCGGGGGGTGATGCCGGCCTGGTGGCCACAGCGAGGGGCCCAGCACCCGATCCCATCCCGAACTCGGCCGTGAAAACCCTCTGCGCCGATGGTACTGCCGCTCAAGCGGCGGAAGAGCAGGTCGCCGCCAGGCCCGCCAACCTCCGCAACCCCCCCTCACCCACCCACCACCCCCCGCGGGGTGGAGCAGCCCGGTAGCTCGTCAGGCTCATAACCTGAAGGTCGTAGGTTCAAATCCTACCCCCGCAACCACCAAAACCGACACTCCCGCGCCCTCCCGGCCGGGAGTGTTCGTTTTTTGAGCCATCCATTCGAGGGTCGTGCCGAGGTCGCCGTGGAGGGTAGCGGCGATCTCGCCGCGCTTGGGGCCGGGCGTGAGCGTGATGTGGTCGATCAGGGCGCCGGATAGCCTCGGCCACTTCGTCGCGCTCCCGCGACGCTGACATTCTTGGCCGGCTAATGAGGGCGATCGGCGCCGCACCGGCTCGCTTGAACGAAGTCGCTTCCGTCAAGGCCGCCGCGCCTGCGACAATGATCGGGACGCGGCAATCGAGCGCAGGAACTGGACAGCGGGAGTTGGCTCCGGAACAGCGAATAGATGCCGAACCAGATTCTTCCGTTACCGTCGTAGCGATGGAAATGTCGATGTTCAAGGTTGGCGATGTCGTCGCCCTTCGCTCCTCTCCAAATACCGTTCTGCCGGTGATCGAGGTCATCCCGGGCGGGGCGGAACGCCGCTATCGTGTGTTCCAGAACAACACGAGAGCGACCTACTACGAAAGCCAATTGCAGGCCGTCCCGGCTTCGGATGAGGTACCGACAGCCCTCACCGTGCCCGAACTTCATGCGCGCCTGACTGCACTACAGATCCTGTCTCCTTCGACGGGAAACCTGTTCTCTCTTCGCTCCGGCCGCGTCGAGTTCGTCCCTTATCAGTACCGGCCCGTGCTGAAACTCATCCGCGCGGATCGCCCCCGGCTGTTGATTGCTGACGAAGTCGGCGTCGGGAAGACCATCGAGGCTGGCCTCATCATCAAAGAACTTCGAGCACGCATGGACATTTCCTCGGTGCTCGTTATCTGCCCGAAGGCACTGGTCGCGGAGCGGAAATGGTTCCGCGAACTGAAGCGTTTCGATGAGCACTTCACGGCACTGGATGGGCCGCTTCTTCGCCATTGCCTGCAGGAAACGCATCTAGAGGGGGAATGGCCCGAACAGTACGCGAAAGCCATTCTGCCCTTCTCGTTGTTTGATTCCGATCTTATCCTTGGAAACGGCGGCCAAGGGAGGAAAAAGAATCGGGGTCTTCTTGGCCTCGATCCGCCGCCAAAATTCGACCTGATCATTGTCGACGAGGCCCATCACATCCGCAACAGCGACACCTTCCTACATCAAGGTGTCCGGTTTCTTTGCGACAACGCCCAGGCCGTTCTATTGCTCACGGCCACGCCAGTTCAGTTGGGCAGCGACGACCTTTACACCCTCCTCAATGTGCTTCGTCCTGATCTCGTCATCGACCATGCCAGCTTCGAGCAGATGGCTGAGCCGAATCGGCATATCAACGAGGCCGTCCGGCATTGCCGGGCGGCAGCAGCGGACTGGCAAGTCCAGGCGCAGGGCGCCTTGGACGCGGTCGCCCGTACCGAATGGGGCCGGCTGTTCCTGCGGGAATCTCCGGCCTTTAAGAGCATCTACGACCGGCTCCGAGGTGACGTGCTGGGAGACGCGGAGCGTGTTGGTCTCACTCATGCCCTCGAAGAGCTTTACACCTTTAGCCCGCTCATCAATCGGACGCGGCGCCGCGATATCGGCGAGTTTACCACCCGCAAGCCCGAGACGGTCACCGTCCAGTTCACGGCCGTGCAGGCACGTCTGCACGACGGGGTCCTTGAGGTCGTCGCCGCCATATTGGCGCGTTGTCACGGACAGCAAAACGTGAAGTTCATGATGACAACAATCCGCCGTCAGGCGGCCAGCTGCCTCTACGGGCTCGCCCCGTTTCTGTCCGACATCCTCAATTCCAAGCTCGACCGGCTCGAATTGCTCGAAGCGAGCGATAACGACGAGGACGCGGACTTCAGCTTCCTGAACCCAGGTGAGGCCGGACATCGAGGGCCTTCTCAACCAGGCGCGCAATCTCGATCCCCACGATCCGAAGGTGGAAGCCTTCCTCAAAGTCCTGTCCGACAAGAGCAAGCTGGTCGAACAATAAGGCACTTGTTTTCAGCACCTTCCGCCATACACTGGCGTACCTCGACCGCCACGCCTCTGCGGCTGGCGTGCGCGTCGGCCTCATCCATGGCGACGTAGCCGACGACGACCGAGCGGACCTCCGGCGCCGCTTCGCGCTGCCGAAGGAAGATCCCGAGGCCATCGACGTGCTGCTGTCGTCGGAAGTTGGTTGCGAAGGACTGGATTTCCAGTTCTGCGACCTTCTCGTCAACTACGATCTGCCATGGAATCCCATGCGGATCGAGCAGCGGATCGGGCGCATCGACCGCTACGGCCAGAAGAGCGAAACCGTCGCCATCGTGAACCTCGTTACACCGGGGACCGTCGATGCCGACATCTACGAACGATGCCTGTTGCGCATCGGCGTGTTCCAGCACGCCGTGGGCGGCAACGAGGAAATCCTCGGGACCATCACACGCGAAATCCACGACATCGCCGAAAGCTTCACCCTGACCCCCGAAGAGCGCGCCCAGCGGCTTCAGCAGCTCGCGGACAACGGCATCCGGCAGGTCCGCGAGGAACAGGAACTGGAATCGAAGCAAGCGGACCTGTTCGGGCTCAACGTTCCTAACCAGTCATGGCGCGCGAGATATCGAGGCGGCCGAGACCTTCTGGCTGTCGCCGACTGCCATTCAGGGCTGCGCCGCCACCTACCTCGCGGCGCGGATTGGGCACGACATCGAGCATATTCTCGGCGACAAGCCGCTCAAGACCCTGCGGCTCAGCCAAGAGGCCCGGAGCAAGCTGCTCGACGACTACAAACGCCTGCCGCGCTCCGATTGAGCCCATTGCGCGCGAATGGGAAAAATGGCTCAAGGGCTCGACCCCGAGCCTGTCCGTCACCTTCGACCAGGAAGCCGCAGCCGAGAATCCGAAAGCCGTCCACCTCTCCGTCGTGCATCCGCTCGTGCGGCAAGCGGCGCGCTTCCTAGAAATCAGAGATCCGAACTTCTTCTCCTTTGCGGCCGAGAGCACGGAGCTGACGCCCGGCACGCGTCCTTTCGCGCTCTATCGCTGGGCCAAGCATGGCGTCCGGCCGGATGAAATGCTCGTCACGGTCGCGAACGACCCCAAGCTCGAAGAGGCGCTCTTGCCCCTTTTGCGCGCGGCCGCCACGCCGAGCCCTGATCCGCTGCCCGACGCAGCCGCCTGCAACGCCCTTGACGTGCGGCACCATGAAAAATGGCGCGAGGCGCAGGCCAACCATATCGCCGAGAACGAACAGCTTGTGGCGCATCGCGTGCAGAGCCTCACGGTGAGCCACCGCGCTCGCTGCAAGGCGATCGAAGACCAGATTGCCCGCGCGACGAACGACAAAATCCGCCTCATGAAGGAAAGCGAATTGGCGCGCGCGAACGCCGACTTCAACCGGCATAAAGAGGAACTGGAGCAGGCGACCCGAAGCGGCGACATCCTCGCAACCCCTGTTCTATTCGGGACAATGACCTTGCGGGAGCCGGCGCGACATGACGAGTGACTACGAAAAGATCAAGGTCGACAATATCCGGGACTACGGGGAGAAGACCCACCATCTCGCCTTCCTGGGGCGGCTCTACACGGACCGGACGCATTTCGTCTTCGAGCTGCTTCAAAACGCCGAGGACAAGAACGCATCACGGGTTCTTTTCCGTCTCTACGACGACAGGCTCGAAGTCCAGCACAACGGCGAGATTTTCGACGACCGCGATGTCCGGGGAATCTGCGGCGTCGGCGAAGGCACGAAAGCCGATGACCTGACAAAGATCGGCAAGTTTGGTATCGGGTTCAAGGCGGTCTATGCCTATACCTCCGTGCCCGAGGTGCATTCGGGAGATGAGCATTTTTGCATCGAGCATTACGTTCGCCCAAGCGCAACGCCTGCCAGGTCCAGCGGCGCGGGATGGACGACCCTGTTTGTGTTCGACTTCGATTCGGCGAAAGTGCCGGCCGAAACCGCAAGCCGCGAAATCGCCGCAAGGCTTCGCGGTCTGGCGGCGAGGACGCTGTTGTTTCTGCGAAAGATCAAGGAAATCGAGTATGTCCTCCCCAATGGGGCTCAGGGCATCTATCTCCGGGAGGAGGAGATCGTCGGCGCGCATGGGCGGCTCGTCACGGTCATCGGCGAGAGCGGCGGCAAGGAAGAAGCCGAAAGATGGTTGCTATTTGAAAGGCCGGTTCCGATACCGGGGGATACCGGGTCGGTAGCGGTTGAGATCGGCTTCAGGCTGGAGGCTGGTCCGAGGGACAAGACAGAAGGCATTGCCCGCGTCAGGGAAGCGCCCCTCTACGTCTTCTTCCCGACCGAAAAGCAGACCCAGTTCGGCTTCCTCGTCCAGGGTCCTTACAGGACGACGCCGGCTCGCGACAACGTTCCGAAAGACGACGAATGGAACTCGACGCTGGTCGAAGCAACCGCCGCCCTGATCGTCGAGGCGCTACATGCCATCAAGGAACGTGGACTTCTGACGGTCGCGGCCCTCAATGCGCTGCCGATCCGACTGGATGCCTTCTCGGGTGACGGCATGTTCTATCCCATCGTCACGGCAGTCCGCGACGCACTCAGGATCGACAACCTCCTACCTGCCGAGGACGGGACCTATGTTGCCGCGTCCAACGCGAAGCTCGGGCGTGGCGCGGAACTGCGAAAGCTGTTGGGGCAGGATCAACTGTCCGCCCTCTTCCCGACTGGCTGCGAGACGAAATGGCTGTCCGGCGAGATCACGGCGGATCGCGCGGCCGACCTCCGGACCTACCTGATGAACGAACTTCAGGTCGAGGAGGTGGACCCCGACGGATTCGCCCGGAAAATCTCGCGCGCCTTCCTGTCAGCCCAGTCTGGCCCGTGGTTCGTCTCGTTCTTTCGCTATCTGTCCGGCCAGGAGGCTCTGTGGCGCGCGCCGCGCTGGCGTGGAGATGCGGATGTCGGCATCCTGAGGCTCAAGCCAATCCTGCGGCTCCAGGACGACACGCTTGAAGCGCCATTCCGAGCCGACGGCAAGGCCAACGCCTATCTGCCGCCGCCCGAGGGCTCTGATCTTCCCTGCGTGAAGAGGGAGATCGCTGCGGACGAGCACGCTTCTGCCTTCCTGAAACGTTTGGGCTTGGCGGAGCCCGACATCTTCGACGATATCGTTCATCGCGTCTTACCGAAATACGCGGGACAAACCGTATCGATTTCTCCCGATCAGCACGCCGCCGATATTCAAAGGATTTTCCGGGCTGTGGCCTCAGATTCCGAGGCCGGAAAGAAGAAGGTCGTTGAAGAGGCGAGAAAAACTTCTTTCCTGAGGGCGACCAACTGCGCCGGGCAAGCCGCGTATAAACGCCCCGGTGACATTTACCGCGACGATGAAGAGTTGCGCCTCTATTTTGAGAACTTTCCGGGTGCGTGGTTTGTTGATGAACCCTTGCCCGATGGAGTCGCAGGCGATGTTCTATGGAATGGTCTTGGCGTCTTGCATTGTCCCCGGCGTATCGCGTTCGATGGCGAATTGCCGATGGAGATCAAAAAATACTCGACGCGCGCCGAGACCATACGGAATTACGGGCTCGACGGGTTTGACAACTTCGTAGAGACGCTGAAGGCATCTAATAGTTTCGGGGACAGGAAAGCGCGGGCCCTAGTGCTTTGGAGGTGTCTGGCGGACTACCTTCACCGTGATCGAAGTTTCTTTTTGGGCCAATATGAATGGTTTTACTATAGAGATCATAGCCTTCGCTTCAATTCCTTCATGCTGACACGTCTACGCCAGACAGAGTGGATTCCAACCGAAGATCAAGGACTGGAAAAGCCTTCCGGCTTGCCGATAGAGGAATTGTGCATCGAGTTCCGCGAAGCGGACGATCTGATGAAACTTCTCTGCATAAAGGTCGAAGACCAGACGGAGGCAGTCAAGAGGCTTCAGCACGCCAGCGAGCTAGGCGTATCGTTGGACGACATTGAGTTTCTCAAGTCGCATCTTGAGTATTTTCAAGAGTGTCGTAAGTATTTTTCTGACAATTCCAAGAAACCGACCTTCCCAGTCAGAACATCGGCCGATCCCGAGGGGAGCCAGAAGCGGCTTATAGAAGAGTTGAGTCGCGCTCCGAAAAAGGAATACGAACAGCGCGAGAGGTCGCTGCGGACGACTCGCGGGATGGTGGAGCCACGTCCTTGGCTGATCAGCTGCTATACGAACGATGACCGCCAGATGGTCTGCCAGCTTTGTCATGACGAAATGCCATTCAAGAAGCGCGACGGAGAATACTATTTTGAAACCGTGGAAGTGTTGGACAGGGAGAGCATTCCGATCGAACATGAGGCGCAATTCCTGGCTCTATGCCCGGTCTGCTCCGCCAAGTACAAGGAATTCGTAAAGAGCGAGGCGGTCGCGCTTGCGGCCGTCAAGCATGCGTTTCTAGACGCAGATAGGCCAGAAATTCCGATTATGTTAGGTGATCAGAAGATGATTCTACGTTTTGTAGGCAGGCATTGCGATCGGCTTCGTACGATTTTGGACGCGGGAGAACGCTACGGTAAATAATTGATAACTGAGGGATGAACCGCGCTCCAACGTCGATATTTTTAGTATGAGCGAAGGGGGATGGTCCGCAGGCTCGTTTTCCTGTTCATTGTAGACCCTTAGATTGCCGCCTTGATCGAATGTCGGTCTCGGCCAATGCGGCCCCCGCAGCCAAATTTCCTGTGCGTCAGCGAAATCCCTGGGGTCCGCATAAAGAGCGGGCCGCCGCTGGGGCGAGTGATGGATCGAGCTCGGCCCCGGATAATCTGCTACGCCGATGTGGAAATCCAGAAATCGGCGATCAGCGCCATGCCCGCCGCCGGCATCGCCGGCGTCTCGACACATAGGAACGGATGCGGCCGTGCGCCAAACCGCGCCGCCCACTCCATGGCAACGCCGGCGAACGCCGTCACGTCGGAGACGAAATATTGGGCGCGCAGCAGGTTCGCCATCGACGCGCCGGCCGCCCGGCACAACGCTTCGGCATAGTCGTAGACCACAGCGGCTTGGGTGCAGCCGGCATGCGACAATCCGGCAAACCCCGCCGACAAGGCACTGCCGGCCACCTCCCCGTTGCCGTCGATCGCCATCAGCCCCGATGGCAGCAAAAATTCACCGGCCTTGATCGCCGGCCCATAGCTGGCCATGCCGGGAATGTCGGTCTCGATCACTTCCTTTTTGCGCGCCGCGGTATTGGTCAACGCCAGCAGATTGATTTCGATAATCCCGCCGGCAGTGGCAAAAGATTTGGTCGGCACCACGGTCACGGCGCAGGGAATGCCGGCAAAGTGCCGGGTCCAGACATCGAGGCAATCGGGAAAGTCTTCGAGATTGGCCAGGTAAATTTGCGCCTTGAGCGATTGTGCGAGCGACGAGCCCGCGGCCGCGAGCGCCGGTTCGAGCTTGTGCGTGATCAGAAATTCGGTCTGCTTGCGGATCGCGCTTTCGGCCCAGGCCGAGTGCTCGAGAATTTGCGCCCGCGGGTCGAGCCCATGCCCGCTGTTGTGGGCCATCTGCCCCGCGACAAAGACAAACTCGTTGCACACGACGGCAGGGACAAAGCCCGAGCTCGGCGACGAAGCAACCCCCGGCGGATAAATCTTGCGGATCTCGTATCCCGGCCCCGGTGCCGCGGCGATCAACGACGCCGATATTGTCGTGTCGGCGCCAAAGCAGCGCTCCATGACCACCGAGGTGCTCGGCGGGATGTAGTCGCCGAATTCGGCGTGCCGCGCCAGATGATAGGGATGGACCGCCTTTGGGGTCGGGTAGTACTGGTCGAGGCGCACCGCGTTCGTGAGGTCGGCCCCCATTTCCCGCAGGATGCCTCGCATCCGCCGCAGGATAAAATCGGCCTCGCGCCGGCTGCGCGACCGGCCGTAAAGCGGGAAGCCCGCGGGGCCCGCCACCTCCGCCGGCACACCGCTGTCGAGCTCGAAGGCCTCGTGCCCGGTCAAGAAAATCCATGGCCCCGCCTTGACCGCATAGGCATAGGCGACCGGCGTGCCCAGCAGCTTGTCTACCGATTTGACCTCGAGCCCCGGCATAGTGGCTTCTCCCGCTTGTCGCCTCAGCCGGTCACGGCCCGCAGCGTCCCTGATACCGCGCATGTATTGCGAAACTTGCCCTCGGCCGCGGTGCCGTTAAAGAACACCCGTTCGGCGATGCCATTTTGCACCTTCGTGTAAATCGCATTATAGCGTGTGCCGTTGATTGTCAGCGTCGTCGCCGTATTCGAATAAGCAACGGTCGAGTGCAGCGGGGTTTCCCGGATGCTGCCGGCATTGGCAGCGATCGGCGGGCCGCCGACCACTGTCTCATCGATATCGACGATTCCTTTGTAGTGGTTTTTGGCGTCCGGCGTGAAATCGGCGAGGCCGACCGAGCTGCTGACGCTGCCCGGCTTGAGAATCGCGGCGCCGGATACGATGGCCTGGCAGGCGGTTTGCAGAATGATCGCATACTTGCCGGAAAGCCCCTGAGCGCTCGCCGGCTGCGCGCCGGCGAATGCCAGCGCCGCCAACAGCGGCGCCGCGGTTTTGAAATTCATGCTGCCCCCCCCGCGGCGGCAACAATCCAGGTGACCGGTCCGCCACAAAACATTGCCGAGACTATCATCTCTCGCCGGTCATCTCCATCGGTGCGCCGTCACCACGCAGGCGGGCTTGCCGCTCGGTGTTGCAGCGCCGGATTTCCAGGGTATCTTCGACACCGCAGGTATAGCCGAGCTCTGGGAGGCAAGCCGCTGAAGCTGGATCTGGACCCCTCGATCGGGCCGCTCGTCGGCCGCTCGGTGGCGCGGCTCGAAGATCCGCCGCTCTTATGCGGGCGCGGCCGGTTTGTCGGCGACATCGATTTTCCTCACCAGCTGCATATGCGCATCGTGCGCTCGCCCTGGGCGCATGCCGTGCTGCGCGGTGTCGGCACCGCCGCAGCAGCTTCGGCGCCGGGAGTGGCCGCGGTGTGGACCGGCGCCGACATTGCCGACCTGCCGCCGATCGATTTTCGCGATCCGGCGGGCGAGGGGCTGCGCCCCTATCGACAGCCGATCCTGGCGCGCGACCGGATGCGCTATGTCGGCGAGCCGGTGGCGGCCGTGTTCGCAACCAAGCCGGAGCTCGCCGAGGACGCTGCCGCGCTGGTGTCGATCGAGGCCGAGGAGCTCTTGCCGCTGCTCGACGCCGAGGCCCCACCCGGCAATTTCGCGCCGGGGCTGTCGACCGAGGCGACGGTGCTGCGCGCCGCCTACGGCGAGGTCGATGCGGCGTTCGCAACCGCACATGCCGTCATCGCGCTCGATCTGGCGATCGGCCGGCATGGCGCGGTGCCGCTCGAAACCCGGGGTGCCCTCGCCTGCTACGACGCCGCGCAGGACGTGCTGGAGCTCCATGGCGCCGCCAAGGTGCCGCACCGCAACCGCGACGCGCTCGCCCGCATGTTCGGCCGCAGCCTCGCCGGGGTGGTGTTGCGCGAAGGAAACACCGGCGGCGGGTTCGGCGCGCGCGGCGAGCTCTATCCCGAGGATTTCCTGGTTTGCCTCGCGGCCTTGCGGCTCGGCCGGCCGGTCAAATGGATCGAGGACCGGCGCGAGCATTTGATGGCTTCGAACCATTCGCGCCAGCAGCAGCATCATGTGCGCGCCGCGGTCGATGCCGACGGCCGGGTCTTGGCTCTCGAAGACGAGTTCTCGCTCGACCAGGGCGCCTATGTGCGCACCCATGGCGCCCGCGTCCTCGAATTGACCATCAGCATGCTGCCCGGCCCCTATCGCATTCCCGCCTTTCGCGCGATCGGCCGTTTCCGGCTGACCAACAAAACACCGGCGGCGACTTATCGGGCGCCCGGCCGGTTCGAGGGCAGCTTTGTGCGTGAGCGCCTGATCGACGCCGTCGCCGACCGGCTCGGCCTCGACCGCGTCACGGTGCGCCGGCGCAATCTTATCGCCGCCGCCGAGATGCCGTTCCACCGGCCGCTGACGGCGCTCGGCGATCGGATCATCTACGATTCCGGCGATTATTCCTCGCTGCTCGACAAGGCGCTGGCAAAAATCGACTGGGTGGCGCTGCAAGCCGGGCTCCATAGTCGCCGCGCGGCCGGCGAGTTGGTTGGGGCCGGGATTGCGGTCTTTGTCGAAAAGGGCGGGCTCGGGCCGATGGACGGGGTCCGGGTGCATATCGACCCTACCGGCGCCGTCGAGCTGGTGACCGGCGGCTCGTCGGTCGGGCAAGGGTTTCAGACCGCCATGGCGCAGATCTGCGCCGCAGCGCTCGGCGTCGATTACCGCCGGGTGCGGGTGGTGCGCGGCCAGACCGACCGCATCCCCTACGGCATCGGCGCCCATGCTTCGCGCGCTTCGGTGATGACCGGCGGCGCCACCCATATAGCGGCGGTGAAATTGCGCGCCAAGGCGCTGGAGATGGCGGCAGCGCTGCTCCAGGCCGATGCGGCGGAGCTCGACATCCGCGACGGCATGGTGGTGCACCGCGGCCTGCCGCACGGGCCTTCGATCGCCCTCGGCGACATCGCTCGTCATTTGGCGCCGGATTCGCCGCTCCTCGGCGACCGCGAGCCGGGGCTCGGCGCCGAGGGCTGGTACCGGGCCGAGCACATGACCTATCCCTATGGGGTGCAAATCGCCGTTATCCGAATCGATCGCGACACCGGAGCGGCGGCAGCCGAGCGGGTTCTGCTCGCCTATGACATCGGCCGGGCGATCAATCCGATGATGGTCGAGGGCCAGCTGGTCGGCGGTTTCGCACAGGGGCTGGGCGGCGCCTTGCTCGAGGAGTTCCGCTACGACGAGCACGGCGAGCCGCTCGCTGCCAGCTTCGCCGATTACGCGCTGCCGCGGGCGTCGGACATGCCGCCGGTCGAAGTCTTGCTGACCGAGGATGCACCGAGCCCGCGCCACCCGCTCGGCATCAAAAGCGTCGGCGAAGGCGGCATTACCGGGGCCGGGGCCGCGATCGCGGCGGCGATCGACGACGCGCTCGGTATCAATGGCGCGGTAACGCAGCTGCCGATGACGCCGCAGCGGATCATGGCGCTGCTCCGCGCCCCTGCCGGTGGGAGCGGGTCATGATGCGCGGGCATGGCTTTGCCTCGGCGGCACGCTCGTTGATCGGCCATCCGCCGACCCGGCCGGACATGCCGGCCCGGTCGGACCTGCCGGTTTGAGGCGGGGAGCCGCATGCATCAGGGCCTGTTGACACTGCTGAATGCAACGACGGTGGCCGAGCATACCGCGGCCGGGTTTTGGGGCCACGAGACGATCTATCGTCTGGCCGCGCGGCACGCCCGCGCGACGCCCGATGCCTTTGCCGTGCGCGATCGGAGCCGGCGCCTGACCTATGTCGAATTGGTCCAGTCTGCCGACCGGCTGGCCGCCCATCTCGAGGAGCAGGGTGTGCGGCCGGGACAGCGCGTGGCGGTGTGGCTGCCGAGCCGGGTCGAAACCGCGGTGGCGCTCCTGGCGTGCTCGCGCAGCGGCTTTGTCTTTTGCCCGTCATTGCACCGCGACCACCGGGTCGCCGAGATCGCCGCCCTCGTCGACCGCATGCGCGCGGCGGCGCTTGTCGCGCAGCCTGGCTATGGCATCGACGCCGACCGCCACGACATTTTCGCCGCGCTCTCGGACCGCGAGTTTCTGCGCTGCGCCTGGCCGGTGGATCCCGCCGCCGCCGCGCCGCTCGCCAGCCTCCCGGCACCCGCCCGCGAGGCATCGATCGGCAACGACCCGAACCAAATCATGTATTTGGCCTTTACTTCGGGCACGACGGGGGCGCCGAAAGGCGTCCTGCACAGCGACAACACGTTGCTCGCCACGGCGCGGATGATGGTGCGTGATTGGCGGCTCGAACGGGCGACGCTCTACACGCTGAGCCCGCTCAGCCACAATCTCGGCCTTGGCGCGCTGATCACCGCGCTCGCCGGCGGTGGCGAGCTGGTGGTTCACGACCTGCCGCGCGGCGCCAGCCTGCTCGACCGCTTGGCGGAAACCGGCGCCGGGTTTCTGTTCGGCGTGCCGACCCACGCGATCGATCTCCTCGCCGAAATGCGCGAGCGCGGGGCGCAACGGCTCGGCGCGGTGCGCGGTTTTCGCATCTCCGGCGCCACGGTGCCGCCCGCGGTGGTCGCCGAATTGATCGGCCATGGCGTCACCCCGCAGACCGGCTACGGCATGACCGAAACTTGCTCGCACCAATATACGAGGCCGGACGATCCACCCGAGCGGATCGCCGGCACCTGCGGCCGCGCTTGCGCCGGCTACGAGCTCCGCATCTGGCGCGACAGCGACCCCGATATCGAGGCCGGTCCGGGCGAAATCGGTGAGATCGGCGGTCGCGGCGCCAGCCTGATGCTCGGCTATTTCGACGACCAGGCCGCGACCGAAGCGGCTTTCAATAGAGAGGGCTGGTTCATGACCGGCGATCTCGGCTGGCTCGACGAAGCCGGCTATCTGCATGTCACCGGCCGCAAGAAAGACGTCATCATTCGCGGCGGGCGCAACATCCATGCCGGCCGCATCGAGACACTGGCGGTGCAGGGCGCCGGGATCGACAAGGCGGCGGCCTTTGGGGTGCCGGATCCGCGGCTCGGCGAGCGGGTTTGCCTCGCAATCGTGGCGCGGCCGGAGACAGCGCTCGACCCGACAGCGCTGCTGGGTCAGCTCGATCAGGCGGGGCTCGCGCGCTACGACATGCCCGAATTGATCCTGCAGCTGCCGGAGCTGCCGCTCACCGCGACCGGCAAAATCCTCAAGCGCGAGCTGCAGCAATGGGTGGCCGAAGGGCGCGTCCGGCCGGTGCCGGTGCGCTTTTCGGGGAGCTGAGGCTTGCGCGCGATCGTCGTCGCTGAGTTCGGTCCCCCCGAGCGGATGCGCTTGGCCGAGGTTCCCGCACCGGTGCCGGGCCGTGGCGAGGTCTTGGTGGAGGTGCGGGCCGCACCGGTGAATTTTGTCGATCTGCTGGTGGTGGCCGGCACCTACCAATTCTTGCCGCCGCGCCCGTTCATCCCCGGCAAGGGGCCGGTCGGCACCGTGGCAGCGCTCGGCGCGGGTGTCACGACGCTGGCGGTCGGCGACCGTGTGCTGGCGATGGCCGAGCATGGCGGCTATGCCGAAGCGGTCGCGGTGGAAGCCGGCCAATGCTACCGCTTGCCGGAAAAAATGTCGTTCAGCGAGGCCGCTTCGCTGAGCCTCGTCTACGATACGGCGTGGTTTGCGCTGCGCGAGCGTGCCCGGCTGGCGGTGGGCGAAACGGTGCTGGTGCTCGGCGCCTCCGGCGGTGTCGGCCATGCGGCGGTGCAATTGGCCTCGGCGATGGGCGCCACCGTGCTGGCCGGGGTATCACGGCCGGAGCGCGCGGCGTCGGCGCGCGCCGCCGGTGCCGCCGTCACGATCGACCTGTCGCGGCAAGGTTTGCACGCCGCGCTGCGGGAGCAGGTCTATGCCGCGACCGAAGGGCGTGGCGCCGACGTTATTCTCGACCCGCTGGGCGGCGCCGTGTTCGAGGCGGCGATCCGCGCCCTCGCCTGGCGCGGCCGGCTGGTGGTGATCGGCTTTGCCGCCGGTGCCATTGCCACGCTGAAGACCAATTATCTATTGCTCAAAAACATTGAAATCAGCGGTTTGCAGGTCAGCGACTATCGCCAACGCCGCCCGTGGCAAGTGGCCGCAGCCTATGCCGAGATTTTCGATTTTTATAAAGAAGGAAAGGTGACTCCCGCAGCCGCCGCAATCTTCCCATTGGCGCATGCGGCGCAGGCATTGACCGCGGTGCGCGACCGCCGCATCACCGGCCGCGCCGTCTTGCTGCCGAGCCATGCACCAACCGCCTGAGAAATCCGGGCTCGGCAACGCGCGTCTCGTCTTCACCGATTTGGGCGGGGTGCAGCAGGAAGCCGGTGTCCATCACGTTCCCTGCGTAACCTTGCGTGACAACACGGAGTTGACTGAAGCCTTGGCGATCGGCCTCAACCGCTTGTCCTCGCACAAACGGCGCCAATAAAGCGCAATTCTTAACCGGCGGGCAGCGGCCTCGGAACAAAGCGGAAAGGCAAGGGCATTGAGGGGACGGGCGGGTTTGCCTTATGCTCCGGCGGTTGGGGGTGTCATAGGGGCTTTTCGTTGAAGAGCGCGGCGAGAGTGCCGCCCCGCTGCGCTGTAGCGAGCTGGGTCGCGGTCGGTGTCGTGCTCGCAGGTTGCGCAGCCGTGTCCGCTCCCGGCGAGCCGACCGCATCGCAACAGGCCGCAGCTTCGGCAGCCGGCACTCCGGTCGCCGCCGATGCCGCGCGGATTTTGACCAATGCGCCCTCCGGCGGTCAGTTGACATACCGGCTCCTTGACGGCCGCACGGCGGTGCTCGTGCTCGGACCGATCCGGCAATCGGGGCTGGGGGAGCCCTGCCGCGTCGGGCGACTGAGCCGCAGCGAGGTTGGTGAGGCGCGCCCTACGGCCTATGCGTTCTGCCGACGCGGCGACCGGTGGTATGAAATGACGCCGGTGGTCGTCAGCGGCTATTGAGGCCAGCGGTTATTAAGGCCTGCGTGGGGCTGACCGGCGCAACCAGGCCGCAGGCGTTCGAACCGTCGCGGGGGGAGCTTCGGGTCGCCGGCCAGGTACGCAACGCGGTGCCGGTCTGGCCGGCGGGTGGGGGACGACAATGAGGGGCTTCCTGGCGGGGTTTCTATTCTCTGTCACGGCGGCGAGCGCGGCCGTCGCACAAACCAGCATCGAAACCCAGGCGCCGGTGCCGATCGGTGGCGCGGACACGCGCAGCCTGCCGAGCCGGAGCACACTGCCGCCGATGTTCGGCGCCAATTTGTTCCAGCGCGGCCTCGGCACGACCGTGCAATTTGCCGGGTCGGCCCCCACCACCTCGCGGCTTGCGGCGGGATCGACCCAGGCAGCAAACGGCGGTCTCGGTGCGATCATCAATGCCGCGCTCGGAGGCGGGCAAGCCGGCGCCGGTGCTCTGGGCAGCATGCTGCCGCAAGCGGCCGGCGCGGCGGCGGCGGGGACCATGGCCATAAATCCCATTGTATCGGCGACCAATGTCCAGCCGCCCCCGGTCGGTATTGTTCGATCCGGACCATATCTTGGCCCCGGGCGACGCCGTCCAAATTCATATCTACGGAGCAGCGACGCTCGATCAGCAGGCCACGGTAGACAGCAACGGCGATATTTTTATTCCTTCGATCGGGCCGGTGCGCGTCGCCGGGATAACCGCCGGCAATCTCCAGACCACGGTCGCCACCGCCATCGCCTCCGTTTATCATTCAAACGCAATGGTTTATGTGACGATGTCGAATGCCGTTCCGGTCAATGTGTTTGTTACCGGCGCGGTGATCTCGCCCGGCCAGTATGTGCAGCCTTCGACCGCGAGCGTCATCACCTTTTTGCAGGCCGCCGGGGGCGTCGACCCCAATTTGGGCAGCTACCGCGACATCCGGATCTTGCGCGACGGCAAGCCGATCGCCACCGCCGATCTCTATGATTTCCTGCTGCGCGGCCGGTTGCCGACGGTTCGGCTGCGCGATCGCGACACCATTCTGGTCGGTCCGCAAGGCTTGACCGTGGCGGCCGAGGGGGATGTCGGCGGGTCTTTCGCTACGAGCTTTCGCGGCCTTATTCGGGCGCCGAGCTGATCGCTTTGGCGCGGCCCTTTCCCGATGCCACCCATGCCGATCTCGTCGGGATCCGGGCCGGGAGGCCGGCGGCTTTTTATTTTTCGCTGCCCGAATTGCGGCGCGCCAGCCTCGAAAACGGTGATGTTGCCACCTTTAGCCCGGATACGCCGACCAATGTGATGACGATCAGGTTCGACGGCCGGATCGACGGCCCGACGACACTGGTGGTGATCCGGCAGGCGCGGCTTCTCGACGTGTTGCCGTATTTGCCGGTCAACAGCTATTTTTCTGATACTTCAGCGATTTATGTCCGCCGTTTGAGCGTGGCTCAGGCGCAGACCCCGACCATCAAGGACGCCTTTCAACGGCTCGAAAGCACCGTCGTAACCTCGCCCACGGTAACCGCCGAGCAGGCGCAGAGATGCGCCAGCAGGAGGCGGAGATAATTTTCAAGTTCGCCGCGCAGCTCACCAATGTGAAGCCCGAAGGCCGCCTCGTCGTGCAGCACAACGGTCGTCCCGCAAATGTCCGGCTCGAAGACGGCGACGTCATCGTCGTGCCGTCGCGCACCGATCTGGTGCTGGTCAGCGGCGAGGTCAGGGTGCCGCAGGCGATGGTCTGGGTTCGCGGCGCCGATGTGGGCCGTTACATCGCCACCGCCGGCGGGTTCACCGAACGCGCCGACACCCTGAACCTTCTGGTGATCCGGCAGAGCGGAGAAACGATCGTCGCCGCGCACCCGCCGGTGCGGCCCGGCGACGAGGTCATCGTGCTGCCCTCGCCAGACAATTGGGCCTTGCCCTTCATCAAGGACATCACCCAGATCATCTACCAGGTTGCCGTGGCGACCGGGGTCGCGCTGAGGTTCTGACGCGGCTCGCATTCCGACAGCATTCCGAAATATTTGTCGGCGGGAATGAA
>CAVPDQ010000014.1:0-683594 GCA_963702685.1 uncultured Alphaproteobacteria bacterium | reverse complement strand
CGCGGTGTCGCATTCGAGCCGACCGGGGCCGCGGCCTCCGGCGAGCGCACCCGGCGGCGTCTGCGGATGGGGCTCGCGCTCAAATTGGCGCTCGCCTTTGTCGGTCTGGTCAGCGTCGTCTTGGTGGTCAACGGCGCTCTCGACATGTGGCTCGGCTATAACGAGGCCGAACGCGCCGCGATCGTCATGCAGCAGGAGAAGGCGCGGGCCGCCGCCCAGCGCATCGAAGGCTTTATCGACGAAATCGAGCAGCAGCTCGGCTGGACCACGCCGCGGCAATGGGGTGCCTTGCCGCTCGAGCAGCGCCGCTACGACTTTATCCGCCTGTTGCGCGAAGTCCCGGCGATCACCGAGATCACCCAAATATCCGGCGCCGGCAAGGAAGAGCTGAAGCTGTCGCGCCTCGCCCCGGATGTCGTCGGCAGCGGCACCGACGACAGCGCCGATCCGCGCTTTGCCAAGGCGGTCGCCAACGGCGTCTGGTTCAGCCCGGTTTATTTTCGCAACCAATCCGAGCCCTATATGACGATTTCGGTAGCACATGTCGGCAAGCACGCCGGCGTGACCGTGGCCGAGGTCAACCTGAAATTCATTTGGGACCTGATCACCACGACGCAGGTCGGCCGCAGCGGCTATGCCTATGTCGTCGATGCCCGCGGACGGCTGATCGCCCATCCCGATTTGAGCCTGGTGCTGCGCAACACCGATCTGTCGCAATCGGCGCAAGTCAAGGCAGCGCTCGCCGGTCCGCAGCACCGCACCCCCGCCGCCGGCGATCATCGCGCGGGTGATCATCGCGCAACCGGGCCCTCGGGCGGGGCCGTGCTGACGGCGCATGCGCCGGTCCCGCAACCGGGCTGGACCGTGTTTGTCGAAATGCCGCTGCGCGAGGCGCTGGCCGCAGTCTATGCCTCGCTGTGGCGGATGGCGGCATTGCTGGCGGTGGGCTTGCTGCTCGCGGCGGCGGCGGGTGCCGCGCTGGCGCGGCGCATGGTGGTGCCGATCCGCCGGCTGCAAGCCGGCGCCGACCGGCTCGGCTCGGGCGAGCGCGGCCTGCCGATCGAGATCCACACCGGCGACGAAATCGAGACGCTCGCCGACCGGTTCAACCAAATGGCGGCGAAAGTGCAGGAATCGCACGACACCCTGGAGGCGAAGGTCGAGGCGCGCACCGAGGCGGTCCGGGCGCGCGAGCAGGAGGCACGCGAGGCGCGGCTGGCCGCCGAGCGCGCGCTTGCCGATCTGCACAAGACGCAGGACCGTCTCGTCGAAAGCCAAAAGCTCGCCTCGCTCGGCCAGCTCACCGCCGGGATCGCGCACGAGATCAAGAACCCGTTGAATTTCGTCAACAATTTTGCCGAGCTGTCGGGCGAGCTGGTGGGCGAGCTGAACGACGTCATCGCCACCGACGGCGGCTCGCTGCCGGCGGCGGCGCGCGCCGATATCGACGATTTGACCGGGACCTTGAAAGGCAACCTCGACAAGATCGTCGAGCACGGCAAGCGCGCCGACAGCATCGTGCGCAACATGCTGCTGCATTCGCGCTCCGGGACCGGCGAGCGCCGGCCGGTCGATCTCAACGCCACGGTCGAAGAGGCGCTCAACCTCGCCTATCACGGCGCGCGCGCCGAAAGCTCGGATTTCAATGTCACCCTCAACCGGGATTTCGATCCCGCAGCCGGCCAGATCGACCTCTACCCTCAGGAAATCACCCGGGTTCTGCTGAACCTGATCGGCAACGGCTTTTATGCGATGCGCCAGCGCCAACGCAGCCGCACCGATCCGGCTTACGAGCCGGCCCTGACCGTGACCACCCGCAACCACGGCGCCACCGTCGAAATCCGGGTGCGCGACAACGGCGCCGGCATCCCGGAGGCGGTGAAAGCCAAAATTTTCGAGCCGTTTTTCACCACCAAGCCCGCCGGCGAAGGGACCGGGCTCGGCCTGTCGTTGAGCCACGACATCATCGTCAAGCAGCATTCCGGCGCAGTCGAGGTGGCAAGCCGGGCCGGCGAATTCACCGAGTTCACGATCACCTTGCCACGGGTTTCGGCGCTGGTTGCGAGCGAGCCGGCGGGGGCGGCGTCATGACCGCGAAGATTCTCGTCGTCGATGACGAGCCCGATCTCGAAACCTTGGTGCGGCAGCGGTTCCGCCGGCGCATCCGCGACGGCGAAATCGATTTCGTTTTTGCCCATGACGGCGTCGAGGCGCTCGACATGCTGCAAAACGGTCACGGCGTGGACATGGTGCTGAGCGACATCAACATGCCGCGGATGGACGGCCTGACCCTGCTGCAAAAGATCCGGGAGGCCGATACCGAATTGTCGACCGTCATCGTGTCGGCCTATGGCGACATGATGAACATCCGTACCGCGATGAACCGCGGCGCCTTCGATTTCGTGACCAAGCCGATCGACTTCGCCGATCTCGAAACCACGATCGACAAGACCTTGCACCATATCGGGGTGCTGCGCGAGGCGCGGCGGCGGCAAGCCGAGGCGGAGCGGGCGCAGGCATTGTTGTCGCGCTATTTTTCGCCCAATCTGGCCGAGCGCCTGGCGAGCGACCCGGGGGCGCTCGATCTCGGCGGGCAGCGCCGCGAGATCACCTCGATGTTCACCGATATCGCCGGCTTCACCTCGCTGGTCGAGACCTTGGAGCCGACGACGATCGCGCCGCTCCTCAACGACTATCTCGGCGGGATGAGCGACATCGTCTTCGCGCATGGCGGGACCGTCGTCAAAATCATCGGCGACGCGATGCATGTGCTGTTCGGTGCGCCGGCCGACCAGCCCGATCACGCCGCCCGCGCGGTTGCCTGCGCGCTCGAGCTCGATGGCTGCGCGCAAGCCTTTCGCGAGCGCTGGCGGGGCCAGGGGGTCGATCCCGGCGAGACCCGGCTCGGTCTCGACGCCGGCCCGGCGATCGTCGGCAATTTCGGCGGCGGACGGTATTTCGACTACACCGCCTATGGCGACACGGTAAACACCGCCGCCCGGCTCGAAGCAGCCAACAAGGAGCTGGGGACGCGGATCTGCGTCGGCGACAGTGTGGCGAGCCGCGTTCCCGGCTTTACCGGGCGGCCGGTCGGCGACCTCTTGCTGCGCGGACGCAGCGAAAAATTGCGCGCCTGGGAGCCGCTGACCGCAGCCGATCACGCCGATCCGGCGACCCGCGCTTATCTCGACGCCTTTGCCAAGCTCGAAGCCGCCGACCCGGATGCGACCCCGGCGTTTGCCGCCTTGCTCGGGCAGCGCCGCGGCGACCCGCTGATCAGCTTTCATTTGAAACGTCTCTTAAATGGTGGGCGGGACGCGCGCATCGTGCTCGATTAAGTCAAAATGTCGCGCGTCGCGACCGAAAGCGTCAAAAAGCCGATGGTTGCGGCCGCAATACCGCGCTAAAACAGTCCGCCGCGCCGCCGCCGGCCTTCGGCGCGCCCCCGAGCAACAACGAGACAAGACGCCGGCCAGGGGAGTGGAATGGACCAGCGGAAATTGCGCGAGCTGATCGCCGGGGTCAAAGAAGGCCGGCTGTCCCGGCGCGCGTTTGTGCGCAGATTGGCCGGCGCCGGGCTTGCGGCACCGGTCGCAACCCAGCTGTTGACCGCGGTCGGCCTGGCGCAGCCCGCGACCCCGAGCCCTTACAAGCCGACCAAGGCCGGCGGCGGCGGAACCCTCAAGACGCTGTTCTGGCAGAGCCCGACCTTGCTCAATCCGCATTTTGCGGTCGGGACCAAGGACCAGGAAGGCTCGCGCGTGTTCTACGAGCCGCTCGCGGCCTGGGACCCGGACGGCAACCTGTCCCCGGTCCTCGCGGCCCAAATCCCCGATGTCGAGGGTGGCGGCGTCGCGGCCGACGGCAAATCGGTGACCTGGAAACTGAAGGACGGTGTCCACTGGCACGACGGCAAGCCGTTTACCGCCGACGATGTGGTGTTCAATTGGCAATACGCCGCCGATCCGGCGACCGCGGCGACGACGATCGGCAGCTACAAGGATATCAAGGTCGAAAAGGTCGATCCGCTGACGGTCAAGGTGAAGTTTGCCAAGCCGACCCCGTTCTGGGCAGACGCCTTTATCGGCCAGCGCGGCATGATCATTCCAAAGCACTTGTTCGAAGAATACACGGGCGCCGCCTCGCGCAACGCGCCGACGAACTTGAAGCCGGTCGGGACCGGCCCCTACCGCTTTGTCGAATTCAAGCCGGGCGACCTCGTCCGCGGCGCACTGAACCCCGACTACCACCTGCCGAACCGGCCCTATTTCGACATGATCGAAATGAAAGGCGGCGGCGACGCGGTGTCGGCGGCGCGCGCGGTGATCCAGACCGGCGAATACGACTACGCGTGGAACCTTCAGGTCGAGGACGACATCCTGCGCCGGCTGGAAAAAGGCGGCGCCGCCAAGGGGCGGGTCGTCATCGTGCAAGGCGGCAATGTCGAGCACATCCAGCTCAACAACACCGACCCGTGGACCGAGGTCGACGGCGAGCGGTCGAGCATCAAGACAAAGCACCCGCTGTTCAGCGACCCGGCGGTGCGGCAGGCGGTGAACCTGCTGGTCGATCGGGGTGCTGTCGAGGCCCATATCTACGGGCGCACCGGGATCGCCACCGCGAATATGGTCAACAACCCGGCGCGCTTTGTTTCAAAAAACACGCATTGGGAATTCAACATCGACAAGGCCAACCAGATCCTGGAGCAGGCCGGCTGGAAAAAGGGCGCCGACGGTATCCGTGCCAAGGACGGGAAACAGCTCAAGCTCGTCTATCAGACCTCGATCAACGCGCCGCGCCAGAAAACCCAGGCGATCGTCAAGCAAGCCTGTCAAAAGGCCGGCATCGCCGTCGAGCTGAAATCCGTGACGGCTTCGGTATATTTCTCGTCGGATGTGGCAAACCCGGATACTTATTCGCATTTCTATACAGATATGCAAATGTATACGATAACCATGGGCGAGCCCGACCCTGGCGTCTTTATGCGGCAGTTTGTTTCGTGGGAGATCGCCTCGAAGGCCAACAAATGGCAGGGCCGCAACATCGTGCGCTGGCGCAACGACGAATACGACAAGGCATTTCGCGACGCCGAAAACGAGCTCGACCCGGTCAAGCGCGCCGCTCTGTTCATCAAAATGAACGATTTGGTGATCAACGGCCAATCGGTGATCCCGGTGGTCTACCGTCCGGCGGTGTCGGCGATGTCGCACCAGCTGCGGGCGTCGCTCAGCGGCTGGGACAACGTGCTGTCGGACCTGCGCAACTGGTACCGGGAAACGTGAAAACGGCTTTCCCGAGCGCCCCGGCATGGGCCGCTATCTCGTAAGACGCCTCGCGATCGCGGTGCCGAGCCTGCTCGGCATCAGCTTGGTATTGTTCACGGTGCTGGCCCTCGCCCCCGGCGACCCGTTTCAGGAGCTCGCCGCCAATCCCAATATCCCGCCCTCGGTCGCCGCCTCGCTGCGCGTGAAGTTCGGCCTCGACGACCCGATCACGCTGCGCTACCTGCATTGGCTGGTGGCGATGCTGCACGGCGATTGGGGTTTTTCGTTTGTCAGCCGGATGAATGTCGGCGCGTTGATCATGCAACGCTTGCCGACGACCTTGGGGATCATCGGCTCGTCGCAGGTCCTGGCGCTGCTGGTGGCGCTGCCGGTCGGGGTCTATTCGGCGATGCGGCCCTATTCGATTTTCGACCAGATCGCCAGCACCTTGGCTTTTGTCGGGTTTTCCCTACCGACGTTTTTTACCGGCATTCTGTTTATTTTGCTGTTCAGCATCTATCTCGATTGGCTGCCCTTTGTGTACCGCACCGATCTCGGCAGCGCCGGTTGGCATTGGTATTGGCAGGAATTCCGCCAGGCGCTGATGCCGGTCATGGTGCTGGGGTTGGCCCAGGGCGCCTCTTGGACGCGCTATGTGCGCTCTGCGGTGCTCGACGTGATCCGCCTCGACCATGTCACGACCGCCCGCGCCAAAGGGCTCGCCGAGCATGCCGTCATCGTCAAGCACGTCGTCCGCAACGCGCTGACGCCGGTGGTCACCTTGATCGCATTGCAGATTCCGGCGGTGTTCGGCGGCGCCATCGTCACCGAGCAGATCTTTCGCGTGCCCGGCATCGGCTCGCTGCTGATCAGCTCGATGCTGGCCAACGACACGCCCGTGATCATGGCGGTGACGTTTGTGTTCGCCTGTCTCGTCGTGCTGTTCAACCTGATCGCCGACATCCTTTATGGCTGGCTCGACCCTCGCGTCGCCTATCGTTAGCGCCGCGCCGATCGGCGTCGCCGCTGCCCGTTACGCCTCGCCCGGCAGCGAGGCGTGGCGCCGGTTTCGCCGGCACAAGCTGGCCACGGCGAGCGCGGCGATTCTGGTGCTGATGATCCTCGCCGTGGCCGTCGGCCCGCTGATCTGGCGGGTGCCGATCAACGACATCGATTTTGCCGCGCAGCTCGCCGGACCCTCCTGGACACACCCGCTCGGCACCGACGATTTGGGCCAGGACCTGTTGGCGCGCATGCTCTATGGCGGGCGGATTTCGTTGTCGGTCGGGCTCGCGGCGATGACGGTCGCGCTCGTCGTCGGCGTTCTGGTCGGGGCCACGGCCGGGACCTCCGGCGGGATCGTCGACATGGCGCTGATGTGGCTCGCCGACCTCTTTCTGTCGTTGCCGCCTTTGCCGCTGCTGCTGTTGATCATCTACCTGTTTCGCGATGCGCTGAAGGCGCTGGTCGGCCCCGAGCTCGGCGTCTTTATCCTGATCGTCGCGGTGATCGGCGGGTTTCGCTGGATGCAGGTGGCGCGCCTGGTGCGGGCGCAATTCCTGTCGTTGCGCGAAAAAGAGTTTGTCGAGGCGGCGCGCGCGCTGGGCGCCACGCGGTTGCGGCTGGTGGTGCGCCATATTTTGCCAAACTCGCTCGGACCCGTGATCGTTGCCGCCACCATCGATGTCGGCTTTGCGATCATCGCCGAATCCACCCTGTCGTTTCTCGGCCTCGGCTTCCCGCCCGACATCCCGACCTGGGGCCGCATCCTGTTCGATGCCAAGGATTATCTCGATATCGCCCCGCATTGGGCGCTGTTCGCCGGGGGTGCGGTGTTCCTCGCCGTGCTGTCGATCAACTTTATCGGCGACGGGCTGCGCGATGCGCTCGATCCGCGCCGGGTGATGTGACGTGCCGGCGGCGGGCGCCGAGCGGCTCCTCGAGATCCGCGGCCTCAAGACGCATTTCGCCACCGATGACGGCATGGTGCAGGCGGTGGACGGCGTCGATCTCGCGGTCGATCGAGGCGAAACCCTAGGGGTCGTGGGGGAATCGGGTTGCGGCAAGACGGTCACCGCGATGTCGGTCTTAAAGCTGATCGCGATGCCGCCCGGCCGCATCGTCGCCGGCGAAATCCTGTGGCAAGGCCGCGATCTTGTGCCGCTCGCGGCGCGGGAGATGCGCAAAATCCGCAGCAAGGAAATCGGCATCGTGTTTCAGGAGCCGATGACCTCGCTGAACCCGGTCTATACCATCGGCGAGCAGATCGCCGAGGTGGTGCGGCTGCACGAGGGGCTCGGGCGGCGCGCGGCGCGCGACCAGACGATCGAGATGCTGCGGCTGGTGCGGATCCCGAACCCCGAGCGCCGCGTGCGCGATTATCCGCACCAATTCTCGGGCGGCATGCGCCAGCGGGTGATGATCGCGATGGCGCTCTCGTGCAACCCCAAATTGCTGATCGCCGACGAGCCGACGACGGCGCTCGACGTGACGATCCAGGCGCAAATCCTCGACCTCTTGGCCGAAATGAAGTCGCGCCTCGGGATGGCGATCATGCTGATCACCCACGCGATGGGGGTCGTCGCCGAAACGGCGCAGCGGGTTGTCGTGATGTACGCCGGCAAAGTCGTCGAGGAGGCGCCGGTCGGCGAATTGTTCGCCCGGCCGCGCCATCCCTATACCCAGGGCCTGATCCGCTCGATCCCGCGCCTGGACGCCGAGGGCGGCCGTGCCGACCGGCTCGAAGCCATCGCCGGCGTGGTGCCGAGCCTCGTCGATCCGGCACCCGGCTGCCGCTTTGCCCCGCGCTGCCGCTTTGCCCGGCAGATATGCACGGCTGCGACCCCGCCGCTGCGCGAAATCGCCCCCGGGCACAAAGTCGCCTGCGTGCTCCCGTGACGGAAGACGCGATGGCCGAGCCGCTGCTGCGCGTCGAGGAGCTGGTGAAGAGCTTCACCGTGCGACGCCGGCTGTTTTCGCGTACGGCCGAGCGGGTCCATGCGGTGGACGGGGTCAGCTTCGACATCGGCGGCGGCGAGACCCTGGGCCTCGTCGGCGAGTCGGGCTGCGGCAAATCGACGACCGGGCGCTGCATCCTGCGCCTCGTCGAGCCGAGCTCGGGCGAAGTCTGGTTCGAGGGCAAGAACGTCACCGCCCTTTCGCCGAGGGCATTCCGCGCGCTCAGCCGCGACATGCAGATCATCTTTCAGGATCCGTATGCCTCGCTCGATCCGCGCATGACGGTGGGCGCGATCATCGGCGAGGCGCTGATCATCCACAAGCTCGCGACCAGAGGGCGGAAGTTCGAAGACCGGGTGGTCGAGCTCTTGGAGACCGTCGGGCTGCGCGCCGATCATATGCGGCGCTATCCGCACGAGTTTTCCGGCGGCCAGCGCCAGCGGATCGGCATCGCGCGGGCGCTCGCGGTCTCGCCCAGGCTGATCGTCTGCGACGAGCCGGTCTCGGCGCTCGATGTCTCGATCCAGGCGCAGGTCATCAATCTCCTCGAAGATTTGCAGCAGCAATTCGGCCTGACCTATCTGTTTATCGCGCACGATTTGTCGGTCGTCCGTCACATCAGCACGCGGATAGCGGTCATGTATCTGGGCCGCATCGTCGAGATCGCCCCGGCGCGCGAGCTCTACACCGCACCGCTGCACCCCTATACCGAGGCGCTGCTGTCGGCGGTGCCGATCCCGGACCCCGCCGTCGCGCGCCGGCGGATCAGGCTCGAAGGCGAGGTGCCCAGCCCGATCGATCCGCCCACCGGCTGCCATTTCCACACCCGCTGCCCGATCCGCCAGCTGCCGTTGTGCGCGGCCGAGGCCCCGCCTCTAAAGGAGAGCGCGCCCGGCCATTGGGTCGCCTGCCACCTGCGCGGCTGAGCTAGCTGCCGTTCACCAATCTCAAACAGCTGACAAACACCGCCAATTATCGCCTAGAAGGGAAGAGCCGGTACAGGGTCTCGTGCGCGCAGGCCGGGCGGGATCGGGAATTGAGATCGGGTCGGACCTATTCGGGGAAAAGCCTCATGACATAGAGAGGCTACAAGCTTGCGGCTCCTCAAATGGCAACTCGCCGGGCCCATCTTATTTCGGCTTGTCGGCGTCGAGGATCGCCTGGACCCGCGCCGGGTCGACGCCGAGCGGCGGGATGCCGGCGCGCTCGACTTGCAGGAGCTGGCCGACGGTGCTGTTGCGGGTGCCCCAGCCGCGGTTCATCGCCTCGGTCAATTCCTCGTAGGCCATGTTGGCGAGGCGCATCGGCACCCCGACCTCGCGCCCGAGCCCGACCGCGAGCCCGACATCCTTGTGCAACAGGCGCAACGCGAAATCGGCGGGGTCGTGCTTGCCGGAGAGGAACCGGCCGAGCCGGTCGAAGGTGCGCTGCCGGCCGGTCGCCCCCTGGCGCACCGCCTCCCACAGCTCGAGCGGCTCGACCCCGGCCTTGATCCCCATCGTAAAGACTTCGGCGAGCGCCACGCCCATTACGGCACTGGTGCAGTTGTGCACCAGCTTGGCGACCGTGCCGGCGCCGATCGGGCCGATATAGGCGGCCTGATCGCCCATCGCATCGAGCACGCGCTTGTGGCGGTTGAAGATCTGCTGGTCGCCACCGACCCAGATCGCCATCTTGCCGCTCGCGGCACCGCCGGGCCCACCGCTGACCGGGCTATCGAGCATGTAGATGTTCTTTTCGGCAAAGGCGGCGCTGATCTTGCGCACGACGGCCACCGAGTTTGTCGACATGTCGAAAAACGCGGTGTCGGGGCGCATGCCCTCGACGAGCCCGTTCGGCCCGAGCGCCACCTGCTCGACATCGGCCGGCACCGGCAGCGAGGTAAAGACGATCTCGCTCTGCGCCGCGACCTCTTTGGGCGAATTGGCCCACACCGCCCCCTTCGCCAGATAGGGCTCGGCCGCGGCACGGGCGAGGTCGTGCACGACCAGATCATGCCCGGCCTTTTGCAGATTGGCCGCCATGCCCTTGCCCATCATGCCGAGCCCGATAAATCCAACGCGCATCTTCCCCTCCGCTATCGCCAAAAACCACTGCGGGCCAAAAACCACTGGCGCCCAAAACTACTGGCGCCAAAAACCGCTGGCGCCCAAAGCCACGGCGGCCAAAAAACCATTGCGGCGGAGTTTTGCCGAGCCGCGCACCGAGCGCAAGCCGGCGGACCGCGCATCTTGCAGCCGCTGGCCGGGCGAGCAGATCACGATCACCCGCCACGGCACCCCGATCGCGCGGCTGGTGCCGGTCAAGCCCACCGCGTCGCAGCATATCCGCGAGACCATCGCAAGGCTGAAAGAGTTCAGCCGCGGTCAGAGGCTCGATGGATTGAAAATCAAAGACCTGATTGGCGAAGGGCGCAGGTTAGCGGTTTTGTGTTCGACGCCTCGGTCGCGCTCGCATGGGGGTCGATGCTCCGAGCCCGTCGCGCTCGCCCGAAACCGTCGCCGTCTCGCCGCCGCCCGAATAGAGTGCTTTCCCACGCGGGCTGCGGATGCGGAGGGGCGGGGATGAAGCTGACGGGGAAGGTCGCGCTCGTAACCGGGGCGCAGCAAGGGATCGGCCGCGCCACGGCGCTCGCCTTTGCCGAGGAAGGTGCCGATGTCGTGGTCAATTGGCTCGACGACCGCGACGCGGCCGAGCAGGTGGCGGCTGCGGTCCGCGCCCAAGGCCGCCGCGCGCTGTTGCATCGGGCCGACGTGTCCCGGCTCGACCAGGTGGCGGCGATGGTCGCGGCGGCGGAAACGGGGCTCGGGCCGATCGACATCCTGGTCAACAACGCCGCGGTCTTTCCGCGCGTCGCGTTTCTCGACATGACCGAGGCCGATTGGGATTTCGTGCTCGACGTGAACCTCAAGGGCACCTGCTTTTGCGCGCAGGCCGTGGCGAAAGCGATGGTTGCCGCCGGCCGCGCCGGGGCGATCGTCAACCTGACCTCGGGTGCGGCGTTCCGCAGCTCGCCGCGCGGGGCGCATTATGTCGCGAGCAAAGGCGGCGTCCTGTCGCTGACGCGAGCCCTCGCGATGGAGCTGGCACCCCACCGCATCCGCGTCAACGCGATCGCACCCGGCCTCACCGATACCGCGCAGCCGCGCTACGGTTCGAGCGAGGCCGAGCTCGCCGAGGCGGCGCAGAGGGTGCCGTTCGGCCGCATGGCGCAGCCCGAGGAAATCGCCCGCGCGGCGCTGTTTCTCGCCTCCGACGACGCGGGCTTCATCACCGGCCAGACCCTCCACGTCAACGGCGGCTCCTATTTCTGGTAAGCTCCGAGGAGCCGGGCATCGACACTCGGTGGTATTGCCTTGCATTCGATCTGCGACGGAAAATATATATACCATCGTGTATATATTTCTGGAGATCGAACATGGCGACGGCCCGTGTGTTTCGTTCCGGAAACAGCCAAGCTGTGCGCTTGCCGAAGGCCTATCGCGTGAAGGGTAAGGAAGTGGAGATATTCCGCCGCGGCGACGAAATCGTGCTGCGCGAAAAGGCGGAAGGGCTCGCGCGGGCCTTCGAAATTCTGGCCGGCTTGCCGGCCGATGTCTTCTCGGAAGACCGCGACGACATGCCACCGCAGGAGCGGGACGGTCTGTGAATGGCCGCGCGCTTTCTGTTGGACACGAACATCTGCATCTACATCCGCAGGCGACGGCCTCCAGCGGTTCTCGAACGTTTTCGCGAGCTGCAGCCGGGCGAGGCAGCGCTTTCGGTCATCACCTATGGCGAATTGGTTTACGGCGCCGAAAAAAGTCAATTCCGCGAACAAGCCCGCAGTCAGCTGGCCGAGTTGGCGGGCTTGCTTCCGGTCATGGCGCTGCCGCCACGCGCCGGCGAATTTTATGGCGCGATCCGCACCAAATTGGCGGCCGCAGGCGAGATAATCGGCAACAACGACCTATGGATCGCCGCACACGCCAAGGCGGCTGGCTTCATTCTGGTCACCAACAACGAACGCGAGTTCCGCCGCATCGAAGGACTGGAAATCGTAAATTGGGCCGACTGAAGTCGTCTGCGCCGAGAACGCAAAAGTTTGATCGACGAAAGTGTAAGGCGTGCGTGGTAAAATCACCGGATGCAGACCATGCGCGACGCGATGGACGCCGCCAAATTTGCCGCTTCGGTGATCCGGCGGCACCTGCCCGATCCAGCCTACCGCGTGTTCCTGTTCGGCTCGCGCGCGACCGGCTCGGCCGGCGAGCGCTCCGACATCGATATCGGCGTTGAAGGCCCGGCCCCGGTTCCGCGCGCCGCTCTTGCGGCAATCGAGGACGAAATTGAAGAGGCGCCGACCCTCTTTACGATCAAGGTCGTCGACTTCGCGCGGATCCCGGAGAACTTTCGCCGAGTCGCGGCACGGCAGGTCCCGTTGTGACAAAGGCTCAATCGCTGCGCGCGGACTTCGCGAAGGCGGTGGCCCGGCTCGCCGAATTAGTAAACTGTCCCCGTAATGCCCGTAATGCCCAGATGGCCGAGGTGGCGATGCCGCGCGCGCTGTTCCAGGAAATTCTGGATGCGATCGCCGCGCTCCGTCCATCGTCACCGGCCCGATGTTGAGGATCACCGTCGAGCCTGGCCGCCGCGTCTATCGGCGGGAGACGCGCGCCCAAATCCGGGGCTGTGGATTGGAAGTCCCGGCATTTTTGGCCATCGCCGCACCGCAGCAGAGAGGTCGCCGGGCTGTGGCCAGAAAAGTCCTTGTCGAGAGGCTTGAGAGGGGCTACCGTCAGCTGTAAAGGTGCGAAGACGACGCCTATTTGGGGATTCATGGACTAACAGTGTCAGTGGTTGTGTCATGCGCCAATCCGGCTTCGCAGCGGCTATGATTTTTGCGATCGGGATGTCGAGCGTCGCCACGCTCCCCGCTCAGGCCGGAACCATCGACACGTTTGATTTCACGCAGTCAGGTTGGACGGCGGCCGTACTTAACGGCAGCGTGATAACCGCGGGTTCGACGGACACGGGCGGGATCCTGAGCGGCTCCTTCAGCGGCAACGTTGAGCCGTCCGGCCTCATTGAGTTAAGCGATCTCACGTCGTTGGCCGCCACCTACAGCGACTCACTTAGTGGGGATATTGCGATCCAGGGGCAAAACCATTTATCCCTATTCTCTTACGATACGACAGGCGGCGCCAGCAGCCTGGATATTGCGGGCACTTTTCCTTTCTCCGAGATATGCGTCGGCGCCGCCGTTCCTCTCGATGCACAATGCACGGATTCTTCTAGCTTTACCTATCCGGCAGGAACGGATGGTGCTGTCCTGCTTCAAGCAGGCGTGCCCTTTTCTATTACCGCTGATCAGCCGATCGTGACGTTGGTTTCCAGCGTGACCACTTCGCCCGTACCGGAGCCGGCGTCGATCTGGCTTCTCGTGACGGCTCTCGCCGGCATGTCCGGCCTCGGCCTTATCGGCCGACCACGCGCTTTCGACTGAGCGCGCACCCTTCCGTGATCGGGTCTATGTGGCTCCCGCCACGCGACGGGGGATGTCCCGGTCGATGTTGAAATAGGAGGGCAGGCGTTGCCCACCTTGAGCCTGTAGGCTCGGGGTGCTGAATCCACGAAGGAGAGCAACGCCATGAAGGAATTTACCACAATGGCCGCCGTCATCCCGGTGGCAATCGTCGAAAAGGCTTGGCAAGAGGTCGGAGCGAGCTTCGAGCGTTTCTGCCTGACGGCAGGCATCGCCACCCTGGCCAACATGATGGAGGAGGATGCGGCCCGGCTGTGCGGCCCCCGTTATGGGCGCGCCGCCGGCAAGGACGGGCACCGTTGGGGGAAGACCAAGGGAAAGGTCGGCTTTCACGGGGGCAAGGTCGAGGTCGAACGCCCTCGTGTGCGCGCCCGTGCAGGTGGCGAGATCGCCTTGCCGAGCTGGGAGACGGCCCAGTCCGAGGACCTGCTGGGCCAGTGGGCGCTGAACCTGATGCTGATCAACGTCTCGACGCGCAAGTTCGGCCGCGCCGTCCGCCTACCGGCAGGCGATGTGCCTGCGCCCAAGGGCACCGGCGTCTCCAAGTCGGCGGTGTCACGCCGGTTCGTAGCGCTGTCGGCGGAGCGTATGGCGGAATGGATGGCGGCCGACCTGTCCGAGCTGGACCTGCTGATCATCCAGATCGACGGCATCCACATCGAGGAGGACCTCATGCTGCTGGCCGCCGTCGGCATCGACGGTGACGGCGGGAAGCATCCTCTCGGCGTGATCGAGGGGGCCACCGAGAACACCGCCGTGGCGCAGGCGCTTCTGGACAACCTGGTTGGGCGTGGCCTCGATCCGAAGGTCTGCCGCCTGTTCATCATCGACGGAGCCAAGGCGCTGTCCAAGGCGATCCGCCGGACCTTCGGCCGCCACACCCCGATCCAGCGCTGCCAGGTTCACAAGGCCCGCAACATCACCGAGCGCCTCGCCAAGCCCTTGCACGCCAGCGTGCGCAAGGCGCTGCGTCAGGCGTGGGAACTCGATGATGCTGCGAAGGCCGAAAAGCTGATCTGCAATCTCGCCCGCCGCCTGGAACGGGAGGCCCCCGGCGTCTCCGCCAGCATCTTGGAAGGCATCGATGAGATCCTTACCGTCACCCGCCTCGGCCTCCCGGTCGAATTGCGCCGGTCGCTGGCGTGCACCAACATCATCGAAAACATGAACGGCACCATCCGGCAGGTGTGCCGCAACGTCAAATACTGGCAGGATGCCAAAATGGCGCTGCGCTGGACCGCGGCCGCCATGCTGGAGGCCGCCAAGGGTTTCCGGCGGCTCAAGGCCCGCAAGCAATTACCGATCCTGCGGGGCGCTCTGGCCGCCCATCAGGCCAAGCACGCCAGAAACCCCGACCTTGAACAGCACGCCAAGGCCGCATAGCCTGCCCAATCAGCGATGCCTGCCGAGGGAATTTCAACACGGAGCGGGACATCCCCCCAGACCGCACACCGGGAGGTCTGAGCATGGGTCTCTGTCGTTTTCGTCGGTGACTCCTTTGCCATTCACCAACCAGAGGCCAACGAACAGCGTCTTATTCAAGGGCGTGCGGACAAAGCTCGCCAAGAGCTTGCCGAGCGGAAATCGTGCCGTGCTTTGGAAGCTTTGATATTTCTGCAGGAGCGCAGGGTCACGCCGCCAGAGACCGTAGGGGGTGACCTTGCATTCCGGGCGCGTGTCATGGTGCCGCGCCAAATGGACATCGCGCGGATCGATGCCCTCGGAGTTTAAGATCATGTTGAAAGTGATTGCCATCGGCGTAGCTCCCCAAAATACATTAATGATAGGATTGATAACTAAAAATGCAACCCCCGACATCGAAGCGATACGCCGCTGTTTGGTTGGAAATGAGCAGCGAAGAATGGACGGCATATGCGGAGAGGGCAAAAGCCACGCCCGTCATATGGCGTTCCGATGGTTCATGGAATCTCGACAAACAGAAAGCGTAGGGCGGGTGCAACCCGCCACTCGCCCCTTCTTCGGTGGGTTTCGCTCATCGCTCCACCCACTCTACGCTTGGCTTGTTCGCTACGCCGCCATTCTTTGCCGCGCGGCGCCCTTTGATCATCGCGGCGCCTTTTTCGGCGATCATGATGGTGGGGGCGTTGGTGTTGGTGGAGGTGACGGCGGGCATCACCGCGGCGTCGATGACGCGCAGGGATTGGAGGCCGTGCACGCGCAATTCGCTGTCGACGACGGAGAGCGGGTGCGAGCCCATCATGCAGGTGCAGCTCGCATGATAGCAGGTGCCGCCGTTCTTCCGGGCGTAGTCGAGAAGCTCGTCGTCGGTTTGGACTTGGAAGCCGGGCAGGCTCTCGTCGCGGACAAAGGGCTTCAGCGCCGGGGCGGCGAAGATGCGCCGCGCGAGGCGCAGGCCGCCGATGATCGCGCGGCGGTCGGTTTCCTCCGAGAGGTAGCGCGGGTTGATCGCCGGCATATCGCCGGGGCGGCTCGACTTTGCTTCGACATAGCCGCGCGACAAGGGCCGCATCTGCCAGGCGCCGGCGGAGAGGCCCGGCGCCTCCTCCAATTCGCCGATCTGGCCGCCTTTGAAGCTGCCGGGGGCGAAGGTGCACTGGATGTCGGGGGTCGCCGATTCCTCGAGCACCTTGACCGAGGCGGCGACGAGCGACGGGCTGTAGGTCAGCATCCCCTTGCCGGTGAACAGCCAGCGCATGACCTCGCCGGCCAAGGGGAGGCCGCGCGAGCGCTCGTTCGCGGTCTGGGCGCCGACAATCGGGTAGGAGACGCGCGCCTGGTAATGGTCCTGCATGTTCTTGCCGACGCCGCGCAATTCGTGCACGACCGGCACACCGATACGGCCCAGATGCTCGGGGTCGCCGACGCCCGACAATTGCAGGATGTGCGGCGAGCCGATCGCACCCGCCGACAGGATCACCTCGCGCGCCGCATCGGCGCGTTCGACCGGGCCGCCGGGGCCGCCGCGCGAGAATTCGATGCCGATTGCGCGCTTGCCGTCGAACAGGATGCGGTGCACCAGCGCCTTCGTCACGAGCTGGAGGTTTGGCCGCTTCAGCGCCGGGCGCAGATAGGTGCGTGCGGTCGAGGCGCGCCGCCGGCCGCCGCGGGTCTGCTGGCACCAGCCGATCGAGTCGCCGGCGCCGGGCGGCAGATCGTTGACGTCGTCGCGGTATTCGAGCCCGATCTCCTTGCCGGCTTCGACGACGGTGGCGCAGATCGCCGACCGGTCGGTGTTCGAGGTGAAGAGCGGGCCTTCCTTGCCGCGCACCTCGCTCGCTTCGCCCTCCCAGCGCTCGGCCTTCTTAAAATAGGGCAGGCAATCCTCCCACGACCAGCCGCGGTTGCCGAACTGCGCCCAGTGGTCGTAATCCTCGGGCTGGCCGCGGATGTAGACGAGCCCGTTGATCGAGGACGAGCCGCCGACCACCCGGCCGCGGGTATAGACGATGGCGCGGCCGTTGGTGCCGGGGTCCGGCTCGGACCGGAACTTCCAGGTCAGGGTGTCGTGGTCGAGCATCTTGAAAAACCCGGCCGGGACATGGATCAGCGGGTTCCAGTCGCGCCCGCCGGCCTCGATCAGCAAGACCTTGGCGCCGGGGTCCTCGGTCAGCCGGTTGGCCAGCACACAGCCGGCCGAGCCTGCGCCCACGATGATATAATCCGCCTGCATCGGCTTCCTCCCCCGACCAATCGTTGCGGGCCAGTCTAACGCATCCCGGCCGCATCGAAAGACCTGGGCAAACGGACCCGCCGACACCGGGTTTCCCTCGTTTGCCGAGGGCTACATCGGGTCCCATAGGCCTCACGGAGCGAGGTTGCCGCTGTTGCGGCCTCGTGCGCGCGCCGGGTCGCGACTGCGAATTGACAGGCTCGCTCGGCACATAGCACTTTCAGTCCGGGGCGGATGCCCAGCGAGAAGAAATAACGTCGGAGGTCGCTCACGTGATGCCGGGAACCTTGACGCGACGCAGCCTGATCACGAGTGCCGTGGGGGCCGGGCTGGCGGCGGGTCTGCCGCTGCCGGCGATCGCCGCGGTGGCGCCGGTCAAGATCGGGTTGCTGACGGTCAAGACCGGGCCGCTGGCGCAAGGCGGCATCCAGATGGAAGAGGGGGTGGCGCTGTTCCTGAAGCATCGCCAGAACCGGCTCGGCGGCCGCCCGGCCGAGCTTATCATTGCCGATACCGGCGGCAACCCGGCTGGTGCGAAGACCAAGGCGCAGGAGCTGATCGAGCGCGATGGGGTCGATATGATCTTCGGCCCGCTTGGCGGCCTTCGAATTGCTCGCGATCAGCAGCTACGTCGCCGGCAAGAAGGTGCCGATCCTGAGCCTCGCCGCCGCCGAGGACATGACCCAGCGCAAGCCCAACCCTTACTTTATTCGCGCCTCGGCGACCTCGGCGCAGGCGATGCACCCGCTTGCCGATTATGTGGCGAAAGACCTCGGCTACAAGCGCGTGATCACGCTCGCCAACGATTTTGCCTTTGGCTATGAGGAGATCGGCGGCTTCCAGCGGGTCTTCGAGGACGAGGGCGGACGGGTCACCAAGAAATTGTGGCCGCCGATCGTCACCCCCGACTATACGCCCTATCTGGCGCAGATGAGCGGCGTCGATGCGGTGATCTCCGGCCTCGGCGGTTCGAACCCGGTCAAGTTCATGGTCCAATACAAGGACCAGGGGATCGCCTTGCCATTGGTCGGCGGCGGCGTGGCGATGGATGACGGGCTCCTGAAGAGCTTTGGCGAGGAGGCGCTGGGTGTCGTTTCGAGCGCGGCCTACACGGTCGATCTCGATACGCCGAGCAACCGCCGTTTTGTCGCCGACACGCTGAAGGATTACGGCAACGTCCCGGGCTCCTACGCCGCCGGTCTCTATTTGAACGGGATGGTGGCCGAGGCGGCGCTCGAAAAATTGGGCGGCAAGACCGACGACAAGGATGCGCTGATCGGCGCGATGCGCGCGGTGTCATTGACCGACACGCCGCGCGGGCCGTTTCATTTCGACCATTTCGGCAATGTCGTCGGCAATATCTTTATCCGCCGCTGCGAGAAGAAAGGCGGCAAGCTGGTCAACACGACGATCAAGACCTACCCGAACGTCAGCCAGTTCTGGACTTACGACGAGAAATGGTTTCTCGCCCAGCCGGTCTATTCGCGCGACTACCCGCCGCTGAAGAGCTGAACGCCGTCTTGGCTCGACGCGGCCATCACGAAGTCATGCCACGCGCTCGAGATCATAAGGACAAACGAGGAGATCGGCGGGAATTTTCCAGCTGTCGCTGATTCTGCGAATCATGTCGATCGTCAGCGCCCGTCTGCGGCTGAGAATTTCTGATACGCGCGCTCGCGAGCCCAGAACTTTGCCGAGCTCGGCCTGCGTATGCCCAAGCTCAGCGATAGCATAGTGGAGCACATCGATCGGGTCGAAACCTGCGTCGGCTTGCAGCGGCCAGCGCTTCGCTTCATACAATTCGACGAGCGCGACAAGCACCTCGAGGCGGTCGCCCTCCTCGCTGTCTTCGGGGGCACCCCAATAGGCCTCGATTTCGGCGAGTGCGGCGAGATGATCTCGATTGGTCCGGATCGGCCGGATCTCCATCACGTGGTCTCCTTCAGAATTGCGACGCCTTAATCGCGTCGATCCGGTCATATTCGGCGTGAGAGCCGATGAATTTGATAAAGGCGATCTGTCGGCGGAAGTCAAAGGCGGCCACGAGGCGATAATTTCCCCCGGCAACCTCGAATCGAACGCGTTCGCGATTGATCACCTTCGCGTTCGGAACCGCTTTCTGAAGCTCGTCCGTCGATGCCCAGCGTGCCGCTCTGACCAGTTTGCACCAGCGTTCGAGCGAGACTTTTGCCTCCGGGTGGTCACCCCAAAACCCGACAAGAGTGTTCCGAGCGGTTATCCGCACAGCATGTCATAGCAGGTTCCCGGTGTGGGAACAATTCTTGTTGATACGATATTCCATAAGTCCGTCTCGACAGAATGCCGGGACTGCGATGTAATGAACCACGTGCTTGCCAATGTCGGGCGGCGGTTATGGATGTGGCTGAATGGTTGCGCGCGGTCGGGCTCGAGCAATACGAGCCGGCGTTCCACGCCAACGACATCGACGGGGAGGTGTTGCGCCGGCTGACGGCCGAAGATCTGCGCGAGCTCGGCGTCGCGTCGATCGGGCATCGCCGCCGCCTGCTCGACGCCATCGCGGCGCTCGGTGATCCTCAGAGCGCGGTAGAGCCCATAGCGCCGGCGATTGCGTTGCCGGAGGCCGAGCGGCGACAGCTCAGCGTGATGTTTTGCGATCTGGTCGGCTCGACGGCGCTGTCGGGGCGGTTCGACCCCGAGGATCTGCGCGAGATCGTCGGCATCTACCACCGCTGCGTCGCCGAGACGGTGGCACGCTTTGGCGGCTTTGTCGCCAAATATATGGGCGACGGGGTGCTCGTTTATTTCGGCTATCCGCGGGCGCATGAGGATGATGCCGAGCGTGCGGTGCGGGCCGGGCTCGCGGTTATCGGGGCGGTGCGCGGGCTCGCCGCACCGGCGCCGCTCGACGCGCGCGTCGGCGTCGCCAGCGGCCTCGTCGTCGTCGGCGACCTGATCGGCGAAGGCTCGGCGCGGGAGCATGGCGTCGTCGGCGAGACGCCGAACCTCGCCGCCCGATTGCAGGGGCTCGCCCGGCCCGGCACCCTCGTCGTCGCCGAAAGCACGCGGCGCCAGATCGGTGCCTTGTTCGATCTCGAGGATCTCGGGGCGCGCCCGCTCGCCGGATTCGGCGAACCGCAGCACGCCTGGCAGGTCGCCGGCGAGAGCGGTGTGGCGAGCCGCTTCGAGGCATTGCGTTCGCCGGCCGCACCGCTTGTCGGCCGCGACGAGGAGCTCGCTCTGCTGCTGCGCCGCTGGCAGCAGGCAAAAGCCGGCGAGGGCCGAGTCGTGCTGGTCTCGGGCGAGCCCGGCATCGGCAAATCCCGCCTCGGTGCGGCGCTGTCGCAGGCGATCCGGGACGAGCCGCATACGCGGCTGCGCTATTTCTGCTCGCCCTATCATCAGGACAGCGCGCTCTATCCTTTTATCGTCCAGCTCGAACGTGCCTCCCAATTCACGCGCGACGACACCACCGAAGCCAGGCTCGAAAAGCTGGAGGCATTGCTGGCGCCGGGTGCGCCGAGCGACGATGAAAGGCAGCTTTTGGCCGAATTGCTGTCGCTGCCGAGCACCGCCGCCGATTTGGACCTCAGCCCGCAGCGCAAGCGCGAGACGCTGTTCGAGGCTCTGCTTGATCAGCTCGACACGCTGGCACGCAATCGGCCGGTGCTGATGCTGTTCGAGGACGCGCATTGGATCGACCCGACCTCACGTGAGCTTCTCGACCTGACCATCGCTCGGGTGATGCAGCTCCCGATGCTGGTCGTCATGTCGTTTCGTCCCGAATTTCAGCATCCTTGGGCTGGCCAGCCTCATGTGACGGTGATGGCGTTGAACCGTCTCGGCGGGCGCGACGGCGCCGCTCTCGTCGAACAGCTCGCCGGCAATGCCGGCCTCGAGCGCGACACCGTTGAGGAGATCGCCGCGCGCGCCGACGGCGTGCCGCTCTTTGTCGAAGAGCTGACAAAGGCCGTGCTCGAAAGTGGCAAGGCGGTGCTGACGGCCGGCCCGCTGCCGGACCTGGCGATCCCGGCGACCCTGCATGCCTCGCTGATCGCGCGGCTCGACCGGCTCGGCCCGGTCTCCCGTGAAATCGGCCAGATCGGCGCGGTGATCGGCCGCGAGTTCGGCTACGAGCTGATCGACGCGGTATCACAGCGCCCGGTACCGGAATTGCAATCGGGGCTCGATCGGCTCGTCGAAGCCGGCCTTTTGTTCTGCCGCGGCACGGCGCCGGATTCTTCCTATCTGTTCAAGCACGCGCTGGTGCAGGACGCCGCCTACAGCACTCTGCTGCGGGCGCGGCGGCAGGAATTGCACGCCCGCGTCGTCGCCGTGCTGGGGCGGGATTTTGCGAACCTTATCGAGCGCCAGCCCGAGCTTTTGGCGCATCACCTGACCGCGGCCGGCGATACCGAGCGCGCCGTCGACCAATGGCTGAAGGCCGGACGATACGCCGCCGAACGCCTGGCGCATCTCGAAGCGATCCGGCGCTTCGATCGCGGCCTGACGCTGCTGGCGGCACAGCCCGAAGGGCCCGCGCGGGACGGCCGCGAGATCGAGCTGCAATTGGCCCGCGGGCTCTCGCTGGTCACGACCGAGGGGTTCGGCTCGGCCGAGGCCGCCCGGGCCTATACCCGCGCTCACCAGCTCGCCGAGCGAGGCGGCGATGCGCGCCGGCTGTTCACGGCGGTCTTTGGTCTTTGGGTGTCGGCCAACGGCCGCCGCTCGATGCACGAATGCCGCACCTATTCCGAGCGGCTGCAGCGGCTGACGGCGGAGGACGCGGACGACGACCTGCGCCTGCAGGCGCACCACAGCGCCTGGACGACCTTTTTGTTCTCCGGCGAGCCCGCGGCCGCGCATGAACACTCTGAGGCGGGCCGCCGCCTCTATGATCCCGAGCGGCATCGCTCGCACCGCCAGCTCTATGGCGGCCACGACCCGGGGGCGTGCGCTCGCTACATGGGAGCGCAAGCCCATTGGTTGCTCGGGTACGCCGAAACCGGATTGGCGATTGGACAAGACGCATTGACAGTGGCCGAGCGGATCGCCCATCCGTTCACCTTGGGAGCGGCTCTGGTCATGAGCGCGATGCTGCACCTCGATCGCGACGAGCCGGAGCTGGCTCTGCAACGGATCGAAGCGGCGGAAGCGCTCGCTGCGGAGCAAAGAATTGGGCTGGTGCTCGAACCGCAGATCTTGCGCGGCGCGGTGCTGACCGCAAAGCGGGAGTTCAAGGAGGCTGTCGCCTGCTTGCGTGAGGGGCTCGGTCAGCCCCGCGGCATTCGGCTGCGTCACTACGGCTTGGCCCGGCTGGCCGAAGCGCTCTCCGGGCGGGGCGAGCACCTCGAGGCCGTCGCTATGGTCAACGAGGGATTGACGGACCAGCAGCGAACCGGGCAGCGCCGCTGGGACGCCGAGCTTCGTCGCCTCGAAGGCGTCGCCCTCTTCGGTCTCAACCGGCTCGACGAGGCCCGCGCCGCCTTCGAAGCGGCGCTCGGCGTCGCCCGGCGGCAGCAGGCGAAATCCTACGAGCTGCGCGCCGCGACGAGCCTCGCCCGGCTCATGGGCGAGCAGGGCCGGCGCGCCGAAGCGCGCGAGCTGCTCGCGCCCGTCTACGGCTGGTTCACCGAGGGCTTCGACACCGCCGACCTGAAAGACGCAAAGGCGCTGCTCGATCAGTTGGCGTGAGCTTGCCTACCCGCCGCCGACCAGCGGGTTCGTCACGGCGAGGCCGGCGAAACGGCCGAAGTCGCGGTCCGCCGACCACAGCTCGCGCACCCCGTGCTGGCGACACAACGCCGCGATCCGCGCGTCGTGGACCTGGGGGCCGGCAATGTGGCCGCCGGTGAGCAGCGCGCGCAATGTCGGCCAGTGCTTCGTTGATTCGGCCAGCAGCGCCAAGGTCGGCGATCCGAGCCACGTATCCGCCTGGTCGAGGGCGCGGACGAGCGGCGTCGGCGGAGCATAGATGCGGGGATGCGTCACAATCGCGAGAAACTCGTGCAGGCACGGCCACGGAATGGCCCAGGCGGCGGAGCCTTCGGCAAGCTGCACCAGCCGCCGGAAGGCGGCTGCGTGAAACGGCGAATCCTCGCGATGGGCATAGACGAGGATGTTGGTGTCTACGGCGATCACGCGCCGCGATCCTTGTAGATCAGGTCGCGCAACGTGTCCCACGAGGCCTCGCGAACCTCGGCTTGCAAACCCTTGCCCTTGAAGCTTGCTCGCCGCAGCTCGAAGGGTGCGTTGTTCTCAGTCTCGGTCACGACGCGCCGCAGCCCGCGTTCCACCAGTGCCCGCAGCGTCACACCTTGGCGCGCCGCGAGCGCGCGGGCTTCGAGCAGAAGGGCGTCCGAAATCTCCACGGTTGTCTTCATACGACGATGCTTTCATATGGGTGCAATGATACGGTTACCCATATAGCTTTCGAGATGCAATCACCCAAGCCTGGACAGCATTGTCGGATGCGGATTGTAATCGGTGCCCGACAATTTGCGGTCTTCGAGCAATTCCGAAGGGTTTGGGCGCATGTCGCCGGCTCCGGCTCGAACACCGGCCGAGCCACCGCTCCTGACGGGTGCCAGCCAGTGGATGCCGACATTCCTGCAACCGGAACACGCGAACCGGACTGCCGCCGGAGGGGCCTGAGCGCGCCCGGCTTGGCGCGGTTGCCGCGATGAATTTGTGGGTGGTGCTGGCCGGCAACAGCATCGCCTTCGGGGGCTTGCTGTTTTTGCTGTCGGCCGGGTTTGCGCTGATTTTCGGGCTGATGCGCATCCCCAATTTGACGCACGGCTCGTTGTTCATGCTCGGCGCCTATTTCGGGGTCAGCCTGATCGCGCACGGCCTCAGCTTTTGGCCGGCGGCGATCGTGGCCGGGATCGGGGTGGCGATCATCGGCGGGCTGATCGAGCGGCTGCTGCTGCGCCGTCTGCCCGGCAACGAATTGGCGCAGGTGCTGGTGACCTTGGGGCTGTCGTTTATGATCGCCGATCTGTGCCTGATGGGCTGGGGCGGCGACCCGATCGAGATCGCGACCCCGCCGGCGTTGCGCGGCGCCACCCGCATCGCCGCCGTCGCGTTCCCGACCTACCGGATCGCCGTCATCGTCGTCGCCGTCGTCATCGCAGCCGCCCTCTGGGCGTTGCTCGACCGCACCCGGCTCGGGGCGATGATCCGCGCCGGGGTCGACGATCCGGAGATGGCGCGTGTCGTCGGCATCCGCGTCTCGCGCCTCTTTACGATCGTCTTTTCGCTCGGCGCCGGTCTCGCCGGGTTTGCCGGGGTCATCGGCGGGCCGATCCTGTCGGTCTATCCGGGCCTCGACCAGGACATGCTGCCGTTGGCGCTGGTGGTCGTGATCCTCGGCGGCTCGGGCAGCCTCCTCGGCTCGTTTGCCGGCAGCTTTGTCGTCGGCTTTCTTTATAATTTCGGCCAGGCGCTGCTGCCCGAGCTCGCCTATGTCGTGCTGTTCCTGCCGATGCTGATCGTCTTGGTGGTGCGGCCGCAGGGGCTCTTCGGCCGGGCGGCCCCGTGAGGCGGCTGGCGCTCGCCGCCGCGCTCGTCGTGCTGGCGACGCTGCCGCTCTGGGTCGGCAACACCTATTACGTCAACATCGCCGCCCAAATCCTGCTCTATGCCGTCTTTGCCCTCGGCCTCAACGTGCTGGTCGGCCAGGCGGGGCTGGTCTCGCTCGGCCATGCCGGGCTCTTCGGCATCGCCGCCTATGCCGGCGCCATCTTTATCAACAGCGGCGCCGATCATTTCATCGCCATCCTCGGCGCCCTCGTGGTGACCGTCGCCACCGCCGCGGTCTTCGCGATCCTGGCGTTGCGCGGCACCGGGCTCGGTTTCGTGATGATCACCGTGGCGCTGGGCCAGATCGTCTGGGGTGTGGCCTATCGCTGGATCAGCATTACGAACGGCGACAACGGGGTTGCGATCAAGACCCGGCCGAGCCCGTTCGGGCTGTCCCTGGCGACGGCACCCGGGTTTTACTGGGCGAGCCTGGTCGTCTTTCTCGCCACGGTCGTGGCGGTCGCGGTCTTCACCGCGTCGCCCTTTGGCGCGAGCCTGCGCGGCAGCCGCGACCAGCCGCGGCGGATGACGGCGCTCGGCTACCACGTTTGGATGATCCGCTTTATCGCCTTTCTCTTTTCCGGGCTCGTGAGCGGCGTCGCCGGCATGCTCTTCCTCTATTACAACCAGTTCGTGAGCCCGCAGGTGGTGGCGCTCAGTGCGTCGGCCGAGGTGCTGCTGATGGTGATCGCCGGCGGCACCGGCACCCTGCTCGGGCCGATCGCCGGCGCGGCGCTGGTCGTCGTCATGAAGAATGTGGCGAGCGCCTACATCGCGCGCTGGAACCTGGTCCTCGGCGCGATCTTTGTCGCCATCGTCATCTTTATGCCGGAAGGGCTGGTGCCGGGCTCGGTGCGGCTCCTGCGCTGGGTGGCGGCGGGTCTGCGCCCGCGCCGTGCCGCGCGCGGCGATGCCCGATCGAAGGAAGGCGCATGAGCGCGCTCGACGTCGCCGGGCTCGAAAAATCCTTTGGCGGGCTGCGCGTCACCGCTGCCGTGGATTTCGCGGTCGAGCCGGGCGAGCGCCGCCTGATCATCGGCCCGAACGGCGCCGGCAAGACCACGCTCTTCAACCTGATCACCGGCGAATTGCGAGCCGACCACGGCTCGATCCGCCTCTTCGGCCGCGACATCACCCGGATGCCGAGCCGGCGCCGCGCCCATCTCGGCCTCGCCCGGACCTACCAGATCATCACCCTCTTTCCCGGCGAGACCCTGCTGCGCAACGTCACCTTGTCGCTCCTGGGCTTGTCGCGGCTGCGCTGGAACCCCTTTCTACGGCTGGCCCGGCAGGAGACGCTGATCGCCGGGGCGCGCGCGGCCTTGACCCGGGTCGGGCTCGGCCATCTCGCCGACCGGCCGCTGGCGCAGACCGCCTATGGCGAGCGCCGCAGGGTCGAGATCGCGATGGCTTTGGCGCAAAGCCCGCGGCTCTTGCTGCTCGACGAGCCGTTTGCCGGGCTGTCGGTCGACGAGCGGCGCGACGTGCGCGAATTGCTCGGGGCGATCCCGCGCGAGGTGACGGTCGTCATGATCGAGCACGACATGGATGTGGCGCTCGACTTTGCCGAGCGCATCACGGTCTTGCATTTCGGCCGGGTCGTCGTCGAAGGCACGCGCTCCGAGGTGGTCGCCGACCCGCGCACCAGGGAGATCTATCTTGGCGAATGACGCCCTCGTCGTCGCCGACATCGACGCCTTTTACGGCGACAGCCACGTTTTGCACGGCGTTTCCTTCCGCTGCGGCGCGGGCCGCCTCTTGGGCCTTTTGGGCCGCAACGGCGCAGGCAAAACGACGAGCATGAACGTCGTGGTCGGGATCCTGCCGCCGCGACGGGGATCGGTCATGGTCTATGGCACGCCGATCAGCGGCCGCCCGCCCGAGGCGATCGCGGCGCAAGGTGTCGCATTGGTGCCGCAGGGGCGGCGCATCTTTCGCAGCCTGAGCGTGCGCGAGAACCTCGCCGTCGCCGCGCGCAAGCCGAGAGCGGGCCTTACCGCGACATGGACAATCGACACCGTCTTCGCCGCCTTCCCACGGCTTCACGAGCGGCGCGAGCAATATGCCGGGACCCTTTCGGGGGGTGAGCAGCAGATGCTGGCGATCGGCCGGGCGCTGGTGTCGAACCCGCGCGTGCTGCTGATGGACGAGCCGTCGGAAGGGCTGGCGCCGCAAATCGTCGCCGAGGTCATGGCGACGATCCGCCGGCTCAAGGAGGAGGGGCTGTCGATCGTGCTGGTCGAGCAGAACCCGAAGCTCGCCTTCGACGTCGCCGACGACATCGTTATCCTGAACAGCGGCCGGGTGGTGGTCGATCTGCCGGCCGCCGCCGTTGAGCGCGATGCCGCCGACCTGCACCAGCATCTCGGCATCTTCTGAGGCCGCCCGGCGGGTCAGGGATACCGTCAGCCGCCGACGCGTAGTAGCCTTGCAGCCGGATCGAAACAGCGGGGGCTGGGCAGGGTGGCGAGCGGCGCGATCGAACATCGGGTTGCGGTCATCATGTGCGCCGATGTCGTCGGCTATTCGCGGCTGATGGGGATCGACGAAGAAGGCACGCTGGCGGCGCTGCGCTCGGTCCGGCGCGACCTCGTCGATCCGGAGATCGGCGACCATCGGGGCCGCATCGTGCGCACCGCCGGCGATGGCCTGCTGGTCGAGTTTTCGAGCGTCGTCGACGCGGTGCGCTGCGCCGTCGCGATGCAGCGCGCGGTCAAGGAGCACGAGCTGCGCCGGCCCGCCGAGCAGCGCATCCGGTTTCGGGTCGGGATCAATATGGGCGATGTCGCCTCGGACGGCGACGTGATCTATGGCGACGGCGTCGCCGTTGCCTCGCGGCTCGAAAGCCTGGCCGAGCCCGATGGGGTCAATCTCAGCCGCGCGGTCCGCGACCAGGTGCGCGACAGATTGCCGCTCACACTCGAGGATGTCGGCGAGCATGAGATCGCCAACATCGCCCGCCCGGTCCGCGTGTTTCGCATTGTCTCGGACATTGTCTCAGACATTGTCTCGGGCGGGCCGGCGCCGGCCCCCGAGAGCAAGCCCGCGGCGTCGGCGCGGCCCGCGGTCGCGGTGCTGCCGTTCCGCAATCTCGGCGACGACGCCGAGGCGGAATTTTTTCTCGACAGCGTCGCCGAGGATTTGATCACCGAATTGTCGCGCGCGCGCTGGTTTTCGGTCGTCGCGCGCAACACCAGCTTCAGCTACAAGAACCGGACGGTCAACTCGCGCCAGGTGGCGCGCGACCTCGGGGTCCGCTATCTGGTCGAAGGCAGCCTGCGCCAGGCGGGTGGCCGCGTGCGCATCAGCTGCCAGCTGGTCGAGGCGGAAACCGGCCGGGGCTTGTGGGCGGAGCGGTTCGACGGCAGCCTCGGCGATTCGTTCGATCTGCAAGATCGCATCGTCGAAGCGGTGATCGGGTCGGTCGGCCCGATCCTGCGCACGACCGAGGTCGAGCGCGCCCGGCACAAGCCGGAAGCCGGCCAGGACGTTTACGATCTGGTGCTGCGCGCGTCCGTCCCCGCCTTCGCCGAAACCGCCGAGGACAATGCCGAGGCGATGCGGCTCTTGGCGCGGGCGTTGGCGATCGACCCCGACTATCCGAGCGCCAATGCGCTCGCCGCCTGGTGTCGCCAGCAGCGGCACCTGATGGGCTGGCCGGGCGCGCAGGAGGAGGACCGCGAAACCGCCAAGCGCCTCGCCCGGCTGGCGATCGCGCAAGGCGGCGATGTGCCGCTGGCGCTCGTTGTCGCCGGGGCGGTGCGGGCGGTCCTGACCCGCGATCATGATTTGGCGCTGGCGGCGGTCGACCGCGCCGTCATGATCTATGGCAATTCAGCGCTGGTGCTCGGTTTCGACGCGTTGACGCGGTGCCTGTGCGGCGCCTATGCGGCGGCCGTCGAGCATGCCGAAAAGGCGTTGCGCCTGAGCCCGTTGGAGCCGCTCGTCTATCACGCCTGGCTGGCGCTGGCGCTCGCCTCTCTGCTTACCGGGCGCCCCGAGGAGGCGGTCGCCCATGCGCAAAAGGCGATCGAGGGCAACCAGCATTTTGCTTTTTCCTATTGCGTTTTGGCGCTGGGCGCGGCGCGGCTCGGCCGGACCGGCGATGCGGCCGAGGCGGTGCGCCGGCTGGTTCGCGCAGCGCCGGGCTTTCGCATCGGCACATTGCGCAAGATCCGGTTTGCCGATGCAGCGCGGCTGCAGCGCGAGCTCGATTTCCTGCGTATGGCGAACCTGCCCGACTGATCGATTTCTCCTGCGCCCGGCGCTTCTGCTAAGATCGATCGGAATGTCGCGGGTGAAGCGGTTCACTTTGCGGCGGCCCAGCGCGGCACCATGATTGTGGGTGCCGCGAACCGGGATGATCGAGTGGCCGTGTCCGAAAATGGGAGAGACCGAGTCAGGCGCCGCCTCGCGGCAATTCTCGTTGCCGGCTACAGCCCGCTGTTCCCGGAGAGCGACGCGGAGGTTCTGGCCGGGCTCAACGCCTTGCTCAGGGAGGTCATCGAGCCGCTGATCCTCGAATTCGGCGGGCGCGTCGTCAATTCGAGCGGGGAAAAGGCGCTGAGCGAGTTCGACAGCGTCGTCGAGGCGGCGCGCTCGGCCGCGGCACTGCGTGAAGCGGTGGCGCAGAGAAACCGGGAGCTGGCGCCCGAGCGGCGTATCGCGCTGCGCATCGGCATCAATCTCGGCGACATTATTTTCGCGGAGGGCGACATCTTCGGCGACGGCGTCAACGTTGCCGCACGCCTCGAGGCGCTTGCCGAGCCCGGCAGCATCTTCGTCACGCAGATCGTCCACGACCAAATCGTCGGCAAGGTCGATTTCGATTTCACCGATCTCGGCCCGCAAAAATTAAAAAACATCGCCCGGCCGGTCCTGGTCTACCGGATGGGCGCCGCCGCCGCGGCCGGCGACGCAGCCGTAACCGCAGCGGCCCCAACCGCACCCGGCTTTGACGATCGCCGCGCCATCGCGGTGCTGCCGTTCAGCAATTTCAGCGGCGATCCCGAGCAGGAATATTTCGCTGACGGCATCACCGAAGACATCATCACGATGCTCGCCGGATGGCGCGCCTTTCCGGTGATCGCGCGCAATTCGACCTTTACCTACAAGAACACCCATGTCGACATCAAAAAAGTCGGCCGCGACCTCGGTGTGCGCTATGTGCTCGAAGGCAGCGTGCGCAAATCGGGCCACCGCGTTCGCGTCACCGCCCAGCTGATCCAGGCGGACACAGGACACCATATCGTCGCCGAACGGTACGATCGCGACCTGACGGATTTGTTCGAGCTGCAGGACGAGATCGCCAGCACGATCGCGGGTGCCATCGAGCCCGAGCTCTTAAAATTCGAGCGCGACCGCATCGCCGACCAGTCGCGACCGAACGAAGACGCCTACGAGCTTTATCAGCGCGGGATGTGGCACCATTATCGCCACACCAAAGAGGACAATCGAGAGGCGCAGGCGTTCTTTCGGCGGGCGCTCGGGATCGACACCGACTATCCGCAAGCCACCGCCGCGCTCGCCTTGGCGCTGTGCAATGCCGCCTATCTCGGCTGGGCAACCGATGCCGACGCCGCCTATGCCGAATCCTACGAGCTGGCGCAGCATGCGGTCTCGCTCGATCGCCGTTTTCCGCTGGCGCGGTTCGTGCTGGGCCTCGTTTGCATGTGGACGAGCCGCTCGGACCGGGCGGTGGCGGAGTTTCAGGAGGCGATCAACCTCAATCCGAGCTTTGCCGCGGTCCATATCCTGCTGGGTCAGATGTACACTTATCGCGATCGGCCGGATGAGGCGATCGCGCTCGCCGAAAAGGGGATCCGTCTCAGCCCGAGCGATCCGCGGCTGTTTATGTGGCTTCCGGCGCTGGCCGGGGCGCATTACCAGCTCGGCCATTACGGGGAAGCGGTCGAGATCGGCCGGCGCGCCTGGGCGCTCAACCGCAATTGGCCGGCCGGGCTGCGCTATGTCGTTGCCGGTCTGGGGCAGCTCGGGCATATCGCCGAAGCGCAGGCGCCGCTTTGCGAGCTCAACGCGCTCGACGGCAATCTGGCCTTTGTCGATGGCATCTTGAGCCGGCTCTATCGCACCCGGAAGGGGGCCGACCACTTCCTCGACGGCTTGCGCAAAGCCGGCATGGCTTGACCGCGGCAGGGTTTGATCGCGGCAGGGTTTGATCGCGGCAGGGCTTGATCGCAAAAGGGCGCGCCCTCTTGCCGGCGGATCAGCGGCGTCGGCGGCGCCGATTTAGCCAGCCGGGCGCCGTCACCGTGTCGATAAACGGCGGGAAATGATTGCTTGTCCATGTCGCCGGATGGAACAGGACGACAGAGCCGCTGCCTTCTATGATGCCGGTCCCCGACAGAGCAGCGACAGATGACGACCGACACCCATAGCAGCCTGATCCGCGATCAGTTCACCCGCCAGGCAGTACCGTTCAGCACGGCGAGCCCGATCACCGACCCCGGTGGCCTGCAGTTGATCATCGACGCCGCAGCACCGGGACCGGACGACACGGTGCTCGATGTCGCCTGTGGCGGCGGGATTGTGGTCTGCGCCTTTGCCCCCCGTGTTCGGCACGCGACCGGCATCGACATGACCCCGGCGATGCTCGATCGCGCCCGTCAGCTGGCGGCGGAAAATAAGATTGCAAACGTTGCCTGGCGGGAGGGCGATGTTGCCGCGCTGCCCTGGCCCGACGGTGCCTTCACCATTGTGACGACCCGGTTTGCGGTGCACCACTTTCCCGATCCCACCGCGGTCGTGCGCGAGATGGCGCGGGTTTGCGCGCCGGACGGACGGATCGTCATCGCCGACACCTGCGCTTCCTCCGATCCCGAAAAGGCTGCGCAGTTCAATCGGCTGGAAAAGCTGCGCGACCCGTCGCATGTCCGCGCCCTGCCGCGCGCCGAGCTCGAGGGCCTGTTTCGGTCGGCCGGGCTGGCGGCGCCGCAAATCGGCTTTTCCGAGCTGCGCGACAGCGTGGCGAACCTGCTCGCCCGCTCGTTTCCCAACCCCGGCGACGAAGCCGAGATCACCGGGATGTTCGCCGCTTCGGCCGAGGACGACAGCCTCGGAATTCCGGTGCGGCGCGACGGCGACCATATCGAATACGCCTATCCGGTGGCGATCCTGTCGGCGGTCAAAGGGCGCGGTCGATCAGGTGGATGAAGGAGCCGAAGACCGGGCCGCGGCGCAGGCCGCAGCCGCCGAGATCGGCACCGGTCGCGTCGGCGGCCGACCACAGGCGCTCGCCCGCGCCTTCGTCTGCGACCGTCGAGTAGTGAAATTCGTGGCCGCGAAATAACGTGCCGGCAGGACCGAGAGGCCCGTCGCCGAGCAAGGTGCAGCTCCGATAGCCGAGCGACAGACGGCGCTCGGCAAAGCTCGTGACCAGGGGGAGCAGCCCGGCCATCCGCTGGCGTCGCCCGTCGGCGTCGATCAGCGACTCGCCGAGGACCATGTAGCCGCCGCATTCGCCGTAAATCGGTTTGCCCGCAGCGGCAGCCCGGCGCAGCCCGCTGAGAAACGCCTCGCCCGCCGCGATCCGGCCGGCCGAGAGCTCCGGATAGCCGCCCGGCAGATAGACCGCGTCGGTGTCGGGATCGGGCGGCTCCCCGGCGAGGGGCGAGAAAAATCGCAATGCCGAGCCGGCTTGCCGCCAGCTGCCGAGCAAGCTCGGATAGGCAAAGCAAAAGGCGTCGTCATGGGCGACGGCGATGCACCGGCCGGGCGGCGGGATGCCGGGAGCGCCGGCATTTCCGGGCAGGACCGCATTTCCAGGCAGCGCCGACGGGCGCGCCAGCCCGACGAGCCCGGCGATGTCGAGGGCGGCGCCGACGGCCATGGCGGCGCGCTCGATAACCCTCTCGCCCTCGGTGGCTTCGCCGGCCGGGACCAAGCCGAGATGGCGCGACGGAAGCGCCAGCGCCGGATCGGCACAGAGGGCGCCGAGGACGGCGAGGTCCGGCAGGTGCCGCGCTGTCGCGCCGGCGAGCAAGGTTGCGTGACGCGCGCTCGCAACCCGGTTGAAGATGACGCCGACGATCGGGAGGTCGGGTCGATGCCGGGCAAAGCCGCGCAGCAATGCGGCGACCGAGGCGCCCTGGCCGCGCGCATCGACGACCAGAACGACCGGCCAGCCGGTGCGCCGGGCGAGCTCGGCGGTGGAGCCTTCCTCGCCATCGGCGCCGGTGCCGTCGAACAGGCCCATGACGCCCTCGCACAGCACCAGATCGCTGTCGGCTTCGAGACCGGCGACGATGGCGGCGAGGGTCGAGGGCCGCATCGCCCAAACATCGAGATTGGGAGAGGCCACCCCGAGCGCCGCGGCGTGAAAGGTCGGATCGACAAAATCCGGCCCGGCCTTGGCCGCGGCGACACGCATGCCGCCCCGCCGCAGATGCCGCAGCAGACCCGCCGTCACCAACGTCTTGCCGCTGCCCGAAGCGGGGGCAGCGAGGATCAAGCCGCGGGCCCGCGCCATCCTGCGGAGCGGTCGCGGCCGCGTCAGCTCGGCAATTTGTCGCCGTCGGGTGGGGCGGGCACCTCAAAGGCGTTGATCATGCCGCACAGCAACGCAAAGTAGTTCGCCGCCGCGGTCAGCTCGACCATCCATTGCGCGCCGTGGCGGCCGGCGAGCCGATCGAACAGGGCCTGGTCCACACGGTTGGCGCGGAGGAGCTGGCGCGTGTAGAGGACGATGTCCCGCTCGTCCTCGGGGAGCGAGGCGGGGTCGCCTTTGGCGCGCAAGAGGTCGATCGTCGCTTCGGGCACCCCGGCGCGGCGCGCAGCACCCACCTGTGCCGCCCAGACATAGGCTGCCTCCTTCTCGCGCACCGCGGCCAGGATCGCGTGCGAGCGCAGCCGCCCCTCGACCACGCTCTTCTCGCGGAAAAAGGTGACGAGCGGCAGCACCCGCTCGGCGAGCCCGGGGCTGTGCAGCAGGATGCTGAACGGCCCTCGCACATTGCCAAAGACGCCGACCACCTGGTCCACGGCGCCCTGGTGCTCGGCCGGCACGTCGCCTTTGCCGGCGATCGGGGTAATTCTCGGCATGCTCCGTCCCCTTCTTCAGATGCCGGGATAGGGCTTGCCCCAGCCGTCGAGATAGACAACCTCGCTCAAGGGCCCGCGGCCGACCGGTCCGAACCTGCCCATCGGATAGCCGATCGGCAGGATGGCGTAGGAGTGGTAGCCCGGCGGGATGCCCATCGCCTCATCGCATTCCTTGGCGTACCCCCCGATATGCCGCGTCGTCAGGGTCGAGCCGAGACCGAGCGCACGCGCCGCCAGGAGCATGTTCTGCACCGCCGGATAGAGCGATGCGCCGGACGAATATCCCGGGTTCTGGCCTTCGAGGCAGGCGACGATCCACACCGGCGCCTCGTGGTAATGCTCGGTCAGGTACTGGTTCGCCGCCATCTGCCGCAGCTGCCGCGCCTGGTCCGATCCGGGCGGCGCCGCGCTGTTGCGGTAGCGCGGCCCGACCACCTCGTCGAAGAGCTTTTTGTAATAGGTCTGCACGACTTTTTTGCCCGGATGGTTTTTCAGCACCAGGAAACGCCAGCGCTGGGTGTTGCCGCCATTGGCCGCCGCCTGCCCGGCGAGCAGGATCTTGCGGACGAGGTCGTCGGGGACCGGATCGGGCTTCAACCGCCGCATCGCCCGTGTCGTATGCATGATCTCGAAGACGTCCGTTCCCCCTGGTGCAGCTTCCGGCATCCGATCTCTCCACAAAGAATTCACCGCCAACTCTAATGAGGGCGGTTGCGGCTTTACAAGACGCATCGGCGAAGCCGGCTCGATCCGTCATAAACCGACGGAAAATCTTACAGTCGAGACCGGCGTCGCTGAAAAAAGCGTTTGATTACAAAGTGCACGAGATTGGCACGTTTGTTGCGTTAACATTGATGGGCGAAATGCGCCGAGCCGGCACGAGCTTGCAGGAGGAGACCAATGCGACAGGGGCTAGGCTCGGCCGATCCGCCGCTGCCGCTCGCTACCGCGGCGTTGGCCAATATCGCGCTGGCGTTGCTGATGTGGGATGTGGTGCTGCGGCTCGCCGTTTTCGTCGCCCGCTGCTGCGAGGCAGGCGCTCTCTAGCAAAGCGGACGTCGCGCTGCCGCGCCGCGCCGGCTGACCTGTTATATTCGGCCGTATGGCCGCCAGCTTTGACCTCCAGAGCGGTTTCCGATCAAATTGCACCGCTCTCACCCCCTCCCAAACCCTCCCCCATCAAGCCATCAAGGGGGAGGGCCTTTATCAGGGGGCCTTTGTCAGCACGCCTGTTTGTACTCCCGCCCCCTCGATGGGGGCGGGTCGGGGTGGGGGTGATGCGTGCCGAGTGCAGCGGTCAGCAGCAAGCCGGCGGTCAGCGCTGGGCGGCGGGCAGGCGCTTTGCCGCGAGCTGCATCGCCTGGTCGAGCCGCCGATAGAACTTGCCCGAGGTCAGGCCGAATTTTCCCGAGGCCGCGCCCAAGGCTGCGAATTCCGCGCATTCGGCGGCAGCCAGCGCATCCTTTGCTGCGTTTTTGCGCGGACCCGGGTTGCGCGGGCCTAGGTTGCGCGGGGCCAGCGGTGCGGCTGCATCGGTGCACAGCCCGCTGTCGTGCAACACCCGCCCGATATAGGCCTCGACCCCGTCGACCAGCTTGTTCGGAGGCCGCCCCGCCTCGACCCAGGCGTTCAGGTTGCCGATGCCCCAGTTATAGGCGGCGATCGCGTCCGGCCAGTTGCGGTAACGCGAAAAGAGCTGCTGCAGATAAGCGCGGCCGATCGCCCGGTTTTGATCGGCGTCGAACCGGTCGCCGCCGCCGATATCGGCCGCCGCCGCGGCGCTGACTTGCATCGGCCCCTGCGGCCCGGTGGGATCGGCGCGCCACATCGCGTTGTCACGGCCATGGCTCAATTCGGCGCCATCGACGGCAAAGGCGACACGGTCGAGCGCGCTGCGCTCTCCCGCCGCGACATCTGTCGGCGCGAGCGCGCTGCGCTCTCCCGCCGCGACATTCTGGCCGAGCGTGCTGCGCTCCCCCGCCGCGACACTCTGGCCGAGCGCCAGCACCGCTATCGCGGACAGCAAAAGAGAGCGCATCGGGCATCCCCTGAGGCGTTGCTGCGGCCAGCATAGCCGGGGTCAGAGAATCGTCAAAGCAACAATCGAGCAATTTTCCCTTAATCGAGGATAAATCATCCTTAATCAAGATATGGTAGGGTGTTGCGATGGATTCTTGGAATATATGGTCCCGTTTCTCACAACACCTCGAACAGGCCGGCCGCACCCATGCCGCCGCCGATGCACATTGTGACGACGACCCAGCGCACTCCGCGTCGCTTCCCTTCGATCAGCGCGTGGCCGACCAGCCGCGCGCCCGACATGCCGTAGGGATGGCCGATCGAGATCGCGCCGCCATCGACATTGTAGCGCTCGGGGTCGATGCCGAGCCGGTCGCGGCAATAGAGCGCTTGCACCGCAAACGCCTCGTTCAATTCCCACAAGCCGATATCCTCGACCCTCAGCCCGTGCTGCCGGAGCAGCTTTGGGACGGCGAAAACCGGGCCGATCCCCATTTCATCGGGGGCGCAGCCGGCGATGGCGATGCCGCGGTAGGCGCCGAGCGGCTGCACCCCGCGCCGCCCGGCCTCTGCCGCCTCCATCAGCACCGCGGCCGAGGCGCCGTCGGAAAGCTGCGAGGCGTTGCCGGCGGTGACAAAGCGGCCCTCGGCGACGGTCATCCCGTCGCGGAACACCGGCTTTAGCGCGGTGAGGCCTTCGAGCGTGGTCGAGGGGCGATTGCCCTCGTCCTTGTCGAGCGTCACCGCGACCTGCGCGGTTTCGCCGGTGTCGCGGTTCTCGACCCGCATCAGCGACGGCAACGGCACGATCTCCCGGGCGAGCCGCCCTTCGGCCTGCGCCGCCGCGGTGCGCCGCTGCGAGGAGAGCGCATAAAGGTCCTGCGCCTCGCGCGTCACCTGATAGCGTTCGGCGACGATCTCGGCGGTTTCGATCATCGTCATGTAGAGGTCGGGCCGATGCTCGACGAGCCACGGATCCTGCGCCCGGTATTGGTTCCGATGCTCGTTCTGGACCAAAGAGATCGAACTCGACGCCGCCGCCGACCGCGATATTCATGCCGTCGTCGATGATTTCCTTGGCCGCGGTGGCGATCGCCATCAGCCCCGAGGCGCATTGCCGGTCGATCGACATGCCCGGCACGGTGACCGGCAGCCCGGCGCGGAGCGCCGCCTGGCGCGCGATGTTGTAGCCGGTCGAGCCCTGCTGCAGCGCGCAGCCCAGCACCACATCCTCGATTTCGGCCGGGTCGATGCCGGCGCGCTCGACCGCATGCGCCACGACATGGCCGGCGAGCTCCTGGCCCGAGGTGTCGTTAAAGGCGCCGCGATAGGCCCGCCCGATCGGCGTGCGGGCAGTCGAGACGATCACCGCTTCGCGCATTTCTTCCTCCCTCGACGCCTGCTTTGACCGGCTTCAAAATAGCCGAGCCGCTCGATTTTCCGCAACGAGCGGGATTGGTCGCGACGCGTGCGCCATTCGGCGAGGCGGCTCGCGGCGATGGAGCCTCGGAGGAACGAGCAATGGCGCACAACAACGACGGCCCGCTCGCCGGATTGAAGGTCCTCGACCTGACCGAGCACATGGCGGGGCCGTTTTGCACGATGATCCTCGCCGATATGGGGGCGGAGGTGATCAAGCTCGAGCGGCCGGGGAGGGGAGATTCGGTGCGCGCCTGGGGCGACGGCAGCGAGCGCAACCCCTATTTCCGCTACATCAACCGCAACAAGAAGGGCATCACCCTCGATTACAAGGACGCCGAGGGGAAAGCGCTGTTTCTCCGCCTCGTCGCGCTGATGGACGTGCTGGTCGAGAATTATCGGCCGACTGTGATGCCGCGCGCCGGGCTCGGCTTTGCGGCGCTGCACCAGCTGAACCCGCGCCTCGTCTATGCCCAGCTCTCCGGGCTCGGCTATGACGGCCCCTATGCCGGGCGTGGCGGTTTCGACCTGATCGCGCAGGGGATGGGCGGCATCATGCACGTGACCGGCGAAGAGGACGGGCCGCCGACTTCGGTCGGGTTGCCGATCTGCGACCTCGGCACCGGCATGTGGGCGGTGCAGGGGATCCTCGCCGCGCTCTACGAGCGCCAGCGCACCGGCGAGGGCCGGCTCGTCGAATGCTCGCTCTTGGAAACCGCGATCGGCTTTAGCTCATGGACCAGCGCGCAATGGCTCGCCGACCGCGAGGAGCCGGTTCGCCAGGGCTCGCGCCATCGTCAGAACGCGCCTTATCAGCGAATGAAGACCGGGGACGGCTATCTGATGATCGGCGCCGCCGGCGAGGCGATCTGGCAGCGTTGCGCCGCAGCGCTCGGGCACAAGGAATGGTGCGCCGACCCGCGCTTTGCGACAAACCGGGCGCGCATGCAAAACCGCGACACGCTCGAGGCGGCGATGGAGGGCGTGCTCGCGGCCGGCACGAGCGAGCATTGGGTCGCGGTGCTCGAACAGGCCGGGGTGCCGTGCGGCCCGGTCTACAATTACGCGCAGATGTTCGCCGACCCGCAGGTCGAGCACCGCGGCCTGGTGCAGTCCGCGCACGACCCGGAATTGGGCGAGGTGCCGCATATCCGCACGCCGGTCCGGATCGGCGAGGGTGTCCGGGTGCGCGCCGTCGCCCCCAAGCTCGGCCAGCACAACGCCGAAATCTTTGCCCGCCTCGGCCTCGGCGCCGCCGAGATTGCCGCGCTGCGCACCCGCAATGTCCTCTGAGATGCGACATGTCCGGGCGGGTCGCGATCGAGCGATGCCGAGCTCGAACGTCGCCCCTCCGCCCGGCGGGCTATGCGTGCTCGCGTGAGATGTCGCGGTTGGGTGCGGCGAGGTTTCTTCTGTCGGCAGGCCAGCGGCCGCTATGCGCCGCGCCAATGGGCGCGCGCATTTAATCGACGGCGCGCGGCGTTACACTTTGTCGTATTCGGCCGAGATGTCGCGGTTGGTGTAGTCCGGCAGCAGCGCCGTGGCGATCACGCTGACGACGGCGCAGAAGGCGATATAGACGGCGATCGTGTAGCCCGACCCGGTTGGCGGCGAGCAGCGCCGTCGCGATCAACGGCGCCGGACCGCCGGCGGTGACCGAAGCGAGCTGGTAGCCGATCGAGGCGCCGCTGTAGCGCAGCCGGGGGGTGAAGCATTCGGCGATCAGCGCCCCCTGCGGGCCGTACATGATGTCGTGCGGGACAAAGGACAGCACGATGCCGAGAAAGATCCAGCCCGGCACCATTGTGTTCAGCATCGCGAAATAGACGAAGCCGAAGACCCCGGTCGTCGATCGTGCCGATCAAGTAAATGCGCTTGCGCCCGAACCGGTCGGAGAGATGCCCGGCAGAGCGGGATCGTGACAAATGAAAAGAGGCCGGCGGTGATCAGCGCCGGTCAGCAGAAAATCGCGTGGCGTGTGCAGGACCTGGGTGCCGTAAGCGAAGACAAAGGCGAGATAGATATAGGCCGGCCCCTGTTCGGCGGTGCGGGCGAGCGCTGCCAGGATCACCTCGCTTGGCTGGCGCTTGATCACTTCGAGCGCCGGCGCCCGCTCGACCCGCTCCTCGGCGACGATCCGGCGGAACACCGGGGTTTCGAGAATACCGAGCCGGATATAAAGCCCGACGCCGACCATGACGATGCTGAGAAAGAACGGGATGCGCCAGCCCCACACCGGGAACTGGTCGCCGGAAATCGTGCTGAACACCAGCACCGCCATATTGGCGAGAAACAGCCCGCACGGCCCGCCGAATTGCGGCCATGAGGTGATAAAGCCGCGATGTTTGTTGGTGCGCGCCCATTCCATCGCCAGCAAGACCGAGCCGCCCCACTCGCCGCCGACCCCCACCCCCTGGATAAAGCGGATGACGGTCAGGATCACCGCGCCCCAGATGCCGATGGTCGCGTAGCCGGGCACAAAGCCGACGGCAAAGGTTGACAGCCCGGTGATCAGCAAGGTGGCGATCAGCGCTGCCTTGCGGCCGATGCGGTCGCCGAAATGGCCGAAGATGACGGCGCCGATCGGGCGAGCGATAAAGCCGACGGTATAGATCGCGAACGCCTCCAGCACCCCGACCAGCGGGTCGGAATGCGGGAAGAACAGCTTGCCGAAGACGAGCCCGGTGACGATGCTGTAGAGCAGAAAATCGTACCACTCGATCGTCGTGCCGACCGTGCTGGCGATCACCGCGCGGCGCAATTGCCGGCGATGCTCGCTTTCGGACAGCGGAATCGATCGCAATATCGGCTGCCGTCATCGTCTCCTCCCTGGTCCGGTACGTTTTGCGGGCGGGCGTCCGCAAGCGGCGCCCGCCTCTTTTGTTGGTTGGTCGTCAGACTCCTTCGTATTCGGCGGAAATGTCCTTGTTGGTGTAGTCGGTCAAGAACGCCGTCGCGACGATGCCGATGATCGCGCAGAAGACCATGTAGAGCGCGATCGGCAGGCTCGATGTGAAGGTGGCGAAGAGTGCCGTCGCGATAAACGGCGCCGGGCCGCCGGCGATGATCGAAGCCAGCTGATAGCCGAGCGAGCTGCCGCTGTAGCGCAGCCGCGGCGAGAAGCTTTCGGCGATCAGCGCCGCCTCCGGGCCGTAGCAGGTCATGACCGGCAGCAGCGACAAGCGCCACCGCGATAAAGATCAGTGCCGGCACCTTGGTGTCGAGCAGGCCGAAATAGATAAAGCCGAAGACGGCCACGGACACGCAGCCGATCATGTACATGTTCTTGCGGCCGATGCGGTCCGACAAATGGCCGGCGACGGTGACCCACATAAAGCCGAGCACGCACTGAACCAGGACCGCCATCAGCAGAAAATCGCGCGAGGCATGCCGAGGACCGTGGTGCCGTAGCTGAAGATAAAGGCGCCGACGATATAGCCCGGTGCCTGCTCCGGCATGCGCAGCAGCGCCGTCAAGAGGACCTGTTTGGGCTGGCGTTTCAAGACTTCGACGACCGGCACGCGCTCGACCCGGTCCTCCTCGACCACCCGCTGAAACACCGGGGTTTCGAGAATGCCGAGGCGGATCCACAGCCCGATCCCGACCATGATGATGCTGATAAAGAACGGGATGCGCCACCCCCAGGTGAGGAACTGGTCGCCCGACAGCCAGCTGAAGAACAGCACCGCCAGATTGGCGAGGAAAAGCCCGGCGGGCGCGCCGAATTGCGGCCAGGACGAGATGAAGCCGCGGTTTTTGGTGGTCTTCGCCCACTCCATGGCGAGCAGCACCGAGCCGCCCCATTCGCCGCCGACCCCGATCCCCTGGATCAGGCGGATGACGGTCAGCAGCACCGCGCCCCAGATGCCGATCGAGGAATAGGTCGGGACAAAGCCGACCGCGACGGTCGCGATGCCGGTCACCAGCAGGGTTACGATCAAGGTCGCCTTGCGCCCGATCCGGTCGCCCCAATGGCCAAAGATCGCCGCGCCGATCGGCCGTCCGAGAAAGCCGATGAAAAACACGCTGAACGCTTCGAGCACACCGACGATCGGGGTCGAATGCGGAAAAAACAACTTGCCGAAGACCAACGCGCTGACCGTGCCATAGAGCAGAAAATCGTACCATTCGATCAAGGTGCCGACCGTGCTGGCGACCAGCGCGCGACGCAATTGCCGGCTGTGCTCGCCCTCTGAAAGCCCGCCGATGGCGGCTTCGAATGCGGTCATCGTCTTCCTCCTCTACGGCCGGCCGGTTGCGCCGGCGTTTGTGGTTTTTTGGTCCCGGTTCGTTGCCGGGGGTAGGGAGCAATTCTACCTGAGCGATCTTAGCAACACGGCAGCAGCAAGAGCAATCGGAACCAGGCGATTGCAGGCGCGTGTTTTTGTTTTTCGCCGCACGCGGATGGTACGGCGAGGTTTCTTCTATCGGCAGGCCAGCGGCCGCTATGCGCCGCGCCAATGGGCGCGCGCATTTAATCGACGGCGCGCGGCGTTACACTTTGTCGTATTCGGCCGAGATGTCGCGGTTGGTGTAGTCGGGCAGCATCGCCGCCGAGATCACGCTGATGATCGCGCAGACGAGGATGTAAAAGGCGATCGCATAGCCCGATGCATAGGCCGCGAACAATGCCGTCGCGATCAGCGGCGCCGGCCCGCCGGCAATGACCGAGGCGAGCTGATAGCCGAGCGAGGCGCCGCTGTAGCGCAGCCTGCCGGTAAAGCATTCGGCGATCAGCGCCGCCTGCGGGCCGTACATCAGATCGTGCGGGATCAGGGACAGCACGATGGCGAGAAAGATCCAGCCCGGCATCATCGTGTCGAGCAGGGCGAAATAGATAAAGCCGAACACCCCGACCGTCACCGAGCCGATCAGGTACATCCGCTTGCGGCCGATCCGATCGGACAGCCAGCCGGCAAACGGGATTGTAAAGAACGACACCACCGAGGCGACCAGCACCGCGGTCAGCAGCAGATCGCGCGAGCTGCCGAGGACCTTGGTGCCGTAGGCGAAGATGAAGGTGGTGAAGATATAAAACGGGGCCTGCTCGGCCATCCGCGCCAGCGCGGTCAGGATGATCTCGCGCGGCTGGCGCCTGATCACCTCGATGACCGGCGCGCGCTCGACCCGGTTTTGGCTGACCAGCCGCGAAAAAGCCGGAGTTTCGAGGATGCCGAGCCGGATATAGAGGCCGACCCCGACGAGGATGATGCTGAGCAGGAACGGGATGCGCCAGCCCCAGACGATAAATTGCGGTCCCGACAACCAGCTGAAGAACAAGACCGCGAGGTTCGCCAGAAACAGACCCGCCGGCACCCCGAATTGCGGCCACGAGGCGACAAAGCCGCGATGGGCGTTGGTCCGCGCCCATTCCATCGACATCAGCACCGAGCCGCCCCATTCGCCGCCGACCCCGATCCCCTGCACGGTGCGCAGGATCGTCAGGATCACCGCGCCCCAGACGCCGATCCTGGCATAGCCCGGGACAAAGGCCACCAGGAAGGTCGCGATTCCCATCAACAACAAGGTCGCGATCAGCGCTGCCTTGCGCCCGATGCGGTCGCCGTAATGGCCAAAGATGACGGCGCCCACCGGGCGGGCGACAAAGCCGACGGCGTAGATCGCAAAGACCTGCAAGGTGCCGACCAGCGGATCGGACCCCGGGAAATAGAGCTTGGCGAAGACCAGCCCGGTCACCGTGCCGTAGATAAAGAAATCGTACCACTCGATCGTCGTCCCGATCGTGCTGGCGATCACCGCCCGGCGCAGCTGCCGGCGATGCTCGGCTTCGGACAGCAGTCCCGCCGCACCCTCGACCGTCGTCATGGCCTCGTCCTCCCGCCAGAGCCTTGGCCGGAAGGTTGTACTCCCTCAGGCGCTAATCGCGAAGAGGGCGATCCCCGCCGCAACCGCAACGCCGCCGCTGACGATCCCGAGCGAGCGGCCTTCGACATGACCGACGGCAACGTCGCGCGCCGCGGGCGGTGTCATGTGCAAGGTTGCGGCAGCTACCCACAGCGCCAGGCCGAGAACCCCGAGAAACGCAGCGAGCGCCTTTAGCCGGGCCCGAGCTCGTTGTCGCAGAAACATCCGTGCAAGTCCTCAAACAGTGGTCGGGTCGCGGGCTTCCTGGTGCCAGCGCAAGAGATGGCGGCGCAATAGGGCGATGCCGCGCACGAGGGCAAAGCCCGCGACCGCGATCTCGACGATCCCGGCAAAGACACCCGGCGAATTGGCAAAGCGCGAGGCGTTGATCATCGCCCCGCCGAGCCCGGCGCCGCCCATCAGCATCTCGGTCACGATGGCGACGATCAGCGCCACCGGCAGCGCCACCTGCAAGCCCGGTCAGGATCTGCGGCAATGCGGCGGGCAGAACGACCTCCCACAAGAGCCGCCGTTCGCCGGCGCCGAGGCTGCGCGCCGACCAGATCAGCTCCTTTTCGACGCCCTCGGTGCTCGCCACCGTCGCCACCACCACCGGGAAAATCGCGCTGAACACGATCATCGTCAGCTTGGAGGCGTCGTAGAGCCCGAACCACAGCATAAAGACCGGCAGGAACGCGATCTTCGGCATCGGAAACCCGACCGACACGATCGGATCGAAAAACCAGCGGAACGCCCGGCTGCGCGCCATCACGATACCGAGCGCGACCCCGGCGGAGCCGGCGATCGCAAAGCCGAGCAATCCGCGATAAAGGGTGAGCCCGAGATTGGTCAGCAGGTCGCCGGAGAGGGTGTCGTCCCAGACCCGCTCGACGACCACCGACAAGGGCGGCAGCAAAAAGCTGCTGACGACGCCGGCGCGGGCGACGCCTTCCCAGGCGGCGAGCACGACGAGCAAGGTGAGGATATTGGCGAGGCCGCGGCCGAGGCTGCGCGCGCCGCGGGCCAGCGAGCTTTGCCCGCCGCGGCCCAGCGGCAAAGCGACGACGGCGGCGCCGTCTTGCAATTGGGTCATTCGCGCCACCTCAGCACGTGCTGCATCAGCAAGAGATAGAACCGGTCGGCGGCAAAGCCGAGCAGCGCCACGGTCAGCACCACCCCGAACATCGCGTCATAGACGCCGCCGTCGCCGAGCCAGCCGATCATGTAGCCGAGCCCCTGGCGCGCCGCGATCAGCTCGGTTGTGACCAACAGCACAAAGGCAAAGGCGAGCGCGGTGCGGATGCCGGCGAGGATTTCCGGGAGCGCGCTCGGCACCACGACCTCGCGCAGGATCGCGCCGCGGCTCGCCCCCATGCTGCGGGCCGACCAGATCAGCACCTCGTCGGCGCCGCGCGCCCCGTTGAACGCGCTCAACGTGATCGGCAGCATGCAGCCGATAAAGATAAAGACGATTTTCGACGCGCTGCCAAAGCCGAGCCACAGCACCATGACCGGGATCAGGGCCGATTTCGGCATCGGGTAGAGCGCTTGGACGACCGGGTTGAACAGGGTGCGCACCGGCTTGTACCAGGCCATCGCGACGCCGAGCAGGGTGCCGCAGATGACGGCGAGGCCAAGCCCGGCGGCGCCACGGCCGAGCGAGACGACGGCGTTATCGACCAGGTCGCCGCTGAGAAGAAGGCTCCACCACGCGGTGAAGACCTTGTCGAGCGCCGGCAGCTCCAACGGCGAGACGAGCCCGAGCCGGGTCGAGGCCTCCCACGCCAACGCCAACAGCGCGATCGGCAGATAACGCCACAGCACCGCGCCGAGCCGGGCCGAGATGCCGGGCTCGCGCCGCCCGGCTCGGGCGGCGGCAAGCGCGGCGCCGGGTGGCCGCGCGACGCCGGGTGGCCGTGCGATGCCGGGTGGCGCGACAATCGTCAGCTCGGATTGGTCAAGCGCCATGGCCGTCGAGCCGCTCCTTCGCCGCCTTGATCAGCGACAGATCGACGTAGTTGGGGCTGACCTGCACCCGTTTGGGGAGGACGCCGAGCTTTACGTCCTCGTCGATCTCGCGCTGCACCGCGGCCACATCCGGCACCATGTTGGGGTCGTGGTAGAAATCGTGCTTGGTGAAAGCAAAATCCAAATCTTTGGCGGATTTGTGGGTGACCGCGACGGTCAGCGCGATGGCTTCGTCGCGGTTTTTCGGGGTCAGCAGCCAGCGCACGGCGCGCATATAATCGGTGAAGAAGTCGATCAGCGCCGGCTTGTGGGCGGCGACGAAATCGGCCCGCATGTTCCAGAACACCGCCTCCGATAGCCCGTGCACATCGACGCCGGTGAACAATATCTTGTACTTTCCGGTCGCCATCAGCTCGGCGGCGAATTGCGGCAAGAGCTCGATCATATCGACCTTGCCTTCCTGCAGCATCGCCGGCTGGTTGGCGAAATTCGCTTCGACCGTGGTGAAATCCTTGTCCTGGATCTTGTGGCGGCGGAGCATCGCGCGCATCGTCGAATTGGCCTCGGAGCCGATCGCGTTGGTCGCGACGCGTTTGCCGCGCACATCATCGACGGTTTTGATCGGGCCGTCCTTGGCGACGACATACTCGCCCGGGAAATAACCGGGATGGCCGGTCTGGATCACATCGGCGACGATCGGCACGTCGAGATGGGCGTTGGTGACGGCGAGCGCAAAGGCCGAGTTGGAAAACGCCGCGATCTCGAGGTCGTGGATCGCCAATGCCTGGATTTGCGGCGTGCTGCCGGGAAAGCGCACCGGCTCGAAATCGTAGGTTTTGCCTTGGTTTGGCATGATCTCCGGGTGCTTTTTGGCGAGCGCCGCGACGATCGGCGCCAAGTGGCCGGGGGTCTCGGCCCAGCCGACCCGGATCGGCAACGGCGATGACTGGGCGGCCGCGGGTTTCGTCCCGGCAGCGAGGCCGAGACCGGCCGCCAACAGCCCGACGACGGCGACGATCGATCCAAAACGCATAGCCTTCCCTCCCTCGGTTTCTCTGTCCTCGCCGATCTTATCGCGCGGCACCGCCGCGCTGCGCCAGAATCGCTTCGGCGCGCACCAGGTTCCACACATGGTCCACCATCTCGACAAAGGGCGCGCTGCGGGCGAGGCCCGGGTCCTCCTTGTCGAAATGCGCCTCGACGATCTCCTTGATCCGGCCGGGCCGGGCCGACATGACCGCGATCCGCTCGGCGAGAAAGACCGCCTCCTGCACGTCGTGGGTGACGAAAATGACGGTCTTGCGCGAGCGCTGCCAGATGCGCAGCAATTCGGCCTGCATCAGGCTGCGGGTTTGCGCGTCGAGCGCGCCAAAGGGCTCGTCCATCAACAGGATGCGCGGGTCGATTGCGAGCGTGCGGGCGATCGCGGCGCGCTGCTTCATGCCGCCCGAAAGCTGCGAGGGGTAGCTGTCCTCGAAACCGCCGAGACCGACGAGCTCGATAAACTCGCGGGCGCGGCGCAGCCGCTCGTCCTTCGGCAGGCGCTGCTTTTCGAGGCCGTAGAGGACGTTTTGGATCACCGTCTTCCACGGGAACAAGGCGAAATGCTGGAACACGATGCCGCGGTCGGGCCCCGGCCCGGCGATCGCCTTGTCCTCGACGCGGATGGCGCCGTGCTCGACCGGCAAAAAACCGCCGATCAGATAAAGGAGCGTGCTTTTGCCGCAGCCGCTCGGACCCAGCAGCGCCACGAACTCGCGGTCGCGCACCTCGAGCGACACATGGTCGAGCGCCACGACCGGATTGCCGCGCCGCGGCCGATAGGTATGGCTGACCCGATCGATGACGATCTGCGCCGCTGTTCCCACGCTGCCGTCCCTGCCGCCCTGCCGCCAACCCCCGGCGGTTCTTAGCAGATGGGCCGGCGCGGCGAGACTGTCAGCGGCGCGACAGCCGCGACGCCGCTCGCACGGGCGGGAACGGAGCGATCGGCGCCGCGGCTCAGCTGCGCGCCGGCGCGTTGTATTCGGCGTCGCTGACGTGCTCGCCCCAGGATGTGCCCTGGCCCTGCTCGCCGGCCTCCGACAGCGCCAGATGGGCGAACAGGCGGTCGGGCGCGGCGCCGTGCCAGTGCAGCGTCTCGGGCCGGATGTTGACCGTGTCGCCGGGGTTCAGCACCTGCGGCTGCTCGCCCTTGAAGCAGATTCGGCCGACGCCGGAGAGGCAGTACAGGGTCTGCCCGACCGGGTGCGCGTGCCAGGCGGTCCGCGCGCCCGGCGTAAAGGTGACGACCGAGCCGCCGAGCCGCGAGGGCGCGTTGGCGGTGATCACCGGGTCCTGGAACACGACCCCGGTAGAAGGTCTCAGCAGCGCCCCGTCGTGTGGTCCGCTCGCCGGCACGAATGACTCCCGCTTGAACCGGCATGATCACACTCCTAGCCTCAAGCAACTCTTTGTCAAAGACCAGCATAGCGGCGACCGCCGGAGCCGCGCAATCCGGCCGGCCGCATGCCGGCCACATCAGGTCAGCGGCGCCACGCCGCGATCAGGGCCGGTTTCGATCTGCATGATCCGCTCGCGGTGGCGATCAGCATCGGTGCTTCGCGAGAGAGCTGCGGGTAGCATTGTCATTGACAATGCGGCTAAGTGTGAGCTATCCTTACTAGCAAAATACGTTGGGGGGATGCTATGCGGAAGAAGCTCAGCGCCGCTGTCATTTGGCTTGCGGCCGCTTTCGACTCTAACGCCGCTGTTACGGCATTCTCTGAGCCCTCTCCCTTAGCCACACCCCCAAGACTTGTCCGATTTTCCATCTGCGGGCGCTGTTCCAATTAAACAATATTGTTTATCTCGCGCCGAACAATCCAGGAATCCGTCATGCTAGCTCCTATCCCAAATCCAGAGCCGGCAGCCGAACACGTTACAGTAAGCGTAGGATTTATTGTACTTCTCCTTGTTGCGAGCGTCTTTGTTGTCGACGGAGCCCTATATGTTCTGGCCGTCTATTTGATCGAGGAAAGATACATACCGGCAACTTCCATATACCCATCGCTGGTGATTTTTTTGTTTCTTGCATATGGAGTGGGAGCCATTTCGGTATACGTACTGGGCGAAAAAGTAAATGCCACGAATACGAGGAATGCGTGGTGGATGAAATTTGGCGTTACGCCGATTATGATGATTGTTGCGAGCCTGCTTGGGATAGCTCTAACATTTAGTGGTCTGGCAGATAAAATATTGCCACATGAAGAGCTTGAAGGAATGTCGAATCAACCTCCTGAATTTATGTTGGCGAAGCTTGGTATTCGCTGCGAGTTGGCCACAAAGCAAAAGGACTCATCGGAGACTACGACGAATGAGACGAATGATAAGCCAACACTTGAGGCAACAGGGTTGCTTACGTTGATAACGTCGAGAGATCGCGATTATATCGCTGATGTACTTAGATTTCTCAAAGACGAAAAACGCTTAACAAAAGCAGGAGTACCGCAGGTCCACATCCATCTGGTAAGTCACGACGACAATGATAATGACGCGACAAACGACAATGATAAGCATTACGTTGACATGTTAAAGTCATATTCCGGGGTTGACGCCGGCACCGTGCACGATCAAATGGGTTCTAGTGACAGATGGATAGCATATATTGTTGATGCGAAATCGTATGATGTGCAAACAGTTGTACCTATCCCCATAATGTACGAAAAGCAGCACGAAGCTTATTTCTTCGTAATTACGCGCGACCGGCGCGATGCACCGGGAGAACCACAGCACAAGATTCCAACTTTAAGTCCTAATCCCCGGGCAATGGCCGTGCCATCTGCTCCAGAGGCAAAACAAATGTTACTGCCGCTATTTAAATCCGAGATTTTAGCAAAGCGGCAATCCGGAGCCTTCCCAAAGCGGCAATCCGGGGCCTTAGAGGTAGACACAATTAACTTGAAGATGTTCCCCGATCTCGGTAAGGTTTGTTGGGTCGCACTGATCAATGGAAGCCGGTAACGTTATGGATCGGTCGCGCTGCCCTACCAAAAGTATCGTCTTCTCAACGTTCATGTCGGTTTCGGCTGCCGTTGGCGCATGGGGGTGGGCGGGTCCCGGTTGGTGTGATCCGCCGAGCAGAGGTCTTTGCGATCCTAAAGCGGCGGGACCGGTGTTCCCGCATTGCGTTACCCTTCTGGTAGCCGAGGCTATGCAAGGAACATCTCCTCGTGATTCCGTCTTGGGTGAGCCTCTGACGGGATATCTTCACACGCTGGCCGAAAGGCAGGGATACCAAGGAGAAAATGGTGATCTTGATCGCCTGAAAGGCTATTCGACGGCGCTGAAGACGGACCCGAATGGCAATATGGCGGCGATCGCCGCGTTGGACGACGCCATCGCATCCTATGCGGGCGAGCTTCGCATCGCTGTATCGGTGACCCGGCTCGCCGCATCCGAAAAGCCGGGAACGGACATATACCCCCAGCTTATAAAACAAGAGCTTGACTTTTTTCGCTCAGACCGCGCTAAATTTTACGACAAAGGGCCGTTTGAGCTTACCATCCGCGGGCTGTATGCGGCAGCGCTCGAGGGCGATTTTTTTCTGCGCAAAGCTACCGACATGCAGCAACTGCAGGAGAGATCGGTCAGTTAGATTATGCGATAGAGCGCCGGAGAAATCGAACTGACTATCGCTATCTATTTCGGGGTCAAACGAAAGCTGATGTCAATGGTGATCTTTATTGGCACGCCAGCCTGCTGCTCCTTATGGGGCACGTAAAGGAAGCTCGTGAAAATCTTCGTAAAATCATTTTCGATAATTATCGATTCGGCACCGAACCTTGGACGGGTGGTGATCTATATATAACTAAGGTTTTCAATTTTCCGTATAAGATGGTGGTGCAAAACGACCGAGGACCGGATGGCGCACCGAAGATTGCGACGTCCGATCCGTGGCTCTTGGAACGTTTTTATAATGCCGCTCAGCTGTCACTCTTCACATGCTCGCTATTGAACGACGGGAAACCAGGTGGCTCTCTAGATAGAGCCCACAGGATGGCTGAAGTTGTCGGCAAGATGCCATTAAGCGATTATTTTGTGATCATAGGTGAAAAATTAAATCTTGATAAAGCTAATCAACTACAAAGTGCAACCATAGTCGAAATTAAGCGGTATGAGGAGAAACGCGATATTCAACAACAATCGGGCGTGATAGGGACCGAAGACGCATTGAGGATCGGCGATTCAATAAGTTAGGGCGAGAAGTCGTGCGACATCATTCCTAAAATAACCAATCAAATTTATTCTAGGTTTAAATTGGAACCAAGAGTGCTGAAGTTAGATAAATCCGGCACCAAAAGCTATTACGTGATTGTTGGCGGCAACATAAACTTAACGCAGGCCAAAGAAGTATCAGAATTATTCAACCATGCTATTCTAAAGGATACTGCATTGGCCAAAATGCGGAACGAGCTGGGCCTTCATGAAGGCGCATACGTCGCCAGGATAGAGTTCTCGGAATGACATCGAAATGGGGCGTGAGTCGGCTATCCGGCTTTCGCACTCCGCGGCCAAATCGGCCCCGACGTGGTCCCGCGAGGACAAAAGCGAAGAACCCAAAACCCGAGCTGTGCGACTGATGACGCGGTTCGGCGAAATCGATAGGTTTGCGGGTCCGATGGCTGGGTGGAGGAGGGGCGATGGCTTGGCAGCGCGTGGTGACGCAGATCGGCATGGGCACCGATATCCGCGGCGCCGATTATACGAAGGCGGCGGTGCGCGCGTTGCGCGACGCGTTGTGGCACAACTCGCTGAGCGTGGCCGCCGCGGCCGGGCTCGATGTCGAACTCGATGCGGGTCGCGGTGACGATCGGGGTGCCGCATCCGGAGGCGGTCGACAAGGCCGCGGTGCTGGCGGTCTTGCCGCACGGCACCGGCACCGTCGAGGTGGTCGAGGGCGGGCTCGAAATCGCGAACGACGCCGGCACCGACAAGACCGTGATCGCCAACGCCGCCGCCGTCGTGCGGCTCGATATCGGCGCAAGGCGGGCGTCATGACCGCGAAACGGGTGATCCTGGAGCTCGGCAGCGGCAACGACCTGCACGGCGGCGACTACACCAAGGCCGCGATCCGCGCGGTCGAGGACGCGCTCCACCACAGCTCGCTCTCGCTTGATCCGCACGCTCGGGCTCGACGCGCGCAAGATGCAGGTCGAGGTCACGATCGGGGTGCAGCGGCCCGAGCGGGTCGATGCCGCCGCGGTCGAGGCCGCGCTGCCGCACGGGCACGTCTCGGTCAAATGCGTCAAGGGCGGTCTCGACCTGCCCGACGCCGAGACCGGCGATGTGGCGGTGATCGCCAGCGCCGCCGTCGCGGTCCGCCTCGACCTGCCGCAACCCTGACGCCAAAGGCGGCGCAGGCCGGCTATTCGCGGGCGGCGACGACTGCGATCTCGACCTTCCAGCGCGGTGCCGCGAGGCGGGCTTCGACACAGGCGCGAGCGGGCGTGTTGCCCGGCGACACCCAGGCGTCCCACACCGCGTTCATGTCGTTGTAATTGCGCATGTCGGAGAGCCAGATCGTCGCCGACAAGAGCTTTGAATTGTCGGTGCCGGCGGCGGCCAGCAATTCGTCGATCTTGCGCAGCACCTCCTGGGGATTACAGGGGATTACGGGGACAGTTTACTTAATTGTCGACCGCCCGTGCGGATTACGGGGGATTAAGGGGACAGTTTACTTGGATTAGGGGCAATACTGTTCACTTAACGATCAGAATCGCGATTGCGATGTCGATTGCGGGAAGCGGCGGGTCGGAGCGGCGGCGGAGCGGGAAGTTGCTCATCTTACGCTTGACGCCGCGCCGGTTTCGCCGGTTGCGGCTGCAGCTGACGCGTTCTTGGAGGATTTCGTCGAGAACCGCGTCATGGAAGGTCTTCCTCTTCCGAGGGGGGAATAGCGATGGCGATGGGCAGCCTGCGGCGGACCACGCGCACAGCATGCAGGAAGGAGAGTTGGTCGGGGTCCTCGTCGGCTTTCAGCGCGGCCTCGTGGATCAGGCTGCGGATAGCGAAGTGGGCCATCATGAGGCCGTAGAACTCCTGTCTCACGAGGTCCGGGGTCTTGCTGCGCAAGACGATTTTGGCGCCGCGCAGATGGGTCTTGAGCTCGTCGAGCGCTGTCTCGATTTCCCAGCGCTCGTGGTAGAGGGCGGCCAACTCCTGAGCCGGCGCTTGGTCGGGATCGAGAATGCTGGTGACCAGGCGATAGATCGGCTCGGCGTCGGCCACGCCTTCCAGCCGGTAGTCGACCACCCGCAGGCGCACGCCGTTGATCTTGTGCCGCCAGTCCCGCTCGCTCGCATAGATGCGGCTTTCATACGAGCCGTCCGGCCATCGCCGGTCGACCGCGAGGCGCATGTTGCGCTTGATCCGCCAAACCAGATCGGCGCCCGTGCCGAGCGCTTCCTGCCACAGCGCGAACCCGAAGAACTGCCGGTCGGCCAAGCACAGCATGCCCTTTTGCAGGCCGACGAGCACAGCCCTGGCGAGCGTGATCTCGCCGGTCCGGTAGCCGGCCATCCGGCTGCCGAACAAAACATGGGTGCCATTCTCGACCAGCGCCACAAAGCGGATCTGCGGGTAGGCGCTGTCGCCGCGACTGCTTCCCGGCCGCCCGAACGCAAGCTCATTGGCCTGCTCGTCGGCAACATCGAGCGTGCTGCCGTCCAGGCTGACCAGCCGCCAATCACGGTACCAGGCCCCCTTCGTCGCCCGAACCGCGATCGGCGTCACAACCGCATCGTGCAAGTCGCTCAACGGCTTCCAGCCGAGCCGGGTGCGCGCCTGCGAAATGCCCGATTTGCCGGCAACCTTGAGCGCTACCGACGGATCCACCAGCCACTGAATGCCTTCCAGCAGACAGCGCAGCACCTCGCGATACGAGGCCTGCATGAAGAGCGCCAGTGCGATCACGTAGTAAACCACGACGTGCGCTGGCAGATCGCGCTGCCGCACACTTGCCTTCCCCGTTGCTGCCAGGACCGACCGCACCCGGGCCAGAGGGAAGGTCTTCGCGATCACACCAAGACTGATGTAATCCGTAATTCGCGTGCCTTCCGGAAGTGCCGCAACCGTTCGTGCCATCCACCGCTCCCCCCGCCCCCAGCGGGAGGATACCGTACTCCATACCTTAAGTGAACAGTATTGGGATAAGGGGACAGTTTACTTAATTGTCGACCGCCCGGTTCGGGATTACGGGGACAGTTTACTTAATTGCGGGGATTACGGGGACAGTTTACTTAATTGTCGACCGCCCGTGCGGATTACGGGCGGATTACGGGGGGATTAAGGGGACAGTTTACTTAATTGAAGCCGCGGGCGGCGAGGCGCGATCGTCGCGGGGCTTGGGGCCGCGTTTGCGTGGTTGAAGGGGACGGCCGAGGCGCCTTTCGAGCGCGGCGATCCATTCGGAAGCACCGAGCGGCCGGCCGATCGCGGGTGCCCGCGCGATCCTGGTGCCGGCCGCCGGGTCGGGTCCGGCGCCGAGAAAGCCGGCAAAATCGGGGACCAGCGCTTGCAATGGCGCCACCTTTGCCAGCTCGTCGTCATGGCCCGCGAGCTGCGCGCGAACGCTCGACCATGGCCAGTCCTCGGCCCGCTCCGCCAGCCCGGCGGCCACCGGGTTGAAGGCAATGTAGCGGACCGCGGCAAAGAGATGTGCTTCGTCCATCGCGACCGCGCCAAAGCGGCCCTGGAACAGGTGGCCGGTCCAGCCGAAGCGGGCATTGATGGTGCCGGTGTAGCGGCGATGCGCTTCGGCAAAGGTCGCGCGCAGCCCGTCCGCATCGGCCGGGGTCACGATCAGGTGAACATGATTGGGCATCAGGCAATAAGCCCAGACCTCGGCATCGGCGCGGCGCGCCGCGGCGGCGATCAGCCGGCGGTACAGCCGGTAATCATCGGGCGCAAAGAACACCGGCTCGCGCCGGTTGCCGCGCTGCGTGACGTGGTGCGGCAGCCCCGGCACGACCACCCGTGCGATCCGCGCCATGCCGATCTCCCCAGCCTCATGCCCGAGAGGCCAGTTTTGCAGATTTCCGGAATAAAGTAAACTGTCCCCGAAACCCCCGGAATAAAGTAAACTGTCCCCGAAACCCCCGGAATGAACCCCCGAGACTCCCCAAATCGGCTGTCCCCGAAACTTGTGGTAAATGTCCCCGAAACCCTGTCCCCGAAACCCCCGGAAACCCCGAAACGGCCCGAAACGGCGGCGACAGGTCAGGCGGTGGGCCAGCGGCGTTTTTGGTAGGCGCCGTCCCAGAAGAGGTACTCGTATTGGGTGGCGCGGCTGAAGGCGGCGAGCATTTTGGTCGCGGATGGCGGGGCCGGCGGGTTCAAAGGCGCGGTCGGCGGTGGCGATGACGGACTGCACGGCCTCGCCGAAATGCGGGTCGGCGTAGGTGTCGATCCAGGCGCGATAGGGGTTGTCGGCGCTGGCTGTGGCGGCAATGGCGCAGCCGACGTCCCAATAGATCCAGAAGCACGGCAATAGGGCCGCGACCAATACTTCCCACGGCTCGTGATAGGCGGTGGCGAGGAGATAGCTGGTGTAAGCGAGGCAATCGGGGGCGGGCTCGGCGGTGGCGAGGGTCGCGGGGTCGATGCCGAACTGCCGCAGATATTGCTCGTGCAAGGCGTGCTCGACCGCGACCGCGCCCAATGCCGATTGGGCGAAGGATTGCAATGTCCCGGTGTCGGGTGCTTTGGCGGCGGCGATCGCCAAGGCGCGCGAAAACTGGCCGAGGTAGAGCGCGTCCTGAACGATGTAATGCTGAAAGCGCTCGCGCGCCAAGGTGCCGGCGGCGAGCTCGGTATTGAACGGCAATGCGTCGATCGCCGCGCGCAAGGCGGCGGTGCGGTCGCGGGCTTCCTTGGAGAAGAGGGTCATCGATGGTCGATCCCGGTCTGCCGGCTCTGAGGGTCGCCCCTCACCCCGGCCCTCTCCCCGCAAGCGGGGCGAGGGAGAGATGACGCGAGGTGGTGCGGGACAGAAGAGCGAGCCGGGCGCGGCGGATACCGGTGTTCAGAGACATCCAGGCAGCGCCTCGGCCTGAAGTCGTCATCACCGGGCTCGACCCGGTGATCTACGCCTTCGACAGCACGGGATCGGGGCGCGGCGGGTGCGTGGATGGTCGGATCAAGTCCGGCCATGACGATTGCAGGTAGTTGTAATGTATGGCAAAGGTCCTGCCCGGTTTTCTGCTTCGCCTTCCTGGGCCAGCCAGCCGTGGTTCGGCGGTGGGCCATGACATAATGCAGCTTTTGCTTGCGCCTGAGCGCTAGCCGCATTTCGAATAGTCGCAGCTGGTGCATTGGTCGCAGCCTTCGATGCGGATCAGCGCGGCCTCGCCGCATTTCGGGCATTGCGCCAGGCGCGGGGTCGAGACGCGCGGATCGGGAAGGGCGGCCCCGCCGCCGGCGGCTTGCTGCTCGACCAGGGCCGGGCGGCGATCGCGCGCCGGCGGCGGCAGAAAGCCGATCGCAATCATGTGGCGCTCGATCACGTCGCCGATCGCCGCCAATAGCGAGGGCACATAGCGCCCGTCCATCCAGGCGCCGCCGCGCGGGTCGAACACCGCCTTCATCTCCTCGACGACAAACGACACGTCGCCGCCGCGGCGGAAGACCGCGCTGATCATCCGCGTCAACGCCACGGTCCAGGCGTAATGCTCCATGTTTTTCGAGTTGATGAAGACTTCGAACGGGCGGCGGCGGCCGTCCTGCACGATGTCGTTCAAGGTGATGTAGAGCGCGTGCTCGCTGTCGGGCCAGCGCAATTTGTAGGTCTGGCCGGGCAATGCCTCGGGCCGGGAGAGCGGCTGGGTCATATAGACGACACCGCCCGCCTCGAAGATGTCGGCGGGTTTGGGCGAGGCGGCCGGCACCGGCGCCGGCAACGGCAATTCGGGCTCGCGCGATGCGTCGGCGCGCGTGGCCCTTTCGGGGCGGGCAGCGAGCACCGCGCCCGTCACCTCGTTCGGCCGGTAGGTCGTGCAGCCTTTGCAGCCGAGCGCATAGGCTTGCAGATAGACGTCCTTGAAGCGGTCGAAAGGGATCTCGGCCGGGACGTTGATGGTTTTCGAGATCGAGCTGTCGATGTGCTTTTGCACCGCGGCCTGCATGACGACGTGGTCCTCGGGCGTCAGCACCTGGGCGTCGACGAAGTAGTCGGGGAGGGGCGCTGCCTCGCCCTTGAGCCGGCGGTAGAGGCGATAGGCATAGTCGCTGACCTCCGCTTCGCGCCGGGTGCCGTCGGGGGCGAGCACGTGGCGGGTGTGGCGAAAGCTGAAGACCGGCTCGATCCCGGAGGAGACATTGTCGGCAAAGAGCGAGATCGTGCCGGTCGGCGCTACCGAGGTCAGCAGCGCGTTGCGCACGCCGTTGCGGGCGATCGCATCGCGGACCTCGGGGCCGAGACCGGAGATCGTTTCGCCCGCCAGATAGCGCTCGCGGTCATAGAGCGGGAAAGCGCCTTTTTCGGCGGCCAATGCGGCCGAGGCGAGATAGGCCTCGCGCTCGATCAGCCCGAGCCATTCCTCGGCCGCCGCCACCGCCGCCGCCGAGCCGTAGCGCAGCCCGCACAGGATCAGCGCGTCGGCGAGACCGGTGACGCCGAGCCCGATGCGGCGCTTTTGCCCCGCCTCGTCTTTCTGCTGCGGCAATGGGAATTGCGAGATGTCGACGACATTGTCCATCATCCGCACGCAATCGGGCACCAGCGCCCTGAGCCGGCCGAGATCGAGCCGCGCCCCCCCATTGGCGCCATCGGGGGGCGTGAACGGCCGCTCGACCAGCCGCGCCAGGTTGATCGAGCCCAGCAGGCACGCGCCATAGGGCGGCAGCGGCTGCTCGCCGCAAGGATTACTTGAATTAATCGTCTCGCAATACCATAGGTTGTTGCGGCGGTTGATGCGGTCGATAAAGATCACGCCGGGCTCGGCATAGGCATAGGTCGCCCGCATGATCTTGTCCCAGAGCTCGCGCGCCGGCAGCACCTTGGCGACGGCGCCGGCAAAAGCGAGCTGCCACGGCGCGTTTTCTTCGACCGCCTGCATAAAGGCGTCGCTCACCAGCACCGAGAGGTTGAACATCCGCAGCCGCCCGGGCTCGCGCTTGGCTTCGACAAAAGCCTCGATGTCGGGGTGGTCGCAGGAGAGGGTCGCCATCATCGCGCCGCGGCGATAGCCCGCGCTCATGATCGTGCGGCACATCGCGTCCCACACGTCCATAAACGAGAGCGGCCCCGAGGCGTCGGCGCCGACCCCTTTGACCGGCGCGCCGCGCGGGCGCAGGGTCGAGAAATCGTAGCCGATGCCGCCCCCTTGCTGCATCGTCAGCGCGGCTTCGCGCAGATGGGCGAAGATGCCGCCCATATCGTCGGGGATCGCCCCCATCACAAAACAGTTGAACAACGTCACCGAGCGGCTGCTGCCGGCGCCGGCGATGACGCGGCCCGCGGGCAGAAACTTGAAATCGGCCATCGCGTCGTAAAAGCGCCCGGCCCAGACCGCCGGATCGCGCTCGGGGGCGGCCAGCGCGTTCGCCACCCGGCGCCAGGTGTCCTCGATCGTCTTGTCGAGCGGCTCGCCCGGCATGTCGCCTTGGGGCGGCGCCTTCAGGCGATACTTCATGTCCCAGATTTGCTGCGAGATCGCGCCGACGGTGGCCATGACCGGGATTTCCTCCTTGGCCGAGGAATTTAGCGCAGCCGGAGCGGCGCGCAAAGCGGTAGAAACAAAGCTGGAACAGTGGTAGGGTGCTGCCGATGGCGGCGGAGCCTCTTTACGACTCTGCCCGGACTGATGGGCCGTCTGCCGCCGTCTTCCCCTACACGCTCGACCAGATCGTCAGCGGCGGCGGGGTGGACTGGTTCCCCCCGTCCCGTACCCCCGAGCCGTAGCCGCATCCTGTGCCGAACGGCGCTGCGGTGCCGCGGCTTCCCGCTCCAGCGCGGCGGTTGCCGTTTCGATGCGGCGTTCGAGCTCGGCCATCAGCTGGCGGCGCGGCAGGCCCGGCGGGATCGGGTCGAGGAATTCGAGGGTGATCCGGCCCGGCCGCTTGAAAAAGCTCCGCCGGCCCCAGAAGAGGCCGGAATTGACCGCGGCCGGGACGAGCGGCAAGGCGAGCGCCCGGTAGAGCGCGAATGCGCCGTGTTGATAGGGCGAGGGGGCGCCGGGAGCGGTGCGGGTCCCTTGCGGAAAGATCACGATCGGCCGCCCCTCCGCCGCGACCGGCCGGGCGGCGACGACCATGTGGCGCAAGGCGCCGGCGCCGGCCTTGCGGTCGATGCCGATCGAGCCGGCGCGCGCCGCGTACCAGCCATAATAGGGAAGCCACAGCAATTCGCGCTTGACCACCACCGCCGGGTCGCCGAGCACGATCGGCAGGATCAGCGCGTCCCAGGCCGATTGGTGCTTCATTGCGATGATGCAGCCGCCGGCCGGCACCCGGTCGAGTCCGCGAATTTGATGGTCGAGCCCGACGACCAGGCGAAGCAGCGCCAGCACGCTCCGCGCCCACAGCCGGCCGAAACCCATCGCCACCCGGCGCGGCGCCAGCAGCAGCGGCAGCGCCAAGGTGCCGATCACCAGGGTCCATAGGAGAAAGACGAGGTTGAAGGCGAGCGCTCGCACCCGGCTCACCGGCGAGTCTCGGCTTCGACCGGCTCCGGCTCGCCCGGCCGGTTGCGCTCGACCAGCGGAAGAAACAGGGCTGCCAGGTATTTGTCGTATTCATTGACGAGAAGGGCGGCGGTGCCGCTCCAGGCCCACCATTGCCGCTCCTTGACCCGGTCGGGAAAGACCGGATGCGGGATGATTGCGAGGCCGGGCATCGCGCGCTCGAATTCGAGGCGGCTGCGCGGCATGTGATACCATGACGTGACGAGCCGCAGGCTGCGATAGCCGCGATGCTGCATCCATCTCGCCGTCTCGCGCGCGTTCCCCAGGGTGTTGTCGGCGTCATGACCGAGCGCGATGCAGCAGGCCGCCCAGTCGGGCACGGCACCGACGATTCGCCGGAGCTCTTGCAGATCGACGCGACGATCGACCCCGGAAATGAACAGCGCCTTGCCCTTGCCCTCGCGCAGCAAGTCGATGCCGCTCTCGACCCGCAAGCTGCCGCCGGTCAAAACCACGATGGCGTCGCTCGGCGCCGTGCGATCGTCGGCAGAATAAGGGGTTGCGAACCAGACGAGACCGCCCGCCCATACCGCCGCGGCGGCGGCGATCGCGAGAGCCGCACGCCATAACGCGCGTCCGGGATGCATCATCGCTCGCGACCGGCCGGGTTTTGCCATCCCAAGGGAGTTGTCGCGGCAAGTCTGGCACAGGGCCGCCGCTCGGTCCAGCAAGCCGCTCCGGCACAACCCGTCCCGCGACGCCGACCCTGGCGCTGCTCGCCGCAATCTGCGGCCGACAGGTGGCGCGACACTCTTGTGAGGTCGCGGCTTTCGATTATATTGCCAAGCACCCGTTCCATCCGCGGCGCGGAGCGCGGGGCAGGTGGGGAACGACGGCCCCGCCGTTTTCCGATGAATGGCGCAATTCGGCAAAAATCGAGGCAAGGGTTATTGACCGATACCGATGCCATCGCGCGAATCGTCGAGCCCTCGCTCGAAGAGATGGGCTATCGCCTGGTCCGGGCGGCGATGACCAGCGGTCACAGGGCAACATTGCAGATCATGGTGGAACGCGTCGACGACGCACCGATGACGGTCGAGGATTGCGCGTTGATCAGCCGCCAGGTCTCGGCGCTCCTCGATGTCGCCGACCCGATCGCCGGCGCCTACAGCCTCGAAATCAGCTCGCCCGGGATCGACCGGCCGCTGGTCCGCCCGGAGGATTACGACCGCTTCAGCGGCCATGAAGCAAAGATCGAGCTGAGCCGGCCGAAGAACGGGCGCAAGCGTTTCCGCGGCCGCCTGGCCGGCGCCGCGAACGGCGTTGTCCGCCTTGCGACCGCGAATGGAGAAGAGGAATTGCCGCTCGACGCCGTCGCCAAGGCCAAGCTCGTCCTCAGCGACGAGCTGATCGCCGCGGCAAAATCGAAACAATCGAGACCGCTTCCGAGAGCATGATGGAAAGCACAGTCACTTACGCCCGGCCCGAGTTGCTTCAGGTTGCCGATACGGTGGCGCGCGACAAGGGAATTGACCGCGACGAGGTGCTCGAGGCGATGGAGCAGGCGATCCAGAAGGCCGGCCGCTCCAAATACGGGCAGGACTACGACATCCGCGCCGAGATCGACCGGCGCAACGGCGAGATTAGGCTGTTGCGCTTCCGCGAGGTGGCCGAGCCGATCGAAAACGAGGCGACGCAGATTGCGCTGCCCGAGGCGCAGCGCCTGAACCCCGAGGCGGAGATCGGCGACTTTATCACTGACCCCTTGCCGCCGATCGATTTTGGCCGCATCGCGGCGCAGACGGCAAAGCAGGTCATCGTGCAAAAGGTGCGCGACGCCGAGCGCCAGCGCCAATTTCGCGAGTTCAAGGACCGGGTCGGCGAAATCGTCAACGGGCTCGTCAAGCGCGTCGAGTTCGGCAATGTCGTCGTCGATCTCGGCCGGGCCGAGGCGATGCTGCGGCGCGACGAATTGCTGGCGCGCGAAAGCTTTCGGCAGGGCGAGCGGGTGCGCGCCTACATCTATGACGTGCGACCCGAGCCGCGCGGCCCGCAGATCTTCCTGTCGCGCACCCATCCGCAATTCATGGCCAAATTGTTCGCCCAGGAGGTGCCGGAGATCTATGACGGCATCATCGAGATCAAGGCGGTGGCGCGCGATCCCGGCAGCCGAGCCAAAATCGCCGTCGTCTCGCGCGACAGCGGCATCGACCCGGTCGGCGCCTGCGTCGGCATGCGCGGCAGCCGGGTCCAGGCGGTGGTCGGCGAGCTGCAGGGTGAGAAGATCGACATTGTGCCGTGGTCTTCGGACCCCGCCACTTTTGTCGTCAATGCGCTGGCCCCGGCCGAAGTCGCCAAGGTGGTCATGGACGAGGAGCAGCGGCGGGTCGAGGTTGTCGTGCCCGACGACCAGCTGAGCCTGGCGATCGGCCGCCGCGGCCAGAATGTGCGCCTCGGCTCCCAGCTGACCGGCTGGGACATCGACATCTTGACCGAAGCCGAGGAATTGGAGCGGCGCACCGAGGAGTTCCGCACCCGCACCAAGCTGTTTATCGACGCGCTCGATATCGACGAGGTGATCGCTCACCTGCTGGTGACCGAGGGTTTTGGCTCGCTCGAGGAAGTGGCCTATGTGCCGCCCGAAGACCTCGCCGATATCGAAGGGTTCGACCCCGAGATCGGCGCCGAGTTGCAGGCGCGGGCGCAGGCGGCGCTGGGCCGGCGCGATCGCGATTACGAGGAGGAGCGCCGCCGCCTTGGCGTCGAGGACGAGCTCGCCGCCCTCGACGGGACGACCCCGGGCATGCTGGTGGCCCTCGGCGAAAAGGAGATCCGCACCCTCGACGATTTCGCCGGGCTCGCCGGCGACGAGCTGATCGAGCTCTTGGCCGCCTCGGATAAGGGTGGCGTGGCCCTCGACCTCGATGCGGCCAATGCGTTGATCATGCGGGCGCGGGCGCATTGGTTCGAGGACGAGCCGGCGGTGGGCGAGCCGGCTGGCGCCGCGCCGCCGCAGGCGGAGTAGGCACGACGGCCGCAGGGGTGGCGACGGCGGAGCGCAGCCACGACCCGGATGACAGCGGGCCGCAGCGCCGCTGCATCGTCACCGGCGATATTCGCGAGCGCGCATCGCTGCTGCGCTTTGTCGTCGGCCCCGGCGGCGAGATCGTGCCCGATGTCGCAGCACGTCTTCCCGGTCGAGGTTTGTGGTTGACGCCGCGCCGCGATATAGTCGAGCGGGCGGTGGCGAAGCGGCTGTTCGCGCGCGCCGCACGGCAGAACGTTGTGGCGCCCTTGGGGCTGGCCGATCGCGTCGAGGCGTTGCTGGCGCAGCGCTGCCGCGATGCGCTGGGTCTCGCCCGGCGCGCCGGGCTGGCGGTCGGCGGTTTCGAGAAGGTGCGCAAAGCGGTGCTGGCCGGCAAGGCGGGGCTTCTCTTCGAAGCCCTCGACGCGGCCGAAGGCGGACGCCGAAAGCTCCGCGCTGTCGGGCGCGGCCTGCCGGTCGCCGCGGTGCTCGCCGCCGCCGAGATCGGTGCGGCGTTCGGCCGCGACCATATCGTGCACGCGGCGATCGGGCGCGGCCCGTTGTGCCGCCGGTTGATCGCCGATGCCGAGCGGATCGTAGGCTTTCGTCCGCGGGCAACGGTCGATTGTGGGATGAAATCGGTTCCGGCGGCGCCGGATCATGGTATTGGACCGAGATGAGCGATACGACAGAGCAAGAGCAAAAACGGCCGCTGACCCTCGGGCATGGGGGCGGCAGGCTGGAGCTGCGCAAAGGCGTCGAAACCGGCCAAGTGCGGCAGAGCTTTTCGCACGGGCGCTCGAAGACCGTCACCGTCGAGGTTCGCAAGAAACGCGCGCTCGGCCCAGGGGTGTCCGAAACCGGCCGGGCCGAGCCCGCTCCGGCGACAGCGCGCGACGCGCCGCCCGCAACGCCGGCCTCGGTCGTCGCGCCGACCCGCCGCCCGGTGGTGATCCCGCGGGCGCTGACCGAGGAGGAGCGCGCCGGCCGGGTCCGAGCGTTGCAGGATGCCCGCAAGGCCGATGACGAAGCGCGCCGCCGTGCGGCCCTGGCCGAGGCCGACCGGCGCCGCCAGGAAGAAGAGCGCGCCGTCACGGAAGCGCGCCTGCAGGCCGAGCAGGAGGCGCGGCGCAAGGTCGAAGACGAGGAGGCGCGGCGCGGCGCCGCCGAAGACGCGCGCAAGCGCTCCGAGGAGGAGGCGCAGCGCCGCAAGGACGAAGAGTCGCGGCGCGAGGTTGCCGAGCGTGCCGGCAAGGCCGCAGCCGCCAAGGTCGCTGCCCTCGCCGCTGCCGGCAAGGTCAGCCTTCCGGCCGAGGAGGAGGAGCCGGCCGCGGCACCGCGGCGCGGCGCACGGCCCGAGATCAAGCGGCCGACACCGGTGCCGCGCCAAGAGATGCGCCGCCGTGGGAAGATGACGGTCACCCGTGCGCTCTCCGACGACGAAGGCGAGCGCATGCGCAGCCTCGCCTCGGTGCGCCGGGCGCGCGAACGCGAGCGCCAGCGGCTGCATCAGGGTGAGCTGGAGCCGCCCAAGGTCGTGCGCGAGGTCGTCGTCCCCGAAACCATCACCGTCCAGGAGCTGGCGGGCCGCATGGCCGAGCGCGGCACCGATGTGGTGCGCTCGCTGATGCGCATGGGGGTGATGGCGACGATCAACCAGGCGATCGACGCCGACACCGCCGAGCTGATCGTCAACGAGTTTGGGCACCGGCTGCGGCGCGTCTCCGAGGCCGATGTCGAAGTCGGCCTGCGCGGCGCGGCCGACGCTTCGGATATGCTCGAGCCGCGCGCGCCGGTGGTCACCGTGATGGGCCATGTCGACCACGGCAAGACCTCGCTGCTCGACGCGCTGCGCTCGACCGATGTCGCGGCCGGGGAGGCGGGCGGGATCACCCAGCATATCGGCGCCTATCGGGTGACCCTGAGCGGCGGCAAGCAGATCACCTTTATCGATACGCCGGGCCATCAGGCGTTTACCGCGATGCGCGCACGCGGCGCCAATGTCACCGACATCGTGGTGCTGGTCGTCGCTGCCGATGACGGCATCATGGAGCAGACGGTCGAGGCCATCCGTCACGCCAAGGCGGCGCAGGCGCCGATCATTGTCGCGATCAACAAGATCGATCGACCCGATGCGCGCCCCGAGCGCGTGCGCCAGGAGCTCTTGCAGCACGACCTCGTCGTCGAGGAGCTGGGCGGCGAAGTGCTCGCCGTCGAGGTCTCGGCGCTGCAGAAGACCAACCTCGACCGGCTCGAGGAAGCCATCCTGCTGCAGGCCGAGCTGCTCGATTTGCAGGCCAACCCGAACCGCGCGGCCGAGGGCGTGGTGCTCGAGGCGAAGCTCGAACGCGGCCGCGGTGCCGTCGCTACCGTGCTGATCCAGCGCGGCACCTTGCGGGTCGGCGATATCTTTGTCGCCGGCAGCGAATGGGGCCGGGTGCGCGCCCTCGTCGACGACCGCGGGCAAAGCCAGACCGAGGCCGGTCCATCGACCCCGATCGAGGTGCTGGGCCTCAACGGCACGCCGCTCGCCGGCGACGATTTTGTCGTCGCCGAAAACGAGGGCCGGGCGCGCGACATCGCCGATTTCCGGCAGCGCCGGCGGCGCGATACGCAAGCGGCCGCAGGTAGCCGCGGCACGCTCGAAGAGATGTTCTCGCAGATCGCCGCCGGGGTCGCCAAGGAGCTGCCGATTGTCGTCAAATCGGATGTGCAGGGCTCGCTCGAAGCGATCGTCGGGGCGCTCGAAAAGCTGTCGACCAGCGAGGTTTCGATCCGCGTGCTGCACTCCGCGGTCGGCGGCATCAACGAAAGCGACGTGATCCTGGCGCAAGCCTCCGATGCGGTGATCATCGGCTTCAATGTCCGCGCCAATCCGCAAGCGCGCGTCCTGGCGCGCCGCGACGGCGTCGAGATCCGCTATTATTCGATCATCTATCATCTGATCGACGAGATGCGTGGCGCCTTGTCGGGCCTGTTGTCGCCGACCTTGCGCGAGCGTCTGCTCGGCAACGCCTCGATCCGCCAAGTCTTCAACATCACCAAGGTCGGCAAGGTCGCCGGCTGCATGGTGACCGAGGGCACGGTGCGGCGCGGTGCCAAGGTGCGTCTGCTGCGCGACAACGTCGTGGTCCATGAAGGCGCGCTGAAGACCTTGAAGCGGGTCAAGGACGAGGTGCGCGAGGTCCGCGAAGGCTACGAATGCGGCATGGCGTTCGAGAATTATCAGGACATCCAGACCGGCGACGTGATCGAGTGCTTCGAGATCGAGGAAGTGGCTCGGACATTGTAGGCGCCGCGGCGGTTCGCAGATGAGCGAGGAACGCCGCCGGTCGCGTCCGGCCGGCGCGGAGCCGGAAAGCGGAGCGGGCCAGCGCCGCCGCCGGGTCGGCGAGGAGCTGCGCCATGTGCTGGCGCAATTGCTGCGCGACCGCGTGTGTCGCGACCCGGTCTTGCGCGACGCCGACATCACCGTTGCCGAGGTCCGGCTCAGCCCCGATTTGCGCAATGCCACCGCCTTTGTGATGCCGCTCGGTGGTGTCGACGCAGCGCAGACGGTGGCCGCGCTCGAACGCGCCGCCGGGTTTTTGCGCGGGCTTCTGGCACGCGCCGTGCAATTGCGCCGGGCGCCGAGCCTGACCTTTATGCTCGACCCATCCTACGACGAGGCCGACCGAATCGCCCGGCTGCTGGCGCGGCCCGATGTGCGGCGCGATCTCGACCCGCCGCCTGCGGCCCCGGACCATGTCGGCTGACGCCAGCGTGCACGGCTGGCTCGTCGTCGATAAGCCGCTCGGCCTCAGCTCGAGCCGGGTGGTCGCGCTGGTCCGCCACCGCACCGGGGCTAAGGCTGGGCATGCCGGCACTCTCGATCCGTTGGCGACGGGGGTGCTGCCGATCGCGCTCGGCGAAGCGACCAAGACCGTCCGCTACGTCGTCGCGAGGCACAAACGCTATCGCTTTCGCATTCGCTGGGGGATCGCGCGCGATACCGACGACGGTGAAGGCGAAATCGTCGGCGAAACCGCGGCACGGCCCAGTCGCGAGGCGATCGAGGCGGTGCTGCCGCGCTTTACCGGTGTCATCGCACAAATCCCCCCCGCTCATTCGGCGATCAGAATCGCCGGGCGTCGCGCCTACGCGCTGGCCCGCGCCGGCAGTCCGCCCGATTTGCCGGCACGGCCGGTCGAGGTGAGCGCGCTGCGGCTGATCGCGACCACCGACCCCGACCCCGACCCCGACCATGCCGATTTTGAAGCAACGGTCGGCAAGGGCACCTTTATCCGCGCCCTCGCGCGCGATCTCGCGGGCGCGCTCGGCACTTTGGGCTATGTCGTGGCGCTGCGCCGGCTCTCGGTCGGCCGCTTTACCGAGGCGCAGGCGATTTCGCTGGAAACCGTGGCGTCATGGCGTCATATTGGCGACGCGTGCGGAGATTTGCTCCCGATCGAGACCGCGCTGGACGGCATCCCGGCAGTGGTCCTGGCGGCGGGCGAAGCCGCTCGGTTGCGTTGCGGGCAGCGCGTCAGGCCGTGCGACCCGAAGGTGTTGGCCGATCTCGATCGCGTGGATCGCGGCAGCGTGGTCGGTGCCTGGCAAGACGGCGCTCTCGTCGCTTTCGCCAGGGTAGAAGAGGGTGGTTTGCAAGCGGTGCGGGTAATCAATCGTTGAGGGAGTGGTGATGTCGATTACGGCCGAGCGCAAACAGGCGCTGATCGGCGACTACGCAACGAAGACAGCCGATACCGGGTCGCCGGAAGTTCAGGTCGCAATCCTGAGCGAGCGGATCCGCAATCTGACCGATCATCTGGCGACCCACAAAAAGGACTTTCACTCGCGGCGCGGGTTGCTGGTCATGGTCGGCCAGCGCCGCCGGCTGCTGGATTACCTCAAACGGTCGAGCGCCCAGCGTTACGAGACCCTGATCGGGCGGCTCGGCTTGCGCCGCTGAGATTTTGTCGAAAACCGACCCGCGACCGACCCTCCGCCGCCGTCTCGAATTGACGGCCGGCCTGCGCCGTTGCGCGGCACGGCTGTCTCCCATCATTGCCGGTGCGTGCGGCGCAATATCGATTGCGCCGGCGATGCCGGCTGTGCTTTTCATGAAGGAAGCAATTGAATGTTCCAAGTCTATCGCAAGGAGTTGAACTGGGGCGGACGCCGGCTCGTCCTCGAGACCGGCAAGATGGCGCGGCAGGCCGATGGAGCGGTGCTCGCGACCTATGGCGAGACCTCGGTGCTGTGCACCGCCGTCGCGATGAAGACCGCCAAGCCCGGCCAGGACTTCTTCCCGCTGACTGTCAATTATCAGGAAAAGACGTTTGCCGCCGGCAAGATTCCCGGCGGCTTTTTCAAGCGCGAAGGCCGGCCTTCGGAAAAGGAGACCTTGGTCTCGCGGCTGATCGACCGGCCGGTGCGGCCGCTGTTCGCGCCCGGCTTCAACAACGAGACGCAGATCATCTGCACGGTCTTGAGCCATGACCTGGAAAACGACCCCGACATCGTAGCGTTGGTCGGCGCGTCGGCGGCCTTGACGATCTCCGGCATCCCGTTTTTCGGCCCGATAGCCGGGGCGCGGGTCGGCTATATCGACGGCGGCTACGTCCTCAACCCGACCTCGGGCCAATTGTCCAGCTCGCAGCTCGATCTCGTCGTCGCCGGCACCGCCGAGGGCGTCTTGATGGTCGAATTGGAGGCGAAGGAGCTTTCCGAAGATGTCATGCTGGGCGCGGTGACGTTCGGCCATCGCCAGTTCCAACCGGTGCTCCAGGCGATTGTCGAGCTCGCCGAGACCTGCGCCCGCGAGCCGTGGAGCGTAGCGTCGCCGCCGGCGGAAAAGGCCGCGATCGAGGCGAAGCTGCGTGACGCCGTCGGGCCGGCGATCGCCGCTGCCTACCGCGAGCAGGGCAAGCAGGACCGCAGCAATCGGCTCGACACGGCGCGAACGCAATTGACCGAGCTTTTCCATGACGAGAACGAGCGCGCGCTCGCCCAAAAGCTCTTTAAGGACCTCGAAAAGGAGATCGTGCGCGGCGCGGTGCTGCGCGGCGAGCCGCGGATCGACGGCCGCGACACGAAGAGCGTGCGCCCGATCGTGTGCGAGGTCGGAATCCTGGCGCGCGCCCACGGCTCGGCCTTGTTCACCCGCGGCGAGACGCAGGCGCTGGCGGTTGCCACCCTCGGCACCGGCCAGGACGAGCAGATGATCGATGCGCTCGAAGGCGAATACCGCGAAAGCTTTATGCTGCACTACAATTTCCCGCCCTATTCGACCGGCGAGACCAAGCGGATGGGGTCGCCCGGCCGGCGCGAGATCGGCCACGGCAAGCTCGCTTGGCGCGCCGTGCGGGCATTGTTGCCGTCGAAGGAAAGCTTTCCCTACACGATCCGCGTCGTCTCCGAGATCACCGAATCGAACGGCTCCTCCTCGATGGCCACGGTATGCGGCGCCTCGCTCGCCTTGATGGATGCCGGGGTGCCGCTGCCGCGCTCGGTCGCCGGCATCGCCATGGGGCTGATCAAGGAGCCCGAAGGCTTTGCCGTCTTGTCCGACATCCTCGGCGACGAGGACCATCTGGGCGACATGGATTTCAAGGTGGCCGGCACCGAGCGCGGCGTCACCGCGCTGCAGATGGACATCAAGATCACCTCGATCACCGAGGAGATCATGCGCGTGGCGCTGGCCCAGGCGCGCGATGGCCGGGTCCATATCCTCGGCGAGATGGCCCGCGCCTTGACCGGCGCGCGCGAGGAGGTCAGCGGCAATGCCCCGCGCATCACCACCTTCAGCATTCCCAAGGACAAGATCCGCGAAGTCATCGGCTCGGGCGGCAAGGTGATCCGCGAAATCACCGAAACGACCGGCGCCAAGATCGACATCGAGGACGACGGCACGATCAAGGTGGCAGCCGTCGACGCCGGCGCCGCCCAGGCGGCGATCGACTGGATCCGCGGCATTGTCGCCGAGCCCGAATTGGGTGTTATCTACAACGGCAAGGTGGTCAAAACCGTCGATTTTGGGGCGTTCGTCAATTTCCTCGGGTCGCGCGACGGGCTCGTGCACATCAGCGAATTGGCGCCGCACCGGGTCGGCAAGGTCGCCGATGTCGTCAAGCTCGGCGATCCGGTCAAGGTCAAGGTGCTGGGCTTCGACGATCGCGGCAAGGTCAAGCTGAGCATGCGCCAGGTCGATCAGGAAACCGGCGAGGACCTCGGGCTCAGGCGGCCGGAGCCGGCAAAGGCGATGCCCTGAGCGAGGCCGCGTCGCCGCCGTTGCTTTGCCTGCCGCGGGTGATCGGCCATCGCGGCGCCGCGGCGGCTGCGCCCGAAAACACGCTCGCCGGCTTACGCAAGGCCAAGGAATTGGGGTGCAGCTGGGTCGAGTTCGACGTGCGGCTGACCGCCGACGGCGCCCCGATCCTGTTGCACGACGATCGGCTGGAGCGGACGACGAGCGGTTATGGGGAGGCGGCGGCGTTGTCCCTCGCAAGGGTTCGGGAATATGACGCGGGCGGCTGGTTTGCTCCGGCCTTTGCCGGCGAGCGGGTGCCGAGCTTGGAGGAAGCTGTGGCGGCGCTCGCGGCACTCGGCCTCGGCGCCAATGTCGAGCTGAAAGCGGCGCGCCATCGCGTCGCGGCAACGGGGCATGCGGCGGCCGATCTGCTCGCTCGAATATGGCCGGCGAGCTTGCCGGCGCTGTTGATTTCGAGTTTTCTCGACGGCGCGTTGGCCGCGGCGCGCGACCGCGCTCCGCAGCTGGCGCGCGGGCTGTTGTTCCGATCGGTGCCGCGCAACTGGCTGGCGCGGGTCGAGGCGCTGGGCTGCGCCACGGTCCACGCCGACCATCGCCGGCTGCGACCGGGAATGGTGGCCGAAATCCGCGATCGGGGCTATGCTGTGCTCGCCTATACCGTCAACGATGCGGCCCGTGCCGCCACACTTTTTTCCTGGGGAGTGGCCTCCGTGTTTTCGGACGTCCCCCATCGCTTGCTCGATGGACACTCTGCCGGTGGCGAGCGGCCGGGGGGCCGGTGGTGAAACCGCTCAATCCGCTGATCATTTCCGGGCGCGAGGTATTGCCGCTGGTCGAGGGCGGCAAGGGCATCTCGGTATCGAATGGCGAGAGCTCGGGCGCCTGGGCCGCGACCAGCGGGGTCGGCACCTTTTCCGGCGTCAACGCCGACAGCTATGCCGATTTGGGCGAGCTGATCGCGCAGATCTATTACGGCCGCACCCGGCGCGAACGCCACGAAGAGCTGATCGCCTACGCCATCGCCGGCGGCATCCAGCAGGCGCGTGTCGCCTATGAGCGCGGCAACGGCGAAGGCCGCATCCACATGAACGTGCTGTGGGAGATGGCGGCGGCCGAGCGGGTGCTGCACGGTGTGCTCGAAGGCGCGCGGGGGCTGATCAACGGCGTTACCTGCGGCGCCGGCATGCCCTACCGGATCGCCGAAATCTGCGCCCGCTACGGCGTTCATTATTACCCGATCGTCTCTTCGGCGCGCGCTTTTCGGGCGCTGTGGAAGCGCGCTTACCACAAGTTCTGCGATTGGCTCGGCGGGGTCGTCTATGAGGATCCGTGGCTCGCCGGCGGTCATAACGGTCTGTCCAACAGCGAAGACCCGCTCCATCCCGAGCTGCCCTATCCACGGGTGCGCGAATTGCGCAGCCTGATGACCGATTTCGGGCTGGCGGCAACGCCGATCTTTATGGCGGGGGGGCTCTGGTATCTGCGCGAATGGACCGATTGGATCGACAATCCCGAATTGGGTCCGATCGCTTTCCAATTCGGCACCAGGCCGCTCCTGACCCAGGAAAGCCCGATCTCCGAGGTATGGAAGCGCAAGCTGGTGACCCTCGGCGAGGGTGAGATCTCGTTGAACCGCTTCAGTCCGACCGGCTTTTATTCCTCCGCTGTGCGCAACGGCTTTCTCGATGAGCTGCAAGAGCGCTCGATGCGCCAGGTCGCCTATTCGGTCGAGCCGGTCGGCGAGCACGTTGCGGAATTCCATGTCGGCGCCCGCAATCGCCTCGTCTATCTGACACCGCACGACCGGCAATCGGCCGAAGCCTGGGTCGCGGCCGGCTTTACCGAAGCGTTGCGGACCCCCGACTCGACCCTGGTCTTTGTCGCCCGGGAAAAAGCGCTCGAGCTGCGCACCGACCAAATCGGCTGCATGGGCTGCCTGAGCGCCTGCCAGTTCTCCAACTGGGCGCAGAACGAGACCGGCTCGACCGGCAAGAAGGCCGACCCGCGCAGCTTTTGCATCCAGAAGACGTTGCAGGTGATCCGCCATTCCGACGATGTCGAAAGCCAGCTGATGTTCGCCGGGCACAACGCCTATCGCTTTGCCACCGACCCGTTTTATGCCAACGGCTATGTGCCGACCGTGCGCGAGCTGGTCGAGCGCCTGCAAACCGGCGACTGAGCGGCGCCGCCGACGGTGCCGATTATGGTGCGCGATGCGCGCCGCGCTCTTGACAGCCTTCCGGCCTAGGATAAAATCGTTCCAATGAACACGGTCCGCCCGAACCGTGATCGGGCAGCGCCGGCTCCGCTTGTCGAGTTGCCGGGTTTTGGCTGCTCGCCGCCCGATAAACGACAGCGAGCCTACGGGATACGACGGGAAATCATCACCAGGAGGAGGGCCCAAGATGGCTTATCAGGACGACATCGAGTTAATGGCTCACCTGATGCGGCGGGCCGGGTTCGGCGCGGGCCGCGACGAGCTCGAAGCGCGCGCGGCAAAGGGCTACGAGGCGACGGTCGAGGAGCTGCTGCACCCCGAGACCCAGCCGCCGGTCGATGCGTACACGTTGCTGCGCTATCAGCCGGCATCGTTGCTGCCCGGCGGCCAGCCGCCGATGGGCAACCTCAACTGGATGTACTACCTGGTCAACACCAAGCGGCCGCTCGAAGAGAAGATGGCGCTGTTCTGGCACCATGTCTTCGCCACCGGCAATTCCAAGGTCGACAATTACGACCAGCTGTTGGAGCAGATCCAGCTGTTCCGCGAAAACGGCATGGGCAGCTACCGCGAGCTGCTGCTCAAGGTCGCCAGAAACCCGACCATGATCTTCTGGCTCGACAATCAGCAGAACCACGGCAACGCGGTCAACGAAAATTGGGGCCGCGAGCTGCTCGAATTGTTCAGCCTCGGCGCCGGCAACTACACCGAGACGGATGTCCGCGAATGCTCGCGGGCCTTTACCGGCTGGACCTTCGAGACCAAGATCCCGCGCGCGCCCTATGGCCGATTCCCTTGGAAGTTCGAGTATCGCGCCGCGGATCACGACGACGGCGACAAGGTCTTCCTCGGCCACAAAGGCCGCTTCAACGGCGAAGACATCATCGACATCGTCGTGCAGCAGCCGGCTTGCGGCAGGTTCATCTGCCGGCACCTTTACAACTTCTTTGTTGCCGATGAGCCGCAGGTGCCGGCTTGGCCGCTCGAAGCGCCGCGCGACCAGAAGGCGATCGACACGCTGGTGGGCGCCTTCCGCGACTCGAAGTTCGACATGCGCTCGGTCCTGCGTGTGCTGCTCAATTCGGACTTTTTCAAAGAAGCCCGCTTCCAGCACATGAAGTCGCCGGCCGAGGTCGTGGTCAGCACGTTGCGCCTGGTCGGCGGTCACGAGCTGCCGCGGCCGGGCTACGGCGATCTGTCGATGCAGCCGACCTATATGGGCCAGGACATGCTGAACCCGCCTTCGGTCGAAGGCTGGCACACCGGCAAGGAATGGATCAACAGCGGCTCCTTGATGGCCCGCGTCAACTTTGTCGCAGAGAAAGTCGGCGACACCTCGCTCCCCGGCGTGCGCGCGATCATCGACCGGCTGAAGGTGCATGGCTCCTTGAGCCCCGAGCAGCTCGTCGATGGCTGCCTCGACCAGATCGGCCCGGTCGAAGTCGGCGGCGACACCAAGCAGGAGCTGCTTGCCCAAGCCAAGGAGTGGGGTCAGATCGCTTGGGACAGCGACTCGAACGGCAAAGTCGCAGACCAGCATGCCGCCGAAATGCTGCAGCTGATCGCCGCGACCAGAGAGTATCAATTCGGCTAACCCCGCAAACCTGATCAGAATTGAGACGAGGAGGAAGGCGTAATGCCATCAGCTCAAGAGACTAAGAAGGACCCCGTCATTGTCGTTTTGCAGTTGACGGGCGGCAACGACTATCTGAATACGGTGATCCCGTACAACAACCCGCTGTACCGCGACAACCGGAAGGCGGTCGGGATCCCCGACAACCAGATCATGCATCTCGACAAGGATTACGGCATCCCGCACTACATGGCGCCGTTGAAGCAGTTCTGGGATGACAAAAAGCTCGCCATTATCCATGGCGTCGGCTGGAAGGAATCGCCGCGCTCGCATTTCCGCGCGATGGACATCTGGCACACCTGCGAGCCGGTCAAGGTCGGGACCGAAGGTTGGCTCGGCCGGGTGGCGCGCGAGTTCGACCCGAAAAAAGAAAACGTCGTCACCACCGTCAGCTTCGGGCCGAGCCTGCCGCGGTCGTTGGCGGTGCAGGGCGTGCCGGTGGCGTGCGTCGGCGGGGCGCTCGAAAAATACGGGTTCCTGCCGACGATCCAGGGCGAGCAGCGCAAGCAGGTGCTCGAGCGTTTTGCGGCGATGTACAAGCCGGCGATCGGCACTGGTGCCGTCATGGACTACATGGCCGACACCGGCATCGACTCGCTGAAGGGCGAGGACATCCTGAAGGTCGCGCCGCAGAAGTATTCTTCGACGGTGCAGTATCCGAACACGCCGATCGCCCGCAAGCTCAAGGGCATCGCGCAGACCCACCTGGCTGATCTCGGCAGCCGCATCTTCTACTGCGACCACAGCACCTTCGACACGCATGCCGGCCAGAACCCCGGCCACGGCAATTTGTGGTCGGCGGTGACCGAGGGTGTCGACGCGTTCATGAAAGACCTGCGCGAGCACGACCACGCCGACAACGTGATCATGCTGCTGTTCTCCGAGTTCGGCCGTCGCGTGCGCGACAACGGCTCGGGCACCGACCACGGCGCCGGCGGTGTGGCTTTTGTCCTCGGCGAAAAGGTCAATGGCGGCCATTACGGCGAGATGCCGTCGCTGAAGCCCGAGCATCTGGTCCAGGGCGACCTGAACCCGAACATGGACTTCCGCAGCATCTACTCGACGATCCTCGACAAGTGGCTGAAGCTCAACCCGGCGCCGATCGTCAACGGCACCTTTGAGCAGCCGGCGTTCCTGAACTAGGCGCGCCATCGTCGGTTTTGCCCTCCTGCCGGTGATCTTCGGGTCGCGGGCAGGAGGAGCGAAGCCGAATGTCGAGGACAGACGACGGATCAGAGAGGAGGAGCGCCATGCCGCTCACAACGGTTTCCGAAGGACGCGTGTACGATTGGAGCCATGCCGTCGGACGCAACGCCGCCCGCGGCCCGGGCTTCAACTACGTCCAGACGATGTGCCTGGGCAAAAACGGCACCCTCTACGCGGCCAACCGCGGTAACGAAAACAATTTCGGCATGCACGTCAACAAGGTGCAGATCGGCGCTCCCGGCGAAGAAGAGCACATCGCCGATTTCTGCGAATACGGCGAAGGCGACGGCAAGTGCACCTGGCCGTTCGGGGTCGCGGTCTGCAGCCAGACCGACAATGTCTACGTGTCGGACGATTGGCAGAATACGATTTCGGTGTTCGACACGAGCGGCAAGTTCCTGCGCAAATGGGGTAAGACCGGAAGCGGCGACGGCGAGCTGCTGCACCCGGCCGGCATCGCGGTCGAGAAAAACGGCAACGTCATCGTCGTCGACAGCGGCAACAACCGCCTGCAGGTCTTCACGCCCGAAGGCAAGTTTGTCGGCAAATGCGGCCGCGCCGGCAATGGCGACGGCGAGTTCAACCAGCCCTGGGGCATCACTCTCGACAAGGACGGCAACATCTACGTCGCCGACTGGAAGAACCATCGCGTCCAAAAGCTCTCCCCGGAGGGCAAGTTCCTGATGAAGTTCGGCCACTACGGCAAGGTCGAGGCGCCCGATGGCGACTATGCCGTCACCATGTTCGGGCCCTATGTGACGGCAGGCGAAGAGACCAAGGGATATCCAAAGCCGGGCTTGCTCAATCATCCAACCGATGTCGCGGTAGATCCCGACGGCGACATCTACGTCACCGATTGGGGCAACCACCGGGTCGCGATCTTCGATTCGGAAGGCCGGCCACTCGCCAATCTGATCGGCGATGCCCAGGTCCTGTCCAAATGGGGGGCGCAGACCGTCGACGCCAACCCGGACATGGCGAAGGCGCGGCGCCGGGTCAGAAGCCTCGAGCCGCAATGGCGCCTGTGCTTCCCGACGGCGGTCGAGTTCGACCCGGCCACCGATCAGATCATCGTCGCCGACAGCCAGCGTAACCGCCTGCAGATCTACAAGAAAGTCCGCGACTACAGCGACTTCCAGGCGAATTTGTAGGAGCTTGGCGCACCGGCCCGGCGGGCAACGTCGGGCCGCCCCTCGTGGATCCTGTGCCGCTTTGTGGCGGACAGGACACGGGGGTGGCGTGTGAACGCGATCAGCCGCATTGCGGGTTTTGATTTTGCGGCAAACCCGTCTATATTTGTGTCATGAATGAGACGATCCCCCCATCGCCTGCCCTGAAACGCCTGCGCGCCGCCGGCCTGCGGCCCACGCGCCAGCGTTTGGCGCTCGCCCGGCTGTTGCTCGAAAACGGCGACCGCCACGTCACCGCCGAGCACCTGCACAACGAAGCCGTGGCAGCAGGGATCACCGTATCGCTGGCGACGATCTACAACACGCTGCATCAATTCACCGAAGCGGGGCTGCTGCGCGAAGCGGTGGTCGAGCCCGGCCGGTCGTATTTCGACACCAACACCGCGGACCATCACCACTTCTTCTGTGAAGATACCGGCGAGCTGCAGGACATCCCGGCGCACCGCCTGTCGGTGACCGGGCTGCCGCTGCCGCCTTCCGGCACCGAAATTCGGCGCGTCGACATCATCGTCCGCGTCCGCCCCGGCCCCTGAAGCATCGCGAAAACCGAGTGCTGCAGCAGCGACGGCTGCGCGCCATTTGCCGCAGATTAAATCGATTCTAAACTATTGAACGGGTCGCCCGAGCCTCCATATCCCGATCGAGCGGACGCAGCGCCGCAACGAATCGCATGGAGACACCGATGGCGAGCTTAAAGAATTCGCGCACCGAAGAAAACCTAAAGGCGGCGTTTGCCGGCGAAAGCCAGGCAAACCGCCGCTATCTCTATTTCGCGCAGAAGGCCGATATCGAGGGCTATAACGACGTGTCGGCAGTGTTCCGCTCGACCGCCGAGGGCGAGACCGGCCACGCCCACGGGCATCTCGAATATCTCGAGGAAGTCGGCGACCCGGTGACCGGCATGCCGATCGGCGAGACCTCGCACAATCTGGCGGCGGCGATCGCCGGCGAGACCCACGAATACACCGACATGTATCCGGGGATGGCGCGCACCGCCCGCGAAGAAGGGTTTGACGAGATCGCCGACTGGTTCGAGACCCTGGCCAAGGCCGAGAAGTCGCATGCCGGCCGCTTTCAGAAGGCGCTCGGCTCGCTGAGCTGAGGCTGCACCGCTGCGAGCTTGCCGTCGGAACACCGCGATGAAGGAAGGCGGCCTCGAAGCCCCGACCCGGCATCCGATTGTCTGGGGCGATCCGGAGTTTGCCGATCGGGCGAAGACCGAGGCGGAGATGCGCCGCGTCTTCGACATCTGTCATACCTGCCGGCGTTGCTTCAATTTGTGCGATTCGTTCCCGCGCCTCTTCGACCTGATCGACAAGTCCGCGACCGGTGAGCTCGACAGTGTGGCGCCCTCTGATTACGGTCGGGTCGCGGATGCGTGCACGCTCTGCGACATGTGCTTTATGACCAAGTGCCCGTATGTGCCGCCGCATGAGTTCAACGTCGATTTTCCGCATCTGATGCTGCGCTGGCGGGCGGTCGAGCTGAGCGAGGGCAAGGTCCCGCAGGCGCGGCGCGAGCTGGTCGCGACCGATCGCAACGGGCGTCTTGCGGGGCTCGCCGCACCGCTCGCCAATTGGGCCGGCGACACCCGTAACCGGCTGACCCGCCCGGTGATGGAAAAAGCGCTCGGCATCGACCGCCGCGCGGTCCTGCCGAAATTCCACGGCCGGACTTTTGTGATGCGGTCAAAGCGCACCGCACCCCCGGTCGATCGCACCGCGCCCGCCTACGGCCGCAAGGCGGTGCTCTATGCCACCTGCTTTGTCAACTACAACAATCCGGGGATCGGCGAGGCGGCGCGCGCCGTCCTCGCCAAGAACGGGGTCGAGACCGAGGTTTTGTATCCGCGCTGCTGCGGCATGCCGCAGCTCGAGCAGGGCGATTTGGCCGCGGTCGCGGCGTCGGCGAAACAGGTTTCGGCGGCCCTCGGCCCCTGGATCGACAAAGGCTGGGACATCATCGCGCTCGTGCCGTCCTGCGCGCTGATGCTCAAATTCGAATGGCCGCTGATCCTGCCCGACGACCCGGCGGTCAAAAACCTCGCCGCCGCGACGTTCGACATCAGCGAATACATTGTCGCTATCGCCAAGAAGGAGGGGCTCGCCCCGGGTCTCGAACCGCTCCCAGGCGGTGTCACGGTGCACCTCGCCTGCCATGCGCGGGCGCAGAATATTGGGCAAAAGGCGGCCGAGATGCTGCGCCTCCTGCCTGACACCAAGGTCTCGGTTATCGAGCGCTGCTCGGGCCATGGCGGCTCTTGGGGTGTGCTCAAGGAAAATTTCGACACCGCCATCAAAGAGGGCAAGCCGGTCGCGCGCCAGGCGCTCAAAAACGGCTCGGCGTTTCTCGCCTCGGAATGCCCGCTCGCCGGCGCGCATATCGTCCAAGGCATGGAGATCGAGGGTGGTGAGGCGTTGCCGCAGCGCGCGCTGCATCCGATCGAGCTGATCGCCCGCGCCTATGGCATCGAGGGCGCATGGTCCGACAAAACGACGAGGGGCAAATGAACGACGGATTGGCGGCGCCGAGGCGGCGGCTGACGCGGGACGACATCCTGCCGGTCGCCGACTATCTGCCGGTACGGGCCGAGCGGCGCCGGCAGATTGCCGAGCTGAAACGGCGGCGCCGGCTCGAAATCGGTCCGTTTGCGACCTTCCATTTCGAGAATTTCGCGACGATGCGGCATCAGGTCCAGGAAATGCTGGCGATTGAAAAGGGCGGCGAGGCGCAGCTTCGAGACGAGCTCGACGCCTACAACCCGATGGTGCCGCAAGGGCGGGAGCTCGTCGCCACGGTCATGCTCGCGATCGACGATCCAGTGCGCCGCGCGGCGATGCTGGGTCGGCTCGGCGGCATCGAGGAGCACGTCTTTATCGATGTCGGCGGGATCGATGCCGGCGGGATCGATGTCGGCGGGCGGCGGGTGCGCGGCGTTCCGGACCCCGCTCGCGAAAACACCAGCCCGGAAGGCAAGGCCTCGGCGGTCCAGTTTATCGAGTTTCGCCTCAGCTCCGAGGATGCCGCACGCTTCAAGACCGCGGGCACGTCGATTGTCGTCGGCTTCGACCACCCGAGCTACGCGCATATGGCGGTCATGCCCGAGGCGGTCCGCGCGGCGCTGGCCGAAGACCTCGCCTGACCGATGAGCGGCGAGGACCCCGTCGCCGATCAGGAAGCGGTGCTGGCCGAGGCGCGGCGGTCTCTCGGCGACCAGCATCCCACGACATTGACCGCGATGCTCGACCTTGCCGAGCTGTTGTGGGCGCAAGGCCGCCTGATCTCCGCTCGCAAGCTCGAAGAGCAGGTTGTCGCCGGGCGCCGCCGGCTCCTCGGCGCGGGTCATGCCGAGACGCTGAAGGCGATCGGGAAGCTGGCGGTGACGATGGCCGCGCAGGGCGAGCTCTCCACGGCGCGCCGGCTCCAAGAGGAGGTCGTCGCCGGAATGCAGGCGCTCGCCGGCGACACCGGCCGCGATACGTTGCGCGCCATCAACAACCTCGCCGGCACGGTCGCCGCGCAAGGCGACCTCGCCGCGGCACGAGAGATGCTGCAATCGGTGATCGCGACCATGGCCGGCGAGCTCGGCGACGAGGACATCGACACCCTCGCGGCGCTCGGCAACCTCGCCGGCATCCTCTGGCAGGAGGGCGATTGGGGCGAGGCCTGGGAATTGCAGCGCGAGGTCGCCGAAAGCTATCGCCGCACCCTCGGCGAGGCCGCCCCCGCCACCGCGACGGCCGCCGCGATCCTGCGGTCGATGGAGCGGCAGAGCGAGCTTTGATCCGACCGAGAGCCGGCGCTTTACCGCTGCCGGCATCGGCCTCATATAGTCACCATGGCGCTGTTGAAAATCGCCCGTATGGGCCACCCGGTTCTGCGTGGCGTCGCCGCCGAGGTCGACGACCCGACCGCCCCTTGGGTGCGCGCGCTGGTCGCGGACATGATCGAAACGATGGAGGATGCCGGCGGCACCGGTCTGGCGGCGCCGCAGGTGTATCAGCCGCGGCGCATCGTCGTGTTCGAGGTCGGCTCCGAGCGGCTCAGCGGCTTGGCCGACGACATGGCGCAGGCGCTCACGGTCCTGATCAACCCGGTCATCGAGCCGGTCGGGCGCGAGCGGGCATTGGGCTGGGAAGGTTGCCTGTCGGTGCCGGGGCTGCGCGGCGTGGTGCCGCGGCATTTGCGCATCCGATACCGGGCGCTCGGGCTCGACGGCGAGCCGATCATGCGTGAGGTCGAAGGCTTTCACGCTCGCGTCGTGCAGCACGAATGCGACCACCTCGACGGCATTCTGTATCCGCAGCGAATGACCGACCAGCGGCTCTTGATGTTCGCCGAGGAATTGCAGCGCCACCCGATCGATCTGGCGGCTTATCTCGCCGAGGGGCGGCCGGCATGACGAGCCCGCTGGAGGCGACCGAACGGACGGCGTTGATCGAGGCGATCCTGCCCGAAGTGGCGTTCGACGGCTGGTCGCGCGCCGCTTTGCGCCATGCTGCGCCCCGGGCCGGTCTTACCGCCGCCGAGGCGCTGGCCCTCTTTCCGCGTGGTGCGCCCGATCTCGTCGCTGCCTTCAGCCGCTGGGCCGATCGGCAGACGCTCGACCGTCTCGAAGCTTCGCCGCTCGAACCGTTGCGGACGGCGGAGAAGGTGGCGCTGGCGATCGCTACCCGGCTCGAGATCCTCGCCCCTTGGCGCGAGGCGGTGCGGCGCGGGCTCGGCGTGCTGGCGCTGCCGCAGCATGCGCTCTTGGGCCTGCGGCTCGTCTATGAGACGGTCGACGGCATCTGGTACGCTGCCGGCGACGGCTCGACCGATTTCAGCTTTTACACAAAGCGCGCGACCCTTGCCGCGATCTGGACGGCGAGCGTGCTTTATTGGCTCGAAGACCGCTCGGAGGCGTTCGCCGCGACGCGCGCCTTTGTCGAACGCCGGCTCGATGACGCCGAGCGGATCGGCCGAATGCGCCGCGGTCTCGCCGATGCGGCGCGCCGCTTGCCAAACCCGCTGCGGTTGCTGCACCCGCTGCGCTGAGGCGGCGGCTCAGCGGCAGGGGGCTCAGCGGCGGGGGATGAGCCGGGTGACGTGGCCCATTTTGCGTCCCGGGCGCACGCGGCGCTTGCCGTAAAGATGCAGCTTGGCCAGCGGGTCGCTGAGCGCCTCGCGCCATTTTTCGACGTCGGCGCCGATCAGGTTTTTCATGACCGCATCGGCATGGTGCTCGACCGAGCCGAGCGGCAGCCCGCACAACGCCCGCACCAGCTGCTCGAACTGGCTGGTGAGGCAGGCGTCGATCGTCCAATGCCCGGAATTGTGCGGCCGGGGTGCCAGCTCGTTGACCAGGATGTCGCCCGCTTGAGTTACGAACATCTCGACCGTGAGCAGGCCGACGAGATCGAGCTTTTCCGCGACATGGCGGGCTATCGCCTCGGCCCGCATCGCGGTTTCGGGCGCGATCCGCGCCGGTGCTATCGTGGTGTCGAGGATGTGGGCGACGTGATGGTTCTCCACCGGCGGATAGGTCGCCCAGGCGCCGTTGCGGCCGCGCGCGACAATCACCGAAATCTCGCTGGCGAAATCGACAAAGCTTTCGAGAATGCCGCTCTCGCCACCCATCTGCCGCCACGCTTCTTCGAGGCGGGTTTCCGGCGTCAGGGTCACCTGGCCCTTGCCGTCATAGCCCATGCGCACGGTTTTCAATACCGCGGGGTGGCCGAAATCGTGCATCGCACGTTCGAGCGCCGCAGCGTCGGCGATTTCGCGATAGCCGGTTGTCTCGACCGCGATCGAGCGCAGAAAATCCTTTTCGCGCAGCCGGTCCTGGGTGATTTCGAGGATCTCGGGCCGCGGCAGCACCGGTTTCTGCGTGGCGACGGCGCGGACCGCCTCGGCCGGGATGTTCTCAAACTCGAACGTCGCAACATCGATCGCGTCGGCAAAGCGCGCAAGCGCCGTGCGGTCGGTGAAATCGGCCACGGTGGCGGCGGCACAGACTTGCGCGGCCGGGCTCTCCGGCTCGCTGGCAAAGACATGGCAGCGATAGCCGAGGCGGGCCGCCGCGAGCGCGGTCATGCGGCCGAGCTGGCCGCCGCCCAGGATTCCGATCGTGGCCCCGGGGGCCAGCACGGCCGTTTCCGTCGCCGCCACTAACTAACGCCCGTCCGGCTGCTCGGTCACGGCCGCGGTCTGCTCTTGCCGCCAGCGATCCACCGACTGTGCCGCGTCCGGGTCGGAAAGGCCAAGAACAGCGGCGGCAAAAAGCGCGGCATTTACCGCGCCGGCCTCGCCGATCGCAAAGGTCGCGACAGGCACCCCGGCCGGCATCTGGACGATCGAAAGAAGGCTGTCGACGCCTTTCAGCACGCGGCTCTCGATCGGCACCCCGAGCACCGGCAGCGGCGTCAGCGCCGCCGCCATGCCGGGCAGATGGGCGGCCCCGCCGGCGCCGGCGATGATCACGCGCAAGCCCCGCCCCCGGGCGGTGCGCGCATACTCGTAAAGCCGCTCCGGTGTGCGATGGGCCGAGACGATGCGGGTCTCGCACGCGATGCCGAGCCGATCGAGAGCGGTCGCGGCGTGGCGCATCGTCTGCCAATCGGACTGGCTGCCCATGATAATGCCGACCGCAACCCCGGCCTCGGTCATTCGGCCCCTTTCACAATCGCAACACGCCGCCGGCATTATAGGGGCCGGTCCGGCCCATACAAGCGCACGGGATCAGGCGATGATATCGGGCAGCAGCTCGCTCCCGATTTTCGAAATCTGGTCTTTCAGCAAGAGCTTGCGTTTTTTCAGGCGTTGCAGCTGCAGCTGGTCGAACGGCGCGCGTTCGGCCAGGCGCGCGATCACGTCGTCGAGATCGCGATGCTCGGTTTTCAACCTGGCGAGCTTTGCTCTGAGCGCTTCGGTATCGAGGTCCATGGCAGATGGCCCGGCAGTCCACCACATTATATCATCGCCGGCGGGATGGCGACATGACCGACCGAACCAGCGCCGAGGCGGCCGCGCTGTGGCGCTTCTCGACGGCTTTTTATGCTCGGCCCGATGTCGGCAAAACGCTGCTGGCGCTGCAAGAACGGGACGGGCGCGACGTCAACCTGATCCTCTTTGCGCTGTGGCTCGGCGTCTCCGGTCGCCCGCCGCTGACCCGCGCCGCGCTGGCTGCCGCCGAGGCGGAAACGAGGCCGTTGCGCGGCGAGCTGGTCGAGCCGCTGCGCGCGTTGCGGCGGCGGCTGAAAAGCAGCAATGACGCCGATCTGCTGCGCTTGCGCGACGACGTCAAGCGGCTCGAGCTCGCTGCCGAAGAAGCGATCCAACGGCGGCTCGCCGGATATGCCGGCCCCGCCGGCGAGGCCGGCCCGGCGGCCGGGCTCGCCGCGGCCCGGACCAATCTCTTGCTCTATCTCGGCCGGGAGACGGCGGAGACAAGGTTCATCTGCGATGCGCTCGACACCTTCCTGCGCAAGCAGTGAAGCTAGCCGCCAGCCGGACGCTCGCCCCAGCGGCGCACCGTGCCGCTGTCGAGGTCGAACAGGTCGAGCACGCGGCCCAAAGTGTGGTCGATCATCTCGGCGATCGTCGCCGGCTTGGCATAAAACGCCGGGACCGGCGGCGCGATCACCGCGCCCATTTCGGACAGCGCCGTCATCGTCCGCAAATGGCCGGTGTGGAGCGGCGTCTCGCGGACCAGCAAGACGAGGCGGCGGCGCTCTTTCAGCACCACGTCCGCCGCCCGCGTCAAGAGGCTCGTCGTCACGCCGCTGGCAATTTCGCTCATGCTGCGGATCGAGCACGGCGCCACCACCATGCCGATCGTCTTGAACGAACCGGACGAAATCGGCGCCGCCATATCGGCTGCGGCATGCACGACATCGGCGCGAGCACGCAGCGCGGCCGGCTTGAGGCCGGTTTCGAGCGCCAAGGTCACCTCGCCCGAGCGGCTGATGACGAGATGGGTCTCGACCGGCAGCGGCCGCAGCAATTCAAGGAGGCGCGCCCCATAGACCGCGCCCGACGCGCCGCTGATGCCGACGATCAACCGCGAAGTTTCGGATGTCTGCGCCATATCCGCCCCTGTTGCCCATCGCCGCCGCGACATATTTTTGTCATCAGCGGCGGGCGCGTCCTTTGCCGGCCGCTGCGGCCGGCGTAGCATCGGCCGCCATCATTGCGAAAGGGAGGGTGCATGTCGCTGCAAGATCGCATCGAGGCGCTGAAAGAACAGCATGCGGCTCTCGAACGCGCCATCGACGAGGAAAACCGGCATCCCCTCCCAAACCAGGACGCGATCTCCGACCTGAAGCGGCAGAAGCTCCGAATCAAGGACCAGCTGTTCGAGCTGGAACGGCACTGAAGCCGGCCGAGGAAAGCCGGGGAATGGCAGGGCATCAAGCGTTGGGGGTCGCGATCGGCGGCCTCGGCGCCATCGGCATGGCGGTCGCGCAGCGGCTCGATCGCGGCATCGACGGGCTGAGCCTGGGCGCGGTATCGGCGCGCGACCGGGCGCGGGCCGAGGCAGCGGTTGCCCGGTTCCGCCGGCCGGTGCCGGTGCTGCCGCTCGCCGGGCTGTGGGAAGCGGCGGACATCGTTGTCGAATGCGCTCCGGCGGCGCTGTTGCGCGAGCTCGCCGAGCCGGCGCTGGCGCATGGCCGGATCGTCCTGGTGTTGAGCTGCGGCGCGCTCATAGACAATCTCGACCTGGTCGAGCTGGCGCGGGGCAACGGCGGGCGGGTGCTGGTGCCGACCGGCGCGTTGATCGGCCTCGATGCGGTCGCTGCCGCGGCCGAAGGCGGCATTTCGCGCGTGCATATGATTACCCGCAAGCCGCCGGGCGGTCTTGCCGGCGCGCCTTACCTTTTGGAAAACCGCATTGCTATCGACGGGCTTACCGAGCCGAAGCGCGTCTTCACCGGCAATGCGCGCGAGGCGGCGCGCGGCTTTCCAGCGAATGTCAACGTCGCCGCCGCGCTCGCTTTGGCCGGGATCGGACCCGAGCGCACCACGATCGAGATCTGGGCCGACCCCGCGGTCACCCGCAACACCCATCGCATCGAAGTCGAGGCCGAGGCGGCGCGGTTTTCGATGCAGATCGAAAATGTGCCATCGGAAAACCCGAAGACCGGAAAGCTGACCCCGCTCTCCGTTGTCGCCGCGCTCAGAAAGCTGGTGAGCCCGCTTGCGGTCGGGACCTGAGCCGCGTTCGGAACGCGCAACGGCGGCCGGGCCGCGACATAGGCCGGGACCGGGGGTGGTCGCGAGGCATTTGCCGACCGGATCGCGTTCGATGCGCTATTGTGGTGCCGGCGGCAACCCGACCGGCGAGGGAAAATTGGACCGAGGAGCCGCGGCGCGGCGAAAAGACGACAAAGACATTTTGCTGATCGTCGACGTCCAAAATGATTTTTGCCCCGGTGGTGCGCTCGGCGTGCCCGAAGGCGACGCCATCATCCCCGCGGTCAACCGACTCGCAGCGCAATTCCCCCATGTCGTCCTGACCCAGGATTGGCATCCGCGGGGCCATCTGTCCTTTGCCGGCTCGCATCCGGGCCGCCAGCCTTTCGAGACGATCGAGGCCGCCTATGGCGCGCAGATCTTGTGGCCGGACCATTGCGTCCAAGGGACCGAAGGGGCGGCGTTTCACCGCGATCTCGCCGTCCCGCACGCCGAGCTGGTGCTGCGCAAGGGCTTTTTGCGCGAGATCGATTCCTATTCGGCATTTCGCGAGAACGATCGCCGGACGCCGACCGGCCTTGCTTCCTATTTGCGCGAACGTGGCTTTGAGCGGCTGACCTTGGCCGGGCTCGCCACCGACTTTTGCGTGCTGTTTTCGGCGATCGATGCGCGCGAGGCCGGGTTCGAGGTCGAGGTCGCGACCGAGGCCTGCCGCGGGATCGATCTCGGCGGCTCGCTCGACCGCGCGCTGCGGGCCATGGCGGAGGCCGGCGCCAGATTGATATAAGGCGTTCGGGCGGCTCGACGGGAGGAATGCGATGGAGCTGGGGTTGCGCGGGAAAAAGGCGCTGGTCACCGGCGCCTCGAAAGGGATCGGACGGGCCTGCGCCGAGGCGCTGGCCGAGGAGGGGTGCGACGTCGTCCTGGTGTCGCGCACCGCAGCCGATCTCGAAGCCGCACGCGCGGCGATCGTTGCCAAGCACAATGTCGCGGTGCGCTTCTACCCGCTCGATCTCGCCGACAGCCGCAATGTCGACGCGCTCGCCGCCGACTGCGCCGACACCGAGATCCTGGTCAACAACGCCGGCGCCATTCCCGGCGGCAATCTCGACGCGATCGACGAGGCGCGCTGGCGCACCGCGTGGGATCTGAAGGTGTTCGGCTACATCAACATGACCCGGCGCTTTTACGCGCTGATGCGCGAGCGCAAGGCTGGGGTCATCGTCAACATCCTCGGGGCTGCCGGCGAGAACCCCGATTTCGACTATATCGCCGGCTCGTCGGGGAACGCCTCGCTGATGGCGTTTACCCGCGCGATCGGCGGCACCGCACCCCGCGACGGCCTGCGCGTCATCGGCATCAACCCCGGCCCGGTTATGACCGAGCGGCTCGTCACCTTGATGAAGACCCGCGCCCAGGACCGCTTTGGCGACGCCGAGCGCTGGCGCGAGCTGATGCAAGGCCACGCTTTCGGTCGCGCCGCCAAGCCCGAGGAGATTGCCTCTATGGCAGCCTTCCTCGCCTCGGACAGATCCGGCTACACCACCGGCTCGATCATCACTATCGACGGCGGCGGGTCGAGCCGCCGCAGCGCGCTTTGAAGGAGCAAGGGATGGCTCAGTTTCTGGTGATTGGACGCGACGGCACCGATGCGGAGGCACCGGCGCGGCGGCGGGCCGCGCGGCCGGCGCATTTCGCCGGCATCGAAGGGATGGTTGCAAAGGGCGAGATTGTCAGCGGCTCGGCCATTCTCGACGATGCCGGCAATATGGTCGGCTCGGTCGTCATCGCCGAATTCCCGAGCCGCGCCGAGCTCGACGCCTGGCTCGCCCGCGAGCCTTATGTCACCGACGGCGTGTGGCAGGACATCGAGATCAAGCCCGTCCGCATCGCCGTGCGCGACGGCAAGATCACGCCGTAGCTCACCGAAGGAGCGCGCCATGCTGCCGATCGTTCCGGCCGAGCCGGCAACGCGGCGGGGGTTTAACCGCTCAGCGTTGCGTCACTCCTCCGACCTGATCAAACCCTCGACGTCTCGTCTTCCATGATAGACGTGCAGAATAACCGCATCCTGCCCCTCGATCCTGTAGAGAATGATGTAATCTCCAGCTATCAGGCTGCGCAAGCCGGGGCGTAGGTCATCTCGGCTCCGACCAAGCCGCGGGTGATTTGCAAGCAGGTAGAAGCGCTGCGTAATTGACGCTATGACGCGTCTTGCGGCTTCGCTGCTTCCGCTGTTCTGCGCAATATAGGACCAGATTTCGTCGAGCTCGGTTTCGGCCTCAGGCGCGACCCGGTGCGCCATCAGCGCCTGTGGGCTTTTTCTGCCGACAACCGCGCAAGGCCGCGCCGATGAACTTCCTCGGCCAGCTCACGCATCGATTCCCGCGTGATTATTCGACCCTCGCCGCGTGCAATAGAGGCTTCCGCCTCATCGATAGCAGCCAGGATTTCGTCGCGGCGCCGCTCGCGCTCGATCCACAGCCCGAGAGCCGCCTGAACTGCGTCTTCGGCCTGCCCGAGCCGACCGTCGGCGATCGCGCGCCGGATGAAGTCCTGCTGTTCTTCTGTCAGGTCGATCTGCATCGGTTCAGCCCGGTTTCAGCATGCGGGCCGCATCGACGGCGGCGTAGGTGAGGATGCCGTCGGCGCCGGCGCGCTTGAAGGCGAGGAGGGTCTCCATCACCGCGCGCTCGCCGTCGAGCCAGCCGTTTTGCGCGGCGGCGTGCAGCATCGCGTACTCGCCCGAGACCTGATAGGCGTAGGTCGGCACCCGGAACGCTTCCTTGACCCGGCGCACCACATCTAGATAGGGCAGGCCGGGCTTGACCATGACCATGTCCGCACCTTCCTGCAAATCGAGCGCCACCTCGCGCAGCGCTTCGTCGCCATTTGCCGGGTCCATCTGGTAGGTGCGCTTGTCGGCGCTGCCGAGCGCGGTTTTGGAGCCGATCGCGTCGCGAAACGGCCCGTAAAACGCCGAGGCGTATTTGGCTGCGTAGGACATGATCCGGACATGCTCGAACCCGGCCTCGTCGAGTGCGTCGCGCACCGCGCCCACCCGCCCGTCCATCATGTCGGAAGGGGCGATGATGTCGCAGCCGGCTTCGGCCTGGATCACCGCCTGGCGGCGCAGGAGCGCCACGGTCTCGTCGTTGGCGACATAGCCCTTGCGGATCACGCCGTCATGGCCATGCGATGTAAACGGGTCGAGCGCCACGTCGCACAACACGCCGAGGTCCGGCAACGCCTGTTTCAGCGCCGTGACCGCGCGGCAAACGAGATTGCCGGGGTTCAGGGCCTCGCTGCCCTCGTCGTCCTTTAATGCCGACGGCACCGCCGGGAAAATCGCAACGGTCGGGATGCCGAGCGCCGCCGCCTCGCCGGCAGCATCGACCAAGGCCGGGATCGGCAGGCGAAAGACACCGGGCATCGAGGCAATCGGCGCCTTCTTCCCCTCGTCATGGACAAAGACCGGCCAGATCAGGTCGCCGGCGGTCAGCACGTGCTCGGCGACGAGCTTGCGCGACCAGGCGTCGCGCCGGTTGCGTCTGAGCCGCAGGCGCGGATAAGAGGCGAGCGGCGGCAAAAACTCGGTCACGGCACGGCTCCCGGAAGGGCGGCGGACGCCGCCAAAATAGGAGTTGGCGTTTTTTCTTACAACCTTTGCCGATCGGCAGCGGCGGTCACGCGCGCGCCCATATCCGCCACCGACATCACATGGGCTGTCGAAGCAGCGAGGATGACCAGGGTTGCATGGTGAACCTCGGCGTTCGGCATGGCACCAAAGCCTCGGTCCGGATAGTCGTAGGTCGCGGTCGCATCCGACAGAAATACCACCCGGTAATTTCGGAACATTGCATCGCGCGCGGTTGCGTGACAGCAATTCTCGGTCGTCGTTCCGGAGACGATGACCGTATCGATTCCCCATTCGCGCAGGATTATGTCGAGATCCGTGCCGAAAAAGGCGCTGTAGCGATGCTTTTTGACTACGTGCTCGCCCGGCATCGGGGTCAGCTCGGGGTAGATGTCGACACCGGGCGTGCCGTCCACCAACGCGTCGCGATTGGCGATCGGCGGGTGCATGTCGTCGAACAGGCCCATGTCGCAGCCGTCGCGGCGATGCACATGCGCCGTGTAGATGACGCGAATGCCGGCATTCCGGCAAATGCGCAGAGCCTCGACCAGTTTCGGCACCATGGCACGGGCCGCAGGCGTTTCCATCGGCGCACCCGCCGCCACAAAATCATTCTGCATATCGACGACGATCATCGCCGTCTTGGTCGGATCGATGGTGTCGATGCGCATCGCAGCGTTTCCTCTCCTTGGTAGGCAATGCCGCGTCCTGGAAGCGGGCGAGCGGGCGAAATCCGCCAGCCGCTCTTTTGTGGCCTCCAAACTTACAATAACCTTACATTAGCCCAACGCAAATCGGCCGAGTCGCAAAACCGGCAGCGATATGGTTAATCAGGCCAATTTTGCAGAGGTGCCGAAGCGTCTTCCCGTCGCTCGAGGAGTTTTTTCGCAATGCCCTCACGCCGCGCCGTGATGACCGGCGCTCTCGCCGCAGCGATCGTCCCCGCCGCCGCCGGTGCGCAAAATCCGCCGGCGAAGGATGCCGGCGCCGGCAAGGCCGCGCCGACGATCCTGCGGCTGCAAACGCAAACCATCGAGGTCAACGGCAAGCCGGCCTCGGTCTTTGCCATCCGCCAGCCCGACGGCACCGCCGGGATTACCACCGATATCGGCAAGCGGTTTCGGGTGCGCGTCGAAAACAAGATCGGCGAGCCGAGCCTGATCCATTGGCACGGCCTGACCCCGCCCTGGCGGCAGGATGGCGTGCCCGGCATCTCCGCCCCGCCGATCAGCCCCGGCGGCAGCGCCAATTACGATTTCAAGCTGCGTTTTGGCGGCACGTTCTGGATGCACTCGCACCAGGGATTGCAAGAGCAGCTGCTGATGGCGGCGCCGCTGATCATCCACGACGACCGCGACCGGCCCGATCAGCAGGAAATCGTGGTCATGCTCGCCGATTTCAGCTTTACGCCGCCGCAGCAAATCTTCGACGAGCTGAAACAGCCGAAAAAGATGGCGAGCATGGCAATGGGCAATGCCGGTGCGGCGATGGCCGCCGCACCCGATCTCAACGATGTCAAATACGACGCCTTTCTCGCCAACGACCGCACCCTCGCCGACCCCGAAATCGTCAGGGTCGAGCCCGGCGGCAAGGTGCTGCTGCGCATCATCAACAGCTCGTCGATGAGCGCCTACCATGTCGATCTCGGCGCGCTTCAGGGCGAGCTGATCGCGGTCGACGGCTTTCAAATCGCCCCGACCGCCGGCCGCGTCTTTCCGATCGCGGTGGCGCAGCGCCTCGATATCCGCACCACGGTTCCAGCGCGGGCCCGGCGCCTATCCGATACTCGCCGTCCTCGAAGGAGACCGCAAGCAAACCGGCATCGTGCTGGCCGCCGGGGATGCCGAGATTTCGCGCATTTCGGACATGGCGGGGCAGGCGTCGCCGGCCCTGACGCTCGAGTTGGAACGCCGCTTGCGCGCCGCAAAGCCGTTGGCAGCGCGCAAGGCCGACCGCGTGCACACCCTCGACCTGACCGGCGACATGGCGAAATATGTCTGGTCGATCAATAATGTGGTGTGGAGCAAGGAGGTCCCGCCCTTGCCGATCGCCAAGGGCGAACGGGTCGAGCTGGTGCTCGTCAACAAAACCCGGATGTCGCACCCGATGCATCTGCACGGGCACGAGTTCCAGGTCGTCGAGATCGACGGCACACGCTTTTCGGGCGCCGTGCGCGACACCGTGCTGGTGCCGGCCGGCCGCCGCGTCGTCGTCGCCTTCGATGCCAACAACCCGGGCCTCTGGGCGTTTCACTGCCACCTGCTCTATCATCTCGATGCCGGGATGTTCACGACGTTTCGCTACGTCTAGTGTCGGGTCGATACGTCTAGTGTCGGGGATGTTCGGCGTATGGGGCGACGGCCTCGAACACTTCGTGCACCTCCTCGCCGCTTTTCTGTTGGCTTTGCCGATCGGCTGGAACCGGGCGCGCGCCGAGCGCAGCGCCGGCATCCGCACCTTTCCGTTGGTGGCGATCGCCAGCTGCGGGCTGGTGCAGACCGCGACCTCGGTGCTGGGCGCGGGGGCGGCGGCGCAAGGCAATGTCCTGCAAGGCTTGGTCACCGGCATCGGCTTTATCGGCGCCGGCGCCATCATCAGACAGGGCGACATGACCACCGGCAACGCGACCGCCGCCAGCATCTGGTCGGTCGGCATCATCGGCGCCGCGGTCGGCTACGGCTATTACGACATCGGCCTGATCCTGGCGGCGGCCAACCTCGCCGTGCTCAAGTTCCGGGCACCATTGTCGGCGCCGGCAGCCGCCCCGGCCGAGATTCCGGCCGAGCGTCGAGGGGGCTGAAAAAAGGCCCGATCGTTCCGGCGGATCGCGTGCGAGCGTGCAACAAGCGGCGCGTTCCGCGACGGCCGGATCTCGGGCATGCTGTGCCGATGGGCGTCCGACGCGGCCGGACCTTGCGAGGTGGAGCGAGATGGATAATTCGAAGAAGACGAGCTTCGACGACCGGCTGAACGCCGCCGCGAACGCGAAGAAGGCGCTGCAGGAGAAGTTCCGAGCGCGATCCGGGGCAAACGATCCGGCCTTCGCCGAACGCCAGGCCGCCCGGCAGGCGGCCGATGCGGCTCGCGCCGCCCGCACCGCCGAGCGCAGCGCCGCCCGGCTCGCCGAGGCAGCCGCGCGCGCCGCCGCCGCGGCCGCCGAAGAGGCCGCGCGCAAAGTTGCCGAGGCAGCCGAAGAGGCGGCTCGCGCTGCCGCAATCGCCCAGCAGGCCGCCGACGACCTCGCTCTTGAAGCCGAACGCAAAGCCGCCCGCGACGCCCGCTACGCCGCCCGCAAAGCGCGCCCGCGAAAATGACCGCGCGCTCTCGGGTAAGTTGGCGTCCGACCGACGGTCGAGCACTCGATGTCCTGGGCCGAAGGCGCCGAGACAACCTGGCTTAGGCGTATGCCCTTTACAAAAGCCGCATAACCGGTCATCTGGAAAATCAACGGCGGCGAACGCTATATCGGCGGGGGCCTGACTACGGTAATAACCTTTAAGGGGTCGCGCGTTCTGAAATTGTCCCAAAACTCCGACTATTTCTCGTACCCGGCATTATTAAACGTCGCCCATTGCTGTTTCAGGCTTTCCGTATACGTAGTCGCTAGCGGAATTTCGTTACCCGCGTCAGAATATATGGTTGCCATACTGAACCTTGTTGCATCGTCATCTGAATTTATAAGGTGGGCTTCGGAAATCAGAACGATTACCTGATTATGAACGTAGCGCAGTTCACCATTTTGCCGTCGTTTTCGAAGCATATCAAACAATTTAACCATAGCAATATCAGGAAATATATGCTGTGCGTGCTCGTTCAATACAATAACGATGCCGATTGCCTCAGGAATAAGAAACGTCTGCTTCGTATCTCTCGTCTGAGAGTCGGCCTTCGCAATGATGTCATCAAGAACCTTCGTTACTCGTTCCCGTAATTCATCGAACAGGGCAGAGCCATCCGGGCCGACCTTGCTTAAGAGTTCTGCGAGCGTCCAATCCGTCTGACCGCAGCCGGGGAGGCGGCCAGCACTGGCAAGCGTGTTGAGAAATCTCTGAATTTTATAATCCGGATTAACGTCAATAGACTTCTGCTCTATGACGACGCGTCGATTACAGGCAAGGTAATCGGCTCTTTGCCGCCCCTCGATAACAGACTGCTTTAGGAGTTGATCGATGCTTTCGACGCCCCTTGTTGAGAGCATGAATTGTTCGAAGCGGTCGTTCAGGGTCATTATCAGCTCCTTGCCCACGGCTCATACGTATATAGGCGACGAAGTTGATTGTGCACTCCAGCCGGGAAGCGATATAAACGCGGATGCAAGTCGCGGTGATCTTCGCCACTACGTTGGTGACCGGGCTTCTGGCAGTCGGCTTGGTGGGTTTCGTCGCGCCGCCGGTCCTGGGACCGATCTTGGTTGCAATCGCGCGCCTGCCTCCGCCGTTCGGTGGGGTCGTCTGGGTTGCGCTTCTCTTTCCGCTCGGCGCAATAGGCCCTACGGTGGTCTGGTTTTGGGTTTACCGGATCGTTTCCCGGCTCTGCGGCCTGAGCGGGCGGGCATAAATATGTCGAGCTGGCGTCGGCGGTCATGATGCTTCCATGTGAAAATCTACATCTTGTGTTTTTGCATTCGGCGAGTGCCATGAGCAATGTCGCGTAAGGCGCAATATGACGAATTTTTCCAAGTCCTCAAAAAGTCATCGGGTCACCTTTCGAGCATACTGGGGGCCGGCCCGCCACTCGGTTTTGACTTGTCTCTGGAGCGAGCCCCGCGGGGACGGATACTTGACCGCGCGGCTTTCCTTCAAGCCAGGGAGACACAATATCAGATAGGGCCTATCCTCATTTTATACGAGCGAATAATCGTAGCAAGCGTAGGGTGGAACAGCGCAGCGCATTCCGCCGCTTAGCTTACGGCCGCCTTCTGGTCACGGTCGGCTCTGCGCCACCGCTGAGTCAATCGGCTGGATAAAGCCCGCCGGTCATGCAGCGCGATGCGGAAGGATGCGCGGGCGCCCACTGCGGAACCGCATCCCGCAACGCGTCGATGTGCGTAACGGGCCGGTCGGAGCGCCGGTGGCGCGGGTTTCGCTGTAAAGAAGATTAGGTGGCGCTCGGGATCCGATTGCGTCGGTAGTCAGGCATGCCAACACCATGGCCCCAGATACAGTCGTCGCGAAATGCGCCGATGGCGGAATGCGCTGCCGCTTTTCCGCCCTACGCGGTCGGAACGGTCCGGGTTTAGTCGAGCGCGTAGTCGTAGCGGATGAAGCCGTTGAAATGGGCGATATGGTCGTAGAGCGAGCGGGCGGTGGCGTTGTCTTCCTTGGTGGTCCAGTAGAGGCGCAGGCAGCTGCGCTCGCGGGCGATCGCGGCGACGGCCTCGATCAGCTTGGCGCCGACGCCGTGGCGGCGGGCGGCGGGGTCGACGTAGAGGTCTTGCAGATAGCACACCTCGTGGGTGCTCCAGGCGTGGGCGTGAAAGAGGTAATGGGTGATGCCGGCGAGCGGTGCCTGGGCGCCGCCGAGCCGCGCGCCGAGGCCGCGGATCGGGCCCTCCGATGCCAAGAGCCGGCGCCAGGTATGCTCGTAGATTTCGGCCGGCAATTGCGTCTCGTAAAATTCGAGATAGAGGCGCCACAGCTCGGCCCAGCGGGCGCGGTCGGTTTCGCCGAGCCCGGTGATCGCGATCTCGGCCATGGTGCGCCGCCTCCCTTTTCGCCGCAGGAAATGATAGGATAGCACGCGCGCTTGGGTAGGTTCAGGGAGTCGGGCGATGTTGGTGTTTCGGCAGCTCTTCGACCCGCCATCCTCGACCTACACGTATCTCCTCGGCGACCGCGCGAGCGGGGCCGCGGTCATCATCGACCCGGTCTTCGAGCAGGTCAGGCGCGACGCGGCCTTGATCGCCGAGCTCGACCTGAAGCTCGCCTACGCGCTCGAAACCCATGTCCATGCCGACCATGTCACGGGCGCCTGGCTGCTGAAGCAAAGGACCGGATGCCGTATCGCGCTCTCCGCCGAGAGCGGTGCTGCGGGCGCCGACCGCTATCTGGTCGAGGACGATGTCGTCGCCTTTGGCAGCCGCAATCTATTGGTGCGCAAGACCCCGGGCCATACCAATGGCTGCCTGACCTATGTGCTCGACGACCGCAGCATGGCGTTTACCGGCGACTGCCTGATGGTGCGCGGCAGCGGCCGCACCGATTTCCAACAGGGCGACCCGCATGCGATGTACCGCTCGGTGCACCAGCAGATTTTCACATTGCCCGAGGATTGCCTCTTATACCCGGCGCACGACTATCGCGGCCTGACCGTCACCAGCGTGCGCGAGGAGCGGCGCTACAACCCGCGTTTGGGCGGCGAAACCGGCGAGGGCGACTTTGCCGGCTATATGAAGAACCTGCGCCTGGCGCATCCGAAAAAGCTCGATGTCGCGGTCCCCGCCAACCTCGAATGCGGCCGGCCGCAGACCGCGATCGACATCGCCGCCGAGCCCGAATGGGCGCCGCTGCGCTACAGCTTTGCCGGCATCTGGGAGATCGACCCGCACGGGCTCGAAGAGCATGCGCGGGGGGTGCAGATCCTCGATGTGCGCGAGCCGGACGAGTTCACGGGGCCCCTCGGGCATATCAAGGGTGCGGTCTTGATCCCGCTCGGCGCGCTGGCCGAGCGTGCCGGCGAATTGCCGAAAGACCGGCCGATTGTCGCCGTCTGCCGCGCCGGCAGCCGGTCGGCCCAGGCAAATGTGATCCTGCGCGAAGCGGGCTTTGCCGATATCGCCAACCTCTCGGGCGGGATGCTGCGCTGGCGCGCCGAAGGCCACCCGGTCGAAGGCGGCACCCCGCTCGACCCGATCCCCGAATACTCGATCTGACCCGCAAAGCGCTCCGGCGCGGGTCCGAATGAAGCGTCCCGGAGCGGGGTGATTACGGGCGGCGCGATTACGGGCGGCGCGGGAGGGAGCGGTGCTCGACCTGGAAGGTCGGCTGGCGGCGCGGTCGCGGGGTGAAAGCGGGCTCGCCGGCGTCCTCGTGCTCGGCGCTCGGGCGCGGGGCCGGCCGCAGCGGCGGTCGGCGCGGCGACGCCTGAGCCCGCGGCGGCTTTTTCCCGGCCCCCGGCCGCTCGCTCATCCGCACATCGAGATTGTGCCCGTCGACCTCGGCACCGTTCATCTTGGTCACGGCGAGCTTTGCCGCGCGCTCCGTCGCGATATCGACAAACCCATAGCGCAGCCGTTTGCCGGTCGAAGGATCGCGGGCGACCGAGGCGCTGAGCACGATGCCGTAAGGATCGAAGGCTTCGGCCAGCTCATCGTCGGTAATCGCGGGCGGCAAATTGGCAACAAACAAATTGCCGCGGAAGAATTGCAGTCTCATCGGCCCCTACTCACTCGCAGCAGCCGGCCGTCCGGCCGCGACGCCCATGAACCATGTCCGCGGCGGCGCCCATTGGGGAATGTTGACTTTGCAGTGCTGCGTTGCAGGGCGCAGCTTCAGGGCGTCGGCCTGCGCGCTTGCCCGTCGGCCGGTGCCGCGCCAGGATCGTCACCGAGAGGATTTTAACCGGTGAGCAACGAGGCAGAAAAAATGATCCCGCGCAAGCGCAGCACCTTTTCGGCGATCGTCGACCGGCCGCCGCTCGAGCTCCCGAACCGGGCCCGGATTGTCGTGTGGACCATCGTCAACCTCGAATTCTGGTCGATTTCGCGGGCGATGGCGCGCCAGGTGCTGCCGGCGCCGACCGGCCAGGTGCTGCTCCCCGATTTGCCCAACTGGGCCTGGCACGAATACGGCATGCGGGTCGGGGTATGGCGCTTTTTCGAGCTCTTCCGGCGGCTTTCGATTCGCCCGACCTTGTCGATCAACGCGCGTGTCTGCGAGGAATACGAGCGCGTCGCGCGGGCGGCGCACGAGGCCGGCTGGGAATTCATGGGGCATGCCTGGGAGCAGATGCCGATCCACAAGGTCGAGGACCAGCGGGCGATGATCGCCAAATCGCTCGAAACGATCCGGCGCCTCACCGGCGCCAAGCCCAAGGGCTGGCTCGGCCCCGGCTTGACCGAAACCTACGACACTCCGGATTTGCTGGCGGCGGCGGGGATCGAATATATCGGCGACTGGGTCTATGACGACGAGCCGACCGAGATCAGGACAAAGCACGGCCCGCTCGTCACGCTCCCCTATTCGGTCGAGCTCAACGACATCCCGATGATGCTCGTCCAGCACCATGAATCGGCGTATTTTACGACGCGCTGCATCGACACCTTCGACCGGCTCTACGAAGAGGGCGCGGACCGGGCGAAGGTCATGGCGATCGCGATCCACCCCTATATCAGCGGCCAGCCGCACCGGATCAAATACCTCGAAGCCGTCTACGACCATGTCAACCGCCACGCCGGCGTCTTGCACTGGAACGGCGTCGAAATCCTCGACTGGTACCGGCAGGCGAGGGCGGCGACGGGATGAGCGACAACAGGATCATGCTGCCGAGCGAGCGGCTCGAATATTCGCCGATCGCCGGGCGGCGGAAGCTGCACCTGCCGCAGGACGCCAGGATGGCGGTCTGGGTCATCGTCAATGTCGAGGAGTGGGACCCGCAGGAGCCGATGCCGCGCACCGTGCTGACGCCACCGGCGGGGGGTGCGCCGATGCCGGACGTGCCGAACTGGGCCTGGCACGAATACGGCAACCGGGTCGGGTTCTGGCGCATGCTCGAAGCGCTCGACGAAGAGCGGGTGCGTGCGGTGCTGGCGATCAACGGCTCGGCGATCGCCCGTTACGCGCCGATAGCACGGGCGGCGCTCGACCGCGGCTGGGAATTTATCGGCCACGGCTTCAGCCAAAAGAACATGCAAAAGGTCGCCGACGAGCGCCTCGACATCCGCAAGACCGCCGCCGCGATCCGCGGGGTGACCGGCAAAAACCCGCGTGGCTGGCTCGGCCCCGGATTGACCGAGACCTGGGAAACGCCCGATCTCTTGGCCGAGGAAGGCTATGACTATGTCTGCGACTGGGTGCTCGACGACGAGCCGGTGTGGCTGAAGACCCGGCGCAAGCCGATCGTCAATTTGCCCTACACGCAGGAATGCAACGATGTGGCGATGATGCTGATCCAGCATCACAAGGCCGGCGAATATTTCGACCGCGCGATCGACCAGTTCGAGCAGATTTACGCCGATGCGGCCCAATCGGCGCGGATCATGGCGCTCGTCGTCCACCCCTACATCATGGGCGCGCCGCACCGCCTCAAATATTTCCGCATGGCGCTCGCCGCGATCCGCGCGCACCAGGACGTGCTGTTCTGGACCGGCGAGGAAATTCTCGACTGGTTTGTGCAGGCCGGCGGGTAGCCGGCGGCTTCGATCGCCATTTACCCGCGCTATCCGCGATTTGGCGTTGCCCAACTCTGCCAAAGAGGTGATCCTGGCTCCGAAACAGCCGGAAATCTGGAGGATGTCGGATTAGACGGTCGAGCCGCGTGGCAATCGAGCGCTACAGAATCCGCGGATATCCCGCAGCGCCATAAAGAACACCTGCATGCAAGGGGGAAACATGATCAAGCAAGAGCGAATCGGGGCAATTGCAATTGCAACAGTGGTGTCGCTGGCACTGCTCCTCAGCGCTTCAGTGGCGCTGGCCGGATCGGTGCCCCAAGCCAAGTGTGGTCGCGGGGACCACACCGAAAGCGGATTGCAAGGCCAGACCACGCCGCAAGAACGTTCCAGCGGCGATTCCGAACGCGCCTACAACTGCAACCTGGAGCTCGTGTCCCAGTTCCGCGGTGAGGGAGCGGTCTCGCAGAACGGGCCGGCTTACTTCGACCAGTGCGCCTACTTTGCCACGAACGACAATTCGCAGCAGCAGCATCTCGGTGTCGTGGTGGTGGATGTTTCGGATCCCGCGCATCCGAAGGCGAGCACCTATCTGGACGACACGCCGGCGATGCTGAACCCGCATGAGACGCTGCGGGCGCATGTCGGGCGAAAGCTCCTCGCGGCCGCCCAAAACAACGGGCCGAACTTTGCCCTTTATGACCTGGCCAAAGACTGCCTCCATCCGTCACGAACGGCGAGCATCACGTTGCCCGGCAGCCAGGCGCATATGGGCAATTTCGCGCAGGACGGTCTGACCTACTATGTCGGCCAGAACAATCGAGGCATCGGCGGCTTCGTATACGTCGTGGCCCTCGACGACCCGTTGAACCCGCAGGAGCTCCCGCCCTGGCAGTTCCTGGGTGACGGCAGGCCCCACGGCATGTGGACGAACGCCGCCGGGACCCGGCTCTACGCGGGGCAGCCCGGCCTATTCGGCAACACCGGCTCCTCGATCGGTCCGGACGGACTGGTGATCGACGACGTCAGCGACTATCAGCTGCGTCGGCCCAATCCGCAGATCCGGATTGTCAGCAAGGTCTTTTGGCAGGACCAGGGGCAGGCCGAGGACATGTACCCGATCCATGTGCACGGGCGCACCTACATCGTCAGCACCGACGAGTTGGGCGGCGCGGGCGGGGCAGGGGGTCTCCCCGCCGCGTGCGCCCGCGGGGCGTCGCCGTTTGGCTATCCGAACATCATCGACATCACCAATGAGAAGAACCCAAAGATCGTCGCCAACCTGCAGCTCGAAGTGAGCGAGGCCGCCAATTGCAACCTCCTGGTCAACGATCCGCCCGATACCGGCGCCGGAGCCCCGGAGTACAGCGTGGAAAGATGCGTTGCCAACCGCGCCGACAATCCGACAATGCTTGCTTGCACGTTTCACAACGCAGGCTTGCGCGTTTTCGATATTCGCGATCTGTTCCATGCTAAAGAGATCGCGTACTACAAGCCGCCGGCGCCGCGCACGGCTTTTCTTCCCGGATCGGGGAGCTGGGCACCGGGCGTCGATCTGACTGTCGATCGGATAGCGGGCTACGCGCGCTTTCAAAAGGTCATTCCCGGCCGCGGCAAGGGCAACGGAAAGGGTAACGGGCACGGCTACGGGCAACGGCCACGGGACCGAGCTGGAGATCTGGACGGTAAGCGACGGCAATGGGTTTCAGATCCTGCGTTTTACCGACAATTTCAAAGCGCTCCACAAGGACCTTTTCAACGACTCGCGCGATTGACCATATCGTCTAAAGGTTGCGCCACGACCCCGCGATGCGCCGGGTCGTGGGCGACCGGGTCCAGAGGCCGCGACTTCAGGGTTCAGCCGATGACTTTGGCGGCTCGCAATTCGTCGAGGGCGGCGCGGTCGTAGCCGAGGATTTGCGATAGGAGCTCATCGGTGTGCTGGCCCGGGGTCGGGACCGGGCCGAGGCGGCCGGGGGTCTTCGACATCTTGATCGTGGCGCCCGGCAGATACATCTCGCCGGCGACCGGGTCGGCCATCTTGACCAGCATCTCGCGCTCCCACAGATGCGGGTCTTCGGCGACCTGCGGGATGGTCTTGACCGGCGCCACCGGGATCTCGGCGTCGAGCAGGGTCTTGACGATGTGATCGACGGTGTTCTCGGCGCACCATTTGGCGACCGCGAGCTTGCGCGGATCGGCTTGGCCGGCGCGGTTGGTCCAGCCGGCGACCGACGCGTTCTCGTCGCCGGTGGCGATCCGCATCAGCCGCGTCGCCATCGCACTCCCCGAAGCGGAGATCACGACATAGCCGTCCTTGGCCTTATAAGGCGGCCGGCCGCTCTCGCCGCCCTCCTGGCCGGTCGCGAGGTAGTAGGAGGTCGGGATCTCGACCATGGTCAGCGCCGAATCCATCAGGCAGCAATCGACGAGCTGACCTTGGCCCGTCTTGTCGCGATGGTGCAGCGCTGCCAAGGTGCCGATCGTCGCGTGCAGCGAGGTATAGCGGTCGACGAGCGAGGTCGCCGCCCCGAGCGGCTGGCCCACCGGAGCGCCGGTCAGGCTCATCAGCCCGCTCATCGCCTGCCCCAAGGGGTCGAAGCCCGGCCGGTCGCGATAGGGGCCGTATTGGCCGTAGGCCGAAACCGAGGTCAGGATGATGTCCGGCTTCAATCTGCACAATTCGTCGTAGGAAAAGCCCATCTTGGCCATCGTGCCGGGCCGGAAGTTTTCGAGCACCACATCGGCGGTCGGGACCAGCGCGGCGAAGACTTCCTTGCCGCGGGCCGTGCGCAAATCGAGGCAGAGGCTCTTCTTGCCGCGGTTGTAGACCGAAAAATAGACGCTCTGGCCGCGCACCAAGGGCTCCGAGCGGCGGGTTTCCTCACCCCCCAATTTCTCGATCTTGACGACTTCGGCGCCGAGGTCGGAGAGGATCATGCCGCCGCGCGGCCCCGCCTGGTAGCGCGCCAGCTCGAGCACCCTGATGCCGTCGAGAGACCCGCCCATCGCCACCTCCGCCAATCAGCGCCGGGGGTTGAGCTAACACCCGGCCCCGCCCTAGTGTCAAACCTGGGAACCCCGAAGCGGGAGCATAAAATGGCTTACGAATTTATCCTGGCCGAATGCCGCGACGGCGTCGCCGTCATTACCTTGAACCGGCCGGAAAAGTTGAATGCGCTGAGCTTTGGGCTGGCGCGCGAGCTCGACGAGGCGCTGACCGGGTACGAGAAGGACGAAACGGTCAAGGCGGTGATCTTGACCGGGGCGGGGGAGAAGGCTTTTTCCGCCGGCGCCGACATTCACGAGATGGCCGGCATGTCGAGCGAGGAATTGGCTCAGCGGCAAGAGTTCCGCAACGAGGCGACTTGGCACGTCGCAAGCTTTGAAAAGCCGCTGATCGGGGCGATCAACGGGCTCGCCTATGGTGGTGCGGCGCTGCTCTCTTCGACCCTCGATTTGCGCATCGGCTGCGAGAGGAGCTCGTTCCGTTTTCTCGCGGCGAGCTATGGCCGGGTCAACTCGACCTGGTCGTTGCCGTTGCTGGTCGGGCTGCCGAAGGCCAAGGAGCTGCTCTATACCGGCCGCGTCGTCGGCGCCGAAGAGGCGCTGCGCATCGGTCTCTTGAACCAGGTCGTGCCGTCGGCGCGGCTCGTCGAGTTGGCGGTCGAAATGGCGCAGATGATCGCCAAAAACGATGCCCGCATGGTCCAGGGGATCAAGCGCCTGCTGCATGACGGGATCGGCGCCGGCTGGCGCGAACGCTACGCCGGCGAGGAGGACGCGCGCGGCAGCTGGCTCGCCGCCGGCCATCCGCGCGAAGGCTTCCGCGAATTTCTAGGTCGAAAAGGGCCGGCCTAGCAGCCTGTCGGATTTGTTTCTGTGGGGTGATCGAGGGATTACGGTGGAGGGATTACGGTGGAGGGATTACGAAGGGATTACGGTGCATTTTATTTTCGGAAGGGATTACGGTGACAGTGCATTTTATTTCGGAAGGGATTACGGTGACAGTGCATTTTATTTTCTCTCCTGCCAATTAAGTGCACTGTCACCGTAATTCCCAATTAAGTGCACTGTCACCGTAATTCCTGTCACCGTAATTCCCGTAATTCCAAGAGCGTGGCGGTAGAGCAGGGCCTCGGCGGGGCGACACCGGGCTCGCCGCCCGCCTACGCCGCCATGGGCCATCTTTATTTCGACACGGCCGAGGCGTTCGCGACCGCCTTTGGTCCGCATGCGCAAAGCATCATGGCCGACGTCCCGAACTACACGGACATCGAGCCGATGATCCAGATCAGCGAGGTTAAGGTCTAGAGCGTGATCCTAAGAGTTTGAATAGGTCGATTTTCCGGATCTCACCAACCGAAGCGCTGACGTATGCGCACGGATTGAACGCCGCACCGGGTATGACTTGACGAGGGTCGGTCTCTGGTGGGGCGTTCTGTTTCCCTGAGGCGGCGGCACGGGGCTGTGGGCATGCGCGGACCGGCCGGCGCCTCGTCGGCTCACTCCGGCAATTTCCAGCCGAGCCAGTCGCAGAGCGCCTGGCCCATGACGAGCTCCCGGTCGCGGCCGGTGAGCCACGGCATTTCCTCGGTGAACATCGTCACGCACTCTTTCCATGAGCACGGCATGCGGGTGATGTCGGTGCCCCAGAAGCTGCGCTCGGGACCGAACGCCTCGACGATCTCGCGCGTGTATTTGTGGATGTTGCGATAGGGATAGCCCTCGGACGAGTTGCCCGGCGCTCCGGTGCATTTGACCGCAACATTCTTGTGCTTGGCGAGCGCCAGCAATGCCGGCTGGTTGCCGTGCGCGGCGTCGTCCTTGCCGTCGCGGACGCGCGCGTAATGGTCGATGATCAGCTTGAGGCCGGGGTGACGCTCGGCGATCCGGCCGATCTGCGGCAACTGGTTCGACGCCATCAGGGCAATCGGGATGCCGGCTTTCTCCGCGGCCGGCCACAGCCAATCCATCGTGCCGTCGGTCATCCAATTGGCCTGGTGCGGCTGGGTAAACGCATAACGCAGCCCGAGCATCCCCGGCCGGCTCTTCCAGCCATCGATCAGCGCCCGGCTCTCCGGCTTGTCGAGCGGGAAGTTGCCGAGGATCGCAAACCGGTTCGGGTATTTGCGCGCCGCCTCCTCCGAGACCGCGCCCGAATTCGGGTCCCAGCCCGGCGGGTGCAGCAGGCAGGCGTTGACCCCGGCCGCATCCATATCGCGGATGCATTCCTCGGCCGTGTACGAATTGACCTGACGGTGCGCCGGGTTGGTCGGCGGCCCCTTCGACCAGATGTGCACCTGCGCGTCGACGATCGGCATGGCATACCCTCCACGAATTCCGAGATTGCTGATGCTACGTGATTTCGGTCAGAGCTGGATAGCGATCGCGCCCGATTGCGCCAACGGACGCATCCGCTCGATCCTAGGATTAGCGCCCTTCCTTCTTTTCGTCATGCCCGCGACGCGATAAGAGCATGGGAACGATTGCCGGATTTGCACCATTCGCTTGGCACGGGCAACTTCTTGTCTTCTCGGCCAAGGCGGGATTCGTGCCAACCCTCGGCACCGGCCTTCGCCGGTGTGACCCGGCCGCGCCCGCGGCAAGACCAGTGCTATTCGGCCGCGCCGAGCAGCGGCGGGCGCGCCAGGTAATCCTTGGCGAGCCGCATGCCGGCCTCGCGCATCATCTTCTTGTCCGCCGCCGCGTCGGCCGGCGCCGGCAGGCGGAGCACGGTGTTGTTGCAAAAGGTGGCGGTCACCACGCCCTCGTCGCGCACAAGGCCGGCCGGGTCGTTGCCGGCCCGCACCGCGCGGATGCCGCGGCGCACCTGGTTGCGGAACATGCTGACGCCGCGATCGGTCTCGCTCAGATGCTCGAGGCCGTGGATCGCAATCGGCCGCTGCGACACCTGCGCCTCGAAATCGCCCGGATGGCGCTGGCTTTCCTCGTAGCTGTCCATCGAGATCTGGCCCGGCATCATCTGGCTGCGGTCGATCCACCACGGCGGATTGTCTTCGGTCTCGCTCAGATGCCGCAGCTCGATGAACATCGTGCTCGTGTCGTCGATCGGCACCAGCCACCGGGTCATCATCGGCCCGCTGAACGGGTGCTCGCGGCGGCCGGTCTCGGTCAAGGGCGCCACCTGCTGCAGGTTCGGCTGGATGCCTTCGACCATGCGCGCCCATACATTGTCGCCGACCCGGCGGGTCGCGACATAGATCATGCCGATCGGCGTCTCGACGAAATCGAGCTCCGGCAGCACGCCGAATTCGTCGGTGAACACCGCACCGCTGACGATCGTGTGCAGAAAGGCCGTGTGCGCCGGATCCAGCGTGTTTTCCATGATCTGGAGCCAGTTGCACGGATAGGACCATTTCTGCCCCGGCATGATCCGGAAGCCTTTGCGCACCAGGCTGTCATAGACCGGGAAAGGCGGCTTCTCGTCGGGCGAGCCCAAATAGGCGAACACCAGCCCGAACGCCTCGTGCACCGGATAGGCGCCGTGGAACAGCCGGTCCTTCAAGCTGCTGTCGGCCGGCTCGCCCGGGGTTTCGAGGATCGCGCCGTCGCAGTCGAAGAGCCAGCCATGATAGCAGCAGCGAATGCCCTTCGCGCCGACCAATCCGAATTCGAGCGAGGTGCCGCGATGCGGGCAATGCAGCTCGAGGAGACCGACCTCGCCGCTCCGGTCGCGGAACGCGACGAGGTCCTCGCCGAGGATCCTGACCTTCAACGGCAGGTCATCGAGCTCGTCGGAGAAGCAGACCGGCTGCCAGAAGCGGCGCATGTATTCGCCGCACGGCGTGTCCGGGCCGACATGGGTGAGCTCGGCATCCTCGGCCGGCTCTTGGCGATGGTGGTACCCGCTGTAGCGCGCCTTCAGAAATGGAGCCCGGGTTGCCATGGAACGCCTCCTTCGGGATCTTCCCTATGTGACCGCCGGTCTTTTTGTGCTTGTGAAGTTTCTGCCATAGCGCGAGGGGCTGCGCAACGGGGCGCGCCCCTTGCCCCAATTCAGAGCGGTTTCGGGCCAACAACTTCCCAGCGGTGGCGCACCAGCAGCCGCTGGTGCTCTTCGCTGTTGGCGGGACGGCGCTCCGGCAGTCAGCGCGGCGCGCCGACGGTTGCGGGCACGTCGCCGCGGCGGTAGCTGAGCACCTTCGAAAAATAGGCGAGCGTGCGACCGCAGGCGGTAAAGCCGCGGCGTGTCAGCAGGTCGAAATCCTCGCGCAGGTAGCTCGCGTAATAGGGCTCGTGAAATGCCGCCGGAAAAAAATCGAGCATGGTGTCGTAGTCGGATTCGTCGCCCTTTTGCAGCGAGTTGACGATGACGAGCACGCCGCCGGGCTTGAGCACGCGGCGGATCTCGGCAATCGCGGCGCGGCGGACCCGCGGCGGCAATTCGTGAAACAAATAGACCGCCGTGACCGCGTCGAATTCGGCGTCGGCAAACGGCATCGCTTCCGCCGCTCCCTGGGTGAGCCGGACCCGTGACCAGGGGGCGAGCTCGCCGGTGGCGAGGGACAGATAGTAGGGCGACAGGTCGAGGCCGGTCACGGACAGGCGTGGGTAGTTCGCCTTTACCGCGCGCAAAAACCGTCCGGTGCCGCAGCCGATGTCGAGCAGCCGCCCGCCGGCGCGTCCGGCGAGCGCCGGCTTGAGCGGCACCAGCGCCTGCCGCCGCATCGCCGCTGCGGCGCCGCCGAACAGCACCTCGACCTGATGGTCGTAGCGCGCGGCCGAGGCGCTGCTCAGATAACCGTCGCTCTGGAAATGAAATTTCTGCAGGTAATAGCGCGGATAGCAGTCGCTATTGGGCACCTCGAGCCGCCGCTCCCCGGGCGCGCCGTGACGCCGCTTTTCGACAGCCTCGAGATCGGCAAAAAAATCGGCGGCGCGGCGCAGTCCCGTGAGCGGGCTGCCGAGCTCGCCGGTCGGCGGGGCATAATATCCGGCGTCGATATTGCGCCAATCCTGCCGCAGCAGCGCCCGCAAATCGTGCAGCAGACGTTGGCGATCGGGCATTCTCTGCAAATGCGGAGGGGTTGCCGGACGTATCGGCCGGCTGATTCGCGCCGCCAGCAGCTTTTGCCCAAAAAACCAGCCAACCCGTGCAGCCTGGATGGCATCGAAGGCAAGCTTGTCGGCGGTGCTCGGCATCGGGGTGCAAGCTGCGCGCGCCGCGACCGCTTTGCAAGTTTCGGCGGCTGCGGCTGAGGCCCCGGATGGTGCGGTGGAGACCGCCGCCGTGAAGCTCAGGCCAGACCGGCGCGGCCGTATTGGTCGGGCTCGGCGCCCAAGCCGTTCGCCGCTTTGCGCCGCCGCAGCGCTGGCATGACCAGCTCGATCCGGGTGCCTTCCTCGACCACGCCGTTCGCTACCCGTTTCTTCGATCGGTTTGCGACCGGCGGCAGCGCCGATCGAGCGTCGAGCCGAAGACCATCGCTGGCGGGTGATGACCGGCTGCGGCGGCGGCGGGCTTTCCCGGCACCTGCGGTCCCCATCGGCGACGCCTGGCGGGCGGCAATCCATGCCCGGCCTTCCGTCGCCCGAATGGTGGGGAACACCCGAATTTCGCTGGGGATCAGAAACCGCAGCGCCTTTACGGTCAACCGGACCCAGGCGATGTCGGTGACGATCGCCACGCGCTCGCAACGCGAGGCGCGCTCGCTGCCGAGGTCGAGCTCGTCCCAGGCGGCGCCGGGAAACCGCGAGCCGAGCTCATAATAGAGCCGCATCTTGTCGTGCCGTTTGAGCGACTTCTCGACCGCGGGTGTCAGCACGTCACGGCAGTCTTGCGCCGTCACCCGCCCCTTGACCAAGATCCCAACGACATTCTTCGGAAGCCCCTCGATGAGCTCGATCATCGACGACTCTCCAGACGCTCAGCCACCTGTTCATGAGGGCCGGTCAAAAGCCGGTTTTTTGTTAGAACTTGACTGCGAACTTGCCGATCAGCGCCTGCTCGGTGCCGCGGATGTTGGCGACCACCAGACGCTGGCCCCACATATACTCGATTCCGGTGTCGACAAACGCGACCGGGCTCCAGATCAGGTTGACGTGCGCGGTCATCACCTGCTTGTTGGCGTTGACCGACTCGAGCGGCCCGACCAGCTGCGACGGGATCTGCTCGCGCGACATGCCGAAGCTCACATTCGAGCGCAGGTTCGGCCACCACCAATGCTGGTAGCCGGCGCTGGCGCCGAATTCGGGGATTGTCCTGACGAGGACGTTGCTGGCCGCCGCAGAGGTGGTCGGCACCACGATGTAGTTGGTCGCCAGCCCGGCATCGTCGCTTTCGTTCAGGTAGCGGCCGATACCGTTGCCGATCGTGAACTGCCAGACGAAATTATCCTTGGCCCAGCCGAACCAGTGGGGCTCGACGGAGCCCGAGACGCCGCCGCCATAGCCGAAAAAGCTCCGATCGACAAACTTGCCGTCGTTGACGGTCAGCTCGCGCCCGACCAGGCGGAAATCGACATGCCCCCAGGGTTGCGACCAATAGGAGGCAAAGGTGATGTCCGGCGCTTTTGCGATCGCGATGTTGAACGGCAAGGCGCAGGTCGAGGTCATCGACGCCGCGGTCCCCGGCGGCGGGGCGAGGAGGCCGACCGGAGTGACGCTGCCGGGCTGGATGGTGCCGTTGGCGACGCAGCCGGTGGTCGTCGCGCCGCTGGCACTAAGCGACACCGGGTTCTGTCCGAGATTGGCGTCCGAGGTGACCTTGCCGCCCGGGGTCAGGACATCGGTCTGCGGGGTTTCCAAGGACATCGACCAGGCGCTGCCCCAGGGACCGGCATAGGTGTAGCGCACCTGCGGGATGCGGACCACGCCGGACTGGCCGACATCGCCGCCGAAATCGAGGGTTTCGGGGTTGGCGTCCGAGTCGGAGAAGTTCGAGTTGGCCTGGCCGGCGAGAAACCCGCCCAACGTGCCATAGGCGTATCTGAGACGCGGGATCAGATTGTCGGAGACGCTGAGCAGCTGGTTGCTGCTGAAATTGTTCGAGCCGGCCCAGTCGAACTCCATAAAAGTCCGGGCCTCGCCATAGGCGGTCGGCGTGCGGGTCTCGACATTGAGCTTCAACTCGCGCGGGCTCTGCAGGAAGATGCCGTTGCCGCGCGAGTGGTTGACCTGCACCGGCACCAGGTTACCCGCTTTGGGGAACCCGGGAACCGTCTGGCCGTGCACGTCGAGCGGCTGCGACAACGCGTTGCCGTTGTCGCCGACCGTGGTGTTCTGGCTGCCGTTGGTGGCGCCGTTCTGGAGGTAGTAGTCGAGGACCTCGCGGATTTCGCCGCCGACCCGGATCGAGGTGTCGGTGCCGGGGATCAGAAACGAGCGCGGAAAGCTGCCGCCGGTCGCCCCGGTGGTTGCCGCCGGGTTCGCCGGCCCGCGTCCAAACGGGTTCCCAGGCGCGTGCGGCTGCTCCGCCTGCGCCAGCTGGTCGATGCGCTGCTGCAGCAGCTCCTGGTTGGCGCGCAGATCGGCCAGCTCGTCGGCCTTGGCCGTCGGCAGGCCCGTCAGCAGCACCACCGCAGCGGCCAGCCCACCAATCGCCGTCAAGCCGCCGATGTTCTCTTTTCTGGTCATCGCTCCCCCGCCCCATACCAGTCTCTAAATCAGTGGTTGATTCTGCCAAAGCGGGCGGGAGAAACTATCCATCCTCCGATTAGAATTCGGTTGAGAACAGGGTTTAAATCCTGCGGTAGAAGATTTAGGTCTGGGGGCTGTGCCTGGCCGCTGCCCAGCCATTTGCGGGCTGGAGTCAAGGGCTCCAGGGAGTGGACGACTGCGTTGCAAAAATGTCGCATCCTAAAAGAAACTGGAGCTCGCGACGGCTCGCGTCAGTCGCATTGCGCGGCTGTTTCGCAGCAACACGGAGGAGAACTGCTTCCGACGAGCCGAATTGCCGTCGCTAGCTCCAGCTTCGATCCGCTTCGCGCAGACAGGCGGCGACTTGGCTGCGGCGCTGCACGTTCAGCTTGCCGAGAAGGTTATGGACGTGCGCTTTGGTCGTGGCCAAGCTGATGTTCAACTGTCGCGCGATTTCCTTGTCGCTGAGCCCGGTCCTGATCAACTCTGCGGTTTGCTGCTCGCGCTTGGTCAACGCCGCGACCGGGAGTGCCGCTTCACCGCTGGCGCCGCGCCGGGCGGCGACCGCGATGCGGCGCAGCAGCCCGGTGGCCACCTGAGCCGAGCAGATTTGCCCGCCGTTGTGGATATCCAGGATTCGCTGCACGAAATCGCAGAGCGCGGTGGTTCGGGAGATGTATCCGATCACGCCCGCCTCGGCCCAGGCAACGATCTCCTCTTCCGCCTCCCGCACGGCGGCGACGATGATGCGCATCCCAGGTGATATATCGAGAAAGCGCCTGACTTCGGCCCCAGTCCCCCGGAGCCTGCCGTCGAGCAGCAATAGATCCGCCTGCACTGCCGGGCTCGATGCCGCCGCTTCGGACAAGTCTGAATATTGCCCGACGACGGACATCGCAGGATCGCGCTCGAGGATCTCGGCGAGGCTTTCGCGGGTAAATCGGACGCCCCAAACAATTGCGACGCGCAGGCTGCCGACCTCGGCCTTATGGGTAGCCTCCTGACCCGACGTGATGACCGTTTCCACGACGTGCCTCCCCCCACGGCGATCCGCCCCGGCTGCCCTATCGGGCCGAGCCCGGCCGGCAGGATCGCAGTCTCTCTGTTCGGGGCACGGTCTCTCAACCAAAAGGCAATCGGCCGCCCCCTGCCGCTGACGACCCGGATGCGATGGCTCGCTTATTACGCGGGTACGTTTCGCCAACGGTGCAGTTCACGAGGATATGATTGGGTGTTCGGAAAATGTCCAGCACGATTTAATGACGATGTAAGGTCATGTCAGCCGATCGCGGCATGCCGCGATTCCCCGTCGGGGTCGCGGTTGACACTCCATACGGCAAAAGCCTAGGGTGCGAACCGCTTCCGAAGGGGAGCGAGACCCCTCCACAGCGGAGGCCGCCAGTCCGCGAGTTTCGCGCACTGGCGCTTTTTGTCGGCGCGTTTCGGGAATTTGGATGTTCGACAGCCTCAGCAACCGCCTCGGCGACGTGTTCGACCGGCTGCGTCGCCACGGCGCTTTGAGCGAGAGCGACATCGGCGCGGCCTTGCGCGAGATCCGGGTGGCGTTGCTCGAAGCCGATGTGGCGCTCCCGGTCGTGCGCGACTTTGTCGCCCTGGTGCGCGAGAAGGCGCTGGGCCAGGAGGTGCTGCGCTCGGTGACGCCGGCGCAGATGGTGGTCAAGATCGTCCACGACCATCTGGTCGAGGTGCTGGGCGGCGGTATCGAAGGAACGCGCGGCGACGGTCTCGACCTCAACGCGCCGCCGCCGGTCGGCGTCATGCTGGTCGGGCTGCAAGGCTCGGGCAAGACCACGACTGCGGCCAAGATCGCCAACCGGCTCAAGACGCGCGAGCGCAAAAAGGTCTTGCTCGCCTCGCTCGACGTGCAGCGTCCGGCCGCACAGGAGCAGCTCGCCGTGCTCGGCCGCCAGATTGGTGTCGCGAGCCTGCCGATCGTGCCCGGCGAGCGTGCCGTCGCGATTGCCCGGCGGGCGATGCAGACCGGGCGCAGCGAAGGCTACGACGTCGTGCTCCTCGACACCGCCGGCCGGCTCCACGTCAACGAAGAGCTGATGCTCGAAGTCGCCGCAGTCGGCGAAGCGGCGGCGCCGCACCAGACCCTGCTGGTCGCCGATGCGATGACCGGGCAGGACGCGGTCAACCTCGCCAAAGCCTTTGCCGAGCGCGCCGCCATTACCGGCATCGTCTTGACCCGCGTCGATGGCGATGCACGCGGCGGTGCGGCATTGTCGATGCGCGCGATCACCGGCAAGCCGATCGTTTTCATGGGCATTGGCGAGCGGGTCGAGGCGCTCGAGCCGTTTCATGCCGAGCGCATCGCCGGGCGCATTCTCGGCATGGGCGATGTCGTCAGCCTGGTTGAAAAGGCGGCCGAAACGGTTGATCGCGACGAGGCCGAAGAGCTCGCCGCCAAGCTCGAAAAAGGACGCTTCGACCTCGACGACCTCGCCGGCCAGCTGCGCCAGATCCGGCGCATGGGCGGGATGGGCGGCATGCTGTCGCTGCTGCCGGGCATCGGCAAGATCAAGAAGCAATTGGACGAGGCCAATATCGACGAGCGCATCATCCAGCGCCAGCAGGCGATCATCTCGTCGATGACCAAGGCCGAGCGCAAAAACCCCAAGCTGTTGAACGCCTCGCGCCGGCGCCGCATCGCGTCCGGCTCGGGCAGCTCGGTCCCCGAAATCAACCGCCTCTTGAAGCAATATCAGGACATGGCCGACATGATGAAAAAGGTCAAAAAGCTGGGCCAAAAGGGCCTCGCGCGGCACGGCCTCGCCGGGCTGATGCCGGGCGCCGGGTTCCGGCATTAGCAGGGGATAGCGATGCCGCTCAAAATCCGGCTGGCCCGCGGCGGCGCCAAAAAGCGCCCCTTCTACAGCATCGTCGTCGCCGATTTGCGCAGCCCGCGCGACGGCCGATTTATCGAAAGGCTCGGCACCTACAACCCGATGCTCGAACGCGGCCATGCCGACCGGGTGACGCTCAAATCCGAGCGCATCCAGCATTGGCTCGGGGTCGGCGCGTTGCCGACCGACCGGGTGGCGCGCTTTCTCGGTGATGCCGGGCTGATCGAAAAGCCCACGTTCCGCGAAACGCCGGTCAAATCGGCGCCAAAGGCGCGGGCGCAGGAGCGCGCGAAGGCTGCCGCCGAAGCTGCGGGTGCCGCGGCAGGGCGGAGCTGAGCCGATAACCGGTCATGACAGTGGCCAAGCGGGTTTGCGTCGGTGTCGTCACCGGACCGCACGGTGTGACCGGAGCGGTGCGGGTCAAGAGCTTTACCGCTCGGCCGGAAGACGTCGGCGCCTACGGCCCGCTCGCCGACGAGGCCGGCGATCGGTCCTTCGAGCTGCGCGTCGTCGGCGTCGCGAAGGGCGTGCTGATCGCGCGCCTTGCCGGTGTCACCGACCGCAACCGGGCCGAGGCGCTGCGCGGGCTGCGCCTCTATCTGCCGCGCGCGGCGCTGCCGCCGCCCGCGCCCGAGGAATATTACCACGCCGACCTGATCGGCCTCGATGCGGTGCTGTCCGATGGCACCTTGGTCGGGCAAGTGCGGGCGGTCCATGATTTCGGCGCCGGCGACACGCTGGAGGTGACACGCGCCGGTGCGCCGCCGGCGATGGTGCCGTTTACCCGCGCCGTCGTGCCGATTGTCGATTTCGACCGCGGCCGGCTGGTGATCGAGCCGCCGGAGGGGCTGCTCGACGCTCCCCGCTCTTTGTCGTCCCGCGCGCGGGAGCCGGCATGACCTGGCGGGCGACGGTATTGACGATCTTTCCCGAGATGCTGCCGGGCCCGCTCGCCTATTCGCTCGCCGGGAAGGCGCACGAGGCCGGGATCTGGCAGCTCGACGCCGTGGACATCCGGGATTTCGCGCAAGACCGGCACCGCTCGGTCGATGATGCGCCGTTTGGCGGCGGCCCCGGCATGGTGATGCGGCCGGATGTGGTCGATGCTGCGGTGGCCGGATCCGGCGGCGTCGGGCCGCTCATTCTGCTGTCGCCGCGCGGGCGCCGGCTCGACCAGGAGCGGGTGCGCGCGCTCGCGGCGATGGCCGGGGTGACGCTGATCTGCGGCCGGTTCGAGGGGGTGGACGAGCGGGTGCTGGAGGCGCGCGATATCGAGGAGCTGAGCCTCGGCGATTTTGTGCTGTCGGGCGGCGAGCCCGCGGCGATCGCCTTGATCGACGCCTGCGTGCGGCTCCTGCCGGGGGTCGTCGGCCGCGCCGAGACGCTGGCCGAGGAAAGCTTTGCTGGCAGCCTGCTCGAATATCCGCAGTATACGCGTCCGCAAATCTGGCAGGGCCGGGCGGTGCCGGAAGTGCTGGTTTCGGGCGACCATCGCCGCATTCGCGACTGGCGCCGAGCGCAAGCGGAGCGGCTGACCCGCGAGCGCCGCGCCGATTTATGGGACCGTTACCTGACCGGCCGCGCTGCGGCGGCAGAGATCGAAAGGTAGACCGATGAATCTTTTGCAGCAATTGGAGCAGGAGCAGGTCGATCGGCTCGCCGCCGATCGCCCGATCCCAAAATTCCAGCCGGGTGACACGGTGCGGGTCATGGTCAAGGTGGTCGAAGGCGAGCGCGAGCGCGTCCAGGCGTTCGAAGGTGTGTGCATCGCCCGCCGGAACGCCGGGGTGAACTCCAGCTTTACCCTGCGCAAAATCTCCTATGGCGAAGGGGTGGAGCGGGTGTTTCCGCTCTATTCGCCGCGCATCGGCGCGATCGAGGTTATCCGACGCGGTGTCGTGCGGCGCGCCAAGCTCTATTATCTGCGCGGCCGCACCGGCAAGCGCGCGCGCATCGCCGAGCGCGCCCGCGACACGACACGTCCCGCCGCCGCGGCCGCCGCTGCAAGAACCCAGCAAGCGGAGTGAAATCAGTCATGGCCGAGCCGCGCACTCTCTTCGACAAGATCTGGCAGAACCACGTCGTCGAGCGTCAGGACGACGGCACCTGCCTGATCTATATCGACCTCCATCTCGTCCACGAGGTGACGAGCCCGCAGGCGTTCGAGGGGCTGAAGCTCGCCGGCCGCAAGGTGCGCCGCCCCGATGCGACGATGGCCGTCGCCGATCACAACATCCCGACCACCAACCGCAGCGCCGGGGTCGCCGGCATCGACGAGCCCGATTCGAAGCTGCAGGTCGACACGCTCGAACGCAACGTCAAGGAATTCGGCATCCCCTATTTCCCGATCACCAGCCTCGACCAGGGCATCGTCCATATCATCGGGCCGGAGCAGGGTCTCTCCCAGCCCGGCATGACGATTGTCTGCGGCGACAGCCACACCGCGACGCATGGTGCGATGGGCGCGCTCGCCTTTGGCATCGGCACCTCGGAGGTCGAGCATGTGCTGGCGACGCAAACCCTGATCCAGGCCCCGGCCAAGAACATGCTGATCGAGGTCAACGGCACGCTCGGCGCCGGGGTCAGCCCAAAGGACGTGATCCTCGCGATCATCGCCAAGATCGGCACCGCCGGCGGCACCGGCCATGTCTTCGAATACGGCGGCAGCACGTTTCGCGACATGTCGATGGAAGGCCGCATGACGGTGTGCAACATGTCGATCGAGGCGGGCGCCAGGGCCGGGCTCGTCGCGCCCGACGACAAGACCATCGCTTACGTCACGGGCCGGCCCTATGCGCCAAAGGGGGCGGCATGGGAAGAGGCGGTACGCTATTGGCGCAGCTTGCCGTCCGAGCCCGGCGCCAAATTCGACAGGGAGGCGCATCTCGACGCCGCCGACATCGCGCCGCATGTGACCTGGGGCACCAACCCCGAGATGGCCGCACCGATCACCGGCCGCGTCCCCGACCCGGCGCAGGTGGACGACCCGTTGAAACGCGCCGCGATCGAGCGTGCGCTGCAATATATGGCGCTGCAGCCGAACACGCTCCTGACCGATGTGCCGGTGCAGCGGGTCTTTATCGGCTCGTGCACCAATAGCCGCATCGAGGATCTGCGCGCCGCCGCCGCGGTCGCCAAGGGTCGCCGGGTGGCCGATGGCGTCGTCGCGCTGGTCGTGCCGGGCTCGGGCCTCGTCAAGCACCAGGCGGAAGAAGAGGGGCTCGACCGCATCTTTGTCGAAGCCGGGTTCGAGTGGCGCGAGGCCGGCTGCTCGATGTGCATGTCGATGAACAACGACAAGGCGATGAACGCCGAGCGCGTCGCCACGACCTCGAACCGCAATTTCGAGGGCCGCCAGGGCAAAAACGCCAAATCCCACCTGATGGGCCCCGCCATGGCCGCCGCCGCCGCCATCACCGGCAAGCTCACCGACGTGCGTCAGTTCGGGTGACCGTTGCACTATCGCATTCGTGCGGCGCTGGTCTGGGTGCTGTTACTTGGCATTACCGCGCCTGCTGTGGCAGCGCAGGGCCAGCAGCCCGCTCAAGTTATCGAGTTCCCTGCGGTGAAGGGCGAGCCGTTGCAGCTTGTTGGGCATCTCCATTATGAGTCCCAGCGTTAACCCAAACGGCCAGAATGCCGCCCAACGAGAGTATCAGGCCGCCACTGCGGCGCATCCATGAGAGCATTTACGAGCGAGACGGGGATGCGCGTAAGAGCCTGGAGTACCATAGAACGAGGACGACCGAAGAGATTGTGGAATCCCTGCGGCCCGGGCCTCGCACGCGGTCGCCGCTTATCGTCACGCGGGATGGACGGGTGTATCAGGGAAATACGCGGATCAAGGTGCTAGAGGAGCGAGGCTATCCAGTGAACGATTTGCCGCAGGAAACCCTGGAATGAGCACACACCAAGGCGATCGCCTGATGCTGCGGGGATCGAAGGTTCAATATAGCAGTGGCAAAGTCGTGACCCCACGTCCCTTCGATCTTGAAGACGTGCTGGCCGAGTATGTACGATTGCCAGAAGACGAACGTAGGGCCTTCCTCAGCGTCTTCTCCCACAGCCTTACCGTCGACATGCGAGTGGCGTTGCTCGACCGGCCTATTGCCGAGGCCGACGCCAATCGGGCTTGGCAGCTAAACGAGTGGCTTCACCATCTCACGAGTTGCTTCAATCCTCGATCCACGTGGGGGACCGAGGGCGAGGCGGAGTTGATCAGGAATATCGCCATGGGCTCATTCCAGCACGGCCTTGACGCCGCGGTCGGCCGCGCCGTCGCCACCGCCGCCGGAAACGCCGGTATATCTGCAAAGAAGCGTGCAGCCGCTCAGGGCTAATCAGGAGAACGCTCAATGGACAAATTCACCACCCTGACCGGGGTTGCGGCGCCGTTGCCGATCATCAACCTCGACACCGACAAGATCTTTCCGGCGATTTATCTGAAGACGATCAAGCGCACCGGATTGTCGCAATGGCTGTTCCAGGAGATCCGGTTTCGCCCCGACGGCTCGGAAAACCCGGATTTCGTCTTGAACCAGGCCCCCTACCGCAACGCCAAAATCCTGATCGGCGCCGATAATTTCGGCTGCGGGTCGAGCCGCGAGCACGCCCCTTGGGCGCTCCTCGATTTTGGCATCCGCTGCGTCGTCGCACCGAGCTTTGCCGACATCTTCTACAACAACTGCTTTAAGAACGGCGTCCTGCCGATCGCACTGCCCAAGGAAATCTGCGACGAGCTGATGGAAGACGCCAAAAAAGGTGCGAATGCGGTGATGACGATCGACCTCGAAGCCCAGACGGTCTCGCGCCCTGACGGCGAGACGGTGCATTTCGAGCTCGACCCGTTCCGCAAGCATTGCCTGATAAACGGGCTCGACGACATCGGCCTGACCGAAGAGAAGGCCGCCGGCATCGACGCCTACGAGGCGAAAGCGCGGCTCGCCCGCCCGTGGCAGTTCGGCATGACCCAAACCCTTACCTAGTCTCGGCTACCACCCCTTGGCCGGGCTCGACCCGGCCACCCACGCTGTCGTTCCGCGGCGTCGCCAAAAGACGTGGATGGCCGGGTCAAGCCCGGCCAAGGGAAATCAAGGGCGGCGCCGTGCCCATCTGAAAGGCGCCTTGCGATGCCCGAAACCCGCTCGAACCGCAAAGTCCTTGTATTGCCGGGCGACGGCATCGGCCCGGAGATCATGCGCGAGGTGCTGCGCGTCGTCGAATTCTTCGACCGCCGCCATATCGCCAGCTTCGATATTGCCGAGGGGCTGGTCGGGGGCGCCGCCTATGACGCCGATGGGGTGCCGCTGACCGACGCGACCATGCAGCAGGCGCTGGCCAGCGACGCGGTGTTGTTCGGCTCGGTCGGCGGGCCAAAATGGGAGGGACTTCCGTTCGAATTGCGCCCCGAGCGCGGCCTCTTGCGGCTGCGCAAGGAAATGGATTTGTTCGCCAATCTGCGCCCGGCGGTGGTGTTCGAGGCGCTCGCCGACGCCTCCAGCCTGAAGCGCGAATTGGTTGCCGACCTCGACCTGATGATCGTGCGCGAATTGACGGGCGGCATTTATTTCGGCGAGCCGCGCGGCGTCGAGACCTTGGCCGACGGCAGCCGCCGCGGCATCAACACCGAAATCTACAGCGAGGCCGAGATCGAGCGCGTCGTCGGCGTCGCCTGCGAATTGGCGCAAAAGCGCCAGCACCGGGTATGCGAGGTCGACAAGGCCAACGTCATGGAATTGGGCGGGCTGTGGCGCGAGGTGGCGCAGCAGGTGCGCGACCGCGACTATCCCGATGTCGAGCTCAGCTTTATGTATGCAGACAATTGCGCGATGCAGCTGGTGCGCAACCCCAAGCAGTTCGATGTCGTCGTCACCAGCAATCTCTTTGGCGATTTGTTGTCCGATTGCGCGGCGATGCTGACCGGCTCGCTCGGGATGCTGCCCTCGGCCTCGCTCGGCGCACCCGATGCGACCGGCCGGCGCAAGGCGCTTTACGAGCCGGTGCACGGCAGCGCCCCCGACATCGCCGGCAAGGATGTCGCGAACCCGCTCGCCGCGATCCTGTCGTTCTCGATGATGCTGCGCTATTCGTTCGATCTGGCCGAGGAGGCCGACCTCGTCGAGAGCGCGGTGCGCCGGGCGCTCGCCGCCGGGGTGCGCACCAGCGACATCGTGCAGCCGAACACCGGCCGCGTCTCGACCCGCGTCATGGGCGACACGATCCTGCGCGAGCTCGAAAAAGGCGCCTGATCCCGCCGCGTCCTACCCATCGCGCAATTTGAAGCGCTGGATCTTGCCGGTCGCGGTCTTGGGCAATTCGTCGATCAGGGCGATCCAGCGGGGGCATTTGTAGGGTGCGAGCCGTCCCTTGGCGTGCGCGTCGAGCGAACGGGTGAGCTCGACATCGGCAGCGGTCCCCGACTTTGCGACGACAAAAGCTTTTGGCTTGGTCAACCCGTCCGCGTCCGGCGCGCCGACGACCGCGGCTTCGAGCACCCCTTCATGGGCGATCAGCGCGGCCTCGACTTCGGCCGGCGATACCCACATGCCGTTCACTTTCATCATGTCGTCGCTGCGGCCGCAATAGACGTAATATCCGTCTTCATCTTCGTAATATTTGTCGCCGGTGCGGGTCCAGGGGCCGAGAAACGTCGACCGGCTGCGCTCGCGATTGTTCCAGTACCCGGCGGCGGCAGATGGGCCGCTGACCATCAAATCGCCGATCTCGCCGCGCCGGACCGGCTGACCGTCGTCGCCGTGGATCTGCAGCTCGTAGCCCGGGACCGCCTTGCCGGTGGTGCCGTACCGCAAATCGCCGGGCCGGTTGCTCAAGAATATATGCAGCATTTCGGTCGAGCCGATGCCGTCGAGGATGTCGACGCCAACCCGGTCCGACCAGCGCCGGCCGATTTCTTGCGGCAACGGCTCGCCGGCCGAAACGCAGCGGCGCAACGCCAATTCGGACGCTGCCGGCAGGCTCGGGTCGGCGAGCATCGCATTAAAGAGTGTCGGCACCCCGTAAAAGATCGTCGGCTTGTGTCTGGCGCAGGATACGGCCGCAGACCGCCGGGCTCGGCCGCTCGGCGCTGAGCACGCTGGTGGCGCCGACCGCTATCGGAAAGGTCAGCGCATTGCCGAGCCCATAAGCAAAGAACAGCTTCGCCGCCGAATAGACGATATCGCTTTCGGCAATGCCCAGGACCGGCACGGCATAGCGCTCCGCGGTCGCCATCAGGCTCGAATGGAGATGGACGGTGCCCTTGGGCCGGCCGGTCGAGCCCGAGGAATAGAGCCAAAAGCAAGGCTCGTCAGGATGCGTCGGCACGCTCTGCGTGTCGGCCGGCGCAGCGGCGAGCAGGGCAGCGAACGCGGGCGCTGTATCTGTCTCGCCGGAGACGATGATCTCCGGCTTCGGGACCGGCATCATCGCCACCGCCGCTGTCATAACCGGCAGCACCGGCGCCGATACGACGACGGCCCGTGCCCGGCTGTCGGCCAGCATAAAGGCAAATTCTTGCGCGCCGAGCTGGGTGTTGACCGCGACCGGCACGATCCCGGCTTGGATCGCGCCCAAAAAGGCGGTGGGAAAATCGATGCCGTCGTGCAGGCACAGCAGGATGCGTTCCTCGCGGCGCAGGCCCAGCCCGCGCAAGGCATTGGCAAAGCGGGCCGCGCGCTCGGCCAAGCCGGCGTAGGAATAGGCGCCGCTGTCGTCGATAAAAGCGGTCTTCGCAGCCGCGCCCGGCGGCGAGGTTGCGGCCGATCAGATCGGCGGCGGCGTTGTAGCTGGGCCCGCGCTCCATTTTCTCCTCCCGTTCGCCCAATCTGGGCTGGGACGAAAGCAAAAGAAAGCATTTCTCCCGCGCGCCGGCTATGATGGCGGCAAGCTGGAACGATGATTACCTTCGACACCGATCCCGGCCGTTATCGGCATTGGCGCCTCGAATGCGCGGGCGCGGTCGCGACCCTGACCCTCGACGTCCAAGAGGATGGCGGACTCGATCCCGGCTACCGGCTCAAGCTCAACTCCTACGATCTCGGTGTCGATATCGAATTGGCCGATGCGCTGAACCGTGTGCGCTTCGAGCATCCGGAGGTGTGCGTTGTCGTTATTGCCAGCGGCAAGGAGCGGGTATTCTGCTCGGGCGCCAACATCTACATGCTCGGCCAGGCGAGCCACGCCCAGAAAGTGAATTTCTGCAAATTCACCAACGAGACGAGGAACGGCATCGAGGATTCGAGCGCCCATTCCGGGCTGAAATTCCTCGCCGCGGTCAACGGCGCCTGCGCCGGCGGCGGCTACGAATTGGCGCTCGCCTGCGACGAGATCGTCATGGTCGACGACCGGTCGAGCACGGTCAGCTTGCCGGAAGTAGCCTTGCTCGGTGTTTTGCCCGGCACCGGCGGGCTGACCCGCCTCGTCGACAAGCGCAAGGTCCGGCGCGACCTTGCCGATGTGTTCTGCACCACCGCCGAAGGCGTGCGCGCCGACCGCGCCAAAGCGTGGGGGCTGGTCGATTGGACCGCCCCTCCCGCCGGCTTGGCCCATCGCGTCGCCGAGCGTGCCGCAGCCCTCGCCGCCCAAAGCGACCGCCCCGCCGGTGCCGATGGCGTGGCGCTCCCGCCGCTCGAACGGACGATCGACGAGAGCGGCTGGCGCTACCGCCGGGTCGCGGTCGAGATCGATCATGCCGCACGGGTCGCAACCCTGACCGTGATCGGACCCGGCGACAATCCGCCCGCCGATATCGCCGATATCCTCGTCGCCGGCGCCGCGTGGTGGCCGCTCGCGATGGCCCGCGAGCTGGACGACGCGCTCTTGCTGCTGCGCGCCAACGAGCCGGCGATCGGCACCCTGGTGCTGAAGACATCGGGCGACCCGCAAGCAGTCCTCGCATGCGATGCGGCGATGCTGGCGCACCGCGACCATTGGTTTGTGCGCGAAACGATCGGCCTGTTGCGCCGCACCTTGCAGCGGCTCGATGTCACCTCGCGCAGCCTTTTTGCCGTCATCGACGAAGGCTCGTGCTTTGCCGGCAGCCTCTTCGAAGTGGCGCTCGCCGCCGACCGCAGCTACATGCTGGCCGACGGACCGCAGATCGGGCTCGGGCCCCTCAATTTCGGCGGGCTCGAAATGGTCAATGGCCGCACCCGGCTCGCGGCGCGCTTCAACGCGGACCGCACCGACCTCGCCGCCGGGCTGCGCGACGCGGAGGCGGCGCTGGCCGAGGGTCTGGTGACCTTCGCTCCGGACGCGCTCGATTGGGAGGACGAGATCCGCCTCGCCGTCGAAGAGCGCGCGAGCCTGTCGCCCGACGCGCTCACCGGCATGGAAGCGAGCCTGCGCTTTGCCGGCCCCGAGACCGTCGCGACCAAGATTTTCGCCCGGCTTTCGGCCTGGCAGAACTGGATGTTCTCGCGGCCGAACGCGACCGGCGCGGCAGGTGCCCTAAAGCGCTACGGTAGCGGCGCCAAGCCGAAATTCGATTGGGACCGGGTCTAGCAGGATGCGGAAAAACCCGCCTGTGCGCAGATGGGGCGGTCAAAGCCGATGTCCGCGGATGGCCGGGTCAAGCCCGGCCATGACGTAAGGTCTTGGATTCAAGTGAAGTCGTCATGCCCGGACTTGATCCGGGCATCCCCGAAAAGGGTGGCACGAGCGACGATTCGCAGGAACCACGAGTTTTTCCGCAGCCATCTAGGGGAGCGGTGATGCCGATCGATTATCTGGAGCACATTCCGAACAATGTCGGGCTCGGCGACAACCGCGCCTTGCAGCGGGCGCTGGAGCATTGGCAGCCGCGATTTCTCGATTGGTGGTGCCAGATGGGGCCGTCGGGGTTCCAAAATGCCGAGGTCTATCTGCGCACCGCGGTCTCGGTCGATGCCGCGGGCTGGGCGAGCTTTGGCCGGGTCAGGATGCCGGATTACCGATGGGGCATCTTTCTCGCCGACCAGGTGCCGGACCGCCGGATCGGCTTTGGCGACAGCTGTGGCGAGCCGGTTTGGCAGCAGGTGCCGGGCGAGCACCGTTCGGCCTTGCGGCGGCTGATCGTGACCCAGGGCGACACCGAGCCCGCCTCGGTCGAGCAGCAGCGCCTCTTGGGCCACACCTGTCCGTCGCTCTACGATCTGCGCAACCTCTTTCAGGTCAATGTCGAGGAAGGCCGGCATCTCTGGGCGATGGTCTATCTGCTGCACGCCTATTTCGGCCGCGACGGCCGCGAGGAGGCCGAGGAATTGCTCCAGCGTCACTCGGGCGACCCCGATAAGCCGCGCATCCTCGGCACCTTCAACGAGCCGATCGAGGATTGGCTGAGCTTTTTGATGTTCACTTTCTTTACCGACCGCGACGGCAAGTTCCAGCTCAAAAGCCTCGCCGAAAGCGCGTTCGACCCGCTGTCGCGCACCTGCCAGTTCATGCTGACCGAGGAGGCGCACCACATGTTTGTCGGCGCCACCGGCATCGCCCGCGTGATCCGGCGCACGCTCGAAATCATGCGCGAAACCGGCACCGACGATCCTGCGGCAGTGCGCAATGCCGGCGCGGTCGACCTGCCCACCCTTCAGCGCTACGTCAATTACTGGTTCAGCTCGTCGATCGATCTCTTCGGCGCCGAGATCTCGTCGAACGCGGCGAGCTATTTCGCCAACGGTCTCAAAGGCCGCCCCGACGAGCGCCGCTATGCCGACCACTCTGCCCTTGCTCAGGTCCTGACGATCGACACCCCGGAAAAGAGCCGGGAAGCGCCGCTGCGCAACGCGATGAACGAGGTCATCCGCCGCGCCTATATCCGCGAATGCGACAACGCGATCGAGCGCTGGAACCGGCTGGTTGCCACGGCCGGCCACGATTTCCGGCTGCGCCTGCCGAGCCCGCGCTTTCGCCGCGCGATCGGCAGCTGGGCCGACGCCTCGGCCGACCCCGACGGCAACCCGATCGACGGCATGGCCTGGCGCGACCGCCAATCGGATTGGCTCCCCTCCGAGGCCGACCGCGGCTTTGTCAAAAGCCTGATGCAGCAAGTCACCGAGCCCGGCCATATCGCCGGCTGGATCGCACCCCCCGACCGCGGCATCAACGACCAGCCGCTCGCCTACGACTACGTCCGGCTGAGCTGAGCCATCCCCGGCCTCGCCCGTTGCGCGTGGCGGGCCGCCTTCCGGCGGCGGCGGCTGGCGCGGCAGGCATGCGGTCGTGGGGCTGGCCGTCTAAAATCGGATCGCGGCAAATTGAACGGGATCGCCGACAACACGGCACGTCCAAAAGATTCAAGGGGGAAATGCGATGCTGGCTTGGCTGCGCGACCTGACCTCGCGGGAACGGCGCACGATGTTCGCCTGCTGGGGCGGGTGGACCTTGGATGGCTTCGATCAGGGGCTTTACGCCTATGTCGTGCCCACGGTCATCGCGGCCTGGGCCATGTCGAAGGGTGCGGCCGGCACGATCGGCACCGTCACCGTCGTCACCTCCTCGTTCGGCGGCTGGTTTGCCGGCGCGCTCGCCGACCGCTTTGGCCGGGTGCGCATGCTGCAGATCGCGATCCTGTGGTATTCGGTCTTCACGTTTCTCTGCGGCTTTGCCCAGAATTTCGAGCAGCTCTTTATCCTGCGCGGGCTGCACGGGCTCGGCTTTGGCGGCGAATGGGCGACCGGCGCCGTCCTGATGGGCGAGGTCATCCGCGACAAGTATCGCGGTCGCGGCGTCGGCCTTGTCCAGACCGGCGCCGCCTTTGGCCCGGGCCTGGCGGCGCTCGCCTATGCCGGCCTGTTCGCCATCCTGCCCGAATCGATCGCATGGCGGGCCTTGTTCTGGGTCGGCATCCTGCCCGGTCTGTTCGTCCTGTGGGTCCGCCGCAGCATCCCGGAATCGGGCGCGTTCGAGGGCCGGCGCAACAGCGGCGAGGCGCCGCCCGGCATCACCCAGCTGCTGGCGGCGTTTCGCGGGCCGTATCTGTGGCTGACGGTCAGGGTGTCGCTGATGGTCATGGGCGCCCAGGGCGGGGTGTGGTCCGTCGGCTTCTGGATGCCGACCTATCTGCGCACGGTGCGCCACCTGTCCGCCACCGGCACCGGCCTTTATTCCGCGGTCCTGGCATTGGGCTCGCTGATCGGGTTTGTGTGCGGCGCCTACCTCGCCGATGCGATCGGCCGCAAGACGACGTTTATGATCTCCGCCGTTGCGTCGATCGTCATGGTCCTCGTCTATGTCTATGTGCCGGTCGGCAATACCGCTCTCTTGTTTCTCGGCATTCCGCTCAACACAGCGATCCTGATGAAGTTCGCGCCGATGGGCCCGTTTATGACCGAGCTCTACCCGACCAGCATCCGCGGCACCGGCCAGGGCTTCTGCTACAACGCCGGCCGGGCGATCGGCTCGGTCTTTATGACCGCGATCGGCTTTGCCGCGGCGGTCATGCCGCTGGGCACGGCGATCGCGCTGTTCTCGACGGCGGCCCATGGTTTGATGATCGTCATGCTGCTGACGCTGCCGGAGACACGCGGCCGCGCCATCGCAAGCCTCGAACCCGAAGCGCCGCCGGCCTCGCCCTACCCCGCCCGACCGGCCGTCGGGCGCAGCTAGCCCCCGGCCCGGCCGTTCCTCTGCGCCGGAGCCTCGTGCGAAACGGCCGCGCTGCGCCAGAACAGGTGTAGGTGTAGAATGTCTGCGGTCCGCTGCCGGCTTCGTGACCGGTGACGGGTTTCACCGGCGCCATCGCTTTGAGACAATGCGAGCATGGATGATTTGGAACGCCGTCTCGTCGACCCGGCACGGGGGATTTCGTTTCAGGGCGCCCCCGGCGCCTATTCCGACCTCGCCTGCCGCAATGTCTTCCCCGAGATGGCGACGTTGCCTTGCGCGCAGTTTGACGATGCCTTTGCCGCGGTCCGCGAGGGGCGCGCCGCGCTGGCGATGATCCCGATCGAAAATTCGGTCGCGGGCCGCGTCGCCGATATCCATCACCTGATGCCCGATTCCGGGCTGCACATTATCGGCGAGCATTTCGAGCGGGTGCGCCACCAGCTGCTGGCGGTGCCGGGTGCCAGCCTGGCGACGATCCGCACGGTCCGCAGCCATGTCCACGCGCTCTCGCAATGCCGCAAGCTGATCCGCGCGCTCGGCCTCCAGCCGGTGGTCGCGGCCGATACCGCCGGGGCCGCCGCCGAGATCGCCGAACGCGGCGACCCGAGTGTCGCGGCGATCGCCTCGGAGCTCGCCGGGCGCGTCTACGGTCTGGTTGTGCTGAAGGAAAACGTCGAGGACGCCGACCACAACACCACCCGCTTTCTGGTCATGTCGCGCGAGCCGCGCCGGCCGGCGCACGGGACGCCGACGGTCACCACCTTTTTGTTCCGGGTGCGCAACGTGCCGGCCGCGCTCTACAAGGCGATGGGCGGGTTCGCCACCAACGGCGTCAATATGACCAAGCTCGAAAGCTATATGGTCGGCGGCGCCTTTGCCGCGACCCAGTTTTACGCCGATGTCGAGGCTCATCCCGACGATCGGCGGCTGGCCTTGGCGCTCGAAGAGCTCGCCTTCTTTTCGCGCGAGGTAAAAATTCTCGGCGTCTACCCGGCCCATCCGGTGCGCCTCGCCGCCGCGGCCGGGGAATAAATCCGGCGCCGGACGGTCTTACAGGCAAGCTTTTTGGGGAGACATCGATGAGCATCGCAATCTCGACCGTTCGTCTCGGGCTTTCGACCGCGGCGGCAGTCGGTCTCTTTCTGATGGCTTCGGGCCCGGCCCGCGCCGATGGCGGGGGTGGAGGCGGCGGCGGCAGCGACAATTGGACCACGCCGACTTGCGGCCGCGGGCAGGTCTACGACAATCGCACCGGCCGGTGCGTGAAAGCCGAAAACCGCGTCATCCCCGACAAGGAGTTCGCCGAGAACGCCTACGCGCTCGCCAAAGCTCACCGTTACCAGGAAGCGCTGGCGGTGCTCGACTTGATGGAAAACCCGAATACCGCCGAGGCGCTCAATTATCGCGGCTATGCGACGCGCAAGCTCGGCCGGATCGACGAAGGCATCGGCTATTACCTGCGCTCGGTGGCGCTCGACCCGCACTACGCGAAAGTCCGCGAATACCTGGGCGAGGCCTACCTCGTCAAAGGCGACCCGGCGAGCGCCCAGGCGCAATTGCAGGCGATCAAGACGATCTGCGGCACCACCTGCGAATCCTACGAGCACCTCGCCGTAGCGATCGCCGACCCCGCCGATCTCTGAGCGCCCGACCGCGCTCGGAACAAACCATGAATTTTGTCACGCGGATTTTTTTGCAAAGCCGCGGGCGAAATGGACGATGCGGCGGCCGGCTTCGGCGAGGCGGGGGTCGGGGGCGGTCAGCGAGACGCGCAGGTGGCCCGCGACGCTCGGGCCGAAGGCGTCGCAGGGAAGCACCGCGACATGTTCCTGCTCCAGGAGGCCGCGCGCGAATTCCTCGGCGGTGCGGCCGGTGCCGCGAATGTCCAGGAGGACAAACATGCCGCCTTCGGGCGGGATCGGGCGGCAGCCGGGGGCTTCGGCGAGAATGCCGGAGAGGAGGGCGGCGCGGCGGCGGTAATCCTCGCGCAAGGCGGCGGCCTGCGGCAGCTCGGTTTCGAGAGCCGGCAAGACGCCGTCCTGGATAAAGGCCGGGCTGCCATAGGTCATGCTCAGCAACAGGTCGAAGAGGTGCGGCGACAGCTCGGGCGGGCCGACGATCCAGCCGAAACGGAACCCCGGCATCGCATGAGATTTCGAGAGGCTCGAGACGACGACCGTGCGCTCGGCCATGCCGGGCAGCGACCACGGGCTCAGATGCGGCCGGGCAAAGGCGAGGTCTTCGTAGACCTCGTCCGAAACCAGCCACAGATCGTGCCGCCGGCAAATCTCGGCGATGCCGGCGATCTCGGCGGCGGTAAAGACCGCCCCGGTCGGGTTGTGCGGGCTGTTGATCCAGACGACACGGGTGCAGGGCCCGACCGCTGCCGCGATGGCCGCGAGGTCGGGATGAAAGCCGCGCTCGGCGACCAGCGGCACCGCCACCATCCGCGCGCCGCTCGCGCCGATCACACCGGGATAGGTGGCGTAGACCGGCTCGAGCACGATGATTTCGTCGCCGGCGCCGGCGAGGCACTGCACTGCGCAAAAGAGGCCGCCCTGGGCGCCTGGCGTGACGACGATATTGTCGGCGCTGCACGGCTGGCCGGTCCTCTGGGCAAAGCGCGCCGCGATCGCCGCGCGCACTCGCGGATAGCCGATCGTCGCCGAATAGCCGGTGCGGTGCCGGCGCAGCGCCTCGACCGTCGCCTCGATGACCGGCTCGGGCGGCCCCTGGTCGGGGTCGCCGATCGTCAGCATGATCACGTCATGGCCGGCCTCGCGCAGCCGCGCCGCTTCGATATGGACGCGCCACGCGCCGGCATTCCCGGTCGATACCCGATCGACGAGCGGGGAAAAGCGCATGTTCAATAGCCGATCGCGGCACCGGCCGGGCGACGGCTGTCCGCCGCACCCAACAGGCGGCCGGGCGCGACCTCGATCAATTCGACCGCACCCCAGGGTCTCTGCTCGACGAGGTTGTAGCCCATGCCGGTCAACAGCGCTGCCGTATCCGGCGACAGCCCGAACCGCTCGTAGAACAGCTTCTGGGGCTTGCCCTGGAAATGCAGCCGGGGGGCGTCGACGGCTTCTTCCGGCGCCATGCTGTAATCGACGATGTTCATGATGGTTTCGAGCACGATCGTGATGATGCGCGAGCCGCCGGGGCTGCCGAGCACCAGAAGCACCTTGCCATCCTTTTCGACGATCGTCGGCGCCATCGAGGACAGCGGGCGTTTGCCGGGCGCGATCGCGTTCGCCGCACCCTGGACCAAGCCGTAAAGGTTTGGCGTGCCGGGCTTTGCCGTGAAATCGTCCAGCTCGTTGTTCAGAAAAAAGCCGGTGCCGGGCGCGATCACGCCGGCTCCAAAATAGCCGTTGATCGTGTAGGTCACGGCGACCGCGTTGCCGTCCTTGTCGACGACCGAATAATGCGTCGTCTCGGCTTTCTCCTGCGATGCGGCGGGTGCGTCCTGCGTCGTCTTGCCGGCATCGATCGCGGCGCGGATCGAGGCGGCATGGTCCGCCGACAAGAGCCGGTCGAGCGGGTTGGCGACAAAGGCCGGGTCGCCCAGTTCGGCGTTGCGGTCATGATAGGCGTGCCGCATCGCTTCGACCATCAGCCGCACCGATTTCGCCGAGCGAAAGCCGAGCGCGCTCACATCGTAGCCGCCGAGCACGTTCAGGATTTCGCACATCGTGGCGCCGCCCGAGCTCGGCGGCGGCGCCGACAGCAGCACATAGCCGCGATAGGCGCAGGAGAGCGGCGGGCCTTCGGTCACCGTATAATCGGCAAAGTCGCGGCGGGTCAGGATGCCGCCGCCGGCGCTGCTCGCGGTTTCGACCGCAGCGGCGACCGGCCCTTTGTAAAAGGCGTCCGGCCCGTCCTTGGAGATCGCTTCAAGCGTTGCGGCGAGGTCCCTTTGCACCAGCCGGTCGCCCGGCCGCATCGCACTGCCGTCGGGCCGCAAAAAGATTTTGGCCGCTTCCGGATCGGCGCGGAACAACCCGGTCTTTGGCTCCAGGATGTCGGTGTTGGCGCGGCTCAGCACATAACCGTCGCGGGCAAGGGCGATGGCGGGCGCCAAAAGTGCTGCGCGCGGCAGCTTGCCGTATTCGCCGAGCGCCCGGTCGAAGCCCATGACCGTCCCGGGCACGCCGGCGGCGCGCCAGCCATGGCGGCTCAATGCCGCGACCGGATTGCCGGCGCTGTCGAGATACATGCCGGCGGTCGCGGCGGCGGGCGCCTTTTCGCGAAAATTGATAAAGCTGTCGCGGCCGTCGGCGAGGTGGATCACCATGAACCCGCCGCCGCCGATATTACCGCAGCACGGGTCGAGCACGGCGAGCGCATAGCCGACCGCGACCGCAGCATCGATCGCATTGCCGCCGGCTTTGAGAATCTGCACCCCGACCTCCGAGGCGCGCCGCTCGGACGAAACCACCATGCCGTGCTCGGCCACGACCGCCGGCGGCGACGCGGCCCTCGCCGTGCCGATCAGCGCCAGCAGCAGCCCCGTGACGGCGGCGCGGATCATCGGCGGCGAGCGGAAGCGCTCACATGTTGCCGCGCTGCTCGCGCCAGAGACCGAGCTTTTCCTGGACCGGCCGGTCGGAATAGCTGAACAGCACGGCTTCGCTGTCGGCGTGGTGGCTGACCGGGAGCCAGCTCGGGACAACAAAGATGTCGCGCGGCTCCCAGCGGAAGACCTGGTCGCCGACCCGGCTCTCGCCCGCGCCTTCGACCGCGACAAAGACCGTGCCGTCGGTCGCGCGATAGGGCCGCGTGGCAAACCCCTTCGGCAACAGCTGGATGCAGGGCCCGATCGTCGGCATTGCCCAATCGCCGCTCGCCGGGTTGACGTAGCGCATCTTGTGGCCGTGGCAGGGGTCGGGGTCTTCGTTCCGGCTCAGGACGGCGAGCGACTCGCGCGAACGCTCATAGGGATAGTTGAAGACCGGCGACGTCTTGACCGCGGGCTTCCAGTCTACCGGCAGCAAATTGTTGGCGTAGCGCGCGGCGTTGTCGCCCTCGGGCCGGGCCACCGCCTGGCTCTCGCTTTCGCCGGGCTCGGCAAAGCTCGCGTCCAAGAGGCGCACGATCGGGATGTCGAGCCCGTCGAGCCAGACCATCGGCTCCCCGCTGTCGTTGCCGTGGTCGTGCCAGGTCCAGCTCGGCGTGATCACAAAATCGCCGGGGCGCATCGTCGTGCGCTCGCCATCGACCGCAGTGTAGGCGCCTTCGCCCTCGATGATAAAGCGCAATGCCGATTGCGTATGGCGGTGCGCCGGCGCCACCTCGCCCGGCAGGATCAGCTGCAACCCGGCGAACAGCGAATGGGTGATCGAGGTCTGGCCCTTGAGCCCCGGATTTTCGAGGATCAGCACGCGGCGCGTCGCCTCCTCGGCGCTGATCAGCTCGCCGGCCTGCATCAAATGGGGCCGGACCTCGCGATAATGCCAGATCGCCGGCTCTACCGGCGTCACCGGCTGCGGCGTCACCAGCGCGTGCAGCCGCTCCCACAGCGGCGCCAGATTGGAGGGCGCGATACGGTCGTAGAACGCGGCGCGCTCCGGGGTGCGCGCCGGGGCCTGCTCGGTGGCCATTTTGCCTACTCGGCGGCGGCGCGGTGCGGCTCGCCGAGAGTAAACCCGATCTTGGCGAGATCGGCGATCAATGCCTGGGATTGCGTTTGGTCGAGCGGGGTCATCGGCGGGCGCACCGCAGCCCAGCCGGGATCGCCGCGGAAATGGGCGACGACCCGCTTTAATGCCGGGACCATCGGATAGGCCTGCATGGTCTTGCGCACGGTCGTCGCCTCGGCCTGCAAGGCATCGGCCTGCGGCCCCCGCCAATTGGCGTAGAGCTTGGCGATGCCGGCGGTGTTGACATTGCCGGTGGCGGTGATGCAGCCGGCGCCGCCGCGGCGCAACGCGTCGAGCAGAAACACCTCCGAGCCGGGGAAGACGGCAAAGCCCGGATAGCGCTCGAGCAACGCCGCGGTGTTGCTCCAATCGCCGGAGCTGTCTTTCAACCCGACCACCGTCTCGGGATATGCCTTGATCAGCCGGCCGACGAGGTCGAGCGAATAGCCGACCACCGCTACCGGCGGGATGTGATAGAGATACATCCGGAGCGCGCTCGACCCGACCTTGTCGATGACGCCGGAAATAAAGGCGAAGATGCCGTCGTCGCTGACCGGCTTATAATAAAAGGGCGGCAGCATCAGGACGCCGCCGCATCCGTGAGCGACCGCATGGCGGATCAGCTCTGCGGCATCGGTCATCGCGCAGGCCCCCGTGCCCGGCATCAGCTTGTGCGCCGGGATGCCGGCCTCGACCAGCCGGTCGAGGAGCGCCATCCGCTCGCCCGGCGACATCGAATTGGCTTCGCTGGTCGTGCCGAAGATCGAAAGCCCGCCCGCCCCCTGGTCGAGCAGCCACCGGCAGAACGCGATGTAACGCCCGGTATCGGGCTCGCCCTTCGCAGTGAACGGGGTCAGGACGGGAACGAGCACTCCGTGAAATGATTGCGCGGGCATATGACGGCTCCTGTGGCGGTTCGGTCAACTAAGCGACACGCCGGGCATGTCGTCAACTTCCGCATCGTCGGATGCAGGCGGATCGTCGGGTGCAGGCGGGTCAGCCCGGCCGCTCTCGGGCGGCGACGCCCATCAAGAGGTCGAGGCGTTCGGGGTTGTCGAGGAGGCTCGCGCCCGGCCCGGCAAAGACGATCGTGCCTCGATCGAGAACGATCGCGGCTTCGGTCAATTCGAGCGCCAAGCGGGCATGCTGCTCCACCAGCAGCAACGCCAGATTGTCCTCGCGCTTCAGCCGCGCGATGCCGGCGAGCAAGGTGTCGACAATGACCGGGGCGAGGCCTTCGAGCGGCTCGTCCATCAGCAGCAGCGAGGGATTGCCGGCGAGCGCGCGGCCGATCGCCAGCATCTGCTGCTCGCCGCCCGAGAGCTGGTTGCCGCGGTTCCGGCGGCGCGCGGCCAATGACGGAAAGAAGTCGTAGATGCGCGGCAGCGACCAGCGCCCCGGCCGTGCGGCGACCGACAAGTTTTCCTCGACCGTCAGCGAGGCGAAGATCTCGCGCTCCTGCGGCACAAAGCCAATGCCGAGCCGGGCGCGCCGATGTGGCGACAGTGGGGTGAGGTCGGCGCCGGCATAATCGATCCGGCCGGCGCGCAGCCGCGTATGCCCCATGATCGTAGCCAGAAGCGTCGTCTTGCCGACGCCGTTGCGCCCGAGGAGCGCCAAGCTTTTGCCGGGCGGCAGATCGAGCGCGATGTCCTCGACGATGACCGTCTCGCCCCAGCCTGCCGATACGCCGTCGAGGGTGAGGCCGGCGGCAGGGGTCACGCCGGCCGGGGTCACGCGGGCAGGGGTCACGGCAGCGGTCACGCCGGCGCCCGCTCGCCGAGATAGACCTGGCGCACCCGTGGATCGGCGGCGATCGCTTCGGGCGGGCCTTCGGCGAGGACGGTACCCTGCACCAGAACCGTGATACGGCGAGCCAGGCGAAACACCAGCGCCATGTCGTGCTCGATGATCAACAGCGCCAGATCCTCGGGCAGGCTTTCGACCGCGGCGATGATCGTGCCGGTCTCGCCTGACGGCACCCCCGCCGCCGGCTCGTCGAGCAGCAGCACCTTCGGTTCGAGAGCGAGCGCCACCGCGACTTCGACGAGACGCTGGCGGCCATAGGCGAGCTGGCCCACCGGGCGCGGCGCATCCTCGGCGAGGCCCATCCGCTCGACGAGCGCATAGGCCTTGTCGATCGCCGCGCGGTGGCGCCCTGCCGGCTGCCACAAATTGCCCGCTGATCCGTCGTGCTCGCGGACCGCCAGAGCGACGTTTTCCAAGACGCTCAACCCGCGAAAGAGCGCGGTGATCTGAAAGGTGCGCACGAGGCCGCGCTTGACCCGCGCGGCCCGCGACAAGGCCGTGACGTCGGCGCCGTCGAGCAGGATCTGCCCGGCGTTCGGGCGCAGCACGCCGGTGACGAGATTGACAAAGCTCGTCTTGCCGGCGCCGTTCGGCCCGATCAGCGCGCGCCGCGCGCCGCGCTCCAGGCTGAAATCGATCGCATTGGCGACCGCGAGCGCGCCAAAGCTTTTGCCTAGCCCGCGGGTTTCGAGCGCCGGCGTGCTCATCGCGTCTCAGGCGGCGCGTCTCAGGCGGCGCCTGGCGCTCTTGCGGCGGCGGCGGGCACGGGCCGGCCGAGATTTGGCAGCAAGGCGCTCACCAGCCCGATCGCCGGCAGGAAGGCGCAGAGCTGGTAGACGAAGTCGATGCTGGTAGCGTCGGCGAGACGACCGAGCAGGGCGGCGCCGACCCCGGCCATGCCGAAGGACAGCCCGAAGAACAGCCCAGCGACGGTGCCGATCTTGCTCGGCACCAGGTCGAGCGCGTAGACGATGATCGTCGAGGATGCCGACGCGATCGTCACCCCGATCACCACGCTCAATACGCCGGTCCAGAACAAATTGGCGTGCGGCAGCATCAGGGTGAAGGGCAGCACACCGAGGATCGAGCCCCACAACACATATTTGCGGCCGATGCGGTCGCTGAGCGGGCCGCCGATCAAGGTGCCGACGGCGACCGAGGCAAGAAACACAAACAGGTAAATCTGCGCGCTCTCCAGCGAGAGATGGAACTTGCTCATCAGGTAAAAGGTGTAATAGGTGTTGAGGCTCGTCGTGTAGAACGCTTTCGAGAACACCAGCACCAAAAGGATCACCAGCGCCCAGCCGATTTTGCGGCGCGACAAGCCCGGCCCCTGTATCGAATGCATCGATCGCGGCCGCGCCGGCGCCGAGCGCTCTCGCCGGTACCAGTTGCCGACCGGCAGCAGCACCGCCATCGCCAGGAGGGCCGCAAGCGAAAACCAGCCGATGCTGCCCTGACCTTTCGGGATTACGATAAAGGCGGCGAGCAGCGGGCCCAGCGACGAGCCGATATTGCCGCCGACCTGAAACACCGACTGGGCGAGCCCGTGGCGCCCGCCCGAAGCCATCCGCGCCACCCGCGAGGCTTCCGGGTGAAATACCGCCGACCCCATGCCGACCATTATCGCCGCCAGCAACAGCAGCGGAAAGGTCGCGGCATGCGCCAGCACCAGCAAGCCGACAAGGGTGGCCCCCATGCCCATCGCCAGCGAATAAGGCTGCGGCTTGTGATCGGTGCCGAGCCCGACCGCCGGCTGCAGCAAGGACGAGGTCACCTGCATGGTGAGCGTGATCAGCCCGATCTGGGCAAAGCTCAAGCCATAGGAGCCTTTCAGCATCGGGTAGAGAGCCGGCACCAGCGACTGCATCATGTCGTTCAAGAAATGCGAGAAGCTGAGCGCCATGACGATCGACAAGGCGACCCCTTCCGCCGCCCGACGGGCGGTGCCGCGCTCCGCCGACACCATTGTGCTCATCGACCTGTTGCTCCCGCCATGACCGCACGGCACGCCATCGGCCGCCGCTCGCCTCCGACAATACAAGCGAACCGCTTAAAATAGGCTTCGGTCTCGGCCGAAACATGGCAGCCATGAGCGCTTGATAATATATACGCGCCGCGTATATAACCTGAGTGCATGATCCGCTCGTTCGCCGATCGCGATGCCGAGGCGTTGTTTCATGGCCGGTTCGCGCGACGGCTGGCGCAGGGTGTGCAGCGGGTTGCGCAGCGGAAGCTCATGCAGGTTCATCAGGCGACCGAGCTGCGCGACTTGGCCGCTCCGCCCGGCAATCGGTTGGAGGCGTTGCGCGGCGACCGGGTGGGTCAGCACAGCATCCGCATCAACGATCAATGGCGCATCTGCTTTGTTTGGTGCAGCGGAGATGCGCAGCGGGTCGAGATCGTCGATTACCATTGAGGGTGACCCACCATCATGCGCGACTTGCCGCCGATCCATCCCGGAGAGCAGCTGCGCGAGGAGCTCATGCAGCCCCTCGGCATCACCGCATACCGGCTCGCCAAGGATATCGGCGTGCCGGTGACGCGGATTCAAGCGATTATTGCGGAGAAGCGCGCAATCACCGGCGAGACGGCGCTGCGCCTCGCGCGTTATTTCGACACGTCGCCGGAATTCTGGCTCAATATGCAACGTGACTATGAATTGCACACGGCCGCCGCGGCATTCGGCAAGAGGATCGAGAACGAGGTGAAGCCGCGCGCAGCATAAAAGGTTGTCCCGCGCCCGATCTGCGCCGCGCCTGCCGCGCGGACGATTCTCCCGCCAGACGAGCCCCGACCGGGTGATAATCGCGCCGCATACCTGACCAATGGCCGCAGACCCGCGGTCTAATCATAGATCGGGTATCCGGCCCGGATTTCCCCCGTCGCACCGAAATTCATTCTGACCCGTTTTCTCCCGCAGAAATTCACTCTGACCCGTTTTCTCCGTTTCCCTGAAATTCACTCTGACCCCGTTTCCCCGAATGGCTTCGGTCTCGGCCGAAACATGGCAGCCAACCCCGTCTCCCACGCGTGGGAGAAACAGAAGAGAAACAGGGTCGAGTCTAATTTCTGTGGGGAAGCGGTCTCAGACCGCGGGTCTGCGGCCATTGGTCAGGTATGCGGCGCGATTATCACCCGGTAGGGGCTCGTCTGGCAGGAGAATGATCCGCGCGGTATGCGCGGCGTAGATCGGGCGCGGGACAACCTTTTATGCCGCGCGGCTTCGCCCCGTTCTCGGATCGGCGGCAAGTGCGTATGAAATTCACTCTGACCCCGTTTCCCCCCTGACCCCGTTTCCCCCCCTGCAGAAATTTGGGTTCCGTACCACCTATTATACTGCCACTCCCCCCCTTCTCCCTATCGCGCCTCCTAGTGCGTATGAAATTCACTCTGACCCCGTTTCCCCCCCTGACCCCGTTTCCCCCCCCCCTGACCCCGTTCCCCCGCGCAAGACGAAGATTGGAAGGCCGGTGCAAATTCCGGGCGGTTTGGCGGCCGGCGCCGGCACGGCCGTCCTGTCAGCCTGCGATGAGCTGCCGCCAACGCGCCAGGCTTTCGGGCGGCCAGACTTCGCTGATCCGGTAGAACGCGTCGAAGGTGCGCGCGCCCGCCGGAAGCTCGACCCACGGGAGCTTGCTGCGGGTGAAGATGTGGATGTCGGGCGCAACCGCAGCCGGGTCGTCGAGCGTGCCGCCGCACAACAACACCGTGTCGCCGGGCGCGGCATGGTACTTGTTCCATAGATACGTGCCGCATTTGCCGCAGGCGAATACGTCGTGCGGCTTGCCGCTCGACCCCGGCGGTATCCGGAAGGCGACCGGCGCGCCGCCGCTCACTTCGACAAGCTTTCGCTCGATCCACAGATTGAGCGCGAAGGCGCTGCCGGTCAGCCTTTGGCAATCGCGGCAATGGCAGGCATGGACGATCATCGGCTGGGCAGTCAGCCGATAACGGATATCACCGCAGGCGCAGCCGCCTTCGAGGCTCATGTCGGGCTTCGCTCTATCCTCACGCCTCGACCGAGCCGGCGGCGACCGTCTGCGCGACGACGTTGCGCGCGACCTCGCGCAAGAGCTGCTTGTCGGCATCCGCGGTGCCGAGGGCAGGGATGCCGGCGACCACCCGGTCGTGGCCATAGGTCGCAACGGCAGCGCCGTTGCGCAGCAAGGGCGAATCCGGGTCTTCGCCGTTCGCCACCATGCGGATGCCGCGGCGGATCAGGTTGCGCATCATGATGATGCCGCGGTCGGTGGCGGCGAGGTGCTCGAGCCCGTGCCGCGCCGTGCCGCCGTGGATGCTCGACCTGCGCGTCGTAATCGCCGGGGATGCGCTGGCGCTCGGCATAGGGCCGGCTCGCATCCTGGCCGAAGCCGGCGCCCTGGCGGAACTCGCGGCCCTCGGGCGCCCGGTAATAGCCGATCTGCATCGTGTGGGTGTCGTCGAGCGGCACCGCCCAGGTCGTCGCCATCGGCCGGTTGACCGAGTTGCGCGGCGCCATCGGGTCGGCATTCGGCGGGAACTGGTGGATGTTGGGCAGGATGAAATCGGCGACCCGCACCCAGACCCGCTCGCCCTGCCGGCGGGTGTCGATATAGACCATGCCGACCGGGGTCTCCATCCAGTCCCACTCGCCGAGCTCCTTCGAAATCCTCGGTAAACCCCTCGCTGCCCGGCAGCGTGTGGAGAAAGGCGAGATGCGCCGGGTCCATGCTGTTTTCCTTGACCTGCAGCCAGTTGCATTCCCACACCGTCGGCGCGCGGGCGATCTGGCGGTAGCCGGGCAGGTCCCAGGTGTCGAGGATCGGGAAGGGCGGCTTTTTGTCGGGCGGCCCCATATAGGCGAAGACCAGGCCCTGGTGCTCCTGCACCGGATAGGCGCCGTGAAAGAGCCGGTCTTTGAGCGTGCTGTCGGCCGGCTCGCCCGGCGTTTCGAGGATCGTGCCGTCGGTGTCGAAGAGCCAGCCGTGATAGCAGCAGCGGATGCCCTTTTCGCCGACGAGCCCGAATTCGAGCGAGGTGCCGCGATGCGGGCAATGCAATTCGAGGAGGCCCACCGCACCGCTCTTGTCGCGAAAGGCGACGAGGTCCTCGCCGAGGATGCGCAGCCGCCGCGGCAGCTCGCCCAATTCGCTCGACAAGATCACCGGCTGCCAAAACCGGCGCAGATATTCGCCGCACGGCGTGCCCGGCCCGACCCGGGTCAATTCCGCGTCCGCCGCCGGCCGCTCGCGGTGGTGATAGGCGCTGTAGGCGGTATTCAGAAACGGCGCTCGCTCGGACATGCGATCTCTCCTCTCGGCTGTGCCGAATTTGGCCAGCGCACCGGGCGCCGGTCAATCACCATCGCGGCAACGCCGGCGTCCGGCCGGGATCGGGCGCAAGAGGCGCGTCGTCTGCTCAAGCTCCAGTATAGGGTGACTGAGGTCGCTGATCTCGCTTGTCGTAAGGTAGTTAGAGCCTTAACTTATTCGCCAAAGGCTACGCGGGGCGGCGATGGCGCTCGAACTGACAGTCACCGCGAAGGGACAAGTCACCCTGCGGCGCGCGGTGTTGGACCATCTCGGCGTGAGGGCCGGCGCCAAGGTCAGCCTCTCGCTGTTGGAGAACGGGCGGGTCGAGCTGGTCGCCGCCGCAGCTCAGGGCGATATCAAGGACCTGCGCGGCGCGTTGCGCCGACCGGGGCAGCGGCCGGTCTCGCTCGAAGAAATGCGGGAGGCGATCGAGGCGGGCAACGGCCGGTGAGGATCGCCGTCGATACCAACGTCCTGGTCCGCTACCTGACTGGGCAAGGCCACGCGCCCGCAGACGGATTCGTTAGGCCGCCGCGATCGAGGGCATTTCGTCGAAAGTTCGTCCATACAACTGCCGGCCGGTGCGATCCTTACGCACTCCTCCCCATTGCTTAAAAAAGAACGGCACCTCTGCACTGCGGCACTGTTCGAGGATGGAGGTGACCCATTCCGGACGCATCGGTCGAGCGTGCGGCCCGCTCTCACCCCCAACAATTACCCAATGCACTCCCTCAAGTGGAAGTAACTCAAGGGGACCTAAGAGCGGCTCGCACGACAAGAAGCGCACAGTAGCGGGGACCGCTCGCAGGTAGCGGGTGCGATCGACCACTCGCAAGCTCTCGATGCTCACACCCATCCATACGTTTTTCGGCCATGGCAGCACATTGGCGAGCTCTGCCAGGCGCTCACCTCGCTTTGTCAGGATCTGGAATGTGTGCTGCTGGCAGGCGGTTATCGTACCGAACACGCGCCGAATGAAGTCTAGCGGCACATCCTCGTGAAACAGGTCGCTCATCGAGTTCACGAACACCAGCCGCGGCTGGTGCCAGCCGCGCGGCAAATCAACCAAATCTTCGTGCAGCGTGGGCTTGAATTCATTTGCGTAGCGGGGCGCGCCCATCGCGTGCAGTCGTTTAGCCATCCGCTCGGCGTAGCAGTGCTTGCAGCCGTGACTAATTTTCGTGCACCCGGTAACCGGGTTCCAGGTCATCTCCGTCCACTCGATCTTCGTTGCCGTCGCCATAATTTCCCCCGCGCCGGATCTCGAAGAGCCGCCCCTGCCTGCTGATGTTTCGAATCTTGTCCCACAGCTCACCAGCCCGCTTGTGGCGCGCGACCAGAACGAGCCAGTACAGGCGCTGATTTCCTTCGCCGGATACGAGCTCGATGCCCTGAGAGGGTTGCATGTCGAGGCCGCGGATAAGCCCGACCCAGTGATCGAATATCGCAGCTCGGATCACGTCATCCCGGGCGCCGACGTCGACGTGCTGCCGCCAGCCAGGCGCGAACCGATCGAGGGCACTGTCTTCGCGTTCGATATTCCGCCGCAGGTTGCGTTGAAGATCCTGGACGCTGACGTGGACCAGCATGTCCATCCGGTTCAATTGGCGAGTTGCTCAAGCGCCGTGAAGGCAAGATCCCCAAGATTGAAAGGATCGAGGAAGGCAAAATGTAGCCCGTGGCGATTGAGGTTTTTCACGATCTCCTTGGCCGTCTCGCTCGCACGACCCACGAAACAATCCGCGGCAATCCCACGGGCAGCAAGACGAGCGCACGCAGCGTGTACTAGGAGCGGATCGAGGTCCGCGAGCAATACCTTGCTGAACGGGGCGCCCCCCGCGGCGGCGACACTCGCGGCCACCACAGGGCTGCCATCGATCACACGATCTGTATCGCGAATTCGGGAACGACCGGGTCCGCAGAAAAGATCGATGTAGGTTGCTCCTGCTGGCACCAAGCCAGTCCGCATTGGCGTCAGCCACTTTTTTCGCACCGCGCGGGTAATGCTGACGTAGCGGCGTAGGCGCTCGTGCTTCTCGATCGCCCATTCGCCCACTTCCGAAAGCGGAAGCTTGTCGTCATCGCATTCCATCGTGAGCAAACCATAACACGATTAAAGTTATAGGTATACGCTAATCGTACAAACCAGGAACATCGCGCGACGTCACCTGCCGGAAATAAATAGACCGGGCAGCGGAGCGGGGTGCCCTTCATCGGGCTGCATGGCGAAGGCGGTCAGGAGGGCGGCGGTGGCGGCGTAGTTGCCGATCAGCGCGACGAGATCGACGAGCTGGCGGCGGCCGAATTGCGCGCAGGGCGCGGGCGTAGGTTTGCGGGCTGAGCCGGCGGGCGGCGAAGATTTCGCGGGCGAGGTCGATAACGACGGCGTCGGGCTCGGCGAGCGCGGTCGTGGCGCTGCGCCAGCGGACGAGGTCGATGATCTCAGGCGAAATGCCTTCGGCGAGGGCGGCGGGCTCGTGCGCGGCCCATTCGAACGCGTTGTCGTGCTCGCGCGCGGTTGCCAGGATCGCCAGCTCGCGCACCCGGCCGCCGAGCCCCGCTTCGTAGCGCAGATAATGGTTGACCGGGCGCGAGCGGCGCGACAATTCCGGGCTGTGCAATTGGATGCCGCCCGGCCCTTTGAGCCCGCGCAAGGTGCCGCCTTCGGGGTCGGCGAGCCGGTCGTAGGTGCGCCGCCCCTCCTCGTCGAGGTCGTCGCGGCGCGGCAGCGGCAGCCGGCATCCTGAATCGGGATCGATGTCTTCGGCATCCTCCGGCGGCGGCCGACGATGGTGTGCGACGAGCAGCGCCGCCAGCGCCTCGCAGCCCTCCCGGTCGGCCTCGTCGAACCGGGCGGCAAGCGGGCTGTCGAGGTCGAGCACGCCTACCACCACGCCATCCTCGATCAGCGGCACGACCAGCTCCGAGCGCGAATCCGGATCGCAGGCGATGTGGCCCGGAAAATCGTGGACATCGGCGACCAATACCGAACGGCCCTGCGCCGCGGCCGTGCCGCACACGCCTTCGCCGATGGCAATGCGCACACAGGCGGGCTTCCCCTGGAACGGACCCAGGACCAGCTCGTTGCCGCGGCGAAAATAAAATCCGGCCCAGTTGAGGTCGGGAAGCTCGTGCCGGATCAGCGCCGCGGCGTTGGCGGCGTTGGCGACCGGGTCGCTCTCGCCTGCGAGCAAGGCGGCCAATTCTATGGCGAGGGCGCGATAAAGTTGTGGTTTGGCGTCGCTCATCCTGATTTCCGTCCTGCCGAGACGCGGTAGGCTATATCCTGACGCAAACCGACGCAGATGCGCAAAAGATGAGGTGAAGCATGAATGACGCCATCGATCCGGACGTGCTCGGCTTCGACGAGCGCTTTGCCGTGGGCCAGCCGGTGCCGCGCTCGGAAGACCCGGTCTTGCTGAAGGGCCAAGGGCATTACGCCGACGATGTCAGCCTGCCGGGGCAGGCTTACGCGGTGATGGTCAGGAGCCACATGGCGCACGGGATGATCCGCGGCATCGACACCGTGGCGGCGCGAGCGATGCCGGGGGTGCTCGCGGTCTATACCGCGGCCGAGCTGGCGGCGGGCGGGATCGGGGCATTGCCGCCGCGCCAGGTCATGAACAACCGCGACGGGACCCCAATGCTGAGCCCGACGCGCCATGCGCTGCCCGCCGACAAGGTGCGGCATGTCGGCGAGGCGGTCGCTGCGGTCGTCGCCCTTACCGTGGAACAGGCCAAGGACGCCGCCGAGCTGGTGGCGCTCGATATCGAGGCGCTGCCGGCGGTGACCGAGCCGGCGCTCGCCGACGCGCCCGAGGCGCCCATCCTCTACGATGATGTCCCCGCCAATGTCGGGCTCGATTTCCATTTTGGCGACAGCGACAAGGTCGCCGCCGCCTTCGCGAGCGCGGCGCATGTCACAAAGCTGCGGCTCAGAAACAACCGGATCGTCGTCAACGCGATGGAGCCGCGTTCGGCGATCGCCGAATATGACGGCGAGCGGCGGCGCTGGACGCTTCATGTCGGCTGCCAGGGGGTGTTCGGCTTCCGCAACTACATCGCGCAGGTGCTGGGCGTCGGGCGCGACCAGGTGCGCATCCTGACCGAGCGGGTCGGCGGCTCGTTCGGCATGAAGCAGCCCGACATGTCGGAATATTTCTGCATCCTCGCGGCGGCGCGCGAGCTGGGCCGGCCGGTCAAATGGACCGACGAGCGCTCGGGCAGCTTTGTTTCGGACACCCACGGCCGCGACGCCGATGCGCAGGCCGAGCTGGCGCTCGACAAGGACGGCAATTTTCTCGCGGTGCGCCTCGCCATCCACGGCAATGTCGGGACCCGTTTCGGGGCCGGGGGCCCGCCGACCCGCAACGCGGTCAGGAACACGCTCGGGGTTTACAAGACGCCGCTGATCGAAGTCTCGACCAAGGTCGTCTTCACCAACACGACCCCGGTCGGCGCCTATCGCGGCGCCGGGCGGCCCGAAGCCAATTACTACATGGAGCGGCTGGTCGAGGCCGCCGCCGCCGAAATGGGGATCGACCGGGTCGAATTGCGCCGCAGGAACCACATCCCGGCGGCGGCGATGCCGTACCGGGCGCCGAACGGCACCACCTATGACAGCGGCGACTTTGCCGGCGTGCTCGCCGATGCGGTCGAGCTCGCCGATTGGGACGGGTTTGCCGCGCGCAAGGCGGAGAGCCGGGCGCGCGGCAAATTGCGCGGGCGCGGCATCAGCGACTATCTCGAATTGACCGGGCCCCCCGGCCGCGAGATGGGCGGCATCCGCTTCGAGCCGAATGGCGATGTGACCCTCATTACCGGCACGCTCGATTACGGGCAGGGGCACTGGTCGCCTTTCGCGCAGGTATTGGCGCAGCGGCTCGGTATCCCGTTCGGCCGGATCAGGCTGTTGCAGGGCGACAGCGACGAGCTGATCGCCGGCGGCGGCACCGGCGGCTCGAAATCGATGATGACGAGCGGGGTGGCGATCGTCGAGGCCGCCGACAAATGCATCGTGGCCGGCAAGCAGATCGCCGCCCATGTGCTGGAAGCGGCGGCGGCCGATATCGAGTTCCGCGCCGGGCGCTTTGTCATCGCCGGCACCGACCGCTCGGTCCACATCATGGAATTGGCCGAGAAAATCCGCGGCGGGCTCGAACTGCCGGCGGGGCTGCCGCAGAGCCTCGACATCGCCAATATCAGCGACGGCCCGCCCTCGGCCTTTCCCAATGGCGTTCACATCGCCGAAATCGAGGTCGATCCCGAGACCGGCGTCGTTGAGGTCGTGCGCTATTCCTTCGTCAACGATTTTGGCGTCGTCATCAACCCGTTGCTCGTCACCGGCCAGGCGCATGGCGGCATCGTGCAGGGGATCGGCCAGGCGTTGCGCGAGCGCATCGTCTATGACGAGCACGGCCAATTATTGACCGGCTCCTATATGGACTACGCGATGCCGCGCGCCGAGGACGCGCCGATGTTCGAGAGCGCCTTCCACCCGGTCCCGGCCAAGACCAATCCGCTTGGGCGCCAAGGGCTGCGGCGAGGCCGGCTGCGCCGGCGCGCTTCCTTCGGTCATGAACGCGCTGGTCGACGCGCTCTCCGAATACGGCATCCGCCACATCGACATGCCCGCCACCCCCGAGCGCGTCTGGCGCGCGATCCGCGCGGCCAGCGCCGGCTGACCGTCGCGCTACGCTGCCCCATCGAGAGCGGCGTCGCGGGAGATCGTCGCAAGGGCAGCTCGGCCCGGTGCCCTTGTCGCCAATGCGGCGCATCGGCTGGCGCCCGGCGCAGCGCCAGACCCTTGCCGCAGATGACCTCCTCAATTTGACGCGAGGGGCGGGGCGGCTTAGAGCCTGATCGCGTTGGATTGGAGCATCTCGATCTTTCTCGCCTCCCCCGGGCGTGACCGGGCGTGACCCGGGGGCCACGTCTGATGCGCAGATGTCAGAACGAAAAGATGGAGACGGCCGGATCAAGTCCGGTCGAGGGGATTGGAGAGCGCTTCCAGCTGATCGGATCATGCCCTAATTAGCTTCGGAAGCTGAGGTGGAGGCGCGGGATGGCCGAAAACGAGATCGAGGTGTTTGAAACCACGGCGGGGCAAGTCATCGACGTGCTCGGTCGCCTGGGTGTCGCCAAGGAGCGCATGGTCACGGTGGTGGTCGAGCCGGACGCGCCGCCCTCAAGGCAAGCTCCCTGCCGTTTATCGTCGTCCGTTGGATCGATCGCCACCCCAGCCTTCTCAAATCCGCCGCGAGCGAGCAAGAAATCTTCGGCGTTCTGCAACGGCCGCATATCGCAGCGGTGACCGATCCTCTTTTCCGGGAAGGCTTGGCGCGGATGCTCGCCGCCGCCGAGCGGGTCTCCATCGCGGAACATGTCGAGGCCTGCCGCGATCCAAAGGACGACGCAGCATTGCCGCTCCGGCGAGGCCGCGGCACCGGGGCGAGCGGAGTTGCGCCGACTCTGTCGCCGCGGGCGCATCGCGCAAGTATGGCACGCGGTCGCGAATCGGGTCTATTCTGCGGCAATGGCGATTCGCCAAGGGGTTGGGCGAGCATGGCTGAGCGGCGGCTGAAGCATTTCGGGTGGGGTCGCGAAGGCGAGGGGTTGACGCCGGCCGAGGAAGCCGCCGCGCTCGACCGCTATCGCCGGCTTTTCGCAGTAGACCGGTTCGCGGAGAAGGCGCCGCCCGGTCTCGACGAGATCGCGCTCGACCCGCCGCGGATCGGTCCGCCCGCTTCCCTGGCGCCGATTTGCTCGACCGCGGCATACGACCGGATCGCTCACACCTACGGCAAATCGTTTCGGGACTATGCCCGCGGCCTCGCCGGCGATTATGCGGCGGCACCCGATGTCGTCGCCTATCCGCGTGACGAGGCCGAGGTCGCGGCGGTGATCGATTGGGCGGGCGGCGCCGAAGCTATGCTGACGCCGTTTGGCGGCGGCAGCTCGGTGGTCGGCGGGGTCGAGCCGCGCATCGAAGGGACCGGGTGCAAGGCCGCGGTAACCCTCGACCTCGCGCATCTCGACCGGGTGCTCGAAATCGATCGTTCGTCGCGCGCCGCGCGCATCCAAGGCGGCGTGTTCGGTCCGGCGCTCGAAGCCCAATTGCGGCCGCATGGCCTGACCTTGCGGCATTTTCCGCAGAGCTACGAGTATTCGACCTTGGGCGGCTGGATCGCTACCCGCTCGGGCGGCCATTTTGCCAGCCTCTACACTCACATCGACGATTTTGTCGAAAGCCTGCGGATGTTGACGCCGGCGGGGCCGATCGAGACCCGCCGCCTGCCGGGCTCGGGGGCAGGCCCCAGCCCCGACCGGCTGCTGATCGGCTCCGAGGGCATATTGGGGGTGATCACCGAGGCGTGGATGCGGCTTCAGGACCGGCCGCGGTTTCGCGCCGGCGGCGCCATCCGATTCGCCGATTTCTTTGCCGCCGCGCGCGCCGTCAAGGCGATCGCCCAGGCCGGGCTCTATCCGGCGAACTGCCGCATTCTCGACCCGCAGGAGGCGGCGAGCACCGGCGCCGGCGACGGCAGCGCCGCGATCATGGTGCTGGCTTTCGAATTGGCCGACCATCCGCTCGACGCCTGGATCGCCCGCGCGCTCGAATGCTGCGCCGATCTGGGCGGCATCGCCGAGCGGCCGTCGAGCCCAGGCGCCGAGCGCGATGCGCACCGCGAAGGTGCGGCCGAGCAGTGGCGCACCGCCTTTATCCGCATGCCCTATGCCCGCGAGCGGCTGATCCGGCGCGGGATCATCACCGATACCTTTGAGACGGCGATCACCTGGGACCGGTTCGAAGCCTTTCACGACCGGGTCAAGGCCGCTGCGGAAACCGCGATTCGCGAGGCGACCGGCCGGCCCGGGCAGGTCACCTGCCGGTTCACCCATGTCTATCCGGATGGTCCGGCGCCGTATTTCTCGTTTCATGCGCTCGGCCGCCATGGCGCGCTCGAAGCCCAATGGCGTCAGGTCAAGAGCGCTGCCGGCGATGCGCTGATCGCGGCCGGCGGGACCATCACCCATCACCACGCGGTGGGTCGCGACCATCGGCCCTGGTATGATCGCCAGCGCCCCGAGCTGTTTGCCACGGCGTTGCGAGCCGCCAAACGAGCGCTCGACCCGCACGGCCGCTTCAATCCCGGGGTCCTGATCGACCCCGAAGTCCCGATCGACCCTTGAAAGCCGACCGGATCGGGCGAGGCGGCACCGGACGTTGAATAGGATGATGCGCCGACGACGAGGCAGAAATCGAGGTGGCGGAAACGTCGCAGGCAGTCCCGAGGTTCCTCGACGGCGCCGGCAAATTGCCCGAATTGCCGGTTTCTTCGCCGAGTGTTGCGCAAAAGACGCGGCACGATCGATCAGAATTGTTTGGCTTTCGAGCCAACTGTTGCAGGAATGTCGCGATGGCCCGCGTTCTGCATCGATTTTTCCGATGCGGCGGCAGTGACCGCAAAAAGCGATTGCCATCGGGCGGCGTCATGGTGAAAATGCGGGAACGGTGGCGTGACGACCATCGTCACACGCGTATTTGCGGCCGGAGGTAAGGGGATGACAAATCGCTGTCTGCTAGGCGTCGGCGTAGCGCTTGCCGTGGCGTTCGGTGGCGTCCAGGCGCACGCACAAATGTTCGGGCCCTTTCCGCCCGGCGGCTTCTATCTGGGGCCCGAGGGCGGCTGGACCATGCTCGGGGACCAGACCAACAATTTATCCTTCGGGGGACATACCATCAGCCCCCAGGTGAAGTTCAACAGCGGGTTCAACGTCGGAATGCGCGCCGGCTACGAGTGGGGGCCGTGGCGGTTCGAAGAAGAATACAGCTATCGAGACAACAACGTTTCGAGCTTTGATGGTCATAACAACTCGGTCTTCGATGGCAGCCGCCATACGAACGCGATCATGACCAATGTTATTTATGACTTCACCTTCGGCTGGCCGATCACCCCGCATATCGGCGCGGGCGTCGGTGCGGTCAATATTGTCAGTGGGGTATCGGAGACGGCTGCGTTCGTGCCGTCGCCGACACCGTTCCGAGCGGTCCCGTTCAACCGGCTGACCGGCTTGAACGGCTCCACTTGGCAGTTCGGCTATCAGGGGATCGCCGGTATCCGCTACAACATCAACCCGGCCGTCGCCTTGGATGTCGACTACCGTTATCTGGCGACCCCGGATTTCACGCTCAAGAGCGGGCGCGCCAGCTACAAGACGGGCTACGGCACGCAGAATGTGCTGGCGAGCTTGACGATGCGGTTCGGACTGCCGGCCCCGGTGGTTCCGCCGCCGGCGCCTCCGGCCCCGCCGCCGCCGCCGCCGCATCAGGTCTATCTGGTGTTCTTCGATTGGGATAAATACAACATCACACCCGAAGGCATGCAGATCCTGGAGGCCGCGGCAGCGCATTGGCGGGCAGGCGGCGCGGTGCAGATCCAGGTCACCGGCTACACCGATCTGTCGGGCTCGGCCAGCTACAATCAGCGGCTGTCGGAGCGGCGTGCGAATGCAGTGGCCGGTGCTCTCCAACGGCTCGGCATCCCGCGCCAGGAGATGATGGTGGCCGGGCGCGGCATGAACGATCCGCGGGTCCCGACGCCGCTTGGTGTACGAGAGCCGCAGAACCGCCGGGTCGAGATCGTCTTTCCATAGACTGACCCGACAGTTCTCCAACCCCAAAGCCGCCGCGGCAATCCGCGGCGGCTTTTTTATGACCGTCCCCAAGTGGCGCATCGCCGCTCGATGCGTCCGTCGATTTGCCGATGATCGGGCCGGCCTCCGGGCGCGATTTCCGCGAATTGCGCGAGCTGGCATCGGTGATCCCGCGCTGTTCCGGCGGCATCGACCGCCGACAGGGTAACAATAGCGGTCGATGAGAGCGCATGAGACGGCCGATAGCGCGCCCGACCGGGCTCGCCGTCGTTGTCAGCCGGGATTTGCGATCGGAAGCGACGAAGACCGGGGCAAATTACTCGGATAATTCTTACTGTTTCGCCGCGTTCGTGGTAACCTCAAGCTGCGATTCCAGGTCGCAACCGGCGCGACGGCAATGGTCGTCTCCACGCCTTGCGATTGCGAGAAAAGCAGAGATTTTGATATTTCCCTGAGGAGCCTCTCCATGAAGGCGCTGATCTCGACGATCGCCCTATGCTGTTTCGTCGCCGCCGCCGCAATCCCGACCGGCGTCAATGCCCAGGCCGCGCAATCTCCGGCAGCTCCGGCGGCTGCCGCCGCACCCGCTCCGGAGAGTGCCGCTCCGGCCACGGCGCCCAGCACGGCGAAAAAGTCGGCGCACAAATCGACCCATCACTCTGCCAAGAAGAAGACAAAGTCGCAGAGCAAGTCCGCGACCAAGAAAACCTCCAGCTGATCTGCCGCGGATCGGTTGAGCAGCCCCGGGGCGCGAATCAGCGCGCCACCGCTGTCGGCTTGCCGGTGCGCCGGGTTGCCGACAGCATTGGCGCAATGTCAGGTGCGCCGCGGCTCGATGCTGTCGGCGGCATCCATTGCAGCCTGCATCCCGCCGGACCGAAGCGGGGCGGTGCTGCGGTTGATGGGTGTCAATCGGGCGTCAATCTCGCTTTTGCCGTTATTCGCCGCCAATCTGGGCTACCCAGACGCTTGAAAGCGGAGGAATCCGACCATATTATCGAGGTGCGGCCAGGGAGAATACGCTACACTCCAGGGCTGTGGAGCTTTTGGAAAGGATCGGGGGCGCTTACCCTTCTCGTCGCGGCTCAAGCGTTGCCGCTACCAGCTCAGGACAAGCTCCCGCCATGTTTGGGCAACCCGGAACAGGCATAGAGGACGACTGGCATGAAGCATCTCTTGAACGGCGTTGCAATCGCTGCCGCGCTCGCGATTGCTGGACCGGTTTGGGCACAGAGCCCGAGCGCCGGGAACGCGATGGGCACACCTGGTCCAAACCCAGGCGGGCCGGGTCTCACCCCGTATAGCGGCGGCGCCCCGCCAGCGGCCCCGACCTCGGCGGCGCCTGCGATGCACCGCCCGATGCATCCCGCTCACCACACCGCCGCCATGCACCATTTCCACAAGGGCATGGCCCACAACGCGGCGTTGTCCGGGGACACCACGGCGCAGCTCAACCGTGGGGAGCTTGCGCGGATCAATTCGGGAAATATGAGCAATCCGCCGGCACCTCCCGCGCCTCCGTCTCAGGAGAAAGGGCGGCTTCCGGGGCCCAAGGCCTCCGGCGGGGGATACATTGCGCCGTCGCAATAAGCTCACGAAATCAGCCGAGGGCCGAAACAAGCAATAATGGTGGCGCACGCAACTTTGTGAGGCCCTCGGCGACCTGGAACTGCGATACGGGATCGCGATGATGAAACATGTTCTGAGCAGCGTTGCAGCGGCGGCCGTTCTTGCCACCGCGGCAACCGTCTGGGCGCAGGCGCCGCCGGCGCCGCCGCCGGGAGCACCCGGCCCCTCGGCAGCCGCGCCGTCACCGACATCGGCGGCGCCGCCGATGCACCGTCCGGCTCGCCACCATGCCGCGCGTCACCGGATGATGCACGGCCCGACCTCGGCGAGCGACAGCACGTCCCAGCTGAATCGAGCCGAACTGGCCCGGATCCAGGGCGGCGGTGCGCCGGCTCCAATGGCCGCGCCACCGCCACCGCCGCCTCCGCCGCAGATGCAAGGCGGCAACAGCATGGGGATGCCCGGCCCATCGGCCGGCGGCCCGGGTCTGACGCCATACACGACGGGCGCTGCCCCGCCGCCGCACTAAGTCGGATTCTCAGCCGGCCGCGACCCCGCTGCCGCCTGGAGCCTGATCGCGTCAGATTGGAGCATCTCAATCGTCTGCTCTCCCGCGCTGGACCCGGGGGCAGGTTTGGCGCGCGGATGTCAGAACAAAAAGACGCGAGACGGCCGGATCAAGTCCGGCCGAGGGGATTGGAGAGCGCTTCGAGCTGATCGGATCATGCTCCAGCTCGGCCGGCGATCGCGCGCTGTGACGGGCTAACGACTCGCCGCGCCATCGCGCCGACGAGCCGTGCGTTCCATGTCGGCGAGCAGATCGTGCAGAGCGCGATCGGCGAGAAACGTCATCTTGGCGAAGGTGCGCAGAAAGCTGTCGGTTCGTGGCAGCTGGAACAGTGTTTCCTCGCCCGCATCGGCGTCGGCCGTGCCGATCACGACAATGTTATCGAAGGGCTGAAGGGTCAGCTCCGGCAGCGCTTTGCCGGGACCGGTCACATACTCGACGACGCGGCATCGCGCGCGTTTGTCGCCATCGTTGAGGATCGTCATTTTGCAGGTGGCGCGCGACGTAGACGCCTCGATCAGCGCGCGTGTAAACGGGCGCAAAAATGTTTCGTCGAACCCCAGCAGCGCCGAGGGGCGGTCGTCGTTGACCGACGAGCGGATCTCAAGAGCCGTCCACAGCGAAGCACGGCCGTCGAAATAGTCGGCCGAGGCGAGATCGAGGTTGATCGCGTCGATCGGCACCGGCGCCGACACCGAGCGCGACGACAAAAACGCAAAGCAAGCCGGCTCCCGCTTTAACGAAATGGTTGTCGTCGCCTCGAGATTGCGGTCGGCGATCGCGGGAGTATCGGTCATGGCTACCCCATCACAAGTGCTGAACCGACAGACCGCCGAGCCAGGGAAAGCCGCCGGCACCGGCAGTTTCGGATTGCGGCCCGCGTCACACGGGACAATAGCTGGCGCCGCTCCTCTGCTTTGTCCCCGGTCGTTGCCAAGAAAGCTACCCCTCAGTCTGGATGGCCGATTTTTGCCGTGTTGTCAAAGCCGCAGCGGCTGTCTCGGCGGCGCTGCGGCCATCGGACGCGCGCCGGCAGGCGGTCCTTGCCGATATTACGCCGGTGGCGGCCGCGTGCGCTCGAGATAGCGGCACACGCGCTCGATGAAATCCTCGAGCGACAAGTCTGCGTCTTTGTCGTCGTCGTGGATCCCGCACATTGTTTCGAGGATATGGCTGCCGAGCCCGCGATAGCTCTCCATCTGCGATTCGCTGAACCACTGGTCGCTCGTGCCTTCGTGCGGAAACGCCTGATGGAGCGCTGCATAGCTGCGAATGTCGGGGGGCTCGCTGCCGTGGAAGCCGGGCTTGACATAGACGAGGATGCCTTCCCGGGCGCCCTCTTCGGGGTAGCGGATGCGCCCGAGCGCGGCATAAGCGCCATCGGCCGGCGGCTCGCGCCGGGCGGCGACATCGACCCTCTCGAACGCGACGCGGACGCCGAGATCGATCCAGATCTTGCGCACCGCGTTGCCGAGGTCTTCGAGCGTGCATTCCGGGTCGCAGCCGGCATCGCTGATCAGGATGAACCGGCAGCGGCGGCGGACCATCTCGTAGAGGCCGAGATTCTCGAAATGGCCCCCGTCCGACAAATAGACGTAGGGGCCGTCGTCGTCGGTCAGGCCGAGCAGCTCTTCGAGCACCGGGCCGATGCCGAGCCGCGGACCGTCGCGGCGATAAAACCGCTTCCCCTTTTTCGGATTGCCGAGCCACCAGCCGAGACGCACATTGAACAGGGTCAACAGCAGCCCGACGATCGGCGAGGAGTGATAGCCCTGGTTGGGGCTGACCGCCGCCCCTGAGATCGCCATCGCCGTGCCGAGGGTGATCCCGGATCGCGGACCGCCGTAGAACTGGGTCGGGACAAACCCGACGAGCGGGTTGCCGCAGGCCAGCGGCGTCATCGCAAACGGCTCGGCCTTGCGCTCCTGCCAGGCGAGGTTGGCCGAGGCGACGACATTGAGTGTCGTGTTGACAACCGGAAAGAGGCACCGCCGCCCGTCATTGCCGCCCGAGCGCCACAGCGCGGCGAGCGGCAGATTGTCGGCTTCGGCAAAGCCGGTGAACGGGTCGGGGCCGTTGCGCCGCCCCGGTTCCGGGCGATGGCCGGCGTGCGCGGCGCCGAGAAAGGCGCGGATCAGCCGGTTGCGGTAGACCGCGTGCAACGAGAAGCGGTTGACGTTGACCCAATAGGAGGCGACCGCAGAGAACAGCACGAGCGCCACCGCGGCCGCGACCGCAACGACGACCTTCGCCACGCTCACCGCCTCGCTGCCGACCAGCGCCCATACCGCATGGTCGAGCCCGAACAGCGCGAGCCGCGACAGCAGGATCGCCAGCACCAGCACAAAGACGAGCGTGACGATGCTGACGATCGTGGTGACGGAAAACCGTTCGCCGACCTGCCGGGCGGTGGTCGCGGCGGTCTTGCCGCTGCCGCCGAGCAGCAGGGTCGCCAGACCCGAGGCGCCGCCGACGCCGGCGAAGGCCCAGCTGTTGAAACGCGCCAGAGCCCAGGGGCCGAAAAGCACGATCGTGGCGAAGACGAGCCAAAGGATCGCGCCGGCGGCAAGGCAGCCCGCCAGCCGCGCCGACCATTCCCGGTCGGCGTCGCCGTTGCGGTGGTAGCTGGTCAATCCGGTGAACAACAGATCGGCGGCAAAGACGGCGACCATGGTCCAGGCGACGCCGCCGGCGACGAGCATCGAAATCCGGCCGTAGCCGCCGAAAAAGAAATTCAAGAGAACCGGCGCGTCCTTGGCCAGGGCGAGGCCGGAGAGGTGCTGGTAGACCGCGATCCCGATCGTGACGATTGCCCCGGCGGCGGCGCCCGAGACCGCATAGCAGAACAGCTCGGCCAATGGCGGCACCGGGTCGCGCCGCCGCTTCAGCAGCCGCCGCAGCTCGCCGACCCGACCGCCGCCGGCAAAAAAACCGATCAGCCAAGCGAGCGCGTAGACCAGGGCGCCGATTGCAGCGGGGTAGAGGATCGGGTAGAAAATCTCGTTCCCGGGTGGCGCGGCACGCAAAACTCCCCAACGGATCCCGCCGGGGTTGGGCGGGAGCCACGCCGAAAAAATCGCCAGAAAGCCCGCGGCGCCAAAAATCGGCAGGCAAACGAAAAGGATGACCGACCGCATCGACGGCGCGAAGCGACGTTCTCTCACCGCATCCGCGCCCGTCCGGTCGCGCGCCGGCCGCCCGGCCACCGAGACGGCGAGGCCGGCGAGCAACAGCAGCAGCGCCACGATCAGCATCAACCAATGGACGAAGCCGACCAGGTTTTTGAGCCAGATCAGCATCAACAGGTTCCAGGCCGCATGCGGGACCAAGAGCAAACCCAGGAACAGCGGCGCAAAGATGAACCAGTTCAGCAAAAGGTTGCGCAGATAGAGGACGAGCGCGGTCCAGGTGTCAGCCGACAAGAGCCCCAGCCGCGGCGTCAGAAAGTTGCTGTTGGCGCGCAGCTCGCCAAGCTGCGGCGGCTCGGCAAAGCCGGTTTCGCCGCGGCGCCGATCGAGCCGGTCGAACACCAGCGCATCGTCGCCTTCGTGCCAACGCCAAGCCGACAGAAAGGCGCCGATATAGCCGCCCCCCGACACCGTCGAGAGATAATGAAATTCCGGCAGCAGCCGCATGCGCGCCAAGGCCTGGATCACACCCAGCGCAAAGCACGCGCTGCGAATGCCGCCGCCCGAGAGGCAGAGCGCCGCGCGCGGCGTCTCGAGGCCATGGATCTGGCGGTAGAGCTCCTCCAGCGTGTCGCCGGGTGGCGCCAGCCCGGGTCCGGCGCCGTGCAGCTCCTCATATTCCTGGCGCAGCACGTCGAGCGCCGACAGCGCCTGCGCCGGCGGCTCGCCGCTCGCCTCGTGCTGCATCCTCATCGCCCCGGCTCCTGTTCGAGCGCCTCGCAGACCGCCAGCCATTCGGCTTCGGCCTTCTCGATCCGGCGCACCAGCTCGGCGCGCCGCTTCAGCGCGTCCGATATCGTGTCGCTGCCCTGCGGCTGCGGCCGGGCCAAGGCACGGTCGAGCGCCTCGCGTTCCCCGGTCAGGCGGAGGATCTCCGCCTCGGTCTGCAAGGCCTGGCGGCGCAGCGGCTCGCGCCCGCGACGCCGCTCGGCGGCAACCCGCCGCGCCTCGGCACGCCCGTCGCTCGGCGCGCGATCGGCGCCGTTTCGCGATGGCGCCGCATCGAGCACCAGGCGGCGATAATCGTCGAGATCGCCGTCGAAGGGGCGCACCGTCCCGTCCGCCACCAGCCAGAGCCGATCGGCGACGAGATCGACGAGGTGCCAATCATGGCTGACCAGCACCACCGCGCCGGTGAAGTCGTTGATCGCCTGGACCAGCGCCTCGCGGCTTTCGATGTCGAGGTGGTTGGTCGGCTCGTCGAGGATCAGCAGCGCCGGCGCATTGTGCGAGACCAGGGCCAGGTTGAGCCGCGCCCGTTCGCCGCCGGACAGCTCGGCGACCGGTACAAAAGCCTTCTCCTGGCCAAAGCCGAAGCCGCCGAGGCGGGTGCGCACCGCCTCGGGGGGTGCGGCCCGCATCAGCGCTTGAAGATGATCGAAGGCCGTGGCCTGCGGCTCGAGCTCGTCGAGCTGATGCTGGGCGAAGAGGCCGCTGACGAGCTTTGGCGCGCGGGCGAGCTCGCCCGAGAGCGGTGCGAGGCGACCGGCCAAAAGCCGTGCCAGGGTCGTCTTGCCGTTGCCGTTGGCGCCGAGAAGGGCGATCCGGTCGTCGGGGTCGAGCCGCAGATCGAGCCGCGACAGCACCGGGCGGCCGGGGGCATAGCCGGCTGCTACCCGGTCGAGCATGATCAGCGGCGGGCTCGCCCGCGGCGGCGCCGGAAAGCGGATGCGCGGCGGCGGCGCGTCGGCGGAGAGGCTGACGGGCTCCAGCCGGGCGAGCGCCTTCAGCCGGCTCTGCGCCTGGCGCGCCTTTGACGCCGTGGCGCGAAACCGGTCGACAAAGGCTTGCAGCCGCTGGCGCTGTTGCGACTGTTGCCGGGCCAGTGCTTCGAGGCGCTGGCGCGCTTCGCCGCGCGCCCGCAGATAGGCGTCGAACCCGCCCGAATAGAGGGTCAGCTTGCCATGGTCGAGATGGAGCGTGGCGGTCGTGACCGCGTTCAGCACCGCCCGGTCGTGGCTGACCAGGATCAGCGTGCGACGATAGCTGCGCAAAAAGCGTTCGAGCCAGGCCGCGGCTTCGAGATCGAGGTGGTTGGTCGGCTCGTCGAGCAGCAACAAATCGGGCGCGCTGAACAAGACCGCAGCGAGCGCCACCCGCATCCGCCAGCCACCCGACAAATCATCGACCGGCCGCTGCTGCATGGCCTCGTCGATCCCGAGCCCGGCGAGGATGCGCGCGGCTCGGCTCGGCGCCGAATGGGCGTCGATTTCAACCAGGCGCGCTTCGATCTCGGCGGTGCGCAACGGCGCCGCATCGGCATCGCGCTCGGCGAGGAGGGCGGCGCGCTCGCCATCGGCGGCGAGCGTCAGCGCCAAAGGCGTCGCGGGACCGCTCGGCGCTTCCTGGGCAAGAAACCCGATGCGGTAGGTCCGCGGCAGCTCGATCGCGCCGGCATCGGGCTGCAAGGCGCCGCGGATCAAATCGAGCAAGGTCGATTTGCCGGCGCCGTTGCGCCCAACCAGCCCGACCTTCGCCGCCTCGGGGATGTAGGCGCTCGCCTCGTCGAGCAAGGTGTGCCCGGCAATGCGATAAACGACACCGGAAAGCGTCAGCATCGGCCCTTATTAGCACGGGCGTGCGGCTTTTTTGAGGGGCGGCGTCGCCCTCAGGCGTTGCCGAGGCTGGCGTAGACCGCGCGCTCGAAGGCGCCGCAAAGGGCGAGCGTCTGCGGATCGGCAAACGGCAGGAGCTGCGTCATGATCACGGCTGCGACGCGTTTTGCCGGGTCGATCCAGTAATAGGTATTGAAGATGCCGCCCCAGCTCAGGCTGCCGGCGCTGCGCCCGTTGGCGCCCGGCTCGGTGTTGATCATATAGCCGAGCCCCCAGCGGCAGGTCCCCTCGGGAAACAGCGCGAAATCGTTGGTCCGCTCCGGCATCGCGGTGCGCATGATCCCGGCGGCGAGGTCGCCGACCTGGTTCTGTCCCATTTCGGCGACGGTTTCCGGCCGCAGCAGCCCGGCGCCGTCGAGCTGTCCGCCGCCGAGCAGCATGCGCAGAAACGCCAGATAGTCCGGCCCGGTCGAATAAAGCGCGCCGCCGCCGGCCCAGAACTCGGGGTCACGCGGCGGCATATCGACGGTGATCGGCTCCAGCGACCGGTCAGCCCGGCGCTGATGCACCCGCACCAGCCGCGCCTGCTGGCTCGGAGAAAGCTCAAAGCCGCTGTCCGCCATCCCGAGCGGAGCGAAGATACGGTCGCGAAAATAACGGTCCAGCGTCTGGCCGCTGGCGGCTTCGATCGCGCGGCCGACCCAGTCGAGATTGATCCCGTACTCCCATTTGTCACCGGGATCGAACAGCAGCGGCAGCCGCAGCGAAGCCAGCTGCCCGGTGCTGGTGGAGGGCGTTTTGGTCGCGGCGACATAGCGGATCAAATCGCCGCTCAGCATCTCGTAGCCAAACCCGGCGGTGTGGGTCAGCAAATGCCGCAAGGTGATCGGCCGTTTCGCCGGGCGCAGCCGGGGCTTGCCCGCAGCGTCGAACCCCTTGAGCACATAAGGCTCCGCGAGCTCGGGCAGAACCCCGCCGATCGGCTCGTCGAGCGAGAGCGCTCCTTGCTCGACCAGTTGCATCGCCGCGACCGAGGTCACCGCCTTGGTCATCGAGGCGATGCGAAAGACCGTGTCGATTGTCATCGCCGGGCCGCCGGCGATATCGCGCCGGCCAAACGCCCCCTGGTACAGGACACCGCCATCGCCCGGCCGCCAGCGCCACGACCCCCGGCACCTCACCGGCGTCGACGGCCTCGCTCAGCACCCGGTCGATATCCGAGGTCGATCCCACCCGTGCCTCCTCAGAGGTTTGCAAAAAGATGAACCGGGCTGGGCCGGCGCCGTACGTCCCCCGCTTTCGCCGGGGGCAGGCCGGGGAATGAGCAACTTCATAATCTGTAACGGATACCTCATGCTGAGGAGCGCCCCCTTCGAGACGCCGCCTGCGGCGGCTCCTCAGGACAGGCGGGCGCGTCTCGAAGCATCCCGCTCAACGCCGGCCCCCTCAACGCCGCCCCCTTAGCGCCGACGAGGCGAGGCGTCTTTTGCGAGCTGCGAGGTGATGTCGGCAAAGGTGGTTTTGAGCGAGGTCCGCACGTCGAGGACGCAAGGCTCGCGCGCGGCGATCGCGTCGCGCAACGCCGGCCCCAGCGCCGCCGGATGCTTCGACCCGCACGCCGCGGCAGCCCATCGCGCGGGCGATCGCGGCATGGTCCCAATCCCTGAGCTCGGCGGCAAACGGGCCCGAGCCGTGCAATACCCAGCCGAGCGCGTTGTTGTTGAAGACGACGACGGTAATCGGGATGTCCTGCTCGACCGCGGTCATGAGGCCATTCATCGTCATCGCAAAGCCGCCGTCGCCGCAGACCGCGACGACCGGCCGGTCGGGATGGACGAGCTTTGCCCCGAGGGCTGCCGGGATGCCGAAACCCATCGGCCCCGAGCCCGGCCGCCTGCAAAAACCCCTCGGCGCGCTTGGTCTGGTAGAAATGCGTCATCATGATGCGGTTTTCGCCGGCGTCGCAGGTGACGATCGCATCTTCGGGCAAGGCACGCTGCAACTCGCCGATCGCGCGCTGCGGCAGGATCGGCACCTCGTCGGCGAAATAGGCGGGGTCGTTGAAATAGCCGTGGCGCTCGCGATGGGCGGCAACCCGGCGCTCCGCCGCCGCCCGGCGTTCGCGGCCGTGCGCGCCGACCGCCTCGACGAGCTGGCCCAGCACGATCGCGGCATCGCCGATCAAGAGGTGCTCGGCCGGGTAGTTCCACGATGCGTTGCGCGGCTCGATGTCGATTTGGATAAAGCTTTGCCGGGTCGGGTCGAGCAGCGCGCGGTTTTCCCAGGCGGTGTCGCTCGGGCTCAATTTCGAGCCGACGACCAAGACGAGATCGGATTCGGCGACGCAGGCGTTCGCCGCCGCGGTGCCAAAGGTGCCGAAGACGCCGAGCGCCAAGGGATGGGTTTCGGCAAAGACGCCCTTGCCGGCGGCGGTCGTCGCGACCGGCAGCCCGGCCGTTTCGGCGAGCCGCTGGAGCGCCTTGTAGCCCTGGGCGATGCGCACCCCGTTGCCGGCGACCAGCACCGGCTTCTTGCGCGGCGGCGAGCGCGGCGGCCGCAGCCTCGACCTGCCGCGGCTCGGCGGGCGGCGGCACCGACGGCAGGTAATGGCGGGTCGGGTAGAGCCGCGGCTGCGAGTCGGGGGCGACGGTGCCGGCCAACGAATCATGGCTGTAGAGGACGGCGACCGGCCCCGGCTGCCCGGCCATCGCATGCTTGATCGCGAGCTGGGTCGCCTGCACCGCGGCGATCGGATCGTGCGCCTGCATGACGTGCTTGGTGACGCCGCTGAAGGCGCGGCGCGCGTCCCAGCTGCCCCAATCGCCGGTCCCCTGCTGATAGGGCGCGTGCAGGCCGAAGCGCGGCGCGTCGCTGAAATCGGTCAGGAGCAGCATCGGCGAGCTCGAGAGATACGCCTCGATCGTGCCGATCAACCCGTTGCCGAGCACCCATGGCCCCTGGCCGAGCAACACGCCGGGCCGCCGCGTCAGCCGGCCATACACCTCGGCCATGACGCCCCCCAGACTTTCCTCGCGCACCAAGACGGTCCGGATCGAGTTCTGATGCTGCCCCAACCCCGAAACGATGCGCCCGGTATGCCCGCCCGAAATGCCGAACACCATCTCGATCCCGGCCTCTTCGAGCACCCGCGCCACCAGCACATTCGCCGGCATCTCCTCGCTCAGCATCGGCTCGATCGGCATCGCGTGGTCCTCCCGCTCTCTCGCCCGCGCCCAGCTTGCCCCGCCCCCTGCCGCAACACAACGAGCCTCTGCCGACTGCCGGCGCCGGGCATTGCACCCTTGCACCAGGTTCCCTCAGCAAGAACAATGAGCAGTGGGGCCAGCAATATCGCGGTCGCTTTGACAAGGAGAGAATGCCATGGACCTCGGATTGCAGGACAAGCATGCGATCGTGACCGGCGGCAGTCGGGGCATCGGCAAGGCCATTGCGCGGGAATTGGCGCGCGAAGGGGTCGATGTGGCGATCGTGGCCCGGAACCAGGCCGATCTGGAGGCGACGGCGCGGGAATTGGCGACCGAGACGAACCGGCGCATCCTTCCGCTCGCCGCCGATGTCACCAAGAAGGAGCAGGTGGACCATATGGTCGCCGAGGCGGCACGGCAGCTGGGCGGCGTGCACATCCTCGTCAACAGCGGGTCGGCGCCGGGGGGCTCGGCGACCGCGACCGGCCCGATCGAAACCGTCGTCGACGAGGATTTGATCGAGGATTTCAACGTCAAGTATGTCGGCGCGCTGCGCTGCTCCCGCGCCGTCATCCCGTTTATGAGACAAGCCGGCTGGGGCCGCATCATCAACATCAGCGGCGGCAACGCCAGGAACGCCGGCAACCTCAGCGGCGGCGCCCGCAACGCGGGCCTGGTGCATATGACAAAGACGCTCTCGGTCCAGCTCGGCCGTCACGGCATCACGGTCAATTGCATCCATCCCGGCACGACCCGCACCGAGCGCACGCCGAGCCTCATCGCCGCCCGCGCCGCCCAGCTCGGCGTAGCCCCGGAAGAGGCGGAGCGGCGCGACTTCGCCCCGGATTCGCCGCGCGGCAACGCCATCTGCCGCATGGTGGACGCCGCGGAGGTCGCGTTCGTCGCAGTCTTCCTCGCCTCGGAAAAGGCCTGGGCGGTCTCCGGCGAGCTGGTCGCGGCAAGCGGCGGCGCCGGGCGGTCGGTCTATTACTGAGCAGATCCGGTTGCTTTGGCGCACTTTCCGATCGGACGGCGCCCCCCTCACCCATCCCCGGAACGCCCGCCCTGGCGGGCGGTTGTCCGGGGACCGGGTAAGGCTCGGGTTCCCTCGCCAACCCTTCTCAACCCTCTCCCCCCGGCCGGCCCCAATTGGGGGGAGAGGGAAGGGTAAGGGGGGCAGCGCAGACCGATGACATCCTATCGAGATCAGATGCGCTTTTGTCTCATGTTCGCAACGGTCTTGGCCCTCGGGCCGGCCGCTTCGGCGGCGGCGCGCGACCGGGCGACGGCAATCCTCGTCAGCCCGGTCCATGAGGCCCAGCTTGTCCGCGGCGACGACGGCAAGGACCACGTGGAATACGAGCTTCTCGTCGTCAACGTGTTCTCCGAGCCGGTGACCTTGGCGAGCGTTGCGGTTCTCGGTCCCGCCGGAAAGGAGCTCATGCGGATCGAAGGGGCGGCGCTTGCGGCCGCGACCCAGACCCTCTTTGCGAAGACGGCGACACCGGTCGTGCCGGCATCGGCCGCCGTCTCGGTCGATGTCGATCTGGTCCTGCCGCCGTTGACCGCCCCGGAACGGGTCGGACACCGGATCGCCTACACCCTCGAACCGGGCTCGGAGCTTGCGTTGTTGGTCGGCAGCCTGGAGGTCGACGCACCGGAAGTCGCCATCGACCGCCGGCCGGCCATCGTGATCAGGCCGCCCTTGAGGGGCAAGGGCTGGCTCGCGACCAGCGCGTGCTGCAAGCCCAACGTCCACCGAGACCTTCGTGTCGCGATCGAGGGTGTGCGCATCGAGACCGCCGAGACCTTCGCCATCGACTGGGCCAAGGTCGAGAACGACAGGCTCTTCGCCGGCGACGGCAAGAAGAACGAGCAATACTATGGCTTTGGCGCGGACGTGCTGGCGGTCGCCGACGGCAGGGTGGTCTACGTCCACGACGGCATGCCCGACGAGACGCCGCACGTCCTGATGGTCCCCAAATCGAAGTCGGACTATGGCGGCAACAACGTGATCCTCGAAATCGCCCCAAAGGTATTCGCCTGGTACGCGCATTTGCGACAGGGCAGCCTCAGGGTCAAGGTTGGCGACGCAGTCGAGGCCGGCGCGCCGATCGCCAAGCTCGGGAACACCGGCCCCTCCGAAGGCCCCCACCTGCATTTCGGTCTTCTCGACAAGCCCGATCCGATCGCCGGACGCAGCCTGCCTTTCGTCTTCGACCAGCTTCACCTTGGACGGCGCCGTCGATTTCGACGCCTCGACGGCGGATCGGCTGGTGATCTCGGCCGGATGCGCGACAGGTTCGGTCCGCCTATCCGCTCTACGGCGGCATCCAGGATTTCCCGTAGCGCGACCAGCCGTCACGCGGCCCCCACGCTCGCCGCGCGGCAACGCCATATGCCGCATGGCGGACGGGTCGGAGACCGCGCTCGTCGCGCTCCTCTCGGCCCAGGAAAAGGTCTGGGCGGTCTCCGGCGAGCTGGTCTGCGCCAGCGGCGGGGCCAGGCGGTCGGTACCTTACTGAGCAGAGATAAAGACGTGGACCCCCGGGTCGAGCCCGGGGGAAGCGAGAAATGACCACCCCGGCGAAGGCCGGGGTCCATGTATCAACCCTCCGAGCTGCGGATAAATGGGCCCCGGCCTTCGCCGGGGTGGCGCTTTAAGCTTTAGCGGACCGAGTTGTAGACCTCACGCCAGCGCTTGATGGCGTTGATGTGGGCGTCCACCGTGGTGAGGTTGGCGCCCATTGTCACGACCGAGATGTGGCTGCCGCCGGCTGCGCGCCACGCCGCGATGTCGCCGGGCCATTGGTTGTCGCCGCGGCTGTATTGCTGGATCGATTCGAAGCCGAAGGTATCGGCGTTTCTGCCGAGCTCGCGCAGCTTCGCCTCGATCCTCGCCTTGATTTGGGCTGCCTCGGCCTGGGTCCGGCCCGAAAACAGGAAGCCGTCTCCGATGCGCGCCGCGCGGTCGAACGCGGCCTGGCTGGAGCCGCCGAGCCAGATCGGGATCTGCCGTTTCGGGCGCGGCAAGATGCCGGCCCGGTCGATCCGGTGGTCGGAGTCTTCGTATTCGACCACGGGCTCCGCCCAGAGCTTGCGGATCAGGGCGATCTGCTGCTCCTGCCGCTTGCCGCGACGGCGAAAATGTCCGGACATTTCGAGGCCGTCGTATTCCACCCAGTTCCAGCCGATCCCGACGCCGAGGCGGAGCCGGCCCTCCGAGAAGAGGTCAACATCCGCCGCCTGCTTGGCGAAGAGCGCGGTCTGCCGCTGCGGCAGGATGATCACGCCGGTGACCAGCTCGAGCGTCTTGGTGACCCCGGCGAGGTAGGCGTAGGTGACGAGCGGCTCGTGGAACGGGTCGGTTTCTTTATAGGGGCCGGTCAGCTTGGGCTCCCTTCCGGCGTGAACCGCGCCGAGGACATGGTCGTAGATCACGATATGGTCGTAGCCCAGGTCTTCGGCCGCCTGGGCAAACGCCTTGACCGCTCCGGTATCGCCGCCGAGCTCGATCTGCGGGTAAACCACACCGGCTTTCATTGTCCGTTTCCTCTTTGAGATGTGAGGTTGTGTGCCAGATCCGAGCTTTGCCGACGAGAGCGGCGTTCGCGCAGTCCCGATCATTTGAAGTGTCATTCCCGCGAAGGCGGGAACCCAGGAACACCGGTGAAGTGTCATTCCCGCGAGGAGGCTGTAACCCAATCCCGCTTTTTGGCACGGGCGTGTGTCGTTGTTAGACATTCAACTTACGGAGGTGGGGGTCTGGAGATGCCTGGCCGGTGGATTGGGCCGTGGCGTCGTGAATGTCCTCGCGGCGGGCCCTGCTCGGGCGTGCCGGGGTCATGCGATCGCCGGTATCGCGATTGCCGCTGCCGCAGCAATACGGCGGCGCAACGTATCGGCCCAGGACAGGTTCAGGGCCAATGCTTGCAACAGGCAGACGCCACGGACTTTGTCGCGGCCATGCACCAGGAACCGGGTCATTCCGCGGGTTTTGATGATGCCGTGCGCCCGTTCGGTCAGCTTGCGTCGGCGGTAGACTTCTTGACCCTCCTGGCTCGCCATTCGAACCCGCCACGCCTGCACCGCGGGCGGCTCGTGGCGCCGTATCCAGCGCCGCTTGCGCAGCGTCTCGGCGGTGACCTCGGCACGCTCCGGCGGCGGCGGGCTATAGACCGTCAGATCGGGATGGTGCTCGGCCAGTTTGACGATGTCGTCCTGGGTCATCGCCGTGGTATCGGCCAGCAGCCGTTGCGGCACGCCGCCACAGCGCTCGGCAATCTTCTCGACCAGTCCCGGTGCCAAGCCGCTGTCCTGGCGTCGATCCGTCGGCTCGATCTCGACGATAAAGCCGTTGGCGGTCGCCACTTGCACGTTCCAGGCGGGCGCTGCGGCGCCGTCGGGCAGCCGCATCATTCGGGCCTCGGGGTCGCTGACCGAGACTTTGGGTTCGCCTTTCTTGGCTTCCTCCGTAGGATGTGTCTTCGCCCGTTCGGCCTTCTCCTGCACCAGCGCCACCAGCTTCTGCTGCGCCTGCTTGACCCGCCGGGCCCGATCCTCTGCGGCTTGCAAGGCGCGCCTCTGGCGCCGCCGCTCCGGCTCCGCGGGCTCCGTGTCGAGCTCGCTCTTCAGCGCCGCCACCCGTTCCGCCACCGCCTTCTCAAGGCTCTCCAGCCGCTTGCTCTTGCTCATCGAGCCCCGCCCGGCGTGGGCGCGCACCTTGGTTCCCCCGGCCTTCGCCGGGGCAGGCTTGATCGCCAGCTCTTCCAAAGTGACCAGCTTTTCGGCGATCAGCCCGGTCACGCTCTGGGTCAGCAGGCGATCCAGCAACGCCGCATGGGCGCGGCGAAACTCGGCCAGCAAATCGTGGTTGACCGGCGCCCCGCCGCACAGCCAGCGATAGGCTGCATGCTGCTGACACAGGCGGTCGATCGCCCGCGCCGAGCCGATCCCCTCCAACGTCGCATAGAGCCACACCGCCAGCACTACCCGTGGATCGGTCGCCGGACGGCCGGCAACCGCGTCGCGCGCCTTGATCCGGTCGTAAAACTCGCGCAGATCCAGACCTTCGACAAACGCCCAAACCAGCCGCGCCCGATGGTCGTCCGGCAACTGGCTGTCCAGATCGACCATGTCCCAGCGCAGCTGGGCACGGTCCGGACCGATCACCCGCACGCCTTGGCTCATCCCGATCCCCCGCAACCCCTACTAATAGCCTTATACAGCGTCGGGTACCCAAATCCTAGAGCTACTCGATTTTTTCGGGATTGGGTTACAGCCTCGAAGGCGGGAACCCACAGGAACACCGGCTATGCTGGCCTTGCACCGCCGGTGTTCATGGGTTCCGGGCCCGCCCCTGACGGGCCGCCCCGGAATGACACGCGGGTTTTTCAGCACCCTGCTAGCGAACGTTGAAGAGAACCGCCCCTAACAGAGCGGTTCTCTTCGAGCCCTAGAGCGGCTCAGGCAGCCGGACGAGCAACCGCGACCAATTTGTTGCCATCGGGGTCACGGAGATAAGCGAGATAAGCCCCGTTGGGACGCACGCCCGGCGGGTCCTCGATCGACGTGCCGCCATTTGCGACCCCGGCTTTGTGCCAGGCTTCAGCCAGCTTGGTATCGCCGATCGAAAAACCGATCGTGCCGCCATTCGCGGACGAGGCCGGCTTGCCGTCGTTGGGCTTGGTCACCATGAAGCGACTGCCGTTATGCGTGTAGGCCAGCCGGCCTTCGCGCACCTCGGTGCCGGGCTCGCCGCCGATCGCGGTGAACAGCGCATCGTAGAATTTCTTCGACCGGGCGATATCGTTGCTCCCGATCATGATGTGGCTGAACATTTTGTTCTCTCCTCCTAGAAAAAGATAAAGGACCGGACCACGACGTTCTTGCGGCATGGGGCATTAAGAGACACGTTCGGGTCGATGCAGGCGGTATGGAACGACCACCGCGAGACCGAGCCGTCGGTTACCGAGTTGTAGCACTTCAGCATCGAGACCTCGGTGGGTTTTTGGCGGGGAAACCAGTACCACTCATGGTCGGGGCGATAGGTGAAGCGGGTGGTTTCGCCGACGCGGTCGTCGTAGATGCGGTAGTTGGTGATGTAGGGCTGCGTGGCGAAGGAGGGCCAGGCGCAGAGCACGAACGGGAATTGCTCGATCGTCTCTATCGGCTTGGCGAGGTTGATCGACACGAACCGCCGCGACATCTTCGCGTCGGCCTCTTCCTCGGTGCAGTGCTGCGTGCGCCCGAAATTGCGCAGGTTTTTGGTGAGCAGCTCGCGGCAGCGCACGCGACCGCTGTTGTCGTTCAAATCATTGTGCACGAGGTTGGCGTAATTGGCGTTTACACCGGGGTTGTTGCTGTCCTGGTCTTCCGTGCGGTCGCCCGTGTAGTCCTTGTCGAAGACATCGTGGTTGTAGACCAGCGCATCGGTCGCATCCGGGAAGAACTCGCGCAGCAATTTCTCGATCTCCGGATAGTACACGTGCCGCACCTCGGCAGAGTCGTAGATGTTCGTGCACTTGGACTCGAGGTGGGCCAGCGACAGGCCGAGCCGGTCCATGCATTCGGGGCTGCTGGGCGAGAGGCCTGGATAGTATTCGCCGATGCGCCGTGCATCGCGCAGCACTTGGGGGAAGAACAGGTCGCGCCGCCGGTTGCCCCGCTCGTTCTGGCGCAGGGTCGCCGCGATGTCGGCGCGCGCCGGGTCCCGCCAGACGGCATTCGACGGCACCACGGAATAGCCCGGCCGCTCGTACACCGTATAAGGCAGCGGCAGCGCCACGCCGCCCGGCGGCGCCTTGAGGCTGTTCGACTGGCGGATGTACTTCACGCACTCGTCGTAGTCGCGGAACCCGAGGCCCCATTGGGTCTTGATCGGGCCCGCCGGCGCCTTGTCAACCATCTCGGCAACGCGCCGGCCCTCGCCCTCGGCGATCTCCGTAAGCGCGTCCTGGAGCGCCGCGGCGGTTCCCGCATCGCCGTCGCGGTCGAACGACATGTAGGACAGCCCGTCATGCGCCGCGATCGGCGGCGGCTGCCCTGCCGTGCGCTGGAGCGGCGGCACATAGGCCGGCGAGGCTCTCTCCGCGACCTTGTTGTCGGCGACATCGAGCGGGCTCATGGCAGACCTCCGATTGTTTCGGCGTCACCGTGGCACATAGAGCCGGCGTTTTCCAGACTGTGCGATCGGCGACTTGCGCACGAATGCGCCATGGCCGGGCCGCCGGGGTCGTCGGCTTGCAGGATTGCCAATTTTTGCCAATCGCTGCAGTGCTCTCTCCGCAGGACGGGAGCGGTCGATGGCGACGATGAATGTGAGCCTGTCGAAGGAATTTGCCGATTTTGTCGAGGCGCAGGTGAGCTCCGGATGCTATGCGAGCGCCAGCGAGGTGGTGCGTCACGGGTTGCGGCTGCTCCGGCTCGAGCAGGCGGTCCAGGACGAGAAGATCGCGATTTTGCGAAGGGAAGTCGGCATCGGCGTCGATCAGGCGCGGCAGGGCCGGTTCTCAAAACAGTCGGTCGCCGACATTTGCGCCGAACTCGATGCCGAAGAGAAGTGAGCTATCGGCTGACCGAAGCCGCCGCGAGCGATATTTCGGGCGTTTTGAGGGAGATAAGCCGGCAGTTCGGGCCGCTGCAGCGCCGGAGATATGCCGCGCTCATCACCAGAGCGATCGAGATGGCTGCAGAGCGATCGAGATGGCTGCGAACAGCCGGATCGTCCGGGCTCGCGGTCGCATGACGATCTGGCGGCGGGCCTGCGTTCTCTGCACATCGAAATAGCCGCCCGGCGTCACGGCGCGGCTGTGCATGTGATTTATTCTCTGTGCGAGCAGCCCGATGACGGGCACGATCGAATCGCGGTTGTCCGTGTGCTGCACGAGTGCATGGAGCCGCTCCGTCACTTGACACGGGTTATGCCATGACTGCTTTCGGATCCCGGACATTTGCAGAAGTCGTCTTATCGCGAGACGGTTGTTTTTCTGCTGTATTAACCGCGAGCCCGCCCAGGGGCGCGCCGCGACGTTAGGGAGATGATAAGGGAATTGCGCTCGGATGGCCGGGACCGAGCGGCAATCGCGTGGGAGGATCGGGTGATGCAGCTGCTTTATCCGAGCGCGGAGGAGGCGCTGGCGGGGCTGCGTGCGATGCGCATGCTGGGCGAGGCGCGGGACGGCGGCCTCGGTGCCGCGACGCGCAACCTCCTCGACGCCGCGCAAAAGCATGTCCTGCGCACGCGGCACGACATCGACAGCTTGGCACCGATCGCGCCCGAGGAGCTGGCGGCGGCATTCGCCGACCCGGCGCTGGCGCGCCAGCTTGTCCAGGGGATGATGGTGGTGAGCCTCGCCGAAGGGCCGCCGACCGGGGCGCAAAGCCGGCTGATGACGCGCTTTGCCCAGGCGCTCGGGGTCGAGGAGCCGGGCGTCAAGGTATTGCGCGAGCTCGCCGAGCACCACATGGTGCTGTTCCGCCTCGACTTTTTGCGCCGCTCCCATCTCGCTGACGCGGCCCGAAACTCGATCCACGATCATGGCTTTGTCGCCACCGCAAAGGCGATCGCCGCCTTTCGCGGGCATGCGCGAAGACCGGGCGCTGGCGGCGCGCTACGAGGCACTCGGCGAATTGCCGGCGGACACGCTCGGCCACGCCTTTTGGCGCCACTATCGCGAGCACGGCTTTGCCTTTCCCGGCGAAAGGCTGGGCTTCCCCGAGGCCGGCGCGTACCACGATTTCACCCATGTTCTTGCGGGCTACGGCACCGATCCGGCCGGCGAGATGCAAGTCGGCGCCTTCACCGCCGGCTACAAAAAGCACAACCCGATCTTTGTGCTCCTGTTCGTCACCTTGACCTTCGGCGCCGGGATCAACATGACCCCGCTCGACCAGCCGCAGATGCGCGGCATCTTTGCGACCGACGGGCTCGGCGACAAATTCTTTGCCGCGGTCGAGCGCGGCGGCAAGGTCCGCCTCGATCTCTCCGACCGGTGGGACCATTGGGCCTGGGTCGCAAAGCCGCTCGAAGAGGCCCGTGCCGAGCTCGGCATCGAGCCCGCGGCGGGCTGAAAGCAGCCCGGACCGCCGGCGCCTGACGCGCGCGCTTTCGCCGCGGAGGCGACCGCAATGGTTGCTGAGAGCTTGTGAAGGAATTGGCGATGGCGGGCAAATCGTGGCTGCATCGGCGCCGTGCATGCTTCGAGACGCGCCCGCCTGTCCTGAGAACCTGTGATGAAATCCTGCGTCGAAAGCAATGTCATTCCGGGATGCCCGCAGGGCAGGCCCGGAACCTATGAACACCGCCGTCCGCCAGCATATCGCAGGCCGGTGTGCATGGGTTCCGGGTTCGCGGGCTGCGCCCACGCCCCGGAATGACAGCGGTTTGGTATTCCTTCACACGCTCTGAGGAGTCGAGCCGGCCGGTTCACGCCGGCGCGACGCTGGGTGCGTGCCCGATGGCACCTGCTCGACCCACGCATCGCCAGCTTGCCGAGCACGATCCAAGACAGCGATAGTCGCGCGCCAAACCAAGCCGCTGGGGCGGCTCGCCCGGCTGCAGCGGCGCCTATCTCTGATCCTGTTCGGCCTGATCGGGGCCTATGCCGCGATCGGGGTGCTGCTGGTCGCGATCAATTTTCAGCTCGGCATGTTGCGCCGGCTCTTTTTTAGATGGGCGCCACGCCTATCTAATCGACCCGATGGCCAGCATGCAGCTAGATACCGACGAGCTGTTCGCAATGACGAACCTCTACCCGCGCTCGACCGGCTTGCCGATGGTGATCTGGGTCGGCCCGCGTTACGGTGCGGCGCACGACGTGCGGATCAAGGTGAGCCAGGCGCACGGCCAGCGTATGGACCCCGGCAATCGCGCTGTTGTCGGCTTGTGGCCTGCGCCACATATTGTCACCGGCCGGCTCGGCGCCGCCGACCTCGCCGCGGTCACCCGCTGGATCGCGCTGAACGAAGCGGCCATCCTCGATCATTGGAACGAATTGATCGACGGAACCGAGCTGAGCCAGCGGCTGCGCCCGATCGACTAATCGACCGATGACCATCGTGCTCGCCAAAACTCTACCAAGCGCTGGTTGAGGCCGGCGCCTCGCCCGAAAAAGCCGAGGCGGCGGCTGCGGAATTGGCGGCCCAGGATATTTGCCGCATCGACAATGTCATTGATCGCCGCGCGATGCCCGTCGTCGAATGGTGTTCGTCGATCGTGGCCGCGGTGCCGATCGGCGACGGGGCGATCGCCCCGGGTAAATCGGGGAGCGGACGGCCCGGTCGGGACGCGCCGACGGTCGGCTGCCGCGGGTGATCCTCAGGATTTGACGCGTTGCTGACGCTGAGGGCGACGTGGCGATGACGCGGATTAAGGATATTTACCAAATCACAAACCCGCTGGGGATGAGGCGGCAAGCGTAACGCCGCGGGTCCCCAGCCCGCGAGCACGGCGAGCGGCTGTTGAACGTCCGGCTCTCGGCAATGAGAGAATTGCGCGGTTGAGCGACACAGTCGAGCAATCGGACGAAACCACAGCCGCCGGCCGGTTTCAGCATGCGCTGCGCGCCGGCCAGCTCGACGCGTGCCTCGACCAGCTGCGCGAAGCGGTCCTGGCCGACGGCGAGCGGGCCGCGCTGTATTGCCGTCTCGGCGAGGCCTGGTTTTACCGCGGCAAACGCGACGACGCCGTGAGCTGCGCCCGCGCCGCCTTTGAGCTGCAGCCCGGCTCCGAGGCGATCGCCGATTTTTGCGCGTGGCTGTTCAGCAATTGCGAGCGCCATGACGAGGCGGCGACGGCCTATGAGCGCCTGATCGAGCGGCGCCCGCAATGGGCCGCGGGGCACCGTCACGCCAGCGGCTCGTTCGCCGTCGTCGGCCAATCGGACCGCGCGGCTTATCACGCCATTCGGGCGAGCGACCTCGATCCGGGCTCGTTCGACTTCGCCTTCCACGCCGGCGCGGTGCTCGAAGCCGCCGGCCGTGCCGCGGAGGCGGCGCAGTATTTTACCCGGGCCGCCGCGATCGACCCGGCGAGCGCGCGGGTGCTGTGCCATTTGTCGGCGTGCTCGTTGGCGCTCGGCCAATCGGAGGCGGCCCTCGACTTCGCGTTGCGCGCGACGGCGGCGGCACCCGGCGACCGGCTGAGCGGCGTCCATGCGGCGGAGCTGCTGCTGCGTGCGGCGCGTCTGGACGAGGCGGCCGAGATCGTTCGGGCCATTCTCGCCGGCCGCCCGCAGGACGACCTCGCCTGGCGGCTTCTGGCCGAGATCGAAACGCGCCGCCGCCGCCCGCAGCAGGCGCTCGCCGCGATCGAAGAGGCGCTCGCCGCCGCGCCCGAGATCGCCGAATACCATGTCAATCGCGGCAACCTTCTCTACCGGCTCGGGCATTTCGAGGCCGCGGCGGACGCGTTCGGGCAGGCTGCCGCGCTCGATCCGACCAATGCCGACGCCAAGCGGTCGCAGCTGACGGTCTATTTCGATGCCGGCCGGCTGCGCGAGGCTCTCGCGGTCGGCGGCGAGCTGATCCGCGCCGCGCCGGACAACGAGGAATATGCCCAGGCGGTGCTGCAGGTCCTGAACCGCCGCTTTGCCGGTTTCGACGGCGATTGCGTCGTGCTCGGCGACGGTGCGGCGCGACCGCCGCGCACGCCGCGGCCGGCACCGAGGCTGATCGACGCGGCGCTGACCCAGTGGCGGGTCATTCGCGCGCTGATTATCCGCGAGACGCGGACCCGGTTCGGCGACGCGACCCTCGGCTACGGCTGGGCGCTGATCGAGCCGATGGGGCACATTCTGCTGCTGTCGCTGGTTTTCGCGGTGATGATGCACGGACGGCCGCCGATCGGCACCCAGTTCTTTATCTTTTATTACACCGGCATCATTCCCTATCACTTGTTTGTCCATACCAGCAGCAGCATGACCCATGCCGTCACCAGCAACGGCCCGCTGCTGCAATTGCCGTTGGTCCGCACCTTCGACGTCCTGGTTGCGCGCGGTCTTTTGGAGCTCGTCACCGATTTGATCGTTGCCGGCGTCATGCTCGCCGGATTTGTCGTGGTCGGGATCGGGGCGCTTCCCGATGACGGGTTGGGGGTGGCGGCAGCGCTGGCCGCGGTGTGGCTCCTTGGCTGCGGCGTCGGCTTTATCAACGCGGTCGCTACCGGATTTTTCAAATCATGGGACAAGGTCTGGGCCCAGCTGACCCGGCTTTTGTATTTCTGCTCGGGAATTTTTTACGTGCCGGGGATGATGCCCGACTGGGTCCGCGACATCCTCGCCTGGAACCCGTTGCTGCACGGCGTCGATTGGTTTCGGTCGAGCTTTTTTGTCGAATACGAGCCCCATTGGCTCGACCGGTCCTATCTCGTCGGACTGGCCGTGACGACGTTGCTGGCGGGGCTCGCGCTCGAGCGGGTTTTGCGGCGCCGGCTGTACGAGCCGTCATGATTGCGCTCGAGCGGATCGTCAAAGCCTATCGCACCGGCGGCGGCCGCAAGACCGTGCTCGACGATGTCACCGCCAGGTTCGACAGCGGCCACAATTTTGGCATTCTGGGCGTCAACGGCGCCGGCAAATCGACCTTGGTCAGGCTGATTGCCGGGTCCGAGGCGCCCGACCGCGGCCGCATCCGCCGCGACGCGCGGGTGTCGTTCCCGCTCGGCTTTGGCGGCACGTTTCACGGCGCTCTGTCGGGGCGCGAAAACGCCGCCTTTCTCGCCCGAATCTACGGTGCGCGGGTGCGCCCGACGGTCGATTACGTGGCGGAGTTCGCCGAGCTCGGCGAATACTTCACGATGCCGGTCAACACTTATTCGTCGGGGATGCGGGCGCGGCTCGCCTTTGCCGCCTGCCTCGCGATCGATTTCGACGTCTATCTGATCGACGAGGTGACCGAGATCGGCGACCAGCGGTTTCGGCGCAAATGTGCGCAAGCGTTTCGCGCGCGCCTCACCCATTCCGACATCATTTTGGTGACCCACAATACCGACACCTTGCGTCAGTACTGCGACCGGGGCGCCATCCTCGCCGATGGCGCATTGACGCTGTTCGACGACATCGATGCGGCGCTCGGCCGGTTTCACTGCATGCTCCAGGACGCCGCGGCATGACGACGACCGCCACGGCACTGCGCTCGCCGCCGGCCGGCGCACCCGCAGCGGCGCCGGAGCCGGCCGCAAACCTGCCCGCGGTGTCCGCCGACCGGGTCGTCCCGTGGCGCGGCCGGAGCCCGCCGGGCTTGACGGCCGCCGATCCCTACCGTCGGCGGGTTTCGCTCACCTGGCTGTCATTCCTGATCATGGTGGCGCTGCCGACAGCGCTCGCCGGCGTCTATTATTTCGCGATCGCCGCCGACCAATACGTCGCCGAGCTCCGCTTTGGCCTGCGCTCGGCCGAGCCGGTGCGGCCCGAGCCCGGCACGGTCTTTCAAGCCGGCCTGTCGCCGACCCAGATCGGGCTCGATTCCTATGTCGTCGTGCAATACATCGCCAGCCGGGCGGCGGTCGACGATCTCGGCAAGACGCTCGACCTGCGCCAGATGTTCGCGACCGGCAAGGCCGATTGGCTGTCGCGGCTGCGCCGGGGAGTGCCGGTCGAGGAGCTCGCCGCCTATTGGCGCAACCAGGTCGATGCGTTTTTCGACCCGACCAACGGCACGATCGTCGTTCGGGCGCGCGCCTTCAGCCCGCAGGACGCGCTCCTGTTGGCGCGTGGGGTCCTCGCGGCCTCGGAGCGGCTGGTCAACGGGCTGTCCCGGCGGGCGCGCCGCGACACGGTGCGCGACTCGGAAAAGCAGCTGGCGGCGGCCGAGGGCCGGCTGACGGCCGCGCTGGCAAAGCTGCGCGATTTTCGCGACCGCGAGGGCCTGATCGACCCGCACCGCACCGCCAATTCGGCAGAGGCGCTCGATTCCCGGGTGCGCGACGAGCTGGTGCGCGCCGCTACCGAATTGTCCACTCTGAAGGAATACATGCAGGGCGACGCGCCGCCGCTCAAATTGCTCGAGGCCCGGATCCAGTCGCTGCAGGCTGAGCGCCGCTCGGTCGAAAGCGAAGTCACCGATACGAAGAAAACCCAGGCGCAGGCGCTGTCGCGGGTGATGGGGGCCTACGAGCAGCTCGAAAGCGAGCGCCGCTTTGCCGAGAACGCCTACCAGCACGCGCTCGAAGCGCTCGATCGCGCGCGCATCGCCGCCGACCGCCAAGAGATGTACATCGCCGATTTTGTCCCGCCGAGCCTGCCCGAAGAGGCGCTCTATCCGCGCCGGCTGCGCTCGCTCGCCACCATTTTCCTGATCGCCTTTGCCATCTGGGCGATCGGCGGCCTCACCCTCAGATCGGTGCGCGATCACCTCTAGCAGCGCCAATGGCGCCGGCAGGAGAAGCAGGTTATGGCGAGCGTCGGCTTCGAACCATCGCTGCCCCCGGTGTTTCCCTCGATCGTGCCCTTTGCGTCGCCGTTTCGCGCTGCGGCCCGCCCGGCCCGCGCCCGCCTCGCCCTGGTGTCGAGCTACAACGAGCTGTGCGGCATCGGCGCCTATACCAAGAGCTTGAAAAAACAGCTCGACGATTCCTTCGACATAACCGTGTTCGATTTGGATCAATACCTGCTACGGAGCAATCACCGCCGCGTGCACCGGTTTGCCGATCGTCACATTCGCGAGATCTGCCGCGAAATCCGAAATTTCGACACGGTCAACATTCAGCTGGAGCACGGGACCCTGGGCCGGTCCGGCCGCGACATCTATCGCCGGTTCGGCTGGCTGGCGCAGGCCGCACCGCAGCTCTCGGTGACGTTTCACACGATGCTGGAAACCGATTCATTCGACTACAAGGAATTTTTCGACTGTATCGCCAAGCTTAAATTAGGGAAGGCGGTGGCCCTGCGGGCGCAATACAACCGCGCCCATCTGCTGTCGGCCGGGATCGCCCGCCGGCTGCGGCGCGCCCAGCGGTTCAAGCCGATCTCGATGATCGTGCACACGCGCCGCGACCTGCGCACGATGCAATACGTCTATGGCTTGCGCAACGCCTACGACCACCCGCTTTCGTTTCTCGATGCCGCGGAGGCGGCGGCCATCCGCAGCACCGCCTCGCGCGAGCGGTTTGCCCTGCTCGACGATGTCCCCACAGAGAGCAAGCTGATCGGGGTGTTCGGGTTTTTTGGGCGCTACAAGGGGTTCGATACCGTCTTCCGCACATTGCATCATTTGCCCGGCGACTATCACTTGCTGATTTTCGGCGGCGTCCATCCAAACGAGATCAAGGCGCACCAGCCGCTCGACCCGGTCGTCTCGTCGCTGTTCGATGCCGGCTATATCGACACCAACATTGCCGAGCGCACGCGGGGCTGCCCGGGGGCGGGGGCCCCGGCGGTTTCGGTCGCGGTGGACAGCGCGATGCGCGATCTCCTGGTCGACCATCCCAAAGACCTGTCGCGGCGGGTCCATTTTCTCGGCGCCACCAGCGACGAGGATTTTCTCGCCGGCATGGCGATCTGCGACACCGTGGTCTTTCCCTATCTCGAGGTCGGCCAATCCTCTTCCGGCCCGATCTCGCAAGCGCTCGAGCTCGGCTGCCGCATCATTGCCTCGCGCACCCATACCTTTTTGCAATTCGGCCGCTATCATCCCGACATGATCGAATATTTCGACATCGGCAATCATCTCGAGCTGGCGGCGCGCATCCTCGCCCGGCCGCAATTCGGCGCAGGCGGGCGCTTTCCCGCCTTCAATGTCGAGACCAACAAGGCGATCTATCGGCTGGCCAATGGCGCCGCGGCAACGCCGCCCCCGGGCAGCGCCGCCGGCTGCTGACGACCCCGCGAGAGTCGACAGCGATGGCTGCCGCTCCTATCATGAGCGCAGGTCCGCGACGAGACAGACCGCAGCGAGGAGAAGCGATATGCGCAACGGATACCGCGCTTACGATTCCGATACTCACGTCAATCCCTGCGCCGAGGTGCTGGACCGTTATGTCGATCCGGACTTTCGCGCGCGCCTGCCGGAGCTGGCGCCGTACCGAGCGCCGAGCGGCGATATGCATCAATACCGGGTCGGCACCAAATTTTACCGGCGGGTGCTGGGCGAGAAGGCGCCGGCCGAGACCTTCAGCGGGCGCGAGACGCTGTGGCGCGGGACCAAGATGCCGCGGCCCGGCATCCAGGACGACCAGGCGGCCAACCGGGTTGCCGACATGAATGACGAGGGGGTCGATACCCACTTTTTGATCCCAACCTCGTGGCTCAGCCTCGTCGGGCTCGACGACCCGACGCTCGAAACCGGCATGGTGCGCGCCTATCACCGCCATATGTCGGACTTTTGCTCGGATTATCCGGACCGTTTGAAGAGCCTGATCGTCGCCTCGTCGCGCAACGTGCCGGAGGCGGTGCGTGAAATCCGGCAATGGGGCAAATCGAAATGGGCGGTCGCCGTGCTGCCGCTCCTCTCCAAGGACATGCCGGCCGACCATCCCGACCTCTACCCGATCTGGGCGGAAGCGGCCGAGCACGATCTGCCGATCGCCAACCACAGCTTTACCTGGAACCCGCCCTACTACCCGGGCTATCTCGACCTGTGGGAGAATATCTTTATCGGCCGGGCGGCGGCGCATCCCTGGGGTGCCATGCGGTTTGTCGCCTCCTTTATCGGCGGCGGGCTGTACGACCGTTTTCCGTCCCTGCGCATGGGGGTGCTCGAAGGCGGCTTTGGCTGGCTGCCGTTCTGGGCCAAGCGGCTCGACGAGCAGGCGGTCTATGTCGGCGGCACCGCCGATCTGAAGATGAAGCCCAGCGAATACATGCAGAGCGGCCGGTTCTTCTGCAGCATCGAGCACCACGAGGGCGAGGACAGTTTCGCCTATGTCAGCCAGTTCCTCGGCGACGGCGTCTTGATGTACGCCTCCGACTACCCGCATTCGGAATGCCAGTTCCCGAACTCGATCGACAATATCCTCGCCTGGGGGAGCCTGTCCGGCGCAACCAAGAAGAAGCTCTTGTGGGACAACGCCGCCAGCTTCTTCAAGCAGGCCTGAGCCCGCGCCCGGAAGCTCCTTCCGATCATCGAAGGAAGGAGCCGAAGTTCCGATTGATGGGCCTCCCGGTCATTGGCTGGCCGGTTTCGCAGGCTCGAAACTGATACGCAGGCGCATCCCGGTCGCCTTGGCGAACCGCTCGAGGGTGCGGGTGGATGGCATGGTGCGCCCGCTCTCCAGCCGGGCAATGACGGTCTGCGTCGTCCCCATGGCTTCCGCAACCTGTTCCTGCGTCATGTCGGCCTTGCTGCGGGCCTCGATCAGCGCCCCGGCAAGGGCAAACTCATCCTCGAGCGCATCGTAGGCGGCTTGTGAATTCGGGGTCTTTCAGCCGTTCCTCGGCCCATTCCCTGACGGGAATATATTTCCGGGTCATTTTACCTCCTTGGCCCTTCGCAGAGCGGTTTCGATCTCGCGGCGCGGCGTTTTCCGGGTCTTCTTCGGAAACACATGCACGACGACGACGCGGCGGCCCGTGGCGGTCACATAGGCGGCGCGGGCGATGCCGTCCTTGCCCTTCATCCGCATTTCCCACAGCGGCCCTTGCAGATGCTTCACGTAGGGTTCCCGCATCCGCTCAAGCCCATAATTCTTCAATCATCTCGATGATCCGCATAAATGCGGTGCCGATGTCCGTGGGCATGGCATCAAGCGCTGCCCTCACATCCTCGTTCAAAAACTCGACTCTCCAGTTCATATCATAATATAGCATTTTCGCTATAGATTGCAAGAAAGGACGGTTTTTTCTGTGGTTTCGAAAGCATTCTACGGTTCTGAAGTGCCGACCTGCCCTTACCGATTTGCGAGCGCCGAGTGGGCGTGGCGCGCGATCATCAGGTTTTCGTCGGCTTTGACGGCATCGGCGCCGACCCGGCTGCTTCAAAAGGCGGCGGCGTGCTCTCCGGCAATTGCGGCCTCCGGCTTGCGCTCGGGCTCCTTGATCCGGAACCAGGCGACATAGAGGGCGGGCAGGAACAAGAGGGTCAACAAGGTCGCGACCAGGAGCCCGCCGATGATGGCGTATGCCATCGGCCCCCAGAACACCTCGGGCGCGATCGGGATCATGCCGAGGATCGCCGCGGCGGCGGTCAGCGCGATCGGCCGCAGCCGGTGGGTCGTCGCATCGATGACCGCATCCCATGGGTGGAGCCCGCGGGCGATGTCCATGTCGATCTGGTCGATCAGGATCACCGAATTGCGGATGATCATGCCGGAGAGCGCGATGATGCCGAGGATCGCGACAAACCCCATCGGCGTGCCGGTCGGCAGCAGCGCCAGCACCACTCCGATCAGGCCGAGCGGCGCCACGCTGATGACCAGCAGCATCTTTTGAAAGCTTTGCAGCTGGATCATCAGGATCGTCAGCATCAGAAAGATCATGACCGGAAAGACCACGACGACCGATCTGAGGCCTTTGGCGCTTTCCTCGACAGTGCCGCCGACCTCGATCCGGTCGCCGGCCGGCAGCTCTTTGGCCAAAGCCGCGATCTGTGGCGCGAGCTGGCCGACCACGGTCTTCGCCTCGAGCCCCGGCGCCACATCGGCCTGCACCGTGACCGTCGGCAACAGATCGCGCCGCCAGATCACCGGCTGCTCGAGCCCATAGCCGATCGTCGCGATCTGGCTCAACGGCACGGTCTTGCCGTTGTCGAGCGCGACCTGGAGGTCGCGCAGGGTTTGCAGCGAGGCGCGCTCGCCGAGCGGGGCGCGGGCGACGACATCGACGAGGTAAATCGAGTCGCGCACCTGGGTCACATTGGTGCCGGTGACGACGGCGTTGAGCGCCTCGGCGAGCGATTGCGAGCTGACGCCGAGCTGGCGGACCCGATCCTGGTCGACCTGGATCCGCAGGCTCTTCATCGGCTCGTTCCAATCGAAATTTATCAGCCGCGTGCTGGGGTCCCGGCCGATCACCTCGGCGGTGCGGAAGGCCGCGGCGCGCGCCCTCTCGGGGGTCGGCGCGCTGACCCGGTATTGCAGCGGCCAGCCGACCGGCGGCCCCATTTCGAGCGGGGAAATCCGCGTCGTCAGATCGGCAAACTCGGTGTCGAGCACGTGCTCCAGCCGGGCGCGCACGATTTCGCGCTCCTTCAAGCCCTTGGTGACGATCACCGCCTGGGCGAAATAGTCGTTGGCCAATTGCACATTGAGCGGCAGGTAAAAACGGATGGCACCCTGGCCGATGTAAAAGCTGTGCTCGACGATGTTCGGGTCGCCTTTGAGCACGGCTTCGAAGCGTTCGACCTCGGCTTCGGTCGCGTAGATCGAGGAATTCTGCGGCAAGGTCAGATCGACCAACAGCTCGGGCCGGTCGGAGGCCGGGAAGAACTGCTGCTGGATCAGTCCATAGCCAAAGACCGAGGCGGCGAAGAGCGCGATCGTCACGGCGATGACGAGCCAGCGGGCGCGCAGGCAAAACCGCAGGCTCGCGGCAAAGGCGCGCATCAGCCGGCCGGGGCCCTTATGGCCGCCGCCATGCGGCTGCATCGTCCGCGGCAGGATCGTGACCCCGATGACCGGCGCAAACACGACGGCGACGACCCATGAGGCGAGCAGCGCCACGGAAATTACGACAAAGAGCGAATAGCAATATTCGCCGGCGCCGCTCTGGGCGAAGCCGATCGGGATAAAGCCGGCGACGGTGACGAGCGTCCCGGTCAGCATCGGAAACGCGGTCGTGACCCAGGCATGGGTCGCCGAATGGTCGCGATCGACGCCCAATTCGAGCTGGCTCACCATCATCTCGATCGTGATCATCGCGTCGTCGACCAGGAGGCCGAGCGAGATGATCAACGCGCCGAGCGAGATGCGCTGCAGGCTGATGCCGGCATATTCCATGTAGGCGAAGACGATCGCCAGCACGAGCGGGATCGAGCAGGCGACGACCAGCCCGGCGCGCAGCCCGAGGCTCAAAAAGCTGACTGCGAGCACGATCGCGATCGCTTCCCACAGCGATTTGGTGAAATGGGCGACCGATTCCTCGACCACTTCCGGCTGGTTGGCGACGAGGTGCGGCTCGATGCCGATCGGCAAATTGCCGGTGATCTCGGCCATCTTGCGCGCGACATCGGAGCCGAAGGCGAGAATGTTGCCGCCCTGCGCCATCGAGATCGCGAGCCCGATCGCCGGCTCGCCGTCAAAGCGGAACATCGGCTGCGGCGGGTCGGCATAGCCTTCCTTGATCGTCGCGATATCGGCGAGGCGGAAGAATTTGCCGTTGGCGAAAAGGTTGATCCGCTTCAATTCGTCAGCCGAGCCAAAGGCGCCGGAGACGCGGACCGCGAATTTCTCGCGGCTCGTTTGCACGACGCCGGAGGGCGCGACCGCGTTCTGCTCGCGCAGCCCGTTGATGATGTCGTCGCGGCTGACGCCGAGCCCGGCCAGTTGCCTGGTGTCGAACTCGAGATAGATCTTCTGGTCCTGGGCGCCGATCAGCTGCGCCTTGGCCGCGTTCTTTACGGTCAGGATTTCGGTGCGGGCCTCTTCGACATAGTCGCGCAATTCGCGCTTGGTAAAGCCGTCGGCGGTAAAGGCGTAGATGATTCCGAAGACGTCGCCAAACTCGTCGTTGAAACTCGGCCCGACCACACCTTGCGGCAATGTCCCCTTGATGTCGGCGACCTTTTTGCGCACCTGGTACCAGATCTCGGGGACCGCACTCTTCGGCGTCGTATCCAGCAGATTGACGTAGATGGTCGAGACGCCGGGCTTGGTATAGCTCTTCAAGTAATAGAGCGACGGCGTTTCCTGCAGCTTCTTTTCAATCCGGTCGGTGACCTGCAGCATCATGTCTTCGATCGTCGCGCCGGGCCATTGGGCCTGGACGATCATCGTCTTGATCGTAAAGGCGGGGTCTTCTTCGCGCCCGAGCCGGCTATAGGACAGGACGCCGGCAACGACAAAGGCGATCATCATGAACCACACGAAGGAGCGGTGGTGGATCGCCCATTCCGAGAGGTTGAAGCCGGTCATTGTGCGGTGCTTGCCGCGATCAGCCGCACTTTTTCGCCGGGAACGAGCTTTTGCACGCCGGCGGTGACGACGATCTCGCCTGGTGTCAGCCCGGAGCCGACGACGACCGAATTATCCTGATAGCGCGCCACCGTGATCGGCTTCAGCTGGACCGTGCGATCGGCGCCGACGAGCCACACCGCGGGCTTGCCGCCCTTGTCGAAGAGGGCCGTGCTCGGGAGCGTGATGGCCGGCGCCTGGGCCAGCGTGACGGTGCCGACGACATTGGCGCCGAGCCGCATTTGCGGCGGCGCATCGGGCAGCGTAACCCGGACTGTAAAGGTGCGGGTCGTGGGGTCCGCCTGCGGCGAAACATAGCGGACCTTGCCTTCGGTCTTGATCTCGGGATCGCTGACCAGCCTGACCGCGACGGTCGGGTCCTTCCGCGGGTTTTTGAACGCCGCTTCGGCGACGTTGAACACCGCCTCGCGCTCCCCCGGCTGCGCCAGCCGGACGACCATCTGCCCGGCGCTGACCACCTGCCCGGGCTCGGCGCCGATCGCGGAAATTACCCCCTCGGCATCTGCCTCGAGGTCGGTGTAGCCGAGATTTTCACTGGCCTGAACCTGCTTTGCGCGTACCGCGTTGGCCTGCGCCTCGGCCGTCTTGAAGGTCTTCAGCGCCTGATCGTAGTTGACCTGCGTCGTGTGGCCATTTTTCAAAAGCTGACGCTGCCGGGATTCCTGGGCCTGGCTGCGGCTGACTTCGGCATCGGCCTTGGCCACCTCGGCCTTGGCCACCTCGAAATCCTGGCGGTATTGCTGCGGGTCGAGCCGGGCGAGCAGCTCGCCCTTCTTGACTTGCGTGCCGACATCGACTGGCCGCTCCAGGATCTTGCCGCCGACGCGAAAGCCGAGATCGGCCTGGTAGCGCGGCTGAATTTCGCCGGTCAGCGACAATGTCTCGCCCGACTCGCGCGGCTCGACGGTCACCGTGCGCACCGGCCGGATTTGCGGCGCCGCAGCCTTCTCCTCCTTGCCGCAGCCGGTCAGCGCCAGCGCAGCAGCGAGGAGTGCAAAGCAGCGGCAGCGGCCCCACCGCACCATTGTCGGCTCCTGTCTTTACTCCAGCACGCCGGCTGGGTCGGTTGGCACCCTTCGAGACGGCCCTTCAGGCCTCCTCAGGGTGAGGCAAGTACTTGAAGTGTAATCTTCTCATCCTGAGGAGGCCGCCGCAAGGCGGCCGTCTCGAAGGATCGAACGCAGCGACGGGCCATTTTTTCAGCATCCTGCTAGTGACGGCGACGGCCGCACAATGTCGGACCGAGCGCGGCAAGACAACCGCGCCGCGCTTGCCGGTCAATCCACCGGGCCGGTGTCGTTCCACAGCCGGATCACCGGCTCGTCGAGATTGTGCTCGTAGCCGAGGAGGCTCAGGCTGGCCGTGCCGAGCAGCAAAAGCCGCCCGCCCTCCGGTTCGAGCCCGAGCCAGCGCGCCCCCAGCACCCGCAGGATGTGGGCGCTCGACACCGCCAGCACATCGGCCCCGACCGCCCGGATGCGGGCGATCACGCGATCCGCCCGCGCGCCGATTTGGGCCGCCGTCTCGCCGCCGGGGCAGCCGTCGCGGAACAATTGCCAATCCGGGCGCTCGGCGTGGATTTCGACGGTGCGCCGGCCTTCATAGTCGCCGTAATCCCATTCGGCGAGGTCGGGCTCGGTCTCAGCCCCGCCGCCAAAGCCGGCGAGGTCGCAGGTCCGCCGCGCGCGTTGCGACGGGCTCGTCAAGACCTTGGCAAAGCTGCGCCCGCGCAGCCGTTCGCCGAGCGCGCGGGCGGCTGCTTCGCCATGCGGGGTCAATGGCAAGTCGGTGCGCCCGGTATGCTGGCCCGAAAGGCTCCAGGCGGTCTCGCCGTGGCGTGCCAGATAAAGGACCGGTAGGGGATCGCTCATGATTTCCTCCGCACCGCGGCACGACGCCATAATCGCCCGCTCTCGACCACCTGCCACCCGCCGATCGCCGGCAATCCGATCGCCAGATCGCGCGCCCGCTTGACCAGCGACAACGCCAGCGCTGTTTGCGGCGTCAAGCCGAACACGGCGCCGAACAGAATATAGGCGCCTTCCTGCACGCCGACGGCATTGGGTATCACGACCGCAACCGTACGAACGGCATAGACCAGGCTCTCGACGACCAGCACCGAGCCGATCGGCAGCGGCGCACCGATCAGCCGGAGCACGATCCACGCCTCGGCAACACCGCCGACCCAGCAGCCGAGATGCAGCAAAAATCCGCGCCACACGCCGCTGCGCCGGCGATAGATGACGTCGAGAGCCTCGTGCAGGGCCGCCGCACCCGCGGCGGTGCGCTCGGCCCAGCCGCGGCCGAGCCGCGCGGCGATCCGGTCGGCGAAATGCGCGCCGCGCCGCTGCGCGACGACAAAGCCCGCCGCCACCAAGCCGGAGACTGCGAGCCCGATCGCGACCGGCAGGGCGAAGGGCGAATGCGGCCGCAGATGGACGAGCCACAAGAGGCCGAAAGCGGTGTAGGCGAGCTTCGAGAGCAATTCGAGAGTGAGATCGACGATCGTGCTGGCCGCTGCCGTCGCGCCCGAAACCCCGGCGAGCATCGCGGCGCGCGCACCGAGGACCGAGCCGCCGATCGGCGACAGCGGCAATACCTCCGAGCCGGCGTCGCGCACCAGGCGCGCCCACGGGAACACCCATATCGCCACCGGCCCCGCCACCAGCCCGCGCCAAGCAACCCCCATCACCGCGATCAGCACGAGCTGGATCAGGCAGATCAGCGCAAACCCGGCCCAGCCGAGGGCGAGCAAGGAATGCGCCACGGCACCGGCGCCAAAGACCGCGACCAGCACCGCCATCCCCGCCAAGCCGGCAATCGCCGCCCCAATCGAAACGGCTTTCATCCGATGCTGCTAACAGCCGTACGCTGCCGGCCGGCCGCAGCGAAGACGAAATCATCAGCCTCAATAGGGCGGCGGGCAGTTGTAGCCGGGGGCGCAGTAATAGGGCGAGGGGTAGTAATAGGGGGTGGAATAGGCCGAGGCTGCGGCAGCGGTGCCGACCGCCGCACCCACGGCCACCCCCGCCGCCACCCCGGCGCCGCCATAATAGCCGCCGCGATAGGCCGTCCCGCCGTGATAGCCGCCGTAGCCGCCGCGATAGGCGGTCCCGCCATTCGGGCCGCGAGCGGCCGCTCCGCCATAGGGACCGCGCACCGCGGCGCCACCATTAGGACCGCGTACGGCACCCCCGCCCATCGGGCCGCGATAGGCCGCACCGCCATTCGGGCCGCGAACGGCTCCCCAGGCGAACGCCTGCGAAGCCATCGATACGGCAAGAAAGGCGCCCAGGCAGAGGACGAAGAGGCTCTTCATCGCTTGGTCCTTTTCGGCTTGGCCGCGGCCGGGGGCTTCAGGGCGATCTGCGTCGCGCCCGCCGGCGGCTGAAAGACGAATTCGGCGTCGGTCGGGTGGACCGAAAAATCCCATTTCGAGAAGCCGGCGATAAAGCTCGGCTCGCCGGGCAGCGACCGATAGGTCACGATCAAGCGGCGCGGCAGCGCCTTGTCGTTCTTTTCCAGCCATAGCTCGAGCTCGATGCCCGGCGGCTGCGAGAAGAACAGGTGTAGGCACGGGGTGCCGTCGATCGTGACGGTATTGACGACGCGGCCCGTCGTAACCCCGCTCAAGATCGCCTTGCCGGGCTCGTCGGTCAGAAAATCGGCGAGCGGAAAATCGACGCCGAAACGGCCCACCGCTTCTTTCATCATCCCTGCGATCGTGCCCGGCACCGGAATGCTGGCATATTTGTTGGCGTCGGCGACATAGACGACGAGCGTCTTGCCGTCGTAGAAGATCTTGCTCGCCCCGTCGTCGCCGGTCCTGGTCGCCAGAAGCCGGTCGGGTCGGCGCACCGTGATTTCGGAATCGTGATAGATATGGAGCGGCTGGCCGCTCGCGTCGGCGTAGACGCGGATCGACTGCACGCGGAACGAAAATTGCTGCGCGCTCAGGCTCTGGCCCAGACGGTCGATGGCGGCGCGCGCCTCCGGGCTGATTGCCGGTGGTTTTTGCGCGGCGGCCAGCACCGGGGCCGTCGGCACGATGCCGCCGCAAATCCCGGTCGCCAGAAACGCCGCGACGAGCGCCAGGTGTCGGAGTTTCATCGATCCCCCCAATGTCACGGTTCGTCTCAACGCGCAGTTGGCCGCAGCGCGGCGCGGAACGCCTGCGGCACGGTCATATCGGGTGTCGCCTCGCATTGGTGCATGACTTTGCTGACGTTGCCGTCGATCCGGCTGACATCGATGACGCGGATACCGGCTTTGGCCGCAAGATAGCCATAATAGAACATCGCCGCCGCGGCGCGGTCGTCATCCGATGCGGCCAGGAGGTCGGAGCAACGCACCCATTCGACGTCCCAACGACCGGGCGCCATCTGCGCGGGCGAAGGCGGCGATGCGGCGGCGGAAGGTGGTGCCGGCGGCGGGCCGGAGGGTGGCTCGGACGACGGCGGCTGGGCGCAGGCGGCCAGCCAGCACAGCGCCGGCAGGACGACGAATTTGGTCTTCATTTCACTCCCCCGCAATGTCGCCGCGACGACATGGCCGTCAATAGCAGGCGCCCGAGCTGCGCGCCGAGCCGCGGCGGATGGCCCCGCCGACCCCGCCGACAGCGGCGCCGATCGCAGCACCCCGTCCGGCATTGCCACCGATCGCCCCGAGCAATGCTCCACCGGCTGCACCGCGCGCCGCACCCGAGAACGGCCCTGGCGTCACCGCATGGCAGGGTGGTCGCGAATTAGGCGGGGGGAAGCCCCGCGAGGGGAAATTTTGCGCAGATGCGCTCGCGGCGGTTGCTGTCGCGAGCCAGATCGCCGCGCCAAAGGAAACGAGAGCTCGCAGCATTTCGCACCGTCGTGTCGCCGGCAAGGATCGTCCTACCCTAACCGCGGCATCTCTCGACCGCAATCGTCGCTGCGGCTGGACATCCGAGCGGCGGCGGCGCGATGCTGCTGCCGGCGGCCACCGAGGAGGCGGCGATGATCGAGGCGAGCGGGATCGACCATATCGTGCTCAATGTCGAGGATGTGGCGCGATCGAAAGCGTTCTACACCGGAATATTGGGCATGACCGCCTATCGCGAGGAAGACGGGCAGGTGTTTCTGCACGCCGGCAACCAGGGTGTGGCGCTGTTTAAAAAGCGCGGCGACGCCCCGGCGGCTGCCGGCAACGATCTCAACCACCTGGCCCTGAACGTCGCATCGGGCACCTACGAAAGCCTCAAGGCCGAGCTCGAAGGGCATGGCGTCGCCGTCGGCGGCCGGCCGGGGGACGACCACTGCATCTATTTTCGCGACCCCGACGGCCACCGCCTGCAGCTGGTCTTCCGCCGCTGACCGGCCTTTGCTCCATCGGCCGTTGCCCTATCGGGCTTGGCGCAGCGAGGACAAGGCCCGGCCGCAATTTGGCGTAAGCCGGTCGGCGTTGCCTTCGAGGCATGACGCCACGCGACCGCCGCCGAACGGCACGCCGCGGCAAAACCGGCGGTAATCGTAGCCGCAGGCCTGGCGCAGCAGCGCCACCTGCTCGCGCGGCGCCCTCGGCGCTGCGGGCGCGGAGGCGGGGGCGGCAGCTGCGGGCTGCGGCGCGGCCGGTGCGGCGGCGGAGGGTGCCGCCGGGTGCGCAGCCGCGGTCCCCGAGGCGCCGCCGCCGAGCGCGGCCACGGCCTGCCGGCACGGCGCCGACAAATTCGCGGCGTTCTGCTGCAAGCAGGCGAGCGAGGCCTGGCCGCCCGCCGGCACGCTCGCGCAATATTTCTGGTAATCGGCGGGGCAGTTCTGGCGCACGGCGCCGATCTGCGCCTGGCTCGGCTGCTGGGCAAATGCCGGCGGCGTCGATCCCGTCGGCATGATCAGGGCCAGCAACGCGACAGCGAAAGCAGGAGCGGCCTTCATAACGGATCCCTTATTAGTTATCGCCATTGATCAGCGCCAGCCGAGATCGGCGCGCAGCCCGGCGACGGCTTCGAGATGGCTGTCGTGCCCGCCGGCAAAGCGCACGATCAGATGGTCGGCGCCGGCATCGGCATAGCCCTTCAGATAAGCCGCCGCCCCTGCCGCCGGGCCGGCGTAGCAGCCCTGGGCCTTGCGCATGACCGCCGCCGGCCGCCCATAATAGCTTTCGAGAAACGCGTCGAGCCGCTCGTCGGCGCGCGCCGCGTTCTCGTCGAGCGCCAAGGTCACATAGACCGCGGCGGTGAAATGGGCGGGGTCGCGCCCGGCGTCGCGGACGATCTCCCGCAGCTCGGCCAATTGGCCGCGCCAACGGGCGAGGTCGGCCTCGTTTGCGAACCAGCCGTCGAAATACCGCCCGGCGCGCTCCAGCGCCGGCCGCACCGAGCCGGCCATCCAGATCGGCGGCCCGCCCGGCCGATGCGGGGTCGGACCGAGCACGCTTCGCTCCAGCTTCCATCGCCCGTCCCAATCGACCGGCTCGCCGGACCATAGCGCGCGGGCGAGGCGCAACCCCTCCATCATCCGCCCGACCCGGCCTTCGAACGGGACGCCTGCCGCGACAAACTCGGCCCGGATGCTCGGCACGTCGCTGGCGATGCCGGCGCCGAGCACGAGCCGGCCTTCGCTGATCCGGTCGAGGGTCGCCACCTGCTGCGCCAGCACCACCGGGTTGCGCAGCGCCGGCAGAAAAACAGCGGTGCCGAGCAGCGGCTTTCGGGTGCGGGCGGCGACCGCGGCGAGCAGGGTCAGCGGGTCGTGGCGCGGCCGCGACAACAGCGAATCCCCGACCCAGACCGAATCATAGCCGAGGCTTTCGGCGCGCTCGGCGAGCGCGATGAGCGGCGCCGTTTCGGGACGGTCCTGCATGACCGACTCGCGAGTCGGCAACAGGTATCCCAGGCGCGGCGCCATCGGCGGTCTCCAAAAATACGGGTCGAACGGGTCAGGTTAGCCAGGGGCCCCCGGCACCGCAAGCCGGGGCGGCTCTCATCCTTCTCATCGCGCCGGCTTTTGCGTACGATCATCGCATTGCCGGAGGAGACGCCGATGTTTTTGCGCAACGCCTGGTACATCGCCGCCTGGGCCGACGAGCTCGGCGCCGCCCCGCTGGCGCGCCGGATCTGCGACGAGCCGATCGTGCTGTTTCGCGACCGGGCGGGGCAGGTCGCCGCGCTCACCGACCGCTGCTGTCATCGTGCCGCCCCGCTCGGCATGGGCACGCTCGTCGCAGAAGGGCTGCAATGCGGCTATCATGGGCTCGTCTTCGACCGCTCGGGGCGCTGCGTCCAGGTCCCGGGACAAAAGCTGATCCCGGAGAGCGCCCGCGTGCGCTCTTACCCCACGGTCGAGAAAGACCAGCTCGTCTGGCTGTGGATGGGCGAGACGGCACAGGCCGACCCGGCGCTGATCGTCGATTTCCCCTATCACAACGATCCCGGCAAATGGCCGAACAAGCACGACGTCTACCCGATCAAAGGCAATTACATGCTGATGGTCGACAATTTGATGGATTTGACCCATCTCGGCTATCTGCACGCCAAGACGGTCGGCGGCAACCCGGCGCAGCATTTCGCCGCCGAAATGAAGACGACGCGCACGCCGAGCGGGGTCAAGTTCACCCGCTGGATGAAGAATTCGCCGCCGCCGCCGAGCTATGTCAAGGCGGCCGGTTTCACGGGGCGCGTCGACCGCTGCCAGGAATTCGAGTTCGTGGCGCCGGCGAGCGTCCTGCAATGGACCGGGGCCACCGACGCCGGCACCGGCACCGACGAGAACAAGCACGATTTCCGCTTTCAGTTCCGCCTGTTCCACGGATTGACCCCGGAAACCGAGACCAGCTGCTTTTATTTCTGGTCGGTGGCGAACGGCTATCGCCAGAACGAGCCCGAAGCGACCGAGCAGCTCTATCGCGAGATCGCGCCCACCTTTGTCGAAGACCGGGTCATGGTCGAGGCCCAGCAGGCGCGCCTCAGCGAATTCGGCGAAGCGAGGCCTCACCGACATCGCCTCCGACGCGACGCGCATGCAGATGCGCCGCCGCCTCGACCGCCTGATCGCCGCGGAACAAACCGCATTGGCGGCGGAGTAGGAAGGGGTCCTACGGGAGCGCGTTCGCTCCGGCGCTGGCTGAGCACCGTTTTATCGGACCTCTCCCGGTCTGCCCCGCTGGTCTTGCCCCGCCGGGCTTGCGTGGGGGCGGGGAAAAATGCCACACGGGAGGTTGAAAAAGGCAAAACGGCAGGGAGGCGGCGATGACCGATGCGCCGGTATCGGCGGCCGATGCGGCGCTCGAACACCAGCCGCTCGGCGCGTTGCAGATCCGCGTTGTGGCGATCTGTGCCTTGATTCAGATGTGCGACGGCTACGATGTCGGCTCGATCGGCTGGGCGGTGCCGTCCTTGACCCATGCCTGGCACCTGGCGCCGCCGGCGTTTGCCGCCGCCTTTTTGTGGTCGAACCTCGGCGTCATGGCCGGCGCCCTCGCTTCGGGGCCGCTTGGCGACCGCTGGGGGCGCAAGCCGCTTCTCCTCGCCAGCATCGCGATCTTTGGCCTGGCTTCGCTCGCCAGCGCCGCCGCCCCGTCGCTCGCTGTGCTGAGCGGGCTGCGCTTTTTTACCGGTGTCGGCATCGCCGGCGCGTTTTCCGGGACGACTGCGCTGACCGGCGACTATGCGCCCCGGCGCCTGCGCGCGACCTTGATCATGGTCACCTTCACCGGGGCGCCGTTGGGCGGCTTTATCGGCGGCCAGATCGTCGCGGTGCTGCTGCATCACTACGCTTGGCCGGTGATCTTTGTCCTGGGCGGTGCGTTTCCGCTGGTGCTGCTTGTGCCGATGGCGCTGTGGCTCCCCGAATCGCCGCGGTTTCTGGCGCGCAAGTCCCATCTGCCGCCACGTCAGGCAGCGCTGCTGCAGCATCTCGGCATCGCCGCCGGACCGGATTCGCACGCGGCCGATCTCGACCGTGAGAACCCGGTCAAGCTGCTGCTCGGCCCCGGCTATGCGTTGCAGACCGGCTTGTTGTGGCTGATTTTCTTTTGCAGCCTGTTGAACCTGTTCCTGTTCGTATTTTGGTTGCCGGAGGTGCTGCACCTGACCGGGATGACGCCGTCCCAGGCGGTGTTCGCCTCGACCCTGATCCCGCTCGGCGGGATTTTTGCGGTGCTCTATCTCGGCCTTTTGATCGACCGCTTTGGCCCCGAGCGCGCCTTGGCATTGCATTACGCCGCGGGTGCCATCTTCATCGCGCTCGTCGCTTTGGCGGCGATGCCTTATCTGGCGCTCTTGGTCGTGCTGTTTCTCGCCGGGACGACGATCATCGGCAGCCAGACCGGGGCCAATGCGGCGTGCGGCGCGCTCTACCCGGCGCGGATGCGCACGAGCGGCATCGGCTGGGCGCTCGGCATCGGCCGGCTCGGCGGCATCGCCGCCGCCCCGTTGGGCGGCTTTTTGTTGGCGCGCGGCCTGCCGCCCAAGCAGATCTTTCTGAGCGCGTGCTTTTTTGCCGTGGTCGCGGCGGTGGCGACGGCGTTGCTCGTGCTGCGCGGCAACCGCGCGGCGCCGGCGCCGGCTCGCGCCCGACTTCCGTCCTAGCCTGGGCGAGGGTCTGCGGGGCGGGCAGGGTTGATCCGCCTGCATCGGAGACCTGCGCCGATCGGCCTATGCGATCACTCGCCGGCGCACCTAGGATTAGCTTGGACAAAGCTTTTCCGCAGGGTCCCAACCAGAACGGAGGTTGCGCTATGCAGTACCGGCGAATATCGGCCGATTGTCATCTCGACATGCTCTGGCTGCCGCCCGACCTGTTCACCTCGAACGCGTCGAGCAAGCTGAGGGATCTGATGCCCTACGTCGCCGAGAATTCGGACGGGAAGATGCGCTGGACCGACAACAACGGCGCCGAATACGGCCTGTGCGGCGGCGTCGGCGCCACCGGCACCCCGCATGTCCCGGGCAAGCAATTGCGCGCCGACAAGATGGCCGAGGCCGGCCTCTATCGCGACTATTTCGAAAAGGGCCTGCGCCGGCCGGGCGATCCGCATCTGCGGGTCAAGGACATGGACCGCGACGGCGTCGACGCCGAGGTCATCTACGGGATTCTCGCCGCCTGCGCCAAGATGAAGGACCCCGAGGCGGCCGACGAGATGCTGCGCATCTACAACGATTTCATGCACAATTTCTCCAGCTACTACCCCGACCGGATGATCGGGCTGGCCTGCCTGCCGTACAGCAATGTCGAAGGTGCGGCCAGGGAAGTCCGGCGCGTCGCCAAGCTCGGCATGAAGGGCGTCGAGCTCAGCTGCTCCTGGCATATGACGCCGATGTGGCACCCGATGTGGGACCCCCTGTGGCAGGCGGTCAACGAGACGCAGCTGCCGCTGCATTTCCACACCTTCCCGGCGACCGACCCGGAGCTGCGCAAGTCGCTGGAGCCGACCATTGCCCGGCGCATGACCTATAGCGGGCTGTGCCGCTTCCAGATGACCCTGGCGACGATCCTGACCGACCTGATGGGCGCGGCGGTGTTCGAGCGCTTCCCCAACATCCGCATGGTGCTGGGCGAAAGCGGCATCGGCTGGATCCCGTATGTGATCGACCGCATGGATTTCGAGTTCGAGGACCAGTATCAGGACATCCCGCTCAAGATGAAGCCGAGCGAGTACTGGCGCCGCCAATGCCGGGCGACGTTCCAATACGACCGGGTCGGCACCAAGCTGATCGAGGAGATGGGCGTCGAGACCTTGATGTGGGGCTCGGACTTCCCGCACCCCGACGGCGTGTGGCCGGAATCGAAAAAGTACATCGAGGACCAGTTCAGCCACCTGCCGGCCGAAACCACCTATAAGATGACCTGCGAAAACGCCGGCAAATTCTACGGGCTGATCAACTAGAGCAAGATCCGACCAGGTTGCATCAGCCCGTCGGCCCCCCTCACCCTTCCCTCTCCCCCAATTGGGGGAGAGGGTTGCGAAGGGTTGGCGAGGCCCACGGGTCCGGCCCAAGGCCGGCCCGAGGATAAGCTCCGCCGAGCCTTACCCAAATCCTCGGGTCCAGCCCGAGGAGGGTGAGGAGGGCTCTACCTAATCGGAACCCCCACCCCGACCCGCCCCATCGGTGGGGGCGGGAGCACAAACAGGCGTGCTGATAAAGGCCCTCCCCCTTGATGGGGGAGGGTTTGGGAGGGGGTGAGCGCTCTAACGGAAGAAAAGGGGAACGCGCCGCTCGGCGGACGCGGATTCGACGGCGAAAATGACGCCTGATTGACGCATTTCAGATTTCAGAAAGAGAATGGCCGGAACTCGAAAGTTCCGGCCAAGTTTGAACAGGGAGGCTTCACGTCTGGGAGACGTAAGGGTCCGTAGACCCTCTTTCCGGGCACAAGTCCCGGAAACCCTAATCGGTGGATCACCCACCGAAAACCTTGCGCGATGCAGCATCGCTCGGTGGTGAATATCGGCGATCGGCGACCTCGGCACCAGCTGGAATTTCTTCTGGCTCGTCTGCAAAAAGCGCAATGCTCTGAACCCGCCCGCGATCACTTGCAGCTCTCGATAGCCACCCTCAACCGAGCCTCGTCTCCACCACCTTATGCAGCAGAAAATCGCGGAACACGCTGATTCTCTTGGAAGAACGCAACTCTTCGGGGTAGACGAAATAGGCCTCGACCGGCGGCCCCGTCAGCTCCGGCAAGATCCGCACCAGGCTCGGGTATTCGCTCGCCATAAAGTCGGACAGCGCGGCAATGCCGAGCCCGCTTTCGACCGCACGCAACATCGCGTAAAAATTGTTGACGCTGAGGATCGGCTTGCGCTCGCGCCCCGGCTTGGACCCGGCATCGAGCAGCCAGTTGACGTTCTGCACCGGCGGCCGTGAATCCTCGCCGTAGACGATCAGCCGGTGGTTGTCGAGATCCTCGGGCTTCTGCGGCACCCCATGCTTCTTGATGTAGTCGGGCGCGGCGTAGACGTGGCTGCGCACGCTGACGAGGTGGCGCTGGATCAGATCGGGCTGGCGCGGCGGCGACATGCGGATCGCCACATCGGCCTCGCGCATCGACAGGTCGAGCTCGGTGTCGTCGATCACCAGGCTGACCTGGATCTCGGGGTAAAGGTCGAGGAACTCGCGAATTCGCGGGGTGAGCCAGGTCGAGCCGAAAGCGACCGTGGTGGTGATCTTGAGCGGGCCCTTCGGCCGATCCTTCAATTCCGAGATCAGCCCCTCGGCCATCGACAATTTGGCGAAGACCTCGCGCGCGGTGCTGAACAGGAGCTCGCCCTGCTCGGTCAGGATCAGCCCGCGGGCATGGCGATGAAACAGCGGAATGCTGAGGCTTTCCTCGAGCGCGCTGATCTGGCGGCTGACCGCCGACTGGCTCAAATTCAGCGATTCGCCGGCATGGGTAAAGCTGCCCGCCTCGGCGACCGCATGAAAGACCCGCAACTTGTCCCAATCCATCCCCCGGTCCCCCGGCAGCGGCCCGCACTGGGCCGGCGCGCGCGCCTAATCGGCCGCGCGCAGATTTGCGGCTTCCCCCTGCGCCGCCAGAAATTTTTCCGCTTCGAGCGCTGCCATGCACCCCATCCCGGCGGCGGTGACCGCCTGGCGAAAGATTTTGTCCTTGACGTCGCCGGCGGCAAATACCCCGGGGATCGCGGTCGCGGTCGAATCCGGGCGGGCGAGGATGTAGCCGTCCGGGTCGAGCGCCAGCTGGCCGGCGACGAGCCCGGTCACCGGGGTGTGGCCGATCGCGATGAAGACCCCGTCGCAGGCGAGCTCGCGCACGGCGCCGGTGCGCACATCGCGCAACCGCACCCCGGTCACGACCGGCGGCTCCGGCACGCCCAAAATCTCGTCCACGACATGGTCCCAGACGATGTCGATCGAGGGATGGCGGAACAAGCGATCCTGCAAAATCTTTTCGGCGCGCAGCGCGTCGCGGCGATGCACCAAGGTGACGCGACGGGCGTGGTTGGTCAGGTAGAGCGCTTCCTCGACGGCGGTGTTGCCGCCGCCGACGACGACGACCTCCTTGCCGCGAAAAAAGAACCCGTCGCAGGTGGCGCAGGCCGAAACCCCAAACCCGCAGAACGCCGCTTCGCTCGGCAGGCCGAGCCAGCGCGCCTGGGCGCCGGTGGCCACGATCACGGTCTCGCCGACATAGGTGTCGCCCGAATCGCCGGCGGCGACAAAAGGCCGATGGCCGAGATCGATCGCGGTCACCAGGTCGACGATCATCCGGGTGCCGACATGCTCGGCCTGCCGGCGCATCTCCTCCATCAGCCAGGGACCCTGGACGATCTCGGCAAAGCCCGGGAAATTTTCGACATCGGTGGTGATCGTCATCTGCCCGCCCGGCTGCAAGCCGGTGACGAGCAGCGGGTCGAGGCTGGCGCGCGCCGCATAGATCGCCGCGGTATAGCCGGCCGGCCCCGCACCGATGATCAGGACCTTGCTGTGGTGACGCTCGGGCAATCGCGCAATCCCGTTCAAATTTCTGTCAGGACTATATCATTCTTTTTGCCGCGCTGCGGAAGAGGCAGGGCTAAAAGCCGAACATGTGGTCGAGGCTGAACGCTCCGCCGCTGCCGAGCACGCCGTGATACCCGAACAAACGGCAGGTTGCATCGCGAATCACCGCATAAGCGCCTTCTCCGGCACGGGAGCGGACCGCGGTGTCGAATTTTGCGTGATAGGACCACAGCCGCGAGCCCGAGCAGGGAATCGCGAGATGCGAACGCGCCACCTCCCGGCCGCTGCAATCGTAAAGAATGATATCGGTCGTGCTCGCCCCCAGCCACGGGCGCGACGCCGGATAGATCAATTGGCACAGCGTGTCGCGGCCGTCTTCCGCCAGCCGCAAAAACAGTCGGGTCGACAGCCCCGGCGGCGGCCCGGCATAGGATTGCGGCTCGTCGCGATAGGTCAGCAACGTGTTGAAGACATGCGCGCCAAAGCTGGTTTCGGCGGCATGGCCGCTGTCGCGGTGGCGATAGCAAAAGATCGCGTGCAGCCACCCGTCTGCGGCGGCGCCCGCGGCAAAGTCGTAGACGAGCTCGATATGGCCATAGCCGCCGCGGAGCGCCTCGATCCCCGCGGCTTTATCGAGATCGAGCGCGACGGCGTGGTCGCGCGCCAATGCCCCGAAGCGATGCCGCAGGATCTCGTTCCCCTCGGGATCGTAAACGAGGGCGGCGATCGGCAGCGTCTGCTGGCACAGCGCCATCGGGGTCGGCAGCACCACCGTTTGCCACTCGGCGCACGGCAAAACCGGCGCCGGCAACAGATACCCCTTGCCGAGCGCGGCGGCGAGATCCGGCAAATTCGGGTCGGGCGCCAAATCCTCCCGCTCGACATTGACGTGCGCGATGCGGCGCCGGCCGTTCGCGACCACCTCGTAGCGGGGCCGCACCATGTGCTTGCCCGCGCGAATCTCGATTTGCCGCGGCCAGGCGATGTCGGGGAGCAAGCTCGCGACATCGACGGCGAGGCTGGCAAAGGGCGCGATCGTGCCGGTGAGCGGGGCCAGCCGCTCTTCGCCCATCGGATTGAGCGCAATGGCCGCCGACGGTATCGGCACCGGATGGCTGTTCTGGACCCACAGCACGACCCGCTCGCCTGCTCCCGGCGCCGGCAGTCCGGCGTAGCGGTTCGCCGGCCAGGCATTCGCGTCGTGCGTCGCCGACAAAGTCCCGCCCTTCCCAAAGGTGTCGAGCGCGTATTTGACGATGTCGTGCCCGGCCGCGCCGGCGACATGCAAAAAGAGCTGGCCCACGAACTCGCCGAGCCCGAACCGGGCGCGAATTTCGCGGCTGTCGACAACGATCGCCGCACCCGGAGGACAGCGCTGCGACCATTCGGCGAGGATTTCCCCGCCGGTCCCGAACAGGGTCAGCCAGCAGGCTACCGCGCCAGCACCATAGCCCGACCAGTAATTGACTGTGGTCAGCCGCGTGTGCAGCCCGTCGCCGTCGCGGAAGAAGACGAAATTGGTGGCAAAGTTGAGCGGGTCGAGATAGCGGCGCGGATTGGTCAGGCGCTCGGCCGGGATCCGCATCGCATCGAGGCTGAAAATTGCCGCACCCTCGGGCAGGTAGGGCCGCAGCTGCGCGATCGCCCGCTCGGCATCGAAACGGGCGACAAAAACCGAGCGCACGCCGGAGCCGGGGAGATCGGTCGCCGGGCGCCCGCTGTGACCCAGAACAGAACAGCCGATTCGCGCGACGTCCTGCACATAGGCACCGGTAATCTCGATACCGTGGAGACCGAAGATTTCGGCAAATCCGGCGGCGGCGCCTTCCGGGTCGTAAATCGCGGCCGGGGAATGGCGGGCGAGGGCGGTTTTCAATTCCCGCCCCGGCGCCGCGGCGGCCGGATGCGTCAACGCCTTGTAAAGGGTGTTGCCGCCGCTCGCGTTGTCAAAGGTCTCGATGCGCAAGGCCATCGCGGGCGGCGATACTACACCCCGCGGCGCCGGCGCAAGCCGGGCGCCCTGCTGCGCAGCGCCAGCACCGCGCCCGCGCATCGGCAGGGCCAGGGCGAGCGCGAGGTTATCGGCGGCGCCGCTCGGCCCGGAGCCAGATCGATCTCGCCCATCGCGAACAGCACCGCAACGCCGCGGGTGACCACCACCGCGATAAAGGCGCCCGCCACGACATCGCTCAAGTAATGTGCGCCGACGACGATCCGGCTTCCCGCCACGATCGCCGCGGCGAGGACGTAAAACAACAGGTGCCGCGGCCACAGCACCCAGAGTGCCGTCATCAGCGCGACGATCGTCGCGGTGTGGCCCGACGGGAACGACCAATGATCGGCCCGCCAGCCGAACCAGGAAAAGCCGTAAAGGCCGGCCTCGAACAACAGCTTTGGCCGCAACCGGCCAAAGACGATTTTCAGGACATCGACGGCGAGGCCCGAGGCGGCGATCGCGGCAAACAGAAAGGCCGGCACCGCCGACCACGCGCGCATCGCCCGGGTAAAGCTTTGGAGCCGCGGAAATTCGCCGCCCCAATGCAGCGCGGCAAAGGCGAAAGCGAACAACAGCAGCCATCCCCAGGCGATGCCGAGCCGCCCGGTCCAATCAAAGAGCGCATGCAGGTCCGGCCCGCGGGCATGAAGAAAGAGCGCCAGCGGGCGGTCGATCGCGGCGAGCGAGACGAGGACGATGACGGTGGTCGCCGCCGTCGCGACGGCGACGCGGCTCGCCGGCTGCGAGCCGGTGCGATGGGCGGCCGACCATGCCCTCGCAGCGACGTTGCCAGCAGCGCGGCAGGATCGCCGCAGCCAGGGTGCAGCGAGACCGTCCCGGTCGATGATCCACCAATGGCCGAGCGCTGCGACCCCATAGACGAGGAGGCCGGCGAACACGACATCGGACAAAAAATGCCCGCCCTCGGCGATCCGGTCGAGGCCGATCAATGCGCCAAAGCCGAGTGCTGCGGCGATCCCGGCGCTGCGCCGGCGGCCGGGCGGCAGCAAAAATGCAAAGGCGACGAACGCAAAGCCCAGCGCCGCATGGCCGGAGACGAACGAGCAGTTGGATGTGCATTGCGCCGCCGGCAGCGGTGCTGGGGTGAATTGCTGCGCGCCGCCAAACGCCTCGATCTGCGTCGGCCGGGCTCGCCCCCAATGGTCCTTGAAGAGGGTGTTGGCGAGGAGGCCGGGACCGATCGCAAAGGTTGCGGCGAGAAAGACGAGCGCTTTTGCGTCGAGCCGCCACCACGGCCGGCCGGTCAGAAAGAGCCACAGCCCGGCGGCGACGACGATGCCGACGACACCCCAGGCGAGCCACGGGACGGCGCGGTAGAGCAGCACGGCCGGCTCCCAGCCGCGCCAAAGAAAGCCTTCCCCCGGCGTATAAAACAACGAGCTCGCCATCAGGTCGAGCTGCGGCACGGCGAGGAAAACCGCGACCGCCGCGGCGAGTATCCCGCCATAGATCGCCGCGCTCTTCACGCAGCACCTCGCTCGCCGGCTCGGCTCAGCACCAGCGCGCGCAACGCCGCCCCGGCGCGCCGGGTGTCGTCGGGCACCGGGTAGGACCAGGTTTCGATCTCTCCGGCAAAGGGCCGGGTGATGCCGGCGGCGCGCATCGCGTCGTGAAAGCGGGCGAATTTGGCATTGCCGCCGGCGAGCTCGATGATGTGCACGGGCTTGCCGGTCGCCGCCGCCTCGCTGACCATCGAAACCGAATTGGCGGTCACCAGCACGGCGTCGGCGAGCGCCAGATAGGCATAATAGGGGTTCTCGCCCGCACCGTCCCAGATCGCCGCCGGCAACCCGGCAAGCCGGCCGCGCAGCAATGCGAGCCCCTCGGCGCCGGTGCGGCGCGACGGCGTCAGCAGCACCGCACCGCCCCGCTGGCGCAAGATCGCGGCGAGCGCGTCGGCGATCTCGCCGAGGCGCCGCAAGCTCAGCCGGTAGGCCTTGTTGCTGCCGCCGATCAGCACCGTCAGGATCGGCTGCGGCAGCGCGGCGAGCGCCGGAAAACGGCGCCGCTCGGCGGCGAGCAGCGCCACGGTCACCCGGTGCACGGCGCCGCGCGTGACGAGCACCCGCGGCCCGCGCAGCCGGTCGTGCTCGGGCACCACCATCAGATCGAAGTCGCGATGGCCGATCTCGGGGTCCTGGATTTGCGCGGCGAGCGTGCGTCCCCCGCTCGCGCGGCGAATCGCCAGCGCAGGTGCGGCTGCATTGCGTCCGCAGGCGATCACGAGATCGGGCCAGGGCGGCGCCAGCCGCGCCCCCGCCTTCCCCGCGGCGCGCAACGGCGTCGGCCACAGCCGCGGCGGAAGCTGCGACCACGGCGCGCGGATCGCCAGCCGCTTTTCGCAAAATGCGAAACCGGTGGCTTCGGCCAGGCCGACCGCCTGGCTCGCCATCCCGGCTTTGCCGTCATGCAGCACCCAGACGACCGGATCGGAGCCCATTGCCGAGGTTTATGGAAACCGGCCGATGGCGGCAAGCCGGGCCGCAAGGCGCAATAAAATTGCGCGGACGGACCGCGGATTCTATGGTCCGGCGATCGAGGGAGGACAAGATGCGACGGGCAAGGCTCGACCGGATCGACCGCCGCATCCTGCGTGATTTACAGGCCGATGGCCGGCTCACCAATGTCGAGCTGGCGCGTCGGGCCGGGATTTCGGCGCCGCCTTGCCTGCGCCGGGTGCGCGTCTTGGAAGAAGCCGGCATCATCCGCGCCCAGTTACGGTGCCCAGTTACGGTGCCCAGTTACGGTGTGCCAGTTACGGCAGTTACGGTGACAGCAGTTACGGTGACAGTGCACTTAATTCCAGTTACGGTGACAGTGCACTTAATTGGCACAGTTACGGTGACAGTGCACTTAATTGACACGCGGGAAAATAAAATGCACTGTCACCGTAATGCGGGCGTAATGCGGGGCAAGGCTCAACCGGATCGACCGCTGCATCCTGCGTGATTTACAGGCCGATGGCCGGATCACGAATGTCGAGGTGGCGCGTCGGGCCGAGATCTTGGCGCCGCCTTGCCTGCGCCGGGTGCGCGTCTTGGAAGAAGCCGGCATCATCCGCGGCTACCATGCCGACCTCGGAATTACGCGGAATTACGGAATTACGCGGAATTACGTACGGAATTACGGTGACAGTGCACTTAATTGACATGGGAGCAAATAAATGCACTGTCACCGTAATGCCCCACCGTAATGCCCGTAATGCCCGTAATGCCCTGGAGGAGCTGACCGGCCGTGCGCTCCCGCCGGCGAAACGCGGCCGCAAGCCGGCGCGGGCGGTGGCGCCGGAGCTGATTTAGTTGCACCGTCACCGTAATTCCCGATTTAGTGCACTGTCACCGTAATCGCCGATTTAGTGCACTGCCACCGTAATCGCACGTAATCGTAATGCACTGTCACCGTAATCCCACCGTAATCGCAAATAAAATGCACTGTCATCCCGTAATCCCACCGTAATCCCGTAATCCTCGCGTAATCCTCCGTAATCCTACCCGTAATCCTCCACCCGTAATCCTCCACCCGTAATTCTGTCACCGTAATTCCTAATTCGCTGTCACCGTAATTCCCGCCTATGACGGGCTGGGCGATGTCGTCGCGGTGACCGACCCCAGCGGCAACGTCACGACCAGCAGCTACGACGCCGACCGCCGGCTGACCCGGGTCACCGCCCCGAGGGCGCAATAAAATTGCGCGGACGCCCGGCGGATTCTATGGTCCGGCGATCGAGGGAGGACAAGATGCGACGGGCAAGGCTCGACCGGATCGACCGCCGCATCCTGCGTGATTTGCAGGCCGATGGCCGGATCACCAATGTCGAGCTGGCGCGTCGGGCCGGGATTTCGGCGCCGCCTTGCTTGCGCCGGGTGCGCGCCTTGGAAGAAGCCGGCATCATCCGCGGCTACCATGCCGACTTGGCACCCGAGGCGCTGGGCTGGGGCGTCACCGTCTTTGCCCAGGTCGGCCTGTCGAGCCAGGCCGAGGCCGACCTGCAGGCGTTCGAGGCGCTGGTGCGAGCTTGGCCCGAGGTGCGCGAAGCGCACATGCTGGCCGGCGAAACCGATTTTCTGTTGAAGATCGTCGCCGCCGATTGGGACAGCTACCAGCGGTTCTTGAGCGCGAAGCTGACTTCGGCGGCCAATGTCAGCCATGTCAAATCGGCGCTGACCCTGCGCGTTTCCAAGCACGATACCGGGGTCCCGATCGTCGAGCAGCCCGATTGGGAGGGTGACGGCAACCTGCCCGTCGCGGCGGCCCTGCGCGCCAGCTGACGCAACCGGCGTGCTCGCCACCTCGCCCGGGAACTGGCTGCGCCGATTCCTCGCCCTCGAAGCAGCCGGGGGAATTGTTCTTTTTATCGCCGCCTGCATTGCCCTCGGCGTCGCGAATTCACCGGTCGCCCCGCTTTACACGCAGCTGTTGAAGCTCCCGCTGTCGCTCCGGATTCGGCGCGCTTGCGATCGACAAGCCGTTGCTGTTCTGGGTCAATGACGGGCTGATGGCGATTTTTTTCATGCTGGTCGGGCTCGAGGTCAAACGCGAGGTTCTGGAAGGAGAGCTGTCCAGCCTTTCAACCGCGGCGCTGCCGGCGATCGCGGCGCTGGGCGGCATGGCGATGCCGGCCGCCGTCTATATCGCCTGCAATTGGGGCGGTGGCGAAACGCTGCGCGGCTGGGCCATTCCGACCGCGACGGACATCGCCTTTTCTCTGGGTGTTCTGGCGTTGCTCGGAGGACGGGTGCCGCGCGCGCTCAAGGTCTTTCTGCTGGCCTTGGCGATCATCGACGATCTGGGCGCGATCATCGTGATCGCGGCATTTTACACCGAGCAGCTGTCATCGGTCGCCCTCGCGCTGGCCGCTGTCGGGATCGCCGTGCTGGCGGCCCTCAATTTGCTCGGCGTGGCGCGACGGGCCCCTTACGTGCTGGTCGGCGTCGCGGTCTGGGTGTGTGTCTTGAAATCGGGAATTCATGCCACGCTCGCCGGTGTCGCCGTCGGGCTCGCAGTCCCGCTGCACGCCAAGGGCGGCTCGTCGCCGCTTCGCGACCTTGAGGACGTGCTGCACCCGTGGGTCGCTTATGGCGTCTTGCCGATCTTTGCGTTTGCCAATGCCGGGCTGCGGCTCGGCGATGTCGCTCCTGCCGATTTGCTGCACCCGGTCAATCTCGGGATCACGCTCGGCCTCTTTCTCGGCAAGCAGGTGGGGGTCATCGGATCGGTCTGGGCCGCGGTCCGGCTCCGGCTCGGCACGCTCCCCGAAGGGGTTGGCTGGTGCCAGATGTATGGCTTGGCGCTGCTGACCGGCATCGGCTTTACCATGAGCCTTTTTATCGGGACGCTCGCTTTCCCCGGCGAAGGCTACGATGTGGATGTCCGGCTCGCCGTGCTGATCGGCTCGCTCGCCTCGGCAATAAGCGGCTTGCTCGTGCTGCGCCTTTGCGCGCGCCGGGTGCCTTAGACTGGGTGACTTAGACTGGCCGGCGCTGCCAGAACGGCCGCGCCTTCTTGAACCGGCGCAGCCCCTTTCGCAGCTTCCGCTCGTCATCGAAAAGCCCGCGCTCGTGCCACCCGAGCACGATCCCGGCGGCCCGCTCGACGCCGCCGTCTTCCGACCGATCGAGCGCGCCGACCAGCTCGCCCGCCGTGCGCACATCGTTGACGTGGCCCAAATCATCCTGCAGCGGCTTGAGCCGGCGCACAAAGGCGCCGACCTCCTGTTTCGCAAAGAGCGACCCGAGCAAATCAGCCGCATAGCGCAGCTTTTTGACGGCGATCCGCACCCGATGGCGCCCCTTCAGGTCGAGCTCGGCGAAACCTCTGGCCCGTTTCTTGAGCTTCCGGTCGCGCCCGGCGAGGAGGTCCGGCGCCAGCTTCCCGATCGGCGCCATCAGCAATGCCGATCCTTCCGACACCGGCTGATCGCGCCAGCCGCGCGTGGCGAGCCAGCGCGCCAGCTCCAGCATCGTGCGGGTATACCGGGTCGAGCGCAGCGCTGCGGCGGCAGCGGCGTGGGCCGCTGTTCTCTCTTGCTCGGCGCGCCGCGCCAAGGCGGCGTAGTCGTCGCCCCCCAAGAGCTCGCTGTCGACCTTGGCGAGAATACCGCCGGTGAACACGTCCCAATTGCGCGCCGGGCCGAGCGCGCCGCCCAGCCATCTCAATTCCGCGTCGACGCGCTCGTACTGGTCGGGCGGCAACATTTCCTTGAACACCGTCAGCGCGGCGCGCAGCCGGCGGACGGCGACCCGCACCTGGTGCACCCCCTCGGGGATACCGGCGAGCGCCGCGGGCTCGTTGCGCAAGATGGTCTCGAGGCAATCCCGCCCGAATTTTTGCAGCACCTCCTCGACCCGCATCTCGGGGTCGAGCTCGACCGCCGGGGGATGCACGGCTTGCGGCTCGCCCGCACCGCCGTCGATCAGCCGGTAGCCGCGCTCCGACTTGCTGCGGATCTCGATGCGCAGCGGCGCGATCTCGGCGAGCCGCAGCCCGATTTCGTAGATCGCAGCCGGGTCGCCGCGCTTGGCTTCGAGCTCGACCTCGCAGATCGGCTCGGTGCTCCCGGTCTCGGCAGTCCGGATCTCGCCTTCGTCGAGCGCGCTTTCGACCGCGGTGCGATTGTCGGGCTCGATCATGATGACGGCACGTCGGACGAGCGTGGTGAAAACCGGGTGCAGCGCCGCGCCGTCGAGCGCCTCGGGCAAATGCGCGCCGCTGTTCGGCGCATCCCTGACCGGCGCGTCGCCGGCGATCGCATCCTCCCATTCGCCGCGCGCAAACGGCATCGCCCCCGCCGCATCTTCGGCCTTGACGGTTTGGATGTGCCGATTGCCCTGCTTGCGCACGCGCAGCGTCAGCCCCGAGCGCTGCAGCAAGCGGTCGGCGGTATCGTAATAGGTGCTGGTCAATGTCCTGAGCGGCGCCTTGTCCCGGCCGGCCATGTTCAATAATGCGCGCCTGACCGGAACCAGGTCGCTTGTCGCGGCCGCGAGCTTGAGCTCAATCTCGGGCATTGCTTTGCGCGCTCCGGCGAACCCGGAGCTTTTTGAATTTTGGCCTTCGGAACTCGATCGGCATTCGGGTCCGGCGAGGTCGTGCAATGGCCTCGGAAAAACGCGGCCCGCGCAATATCCTGGGCAGGATGATTTATGTCAATCCGCTGACGATTCGCCGCCCGCTGACGATTCGCCGCGCACGGAGGCGTCGGGCGTGCTGAAAATCCTGGTCGCCAATGCCAAGGGCGGCTGCGGCAAGACGACGATCGCGACCCAGCTCGCCGCGGCCCTCGCCGCCGCGGGCGGCAGCACATTCTTGGCCGATGCCGACCGCCAGCGGTCGAGCCTGGGCTGGCTCGCGCGGCGTCCGCCGGGTGCGGCCCCGATTGTCGGGCTCGACTGGAGCCGGGACCTCGGCAAGCCCGACAAGCGAATGCGGCGCCTCGTTGTCGACGCCGCTCCGGGGTTGCGGCGCAAGCGCATTGCCGAGCTGGTCGGGCTCGCCGATCTGGTGGTGATGCCGGTGCTGCCCTCGGCCTTTGACGAGGACGCCGCGCGCCGCTTTCTCGGCCGCCTCGGCGCGTTGCGCTCGGTCGCCAACGGGCGCAAGCCGGTCGCCGTCGTCGGCAACCGCATCCGCGCCGGGACGCGCGCCGCCGACCGCCTCGAAAAATTTTTCGGCGGGCTCGGCCATCCGGTGGTGGCCCGCCTGCGCGACAGCCAAGCCTACGCCGAGATCGCGGCCAGGGGGTTGAGCCTGTTCGACGTGGCCGGCAAGCGCGAGCTCGCCTTGCAGGCCGATTGGCGGTCGTTGCTCGAGTTTATCGCCAGGGTTGCCGAGGACCGGCGTCAGAGCGTGTGAACCTATTGACTTAGGGCTGGATCGGCGCCGTGGATCCTTCGAGACAGCCGCTGCGCGGCTTCCTCAGAGCCTGCCCCGGCGCAGGCCGGGGATGAGGTGCTTCGTTAATATCCTCAACGGCTTACCTCATGCTGAGGAGCGCCCGTGGGCGCGTCTCGAAGCACGCACGCCGTGCCCGCCGCCACAGTTTTTCACGCCTCGCCAATTCCTTCACAAGCTCTCAGCCGAAAGCGACGGTGACGACCTCATAGGATTTGGCGCCGCGCGGGGTCGTGACCTCGACGCTGTCGCCCTTGCCCTTGCCGATCAGCGCCCGCGCCAGAGGCGAGGTGACCGAGAGCCGGCCCTGGCTGATATCGGCTTCGTCCTCGCCGACGATGTGAAAGGTCTGCTCCTCGTCGGTCTCCTCGTCGGCGAGGGTGACCCGCGCGCCGAATTTGATCATCGTCCCGGAGAGCTTGGAGACATCGATGACCTCGGCCCGCGCGATCTTGTCCTCGAGCTCCATGACCCGGCCTTCGATAAAGCTCTGCCGGTCGCGGGCCGAATGATATTCGGCGTTTTCGGCCAGATCGCCGTGATCGCGCGCCTCGGCGATCGCGCGGATGATGGCCGGCCGCTCGACCGATTTCAGCTGCTTGAGCTCCTCCCGGAGCCGGTTGTACCCATCGGCCGTCATCGGGATCTTGTTCATCGCGAACGGCTTCGCATCCTGTTGATCGAAACGGGCGGGGGAGTGAGGCTGCGGGCAATCAGAAGTAAGATTGCAGCGGGGCCACTTCAAGGCTGCCGGCGCGCAGCGCGGCGATCGCCTGGACCGCGGCACGGGCGCCGGCAACGGTTGTGTAGTAGGGGATCGCATGGGTCAGCGCGGTGCGCCGCAGGCTGAAGCTGTCGGCGATCGCCTGGGCGCCCTCGGTGGTGTTGAACACCAGCTGGACATCGCCGTTCAGCATGTGGTCGACAATATGCGGGCGGCCCTCGCGCACCTTGTTGACGGTGGTGGCGCGCAGCCCGGCGGCAACCAGAGCGGCGGCGGTGCCGACCGTAGCGACGAGCGTAAAGCCCATCTCGACCAGGCGCCGGCACGGCTCGATCAAGGCCGCCTTGTCGCGGTCGCGCACCGAGACGAAAACGCGGCCTTCGAGCGGCAGGCTGGTGCCGCTGCCGAGCTGCGATTTGGCGAAAGCGCGCCCGAAATCGGTGTCGAGCCCCATCACCTCGCCGGTCGATTTCATCTCCGGGCCGAGAATCAGATCGACCCCCGGAAAACGCGCGAACGGGAACACTGCCTCCTTGACCGCGACATGGCCGAGGTTTCGCCGTCGCCCCAGTCCGCAATCGGCGAGACGCTCGCCGGCCATCACCCGCGCCGCGATCTTGGCATAAGGCACGCCGGTCGCCTTGGCCACGAACGGCACCGTGCGCGACGCGCGCGGATTGACCTCGAGCACATAGATCTCGCCGTCCTTGACCGCGAACTGCACATTCATCAGCCCGACGACGCCGAGCGCGCGGGCCAGCGCCACGGTTTGCCGCTCGATCCCGGCCACCGTCGCCGGCGAAAGGCTGTAGGGCGGCAACGAGCACGCGCTGTCGCCCGAATGAATGCCGGCCTCCTCGATATGCTCCATGATGCCAGCGATCTCGACCGCCTCGCCGTCGGCGACGGCATCGACATCGATCTCGATCGCGTCTTGCAGATAGCGGTCGATCAACACCGGGCTCGTGCCCGAGGCATCGACCGCGTGCCGCATGTAGCGGGCGATCCCGGCTGCGTCGTGGACGATTTCCATCGCCCGCCCGCCCAAGACGTAGGAGGGCCGGAGCAGCACCGGGTAGCCGATGCGTTGCGCCACCCTCTCGGCCTCGGCGGCGGAAAATGCGGTGCCGTTTTCCGGCTGGCGCAGGCCGAGCTTTTGCAGCAGGCCCTGGAAGCGCCGCCGATCCTCGGCGAGGTCGATCGCGTCGGGCGAGGTGCCGAGGATCGGGATATCGGCCCGCTCCAATGCCGCGGCGAGCTTTAAGGGGGTCTGCCCGCCGAACTGCACGATGACGCCGAGCAAGGTGCCGCGGCGCTCCTCGACGCGCACGATCTCGACCACGTCCTCGTTGGTCAGCGGCTCGAAATAGAGCCGGTCGGAGGTGTCGAAATCGGTCGAGACGGTCTCCGGGTTGCAGTTGACCATGATCGTCTCGATGCCGGCCGCCGAGAGGCTGTAGGCGGCGTGCACGCAGCAGTAATCGAACTCGATGCCCTGGCCGATGCGGTTGGGGCCGCCGCCGAGGATGATCACCTTCTTCCGCTCGCTCGGATCGGCCTCGCATTCGGGCTCGTCCTCGCCGTCGCCTTCCCAGCACGAATACATATACGGGGTCAGCGACGCGAACTCGCCGGCGCAGGTGTCGATGCGTTTGTAGACCGGCCGCAACCCGAGACCGCGGCGGCGCGCCGAAACGGTGTCCTCGTCGAGCCCGGCGAGCTTGCCGAGCCGCGCATCGGAAAACCCCATCTGCTTCAGTCGCAGCAATGCCGCGCGGTCGTGCGGCAACCCGTTGCGCCGGACCTCTTCCTCGGCCTCGACAATTTCGCGGATGCGTTCGAGAAACCACGGCTCGAAACGGCAGACGGCGTGGATCTCGGCGGTCGTGAGGCCATGCCGGTAAGCCTGGGCGGTCAACAGCAGCCGATCGGGCGTCGGTTTTGCCAACGCCGCCTTGACCGCCTCTTTGCCCGCACTTTCGACGCCTTCGATTGCGATCTCGTCAAAGCCGGAGAGACCCGTCTCCATCGAGCGCAGCGCTTTTTGGACCGATTCGGCAAAGCTGCGCCCGATCGCCATCGCCTCGCCGACCGATTTCATCGACGTGGTCAAGAGCGGCTCGGCGCCAGGAAACTTCTCGAAGGTAAAGCGCGGCATCTTGGTGACGACGTAATCGATCGTCGGCTCGAACGAGGCCGGGGTGACGCGGGTGATCTCGTTCTGGAGCTCGTCGAGCGTGTAGCCGACCGCGAGCTTGGCCGCGACCTTGGCGATCGGGAAGCCGGTCGCTTTCGAGGCCAAGGCCGAGGAGCGCGACACTCGCGGGTTCATCTCGATGACGACGAGCCGGCCATCCTCGGGGTTGACCGCGAACTGCACGTTCGAGCCGCCGGTATCGACGCCGATCTCGCGCAACACCGCGATCGCGGCGTTGCGCATCAGCTGGTATTCCTTGTCGGTCAGGGTCAGCGCCGGGGCGACGCACACCGAATCGCCGGTATGGACGCCCATCGGGTCGATGTTCTCGATCGAGCAGACGATGATGCAGTTGTCCGCGCGGTCGCGGACCACCTCCATCTCGTATTCTTTCCAGCCGAGGACCGATTCTTCGATCAAGACCTCGGAGGTGGGCGAGGCGCGCAGCCCGCCGCGCACGATCTCCTCGAACTCCTCGGCGTTGTAGGCGATGCCGCCGCCGGTGCCGCCCAAGGTAAAGGACGGCCGGATGATCGCCGGCAAGCCCACTTCGTCGAGCGCCAGCAACGCCTCGTCCAGCGAACGCACCAGCCGGCTATCGGGCGAAACGAGGCCGATCCGGTCCATCGCCTGGCGGAACAACTGGCGATCCTCGGCCTTGGCGATCGCCTCCTCGCTGGCGCCGATCAGCTCGACGCCGTAGCGCTCGAGCACGCCGGACCGGGCCAGCGCCATCGCAGTGTTGAGCGCGGTCTGCCCGCCCATCGTCGGCAACAGCGCACCGATGGGATGTCCCGTTGCCCGCTCGCGGGCGATGATCTTTTCGACCATCTCCGGCGTGATCGGCTCGATATAGGTGGCGTCGGCCAAGCTCCGGGTCGGTCATGATCGTCGCCGGGTTCGAATTGACCAGCACGATCCGGTAGCCCTCGGCCTTCAGCGCCTTGCACGCCTGCGCCCCGGAATAATCGAATTCGCACGCCTGCCCGATCACGATCGGCCCGGCGCCGATGATCAGGATCGACGAGATATCGGTGCGCTTAGGCACGGCTCGACACCCGATTAATGCCCGGCTAGAGGGCGCCGTACCTCGTCCGGTTGAGGGTATCGTTGCAAAGGAGAATAATCGGCCTTCCAGATATCCAATTCAAACAGCTCATCATTATTATCCAGATTGACCGTAGCGCTGACCATGACTTCATCCTGATCGGCGAAAAGTACTTCCCCGATTTCTTTACTAAAGCGCTGATCATGGTCAGCCGCAGCCTTGAAGCGGAGACTGCCCATTCCGCCGTCAGGGCTGTCTTTGACGAGTTGCCGAGGCAGCGAACGGATCACCTGGTCCGCCAAGGGATTGTCCCGGACGATCGCGGCAATGAGGTCCGCTTCTTCCTTCCGCAGCTTGCGCCAGCCACTCATCTCAAGCACCCGTGATTTGCCCGATATTGATCGTGCCGTCACTCAGCAAGAACGCCCTGTATTCCAGCATGATTCCACCAACCACCACATTGCCGGCGATGTAGCTCCCCGGCGAAACGGGCTGCCGTAGCGACAGATCTTCCAAAATCGCGGTCGCGACAGCCTCGCGGTCGAGCCCTAGTCGGTCTATGTGGCGGAATGTATGTCGAAGCTGGCTCTCATTCGCGCCAAATCTGATCGCTGGTCGAGGAACCTGCATTCTCAGCAGCCTCGGCGGGAAAGCATGGGTCAGCGCCGCGAATGCCATTCATGCCCGTCGTTCGCATCCATCATCGCCACGAACCGCTCGAACAAATAGTGGCTGTCCTGCGGGCCGGGGCTGGCTTCGGGGTGGTGCTGGACCGAAAAGATCGGTCGGCCCTCGACGCGCAGCCCTTCGTTCGAATTGTCGAACAGCGAGCGGTGGGTCGGAGCGAGCCCGCGCGGCAGGCTGTCGGGATCGACGACAAAGCCGTGGTTCTGGCTGGTGATCTCGACCTTGCCGGTCGCGAGGTCCTTGACCGGATGGTTGGCGCCGCGATGGCCGCGCGCCATTTTCCGGGTCCGCGCGCCGAGCGCCAGCGCCATCAGCTGGTGGCCGAGGCAGATGCCGAAGATCGGCGTGCCGGTGGCGATCAATTCGCGCAATACCGGCACCGCGTAAAGGGCGGTCGCCGCCGGGTCGCCCGGCCCGTTCGAGAGGAAGATGCCGTCCGGGCGATGGCGCATCACATCCTCGGCCGAGGCTGTCGCCGGCACCACGGTCACGCGGCAACCATGCCCGGCGAGCATGCGCAGGATGTTGCGCTTGGCGCCGTAATCGACAGCGACGACATGATGGCGCGGCTCGTCCTGGCGGCCATAGCCGCGCTCGCGCTGCCACACCGTCTCGGTCCATTCGTAGGTCTGCCGGCAGGTGACCTCTTTCGCCAGGTCCATGTCTTCGAGACCGGGCCAGGCGTGCGCCTGCGCATGGAGCGCGGCGATGTCGAGGCGCCCTTGCCGCGTAAAGGCGATGACGCCGTTTGGCGGCCCCTCATCGCGGATCAGGCGGGTCAGCCGCCGGGTATCGACACCGGAAATGCCGATCAGCCCGTGCGCTTTGAGCCAATCGTCGAGCGGCCGGGTGGCGCGCCAATTCGCCGGCGCGGTCGGCGCCGCATGGAGGACGAGCCCGCGCGCCGCCGGGGTCGAGGTCTCGACATCCTCGGCATTGGCCCCGACATTGCCGATATGCGGGAAGGTGAAGGTGATGATCTGCGCGGCGTAGGAGGGATCGGTCAGGATCTCCTGATAACCGGTCATCGCGGTGTTGAAGCAGACTTCGCCGACCGCGGCACCGGCGGCGCCGAACCCTTGGCCCCAAAACACCGTGCCGTCGCCGAGCACGAGGGCGGCGTTGCAGTCGGGCGGTCGCGGCCTCGGGTCGCGCATCGGGAGCCGGTCCTGTTGGCAGGCCGCGTGCCGCACACGGGAAATCGGAAAGGCGAGCAGCCGAGCGCTCGAAGGAATAGCCTTTTCCGGCCGCTGTTTCAAACGCCTGGGCGAGGCCGGCAAAATTGTCGCGGCCGGCGAACGGAAATGAGCTTAAAATCCGCCCCGAGGGGGAAGCGCCGATGCTGCGTCAGACCTTCGCCGACCGATTGAAGCAGGCGATGAAGGAGCGGGATGCGCGCACCCTTTCGGCGGTGCGCCTGATCGTGGCCGCGCTCAAGGAGCGCGACGTCGCCGCCCGCGGACAAGGTAATCCGGACGGTCTTGCCGAAGGCGAGATCGGCGCGATGCTGCAAGGCATGATCAAGCAGCGCCGCGAATCGATCGCGCTCTACCAGCAAGGAAACCGGCCCGACCTCGCGCAGAAGGAAGCGGACGAGATCGCGGTCATCGAAGGCTTTCTGCCGCGCCAGATGGACGAGGCGGAAATCGAGACGGCGGCGCGGGCCGCGATCGCCGAGACCGGTGCGGCCGGAGCCAAGGACATGGGCAAGGTCATGGCGGCGCTGCGCGAGCGATATGCGGCGACGATCGACCTCGGGCGTGCCGGCCCGCTCGTCCGGCGGCTGCTCGGCTGACGGGACGACAGCGGCAGATGGCCTTTCCGCCGGGGTTTCTCGACGAATTGCGCAACCGGGTGTCGCTCGCCGGGCTGATCGGACGCAACGTCAAGCTCGCCCGGCGCGGGCGCGAATATGCCGGGCTCTGTCCGTTCCACCACGAGAAGACGCCGTCCTTCTACGTGGTCGAGGACAAGTCGTTCTTTCATTGCTTTGGCTGCGGCGCGCATGGCGATGCGATCGGCTGGCTGATGCGCGCCCAGCATCTGGATTTTCTCGAAGCGGTCGAGCGGCTCGCGGGCGAGGCGGGCTCGCGATCCCCGAGGCCACGCCGCAGGAGCGCGAGCGCGCACAGCGGCAAAAGACCTTGCTCGAAGCGCTCGAAGCCGCTGCCGCCTTTTACGAAAATCGACTGTGGGCGCCGGCCGGCGCCCGCGCCCGCGATTATCTTGCAAGCCGCGGGCTCGATGACGACACGATCCGACGATTTCGCCTGGGCTGGGCGCCGGACGAGCGCCAGGCGCTGCGCCGCGGCCTGGGCCTCGACATGCCCGAGGCGCTGCTCGTCGAGGCCGGGCTGCTGCACCAGCCGGAGAGCGGCGAGCCGTTCGATTTTCTGCGTGGCCGGGTCGTTTTCCCGATCGGCGACCGGGCCGGCCGGGTCATCGCCTTTGGCGGCCGGACGCTCGGCGACGGCCAGCCGAAATACCTGAATTCGCCCGAGCATCCGCTGTTCGAAAAGGGCCGCGTGCTCTATGGCTGGTCGGCGGCGCGGGCCGCCAAGGGGGGCGCCCCCGATCCGATCGTCACCGAAGGCTATATGGACGTGATCGCGCTCAACCGCGCCGGGTTTCAGACCGCGGTGGCGCCGCTCGGGACCGCACTCGGCGAATTCCAGCTGCGCGAGCTGTGGCGGCTCGGGCCGGAGCCGATCCTGTGCTTCGACGGCGATACGGCAGGGGAGCGCGCCGCCTTGCGCGCGCTGCACCGCGCCTTGCCGCTGCTGCAGCCGGGGCTCAGCCTGCGCTTTGCCGCGTTGCCGGCCGGCGAAGACCCGGATTCGCTGATCCGCAGCGGTGGCGCTCCGGCCTTCGAGCGGGTCTTGGCGGCGGCCCGGCCGCTCGCCGACATGCTCTGGGAATCCGAGGTCGGCGGCGCCCGGCGCGACACGCCCGAGCGGCTCGCCAAGATCCAGGCCCGGCTCATCGAGCATGCGCGCACGATCGCCGACCGGACGGTGCGGTTCGAGTTCGAAACCCTCTACAAGGCCCGGTGCAATCCTTGGCAAGCAAAGCGTCGCGCCAGGCGAGCGCCGGCGGGCATGGCGGTGCGGGAGGGGACGCCGCCGCCGCCGCGCGCCTCGGGGACTATCCAGCGCGAAATCCTGCTGCGCATCCTCGTCGATCACCCGGAGCTGATCGACGAGGTCGCCGAGGCGTTGGCGGCGCTCGAAATTCCCGAGCCGGGGCTTGACAAGCTGCGTCGTGAGCTTTTAGGGGTCACCGTTGCGTCGCCGGGGCTTGACGCTCCGGCGCTGCGGCAACACCTTCTCCAGAATGGGCTCGCTGCGACCGTGGATGCAGTTTTTTCACCTTCGGTCGATGCCGGGTTTTTGGCGCGGCGCTGCGACCTCGACCTTGCGCGCGGCGAATGGGCACACGTAATCGGCATGCTGACCCGAGAGGAGCCGTGTGCCGTCGCCGTATCCGGCAACGATCCGATCGGTGAGACGGGTTCGGTCCCCGACAGCATGCCAGCGGCGGTTGCACAGAGGGCGGGCGATGCCGGGCGGGTCTGATCCAGCCCGCTTCACCGCCGTGCCCGCGCGATCGATTGGTCTCGGCCGATTGGGGTCGAAGTGAAACTCTTCTAGGGATGGTGGCATGGCGAGCAAGGCGGCAGGCACGGCTGAAGTGACCGAAACCCGCGAGGAAGCGGCCGAAGCGCCGTTGCTCGATACGGTCGCGGCGGCGATCAAAAAGATGCTGGCCCGCGGTCGTGAGCGCGGCTACCTGACCTATGACGAGCTGAATGCCGCGCTGCCGCAAGACCAGGTGTCCTCGGAGCAGATCGAAGACACGATGACGATGCTCTCCGAGATGGGGATCAACGTCATCGAAAGCGAAGAGAGCGAGGAGCCGGCCGCCGCCGAGGCCGAGGAGGCCGAAGGCGAGGTCCGCGGCAATCTCGACGATGACGATGTCGGCCGCACCGACGACCCGGTGCGCATGTATCTGCGCGAGATGGGGTCGGTCGAGCTGTTGTCGCGCGAGGGCGAGATCGCGATCGCCAAACGGATCGAAGCCGGCCGGGAAATGATGATCGGCGGCATCTGCGAGAACCCGATGACGATCCGCGCCATTATCGGTTGGCGCGACGCCTTGAACGAAGGCAAGATGCTGCTGCGCGACATCATCGACCTCGACGCGACCTATGGTGCCGGCGGGTTCGAGCAAGCGGCACCCGAGGCGCCGGCCGCAGCCGCGCCCGAGGCACCGGCCGCAGCCGCGCCCGAGGCGCCGGCCGCAGCCGCGCCCGAGGCCCCCGCCGCAGCCGAAGACCCCGCCGAGGAGAGCGGCGAGGAGGCTTCCTCCGAGGAGGGGGCGATCGAAGCCGAGCTCGTTGCCGAGGAGGCGGAGGTCGAAGAGAGCTCGATCTCGCTGGCGACGATGGAGGCGCAGCTCAAGCCGGGCATGCTCGCCACCTTCGACGCGATCGCCGAGCTTCACAAAAGGCTGCACAAGCTCCAGGACCAGCGCATCGTCGCGTTGCAAAAGGGCGAAGCGCTGCCGCGCGTCACCGAGCGCCGCTACGAGAAGCTCAAGATCCAGGTGATCGAGCAGGTCAAGCGGGTCCGGCTCAGCAACACCCGCATCGAGCATCTGGTCGAGCAGCTCTACGAGTTGAACCGCCGGCTCGTCGCCGACGAAGGCAGGCTGTTGCGGCTGGCCGAGAGTGTCGGGGTCAAGCGCAGCGAGTTCCTCGAGCAGCATTACGGCAACGAGCTCGCCGGCGATTGGCTGGTCCGCGTCTCGATGCTGCCCGGCCGCGGCTGGGCCCGGCTCCCCGAGCGGCACGCCGCCGAAGTCCTGAAATTGCGCGCGCAAGTCGCCCAGGTCGCCGGCGAGGCGAAATTGCCGATCGCCGAGATGCGGCGCGTCGTGCAGACGGTGCAGCGCGGCGAGCGCGAAGCCGGCCGGGCCAAAAAGGAAATGGTCGAGGCCAATCTCCGCCTCGTTATTTCGATCGCCAAGAAATACACCAACCGCGGGCTGCAATTCCTCGACCTGATCCAGGAAGGCAATATCGGGCTGATGAAGGCGGTCGACAAATTCGAGTATCGCCGCGGCTATAAATTCTCGACCTATGCCACCTGGTGGATCCGCCAGGCGATCACCCGCTCGATCGCCGACCAGGCGCGCACGATCCGCATCCCGGTGCACATGATCGAGACGATCAACAAATTGGTGCGCACCTCGCGCCAGATGCTGCACGAGATCGGCCGCGAGCCGACCCCGGAGGAGCTGGCGGAAAAGCTGGCGATGCCGCTCGAAAAAGTGCGCAAGGTGTTGAAGATCGCCAAGGAGCCGATCAGCCTCGAAACCCCGATCGGCGACGAGGAAGATTCGCATCTCGGCGACTTTATCGAGGACAAGAACGCGGTCCTGCCGATCGACGCCGCGATCCACGCCAATCTCCGGGAAACGACGACGCGGGTCCTGGCCTCGCTGACCGCGCGCGAGGAGCGCGTGCTGCGCATGCGCTTTGGCATCGGCATGAACACCGACCACACGCTCGAAGAGGTCGGCCAGCAATTCTCGGTGACCCGCGAGCGCATTCGCCAGATCGAAGCCAAGGCGCTCAGGAAACTGAAGCACCCGAGCCGCTCCCGCAAGCTCAGGAGCTTTCTCGACACCTGAGAAGCGGACGAGCAGGCTGCTTGAAAAATGCGATGGGGTCGGTTGGCACCCTTCGAGACGGCCCTTCGGGCCTCCTCAGGGTGAGGCAAGTACTTGAAACGCGATCTCCTTATCCTGAGGAGGCCGCCGCAAGGCGGCCGTCTCGAAGGACCGAACGCAATCGGCGCTTTTCGGCAGCCCGCTGGGTCTTAGGTTCCGGTTTCGCGGGAACGACGAAAAGAAACGGTATTCGATAGTATAGGATCACGCTCTAGCGTGCCGGGGCGCGCCCGCTGACTTCGGCGCCGGCGTCGGGAGAAATCGTCAGAAACAACGGCACCGACAACAGCGAGATCATCGCGACGCCGATAAAGACCGGGTAGAAATCGCCGGCGACCAAGGCGGTGCCGCCGCGCAGCGTCATCACCGTGTGCAGCAGGAGCGCCGCGGTCGCCACACCGGCGGTTTGCGAGAGCTGCTGGGCCATGCTCGACAGGCTCGTGGCGCGGCTCAGCATCGCGGGCGGCACGTCGGCGTAGCCCAAAGTGTTGATGCAGGTCATCTGCAACGAGCGGAAAAATCCGCCGACGAGCAGCGCGGCAAAAATCACGAAATGCGGGGTCGATGGTCGAAACATGCTGTAGCCGATCAGAAACGCGGCGCTCAACACCGCATCGCCGACCAGCACGATGCGAAAGCCAAAGGTGCGCAGGATGCGCACCGCGCTCGTCTTCATCAGCATCGCCCCGGCAGCGCTGGCGAAGGTCAGCAGGCCCGAATGCAACGCGCTGAGGCCAAAGCCGATTTGCAGCATCAGCGGCAGCAGAAACGGCAAGGCGCCGAGCCCGGTGCGAAACAGAAAGCCGCCGGCCGAAGCCGCGGCGTAGGTCGGGATCTTGAACAGCGCCAGGTCGATGATCGGGTGCTCGACCCGATAGGCATGGCCCACGTAAAGCGCCAGGCACGACGCGCCGACAATCAGCAAGGCGACGACGGCGAAGCTCGGCAATGCGCCGCGGCCGACATTTTCAAAGCCGAAGGCGAGGGTCGCGAGCCCGACCCCGGTCAGCGCAAAGCCGCTGAAATCGAACGGCCGGCGCCCGACCTCCTTCAGATCGCCGATCAAGAGGTTGACGAGGACGACGCCCAGCACGCCGATCGGAATATTGATAAAGAAAATCCAGCGCCACGAGGCGTAGGTGACGATAAAGCCGCCGACCGGCGGCCCCATGACGGGGCCCAGCAGCGCCGGCACGCTGACAAAGGACATCGCCCGCACCAGCTCGGATTTCGGCACGCTGCGCAACAGCACGAGGCGCCCGACCGGCACCATCAGCGCGCCGCCCATGCCCTGGAGGATGCGGGCGGCGACCAGGGCGGCGAGCGAGCTCGACATGCCGCAGCCGATCGAGCCCAGGGTGAAGACGACGATCGCCAGGCTGAAGACGCGCCGCGCGCCGAACCGGTCCGCGGTCCAGCCGCTGATCGGGATAAAGACGGCGAGGCTCAGCAAATAGCAGGTGATCGCGACATTGAGGCGCAGCGGGCTTTCGCCGAGCGAGCGCGCGATCGTCGGCAAGGCCGTCGCGATCACCGTCGAATCGAGGTTTTGCATAAACATCGCGCAGGCGACGACCAGCGGCACCATCATTTGCCGCGACGGCAGCAGCCGCCACCGCGGCCGCTCGCTCAACACCGCCCCGCGGGGCCGGTTTGCGCGCAGCAAAAAGACCCGTAAAACCTGGCCGTCGCCACCAACCTGCGCGAGGCGTGCGGTCGATAATGGTATGGATATATCATAGACTTAATATACTGCATGCCGCATCCGGGCTGAAGCGCGTTGGCGGCTGGGGTCGGTTGCGCCTTTGGCACGGCATCGGCCTTGGCCTCCTCGTCACGCTCGGCGCCTGCGATGCGGTCGAAATCGTGCAGCATTCGGAGAGCGCGGTTTCGGTGCGCTATGACGGCATCGTCAACGGGCTCGACCTGGCGACCCAAGCCGCGCAACGCGCCTGCGCCGCGCACGGCCGCAACGCCAAATTGCGCAGGGTCTATTACGAAGGCCTCGGCGCCGGCGAACGCTTCGCCTTCTTCGACTGCGTCTGAGCTGAGGCGACGGTCATGGCCAGCTCTGGCGCCATGGCGCACGTCCTTACACCTGCCATGACCATATTCTTTCGTGCGCACCGGGCTCGTCGCGGTGCTCTACCCGCATCGGCCCGAGCCCGCCGGCAGAATCGGCGCGGTTGTGTTTTGAGATGTTTTCTGCTACATTACTTGAAACTTAAAAATATTAACATTTGGAGCGGGCATGCGCAGCATATTCGGCAGGAACGGTTCCGGTGCCATCGGGCCGGCGATTTTCCCCTTGTCGCGCAACATTCCCTGCCGGGCGAGCCGCGCCGGTGCGCGGGCCGCCTTGCTCGTCGGGATCGTCGCCACGATTGTCTGCGGATCGCCGGCGCAGGCGGCGCGGGTCGTCGCCACGGTCACCGGCATCACCGAGGGCGGCATCGACTTTACCGGCGTCTTCGGCTTTGCGCCGGGCGGCAGCATGGGCGGCCACAGCTTCAAGCTCGTCTATACGATCGACGACACCAGGGGGCAGCAGGGCATATTCGTGAACGGAGACCGAGTTTACGGGTCTTACATCGAAAATTCGGGTCTCGACTCGCCGATGACCGCGGTCCTCACGATAAACGGCCACTCCGTTTCCTACGGCACGCTGCCGATCGATTCCGTGAACTCTTATTTCACCAAGGACCTGACCAACCAGGGTCCCGCATATTTTAATTACGATACCCAGGTCAGCGAAACATATAATGTCGGAAATTCTCATGGCGGCGGCACCGTCTTCGTGGACTTTGGCCGACCCTTCGCAAGATTACCATTGGGCCGCCGGCATTGATGTTGCACCAGGCGAGGGAGCAACGCTACAAGCCATCCTGAAGTCTTACGATACCGACAGCAAGGGCAACAAATACAATTACCGATATTTCGACACCTATTTGGTGCCGACCCATTTCGAGATACCCGCGCCGCCGCCGATCGCGAAGAACCTCGGCATCCCGGGCAAGGATTGCGGCTGCAGCAGACGGCGCGCCGAATTGCCTGGCCGGCAACCCGATCAATGCGGCGACAGGAAACAAGTCTCGAGATCGAGACCGATTTTGCCGGCGCCCCGACCACCGGGCTCGACCTGACGCGGTATTACAACAGCCAGGATACGACGCGCTCGGCGTTCGGGGTCGGCTGGCGCAGCGCCTGGCACCGGTCGCTGAGCCCGGTTTCCGCCACTGTCGCGGTCGTGACGCGGGCCGACGGGCGCCAGGACAGCCTTCAACCTCGCGGCAGGGGTGTGGTGGCCCGACCCCGACACCACCAGCCGGCTGATAGCGGTGACGAGCGCCGGCACGCAGACCGGCTGGCAATTGCTGACCGAGGACGACACCACCGAAAGCTATGCGCTCGACGGGCGGCTCATCTCGATCACCAGCCGCGCCGGGCTGGCGACGACGCTCGGCTACAACGCCGCCGGGCAATTGACCGACCGTGACCGGGCCGTTCGGGCACAAATTGAGCTTTGTCGAGAACGCCGCGGGCCGGGTTACGAAGATGACCGCGCCGGACGGCGGGGTCTTTGCCTATGCCTATGACGGCAGCGGCAACCTCGTCTCGGTCACCCATCCCGACGGCGGGGTGCGCAAATATCTCTACGGCGACGCGTCGTTCCCGCATGCGCTGACCGGCATTATCGACGAGAACGGCGCGGCCTTCGCGAGCTGGGCCTATGACGCCAAGGGCCGGGCGGTGTCGAGCCAGCACGCCGGCGGGGTGGAGCTGACCACGGTCGCCTACAACGCCGACGGCAGCTCGACGGTGACCGACGCCCGCGGCAACACGCACTCCTACGCTCTGACGACGCAGTTCGGCATGGTCAAGCCGACGGCGCTGACCGGCGCGCCCTACCCGGCGGCGGGCGGCAAGGCGTTCACCTATGACGCCAACGGCTTTATCGCCAGCCGCACCGATTTCGACGGCAACGTCACGACCTATGAGCACGATGCGCGCGGCAACGAGACCTTTCGCATCGAGGCCGCGGGCACCCCGCTGGCACGCGAGATCGGACCACGTGGCTCGCCAATTTCCACCTGCCCACGAAGATCAACGAGACCGGCGCGCGGGTCACCACCTTCGCCTACGACGCCAAAGGCAATCTGCTGAAGAAGACGGTCACCGACGGAGCGCGCTGACGCGCGTGTGGGCCTACACCTACGACGCGAAGGGGCAGGTGCTGACCGCGACGGACCCGCTCGGCCATGTGACCACCTACACCTATGACGCCAAGGGCGACCTCGCGACGCGTCACCGACGCGCTCGGCCACGTCACCAAATTCACCGGCTACGACGCCGACGGGCGGCTCGACGAGCGTTACCGACCCGAACGGGCTGACGACAAAGCTGACCTATAATTTCCGCGGGCGAGCCGACCTCGCGCAATGTCGGCGGCGAGTTGACCACCTACACCTACGACCGCGCCGGCCAGCTGACGAGGACGACGCGGCCCGACGGCTCTTTCCTGACCTTTACCCATGACGCGGCGCACCGCCTGACCGGCGCCAAGGACGCGCTCGGCAACCGCGTGGCCTACACCCGCGACGCCGCCAGCAACCTCACGAAAGTGCGGTTCTTCGATCCGAGCCGGCACGCTGACGCGGGTGCGGAGCTTGACCTACGACAGCGCCAACCGCGTCGCCAGATCGATCGGCGCGGCGGGCGAGACCACGCTCTACGCCCGTGACCCGAACGGCAACCCGACCAAGGTTACCGACCCGCTCGGCCATGCGACGAGCTATGCCTATGACGCGCTGAGCCGGCTGGCGCAGGCGACCGACCCGAATGGCGGCGTCACCGCCGATGCGTTCGACGCGCTCGATCATCTGACCGCCGTCACCGATCCGCGCGGGCTCGTGACCGGCTACACCTGGGACGGTCTCGACGACCAGACCGCGGTCAGGAGCCCGGACAGCGGCGCGACCGCGCGCACCTTCGACGCCGCCGGCAATGTCGCAACCTCGACCGACGCGCGCGGGCTGACGACCACCTATGCCTATGACGCGCTGAACCGGCCGATCTCGGCCATCTATGCCGACGGCAAGACCGTGACCTGGCATTACGACCAGGGCAGCAACGGCATCGGCCATCTGACCCGGATGACCGACCGCAGCGGCAGCACCTTGTGGACCTACGACCGGCACGGCCGGGTGCTGACCAAAAAGCAGACCACCGCCGGCCATACCTTCACGACCGCGATGAGCTACGATGCGGCGGGCCGGCTCGCCACCCTCACCTATCCGTCGGGCGCCGCGGTCACGCTCTCCTACGACGCCGCCGGGCGGATCAGCGGCCTCAAATCGGGGGCGACCGGCACTGGCCAGCGGTGTCGGCTACCTGCCGTTTGGCCCGGCGACCGGCTGGGCGCAGGGGAACGGCGCCGATTACAGCCGCAGCTTCGACACGGACGGGCGGATCGCCGCGATCGGGCTCGGCACCGGCACGATGACCTTCGCCTACGACAAGGCGAGCCGGATCACCGGCATTGGCGAGACCGGGCTTCCCCGCCAAGAATTTCGGCTATGACGCGCTCGACCGGCTGACCGGCTATACCGGCGGCGCCATCACGCAGACCTACAAATACGACGCCGACGGCAACCGCACGAGCCTCGCCGCCGGGGCGACGACGACCTATGCGATCGACGCCGCCAGCAACCGGCTCGACGGCAGCACCGGCGCCGCCATCCGCACGCTCACCTACGACTCTGCCGGCAACACGACGCTCGACAACCGCGTCGTGACCGACGCTCGGCTACAGCTACGACGCGAGCGGGCGGCTCGTCACCGCCAAGACCGGCGCCTTCACCACCACCTACTCGAATGACGGTCTGGGCGAGCGGGTCAGCCGCGCCGGCTATGGCGCCAAGTCGATCCCCGGCGGCAAGGAGGCCTTTGTCTACGACGAAGCCGGCCACCTCCTCGGCGAATACGACGGCACCGGCAAGGCGATCGAGGAAACCGTCTGGCTCGGCAGCCTGCCCGTCGCGGTCCTGATCCCCGGCAAAACCGCCCTTCTACATCGCCCCCGACCAGCTCGGCGCCCCGCACCAGATCGCCAACGCCGCCCGCGCCACCGTGTGGCACTGGGACCACGACCCCTTCGGCAACGGCGCCCCCACCGGCAGCCTCGCCTACAACCTCCGCTTCCCCGGCCAGTACTTCGACAAGGAGACCGGCCTCCACCAGAACGGCTTCCGCGACTACGACCCCACCACCGGCCGCTACGTGCAGAGCGACCCGATCGGGCTCGGGGGCGGGATGAATACGTATGGGTATGTCGGGGCAAGCCCCATCGAACAATGTTGATCGGAGGGGCCTTGGGACGTACCTCGACTGAGGCGACGTCATTCACCCAACGACTGACCCAGCAATATGCTACGTGATATCAGTTGGACAGTGCGATCCACTCTGGAGACATTGGTTTAATGATACTGTCAGCGATGCGAGCATATGGTGCTGTTTCAATTCGGATGCTAACTTGAGATTATTGCTAAAACTGACACGCAAATGAGCGGTCGTGATGAAAGTATACAGTTGCGAGCAGTCTGCCGAGGCGAGTGCAATTGCGTAGCACTAATTATGCATCACTATGCCGAGCTCGTGGAGAGGAACTTATACTAAGAGCTTTAGTATAGAGTTACTGAAAGAATTCGCCGAATCGCGCGATGGATATGCCGTCTGATCAGAAGGGAGAAATAAGGCGCACCACAACTGCTGCTATCGATGAACGCAAGCGATCAGCAATAAAGCGCCACCCAATCCTAATTATCACTCCGAATCACGACAGGTGTATTGGTACGACTTTGCGGCAACAATGAGAATTAACCGCATTCTGCGGGTTACGGGGACAGTTTACTTAACCTACGGTCCATTACGGTGACAGTGCATTTTATTTGCTCCCCTGTCAATTAAGTGCACTGTCACCGTAACTCCGCTGTCAATTAAGTGCACTGTCACCGTAACTCCTGTCAATTAAGTGCACTGTCACCGTAACTCCCGTAACTCCCGTAACTCGTAACTCAGAATTAAGTGCACTGTCACCGTAACGGGCATCACCGTAACGGGTCACCGTAACGGGTTACGGTGATGGGGTGGACGGGGTTACGGGTTACGGGGACAGCAAGCGTCGGATGGGTTGAGCAGAAGGTGAAGCCCATCGTTCCGACCTCGGGGTTGGTGGGTTTCGCGTCCCGCTCTACCCACCCTACGTCTCGCGACCGTCTCGGTGACCCGCATGGCTCAATGGCCGCGCAGCAGGAGGTCGCGGGCGCGGTTGATTTGGGTGGCGAGATAATCCGAGCCGCCGTGGTCGGGGTGCAATTTGACCATCAGCCGGTGGTGCGCCGCCTTGATCTCGTCGGCGCCGGCGCCGGGGGCGAGGCCGAGAATGGCGTGGGCTTCGTCCACCGTCATGTCGCCGCTCCGCGGTCCGGCGCCGCCGCCCCGCGCCGGAGCCGCTACCGGCCGAGGCGCCAGCCATCTCGTCGCGCCAATCGGGGCGGATGCGGTCGAGATAAGCTTCGAGGAGCCGCGCGCCTTCCTCGTCCTCGGCCCGGCATTCGCGCAGCAAGGCGAGCAGATCGCGCGCCCCCAGCTCTTCGATCCGCATGCCCGCGAAATGGCCGCGCAGCACGGTGCCGGTCATGCTGCCGGTGTCGTGGTCGAGGGTCATGCGCAGATAGGCCGTGGCGACCGTCGAGCTTTGGCCGGCGGCCGGCCGGCGGTGGCGGTCGAGCACGGCGCGCAGCCGCGACAACAGCGGCATCGACATCGCCAGCGGAAACAGCAAGGCGCCCAGCTCGCGTGCCGGCGGAAACAGCAACAGCGCGATGACCGCGACGCCCGCGACGGCGATGCCGGTCCATTTCAAATTGCGCGCGAGCCGCACCGGGTCGGCGTTGACAAACAGATAAACCAGCAGCAAGAACCCGCCGAGAACTGCGATCCCGCCGAGCAGGAACAGCATCGCCGTCTCTCACCCCTTCAACTGGGCGGTCAGCCGCAGCACCTCGCCGCCCTTGTCTTTGCCGTATCGGGCGAGCGCGCGATAGCCACCGGCAGCATAGACCGCGACTGCGCCGAGCAATTCCTTGAGCCGGCCGGCGCTGGCCTGGTCAAAGCTCAGATAGGCGCCGCGCGACAAATTCGCCATCTGCTTGAATGCCGCGGCGGCGGCCGGGTCATGGCCTTCGTGAAAGATAAAGATCGGCACACCGAGCAAGCCCAATTCGCCGGCGAGCCGGCACAGGCGATCGACCTTTTCCTCCATCGCGTCGCCGACAAAGACGAGCGCGTTGACCCGATGCCGGCCGGTCTCGCGAAGCGCGTGGGACAGCACCCGCTCGATCTGGGTCTCGCCGCCGACGCAAGAGACGCCGCGCATGACCCGGTGCAACTCGGCGGCATTCGTCATCCAGCGGCTCGCCTTGGTTTCGGCAAAGCCGCGATAAAAGACGAGCTGGATTTCGAGCCCGCCCAACCCGGCCGTCGCCTCGAACATCTCGCCCTGGATATGGCAGGCGCGGTCCCAGGCCGGCTCGCGGCTGGCAGTGGCGTCGAGCGCGAAAATCAGGCGCCCGCGACCGCCGCCCGCCTGCACCGGCGCGGCTTTCAGCTTGTCGAGAAAATCGGCGATTTCGGGCGAATGCCGTTCGGTCGGAAGCGCTTTGCCGTCGTCGCTCATCGCCATGCCTCACACGGGCCTGAGCCAGACCGAGGTGTCGTGAAACACCGCCCCGCCGCGCGGCAAGCCGCGATCGGCGCTGGTCAACAGGTTGATGCCGATGCCTTCTTCGAAGGCGTGGTTCGGCCAGATCCCTTCGACGACGACGACGCGCGGCTGCAGCCCGTCAAATGCTTTGGCGTGAACGACGAGGCTGCCCTTGGCATTGCCGAGCCGCACCCGGTCGCCATCGGCGAGGCCGAGCGCGGCCAGCGCTGCGGGATGGATCAATGCCGCCGGCCGGCCCTCGCGGGCGATGCCCGATGGCGTGTTGTTGAAGCTCGTGTTCAGGAACGAGCGCGACGGCGGAGCGACGAGGCGGAACGGGCGCGCCGGGTCGCCGTCGTCGGTCACTGCGGCATGGTCGGGAAACGCCGACAGCCGGGTGTGGTCGTGGCCGAGTGCGGCCCAATCGGCGCGGAAATGGAATTTCTTGTCGGCATGGCCAAAGCCGTCGAGAAAATGGTGGGTCTCGAAGGGTGGGCAACAGTCGAGCCAGCCATCGGCCGGATATTCGGCGACGGGCGGCAGGCCGCTTGCGCGCAAGGTATGGTCGATCAGCTCGATGGCGCTCAATTCGAAGCCGGGATGGCGGGCGCCGAGACGCTGGGCCAGCGCACAGACGACATCGTGGTTCGAGCGGCATTCGCCATGGGGCGGCAGCACCGCTCGGCCGATCTGCAGATAAGTGTGGCCGCCCGCGGTATAGAAATCGTCGTGCTCGAGAAAGGTCGTCGCCGGCAGCACGATGTCGGCCATCGCCGCGGTCTCGGTCATGAACTGCTCGTGCACGCAGACAAAAAGGTCGTCGCGGGCGAAGCCTTTGGCGACGAGCCCCGATTCGGGAGCGACGACCATCGGGTTGGTGTTCTGGATAAAAAGGGCGGTGACCGGCGGTCCGTCGCCGAGGTCGCCGGGGTCGCCGGCCAGGACCGGGCCGATGCGCGACTGGTCGAGGATGCGGATCGAGGGATCGAGCACATCGAGCCCTTCGGCGAGGGTGCGGTCGAGCGCGACGAGGCCGTGGTTCGAATAAAGGGCGCCGCCGCCTTCATATTGCCAGGCGCCGGTCACCGCCGGCAGGCAGGTCACCGCGAACAGCTGAGCCGAGCCGTTGCGCGAGCGCGAAAAGCCGTAGCCGACACGGATATAGCTCCTCCGGGCGCGGCCGTAGAGCCGGGCGAAATCGACGATCGCCTGTTGCGAAAGTCCGGTGATCGCCGCCGCCCAGGCCGGGTCGCGGGCGGCGAGATGCGCTTCGAGGCCGGCCGGGTCGTCGGTGTAGCGGGCCAGGTAATCGCGGTCGGCATAGCCCTCCTCGAACAGCACATGCATGACCGCGCAGGCGAGCGCGCCATCGGTGCCGGGCAAGGGTGCGAGATGCAAATCGGCGGCTTCCGCACTCTTGGTGCGGTAGGGATCGACGACGACGAGCTTGGCGCCGCGCTCGCGCCGCGCCGCCGTCACATGGGTCATCACATTCACCTGGGTCGAGACCGGGTTGCCGCCCCAGACCACGATCAGGTCCGATTTCGCCATCTCGCGGCCGTCGACACCGCGCTTGACCCCGACCCCGGCGAGCCAGCCGGCATCGGCGAGCATGTTGCAGATCGACAAATCCTCGCGCGACCAGCGCATCGCATGGCGCAGCCGGTTGATGCCGTCGCGCTGCACCAGACCCATCGTCCCGGCATAGTAATAGGGCCACACCGTCTCCGAGCCGTGGCGCTGCGCAGCGCAGGTCAGCCGCTCGGCCACCTCGTCGAGCGCCGTCCTCCCAGGAAATCGGGACAAAGGCGGCTCGGCCCGCACCCTTCTCGCCGACCCGGCGCAGCGGCTGCGACAGCCGGTCCGGGTGGTGCTGCCGCTCGGCATAGCGCGCGACCTTGGCGCACACCACCCCCGCCGTATAGGTCTGGGAAGCGGCGCCGCGGATGCGGCCGATGCGGCCGCCGTCGATCCGCTCGACCTCGAGCGCGCACGCGCTCGGGCAATCATGCGGGCAAACGCTGGGCAGGATGTCGAATGGCAAGTTGTGCTCCGCTGCCGGTTTCGGCACAGAATATAAGCCCGCGCACGAGCGGTTGATATGCTGCGGAGCTCGCTTTGCCGGCGCAGGCCGGTATCCATCTCAGCCATGGGCCCCGGCTTTCGCCAGGCAAGCGAGATTTGCCCCGTTGCACGCGAGGAGGCGTAGGGCCGGCCGGGGAAATTTCGGCTGCGATCGATACATGTTGACGTTTCGCAGAAAACAACCTGAAGCCGTCTTGCGCGGGCTGAACGCCCACGGGACGAGCCCGGCCGAGACGACTTCTGCGTGGTTAGACTTGAGATGGAAGCCCGCTTGGCGTGTGCGCAAATTTTCCCCGGACCATCCTGCGAGGAGGCGGAGATGACCTATACCATTACCGAGGAGCAGCGGGAGATCCGCGCGGCGGTGGCGCGGCTGTGCGAGCGGTTCGGCGACGATTACTGGCTCCAGCACGACACCGAGGGCGGGTTTCCGCACGAGTTTCATCGGGCGATGGCCGAGGGCGGCTGGCTCGGCATCGCCATGCCGCACGAATATGGCGGGAGCGGGCTCGGCATCGCCGAGGCGGCGGTCTTGATGCAGGCGGTCGCCCAATCGGGCGCCGGATTTCAGCGGCGCCTCGGCGATCCATATGAACATCTTCGGATTGCACCCGGTCGTCGTCTTTGGCAATGACGAGCAGAAGCGCCGCTTTCTGCCGCCGTTGATCGCGGGCGAGGAGAAGACCTGCTTTGCGGTGACCGAGCCCGATGCCGGGCTCGACACGACACGGCTCAAAACGCGCGCCGAGCGGCGCGGCGACCATTATGTGCTGTCCGGCCGCAAGATCTGGATTTCGACCGCGCAGGTCGCCGAAAAGATGCTGATCCTGGCGCGCACCACGCCGATCGAAGAGGTGGCGCGGCCGTCAATGGGCATGACCTTGTTCTACACCGATCTCGACCGCGCCAAGGTCGAGGTGCGCGAAATCCCGAAAATGGGAAGGAAGGCGGTCGATTCGAACCTCCTCTTTATCGACGGGCTCGAAGTGCCGGCCGCCGACCGCATCGGCGAGGAGGGCAAGGGGTTTCACTACATCCTGCACGGGATGAACCCGGAACGCATCCTGATCGCCGCCGAGGCGGTCGGGCTCGGCCGCGCCGCCCTCGACCGTGCGGCGCGCTATGCCGGGGAGCGGGTCGTCTTCGGCCGGCCGATCGGGCAGAATCAGGCGATCCAGCACCCGCTCGCCGAGCGCTGGATCGAATTGGAAGCGGCCGAATTGATGGTCATGCGCGCCGCCGCCGCCTATGATTCCGGCGACGAAGCGGGCCTCGTCGGCGCCTACGCCAACGCCGCCAAATATTGTGCCGCCGAGGCCGGGTTTCGCGCCTGCGAGACCGCAATCATGACCCATGGCGGGATGGGCTATGCCCGCGAATACCATGTCGAGCGCTATTTCCGCGAAATCCAGATCGCCCGCATCGCCCCGGTCAGCCCGCAGCTGATCCTCTCCCACATCGCCGAGCGCGTGCTGGGATTGCCGAAATCATATTGAGGCGAGGCGCCGATGCCGAGCGAAGCGAGAGGCCGCCAAAGCTCGCAGAGAGGTGACGGCCTCGCACGATGCCCGGGCACTGCCTGCAATCTGGCCGAGGCCCTCGGTCGGTCTTGCCGCTTGCCGGAGTAAACACATATGTTCACCTCTGCGCGGGCGGCGAGCGATCCTGCCGATGCTTCGAGACGCGCCCCGGGGCGCTCCTCAGCACTCAGCATGAGGTAAGCTATTGATGCCACTTATGGAGCACCTCATCCTGAGGAAGCCGCGCAGCGGCTGTCTCGAAGGACGCACAGCGCCGATCTAGCCCATACCAATTCCTTCACATCCTCTGAGTTGAAATGCGTGCTTATCCTGCTTTGTTGACCCCGGATCCGGAAGGCGGCTTTACGGTGACCTTTCGTGATGTCCCGGAGGCGATTACCGAAGGCGATACGCGCGAGGAGGCGCTGTCGCGGGCGCAGGATGCGCTCGAATCGGCGCTCGCCAGGTATGTCGCCGCCGGCGAGCCGTTGCCCGCGTCGTCATCGGCGGCGCCCGGTGAGGAAACGGTGCCGCTCTCCGCGTTGGGGATGGCGAAGGCCGCGCTTTACGAGGCGATGCGCGAGCAGCAAGTCGGGCGGGCGGAGCTCGCTCGGCGTCTGCGCTGGCACCTGCCGCAAGTCGCGCGCGTGCTCGACCTCTGCCACGCCTCCCGGATGGAGCATGTCGAAGCGGCGCTCGCGGCACTCGGCCTGCGTCTTGTCGTCGAGGTGGCGCGCGCGGCGTGATCGGCTTTCGACCCGCGAAATCAGCGCGGATTCCGATCAAATTGCACCGCGCTCACCCCCTCGGACCGCGCTCACCCCCTCGGACCGCGCTCACCCCCTCCCAGGCCCTCCCCCTTGAAGGGGGAGGGCCTCTATCAGCACGCCTGTTTGTACTCCCGCCCCCTCGATGGGGGCGGGTCGGGGTGGGGGTGATGCGTGCCCAGTGCATCGCCGAGCGCGTCCTCGGCTTGCCGAAATCATATTGAGGGCTTTGGCTCGCCGGGGCTCGAACGCCCTTGCGGCGCCGGGCGAAATGGTCGACGAATAGCCGCTTCGGCCGACATTGCTCGCCTGCGCAACGGAAGGGCCTCGCGACATGACCCGCCATTTCGGCGTCCTGATCCCTTCGACCAACACCACCGTCGAGATCGAGTGCCGGCTGTTGCCGATGGAGTACCAGGCGCATATCGGGCGGCTGATGACGAGCACGCCGGGCCGGACCTTTGCCCCGAGCCGTGACGACGACATCGATTACCAGGCGCGGCTGCTCGGCACCGCGAAAGTCGAGCTGGTGATCCTGGCGCAGACCTCGGCGAGCCTCTTTGCCGACGATTATGACGCGGTGGCGACCCGGCGGATCAGCGCCGGCGCGGGCGTGCCCGCGGTCACCTCGGCGCAAGCGGTCGGCCGCGCGGTGCGGGCCTTGGGGAAAAAGCGGATCGGGCTGGTCTCGCCCTATACCGAAGAGGTCAACCGGCGCGCCGCCGATCTTTTCGCCCGCAACCACGGGGTCGAGACCGTGGCCTTCGAAGGCTTTGGCGCAACCGATTCCTATGCCATCGGCAATCTCGGCCCGGAGCACGCGCGCGACGCTTTCCGGCGCATCGACCGGCCCGAGATCGAGGTTTTTGTCGTCCCCGGCGGCAACTTTCCGACGATGCATTCGATCGCCGCCTGGGAGCGCGAATTGAATAAGCCCGTCGTCACCACCAACCAGGCATCGTTCTGGGCGATGCTGAGGATGCTCGGGCCCGCGGAGAAGATCGCCGGGTACGGCCGATTGCTGGAAGAGATGCCGGCCGGCTGAGCAGCGTGCGACGACAGATGGGCGTCCCGTTCGACCAGGTGCTGATCCAGACGGTGAACGGGATCGTCGCCGGGCTGATCCTGGCGCTGGTGTCGTCCGGGCTGACCTTGATCTTCGGCATCATGGACGTGGTCAATTTCGCCCACGGCGAATTATTTATGCTCGGCGCCTATGTCGGGGTCGTTACCATGGCCGCGACCGGAAATTTCTGGCTGGCGTTGGTCGCCGCGACCCTCGTCATCGCATTGCTCGGCGCGGCCATCTACCTGACCACCTTGCGCCCGCTCCTTGGCCGCGACCCGTTGACGACGATCCTTGCCACCTTCGGCATCTCGCTCGTCTTGCAAAATTACGCGCTGTGGCAGTTCGGCCCGGTCGCGCGCAAGATCGACGCGCCGTTCAGCGGCCATTTCACGCTCTTTTACTTGGACTATCCGTGGTACCGGATCGTCGTCGCGCTGATCTCGGCGGGGCTGATCGGGGCGTTATGGCTCTTTCTCAAATTCGGCACCTGGGGCATCTGGATCCGCGCGACAACCCAGGACCGGGTCATGGCCCAGGCGATGGGCATCCCGGTGCCGCTGGTGCTGACCGTGGTGTTCGCGATCGGCGCCGGCATGGCTGGCGCCAGCGGCGTGTTGTTCGGGCCGCTGGCCGGCGTCGACCACTCGATGGGCGTCAACTGGATCCTGCGGGTGTTCATTGTCGTTGTGGTCGGCGGCATGGGCAGTCTCGGTGGCTCGATCCTGGCGGCGCTGTTGATCAGCCTGCTCGAAGCCTATGCTTCGCTGTGGGTCAGCCCGGCGCAGGCTGTCATCGTCTCGTTTGTCGTGCTGATCCTGACCCTGCTGTTTCGGCCGACCGGGCTCTTCGCCGCGAGCGCGCGATGAGAGCCGCCCGCCCGATCGTCTATTGGATCGGGTTCGGCGTCGTCCTCGCGCTGTTGATCGCGGCCCCGCTGGTATTGCCCGAGTTCTGGCGCCGTTTTCTGACCGAAATTTTGATCTGGGGCCTGCTGGCGATGTCGTCCGACATCCTGATCGGCTACACCGGCATGGTGTCGTTCGGCCATTCGGCGTTTTTCGGCCTCGGCATGTACGGTGCGGCCGCGGCGCTCCTGACCGTGACGCCGCCCAATCTGTGGCTGGCGATCCTTTACGGAATCGCCGCCTCGGCAGTGGTCGGCGCCTTTGTCGCCTATTTCTCGACCCGCCTGCGCGACATCTATTTCGCCATCACCACGCTGATCTTTTCGCAGATCTTCTACGTCGTGATCTTCACCTGGACGGCGGTGACCGGCGGCGAAAACGGGCTCGCCTTCAGCCGCCCGCCGCTCGGCATCCCCGGGCTCGTTTCGGTCCGCTTCACCCCGACGACCCTGCACTGGTTTGTGCTTGCGGTCGTCGTCTTGTCCTATCTGCTGTTGCGCCGGATCACCCGCTCGCCCTTCGGCATGGTATTGCAGTCGATCCGCGAGAACGAGGCGCGCACCCGCGCGATCGGTTATCCGATCGAGCGCTACAAGATCGTTGCGGTCATGCTCTCCGGCCTCTTTGCCGGGCTGGCGGGTGTGCTCTATGCGATCCAGAACGAATTTGCCGCCCCCGATTTCGTGTTTTTCCTGGTATCGGGCGAGGTCGTCGTCTTCAACGTCATCGGCGGCATCGGCACGCTCGTCGGGCCGATTGTCGGGGCAGCGTTTTTTCTGCTGTTGCGCGAAGGGCTGTCGCGGTTTTTCACCGAGTATTACCTGATCCCGGTCGGGGTCATCTTTATCGCAATGGTCATTTTCATGCCGCAGGGCCTGCTCGGCTTTGCCCGGCGCTGGCTGAACCAATGACCGCCATTTGGCGGTGACGCTGCCGCGGCGTTCCCGGCCACGGTGTTCTCGGCCGCTGGCGTCGGCGCGACCGCGGCAATAACATCGAACGACGAGAAGAGGAGGGCGGCGATGGCGAGCGCAGTCGGATCGGGGTATCGCAAGGGGCTCGTCGATGCGGCGGCGGGCGAGATCAGCCGCGCGATCTTTGTCGATGACGAGATTTACGCGCAGGAGCAGGAGCGGGTCTTTGCCCGCGCATGGCTCTTTGTCGGGCACGAGAGCCAGGTGCCGAAGCCGGGCGATTTCTTCGTCTCGGGCATGGGCGAGGAGAGCGTCATCCTGTGCCGCGACCGGGCCGGCCAACTCCATGTGTTCCTGAACTCGTGCCGGCACCGCGGCATGAAGGTGTGCCGCTATGACGAAGGCAACACGCCGGTTTTCACCTGCCCCTATCACGGCTGGAGCTATTCGACCGACGGCAAGCTCGCCGGTGTCCCCTATTTCCGCGAGGCCTATCGCGGGGCCCTCGACCGCTCGCAATGGGGTCTCGTCGAGGTGGCGCAGCTCTCGAATTACAAAGGTGCGATCTGGGCCACCTGGGACCATCAGGCGCCGCCATTCGCGGAATATCTCGGCGGGTTTGCCCGCTATCTCGATTTGATCCTCGACGGCCGGGATGGGCGCGAGGGCCAGGCCGAAGTATTGGGCGGCGTGCAGAAATGGCTGATCCCGTGCAATTGGAAATTCCCGGCCGAGAACTTCAGCGGCGACAGCTATCACAACATCAGCCACCGCTCGGTCGATCTCGCCGGCATCGGCCCCTCGGGCGCCGGCCGCCGTGACATGTCGGAATTGCTGCTGGGCCGCAAATTGCATGTCGCGATCCCCGACCGCGGCCATCAGACGATCGTCTATGCGCTGCCAAAAGACCGGCCGCCGCCGGCGAGCTACCAGCATTCGCCGGTCGTCTCCGAATACTTCCGCCATTGCGAGGAGGAGCGGCGCCGCACCCGCGGCGAGGAAGCGCGATTGCTCGGCGCGCCGGGCGAGATCTTTCCGAATATCGCGCTGTTGCCGCGCCAGCCGCGCACGATCGCGGTGTGGCACCCGCGCGGCGCTCACCAGACCGAGGTATGGCGCTGGTTTCTGGTCGATCGCGAGGCGCCGCAGGAGGTCAAAGATTTTTTGCGCGACTACTACATCCGCTATTCGGGCCCGGCCGGGATGACCGAGCAGGACGACATGGAAAATTGGGGCTATGCCCATGCCGCGAGCCGCGGCGCGATCGCCCGGCGCCACCCTTATTGCTACACGATGGGGCTCGGCGCCGCGGTCGAGAATTTCGAGTGGGACGGGTTGCGCATACCGGGCCGGGTCATCGACATCACCGAGGCGCAGGCGAGCGAGGAGCCGATGCGCAACCTCTACCGCCGCTGGGCGCAATTCATGGAAGCCGAAACCTGGGACGAGCTCGCCCCCTGGCGCCACGCGAGCGACATGGCCCAGGCCGCCGAGTAATCGGCGCCGCGGTCTCCCGAAGGTGCGGCTCGCGCGCCCGAGGGCCGCGCCTGCTAAACGCCGATGTAGCGGTGGATGACGCGGTCGTCGGCGCGCAGCTCGGCCGAGGGCGCGTGATGCCGGACCATGCCCTTTTCGAGGATGTAGACGCGGTGTGAGGCTTCGAGCGTCAAAGGCACGTTTTGCTCGACCAGCAGCACCGCTACATTGGCGCCTCTGAGCACCGCGATGATTTCGCCGATCTGTGCCACCATGCGCGGCATCAGCCCCTCGGTCGGCTCGTCGAGCAGGATGATCTTGGGCTCGAGCATCATCGCGCGGGCGATCGCGAGCATCTGCTGCTCGCCGCCCGAAAGGGTGCCGCCGGCCTGGCGCCGCCGCTCGGCCAAGACCGGGAAATAGCCGTAGGCCTGGTCGAGAAGCGCCTCCCGGCGGGCATTGTCGAGGCCGCGGCGGTCGAGCCCGGTGCGCAAATTCTCGACCACGGTCAATTGCCGAAAGATCCGGCGCTCCTCGGGCACATAGCCGATGCCGAGCCGGGCCAATCGGTGCGGCGGCAATTCGGTGATCGGCCGGCCTTCGAGCAGCACCCGCCCTTGCTGCGGATGGACGAGGCCCATGATCGCCTTCAAGGTCGTGCTCTTGCCGACCCCGTTGCGCCCGAGAAGCGCCACGACCTCGCCGCGCCCGACGGTCAGCGACACCCCGTGCAGGATGTGGCTCTTGCCGTAATAGGTGTGGATGCCGTCGACTTCGAGCAGCGGCGCTTGCGCGGCGGCCTGTATCCGAGGTCGGCGCGCTCATGTCTTCAGCCGGCTCGCTCATGTCTTCAGATAAACTTCGAGCACGCGCGGGTTTTGCTGGATTTCGGCCGGCGTCCCCTCGGCCAGGATCGCGCCGTAATGCAAGACCGTGATCCGCTGCGCCAGCTCCATGACGACCTGCATGTCGTGCTCGACAATCAGGATCGTCAAGCTTTTGGCGATGCGGCGGACCAGCTCCATCGTGTCGTGGGTTTCGCCGGCGCTCATCCCGGCGGTCGGCTCGTCGAGGCACAAAAGCTGCGGCTCGGTCGCGAGCGCGATGCCGATTTCGAGGTTGCGCTGCTCGCCATGCGACAAATTGGCGGCGATTTCATAGGCCTTGTCGAGGAGGCCGACCGCCGCCAGCGCCGCCTCGGCTTTTTCGATCACGTCGCGATAGGCGCGGTAATGGGTCAAGAGGCTCCACGCATGATGCCGCGATTGGGCGGCGATGCGGGTGTTTTCGAGCGCCGTCGCGTTCGGCAGGATGTTGGTGATCTGGTAGGAGCGGGCGATGCCCTTCTGCGAGACCCGGTCGGGCGAAAGCCCGGTGATGTCCTCGCCATTAAAGCGGATATGCCCGGCCGACGGGCGCAAGACCCCGGTCAGGCAATTGAAGAAGGTGCTCTTGCCGGCGCCGTTCGGGCCGATGATCGCGCGCAATTCGTCGCGCGCCACCGCGAAATCGACATTGCCGAGCGCGGTCAGCCCGCCAAAGCGAACAGTCAGCCCCTCGGTGCGCAGGATCGGCTCGCCGGCACTCGCAACGGGCCCGCTCACGCCGCGGTAAAATGGCAGGCGGGCGGCACCAGCGTCTTGTCCTTGGGCACGGTTTCGAGGATGTGCGGCTTGCCGTCCTTGATGACAAAGATGAACTCGCGCAAGAACGCCTGGTGGTCTTCCTTGCGCAAGGTCTTGTCGCCCTGCGGAAAGTCGTCGCTTTCCTTCATCTCCAGCCCTTCGAGCGCGGCGATCAGCTTTGGCGTGTCGTCGCGGCCCTGAAAGCCCGATTTCTCGATGCCGATCTTCAGCGCGTTCATCGCCTCGTAATTCGATTGGGTGTAGCGGTCGGGCAGCGGCCCCGACGGGTCGACCTTTTTGAGGCGTTTGACGGCTTCGTCGAAAAAGCGATGGTGGTAAGGCGTGTCGAGCGGCGGGTCGAACACCGGCAGATACCGGTTGATCCCGACAAATCCTTCGATCTTGTTGCCGAGCGCCGGCAGGTTGCTCGATTCGGCGACCGCACCGTCGCCGGCCCATTTGTACTTTTTGGTGAGGCCCAGATCATAGGCCTGGTTGCCGAGCGCGATCGCGTCGGTGCCGAACGAGATCGCGAAGAGCCCGTCGAAATCGCCGTTGATCTTCGAGATGAACGGTGTCGTGTCGGCGGTGGCGAGCGGGATGCCGGTGCCGCCGACGACGGTCCCGCCCTGCTTTTTGATCTCGGCGGCGTAGGCGTCGCGGGTCGATTGGCCCCACGCATAGTCGAGATAGATGATGTGCCACTTCTTGCCGAGCTTGTTGACCAGATAAGGCGCGAACGCGACCGCCTGGGCCGGGGCGTAGTCGTAGGTGCGAAAGCTGTATCGGTTGCACTTGGTCGTGGTCAGCGTCGTGTCGAGGCACACGCCGATCATGTTGACGACCTGGTGCTCGAGCCAGACCGGCATGCAGGCGAGGCAGACGTTCGACAAAAAGCCGCCGACATGCGCGTCGATATTGTCCTCGACCGCCATTTTTTCGGTGGCGCGGCGGCCGACATCGGGCTTCGACTCGGAATCGCCGATGACGAGCTCGACCGGCCGGCCGTTGATGCCGCCCATCTTGTTGATCCGGTCGACCGCCATCTGAATGCCGACGAGCGCCGTCTTGCCGCCGACTGCGGCATTGCCGGTCAGAGGCTGCAGCGTCCCGATCTTGTAGGGCTTGGCGGCGCCGAACGCAGCGCGCCACGGCGACGGCAGCAGCATCGTCGCCCCGCTGCCCATCGCCCCCCAATGGAGCAGCCGGCGCCGCGTCACTTCGGTTGTGTTGCCGGATTTCACATCGTCGCCCATCTCGCTTTTCCTCCCTGTTCCCAAGCCCGCGCTCGTCCTTGATTTGACGGCTAAAGGGCGCGAAAGGAGGGAGCTTGTCAAGCTGCGGCGCTCGCGCTCCGCGCCACGCGCTCAGGCTTGAGCCGGCACGTCTCATTGCTGGCGCCCGGCAACCAACCGACCTTATGGTCAGGAGCACGCGCAGCTCATCTCGAACCATGCCGGCGCAGGAGACGGATTGCAGACAAGTGTATTGACAAATTCGCTATAGTGTGATATAAATAATGATCCTGCCGACCCGGAGCGGGCATTGCGCATCAGGAGCCCCGATCTCACTCCGGTAAATCGGGCAATCAGTTGATCGCGCCAAGCCAAAAGTGTCTTCGGATGGGAGGAAGCTATGACTATCGCATTTGCCCGGCCCTGCCGCCTGGTGCCGCGCGGCGGAGCCGGGCTTTGGTGCGACGCCGACGGCGTGGCGCTCGGTCCCGTGCCGCTCGTCGATGCCGTCACCGGTGCTTCCGGCCGGCGGTCTTATCGTTTGCGGCCGCCATCGGAGGTGGCGCAGACGCTTCGCCTCGCCTATGACGCGACGCCGGACGACATCGAGCGTTGGCAACGCGGTCTGGCAAAGGTGGCGGAGCTGCTCGATGCGGGCGAGGTCGCGCGGGCCGGCATCCGCGCGGTGCTGCTCGCCTTTCCCGAAATCGAGCCGGCCGCCATGGCCAAGCTCGCGCATGCTGCCGAGCTGCAAAAATCCAATCCCCATTGGCCCGACGAAGCTCGCGTTCCCGCCGGCACTCCCGAAGGCGGTGAGTGGACCGGCGACGGCCAGGCGGATCGCCAGACCGAGGATGCCTATTTCCAGCCGGCGGCGGCCCGGACAACCGATGTCCAAGCGAAGAAAGAACGCTTCGTCGACGCGCACTTGGGCGATGTGGAGAAAGGTGCGGCCGAGCTCGGCGTCCCGGTCGAGAACATTCTCGGATTGTCAGCTCTGGAATCTAATTGGGGGAAGAGCCGCTTTGCGATCGAGGGCAACAACTATTTCGGGATTCATTATCCGGCACCTTATGCCGAGGGGTACCTTCACGCGAAGAGGGGCGGAAAAAGGTCGCCGTTTTCGCGAGCTATGCCGACAGCTTGAAATCCTTCATCACGCTGTCGGGCTCCCTCGTTCGCGGCAAAAGCGATCCGGAAGCTTTCGCCGCCGCCTTGCAGAGCAGTGGCAAGTTCGGGATCGACGTAGATACCGGAGCGAAGGTCCCGGACTATGTCAGTGGCGTAGCAGGCACTATTCGCGGGCTTCGTGCGATCGTCTCGCGGAGACGAATATGAAGCTCGGTCCTTGGTTGACCGCTCTCGTTGTTCTGATCGACGGTGCGGTTCTAATATCTAATGGCGCTGTCGCTCGGGCAACGAAGATGCCCTGGAAGGTCGACGAGCCAACCGCGCAGCGCCTCGCCGCCGAAGGGCATTACGGCGCAGACCGGGAAGTGGATGCCTTTGATTACAATCCCGGCGCCAATCCGCCCTTTTTTATCTATGAGGGAGTAAATGACGCGCCGGTCGAGGGCAGCTTTGGCTATTTCGCCGTAAACCCGTGGACAGGCGATGTGTGGGCGCTCTGGGGCTGCCACAGATTGTCCACGTCCGCGTTGCGCAAATCGCGGGCGTCGATCCGGCGGCGATTCACCGCCGCGGAAATGAAGCAATACACAAAGCTGCGGCAGCTGAAGCCCGAATGCACCTTTGAGGATTGAGGTTACCGCTGACGATCTTCGGCTACGCCGGGTGCCGTATAGCTCAGTGCGCAATCGCGGCAGGGGAGCAGGATGGGCGTCGGCACGCGGACATTTATAGCGATGCCGAGAGAGGCACATCCGAGCTCGGCATCTCAGCCGAGAACATCCTGGGATTGTCTGCTCTCGAATCGATCTGGGGAACCAGCCGCTTTGCAGTCGAGGGCAACAACTATTTCGGCATTCACTACCCGGCGCCCTATGCCACTGGGTACCTACGCGCCAAGAGGGGTACCGCCAAGGTTGCCACCTTCGCGAGCTATGCCCACAGCCTCAAATCGTTTATCGCGATCTCGGGCTCGATCGTCCAAGGCAAAAGCGACCCGATATCTTTTGCCACGGCGCTGCAAAACAGCGGCAAGTTTGGGATTGATCCCGACACAGGGGCAAAGAAGCCGAATTATGTCCGGGATGTGGCAAACACTATTCGTGGATTGCGCCCGATCATCGCACGCCGAAGGATATGAGGTCGGAGATGCGATTCCTCGCCCCGGTCCTAACGTTGATCATTGGTGTCGCCGTTCAATTTCACGGCGCCGCCACAGCGCGAGAAACGTCGATCCCTCGGAAGCTCGACGAGCCGGCCGCAGAACGCCTCGCCGCCGAAGCGGTTTTTGGAGCCGACAAGCTTCTAGAGTATTTCGATTATGACGAAAGACTCAACCGCACCTTTACTCCTCCTTTCGTGTCTCTACGGCCTCAGCAAGCCGCCGGCGGAAGGCGGCTTCGGCTTCTTTGCCGTCAATCCGTGGACCGGAGACGTGTGGGATCTGTGGGGCTGCCACAGATTGTCTACGCCCGCCTTGCGCAAATCGCAGGCAGAAATCCGGCGCCGTTTCACCGCCGCGGAAATGAAGCAATATGCCCGGCTGCGTCGCCTCAAACCCACATGCACTGTCGAGGACTGACGGATGCCGGAGACCTTTCACAGGTAGCGGATATCTCGATGGCCCACCCCCTGCATTACGAGGCCGTTTCTGGCGAACAAGTAGCGAGAGGCGTGATTCTGGGCGGCAGTTATTTGACGAGCGGCGCCAATGCAGACGTTGGCGCACCTCATCCGCCGAGCAGCAGCTTGCCGTAGGGGGCCATGGCGGCGGGGCGGCTGGCGGCGTGGTGGGTCAGGATCGTCATCAGGTCGCGGCGGATGGCGCCGAGCCGGTCGCTGTCGTAGACCCAGCGCGCGCCGTCCAATTCGCACAGCTGCTCGACCGCCCGGCCGACCTGGTGCTGCGCATAGACCATGTCGCGCCGCGCCCGCAGCGCCTCGGCCTCGGTGATCTTGCGGCCCGAGGAAACCGCCGCGGTGCTCGCATCTCGCCCGTTATGCAGCAGTGTCGTCGCCGCATCGATCGCCGCCGCGGCCTCGCCGACCGTCATCTGCACGACCTCGGATGCGGCCACCTTGGCTACGCCGCGCGACACCCGGCGGGACAGCTCGGCGCAGGCGATGTCGAGCGCCTGACGGCCGAGCGCGATGGCGACGGGCGGCAACGAATAGGAGACGAGAAAGCCGCGCGGCGCCCGCAGCACCGGATAGTCGGGATGCACCAGCGCCCCCGGCGGGGTCCCGGCGAAGAGGTCGGCGACCATGACATGCCGGTGCTCGGGCACGAACACATCCTCCAGCACCAGCGACTTGCTGCCGGTGCCCGCGAGGCCGAGCGTTTGCCAGTCATCGACGATCTCGATCTCGGCGAAAGGCACTAGGAGATACGCGATGCCGCGCGGGTCGCCGCTCTGCCCGAGAAAGGCGCCGAGGATCGCCCATTGCGCATAATCGCAGCCGCTCGAAAACGGGAACCGGCCGGAGAGCCGCCAGCCGCCGGCGACGCGTTGTGCCGCGGCGCGCGGCGCCAACGAGGACGCAGCCACCGCTTCCGGGTTCTCGCCCCAGACATCGACCTGCGCCCGTTCGGGATATTGCGCGACGATCCATTGGTGCTCGGCCAAGACCGCATAGACCCAGGCCGAGGACGCGCAGCCATAGGTCAATTCCTCGACGATCCGCGAAAACAGGCTGAACCGGCCCTCTATGCCGCCAAACCGGCGCGGCTGCAAAATGCGCAAGATGCCGGCCGCCCGATACTCGGCGATCGTCTCGGCCGGGAGCATCCGCGCCGCCTCTGCCTCTGGCGCCCGCGCGGCCAGCCGCGGGATCAGCTCTCGCGCCCGTTCGAGCACCGCACGCTCGTCCTCCGGGAGCGCGCTGTCGTCGCCTGAGATTGAGACTTGCTCACGGCGCGTCATCGGGTTCGCACCAGGCATGCGGTCGCCGTCGCCCCCGTTTCATGCTTCTGGTTCAGCCTGCATCGGCGACGGTGGCTGCGCAAGAGGCCGTGGGCAAAGACGTTGCTGCTCGGCCTTATGGGAGCGATGTGACCCGGCGCCAGGCTGCGGCGGTGAGCTGTTCCGAGGCAACACCGCTTGCGCCCCCGGCGAGCGTCGATTTTTTTGGTTCGCCGATGTGACGGCAGCCGGCTGTCGCGGAGGTGTCATCGGCGGATGACGCCGGCCTCGCAATCGGCGTAGCATTGCCGCGGTAAATCTCCGGACGGAAAGGAAATGGCATGCTGGCGTTGTGGGTCAAGGTGCGGGTCAAGCCCGCGGAACGCGAGCGGTTCTTGCAGGCGATCGAGGTCGATGCCATCGGCTCCGAGCGCGACGAAGCGGGCTGCATGCGCTTCAACGTGCTGCAGGACGGGCAGGATCCGAACATCTATTATTTTTACGAAGTCTATCGCGACGAGGCGGCGCTCGAAGCGCACCGGGCGGCCCCCCACTACGCTGTCTGGCGCGCCGCCGCCGACACGCTCGACGGCCCGACCCAAGCGACGCGCTGCCAGTCGGTATTTCCGGCCGGCCCGGATTATTGGGAGCGCAAAAGCGCAATCCCGCGATAGCAGGCGTGCGGGGGGACCGGCGCGGCGCGCTTTATCCGGCTATTGCAGGCCGTAAAAGCCGATCGCGCCGCCGGCCATGACTTGCAGGAAAGAGCGGAGGAAACGCCGATGGCCAAGACGCGCGGCACCGGGCTCTTGATGGTGTGGAGCGATATCGACGCCGGGCACGAGCCCGAATTCAACCGCTGGTACGACGAGGAGCACCTGCCGCGGCTGTTGGAGGTGCCCGGCTTTTTGAGCGCCGGGCGCTATACGGCGCTGCAGGGCGGCCCGAAATATTTGGCGATCTACGAGCTCGAAGACCACAACGTGCTGCGCAGCGCCGCTTATCTCGACACCGTCAAATACCGGCCGTCGGCGCAGCGGCAGGAGACCGGGACGAGCCGGGTCGGCCGCAACTTTCTGCGCAACGCCTATCGTCAGATCTTTCCGGTGCACACCCACCCGGTCGAGCAGACCGCAGCGATGGCGCCGGTGCTGCAGATGGGCCGGATCGACGTGTCGAGCGCGGTCGAGGAGGAATTCAACGCCTGGTACAACACGGTCTATATCCCGGGCTATCTCGCGGTGCCGGGCTGTCTCGGCGCGCGCCGCTGGGTCGCGGTCGAAGGCCAGCCGAAATATCTGACATTGTACGAATTCGAGCATGCGGGCGTGCCGCAAACCGAGGCCTGGAACCGGGCGCGGGACAGCAACCCGTGGACGCAGCGGATGCGGCCAAATCTGCGCCACGATGCCGGCTCGCCCGGCGTCTACCGGCGGATTTATCCGAAATGACCGGGGAAATCCGAAATGACCGGGTAAATCCAAAATGACCGGGGAAATCGGGGGCGCCTGATCAGCGGCGCGGCATCCCGCTCCAGGTTTCGCCATCCAGCAGACGGCCGGCGGCGCGCCGCCCGCGGCGCACCATGCGCCGTCCGAAGCGTTCGTCCTCGGCCGGCGCCCATTCGCCCCACTGCTTAAAAAAGAACGGTACCTGCACCGCCCCACAGAGGTCGCGCAGCCGGCGCAGCCAATCGGGCTGCATCGGCCGGGCGCCGACGCCGATCTCGCCGCCGGCGACGACCCAGTCGAGCGCCGGCCAGGGCGAGCGCTCGATCAGGGCAGGACGGCCGCGGCCGTCGAGCCGATAGTGCACGCCGCGCAAGCCGTCGAAATCGCCGTCGCCGGTCGGCACGGCATCGGGCCGTACCGGGCCGAGCAGCGGCTCGAAACAAGCCCACCGCAGCGCTGCCGGGGTTTGCGCCAGCTCGCCGATGCGGCCGATATCGTTCTGATCCTCGACCGATACGCCGAGCCACAAATTCGGCAGCGGCCAGGGCGCGAGGCCGATTGGTGGCGGCGCGCTCTCGCCCGGCGCCGGGGCCGCATGGAGGATCCGCTCCAGCCCGGCAGCCCAGCCCGGCGGCGTCGAGGGGCGGCGACCCGACGCGCCGTTACGGCCGCGGCCGGCCGATTGGGTGATCGCTGCCGGTAGGGCGGCCATTTCGCGCGCGATGCGGGCCGGGGTCTGCGGGTCGCTGTAATAGCTCCGCATCCGCTCGGCGCGCTTGGTCAGCACCAAAAACCGGTGCCAATCAGCGATCGCGACGACCGCGTGCAGCCGGTCGAGCACAGCGGTGGCAATCGCTTCGTGAAACAGGTCCGACATCGAGCCCAGCAGGATGCGGCGCGGGCCCGGCCGACGCAGCGGCCAGATCAAGAGCTCGTCGCGGATCCGCACCTCGCCGGTCCAGCGCAGCCCGGCCGCCCCCGCCCGGGTCAGCCCGGCATAGCGCGCGCCCGGCCGGCCGCCCATTCGGGCGAGCTGGGCGGCGGCCTGCCTGGCCACGCAGAGCTCGCATCCGGGGCTGACCGGAGAGCAGCCGATGATCGGGTTCCAATTGACATCGAACCACGACTCCGCCGGCGGACGCGATGCGACGCGACGCGGCACATCGGGATCGTCGGTCAACCGGCCCTCGCTGCGGCCAAAGAGATCGCCGACCAACCCTTCCGAGGGAGGCCAACCCGAGGGAGGCCAACCCGAGGGAAGCCAGCCCGGTGGCGGCCGACCGGAATGATGCCCGGCTTGGCAACGCGAACCACGATCTCCGGCACGCGACATCCCCATCGGAGAGCACCCCCGCGCAAATATGTTCAATTTGCATTCAAAATGCAACTAATATAATATATAGTTAATTTTTATCGTGCTATGGTGGGGAGATCGGCCGGCGCGCAGCCGCCGCAGCAAGCCGGCGGGCCGGGTTGGGGAGGATGGCGGGTTGCCGCAGCCGCGCAGGGGCCGCGGCGCGGGTCAGGCAGGGTCGCCGGTGGCGGCGAGCGAGACCAGCGCGCCGCAGCCGATGCCGTAGACCGCGCAGACTTTGTCGTTTGCCGAGGTATCGCCGCTGATGCCGACCGCGCGCCCAGAGGATCTCGCCCGCCTCGTCAGGGATCGGCACCCGGCCCGGCAGCGGGAGATGCGGCGCCCGAAGCGGTGCCGATCGCCCGGATAACGGCAGGGTCAGCGTATCACGTCGACACCGAATTGATGGCGGGGCGCAATTGTAAGAAATCCCGACACCAACAAAAAAAGCGGCGCCCGCAGGCGCCGCCTTTCGAGTGCAACGAAGAGGGCTACGTCTTGGACGCGCGCCGGCGGCGGACCAGGCCGAGCGCGGTCAAGCCGAGGCCGAGCAGCGCGAGCGAGGCCGGCTCGGGGGTCGGCGTCGGCGGCGCCTTCACATTATGGAAGGCGAAGATCAGGTCGTTGTAGTCGAAATCGCCGCCCTGGCTCACGAGCCGATCCTCAAAGCCGATAAACAGCCAATCCGCCGAATTGTTGTCGATTCCGTTCATCGCGTTGATCACGGCGGTGGTCAGCACCACCGGCTTGCGCGTCGGCGAGCTATCGTCAAAGAAAAGGTCCGCCGAGGTCGAGTTGATCGGACCCGTGCCGGTCGTCGCCGCCGCATAGGCGGTATGCGGCTGGCCGTCGATCGAGAGCGTAGCATTCGTGTCGGTGTCACCGTTGTTCATATCGGCAAACATGAACGGCAGGGCCTCGCCGACGGTGAGGCCGGTGACGGGCTGGCTGTCGCCGAGCGCCGACACGTGGTTGTTAAAGAGCGTGTTCGAACCCAGCGCCAGCGTATCGTCGTCGGCGGCCGATTGGAATGCGAAAACCACCTGAACGCTGGTGTTGGAGGCAGTCAAGCCACACCCGGGACCGGCACCTTGCGACTGGGCCGGTCGGGTTGATCGGGGTGGTGTTGATGCAGGGGGCTGCCTGCGCCGAGTAGGCGGCGAGGGTCAGCCCGATGGCGGCGGCCACGCCGATCAGCGCACCGGCCGGGGAGCGCTTGGCGGGGATCAATTTTTGCATGTTCGACTCCTTGGCGACAACGGTTAACCATCAGCGAGCAAATCCCATGCCAACGCGAAATATCAAGTTTTTTCATACAGATAGCATTTTCGCCCAAACTCGATTGTAAAATGTGCCGACACCTGATTTGCGGCCGGCCAGCCGGGCCGCGCTCCGCTGCCGCCTGCCGTCATGCTGCCAGGATTCTTGGAACCATGATTTTTATCAATTAGTTGACGATAAAGGCAAGCGGCCCCGGTCAATCGGCGCGGGGATGTCGGCGACAAAATCAGCGTCGGATGTTCACAGTTGTTCTGTAAGAAATTTCGACGCGGCGCGGCTGGGCCGGCGATGCCGCGGTCGCGACCTGCATTAACCTTAATGCATCGCCCGTCGCTAACCTTAACGATGGGCGCCGCCGCAACCGCGACACTCGGCCGAAAATATTGACGGGTCGCGCAAGAAGGCTGAGAGTCCGGCCAAGCATGGACGACGCGGGCAGGGCGGCGATAAACTGCGGCGAGGCCGCGCGGCGGCAGCCGGCTAAAAGGAGGATATCAGATGCCGAACGACCCGACGCCCGACGGCAACGGCCAGACCCCGGACAGCGTCAAGCGCGGCGCCTTGCATGGTGTGCGGGTCGTCGATCTGACCCAGTTCGAGGCGGGCACCTCGCTGACCCAAACCCTGGCCTGGCTCGGCGCCGAGGTGATCAAGGTCGAGGAGCCGACCAAGGGCGAGCAGGGGCGCGGCGCCTCGACCGACAAAAAGGGTGTCGATTCCCATTATTTCATGCTGCTCAACGCCAATAAGAAAAGCGTCACCGCCAATCTGAAGCACGAGAAGGGCCGCGCCGTCCTGCGCGGGCTGATCGAAAAGGCCGATGTCTTCGCCGAGAATTTCGCCCCCGGCGTGATCGAGCGGCTCGGCTTTGGCTATGACGCGGTGCGGGCGATCAACCCGCGCATCATCTATGCCCAGGTCAAAGGCTTTGGCGATGACGGGCCGTACAAGAACTTTCTCGCCTTCGACATGATCGCCCAGGCGACCGGGGGTGCGATGTCGATCACCGGCGAGCCCGACGGGCGCCCGATCAAGCCCGGCCTGACGATCGGCGACACCGGCACCGGCCTGCATGGTGCGATCGGCGTGCTCGCGGCACTCTACCAGCGCCAGATGACCGGCGAGGGCCAACGCATCCAATTGGCGATGCAGGAATGCGTCATAAATTACGGCCGCATCTCTTATGCCGCTCAGTATCTGATGGGCAAGGCGGCGCCGCGCATGGGCAATCAGAGCATCATGGGCACCAACTCGCCGAGCGAGACCTATCCGTGCAAAGGCGGCGGGCCGAACGACTATTGCTATGTCTATACGTCGCGCGCCAACCCGCAGCATTGGGAGCGGATATTGAAGATGATGGGCCGCGAGGATTTGATCGGGGATCCGCGCTTCGACAGCCCCGAGGAGCGGTTCAAAAACCGCCACGTGGTCGACGAGATGATCGGCGAATGGACCAAGCAGCACGACAAGATGGAGGTCATGCAGCAGCTCGGCGAGCAGGGCATCCCGGCCGGCGCGGTCATGGACACGATGGAGCTGTCGAACGATCCCGAGCTCAACCGGCGCGAAATCTTTGTCACCGTCAAGCATCCGGTGCGCGGCGATTTCAAAATGCCGGGCTGGCCGGTCAAGATGACCGGCTCAAAGGTGCCGATTACCGCATCGCCGCTGCTCGGCGCCGACACCGAGGACGTCTACACGACGCTGCTCGGCCTCAGCAAAGCTGAAATCGCCGAGCTGCGCGAAGAAAAAGCCATCTGAGCGCGCGCTCCTGCGCATCGCGGCGGGGCCTTCGGGCCCCGCTTTTTGCGAGGTCGCCGGGGAGGAGGAAGGGATGAGCGAACGCGGATCGGCCGCCTCAGGCTGGGAGCCGGCGCAAAGCTACCCGGACCCGGCGGTGCAAACGCTCGACCCGCGCTTCGACCGGGTGAAGCCGCCGTTCAGCGCTGCCGTCGAGCGCCTCGCGACCGGGTTTCGCTGGGCCGAAGGCCCGGTCTGGTTTGCCGACCACCGCTGCCTCTTATGGAGCGACATCCCGAACAACCGGATCATGCGGTGGGACGAGGAGGGGGGCGCGGCCGGCGTCTTTCGCAAGCCGTCCAATTTTGCCAACGGCAACACCCGCGACCGGCAGGGCCGGCTCGTCACTTGCGAGCATGGCGGCCGGCGGGTGACGCGCACCGAATATGACGGCACGATCACGGTCATCCTCGACCGGTTCGACGGCAAGCCGTTGAACTCGCCAAACGACGTCGTCGTCAAATCGGACGGTTCGATCTGGTTCACCGATCCGCCCTTTGGCATCCTCGGCAATTACGAGGGCGATCGGGCGGCCCCCGAGCTGCCGACCAACGTCTACCGGGTGGACGCCGGCACCGGTCGTGCGACGGTCGTCGCCGCCGGCATCAACGGTCCGAACGGGCTGTGCTTTTCCCCCGACGAGACGCGGCTCTATGTCGTCGAGTTGCGCTCGGCGCCGCGCCGCATCCGGGTCTTCGACGTAACCGGCGACGGCATGGTGCTCGGCAACGACAGGGTCTTTGTCGAGGCCGGAGCCGGGACCCCCGACGGGTTTCGTTGCGATGTCGAGGGCAATTTGTGGTGCGGCTGGGGGATGAACGCCGAGTTGAACGGGGTCGTCGTCTTTGCGCCGGATGCGACGATGATCGGCCGCATCGCGTTGCCCGAGCGCTGCGCCAATCTGTGCTTTGGCGGGCGCCGGCGAAACCGGCTGCTGATGGCGGCCAGCCAGTCGATTTATTCGATCTTTGTCAACACCGAGGGGGCGCCGGGCGGTTGAGCCGGCCGCTGGGCGATGCCCGCTCGGGGTTGACGGGATCCGGCCGGGGCGTGCTGCCGCGATTGCCGGGAACGCAAAATTCACGTTTTGCCGCTAGTATAATCCGCGCAGTTCCCATAAGCTGCGGCTCTCAACTGCCGGAGGAAAAGATGAAACGCTTTTTCTTGCTCTGCTCACTGCTGGCGATGGTCGCCTGCGCGCCGCCACCGCCGCCGATGGCCGCCGCGCCGCCGCCACCGCCCCCGGCGCCGCCGGTGCCGAACAATTATCTCGTGTTCTTCTCGTGGGACAGCGCGACGGTGACCCCGGACGCCAAGCAGATCCTGGAGGTCGCCGCCGCCAACTTTAAGAGCGGCGCGCCGGCGACGGTGCAGGTCACCGGCTTTACCGACACCTCGGGCTCGGCCGCCTACAACCAGAAGCTCTCAGAGCGGCGGGCGCGGAATGTCGCTTCGGACCTGGCCCAGCTCGGCATTCCGCCGAACGACATGGTGGTCAGCGGCCGCGGCCAAAACGACCTGCGCGTGCCGACGCCCGATAACGTGCGCGAGCCGCAGAACCGCCGCGTCGAGATCCTCGAGCCCGGCCCCGGCGGCGCGCCGCCACCGCCGCCACCACCTGCACCTCCGCAGAGTTGAGGCCGATCGAACGCGAGAGGGCGCCCACCGGGGCGCCCTTCTATCTTTTGGCCCGCTGCCTCTTGGCCCGCTGCGCTGCGGGCTGAGCAGCAGCTCAGACCGCTTCGTAGGCCAGGCGGCGGATCTTTTCGACGTTGCGCCCCTCGACCCGGATCAGCCGGGTCGGACCGTTGCGGCGCGGCGAGTGGAGGTCGCCCTCGTTATAGACATAGGCCATGCCCGGGGTCAGCGAATACTCCCGGACCAGCCGCACGCGTCCCGGCTTCGCCTCGCTCGCCGGCTCGACCAATGCCCAATCGCTCATGATCGTCTCGCCGCGCGCCTGGCCATAGATCGCCCAGGTGGGGCCGTGGTCGTGCGGCTTGCTCGCTTTGGCGCCGTCATAGACATGGCCGAGGATGCAAAAGCCGAGCTCCGGGTCCTCGTAGAGGATCTTGCGCTCCGGCATGTCGTCGCCGAGATGGGCGGCGACAAATTCACTGTCGTCGAGGGCGTGCTGGATCAGGGCGCAGACCTTTTTGCGCCCCTCCGGCCCGGGTTCGGCGCTGAGCGCATTGTGGCAATCAGTCGAAAGCTGTTCGAGAGTATAGCCCATCCCCACCGGCCTCCTCAGTCTGGTCCGCGTGCTGCGGCTGAACCAATCGAGCCTATCTCGATCCGCCGCCGGGAACAAGTTTGAGGTGGGTCCGGCTTGACCGATGGGCGACCGGCGACAGGGCAAAGCTCGATGGACAGCGACCCCGATCCTGCGCGGTCTCGGCCCGAGACCGCCGGCGCCGCGGCGTTCCCGCAGCGTCTTGCCCGCATCATCCTGGCCACCGCCCTTGGCTTGCTGGGCCTATGGATCCTGCACCGGTTTTTGCCGGCGCTGATCTGGGCGGTGATTTTCGCGATCGCGCTGCGCCCGCTTTACCAGCGGCTGACCTCCGCCCGCGCTGGCGCCCATGGCGCCCGGGTCCTGGCGCCGCTGATTGCGACGGCGCTGGTGGGGCTCGTTTTTGTCCTGCCGCTGGTCTGGGTCGGGCTCGCGTTGCTGCGCGAGATCGGCGGGATTGCGCAATATCTCGCCGCAGCGCAGAAGAGCGGGGTCGCGGTCCCCGAATGGCTGCCCGGCCTGCCCGGTCTCGGCCATTTCCTGGCGGCGTGGTGGCGCACGAATTTGAGCGAGCCCGCCGCCGCGCACGCGTTGCTCGAGCGGCTCTACAGCGGTCTGCGCGCCGAATCGGCGCGGCAAATTGGCAGCGAGATCGTTCACCGGGTGACGCTCTTCGGCTTTATGCTGCTGGCCCTGTTTTTTCTGTTCCGCGACGGCGATGCGCTCGGCGACCAGCTCGTCGGCCTCGGCAACCGCGTCCTCGGCCCCGATGGCGAGCGGATCGGCCGTCACATGATTGCGGCGGTGCACGGCACCGTGAACGGCCTGGTGCTGGTCGGCTTGGCCGAGGGGGTGTTGCTGGGCTTTGCCTATGCCTTGGCGGGGCTGCCGCATTCGGTGTCGGTCGGCGTGCTGACCGGCGTTCTGGCGGTGATCCCGTTCGGCGCGCCGGTCGCGTTCGGCGCCGCGGCGTTTTATCTGATGGCGACCGGCAGCCCCGTTGCCGCCGCCGCAATTCTCGGGTTCGGCTTTGCCGTGGTGGCGATCGCCGACCATTTTGTCCGCCCGTATTTGATCGGCGGCGCCATCCGCCTGCCGTTTTTGTGGGTCCTGCTCGGCATTCTCGGCGGGATCGAGACGTTCGGCCTGCTCGGTCTGTTTCTCGGGCCGGTGGTGATGGCGGCGCTGATGTCGCTGTGGCGCGATTGGACCGAGCCGGCGCCGTGAGCCTGACGGCGCAACATCGTTTTTCTTTGTCAAAGCGTCGCACTGGGCAGCGCCGGCAAAAAGTGCTGCTATAATCCTGTAAGGTGCAGCGCGCCTGTCCCGGACGGGGAGGGGTGGGCCCGGGTCAGACCCCGAATCAGACATTGGAGGAAGCATGAAATACGTTTGCGATGCTCCGGCCGGTGCCACCTGGTTCCGGATCGAGACCGAGGCCGAGGCCGCCACCGAATTGGAGATCATGCGCCACGCCGTCGAGAAGTTTTTCCGCAAGGAGCGGGAAAAGGCGACCCAGAGCTTTCAGCCGGTTTCTAAAGTGTCCTTCGAGCAGGAAATCGGGCTGAACGCGCATATCCAGCGCGAAATGCCGCTGTTTCTGACCTTGCGCGACGGCGAGGGCAATCCGCTGGCGACCGCGATGCTGCCGCCCGGCGGCTGCGACGACCGCAGCTTTCGCCCGATCATCGTCGGCATGGCCAATGCCGACCCGTATGTCGATCATGCCGACGCGATCCGCGTGCTCGGCCAGCATTTCAGCCTCACCCTCGAACGCGGGCGCTGCTACCCCTACCGCCGCGATTGATCGATCGGCGGCGGGGGTCGCCGGTGCTTCCCTTCAATGGCGAAAGCGGCGGGTCCCGGTAAAGACCATGGCGATGCCGGCCGCGTCTGCGGCAGCGATGACCTCGGCGTCTCGCAATGAGCCGCCCGGCTGAATGACCGCGGTGGCGCCGGCGGCGATCGCGGCTTCGAGGCCATCGGCAAATGGAAAAAAGGCGTCCGAGGCGAGCACCGCCCCTGATGTCGGCGGCTGCGCCAGCCCGGCGGCCGCGCCTGCCGCGGCGGCTTTTTGCGCGGCGATGCGCACGCTGTCGACGCGGCTCATCTGGCCGGCGCCGATGCCGACCGTGGCGCCGCCGCGGGCAAAGACGGCCGCGTTCGATTTGACGTGCTTGGCGACCTGGTCGGCAAACATCAGGTCGGCGATCTCAGCCTCGCTCGGCGTGCGCCGGGTGACGGGGCGCAATGCCTCGCGGCCGAGCGCCAGCCGGTCGCGCTGCTGCACCAGGATGCCGCCGGCGACCGACCGGAACGACAGGCCCGGTGCGGCCGGATCGGGCATCGCGCCGGTGACCAAAACCCGCAACCGGGTCCGGCGGGCCAGCACCGCCGCGGCCTCCTCCTCGACCGCCGGCGCGATCACGACTTCGATCAGCAATCGGCCGATCGCCTCGGCGGTGTCGCGGTCGAGCGGCCGGTTGACCGCGACAATGCCGCCAAAGGCGCTTTGCGGGTCGCAGGCGAGCGCCTTTTCCCACGCCTCGCGCAGGCCGCCGCCGAGGGCGACGCCGCAGGGGTTGGCGTGCTTGACGATGGCGACCGCGGGCGGCGCGAACTCGGCGACGAGGTCGAGTGCGGCGTCGGCATCGGCATAGTTGTTGAACGACAATTCGCCGCCCTGCAATTGCGCGGCGCTCGCCACCCCCGGCTGCCGCTCGGCGGTACGGTAAAAGGCAGCCCCTTGATGCGGGTTTTCGCCATAGCGCAGCCGCTGCGCGAGCTCTGCGGACAACAGCAGCGTTTCGGGAAATGCGTCGCCGTCGCTCAGCGCCAGCCATTGGGCGATCGCGGCATCGTATCGGGCGGTCAGCGCAAACGCCTTGCGCGCCAGCTTGCGCCGCAATGCCGGGCCGACCGCGCCATCGTCGCCCGCGAGATCGGCGAGCACGGCTGCGTAATCGGCGGGGTCGGTGACGACGCTCACCCAATCGTGGTTCTTGGCGGCGGCCCGGATCAGCGCGACACCGCCGATGTCGATATTTTCGAGACAATCCTCGGCATCCGCGCCCGAGGCAACGGTGTCGGCGAACGGGTAGAGATTGCAGACGACGAGGTCGATCGGCGCGATGCCGCGCTCGGCCAAGGCGGAAAGATGGTCCGGGCGGTCGCGCCGCGCCAAGAGCCCGCCATGGATCGCCGGGTGCAAGGTCTTGACCCGCCCGTCGAGAAATTCCGGGAGCCCGGTGACTGTCGCAACCTCGGTGACCGGCAACCCCGCCGCCCTAAGCTCGCGCGCGGTCCCGCCGGTCGAAACCAGGATCACCCCGCGGGCTGCCAGCGCCGCGGCAAAACCCGCCAGCCCGGTCTTGTCGCTGACCGAAATCAGGGCGCGGCGGATCGGGTCGAGGTAAAGCGGCCATCGACGGGGTATAGGTCCGCCGGCCGAGAGCGGCAAGCCGGAGGGCGGCTAAATACCCTTGGCGAGCAGGAAGAGCAGCGCCGCGACGGTGATGCAGGCGAGGCCGAGCGACAGCGCGGGCCAGCCGTTTTCCGCCGTCCAGCCGAGCAGGATCAGCACCAGATCGGCAGCGATGACGCGCCGGACGATGGCGGCGTGACCGCGACCGCGGCGGACCGCCAATTGGTAGAAATGCTCGCGGTGCGCCTGCCAGACGCGCTCGCCGCGCCAGAGCCGGCGGCCGAGCGTGATCGTCGCGTCGGCGAGAAAATAGAGCGGCAGGATCAGGGCGGTCTGCCAATGTCCGCGGCCGGCGAGGTCGAGCAGCAGAAAGCCCGAGAGATAGCCGAGCCCGGTGCTGCCGACATCGCCGAGAAATACCCGTGCCGGCGCCCAGTTCGAGCCGAGAAAGCCGAGTGCCGCGCCGACGATGCCGGCGGCCAGCAACGCCATCGGCAAATCGACGCCGCGGCCGATCGCGGCAAAGAGCCACAGACCGGCGCCGATCGCCGCCGCCTCGCTGCCGGCGATGCCGTCGATCCCGTCCATGAAATTGAACAGGTTGAGCCACCACACCCACAAAAGCCCGTATGCCGCGTAATAGAGAAGCGGCGGGTTGGGAGGGGCCGGCAGCGCGAAGAGCCCGACTGCCACCGCTGCGGCGTGCACCGAGAGCCGCAGCACCGGCGACAGGCTGCGCACATCGTCGAGCCAGGAGATTGCAGCCAGCAGCACCGCGCCGAGCACGACCGCCGCAGCCGCCGGACGGATGGACCCGGCGACGATCAGCGCCGCCCAGAGGCAGAGGACGACCCCGACCGGCGCCAGCCCGCCGCCACGCGGGGTCGCGGTCGCGTGCGAGGAACGTGCATTCGGGTGATCGAGCACCTTGCGCCGGCGCAGGACCGGGATCAGCGCGCGGGTGCCGGCCCCGGCGGCGACACCCGCGGCGACGGCAATCACGGCGGCGAGCGCCAGGTCGCCCTCAGCGAGGTGAGAAACCGGCGGCGGGCTAATCGGCGGCCGTCTCTCTGGGCTCGCGGCGCAAGGCCCAGCGCACCGCGGTCCCGCCGGGCGCGACGGTCCCGCTCAGCACCACCTGCTGGGTTTTGCGCGCCTCGCCCGAGCCGAGATAGACGCTCTCGCCCAAGCTCATCTCGGCGCCGGCGGCGCGCAGCCGCCACAAATTGCCGCTCGGCAGGCGCAGCAGCGCCGCTGCGGCATCCTCGGCGAGCGAGGCCTGCACCGCGGGGTGCAGGTGAAAGCGCACGGTAAATGCGGCACCCGGCCGGCCCGACAATTGGTCCTCGCCGCGCAAATCCTCACCGCCGGCGGCGAGAAAAATCTGCCGCGTGTAGGTGAGGCCAAAGCGCTGGCGGTAGTGGTCGTGGGTCGCCGAGATCCATTGCTGGCCTTCGTGCTCGGCGCGTTCGGACAAGACCGGCCCCGAGCCGCGCTCAAAGGCGCCGTCCTCGCCGATCACCACCGAATTGGTGTCGGCCACGACCAGCACCGAATGCGCGGCACTGGCGCGTGATACCCGGCCCCAATTCGGCTTTGACCCCCGATAGGCGCCGCAATTGACAATGACCCGTTCGCGGCCGTGGCTCATTTCGAACGACAGGGTGCCGGCATGGGCGTGGGCGTCGAAGCCGTGCGCGGGCGGCGCGCCGGTGTCGAGGATGACGAGGCTCTGGTCCGCCTGCAGCCGGTCGAAGCCGGTCGCGGGGGCGCGCAGCGGGGCGCTCCCTTTGGCCTCGGAGCGGGTCAGCACCAGATCGATCAGGATGCCGTCCTCTTCGAGAGAATCGTTGAACAATGCGAGCCGCCGGTCGCCGTGGCGAAAGAGGCGCAGCATCGGCGCCATCCGCTCGATCGCCTCCTGCAACACCGCCGGCACTGCTTCTCCGGCCGCGCGCAGCACCCCGCGGGTGTCGATCAGGTCCTGCAAGGCTTGCAGCTGCAGCGAGGGGTTGCGCGAGCGATGGCCGCCATCCGGCAGGATCTGCGCTGCGATTTCGCGCTCAATCGCGCGCAAGGCGCGCAGCAGCCGCGGCGGCGAGCCGCCGAGCACGATGCTGCCGGCGACCAAGCCCTTGAGCGCGCGCAGCCGCTGGGCGCCCGCGCATTCCCAGCTCGCGGTGCGGGCGAGATGGCGCAGCTGCGCGGCAAAGCTCAGCAGCATTGCCCGTCGCAAGCCCGGCTCCTGGTCGCGCCCGGCGATTTCGTCGAAATAGCCGATCCAGGCAAAAAGCCGTGTCGCCAGCACATCGGAGCGCCAGGCGACCGGATGCCAGGCCGTGTTTTCGGCGAGCCAGCTGCGCAGCAGCTCGCGCCCGGCTTCGCGCGCCGCGTTGCCACCGGCGGCAAGGTCGGCGAGCCAGCCGAAACCGTGCCAGGCAGCGAGCCATTCCAGGCCGGCCGCTGGCGGAAACCAGAGCGGCTGCGGGTTGCGCACCATTTCGCCGGCCAGCTCGAAATCGCCCGCGGCAATCGCCGCGCCGCGCTCGGCATCGCCGGTCCAGCGCTGTGCCAGCCCCTGGCCGAGATCGCCCGGCACATGCCCGATCAGGCTATGGCGGTAAAGCCGGCTGGCCGCGACCCGGCGCAGCATCCGCGGTCGCCACCCGGCTTCTGCGGGCGGGCTGGTCACGCCCCTTTCGCGCTGCGTGCTCCGCGCCATCAACCGGTTCCCCGACCGCGCCCCAGGGCCGCCGCGGCCCCCTTCGTGTCGCGAGCAGCCCGCCCCAACAGCGCCGCCAGATCGTTTCGTAACAAGGAAACCGAACCGCTGCAAGCCGGCGGACGATGCGCGGCCGGCGCGCGCCGGCGGAGCTTGCTCAGCGCCGCAGACGGCGCATCGCCTGGTCGATCCCGTCGAGCGTCAAGGGAAACATGCGGTCTTCGAGGATGCGTGCGGACGAGGCCGATGCTGGCGGTCCCGTCCCAGTATTTTTCCGGCACCGGGTTGAGCCAGACCGCGCGCGGGTGGGTGTCGAGGAGGCGGCGCAGCCAGACCCCGCCCGGCTCCTCGTTCCAGCGCTCGACGCTGCCGCCCTCCTTTTCGATCTCGTAGGGGCTCATGCTGGCGTCGCCGACGAGGACGACACGCCAGCTCGCGTCGTAAGTGCGGAGCAATTCCAGGACGCCGACCTGCTCGACATGGCGCCGGCGCGAATCGCGCCACACCGTATCGTAGAGACAGTTGTGAAAGTAAAAATGGACGAGGCCCTTGAATTCGGAGCGTGCCGCCGAGAACAATTCCTCGCAGACCCGGACGTGGTCTTCCATCGATCCGCCGACATCGAGGAGCAACAGCAGCTTGACCGTGTTGTGCCGCTCCGGCACGAGCTTCAGGTCGAGCCAGCCGGCATTGTGCGCGGTCTGCCGCACGGTGCCGTCGAGGTCCAGTTCGTCGGCCGCCCCCTCGCGCGCGAACCGGCGCAACCGGCGCAAGGCGAGCTTGATATTGCGGGTGCCGAGCTCGACCGTGTCGTCGAGATTGCGGTATTCGCGCCGGTCCCAGACCTTGACGGCGCGGCGGTTCTTGCCCTCCTGCTGACCGATGCGCACGCCCTCCGGGTTGTAGCCATGCGCGCCAAAGGGCGAGGTGCCGGCGGTGCCGATCCATTTGCCGCCGCCTTGGTGCCGCCCCTTTTGCTCGGCGAGCCGACGGCGCAGCGTCTCCATCAGCTGCTCCCAGCCGCCGAGCGCTTCGACGAGCTTCTTCTCTTCCTCGGTCAGGAGCCGCTCGGCGAGCTTTTTGAGCCATTCCTCCGGTATTTCGGCGGTCGGGTCGGACAAGGTTTCGATGCCGTTGAAGCAATGGCCGAAGACGCGGTCGAAGCGGTCGAGATGGCGCTCGTCCTTGACCAGCGCGCTGCGCGCGAGAAAGTAGAAATCCTCGATGGCGAACGCGGCGACGCGCTTCTCCATCGCCTCCATCAAGGTCAGGTACTCGCGCAGCGACACCGGCACCTTGGCCGCGCGCAACTCGCTGAAGAAGGTGAAAAACATGCGCTACCGAATCAGCGGCACCAGCGCCCGGGCCAACTGAATTGTACCGATATCGCCGTTCCAATAGGCGATCAAAGCAGGCGTGTTGAGGCTGATCCAGCGGAAAACCGCCGGTTCATCCTCTGCGGACAACCGCCCTGCGACGACGTGTGGAGCGGGCCGGATTGCGACGACCGCGGTGTTTTCAACAGTCATCCGGTTTCCGTGCGTCATGTTGACCTTTATTCGCACATCGTGCCGAGCGTTTCCCCGCGGACTGACCCAGACCGTCATCGGCAGCCCGGTCTCATCCGGATACAGATTTGCCATTTCGAAGAGATCGTCCTCCGTGAGGACCGCGGGCATTTCACCCTTCTCAACCGGTTGCTTGCTGGACGCTCGTGACTCCTTGCGCGCGGTCATCTCCGTTCCCCCCTCCTGTGCAGAAAGGCGAGGCGCTCGAACAATTGCACGTCCTGCTCGTTTTTGAGGAGCGCGCCGTGCAGGGGCGGGATCAGCTTTGCCGGGTCGCGGGTGCGCAAGGTTTCGGGCGAGATGTCCTCGACCAGCAGCAATTTGAGCCAGTCGAGCAATTCCGAGGTCGAGGGCTTCTTTTTCAATCCCGGCGCATCGCGGATATCGAAAAAGATCGTCAGCGCCTCGTGCACCAGATCGTGCTTCAGCCCGGGGAAATGCACATCGACGATGCGCTCCATCGTCTCGCGGTCGGGAAAGCGGATGTAATGAAAAAAGCAGCGCCGCAAAAACGCGTCGGGCAGTTCCTTTTCGTTGTTCGAGGTGATGACGACGACCGGGCGGTTACGCGCCTGGACCGTGCGCCGCGTCTCGTAAACGTAGAACTCCATGCGGTCGAGCTCGAGCAAGAGGTCGTTCGGGAACTCGATATCCGCCTTGTCGATCTCGTCGATCAGCAATACCGGCGCCGCGTCCGCCTCGAACGCCTCCCACAATTTGCCGGGCACGATGTAGTTGGCGATGTCGTGCACCCGCGCGTCGCCGAGCTGGCCGTCGCGCAGCCGCGAGACCGCATCGTATTCGTAGAGCCCCTGCTGCGCCTTGGTGGTCGATTTGATGTGCCAGGTGATCAGGTCCTTGCCGATGCCGTGGGCAATCTCATGGGCGAGGATCGTCTTGCCGGTGCCGGGCTCGCCTTTGACGAGGAGCGGGCGCTCGAGCGCGATCGCGGCATTGACCGCGACCTGCAGATCCGGGGTCGCGATATAGCTGTCGGTGCCCTCGAAGCGTCGCATGTTCTGCGCATCCCTCATTCGCTGGGCCTCATTCGCTGGGCTCGAACCACAGCGGGCAATTGTAGTCGATCGTGACCTCTTCGCTCTCCTCGATCGCCGAGAGCGCGACGAGGTCGAGCGTGCGCCGCTCGAAATTCCGGACGACGCGGGCGCGCGGCCGGGCGGAATGATTGCACAAGCTGACGAGGCCGAGGGCGAGCGCGCCGCGCCCCTCGCCATCGGGATCGCCATCCCAGTGAAAGTAGTAGTCGTGCATGACCGTGCGGTCGAGCGTGCGGCATTGATTGACGGGAATGACGATGACGGGCGCGGCCTCGATCAGCTTTCCCGCGGCGATCGGCGCACGCGCGAAAATGCCGCGCCCGCGCACCGGATGCTCGCGGATTTCGAGGCACAGGTCTGTGATCGACAGCAGCGGGGGCCGGCCCGCAATGGCGGGCACGCCCGCGGGCGCCGGGGCTTTAGGCGTGCTCGCGCGGGCGATCGGCAGCGGCGGTCGCGGTTGTCGCGGCAGCGGCGGTCGTTGCGGCGGCGGGAGGCGACACCTGGGCCTGGGCGGTCCGCCGCCTCGGGCTCGTCCTCCTCCTCCTTCATCCCGGCTTTGAAGGCCTTGATTCCCTTGGCAAAATCACCCATTACGCGGGGCAGCTTCCCGGCGCCGAACAGAATCAGGATAATGGCCAAAACCACGATCCAGTGCATCAAGCTGAACGAACCCATATCCGCGACCCCGGAAGCCTGACGGACCCGTGTTGTAGCAAACCGGTCCGTCGAACTGCAAGCCGGCGGCGTTTTCTCGTGCCGCCGCTATCCCACGAAGTCGTGCGGATCGGCGGAAAATCAAGCCCCGCCGCGCCAAGCCCCGCCCTGCCAAGCCCCGCCCCGGCCCGGCCCATCCCCAGGAGCACCCTCGATGAGCTATTTCCCGCCTCCCCATCCCGCCAGCTGGGCGGCGCGCGACCCCGCCCGGCTCGCCGCCGCGGCGCGGCACGCCGCCGAAGCCGAGACGCCGTGGTCGCGCGACTTGGCGCAGATGGTGACGAGCGACTTTGCCGAGCGCCCGCCCTGGAACGAGACGCTCGGGCCGGTGCGCCCGCGCGGCGGCCCGAGCGGGCTAATTCTGAAAGGCGGCGAGATCGTCGCCGAATGGGGCGACACGGCCCACGCCGACATGACCTTCAGCGTCGCCAAGAGCTACCTCTCGATCTTAGCCGGGCTCGCCTGGGACCGCGGCTTGATCCGCGACCCGCACGAGCCTGTGCGGCTCAGCGTCGAGGATGGCGGCTTCGACCCGCCGCACAACGACGCGATCACCTGGCACCACCTGCTGCAGCAAATTTCGGAATGGGAAGGGACGCTGTGGGACAAGCCCGACCTCATTGACCGCAACCGCGCGGTCGGCGGCCGGCCGTCCACGGCGCCGAAGGGAGCGCACCGCGACCTCCAGCCGCCCGGCGGGTTCTGGGAATACAACGACGTGCGCATCAACCGGCTCGCTTTGGCGCTGCTGCGGGTCTGGCGGCGGCCCTTGCCCGAGGTGTTCCGCGAGCTGGTCATGGCGCCGATCGGCGCGTCGCCCGATTGGGAGTGGCACGGCTACCGCAATTCCTGGGTCGAGATCGGCGGCGAGCGCGTGCAATCGGTCTCGGGCGGCGGCCATTGGGGCGGCGGCGCCTTTATCGGTGCGCGCGACCAGGCGCGCATCGGCCTCTTGATGCTGCATCGCGGCGAATGGAACGGCCGCCGCATCCTCTCCGAAGCCTGGATCGACCGGATGCTGGAGCCTTGCCCGCTCTACCCGCAATACGGTTATCTCGTCTGGCTCAACACCGGCCGGCAGCTTTATCCGAGCGCTTCGCCGGCGAGCTATTGCTTCCGCGGCGCCGGCGGCAACCTGACCTGGATCGACCCCGACAGCGACCTTGTCGCCGTCCTGCGCTGGACCGACCCCGCCGCCATGAACGACTTCATGCGGCTGGTCGCCTGAGCGCGCTGCCATCGCCGAGGCCCGCGACGTGCTCTATTCGGGCGCAGCAGCGCCCTTTCCGCTGTCGCTCGAGGGGGCGCCGAGGCAGAAGGAGATCTCTTAGAGTTTGACCCAAAATGAAGTCAGTGATTTCAGTCATTTATGGTACTCTCCCGGTGCCATGTCCGGAGAGGATCGCAAGATGTGGACTGAAACTAATTGCCGGCCAAAGCTCAGATGACCCCGGCGCTGGGGCTGGCCGCGCGCCCGGCTGCCGCGCGCACCCGCATCACCAAGTCATGATTGATCGTCCGCCACAACCCGGTGTCCCGCCACCGGTAGAACAACCGCTGCACCGGATGGGCGAGCTCGATTCCATCCGGATGCGCGCGGTCCTCGACGGCGAGGCCGATGCGCCGGAAGACGGCGTTGCGGCGCCGGCGCCGGCAGGCGGCGCGCGGGGCTGAGCCTTGCCGGCTACGGAGATCATCGGGCGCTGTCGCTGCGCCGCTTGCGGGTGCGAATGGAATGCCGACCGGCCGCGCTGGCGGTGCGATTGCGGCAGCCATGTCGAGCTCTTGCCCGGCCGCGGGCTGGCGCGCAGCGAGATCGCCGCCGGCGACGCCTCGCTGTGGCGCTACGCCGCGGCGCTGGCCTTGCAGCAGCCGCCGAAAGTCTCGCTCGGCGAAGGCTGGACGCCGCTTGTCCGGCGCGACTGGCAGGGTGCTGCGATCCTGTTCAAGCTCGAATTGCAGATGCCGACGGGCTCCTTCAAGGATCGCGGCACCGCGGTCATGCTGAACCACCTGATCGAGGTCGGGGTCGGGCCGATCCACGAGGATTCGTCGGGCAATGCCGGCGCCTCGCTCGCCACCTATGCCGCCGCCGGCGGCATTCCGTGCCGCGTCTATGTCCCGGCCGCCGCACCCCGCGCCAAGCTCGTCCAGATCGCCGCCGCCGGCGCCGCGCTGCGGCCGATCCCCGGCACCCGGCAGGATGTGACCGACGCCGCACTCGCCGCCGCCGCTGCGGGCGACAGCTTTTACGCCAGCCACAACTGGCACCCCTATTTTATCGAGGGCACCAAGACGCTCGCCTTCGAGCTGTGGGAGCAGCTCGGCTTTCGCGTGCCCGACAACATCCTGGTGCCGACCGGCTACGGCAGCAACATCCTGGGTCTCGACCGCGGCTTCGACGAGCTCGAACGACGCGGCGAAATCACCGCGCGGCCGCGGCTCTTCGCGGTGCAGGCGGCAAATTGCGCGGCCTTTGCCGCCGCCTGGGCGGCCGGCGCCGATGAATTTGTGCCGTTTGCCGCCGGCCCCACCATCGCCGACGGCATCGCCACGCCGCGGCCGGTGCGGACGGCCGAAGTGATTGCGTGCCGTGCGCCGTTCGCAAGGCGGCGTGGTCGCGGTCGACGAAGAGGAAATCGCGCCGGCTCTCGCGGCTCTCGGCCGGACCGGCCTCTTTGTCGAGCCCACCGCCGCGACCGCCGGCGCCGCGCTGAGCCGGTTGCTCCGCGACGGCACGATCGCACCCGGCGAAACCACGGTCGTGGTGCTGACCGGCTCCGGCCTCAAAGCCGCAGACCGGATCGCCGACCTGCTCGGGATCGACCCGACGCCATAGCGTGGCGAGGTTTTGGTCGTTAGGATACACGGTCACGCGGGCGCGCGACGATTTCGACAACGGTTCCCGGGTGGAAAAAATGCTGCAGGATCTGCTGCCTCAGGCGGAACGCATTGCGGCCAAGCTCAAGGCGCGCAACGAGACGATCTCGATCGCCGAATCCTCGACCGCCGGGATGCTCTCGGCGGCATTGCTGGCGGTCCCCGGCGCCTCGGCCTATTTTCTCGGTGGTGCCGTCGTCTATACGCGGCAATCGCGCGCCGAGCTGCTCGGCGTGGCCGAAGCCGAGCTCGTCGGCATTACGCCATCGACCGAGACCTATGCGCTGCTCTTTGCCCGCAAGATCCGCGGCAAGCTCGCCACCGCCTGGTCGCTCGGCGAGACCGGCACCGCCGGGCCGACCGGCAGCCGCTATGGGCATAATGCCGGGCATTCCTGCATCGCCGTGATCGGCCCGAACGGCGAGCGCTCGATCACGGTCGAGACCGGCAACAGCGACCGCGTCGACAACATGCGCGCCTTTTCGATCGCCGCCCTCGACCTCCTCGAAAAAGCTATCGGCTGAGGCGACAGCGCTCAGGCGGCGGCGAGCTGGCGCGGGCGCCAGATCGAGACGTGGGCGATGCGGGCGACGGGGGTCACGCCATTGGCATAGACCAGCACGTCGAGATCGACGAAGCGGTGCCCCTTTTTCTCGTAGTTGGCGGTGACGAGCGCGCGTGCCGAGAGCTCGTCGCCGATCCGCGCCGCGGCGTAATGCTCGACCCGGCTGCCGACATGCATCCAGGGGCCCAGCACGACATTGTGGCGCAATGCCCAATTGCCGATATGCAGGATCGTGCCGGGATGGACCAGGCCCTCTGTGTCGTAGAGCGGCAGGGTCTCGCCGATGTCGCGCAGATATTGGCGCGCCGCCGGGCCGTCCATGCGGAACGGGTGGATCGCCAACTGGGTGCCGGATGAGAGGGTGCGCTCGCCGGCCGGGGGGCGGTCCGCGTCGGCAGGCGGGGCCGGCGCCGGGGCCATTTGGGCAAAGGCGGCGGGCGGTGCCGTCGGCTCCTCCGGCAATGACGCCGATCCGGTGGCGCACAAGACACCTGCGCTTTCTACCTCGATCTCGATCCCGTCCGCAGTTTCGGTCGCGGTGACGATGGCGGTGTCGCCGTCATAGACCGGCTTTAGGAGCCGGCATTCGCCATGGCCGCGCTCGAGCCAGGCGCGGCCCCAGCGGGCGACCGGCAGATGCGTCATATAGGCGTAGACCTCGACCCCCGGCACCAGGCCGCCCTTGAACCCGAACCGGCGGGCGACATCGTCGTCGTGGATCTTGTTCTCGGATTGCTCGGCGGTGTTGACGGCGGCAACGCGATAGGGGCCGAGGAGAGATTGGGTCATGGCTCGTCTTCCCGCGCTCGGATATAAGCGCCGGCGACAGGCTGGCATCGCGGCCGGGCCTGCGCAATCCCTTCCCGATCCCCGAGGCGATCATGGACGCCAATCTCCCGCAATACGAGCTTTTCGCAATCCGCTATGCCGAGCGCGACGCGCGGCGCGCCGACCATTTCATCGGCGGCGACCCGCATGACGGGCCGATGCCGATGGATTATTTCGTCTGGGCCGCGATCAGCCCCGAGCGCAGCTTTGTCATCGATACCGGCTTTACCGCCGAAGTCGCCGCCCAGCGCGGCCGGCGGCACCTGCGCTGCCCGGCCGAGGCGCTGGCGCTGGTCGGGCTCGACCGCAGCACGGTCGCCGATGTGATCCTGACCCATCTGCATTACGACCATGTCGGCACGTTCCACCGCTTCCCGGCGGCGCAGTTCCATCTGCAGGAAAAAGAGCTGCACTACACGACGGGGCATTACATGCGCCATCCGTTCCTCGCCCACTCGTTCGAGGTCGAGGATGTGGTCGGCATCGTGCGGCTGAACTTCGCGCGCCGTGTGCGCCTCTATAACGGCCCCGTCGAATTGGCGCCGGGGATCAGCATCCATCCGGTCGGCGGCCATACGCCGGGCATGCAGTTCGTACGCGTGCACACGGGCCGCGGCTGGGTCGTGCTCGCTTCCGACGTCACCCATTATTATGAGAACATGGAGGCGGGCCGGCCCTTCACCGCCGCCTTCCATATCGGCGACATGCTCGACGCCTATGACGCGTTGCGCGCCGCCGCCCCCTCGCCGCAGCACATAATCCCCGGCCACGACCCGCTCGTCATGCGCCGCTACCCGCCGCCCTCGCCCTCGCTCGAAGGCCTCGTCATCCGCCTCGACGTTATGCCGCGCGGCTAAGGAGCAGCATCCGACTGAGCAAAATCTCGCTGCCGCGGTCTCAAAGCAGCTCCAGAAGCTTCGCCCGGGTAAGGCGTGCTTGTCGCAGAATGGCGCGCAGTGTGCCGGGCGGAAGGTTCGTTCGATGCGCAGGCACGACCGTCTGGCGAGTGGGGTCGTTCCGATGGCGCAAGAAAAAATGAGACCCTTTGACCCGAATCACCTCGAAGCCGGCGCGTTCCAATGCCACGATGACGGCACGCCCGTTGAGCGCCGGCAAGCTCCTCATGCGTCGGCGGTAGCGACCGGCACCAGTTGATCGATTGGGGAGCACATATCACGATCGGGCGCTGGGATCGGCTGCCCGTCTTCCCGCATGACCTCGAGGCAAAGCTCGATCGCCTCGCGAGCGTTTGCTTGCGCTTTCTCCAGGGTTTGGCCGTAGGTCACGACCGGGGGCAGCTTGGGACAGGTGACGGTGAACCCGCCTTCGGGTTCCGGACGGAAGCGGCACAGGTAGGCCCCGAATACTCGTTTGCCGGAGTTCTTCCGCCGCATTGACAGCTTTTCCCTGTGCAGGCAAACTCAGCTTGCGATAGATCGTACCCTTTAAACTATCTCGCTAATCCGCGCATGCAAGAACAGCGTTGAAGAGCTCGGTGCGGTGCTCTTCGAGGTTGCGGGCGGAATTCTGGAACATCGTTCGCCAGTCGGCGCCGAGGATCAAATGCGTGCCGAGCGGCGGCGGCGCCGCGGCGAAGTGCTGCGCGCGACGGGCGGCCGCGGCCAGCGCCTCCGGCGTCGTGTCCTGCCAGGCGAGGACGCTGAAGCCGGCGGCTTCGAGCCTGGCCCGCGTTGCGGCGGCGGAGAACAAAAAGCTGATCGCCGGCTCGCGCGCCCATTGCACCGGGAAATAGGGCGGGCCGCCGGGCCCGGCGGCGACCTCCTGCAAGGCGAGCTTGCCGCCCGGTTTCAGCACGCGCCGCATCTCGCGATAGAGGCGGTCGCGATCGGCGATGTTCATCGCCGCATTCTGCGACCAGACGACATCGAAGCTTTGATCCGAAAACGGCAGGTCGAGCGCGTTGCCCTGGCGATAATCGACCTTGTCCTCGAGCCCGGTGCGCTGCGTCAGCATCTGCGCGACCCCAACGAATTCGGCGGTCAGATCGACACCGCTGACCCGGCAGCCATAGCGCCAGGCGAGAAACCGCGACGGCCCGCCGAGCCCCGAGCCGACATCGAGCACCCGCTCGCCGCCGGAGAGGCCCGCCATCTCGGCAAGCCGCATCGTCGCCGGCCGCTGCCCGCCGTGGAATTCATCGACCGGCGCCAGGTCGTCCGGGGTCAGACGGTCGATGTCCTTCCCGATCCCTTGCAATGCCGCGAGGATCGCCGCGCCGAGGTCGGGGCTCGCGTAATGCCGCTCTACCGGATTGTCAGCCATCTGCCGCGCTCAGCTCGTTTTGTCGGACGGCCCGGACAATCGACGGAGGCCGCCCTGTCACCATGCCGCCCTGTCACCATGCCGCCCTGTCACCGATCAGAGAATGCCTTGATCTGCCGGCTTGGACGAGCCCGAAATTCGGGTTGGCTCGAATTGTTTTCGGGGTTTAGGATAGCCGCATCCGCTTCGCGTTCCTTCTCGCGGCAAATCGGTGAAAATCCGGCAATGACCGAAACCCTTTTGCCGACGACGGTGGTCGGCAGCTATCCGCAGCCCGATTGGCTGATCGACCGCGACCGGCTGACCCATCTGCCGCCGGTGCGGGTGCGCGCGCAGGATTTGTGGCGCATTCCCGAGCCGTGGCTGGAAGCAGGCGCAGGACGACGCGACGCGGCTGGCGATCCGCGACATGGAAGAGGCCGGCATCGACATCATCACCGATGGCGAGATCCGGCGCGAAAGCTATTCGAACCGGTTTGCGACGGCACTTTCGGGGGTCGATCTCGACAATCCCGCGACCGTGCGCGGCCGGTCGAGCGGAACCGTCGTCGTGCCGCGCATCGTCGGCCCGATCCGCCGGCTGCGGCCGGTCGAGGTGCACGACGCCGAGTTTCTGCGCCGCCACACCGACCGCACGACCAAGATTACGATCCCCGGCCCGTTCACGATGTCGCGCCAAGCCAAGAACGAGTTCTACCGCGACGAGGAAGAGCTCGTCATGGATTACGCCGCCGCGGTCAACGCCGAATTGCACGATCTGAAGGCGGCCGGTGTCGATGTTATCCAGCTCGACGAGCCGTGGATGCAGGCCCGGCCCGAGGAGGCGCGGCGGCTCGCGGTTAGCGGCGATCAACCGGGCATTCGACGGCATCCCCGGCGCGACCGCGCTGCACCTCTGCTTTGGCTATGCCTATGTCTCGCGCGACAAGCCGAACCGGTACTCGTTTCTGTCGGAATTGACCGGCACCGTCGCCGGGCAGATCTCGATCGAGGCGGCGCAGCCGGGGCTCGATCTCGCCGATCTCGACGGTCTCGGCGGCAAGACGGTGATCTTCGGCGTGATCAGCATGGGCGACCCCGAGCCGGAAACGCCCCAGACCGTGGCCGCCCGCATCCGTGCGGCGCTCGAGCATGTGCCGCCCGAGCGGCTGGTCCCGGCCCCCGATTGCGGCATGAAATACCTGCCGCGCGATACCGCTTTCGCCAAGCTCAAGGCCTTGGCCGAGGGTGCCGCGATCGTCCGCCGCGAGCTGACCGGGAGCTAACCCTGGGGTCAGCCGCCCTGGAGCTTAGCGTCCTGGGGGTTAAAGCGGTTTCCGACCAAATTGCACTGTGCTCACCCCCTCCCAAACCCTCCCCCATCAAGGCCCATCAAGGGGGGAGGGCCTTTATCAGCAGGGAGGGGCTTTGTGCTCCCGCCCCCTCGATGGGGGCGGGTCGGGGTGGGGGTGATGCGTCGCCGAGTGCGTCGACCCGGTCGAAAACCGCGGTAGCGTCCTGGGGGCTGGGGACGCTCTTAAGATTGGTGTTGACAGGCCGCCCATTTTAGAACAAACCATAAACATGGTTGGGCTTGCCGAGCTTCGCGAACGGGTGCGGCGGATCGAGCGGCCGGCGTCGGTGCAGCACGGGGTGGTGCCGTTCGGGATCGCCGCGATCGACCGCGTGCTGCCGGGCGGCGGGCTGATGCGCGGCGCCTTGCACGAAATTGTCGGCAGGGGCGGCGACGAGGAGGACGGCACGCTCGCCGCCGCCTTTGCCGCCGGCATCGTCGGCCGGCTCGCCGCGACCGCCGATGGCATTGTGCCGTGGTGTCTGAAGCGACCGGATCTTTACGGCCTCGGCCTCGCCGCCCAGGGGCTCGATCCCGGCCGCCTCGTGCTGGTCCGGGCCGCGCACGACACCGAGATTCTGTGGGCGATGGAGGAGGGGCTGCGCGCCGGCGGCGTCACCGCGGCAGTGGTCGGCGAGATCGCTGCGTTGCCGATGGTGGCGAGCCGCCGCTTGCAGCTCGCCGCCGAGCGCTCCGGTGTCACCGCCTTCATCGTGCGGCGCTGGCGCGATGCGGCGCAGGCGGCGCGCGAGCGCAGCCGGCCGAGCGCCGCGGCGACGCGCTGGCGTATCGCCGCAATGCCGTCGGCCCCGACCGGCGGCGAGCCGGGGATCGGACATCCGCGCTGGCGGGTCGAGCTGATGCGCTGCCGCGGCGGCGAGCCGGCATGTTGGGAAGCGGAGGTGGCCGATGCGACGGGTTCTCTATCTGTGGCTGCCGAGCTGGCCGATCGACCGCCGCCGCCGCACCGCGACGATGGAATTCCCGCCGCGCCGCGGCGATGGCTTCCCGCCGGCAAAGCTCCGCCGCGCCGGCTGACGAGGCGCCGTTCGCGACGGTCATCGACACCGCCGGGCGCCGCCTGCTCGCCGCGGTCAACCGGGCCGCGATCGAAGCCGGTCTCATGCCGGGGATGCCGCTCGCCGATGCGCTGTCGTTTCTGCCCGGCCTCGCCACTGCCGCGGCCGAGCCGATGAAAGACGCCGCAGCCCTCCGCCGGCTGGCCGAATGGTGCGGTCGCTACAGCCCGTGGACCGCGCCCGACGGGGCCGACGGCGTCAAGATCGAGATTGCCGGCTCGGCCCATCTGTGGGGCGGGGAAGCCGCGCTCGCCGCCGATCTTGCGACCCGGCTCGGTCGCCAAGGGATCGCCGGCCGGATCGCCATTGCCGACACCCTCGGCGCCGCTTGGGGTCTTGCCCGCTGCGCCGCGACCGATAGAGGTGCGACTGTTCAGCCGCCCGGCGATAGGCGCGCCGGCCTTGCTCCGCTGCCGGTCGAGGCGCTGCGTCTCGACCCGGCTACGGCGCAAGGGTTGCGGCGGGTCGGGCTGAAGCGGGTTGGCGAGCTGTGGGCGATGCCGCGCGCCGCCCTCGTCCGCCGCTTCGGCGAAGCGGTGGCGCGCCGCCTCGACCAGGCCGAGGGCGATCTGCCGGAGCCATTGTCGCCGTTGGGCGAAACCCCGGAGCGGCGGGTGCGGATCGGCTGGCCCGAGCCGATCGCCGATCCCGCCGATTTCGCGCATGCGATCGAACGGCTCGCCGCAGACCTTGTGCGTCGCCTGGCGCGCGAAGGAATGGGCGCACGGCGGCTCGATCTCGCCTTTTATCGGGTCGACGGCCGGGTCGAGCACATTCGCATCGGCACCGCGCGCCCGAGCCGCGACCCGCACCACCTTGCCGCCCTCTTCAATGAAAAGCTCGACACCGTCGATCCCGGCCTCGGCGTCGAAGACATGATCCTCGCCGTCTTTGCCGTCGAGCCCTTGGCCCCCGAGCAGCTCGGCCTCGCCGGCGAGGCCGGAGGGGGCGGCGCCGCCGCCCCGCTCCTCGACCGGCTCGGCAACCGGCTCGCGCTCTATCGGCTCGAACCGCGCGCAAGCCATATCCCCGAGCGCGCCTCGGTCCGGGTGCCGGTCGGCGCCGACCGGCACGCTGCCGCAGGCTGCGTCGGCGAAAAACCGCCGCGGCCGATCCGGCTGCTCGATCCGCCGGAGCTGGTCGAAGCCTTCTGGCTGCTGCCCGACGACCCGCCGGCCCGCTTTACCTGGCGCCGGCTCGCGCATCGGGTCAGGCGCGCCGACGGGCCGGAGCGGATTGCCGAAGAATGGTGGCACGCCGCGGGGTCGGGTGCCGATCCTCGCGCCGGCGGGGATGCGATCCGCGACTATTACCGGGTCGAGGACGAGGAAGGACGACGCTTCTGGCTGTTTCGGGCCGGCCTCGCCGGCAACGACCCGTCGCCGCGCTGGTTTATCCATGGCTTCTTTGCCTGAGCTCGTTCGTCATTCCCGTGAAGGCGGGAACCCAGGGGCCGAGGATAGGAGCGCTGGCCTCTGGACCGCCGCTTTCGCGGGGGCGACAAAAATTCGCCGATTTGATACCGGTGGTGGCGCGCCGGTTTCTGCACCTCCGGCTTACGCCGAGCTGCAAGCCACCACCAATTTCTCGTTTCTGCGCGGCGCCTCGCACCCGGCCGAGCTGGTGACAGAGGCTGCAGCACTCGGCCATGCCGCGATCGGCGTCACCGACCGCAACAGCCTGGCCGGCATCGTGCGCGCCCACCAGGCGGCCAAAGAGGCCGGGATCCGCCTTGTCGTCGGCTGCCGCCTCGATTTTCAGGACGGCACGAGCCTCTTGGCTTTCCCCGAAGACCGCGCCGCCTATGGCCGGCTGACGCGGCTGCTGACCCTCGGCCGGCGCCGCGCGCCCAAGGGCGAATGCCGTCTCGATTACGCCGACCTCGTCGCCGATGGCGAGGGCCAGGTCGTCGTCGTGTTGCCGCCCGAGGACCCGCAGGATTTTGCCGCTCGCATCGCCGCCGATTTCGCGGGCCGCGCTTATCTCGCCGCCCATCACCTCTACCGCGGCGACGATGCCCGCCGCCTCGCCCGCCTCGCCGCACTCGGCGACAAGGTCGGGCTGCCCCTGGTCGCGACCAACGATGTGCTCTACCACACGCCGGCGCGCCGGCGGCTGCAGGATGTCGTGGCCTGCATCCGCGAGGGCTGCACGATCAAGGAAGCCGGCTTTCGCCTCGCCGCCAATGCCGAGCGCCATCTGAAGGCGCCGACCGAAATGAGGCGGCTCTTCCGCGGCCATGAGGACGCGGTCGGCCGCAGCCTCGACATCGCCCGGCGCTGCCGGTTCAGCCTCGACGAATTGCGCTATGAATACCCGGACGAGCCGGTTCCCGAGGGCATGACCGCGCAGCAGCGCTTGGCCGACCTTGCCTGGGAGGGTGCCGCCGAGCGGTTTTCAAATAAACCCGTCTCGCGCTCCTAGCACCTAAATCTCCCTCTCCCCCCGATCGGGGGGAGAGGGCTGGGGTGAGGGGGGTAGCCGCCGCCGCTGAGCCCTCCTCACCCTGCCCTCTCCCCCCGCCGGGGGGCGAGGGTTCTCTTTGGAGCAACAGTGGGCGGAGGGGGAAGCTGATGATATCCCGGAAAAAGATCCGCAATCTGATCGCGCACGAGCTCGCATTGATCGCACGGCTCGATTACGCCCGCTATTTCCTGACCGTGCACGAAATCGTGCAGTTCGCCAAGGCGAACGGGATCCTCTGTCAAGGGCGCGGCTCGGCGGCCAATTCGGCCGTGTGCTATTGCCTCGGCATCACCGCGGTCGATCCGGCGCGCATCGACGTATTGTTCGAGCGCTTTATCAGCGCCGCGCGCAACGAGCCGCCCGACATCGACGTCGATTTCGAGCACGAGCGGCGCGAGGAGGTGATCCAGCACATCTATAAGAAATACGGCCGCGACCGCGCCGGGCTCGCCGCCACCGTGATCTCTTACCGCGCGCGCTCGGCGATCCGCGATGTCGGCAAGGTGCTGGGCCTCGGTGTCGATGTCGTCGCCGCCTTGGCCGGCATCGTCTGGGGCTGGTCGAACGACCCGATCGCCGATCTGCGGGTGCGCGAGGCCGGGCTCGACCCTGGCGATCCGACCTTGCGCCTCGCCCTCGACCTCGCCGCCGAATTGACCGGCTTTCCCCGCCATCTCTCGCAGCATGTCGGCGGGTTTGTCATCACCCGCGGGCCGCTCGACGAGCTGGTGCCGATCGAGAATGCGGCGATGGCGGACCGCACCGTCATCGAATGGGACAAGGATGATCTCGACGCCCTCGGCATCCTGAAGATCGATGTCCTGGCGCTCGGCATGCTGACCTGCGTGCGCAAGGCCTTTGCGCTGATCGGCGAGCATTACGGCCGCCGGCTCGACCTCGCCACCGTGCCGCCCGAGGAGCCTGCGGTTTACGAGATGCTGAGCCGCGCCGATTCGGTGGGCGTGTTCCAGGTCGAAAGCCGCGCCCAGATGACGATGCTGCCGCGGCTGCGCCCGCGCGAATTCTACGATCTCGTGATCGAGGTCGCGATCGTCCGGCCGGGGCCGATCCAGGGTGACATGGTGCATCCCTACCTGCGCCGGCGTTCCGGGATCGAAGAGGTGACCTACCCGTCCGATCAGTTGCGCGCGGTTCTGGAAAAAACCATGGGCGTGCCGCTGTTTCAGGAGCAGGCGATGAAGATCGCCATTGTCGGCGCCGGCTTCACACCGGACGAAGCCGACCGGCTGCGCCGCGCGATGGCGACCTTCAAGCGCAACGGCGACATCCATCTGTTTCGCGACAAATTCGTCGCCGGCATGGTCGCGAACGGCTATGCGCGCGATTTTGCGGCGCGCTGCTTCAGCCAGATCGAAGGGTTCGGCACCTATGGCTTTCCCGAAAGCCACGCGGCGAGCTTTGCGCTCCTCGTCTATGTCTCGGCCTGGATCAAATGCTTCCATCCCGAAATCTTCGCCTGCGCGCTGTTGAACAGCCAGCCGATGGGGTTTTACGCCCCGGCGCAGATCGTGCGCGACGCGCGCGAGCACGGCATCGAGGTGCGCCCCGTCGACATCAACCGCAGCCGGTGGGATTGCACGCTGGAGCGGCTGGATCAACGCAGCGCATCCTTCGAGACGGCCGCGTCGCGGCCTCCTCAGGATGAGGAATTTCTCAATATCATTAACGGATTACCTCATGCTGAGGAGCGCCAGCAGGGCGCGTCTCGAAGCACGCACTCCACCGGTGCAGCGGGAGATGGCCGGCATTGCGCGTTGCGGCTCGGCTTGCGCCAGATCAAGGGATTTGCCGAGGCCGATGCCGGGAGGCTGGTCGATGCGCGCGGCGCCGGCTATCGCGACCCGGTGGCGCTGTGGCGGCGCAGCGGGCTCGGCCGCGGCGCGCTCGAACGCCTGGCCGAAGCCGACGCCTTTTGCTCGGTCGGGCTCGACCGCCGCCACGCATTATGGGCGTTGAAAGGGCTCGGCGAGCCGCCACTGCCGCTCTTCGCCGTTGCGACGAAGAGAAAATCAGAACCCTCGCCCCCCATTGGGGGGAGAGGGGAGGGGTGAGGCGGGCCGATGGGCCGAAGCCGTGGAATCTCGCGCCGCATCGCTGTTGCCGCGGATGCCGCTCGGCGAGCACGTGGTCGAGGATTATGCGAGCCTCGGCCTTAGCCTGAAACGCCATCCGCTCGCTTTTCTGCGCGCCGAATTTTCCCGCGAGGGCTTGGTTCCCGCCGCCGATCTCGCCTGGCTGCCGGTCGATCGCCGGCTGTCGGTTGCCGGGCTGGTGCTGATCCGCCAGCGCCCCGGCAGCGCCAACGGCGTCGTCTTCGTCACCGTCGAGGACGAGACCGGGGTCGCCAATCTGATCGTCTGGCCGCCGGTTCTCGAACGCTTCCGCCGTGCCGTTCTCGGCGCCACCCTGCTGCGCTGCACCGGCCGATTGCAGCGCGAGCAGGGTGTCATTCACCTCGTCGCCGAGCGCCTCGACGATCTGACCCCGCGTCTCCACACCTTGCGCGACCGCACCGGCACGACCGCGCCCCGACCGCGGTCGAAATCCGCCCGGCCATTGCCGCTGGCGCCGGCCCACATAATCCCGGGCAACGACGACCGGGATATCGTCGTGCGCAGCCGAAACTTCCGCTGATGCGCTATTCCGCCGGGCTGGCGGCGGGGATCGCGGTGGTGGCCGGGACCGGCCGGGGTGCCGTGGCTTCGATCCGGTCGATCGCCGCTGCGACCGCGCTCTCGATGCCGGCATTGTTGAAGAACGAGCCGGGGATCAGCACACGCGCGGCCAATACCCGGCGGAAGGCGTCGAACAATGTCGGATCGGGCGGGCGCGCCGCGCTCCAGAACTCGTCGAGCCTGCCCTGAAAGGTCAACCCCGGCATGTCGTAGATCGCATCGCCCACCGCCATCACCGGCAGGCCCCGCGCCAAGGCCAGGCTGCCGAGCGTGCTGTTGATGGTGACCACCGCGCAGCTGCGCGCCAACACCGCGTCGAGCGGGCCGCCATCGAGGATGACGAGCCGCTCGGCGATGCCGAGCGCCACCGCGACATGCCGGGTGATCACCGTCCAATCGTGCAGCCCGCTGTCGAGCGGGTGCAATTTGACAACGAGCCGCGACGGCGGCGGTGCATGCCGGGCAAACGAGGTCAGCACATGCTCGATCGCCAGCAGCACCGCGTGATAGGGCGAATGCACCCGCATCTGGTAGTCGCAATCGAGCTGCAACGGAAACAGAAAGACCGGCTCGGACGAGCGGGTGAGCGCGGCGATCGCTGCTTGCGCCCGCCGCTCGGCACGGCGCATCAGCGCCAGCCGGTGCAGCCAGCCGGCGTATTCGACAAGCGGCGGATAGGGGCGGTGCGTCGTGTAATGCCGAAACCGGCGCATCTGCGCGATCGACGAGAAATTGTACAGCACGTCCTCGAAGGCGCGGCGGCGAAAGGTGCCCGGCACCGGCGGCGGGTCGCGCCATGGCGGCAGCCACTGGGCCTGGGCGCGATACCAGCCGGGGTCGCGCGGCAGCGACGAATAGCCGTTGACGCCGCCCTCCTCGAACGTGACCCAGTCGGGCCGCAGATAGCCCTCTTCGACGACATGGACACGCAGTCCGCGCCGGCGGGCGATGTCGATCGCGGCGCGGTGCGGCGGCCGGCAGTCGCCGAACAGCACGACCTGTCCGATCCCGTTGGCGGCGACAAACCGCTCGAAGAACCCCGGCCATTCCCCGGGAGGGCCGCGAAAATCGGTGGCGTTGCCGAGGCGCCAAAAGACCCGGTCGCCGCCGTTGAAATTGATCCGGTGCACCTCGTGGCCGCGCGCCTTCAGCGCCCGGCCGAGACGGTCGAAAAACCAGGACGCGAGCCCTTGCAAAAACAGGATGCCGCCGCCCGACGGGCCCAATTTCAGATTTCCCCGCTGCACCGTCGTAGATAGCAGCCGGCTTTCCCGCGGTCCAGCCTCACCCCGTCTGCGCTCCGGCTGACGATTGCGTGAGCCGGCGCGCCGGCGCGTCTAGCGTTTTGGCGGGTGGGCGCGGACAAACTCCTCGTTGACCTCGGCGCCCCAGCCGGGGCCGGTCGGCAACAGCAGCTCGCCGTTCTCGATGACCGGCGGGTGGGTGACGATGTCGTCCTTCCACAGGACGTCGTCGATGTCGATTTCCATGACTTTGAAGTTCGGCACGACGGCGCACATATGCGCGCTGATCAACGAGCCGAGATGACCGTTGAAATTGTGCGGCGCCACATTGACCTCGTAGGCGTCGGCCATCGCCGCGATCTTCAGCGATTCGAGGATGCCGTTCCAGGCCACGTCGATGATCGCGTAATCGACCGACTGCGCCTCGAAATACGGGCGGAAATTGCGCTTGCCATAGATCGATTCGAGCGAGGCGATCGGGGTGCGCGCCGAGCGCCGGATCAGGTTGAGCCCGGCCGGGTCGTAGAGGTCGATCTCGAGCCACACCAGGTCGAGCGGCTCGAGCGCGCGGGCCAGCCGCAGATAGCCGTCGATCTTGTAGTTGAAGTTGGTGTCGAGATGGAGCCCGACATCGGGGCCGGCACCGCGGCGGAACGCCTCCAGCTGGGCCACCGCCGCGGCGGCGATGTGGCGGTCGGCGTTCAATTCGGGGAAGCCCGGCGAGCTCCCGGTGCCGGGGCCATACATGTAGGGCTTGCCCTTGTCAAAGCGGATCAGGTTGGTCTTCAAGCCTTTGAAGCCCCTCCGGCGCACCTCTTCGCCGAGCGCCACGATGTCGTCGAGCGAGCGCACCGGCGGGACCCCGGCCCATTCCTCGATGCGCTCGGCATGGCGCGCGCGGTAGGTGCCGCAATGCGACCAGTAGAGCTGCAGCCGGTCGCGCACCGGGCCGCCCAGCATCTCGTAAACCGGCACACCCAGCGCCTTGGCCTTGATGTCGACGAGCGCATTCTCGATCGCCGCGATCGCCATCTGGTTGACGCCGCCGGCAGCCTGACGTGTGGCGGCATAGAGAAGGGTGCTGATCGCCTCGACCGGCCGCGGGTCGCGCCCGATCAGGAACCGCTCGCCGAGCCGGCGGATCACCCCGCTCAGCCCCTGCGCGCCATAGCCCTCCATATATTCCGACCAGCCGACCAGCCCGTCGTCGGTGGTGATCTTCAGGAACGAGCTGACCCGCCAGCCGGCGTCGCAATGCATGTCTTCGATTTTGACGATCTTCATCGGCTGCCTCCACGAATAGCGGCGACGAGATTAGCAAATCGATGCCGGCGATCCCAGGCCATGCCGGTCGCGATGCGGCCGGCCGGCTTTGGCGGTGGCGCCGCGTCGAAATTTCTTACAGGGTAACCTTACATTAACCACAAATAGATATGACTTAAGCGAGAATCAAAATTATATCATCATAGAAGTCGAATATTTTGCTATGTATGGTAGCAATTGCGGTAAATTGCTGGGGGAACGTCGGTCGGTGCCGGCAATCGAGGTCATCTTGTGTCGAGAAATTTTACAAATGATCCACGTCAAGCGCGGGTTAACCCTATAACGCGTTGACGCGCGGATTATGAAGATTTGCGGCATAGAACTTGCTCGGCCGGATGCTGATTCCGGAAGGAGAAGCTCATGGGCGGGACAGGTCAGGCGCAGGGGGCGGCAGCGATTGCCAAAAGGGTCATCGGGCGGGTGGTCCGGCCGCTGCTGGCGGCCGCGGCGCTATCGTTTGGTTTTCTCATCGGACAGCCTTTTCTCACCGGACAGCCGGCGCACGCGCAGCCGGGCACGCTGACCATCGCCCCGACTTTCGACAGCTCGATTACCGCAACCGCCCAAGCGGCGATTAATTCGGCGATCTCCACGATCGAAGGGTTGTACACAACCTTCAGCACGGTCACCGATCATATTCTGTTTAAAATGATTCCCGACGATTCCCCGTCGTCGGTCACAAACCTGTTCTTCGGGGAGACTTACGGCAGCTATACGAACGCGCTGTCAGCCAATTCGGCAGCCAATCCGGCGAACACGACATTAGCCACCGCCGTCGCCAATTTAGGAAAAGGCAACGGCGCCGACGGCTCGTTGCAGATCGCCGCCACCGGTGGCCAGCTCAGGTCGCTCGGCTTCAACACCCCACCCTGCTTGAATGCCAGCGGGCAGATCGCGTGCAACGATCCCAGCCACCCCTACGATGCGATCGTCACCCTCAGCACCACCGATCTCGACTTTAGCGGAAAGGTGCCGCCGGCCGGCAAGCTCGACGGGCTCGGCGTGGTCGAGCACGCGCTCAACGAAGTCCTCGGCGGCGGCGGCGCCGGCTCGGTCCTCAATCAAATCGCCGGATGCCCCAATCCCAACAACTTCTTTTGCGGCGCGCTCGGCCCACTCGATCTGTACCGGTATGACAGCGCCGGCAAGCCGAGCTTTACGACCGACCCGAACGCGACCGCGTTCTTTTCGGTCGATGGGGGAGCGACCGACATCGTCGGGTTCAACCAGGACCCGAGCGGCGATTTCGGCGATTTCGGCCCCAATGCCAACACTTGTCCCGACGGCAGCCAAGGCGGCCCCGACGCGTTGATCCAGGATGCCTTTCCGTGCAGCAATCAGCTGGCCGAGGATTACACACCCGCGTCGCCCGAATATCCGATGATGCTGTCGATCGGCTACGATCCGAAAGGTGCTGCACCGCCCGTTCCCGAGCCCGGCAGCTTGGCGCTGCTCGGCATAGCGCTCGCCGGCTTTGGTGCGCTCCGCCGGCGCCGCGGCTGACCGCCGGCGCGATGCGCGCCCTTTATCGTCCCGCGACGCGCGCTCTTTACCGCCTCCGCCCGATCTGCCAGCATCGCCCTCCGGGAAAATTGGAGAGGCGCGATGCGCAAATACATTATCGAGCGCGAGTTGCCGGCGATCGGCAGCGCCGAGCGGCAGGTGCTGCGCGAGGCGGCGCAGAAGTCGAACGCGACCTTGAAGGAGCTCGGCCCGGATATTCAATGGGTCGAGAGCTATGTCGCCGGCGACAAGACCTTTTGCGTCTATCTCGCCAAGGATGAGGCGATCATCCACGAGCACGCGCGGCGCAGCGGCTTTCCCGCCAACAAGGTCAGCGAAATCCGCCGCATGATCGATCCGACTACCGCGACCGAAGCGTAATTCGGCGCCCGGAGGAAACGATATGGAGCTCGACGCCTTCAAAGGCTCGGTCGCAAACGACGCGCCGCCCGCGGGCCTCGGCATGGCGGCGCAGGCGTTATGGTGGGAGGCCAAGGGCGACTGGGCGCGCGCCCACCAATGCGCGCAGCAGCAGCCGGATCCGGACGGCGCCTGGGCGCACGCCTATCTGCACCGCGTCGAGGGCGACATGCCGAACGCCGCGGGCTGGTACCGCCGCGCCGGCCGGCCGGTTGCGACGGAGCCCTTGGCCGAGGAGTGGGCAACGATCGCCGGTGCCCTGCTCGGCTGAGCCGGCGTCCTAAACGCCGCCGAGCGAGGCCCGCAGCCGCGCGGCGATGGCCGCGATCCGGCCGCGGTCGCTGGTGCCGGCGCCCGCCCGATCGCGGTGCCAGTTGAGCGGCAAATCGTCGCCTGCGCGCCGGGGCAGGACATGCACATGGACATGCGGCACGCTCTGCCCGGCGGCGGCGCCATTGGCCTGCACCAGGCTGAGGCCGTCCGGCCGCAATACGCCATCGACAGCGCGGACCACCACCTTGACGGCCGCAGCGGCCACCCGCCCGAAGGTGTCCGGCGGCATCTCGACCACGGTGCGAAAATGCGCCCGCGGGATCACCAGCCCACGGGACCTCTAGGCAGTGCCCGTCATCGACCGGGTTGCTATCCATAAAGGCGAGGGTCGCGTCGTCGCGCCAGATCTCCTCGCACGGGCCCGTCCCGGCCACGATCCGGCAAAAGACGCAATCGTCTGCCGGCGGCAACCCGTCGAAGACAGGGCTCAGGAAGCGGCTTTCGCATAGCGGCGACCGGCGAGGTAGCGCACCCCCTCGGCGCCGGCATGCTCGGCGTGCCGGCGGCCGGCGGTGATGGCGAAGGTGTCGCCGGCGCGGTAGGTGCGCGCCTCGCCGCCGCTGTGCAGCGTCATGTCACCTTCGAGGACAAGGAGCCGCGCATCGAACTCGTGCGCGTGCTCGGGGTTGACGGTGCTCGCCTCCATCCGCCGGTCCATGACCTCGAGATACCCCTCGGCGTGCAGCCCCGCCTCAAAATCCGTTCGATCCACCGCCAGCCTCCTCTTTTGGTGCGACCACAAATAGCGTGTTTCTTGCGGTTTTGCAGCATTCGCGGCGGGGCTCGTCGCTAGAGCGCGGCGCGGGTCGGCCGATAGGTATGCGCCGGCTCGGCGGCGCGGGGAAGGTTGCGCGGGATGCGGCGGACCATTGCCTCGAAGGCCGGCCATGCCGCGATCAGCTGCTGCATCAGCTCGTCCGGCAGGTCGAGCCCGGCGCGACGGGCCATGGCGCGGATTTCGTCGGGGGTCGAGGGCGGCAGATGGCTCAGATCGGTGCGCATGAGGCTTCCTCGGAAAGTCAGGCGAGGGCTGGGTGGCGACGGTGCCAATCGGTCGCCTGCTGATAAGCGTGGGCGATGCGCAGCACCGTCGCTTCCGCCATCGGCCGGGCCGCAATCTGCAATGAGAGCGGCAGCCCCTCCACCCGGCTGAACCCGCAGGGAATGGCGATCGCCGGCAGCCCGCCGACGCTGAACGGCATCGTGATGCTGGGCGAGGAGAGGAGCCGGTCCGGCTGGGTCGGATCGGCCGGCTCGGCGACGTTCAAGGCGCCGGCGGTGACGAGCGCGTCGAAGCGGCGCAAAGCCGTGGCTTGCTCGCGCGCCAAGACGGTGCGCCAACGCAGCGCCTGGACGTAATCCTCGGCGCGGATCAGCGCGCCCGGCAAGAACTCGATTGCGCAAGATGCGGCCGAAATCCTGCGGCCGGGTCCTGAGGTCGTGCTCGTGGATCGCGTAGAGCTCGGCGATCGAGATCGTCGTCTTGCAGTCGGTGTAGTCGCGCAGGCTCGACAAGCCGACCGGCTCGACCATGGCACCCAGCCCGCGCAGCACCTCGACCGCGGCGGCGATCGCCGGAGCGAGCTCGGGATGGGCGCCCTCCCGATACCAATGCTCGACCAGGCCGAGGCGCAACCCTTCGATCCGCCCGGTCAGCGCGGCCCGGTAATCGGGGACCGGAGTATCCTCGCTGCCCGGGTCCTCGGGATCGAACCCGGCGATCACCTGGAGAAGCAGCGCAATATCCTCGGCGCTACGTGCCAGGGGGCCGCAATGGTCCATCGTGAAGGTGTTCGGGAAGACGCCGCGGCGGCTGACCCGGCCATAGGTCGGCTTCAGCCCGGCAATGCCGCAGACCGCGGCCGGCCCGCGGATCGAGCCGCCGGTATCGCTGCCGACCGCACCCGGCACAAACCCGGCGGCGACCGCGGCACCGGCACCGCTCGACGACCCGCCCGGCAGATAATCGGTGTGCCACGGATTGCGGGCGGGCGGCCAAGGCAGGTCCCAGCTCGGCCCGCCGAGCGCAAATTCCCAGGTGGCGAGCTTCCCGATCAGCACCGCACCGCCGGCCTTCAACAATGTGACGAGATGCGCGTCCGCAGCCGGCACATGGTCTTGCGTGAGCTTGGAATGGCCGGTCGTCGGAATGCCGGCGGTCTCGACGATGTCCTTGAGCGCGTAGGGGATGCCGTGCAACGGCCCGCGCCGGCGCCCGGCCCGCAGCTCGCGCTCGGCCGCCGCCGCCTCGGCCAGCGCCACCTCGGGGGTCACGCGGATAAAGCTGTGCAATTTCCGGTCATGCGCGGCGATGCGATCGAGCAACCCTCGCGTCGCCTCGACCGGCGACAATTCGCGGCGGTCGTAGAGGCGGCCGAGCTCGGCGATGGTCAGAAACGCGGGGTCCATCTCGGCCACTCCGCAGCAAGGACGGCGAGCACGGTAGCCTCGGCATCAGCCGAACGCCAGCCGGCGCATTTCACATCGCGCCACGTCATCATCGGCGGCAGCCCGCCGGTGCCTCTTCTTTGGGGAAGTTGCGCGTCGAGCTCTGTAAAAAAGGGAGCAGCGCAGCGCCGTCCCGGCCCGGCGCGCCAGCCCGCCGTCGGCGGCAAAAGCACGACCGGTCGATGACCGGACAACCGCCGCTTTGGCTGTTGATGCCCGCATGCTGGCTCGACACCGCCCGCCCCAGCGAATCATAAGTCCAGCTGGCAAACGTCTTGCCGGTCTCGTCGATGATCGCGGTCAGCGCATGCGGAAACGCCGCGTTGCCATAGACATATTTGCGCCCCCCACCATCCGGATGGGTCACCGAAACCAGATTGTTGTCGGCGCCGAAGCCGACATCGCGCGGCCCTCACAAGATTGCCTCGATGCCTTTGCGGCGGATGACGTTGAGCAGCGCCAGAGCCGGGCCGGTCGGTCGTTTCACCCCCCGCTCCAGCTGCGACACGTAGCCGACCGTCAGGTTCAGATAACGGGCAAACACGGCCTGGCTCATCTGCGCCTCTTCGCGTAGGCGCCGGATCTCTGCGCCGGTGATCGGCGCCACCGTTGCGTTGGCGTTGCCGCCGAGATGCCGCAGCGTGATCTTGGCATGGGCCGTTTCGTCCATGATCCCGGCCCGATGCATGTCGTCGGCCGTCTCGAGCAGCGCCCGGGTCAATCGGCTGGGCCGCTCCGTGCTATCGGCCATCGCTCACCTCCTGCAAAATTCCCTCCGCAAGCGCCCTCTCGATCGCATCGGCGTCCGCAGCCAGCCACGTCGCGGCGATCTCCCGCAGGGTTGCGAGCTCAGCCGCAGCAATGTTCTCGCGCTCGCTTTTGGCGAATGCATAGAGAAACACCGCACGATCGCCGGTGCGGTAGGCGACCAGCGTGCGGTAGCCGCCGGAGCGCCCCTGCCCCGGGCGTGCCACGCGCTGCTTCCGTCGCCTGCCGTTCTCAGCCTCAACCCTCCGGATCGGGTCCCGGGCAGGCGCTCTCCCCGCAAGCGGGACGAGGGGGATGGGGTCGAGGTCTGTTGCTTCTGCCGGCGGCGGTTGTCACATTGGAACGATATCGATATTGATAGCTTTGAGAGGTTTCTCGATGACGGAGCAGTTGCTGGTTCGGTTGCCCGAGGAACTGGTCAGGCGGTTCCGGCGGGCGGTGCCGGCGCGCCGGCGCAGCGGCTTTATCGCGGCGCTGTTGGAAGAGGCGCTGCCGCCGGACGATACGAGCGACGATGATCCGTTGTACCGGGCCGCGCTCGCAGTGGAGCAGGACGAAGCGCTCGCGGCCGAGATGAGCGAGTGGGAAGCGGCGACGATCGGCGACGGCTTGGCGCACGACCCGAGTGGGCGGACAGCCCGGTGAGCGATGCGCCCCCGCCCGCGGCCCCATCGGCGCGTCGCGGCGAGGTCTGGTGGGTCGGCTTCGATCCGACCGAGGGGGCAGAGATCAAAAAGACGCGGCCGGCGGTCGTCGTGTCGGCCGATGCGCTCAACCGGGCACGACGCACGATTGTCGTGGTGCCGCTTTCGACGGGCCCGCAACCGCGGCCGCCGATCGTCGTCGCGACCCCGTCCGCCGGCACCCGCTCGGTCGCGGTTTGCGACCAGATCCGCGCCGTCGACAAGCGCCGCCTGACCCGCAGCGAAGGCCGGCTCTCGGCAGCCGACATGCACGCCGTCGCGGACGGCCTGCGCCGTATTTTGGAATTGTGACGGTCCCTTTAAGTGTGACGGTCCCATTAAGACGGGTGCGACGAGCCGGGGCTGGCGGCGAGGCGGGAGGCGACCTGGCGCTTCCGCTGCGGACGCGCATCGCCTATGCCCGATCGGCGGCTGAAATCGGTTCGGTCCGGCCGCGGGATCGGGCAGATTGACCGCGACGTTATTGCAGGCAGGACGATTTCCGGGATGACGACGACAACCGGCGCCAGCCGCCACGCGACCCAAAAAATCCTGATCGGCGCGGCGGTGCTGTTGAGCCTCGGGATGGGGTTGCGGCAGAGCCTCGGCCTCTTTCTGACGCCGGTGACGCATTCCCTGGCGCTGACCGCGGCGAGCTTCACCTTGGCCATTGCGGTCCAGAATATCGTCTGGGGCCTGTCGCAGGCTCCGATCGGGGCGCTCGCCGATCGGTTCGGGCTGCGCGTCACGATGCTCGCCGGAGCCGTGGTCTACGTTGTCGGGCTGTTGCTGATGGCGGCGGCCAATGGCGCCGCCATGCTGATCCTGTCGGGGGCGCTGGTTGGCGTTGCCTTGTCGTGCACGGCCTCGTCGCTGGTCATGACCGCCTGCGCCCGGGTGGTCTCGGAAAAGAACCGCAGCAAGATGCTGGGGGTCGTCTCGGCGGCGGGCTCGCTCGGCACCTTGGCGATCCCGCTCGTGACGCAATCGATCCTCGCGCATCACGTCTGGCAGGTCGGCGCGCTGTTCTTTGTCGCCTTGGCGGTGGCGATGCTGCCAGCGGGGTTTCTCGCCGGCGGGGCGGACCGGGTCGCGAACCGCGCCGCGACGCGGGCGACGATGCGCTCGGTCCTCGCCGAGGCCGCCCGGCATCGTCCGTTTCTGGTCATGTCGGGGGCCTATTTCGTGTGCGGTCTCAACCTCGTCTTCTTGACGACGCATTTGCCGACTTATCTCGCGATTTGCGGCCAGAGCCCGCTGTTGAGCGCCGAGGCGATCGCAGTCATCGGCGGCATGAACTCGGTCGGCTCGCTTGCCGCGGGCTGGCTCGGCGGCAAGTATCCAAAGCACGTTTTGCTGGGCCTCCTCTATATCCTGCGGGCGTTTGTCTTTACCGCGTATTTCGCGATGCCGCCGACACCGGCCAGCACGCTGTTGTTCGCGGCGGCGATGGGCATGTTGTGGCTCAGCGTCGCGCCGCTCGTCAGCGGCCTGGTCGCCGAGATGTTCGGCACCCGCTACATGGCGACCCTGCTCGGCATCGCCTTTGTCACCCATCAAATCGGGTCGTCGCTCGGCGCCTGGGGCGGCGGCGTGATTTTCGATCGCTTCGGCTCCTACGACCATGCGTGGCAGATCGGCGTCGTGGTCGGGCTTGGCGCCGGCATCGTTCAGATCCTGGCGGGCGGGCCGACCCGCAAGCGCGACCGCATCGCAGCACCCCGCTTGGCGACCACTTGAGCCGGCCGGCCCGGATCGGGCTGTTGCCGGCGCTGCATGGCGTCCTTCGCTCGATGATGAAAATGGTTTAGGCGCCGCTTGCTCGATTGCGCGGGCGCGGTGTGAACCCAGGCCAAATCGATGTAAAAGCTTTTCACATGAGCTGGTCGGGACGAGGCTCCGATGGCCGTCGCGGCTATCACCACGGCAATCTGCGCGAGGCGCTGATCCAGGCGGCGCTGGATTTGATCGCGCAAGAAAGGACCGGCGGGGTTTACTTTTGCCGATGCGGCGCGCTCGGCCGGGGTCAGCTCGGCCGCCCCCTATCGCCATTTTCGCGACCGCGACGCGCTGATCGCCGATGTCGCCCGACGCGGTTTCGAGCGCTTTGCCGTGCATCTCGACCACGCCTGGAACGACGGCCGGCCCGAGCCTTTTGTCGCCTTTGAGAATGTCGGCCGCGCCTACCTCGCCTTTGCCCGCAACGAGCCCGCCTATTATTCGGCGATGTTCGAGGCCGGGCTCTCCTTCGATGACGACCCGCTGCTGCGCCAAGCGGCCGACCGCAGCTTCGCCGTGCTGCGCAATGCATCCGAAAGCCTGTGCGCGCGCCTCCCGGCGGGTCAGCGCCCGCCTTCCTTGATGATGAGCCTGCACGTCTGGGCGTTGTCGCACGGGATCGCCTCGCTGTTCGCCCGCGGCGACGGCGGCAGGCGGCCGCTGCCGATGTCGCCCGAGGATCTGCTCGAAGCCGGCATGCTGATTTATCTGCGCGGCCTCGGGGTCATCGCCGAGCCGGCCAACCCCGAGGTCTGAAATCCGCTCCCTTGACAAGGTGCGGAGCCGAGGTTATGTGAATGTTAGACACATTTACATGAAGGTCGCCATGCACCATTTTGCGGCGATGGTCGATGATATCGGCAGGCCGGCATGGATCGGGCTGACAATCGTGAGCTTTATCCTGTGGTGGCCGCTCGGGCTGGTGCTTCTCGGGTTTCTGATAGGGAGCGGGCGAATGGCGTGCTGGACCCAGGGCGCGGGAACGCGCTGGCAGCGGCGCATGGAGCGCATGCAGCACCGGATGTCGCGAATGCAGGCGACGGCCGAGCGCTGGGGCTGGAACCCCGGCTCGGGGAACGGCGCAACGCGGTCGAGGCTATCGCAGCGCGACCGGCAACCGCGCCTTTGACGAATACCGCACCGAAACCTTGCGCCGGCTCGAAGACGAGCAACGCGAATTCATGGAATTTCTCGATCGGCTGCGCCACGCCAAGGACAAGGCCGAGTTCGACGAATTCATGGCCGAGCGCCGCCGCCCGCAAGGCCCGATGCCGCAGCCGCAGGAAATCTGAGCAGCGCGCTTTCCGGTCGCCGCCAGCGCCGCGGCGCGTAAAATTTGGCGCGTAAAATTTACTGCGGCGCGCCGTCTTTGCGGTCTTGCCGCCGTGCCCGCAGCCGGACAGGATGGGGCGATGACCCGTCCGCCGCCGGCCCCGGTTTCCACTCCGCCTAAATCGCGCGACGCGCCCCGGCCTAACAGGCTGCGGAAAAATGCGCGCCTTTCGTCTTCATCCTTCGAGACGGCCGCCCTACGGCGGCCTCCTCAGGATGAGTGCTTCTCTATTTCAATGGGTTACCTCACCCTGAGGAGACCCCCTTCGAGACGCCGCTTGCGGCGGCTCCTCAGGACAGGCGGGCCGTCTCGAAGGGTGACCGCGGAGGCTGCCCGACTGTTTCGTCAGCCGGCTAAATCGCGCGGCGAATGCCGGCGATGAGCCTCGCCGTCGGCATCGAAGACTTTGTCCAGGCGCTGGTCGCGGGCCTCTTGATCGGCGCCGTTTACGGGCTGATGTGCGTCGGGCTCGGGCTGATCTTCGGCGTGATGCGGGTCGTCAACTTTGCCCAGGGCGACTTTCTGATGCTGGGCATGTATTTCAGCCTGTACACGGTGGGCGGGCTCGGCGCCTTGGCGGTGCTGGGGCCGGGGGCGGCGCCGGTCGCCGCGGCCCTCCTCGCCGGGCCGGTGTTGTTTGCCGGCGGCTGGCTGTTGCACCGGCTGCTCCTCGCCCGCGTCACCGGCACCCGCGCGATCGGCGGCGGCCATGAGGCGCAGCTGATCCTGACCCTCGGCATCGCCCTGGTCCTGGAGAATGGCGGGCTGATCGTATTCGGCTCGACGCCGCAGGCGGTGCACACGCCGCTGTCGTGGAGCGCTTGGCATGTCCCGCTCGGCTCGGCGCATTTTGGCGAGGTCTTTGTCAACAAGGCGCGCGGCATCGCCTGCCTCGTCTCGGTGCTGGTCGGCGCCGCCCTCTATTGGTTCATCAGCCGGGCGCGGCTCGGCAAGGCGTTGCGTGCCGCGGCCGACAACCCCGAGGCGGCGACCTATATGGGCATCGCCGTCGATCGCGCTTACGGCATCGCTTTCGGCATCGGCACCGGCGTCACCGCGATCGCCGGCGGCCTCGTCGCCACCTACTACCCGTTCCAACCCTATGTCGGCTTCGATTTTGTCATCATCATGTATGCTGGCGTCGTGCTCGGCGGCATGGGCAGCATTCTGGGCGCCTTTTGGGGCGGCATGACGATCGGGCTGGTGCAGCAGCTCTCGACCCTGGCATTGCCCCTGCAATTGCAGAACGCCGCGATCTTCGTCGTCTTTCTGTTGATCGTTCTGTTGCGGCCGCAAGGGCTGTTCGGCCGCAATGTCGAACGCGCCTGATCGGACGGGCGCCCGCCGGCGCGGGCTGCGGGGGCCGCTCGCGGTCATCGCCGTTCTCGCGGTCGTGTGGCTGTTGCTCGGCGTCGCCGTCGGGAATTCCTACTACCAGCTGATGCTGACCCTGGTGCCGATCTGGGCGGTGATGGGGCTCTCCTGGAATTTATTGAGCGGCTACAGCGGTCTCGTCTCGTTCGGCCACGCCTCGTTCTTCGGCCTCGGCGCCTACACCGTTACCATCGCTTTGGTGCGGTTCGACATCACGCCCTGGCTCGGCATCCCGCTCGGCATGCTGGTCGGGGCCGCCGCCGGCGCGGTCATCGGCTGGCCGACCTTTCGCCTGCGCGGCCATTATTTTGCGCTGGCGATGCTCGCCTACCCGTTGGCGCTGCTCTACGTCTTCGAATGGCTCGGCTACCAGGAGGTGGCGCTGCCGATGAAGCGCGCGGCACCCGCTCGCTACATGCAATTCAGCGACTACCGCGCCTATATCGCGATCGCCGTCGGCCTCCTGGTGCTGGCGCTCCTGGTCTCGCTCGCGGTCGAGCGGTCGCGCTTCGGCATGTCGCTGCTCGCGATCAAAGAGAACGAGCCGGCGGCCGAGGCGGCCGGGATCGACACCTGGCGCTGGAAAATGCGCGCGATCGTGCTCAGCGGCGCATTCGCCGCGGCGGCCGGCGGGCTCTACGCGGTCGTTCTTCTGGTGGTGACGCCGGACAGCGTCTTTGGCGTCCTGACCTCGGCCCAGGCGCTGATCGTCGCCCTCTTCGGCGGCGTCGCCACGATGTGGGGGCCGGTGATCGGGGCCGCGGTGCTGGTGCCGCTCAGCGACACCTTGCAGGCCCATCTCGGCGACACCGTGCCGGGTATCCAGGGTGTCGTCTACGGCCTCGCCATCGTGCTGGTGATCCTGCTTGGCGCCGGAGGGGATCTATTGGCGGGTGCGCGACCGGCTGATGCGGCGCGGGCCGCCCGAGGCTGCGCTCGCGCCGCTGCCGGCGATGATGCCGCTGCCCGCGATGAGGCCGCTGTCCGCTTCGCCGGCACGGGCCGTCGGCGGCGCCGGCTCGCCGATCCTCGTGGTCGAGGGCTTGTCGAAATCGTTCGGCGGCCTGCGGGCGGTCGACGAGGTCGGGTTCGAAGTCGCGCGCGGCACGATCCTCGGCATCATCGGGCCGAACGGCGCCGGCAAGACGACGTTGTTCAACCTGTTGAACGGGTTTGTAACCCCCGACCGGGGGCGCGTCCTCCTCGACGGCAAGGACCTCGTCGGCCTCAAGCCCAACCGGATCTGCCGGCTCGGGGTCGGGCGGACGTTTCAGGTGATGCGCCCCTTCGCGCGCATGTCGGTCTTGCAGAACACGACGATCGGCGCCTATGCCGTCGAGCGCTCGGATCGCGCGGCATTGACCGCGGCGGCGGCGGCGATCGACCGCGTCGGCCTCGCGCCGCGCGCCGCTTCACTCGCCGCCGGTCTCACCACCAAGGAATTGCGGCTGATGGAGCTCGCCCGTGCGCTCGCCGGGCGGCCCCGCCTGCTCCTCTTGGACGAGCCGCTGGCCGGGCTCGGCGGCGGCGAGGTCGAGGCGTTTTTGTCCCTGATCCGGGATCTGGCCCGCGACGGTATCACCATCGTCGTCATCGAGCATACGATGCAGGCGATGGTTCGTTTGGCTGAGCGGCTCCTCGTGCTCGATCACGGCCGGCTGATCGCCGCCGGCCCGCCCGGCGCGGTGACCCGCGACGAGCGCGTGATCGAAGCCTATCTCGGCCGCAAATGGGCAGCGCTCGATGCTCGAGGTTGAGGGGTTGAGCGTCGCTTACGGCGGGCTCACCGCGCTCTGCGAGGTGTCGCTCAGGGTCGGCGAGGGCCAGTTCATTGCGATTGTCGGCCCCAACGGGGCGGGCAAGACGACGCTCTTCAAGGCGATCTCGGGCACGGTCACGCCGCTCGCCGGCGCCATTCGCTTCGACGGCCGCGACCTCGGCGCGGTGCCGGCAGCCGCGCGGGCGCATCTCGGCATCGCCCATGTGCCCGAGGGCCGGCAGGTGTTTCCGTCGCTCTCGGTGCTGGAAAACCTCGAAATGGGCGCCTATCCGGCCCCGGCGCGGCGCCACTGGGCGCGCAATCTCGACCGCATCTTCGCCCTCTTCCCGGTATTGCGCGAGCGGCGGGGACAGCTCGCCGGCACGCTCTCGGGCGGCGAGCAGCAGATGGTGGCGATCGGCCGCGGCATCGCCGCCGAGCCGCGCCTCCTGATGCTCGACGAGCCGTCGATGGGGCTGGCGCCGGCGATCGCCGATCTGATCTTCGAACGGATCGAGGCATTGCACCGCGACGACGGGTTGACCGTCCTCCTGGTCGAGCAGCGCGTCGCCGAGGCATTGCAATCCTGCGACATCGGTTATGTGATCGAGGCCGGCCGCATCGTGCTCGAAGGCCCGCAGCAGCGGCTGCTCGCCGACGACCGCGTGCGCCGCGCCTATCTCGGCATGTAGGGCGTTATTCAAGGGCGTTACTCAAGGAAGGCAACGATGGGAGAGGCAACGATGGTTGGACGAATGCTCAGGTTTTCAGGACCGGCTTTGCTGTGCAGCCTGATCGCGGCAGCGGGCGCGCCACCGCCGGCCCAGGCCAAGGATGTCGAGATGGCGCTGATCGCCCCGCTTTCGGGCCCATGGGCGCGGCAGGGCTATCTGGTGCGCGCCGGCGCCCAGATGGCGGTCGACGACCTCAACAAGGCGGGCGGCATCAAGGCGTTGGGCGGCGCCAAGCTCAAGCTCGTCGTGGCCGATGCCGGCGACACCCCGGAAAAAGCGAAGGACGCGGCGCAGCGGCTGGTCTCGCAATACCCCGATCTCGTCGCCGGCGAAGGCTCGTGGCTCAGCTCCTTCACCTTGGCGGTGACGGAGGTCACCGAGCGCGCGCATCTGCCGTGGCTGACGCTCTCCTATTCCGACGCGATCACCAACCGCGGCTTCCACTACATCTTCCAGAGCTCGATGCCGGGGAACGAGCAGGCCGAGCAGACCCTGCCGACGGCCATCGCATTGGCGACCAAAGCGACCGGCGCCAAGCCCAAGACGGTGGCGATCATCCAGGACAACACCGCGGCACCGATGAGCTTTGTCAAGCCGATGGTCTCGGGCGGGCTCGCCAAGGCAGGGATCAAGCTCGTCGCCCATCAGATCTTTACGCCGCCCTTGTCGGATGCGACGCCGATCGTCCAGAGCATCCGCACCGCGCATCCCGATTTTCTGTTCGAGATCGTCTCCAGCGTGCCCGACAACGCGCTGATCCTGGAAAAGCTGGCTGAGATGGGCCTGGGCCACGGCCGCTTGCCGGTGGTCGGCAACGGCAGCCCATTGGTGACCCCGGAATTGCTCAAGGTCACCGGGCCCGAGATCGTCGACGGGGTTATGACCGGGTCTCGCGAACTGGCCGATCAAAGGCGACGAGCAGCTGGTCGCCGAATTCAAGAAGCGCACCGGCGAGCCGTGGCTGGGCCAGGACAGTCTATGCGGCTATGGGCACGTGATGATCGTCGCGGCGGCGCTCGAAGCGGCCGGGGCGGCGGACCGCGAGAAGGTCAACGCGGCGATCCACGCGATGGACACGACAACCGGGCCGGCCCGGTTCTTCCCCGGCGGCCGGCTCAAATTCGATGCCAACGGCCGCCGCGTCGATGCGCCGCTGATCGTCGTGCAATGGCAGAAGGGCGAGCCGGTGACCGTGGCACCCGCCGAATTCGCCGCCGCCAAGGCGATCTGGCCAAAGCAGGCGGGAGAGTGAGCCAGAAGCTCCATCCGGAACGAAGGTCCGCCGACCTTCCGTGTCTTACCGGCGAAGGCCGGTATCCATAGCTGCCGTGGGTCCCGGCCTGCGGTTGGCCTGCGCCGGGAAGATGCATTTCGCGGGTCGCGAGCTCATCCCGAATGGTTGAGATCGGCTGGGTCGGGCCGGTTCAGCTCTCGCTTTGGGTTTCGCGCAGCTGGCGCAGCAAGAGCCGCACGCTGCGCGCGGTGCGGAGCTTGCGGCCGATGTCGGGCGCCAGCCGCAGATCGCCCTCGGCGTCGAGCCAGCCGGCTTCGATGTCGGGCGGCAGCTCGCGCAGCACTTCGGCAAAGGCGAGAAAGATTTCCTCGACCTGCCGTGCCGCGAGTCGCCGCTCTCTGGCCACGATGGCGTCTCCTCAAGCTCGCCCCGGCAGGAGAGTAGAGTGCCGCCGATGCGTCGTCGAGCGCGCCAATGCCTTCCCGCGCGTCCGCTGCCCGGCTAAGATCGCGGCCGTGCCAATCCCGACCAACCTGTGGAGGACCCTTTTTATGGCAATCAGCATGTATCACGCGTCGGTGCCGGTGTTTACCCAGCTGCTCGGCGGTCTCAAAGTCGTGCTCGACAAGGCGAAAAAGCATGCCGACGAGAAGAAATGGGACGAAGCCACGGTGCTAAATTTGCGCCTCTATCCCGACATGTTCACGCTGGCGCGGCAGGTCCGCCAGGCGAGCGAGCATGCCTTCGGCGCCGGCCGCGCCGCCGGGGTCGATGTGCCCCAGCTGCCGCCGATCGACAACAGCTTTGCCGAGATGCAGTCACGCATCGACAAGACCCTCGATTTTCTCAAGACCCTGAGCCCGGGCCAGCTCGACGGCAAGGAAGATTCACAGGTCACGGTTGTCCAGGGCGGTCAGCCGCGCAATTTCCGTGCCCAAGTCTACCTCTATCATCAGGCCATGCCGAATTTTTATTTCCACATCACGACGGCTTACAACATCCTGCGCAGTCTCGGCATCGAGATCGGCAAGCGCGACTTTATGGGCCAGATGCCCTCCTGAGGGCTCGGTCGGCAATCCGCCCCTTCCGTCGCACCGGCGGGAGGGGCGCCATACCAAAGGGATGACGGGAATGGAATTCGGCGCTTCGATCTTTTTCACCGATTATTCGATCTCGCCCGCAGCACTCGCCGTGGCGATGGAGGAGCGCGGCCTCGACTCGCTGTGGGCGGCCGAGCATTCGCATATTCCGGTGCCGCGCCAGACCCCGCCGCCGGGCGGCGGCGAATTGGCCAAGCGCTATTACGACGTGATGGACCCGTTCGTCACATTGAGTGTCGCCGCGGCGGTGACCAAGCGGCTCAAAGTCGGTACCGGCGTGTGTCTCGTTATCCAGCGCGATACGATCCAGACGGCGAAGCAGGTCGCCTCGATCGACCAGGTCTCGGGTGGGCGCTTTCTGTTCGGCATCGGCGGCGGCTGGAACCGTGAGGAGATCGAGAACCACGGCACCCAATTCCCCACGCGCATGAAGAAGATGCGCGAGCAGATCGAGGCGATGAAGCAGATCTGGACCCAGCCCAAGCCCGAATACCACGGCGACCTCGTGGAATTCGGGACGATGATGACCTGGCCGAAACCGGTGCAGAAGCCGCATCCGCCGGTCCTCCTCGGCGGCGCCTTTCCGTGGGCGGCGCGGCGCGCGATCCGCTATGGCGACGGCTGGTATCCGAACGCGTCGAGCGGCAACCCGGACGAATACATGCCGCGCTTCCGGCAGATGGCGACCGAGGCCGGGCGCGACCCGAATTCGTTGCCGATCACGATCGGCGGCTCCCCCGAGGATGCCGACCGGCTGAAGCACTTCCGCGACCTCGGCGCAGTCGGCGTCAATATCAGCCTGCCGGCCGAGAACGCCGACGCGATCCTGCCGATCCTCGACCGCTGGGCCGAGCTGAGGCGCCGCGTCAACGCCTGACCGGCCCGACCGGCCTCAGCGCGGCTCGGTCCAGCTCTCGGAAAAGGCGAGCGCGCAGGTGCTGAACGGGCGGCCTTCGCGCTCGGTGGCGAAGGCGCGGCCGGCCGCTTCTTCGCCGTTGAGCGTGAGGCGCGCGCCCAGCGCCGGAACCAGGAGCGTGCACACGCCATAGCGTCGGCCGCCCTCGTTCGGCTGGGTGTGGACCAAGAGCGGCTCGCCGATGTCGTACCAGGTCAGCGCCACCTCCTCGTCGCTCGCCACCACCCGCTCGGTCCAGTAGTAGTGCGGGTCGCCCGATTTGAAGAATTCGGCGTCGGTCACCGGGATCGCAGTGTCCGCGGTCTCCGGGTTCAGCATGCCTTGCACGGTGGTTTGCAGCCAGCGCGCCATCGCGATGTTGTCGGCCCAGATGCGCCAGCGGTTTTCGGTCAGCTCGCTCTTCAGATAGAGCACATGCCCCGGCCCCTTGGGGCAGGTGAGGATGCGCCAAAAGCTCGCATTCGTCGTCTGCGGGCCGCCGCTCGTCTCGCCGAGCCGGACGAACGGGTTTTCGCCCGTCAGGATCACATGGTTGGGATCGGCAGGCATCGCGAATTCCTTCCTGAAATCGAGCGGCAATGTCGGGCTTGCGCCGCGCGGATATTTACGCGGTCGCCGGATTTCTGGCCAGCCGGATCGACCCGCCCGCCTCACCCGGCGCGCAGATATTGCACCGCCTCGTCGCGGCGAAAGAGGTAGAGCAGGGTGCGCAGCGCCTGGCCGCGCTCGCTTTCGAGATGCGGGTCGCGATCGAGGACGAGGCGCGCGTCGTCGTGAGCGAGCGCGATCAGCCCGGCATGCGCGGCCAGGTCGGCGAGGCGCAGGCTCGGCAGCCCGCTTTGCCGTGTCCCCAGCACCTCGCCCGCGCCGCGCAGCCGCAGGTCCTCCTCGGCGATGCGAAACCCGTCCTCGGTCTCGCGCAGAATTTGCAGGCGCCGCCTTGCCGTCTCGGCCAATGGCGATTGGTACAGCAGGAGACAGGTCGAGGGCTTGTCGCTGCGGCCGACGCGGCCGCGCAGCTGGTGGAGCTGGGCGAGGCCGAAGCGCTCGGCCCGCTCGACGACCATGACCGTCGCGTCCGGCACATCGACGCCGACCTCGACCACCGTCGTCGCCACCAAGAGCTCGACCGCTCCCGCGGCGAAGCCGGCCATGACCCGATCCTTCTCGGCCGCCCGCATCCGGCCGTGGACCAGCCCCACCCGTCCCGGCCACAGCGCCCCCAATACGGCATGGCGCTCCTGCGCGGCGGCGAGGTCGGCGGTTTCCGATTCCTCGACGATCGGGCAGACCCAATAGGCGCGGGCGCCGCCTGCGAGCGCCCGGCCGAGCGCTGCGGTGACGTCGTCGATGCGCTCGAGCGCCACCGAGCGGGTGTCGATCGGCCGCCGCCCCGGCGGCTTTTCGGTCAGCCGCGAGACATCGAGATCGCCATAGGCCGTCATCATCAGCGTCCGCGGGATCGGCGTGGCGCTCATCAAGAGGGTGTCGGCGTCGTTGCCTTTTTCGCCGAGCGCCAGGCGCTGCTCGACGCCAAACCGGTGCTGCTCGTCGATGACCGCGAGGGCGAGGTCGCGAAATTCGATATCGGGCTGGATCAGCGCATGCGTGCCGACGACGATCGGCATCCGGCCGGAGGCGAGCCCGGCGGCTATGGCCTCGCGCGCCCGGCCTTTTTCGCGCCCGGTCAACAGCCCGATCTCGACGCCGGCCGCGGCGGCGTGACGCCGCAGCGTCGCATGGTGCTGGCGGGCGAGCAGCTCGGTCGGGGCCATCAGCGCCGCCTGGCCGCCGCTCTCGACCGCAGTCAGCATCGCCAGCAGCGCGACGACGGTTTTGCCGCTGCCGACATCGCCTTGCACAAGCCGCATCATGCGCCGCGGCCGCGCCATCTCGGCGGCGATCTCGGCGACGGCGAGGCGCTGCGCCCCGGTCAACGAAAAGCCGAGCGCCGCCTCGACGGGAGCGGCGAGCCGGCCCGACCCGACCGTGGCCCGGCCCGGCCGGTGCTGGCGCCGGGCGCGGACCAGCGCCACCGCGAGCTGGCTCGCAAACACTTCGTCATAGGCGAGACGCTCGCGCGCCGCGGTATCGGGCGATAGATCGGTTTCGCTGGTGGGAGCATGGGCATGGCTTACCGCTTCGGCCCAACCGGGCCAGCCGCGCCTGGTGCGCAGACCCGGATCGATCCATTCCGGCAAATCCGGCATGCGCTCGATCGCGGCCGCGACAGCCTTTTGCAGGATCCGCGGAGAGAGGCCGGCAGTCAGCGGATAGACCGGCTCGATCGGCTTCAGCCGGTCGATCTCGTCGGGCCGCAGCACCAGATCGGGATGCGCGATCTGGGCCATGCCGTTGTAGAGCTCGACTTGGCCGCTGACGATCCGCTCGGCGCCGACCGGCAGCAGGCGGGTGAGGTAATCGCTCCTGACATTGAAATAGACGAGGGTCAGAAAGCCGGTCGCATCGGCGCAGCGCACCCGATAGGGCCGACGCCCGGTGCCCGGCTCGTGCGCCTCGACCTTGAGCTTGAGGGTGGCGATTTGCCCGGCGACGAGATCGCGGACCGGCGGCGTGGCACGGCGGTCGACGATCCCGGAGGGCAGGTGCCACAAGAGATCGACGACCAGCGGCCCGGCGAGGCGATCGAAGAGCTTTGCCAGCTGCGGGCCGATGCCCGGCAGCAGCGTGACCGGTGCGAACAGTCGATCGAGGATGGCGGGACGCACCCGAACTCTCTATATCTGCGCGACGGTACCGCCAAGAGCGCCGAGTGACCCCTCTATCAGCTATCCGCCGCAAGCGGCTGTCGTACCGGTCGTGGCATCGCGGCACGCGGGAAAGCGATTTGCTGCTCGGCCGTTTTGCCGACGCCCATCTCGCCCGCTTCGACGTGAGCCAGCTCGACCGCTACGAGGCATTGCTCGAATGCAGCGACGCGGACTTGTTCGATTGGGTAACCGGCCGCGTCCCGCCGCCGGTGCTGTATGATCACGATGTGATGCGGCTCCTGCTTTCTTTCAGCAATTCATCATCCTCCAGGGACCGCGCGTGAGCCCGCTCGACCAACTTGCCCGCTCGCTGGCCGAGCGGCCGCGGCGGGTGGCGCTCTATGGCGCGCCCGAGGGCGCCGACGCCGCGGCAATCGGTGCGCTCGCGGCGCAAAGCCATGGTCGGCGCTGGCTGCATGTCTGTCGCGACGACGGGCGGATGGCGCGCTTTGCCGCGGCGCTCGCTTTTTTTCATCCCCGCCTCGAAGCGCTGACCTTTCCGGCCTGGGATTGCCTGCCCTACGACCGCGTATCGCCCAATGGCGAGATCGTCAGCCGGCGCATCGACACGCTGGCGCGGCTCGCGCTCGGCGGCACCGATGGCCCGCTGATCGTGCTGACCACGGTGAATGCCCTGGTGCAGCGGGTGCCGCCGCGCCGCCTCTTCGAGGGGCGGGTGCTGACCTTGCGCCCGGGCGGGCGGATCGGGCTCGACCGGCTGCAAGGCTTTTTCCGCAACAACGGCTATATCCGCACCGACACGGTGCGCGAGCCGGGCGAATTCGCCGTGCGCGGCGGCATCGTCGATCTCTATCCGGCCGGGTCGGCCCAGCCGCTGCGCCTCGATTTCTTTGGCGATGCGATCGAAGCGATCCGCAGCTTCGACCCTTTGACCCAGCGCTCGACCGGCGCCGAGACCGAGGCGGTGCTGCGCCCGGTCAGCGAAGTCCTGCTCGACGACGCCGCGATCCGCCGCTTTCGCCAGCGCTATCGTGAAGAGTTCGGCGCCACCGGCACCGACGATCCGCTTTATGAGGGGGTCAGCGCCGGGCGCCGCTATATCGGCATGGAGCACTGGCTGCCGCTCTATTACGAAGAGCTCGAAACGCTGTTCGACTATGTGCCGGGTGCCGGGCTGTCGCTCGACCACCAGGCCGACGAGGCCCGCGCCCACCGGCTCGACCAGATCGCCGAATTCTACGCGGCACGCCACAACACGGGTGCGGCCGTGCGCGCTGCGGCCCCGGTCTACCGGGCGTTGCGCCCGGACCGGCTCTATCTCGACGAGCGCGAATGGCAGAGCGCCGCTGGCGGACGCCCCATTGTCCAGCTGTCGCCGTTTGCCGCGGTCGAGGCCGACAGCGACGCCTTCGACGCCGGCGCGCGGCCCGCGCGCAATTTCGCCGCCGAGCGCGCCGACCCCAAGATCGTGCTGTTCGAGGCGGTGCGCGACCATCTCGAGGCGGAGCGGAAAACCGGCCGCAAGACCATCGTCGCAGCGTTCAGCGAAGGCTCGGCCGAGCGACTCTCGACGGTATTGCGCGAGCGCGGCGTCTCGGATTTGCGCCGCATCGCCGACGGCGATGCGCAGGCTTCGCTGCCGCCGTCATCGGTCGGGCTCGCGGTGCTGCCGCTCGAGCAGGGTTTCACGACCGACACGCTCGCCATCCTCAGCGAGCAGGACATCCTCGGCGACCGGCTGGTTCGCCGCACCCGGCGCCGGCGCAATCTCGACCAGTTTATCGCCGAGGCGACAAACCTGGCGCCGGGCGATCTCGTCGTCCATGCCGAGCACGGCATCGGCCGCTACGAGGCGCTGGAGACGATCGAGGTCGCCGGCGCGCCGCATGATTGCGTACGCTTGATCTATGCCGGCGACGACAAGCTGTTTGTCCCGGTCGAAAATATCGAGGTCCTGTCGCGTTTCGGCTCGGAGGATGCCGGGGTCCAGCTCGACCGGCTCGGCGGCGTCGCCTGGCAGTCGCGCAAGGCTCGGGTCAAAGAGCGCATCCGCGACATCGCCGGCGAATTGATCCGGGTCGCGGCCGAGCGGCAATTGCGGCCGGGCGAAGCGGTCACGCCGCCCGAAGGGCTCTACGAGGAGTTTGCCGCGCGTTTTCCTTATCCCGAGACCGAAGACCAGCTGAACGCGATCGCCGACACGCTCGGCGACATGGCCTCGGGCCGGCCGATGGACCGGCTGATCTGCGGCGATGTCGGCTTTGGCAAGACCGAGGTCGCGTTGCGCGCCGCCTTTATCGCCGCGATGGCGGGCGGCCAGGTCGCGGTCGTCGTGCCGACGACGTTGCTGGCGCGCCAGCATTTCCGCAACTTTACCGAGCGGTTTGCCGGGCTGCCGTTGCGCATCGCCCAATTGTCGCGGCTGGTGTCGGCCAAGGACGCGCGCGAGGCTAAAAGAGACTTGGCCGACGGCCGGCTCGACATCGTCGTCGGCACCCACGCGCTCCTGGCCAAGGATGTGCGTTTCGCCCATCTCGGGCTGCTCGTGGTCGACGAGGAGCAGCATTTTGGCGTGTCGCAAAAGGAAAAGCTGAAGCAGCTCAAAGCCGATGTGCATGTATTGACCCTGACCGCCACGCCGATCCCGCGCACCCTCCAATTGGCGCTGTCGGGCGTGCGCGAGATGAGCATCATCGCCTCGCCGCCGATCGACCGGCTGGCGGTTCGCACCTTTGTCATGCCCTACGACCCGGTGACGATCCGCGAGGCGATCATGCGCGAGCGCGACCGCGGCGGGCAGGCGTTTTATGTCGTGCCGCGGATCGCCGACCTCGACGACGTCGCCCAGGGGCTGCGCGAGATCGTGCCCGAGATCAAGTTCGCGATGGCGCATGGCCGCATGGCCGCCTCGGAATTGGAGGCGGTGATGACTGCCTTCGACGAGCGCGCCTTCGACCTCTTGTTGTCGACCAACATCATCGAATTCGGGGCTCGACATACCCTCGGCCAACACCTTGATCGTCCACCGCTCGGACATGTTCGGCCTCGCCCAGCTCTATCAGCTCAGGGGCCGCATCGGGCGCGCCAAGATCCGCGCTTATGCCTATCTGACCCTTCCCGAAAAGAAGAAATTGTCGGCGACCGCCGAGCGCCGGCTCGAGGTCATGCAGACCCTCGACAACCTCGGCGCCGGGTTTCAATTGGCAAGCCACGACCTCGACATTCGCGGCGCCGGCAATCTCTTGGGCGACGAGCAGTCGGGCCATATCCGCGAGGTCGGCATCGAGCTTTACCAGCACATGCTCGAAGAGGCGGTGGCCACCGCGCGCAGCGCGGGCGGCGATGCCGCGGCACCCGATGAATGGAGCCCGATGATCACAATCGGCACCCCGGTGCTGATCCCCGAAGCCTATGTTGCCGATCTCGGTGTGCGGCTCGGCCTTTACCGGCGCATCGCCACGCTCGCCGACCGGCGCGAGATCGACGCTTTTGCCGCCGAGCTGATCGATCGGTTCGGCGCGTTGCCGGCCGAGGTCGACAATCTGCTGCAGATCATCGCAATCAAGCGCGCCTGCCGCGAAGCCGGGGTCGAGCGCGTCGAGGCGGGCCCCAAAGGTGCCGTCATCACCTTGCGCGGCAACCGCTTTGCCAACCCGGCGGGCCTCGTCGAATTGATCCAGCGCAATGCCGGCACGCTAAAGCTGCGCCCCGACCACAAGATCGTCTACCTGCGCAATTGGGACGACGAGAAGCAGCGCCTCGCCGGCGTCGCCCGTCTCCTCCAAGCCCTCGTCAAAATCGCCCGCACGGCCGGGACCAACGCCGCCGCCGTGGCGTCGCCGGAATCGGAGCCGAAGGTCGCGCGAAGGGCGTGAGTGGGGCCGGTGCTGCCACCAGCCCCAATTACACACGGCCTCCTTGACGATCTATGCGGCGGCCCCGTCGGCGAGCAGGGACTCCAAAGGAGGAGCAGGGCGCCTGAAACGCAGTCACCGGACCGGGGCGCCGCTTCCGGCCGCCATCGGGTTGATGTAATCGACCACGCCCCGGAAATGCCGCTCATTGACGGTAACGACGACGCAGTGGTTCGCCGCCGCGGTTGCCGCAATAATCATATCGACCGGACTGCGCGCGCGCCCGGCAGCCGTTCCTGCCGCCATGATCTGCGCCCACTCCATCGCCGCACGCTCGTCGAAGGAAAGCACGCGGCTGGAGAAGAGCGCGGAAGGCCCCTCCGCTCCGAGGAACCACGCCTCCAGGTTCCGTCGCCTTCGGCTGGAAACCATCTCGATCACGCCGCGCCATATCTCGGCGATGATCAGGGTCGAGATGAAAAGGTCGCTGTCGGCTTGGCTCTGAACCCAATCTGCTACGGCGGCCGAGGGCTGCTGCTTGGCGGCTTCGCTGACGATGTTTGTGTCCAAGAGATAATGTGTCACAGATCGACTTCGCGCGGTGGAGCAAACGCGCGTTCAAGGGCCAAGTTGGCTCCGACGAGCGGCGACCGGCGTAGTGCGGCCCAAACACCGCCGCGGCGCGGTGGTTGGTCAGAGACCTGCTCCAGAACCTCCGTCCGCAATCTGACTGCCTCGGCGTCCTCGACGGCGAGACGCTTGGCGAGCTTGCGGATGAGTTCTTTGTCCCTCGCCAACCCGCGCACCTCGTAACGGCTAATCCCGTGCTCGGCGAGCCGACGACGATAACTTGCTGCGGCTCGTCTCTGAGAAGCTTGTGTCATTTTATCCCGCTATTGCAGCCCGGTTATATACCCGGTCATGATTTCGAGCCTCAATTCAAGAGTTGGATGCTACCGGTGACGATCTGCGAGGCGATCATGCGCGAGCGCGACCGCGGCGGGCAGGCGTTTTTATGTCGTGCCGCGCATCGCCGACCTCGACGACGTCGCCCAGGGGCTGCTTTTTGCAGTTTGCCGCGCTCGGCCGCGCCATCGCCGGCGGGGCCAAGGCCTATTGGATCTGTCCGATCGTCGAGGAATTGGAAATCGTCGATCTTGCCGCCGCGCAGGATCGCCACGCGGCGCTCGCGGCGCTGTGGCCGGGCCGGGTCGGGCTCGTATCTACGCGCCGGTTGACCCCGCCGCATCATGGCGGGCGATCCATCCGGCAACACCAAAAAGACCGGCGAAGACAATGAGGAGCGCCGGCTCGGACGGCTCGGGCACTGCCGGCGGCGTGGTGACGCTCGACACCAGTGTGATGACCGGCTGGTCGAGGGCGACCGCGATCGGAACCGTGTCGCCAGCGACAAAGACGGCCCCGAAAACGCCGGGCGGATAGGTGAAACCGAAATTGAACGTGCAGGCCGGGCTGAACGGCACTGCGCCGCCGACGCAGTTCCCGCCGTTATCGAGGGTTCCGGCGATGTCGAGGGTGCTGGGCCCGCCTGCCGTCAGATAGGAAAAGGCCGTCAGGTCCCCCAGGTTCATGGCTGTCGTCGCAACGCCCATCGGGGCGAGCGTGTCGGTGAAGTTGTCGGAGAACGCGCTGAGGTCACCGAGCCGAATCAGGCCGCCGGGCTCGACGATGCCGGTAAAGGTGCCGGAAAGCAGACCACCCGCAACTTGTCCTTGGGTCTGCACCATGCTCCCCTTAACGAAGGATGCCAGCCAATTCGATTGGGTGAAGGAGAAGGTGTCGATCGTCGCTGCACGGGCGGGCGGCGATGCCATCGCGCATCCAACGGCCGCAACAGCCGCTGCGATAAAGGTTCTAAGCATGCGCTGCTCCTCGGCGATCCCACTTTCGAGCCTATCGAGCGGCAGGCGTGCGGCCGAGGCGGCAACTGCACGCTTGCTTTTCCATCGGGACTTTACTGATTTTTTCTTAATTTCACCTTAAACGGCAGGCGATTTTTCGGTCCTTCGCCGCCAGCCGGCAACAGCGCAGAGGCCCGCGAAGACGGCGACGAGCGACAGCGCCGACGGCTCGGGTATCGCCGGCACCGGTGTGGTAACGCTCGACACCAAGGTTATGACCGGCTGGTCCAAAGTCAGCAGAGACGGAAGCGGCAGCCCGGCCTTGAAGATCGCTCCGTCGATCCCAGCCGTATAAACGACAGTGCCGGAGCCGTTGCAATCGGGGGTGGTCGGGACGGCGTTGCCTTCGCAGGTCTGGTCCTTGCCGTAGGTTCCGGCCATGTCGAGGCTGCCGAACCCGCTCGTCGCATCATAGGCAAAGACGCTCAGGTCCGCGAGGCTCATGCCGACGATCCCTTTCGCGGCCGAATCGCTGTACGAGTCGGAAAACGCCGTGAGATCGGCGAGCCGGACCAGGCCGTCCGGCTCGACCGTGCCGGTGAAGGTGCCGGCCAGGATGCCGCCTGGATCGGCTGCGCCGACAGCCAGCCCGTCGGCGGTGTTATCGGAGAAACCCCAGCCCGATTGCGTAAAAGCGAAGGTGTCGATGACGGCCGATCGGGCGGGAATGCCGGACAAGGCACACCCGCACGCCATTGCAATCAGCGCATTCCGCTGGCCCTGAGCCGGCGCCCGGCTCAGTGGGTGACGAGGCGGCGCTCGATCGCGGCGGCCTTGATCGCTTTTTGCAGCTTTTCGAAGGCGCGCACCTCGATCTGGCGCACCCGCTCGCGCGAGATGCGGTATTGCTGCGACAAATCTTCGAGCGTCGTCGGGTTGTCGCGCAGCCGGCGCTCGGAGAGGATGTGGCGCTCGCGGTCGTTGAGATGCGTCATCGCCTTTTCCAGGAGGTCGCGGCGCAAGCCCAGCTCCTGTCGCTCGCCGAGGCGCGTCTCCTGGCTTTCGCTTTCGTCAACGAGCCAATCCTGCCATTCGCCTTCGCTGTCGATCCTGAGCGGCGCATTCAATGAATGGTCGGGGCTCGCCAGCCGCCGGTTCATGCTGACGACATCGGCTTCGGGGACGTCGAGCTCGGTCGCGATCTTCTTCAGGTTTTCCGGCGAGAGATCGCCTTCCTCCATCGCCTGGAGCTGGCCCTTCAACTTGCGCAAATTGAAAAAGAGCTTCTTTTGCGCCGCTGTCGTGCCCATTTTGACGAGCGACCAGGAGTGCAGGATGTATTCCTGGATCGCCGCCCGGATCCACCACATGGCATAGGTCGCGAGCCGAAAGCCGCGATCGGGGTCGAACCGCTTGACCGCCTGCATCATGCCGACATTGCCCTCGGAAATCAGCTCCGAGAGCGGCAGGCCATAGCCGCGATAGCCCATCGCGATCTTGGCGACGAGGCGCAGATGGCTGGTCACCAGCCGGTGAGCGGCCTGCGGATCCTCGTGCTCCTTCCACCGTTTGGCGAGCATGAACTCCTCATCCGGCTCCAGCATCGGAAACTTGCGGATTTCCTGGAGATATCGGCTCAGGTTTCCTTCTGAGGAGACGGACGGGACCGAAAGGGATGCCATTGAAAAATCATACTCCGCGTAGATACCGGTACCGGGTAAACGTCGCGCATCGCGCAGCGATCCCCACGCCGGCCGGTCAAACCCTACTGAGATGGTAGGACTTTGTCCAGTTTAAAGTCGCTCTAAATCGGTAAACAGCGCGTGAAGATCGGCTGGCAAAGGGCTGTCGAAGCTCAGCGGCCTGCCGTCGGCCGGGTGGGCGAAGCCGAGCCGCCTGGCATGCAGCGCCTGGCGCCGAAAGGCGGCAATCGGCGCCGCCGCCCGGGCGCGGCGCTGGCCGTATAGCGGGTCGCCGATCAGCGGGTGGCCACGAGCGGCGAGATGCACCCGAATCTGGTGGGTGCGCCCGGTGGCGAGCCGGCACTCGACCAGCGCCGCAACGGTGCCGAAGCTGCGCTCGACCCGATAGCGGGTGAGGGCGCTTTTGCCTTTGCCCTCGCCGACCACCGCCATCTTCTTGCGGTTTGCCGGGCTGCGCCCGATGTTGCCGATGATCTCGCCGATCGCGGGAAGCGGCACGCCGCAGACAAAGGCGGCATAGGCGCGATCGATCCGGCGTGCGGCGAAATCGCCTGACAGCGCCCGGTGCGCGGCGTCGGTCTTGGCCACGACGATCAGCCCGCTGGTATCCTTGTCGAGACGATGCACGATCCCCGGCCGCCGTACCCCGCCGATCCCCAAGAGGCTCGGCCCGCAATGGGCGATCAGCGCATTGACGAGCGTGCCGTCGGGATTTCCCGGCGCGGGGTGAACGACGAGGCCGGCGGGCTTGTCGACAACGATCAGATGCGCGTCTTCAAACCGGATGTCGAGCGCGATCTCTTGCGGCGCCGGTGCAGCGTCTTCGGGTTCGGGAAGCGTCACGATAAACTCATGGCCCGGCTGGACCCGCAGCGACGGCTCGCGACATGCGATGCCGCCCCGCGTTACATGGCCGCTTTCGATAAGCCGCTTCAGCCGGGTGCGCGACAGGGTCGGGAGATGGAGCACGAGCAGGCGGTCGAGACGCAGCCCCGCTTCGTCCACGCCCGCGCAAATCTCGGCGCTCGATCCCGCTGCGAGGTCAGCAATCATCAGCGGCGCGGCGCTGCAAGGGTGGTCGGATGCGCGCTCTGAAGGTGTTCAATATCGTCATGGCCGTCGTGCTCGTCGCCGGTTTCGCGATCGTCATCGCCGTCATTGCGGCGCGATTGTCGCAGCGCGGCCGACCCGCCGGCGGGCCCCGGTCGTTTGCCGGCGGCACGATCGAATTGCCGCGAGGTGCCAGGATCGAGGCGATGACCGCCGCTGCCGATCGCCTGGTCCTCGATGTTGTGCTGCCCGACGGCAACCGCGAGCTCTTGCTCGTCGATCTGGCGACCGGCGCGCGGCTCGGCGCGATCGAGCTGCGCCCGCCCCGCTGACCGGTCGATGCCGCCTTGAAAACTCCGGTAACTGTTTCGAACTGTCGCCGACAAGCGCTGTTAGCCGATGCGGAGCTTCGAGAGAGCGATTTGCCTGCGCTCCGCGAGTGAAAGGCGCTGGACGTTTTTCTGATCGTACAACCGCATTCTCGAGGTTTGAAGCGGTTGGGGGGCGGTTATGGGGAAGAAGACCAACGGTGCCAATTCCGGTTGCGCCGGCTTGGGGCGCGACGGAGCCGAGCCGGGGCGGCGGGTCGGCGCGCGAACCTTGGGCCCGGTCTCCGACCTCGAACGCCACCTGCCGTCCGATTGGTGGCGCACTCTGTTCAACTCGCTCTATCTCGAAACCGATGGCGATGTGATCGAGAACGATCGCAACACCGCCGACGAGGTCGATTTGCTGATCCGCAGCGCCGGGATCGAACGCAACGACCGGATCCTCGATCTGTGCTGCGGCCAGGGCCGTCATTCGCTCGAGCTCGCTGCCCGCGGCTTCCGCCATGTGACCGGGCTCGACCGCTCGCGCTATCTGATCCGGCTCGCCCGCAAGCGCGCCAAGCAGAGCAATCTGGCGGTTTCGTTTCACGAAGGCGATGCCCGGCGGTTCCGGCTCGGCGACGGCGAATTTCACTGCGCCTGCATCCTCGGCAACTCGTTCGGCTATTTCGAGCGGCCGGAAGACGACCTCGCGGTGCTCGAAGCGGTCAAGCGGGCGCTCGCCTCCGGCGGCATGCTGGCAATGGATTTGATGGACGGCGATTGGATGCGCCGGCACTTCGAGCCGCGCTCCTGGGAATGGGTCGACCAGAACCATTTTGTCTGTCGCGAGCGCGACCTCGCCGGCGACCGTGACCGGCTGATCAGCCGCGAGGTCGTGGTTCATGCCGAGAGGGGGGTGATTGCCGATCAATTCTATGCCGAGCGGCTCTATTCCCAGGAACGGCTCGAAGCGCTGTTGAACGGGGCGGGTTTCGGCAATATCCGGTTTCACCCGCTGCTGGCGCCCGAATCGGCTCGCAACCAGGATCTCGGCATGGTGGCGCACCGGCTCTTTGTGACCGGCGAAGCGCCGCGAGCCATCGGTCGGGTGCGGCGCCGCGGCGCCCTCTTTCCCGACGTCACCGTCATCCTCGGTGACCCGCGCCTGCCCGATCCGATCAAACGCAACGGCCGCTGCAACGAGGAGGACATCGACACGATCGATCGGCTCAAGGCGGCGCTGGACCAGCTGCCGGGCTATCGGTTTCGCTATCTCGACAATCACGCCTCGCTCTATGCGGAATTGCGCGCCAGCCGCCCGCATTTTGTCCTCAATTTTTGCGACGAGGGCTTCAACAACGATGCCTTTATGGAATTGCATGTTCCGGCGGTTTTGGAGATGCTCGACATCCCCTATAGCGGCGCCGGGCCTGCCTGCCTCGGCCTGTGCTACAACAAATCGCTGGTTCGCGGGGTGGCGCAGGCGATCGACGTGCCGGTCCCGGCCGAGACCTATTTCAATTCCGACGATCTCGCGGCCACCATCCCTTCGGTGTTCCCGGCGCTGATCAAGCCCAATTTTGGCGATTTGTCGGTCGGCATCGCCCGCGATGCCGTCGTGCACAGCTGGGAGGAGGCAATCAATCGCCTCGGCCGTTTGCGCGAGCAGATGCCCGGCTGCCCGATATTGATCCAGGAATTTCTGACCGGCCCCGAATATTCGATCGGCATCGTCGGCAATCCCGGTCAGGGCTATCGGGTATTGCCGCCGCTCGAAGTCGATTATTCCGGGCTCGATCCGCTGTTGCCGCGGCTCTTGCCGTATGAATTGAAATGGATCCCGGAGTCGCCCTATTGGACCGACCTGCGCTATCGCGAGGCGCGCCTCGACGAGGAAGCGCGGCGCCAGCTCGCCGATTACACCAGCATTTTGTTCGAGCGGCTGGGGTGCCGCGACTATGCCCGCTTTGATTTCCGCGCCGATGCCGCCGGCGAAATCCGCCTTCTCGAAGTCAACCCGAACCCCGGATGGTGCTGGGACGGCAAGCTCAACCTGATGGCTGAGATCGCCGGGCTGCGCTATTGCGATCTGTTGCGGCTGATCATCGAGGCGGCGCAGGAGCGCATCGCGGCCCAGCGCCCCGGCCTCGTCATCCCGCTCCCCGAACGCCGCTCCCAGCGTGCTGCGGCGCGGCGCGGGTGAACCGTAAAATTCGCTGGAGTGTGAGCCAGCTCACAGCAGTTGGGCCCGACGCGCCCTAAATCGCCCCTCGTGTGGTGAAGACAGCGGAGGGTGCGATGTCGAGAGACGATCCGAGCCGCCGTCAGGCGTCGAGGGCCGAGCTCGATCAGCGGTCGCGGGCGGCACGTTTACGGCTCGATGACCTGCAGCGGCTTCTCGCCAAGCGCAGTCCGGCGCGGACGTCGCGGCTGACTTTAATCATCCGGCTGCTGGGCCTCGGCGGTCATGGCCGTCGGCATCGGGCCGGTCGAATCCGGACCGCGGGCGAGGCTGAAGGCCAACGCCTCGGCACGGCGCCGGGTGCGGCCCGGCCGTCCTGGCCGGCGGCGGCAGCGGCCCGCTGCGACTGGCGTGCGGCATTTTCGGTGGGCGCGAACGTCCTGCCGATGCCGCGGCGGCGTGCGCGCGACAAGTGAGGCGGGGGAGGTTTCGACAGCGCGTCCCGCGCTGCGGAAATTCCTCTTGCATTTCGGGCGGCTGGACCTATCTATCGCGGCCTCGACGCACTCGCACGTGCCTATGGCCCATGGTGGTTATGCAACGACGTAACGCGTCCTTTTTGGTTGCCCGGCCGCGAGGCCGGTCCCGAGAGGGAGGTCGCGATGGTTGCTTTCCAGCTGAGGGACGTGGTGCCCTGTCCTGACGCCAACCTTCGGGGAACGCGTCTGCGCGGGCGGGGCAATCGGGTCATCGATCCGAGCAGTCTGAGCTAAGCAAAAACTCACGGCCGGTCCGGCTCGCTTCCGGATCGGCATTTTCGGCTCGCTTCCGTCGAGCCGCCGCCGCGCGCGCCGATCGCCGTTGCGGATGCTTAGCCCTTTGATGCAAGGATGACCCGATTGATGAATGAGAGGATTGCGCGCTTTTTCGCCGAGCATCAGCCCGAGACGCCTTGCCTCGTCGTCGATCTCGGCGTGATCGCCGCTGCCTATGACGGGTTGCGCCGGAGCCTGCCGCTCGCCCGAATTTTTTACGCGGTCAAGGCCAACCCGGCGCCGCAGATCGTCGCGATGCTCGACGGCAAAGGCGCCAATTTCGACGTGGCGAGCCGCGGCGAGATCGAGCTGTGCCTGGCGAACGGGATCGCGGCCGGCCGGATGTCGTTCGGCAACACGATAAAAAAGGAAAAGGACATCGATTTCGCCTATCGCGCCGGGCTGCGCCTCTATGCTTTCGACAGCGAAGAGGAGCTCGGCAAATTGGCGCGCGCCGCTCCCGGCGCCGGCGTCTTTTGCCGCATCCTGGTCGCGTGCGAAGGGGCCGAATGGCCGCTGTCGCGCAAATTCGGCTGCGTGCCCGAAATGGCGGTCGCATTGCTGCGCCGGGCACGCGATTTCGGCCTCGACCCGTGCGGGGTGTCGTTCCATGTCGGCTCGCAGCAGACCGACCTCGGGCAATGGGACGGTGCGGTCGGCACCGCCGCGCGCATGTTCTCGCTGCTGGCCGAGGCCGATATCGACCTGCGCATGATCAATATCGGCGGCGGCTTTCCGGCGCAGTATCGCGGCGAGGTGCCGGCGGTAGAGCATTATGCCCGCGCGGTGATGGATGCGGTCACCCGGCATTTCGGCAACAAATTGCCGGAGATCGTCATCGAGCCGGGCCGCTCCTTGGTCGGCGACGCCGGCGTCATCCAGAGCGAGGTCGTGCTGATCGCCGACAAAGGCTGCGATGACGCGCGGCGCTGGGTCTATCTCGATGTCGGCAAGTTCAACGGGCTCGCCGAGACGATGGACGAGAGCATCAAATACCGCATCGTCACCCCCGGCCGCGACGGCGAAGACGCCCCGGTGATCCTCGCCGGCCCGACCTGCGACAGCGCCGACATCCTCTACGAAAAGACCGAGTATCGCCTGCCGCTCGGTCTCGAGGTCGGCGACAAGGTCGAAATCCTGTCGGCCGGCGCCTACACCGCGAGCTATGCCTCGGTCGGGTTCAACGGCTTTGCCCCGATCCGCACCTACTGCATCTGAGCGATGCCGGCCGGGACCCGGCCGGCCACCTCCTGCACCAGCTTGCGCAATATCGCTGCGGCAAAGCTGTCAAAATTCTGCGCCTCGACGACAAAGGCGCCGTCGCCGCCGATGACGTTGCGCCGGTAATAGTCTTCGAGCCACGGTTGCGCATTCAGGATCGCGAGCCCGTTGATCGTGATCCCGAGGGCAGTGACGCGGTCGCGCGCGAGGGCCGGCGCCATCCCGAAATTGGCGATTCCGTCGCCCGAGATGTCGATGACCCGCCGCGCGGCCGGCGCCGGCAGGCGGCCGAATTGCTCGGCCGCGGCGAGCAGGGCCGGCCCGATCGCGGTGAGCCCGTGCGAGCTGCGCCCGCTCGCCCGCACCGCCGCGGCAAAGGCGCGTGCGCTTTCGGCGTCGGCGACCTCCTGCCAATCGACCGTCACCTTGATTTTGTCGGGGTCCGACCATTCGAGAACCAAGACCTCGATGCCGCCCGGGACGGCGGCGGCCGCGTCGATGAGCCGCGGATTGGCGAAGGCGCGGGCGATGCCGTCATGCTGCAAAAAATAGGCGTCGGCGCTGACGCTCGCCGAGACGTCGATGGCCAGAACCAGCGCCAGCCCCGCTGCCTGTGCCGGCACCAGGGTGCTGCACAGCGCGAGCGACAGCGCGATCCGCAAGAGCGCCCGGAGCATGCGCGGGAAGCCTACCGCCGGGGCTGTTCGGAGGCTATAAGCGTGCCGGCTCGCGGTATCGGGAGGGCGCGGTGAAGAGTATCTTTGCGATTGCGATCGGGCTCGCTCTCGGCGTCAGCGCCGCGGCGGCCTTTGGGGCACCCAAGCACGCCGCGCAAAAAGGGCCGCCGCTATGCAGCGCGCTGACCTTTCGGGCGGTGCCCGCGGGCGCCGCCGATGGCGACCAGCAGGCCGGCTTCTACCGGTCGCGCTACGGCACGCTGGCGCTGCACGCCGATGTCAAGGACGGCAAGCCGACCGACTATTTCGTGCTCGCCGACGGCAAGCGCCTCACCGCCGCACCCGCTGCGCTGCCCGACTGGGCGGCGAGCTGCGCCGCGGCAAAAAACCTGCCGAAACCGGCGGACGCGGCTGCTGCCGGATGCGCCGGCGAGCGCTTCCGGGTGGTCCTCGCCCATCAAGGCGATCAGCGGCTGGCGCTGCTCTACGGCCTCGACGGGTCGAGCTGGCACTATTGCAGCGCCGGCGGCTATTGACCGGCGCCCGCGGCGCCGCGCATTCCTGCAACGCAAAAACGAGGTTTGCTGTTATGCATGCGCCGCATGTAAGCGTGCCGTCATAAGCCGGTCGGCCCAGGGCGCGTCGAGCATCCGCTAAACCGCAAAACAGGTTCTGTAGCCGGATCGGACTGGCCAAGGCGGAGCCGGACCGGCCAAGGGGAGAGTGTGCGCATGCTCGAGCTGTTGGAGCAGCAGAAGAAGCTGACGTTCAATCAGTGGAAGATCGCCGGAGCGGCAACGCTGGGCGATATGCTCGATTTTTTCGATTTCTATATGATCAGCTTCGTTCTGGCATTCGTCGTAAAAAACTGGCATTTGACCTATGGCGAAGCGGGCGCGATTTTGCTCGCCTCGGGAGTGAGCGCGCCGTTCGGGTCGCTGCTCTATGGCTGGATGGCGGACAAGGTCGGCCGGCGCGCCGCCCTCGTCACCGCCGTGCTGAACGTGTCGATCGCCACCGGCGCGATGGCGCTGACCCCGGAAGGGGGCTGGATTTATCTGGTCGTCTGCCGCTTCTTTGTCGGCTTTGCGGTGACCGGCCTCTATTCGGTCGACATCACGCTGATGCAGGAGTTCTCGCCCGCCCACAAGCGCGGCTGGTTCACCGGGCTGACCACGACGATGCTGCCCGCCGGCGCCTTGCTCGCCGGATTGCTCGGGGCCTATGCGGCACCCTATATCGGCTGGCGCGGCATGGTTGCGATCGGGCTTCTGCCGGCGTTTTTGTGCCTCTACATTCGCGCTTTCGTCCCCGAATCGCCGTACTGGCTGCTGCGCCAGGGCCGGGTCGAGGAGGCGCGCCGGTCGCTCGCCTGGGCATTGCAGATGGACCCGGCCAAGGTCACCTTGCCGGCGAGGCTGCCGCCGGTCGAGAAGACGCGCTGGCTCGATATTTTCAAATATCCGCGCAGCATCGTCGCCGGATGCCTGACCGGCTTGACCCAGACCGGCGGGGTGGGGCTGGCGCTGTGGCAGGTGACGCTCTTTGTCATGGTGCTCAAAATCAGCCCGCCCGAGGCCTCGAAGCTCGTCGTCTGGCTCAGCATCTCGGCGATTCTCGGCCGCTTTTTCTGCTCGTGGATCTCGGACGCCTGGGGGCGCCGCGCCTCGGGCATCTTCGCCTGCCTGATCGCGGCGTTGTTCATGTCGCTCGCGGGCTACCTGCACAGCTTCTTTATCGGCGGCGTGTCGGTGTTCTTCCTGATGATCCTGCTGCAGAATTTCTTTGGCAGCGGCAACTACTCGATCGTCGGCCCCTATATGGGCGAGCTGTGGCCGGCCAGCCTGCGCGGCAGCGGCATGGGGTTTGTTTACGGCGTCGGCAATCTGGGCAAGTTTATCGGCCCGGCCGGCTTGGCGCTGATCGCCGGCTCGTCCAATTTCGTCAAGCCGGAGGCGACGCTCGGCGCGCTCGTCCCCGGCTTCAACTATTTCGCCGTCTGGTACATCCTGGGGGCGGTCGCGTTCTGGCTGATCGGCATGGAAACCCGCGGCCGCACGCTCGACGAGATCGACAGCGCGCTGACCCGCCCATCGGGCGAACCGGCACGCGCCGCAGCAAACCGCGCCGCCGACTGAACCCGCCGCAGCATATCCGCCCGGGTCCGGCCATCGGCTGGGCCCGGCGGTCGCGTTTGCCAATGCATTCGGGCGCCGTTATCCTCCCATAGCAAGCGCAGGCTTGCGGTCGGCGAGCGCTGAGGCGTGCGTAAGACGCGCCGGCGCCGCTCAAGAAACACTCTCGCCCAACGAGAGGGAATGGCGCCTTGCCGCCTGCCGGCGGTGGTTTGGGGAGGGGACGATGTTGGAGCAGCTGGAAAACCAGCAAAAGCTGACAATAAACCAGTGGAAGATCGCGGCGGCGGCGACGCTGGGCGACATGCTCGATTTTTTCGACTTTCTGCTGATCGGGTTTGTTCTCGCGTTTATCGTCAAGGGCTGGAACCTGACCTATGGCCAATCGGGGCTGATCCTGCTGGCTTCGGGCATCGGCGCGCCGATCGGCTCGATCTTCTGGGGTTGGATGGCCGACAAGATCGGCCGCCGCACCGTGTTTATCGCGACGATCCTCAATGTCGCGCTCGCCACCGGAGCGATGGCGCTGACCCCCGAGCGGGGCTGGCTCTTTCTGGTGATCTGCCGCTTTTTTGTCGGCATCGGCACGACCGGCGTCTACAGCGTCGATATCACCTTGATGCAGGAATTCCTGCCGGCGACCAAGCGCGGCTGGCTGACCGGGCTGACGACGACGATGCTGCCGGCGGGCTTTTTGCTCGGCGCCATCCTCGGCCGCTTTGCCACGCCCTATATCGGCTGGCGCGGCCTTGTGCTGTGCGGGCTGGGGCCGGCGCTGCTGACCTTGCTGATCCGCATCTGGGTCCCCGAATCGCCGCATTGGCTGATGCGCAAGGGACGGGTCGCCGAGGCCCGCAAATCGCTTTCCTGGGTCCTGATGATGGACGAGAAGGACATCGTGCTGCCGGCCGTGGCGCCGGAGGTCGAGCGCACCCGCTGGCTCGAGCTGTTCCAATACCCGCGCAGCCTGATCGCCGGCTGCCTGACCGGGTTGAGCCAAACGGGCGGGGTCGGTCTCGCGCTGTGGGTCGTGACGTTGCTGGTCATGGTGCTGAAGGTGACCCCGGCCATCGCCTCAGGGCTCGTCGTGTGGATCAGCATCTCGGCGATCCTCGGGCGCTTCTTCTGCTCCTGGCTGTCCGACGCGATGGGGCGCCGCGGCGGCGGCGTCTTGGCCTGCCTGTTCGCAGCGGTGTTCATGGCGCTCGCCGGCTATCTGCACAGCGTCTTTCTCGGCACCGTGTCGATGTTCTACGTGATGCTGCTGCTGCAGAGCTTTTTCGGCAGCGGCAACTATTCGATCGTCGGCCCCTATATGGGCGAATTGTGGCCGGCGCGGCTGCGCGGCAGCGGCATGGGCCTCGTCTATGGCGTCGGCAATCTGGGCAAGTTCATCGGCCCGCTGGGCCTCGCGCTGATCGCCGGCTCGAACAATTTCGTCAAGCCGGCGGCGACGCTCGACGCGCTGGTCCCGGGCTTCCTCTATTTCGCGTTCTGGTATGTCCTCGGCGCCGCCGCATTCTGGTTTATCGGCTTCGAAACCAGCGGCCGGACGATCGACGAGATCGACCGCGAGCTGAGCGCACAGGTAAGAGGCAGCGCGCAGCCGGCCGGCCATGTCGCCGGCAACTGAGCACCGCGGCAAGCGCATGCAACGATAAGCACCCAACGGCCCCGTCGGCCAGCTGACCACGGAGACAGCGCCATGCTCGACCGGCTAGACGCCCAGACAAAGCTGACGAAGAACCAGTGGAAGATCGCCGGTGCCGCCACCATCGGCGATATGCTCGATTTCTTCGATTTCGGGCTGATCGCCTTTGTCCTGGCGTTCATCGTCAAGGATTGGCACCTGACCTTCGGCCAAGCGGGGCTGATCCTCTTGGCCTCGGGCATCAGCGCGCCGTTCGGCTCGATCATATGGGGCTGGGTGGCCGACAAAGTCGGCCGGCGCAAGGCGATGATCGGCACGGTCTTGAACACCTCGATCGCCACCGGCGCGATGGCGCTGACCCCGGAGCACGCCTGGATCTATCTCGTCATCTGCCGCTTCTTTGTCGGCTTTGGCGTGACCGGCATGTATTCGGTCGATATCACGGTCATCCAGGAGTTCGTGCCGACCGCCAAGCGCGGCTGGCTGACCGGGCTGACGACGACGATGTTGCCGGCGGGCTCGCTGATCGGCGCGGTGCTGGCGGCCTACGCGACCCCTTACATCGGTTGGCGCGGCCTCTTCGCCGTCGGCCTCCTGCCGGCGTTCCTGACCCTCTACATCCGCGCCTGGGTCCCGGAATCGCCGTATTGGCTGATGCGCCAGGGGCGGCTCGAAGAGGCCCGCCGCTCGCTCGCCTGGGCGCTGATGACGAGCATCGACCAGATCCCGCTGCCGGCGGTGCCGCCTCCGGTCGAAAAAACCCGCTGGCTCGAATTGTTCAAATACCCGCGCAGCATCGTCGCGGGCGCCTTGACCGGGCTCAGCCAAACGGGCGGTGTCGGCCTCGCTCTGTGGACCGTGACCTTGCTCGTCATGGTGCTCAAGGTCACCCCGCGCGAAGCCTCCGCATTGGGCATCTGGATCGCGCTCTCGGCGATCGCCGGCCGGTTTATGTGCTCGTGGATTTCCGACGCCTGGGGGCGCCGTGCGAGCGGCGTCTTCAGCTGCCTGACCGCGGCGGTGTGCACAGCGCTCGCCGGCTATCTGCACAGCGTCTTTCTCGGCACCGTGTCGATGTTCTATGTGATGCTGTTGCTGCACAGCTTTTTCGGCAGCGGCAACTATTCGATCGTCGGCCCCTATATGGGCGAATTGTGGCCGGCGCGGCTGCGCGGCAGCGGCATGGGCTTCGTCTACGGCATCGGCAATCTCGGCAAGTTCATCGGACCGGCCGGCCTCGCGCTGATCGCCGGCTCGTCCAACTACGTCAAGCCGGCGGCAACCCTCGACGCCCTCGTGCCGGGTTTCCTCTATTTCGCCTTCTGGTATGTGCTCGGCGCCTTCGCCTTCTGGTTTATCGGCTTCGAGACGAGCCACCGCTCGATCGAAGCCATCGACAGCGCGCTGACCCAAGCCGTACCGATCGGCGCCCCCGCCGCCGGCCGCGCGACGGGCAGCTGAAGGTCGCGGTCCATCACCAAGGCGGCCCAACCCGTCAGCCAATGAGCGCCATGTGACGCCACTGTCGACACCTGGATTCCTCTCTCGGCGGGTGTCAAGATCGGCCACCCTGCTTGATCCTGCTGCGCGGGGTCGGGTCGGGGCGGGCTCGGCTCGTGGGGACCCATCTTTGATCAGCACCGCAACAGCCGACACGGGTGGCGACGCATCTGCAACGCCGGCAGTTGCCCCGCGGGTGCGGTTTGATCGCTATATTCTCGATCGGACACGCGGCTCTTTGTTGCGCGACGGGGCCGAAATTTCGCTTCGGCCGAAGACCTTCGCCGTCCTCGACTGCCTTGTCGAAAACTGCGCGCGGCTGGTTTCGAAAGACGAGCTTTTTTCGGCTGTTTGGCCGGATTTGGCGGTCACCGACGACACCTTGGTGCAGAGTGTGGGCGAGCTGCGCCGCGCGCTGGGAGAAGACGGCGCGCGCCTGATCCGCACGATTCCGCGCCGCGGCTATCGGCTGGACGCCGCCGTGTCGCCGCTTGCCGCATCAGCGGCGGACGACGCGCCAAATCGGGACGAGACCGAGGTGTCGCAGCCGCCCGGCGGGGCGTCGCCGCCGGTCCCCGCGATGCTGCGTTGGGGAGCCGTCAAGCCGGCGGCGGTCGCGCTCGTGGCCGTGCTGGTCGCCGGCCTCATAGGGATCGGTGTTGCCGGGGGCTGGAGGGCGTTCGTGCCCTCCGGATCGGGGACCCGAGCCGGGGCCGAGATCACCGCGCTGGGGGAGAAGCCAACGATCGCGGTGCTGCCCTTTGCCGACCTGGGCGGCGACACCAATCGCGGCTATGTGGTGGACGGCCTGACGCAGGACCTGATCAGCGCGCTCGGTCGCTTTTCCGAGCTGACGGTGATGTCGTGGAACGCGGTCTCGCCTTACAGAGGGCAGCCCGGCGCGGTCTCCCGCGGGCTCGCCGTCCGGTATCAGGTGGAAGGCGGCGTGCGTTGGAGCGGCGACCGGGTGCGGGTCGATGCCCGTCTCATCGATGCGGCTGGGCAGGTGCTGTGGTCCGCCGGCTTCGATCGACCTGCTGCCGAGCTGTTTTCGTTGCAGGACAAGATTGCCGCCGAGATCGCCGGGATGTTCGCGGTCCGAGTGACTCGAGCCGAGCGGCGGCAGGCATTCGCCAAGCCACCCGGAAATCTCGAAGCCTATGATTACGTTTTGCGCGCCCGGCCGGCCCTGCAGCACCCCGAGCGCGGGAGCATCGCGGCGGCGCGGACGCTTTTACGGCACGCAATAGAGCTCGATCCGAGCTTGCCCGCCGCCTATGCGGGGCTCGCGGAAGGCTATTACATCGCGGTCTCGATGGGCTGGGCGGAAGCGCCGGCGCAGACCCTCAGCCGTGCCGCAGACGCGGCGACCAAGGCGCTCGACCTCGACGATTCCGATGTGCGCGCGCATGTCGTCCTCGGCCGGATCGACATCTTTTATCAGCGCTATGCCGAGGCTCTGGCCGAAATGGACCGCGCGATTGCGGTCAATCCGAACGACGCCTATGCCCTTGCCGGCCGTGGCAACGCCTTGATGTGGATGGGGCAGACCGACAAGGCGATCGCGGCGCTGGAAGCCGCCCAGCATCTCGATCCCGATCTGGGTCCGCTCGACTGTTTCGCCCTCAGCCTGGCCTATTACCTGAAGGGGCGCTACGACGCCGCCATCGAAGAGGCACGGCGCAACCTGCGCGAGACGTCTGGCGCGAGCTTCAGCCGCATTGTCCTGGCTGCCGCCTATGCCCGGGCGAGCCGGACCGCAGATGCCACCGCGGTCGTGGCCGCGATCCACCGTCTCGATCCGACCTTCGATCCGCAGCAATTCGGCAGCAAATTCCTTAGCCCGACCGATCTCGAAAATCTGCGCGGCGGGCTGCGCGAGGCCGGGCTCATAGCGAGCCCATAGCCCTGCTATTCGCCCGGCCGCGTGTCGGACGTGCGGTCCCCTTATTCGAATTTCGCCGGCGACGAGAACGGCCGGCCGGCATCCACGACAAACATGACCAGCGCATTCAAGGTGTCCGGGCCGCTGCTGGACGCTTGCATCGGTTCGCCGAGGGCGCGACCCGGCGCCGCCCGACCGGCCCCGACCTGGATCATGCCGCTCGGGATCCTTTCGGCGAGCCGGCCGCTCAGGACGTAAAAGGTTTCCGAGCCCGGATGGCTGTGCACCCGCGTCTTGGCGCCCGGACCTCCGTTTGCGCTGTTGATGCGCAGCAGATAGCTCGCGGCCCCGATCGTCGGGATCGGCCCGATTTCGGCGACCTTGTGCCCGCCGGCGGTTGCACCCCCCTTGGCGCCCAGCGTGAACAGCCATGCCTTGCCGTCGGCTTCGGCGGCCAACGCGGTGGGGCCGGCGGCGGCCTGGGCCTGCGCAAGCGTGGCAAAATTCTCGATCCGCCAATAGAGCGTCCCGGCCGGGAGCTGCGCCAGCTTCTTCTCGGCCAGCGGCTTGACGACAAATTTCTCCTGCGCCGTTGCGGCCGGCGCCGCCAGCAGCGCCACCGTCCCGAGCGCCAGCAGCAGAGCGGCCATCCGCCAGGCCGCGCGTGATCGCGTTTGCATCGTTCCTCCGTAAGCTTGTGCTGGACAATCACTGCCTGGGCAGGATCGGCCGGTTGGCGTTTGCCTTGGTGATGTTCGCGGCGAGGTTCTTCTCGAACAGCGCCGGTCCGGCCGGCGCCGGCTTGCCGAAAACGTAGAGCTTGCCGTCGCGGATCAGCCAGTTCTCCGGGTTCGCCACGACGATCTGGCCGAGCGAGAGCGCCATCGCGCAGTAATTGCCGAATTGCGGCGCGTAACGCACCGGATCGGCCTTGAACATGTCGCGATGGGCGGCGCTCGCAAACTGCCAGCGGTAATCGTCCCACCGATATTCGAACTCGGGGAGCCCTGGCACCGGCTTCCCGTCGGTAAAGTAGGCGATCGGGTCATAGCCTTTGATCGCGAGCGGGACATCCTCCGCCGCTGCGGGCCGCCACGTCGCGGCAATGGCCGTGCCGACGAGCAGAACAGCAAGTCCGCTGATCGCCCGCCGTCGCGACGGGCCGGCGCTTGGCCGCGCACTCGAGAACGCTGCTTCGATCCGCGTCATTATCTTCCGCCTCCAATCATCCAGCCGTGCCGACCCAGCACGTCAGCGCGGCGAACTGAGCAGAATGGCCGCAGCGCGTAACGAAGGAAATCGGAGGAAACGCCGAAATTTCACGAAATCGGCCCGAATGCCCCCGTCTGAGGCGCGATTATGTAGCCAGCTACGCGCCGGCGTTTGCCCGGCTCACGCGTTGCGTTGCCAGTCGTCGCGCCACAGAAAGTCGGGGCCGAGCTCGGCGAGGCTCGGGCAGCCGATCTGGGCCATGACGAGGTCGATCTCGCCCTTGAAGATATCGACCGCCTTTTTGACACCCGGCACGCCGCCCGCGACCGCGCCGTAAAGCGTCGGCCGGCCGAAAAAGACGAACTGCGCGCCGAGGCAGAATGCCACCAGGATGTCGGCACCGCGGCGCACGCCGCTGTCGAGCATGACCGTGAGCTTGTCGCCGACCGCCGCCTTGATCGCCGGCAATGCGTCCAATGAGGCCGGCGCCTGGTCGAGCTGACGGCCGCCATGGTTCGAGACGATGATCCCGTCGCAGCCGATTTCGGCGGCGCGGATCGCGTCGGCCGGGTTGAGGATGCCCTTGACGACGAGCGGGCGCGGGAACAGCCGCCGGTAGCGTTCGAGGTCGCGCCAGGTCTGCGCCGCGGCCGGCGTCTGGCTGCGGCCAAGCGCGATGCTGTCGGCTTTGGTGGCGCCGTTGCCGGCATGCGGCGCCCAGTTGCCCAATCCGGGTGCCCCGCCGAGGCGGACATATTCCATGACCCAGGCGGGGTGGGTCAAAGCCTCGGCGATGATCGACGGCTTCAACTTCAGCGCCTCGAAGACACCGCCATTGCGCACGTTGGAAAAGCCGTTGCGCCAGTTGCGCTCGCGTTTGGGATGGACCGGCACATCGACGGTCAGCACCAAGGCGCCGGCGCCGGCGTCGCGCGCTCGCCCGATCAGCGCGTCGGTGACGTTCGGGTCCTTGGCGGCATAAAGCTGGAACCAGACATTGTCGGGCGCCACCTTGAGCGCCTCCTCGATCGAGGCGTTGCTGCCGCCCGACATGATGTAGGGGATATTCATCCGGGCCGCGACCTCGGCCAGCATGACCTCACCCTCGCGCCGGTAGAGCCCGACGCCGCCGGTCGGCGAAATCCCGAACGGGCTCGAATAGCTGCGGCCAAAGACGCTCCACGACTGGTCGCGCTTCGACACATCGACGAGATAGCGCGGCAATAGCCGGTGCTTTTTAAACGCGGCCTCGTTGCGCGCGAGCCCGCCCTCGTCCTCCACCCCGCCCTCGATATAGTCGAAGATCACCTTCGGCAATTTGCGCTTGGCGATCTTGTGCAGGTCTTCGATGTTGATCGCCTGGTCGTACCTCATCGTCGCAAGTCCCGTTCAAAGCCGCCGAAATCCACCTAACAGTGCTGCGTTCGCGCAAGGCGGACAACCGATAACCGATCAGGTGTCTCCGGCGCCCTCTGCGACGGTCCGCCTCATTCGACCTCGGTGAATTCGAGCTGGTCGGAAATTCCGTAATCTTCGGCGAGGCTGCGCAGCTTGTACCAGGTCGCGTCTTCGACCTCGATCCCGTTCTTGCGCCGGTCCTGCTCGCGGCGGTGCTCGATTTCGCCGGGATAGAGGACGCCGCTCGACCCCTCGGCCGGCGGTGTCGATTTGAGATAGGCGACAAACTCGCCGACATCCTTTTTGAACTCGGCGAGCGGGCGAAACGCGGCGACGTTGAAGACCGCCATAAAGCAACCGTCGTTGTGCCGCCCGGTCGGCTCGACGCCAAAGCCGAGCCCGGTCAAAAGCCCGCACAAAATCTCGACCATGACCGCGAGCCCGGTGCCCTTGTAGCCGCCCTCCGGCCCGCCCAGCGGCAATAAGGCGCCGCCCTGGCGCAATTGGCTCGGGTCGTTGGTCATCCGCCCGTCCTTGCCGATCACCCAATTGTCGGGCACCGGCTCGTTGCGGGCGACGGCGAGCGCGATCTTGCCGGCGGCTGCGGCCGAGGTCGCCATATCGAGATAGAGCGGCCCCGCGAGGTCGGACGGGATCGCCATCGAGATCGGGTTGGTGCCGAGCCGCGCCTCGCGCCCGCCAAACGGGGCGACCGCTTTGGGCGAGCGTCCGGAATCGGCCGTGCAGAGCCCGATCATGCCGGCCTCGGCCGCCATCAAGGTGTAGGACGCGACCCGGCCGATATGGCCCTGGCGGAACACCGTCGCGGCGGCGACATTGGCGGTCTTGGCCTTGTCGATCGTCAGCCGCATCGCCCGTTCGTTGGCGACATAGCCGAACCCCCAATGCCCGTCCACGACCGTCGTGCCCGGCGATTCCTGGACGATCGTCCACGGCGCCCCCGGCACGATATGGCCGCGCTTGATCCGGTCGAGATAGGTCGGGATCTGGATCACCCCATGCGAATCATGGCCGGCGAGGTTGGCGCTGACGATATGGCGCATGACGAGCTCGGCCTCGCCGGGCGGCGTCCCCGCCGCGATAAACAAGGCCCGCCCGATCTCACCCAACCGCTCCGCCGCAATCTTCGGCATCGCCCCCTCCTATGCGCCGGTTCGCGGCAATCGACGGCCGCTGGCGGGAAACGCTAGCACAGCGCCGCCGCAGGCGGAATCCGCCCGTGCGGTCCCTCGAGCTGCGGCCGTGGGGGTCAGGCTTGCCTTGCGGCGAGGAGGTCGCGGATTTCCTCGAGCAAGATTTCGCTGCGCGGCGGCGGGGGCGGCTCGGCGGGGGCGGCGTCCTGCCGGACATGCAGGCGGGTCAGCGCTTTGATCAGCCAAAAGACGGCAAAGCTGACGATGATGAATTGAATGACGGCGTTGATGAAGACGCCGAGGTTGAGCGTCACCGCGCCCGCCTTTTGCGCATCTGCCAAGGTCGCGGCGTGCGGCCCCTTGAGGGTGACGAAGATGTTGGTGAAGTCGATGCCGCCGACCAGGAGCCCGATCACCGGGGTGAAGATGTCCCTGACCAGGCTGTTGACCACCGCGGTGAAGGCAACGCCGATGATGATGCCGACCGCGAGGTCGACGACATTGCCGCGCATGATAAACGCGCGAAACTCGTCGATCCAGCCCGGGCGCTTGACCCCGAAGGTGCCCGCAACACGTCCGCTCATCGGTCCCTCCCGTTCGATTTTTGCGGCAATTGCCCGATCAGATTTTTGCCCGATCAGATTTTTGCCCGATCAGATTTTTGCCCGATCAGATTTTCCGGCCGCGCAGATCGTTGTTGGTGCGCCGGTCGCCGCCGAGCCAGCGGGCCAATTCGCTGTGCGCGTCGGCCCGCCGGACCGCATCGATCTCGGCGACGTCCTCCGGGTCCTGGGTGAACTCGACGATCAGCCCGTCGGGCGAGCTGACATAGATCGATTTGCAATAGCCGTGGTTGGTCTCGCGGTATGGCTCGCCGGCGCGTTCGAGCCGCGCTTTGAGCTCGTCATAGGTCTCGGCCTCGGCCTTGAACGCGATGTGGAAGTGCCGCCCGATCTTGGCCGGCCGCTCGGCTTGGGTCAGCGCGTGCATCTCGGGGTCGGCGAATTGAAAGAAGGCGAGCGCGCCGCCGTCTTCCATGCCGAAAAAAGTGTGGCAGAACTCGATCTCTCTGCCGAGATCGGCGCTGAAGCTCTTTTCGCACCAGGTGGCGACCAACGGGATCCCGAGCAAATCTTCGAAGAACCGGCGGTTCGCCTCGTGGTCCTTGACGACATAGGCATTGTGGTGCAGCCGCGACGGCAGCCGTCCCAGCAATTCCCGGGGGCGTAGTGCCGCGGCAGTCTCGATCGTGTCCATTGCCTCGCTCCGTCCTCTCAGCAGGTCCAAATGTCGCACCCCGCCCGGCCTTCTGCAACAGACTGCTTCGGCCCCACCGGCGGCACCTGAATTGGCGTAATATGGGATCAACGACGTGGGCTCGAACGGGCGGCGTCCTTTAGCGCCTCTTCTCGCCACAATTTGCAATGCGGCGAGCGGCATGGCAATTTGCCGAGATGGCGGGACGGCTCGCAGGCAAACGGGCGTTGGTGACGGCGGCGGGGCAGGGGATCGGCCGCGCAACAGCACTGGCCTTCGCCGCCGAGGGAGCCAGCGTCTTGGCGACCGACATCGCCGAGGGCAAGCTCACCTCGCTCGCCGACCAATTGATCGCGACCCGCCGCCTCGACGTGACCGAAGACGACGCGCTCGCAGCCCTCGCCGCCGAGCTCGGCCCGGTTGATGTCCTGTTCAATTGCGCCGGCTTTGTCCATCACGGCACGATCCTCGACGCGCTCCCGATCGAATGGGACGCATCTTTCGCGATCAATGTCCGCTCGATGTTTGTGACGATCCGCGCGTTTTTGCCAAAGATGCTGGAGCGCGGCGGCGGCGCCTCGATCATCAACATGGCGTCCACGGTCTCCTCGATCAAAGGGACGCCAAACCGTTGCGTTTATGGTGCGACCAAGGCGGCGGTGATCGGCCTGACCAAATCGGTGGCGGCCGATTTTGTGAAAGAGGGCATCCGCTGCAACGCGATCTGCCCGGGCACGATCGAAACGCCGTCGCTCGCCGACCGGATCGCCGCCCAAGGCGTGCGCCTCGTCGGCGGCAGCGCGGCGGCGCGGCGCGCTTTTGTCGAGCGCCAGCCCTTGGGCCGGCTCGGCACCGCCGAGGAGGTGGCCGCGCTCGCGGTCTATCTCGCCTCCGACGAATCCTCGTTCACCACCGGCGCCGTCCATGTGATCGACGGCGGCTTTACCCTTTGACCCAAAACGGGAGGCAGCTCCGATGAAGCTTTTGCGCTATGGCCCGGCCGGTCGGGAAAAGCCCGGCGTCCTCGACCGCGACGGCAAAATCCGCGACCTATCCGGCACCGTCGGCGATATCGACGGCGCGGCGCTCGCACCCGCCTCGCTCGACCGGCTGCGCCGGCTCGACCCGGCGAGCCTGCCGCTCGTCTCCGGCAATCCCAGGCTCGGCCCTTGCGTCGGCAATATCTCGAAGATCGTTGCGATCGGCCTCAACTACCGCCTGCACGCGCAGGAGGCGGGTGCCGCCATCCCCTCCGAGCCGATCTTTTTTATGAAGGCGCCTACCTCGATTTGCGGGCCGAACGACGACGTGATCATTCCGAAGGGCTCGCAAAAGACCGATTACGAGGTCGAGCTCGGCATCGTTATCGGCAGCCTCGCCCGCCATGTCTCGCAGGCCGATGCGCGCAAGCACGTCGCCGGCTATTGCGTCGTCAACGACGTCTCGGAGCGCGAATACCAGATCGAGCGCCTCGGGCAGTGGACCAAGGGCAAGAGCGCCGACACCTTCTGCCCGACCGGCCCTTGGGTGGTGACGGCCGACGAAATTCCCGACCCCGGCAAGCTCGCCTTATGGACCGAGGTCAACGGCGAGCGGCGGCAGAACAGCAACACCGCCGACCTGATCTTCGGCGTCGACGAGATCGTCAGCTATGTCAGCCAGTTCCTGACCCTCTTGCCCGGCGACGTGATCCCGACCGGGACGCCGTCGGGGGTCGGCATGGGCCTCAAGCCGCCCAAATTCCTGCGTGCCGGCGACCGCATGCGGCTTTCGGTCGAGGGCTTGGGCGAGCAGAGCCAGCTGCTCGTGGCCTATTCCGGCTAGCGGGCCACTCGCGCGGAGGCAAATTTGGCGGCAATCGGGCGATATGACGGCTGGCGCGGGGCGGTCGAGCTGGGTTAAATTTGGCGTTCACGCGCTCGGCCGCATTCAATTCTTCGTTTAGAGGACACATGTACGACCGCCGCCCCGGTTTCTTCCGCGAAGACACGCTCCCCGGTCGTCGCGTCGAAGCGAAGGTAAAGTGGTTCAACGCCAGCAAAGGGTTCGGGTTCGTCGTCCCGTCCGACGGCTCGCCGGACGCGTTTCTGCCGATGGCGGTCCTGCGCCGTGCCGGCTATGACGATGTGCGCGAAGGCGCCGCGCTGACCTGCGAGATCGGCGAGGGCGCCAAAGGCCCGCTCGTGACCAACGTCTTGAATGTCGACGACAGCACCGCCGGGCGAATGGCAGGTGCTGCCGATCGTCGCATGCCGGGCCCGGCGATGACGGTCGAGGGCGTGGTCAAATGGTTCGAGCCGGAAAAGGGCTTCGGCTTTGTGGCACCCGATGGCGGCGGCAAGGACGTATTCGTCCATATCACCGCATTGCGGCGCAGCGGGGTCGCGGCCCTCGATCCCGGCCAGCGGGTGCGGGTCGAGGTCGTCGAAGGCAGAAAAGGCCGGGAGGCGGAGCGGATAATCCTGATTTGAGCGGGTGGCGAGGGGTGCGGGGACTGGTGGGATTGGGTGGCGCCAGTGGACATGCCGGGATAGAAATGTCCTGATACTCCCCACGCCCCCTCCGGCCCGGTCGATCAAGCGAGAGCGATCCGATGGATTTGCAGGACACGATCCGCACCTACCGCCTGTTCTCCGGCTCCTATGACATTGTCTTCGGCCCGGTGTTTCACCCCGGGCGCAAGGCGGCGGTCGGCATCGCCAACGACCGGCCCGGGCAACGGATCCTCGAAGTCGGCGTCGGCACCGGGTTGTCGCTCCCGTATTTCCGGCGCGATTCGCAAGTGACCGGCATCGATGTCTCGGCCGAGATGCTGGAAAAGGCGCGAAGCCGCACGGCGCGGCTCGGGCTCGCGCATGTCGCCGGCCTGCACGAGATGGACGCCGAAAACCTCGACTTTGCCGATAATTCCTTTGACGCGGTGCTGGCGCTCTATGTCGCCTCGGTGGTGCCGAACCCGGCCCGGTTCGCCGCGGAAATGCGCAGGGTGTGCCTCCCCGGCGGCGCCATCATCGTGGTCAACCATTTCGCCAGCGAGAACCCGGTGGCCCGCTTTCTCGAAGCGCGCCTTGCCCGCCTCGCCCGTCATATCGGCTTCCACCCCGATTTTTCGTTCGACGAGTTCCGCCGCGTCAGCGGGCTGTCGATCCGTGACGTGCAGCCGAGCAACCTGTTCGGCTATTGGCGGCTCCTGCGCTGCGTCAACGAAAAGCCCGCCTCCAGCCCGGCCTGACGGCGCGCCGCCGGCTACTTTCCGGGATACCAGGCGGGAAGACGCTTTTCGGCAAAGCTGGCGAGACCCTCGGCGGCTTCCGGCAGGCGGCGGCGGGCCGCACCTTCGGCGGCGAGCCGCTCGCGAAATCCGGGCGTGTCGGGCGTCTCGACCGCTTCGGCGACGAGCGCCTTGGTCATCGCCGCCGCTTCCGGCGCCGCCATCAGCAGATTATCGACGACGCGCGCGGCGGCGCTCTCCAGCTCTGCGGCCGGGACGACCTCGTGGACCAGCCCGATGCGCAGCGCCTCGGCGGCGCCGAAACGCTCGCCGGTCAGCGCCCATCGTCCCAAGGCCCGCGGCCCGAGGCGGCGGGCGAGCAGCGGGATCACCGGTGCTGCGGTGATGCCCCAGCGCACTTCGCTGATCGCAAAGACCGCATCCTCGGCGGCGATCGCGATGTCGCAGGCGGCAGCGATCCCGACCCCGCCGCCAAAACAGCCGCCCTGGATCACCGCCACGGTCGGGCGCGGGAAATGTTGCAAGCCTTCGATCGCGGCCAGCGTGCGGCGTGAAAAATCGAGATTGTCCGCCGCCGCCGCGGCACCCAGCCGGCGCAAAAAGGCAAGGTCGGCGCCAAGCTGGAAATGGCGCCCGGCGCCGCGCAGCACCGCGCAGCGCAGACCCGGCTCGCGTGCCAGCCGGGTAAAGGTCGCGATCAGCCCGTCGATCAGCGCGCCGTCATAGGCGTTGCCGACCGCGGGGCGGTTGAGCGTCACCGCGGCGACCCCGCGTGCGTCGATCTCGCAGCGCACCACGCTCTGTTCCTCGGACATCCCTGCGCGCCCTAAGCGCCGTTCGCCGCCATTGCCCACAGGCGAATCTCGGCGAGCAGCGCTTCGACCGCGGCGCAGGCAAAGCCCAACGAGGTTTCGTCGACGAGGCGGCCGTCGCAGATCTTGTCGGCGGTCGCGGTGATCGTCACCTCGCGCGCGACAACGACCCGCGACAGCATCGAATCGAGGGCGACGCGCATATGCTCGAGGCAGCGTGCCCCGCCCAGCGGCCCGCGCGAGGTCGCCATGATCGCGACCGGCTTATAGGCCATGACCGAGGCGAAGGCCGGGCGCGAGGCCCAGTCTAGGGCATTCTTCAAGACGCCGGGGATGCTGTGGTTGAACTCGGGCGCGCACAGCACCAGCCCATCGGCGGCGTCGATTGCGGCGAGCAATTCCTTGACCGGAGCCGGGCGGCTGTCGCCCTCGAAATCCTGGTCGTAGGGCGGGATCGGCCGCAAATCCCAGATCCGAATATCGGCCCGGCCGGCGAATTTCTCCGCCATCGTCTCCAAGACCGCGTTCGAATAGGAGCCGAGGCGCAGGCTGCCGGTCATCCCGATGAGGCGGACCGGTGTCGTTTCAGGCATCGCGACCGCTTCCTCTCGCCGGCTATCGGCCGCCCGTCATAGCCAAACCCGCTCGCCAATGGCAACCTTCTCGGCGCAGGATGACGGCGCAAAGAGGCTTCGATTAACAACGCGCCAAGATGAGCTTGCAGCCGTCCCGCCGCGGGCTGGTCCCGCCCTTTATCGCAATGGATGTGCTGCGCGCTGCGACCGAGCGCGAGGCGAGCGGCGCGCACGTCATCCATCTCGAGGTCGGCCAGCCCGGCAGCGCGGCACCCGCCGCGGTGCGCGAGGCCGCGCGGCGCGCCCTCGACGACGGGCTGATCGGCTATACCGACGCGCTCGGCATCGCCCCGTTGCGACAGGCGATCGCCGCGCATTACCGGGAGCAATACGGTGTCGCGGTCGAGCCGAGCGAGGTCGTCGTCACCACCGGCTCCTCGGCCGCCTTTTTGCTCGCCTTTCTCGCCGCGTTCGAGGCGGGCGACCGGGTTGCCCTCGCGGTGCCCGGCTACCCGGCCTACCGCAACATCCTGAGCGCGCTCGGCATCGAGCCGGTGCCGATCCCGGTCGGCGCGAACGCGCATTACCAGCCCACGCCCGAAATCCTCGCCGGTCTCGGCCGAATCGACGGTCTCGTCGTCGCCAGCCCGGCCAACCCGACCGGCACCATGATCGCGGCGCCCGAGCTCGCCCGGCTCGCCGCCTGGTGCCATGACCATGGCATCCGCCTGATCTCGGACGAGATCTATCACGGCATCACCTACGAGGCGCCCGCGCAGACCGCCCGCGCCCTCGGGCCCGAGGCGATCGTCGTCAACTCGTTCTCCAAATATTATTGCATGACCGGCTGGCGGCTCGGCTGGATGCTGGTGCCGCCCGACCTCCGGCGCTCGGTCGAGTGCCTGGCGCAGAATTTTTATATTTCGGCGCCGGCCCTCTCACAGCTCGCGGCAGTCCCGGCGTTCGGTTGCCGCGCCGAGCTCGATGCCCATGTCGCGCGCTACCGGGCCAACCGCGACACCTTGGCGCGCGCGCTCTCGGGCGCCGGGCTGACGCGGTCCGCCCCGGCCGAGGGGGCTTTTTATCTCTATGTCGATATCTCGGAATTGACCGGCGACAGCGAGGGCTGGTGCCGCCGGCTGTTGGCCGAAACCGATGTCGCGATCACCCCCGGCCTCGATTTCGACCCGCTTGGCGGCGGCGGCTGGGTGCGCATCTCGTTTGCCGGCGCGACCCGGGACATCGCCGAAGCCGCCCGGCGTCTCACCGCGTGGCTGCCGCGCCGTGGCGACATAGGCGGCCGATGAAGGGCTGGCTCTGCGCCGCCGTCTTCGCTCTCGGCGTGCTGCCGATCACAGTGCAAGCGCAGGACAAGATCGTCGTCGCCTCCAAGATCGACACCGAGGGAGCGCTGCTCGGCAACATGATCCTGCGAGTGCTGGAAGCGCACGGCATGGCGACGCAGAACAAAATCCAGCTCGGCCCGACCAATATCGTGCGCGCCGCCATCCTCGCCGGGCAGATCGACATCTACCCCGAATACACCGGCAACGGCGCTTCGTTCTTTCACATGGAAAGCGACCCGGCATGGCGCAGCTGGGCCAAGGGTGCCGCCCTCGTCGCGAAGCTCGACCGCGAGAAAAACCGCCTGGTCTGGCTGACCCCGGCGCCGGCCAACAATACCTGGGCGATCGCGGTGCGGCGCGGCCTCGCCCAACGCCGCAATCTCGCGACGATGGAAGATTTCGCCCGCTATGTGCGGGGCGGCGGCGATGTCGTGCTCGCCGCTTCGGTCGAGTTCGTCGACAGCCCGGCAGCCTTGCCGGCATTCGAAGCGACCTACGATTTCCGCCTGTCCGACGGCCAGCTCCTGACCCTTGTCGGCGGCAACACCTCGGCGACGTTGCGCGCGGCGGCCGAAGGCATGTCGGGGGTCAACGCGGCGATGGCCTACGGCACCGATGGTGCGGTGGCGGCGCTCGGCCTGGTGGCGCTCACCGACGACAAGGGCGCCCAGATCGTCTATGCGCCGGCGCCGGTGGTGCGCGAAGCCGTGCTGGCGCGCCATCCGGAAATTGCAAAAACCCTGGACCCGGTCTTTGCGACGCTGACGATCGACACGCTGCAGCGGCTGAACGCGGCGATCGCCGTGGATGGCAAGGATGCCGGCGCGGTCGCCACCGACTATCTCAAAGCAAAGCATTTTCTGCGGTGACCGCCCGGGTTCTGCGGTGACCGCCCGGGCGCTCGCTCGCGCATGGCCGGCCGCTATCGGCAACCCCGTGTCGTTGACATTGGCGGTTGCCGGGGCTGCCGCGACCGTCGCCGGCGGCTTTGTCGGCATGGCGCCGAACCGGCTCGTTTCGGGCCGGCCGATCGCGTTATGGCAAGCCGCTCCGACACTCGCGACCATCGGCATTGCCGCTCTTGTCGCGCTGCTGCTGGCGGCTTCCCTGGCGCGGCCGGGGCGAGCGCTGCACACGATCACAGCAGTGCTGGGCAGCGCGCTGCTGCTGCTCACGCTGGCGGCGGCGGGAGAGGCGGCGCGGTCGCTCGCCACCACCGGGGCGTCGGCGGCGCCGGCGGCGCGGGTATCGCTCGGTGCCGCGTTCTGGGTGCTCGCTGCCTGCGGCGTCCTGGCGCTCGGCGATGCGTTGCAGCGGCTCGGTGCCGGACCTGCGCTAAAGCTCGCCGTGGCGGCAGCGATTGTCGGTGTCATCGTGCTGATGGCGGTGGCCGGCGCGTTCGACGCGCTGTCCTTGGCGCGTGAGTACGCGAGCCGGCGCCGGCTGTTCGCCGAGGCGCTCCTTCGGCACGTCGTGCTGGTCGCGGCGGCGGTCGGGCCGGCATTGGCGATCGGCTTTCCGCTCGGCGTCGTCGCGGCGCGGCGCCCGGGTTGGCGCGGCCCGCTTTTCGCGGTCCTCAACCTGTTGCAGACGGTCCCGTCGATCGCGCTCTTCGGCCTCTTGATAGCACCGCTCTCGGCCTTGGCGGCAGCGCTGCCCTGGGTGGCGGCGCTCGGGATCGGCGGCATCGGCATGGCGCCGGCAATTATCGCGCTGGTGCTCTACGCATTGCTGCCGGTGGTGCGCAACACCAATGCGGGCATAGTCGGGGTCGATCCGGCCGTGGTCGAGGCCGCACGCGGCATGGGTCTCGGGCGCCGGCAGATCTTCTGGCGTGTCGAGCTGCCTCTCGCCACCCCGGTTCTGCTCGCCGGATTGCGCATCGTCGTCGTGCAGGCGATCGGCCTCGCCGTTGTCGCCGCGCTGATCGGTGCGGGCGGGCTCGGCACCTTTGTCTTCGAGGGGCTCGGCCAATACGCGGTCGATCTCGTCCTGCTCGGCGCATTGCCGGCGATCTTTCTGGCGCTCGCCGTCGATTTCCTGCTGCAAATGCTGGTGGCGGCATTGCCCCGGCCGGGCAGCCCATGATCGAGATCGAGGCCGTGACCAAGCGCTACGGCGACCGCGCGGTCGTCGATAAATTGTCGCTCGCCGTCCCGGCCGGCGAATTCTGCGTGCTGCTCGGCTCCTCGGGCTGCGGCAAATCGACGACGCTGCGTATGATCAACCGGCTGATCCCCGCCGACGAGGGCGTCATTCGGGTCGGCGGCGAGGATGTGGCACGCCTCCCGGCCGAAGCGCTGCGCCGGCGGATCGGCTATGCGATCCAGTCGATCGGGCTCTTTCCGCATTGGAATGTGGCAGACAACATCGCCACCGTGCCGCGGCTTCTGAAATGGCCGCCGGCTCGGGTGCGCGACCGGGTGGCCGAGCTCCTCGAATTGTTCCGCCTCGACCCGCGAAATTATCGCGACAAATATCCGCATCAGCTGTCCGGGGGCGAGCAGCAGCGCGTCGGCGTCGCCCGCGCGCTCGCCGCCGACCCGGAGCTGCTGCTGATGGACGAGCCCTTCGCCGCCGTCGATCCGATCACTCGCGACGCATTGCAAGAGGAGCTCGCCGCGATTCAGCGACGAACCCGCAAGACGGTCGTGTTTGTCACCCACGACATCGACGAGGCGCTGCGGCTCGCCACCCGGATCGCGGTGATGAATGACGGCCGAATCGCCCAGCTCGGCACCCCGCTCGAGATTCTCCAGCATCCGGCCAATGATTTTGTTCGCGATTTCGTCGGCCATCAGGGGCTCGGGCTAAAGCTCTTGTCGGTGCGCCGGGTCGCAGAGCGGGTCCGCCGCGGCGAAACCGCCGGGGGCCCGCCGATCGGGCTCGACATGTCGTTGCGCGAGGCGCTGTCGGCGATGACCGAAAGCCATGTCGATCGCCTGCCGGTATGCGACGCCGAGGGCCGCCTGGTCGGCGCCATAACGCTCGCCGATCTGGTGCGATGACGCGCGGGCGCGCCATGGCCGCCAGCCCGGTGTTGTGGGTGGGATTGCTGTTCGCCGCCTTGCTGTTGCGGATGGGCGACCTCAAGCCGTTGCTGCACGCGATGTTTCCCGGTGTCGAGCCGGTCGTTTACGACCGCGACAGCTTCTTGGCGCTGTTTCTGTCGCAGTTCGTATTGGTCGCGGTGGCAAGTCTCGCCGCTTCGTTGATGGGCGTCGCGCTCGCGGTGTTCGTGACCCGGCCGGCCGGCCGCGATTTCCGGCCGATGGTCAACGCGCTCGCCGCAATCGGCCAAACCTTTCCGCCGGTCGCGGTGCTGGCGATCGCGGTGCCGATCGTCGGCTTCGGCGCGTTGCCGACCATCATCGCGCTTTTTCTTTATAGCCTGTTGCCCATCATCGAAAACGCGGTGGCCGGGCTCGAAGGGGTGCCGGCGGCGGTGCGCGAGGCGGCCGAGGGCATGGGTTTGTCGCCAGTGCAAAGGCTCCTCCGGGTCGAGCTGCCATTGGCCGCCCCGGTCATCCTCGCCGGTATCCGCGTCGCGGTAACGATCGCGATCGGCACCGCGACGATCGGCTCGACGGTCGGGGCCTTGACCCTCGGCACGCCGATTTTCGCCGGTCTCGTCACCAACAAATTGCCGCTCGTCATCGAAGGGGCCGTGCTCGTCGCCCTCTTCGCGATCCTGACCGATATGCTGTTCGCCCGTCTCGAAGACCGGCTGCGCCGCCACGCCGCCCGCTGAGGCGCCATCGGCTCGGTCCCGGTTCGATTGCCTCGTCGGCGCGCGTCAATGCCCGATCAGCCGGGCCGCGGCGAGAACGGCGCCGATGATCGCCACGATGTTGACGACGAGCGCGCCCAAGATCAGGCCGAACACCCGGTTCAGAATGTCCGATTTCAGCGCTTCGAGCTTGGCTTCGAGGCGCAGCTCGGATTGCCGCAGCTCGTGGCGCAGATCGCCGATCTCGGCCCTGACCTCGACGATTTCCGCCTTGAGCTCCGTTCTGACCTCGGCGATTTCCGCCCTGACCTCGGCGATCTCCGCCTTCAGCTCGGCGCTCTGCTCAGCTAGATCGCCTTTGGTGGCGAGATCGGCGCCGGCCGAGGCTTCCTGCACGGCGTCCAGCACGGCCTCGGCCTGCGGCTCGGTGAAGCCGGCCTCGCGCAGCCGCTTTGCGACTTTGAGCGTGTCGATCGCCATCCTGCCGCCTGTACCCGGACGTCGTCGCGAGTATGAAATCATCGCACGGGCGTTGTTGAACCGGCAAGCCGGCGCGCAATAAGGCTAGCGGCTTTCGGGCGCCATAGTTCGCGCGGCCAGCGCGGTCATGATCAGCGACAGCCCGAGAAACAGCATGTTGATCCCGACCAGGAGGCCGATCGCCCATCCGGCCGAGCTCGGCAAGCCGTCCCAGATCAGGAAAGCGAGCAGCAGATCGACGAGGCCGCTGAACAACACCCAGCCCCAGCTCGGCAGGTGCCGGCGATGCTCGATCGCGAGCAGGATCGCGCCGATCCCTTCGAGAATGAAAAACACGACGAGCACCAAGGTCAGGGTCAGCACGCCGGCCGCCGGGCGCAGCAGCAGCACGAGGCCGAGCACGATCGCCAGCACCGCCGTCGCCAGCGACCAGACAAAGCCCGGCATGTGCCGATGCCGCAGCAGCGAGCAGGTGCGGAAAATCCCGCCGATAAAAAACAGCCAACCGACAAAAATTGCGATCACCAGGCTGGCGACCTCGGGAACGGCGATCGCCACCAGCCCGAGGATCACCATGACCACGCCTTCGGCCAAAAACAATTTCCAATGGTCATGGACCGCCACCGCCATCCGGCGGCGAAAACCGTCCAGCTCCGGGAGTGCCGCGTTGCTCATGGCGTCACCTTCACCACTCGGCGCAATTGCCGCGATCCTAGCCGATCGGGACGGCGACTGGCCATCGGGATCGGTCAAGAAGCCTGCTGGCGGAGCTTTTCTGCAGCTGGCTGCGGCAAGAATCAACCATTCAGCAATATCGAATCTGAAGAAAGGGAATCTGAATGGCTTGAAGCTGGTCCACCACGGCTGGTCAAGACGGCCCGTAATGAATGGCAATCAGGAAATTCCCACCGATCAGCCAAGTGGATGCGCCGGGAACAAGCAGAAATAACCCCACGATTAATCCGCCGCCGGATCGTCAACCTCGTAGCACGTCGCGCATCGTGGTGCCGAGCGCGGCGGGGGAGCGGGCGACGGTGATCCCGGCGCTCTTCAAGGCTTCCATCTTGTCTTCGGCGCCGCCTTTGCCGCCGGCGATGATGGCACCGGCATGGCCCATGCGGCGGCCGGGGGGTGCGGTGGCGCCGGCGATAAAGCCGACCACCGGCAATTTGCGGCGCGCCCGCTTTAGGAAATCGGCGCCGTCCTCCTCGGCGGTGCCGCCGATCTCGCCGATCATGACGATCGCCTCGGTCTCGGGGTCGGCGAGAAACATCTCCAGCACTTCGACAAAATTGGTGCCGTTGACCGGGTCGCCGCCGATGCCGACGCAGCTCGATTGACCGAGCCCGACAGCACTCGTCTGCGCCACCGCCTCGTAGGTCAGCGTGCCGGAGCGCGAGACGATGCCGACCTTGCCGCGGCGATGGATATGCCCCGGCATGATCCCGATCTTGCATTCGTCGGGGGTGATGACGCCGGGGCAGTTCGGCCCGATCAGGCGCGTCTTGCCGCCGGCGAGGGCGCGTTTGACCGCGACCATATCGACGACCGGAATGCCCTCGGTGATGCAGATGACGAGCGGGATCCCGGCATCGGCGGCTTCGAGGATCGCGTCGGCGGCAAAGGGCGGCGGCACATAAATGACGCTGACGTCGCAATGGGTCTGCAGCGACCGCCTCCTTGACCGTGTCGAACACCGGCAGGTCGAGATGGCGCGTGCCGCCTTTTCCCGGTGTCACGCCGCCGACCATCTTGGTGCCGTAGGCGATCGCCTGCTCGGAGTGAAAGGTGCCTTGCGCGCCGGTAAACCCCTGGCACAAGACGCGGGTCGAGGCGTTGACGAGGATCGACATCAGCGCGCCTCCGCGACCGCGGCGACGACCTTTTGCGCGGCGTCGCCCAAATCCTCGGCGGCGACGATCGGCAGCCCGGACTGCTGCAGGATCTTTTTGCCGAGATCGACATTGGTGCCGGCGAGCCGCACGACCAGCGGCACGTGCAGATTAACCTCGCGCGCCGCCGCGACCACCCCTTCGGCGATCACGTCGCAGCGCATGATGCCGCCAAAGATGTTGACGAGGATGCCTTCGACATTGGGGTCGCTGAGGATCAGCTTGAACGCGGTCGCCACCCGCTCGCGCGTCGCGCCGCCGCCGACATCGAGAAAATTGGCCGGGCTGCCGCCATGCAGCTTGATGATGTCCATCGTCGCCATGGCGAGCCCGGCGCCGTTGACCATGCAGCCGATGTTGCCGTCGAGCTTGACGTAGCTCAGCGCGTGCTTGCCGGCCTCGACCTCGGTCGGGTCCTCCTCGTCCTCGTCGCGCAAGGCGGCGATGTCGGGGTGGCGGAAGAGCGCGTTGTCGTCGAAGGAGAGCTTGGCGTCGAGCGCGACGAGGCTGCCGGCCTTGGTCACGACCAGCGGGTTGATCTCGGCGATCGAGGCGTCGAGCTCGACAAAGGCACGGTAGAGGGCGGTGATGAACTTGACCGCGACGCCGATCTGAGCGCCTTCGAGACCGAGGCCAAAGGCGATGTTGCGGGCGTGGAACGGCTCGATCCCGCTCGCCGGGTCGATCGCCGCCTTCAAGATTTTTTCGGGCGAATGGGCAGCGACCTCCTCGATCTCGACCCCGCCTTCGGTCGAGGCGATCAGCGTGATGCGCCCGGTGTCGCGGTCGATCAGCACGCCGAGATAGAGCTCGCGGGCGATGTCGCAGCCTTCCTCGACATAGACGCGCTTGACCTCGCGGCCCTGGGGCCCGGTCTGATGGGTGACGAGATTGCGGCCGAGCAGCCCCTGCGCCGCCGCGGCGACCTCGTCCTCGGCGCGCACGATTTTGACGCCGCCCGCCTTGCCGCGCCCGCCGGCATGGATCTGCGCCTTGACGACCCAGACCCGGCCACCGAGCCGGCGCGCCACCTCGACCGCCTCGGCCGCGGTGTAGGCGACCCCGCCGCGCGGCACCGCCACGCCAAATTTCGCCAACAAATCCTTCGCCTGGTATTCGTGGATGTTCATCTGGCTAGCCGCTGTTGCCGTTAAGAGAAAGCCCTCCCCCTCGATGGGGGAGGGTTTGGGTGGGGGTGATGCAGCCCAGCGCGGCGGCGATTGTCTGGTAAACACCGTCGCGGTTCGCCAGGGCCTCGTTGTTCCAAAACCGCAGAACGCGATAGCCTTGGCCTTCCAGAAATCGAGTGCGCTCGGCTTCCAGCGGCGAAGAGCCATCGTGCTGGCCGCCGTCGATCTCCACGACCAGCCGGGCCTCGTGGCACACAAAGTCGGCGATGTAACGACCGATCGGCACCTGGCGGCGGAACTTGTATCCTTCCGTTCGATGCAAGCGCAGGATTTCCCAAATCCGCCGCTCGGCCTCGGTCGTGTTCTGTCGTAAGGCGCGAGCACGCGTGAGCGCGCCCGGCGTGGGATGCTTCTTCATGTCTCCGACCTGCGCTGCGGAGGCATCACCCCCTCCCAACCCTCCCCCATCAAGGGGGCGGGCTTTAAGAACACTCGGCTAGTCCTGGGCTAGCCCAGGACCTTCATGGTCTTGACCACGTCGATCAGCTCGTGCACGGCGGCGACCGATTTGTCGAAGGCCGCCCGCTCGTCGCGGTCGAGCGCGATCTCGACGATGCGCTCGACGCCGCCGGCGCCGATCACGACCGGCACGCCGACATAGACGCCATCGACGCCGTATTGCCCGCGCAGCAGTGCCGCGGCGGGCAACACCCGCTTTTTGTCGCGCAGATAGGATTCGGCCATCGCGATCGCCGAGCTGGCGGGCGCGTAGAAGGCCGAGCCGGTCTTTAGGAGGCCGACGATCTCGGCGCCGCCGTCGCGGGTGCGCTGGACGATCCGGTCGAGCCGCTCCTGCGTCGTCCAGCCCATCTTGACGAGGTCGGGGAGCGGGATGCCGGCGACCGTCGAATAGCGGGTGAGCGGCACCATCGTGTCGCCGTGGCCGCCGAGCACAAAGGCGCTGACATCCTCGACCGACACCTTCAGCTCCTCGGCGAGGAAATAGCGGAAACGGGCGCTGTCGAGCACTCCGGCCATGCCGACGACGCGCTCGGCCGGCAACCCGCACGCCTCGCGCATGACCCACACCATGACGTCGAGCGGGTTGGTGATGGTGATGACAAAGGCGTCGGGGCAGTGCTGCCTGATCGCCGCACCCACGGTGGCGACGATCTTGGCGTTGGTGCCGATCAGATCGTCGCGGCTCATGCCCGGCCGGCGGGCGATGCCGGCGGTGACGATGACGATATCGGCGCCCTTGATGTCGGCGTAGTCGTTCGAGCCTTGCACGACGGCGTCGTAGCCCTCGATCGTCGAGCCCTGGACGATGTCGAGCGCCTTGCCTTGCGGCATGCCCTCGACCACGTCGGCAAGGACGATATCGCCGAGCTCCTTCAGACCCGCGAGCAAAGCAATGGTGCCGCCGACCTGCCCGGCGCCGATCAGCGCGATCTTGTTGCGTGCCATGGAAACGCCTCGTCGTTTGTGCATTGCACACCTGGGGCGGCGCCGAGCGGCGGCGCCGAGCGGGCCGCGTCTTAACCCGAATCGAGGAATCGGGCAAGCCGGCGAGGGCCTCCGATACGGTTCTTCCATTCGGCCCCGGCCACGCTCGACCGGCCAAGACCCTTGATCGCGCTTCCGGGGCCGGCTATCGTCTACCATGCCGCTATCCCGTTGGCGGTGGTGCAACCGACTGCTTCTGAGGCGGCCGTGCGTTGTGCAAGGGGGGCAGGCGATGAAGCCGTCAGCCGCAATTCGAGGTCAAGCCGGGTTCACCCTGATCGAGCTCCTGGTGGTGATCGCGATCATCGCGATCCTGATCGGGTTGCTCCTCCCGGCCGTGCAGAAGGTCCGGGACGCAGCCGAGGCAATGCAGCAGGACCCCGTGCTGGCGCCGCTCGCAGCGAGCCTCAGCCGCTTTGCCGACGGGTCGGTGAGCATCCAGCGGGACACGGCGCAACTAGGGATCGACCAAGCGAACGGCAAGCTCGATCCGAAAACTTTGCCGAGCTTATGTGAAGATGTTCTTAATAACGACGCCGCCGCGGCGAGGCTGTTGAAGCAAATCACGGCTCTCCTCGGGCAGAAACTCACCACCAACGAGCGCGCGCTTCTGGCTAAGTCGCAGAGTGCCCTGAAAGCCTGGCAAGACGGCACCGTGCAACTGAAGACCATCCTGTCAAAAGTGGCAAAGTGTTCATAAGCCATAGGTTTTGGTAGCAACGCCGCTTTTGGCTCGGGCAGCGCGGCAGCGCGGTTCGCTGCGCGGTCGAGGCAGCGCCGACGGGTTGACGCGGGCGCCGAAACGGCGATCCTGCGCCGCGCCTGCTACCGCGGAGAATTTATGTCAGCGATGCCTGTCATCAGCCGTTCCCGCTCGGCCGGAACCAGGCGCTCCGCGGCAGGGCGGTGGCGGCGAGGCTGAGCGTTGGCGCCAGACCCGCTGATCGAGGCGCTGACGCGCGGTGAAAACGGAGCCTGGGAGGCGTTTGTCAGGCGCTACGCCGGGCTCATCGTCGCCGCGGTGCGCACGATTGCACGCGAGCCGGGGGAGGTCGAGGACCTGACCCAAGAGGTTTTTCTGCGCCTGTGCAAAAACGATTTCCGATTATTGAAAAGCTACGACCCGGCGCGCGCCGGGATGTCGACCTGGATCACGATCGTCGCCCGCAGCACCGCGCGCGACGCGATGCGCCGGCATCGGCCGGTGGCGGTGCCGATCGAAGCGGTGCCCGAGGGGCTGCTCGCCGTCGATCCGGTCGAGCCGGTGCGCAAATTGAAGCTGCCGGAAGCCTTGCTGTCGCCGCGGCAGCGCGAGATCCTGGCGATGCTCTACGATCGTGACATGGAAGTGGCCGAGATCGCCGCGACATTGGGGATCGATCGGCAAACGGTGCGCAGCGCCCATCACAAGGCGATGCTCAAGCTGCGCGCCCATTTCAGGGAGGACGGCGGATGAAGGCCGCGAGAACCAGGAAGTTGCGGGGATGCCCGCACCGGGGGCAGCGTAGGATTTGAGTCAAGACATGCGCAAGGCTCCCGAGGACATCGCAGAAAGAGCGGCGCGGCTGGCCGGGCGCGCGCTGTGGCGGCGCAGCTCGATCGCCGATGCGCCCGAGGACGAGGAAGGGCGTCTGCTCGACCTCGCCGGCTTTGCCGACGGGCTGCTCGACCCCGATGAGCGTGAAAGGGTGGCGGCTTCTCTCGCGGCCGATCCGCCGGCGGCCGCCGATGTCGCGGCCGCGCGGGCGCTGGCAAGCGAGATCGGCGCGTCGCCCGAAGGAATAGAGCGCATCGTCGCGCGCGCCGTTGCGCTGGGTCCCACGGCGAACGCGAAGCGCGGGCTTGTGTTGGCTTTTGCCGGCGCGACGCGGCGCGGCGGCTTTCGGGGCGTGGCGCAATGGGGCAGCCTTGCCGCGGCGCTGGCGTTCGCCTGCTGGCTCGGCTTTGCCATGGGCAGCGGCGCGTCTTTGGCTTTGAGCCAGCAGCACCAGGACGGCGACGGAGCGTTCCTGCCCGAATTGTTCGACCCCGCCTCCGGGTTTTTGCGCGAGCCCGGCGAGGATTCACGCACGTGAGCTTGGCCCAGGCCGCCGGACGCAGCCCGGCGCGGCGGCAATTGCTGTGGGTGGTGCTGGCGGTGTCGCTGGCGCTGAACCTGTTCTTTGTGGTCGGCGCCTTATGGATTCGCCTGCAGCAGCCGCTCGCTCCAGCCACCCCGGAGGAGCGGTTGCAGCAGATGGCGGGGGAGCTCAACCTCGACCCGCAGCAGCGCCAAGCCTTTGCGCAATATGCGCAGACCATGCGCGAAGAGCTCGGGCAAATGCGTGACAGCGTGCGGCCGCTGATCAGGGAAGCCTGGTCCGAGGTGGCGAAGCCGCGATCGGACGAGGGCAGGGTCATGCAGCTGCTCGACCAGGTGGCCGAGGAGCGGCGCGGGTATCAACAAAAATTGACCGCGCTGACCCATAGCTTCCTGGCACAATTGTCGCCTGAGCAGCGCGCGAAGTTCATCGTGCTGGCGCGGCACCGGCCATTGCCGTGGCATCCGCCGCCCGGCGGCTCGCGCTGACCCAGCTGCCGCCCTTTTCTGCAGCCGCCCCGGCTGCTGTGCCGGAGGAGCCGACAATGGAGCCGACAATGGCAACCCAGCCCTTTGCCGATCCCCAGCCCTTTGCCGATCCCCAGCCCTTTGCCGATCCCCAGCAAAGCCGGCGCGGATTTTTTCGCCTGGCCGCGAGCGTTGCGGCGGTGCTTTGCGCTGTCGGCTCGCCGCTTGCCGCGTGGGGCCAAAATACCGGCGGCGCTCCGCTCAAGATCGGCATCGTCGGGGCCGGCCGGGAAGGCGGGGCGCTCGGCAAATTGCTGGTCAAGGCCGGCCACCCGGTGATGTTTTCCTCGCGCCACCCCGAGGAGCTGAAGGGCCTCGTCGCGGCGGCCGGCACGCTCGCCAAGGCCGGCACGGTGGCGGACGCGATCGCGTTTGGCGATGTTGTGCTGATTGTGCTGCCGTACACCGCGATGCAGCAGATCGGCAACGACCATGCCGCCGCGCTCGCGCAAAAGATGCTGGTCATCGATGTCAGCAATCCGATCGCTCGGCGCGACGGTGCCGATTTCGTCGGCAAGGTCGCGGCCGAGGGCGGGGCCGGGCTCGCCACCGCCAAGATGCTGCCCGGCTCGCACATCGTGCGCGCCTTCAACGCGATCGGCTATATGAAGATCGGCGCCGCCGCGCACCGCGCCGGTGAGCCATTGGGCGTGCCGATCGCCGGCGACGACCCGAAAGCGGTGGCGCTCGCCTCCGATTTGATCCGCCAGATGGGCTTTGAGCCGGTGCTGATCGGCGGGCTCGCCAAAGGCAAATATCTGGTCCCGGGCACGCCGCTCGGCGGCGAGCACACGCCGGACGAATTGCGCAAGATCGCTGCCGGCCTCAGCTGAGCGGATGTGAATGAATTGGCGATGTCGAGCAAATCGTGGCTGTATCGGCATCGTGCGTGCTTCGAGACGCGCCCGCCTGCCCTGAGGAGCCGCCGCAAGCGGCGTCTCGAAGGGGGCGCTGCTCAGCATGAGGTAAGCTGTTGATTGAACTTCGGGAGTCCTTCATCCTGAGGAAGCCGCGCAGCGGCTGTCTCGAAGAGCCTGCCCCCAGCGAAGGCGGGGGACGCACGGCGCCGATCCTGCCACGACCGATTCCTTCACATCAGCTGAGCGGCTCTTGAGCGACCGTCTCTATCGCCTGCTGCGCCGGTTTGTCGATATCCGGCGCGAGGAAGTGCGGGTTGTCGCCTGGTGCTGGCTGTTTATCTTCGCGGTCCTGTCGTCCTATTACATCATGCGGCCGATCCGCGACCAGGCCGGGGTCGCGGGCGGGGTGCGCAACCTGCAATGGCTGTTCACCGGGACGCTGATCGGCATGGTGCTGGCCAACATCCCGTTTGCCTGGCTCGTCAAAAAGCTGCCGCGGCGGCGCTTTATCCCGATCACCTACCATTTCTTTGCCGCCAACATCGTGCTGTTTGCCGCACTTTTGTATTGGGCCAGCGCGCAGCAGGCGGTTTGGGTCGGCCGCGCATTTTTTATTTGGGTATCGGTCTATAACCTGTTCGTCGTCTCGGTGTTCTGGCAGATGAACGTCGATCTGTTCAGCTCCGAGCAGAGCAAGCGCTTGTTCGGGCTGATCGCCGCTGGCGCCTCGCTCGGCGCCATCGTCGGGTCGAGCGTGACCGCCGGGCTGGCGCGCCAGGTATCGCCGATCTTTTTGCTGCTCGGCGCCGCGGTGCTGCTCGAAATCGCCGTGCTCAGCGTCGGCCGGCTGTCGCGTCTGTCGCCGGCGCTGCACGGCGGCGGGGCGGAGCGCGGGGCCGAGGAAGCACCGATCGGCGGTAGCGTCTTTGCCGGCATCACCCACGCCTTCGGCTCGCGCTATCTGGTCAATGTCAGCCTCTTCGTGCTGCTGTTCACGGTGACCTCGACGATCCTTTATTTTCAGCAGGCTGGGATCGTCAGCGGCGGCATCCACGGACGCGGTGCCCAGACCGCGTTCTTCGCCACCGTCGATTTGTGCGTCAACATCCTGACCTTGCTGATCCAGCTCTTTCTGACCGGGCGCCTCGTCGTGATCTTTGGCGTCGCGCTGACGCTCGCGCTGCTGCCGGCGTTGACGATCCTGGGGTTTGGCGCCTTGGCGCTGACGCCGACGATCGCCGCGGTCGCGGTCTTCCAGGTGCTGCGCCGGGCCGGCGACTATGCGATCACCCGGCCGACCCGCGAGGTCTTGTTCACCGTCGTGCCGCGCGAGGACCGCTTCAAGGCCAAAGGCTTTATCGACACGGTGGTCTATCGCGCCGGCGACCAGATCGGCGCCTGGTCGGTCGCGCTGCTGCGCAGCGCCGGGCTCGCCACTGCCGAGATGGCGCTCGTCGCGATCCCGCTGGCCGCATTCTGGCTGATCGACGCGCTGTGGCTCGGCCGCCGGCAAGAGCGGCTCGCCGCTGCACAAGCGCCGCCGCCGGCGGAATTGCGCGCCGGGGCGCCTTCGTGACAAATTCTATCGGGTGAGGCGATTTTTCCCGGGCTTATTTTTCGTTTTGATGCTGGCGGCCCTAATGCCGGCGGTTGTGGTGCCGGCGGTGGCGGCGCCGGCGGCCTCCGGGCAATTCCTGCTGTTTTCCGATGTCCATTTCGATCCGATGGCCGACCCGCTGCTGGTCGATCGGCTGGCCGCGGCGGCGCCGGTGGAATGGGCGGCCATTCTCGACCGCTCGCCCGATAAAAGCCTCGGCCGTTATGGCGCCGACACGACCTGGCCGCTCCTGCGTTCGGCTCTCGCCGCCATGAAGGCAGCGTTGCCGCATCCCGCCTTTGTCTTGATCACCGGCGATTTCCTCGCCCACGTGTTTCGCGGCAAGTTCGATGTGGCGGCGCGCGATCATTCGGACGCGGCCTACCGCAGCTTTGTCGGCAAGACGATGCGGTTTCTGGCGCTGCAAATGGCGGCGGCGTATCCGCATACGCCGATCCTGCCGGCGCTCGGCAACAACGACGAAATCTGCGGCGATTTCAAATTGCAGCCGCACGGGCCGTTTCTCGCCGACATGGCGGAGTTGATGCGCGGATTGGCCGATGGCGGCAAGCCGGAGCTCGACGCGGCCTGGACCGGCTACGGCAACTACCGGGCGACGGTCCCGGCTTTGCCGGGCGTGCGCCTCGTCTTCGCCAACACGGTCTTCTTCTCGCGCCGCTACCGTGACGCCTGCGGCACGCCGGGCGGCCCCGACCCCGGCCAGGCGACGATCGACTGGCTCGCCACCGAGCTCGCCGCCGCCGCCGCCGCGCATCAGCAGGTCTGGCTCGTCTATCACGTGCCGCCCGGCATCGACGGCTTTGCCACCTGGCGGCAAGGGTCGTGCCCGAGCGGCATCGTGCCGATGTGGACCGGCCGTTACGCGCAGTCCTATGCCGCTTTGCTGCGCCGCTATCGCGCGACAGTCGCCGCGAGCTTTGCCGGCCACACCCATATGGACGATTTCCGCCTCCTCGGCGATGCTGCGGGCAAATTCGCCTTCACCCTGATGACACCGGCGGTCAGCCCGATTTTCGGGCAAAACCCGGCCTTCCGCATTGTCACCTACGATGCCGCGGGCGGCGTTCTCGACCAGACCACCTTCGGGCTCGCCAATCTCACCAAAGCCGGCGGCGATGTGCCGGCCGAATGGCGGCCCGAATATACCTTCACCGGCGAATGGGGCCTGCCGCGGGTCGATCTTGCGAGCCTCGAACGGCTTCACGCGATGATCGGCGAAGAGCCGGCCCGCCGCGCGCGCTGGCAGACGCTTTATGTCGTTTCGAGCCCGGTCTATTGGCCGCGCACCGGCGCGGGCGAAGCGCAGGCGGTGCGCGCCGCCTATTGCGCCGCCGGGCACGCCTCGATCGCCGGCTTTGCGCAATGCGATTGCGGCGGTAGATAGCTGCCCCTTGCCGGCGCGTTGCGTCCCGGTCGTGGCCGGGACGCGGGACGCTGTTTGCTTATTTATGAATTGCCGGGACCGGGCAGCAGCTCGTTGGTCGCCGGGCGGCAATTGATGTTGCGCAGGCTGGTGTATCGGCCGTAGGCAAGATCGACGTTGAGGTGCGAGCCGGCGGGCACGATGAAACCGGTCGCCGTCGAGATCTGCACGGTGTACCAGCCCTGCGTGCCCCCGCGCGGCACGACGATCAGCGGGCGCGGATCGCTGATGCTGCGGTTGTTGTTGCGCCAGACCGACCCGTCGGGCCCGACCAGCACCATTTCGAGATCGACCGGCGCGCCGCCGGCGGTGGCCTCTTTGAGGACGTCGAGACGCAGGCAAAATTGCGACGAGCTGTGGACCTGGATGATGAACGGCTCGACGCTGCCGCCGGGGTTGCTCAGGCTCGAGGTGATGTTGCCGTGCAGGACCGTCGCGTCGCAATCGAGCGTGTTGCAGGCGCTCGGCGGGTTCCAAATTGCCGAGCCGGCGAGCGCGACCTGCGTCGAGAATAATAGGCCGCCGAGCGCGGCAAGCGCAGTCGATGCATGTGGCGATGTCATTTCGACACTCCTCGTGTTCGGCCAGTTCATATGACTGTAGCCGACACAAAGCTTGCACCAGCATTACGTCATGGCATGTGAAGTGGCTCACACCCCACAGATTATCGTCGTCAATATGAATTAAATCTGACGAATATTTGACGCGTCGCTATTTGGTGCCGTACAGGCGGTCACCGGCGTCGCCGAGGCCCGGCAGGATATAGCCGTGCGCGTCGAGACAGCGGTCGAGCGCGGCGGCGACGATCGCCACCTCGGGAAAGACGCCGAGCACCCGCTCGACCCCTTCGGGGGCGGCGACGAGGCAAACAAATTTGATCGAGCGCGCTTCGAGCTCTTTGAGCCGCGAAATCGCCGCCACCGCCGAATTCCCGGTAGCCAGCATCGGATCGCACAGAATCACGTCGCGCTCGGCGAGATCGTCGGGCGTTTTCAGATAGTACTCGATCGCCTGCAAGGTCCGCGGCTCACGATAGATGCCGATATGCCCGACCCGCGCCGAGGGCAAGAGATCGAGCATGCCGTCGAGAATGCCGTTGCCGGCGCGCAGGATCGACACCAGGCACAATTTCTTGCCCGACAACAGCGGGAACTCGCCCTGCTCGAGCGGCGTCTCGATGGCGGCCGCTTCGAGCGGCAGCTCGCGCGTCGCCTCGTAGGCCAACAGCAGGCTGATCTCGCGCAGCAGCCGCCGGAACTCCGCGGTCGAGGTTGCCCGGTCGCGCATCAGCGACAATTTGTGCTGGACCAGCGGATGGTCGACGACGGTGAAACGCCCTTTTGCTTCCGGCATGATCGGTTCGCCCCCGAACGCTGATGCCCACCCCGCTACGATAGCCCGTATTCGAGAGGTGGTGCACGGTTGACGCGGGCGCGGCGGGGCGGCTAGAAGATCGCATTCGGATTTCTCGGCGAGCGGCATGGCCAATCACAAATCGGCGGAAAAGCGGATCCGCCAGACAGAGAAGCGCACGGCGATCAACCGCGCCCGGAAAAGCCGGGTGCGCACCTTTGTCAAAAAGGTCGAAACCGCGATCGCCACCGGCGACAAAAGCGCTGCGCAAGAGGCATTGCGCCTGGCCCAGCCCGAGCTGCACCGTGCCGGGAGCAAAGGCGTGCTCCACAAAAATACGATTTCGCGCAAGCTCTCGCGGCTCGCGACCCGCATCAACGCCCTCTAAAGACCCGGCGGCTCTCGCCGGGCTCCCGCCACGCGGGGCCATCGCAGCATCTCGTCTCCCCCGAGCGTTTTCCGTCAGCAGGCTTTCCTGCTGCGCTTGACGCGGCTGGCCGCGCCGTCTGATCATCAAGAAAATTTGCTTTAGCCGACGCGAAAACCGCGCGGCCCTTGGGAGGAGACGAAGATGAGCACGCTAACCAGGCGCTCGATCATTCGCGCATCGTTGGGGCTGGCCGCGGCTGGAGGACTGGCGCGGCCCTACATCGCCAATGCCGCGGCGACGACCGCCACCGCATGGTGGGTCCAAGGCTTTATCCCGGAAGAAGACGCCTCGTTCCGCAAGCTGGTCGCGGATTACGAGAAGGCGAGCGGCAACAAGATCGAATACAGCATCGTGCCGTTCGCCCCGCTGCGCCAAAAGATCGTCTCGGCCCTGACCAGCGGCGTCGTGCCCGACGTCATCGATGCGACACCGCCCGAGGTGGTGCCGTTGCAGGCATGGCAGGGCCAATTGCTCGATGTCGGCGACATCGTGGAGACACAGAAAGCCGAATACGACAAGACTGCGCTCGAGGCCGCCAATTGCTACAGCAATGTCGAGAAGCGGCGCGCCTTCTATTCAGTGCCGTACCGCGCCGCGGTGACGCCATTTCACGTCTGGGGGTCGCTGATCGAGAAGGCCGGCTTCAAAATTTCCGATATGCCGAAAACCTGGGACGCCTTTATCGATTTCTACAAGCCGATACAGACGAAGCTGCGCGAGCAGGGCATGCGCCACACCTATGCCACCGGCTTTGTCGTCAGCACGATCGGCAACGACCCGACCAACACGTTTCTCGCCTTTATGATCGCCTATGGCGGGATCGGGCTGGTCAGCCGCGACGGCAAGCTCAACTCCAAAGACCCGCAAGTGCGCGAGGCGGCGATCAAGGCATTGGAAAAGCTGAGCTCGCTCTACAAGGAGGGCTACATTCCGCCGGGCTCGGTCAACTGGAACGACGCCGACGACAACAATGCGTTTCACGCCAAGACCTGCGTCATGGATTATGACGGCACGATCTCGACCGAGGTCGCGATGTTCCACGACAAGCAGGCTTATTACCACGAGGTGCTGACCCTGCCGTTGCCGCTCGACAACGCGGGCAAGCAGTGCGTCGCGCAATACGGGATCGCCCAGGCGATCATCCCGAAGGGCGCCAAGAATATTCCGGTCGCCAAGGATTTTTTGAAATACCTGATCCAGCCCGAGGTCGAGGGCGAGCTGTTGAAGGGTGGGCTCGGCCGGTCATTGCCGGTGTTCAAATCGGTGGTCGAGAAAGACACCTGGTGGACCGACCCGAAGATCGACCCGCACCGGCCGCCTTACGTCAGGGAAGGGCTCTACGGCCCGACCAAGCCCGACTATTACGCCTTCAACCCGGCCTGGGCGCAGGTCCGCTCCGAGCACTGCTTCAACGTCGCTTTTGCCGACATCGTCAGCGGCGGCATGAAGCCGCAAGACGCGGCCGACAAGGCGTGGAGGCGCGTCGAGGCGATCTTCGCCAAATACCCGATCGGCGAAGGCTGAGCCGGCACCTCTGCGGAGGGATCGAACGAGGCGAGGCGCCGGCTACAGGTGCCCCGAGCATGGGAGGATGAGGTCATGAACAAGCTGAGCCGGCGCTCGGTGTTGCGCACATCGTTGGGATTTGCCGCGGCGGGACCGCTGGCGCGGCCTTTTGTCGCCAATGCCGCGGCGACGACGGCGACGGCATGGTGGGCGCAGGGCTTTATCCCGGACGAGGACGCGGCCCTGCGCAAGGCGGTCGCCGACTATAAAAAAGCCAGCGGCAACACGATCGAATTGTCGATCATCCCGTTTGCGCCGTTGCGGCAAAAGATCATCTCGGCGATCACCAGCGGCGTCGTGCCCGACCTGATCGACGCGACCCCGGCCGAGGTGACCCCCGAGCAGGCCTGGGCCGGCCGGCTCGAGGATGTCGGCGACGTGGTTGCGACGCAGAAGGCGAAGATGGTGCCGACCGCGCCCGAAAGCGCGCTGTGCTACAACGGCGTCGAGAAAAAGCATGCCTATTACGGCGTGCCGTACAAATGCTCGGTGCGGCCGTTTCATATTTGGGGCGACCTGGTCGAGAAGGCCGGCTACAAGCGCTCCGACATCCCCGACCGGTGGGACCCGTTTATCGATTTCTTCAAGCCGATCCAAAAGAAATTGCGCGACCAGGGGATGCGCCACGTCTATGCGACAGGCCTCGTCGTCAGCACGATCGGCGGCGACCCGGTCAGCACCTTCGACCAGTTTCTCTTGGCCTATGGCGGCGAGAACACCGTCACCAAGGACGGCAGGCTGCATTCGAAGGACCCAGAGGTGCGCGAGGCGGCGATCAAGGCGCTGGAAAAGCTGACCGGCCTCTACAAGGAAGGCTATATCCCGCCGGGCTCGGTCAACTGGAACGATGCCGACGACAACAACGCCTTTCACGCCAAGCTGTGCGTCATGGACCTCGACGGCACGCTCTCGACCGAGGTCGCGATGATCCACAATAAAAAGGCCTATTACGAAGACATGATGACCTATGCCCCGCCGTTGAGCAACGCGGGCAAAAAGGTGCCGAGCGTGTTTCCGGTCAATTCGCTCTTGGTGCCGAAGGGGGCAAAGAATGTCGAAGTCGGCCAAGGACTTTGCCAAATACCTGATCGAGCCCAAGGTCAACGGCGAATATTTGAAAGGCGGGCTCGGCCGGTTTCTCCCGGTCTTTCCCGAATTGGTCAAAAACGACCCGTTCTGGCTCGACCCCAAGATCGACCCGCACCGGCCGCCCTATGTCGAGCAGGGCCTCGTCAACCCGACGATCCCCTATTTCTACGTCTACAACCCGGCCTATGCCCAGGTCGAGACCGAGCATGTCTGGGAGGTGGCGCAGGCCGACATCGTCAGCGGCGGCATGAAAGTGCAGGACGCGGCCGACAAAGCCTGGAAGCGGATCGAGGCGATCTTCGCCAAATACCCGATCGCCGAGGGCTGACGGCCGCACCTGCCGCCCCGTCTTCGCGGCAGTTGGAGGGCTTGTAACCGCTCCCCGCTGGCGTAGCGTCGCATCATCATAGCTGCAAAGCGACACTTCACTTCGGCGCGCGGTGAACGCCTGTCGCATATGGCGCGATTCTGAAAAATCCAGCCGTCCTAACCTTCCGTGTCTTTCAAGGACAACGGGTATTGGTGCCGTATGTGGCAAATTCCCAGCGTGCTGTTGCTGCGCAGACCTGCCGGCGGGACTGCTGCTCTCTCGGGACTGTTGGCAGGGACACCGATCCCGATGTCCATCATCCCTTTGACGCACAGCGCGAAGTCGTCATCTGTGAGAGTGTGTGAACGGCAGAATGTGTCGACGACGGCACGCTTCCAGAATTGATCGGACACCATGTCCTGGAATCTCGGGGTGGCGACGGTTGACACATTGTCGAATTCCCTTATCCGTAGGATGCGGAGTTGTGTCCTCACAACTGCTGACGGCCTGGACAAAAAACCGCTCATTGAAAGCGGTCTGCGGCTGCTGCGAGCAACCAACCAGCGTCGCGGCGTCCGATGAGAAGGCGCTTCACTGCGCCAAATCTCCAGCTAACGTAGACACTGCCGGGATCGCTGTCTCAACGCTCCTACTCCCTCGGCACTTATTGGGAAAACACGGTTTTCGGCTTTCACTCAGCGCTTTGTCCGATATGTAACAGCGTAATTTGTGAAATCTCGTTATCCACGTCTTTGCGTGGAAGCATGTGAGATTATAGCTCGCGCAAGTCGGCACGCAATTATCACGCTCTTTGCGATTGTCTCTGCCTCTTCGTCCGGTATCTCATTGCCAGGGCCGACAACAGCAATCTGAACCGCGTTCTGTATTTCTGCCATACGAATGTAAAACTGGACCACGGGGTACGGTCAGAAGTCTCAATTCGATCTGCGACTGCCTTGTATATCGTAGGCTATATCCCTTCGGGATTGATTATAGCAGAACGGAATGTGTTTCTTTCGATGGTGATTTCGCCTATTTTTATGGCTATCAAAATTTGCTAAGTGAGAAATTAATTCACTCTTTCCACTTAGATCGCAATGATTTCGCGGCGGATGGCCTATTCGGAGACGTTATTTGCTTCTTCACGCCTCTGTCGATGAATGAGGAGATACACCGCGCCAACGGCGCCGCCTGCACCGATAATCCCACTCTATTAAACTTCCTAGATCGATCCCCACTGCCGGAGTCACTGGCGCTGTCGCGTCAGTCGGGAAATCGTGCTGTCCCTGATCGAGCTCAAGGTATCTACGCGCGAGTTCCGGGAGGGGTGGCTCCCTGCGCGCGCTTCTGCCAGCCTTACTCCCTGTAAATCCTGCTCGCCGCGACCGCGTAGCTGCTCAAACTGGGCGTCGAGCGTTTGGCCCGCACGCGCTGACGCGTGCATATGCCGAGAGGGCAGTTCTGCGTGTAAGTTTCGAGCATATCACATGCGAGTTCTAACTCATCGATTGGGATGGCTACAAGCCCGGCCTATGCCCAGGTCGAGACCGAGCATGTCTGGGAGGTGGCGCAGGCCGACATCGTCAGCGGCGGCATGAAAGTGCAGGACGCGGCCGACAAAGCCTGGAAGCGGATCGAGGCGATCTTCGCCAAATACCCGATCGCCGAGGGCTGACGTTCGCGGTTTGCGCGGGGATTGCACGAGGCCGACACGGCCTCCACATTCCTCCTGTGGAGACACCCGAAAACGGGGTGCTCCGGAACACGGGAGGAAGGACCATGACGACGCTGAGCCGGCGCTCGGTATTGCGCGCATCATTGGGTATCACGGCGGCGGGCGCGTTGGGGCGCCCCTATATCGCCAATGCCGCGGCGACGACGGCGACGATGTGGCTGTCGCAAGGCTTTGTCCCCGAAGAGGACGCCGCCTTTCGCAAGCTCGCCGCCGACTACCAAAAGCAGAGCGGCAACACGCTCCAGTACAGCATCGTGCCGTTCGCGCCGTTGCGCCAGAAAATGGTGTCGGCGATCACCAGCGGCGTCGTGCCCGATATCATGGCGGTCGCCGATTTCGACTTTGCCCCGCTGCAATCGTGGAACGGGCGGCTCTTAGATTTGAGCGACATCGTCGACACCCAGAAATCGAGCTTCGCCAAGATCGCGCTCGACAATAATTTCTTCTACGACAACACGACGAAAAAGCACGCCTATTACGCGGTGCCGTGGAAGATGGCGGCGGTGCCGTTCCACATCTGGAAATCGCTGGTCGAAAAGGGCGGGGCCAAGGTATCCGACATCCCGGACCGGTTCACCGCGTTTCTCGATTTCTTCAAGCCGCTGCAGGCCAAGCTCCAGGCGCAAGGGATGCGCCACACCTACAGCTATGGCTGGGAGGTCAGCACGATCGGGGTCGATCCGATCAACACCTTCTATTCGTTTATGATCGCCTATGGCGGCAAGGACCTGGTGACACCCGACGGCCGGCTCAATTCCGACAAGCCGGAGGTCAAGGAAGCGGTGCTGAAGGCGCTCAACCGGCTGACCGGGGATTTCAAGGGCGGCTTTGTGCCGCCGGGTGTGGTCAACTGGAACGACGCCGACGACAACAACGCCTTTCACTCGAAGCTCTGCGTCATCGATTTCGACGGCACGATCTCGACCGAATTGGCGCTCATTCACAACAAGGCGGAATATGACGACATCCTGACCCGCGGGCTCGCGCATGACGACGCCGGCAAGCCGCTGCCGGCCCAGGTCTTTGCCGGCGGCTGCGTCATCGCCAAGGGGGCGAAAAATGTCGCCGTCGCCAAGGAGTTCCTCAAATACGCGATCGAGCCCAAGGTGCTGAACGAATATCTGAAGGGCGGGCTCGGCCGCTGGGCGATCCCCTACCCCGAAATCGCCAAGAGCGATCCGTTCTGGCTCGAGGACGACCCGCACCGCACCGTCTATATCAACGAGACGCTGATCGGCCCGACGGTGCCGATCTACGAGGCCTACAGCCCGGCGATCGCCCAGGTCAACGCCGAGCACGTCTTTCAGGTCGCCTGGGCCGATGTCGTCTCGAACGGCATGCAGCCCGAGGCGGCGGTGGACAAGGCGTTCAAGCGGGCCGAGGCGATTTTCGCGAAATACCCGATCGCCGAGGGCTGACCAGGCCAATGGCGCGGCGCGTCCCGCGCCGGGGGCGGCTCGCATTGACACGGCCGGCGCGGCCCACATTTATTACTCGAAGCTGAATTCGAGAGGCCGGGTCGCGGCCTGCTGTGTCGAGGAGAACGAGATGTCGGTTTTGACGCGCCGGTCGGTGCTGCGCAGCTCTCTTGGCTTGGCCGCGGCCGGCGGCCTCTGGCGCCCCCATATCGCCAACGCCGCGGCGACGACGGCGACGGTGTGGTGGACGCAGGGCTTTATCCCGAGCGAGGACGCGTCCTTCCGCAAGCTCGCCGCCGATTACCAGAAGCAGAGCGGCAACAAGCTCGATTACAGCATCATGCCGTTTGCCCCGCTGCGCCAGAAAGAGGTGTCGGCGGTGACGAGCGGTGTCGTGCCGGACGTAATGGAGGTAGCCGATTATTTCTTTGGCACATTGAACGCGTGGAACGACAGGCTTCTCGATGTCAGCGACGTTGTCCAGACCCAAAAACCGCATTTTATCGACATCGCGCTCGCCAGCATGCACAACTACAACAACGCCACAAAACAGCGGAGCTACTACGGCGTTCCGATGAAGGCATCGGCCGTGACCTGCCACATCTGGCAATCCCTGGTGGAAAAAGCCGGCTATAAGGTGTCGGACATCCCGGACAAATGGGACGATTTTATCGATTTCTTCAAGCCGATGCAGCAGAAGCTGCGCGACCAGGGCATGCGCAAAGTTTACAGCTGGGGGCTCGAGGTCAGCACCCTCGGCGTCGACCCGGTCCGCACCTTCACCGTGTTCCTGCTCGCCTATGGCGGCAAGGGTATGGTGACACCCGACGGCAAATTGCATGCCGACGACCCGCAGGTCAAAGAAGCGGTGACCAAGACATTGACCCGGATGGCCGGGCTGTTCAAGGACGGCTATGTGCCGTCGGGCGTGGTCAACTGGAACGACGCCGACAACAACAATGCTTTCCATGCCAAGCAGGTGATCGCCGACTTCAACGGCTCGATGTCGATGGAGCTGGCCATGATCGACCGCAAAAAGGAATATGACGACGCCCTCACCTACACCGTCGCCAACGACGCCGCGGGCAAGCCGCTGCCGGCGCAGATCGGGATTTTCGGCGCGGTGATCCCGAAAGGGGCCAAGAACGTCGCAGTCGGCAAGGAGTTTTTGAAATACGCGATCGAGCCCAAGGTGCTGAACGAGTACTTGAAGGGCGGGCTCGGCCGCTGGGCGATCCCGATGCAGGACATGGCCAAGAGCGACCCGTTCTGGCTCAATTCCGGCGACCCGCATCGCACGGCCTACATCAAGACGGCGCTGTTCGGTCCGACGATCCCGCTCTACACGGCCTACAACCCGGCCATGGCCCAGGTCGATGCCGAGCACACCTTCCAGGTCGCTTGGTCCGACATCGTCACCCACGGCATGAAGCCCGAGGCCGCCGTCGACAAGGCGTTCAAGCGCTGCCAGGAGATCTTCGCCAAATACCCGATCGCCGAGGGCTGATCCGGCCCGGCTTGCTCCCGGTCTTTAACGAGCCGGAACGGGCCGGGCGAGCGCGCCGCAATATCATGGCGGGGCACCGGCAGACCATCGGGTGCCGCCAAAATGCGGCAGGGTTTTGCCCCGAGGCGGCATGACGCCGCAGGGCGCTGGGCGAGGCCATTCAAACCGCCGAGGCGATCTTTGCCAAACATTTGGGTCGCCGGGGCAGGCGTCACCGACCGGACGGTGGTTAATTGTTTACAAGGACATGTCGCCGCGTGCTGTAAGGAAGCATCGCCGCGTCGTCGATCCGCATCGATACGGCAACGGCGCATTGACTCGTTAGCCCCGTGCGCCTTTATTGGCCGACTGTGAACCGCGGCGCAACGCGCGCCGTGACCCAAAAGGAGCAAGAAATGTCAGGTTTCACCCGCCGGTCGGTATTGCAGAGCTCGCTCGGTCTGGCCGCGGCCGGCGGCTTGATGCGCCCCTATCTCGCCAATGCCGCGGCCAAGACCGCGACGGTGTGGTGGGCGCAGGGCTTTTTCCCCGAGGAGGACGCGGCCTTCCGCAAGCTCGCCGCCGACTATGAAAAGCAGAGCGGCAACACGATCCAGTCGAGCATCGTGCCGTTCGCCCCGCTACGGCAAAAGATCATCTCGTCGATCACCAGCGGCGTCGTCCCCGATTTGATCTATGCGACGCCGCCCGAGGTCGTGCCGGAGCAGGCCTGGGCCGGTCGGCTCGAAGACGTGACCGACGTGGTCGAGACGCAGAAATCGCATTTCGCGCCGATCGCGCTGCAATCCGCCGAGTTTTACGACAACGTCACGAAAAAGCGCAGCTATTACGGCGTGCCGTTCGAGGGGGCCGTGGTGCCGTTCCACGTTTGGAAGGACCTGGTCGAAAAAGCCGGCTACAAGATGTCGGACATCCCGAACAAGTGGGACGCGTATATCGATTTCTTCCAACCCGTGCAGAAAAAGCTGCGCGACCAGGGGATGCGCCATACCTATGCCAACGGCTTTGTGGTCAGCACGATCGGCAACGACCCGCTCAACACTTTCCATGCGTTTATGATCGCCTATGGCGGTCAGGACCTCGTCACCAAGGAAGGCAAGCTCAACTCCGCCGACCCCCAGGTCAAGGAAGGAGTGATCAAGGCGCTGGAGAAACTGAGCTCGCTCTACAAGGACGGCTACATCCCGTCGGGCTCGGTCAACTGGAACGACGCCGACGACAACAACGCGTTCCACTCGAAATTATCGATCATGGATTTCGATGGCACGCTGTCGACCGAGCTCGCTCTTTATCACAACAAGCAGGCCTATGACCACGACATGATCACGATGGGCCTGCCGCTCAGCAACGACGGCAAGGATCTGCCGAGCCAGTTTGGCGTCAACAATGTGATCATCCCGAAGGGCGCCAAGAGCGTCGATGTCGCCAAGGAATTCGTCAAATACCTGATCGAGCCGAAGGTCAACAACGACTACCTGAAGGCCGGGCTCGGCCGCTGGCTGCCGGTGTTCCCCGAGACCGTCAAGAACGATCCGTGGTGGACCGACCCCTCGGACCAGCATCGTGTCGCCTATGTCAAGCAGGGGCTGCAGAGCCCGGTGATCCCGTATTACTACTGCTACAACGTCGCCTATGCGCAGTGCCGGACCGAGCACATTTTCAATGTCGCTTGGGCCGATATCGTGCACGGCAGCGCCAAGCCGGAAGAGGCGGCGGCCAAGGCGTTCAAGCGCGCCGAGGCGATCTTCGCCAAATATCCGATGCAGGAAGGCTGACGCCGGGCGCGGCCGGCGCCGCAAGATCGCGCCATTTTAGCCGCTGTTTTACCGCGATTTTGATTGAATTGCCGGCCGCGCCATCGCACAATCATTGAATGAAAACGCGTCCCGTGTCGGACGCGCATGATCGATAGGGAAGGAAACGCAAATGGGCGAGCTGAGTCGGCGGTCGGTGCTTCGCGGGTCTCTCGGCGTGGCCGCGGCCGCGACCTTGGTGCGCCCCTATATCGCCAACGCCGCGGCGACCACGGCCAGCATGTGGCTGGCACAGGGCTTTATCCCCGACGAGGACAGCGCTTACCGCAAGCTCGTCGCCGATTTCGAGAAGGCGTCCGGCAACAAGATCGACTACAGCATCGTGCCGTTTGCCCCGTTGCGCCAAAAGATGGTGTCGGCGATCACCAGCGGGGTCGTGCCCGACATTATGGAAACCGCAGATTTCGACTTCGCCCCGCTGCAAACCTGGAACGACCGGCTGCTCGACCTGAGCGATATCGTCGACACCCAGAAATCGAATTTTGTCGACACCGCCCTACAAAACAACAATTTCTACAACAACACGACAAAGAAGCGCGCCTATTACGCGGTACCGTGGAAGATGGCGGCGGTGCCGTTCCACATCTGGAAATCGCTGGTCGAGAAGGGCGGCGCGAATGTCGCTGACATTCCGGACAAATTCACCGCCTTCCTCGATTTCTTCAAGCCGCTGCAGGCCAAGCTCCAGGCCCAGGGCATGCGCCATACCTACAGCTATGGCTGGGAGGTCAGCACGATCGGGGTCGATCCGATCAACACCTTCTACTCGTTCATGATCGCCTACGGCGGCCAGGGCCTGGTCACCCCGGACGGCAAGCTGCATGTCGATGATCCGGCGGTCAAAGAGGGGGTGCTGAAGGCGCTTGAACCGCCTGACCTCGGATTTCAAGGGCGGCTTTGTCCCGCCGGGCGTGGTCAACTGGAACGACGCCGACGACAACAACGCGTTCCATTCGAAGCTCTGCATCATGGATTTTGACGGCTCGATCTCGACCGAGCTCGCGCTGATCAAGAACAAGGCGGAATACGACGACATCCTGACCCACGGCATCCCGAACGACGACAGCGGCAAGCCGATCCCGGCTCAGGTCGCGACCTTTGGCTGCGTGATCCCGAAGGGCGCCAAAAACGTCGAGCCGGCCAAGGAGTTTATCAAATACGCGATCGAGCCGAAGGTGCTGAACCAGTATCTGAAGGGCGGGCTCGGCCGCTGGGCGATCCCCTATCCCGCGATCGCCAAGAGCGACCCGTTCTGGCTCAAGGACGATCCGCACCGTGCGGTCTACATCAACGAGACCTTGATCGGCCCGACGATCCCAATCTACGAGGCCTACAGCCCGGCGATCGCCCAGGTCAACGCCGAGCACGTGTTCCAGGTCGCCTGGGCCGATGTCATTTCGAACGGCATGCAGTCCGAAGCGGCGATGGACAAGGCGTTCAAGCGGGCCGAGGTGATTTTCGCCAAATATCCGATCAGCGAGGGCTGAGCCGCGGCGCGACGCCGGTGCGGCCACGTCGGGTATGGATCGCGTAATGATCACGCGATCGTTACCCGCCGCCACCCACCGGCGCCGGTGCGGCCGGGCTTGTGCCGCCGGACCGTTCCGTTCTACTATGGCGGCTGACGCAATTTGTCGCAGTGCGGGATCCCCGACACGGCTGGCGCCGCAAAAAACGTCGGCCGAAGCGTTAACGGGGTAAGGTGGGCAACCCCTGCCGAACAGCGCAATTGAAGAGACTTGAGAGGCAACGATGGTAGACGGAACCCAAGCCCTTCAAAACGCTCAGGCGCTCCCGGCGCTTTCCGGGCTGCGCGCACGACGCCGCAGCTGGCGCGGCGGGCTGCAAGGCTCGGAGTACACCTGGGCGATCGCCTTTGTCGTCCCCTATGTCGCGGTGTTTCTGGCGTTTGTGATCTATCCGGTCCTCTACGGCTTTTGGCTCGGCAGCGAGCCGAGCCTCTACGCCGAGCTGTGGGACGATCCGGTCTATAAAATGACCATCGTCAACACGCTCTTGTACCTGGCGATCGGCGTCAACGTGAAGATGTTCTTCGCGCTTCTGCTGTCGGGCTTTTTCATGCGGCCGGGCTGGTGGGTCAAGGCCCTCCTGATGATCTACGTGCTGCCGTGGGCGGTGCCGTCGATGCCCGCGTTTATCTCGATCCACTGGTTCTTCAACGGCGATTACGGGCTCCTCAACAACGCCCTCTACAAATTCTTCGGGATCAACGGCCCGGCCTGGCTCGACAGCCGCTGGCTCGCGATGGGCTCGGTCATCACCTCCTACATCTGGAAGAACATGCCGTTCTGGACCGTGATCCTGCTCGCCGGGCGGATGGCGATCCCGTCGGAGATCAATGAGGCGGCCAAGGTCGATGGCGCCACCGGCATCCGCAATTTCATCTACATCAGCTTCCCGATGCTGGCGAACCTCTATCTGGTGTGCACGTTGCTGTCGACGATCTTCACGGTCGGCGATTTCAACACCGCGACCTTTGTCTCGGGCGGCGGCCCGGCGTTCTCGACCTATGTGCTGGCCACCCTGGGCATTCGCAACGCCTTCGACCTGGCCCAGCCGCGGCTCGGCGTCGCGGCGGTGATCACGGCGCTGCCATTGGTGATCCCGCTCGTCATTATATTGATGCGCAAGCTCAAAACCGCACAGGTGCAGCTATGACCTCGATCACCGCCGGCAGCGCCACCGCTTACGCGGCACCCTCGCGCGAGGCGTTGCAGCGCGTCGCCCGCCGGCGCCGCGTCGTTGGCAACGTCTTTGCCGGCCTGCTCAGCGTCGTGCTGATCATCTGGACGCTGGCGCCGATCTACAACATGCTGATGGTCTCGCTCGAAGGCCATGACGACGTGTTCAGCAGTCGCGTCACGCCGAGCGACCCGTCATTGCACGGCTACTGGCTGGTGCTGACCCAGGGCTACTGGTACCTCGAATATTTCTGGGAGCAGTACGCCCGCAGCGTCTATCTCGGGGTCGCGGTTACCGTGCTGACCCTGGTCATCGGCTCGCTGACCAGCTTTGCCATCGGCCGGATGCGCATGCGCCACGGCTGGGTCATCACCAACGCGGCGCTGCTGACCTATGTGATCCCGGCCTCGTTCCTGGCGATCCCGTTTTATCGTCTGGCCCAGAACTACGGGATGATGAACAATCTGTGGGCGGTGATCGCGGCGCTGGTGACCTTTGCCACCCCCTATGCGATCTTCATCTTTCAGAATTACGGCGCGAGCATCCCGATCGAGCTCGACGAGGCGGCGAAGATCGACGGCGCCTCGCCGGTCCAGATCTATTTCCGCATCTACCTGCCGATGATGATGCCGGCGCTGATCGCGGTCGGCACCTACGCGCTGCTGTTGGCGTGGAACGAGTACCTCTACCAGTTCCTGCTGTTGTCCAACAAGCAGAGCATGACCGTGCCGGTGGCGCTCGCCCAGTTTCTCAACAGCGACGAGGCGCCGTGGAACTATATGATGGCGACCGCGGTGATCTACTCGCTGCCGCCGATCGCCACCTACTACGCGTTCCGCCGCAAGATGACCGGCGGCCTGACGATGGGCGGGGTCAAGGGATAGCCGCCGCCGACACCCGCGAAGAGAAAGGGGCGCCTCCGGGCGCCCTTTTTGTAGCCGCTTTGGCTGTTGCAGCTTTGGCAAGGCACGGGCGGATGCGCTCCCCGGCCTAGCATGCTCCTGAAAAACGCCGGTCCTCTCGGCAAGCACCCTTCGAGACGGCCCTGCGGGCCTCCTCAGGGTCAGGATAAACAATTGATATCACGAGATCCTCGTCCTGAGAACCTGTGAAAAAATTCTGCGTCGAAAGCAATGTCATTCCGGGATGCCCGCAGGGCAGGCCCGGAACCTATGAACACCGCCGTCCGCCAGCATGTCGCAGGCCGGTGTGCATGGGTTCCGGGTTCGCGGGCTGCGCCCGCGCCCCGGAATGACAGCGGTTTGGTATTTCTTCACACGTCCTGAAGAGGCCGCCGAGAGGTGGCCGTCTCGAAGGCCTCGACGAGAGCAAGGTCGGCCAGGCGAGCCGCGTGTCGGTCGGGATGGCGATGGCAGGCCGCGCGGGCAACCCCGCGCGGATAGGCCCGCTCAGCGCTTGGAGAACTGGAAGCTGCGGCGGGCCTTTGCTTTGCCGTATTTCTTGCGCTCGACCACCCGGCTGTCGCGGGTCAGGAACCCCTGGCTCTTCAACAGCGGGCGCAGCGCCGGCTCGTAGTGGGTCAGCGCCTGGCTGATCCCGTGGCGCACGGCACCGGCTTGGCCGGAAAGACCGCCGCCCGCGACGGTGCACCAGACGTCGAATTGTCCCATCCGGTCGGCAGCGACAAAGGGCTGGTTGATCAGCATGCGCAGCACCGGGCGGGCAAAATAAACGGGACTCTCGCGATTGTTGACCGTGACCGCACCGTTGCCCGGCCTGATCCACACCCGCGCCACCGCGTTCTTGCGCTTGCCCGTGGCGTAGGCGCGCCCTTGCGCGTCGAGGCGCGGCGCGATATCGACCGGGGGCGCCGAAACCGCTGTAGGCGGCGGTGCTGCGGGCCGTGCCGCGGCCATCGCCTGACGCAGGCTCCCCAGCCCTTGAAAGGTCTGGGCGCCGGCACGCTGGCCGGCGGGTGGGTTCTCTGGCTTGTCGTCAGCCGCCATCGTGCTCACGCCCTCGCATTCTTGCGGTTCAACGCGGCGACATCGAGCCCTTCGGGCTGCTGCGCCGCATGCGGATGGTCGGGTCCGGCAAAGACCCGCAAATTCTTTATGATCCGACGCCCGAGCGGCCCGCGCGGCAACATCCGCTCGACGGCCTTTTGGATGACCCGCTCGGGGTGCTTGCCGTCGAGAATGGCGCCCTTGCTGCGGCCTTTGATCCCACCCGGATAGCCGGTATGCCAATAAAAGATGTCGTCGCGCCGCTTGTTGCCGGTGAGCTCGACCTTTTCGGCGTTGACGACGACGATGTTGTCGCCGCAATCCATATGCGGCGTGAAGCTGGGCTTGTGCTTGCCGCGCAGCCGCGTCGCCAGGATCGCGGCGAGGCGCCCGAGCACCAGCCCGTCGGCGTCGACGACGATCCACTTCTTTTCGATGTCGGAGGGTTTGGCGGAAAAGGTCTTCATCAACAGGGTCCGGAGGAGAAGGCGCCGATTTAGGCGATCCTCGGCCCAAGGTCAAGCCGCGCCGTTGCGACAGGGGCACTCGTGGTAGTCTCGGCGGATGCGATCGCTCGGGGATGACGCCGCCTTGGCGCTGTTGCGCTGGTATGTCGAGATGGGTGCCGACGAGGCGATTGCCGCCCGGCCCAGCGACCGGCTCGCGCCGCCCGCGCCGCAACCCGTCCCGCTCGCATCGACGCCGGCGCTCACCCCGCCCGCGCCCGCCCCGCGCCGGCCATCGCGGCACCGCCCCGGCCGCCGGCGGCGCTCGGCGAGGCGGCGCAGTCGGCGCGGCTTGCTGCGGCTGGCGCCGAGACGATTGCTGCGCTCGAAGCGGCGATCGCGGCGTTCGAGGGCTGCGCGCTGAAACGCACCGCGACCACCACGGTCTTTGCCGACGGCAACCCGTCGGCGTCGGTGATGATCATCGGCGAGGCGCCGGGCGCCGAGGAGGACCGCACCGGGCGCCCGTTTGTCGGCCGCGCCGGTCAGCTTCTCGACCGCATGCTGGCGGCGATCGGGCTCGACCGCAACCAGGTGCTGATCACCAACGTGATCTATTGGCGACCGCCGGGCAACCGGACCCCGACCACGGCCGAGATCGCCTCCTGCCTGCCGTTCGTGCTGCGTCATGTGGCGCTGGTGGCACCCAAGGCGCTGGTGCTGGCCGGCGGCACCGCGGCCGGCGCGCTGTTGCCGCAGGGCGGCGGCATCACCCGGTTGCGCGGCCGCTGGATCGAGCTCGAGGTGCCGGGGCTCGCCGGCCCGGTGCCGACCCTGCCGATGTTTCATCCCTCGTTTCTGCTGCGCGCCCCCGAGCGCAAGCGTGAGGCTTGGCGCGACCTCCTGGCCTTGCGCGCGCGGCTCGACGAGCTCGCCGGCGGCTAGCGCCGCGGCCGGTTTCGGCGCTATTGTGCATCGGGTCGCCGAGGAATTGCGGGGGATCGGATGAGCGACAGCAAAGAGACGAGCCTCGTCGACTACGAGTGCCGCGAGCGGATCGCGACGCTCACACTCAACCGTCCGGAACGGCTCAACGCGTTCAGCGACGAGCTGGTGCGCGATCTGGCCGACGCGCTGCGCCGCTTCGACCTCGACCCCGAGGCCGAGGTGGCGATCTTGTGCGGGCGCGGACGCGCCTTTTCGAGCGGCGCCGACGTGCACCAGCGCCAATTGCGCCGCCGCGAGGAGTTTGAGGCGCTGGGCGGCCCTCAGGGTTGGGGGGCGAACTCGGCCGATCTCTTCACCCGTGCCGTGAATTGGAAGCCGGTCATCGCCGCACCGCACGGCTATGCCATCGGCCTCGCCCTCGGCATCGTCCTCGAAGCCGACCTGATCGTCGCCGAAGCCGGCACCCGGTTTCAGGTGACCGAGACCTCGCGCGGCTTGGGCGGCGCCAAATACTGGGCACTGCTGCATTTCCGCGGCGCTTCGGCATTCGCCGCCGAGGTCGCGCTGAGCGGCCGCTTCTTCACCGCCGAGGAGGCGCTCGCGGCCGGCATCATCAACCGGGTCGCACCCGAAGGCCGGCATCTGGAGGCGGCGCGCGAGCTGGCGGCCGGAGTGGCAAAAAATCCGCCGCTCTCGGTGCGGGCGACGGTGCGCACCCGCCGCTGGTATATGGCCCAGCTCGGGCGCGAGGTGGCGATGCAGACGGCGCCCCTGAAGCTCTATCTGACCGAGGATTTTCACGAGGCCGCCCGCGCCTTTGCCGAAAAGCGCCCGCCCGGCCGGTTCAAAGGACGCTGAGGAGGATCCGCGATGATCACCCCCGCCTATATCCGCACGCTCGCCGCCTACAATGCCGAGATGAATTGTCGTCTTTACGGCGCTGCAGCGCGCCTCTCCGACGCCGAGCGCAAGGCGCCGCGCGGGGCGTTCTGGGGCTCGATCCACGGCACCCTGAGCCACATCCTGTGGGGCGACCGGCAGTGGATGTCGCGCTTTGACAATTGGCCGAAGCCGTCGACCCCGATCAAAGAGAGCGCGCAGATGATCGAGGATTTCGGCGCGCTCGAAGACGCGCGCAAAACCGCCGACGCCGACATCGCCCGCTGGGCCGGCAAGGTCGATGACGCGTGGCTCGGCGAAGAGATGGCATGGTTCAGCGGGGCCGCGAACCGCGAAATGCGCGCGTCGAAAGGGCTGCTCGTGACCCATTTCTTCAATCATCAAACGCATCACCGCGGCCAGGCCCACGCGCTGTTGACGGCCGCGGGGCAAGAGACCGGCGACACCGACTTGTTTCTGCTGGTCCCGGCGGTGGTCGGATAGGCCGTGCGGCGGCCAGGCCCTGCGGCGGCCAGGCCCTGCGGCGGCTAGGCCCAGCGGCGGCTAAGCCCTGCGGCGGTGAGGGATGCGATGCAACGCGCCGGCCTAGAATCGGCGACAGATTATTGCTTTCGGCGTTGGCAATGCCGATGCGGTTTGCCCGAATCCTGATTGCGGCGTGCCTCTTTGCAATGCCGCTGGCGCCGGCTCGCGGCAGCGGCATAAAGCCGGACCCGGCGGCACGGGCGGCGCCGGCGCGCGTTCTGCATGTTCTGAACCGGCTCGCTTTCGGTCCGACGATCGATGATTTCCGTCATGTCGAGGCGATCGGCGCCGAGCGCTACATCGCCGAGCAGCTCGACCCTGCGGCAATTGCCGAACCGATCGAGCTGCGCTTTCGCCTCGCCCAGCTCGACACACTCGACCTCGACGCGGCTCGGCTGCGCCAGCTCTACGGGCCGCTCCGCCCGGTCCTCGGGGTCAGGCCCACCCCCGAGGAGCAAAAGGCGCAGGCGCAGCGCGCGCGCATCGTCGTCGAGCAGGCCGAGGCGGCGCGCGTCTATCGCGCGGTCTTGAGCCGGCGCCAGCTGCAAGAGGTGATGGTCGATTTCTGGTTCAACCATTTCAACGTATTCGACAACAAAGGGCTGGACCGGGTCTGGGTCGGCGATTTCGAGAAGCGGGCGATCCGCCCCTACGCGCTCGGCCATTTCCGCGACCTGCTGTTTGCCGTGGCCAAGCACCCGGCGATGCTGGTTTATCTCGACAACACGCTGAGCTCGGCCCCGGGGAGCCGCGGCGCAAGGGGCGACAAGAGCGGGCTCAACGAAAATTTCGGCCGCGAGGTGATGGAGCTGCACACCCTCGGGGTCAATGGCGGCTATACCCAGGCGGACGTCATCACGCTCGCTCGCGTGTTCACCGGGTGGACGATCGATCCGCCCGGCCGGCGCGACGCGCCCGACGCGGCCGCGGTCTTTGTCGCCGCGCGCCACGATTTCAGCCCCAAGGTGTTTCTCGGGCAGCCGCTGCGCGCCAGCGGCAAGGCCGAGGGCGAGGAAGCGCTCGACCGGTTGGCACGGAGCCCGGCGACCGCGCACCACATCGCCTTTGAGCTGGCCCAGTATTTTGTTGCCGACGCGCCGCAGCCCGGGCTCGTCGACCGGCTGGCAGCACGGTTTCTCGCCACCGGCGGCGACATCCGCGCGGTGCTGAAGGGGCTCTTTGCCAGCCCCGAATTCTGGGCGAGCGCCGGGCGAAAATACAAGACGCCCTACGAATTCGTGATTTCGGCGGTGCGCGCTGCCGGCATCCCGCTAAACAATCCGCGCCCGCTGATCGCCGCCATGAACCAGCTCGGCATGCCGCTTTATGGCTGTCAGACACCGGACGGCTACAAGAATACCGAGGCGGCGTGGCTGAGCCCGGACGCGACGCTGCGGCGGGTCAGCTTTGCTGTCGAGCTCGCCCAAGGCGGCCTGCGCATCAACGGGGCCGGCAATGCGGGCCTCGCTTTGGCGCTCCCGCCACCGCCGCCGGCCGCGGCCAAGCTCGACGAGCTCGACGAGATGCTCGGCCCGATCCTGACGAGCCAAACCCGCGCGGTCGTTGCCGCAGCGCCACCCGGCGCGCGCGCGGCGTTGATCCTCGGCAGCCCCGATTTTATGCGCAGATAGGCCCCCCGATGCAGCGATCCCTAATCTCCAGGCGCGGCTTGATCGCCGCACCCTTTGCCGCGGCCCTTGCCTCGACCGGCGCAAACGCTTGGGCTGCGGCGGCGGAGGGCGGTCGGCGGCGGCTCGTCGTGATCATGCTGCGCGGTGCCGTCGATGGCCTCAGCGTCGTGGTGCCTTACGGCGAGGACGCCTATTACGAGGCACGCCGGTCGATCGCAATCGGCCGGCCGGGAACGCCCGGCGGCGTGTTGCCGCTCGACCACCATTTCGGGCTGCATCCGGCGCTCGCCGGGCTGATGCCGTTATGGACCGAAGGGTGCCTCGCCTTTGTCCATGCCGCCGGCTCGCCCGATCCGACCCGCTCGCATTTCGACGCCCAGCGCTATCTCGAAAGCGGGACGCCGGGCCGCGATTCGACACCGGACGGTTGGATGAACCGGCTGCTGCAAGCGCTGCCCGGCCGACGCTCCCCGACCGGCGCGCTCGCGATCGGCCCGACCCTGCCGCGCATTCTGACCGGAGGGGCGCCGGTCGCCAATCTGGCGCTCGGACCAAAGGCGGCAAGGCCGCTGCCGATCGACCGGGCCGATCTCGGCGACGAGTTCGATCGCCTCTATGCCGCAGAGGGCGCGCTCGGCCGCGCGTACCGCGAGGGGCGCAGCGCGCGCGCCCAGCTGCTCGCCGGCCTCACGGCCGAGGACCGCGCCGCCGACAACGGCGCGCCGCCGCCGACGGGCTTTCCCGGCCACGCCGCGCAGCTCGCCCGGCTGATCGGTCGCGATCCCGGCATTCGGCTCGCCTTTGTCGCGCTCGGCGGTTGGGACAGCCATGTCGATCAAGGCAATGCGACGGGCCCGATCGCCAAACGGCTCTATGCGCTCGGTGACGGCATCGCGACGCTTGCCCGCGGTCTGGGCCCGGCCTGGCGCGACACCGCGGTCGTCGTGGTCTCGGAATTCGGACGCACCGTGCGCGAGAATGGCGGCGGCGGCACCGATCACGGGCACGGCAACGTCATCTGGATCGCCGGCGGCAGCATCAAAGGCGGCCATGTCTATGGCGAGTGGCCGGGCTTGACGCCCGAGCGGCTGTATCAGCGGCGCGATCTTGCGGTCACGACCGATTTCCGCACCGCGCTCGGTGTCGTCGTCGAGCGCCACCTGCGGCTGCCGGACGCCCGGCTCGCCGCTGTCTTCCCCGGCGCGCCGGCTGCGACACAAGCTCTCGCGGCAATGGTCCCTGCCTAGATTTGCGCGGCGGAAATTTGAACGGATGCCGCCGGCGCGCTGATCAGCGTTAACCGACAACTTTATTGCTTGCCGCCGCCCTTGGTGCTATAGCTCTGCGCCAACGCAAGTACCTGTCCGCAAAGCGCGGAGAAAGCGGGCTGCGGTTTGCGGCAACCAGTACTTGCCGCGGATCGACCTTCATCGCCGGCTGCAACGGCTGAGCAGGAGCGCAAAGGTGCATCGCACGTTGCTTCGCGCCGCGGGGGTCGCCATTGCGCTGATCGTCGCCGGGTGTCACAACGCCCCGCCGCTGCCGCCGGCGCCGGCGGCATCGGCGCTGCCGTCGAGCGCCTATATCATCGGCCCCGGCGACAAGCTGAACATCTTTGTCTGGCGCAACCCGGAGCTGTCGGCCAACGTGCCGGTGCGTCCGGACGGCCGGCTGTCGATCCCGCTGGTCGAAGACGTGGTGGCGATCGGCAAAACCCCGACCCAATTGGCGCGCGAGCTCGAGCAGCGCCTGTCGAAATACATCAAGGAGCCGGTGGTCACGGTGATCGCCGAGGGCTTTGTCGGGCCGTTTACCGAGCAGGTGCGCGTGATCGGCGAGGCGGCGCAGCCGCGTGCCCTCCCCTATCGCACCGACATGACGGTGCTCGACGCGATGATCGAGGTCGGCGGCCTGACCCGGTATGCGGCCGGCAACGATTCAGTGATCGTGCGGACCGCGGCCAACGGCAAGCAGACGACCTATTCGGTGCATCTCGACAGCTTGATTCGAGACGGCGAGGTGTCCAGCAATGTCGCGCTGCAGCCCGGCGATATCCTGATTATTCCGCAACGCCTGTTTTGAAGCATGGGTCGCTCCGCCGGATCGATCGGTTGTCGCGAGCCCGATTTGACGGGGTCGGACCCCCTCACCGCGGCGCGCCGCGACCGGTGACATAGGCCGAGGGTGTCATGAATTCAGTTCGGTCGCAGGCGATCTCGATGGCGCAGCTGCTATGGCGCCGGAAATGGCTATGCGTCGCCGTGGCGTGGCTGGTGGCCACCGCCGGATGGATCGGGGTGGCGTTTGTTCCGACCAGATATGAATCGACGGCGCGGGTCTATCTCAACGCCGACCCGGTGCTGACCCCGCTGCTGCACGGGCTGGCGGCAGACACAAACCCGACCCGCCATCTCGATTTCATGCAGCGCACCTTGCTCAGCCGGCCCAATCTCGAGCAGCTGAGCACCCTGACCGGGCTCGACACCACCGCCAAGACGCCGGCGGAAAAGGAGGCGCTGTTCAAACGCTTGGCAACGGACGTCGAAATCCGGCCGATCACCCCAAATCTGCTGTTGATCGGCTATCGCGACGGCGATCCGGTGCTGGCGAAGAATGTCGTTCAGGCGCTGTTGACGATATTCGGAGAAAAAACCGCAGGCAGCAGCCGAACGGAGATGGACAGCGCGCAGCGCTTTCTCGACGACGAGATCGCCTCTTATACCGACCAGCTGCGCGCCGCCGAGAAGCGGCGCGCCGATTTGTCGCGGCGCTACCCCGATATCGTTTCGAACCGGGCGCCCGACGCGCCGCCGAGCGGAGAGGACAGCGGTACCCGCCTCGATCGTGCGCGCAGCACCGTGGCTCGGCTCAAGGGCGAGCTCGAGGATGCCGTGACAACGCGGGATTCGCTGCGCAAGCAGCTGGCCTCGATCCCACCAAAGCTGAGTGTCGAGCAAGCGCCTCAGGTGGTGGTCAACAACGGGCGCACGATGTCGCCGGACGAGACGCGGCTTGCAGATTTGCGCAAGAACCTCGATGCGCTGCGGCTGAAATACACCGACCAGCATCCGGATGTGATCGCGACCCGCGAAGCGATCGCCCAGGTCCAGGCGGAGATGAAAAAGCCGGCGGGGGCCGGGCCAGGATCGAAAGGCGGCCCGAAGGCCGAGATTGCCAACACCGTCTATGACCAGCTCAAGGTCAAGCTGGTCGACACCGAGGGGGCCGTCGCCACCGCAACGCAGCGTCTGGCGCAGGCGCAAGCCGAGGAAGCGCGCATCGAAAAGGTGGTGCAGTCGGCCCCGGGCGTGCTGCAGCAGGCGCAGGATCTCGATCGCGACTACTCGGTCCTCAAGAAGAACTACGAGGAGCTGGTCGCCCGGCGCGAGTCCGCCCAGATCGCCAGCGCGGCCAATGCCAAGTCCGACGCGATCCAGTTCCGGATCGTCGATCCGCCGCAAGTGCCGGTGCTGCCGGTGGCGCCGAACCGGCCGCTCTTGGTCTCCGCGGTGCTGCTGATCGCCATAGGCGCAGGGCTCGCCACCCCCATTGCCCTAAAGCAGTTCGACCGGTCGTTCGCGACGATCGGCCAGCTGCGCAATCTCGGAGTTCCGATCTTGGGCAGCGTATCGCGGCTGTCGCTCGGGATGGATCGCCGCCAAGCAGCGCTTCAGCTGGCCGGGGTCTGCGCGAGCGCGCTGGTCTTGATCGCAGTCTACGGGACCTTGCTGGCGCTCAGCTTTGGTCTCCGCTCGGTGGGTGTATCGTAATGGCCGAATCGATCGGACTTATCGAGCGCGCGGCCGCGCTGCTCAAGCAGCGCGAAGCGACCGAGCGCGGTCGAGCGGCGCCGCCGGCCGAGCCATCCTCGCCGCGCGTCGCGGCGGCTCTCGTCGACGACGCGGAACGGGAAGCGGGCGGTGCGGCAGCGCAGGCAGCGGAGGATGGCCCCGGCCTCGGGCCGGAGCTGATCCTCGATCGGGGCCGGCTCGCCAGCCATGGGATAACCTTGCCGTCCTCCGAGCGCTCGCGGACGGTCGAAGAATTTCGGCTGATCAAGCGCAACCTGATGGCGGCGGGGTCGCAAGGCAATGCCGCAGGCGCGCGCCGCCGCAGCCGCTCGATCATGGTCACAAGCTCGCGGCCGGGCGAGGGCAAGACCTTTATCGCGCTCAATCTGGCGCTGGCCTTCGCCTCCGAAAGGGAGGTCAAGGCGCTGCTCGTCGATCTCGATACACAGCATTCGACCTTGCAAAAGATTCTCGGCATTGCCGGTCAGCGCGGCATCGTCGATGTGCTGGGCGACCACGCCGATCTCGCCGAGGTCTTGCTGCGCACCAATCTGCCAAACTTCCTGGTGCTGCCGGCGGGTCTCGGCGGGCCGCATGTTCCGGAGCTGTTGTCGAGCCGGCGAATGGCGGCATTGCTCGGCGAGATGACCCAACGCTACCCGGACCGCATGATCATTCTCGACACGCCGCCATGCATGGCCAGCAGCGACGCGGCGACGCTGGCGCCGCTGGTCGAGCAGGTGGTCTTTGTCGTCGAGGCCAACCGCACCCAGCAGGAGGAGATCGAAACCGGGCTCAGCCTCTTGAGCGGCTGTCCGCAAATCAGCCTCCTGCTCAACAAAAGCGACCTGACGACCGAGCATTTCGGCTCTTACGGATACGGTTATCACTACCCCGGTGGGGGCGGCGATGAGCTTCGCTCGGACAGGCCGGCACCCGCCTAGCGACGGGGTGCGGCGCGCGTTCGTGCGGCTTCGGCGTCTTGGTTGGGCGTTGCTGCTGCTGGCCTCGGCCGGCAGTGGTCACCCGGCACGGGCGCAGATGCAAGGGGGCGGGTTCGGGCCGGATCTGCTGCCGCCGCTGCCGCAAGGGCCGATCGGGCTGCCGAGCCCGCTGGCGCCGCCCAATGCGCTGCCGGGCGGCAATTTGGTGCCGGGCCAGCCCTTGCCGGGCCAGCCCTTGCCGGGACAGGAGACGCCGCCCGCCCCCTACTCGCTGGCGCTGCCGCAGCCGGGGTTGGGCGTCACCACGCTGCAGGCGTACAACCCAAATGCCCCCGCGATCCTGATCTTGCCGCAAATCACCGTTGGCGAGCGGTTCATCGACAATGCGAACAACAGCGCCACCGATCGGATCGCCGCGGCCGAGACCCGGCTGATACCGGGCCTGACGGTCTCCGCCGATACGCCGCGGCTGCAAGGGGTGCTGACCGGCAATCTCGAGGGCGATGTATCGGTCCCCTCCACCGATTTGAACCGCATTTTCGGCAACCTCTACGCCAACGGCCACCTAACAGTCGTTCCGGACAAGCTGTTTGTCGACGCCAAGAGCACCATCAGCTTGGCATCGACCGTGCCCGGGCTCGGCTTCACCAGCCCCACCTTGCTGTCGAAAAACCAGTCGACGCAGATTTTTGCCAACACGGTGTCGCCGTACTTTCGGGAATCGGTAGACGGCCTTGTCGATACCGAGCTGCGCTACACCTTCGGCTCGACCAATTTCGGCGGGAACACGACCGGAGCGGTCGTGCCGGGGTCTGCCGTCTCGAACAATCTGGCGAACGGGATCCTGAACGAAGGCACATTCACCGCGGCGACCGGGCAAAACTTCGAGCGCGCGCTGTCGCGATTGACGGTCGATGCATCGAATTTCAACTCCTCCAACACGACCCGCAACAACCAATTCAGCGCCTATGACGATCTCGAATACCGGTTCTTGCCCGAAGTTGCTGCGCTGGGACGTATCGGCTATCAAAATATTCGATATCCGTTTGCCCCCGGGGCGACTTTTGCCGGAGCCACCTGGCTTGTGGGCGGGCGCGTCGGGCTGGCCCAAAATTACGGCTATCTCAGCCTGGAATACGGCGTGCAGCAAGGAGTCTACGGCTTTACCGGCTCGGCGCTCTATCAGATCACCCCGACGATGACGGTGACCGCGACCTTGACGCAGGGGATCAGCTCGCCGTCTCAATACTTGCAGACCGCGCTGTCGGCCTCGACCCTGAACCCCTACGGCGCCATTGTCGATCAATACAGCGGGCTGCCGACCGCCTTTTATAATCCCGGCCTCGGTTTGACCAGCAACGTCTACCGTCAACATCTGCTCAATATCGGGATTAGCGATACGATCGGATATAATCGATATTCTTTGTACGGGATTTACATCTCGCAGCAATCGTTGACGACGCCGAACACGACGACCCCAACCAAAAGCATTGGTGCAAATTTCAACTGGAACCGATCGATCCGACCCGACCTCAACAGCGCCACGACGGTCGGGCTTTTTAATACGAGCAATGCGATCGGACTGACGAACACGGCATCGGTCGGCACCATCAATACCATCACCGCAAATTTGGGGTTGAACTACCTCATTACCCAGACGTTGACCGGCTCGGTCCTCTATACGTTTTCTTATCAGACCAACGGCGCCGCGGTGACCGGCGGCACCGGCAACATCGTTGTCAACTCGTTGCAATTTCTTCTTACCAAAGCATTCTAACGCGATGTATTCCGAATTCTACGGGCTCTCGACCCGACCGTTTCAGCTCACGCCCGACGCACGGTTCTTTTTTGAAAGCACAGTGCATCGTCAGGCGATGGCGTACATGGTCTATGGCCTGCACCACGCCGAGGGCTTTATCATCATCACCGGCGAGGTCGGCGCCGGCAAGACCATCCTGGTCGACAATTTGCTGGCGACGATCAACGAGAACAGCTTTGTCGCCGCCAAGATCGTAACCAGCCAGCTCGGCGGGGATGATCTTCTGCACCTCGTCGCCGCCGGGTTCGGCATCGCCAAGGAAGGGCTGGCCAAAGGGGCGGTGCTGCAGCGCATCAACGATTTTGTTCTCGCCCAGCACCGCAGCGGCAAGCGCGCGCTGCTGATTGTCGATGAGGCGCAGAACCTGTCGTTCGAAGCGCTCGAAGAGCTGCGGATGCTGTCGAACATCGTCGTCGACAAGACCATGGCGCTGCAGAGCTTTTTGCTCGGCCAGCCGCAGTTTCGAGCGGTGCTCGGCAGCCCCGGCCTCGAGCAGCTGCGCCAGCGCGTCACCGCCGCCTATCACTTGGGGCCGTTGAGCGAAGCCGAAACCCGGTCTTATGTCGAGCACCGGCTGCGGCGAGCGGATTGGAAAGGCGACCCGCATTTCACCGAGGCCTCGTTCCCGCAGATCCATCAGCACACCCAAGGGGTGCCGCGACGGATCAACACGCTGTGCTCGCGGCTGCTGCTCTATGGCTTTCTCGAGCAGCTGCACACGTTGACCGCCAGCTCGGTCGAAAAAGTCGCAAACGACCTGCGCGAGGAAATCGCCGTCGTCACGACGCCGAGCCCGGCCGGTGCCGCGGCGCCCGGCAGCAACGGTGTGGGCACATTGGAGCAAGTGGCCGAGCGCGTGCGCACGCTCGAAACCAGCGTCGATAAGCACAACCGGCTGATCCGGCGGGCGATCGAGATGGCCGCCCATTACTTCCAAGGGGAGCGGCCATGAACGCCAATGCCATGAACGCCAATGCCATGAACGCCAATGCCATGACCGTCGATGTCGAGGATTATTTCCAGGTCGAGGCATTCGCTTCGACCATCGATCGGGCGGAATGGGAACATTTGCCGCGCCGGGTCGATCGCAACACCGAGCGCCTGCTCGATATTTTTGCCGAGACCGGGGTCAGCGCGACGTTCTTTGTGCTGGGCTGGATCGCGCGCCGCCATCCGGCTCTGGTGCGGCGCATCGTCGAAGAGGGTCACGAGCTGGCGAGCCATGGGTGCGACCACCTCCGTGCCGACCGTCAATCGGCGGCGGCATTTCGCACCGATGTGCGCGACAGCAAAGCGCTCCTCGAGCAAATCGGCGGTGTCGCGGTGGCCGGATACCGGGCGCCGACCTTTTCGATCGGCCGCGGCAGCGATTGGGCGCATCGGATCCTGGCCGAGGAAGGCTATCGCTACAGCTCGAGCGTCTATCCGCTGCGGCACGACCTTTACGGCACCAGCGGCGCCCCGCGGACCGCATTCACCCCGGTCGACGGCATGGTCGAGATCCCGTTGACCACCGTACGGTTGGGCGGGATCGACATGCCGGCCTCGGGCGGCGGCTATTTCCGGCTGTTCCCCTATCCCGTAAGCCGGTGGCTGTTGGCGCGGGCGGGCCGCGATCTCGCCGCACCGGGGATTTTTTATCTGCACCCCTGGGAAATCGACCCGCAGCAACCGCGCCAGCTTCATGCCCCGCTGCGCTCCCGGTTTCGCCATTATCTCAATCTGGGCCGCACCGAAGGACGTTTTCGCCGGCTGCTTCGAGATTTCGCATGGACGCGGATCGACCGCTTGTTTCTGACCGAGGCGTCCGGCCCGTTTCCGGTCGTCACCGCATGGATGGATCGCCGGCTGCCGTCGCCGTAAGGCGGCTCCAGCCGGGCGACGAAGCACGCTGGGACCGGTTTGTCGGCGCCTGCGGCGGCGGGACCTTTTTTCACCTCGCCGGCTGGAAGCGCGTGATCGAGCGCGCCTTCGGGCATCGCACTCACTATTTGCTCGCCGAGCGTGGCGGTGCGGTCACCGGCGTCCTGCCGCTGACCCATGTCAAATCCGCGCTTTTCGGCTCCTCCTTGATCTCGAATGCCTTCGCCGTTCATGGCGGCCCGATCGCCGCGGATGGCGAGAGCCTGGCGGCGCTCGAGCGGGAGGCGATGCGGCTGATGGAGGCAATTCCGGTCCCGGTGCTGGAGCTGCGCAGCTGGTCGCAAGACCGTGCCGAGTGGCCGACCCGCGCGGACCTCTATGCAACGTTTCGCAAGCCGCTCGAACCTTCTGTCGAAGCCAACCTCAAATCGGTGCCGCGCAAGCAGCGGGCGATGATCCGCAAGGGCATGCGCAACGGTCTGCGCTCGACGGTCGATGCCGAAGTCGGTCGGCTGCACCGCATCTATGGCGAAAGTGTGCGCAATCTCGGCACGCCGGTTTTCTCCAAATCATATTTTCACATCCTGCGAGAAGAATTCCCGACTTCTTCGGACATCGTTACGGTGACACATGATGGACAAGCCGTCGCATCGGTGCTAAACTTCTATTTTCGTGACGAGGTGATCCCCTTCTATGGCGGTGGCGTGCGCGCGGCCCGCGTTCTTGCCGCCAACGACTTTATGTATTGGGAGGTCATGCGCCGTGCGTGCGAGCGGGGCTGTCGCGTGTTTGATTTCGGACGCAGCAAGGTGGGCACCGGGGCGTACGACTTCAAACGCAACTGGGGCTTTGAGCCGACCCCGCTCGTCTATCAATTTCGGCTGGCCGCCGGGCGCGCGATGCCCGATCTGAACCCGCTCAACCCCAAGCTGCGGCTGCTCGTTGCCGCCTGGAAGCGGCTGCCTTTGCCGGTGGCCAATCTGCTCGGGCCGTTGATCGTCAAAGGAATCGGCTGATATGGATTTGTGGCGCAAGCCGGCCCCGCTCAACCGGGCGAACGCGCCGATGGCAATCTCCTCCACTCCGATGGAGCGGGAACGGGTCACGCGGTCGGCCGTCGCAAGAAGCTGGCGGATGGCGCTGGCGGCGGCAGGCTTGGCTGCCCTCCTGTTCGGCATCGTGTTTCGCGCCGATGTTGTCGCGGCGGTGCGCGTCTGGATCGAACTCGACCGCTTACAATCATTGTTTTCTGATCATACCGCTTAGCGGCTTTCTGCTTTGGGAGCGGCGTTCGACAATCCGCGCGGTCGCCCCGCGCCCGACGCTGTGGCCGGTGGCGGCAATGCCGTTGATCTCGGCGATATGGCTCGTCGCCGCGATGCTGGACGTCAACGAGGTACGGCAGCTCGCGGTCGTCGCCATGTTCGAGATCGTGCTCCTTTCGGCGCTCGGCGGCCGTGTATTTCGCTTGCTGCTGGGTCCGTTGCTGTTCTTGTTTTTTCTGGTGCCGACCGGTGCCTTTCTGGTGCCGACCTTGCAGAAAATTACCGCTCACATCACCGTCGCCGGTTTGCACGCCTTGCAAATTCCGGTGTTCTCCGACGGCAATATGATCGAAATACCCGAGGGCACCTTCGAGATCGCCGAGGCCTGCGCCGGCTTGCGATTTTTGGTGGCATCGAGCGTTTTTGGCTGCTTTTTCGCAATTTTGATGTACCGCAGCCGGCTGCGCCGGGCGATTTTCATCGCCTTGTCGGTGGCGGTCCCGATCGGCGCCAACGGGTTGCGCGCTCTGGGAATTATCTGGCTGGCGCATTTGGAAGGCAGCGCCGCAGCGGTCGAGGCCGATCACGTGCTCTATGGCTGGCTGTTCTTTTCCGTGGTGATCCTGCTGCTGATCGCGATCGGCACGGCATTCTCCGAAAAATCCGAGCGCCGCTTCGAGCCGCCGCTCGCGCCGGCATTGGCCGCGGACCCGGCGCCGCGAAGGTTTGCCGTCATCGTCTCGGTGGCGGCCCTCTTGGCGATGATCGGCCCGGCCTATGCCGCGCGTCTCGACAGTGCCGCGCCTGCCGCCTTGCTTCCGGTGGCCGGCGGACCGGAAGTTGCCGAGCCATGGCGGCTGCTGCCGAACGCGGCAGCGGTCTGGGAGCCCAAAATTTCCGGCGCCGATCGGCAATCTCTCGACAGCTTTGAAGAGCCGGGGTCGGGCATCATCGTCCGCTATCTCGGGCTTTACCGGCTGCGCGCGGTCGGCAATCGGCTGACCAACAGCGAAAACCGCGTCGTCGACGACCGCTCCTGGCAAATCGCGCGGCAAGGGACCGCCGAAATCCTCTTGAATGGCCGCAAGGTCACGGTAACCAGCACCGAAATCGTGCATCAGCAGTATCGCCGGCTGGTCTGGTCGTTTTATGTCGTCGACGGGGAGATCGCGGCCGGGCCGGTCAAAACCAAGCTGCTGCAAGCCCGGGCGACGCTGTTCGGCAACGATCGGGTCGCCGCCTTTGTCGCGGTGTCAGCCAGCATGGACGATTCCGGCCACGATGCGGCTGACCGGCTGGCGGCGTTCCTCTCCGCGAGCCAGCCGCTGGCGCAATATCTGGGCAACCCGCGGCGTGCGGCCCAGCCCAATGGCTGACCGGCTCAGCGGCTGACCGGCTCAGCGGCTGACCGGCTCAAGCGGGTCTGGCGCGCGGCGGGCTCAGCCGCTCGGCCAGCGCCTTGATCTCGAACGGGGTTGCCGGTCGGCCGCCGATCTCGCCGGTAAAGAATTCGAGGTATTGCTCGATCCGTCGCAAAAACGCCTGGAGATCGGCATTGTCGCGCACATATGGCGTGTAGCCGGGGGTCAGTGACGGGCTGTGATAGGTAAAGCTGAAGACACGGTGGCCCTGGCGCAGCAGCGCCCGCGTCAGGCGCTGCAGCTCTTCGAGCAGGATGCCTTCGGGTGTCAGAGTGATGCGCTCGACCAGGCGCAGGCGGGCGAGGATGCCGGGAATATGCAGCGCTTTGAGCCGCTCGTTCATGGTCAGCATCGGGGCCATGCCGCCGGCGGTGGCGAGGAGCCCCGTGTAGCCGATCGACAGCGGGATCTCGAGCAGCTCCGGGCTGGCGCCGAACCAATAGGGGCGGGCGCCGCAACGCGAAAAATCGGGGCCGAATTTTGCGCTGAGATCGGTGCCGGGGACGACGCTGACATCGATTTCATACCCGAGCTCGGCCAGGATATGCGGCGTCGCCGGGCCGACGCCATACCGCCCGGCCTTATAGATTCTCGGCTGGACGCCGATGTTGCGGCCGATGATCCCGGTCAGCTGGACCAGCTTCTCGCGTTCGAGCTCGGCCGGCAGATTTCCGGGAAACGAGTTTTGGTCATTGGTCTGCTCGATAAAGGGCGGATTGTCCCAAGGCTGCAAATGGGCGCCGATTTCGCAGGCGCCCGCGTGATACAGGCTGCCGACGTATTCATAGGCCTCCGGCGTGCTGCTCACCGGGTAATCGAGCACAAAGGTCGGCCGTACCCCGTAGCGCTTAAAAATCGGCTGGGTTTGCGCCTGGCACTTGACCGAGGTCACCCCCATCGCCCGGCGCTCGCGTTGGCGCGCCCAGTCGAACTCGGCCTCGGTATCGACCACGACGACAATCATCGGCGGGTGATCGGCGGGCCATTCGATCGTCGTCCAGGTGCTGGGATCGAGCATCGCTTTGAGCTAGCACGCCTCGCAAGACGCCCAATCGAGCTGGACCGTCGATACGTTCATCCGAGCGACACCAATTCCGCGCAACATACTGTAACACGGCGGTCCCGATTACGCGAGGATCGACATGTCAAATTGCCGAGGAAACTTGCCATCGGCCAACAAGCGGAGGTACACATTTCTTTGACGCGCCGGGTTGGCCCGTTCCGGCGTCGGAATGCGCGCGGCTGATGATGTCTTTGCTCGCTTCGGTGCCGGCGAACGCCGGGAGTGCTGGCGGCGTGGCTCAGGGCGAGCATGTTCTCCATGTATTTCCAAGCTTTGGCATCGGTGGGGTGCCGCTTCGCATGGTTCGGGTCATCAATCATCTCGGTGCAGAGCTGCGTCATACCGTGATCGCTCTCGATAACGACGTCGCCGCCGCCGACGGCTTGGCCGACAATGTGAGGGTGACGCTGCGGCAATTCGCGCGCCCGTCTCGGGGGGTCGTCCGATCGACGCTCGACAATGTCCTTGCTTTGCGGCGACTGCGGCCCGACCTGCTGATCACGTATAATTGGGGCGCAATCGAGTGGGCGATGGCCAATCGCTTGTTCCCGGTGTCCCGTCAATTGCATTTCGAGGCAGGCTTTGGCAAGGAAGAGGCCGACACCCAGCTCCGCCGGCGCGTTCTGTTCCGCCGCTGGGCGTTGGCCCGCTGTGCGAAGGTCGTTGTGCCCTCGCGCGGGCTCGAGACATTGGCGCGCGCAGTTTGGCGGCTGGCGCCCGCCCGGGTGCTCTATCTTCCAAACGGTGTCGATCTCGAGCGGTTCGCGGCGAACGGGCTAGAGACGAGCTTTGTCCGCCGGCCGGGAGAATTGGTGATCGGCACTGTCGCACCCTTGCGGCCCGAAAAAAACGTCGGGCGGCTGCTGCACGCTGTCGCCATCCTCGGCGGCTCGCCACGGTTCCGGCTGGTGGTGGCGGGAGAAGGCGCCGAGCGGCCGGCGCTCGAGCGGCTCGCGGGCGAGCTCGGCTTGTCCGATCGCGTCGTCTTTACCGGCCGGGTGAGCCCTGAATCGGTGCTCGGCGCGTTTGACGTGTTCGCACTCTCCTCCGATACCGAGCAGATGCCCAACGCGCTCCTCGAAGCGATGGCGGCCAGCCGCGCGGTTGCGGCTGTCGATGTCGGCGACGTCCGGCAAATGGTGTGCGAAGACAACCGCGAATTCATCGTTCCCCGCGACGATGCCCCGGCTTTGGCAGCGGCGATCGCGCGCTTGCTCGCCGATCCGAGCATGCGGGCCGCGCTCGGCCGCAAAAACCGCGCGCGCGCCGTTGCCGAGTTTTCGCAACAGCGAATGTTCTCCGCTTATGCGGACGTGCTTGCCGCCGGCCGCGCGCACTAGGGATCCGCGCTCGTCAATGGGTGGTTTTGTCCTGCTGCATACCGACCCCGGAAAGGACTGCTCGGCGACCCGGGCGGCGGCGCTGGGGGCTTTTGCCCGCATGGGGATCGGCGCACCGCGGCTGGTGCATGGCGAAGGCTATGTCTTGGCGATGTTCCCCAAACGCCAGGAGAGCGAGCCGGAGCTCGAGCAATTCGCCAACGGCGATTTCGTGTTTTCCTGCGGCACGTTGATTTATGACGACAAGGTCGGGCGGGCGGCGGCGGCGGCGTTCTATCGCGATTATCATGGCCCGCCCGGACCGCGCGATCGGGCAATGGGCCATTACGCGGTGATCCTGCGCAAGGGTGCGACGACCGATCTGGTGTCGGACGGCTTTGGCGGCTTTCATGTCTTTCGCGATGACCAGGGACGGATCGCGTCCTCCTCGTTTTTGGCGGTGGCGGCAACGCTCGATCGGGTCACGTTGAGCACCCAAGGTGCCAGCGAATATGTCTTTAACGGCGTGGTTTCCGGCGACGCGACCTTGTTCGACGAGATTGGCCTGATGCCGGTCGGCGCGTCGCTTGCCGTGCGCCGGCGCGGTTTGGAAATTCGCCGTCATCCGTTGCAGATTTCGACGTCGGTTTCGGGCGAGCCGTTCGCGGCATCGATCTCGCACAGCATGGAGCTGCTCGACCGTTGCTTTGGTGCCGTGGCCAAGAATTTCGGCGACCGGGTGACCTGCGCCCTGTCCGGCGGCTACGATTCACGCCTGATTCTCGCTCTGCTGCGGCGCCACGGGGTGCGGCCGCGGCTCTATGTCTATGGCCCTCGCGGCGACAAAGATATCGGCATCGCGCGGGCGATCGCCGAGGGTGAGCGCTTTGCTCTGGAAATCGTCGACAAGGACGACCAGCCCGCCCTTTCGCCCGACGAGTTCGCCGAGGTCGCGCACGCCAATTTTCTGGATTCGGACGGCTATGGCTGGAGCGGCATCTTCACCAACGGCGCCGAACGGGTTCAGCGGGCTCGCCGGGTCGCCGGCAACGCCATCGCGCTCAACGGCGGCGGCGGCGAGATCTGGCGCAATTTCTTTTACCTGCTGGACCGCAGCTATAGCCCGCGACAGCTGCTCTGGTCGTTCTACAGCCAGTTCGATCCGCGGATCTGCACCTCCGTGTTCGACGAGGAGGCTTATTTCCGCGGTCTCGAAGAGAAGCTCGCGGTGCTGGTCGGCGACGTGCGCCGCATGCTGCCGCGACCGCTCGTCGAGTGGCTCTACCATAATTTTCGCTGTCGCGCCTGGGACGGCCGGATCAACGTCATCAACAACACTTACGGCTATGCCGCACTGCCGTTTCTCGAGCGGCCGCTGACCGAGCATGCGAGCGCGATCCCGATCGGCTGGAAAAACCACGGCGCCTACGAAGCCGAGCTGATCCGCCGTGCCGATCGCCGCCTGGCAGAGTATCCCTCGGGCTACGGTCACGACTTCAGCGGCGCACCGCCGCTGGCCCGCCGGCTCGTCGATTATGGCACTTACCTGCGCCCGCCTTGGCTGCGCCGGTTCGTCTACAGGGTAAAGCATCGGACGCGCAGCTCGGTCGAATGGCCCGACTATCTGCGCAAGGAGTATCGCGATGCAGCCCTGCCCGGCGGCGTCCAGCAGATGAACGCATTGTTTCAACTGCACCGTGTCGCCGATCCGGTGCAGATGGCGCGCATCTGGAGCCTCGAATACCTGATCCGCCAATTCGGCCGCTCGGTCCGCGTCGAGTTCGCTCAGCCGGCCAAACGAAAGTCACGCAAATGTGCGGCATAGCAGGCATTTTCGACCATCGGCGCCGCGCCGAAATCGACCGCGCTTTGGTGCGCCGGATGACCGATATCCTGGGTCATCGCGGCCCCGACGGCGACGGCTTTTACCACGCGCCGGGGATCGGGCTCGGCCATCGCCGGCTCGCCATCGTCGATCTCGCCGGCGGCGACCAGCCGGTGTTCAACGAGGACGGCACCGTCGCCATCGTCTACAATGGTGAAATCTATAATTTTCAGCCGCTGATGGCCGAGCTTTCGGCACTCGGCCATGTGTTCCGCAGCCGCTGCGATACCGAGGTCGTGGTCCACGCCTGGGAGGAATGGGGCGAAGCGTGCCTCGACCGGTTCAACGGGATGTTCGCCTTCGCGCTGTGGGACGAGCGGCGCGAGGCGCTGTTTCTGGCCCGTGACCGGCTTGGCGAAAAACCGCTCTACTACAGTCTGGCCTCCGATGGCCGGCTCTATTTCGCCTCGGAGCTGAAATCGATCATGTGCAGCCCCGACATCGACCGCCGACTCGACCCGCAGGCGATCGAGGAATTTTTCGCCTACGGCTATATTCCCGACCCGCGCTCGATCTATCGCGGCGTGCGTAAGCTGGCGCCGGGGCATTGCCTCTTCGTGCGTCGCGGCGAGCCGCCGCCCGAGCCGCGTTGCTATTGGGACCTGCAGTTTTCCGAGGATGTGAAGGCCAGCCGCGAAGAGGTCGAAGAGGAGCTGATCGCGCGCCTGCGCCAATCGGTCCGGATGCGGATGATCGCCGATGTGCCGCTCGGCGCCTTTCTGTCGGGCGGCGTCGATTCGAGCGCTGTGGTGGCAATGATGGCCGGGCTGAAAGAAGACCCGGTCGACACCTTTTCGATCGCGTTCGGCGCCAAGGGCTGGGATGAATCCGCCTACGCCGCCCAAATTGCCCAACGCTACCGCACCGATCATCATGTCAGAACGGTCGATCCCAACTCCTTCGACCTGATCGATCGTCTGGCGACGATTTACGACGAGCCGTTTGGCGACAGCTCTGCGATGCCGACGTTCCGGGTGTGCGCGATGGCGCGCGAAAACGTGACTGTGGCGCTCTCCGGCGACGGTGGCGACGAAGTGTTTGCCGGTTACCGCCGGTATCGCTGGCATCATGCCGAAGAGCGGCTGCGCCGGCTGGTGCCGGGTGCCGTGCGCGGCCCGATTTTCGGGCTGCTCGGAGCGCTCTATCCAAAGCTCGACTGGGCGCCGCGCCCGTTGCGCGCCAAGGCGACGCTGACCGAGCTGGCCCGCGATTTGGCGGCGGCCTATTTCTCGTCCGTCTCGATTTGCGGCGACAAGCTGCGGCGCCGGCTGTTCAGCCCCGCGCTCGCGCGTGAGCTGCAAGGCTATCGGGCGAGCGAGGCGCTGCGAGGTCATATGAGCCGCTCGGGCAGCCAGGACCCGCTTTCGCAAGTCCAATATGCCGATTTCAAAACTTATCTGCCGGGCGACATCTTGACCAAGGTAGATCGGGCGAGCATGGCAAATTCGCTCGAGGTGCGGGTTCCGCTCCTCGACCATACGCTGGTGGAGTGGGCGGCGCGGCTGCCGTCTACCCTTAAATTACGCGGCGGCGAGGGGAAGCTTGTCTTTAAATCCGCGCTCGAGCCCCATGTTCCGACCAATATTCTATATCGTCCGAAACAGGGCTTCGCCGTGCCCCTCTGCGATTGGTTCAGGGGGCCGCTGCGCCAGCGCTTGAGCGACACTTTGCTCGGGCCGACCTTGCAAGCCACCGGGCTGTTCGACATGCGCTTTATTGCCGAGCTCCTGGCACAGCATGGCTCGGGAAGGTTCGACCACAGCGCCGCCTTGTGGACATTGTCGATGTTCGAGGCTTTTGCACGCCAGGCCTACCAGCCCGGCCCGGCCGCAGACCGCGCGGCAGAGCGAGCAAGGACGCTAGCCGCCTGACGGCGGCGCTGCGGTGAGCTGAAGGGGCTTACTCCGCCGCTTGGCGCAACGGCCGCAGCGCCGCGCGCATCTGCGTCTCGTAGGCGTCGCGCCAGCCGATTTTTGCGTCGGCGAGAAAATCGCCGCTGCGCACCTCGGCATAAATGTCGGGATCATCGACCCCGGGCGGCACGGCGCCGTCCTTCCTGAGCGCGCGGGCGGCGCGCAGCAGGCGCCGGCGGGTCCGGGTGATCATCCGGTCGCTCGGCCCCAGATGCTCGAAATCATGGTCGATGATCGGCCCCATGCTTTCGGTCACCGCCTGGTCCTGCGCCTGGATGCCGACAATCCCGGTATAGATGCCGCCATTTTTTTGCAGCTCGCGGTCGATCAGCCAGTCGTTGCGCTGGTTGCCGGCGAGCCGCCAGCGGCCGTGCCAATCGGTCGTGTTCGGCACGAAATCCATGGTCAATTTCGAGCCTGGCAAGACCCGGCTGTTGCTCAGCACCGCCCGCTCGGCCGGCAACCCTTTCCACGACAGGCTGACGAACATCGTATGGGTGTCGTCGATCGGGACCCAGCCGCGGCTGTTGACCCGGTCGAAGGCACCCTGCGGCGTCTGCGTCCAGAACGGAAAGAGGAAATTGGCAAAGCGCCAATAGGTCTGGCCCGCCGACGCCGGGCGATAGGCGGCGTACATCGTGCCCCAATCGGTATCGGCGACATGGTATTCGGGCGCCCGGTTCGCGACCGTCCAGCGGATCAGGTTGTCCGGCGCCAAATCCTCGGCAGCGACCGAGCCGGCATGCAAAAAGCCGAAATGCGACGTGTCGATGTCGCCTTCCAGCGCTTGCAGCCAGCTGCACTCGCGCTGGGCAAAGGTGATCTGCAATTCGCTTTCGGGCAACAGCGAGGCCTCGATCCCCGGCAGAGGCGGGGCCGCCGCGCGCTCGCCCATATAGACCCAGACGAGGCCGTTCCTCTCGGCCACCTTGTAGGCCCTCGCTTTGACCTTTTCCTTGTAGTCCTGCTCCGGCGTCGCATTCGGCATATCGATGCAGCTTCCGTCGGCATCGAATTTCCAGCCGTGATAAATGCAGCGGATGCCGCCCTCCTCGTTGCGCCCGAGGAACAGCGAGGCGCAGCGGTGCGGGCAGCGGTGGTCCATGACCCCGACCCGGCCATTGCTGTCGCGAAAGGCGATCAACCGCTCGCCGAGCAGCAGCAATCGCATCGGCGCGGCGTCGCGCTCCAATTCGGACGACATCGCCGCCGGCAGCCAATATTGCCGCATCAAGTCGCCCATGACCGTGCCGCGGCCGACCCGAACCAGCTCCTCGCGATCCTTCTCTTTGCTCATATCGAAGCTCTCATTCTGTCGGTACGACGCGCAAACAATAATATCGGTGTCATTCCGGGACGGCCGAAGGGCGGGCCCGGAACCCATGAACACCCGCCCTGTCCGATGAGCGGCAAACGGTGTTCATGGTTTGCGGGCTCGCTGGCAAAGCCAGCGCCCCGGAATGACCACACCTTGCTCTCACGACCATAGGACAAAGCCGAGCCCGGTGCCGGACCCTGCGGGGGTGCGGTAGCCCGGCACATAATGCGACCAGGTGCAATCGAGGTGCTGGGCGGCACCTGCGGCGCAAATCCACATGCGGATTTCCGAGCTGCCGGAATTGAGCTTCTTTCGCGGCAGCGATTGCAGCGCTTCGCCGTCCTTGCGGCGGATCGCGTCGATGACGCCGCGGTCGAGCGCTTCGTCGACGACGAAATGGCTCAAGCCGCCCGAGCCGACGACGCCGATGCGCAGGTCGCCGGGATAGCTCTCGACCGCCGCGCGCAGCGCCTCGCCGAATTTCCAGCAGCGTCGCGGGGTCGGCTGGTTCGGCGGGAAATAGGTGTTGATCAAGACCGGCACGACCGGCAGCGACGGGTCGTTCATCAGCCGCTTGCGGACAAAGGCGAAGGCGTGGCCCTCGCCTTTCCCCGGCGGCAACGCGTCCGAGGCGACCGGGTCGAACTCCTGATCGACGAGCGAGCCGATCAGGTGCTTGGCGAGCCCGCTCGCGACCGGGTATTCGCGCGCTTCTTTCTCTTCGTAATAGCGGGCGGTCGCACGCCGCGCCCATTCGGGACCCTTGAACCCGGCAAGCGGCACGTTGCGGATCGTCTCGCCGTGATAGACGACAAAGCCGGGCAGATTGTCGTCCTGGTACAGCTCCTTGTGGTCGTCGCCGACGACGATCAGCGCATCGAGCTCGGCGCGGCCCACCGCCTCTCTGAGATGCCCAACCCCTTCCTGCGCCGCTCGATGGCGGGCGGCGAACCGCTCCGGCGTCAATTCGGGTGCAATATGCGGCTCGGCGCGGGCGAGGAGCTCGGCATAGGTCGCGGGCGCGCCCTCCTTGTCGAGAAACTCGCGCACCCCGTCGCGGTCGATAAAACGCGGCCAGTCCTCGGCCGGCGCATTCAGCATCGGCGTGTGCGATGTAGCGACCCCGAGCACGATCCTGGCCATGGCGGCGCCTCCCGCAATCGTTGCGCGAGCAAAGCTAGGATCACTCGGCCGAGCGCGTCAACTCTGTCGGGGATGCTGTCGCCGACGGGCGAGCTCAGTGGTGCAAACCAGACAGATGGCTCCCACCATCTTCTGTTCGTTGCCCCCGCGAAAGAGCGTAGAAAAAATGCCAAACGTTGTCATTCCGGGGCGCGGGCACTGCCCGCGAGCCCGGAACCTATGAACACCGGACGTCGAACATATTGGAAATTCAGGTGTTCTTGGGTTCCGGGCTCGGCCCTTCGGGCCGCCCCGGAATGACGTTTCTTGGAAAGAGCAATTTCTTCACACGCTCGAAAGCGGGCACGACGAGAGAGAGGGGCGTGGGTGTCAAATGTCAGATTGGCACCACTAGCCTCTTTGTAGCGGCACATCTTTGGCTCCGCCGGCAGCGCCGGAAGCGGCTTGCGCGAGGGCGGCGACACCCGGCAATTCGCGGCCTTCGAGCCATTCGAGAAAGGCGCCGCCGGCGGTCGATACATAGGAGAGCCGGTCGCCGAGCCCGGCTGCGGCGAGCGCGGCCACGGTATCGCCGCCGCCAGCCACGCTGAGGAGCCGCTTGGCCTCGGTCAGCTCGACCGCCTTTGCTGCGACCGCCTTGGTGCCGCGGTCGAAGGGCGTGGTCTCGAAAGCGCCGAGCGGGCCGTTCCAGATTAGGGTGCGCGAGGCTTCGAGAGCGGCGCCGATGCGCGCGACGGTGCGGGTGCCGATGTCGAGCACCATCATGTCCGCCGGCACCGCATCGATCGCGACCTCGCGCGCGGCGGCGCCGGGCTCGAGCTCGGCGGCAACGACGGCATCCTCGGGCAGGATCACCCGGCAGTTGCGCTCGACGGCGAGCGCCAGGATCCGGCGCGCGTCCGCCGCCATGTCGCGCTCGCACAGCGACCGGCCGAGCTCCTTGCCTTGCGCATACAGCAAGGTGTTGGCCATCGCCCCGCCGATCGCGAGCTGATCGACCTTGCCGACGATAAAGCGCAGGAGGTCGAGCTTGGTCGAAACCTTGGCGCCGCCGACCAGGGCCAGGACCGGCCGCTGCGGATGTTCGAGCGCGCCCGAAAGTGCGGCGAGCTCCGCCTCCATCAATTTGCCGGCGGCGGCCGGCAAGAGATGCGCCAGCGCCGTGATCGAGGCATGCGCGCGGTGCGCCGCGGAGAATGCGTCGTCGACATAAACGTCGCCGAGCTCGGCGAGGGCGCGCGCGAATTCGGGCGCATTTGCTTCCTCGCCCGGGTGAAAGCGCAAATTTTCGAGAAGCGCCACCTCGCCCGGCCGCAGCGCCGCAACGACCCGCTTTGCCGGCTCGCCGACGCAATCCTCGGCAAAAGCCACCTCGCGTCCGCCCAATGCCCGGCGCAGCGGCTCGATGACCGGACGCAGCGAGAATGCCGGGTCGGGCTTTCCGTCGGGCCGGCCGAAATGCGATATCACGACGACAATCGCATCTCTCTCGACGAGCGCCTCGATGGTCGGCGCCAGCCGCTCGATTCGGGTGGCGTCGGTCACCATGCCGTTCTTGACCGGCACGTTCAAATCGGCGCGCAGCAGCACACGTTTGCCGCCGACCTCGATGTCGTCGATCGTGAAAAACCTGGGCATTCCGAAGACCTCTCGAACTATCGGCTGGGCTCGCTTCGAGCGTCGCGCATCGGCTGGCTCGACACCATGAACATTCCGGCGAACGGCGTGTCCAAATCCAGGATCACAAAGAAACCGTGCCGAGCGACCGCGCCGCCGGCACGATCGAAGCTTTTCGTGCGGCAAGGCTGGAGCGGGGGCGGCTCGTGCGGGGCCGCTTACTCCGCCCCCGGAATGCGCTAATATAGCGCGAGGTGGGGTTTGCAGCCGGGCCATGGCGAGCAGGTGATGGGGTCGATCTCTGCGGGTCTCAACGGCGTCGATTACGTCGCACGCGCCCGTGCGCTGGGGCCGGCGCTCGCCGCTGCGGCCGAGGAGATCGAGCGTCGCCGCGAATTGCCCGAGCCGATCGTCGAGGCCTTGGCCGCCGCAGGCTTGTTCCGGCTGCTGCTGCCGCGCTCGCTCGGCGGGGCCGAGCTCGCCCCGGCCGACTATGTGCCGGTCATCGAGGAGATCGCCCGGCACGACGCCAGCGCCGCCTGGTGCGTCGGCCAAGCCTGCGGCTGCACGATGACCGCGGCGCAGCTGGACCCTTCGGCGGCGCGCGAAATTTTCGGGCCGGCACGCGGCGTCGTCGCGTGGGGCCCGGCCGATGCGGCGGTCCAGGCGCGGCGGGTGCCGGGCGGCTATCGGTTGACCGGCAGCTGGAGCTTTGCCAGCGGCAGCCATCACGCGACCTGGCTCGGCGCGCATGTCGCGGTGCAGGGCGAGGACGGCAAGCCGCTCGCGCGCGCCGATGGCGGCGCCGTGTTCCGCACGCTGCTGTTCCCGAAGGCAAATGCGGCGATGACCGACATCTGGCATGTCATCGGGCTGCGCGGCACCGGCAGCGACAGCTACAGCGTCGCCGATCTGTTTGTCGCCGACGAGCACACGGTCGCGCGCGACGGGGCGGCGGGCCGGCACGAGCCCGGCCGGCTTTACGCCTTCAGCAGCAGCAACCTCTACTCCGCCGGGTTTGCCGGTGTGGCGATGGGCGTCGCGGCAAGCGCGCTCGATGCCTTTATCGAGCTGGCGCGCGACAAGGTCCCGCGCGGCGGCAAGCGCACCCTGCGCGACAACAACGTGGTCCAGACGCAGACGGCGCAGGCTCACGCGCGGCTCGGCGCGGCGCGCGCGTTCCTCCTCGGCGCGCTCGACGAGATCTGGCAAGAGGTCGGGCGGAGCGGCCGGCTCAGCCTCGACCACAACGCAACGATCCGGCTCGCCTCGACCTGGGCGATCCACCAGGCGCGCGATGTCGTCGACACCGTCTATCACGCCGCCGGGGCCACGGCCATTTTCGAGGAGAACCCGTTCGAGCGCCGCTTTCGCGACATTCATACCGTGGTGCAGCAATATCAGGGTCGCCAAGCGCATTTCGAGACCGTCGGCCAGGTCCTGCTCGGCCTCCCGCCGGAGAGCACGATGTTCACTTTTTAGCGGTCGATGGCGCCGCGCAACATGAACTCTCCCGCCTCCGACACAAACCTCGCCGATCGATTGCCGACCCGGCGGCACTGGTCGCTCGACGACATCCCGTGGGCCGCGATCGACCGCGATCGGGTGGCCGGGAACGAGGCGCTGTTCTACATGGTCGCGGCGGCGTCGTTGATGGAAAGCGCCACCGATCTCTACACCGAGAACCTGATCGAATATTTCAGCGGCGATGCCGAGATCGCGACGTGGCTCGAGCATTATTGGCTGCCCGAGGAATTGCAGCACGGCCGGGCGTTGCGCCGCTATGTCGAGACCGCCTGGCCGGATTTTCCATGGGCCGAGGTGCGCCAGCGGTTTGTCGAGGAGTTCCGGCCATTTTGCGACGAGGCGCTGGAACAGCGGCGCAGCCTCGAAATGGCTTCGCGCTGCGTCGTGGAGACCGGCACCGCGAGCTTCTATACCGCCTTGTCGCGCGCCAGCCCCGACCCGGTCTTGGCCGAGGTCACCGGCAGGATCGCCCGGGACGAGGTCCGGCACTACAAGCATTTCTACCGCTTTTTCCGCCAATATCGCGCGCAGGAGCACCCGGGCCGCAGCGAGGTCGCCCCGGCCTTGTGGCGCCGGCTCAAGATGACCGACGGCGAGGACCGGCTCGTCGTGCTGAAGCACGTCCACGCCGCGCATCGCCCCGGGGTGGCCTTCGACACCGCTCTCTACCGCCGCATCCGCCGGCATTGCCGCCAGCTTCTGCGCCCCCATTTTCCGGTCGAAATGACCATCCGCATGCTGTTGAAGCCGCTCGCCCTCGGCCCCCGCACCCAGCGCTTGACCTTGCCGGTGCTGGCCGCCCTCGCCCGCCGCGTCGTGCCCTAAAGCAAGCTCCGATCAGGTTGCATCAGCCCGTCAGCCCCCCTCGCTTCGGGCATCGTTGGCAAGCAGCCGCCGAGGCGCCTGGTTTGCAACCCTCAGCGCGGGCAGATGGCGGCCTTGACAGCCGCGCAGCTCGCCGCTACTAACACCCTCGATCGTGGTGAATTTGAGCCGACCGGCTTGCGGCCACGTTAAAAAAACGCTAAAAGGTCGGGTGTTCTGAAAGGAGCCCTGGCCCGCGGCGGACCGGGGCTTTTTGTTGTTTCCGGGATCGGCGCGGCCTGCGACATGGAGAGACCTGCCGATGACCAAGCCCGTATTGCCCGCCGACCTCGCCCAAACCGTCTCGCCCGCCACCCTCCTGGTGCGCGGCGGCGCCACCCGCAGCGCGCATGCCGAGACCTGCGAGGCGCTGTTTATGACCTCCGGCTTTGTCTACGAGGACTCTGCCGCGGCCGAGTTCGCATTTGCCAATGAAGGCTCGCGCTATGTCTATTCGCGCTATCGCAACCCGACGGTGGCGATGTTCGAGGAGCGGCTGCGGCTGATCGAGGGGGCGGAGGCCTGCCGCGCCACCGCGAGCGGCATGGCGGCGGTGTTTGCCGCGCTCTTGTGCAAATTGCGCGCCGGGCAGCGGGTGGTGTCGAGCCGGGCGCTCTTTGGCTCGTGCAACTATATCGTTACCGAGCTGTTGCCGCGCTGGGGGATCGAGACGCAGCTTGTCGATGGGCGCGACCTCGGCGCCTGGGAAGAGGCGCTCGCGGGCGGCGCCACGCTCGCCTTTTGCGAGAGCCCGTCGAACCCGGCGATGGAATTGGTCGATCTCGCCGAAGTGGCAAAGCTGGTGCACCGCGCCGGCGGCATCTTTGTCGTCGACAACGTCTTCGCAACCCCGCTCTTGCAAAAGCCGCTCGCGCTCGGCGCCGATGTCGTCGTCTATTCGGCGACCAAGCACATCGATGGGCAGGGCCGCAGCCTCGGCGGCGCCATCCTCGCCTCGGAGAAATTTATCAAGGAGGATTTCGGCCTCTTCTACCGCCATACCGGCCCGTCGCTGAGCCCGTTCAACGCCTGGCTGTTGCTGAAGGGCCTCGAAACCCTCGAATTGCGGGTCGAGCGGCACTGCCGCACCGCGCTTGCGATCGCCCGCTTTCTCGAAGCCCATCCGAAGGTGCCTCGGGTCATCTATCCAGGCTTGCCGAGCCATCCGCAACACGCGCTGGCCGCGCGCCAGATGGCGGCGGGCGGCAGCCTCGTCTCGTTCGATGTCGCCGGCGGCAAGGAGGAATGCTTCCGCTTTCTCGACACCCTGCGGCTCGTCGACATCTCGAACAATCTCGGCGATGCCAAAAGCATCGTCACCCACCCGGCAACGACGACGCATTCGCGGCTGAAGCCCGAGGCGCGCGCCGAGCTCGGCATCGGCAATTCGCTGGTCCGCCTGTCGGTCGGGCTCGAAGCCGAAGCCGATCTGCTCGCCGATCTCGAAAGGGCGCTGCAAGCTATTTAGCAGCGTGGAAATGTGTAAATGTACCCATTGACACAAAAATAAATGTGATATCTATCTGAGCCACATCGTCGAGGCGGAATTATCCGCCTCGCGCCCCCAGGGGGCCGATATGGCTCAGCTCGAAAGCATCTCGAAGGCCGAGGCGGTCAAGCAGCAAAGCCGCCATTTGCGCGGCCATATCGCGCGCGACCTCGCCGATCATGCGAAGCCCCTTCGACAAGGAGGGGTACTCGGTGCTGAAGTTTCACGGCGTCTATCAGGGCTATGACCGCGACAGCGCCACCGCACGCAAGCAGCGCGGCGAGGACAAGCTGTGGCAATTCATGGTCCGGGTGCGCATCCCGGGCGGGCGCCTCAAAGCCGAGCAATATCTCGAGCTCGACCGGATCGCCGACCGCTGCGCCGACGGGACGCTCAGGATCACGACGCGGCAGAGCATCCAGCTGCACGGGGTCGTCAAATCCGGTCTCTTTGCCGCGATATCCGACGTCAACCGTGCCTTGCTGACGACGATGTCCGCCTGCGGCGACGTGGTGCGCACGGTCACGACGGTGCCGGCGCCGATCCGCGACAAGGTGCACGACCGGCTCGAAGCCGATGCGCGGCGGCTCTCGGCCTACCTGCTGCCACAGACCGGCGCCTATCACGAAATCTGGGTCGACGGTGAGAAATGGCGGGAGGATGCCGGCGCCGAAGAGCCGACCGATCCGCTCTATGGCGAGCGCTATCTGCCGCGCAAGTTCAAGGCCGGGCTCGCCATCCCCGAAGACAACACGATCGACGTCTTGACCAACGACCTGGCGATCGTGCCGCTATGGGAGGACGGGCAGCTTACCGGCTATGATTTCCTGCTCGGCGGCGGGCACGGCATGACCCACAACCAGCCGGCGACCTATCCGCGCCTCGCCACCCCGGTCGCCTTTGTCGAGCCCGAGGATCTGCTCGAAGCCGCGGCGGCGGTCGTGCGCCTGCATCGCGATTACGGCGACCGCGGCAACCGCCGTCACGCCCGCCTCAAATACGTGATCGAGGAGAATGGCGAGGATTGGGCCCGCGCCCGGCTCGAGGAATATCTGAAGAAGCCGCTCGAACCCTGCCGCCCGTTGCCGCCGTTCCGGGTGCCGGACCATCTCGGCTGGCACGAGCAGGGCGACGGCAGGCTCTATCTCGGTGTCCCGGTCGCAAACGGGCGCATCGCCGCGCAGCTGCGGGCGGCATTGCGCGAGATCGTCTCCCGCTTTCACTGCGACCCGATCCTGATGCCGAGCCAGGACATTATCCTGAGCGAAATCCGGCCCGAGGACCGCGATGCTGTCGACGCGGTGCTGCGCGCGCACGCCGTGCGCCTCGCCCAGGATATGTCGCCGGTCGAGCGCTGGATGCTCGCCTGCCCGGCCTTGCCGACCTGCGGGCTGGCGCTGACCGAGGCCGAGCGGGTCAGCGGCGGCATCGTCGCCGATATCGAGGATCGGCTCGCGCGCTATGGCCTCGAAGGCGAGCGCATCAGCGTGCGGATCACCGGCTGCCCCAACGGCTGCGCCCGGCCCTATACCGGCGACATCGGCATCGTCGGCCGCATGCCGGGCCATTACGCGCTGTTCGTCGGCGGCGATTTCGAAGGGACCCGGCTCAACATCGCCTTCGCGGACAAGGTCGCCCAGGGCGATATCGGCGACACGCTCGACCCCCTCTTCGCGCTCTGGGCCGCCGAGCGCGAGCCAGGCGAGGGCTTTGGCGATTTCTGCCGGCGCGTCGGGCCGGCGGCGCTAAAGCAGGCGTTCGCGCATTACCGCGGGACCCGAGCGAATGCTGCCGATTAGCCTCGATTTGGCGAAAATTCGCGTGATCCTGGTCGGCGGCGGGCAGCCCGCGCTGCGGCGCCTCGAATTGCTCGAAGAAGCCGGCGCCGAGGCGCTCCAAATTTATGCGCCCGACCCCGAGCCGGGGCTCGCCGCCAGCGCCGGCGCCCGATTGCGGCGGCGCCTGCCCGAGGCCCAGGAAATCGCGCGCGCTCAGCTCGTCTTTGTCGCCGGCGCCGGCGAGCCGGTTGCCGAGGAGATCCGCCGGGTGGCGCAGGCGGCCGGGGTCTTGGTCAATGTCGAGGACGACCGCGGGCGCAGCGATTTTCATTCGGCCGCGGTGATCCGGCGCGGCGATCTGACCGTGGCGGTCTCGACCAACGGCAAAAGCCCGGGACTGGCGGCATTGATGCGGCAGATGCTGGAGCGGCGGATCGGCCCGGAATGGGGAATCCGGCTCGACCGGATCGCCGCTTTGCGCAAAGCCTGGCGCGAGAGCGGCGCCGACGCGGCGGCGATCGGCCGGCGCACGCGCGAATGGGTACGGCGCCACGGCTGGCTCGACCCTTCCCGCGAGCCGCCATCCCCGCTACCCTGACCGGCATCTTTCCATTGCTGGAGGGCGGTCGATGACGGTCGTGGCGATCATCGCGCAGGGCATGATGGGGTCGGGGGTCGGGCGCCGCTTGCACGAGCGCGGCGCGGAGGTGCGCACCTTGCTGGCGGGGCGCAGCGCCAAGAGCGCCGAGCGTGCGCAGGCTGCCGGCATGACGCCCGCGGCGGACGATCGGGCGTTGCTCGCCGGCGCCGATTATTTCCTGTCGATCCTGCCGCCGGCCGAGGCCGAGCCGCTCGCCCGGCATCTGGCGCCGACCTTCGCTGCATTGCCAAAAAAGCCCGTCTATCTCGAGTGCAATGCGGTCAGCCCGCAGACCGCGATCCGCATCGGCGAGATCATCGCCCCGACCGGCGCGCATTTTGTCGATGCCGGCATCGTCGGCGGCCCGCCACGCGCCGGCTACAACGGGCCGGCGATCTATGCGTCCGGCGAATATGTGCGCGAGGCATTGCCGTTGCGCGACTGGGGCATCGATTTGCGCGCGATCGAGGGGCCGATCGGCGCCGCCTCGGCGATGAAAATGTCCTATGCCGGGATCACCAAGGGCACCACCGCGATCGGCTCGGCGATGATGCTGGGGGCGGCGCGCTATGGCTGCGGCGAGGCGCTGATCGCGGAATTGTCGCAGAGCCAGCCGCAGCTTTTGGACTATTTCCGGCGCGGCATGCCGCGGATGTACGACAAGGCCTATCGCTGGGTCGCCGAGATGCAGGAGATCTCGGAGTTTCTCGACAAGAACCCGCCGTCGCACGACATCTATGCGGCGATCGCCCGGCTCTATGAGCATCTTGCCGCAGCCCAGGCCGAGCGGACGCCGGGCCCCGACAACGCCGTCAAAACGCTCGACCGCGTCCTCGGCAACGCCAAAGGCTGAGTTTCGAGCAGTGGGATTTGTCGAGCCGGGCGCGGACGGGCGGTGAGGCCCTTCCGCTTTGGGGTCAATGTGCGCAGCGCCGCCTCGCGCAGCGCGTGGCGTGACAAGGCGCGCCGCATCGAGGCGCTCGGCTACGCGGTCCTGACTGTGCCGGACCATCTGACCGACCTCATGGCACCCCTGCCGGCGCTGGTCGCCGCCGCCGAGGCGACCGTGCAGCTGCGGGTCGGCACCAACGTCCTCAACAACGATTTGCGCCATCCCGTATTGGTGGCGCGCGAAGCCGCGGCGATCGACCTGTTGACCGACGGGCGCCTCGAGCTCGGTCTCGGCGCCGGCAGCATCCGCGCCGAATACGACGCGGCGGGGCTGCTCTTCGAGCGCGGTGCCGTCAGGGTCGATCGGCTGACGGAGGCGGTGGCGGTGATCAAGCGGCTGCTCGCCGGCGAGCAGGTCGATTTCGCCGGGCGGCATTACCAGGTGCACGGCCACGCGATCGCGCCGCTGCCGGTGCAAAAGCCGCACCCGCCGATCCTGGTCGGCGGCAACGGCCCGCGCCTCCTGGCCCTGGCCGCGCGCGAGGCGGACATTGTCGGCTTTTCGGGGATCGGGTTTCGCGGCGGCGGCGCGTTGCCGCCGGACCTGTCGGGGTGGCGCAGGGCGGGCGTCGACGAGCGGGTCCGGCTGGTGCGCGAGACGGCCGGCGCGGACCGGCTCGCCCGGCTCGAATTCAACGTGCTGCTGCAGCGCGTCGTCGTGACCGACGACCGCCGCAAGGCCGCCGCCGAGCTGAGCGAGCTGACCGGGCGCTGGACGCAGCTATCGGCCGACGAGATCCTGGACAGCCCCTATGCGCTGATCGGGACGGCCGAGGAGATCGTCGCCGATCTCGTGGCGCGGCGGCAGCGCTGGGGCTTTTCCTATTACACTGTGCAGGAGCCCTATCTCGACGCGCTCGCCCCGGCGGTCGCGCGCCTCGCCGGCGGATAGAACGCAGCTTCGCGGTCAAATCGGATCGTCATTCCCGCGCACGCGATGGGGGCGCCGTCTTTGCGCGTGACCGCCCCCGAACGCGACAACTCACCTTGGCACCGCACCGCTGCTTCAGGAGCAGCCTGAGACGACGCCACTGATCAGGTTCCCGGCGTAGAGCATGCCGAGATCGATTTCGTTGGCCTCTGCCACCGGCTCCAGCCTCGCCATCAGGGCCGTCAATTGCCGGTCCTGGTCTCGCGCCAGCTGCTCGGCCTCATCGACGGTTACCGCTTGAAAGCGGATGCTGTCGCCGGGACGGCGGCGACCGACCGCCGGGAGGTCGGCCGAGGCAACGGTGGCAATCTTCGGATAGCCGCCCGTCGTCTGGTGGTCGGCGAGGAGCAGGATCGGCTGGCCCGAGCCCGGCACCTGGATGGCGCCGGTGGCGATCGCGTCGGAGACGATGTCCCAGCCCTGCCGGTGGCGCAGCGCCGGCCCGTCGAGGCGCATCCCCATGCGGTCCGCGTTTTGCGAGATGCGGAACTCCGCCCCGAGCAGAGTTGCCACCGCGTCGTCGGTAAAATACTCCTGCTGCGGCCCGAGCACCACGCGGATCGGTCGCTCGGTGTCGGCCGGAGGCGGCGCCGGGAGGCGGGATTCCGCGCGCTCGGCCGGGCTTTCGACAGCGAGCGGCACAACATCGCCGCCGCGCAACGCTCGTCCCTCGAAGCCGCCGAGGCCGGCGCGCACATAGGTGGACGCGCTGGCAAGCACCAATGGCACGGCGATCCCGCCCTCGACGGCGAGATAGGCACAAGCCGATTGCCGCCTGAGGGCCGATTGCCGCCCGAGGGCGATCCGGAACACCTCGCCGCGCAACAGCGTGCAGCTCTGCCACCCCGGCGCCGTGGCGCCGCCGGCGCGCAAAAGGTTGGCGCCGCCGGCGAGCAAAAGGCTGGCGCCGTCGCCCACAAGAGCCAACCGCACGCGGTCGGCGACGACTTCGAATGTCGGTCCGCTCAACAGGATTTCGAGCGCCGCCATTCCCGGCGGATTGCCGACCAGCGCATTGGCAAGGCGCAAGGCGAGCCCGTCGAGCGCCCCCGAAACCGGCACGCCCAGCGCCTGCCGGCCGAACCGGCCGAGATCCTGCACGGTCGTGCACAGGCCGGACGAGAGCACCTTCAATCCGGGCGGCATCCGACGACCCGCTCGCTTTCGGGAATATGGGCACCGGCCTCGACCGCCTGACGGATCGCGGCGAAGGTGCCGCTGTCGATCGGGTCGAACAGGACCGCGTCGCCGGCCGCCAGCAGTGCGGGAGGTGTCCGCGCCGGATCGAATAAGCGGATCGGGGTGGCGCCGATCAGATGCCAGCCGCCGGGGCTCTCATAAGGATAGATCGCGGTCAATGTCGTCGCGATCGAGACCGAGCCGGCCGGCACCCGCACGCGCGGGTCGGCGCGGCGCGGCAAGGCGAGCTCGGGCGGCAGATCGCCCAGATAGGGAAAACCCGGCAGAAAGCCCAGCATATAGACGTGCCAGCTGATACCGCTGTGCATGGCGACTATTTCGGCCGGGCCACAGCCGGTCAGCCGCGCCACCTCGGTCAGGTCGGGGGCGTGCTCGCCTTCATAGCAGACCGGGATGCGCCACTGCCTGGCGCAGGTGTCGCCAGTGTCGCTGCTCTCGACAAGGGGCGCGATGGCGGTTTCGAGCTCGGCCCGGCAGGTCAAAAGCGGATCGTAATGCACCAGGAGCGAGCGGAAGGTCGGTACCGTTTCGACGACGCCCGGCACCGAGGCGGCGCGGAGCGCGCGGTCGAGGCGGAGCACGCTTTGGCTCAGCCGGCGGTCGATGCCGTTGCCGAGCTCGACGGCGAGCGCGCGGTCGCCGACCGACAGGAACCGCACCGGCATCGGCTTCCTTTGGTATAATCGAGGAACGCGATGGTCCGCGGCACGATATGACGAGGAGCCGGGCATGGCAAAATCGATCAATCTCAACGCCGATATGGGCGAGGGCTTTGGCGCCTGGCAGATGGGCGACGACGCGGCGCTGATGAAGATCATCCGCTCGGCCAGCATCGCCTGCGGCTTTCACGCCGGCGATCCGGTGACGATGCACAAGCTCGTCAGCCTCGCCGCGGCCGAGGGGGTCAGCATCGGCGTCCACCCGGGGTTCAACGATTTGTGGGGCTTTGGCCGCCGCCGGATCGACACGAGCCCGCGCGACCTCGAATACATGATCGCCTATCAGATCGGCGCGTTGCAGGCGATGGCCTCTTATGCCGGCGCCAAGGTCACGCATCTGAAGCCGCATGGCGCGCTGAGCAACATGGCGGCCGAGGAGATCGAGCTGGCCTTGGCGATCGGCCGGGCGATGAAGACCGTGGACCGCGACATGATCTATGTCGCGCTCGCCGGCTCGCAGATGGAAAAGGCGGCGCAGGAGCTCGGCCTGCCGCTGGCGCGCGAAGGGTTTTGCGACCGGCTCTACGACGACGACGGCAATCTGACCTCGCGCAAGATACCGGGGGCGGTGCTGCACGACGCCGAGGAGATCCGCGACCGGGTCGTCAAGATGGTGGTGAACGACGAGATCGTCTCGCGCACCGGCAAAAAGCTCGCGCTGCGGCTCGACACGCTGTGCCTGCACGGCGACGAGCCGTCGGCGGTCGTTGCCGCAAGGGCGGTGCGCGCCGGTCTCGAAGCCGCTGGGGTGAAGATCGTCACCCTGCCGGAAATGGCGCTCGGCTGAGGGGTCGGGTGAGGCGGGTGGGCGGAACCCTCTTCCTTGCATCTCCGCGGGGCCGCACCTTGTATATCTTCGTGTGACAGGAGTTGGAGCGAGAGCGATGGCGCAGGAAGTCGGTGCGGGCGGAAGACAGCCGAGCGCGCTAAATCCCTCGACCGGCGCCTCGCTTGCCGCTGTGACAGGCGCCGGCGCGGTCGTCATCGGCGTCGTGGGTCAGCTCACGATCCACGGCAGCGTCGCCTTTGCCATGCTGGCGGGCTTCGGCTTGGCTGTTCTCGCAGCCATCGTGTTCGCGCATCAGCGATAGCGGCGCGTGCCGGATATCATCGAGGGGCTCGGAGCAAGTCTCCTACGGGCGCTTGTTTGTTCTCCAACAAGCCTGGACCTGGCGGCGGTGAACACCTTGCGTTCGGCCGGCTCCCGGCTGAGAGTAAGACTCGAAGCGGCGCTGTTCCGCGAAGCAGCCGTGGCAATTTGACGGAGTGCCGCACGATGAAATTGATGTGGTTTCACCTGATGCCCTACACCGAATTGCCGGAGGATTTTCGCGAGCATCATCCCTCGGTCTGGGTCGATATCCATTCCTCGCTGTTCGACCCGAAGCGCGCGCATCTGATGTACAACGATTTTATGGACGAGCTCGAGCTCGCCGCCCAATGCGGGTTCGACGCGGTCTGCGTCAACGAGCACCATTCGAACGGCTACGGGCTGATGCCGTCGCCCAATTTGATCGCGAGCGCCCTGGCGCGGCGCACCTCGAACGCGGCCTTGTGCGTGATGGGGAATTCCTTGGCGCTCTACAACCCGCCCACACGGGTCGCCGAAGAGTTTGCGATGATCGACGTGATCTCGGGCGGGCGGCTGATCGCCGGGTTCCCGGTCGGGACCCCGATGGACACCTGCTTTGCCTATGGCCAGAACCCGTCGCTGCTGCGCGAGCGCTACCGCGAGGCGCACGACCTCGTCATGCGCGCCTGGACCGAGCCGGACACCTTTGCCTTCAACGGCCGCTTCAACCAGCAGCGCTATGTCAACATCTGGCCGCGGCCCATACAAAAGCCGCACCCGCCCGTCTGGATCCCGGGCGGCGGCTCGGTCGAGACCTGGCAGTGGTGCGCCGAGATGGACTACGTCTACGCGTATTTGTCCTATTTCGGCTACAAGGCCGGCCAGGCGACAATGACCGGCTTCTGGAACGAGATGGCGCGGCTCGGCAAGGACCGGAACCCGTACCGCGCCGGCTTTCTGCAATTTGTCGGCGTCGCCGAGACGCGCGCGGAGGCCTACCGGCTCTATCGCGAGCCGGCCGAATATTTCTATGGCCGCTGCCTGCATGTCGATGCCCGCTTTGCCAGCCCGCCCGGCTATACCAGCGAGGCGACGATGCGCGCCGGCGTCCAAGGCCAGGTCGCCCAGGCGGCGCAGGCTTCCGCACCGCCGCGCTATGCGACCAAGTTCCAGCAACTGGCGCGCGAGATGGACGCGATCGTCGACAAGGGCTACGTGATCATCGGCTCGCCCGACGAGGTCGCCGACCAGCTGAAAAAAGTGGCGACCGACCTCAATGTCGGCCATCTGATGCTGCTCTTGCAGTTCGGCTGCATGGGCAAGGATTTGGCCGGCTACAACACGCGGTTGTTCGCCGAAAAGGTCATGCCGCAATTGACCGGTCTGTTTTCCGAATGGGAGGACCGCTGGTGGCCGCAGCCGATGAGCCGCGAGCTGCGCGCCGCGCCGGCGCCCTACCAGCCGGCGGCGATGGCCGCGGAGTGAGGCCGAATTGAGCGCGCCGGAAACCCTCTCGGTCGAGATCAACGGCTTTCCCTGTCGGGTCTGGCAGAAGGGAGAGGGGCCGAAGCTCGGCTTTCTGGCGGGATATGGCGGGCTGCCGCGCTGGGTCCCGTTTCTCGACGCGCTCGCCCGCGAGCGGACCGTCATCGTGCCGTCGCTGCCGGGATTCCCGGGCGGCGACCGCGGCCATACCGTGCTCGACAGCCATCTCGACTGGGTATTGGCGATCCGCCAGCTGCTGCTGAAGGCGGGGCTCGACGGTGCGGATCTCATCGGCGGCTCGCCGGGGGCCGCCTTTGCCGCCGAGATCGCGGCGATCTGGCCGCAATCGGTGCGCCGGCTCGCCTTGATCGCGCCCTGGGGCCTATTCGACGAGAAGGAGCCGATGACCGACCCGTGGGCGCAGCGCGCCCCCGATGTCCCGGCGCTGCTGTGCGCCGACCCCGAGCGCTGGAATGCGCTCAAAGCCGAGCCGGAAGGCATCAACTCGCCCGAATGGCCGATCGTGCAGACCCGCGCCGCCGAGGCCGCCGCCCGCGCCTTCTGGCCGCTCGGCAACACCAAGCTCGAAAAGCGGCTGCCCTTGATCGCAGCGCCGACCCTGCTTCTTTGGGGCGAGGACGACCATATCCTGCCGCGGGGCTATCTCGACCGCTTCACCCGGGGGATCGCCGGCCGCACCGAGATCAAGACCATCCCCGGCGCCGGTCATTTGGCCGAGCTCGACCGGCCCGAGGAGGTCGCCGCCGCGATCCTCGCCTGGACGACGTAAAGGTCAGGGCGATGAGCGACCGGCTTTCCCTGACCAATGCGCTGGCCGATGCCGATATCGACCGCCAGAAGGCCGAGCGGATCGCGACGGTTATCGTCAGAGCGATCCGCCACAGCGCCGGGGCCGCTCCCGATCTGGAAAACCGCCAGGAGCGTCTTGCGCGCGCCTGGATGTCCGCCGGCATTGCCGAAGAGCAGGCCCGACATATCGCCGCGGAGATCGTCGACCTCGTCCGACAACGGCATCCGGCGCACGATTCCGGGGGAGGACGCCCGGGATGGCTGACCGGTTGAGCTTGGCGCACGCGATCGAGAGCGCCGAGGTCGCCCGCGAAGCCGCCGAGGCGATCGCCGGCGAGATCGACGAACTCATTCGCGAGAATGTCGCCACCAAGGCCGACATCACGCTGCTGCGCATCGAGCTCAAGAGCGACATCGCTGCCGTGCGCACCGAGCTCAAGAGCGATATGGCCGCCCTCCGAGCCGAGCTCGACCTCGTCAGACACCAGCTGGTCACCCGTCTCGGCGGGCTGGTTGTCGTCGTCGCGGGGCTGCTCTTCGCAGCACTCCATTATTGGCCGCCGCACACATAGCGAGGACGCGATGGGAGTCTCGAGCCCAAAGCTTGGCCCTGTAGGATGGGTTGAGCGTAAGCGAAACCCATCTGCTGCGGCGGTTGCGATGGGTTTCGCGATGCTCAACCCATCCTACACGTGATATCGACCGATATGCACAAAGAAGGATGGCGAGCTCCGATGATCATCGATTGCCACGGCCACTACACCACTTCACCCCGTGCGCACGAGGCGTGGCGGGGCGAGCAGGTCGAGGCGCACAAGACCGGCAAAGCGCCGCCGTCGCGCCCGCGCGTCACCGACGACGAGATCCGAGAGACGATCATCGGCGGTCAGCTGCGGCTGCAGCGCGAGCGCGGCACCGACCTGACGATCTTCTCGCCGCGCGCCGCCGGCATGGGTCATCACCTCGGCGATGCAACGACGAGCGAAGCCTGGGCCGATGCCTGCAACGAGCTGATCCACCGCGTCTGCTCGCTCTTTCCGCGGAACTTTGTCGGGGTGGCGATGCTGCCGCAGAGCGCCGGCGTCTCGCCGAAGAACTGCCTCGCCGAGATCGACCGCGTCGTAAACGAATACGGGTTCGTCGGCGTCAACCTGAACCCCGACCCGTCGGGCGGGCATTGGCAGGACCCGCCCCTCTCCGACCGCTACTGGTATCCGGTCTACGAGAAGATGGTCGAATACGACATTCCGGCGATGATCCATGTCAGCGCGTCGTGCAACCCGACCCATCATACGACCGGCGCGCACTACTTGAACGGCGACACGGCCGGCTTCAATCAGCTGATGAATTCCTCCGTGCTCAAGGATTTTCCGACGATCAAATTCATCATTCCGCATGGCGGGGGTGCGGTGCCCTATCACTGGGGGCGCTACCGCGGCTTGGCCCAGGACGCCAAGCTCGGGACTTTGTCCGAGCTGATGTTGAAGAACGTCTTTTTCGACACCTGCGTCTATCACCTGCCCGGCCAGGAGCTGCTGGCAAAAGTCATCCCGGCCGACAACATCCTGTTCGCCTCGGAAATGATCGGTGCGGTGCGCGGCGTCGACCCCGAAACCGGCCACCACTACGACGACACCAAGCGCTACATCGACCAATTGCCGCTTTCGGCGGAAGACAAGGCGAAGATTTTCGAAGGCAACGCGCGCCGCGTCTACGGCCGGTTGCCGAAGGTGATCGAGACGCCGCTCGCGCCGCCGGCCTGACGGCAGCGGCGGCTTATTCGATCAGCATCAGCGCGGCGCCGTATTCCACCGGCTGGGCGTCCGCGGCAAAGATTTGCGCGACCCGTCCGGCGTTCGGCGCGTGGATCTCGTTCATCACCTTCATCGCCTCGATGATCAAGAGGGTCTGGCCGGCGACGACATTGTCGCCGAGCCGCACAAAGGGCGGCGCTCCCGGCTCGGGCGCCAGATAGACGGTCCCGACCATGGGTGCCGTCAGCGCGTCGGGATGGTCGGCGGGCTCGACGGCGACGCCGGCGGCTGTCGCGGAAGAGATGGGGGATGCCGCAGCGGCGGCGGCGATCCCGCCGCGGGCGACCCGGATGCGCCGGTCGCCGACCGTGTATTCGATCTCGCTCAACCCCGTCTCGGCCAAGAGCTGTGCGAGCGTGCGGATCAGCTCGGGGTCGGGCGACAGAGGCAGACGGCGGCTACCGAACCTCACCGAGCGGCCTCTGCCGGCTCGTCCTCGATCAAATTTGCAACCGCGTCGAGCGCCAGCTCGTAGCCATGCGCGCCCAAGCCGCAAATGACGCCGCGGGCGGCGAGGCTGACATAGGAATGGTGGCGGAAACTCTCGCGGCGGAAAATATTCGAAAGGTGCACCTCGATCACCGGCAGGTCGCTCGCCAGCAACGCGTCGAGCACCGCGACCGAAGTATGGGTCAGGGCCCCGGCGTTCAGCACGATGCCATCGGCCGATCCGCGCGCCTCCTGGATCCAATCGACGAGCTGGCCTTCATGGTTGGTCTGGCGAAAGTCGAGGCGCAAATCGAGGGCAGTGGCGCGCGCCATGCAGCGCGCCTCGATATCGGCCAGGGTATCGAGGCCGTATTGCGCCGGGTCGCGCACCCCGAGCAGGTTCAGATTGGGGCCGTTCAGCACAAAGACAGTCGGCACGCTCGTCCCCCGCAGCGGATTGCCGAAAGGTTACAGCAAGCGGCTATGGAGCGGCAAGAAAAGGGCCGGCGATGACGGGTTCCCGGCTAGTGCTCGGGCCGCTGCGGGGTGTCGCCCGCGGCGGGGCTGAAGATGCCGGCGTCGTCCTGGCGGGCGCCGCGGTGGCGTTCGAGCTCGTGGGCATAGCGGCGCAGCGCATAGGCTTCGCTCAAATAGCCGATGATCCGCCGATGCTCCGGGTTGTCGATGACGGGCAAGGTTTCTTGCGCGGCATGGCTGAAGCGGTCGAGCGCGGTGCGCAGATCGTCGCCCGGCAACAGGTAGGCGGCGGGCTCGCTGACCAGGTCGCCGATCGTCTTGTCTTCTCCGGCCGCAGCCGGGCCGTTTGCCTCGACCGGGTCGATGATGCTGGACAGCCGGCCGTCGCCGTCGACGACAAAGACCTGCTTGGTGCTGCCTGCCGGAAAGCGGCGGCGCAATTCCGCGACCGGCAGCTCGGCGGCGATCACCGCCGGGTCGCGCCGCATCATCGGGCCGATCAAGAGCTCGTTGATCCAGCCGACATCCTCGGGGCTGCGGATCCCGAGCCCGCGCAAATGGAAACGCCAGGTGGCAAAGGAATAGCCAAACCAGTGGCGCACCGCGAAGGCGGCGGTGACGACCCCGACCATGACCGCCATCGTTGCCGAAAAGTCGCCGGTCGTTTCCAGCACCAGCATGATCATCGTCACCGGCGCGCCGACGATCGCCGCCGCGACAGCCCCCATGGCGACGAGGGTGTAGACGAGCGGATCGGCCGCAAGATGCGGCTCGATGCGGTTGAGCAAGCCTCCCACCAGGCTGCCGAACAGGCTGCCGAGATAAAGCGAGGAGCTGAACATTCCGCCGCGAAACCCGGAGCCGATCGACACCGCCGAGCCGATGATCTTGGCGAGGAGCAGCCCGGTCAGGAGCAGCAGGTCGACGCCTGGCGCGTGCAGCTGCTTCAGGATGCCGCCATGGCCGCTGCCGAGGATCTGGGGGAACGCCAGCGCGATGATGCCGATGATCAGCCCGCCGAGCGCCGGCCGCGCCCAGCGCGGCACCGCCTGGGTACGAAACAGGGTCTCGGTCGAGGTGACGCCCTTCATCACCAGGACGCCGAGCCCGGCCGAGGCGAGGCCCAGCACAAAAAAGGCGAGGAAGTCGGACGGGATCAGCCCGATATCGTGCCAGACGACAAAGATCGGGTTGGAGCCGACGAGAAACCGAACGACGAGGGTCGCCGTCAACGCAGCGATGCCGACCGGCGCCAAGGTCTGCAGCGTATAGCTGCCGATGATCAGCTCGAAAGCGTAAAACGCCCCGGTCAAGGGCGCGTTGAAGGCGGCCGCTATCGCCCCGGCAGCACCGCAGCCGACCAGCGTGCGCACATCGTCGCGGCGCAATTCGGCGCTGCGCCCGAGCCGCGAGGCGAGTGCCGCGCCGAGCTGGGTGTAGGCGGCTTCGAGCCCGACCGAAGCGCCGAAACCGCCGGACAGTATCGTCACGCCGACCAGCCCGAGGCTGTCGCCGACCGACATCCGCCCGCCAAACAGCGCGTTCGCCTCGATCGCATCGACGACCTCGCGCGGTCGCCAGCGGCGCAGCAGCAAGGACGCCAGGCCGACCAGCCCCCCGCCCAGGATCGGCATCAGCAATACCCGCGCCGGGGCGAGCGAGGCGGCGTCGCTCAAATGGCTGCGCGGCGGGATCAAAAAGGCGAGCTTGCGGATCAGGTCGAGCAGCAGGTCGGTCGCGACGACGCCGAGGCCGGCCACCGCCCCGACCGCGATTGCCAGCACCAGGATGAACACTTCGCTGTCGCGCAAACGGGCGGCGACGCGGCGTACGAAGGCCTCGTCGCTGTTGACTTGCTCCTGGTCGTGAGCAATCTCGGCCACACGCCTGCGCATAGGCGAACCGGCGGCGACTGGCAAGGGCGTGTCCATGCCGCGTAAAAAATATGCGGCCTCCAAGCCGAGAATCCGCTAACGATTTAGTGTCCTTACGCGGTCCCTGCGATGACGGTCTTCGGCCCGGCGCTCCACTATGCGATTCCCGCCCTGTGGCTCGCCTGGGCAGGGTGCTGGCTCGTCGCCGCGGTGCGAGTGAAGCCGACCCGCTGGCGGGAGCCCGCCCGGTCGCGTGCGCTCCATGTTGTGCCGGTGCTGGCCTGCGTCTTGCTGCTGGCGGAGCCTCACCTGTGGCCGCAAATCATGACCGCGCGCATCTACCCGCCCGGGCGCTTGGCGCCGTCATTGGGCACTTTGCTGGTCGCTGTCGGGCTCGGCTTCTCGATATGGGCGCGCTGGCATCTCGGGCGCAACTGGAGCGGCCTCGTCACCTTGAAGGAGGGTCATGCGCTGGTCCGTTCCGGCCCGTACCGAGCCATCCGCCATCCGATCTATACGGGATTGCTGTTGGCGCTGATCGGCACCGCAATGGCGATCGGCGAATGGCGCGGGGTGCTCGCCGTCCTCTGCGCGCTCGCCGGGTTTCTGTGGAAGATCCGCGTCGAGGAAGGTCGGATGCGCGCCACCTTCCCCGAATACGAAGAGTACCGGAAAGAAACCGCGGCGTTGGTCCCGCTGCTCTATTGACTGGGCAGCGGATGCGAACGGCGGAGGCGCGCCGGAGCTGACGACGCGCCTGGCGTGGCCTACACCACCGGGGAGCGGCCGCCATCGACGTTGATGGCGCAGCCGGTCACGTAGGAGGCGGCGTCGGAGGCGAGGAAGGCGGCGACGGCGGCAAATTCCTCGGCCCGGCCCATGCGGCCCATCGGCACGCCCTTGCCGGCCTCGGCGACGTACTGCTCAAAGCTGACATTCGGGCGTTCGCGATCGAAGCGGCGCTTGATCTGGTCCGAAACGATGACGCCGACATGGAGCGAGTTGGCCAGCACGTTGTGCGGGGCGCCCTCGTGCGACAATGCCTTGGTGAACGCCATTTGCGCGGCCCGGCTGACCGAGGTGGGCGCGCTGTCCGCACCCGGCGCCTTGGCGCCGATATTGAGGACGCTGATGATCCGGCCCCATTTGCGCTGTTTCATCTGCGGGAAGACGAGGCGGCAAAAACGGATCTGCGCAAACAATTTGAGGTCGAGATCGGCCTGCCACATCTCGTCCGTCAAGGTCTCGGACGGGCCGCGCGTCGATTGGCCGGCATTGTTGACGTAAATGTCGATCTTGCCGAATTCCGACATGATCTGGTCGTAGGCGTGGCGGATCGTGTCGGCTTTCGACACGTCGCAGCTGATCGCCGCGATTTTGCGGCCCGTGGCGCAAGCCTCGATCCTGGCCTTGGCTTCGGCGAGCGCGCCCTGGTCGCGCGCCAGGATCGCGACATCGGCCCCCGATTTTGCATATTCCTCGGCGATGGCGAGGCCGAGGCCCTTGCTGCCGCCGGTAACGACCGCGGTTCTTCCATTGAGGCGAACGTCCATGTCGGGAGCTCCTGTGGCGAGATAATCAGAGGGTCAGGCGATCGATTGCGTTGATATCGTCGGCGGTCAAGGTGCAAGCGGCGGCGCGGACATTCTGCTCGACTTGCTCGGGTGTGGTGGCCCCGGCGATCACGCTTGCCACGGCGGGCCGATGCAGCAGCCAGCCCAAAGCCAGCTCCAGAAGGCTATGGCCGCGCTCGGCGGCACAGCCTTCGAGGCGCTCGACCGTCGCCCAATTTTGCTCGGTCAGATAGCGGCCGGCGGCGCGCGGCATCGAGCCGAGCCGCGTCCCGGCCGGCGGCGGCGCGCCGCGCTTGTATTTGCCGGTCAACAGGCCGTCGGCCAGCGGACGGAACGGGATCAGCCCCAAGCCATAGGCTTCGAGCATCGCCATCATGTCCCGGTCGAGCCCGCGCGCCAACAGGCTGTACTCCTCCTGGCACGCGACAAAACGATTGAGCCCGAGATGCGTCGCGGTCCATTGCGCTTCGACCACCTGCCAAGCGGGCAAGGTCGAGGAGCCGATATAGCGGACCTTGCCCTGCCGCACGAGATCGTCGAGCGCGCGCAGGGTCTCCTCGATCGGTGTCAGCGGGTCGGGCTGGTGCTGCTGGTAGAGGTCGATCCAATCGGTCTTGAGCCGCCGCAGGCTCGCCTCGACCGCAGCCATGACGTAGCGCCGCGAAGCGCCCTCGAACCAGCCCGAATCATCCATCGGCCGGGCGAACTTGGTCGCCAGCACGATCGATTTGCGGTGTGCGCCGAGGATTTCGCCGAGGCAGGCTTCGGCTCCCCCGCGCGGGTCGCCATAGGTGTCGGAAGCGTCGAAAAAAGTGATGCCGAGGTCGAGCGCCTTGTGCACGACGCGCCGGGTCGCGGCGCTGTCGAGACGCCCGCCGAAATTGTTGCAGCCGAGCCCGACCGCCGAGACGCGAAGCCCCGATTTCCCCAGATTGCGCTGCTCCACCCGGCCGCCCCCATGCTTGCGCCGCAAACACTACAGGGGGTTGCGGAGCTGGGAACAGTGCGTCCTGCCCGCCGCCGGCGGCGGGCTGGCGGGGCTGGGCGGATATCGGAGAGATCGCTACACTGCCGCAGCATGATCGCCGCGATCGACACGCGGATTTACCGACGCGCAGGCCGAGGCGGTGACGCGTGCCGTCCGGGCGGCACAGGACCTCGATCTTTCGAGCCTTGCGGCCAAGAGCGATCTCGGCGAGGTGCGGCTCGAGATCGAGCGGGTCCGGCTGGAGATGGCGGCCCTCGAGGCGCGCCTGATCAAATGGGTGATCGGCGTCGGCGTCGCCGCTGTCGTCGCCCTCACCGGCGTGATCTGGGCGGCGACCCAAATTCTGCTACACGCGCACGCTCCTTGAGGGCTGTGCAACGTCCCCGGAGCATTGGCCGGCTTCAGTGGTGCAGCGCGCGTGCGAGCTCGGCCTTGCTCATCCTGGAGCGGCCGGGAATGTCCTTGCGCCGGGCTTCGGCATAGAGCTCGTCGCGGGTCTTGCCTTCGGATTTCCTGCCGGAACCGCGCCCGGCCGAATGATGGCCCTCCGCCTCGTCGCGATAGGTCGCGCCGCGCCGCTCCTTCTTCTTGGTGCGGCGCAGATTGCCGGCGTTCTCCTTTGGGCTCTCGGATCTCGATGCGCCGGCCTCGTGCAGCGCAATCGCGACCGCCTGGCTCCGGCTCTCGACCTTGCGGCTGCCGCGCGCCGTCTTCAGCTCGCCATGCTTGTATTCGTGCATGACACGCTCGACGGTCTCCTTTTGCGCCGGCGACTGATGGCTGGCCATGTCAGCTTCCTCGCCCGGTTGTGTAGATTACCTGCGAGACACCGGGCTGCCTCGATTGGTTCCACAGGAACCGTTCGACGACACGCACCGTGCGGCGATCGGCGGCATCGTCGATGCGGCGAATATGCATCCTGCCGACCGCGCCGCCCCCGGCACCGCCGCCGATCGCCCCAGGCACTCCAAACAGATGGGAGCCGAACCCGCTGCCAATGGTAGTGCCGCTGGTGGCGGGCACCCGCGCCAGCGAACGCGGTGATTTTCTCGGCCGCCATTAGCGCCCTCGATCTTTGGTGACCGCAGCCAGGCCCTGCTCGATCAGGTAGACGATCGCCCGCACCTTGGGCGGCGGCACCGGCTGCGAGGCGCGCCAGGCCTCGATCCGCTCGATCAGCTCGGCCGGCAGCCGGCCAAAAATGCGGCGGGTGGGCTCGGCCGGCGGCCCCCTCTTTGGCCGGCGGCCATCAGTGCACAGACAGCTTGACGAGGATCGCCAGCGACAATGCCGAGTTTACGCCGACCATCGAGGGCAACAGGCGAATATCGGCTTTGAGCGGTGCCGTCGCGGCGGCGATCTCGGCTCTGAGCTCGGCGCCGAGCGCGGCCAAATCGGCTTTGGTTGCGATTTCCCCGATGATCGCCGCGCCCAGCGCTTGCGCGGTCGCCTCGGCCGCGTCCTGCGAAAACCCGGCGCGGTCGCGTAAGACCCGACTGAGCTGCAATGTGTCGAATGTCGCCATCGCGCGATAAATAACGTCTCTCGATTTGAGGCTCAAGGGGAAGGAAAGCCATGCCGTGGAACGGCTCGGGCGTGTTTTCGCGCCTCTATTCCTGGGTCGCCGACCGCAGCGCCAACAGCAACATCTTGGCTAAGGGTGGATCACCGTTTCCGTGCGGCTGATGACAAAGGCTTCGCGGCGCTCGATAAAGTCGCTGACGACTTCGGCAAAGGCCTCCGGACGCTCGGCCCCGATGGCGTGGCCGGCGTCGTAGACAAAGACGAGATGAGCGTTCGGCATCAGCTCTTTGTAAAAATGCCCCATGCTCGGCGGAATGACGCCGTCCATTGTGCCGAACAGCACCAGGGTCGGGGTGGCGAGGACCGCCAGCCGCGCTTCGAGGTCGGGATCGCGGCTCGGCCCGCGCAACCGTCCGGTCAGGCGCCGGGTCTGTTGCAGCACGGCCGGGTCCGGCGCCGGCAGCGGCGGCATCCGTTCGGGGTGGGCATAGAGCCGGCGCGCCATTTCCTCGGGCGGCCCCGACGGCGCCTCGCCGCCTTCGGGGCGGATCGCCGCGGGCGCTTCGAGCACCAGGGCGCGCACTCGCGAGGGCTGCTGCAACGCCAGCCAGAGCGCCGTCCTGCCACCGAACGAGGTGCCCATCAAGTTGACCTCGTCGAGGCCGAGCGCGTCGATCGCCAGCCCCATCGTGGCGGCCAGCTCGGGCATGTCGCGGGTCCGGTCGTTGGCCGCCGAGCGCCCGAAGCCGGGCATCTCGAACGCGATTACCCGGAATTTCCGGCGCAGCAGGTCGTGCGCCCGGGTCAGGCGCAGCCCTCCGGCGCCGTGCAGGTGCACCAGGGGCATCCCGTCGCCGGCGCTCATATAGCGAATGCGAAAGCCGTCGGCCTCGACATGGCTTTCGACAAACGCGTCTTCGGCTCCCGGTCCGTCCGTTTGCTGCACCACCTCAGCCATCCTTTCTGGAGCGATCTACAAAAGTTTCGGCAATTTTCGTTCGACGAGCCTGGCAAAAAGGCTGGCGCCGAAGGGCAGCGCGGCATCGTTGAAATCGTAGCCGGGGTTGTGCACCTCGCAGCCGCCCTCGCCCTCGCCGTTGCCGATCTGGATATAGGCGCCGGGGCGGCATTCGAGCATGTAGGAAAAGTCTTCCGAGGCCATGACCAATCCGCCGTTGCGGTTGACATCGGCGTCGCCGACCAGCTCGGCCGCGGTGTCGGCAATGAACCCGGCCTCGGCGGCGTCGTTGACCAGCGACGGAAAGAGCACCCGGAAATCGAGCTCGGCTGCGGCGCCGAAACCAGCGGCGACGCCCGCGGCGATACGGCGCATATTCGTTTCGATCAACGCCATCGTGTCGCGGCTGAAGCAGCGCGCCGTGCCGCCGAGCGTGGCGCTGTCGGGGATGACGTTGTAGGCGGCACCGGCATGGATCCGGGTGATGCTGACGACCGCGGTGTCGACCGGGCGGATGTTGCGCGACACGATCGTCTGCAAGGCGATCGCTATATGGCTGGCGACGATCACCGGGTCGACGCCCGATTCGGGGCGCGCGCCGTGCGCGCCCTTGCCGGTGACGGCGATGTCGAAATAGGCGCCGCCGGCCATCATCGGCCCGCTGCGGATCTGGAACTTGCCGACCGCGAGCCCCGGCCGATTGTGCATGCCAAAGATTGCGTCGCACGGGAAGCGGTCGAAAAGGCCGTCATCGACCATCGCCTTGCCGCCGCCGAGCCCCTCCTCGGCCGGCTGGAATATCAGATGCAGCGTGCCGTCGAAGTTGCGCGTCTCGGCGAGATAGCGCGCCGCACCCAACAGCATCGTCGTGTGCCCGTCATGGCCGCAGGCATGCATGCGGCCGGTATTTTGCGAGCGGTAGGGAGAGGTTGGTCGCCTCCTCGATCGGCAGACAGTCCATGTCGGCCCGCAGCCCGATCGAGCGTGCGGAATTGCCGGCGCGCAGCCGCCCGACAAGGCCGGTCTTGCCAATGCCGCGGAACACCTCATAACCGAACCCGGCGAGCTTTTGCGCGACCAGATCGGAGGTGCGCCGCTCTTCGAAGCCGAGCTCCGGATGGGCGTGGATATCGCGCCGCCACTCGGTCATTTCGCCATGATATTCCGCAATCCGCCCGATGGTTGCCATGCCGCCTCCCGAGGTTTCCACCCCGACTGTCGCCGAGAGCGGGCTTTCGTGCAATCGGGGCCGCGCCTATAGTGCGGCAATCTGTCCTTCGGAGGAGCACGCAGCAATGGCGGCGATAGAAGGTGTCGAGCTCGACTGCCTCGCGGGCGTCAAGATCGTCGATTTCACCCAGTTCGAGGCGGGGCCGTCCTGCACCGAATCCTTGGCCTGGCTCGGCGCCGAGGTGGTCAAGATCGAAAACCCGGGCCGCGGCGACCCCGGCCGCCGGCTGCGCCCCGGCCATCCCGACGACGACCCGTGGTATTTCCACCAGTTCAACGCCAACAAGAAATCGCTGACGCTGAATTTGAAGTCGCCGCGCGGGCTCGAAATCGTCAAGGAGATGCTGAAAAAAGCCGATATCACGATCGAGAACATGGCGCCGGGCACGATCGAGCGCCTGGGCCTCGGCTATGACGAGGTCAAAAAGCTCAACCCCGGCATCATCTACTGCCAGGTCAAGGGCTTTGGCAGCGGCAGCCCGTATGAAAAGAACCTCGCCTTCGACATGATCGCGCAGGCCGCCGGCGGCCCGACCAGCGTCACCGGCGAGGCCGACAGCCCGCCGGTCAAGCCCGGCCCCTCGTTTGGCGACACCGGCACCGGCATGCTGATGGCGATCAGCATCCTGGCGGCGCTGCGCCAGCGCGACCGCACCGGCAAGGGCAGGCGGCTGCAGGTCGCGATGCAGGATGCGATGATCCATTACATGCGGGTGCCGTTCTCGCGCACCCAGCTCTCGGGCAAGGCGCCGGCGCGCGGCGGCAGCGCCCGTTCGCAACAGGGCGGCCTCGTCCCTTCGGCGCTCTACCCGTGCCAGCCCGGCGGGGCGAACGATTACGTCTATGTCTTTTGCAGCCGCGCCAACCCCGAGCACTGGCAGCGCCTCCTAAAGGTGATCGGGCGCGAGGACCTGAAGGGCGACGAGCGCTACGAGACGCAAAACGCCCGCAGCCAGCGCGCCGCCGAGGTCGACGAGATCATCGCCCAATGGACCCGCCGCCACAGCAAGGAAGATGCGATGAGATTGATCGGCGCGGCGGGCGTGCCGTCGGGTGCGGTCTTCGACACGGTCGAATTGATGAACGACCCCTCGCTCGCCGAGCGCGGCATCATGCAGAATGTCGAGCATCCGACGACCGGCAAGTACAAGATGCCGGCCTGGCCGGTGCGCTTCGACGGCGCGCCGCCCAAGGTCAAGCCGTCGCCCTTGCTGGGCCAGCACAATGCCGAGGTGCTCGGCGATTGGCTCGGCATCGGCACCGCCGAAGTCGAGGCGCTCAAGACCGAAGGCATCGTCTGAGTTCCGAGCACGACCCAGGACACCCTGCCTTTCGCCACCGTCGCCGTTGGGCCGACGCATGTCAGGACCGCCACACCGTCGTTCCGGGGCGTGGGCCCAGCCCGCGAGCCCGGAATCCATGAACATTGGCTTGCAATGATGTTGGCGAGGCGCGGTGTTCTTGGGTTCCGGGCCTGCCCCGACGGGGCATCCCGGAATGACACCCTTTAGTTAACTCAACAGCGAGGGAGCCGCCATGAAGCTCTATTACGCCCCCGGCGCCTGCTCGTTCGGCATCCATGTGCTGCTCGAGGAGATCGGCAAGCCGTACCAGACCGAAATCGTCAATTTTCGTGAAGGCGCGCAGTACAAGCCGCCCTATACCGGCATCAACCCAAAATCGAAGGTGCCGACCCTCGAACGCGACGACGGCTCGATCCTGACCGAGTTCCCGGTCATCGCCTTTTGGCTCGGGATGCAAAACCCGGAAGCGAACCTGATCCCCAAGGACGGCGAGACGATGATCCGGGCGGCGGAGGCGATGGAGTACTGCGTCGGCACGATCCACAGCCAAGGCTTTACCCGCCTCTTCCGCACCGAGCGGTTTGCGCCCTCGGCCGCCGACCACGACAAGGTCAAGGCGCAAGGCCGCGAGAATATCGACAAGGGCTTTGCCGTGATCGACAAGGCGCTCGATGGCAAGAGCTATCTCGGCGGCAACGATCTTTCGATCGCCGACGCGGCGCTGTTCTACGTCGAATATTGGGGCGCCAAGCGGGTCGGGCTGCAATTGCCGAAAAATTGCGCCGCGCATTTCGACCGCATGATGGCCCGCCCGGCGGTGCAGCGGGCGTTGGCGCAAGAAGGGATGAGCTGAGCCGAAACCACGAAACCACAAGCCGCGGACTCAACAAGGAGGAGCGACAATGGAAAAAACCGTTCCCGTGCCGCCGAATTGTCTCGCCGGCATCAAGGTCTTGGACCTGACCCAGTTCGAGGCCGGCACCACCTGCACCGAGGCGCTCGCCTGGATGGGTGCGGATGTCGTCAAGATCGAGAACCCCGATGGCGGCGAGGCCGGCCGCCGGGGTGTGGCCGACCCCTACTACTTCATGATCTACAACGCCAACAAACGCTCGGTCACGGTCAACCTCAAATCCGAGCGCGGCCTCGCGCTAGTCAAGGACCTGGCCAAGAAGGCCGATGTCTTTACCGAGAATTTCGGTCCCGGCACGATCGAGAAGCTGGGCCTCGGCTATGACGTGGTCAGCGCTTTGAACCCTCGGATCATCTACGCCCAGGTCAAGGGTTTTGGCGCCGGTAGCCCTTACGAGAACGGGCTCTGCTTCGACCCGATCGCGCAGGCCGTCGGCGGGGCGATGAGCATCACAGGTGAGCGGGACCGACCGCCGCAAAAACCGGGCCCGACGATCGGCGACACCGGTACCGGCATGTTGCTGGCGTTTAGCATCTTGGCGGCGCTCTATCAGCGCAACACCACCGGCAAGGGCAGGCAGCTGCAAGCGGCGATGCAGGATTCGGTCATGCATTACAGCCGCGGCATGTTCATTCGCCAGGCGCAGACTAAGAAAGCCGCACAGCGCCAGCCAGGAAGCGGCAACAATATCCCCTCAGGCATTTTCCCCTGCAAACCGGGCGGCCCCAACGATTACGTCTACATGCTGACGAGCCGCGCCAACCCGCAGCATTGGCCGCGGCTCTTAAAGCTGATCGGGCGCGAGGACCTGATCGGCGATCCGCGCTATGACACACCCGCGGCGCGGCTCGAACGCGAGGCCGAGGTCAACGGGATGGTCTGCGAATGGACGCGCCAACGTTCTAAGGAAGAGGCGACGGCGCTGATCTCGGGGGCCGGCGTGCCGGCGGGTGCGGTCTTCGATTCGATGGAGCTGACCAACGAGCAGAGCTTCTGGGATCGCGGCATCTTGCAGACCATGCATCATGGCGACTGGCAGATGCCGATGACCACTTGGCCGGTGCGCTTCGACGGCGCCCCGGCACCGCTGAAGCCCGCACCCTTGCTCGGCGAGCACACGAAGGAAGCGCTCGGCGATTGGCTCGGCCTCGGCCCCGCCGAGATCGACGCGCTGCACCACGACGGGGTGGTCTGAGGGAGCCGCAAAAGCAGTCAGGCAGGAAAACTGTAGATTGTCATTCCGGGGCTCGGCGCAGCCGAGAACCCGGAACCCATGAACACAACCTCCTATAATGGCCGGCAGCGGCGGTGTTCATAGGTTCCGGGCCTGCCCAAAGGGCATCCCGGAATGACGCCTCCTTTTCTGCCGGCTTACTTTTCCCGAACGGCCGCTACGCGGCGGCGCGCTGGGCGGCGAGCTCGGTGTCCCAGGGGCCAGGGAAGCGGCCCTCGCCCATCAATTCGCGGGTAAAGACATGGTCTTCGCGCGGCCATTCGGCGCGCGGCATCTCGTAATAGACTTCGACGCCGTTGCCGTCGGGGTCCTTGAGATAAATGCCGAGCGAGATGCCGTGGTCGGCGACGCGGCCGATCGGCACGCCGATCTCTTTGATGTGGTCGTAGAACTCTTTCAGGTCGTCGAGGCTGTCGAGCCGCCAGGCCATATGGTTGAGCCCGACCTGGCCCTTCTCCTGCAACGGCGCCTGCGGCCCCAATTGCATCAGCGCCACCTCGTGCGACTGCTCGCGGTCGGCCGACATGAAGGCGGCCCAGCCCGGCCGGTATTCGTAGGTATGGAGGCCGAGCACGTCCTCGTACCATTTTTTCGAGCGCTCGGCGTCGCGGACAAAGACATTGACGTGGCCCAAATACTTCGGCTTGACGGTCATCCTCGGCTCCTCCGTCACAAATGGTCGTCGTCGCGCCCGAGAAAGTCGAGGACGCGATCCATGACTTCCTGTTTCGGGTAAATGGTGGCGATGGCCCGGGCCCGCGTCAACGGGTCGCTGGCAAAGAAACGCTCGTACAGCACCTGGCGGCTGCCGAAGGCGCTGCCGGCGAGGTCCCAGGCGAGCCGGAAGAGCTTGACCCGGTCGAGCGCCCCGGTCGAATCGGTGGCGAGAAATTGCTCGATGTCGTGCCCCAGCGGGCCTTTGAAATCGGCCTTGCTCGGCGTCAAGAGGAAGCTCGACGACCCCAACAGCTGGATGATCTCGATCATCCGCGGATAGGCGGTCATAAAGAGGTTGCGCGGGCTTTCGGCCAACAGCGGGTCGGGGGTCATGACACCCCATTCGTCGAGCTCGGCGTCGGCCTCGGCGGCGCGCATGCAGGCGCGGGTCAGCTGCGTCGTCAGCATCAATTCGCCGATGCGCTCCTCGACATGCGGCAGGTGCGCATTCCCGAGGGTCTGCGTCATCAGCAACGCGACGCCGAGCACGAACTCGCATTTGGCGAGGTTTTTCGCCGCCCCCTGATGCGCCGAATGCACCGAGGAATGAGTGATGTTGGCGGTGGCGTTGAGCCGGTCGACATCGCCCAGCAGAAACACCCGCTCCCACGGCACCAGCACGTCGTCGAAAAAGACGATGCAGTCCATCTCCTCGAAGCGGGTGGCGAGCGGGTGGTCGAAATGCGAGCCGCCGGGATCGACGCTGTCGCGGCACAAAAACCGCAGCCCCTTGGCGCCGCACGGGATCGCAAAGGAGAGCGCGAACGGGCTGTGCCGCTCGGTGTGACGGCCCATGCGCGGCGAATAGACGGCGATCTCGTCGGAGAGCGGCCCCAAGGTGGCGAGGATGCGGGCGCCGCGCACGACGATGCCGGCATCGGTTTCGCGCACGACCTCTAATGCCGTCCCTTCCTGCAGGTTGAAGGCGCCGGAGACGGTGCGGCTGCGCTGCAAGTTGATCAGCGAATGGGTCAGGCAGATGTCGTTCTCGCGCAGGTATTCGTGATAGCGGCGCATGTTGTCGGCGAATTCGGGATGGCCGCCCTGACCGAAGAAATCGGCCGCACCCGCCCAGGCCGAATAGGTAACATTCATAAAGTCGGGCGAGCGGCCCATCATGCCGCAGGTGGTGCGCGCCCAGCTCAGCATCATCGCGCGCCGTTTTTCGAGGTCCTCGCGGGTGCGCGGCACGATAAAGGAGAGCCCGACCCGCTCGCCGCTCGATGGCGATTGATAGGTCATCGCCTCGCGATGCTCGGGGCTGCACTGCATGTCGTAGAGCGATGCGATCGCGCGCGCCCCGCCCGCGAGCCCCGGATGCGCCGTGACGTCGCGCACCCGCTCGCCGCCGAGCCAAACCTCGCGCTCCTGCTCGCGCAACCCCGCCAGATATTGCTTCCCGCTACGCGCTCCCATCACGCCACTCCCGACAGGGCGGATTTCGTTGTCGAGACTACGCCCGCGTCGGACGCAAGGCCAGCGCGTGCGCGCATATCGCAAGGCCAGCGCGTGCGCGCGTATCGACAGGGCGCGCGTGGCTGTTGCAGGATGAAGCGGCAATGGACCCGGGGAAGGAAACCCAAAAATGCCCGAGACGCCGACCTTTGGCCGCTATGCCGAAATTCCCTATGACCGGATGACACCCGAGCAGCAGGCGGGCCATCGCGCGATGGTAGAGGCGCGCGGGCAGATCGGCGGGCCGAACAAGATCTGGCTCGACAACCCGGAATTGGCGAAGGTCATGGGGCCGGTCGGTGCCTATTTCCGCACCGGCTACTCGCTTTCCGAGCGGGAACGCGAGATCGCTGTCGTCACCATCAACAGCAAATGGCGCTCGATCTACCCGACAAATGCACACGAGCGCGCGGCGAAGGCGGCGGGGCTGCCGGCCGACAAGGTCGAAGCCATGCTGTCGGGCCTGCCGACCGCGTTTTCCGACACGCGCGAGCAGGTGGTCTATGAGATGGCGGCTTGCCTTGCCAATTCGCGCTGGGTTGCGAAAGGGCTTTACGACCGCGCTGTCGCCGCCCTCGGCCATCAAGGCATCACCGATGTGATCTGTCTGATGGGCTTTTATACGAGCGTATCGATGACCTTGGCTTTCTATGATGTGCCCGCCGGCGCGCAAGGGATCGCCCGCTGAACCAAACCAGAAAAAGGAGACTTGAAATGCCCGAAACCCCGACTTTTGGCCGCTATGCCGAGATTCCCTATGACCGGATGACCCCGGAGCAGCAGGAGGGCTACCGGACCCTGATCCAAACTCGCGGCCGGCTTCCCGGCCCGAATAAGATCTACGTCCACAACCCCAAGCTCGCGAAGGTAATGGGGCCGCTCGGCGCCTATTTCCGCACCGGTTATTCGCTGAGCGAGCGCGAGCGTGAGATCGCGGTCGTCATCATCAACAGCAAGTTCCATTCGGCTTATCCGACCAACGCGCATGAGCGCGCCGCCAAGGCGGCCGGGCTGCCGGACGACAAGGTCGAGGCGATGCTCTCGGGCTTGCCGACCTCGTTCTCGGACAAGCGCGAGCAGGTGGTCTATGAGATGGCGACGTGCCTCGCCAATTCGCGCTGGGTGGCCAAGGGGCTTTACGATCGCGCGGTCGAGGCGCTCGGCCACGAGGGGATCACCGACGTGATCACGCTGATGGGCTTTTACAGCAGCGTATCGATGACGCTCGCGTTTTACGACGTGCCGGCCGGGGCCGAGGGCATGGCGCGCTGAGCAGCGAATTTTTTTAACACCACTAATAGATAGCTGTTGGCAGCGACGCCTATAGCTGATACCGTATTTTGTGGACGGAGGAGGGGCCGTCCACAGAATGCGGGGGAACCATGGAAGTCACCTGGACGAGCGAGCGCGTCGAGCGCTTGGCGCAGCTTTTTACCGAAGGGTTGCCGACCGCCGAGATCGGCCGGCGCATGGGGTTGACCAAAAACGCCGTCATCGGCCGGCTGCACAGGAATTCGATGACGCGGCGCGAGCCGGCGCCAAAGCCGCCGCCGGGGCGCAACGTCTTTGAGTTCACCGGGCCGAGCTGCCTGTGGCCTTACGGCCATCCGAACGACCCGAGCTTCCGCTTTTGCGGCGCCCGCCCGTTGCCCGGCAAGCCCTATTGCGCCGAGCATGCAGCGGTCGCCTATGTCCGCCCGCGCGACCAAAAGCCCGACGCCGCTTGACCGCGCCGGCGCCGACGCGGTCATTAGAGCGGTTTTCGACCGGGTCGACGCACTTGGCGACGCCTCACCCCCACCCCGACCCGCCCCCATCGATGGGGCGGGAGTACAAATAGGGGTGCTGATAAAGGCCCTCCCCCTTTGATGGGGAGGGGTTGGGAGGGGGTGAACGCGGTGCAATTTGGTCGGAAACCGCTCTAGCACCGGCGCTGCAACCAGGCGGGCGGGGCGCTCGCGGCCCGCGCCCGTGCCGTGCGCGCGAAGGGGCGTTGTTCCGGTGGGCGCGATCGGTTAAATCGGGCGATGCGCGTCGTCTATCATCAGTGGCTCTCGCCCGCCTCGCGCAAGGTGCGGGTGATCCTGCGGGAGAAGAACCTCGACTTTACGCTGAAGGCCGAGAAGATCTGGGAAAGGCGGCCCGAGTTCCTGGCGCTCAACCCGGCCGGCGAGGTGCCGGTGCTGATCGAGGCGGACGGCACGGTGCTGGCCGATACCGCGGCGATCGTCGAATATCTCGACGAGGTTTATCGCGACAAGATGCTGATCGGCATCAACCCGATCGACCGCGCCGAGGTGCGCCGGCTGACCGCGTGGTTCGACACCAAGATGAGCCATGAGGTCACCGACAATCTGCTCGGCGAAAAGATGATGAAGCGCTTTCTCGGGCACGGCCAGCCGAACTCGCAGGCGATTCGCGCCGGCCACGCCAATCTGCCGCACCATCTCGATTATATCGGCTATCTGATCGAGCGCCGGCGCTGGCTCGCCGGCGACCATTTCTCGATCGCCGACATCACCGCGGCAACGCAATTGTCGAGCCTCGACTATTTGGGCGACGTGCCGTGGGACGCGCACGAGCCGGCCAAGGAATGGTATGCGCGGATCAAGTCGCGGCCGAGCTTTCGCCCGATCCTCGCCGACCACATCCCGGGCGTGCCGCCGCCGGCACATTACGCCGACCTCGATTTCTGAGCGGCCGGATCTCCGTCGGGTCTTGCCCAGGGTGTTGACCGGAAAGGGCCGTCTTGACCGGGCTCGACCCGGTCATCCGTGTCTCCCCGGCCCCAGCCAACAAAGTCGTGGATACGCGGGTCGAGCCCGCGCAAGGGGATTTCCAATTCTTTCGAGGAAGATCGAAACCGGCGTGCGGCGCGCAGGTTACTCGATCACCTGGGTGGCGCGGGCCATCAGCGCCGGAGGGATGGTCAGGCCCAGCGCCTTTGCGGTGTTGAGGTTGACGATCAGCTGAAATTTTGTCGGCTGCTGCACCGGCAGCTGGGCGACCTTGGCCCTCTTCAGCCGGCCTTGGCGCGCAGCCGGTCGTCGCGGCGCATGCGGGCGAGCGCTGCCTCGCCGCCGTTGGTCGCGTGGTAGAGGTCGAGCGCGTCGAACTCGTCCTCCAGCGGCGGAGCGATCGACAAATCGGTGTAGGCCCAGCGGTCGGGGGTGGCGAGGACCTCTTTCAAGATCGTCTTGGCGCGGCGATAGACCGCCCAGTAGCGCGCGGCCTTGACGACGATCTCGGCCGCCTCGCGCGGGTAGAACACAAAGGGGCTTTCGCGCGGCAAGCCGTAGCGCCGCTCGCGCCGCGCCTTGCGGCGAAAGGCGCCGCCTTCGAGCGGGTGGACCCCTTCGAACATCGTCATCAATTTGAACCACAAGAGTGTCGTCAAGGTCGTATGCGGCCGGCCGTTCGGGTTCGCCGCAGCCCGGCGCAACACCGTGCGCAGATGGTCGAAGCTGTAAAAGCTCTCCCAAGCGGCGCGGTAGGCTTCGGCCCAATCGCCGTCGCTCATGCGCGGATGATGCGCCACCGGGTGATAAAGGTCGTATTTGTTCAAATCGGCGTCCATCCAGGCGCCGTCCTGCCACAAATTCTTGTGGTCCTCCGACCCTGGCAATGGCGTCAGATAGAACAATTCGAGGATATCGAGCGGCAATTCGCGCTTGATGATGTCGATGTCGCGCAGGATCGATGCCTTGGTATCGCCGGGAAAGCCGATGATGTAGCCGGCGCAGGTGATCGCCCCGTGCTCGCGCCATTGCTGCAGCATGGCGCGGTATTCGGTGATCTTGTTCTGGTGCTTTTTTGATGCGATCAGATTGTCGGGGTTGATGTTTTCGAGCCCGATAAAGACCCGGCGCACCCCGGCCTGCGCCGCTTTTTCGATAAAGCTCGGGATGCGGTGGCACAGCGCGTCGACCTGGATCGTAAAGCCGAGCTTGAGCCCCTCGCCCTGGCGCAGCCGGATCATCCGGTCGAACAGCGCCTCCCAATGGCGATTGCGGGCAAAATTGTCGTCGGTGATAAAGAACCGCCGGATGCCCTGGGCGTAGTTATCGCGAATCGCACGTTCGAGATCGTCGGCGGTGCGCGACCGGCTCTTGCGGCCCTGGACGTTGATGATCGTGCAGAACGAGCATTGATAGGGGCAGCCGCGGCCGAGATCGAGGCTCGACAGCGAGCCCGAGATGCGCCGGATGTGGCGCGGCGACAGCATCGGCGGCGGCTCTCCTTCGAGGCCGGGAAGCTCGCTCATAAAATTGTAGATCGGCCGGAGCGCGCCGGACCAGGCGTCGCGGATCACCTGGTCGAGACGGCCGGCCTCGGCCTCGCCGGCGAAAAACGAGATGCCGAGCGATTGGGCCTGGACCATCTCGGCCGGCATCTGCGGCAGCATCGCGAGCGAGCCGGAGACGTGAAACCCGCCGATGCAGACCGGGAGCCCCGCGGCGCGAAAGGGGCGCGCGAGATCGACGGCGCGCGGAAACTGGTTCGACTGGACACCGACCAGACCGATCAGCGCCCGCCCGCCGGTTTTGCCGATGGCGCGGATGATATCCCGCGGCCGGGCGCGCTGGTTGGTTTCGTCGAAGGTGTGCAGGCGGATCTCGACATCGCCGCCCAGCACGCGGCGGCGATCGGCATCCTCGGCGAGGCTGTTGAGGCAGGCCAAGGTGTTCGACGGGATCGCCGCCTTGACCCAGCGGATCGGGTAGCCCCGATCGTCGTAATGCGTCGGCTTGATCAGCACCAGGTGGAAGACGGGCGGAACGACGCGCTGTGGCCGGATCGGCATTCTCGCCCCTTCGCTCGCCCCCTTCGCTCGCGCTCCAGCAAGCGCGGCGTGCCGTCGGATTATCGCCGATCCCGCGATCCGCTTCCAGCCGCGCCGGTCGCAACGATCATCGCGCGGCCGCTCTTGCCGGCCGGGGCGGATTGCGGCGTAATTCCGCGAGCCTGCCGGATTGGGGAGGGAGCGCCATGGATATTGCCGCCGAGAGGCCCGCCGCGGCCGCCGGAAACGAGATCGATCGGCCGGTGCCGAGCACGCCGTCGCCGCGGATCTGGGGCAGCGACGCGATCGCCGCCGCAGTGAGGGCGCTCGACATCCCGTATGTGGCGCTCAATCCGGGGGCGAGCTATCGCGGCTTGCACGACAGCCTGGTCAACCATCTCGGCAACACCCGGCCGCGCATGCTGCTGTGCCTGCATGAAGAGAGTGCCGTGGCGTTGGCGCATGGCTGGGCCAAGGTCACCGGCCGGCCGCTGCTCGTCTTTGTCCACGCCAATGTCGGGCTGATGCATGCGACGATGGCGATCTTCAACGCCTGGTGCGACCGGGTGCCGGTCATCGTGCTCGGCGCCACCGGGTCGCTCGACGCAACCCGGCGTCGGCCCTGGATCGAATGGATCCACACCGCCCGCGACCAGGGTGCCTTGATCCGCAATTTTATCAAATGGGACGACCAGCCCTCCTCGATCGGGGCGGCGCAGGAAGCGGTGCTGCGCGCCAACATGATCGCGCAAACGGCACCCCGCGGGCCGGTCTATCTCAATTTCGACGTGGCCTTGCAAGAGGACGAGATCGAGACGGTGCCTCTCATGCCCGACATCGCACGCTTTGCCCCGCCGACCTCGCCCGAGCCGGGCGGCGCGCTGATCCGCCGGGCGGCCGAGCTGTTGGCCGGGGCCGAGCGGCCGGTCATGCTGACGGGCCGCGCTGCGCGCGACCCCGAGGCCTGGGCCCGGCGCGTGGCGTTGGCCGAGGCGGTGGGTGCCCGGGTCATGACCGACCGCAAGGCCGGTGCGGCGTTCCCGACCGACCATCCGCTGCACGCCGCCGGTCCGGCGACCGCGCTCAATCCCGAGGGCGCCGAGCTCGTCGCCGCGGCCGATGTGATCTTGAGCCTCGATTGGATCGACCTCGCCGGGACGCTGAAGGCCGCCTGCCGCGGCAAGGCGCCGGCGGGGAAGGTGATCCAGGTCTCGCCCGACCAGTATGCGCACAATGGCTGGAGCATGGATTACCAGGGCCTGCCGCCGACCGACGTTTATCTGCTGGCCGATGCCGATGCCGCGGTCCCGGCCTTGCTCGCCGCGGTCAAGGGATTGCGGCCCACCGCCCCGCCGCTGCCGGCATCGCGCGCGCCGCGGTCGCCGCCGCCCGCCTCGGCGCTCGACGCCGCCCGGATCATCGAGGTGCCGCTGCTGGCGACGGCGCTGAAGGCGGCGCTGGCCGGATTGCCGGCCTCGATGATCCGGCTGCCGCTCTCCTGGGGCGAGCAATTGTGGGAGTTTCGCCATCCCTTAGATTTTCTCGGCGCCGATGGCGGCGGCGGCATCGGCTCGGGGCCGGGGATGGCGGTCGGCGCCGCGCTGGCGTTGCGCGACACCGGCAGCGACCGGCTGCCGGTCGCCATATTGGGCGACGGCGATTTCCTGATGGGCGTTACCGCGCTGTGGACGGCGGTGCACAATTCGATCCCGCTCTTGGTCGTGATCGCCAACAACCGCTCGTTCTTCAACGACGAATTGCACCAGGAGCGGGTCGCGCGCGACCGCGGCCGGCCGGTCGAGAACCGCTGGATCGGCCAGTCGATCCGCGACCCCGATATCGACCTCGCCACCTTGGCGCGCGGCCAGGGCTGTGTCGGCATCGGCCCGGTGGCGGACCCGAAACAGCTCGTCGCGGCGCTGAGCGAGGCGGTCGCCGCGGTGCGCTCCGGCAGGGTCTCGGTCGTCGATGTCCGCGTCGCCGTCGGCTACGACCCGGGCGGCACCGCCGGCATCATGCGGCGATAGCCATCCTTATCGGGTCCCGGCAGCCTGGCGAGCAGCCCAGCCCCAATAGGATGTTGCAAATGGCGCGGCGTGACGGCGCAAAACAGAAGGGTGGGCTACGTCAGGAGCGAGCCTGCCATAGCCGGCAGCCGGGAAGCTCCGCGCTTATGACCCCCAGCCAGCGCCTCGCGCGCTCTTCGGCCTATAGATTGACAAGCGACAAGCGGCGGCGGCCCGCCTGGGGTCAGATGTCGCGGATGCGCGGCAGGACCTCTTTGCCGAAGAGGTCGAGCGAGCGCGTCAAGAAGTCGGGGGTGGCCGGCGCGGGGGTGTGGAAGAGGAGGTCGATGACCCCGGCCCCCGCCTCCTCGCGGCAGCGTTCGATTTGCGCGACCACGGTATCGGGGGCGCCGACAAAGTTGGTCGGCAGCACGCCGCCGACATTGGGGGTGCGCGTTTCGCCGGCGACATTGCGATGGTCGAGCTGCAGTAGGGCATCGCGGACCGGCGGGCGCAGCGGGAAGGATTGGGCCGCCCGGCGCTGCGCCGCCAATAGCTGCTGCGCCTCGGCGTCGGTCTCGGCGAGCAGGATGTTGGCGCGGTAGACGATATCCTCCGGCGTCGGCTGCCAGCCGTGGCGCGCGCAGGCTTCGCGGTAATAGCGGGTCGCCTTGGCGATAATGTCGAACGGGGCGTAGGAGACGCCGAGGCCGAGACGGTGGCGCGCGGCGAGGTCGCAAGATTCGCGGCTCGTGCCCAACGCATAGGTCGGCGGGTGCGGCTGCTGCGCCGGGCGCGGCCATACCGACACGGTGCGGAACTGGAAATGGCGGCCCTGCCAGCCAAAAGGCTGCGGCTCGGTCCAGGCTTTGAGCACCAGCTCCATGGCTTCGCTCGTCCGCTCGCGCGCCTCGGCCGGGTTCAAGCCATAAGTCAGATACTCGCCGGTGATGCCGCGCAGCATCCCGACAACCAGGCGGCCCGGCATCAGATTGTCGAGCATCGCCAGATTTTCGGCGATTTGGACCGGGTTGCCCTGCGACACGATCGGGCCGAGCACCGCGATTTTTATGCGTCGTGACGCGGCTGCCAGATGCGCGGCCGAAACGACCGGGGCAGGGGTCAGGCGGTGCGGCGAATAATGGTGCTCGGAAACGCTGACCCAGTCGAAGCCGAGCGCCTCGACCAGCTGCACCCGCTCGACCATGCCGCGATAGGCAGCTTCGCCGGCCGTGCGGTCGTAAGCGTCGGGCGGCACCGGCCATTCGGCCGGCAATCGCTGCGGCGCCTGGTAGCGCGCCGTCTCGAAATACGAGACCTTCATCGCCGCCCCGAAGAAATCGGCGGGGGGAGCCCGCCAGCGTCGAGGCTGGACCGCGCTTCGGTCGATTGCAAGCTGCCCGCGCCGTTTTGCCTCGCCAGCCGGCGGCGCGGCGCGGCTGTCAGCAAGATGACGTGCCTGGACAGCGTTCGGACGGGGTCCTATGCTCGCCGCCAGTTGGGAGGCCCTAATGAACAAGAAAGGCCGCTCGGTCCGGCACACGACTGGGCGCGGGGTGCAAATGTCCGACCGTCGCGAAGCTCACGACATCGGCGGGCGGCCCCGGTTGCGGCCTCGCGCCGCCGGTCGCTGACTCCGCCGGCAGAGAGGAAACCAAGTGGCAGGCACGAGGTTGACGCGGCGGACCTTGCTGCGGTCGGCGCTGGCGACGACGGCGCTCGCCGCACCCTTCGTGCGCGGCGCGCGGGCGGCGACGGTGGTCCCCGAAGGCAAGCTGGTGCTGGCCTGGCACACCAATATCGCGGCCCGCTGGCTCGACCCGCAGCAGCATGACGGCACCGCGTCTCCCGACAATTTCATCTTTGCGCTGCACGACGCGCTGATCAAAAACTTCCGCGAGGTGCATTACGACCACCCGGCCTTGGCCGAAAGCTACACTTTCGCCGAAGACGCCAAGAGCGCCGCCTTCAAATTGCGGCCGGGCACCAAGTTTCACGACGGCTCGCCGGTCACGCCCGCCGACGTCAAATGGAGCTTTGACCATTACCACGGCGCCTGGGCCGAGCTCCTGCACAAGAACACGCAGGGCGTCGAGATCTCCGACGACCACACAGTCCGGTTTCATTTCAACCAGCCGTTTCTCGATTTCCCGATCCTCTTGGGCACCGGCAATGTGTGCGGCGCCGGCTGGGTGGTGCCGGCCAAATATTACGAAAAGGTCGGGCAGTCCGGGTTTATGCGCGAGCCGATCGGCGCCGGCCCCTACAAGCTCGCCTCGCAGCAGCCGGGGGTGCGGCTCGATTTCACCGCATTCGACGGCTATTACCGGCCGGTGCACATTAAAGACCTGACGATGCTGAGCGTGCCCGAGGCGGCGACGCGGGTCGCCATGCTCGAACGCGGCGAAGCCGACATCATGTACAACGTGCCGGGCGAATTGATCGACCGGGTCAAGAGCAACCCGAAGCTGACATTGGCGCCGGTCGTGTCGGCCAATTTCTGGCTCGAGTTTCCGGGCTTTCAAGACCCGAAGAGCCCGTTCCACGACATGCGAGTGCGCCAGGCGATCAGCCTCGCCGTTGACCGCGACGCGATGAACCAGGCCGAATCCGGCGGGCTCGGCCGGGTTGACGGCAACTGGATCAACGACGATGTCGAATACGGCCTGCCGTGGCCGAAATGGCCGCGCGACATCGCCAAGGCCAAGCAATTGATGGCCGCGGCCGGTTATCCCAATGGCTTCAGTGTCGATTGGGTGACGCCGCTGCCGGATTATTTCTCGCGCGGCGAGCGCATCGTCTCGCAGCTCCAGGCGATCGGCATCCGGGGCAGGATGCAGACGATGGAGCGCGGCGTCTTTATGAAGCGGCTGCAAGGCGGGCTCAAGCAGTGGCCCGGCGTGCAGATCATCCTCGATGCGGCGCGGGTCGGCGGCACCTGGTCGAACTGGTACGACAGCTTTATGCGCTGCGGCGGGTTTAACGGCCGTGATCGCAACTGCGTGCCCGAGCTCGACGCCAAGTTCACCAAATACCTGGCCTCGACCGACCGCACCGAGCGCAAGAACCTCGCCACCGAGATCCAGCGCGCGATCCTGGAGAATTACTACTTTGTGCCGGTGTTCCGGCAGGCTGCCATGCAGGCGTTCGGACCGCGGATCGACGCCAAGAAGTGGCAGGACGTGTTCCCGACGGTCACCACGGCCTATGCCTATCCTTGGGAAGACATAGCCCTAAAGAAAACATAGCCGCAAAAGCGGCAACGATTTTTGGAACAGAGGAGGAAACAGGATGACGAGGACATTGCTGACCCGCCGCACGGTGCTGCGGAGCGCGCTGGCGACAACGGCGCTGGCGGCCCCTTTTGTGCGCGTCGCGCGGGCGGCGACGGTCGTCCCCAAGGGCAAGATGGTGCTGGCATGGCACACCAACATCGCGGCGCGCTGGCTCGACCCGCAGCAGCATGACGGCACCGCGTCCCCGGACAATTTCATCTTTGCCTTGCAGGATGCGCTGATCAAAAACTTCCGCGAGGTGCATTACGACCACCCGGCGCTCGCCGAAAGCTACGACTTTGCCGAGGACGCCAAAAGCGCCACCTTCAAGTTGCGACCCGGCACCAAGTTCCATGACGGCTCTTCGGTCACGCCCGACGACGTCAAATGGAGCTACGAGCATTACCACGGCGCCTGGGCCGAGGTGTTGCACAAGCAGACCCAAGGGGTCGAGATCGTCGATGACCATACGGTGCGGTTTCACTTCAATCAGCCGTTTCTCGATTTCCCGATCCTGTTGGGCACCGGCAATGTGTGCGGCGCCGGCTGGGTGGTGCCGGCCAAATATTACGAAAAAGTCGGGCAGTCCGGGTTTATGCGCAAGCCGATCGGCGCCGGCCCCTACAAGCTCGTTTCGCAGCAGCCGGGGGTGCGGCTCGATTTCGAGGCGTTCGAGGATTACTACCGCCCGGTGCACATCAAAGAGCTGACGATGCTGAGCGTGCCCGAGGCGGCGACGCGGGTCGCCATGCTCGAGCGCGGCGAAGCAGACATCATGTATTTTGTGCCGGGTGAATTGATCGACCGGATCAGGAACAACCCCAAGCTGATGCTGGCGCCGATTGTTTCCGGCAATTGGTGGCTCGAATTTCCCGGCTTTCAGAACCCGAAGAGCCCGTTCCACGACATCCGGGTGCGCCAGGCGATCAGCCTCGCGGTCGATCGCGACGCGATGAACCAGGCCGAATGCGACGGGCTGGGGGCGACCGACGGCAACTGGATCAACGACGATGTCCAATTCGGCATGCCGTGGCCGAAATGGCCGCACGACATCGCCAAGGCCAAGCAATTGATGGCCGCGGCCGGTTATCCCAACGGCTTCAACGTCGATTGGGTGACGCCGGTGCCGGATTACTTTTCGCGCGGCGAGCGCATCGTCTCGCAGCTCCAGGCAATCGGCATCAAGTCGAAGATGCAGACCATGGAGCGCGGCGTCTTTTTGAAGCGCCTGCAAGGCGGGCTCAAAGAATGGCCCGGTGTGCAGATCATCTTCAACGCGGCGCGGGTCGGCGGCACTTGGTCGAACTGGTATGACAGCTTTATGCGTTGCGGCGGCTTCAACGGCAAGGACCGCAACTGCGTGCCGGCGCTCGACGCCAAGTTCGACCAGTATCTCGCCTCGGTGGACCGCACCGAGCGCAAGAAATTGGCCTTTGAGATCCAGAAAGAAATCCTAGAGAATTACTATTTCGTGCCGGTGTTCCGCCACGCCTTTGTCAACGCGATCGGACCGCGGATCAAAGCGGCGAAATGGCAGGACGTGTTTCCGAGCTTTGCCACCTCGGGCTACGCCTACCCGTGGGAGGACATCGAGCTCAAGGAAACCGCGTCGGCGGCCAAGTGACGGCATAGCGCGAGGGGCGCCGCGATGGGCCAGTTCATCATCCGCCGCACAATCTACGCCTTCGTCACCTTGTTCATCCTGAGCCTGACGATCTTTACCGTGGTCAGGCTGACCGGCGACCCGGTGACGCTCCTCGCCGAGCCCGGCGCGCGGCCCGAGGATTTGGCGCGGGTGCGCGCCGAATGGGGGCTCGACCGGCCGTGGCCGGTGCAATATCTGGCGTTTGCCGAGAACGTCGCGACCGGCAGGCTCGGCACTTCGTTCAATTACGAGATGCCGGTGAGCCTCCTTTATTTCCAGCGGCTGCCGAATTCGCTCGAGCTCGCCTTTGCCGCCTCGCTGATCTCGTTTCTGATCGGCATCCCGGCCGGGATCATCTCTGCGGTCCGGGTCAACAGCTGGTGGGACTATTCGGGCAAGATCGTCGCCTTGCTCGGGCTGTCGATCCCCGGCTTTTGGCTGGGGCTGGTGCTGATCCTGGTGTTCTCGGTGTGGCTGCAATGGCTGCCGACCAGCGGGCAGGGCGATTGGCGGCACCTGGTCATGCCGGCCCTGGCGCTCGGCTGGTATTTCGCCGCCTCAATGCTGCGCCTGACGCGCTCCAGCATGCTCGAGGTGATGCGCAGCGAGTACGTCAAGCTGGCGCGCCTCAAGGGGCTGCCGGGCTATGCCGTGATCGCGATCCACGCGTTCAAGAACGCGCTGATCCCGGTGCTGACCCTGGCCGGGGTCAACCTCGTGATCATGGTCAATGTCGCGGTCATCATCGAGGTCATCTTTGCCTGGCCCGGCATCGGCCGGCTCCTCTACGAAGGCATCTTCCAGCGCGACTTCCCGCTGGTGCAGGGCATCGTCATGCTCGCCGGGATCATGATCGTCGGCGTCAATTTGGCGATCGACGTGCTCTATGCCTGGATCGACCCCCGCATCCGGCTGACCAAATAGGTGCGCCATGGCCACGATCGACGAACCGGGCATCGTAGCCGTCGCCGCCATCCCGCGCCGGGCCCGCGTTGGCGGACGCTGGGCGAAGCTGGCGCACGATTTGCCGCTGGCGCCGATCGCGATCTTGCTGCCGTTTTTCGTGATGGCGCTGCTCGCCAATTGGATCGCGCCCTATGACCCGACCGAGCCGATCCCCGGCGCCAAGATTTTCGAGCCGCCGTTCTGGATGCCGGGCGGCAGCACGCGCTGGCTGCTGGGCACCGATTTTCAGTCCCGCGACGTGCTGAGCCGACTGATTTTCGGCGCCCGCGTGTCGCTGATCGTCGGCGTCGCCGGCACCGTCGTCGCCGGCAGCATCGGCACCGCGATGGGGATCGTGTCGGGCTATTTCGCCGGCTGGGTCGACCAGGTGGTGATGCGCATCACCGACGCCTGGCTGGCGCTGCCGGCCTTGGTGTTCGCGCTGTTTCTGGCGACGATGGTCGGCCCCAGCATGTGGAATATCGTGATCATCCTCGGCTGCGTCTATTGGACGCGGTATGCCAGGGTGATCCGCGGCGAGGTCTTGAGCTTGCGCGAGCGCGAGTTTGTCAAGCTCGCCGAGATCGCCGGCGCCAGCCCGTTGCGGGTGATCCTGCACCACATCCTGCCCAATGTCTTGAACACGGCGATGGTGCTGGCCAGCCTGACCATCGGCGTCGTCATCATCGCCGAAGCCTCGCTCTCCTTTCTCGGGGTCGGCGTTCCGGCGCCGCAGCCGGCTTGGGGCTCGATGCTGGCCGACGGGCGCTCGATGCTGATGGTCGGCGATTGGTGGCTGACCGTCCTTCCCGGCGCGTGCATTCTGCTCGTCGTCTTGCCGACCCAGCTGCTCGGCGACTGGCTCAGGGTCCGGCTCGATCCGCAGCTGCGCAATCTTTAGGGCGAAGGACCGCACGATGGCGCCGTTGTTGCGGGTTTCCGACCTGCAAACCTACTACGCCACGTTTGGCGGCAGCCGGGTCGTCAAGGCGGTCGATCGGGCCAGCTTTACCCTGGACGAGGGCGAGACGATCGGCCTCGTCGGCGAATCCGGGTCGGGCAAGACCACGACCTGCCTGTCGATCGTCGGGCTTCTGCCCAATGCCGCGCGCATCGTCGGCGGCAGCATCGAGTTCGCCGGCGAGGAGCTGACGAAGATGCGCCAGAGCGAGCTGCGCCATATCCGCGGGCGGCAGATCGCGATGATCCTGCAGGACCCGATGGCGTCCTTGAACCCGCTGTTCAGCATCTATCGGCAGGTGGCCGAGCCCGCCTATTACCATCGCGGGCTGCGCCGCCGCGCGTTGCGCGAGCGCGTGCAGGAATTGCTGCGCGCGGTGCGCATCCCGTCGCCGGCGGTCAGGATGCGCGAATATCCGCACCAGATGTCGGGCGGCATGCGCCAGCGCGTCGTCGGCGCCATCGCCATGGCCGGCGGCCCGAAACTGATCATCGCCGACGAGCCGACCACCAACCTCGACGTGACGATCCAGGCGCAATACCTCGACGTGCTCAAGGACATCCAGGAGCGCACCGGGGTCGCGCTGATCTTTGTTACCCACAATCTCGGCATCGTCGCCAAAATGTGCGATCGGATGGCGGTCATGTACGCCGGCAAGATCGTCGAGCAGGGCAGCGTGCGCGACCTGTTCCGCACCGCCAAGCACCCCTATACCCGCGCGCTCTTGGGCTCGATGCCAAAGCTCGGCAGCAAGGAGCCGCTTTACGCGATCCCCGGCCAGCCGCCAAACCTCGCCCATCTGCCGGGCGGCTGCGCCTTTCACCCGCGCTGCCCGCACGCCATGCCGAGATGCGCCGTCGAGGAGCCGGTGGACCGGGCTTTTTCCGCGGATTGGAGCGCGCGCTGCTGGCTCCTCGAAGAAGATGCAAAGGAAAAGTATGCCGGCGCCGTTGCTTGAGCTGCACGATGTGCAAAAATACTTTCGGGTCAGCACCGGCACCTTTCCGCGGCGCAAGACCGGCTGGGTGAAGGCGGTCGACGGTGTCGATTTCACTGTCGCCGCCGGCGAGACTTTGGGGCTGATCGGCGAGTCCGGCTGCGGCAAGACCACGACCTCAAAGCTGATCTTGCTGCAGGAGGAGCCGACCGCGGGTGCCATCCGGTTCGACGGCGCGGATGTCACCCAGCTGCGCGGGCCCGCGCTGATGCGCTACCGGCGCGAGGTCCAGGTCGTGTTTCAGGACCCGTACAGCTCGCTCTCGCCGCGTATGCGGATCGGCGACATCATTGCCGAGCCGTTGCAGATCCATACCGACATGTCGCGCGAGGCGCTCGCCGAGCGGGTCGGCGAGGTGCTCGAGCTGGTCGGCTTGCAGCCCGACCTGGCGCGGCTCTTCCCGCATGAGTTCAGCGGCGGCCAGCGGCAGCGGATCGCGATCGCCCGCGCGCTGGCGACGCATACGCGGCTCATCGTGCTCGACGAGGCGGTCTCGGCGCTCGACGTGTCGATCCGGGCGCAGATCATGAACCAGCTCGAGCAATTGCAAGCGACGCTCGGGGTCAGCTATCTCTTTATCGGCCATGATCTGGCGACCGTGGCGCATATCAGCCACCGGATCGCGGTCATGTATCTCGGCCGGATCGTCGAGCTCGCCGACAGCCTCGAATTGTGCGCCAAGCCGTTGCACCCCTATACCCAGGCGCTCTTTACCGCCGCGTTGCCGTCGCATCCGGACGACCGGCACCAAAAGCTGGCGCTGGCCGGCGAGGTGCCGAGCGCGCTCGACCCGCCGTCGGGCTGCCGGTTTCACCCGCGCTGCCCGCATGCCATGGCGCAATGCTCGCGCGAGACGCCGGTGCGCCGCGAAATCGGCCCCGGCCATATGGTCGCCTGCCACCTCTACTGACCCGGCAGCCGCCGCGCTCGTCTTCAACAAAAATAAACCGAACCCGCCGATTGATTGCTGCGGCGCTTTCGCCGTGGCTGCGGAGGAGGGGTTTTGCCTGTCGGGTGGCCGTGGCGCGGCGGGGCCTCACGCTGCAGCGCGGCCGGCGTTTGGCGTCGCCGGCTGTTTTCGATCGCGGGATGGCGCCGGATCCGGCCGCAACATGTGGTGATCGGGTTGACTGCGGCGCTGGTCGCCGCCGTCGCCGCGAGCACGGCGCTCACCTTATGGCGCGGCCACCACCAGACCCTGCGCGATGCGAGGGCCGCGCTCGACAGCATGGCGCGCTCGGCGGCGCTCGGCACCTCGCGCTCGCTGTTTGAGATCGACGCCATGCTGGCCGGTGTGCAGCAGCTGCTCGATCAGGTGCTGACCACCGCGCCGCTCGACGATCCCGCGATCACGGTCGTGCTGCGCCAGCTCGATCGGCAAAGCCTGGCGGTCAGCGATATCGTGATCCTCGACAATGCCGGCCGCGAGGCGAACCGCGCGACACCCGAGACGGGCGGCCGGCAGAGCTACGCGGGCGCCGCCTTCTTTACCGTGCCGCGGGATGAAAGCACGCCACGCCTCTATATCGGTGGGCCGCAGCGCGCCCGCGGCGGGGGCTGGTCGATCATGGTGAGCCGCCCGTTGGTGCGCCATGGCGCGATCGCCGGCGTCGTCGCCGCCGAGGTATCCGTCGCCGCCCTTAGCGATTTGTTCGCCACGATTGCGACAACCGGCGAGACCCGGATCGCGCTCGCGCGCGACGATGGTGTGGCAATTGCTCCGCCCCAGGGCGGCGGCGGCGGGGCCGTCGGGCGGCCGAAGCCGGCGGGGGCCGATTTGTCGATGCGGGTGTCCCGCGCCGTCCCGGGTCTGCCGCTCAGCGTCACGGCAGCGCGCAGCCGGGCCGAGATCCTGCGGCGCTGGGAAAAGGAACGCACCGCCTCGGGCATCGGTTTTGCCTTGTTCGCCTCGACCGCCGCGGCGCTCGCTTGGCTCGCCGCGCGCGCCTTGCGCCGTGGCCAATTCGCCGAGGCCGGTCTGCGCCGCAGCGAAGGCCGCCTGACGCGGCAAACCGCGCTCTTGCAGAGCACGCTCGAAAATATCGGCGAAGGGCTGAGCGTGTTCGATCGGGGCGGCCGGCTGATCGCCCGCAATCGACGGTTTTGCGAGCTCCTCGATTTGCCGGCCGACCTCGCTCTCGGGACGCCGCTCAAAGACATCCTGACGCGACAGGCGGCGGGCGGCGATTTTGGCGATGTCGAGCCCGGAGCCGAGGTCGCCCGGCGGCTCGACGAGTTTTATCGCCTGGTGCCGGCGGTCAAGGAACGGGCGACCCCCGATGGGCGGACCTTGCAAATCCGCCGGCGCAGCATGCCGGATGGTGCCGTCGTCACGATCTATTCCGACATCACCGAGATCCGGGAGGGCGAGCGCAAGATCATCCGGGCGCGCAGCGAGGCCGAGCTCGCCAATCGCTCCAAGAGCGAGTTTCTGGCCAATATGAGCCACGAATTGCGCACGCCGCTCAACGCGATCATCGGATTTTCGGAAATCATCTGCAGCGAGCTGTTCGGGCCGGTAAACAACAATAAGTATCTCGAGTATATGAACGACATTCACGCCAGCAGCCTGCACCTGCTGTCGATCATCAACGATGTGCTCGACATGTCGAAGATCGAGGCCGGCAAGCTCGAATTGTGCAGCGAAGCGGTCGAAATCGGCAGCGTTGTCGCCGATGTGGTGCGCATGATGGCCGAGCGGGCGCAGAGCCGTGATATTAAAATCGTCTCGCATTTGACTACGGACGAGGCGGTGATCTTTGCCGACCCACGCGCGCTGCGTCAAATATTTCTCAACCTGTTGTCGAATGCGGTAAAGTTCTCCCGTAAAGGAGGGGCCGTCACGATCCGGGTCACGGCCGACCGGCCGGGTTTTGCCGTCTTTGAGATCGAGGATCGTGGGATCGGCATGACCGCGGACGAGGAGCAGCGGGCGCTGCAGCCGTTTGGCCAGGCAAAGCCCGCGACGACGCGGGATTACGGCGGCACCGGGCTCGGGCTGCCGATCACCAAGGGTCTGGTCGAGGCGCATGGCGGGAGCTTGACGATCGACAGCCGCGCCGGGTTGGGGACGACGGTGCGCATCATGCTGCCGACCCATGCCGAGCTGGCTTCGGCCGAGAAGCAAGCGATCGCCTTGGCGGGCGCGATCGAAGCCCGCTGATCCGGTCGGGCGGACCGGCGCCGTCGGACCTGCGGCGCGCTATGCCGCCTCGCCGGCCGTTTCGCGGCGCAATGGCCGAAAGAAAAAGATGGCGGGGAGCATCAGCGCGGTGACGACCGCCAGCACCCGAAAAGAGCTGGCATAGGCCGCCAGCTTGACGGCATCGAGCAGCGCGCCCGAAGCCTCGCCGACGCCGGGGGCCGTGCCCGCGGCTTGGACCAATCCGATGTCGATGCGGGTCTGCAAGAACGCGGTCATTGCCGCCACGCCGGCGGCGCAGCCGAGCTGCCGCATCAGATTATAGAGCCCGGCGGCATCGGTGCGCAGCTCGGGCGGGAGGGTCGAAAAGGCCAGCGTGCTGAGCGGGGTGAACACGAGCCCGACCCCGACACCTTGGACGCTGCTCCATAGGGCCAGCCACGGCCCCGCCCCGGCTTGCGGCAGCTCGGCCATCAGACCGAGCGCGGCGGCGGCGAGGACCAAGCCGCAGCCGAGCAAGACCCGGTGATCGACGCGATTGATCAGCCAGCGCACCGCCAGCATCGTCGCCATGGTGGCGGCGCCGCGCGGAAAAATGATCAGACCGGCGTCGGTCGCGTCATAGCCGAGCGGCCCCTCGCTCAACGCCGGCAAAAAGACAATGGTCGTGAACAGCAGCGCGCCGATCATAAAATTGCAGGCGGCCGCGGCGGCAAAATTGAGGTTTCGCAGCACCGCCAAGCGCAGCAATGTGAACCGGGCCCGGCGGCTGCGCAGGGCGATGGCCGAGAGCGCCACAGCCGCAACACCGATGGCGACGATGGTCTCCGGCGGCGGCGGCCATAGCCGGCCGATGCTGCGTTCGAGCCCGAGCTGCAGCGCGCCCACGCCGGCAACCAAGCAGCACGATGCCGATGCCGTCGATCGAGGCGCTTTCAGCCGGGTCCGATTGGGACGGGATTTGCCGCAGCCCGGCCACCGCGACCACGCCCAACGGCACGTTCAGGACAAAGATCCAGCGCCACGACGAAAAATCGGTGATCACCCCGCCGAGCAGCGGGCCCAGCATCGGGCCGGCCATGATCGTCGCACCCCAGATCGCGAGCATGCGGCCGTGCGCGCGCTTTGGGGTGGAGGTCGAGCAAGATCGCCTGAGCGAGCGGCTGGATAATCCCGGCGGCTGCCCCCTGGACCAGGCGGAACCCGATCAGCTCGACGGCGGAGGTCGAAACCGCGCACGCCATCGAGGCGAGCACGAACAAGCCGATCGCGCCGGCAAAGACCGGGCGCGCGCCATGCCGGCGGCGCAGCCACCCGGTCATGACCGTGGTCACCGCCGAGGCGCACAGATAGCTCGTCATCACCCAGATGGCGAGATCGAAGCCGACCCCCAACGAGCGCGCGAGCTGCGGCAGCGCGACATTGGCGATCGTCGCGTCGAAGGCCTGCATCGCCGTTGCGATCAACAAGCCGATGGTGGCCCGCCGGCGCGCCGGGCGGGGCAGCAGGATTGCCGCCGCGCCGGCTGCGCCCGACCCGCCGGCCTCCAATCGCGGGAGCGCCGCTGCCCGGACCGGCGCGCGCAAGCCTGTCATTTGAAACAGCAGGGGCGTGTGAAACAGCAGGGGCGGGCGACCCGATCAACGCCGGGTCTCAAATGGCCGTGTCGGCTGCTCCGGCCGGCGGCATCGGGAGGCTGCGTGACCCGCCCCCCGCTCGCCTGCCGGTCTCGATGTGTCGCCGGTGCCGCGCCGGGCAGATTGACGAATTGTGCCGTGTCGTGCCTCCCCTGGCCAGCTTTTGTTCGGCGATCAGGGCGCAGCACTGCCCGACTCAACTTAGTGTCGATACGTCAGAATAGCGCCCGATCGAACGTCAACCGGCCGTCAGACCTGGGGTGCCGGCGGCTGCCGCCGGGCTCGGGTTGCGATCCGGATCGGCTTGCGCAAAAGCCGTGCCACTGTCACCGCAGCGGCGCCAGCTGCGGCGGCCACGGCCAAGCCAGCCCCGGCCGGCGACAGCGCAAATCCGACGATTGCGACCATGGCATGAGATTATCCGCGCGGAAGTTAACAAACCCTTCGACCGCCGCCGGCAAACCTCAGCCGACAACGCTCCATTCACCATTAATTAACTCGGCTTCGGGAAGATGTTGCCGGCAGTAATGTGTGCCGGCGACGGCGATGCAACGCTGCGAGGATTGCGGTGAAACCACTTGACGATGCTGGTGACGTCCGACGGGCAATGGGTGCTCGCCAGACAGCGCCGAGTTTCTGGCGGCGTTCGGCGATCCCGATCCCGATTACGATGCCGTCGCGTTTGCCGTAAAGAATCTCGGCTTCATCAAATTCCAATCGCTCGGCAACTCGGTCATCGAGATCGAGCTGCATCCCGCGCAACGTCGCAGCTCCCAGCGCTGCTGGCGGTCCAGCAGCAGCTATTGTTGTCCTCGGTCAGGTTGTTCCGGATCAAATATTTCGATCAGTCGTGGCATTCGGAGATCACGATCGTCGGCAGAGCAGGCAATTCGCGTCTCTCCGAGCTGTGCGCGCCCGACTTTGCACCGCCGCTCCAGCCGAACGATTTTTGGTCGAGCCGCGCAGATTATTCGGACGCTGTTGACGCAACGATGCGAGCCCATTGCGGCCGCTCGCCCAGAAATGGCGAATGTCCTTCGGGCATTTTGATCCGAGTGTGATCTCGTTTGCGATCGAGCATCAGCTGCTGTCACGGATGATGGTGGTCGGCGTCAAGCCGCGCGAGGGCGAGCCGATGTTTCGGTTTATCGGCGACGCGCTCAATGGCTGGCTCGGCGAAGTTATCACTTAGCGGCGATCGGCGAGAAGGTCGAAAACCAGCCCGACAAGGAATATCGGCGGCGTGGGTCTCGCGAATTCTATAAATCCGTCGCCAGCACGGGTCAGCCTCGCTATGATCATCGTCACGGCAGCGATCCAATACTCAGGCGGAGAGCGGCAAGCCGAGCCGTATCGTCCGCTATGAACGGTTGCTGCTGCCGTGGAAGACCCCGTCCGACGAGGTTTTTGTCACCATGTCGTCCCAAAAGCTTGGTCGAAAGAAGATCCGCTCGAGCCTCTGCATCGTTCGACAGCGAAGCAGCTCCCTCGCCATGAAATCGGCGAGGTCGTCGGTAGATCGTCGGCGGTTGCAGTCTAGACGACCACGACTTCAAGGTCACCCCAGGGCGACTCGGGATAGAAGATGCTGTGCGCGACATGCTCTTTTGCCATAGCCCGCGGCCACGCCCTTCTCGACCAGGATCGGGGCAACGTAGGATATCGTCCAGTCGATCGGCCAGCGGGAGCAGGCGTAAGCCCGCCCGATCCGTGGAAAAAGCTGGGAGAGTTGCTTGCCTCGGTGTTCGGGGCGAACCCATACCGAGCCGGCGCTGAGGACGACGCCGGTAATCTGCTCGACTTCCGTGGTGGCGACCCGGTATGGCTGCCCGTCATCGCGGCCGTAAAACATTGCGCAGGCTTGCTCGGCCAGATTGCTTTCCGGCCAATAATAGACGCGCCCGGCCCAGGTGACGACGATCTCGCCGGTCTCGTCCTCGCCGGAAACCCAAAATGCATTTTCGGGTGAAACATCGCTGCATTCCGGATTGAACATGTTGACGAGCCGAAACCAATTGCCGCGGGCAATTTCTTGGCGGTTCAAGTACAACAGCTCCGGAAAGTCGTGGCGCAGGCGCAGGCGCAGGCCCATGCGGCGCGCGGCCTTGTCGCCTTCGAGGACGAAGCGGGCGAGCAGCGGCGCGGGGCCGTGCTTGATCGTCAGCGCGTCGGGCAGACGCAAATTGTTTTCGGGGACGATGTTCGGATAGATCAGGGTCATGGCGGTGCTCCCGATAGTCGTCGCGGCCTTGCAACCCGCCGCGGCCGATCGCTAAAAGACCCGGAGAATGCTAACCTCCTTTAGTAGAATGTCAATGTTTAATTGCTACTTTAACCATGGATCATTGCTTGTGATACGACATCCTAGCTGTCATGTGCGTCATTATCAACAAAAATTGACGACTGGATGACGATCGTCTGATATCCAGAGCGCGTGTAGCGACATTTTTGCAACTGAAATTGACGTAAAATTGACGATTGCAGACCCCGGAGCGGGAGAGGCGGGTGATCGCTATCGGCGGGCCGGCAAAATTGGCTTTGCCGCCGGCGCCCGACTTCTATAGAGCGCGGGTCTGGCAGTCAGTCAGCGGCGGAGCGGCGAGAATGACCGGCAAGGACGAGCTGAAGCGCGCCGCGTGCGCGGCAGTGGACCGGCACGGCGAAGCGATTATCGGGCTCGGCGAAACGATCCTGCGCCATCCCGAAACCGGCTTCAACGAGCAGCGGACAGCAGCCTTGGTTGCCGAACGGCTCGGCGCGCTCGGCCTGGCGCCGCGCGGCGGGCTGGCGCTGACCGGGGTCAAGGCCCGGCTCAAGGGCCGGCGGCCGGGTCCGCGGCTCGCGCTCGTCGCCGAGCTCGACAGCCTGCGCACCTCCGAGCACCCGCTCGCCGACCCCGTCACCGGTGCGGCGCACAGCTGCGGCCACAACGCCCAGATCGCCGGCATGCTGGGTGCCGCGCTGGCGCTGAGCGAAGCGCAGGCGGCCGAGGATTTCGCCGGTGAAATCGTCTTTTTCGCGGTGCCGGCCGAGGAGTTCATCGATGTCGAGGAGCGGCTCGGGCGTGTCGCCAACGGCGAGATCGAGCTGATGCTCGGCAAGCCCGAGCTCGTCGCCAAGGGCCATTTCGACGACATCGACATGGCGATGATGATCCATACCGGGGCGCTCGACGGCGGCGGGCCGCGCGCCGCCATTGCCCAGTCCTCGAACGGCGCGTTGGTCAAGCAAATCCGGTTTCTCGGCCGGGCGGCGCATGCCGGCGGCGCGCCGCAGCGCGGCATCAACGCGCTCAACGCGGCAACGCTCGCGATGCAGGCGATCGCCCATCAACGCGAGACCTTTTGGGAAAAGGACACGATCCGCATCCACCCCATCGTCACCAAAGGCGGCGACGCGGTCAGCGTCGTGCCGGCCGAGGTCAGGATGGAGACCTTTGTGCGCGGCGGCTCGCTCGACGCGATCCTCGACGCCAACCGCAAGGTCGACCGCTGCCTGCGCGCCGGCGCCATGGCGATCGGCGCCGAAGTCGAGATCCACACCATCCCCGGCTATTTGCCGCAGCGCAACGACGCTCGCATGGGCCGGATCTTCGGCGACAATGTCACGGCGATCTTCGGACCGGGCCAATTCCAATCCGCGGGCCACCGCACCGGCTCGACCGATATGGGGGACCTTGCGCATCTGATGCCGGTGATCCATCCCTATGTCGCCGCCGCCGAAGGCCGCGCCCACGCCGCCGATTGGCGGATCAGCGAGCCCGAGCACGCCTACCTGACCCCGGCCAAGCTGTTGGCGATGACGGCGATCGACTTGCTGTGGGGCGATGCCGCGCCGGCCCGCGAAATCCTCGCCCAATTCGCGCCGGCGATGACCAAGGACAGCTATCTCGCATTCCAGCGCGGCCTCTTCAAAAAGGAGCGATACACGCCGGACGATGCCTAAAGGAAAACCTTGAATAGAAATGTTGTTCCAATCATTCCCGATTTTCGATTAAAAGAGCGGACATAAGGCTGAATGTGAACTCTTCCCCTCAATTCGACGTTACCGCGGTGTGGCCTGGTACGAGCAGGCGTCACGGCGGATGCCGTCCTCGCCTGGCCCTGCGGCCAAACGGTAGAGGAGGCATAACATGGCAACCTATGTGGAAGGGCGAAGCGCCGCGAGCGACGCCGAGCCGGTCGGTCTATTGTCCGAAGGTGCGGCCGGGATAGCGGCGATCGTCCTCGCGGTGATCGCGCTCGCCGGCATCTCGTCCGGCACCTTGGCGGCGATCACCACGATCGTGATCGGCGTCGGCCTGATGGTCCAGGCATTCAACAGCGCGGCCGAAGCCGCGAAGCTCATGCCGGCCAGCGCCGTTGCGGGTGTCCCAGCCGAGATGAGCAGCGAGGTCATGGTCGATTGCCTGACCGGCATCGCCGGCATCATCCTCGGCATTCTCGCCCTCGTCGGCATCAATGCCGCGCATCTGGTCCCGGCGGCGCTGATCGTTTTCGGCGGCGCGCTCTTGCTCGATGGCGGCATCGGCATGCAGCCGAAAACCGCGACCACGGCCAACACCACCGCCGGAGCGGTGCAGATCGTCTCCTACAAAGGGTCGGCGTCGGCCGGCGGCATGGAGGTCCTGATCGGGGTCGCGGCGATCGTGCTCGGCATCTTGTCGCTGATCTTTATGACCTCGTGGGTCTTGTCGCTGGTCGGCTTTATCGCGGTCGGCGCGGCGCTGCTGATGGTCAGCGCCAGCTTTAGCGGCGCCGTCATGCGCCTCTTTACGACGACGGCCTGATTTTTTAATGGTCGGTCTCTCCACTCCGTTGAGAGGGGTGGGGAGATCGCCTCTTGTCTGCGGGGTCTTGTCCGCCGGGGCCGGATGCTGCATTGATCGGCCGAATGGTCAGCGAGCCGGGGGCCGGCAATGCAGAGCCTGTGGTCCGACAGCGACGCCGAGCGGCTGGTCGAGCATTATGCCGGGCGCGGCGTGGAGCGCGACCTGGCGCTGAGGGTCTATACCTCGCGGCTCCTCGGCGGCGATCCCAAGCTCGTCTTGCACGGCGGCGGCAACACCTCGGTCAAAACCGTCATCAAAGACCTCCTCGACGAGGCGGCCGAAGTGCTGTGCGTCAAGGGCAGCGGCTGGGACATGGCGGCGATCGAGCCGGCGGGGCTGCCGGCCGTGCGCCTCGCCCCGCTGCGCAAATTGCGCGCGCGGACGGCGCTCTCCGACGAGGAGATGGTGCGGGTGCAGCGCGCCAATTTGATCGACCCGGGCGCCCCCAACCCATCGGTCGAGACCTTGCTCCACGCTTTCCTGCCGCACAAATTTGTCGATCACACGCACTCGACCGCAGTGTTGAGCATCGCCGACCAGCCCGACGCCGCCCTGCGCTGCGCCGACCTCTACGGCAAGCGGCTGGGTCTCGTCCCCTACATCATGCCGGGGTTTCTGCTGGCGAAGGCAGCCGCCGAGGTCTTCGAGCAGGATCCCGCGGTCGAAGGGCTGGTGCTGCTGAAGCACGGCATCTTCACCTTTGGCGACACCGCGCGGAGCGCCTATGAGCGGATGATCTCGGCGGTCTCGGTGGCCGAGGAGCGGCTCGCGCGCTGTCGCAAGAGATTTGTCGGCGGGCGGCTGCCGGGTTCTGTTGCCGGCGCGGCCGAAGCAGCCCCGATCCTGCGCGGCGCCTGCGCCATCGCGGCGCCGGGGACGGCCGGCGCCTACCAGCGCTTTCTCCTCGAATTCCGCACCGGCCCGGCGGTGCTGGACTATGTCAACGGGGCCGAGCTCGAACGCTATGCGCAGGCCGGTGTCGCCACCCCCGACCATACGATCCGCACCAAGAACTACCCGCTGATCGTGCCGGCGCCCGAGGCCGGCCGGCTCGATTTCTTCAGGGAGGCGGTCGGGCAGGCGGTCGAGCGGTTCGCCGCCGGCTACCGCGCCTATTTCGCCCGCCACAATGCGCGCCAGACGGTCGCCAAACGCGAGCTCGACCCGATGCCGCGGGTCATTCTGGTGCCGGGGCTGGGGTTGTTCGGCCTCGGCGTCAGCGCGAAGGATGCGCGGATTGCCGCCGATATCGCCCTCTCGACGATCGAGACGGTGACCGGCGCCGAAGCGATCGGCCGCTTCGAATTGATCGGCGAAGCCGATTTGTTCGACATCGAATACTGGTCGCTGGAGCAAGCGAAGCTCGGCCAGGGCGAGGTGAAGCCGCTGCAAGGCCAAATCGCCGTGGTGACCGGCGGCGCCGGCACGATCGGGCTGGCGACCGCGCGCGCCTTGGCCCGCGCCGGGGCCGAAGCCGTGTTGCTCGACATCGACGGCGGGGCGGCGGAGGCGGCAGCCAAAAAGCTCGGCGGGGCAGCGCTCGGGCTCGAATGCGACGTGACCGATCCGGGCTCGGTGCGCCGGGCCTTCGACCGGGTCGCGGCCGGGCTTGGCGGGGTCGATATCGTCGTCTCGAACGCGGGTGCCGCGTTTCAGGGCCGCATCGGCGAGGTCGAGGATTCGGTGCTGCGGCAAAGCTTCGAATTGAATTTCTTTGCCCACCAGACCGTCGCGCAAAACGCGGTGCGGATCATGCTGGCGCAGGGCACCGGCGGCTCCTTGCTGTTCAACGTGTCGCGGCAGGCGGTCAGCCAGGGGCCGAATGCCGGCCCCTACGGGCTCCCCAAGGCGGCGACCCTTTTCCTGATGAAGCAATACGCGCTCGAATATGCCGGCGCCGGGATCCGCTCGAACGCGGTCAATGCCGACGGCATCCGCAGCGGCATCATGACGCCCGACTACATCAAGTCGCGCGCCGCCGCCTACGGCATCAGCGAGGCGCAATACATGGCGCGCAACCTCTTGGGCCGCGAGGTCACCGCCGAAGACGTCGCCGAGGCGTTTCTGGGGCTCGCGACGGCGCGCAACACCACCGGCTCTTTCGCCACCGTCGATGGCGGCAACCTCGCCGCCGCCCCGCGCTGAAAATTCGCGCTCGGGCTTTGGCCAGCCCGCGACCGGTCATCGAGCATCCGGCGGCGCGGCAAGGCGGGCGGGCTCGGCGACCAAGCGCTCGTACCACTCGAAAACGCACCGGGCGGCGGCGGTGACATCCCGGTCGAGGCCGGCGAAATCGGCCGCTCCGGCGCCACGCGCCAGGGTGGCGGCATCGGCTTCGGAGAAGATTCCGGCCGCGGGCGGCCCGTCGCCGATCAGCGTCGTCAGCATCTGGACCTGGCGAAAGAGCGCGAGCGCCCGGCCCAGCTCTTCGGCCGCCGATGACGGCAGCAGCCCGGCGGCGGCCAAGGCGGCGAGGGCAGCGGCGGTGCCGCGCCGCAGGATTTGCGGCGCAGCGGCGGCGTGGCGCAGCATCAGATACTGCACGATAAATTCGAGGTCGATCAGCCCGCCGCGCCGGTTTCGTAAATCATAAGGCGGCGGATTGCGGTGCTCGGCGGCGATGCGGCGGCGCATGGCGGCGACCTCGACGACGAGGTGCAGCGGATCGCGCGGCAGGCGCAGCACCGCTGCGACCGTCTCGGCGATCCTCTCGCCAAGGGCGCAATCGCCGGCGACCGGGCGGGCACGGGTCAATGCCATGTGCTCCCAGGCCCAGGCCGATTCGCGCTGGTAACGGGCAAAGCCGGCAAGGCTCGACGCGATCGGGCCCGAGGCGCCGGACGGCCGCAGCCGCATATCGACCTCGTAAAGCTTTCCCTCGGCGGTCGGTGCGGTGATCGCGGCGATCAGCCGCTGGCTGAGGCGGGCGTAATAGGTCGCGGCCGGGAGCGGCAGTGGCCCGTTCGAGGCGTCGCTCTCGGCCGGCGCATCGTAGATCAGGATCAGGTCCAGATCGGAGGCGAGCGTCATCTCGCGGCTGCCGAGACGGCCCATGCCGACAATCGCCAAAGCTCCGCCGGGGATGCTGCCGTGACGGCGCGCAAACTCGGCCTCGACCGCCGGCAACAGCGTGGCGAGCGCCGTTTCGGCGATATCGGCCAATGCCGGTCCGGCTGTCGTGGCGTCGAGCGTCCGGCGCAACAATTGCACGCCGATCTGAAACCGGCGCTCGGCGGCCCAGCGGCGGACCACATCGAGCGCGTCCTCGAAATCGCGCGCCGCCGCAATCGCCCGGCCGAGATCGACGCCAAGTGCCGCGCGACCCGGCGGTGGGGCGAAGAAACCCTCGGCCAGCACCGGCTCGAGCAAGGCCGGGCGTTGCGCGAGATGCTCGGCGAGGCGCGGCGCGCCGGCCATCACATCGGCAATGAGCGCGAGCAAGCCGGGATTGGCGTGAAACAGCGAAAAGAGCTGCACGCCGGCCGCGAGATGCGCCAAAAACCGGTCGAAGCGCTGGAATGCGGCATCGGGATGCGGGGTGGCGCCAAAGGTCACCAGCAATTCCGGCACCAGCTCGGTCAGGATCTCGCGCGCTCGTTCACTGCGCGCCGCCCTGAGGTGCCCGTGGTGCCAGCCGCGCACCAGCGCCGCCACCCCGCTCGGGTTGGCTAAAGCCCAGCCGCGACAAGGTTTCGAGCGTGTCGGGATCGTCCTCGACACCGGTAAAAACGAGATTGCCTGGGGTGGCGAGGTTCGGCGCCTGCTCGAACAATTGCGCGTAATGGCGCTCGACCGAGGACAAGGCGGCGGTCAGCTCGGCGACGAATTCGTTCGGTCTGCGCATAGCCGAGAAAGGTGGCGATATGGGCGAGCCCGGCGCGGTCGGCCGGCAACCGATGCGTTTGCGCGTCATCGACCATCTGAAGGCGATGCTCGACCCGGCGCAAAAAACGATAGTCGGCGCGCAGCTCGTCGGCGGTGGCGCGATCGACGCGGCCGGCTTGGGCGAGCCGGTCGAGTGCCGCGCAGGTCGCCGCGACGCGCAATTCGCGCACCCGGCCGCCCCAGATCAGCTGCTGGGTCTGGGCAAAAAATTCGATCTCGCGGATGCCGCCGCGGCCGGTCTTGATGTCGTGGCCCGCGATCCTGATGCGCGCGCCGCCGCGATGCGCGTCGATCTGGCGCTTGATCGAATGAATGTCCTGGATCGCCGCAAAATCGAGGTTTTTGCGCCAGATAAAGGGCTGCAGATCGCGCAGGAAATGCTCCGCCGCGCAGCCGGTCGCCGGCCGCCGGCCGCGCCTTGATCAGGGCCGCGCGCTCCCAGTTCTGGCCGACACTCTCGTAATAGGAGAGCGCTGCCGCGACCGATATCGCCGGCGGGGTCGAAGCCGGGTCGGGCCGCAGCCTGAGGTCGGTGCGAAAGACATAGCCGTCGCCGGTGCGCTCTTCGATGATGCGCACGAGGTTGCGTGTCAGGCGGACAAAGAGCGGCTGGATGCGGTCGGGTGCCGCGGCCCGCGCCGCAGCCGGGTCGTAGAGGACGATCAGGTCGATATCGCTCGAATAGTTGAGCTCGCCGCCGCCGAGCTTGCCGAGGCCGAGGATGATAAAGCCGCTGCCGGCTTCGGGATCGTCGCCATCGGCGAGGGCGAGCGTCCCGTCACGCGCCGCCTGCCGCAGCAAATAGCGCAACGCCGCGCCGAGCGCCGCATCGGCAAAGCGGCTCAAAGCGGCCATTTGCTGCTCGAGCGACCACGCCCCGGCCAATTCGGCGACCGCCGCCAATAGTGCTACGCGGCGCTTGGCGACCCGCAGCCGCGCCATCAGCGCCGCTACGTCTTCGCCGGTGTCGTCGCGCGCTTCGACCCCGGCAACGGTTTCGGCGAAGACCGGATCGGCGCCCTCCTCGACGAGCCGGGTCAGAAACGCCCATTCCTTGACCGCCGCATCGCTCAAAAACGGGCTGTTGCCAAAGATCGCGGCGAGCAGCCGTTTGCCGGCGGGGGATGCGCTCCACGCGCTCGCCGCAACCGCCGCCGGGTCGCCCTGGGCCGTTTCGAGCGCTGGCGCCAGGCCGCCAACCCGATCGCCAGCCGCCGCTGGTCGGCCGGAAGCGGCAGCTCCCGGAAGCTCCCCGGACAGCGGGTTTGCCGATTGCGTCAAGCGGGGCGGATCAGCACGTGGCGCTTGCGGCCGGCGCTGAGCTTGACGGCACCCTCGGCACCCAGATCGGCGAGGGTGACGAGGCGCGCCTCGTCGGCGATGACCGCGTCGTTGAGGCGGGCGCCGCCGCCGCGGATCAGCCGCCGCGCCTCGCCGTTCGAGGCGGCGAGACCGGCGCGGGCGAGCAGCTCGACCACGCCGATGCCGTGCTCCAGCGCCGCGCGCGGCACCGCGGCTTGGGGCAACCCGCCGCCGCTGCCGCCCTCTTCGAACACCGCACGCGCGGTTCCGGCCGCCGCATCGGCGGCGGCGCGGCCGTGGGCGAGTGCCGTCGCCTCGGTCGCCAGCACCTTTTTCGCCTCGTTGATCTCGCCGCCTTCGAGAGCCTCGAGGCGAGCGATCTCGGCCAACGGCAATTCGGTGAACAACCGCAGAAAGCGGCCGACATCCGCATCCTCGGTGTTGCGCCAGAATTGCCAGTAATCATAGGGCGAGAGCTTTTCGGGGTTGAGCCAGACGGCACCCTGCGCGGTCTTGCCCATCTTGGCGCCCGAGGCGGTGGCGATCAGCGGGGTGGTCAGACCGATAGAGGTGCCGGCCGTCCATGCGGCGGCCGAGCTCGACCCCGCCGACGATGTTGCCCCACTGGTCCGAGCCGCCGATCTGCAATTCGCAGCCAAAACGCCGCGCCAGCTCGACAAAGTCGTAGGCTTGCAGGATCGGATAGTTGAATTCGAGAAAGCTCAATGGCTGGTCGCGTTCGAGCCGCATGCGGATGCTGTCCTGGGTCAGCATCCGGTTGACCGAGAAATGGCGCCCGACATCGCGCAACAGCGGCAGGTAATGGAGGCCGTCGAGCCAATCGGCATTGTTGACCATGACGGCACCGGTCGGGCCCCCCGCTTTCGCGAGGGCAGGCTCGCCGAAATCGAGAAACTTGGCGAAGACCGCGCGGATGCCGGCCATGTTGCGGGCGATCTCGGCATCGCTGAGCAGCTGCCGCGCCTCGTCCTTGCCGGACGGGTCGCCGATCCGCGTCGTCCCGCCGCCCATCAAGACGATCGGCCGGTGCCCGCATTTTTGCAGCAGGCGCAGCAGCATGATCGACACCAGGCTGCCGACATGCAGACTGTCTGCGGTGCAGTCATAGCCGACATAGGCGGTGACAGTCCCGCCATCGAAGCGCCGGTCGAGCGCGTCGGCGTCGGTGCATTGGTGGACATAGCCGCGGGCGGTCGCGGTCTCCAGAAAAGCGGAGCGGGTGGTCGGCATGGCGCGCTCATCTAGCACGAATCTGCTGCGGGCGCTGGGGCTGATGAGCGGCACCTCGCTCGACGGCATCGATGTCGCGATGGTCGAGACCGACGGGGTCGAGCGTGTCGTTGCCGGCCCGGCGCTGACCGTGCCCTATTCGGCGGCCTTCCGCGTGCGGCTGCGCTCGGTGCTGGGCGGGACCGGGCCGGTGGCGGAAGTCGAGGCCGAGCTGACCCGGCTGCACGCTGAGGCGGTCGAGGCATTTCGCACGGCGCATCCGGAGATCGGCGTCGAAATCGTCGGATTTCACGGCCACACGATCCTGCATCGCCCGGCCGAGCGGCGCACCTGGCAATTGGGCGACGGGGCGGCACTCGCCGACCGGCTCGGGATCGATGTCGTCGGCGATTTCCGCTCGGCCGATGTCGCTGCCGGCGGCGAAGGGGCGCCGCTCGCCCCGCTCTACCATGCGGCGCTCGCCGCGCCATTGGCCAAGCCGGTCGCGGTCGTCAACATCGGCGGGGTCGCCAACGTGACCTGGATCGGCGAGGGCGGGCGCATCCTCGCCTTCGACACCGGCCCCGGCAACGCGCCGATCGACGACTGGGTCAATCACCATACCGGCGCCGCCGCCGATTTCGACGGCCGGCTCGCCGCCGGCCGGGCGCGTCTCCAAAGACCATGTCGCGCGGTTTCTGGCGCTGCCGTATTTCGACCGCCCGCCGCCGAAATCCTTGGACCGCGACGATTTCCGCGAGCGCTGCGCCCGACGGCCTGTCGCTCGAAGACGGGGCCGCGACCTTGACCGAAATGACCGCGGCGGCGGTCGCGGCGGCGCGCCGCCATTTTCCGGCGCCGGCGCGCGAGTGGCTCGTTTGCGGCGGCGGGCGGCGCAACCCGGCGCTGATGGCGGCGCTCGCCCGCGTTCTGGCCACGCCGGTGCGGCCGGTCGAAGCCGTCGGCTGGGACGGCGACGCGCTCGAAGCGCAGGCCTTTGCCTATCTCGCGGTGCGCTCGCGCAAGGGCCTGCCGCTGAGCCTGCCCTCGACCACCGGGGCGCCGCACCCGGTTTGCGGCGGGCGCCTCTTTCAGCCGCCGATTTGACGACGCGGCTCGTAAAACGGCTCACGCTGATTATTTGTGAGATACTGTCATGACTGAAACCGTCGACGAGAGGCTGATCCGACAGTACGCCGCCGGCGAGATCACATGGCGGGCGCTGCGCATGCGGGGCATCGAGAGCTATCTCGACGTGCTCGCCGGCCTTGGCCGGCTCGGCTTGCGCCCGCCCGTCGCGCCGATGGAGGGGCCAAATGTTGCAGCCCGGCAACGCGGCCTCGCTCTGTTGCGCCAAGCGCTCGAAGACGCCAAGCCGTGACGCTGCGGCTCGGCCTTATTATTACCGACGCATCGCCGCTGATCACCCTTGGAGCCGCTGGCGCTCTCTCCTGCCTCCTGATGCCCGGCATCCCCGTGTTTATTCCAGACATGGTGTACAGCGAGGTAACCCGTGACATGGCGAGGCTGGGAGCTGGCGCGATCGTGGAGTGGCTTCGCGTTAATCTCGGACAAGTGCAGATCGTCGCGACGGAGGTGTACGCCGAGTTTGAAGCATTGCGGGCGATCAACCCGCAAACCCGCTCGCGGGACCGCGGAGAGCAAGCCGCCATCGAAGTGCTGGGCTACGAGACCGCTCGGAATCCCGAGCTGCAAGCCATGCTTTTGTTCGAGGATAGCGACATCCGAAGCCGGTCGTTCGTGCGCACGTTGCCGGAGCGGGTGACGGCGATTTCGACCAGCGATTTTTTGCGCGCGCTCGAAGCGGCGAACCGGATTCAATCGGCCGATCACATCCTCGACGAGGCCGCTGCACAGGGGCGCAATATCGAGCAGCAGCGCGGCGCCAGCGCCGACCCGGCGGCTCACGAAGGCTTGCGCGAGCAATTGGCCCGGCTCGGCTTCCCAAGGGAGCAGCAACCCTCCCGATGAAAGCAGGCGGTCACCATGATGCAGGCCCAGTCCTGACTTTCAGCCGCCGCGGGCGGGGTAGCTGACGGCGAGGCCGGCGCGGGCGTCCTGCTGGATGCCGTATTGCGGGAACGGGTAGCGCAGCCCGTTTTTCGCCAGCGCCTCCATGCCGGCGATGGCCTTGGGCAGATTGTCTGGCGGCAATGCCATCAGCATCTCGTCGTCGAGGACGCCGCCGTAGCGGCGCTCGGCAAAGCACGGGATCGACAGGCTGGGCTCGCGGGTCTTGAGCGCCCGCCCCCAGGAATTGGCGCAGGCCGACTCGCCGACGACACTCCAGTCGAAGCGCTTGTAGCCCGCCCATTGCAGGCCGTTGATAAAATAGATCATCGCCCCCGGCGTGGCGTAAAAGAGCGCGATGTCGGGCGGGTCGAGCCGGCCGCCGGCGAGTGGCGCGACGGCAACCGCCTCGTAGCGGCCATCGGGCACGCATTCCATCGCCGCTCTGATGCGCGCCGGCATCCTCGGGGGTGCTGTACCAGACCCCCGCCATGTGGCGGCCCGAGCGCCATTCCTCGTCCTTGGCGCGGCCGAGCCCAACGACGGCGCGGCACTGCGCGCCGACCAAATCCTCGGCGGTGAGCCCCACGGTCCAGCCGAGGCGCGCGGCCTGGGCCACGATCTGGTCGAGCGTATGCACCGCCTTGGGCCGGCGAATCCGCGCGATCGCCTCCATCTCCTCGCGGTGCTCGAACAATTTCATGCCGAACGGGATCGAGCGCAATCTCAAGAGGCGCTCCAGATCGGCGGCGAGCTTGGTCCAATCCTCGGTCATCTCGGCTACTCGCAGCGGGTGGCGGTTGACACGATAGCCGGGGCGCGCTTGGTTGTCGCGTCCGGCCACGAACGGCGGCCGATGATGGCGAGAGGGGAATTGCTGTGCGGCTCCTCGGCGTGTTTCCCGGTGTCCTCCATTACTCCAAAATCTTTCTGCGGCTCGAGCCGATCGGTCTCGAGCTGGTGGCCCAGGCCGCGCGCCAGGCCGGCCATCAGGTCCAGCTGATCGATTTGCAGGTCGAGGACCACGCCGCCTACCACCGCATGGTCGAGCGCTGGCGGCCGGATGTCATCGCGTTCTCCTGCAACTATCTGCCGCATGTTCCCGAGATCGTCGATCTCGCCAAGGAGACCAAGGCCCGCTTTCCGCGGATCTTTATCTGTGTCGGCGGGCACAGCGCGTCCTTCACCGCGCCCTCGATCATCGCCCATGGCGAGGGTGCCGTCGATTGCGTGCTCAAGGGCGAGGGCGAGGCGGCGATGCCGCTATTGCTGGCGGCGGTCGAGGCCGGGAACGACCCGATCACGGTGCCGGGTGCCGTGACCGCGGACGGCGAGGGGCCGCCGCCCGGCTTTGTCCATTCGCTCGATGATTTGATGCCGGCACGCGATCTCCTGCGCCATCGCCGCAAATATTTTCTCGGCACGCTCGACCCGTGCGCCACGATCGAGTTCTCGCGCGGCTGCCCGTGGGATTGCTCGTTTTGCAGCGCCTGGACCTTTTACGGGCGCAGCTACCGGCTGATCACCCCGGAGCGCGCGGTCGAGGATTTGCGCTCGATCCGCGAGCCGGGCGTCTTTATCGTCGATGACGTCGCGTTTTTGCAGGAGCGCCACGGGATGGCGATCGGCGAGGCGATCGCCCGCGCCGGCATCAAGAAGAAATACTACCTCGAAACCCGCGGCGACGTCCTCTTGCGCAACAAGGAAGTCTTCCGCTTTTGGAAAAAGCTCGGCCTCGAATACATGTTTCTCGGCATCGAGGCGATCGACGAGGAAGGGCTGCAGAAATTCCGCAAGCGGGTCACCCTCGACAAGAATTTCGAGGCGCTCGAATTCGCCCGCTCCTTGGGCATCTACGTGCTGATCAACCTGATCGCCGACCCCGAATGGGACCGCGACCGCTTCCGGGTCTTGCGCGAATGGGCGCTGGAGCTGCCCGAAGTCGTCAATATCAGCATCAACACCCCGTACCCCGGCACCGAAAGCTGGGTCACCGACGGCGCCAAGGTGACGAGCCGCGACTATCGGCTCTTCGACATCCAGCACGCGGTGCTGCCGACCAAATTGCCGCTCGCCGAGTTCTACGGAGAGCTGGTGACGACCCAGCAGGCGCTTTATCGCAAGCATATGGGCTGGCACCGCTTGCTGAAGACCGCCGGGGTCGTGGCCGGCCGTTTGGCGCACGGCCAGACCAATTTTCTCGGCAGCCTGTTCAATCTCGAACGCGTGTTCCGGCCCGAGTACCTCGTCGCAGACCATATGCGGCCGGTCGAATACGAGATGGCATTGCCGAAGCCTGCCGCGGCCCAGCCGGCGCCGGTGCGGGCCGAGCTCTATATCCACCCGCCGCGCGGTCGCAAAGGGCGCGCGATCGATGCCGCCACCGAGCGTTTTGTCGATGAGACGCGGATGGGGACGACGCAATAGGCCGCTATTCCATAAAGCGGCGATCGATGCCGTGGCCCTTGACCTCGGCGAGATAGCCCCGGACGATGCCGAATTCGGTATCGAACTCCATCTGCACCGGGATCATGCGACCCTGCGGCCCGAGCCGGGCGTACCACACCCGGCCGCTGCGATAGGTGCCTTCGGACTGGTCGGCGTTGGCGACGACGCCGGGAATATCCTTGCGCACCGCTACGCAGACATGGGTCGGGCCGGCAAAGCCTTTTGCCGGGCCGCGCGGCGCGGCTTGCTCGGCGGCATCGAAAAAGCGCAGATCGTATCGCCCGTGCCCGTCGAACACGGGGACGGTCAGGCTGCAGCTCCCGGTGCGGGCGAGCTGGCGCTCGAGCAGAAAGTACGCGGTCAGCTGATCGACGGTGCCGCGCAGCTCGGCGGGCTCGCCCTGGCTGCGCCATTGCGCGGCCGGCGGCGCCAATTCGCTCGCGACCGGACCGCCCGCCCGGTAGTCGATCCGATAGCGCCGATCGACGCCGTTGCGGCGCACCTCGCCGCGATAGGCTTCGGGATAGGCCGCGTTCGCCGCGATCCGCCCCTGCACCGTCGAATGGCTGTTCAAATCGACAAACACGCTGGCGATGCCGCGGGTGTCGAGATCGGTCGCGATCGAATAGCGGTCGTCCGACGTGTCGAGCGTGGTGCGGTCGGTCAGCACATGAAAGCCGGCAAAGCCGTACAGCTCGATTCGCAGCTGGACCCGCTCGGGTGCCACATCTGCCGCGGCAATCGTGGCGGGCGTGGCCGGCAAGGCGAGGGCGATCGCCAAAAGCAGGGCGAAACGCGCAAAGCTCATCTTCGTCGCCATTGTTGGTGATGCGCTGATTGACCCATAGTGGCTGCGAGAGTCGAAATTGAGGCGGGAGGAAACGCACGCCGTGCCGAGGGACCTGGTCCATAATATCGCGCGGACGGCGTGCCGCGCATCGCCAATCGCCGCCCGGCACCCTTGCGTTTCGAGGCTCGGCGGCCGGTGAGCGCGGCGCTTGCTTGGCGCATCCTGACCCACGACAAAGGGCGCACGGCCCTGGCGGTGGCCGGCGTGTTCATGGCGATTCTGCTGGTTTTTGTCCAGCTCGGCTTTTTTATCGCCGTGCCGCAGGGCGGCATGCTGCTCTACGATAAGCTCAATTTCGATTTGCTGATCGCCTCGACCGGCTACGAGTACCAGGCCCAGCCCGGCCAGTTTTCGCGCAGCGCGCTCGATCGGGCGCGCACCGTGCCTGAAGTGGCCGAGGCGGCGGCGCTCTATTTCGGCCAGGCCAAATGGCGCAGCGGCGAAGACGGCAAGGCGCCCGATGTCTTCGTCATCGGCTTCGACCCGCATTCGCGCATCTTTGCGGTCGACGGCATCAACCGCCAGGCGGCCGTGCTCGAACGGCCCGACACGGTGCTCGTCGATACCGCGACACGGCCGATGTTCGGCCGGCTGACGACCGGGCGCATCGTCACGATCGACAGCCGGATCATGACGATCGGCGGCGATTATGTGCTGGGGACCGGGTTTATGGGGCTCGGCGTGATCCTGGTCAGCGAGCCGAATTTTGTTCGGCTGTTCCCCTATCGCAGCCTCGACCAGGTCAATCTCGGGGTGGTCCGGCTAAAGCCCGGAGCCGATGCTGCGGCGGCCGCCGGCGCCTTGCGGCAGACCCTCGGCAGCGACATTCAGGTGTTTACCCGGGCACAGCTCGAACGCCAGGAAACCGCCTATTGGACAACGCGCACCTCGGTCGGCCTCTTGTTCGGCTCCGGCCTCCTGGTGGCGTTTGTCGTCGGCATCATGGTCGTCTACCAGGTCTTGGCGACCCAGGTCAGCCGGCAATTGCCGCAATTCGCCACCTTGAAGGCGGTCGGCTATCGCGACCGCTTTTTCGGCGCTACCGTGGTCGTGATGTCGCTGCTGATCGTGCTGGCCGGATTTGTCCCGGCACTCCTCGCCGCGGCGGGAGTTTATTCGGTGATCCGCGAGGAGACGCTGCTGCCGGTGACGATGACCGGGGCGCGGATCGGCGCCGTCTTTGTCGCGACCCTCTTTATGGCCGGGTTTTCGGCGCTGTTGTCGATGGGGGGGCTGCGCCGCGCCGACCCCGCCGATATCTTTTGAGCGGCCGGCCGGTGTCGATCGCCACTCTCGGCCGTCACCGCTTTCGGCGTTATGCCGGCTTTGTGCCGCTCGCCTGGCGCAACCTCGTTGCCAACAAGCCGCGCCTCTTCCGCTCGACCGGCGGCATCGGGTTTGCCGTATTGCTGATGCTGATGCAGCTCGGCTTTGAGAGCGCCTTTTTCAACGCGTCGCTCGAGCTGATCCGGCTCTTCGACGGCGACCTTTTTTTGCAGAGCGCCGCGAAATACCGGTTTGCCACGCGCGAGCCGTTTCCCGCCGGCGATCTCGACATCGCGCGCAAGGCCGAGGGCGTCGCGAGCGCCTGGCCGCTCTACGCCGATTGGCACGATGTGTTCTGGAAGAACCCGTTCGACGGCAAGAGCTCGATGGTGCGGGTCCTGGCCTTCGATCCGGCGCACCCGGTGCTGCGGCTGCCGCAGCTCGACATCGCCCCGGCAAAATTGAGCGGGTTGGATACGGTCGCGATCGACCGCCGCGCGCGCCGGTTTCTCGGCATGAGCCGCGATCCGAAGGACGCCGAGCTGAACGGGCGCAAGGTGCATGTTATCGGGAGCTTTGCGCTCGGCCCCGATTTCGAGAATGACGGCACCGTCCTGGTGGGCGAGCGGACCTTTGCGCAGATCTTGCCCAACCCGGCCGGCGGGCCGCCCGAAATCGAGCTCGGTGTCCTCAAGCTGCGGCCCGGCAGCGATCTCGCCGGTGTTCAGCAGGCGCTCGCGGCGTCGCTGCCGGCGCGGATCGCGGTGCTGACCAAGGCGCAATTGCTCGAGCTCGAGCGCAAGTTTCAGGCCGACGTGTCCTCGGCCGGGCCGATCTTTGCGATGGGAACGCTGGTCGGGTTCATCGTCGGCATGCTGATCTCGTACCAGATCATTTTTACCGACCTTTCCGAGCAGATGCCGCAATACGCGACGATGAAAGCGATGGGCTACCGCACTCGCTATCTGGTTCGGGTGGTGCTGGAGCAGGCCGGGTTGAGCGCGGTCCTCGGCTGGGTGCCGGCGTGCGTGGTGGCGATCGTGCTGTTCCACATTGTCGCCAACATCGCGCTGCTGCCCCTATATATGACCCTCAAGATCGCCGTTTTGAGCTTTGTGCTGACCCTCGGCATGTGCCTGATCTCGGCCGTGCTCGCGGTGCGGCGCGTCATCGCCGCCGACCCTGCCGAGGTGTTCTGATGAGTGCCAACGCCGCCCCGCAAGCCGCCGTGCGAGTGGAAGAGCTGAACCATTTTTTTGGACGCGGCGATTCACGCAACCAGGTGCTGTACGACAACCGGATCGAGATCGACCCCGGCCAGCTCGTGGTCATGACCGGCCCCTCGGGCGCGGGCAAGACCACGCTCCTGACACTCGTCGGCGCGCTGCGCTCGGTGCAGGAGGGGCGGATCGACGTGCTCGGCCGCAACCTCGCGCGGCTCGGCGCCGGCGAGCTGGTGGCGGTGCGGCGCCATGTCGGCTTTATCTTTCAGATGCACAATCTGTTCGACGCGCTCTCCGCCTACGAGAACGTCAAGATGGCGATGCAGCTCGGCGATTGCCCAGCCGCCGAGATGCGCGAGCGCGGCACGACGATCCTCGATCGCCTCGGCCTCGGCCATCGCGTCGATTACAAGCCGCGCTCGCTCTCTGGCGGGCAGCGGCAACGCGTCGCCATCGCCCGCGCCTTGGTCAACCGGCCGCAGCTGGTCTTGGCCGACGAGCCGACCGCGGCGCTCGACAAGGATTCGGCGCGCAACGTCGTCGATCTCTTAAAAGAAACCACGGTCGAGCACGGCTCCGCCGTCATGATGGTGACCCACGACCACCGGATCATCGAAAAGGCCGACCGGCTGGTGCATATGGTCGATGGCCGGATCGCGTCCGACGTGGTGCTGCACGACGCGCTGCGCATCTGCGAGTTTCTGAAGACCGTCGATGCGTTCAAGGACCTGTCGCCGGTGGCGCTGACCGACATTGCCGAAAAGATGACCAAGCGCCGCTTTGTCAAAGGCGATGTCGTGATCCGCGAGGGCGATGCCGGCGCGGAATTCTTTCTGATCTCCGACGGCACGGTCGATGTCATCCGGCAGAACCAGGATGTGGCGAATTTGGGCGCCGGCGATTTCTTTGGCGAGGCGGCGCTGATCAGCGGCGAGCCGCGCAACGCGACGATCGTCGCCCGCGACGACGTCGAAACTTATGTGCTCGGCAAAGCGGATTTCCGCGCCGTGATCGAAATCGAGCGCCAGCCTGCGCGACCAGCTCTACCGCGTCTATTTCGTGCGTCACTGAGCTGGAGCGCCGCTCCGGCCGGGCCAAATTGTCGGGTAGCCTCGCTCTCAGGCGTCGCCCATTTTGAGGGCGCGGCCTCCGTGCGCTATTTTCAGGATCTCTTCCGGGCTCGAGATGGAACAGGAGGATCAGAATGGAGAACCGCATTCAATACACTGCGGTGTTCGAGCCGGCTGAAGAAGGTGGGTATATTGTTACTTTTCCGGCGATCCCGGGGTTGGCGACCCAGGGCGAGACGCTCGATGAGGCGCGCACGATGGCGGCGGATTGCTTGCGCGCCTATCTCGAATCTCTACGCAAAGACGGCGAGCCGTTGCCGTATGAGGCGCCGGAGGGGCCAATCGCCGAAAGACTGACGGTCAACCTCGTCCGCGCATGACCGACCTGCCCTCGGTCAACGCCGCACGGCTGATCCGAGCATTGCAGCGCGCCGGCTTTTTCATTCACCACACGACCGGCAGCCATTACGTTCTGAGACATCCCGACCGCCCAGCCGTCCGCATCGTCGTTCCGCACCATGGCAGCGCGGATGTGAAACGCGGCATTTTGCGCTCGGTTCTGCGCCAAGCCGAGCTCAACGCCGACGATCTCATCAGGCTGCTTTAACGGTCAACCCTTGACGACGAGCGCCCACAAGTCAGGCGTCGCCCATTTTTAGGGCGGCGATAAAGGCGGATTGCGGGATCTCGACATTGCCGTGCTGGCGCATCCGCTTTTTGCCTTCCTTCTGCTTTTCGAGGAGCTTTCTTTTGCGGGTCACGTCGCCGCCGTAGCATTTGGCGAGCACCTCCTTGCGCAGCGCTCTGCCGCTTCGCTCGCCGCCGCGCCCGCGGGCGATAGGCTCCGCTACCCCAGGCTTCGGCTTATTGGGCCTGCCGAGGCAAGGCCTGCAGCTCGTGCTCGATTACGGCGCGCAGCGGCGGCAGATGGTTCCGCAGCGTGGTCCACACATAGGACACGGCAACATCTTCGTAATCGTGGCGATAAATGTTGCCGGCGCCGGCCATCTCCCTCCATGCAATCGCCGGGTGCCACGCCTCAAGCTCGTCGGGTAGCCGGCGCGACGCCTCCGAGATGATCTCGAGGCAACGCGTCGCGGCATAGACCGTGCGCAGGTCGTCCCGGAATGTTTCGTAGTCGAAGCCGGCCGTAAAGTGGACCGCGAGGTCAACGTGATGCGCGATGTCGCGCAATGCGGTCCGCACGGGCTCAGAACGCATAGACGGCGTCTGCCGTGGCGGCCGGCCGGACGTAGGGTTTGAGGCCGTCGCGGCTGACGACATCAACCGAGCCATCGAACAGCTCTGCGATATAATCTTTGAGCGCGACATATTCAAAGACGCCGATCCCGGCCTTGGGATCGACCTCGATCATAATGTCGATATCGCTGTCGGGCCGGTTGTCGCCACGCGCCCGCGACCCGAACAATGCAACATGGCTGACGCCGCGCAAGCGCAAGGCCACTTCATTCTCCCGCAGCCTGTCAAGAATCTCTTGGCGGTTCATCTCTCTATCGTAGCATGCGCGACTGCGATTCGGCGCGCGTCACCCGTCGCCCATTTTTAGGGCGGCGATAAAGGCGGATTGCGGGATCTCGACATTGCCGTACTGGCGCATCCGCTTTTTGCCCTCTTTCTGTTTTTCGAGAAGCTTTCTTTTGCGGGTCACGTCGCCGCCGTAGCATTTGGCGAGCACGTCTTTCCTCAGCGCCTTGACCGTCTCGCGCGCGATGATCCGGCCGCCCAATGCCGCCTGGATCGCGACCTGGAACAATTGCCGCGGGATCAGGTCCTTCAAACGCTCGCACAAGGCCCGGCCGCGGCGGTCGGCTTCGCGGCGGTGGACGATGACCGAGAGCGCATCGACCGGCTCGCCGTTGACGAGGATGTTCATCAAGACGAGGTCGCCCTCGCGATAATCCTCGAGCTGATAGTCGAAGCTGGCATAGCCGCGGCTGACCGATTTCAACCGGTCGTAGAAATCGAACACGATTTCGTTCAGCGGCAGGCGGTAGACCAGCATCGCCCGGCTGCCGGCGTAGGTCAGGTCGACCTGCTCGCCGCGCCGCTCCTCGCAGAGCGCCAGGATCGAGCCGAGATAGGCGTCCGGAACCAGGATCGTCGCCTTGATCCACGGCTCCTCGATATGGTCGATCCGGACCGGGTCGGGCATGTCGGCCGGGTTGTGCAACGTGCGCACGTTGCCGTTTGTCAGGTGCACGCGGTAGACGACGGAGGGGGCGGTCGCGATCAGGTCGAGGTCGAATTCGCGCGCCAGCCGCTCCTGGATGATTTCGAGATGGAGGAGGCCCAAAAACCCGCAGCGGAAGCCAAAGCCCAGCGCCGCCGAGGTCTCGGGCTCGTATTCGAAGCTGGCATCGTTCAGGCGCAATTTGGCGAGGCTGTCGCGCAATCGCTCGTAATCGGCGGCGTCGGTCGGGAAGAGGCCGCAAAACACGACCGGCTGCACCGGCTTGAAGCCGGGCAGGGGGGCGGTGGCGGGACGGCGGTCCTCGGTGATCGTGTCACCGACCCGGCAATCGGCGACGGTCTTGATGCCGGCGGTGATAAAGCCGATCTCGCCCGGCCCCAGCACCTCGACCGCGATCCCTTTCGGGGTGAACACGCCGACCCGCTCGATCGCGTGGACCGCACCGGTCGCCATCAGCCTGATCTTCTGGCCGGCGCGCAACGCACCGTCCTTGACCCGCACCAGGATGACGACGCCCAAATAGGGGTCGTACCAGCTGTCGACCAAGAGCGCCTTCAACGGTGCGGCGGCATCGCCCGATGGCGGCGGCAGCCGGGCGACCAAGGCTTCGAGCACCCGGTCGATGTTGAGCCCGGTCTTGGCCGAGATCAGCACCGCATCGGCCGCATCGAGCCCGATCACATCCTCGATTTGCTCCCTGACCCGCTCGGGCTCGGCCGCCGGCAGGTCGATCTTGTTGAGCACGGGGACGATTTCGTGGCCGGCTTCGACCGCCTGGTAGACATTGGCGAGGGTTTGCGCCTCGACCCCCTGGCTCGCATCGACGACGAGGAGCGAGCCCTCGCAGGCGGCGAGCGAGCGGCTGACCTCATAGGCGAAATCGACATGGCCCGGCGTGTCCATCAGGTTGAGGATGTAATCCTCGCCGTTCCGCGCGCGGTATTGGAGCCGCACCGTCTGCGCCTTGATCGTGATGCCGCGCTCGCGCTCCAGCTCCATCTGGTCGAGCACCTGCTCCTTCATCTCCCGCGCTTCGAGCCCGCCGGTGGCCTCGATCAGCCGGTCGGCGAGCGTCGACTTGCCGTGGTCGATATGGGCGATGATCGCGAAATTGCGGATTTGGGCGAGCGGGGTCATGCGAGGCGGAACATAGGGGCGCGGCGCCGCCGGATCAACGCGGCCCGCTCACCAGGGTAGCTGTCACAACGCCGCGAGCGGGATGCCCAACGCCTGCGCGGCGGCGACCAGACGGTTGTCGTAGCTCGCCAATTCCACCGCCTCGCCGGTCCGACGCAGAAATTCGATTGTCGCGAGGTGAAGCGCATCCAGGGTTCGGACCGCGATCGGGAACGGCTCCAAGGCCCGCGCGAGAACCAGCGGTGTCAACTCGACAAGTCTGATTCGGCTGATCAAGAGCACGGCCGCCTCGCCCACCTTTGCCGCGAAATGGCGGGCGTGAATGCGATTCCAGACTTCGTATTCGAGAAGGCCGCTCGAAACCAGAAAATCCACCCAAATGCTCTCTGGCGGCGCCCTTCCTTCGCCGAACAAACGGGCAAGAACGGCCGAACTGTCGAGATAGATCAACGATCTTCTCTATCTTTGTCCAACTCGCGCATCAGTTCATCGAAGGGGACGAGCGGATTGCGGGGCGGCAGCGGCGCATTCGGGTCTTTGGCCAGCCTGAGCCAACCTTCGCGCACCCCCCTTTCCTCAAACGGCGTGAGCCCGGTCCTGGGTCGCGGCGGCACGAGCTCGGCGACAACGCGGTTGCGGTCGGTGATAGCGACGGGCTCCCCGGCCGCCGCTATGCGGACATACTCGCTGAGCTTGTTTTTCAGGACCTTGAGCCCGACCGTGCGCATCGCGATGAAGTAGCCTCTGGAAGCTCCGTTGTCAATGTCGTAGCATGGGCCGCGAGCCGACCCCGAGGAGATGCCACATGCCGTCGAGCCAAGCCGAAAAAGCCGACCGTTTCCGTGCGCTGCACCAGGCGCCGGGGTTTTTTCTGATCGCCAATGCGTGGGATGCGGGCTCGGCGCGGATCCTGGCGGGGCTCGGCTTTGCGGCATTGGCGACATCGAGCGGTGCTGAGGCGGGCGTGCTCGGCCGGCGCGACGGCATGGTCAGCCGCGAGGAGGCGCTCGCCCATTGCGCGGCGATCGTCGATGCCGTCGATCTGCCGGTATCGGCCGATCTGGAAAAAGGCTTTGACGACACCCCCGAAGGTGCCGCCGAGACGATCCGCCGGGCGGCGGCGACCGGCCTCGTCGGCGGCTCGATCGAGGATTTCACCGGCAACCCGCAACAGCCGCTCTACGATTTCGAGCATGCCAGGGAGCGCGTCGCCGCCGCGGTCGAGGCCGCGCGCAAATTGCCGTTTCACTTTAGCTTGACCGCGCGGGCCGAGGGCTGTCTGCGCGGCCACCCCGATCTCGACGGCATCATCGAGCGGCTCAAAGCCTTCGAAGCGGCGGGGGCGGACGTGCTGATGGCGCCGGGCCTGCCCGACCTCGCGGCGGTCGGGAGGGTGTGCGCCGCGCTGTCGAAACCCTTCAACTTTATGGCCGGGATCCGGGGCCGCTCGTTTACGACCGCGGAATTGGCGGCGGCCGGGGTCAAGCGGATCAGTCTCGCGACCTCGCTCTACCGCGCGGCGATGAGCGGGCTCGTCGATGCGGCGCGCGAGGTCAAGGAGCACGGCACCTTCGGCTATGTCGATCGGACGATGGCCACCCCGGAGCTCAACCGCTTTATGGCCGGCTGACCCGACGCGCCCGCAGCACGCGCCGCGCCCGCCCGACCGCGCCCATGGCGGCGGCTATCGCTGCGGCAGCGGGCAGAAGCCCTGCGCCTCGACGCCGAGCGACGGGTTGAGCTTGCTGCGGAAATTCTCAAAGGCGATGGCCGCGGTCAATTCGACGATCTGCGCCTCGCTGTAATGCTCTTTGAGCCGGGCAAAGAGCGCATCGTCGACCCTCTGGTCGCTCAGCGTGATGCGCTCGGCATATTCGAGCGCCACCCGTTCGGCCTCGTTGAAGCGCGTGCTGTCGCGCCAACCCGTCACCGCCCGCAGCTTTTCTTCGCCGTCATCGCCTTCCCTCACACGGAGGGAGTTGATGTCGATTCAGAACGGGCAGCCGTTGAGCGTCGCCACCCGCAGGTAGACCAAAGGCAGCATCCCTTTCGGCAGCTGCCCCGACTGCTCGATCGCCGCACCCAGCGCCCCCGCCGCGCGCAGGATCGGCGGGCAATGCGCCATGACCTTGGTGGTGTTCAGCAAATCGCCGAACGTCTCGCGCTGCCGGCGGAAGATCTCGCCGAGGACCGGATCGCCGCGATCGTCCTCGATCTCCGACACCCTGGGCATGCTCTCTCCTTAATATTCGACCGCCAGCATGCGCGTGGCGCCCGGCCCGCGCAAGCCGCGGGCGCGCCGGGTAGCGTCCCTAATTTGACGGTCTCGCCTTCTTGAGCGATGGAAGCGCGGGTGAGCGATCGGCTATGGTCTCTAGACGAACTCGTTAAACGGGCGAGCGCGCTTACGGCAACATCTTGAGTTGTTGGATGAGATCTACAGTGTCAATCCTTCCATCCCAGTAATCAATCAAAGCAGCTTCATTTATAGAAATCCATTTAAAAACTTTCTGCCGGTCGGGTGTCGATAATACTCCAGCTATCACGCTTGTCGGGCGGATTCCTACAACTGCCGTGTCATTAATATTCATCCGTAGCCCATGCCTGGTGCTCACCTTCACGCGGGCATCATGCCGCGCGCGCCCCCGCTCCGACACCCAGATGACCATAGGGAGGCCAGTGTGTTTCGGATAGAGATTGGCCATCTCATAAAGGTCTTCGGTTTCAGGTTCGCTCATAGCCTTCCACCTGGCCCTTAATATGCCCAGCGTACTCGACATAGCACCAAACTCGGGCTTTTTGAGGAGGGGTATGGTAAGGAAGAGTAACGCAATGTCGCATCCCGCGATCGAGCGTATCGGCATCATGGCGCAACCGTCAACACATATGAAAATTGTTCAATTAACCAAATGCGCACACTCACAGCCGCGCCATCCGTCAAATTATGACACTACCGCGCGCCGCAACTGCGATCGATTGCCTGGCGCGGCGGCATCGCGGCGGTAGAATGGCATCGCCATTTCGCTCTACCTGGCGGTATCGTCCGCATCACCGCTGTCACCGGCGGCCGATAAGAAGGCAGTCTGTAAGAATACAGCCGAGATCGAGGAGGAACGATGCGCCACCCTATTGCTGCGACCGCCGGCTTGCTGCTGGCGGCGATGATCGGCGCCACCGCCCAGGCGGCCGGCCCCGCGACCAAAGCGGCGCCGGTCCATGACCAGTCGGCGATCGCCGGGCGCGGCTATTTCTATGTCGGCGGGTCCTATGTCGGCGAGCCCGGCAAGCGATTGATGCACGGCCAGATCTATGTCGAGGTCTTGACCCCGCGCCATCCGCGCCAGCGCTATCCGCTGGTGCTGATCCACGGTGCGGCGCAGACCGCGACCAACTGGATGGGCACGCCCGACGGCAGGCCCGGCTGGGCGGATTATTTTGTCGGACAGGGCTACACCGTCTATATGATCGACCAGCCGGCCCGCGGCCGCTCGCCCTGGCTGCCCGATATCGACGGCAAGCTCGCCACCTTCAGCGCCGAGGCGATCGAATCCCGCTTCACCGCGCCGCAAGACTTCAATCTATGGCCGCAGGCCAAATTGCATACGCAATGGCCGGGCAGCGGGCGTATCGGCGACCCGGTTTTCGATGCTTTCTATGCGACGCAGGTGCCGTATGTCGCCAGCGCCACCGAGACCCAGAGCCGCAACCAGCAGGCTGTGGCGGCATTGCTCGACCGCATCGGCCCGGCGATCATCCTGACCCACTCGCAATCGGGGCCGTTCGGCTGGCTGATCGCCGACGCCCGGCCAAAGCTGGTCAAGGCCGTCGTCGCGGTCGAGCCGGGCGGGCCGCCGTTCCAGAATGCGGTCCTCAACACCAACAAGGAGCGCGCCTGGGGCGTCACCGACATCCCGATCGCCTACGACCCGCCGGTCAAAGACCCGAGCGAGCTGAAGACCGAGCAGCAGGCCGCGCCCGACGGCCCGAACCTCGTGCGCTGCATCGAGCAGCAGGCGCCGGCGCGCCGGCTCGTCAATCTCGCCGACATCCCGGTCATCGTCATCACCACCGAATCGTCCTATCACGCGGCCTACGACCACTGCACCGCGAAGTACCTGGCGCAGGCCGGGGTCAAGGTCACCGACTTCCAGCTCGGCGATCACGGCATCCACGGCAACGCCCATATGGTCATGCTGGAAAAGAACAATCTGCAGGTCGCCGGCGTCATCACCAGCTGGCTCGCGCGCACCGTGCCGTCGCATTGACGCCGATCGGCTCTCTAGCAGGGCGATGAAGAATGCCGCTTTCCTGTATCAGCACCCTTCGAGACGGCCCTACGGGCCTCCTCAGGGTGAGGTAAGCCATTGAAACGAAAAACCTCATCCTGAGGAGCGCTCCGCAGGAGCGCGTCTCGAAGGACCTGCCCTCGCGAAGGCGGGGGATGCGGAACCGCTCTTACTCTCGTTTTTTTGGCGACCTGCTAAGGCACGGCCGCCGCCCGTTTACGAGGTGTGCCGAGAAGCGCCCGTCGCCAGGGAATGAGGCCGGCTCCGGCGGCGGACGGGGCGCCCGCGATCAGCGGGTGGTGCGCAGCGTAGGCGCCGGCGCTTGGGGGCAGCCGGCTCGATGCCGGGCCGAGTGCAAAAAATGACAGCTTCGAGTAAGCTTGTGCATCCCGTGCTCAGCGGAAATGCGGTGCGCGCATGCCTGCGACGATCGACGACCGGGTAGTCGAGCTCGAAACAGCCAATGCCGAGCTTTCCCAGAAGCTCGATGTCTGCACCACCGAGCTGAAAGCGGCGCGCGAACGCCAACAGGCGGCGAATGCCGTGCTCGAGGCGATGTCGCGCTCGCCGGGCGATATGCGGCCGGTGTTCGAGGCGATCGTCGAGAGTGCCACCCGGCTCTGCCATGCCGAGTTTACCGCGGTCGCACGCTTCGAGGGCGGGCTCCTGCACCTCGTCGCGATCAACAACCTCTCGCCCGAGGAAGGGGCAGCGTTTCACCGCCTCTTCCCGCGCCCGCCGCTGCGCGATTTCGCGATGGGCCGCAGCTTTCTCGACGCCAAGCCGGTGCAGTTCGCCGATGTGCTGGCCGAGCCCGGCTACGACACCCGCACCCGCGAGGTCTTGCAAAGCGTCATCCAATACCGCTCGTTTCTCGGCGTTCCGATCCTGCGCGAAGGCCGGCCGATCGGCGTCATCGGCTGCGGCCGGCGCGAGGTCCGCCCGGTCGCCGATGCCGAGATCGCGATCCTCCAGACCTTCGCCGACCAGGCCGCGATCGCCCTCGAAAACACCCGCCTCCTCGCCGAGACGCGCGAGGCCCTCGACCAGCAGACCGCGACCGCCGAGGTGCTGCAGGTCATCAATTCCTCGCCCGGCGAGCTCGCGCCGGTGTTCGAAGCGCTGCTGGAAAAGGCGCTTCGGCTGTGCGGCGGTTCTTTCGGCGAGCTCCGCACCCATGACGGCGAGCGGTTCCATCTGGCCGCGATGCATGGCGTGCCGACCGCCTATGTCGAGCACTACGCGCGCGGCCACTCGGGCATTTACGGGCCCGGCACCGGGCCGGCGCGCACCCTGGCCGGCGAGCGTGTCATTCATATCACTGACCTCATCGCCACCGAGCCCTATCAGCGCGGCGACCCCGATCGTGCCGCGCTGGTCGATCTCGGGGGAGCGCGCGCCTACCTGCTCGTTCCGCTGCTGAAGGACGGAGCAGTGCTCGGCTACATCATGATCTACCGCGCGGAGGTTGGTTCGTTTTCCGACAAGCAGATCGCGCTGTTGCAGAATTTCGCGGCGCAGGCGGTCATCGCGATGGAGAATGCGCGGCTGCTCGGCGAATTGCAGGCCCGCACGCGCGACCTCGAAGAATCGCTGGAATATCAGACTGCGACGAGCGATGTGCTCAAGGTCATCAGCCGCTCGACCTTCGATCTGCAGCCGGTGCTCGACACGCTCGTCGAAACTGCGGCACGGCTGTGCGACGCCGATGGCTCTGGGATCGCGATGCGCGAAGGCGAGGTCTACTGGTATAGGGCGCTCTACGCGACCTATGCGATCGACGAATATTTCGCGCTTCTGCGGCAACGAGTACACGCCCCCGGCCGTGACACCACGATTGGGCGGGTCGCGCTCGAAGGCGGTGTCGTGCAGATCGCGGACATCGCCGCCGATCCGGATTACGCGCTGACCGAATCTTCGACGGTCGGTAGAATACGCACCAATCTCGGTGTGCCGCTGCTGCGTGACGGGGCGGTCGTTGGCATGCTCACTCTCTTTCGACAGCGCGTCGAGACGTTCACCGAGCGGCAGATCGAGCTGGTCCGCACCTTCGCCGACCAGGCGGTCATCGCGATCGAGAACACGCGGCTGTTGACCGAGACGCGCGAAGCGTTGGAGCAGCAGACCGCGACCGCCGAGGTATTGGGGGTCATCAATTCGTCGCCCGGCGACCTCGCGCCGGTGTTCGACGCGATGCTCGACAAGGCGCTGCGGCTCTGCGAGGCCACGGTCGGCCAGCTCGCGGTTTATGAGGGCGGCCGCTTTCGCACCGCGGCGACGCGCGGCATGCCGCCGGCCTTTGTCGAATACCGGCGCAGCAACCCGCCCGATTACGGCCCCGGGACGCAGCCGGTGCGGCTCCTCGCCGGCGAGAAGCTCATTCACATTCCGGACATGATGGCGGAGGAAGCCTACCGCGCGGGCGAGCCGAACCGCCGCGCGCTCGTCGATCTCGGCGGTGCCCGCACCTCGCTGATGGTGCCGCTGCGCCGCGACGACGCCGTCCTCGGCTTTATCAACTTCTACCGTAGCGAGGTGCGGCCGTTTTCCGAGAAGCAGATAGCACTCCTCCAGAACTTTGCGGCGCAGGCGGTGATCGCGATGGACAATGCCCGGCTGTTAGACGAAATCCGCCGGCGCCAGGCCGAGCTGCGGGTGACATTCGATAATATGGGCGACGGGGTGGCGATGTTCGACGCCGGGATGAAGCTCGCCGCCTGGAACCGCAATTTCCAGGAGATGCTCGATTTGCCCGACGAATTTGTCGCCGCACGGCCGAGCTATGCCGAATACGCGCGCTATTTGGCCGAGCGCGGTGAGTTCGGTCCGGCCGATGTCGAGGCCGAAGTGCGGCGCATGGCGCAGATCGTCGGCACCCGCGGCTCGCTCGAACGCACGCGCCCCGACGGCCGCGTCGTCGAGGTGCGCTACAACCCGGCACCCGATGGCGGCTTTGTGCTGATCTATGGCGACGTGACCGAAAGAAAGCGCGCCGAAGCCGAGATCCGCGCCGCCCGCGACGCCGCCGAAAAGGCGCTGGGCGAATTGAAAACCGCGCAGGCGAGCCTGGTCCACGCCGAGAAGATGGCGTCCTTGGGCCAATTGACCGCCGGGATCGCGCATGAGATCAAAAACCCGCTGAACTTCGTCAACAACTTTGCCGGGCTCTCGGTCGAATTATTGGACGAATTGACGGAGGCAGCCGCGCCGGCGGTGGCCTCGCTCGGCGCCGATATGCGCGCCGACATCGACGAGCTCGTCAACACTTTGAGCGGCAACCTCGGCAAGATCGCCGAGCACGGCAGGCGCGCCGACGGCATCGTCACCAGCATGCTCGCCCACTCGCGCGGGTCGAGCGGCGAGCGCCAGCGGGTGGATTTGAACGCGCTCGTCGAGGAGGCGCTGAACCTCGCCTATCACGGGGCGCGCGCCCAGGACCAGGATTTCAACATCGCGATGGAGCGCGCGTTCGAGCCGGGCTTGGCACCGGTCGAGATCGTGCCGCAGGATCTGACGCGGGTGTTTTTGAACCTCTTCGGCAACGGCTTTTACGCCGCCCGCAACCGCGCCCGCGAGACGGGGGACGGGTTCCGCCCGGTGCTCGGCGTGGCGACGCGCGAACTGGGCGACGCGGTCGAAATCCGGGTGCGCGACAACGGCGCCGGCATTCCGCCCGAATTGCGCGAGAAGCTGTTCCAGCCGTTCTTTACGACCAAGCCCACCGGCGAAGGCACCGGGCTCGGCCTTTCGATCAGCTACGACATCGTCACCCAAGGGCACGGTGGTGCGATCTCGGTCGAGAGCGAGCCCGGCCGGTTTACCGAGTTCACGATCCGCCTGCCGCGGCGGGCTCACGCTATTTGATCTGGCGATGGGACCGGACTAAACTTAGTCAACCCAGGGAGATTGGATGCGCACGTTCAATATTCATGCGGCCAAGACCCAGTTGTCGCGTTTGGTCGATGCTGCCGCAGCCGGCGAGGAGATCATCATCGCCAAAGCAGGCAAGCCGGTGGCCCGCCTGGGGCCGCTCGCCGGCCCACGAGCAAAACGCCGGCTCGGCATCCTGGCAGGGAGGCTGCGTGTGCCGGAGGATTTTGACGCCCCATTGCCGGACGAGGTCATCGCGGCATTCGAAGACGGCTGATGCGCGTGCTGCTCGACACGCATGTCCTGCTGTGGGCGCTCGCCGAGCCGCGCCGGCTGGATGGAGAAACACGCGCGATGATCGAATGCACAGACACCGAAATATTGTTCAGCGCCGCCAGCATTTGGGAAATCGCGATCAAGTCGGGGCTCGGGCGCAGAGATTTTGCATTCGATCCGGCCGAGATCGCCCGAGCCGCTCTCGATACCGGGTTCACCGAGCTGGCGGTTCGCTCGAACGCGGCCGCTCTGGTCGGCCGGCTGCCCTTGTTGCACCGCGATCCTTTCGACCGCGTTCTCGTCGCGCAGGCGATCGTCGAGCCCGCAGCCCTTTATACGGCCGATCGGCAGCTTTTGCCCTATTCGGACTTGGTCAGACATGTCGGATCGCGGTAGCTGAGCAGTTGCGTTTATTGGCCCGTATCGGCCCGTAGCTGCATTCCGACGCCTGCGGTGGAGGAGGTCCGGGAATGAGTGCGATGTGCCAGGACGCTACCGCCGATCCCTCGGCGACCATCGCAGAGCTGCGCCGCGAGCGCGACGCGGCGCTGGCGCGCGAGACGGCCCTTGCCGAGGTGTTGCAGGTCATCAATTCCTCGCCCGGCGACCTCGCGCCGGTGTTCGAGGCGATATTGGAAAAGGCGACGCGGCTGTGCGAGGCCGCCTGCGGCCAGATCGCGACCTACGACGGGGAGCAGTTTCGCTGGGTGGCGGTGCACGGCGACGCGCCCTTCGTCGCCGAGCAGCTGGCCCGCGAGCCCATGCCGCCATCCTTTGGCGTCACCTGGCCGCGGATCGTCGGCGGCGAAGGTGTGGTCAACATCGCCGATCTCAAGGACACCGACCTCTACCGCGCCGGCCATGAATCCGCGCGCAGCGGCGCCGATGTCGGCGGCGCGCGCAGCCTGTTAAGCATCGCCCTGCGCAAGGAAGACGTGCTGCGCGGCATATTGACCGTCTACCGCCAGGAGCTGCGGCCGTTCACCGACAGAGAGACCGCGCTGTTGCAGAGCTTTGCGGCGCAGGCGGTGATCGCGATGGAGAATGCGCGGCTCCTGACCGAGACGCGCGAGGCGCTCGATCAGCAGACCGCGACCGCCGAGGTGCTGGGGGTCATCAACAGCTCGCCCGGCGACCTCGCTCCAGTGTTCGACGCAATGCTGGATAAGGCTATGCGTCTGTGCGGTGTCGACCATGCCGCCCTCGAGCTCTATGACGGCGAGCGTTTCCGTGCGGTCGCGGTGCACGGCGCATCGGACCGGTTCGCCGAGATGCTGCGGCAGGGCTATCGGGCCGCCGATTCGCCGGCGAGCCGGACCTTGCTGGAGGGCGGGCGTTTCGTGCAAATCGCCGATGCGGCACAGATCGATCTCTTCACTTTCAGGGCCGCCGCGGAGCTCGATGGAATCCGCACGGTGCTGTTTGTGCCGTTGCGGCGAGACGATGCGCTCCTTGGGATGATTGCATCGGCTCGCCGCGAGGTCCGGCTGTTCTCTGACAAAGAGATCGCGCTGCTGGAAAACTTCGCGGCCCAGGCGGTCATCGCGATGGAGAACGCGCGGCTGATCACCGAGACGCGCGAGGCGTTGGCGCAGCAGACCGCGACCGCCGAGGTATTGCAGGTCATCAATTCCTCGCCCGGCGACCTCGCCCCGGTATTCGACGCGATGCTGGAGAAGGCCACCCGGTTGTGCGAGGCCGCGTTCGGCACATTGTGGACCTATGACGGCGAGCGGTTCAAAGCCGTCGCGCTGCGACAGGTGCCGAAGGCGTACGCCGACTTCCTGTCCCAGGCCCCTCATTTCCCAACCCTCGCTCGGGGCTCGGGCGCATTGCCGGCGGTGATCGTTTCGCCCACTTCAGCGACGTTGCTGCTGACGAAGCCTATCAGGGAGAAGATCCGCGCTCCGCGCGTTGGTTGAGCTGGGGAAGGCTCACACCACCGTTGGGGTGCCGCTTCGCAAGGACGACAAGCTACTCGGGGCTATAACCGCTTACCGCCAGGAGGTGCGGCCGTTCTCGGACAAGCAGATCGCGCTGTTGCAGAATTTCGCCGCGCAGGCGGTCATCGCGATGGAGAACGCGCGGCTCCTGACCGAGACGCGCGAGGCGCTGGAGCAGCAGACCGCAACCACCGAGGTATTACAGGTCATCAATGCCTCGCCCGGCGAGCTTCAGCCTGTTTTCGAAGCGGTACTCGAAAAAGCGACGCACCTCTGCGACGCAGCCTTCGGTATTTTGTGGACTTTCGACCGCGGCCATTTTCATCCCATGGTTTGGAATAAGGTACCGCCAGCCTTTGCGGAATTTCTGCGCACATACAGACCAGAGACACAAACGCCAAACCCGGCCGCGGGATTGGCCTCCATGCTCCGCGGTGACGCCTTCATGCAATTGATGGATGCCGCGAATACCGAACTCTATCGGTCCCGCCGCAGCCCTTTGAACGTAGCGTTTGTGGAGCTGGGTGGCGCGCGCACCGGTCTGATTGTCCCGCTGCGCAAAGACGGCGTACTGCTGGGCGCAATCCGAATTTTCCGCCAGGAGGTGCGGCCGTTCACCGACAAGCAGATCGCGCTGCTGCAGACCTTCGCCGCGCAGGCGGTCATCGCGATGGAGAATGCGCGGCTCCTGACCGAGACGCGCGAGGCGCTGGAGCAGCAGACCGCGACCGCCGAGGTATTGCAGGTCATCAATTCCTCGCCCGGCGACCTCGCGCCCGTGTTCGACGCGATGATTGAAAAGGCCATGCGGCTTTGTGAGGCGACGCAGGGCCATCTCTGACATTTACGCGGATGGACAGCTTCATGCGGAGGCGTTACGCGGCGAGCCACAATTTATCGAATGGCAGCGGCGTCGCGGTTCTCACCCTGTAACCCCTGGGAGCCGCTACGGAGCGGGCGTTGCGTGGCGAGCAGGTCAGTCCATATCGCTGATGCAACTCAAATAGATACATACCGCAGCTCTCCGGCGTTCAAGGAGCTGATCGACCGCAGTGGCATTCGCACCGGGATCGCAGTTGCCCTTCGCAGAGACGAGGCATTTCTCGGCATGATCAATGTCTACCGCCAGGAGGTGCGGCCGTTTACCGACAAGCAGATTGCGCTGCTGCAGAATTTCGCGGCGCAGGCGGTGATCGCGATGGAGAATGCGCGGCTCTTGACCGAGACGCGCGAGGCGTTGGAGCAGCAGACCGCAACCGCCGAGGTGTTGCAGGTCATCAACTCCTCGCCCGGCGATCTCGCGCCGGTGTTCGACGCGATCCTGGAGAAGGCGCACAGCCTTTGCGGCGTCGCCTATGGCAGCCTGCACATCTATGATGGCGAACGGTTCCATGCCGCCGCGACGCACAACCTCCCGGAGGAATTTGTTGCCCTGTTGCGGCAAGGGTTCCGGGGAGCGGACAATCCGGTAAGCCGACCGCTGCTCGACGGCGCGCGGCTGGTCCACATCCCCGATCTGGCGGAAATCGAGGATCCGACGGCGCAAGCTGCGGTCGAGCTCGGCGGCATCCGCACCGCGCTGTTTTTGCCGCTGCGCAAAGACGACGCGCTCCTCGGGATGATTGTCTCGGCCCGCCCCGAAGTGCGGCTGTTCGCCGACCGAGAAATCGCACTCCTGCAGAATTTCTCGGCGCAAGCAGTGATCGCGATGGAGAATGCGCGGCTCCTGACCGAGACGCGCGAAGCATTGGAGCAGCAGACCGCGACCGCCGAGGTGTTGCAAGTGATCAACTCCTCGCCCGGCGACCTCGCCCCGGTGTTCGACGCGATGCTGGAAAAGGCGATGCGCCTGTGCGAGGCGCATATCGGGTTTTTCATGCGCTATGAGGGCCAAAAATACGCTTTCGCAGCCGGGCGCGGGCTGAAGCCGGAATTTGCCGAGTATCTGGCGCGAATGGACCAGCCGGGACCGGACGAGGCGAACAGCCGGGTCGCCGAAGGCGCTCCATACTTCCATGTCGTCGATATGAAAGACGACGCGCCGTACCGTCTCGGTGCGCCGTTCCGGCGGGCGACCGTCGATCTCGGCGGGGGCCGTACCGGATTGAGCGTTCCGATGCACAAGGACAAGGAGCTGCTCGGTACTTTCAGTCTGATCCGGTACGAGGTCCGGCCGTTCACCGACAAGCAGATCGCGCTGGTGCAGAACTTCGCGGCGCAGGCGGTCATCGCGATGGAGAATGCGCGGCTCCTCGACGAGACGCGCGAGGCGCTGGAACAGCAGACCGCGACCGCCGAGGTGCTGCAGGTCATCAATTCCTCGCCCGGCGACCTCGCGCCGGTGTTCGAGGCGATCTTGGAGAAGGCGCACACGCTGTGCGGCGCCGCGCACGGGTCCCTGACAGTTGCCGACGGAGAATATTTCCGCGCAGTCGCAATGCGTGGCATGCCGGAGGAGCTTGCGGCTGTGCTGCGCCGGCCGTTTCGTATTCCGGGGCGCTTGGCCGAGCTGGCCGGCGGAGATGGCGTCGTTCACATCGCCGATCTCACGGCCGCGCAGTTCTCGTCGGACGACCCTATCCATCGCGCCGCAACCGGATCTGCGGGTGCCCGCACCCTTCTCGCGGTTGCGCTCCGCAAGGACGACGTCCTGCTCGGCTACATCACCGCCAATCGCCAGGAGGTGCGGCCCTTCACCGACAAGCAGATCGCGCTGTTGCAGAACTTCGCCGCACAGGCGGTGATCGCGATGGAGAATGCGCGGCTCTCGACCGAGACGCGCGAGGCCTTGGAGCAGCAGACCGCGACCGCCGAGGTATTGGGGGTCATCAATTCCTCGCCCGGCGATCTGGCGCCGGTGTTCGACGCGATATTGGAGAAAGCGCACAGCCTGTGCGGGGTCGCCTATGGCAGCTTGCAACTCTACGATGGCGAGAAGTTCCGCGCCGTCGCGACGCGGGGTTTTCCTGAAGCGCTCCAGGAGTTGCTGCGTCAGCCCTACGCGCTGGAAGGCGACGGCACACTGCACTCCCTGATTAGTGACGGTCGCTTCGTACAAATCCCCGACTTGGCGGACCACCTCACACGCGCACCGATCCGAGGGCTCGGATGGCCGTCGATGCTGCCGGCATTCGCACCTTGTTGTTCGTCCCGTTGCGTAAGGAAAACCTCTTGCTGGGCCTAATCAGCGCCGGCCGGAAGGAAGCGCGGCCGTTCTCTGACAAGCAGATCGCGCTGTTGCAAAATTTTGCCGCGCAGGCGGTGATCGCGATGGAAAATGCGCGGCTGATTACCGAGACGCGCGAGGCGCTTGGAGCAGCAGACCGCGACCGCCGAAGTCTTGCAGGTCATCAACTGCTCGCCCGGCGATCTCGCCCCGGTGTTCGAGGCGATGCTGGATCGGGCGATCCGCCTTTGCGAGGCCGCGCACGGCCATTTTCTCACTTACGACGGTGAAATCTTTCACCCGGCCGCGGTTCGAGGCGAAGCTCGACTTCGCCGAATATTGGCGGCAGCAAGGTGCGTTTCGGCCGGCGGAGGGGAACCCGCTGTCGCGACTGCTGCACGGCGAGCGGATTATCCACCTCGCCGATGCGCGCGAGGACGGCGCCTACCGTGATGTCCCGGCTTATCGTCGGATCATCGATATCGGCGGGATTCGCACCTCGCTGACGGTGCCGCTGCGCAAAGACGGCGTGCTGCTCGGCGCGGTCAGAGTGTACCGCCGCGAGGTGCGGCCGTTCACCGGCAAGCAGGTGGCTCTCGTCGAAAATTTCGCGGCGCAGGCGGTGATCGCGATCGAGAACGCGCGGCTCCTCGACGAATTGCGGCAGCGCACCGACGATCTGCAGGAATCGCTCGAATACCAGACCGCAACCAGCGACGTGCTGAAGGTCATCAGCCAGTCGGGCGCGGACCTGGGCCCGGTCCTTCAAACCTTGGTCGAGACCGCGGCGCGCCTGTGCGACGCGGATGATGGCATTGCTTCACCGCCGAGATGGCGAACGTTATAGATTGGCCGCAAGCTATGGTTGCCGGCGGAGTTCGCGACCTTTCTTCAGAGCAAAGGGGCGTTTGCACTGGGCCGCGGCGCGATTACCGGGCGCGCGGTGATCGAGCGGCGAGCCGTCCACATTCCCGATTTCGCCGCCGATCCGGATTTCAGCGTGCACGAAGCGATCACGCTCGGCACACAGCGCACCGTGCTTGGCTGTGCCGCTGTTGCGCGAGGGTGAGCCGATCGGCGTTATCGGCCTTGCCCGCCGTCGGGTCGGAGCCGTTTACCGACAAGCAGATCGCGCTCGTCACGACCTTTGCCGACCAGGCGGTGATCGCGATCGAGAATGCGCGGCTGTTCAACGAATTGCGCGCCCGCACCGCCGAGCTGGGGCAGTCGGTCGGTGAATTGCGGCTGCTCTCCGAGGTCGGGCAGGCGGTCAGCTCGACGCTCGATCTGCGCGCGGTGTTGTCGACGATCCTGACCCGCTCGGTCGGATTGACCGGAGCGGATGCCGGTGCCGTGTTCCGCTACAACCGCGCCGAGCGCGCCTTCCGCCTGGTCGAGGCGGCCGGGTTGGACGATGGGTTCGCCGGCGCGATGCGCGATGTCAGCGTCGCCGAGGCGGAAACCGCGATGAGCGAGGCGGCGGCGCGCCGTGCCCCGGTGCAGCTCACCGATCTGGCGCAGCGGCCCAAGACGCCGTTGGTCGAGGCGAGCCTCGCCGCCGGCCTGCGCTCGGCCTTGATCGTGCCATTGGTCGGCCCCGAGCGGATTCTGGGTGCGCTGGTATTGCAGCGGCGCATGGCCGGCGAATTCCCGGCCGAGACGGTGCGGCTGATGCAGACCCTGGCGAGCCAGTCGGTATTGGCGATCCAGAATGCGCGTCTCTTCCGCGAGATCGCCGAGAAGAGCGAGCAATTGGCATTGGCGAGCGAGCACAAATCGCAGTTCCTCGCCAATATGAGCCACGAATTGCGCACGCCCTTGAACGCGATCCTGGGGTACGCCGAATTGCTGGTCGACGGCATCTACGGCGTCTTGCCGGAAAAGGCGCAGGGGGTGCTCGAACGCGTGCAGAACAACGGCAAGCATTTGTTGGCATTGATCAACGATGTGCTCGATCTGGCCAAGATCGAGGCCGGCCAGCTGGCCCTGACGATCGAGGATTACAGCCTGCCCGAGCTGGTGAAGACGGTGGTCGTCGCGACCGAGCCGCTCGCTGCGGCGAAGGGGCTCAAATTCACCGCCATCGGTCGAGGGCGGGATGCCGAGGGGCCATGGCGACGCCCGGCGCCTCGCGCAGGTGCTTTTGAACCTCGTCGGCAATGCGATCAAGTTCACCGATGCGGGCGAGGTCGAGATCCGCGCCGCACTCGTCACCGGCCAATTCGTGCTCACGGTGCGCGACACCGGGCCGGGCATCGCCGACGCCGACCAGGACCGCATCTTTGGCGAGTTCCAGCAGATCGACAACGCCGACACCCGCAAAAAGGGCGGCACCGGCCTCGGCCTCGCGATCTCCAAGCGCATGGTCGAGATGCAGGGCGGGATGATCACGGTCGAGTCGGTCCTGGGGCAGGGCTCGACCTTCCGCGTCGTCATGCCGGTCGAGGTCGAGCCGGCGCTGGAGGACGCGGCGGAATGAGCGCGGGTGAGAGGGCCTGAGAGCTTGTGAAGAAATCCTCCGTCGAAAGCAATGTCATTCCGGGATGCCCGCAGAGCCTGCCCCTGGCTTGAACAGGGGGCAGGCCCGGAACCTATGAACACCGCCGTCCGCCAGCGTATCGCAAGCCGTGTGCATGGGTTCCGGGCTCGCGGGCTGCGCCCACGCCCCGGAATGACAAATCTTTGGATTGGTTCACACGCCCGAGGAGTGTGAAGCAATTCACACACGCGCGCCGCAACGGCGCGCATTGGTGGGGCAAGCAGGCTGCCTGCCGGAGCTTGACGGCGATGAAAAGTTGTTGGGGAGGCTGACCATGATTACGCAGACCCGCCGCCGCTTCATCGGCGCCGCGGCATTGGCCGGCGCTGGCGGCCTTGCTGCGCCCGTCGGCAGCGCGGGCGGCGGAGCCCCCGCCCGAAACGACAACCGTGCGCCTGCCCCGCATCCCCGGCGTTTGCATCGCCCCGCAATACGTCGCCGAGGAATTGCTGCGGGCCGAGGGCTTCACCGATATCCGTTACGTCGACGGGCCATCCGGCTCGACCAAGCCAATCGCGAGCGGAAAGGTCGATTTCGACACGAACTATGCGTCGAACTTTGTTCAGGGCATCGATCGCGGCGAGGCGATCACATTGTTGTCCGGCGTCATGGTCGGCTGTTTCGAATTGTTTGCGAGCGAGAGCGTCCGCACGATCGCCGATTTGAAGGGAAAGAGCGTCGGGATCCAGGCCTTGGGGTCGAGCCCGCACGTGCTGCTGACCTTGATGACGGCCGAGCTCGGGCTCGACCCGGCAAAGGATATCCACTGGGTCACCGACCCGAAGGCGAAGCCGATCGAACGCTTTATCGAGGGCCGGATCGATGCCTTTCTCGGCTTTCCGCCGGAGCCGCAGGAATTGCGCGCCCGGCATATCGGCCACGTGCTCGTCAACACCGCGGTGGACCGGCCGTGGTCGCAATATTTCTGCTGCATGCTGGGGGGCAACGCGGATTACGTGCGGGCGCACCCGGTTGCTACAAAGCGCGTGCTGCGGGCGATCCTCAAATCCGCCGATTTGTGCGCTGCCGATCCGGCGCGGGCCGCGCGTCGGCTGGTCGATGGCGGGTTTACCGCCCGCTACGACTACGCCGTAGAGGCTCTGAGCGAGCTGCCTTACGACAAATGGCGTGAGTACGACGCCGAAGACACCGTCCGTTTCTATGCCCTGCGCCTGCGCGAGGTGGGCTTTATCAAATCGACCCCGCAGCAGATCATCGCCGAGCACACCGACTGGCGCTTCTTGAACGAGCTCAAGCAAGAGCTGAAGGCATGAGCGCCGAGCGCGGGGCGGCGGCGGCGCGCTCACCGCGCGCTCTGGGCGGCAGGGCGGGTTCTCTATGCGTGAAGCACGTCGAGAAAGGCGCGGGCCGTCAGGATCATCGCTGCGTGGTGGCGCTTCAAAGCGAGCAAGCCGGCCTTGTCGCCGGTCACGAGATAGTCGGCCTGACCGGCTTCGGTCATTGCCAGCAGGAAATCGTCGGCAGGGTCGTCGGAGCGCCGCGTTGCCGGCAGACGGGTGACCGGTTCGGCGAGGGCGCGGATCTGATTGACCAGCCGTCCCGCCTGCGCCGGCCGGATCAGGGAGCGGATCTGCGGCCGCCGGCTGACGGCCCGCAACTCCTCGATCAGCAAGGGATGCAGTCAGCAAAACGAACTGGTCCTCGAACCACGCGTCGAGGATGCGGCCGGGGATGCTGTCGCGTCGGATCAGCGCACTCAGGAGGATGTTGGTGTCGAGAACGACCCGCACGCGAGACCGGCGGGTCTACCAGGTTCGGCCGGGCCAGAATTCGCGTCGGACCGCGGCGCAGGCGTCGTCGATCAGCGCCTGCACCTCGTCGCCCGGCAGATCGGCGTTGCGCTCCTGGATGTCGTGGACCGTCGCGCGCAGCACCTCCTTTCTGACCGCGCGCTCGATGAATTTCGACAGGTCGCCCTTCTTGCCGCCGTGCTCGGCGAGATACGAGCGCACCGCAGTGTCGGTTTCCTTCGAAACCTTTACGGTCCAGCGCGCCAGCCCGGTCATCGCGGTTCCTCTGCGTATAAGCGTTCAGACGCCCATAGCACGTCTAATCGAACCTGGCGCGAAGTGCCAGCCCCGGTTCCGGCGCCGCCTGGGCGGCCGCGCCGCGGCGCCGGCGGCGGGGAGCGGTAGCGCATGCCAAAGCGCCTCGACGAGCTCGAGCGCGAGTTGAAGACATAAGCGCCAAAAGAGAGGGAGGGTCTTCGCAATGACCTTGTTGCCGACGCGACGCGATTTGCTGGCGGCGCTGCCATTGGTGGGAGCCGCCGGCTTGCTGCGCACGCCGCGCGCCGCGGCCGCTGAAGAGCGGCTCGAAACCACATCGCTGAGGCTTATGAAGTCCCCCAGCATCTGCGTCGCTCCTGAGGATGTCGCCGACGAGCTGCTGCGCGCCGAAGGGTTCACGGATATCCGTCATCTTCCGCTGCCGAGCCAAGGCTTTCAGGAAAAGCTTGCCAATGGGGAGCTGGATTTGGGTTTGCAGTATGCGTCGGAATATGTCCAGGCTATCGACCGCGGCCTCCCGGTCACGGTGCTGGCCGGCGCGCATGTTGGTTGCTTCGAGTTGTTCGGAAACGGAAATGTTGGGAGCATCATCGACCTCAAAGGCAAAAGGGTCGGAATCCCAGGGTTCGGATCGCCGTACCATTTATTCCTGGTTCTGATCGCCGCTCAGGTCGGGCTCGATCCACACAGGGATATCGACTGGATCGTCACCAAATCGGTCGGGACGATGCAGCTTTTCGTAGACGGCAAGACCGACGCCTTTTTGGGCTTTCCGCCCCAGCCTCAGGAGCTGCGGGCACGGCACGTCGGACACGTGGTAATGAACAGCACGACGGACCGTCCGTGGTCGCAGTATTTCTGTTGCATGCTTGGCGGCAATCGAGAATTCGTGCGGAAATGTCCCGTCGCGACCAAACGCGCGGCGCGCGCCATCTTCAAAGCCTTCGACCTCTGCGCCACCGACCCCGCCCGTGTCGCGCAGCGGCTCGTCGACGGCGGGTTCACCCCGACATACGAATATGCCCGTCAGGCGTTGAGCGAGCTGCCTTACGACAAATGGCGCGAATACGATCCCGAGGACACTCTCCGCTACTATGCGCTGCGCCTGCACGAGGTCGGGCTGATCACATCCGATCCGAACAAGATCATCGCCGAGGGCACCGACTGGCGCTTTTTGAACGAGCTCAAACGCGAGCTGAAGGCATGAGCCATGAAGGGGGGCGGCAATGTCACTAACGCAAACCCGACGCCGGTTTCTCGGCACCGCAGCATTGGCCGGCGCTGCGGCGGCGCTGCCGCTTCCGCCTGCGCGCGCGGCGGAGCCGGGCCTGGAGACCACCACCATCAAACTCCCGCAGACCGCCTGCAATCTGCACTATGCCGCAGATGGTCACCCGTCAAGCTGCTGCAGGCGGAGGGTTTCACCGATATCCATTATGTCGATGGGGCGGCCCCCACCGAGCCACTGGCGCGCGACGACGTGGATTTGATGGTGAACTATGCGTCGAACTTCATCGTCGGCCTCGACAAGGGAGAAGCGTTTACACTGCTGGCCGGGGTGCATGTCGGCTGCTTCGTGCTGTTTGGACATGAAGATGTTCACACCATCGCCGGTCTGAAGGGAAGGACCGTTGGCGTGCCGGGGTTTCCGATCGAGCCCATATGCGTTGCTGAGCCTGATGGCCGCCGGGGTCGGGCTCGACCCGAAGAAGGACATCCGCTGGATCGCCGATCCCAAGCGCAAGCCAAAAGATTTGTTCATCGAGGGCAAGATCGATGCCTTCCTCGGCTTTCCGCCGGAGCCGCAGGAGTTGCGCGCCCGGCATATCGGTCGGGTCATCTTCGATACGGCGGTGGACCGCCCGTGGTCGCAATATTTCTGCTGCATGCTCGGAGGCAATCGCGAATTCGTGCAGCGACATCCGGTCGCCACCAAGCGGGCGATGCGCGCGATCCTGAAGGCGACCGATCTTTGCGCGATCGAGCCGGAGCGCGCCGCGCGGATGCTCGTCGATGGCGGCTTCACCCCTCGGTACGATTATGCGCTGCAGACGCTAAAGGACAATCCCTACGACAAATGGCGCGAGTACGACGCTGAGGACACCGTCCGCTTTTACTCGCTGCGCATGCGCGACGCCGGGTTCGTCAAGTCGACCCCGCAGAAGATCATTGCGGAGGGCACCGACTGGCGCTTCTTGGACGAACTAAAACGCGAACTGAAGGCGTGAACGAAAGAACGGGAGGATTTCGATGTCGATGATGCAGACCCGCCGCCGTTTTTTCCGCACCGCCGCGTTGGCCGGCGCTGCGGCTGCGCTGCCGCTTTCACCTGCGGCCGCGGAGGAGCCGGGCCTGGAGACGACCAGCATCAAACTCGCGAAGACCCCCGCAATCTGCACGATGCCGCAGATGATCACCCGGCAGCTGCTCGAGGCGGAGGGTTTCGTCGACATTCGCTATGTCGATGTTGCGCCGGTGAAGGGAACCGAACCGCTGGCGCGCGGCGACGTGGATCTATTGGTGCACTATGCGTCGAACTTCGTCATCGACCTCGCTAAAGGAGAAACGTCGACGGTGCTGGCCGGCGTGCATGTCGGCTGCTTCGTATTGTTCGGCAATGAACGCGTCAGGCGGATCGCCGATCTCAAGGGAAAGACCGTCGGCGTGCAGGGGTTCGGAATCAGCTGGGCATCTGTTGCTGAGCCTGATGGCCGCCGAGGTCGGGCTCGACCCCAAGAAGGACATCCGGTGGCTCGTTGTTCCGGCGGGCAAGCCGAAGGATCTGTTCATCGACGGCAGGATCGACGCCTTTCTCGGCTTTCCGCCGGAGCCGCAGGAGTTGCGCGCCCGGCATATCGGCCGCGTCATCCTCGATACGCACAGTCGACCGGCCATGGTCGCAATATTTTTGCTGCATGCTCGGCGGCAATCGGGAATTCGTGCGGCGGCATCCGATCGCGACCAAACGCGCGATGCGTGCGATCCTCAAGGCGGCGAATCTCTGCGCGACCGATCCGGCGTTGGCAGCGCCGCGATCTCGTCGCCGGCGGTTTCACCGACCGATACGACTATGCGCTGCAGACGCTAAAGGATGTTTCGTACGACCAATGGCGAGAGTACGACGCCGAAGACACGATCCGGTTCTACGCATTGCGCATGCACGACGCCGGGTTTGATCAAATCGAGCCCGCAACGAGATCATCGCCGGAAACACCGACTGGCGGTTTTTGAACGAGCTCAAGCGCGAGCTGAAGGCGTGACCGCGACGGGCAGCGGAGGCTTTCGATGGCGATACTGCAGACACGGCGCGGGTTTCTGGCCACCCTCTCACTGGCGGGCGCCGCCGGACTGCTCCACGCGCCGCGGGCCTTGGCAGCGGCGGGGGCGCCCGAGATAACCTCGGTGCGCTTTATGCGCACGCCGTCGCTTTGCCACGCGCCGCAATTTGTCGCGGAAGACCTGCTGCGGGCGGAGGGCTTCACCGATATCAAATATGTCCATGCGGCGTCGAGCGCCGAGATCAATGAGGCGGTCGCGAGCGGCAAGGTCGACTTCAATTTGCACTTTGCCCCGCAATGGGTGTCGGTGATCGACGGCGGCGGCGCGGTGACGGTTCTGGCCGGCGTGCATGTCGGCTGCTTCGAGTTGTTCGGCAACGAGGGCATCCGCAGCATCAGCGATCTCAAAGGCAAGAGTGTCGGAGTGGCGGCGCTCGGGTCCAGCGACCATCTGTTCTTGTCGGTGATGGCCGCGCACATCGGCCTCGACCCGGCGAACGACATCCATTGGGTCACCAGCCAGTCGCCGACCCCGGCCGCGCTGTTTGCAGACGGCAAGATCGACGCCTGCCTCGGCCTTCCGCCCGTGCCGCAGGATTTGCGCGCCCGGCATATCGGGCACGTGGTCGTCAACAGCTCGATGGACCGCCCGTGGTCGCAATATTTCTGCTGCATGCTGGCGGGCCACCGGGAGTTCGTAGAGAGGTATCCGGTCGCGACCAAACGCGTGCTGCGCGCCATCCTGAAAGCCGCCGATTTGTGCGCCAGCGACCCGGCGGCTGCCGCCCAGCGACTCGTCGACGGCGGTTATGCTCCGCGCTACGACTATGCGCTGCAGACGCTGCGCGACGTTCCCTACGACAAATGGCGCGAGTACGACGCCGAGGACACGCTCCGCTTCTACGCGCTGCGGCTTCACGATCTCGGCTTTGTCAAATCGAGCCCGCAAAAGATCATTGCCGACGGCACCGACTGGCGTTTCCTCAACGAGGTCAAACGCGAGCTGAAGACATGAACAGGCTGGCGGCGTTCCTTTCGGCATTGCTCCTGCTTCGCGCTGCCGGCATTGGCCTCGGCGCATCGAGGGCACAGCGCAGCAGAACGCGCGGCTGCCGGTGATCGGGCCGGCGCCGCCCTTCACCCTGACCTCGCAAGACGGCGCGCCGGTGAGCCTCGCTTCGCTGCGCGGCAAGGTCGTCGCGGTGACCTTCATCTACACGACCTGCCCGGACGTCTGCCCGCTCTTGACCCAGAAGATGGCGCGGGTCCAGGACGAGCTGGGGCCGAGCTTCGGATCGAAGGTCCACTTCGTGTCGATCACCGTCGATCCCGAGCGTGACACGCCGGCGGTGCTGAAGGGCTACGCGCAGAACTACGGCGCGCGGCTCGACGGGTGGAATTTCCTGACCGGCTCGCCCACGGCAATCCGTGACGTGACCAGGCGCTATGGGGTATTTGTCGCAAAGCAGGAGGACGGCTCGGTCGATCACACCGCACTGACATCGATCGTCGATGGCGATGGCGAGATGCGCGTCCAATATCTCGGTGCGCGCTTCGACCCCGAGGAATTCAGGCGTGACCTGCTGAGCCTCGTTGGCAAGGAATGAGATCGCGCAGCAATCTTCTGGTCGGCTCGGTCGCGCGCCTGCCATGGCGCGTCCAGACCAAGCTGCTGCTCGCGTTTCTCGCCATCGTCGTGCTGCTGGTGGCGCTCGGCGCGGTCGGGCTCTACACCTTGCGCGGCGTCAACCGGCGCACCGAGGAGCTGATCGCGAGCGAACGCAAGATCGCCGCTTACCGCCAGGTCCAGCACGACACGACGAGCCAGCTCTACAGCATCTCCTCGGCGCTCTTGGTCTCCGACGAGCGCAGCCTGGATGGCGCGCTGCGCCAGCTGAACCAGTTCGGCTACGACCTCGAGCGGCTGCAGTTCGTCGCCAAGGACGAGATCAAGCTGCTCGGCAAGGTCCATCAGGAATACGACCGGTTCATCGCCGTCGTGACCCGGGTCGTCGAGCTGATCCGCAAGGGACAGGTCGGCGAGGCGCGCGCGGCGCAGCTGACGCAGGCGCGGCCGTTGGCGGACCGGCTCGAACGGCTGACCAACGAGCTGGTCAACAAGGCCGAGGCCGACGTGGTGGGGGACATCGAGGCGAGCGGCGCCGCCTACCGCACCTCGCGGGAAATCGTCATCGCCTTCGTGCTCGGTGCGATCGCGCTGGCGCTGATCCTCGGGCGCACGATCTCGCTGTCGCTGGTCGGGCCGATCCGCGAGATCAATGCGCGGCTCGACGAGATCGCCTCGGGCGATTTCACGCGGCGCGTCAGGGTCGCCAATCGCGACGAGCTCGGCGCGCTGGCGGTCAACATCAACCACACCTCCGAAGAGCTCGGGCGTCTCTACCTCGAGCTGGAAATGGCGAGCCAGCACAAATCGGCCTTTCTCGCCAATATGAGCCATGAATTGCGCACGCCCTTGAACGCGGTCCTCGGCTATGCCGAGCTGCTCGTGGACGGGATTTACGGCGAATTGCCCGAGCGGCCGAAAGGTGTCGTCGAGCGCATCCAGAACAACGGCAAGCATCTTCTGGCCCTGATCAACGACGTGCTCGACCTGTCCAAGATCGAGGCCGGGCAATTGACGCTCTCGGTCGAGGAGTACAGCCTGCCCGAGACGGTGCGTGGCGTCGTCATTGCGACCGAGCCGCTGGCGACGGCGAAGGGGCTAAAATTCACGACAAGAATCGAGGTCGGCATGCCGACCGCCCGCGGCGACGCGCGGCGCCTCGCGCAAGTGCTGCTGAACCTTGTCGGCAATGCGATCAAATTCACCGATGCGGGCGAGGTCGAGATCCGCGCCGCGCTGGAGAGCGGCCAGTTCGTGCTCACGGTGCGCGACACCGGGCCCGGCATCGCCGATGCCGACCAGGAGCGCATCTTTGGCGAGTTTCAGCAGATCGACAACACCAACACCCGCAAAAAGGGCGGCACCGGGCTCGGCCTCGCAATCTCGAAGCGCATGGTCGAGATGCAGGGCGGGATGATCACGGTCGAGTCGGTCCTGGGGCAAGGCTCGACCTTCCGCGTCGTCCTGCCGGTCCAGGCCGAGCCGGCATTGGAGGAGGTGGCGGATTAGCCGCTTTGCCGCAGAGGACGCCAAGGGTCTGGGCTGCGCTCCACGGCGTCACCGGTCTGAACGTCCTTCGCTCACGGGCGAAAGAGCGTCCGGGCAAGGGTGAGCAAACTGCATTAGAGACGAACGAATATGCTGACCCGCCGTCCGTTGCTTCCGGGGTTTTGCGACAAGCTCGTATTCCCCTCGCCCGCTGGCGGGAAGGGTTAGGGAGGGGGCATGTACCGCATCGGGATTGATGTCGGCGGCACCTTTACCGATCTCGTCGCGGTCGACGATGCGGGGCGCACGACGCTCGCCAAGGCGCCGTCGACCCCCGAAGACCCTTCGGTCGGTGTGCTCGACGGGCTGCGGCTTTTGGCCGAGGCGCTGCGTCTCGATACCGCCGCGCTGCTGTGCCAGACCGAGCGCATCGTGCACGGCACCACGGTCGCGACCAACGCGCTGATCGAGCGTGCCGGCGCCAGGGTCGGGCTCCTGACGACAGAAGGCCATCGCGACGTCATCGAGATGCGCGAGGGGCTCAAGGACGACCGCTACAATTTGCGCGTGCCGCCACCCGAGCAGCTGGTGCCACGGCGATTGCGGCTCGGGGTGCGCGAGCGGCTGCGCGCCGACGGCCGGGTCGAGACCCCGCTCGACATGGCCTCGCTGGAAGCCGCGCTCGCGGTGTTGCGGCGGGAGCGGGTCGAGGCGGTCGCGGTGTGCTATCTGCATGCTTGGCGCGACCCGGCGCACGAGCGCGCCACCCGCGATGCGATCGTCCGCGCGCTTCCCCACGCCTATATCTCGCTGTCCTCCGACGTCTTGCCGCAGATCAAGGAGTTCGAGCGGGTCTCGACGACGGTCGTCAACGCCTATGTCGGGCCGGCCCTGGCGCGCTATCTCGAGCGGCTCGAAACACGGTTGAGCGCGGCCGGCTATGCCGGGCCGGTGCTGGTGATCCAGTCGCATGGCGGGGTGACGCCGATCGCCGAGGCGGCTCGGCTCGCGGCGGGCGCGGTGCTGTCCGGGCCGGCCGGCGGTGTGGCCGGGAGCGTGCACGCCGCGCGCCTCGCCGATGCGGGCGACCTGATCCCGTTCGATATGGGCGGCACCAGCACCGATATTTCGCTGATCGTCGGCGGCCGGCCGAGCCTCGCGGCCGGGCGTCGCGTCGCCGGCCAGACGGTCGCGTTGCAGAGCCTCGACATCGCCAGCATCGGGGCCGGCGGCGGCTCGATCGCCCGGGTCGGCGCCGGCGGCATCCTGCATGTCGGACCGGAGAGCGCCGGCGCCGCTCCGGGGCCGGCCTGCTATGGTCGAGGCGGCATCGCCGCAACCGTCACCGACGCCAATCTCGTTCTCGGCTACCTCGACCCGGCGAGCTTTCTCGGCGGGCGGCGGGTCCTCGACCGGGCCGCGGCCGAAGCTGCAATCGAGCCGATCGCCGCGTCGCTCGGCATCGACCGGCTGGCCGCGGCAGAGGGTATCCATCGTGTCGTCAACACCAGCATGGCCGAGGGGGTGCGGCTCGTCTCGGTTCGCCGCGGCATCGATCCGCGCCGCTTTGCCCTCTTTGCCTTTGGCGGCGCCTCCGGGCTGCATGCGACCGCGATTGCCCGCCAGCTCGACCTCGCTCGGGTCATCGTGCCACGCGTCGCAGCGGTCTTGTCGGCCTGGGGCATGCTCGCCACCGATCTGCGTTTCGAGGTCGCGCGCACCCATATCGGCGACACGCAAGCGCTCGACGGTGAGACGGTCAGGCGTCTCTTCGACGAGATGGAGGCGGAGGGGCTGGCGCGGCTGCGCGCTTCAGACGGACCGGGGCCCGCGGCAGGGTTTGACGGGCCGGTGCGGACCATGCGCTCGGTCGAAATGCGCTATGGCGAGCAAGTGTTCGAGATTGCGGTCCCGCTCGACGATGTCGATTGGGCGCTCCCCGACCCGCTGCCGCAACTCGTCGAGCGGTTCCATCGCCGGCACGAAGAGTTCTACACCTACTCCTTGCGCGACCAGGAAACCGTGCTGGTCAACGCCCGCACCGCTGTTATCGGCGTGCTTTCGGCGCTGCCGCACGAGCCCGTGCTCGGCAATGCCGGTCCGGCGGCACCACGCGGCGAGCGCCGGATCTGGCTCGACGGCTGGGTCGCGGCGCCGGTCTGGGATTTCGATACGCTCGCCCCGGCGCAGATTATTGCGGGGCCGGCGATCGTCGAATCGGCAATGACGACGGTGCTGATCCGGCCCGGCGACCGCGCCGCCGTGACCCCGCTCGGTTGGCTCGACATCGCCGTCGCGACGCGTTCCGAACCGTCCGCGAGCTGATTATGGCGGGGGAAGCGAGCGCGGCCGGCGGTCCTCGCCGAGCGCGACATAGGTGAAAATCGCCTGTGTCACTTTGCGCACTTCGCCCACAGCGAGGTTGCGCCGCCATGCCTCGATGCGCACCGTGATCGAGCTGCGCCCGGTCTTGACGATTTCCCCATAGCAGCTGACCTCGTCGCCGACATAGACCGGCTCGTGGAACACCATCCCGTCGACCGCGACCGTGGCGCAGCGGCCGCGGGCGCGCCGCACGGCGAGATTGCCGCCGGCCAGGTCCATCTGCGCCAACAGCCAGCCGCCGAAAATATCGCCGTTCGGGTTGGCGTCCGCGGGCATCGCCATGACCCGAACCAAGGGTTGCGCAGCAGGCGAGATCGGTGGTGCGGGCGTCGCCGAATCCATGCTCCTTCTCCGGCTGCCGATGGCAAAAAAGCGACGCTGCGGGCCCGACCGGGTGCCGCTCGCCGTGGGGACGATGACAATCGGAATGTCGTATCCATATAGCACGTTGTCGCGAGGCTGAGGCCCCGATCGAGTGGAGGTAGTGATGCGCGTGTGTGCCGTGACCAGCTGGGCCGGGCGAACCGCCATAGCTGCGGCCTTGATGTCGGCGGCGGGGTTGGGGCTGATAGCCGCACCGGTGCAGCCTGCGATGGCCCAAGGCACGGGCTATTCCTACCAGCAGCCGGCGGCGCCGAGCTATAATTACAACTACAGCTCCCAGCAACCCTACCAGCAGCAGCCCTACCAACAGCAGCAGCAGCAGCCCTACCAGTATCAACAATCCTCTCAATATCAACAACAACCCAATCAATATTCCTATCCGTATAGCTACTATTATCCGAATTACTACAATCCATACTATGCGTCCTATCCGTATTGGGGCTACCCGTCTTGGGGTTGGGGCGGCTGGGGTTGGGGCGGCTGGGGCGCCTGGCCGGTCGGCTTCTCCTTCGGTTTTGGCCATTGCTGGAATTGCGGCTTCCATGGCGGGTTTCATGGAGGATTTCGCGGCGGCTTTCACGGCGGCGGCTTTCACGGCGCCGGGTTTCACGGCGGCGGGGGTGGCTTTCATGGCGGCGGGGGTGGCTTTCATGGCGGCGGCGGCATGGGCCATCGCTGAGCGCAAGATCACCGGCGCCGCCATATGCTCGAATGGGCGGCGCTGGCCGCGCGGCTCGATGATGTCGTAACCGACGCGACGATCGCCGAGCTGCCGAAACACTATCGCGGCAAGGTCCGCGACAATTACGACCTCGCCGACGGCCGCCGGATCATCATCGCCACCGACCGGCTCAGCGCCTTCGACCGGAACATCACCGCGGTCCCGTTCAAAGGACAGGTGCTGACGCAGACCGCCCGCTATTGGTTCGACGCGACCGGCGACATCTGCCCGAACCACGTCATCGAATACCCCGACCCGAATGTGCTGGTTTGCCGCCGGCTCGACATCATGCCGGTCGAGATCGTTGTGCGCGACTATCTGACCGGGACGACGGCAACCTCGATCTGGCCGATGTACCGAGACGGGCTGCGCCGGATCTACGGCATTCTGTTTCCAGAGGGGTTGCGGCAGAACCAAAAGCTGCCGGAAACGATCGTTACGCCGACGACCAAGGCCGGAGATGGCGAGCATGACGAGCCGCTGACCGCCGCCGACATTGTCGCGCGCGGCCTGTTGACCGCGGCGCAGTGGGACGAGGTCCAGGCTCTCGCCTTGAGGCTGTTCGCGCGGGGGCGGGAGATCGCCCGTCAGCGCGGCCTGATCCTGGTCGATACCAAATACGAGTTCGGCTTGGATCCCGCGGGGGATATTGTTCTTGCCGACGAAATCCACACCCCCGACAGCAGCCGGTATTGGCTCGCCGACAGCTATGAAGAGCAGCTTGCCGCCGGCGAGCTGCCGAAAACCCTCGACAAGGATTTCCTGCGGCGCTGGGTCACGGCACGCTGCGACCCTTACCGCGACCCGATCCCGCCGATCCCACGCGACGTCATCATCGAGGCTGCCCGCCGTTATATCGAGGCGTTCGAAACCGTGACCGGCCTCGAGTTCGTGATCCCGCCGCCCGATCCGCCGGTAATGGCGCGCATCCGCGCAAACCTCGCCCCGTATTTCGTCGCGGCGGGCTGACCGACCCCGTTTCGCCGCTGGAGATTTCGATGGCCGACTACGACTGGACCGGCGGCAATCTGCCGACCTTTGTCACCCATCTCGAATGCGGCCTGACCGGGGAGCATTATTCCGCCGACACGTTGCAGACATTGTCGCGGGACGGCCGGCCGCTCCTGGTGCGCTACGATCTCGACGGCGTGCGGGCGGCACTGCCGCGCGACGCGCTCGCCGCAAGGCCGCAGACATTGTGGCGCTATCGTGAATTGCTGCCGGTGCGCCGGGCGCAGGATGTCGTGGCGCTCGGCGAGGTCGTGACCCCGCTGGTGCCGCTGCCACGGCTGGCGGATCGGGGAGAGGTGCTGGTCAAGGACGAGGGCCGCTTGCCGACCGGCTCGTTCAAGGCGCGGGGCCTCGCGCTCGCGGTGTCGATGGCCAAGGAGCTCGGGGTTCGCACGATGGCGATGCCGACCAATGGCAATGCCGGGGCGGCGATGGCCGCCTACTGCGCGCGCGCCGGCATCAAGGCCTACGTCTTCTGCCCCGACGACACCCCGGCCGTGAATGTGCGCGAGATCGCGATGCAGGGTGCGCAGGTGTTTCTGGTCGACGGGCTGATCGACGATTGCGGCCGGCTCGTCGCGGAGGGCGAGAAGGCGGTCGGCTGGTTCAACTGCTCGACCTTGCGCGAGCCCTATCGGATCGAGGGCAAGAAGACGATGGGGATCGAGCTGGCAGAGCAGCTCGGCTGGGAATTGCCCGACGCGATCTTTTACCCGACCGGTGGCGGCACCGGAATCATCGGCATGTGGAAGGCGTTCGACGAGCTCGAAAAGATCGGCTGGATCGGGCCACAGCGGCCGCGCATGGTCGTGGTCCAGGCGGCCGGCTGCGCGCCGATGGTCAAGGCCTGGGAGGAGGGCGTCGAGCACGCGTCGCGCTGGGAGAACGCGCACACCTTTGCCGCCGGGATTCGCGTGCCGCAGGGGATCGGCGATTTTCTGATCCTGCGCGCGGTGCGCGAAAGCAACGGGTTCGCGATCGCCGTCGATGACGACGCGATCATGGCCGCCTGGCGCAAGGTGGCGCAGGCGGAGGGGCTGCTGCTCTGCCCGGAGGGTGCGGCGACTTACGCCGCCTATGAGCAGGCGCTGGCGGACGGCCGGGTCCGCCGGGACGAGCGCGTCGTCCTCTTCAATTGCGCCAGCGGGCTCAAATACCCGATGCCCGAGGCCGGAACGCGGCTAAAGCTCGGCGAGCCGGTCGATTGGCAGCGGCTGACGGCAGGCTAAGCGTAATTCGTTCAGGCGTGATCACCTTGTCTTTCGTCGCCCCGGCGCAAGTCAATGTGAAGAAACGTGAAGCTATGTCATTCCGGGGCGCGGGTAGTTTACCCGCGAGCCCGGAACCCAAGCACACCGGCATCCGATACGCTGGCGGACGGCGGTGTTCATAGGTTCCGGGCCTGCCCCGCGGGCATCCCGGAATGACACCGCTTTTCGCGAAGTATTCGAAGGCGGAGATCCAGCGGCAAACGACTGAACGTTGGCTGCTGAGTTCCCGCTCTTCGCAGGGCCGGCAAAGAGAACGAAAGCGATCCCATCCCTACCGGGTCACGCTCTAACGCCAGTCGTCGAGAACGAAAAGGCCGGGCCGGCTGTAGCCCCAATCGTTCGGCCGGTGCATCGTGACGACCTGCACTTCGGTGCGGAAGCCGTCGGCCACCATGCAGCGGTAGGCTTCCTCGCGGGCGAGGTTGACCCCGGCCAATAGGTTCGGCATGCCGACCGCGACGGCGAGCCCGCCGCAGGCCCCGAGCAAAGCCGCAAAATCCTCGGCGCGCCCCGGCCGCACCGCACCAAATTTGACATAGCAGCAGCCTTGGCCGGCCTCGCTCGCCGGGCCCCAATGGCATACGGCAAAGCCGGCGAGGCGGCTAGTTCCGTCCCACACGAGGAGGGTGTCGCCGAGGCGGCGGGCCGTGGCGGTGCGGATCTCGGCGCCGAGATCGAGCCCTTCATAGAGTGTTTCGGTCACCTCTCGGCATAGCGCTTCGGCGGCGCGTCGGTCGGGCTCGGGCAGCTCGGAATAGCGCGTAGCGCGCCCACCGCTGTCGGTCGCCTTTGCCGGGGCGGCCATGATCGCGGTCAGGAAGCGCGGGTAAAACCCGAATTTATGATAGAGATGAATGTGCTTGGGGCTCTGCGGAAAGGTGCAGAGGCCGGCATGGCCGACGCCCCACTCCTCGAACGCATCCGACACCGCGCGCACCAAAGGCTGGGCAATGCCGCGGTTCCACAAATCGGGCCGGGTCGTCAGCGGGCCGAAAAACCCGACACTGCCCCAGCGCGTCGCGAAATTCGAGCCGACGACCTCGCCATCGAGCTCGGCGGTGAAGCCGGCGATGTGCTCGGCGCCAAACCGGCCGTAGACATAATCGAGATCGGTCCAGAAATTTTCCGGGTCGGGTGCGCCGAGGAACGTCCCGAATGCGACGCGGCAAATCCGCTGGGCCGTCGGCCGATCGCTTTCTTTCATCGGTCTGATGACGCTCACAAACGGCCTCCCCTTGGGTTTTCTGGTCCGTCCGCTTGCTTGACAAGGCGGCGGCGGCAAACTAGTGCTACTGCGTATCCCAGTGTAGCACAAGAGCCGCCATGCCCGACGATCAACCGGTATCGAGCCACGTGTCGCTGCGCGTGCCAGGCGATGTGATCGCGGCCTTCGACCGGCTGGCCGCCGCCCTCGACCGGCCGCGCTCCTGGGTCATGCTGCGCGCGCTGCGGCAATATCTCGAAGACGAGGGCGCCGAAATCTTCGAGGACCTGGAGAGCATCGCCGAGCTCGACCGCGGCGAGACCGTCACCTCCGAAGAACTGTGCCAGAAACTCCAAAAGTTCCTTGCCGGAGCCCGAGCGCAGCCCGCGACTGAAGAATGAACCGGCGCGTCCGCTATTCCCGGCGTGCAGCTATCGAAGTCCAAAGTATCATGGTTTATCTGGACGAGCATAGTCGGCCGGCAGCTCAGCGCTTTGTTGACGCGCTTGCGCGAGCAGACCAACAGCTCGCCGAATTCCCGAATTCCGGCGCGCCGGGTGCTGTGGCTGGAACCCGGCGGCTCGTCGTCGGCAGTTACATCCTGTCCTACCGCCGGCGCGGTGAGGATGTCGAGATTTTCGCCGTCCGCCACGCGCGCCGCCGCGACGCGCGGCCCGGCTAGGCGGCTTCGGCTTCTGCCTTCTCCTCGGTCCCGGTCGGGCCCGAATCCTTGCCCTTGGCCATCGGGTCGCGATCGATGAACTCGATCACCGCCATCGCCGCGTCGTCGCCATAGCGAAAGCCGGCTTTGATGATCCGGGTGTAGCCGCCGGCCCGGCCGGCATAGCGCTGCGCCAGCACCGTCATCACCTTTTCGGCCAGCTTCGTATCCTGCAGCCGGGCGATCAGCCGGCGTCGATTGGCCAAGCCGCCATGCTTGCCGGTCGTGATCATGCGCTCGACGATCGGGCGCAGATCCTTCGCCTTGGGCAAGGTCGTGGTGATCTGCTCGTGCTTGATCAGCGCGGCGGCGAGGTTCTCGAACATCGCCTTGCGATGCTCGGAGGAGCGGCTGAAGCTACGGCCGCGCAGACGGTGTCGCATGGGCCCCTCAATACGGCTCGTCGAGGCGCTTGGCCAGCTCTTCGATATTCTCGGGTGGCCAGTTGGCGATCTCCATCCCCAGATGCAGCCCCATCTGCGCCAGCACCTCCTTGATCTCGTTCAAGGATTTGCGCCCGAAATTCGGCGTGCGCAGCATCTCCGCTTCGGATTTTTGGACGAGGTCGCCGATATAGACGATGTTGTCGTTCTTCAGGCAGTTGGCCGAGCGCACCGACAATTCCAGCTCGTCCACCTTGCGCAACAGGTTCTTGTTGAACGGCAGCTCGCTCGGGCGGGTCTCGTCGGACGGGTGGCGCGGCTCCTCGAAATTGATAAAGAGCTGCAGCTGGTCCTGCAAAATGCGTGCGGCCAAGGCGACGGCGTCCTCGGGTGTCACCGCCCCATTGGTCTCGACCCGCATCGCCAAACGATCGTAGTCGGTGACTTGGCCGACACGGGTGTTTTCGACCCGGTAGGAAACCTTGCGCACCGGGCTGAACAGCGCATCGACCGGGATCAGCCCGATCGGCGCATCCTCCGGCCGGTTCTGCGTCCCCGGCAGATAGCCCTTGCCGTTTTCGACCATCAGCTCCATCGAGATCCGGGTGCCGGTGTCGAGCGTGCAAATCACCAGATCGGGGTTCATGATGTCGATGTCGTGGCTGGTCTCGATCGCGCTGGCGCGGATCTCGCCCGGGCCGGTGGCGCGCAGCCGCATCCGCTTTGGCCCCTCGCCGTACATGCGCAGCTCGATGCTTTTGACGTTGAGGACGATGTCGGTCACGTCTTCGAGGACACCCGGCATCGACGAGAATTCGTGCAGCACGCCGTCGATCTGGAGCGAGGTGACGGCCGCACCTTGCAGCGAAGAGAGCAGCACACGGCGCAGCGCATTGCCGAGCGTCAACCCGAAGCCGCGTTCGAGCGGCTCGGCGACGACGGTCGCGACGCGCTTTGGGTCGTCGCCCGGCTCGACCGAAAGCTGCTTTGGTTTGATCAGTGTCTGCCAGTTTCGTTGGATCACAGCTTTATGACCTCGGTCGTTGGAGGCGGACCGCCTCCGCAACAAAAGCCGGCAGCAGCGCCGCCGGCGTGTCTCGAATAATGCCCCCGCCGCGGCGAGGGCGGTTGCGCATCAGACGCGGCGCCGCTTTGGCGGGCGGCAGCCATTGTGCGGGATCGGCGTCACATCGCGGATCGAGGTGACGGCAAAACCGACCGCCTGCAATGCGCGCAGCGCCGACTCGCGCCCGGAGCCCGGCCCCTTGACCTCGATTTCGAGGGTGCGCATGCCGTGCTCCATCGCCTTGCGGCCAGCGTCTTCAGCCGCAACCTGCGCCGCATAAGGGGTCGATTTGCGCGAGCCTTTGAACCCCTGGCTGCCCGAGGACGACCAGGCGATGGTATTGCCCTGGGCGTCGGTGATCGTGATCATCGTGTTGTTGAAGGTCGCGTTCACATGCGCGGTGCCCGCGGTGATATTCTTGCGCTCGCGCCGCCGCAGCCGCGGTGCCGGTGCTGCCGTTCTCGCCATTCTTCGCGTCTCGCCTTTTCCTGGTGCCGCCGCCTATTTCTTCTTGCCGGCGATCGGCCGGGCCGGCCCCTTGCGGGTGCGCGCATTGGTGTGCGTGCGCTGGCCCCGCACCGGCAGGCCCTTGCGATGGCGCAGCCCGCGATAGCAGCCGAGATCCATCAGCCGCTTGATGTTCATCGCCACCGTGCGGCGCAAATCGCCCTCGACCACATATTCGCGGTCGATCAGCTCGCGCACGCGCAGCACCTCGTCATCGGTCATTTCATGCACCCGGCGCTCGGCCGGTATGCCGATCCGGTTGCAGATTTCGAGCGCCTTGGCGCGACCGATACCGTGGATATAGGTGAGCCCGATCGGGGCCCGCTTTTGATTGGGGATGTTGACGCCGGCAATACGCGCCACGCGCTTCTCCTTCAAAAAACCAAAGATGGGGCCAAAAAACCAAAGATGGGGCAGGCCCGGCTCGCAGCAAGAGAGTCATAATACAGAACCCGCCACGAACGTCAACACCCGGCGCGGCATCATGACGCGGTGCGGATGCGATCGAGGAGAGCTCGGATTTGCCGGGTCACCTCGTCGATATCGGCCATGCCGTCGACGCTCTGCAAAATGCCTTGCCGGCGATAAAAGGGCAGGATCGGCGCCGTTTGCCCATGGTAGACCTCAAACCGCGTCCTGACCGCCTCGGGCCGGTCGTCCGGCCGGCAGATCAGCTCGGTGCTGCCGCAGTCGTCGCAAACGCCTTCGACCCGTGTCGGATGCGTGCGCTGATGATAGCTGGCGCCGCAATTTTGGCAGCTGAACCGGCCCGACAGACGGTCGATCAGGGCAGCTTCATCGACCTCGAGCTCGATCACCGCGTCGAGCGCGGCATGGTTTCCCGCCAGCATTCGGTCGAGCGCCTCGGCCTGCGCCACGGTGCGCGGGAAGCCGTCGAGGATAAAGCCGTCGGCGCCGGCGGAGCCGCCGATCCGGCCGCGGATCAGCGCGATGATGATGTCGTCCGAGACCAGGCCGCCCGCAGCCATGATGCCCTTGACGCGCTGGCCGAGCGCGCTGCCCGAGGCGATTTCGGCGCGCAGCATGTCGCCGGTAGCGAGCTGCGCCGCCCCGTAGATCTGCTCGATGCGCTTGGCCTGTGTCCCTTTTCCCGAGCCCGGCGGGCCGAGCAGGATCAGGTTCATCCGCGCCGCCCCCGGAGCCGCGCCTTTTTGATCAGCCCCTCATATTGGTGCGCCAAGAGGTGCGAGTGGATCTGCGCCACCGTATCCATCGTCACGCTGACCACGATAAGAAGGCTGGTGCCGCCAAAATAAAACGGGACCGAATATTGCGAGATCAGGATCTCGGGCAGGATGCAGACCGCCGAAAGGTAGGCGGCGCCGACCACGGTCAGCCGCGTCAGGATATAATCGAGATAATCGGCGGTATTTTTGCCGGGCCTGATGCCGGGGATGAACCCGCCATATTTACGCAGATTGTCCGCTGTTTCGGTCGGGTTGAACACGATCGCGGTATAAAAGAAGCAGAAAAAGCAGATGAGCGCGACGTAGAGCCCCATATAGAGCGGCCGCCCATGCGCCAGATAGGTCGTGATCTCGCCGAGCCAGCCGAAGCTTTGGCCGTTCGATTGGAAATTGGCCACGGTCGCGGGCAGCAGCAGCAGCGACGAGGCAAAGATCGGCGGGATGACGCCCGAGGTGTTGATCTTCAGCGGCAGATGCTGCGAGTCGCCGCCATACATCCGGTTGCCGCTCTGCCGCTTGGGATACTGGATCAGGATGCGGCGCTGCGCCCGCTCCATAAACACGATGAAGGCGACCACCGCGACCGAGATGACCAGAAAGATGATGATGAAGAATGTCGATATTGCCCCGGTGCGGCCGAGCTCGAGGGTCGAGGCCAGCGCATGCGGCAAATTGGCGACAATGCCGGCGAAGATGATCAGCGAGATGCCGTTGCCGACCCCGCGCGCGGTGATCTGCTCGCCGAGCCACATCAAAAACACCGTGCCGGTGACCAACGAGACGACCGTGATCAGCCGAAAGAAGAGCCCGGGATTGAGCACCGCCGTCTCGGCGCCGGCATGCATGCCTTCGAGCCCGACCGCAATGCCGTAGGCCTGCACCGCGGCCAGCAGCACGGTGCCGTACCGGGTGTACTGGTTCAGCTTTTTGCGCCCGCTCTCCCCCTCCTTTTTCAAGGCTTCGAGGGTCGGCGACACCGCGGTCAACAGCTGGATGATGATCGAGGACGAGATGTACGGCATGATCGCGAGCGCAAAGATCGTCATGCGCCCGAGCGCGCCCCCCGAAAACATGTCGAACATGCCGAGAATGCCGCCGGCATTGCGCGAGAAGACGTCTTGCAGGATCGCAGGGTCGATGCCGGGGATCGGAATGTAGGTGCCGAGCCGATAGATCATCAACGCGCCGAGGGTGAACCAGATCCGGCTTTTGAGCTCGGTCGCCTTCGAAAAGGCGGAAAAGTTGATGCTGGAAGCGAGGGTCTCGGCGGCTGACGCCATTCGATCAATCCCTGAGCAAGATTCCCGGCCCGATCAAGCCGAGGCCGCCGGCTCCGGCGCTGTCTGCTCGGGCTTTGCCCGGCCCGCGCGCACGACCACCGCGCCGCCGGCGCTCTCGACCGCCGCGATTGCCGCCTTCGAGGCACCGGCAACCTCGATCGTGATCGCGGCGCGCAAGGCACCTTTGTTGAGCAGGCGCACCCCGTCGCCCGAACGCTTGATCACGCCGCAGGCGACCAGCGCCGCCGCGTCGATCGTGCCCTCGGGTTTGAGCTTGCCGGCGTCGACCGCCTGCTGCAGCCGCCCGAGGTTCACCACCTTGAAATCCTTCTGGAAGATCTTGTTGTTGAAGCCACGCTTCGGCAGCCGGCGATGGAGCGGAGTCTGACCGCCCTCGAAGCCGTTGAGCGCGACGCCGGAGCGCGCCGTCTGGCCCTTGCCGCCCCGACCCGAGGTCTTGCCCTTGCCCGAGCCGATGCCGCGCCCGAGCCGCTTGGCCCGGTAATGCGCGCCCGGATTGTCCCTGATCTCGTTGAGCTTCATCGCCTCTTTCCGTGCCTCGCTCGCGCCGCCCGCAGCGGCTTACTCCTCGACCCGCACCAGATGCTCGACCTTGTTGATCATGCCGCGCACCGAAGGCGTGTCTTCGAGAGTGCGGCGGCGGTGGCGCTTGTTCAGGCCGAGCCCTTTGAGGGTCGCCTCCTGGTCGTGCCGACGGCCGATCGGGCTGCCGGTCTGGACCACGGTAACGGTTTTCTTGCCCTCCATCACGCCGGCTCCCGCGCCTCGGGATCACGCCGGCCAAGAATCTCGGCGACCTTTTTGCCACGGCGGGCGGCGACTGCGCGCGGGCTCGTCACCCGGCTGAGCGCCACGAATGTCGCCTTGATCATATTGTGCGGGTTTGGGCTGCCGAGCGATTTGGCGACGACATCATGGACCCCGAGCGCCTCGAAGATCGCGCGCATCGGCCCGCCGGCGATGATCCCGGTCCCCGCCTTGGCGGCGCGCACGATGACCCGCCCCGCGCCATAGCTGCTGACGATGTCGTGATGCAGCGTGCGGCCCTCGCGCAGCGGCACCCGGATCATGCCGCGCCGCGCCTGCTCGGTGGCTTTGCGGATCGCTTCGGGCACCTCGCGCGCTTTGCCGGCGCCATAGCCGACGCGGCCCTTGCGGTCGCCGACCACGACGAGCGCGGCAAAACCAAACCGCCGGCCGCCTTTGACCACCTTGGCGACGCGGTTGATATTGACGAGCTTTTCGACGAATTCGGTCTCTTCGCGGTCACGCTGCTGGCGGTCGCCGTCGCGCCCGCGCCGCTCGCCGCTGCGCTGGCCGCCGCCGCTGCGCTGGCCGCCGCCGCTGCGCGTCATTGTGCGTGCCATCGCCACCCCCTCAGAAGTCGAGGCCGCCCTCGCGGGCGGCGTCGGCCAAGGCCTTGACCCGGCCATGAAACAGATACCCGCCGCGATCGAACACAACCCGCTCGACCCCGGCGGCTTTCGCCCGCTCGGCAATCAGCTTGCCGACCGCGCTCGCCGCCGCCTTGTCGGCGCCTGTGCCAAGGCTGGCTTTCAGCGCGTCGTCGAGCGTCGAGGCGGCGGCCACGGTACGCCCCGCCGCGTCGTCGATAACCTGCGCATAAATGTGCCGGGACGAGCGAAACACCGACAGGCGCACCCGCCCGCCGGCCCGCCGGCGCAGACTTCGACCGCACCCGGCGGCGCCGGCGTGCAAACAGGGTTTTGGCTTTTTCCGACATCGCCTTTACTTCTTCTTGCCTTCCTTGCGGCGGACGCTCTCGCTCACGTATTTGATGCCCTTGCCTTTATAGGGCTCGGGCGGGCGCCAGGCACGAATCTCGGCGGCAACCTGGCCGACCCGCTGGCGGTCGGCGCCGCGCACCGTGATCGCGGTCGGCCGCTCGCAGGTGATCGTCACATCGGGCGGGATCGCGAACGCGACGTCGTGGCTGTAGCCGAGCTGCAAATTCAACACCTCGCCTTGCACCGCTGCACGATAGCCGACCCCGTTGATTTCGAGCCCGACCGAAAACCCCTCCGACACGCCGCTCACCATATTGCTGACGAGCGCCCGCGTCGTGCCCCACATCGCCCGCGAGCGCTTGGTTTCGCCGTTGGGCGCAATCGTGACTGCACCGTCGGCGACCGTTGTCGTGACCTCGTTGCCGACCGTGAGGCTCAGCGTGCCGAGCCGGCCTTTGGCGGTCAGGACGCGGCCCGCGAGCTCGACCTCGACCCCGCTCGGGATCGCCACCGGATGCTTGCCGATACGCGACATCGCCAGCCCTCAAAAGATGCGGCAGAGAACCTCGCCGCCGACCTTGGCGACGCGGGCCTCGTTGTCCGACATGACCCCGCGCGGCGTCGACAGGATCGAAATCCCGAGCCCGTTATAGCTGCGCGGCAAATCGGCGATCCGCGAATAGATCCGCCGCCCGGGCTTCGACACCCGTGAAATCTCGCGGATCACCGGCTCGCCATCGACGTATTTGAGCTCGATCTTGAGCTCGGCAACCCCGGGCCGCACATCCTCGCGGGTAAAGCCGCGGATGTAGCCCTCGCGCTTCATGACCTCGAGCACATTGGCGCGGATCTTCGAGGCCGGGGAGGCGACCACCGCCTGCCGCGCCCGCTGGCCATTGCGGATGCGGGTCAGCATGTCGCCCAAGGGATCGCTCATCGTCATCGGCGAATTCCTGCTACCAGCTCGATTTGACCATGCCCGGGATCTGCCCCGAGGAGGCCAGCTCGCGCACCGCGATCCGCGACAATTTGAACTTGCGGTAATAGCCGCGCGGCCGTCCCGTCATCGCACACCGGTTGCGCACCCGCGACGGCGCGCCGTTGCGCGGCATCTCGGAGAGCTTGAGCTGCGCGGCAAAGCGGTCCTCCGGGGGCGCGTCGCGGTCGCGCGCGAGCGCTTTGAGCCGCGCCCGCTTGCCCGCCGTGCGCTTGGCGAGACGGTCGCGCCTCATGTTCTTCTCGATCATGCTTTTCTTCGCCATCCGGTCCTTCTCCGACTGATCAAACGATCAATTGGCAAACGGCACGGCAAACGCCGCCAACAGCGCTTTTGCCTCGGCGTCGGTGTGCGCGGTCGTATTGATCACCACATCCATCCCGCGCACCGCCTCGACCCGGTCGTAATCGACCTCGGGAAAGACGATCTGCTCCTTGAGACCGAGCGCGAAATTGCCGCGCCCGTCAAAGCTCCGGCCCGGCACGCCGCGAAAATCGCGCACCCGCGGCAAGGCGACGGTGATCAGCCGGTCGAGAAACTCGTACATGCGCTGGCGCCGCAACGTCACCTTGCAGCCGATCGGCATCCCTTCGCGCAATTTGAACGTGGCGATCGAGCGCTTGGCGCGGGTGATGACCGCGTGCTGGCCGGTGATCGCGGTCAGCTCGGCCGCCGCGGCCTCGACCTTTTTGCTGTCCTGAACCGCCTCGCCGACCCCCATATTGACGACGACCTTGTCGAGGCGCGGCACCTGCAGCAGGTTCTTGTAGCCGAACTCCTGCATCAGCGCCGGCCGGACCGTCGTCTGGTAAAGCTCCTGCAAGCGGGGCGCGCTCATCTTCTCACCTGTCGATGACCTCGCCCGAGCGCTTGGCAAAGCGAACCTTGCGCCCGTCGGCGAGGAATTTGTAGCCGATGCGGGTGGGCCGGCCCGATGCCGGGTCGACATGGGCGATATTGGAGAGGTGCAGCGCCAGCTCCTTCTCGACGATGCCGCCGGGGTCGCCCATGCGCGGCTTGGTGTGGCGCTTGGCAATGTTGACGCCCTGGACGACGGCACGGTTCTCGGTCGGCAGCACGCGCAGCACCTCGCCGGTCTTGCCCTTGTCGCGCCCGCTGATCACGACGACCTGGTCGCCCTTTTTGATTTTCAGCTTAGGCATCGGCTGCTCACAACACTTCCGGCGCCAACGACACGATCTTCATAAACCGGCGCGCGCGCAATTCGCGCGTGACCGGGCCGAAGATGCGGGTGCCGATCGGCTCGTTCTGCGGGGTGATCAAGACCGCGGCGTTGCGGTCGAAGCGGATCGCGCTGCCGTCGCTGCGCCGGATCTCCTTGGCGGTGCGCACGATGACCGCGCGGTGCACATCGCCCTTTTTGACCCGGCCGCGCGGGATCGCCTCTTTGACCGAGACGATGATGATGTCGCCAACCGTCGCGGTGCGGCGCTTGGAGCCGCCCAAGACCTTGATGCATTGCACCCGCCGCGCCCCCGAATTGTCGGCAACGTCGAGGTTCGTCTGCATCTGGATCATGCTGCACCTGCCCCCGCCTCGACGGCTTCAACCGCCTCGGCCGGCTCGGCCGCGCTCGGCGGCGCGGCAGCCGCGGCAGCACCGAGCACGACCCAATGCTTGCGCTTGGAGATCGGCCGGCTCTCCTGGATGCGCACGGTGTCGCCGCTCCGATAGCGGTTTTCGGCGTCGTGCGCAGCGTATTTTTTGGAGGTCGTGACGAACTTTTTGTAGATCGGGTCTTTGACCCGGCGCTCGACCCGCACCACCACGGTCTTGTCGTTGACGTCGCTGACGACAACGCCTTGCAAAATGCGCTTTGGCATCAGCTCCTCCGCTCCGCCGCCACCCGGCTGCGCTCGCCGAGGATCGTCTTGATCCGGGCGATGTCGCGCCGCACCTGGCGGACCCGAGCCGTATTTTCGAGCTGGCCGTTGGCGCGCTGAAACCGCAAGTTGAAGATCTCCTTGCCGTGCCGGTCGAGCTGGTCGGTCAGCTCGTCATCGGTCTTGGCCCTGACTTCGGCGGCCTTCATCACCGCACCTCCTCGCCTGCGCGGGCGACAAAGCGGGTGCCGAGCGGCAATTTTGCGGCGGCGAGCGCAAAGGCTTCGCGCGCGATTTCGGGGGGCACCCCGTCGAGCTCGAACATGATCCGGCCCGGCTTGATCCGGCAGACCCAGAATTCGGGCGAGCCTTTGCCGCTGCCCATGCGCACCTCGGCGGGCTTTTGCGACACCGGCACATCCGGGAACACCCGGATCCACACCCGGCCGGCACGGCGGATGTGACGCGTGATGGCGCGCCGCGCCGCCTCGATCTGGCGCGCGGTGATCCGGCCCGGATCGGACGCCTTGAGCCCAAAGGCGCCAAAGTTCAGCGTGGTCCCGCCCTTGGCGAGACCGTGCACGCGGCCCTTGTGCGCCTTCCTATATTTGCTGCGTTTCGGACTGAGCATAATTTGTTACAATCCCTCGCGGCGGCCGCGCTCATGGCTCGCAGGCGGCCCTTCGCCGAGCCGCTTGTCGTGCGCCATCGGGTCGTGCTGCAGAATCTCGCCCTTGAACACCCAAACCTTGACGCCGCACACGCCATAGGTGGTCTTGGCGACACCATAGCCGAAATCGACATCGGCGCGCAGCGTGTGCAGCGGCACCCGGCCCTCGCGGTACCATTCCATGCGGGCGATCTCGGCGCCGCCGAGCCGGCCCGAGCAGTTGATGCGAATGCCCTGCGCGCCGAGCCGCATCGCCGACTGGACCGCGCGCTTCATCGCCCGGCGAAAGGCGACGCGACGCTCGAGCTGCTGGGCGATCCCGTCGGCGACGAGCTTGGCGTCGATCTCGGGCTTGCGGATTTCGAGGATGTTGAGGCTGACCTCGCTCGTCGTCATCTTGGCGATGTCGACGCGCAATTTTTCGATATCGACACCCTTTTTGCCGATCACCACCCCCGGCCGCGCCGAATGGAGCGTGATCCGGCTGCGCTTGCCGGCGCGCTCGATGACGATGCGCGAGAGCCCGGCCTGAGCAAGGCGCCGGGTGAGGAATTTGCGCAGCCCGATATCGTCGAGCAGCAGGTTGCCGTATTCCTTGCGCGCGAACCAGCGCGAATCCCAGGTCCGGTTGATGCCGAGCCTGAGCCCGATCGGATTGACTTTCTGACCCATGAGCCGGTCTTTCCCTTTTAGGCGCCGTCTTCGGGGCGTTCGCAAACGACGACCGTCAGATGCGCGAAATGCTTTTCGACGCGCGCCGAGCGGCCGCGGCCGCGGGTATGGAACCGCTTGAGCACAAAGGCGCGGCCGACCGTCGCCTCCTTGACGTAGAGCCGGTCGACATCGAGCTGGTGGTTGTTCTCCGCGTTGGCGATCGCCGATTGCAGCGCCTTCTTGACGTCGTGGGCGATGCGCCGATGCGAAAAGGTCAGCTCGGCCAACGCCGCGGACGCGGTTTTGCCGCGGATCGTGCGGGCGACGAGGTTCAATTTGCGCGCGCTGGTGCGCAGGCCTTTGAGGCTCGCCAAGGCCTCGCTATCGTCGAGGCGGCGCGGGGCGGCGGGTTTGCTCATCAGGCCCTCCGCGCCTTCTTGTCGCCGGCGTGGCCGTAAAACGTCCGGGTCGGCGAAAACTCACCGAGCTTGTGGCCGATCATGTTCTCGGTCACCAGCACCGGGATGAATTTGTGGCCGTTATAGACGCCGAAGGTCAGACCGACGAATTGCGGGAAGATCGTCGACCGGCGCGACCAGGTGCGGATCACCTGGTTGCGTCCCGAAGCGCGCGCGTCATCGGCTTTCTTGAGGAGATAGCCATCGACGAACGGGCCTTTCCAAACCGAGCGGGTCACGCGTTTCTCCGTCCTGCGATGGGCTTTAGCGTCGGCCGCGGCGGCGCACGATCAGCCGATCGGTCGCCTTGTTCTGCCGCGTCTTTTTGCCCTTGGTCGGCTTGCCCCAGGGGGTGACCGGATGGCGCCCGCCGGAGCTCCTGCCTTCGCCGCCGCCATGCGGATGGTCGATCGGGTTCATCGCCACGCCGCGCACCGACGGCCGACGGCCGAGCCAGCGGTTGCGACCGGCCTTGCCGATGACGATGTTCTGCTGGTCGGGATTCGAGACCGCCCCGATCGTCGCCCGGCATTCGCCGCGCACCAGGCGCAATTCGCCCGACGCCAGGCGCAGCAGCGCATAACCCTGGTCGCGGCCGACGAGCTGGACATAAGTGCCGGCGGCGCGGGCGATCTGGCCGCCCTTGCCGGGCTTCATCTCGACATTGTGGATGATCGTGCCGAGCGGCATGTTGCGCATCGGCATCGCGTTCCCCGGCTTGACATCGACCCGCTCGCCGGAGACGACGGTGTCGCCGGCCTTCAGCCGCTGCGGCGCCAGGATGTAGGCGAGCTCGCCGTCGGGATAGCGGATCAGCGCGATAAAAGCGGTCCGGTTCGGGTCGTATTCGAGCCGCTCGACGGTCGCCGGCGCATCGAGCTTGGTCCGCTTGAAGTCGACCAGCCGATAGCGCCGCTTATGTCCGCCGCCGCGCCAGCGCATCGTCGTGCGCCCGGTGTTGTTGCGCCCGCCCTTGCCGCGCAATCCTTCGGTCAGGGCCTTGACGGGCTTGCCCTTCCACAGCTCGCTGCGGTCGACGATGACGAGCTGCCGGCGCGACGGGGTCGTCGGATTGAAGGTTTTGAGCGCCATCGCCGCCGTTCCCGTCTGCTAGATGCCGGTGGTCACGTCGATCCTCTGGCCTGGCCCGAGGGTGACGATCGCCTTCTTGAAATCCGAGCGCCGGCCGGGGCGGCCGCGAAACCGCTTCAGCTTGCCCATGACGCGGATCGTGTTGACGGCGCTGACCTTGACATTAAAGAGCCCCTCGACCGCCACCTTGACCTCGCGCTTGGTCGCGGTCAGCGGCACGCGGAAGATCACCTGGTTGTGCTCGGAGACGTTGGTCGCCTTTTCGGTGATCACCGGCGCACGGATGATATCGTACATCTGCTGCCGCGTCAGGTGCGTGACGACCGGCGGGATGACCCGAAACCGGCTCATTTGAGGCGCGCCTCCAGATGCTCGACCGCAGCGCGGGTCAGGACCAGCATGTCGCGCCGCAGGATGTCGTAGACGTTGGCCCCCTGCTGCGGCAGCAGATCGACCCGCGGCAGATTGCGCGCGGCGCGGGCGAAGCCTTGATCGACCTCCGGCCCGTCGATGATCAGCACCGAATCCCAGCCGAGGGCGTCGAGCCGGGCGCGCAGATGCTTGGTCTTGGCCTCGCCGACTTGCGCTTTGTCCAGGATCGCGAGCTTGCCCTCGCTCTGCTTGACCGAGAGGGCGGTCTTGAGGCCGAGCCGGCGCACCTTTTTCTGCAAGCCAAAGGCGTGGCTGCGCACGACCGGCCCGAAGATGCGCGCGCCGCCGCGAAATTGCGGCGAGCGCAGGCTGCCCTGGCGCGCGCGCCCGGTGCCTTTCTGCTTGTAGGGCTTTTTTGTCGTGCCCTGAATATCGCTGATGCCCTTGGTCTTGTGCGTGCCGGCGCGGCGTTTGGCGAGCTGCCAATTGACGACGCGGGCGAGAATGTCGCGCCGGGCCGGCAGCCCGAACACGGCATCGGCGAGCTCGATGTCGCCGACCTCCTCGTTGTCGAGGTTGCGGATGGTGAGCTTCATGCCGATCCCTCTTCCGCCGGAGCCTCGGCCGGGGCTTCCGGTGCTGCTCCCGCGCCGCGCAATCCTGCCGGGAACGGCAATCCGTCGGGCATCTTGCGCTTGACCGCATCGCTGACCCGGACCAGGCCGCCCTTGCTGCCGGGGACCGCGCCCTTGAGCATCAAGACACCGCGCTCGGCGTCGGCCGCGACCACTTCGAGGCTCTGCACGGTCACCCGCTCGGCCCCCATGTGCCCGGCCATCTTTTTGTTCTTGAAGGTTTTGCCGGGGTCTTGCCGTTGCCCGGTCGAGCCGGGGCTGCGATGCGAGACCGACACACCGTGGCTGGCGCGCAGCCCACTGAAATTGTGCCGCTTCATCGCCCCGGCAAAGCCCTTGCCGATGCTGGTGCCGACCACATCGACATGCTGGCCGGCGACGAAATGCGCGGCGGTGATCTCGGCGCCGATTTCGAGCACCGCATCCTCGGAGACGCGAAACTCGGCAAGCCGCGCCTTTGGCTCGAGCTTTGCCGCCGCGAAATGGCCGCGCATCGGCTGGGTCACGTTCTTGACCTTGGCCTTGCCCACGCCGAGCTGCAACGCGCAATAGCCGTCTTTCTCGACGGTCCGCACCGCAACGACCTGACAATTGTCGATCCTCAGCACCGTCACCGGCACATGATTGCCGTCGCCGGTGAAGATCCGGGTCATGCCGAGCTTCTGCGCCAGGACGCCGGTGCGCATCGCGCTCTCCTTACAGCTTGATCTCGACATCGACGCCGGCGGCGAGGTCGAGCTTCATCAGCGCATCGACGGTCTGCGGCGTCGGATCGACGATGTCGAGCACCCGCTTGTGGGTGCGGATCTCGAATTGCTCGCGCGACTTCTTGTCGACATGCGGCGAGCGCAGCACGGTGAACTTCTCGATCTTGGTCGGCAGCGGGATCGGACCACGCACCCTGGCGCCGGTGCGCTTGGCGGTGTTGACGATCTCGCTTGTCGACTGGTCGAGCACCCGATGGTCATAGGCGCGCAATCTGATGCGTATGTTCTGGTTGTCTATCGCCATCGGTCTCTTCCTTTGCTCGGCTCGCGCCGATAGTTCTTATTTTATGATTTTGGCGACGACGCCGGCGCCGACGGTGCGGCCGCCTTCGCGGATGGCAAAGCGCAGCCCCTCGTCCATCGCGATGGGCGCGATCAATTCGATCTCCATCGAGATGTTGTCGCCCGGCATCACCATCTCGGTGCCCTCGGGGAGGTGCACCGTGCCGGTCACGTCGGTGGTGCGGAAATAGAATTGCGGCCGGTAGTTGCCAAAAAACGGCGTGTGCCGCCCGCCTTCCTCCTTGGTCAGGATATAGGCCTCGCACTGAAACCGCGTGTGCGGCGTGATCGAGCCCGGTGCGGCCAAGACCTGGCCGCGCTCGACCTCCTCGCGCTTGGTGCCGCGCAGCAGCGCGCCGATGTTGTCGCCGGCCTCGCCCCGGTCGAGGAGCTTCCTGAACATCTCGACCCCGGTCACCACCGTCTTGGCGGTCGGCCGCAGCCCCACGATCTCAACTTCGTCGCCGACCTTGACCACACCGCGCTCGACCCGGCCCGTCACCACCGTGCCCCGCCCCGAGATCGTGAACACATCCTCGATCGGCATCAAAAACGGCCGGTCCATCGCCCGCTCCGGCTGCGGGATGTAGGCGTCCACCGCCGCCATCAGCGCGATGATCGAATCGTGGCCCTGCTCCGGGTTCTTGCCTTCGAGCCCAAACAGCGCCGAGCCGCGCACCACCGGCAGATCGTCCCCGGGAAACCCGTAGGACGACAACAATTCGCGCATCTCCAGCTCGACCAGGTCCAGCAATTCCGGGTCGTCCACCATATCGACCTTGTTCATAAAGACGACCAACGCCGGCACCCCGACCTGGCGCGCCAACAGGATGTGCTCGCGCGTCTGCGGCATCGGCCCGTCCGCCGCCGACACCACCAGGATCGCGCCGTCCATCTGCGCCGCCCCGGTGATCATGTTCTTGATGTAGTCGGCATGGCCCGGGCAATCGACATGCGCGTAATGCCGGTTCGGCGTCTCGTACTCGACATGCGCGGTCGCGATCGTGATCCCGCGCGCCCGCTCCTCCGGCGCCTTGTCGATCTGGTCGAACGGCACAAACGTCGCACCCCCCGTTTCCGCCAGAACCTTGGTGATCGCCGCCGTCAACGTCGTCTTGCCGTGGTCGATGTGACCAATCGTCCCGATGTTGCAGTGCGGCTTCGTCCGCTGAAACTTCGCCTTCGACATCGCCTTCTTCTCCGGTGTTCAAGCCATCTTGGCGCGGACTTCGTCCGCCACGGCTTGCGGGACCTGCTCGTAGTGATCGAAATGCATCGTGTACTGGGCGCGCCCCTGGCTCATCGAGCGCAGCGTGTTGACATAGCCGAACATGTTGGCGAGCGGCACCATCGCATCGATGACCCGCGCGTTGCCGCGGGTGTCCATGCCGGTCACCTGGCCGCGCCGGCTGTTCAGGTCGCCGATCACGTCGCCCATATACATGTCGGGCGTCACCACCTCGACCCGCATGATCGGCTCGAGCAGCTTGGGCCCGGCCTTCATGACCCCTTCCTTAAAGGCGGCGCGCGCGGCGATCTCGAAGGCGAGGGCGCTCGAATCGACATCGTGATAGGCACCGTCGAACAATACCGCCTTCAGATCGATGACTGGAAAGCCCGCGAGCACGCCGGTTTCGCACGACGCGCGCAGCCCCTTTTCGACGCCCGGCACATATTCCTTGGGCACGGTGCCGCCGATCACCTCGTTCTCGAAGACAAACCCGCCACCCGGCGCCAACGGCTCGAAGCGCAATTTGACGCGGGCGAACTGGCCGGCGCCGCCCGTCTGCTTTTTATGGATGTAATCGATTTGCGAGGTGCGGGTGATGGTCTCCCGATAGGCGACCTGGGGGGCGCCGACATTGGCGTCGACCTTGAACTCGCGCTTCATGCGGTCGACGATGATTTCGAGGTGCAGCTCGCCCATCCCCTTGATCACGGTCTGGCCGCTTTCGTGATCGACGGCGACGCGGAACGAGGGGTCCTCGGTGGCGAGCCGGGCCAATGCCTGGCCCATCTTTTCCTGGTCGCCCTTGGTCTTGGGCTCGACCGCGATCTCGATGACCGGGTCGGGGAACTCCATGCGCTCGAGGATAACGGGGTGCGCCACATCGGACAGCGTATCGCCGGTCGTCGTGTTCTTGAGCCCGGCCAACGCCACAATGTCGCCGGCGCGGGCTTCCTTGATGTCCTCGCGGTGGTTGGCGTGCATCTGCAGCATCCGGCCGATCCGCTCGCGGTTGCCCTTGACCGTGTTCAGCACCTGGCTGCCGCTCGCCACCACCCCCGAATAAACCCGGACAAAGGTCAATGAGCCGACAAACGGATCGCTCATGATCTTGAAAGCGAGGCCGGCGAACGGCTCGTCGTCCGAGGAGTGGCGCTCGATCGGCTGAGCGGTGCCCATCCGCACACCCTTGATCGCAGCGACGTCGGTGGGGGCCGGCAGATAGGCGACGACCGCGTCGAGCAACGGCTGCACGCCCTTGTTCTTAAAGGCTGAGCCGCACAATACCGGGACAAAGGCGCCGCCGATCGCGCCGCGGCGGATGCAGCGCTCGAGGCTCGCCTCGTCGGGCTCCTCACCGCCGAGATAGGCTTCGAGGACGGCGTCGTCCTGCTCGACCGCGGCTTCGACGAGCTTCGCCCGCATCACCTTCGCCTGGGCCAGCAGATTCTCGGGAACCTCGACGATGTCGAATTCGGCGCCGAGCGTTTCATCGCGCCAGATGACCGCCCGCATGCCGACCAGATCGACGATGCCGACAAAATCGCTCTCGACCCCGATCGGCAGCTGCAGCACCAAGGGCCGCGCCCCGAGCCGATCGTCGATCATCTCGACGCAGCGCGGGAAATCCGCGCCGATCCGATCCATCTTGTTGATAAAGCAGATGCGCGGCACGCCGTATTTGTCGGCCTGGCGCCACACCGTCTCGGATTGCGGCTCGACCCCGGCGACCGAGTCGAAAACCGCGACCGCGCCGTCGAGCACCCGCAGGCTGCGCTCGACCTCGATCGTGAAATCGACATGGCCCGGCGTGTCGATGATGTTGATCCGATGGTCGTCCCAAAAGCAGGTGGTCGCGGCCGAGGTGATGGTGATGCCGCGCTCCTGCTCCTGCGCCATCCAGTCCATCGTGGCGGTGCCCTCGTGGACCTCGCCGAGCTTGTACGACCGGCCGGTGTAATAGAGGATCCGCTCGGTCGTCGTCGTCTTGCCGGCATCGATATGCGCCATGATGCCGATATTTCGGTAGCGATCGAGGGGTGTCGTGCGTGGCATGAGAATTGCTCCGGCGGCGCCCTTGCCCGACGCCGCCTCGATGCGGAATTGTGTGGAGGGCTCGCCGGCGCGCTACCAGCGGTAATGCGAGAAGGCTTTGTTCGCGTCGGCCATCCGATGCGTGTCCTCCCGCCGCTTGACCGCGGTGCCGCGGTTGTTGGCGGCGTCGAGCAATTCGCCCGAGAGCCGCTCTTCCATTGTGTTTTCGCCGCGCCCGCGCGAGCTCGAGATGATCCAGCGGATCGCCAGCGCCTGGCTGCGCTCCGAGCGCACCTCGACCGGCACCTGATAGGTGGCGCCGCCGACCCGGCGCGAGCGCACTTCGACCGCCGGGCGCACATTGCCGAGCGCGTCGTGGAACAGCCTGATCGGATCCTGCCCGCTGCGCTTGGCGATACGATCGAGCGCCCCGTAGACGATCCGTTCGGCGACCGATTTCTTGCCCTCGTACATCAGGCAGTTCATGAACTTGCTCAAGATCGTGTCGCCGAATTTCGGGTCCGGCTGAACCTCGCGTTTGACGGCGGCGCGGCGGCGCGACATTGCTTCTTCCTCTCGGGCTAGCGCGGCCGCTTGGCGCCGTATTTCGAGCGCCGCTGCCGGCGATCGCGCACCCCCTGGGTGTCGAGCGTGCCGCGGATGATGTGATAGCGCACGCCGGGGAGGTCCTTGACCCGCCCGCCGCGGATCAGCACCACCGAGTGCTCTTGCAGATTGTGGCCTTCGCCGGGGATATAGCTCGTCACTTCGAAGCCGTTGGTCAACCTCACGCGCGCGACCTTGCGCAGCGCCGAATTCGGCTTTTTCGGCGTCGTCGTGTAGACGCGTGTGCACACCCCGCGCTTTTGCGGGCAGGCCTCCATCGCCGGCACCTTGTTGCGCGCGACCTGGGGCCGGCGCGGGTTGCGGATCAGCTGATTTATCGTCGGCATCGTCCAAACCTCGTCAAAGCACGGCGACCGCCCGAGGGATGAGACCCGTCGAACGGGGACATCACGCTGCCCACAAAAGTCACGCCCTCTCGCAAGGGCGCCGTGCCAGTTTTCCCCGACCGGGCTGCGTTTAGGTGGCATCCTACCGCCAGCCGCGAAGGCGCGGAATATAGAGACGCACCCCTATCCGGTCAAGCGCCTTTCCGGACCGCCCGCGAGCTGGACGCGGACCGGGGCGGCGACGGCGGCGGCCCGGCCGAGGCGACGGCCGTCGGGGCCGAACAGGAAGAGGCGGTCGCGCAGCAGGCTGAGGCCGACGCGGTCGCCGGCATCGAGCTCGGCCAAGGAGAGGCCTTCGCTGACGACGACGAACGGGCGCTCCGAGCCGAGATCGAAATAGAGGAGCGTGTCCTTGCCCAAGGGCTCGACCAGGCGGACCGGGAGCTCGGTGTCGATGGCCGCGGCACGGGCGCGCTCGACCCGGACGTGCTCGGGGCGGATGCCGAGGGTGACGGGGCCGGGAAGCAACGCCGCGAACGCCTCCGGGAGCGGGATCGAAAAATGCCTCGACCGGAAAGTCGGGCGGCCGTCTTCGCCCGCGACCTCGCCGGCGATCAGGTTCATCGACGGCGAGCCGAAGAAGTCGGCAACGAAGTCGGTCGCCGGGTCGGAATAGATCTCCATCGGCGAGCCGACCTGCTCGATGTCGCCCTCGCGCATCACCACGATGCGGTCGGCCAGGGTCATCGCCTCCTCCTGGTCGTGGGTGACAAAGATAAAGGTCTTTTTGAGCTCCTGGTGCAGCCGGTCGCATTCGGCGCGCAGCTCGCGGCGCAATTTGGCGTCGAGGCTGGACAACGGCTCGTCGAGGAGAAAGGTCGAGGGGTTTGTCACCAGGGTGCGGGCGAGCGCGATGCGCTGCGACTCGCCGCCCGAGCAGGCGCCGGGCAGCTTGCCCAAGAGACCGGTCAGCCGCACCATCTCGGCGACCTCGCGAACCCGCCGCGCCCGCTCGGGCCGCGGCACCTTTTTCATGCGCAGCCCGAACTCGATGTTCTGCGCCACGGTCTTGTGCGGAAAGAGCGCGTGCGTCTGGAACACCATGCCGAGGCCGCGGTCGCGCGGCTCGAGATCGTTGACGACCCGCCCGTCGATGCGGATCTGGCCGCGGTCGGGCTCCTCGAACCCGGCGATCAGCCGCAAGGTCGTCGTCTTGCCGCAACCGGACGGCCCGACAAACACGACGAATTCGCCGTCCTCGATCACGCAGCTCAGATCGCGCACCGCGACGACCGCGCCGTAGCTCTTCCTCAAGCCGTCGAGCTCGATCCGCGCCACGCCTACCTCCGCACCATGCCAAAGCTGAAGCCGCGCGCGAGATGCTTGCGGATTGCGATGCCGACGAAAATCAAGGGCAGGGTGATCCCGACCGACAATGCGGCCTGGCGCCCGAAGAGGCGGCCCTCGGTCGAGCCCTGGTATTTCGACAACTCGACCGGCAGGGTCACGACATTGGTCTTCGACAGGATCAGCGCCAGCAGATACTCGCTCCAATTGAGGATCAGGATGAACATGAAGGTCGCCACCAGCCCCGAGCGGATCAGCGGCAGCACTACCTCGAAAATCGTGCGCCAGCGCGAGGCGCCGAGGATTTCGGCGGCCTGCTCGACCTCGCGCGGCACCTCGTCGATAAAGCTTTTCGTCATCCAGACGGCGTAAGGCAGGCTCGTCAGAAAATAGAGCACGCCGAGGCCGATCATCGAATTGAGCAAGCCGATATAGGAATAATAGAGCGACAGCGGCGCCACGATGACGATCGGCGGCACCATGCGCAACATCAAGAGCTGAAACATGCGGGTCTCGGACAGGAGCCGATAGCGCGAGACGGCATAGGCGATGACGGCACCATAGAGGACGGCGAGGGTGGTCGCGCCAAAAGCGAGGATGATGCTGTTGCGCAGCGCGCGGAACGGGGTCTGGGTCGACAAGGCATAGGGGCCGCCCTCCGGGGCCGAGCTCGTGCCGAGCCACACGTCGTGGTAGTTCTCCATCGTCGGCGGCGAGGGGACATAGACGGGGGGCCAGGCGAACCACTGGTCGCTCGGCTTGAACGAGGTGGTCACGGTCCAGTAGAGCGGAAACGCCACGATCAGCGCCCACAGAGTCAGCACCGCGTAACGGGCGCCCGCAGCGGCGCGGCGCTTTTGCGTCCTGGTCATCAGGCCTCGGCGATCTCGCGCGGCTTCTCGTATATTTTGTCGAGCGCGCGCTTCTCGCGGCGCAACAGCCGGATCGCCGCCAGCACGATCACCACCATGATGATCATCACGACATAGGACTGCGCGGCGCCGAGCGAGACGTTAAAGTCCTGCCAGGTCGTGATGTAGATGTAGAGCGGCAGGGTCTCGGTGGCCGTGCCGGGGCCCCCCTGCAGCAATGCCCAGATGATCGGAAACGAGCCCATCGCGTCGAGAAAGCGCAAAACCAGCGCCAAGAGGATCACCGGGCGCAGCAACGGCAGCTGCACCTCCCAAAATATGCGCCAGGAGGAAGCGCCGAGGATTTGCGCCGCCTCGACCGGCTCCTTCGGCACCGCGGCGAGCCCGGCGAGCAGGATGATGAACGAGAACGGCGTCCAATTCCAGATGTCGAGCAAGGTCACGGTCAACAGCGCCAGATGCGGGTCGGACAGCCACGACACCCGGATTTGGTGGCGCGTCAGCATCGACAGGATGTCGTTGATCGGGCCGCTGCGGTCGAGCAGCATCTGCGCCGTATAGGAGATGACGATCGGCACCGTCAGCATCGGCACGATGAAGAGCGCGTAATAGAACGCCTGGCCGCGAAAGGGCCGATAGATCAGATAAGCAAGCAAGAAGCCGAGTATAAAGCATCCGAAGGTCGAGCCGCCGGCGAAAGCCAGCGAGCGCAGCACCGCCCAGCCAAAGCGCGGGTCGGTGAAGACGTCGCCGAAAATGTCGAACCCGACAAAATCCGCGTTCCACCACGAGCCGAGATAGATCGTCCATTGGTGGAACGAAAAATAGAGCTGGAGCAAGAGCGCCGGGGTCAACAGGCTGAACAGCAGCAGGATCAGCGGCGACAGGATGATCCATTTGAAGCGGCGCAAGGTGGCGCTGCGCGAGACGATCCGCCGGCGCAGCGCCGCCTCGGCGGGGACGGCACCGGCGAGCGCCTCCGTCATTGCTGCGATCCGGACGATTGTCGGGCCGACCGGGTCAGCTCGGCCTGTCGATCTTGGGCATGATCGAGGCGTAAGTCTGGTAGTCCTGCTTCAGATGGGCGAGGCCGATGCGCTTGACCGCCTTCGCCCATTCCTCCTCGGTCTTTTTCAAGACCTCGGCCGGCTTGAGCTGGCCGATATAGCCCTGGCCCAAATTCTTGTCGAGCGCATCGACGAATTCCTGGTTGCCGGTCAAATAGATCGTCGGCGAGGAGATTTCGAGGTTCGCTTTGATCGCCTTGACCGCAGCCGGGGTATACGCCGCCAGCACGGCCGGGTCGGTCATCTCGCCCTCGGTCCACGCGTCGTGAAAGGTGTTGACCCGGTTCGACACCATTTCGACGCTCGATTTCTCGGTGCCGAGCCAGCACGCCATATAGGCGGCGGCTGCCTTGCGCGGGCTGTGGCGGTTGACGACGAGGACGACGACCGGCATCCCGGCGGCACGCCAACGCGGCTTGCCGGCGACCTCGCCGCCCGGCACCGTGCCGTAGGTCCACTTGCCCGCAGTTTTCGACTTCTTCGGGTTTTCGGCGAGCTTGATCAGCCCGCCCCAATACTGGCAGCCGAAGACGTCGCCGGCGACGATGCGCGGGATCATCTGCGAGGTGCCCCAGCTCGCCGAATCCGGAAAGGCCACCTCCTTGTCGCGGATGTAGATTTCGATCGCCTTGTGGCCGGCGTCGGTGTCGAGGGTCGGCTTCATGTCGGGGTCGAACGGGAAGCCGCCATAGGCATAGAGGTACATCAGGAACCACGGATAGCCGTAGCCGCGGCCGCGCACATTGCCCGAGCCGACGATGCCCTTTTCCGGATCGTGAAAGAATTTCATCAGCTGGAATTCGTCGTCGAAGGTCTGCGGATAGGCGAGCGGCTTGCCGTATTTGTCCGCGAATTTTTTCTGGTTGTCGGGGTTCTCCATCAAATCCTTGCGGACCTGCTGGACGAAGATGTTGCCGTCGGTGATGATGCCGTAGGTCTTGCCGCCATAGGTCGCCAGCTCGCCGTAATGGCCGACGGCGTGCATCTGGTAGCTCGCCTTTTTCATGTAGTCGTCGAGCGGCTCGAGAAAGCCGGCCGAGACCAGCGACGGGATCATCGCCGAGTCGATGTGAATGAGGTCGAAATCGGGCGACCGCGTCAGCGCCTCGGCCATCGCCGCCTGCGCGATGTCGGGCTCGGAGATGTCCTTGGTGTTGGTGATGCCGATGCCGGTCGCCTTTTTGAACTCGAGCATCGGCGGCTCCATCGGCACGAAATAAGCCGACCAGATCAGCGCCCGGAGATCGGTGTTGCCGATGCCTTTGGCGGCGGCGACGATGCTGTCGCCTTCCTCCGCTGCCAGCGCGCGAGACCCGAGCGGGCCTGCCGCCGCTAAGCCCGCAAGGCCGAGCCCACCCTGCAGCAAGCGGCGCCGCGGCAGCGGTCGATCAAACATTTTCTTCTCCCTGATCCGGCTGTCGTTCGCGAAGGGGTCGACGCACCCCGTGCGCCGCAGACATAGCCACCCGCGGCCCGTTGCTGTCAACCGACCGAGCCGGAGGGGGAGCCGCCGCATACGAGGGGCGGCGTTTTATCGCATCGGCGGTACGACGGAGGTCGCGCTCGACGCGAGCCAGCCGCCCACCGGCGCGGTCGCGCGGGTGCAGCTTCTTTGGTTTATCCAGGCCTCCGGCGGCTCACGCGACAAAGGTGATGTCGCCCGCCGTCAGCGTCGGATTATGCGCCGGGGTGGCGATCGGCTGCTCGAGCAGTCGGTACATCATGCAGGCGAAAAAGCATTACGCCTTCCGCCACCCCGGCACACGCGAAGCCACCAGCAGCCACCGTTCGATCCAACGCCGCCCCACGCCACGCCACCGGCCGGTCAGGCGGTGCGCTGCTCTTCGAGCTGCGGCGTCGGCTCGGCCTCGGCCGCCTCGCGCTCGGCGGCGATCGCGGCGAGCTCGCGGTCGCGCTCGGCGGCGATCTCGCGCAATCGCGCGACAACGCTGCCGGTCCCGGCCGGGATCAGCCGGCCGACGATGACATTCTCCTTGAGCCCCGTGAGATCGTCGGTTCGGCCCGAGACTGCGGCCTCGGTCAGCACCCGGGTCGTCTCTTGGAACGAGGCAGCCGAGATGAACGAGTTTGTTTGCAGGCTCGCCTTGGTGATGCCCTGCAGCACCGGGCGGGCGACCGCCTGGGCCAGCCCCTCGCGCGCGACCTTGGCGTTCTCCAGGTCGAATTCCGTACGATCGATCTGCTCGCCGGCAAGGAGCGTGGTTTCGCCCGGCTCCTCGATCTCGACCTTTTGCAGCATCTGGCGGACGATCACCTCGATGTGCTTGTCGTTGATGCGCACACCCTGCAGCCGGTAGACCTCCTGGATCTCGTTGACGAGGTAGCTGGCCAAGGCTTCGACCCCGAGAATCCGCAGGATGTCGTGCGGCACCCGGTTGCCGTCCATCAGCAAATCGCCCTTCTGCACCCAATCGCCTTCCTGCACGCTGATGTGCTTGCCCTTGGGGATCAGGTACTCGACCGACTCCTTGCCTTCCTCGGTCGGGACGACGACGACGCGGCGCTTTGTCTTGTAGTCCTTGCCAAACTCGACGCGGCCGTCGCTCTCGCTGATGATGGCAAAATCCTTGGGCTTCCTCGCCTCGAACAACTCGGCGACGCGCGGCAGGCCGCCGGTGATGTCGCGGGTTTTGGAGGATTCGCGCGGGATGCGGGCGAGCACATCGCCGGCCTTGACCTGCGCGCCGTTCTCGACCGACAGGATCGCATCGACCGACATGAAATAGCGCGCCTCGAGACCGTTGCCGAGCAGCAGCACCTCGCCCGCCTCGTCGCGCAAGGTGATGCGCGGGCGCAAATCGCCGCCGCGCGGCTGCTGCTTCCAATCGATCACGACCTTGGACGAGATGCCGGTCGCCTCGTCCACGACCTCGCGCATCGAAAGGCCCTCGATCAGATCGACATAATGCGCAATGCCGTCCTTTTCGGTGACGATCGGGATCGTGTACGGGTCCCATTCGGCGAGCCGCTCGCCGCGCTTGACCTCGACGCCGTCGTCGGCGAGGAGCCGCGCGCCGTAGGGGATGCGATGGCGCGCCTTTTCGCGACCGGCTTCGTCGAGCAGGACCAGCTCGAGGTTGCGGCCCATGACCACCGGCACCCCGATCGAGTTCATCACCACGTTGCGGTTTTTGACCTCGATCTTGGCGTCGAAGACGGCCTCGACCGAGGATTGCTCGGCGCCGCGCTGCGCCGCTCCGCCGATATGGAAGGTGCGCATCGTCAGCTGCGTGCCGGGCTCGCCGATCGACTGCGCGGCGATGACGCCGACCGCCTCGCCGATATTGACCATCGTGCCGCGCGCCAGGTCGCGGCCGTAGCATTTGCCGCAAACCCCGACCCGTGACTCGCAGGTCAGGACCGAGCGGATCGGCACCTCGTCGATCCCGGCACGTTCGATGCGATCGACCGCGTCCTCGTCAATCAATTCGCCGGCCGGCAGCACGGTCTCGCCCGACAGCGGATCGACGATATCGACCGCCGCGCTGCGGCCGAGGATGCGGTCGGCCAAGGGGGCGATGATCTCGCCGCCATCGACCACGGCACGCGTCGAGAGGCCCCGCGTCGTGCCGCAATCCACCTCGGTGATGATCGCGTCCTGCGCGACATCGACGAGGCGGCGGGTCAGATACCCCGAATTCGCCGTCTTCAACGCGGTGTCGGCCAGCCCCTTGCGGGCGCCGTGCGTCGAATTGAAGTATTCGAGGACGGAGAGCCCTTCCTTGAAGTTCGAGATGATCGGCGTCTCGATGATCTCACCCGACGGCTTGGCCATCAGCCCGCGCATGCCGGCCAATTGCTTGATCTGCGCCGCTGAGCCGCGCGCCCCGGAATCCGACATCATCCACACCGAGTTGATCGGCTCGCCCGGCGGCGCCGAGCGGATGATCTTGAGCATCTCCTCGGCGACCTTGTCGGTGCAGCGCGACCAGACATCGACCACCTTGTTGTACTTCTCGCCCTGGGTAATCAGGCCGTCCTGGTATTGCTGCTCGTACTGCTTGACCTGGTCCTGCGCCTCGGCGACCAGCACCCGCTTGGCCTCGGGGATAATCAGATCGTCCTTGCCAAACGAGATCCCGGCCTTGCACGCCTGCTGGAAGCCGAGCGTCATCAGGTGGTCGCAAAAGATCACGGTCTCCTTTTGCCCGCAGTGGCGATAGACCTGGTCGATGACGTTGCTGATCTCCTTTTTGGTCAAGAGCGTGTTGACCAGATCGAAGGGGATCGCCGGGTTCCGCGGCAGAATTTCCGACAGCAGCATGCGTCCCGGCGTGGTATCGACGCGCAGCACAATCGGCCGGCCGTCGCCGTCGACGGTGCGATAGCGCGCCTTGATCCGGGCGTGCAGCGACACCGACTTCGATTCGAGCGCCTGCTCGATCTCGCCGATGCTGCCCAACACCATGCCCTCGCCCGGTTCGCCGGCGCGCTCCATCGTGATGTGGTAGAGGCCGAGGACGATGTCCTGCGACGGCACGATGATCGGCTTGCCGTTGGCGGGGCTGAGGATGTTGTTGGTCGACATCATCAGCACGCGCGCTTCGAGCTGCGCTTCCAACGACAGCGGCACATGGACCGCCATCTGGTCGCCGTCGAAATCGGCATTGAAGGCGGTGCAGACGAGCGGGTGCAGCTGGATCGCCTTCCCTTCGATCAGCACCGGCTCGAACGCCTGGATGCCGAGGCGGTGCAGGGTCGGCGCGCGGTTCAACAGCACCGGGTGCTCGCGGATCACCTCTTCGAGGATGTCCCAGACCTCGGGCCGCTCTTTTTCGACCATGCGCTTCGCGGCCTTGATCGTGCTGGCGAGGCCGTAGAGCTCGAGCTTCGAATAGATGAATGGCTTGAACAATTCGAGCGCCATCTTTTTCGGCAGCCCGCACTGGTGCAATTTCAGTTCGGGGCCGACGACGATGACCGAGCGGCCCGAATAATCGACCCGCTTGCCGAGCAAATTCTGGCGGAACCGGCCCTGCTTGCCCTTGAGCATGTCGGACAAGGATTTGAGCGGGCGCTTGTTGGCGCCGGTGATGATCCGCCCGCGCCTGCCGTTGTCAAAGAGGGCGTCCACCGCCTCTTGCAGCATCCGCTTTTCGTTGCGCACGATAATGTCGGGCGCGCGCAATTCGATCAGCCGCTTCAGCCGGTTGTTGCGGTTGATGACGCGGCGATAGAGGTCGTTCAGGTCCGAAGTCGCAAACCGGCCGCCGTCGAGCGGCACCAGCGGGCGCAGCTCGGGCGGGATGACCGGAACGACTTCGAGGATCATCCATTCCGGGCGGCTGTTCGACTCGAGAAAAGCCTCGACCAGCTTCAGCCGCTTGACCAGCTTTTTGCGCCGCGCCTCCGAGCCCGTCTCCCTGAGCTCGACGCGCAGCCGCTCGAGCTCCTCCTTCAGATCGATCGCGCTCAAAATCGTGCGCAATGCCTCGGCGCCGATCGATGCGGTGAACTGGTCGTCGCCGTAATCGTCCTGAGCCTGCAGATATTCCTCCTCGTTCAACAGCTGATGCTGCTTCAACGGGGTCAGGCCCGGCTCGATCACCACATAGTTCTCGAAGTAGAGGATGCGCTCGAGGTCCTTCAAGGTCATGTCGAGCAAGAGGCCGATCCGGCTCGGCAGCGACTTCAGAAACCAGATATGAGCGACCGGGGAAGCGAGCTCGATATGGCCCATGCGGTCGCGGCGGACCTTGGAGAGGGTGACCTCGACACCGCATTTCTCGCAGATGATGCCGCGGTACTTCATCCGCTTGTACTTGCCGCACAGGCACTCGTAATCCTTGATCGGACCGAAGATGCGGGCGCAGAACAGGCCGTCGCGCTCGGGCTTGAAGGTCCGGTAGTTGATCGTCTCCGGCTTTTTGATCTCGCCGTACGACCAGGAGTGGATGCGTTCCGGGCTGGCGATCGAGATGCGGATCTGATCGAAGCTCTGGGTTCCGGTGACTTGCCCGAAAATGTTCATCAACTCGTTCATGAACGACCCCTTCTGAGAATCGTGTGATCGATGCGGCCTGCAGCGGCAGGCCCTGACGCCATCGTTTGCCGCGTGCCGCTCAATAGTCGCGCTGCTCCAGCTCGACATTGAGGCCGAGCGAGCGCAGCTCCTTGACCAGCACGTTGAATGATTCGGGGATGCCGGCCTCGAAATTGTCGTCGCCGCGGACGATCGCTTCGTAAACCTTGGTCCGGCCGGACACGTCGTCCGACTTGACCGTCAGCATCTCCTGCAACGTATAGGCCGAGCCATAGGCTTCGAGCGCCCATACCTCCATCTCGCCAAAGCGCTGGCCGCCGAACTGGGCCTTGCCGCCCAACGGCTGCTGGGTGACCAGGCTGTAGGGCCCGATCGAGCGCGCGTGGATCTTGTCGTCGACCAGATGATGCAGCTTCATCATGTAGATGTAGCCGACCGTGACCTTGCGGTCGAAGGCGTCGCCGGTGCGCCCATCGACCAGCGTCACCTGGCCCGACGAGGCGAGCCCCGCCCGTTCCAGCATAGCGACGATGTCGGCTTCGCTGGCGCCATCGAACACCGGGCTCGCCATCGGCACGCCGTGCGTGAGATTGCCGGCGAGCTCGACGAGCTCGTCGGGAGCGAGGCTGTCGAGCTCGGCCTTTTCCGGCCCTTGGTAGATCGCGCCGAGCATGCCGCGCAGCTCGTCGCTGCCGCCATTGGCTGCGTTGCCATTGCGCCTGAGCTTGGCCATCACCTCGCCGATCTGGCGGCCGAGCCCGGCGGCGGCCCAGCCGAGATGGGTTTCGAGGATCTGGCCGACATTCATCCGGCTCGGCACACCCAACGGGTTCAGCACGATATCGACCGGTGTCCCGTCTTCGAGATAGGGCATGTCCTCGCCCGGCACGATGCGCGAGATCACACCCTTGTTGCCGTGGCGGCCGGCCATCTTGTCGCCGGGCTGCAATTTTCGTTTCACCGCGACAAAGACCTTGACCATCTTCATAACGCCCGGCGGCAGCTCGTCGCCGCGCTGGAGCTTTTCGACCTTGTTCTCAAAGCGCTGGGTCAATGCGGCGACGGCATCGTCCATTTGTTTTTTGAGCGCCTCGATATCCGCCATGCGGGCGTCGTCGCGGATCGAGATCTGCCGCCATTGCGCGGTCGGATATTCGGCCAGCAATTCCTCGGTGACCTCGACGCCCGACTTCATCCCCTTGGGGCCGCCGAGCGCGGTGTGGCCCAGCAGCAATTCCTTGAGCCGCGCGGCAAAGCTGCGCTGAAGAATGACGCGCTCGTCGTCGCGGTCCTTGGCCAGACGCTCGATTTCGGCGCGCTCGATCGCCAGCGCCCGCTCGTCCTTGTCGACGCCGCGGCGCGAGAACACCCGCACCTCGACGATCGTGCCGGAGACACCGGGCGGCAGCCGCAGCGAGGTGTCGCGCACATCGGACGCCTTTTCGCCGAAGATCGCGCGCAGCAGCTTTTCTTCGGGGGTCATCGGCGACTCGCCCTTTGGCGTGACCTTGCCGACCAGGATGTCGCCGGGCTTTACTTCGGCGCCGATATAGACGATCCCGGCCTCGTCGAGGTCCTTCAAAGCCTCCTCGCCGACATTCGGGATGTCACGGGTGATCTCCTCCTGGCCGAGCTTGGTGTCGCGCGCCATCACCTCGAATTCCTCGATATGGATCGAGGTGAACACGTCGTCGGAGACGATGCGCTCGGAGATCAGGATCGAATCCTCGAAATTGTAGCCGTTCCACGGCATGAACGCGCACAAGACGTTGCGCCCGAGCGCGAGCTCGCCGAGCTGGGTCGAGGGGCCGTCGCCGATAATATCGCCGGCAGTGACCTCGTCGCCGACTTTGACCAGCGGCCGCTGGGTGATGCAGGTGTTCTGGTTCGAGCGCTGGAATTTCAAGAGGTTATAGATATCGACCCCGGAAGCGGCGCTCGAGGTTTCGGCGGTCGCCCGGATCACGATCCGAGTCGCGTCGACCTGGTCGATGACGCCCGAGCGGCGGGCGATGATCGTCACCCCGGAATCGCGGGCGACGGTCTCTTCCATGCCGGTGCCGACGAGCGGCGCCTCGGCCCGGATCAGCGGCACCGCCTGGCGCTGCATGTTCGAGCCCATCAGCGCGCGGTTGGCGTCGTCGTTTTCGAGAAACGGGATCAGCGCCGCGGCAACCGAGACGAGCTGTTTCGGCGAGACGTCGATCAGATCGATGTCCTGCGGGCGCTGCATGACAAAATCGCCGCCCTTGCGGCAATTGGTCAGATCGGCCGTGACGAGGCCATCGGCGGCGGTTTCGACATTGGCCTGGGCGATCGCATAGCGCCCCTCGTCCATCGCCGAGAGATAGACGACCTCGTCGGTCACCCGGCCATCGACAACTTTGCGGTAGGGGCTCTCGATAAAGCCGTACTGGTTGACCCGGGCGTAGGTCGCGAGGCTGTTGATCAGCCCGATATTCGGGCCCTCCGGCGTCTCGATCGGGCAGATCCGGCCGTAATGGGTCGGATGCACGTCGCGCACCTCGAACCCGGCGCGCTCGCGGGTCAGCCCGCCCGGCCCCAACGCCGAGAGCCGCCGCTTGTGGGTGATCTCGGAGAGCGGGTTGGTCTGGTCCATGAATTGCGAGAGCTGCGACGAGCCGAAAAACTCGCGCACCGCTGCCGCCGCCGGCTTGGCGTTGATCAAATCGTGCGGCATCACCGTGTCGATCTCGACCGAGCTCATGCGCTCGCGGATCGCCCGCTCCATGCGCAGGAGGCCGATGCGGTACTGGTTTTCCATCAGCTCGCCGACCGAGCGCACCCGGCGGTTGCCGAGATGGTCGATGTCGTCGATCTCGCCGCGGCCGTCCTTCAACTCGACCAGGACCTTGAGGATCGCCAGGATGTCGGCCTTGCGCAGAACGCGGACATTGTCCTGGGTCTCGAGGCCGAGGCGGGAGTTCATCTTGACCCGGCCGACCGCCGACAAATCATAGCGCTCGCCGTCAAAAAAGAGACCGTTGAACAGCGATTCCGCGGTCTCCAGCGTCGGCGGCTCGCCCGGCCGCATGACCCGGTAGATGTCGATCAGCGCGTCCTCTCGCGTCGCATTCTTGTCGATCGCGAGCGTATTGCGGATGTAGGGGCCGGTCGTGACGTGGTCGATGTCGAGCACCGGCAGCTCGTCGATGCCGTTTTCGGTCAGCTGCGCGAGGGTCGCCGCGGTGATCTCGTCGCCGGCCTCGAAATAGACTTCGCCGGTTTCCTCGTTGATCAGGTCGGTGGCGAAATAACGCCCGATCAACTGCTCGTCATCGGCGAGAATATCGCTGAGCCCGGCCTCGCGCAGACGGCGCGCGACGCGCGGCGTCATCCGCTCGCCCTCGGCCAGCGCCACCTCGCCGTCGCGCGCATCGCGCAGCGGCACCATCAGCTTTCCTTTGAACTGCTCCTCGCGGAACGGCGTCGTCCAGCCGAGCGGCCCGCGGCGGAAGGCCACCGTGCCGTAGAACCAGGAGAGGATCTCTTCCTTCGCCATGCCAACCGCTTCGCCCGGCTGCAGCGGCTTGCTCTCGCTCTTGCGCCGGGCCCGCTCTGCCTCGGTCGCCGCGCTGTCGAGCGCCATCAGCAACGTCGTCGCCGGCAATTTGCGGCGCCGGTCGATCCGGACATAGACATGGTCCTTGGCGTCGAACTCGAAATCGAGCCACGAGCCGCGATAGGGAATGACCCGAGCGGCAAACAAATACTTGCCCGATGAATGGGTCTTTCCTTTGTCGTGGTCGAAGAACACGCCGGGGCTGCGATGCATCTGCGAGACGATGACGCGCTCGGTGCCGTTGATGATAAAGGTGCCGTTCTTTGTCATCAACGGCATGTCGCCCATATAGACATCCTGCTCCTTGATGTCGCGGATCGAGCGCGCGCCGGTATCCTCGTCGACGTCCCAGACAACGAGGCGGAGCGTGACCTTGAGCGGTGCTGCAAAGGTGATGCCGCGCTGCTGGCATTCATCGACGTCGTATTTCGGCGTTTCCAGCTCGTAATGGACAAATTCGAGCTGTGCCCGCTCGGAAAAATCGCGGATCGGAAAGACCGAGCGCAGCACTTCCTGGAGGCCGACATCGGCGCGCGCCTCGGGCGCCTCGCCCATCTGCAGAAAGTGATCGTAGGAGCTCTTCTGGACCTCGATCAAATTGGGCATCGGCGCCACTTCGGGAACCCGGCCGAAGCTCCGGCGGATGCGCTTTTTCCCGGTGAAGGATATGGTCATAGATGCTCCTGGCTATGGGCCGCCTGGGCGACCCCAATTCCGCCGCCCACCCTAGGACGCCAAAACCCGGCGTGCGCGGCGTGCGCGCCCCGGTTCGGAGATCGCGATGTCGGGGGCGGCGACCCGGTTCATCGGGCGCCGGCCCCGGTCCCAAAAGAGGTCGTGGCAGACCTACTTTATTTCGACAGTCGCACCGGCATCTTCAAGCTGCTTTTTGAGCTTTGCCGCCTCTTCCTTGTTGACCCCTTCCTTGACCAGCTTGGGCGCGGCCTCGACCAGATCCTTGGCCTCCTTGAGGCCGAGGCTGGTGATTGCGCGCACCTCTTTGATCACGTTGATCTTCTTTTCGCCGATCGCGGCCAGAATGACGTCGAACTCGGTCTGCTCGGCCGCCGCCTCGGCCGCAGGCGCCGCCGCCGCCGCCGCCGCTATCGGGGCCGCGGCCGAAACACCCCATTTCTCTTCGAGCATCTTGGTCAGCTTCGAGACGTCGATGACGCTCATAGCCGACAAATCCTCGACCATTCTTCCCAAATCGACTTCCGGCATTGCGTGCTCCTGGCTTCAAGACAATGGTTAGCTTTCGACCGCGGGGGCTTCGCCGTTCGCCTCGGCATAGGCGGCCAGCGCGCGGGTGAGCCGGGCGGCGGGCTCCTGCAGCAACCGCGCGAGCCCGGTGGCGGGCGCGAGCAAGACGCCGACAAGCTTGGCGCGCATCTCGTCGAGCGAGGAAAGGCTCGCCAATTCCTTGACCTCGGCCGCGTCCATTACCTGGCCGGCGAGCGCGCCGCCGATCACGGTGAGCTTCGGGTTGCGGCTCGAAAATTCGACCACGACCTTGGCCGCCGCCACCGGGTCGGCGGAAAAGGCGATCGCGGTCGGTCCGGTGAAGAAAGGCGTCAGGCTCTCGAACTGGGTGCCGACGAGCGCGCGCTTGGCCAACCGGTTCTTGGTCACGCGATAGCTGGCGCCCGCGCTGCGCACCTGCCGGCGCAGCTGGGTCGCCTCGGCAACGCTCAGCCCGGTCTGATGCGTCACCACCACGCACGCGGTGCCGGCCAGATCCTGCTGCAGGGTCTCGACCAGCTGGCGCTTTTGGGCTCGCTCCACGCTCTACTCCGAATTCGCTCTTACCGTCCTAGGGCTGCGCCGCTTCGGCCAAATCCGCCAGGTCAACCTTGACGCCCGGCCCCATGGTCGAGCTCAGGCTCACCTTTTTGATATAGGTGCCTTTGACCCCGCTCGGCTTGCCGCGGGTGATCGCGCCGACAAAGGCGCGCACATTATCCGCAAGCGCTTCGTCGGTAAAGCTCGCTTTGCCGACCCCGGCATGAACGAGCCCCGCCTTCTCGGCGCGGAACTCGACCTGCCCGCCCTTGGCCGCGCGCACCGCCTCGCCGATATTCTGCGTCACCGTGCCGAGCCGCGGGTTGGGCATCAAGCCGCGCGGCCCCAGGATCTTGCCGAGGCGGCCGACCAGCGCCATCAAGTCCGGAGTGGCGATCGCCCGGTCGAAATTCAATTCGCCGGCCTGCACCTTTTCGGCGAGGTCCTCGGCGCCGACGATGTCGGCGCCCGCGGCCTCGGCCTCCTTGGCCTTGTCGCCGCGGGCGAACACCGCGACCCGCACGGTCTTGCCGGTGCCGTGCGGCAGCATGACCGTGCCGCGCAAATTCTGGTCCTGCTTGCGCGGGTCGAGGTTCAAATTCATCGCCACTTCGATGGTCTCGTCGAATTTGGCCACAGCCCGCTCCTTCAAGAGCTTGACCGCCTCGCCGAGCCGGTGCGCGACCGCCGGGTCGATGCCGTCATAGGCTTTTTTGAGCCGCTTGCCGATTTTCGCCATGCGCTTCACTCCACCACTTCGAGGCCCATCGAGCGGGCCGAGCCGATCAGCATCCGGCAGGCGCCGTCGATATCCTTGGCATTGAGGTCGGGCATCTTCTGCTCGGCGATCTCGCGGATCTGCGCCATCGTCACCCGCCCGACCGTATTGCCCTTGCCGGTCGTCTGCGAGCCCTTCTCGACCCCGGCCGCCTTCATCAGGAAATAGCTGTTGGGCGGGGTCTTCGTCACAAAAGTGAAGCTCCGGTCGCCATAGGCGGTGATCACCACCGGGATCGGGATGCCGGGCTCGATGTTCTGCGTCGCCGCGTTGAACGCCTTGCAGAATTCCATGATGTTGAGACCGCGCTGGCCGAGCGCCGGCCCGATCGGCGGCGACGGGTTGGCTTTGCCGGCCGGGACCTGAAGCTTGATGATGCCGACGATTTTCTTTGCCATCCTCTTTCCTCATCCACCCCGGCTTCATCGTCCACCCCGGCGCAGGCCGGGGTCCATGCCGCCGCCGCGCCGCCTGCTAAACCCTGGATCCCGGCTTTCGCCGGGATGCTCGCCCTCACACTTTCTCGACCTGGGAATATTCCAGCTCGACCGGTGTGGCTCGGCCAAAGATCGAGACCGCGACCTTGAGCCGCGACTTCTCCTCGTCGACATCCTCGACGAGGCCGTTGAACGAGGTGAACGGGCCGTCGCAGACCCGCACCTGCTCGCCGATCTCGAAGGTGATCGACGGTTTCGGCCGGTCGATCCCTTCCTGCACCTGATGCAGGATGCGCGCCGCCTCGTGCTCGCTGATCGGCGAAGGCTGGCCGCGGCCACCGAGAAACCCGGTGACCTTGGCAGTGTTCTTGACCAGGTGCCAGGTGTCGTCGCCGAGGTCCATCTTGACCAGCACATAGCCCGGAAAGAATTTGCGCTCGGAGCTGACCTTGGCGCCGCGCTTGACTTCGATGACCTCCTCGGTCGGCACCAGGATCTCCTCGAAACGGTCGCCGAGCCCCTTCTGCTCGGCTTGCTCGCGGATCGAGGCCGCGACTTTCTTTTCAAAGCCCGAATAGACATGGACCACGTACCAGCGGTTCGCCATCGCCCTCATCCCGCGATCAATGCCCGAGCCCGAAAATCAGCCGCACCCCGGCGGACAACATCTGGTCGATCATGAAAAAGAATCCGGCGGCGATAAACACCATGACAAACACCATCGCCGTCGTGACCAAGGTCTCCTTGCGGCTCGGCCAGGTGACCCGCGCGACCTCCTGCCGGACCTGCTGAAAGAATTCGACCGGGCTGATTTTCGCCGCCACCGACCTGCGCTCGGACATTTCAGACACCGCCGCTCATATGGCCTCGGGCCGGCGCCGGTTCCAGCCGGCGGCCTCGGATCGCGGACTGGCAGGAGTGGAGGGGCTCGAACCCCCAACCCCCGGTTTTGGAGACCGGTGCTCTACCAATTGAGCTACACTCCTATTCATCGGGCATGGCGCCAAAATCATCTCCGGTCACGCGCTTGCAAAACCCTCGAGAAAGTAATCCCGCCGCATTGGATCGACTGTCACCTTCAGGATGTCGGCGAGATCGCGCGCGCCTGCGGCGTCCAGAGGATAGCACAGGATCGCGGCAGGATCGTCCTCCGGGACGCGGGCGAGCTCCTTGGCCCTGGGCAGGACGGCGTCCGGCACGTCGAACTCGTCCGCAACGCGCTCGGAGCGGTGATCGTAGCCGACCAGACTGTGCGCGATTTGGTTCATATTTCGGTCGTCTGCTCAGGATTTGCGGGTTTGGTCATTGCCCCGGTTTCGGGATCGAACTCACCGAGATGATGGCCCCTCCTGTCGTACCTTTCGACATGTCCATGCTGATAGTCCCACTCGTAGATATAGCCGCTCTGCCCGTCAAACCAACGCCGACGTCCTGTCTTGGGTCTAACCCGCTCGGCGTTCGGGAATGCCTTCAAACGCCGCGGGGCGGGGACCATCCGCCAAGAGAGCTCCGCCGACTCGACCCCTCTTTGTTGTTATTTTATGATTTTGGCGACGACGCCGGCGCCGACGGTGCGGCCGCCTTCGCGGATGGCAAAGCGCAGCCCCTCGTCCATCGCGATGGGCGCGATCAATTCGATCTCCATCGAGATGTTGTCGCCCGGCATCACCATCTCGGTGCCCTCGGGGAGGTGCACCGTGCCGGTCACGTCGGTGGTGCGGAAATAGAATTGCGGCCGGTAGTTGCCAAAAAACGGCGTGTGCCGCCCGCCTTCCTCCTTGGTCAGGATATAGGCCTCGCACTGAAACCGCGTGTGCGGCGTGATCGAGCCCGGTGCGGCCAAGACCTGGCCGCGCTCGACCTCCTCGCGCTTGGTGCCGCGCAGCAGCGCGCCGATGTTGTCGCCGGCCTCGCCCCGGTCGAGGAGCTTCCTGAACATCTCGACCCCGGTCACCACCGTCTTGGCGGTCGGCCGCAGCCCCACGATCTCAACTTCGTCGCCGACCTTGACCACACCGCGCTCGACCCGGCCCGTCACCACCGTGCCCCGCCCCGAGATCGTGAACACATCCTCGATCGGCATCAAAAACGGCCGGTCCATCGCCCGCTCCGGCTGCGGGATGTAGGCGTCCACCGCCGCCATCAGCGCGATGATCGAATCGTGGCCCTGCTCCGGGTTCTTGCCTTCGAGCCCAAACAGCGCCGAGCCGCGCACCACCGGCAGATCGTCCCCGGGAAACCCGTAGGACGACAACAATTCGCGCATCTCCAGCTCGACCAGGTCCAGCAATTCCGGGTCGTCCACCATATCGACCTTGTTCATAAAGACGACCAACGCCGGCACCCCGACCTGGCGCGCCAACAGGATGTGCTCGCGCGTCTGCGGCATCGGCCCGTCCGCCGCCGACACCACCAGGATCGCGCCGTCCATCTGCGCCGCCCCGGTGATCATGTTCTTGATGTAGTCGGCATGGCCCGGGCAATCGACATGCGCGTAATGCCGGTTCGGCGTCTCGTACTCGACATGCGCGGTCGCGATCGTGATCCCGCGCGCCCGCTCCTCCGGCGCCTTGTCGATCTGGTCGAACGGCACAAACGTCGCACCCCCCGTTTCCGCCAGAACCTTGGTGATCGCCGCCGTCAACGTCGTCTTGCCGTGGTCGATGTGACCAATCGTCCCGATGTTGCAGTGCGGCTTCGTCCGCTGAAACTTCGCCTTCGACATCGCTTGCGGCTTCCCGTCAGAATAAACCCCGTCGGAATAAAGAACGCACCACCCGATCGCATCCGACTGGAATTGGAGCGGGTGATGGGAATCGAACCCACGTGACCAGCTTGGAAGGCTGGAGCTCTACCATTGAGCTACACCCGCGTCCCACCGCCCCGGCCTCGCCCTCTGCGGTCCGCGCCTGTTCCCGCGCCCGACCTGCGCTGCCGGCAACCTCGCCGAGGCGCTGGTGGAGGGGGTTGGATTCGAACCAACGAAGACGTACGTCGGCAGATTTACAGTCTGCTGCCTTTAACCACTCGGCAACCCCTCCGGGATCCGTGCCGCCCGGCGCAGCGGAAACCCGGGTTGATAAGGTTTCGGCGTCGCGTTGTCAATCAGACATTATCGGCCGGACATTGTTCGGCCGGACATTGTCGGCCGCACCGGGTAATAGGGTGCGATGAAGAGCCGCCGAACCGCGCGCCGCCCAATCGCCAAACGAGCTGCCGCCAAACGAGCTGCCGCCAAACGAGCTGCCGCGCCGGGCGTTCCGCCGGTCGGCGAGCGCTGGATCTATGGCCGCCACGCAGTAGCCGCAGCGCTCGCCAACCCCGAGCGGCGCTGGCGCCGGCTGGCGGCGCTGGCGAGCCAGGAGGCCGAAGCAAAGCGCTTGGCCGAAACCGCGGCGGCGCAGCACCTCGGCCCCGTCGAGGTCGAGCTTCGCGACCGCGCCGGGTTTGCCGAGATCCTGCCCGAGGGCGCGGTGCATCAGGGACTGGGGCTGATGGTCGAGCCGCTCCCGGGCCGCGACCTCGACGATGTGCTGCGCCGAGGCGTGCCGCCGGGCGGCCGATCGGTCATCGTGGTCCTCGACCAGGTCAGCGATCCGCACAATGTCGGCGCGGTGCTGCGTTCGGCGGCCGCGTTCGGCGCCAGCGCCGTCGTCATCGGCCATGCCGCGCCGCCGGTCAGCGGCGTGCTGGCCAAGGCCGCCTCGGGCGCGCTCGAAACCGTGCCGCTGATCCATGCCGGCAACATCGCCCGCGCCCTCGACCGCCTGAAGGCTGCGGGGTTTTGGATCTGCGGCCTCGACGAAGCGGCACCGCCGACGCTGGCCCAGCTCGATCTCGGCGACCGCGTCGGCCTCGTCTTCGGCTCCGAAGGGGTGGGAATGCGCCGGCTGGTGCGCGAGCGCTGCGACTATCTCGCCCGGCTGCCGACCAGCCCCGTGCAGCCGACGCTCAACGTCTCGAACGCCGCCGCCGTAGCGCTTTACGAGCTCGCCCGCGACCGCGCCGCGAACCGATAGGGTTCAGCCGCGCAGGCTCGGCCGATAGCCCTTGCGCGGATATTCTTCCCAATATTGACGAAAGCCGCGGCTCGTAGCCTCCTGGTGCGGGTGGGCGCGCAGCCTGTCCAGATCGATATCGATGCCGAGGCCGGGGCTCGTCGGCAGGTCGATCCAGCCGTCCTCGACCGTCAACGACTGCGTCGCGATCTCGGCGCACAACTCCTGGAAATTTACGAAATACTCGGCGATGCGGAAGTTGGGAATGACCGCCGAGAGATGCACGGTCGCGGCGAGCCCGACGAGGGTGCTGTTGTAATTGTGCGGCGCCAGCACGACCGCCTGCGGCTGGGCCATCGCGGCAATGTCGAGCATCGCGGTGATGCCGCCGACGACGCAGATATCGGGGTTCAAGATGTCGGCCGCACGCTTGGCGAGGCATTCGAAAAACGCCTCCTTGGTCGAGATCGCCTCACCGGTGACGATCGGGATCGGCACGTTGCGCCGCACCTCGGCGACGAGGTCGATATTCTCGCTGAGGCACGGCTCCTCGTACCAGTCGATGTCCAATTCTGCCAACCGCCGGCCGATGCGGATCGCGTGGGCCGGCGAAAAGCGGCGATGCGCTTCGATCAGCAATTCGAAATCGGGGCCGAGCGCCTCGCGCATCGCCGTGACATAGGCGATCGCGAAATCCTCGTCGCGGCGATCGACAAATGTACGCCACGGGCCCGGGGAACGGGTCGAACTTGGCGGCGGTGAAGCCCATCCTTTTGACCGCGAGGCCGCGCTCGACCCCTTCCTCGATCGTGCTCGCCGCGCGACCAGCCATTGGCGTAGACGCGAATGCGCTCGCGCGAGGCGCCGCCGATCAAATTGTAGACCGGCAGCCCGGTGTGCTTGCCGATGATGTCCCAGGAGGCGATCTCGACCGCGCTCCACGCCGCGAGCAGCTCAAGTGAATTGCGTCGGATCGCGAAATCGTCGAACAGGATCTGGCCGGTGTGGCGGATGTTGAAGACGCTGCGTCCGATCACCTGCGGCGCCATCGCGCGCACGCATTCGGCAACGACCGTTTCCTTGCCGTGCGTCACATAGGCCTCGCCCCAGCCATAGAGGCCGTCCGCGGTCTCCACCCGGCAGAACAGCAAATCCTTCGAGCTGCCGGTGCCGAGGATAAATGATTCGATGCGGGCGATCTTCATGTCGAACCCTCCGGGCAACAGCCGCCGCCGGCTCGGTCAAGCCGGCGCAGCTTTAGCACCCGTCGCCTTGCTGGCGCCAGCGAAAGCCCTTGACAATTAGGAACAAACGTGGTACGTCCAGCAGCATCTCTTAGCCGAGGAGGGTTGTCATCGCCGAACACGATAATCTCGGCGTGCGTTGTGGCGCGGATGGGCTCTTCCTCGCCGGCGCGCAGTTGATCGAAAAGCGGGGCGACGGCTATCATATTCGTCCCGACACCGATCTCGAGCGGCTGCTGCGCCGCGCCTATGGCGGCAAAGTGGCGGTCGCCCAAATAGCGCCCGGTCTCAAGCGTGCGGTTTCGGCATTGAGCCGGCAAGCCGTTTGGCTCGCGCCGGACGAAGCCACCCGGCTTCCGCTGCCCGAGCTGCCGAACCCGATTGCCGCGTTGCGCCTGGAAATCGAGGATCTGCTGATCACGGCCGAGGAATTGCGCAAGGCGCTGTTGCGGGTCGGCTGGGACCCGGGAAAACACCCACGCGCCGGCGTCCGGCCGAACCCTGGCTGGTTCGCCCCAACGGAGGGCTCGGCAACTGTCTACCCGATCGCCGGATCCGAAGAGGAGGAGCGACCGGAAGAGGCGAGTGACCCGCTCGCCGAGATAAGGCAGCGCCTGTGGCAATCCGGTCAAACGACCTTGCGGGCGATCGATCCGGCCAATCTGCAACAGCAATCACTGCACGGCCCCAATTGGGTCCCGAGCCAAGCCGATCTCGACACGCTCTACGCCACTATCCGCGATGTCGAGGTCCGCCGAATTGTTGACAGAGTCACGCGGGATGGAGTGCTGATCGGGACCCGAGGGAACGGGCCGGACATTCAGCTGCTCCCCGGCGGCCTCCGTGCTGCTGAACGCCTGTTCGACTATCTTCGCGCTGGAGGGATGGTCTATCGGCGGTTGGGTTCGAACGGAGCCGTAATAAAGCTTCCTGGCAACGTTGGTTTTGTTACGTTCCGGCCCAAATCTGAAAGCGGCCCACCCGCATTAGAGATCAATATAATCGGTAATTTATTCGCAAAATTTCATTTTCTCGGAGGCTGAAGATGGTATCTATCGATGAGCTTTCCGAAGAATACTTCAAAGAGTCTGAGACAGATCACATCGTCTTGCCGCAGCTTTCTGTCGCTGCGCGACGGTGGCTCGGTGCCCGCACGTCGGAAGAGACTCGGGCTATAACCTTGGAGCTGCTTCGACGTTTGTATGAGAAAGGGCTGAGGCCGGGCGATTATTGGGGTGACAATATCGTCTATTGGCCCAACGAGGGCTGCCGGGCGATGCTCGACCGGATCGAGCGGGAATGGGTCGCGGCCGGCGAGGACCCCAATCTGGGCGAGCCGATCTGCTGGCTCGGTCGGCCCGGCAAACAGGATTGAGCGGCGTCAGCCGCGGGTGGCCGGGCGGGTGTCGAGGGCGTGGCGGATGGCGCGGCCCAGCGCTTCGAGCCGGTAGGGCTTGCGCAGGATCGGCAAGCCCGCTTCGGCAAGGTTGGCGGCTTTGGCATAGCCGCTCGTCAGCAATACCGCGAGCCTTGGAAAGTCCTGCTTGATCCGCAAAGCCAAGCCGACACCGTCGAGATCGCCGGGCATCACCACATCGCTGAAGACGAGGTCGACCGTTTCACCCGAAGCGAGCCGGGACAGCGCCGCGGCGGCGCTGTCGGCATGAACGACATGGTAGCCGAGCTCTTCGAGCAGCATGCCGGCGACTTCGTCGACCTCCGGGTTGTCTTCGACGAGGAGGATCGTTTCGCTGCCGGTTTGCAGCTCGGCGCCGGCAGCGACGGTGTCGGGCGCGGCGCCATCGACCGCGAGGCTGCGGCTGCGCGGCAAATAGATCGTTACCGTGGCGCCCTTGCCCGGCTCGCTGGAGATCGCCGCAGTGCCGCCCGATTGGCGGGCGAACCCGTAAACCTGCGCCAGGCCGAGCCCGGTGCCTTGCTCGCGTTGCTTGGTCGTAAAAAAGGGCTCGAACACTTTGCTCAAAAGCTCCGGCTCGACGCCGCAACCGGTGTCGGCCACGCTCAGCGCGACAAATTCGCCGAGGAGGCCTTCGGAGGTTTCGTCGGCATGCAGCCGGGTGTTTTTTGCGGTGATCCTGATCGTGCCGCCATCCGGCATCGCATCGCGCGCGTTGACGACGAGATTGACCAGCGCCAGCTCCAATTCGGTGATATCGACCCTGACGAGCCAGGCCGTGCGCCGGATATCGATCGTCAATTTGATGTCGCCGCGCGCCGAGCTGGTCAGGACATCGCCAAAGGCGGACAGCCGGTCGCGCAGATGAACGACCGTCGGATTGAGCGGCTGCCGGCGCGAAAACGACAATAGCTGACGGGTCAGGCTCTCGCCGCGCGCCGCGGCGAGCTCGATCGCCTCGACCGCGCGCAGATCGGCCGCCTGGCTCAAACGGCGCCGCAAGGTTTCGGCATTGCCGCTGACCACCATCAGCATGTTGTTGAAATCGTGCGCGACGCCGCCGGTCAATTGGCCCAGCGCCTCCATCTTTTGCGATTGCGCCAGCTGTTGCTGAGCGCGCCGCAGCCGCTCTGCGGCGTCGCGGCGTTCGCTCACGTCGCGGGTGATCTTGGCAAACCCGATCAGCGCGCCGGTCTCGTCGTGGATCGCATCGACGATCACATCGGCAAAAAACAGCGAGCCGTCCTTGCGCACCCGCCACCCCTGGGTCTCGAAGGTACCGGAGCGCGCGGCCGCCTCGATCACCCGGGCAGGGACACCGGCAGCACGGTCGGCGGGGGTGTAGAACACCGAAAAATGCTGTCCCAGAATTTCCTGCTGGGTATAGCCCTTGATCCGTTGGGCGCCGGCGTTCCAGCTCGACACGATCCCCTTCGGGTCGAGCCGAAAAAGCGCGTAGTCGGTCACCGCATCGACCAGCAGGCGAAATTGCCGCTCGCTTTCGCGCAACGCCTCGCCCGCCGCCTTTTCGGCCGTGACGTGGCGGCCGATGACATAGATCAGCCCCTGCTCGACGGTCATCGTCCAGGCGATCCAGCGCCACGAGCCGTCGCGATGGCGAAAGCGGTTCTCCATTCGCACCGTCGGCGTCCCGGCGGCAAGCCGCGCACGGCCGGCCATCGCGTGCGCCGCATCGTCGGGATGACGCAGCTGGCTGACGTGCATCTTTTTAATTTCGTCTTCGCGCCAGCCGAGAAGCCGGGTCCAAGCCGGGTTGACGCTGATGAAGTAGCCGTCGAAATTTGAGACGCCGAGCAGATCCTCCGACACCTGCCAGATGCGGTCGCGTTCGAGCGTGCGATGCGCGGCCTCGGCTTCGAGGCTGTCGTTGAGGCGGCGCAGCATCGCTTCGTTGCGCACCCGCTCGGTGGTTTCGACGCAGGTGGTCAGAACACCGCCGATCCCGTTTGCCGCGGTGTCGTCGGGGATCGGGCTGTAGCTGATCGTAAACCGCGCTTCCTCGGTGGCGCCCTCGCGGCGCACGGCCCAGGCGCGGTCTTCCTCGAAAAAGGCGCAGCGCTCGCCACGCAGGATCGCTTCGTTCAGCGGCCCCAGCTCGGCGTAGATTTCGGACCAGACCTCCCGCAGCGGGCGGCCGAGCGCCCCGGGGTGCTTGTCGCGCAGGATCGCGCGGTAGGCGTCGTTGTAGAGCAGGATCAGCTCCGGTCCCCACCGGATCGCCATCGGAAAACCAGAGGCGAGGATCATGGCGAGGCTGAGCTTGAGGTTCTGTCCCCAGGCTGAGGCGCCGCCGAGCGGGGTCGTGGACCAATCTTTTTCGTGAATAAGCCGCGCCATTTCTCCGGAATGGCCGACAAGGCTGGAGATGCTCATCAGCTCAAAGCTAAAACATCGCGGCGAAGCGGAAAAGGCGAATCGGCCGGCAATGATGTCCGTCGCCACCATCGCGTGCTACAACACGCAGGCGACACGGGATCGAGGAGCCCTCGGCGATGAAGATTTTTGTGCGTTGCGGCCGGTTGTTCACCGGGCGCGAGGACGAGGCGCGGAACGGCGAAACCTTGGTCTTCGGCGAAGACGGCGTGCTCGACCATGTCGGGCCCGACAGCGCGGCGCCCGACCGGTCGCGCGGCGATCGGGTCGTCGATTATTCCGGGTATTTCGTGATGCCGGGGCTGATCGACGTCCATACCCACCTCGCCTATGGCAACGCCAAGAGCGAAGAAGACATCGACCTCTATGGCCCGCTCGAGTTCCGCGCGCTGCGTGGGATGTTCTTTGCCCAGCAGGTCGCCGCCGCCGGCTTTACTGCGATCTGCTCGCCCGGCGACGCCGGCCAGATCAGCCTCTCGATCCGCAACGCGGTGCGCGCCGGCCTGTTCGACGGGCCACGGGTGATGGCGGCGGGGCGTTATCTGACGACGCATCAGGGTTTGACCGACTGGTATCCCACTTGGATCGGCGCCCCCGAAACCTCGATCGGCAAGCTCGTCGCTACCAACGCCGAAGCAGTCGAAGAAATCCGCAAACAAGTCAAGGACGGCGTCGATTGCATCAAGATCGCGCTCGACGGCATCCAAAGACGCGACAATGGCGAGCTGGTTGCTGCTTTCACGCAGGAAGAAACCGAGATCATGGTGCGTGAGACACACCGCCTCGGCAAACCGGCGATCGCCCATGCGCGCGGGCGCGAGGCGACGCTTTATGCCGCGCGCAGCGGTGTCGACCTGATCTTTCACGCCAATCATCTGGACGAGGAATGCATCGAGGCGATGCTCGCGACCGGCAGCGCCTTGTGCCCGACGATGACCCACCCACGCAACACGATCGACTTCACCCAGCCGCACGAGCCCGCCTACGCCAAGGGGCGCCCCGAGAATGCCCAGCGCGAATATGAGATCGGCTGCGTCAATTGGAAAAAGGCGCGCGCCCGCGGCGTCCCGATGATGACGGGCACCGATACCGGGTTTGCCGTCACCCCCTATGGCGAATGGCATGCGCGCGAGCTCGAGCTCTTTGTCCAAGACCTCGGCTTTACGCCGGCGGCAGCGTTGCGGGCGGCGACCGAAACCAACGCCCGGTTCATCCGCGGCCATCGCATCGGCGTGCTGGAGCCCGGCCACATGGCCGATTTTGTCGCGCTCGACGCCTCGCCCCTCGCCGATGTCGCCGTGCTCCAGGACAAGAGCCGGATCCGCGCCGTTCATATCGGCGGCAAGCAGATCCATATCGCCGAGCGCCCCTATGACCCGCGTCAGGTCACCGATTTCGCGCTCTCCAACTGGACCGACCTCTATACGCGGGCGCGGGTCGCCGAGCTGCGCCGGCAGCGTCCGCACCTCGCCGCCGCCGAATAGGACAGGGCGCATCGCGGCCGGGCCGAACAGATTGTCGCACACCCCTGCAGCATAGTCGGGCGGCGGCAACCTTCTGAAATGGCTTACCCTCTTGAAGGCGCCGCGGGTGCAACCAAAGGCAACGCCAGGAAATGGCTGGTGCCGTGCCGGTTGATCAGCAGCAGCACGCTCTGCCGGTTTCCGGCGGCGGCTGCGGCAAGCCTGGCGAAGGCGGCAGCGGGCGAGGCGACATGTTGCCGGTCGATCGTCTCGATCACGTCGCCGGGCAGGATATCGAAGGCGGCGAGCGGGCTGCCGGGATCGATCGCCGTCACCACCACGCCGTCCACCTGAGCGGGGAGGCGCAGCTGCCGGCGCCGGTCGTGCGTCAGCGACGCGAGCTTGAGACCGGCTCCGAGCTGGGCGCGAGCGGCGGTATCCGCTTGGCCAACGCTCGGCTCGAGCTCGGCGACCGCCGAGCTCGCCGGCATTTCCCCGATCACCGGGTGCAGGCTGAGGTCGCGGCCGTGGCGCCACACCGTGACCTCGGCGGGCTCGCCGATCGGCGTTTCGGCGACGATCAGCGGCAGATCGCGCATGCGGACGATATCATGCCGGTCGACCTTGAGGATCACGTCGCCCTGCTCGATCCCGGCACGAGCGGCGGGGCCGCCCGGGCTCACTCCGGCGACGAGCGCCCCCGCCAGGTCGGCACGACCGAAGCTTTGCGCGATCTCCGGCGTCACCTCCTGGATCTGCACGCCGAGCCAGCCGCGCCGGACCCGGCCGTTCTGCTCTAGCTGCTCGACCACTGGCTTCGCTAAATTCGCCGGGATCGCAAAGCCGATGCCGACCGAGCCGCCATTCGGCGAATAGATCGCGGTGTTGATGCCGATCACCGCGCCGTCGAGATTGAAGGTCGGGCCGCCCGAATTGCCGCGGTTGATCGATGCGTCGATTTGCAGGAAATCGTCATAGGGGCCGGCGTGAATGTCGCGGCCGCGCGCCGAGACGATCCCGCTGCTGACCGTGTTGTCGAGGCCGAACGGGTTGCCGATCGCCAACACCCAGTCGCCGACCCGGACCGCGTCGCTGTCGCCCCAGCGCACATAGGGGAGGGGTCCCGGTGCATCGATCTTGAGGAGCGCCAAATCGGTCATCGAATCGCGGCCGATGATCCGCGCCGTGTGCTGGCTCATGTCGTTGAAGGTAACGGTCACCGCGTCCGCGTTTTCGAGGACGTGGTCGTCGGTCACGACATAGCCGCGCGGATCGATGACAAAGCCCGAGCCCAGCGCCAGCCCCGGCAGGCTCGGCCCGCCCTTTTTTCGCTCCTGGTCGAAGAAGCGGCGCAACATGTCGTCGAGGGTGGAGCGTGGCAAGCGACCCTCCGCCGCGGCGTGTCTTGCTCTCCCGGTATCGGGGCCCGGCTCCGCCAGCGCCGCCTTGCTCGGCCGCTGCAGCGCCGATACGTTGACGACGGCCGGCAATACCGCCTGAACCAGCGGAGCAAAGCTCGGGACCGCCACGCTCGCCGTCTGCGGCTGCGCGCAGCCGGTCAAACCCACGGCCGCACCGAGCAAGGCGGCGGCGCGGACGGCTCCGACTAACCTGTGCCGCTGCGACCTCACGATGCGCGCATCGCTCATGTGCCCTCCGGCCCTTTCCGCCTGGCTCGCCCCTATCGTTCAGGATAGCGCGGATGCGGGTGCCATTGGGTTAATTCGGATTGGCTGGGTTAATTCGGATTGGCTGGGTTAATTCGGATCGGCTCGGCGTGGAGAGCCGCCGGGCTCAGCCTCGAGCCTGGCCCGCGCCCGGCCGCTCTGCCCCCGAGTGGGGTCCGTGCGCATTCCGAGCGCGATACGGCCCGAGCGCGATACGGCCCGAGCGCGATACGGCCCGAGCGCGATACGGCCCGAGCGCGATACGGCGGCCCCCGCTGCTCCGGGCGGCTTCTCAATAGCCTTCGCGCTCGAGCCGCTTGCGCAGCATCTTGCGATGCCGCCGGATCGCCTCGGCTCTTTCGCGCACCCGGCGTTCCGACGGCTTTTCATAAGCGCGCCGCCGCTTCATCTCGCGAAAGGTGCCTTCGCGCTGCATCTTTTTTTTTAACGCTCGCAATGCCGAATTCATATCGTTGTCACGCACGAAGACTTGCATCAGTGGTCGCCCTTTGCCTTGTTCCGGGTTGCATTCGACGGGCCGCGCGCGAACCCCATCGCGCGACGGCTCCCGAGGCTTACAGCTTGCCGACCCCGGGCACAAGCCACGGCCGGTGCGGCCCCTCGTTCGGCGTCGCTTCGCAATCGATATTCGGGGGCGCGAGCGCACCCTTCCCGTCCGCCCAGGCGCGCGTCTCGGCGACTCCGGTCGGATCATGGGCCTCTGCCCATATTCTAAACCCGCTGAGCCGATTGTTGATCGCGATGGTCATGAACGTCACCCTTCCCTGTTCGGCACACAACCCCGGTATAGATGGGGACAAGATCATGAATTACTAGGTCATAATTCGCCGCCGAAAAATATTTCCAGCGGCTCTTTTCAGAAAACACTCGGCGCCGGGGTGCCTGGCGAGCGCGGCTTAACCGCCCTGATTTTCACCAGACCGCCCGATAGGCGGCGAACGCTACAACCATCAAGACGACGAAAACGGGAATGACGATCGGGGGAACGAACCAGCCTTTCAACTGCATATCTCCTCGATGATGCCGGTCGAAGCCGTGTCGGCGGGCAATTTCGGCCGCCAAATCCCGGCAAACCGCCTCGCCCTCGCCAGTTGCCTCGGGGTCAATTGCGACGACATCGCCTCGTATCCGGATCGCGCCCGGTCGCGGTGTATGCCGCTCAGACGCTTCGCCGCGACGAGGAACCATCCGCAAGCGCTGACATGATCATCCGCCATCGCGCCTGCGGCATACATCTCGGCCAGCTTGCTCTGCGCGCGAGGCAAGCCCTGCTCGGCCGCAGCCAGCAGCCACTTCATGGCTTCGCCGCGGTTGCCTTCAGTCGGATATTCGTTGTCGTCCACCCGGCTGTCGCAAAGGATGCCGAGATTGAACTGCGCCGCCGCGTCGCCGTTTTCGGCGGCGGCAACGAGGTGTTTGACAGCGCTGTCCTGCATCGCAGCATCCTTACCGGTCCGGCGGAGCGCGCGTTCGCCGCTTCGGCGTCACCTCTTCGAGAGGCAGCGGCCCGGCGCGCGAACCGCCGCCGCATGAACCTCAGAAGCCCATGCCGCCCATATTGCCGTTCGGCATCGGCGCCGCCGTCTTGTCGGGACTTTCCGCGACCATCGCTTCGGTCGTGATCAGCAGCGAGGCCACCGAAGCCGCACCCTGCAAGGCGAGGCGCACGACCTTGGTCGGATCGATGATGCCGCTCTCGACCATGTCGGCGTATTGGCCCTTCTGCGCGTCATAGCCATAGTTGTCGCTGGCCTGCTCCAGGAGCTTGCCGGCAACGACCGACCCCTCGGCCCCGGAATTCGCGGCGATCTGCCGGACCGGCATCTGCAACGCGCGCCGCACAATGGCGATGCCGGCTTTCTGGTCGTCGTTTGGCGGGTTGAGCCCAGCGAGCACCCGGGTGCCGTAGAGGAGCGCAACGCCGCCGCCCGCGACCACCCCTTCCTCGACCGCGGCGCGGGTCGCGTGCATCGCGTCGTCGACGCGGTCGCGGCGCTCCTTGACCTCGGCCTCGGTGGCGCCGCCGACGCGAATGATGGCGACACCGCCGGCGAGCTTGGCCAGCCGCTCCTGCAGCTTTTCGCCATCGTAATCCGACGTCGTCTCCTCGATCTGGGCGCGCAGCTGCGCCACCCGGCCCTGGATACCCTCTTTGTCGCCGGCGCCGTCGATGATCGTCGTGTTCTCTTTCTCGATGCGCACCTTTTTGGCCCGGCCGAGCATGTCGAGCGTGACATTCTCGAATTTGATGCCGAGGTCGTCGCTGATCACCTGACCACCGGTCAGGACGGCGATGTCCTCGAGCATGGCCTTGCGCCGATCGCCAAAGCCGGGCGCCTTGACCGCCGCTACTTTGAGACCGCCGCGCAATTTGTTGACGACGAGTGTGGCGAGCGCCTCGCCTTCGATGTCCTCGGCGACGATCAAGAGTGGCTTGCCGCTCTGCACCACGGCTTCGAGCAACGGCAGCATCGCCTGCAGCCCCGGCAGCTTTTTCTCGTGCAGCAGGATGTAGGGGTCATCGAGCTCGGCGAACATCTTTTCGGTATTGGTGACAAAATAAGCCGAAAGGTAGCCGCGGTCGAACTGCATGCCTTCGACGACTTCCAGCTCGGTGGCCAGCGACTTCGCCTCTTCGATCGTGATCACACCCTCTTTGCCGACCTTCCGCATCGCCTCGGCGATCATCTCGCCGATCTCGCTGTCGCCATTCGCCGAGATCGTGCCGATCTGGGTGATCTCGGCATCGGTCGAGACCTGCTTCGAGCGGCGCTTCAGGTCGGCGACGACCGCCTCGACCGCCATGTCCACGCCGCGCTTCAGATCCATCGGGTTCATGCCGGCCGCCACTGCCTTGGCCCCTTCGCGCACAATCGCCTGCGCCAGGACGGTCGCCGTGGTGGTGCCGTCGCCGGCCTGGTCGCTGGTCCGCGAGGCGACTTCCTTGACCATCTGCGCGCCCATGTTTTCGAACCGGTCGGAGAGCTCGATTTCCTTGGCGACAGTGACCCCGTCCTTGGTGATGCGGGGTGCGCCATAGGATTTGTCGAGCACCACGTTGCGTCCCTTGGGACCGAGCGTCACCCGCACGGTGTCGGCAAGAAGATCGATGCCGCGCTGCATCCGGTCGCGGGCATCCGAATGAAATCTGATGTCTTTTGCTGCCATAATGGGCTCCTCAAGCGGCCTTGGCCGGCGCGGCCTTCACGACCACGCCAAAGAGGTCCAATTCTTTAATGATGATCAATTCATCGCGGTCGAGCGACCTCGCCCTCCGTCGGCTTTCCTGTGCGGTATCGGGGATCATGATGCCGGGGATCATGATGCCGCTTGGGGATTTCTCCGCAGCGGTGACGCGCCGGACCGCGACTCGATCCTGCAATGGACGAAATGACATCGATTCTCCTGGGCCCAGCACTAAGCGTCCGGCGAGGATCGTCGGGCATCGGGTTCTGGATCGGGCGAAGGCGTTTAAGGCGACAATGATTTGTCGCCTCTGATACATGGAGGCAGAAGCACGATGTACAATGGGAAATAAAATATTTGTTTATTGAGGTTTATTGCCAGCAATCATTGCTACAACATTTTCAAATGCTTACCATTGGTGAACATGTTTTTCACCCACCGGATCGCTCATAAGAGCAAAAGGAGGCATGTTGCACTCTCGCACGTACTAAAGGCGAAGGCGCTCCGGATCGCCGGGCGCCGACGTCAACCGGCAGTCAGAATATAATCTCGCCGATAAGGCCAAATTTCTTGAATAAGCCAGAAGACACCTCATTGAGTTTTCTATCTCCTTCTCCATATGCGGTATCTCTGCATCACGATGGTGAAGATTCACGCAATATGGCCCGGTGCGGGTCGGAGGAGGCCGCGTGACGATGACGGATCAGCCAATCGAGCTCGACGAGCATCGCGGCATGGCCGCTCAGAAATCGACCGAGCTGCGCCGGCGCCTGCACGAGGTCCAGGCGGATCAGCAAGCGCTGCGCCGCCGTCAGGAGGAATTCGAGCGCTATGCGCTCGCCGCTCCGTCGACGACCTGGCCCGAGGCTGCGGCAAAGGCGCGTTATCTGATCCAGCTTTTTGCCGCCACTCCGGAGGCGCGCGATGGCCGCCGCCAGGAGCTGATCGCAACGGTGCTCCAGGATCTCGCCCGATTGTCGGATTAGCTGGTCCGACGACCGGAGGATTGCCCGAGGGGTTGCCCGGGGAGTTGCGATGCCGGAAGAAGGCACAGGATCGTCGCCGTGCTGCTCGCATGGGAGGCCTCGCGCCAACAGCGGAGGGTGGTCAAAGCGGGGCCCGGCAGCCCGCCCGCGGCCCGAGACGCCGCGGCTGAATTGCGGGTATATTTCCAAGGCTTTCTTGATCGGATCGAGCGGCGTGATCGCGGCCGGGCCGGCTGATTATCGGCCGGCATCGAGCGAGGCCCCTGCTCATCGAGGTGAAATATGCCCAGACGCGAGAAGACGGCCGCCATCAGCGGCTTTGTGTTTTTTGATGTTCTCTACGAGGACGGGGCCCGCAGCTCGCACCGCAAAGTGCCGAGCTCGGAGCTCGCCGGTATCGACGGAGACGCGGCGGCGAAGCCCTATATCGAGGCGCAAGATCGCGAGATTGCCGGATACTCCGGCCGGCAGCGCGGCGTGATCAAATCTGTGGTCCGCTCGCGCGCGCGCTGAGCACGCCGGTCCGAAACGGGCTCTCTTCGTCCGGTCAGACGGGGCGGGTGCCTTTGAGCTGGGTGCGGTGCATCAGCCGGCGTGCCGACGGGTCGAAGGCGTCGCGCCGGTGCATCGCGCAGCGGTTGTCCCACCAGATAAGATCGCCGGCCCGCCAATCCTGGCGCCAGGTGAATTTCTCCTGGGTCGTGTGCGACCACAATTCGTCGAGCAGCGCCTCGCTCTCCGCGACCGCCAGCCCGAGCACATAGGCGTTGATCCGGCGGCCGAGAAACAGCGCCTTCTTCCCGGTCTCCGGATGGGTGCGCACCATCGGCTGGCGCGCGCCCGGCACTTGCGACAAATCGGCCACGGTCTCAAAGCCCTTATGCGCCTTGCCGCCGCTCGAATGGGTCGCGGCATGGATCATCGTCAGGCCGTCGATGCGCGCCTTCGTGTCCGCGGGCAGCTCGTCGTAGGCCGCATACATGTTGAGGAAATAAGTCGAGCCGCCGGCGCTCGGCGGCGGGCATTCGAGCGCGCGCAACAGGCTCGCCGCCGGCGGCACATCGACAAACGACGAATCGGTGTGCCAGAACGCCTCGCCGTCGCCGAGCCCGCCGATCGCCTTGCCGTTCTCGACGATGTTCGAGATCACCGAGATTTCCGGCGGGACCTCGCCGCGCCGGCCGGCGGTCTGAGTCTCGACGCCGTATTGCTTGGCGATCAGCGCGGCCGGGTTGAGCTCCAGCTCGCCGAACTGGCGGGTGAACGCCAGGTGCTCGCCGTCGGTCATCGCCGGGCCGCGAAAGCGCAACACGAGATGCGCGAGCCAGGCGGCGCGGATCGCGGCGCGGTCCCCGGGGGACAGCGGCTTGCGGATATCGACGCCGCGGATCTCGGCGCCGAGCCCGGCCTCGAACGGAACGGCTTCAATCGTCATTGCTTCCTCCTCGTCGATCCCTACCCCTGGGCCTGCGGGCATCCTTCGAGGCTCCGCTTTGCGAAGCACCTCAGGATGAGGGCTGCGCGAGGCATCATCGTCCTCGTCCTGAGGAGCGGCACGGCGAAGCGTGACGCGTCTCGAAGGACGCTACTCCGCCGCTTCCAGCGCTTCGACGCCGTAATCGTTGATCGAGACGCGCCAGTGGATGCGGTCTTCCTCGGGCGGGTAGTCGCCGGCCGCCTTGTGGTAGGAGCAGCGGTTGTCCCAGATCACGATGTCGCCCTTCTTCCAGACATGGTGGTATTCGGCTTGCGGCGCGATCATCCGCTCCTTCAATTCGGCGATGATCTCGTCGCCTTCGTCGCGCTCGATGCCGACAAAATCGACGATCTTGCCGGGATCGAAATAAAGCGATTTGCGTGCCGTTTCCGGATGGATGCGGAAGACCGGGTGGTAGACCGGCGCCCAATCCTGGTCTTCGGCGTTGAGGAGCCGCGACTTGCCGCGCCGGCCGCCATAGGAAAACGCGCCGACAACGCCGTCGAGCCGGTCCTTCAGCCGCTGCGGCAGCGCGTCATAGGCGGCATAGCCGTTGGCGAAGAGGGTGTTGCCGCCGCGGCTCGGCACCGCCAGCGCGTAGAGCTGGGTCGCCTTGAACGGGGCTTGGTTGTAGGCGCCGTCGGTGTGCCAGCCCTCGGCGCCGCGGCGATAGATTTCGTCGCGCAGCTTGCCGGCGGCGTCGAACTTGCCGACGCCGAGCATCGTGATCTGCGGGTGCTCCGGATGCCGCGTCGATTTCGACGGGTGCGGCACGACCGGGCCAAAACGCTCGCTGTAGCGGATAAAATCGGGGATCGACAGATCCTGGCCGCGTACGCACATGACGTTGTGGTCGAGCCAGGCCTGGTAGATGCGGTTCCACTCGTCGGCCGACATTGTCTTCACATCGATGCCGGTGATCTCAACCCCGATCTGCGGACCCATTTTGCGGATTTGGAGCACTGCACTACTCCTCGCTAACGCTGGCTTAATCTCGCGCTTGGAGGATAAATCCTGTCAACAGCCAGTTGGCGCTGGCTGCAATCCGATAATGCAATGGCCGATAATGCGATGGGATGACGGCGTGAGGCGGACTTCGATGAGCGGCATGCGGCGGCGCACGATGCTCGGCGCCATTGTCGCGAGCCTGGTGCCGGTGCCGTTGCTCGGCCGGCCGCTGCCGCTGCGCCGGCTCGGCGTGCTGTGGATCGGGCGGGCGGGCGATCCGGCCAACAAGCCGCTGATGGCGGCCTTGATCGAGGGGCTGGCCGCGCTCGGCTGGGGCTTGAACGGCAATTTGGTGATCGAGTGGCGCTGGACCCAGGGCCACAAGAGGCTGACCGACCGCGAAGCGGCGGAATTGACCAGCGAGGCCCCGGACGTCCTGCTCGCGGTCGCGACACCGGCGGTCGTAGCACTCCGGCGGCAGACAAAGACGATTCCGATCGTGTTTGTCGATATTACCGATCCGCTCGGCCAAGGCTTGGTCGAGAGCCTGGCTCATCCCGGCGGCAACCTGACCGGGTTCACCGATTTCGACCCGCCGATGGCCGGCAAATGGCTCGAGATGCTGACCCAGATCGTGCCGCGGGTCGGGCATGCGGCATTGCTCTACAACCCCGACACGGCCCCCTTTGCCGCCGCGATGGTGCGCACCGTCGAGGCCGCCGCGCCGGCGCTCGGTGTGACGGCGCGCCCGGCGCCGGTGCACGATCCCCGCGAGATCGAGACCGTCATCGCCGACCTCGGAGGCGAGCCCGGCGGCGGGCTCGTGGTGCTGCCGGACAGCTTCACCGCCGTCCATCAGCACGCGATCGTCCGCCTGACCGCGCAGCATCGCGTCCCCGCGGTTTATTGGGGGCGCGGATTTGTCGAGACCGGCGGGTTGATGTCGTACGGGATCGACCCGATCGATCCGTGGCGGCACGCGGCCACCTATATCGACCGCATCTTCAAGGGCGCGAAGCCCGGCGACCTGCCGGTCCAGAACCCGACGAAATTCGAGCTGATCGTCAACCTCAAGACCGCCGCGGCGCTCGGCGTCACTTTCGCGCCGTCGCTGCTCGCCAGCGCCGACCGGGTGATCGAGTAGACGGCGAGCGAGGCGGATAAATCGCTGGCCAAGAAACCGGCGGCGAGGCAAGATTTCAAGGCAAATCGGAGACAGGGAGGGAGCATGTTCATCCGGCAAATCCTGAGGGGCTTGGCGCTCGGCGCGCCGCTTCTCGCCGCCGGCGTGGCGGATGCGCAGCAGGGCGGCGACGCCGCCTATATGAAAAAGCTCGCAACCGCCGCGCCGGCGCAGATCGTCCGCGATGCGACGATCGCGCGGATGGACAACGGCACGATGCAGACGCTGAAGCAGGGCAGCAACGGCTTTACCTGCATGATGCTCGGCCCGACCCCGATGTGCGCCGATGCAAACGCCATGGCATGGGCGCATGCGCGCGCGACCCATGCGCCGCCGCCCGACAAGGTCGGTTTTATCTACATGCTCGCCGGCGATGCCGGGGCGAGCAACACCGACCCCTATGCCGCAAAGCAGGAGCCCGGCAACCACTGGGTCAAGACCGGGCCGCATGTGATGATCGTCGGCCCGGCATCGAAGCAGATGGCGAGCTACCCGACCTCGGCCGACCCGAACATAAAGGAACCCTATGTGATGTGGCCGGGCACCCCATACGCCCATCTGATGCTGCCCACGAAATGAGAAGGCGAACCAAAAGCGACGGCGCCGGGAGAGGCGAGCATGAAGCTGGTGATGTTCGAGAGGCCGGGAACGGGCGAGCCTGAGCCCGGCTTGCTGACCGGGCGCGGCGTGGTCGGGCTCGGAAACGTGGTCGAGCGCGGGCATACGCCGCAGCAGACGATGCAGAATTTGATCGACGGGTTCGAGCGGCTGCGGCCGGCGCTCGAAAAGCTCGCGGCCGAAGGAGACGCCGCTCCGCTCGACCGGGTGCGGCTGCGGGCACCCTTGCCGCGGCCGGGCAAGATCCTGTGCTGCATCGCCAATTACTGGGAGCACGCGCAGCGCGAGGCGCGGCCTTTGAACATGTTTCTGAAAAACCCGGAAGCGGTGGTCGGGCCGGGCGACACGATCGTGCTCCCCGATATGACCGAGCCGTGGATTTTTATGCACGAGGCCGAATTGGCGCTGGTCGTCAAGGGTCCGGCGAAAAAGGTGGCGCAAAAGGATTGGCGCAGCGCCGTCTTCGGCTATACCGGACTGATCGACGTGTCGGCGCGCGGCGAGGGGCGGCGCACCTGGAAGGCCGGGAGCTGGCTCGGCAAGTCGTTCGACACCTTTGCGCCGATCGGCCCCTGCATCGCCACCGCCGACGAGATCCCCGATCCCAACGACGTTGTCGTGCGCTTTTGGAACGACGGGCAGCTGCGCCACAACTACAACACCGACGACATGGAGCACCGGGTGCCGGAGCTCATCGAGTTCGCCTCGACGGTCATGACCTTGCAGAGCGGCGACCTGATCGCCTGCGGCACCAACCACGAGGGGCTCGGGGCGTTGCAGGATGGCGAGACCGTCGAGATCGAAATCCAGCAGGTCGGCCGAATGTCGCTCAAGGTGGCCGACCCGCTAAAGCGCAAATGGGAGCGCGGCCTCTATATGGGTGCCGACTCGACCAACCCCGAGGCGGTCAAGCGCCACCGCCCGCCAAGCTGAACGCGCTCCCGCTTCACCTGCTTTCTTCCCGGGCTTTGCCTGGCGGCCTACCCGCAGGCGACGGCGTAGACGTCGCGCACGCCTTCGGGGAGCCGGTGCTCGCGCCAGCTCCGTCCTCCGTCCTGGGTCCCGAACACCTGGCCAAAGCGCGAGACGCCATAGACCTGGCTCGGGTCCTTCGCGTGCAAGGCCACGCCCATCATCGTCGCCTCGGCCTTGATCCCGTGGTCGAACCGTTTCCAGGTCTCGCCGACATCGTCCGAGCGCCAGATCGAGCCGTCGGTCGAGCGCGCGGCCGGGCTGAGGCACGCATAGATGACCTTTGGGTCGTGCGGCGAAACGCGGATGTCGCGGCCATAGGTCAAGGGCGAGAACCGGCCGATCTCCATGTCCTTCCAGGTGGCACCCTTGTCGCCGCTGCGGAAGAGGCCCATCCGGTTCGCCAGAAACACCGTGCCGGGAGCGGCGGCGCTGCAGGCGAGCGCATGGCCGTCGAGCATGCCTTCGACCTCGGTCTGGCTGCCGATGCGGCTTCTGTATTTCGGCTCTTCGCAAAACCGGATCAGATCGGCGGTGCAATCCTCCCAGCTCTCGCCGCCGTTCTTGCTGCGCATCGTGCCGTTGGCTTCGAGCGTCGCGTAAACCTCATCGGGCGCGTTCGGATCGATATCGAGCCGCATGACGCGGCAGGCAAAGGCCATGATGACCCGGTCGGGCAATCCCGGGTCGGCAGTCTTGCGCCAGCTGTCGCCGCCGTCGTCGCTGCGGTAGACCGCGGGCGGGGTGGCGCCGGCATAAACGATGCGCGGGTTTTTCGGATGCAGGCAAACCGACCAGATGTCGGCGTCCTCGGGCAAATTGAGGCGTTGCCAATGGGCACCTCGGTCGCTGCTGCGATAGGCGCCCTTGGTGGTGCCGATATAGACCGTGTCGAGGGTCTCCGGATGCACCGTGATCGCGTGCACCTCGGTCCCCTCCGGCAGGCCGTTCGTCAGATGCTCCCACTTGTCGTCGCCCGCGGTCTGGCGGAAGACGCCGCCCAGGGTCCCGCCCATCGACCGCGCGGCACCGGCGTAAACAGAAGTCGCCGCCATCGATTTCCTCCTCGGCTGCATTGCGGGCACGATCATACGCTTGTATTGGAGCGCGGCACAAAGCTTTAGCGGTCGGAGCGATTGAATGGCAGATGCGGTCACGGAGCGGCGCAGGCTCGGCAAGGACGGCCCCGAGATCTCGGCATTGGGGCTCGGCTGCATGTCGCTGTCGGGGGTGTACGGCAAGAGCGACGACACGGCCGGGGTGGAGCTGATCCGGCGCGCGATCGATCTCGGCGTCGACCATTTCGACAGCTCGGACGCCTATGGCTGGGGCCAGAACGAGGAATTGCTGGGCCGCGCGTTGCAGGGCCGGCGCGACAAGGTCGTCATTGCGACCAAGTTCGGCCAGACCCGGCGGCCGGGCGGCGCCAACGGCGTCGATGGCAGCCCGGCCTATATCGCCGAGGCTTGCGAGGCGAGCTTGAAGCGGCTCGGCGTCGATACGATCGACCTCTACTACCAGCACCGGGTCGATCCGGCGGTGCCGGTCGAGGAAACGGTGGGTGGCATGGCGCGGCTCGTCGAAGCGGGCAAGGTGCGCTATCTGGGCCTGTGCGAGGCGCGGCCCGAGCGCATCCGCCGCGCGCATGCAATGCATCCGATCGCCGCGGTGCAGATGGAGTATTCGCTGCTCTACCGCGAGGAGGCGACCGAGACGCGGCAATTGACCCGCGACCTCGGCATCTCTCTTTTCGCCTACGCCCCGCTCGGCCGCAGCCTCCTGGCCGGCGTCATCCCCGATCTCGGCCATCTCGACCCGGGCGACACCCGCGACCGGCACCCGCGCTTTGCCGGCGACAATTTTGCGAAGAACCGCGCGCTCGTCGAAAAGATCGAGGCGATCGCCAAGGAAAAAGGCTGCACCCCGGCCCAGCTCTGCCTCGCCTGGCTGATGGCGCAGGGCCCGGACGTGATCCCGATCCCCGGCACCAAGCACACGGACCGGCTCGAAGACAACCTCGGCGCCCTCGCAGTGCATCTGACCGCGGCCGAGGTGGACCGCATCTCGGCCGCGATCCCGCCCGGCGCCGCCGCCGGCACCCGCTACCCCGAAGGCGGCATGCGCGGGGTTTATATTTGAGGGCGCCGACGCGGCGATGGGCTTCGCCATGCTCAGCCCATCCTACAAGCTACTACAAACTACAAGTTGCACTGTAGGATGGGTTGAACAAAGTGAAACCCATCAATAAAGCCCGTCTGAAAGCAATTCAGCGCAGATCGACGATTTCGATCCAGTTCGGCATTTTGCCCATCGGGTAGTGCTTCAAGGGGGTCAGCGCGCCGGATTGCGGGTCGATGCGGTAGGTGGTCATCGCATTCGAATCGAGGCCGACCGACAGCAGAAAGCGGCCGCGCGGGTCGATGTTGAAGCCGCGCGGCGTCTTTTCGGTCGGCCAATGGCCGATCGGCGACAAGGTGCCCTTGTCGGGATCGATGCGGTAGCCGGCCAAGGTGCTGGTCTTGCGCTCGCTGCCATAAAGGAACTGCCCGTCGGGCGTCACGTGCAGGTCGGCGGCGGCGGGCTGCGCGGTAAAGCCCGGCGGGCGCGCATCGACAAACTGCAGCTCGGTCAAGGTGCCTGACGCCGGATCGATGGCATAGGTGCCGATCGTGGCGGTGGTCTCGGTGATCAGATAGAGAAAGCGCCGGTTCGGGTGCAACGCCATATGGCGTGGCCCCGCACCTGGCTTGGTGTGGACCGCACCCGGCCCGTTCGGCGCCAAGGTCCCGGCGGCGGGGTCGAATTTCCACTCCATGACGATGTCGGCGCCGAGGCTCGTCGCATAGCAATATTTGTTTGCGGCATCGACCAGGATGCAATGCGATTTGGGCCGGTTCGGCACGATCTGCGTCGGCTTTTCGACGATATGGCCGTCCCCGTCGATCGGGTTGATCGAGAGCTGGTTGCCCGGATAGGAGGCGGCGAGCAGCCAATGCCCGGTGCGGTCGGTCGAGAGATAGGCCATGCTGGCGGTGAGCGGCGTCGTTGCGAGATGAGAGAGCCGGCCGGTCGCGTGGTCGATGGCAAAGCTCGACGCCGGGAAATTGTCGCTGCGCAACGCGGCAAAAAGAAAACGGTGGTCCGGCGTGACCGCCATCGGCATGCTGGAGGGCGACGGCTTCTCTGTGCCCGGCACCGCGGCCTTGTCGATCGCCGTCAGCTCGCCGCTGTCGCGGTTCATCGCAAAGACCCCGATCTCCTTGCTGCCGGCGTTCGACACATAGACCACGGTTTCGGGTGCGGGTTGCGCTGCCGCGCGCCGCGCCGCGACAAAGGAGCCGGCGATACCGACGGCGCCGAGCGCCAGCGCCTGCCGCCGCGTCAGGTTTTGTCTTTTCATCGTGTTCTCCCGAGGATTGCGGGGCGTCATAACACGTGCAACTCCGCCGCCTCAGCGCAAATCGACGATTTCGATCCAGCTCGGCATGTTGCCGAGGCGGTGTTGGTGCAGCGGCGATAGGGCGCCCGATTGTGGGGCGATGGCGTAGACGCTCAGCGCGTTCGAGGCGAGCCCGGCGGCGAAGCAGAAACCGGCCGCGCGGGTCGATGGCAAAGGCGCGCGGCGTCGTTTCGGTCGGCCAGCGGCCGATTTTCGAGAGGGTGCCGCGCTCGGGGTCGATGCGGAAGCCGATCAGCATGCTGGTGCAGCGTTCGCTGGCATAGACGAAATGCCCGTCGGGGGTGACGTGCAGATCGGCCGCCGAGGGCTTGCCGGCGAAGTCGCGGGGCAGGGTCGGTAGGGTCTGCAGCCCGGTCAACGTGCCGGCAACCGGATCGGCGGCGTAGGTGCCGATCGTCGCATCGGTCTCGTTCAAGTAGATAGAGGAACCGGCCGCTCGGGTGCAATGCGAGATGGCGCGGGCCGGCATCGGCTTTGGTCGAGACCGTGGCGGGGTCGTTTGACGCGACCGTGCCGGTCTGCGCGTCGAAGCGCAGCTGCATGATGACGTCGGCGCCGAGATTGGTGCAGTAGGCAAAGCGGTTCGACGCATCGACGATGACGCAATGCGCCTTGGGCCGGTCCATGACGATCTGGGTCGGCTTCTCGACGAGACGGCCGGCGCCGTCGATCGGGTTGATCGCGAGCTTGTTGCCGGGATAGGACGCGCCGAGCAGAAACCGGCCGGTCCGGTCGGTGACGATATACGCCATGCTGGCGGCGAGCGCTGCGGTGCCGAGAAGGGTCAGCCGGCCGCTTGCCGGATCGATCGCAAAGCTCGACACCGGAAAGGGCGCGCTGCGCAACGCGGCGTAGAGAAAACGGCGGTTGGGGCTGATCGCCATCGGGATGCTGGTCGGCGAGGGCTCCGCGGTGCCGGGCACGGCGACCCGCTCGATCGGGTCGAGCGCGCCGCTGTCGCCGTCCATCGCAAAGACGAAGATCTCCTTGCTGCCCGCGTTCGAGACATAGACGACGGTTCCGGGCGTCTCGGGCATGTCTCATCCCTCCCTTTGCAATTGCCGCGCCTTTTGCGCCGCCGGCCGGTCGTGACAGGCTTTGAGCCACGCCTCCATCTTGGGGACGGCGGCAAAATCGACGCGCGCCTGGCGCGCCCATGACAGCACGGCGGCGACATTGAGATCGGCGACGGTGAAATGGTCGCCGAGCAGATAGGGGCTCGCGGCGACAGCCCCATCGAGCACGCGCAACGGAGCGGCGAGCGCGCGCTCGGCGGCATCGGCGGCGGCGGTGTCGCGCTTGTCCTCGGGGCCGATCCGGTTCAGCAGCACGGTCAGCGCCGGCCGCTCGATTTCGGTCATCGCCCAAAAGCTCCATTGCCAGGCCCGAGCCTCGTCTTCCAGAAGCTGCGGATAGAGCCCGCGCGCGCCGCTCCCGTATTTCTTGGCGAGGTAGAGGTTGATCGCCATCGACTCCCACAAGACGAAGCCGCCGTCGTCGATTACCGGGACATGGCCGTTCGGGTTGAGCTGCAAATGCTCCGGCCGATGCGTGCCGCCATCGGCGAAATCGACCTTTACATGCTCGTAGTCGAGCCCGAGCTCGGCCGCCAGCCACAGCGTGCGGAAGGCGCGCGAGCGCGCCACGCCGTAAATCCTGAGCGCCATCGACATTCCTCCCAGCCATTGCCGACACGGCGCGCAGCATAGCGCAAGACCGGGCGAAGGCAGGGCGGCTCCGCGCCGACAAAAATGCCGGGGTCGAGAGCCCCGAACGCCGGCAGGAGGCGGCCCGCGAGCGGCTTGAGAGCTTGTTGTTGGATGATGCCGCGTCTCAAACCCTATCTGCCGCGGCCCTACCCAAGCTGGCCGGAGATCATCGATGCTGCCGACTGGCTGCGGCGCGACCTTGGCGTCTCGAAATCGCTGTGGGGCGATGCCTGCGTGGCGATGGGCCGGGAATTGGCGGCTGTCGCGCCGGCGATTGTGTCGGCCGAGGGGTCACTCGGCCGCCGAGCGCCATCCCTGGCGGTAGGATATCTTGCTACCGTTTGGGGTTTCCGCTAGCCTCGGGAAAATGAGCCAGGTCGAGAAACTGAGCATCGCCATGCCTTCGGAGATGGCCGCGGAACTGCGTGCGGCGGTCGAGGCAGGGGAGTACAGCAGCGTCAGCGAGGCGGTTCGCGATGCGCTGCGCGGCTGGCGCCTGCGGCGAAAGGTCGAAGCCTTGGAGCTCGACGAGCTGCGCCGGCTTGTCCAGGAAGGCGCCGACAGCGGCCCCGGCATCGAGGCCGATACGGTGTTTGCCCGCTTGCGGGCTCGCTATGGCGAGCCCGAGGCCCAGTGAGGGCGCCGCGGCGGCTGCTGTTCTCGCCGCGCGCGGCGGCCGATTTGGACGAGATCTCCGCCTATATCGCGCGCGACAACCCGGCCCGCGCGGCAACGTTCATTGCGGAATTGGAGGCGCAGTGCCGGGCCGTAGCGCGCCGGCCGCTGAGCTATCCGGCCCGCGATGATCTCGTGGCCGGAGTGAGGATGGCCGTGTTCCGGCGCTATCTGGTGCTGTTTCGGGAAGTGCCGGAAGCCAACGCGGTGCGGATCGAGCGGGTGGTGCACGGCGCGCGCAATCTTCGCCGCCTGATCTAGACGTTAGGTCCCTGGGCTGAAGCTTGCGGCCGGCCCATTCGTGCAAGGCCGGCCCATTCGTGCAAGGCCGGCCCATTCGTGCAAGGCCGGCCCATTCGTGCAAGGCCGGCCCATTCGTGCAAGGAAGGAGCGAGGGTTGCTCGGGTTGGCCGAGCCGAGCCGCAAGCACGCAGGGCAGGCCATGGGGGAGTATAGCGAAGCCTTTGTCGCTTTTGACGTGTCGAAGACACCGAAGGCGGTAACCAACCCGCGGATCAGAGCCTGATCAACCGTCGTCTCAAGCGCTGCCCCCAGCCCTGCGCGGCCTTCAACCAAGCCAGCTCCGGCCTCGACCTCGACGCCGGTCCGACAACCTGTTGCTTCCTCCTTGACAGAGGGACGCCTCACCTCGCGCATGGCTGCGGTCAGTGGTGCATTCCCGCCATCCCGGACATCGGGCTCGCAGCGGCATGTTTCGAGCCGAAGAACAGGAAGAAGTTGGAGCCGACTTCGGTGGCCCTGCCGGCGGCTTCGGCGGCGTCCATTTTCTCGACCGACGTGATCCCGCGGCCGTCGCCGGGTGTCGGCCAATCCGCCCGATGGAAGACCAGCACCGGCCGGACTTCCCACCAGATCGGCATGATATTGACGAAGACATCGTCGATGACATGGCTGTGGTTTGGCGTCGGCACGAAAATATTACCTTTCGGTGGCTTGGGGATGCCGTCCATCCCGGCGAGCAAAACCGCCAGATCGACCGAGGAGGCGTGCATGGTGCAGGTGCCGGGCACCGGATTGTTGGGGTCGGGACATTGTGTTTTGACGCTGGGCTTGGTCCGCCAGGCGTCCGGGATGTGTCCGAAGAGGCTGATCAGCGTCTTCCCGAGCTCGACCCCGCACAATTCGCCGGGCCGCCCGCCATCGGGGCATTCCATCGCATCTTTTGGATTTACGTCGCTCCCGAACATCGGCACCAGCACATAGAGGTGCGCGGTGCGCTCGAGGCTGCCGCCGGTCGGGTCTAGCGCGGGCTCGGTGACGACCTGGCAAATCGGCGTCTGCATTTCGTTCGGATCGGACGCCGCCTTCTTCTTGTTGAAGTCCAGATCCACGTTCGGCCCGTCGACGCAGTCGAAATTCTGCAGGTAGCTGAAGGTGACCAGCTTGTTGGCGGCAAAGCCGCTCGTCTGATTGGGCGCCAGCTGCGCCGAGGCGCTGCCTGCCGCCAAAGCTATCGTTGCGCAGGCCGCAATGGCCAGCGAGAAGAGGCCCGAGCTGGGCCTGCCGGCGCGGCGCGCCCGCGATTGCAAACCGTTCAAGTGTTCGGTCTTCATGGCATCCTCTTCAAGGCTTCACGCGTAAGAGCGTCTGTTCGCGCGTGGTGCGCGGCGGGCGGCTACGGCATCAGCACCTTGTTGACGACCATGACGATGCCGTTCGACTGGTAGACGTCGGGGATCGTGATGCGGGCGGTGTTGCCTTTCTCGTCGGTGAGCCACAGGCTGTCGTCGCCCCAGGAGACGATCAGCTGCTCGCCCTCCACGGTTTTGAGCGACACCCGGCCGCCCGGGGTCGACTGCACGTCGTGCTCGAGGGTGGCCGTGTCGTAGCGGCCGGGGACAACGTGATAGGTCAGAATCTTGGTCAGCTCGCCCTTGTTTTCGGGCTTCAGCAGGGTTTGCACGGTGCCGGCCGGCAGCGCCGCGAAGGCTTCGTTGGTCGGGGCGAAAACCGTAAACGGACCCGGACCTTCGAGCACCCCGACGAGCCCGGCGGCCTTGACCGCGGCGACCAAGGTGGTGTGGTCCTTCGAGGCGGAGGCGTTCTGCACGATGTTTCGGCTCGGGTACATCGCGGCACCGCCGACCATCGGGTCCATCGCCGCGACCGCGGCTGTGCCCAAACCCAACGCGATCGCCGCAACCGTGCTCAGCAATCTGATTGTCATGACCGCAATCCTCTCTGTCGGCATCTTGGGCGCGCGGGGCGAGCCCTTCACCGCTGCCCTACGCAGCGGCAACGAGGACGGATGCGGTGCCGATGAAATTTTTCGCGGTCGGGAGAGCGCCGCTCAGGGCGGGCGGGTCAGCAGCTTTCCCTGATAGAGGACCGGACCGGTCGGCGCGCCGCCGGGCGAGCCGCCGGGCGGTTCCAGGCTGACCGCCAGCACGCCACCCGGCGGCGGCATTTGCGCCGCGCGCAAGGTGACCGCTCGCCCCGATTGCTGCGGCAAGAGACCGAGCGAGCGCGGCGGCCCGCCGGCGATGCGCCACAGCTCGAAGGCGTGCGGTTTCGGCTCGGCCGGCGGCGCCACCGCGGAAAAGCTGACCTCGCCCGGCTTTGGCCCTGTTACCGCGACCCAGCCCGGCGCGCCGCCCTGGCCGGTGAGGACCGCAACGACGATCGGCGCCGGCGGGCGCCCCGTGAAGAGCCCGATATAGAGCGCCAGCGCTATGGTCGCGGCACCGGCGGCGATGGCGAGGGGGCGCCAGAAAGCGACCGCGCCGAACCATGGCAGGAGGGGTGCCGCCTCGGCCGCCACGGCGGCGCCCGAGATGCGGCGGTCGATTGCGCGCCACACGCGCGGCGGCGGCGCCTCGCCGGGGGTCGCCTCATCGAGCGGCAGCAAGCGGTCGGACCAGGCGCCGACGAGCCGCGCCAACCCCGGATCGGCCGCCATCAGCCGCTCGAAGCGGCGCCGGGCGCGGACGGGCATCGTGCCGAGCACATATTCGGCGGCGAGCCGCTCGCGCAATTCCGGGCTGTCGTACCTCATGCTTCGAGACACTTCTGCAAACGTTCGAGGCTGCGCCGCAGCCAGCTTTTGACCGTGCCCAGCGGCACCCCGAGCCGGCTCGCGAGCTCGTCGCGTGTCAAACCCCAGCAATAGGCGAGCAGCACCGCGCGCCGCGGCTCGGCGTCGAGCTCGTCGAGACAGCGCTGCAAGGCGCGCAGCTGGGCGCCGCTGTCGGCGCTGCCCGGTGCGGCCAAGGCGAGCAGCGCTTCCTCGGGCACGCTGCGGCTCTCGCGCCGGGCCGTGCTGCGCCGCAGCTGGTCGATCGCGCAATGCCGCACGATCGTCACCAGCCACCCCCGCGCCGAACCGCGGGCCGGGTCGTAGTCGCCCGCCCGCTGCCACATCGCGACAAAGCTCTCCTGCAGCGCCTCCTCGGCCAATTCGCGCCTGCGCAGGATTTGCAGCGCGACGCCAAAGAGTTGCGCCGAGGTCGCGGCATAAAGTGCGGCGAAAGCGGCGCGGTCGCCGCGCGTTGCAGCGCGGATGAGCTGCTGGAGGCGCAGGTCCGGCGCCAGTCTCGAGCCGGTCGTCATGCAACGAGCCCGAACCGGTCGGTCGCGCCGCAGCGACCGGCAAAACCTTTCGTCAATCTGAAATAAATCGACACCAACAGCATTGACTTTGGTTTCTTCACAGGGTCGTGAGGGGCGGTTTCGCCTCGGTTGACAGCGGCGACCGCGACCGATACCACACTCGAACAACAAGCGGAAAACGCCGCGTATCCGCGGGCGCAAGGGAGCAAGCGCGTTGCCGGCACTCCTGGAAGTCAAGGATCTGCATACCGAGTTTCGCACCGGGGCCGGGATCGTTTCGGCGGTCGATGGCGTCTCGTACAGTGTCGAGCGCGGCGAGACCGTGGCGATCGTCGGCGAGAGCGGCTCGGGCAAGACCGTCGGCGCCTTATCATTGCTGCGGCTGATCCCGAACCCGCCGGGGCGCATCACCAAGGGCGAGATCCTGTTTGGCGGGCGCGACCTGCTGCAGCTCTCGGACGAGGCGATGCGCCAGGTGCGCGGCGGCGACATCGGCATGATCTTTCAGGAGCCGATGACCTCGCTGAACCCGGTGTTGACGATCGGCCGGCAGGTCACCGAGACCTTGGAGCAGCACCGCGGCGCCGACCGGGCGACGGCGCATCGCCGTGCGATCGAGGTCTTGGGGCTGGTCGGCATCGCCGACCCGGAGCGGCGCCTCAAGCAGTACCCGCACCAGCTGTCGGGCGGAATGCGGCAGCGGGTGATGATCGCGATCGCGATCGCCTGCGATCCGAAGCTGATTATCGCCGACGAGCCGACGACCGCGCTCGACGTGACGATCCAGGCGCAAATCCTCGAATTGATGAAGGAATTGACCCGGCGGCTCGGGGTCGCGCTGATCATCATCACCCACAATCTCGGGGTGGTGGCGCGCTATGCCAACCGGGTCAACGTCATGTATGCCGGGCGCATCGTCGAGAGCGGGCCGGCGGCGGCGATCTACCACAACCCGCAGCACCCCTATACGATCGCCTTGCTGCGCTCGGTGCCGCGGCTCGATTTGCCGCGCCAGGCGCGGCTCGACCCGGTGGACGGCCAGCCGCCCGATTTGACCCGGCTCGATGCCGGCTGCTCGTTTCGGCCGCGCTGCCGGTTCGCGATCGATCTGTGCGCCAGGCGCCGGCCGCCGCTCGAAGCGGGCCGCGACGCCGAGCATCTCGCTGCCTGCTTTCGCAGCCGCGAGATCGGCGCCGAGCTGCAAGCCGCCGAGCGCCCGCGCGAGCGCGCCGCCGGCTGACGCAAAAAAGAGAACAGCCTGCGGGAGGAAACGATGAAAAAGAGGTCGGTCGGATCGCCCAGAGCGGCCCTGTTGATCGCCGGTCTCGGCATGATGCTCGCCACCGCGGCCTGGGCGGCGGGCTCGGAGGAGGAGGCGCCAAAGCGCGGCGGCATCCTGAACTATGTGATCCCGGCCGATGCGCCGCCTTCCTTTGACGGGCACCGTGAAGGCACCTTTGCGACGTTGCATGCGGTCGCGCCGTTTTACAGCGTCTTGATCCGGGTCAATCCGGAAAACCCGGCTTCGACCACCGATTTCGTCTGTGATTTGTGCACGGTCATGCCGACGCCGACCGATGGCGGCAAGACCTACACCTTCAAAATCCGCGACGGCGTCAAGTTCCATGACGGCGCGGACCTCACCGCGGCCGATGTCGCGGCGAGCTGGGACGAGATCATCCACCCGCCGAAAGGGTCGATCAGCCCGCGCCAGAGCTGGTACTCGATGGTCGATACGGTGACGGCACCCGACCCCTCGACCGTCGTCTTTCACCTGAAGTTCGCGACCAACGCCTTTCTACCGGCGCTCGCCGACCCCTTTGCCTTTGTCTACAAGAAAGCGATCCTGGATAAGACGCCACGCTGGTACGAGAAGAACATCATGGGCTCCGGCCCGTTCAAGTTTGCCGGCTACCAGGTTGGCGAGTCGATCAAGGGCGAGCGCAACCCCGACTACTACCGCAAGCCGCTGCCTTACCTCGACGGGTTTGTCGGGTTTTTTGCGCCGAAGCAGTCGGTGCGGATAGATGCGATCCGCGCCGACCGGGCGGCGATCGAGTTCCGCGGCCTGCCGCCCTCGGCCATCGAGCAGCTGAAGCAGGAGCTCGACGGCAAGATCGAGGTGCAAGAGAGCGATTGGAATTGCGGCAATCTGGTGCAGCCGAACCACCAGAAAAAGCCGTTTGACGATGCGCGGGTGCGGCGCGCGCTGACCCTCGCGATCGACCGTTGGGGCGGGGCGCCGGCGCTCGCCAAGATCGCCGACGTGCGCACCGTCGGCGGTATCGTCTTTCCGGGGTCGCCGCTGGCGCCGACGAAGTCGGAGCTCGAGCAGGTTGCCGGCTTTTGGCCCGACATCGAAAAATCACGGGCCGAGGCGCGCCGGCTGCTGAAGGAAGCCGGGGCCGAGGGCCTGTCCTTTACCCTTCTCAACCGCAATGTCGACCAGCCCTACAAATATGTCGGCACCTGGCTCATCGACCAGTGGAGCAGGATCGGGCTGCACGTCACGCAGCAAGTGCTCTCGACCGGCCCTGAGCTCGCGGCGCTGCGCAGCGGCAATTTCGAGGTTGCGCTGATCGCCAATTGCCACGGTGTCGTCAACCCGCTGCTCGATGTGCAGGCGTTCCTGCCACCCTCGGTCTATTCCGCCAATTACGGCTATTACGAGGACCCCAAGGAGGTCGATCTCTACAACAGGATGCTGCGCGAGACCGACTTCAAGAAACAGCGGGCGCTGATGCTCGATTTCGAAAAATACGCGATCGATACCGAGACGCATGAGATCTGGGTCCTGTGGTGGCACCGGATCATCCCGTACCGGTCCTATGTCAAAGGCTTTAAGATCAGCCCGAGCCACTACCTCAACCAGGATTTGTCGATGATCTGGCTCGACAAGTGATGCCTCTCGTCTTGCGGCAATTGAAAGTCGTCTTGCGCGGGCTTGTCCCGCGTATCCACGTCTTTGCGGCGGGCGATCGAAGACGTGGATGCCCACGGATCAAGTCCGTGGGCTGTCGGCCCATGGAACAAGTCCGGCCACGAACGAAGCAACTTATTTGGGCGGCTGTACCCGTGATCCTCGCCGCGATCATTCCACCCGCGGCGGCGGACGAGGCGGCGCCGAAGCGTGGCGGGACGCTCGTCTATATGATCCCGGCCGACGCGCCGCCCTCTTTTGACGCGCACCGCGAGAGCACGTATGCGACCGTGCATTCGGCGGCGCCCTTCTACAGCGTCTTGATCCGAGTCAACCCGCAAAACCCGGCCGCGACGACCGATTTCGTCTGCGATTTGTGCACGGTCATGCCGGCCCCGACCGATGGCGGCAAGACCTGGACCTTCAAGATCCGCGACGATGTCAAATTCACCGACGGCTCGCCGCTGACCGCTGCCGACGTCGCCGCCAGCTTCAACGAGATCGCCTTTCCGCCGAAAGGGGTGCTGAGCGCGCGCGAAACCAACTACCAGATGATCGACAAGATCACCGCACCCGATCCGTCGACCGTCGTTTTTCATCTCAAATACGCGACCAGCGCGTTTCTGCCGACGATTGCCGACCCGTTCAACTGGATCTACGAAAAGAAGATCCTCGACAAGGACCCGCGCTGGTACGAAAAGAACATCATGGGCTCCGGCCCGTTCAAATTTGTCGAATACCAGGTCGGGCAGTCGATCAAGGGTGTACGCAACCCCGATTACTATAGGAAGGGGCTGCCCTATCTCGACGGCTTTACCGGCATCTATGCGCCAAAGCAGGCGGTACAGGTCGAGGCGATCCGCAGCGACCGCGCGGCGATCCAGTTCCGCGGCTTTCCCCCGGCGGCGCGCGACGAGCTGGTCCATGCGCTCGGCGACAAGATCACGGTGCAGGAAGGCGATTGGAACGTCGCCAGCGCGGTCACGCCGAACCACCAGAAAAAGCCCTTCGACGACGCGCGCGTGCGGCGCGCGCTGAGCCTGGCGATCGACCGCTGGGGCGGGGCGCCCGGCCTGTCGAAGATCGCGATCGTCAAAACCGTCGGCGGCATCGTCTATCCCGATTCACCGCTCGCCGCGACCAAGCAAGAGCTCGAAGAGATCGCCGGCTATTGGCCCGACATCGACAAATCGCGGGCCGAGGCGCGGCGGCTCTTAAAGGAGGCCGGGGCCGAGGGGATGTCCTTCGAATTGTTGAACCGCGGCGTCGACCAGCCTTTCAAATACGTCGCCACTTGGCTGATCGACCAATGGAGCAAGGTCGGGCTGCATGTGACCCAGCGCGTGCTGCCGACCGGCCCCTGGTTCGAGGCGATGCGCAACGGCAATTTCGATGTCGTGCTCGAAGCCCCGGGCCATGGCTTTGTCAACCCGCTGATCGATGTGCAGAAGGTGCTGCCCTACCCCGCAGACGCCGAGAATTACGCGCGTTACAAGGACGATGCCGAGGTGGCGCTGTACCAGCAGATGCTGCACGAAACCGACCCGATAAAGCAGCGGGTGCTGATGCGCCGTTTTGAAAAGCACGTCCTCGACGACGAGGCGCACGAGATTTGGGTCTTGTGGTGGCACCGGATCGTGCCGTACCGGTCCTATGTGAAGGGCTGGAAGATTGCTCCGACCCACTTCATCAACCAGGATCTGGCGACGATCTGGCTGGATAAGTAGACAAGAAGGAAAAAACATGCGGATCAAGATTGCGGCCCTCGCCGCGATGCTCGGCGTTACGGCGTTCGCGGCGCAGGCGGCGACCGACGAGGAAGCCCCAAAGCATGGCGGAACCCTGACCTACATGATCCCGGCCGACGCGCCGCCGAGCTTTGACGCGCATCGCGAGGAGACCTATGCGACGATCCACGCGGCAGCGCCCTTTTACAGCACCCTGATCCGCGCCGATCCCTATAATCCAGGCAAGACCGACGATCTCGTCTGCGATTTGTGCACGGCGATGCCGACCCCGACCGATGGCGGCAAGACCTGGACCTTCAAGATCCGGGACGGGGTGAAGTTCACCGACGGCTCGCCGTTGACCGCCCAAGACGTGGCGGCGAGCTGGAACGAGATCATCTTCCCGCCGAAGGGCGTCCTCAGCGCGCGCAAGAGCAATTTCGTCATGGTCGACTCGGTTACGGCACCCGACCCGTCGACCGTGGTGTTTCGCCTCAAATTCGCGACCGACGCGTTCCTGCCGGCGCTCGCCGACCCCTATGCCTGGATCTACGAAAAGAAGATCATCGACAAGGACCCGCACTGGTACGAAAAGAACATCATGGGCTCGGGTCCGTTCAAGTTCGTCGAATACCAGACCGGCCAATCGATCAAGGGTGTGCGCAACCCCGATTACTTCCGCAAGGGGATGCCCTATCTGGATGGGTTTGTCGGCATCTTCGCCCCCAAGCAGGCGGTCGAGATCGAGGCGATCCGCAGCGGTCGCGCCGATATCGAATTCCGCGGCTTTCCGCCCGCGGCGGTCGATGAGCTGAAGAAAGCCCTCGGCGACAAGCTGGCGATCCAGACCAGCGACTGGAACTGCGGCGGGCTGGTGACCCCGAACCACGCGAAGAAGCCGTTTGACGACGTGCGGGTGCGCCGCGCCTTGACGCTCGCGATCGACCGCTGGGGCAGCGCGCCGCAGCTGTCCAAGATCGCCCTCGTGCATACCGTCGGCGGCGTCACCTTCCCGGGGTCGCCGCTCGCCCCGAGCAAGGCGGAGCTGCAGCAGATCGCCGGCTATTGGCCCGATATCGAGAAATCGCGAGCCGAGGCGCGGCGCCTCTTAAAGGAGGCCGGGGCCGAGGGTCTGAGCTTCGAATTGCTCAACCGCAACAACGATCAGCCCTACAAATATTACGGGATTTGGGTCGTCGATCAGTGGAGCAAGATCGGCCTGCACGTAAAGCAGAAGGTCGTCCCGGTCGGTCCCTGGTTCGAAGCCCAGCGCAGCGGCAACTTCGACGTGACCGTCGAGGGCAATTGCCAGAATGTGGTCAATCCGCTGGCCGATGTCGGCAAATACCTGCCGCATTCGGTGTCCAGCTCCAACTATGGCAATTTCGAAGACGCCAAAGAAGTCGCGATGTACAACCGTCAGCTGCGTGAGCTCGACAAGACGAAGCAGAAGGCGGACCTGCTCCAATTCTCCAAATACGTGCTCGACGAGCAGGCGCACGAAATCTTTCTGTTGTGGTGGCAGCGGGTGGTGCCGTACCATTCCTATGTCAAAGGCTGGAAGATCGGCCCGAGCCACTACGTCAATCAGGATCTGGCGACGATCTGGCTCGACAAATAGCGCGGGAATTATGAACAAGGCGCCGGGCAATACCGGCGTCTATCAACAAAAAGTGTTGAACAGGAGGAAGTCATGAAGATGCGATCGATGTTGATTGCGGCCGGTGTCCTTGCCCTTGCCCTGCCGGCCGCGGGCGGGGAAGAGCAGACACCGAAACCGGGTGGCACCTTGACCTATCTGATCCCGGCGGACGCGCCGCCCTCCTTCGACGCCCATCAGGAGGAGACCTACGCGACGATCCATTCGGCCGCACCCTTCTACAGCCTCCTGGTCCGGATCAACCCGCAAAATCCGGCGTCCTCGACCGACATCGTCTGCGATCTGTGCACGGTCATGCCGACGCCGACCGATGGCGGCAAGACCTGGACCTTCAAAATTCGGCCGGGGATCAAATTTACCGACGGCACGCCGTTGACCGCGGCCGATGTGGTCGCGAGCTGGGAAGAGATCATCAATCCCCCCAAAGGCATCCTGAGCCCGCGCGCCAGCCATTACATAATGGTCGACAGGATCGAGGCCCCAGACCCATCGACCGTCGTGTTCCATCTGAAATTTGCGACCAGTGCATTTCTGCCGGCGCTGGCCGACCCCTACAATTGGATTTACGAGAAAAAAATCATCGACAAAGACCCAAAATGGTACATGCAGCACATTATGGGCACCGGTCCGTTCAAGTTTGTCAGCTACCAGGCCGGCCAGGAAATCAAGGGTGTAAAAAACCCGGATTACTTTCATAAGGGGCTGCCCTATCTCGACGGCTTTACTGGCATCTACGCGCCGAAGCAGGCGGTGCAGATCGACGCGATCCGCGCCGACCGGGCGTCGATCGAGTTCCGCGGCTATCCGCCCTCCGCGATCAACCAATTGAAGCAGGAGCTCGACGGCAAGATCAAGACCCAGGCGAGCGACTGGAATTGCGGCAGCATCGTCGAGATCAACGAGCAGAAGAAGCCGTTCGACGACGTCCGGGTGCGCCGCGCCCTGACGCTCGCGATCGACCGCTGGGGCACGGCACCCGAGCTGTCCAAGATCGCCATCGTCCACACCGTCGGCGGCATCGTCTTTCCCGGCTCGCCACTGGCGGCAACCAAGCCCGAATTGGAGCAGATGGCCGGCTACGCGCCCGACATCGAAAAGTCGCGCGCCGAGGCGAGACGCCTCCTGAAAGAGGCCGGGGCCGAGGGGTTGAGCTTTACCCTGCTGAACCGAAATGTCGATCAGCCTTATAAATACCTCGGCACCTGGGTGATCGGCGATTGGAGCAAGATCGGCCTGCATGTCACCCAGAAGGTGGTGCCGACCGGACCCTGGTTTCAGGCCTTCCGCAGCGGCGACTACCAAGTCGGGATCATCGGCAACTGCCAAAGTGTCGTCAACCCGCTGCTCGACACGCAGCGCTACCTGCCGCCCGATGTTTATTCGGGCAACTTCGGGCAGTTCAAGGATCCGGAAGAGGCGGCGCTCTACGACAAGATGCTGCGCGAGACCGATTTCAACAAGCAGCGCGCCCTGATGCGCCAATATGAAAAGCGCGTGCTCAACGATCAGGTGCACGAGATTTTTCTGTTGTGGTGGTACCGCGTCGTGCCTTATCGATCCTATGTCGAGGGCTTTAAGATCAGCCCCAGCCATTACCTGAACCAGGATTTGTCGATGATATGGCTCAACAGATAGCGAGGACTGATGCGGACGATGCCGGCATGAGCGCGGCGGAGGCGGCGGCGGAGGCGCGCCCCCTTCTCGAAGTCCGGGGCTTGCAGATGTATTTCCCGATAACCGAGGGGGTGGTGAGCCGTCGCCGGGTCGGCGAGGTCAAGGCTGTCGACGGCATCGACTTTACGGTTCGGCGCGGTGAGACCTTGGGCCTGGTCGGCGAGAGCGGCTGCGGCAAGACCACGACCGGGCGCTGCATCCTGCGGCTCGAGCGCCCGACCGCCGGGGCGATCATCTATGACGGCCACGACCTCGCCAAGCTCGACCGCCGCGAGCTGTTGGCGCTGCGCCGCCGCATCCAGGTCATCTTTCAGGACCCGTACAGCTCGTTGAACCCGCGCATGAAGGTCGGCGAGATCATCGGCGAGCCGATCCGGGTGCACGGGCTCGAGCGCAACGGGACGCGCCGGGCAGCGCGGGTGCGCGAGCTCCTCACGACCTGCGGTCTCGACCCCAAATTCGCCGACCGCTATCCGCACGAGATGTCGGGCGGCCAGCGCCAGCGCGTCGGCATCGCCCGCGCCTTGGCGCTCGAGCCCGAATTTATCGTTTGCGACGAGGCGGTGTCGGCGCTCGACGTGTCGATCCAGGCGCAGATCGTCAATCTGCTCGAAGATTTGCGCGCGCGCTTCGGTCTGACCTATCTGTTTATCGCTCACGATCTCTCGGTCGTGCGGCATCTGTGCCAGCGGGTCGCGGTCATGTATCTGGGCCGGGTCGTCGAGCTCGCCGATTGCGACGAGCTGTTCGACAGCCCGCTCCATCCCTATACCCAGGCCCTGCTGGCGGCGGTGCCGGTGCCCGACCCGACGGTCGAGGCGCAGCGCCAGTTCCGCCCGGTCGCGGGCGAGGTGCCGAGCCCGATCAACCCGCCTTCGGGCTGCGTCTTTCACCCGCGTTGCCCGCTCGCGGTGGAGCAATGTAAAAAGCTGCGGCCCGAGCTGCGCGAATTGCGCCCGGGGCATTGGGTGGCGTGCAGCCAGGTCCACTAAGCCGCGCTAAGCCGCGCGCGATTGGCGGAAAGGTCAGCGCCGGCCGTTGCCGCAACCGGGATGTGGCGATGATCCGGCCGAACAAGTAAGGTGGCCGAAAGGTCCGAAGAGAGGAGAAAAATCGTGGCGCTCAAGTCAGGGGTGTTGGCAGCAAGTTTCGGTGTCTTGGCCGCGGTCGCGACCCTGCCGGTGGCGGCAGCGACGGATGAGGAGGCGCCGAAGCGCGGCGGCACGCTCACTTATATGATCCCGGCGGACGCGCCTCCTTCTCTCGACGGACACCGCGAGACCACCTATGCGACGGTGCACGCGGCCGCCCCGTTTTACAGCGTCCTCATTCGCGTCAACCCGCAGAACCCATCCTCGACGACCGATTTCGTCTGCGACCTGTGCACGACGATGCCGGCCCCGGCCGATGGCGGCAAGACCTGGACCTTCAAGATCCGCGACGGGGTCAAGTTCGCCGACGGCTCGTTGTTGACCGCGGCCGATGTGGCGGCGAGCTGGGACGAGATCATTCATCCGCCCAAGGGGGTTTTGAGCCCGCGCGCCAGTAATTTCATCATGGTCGATACGGTTACGGCACCCGACCCCTCGACCGTGGTGTTCAAGCTCAAATTCGCCACCACCGCGTTTGTGCCGGCGCTCGCCGACCCGTTCGCGTGGATCTATGAAAAGAAGATCATCGACAAAGACCCTCACTGGTACGAAAAGAACGTCATGGGATCCGGCCCATTCAAGTTTGTCGAATACCAGACCGGGCAATCGATCAAAGGGGTGCGCAACCCCGATTACTATCGCAAAGGGATGCCCTATCTCGACGGCTTTACCGGAATATTTTCGCCGAAGCAGGCGGTGCGGGTCGAAGCGATCCGGGCCGACCGCGCGTCGATCGAATTTCGCGGCTTCCCGCCGGCAGCGCGCGACGAGCTCAAGAAGGCGCTCGACGGCAAGATCACGGTGCAGGAAAGCGACTGGAATTGCGGCAGCCTGTTTACCCCCAACAACAAGAAAAAGCCGTTCGACGACGCCCGCGTGCGCCGCGCGCTGACCTTGGCGATCGACCGCTGGCACGGCGCGCCCGAGCTGGCCAAGATCGCCGATGTGCACACCGTCGGCAGCATCGTCTTTCCCGGCTCGCCGCTCGCCCCGACCAAGGCCGAGCTCGAAAAGATCGCCGGCTTTTGGCCGGATATCGACAAGTCGCGGGCCGAGGCAAGGCGCCTCTTAAAGGAGGCGGGCGCCGAAGGCCTCTCGTTCGAGCTGCTGAACCGCAATGTCGACCAGCCCTATAAATACGTCGCGACCTGGCTGATCGACGAGTGGAGCAAGGTCGGGCTCCATGCGACCCAGCGCGTGGTGCCGACCGGCCCCTGGTTCGAGGCGATGCGCAGCGGCAAGTACGACACCGTCCTCGAAGCCAATTGCCACAGTGTCGTCAACCCGGCGATGGACGTGCAAAAGATGCTGCCGGGCTCGGTCGACAGCGAGAATTACGGCGGCTACGAAGACCCGAAAGAAGTCCAGATTTACAACGCGATGCTGCGCGAGACCGACCCGGCGAAACAGCACGCGCTGATGTACGACTTCTCGAAATACGTGATGGACGACCAAGCGCACGAGATCTGGGTATTGTGGTGGTATCGCATCGTCCCTTACCGGTCTTATGTGAAAGGATGGAAGATCAGCCCGAGCCATTATATCAACCAAGATCTGTCCGACATCTGGCTCGACAAGTAGGCGCCCATGCTGAGCATGAATTCGCTTTGCACGGGCTTGTCCCACGTATCCACGCCTTTGCTTGCGGGCGCTCGAAGACGTGGGTGCCCGGATCAAGTCCGGGCAAGACGAAGAGGATGGACGTTTGCCTACCTCTATCTAAGGCGGGCGTAACCCATGTATCGCTATATCGTCAGCCGTATCCTGCTGGTGTTCCCGACACTGATCGGGGCGGCGGTCCTGGTGTTTGCGTTGATGCGGCTGATACCGGGCGACATCTGCGTGGTGCGGCTGGGCTCGGGCGGCGGCACTTTCGACGAGGCGGCGGTCCAAACCTGCCATGCCGAGCTCGGCCTCAACCAGTCGATCTGGCGGCAATTTTTCGACTTTGTCTGGGGCTTTATGCACCTCGATTTCGGCACCTCGATGTGGTCGGGAAAGCCGGTCTCGTTCGAGATCGCCGCGCGCCTGCCGATCTCGCTCGAGATTGCGCTCCTGGCGACGGTCGTGGCATTGCTGCTGGCGATTCCGCTCGGCACGATTTCGGCGCTCAAGCAGAATAGCTGGATCGATCTGGTGGTGCGCACGCTCGCCATTGCCGGCATCGCCACTCCGTCCTTCTGGCTCGGCATCCTGTCGATCCTGGCGGTCCTGACGATCTCGCAGGCGGTGTTCGGCTCGCCGTGGATGCCGCCGATCGATTACGTTCCGCTGTGGCAGGATCCGATCCGCAACCTGTCGATGGCGGCGCTGCCGGCGATCACGGTCGGCTATCGCTACTCCGCGGTGACCATGCGCATGACCCGATCGGCGATGCTCGAAGTCTTGCGCGAGGACTATATCCGCACCGCACGGGCCAAGGGGTTGATCGACCGGATCATCATCAACCGGCATGCGCTGAAAAACGCGCTGTTGCCGGTGGTGACCTTGGTTGGAATCGAGTTCGCCTTTTTGATCGGCGGCCTTGTCGTGACCGAGCAGGTGTTCAACCTGAACGGGATCGGCCGGCTCTTCGTGCTCGCGGTGCAGAACCAGGACTATACCCTCACCCAAGCCCTGGTCATGCTGGTCGTCGCCGTGTTCGTCCTGACCAATCTGGTCGTCGATCTCCTTTATGCGTGGCTCGATCCGCGCATCCGCTTCGCCTGAGGGGGCTTGCGCGATGTCCACCACCGACTCCGTCCTGACCCCGGCCGCCGCCGACGAGCTCTTTGAGCTGCACCGCTCGTTCGCAGAAAAGGTGCTGTCGTTTTGCCGGCGCCAGCCGCTCGGCACCATCGGCATGGCGATCGTCCTCATCATCCTCTTCGCCGGGCTCGGCGCCGATTGGATCGCGCCCTACAACCCGACCGCGAACGACTTTGCCTCGATGACCCAGCCGCCGAGCTGGTCGCATCTGCTCGGCACCGACCAGTTCGGCCGCGACCAGCTGTCGCGCATCATCTTCGGCGCCCGCACCGCGCTGATCGTCGGCTTTTCGTCGGCCATCGTCGGCGGCTTCACCGGTCTCGTGCTCGGTGTCGGCAGCGCCTATTTCGGGGGCTACATCGACCTGATCATGCAGCGGGTGCTCGACGTCCTGATGGCCTTCCCGCTGATCATTCTGGCGCTCGCCGTCGTCTCGATTTTCGGCACCGGCGTGCACAACGTCATCGTCGCCATCACGATCCCGCTGATCCCGCGCTGCGCGCGGGTGGTGCGCGCGAGCGCCTTGGCGATCCGCGAGATCCCCTATGTCGACGCGGCGCGCGCCTGCGGCTTTGGCCATGCGCGGATCATCCTGCACCACATGGTGCCGAATGTGATGGCGCCGTTCCTGATCCTCCTGACCGCGTTTGTCGGCCAGGCGATCCTCGCCGAGGCGGCACTCTCCTATCTCGGCCTCGGCGTCCAGGAGCCGGTGCCGGCCTGGGGCCTGATGCTGCAAGGGGGCGCCGAGGAATATGCCGCGACCGCACCCTGGATCGCTGTCTTCCCGGGGCTTGCGATCACCTTGACCGTGTTCGGCTTCAGCCTGTTCGGCGACGCTTTGCGCGACGTGCTCGACCCCAAATTGCGCGACCGCTGACCCGGGCGCTGACCCGGGCGCCGACACGGGCTACTGACCGGGGCGCTGACCCGGGCACGGCGGCCCCTCCCCATCCATCCGGTGGCGCCGGGGGCCAGCCGGCCCCATCCTTCCCGTCACAGCGAGGAGGAGTCGCGAGATGGCCGAGGATGCAGGCGATGCTTTGGAACAGCTTTCCGCAGCGCTGAGCGCGCGGGCGGCGGCGACGCGACCGCTGGTCGCCGCCATTGCAATGCGCGGGCGGCCGCTGCGCTCCGGCACGCTGTGGCGCAAAGACCTGGTCGTCGCCTCCGAGCAGGCATTGCCGCGGGGTGAGGAGGCCGAAGTGACAATCGACGGCGGCGCCCGGCTGCCGGCGCGGCTTGCCGGGCGCGACCCAGGCACCAACGTCGCCGTGCTGCGGCTGGAGGGTGGGCCGGAGATCGCGCCGCCGCCGACCGCGGCCGAGCCGCTCCCGGGGGCGCTCGCGCTCGCCTTCGGCGCCGATGGAGAGGGCGGCGTTTCCATCCGCATGGGCGTCATCCGCACGGTTGGCCCTGCTTGGCACAGTCGCGCGGGGGGTCGGATCGATCGGCGGATCGCGCTCGATCTCCGCCTCGGCAGCGGTGAGGAAGGCGGGCCGGTGCTCGATGCCGGAGGCCGGCTCCTCGGCATCTCGACCTTGGGACCGCGGCGCCGCGCCCTCGTCATTCCGGCTGCAACCGTCGAGCGTGTGCTCGAACCCCTGTTGACGACCGGCCGGGTCGCGCGCGGCTGGCTCGGAGCGGCAGTGCAGCCGGTGCTGGTGCCCGAAGCGCTGCGCGCCGAAATCGGGCAGTCGCTGGGGCTGATGGTGATCGCCGTCAATGAGGACGGGCCGGCGGCGCAAGCCGGGGTGCTGATGGGCGATATCCTGGTTGCCCTCGATGGCACGGCGCTCGGCAGCCCGACGCAGCTGGCGCAGCTGCTGGGGGCCGAGGCGGTCGGCCGGCAGGTCGAAATCCGGCTGATCCGAGCGGGTGTGGCGCAGACGCTTGCCGCTATTGTGGGAGCGCGGCCGGCGCGGTGAGCGTTGCCTTCGTTCGGCTGCGGGTCGCGATCGCCGCCGCCGAGCCGGCGACCGCAGCGAGATTGGCAGCTCTTGTCGCCGCCTGCGGACACGAGGTCGTCGCGGCTGCCGAAGCGGCCGATGCAACGCTGAGCGACGGCTCCGCCGAGCCGCCGGGGTCGTGCCCGACGCTCGCTATCGGTGCGGTGGAGGGCGACTTTCAGGGGCTGCTGCCGGCCGATGCAGCGCCGGCGCAAGTCGATGCCGCGCTGCGCGCCGTCGCTGCCGGGCTCGTCGTTCGCTCGCCGCCTTCGCCGTGCCCAGGCTTTGCCCCATTGCCGGCGGTCTCAGCCCCGCTGACACCGCGCGAGATCGAGGTGCTGAAGGCGGTTGCCGAGGGGTTGAGCAACAAGGCTGCCGCCCGCCGTCTCGGCATCTCGCCCTACACCGTCAAATTTCACATCGAGTCGCTGTTCCGCAAGCTCGGCGCTGCGACCCGCGCCGAAGCTGTCGCCAAGGGCCTGACCCGCCAGATCGTCGAGCTATGACGGCAAAAAGCTCCGGCACATCGCCATGGAAGCCGATCGGTTGGTAAATCCGGCTTTCGCTGCCCAGCGAGCCCGTAAAGGTGAAAGAACAGCGCGTCGAGGCGGACGCGCCCGCTTGCGCCGGTCCTCCTCGTCCCAGTGCGGCGACCCGTTATAGCCCTGATCCCTCGGATTGGCGGGGCGGGTCGAAGGCCCGGATCGGCGGCGGAGGGCCGTCGAAGCGCTCGATCTCGACGCGGGCGAGCTGACCGGTCGAGCCTTGCGCGAGGCGTGAGGTGCCGATGTCGCGGGTCAGGACGTTCGGGTTGCCGTGGACACAAAAGGGCTTGTCGGCGGCGGGGTCGACCGGGTCGTGCCACGCACCGGTCGAAAGCTGGACGACGCCCGGAAGGAGCGCCTCGCTCAAGACCGCGCCGGCGAGACAGGCGCCGCGGTCGTTCCAGAGCCGGACGATGTCGCCGGCGGCGATGCCGCGCGCGGCGGCATCCTGCGGATGGATGCGGACCGGCTCGCGGTCGCGGACCTTGGCGGCGAGGCTCGCGGCGCCAAAATCGAGCTGGCTGTGCAGCCGGGTTGCAGGCTGGTTGGCGATCAGCTGCAATGGAAAGCGGGGATCGTCGTCGGTCGGCGGCAGCCAGGCCGGATGGCCCGGGCAATCGTCGTAGCCGAAGCCGGCGACCGTGGCCGAGGCGATCTCGATCCGGCCGCTCGGCGTCGGCAGCGGCGCGCGCTCCGGATCGCGGCGGAAGGCGCGGACGATGCCGCCATCCGATGGCTGGACCGGGAGGGCGAGCTCGCCCAATTCCCAGAACTGCGCGAAATCGGGCGCGTTGACGCCGCGCTCGGCCAAGGTGCTGCGGGTCGGCTCGTAGATCTGCTCGAGCCATTGGCGCGCGTTGCGGCCTTCGGTAAAGGCCGCGCCAAAGCCGAGCCGTTCGGCAAGCCCGGTGAAGATGTCGTAATCGTCGCGCGCCTCGCCAAAGGGTGCGACCGCGCGGTGCATCGCCACCAGCAGCGGGTCGCCGGCCGCCGCACCGATATCCTCGCGTTCGAGGGTGATCGTCGCCGGCAATACGATGTCGGCGTGGCGGGCCGTCGCGGTCCACACCGAATCGTGCACGATCACCGTATCGGGCCGGGCAAAGGCGCGATTGAGGCGGCCCAAATCCTGGTGATGGTGGAACGGGTTGCCGCCCGCCCAATAGACGAGCCTCGTATCGGGATAGGCGAGCCGCCGGCCGTCGTAATCGAATTCCTCGCCGGGGTGGAGCAGGAGGTCGGCGATGCGGGCGACCGGGATGAAATCGGCGACGCTGTTATGCCCGGTCGGCACAGTCGGCAACGGCACCGCCACAGGCGGCTTGCCGGTGTTTGAGGTCGAGCCCAGCGCATAGGCAAAGCCGCCGCCCGGAAGCCCGATCTGGCCGAGCATCGCGGCCAGGACCACACCCATCCAGACCGGCTCTTCGCCATGCTCGGCGCGCTGCAAGGATTGCGAGCAGGTGACGAGCGTGCGCCGGCCGACGCAGCGGCGGGCGAGTGCTGCGATCGCGTCGGCGGGAAGGCCGCAGATCGCGGCGGCCCAGCGCGGGTCTTTTGGGCGGCCGTCGCTATGGCCGAGGAGATGCGCCTCGAAGACCTCCCAGCCGGTGCAGAACCGATCGAGAAAAGCGCGGTCGTGCCGCCCTTCATCGACCAGCGCATAGGCCATGCCGAGCATCAGCGCGGTATCGGTGCCGGGGCGGATCGGATGCCATGCCGCTTCGGCAAAATCGGGCAAATCGTCGCGCAGCGGCCCGACCAGGTGGAATTCGACACCGCGCTCATGCGCCCGGCGCAGGCTGGCGCGGGCGATGTGCCGGCTGGTGCCGCCGCCGCCGACATCGTTGTTTTTGAGCGCCATGCCGCCAAAGGCGAGCACCAGGGCGCTGTCGGCGACGAGCTCGGCCCAGCTGACATTGTTGCCGGCGACCGCCGATTGCGGGCCGATCACATGTGGCAGGATCACCGTCGCGGCACCCGAGCTGTAGCTGTTCACCGAGCGGACATAGCCGCCGGCGCAGTTCAGAAAGCGGTGGATCTGGTGCTGCGCGTCGTGAAACCGGCCGGCGCTGGCCCAGCCATAGGACCCGCCAAACACCGCGCGGGGCCCGTGCGTCGCATAGATGCGGCGGATTTCGCCGGCGGCATGGTCGAGCGCCTGCGCCCAGGACACCGCGACAAATTCATCCGCGCCGCGCCGGCGGTCCGGCCCCGGCCCCGCTTCGAGCCAGCCGCGGCGGATCATCGGCCGGGCGATCCGCGCCTTGTGCGCGACCGCGGCCGGAATATTGCGCGAGGAGCGCCGACGGGTCGGGGTCGTCGGGGTGCGGCGCGACCTCGATCCCGCCATCGCGCGCCGACACCGAAAACGCGCCCCAATGGCAGCTGTGCGGCAAGCCCTGCGATCGGTTCATGGGGCGCAGTTAAGGGGAGACGCGTCGAGGGTCAAGCCGCGTTCGCCCTCGGACATAGGGTTGCATGCTCAGGGAACGTCTCGTCACCCCCGCAAAAGCGCTACGGCACGCCCCTGAATTCTCCCTCTCTGCCCCGGGGGCGGAGAGGGCCGGGGTGAAGTGGGGGATGCCAGAGCGCTCGCCAGCTCCCACCTCACCCTCCCAGCGCTTCGCGCCGGGCCCCTCCCTCTCCCCCCTGAAGGGCGGAGAGGGACGAATCTGCGCGATTGCCAGAACCAGGCCCTAGCGGGAAAGCAGGGACCCAGCGGGCGGGCGACGGAGCGTCGGCGGCTGGCGCGCGATTTCGATTGACGCCGCCGGCGGCGGGCGGCCACGCTCCGACGATGAACCCTCGGAAAGGTGCACGGCGATGATGGACATTTCCGGCAAGACCGCGATCGTCACCGGTGCGGCGTCCGGCATCGGGCTCGGCATTGCGACCGCGCTCGCCGAGGCCGGCGCCAATGTGGTCATGGCCGATATCCGGAAGGACGCGGTCGAAGCGGCGGCGCATGGCCTTTCCGGCACCAACAAGCGCGTCATGCCGGTCAGGATCGATGTGACCCAGGAGCAATCGGTGCTCGACGCGCTCGCCGAAGCCGAGCGCAATTTCGGCAAGCTCCACATCGCCTGCAACAATGCCGGCGTGCCGACACACGGCACCCGGCTGACCGAGGTGCCGCCCGCGGATTGGGAATTTGTGATCGGCGTCAACATCTGGGGGGTGGTTCACGGCATCCGCCATTTTGTGCCGGCAATTTTGAAGCACGGGGAAGAGGGCCACGTTGTCAACACGGCCTCGGTCGCCGGCTTTCAAAACCGTCGCGGCACCGGTCAGGGGCCGTATTCGATGAGCAAATACGCCGTTCTTTCATTGTCCGAAGCGCTCGAGCACGAGCTCGAAGGCACCAATGTCGGCGTCTCGGTGCTGTGCCCCGGCCCGGTCAACACGAACATTCCGCGCGGCGCCCGCAACCGGCCCGAGCATATGGGCGGGCCGCAAATCCGCAGCAGCGAGGAAGAGGCGCTGGCCCAACGCCTCGCCGCGACCGGGATCGATCCGAAGCGGGTCGGCGAGCGGGTGGTGGACGCGATCCGCACCAGGACATTTTACGCGTTTGTCAGCGCCGTCCCCGCCGCCATCATCAAGGCCCGCCACCGCCGCATCGAGGACGCGCTGAACACGCCATGGGTGACGCATTACTAAAGCTGTCAGGCGCCCGGAAGAATTCCTGTCGCGGGACCGGCGGCGATGTCGAGGTCGCGGATCTGGCGGGCGGCGCGGGCGAGGTCGGCATCTTCGAGGCGGGCGGCGACATCGTCCTCTTCGGCCTGGGCGAGAAGCCCGCGAAAGCGCAGCGGCTTTTCAAAGAATTGGAGGGCGACCTCGAGCGGGGTCTCACCCGCCTCGACCCAGAGCGGGATCTGCCGGCCGCGCCGGCTCGGGCGGATGTGGTAATGGGCGCCGACGCTGAAGGGGTCGAAGCGCAATGCCTGCTCCGGCTTGCCGGCGACGGCGACGACGATTGACTTGCGCACGACGCCGTCAGGCTCAGGGCGGAGCCGGTTCGGGTGGAACACGATCTGCAAATGCGGCCCGGCAGCGATCCGGTGCCATCCGCCGCCTTCTTCCGGAATGATCTGCAGCATCGGCTGCGGCTGTGGCTCGTCGGGCATCATCCACCTCTCCGGTCGGGTTTCACGGTCAGTCCGCCGTCTTGAAAGTATAGTTGCAGCTCGGCGATATGATGTGGGCGGTCACATTGCCGCCTTCGATATGCCCGGTCATGCTGACCAGCCCCTGGCGCAGGCGGCGGGAGGCCCTGAACCGCCCATGCGCATCGACGGTGCCGCTCAATGTCGTGTCGAAGCGCGGGACGTATTTGAACTCGACCCGGCCGCCTGCAATCGTCAGCGGGTAGGTCGCACCATGCGGCGGCTCGGCGCAGTCGCCGCTGACGACCGCGGTCAGCCTGAGGACGCCGACATACTGCCCGTCGAACCGGGTCGCACCCTGCGCCGCCGCCGTCCCCGCGAGCGCGGCGCCGAACAGCAGCCCCAATCCAAACTGCTTGAGCATGCGTTTCTTTCCAGTCCGGCCGGCTTATGCGCTCACCCGAGCGGGCCCTGGAAGACCTGGTCGGTGTAGGTGTCGGAGAGGGGCTCCAGGGTTTCGGGCCAATTGCCGTTGACCTGGCGGCGCTCGGCGGGCGAGCGGACGCGGCCGTCCCAGCCGATTTGCTCCATGTAATAATAAAGCTGGATGCAGTGGCCGTCGGGGTCGAGGGCGAAGGCCGAATAGTCGATGCCGGGATAGAGCTCGGGCGGGATCGAATCGATAAAGGTGACGCCGTGCGCCTTCAGGAACGCGACGGCGGCGCGCAATTGCGCGTAGCTGCCGAGCTCGACGCCAAACGACATGCAGGTCGTGTGCGGGCTGAGGCCGAGGCTGCCGCGCAATTCCTTTGGAAAGAGGCCGAGGCTGTGATGCTCGGCGCCGCAGCGCAAAAAGACGCAGCGGGCGCCGCGGTAGGTGGCCGCCTCGCTTTTGGCAAAGCCCAGCCGCTCGGCGTAGAACGCCTCGGCGCGCTCGACATCGTCGACGAAGAGGCTCAACGGGCCGATCTTGGTGATCTTGAACGGGCGCGGCAGCAGCACGCCTTCGACATCACAGGTCGCGGGCAGCGTCTCTTTCGGCTGATGGCCCGACAGCACCTCGATGCCTTTGCCATACGCCTCGGCCAATTCGGCCGCCTCGGACATCTGCGGCAAGGACGGCTTTTCCTGAAAGCCGCGGTAATACATCTCGCGCGGCTTTGACAGCCGGTTCCAGCCGATCTGCTCGATGCCGTAATAGAATTCGTTGGTGTGACCATCGGGGTCGTAGACATAGACGTGCCAGTTGCTGCCCGGCATGTCGCGGCCGACACGCTGGATGCGGACCTGGTGGTGCGCAAAATAATCGTGCGCCTCGGCGATCTCGCGCAGGCTGCCGCATTGCCAGGTGATCTGGTTGACCGTGATCTCGGGCGCGAATTTGCGGTCGGCGCGATGGTCCATGACCCGTTTGGGGAACAGCACAAAGGCGTGGTGGTCGGTGCCGTAGCGCATAAAATAGCCGCGCGGGTCGCCGAGATCGGCGTCCTTCGGGAACCACGGCATGCGCGAGAAATCGAGCGTGTCGGAGGCGGTGAAGCCAAGAAGGTCGCCGTAGAATTCGCGCCCCTCCGGCAATTTCTCGACATTGAAGCCGAAATGCCCGAGCCGGCGCACCTTGAACGGCCGCGGCAGCATCACGCCGCCGACATTGTAGCGCTCTGCTAACCCCCGACATCGCTCGCTCCCTCCTGATCGCGGCACGGACCGAAGGAATTATCGCATGAGCATGCCTGCCGCAGAAGGGCCGTGAGCGAGGCGCACACCCTCTCACAGCTCCTTAACAAGGACCGCTGATAATGGCCGCGGAAGCTCCGTGATGCGGTCTACGCGGCCCGGAGCCGCCTCTTGTCGCGGCGGAGCCCGAGCAGCCCACCAAACCCGAGCCCGCCACAAGCCGCGCCGAGAAGCCAAAGCGAGCCGGGCTCCGGCTCGCTCACCGGATTTGCGAGCACATCGAACGCCCCCGTAGTGGCGTCGGCAAGCGAGATATTGCCGGGGGCGCATACCGGATCGCTGTCGGCACACTGCCAAAGATCGCCCGTCAGGCCGACCGAATCGTCTCCCCAAATCGCATTCTTTGTTGCCGTCGGGTCAAGCGACAGCCCCAGAAAATAATCGGTGCCCGCGGCAAGCGTTATACCGGTAATCCCCGCGATGCTCTCGACGACCTGATAGCCCGTGTCTGTGACGGTCCAGCTGCCGAGCTCGGCCCCGGGCTCGGTAGTGCCGAATCCTGGCAGCCCGTGACCAGGGCCGGTGTATGGCACGGCGGCAAACAAGCCGACATTGACGCTGCCCGCGATAGAATTGAAGCCTATATCGATTTGAGAGACGCGTGCGGCCGCCCCTGCAACGAATGAATATCCGGGGCTGTTTCGGTAAGAAAAGTCAGGGTCCAAGCCGCTGGAAACTATTCTGCCGGTGCCGGCAAATGTGCCGCCGGGGCCAAAGTCGCTGAACACGACAGTAGCCTTTGCGCTCCCCGTCAGGGCCAGGGCGAGAGCGACGGCGGCAAACCCAGAGAGCGCCTTCTGTGCCATCGGCAGTGTCCCCGTGAGAGCGCTGGGCGATATTAACTATAACTATCTCGAAATCGATATAATATACCTTGATTATAAATGGACGGCAAGTGTAAAAAATAGCGACACTGTTGCGCTCACGCGGCCAAGCGAAGAGAGCTCATTCCGAGGCGCCATGCGGCAGCGGCGTGCTCAACATCGCGCGGATGCGGTCTTGCATGGCGCGCTGGTCGAAGCTCTTCAAGAGGTTGATGCGGTTACGGTTGGGGTCGCCGGCGTGCCAGTATTCGTAGATTTCCTGACGCAGCCCGAAGGACGAGGCGGCGAGCTCGTGCGCCAGGCGAAAGAGGCGGGACTTCAGTTCGACATCGACGTCACGCCCGCGCATATAGCGGTCGAGATAGGGGCGGATCGTCGGGCTGGCGAGGTCGTTCTCGCTCGGCTGCATGATGATGCCGGAGGCGCAGATCTCGCGCAGCAATTCGACCATGCGGCCCGACACCTGGGTGAACCAGATATGGAGGTCGCGCGACGGGCCCAAGGTCCATTGGCCCGATGGCGTCGGGCCGGCGCGATGCTCGACGCCGTCCATCGCATGCCGCCAGACCTCGCAATAGGTCGCCATCTCGCCGAGCTTGGCCGCCACCTCACGGTAATCGATGACGCCGATCGCCTCGGCGACCATCGTCGCGACTGCGGTCAAGAGCCGCATCCGGGTCTCGACCCGGCACAGATTGGACCAGCCGAGAAAGTTGAAATTGACGCCGCTGCCGTCCGCACCCAGCATCTTCACCATCGGTGTCGAGTCGTAGAGCATGAAAAGCCGCTCCCACGGCACCAGCACCCGGTCGAAGAACAACATGCAATCCTGCTCGTCGAGCATCCGGAACGGGTGGCCCCACGAGCCCGGCCAGCGCGACACCGGCTCGCGCGCCAGGATCTTGAGGCCGGGGCTCGCGGTCGGGATGGCAAAGGCGAGCACGCATTTCGGGTTGCTGCGCCGGGCGAAGGTCGCCGACAGCGAGACATAGCATTCGTGGCTGTGCGGGGCCGCGGTCGATAATTGCTTGCCGCCGGTGACGACGACGCCGTCCCTGGTCTCTTCGACGACGTGGAGCGCGATTTCGGTATCCTCCGCCACCGCACGCTGCTCGTTTTGCGGCTGGGTGCTGCGGTCGACCTGCGGGTCGCCGAGCGCGTGGGTCAGGAACAGATCGTGCTTTTTGCAATATTCGTAGTAATTCCGGACGTTCTCGCCAAAATCGCATTTCGGGTGCTTGACCGCGCTGAACGCGTCCTTCAGGTGCAGCGCCGAGATGATGTAGGGGGCGAGGATGTCGGGGCTGCGGCCGAGCTGGCCCCAGGTCAACTCGTTCCACAATTCGCTGTTGCGCCGTTTGCGCCGCAAATCCGCGGCCGAGCGCGGCAAGAGCCAGCTGACGCCGATCCGGTTGCCGGTGTCGGGGTCGCGGCAGGTCATCTCGTCGCGGTAGGCCGGGCTGTTTTGCAAATCGTAGACGCGCGCCAATTCGCCGACCATGTCGCAGAAGGCGGGGTGCGCGGTCACGTCGGCGACCTTCTCGCCGTCGATCCACACCTCGCGGCCGTCGCGCAGGCTCTCGATATAGCGCTGCCCGGTCATCGGGCCCGGCATTTCGCTTGTCGGCGCTTTGATCTCGGCCGGTGCTGCTGCCATTCTCGCCATCCCTATCGGCTCTCGCGGCGATCCTACCATGGCGGCAACCCTACCATGACCGAGAGCAGGGTCCGGAATGTGGCCGTCATCGGCTGCGGCATCGGCCGCACCCATATCGCCCGCGGCTATGGCGCTCATCCGGACAAGTATTGCGTCACCGCACTTTGCGATGTCGATCGCGCACGGCTCGCCGCGGTCGGCGACGAATTCGCGGTGCCGCGGCGCACGCCGTCTTTCGACGAGGTGCTGCGGATGGACGATATCGACATCGTCGATATCTGCACGCCGCCCGCGCTGCATATCGGCCAAATCCTCGCCGCGCTCGCCGCCGGCAAGGAGGTCGTGTGCGAAAAGCCGCTCGCCGGCTCGCTCGCCGATCTCGACCGCGTCGCCGCCGCCGAGAAAAAAGCGCCGGGCCGGGTCATGCCGGTGTTCCAGTACCGCTACGGCAACGGGCTGCAAAAAGCCAAGCGCATCATCGATCTGGGGCTCGCCGGCAAACCCTATCTCGGCACGGTCGAGACAGCGTGGAAACGTACAGCGGCGTATTACGCCACCCCTTGGCGCGGGCGCTGGGAGGGCGAGCTCGGCGGCGTGCTCTTGACCCACGCGATCCACGCCCACGACCTCTTGACCTATCTGATGGGTCCGGTCGCCTCGGTCTTCGCCCGCACCGCGACCCGGGTCAATCCGGTCGAGGACGATGATTGCGCGGTCGCGAGCCTCTCGATGGCAAGCGGCGCCCTCGTCTCGCTCGCCGCGACGCTCGGCTCGCACCGCGAGCTGACCCGGCTGCGGCTCTGCTTTGAGGAGGCGACGTTCGAGAGCAGCGAGGCGCCCTATGCACCGGGCGACGATCCGTGGCGGATCGTTCCGGCCTCGCCCGCGGCCGAAGCGCGGATCACCGAGGCACTCGCCGGCCATGTTCCTGTGGCGCCGCAGCACGAGGCGTTGTTCGGCGCCTATTACGAGGCGCTGGCGCATCGGGCGCCGCTGCCGGTGACGCTTGCCGAGGCGCGGCAATCGTTGGAGCTCGCCACCGCCCTCTACCATTCGGCCGCGACCGGCACGGCGGTGAGGTTGCCGATCGACCGCGGCCACCCCGCCTATCAGGGCTGGCGGCGCTGACCCCCGTTGAATTAGCGTGCTGCGAAATTCGCGTGCTTCGCGCCCGCCGATCGGTCAGGCTCTGCGCCGGCTTTCACCAACGACGGAACCCTCCCGATGCCGCAACCAGAAGCCCTATCCGAACTCGCCCCGCAGGGCGTGCTGCGCGCCGCGATCAATATGGGGAATTTCCTCCTGGTCACCGGCAAGACCGCGTCGGGCGACCCGCAGGGTGTCGCTCCCGACATGGCCGCCGAAATCGCCAAGCGGCTCGGCGTGCCGGTCGCCTATGTGCCCTATGCCCGGCCGGGCGAATTGGCGGATGCGGCGGGGAGCAATGTGTGGGACATCGGCCTGATCGGCGCCGAGCCGCAGCGTGCCCAAAAGATCGCGTTCAGCCCGGCCTATGTCGAGATCGAGGCGACCTACCTGGTGCCGGCGGGCTCGGCCCTGAAGACCATCGCCGAGGTCGACCAGCCGGGCCGGCGGGTCGCGGTGACCGCGCGCAGCGCTTACGCGCTCTGGCTCGAAAACAACTACAAAAAGGGCGAGCTGTTGCAGTTCGACAACGCCGCGGCGGCGCTCGGGGCGTTCGACGGCGAAAAATTCGACGCCTATGCCGGGTTGCGGCCGGGGCTGATCGACCTGCAGCAGGCGCGGCCCGGCAGCCGCATTCTCGACGGCCAGTTCGCCGCCGTGCAGCAGGCGGTCGGCACCGCGCGCAGCAACAGCGCGGGGGCCGCCTTTCTGCGCGATTTTGTCGAGGAGGCGAAACAATCGGGCCTCGTCGCCCGTCTGATCGAGCGCCACAAGGTCGTCGGCCGGCTATCGGTCGCAGCGCCGGGCTGAAGCAAGATCCGATCAGGTTGCATCAGCCCGTCAGCCCCCTCACCCTTCCCTCTCCCCCAATTGGGGGAGAGGGTTGCGAAGGGTTGGCGAGGCCCCATGCTTTAAAGGCCGCGCGGCTCGCCTTTGAATCGAGCTATCGAATTCCCGATTGGCAGCCGCGCGCCGGCAGGGCGTCCGTTTTTTTGTGTTCTGGCAACCCGGCCCTATGATCGCATGAAGGTTTTGCGACAGGGCCGGGACGAACCGCCGGCCAGCGGAGGAACGCCGCGTTGGGTTGCCGGCGCGAGAAGGCCGCAAACCGCAGCTCCAAGCGGTTCGCCGAGGCTGGGCGATGAGAGGCGGGGCGATCAGAGGCGGGGCGCGCGCGGCGGCGTCGAACCGCATCGCGCTGACCTTCTCGATCATGCTCGCCAACATCATGCAGGGGCTCGACACCACGATCGCCAACGTGGCGCTCCCGCATATCCGCGGCAGCCTGTCGGCCTCGCTCGACCAGATTTCCTGGGTCCTGACCTCCTACATCGTTGCCGCGGCGATCATGATGCCGCTGACCGGGTGGCTCGCCGGCCGGTTTGGCATCAAGATCGTGTTCGTGCTGTCGGTCTCGGGCTTTACCCTGGCCTCGGCCTTGTGCGGCAGCGCCACGAGCTTGACCGAGCTCGTCCTTTTTCGCGGGCTGCAAGGGGTGTGCGGCGCTGGCCTCGTGCCCTTGTCGCAGGCTGTATTGCTGCAGATCAACCCGCCCGAGCGGCATGGCCACGCGATGGCGGTATTCGGCATCGGCACGATCCTGGGGCCGATCTGCGGCCCGGTGCTCGGCGGCTGGCTGACCTACGACTACAATTGGCGCTGGGTGTTTTTGATCAACGTGCCGTTCGGCATCATCGCCACTTTGGGCATGCTGATGTTTGGCCGCGAAAGCCGCTACGGCCACCGCGAGCCGTTCGACCTCGTCGGCTTTGCCAGCCTGAGCGTGGCGATCGGCGCGCTGCAGCTGCTGCTCGACCGCGGCCAGCTCAAGGATTGGTTCAATTCGACCGAGATTTGGGTTGCGGCCATCGTCTCCGGCGCCGCCTTTTACCTGTGCATCGTCCACACTGCGACCGCCACCGACCGCTCGTTCCTGAACCGCGACCTGTTGAAGAACCTCAACTTTACGGTCGGCACCGTTTTGATGTTCATGATCGGGCTGATTATGAACGGCACTCTCGCCCTGGTGCCGACGATGCTGCAGGACCTGATGAATTACCCGGTGCTGATGACCGGGCTGGTGACGGCGCCGCGCGGCGTCGGCTCGATGCTGGCGATGTTTCTCGTGGCACGCCTGATCGATCGGGTCGACAACCGGCTGATCATCCTTTTCGGTCTGCTGCTGACCGCGGTCTCGATGTGGCAGATGACCGGGTTCTCGCTGGCGATGGGGATGCAGCCGATCATCGTCTCGGGGCTGGTCCAGGGTTTCGGCCTCGGCTGCACCTTTGTACCGTTGAACACGATCGCGCTCTCGAACCTGCCGCGCCATATCCTGACGCAGGGGACGGCGCTCCGGAGCCTGATGCGCAATCTCGGCGGCAGCATGGGCATCGCCATTCTCGAAGCGTTGCTGACCCGGAATACCCAGATCGTCCATTCGCGGCTGGTCGAGCAATTGCGGCCCGACAACCCGTTGGCGCAGGCGCCCTTCCTGGCGGCGCCCTACAGCCTGTCGACCGCCCCCGGCATCGCCGCGCTCAACGCCGAGGTCACGCGCCAAGCGGCGATGGTCGCCTATATCAACAATTTCGCGCTGATGATGGTGCTGTCGCTGGGGTCGATCGGGTTGCTGCTGCTGCTGCGCCTGAAGCGCCCGGCCGCGACGGTGGCTGCTGTCCCGGGCCACGCCGATTGAGCCGCGGGCGCCGCGGCGAGGATGCCAAGTCGCCGGTTGGCTCGGCGGCCGGTTTCGGATCAAATGCCCGCTTCACGGTCGCTCGGCGACAGCCCGACCGAGCCGGCGGCCCACGCATATGGCCCACGCATATGGCCCACGCATATGGCAGGAGGAGGCGATGTCGAGCGCGCTCGAGGAAAAGGACGCGATCCGCGAGGTATTGGCCGAATATTGCTTTCGGCTCGACGACGGCCGGTTCGCCGAGATGGCGGCGCTGTTCACCGAAGACGGCACCTGGCACACCGCCTTTGGCAAGGCGACGGGCCGCGCCGCGATCGCCGAATTCGCCGCCGGGCTGCGCCAGGACCCGCCGGAGCGGCGTCCGCGCGCGATCCATCACGTCACCAACGTGGCGATTGCGCTCGACGGCGACACGGCCAAGGTGCGCTCCAACTGGACGACGGTGCAAAACAGCCCCGAGGGGCCGAAAATCGGCTCGGGCGGCGCTTATGACGACGAGATGGTCAAGTGCTGCGGCCGCTGGTATTTCCGCTATCGCACGATCGACCGCTATATCCGCCCGGAATAACCCCGAAGCGGGTGAAAAGATCGGCTTTGGGCACGGATAAACGGAAAACTTGATCTGGCCGATATGATGAGGGCTCAAGGGCTCAGGATGGTGGCCAGCTGTGCGGCTTTGCTCTAGCTCGCGGTGTTGGCTCGTCTTCGCGCACCCGGAACGTGCCGGCGCTCGGCTCGATCCGATAACCGATGCACCAACGCGCCACAAAGGCCGTCGCCAAGGCAGGGTCGCGGAAGTAGACCGACAGCGCGTCGTTGAGCACGCCGCGGCTGCCCGAGGGCGTCATTGCCCAGCCATCGGCACCGCAATTCTGGTCGAGCCAGCCTCTCATCATGTCGAGCTGGACACCGAGCCCACCGGGGGGCACGGCAAGACGGACGCGCACCGGGTAGCGGCTTTCGGCTTCGGTGATCATCAGCTTGGAATTGGCGGCCATCGGACAGTTCCTAATTTGTTCTAAGCCAGCCTCGCACGACCGGCGGGCGCAGGTCCAGCGCCTCGATTGCAGCGCGGCGCGCTCGCTTCCACTATCCGATCATGACGCCTGAACTTTCCGATGACGCGGCATGAGCCGTCATCGGACAGCTTCGGCGCGCAATCGCGAAAGACCCCTCATGAGCTTGCCCAAGGTATTGATATGGCTTGCCTTTGCGATGGCGGCCGCGGTCATCATCTTCTACCTGTGAGCAGTCACAGCCACCCCGCGACAATCCCGAAAGCCAGCACGGCGGCCAACGCCAGCGCGCCCAGAACGATCACCTTGTCGGCAATCGAGGATTTCATCCGAAACACTTTTAGTTTCCCGGTTAACCGAAGATACCTCGCGCCGCGGCTGCATCAAGAGCGATGACGCCGGCAGGTTGAGGCAAAAAGGAGATCGGCGGAGCTGCACCCCGCCGAGGGGACGGGGAGGGGGCGGGGTGCGCCCCATCGAGAAGCCCGCTGTCGGAGCGTTCCCCTTCTGGCCGGATAGCAAGAGGGCGCCGCAGCCCGTATCGATGCCGTCTTCCGCGATGCTATAACCGGCACTGCATATCGCCGGGTTAGCACAGTGGCAGTGCAGCGGTTTTGTAAACCGAAGGTCGGGGGTTCGAATCCCTCACCCGGCACCGGCTTCGCGTCGTGACGTCGGGCGTGCGAGCTGTGCTCGTCCCCGGCGGAGCACGCCCGACATCAAGCACCCTGCGAACACCTAGACTAGAGCGCCGAAATTCCGAGCAATTTTTGGCGGTCAGCCCGGATCGGCATCCTTTCTCGCGGCGGTCGGCAGAGGTGCGAGATACTCACGCGGATCGACCGGCTTGTTGCCGCGGCGCAGCTCGAAATGGAGCTGCGGCTCGCCGACATTGCCGGTCGAGCCGACACGGGCGATGACCTGGCCCTTTGCCACTTTTTGCCCGGGCTTGACCAGCATCATGTCGCAATGGGCGTAGGCGGTGATCCAGCCATTGGGGTGCTTGACCAGGATCAGATTGCCATAGCCGCGCAGCTCGTTGCCGGCATAGGCGACGACACCGCCATCGGCCGCTTCGACCGCGGCGCCGCGCGGGGCGGCGATGTTGATCCCGTCGTTATGGGTGCCGCCCGGCCCGGCGCCGAAACCCTCCAAGACATGACCGCGAACCGGCCACAAAAAGGCGGCGTTGCCGTGCCCCGCCTGGGGCGGTGCGGGCGGGGGCGATGCGGGCGGGGGCGATGCGGGCGGGGGCGATGCCGCGGCGACAGATTTTTCGTGCGCGGGCGGTGCATTGGCCGGCCCCGGCGCCGCCGGTTTGCCGTGCAGCGGGGTTTCAGCCTCGGCTTGCGTGCTGGCGGGCGGCGGCGACAGGCTGTCGGGTTTTGCCGACGGTGCGGCCCGCTCGGGCTTGGCGAGCGGCGGCGGCGGGCGATCGAGCGGGATCGGCTGACCAGCTTCGGGGGAGCGCGACGCAAGCGCGGCCGGATGCCGCGGCGGCGCAGCTTCCGGTCTTGAAGACAACGGTTCGGGCTGTGGCGGCGGCAGCGCGGCGACAGCGACCGGCGCCGAAGGAGGCGCCGCCGCAACAGCGGCAGGCGCCGGCAGAACGGCCGGCGCACCCATATCGCCGGCGGGGGCGACCCCCGGGACGACCAAAGCGGCGCCGGCGATGATCCTGTAGGGCGGCGAGAGGTGATTTGCCTCGGCGATCGCCTGCATCGGCACGTGATGGTCGAGCGCGATCCGCGACAAGGTCTGGCCCGGCTCGACCGTGACGGTGATCGATGGCGGCTGCGGCGGAAGCCCGCCATTGACCAGCGGAGCCGGTCCGGTCCGCGAGCTGCACCCGGCCAGCAACCCGATCGCAGCCGCGGCCATTATGGCGGCGACGCTGCACCTTGCGCCTTTGGCTTTTGCCATGCATTCCCCCTGCACGCCCCCGACGCGCACAGAACAGCGCTATTTGGTACTCTCGGCAGAAATCATGTCAAGCCCTTGTCCCGGCCCCTTGTCCCGGCGCGTCCCGGCAGCCCGGCAACGAGCGGGACAAACCGGACGCCGCCGAGCTCTTCGGTCTCGATCCCGTGCTCGCCGCGGCGGATACGCAGCAGCCGCTGATCGCGGTGCTCGTCGCCGACCGGCACGACCAGCACGCCCCCCGGCGCCAAGCCGTCGACCAGCGCCGCCGGTATGTCGGGCGCCGCAGCGGTCACGATGACGCGGTCATAGGGCAGCTGCTCGGGCCAGCCCTTGCCGCCGTCGCCGACGCGGCAAACGATGTTGCGCAGCCGCAGCTCGGCAAAGCGCCGCTCGGCCTCGACCACCAAGCCGCGATGCCGCTCGATCGAGAACACCCGGCGGCAGAGTCGTGCCAGCACCGCGGTCTGATAGCCGGAGCCGGTGCCGATCTCGATGGCGTTGCTGCGCTCCCCCAGCAGCAGGCTTTCGGTCATCAACGCCACGACATAGGGTTGGCTGACCGTCTGTCCTTCGCCGATCGGCAAGGCGATATTGTCATAGGCCCGATCGGCGAATTGCGCCGGCACAAACCGTTCGCGCGGTGTCTTTTCGATCGCGCCCAAGACGCGCGGGTCACCGAGCCCGGCGCGGCGCAGCTCCATCAGGAGCCGCAGCTTTTTTTGGACGAGGCCGGGCTCGGGGACGGCCTCAGCCATTGGCGGCGATGACCTTCCGGCCGCCCATATAGGGCTGCAGCACCGGCGGGATCGACACGCTGCCGTCCTCATGCTGGAAGTTTTCGAGGATCGCGATCAGGGCGCGGCCGATGGCGAGGCCGGAGCCGTTCAACGTGTGCACCGGCAGGGTGCCGCGCCCTGCGGCCGGACGATAGCGCGCCTGCATGCGCCGGGCCTGGAACGCGCCGCAATTCGAGCAGCTCGAAATCTCGCGATAGGCTCCCTGCCCCGGCAGCCAGACCTCGATGTCGTAGGTCTTTTGCGCGGCAAACCCCATGTCGCCGGTCGACAGCACAACGACGCGATAGGCGAGCCCGAGCCGTTGCAGCACCTCCTCGGCGCAACGGGTCATGCGCTCGTGCTCGGCCGGCGAATCGTCGGGCCGGGTGACCGAAACCAGCTCGACCTTCATGAACTGGTGCTGCCGGATCATGCCGCGCGTGTCCTTGCCCGCAGCCCCGGCCTCGGAGCGAAAGCACGGGGTCCAGGCGGCAAAGCGCAGCGGCAACGCCGCCTCGTCGAGGATTTCGCCGGCGACGAGGTTGGTCAGCGGCACCTCGGCGGTCGGGATCAGCCAATAGCCGTTCTCGGTGCGGAACAGATCTTCGGCGAATTTCGGCAATTGCGCGGCGCCAAACACCGCCTCGTCGCGCACCAAAAGCGGCGGCGACACCTCGCTGTAGCCGAGCTCGGTGGTGTGCAAATCGAGCATGAATTGCCCGAGCGCGCGTTCGAGCCGGGCGAGCGCGCCCGACAGCACGACAAAGCGCGAGCCCGACAATTTGGCGGCGCGGGCGAAATCCATCATGCCCAATCGCTCGCCGATCGCCTCGTGCGGCAAGGGGGCAAAGTCGAGCAACGGCGGCTCGCCGACCCGTCGCAGCTCGCGATTGGCGCTCTCGTCGGGGCCATCCGGCACGTCGTCCCCGGGCAGGTTCGGCAGTCCGCCGAGGACCTCGTCGATTGCGGCACGCAGCTGGGCGGCTGTGGTGGCGGCTCCAGCCTCCGCATCGCGGTCGGCGGTTGCCTGCTGCAACAAAGGCTCGACATCCTCGCCGCGCCCCTTGGCGGCGCCGATCTCGCGGCCGATGCGGTTGCGTCGGGCTTGCGCCTCTTGCGCCTGCGTCTCAGCGGCGCGCCAGGCGTGATCGAGCGCCAGAATTTCGTCGGCGCGAGGCGCCAACCCGCGGCGCGCCAAGCCGCGGTCGAATTCGGCCGGGTGATCGCGGAGCCATCTCAGATCGTGCATCGCGTCATCGCATATAAAGGGCGCGGAGCGGTGCGTCCATCCGCTCCGCCGGCTACTCGCCGGCAGCGGGCTTGGCTTTGCCGGCAAGCTCGGCTTCCTCCTCCGCTTCGCGTTTGGCGCGCGCCTTCTCGACCATGCGGCAGGACACGATCGACGCCTCGAACAATATGATCAACGGGATCGCGAGGCTCGTCTGGCTGATGATGTCGGGTGGGGTCAGCACCGCCGCGACGACGAACATGATGACGATCGCATAGCGCCGCTTCGAGGCCAGGCCGGCCGCGGTCACCAACCCGACCCGCGCCATCAGGGTCAGCAGCACCGGCAGCTGAAACGCCACGCCAAAGGCGAGCAGCAAGGTCATCACCAAAGACAGATATTCGTTGACCTTGGCCTCGAGCACGATCGGCAGGGTGCCGGGGCCGCCCGGCGATTCGAAGCTGACAAAAAACCGCCACGCATAGGGGATCACGACAAAATAGGCGAGAGACGCCCCCATCGCGAACAGCACCGGGGTGGCGAATATGTAGGGGAAGAAGGCGCGGCGTTCTGTTTTGTAGAGGCCGGGGGCGATGAATTTCCAAAGCTGCACCGCCACGATCGGGAAGGAAATGAACAAGGCGGCCCAAAACGAAACCCTGACATAGGTGAAAAAGGCCTCGGTCAGCCCGGTATAGATCAGATGCCGGCCGGTCTGGCCGCGGAAGATCACGGCGAGCGGGTGCACCAGAAAGCCGTAGATACGGAACTTGAACTGATAGCAGACGAGGAACGCGACCATGATCGCGCCGATCGCCCACATCAGCCGGTTGCGCAGCTCGATCAGGTGATCGAGAAGCGGCATTCGGCCGCTTTCGAGCTCGGCTTCGCGATCCTCCTCATCGGCCATCGCGCACCCCTACGGCTTTGGCGGCGCGACGTCGTGGGCGCCGCCGCCGGATGCCACCGGCAATGCGGCGGGCTCGGGATGGGGCGGATCGGCCGGGAGCGGATCGGCCAGGAGCGGATCGGCCAGGAGCGGATCGGCCAAGGACGGATCGGCCAGGGCCGGCTCGGCGGGCGGCGCGGTCTCCGGCGGGGCAATTTCCGTGGCCTCGGCCGCATCCCGAACGATGTCTTCCGACACCGGCAGCGCCGCTGGCTGGCCGGGCTCGGCAAAGCTCGGCAGCTCGGGAGGCTGCAAGCTTTCGTGCAGGCTCCCGTCCGGGTCGATGGTCTGCCGGAACTCGCTTTCGAGATCGAGCTCGCTGGCTTTTTTGAGGTCCTGGCGGATCTCGTCGAGCTCGGCTTCGCGGATCATCTGGTCGATGCTGCTCTGAAACTCGCGCGACAAGGTCCGCGCTTTGCGCACCCAATAACCGGCGACACGCAGCGCCTTCGGCAGGTCCTTCGGCCCGATAAAAACGAGCGCCACGACACCGATCAACATTAATTCCGACCAGCCCAGATCAAACAGCATCGGACCCCGAAGCACCCTCAAAAACAGTCGTCACCCAAACGCCGCCGGGCATCGCGATGATGTCAGAACCGGCCGATCCCGGCAATCTCGGCCGCCGCGCCCTAGCCCGAGACGGTGATGTGGCTGCGAAAGCTGAGCGGGTCGGCGATGTGGCGGATCGGCTCCAAGCTGCCGCCGGTGCCGCGCACGATGATCGTGCCGTAGCCAAAAATGCGGCCGGGAATGGTCTGGTCGACATCGACGCTTTCGACCTTCGAGCGGTTCATCTCGAGCGTATGGCGGGCGAGCAGCCCGGTTTTGTAGATGACGCGATGATCGGTGACGGCAAGCTCGGTGGTCGTGCGGCGGAGAAAAGCGCGCAGCCCGGCAGACAGCGCGAGCAAGGCAAAGATCGCCGCCGCAATCCACAGCGCGAGGTTGATATTGGGTTTGTCGGCGACAAAGCTCGTCCCGATCGCCAGAGCGACGGCGATGATCGCCAGCACGACCGCCCGCCCATAGATCAGCCAATGCAGCCGCGTCGCGTAGACGACCGTTTCTCCTGGCTGCAGCACCCGTGAGACGTAGCGCATCGCTGCGGGCATCCTTGTCGCCGAACATTGCCTTATAGCACAAGGATGCGGGCGCTCTCAGAGGGGTTGCCGGCCGCCGGCCGGGTCACGCGCCCAACGCCGCCTTATAGGCGCGCACCGCCGCGGAAAAGCCGATGACGAGGGCGTCGGCCGTCAATTCATGACCGATCGACGCCTCGGCGAAGCCCGGCAACGCGGCAACCAGCGGCGGCAGGTTATCGAGATTGAGGTCGTGGCCGATATTGACGGTCAGCCCTAGCTCGGCGGCGCGCGCAGCGGCGGCGGCGCAGCTCTGCCGCAGCGCTTCAGGCTCGCCGGCACGAAATGCCGCAGCATAGGAGCCGGTGTAGATCTCGATGCCGTCGGCACCGGTATTGTGCACCGCGGCGACCATGGCCGGGTCGGGGTCGACAAACAGGATCACGCGGCAGCCGAGGGGCTTGAGCTCGGCCAGCGCCCGGTCGATCAGGCGGTGCGCGGCGGCGTCGAGCTTCCAGCCTTCCTCGGAGGTCAGCACGCCCGGCGCATCGGGCACCAGGGTGCATTGCTCCGGCTTGACCGCGGCGACGAGATCGAGCAGCCGCCGATCGGGATAGCCTTCGATATTGAGCTCGAACGCCGGCCGCCACGGCCGCATCATCTCGCAGACGGCAAAGACGTCGTCGGCCCGGATGTGGCGCTCGTCCGGCCGGGGATGCATGGTCAGCCCATCCGCCCCGGCGTCATGCGCGATCCGGCCGAAGTGCTGCACATCGGGCACGCCGGTCCGGCGCGAGTTGCGCAACAGCGCAATCTTATTGAGATTGACGCTGAGACGGGACATCCGCGGGCGCTGCACCAAAGCGACAGCCGGGTCGGCTTCCAGAGCCATGCCGGCAGCCGAGCCGTTCAGCCGCGCTTGAGCTGCTGCAACAGCTTCTCGGCGTCGGCCTTGTCGGCAAAAGACGCCCCCGAAGCCAACAGCTTCTCCAGCATCGCTTGGGCATCGCCGGCGCGCCCGGCGCGGTTCAGCGCCACCGCGAGGTGATACTGGATCGCCGGATCGGTCGGCGCCGAGACATTGGCGGCGGTCAGATACGTGACCGCTTTGCCGGTATCGCCCTGGGCCAGCAGGATCCAGCCAAAGGTGTCGTCGATCTGCGGCGCGCTCGGCGCCGCGGCGACCGCCCGTTGAGCCAGCTCATAGGCTTTTTTCAGGTCGCCTTTTTGCTGATAGAGCCATGCCAGGTTGTTCAGCACCGCGGGGTCGGCCGGGCGCGCGGCGAGCAGCCGGGTATATTCGGCAGTGGCGGCGTCGTGCTTCTTCGCGTCGAGGTACAGCGCCGCCAAGGCCATTTGGAGGGCGTAGCTGCTCGGGTCCGTTTTGAGACGATCGTTCAGCACCGCCTCGGCTTTCGCCTCGTTGCCGGTTTCGTTGTAGAGCCGGGCGAGGCTGACCCGCAGATTGTCGTCGGCGGGCCGCGCCGCCAGATCCTTTTCGAGCAGCGCGATTGCCTCTGCGCCCTTGCCGGCCTTCTGGTAGAGATCGGCCGATACCAGCTCGTAAATCGAGCTGCCCGGATCGTCCTTGGCGAAAGCTTGCGCTTTGGCAATCCCCGCCGACAACCCGCCGATCTCGTCCTCGACCCGGATCAGGTCGGATTTGATCGAGGCGTTCTTCGGGTCGCGGGCGAGCGCTGCCTGCAGCACGTCCCGCACCTGATTGTAGTTTTTGGCTGTGTTCAGCGTCGACAGATAGCGGCTCAGGATCAGGGCGGAATTCGGCGCGAGCGCATAGGCGCGTTTGTAGGTGGCAGCGGCCGCGGCGGTGTCGCCGGCGCCAAACTGGGCTCGCGCCTGGGCATCGAGCACATCGACATTGCTGGGAAATTTTGCAGCGAGCTGGTCGGCGGTCGCCGTCGCGTTCTTCCAGTCCTGGCGCATGCCGTAGAAGTTGATCAGCTTGAGCCCCGGCGCCGGGTCGTTCGGCGCGGCGGTGCGCGCGCGCGCGATAACGTCGGTCGCCACGGACCATTTCTTTTGGTTGATCGCGACATCGGCCAGCCCGAGCATCGCCGCAACATCGTCCGGCTTTTGCGCGAGCACTTCGTTATAGACCCGATCAGCGTCGGCTGGACGCCCGGTCGCGAGATAGAGCGGGGCGAGAACCATGCGCGCCGCGAGGTTTTTCGGGTCGGCCTTCAACCGGCTGTTCAGCGTCGCCTCGGCTTTGGCGAAATCGCCGACCCGGATGTAGTCGCGAGCGAGGGCGACCACGGTCGCGTCATCGGCAGGTCGGGCCGCCGCCGCCTTTTCGAGCAGCGCGACGGCGTCGGTGATCCTTCCCGCCTGTTCGTAGAGCCCTGCTGCCGCCAGATCGTAGGCGCCGTTGGCCGGGTCGTCCTTGGCGTATCCGCTTGCCTTGGAGATCGCCGCATCCAAACCGTCGGCTTGCGCGGTGGCGCGGATCAAGTCGAGCTTCAGCGTGGTGCTCTTGGGGTTTTTATCGACCGCGGCCTGCAGAACGGCCTTCGCTTCGCGGAAATATTTGGCCGAGTCGAGCAGCGTTATATAGCGCGCCAAGGCTTGCGGCGCGTCGGGCGCAAGCTCGTAGGCCCGCTTATAGCTGGAGATTGCGCCGTTGACGTCGCCGGCGCCGAGCTGGGCCTGGCCTTCTGCTTCGAGCACCGCAACATTCGACGGAAATTGAATGCTCACCGCGCTCGCGGTCGATTTCGCGTTGGTCCAATCCTGACGCAGCTCATAGAGACGGACGAGCGCGAGACCGGGCACCGGGTCGTTTGGCGCGGCGGTACGTGCGCGGTTGAGCTGGTCCGTCGCCTCCGCCCATTTTTTCTGCGCGATGGCGACATTCGCCAGCCCCAGCATCGCGGTGACCTCGCCGGGTTTCTGCTTGAGCCAGTCGTCATAGATTTTCTTGGCATCGTCCGGGCGCGACGTTGCCAGATAAAGCTGCGCCAGATCGCGCAGCGCGGGCGCGAACCCGGGCTGCTTTGCCAAAGCGGCGCGAAACGCCGTCTCGGCCCCGGAATTGTCGTGCTGGGCGACATGCACCATGCCCGACAGCGTCAGATAAAGCGGGTTGTTGGCGTCGCGCTTGATCAGCGCCGCCACCACATTGGCGGCCTTGTCGACCTGGCCGGCGCGCAACTGGGTCAGCACCAGGGTGGGGCCGGCGACGGTCGCGCCGGCCTCGGTATCGAACACGCGCTCGAGCCCGGCCAAACCTTGCTTGCTTTGGCCGGCGCTGATTTGGGACAGCGCGACGCGCGTCTCGATCGTCGGGTTCTTGGGTTCGAGCGAGGCGGCTTTTTCGAACTGCTGCAACGCAAGGTCCGGCTTGCCGGCCGCAACATAGGCATTGCCCAGCAAGGTGATCGATTGCGCATCCGACGGCGACTTTGCCACCACCGGCTTCAGATATTCGATCGCACGGGCGGGCGCCCGTTGACGCAGCGCCGCCGTCGCGATCAGCCGGGCCGCCCGAGGATCGTTGGGGACATGCGCGAGATATTTTTGCAGCAGCGTTTCCGCCTGTGCATATTGCCCGAGCTCGAACTTTGTCGCGCCGGCGAGATAGTAGCCGTTGACAAATCTTGGGAAAATGGGCGCCAGCTGCTCGAATATTCTATCTGCCTGAGTGTAGTCTTTCTTTTTGGCAAATTCCAGACCGCGCAGATAATTCGCCATGAAATTGTTGGGGCTGGCTTTAAGAATCGGGTCCAGATCCTCGTCGGCGGCTTGAAATTTGCCCTGTGAAATGTTCAGCTGGGCGCGGTTCAGGCGCACCGGGGCGTTTTTCGGATCAATTTTGAGCGCCGCATCGAAGCGGCTCATCGCTCCAGCCTGATCGCCTTGCCTGATCAGCATCTCGCCTTTGACCTGAAGCGCCTCGATCGACCGCGGATCGGCGGCGATGGCCTCGTCGACCAGCTTGTTGGCCTCGGCCGGATTGGCTGCCGACAAAAACCGTGCCAGCGCGATCTTGGGCGGCACCGCCTTCGGATCGAGCCGCACGGCGTCGCGCAGCATGGCTTCGGCCTTTTTGAGGTCGTGCTGGCCGGCCGACGCCAACCCCAGCGCCAACCGCAGCTGGCTTTCCACCGCCGCCGGGCGGTTGCCGGGCTGGATCAGGTTGACGACATCGGCGAACTTGCTTTGACGCAGCAGCGCATCGGCCAATACCGGCAAATAATCCGCCTCTGCGCCGTTGCGCTCGCGGGCGGCGCGCGCCTCCCGCTCTGCCGAGACCGGATCGCCGAGGCTCAGATACACCTTGGCGAGCTTGACCCGGATCTGCGGATCCTGCGGCGCTTCGCGAACCGCGTTGCGCAGCTCGATCTCCGCCGCTTTCAGGTCGCCTTTGACGATATCCTGGTCGGCGGCTTTGACCGAGGCGGGCGATTCCTTGGCGAGCACCGCGATCGGAGCGGTGCTCGCGATCACCGCTGCGATCGCGGCGCAACACCCTCCCAAGAGGTATCGAGCGTGGCGCATCGCGCCCTCCTTCCCGGCGCAGCAGACGCTCACAGATCAACCCCGAGCTGGTGCTGCTGCATCAAATCATAAAGAGTAGGTCGGCTGATCCCTAAGAGCTTTGCCGCCTTCGACAAGTTGGAGCCGGCCTGAGCGAGCGCCAGCTGAATGACTTCGCGCTCGGCCCGCGCCCGCGCGCTGCGGATGTCGAGCAGCTTGGCGTCGTCAGCGGCCGTCGAAAGGTCGAGATCGGCGGCTGTCAGCAACGGCCCGTCGGTCATCACGACAGCACGTTTGACGCGGTTTTCGAGCTCGCGCACATTTCCCGGCCACGGGTGGTCCTTGATCGCCGCCAGCGCCGAAGGGCCGATCCCGCGCGAGAGGCGCCCGTACTCGTCGGCAAAGCGCCGCAAAAAATAGCTGGCGAGAACGACCGCGTCGGCCGGCCGCTCGCGCAGCGGCGGGACCCCCACCTTGACCTCGTTCAGCCGATAATAGAGATCCTCGCGAAACCGCCCCGCGGCCATCATCCGGTCGAGGTCCTGGTTGGTGGCGCAGACGATGCGGACATCCACCTGCACCGGCCTGCGCCCGCCGATCCGCTCGACAATCTGGTCCTGCAAGAAGCGCAGCAGCTTGACCTGCATCGGCAACGGCACGTCGCCGATCTCATCGAGAAACAAGGTGCCGTGATTGGCGCTTTCGATCTTGCCGATGCTTTGCCTGACGGCGCCGGTGAAGGCGCCTTTTTCATGACCGAACAGCTCGCTTTCGAGCAACGTCTCGGGGATCGCGGCACAGTTTATCGGCACAAAAGGAGCGCCGGCGCGACGGCTGAGGCGGTGAACCGCCCGCGCCAGCAGCTCTTTTCCCGTGCCGCTCTCGCCGAGCAGCAAAATCGTCACATCGGTGGGCGCGATCTTCTCGATGTCGCGCAGCACCTTCAGCATCGCCGGGCTGGTCGCGACGATCCCGTCGATCGGCGATGCCCCCGACACTTCGGTGAGCCTGCGGTTTTCGGCCTCGAGCTCGAACATTTGCTCGGCCCGGCCGACGATCATCTGCAAGACCTCGATGTCGATCGGCTTTTGGTAAAAGTCGTAGGCGCCGAGCGCGATCGCCCGCAAGGCGTGCTCGCGGGTCTCGTTGCCGGTGGCGATGATGACTTTGGTCGCCGGCGCGATCTCGCGGATCTCGGTCAAGGTCGCCAAACCCTCGGACGCGCCGTCGGGGTCGGGCGGCAGACCGAGATCGAGAATAGCGACCGGCACCGGCTGCCCTTTGATGATGTTGATCGCCTCCTCGCGGCTGGCGGCGGGATGCACCTTGTGGTCGGAAAACGCCCAGCGCAGCTGGCGCAAAAGCCCGGCATCGTCATCGACGATCAGCAACGGGCGGGCCGGCGCCGACATGTTCATCTTATGCCGCAGCGGACCGGGCCGCCGCCTCCTGTTCGGGCACCAGGGGCAGGATCACTCGCATCGTCGTCCCTTCGCCCGGCTTGGAAATGACTTCGAGATCGCCACCGGCCATCCGAATCAGCTCGCGCGTCTGAAAGGCTCCGATCCCGTAGCCGCGCGACTTGGTCGAGCGGAACGGCAAAAACAGCTCGTCGCGAATAAAAGCAGCGCTCATTCCGGGACCCTGGTCGGCGACGTCGATGACGCACTGAGCGCCGCGGCGATGCCTGGAAATGGTGACGCGATCACCCGGGCACGACGCTTCGATCGCATTCTGCACCAGCTGGGCCAGCGCCGAGCGCAGCCGATCGGGGGCGATCGCAACCCGTCGCCCGCCGCCGTCGTTTGGCGGCTCGATCCGCACCGACCCGTCGGGGAGCTCGACCGCAAGGGCCGCGATCACGCCATCCGGATCGACCATGGGCGGCGGCTGGGCGGCGCCGTCGGCTTTGAGCTGGCCGAGCAGATGGTTCATCCGCCCGACCGCGTCCTCGACGGTTTTCAGCATGTCGCGGCGAAATTCGGGGTCGTCGATGTAGCGGCGCGCGTTGGATACGATCAGACCGAGCTGGCTTGCGAGATTTTTGATGTCGTGAACGACAAAGGCGAAGCGCTTGCTGTATTCGGTCAGCAGCTCGCCGTCGCGCAGCTCGCGCGTCGAGCGCTCCTCGGCGAGATAGCTGGCCGCCTGACGACCCGCCGCGCGCAACAACTCAAACGCCTCCCAATCGAGGGTGACCGCATGCGTGGGCCGATTGAGCAGCAGAAAACCGACAATTTCGCGGCGATGCGACAGCGGCACCGCCAGCCAAGCGGCGGCCGAGCCCGGCGGCCAATGTTCGGCGCCGGCGTCCACCGTCCGCTCCTGAATCCAGCTGCCGTCGCGGAAGCCGGCAATAAACGGATCGTCGGCCGGCAAGGCGGCGTCGCGCAGCAGCGCCACATTCCACGCGGCCGTCGGGCAATACCCGTTTCCTCGGCGCAAAGACCACAGCGCGCCGGCGTGGCTGTCGACGAATTCCGCGAGCGCGCGGATAATCCTGACCTGAAGCTCCTCGGCCTGCTGCGGATCGGAAACCAAGTCGATAAATTTCAGCCATTCGATCCGGTAGTCGTACCGGTGCGTGAAAAAATTTCGCGAGATATGAAATTTGAGCCGCTGCCGCAAGCTGCCGGAGGAAAGCACGGTAACCAGAACGACGATGCTGCCGAACAGCATCGCCAGCTGGAGCACCAGCCCCCAATCGCCGCCAAATCCACGCAGCAGCATGGCGACGACCGCGACGGCAAGGAGAAAGCAGCCGCTCGCCAGCAATGTCGCGGTGTGCAGCACCACCTGCCGCGACACATGGATGTCGATCCGCCATTGGGGGTTGCGCGCCATCGCCAAGGCCAGCAGCGGCGCCATGAACGCCGCCACGATCGGACAGCCGAGCGCCAGACCGGGATCGACCCGGCCGCGGGTGATAAAGGCGTCGGAGAAGAGAAACAGCTCGTAGGCAAAAAGCCCGCCGAGGGCGAGGCAGATCGGCCAGACGTGCCAGCGTCGCGAAGGCGGGGTGTTGCGCCACAGATTCTCGATCGTCAGCAATCCGAAGACGCCGAACCCGACGCGAACCAGGAGCTGCTCCATCGGTGGTGCTGCAGCCTCCGGGACAAAGGCCAGCACCCGAGCGTCGTTTGCGAGCGCCGCAGCGCAAAACGCAACCGCACCGATCAGGTAGCGCCGCCGCATTCCGGCGCCCGGCTCTGCGGCAGATCCGGCGGTCATCACGCTGACCGCGAACAACAGCCACGCGGACAGTCGGATGCCGTCGAGAAGCGACAGCAACGCCGTCGGGAACAGCCGGCCGAACGCGGTCGCCATCGCCCACACGATCGAGGCGATGCAGCAGCCGATAATGGCAATCCCGGTTCTGCTGCTCGGGCCGTGCAAGACCATCAAGCCGATCACCAGGATGAACGCCAGCGCGCATCCCAGATAAACCGTCTCGGCAGCCAAGCTGGTCAGGGGCTTGTCCCTATCTCGCTCCGTGATTCCAAAAAATCACTCGAGCGGTTTGCAGCAAGATAACGAAATCCAGAAAAACGCTCTGGTTTTTGACGTAATAAAGATCGAACGAGAGCTTGCGCCGGGCATCCTCGATCGAGGCGCCGTAGGGGTAGTTGATTTGCGCCCAGCCGGTGATACCGGGCCGCACCCAATGACGTTCGGCGTAATAGGGGATGGCTCGGCCCAGCTCATCGACAAAGACGGGGCGCTCCGGGCGCGGCCCGACAAAGCTCATATCGCCGCGCAGGACGTTGAACACCTGCGGCAGCTCGTCGATCCGCAGCTTGCGGATCACCGCGCCGACGCGGGTGACCCGCGGATCCCCGCGCGCGGCCCAGCGCGCCTTGCCGTCGAGCTCGGCATCCACCCGCATGCTGCGGAATTTGAGGATACGAAAGGTCCGGCCGCGCAGCCCGACCCTGACCTGGCGGTACAGCACCGGACCCGAGCTGTCGAGCTTGACCAGGCACGCCACGACCGCCAACAGCGGCAAGGTCAGCACCAGCAACGCCAGGCTGATCGCGATATCGAAGGTTCGCTTGGCGACTTTGTCGATCATGCCGCAGCGAAAGCCGTCCGAATAAAACAGCCAGCTCGGCTTGAGCGCCTCGAGATCGACGGTGCGCGTTTCGCGCTCCCAGAAGTCGAGAAAATCGGTCACCCTGATGCCGGCGAGCTTGCAGCGCAGCAGCTGGCGCACCGGCAGCCCCCGCCGCTCGTCGCTGGCGACCACGATCTCGCTCGCGCCGATCCGGCATCCGAGATCGGCAAAACCGTCGGGGCCGGCCGCGGTCCAGTCGAAGCTGTCGCTGCGGACGCAGCTCTCTTCGCCCGGCATCCCGATAAATGCCAACGGCACGAAATGCGGGCTGTCGCCGCTCGCCACCAGACCGGCAATCCGCGCCGCCTGGGCGCCGCTGCCGAGCACGATGACCCGTCGTTTCAACAGCCCTCGCCCGCAGGTCGCGAGAAAGGCGCCGCGGGTCACCGAGATGCAGCCGAGCCAGATCAGCGCCGCCTTGAGCGGCAGCGCCGCCGCATCGGGCATGTTGTGCGGGCCGTTGCGCCAATAGGACAGCGCGACGAGGACGAGGACCAAAACCACGATAAAGGCAATCGCGATCTTGCCCGCGAGCAGGCGGAAATCCACAAAGCTTTGGTGCGCATAAAGCCCGATCGCGATCATCGCCGCCACCGCGGCCACCGACAAGCCGACCGACAACGGGATCGGCAACCGGGCAGCCGAGAACAGCGCCACCGGCCCGGTGCCGGGCCGCGCCAACATGTGGTAGAACGCCGCTGTAATCAGCAATGCATCCGACGATGCCAGAACCACGACCGAAGCAGGGATAAAATGTCTGAAAAGCCTGAATTGCATCGTCGAGCACGCGGTGTTAACTGTAATGCACGAGGCTGGTTGAACGACGCAGCCGACTGAGGAGCAGTCTAATACCAGCAAATTGGGCGTTTGTCCAGTAGAACCCGCGGACGCCTCTTTACCAACCGGCCGCGGCGGCAGGTGCCGGCGCATCGAGGCCGGCGAGCGCGGCGGCCTGGTCGCGGAACAATTGCCGGATCCAATCCCCTACCGCCCGGACGCACGTGGCGCGGCGCAGGTCGCGGTGCATGATGATCCAGTGTTCGGCGGCGATCTCCGGCACCGGCGGGCTCAGCCTTTCGAGCAACGGGTCGCTGTCGCCGATAAAGCACGGCAATATGCCGCGACCGGCGCCGGCGCAGATCGCGGCCGACTGCATCGGCATGCTCGAAGCCCGTAGCGCCACCGTGCTGCCGTTCTCGCGCAGCCGCTCCTGCACCCAGCGCGCCGTGGGGTAGTGCGCCTGCTCCTCGGTGTAGGTGACCCAAGCGCCGCCCTCGGCACCGCGCCGGCGATAAACGGCGCAAGCGAACACGCCGGCTTTGGTGATGTAGAGGTCGCCGCTTTCCGGCGGATGATGGCGCAGCGCGAGGTCGGCTTCGCGACGCGCAAGATTCACGGTTTGCTGCGATTCGACGAGCTCGAGCGTGATCCCCGGCGGCAACGCGGTGCCCGCAGCGCCGGTGAGGTAGCGGGCCAGAAAGCTCGCGGCCCATTCGCCGACCGAGACCCGAACCGTGCCGCTCAACGCCGGCGAGGTTGCCGCCCGTCGCCGCTCCAACGCCAGCGCCGCCAGCTCGACCTGCCCGGCGGCCGGCAGCAATGCCGCACCGGCAGAGTTGAGGTGCAGCCCTTCGGGCAGGCGGTCGAACAGCGTCGGCCCGCCGAACGTCGCCTCGAACGCCGCCAGGCGACGGCCGATCGTCGGCTGGCTCAGACCGAGCGCGCGGCCGGCGGCGCGCAGCGAGCCGTGCCGCGCGACCGCGAGAAAAACGCGGACGTCGTTCCAATCCAGCCCGCCCACCGTGCTTGCCGGCGGCGTTGCGCCACGGCGGAATTCGGCGCCGACGATCGGGGCTTCATCAACCGCGACCATGATACGATCCTGTATCGGACTATCTCGAATTTGTCGATTTCAGCCAGCGTTTCGTATCACTAAATTCGGCAACGCGCAAGCCACGGACCGAACCGTGCCCGGGGGATCGTCCCAGGGGATGGAGACGAATGTGGCTGCTATCATCGACACCGGGTGCGAGCGAATATGTCAGGCTCGATGTCGCCGATCCGCGCGCGGTCGAGCCTCAGCGTAATTAGGCATGGAGGAAAAAATGGTCGCGGTCCTCGATCTCAAGGCGACATTGGGCAAGATGCCGATGATGCAGGGGCGCCGGCCGCAATCGACCGAGGCGGAGCGCAAGGCGACGGGTGCCTTCGTGACATTGGCGCCGTTTCGCGACGGCAATATCTACAGCGCCAAATTTTCAGGACACGCCGCTTGGGAGCGGCATCCCAACGGCGACGAGCTGGTCCAGATCGTCGATGGATCGACGACCGTGGACATTATTATCGACGAAGAGCGGCAGTCGTTCGAGCTCGACGCCGGGATGACCGTCATCGTGCCGCAAGGTGCGTGGCATCGCTTTCACGCGCCGAACGGGGTCAGCATCGTGACCGCGACGCCGCGCCCGACCGAGCATCTCACCCTCGATATCGACGACCCGCGCCGGCTCAGCGACGCCGATCGCGCGGCGCATTCCGAAGAAAAGGTGCGCTGATGCATTTCGACCGACGCCTGTGGGCGTTTACACGCGGGCTGCGCGGATGGATCGCCGCGGCGATCCTGATGGGGCTGATCGCCTCGGTGATCGGCATCGCCCGGTTCGTGCTGCTCGGCGTGCTGTTGTCGCACGTGTTCCGCGGCGCCGGCTGGGTTGCGGTGGCATTGCCTGCGGTCGGGGTAGCCGCAGCCGTCATCCTGCGCGGCTGGATCGAGCAGCAGCGCGCGATCGTCTCGCACCGCACCGCCGACCGCGTGCAGCAGAATTTGCGCGGCCGCCTTTACGACAAGATCGCCGAGCTCGGGCCGGCCTGGTTCGCCGGCGAGCGCACCGGCGGGGTCATGCTGTCGATCGTCGACGGCGTCGAGCAGCTGCAGAGCTTTTTCGGCCAATACGTGCCGCAATTGTCGATCGCGGTGCTGACACCCTTGGCGATCTTTGTCTTCATCGCCTTCTGGGACGTGCCGGTGGCGGCGGTGATGCTGGCCTTTGCGCTGTTCACATTGATCGCGCCGACGGTTTTCCTGCAGAACGAGCGCCGCAGCAGCCACGACCGCCAGCAGACGCTGAAGGCGTTCGGCTCGGAGTTTCTCGACGGCGTCCAAGGACTGCCGACGCTGAAGGCGTTCGGCCAGAGCACCGCCTACGGCCGCCGGCTCGCCGCCCGCGCCGGCGAGCTCTGCACCAGCACGCTGCGCGTGCTGGGGTTCAGCGTGATGACCCGCGGCATCACCGATTGCGGTGTTGCGATTGGCGCCGCGGCGGCGCTGGCGCTCGGCGTATGGCGGGTGTCGCACGGTGAGATGAGCCTCCAGGCGCTGTTGATCGTGCTGATGGCCGGGACCGAGATCTTCCGTCCGCTGCGCGACCTGCGCACGGTGCTGCATCAGGGCATGGTCGGCCAGTCGGCCGGCGCCGGCATCAACGCGCTGCTCGCCGCCGAGCCGCTGGTGCCGCCGCAGCCGGCAAGCCCGGCGCCGGCTGTCGCGCTCGCTCCGACGATCGCCTTCGAAGACGTTCATTTCGCTTATCCGGGGGGCCGCGGCGCCGCCCATGACGGGCTCGCCTTCAATGTCGCCGCCGGCGAGAAGATCGGCATCGTCGGCCCGAGCGGCTCCGGCAAATCCTCGGTCGCGCGTCTGCTTGCTGCGCCTGTTCGACCCGCAGCAGGGCCGGGTGCTGATCGGCGGGCGCGATCTGAAGACGCTCGATCCCGAGGCGGCGCGCCGGATGATCGCGGTGGTGCACCAGGACACCTACCTGTTCCACGGCACGGTCGAGGAGAATTTGCGGCTCGGCAGGCCCGATGCCGACCAGCAGGAGATCGAGGCCGCGGCGCGCGACGCCAACGCGCACGAATTCATCGCGGCATTGCCGCAGGGCTACCGGACGATGATCGGCGAGCGCGGCGTCATGCTGTCGGGCGGCCAGCGCCAGCGCCTGGCGATCGCCCGCGCGCTCTTGCGCGACGCGCCGATCCTGATCCTCGACGAGGCGCTGTCCTCGGTCGATGCCGAAAACGAGGCGGTGATCCAGCAGGCGATCGACCGGCTCTCGGCCGGACGCACGACACTGATCCTGGCGCATCGGCTGTCGAGCGTGATCGGCGCCGACCGCATCCTGGTGCTGGACCAGCGGCCGCATCGTCGAACAGGGCCGGCATGCCGAGCTGATCCGCCGCGACGGCCCCTATCGCCGGCTGATGGGCGCGCAAGCCGAGGACCGCGAAGACGATGCGGTGCTGGCCCAAGAGGGCGACGCCGCGCCGGACATCGCCGGGGAGCGCGAGCAGCTCGGATTGGCGGCCGAGACCGGGACAGCCGAGACCGGGGCGGCAGAGGCTTGGGCGGCCGAGACCGCGCCGGCCGAGCTCGCGGCGGCCGCAGCGTCGGTCGGCTGGGCGGCGACGCTCGGCACATTGCTGCGGATCATCGGGCCGTGGCGCCGCCGGTTCGCGATCGTCGTGGCCTCGGGCATCGCTCGTGTCGCCGCCTTTATCGGCGTCGGCATCCTCGGCGCGCTCGCCGTCGCCGCGGTCAAGACCGGCTCGCCCTTTGGCTATCTTTTGATTTTGCTGGCCCTGGCCGCACCGTTGGCCGGGCTCCTCCATTGGCTCGAATCCTGGCTCGCCCACGACATCGCCTATCACCTCTTGGCCGAGATGCGGATCGCATTGTTCGACAAGCTCGACACGCTGGCGCCGGCCTATCTGCTGCGGCGGCGCTCCGGCGACCTGATCGCGCTCGCCAGCCAGGATGTCGAGACGATCGAATATTTCTTCGCCCATACCGTGGCGCCGGCATTGGTGGCGGTGCTGGTTCCGGCGACCGTGCTGGTCGTGCTGGCGCTCGTCGCCTGGCCGGTCGCGCTGGCGCTGCTGCCGTTTGTGCTGTTTGCCGGGCTGGCGCCGATCGTGACGCGGACCCGGATCGACCGGCTCGGGGGGCAGGCGCGCGATGCGCTGGGATTGCTCGGCGCCTATGTCACCGAGACGATCCAGGGGCTCGCCGACCTCGTCGCCTTTGAGGCGGTGGCCGGACGACGCCGCGCCTTTATGGAGCTGGTCGGCGGCTATCAGAAGCTGCGGCTGGAGCTGCTCGCCGATTTATCGAGGCAGACCGCGCGGCTCGAGATCGTCACCGGGCTCGGCGGTCTCGCGGTCGCCGTGGTCGGCGCGCGCCTCGCCGCCGAGCATCATCTGGCCACGACCACTCTGCCGCTCCTGATCCTGATCGCGCTCGCCTCGTTCCTGCCGATCTCCGAAATCGCCCAGGTCAGCCGCCAGCTCGCCGACACGATCGCCTCGACCCGCCGGTTCTACGCCGTGCACCACGAAGAGCCGACGGTGGTCGATGGCCCGCTCTGTCCGCCGGAGCCTGCGGGCGGCTCGGCGATCCGGTTTGAAGCGGCGAGCTTCACCTATCCGGGTGCCGGCCGGCCGGCGCTGAGCGGGATCAGCCTTTCTGTCCCAGCCGGGGCGACACTGGCCCTGGTCGGCCCGTCGGGCGCCGGCAAGACCACGCTGGCCAGCTTGCTGTTGCGATTCTGGGACCCGAATGCCGGGCGGATCCTGATCGACGGGGTCGAGCTCAAGGATTTCGAGCTCGACCATCTGCGCCGCCGCGTCTCGCTGGTGTCGCAGGATACCTATCTCTTCAACGACACGTTGCGCGCCAATGTAGCGCTCGCCCGGCCCGAGGCCGACGAGGAAGAGATCCACCGCGCGCTCGACCAGGCCGCGCTCGCTGATTTTGTCGCTAGCCTGCCCGAGGGGCTCGATACCCCGGTCGGCGAGCGTGGCGTGCAATTATCGGGCGGGCAGCGCCAGCGAGTGGCGATCGCCCGCGCTTTTCTGAAGAACGCGCCGACTTTGGTGCTCGACGAAGCGACCTCGCATCTCGACGCGGTCAGCGAGGCGCAGGTGCGCGGCGCGCTCGATGCGCTGATGCGCGACCGCACGACGATCGTCATCGCCCATCGTCTCTCGACGGTGCGCAACGCCGATCTCTTGGCGGTGCTCGACCATGGCCGCCTGGTCGAAACCGGCAGCCATGCCGCGCTCCTCGCCCGCGGCGGGCTCTACGCCCGTCTCATTCGCCGGCAGCTCGAAAGCGCGCGCCAGCCGCTGCGCGCCGCTGGGAATTGAATCGAAACGGGCCGCCCCGCAGCGCGAGACGGCCCGTTCCTGAGGTTTGGGCTTGGGCCGGCGTCAGCTGCGCCTTGTCCCCATCAGCTGCAGCAGCATCATAAAGAGGTTGATAAAGTCGAGATAGAGCCGCAGCGCCCCCATGATCGCCTTCTTGCTGGTCATCTCGGCGCCGTCGGCGGCGTAGTACATCTCCTTGATCTGCTGCGTGTCGTACGCCGTCAGACCGGTGAAGACGAGGACGCCGATCACCGAGATCGCAAACTGCATCGCCGAGGAGGCGATGAACATGTTGACGACCGATGCGATGATGATGCCGATCAGCCCCATAAACAGAAACGAGCCGAACTGCGACAGATCGCGCCGCGTCGTATAGCCGTAGAGGCTCATCCCGGCAAAGGTGCCGGCGGTGATGAAGAACACCCGCGCGATGCTGGCCTGCGTGAAAACCAGAAACACCATCGCCAGGGACAGGCCCATCAGCGCCGAGTAGCCCCAGAAGACGAGCTGCAACGTGCTCGCCTGCATCCGCTGCGCGCCAAAGCTCATCAGCATGACGAGCCCGAGCGGCGCCAGAATAATAAGCCAGATCAACGGGGTGTGCTGAATCGCCTGGTAAAAGCCGGAGGCAGCGGCGACATAGGCGACGATGCCGGTGATCGCCAGCCCCGACGCCATGTAGTTGTAGACGCGGAGCATGTAATTCCGCAGGCCGACATCGACGCCGACCTGCATGTCCGCCGATCGCACCGTCCAGCGGGGCTGCGAACCGAGAGCCATAAACCCCCTCCAAAGAGAGAAGCAACCGCGAGGCTCATGCCTCGTGCCCGGCATATTGGCACAAAACACGACCCATTCAATAACCTCGCGGGCGGCCCGTCGGGTCACTCGTTGCGCAAATAGGGTGCCGCTTTGGCGCCGAGCGCCCGCCAGGCGCCGGCAAAGCCGAGACCCAAGGTCAGCACCATCGCGCCCGCCGCCGTCGCCAACAGCGGCACCGGCAGGAAGACCCAGTCGAGCCCCAACGACCGGGTCACCAGCAAATAGGCCGCCAAGGTCCCGAAGCCGGCGGCGACAAGCGCGCAGAAGAAGCCCAGGAGGCCGTGCTCGATCAGAAAAGCGCTGGCGACAGCGGCCCGCGTCGCGCCCAGCACCTTCAGCACCACCGCGTCGTAGACCCGGCGGCGGTGCCCGGCGGCGACGGCTCCGCCCAGCACCAGCACTCCGGCGCCGAGGGTGACGAGCGCCGTCAGCTGCACCGCCCGGCCGATCATGCCGACGATCCGATCGACCGCGGCCAGCGCCTCGTGCACGTCGATCGCCGAAACATTGGGGAATTGCTCGGTCACCCGGCGCACCAAGAGCTCGTTCCCGCCTGCCGGCAGCCCGCCCGCCGGCAGATAGACGACCGCCAGATGGCTTTGCGGCGCGTGCTCCAGGGCCCCCGGTGCGAACACCATGACAAAGTTGATGCCGAGCCGCTGCCAGTCGATCGCCCGCAAATTGGCGATGCGCGCGGTGATCTCCCGGCCGAGCAGGTTGACGGTCAGCGTATCGCCGATGCCGAGCCCCATCCCGCGGGCGAGCGCCGCATCGAACGAGACCAGCGGCGGCCCCCGATAATCGGGCGGCCACCATTTGCCGGCGGCAAGCCGTGAGCCAGGCGGGAGGCTTGCGGCATAAGTGATGCCCCGGTCGCTGTCGAGCGCCCAGCGTGCGTCCGGCTCGACCGTTGCCTGATCGACCGGAACGCCGTTGAGGCGCGTGATGCGGCCACGCATCATCGGCACTTCTTCAAATCGCGCGCGGGGGGTGGCACGCACGATCTCCTCAAAGCCGGGGAGCTCGTTCGACTGGATATCGATGAAGAAATAGGCGGGCGCGGTCGCGGGCAGACGGTCGCTGATTTCGCGCGCGAGATTGCCTTCGACCAGCGCGACCGCGATCAGCACGCTCAGGCCAAGCCCCAGCGACAGCATGATCTGCCCGGTCGGAGCACCGGGCCGATAGAGGTTGGCGACCGCGAGGCGCAGCATCGGGCGGCGCGGCCGGGCGAGCTTGCCGGCGCCGAGCACGAAGAGCGCACCGGCCGCGCGAAAGAGCGCGAAGGCGACAATTGTGCCGGCGAGGAACCACAGCGCCACGCGATGGTCCGAGGCAGAGGTGAGGACGAAGGCGGCGAGCGTCAGCGCCAGCACCGCCGTCGCGCCCAGCACCAGGAGCGAGGGGCGGCGGGGGGTCCTGTCCACCCGGTCGCGAAACAGCGCCCCGGCAGGGACCCGGCCGATCGCGGCGAGCGGCCCCAGCGAAAAGACGAGCGTCGTCAACAGGCCGTAAGCCGCCGCTGCCCCGAGCGGCCGCGGATGGATCGCGAGCCCCGCCGAAACCGGCAGCAGGTTGGCAAAAAAGGGTGCTGCCACGATCGGCGCCAGGGCGCCGATCGCCAGGCCGATCATGATCGCGACGGTGGCAATCCCGACGATCTCGACGAGATAGACCGCGAAGACGAGACGGGACGAGGCGCCCAGGCATTTCAAGGCGGCAATCGTCGGAGTCTTGGCGGCGATGTAAAAAGCCACCGCGTTGCCGACCCCGACCCCGCCGACCAGCAGCGCCGTCAGCCCGATCAGCGACAGATAGAGGCCGACCCGGTCGACCAGCCGGCGCAATGACGGCGTCGCCTCGGCAAAGCTGCGCAGCTGCCATCCGGCTTGGGGAAAGGCGGCGCGGGCGGCGGCGATCCAGTGGGCCGGATCGGTGCCGGCCGGCAGCCGCAGCCGGTAATGGTAATTCACCAGGGCGCCCGGCTGGACGATCCCGGTTTCGCTCAGCGCGGCGGCAGAGATGATGACGCGCGGGCCGAAGGTCAGGCCGCCGGCCAGCGCATCGGGCTCGTGCGCGATCGTGCCGCGCACTTGCACCGCCGCCCGGCCGATCTCGACCTCGTCGCCGATGGCGACACCGAGCCGGGCGAGCAAGGCCGGATCGACGACCGCGCCGAATTTCCCGTCCCGCCGGGCGAGCGTCAAGTCGAGAGGCTGCGGCGGCGACAAAACGAGCGCGCCGAACAGCGGGTAAGCCCGATCGACCGCCTTCAGCTCGATCAGGCTGCGCCGATTGCCGTCGCCGGTGCGCGCCATCGCGCGCAAGGCGGCGATCTCGGACAGCGTGCCGCTGCGGGCCAGAAAGGCGCGTTCGGCCGGGCTGACCGGGCGATAGGCAAGGCGCGCCTCGACATCGCCGCCGAGCAGCTCGCGGGCATTGCCGGTGATGCCGGCGACGACCGCGGCGGTCAGCGAGCCGATGCCGGCAATCGCGGCCACGCCAAGGACGAGGCAGACGAAAAAGACCCGGAGACCGCGCAGGCCGCCACGCAATTCGCGGCGGGCGAGCCTGAGCGCAAGAAGCGGCGCAGCGGCGCTCAACGCGCGCGTCGCAGCGGCGGGGCAGACAGCGGCGGAGCAGACAGCGGCACGGGTCGGCCGATCGTCGATGATCCTGCCGTCCGCCACGCCTCGGCCGTCAGCCAAATGGATCTGGCGGGCGCAGCGGCTGGCCAAGCCGGGGTCGTGGGTGATCAACAGCAGCGTCGTGCCGTGCCGCGCCTGGTGCTCGAACAGGCAGTCCATGACGAGGCTCCCCGTGGCACCGTCGAGATTGCCGGTCGGCTCGTCGGCGAGCAGCAGCCTGGGGTCGGCGGCAAAGCCGCGGGCGATCGCGACGCGCTGCTGCTCGCCACCCGAGAGCTGTGCCGGATAATGGCCGAGGCGGTGGCCGAGACCGACCGCGGCGAGCCCTTCCGCCGCCGCGGCAAAAGCGTCGCGCCGGCCGGCGAGCTCGAGCGGGATCGCGACGTTTTCCAGCGCCGTCATCGTCGGGATCAGGTGAAAGCTCTGAAACACGATGCCGATCTCGGTGCGCCGCAAGCGGGCCAGCGCGTCCTCGCCGAGCGCGCCCAAATCCTGCCCGTCGATCGACACCCGCCCGGCGCTCGGCCGTTCGAGCCCGCCCAGCACCATGACCAAGGTCGATTTGCCCGAGCCCGACGGCCCGACCAGCGCCACCGTCTCGCCGCCGGCGATCTCCAGCGACACCCCGCGCAGAATATCGACCGGCCCGGCAGCGCTGCGCAGCGTCAGGTGAACATCGTCCAGCACGACGAGCGGAGCGGCGCCCGGAGGCGGGGAACTCATGCGTCTCTTGGTCAGAACGGCACCGAAACCTCAGACGATATAGCCCGACGCCGGCTGCTTTCAACGCGACCCGTCAAGCTCCTCCCGATAGATTGACCGCCTGGCCGCCGCTGCTATAGTCCCGCCCGGCCCGCGGGCGTGGCGGAATGGCAGACGCGGCAAACTCAAAATCTGTTGTCCGAGAGGACGTGGGAGTTCAAGTCTCCCCGCCCGCACCAATCATTTGCAAGCCGGGCCATTTGCAAGCCGGGCTCCGGGATCTGAAAGGGTCCGCGAGAGGCCGGCAATGGCGCGGCGTGGCGCCGAGGCGCGCCGCGCGACCCCTGCCGCGACCCCTGCCAGCGACGACCCCTGCCAGCGACGACCCCTGCCAGCGACGACCCCTACCGGCGACGACCCTTGCCAGCGACGCATGGCTCAACGGCCAGCCGCGCGGATTTCGCATCCGGCGGGGCCGTGCCGGCGTGCTACACTTTTTGCTGCGGAAAAGAGGGTTTTTTGCAACCGCGCGGAAAGGGACGGAAATGGCGTATGACCTGCTGATCAAAAACGGACGCATCGTCGACGGGTCGGGCATGCCGGCGTTTCGCGGCGATGTCGGCGTCAAGGACGGCAAGATCGTCGAAATCGGCAAGCTTTCCGGCCCCGCCCAGCGGACGATCGACGCCGAGGGGCATGTCGTAGCGCCCGGCTTTGTCGACAACCACTGCCATTACGATGCGCAGGTCACCTGGGACCCCTTATGCTCGTTCTCGTCCGACCACGGCGTCACGACGGTCATGTTCGGCAATTGCTCCTTGGCATTGGCGCCGGTGCGCAAGGGTACCGCCAAGCGGGTTGCCGAGTTTTTGAGCTATGTCGAAGCGATCCCGATGGAGGTGCTGAACACGGTCGAGGTCGATTGGGAGACAATCCCGCAATATATGGACCGGCTCGACCGGAACCTGGGCGTCAACATCGGCAATCTGATCGGCCACTCGACCGTGCGCTACTATGTGATGGGCGACGAGAGCCAGAAGCGCACCGCGAGCGACGACGAAATCGAGAAAATGCAGGATGTGGTGCGCGACGGCATCAAGGGTGGCGCGCTCGGCCTCTCGGTGTCGCGCAACAAGGGCCATTACGACCCGCAGGGCGTCCATATCCCGGCGCTGTGGGCCGACGAGAAGGAAATCTTCGCGCTCGGCGACGTCTTGCGCGAGATGGGCACCGGCATCATTCAATCGGGTGGCGGCCGCAACGCCGAGCTCGACAACGGGCTGATGGCGCGGCTCAGCGAAGCGACCGGGCGCACCGTCATCTACAACAATTTGGGCCAGACCGTGCGCGAGCCCGACGCCTGGAAACGCCACATGGCGCGGGTCGAGGAGACCTCAAAGGCCGGCATCCGGGCCTACCCGCTGTGCAGCCCGAACCGCACGACGCAAAGCTTTACGATGCGCAACTGCCAGGTGTTCCGCGGCTCGCCGACCTGGCACCCGATCCTCTTGTCCTCGGACGAAGAAAAGCTCGAGGCCTATGCCGACCCGGCGATCCGGCAGAAGCTGCACGAGGAAGTCGTCGAGCACTCGGTCCAGGTCCCGGCCGCCGGCTATTCGCGCGAATGGTACAACTATATGTGGGTCGAGACTCCGGTCCTCGAAAAGAACCAGAGGCTCAAGGGCAAGACCATCGGCCAGATCGCCAAGGACCAGGGGAAGCGCGTGATCGACGCCTTTCTCGACCTCGTCGTCGAAGAGAACCTCGACACCGGCCTGATGCAGTCGGAAAACAATGTCGACGACGAGGCGATGGCCAAGATCCTGACCTATCCGAACGCGATCGTCGGCTTGTCGGACGGCGGCGCGCATGTCCAGTTCCACGGCGGCTACGGCTATTGCACGCGGCTCCTTTCGGAATGGGTGCGCGAGAAGAAGGTCATGACCTTGGAGCACGCGGTGCGGCGGTTGACCTTTGATTCGGCTTCCGCCTTGGGCCTCTACGACCGCGGGCTGATCCGCCCCGGCATGGCCGCCGACATCGTGATCTTCGATCCCGAGACGGTGCGCCCATTGCCCGAAAGCATCGTGCACGACTTCCCGGCCGGCGGCTGGCGGGTCAAGGAGCCGGCGGCCGGCATCATGGCGACGATCGTCAACGGCCAGGTGCTGATGGAGAACGGCAAGCACACCGGGGCGCTGCCCGGCCGCGTCCTGCGCAACACCTACTACAAAGCGAACCACGCCTGAGCCGCTCCGCGCGCTTCACCCGGAACAACGCCGCCCGCAGGCAGCCGCTTGCGGGCGGCCCTTTATTTGCGCCCGCCGTCAGCCCGGCGTCCCTGTTGGAACACCGGAAGCGCGGTTAAGTCCGGTGAATTGAGTGCCCGGGGCTCAATTTCGACTGGCGTCAGCTCGGCAATTGAGGAACTTGGTGAGATTGACACCCAGGTGTTCAAATCGTCGGGCGACCGGTAACACGCGCTGCTCGAGTGAAGCGACCCCATGGTTGTACAGGTCGCGGGCGAAGCTGGCTACTGCCAGGACGTTTTCAGAAAGTCTTTCCTGTTGCCATCAATAAAGAGAACCTGTCCTACCCGGATCGGGAGATTGCGCGTTATAATTTTACGGTGTATGCTGCGCGTGGAACGATTCGCTGCCTTATCAATAAGGCAATTCTTGAAGGGCACGCTGATGATCATGAGAAGCACGATCGCCCGTCTGGCACGCGCTGCATTATGGACCGGCGCAGGCCTTGCAATGGCCAGCGGGCTGGCGTCTGCCGCCTCGGCGGCGCCGATAACCTATGTGCTGACTGGCGACTTCATCGGGCCTTCACAGGCAAGCGTCGCGTTCACCTGGACGATTACCGGCGATACCACGTCCGTGACCTCAATTCAGGGCTTTCCTGCGGTGCCTTCGATCACTGACGTCCTCAACATCGCCGGCATCGGCAGCGTGCTGCCTGCAGAGCAGGTGTTCGTGGTCGCCGCCGACATCGACAATGCAGCGGCTTTTGTCGATCTCGCGGGTAGTGCGGGAGTGGAGTGGGCGGCAACGGAGCTTTCCACATGGGGTGCGCTGACCCCGATCGGCCCGCTGAATGTTGCGTTTTTGGCGGCGCAGCCATTACCCACCAACCTGGGGGATCTGGTTGTCACGGGCGGTAGCAATCTCGTTTTTACCGCGACCGCGGGTACCCAAATTCCCGAGCCCGGCGCGCTCTGGCTGTTGCTAGGCGGCATTGTCGGCCTGATCGCGTGCAGCGCGGTGCGGGCAACTCCCAAAGACGCGGTGTAGCGACAAGCCGTTACGCCGTTACGGTGACAGTGCATTTTATTCCCGTTACGCCGTTACGGTGACAGTGCATTTTATTCGTTTCCCTATCAATTAAGTGCACTGTCACCGTAACCGCTGCCTATCAATGTAACGTGCACTGTCACCGTAACTGTGCACTGTCACCGTAACTGTCCTGTCACCGTAACTGTCCCTGTCACCGTAACCAACCTGTCACCGTAACCAACCGTAACCGCCGTGTCACCGTAACCACCGTGTCGATCTCATAGACGACTTTGTCGAACCGGCCGGAGAGCCACAATTCCTTGCCGTCGGCGCCGACATTGCCCATGTCGGGGCTGCCGCTGCCTGGGATCGGCCAGGTTCTCTCGTAACCCGTAGCCCCAATTAAATAAACTGTCCCTGCAACCCTGCAACCCCCGCACCGCAACCCCCCATAATCACAGCAGAGGTCTCGCCGTTCCGATGCTACGCTTCGCCGCCAGAGGTCGTTAAGCACGTTTCCGCGAGGCGCAGCCCCGCCGAGCGCCGTCGCGATGGACGCGCCGGCCGCCTGCGAGCGACAATCGCCGTGGCAGCCGCCGCGGCGGCATCAAAGGTCCACGGTTTATGCCAACCGTCTTCCGGGCTCACGGCTTTCGATTTTTCTTTTACTCCAACGAAGGCCGACCACTTGAACCGCCGCATGTGCATGTCGAGCATGGCGAGCGGGAGGCCAAATTCTGGCTTCGACCGGCGGCGCACCTCGCCTATAACGACGGCTTCAGCGCGAGGGCGCTGCGCGAGCTGCTGACCCTGATCGAGGCAAACCGTGAACGCATCGAGAAAACGTGGCGTGAATTTTTCCGTTAGGCCAACCGGCATCCGGTTCGATCGAGACAGCATGTGGGTCGAGCTGTCCGATGGTCGAACTTTGGGGGTGCCGCTCGCCTGGTTCCCGCGTCTGTTGCGCGCCGCCCCCGAGCAGCGGGAGGCCGTTCGGATCAGCCCCCGCGGCCTGCATTGGGAGACCCTCGACGAGGACATCTCCGTCGCCGGCCTTCTCGCCGGCTACGCCGACCAAACCCGCACGCTGCCCGACGCCGCCGAATAATCCCGTGCAGGCAAAAATCAACTAAGTGCAATGAAATGACAGCGCCGCATCTTTCAGCGATTCGCGATAATGCCTTTCGACTGCACAAGGAAGAAGCGTTTGAGGAGATAGTGCGGCGGATGGCATCCGAGCTCATCGCGGCACGCTACGTGATCTCGACAGGGCTCGGAGACACTCTCAAGACAAAAAATCGAGCTTTGTACGTGGATATCGGTCCAAACAGCCAGGTTCGCACCGATCCCTCGCAGCTCTCCCGTTCGGACGCCGAAGAGTGGCTACGCCAAGTGGACAGAGCTCTGGTTGAGATCGAATATGATGAATAATCCCGCCGCGGCATAACGAACTTCCTGCAACGGCCGTTACGGGAAGTTTTCCTGGAATCCGATACGATTGCCGCGGCAGTTAGCCGTGGTGGGATTTATGAGAACAATTTACTGAGGATTTACAGGGACATTTTACTAGATTTGCAAAGATAGTTTAGTTTACAGGGTTTACAGGGACAGTTTACTGAATTGCTCTTTGCCGGTCGCCATTTGTCCGCCGTCAGCGCATATTGCCGGTGTGGCCCAATGAGTAGCGGCCGGGTTGCGGCCATACGGTCAGGCCGTGCGGCTCGTTGCCGACCGGGATTTTCCGGACGGCACCCGTTGTCGTGTCGATCTCGTAGACGACGTTGTCGAAGCGGCCGGAGAGCCACAATTCCTTGCCGTCGGCGCTGACATTGCCCATGTCGGGGCTGCCGCCGCCGGGGATCGGCCAGGTCTTCTCGACCGTGCGGGTGGCGAAATCGATGACGCTGACGCTGCCCGGCCCGTGCGGCGCGCCATGCACCTGGTGCGAGCCGCGGTTGGCGACATAAAGCTTTTTGCCGTCGCGGCTCGGATAGAGCCCGTGCGTGCCGATGCCGGTCGGGATAAAGCCGACCTTCTTGAAGTTGTCACCATCGACGACGAAGACACCGTCGGCGTGCATGTCGGCGACAAAGAACACCTTGCCGTCGGGCGCGATGCGGATGTCCTGCGGCATGCCCGAGGCGTCGAGCTTTAGATAGCCCACGACCTTGCGGTTCACCATGTCGATCTTGACGAGGCCGCCGCCGCGGAACTCGCAGGTAAAGATCGCGTAGCGGCCGTCGATCGAGAAATCGGCGTGGTTGACGCCGGAGCAGCCCGGCGTCGGCAGGATCTGCTGCAATTTCATCGTATGGGCGTCGCGGAAATCGAGCCGCTTCAGCTTTTCGGCAACGACGATCGCCGATTTGCCGTCGGGCGTGAAATACATGTTGTAGGGATCGTCGACCGCGACATTGGGGCCGGGCTTGCCGGTCTTGGGATCGATCGGCGTCAGGCTGCCGTCATGGCGCCGGCGCCCGTTATTGGCGACCCACAGTGTTTGCAGGTCCCAGGACGGAACGACATGCTGCGGGTTGACGCCGACCGGGAAGCGGTCGACCACCCGGAACGCTGCGGGGTCGATGACATAGACGTCGTTCGAGCGCTGGTTCGGCACATAGATGCGGGTCAACGCCCCGGCCGTCGCCGGGCTCAGCGCGCCGATCCCGGCGGCGCTGTAGAGATTGGCCGGGTTCAACACCGGCGGCATGCCCGGCACGGTTTCGATCTTGGCCGCGGGGATCGGTGCTGCGGCCGGCGCGGCCGGGACCGCCGAGCCAAAGAAGCAAACGGCGAGCGCGGCAAGCGGGCCGGTCCAGCGGAGGGTCTGCTGGTGCACGACAATCTCCATGAATTCGGTCGGTCTCAGGAATTCGGGCGGTCTCAGGAATTCGGGCGGTCTCAGCGATGCGCGACCGCGTTTCTGACGGCGGCGACGGTGCGCGTCACGATCAGCGCGACGCCGGCTTCTCCGAGCGCGGCGCTGGAGCGGCGCGGATCGCCGTGGACGCCGTCGCCGGCCTTGGTCTGCCCCATCAGCCCGGTGCGCACGAGGGCCGGGTCGGTCGCCAGCATCAGCGAGGTGTCGGCGAGACCGGCATGGGTCCCGATCTCGGCCTCGCTGTAGCCCTTTTGCTTCAGCAATTGCGGGAATTCCGTTTCGCTCGCCCGGTAATATTCGTCGAGCGCATAAGCGCGCGCCGGGGTAGCCGCCCATTCCCGGTCGAGCCGCTCGGCCACCGCCCGATCGGCCTTTTGATAGCCGCCGTGGTCGCCGAGAAAGACGACGTCGCGGAACCCGGCGAGCCTGAAGCTCTTGGCCGCATATTCGAGCACCTGCTCGAACGCGCCGGTCGGAACCGTGATCGTGCCGGGGAATTTGAGGTGGCCCTGCGGCCGCTCGACATCGCCCTCGGGGACATAGGCGATAACCGGCGCCACCAACGCGTTGCCGAGGGCGGCGGCGATTTTCCCAGCCAGCACCTTGACCCGGACGTTGTGCTTGCCCAGCGCCATATGCGGTCCGTTCTGCTCGGTGCCGCCGATCGGCACCAGGATCGTCGTCTTGCCGGCGGCGATCTGGGCGCGCAATTCGGGCCAGGTCAGGTCTTCGAGATAGAGGCTCGGCGCCGCGCGCGCACCAGCCGCGCCCAGCATCAGCAGACACAACAGCAGCAATCCCCTGCCCATCGGCACCCCCGCCGGCTCGCTTAGCCCGAGCCGATAACCCATGCAACAGCCGTCTCGGCCAGCGCGCCCAGCACCACCACCAGCCAAGGCGGCACCCCCCACACGGCCAGCAGCAGAAAGGCTGCCATTGCCAATCCGAAATCGGCGGGACCGAGAATCGCGCTCAGCCACACCGGCCGATAGAGTGCCGCGAGCAGCACACCGACGACCGCGGCGTTGACGCCGCGCAGCGCCGACTGCACCCCCGTCCGCCGCCGCAGCCCGTCCCAGAACGGCAGTGCCGCAATCAGCAGCAGAAATGACGGCAGGAAAATGGCGGCGAGGCACAAAATACCGCCGAGCCAGCCATTGGGCCGCGGCCCCATGACTGTGCCCAGATAGGCGGAAAACGTGAAAAGCGGGCCGGGGACCGCCTGCGCTGCGCCATAGCCGGCGAGAAAGGCGTCGTTCCCGACCCAGCCGGGCGGCACCACCGCAGCCTGCAGCAGCGGCAGCACGACATGGCCGCCGCCAAAGACCAGGGCGCCCGAGCGGTAGAACGACGCGAAAAGCGCGAGCGCATGCGACGGCACCACGGTGGCGAGAACCGGCAGCCCGGCCAGCAGCGCGACAAACGCAATCGCTGCAACGACCGACCACGAGCGCGGCAGATAGAGGGCGAGCGCGACATGCGGCTGCGGCGCCCCGCTTCCCCGCAGCAGCAGCCAGCCGATGAGCCCGCCGGCGGCGATGGCGCCGATCTGCCCGGGCGAGGACGGCACCGCCAGCGCCAGGACCGCGGCCCCAACGGCGATCGTCGCGCGCGCCCGGTCGGGACACAAATTCCGAGCCATCCCCCAGACCGCGTTGGCGACGACCGCGACCGCGACGATCTTGAGCCCGTGCAGCCAAGCGGCATGCGCGAGATTGCCGATCGCGGCGACACCGTAGCCGAAGAGGATCATCGCCACCGCGAACGGGGCGGTAAAGCCGAGCCAGGCGGCGAAGCCTGCCCGGCAGGCCCGCGCGCAAGGATGCCGAGGCTGATCCCGGTCTGGCTGCTCGCCGGCCCAGGCAAAAACTGGCACAGCGCGACAATGTCGGCGAACGCCGCCTCGTCGAGCCAGCGCCGCTTTTGCACCAGCTCGGCGCGGAAATATCCCAAATGCGCCACCGGCCCGCCGAACGAGGTCAGCCCCAGCCGCAAAAAGATGCGCAATACCTCGAACGGCGAACCGCGAGGATTGTGCGCGCCGGTTACCTCCACGGTCGGGCTCATAGCGGGCGTCGGCGAGGTCATGCCTTGCCTTGTCGCCGTGGTGGGCGAACTCGTCAAGGAATGTGCCGCACACTCGCGAGATTTGAATCGACGGGCAATCGCCAATAAGGTGAGCCGGGAACCAAGCCAATGAACCGACATGGACCCTATTCGGCGAGCTCTCGATCGATCCGGGATCAACGTTTCCAGTCTCGACCGAATCCGGCTGGCCCGCGGCGTGGTCGGGAAAGCAAGTTACGTGGCTTTAGCAGCGGTTCTGATGCTCGGCGGGGCGGCGGGCGGGATTGCGTGGAGGTGGCACGATCCCATCTTGCTGATTGTCGTCTCGATCTTGATCGCGGCTGTCTTCATGGTCTATTTCGCCGGCATCTTGTGGTTCGCCAACCGCCATCCCGGAGTTGCGCTTCTGGAAGGTGCGGAGCTGATTCAGTGGCGGCAAATGGACATCGCCGCCAGGGCCGTCCCCAGCATCGAGAACAGGCCCATATCGGAGCCCGATAGCCCGAGATCCGAGCGATGACGACCCATAGGCTCTTTCATGTCGGAATCCGCCCTGACGGGCCCCTTGACCGGGCGCGCCTGGAAAGGGCGTTCGATTTCGCGGGAGATTGGCTGCGGCTCAACGATTTCAATTGGTACGTGTGGACGACGGACAGGGCAGTGCATTTGAATCAACTGGTCAAACCGCTGATCGGCCAAAACGGGTCCGTCGTCATTCTGCAGATCGACACCTCGGCCGAGTCCGACCGGTGGGGTTCTGCGCCGACAGCCGTGTGGGAATGGATCGACGACAAGCGGGATAAGGCGATCCTCGCGCACTGACTTCCCACGGCGACCGCAGGACGGGTTTTTTCCTTCCCACCGCGACCGCAGGACGGGTTTTTTCGCACCGAGCGGCGCCGCAGCATCGTCATTTCTTCGGGGCGGCGGCGCTCCTTGGGTTGAGGCTTTGGATGTGGCCGCTTTCGGTGCCGGCGGTGGGGTCGATGACGGCGTTGATCAGCGCCGGCTTTTTCGAAGCGAGCGCCTCGCCGAGCGCGGCGGTGAGCCCGGGGGTGTCGGTGACGTGCCAGCCGCGACCGCCGAACGCCTCGATGATCTTCTCGTAGCGCGCGTCGCGTAAGAGCCCGGTCGGCGTGTAGGCGGCGCCGGCGGGATCGCCGCGATAGACGCCGTTGTTGTTGAAGACGACCGTCGTGACCGGCAATTCGTAGCGGCAGATCGTCTCGATCTCCATCCCCGAGAAGCCAAAGGCGCTGTCGCCTTCGATCGCGACGACCGGCTTCCCGGTCACCGCGGCCGCACCGATCGCATAGCCCATGCCGATCCCCATGACGCCCCAGGTGCCGCTGTCGAGGCGGTGGCGCGGCTTATCCATGTCGATGATGTTGCGGCCGAAATCGAGCGTGTTGGCGCCTTCGTTGACGACATAGACATCGGGCTGGGTGGCGAGCGCGTTGCGCACCGCGCGCAAGGCGCTTGAGAAATTCATCGGGCTCGGATCGGCGTTGAGGCGGGCGGCCATGCGCTCGATGTTCTGCTGCTTGCGCTTTCCCATCTCGTCCATCCAGGCCGATTGGCGCTTGATCCGGCCCGGTGTCAGCGCCGCGTTGAAGGCCGCAAAAACCGATTTGATGTCGCCGACCACCGGGGCGGCGATCGCCCGGTTGCTGTCGATCTCGGTCGGCGAGATATCGACCTGAACAAACCGCGTCGCCGCGTTCCACAAGGGCGGCCGGCCATGCGACAACAGCCAGTTGAGGCGCGCCCCGGCCAGCAGCACGACATCGGCCTGGCCGATCGCAAAGGATCGCGCCGCGGCGGCCGATTGCGGATGGTCGTCGGGCAAGAGGCCCTTGGCCATCGACATCGGCAGAAACGGAATGCCGGTCGTTTCCATAAACGCGCGGATTTCCGCATCGGCCCGCGCATAGGCCGCACCCTTGCCGAGGATCGCGAGCGGGCGCTGCGCGTTCGCCAAGAGGTCGAGGGCGCGCGTGACCGAGCCCGGCGCCGGTGGCTGCGCCGGGGCCGGGTCGACAACCTTTACGAGCGATTGCTTTGCCGCCTCGACATCGAGCGCGGAGCCGAGCACTTCGGCGGTCAAATCGAGATAGACGCCGCCCGGCCGGCCGGAGGCGGCGGCGCGGATCGCCCGCGCGATGCCGATGCCGATGTCCTGCGGCCGGTTGATGCGGTAGGCCGCCTTCGCATAGGGCCGCGCCGCGCTCAGCTGGTCCATCTCCTCGTAATCGCCCTGCTCGAGATCGACGATCGCGCGGTCGGAAGACCCGCTGATCATGATCATCGGGAAACAGTTGGTCGTGGCGTTGGCGAGCGCCACCATCCCGTTCAGAAACCCGGGCGCCGAAACGGTCAAGCAGATGCCCGGCTTTTGCGTCAGATACCCGGCGATCGCCGCCGCGTTCCCGGCCGACTGCTCGTGGCGAAAGCCGAGGTAGCGGATGCCTTCATTCTGCGCCAGCCGCAGCAGATCGGTGATCGGGATGCCGGCCACACCATAGATCGTGTCGACCCCGTTCAGCTTCAGCGCCTCCACCACCAGGTGAAACCCGTCCGTCATATCGCCTGACAATTCCACTGCGCTCATGTCGTCCACCGTTCCCCGAGGATCGGACAGGGTCTAATGAGAACTCGGCTCCAGCCGTCAACGGACCCGTTGCTTGCAGCGGGCAAAACGAAGCGGTTGCCTTACGGGCCAACCTGAAAAGTGCCAACAAGGTCGTGGCGCGGCGTGCACAAACATTTTTACCTCGCCGTCGCCGGGGTTAGGATGCAAACGCTTCGGAACCGGCCACGGAGACGGCAGATGAAGGTGTTGATCAAAAGCGCATGGGGATCGGACGAGTTGACCAAAGCGGCCTTTGCCTTTCTGCATGCAAACGCCTTCGCGGAGGCGGGGCACGAAGTGCGGATATTCCTCCTCGGCGAGGCCGTAAACCTGATGCGCAACGAGACGATGAACGCGGTGACGCCGGTGGGATGGCCGCCATTGGCGGAGATTATGGCGAAAACCATCACACATAACATTCCGCTGAATATCTGAACCGCGTGTTCACGGGCCCGTGCGGTTCGCGACACCGATCTCGAAGGCAAGAACGCCCGGTTTGTCACGCCCCCGGATTTGGTAGCGTTGGTGGAGTGGGCCGACAAGGTATTAAGCGAGTAGAACCCCCAATGAACACATAGGAGGACAGTTCGTAGGGCGGGTGGAGCGCAGCGCAACCCGCTATCGGTTGCGTGGGCGCCGTGGCGGATTATCGATCTGATCTTCGCGGACGACCCGTTCGCGCCTGTCGAGCTTGGCCTTGATGCGGTATTGCGGAGCATCCCCTTGCTCGGGCAGCAGCCGGACGATCGTGTAGAGCCCGCGCACCGGCGCAATGGTCGCGACCCGTCAATTCCGGGTAATGTCGTCCGCGTCTCATTGTTGCACGGAGCGCCATGCCATGCCGCTGACGACGGACGAAAAGCTCTTGGCGCTGAGCCGGGAAACCATTGCGGTGTTCGACAAGGTCAATGGCGGGGTCCATCCAGGGTTCAGGCCCGCGCATGCGAAGGGCATTCTGCTGAGCGGCACCTTTACGCCGTCCGCCGAAGCGGCGTCGCTGACGCGGGCGCCGCATCTCAACCGCAATTCGACGCCGGTGACGGCTCGCTTTTCGGATTTTGCCGGAATTCCGACGGTTGCCGACAACGACGCGCAGGGCGGCAGCCCACGCGGTTTTGCGGTCCGCTTTCACCTGGCCCCGCATGCTCACACCGACATCGTCGCTCATTCGGTCGACAATTTCGCGGTGCGCACCGCCGAGGAGCTCGTGGCGTTTCTGAACGCGGTGAGCGCCACCGACCCTGCCGCCCCCCACCCGAACGCGGTCGAGCAGTTCCTCGGCGCGCATCCCGCGGCCATGCGGTTTGTTCAGATCCCGAAGCCTGTCCCGTCCAGCTTTGCCAGAGAGTCGTACTTCGCGGTATCGGCGTTCAAATTCACCAACGCCGACGGCGTCAGCCGCTATGGGCGCTACCGGGTGCTGCCGGTCGCGGGCAACGAGCATCTGAGCGAGGCCGACGCCGCCACGCGCAGCCCGAGCTTTCTCTTCGACGAGATCAAAGAGCGTATCGCACGCGGACCCATCAGGTTTCGGGTGGCCGTGCAGCTGGCCGAAGACGGCGACAGGGTTGACGACGCCACGGTGCGTTGGCCCGAGGAACGGCCGCAGCGCGCGTTTGGCGAAATCAGCTTGCAGGAGCTGGCGGCGGACAACGCCGGCGCGCAACAGCACATCATCTTCGACCCGATCCCGCGCGTCGACGGCATCGAAGCCTCGGCTGATCCGCTCTTCGAGGCGCGAGCCAACATCTATCTGATGAGCGGCAGGCGCCGAAGAGCAGCCGCAGCGCCGCCATAGGGGCGGGCGAGATCCATCGTCTATAAACAGGCTAAAAACAGGGGCCTGGCGCTATCCTTTCACAGCCGGCACAGCCGGTCGAAATCCGGATGACCCGCCAAAAAAAGCCCCGCTTTGAAGCGGGGCTCTCGGGAATGCGCTAGCGCTTTTCGTCGTGCCGCTCGCCGCCGTGTCGACCGGCCTCCACCGCGATTTCCGTATTATGCTCCTTGCTTTGGTCCGGCACGTCGCCGCCAACGGTGCCGCCCGGCTTTACGAGATGCTCACTTTCCTTTGGATGATTGCCCGAGCCGGCGTGGCGTTGGCCGACCTTGCCGGTCATGCCGTTCCGCGCTGTCTGACCCATGTCGCGTTGCGGCGCGTGCGATTGCTCTCGGTCTGCCATGATAAGGGCTCCGACTGGTTTCGTTAAGGGCCGCCATCCTCGGGACGACGGCTTGCCAAGAGAAACTCCCCCGCAAAAACCGAGTTCCCTGGACTCGTGATTTCGATCGCCACTCAGCCGAGACACAAAAAAGCCTTCACCCAGCCGGAACCGGCAGTCTGCTCACCTTGTACGATGGTTACGGCCACGCAAGACCAAGGGAGGAACGCAATGGATGGACCTTCCCCTGATAGCGCCGATCAGAGACGGCATCGACGCGAAAAGGCGACTATCGATCACTTGGTTGAGCGAGTGTTCGATCCGGAGAGCCGTGAAAAGGTTCAGCAATCGCCGACGACCGAGAGCGGCGCTCCGGTCGAAAGGCAGGTGCGCAAGAAATGGGACCCGAAGAAAAGCGGCATTCCGATTTTTTGATCACGCCAGCGGTGGTGGAATGATGGACCTTTCGAAACTTCGCAAGCGGCAGCTCGAGGTGGATGCGGCTACCGGCATGGAGGCGGCAGGCGAGATCGACATCGTCGGCTGCGCCACAATCGCCTATTCATCCGAAGACCCGGCTCACCCGATCGAGCATGCCTTGGATGGAAAAAGCGGCCCGGGAGCCACCCGCTGGATCAGCGCTCGTCCCGACACTGAGGAGCGCATCGTCGTCGAATTCGACAGGCCGCAGGCGATTTCGCGGCTTGCCTACGAGGTCGGGGAGGATCAGCGCGAGCGCACCCAACAGGTCCGCGCGGAGGTCTCGGAAGACGGAGGCCGGACTTATCGGCAGCTCTTTGTTCAGGAATATGCCTTCAGCCCGCGGGGCGCCACCTATCAGCGCGAGGAGCAACGCTTCGCCCGGGTTCAAGCCAGCCATCTCCGCCTGGTGATTTTTCCGAACAAGAACGGCTCTGGCACCGCGACGCTGACGGCGCTTCGGCTCTTCGCCTAGCCGAAGAGCCGAGCGCCCGCGGTTGGGCCAATGACCACCGGTTTCGAGCGTGGCAAAGTCGTCTCTCCAAGGCTTTACATGTTGGCATAGTCGAGGGGCTCCCTGGTCGCCAATTTTGTTGGTTATCCCGTTAGAACGCAAATACGATTCGGCATTTTGGACCGCGATGGTTCCTATGCTACGGGTGGCTCTATGACGATCTGCTGAAAATACTTTACAAAAATATCTAAGCGTATCGGAACCGGATTGTTGGGCGCTGCGTTTTTCGTACGCGGCAACGCAATCGCCAACGACATGCTATGGAGATGACGATGAGCAAGCTGATCCGAAAAGTGGTTCTGGGCACCGCTTCGGTGCTGGCTTTGGGGGTCGGGGGCGCCGCTCTGGATTCTGCGCTCGATCCCGGCAACGTCGCGAATGCGGGAAGCATGCCTTCTGCGTCCGAGATTTCCGGCAATTCGCTGCCCGACACCAGAATGTGGAAAGACGACGTTCGTTGGGCGCAGGTCGAGCTGCGCAACGATAGGCTCTATAACGGCTCGCTCGACGGTGTGCTGGGGCCGCAGACAAAGCGTGCCCTCGAAGCGTTCCAGCGGGATAACGGTCTGGAGCGCACGGCATCGCTCGATGCGCCGACTTGGACAGCGCTGACCGGCCATGCCGAAATCGGCCAAGGATCGAGCACGGAGCCGCGCGCGGCGAACTCGTTCGGGACGAGCGCTTCCGGCCGATAAAGTCTCCGAGCACGCCTTATTTCGGCTGCCCGTAGAGGCCGGTAACTTGCCCCTTGGCGAGCGTGTTGAAATGCAGGTTGAAGCCGACCCGCGCGCCCGAGGATTCGGCATCGACCGGCAATTTGGGAACCTTCACGGCAAAAACCGTGATCTGGTAATGGTGCGCCGGGTCGCCTGCCGGCGGGCACGGCCCGGAAAAATGCGAGACGCCGCCATCGTTGCGCCCTTGTCCGGCGCCCGCCGGGAGGAGCGTCGAGCCGGCGTCGCCGGCTCCGGCCGGCAGCGTGTGCACATTCGCCGGAATGTTGAACACGGTCCAATGCCAAAAGCCGCTCCCGGTCGGCGCGTCGGGATCGTACATCGTGATCGCAAAGCTCTTGGTGCCGGCGGGCTCGCCGGACCAGGCGAGCGCCGGCGAATGGCTGCCGCCGTGATAGCGCTCGCACACCTGCGCCATCGGGACCGTGCCGCCGTCCTTGAAAGCCGGCGTGGTCACGCTCAGCCCCTGGGCTGAGGCCGCTTGGGCAAAGGCCGGCGCGGCCAATAGCGCCAGCGTCGTCGCCAAGATCGGTGCACGCATAACCTCCCCCTCCCGTTCTGCCGAATTATCGGAGGAAGAGACCATGCCGGGACGGCGGCAACAAGCCCGGCGACGGCGCGGCACTTCACAAATCGGCGAGCCGCGACCCGCGATCGGCTCTACCGGCAACGCGTTTTGCGGTTGCTTGAGCCGGGCGAACGGGCAATTGTGACCGCACAAAAACACCCCGTGTCCGGGGGACATCGAAAAAACGAGTGAACAGCAGGCTCACCAATGGGAGGTCACCATGAACTATCCGACGCGCCGCACGATTCTCGCCGCCGCCCCGGCGGCGCTGGCCCTCAGCGGGCCGATCCTCGGCGCCTGGCCGGCGCGCGCCGCCCAAGCCAAAAAGCAATATGGCCCCGGCGTCACCGATACGGAGATCAAGATCGGCAACACCGGCCCCTATAGCGGGCCGCTGTCGAACGCGAGCCCGCTGCCGATCTCGATGGCCCGGTACTACAAGATGATCAACGAACAGGGCGGGGTGAACGGGCGCAAAATCACTTTCATTTCCTACGACGACGCCTATTCGCCGCCAAAGACCGTCGAGCAGACGCGCAGGCTCGTCGAGCAGGACCAGGTCCTGTTCATGGCGGGCGGGGTCGGGACCCCGACCAGCACCGCGGTCTGGCATTACCTGAACCAGAAAAAGGTGCCGCAGCTGTTTGTCTATACCGGCGCCGCCAAATGGGACGACCCGAAAGGCCATCCTTGGACAATGGGCTTTCCGGTCAGCTACCAGATGGAGGGGCGCATCTATGCCGCCTATATTCTGAAAAACAAGCCCGACGGCAAGGTCGGCGTGCTCTATCAGAACGACGATTTCGGCAAGGACTACCTGAAAGGCGTCGTCGACGGGCTGGGCGAGAAAGCAGCCTCGATGATCAAGACCAAGGTTTCCTACGAAACCACCGACCCGACCGTCGACTTGCAGGTCATCGCGATGAAGGCGGCCGGATGCGATGTCATCGTCGTCATCGCCATCCCGAAATTCGGCGCCCAGGCGATCCGCAAAGTGGCCGAGATCCAATGGAAGCCGCTCTTTATCATGAACGGCATCGCCGCCTCGGTCGGGGTGACCTTTAAGCCGGCGGGCCTCGAAAACGCCAAAGGCATCATCGCCGACAATTCTTTCAAGGACCCGACCAGCCCCGGGTGGACGAACGATGCCGGCTACAAGTGGTGGGTGTCGTTTATGGACAAATATTACCCGGAGGGCGACAAGAGCGATCTGCAAACCGTCTATGGCCCGTCGAACGCCGCGACGGTGGTGCAGGTATTGAAGCAATGCGGCGACGATTTGAGCCGCGAGAACGTGATGCGGCAGGCCGCGAATTTGCGCAAATTCGAGCTGCCGATGCTGATCTCCGGCATCACGATCAACACGAGCCCGACCGATTTCTCGCCGATCAAGCAGGTTCGGATGGAGCGCTTCGACGGTGCGCGCTACCAGTTCTTCGGCCCGGTGCTGAGCGGCAACGCGATCGGTTGAGGCCGGAGCGGCGAGCGACTGTCCTCGGCGCTTGTCGCCGCAGAATCGGATTGCCGGCAGCTCTGGTATACCATATACCTCAGGCATGTCCGAGGCTGCCTCGCACCCGATCCCGACGCTTGACGTGCCGCGGCTCGACACCGCGACGAGCTTCGCCAAGGAGGCTTATGCCGCGCTGAAGCGGGCGATCACGGCGATGGACATCTACGACACGCCGCACGAAATCCGGCTCGACGAACGACGGCTGTCGGAGGGGTTGGGGGTCAGCCGCACGCCGATCCGCGAGGCGATGACCCTCTTGGAGCAGGAGGGGTTTGTCCGCACCCGGCCGCGCCGCGGCATCTTTGTCGTGCGCAAGACAAAGCGCGAGATCGTCGAGATGATCACCGTCATGGCCTCGCTCGAAAGCATGGCGGCACGGCTTGCCGCCGAGCGCGCGACCGACGCCGACATTGCCCGGCTGCACCGCCTGATGGACGATTTCCAGAATGGCAACAACGGCGCGCGGCTCGCCGAATATTCGGATGCAAACATCGCCTTTCACCAGGCGATCATCGGGATCAGCGGCTGCGCGCTGCTCGGCGAAATGACGGAAAACCTGTTCATCCACATGCGCGCGATCCGCAAGATCACGATCCATCAGGAGAACCGGGCGGCGCGCTCGATCGTCGATCATATGGCGATCATCGAGGCGCTCGAACGCCGCGACCCTGGGCTCGCCGAGCAGCTGGCGCGCGAGCACGCGCTGGGGCTCGCCGCGCATGTCGAGGAGCACGGCGATTTTCTCGATGCGCGACACGACAGTATTTGAACGAGGAGACAACGGATGAGCAAAGCATTGGATGGGGTCCGCATTCTCGACATGACCCATGTCCAGGCCGGGCCGACCGGGACGCAATTGCTGGCCTGGATGGGTGCCGATGTGATCAAGGTCGAGCTGCCGGGGCGCGGCGACATCACCCGCGGCCAATTGCAGGACGTGAAGGGTGCCGACAGCCTCTATTTCACGATGCTGAACTCGAACAAGCGCAGCATCACCGTCAACATGAAGACGCCGAAGGGCAAAGCGGTGCTGGAGGCGCTGGTCAAGCGCTGCGACATCGTCGTCGAAAACTTCGGCCCCGGCGTGCTCGACCGCGCCGGCTTTACCTGGGCGCGTTTCCAGGAGCTGAACCCGCGCATCATCTACGCCTCGATCAAAGGGTTCGGCCCCGGCCCCTTTGTCGATTGCAAGGCCTATGAGAATGTCGCGCAATGCATGGGGGGTGCCGCCAGCACGACCGGCTGGGACGACGGCCCGCCGACCGTCGGCGGCGCCCAGATCGGCGACAGCGGCACCGGCGTCCATATGGTTGCCGGCGTCTTGGGCGCGCTGTTCCAGCGCGAGAAGACCGGCAAAGGCCAGCGCGTCGAGGTGGCGATGACCGACGCCGTCTTGAACCTGTGCCGGGTCAAGCTGCGCGACCAGCAGCGGATCATGAAAGGGCCATTGCCGGAATACCCGAACAAGGAGTTCGGCGACGAGGTGCCGCGCGCCGGCAACGCCTCGGGCGGCGGCCAGCCGGGCTCGGCGCTGCGCTGCGCCCCGGGCGGCCAGAACGACTGGGTCTATGTCATCATCCAGCCGCCCTCATGGGCGCCGCTGATGAAATTGTGCGGCCGCAAGGAATTGATCGACGACCCGGCCTACGCGACCCCGGCCGCGCGCCTCTCGCATATCCCGGAATGCTTCTCGATTGTCGAGAAATGGACCATGACCAAGACCAAATTCGAGGTTATGGAAGCGCTGAACGAGGTTGATGTGCCGTGCGGGCCGATCCTGTCGATGAAGGACATCTACCAGGATAAATCGCTCTACGAGCGCGGCTATCTGGTCGAGCTCGACCATCCGACCCGCGGCCGCTATGTCCAGCTCGGCATGCCCATCAACCTCTCCGACTCGGCGGTCGAGGTACAGCGCTCGCCGCTCCTGGGCGAGCACACCGACGAGATTCTCGGTTGGCTCGGCTACGGCCAGGACGAGATCGCGACGATGCATCAGGACGGCGCGGTGTGAGCGCGCGATGCCTGATCCAGCCTTTCCACAATTTATCCTCTCCCCCCGCCGGCCGGGGGGAGAGGGCAGGGTGAGGGGGGCCGGCGCCGCGAAACGCCGCCCTCACCCTCCCACGCTGCGCGCGGGCCCCTCCCTCTCCCGCGTTGCGGGCGAGGGGCTCTGAAGGATCGGCAATGGCTGCGACAACGAGGCACGATCGGCGCATCCATCCGGGTTCGGGAAGGCGGCGCGGGCTCGACCATCCAAAGGGGCGTCAGGTCGATCCGGCGGCCTTGGCCGAGGTGCGCGCAATGCTCGGGGAGCGCGAGCGGCGGCGCGACCTCTTGATCGAGCACCTGCATCTGCTGCAGGACCATTTCGGCTGCCTTCATGCGCGGCATCTGGCGGCCTTGGCCGAGGAGATGCGGCTCTCGCTGGTCGAGGTCTACGAGGTTGCCTCGTTCTACGCCCATTTCGACATCGTTATGGACGACGAGGCGCCGCCGCCCCCGTTAACGGTGCGGGTTTGCGACAGCCTCAGCTGCGAATTGGCCGGCGCACAAGAATTGCTGGGCGCGCTGCAAGGGCGGCTCGGCGACGGCGTGCGCGTCGTGCGGGCACCCTGCATGGGCGGCTGCGACAAGGCGCCGGTCGTCGCGATCGGCCACGCGCTGCACGAGCACGCCACCCTTGCCTCGGTCGAAGCCGCGGTCGCCGCCGGTGCCACGCATCCCCCTCTCTCACCCTCCCCCGCGAGCGGGGGAGGGAAGGGTGGCGGTTATGCCGGCCTCGACGCCTATCGTGCGGCGGGCGGGTATCGCCTGCTGCAATCCTGCCTCGCCGGCGAGCGCACCCGCGATCAAGTGATCGAGGCGTTCGAACATTCGGGGCTGCGCGGGCTCGGCGGCGCGGGGTTTCCGACCGGCCGCAAATGGCGGCTGGTCTGCCAGGAGCCTGCACCCCGCCTCCTCGCGGTCAATGGCGACGAGGGCGAGCCCGGCACCTTCAAGGACCGCTATTTTCTCGAAACCGACCCGCACCGGTTTCTCGAAGGCATGCTGATCGCCGCTTGGGTCGTCGAGGCCGCCGATATCTACATCTACCTGCGCGACGAATACCCGCAATGCCAGGCGATCCTCGAAACCGAGATCGCGGCCCTCGCCGAGGCGGGGTTGATGACGCATGCGCACATCCATCTGCGCCGCGGGGCGGGCGCCTATATCTGCGGCGAGGAATCGGCGATGCTGGAGAGCATCGAGGGCAAACGCGGGCTGCCGCGGCAGCGTCCGCCGTTCCCGGCCCAGGTCGGGCTCTTCGGCCGGCCCACGCTCTGCAACAACATCGAGACGCTCTATTGGGTGCGCGACATCGTCGAAAAGGGCGCCGACTGGTTCACCAGCCAGGGCCGCAACGGGCGCAAGGGGCTGCGCACGTTTTCGGTGTCGGGTCGGGTCAAGGACCCGGGGGTCAAAATCGCCCCGGCCGGGATCACTGCGCAGGAATTGATCGACGAATTTTGCGGCGGCATGGCAGAGGCCCATGTCTTCAAGGGCTATCTGCCGGGCGGCGCGTCGGGCGGCATCCTGCCGGCGTCGATGGCCGATCTGCCGCTCGATTTCGGCACGCTCGAACCGCATGGCTGCTTTACCGGCTCGGGTGCGGTTGTCGTTCTGTCCGACCAGGACGACATGAAACAGGTGGCGCTGAACCTCCTACGCTTTTTCGAGGACGAAAGCTGCGGCCAGTGCACGCCCTGCCGCGCCGGCACCGAAAAGGCGGTCAAATTGATGACCGCCCCGCGCTGGGACGAGGATTTGCTTCAGGAATTGACCCGGGTCATGAGCGACGCCTCGATCTGCGGCCTGGGCCAAGCCGCGATGAACCCGGTCAAGCAGGTGCTGAAGCATTTCCGCGAGGACCTGAAATGATCGCGATAGGTCTTCTCCCTTGTCATTCCGGGACGGCCCGCAGGGCCGGGCCCGGAACCTATGAACACGAACGGTTGTCGCACTTCGCTCGGCTTGTCCGCGCGCATCCGGCAAAGCCGGTGTTCATGGGTTCCGGGCTCGCCGCTTCGCGCCGCCCCGGAATGACGATTTGAGGATGGTCGATGGTCGCGCGTGCTGCGGTTCAGGTCCCGGCCGACCCGTCGCTGGCGGAAGAGCTGGCGCAGGAGGAGCTGGTCGAGATGGCCAACCTGACCAGCGCCCAAACCGGAATAAGCGGGACGATCTTCATCTCGACGGCAATGGGAGCGCATGGTCCGCGGGTCAAATATTTTGTACAACCGGGGCGGATGCAGCCGAGTTTATCGGTGTCGATCGGCGACATTCCGACGCTCGTTGCCAATTCTCTGCCGGATCGCATCGCGCGCCAGATGTCGCAGCGAGTGATCGAATGGGTGCTGCTCAACAAGGATGCGTTGCTGGATTTCTGGCATCATGGCGACACCTGGATGCAGCCGGAAGTCATCGCCTTTGTCCAGACGCTGCGGCGGATTTGAAATGACAGGCGGTCTGGTGCTGGAACGCTTCGTCTCAAGCCCGCCATCCCGGCGAAGGCCGGGACCCATCTTTCAGCCCTTCGAGCGGCGGGATAAGTGGACCCCGACCTTCGTCGGGGTGGTGTTATCTTCGACGGGAATTTCCAGATGACCGATCCGATCCGATTTACCCTCGACGGCGCCGAGGTCGAGGCCGCGCCCGGCGAGACGATCTGGCAGGTTGCGAACCGCCTCGGCACCGAGATCCCGCATTTGTGCTGGCTGCCCAAGCCCGGCTACCGCGCCGACGGCAATTGCCGCGCCTGCATGGTCGAGATCGAGGGCGAACGGGTGCTCGCCGCCTCCTGCGTGCGCCAACCCGCACCCGGGATGAAAGTGCAGACCGCGAGCGAGCGCGCCAAGTTCTCGCGCAAGATGGTGTTCGAATTGCTGGTCGGCGACCAGCCGGCGCGCGCGGCGGCGCACGACCCGAATTCGCGGCTGTGGCAATGGGCCGACAAGCTCGGCGTCGCCGACAGCCGCTTTCCGCGGCATGCCGCACCCGCACCCGACCGCAGCCACGTCGCGATGGCGGTGCAGCTCGACGCCTGCATCCAGTGCAATCTCTGCGTGCGCGCCTGCCGCGAGGTCCAGGTCAACGACGTGATTGGCATGGCCGCGCGCGGCTGGCACGAAAAGATCGTGTTCGATTTTGACGACCCGATGGGTGCCAGCACCTGTGTCGCCTGCGGCGAATGCGTGCAGGCCTGCCCGACGGGCGCCTTGATGCCGGCGAGCCTCGTCGATTTGAACGGCGTCTACACCAACGCGCCCGACCGGGAGGTCGACAGCGTGTGCCCCTATTGCGGCGTCGGCTGCCAATTGACCTACAAGATCAAGGACGACCATATCGTCGCCGTCGATGGCCGCGACGGCCCCTCCAACCACAACCGGCTCTGCGTCAAGGGCCGGTTCGGCTTCGATTACGCGCACCACCCCGACCGGTTGACCGAGCCGCTGATCCGCAAGGAGGGTATCTCCAAGCACGACACGGCGATCGACCCGGCCAACCCCTACACCCATTTCCGAAAGGCGAGCTGGGACGAGGCGCTCGACCGCGCTGCCGCGGGCCTGAAGCGTATTCGTGACCGCAAGCCTGCCCCGGCGCAGGCGCAGGCCGAGGGGGGCCGGGCGCTTGCCGGCTTTGGCTCGGCCAAAGGCTCGAACGAAGAAGCCTATCTGTTCCAGAAATTGGTGCGCACCGGCTTTGGCAGCAACAATGTCGACCATTGCACGAGGCTGTGCCATGCCTCCTCGGTCGCGGCCTTGATGGAGGGGATCGGCTCAGGTGCCGTGACCGCTCCCTTCACCGCGGCCGAGGATTCCGACGTGATCATCGTCATCGGCGCGCGGCCGACCGAGAATCACCCGGTGGCGGCGACCTTTTTCAAGCAGGCGGCCAAGCGCGGCGCTACGGTCTTTGTCATGGACCCGCGCGGCCACAGCCTGGTGCGCCACGCGACCCTGACCCTGCGCTTCACCCCGGGCCGCGACGTGGCGCTGCTGAACGCGCTGCTGCACACGATCGTCGAGGAGGGGCTGACCGACCGCCAATACATCCAGGCGCATACCGAGGATTACGAAAAGCTGCGCGAGCACATCCGCGACTATTCCCCGGAAAAGATGGCGCCGATCTGCGGCATCGACGCGGCGACCTTGCGCCACGTTGCCCGCACCTACGCCCGCGCCGAGCGGGCGATCATCTTCTGGGGCATGGGCATCTCGCAGCACACCCACGGCACCGACAATGCGCGCTGTCTGATAGCACTCTCGATGATCACCGGGCAGGTCGGCCGGCCCGGCACCGGGCTGCATCCGTTGCGCGGCCAGAACAATGTCCAGGGCGCCTCGGACGCCGGGCTGATCCCGATGGTCTATCCCGACTACCAGTCGGTCGCGGACCCGGAGGTGCGCGCCAAGTTCGAGGCGCTGTGGGGGACGCCGCTCGACGACAAGAGCGGATTGACCGTCGTCGAGATCATGGACGCGGTCCACCGCGACGAGATCAAGGGCATGTACATCATGGGCGAAAACCCGGCGATGTCGGACCCCGATGTGCAGCATGCGCGCGAGGCGTTGGCCCATTTGGAGCACCTTGTCGTCCAGGACATCTTTCTGACCGAGACCGCGAAATACGCCGATGTCGTGTTGCCGGCCTCGGCCTGGCCGGAAAAGGACGGCACCGTCTCCAACACCAACCGCCAGGTGCAGATGGGCCGCGCCGCTTTGCCGCTCCCCGGCAATGCGCGCGCTCGACTGGTGGATCATCCAGGAGATCGCGCGGCGCGTCGGGCTGCCCTGGTCCTATACCCATCCGCGCGAGGTGTTCGCGGAAATGAAATTGGCGATGCCGTCGCTCGACAACATTACCTGGGAGCGGCTGGAGCGCGAATTGTCGGTGACCTATCCGTGCGACGCCCCGGACCAGCCCGGCAACGAGATCGTCTTCGGCGACGGCTTTCCGACGCCCTCGGGCCGCGCCAAGCTGGTGCCGGCGGCGATCATCCCGCCGGCCGAGGAGCCGGACGAGCAATATCCGATGGTGCTGACCACCGGCCGCCAGCTCGAGCATTGGCATACCGGGGCGATGACCAGGCGCGCCAGCGTGCTCGACGAGCTCGAGCCCGAGGCGGTCGCGAGCCTGGCGCCCATTGAATTGCGCCGGCTCGGCATTTCAGCCGGCGCGCCGGTGCGCGTCACCACCCGGCGCGGCGTGATCGAATTGAAGGCGCGCGCCGACAGCAATGTCGCACCGGGGATGGTGTTTATCCCGTTCTGCTATGCCGAGGCCGCCGCCAACATCCTCACCAACCCTCAGCTCGACCCGATCGGCAAAATTCCCGAATTCAAATTCTGCGCCGCCAAGGTCGAGCCCGCTCCCGCCCGGGCAGCCGCGGAATAGCCGAAAGCGTTCGTCCCCTGCCGGGACTTGGCCCAGCCGGCGCGCCCAGTGGTGCGCCGTGTCGCACGCCTCGATCCCGATCAGACAACGCGGCAGCTTGGCAAAAAACCGCTCGACCTGCCGGCGCAGCACCACCGCACCCACCGCGTCAACCCTGTGCATCCCGGCCTTCGCCGGGGCAGGCTCTGAAAAACCCGCTTGGCCAAATCCAGGCCGATCGTCGTAATCTCCGTCATGGATGGTCCCCTTTGTTGGACTGCGACAGCCCAACCTTGGCACAATCGATGCCGTTCGGGGGCCATCCACCCCATCAAGTCCGGGCAAGGAGCAGCCCGGACAGGCGCGACGCTGAGCGAGGAGCAAATGACATGCCGCGTGTCGTGATCTCGGGCCAAGCGGCGCGCCGCTTTACCGGCGGCCTCTGCGAGCTCGATGTCGAGGCGACCAATTTCCGCCGGCTCGTCCTCGAGCTCGACCGCCGCTATCCCGGTCTCGGCCACCAGGTCGAGGAGGGGATGGCGGTGTCGATCGACGGCGAAATTTTCCAGGACGCCTATCTCGCCCCGCTCAACCCCGACAGCGAAATCTACCTGATCCCCAAAATCGGCGGCGGTTGACCACGGCGCGGCGGTAGCGTCAGGCCCGCTGCGGGGTTGAGCCATGTGCGGAGCCCGCTTGGGCAAGGGCGCCGGAATGCCCTCGGGTTTATCAGGCACGGCATTGCCGGGCGGCTGTCGCTCACGTAAATATCTGGGTCATGAGGAATCTCGTAGTCTGCCGCAGCCCCGACATCATGAGCGGCACGCCCGTTTTCTCCGGGACCCGGGTTCCAGTCCAGACCTTGCTCGACTATCTGGAGGCCGGGGAGACGATCGATGAGTTTCTGGCCGGCTTTCCGTCGGTCACCCGAGAGCAGGTCGTACGGTTTCTCCAAGCGGCGAAGGATCGGCTGGTCGAAGCTGTTCCGTGAAGGTCTTCCTCGACGAATGCGTCGACTGGCGGCTCTCTCGCGAGATCGCCGGTCATGAGGTCAGAACCGCCCGGCAAATGGGGTGGACCACGATCAAGAATGGGGAATTGCTGGCGCTCGCCTCACAGCAGTTCGACGTTTGTCACGGTCGATCGTAATATAGGTTTTCAGCAGAACCTGACGGCCTCGACCATCGCCGTGCTCATCCTCCACGCACCGACCAACCGGCTGGCCGACCTCCGACGCCTCGTTCCAGACCTCCTGACGGCCATATCCAACGCCAAGCCCGGCTCGGCCGCCATCGCAATATCGACCTAATCTTTTCACGCCACATCCGACCAGCCGACGATTCGGGCGCGGGCGTCGGCCGTGGCGAAGCCGGCCTTGCGGACCAGCACGTTGTACAATTCCCCGAGCGCCTGCACCGGCAGTAGGGCGGCAGCTACGGGGAGGCGGCGCAGCACGTTCAGCGCCAGCTGCCGCCGATCGACCCCGTTCACCCCCTCGACATAAGCGAGAATGTTCGTGTCGATCGCAGCTCTCATCGATCGTAGAGCTCGTCTCGCGTCCAACGACCGATGTCGATCACGTGTTGACCCTCCAGCCGCTCCAACAGGATCCGCCTTGCCGCTTCGTGCAGGCGCCGGTCGGTTTCTGAACTCCTGGCCGATCGGCCCGAGCCGTGCGACGGGCCGACCATGCGCCGTGACGACGTAGCTGCGCCCGGCGCGCACGCCGCGCAGCAAGCGCGAAAAGCCGCGGTTCGCGTCGGCCGCTGAAACGATCTCGTCCACGTTCCTTCCCCAAAACGATGTAGGTAATATGACTACTGTGACCTCGCACTTTGCGCAACGACTCTCGATCCGCGGATCAGATCTACGCTCTGTCGGCCTCGGCCACCAGGTCGAGGAGGTGATGGCGGTCGCGATCGACGGCGAGATTTTCCAGGACGCCTATCTCGCGCCGCTCAACCCCGACAGCGAAATCTACCTAATCCCCAAAATCGGCGGCGGCTGAGCGTTCTGCCTTCGCGGGCCGCGCACCTCCGCGGCATCATCCGCTGCCGCCGGCCTCGCGCAGCCCGAACACGAGCTGCGGTGCGGCGAAGCCGGCGAGCGCGAATTCGCCGAGCTCGGCAAAATCGTCCGGGCAATGGCGGGCGAAATCGGCAGAAGCCAGGATCGTGCGGCCCAGCCGCCCGGCGAGCGCCTCGAGGCGCGCGGCCAGATTGACCGCGGGGCCGATGCAGGTGAAGTCGAGGCGGTTGCCGCCGCCGATATTGCCGTAGAGCACTCGGCCGATATGCAGCGCCAGGCCGAAGCCCACACCCTCGACATCGTCGATCCCGGTGTCGCCGGCGAGCGCCAAAATGTTCATCTGTGTTTCGCGGGCGGCGGCGAGGGCGCCGGCGCAGGCGAGCGAAGCGCCGTTGTCGGCGAGCGGAAAGATTGCTAAGAGCCCGTCGCCGATAAACTTCAGCACTTCGCCGCCTTGGGCGAGGATCGCCGGCACCTGGCAATCGAAATACCGGTTGAGAAGGCCGATCAAGACCCGCGGCGGCAGCCGGTCGGCGAGCGGCGTGAAGCCGCGCATGTCGGAGAGCCAGATCGCCGCGTCGATCTCCTCGACATCGCCGCGCCGGATGCGGCCGGCAAGGATCCGCTCGCCCGCCTGGTGGCCGACATAGGTGTCGAGCAGATTGGCCGCGATGCCGCGCAAGACCAGGCTCTCGGTGACCCGAGCCAAGGGTGCCACGACCGCCTCGATGCCGGCGATTTGCGCGTCGGTAAAGCCGCCGGGCCGGCGTGTGGTCCAAGTGGCGACATGGATGGCGCCGTCCGTGAAGAACAGCGGCGACGCGAGATAGTCGGTCACACCCTCGCCGCGCAGCTCGGCCAGCAGCGCAAAGTCGATCGTGCAATGCGGATCGGCGAGCTTGCGGCGGAGCGCCCGGCCGGTCTGGTAGACATGCGCCACCGTGCTTTCACGGAAATCGGGCTTTTCGAGGAGCTCGAACGGGGCTGCCGTTGCACGACTTCGGCCTGCGGCCGCCACAGATAGCGGCGGCCCATGACATGCGGGTGGAGCGTGCGGACAAAGACCGCGACGCGCCACAGCGGCACGCCGCACGCAACAAGTCGCTCGCAGCCTTGCGCCAGAACTTGGTCCGGGGCGAATGCCGAGCGCGCGCCGTCGGTGAGCCATTCGGCGACCGAGCTGCGTGTCGCAAACCTCGCGGTGGGCGGTCTCGGGGTTCAACTGCCGGCGGCGGCGACAAAGGCGCGGAAGATGTTGCGGTCGGCGGCAGAAATCTCGAATTCGGGGTGCCATTGGACGCCGAGGCAAAAGCCCCGGCGCGGGTCTTCGATCCCTTCGACGACGCCGTCCTCGGCGCGCGCATCGACGACAACGCCCGGCCCCGCTTGCTTGACCGCCTGGTGGTGCGCGCTGTTGACCGCCAATTCCTCGGCGCCCGCGATCCGGTGCAGCAAGGTCCCGGCGACGATCCGCACCTTGTGGCCGGCCTCGTTGCGCGGGTTCGGCTGGCGATGCGGCAACGCGTTCGGGACCTCGTCCGGGATGTGCTGGATCAAGCTGCCGCCCAAGGCCACATTCAGCAATTGCTGGCCGCCGCAAATGCCGAGGACCGGCATGCCGCGATCGAGCGCCCCGCGTGTCGCGGCCAGCTCGAAGGCGGTGCGGCGGTCTTTGGTGGTCACGCTCGGATGCCGGCTCGCCGCCCCGAACAACACCGGATCGACATCGAAGCCGCCGCCGGTGACGACGAGCCCGTCGATCCGGTCGAGATAGAGTGCCGCATCGTCGGGCTGGTGCGGCAGCAGCACCGGCAATCCGCCGGCACGGCGCACGGCGTTGCAGTAGTTCTCGCGGATCGCATACCACGGAAACTGCGACCAGCCGCCCGGCGGCTCGTGATCGAGGGTGAGGCCGATGAGAGGTGGCGCCATGCTTGTTCCCTCCCGCTTCCGCCGCTGATGGTCACGAAATACAAAGTGCCGCCGCCGCCCGCAACCTCATCGGCAGCGGGCCGAGCGCTGGAGCGTGTGTCATTCTCCAGCGGCCGGCTGGGCGGCTAGCTGGGCGGTTGGCGGCAGGTGGGGCGGCGATGAGCGAAATCTGCGAGCAGACGTTTCGGGTTCAGACTTACGACATCGACTTTGCCGGCATCGTCAGCAATATCGTGTTTATCCGCTGGCTCGAGGATTTGCGGCTCGGATTGATGGATTTGTCCTATCCGCTGACGCGCGCCCTGGCCGAGGATGTGGCGCCGATCCTCTCATCGACGCGAATCGCCTATCGCCGGCCGCTGACGATTGCCGACCGGCCGGTCGGGCGGATGCGGGTCGCGGCGCTCGGCCGGGTGCGCTGGCGGCTCGCCGCCGAGTTCACGATCGGTGAGGCGATCTGTGCAGAGGCCGAGCAGGAGGGGCTGTTCATCCGCCTCTCGACCCGCCGGCCGATCGCGATCCCCGAGCCGATCCGGCAATGGCACGGCGGTTGACGGGGGGAGCATCGCCGATGGCGCTGGCCCTGGCCGAGGCCGCGGCGGCGGCGGCGCGCGGCGAGGTGCCGGTCGGTGCCGTGCTGGTCGATGGCGCGGGCGATGTGGTCGCCGCTGCCGGCAACCGGGTCGAGGCCGGGCATGACCCGACCGCCCATGCCGAAATGCTGGTGTTGCGCGCGGGGGCAGAAAAGCTCGGTGCCAAGCTTCTGAGCGAATGCGACCTCTGGGTGACCCTCGAGCCGTGCGCAATGTGCGCCGCGGCGATCGGCTTTGCCCGGCTGCGCCGGCTCTATTTTGGCGCCTGGGACCCAAAAGGCGGTGCGGTCGAGCACGGCCCCCGCCTCTTCGACCAGCCGACCACCCACCACCGCCCGGAAATCTACGGCGGCATCGACGAGCGGCGTGCCGCCCAATTGCTGCGCGATTTTTTTGCAGCGCGGCGGACCCGCTGAGGTGGCGGGCGTGGTACGATCGGCGATTGCCTGGAGGCGAGGAGGCTGGTGATGAGCGAGGGGCTGAAAGTGATCCGCCATGCCGACCGGCCGAGCGTCACATTGCCGGGCGGCGCGCGCTACCGGGCAATCATCGGCGACGACACCGGCGAGGGCGTGCCGCTGCGCACCGGCATTCAGGAATCGCCGCCCGGCTACGCGACACCGCTGCATTCGCACCCCTATGCCGAGATCATTACCGTGCTCGAAGGCCGGGGCGAGGCATGGCTCGACGGTGAAGAGGGCGCCGTGGCGCTCGAGCCCGGCGTCACGATCGCAGTGCCGGCGAACCGCGTGCACGGTTTTCGCAATCTCGGCGACCGGCCGCTCGTCACCTTTGGCATCCACGCCTTTGAGAAGCGCGTCGTTAATTACAAATAAACCTTTTTATCGCAACAACCCGAGGGGAGAGAGCCATGGACATCCGCCGCATCGAATTGACCCAGCCGCCCGCGCCGCGCATGAGCCGCTGCGTGGTGCGCGGCGACACGGTCTATCTGGCCGGGCTCACCGCCAGCGACACCAGCCAAGACATCAAGGGCCAGACCAAGCAGGTCCTCGACAAGATCGACGGCTATCTGGCGCAGGCCGGGACCAGCAAATCCAATCTGCTGGCGGCCAATTTGTGGATCAAGGACATGGGCCTCTTCGCCGATATGAACTCGGTGTGGAACGCCTGGGTCGACCCCGAAAACCCGCCGGCCCGCGCCTGCGTCAAGGCCGATCTGGCGCGCCCCGAGGTCTTGGTCGAAATCATGGTGACCGCTGCGAAATAAGATGGCGCGGGTGGGGCGGAGCGGCCGATGAGCCTCGCCGCGCTGGTATTGGCGGCGGCGGCATTGGTGGTCGCCGTCATTCTGCTGGCCCGTTTCGCGGCCTTTGCCCGCCGGGCCGAATCGCCGATCGAGCCGGCGCTCGCCCGTCTCGACAGCGGCTTGCGCGACGAGCTCGTGCGCGGCCGCGGCCTCGCCGCCGAGGAGGCCCGCTCGCTGCGCGAGGAGGTCATGGGTGCCGTGACCCGGCTCGGCGATTCGCTGCAGCGGACGATCGAGGGCCGGCTCGAAACGATGCGCGCCGACAATGCAGAAAAGCTCGACGCGATGCGCGCCACCGTCGACGAAAAGCTGCAAACGACCCTCGCCGAGCGGCTCGGCGCCGGGTTCAAGCTGGTCGGGGAGCAGCTCGACCTGGTGTCGAAAGGTGTGGGTGAGATGCGCGCGCTGGCGGACGGGGTCGGCGACCTGAAGCGGGTGCTGACCAACGTCAAGACGCGCGGCACCTGGGCCGAAACCTCGCTCGGCAATATCCTCGAGCAGGTGATGGCGGCAGAGCAGTACGAATGCAATGTCGAAATCCGGCCGGGGAGCGGTCAGCGCGTCGAGTTTGCGATCCGCCTGCCGGGGGGCGAGGGCGACGGGCCATTGTGGCTGCCGATCGACGCCAAGTTTCCGACCGAGGATTACGAGCGGCTGTGCGAAGCGGCCGAGCATGCCGACGCGGCGCTGGTCGAGGCGGCGGGAAAAGCGATCGAGACGCGAGTTCGCCAAGCGGCGCGCGACATCAGCTCGAAATATATCGCTGCACCCTCACTCGACCGATTTCGCGCTCTTGTACCTGCCGACCGAGGGGCTTTATGCCGAGATCGTGCGCCGCCCCGGCCTGGTCGATGCGTTGCAGCGCGACTGGCGCATCGTCGTCGCCGGGCCGACGACCTTGCTGGCATTGCTCAACAGCCTGCGCATGGGGTTTCGCACATTGGCGATCCAGCAGCGGTCGAGCGAGGTCTGGCAGCTGCTGAGCGCGGTCAAGACCGAGCTCGGCAAATACGGCGACGCGCTCGACCGCGTGCAGAAAAAGCTGCAGGAAGCGTCGACATCGATCGATCAGGTCGCCACCCGCCGCCGCCAGATCGACCGCCGGCTCGCCCAGGTCGAGACCCTGCCCGAGCAGGACGCGGATCTGCTCCTCGGTCTCGATGCCGCCGTCGAGGAGTGATTACGAGACGCCGATTTCGCCGTCGACGACATGGTCGAGGCCGATTTCGGGGATCGTCAACGTGACCCGCGCCTTCAGGACGGCATCGTCGGCGAGCTTGCCGCCGGCGAGCGCGTCACGCACCGCATTCTCGATCTCGCGTTGCGAGGTGACACCGACGACCTTGAGGAATTTGCGGATATCCATATTGAAGCGGTCTTCGTTCATCGTTTTTCTCCTTCGGTGCCAGCGAGCGGTTGCGCCGCCCTGTGAGGTGAAGTAGATCGCCGGGCCGCGCCCCGCAACACCGCCCCGCAACAACCGCACCCGGCAACAACCGCGCCCCGGGGCCGAGCCTTCCGCCCGCTGATGACACTCGCTCCTTCCCGGTTTCGATGACCCCGCCCGAGACCGCAGAAACGGGTCCGGCGGAGGGGCCGATTGCGGCCTACCGCGATTTGCGCCGGCGCGGCGTGCTCGTTCCCGACGAGGCGCAGCAATTGGCGGTCGAGCGGCTGCAGAGCCTCTATCGAGCGCTCCTCGATTACCGTCCGGGAGCGGGGCTGCACAATTGGCTGGCCCGCTTCGGCCTCGCCGGCAACAACGGCAACCACACGCCGCTCGGGCTCTATCTCTGCGGCCCGGTTGGGCGCGGCAAGACCATGCTGATGGATTTGTTCTTCGCCGCCGTGCCGGGGGAGAACAAGCGGCGGGCTCATTTCAATGCATTCATGCTCGATGTGCACGACCGGATCGAGCGCGAAAGGCGGGCGCGGACCAGGACGCCGATCGCCAAGGTCGCGGCCGACCTCGCGGATGAGGCCGCGCTCCTCTGCTTCGACGAGCTCCAGGTCGAGGACATCGCCGATGCGATGATCCTCGAACGCCTGTTTCGGGCGCTGTTCGACGCCGGCGTCGTGGTCGTGGCGACCTCGAACCGCGCCCCGGACGAGCTCTACGAGCATGGGCTGAACCGCGAGCGGTTTCTGCCGTTTGTGGCGCTCTTGCAGCAAAAGCTCTTCGTGCTCGAGCTCGACAGCGGGCGCGACTATCGCCTTGCGCGGTTGACCGGCAAACCGGTCTATCATTGCCCCGCCGACGCTGCGGCGCACGCCGCGCTCGAAGCGGCCTTTGCCGAGCTGACCGATGGCGCGCCGGGCGCCGGCATGACGCTGACGGTCAAGGCGCGGCGGCTCGTTGTGCCCCGAGCGGCGCGCGGCGCTGCCTGGTTCGGCTTTGCCGACCTGTGCGCGTGTCCCCTGGGAGCGGTCGATTACCTCGCGATCGCCGAGCGCTTTGCCGCCGTCATCGTCGAAGGCATTCCGCAGCTCGGCCGCGAGCGGCGCGACGAGGCGCGCCGGTTCAACATCCTGATCGACACGCTCTACGACGCCGGGACGTTGCTGATCGCCTCGGCCGACGTGCCGCCCGAGGAAATCTACCCCACCGGCGACGGCAGCTTTGCCTTCCGCCGCACCGATCTCGCGCCTCAACGAGATGCAAAGCGCCGACTGGGTCGCCGCGCGGCTGCATCGGTAAGGCCCGCCGAATTTCGCTGCGACCACCTGATCCATAGGGCCGAGACGATCAGCAAGGCGAAAGCGATCGGGCCGTGCGGGCTCGCATGGCTCGTTTCCAGCTGCCAGCCGAACGCCAGCAGCGCGACGAGGGCCGGGAGCGCCGCCTTGCGTGCGCGAAACAATGCTGCGGCGGCGAAAACGGACGCAGCGAGAACGGCGAACGAGCCTGCCTTGCTGACCAACGAGCCGACGCCGCCGACCCAGGGATCGACCCAGAGCGTGTCGAGCAGCAAGGCAGCGCCGGTGGCTCCCTGCGAGGTCAGCCGGCCGTTCGCCTGCAATGCCTCGAGATCGAGCAACGAGCGGCCGAGCCCGGTGCCGCCGATCGAATCGAGTGCGGTGTAATAGACGAGGAAAACCATCGTCGCCGCGCGCGACAGCCAGGCGAGCGCCACGGCAAGCCGCCCGTCGTCATCGCCGATCGGCCGAACCAAGAGCCACAGCCCGACCGCAACCAACGCCACCATCGGCGTCTGGATCATGTGCAGCGTGAACCACCAGCCGGGGCCGGGATAGGCCAGCGCCACATAGCGCGGATCGTAGGGCTCGGGCTGCGACAGGAATTTGGCCATGCCGGGATCGGCGGTGAAATGTGCCGGATGGAAGAGCTCGATGCCGATCAGCACCAAAGGTGCGGCGACGAGACCGAGCCACCAGAGGATTTTCACCACAGCTTCGTCCGACACAGCCCCTCCCATGCTCCGTGGCGAACCGACCAGGCTTGATCGGCCGGCCGGGAATGCTAGCCTCGGCCACCCCGCGGGGCCAATCGTCGGAAAGGAAAAAGATCATGGCCGTTGTCGAGACCGAGCGCCTGGGGCAGATCCTGGTGGTGCGGATGAACCGGCCCGAGCGGCTGAATGCGCTCAGTCAGGAAATGCGCACGCGGCTCGCCGAAACCTGGACCGAGTTCCGCCATTCGAGCGAGCTCGAAGTCGCGATCTTTACCGGGACCGGCCGCGGCTTTTGCGCCGGCGAGGATATGCGGGAATCGCTCGCCGCCGGGCGTCCGGGCGGCAGCCGGCCGGCGATCGAGGACCCGTTCATGACCGGGGCCCTCGAAAAGCCGGTCATCGCCGCGGTCAACGGCTATGCGATGGGCGGCGGGTTTATGCTGGTCGAGCGCACCGATCTGCGCGTCGCGGCCAAGGGGGCGGTGTTCGAGGTGTCGGAGGCAAAGCGCTGGCTCCTGGGCGGCTACAACCACGGCCACCTCGCCAACCTGCCCTATCCGATCGCGCTGGAGATGGCGCTCGGCTTTCGTTTCACCGCCGAGCGGTTCTACGAGATCGGCTTTCTGAACCGGCTGGTCGAGGCCGACGAGCTGATCCCGACCGCGGTGGCGATGGCCGAGCACCTGTTGACCTTGCCGCCCGCCTCGCGGGTCAACACCGTCCATATGATGCGCCAGATGCGCCCGATGCCGACCGCGGACCAGGTGCGCCTCGCCGCATTGCTGCACGAGCACGGCGCCAAAAGCGATCTGATCGAATCGCGCGCCGCTTTCGCCGAAAAGCGCAAGCCCGATTTCAAAGGCTGGGACGACCCGCAAGACCGCTATCGCCTGCCGGCGCTCGACAAGACCGGTGGTCGAGCCTGATTTTGGCTGGCCGAACCGGCCACTTTGCACAAGCGGCGAATTCTCGATCGTGTAACTTCAGACGAACATTCATGGCCTATTGATATTCTACATCTAATTCTTAAATAGACTTTATGGACAACGTACCGACTTTTGCATTGCCGCCGGGCTTTCTCGGTTTGGAGCACAGCGGCCCCGATGCCGCGATTTGCGTCGCCGGCATCCCCTACGATCTGGGCACCTCGAACCGGCCGGGCGCGCGCTTTGGGCCGGGTGCGATCCGCCGGGCGAGCCGAATGCTCGTCGATGGCGACCATCCGCTCGATTGGGCCGACCCGGCGCGGCTGGACATTGCCGATATCGGCGATTTCCGTATCGCCCATGGCGATATTCAGGGCAGCCTCGCCGCGATCGAGGCGCAGGCCGCGCCGCTGAAGCATCTCGTCGGGCTGGGCGGCGACCACACCGTGACCTTGGGCCTGCTGCGCGCCTTGGCGCGGCGGCGCGGCCCGCTGGCGCTCGTCCATTTCGACGCGCATGTCGATACCTGGCCCGAAAGCTTCGGCCTCGCCTGGGGCCACGGCTCGCCGTTCTACCATGCGATCGAGGAGGGCCTGATCGATCCGCGCCGCACGGTGCAGATCGGCATCCGCTCGCCGATGCGCAAAGAGGTGCATGATTGGACCATCGGCAAAGGGGTCGAGATCATCTTTGCCGACGAGGTCCACGAAAACGGCCCCGCCGCCGCGGCCGCGCGCATCCGCGACGCTATCGGCGATATGCCGGCCTATTTGACCTTCGACATCGACGCGCTCGATCCGGCGTTCGCCCCGGGCACCGGGACGCCGGAGGTCGGCGGGCTCGCCACCTGGCAGGCGCGCGCGATCCTGCGCCGCCTCGCCGGGCTCAATTTCGCCGGCATGGATGTCGTCGAGGTATCGCCGCCCTACGATGTGTCCGAGATCACCGCCCTCGCCGCGGCGACGATCGCCTGGGATTACCTCGCGCTTCTCGCGCCGCGCCGCTGAGACGCCCGGTAGACCGCCCGACGATTTAATGCGCCTATATTCCGGGAGGCAGCCGGCCACGGGTCGCTGCCCGTGGCCGGCTGCTCCTAGGCCCGGCTCAGGCTGACGACGACGAGCAACCGCCGCCGCCAAACCCGAAACCGGAGCACCAGGAGAAAGCGTATCTTTCTCATGCGCTTTCCTCCGAGTACGGCAGGCCGGCCCCTCCGACCTGCCGTACGTATTTTCGGACGTCCGGTGACGAATGCTAACCGCTTGACGCACCGGCGCTTCCTGCAAACCGCATTTGACGCGTCGCTGACGCCAACCTGCTGATCAGCCAGCCGCTGATCGGTTGCGCCGATCTGATCCACCAAAAGGAAATTTTCGAATGAGCGCCGCGGCAGAGGCCGGGTCGCCACAGCGCGCAGAGCACGTGTCCATAATGGATGCCGCAGAGGAGGGCCTCGGCGGCATTTTCGACCAGACCGCGAGACCTGTTGCATCGCGTCTTCCACCGCGGCGCCCGAGACGGGGCCGGCAGCATGAGTGGCCAGATGCATCGTCACATAGGCGAGCATCGTCAGCCCGATACGAGCTGAGGCCGGGCGATCATGCGCAACTGCCTTCGCCGGCCGCCGGTGCGCGGTTGCGCCGCGGTGCGAGCGCCGGCTGAAAATGGCACAACAGGGCCGGCATGCTGCGGGGCCGGTCGATGCTGGAGATCCGAAACCTGGTCAAATTCTTCGGCCCGCTGATTGCGGTCGACGATATTTCGTTTGCCGTGCCGCAGGGCGAAGTCTTGGGCTTTTTGGGTCCGAACGGCGCCGGCAAATCGACGACGATGAAGATGATCACCGGGTTTCTGGCGCCCACATCCGGCACCGCCATCGTCTGCGGCCACGACATTACAGCCGCGCCGATCGCCGCCAAAAGACGGATCGGCTATTTGCCCGAGGGGGCGCCCGCCTATCCGGACATGACGCCCTCGGGCTTTCTCCATTTCATTGCCCAGATCCGCGGCTTTTCGGGTGTCGAGGCCAAGCGCCGGATCGGCCGGGTGGTCGAGGATATCCACATCGCCGAGGTCATGGAGCAGCCGATCGAGACCTTGTCCAAAGGCTACCGGCGCCGCGTCGGCGTGGCGCAGGCCTTGCTGCACGATCCGAGCGTCCTGATCCTCGACGAGCCGACCGACGGTCTCGACCCAAACCAGAAATACGAGATGCGCAAGGTCATCACCGAGATGCGGGCGGAGAAGGCAATCGTCATCTCGACCCATCTTCTCGAAGAGGTCGAGGCGGTGTGCAGCCGTGCGATCATCATCGCTCATGGCCGGATCCTCGCCGACGGCACGCCGGCGGAGCTGGCCCGGCGCTCGCGCCACCATAACGCGGTGCGCCTCGCCGTCACCGCCGGCGACCTCGGCGCGATCCGCGCCGAGCTGCTGCGGCTGCCGGGGGTCGCCGCGGTCGAGAGGGTGGCCGACGCGGAAGGCAACGCGCTGATGGTCTTTCCGCGGGGCACGCAGCCGCTCGCCGCCGACATCGCCGATCTGGCGCGCGCCCATCGCTGGCCCTTGGCGATGCTGCGGGTCGAGCGCGGCCGCCTCGACGAGGTGTTCCGCGACATCACCGGCGCCCCGGCGGAGCCTGACCTCGACGCCGCGGCGTAACCCCGATGACGAACGTCCTCACCATTTTCCGGCGCGAGCTGGCAGCCTATTTCACCACGCCGCTCGCCTATGTGTTCATCATCATCTTTCTCGTTCTGGCCGGGGTGCTGACGTTTTTTCTCGGCAATTTCTTTGAGCGCGGGCAGGCCGATCTGCAGCCGTTTTTCGGGTTTCACCCGTGGCTCTATCTGGTCCTGATCCCGGCCTTGTCGATGCGGCTGTGGGCCGAGGAGCGCCGCAGCGGCACGATCGAGCTGTTTCTGACGCTGCCGATCAGCATGACCGAGGCGGTGGTCGGAAAATTCCTCGCCGCCTGGTGCTTTGCCGGGATCGCGCTGGTGCTGACCTTCCCGTTCTGGCTGACGGTGCTGTTTCTCGGCCATCCGGACAACGGCGTGATCCTGGCGAGCTATATCGGGAGCTGGCTGATGGCGGGCGCGATCCTCGCGATCGGCGCCTGCGTCTCGGCCGCGACCAAAAACCAGATCATCGCCTTTGTCGTGACCGCGGCGATCGCCTTTGTGCTGGTTGCGGCCGGGTCGCCGGTGGTGGTCGGCCTCTTCCAGGGCTGGGCGCCGGAATGGCTGATCAGGGGTGTCGTCGGCGCGAGCCTCCTCGGTCATTTCAACGCGATCACCCGCGGCGTCATCGATTTGCGCGATCTCGTCTATTTCTTTTCGCTGATCATCGGCTTCCTGTTCGCGAACGCGATCGTGGTCGATCTCGAAAAGGCCGAATGAGATGGCGGCCTCGGCACCCTCCCGCGGCTTTTTCGCCTCGCGGCGCAAGGCGGCGGTCGCCGCCCTCGTCGCGATCCTGGCGATCGTCGTCTCGGTCAACATCCTGGCCCAGCGTTTTCTGCCGTTCCGGCTCGACCTGACCGCCGAGCGCCTTTACACGCTCTCGCCCGGCACCTTGCGCACCCTCGCCCAGATCGACGAGCCGATCACTTTGCGCTTTTACTATTCCGACCGGCTCGGCGACGAGGTGCCGTCCTACGGCGTCTATGCGCAGCACGTGCGCGAATTGCTCGACCAGTATGTCGCCGCCTCGCACGGCAAGATCCGGCTCGAAGCCTATAATCCGCAACCGTTCTCTGCCGTCGAAGACCGCGCGGTCGCCTTTGGCTTGCAAGGTGTGCCGCTGAATGCCCAGGGCGAGCAGGTCTATTTCGGCCTCGCCGCCACCAACTCGACCGACGATACCCAAGTGGTCGCGTTTTTCGCACCCGAGCGTGAACGCTTTCTCGAATACGATCTGACCAAGCTCGTCCACAGCCTCGCCTTTCCCAAAAAGACCGTGGTCGGCCTGATGTCGTCCTTGCCGCTCGAAGGCGACATGATGGCGATGATGCGGGGCCGGCCGAGCCAGCCCAGCGCGCTCATCGACCAGCTGCGCCAGCTCGACAAGGTCGAGACCTTGACCCCCGGCATCGATGCGATCCCGGCCGATGTCGATGTGCTGATGCTGGTCCACCCGCAGCACCTTCCCGACAAGACCTTGTTCGCGATCGACCAGTTTGTGCTGAAGGGCGGGAAGGCGCTGATTTTTGTCGATCCGCTGTCGGAGCAGCAGGCGGCGCATGCCGGCCAGCAGGCCTTGCCCGGCGGCCCGGCGGCGGCCAGCGATCTTGCTCGCCTGTTCAAGGCGTGGGGGATCGAGCTCCTGCCCAACACGGTCGCCGGCGACCGCCGCGACGCCCAGCGGGTCAGCGTACCGGTGCCGGGAGGCGGGCGCACCGCGCTCGATTACATCGCCTGGCTCGACCTGAAGCCGCAAAACCTCGACCGCAAGGACATGATCACCGCCGATCTGTCGCATATCACGATGGCGACGGCCGGCATCATCGAGCCCGTCGCCGGGGCGAAGACGACAATCGAGCCGCTGATCGAGACCTCGACCGACTCCGCCAAGATCCCGGCCGCCCAGCTCGCCGGGCTGCCCGATGTCGCCGGACTCCTCGACCGGTTCAAGCCGGACGGCAAGCGCTATATTCTCGCCGCCCGCATCTCCGGCCCGGCCGCGACCGCCTTCCCCGACGGCCCGCCCAAGCCGCCGGCTGCCCAAGCGAAAGAAGGGAAGCAGCAAAGCGCCAAGCCGCCGCCTGCCTGGCTCGAGCAATCGGCGCATCCGATCAATGTCGTCGTCGTCGCCGACACCGACATGCTGGCCGACCGGCTGTGGGTCGAAGGCCGTGACTTCTTCGGCCAGCGTGTCATGGACCCGACCGCCGACAATGGCGATTTTGTCGCCAACGCGATCGACGTGCTGGCCGGCGGCGAGGATCTGATCGGGCTGCGCAGCCGTGGCAGCGGGGCGCGCCCGTTCACTGTGGTCGATCAAATTCAGAGCGAGGCGCAGGCCCGCTACAGCGCCGAGGAGCGCAGCCTGCAGCAAAAGCTGAAGGCGACCGAGGGCAAGCTCGCGCAATTGACCGGCAAGGACGAGAACGGCGCGCCGGCGACATTGTCGGCGGCCCAAACCAAGACCATCGCCGAGTTCCGCACCGACATGCTGCAAACCCGGCGCCAGCTCCGCGATGTGCAGGCCGCGTTGCGCGCCGATATCGGCCGGCTGAAGGCCGCGCTCGAATTCCTCGATATCGCGCTGGTGCCGATCGTCGTCGCGATCGTCGCGATCGTGCTGGCGGCGGTGCGGCTGCGGCGGCGGCGCCGGCGCGTGGCGCAAGCGTGAGGGGCGGCGGGTGCAGCGGCAAAGCTTGATCGGGCTCTGTGCGGCGGCGGTGGTGTGCGTCGTCGCAGCGGCAGCCGCATTGGCGACAGGCGGGCCCGAAAACGATAGTGTCGGCGCAGATCAGCGCGCCTTGCCGGCGCTCGCGGCCGAGCTCGGCGAGGTCGGCACGGTCGGACTAAAGCGGCAGGGTCTCGACCTGACCTTCCGGCGCAAGGGCGACGCCTGGCTGGTCGAGCAAAAAGGGGGCTATCCCGCCGATGCCGGCAAGGTGCGCCAGGTGGTGCTGGCGCTTGCCGACATGACCTTGGTCGAGCCGAAGACGCGCGAGCCCAAGCTCTACCCGCGGCTCGAGGTCGAGGATCCGGGCAAAGGAAAATCCGCCCTGGTCACGCTCTCCGACGAGCACGGAAAAAAGATCGGCGCGCTGATCGTCGGCAAGCGCAGCTACGACCGGCTCGGCGCCGGCAATGACGGCGTTTATGTCCGCGAGCCGGGCAAGGCGCAATCCTGGCTCGCCCGCGGCGGGCTGGATCTCTCGGGCGACCTCGTCGGCTGGCTCGACCGGCGGGTTGTCGACATCAAGGAAAATCGCATCGCCAAGATGACGATGATCCAGCCGGACGGCACCAGCCTGACCTTGAGCCGCAAGACCGCCGACGGCAAATTCGCGGTCGAAGGTGCCGCGGCCGACACCAAATACAAAAGCGACACCGCGACCGGCGAGCCGGCCCAGGCGCTCGAAACCCTCGACCTCACCGATGTCGTGCCGGCGGCCAAATTGCCGGTTCCGGACAAAGGAGTGACGACCGCGTCCTACACCACCTTCGACGGGCTGACGATCGGCCTGAAGCTGTTCGAGGACAACAAGAAGGATTGGGTTGCGGTCAGCGCGACCGGCGCCGGCAAGGAAGCGGCCGAAGCAAAAAAGATCGAAGCGCGGGTTTCGCCCTGGCGCTATCAGATCCCGGAATTCAAGGCGCAGATGCTCGAGACCAAGCTCGCCGATCTGGTGGCGCCGCCGCCACCCTCACCACCGCCGCCACCGCCGGCTCCGAAAAAGCCGTGACGGCGCGGGAAAGCGGTCCCGCCAAGGTCCCGGAATCGCCCTGCATCGGCATTTGCCTGATCGACCCGGCGACCCTCTATTGCCGCGGCTGCTTGCGCAGTGTCGCCGAAATCGCGAGCTGGTACAGTGCGACCATCGCGGAAAAGCGGGCAATGCTGAGATTGCTCGAGGCGCGGCGGGAGGGCTCTTTATGATCGGTCGATTGCGTGGTCGCGAGATCGGCGCCGGGGTGCGGGCGGCGGCCTCGATTTTCGGCTGTTTGCTGCTGACGGTGTGCGCCGGCCAGGCCACGTCCGGACGCTGGGGCAAGGCCGGCGCCGACGACGCGGCGATATCGCGCGAGCTCGGCAGCTGCCGTCAGCAGGCCAATGCCGCGATGGCCACCGAGCAAGGCATCGACCAGGATATTTCGAGCACGCTCGGCGGCAATTGGCAGCGCAGCAACACGACGGGCCTCGAAGCGAATTCGATGAGCCGTCAGGCCGCCGGCGTGGCCGGCCAGACCCTCGACAACTGCATGCGGGCCAAAGGCTTTGTCAAGCAGGGCTAGGTGCTTGTGTGCTCAGCCTCCGGCCGAAGGGAGCATGTGAAAGGAAATGCTCCAAAATACGATCGTCATTCCGGGATGCCCTGACAGGGGCAGGCCCGGAACCCAAGACCACCGCCTGTCGCGGGGACATCATCGGAGGCCGGCGCTTCTGGGTTCCCGCCTCCGCGGGAATGACAAAGGGAAGGCAAGGATGACATGAGAGAAGCGTGAACGACAAAATTTACGGGCCGGAAGCAGCGCGAGCTCGGCGCTTCCTGGCGTTCAGGGCCAGCCCCAGGGTCCGAAATCCCAGGCTTCCTGGTTCATGATTGCGGTCATCTGCGCCTCGTCGGCAAGCTGCCTTGCGAAGATTTCCTGGCGATAGGCGTCCCAGTTCTGCTGGGTGCCGAAATAGACGCAGCGGCAGACCAAGGGGTCGGCATAGAGGTAGACCAGGGCGCCGTTGACTGGCCGGCTGACAAACCGGTGCGGCGGCAGGCGCTTCATCGCCGCCAGCCGTTGCGGGGTGTCCGCGGTCCTGACCTGAAACCCGGCGGCGGCGAGCAAATCCTCCCTTTGTCCGACCTGCTGCGACGGGCTGGCGCAGCCGGCGATGCCCAGCACCAGCACCGCGACCGCCCCCCAGTGAAGCACCGTCCAGCAAAGCTTTGACACAGCGGACCTCCCGAGGCTCAGATGCCGCGGGCGGCAAGGCGCCGGCGACGGGCGCGCATATAGGAATTTCCGCCGCCGTGGATCGGACTGGATGCGGCTTTGGCCGGGATCGGCGGCATCGGCAGATCGCCCGGTCCCGAGACCCCGGGGGCCGCTCGCTCGGCGGCATAGCGTCTGGCAAAATCATCGTCGGTAAAGGCGAACCCGGTCTCGTCGCATCCGCTGGTGTCTGCCGGCATGCTGGCTATTTCCTCCGTTTCGTATCTGGCGGCGAGTATTGCACAGCGCTTACGTCCCGGCCAAGAAAACCGGCCGCGGGCGCGGTTGACACTGCCGGCGGCGCGCGGTCATGGTGCGCCTCGTCCCGATCGCTTCAGCCGCTCCGGAAAAGCCATGACCGACGCCGATCTTGCCGCCGCCATCGACGATGCTTGGGAGGGCCGCGACCGGATCGGGCCGACAACGCGCGGGGCTGCGCGCGACGCGGTCGAGGCGGCGCTCGACGGTCTCGACGAGGGAAAGCTGCGCGTCGCCGAAAAGGCGGGCGGCGGCTGGCAGGTCCATCAATGGTTGAAAAAGGCGGTATTGCTGTCGTTCCGCCTCAACGACATGGTCGAGATCCCCGGCGGCCCGACCGATCCCGAGCGCGGCGCCTCGCGGTGGTGGGACAAGGTGCCGTCGAAATTCGCCGGCTGGTCGGCAAACCGCTTTCGCGACGCCGGGTTTCGCGCGGTGCCGGGTGCCATCGTGCGGCGCTCGGCCTATATCGCGCCGAACGTCGTCTTGATGCCGAGCTTTGTCAATGTCGGCGCCCATGTCGGCGCCAACACGATGGTCGATACCTGGGCGACGGTCGGCTCCTGCGCCCAGATCGGGCGGAATTGCCATCTGTCGGGCGGGGTCGGGATCGGCGGCGTGCTCGAGCCGTTGCAGGCGGAGCCGGTTATCATCGAGGACAATTGCTTTATCGGCGCGCGCAGCGAGGTGGTCGAAGGGGTCGTCGTCGAGGAAGGCTCGGTCCTGGCGATGGGCACCTTTATCAGCGCCACGACGCGCATCGTCGACCGCAACACCGGGCAGATCCATAGGGGGCGCGTGCCGGCCTATTCGGTCGTGGTGCCGGGCTCGTTCCCCGGGAAGCCCCTGCCCGACGGCAGCCCCGGCCCCAGCCTCTATTGCGCCGTTATCGTCAAAACCGTCGACGAGCAGACCCGGGCCAAGACCGCAATCAACGAATTGCTGCGCGAATGAGGAACGAGCCCCTCGATCCGGCCACCCTCGCTGCCGAGCTGATCCGCCGACCGAGCGTCACGCCCAAGGACGAGGGCGCTCTCGACATCGTCGCCGGCGCGCTCGAAAGGCTGGGGTTCACCTGCCACCGGCTCGCTTTTGGCGACGGCGCCGAGCGCATCTCGAACCTCTACGCCCGCCGCGGCACCGGCCGGCCCAATCTGTGCTTTGCCGGCCATACCGACGTGGTGCCGCCCGGGGCGCCGGAAGCCTGGTCGTTCGCGCCCTTTTCCGGGCTGCTGCGGGACGGCGAGCTGTGCGGCCGGGGTGCCGTCGACATGAAGGGGGCGATCGCCGCCTTTGTCTGCGCCGCCGAGCGGTTTCTCGCCGCGCAGGGGCCGGATTTCGGCGGCTCGATCAGCCTCCTGATCACCGGCGACGAAGAGGGAGCGGCGCTGAACGGCACCCGCGCCGTGCTCGAATGGCTCGCCAGCCGCAGCGAGGCGCTGGATGCCTGCATTGTCGGCGAGCCGACCAGCGCCGCCCGGCTCGGCGACATGGTCAAGATCGGCCGGCGCGGCAGCCTCGTCGGGCGGCTCACGGTCGAGGGCGTGCAGGGCCACACCGCCTACCCGCACCTTGCCGACAACGCCGCCCACCGTCTCGTCGCGATGCTGCATGCGCTGACCACCGCCGAGCTCGACCGCGGCACGGAGCATTTCCAGCGATCGACATTGCAGGTCTCGACGATCGACATCGGCAACCCGGCTTCGAATGTGATCCCCGGCACGGCGCGGGCGACCTTCAACATCCGCTTTAACGACCGGTGGACCGGCGAACAGCTCAAAGCGTGGATCGCCGAGCGCCTCGACCGGGCCGGCGGCAGCTACGCGCTCGACATCTCGGTCAGCGGCGAGGCGTTTCTCGTCCCGCCCGGCATCGTCAGCGAAACCCTGTCGGCGGCGATCCGGCGGGTGACCGGAAAGACGCCGGAGCTCTCCACCACCGGCGGCACCTCGGATGCGCGCTTTATCCAGGCCTATTGCCCGCTCGCCGAATTCGGCCTCGTCGGCCAGACCATGCACAAGGTCGACGAGCGGGTCGATCTTGCCGACCTCATGGGGCTCACCGAGATCTACCGCACCTTTCTCGACCTCTACTTCGACCGCCCCTGAACCGGAAGGAGCGCGGTGACCCGGGTGGCATGGGCGGAATTGCGGCTGGCGCTCGCCGGCAGCCTCAGGCTGGCGCGCGGCGACCGCGGCGGCCTCGACTGTTTCGACCGCTCGCTCGACGGATTTTGGCGCTCGTTTCGCGCCGCGGTCGTCGTCTATCCGCTCTATCTGCTGCTGCTGACGATGCGGGTCAGCATCGCCCAGTGGCAGACGGCCGGCGGCTACAGCATCGTCGCCATCGAAACCATCGGCTATGTCATCTCGTGGGTCGCATTTCCGCTGGTCATGCTCAGCGTCACCCGCTGGCTCGGCCGCTCCCACCGGTTTTTCGATTTTATGGTGCCGTATAATTGGTGCCAGGTGCCGCAGAGCGTGTTGTTTGTGCTGATCGGTCTCGAATCGGAGAGCGGCATGCTCGGCGCTCCGGCAGCGCGGGCGATCGAGCTTGCCGGCGCCATCGCGGTCCTCGTTTACGAATGGTTTATCGCGCGGGTGGCGCTCGATGTGACCCGTTCGGCCGCCGTTCTCGTCGTGCTCGTCGATTTGGCGCTCGGCGCGCTGATCAACCGCGCTGCGCTGAACCTTTATTGAGGGACGAGCGGATGGCGGTCGAGCCCGGAGCGAGGGCGTCGGCGCTGCTCTGGGCGCTGGCCGAACGGGCGCCTGACAGCATCAGCTTCGGCGCTATCGCCGCCGCGCTCGAAGACCGCGGGTTTGGCATCGCCATCTTGTGCCTGGCGCTGCCGAATGCGCTGCCGGGGCCGTATATTCCGGGGCTGTCTGCGGTTTTGGGTCTGCCGATCGTATGGCTCGGCTGGCAGCTGGCGCTCGGCCGCGACCATCCGCAGCTGCCGTCATGGCTGCAGCGCCGCTCGCTCAGCCGCGGCCGCTTTGTCGGGTTTGTCGCGCGCGCCGTGCCGGTCCTCGCGCGCCTCGAACGCTGGCTCGTGCCGCGCCAGGGCTGGCTCACGCAAGCGCCGGGGCAGCGCGTGCCGGGGCTGGCGCTCGTGTTTTATGGGCTGGTGCTGATGCTGCCGGTGCCGTTCGGCAATCTGCCGGTCGGGTTTGCGATCGCGGTCCTCGCGCTCGGCCTGATCGAGCAGGACAATCGCGCGCTCGGCTGGGGTCTGGCGCTTGGCGCTGCGGCGTGCCTGTGGACCGCGGCATTGGTTGCCATCGGGGTCGCCGCAGCGGGTCGCCTCCTGCCTTATTTCAAATAGTCGATCGCGACGAGGTAAAGCCCTTGTGGCGGCGCGGTCGGGCCGCCGGCGCGGCGGTCGCGGGCGGCGAGCGCGCGCGCGACATCCTCGGGCCGCCACCGGCCGAGCCCGACCAATTCGAGCGTGCCCACCATGTTGCGGACCTGGTGATGCAGAAAAGAGCGGGCCCGCGCCTCGATCCTGATCTCGTCGCCCGCGCGGCTCACCTCGAGCGCATCGAGCGTCTTTACCGGCGATTTTGCCTGGCACAAGGAATCGCGAAAGGTCGAGAAATCGTGATGGCCGACGAGCTGGCGCGCCCCCTCGTGCATGGCCTCGGCAGCGAGTGGCGGCGCCACCTGCCAGACCCGGCCGCGATCGACGGTCGGCGGCGCCCGCCGGTTGAGGATGCGATAGCGATAGACCCGGCGGATGGCCGAAAGCCGCGCGTCGAAATCGGCAGGCGCCGGCTCGGCCGTAAGCACGCTGACCGCAGCCGGCCGCAGGTGATAATTGACCGCGCTGCGGATCACCTCGCACGGCATTTCGCGCGACAAATCGATATGCGCGGTCTGGCCGAGCGCATGCACGCCGGCATCGGTCCGGCCGCCGCCGTAAACCGTGACGCGCTCGCCGCAAAAGCGGGCGATCGCGGCTTCGAGCGCCGCCTGCACCGAAGGCCCGTTCTTCTGGCGCTGCCAGCCGACGAGCCCGGCGCCGTCATATTCGATCGTCAGCTTGTAGCGAGGCACGCCAGCATCGCCCCTTCAGAGATCGGGAAGCCGCGCAGAAAAGCGGCGGCGTCGAGCGCAGCTCGGCCGGCGCGCTGCAATCGCAACGGGCGCAGCATGCCCTCGCCGCAAGCGATCGACAGCCGCGCGTCGAGCACGCTGCCCGGGGGCCGCGTCGATGTTTCCGGGAGGGCGGCGGCGGCGAGCACGCGGATGCGTTCGCCGGCATGCTCGAAAAAGGCGCCGGGCCACGGGTCGAAGGCACGCACCCGCCGTTCGAGAGCGATCGCCGGGAGCCGCCAATCGAGCCGGCCCTCCTCGCGAGCGACCTTGCGCGCATAGCTCACCCCCTCCCGCGGCTGCGGGCATGCCGTGAGCCGGCCCTGCGCGGCCTCTTCCAAAGCGGCGACGATCAGGCGGGCGCCGAGCGTTGCGAGGTCGGCCGAAAGGCCGGTGGCGGTGGCGTCGGGGCCGATCGGCAGCGCCTCTTGCAGCAGGATCGGGCCGGTGTCGAGCATTTCCTCCATGCGCATGATGGTGATCCCGGTCTCGCGGTCGCCGGCGACGAGCGCGCGCTGGATCGGGGCGGCACCGCGCCAGCGCGGCAGCAGCGAGGCGTGGACGTTGAAGCTGCCGAGCCGCGCCACATCCAGCATCGCCGCCGGCAGGAGCAGCCCGTAGGCCGCGACCACGAGGGCGTCGGCGCCGAGCGCTGCGAACGCCGCCGGTTCGCCGGCACCGCGCAGGCTTTGCGGCGTGCGCACCGCGAGGCCATGCCGCTCGGCATAGAGCTGCACCGGCGAGCCCTGCGGGCGCTGGCCCCGGCCGCGCGGGCGCGGCGGCTGCGAATAGACAGCGACGATATGATGGGGCGCGTCAAAGAGGGCAGCGAGGATCGTCGCCGCAAATTCGGGCGTGCCCATAAACACGAGGTCGAGCACGCGCCGCCGCCTTCTTCACGCCATCGCAGGCGCCCGGCTGCGCTTGGTCTTCGCCAATTTGCGCAGGATCATCCCGCGCTTCACGAGAGAGATGTGATCGACAAAGAGGACGCCGTCGAGATGCTCGATCTCATGCTGGAGACAGGTGGCGAGGAGCCCCGTGGCATGGGTCTCGCGAATCTCGTTGTCGCGGTCGAGCCAGCGCAGCCGGATCTCGGCCGGGCGGGTCACGTCGGCATAATGCTCGGGCAGCGACAGGCAGCCCTCGCTGCCGGTCGTCAATTCCGACGAGCGCCATAGGATCTCGGGGTTGGCGAGCGCCATCGGCTGCGGCTTTTCGCCGTCGCGCGCGACATCGAGGACGATGACCCGGCTCGGAACCCCGACCTGCGGCGCGGCGAGCCCGATGCCGATCGCGCCGTACATGGTTTCGAGCATGTCGTCCATCAGACGGCGGACCTTGGCGTCGACGGCGGCGACGGGCCGCGCCTTCAATTTGAGCCGCGGATCGGGGGCAGTGATGATCGTCAACTGGGCCATCGGACGGTGATCTAGTGCTTCGACACGTTCAGATGATTCACCCGGAGAACCTTGTAGGATGGGTTGAGCGCTTGCGAAACCCATCTTCTGCGGTCGTCGCGATGGGTTTCGCTATGCTCAACCCATCCTACGGTCAATTTCTGGTGAATCATGTGATTGGGCCACAGCACTAGTTAGGCTGCGGCCGGCACACCGTCAATATGACGGCAGTCTTTCATGCCGGTCCGAGCGCCTTGGCGAAAGCCTCGATCGTCGCCGCGATCGGGCGCCGCAGGATGGTTTCGTTGACGATCAGCTCGAATTCGGCCTCCGCCGCTGTGCCGTGCAGCGCCGGCCGAACGGCGATGCCGTCCTGCGCGAGCCGGTCCGGCAAAGTGCGGGCACCCTCGCCGCAAACAGAGAGGCGGGTCACATTGGTCGCCGCCATCGGACGCCACACCCGGCATTTCGGGTGGGCGCGCAACGCATCGATGAGCTTGTCGGCCGCTCGCGCAGCGCGCTCGAAACGCTCGCCGAACCCTTCGGCGTAATAAAGCGCCACCGCGGCAAAAGGCCAGGCTTGGCGCAGGCTGCCGCCAAACATGCGGCGCTGGTGATAGAGGCCGTCGAGCAAAAGGCGTGGGCCGGCAAGCACAGCGCCCCCGGCGGCGTTGAAGTATTTGTAGAGCGATACATAGACGGTATCGAACAATCCGGCATATCGCGCCGGCGCGATCCCGGTATAGGCGGCGGCGAGAAACAGCCGCGCGCCGTCGAGATGGAGGCCAATTCCGCGCTCGCGGGCGAAAGCGGCGATCCGCTGCATTTCGGCAAAGTCGAAGACCGCGCCTTGCAGCCGGCGAACCGGCGATTCGATCGAAATCACGCCAACCGGCGTGGCGACGCGGCCCTCCCCGGCACGTTCGCATTCGGCCGCCACTTCTTCGAGCGTAAAGGTTGCGCGTTCGGGCGCGAGCGGCACCAGGGTGAGCCCCGCCAGCTCTTGCGCACCGTCGCCGGTATCGTTCAAGAGGTGGCTGTCGCGCTGCACCAGCACCCGCCGGCCGTGTCGCGCCAGCAGGCGCATAGCGAGCAAATTCGCCAAGGTTCCGCTCGGCAAAAAGACCGCCGTCTCCTTGCCGAGAAGCGCGGCCATGCGCTCTTCGAGCCGGGCCACCGCACCCCCGCGGGTGAACTCGTCTGCCGTGATCCCATCTTCCGCAGCGAGGCGGCGCAGAAGCTCTGCATACTCCACCGGCGACAGCGCCAAGCCATCGGAGCAGAAATGGACCGGGGGGCGGGGCGATGCGTCAGCCGTCATTCGGTTTCCCTCCGCCCGCGGTCCGCTAACCCTCGCGCGGGCGGCGGGCGCGAATCAGCGCGGCGGCGATCTCGATCGGGTCGTCCGCGGCGCCCGTTAAAAACTCGACCGCACGCAGCACCGGCGGGCGCAGCCTTTCGTCGAGCGCGGCGATCTCCGAGAGGCGGGCGGGCCGCGCGCCGAGATCCCCGGCGCATTTGTGCAAGACCCGTTCGAGGACAAAGGCGACCGTGACCCGGCTCGACGACAACGAAGAGCTGACGCAGCCGCGCGCCGAGATCGCCAGCTCGTGCAGCGCGTCGAGATGGGCGAACCGGTTGCGCTTGGTCTGGAACAGCAGCTGACGCTTCAGGTGCGCCGCCGCCAAATCGATGACCGCCTCGCTCACTGGAAATCCCGCCAGGTGAAGAGCGCGGTGAACGGGATCCCGGCCGCCGCAAAACTTTCCGCGGCCCCTTCGAGGCGATCGACAACGGTGATGACCTTGACGATCGTGCAATTGCGAGCGCGCGCTTCACGCACCGCCTGCATCGCCGAGCCGCCGGTGGTGGTGACGTCCTCGAACAGGATGACGCGCGCGCCCGGTTCGAGGCGCCCGTCGACCCGCTGGTCGGTGCCGTGGCCTTTCATCTCCTTGCGGACAAAAAAGCCGTTGAGCGGCTGCTCCGGCCAGCTTCTGGCGCACACCATCGCGACCAGCGGGATCGCCCCGGTTTCGAGCCCGCCGATGCAATCGACCGTTTCGCCGCGGACCATGTCGAACAAGAGCTCGGCGAGGAGCGCTGCACCCCGCGGGTCGAACATCGTCCGCTTCATGTCGAAGAAGAAATTGCTCGACCGGCCGGAGGAGAGCGCAAAGGCGCGGTCCTGCAGCAGCGATCGGCGGCGGATGATGGCGATGAGCTCGGCCCTTTTTTCGGCTTGGTCCATCGCCGGGCTCGCAACCATGATGTCTCCCCCTCGCTTCGAATTAAGCCAAAACCTTTGTTCCTTAACAAGAGAGCGGCATTCGCCTGGCCTCAATCGGGTCGCGCGGAGAGCGGCCGCGCCACGCTTTCGAGCGATTGTCGTTCGGCTTTGACGCCGATGGCAATTTCGGTGAGCGCGGCTGCGAGCATCAAGCCGGCGCCGACCAGATAGCCGCTGAAGACGGCGCTGCGCTCGCCGGTTCCGACCAGCATGCCGAAAAGCCAGGGCGACACCAGGCCGCCGGTCGCCGTGCCGAGCGCGTAAAAGATAGCGATGGCGAGCGCTCTGGCTTCGAGCGGAAAGCTCTCGCTGACGGTCAGATAGGCGGCGCTCGCCGCCGCTGAGGCAAAAAAGAAAATTCCGGTCCAGCACAGGGTCAGCTCGGCGGCGCTCAATGCCTCGCGACGGAACAGCTCGCCGACGATCGCGAGCAATATGCCCGAGATCGCATAGGTGAAGGCGATCATCGGCTTGCGGCCGATCAGGTCGAACAGCGGCCCGAGCGTCAGGGGGCCGAGAAAATTGCCGAGGGCAAAGGGCAGGATGTACCAGCCGATTGCCGCCGCCGGGACGCCGTAAAACCGGGTCAGCACCAGCGCGTACGAAAAAAAGATCGCGTTGTAAAAAAAGGCTTGCGCTGTCATCAGCACCAGACCGAGGAGGGCGCGCCGCGGATAGTCGCGCAGGATCGCGAGCACCATCCGCGCGGCGGTGACGCGCTCGACAGCAAACCGGGACCGCACGGCCGAACCAAATGCGCCGGCCCCGGCTTGCCGCTCGATCGCTGCAATCACCGCCTCGGCCTCGCCGAGCCGGCCGTGCAGCATCAGCCAGCGCGGGCTTTCCGGGATCGTGCGGCGCAAGAAGAGGATGCCGAGGCCGAGCGCGGCGCCGATCCCAAAGCCGGCGCGCCAGCCCATATCGGGCGGCAAGCGGCCGGGCTGCAAAAAGACGACGGCGCCGAGCGCTCCCGCCGCCGCACCCAGCCAAAAGCTGCCATTGACCGCAAGATCGGTGCGGCCGCGAAACCGCGCCGGCACGAATTCCTGGATCGCCGAGTTGATCGCCGCATATTCGCCGCCGATGCCGGCGCCGGTAAAAAACCGGAACACGGCAAAGCTCGCGAAATTCCACGAGAAGGCGGTGGCTGCGGTGGCGGCGAGGTAGAGCCCGAGCGTGACGAAAAAGAGCTTTCTGCGGCCGAGCCGGTCGGTCAGATAGCCAAAGACGAGCGCGCCCATGACCGCGCCCGCGAGATAGGCGCTGCCGAGAAACCCGATTTCGGCCGCCGAGAGCCGCAGGACCGGGCTCTGCTGCAAGGCCCCCGCGACCGATCCGGCCAGGGTCACTTCGAGCCCGTCCAAAACCCAGGTAATTCCGAGCGCTGCGATGACCCGCGTGTGGAACCCGGTCCAGGGCAGCCGGTCGAGCCGCGCCGGGATATCCGTCTCGAAGGTCGTCGTGTCGTCGGCCACCAATGGCGCACCCTGGCAAACTTTGCCGTTATCGCCGATATGCCGGATCGGAGGGCTTTGTTCCATGAACCAGTTCGGTGTCGGTCAACCGGTCCGCCGCGTCGAAGATCGGCGTTTCATCACCGGCCGCGGCAGCTATGTCGATGATCTCGTCCTGCCGCGTCAGGCCTATGCCGTGATGCTGCGCTCGCCGCATGCGCACGCCCGGATCCGAAAGATCGACGTGAGCGCCGCCTCAGCCGCGCCGGGGGTGCTCGCCGTCTATACCGGCGACGATCTGGCGCGCGACGGGATCGGCACGATCCCTTGTCTGAGCGCGCTGACCAATCGCGACGGCTCACCCTCGGCGATGCCGCCGCGCCCCGCGATCGTGCGCGACCGGGTGCGGCATGTCGGCGACACGGTGGCGATGGTGGTGGCGACCAGCGCCGCCGCCGCGCGCGACGCCGCCGAGCTGATCGCGGTCGATTACCAGCCGCTGCCGGCGGTGACCGAAACTGCGCATGCGCTCGATCCGGGCCGGCCGCTGGTCTGGGACGAGGCGCCGGGGAACCTCGCTTTCGACTGGGAATTGGGGGATGGCGCCGCCGTTGCCCAGGCGATGGTGGGCGCGCGCCATCGGATCAGCTTGGAGCTCGTCAACAACCGCGTCGTCGTCAATTCGCTCGAGCCGCGCGGCGCGATCGGCGAGCACGATCCGGGCGAAGACTGCTACACGCTGTGGAGCTCGACCCAAGGTTCGCATTTTCTTCGCAACCTTCTGGCCGAGAGCGTCTTCAAGGTGCCGGAGAACCGCATCCGCGTGGTGACGCGCGATGTCGGCGGCGGGTTCGGCATGAAGCTCTTTTTGTATCCCGAGCACGTGCTGGTCCTGTGGGCCGCGAAAAAGCTCGGCCGGCCGGTCAAATGGACACCGGAGCGGTCGGACGCCTTCATGACCGACACGCAGGGCCGCGACAACCTGACCCGTCTCGAATTGGCGCTCGACGACGAATTGCGGTTTCAGGGGCTCGAAGTCGCGACGGTCGCCAATATGGGCGCCTATCTGTCGAATTTCGCGCCCGAGATCCCGACCGCTTCAGGCGGCCCGATGCTGAGCGGGGTCTATCGCATTCCGGCGATCCATGTCGGGGTCAAGGGTGTGTTTACCCACACCGTGCCGGTCGATGCCTATCGCGGGGCCGGGCGGCCGGAGGCGGCCTACGCGCTCGAGCGCCTGATCGATTTCGCCGCACGGCAGCTCGGCGTTTCCCCGGAAGAATTGCGCCGGCGGAATTTTGTGCCGCCGCAGGCGATGCCCTACGCCACCCCGCTGGGCCTCAGCTACGACAGCGGCGAGTTCGCCCGCAACATGGACCAGGCGCTCGCCGCCATCGACGCCGCCGGGTTTCCGGCGCGCCGGGCTGCGGCGCAAGCACGCGGCCGCTGCCGCGGGCTCGGCCGTGCCGTCTATATCGAGCAATCCGGCTTCCCACCCGACGAATTCGCCGAGCTGCGCTTTGACCCGAGCGGCGCTCTGACGATCCTGATGGGCACCCAATCCTCGGGCCAAGGGCACCAGACCGCCTATGCCCAGCTCGCTGTCGAACGGCTCGGCCTCGGCCTCGACAAGGTGCGGGTCATGCAGGGCGACACGGCGGTGATCGCCTTTGGCCGCGGCACCGGCGGCTCGCGCTCGCTGCCGGTCGGCGGGGCGGCGCTCGCCCATGCCGCCGACAAGCTCGTCGCCAAGGGAAAACGCATCGCCGCGCACCTCTTCGAAGCGGCCGAGGCCGATATCGAATTCGCCGACGGCGTCTTTTCGGTTGCCGGCACCGATCGCCGGCTCGGCATCGAGGCCGTGGCGCGCGCCGCGTTCAACCCGGCGCAGCAGCCGCCCGGCATCGAGCCGGGCTTTGCCGAAAGCGGACACTTCACACCACCGCAGCCGACATTTCCGAATGGCTGCCATGTTTGTGAAGTAGAGGTCGAGCCCGAAACCGGGATCATCCACATCCTGCGCTATGTCGTCGTCGACGACTTCGGCACCGTCGTCAACCCGCTGCTGTTGCGTGGCCAGGTCCAGGGCGGGGTGGCGCAGGGCGTGGGGCAGGCGATGCTCGAGCATTGTGTGCTCGACCCGGATACCGGGCAGCTCGTCACCGGCTCTCTTGCCGATTATTGCCTGCCGCGGGCCGAGGATTTGCCGGCGATCGAATTTGCCTACAACATCGTGCCCTGCCGGACCAACCCGTTGGGCATCAAGGGCGCCGGCGAGGCGGGTGCGATCGGCGCGCCGCCGGCCCTCGTCAACGCGGTCGTCGATGCGCTCGCCCCCCTCGGCATCGACCGTCTCGACATGCCGCTGACCCCGGAGCGGGTGTGGCGCGCGATCCAGGCAGCCAAAAAACCGGCGGCGGCATAACAGGCAGTCTCTCTGCGGCGTTGACAGGCTGTGAATCGTGCATGACGATCGTTGCGGAACATCGAAGAAGACCTCGTAGTCGCCGGTCGAGCGGGGCCAGCCAGGAGAATCCAGCATGCCGCAGCGCGTCCAGTTTTCCGACACCATCGAGCCGTTGGCGCAGTTCATCGAGGATACGCCGCCGGACGAGATTCTCGACCGCACGCTGGAGAAGCTGCGGGCCGGAGTGCCGACGCAGACGATGCTGACGGCCTCGGCGCTCGCCGTGACCCGCTCGACCGACCTGCCGCCGGGCCATCATGGCGGCCCGCTGCATCCGCTCGTCGGGCTGCATGCGATCTCGCAGCTGGTCGCTCGCCTCGAAGGCGAGGACCGCTTTCTGCCGGTCATGCAGCACGTGGCGCTGTCGAACAAGCACATCCACCATCCGGCGATGGGTCCGTACGCGCTCTTGGAGTTTGAGCCGGAAGACGCCGGCGGCGTCGAGGCGACCAAGGCAGCGTTCCTCGCTGCCTGCAATCGCGGCGAGAGCAACAAGGCCGACCACCTTTTTCTGTGGCTGTGGGACCATGCGCCGCGGATCGAGGCGTTCGATCTGCTGCTGAGCGTGGCGATCCCGAAGAACATCGTCGACGACCATTACTTCGCATTCCCGGCCTTCACGTGGCGCGCGTTGGAAAACGAGGCGGTCGAGCCCGAGTATTTTTCGCTGCTGATGCGGCCGACGGTGCGCTATGCGGCGCGCTTCCCGACCGCGCCGATGCTCCCGGAGATCGAAGGGCTGATCGAGGAGCACGAGCTGATGACCCGCGTCACCCGCCAACACAGCGGTGACGACGAAACCGCGGCGGTCGGCGCGCTCGGCGAAGCGATCGGACGCGTCGGCGTATTTGCCGATATCCCGGTCCTGATGGCAAAGGCGCTGGCGGACGGGCTCTCGGTAGAGGGTGCCGGCGAGGCGCTGTCGATCGGGGCTGCGGGGCTTTTCCTGCGCTCGCTCGGCGGCAACCCGATGGATGTCCATCTGCATACGAGCGCCAATCTGCGCCGCTACCTGCTCAAATTCGACGGCATCAGCCTGCGCAACAAGCTGCTGCTGCTGATGACCTGGCATTCGGGCCCGGAGATCCGGTCGACCGCGACGCGGCTGCAGCCGGCGCCGCAGCCGGATTGGGCCGCCGTCGCGGCGCTCCCGCCACGCTCGCAGGAAGCGTTGTTGGATGCGATCGCGTACAGCGTCTACAACCAGCCGCCGACCGACTGGTCGAAGGTCTCCAATCTGGGGCTGATGCGCGCGGTGCCCGAAGTCAGGGCGACCGTGAACCTGGCGCAGCAATATGTGAACAGCGGCTACGACCCGAAGGCGCTGGTCGCGCGCCTGGCCGAGATCGTATGCCATGACAACTTCACCGAGATGCACGCCTTCAAGCACCACCAGGCGATCGTCGAGGAGTTCCACGACACGCGCGAGCCGTGGCGCTGGATGCATCTTGTTTGCGGTGTCCAAGCGGCGGCGATTTCGTTTGGCAAGAATATGAGCATCTACGAGGAGGCGCTGGAGCTGCTCCACGCCGCCTGAAGGCGGCATGGTCGCCTCGCCCGAGCGGCTGCTCGAAATTGCGCGGCGCGCGGCCTTGGCCGCGGGCGAGGTGATTATGCGGGTCTACGCCGCACCGTTCGAGGTCCGCGAAAAAGGCGACAAGACGCCGGTCACCGAAGCCGATCTTGCCGCCGAGCGGGTTATCCTCGCGATGCTGCGCGAAGCCTGCCCCGAGATTCCGATCGTCTCGGAGGAGATGGTCGACGCCGAAGGGCTGCCGCCTTCGGCGTCGCGCTTTTGGGTCGTCGACCCGCTCGACGGCACCAGGGAGTTCGTTGCCAAGAACGGCGAGTTCGCAGTCCTGATCGGGCTTGTCGAGGAGGGGCGGCCGGTGCTCGGCGTCGTCCACGGCCCGGCGGTCGGGTTGACCTACGCCGCCTGTGGCGCAGGGACGGCGACGCGCTGGCGCAACGGTCACCCCGCCGAACGCATCCAGGCGCGGACCACACCGCCCGACGGCCTCGTCGTCGCCCATAGCCGCTCGCACGAGAACAGCCGGCGTCTCGGCGAGTTTTTGCAGAATTACCCGGTGCGCGAGCGGCGCAGCTGCGGCAGCGCTCTCAAATTCGGCTTGCTCGCCGCGGGCGAGGCCGACCTCTACCCGCGTTTCGGCACGACGATGGAATGGGACACCGCGGCCGGCCAAGCGGTCCTCGAAGCCGCCGGCGGCCGGGTCGAGACCATGACCGGCGAACCGCTCGCCTACGGCAAGCCCGGCCTCAAAAACGACGGCTTTCTCGCCTGGGGCCGCTCCGCTGACGAATTTTTCATATCGGGTAGCCTCGGATCGGAGGAGCAGCCGCGCATCATTCGATTGGAGTAAGCCGTTTCCGGACGCGACTGCGTCACCCTCTTAATGTCGCCCGCGTGGCGAGGCCGACGTTGCGCTCGATTTGCGGGGCGCCGGCTGGGAATTCCCACCGCAAAGGTGAAGGAAGCGCCGTGAAGAATTACATTGCGATCGCCGAACCGTCCGATGACGGAAAAACTTGGTGGATCAGCTTCCCAGGTCTCCCCGGCGTTACCTCCGCCGCTGGCCGCCCCGAGCAGATCGTAACGCAAGCTCAGGACGCTCTAGCTTCGGCTGTCGAAGCGGGCGCTACCCCGCCACCGGCGATCGAGGATGGCGTCGTTCCGCCGTCCGATCTCAGCGAATACCACAGCCCGTTGATTGTCTTAGTACCCTGCCATATTCCAGCGACCGCAGCGTGAGCGCCAGCACCGGACCGCATCGACGCGGCGGCGGTTGATATCGCCGCCCGTGCGGGCGTAATGAGAATTGCTGCGGCCAATACCGAACGCTGCTGCTGCCGGAGGTGGCGATCGACGCGACCTTGACCCTGATCGATCTCGCCGGGACGATCGCGCTCCTCTTGTGGGGCGTGCATATGGTCCAGAGCGGGATCCAGCGCGCCTTCGGACCCAATCTGCGGCGGCTGCTCGGCCGTGCGCTCGGCGGCGCCGCCCCGGCGTTTGCCGCGGGGCTCGGCATCACCGCCATCCTGCAGAGCAGCACCGCGACCGGTCTGATGATCACCGGCTTTGCCGCCGGCGGTCTGGTCGATCTGGTGCCGGGGCTGGCGGCGATGCTCGGCGCCAATGTCGGCACGACGCTGATCGTGCAGGTGTTGTCGTTCGACATCTCGCGCGTGGCGCCGCTCTTTATCCTGATCGGGGTGGTGATGTTCCGCCGCGGCAGCGTCACCCGCACGCGCGATCTCGGCCGGGTCGGGATCGGCCTCGGCCTGATGCTGCTGGCGCTCGGCCAGCTGTTGACGATCCTGACCCCGTACGAGGATGTGCCGAGCCTGCGGCTGTTGCTCGGCACGATCGCCACGGTGCCGGTCATCGATGTGATCTTTGCCGCGGCGATCACCTGGGCGGCGCATTCGAGCGTCGCGGTCGTGCTCTTGGTTATGGCCTTTGCCGCGCAAGGGGTGGTGCCGCCGCAGGCTGCTTTCGCGCTCGTCCTCGGCGCCAATCTCGGCACCGCGCTCAACCCGCTGCTCGAAGCCGGCATGACCGGCGACCCGGCGGCAAAGCGCTTGCCGCTCGGCAATCTCTTGAACCGGGTGGTGGGCTGCGTCCTGGGGCTCGCTCTGCTCGGCGTGGTCGGGCCTCGGCTCATGGCGCTGGAGCCCAACGCCTATCGGGCGGTCGCGGATTTTCACACGCTGTTCAACCTCTTCATGGCGGCGCTGTTTTTTCCGGTGCTGCGGCCGTTGGCGCGGCTGCTGACCAAGGCATTGCCGGCGCAGGCGGTCCCGGCCGATCCGGCGCGGCCCGTCTATCTCGACCAGGCGGCGCTCGAAGCGCCGGGGATCGCGCTCGCCGGTGCGGCGCGTGAGGCGATGCGCATGGCCGACGTGCTCGAATCGATGCTGCAAGCTGCCCTCGCCGCAGTCGATCTCGGCGACCGCAAGCGGATCGGCGAAGCAAAACGCCTCGACGATGTGGTCGATCGGCTCAACGGCGCGATCAAGGCCTATCTGATCTCGCTCGACCACGATACGCTCGACGCCGCGGACGATCGCCGGCTGTCCGAGATCGTCGCCTTTATCACCAACCTCGAGCATGCCGGCGACATTATCGAGCATGGCGTGATCGCCAGCGCCAACAAGCGGCTCAAGCGCAACCTGGCGTTCTCGACCGAGGGCACCGCCGAGATCCGCGAGATGCTGCAGCGCCTCGCCACCAATCTGCGCACCGCTGCGGCGGTGTTCATGACCGACGATGTGCGCGCGGCGCGCGAGCTTTTGGGTGAGAAAGAGGTGTTTCGCGATCTCGAAAACCGCGCGACCGAGGCGCATTTCGCGCGCGTCCGCGCTGGCCGGGTCGAAAGCGTCGAAACCAGCGCCCTCCATCTCGACATGCTGCGCGACCTGAAGCGGATCAACGCGCATATCGCGGCCGCCGCCTACCCGGTCCTCGAAAAGCGCGGCGAATTGCTGTCGAGCCGCCTGCGCCAAGAGGGCGAAGCTCTCGGCAGCGAGGTCGGCGAGGCGTAGCGCCGCGGCGCCCGGCCCGCGGGGCGTGGACCGTGGATCGCGGTGCGTCATTCGACCGCGCCGCTATGGCCCGGTAGATTTAGCGGTCCAACGCTCCCTCGCTCTGTCGTCCTCGCTGCATGCGTCGACCCAGCGCTCGCCTTGCGGGGTCTTCTCGCTTTTCCAAAAGGGGGCGTCGGTTTTCAGCCAGTCGATCAGAAAGTGGCAGGCGGCCAGCGCTGCCTCGCGCTGCGGCGAGGCGGTAGCGACGAGGACGATCCGGTCGCCGGGGTCGAGCCGGCCGTAGCGGTGGACGATCAGCGACGCATCGAGCGGCCAGCGGCGGTTCGCTTCGAGCTCGATCTCGGCGAGCTTTTTCTCGGTCATCCCCGGATAATGCTCGAGGGTCAGCGCCTCGACCCGCTCATCGCCACCCAGGTCGCGCACCAGCCCGACAAAGCTCGCGATGCCGCCCACCCGGTGATTGCCCGCGGTCAGCCGGTCGAGTTCGGCGCCGACATCGAAATCCTCGCGCTGCACGCGGATCATGGCTCAGCCTCCGGTGACCGGCGGGAAGATCGCAACCTCGTCGCCGTCGCGCACGGCATGCTCCGCCCCGACATAATCCTGGTTGACCGCGACGCGGACGACCGAGAGGTCGGCGAGTGCTGCGGCATAGGCCGGTCCGCGCGCGCGCAGCCAATCGAGGAGGCCGGCCACATCGTCGACGCCGGGGGGAAGCGCCACCTCCTCTTCGGCACAGCCGATGCGGGCACGCAGCCAGGCAAAATAGAGGAGCTTCACCCGAGCACCTCGGCGAACGGCAGAAAATCGAGCGATTGGCCGGGCACCAGGTCGGCGATCGTCTCGTCGAGGATCGCCAGCCCGTCCGACTGCACGACCGAGGACAGGATGCCGGCGCCGTCGCGCGGGAATTTGACGGCGGTCATCGTCTCGCCGGCGCGGGTCAGGCTGACGCGCAAATATTCGCGGCGGCCCGGACGCTTTTTATGGGTGAAGCCGGCGCGCACCGGGTAGAGCCGCGGCGGAGCCGCAGCCGCGCCGGCGAGCTTCAGGATCAGCGGCCGGGCGAGCACGACAAAGGTCACGATCGCCGCCACCGGGTTGCCGGGAAGCCCGATCAACGGTGTGCCGCGCACCTGGCCCAGCGCCACCGGCCGACCCGGCTTGACCGCGAGCCGCCAGAAATGGAGCGAGCCGAGCCGTTCGACGGCGGCTTTGACATGGTCCTCCTCGCCGGTCGAAACGCCGCCCGAGGTGACGATCAAATCATGTCCGCAGGCGGCCATGGCGAGGGTGTCGGCGAGGCCCGCCTCTCGGTCGGGGCCAATGCCGAGATCGGTAACGACGCAGCCCAGCTGCTCGAGCAGCGCGCGCAGCATAAAACGGTTCGCGTCGTAAATCGCGCCCGGCGGCAAAACGGTGCCGGGGTTGCGGACCTCGTCGCCGGTTGACAGCAAAGCCGCGCGCAACGGGCGCCGGACCTCCAGCCGGTCCCGGCCGAGAGCGGCGGCCAGGCCCAGCTCGGCCGGGCCGAGGCGTCGGCCCGCGGCCAAGGCGACAGCGCCGGCGGCGACATCTTCGCCAGCCCGGCGGCAATTGGCGCCCCGTTTGATCCCCGGCTTGAGCCGCACCGTGCCTGCTTCGGCGACGCAATCCTCCTGCATCATCACCGTGTCGGCGCCCTCGGGCATCACCGCACCGGTGAAGATGCGGATCGCCTCGCCGCGCCGGGCCGGGCGGCCCAGCGGGTGGCCGGCCGCAGCCCTGCCGCCGACCGGCAGCACGGTCTCGCGGTCCGGCAACAGGTCGGCGCAGCCCAGCGCATAGCCGTCGACCGCGCTGTTGGCATGGGGCGGCAGGTCGAGCTCGGCCACGAGGTCACGTGCCAGGACCCGGCCGGCGGCGGCGGCGAGCGGCACGCTCTCGCGCTCGACCACCGGGGCAACCCGCTCGTCGATCCGGGCGAGCGCTGCTTCGACACTCAAGAGCGCGCCGCCAAACGCAAAGCAATCGTCGCTCAGCTGGGGCATCGCGCGAGCCCCTGATGCTCGAGAATAAAGCCGGCGATCGCGGTCGGGTCGGAAAGCGGCAGCCACGGCAAAGGGAGCCCCGCCGGCCGCTCGTCCGAGGCGAAGGCAACGACAAACGGGTCCTCGGGATAGATCAGCGGCTTGCCGAGGGCCGCGCGATGGATCTCGAGCTTTGGGTGGGGGTGGCGTTTGAAGCCCTCGATCAGCACCAGATCGACCGGAGCGAGCCGGGCCGTCAATTCGTCGAGCGAGGCTTCCGGATCGCCGCGCAATTCGTGCATCAACGCCCAGCGCCGCTCCGAGGCGATCATGACCTCCCGCGCCCCGGCCTCGCGATGTCGCCAGGAATCCTTGCCCGGCTGATCGATGTCGAAGGCATGGTGGGCGTGCTTGACGGTCGATACCGTCACCCCGCGGGCGACGATTTCCGGGATCAGCGCGGTCAGCAGCGTCGTCTTGCCGCTGCCGCTCCACCCGGCGAGACCGAAAATCCGCATTGCCACCCGCCCTCTGGCCACGCGCCCTCTGGCCACCCGCCCTCAGGCCGGCCGCTCCGATTTGCCGCGGGCGCCGGGCGCCGGGCGTCGCCGGGTGATGTGCGGCAGCCCGGCACGCAGATAATCGTAGCCGGTCACCAGGGTCAGCAGCGCCGCCGCCCAGAGCAGGGCCTCGCCGATTGTCGCAACCGGGATCGAGGACGGGCCGGCATCGCCGACGATCAGAAACCCGATCGCCACCATCTGGATCAGCGTCTTCCATTTGGCGAGCCGCGACACCGGCATGCCGACGCGCAGCCCGGCGAGATATTCGCGCAGCCCCGAGACCAGGATCTCGCGGCACAAGATGACCAGCGCCGGCAACACCGCCGCGGCCGACAGCCGGCCAAAGGTCGTCAGCAAGAACAAGGTGGCGGCCACCAGCAGCTTGTCGGCGATCGGGTCGAGAAACCGGCCGAGCTCGGATTGCTGCTGCCAGCGCCGCGCCACATGGCCGTCGAGCCAATCGGTCACCCCGGCCGCCGAGAACAGCGCGCAAGCGAGCCAGCGCGCGCCGTCGCCCGGGACGTAAAAGCAGGCGACGACAGCCGGGATCGCCAGGATGCGCGACAGGGTCAAGAGGTTGGGCAGACTGGTCAACGGCACATGATGCTCCCGACCGGAGAACGCTGGCGGATCATCTTAGTCACCGGCATGAAAATGATCATAAATCTTTTTCGCGACGGTTTTGCTGATGCCGGCGACGCGTTCGAGCTCGCCGAGGCCGGCGCGCGCGACCGTCCGGGCCGAGCCGAAATGGTGGAGGAGCGCGTGCTTGCGGCGGGCGCCGATGCCGGCGATCTCGTCGAGCGGCGATTGGCCGAGCGCCCTGGTCCGCCGGGCACGATGGGTCCCGATCGCAAAGCGATGCGCCTCGTCGCGCAGGCGTTGCAGGAAGTAGAGCACCGGGTCGCGCGGATCGAGCGAGAATGGCGCTTGGCCGGGCAGAAAAAAACGCTCGCGGCCGGCGTTGCGATCGGGCCCCTTGGCGATCGCGGCGAGCGCCACATCGCTGACTCCGAGCTCGTCGAGCACCGTCTGCGCCACCCCGAGCTGACCCAAGCCGCCATCGACCAGCACGAGATCGGGCCACATCCCGCGTTCGCGGTCGGGGTCCTCTTTGAGCGCGCGGGCAAAGCGGCGATGCAGCACCTCGCGCATCATCGCGTAATCGTCGCCGCCGGCCGCCGGCTCCGATCCGTGGTTGGGCGCGCCGTCCGCCAATTCCCTCCCCCGCTCGCGGGGGAGGGGCGGGGTGGGGGAGGGGCTCGCCACGTTGCCGCCGCGGATCGTGAATTTGCGGTAGGCGGCTTTGACGAAGCCGTCCGGCCCGGCGACGATCATTGCGCCAACCGCGTTGGTGCCCTGGATGTGGCTGTTGTCGTAGACCTCGATGCGGCCGGGCGGGCCGTCGAGGCCGAGGGCCGCGGCGACACCGTCGAGCAGCCGCTGCTGCGAGGCGCTCTCGGCAAGGCGGCGGCCGAGCGCTTCGCGCGCCGAAGCCAGGATGCGCTCGATCAGCCGCTTTTTGTCGCCGCGGCGCGGCACGGCGAGCCTGACGCGCGGTCCGGCGAGCGACAATGCCTCGGCGACCAGCGCCGCTTCGACCGGATGATGGCTCAGCAGGACGAGCGGCGGCTTTGGCCGGTTGTCGTAAAATTGGCCGACAAACGAGGTCAGCACCTCCTCGACCGAAAGCTGGCGGTCGTGGCTCGGAAAGTAGGCGCGGTTGCCCCAATTCTGGCCGCCCCGGAAAAAGAACACCTCGATGCAGGTCTGGCCGCCTGCCTGATGCGCGGCGATCACATCGGCATCGACGATGCCGGGGACATGGATATCCTGATGCCCCTGGACCATGGACAACGCGCGGATCCGGTCGCGGATCAGCCCCGCCGCCTCGAAATCGAGCGTATCGGCCGCCTGCTGCATTTCGCCGGCGAGCCGCCCCAGCACCGCGTCGCTCTTGCCGGACAGAAAGGCGTGCGCCTCGCCGATCAGCGCCGCGTAATCCTCATGCCCGATGCGGCCGACACAAGGCGCGCTGCACCGCTTGATCTGGAACAACAGGCACGGCCGGGTGCGGGCGGTAAAGATGCTGTCGCTGCACGAGCGCAGCAAAAACGCTTTCTGCAAGGTCACCAGCGTGCGGTTGACCGCGCCGGCCGAGGCAAACGGACCGAAATAGCTGCCGTCCTTGTTGCGCGCGCCGCGATGCTTGGTCAGCTGCGGAAAATCGTGGTCGGCGCCGATGTGAATGAGCGGGAAGGATTTGTCGTCGCGCAGCAGCACGTTGTAGCGCGGCATCAGCCGCTTGATCATGTTGCATTCGAGGAGCAGCGCTTCCGCCTCGGTGTGGGTGACGACGATATCCATCGTGGCGGTCTCGGCGACCATGCGCCGCAGCCGGTTCGACAGCGCGGCCGGGTGGGCATAGTTCTGCACCCGGCTCTTCAGGCTGCGCGCCTTGCCGACATAGAGCGCGTCGCCCTTGCGGTCGAGCATGCGGTAGACGCCGGGGGCGGACGGCATCGTGCGCAGCGCGGCGCGGATCGCAGCGACCCCGGCGGCGATGCCGGTGGGTCGTGCGACGGGTTCCGCTCCGGTCACGGCATCCGGCTCGGCATTCGGCTCGGCAGCCCCGCCCGACGGCACCGCGAGCGCTCCGCTCGGCGCCCGGCGCGGATCCATCGGCGCGGGCTTGGCGCGTCGGCCCGGCCGCCGCGGGGGCGGCTGCGGAACAGTGATCTCTGTCAACGTCTCGTCAACCGGTTGAGCCGGCATGGCAATTCCAGAGCTTCCGGCGATATCCACGAGCTTTGTGGATAACTTTGTTGAAAACTCCGCCGCATCAAGCCCGGAATTGCGCGGGGCTTAGGGTTTGCAGCGTTTGCCCAAAAATTAGCCATATTTATAAACCGTTGATTTTACGCAAATTTCTACGGCAACGGTTAATCGTTTTGTAATCCTGACGCCAGAGAATCGGCGTCGTCGAATCGTCACACGGACTGTGTACAAATCGCCTCTCCCGATGCCTCTGGCCGGGAGTGCGAACGATATCCGCCGGTTGCGCCACCGCGTCGGCTCGCCCGCGAGGCGAGGCTATTCGGGGGCGGGCGGCCGCTGCACCTGTCCCCAGCCGAGATGCTGGCCGCCGTCGAGGGCGATCATCTGCCCGGTCATCGCCGGCGCGGTCAAAATAAAGCGCAGCGCGGCGGCGATCTCGGCGGGGCCGGTGCCGCGGCGCAGCGGCATCATCGCGCATTGCCGCGCGAATTGCTCGGGAGTCTGGCGCGGGCTCGGCAGGGTCGGGCCGGGGCCGATGCCGTTGACCCGAATGCGTGGCGCCAGCGCCAGCGCCATGGTCTGGGTCAAGGTCCACAATGCCGATTTCGAGAGCGTGTAGGACACAAAAAACGGCGTCGGCGACCACACCCGCTCGTCGAGCATGTTGACGACAACGCCGCCGGCCGGCGGCGGCAGACGCGCCGCGAAGGACTGGATCAAAAGAAAGGGAGCGCGCAGATTGACCGCGAGATGCGCGTCCCAGCTTGCGCGCGTGACGGTCTCGACCGTCTCGTCGCCAAAGACCCCGGCGTTGTTGACCAGCACCCCGATCGGACCGAGCGCCGCCTCGGCACGCGGCAGCAAGGCCTCGACTGCGGCTTCGTCGGCGAGGTCGGCGCCGAGCGCCGCTGCCGCGCCGCCTTTGCCGCGGATTGTCAGGGCGACCTCCTCGGCCGCGTCGCGCGAGCGGTGGTAGTGCACGGCGACGGCATAACCTTCCTCGGCGAGGCAAAGGGCGAGGGCACGGCCGATCCGCCGTCCGCCGCCCGTCACCAGCGCCGCCTTCGGCACCGCCGGCACCGGCATGGCGCCGGTCAAGGTCTCGTCGGGCGTCATCATGCAGCCGCGAGCCAACCCTTCGACCGCAGCACATCCAGCGCAAGCCGAATCTGACGCGGGGAGAATCGGCGCTTGCGATCGTTCCACGCGTATGTCGACGCCACGACCTCTTCGGGGGTCCTCGCTTCTAACTGCCGCACAACCCAGTGCACCGTTGCGAGCAATTCGAGCCCGAACGGGGTTTCAAATCCCTCCACGAGATCGGTGACCCGAGCAAATCGGGTGAGACTATCCATGTGATTTTGCAGGAACCGTTCGGCATCCTCGACGGCGCCAGGCACCAGCTCGAGCTGCTTTTCGGGATTGTCTCCGCCATCTGCATATCCTGATATGAAATGTCCCTCAACTCGCGTCAGTACGTGGCTAAGGTTCTCGGCATAAGGTCCGTACACACCCTGGACAAATCGCAGCCTCAAGCGCTCTCCGGCCTCCTGCATGAAATAGAGGAGCTTATGCACTTCGAGGAGCGTCACGAACGGGTCCATAAGCCCGCCGAGGTAGCGGTACATCAGCTTAACGAGCGCGGCGCGACCCGTGGTCATCTTTGGTACGTCGCGCGAGCGGGCCATCGTCTTCGCGTCCGGCGTGCCGCTCGGTTCGAAGACGATCATATCGACATCGTTGAAACCACGCAGCGCCGCCTCGATCCGCTCCCGCACGTCCGGCCAGTCGAGCCCGCCGAGACCGCTTCCGAGCGGTGGAATGGCGATGGAGCGAATCTCCCGAACGCGAACCTCATGTACGAGCGCCGCCAGCCCCGCCTCGATGTCCTCCATCCGGCTTTTTCCGCGCCAATGCCGCTTGGTCGGAAAGTTGATGATGTATTTAGGATTGGTGAGCGTTCCGGTCTCGAATACGAACATTCGGCCCGGTCGAACTTCCTCACGTCGGCACGCCGCCGCATAGGCCTTGAAGTTTTCCGGGTAGGCGTTTTTGAATTGGAGGGCGATGCCGCGTCCCATGATCCCGACACAGTTGACGGTGTTGACCAATGCCTCCGCGTCGGCATTTAGGATATCGCCTATCCGATATTCGATCATTGCGACGCTCCCCGGCTAATAGTACCAGTCCGGCCGGATCTCGACCATCGGCCGATGAGGGATGCCGAGCATCGCACCGATCACCTGCTGCGCGACCGTTCGAGAATAAACCCCTATACGGTCCACGAGACTCCACGGAAAAGAATCATGGACCAGGAATTCGGCTTGTTTGCCCTCGTTGATGTCCGCCGATCGAAAATCCGTCGCCGCTACGGCCGACCAATTGATTTCGTCCAAATCGGCGAGGCTCGCGCGGAACCGCGCATACACCGCTCCGGCGTTCGATAGCGAGAACGCCCATCGGTGCCCTTCGGCCTCCGCCCAAGCAACCACACGATGCAGATCTGCCTCCAGATGCACGATCTGCCCCTGTCCGCCGTGATAGGCGAGCTCCGGATGATTCGCGCAATGAATGACGAACAGCATAATCGAGCGCGGGCAAAAGTAAAAAGGGACATAATCCCCCACATAGGTGCCGAGATGACACCTCACCGGCAGCGTCAATCGCCGCTGCTTGATCCCGCCCATTCCAATCACGGTTCCGGCGGCCGCTCGGGCCAACATCCTCCGGTCGCACCATAAGCCACCGTCAGCGACCATCGACGGGAGACGGTCGGCGTGGGCAATGTGGAAAATCTTGGGCTGTGCAGGCTTCCGTTCGCCATCAGCTGCAAGCTCAGCGGCGGGCACGGCGTTCCTTTTTCGCGCGCATTTTGGCGCGCATCACGTCGCGCGCCGAAACTCCGGCGCGGCCTGCGATCGAGCGGCCGCGCGCGCCTTCCGATGGCTGCGATCCCGCGCGGGCGGCGGTGGTCGCGCTCACCGGCAGGCCGAGATCGACCTGCTCGAGCCGGCGGATCTCGTCGCGCAGGCGTGCCGCCTCCTCGAATTCGAGGTCGGCGGCGGCATCCTTCATCCGCTTTTCGAGGTCGGCGACCACCGCCTTCAGATCGCGACCCTGGTAGTGCGAGGCTTCGCCTTCGGACAGGCCCAAGGTCACATGGTCGCGCTCATAGACGCTTTCGAGGATGTCGGCGATGCCGCGGCGCACGCTCTCGGGGGTGATCCCGTTTGCGGCGTTGTAGGCCTCCTGCTTTTCGCGCCGGCGATTGGTCTCCTCGATCGCCGCCTTGAGGCTGTCGGTCATCCGGTCGGCATAGAGCAATGCCCGGCCGTCGATGTGGCGCGAGGCCCGTCCGATGGTCTGGATCAGCGAGGTGCGCGAGCGCAGAAAGCCCTCCTTGTCGGCGTCGAGCACGGCGATCAGCGCGCATTCCGGGATGTCGAGCCCTTCGCGCAAGAGGTTGATGCCGACCAGCACGTCGAACGCGCCGAGCCGCAAGTCGCGGATGATCTCGATCCGCTCCAGCGTGTCCACGTCGGAGTGCATGTAGCGCACCCTGATCCCGGCCTCGTGCAGGTATTCGGTCAACGCCTCGGCCATCTTCTTGGTCAGCGTCGTGACCAGCACGCGGTGGCCCTTTGCCGCTTCCTCGCGGCATTCGGCCATCAGATCGTCGACCTGGTTCTCGACCGGCCGGATGATGCAGGGCGGATCGACGAGGCCCGTGGGCCGCACGATCTGCTCGACAAAGACACCGCCCGCGCGGTTCATCTCCCACGGGCCGGGGGTGGCCGAGACAAACACCGTCTGGCCGCGCATCGCCTCCCATTCCTCGAATTTGAGCGGGCGGTTGTCGGTGCAGGAGGGCAGGCGAAACCCGTATTCGGCCAAGGTCGATTTGCGCACCCAGTCGCCGCGGAACATGCCGCCCAATTGCGGCACGGTGACGTGGCATTCATCGACAAAGACCAGCGCGTCGCGCGGCATGTATTCGAAAAAGGTCGGCGGCGGCTCGCCCGGCTTGCGCCCGGTCAGATAGCGCGAATAATTCTCGATGCCGGCGCAGCTGCCGGTCGCCTCGATCATTTCGAGATCGTAGTTGGTGCGCTGCTCGAGCCGCTGCGCCTCGAGCAATTTGCCCTCGGTAAAAAGCTCGTCGAGGCGCAATTTGAGCTCGCGCTTGATCTGCTCGATCGCCTGCAGCAGGGTCGGGCGCGGCGTCACATAATGGCTGTTGGCGTAGACCTTGATCGATTGCAACGCGGCGGTCTTTTCGCCGGTCAAGGGGTCGATCTCGTGGATCGCATCGATCTCGTCGCCGAACAATGAGAGCCGCCAGGCGCGGTCCTCGTAATGCGCCGGAAAGATCTCGATCGTGTCGCCGCGCACGCGAAAGGCGCCGCGAAAGAAATTGTGGTCGTTGCGCCGGTACTGCAATTCGACGAGCCGGGCCAACAGTTGATTGCGGTTGACCCGGTCGCCCTTCTCCAGCGACAGCGTCATCTGCGAATAGGTCTCGACCGAGCCGATGCCATAGATGCACGAGACGCTGGCGACGACGACGACATCGCGGCGCTCGAGGATCGCGCGGGTCGCCGAGTGGCGCATCCGGTCGATCTCTTCGTTCAGCGACGATTCCTTTTCGACATAGGTGTCGGTGCGCGGAACATAGGCTTCGGGCTGGTAATAGTCGTAATAGGAGACGAAATATTCGACCGCGTTGTCCGGGAAAAAGCTCCGCATCTCGCCATAGAGCTGGGCGGCGAGGGTCTTGTTGGGTGCCAAGATAATCGCCGGCCGGCCGGTGCGGGCGATGACGTGCGCCATCGTAAAGGTCTTGCCCGAGCCGGTGACGCCGAGCAGCACCTGGTCGCGCTCGCCGCGCCCGATCCCCTCGCACAATTCGTCGATCGCCTGCGGCTGGTCGCCGGCCGGGCGGAACTCCGACGCGATCCTGAACGGCCTGCCGACATCGCCCCGCGGGCGCTCGGCAACGAGAAGCGGCAACATCGTCGTCAAATTTAAGACCTCGGCCGAGCTCATGCCAGATACCTCCCGTCGCGAATCATGCGCCCGACGGGCTCGCGGCTAAACAAAAAATGGAAATCGGCGGCGAGGAGCAACGACCGAACCCCCGAGGCCGAGCCCTCGCCGGACCGGTCGATCCGCGCCCACATCCTCGGAAGACGCAACCTGATATGTAGACTGTTGCCGCAACCAGCCGTAACCAGCCGGATGTCGGTTCGGCGAGGTTATCGTTGGCGGGCGTGCTTATGCGCCTTCCTCGACCAGCGCGAGCCGGCGCTCGATGCGGGCAATACGGCGGTCCAGCCCATCGAGGCGACCGGCAACGCCGACATAATCTTCGTGAAGTCCGGCGATCTCGCGGCGCAAATCGACAATCTCGGGTTCCGGGCGAAGCACCTGCCCGGTCATTTCGTCGAGCCGGGCATCGATGCGGTCGAAACGCTCGTCGATGCGGGCAAACCGGCCGCGCAGAAAATCGATTATCTTGTCCTCGTTGATCGCGCGAGCTCTCCATTTAATTGATGTGAAAATGCGCCGCCCATGGATGGGGACAATCGTACATACGGATGATTATGCCATAGGAGGCGCCGATTGTGGGCATGGCCAGAATTTCACTCACAGCCTGCGCCACGGAGAGAAGAGGGGGATCACGGCTGCTCGTTGGCCATGATGATGGTGCCGGAAGCGGCCGAACATGCTGCCGACCCTTTGGCTCTTGAAAATAGGCGCCATTGGCGTACATTGCGCGGATGCGAAGCCGGCCGATCACGGTAGCGGAGACGGCCGTGTTCATGCGCCAAGCAGGCGCGCTGTGGACCGATGGCGAGCGCTTCGAGTTCGTCGATTTCATAGCGCACAACCCTGAGGCCGGCGATCTGATCCCGGCAAGCGGCGGTGTTCGCAAGGTCAGATGGAGTTGGCGCGGCAGCGGCAAGCGAGGCGGGGTTCGTGTCACCTACTTCTACCATGATCCGAGGATGCCACTTTACTTGCTGATGATCTACGCGAAGGCACGCCGCGACGATCTCTCGCCGGATGCGCGCCGAACTGTGCAAGACCTTGTGACGCGGCTGAAAAAGGCTTACGGGCATTGACGAGGAGACAATGAACAAGTTCAGCAAGGAGCTCATCGAAAGTCTGACCGAAGCCTGCGAACACGCCGAGGGCCAGCCTGGTGGGGTTCGAGCTCATGTGGTCGAAGTACCCGATGTGCGCGCCATCCGTAGACAATTGCGAATGTCCCAGCAGGAATTCGCCCGCGTCTACCGCATCCCGCTCGCCACGCTGAAGAATTGGGAACAGGGCCGCCGTCAGCCCGATGCTCCGGCGGCTGCGTATCTCCAAGTCATCGCCAAGCACCCGCGCGAAGCCAGGGAGGCCTTGACTTCTTGAAGGGTGCGCTCGGTTTTTTCGTAGCCCATTCGGGCGGGGCGACCGAGACCATCGCCAATTGCTCGTGCGTCGGGCCATCGGTCTTCATGTAGCGCAGGACCGGGATCGTGAACAAAGTCGGCGGACCCATCGGCCCTTAGGGCTGCTCGAACCGGCGGGCGAGGCTCGTCGGGGCCACGACCTTGCGGGTGCGCCCGACGCCGGAGCGGCCGCTCTCGCGATGCGTGATCGGCACCGTCTCGCACGGGCCCAACGGGGACCCGCAACCGGGTAAGTAAGACGCCCAAGGTGCACCGCGCCGCGACGCTGAAAAAAACCTTACACGTGTGACGCGCTTCACACCGCACGCCTGCAGACGTGGATTATCCGAGCAGGTGGTCCAACCGGGGGTTCCCTGAGCGGGAGGCGTCGATGGCAGCGGAGCAGCAGAGCCTCACCATGGCCGATTACGGTGACAGTTTACTTTATATCGGCCGATTACGGTGACAGTTTACTTCGATTACGGTGACAGTTTACTTTATATCGTGGCCCTGGGCTGGCTGGAGCCTCGTCGGCGCGAAAGTCGCGAGGACGGTGGCGCATCACAGAGCGCCCGTCACGGTCCCTCGCTCGACTGATGATCGTGCCGGAGGCGGCGAACATGCCGCCGACGCCGTGGCAGACCGAGATCTTGGCGCCCTTGACCTGGGCGGGGGCGATGCCGCGCATCTGGCGCATGCTCTCCTGCAACGCGTGCACTGCCGGAATGCATGTAGGAGAGACCGCCGCCATTGGTGCTGGGCGGCGATCACCGACGCGGCGGGGTCGCGGGCTCGACTGCGAGCTGGCTGTGGATCGCGTCCGGCGCCAGGTCCGGGCCGTTCGGCCAGCACACCGCGCCGAAGTCGTCGACTGTCACCTGACGGAATACTGCGTCGTCGCGCAAGGGCTGAAACACTTCGCCGTCGAGCTCGTCGGACAGGTCGATGGTGCCCGAGACACCGTCGTCGAATTCGACATGGAGCCGGTATTGCGGAAGCGGGGCGACCTTTATGACGCGGGGCATCATCGGATTTACTCCAGTGGCTCGATGTTGCCGATCGGCCGGCGCTGCTGCGCCAGAGTCCAGTTGGCTCGAAGCTCAGTCTGGTGCAACTCCGCCCAGTCGAGCGCAAGCCCGAGAGCGCGGCGAGGCAAATGACCAGCCATCAGCTGCAACTTTTCAATGTCGATCTTCGCCTCGTTGCCTTGATAGAACACGTGGAAGTGCGCCGGCTCATGGTCACGATGATACATGCGAATGATTATGCCGTAAAAGGCGCTGATGGTTGGCATGCCTGGACGCTATTACCGAAGGGTTGGGCGTCCAACTCGCATTTGACGGCCGGGCCTGCCGAAGACTCGTCGGCCTTGACGCAAATGGCGAGAATAGTGTCCCTGGTCAAGGCGGCTCGTTCGACATGATGATCGTGCCGGAGGCGGCGAACATGCCGCCGACGCCGTGGCAGACCGAGATTTTGGCGCCGGGGATCTGGGCGGGGGCGATGCCGCGCATCTGGCGCACGCTCTCCTGCAAGCGCGTACATGCCGTACATGCCGGAATGCATGTAGGAAAGGCCGCCGCCATTGGTGTTGAGCGGCAGCTTGCCGCCGGGGGCGGTGTTGCGCTCGGCGATGAAGGCGCCGGCCTCGCCGCGCGGCGACAAAGCCGAAATCTTCGAGGCCGTAGATCGGCAGGTGGGCGAAGGCGTCGTAGATCATCAGGTGATCGACGTCGCTGTGGGTGATGCCGGCCTCGGCAAAGGCCTTGGCGCCCGGCGACGCGGAACGCGCGCGACGAGGTGAAATCCGCCATCTGGCTGACCATCGGGGTCTCGACGCTCTCGCCGGTGCCGAGGAGGTAGACCGGCTTGGTCGGGAAATCCTTGGCGCGCTCGGCCGCGGTGAGAATCAAGCGCGCCGCCGCCGTCGGTCACCAGGCAGCACTGCAGCAGGCGGAACGGGTAGGCGATCATCCGCGAATTCAGCACGTCCTCGACGGTGATCGGCGTCTTGAAGGTGGCGCGCGGGTTCTTGCGCCGCCCATTCGCGCTGCACCACCGCGACCATCGCCAGTTGCTCGTGCGTCAGGCCATAGGTCTTCATGTAGCGCAAGACCGGGATCGTGAACAAAGTCGGCGGCCCCATCGGCCCATAGGGCTGCTCGAACTGGCCGGCGAGGCTCGTCGGGGCCACGACATTGCGGGTGCGCCCGACACCCGACCGGCCGCTCTCGCCATGCGTGATCAGCACCGTCTCGGCACAGGCCCGATTCGATCGCCGCGGCGGCGTGGCGCACATGGATCATAAACGAGCAGCCGCCGACCGCGGTGCCGTCGACCCATTTGGGCGTCAGACCCAGATAATGCGCCACCGTCACCGGCGTCTCGCCGGCGGTCGCGATGCCGTCGATATCGGCGGGCTTGAGCCCGGCATCGGCCATCGCGTTCAATGCCGCGTCGGCGTGCAATTGGATTTGCGACATGTCGGGGATGATTCCGAGCCGGGTGGTCTCGGCGGCGCCGACGATGGCGATCGATTTCGGCTTCATCGCATTCAGCTCCGGGCCGGGCGGAAGAGGGGGAGGGTGATCTCGTCGTCGAGCTTTTCAAAGGCGACTTCGAGCGGCATGTCGAGCTGCAATGCCTCGGGGGTCTGCGGGCATTGGGTGATGTTGGTCATCATTCGCGGCCCCTCGTCCAATTCGACGACGGCGATCGCATAGGGCGGGGTGAAGCCCGGCACCGGGCGGTGGTGGATCACATAGGAATAGAGCCGGCCCTTGCCGCTCGCCGCGAAGACGCCGACATCGCGCGAGGCGCAGGCCGGGCAGAACGGCCGCGGCGGGAAATACACCTTGCCGCAACCATTGCAGCGCTGCAGCCGCAATTCGCCCGCCCTTGTGCCGTCCCAGAAATGCTGCGTCTCCGGCGTCGGCACCGGCCGCGCCCGTCTTCCTTCCGACATCTCGGCTCCCTCTCATTATCCAAGACCGACTTTGACGTGTGCGGCGAATTCCGGCAAACCGAATGGCAGGCCGATCGCTCATGCCCCGTGGTTCCAAGGATTGATTACGACCAGGCCGGCCGCGTGAAATGGCAGCTCATCGCGCGACGCGATCCGCAATCCGTTGGCGGCCGCTATCCCCGCGATTTGACCATCTGCGACCGAAATCGTATGTCCTTGGCTGCGCGCCCCGACGACGATCTTCGCATAGGCCTCGGCCGCGGGGACGTCGAAAGGAATGATGCGATCGCCGAACAAGTCTGCAATTTGCTGCTCCAGCGCAGCCGCCAGCGCGGTTTGCCGCCTGCCGATAGGCAAATTCTCCGCTCCCAACAGCAATTCGGGGGGATGTCCCGCTCCGTGTTGAAATTCCCTCGGCAGGCATCGCTGGTTGGGCAGGCTATGCGGCCTTGGCGTGCTGTTCAAGGTCGGGGTTTATGGCGTGCTTGGCCTGATGGGCGGCCAGAGCGGCCCGCAGGATCGGTAATTGCTTGCGGGCCTTGAGCCGCCGGAAGCCCTTGGCGGCCTCCAGCATGGCGGCCGCGGTCCAGCGCAGCGCCATCTTGGCATCCTGCCAGCGTTTGACGTTGCGGCACACCTGCCGGATGGTGCCGTTCATGTTTTCGATGATGTTGGTGCACGCCAGCGACCGGCGCAATTCGACCGGGAGGCCGAGGCGGGTGACGGTGAGGATTTCGTCGATGCCTTCCAGGATGCTGGCGGAGACGCCGGGGGCCTCGCGTTCCAGGCGGCGGGCGAGATTGCGGATCAGCTTTTCCGCCTTCGCGGCATCATCGAGTTCCCACGCCTGACGCAGCGCCTTGCGCACGCTGGCATGCAAGGGCTTGGCGAGGCGCTCGGTGATGTTGCGGGCCTTGTGAACCTGGCAGCGCTGGATCGGGGTGTGGCGGCCGAAGGTCCGGCGGATCGCCTTGGACAGCGCCTTGGCTCCGTCGATGATGAACAGGCGGCAGACCTTCGGATCGAGGCCACGCCCAACCAGGTTGTCCAGAAGCGCCTGCGCCACGGCGGTGTTCTCGGTGGCCCCCTCGATCACGCCGAGAGGATGCTTGCCGCCGTCACCGTCGATGCCGACGGCGGCCAGCAGCATGAGGTCCTCCTCGATGTGGATGCCGTCGATCTGGATGATCAGCAGGTCCAGCTCGGACAGGTCGGCCGCCATCCATTCCGCCATGCGCTCCGCCGACAGCGCCACGAACCGGCGTGACACCGCCGACTTGGACACGCCGGTGCCCTTGGGCGCAGGCATATCGCCTTCCGGCAGGCGGACGGCGCGGCCGAACTTGCGCGTCGAGACGTTGATCAGCATCAGGTTCAGCGCCCACTTGCCCAGCAGGTCCTCGGACTTCGCCGTCTCCCAGCTCGGCAAGGCGATCTCGCCGCCTTCACGGGCGCGCACACGAGGGCGTTCGATCTCGACCTTGCCGCCGTGAAAGCCGACCTTTCCCTTGGTCTTCCCCCAGCGGTGCCCGTCCTTGCCGTCGGCGCGCCCATAACGGGGGCCGCACAGCCGGGCCGCATCCTCCTCCATCATGTTGGCCAGGGTGGCGATGCCTGCCGTCAGGCAGAACGCTCGAAGCTCGCTCCGACCTCTTGCCAAGCCTCTTCGACGATTGCCACCGGGATGACGGCGGCCGTTGTGGTAAATTCCTTCATGGCGTTGCTCTCCTTCGTGGATTCAGCACCCCGAGCCTACAGGCTCAAGGTGGGCAACGCCTGCCCTCCTATTTCAACATCGACCGGGACATCCCCCAATTCGGCGAGGCCGTGAGATAATTGCCGTATGGCGATGCGGTTCGATTTAATCATCTTCGAGAAATTCACCTACAAGGGCCAGCCGCGTAACAAGGCGCACAAGGTCGGCACGGCCATGAACGTTAGGGACGGCTATATGCTGTTCATCGCGCCCGGCGTTCCGGTGTCGGGCCGGGTGATGATGGTGCCGGAAAAGACCAGACTGGAGCGGACGGCGAGAAAGCCGTCGCCTTGGGCCTTCAATCCGGCAACCGTGCTGGACGCGCAATTCGCCATCTGACCGTCGCCGCCCTCCTCCATGACCGGAACATCGAGGGCGTCCGGCACCGTCACGGCCGCAGCCGCTGCTTGCCTGAATCAGGATTGGCGGAGGTTCGAGTTAAAGCGCTGTCAAACCCGCAGGCGACCCCGTGCCAGCTGCATTCCTTTTCCTCGATCCGAATACCTTTAGCCCCGCGCCTTGAGATCGTCAGGGTACAATCGTCGCTGTCGATCAAAAGCTTGCCGCCGACCAGCTTCGCTGGCGCGGAAACGTCGCCCGAACATGCGGGCATCCGTGACCCCACAGAGATGTGGAGATCGTAGATTCCTGCGCCCTGGTTGGTGATCGTTGCCTCCCAATGATACGAGCCAGAATGCCCCGTGTATTGTCCAACCCAGGAATCCGCCGCGATCACCGGCGCAAAAAACCCTTGGCCGGCCGTCAGAATCGCCGCGACCGAAGCGGCCAATATAATCCGTTTCATTCAAGACCCTCCGTTGCTCCAGGCTGAGCCGTAGGCGTGCCTACGGGTTTTCTTCCCTTTTCCATCGGCCCGCGAGGCATAGGCACGCCGCGTCCATTCCAATTCAGCGAAGGCGATTGCCCCCGGATCGAGCTGAAGCCTCACCCACACGACGCGGCTTGTATCCTTGTTCATGCGCCCTCACCGTCCGAATCCTTTTGTGAGAATTCCCGGTTTCTTCGCCGCGCGCTTTGCACGCCCGGCGCGGCGCGGCTTCTCTGGCGTTTGCGAAGGCTTCTCGCCGGTCATGTCCGCCCACAGCTCATCGAACTGCGCCGTGCGTTCGGCCATCGCTTCCGCATCGAGCGGCGGACCCGGCGTCACGTCCGGCTCCGGCCCGATGTTTGGACCGCCTGGCACGGCAGGCGACCCGACCGGCCCGGCGAGAACGGCCTGCGGTGTTCTCCGCGCCTCCCACGTCTTTATTTTTTGCTCCATCTTGTCGGCCCACGCACCGAACCTGTCTCAGATGAATTCTTCCACGAACCGTTCGCGCCAGCGTGTGAAATCGCCGGCGGCGCGGGAGCCCGCCCGCGAAAATAACGCCGGGGCCGTCTGGTGAGAGTTTTCGTACGACGATAGCTGCCATAGTCTCGCCTCAGAGGCTGTGAAGGAATTGGTTTGGACTGCATCGGCGCCGTGCGTCCCCCACCTTCGCGGGGGCAGGCTCTTCGAGACAGCTGCTTCGCAGCTTCCTCAGGACGAGGGGTTCCATAACTGGCATCAACAGCTTACCTTATGCCGAGGAGCGCCCCCTTCGAGACGCCGCCTGCGGCGGCTCCTCAGGACAGGCGGGCGCGTCTCGAAGCATGCACGGCGCCGATCCAGCGCGCTATTTCCGGTCCTCCCAATTCATTCACGTCCTCTCAGCCGGCGCTGTGATAGGGGCGATATCAAGACACACTATAAGATATCAATGGAGGACCGCCTAAGCCGAGAGGCGGATCTTTTGACGTGTCCGGTAAATTCCGGCAATCGACAGCGCAGGTGCATCTCTGGAGGGCGTCATGGCGACACGGGCCAACAGCATCACCGCGACCGCGTTGCGCGATCGCTACCAGGCGGGCGGCGAGATCGCGATTGTCGACGCGCGCGAAGAGGGGAGCTTTCACGAGCGCCACCTGCTGATGGCGGCGTGCCTGCCGCTGTCGCGGCTCGAATTGATCGCACCGGCGTTGTTGCCGCGGCGCACGGCGCCGATCGTCGTGTGCGACGATACCGAGGGGCTCGCCGAGCGGGCGGCGGCGCGCCTCGTCGATGGCGGCTGGAGCGATGTCGCGGTGCTGGCGGGCGGGGTCGCAGCCTGGGAGCAGGCCGGGTTTCCGGTCTACAGCGGCGTGCATGTGCCCTCGAAAGCCTTTGCCGAGGTCGTCGAGCACGAGATGAAAACCCCGTGGATCGCCGCTGATGAACTCGCTGAGCGGCAACGTTCGGGTGAAAAGCTCGTGATCTTCGACAGCCGCTCCTACGAGGAATATCACTCGAACAGCATCCCGGGGGCGGTCAGCGTTCCCGGCGCCGAGCTGGTCTATCGCTTCGCCGAGCTGGTGCCGTCGCCCGACACTTTTGTCGTCGTCAATTGCGGTGGGCGCACCCGCAGCATCATCGGCGCGCAGTCGCTGATCGATGCCGGCGTGCCAAACCGCGTCGTCTCGCTGAAGGACGGCACGATGGCCTGGCATCTCGCCGGGCTCGGCGTGGTCAACGGCGCCGACCGGCGGGCGCCCGCGCTCTCGGCCGAGGCGATCGCTGCCGCGCGCGAGCGGGCGGATGCGGTGGCGCGGCGCTACCGCGTGCCGGTCATCGACGGCGCCACCCTCGCCCAGTGGCAACGCGAGGCCGACCGGCGCACGCTCTATCTTCTCGATGTGCGCGACCCGGCCGAATACCGCGCCGGGCATCTGCCGGGCTCGCGGATGGCGCCGGGCGGGCAATTGGTGCAGGAGACCGACAGCTGGCTCGGGGTCTGGGGCGCGCGCGTCGTCCTCGTCGACGACACCGGGGTCAGGGCGCGGATGACCGCCTCGTGGCTCAGGCGCATGGGGTGGGACGCGGTGGTGCTCGATCGGGGGCTGGCGGATGCGAAGCTCGAAACCGGCGTGCCGGCGGCCGATACGAGCGCCTTCCCGCTCGGCGACGAGCCGCCGACCTTGTCACCGGCGGAATTGCGGGCGAGGGAAGGGGCCGTCGTCGTCGATCTGGCGTTGAGCCGGCAGCACCGCCAGGGCCACATTCCAGGCGCCTGGTTTGCGGTCCGCGCCCGGCTTTCCGGCGCGCTCGGCAAGCTCCCGGCCGGAGGCGACCTGGTGTTGACCAGCGAGGATGGGGCGATCGCCCGCTTTGCCGCGGCCGAGCTCTCGTCGCGCCGGCCGGCGACGGTCCTGGCCGGCGGCACCGCGGCGTGGAAGGCAGCGGGCCTGCCGCTCGAAACCGGCCTCGACAAGCTCGCCGACGAGCCCGACGATGTGGCGCTCTCGGCCCGCGACCGGCCCGCCGACCGCGAGCGCTATATGCGCGAGTACCTCGCCTGGGAGATCGAGCTCGTCAACCAGATCGCCCGCGACCGCGATTGCCGGTTTCGCCTGGCACCGGTCTGAACGTCACCCGACCCGGACGAGCTTTTGCAGGCTCCTGAGGCCGGGCGGGATCGGCTCGCCCTTGGCGCGCACCCGGCGGCCCCAATTGGTAAAGCTGACCTCGCCGACATAGATGTCGCCGCGCGCTATCGACGGCGATGCCGTGCGGCGAGATGAACTGGCCGGTGGCGAGCCCGGCATGCTCGTGGCCGAGCCGCGCCAGGAGCGTGCCGTCATGCGCGTAGATGCTGACGCGCGGCCCGCAGCCCGGCAGGTCGATATTGACCGCCATGTCGGGGCCGATCTCGCCGATATACATGCGCCCGGCCTTGCCCGGCTCCAGATATAGGCCCGAGGGCCGGTGCATGTTGTTCCACTGGCTTTCGTACTTGCCGTTGCCGTCGAACACCTGGACGCGATGGTTTTCGCGGTCGGCGACATAGACCCAGCCATCGGCGTCGCAGCACACGTTGTGGGCGATGTTGAACTGGCCCGGATCGGTGCCGGGCTCGCCCCACGACATCAAAAGCCGGCCGTCGGGCGTGTATTTGTGGACGCGGGAATTGCCGTAGCCGTCGGAGATGTAAAGGTCGCCCTGCGGCGACATCGCGGTGTGGGTGCAGCGGTTGAACGGCTCGCCCGACATATAGGGTGCCGCCTTGCCGGGGATGCCGATGGTCAGCAGCACCTTGCCGTCGAGCGTGCATTGCCGGGCCGAATGGTCGCCGTCATCGGTCAGCCAGATCGTGCCGTCGGGCGCCATGAAGACGCCGTGCGGGCGCAGGAAGACACCTTCGCCCCAGCTGCGCAGCAAATTGCCGTCGCGGTCGAAGACGCACATCGGATGCTTGCCGCGGTTGAAGGCATAGACATTGTCGTTGCCGTCGACGCCGACCGCGGCGACATCGGCGTTGAACTCCATCCCCGGCGGCAATTTGGCCCAGCCGTCGAGGACCTCGTACCGATAGCCTTCTGTGCCGAGAACGACCGCCATAGCGCTTTCCTCTATCCAGGGATTTGCTGCGATTATAGGACAACGCGGCGGCGGCTCAACGAGAGAGCGGCTCAACGCGAGCCCGGCTGCGCCGGGCGCAACGGGCTCAACCGCGCCGGAAAGCGCAGCGCAACGACGAGGGTCAGGGCGGCGGTCGCCACGGCGATCAGGTACACGTCGTGCAGCGAGGCTGCGACCGCGCCGGTCAAGCGGCTGATCTCGGCGGCGCCGAGGCCCGCGCGCAAGCTCGGCTCCAACAGCCGGTTGACCGCGTCGGCCGCGTCGGGAAGCCGGCTGAAGACACCAAAATTGAGGATCGCGCCGCCGAGCGCCGCGCCGAACGACTGACCGATCATGCGCATGAACATGTTGGCGCCGGTGGCGACGCCGCGCTCGCTCCAATCGACGCTCGCCTGGATCGACACCAGAAAGGCGGTGTTGCAGCAGCCCATGCCGATGCCCATGACCAACGCGGCCGCCGCCGCCCAGGCGACGGGGCTCGAAGGCTCAGCTGGGTCAGCATCGCAGCACCGGCCGCCAGCGCGATGCCGCCGATGGTGGCGGCGAGGCGATAGGAGGTGCGGATCATCAGCCGGCCGGCGGCGAACGAGGCGAGCATCCAGGTGACCGACATGCAGCCCAGCGTCAGCCCGGCGATACCGGGGCTGCGGCCCATGACGCCCTGCACATAGGTCGGCAGAAAGGCGCTGACCGCCATCATCGTCGAGCCGGTGCCGAAGATGCCGAGATTGGCGAGCGCGATGACGCGGTTGCGCCACAGCCGAAACGGCACCATCGGCTCCGGGGTGCGGCTCTCCTGCACGGCAAGAGCGGCGAGCGCGGCGATGCCCAGAGCCACCAGCGCTGCAAGGTCGCCGCCGGCGAGGCTGCGCGCCTGCACCAGCGCCAGCATCGGCGCGCCGACGCCGACGATCAGGAGGACGGCGCCGAGATAATCGATACGGTGCCGGCGGCGCTCGACCCGCTCGGGCAGGAAGACCGCGAACATCGCGATGCTGGCGGCGCCGATCGGCAGATTGACCCAGAACACCACCGACCAATGCACGTGCTCGACCAGAAAGGCGCCGAGCGCCGGCCCGATGATCGCCGAGACGCCGAACACGCTCGACAGATAGCCCTGCACCCGGGCGCGCTCGGCCGGGGTGTAGATGTCGCCGATGACGGTGCTGGCGATCGGCTGGATCGCCCCGGCGCCGATCCCCTGCACGGCGCGGAATATCACCAGCATCAGCATGGTTCGGGAAAACCCGCACAAGGTGGTGCCGACCAGAAAGATGCCGGTTCCGGCAAAGAACACCCGCTTGCGGCCGTAGATGTCGGCGAGCCTGCCGTAGATCGGCACCGACACCGCCATCGCCAGCAGATAGGCCGCGAACACCCAGCTGAACAGCCGAAATCCGCCGAGATCGCCGACGATCGTCGGCATCGCGGTGGCGATGATGCTGCTCTCGACCGCGGCCATAAAGGTTGCCATCAGCGCGGCGGCCAGCACCATCCCCCGCCGCGGGACCACGACAGCGGGCGATTGCTGCCGCGGAAAGGCTCGATCCAATAATTGCCTCCGATTTGGGCACAGGGTCGGACTTTATGGCGGCCGGGTGCGCGCGGACAACAAACGACCCCGTGCGTCCTCGGGAAGCTGCCCTGCGCCGGGTTGTCTGCCGCCCGCTCGGCGATCCGGGCCGACCCGCGCAGCGGCGCGCCGGTGGCGATCGGCGATGGCCACGAAGAAAGCAATAGACGCGGGTGGCTGAACCGCCGTAGGCCCGTCCGATGGCTGCGGCCGGCGAAACCGTCGAGATTTCCGAGACCGCCGCGGAGCGGGCGCGCCGGTGGCGGTCGGCGCTGGCGGCGGTCGGCGGCAGCGTCATGGTCGGCTTTATGCCGCTCCTCGTCATCCGGCTCTATCGCGACGGGGTCAGCGCGACATCGATGCTGGTCTGGCGCTACGGGCTGGCGTTGGTGCCGCTCTTTGTCGCCTCGGCATTGGCGCGGCACGACTTCCGCGCTGCATGGCGTGGCGGCGCCTGGCGGATCGCAGTGGTCGGCGCGACCCTCGGCGCCGGGCAGACCTTGTGCTTTTGGGAGAGCCTGCACACCCTCGACAGCAGCATCGCCATCCTGTTGTTCTACACCTATCCGGCGCTGACGCTGATGCTCGACCGGCTGTTGTTCAAGCGGCCGGTCCGGCGGCGCGCAGCGGCCTGCGTCACAATCATCCTTATCGGCGCCGGGCTGGTTACCTTGCCGGGTCTGAAGGGCGGCCTCGATCCGCGGGGGCTGATGTGGATCCTGCCGGCGCCCTTGATCTACGCGCTCTACCTTGCGGCGAGCTCGGTGCTGATGCGCCGGCACCCGCCATTGATCGCGGCCATCTACCTCTATCTCGGTCTGGCGCTCAGCTTTGGCGGCATCAGCCTCTATTTTGGCCTCGATGTGCCCGCCGCCCCGGGCACTTGGCTGCTGCTGCTGGTCATCGCTCTGGGTCCGGGCGCGCTGACCGTCACCCTCTTCAGCTACAGCGTGCCGCGGCTCGGCCCCGCCAGCTATGCGATCATCGCCAACACCGAGCTCGTGACCGTGGTCGTAATCGGCATCTCGGTCTTGGGCGAGCGGCTGACCGCGGCGCGGATGGCGGGCGGGGCTCTGATCGTCTGCGGCATCCTCGCCCACGGGCTGTTCCGGCGCCGATAACGCTCATAGCGGGTAATAATATATAATTTTCGTCAAATACGAGATAAATAGCTTTACATCTGCCGTATGTTCCTCATATACCCTCGTATCGGGTAGCGGCGACGCCGCAAGGGAGGGACAGAATGGGCCATGCCGGCAGTTTTCGCCTCGCATTCCTAGCGCTTGCCGTGCTGGCGTTTCTCGGCTCGGCAGCAT
>CAVPDQ010000013.1:0-72379 GCA_963702685.1 uncultured Alphaproteobacteria bacterium | reverse complement strand
CTCGGCCTCGGCAATCGCGCGCGCCTCGGCGTCCTCGTCGATGTCGTCAAAAATGGTCTTGGTCTTTGCCATCACTTTCCCCGCACGCCATCTGTATATTATCGCACGTCCTGCGTACCGAAAAGCTAATGTTTTTGCCGGACGGTGCAAGCGCCCGGCGGGCGCGCGCCTCGGCCGCCGTGCTCGCTACGAGGTTTGCAGGAGCGAACCCACTGCCGCCCTTTTCGCCTTCCCGCGCACGCTCCTCGGCGAGCACGTCGAACAACGCCGCCAGCATGACCGGCACGCCCTCGCCGCTCACACCGGACAGCGGCAGCACGCGCGTGCCGCGTCCGGCGGCGCGCTGCAACTGCCGCCGCGTCGCCGCGACCGCTCGGGGTCGAGCGCGTCGATCTTGTTGAGGCCGACGATTTCCGGCTTGTCGGCGAGGCCGTGGCCGTAGGCGGCCAGCTCGCGGCGGATCGTGCGGTAGGCGGCGGCGACATCGTCGAGGGTGCCGTCGACAAGGTGCAGGATAAGGGCGCAGCGCTCGACATGGCCGAGAAAGCGGGTGCCGATCCCGGCACCTTCGCTCGCATGCTCGATCAGGCCGGGCAAATCGGCCAGCACGAATTCTTCGTCGTCGAGGCGTACCGTCCCGAGCTGCGGCTTCAACGTGGTGAACGGGTAATCGGCGATCTTGGGCCGGGCATGCGAGACCGCGGCGAGCATTGTCGACTTCCCGGCGTTCGGCAGGCCGACGAGACCGATATCGGCAATCAGCTTCAACCGCAGCCACACCCAGGCCTCGCCGCCCGGCCAGCCCGGATCGGCGCGGCGCGGCGCGCGGTTGGTGGCGCTCTTGTAGCGGGCATTGCCAAAGCCGCCGTCACCGCCGCGCAGCAGCACGCGGCGCTCGCCGGCGCGGGTGAGGTCGGCGAGAACGAGGCAATTTTCCTCGTCCATGATCTGGGTCCCGACCGGGACGGTCAAAACGAGGTCGTCGGCGCCGGCTCCGGTTTTGTTGCGGCCGGCCCCGCCGCGCCCGTTCGGCGCGCGGAAATGCTGGCGATAGCGGTAATCGATCAGGGTGTTCAGATTGTCCGCCGCGACCAAGACGATGTCGCCGCCCTTGCCGCCGTCGCCGCCGTCGGGGCCGCCGAACTCGATAAACTTCTCACGGCGAAAGCTCATCGCCCCGCGGCCGCCGTCGCCGCTTTTCAGGTAAATCTTGCATTGGTCGAGAAATTTCATCGAGCCCAAGACATTGGTTTAGAAATATCAGATCGTAAGACCGTCTCGAAGTGCGATTGCCCCTGGCCCCTGCTTTCGAACGTGTGAGGATATTGGCTGCATCGCGGTCGTGCGTGCTTCGAGACGCGCCACGGGCGCTCCTCAGCATGAGGCAGCCTTTGGATCCCTTTGACGGCATCAGGAAAGAGTCCTCGTCCTGAGGAAGCTGCGAAGCAGCCATCTCGAAGGACGCCTTCACACGCCTCTGCGCGGGGGCGACGGTGCGGCATTGAAGCCGTTTCCCTCATTTCGATCCGCGCTCAAACGAAAAGAGGGGAACGCGGCCGTTCCCCTCCGGCTTGCGACATCGGGGGAACGGCTATTCGGCCGCCTCGGCCTGCGTCGGCGGCGACACGACGGAGACATAGGTGCGCCCGCCGAGCCCCTTGCGAAAGGTGACCGCGCCGGGTGAGGTCGCGAACAGCGTGTGGTCGCGGCCGATGCCGACCTGCGCGCCGGGGTGAAACTTGGTGCCGCGCTGGCGCACGATGATGTTGCCGGGGATGACGATCTCGCCGCCGAATTTCTTGACGCCGAGCCGCCGGCCGCGGCTGTCGCGCCCGTTGCGCGAGGAGCCGCCGGCTTTTTTATGCGCCATTAGTCTCTCCTTCTCCGTCTGCCGGCGCCGCCGTCTCGGATGCTGCTGCCGCGGTATTGATCCCGGTCACGCGCAGCACGGTCTGGTGCTGGCGATGGCCTTTTTTGCGCCGGTAGTTTTGCCGCCGCTTTTTCTTGAAAACGATGATCTTGGGCGTCCGGCTTTGCTCGACGATCGTGGCGCTGACCGAGGCACCCTCGATCAGCGGCGCGCCGGCCGACACCGCCGCACCGTCGGCCACCATCAGCACCTCGGCGAAATCGATCGTGCTGCCAGGCTCGCCGTCGAGCCGCTCGACGGCGATGACATCGTCCTTGGCGACCCTATATTGCTTGCCGCCAGTGCGGATCACTGCAAACATGATGCTCGGTTATGTGGTTGCCGCGCGCCCGGTTTCGAGGCGCGGCCCGTACTATAGCGCCCGCGGCCGTCCGTCAATGGCGGCGCTGTCGGGTGATGTCGGACAATGGCGGGCGGCATGAGCCGCGCCGGCCGCCTGGTGGCGGCGGCGGCGATGCTGGGCCTCGGCCTTGCCGCTCGCTCTGCCGTCGCCGACGAGCTGGCGCTGCCGCAAAAAATCGAACGCGACACCACGATCACCGCCATTTATCGCTTTGCCCACCCGGCGACGGGGCACGGCTTTCTCGATACCGAATGGACCGACACGACCGGCCGGGTCGTCGAGCGCCGGCATATCGCGCTCGATCTCGACCGCGCTGCCGAGACCGGCTTTGCGCTCGATTTGCGGCGGGCCGTGGCGATCGGCAACACCCTCGCCGCTCATCTCTCCTTTGACGAGGCCGGCAAAGGCGGGCCTTCCGTGCACCGCGAGGAAACCGAAACGGCGTCCTTTGTCGTGCCGCCGCCCGACCATCCGTGGCGCGATTACCAGATCATCATGTGGCAGCCGCAGAGTGCGGCCGGCTACACCGCGCTGAAACGGCTCGGCGTCACGGCCGGAATGGTCGAAGCCGATCATCGCAGCCGATCGGGCACCTACAAAAAGAGCATGCTGGCAGCGCTCGTCGAGGCCGGTCTGCGCTGCTATCTCGAAAACATCGCCACCGACTTCTACTCTCCCTACCATCGCGCGTCGGCAGGACGGCCGGTCAATTGGCGGTTCGCCGCGGCCAAAGAGCTTTATCGGCAAGACCCGCGCGACCTCTCGGCCTTTATCCGCGAGCCGAGCCTGTCGGACCCGGCGTGGCTCGAGAGGATTTCCGAGCGGCTCGGCCGGGACGTCGCGGCCCTGCGCCCTTATCGGCCGCTCTATTACAGTCTCGGCGACGAAACCGGGATCGGCGATCTGTCGGCGTTCTGGGATTTCGATTTCTCCGAATATTCTCTGGCAGGCTTTCGCGCTTGGCTGCGCGGTCGCTATGACAGCCTGGCTGCGTTAAATCGGCAGTGGGGCTCCGATTTCCACGATTGGGCGGCGGTCGAGCCGATGACGACGGCGGAGGCGCTGACCCGCCGCGACCAGAATTTTTCGGCCTGGGCCGATTTCAAGGAGTGGATGGATGTCGCCTTTGCCCGCGCCATCGCCGCCGGCACCGCGGCCGTGCATGCCGCCGATCCCGACGCGCTGGCGGCGATCGAAGGCGCGCAAATCCCCGGCTGGGGCGGCTACGACTATGCGCGCCTCGCCGGCAGCGTCGATTTGATGGAGCTCTATGATTACGGCGACAACATCGAGCTCGTCCGCTCGCTCAATCCAAAGATGGTCATGCTGACGACCTCGTCTCGCGGCGGCCCGGCCGAAACCCACCGGGTCTGGCGCGAATTGCTGCGCGGGACGCGCGGCCTCGTGCTGTGGGACGAAAACCACGAATTCGCCGGAACCGACGACGAGCTCGGGGCGCGCGGCAGCGAAGCCCAATCTTATTATCGCGAAATCCGCGGCGGCATCGGCGCCCTCTTGATCAACAGCCGGCGGCGCCTCGACCCGATCGCCATCCTCTATTCGCCGGCAAGCATGCGCGTGCGCTGGCTGCTCGACCGGCGGACCGGCGGCGGCGACTGGTCGCGCCGCGATGCCAGCAGCGAATATCAGGACGGTGCAGTCCGCAGCGCCACGCGCAGCATGGTGCGTGCGATCGAGCATCTCGGGCTGCAGCCGCGGTTCGTTTCGACCGCGATGGTCGAGCATGGCGATCTGCGTCGAGACGGGTACCATCTGCTGATGCTGCCGCAGACGATCGCGTTGTCCTCGGCCGCAGCCGACGCCATCCGAGACTTTGTCCGGCACGGCGGCATCGCGGCTGCCGATGGCGAGCCCGGTCTCTTCGACGAGCACGGCCGGCGTCTCGGGGAGCCTCGGCTGGCCGAGCTGTTCGAGGGTCACGGCGCCGGCAAGGCCGCGGCCGATAGCGGCGGGCGCGCGGTCCGCCTGCCTTCGCGCTCGGCGGCGCCGGACGATTATCGTGCGGTGATGGCAAAGCTCGTCTCCGCCGCCGGAGTTGCCCCGGCCTTTCCGGTGACCGGTCCCCATGGCGAAAGGATCGCCGATGTCGACACCTATGTCTTCGAGGATCAAGGGGTAAGGATCCTCGCGCTGCAACGCGAGCCCCCCGGTCCATCCGAGCAAAGCCCGCCCGGCCGAGAGACCGTTGTCGTTGCGTTGCCGCGGCCACTCGAGGTCCACGACCTGCGGACCGGATGGGCGTTGGGCAAGCGCGACCGGATCACGATCGACCTCGACCCGATCGAGCCGACCTTGCTCGCGCTGTCGGATCGCCCGCTCGCGCCCCCCGCGATTTCCGGCCCCGCCGGCGCGCAGCTCGGAGCCAATGTCGAGCTCGTGGTGCGCAGCAGCGAGCCGAGCGCGTTCGATGTCGTCCATGTCGATGTGATCGATCCCGATGGCCGCGTTGTCCGGCACTACTCGCAAAACTTGTTCACGCGAAGCGGATCGGCGGCGATGCTGCTGCCGCTGGCCGTCAACGACAAGACCGGGGTTTGGGAAATCCGCGCCAGGGATGCGCTGAGCGGTGCCGCGTCGTCCCAGGAGCTCCGCGTTCATCACTAGCCGGCAACCACATCCTATCTGTACTTATGGTTTCGACACAGTAAGGTTTGGCTGATAATGATCGCGGAGAATTGGTTACGCCGTGAGCTTGCGCGTTGGCCGCTGGCCGGATAGACCGATGCGGATTTTTTTCATTTGCCGGCGGGTGCCGTTTCCGCCCGACCGCGGCGACAAGATCGCGACCTTCAATGTGATCCGCCATCTCGCCCGGCAGCACGAGGTGCACGTGTTCTGCCTCGGCGACGGCGCCGGCGATCTGGCCAACGCCAAAGGTCTCGACGACTGCGCCAAAAGCGTCACTGCCGTGCCGGTAGACGGCGTCGCCATCCGATGGCGGGCGGCCAAAGCGCTGCTGACCGGCGAGCCGCTATCGGTCGCCGCCCTCGACGAAACCGAGCTGCACGACGAGATCAGACGCAAATACGATGCGCTGAGGCCCGACCTGATCCTCGTTTACAGCAGCAATGTTGCGCAATTTGCCGAGCATTTCCCGCTGACCCCGCGGGTCATGCAGTTCGGCGATCTGGACTCGTTGAAATGGGGGCAATACGCCGTCCGCTCACCGATCCCGTTGAAATGGGTTTACGCCGCCGAGGAGCGGCGATTGCTCGCCTATGAGCGGCGCATTGCCGAAGAATTTTCTGCCTCGCTGGTGCATACCGCGCAGGAGCAGAGCGACTTCGAGCGTCTCATCCCGGGGGTGCCGGTGGCGCTCGTCGGGAACGGCGTCGATCTCGACCATTTCCGCTCCGCCGGCCGGGTGAAGGAGCCGGGCGGGATCGTCTTTACCGGGGTTATGGATTACCGGCCGAATGTCGATGCCGTGCAGTGGTTCTGCGACGCGGTGCTGCCCTTGGTGCGGGCGCAAATCCCGCAAGCGAGCTTTACGATTTGCGGCAATCGCCCGGCGCGGCCGGTGCGGCGCTTGGCCCGGCGCCCGGGTGTTCTGGTGACGGGATGGGTCCCCGACACGCGGCCCTATCTCGACCGATCGCAAGTCTTTGTCGCGCCCTTGCGCATGGCCCGCGGCATCCAAAACAAATTGCTCGAAGCGCTGGCGATGGGCTTGCCCTGCGTCGCCTCGACCGCGGCGTGGCGCGGCACCGCCCTTGCGCATGGCGACGGGATCATGGCGAGCGACGCGGCCGAAGAGTTTGCCGGGCATGTCGCCAGGCTGCTGCGGGACGGCGCCTACCGCGTCGAGATGGCGGCAAAGGCGCGCGCCGCGGTCGAAGCGCATTACCGCTGGGAAACCCAGCTGGCGCCGCTCGACCGGATCATCGACGGGCTGGCGCCAGCGCCGGCGCTGCAAGGCGCCGGGTAGCTCTCAGGCGGCGTCGACCAATACCAGCTCGGCATCGTCGAGGGCGCGGATCTCGAGCGCCGCCTCGTCATGGATCGCCGCCCCGTCGCGGGCGTCGAGCCGCACCCCGTTGACCTCGACCGCACCGATGGCCGGGACGAGGTAGAGATGGCGCTGGCGGCCGGCGGCATAGGGGAGGCTCTCGCCGGCGCGCAACGTCGCGCCCAGCACGCGGGCGTCGGTGCGGATCGGCAAAGCTTCGGTATCGGCCTCCAAGCCGCTGGCCAAGACCGCAAAGCGGCCGGAACGGTCGCCTTTGGGGAATGGGCGCGTCCCCCAGGACGGCGGCCGGCCGCGGCTCGTCGGCAGTATCCAGATTTGGAACAGCGTCGTCGTTCCCTTCTCCCGATTGAATTCGGCATGGCGAATGCCGGTGCCGGCGCTCATCACCTGCACGTCGCCGGCGAGGGTGCGGCCCTTGTTGCCGAGGCTGTCCTGGTGCGTCACCGCTCCTTCGCGCACATAGGTGACGATCTCCATATCGGCGTGCGGATGCGGCGGAAAGCCGGTGTCGGGGGCGATCGCGTCGTCGTTCCATACCCGGAGCCGGCCCCAGCCCATGCGCGCCGGGTCGTGGTAGTCGGCGAACGAGAAATGATGCTTGGTGTCGAGCCAGCCGAGACGGGCGCCGCCGAGGCTGGCAAACGGCCTGCGTTCGATCATGTTGACCTTCCTGATCAGCCGGGCGCGAGGCGCCGCGGAGAATGACCATCAGGTCGTGCTCGGAGCCCCGGTTTGGAAGGGCTGAAACGGCAGGGCAGGGACCCGCGCCGGCGCCGCTGCGGGCCGGAATGTCTCGACCGGCGAGCCCGCCCGCCATAATATCGGGCATTGCCACGGAGGAGAGCGGCGATGGCCGACGACCATGCCCATCCGCATCAGCACGGGGCCGGCTCGGAATTGTCCGAGATGGATGTGCGGGTGCGGGCGCTCGAAACGATCCTGACCGAGAAGGGCTATGTCGACCCGGTGGCGCTCGACCGGATCATCGAGAATGTCGAGACCAAGATCGGCCCGCATATCGGCGCGCGCATCGTCGCCCGCGCCTGGAGCGACCCCGAATTCAAAAAGCAGCTGCTGGCCGATGCGACCGAGGCGGTCAACGCGCTCGCGGATTTCGATCCGGTGTCGAGCCATCTGATCGCGGTCGAGAACACGGCCGCCACCCATAACCTCGTCGTGTGCACCTTGTGCTCGTGCTATCCGTGGTCGGTGCTGGGGCTGCCGCCGGTCTGGTACAAATCGGCGCCCTACCGCTCGCGCGCGGTCATCGACCCCAAGGGCGTCCTCGCCGATTTCGGCGTGAGCTTGCCGCCCGCGACCGAAATCCGGATCTGGGATTCGACCGCCGAAACGCGGTTTCTGGTTTTGCCGATGCGGCCGGAGGGTACGGACGGGTGGAGCGAGGACGAGCTCGCGAGCCTCGTCACCCGCGACTGCATGGTCGGCACCGGGCTGCCGAAGCGCCCCGCCGCTCGGCAGGAGGCTGCGGCGTGACCAACTCGCTGCACGATATGGGCGGCATGCACGGCTTTGGCCCGGTCGAGCCGGAAGCCGGCGAGCCGGTGTTTCATGCGCGCTGGGAAGGCCGCGTGCTGGCGCTGCAGCGGGCGATGGGCTTTACCCGGCTGTGGACGATCGATGGCGGGCGCGCCGCGCTCGAGCATTTGCCGCCGCTCGATTACCTCGGCTCCTCCTATTACCGGCGCTGGTTTCTCGGCCTGGAGCAGCGGCTGTTGCGGCGCGGGCTCGTCGGCGCGGACGAGATCGCCGCCGGCCGGTCGTTGCGGCCGGGGACCCGGCTGAACCGGACCATGACGGCCGAGGACGCGCGGAAATTTCACTGGGCGGATTTCGAGCGCCCGGCGCCGGGTCCGGCGCGTTTCAAGAAAGGCGACCCGGTTCGCGCCCGGAACCTCAACCCCACGACCCACACCCGCCTGCCGCGCTATGCCCGCGGCAAGACCGGCACAATCGAGGCGGTCCGCGGCTGCCATGTCTTCCCGGACACCGCCGCCCTCGACGCCGGCGACAACCCGCAATGGCTCTATGCGGTGGTGTTCTCGGCCCGCGAATTATGGGGCGAGGATGCCGACCCCGCGGTCAAGGTGTCGATCGAGGCGTTCGAGCCCTATCTCGAACCGGCATGACGGCAATCGACCGGGCCGCTGCGTTGCCGGGCCTCCCGCTCGGCCCCGACGGCCCGGTGTTCCGGGCACCGTGGGAGGCGCACGCCTTTGCCATGGCGTTGAGCTTGCACGAGCGGGGCCTGTTCACCTGGCCCGAATGGGCCGCGGCGCTGGCCGCCGAGATCGCGCGCGCGCAGGCGGCGGGCGACCCCGATCGCGGCGATACTTATTATTCTCATTGGCTCGCCGCCCTCGAGCAGCTCGTCGCTCGAAAGCAGGTGACAGACGAAAAAGCCCTCACGCGCCATCGCGCCGCATGGCGCCGCGCCGCAGAGCGCACTCCGCACGGCGCTCCGATCGAATTGCAGCCCGGCGACTTTCCTTCCTGATCCCGGCCGAGCGCGGCGGCGGGAACCTTTTGCCGCGGCGCCGCATCTAACGGGTTCGAGCCGTCCGGAGAACCCGATGCCGTCGATCGAGACCGAGCTTTTGCCCTGCAATGCGCCCGATGCCGAGCTCGTCGCCTCGCTGCGGGCCGGGCATGCGCCGGCTTTCGCCGCGCTGATGCGGCACAACAACCGGCGGCTTTATCGGCTGGCGCGCGGCGTTGTCGGCGACGATTGGGAAGCCGAAGAGGTGGTGCAGGAGGGTTATCTGCGCGCCTTCACCCACCTCGACAGCTTTAAGGGCGGCTCGAGCCTCGCCACCTGGCTCGCCCGCATCGTGCTCAACGAGGCGCTCGGCCGGCTGCGGCGGCGCCATCCGACGGTCGAGCTCGACGAGACAACCGACGCTTGCGCTGCCGACGGCACTTTGGGGATTCGGGACGCCGCGTGTCCGGAACGGGCGACGGCGCGGCGCGAGGTCCGGCACGCGATCGAGCGCGCAGTGGACCAGCTGCCGCCGGCGTTTCGTGCGGTCTTTGTCATGCGCGCCATCGAGCAGCTGAGCATCGAGGAAACCGCACTTTGCCTCGGCATTCCGGGCGAGACGGTCAAGACCCGGCTGCATCGTGCGAACAAGCTCTTGCGCCGGGCGCTCAGCGCCGAATTCGGCTCGATTTTGGATGCTGCGTTCCCGTTTCTGGGCGCGCGCTGCGACCGGATGGTCGAGGGCGTCCTCAAACGCCTCGGTCTTCCGGCCGATATCGGCTGAACCGCCGGTCACCTTTTTTCCCGAGCACAAGGAGAGAGCTCATGCGTATCGCTGCTGCGGCTTTTGGCATCCTGGCGCTGACCGCGCTGCCGGCGCTCGCCCAAAACGTCGCCAAGGCGCCGCCGGGGGGCGACTACAAAAGGGTCAGCACGCTCGTCAAATTGCCGGATTTTCTGCCCGGCCTCGGCACCCTCTATGTCAATCCGAAGACGCTGCCGGCGGGCCCCTTTCTCGCCTATGACCATCAGGGCCGCCTCATCAGCACGATCTACATGATCCCGCTCGCCGATATGCAGAGCCAGAAGGCGTTTCCCGAGCTGGCGGCGCCCGGCGGCCGGGTGGACCATGTCAGCATCTATTACAATGCCGGGCATCCGGGCGTCCCGGTGCCGCATTACCATATCGTGCTGTGGCATGTCTCGAAGGCCCAGGAAGCGCTGGTCGCAAAATAAGGAGCGCGATTTTCCGATGGCAATCTCACGGCGGGTGCTGATCGGCGCAGCGGTTGCATTGACGGTAGCCGACGGCCGGGTGCGGCCGGCCGGCGCCGACGAGCCGATCAAGGAAGCGGACAAGATCAAGCAGACGGACGCCAAATATCAAAAGCAGCCCAAAGGCCAGCAGCGCTGCGAGATCTGCCTGCAATTCCAGCCGCCGGCGAGCTGCAAGATCGTGCAGGGGCCGATCATCCCACAAGGCTGGTGCCAGTTTTTCGCCGCCAAGGAAAACGCGCACTGACGCACCGCCCTGTTGGCCCTCGCTAAAAAGCCGGTATCCTCCGCCTCGGCAAAGAGCGAGGAGGAGCCAATGGCGAGGGCGAGCCGGCCGGCGGAATGGGGCCGCACCATCGAGCATCCGGACGATGCCTGGCTCGCTGGGCAGGCGCCGGAGCCGGTCCTCGACCCCGATCTGCCGATCATCGACCCGCATCATCATTTCTGGGAGCGCCGGGGCGGCGGGCCCGGCCATCGCTATCTCATCGACGAGCTGCTCGCCGACATCGACACCGGCCACAATATCGAGGCGACGGTGTTTCTCGAATGCCGCTCGATGTATCGCGCCGGCGGCCCGCCCGAGATGCAGCCGGTCGGCGAAACCGAATTCGTCGCCGGTCTCGCGGCGATGAGCGCGAGCGGCGGTTATGGCAAGACGCGGGTCGCCGCCGGCATCGTCGGCTATGCCGATTTGACCCTGGGCGCGCGGGTCGAGCCGGTGCTCGAAGCGCATATCCGCGCCGGCGGCGGCCGGTTTCGCGGGGTGCGTCATTCGGCCGGCTGGGATCAGAGCGACACGATCGGCAACAGCCGCTCCGACATGCGGCCTGGGCTTTACGCGCGGCCCGATTTTCGCGCCGGCCTCGCCAGGCTCGCCGCCCGGGGCTTGAGCTTCGACGCCTGGCTCTATCATCCCCAGCTCGCCGATGTCGTCGATCTCGCCCGCGCCTTCCCGGCCGCCCCCATCGTCATGGGCCATGTCGGCGGCGTCCTCGGCTACGGCCCCTATGCCGGCAAAAAGGACGAGGTGTTTGCGGCATGGCAGCGCTCGATGACCGAACTCGCGGCCTGCCCCAATGTCGTCGTCAAGCTCGGCGGCCAGATGCGCCGGCTCGCCGCCTTTGATTACGGCGCCGCCGAGAAGCCGCCTTCGTCGGAGGAGCTCGCCGGATATTGGCGGCCTTTCATGCAGACCTGCATCGAGCTCTTCGGCGCCGAGCGGTGCATGTTCGAGAGCAATTTCCCGGTCGAGAAAATCGGCACCGGCTACGCCGTCCTGTGGAACGCCTTCAAGCGCATCGCCGCCGGCGCGTCGCCGGACGAAAAGCGCGCCCTCTTCGCCGGCACCGCCCGCCGCTTCTACCGATTGGGCGAGCGGTAAGGCGCAAAGTGAAGAGCTGATCGTCATTCCCGCGCAGGTGCGTATGAAGAAATTGCTTCTGAGAAGAATTGTCATTCCGGGGCGGTCCGAAGGGCCGAGCCCGGAACCCAAGAACATCTGCATTTCCGATATGTTTGCAGCCCGGTGTTCATGGGTTCCGGGCTCGCGGGCTGCGCCCGCGCCCCGGAATGACGGCGGTATGGTATTTCTTCAGAAGCTCGAAAGCGGGCGGCCGACTGTGTGAACAACAGACCGCTTCGTGTATAAGTCTTTACCAGTCGGCTAGACCACGGTTAGGCCGAATTTCTCTAAATCGGAAGCGATTGCGGGGCTGGTATCCTGGACGATGTATGACGATCTCAAAACAGGACGGTGATATATGGCCCAAATCGCCTACAGATGGGAAACGCGATGAGCGACGAATTGCCGACGGCGGCGCGCGTATCGGACCCCGGGATCCGGGCGCTTTATGCGCAGGAGAACCGGTGGCAGGCGTGGCTCGATGTCGAGGCGGCGCTGGCCGGGGCGGAGGAGGAGCTCGGCGTCATCCCCAAAGGGGCGGCCGAGGCGATCGCGGGGGCGGCCCGGCTCGAGCTGCTCGATCGCGCCCGTATCGACGAGGGCTTTGCGCGCACCGGGCACACGATCGTGCCGCTCGTCTGGGAACTCTCGCGCGTCGTCGGCGAGCCCTATGGCGGCTGGGTGCATTGGGGCGCGACGACGCAAAACATCACGCAGACCGGCGACCTTCTGGTGCTGCGCCAGGCGCACCGCGTCTTTCTCGGGCTGATCGCCGATGCGTTGAACGCGATGGCCGATCTCGCCGAGCGCGGCGCCGATATGCCGATCGCCGGGCGCACCCACGGCCAGCACGCGGTGCCGGCGACGTTCGGCCTGAAGCCGGCGGTGTGGATCGACGAGCTGATCCGGCATGTCGAGCGCTTCCGCCAGGCGGCCCCGCGCCTCTTTGTCGCGATGCTCGGCGGGGGTGCGGGCACCTTTGCCTCGCTCGGCGCGCAAGGGCCGGCGGTGGAGGCCGGCATCGGCCGCCGTCTCGGCATGCTGCCGATGCGGGTGCCGGCGCGCACATTGGGCGACCATCTCGCCGAAAACGTCTGTCTTCTCGGCATGCTCGCCGCCACGGCGGCCAAGATCGCGCGCGAGATCTACACGCTGATGAAGACCGAGTTCGGCGAAGTCGAGGAGCCGGTGCCGCCCGGCACGGTCGGCAGCTCGACGATGCCGCAAAAGCGCAATCCCAAGCTGTGCCAGGACATCATCGCCGCCGCGGCCGAGGTGCGCGCGATGGTGCCGTTGGCGCTCGAAGGCATGCAGACCGAGCACGAGGCCGACCGCACGACGAGCCTGATCATGGATGCCGCCGACGCGCGCACCGCGATCGCCACCGGCGATATGCTCGCCCGGCTCGTCGAAATCATGCAGGGGCTGCGGCTCGATCCCCAGCGGATGCGCCGCAACCTCGATCTCGGCGGCGGGCTGATCATGGCCGAGGCGGTGATGCTGAACCTCGGCGCCGCAATCGGCCGCCAGCACGCGCACGACATCGTCTATGACGCGGCGCAGGCCGCGTTTGTCGAAAGCCGCCCCTTTGGCGAATTGCTCGCCGCCGATCCGCGCGTCACGACCCACCTCGACCGGGAGGCGATCGCCGCCCTCCTCGACCCGACCGCCTATACCGGGCTCTGCGCCGAAATGGCCCGCGACGCCGCCCACCGCGCCCGCGCCGCCGCCGCCGAGATGCAGCCGCGACCGATGAGCTCGCGGATCAGCCATGCAGGAAATGCGATTGCGAATTGCTCGCAACTCGACCAAAAAAGAACGGTCAACTTCAGCGGGCTCGCGGCATGTACGTCTGTGTCTGCAATGCGGTTACCGATCGCGATGTGCGCACCCATGCCGAACGCGATGCGAATACGGTTTCGACGGTCTATCGCTCGCTCGGGTTCAAGCCGAAATGCGGGAAATGCGTGCCGCTCGTTCGGCAATTGATGCGCCAGGCCGTCGAATTGCCGGAGCCCGCCGCCGCACCGGGTTGACGCCTTGCCCGGGGTTGACGCCTTGCCCGGGGTTGACGCCTTGTCCTGGGTTGCAGCCGGGCCGGCGCGCCCCCACCATTAACCGTGAGCGATATGGTGGGAGGCGACGATGCGCGGCGATGCAACCGTCTTGCAGCATTTGAACGCGGTCCTGAAGAACGAGCTGACCGCAATCAATCAATATTTCTTGCACGCCCGCATGCTGCGCCATTGGGGTGTCACCAAGCTCGGCGCCCATGAATATTCCGAGTTGGTCGACGAGATGAAGCACGCCGATAAATTGATCGAGCGCATTCTTTTTCTCGACGGGCTGCCCAACCTGCAGGATCTCGACAAATTGCTGATCGGCGAGAGCGTGCGCGAGATTCTCGACTGCGATTTGCAGCTCGAGCAAAGCGCAATGCCGGCCTTGCGCGAGGGCATCGTCCACGCCGAGCAGGTACGCGATTTCGTGACCCGCGACCTGTTCAGCGAAATCCTCGAAGGCGAAGAGGACCACGTCGATTTTATCGAGACCCAGATCGACCTGATCGCCAAGATCGGCATCGAAAACTACACCCAGCTCCAATCCGGGCCAGCGGATTAACGGGCTGCTGAAAAATGCGGCCTCCCTGTATCGGCCCCCTTCGAGACGGCCCTTCGGGCCTCCTCAGGGTGAGGCAAGTGCTTGAACAAAAACCTCATCCTGAGGAGCGCTCCGCAGGAGCGCGTCTCGAAGGATGCGGCACCGCTCAAACTCATGTTTTTCAGCGCTCTGTTGAACGCCGCCGCTGTCGGCCGGGCCTTATGTCGGCGCGGCGAGAAATTCCCGCAGCAGCGCGCTGACGCGCTCCGGCTGCTCCTGCTGCACCCAATGGCCGGCGCCGTCGAGGAGATGGGCGCCGCGCATGTTCGTGCAGGCGGTGCCCTGCATGCGCTCGAAGCTGCCGGGGCGCTGATAGGTGCCCCAATCGCTTTTGCCGGCGATAAAGAGCGACGGCACATCGATCGTGCGCCCGGAATAGAGCAGCAATTCGCTGTCGGAAAGACCGCCGGTGCGGCCGCGATACCAGTTGAGCCCGCCCTGAAAGCCGTTGCGCCCGTATTCGCCGGCATAGACCGCGAGCTCATTGTCGGGCAGCCAGCGGCAGGCGGCGATCGCGGTGGCCGACGGCATCACCGGGGCCACGGTCTCGGCCATGTTCCGGTCCAGATCCATGATGTAGTAGGTCGGCATCCGGGCGAGCTCGGCGGCGCTCCAGGCTTGCAGCGGGTGCGGCCGGTTGCCGTCCCAGTCGGCGCTCTTGTGATGAAAATAGCCGCGCAGAAGGGCGTGCACGCCCTGTGGGCAATGCCACATATCGGCATTCGCCGGCCGCGTCGAATAATACCATTGATAATGCTTGCGCGGCCGGTCGAGCGCTGCCAATGCGGCATGGATATCGGGTGCCGCGCCGGGGCTCGCCAGCTTGTCGGCGGTGTCGAAGGGCAAGGCGGGCGCGCCGGCAAAAGGCGCGCTCATCAAGGCGACCGAACAAAACACGTCGGGCCGCACCAGCGCGCACCATGCAGCGACCGAGGCGCCGAAATCATGGCCGATCACGCCCGCGACCTTGCGCCGGCCGAGCGCCGAGACCAATGCCAGCGCGTCGCGCACCGCATTCAGCAGACGGAACGGGTAAAGCTCGCCGTCGAAATCGGCGCTCCAGCCGGTGGTGCGGCCATAGCCGCGCTGGTCGGGGGCGACGACGTAAAACCCGGCCTGCGCCAATGACGGCATGATCTTGCGCCAGGAATAGGCGAGCTCCGGAAAGCCGTGCAGCAGCAGCAGAGCGGGCCGGTCGTCCGACGCAATGCCCGCCTCCAGCACATGCATCCGCAACCCGTTGACGCCCGCCACAAAGCGGCTGCGGATGCCCGGCGGCAGCACGGCAGCGTCGAGCGGCGGCAATTCAGCCATTTCAACTCCTCGACGTATCCGGCGAGCACCCCGCTCGCACACCAAAAGGCATTCTATGTTTTTGCCGGTTTGAGGCGCAACGCGGACGGGATGCCAAGGAATGGCAAGGGCTGGCGAGCTCGTGCTGCCGCCTGATCACAAAATCGTTAGATCACAGAATCGTTAATTGCACGTGATCGGCAGACGATTTACCGATCGGTGCAGCTCTCGCCGGCAGAGGCGACAACACCTCTCGTTGCCGGCAGCGCGCCGTCTGTTTTATTAATTCAGCATCAGAGGGGAAGACATGAAATTCCGAGATGGGATGCCGATTCTGCTTGCCGCTGGGTTGGCGCTCGCCGGTGCCGGCGATGCGGTCGCGCGCGGCGGCGCCGGGGGTGGCGCCGGGGGCGGTGGTGGTGCGGGCGGTGGTGGCGGCGGCGGCGGCGGGGCCGCAACGGCGCCGGTGGTTCTGGGCACGAATGTCGCCACCTGCCCGTTCCAATCGGGCACATGCGTCGCCGGCGCGGTCGGCACGGACCAGACCGTTCGCATCAGCGTCGAAATCCAAAGCGACGGCGGCGATGCTCCCTCGATCGTCGAGACCGCGGGTCCGCCGCTCGTGCCGGTGCAAATCCTGCCGGCCGGCCGCGGCGTCGATGCCAAGGGTGTCAGATTCGGCATCCAGAACGCGATTTACGAATGGACCCCGCGCCTCGCCGATATCGGGCTCGACGCCCGCGCTTCGTTCACGGCAACCACCGCCTCGGGCAAGGAAGTCAGCGTCACCGTGCCGATCGGTGTCGTGCAGCAATTGCCGCCCGGGCTCATCTCGGGACTGGCCGCGACCCGCTCCGGGGCCAATTTCGTCGTCAGATGGAAACCGCCGGCCGATCAGCGCGCCGTGACCTACCAGCTCGGCGTTTGCCCGGCGATCGACCCGGCGCTGGGTGGCCCGTTCTGCCGCAGCGAGGCGCTGCCCGGCGTGGCGACCCTCACCAATCCCGGCGGCACCGCGACGACGGCGACGATCCCGGCGGTGTTCCCGGTCGGCTTTTTCGCCCAGGGGCTGGCGCAGGCGCCGGCCTACCTCATTCTGCGCGCGAGCGGCCTCGGCACTTTCGGCCTGCAGGAAAACGTGCTCGAATTGCCCTGAGAAGGCTGCTGAAAAATGCGGTTTTTCTGTATCGGCACCCTTCGAGACGGCCCGCCTGTCCTGAGGAGCCGCCGCAGGCGGCGTCTCGAAGGGGGCCTCCTCAGGGTGAGGCAAGCGCTTGAAATAAAATACCTCATCCTGAGGAGCGCTCCGCAGGAGCGCGTCTCGAAGGGCCTGCCCTCGCGAAGGCGGGGGATGCGGCACCGCTCTAACGCACGTTTTTCAGCACCCGGCTAGGGGTCGGCTAGGGGGCATTCCTTGGGGCATATCCATTATGGAAATCCCGCCGCTGCCGGAATTGGAATTTGCGGAAATCCCGGCGGCGGCGCGCGCCCGCTACATTGGCGACCGGTTCAGCTATATGGCGGCGGGGGCGAGGGATGCGCCGGCCCTGCTGCTGCTGCACGGGATCGGCGCCAATTCGCTGCATTGGCGGTTTCAGCTGGCCGGGCTCGCCGACCGCTGGCGGGTCGTCGCCTGGAATGCGCCGGGCTATATGCTCAGCGACAACCTCGCCGCCGATGCTCCGTCCGCCCGCGACTGGGCCGACGCGCTCGCCGATTTTCTCGCGGCGCTCGGGATCGGCGGGTTCGATGTCGTCGCCAATTCATTCGGCAGCCGTGTGGCGCAATGCTTTGCCCATTTCCATCCGGGCCGGCTCGGGCGGGCGGTTTTTACCGGCACCAGCATCGCCCAGGGCACCCCGGCCGAAGAACGCGAGCGCATCCTTGCCGGCCGCGCCGAGATGATCGCCCGCGGCAGCTATGCCTTTGGCGCCCGCGCCGACGCGTTGCTCGGGTCCCGGCGCTTCGCCCGAGACCTTGGCGCTGGTGCGGCATGTCGTGCGCGCCACCAACCCCAAGGGCTATCTCCAAGCCGCGCGTTTTACCGCGGCCGGCGAGATGCCGCCATTGGGCGCCGGGCTGACCATGCCTCTCTTGCTGATCCAGGGCGGCGCCGACCGCGTGACGCCGGCTGCGGCCAACGCCGAGCTCCTGGCGCAGGCGGTGCCGCAGGCGCAGCTCGTCGTGCTCGATGGCTGCGGCCATCTGCCCGAGGTCGAAGAGCCGGCGCGGGTCAACGCGCTGATCCGCGAATTTCTCGCCGGCGGTGACAGGCCCGGCATGGATTGCTAGGCTCGGCCGCGCGTCTGCGGAGGAAAACGATGGCGACAAAGCCCTATATCATCGCGCTCGAAGAGCACTACCTCGATCCCGAGGTCAAAAAGCATTTTACCGGGATGGATGCGCAGAGCGCGCCGCGGCTGGTCGAGCGGCTCGACGATGTCGGCGCGCTGCGGCTGAAGGAGATGGACGAGGCCGGCGTCGATTTTCAGGTGCTGTCGCACGCCAATCCCGGCCTGCAAAAGATGGACGCCGAGATGGCGGTCAGCCTTGCGCGCGGCGCCAATGACCGATTGGCCGAGACGGTGCGCTCCCATCCCGACCGGTTTGCCGCCTTTGCCGCGATCCCGACCCCCGACCCGAAGGCCGCGGCCGACGAGCTCGAGCGCGCCGTCACCAGGCTCGGCTTCAAGGGGGCGCTCGTCAACGGGCTGACCAACGGGCTCTTTCTCGACGACAAGCGGTTCTGGCCGATTTTCGAGCGCGCCGCCGCCCTCGACGTGCCGCTCTACATGCACCCGGCGATCCCGCACCCGGCCGTGGTCGAGGCCTATTACCAGGATTATGCCGAGCAATATCCCGGGGATTTTGCGCGCCGCCTGGGGCTTTACCGTCGAGACCGCGACCCAGGGGGTGCGGCTCGTCCTGAGCGGGGTCTTCGACAAATACCCGAACCTCAAGATCATCATCGGCCATTTCGGCGAAGGCCTGCCGTTTCTGTTGTGGCGCATCGACATGGGGTTCGCCCGCGGCGGCCGCGGCGGCAAGGGATTTCGCGACGTCTTTTGCGAGCATTTCTACGTGACGACGAGCGGCTTCTTTTCCGATGCCGCGCTGGTGCACTGCATGATGGAGATGGGCATCGACCGCATCATGTTCTCGGTCGATTACCCGTTTGTCGACAACCCGCCGGGCACCGAGTGGACCAGGACGCTGCCTTTGTCGCCCGAGGACACCGAAAAGCTGTTGAACGGCAACGCCCGGCGGCTGCTCAAGCTGTAGCGCCGGCGGCGCAGCGCAGCAAAGCCGAAGAGGGCGGCACCGAGGAGGGCCGTCGATGCCGGCTCGGGCAGTGGCGCCGGCGGGAGAACGACCGCGGGCGTGTCGATCACGCCACCGCAACCGAGGGGCGCCCCGAGCGCCGGCTGTACGCAGCTGATCGTCATGTCGTCGGATTGCCCCGTCGTGTAGACCGAGCTGGTGTCGCCGGCAAAGGTCCCGAAGAAGGCAAGCTGCAACATGCCGGCCGAGCTCGATGTCGTCGGGACCAGCTCGGTCGTCGAAATGCTGGTGTAGCCGAACACGGCCTCGACGGCTCCGCCGCTGATCGCCTGGACGAGCTCGGCGAACGACGCCGGCAGCTGGTTGCCGACCGGCAGGTTCGGGGCCTGTATGTTGACGGCGCTCGAAATCAGCGAACAGAAATCCGGGCGGATGCGAACCGGTGCAGCCACCGCCCGCTGCGCCGCAAAAATTGTCCGGATTTCCCAGAAACGGATCGGTGAAGGCGGTGATCGACGGGACGGGACCGCCCGCGACAAGAGTGGTCGTGGCACTCGTTATGTCGCCGGTGTCGACCGTGGCCGGGATAGCGAAGGCGAACGATCCGTTTGGGGGGACCGGGGCGGCATTCGCCGACACGGTCAGCGCCGCGCCGAGCAATCCGGTGACGAGCCCGACGGCCCCGATCGAGGTGGACCCGAATTTCTTCATTTTGCGTTCCCTCCCGGGCGTCAAACGTTACCGCGGTGCCCCGAGGTACTTGGCCTCCAGCGCCCGCCAGCCTTCGGTGCCGACCGCGTCCTCGCGCTCCTGGAAGGTGGCGAGGTCGGCCTCGACCTTCTCCGTGTGGCCGTCGCGCTTGAGCGCCGCCAATACCCGCTGGGCGGCGCGGATCGCGGCACGGTGGGTTTGCGAGGGGTAGATGCCGAGGCGAAAGCCCATCGCCTCCAGCGCCGAAGCGGGCAGCATCGGCGTCTTGCCGCCTTCGAACACATTGACGAGCGCCGGCCCCGCAACCTCGCGGCCGACGATGCGCAATTCCTCTTCGTTCTGCGGCGCCTCGACAAAGCCGATATCGGCGCCGGCTTCGAGATAGGCGTTGACCCGGTCGATCGCCGCCCGCAGCCCTTCGACCGCGCGCGCGTCCGAGCGGGCGATGACGACGAGGCCGGCGTCGCGCCTGGTATCGACCGCGGCCTTGATCTTGCCGACCATCTCAGCGAGCGGGATCACCTCCTTGCCCTCGTAATGGCCGCATTTTTTCGGGCTCACCTGGTCTTCGAGATGAAACGCCGCGACCCCCGACTTCTCGTATTCGCGCACTGTGCGGATCACATTGATCGCGTTGCCGTAGCCGGTATCGGCATCGGCGATGACCGGGATCCCGACCGCCTCGACCGTCATCCCGATAAACCGAACGTTCTCGCCGAGGGTCAAGAGCCCCAGATCGGGATACCCGTTCGCCCGCGAATAGCCACCGCCGGTCAGATAGACGGCCTCGAACCCAGCCTGCTCGACGAGCCGCGCGGTCAGGGTGTCATAGGCGCCGGGCGCCATCGTGTAGCCGCCGCGCTCGATCAGCCGCCGCAACTTCTGCCGCATCTCCATCGTCACCTCCTCGGCCGCTATTTGTGATCCGGATATCGGGCGTGACGCGACGCAAGCATGATTGAAGGCCCTTTTTCAACAGCCGATCGGCCAGCTCATTTGTCAACAATCCTCCAGTGGATCATCATCTATTTATAATCTTCGATCCGCCCTTGGGGCGCTGACCGTGGAACGCAGGCTTTCCGCAATTCTCGCCTCCGACGTCGTCGGCTACAGCCGGCTGATGGAACAAGACGAGGTCGGGACCTTCGAACGCCTGCGCGTCTGCCGCGAGGAGCTGTTCGAGCCGGAGATCGCCAGGCATCGCGGCCGCGTCTTCAAGTTGATGGGCGACGGCCTCTTGGCCGAGTTCGGCAGTGTTGTCGATGCGGTGGAATGCGCGGTCGGCCTGCAACGCGGCATGGCCGAGCGCAATGCGGGATCGCTCCCGGATCGGCGCATCGACTTGCGGATCGGCGTCAATCTCGGCGATGTGATCGTCGAAGGCGAGGATCGCCACGGCGACGGCGTCAATATTGCCGCGCGGCTCCAGCAGCTGGCCGAGCCGGGCGGCATCGCCGTGTCGCGGACCGTTGTCGACCACGTAAGAAACAAGATCGCGCTGCATTTCGAATCGCTCGGCGAACAGCGGGTCAAGAACATCGCCCGACCGGTCGAAGTTTTCCGTTGGGCGGCCGGCGAATCCCCGGTCAGACCACGCTTGCGTCGATGGCTCGCGAGCCGCGGGCGTCGACGCATCCGGATGGCCGCCTTCGTCGCGGCCCTGCTTCTCCTCGCCGCCGGCGGCCTCGCCTCTTGGCAACTCGGTTTGTTGCGCGAACAGCAGCCGGCCCACCGATTGTCGATTGTCGTCCTGCCGTTCAAGAATCTGACCGGTGATCCCGAGCAGAAATACTTCGCCGACGCCATCACCGACGAGCTGACGACCGCCCTGTCGCGCATCCAGGACAGCTTTGTCATCGCCCCGCGCACCGCCGCCCGCTATGCCGGCAAAGATATCGCCGCCAGGGAGCTCGGCCGCGAGCTGGGGGTCCGCTATGTCCTGGACGGGAGCTTGCGCCGGAGCGAAAATCGGGTTCGGGTCAACGCACTCCTGATCGACGCCGCAACCGGGGCCACCGCGTGGTCGGACCGGTTCGACGGCGATTGGACCAAGTCCATGCAATTGGAAGACGAAATAACCGGCAGGCTGGCGCGGAGCCTCGACCTCGAGCTCACCAGCGAGGAAAATCGCCGCGCTCTGGCCGAACGCCCCAACAATCCCGATGCCGTCGATCTGGCGATGCGCGGCTGGTCGGTGCTCAATCAACCTTTCTCGCGAAAACAGCTGGCCCAATCGGTCGGTTTGTTCGAGCAAGCTCTGCGCATCGATCCCGGCTTTCCCAAGGCGCTGGTCGGCTTGGCATGGGCCTTGACTGTCGAGGTTCAATATCGATGGAGTATTGCGCCGGCACAGCAATTGGCGCGTGCCGACGATGCGGTAACACACGTGTTGTCGGCATTCCCCAACGATGCGATGGCGCATTTTGTCAAAGGCGAGATTGTAAGGGCGGGCGGCAAGGACTTCGAAACCGCAATCCGGCAATACCAGGCGGCGATCTCGATCAATCCCAGTCTGGCGCCGGCCTATGCCGCGCTGGGCGGCGCGATGCTCCGCGACGGCCGCTCGGAGGAGGCGTTTGCGCCGCTCGAGACGGCGATCCGCCTGAGCCCGCGCGATCCGCTGCTGAACATCTGGTATTTTTACATGGGCCACGCCTATTCGCATCTCGCCCAGGATGACAAGGCGATCGAGTGGTGCCGCCGTTCGGTTGCAGTCAGCCCTTTTTGGATCGCCTATGTGGATTTGGCCTCCGCTTACGCCTGGACCGGAAGAAACGCGCAAGCGCATTCCGCCGTGACCGAGCTTCTAAAGCTGATGCCGAACTACACAGTCGACCGCTGGGAACATGAGGGATTCTCCAATAACCCGGTCTTTTTAACCCAGTACCGGCGGATCGCCGAAGGCTTGCGCAAAGCCGGCCTGCCGGAAAAATAACGGCGCCTCGGCTCAGGCGGCAAGACGCACCCGGTGCCGCACCATATCGGCGGCGCGCTCGCCGATCATGATCGTCGCTGCGTTGGTGTTGCCGGAGACCACGGTCGGCATCACCGAAGCATCGGCGACGCGCAACGCCGCGATCCCGTGCACCCGCAATTCGGGATCGACCACCGCCATCGGATCGAGCCCCATTTTGCAGGTGCTGGTCGGATGAAAGACGGTGCCGCCGCGCCGTCGCGCGTAGTCCAACAGCTCGTCGTCGCTGTGCACCGCCGGCCCCGGCTGGAATTCGGCCTCGATAAAGGGCTGCAACGCCGGGGCGGCGAGGATCCGGCGCAGCAGCTTCAAACCCTCGACAATCGTGCGCTGGTCGGTCTGCGTCGCCAGATAGTTCGGATGGACCGCCGGCGGGTCGCCCGGCTGCGCGCTCTTCAGCTCGATCCGGCCGCGGCTTTCCGGCCGCAGCTGATAGACGATCATCGTAAAGCCGGACCATGGATGGAGCCCGTCCTGCGGCCGGTCGGCGCTGAACGGCGAGCACGAGCATTTGATGTCGGGCGAGGCGAGCTCGGGCCGGCTGCGGGCAAAGAGCGCCGCGGGCGAGGTGCCCATCGCCAAAGGCCCCTGCTTGAACAGGTAGTATTGCAGACCCGCCTTCATCTTTTTCAGATTGCTCTGCATCACGTCGTTGACGGTGATCGGCAAGCGGCATCTGAGCTTGATCGGCGCCGAATAATGATCCTGCAGGCTGTGTCCGACCCCCGGCAGATCGTGCGCGACCCCGATGCCGAGCCCGGCGAGGTGCGGCTGCGGGCCGATGCCGGACAGCATCAAGAGCTGCGGCGAGTTGACGGCACCGCCGCACAGGATCACCTCGCCCGCCGCCCTCGCGGTGCGCAGCCGGCCGTCCTGGCGAAACACGACCCCGGTGGCGCGGCGCCCGTCGAGGACGATTCTTTCGGCCAAGGCACCGGTGACCACGTGCAGATTGGCGCGAATCATCGCCGGGCGCAGATAGCCGACCGCCGTCGAGCAGCGCTTGCCGTTGCGCGTCGTCGTCTGGTGATAGCCGACCCCGTCCTGGCCGGCGCCGTTGAAATCGTCGTTGCGCGGCAGGCCGAGCCCCAAGGCGCTCTCGATAAACGCTTCGCAGATCGGGTGCCGGTCGGGCACGTCGGAGACGCAAAGCGGGCCGCCGGTGCCGTGCCAGGCGTCGGCGCCGCGGGTCTGGTGCTCGGAGCGCTTGAAATACGGGAGCACGTCCTCGAACGACCAGCCGGTATTGCCGAGCTGGCGCCAATGGTCGAAATCCTCGGCCTGGCCGCGGATATAGACCATGCCGTTGATCGAGCTGGAGCCCCCCAGCACCTTGCCGCGCGGCCAGAAGACGCGCCGGCCGGCGGCGCCCGGATCGGGCTCGGTCTCGTAGCACCAGTTGACCGAGGGGTCGGCAAAGGTCTTGCCAAAGCCGAGCGGGATATGGATCCAGCGGTTTTTGTCCTCGCCGCCGGCTTCGAGCAGCACGACCTTGGTCCGGGGGTCCTCGCTGAGCCGGGCGGCGATCGCGCATCCCGCCGATCCGGCGCCGACGACGACAAAATCGGCTTCGATCACGTCCTCTCGCCCCGCCATCGCATTCCTCCCGCGCCTTGCGGCGCCATCCCACCGCTTGCGGCGCCATCCTATCGAGCACGCGCCGAGCGGTCACCCGGTGCCGGTCACCCGGCGCCGGCGGCCAAAGCCTGATAGGTCAGATAGCGCATCGCCCGGCGGTATGGGCTGCCGTTTCCGAGCGGCACCTGGATCATCATGATCCCGATCAACCGCTCCTTCGGATCGACCCAAAAGGTCGTGCCCCAGGCGCCGGTCCAATAATAGGTGCCGATATTGCCCGGCAGCGGGTTATGCCCGGCGGCGGTGCGCACCGCAAAGCCGAGCCCGAAGCCCTGGCCCTCGGCCGGGGTGGGGGCGATGTCCGCCATTGAAGTCAGCGCGCGCTGCGAATAGCCGATACCCGGCGGCAGCGCGTCCGACGTCATCAAATCGACCGTGGCCGGCGCCAAGACGCGCGCTTCCTGCCATTCGCCACGGTGCAGCAGCATCTCGCAGAATTTCAGATAGTCGCCGGCGGTCGAGACGATGCCGCCGCCGCCCGACAGCAAGCGCGGCTTTTTGGTGACGTCGGGCAACACCGGCTGCTTGCCGGTGGCCGGGTCGGCCTGCGCCTGCGCCAACCGCCCGAGATCGGCCTCGCGCACGTAAAAGCCGGTCGAGCTCATGCCGAGCGGCCGGGTCACGCGCTCCTCGACAAAACGGTCGAGGGTGGTCCCGGACACCACCTCGATGACCCGCCCCAACACATCGAGGGCCCTGCTGTATTCCCATACCTCGCCCGGCTGGTGCGCCAGCGGCAGCTTGGACAATTTCGTGACCATCTCGGCCAAGGTCTCGTTGCGATCGCCGATATGGGCGGCGCGATAGGCGCGGTGCACCAGACCGTCGCCAAATTGGCCGTAGACGAGGCCGGCGGTGTGGCGCGGCAAATCCTGGACGATCATCGGCCGCTTTTGCGGCTCCATGACGAGGCCGGTCTCGCCGGTCTTGGGATCGCGCTCTTCGACGCCAACCTGCAAATTCTTGAATTCCGGCAGGTATTGCGACACGGGTGCGGCGAGGTCGAGCTTGCCGTCCTCGACGAGCGTCATTGCCGCCACGCTGACGATCGGCTTTGTCATAGAGGCGATGCGAAAGATCGAATCCGGCCGCATCGCGATTTTCCGGTCGCGGTCCTGCCAGCCGAAGGTCCGGAAATAGGCCACCTTGTCGTTGCGCACGATCAAGACGACCGCACCCGGCAGGCGGCCGCTGTCGACATAGCCCTGGAACGCATCGGTGATCCGCTGCAGCCGGTCGGTGGCAAAACCGACCTCTTCCGGATGCGCGACCGGCTGCAATTCCGCGGCGAAGGCCGGCGCCGCCAGCCACGCCACAGCGACAAAGACCCCGGCAAGCCCGGCAATTCTCATCGTTTCCCTCCCTGCGGCCGGACGGCGCAACCGGCCGTTGTTTGCACCAGCTCTCTCACCGTCGCCTGTCCCCCTCAGAGCCTGTGAACTGATCCAAAGATTTGTCATTCCGGGGCGTGGGCGGAGCCCGCGAGCCCGGAACCCATGCACACCGGCCCGCGATACGCTAGTGGACGGCGGTGTTCATAGGTTCCGGGCCTGCCCTGCGGGCATCCCGGAATGACATCGCTTTCGCCGCAGACTTTCTTCAATGGCGTCAGCCCGCCGCAATCAAATCGGCGACGCGCTCGCCGATCATGATCACCGTGGCGTGCGCGCCGCCCGACCGCGGGATGCGCGGCATTACCGAGGCATCGGCGATCGAGAGCCCTTCTATGCCCTTGACCCGGCAATATTGGTCCACGACCGCCATCGGGTCGCTGTCCGGCCCCATCTTGCAGGTGCCGGAGACATGCCGCGCGCTGCCGACGGTTTGGCGGATCCAGAGGTCCAAGGCGTCGTCATTTTTCAGAATGTCGCTCGCCGGGTGAATCCGGAAATCGGCCACGTCCTTGTAGGCGTCCGATTCGAGAAGCCGCGTCGCCAACCGCACGCCCTGGCGCACCCGGCGGGCGTCGTTGGGATGCTGCAAATAGCAATAATTGAAGCTCGGCTGGATGCCGGGGTCGGCCGAAGCCAATTCGACATACCCCGAGCCGTCGGGGAGGCCGAGCGTGCACAGAATCCGCGCCGCCCGCTCCGGCGGCACGTCCCCGACCAGATATTTGGTCCGCACACCCCGGACACGCTCTTCCCGGTCATCGACGACCGTGCTCGAGCGCAGCACCATGTCGTTGACCGCGCTCGACCCGTCGGCGGTGTAGTGCAACGAGAAATGCGCGGCGTCGCGATGGGTTTCGAGCGAGATGCCGTCTTTGACCTTGAACGTCGTCTGCGCGCTCAGATGGTTCATCAGGTTGCGGCCGACGCCGGGCAGGTCGCGCACCACGCCGATCCCGAATTGCCGCAAATGGTCGGCGGGGCCGATGCCCGAGAGCATCAGCAATTGCGGCGAGCGGATCGCCCCGGAGCTCAGCACCACCCGGCCGGCTTCGACACGGAACACCTTGCCGCCGCTTTCGGCTTCGACGCCGACCGCCCGGCCGTTCTCGACGACGATCTTGCGCACAAAGACGCCGCCGCGCACGGTCAGGTTCAGGTGCTGGCGCATCGGGCCGAGATGCGTCATCGCCGTGCTCATCCGGATGCCGTCGATATTGTTCGACGGCGAGATGCCGAGCCCCGCCGGATGAAGGCCGTTCTTGTCCTCGGTGACACCGAACCCGGCATCGGTGCAGGCCTTGTGAAACGCCTGCTGGATCGCCGGCCAAGGCCCGGTCTGCCGCCGCCGGACCGGCATCGGCCCATCCGTGCCGTGGCAATAATTGTCCTGAATGTCGAGGTCGTGCTCCGATTTGCGGAAAAACGGCACGATCTTGTCATACGACCATTCGTCGTTGCCGAGCGCCGCCCAGGAATCGTAATCCTCGGGGAAGCCGCGCTGCATCGCCTGGCCGTTGATCGACGAGCCGCCGCCGATCACCTTGCCTTGCGCGACATGGATTTGGCCTTGCTCCTCGGTGATCGTGCCGCGCAAGGCCCAGTTGTGCTTTGAATTGGGCGCCTCGGCAAAGCGGGTGTGGCCGAACTTGACGTCGTCCGGAATATGCGCCGGGTCGGCGTAGTCGGGCCCCGCTTCGAGCAGCAGCACAGAGGTCTGCGCGTCTGCTGCCAAGCGGCTGGCCAGCACCGATCCGGCGGCCCCGCCGCCGACGATCACGACATCGTATTTCATTGGCTTTTCCCTCGCCGAGGCTTGCGGATTCTCGGGTCCGCATCGGCGATCGTCCCGCCTTTTCGTGATGCCCGCAAACGAGCGCCGCTACCGGAAAGCGCATTTCTGCTATGCGGGCGCGCCGATTGCCCGATCGGGCCGGTGCTGGTGGGCGCGGGAAACCCGGAATGCCGTCCTTATCCTGCCGGCGAACGGAAGGCAGCCTCAGGCGGGAATGCGCACCGGCAACGAACGGACGCCGTGGATAAAGTTCGAATAGACGCGCCGCGCCGGGCCCATGACCTCGATCACCGGGAAGTGCTGCAAAATCTCTTCCCACAGGATGCGCAGCTGCAATTCGGCGAGCCGGTTGCCGACGCAGCGATGGATGCCGAAGCCGAACGACAAATGCTGGCGCGGCCGCGGCCGGTCGATGATGAAATTGTCGGGGTCGTCGATCGCGTCGGGGTCGCGGTTGCCGGAGACGTACCAGATCACGACCTTGTCGCCCTTTTTGATCTCTTTGCCGCCCAGCTCGGCGTCTGCTTTGGCGGTGCGGCGCATGTGGATGACCGGGGTCACGTAACGGATGATCTCCGACACCATGCCGGGGATCAGCGCCGGGTCGTCGCGCAATTTTTGGTATTCGCCCGGATGCTGGTGCAAGGCCATCAGCCCGCCGGTCATCGAATTGCGTGTCGTGTCGTTGCCGCCGACGATCAGGAGCCCCAAGGTGCCCATAAGCTCGCGGATCGGCATGCTGCGCGTCGCCTCGCCATGCGCCAGCATCGACAAGAGGTCGAATTTCGGCGGCTGCTGCGCCCGTTCGTCGAGCAGCTTCCCCAGGGCGCCCACCATCTTGGCCAATTCGGCAAAGCGCTCCTCTTCCGAATGCACCGGCGCTTCGGGCGAATTGACATTGGCGATCGCGACATCGGACCAGTAGGTCAGCTGGCGCCGCTCGTCCCACGGGTAATCGAAGAGCGTGGCGAGCATCATCGTCGTCAGCTCGATCGACACCCGGTCGACCCAGTCGAAAATCTCGCCCCGCGGCAGCCCGTCGAGCACCCGCTGGGTGCGCTCGCGGATCAGCCCTTCCATATTGGCGAGATTGCCGGGTGCCACGACCGGGCTCACCACCATGCGCTGCTCGTCGTGGCGCGGCGGGTCCATGCGGATAAAGCTCGGCCGCTCCATGCCCTTGGGCTGGTCCTCGATCTGGATGCCGCCCAATTCCGAGGCCGACGAATAAACCTGGTGGTTGACCTCGACCTGCATGATGTCTTTGTACCGGGTTACCGCCCAATAGGGGCCGTAGCGGCTTTCCGGACACCAATGCACCGGGTCCTCGCGCCGCAGCCGCGCAAAATAGGGGCGCCAGACGTCGTCCTGGTAGATTTGCGGATCGCTGACGTCGATCGCGTCGAGGGCGATGCTGTCGGCTGGGTTGTGAGCTCCGATGTCGTTCATGCGAGCGGCCTCCCACGGCTGCGATGTCAGTGCTGCCCCTCCGGCAGGCGGACGACGAGGCCGTCGAGCGCCGCGCTGACCGCGATCTGGCAGGAGAGCCGCGAATTCGGCCGGGCGAGGGCGGCAAAGCTCAACATGCTTGCTTCCTGCGAGCCCGCGACGGGCGTGCCGATCCGGGCCAGCCATCCCTGATCGACATAGACATGGCAGGTGGCGCAGGCGCACTCGCCGCCGCAATCGGCGTCGATGCCGGGAACGTTGTTGTCGACCGCCCCGCGCATCACCGAGCGGCCGGTCGGCACCTCGACCCGGTGCTCGCGCCCGTTGTGCTCGATATAGGTGACGGTCGGCATCGCTATTGCGCCGCGAGAGCGGCAGGTGCCGGGGCGAAGCGTCGTTCCATATCGCGCCGCGCGCGCGCCGCTTCGCTGTCGGGGACGGCAACATCGGCCCAGCGCACGGTCCCGCCGGCTGCGATATCGCGCTCGAGCGGCACCTTGTGCGCAAGGCCGATCGGCAAGGCACCCTCGGCGAGGCTGCGCGCGGCCGGCACCAGCTTGCCCCAGACCGTGTAGCCGCCCTCGCCGTCGAGCGTCTCGCCGGCGCGCAAGTCGCGCTTGGCGACAGCGACGACATCGCCGCGCCAGCCCTGGGGCTGCCCGGTCGGCTCGCCGCGCAGCGCCGCCGACAAGACCGATATGCCGAGCTCCAGCCCGATCAGGTGAAAGGGCTTGTACATCGCGGCGTACCAGCCGGAGGGATCGGTCTTCAGCCCATATTCCCGAAAGCAGGCGCGGGCGTATTCGTTCGGCGCCTTCAGCACGACATAGACGCCCCAGCGCAGATCGCGAAACACCGGCCGCCCGTCGCGCTCCAGGCAAGAGACGACCTCGACCATGCCGTCCTCTTCGAGCGCGCCGCCCATCGCCTTCCCGCGGAGCATCTGCGGCAGATCGTCGACGCCGCAGGGCGGGAAGAGAAGCCCGTCCTGCGGCACCGCGAGGCCGGTGGCATTGGCGATCGCCGCCATCTCGATTGCCGATTTGGTGCCGTCGAGAAACGAGTTGAACATTTGCGGGTTCATCCCGCCGCGCTTCGCTTCCTCCGGGGTCAGCCCGTAATGCGCCCAGACATCGGCCGGGGTCACCCTGTGATAGGCCGGCAGGTATTTGGTCCCCTTGCCGGCGGCGGCGACCTCGAAGCCGCAGGCGCGCGCCCAATCGACCAATTCGCAGGTCAATGCCGGCTGGTCGCCATAGGCGAGCGAATAGACGACACCGCGCGCCCGCGCCTCCTCGGCCAAGAGCGGCCCGGCCAGCACATCGGCTTCGACGTTGACCATGACGATGTGCTTCTTCTCGGCGATCGCGGCGCGCGCATGGGCGATGCCGGCGGGCGGGCTGCCGGTCGCCTCGACGACGATTTCGACCGCCGGGTCGGCGCACGCCTCGGCGCCCGAAGCGACAAAACGGGTCCGCGCGATGCGGCCTTCGTCCCAGCCGACGGCCCGGCAGGCGTTGCGCGCACGCTCGGGGTCGAGATCGGCGATGACCGCGACCTCGACACCTTGCATCCCCGGCACCTGGTTCAGAAACATCGAGCCGAACTTGCCGGCGCCGATCAGCGCCACTCGCACCGGGCGCCCGGCCGCGGCACGCTGCTGCAGCAGGAAATGCAGGTTCACGGCCTATTCCGCTGCTACCCCCACCCCTCCCTCCCCCGCATGCGGGAGGAGGATCTGGGAGGGGGCGATGCGCCTGCGCGTAATTCAGGAGCGCGTCGTCGGCCACCGGCTCGATCGGGGCGAAATCGCGATGCGCGATCCATTCCGGCCGGGTCGGGGTGCGGATGTGGTTCGAGACCGCGCACAGGGTCAGGTAGACGATGCGGCGCGGATAGGGTGTGATGTTCGGCGCCGAGGCGTGCACCAGATTGCCGTGGAACATCAAGACCGAGCCGGGCTTGCCGGTCGGCGCGACGATGCCGCCTTCATCGACCAGCCGCGTTACGGTTTCATTGTCGAGCGTCCATAGCGGGTAGGATGTCGTCGCTTCGTCGTGCCCGGCCGACAAGACGCCGTGCCGGTGGCTTTTCGGCACCAGCATCAAGGGGCCGTTGATCGGCATGACCTCGTCCATAAAGACGGCGATGTTCATCGCCCGCGGCTCGGGCATGCCGTCGTCGCGCGCCCAGGTGCCGTAATCCTGGTGCCACTGCCACACATCGCCCTCGAAGGCGGCCTTGGCGTTGATCTTGTACTGGTGCATGTAGAGCGGCTCGCCAAACACCTGCTCGACCGGCCGGATCAGCCGCGGATGATGGCCGAGGAGGCGAAAGGCTTTGTTGTAGGTGTGCGCGGCAAAGGCGGTGCGCGGCGCCCCGGTCTTCTCCCGCCACACCTCCTGCCGGTTGGTGGCATAGATCGCCTCGGCCTCGTCGCGCAGGACCGCGACCTCCTCCTCGGCAAAGCAGCCGGGCAGAAACAGATAGCCTTCCTCGGCAAATTGCGAGAGCTGCTGGGCATCGAGCCGCATCGCCACACCTCCTGACCAAGGCGGGAGCGCAACAAACTGCGCAACCCCGCCCTTTTCGTCAACCGGCGCGACGATCCCGGCCGTGTTGATGCGGAGCCGCGCTTGCGAGGGTATCAGTGGCGGGAGGGTTTGGACGCGCGCGGCGGCGGTGCGCGATGGGGTGGCCGGGCCGGCTGCGCCGATGCCCGACAGGGCCAGCGCGATGAATTGCGCGGCGACCCCTTGGACGCCGAGCCGGCCGTGCGGATCGTACCATTTATAGAGCCAGTTCAGCATGCCTAAGAGGCCGTAGGCGGTGACCTGGATGTCGAGATCGGCGCGGAACTCGCCGTCCTCGATCCCTTGCTTCAAAATCTGTTGCCAGCACTGTTCGTATTCTTTTGGAGAATAGCCGATCATTTCACGAAATCGGCGCTTTACGGATTCGCGTTCACGCAAATAGACAAAAAGATGGGGGTAATGCCGGTCGAACGCTTCGAGATGCGCCAAGATCGCGCGGCGGAGCTTTTCGGTCGCGGCCAAATCGGCGGCGGTGATCTCGGCCATCGTCCGGAACATCTCGGCGATCGGCTCTTTGACGACGAGGTAGAGGAGCGCCTCCTTGCTCTCGAAATGGTGGTAGAGGCTGCCTTTGAGGATGCCGACCTCGTCGGCGATGTCGCGCACCGTCGCGGCATGATAGCCCTTGGTGCGGAACACTTTTGCCGCCGCCGCAACGATGTCGTCGAGCGTCGCCATCACTCACCCGCCGCCAGCCGACCTCTTGATTCCGAAACAAAACATGAACATATAGTCGCATCGAAGCTTTCTACCACCGAGGGAGGCAATATGACCATCGCCTTTGCCCGAAACTACGCGCTGGTGCTGCGCGGCGGGCCCGGGCTCGCCTGCGACGAGGACGGTGTGGCGCTCGGCCCCATTCCCGACCGAAGGCAACAACTATTTCGGCATTCATTACCCCGCACCCTTTGCCAACGGGTACATGTTCACCCGAGACGGCAAAACGAAGGTCGCTACGTTCGCGAGCTATGCGGAGAGCTTGAAATCGTTCATCGCGATCTCCGGACCCCTGATTCAAGGTAAAAGCAATCCGGAGGCGTTCGCTGCCGCGCTGCAAAACAGTGGCAAGTTTGGTATCGATCCGAAAACTGGCGCAAAGGTTCCCAGCTACGTCCGCAGTCTGGCCGGGACGATCCGCGGACTTCGCGCGATCGTCGCCCGGAGGAAGATATGAGCTTGGTCCTGCCCCGATCCGCCTTTCCTGTTTTCGCGCTAGTCGGCTTGACGACGGTGTGCTGCCAAAGCTCTGCATCGCAATCGGCGCAAATCCAGTGGAAAATCAACGAAACCACGGCTCAGCGTCTTGCTGCCGAAGCTCATTATGGCTCTGCGACGGGTTTGGAATTCTTCGATTACGACAGCAGCAGCGATGGGTTTTTTGTCTTCGACGGTCTTACCAAGCCGCCGGCCGAGGGCAGCTTCGGCTTTTTTGCCGTCAACCCATGGACCGGCGATGTGTGGGCGCTGTGGGGCTGCCATAAGCTTTCGACGGCGGCCCTGCGCCAATCGCAGGCGGCGATCCGCCGGCGGTTCACCCGGGCCGAGCTGAAGCAATATGCGCGGCTGCGCCGCCTCAAGCCCGTATGCATCGTCGAGGATTGAGCCGCGGGCCAGGCCCCGTCAGCGGTGCGCGGCAGCGGAAGCGGCCTCGCCGGCCCGCGAGGAGGAGGTCGGCTCGGCGATCGTGCGAAACATTTGCGCGATCGGCTCTTTGACGACGAGGTAGAGGAGCGCCTCCTTGCTCTCGAAATGGTGGTAGAGGCTGCCTTTGAGGATGCCGACCTCGTCGGCGATGTCGCGCACCGTCGCGGCGTGATAGCCCTTGGTGCGGAACACTTTCGCCGCTGCGGCAACGATGTCGTCGAGCGTCGCCATCACTCACCCGCCGCCGAAACAAACCATGAAGTCCTGCCGCGACTTTCTACCACCGAGAGAGGCGGTATGGCCATCGGCTTTGCCCGCACCTATACCCCGGTCCCGCGCGGCGGGCCCGGCCTCGCTTGCGACGATGACGGCGTGGCGCTCGGCCCGATGCCACTCGTCGAGGCGGTTGCCGACCGGTCCTCCCGAGGGTCCTACAACACATTTGCCTTGACGAACCGCACCTCTTGAGGTACACAAGTACCTTGAAAGGTGCAATTCTATGGGGGATGGCGCCAAGAAACTGCCGGTGATCTTTTATCGGACGCCGGGAGGGGCGGAGCCTGTCAGGGATTGGCTCAACCGCCTGCCGGAGCAGGACCGCCGGACCCTCGGGCATGACATCGGCACCGTCGAATTTGGCTGGCCGGTAGGAATGCCCCTCTGCCGGTCCCTGGGCGGCGCGTTGTGGGAGGTGCGGAGCAACCTTCCCAGCCACAGGACGGCCCGCGTGATTTTCTGCACCGCTCAGGGCCGCATGGTCCTGCTGCACGGTTTCGTGAAGCGGACGCAGAAAACACCGCAGCCTGATTTGGAACTGGCCCGCGGGCGGCAAAAGGAGATCGAGCAATGACCACGAACCCGCACTTTGGTTCTTCCTTCGATGATTGGCTCAAGGAGCAGGGCATTTACGAGGAAGTGACCACCCACGCGATCAAGCGCGTTCTCGCATGGCAGATCGAACAGGCGATGAAGGCGCAGGGCATCAGCAAAGCCGAAATGGCCCGCAGGATGCGCACCAGCCGCACCCAGCTCGACCGGCTTCTCGACCCCGACAACGACAAGGTGCAGCTCGACACCGTGCAGCGGGCAGCCGCCGCGATTGGCCGGACGCTCAAATTCGAGCTGGCGTAGAGGGCCGATACGGCCTCCAATCGGCCCGGAGTTCCAACCGCCTTCTACGCTGCAGCGGCCGGTTCCGATCGTCAATCACCGCTGCCGAGCGGGCGCGATCCCCGTCGCTAACGAGCCCCGAAGCCCTCAGTGCTGCGCGGCGGCCGAAGCGGCGTTGCCGGCCGGCGCGGACGCAACCGGCTTGGCCGGGCAGCCGGGGCGCGGGACCGGGCCGCGGCGGTCGGGCGGGACGCGGCAATTGTTGACGCGCTGGGCGTCGGACGCCTTGTCGGAAAGGCGCTCTTTCAAGGTCAGCGCGTCCTGGGCGAAGGCGGCGGAGGAGAGCGATAACACAATCACCGCGCAGAAGAGGGCGCGCATGTCACAAAGCCTTTCGCAGGGTCAGGTTGATGCGAGAGCGGCCGGTCAGCGGATGCTCGCCCTCGGCGAGGGGTGCCACACCGTGATAGGCGAGACGCAGCGGCCCGCCCCAGACCGCGACATCGCCATGCTGCATCGGCACGCGCTGCGGCCGGTCGCTGCGCCGGTCGCCGCCGAACAGAAACACCGCCGAGAGGCCGAGCGAGACCGAGACGATCGGTGCGGCAAAGTCGCGCTCGTTTTCGTCGCGGTGCAACGACAGCCGGGTTTCGGGCTCGTAGCGGTTGATCAGGCAGGAATCGGGCAAAAACCCCGGAAAACCGCCGGCCGCAGCGGCGCGCGCCGCAAGCGAGCGGAAGACCGCGGGCAGCGCCGGCCAGGTGCCGCCGGTCATCGGGTCGAGCGGCGCGTAGCGGTAGCCGCGCCGGTCGGCAATCCAGCCCGCCTCGCCGCAGCTCGTCATCGCCACCGACATGCGAAACCCGCCCGGCGTCACCATGTGCCGAAAGGGAGCAGCCGCGGCGATCTCGGCAACCCAGGCGAGGAGGCTTTCGGCGTCGCGCCGCGCAAAGCCGCGCAGCACCACCGCCCCGGGCCCCAGCCGCTCGGCATCGGGCGGCGGCTCGATGCCATCGAGGAGCGCGTATTGCCGAGGGCCAATTCCCACCAAATGCCCTACCTGCTTTCGACCGCCGACGACGGGGTTTCGGCCCGGCGCCAAGCACGTAATTGGTGCCGGTGCCGGCGCTCGCCAACCAGCGCTTGGATGCATTCAGATGATTCAACGAGGATACCTTGTAGGATGGGTTGAGCGACAGCGAAACCCATCTTCTTCGGTTGTCGCGATGGGCTTCGCGATGCTCAACCCTCCTACGGACTGGTGCTCCTGCCCCCTCGATGGGGGCGGGTCGGGGTGGGGGTGATGCGTCGTCGAGTGCGCCCGCTCGGTCGAAAACGTTGCGGCTATGGCCGGTCAGGTCGCGGCCGTTCAGATAAGGGCGGATGTGCCGGTCGAGGCCGGGAACGCGGCCGAGGCCGCGCGCCTGGGCTTGCTCCGGAGTGACAACCCGAAGCGGCGGGCGTGCCCGGCGGAGACCTGCTGCGCGGCGCGGTGCCACCAATACGTTACATAGTCGGTGACTCTGTTCGCGCTCCACAAGATGCCGCTGCGCGCCTACCTAATGGCCGTGGCGATCTTCTGCAACGAAGTCAAGGGAAAGAGCTTGCTGGCGCTCGCCCGCGACCTGAGGGCGCAATACAAGACGGCTTTCGTGCTGGCGCACAGGATGCGTGAGGCGATGGCGGCCGAGAGCCGCGGGGCGCAGGCGGGCGGTCCCGGCCGCAAGGCCGAGGTCGACGGCGGCTATTTCGGCGGCTATGTGAAGCCGGCGAATTATCGCGAGAACCGACGCGATCGTCGCCTGCGGATGAACCAGACCGGCAAGCGCAAGGTCGTGGTCGTGATCCGCGAGCGCAGCGGCAAGACGCTCCCCGGCGTGTTCCGCTCCGAAGCCGATGCGCTCACCTTCATCCGAACCCGCGTCGCGCCGCAGACTAAGCTATACGCCGACGAGGCCGGTTCCTGGAACGAGCTGCATGCCCCGTTCACGATTTACCGAATCAACCATCAAGAGGCTTACAGCCTCCCCGGCGGCGTCTACACCAACAATGCCGAATTGTTTTTCAGCCGCATGCGCCGGACCGAGATCGGCCACCACCACCATCTCGCCGGCCCATATCTGATCCGCTTTGCCCAAGAGGCGTCGTGGCGCGAGGATCATCGGCGCGAAGCGAACGGCGAACAGGTTGACCGCTCGTCGCGTTCGCGATGGCAAACCGGCCCAGCGTCGATTTCTGCGGGTACTGGCAACGCAGCTGCGCGGCATAGCCAAGGTGGCCTCTCAGTTTGAACATCGAGGGGCTTGGCGAATTATCGCTCGCGTACTGTGATCCAGCGCTATGCCTTAGCCTTGAAGTGCGGAGCTTTGGGTGAAGAACGGGGGCCGCAGCCTTCGGGCGGCCCGACACCACTAAGGCAGGGGCAAAAGCGTGGCGGACCTTGATTTCCTCATAGAGGCTACCGTACATTCCCATTTAGCGATTCGAGAACGAATGGGCTATACACTCAGCCCCTGAGGCAGAGAGGGGAATCATGGTGGAGAGAGTTTCGCTTGGCTTCGTGCCACCGGATCGTGCGGAGTTTCGGCGACGCGTCATAGAATTGATCGCGAGAGGTTTGACTGACGAAGAGTTGACCGAACAGAGAGCTAGCTTTGTGTACGGCAATGCGCCGGCCGGTTCCGGGATAACCAAAGCGTCTGCCAGGCACGCTGTCACTCACGCTAGGTTAGACCAAAAAAGACGCCTGGGGCCCTGAAACGGGGCCCTTTTTCTAGGAGCAAAGGGCGTGTTCGTTTTAGAAGAAGAAGATAAAAATCTTTACGATAGCGTACAAGAGCGCAATCTTGCTCGGCAGTACGACCTTCTGATTAACTGTATTGAAATAGGCGTTATACAAGGGATTTGGGCGTTCGATAAATATCTTCTTTGGTCATTAAATGCAGCTGCGGTTTCCAACATATCGCAATTTGGGGGACGTTTTCGCGAAGAGCCGGTTTATTTGAAGGATCACAAGCCGCCTCACTTCGATAACGTGCATCATCTAATGGATCAATTTATCTGCACGGCGCAAGAGAATTGGTACACATGGTCGGAATATACGTTAGCCTCGTATGTACTATGGCGTCTTAATTGGATTCATCCATTTATTGAGGGAAATGGCAGAACAGCTCGCGCTGCGTGTTATTACGCATTGTGCGTAAAATTTGGAGGATTGCCGGGCGGCAAGATTATCTTGCCGGAACGAATACGGTATGACCGTGATCCCTACTATGAGGCTTTGAGCGAGGCCGATATGGCTTGGAAGGAGGGCGACTTAAGGTTTCCTAAAATGGAGGACTATATCGCCCGCCTATTCGACGAACAGGTTATGGATTTCCCACTCGACCCAACCGGCAGCGACAGTCAGACACCTCCTTTCGCCTAGCCGGCGCCGCCAAAATATGCTCCTGCTCTACTGCGCCCGCAGCTTCCACCGCACCCCGCGCCCGCACCCGACCTTGGCGATTGCGCCGCCTCAGTCTAGCGCCCGCCATGCCTTCGTATCGCCCCGCGCCTCGCTCGCGAGCCCTTTCTGGTGCAACAGCGTATTCCGGACCTTGGCGCCGGGGAATTGGACGTAATGCTTGCCGGTGCCGGTGAAGTCGGCCCAGGTCTCGATGCTGTGACCGACATCGGCGACGATTAGAAAAGGCGGCCATTCGGGCAAGGCTTTGGCGTATTGCTCGGCCTGGCCGCGGGCGCGCAGCATCGCCGCGTCCCAGCTGTCGGTGCCGCGCACGCCGTGGCCGCGCCGGTGGCGGGGCGCGGCGAGGGCGGTCTCCTCCAGCAGCGTTTTTTTGCGTTTGGCCTCGCTGCCTTGCTTGGTTTCGAGGACGAAACAGTCGTGACGGTAGAGATCGATAAATCCGCGGCTCGTCGAGCCGTCGGGATTGTGGAATTCTACGGGATGCTCGAACCGGTATTCGTCGTGCTCGGGCTCGCCGGTGGCCGGCATCGGGTGCGGCAGCCCGAGCATATCGCAAAGCTCGACCAGGAAGAGCTGATAGTTCGCCCGCTCGGCGGCGGCCGAGCCCCGCCAGCGCACGACAAAGGCGGCAACCGCGGCCTCCTCTTCCCCGGGTGCATCGTGCTTCGCGCTGCCGTTCACAACGCAAAATTGCAGCGATGCCGGTGGTGGGTCAAGTGGTGGGTCAAGCGGCGGGTCGATGGCGCCAATCACCGGATAGCACCGGAGGTTGGCGGCCGCATCCTTCGAGACGCCGCGCTGCGTGCGGCCCTTAGGATGAGGTCGGACCGGCAATGGCATTCACCTCGCCCAAGGATGGACCTCGTGGTGAGGAGCACGCGCAGCGTGCGTCTCGAACCACCCGGCGCCGTTGGCCGGGGTTCCGGGCGCTCGCTCCTCCGCGCCGCGATTGGCGCGGCGCTTTTGCTTCTCGGCGTGGTCGGCGGCCGAGCGGCGGCGATGCCACCGGCGCCGGAGGTGGGCGCGGGCGCGCTGGCTTATGTGATCGACGGGGGGTGGCATACCGAGCTCGATCTGCCCGTGGTGGCGATCAGCGGGCCGCTCGCCTCGCTCGCGCCGGTGGGGGCGCGGTACCTCGTCTTCGGCTGGGGCGCGCAGGATTATTACATGGCGCGCGATCCGGGTCTTGCCGATCTGCTGCGCGCGATGGCGCCGGGGCCGGCGGTGATGCTGGTGGTGCCGTTGGCGGTGCCGCCGCCGGCTTTTGCCGGGGCCGGCAAGGTGCGGCCGGTCGCGGTATCGCGCGACGGCGCCCGGCGGCTGTCGCAATTCCTATGGGAGAGCCTCGCCAAAGACCCGCGCGGGGCGCCGCAGCCGGCTCGGCGCCGGGCCTTATCCGCAAAGCGCGTTTTATGCGGCCGCCGGCCGCTACGACCTCACGCACACATGCAACACCTGGACCGCCGAGGCGCTGCGCGCGGCGGGAGCGCCGGTCACGGCGACGGGGGTGGTTTTTGCCGGCCAGCTGCTCGATCAGCTGCGCGGGCGGTGAGGGAAAGTGCGCTGAGTTGGCACGCGCTCTGGCATCCCCCACCTCACCCTGCCCTCTCCGCCCCCTGGGGCAGAGAGGGAACTGATTTAGGGGATGGCGTAGACCGCCATTTCGTCGGCGATGCCGCGCAGGGCCCGGCTTTGCGCCACCGGGTGCAGCCCGCTCTTTTCCAACAGGGTCGAGGCTTGCGGGTGGGTGACGACGGGCCCCGTCGCCAGGATCGAGCGCGAATTGGCGAGCGCCTGCACGCGGGCGGCGATGTTGACGGTCGAGCCGAAATAATCCTGGCGGTCGTTCAAGACGACGGCGAGGCACGGCCCTTCGTGGATGCCGATCTTGAGCTGCAGGCCGCCGTTGCCGTTTTGGTGGCCGCCGTTCAGCCGCGGCATCGCCTCGCGCATGCGCAAGGCCGCCGCCAAGGCGCGGTCGGGGGTCGAGAAGGTCGCCATCACCGCGTCGCCGATGGTCTTGACGACAGCCCCCGCCTCGGCCGCGACGATCTCGTTCAAGACCTGGAAGTGTGCCCGCACCATATCGAAGGCGGCGATGTCGCCGACCCGCTCGTAGAGCTCGGTCGAGCCTTTGAGGTCGGTGAACAGAAACGTCATGCTGGTGATCTTGAGCCGCTGGTCGACATCGATCGTGTCGGTGCCGTAGAGGTCGCGGAACACCTGGTTGGTCAAGAGCCGCTTGGCCGTCAGAAACGGCCGGCGGCGACCGAGCAGCTGGTGGAGCTGGTCGGCGGCGATCCACAATCCCGGCATCACCCGCTTGTCGGTGCGGTTTTCGAGGGTCAGGCGCAACGGGCCGGGCTGCATCGCCACGGTCTCGGTCGAGTTGCGCAATTTGTCGAAGACCAGCGACAGGCTCTGGCGCTCGCGGGTCGGCTCGCCCTTGACGTCGAGAAACCGGGTCGTGTGCGTGACGGGATCGAGGATGATGACAAAATCGTTTGGCAGCTGCAGCGACAGGATCGCCTTTTCGCCGGCCGGCAACTCGATCGAATTGAGCACGATCTCTTGCAGCAGATCCTCGAAATCGTCGGGCACGTCGAAACCCGAGCCCCAGAACACCTGGCGGAAATATTCGTTGAACGGCAGGTCGTCGGGATCGTGGGCGGCGATCCGGCGCACCCGGCGGCTGACCGTAAAGGTTACTTCGACGATCTCGTCGAGGGTCGGCTGATAGCCCGAGGCGCACCAGGCGCAGATGTATTCGTCGCGGTTGACGCTCTTCAACGTGGCGCTCGATTCGAGCACGCCGCCGCAGCCGGGGCAGAGCACATTCCAGGCGAGCTCGAAGATGCCGAGCCGCGCGGCGTGCAAAAAGGCGGCGATCGTGCGCTCGAGGTCGAGCCCGGCCTTGCCCGCGAAGTCGAGCACATTGATCCGGCACAGCGCCCGGTCGGGGGCGTCGCGGACCAGCGCCTCGATCGCCTCGACCACACCGGGATCGGCCGATTGCCGCAATGTCGCAAAGAGGTTTCTGGCTTCGCTCATCGCTGAGACCACCCATAGGCGCGGTCGGCCGGGGATGCCCGGCCGCCGTTCGCGCGCCTAGATGTGGGGTCGCCCCGGCATTTGGTCAAACCGCGACGGCGCCCGCCCTTTCCGCGGGGGCCAAGCCAGAGCAAAGTTGAGGGAAGGGAAGCGTCAGTCGGCGGCTTCGGCCTGTTCGACCGGCAACGGCTCGGTGCCGGTCCAGGGGTGCTCGGCGACATCGAAGAGGATGCCTTCGGGGCCGTAGAACTTGACCTCGAAGCCGCCGATCCGCGCGGCCTCGCTCTGGTCCATGTAATGCTTGCCGCCGAGCCCTTCGAGCTTTTTGCCGGCCGCTTCGACATCCTCGACCAGGATGCCGAAATGGTGCAGCCCCTGATAGTCGAGGCCGCGGCCGAGCTGGTCGGTCTTAAACCGCAGGATCGCCAGGTCGATCGTGCCGTCGCTCAAATGGTGGCCATAGGCGAGCGGCCCGTCATTCGAGCGCACGATCTTGAAATCGAACGCTTTGCAATAGAAATCGGCCATCGCGTCCGGGTCCTTGGCGGCGATGGCGATGTGGCGCAATTTGGCCATGCGAGGCTCCTGTTTTCTATTAGGTTGAACCGGCTGTCGTCCCGGCGAGGGAAGCAGGCGATGAATTGCGGCACGACGCGATCGTCATTCCGGGATGCCCCAGAGGGGCAGGCCCGGAACCCAAGAACACCCAAATACGCAATATGTTGCCAGGCGGTGTGCATGGGTTCCGGGCGCGCCGGCTGCGCCTGCGCCCCGGAATGACGTGACCATGCCTCTCTGACATCCGCCGACGGCGAGGCGCGCGCGCTTCGTTATTCCGCCGCTTCCCTGACGGGCTCGGGCAGCGGCTCGGCGCCGGCCCAGCCATGCTCGGCGATGTCGAACAGGAGGTGCTCGGGGCCGTAAAACTTCTTTTCGAAATAGCCGGCCTGATGGCCGCCCTGGCCCTGGTCGATGTAATGCTCGGCGCCCAGGCCCTCGAGCTTTTTGGAGAATTCCTCGACATCCTCGACCAATACGCCGAAGTGGTGGATGCCGCGGTAATCCATGCCTTTGCCGAGCTGGTCGGTCTTGAATTTGAGGATCGCCATGTTGAGCGTGCCGTCGCTCAAAAACACGCCGTCGGCGAGAAACCCGTTGGGCCGGCCAACCTCGACAAAATCGAACGCTTTCTTGTAGAACTCGGCCATCGCCTCGGGGTCTTCGGCGGCAATGGCGATATGACGCAGCTTGGGCATGGACGACCTCCACGTTAGGGCTCGGCCGAGCCTAGCACGACCCGGAGGCCGATTCGAAGTGCGTTTGCTGGATCGCGGGGCGAATTTGGCAAGCTGTGCGGCGCGAGAGCGCGCAGCGGCGTGATCACTCCGGATGGTCCATCCGAAGCTGCGCGCAGGCGCCGTCGGCCACATCAGGCGCAAATCGAGCGATCCGAACCCATCGACCCTCTCGTTCGTGACCGGCCTTGTGCCGGTCATCCACGCCTTTGGCACCCAACGCAGAGGTAATGCGGGTTCCGCTCGTTATGATCACGGCATTTCCCAGCCAGCACAGGCGTGGGTGGCCGGGACGAGCCCGGCCATGAACGAAACCGTAATTGCCCGCAACGGAGGAGTATGTGAGTCCCGGTTCAGCGAATGCCTCAGAAGGCGCCCGCCACCGCGTCACCGCCAACACCGTGCGCATCTGCGCTGCGGCAAAGGTGCTCTCCGAACTCACAGCTCAACTTATAGCATAATTATCATTACATTTACCTTATACCATGGTTATGTTAGCCGAAATGGGTCCGCCGCGTTGGAGGCTCGACAATACCCGCGCCATGCCTTTGCCGACCCGCTCCAGCGCCTCTTCCCAGGTGAACCAGCCGAAGCGGTCGAATTCGGGGAGGAGGGTTCCGTCGGCGAGCGCGAAATGCGAGGTGCAGAGGAGGGATTTAGGGTCGGGCGGGTCGAGCGGCGACCAGGCGAAGAGTGCGAGGTCCTTGCCGCGCAGATAGGGGTGGAGGCCGAGCGGGACGAGGGAAGCGGGGGCGACGACGAGCCCCGTTTCCTCGCGCAATTCGCGCGCTGCCGCCTCGGCGTGGGTCTCGCCGGGCTCGGCCCGCCCTTTTGGAATGTCCCAGCGCGGCGAGCGCGTGGCGTGGCCGAGCAGCAGCCGCTCGCCATCGCCGACAATCACGCCGCAGCTCGTCTCGGCGGCGCTCACGGATGGGTCCAGCCGCCAGAGAGCCCGCCATAAAATTGGCCCTGCTTGTCCTTGTCCGAGGCGGTGCCGCCGCCGACGCTGCAGCCGGCGAGCAACAGCCCGGCGAGCAACAGCAAAGAAAGAAGGACGAAAGAGAAGCGGATGCTCATCGTCGCGCCAACTCCGTGCCCGATGCGCCGTTGTCGGTTTTTCCGATACTATGTCATCTGCAGCGTTTTGCGAGATCGGATCTGGCGATGGAAACGCGTTCCTATCGGCCGCTGGCGATCGGCCGGCGGGGTGCGGTGGCGGCGAACCACCCGCTCGCCGCCCAATCCGGGCTGATGGCGTTGCGGGCGGGTGGGAACGCGGTCGATGCGGCAGTGGCGGCGGCGCTGACGCTCAGTGTTGTCGAGCCGATGATGTCGGGGCTCGGCGGCGACGGCTTTTATCACGTCTACGACCAGGCGAGCGGGCAGGCCGTCGTCTACAACGGCACCGGCCCCGCCCCGGCCGCGGCGACAGCCGACCGCTATGCCGGCGGCATTCCGCGCACCGGGCCGCTATCGGTATCGGTGCCGGGCATGCTCGCCGCGCTCGGTTTGATGCACCGGGATTTCGGCAGGCTCGCTTGGCGCGATTTGTGCGCCGAAGCGATCGGCTATGCCCGCGACGGGTTTGGCGCGACCCGCGCCTACAGCCATTTTGCCGACGAATACCGCGCGGCCTTGCTGATCGACCCGCGCGCCACCTCGATTTTTCTCGAAGACGGCCGCGCGCCGCGGCTCGGCGGGCCGATCGTGCAGCCCGAGCTTGCCCGCACGCTCGAAGAAATCGCCGAGGACGGCGCCGAAACCTTTTACCGTGGCCCCCTGGCGCGCCGGCTCGTGGCCGGTCTCGACCGCGCCGGCGCCCTCGTCGGCGCAGCCGATCTCGCCGCCTTCTCGGCCGAAAAGCAGGCGCCGATCGCGATCGATTACCGCGGCTATACGGTGCTCGAAGCACCGCCCAACTCGACCGGCTTTGTGCTGCTCGAAGAATTGAAGATCGTCGAGCAGTTCGATCTCGCCGGCATGGGCCTCCTGTCGGCCGATCTGGTGCATGCGCTGGTCGAGGCGAAAAAGCTCGCTTTTGCCGACCGCGAGCGCTGGGCCGCCGACCCGCGCACGATCGAGGCGCCGCTCGACCGCCTGCTGTCGGCCGAATACACCGCCGGGCTCGCCGCGCAAATCGACAGGCGCCGCGCCACGCCTACCCAATTCGCCCAGGACGCGGCCGGCGACACGACCTATTTCTGCACCGCCGACGGCGAGGGCAACGCGGTCTCCGGCATCCAGAGCATCAACAGCGGGTTTGGCGCTGGCGTCATCGCCGGCGACACCGGCATCCTCTTAAACAACCGCATGGCCTATTGGCATCTCGAGCCGGGGCACCCGAACCGGCTCGCGCCGGGGCGCCGGGTGCGCCACACGATGAACCCGCCGATCGTGCTGAAGGACGGGGGCTTGTGGTGCGTCTTCGGCACGCCCGGTGCGGACAACCAAGTGCAGGTCAATTTGCAGGTGTTGACCGCGATGATCGATTTCGGGCTCGACCCGCAGCAGGCGGCCGAGATGCCGCGCTGGACCTCGCACCTCTCGGGCCAATACGCCAACTGGCCGCATACGGGCGCCGACACGCTGACGATCGAGCGGCGCTTCCCCGACGGCGTCCGCACCGAGCTCGCCCGCCGCGGCCACCCGGTGCACCCGGTCGGCGACCTCGACGGCCCGTGCAGCATCGAGATCATCCGCCGCGACGCCGCGACCCGAACGCTGATCGCCGGCTCCGACCCGCGCCGCGACGGCTGGGCGCTCGCGTGGTGAAAAGGACTTGCCCAATGCCCCGTGCAGCATGAATTCTCCGGAGGATAATCGAGGAATCACGGATGAGCAGGAAGAAGGCGGCGGTTCGGGTAAGAGCGGAATGGGACAGCGAGGCCCAGGTCTGGGTCGCGGAGGCCGGTAATCTACCCGGCTTGGTCACCGAAGCCGAGACCGTCGAGGCGCTGTTTGAGAAGCTGCGGGTGATGGTCCCGGAATTGCTGTCGTACAGCCCGGATCTCGCCGCGGGGCTGTTGCCCGAAATTCGCGTCACCTTGCTGCGCCGGGATCGGGTCGATCTCGCCGCGGCCTGATTCTGCTGAACCGACTCTCCCGTTCGTGGCCGGCCTTGTGCCGGCCATCCACGCCTTTGTTCCGGTCAAGGGTCGCCCGGAACGTGCGTCTGATCCACGGGCAAAACCCGGATTGGGGCGATCTCTATGATCAGCTCGCGTAGGGCGTGGATGGCCGGCTCAAGGTCGGCCACGAACGAAGTGGGAACGGCGGGGCTTTGACCCGAATAAGGCCACTATTGGAGGGCGGCGATGAAAATTCGGGATATCGATGTGTTTCAGGTGGCGTGGGCGCCGCAGGACCGGCCGGCGCAGCGCAGCGCCTGGGTCAGTGTTGTTTGCGAGGACGGCCTGTTCGGGATTGGCGAAGCCTCGCCGATGCAGGGCGGGCTCGCCTCGCTCGGGATCGTCGCCCGCGATTTGAAGCCGCTCTTGCTCGGGGCCGATCCGCTCGACCATGCGGTATTGCAGGACACGATGCTGCACCGCTTTATAAAGCTCGGCCCCGAGGGCGCTTTGACCGGCGCGTTGGCGGCGATCGACATCGCGCTCTGGGATTTGAAGGGAAAATTCTTCAACCAGCCGATCTACCGGCTGCTGGGCGGCGCCTGGCGCACCGAATTGCCGTTCTATGCCTCGATCGGCGGCAATGGCGAGCGCAGCGCGGACGAGGTGGTGCGGGTCGTCGAAGCGCGCCTGAAGGATGGTCCGGCGGCGGTCAAGATCCGCTTCGACGCCGACCGCACCCGGCCCGATCTCGACATTCCGGGCGACATTGCCAAGGCGCGGGCGGTGCGGCGCCTGGTCGGCGACGGCTTTCCGCTCGCGTTCGACGCCAATAACGGCTATTCGACGGGTGGTGCGATCCGCGTCGGCCGCGTCCTCGAAGAGCTCGGCTATTGGTGGTTCGAAGAGCCGGTGCAGCACTACCATGTCAAAGCGATGGGCGAGGTGGCCCGCCGGCTCGACATCACCGTCTCGGCCGGCGAGCAGACTTATACGCTGGCCGCCCTTGCCGACCTGATCGACGCCGGGGTGCGCATGGTCCAGCCCGATATCGTCAAGATGGGCGGGATCACCGGCATGATGCGCTGCGCCGCCTTGGCCCAGGCGCACGGCGTCGAATTGGTGCCGCACCAGACCCAGCCGACGATCGGCCACACCGCGAGCCTGCACATTGCGGCGAGCCAATCGCAGATGACCAAGCCGTGCGAGTGGAACGACCCCTCGCCGCGCCAGCACGCCGTCTTTGAAAACCCGCCGCGTCCGATCGCCGGCCGGTTCCACCTGCCCACCGGCCCCGGCCTCGGGCTCCTCCTCGACGAGGCGGAATTGGCAAAACGCCGGGTGCCGCTGCCGTCTTGGTGAGCTGGGCTTCGCAAATTTATCGTGTCGGTCCCCCGGATGTGGCCCGCCCACCGGCCGGCATCCGGTTTATCGTGCTCGGGCTGCCGCCCTGGATTTGCGAGAGCTCCTGCTGGTTCAGCTGGTTGGCGACATCGCCCGCCGAGCGGGTGCTTGTGGCTTGGCTCGGATGATGACCGCGCTTGCCCCGCTGCGAGGTCGCTCGCCCACCGGCCGGCATTCGGTTCGTGTGGTGCAGTCCCGCAGACGCCCCGGGGGTAGCGGCAGCGCTCGGCGCCGACGCCGCCGGCCCGGTCGTGCCGGCCGCGGACGGCCCGGTCCGCTGCCCGGAAGTCGCCCGCCCACCGGCTGGCATTCGGTTCATCTCGCTCGGCATCGCGGAAGGCGGTGCCGGAGGCGCTGCACCCGGCGGCGCGGCGGGCGCCTGCTGCGCCCCGACGGGTCCGGAAACAGCGAGGGCGGCCAGCGCCGCCACACCGATTAGGAGATGCCTCACAATCCGTTCCTCCTTGCTTGCGGCTACGCAGCTTGCGCTCGACGCCATCGTCGCGCGGGGTCGCTGCCGGTCGAGCTGTCGATGTTGCCATGGCGACAGCTTGGGCGCTTCGCTTATAACAGTCGATCCTCACCCTGCCGAGCGTTGGCTACCAAAATCATATCCTGCCGATGAGGCGCGTCACGTGGCGACAATCCCAAATCTGCGCCCCATGTCCCAAGATCGCCGGCAAACCGCGACGAGGGCCGGGGCGATCGAGGGCGGCGGCGCTCGCGGCCGAGCGCTGAGCGCGCCGGGCGGCTCTCCTATGGCCTTCGACACCCCGCCAACACCACCCGGCGACCGCGTGCTGCGGCTCGCGGCGCTCGTCTGCGCCGTCATTCTGACACTCGCCGGCCTGGCGCTGGCGCACAGCGTGATGACGCCGGTCGCCTTCGCTTTGTTTATCATCGCGCTCGTCTGGCCGCTGCAGCGCCGCCTCAAGACCCGACTGCCGGTCCTGCTCGCGGTCCTCGTCACCGCCGCCGTCGCCCTCCTTGCGATCGCCGTCGGCTGCTGGCTGGTCGTCTGGGGCTTTGGCCGGATCGCCCAGTGGGTCATCGCCAATGCGGCGCAGCTCCAGGGGCTTTACACGCATTTCGCCGACCGGTTGGAAGAGCGCGGCCTCTACGCCGCCGAGCTGATGGCGCAGCAATTCAACATGTCGTGGATCGTGGGCGTGCTGCGCGGGGTCGGCGCCAGCCTGCAAGGCATCGTCACCTTCGCGCTGGTGACCTTTATCTTTGTCATCCTGGGCCTGATCGAGCTGGAGCCGCTCGGGCGGCGGCTCGGCACGATCGGCGACGGGACCGCGGGTGCTGCGGCAATCGACCTTGCCGCCGAGATTGCCGGCCGGCTGCAGACCTACATGCTCGTGCGCTTTGCCATGAGCGTGCTGACCGGGCTCGGCTTTTGGGCCGTTACCGCGGCCTGCGGGCTCGACCTCAGCCGCGAATGGGGGGTCATCGCCTTTGTCCTCAACTTCATCCCGTTTATCGGGTCTTTTGTCGCCACCTTGCTGCCGACCCTGTTCGCGGCGGCGCAATATCAATCCTTGTCCTCGCCGATCGCCGTGTTCATCGCGCTCAACATCGTGCAGTTCGTGGTCGGCAGCTATATCGAGCCGCGCGTCACCGGCCGGGCGATCTCGTTGTCTCCGTTCGCGGTGCTGTTTGCGGTGTTTTTTTGGGCGATGCTGTGGGGCATCGCCGGCGCCTTTATCGGCGTGCCGATCCTGATCGCGGTGGCGAGCGTTTGCGCGAGAAATCCGGCGACCCGCGGCATCGCGGCAGCGCTCTCGGCCGACGGCAAGCGCGATGCGCGCGGCGCGCAATAGCGGCCGGGCTCGCTTCTTGCTGCCGATGGCGCGGCGGTGGCGCCTGCGGCAATGGCTGCTGCTCGGCCTTGCGCTGGCGCCGCTCGGCGGCTGCGCCTCGCTCGCCGTGCCGCTGAACCAGCCGCTGCGCTCGCCCGCCGGCAATGCCGAATATCGCCTCCTCGACGTCAACCGCCGCGGCGGCGCCGAAAGCGCCCTCGTCCTGATTGCCCTGTCGGGCGGCGGCAAGCGATCGGCGGCCTTCGGTTTTGGCGTGCTCCGCGGGATGGAAGACATCCCGGTCCGGCCCGAAGGCAGGGACAGCACGCTGCTCGACGAGATCGACCTGTTGTCCGGAGTGTCCGGCGGCTCGTTTCCGGCGGCCTATTACGGGCTCTACGGCAAAGACGCGTTCAAGACCTTCCCCGACGCTTTTCTCTACCGCGACATCGAGGCGTATATCTGGGGCACATTTCTGTTGCCGTGGAATTGGGACTGGCTGTTCAATCCTTTGGTCGGCACCAACGACCGGATGACGCAGATCTACGACCGGCTGATGTTCCGCGGCGCCACCTTTGCCGATCTCTACCGGCGCGGCCGCCCGCAGATCAGCATCAACGCCACCGACATCAGCTTTGGCACCCCGTTCGGGTTTCTGCCGCAGACCTTCGATGTGATCTGCTCCGACCTTTCAAGTGTGCCGATCGCCCGTGCAGTCGCCGCCTCCAACGGCTTCCCGGTGCTGTTCGGGCCGATCACCTTGCGCAATTGGCGCGGTCCCGATTGCCCGCTGCCCTCGCCTGTTCTGCCGGGTGCGGCACAGCGCGCCGAGGGCGATCTGCGCGCCCGCCCCGCGCTCGAAGCCGTCGAGCGCTACGCGAATGGCGAGCGCGTCGAGTGGATCCACCTGATGGATGGCGGGATTTCGGACAATCTGGCGCTGCGGGTGGTGATCAACGACCTGCTCGTCAGGCTGACCGAAGCCGAGCAGTTCATCCCGACGCTGCTGCCGATCCGCCGCATCCTGGTGATCAGCGTCAACGCGGCCGCGTCGCCCAACCCGAACTGGCCGCGCCAGCGCGTCGTCAGCGGGTTGGCGCAAATCGTCTCGGCCGCGACCGGCGCGCAGATCGGCGCCTACAATCTCGAAACCCTGATCGCGATGCAGAGCGCGATCGGCGAGCTGGTCGGCAAGCTGCGCCAAATGCGCTGCGCCCGCGGCCCTGTCGTGCTCGGCTATCGCTGCGGCGATGTGGCGGGCGAGGTGCTGAGCGTCAACCTCGCCGACTATCCCGACCCCGAGACGCGGGCGCGGCTGCTCGCGATCCGCACCGGTCTTTCCTTGCCGCGCGCGCAGGTGGACGCGCTCGCCGCCGCCGGCCAGACGATGATCCGCCGCAAGGCCGCACCGATCGCGGCATTTCTCAACTCGGGACCGCCGAGCGCGGCCGTCGCACACCGCTGATCGCTGGTTGCCGCTTTCTTCAGCCGGGCCACGGCTCACGAGCTGAGCGTATTTTTGTAAATCTTGCCGTCCTTCATGATGACAAGAAAGTTCTTTGCCGGATCGGCGATGAGCTCGATGTCATCGAGGGGATTGCCGGCGACCAGCAGCAGATCGGCAAAGGCACCTTCGGCGACGACACCCAGCTTTGCGGCGTAAGGATTGCGCGGGCCGGACAAGGCGAGCAGCTCGCCATTGACGGCCGTCGCCATATTCAGGACTTCGGCCGTTGTGTACCAGCGGGCGAGATGCGTCAGCATGGCGCCCTGACGCGCCGTCAACTCTGCGGAGAACAGCAAGTCGGAGCCGAACGCCGTCTTGATCCCGTGACTTTTGGCGAGCCGATAGGCGCGATCCGTGCCCGGCGATGACCTGGAGCTGATCGATCCGGCTCTGGCCGGTCAGGCAAATCGAGTCGTCGTCACCGACGAATGGCTGAATGCTGAGCCACACGCCTTTGTCCGCCATCAGCTTGGCCGTCGCCTCGTCCATTAAATGACCGTGCTCGATGCACTTGGCGCCGGCAGCGATCGCCCGCTGGATCGGGCCGGACGGATAGGCGTGCACCGTGGCATAGGTGCCCCAATCTGCGGCGGCTTCGACGCCGGCGCGCAATTCCGGCTCGGTGTAGGTGAACGCCTCCAGCGGGCTTCGCGGCGAGGACACGCCGCCGCTGCCGACGAGCTTGATCTGCGAGGCGCCGTGCAAGAGCTGCTCGCGAACCCGCAGCCGCACCGCATTGGGACCATCGGCAATGATGCTCCCGCCGGTCTGCTCGACGCGGGTAAGGCTGCCGCCGAAATTCGGCACATCGGTCAGCGGACGCAAATCGCCATGACCGCCGGTCGCCGTGATCATGGCGCCTGACGGGAAGATACGCGGGCCCGCGACGAGCCCCCGGTCGATCGCCTCTTTCAGCACAAAGGCCGGGCCGCCAAGGTCGCGAACCGTCGTAAAGCCGCGCATCAGCGTGCGCTCCGCCTCCGCGCTCGCCGCCAAATAGATATACCCGATATCGGCGGACATCAGCGTCGGCAGCGGCAGCGCGGCAAAGATCGAATGCCAATGCGCATCGATCAGGCCCGGCATCAGGACCCGGCCGCCGCCATCGATCAGCTGCACATCGTCGGGCGCCGGAGGATTGCCTTCCGCCACCCGTTTGATTCGATTGCCGTCGACGAGCACGTGAACCGCCTCGCGCAACGTGCTGGATTTGCCGTCGAGCAATCGGACGTTGGTGAAGAGGATGGGGCGCGACGGATTCTCTGCGGCGGCCTTCGCGCCGGTAGGGTTTGGCAGGCCGAGCGACGAGATTGCGGCGGCCATGCCGGCGACCAGGCCGCGCCGCGACAGGCTGGCGTCGATCCGTCGTGAAACAGACAGCAGCTCCGGGCTGTGGCAGCAGCAGCCGACATGATCGTCTGGGGAAAGTTTGGACGGCAGCATAGCGACCTCTATTCTGGCGCAGGGTCGGCCGGTATCCCGACGATGACCGACGGCGTTGCGCTGCGTGCAGGAATTTCTGCACCGTCGAAGTCAGCATAGGACGCACGCCGCCGCCGTTCAGCAGGCTGTTCACAGCGGTAGTCGCATGCCCGACCTGGTGGGCTTCGCGGCAGACCTTGATCCCCAGCATATACAGCAGGCGCGACCGAGGATGACAAAGCCGCCAGGATGATCGCGAGCCAAGCCCTTGTCGCGGGCGAAGCCGCAAAAGTCGCAGGCGGCGTTGCACAGATTGGTGACCGAGAGATCGCAGACCGCCGGCAGCTGCCACGCATTCTTTGGCATGGCGTCAGAAGCGCCAGCCGGCCTTGAGCACCACCCCGGCGAGCCATTGGCCATAGGCGAAACCCGGCGCGGTCGACCAGTTTTGCTCGTGGAACCCGAGGAAATCGACCGCCGGGTTGCCGAACATTTGCGCCCCTCTGGGCCCGCCGAGCCAGCTGTCGGGAATGATGTATTCGAGGACCGCGACCGGCTCCACGGTAACGTCGCGCTGGCTGATCCCGTCGAGCGCGTTGAACCAGCGGCGGATGACCGGCAGCGCGAAGCTCGCGTTCCATTGCGGGGAAATGACCCAGGACGCCGACGGGCTGAAGACCAGCGCTTGCGAGCCGGGCGCGGGGTTGCGAAAGCGCTGCTGCGCCGAGAGGCTGAAGCCGAAAGACCAGACGGTGGCGGACGAGCTGTCCGCGGAAGCCGGCAGCCGATGAAAGGAGCCATCGAAATTGAATACTTTGTCCACCCCCAGGTTCAAGTCCTGCCGGGTGGCAAAATTGTTGGCGAGCGTCGGCTCGAAATCCATCCGCGGGACATACGAAAAGAACGGCGAAAAGGCTTGGTCGTCGCCGGGAGGAACGTATTGCAGCCGCGCCGAGCTGCGGAAAAAATCGATGCTGGCGGCGTTGGCGCCGGGGTATCTCTCAAATTCGAGGCCGGCCGCGCCCGAGAGCCGCAGCGGCGTGCCGAACAGCTGGCTCGCCCAGCCGAGGCGCGCGACCGGGCTGCCCTGGAACGATTGCGGCCCGCCCGAGCCGCGGAACTCGGGGTTCGAGTTGAACAAGAGCGGGGCGAGCGCGTTGAGGGTGAATTGCGGGGTGCGCGCCGCCTGCTCGAGTCCCGGTGCGGTTGCGAAGACGTTGTCCTGGAGGACCGGCGTCTTGTAGTTGGGGGTCGCCAGGATCGCGTCGATCAGCCCCGCATCGTCGCCCAGCCCGGCGTTGCCGCCCGGCTGCGCCAGTGCCGGCTCCGAAGCCGCCGCCGCACCGGCAGCGAGCGCGGCGGCGATCAGGACGCGCGACCGCGATACGCCCACCGAAAACATCCTTCCGGGTTTGCCGCAGGCGTTTGGCCGACCCGCCGCGGCTGAAGCCCGCGCAACCGCTGCCGCGGCCGAAGCACGTGTCGGGAAGCTCAGATGCGCTCGATTGCCGGCGGGCATCCTTCGAGACGCCCGCTGCGCGGGCTTCTCAGGATGAGAAGAGATATCGTTATCGGCGCTCCTCATGCTGAGGAGGCTGCACAGCAGCCGTCTCGAAGCACGCACGGCGCTGATGCAGCCGGCTGTTCGGACGCGCGCCGCTTTTTTCACACGCCAGGAGACCGGGAGCCATCGGCCCCAATGCTCGTGCGGGTCACAGCTGCGCTCGCGATAGCGGCACCGCAGTGCCATTGCTAATAATCGACCGGGTCGCGGATGATCGGGCAGGTCATGCAGTGCCCGCCACCGCGGCCGCGGCCCAATTCGCTGCCCGAGATCGTGACGACCTCGATCCCTTCCTTGCGCACCAGCGTGTTGGTGAAGGTGTTGCGGTCATAGGCGAAGACAACGCCCGGCGCGGCGCAGACGAGGTTGGCGCCGCTGTCCCATTGGGTGCGCTCGCGCATGTACGCATTGCCGCCGGTCTCGACGACGCGCAGCTTTTTCAGTCCCAGCGCTTCGGCGACGACATCGACAAAGGGCTTGTCGTCCTTGCGCAATTCGATCCCGCTGGGGTTGTCGGCGGGGCGGTAGGAGAACGCCTGGATCGAGTTGACGATGTCGGGATAGAGCAAGACGCAGTCGCGGTCGGCAAAGGTGAAGACCGTGTCGAGGTGCATCGCCGCGCGCAGCCGCGGCAACGCCGCGACGATGACCCGCTCGGCCGCCTTTTTCGCGAACAAGGCTTTGGCGAGCTGGCCGATCGCCTGACGGGAGGTGCGCTCGCCCATGCCGATCAACACGTTGCCCTTGCCGATCGGCATCACGTCGCCGCCTTCGAGCGTGGCGAGCCCATGGTCGGCGGTCGGGTCGCCCCACCAGATGTTGACCTTGCCGGCGAAGTCGGGGTGGAATTTGTAGATCGCGGCGGCGAGGATCGTCTCTTCGTGGCGCGCCGGCCAGTAGAGCGGGTTCAAGGTGACGCCGCCGTAAATCCAGCAGGTCGTGTCGCGGGTGTAGATCGTGTTTGGCAGCGGCGGCAGCAGGTATTCGGTGATGCCGGCGGCCTCGCGCACCAGCTTCAGCGTCTCGCCGCCATGGGTCTCGGGAAAGTCTTCGGTCGACAAGCCGCCGATCAGCGTTTCCGCCAGCTCGCGGTTCGGCAGACCTTCGAGATAGCTCCGGATCTCGTCGACGAGACCGAGCCCGACCTGGTCCGGCACGACCTGGTTGTCGAGGATCCATTTTTTGGCGTCGGGGAGCGCGACCGTCTCGGCCAAGAGATTGTGCATCTCGACGACCTCGACCCCGCGGTCGCGCATTTTCTGCATAAAGTCGAAATGGTCGCGCCGGGCGACATCGACCCAGATCACGTCGTCGTACAGGAGCTCGTCGCAATTGGAGGGTGTGAGCCGCTGGTGCGCCCGGCCCGGCGCGCAGACCATGACCTTGCGCAATTGGCCGACCTCGGAATGAACGCCGAAAGGCGCCGGCGAGACGGGAGTTGTGCGCGCCATCAAAACCTCCGTTGCGTGGTGTCCGGCCGGGCGCGGGAGGCGCACCACGTCATGCCCAGGCTCGACCCGGCCATCTGCGGCTTCCCGGTTGCAGCCGGTGGGGGCCGTCGGCCTCCGTGGATGCCCGGCTCGAGGCCGGGCATGACGAATAGGGTCGGCAATGCGTAATCCCGTTCGGCATTGGGGTCAGATCGTGATGTAGCCGGTCACCAGACCGTGAATGGCGATGACCGCGCCGATCACCGCGGCGGCAAAGACGACCCATTCGACCGGGGTGAAGACCCGCTTGCTCTGCTCCCGCCGCGCCCAGAAGTAGAGCAGCGTGCCGGGCACATAAATGAGCGCCGAGAGCAGCAGAAACTTGATGCCGCCGGCCCAGATCAGAAAGGCCGTATAAAGCGTCGCGGCGACCGCAATCTTCAAGTCACGACCGCGCTCCCTGGGCGCCGCCTCGTAGGTTTCGCCGCGCTTTGCGATCAACAGCCCGTAGCCCGCCACCAGCAGGTACGGGATCAGCGACATCGAGCTGCACAGCTTCAGCGCCAGCGTAAACGCGTCCTCCGAGAACAGAGTGCTGATCACAAACAGCTGCACGATGATGTTGCTGAGCCACAGCGCGGCGGCGGGGACCTTGTTCTGGTTCTCGGTGCCGAAAATCCTCGGCATGTCGTCGGTTTTTGCCGCGTTGAACAGCACCTCGGCAGCGATCATCTGCCACGCCAGATAGGCCCCGAGCACCGAGACGATCAGCCCGAGGCTGATAAAGATCAGGCCCCAATGCCCGACGACCGCCTCCAGCACCGCCGCCATCGAGGGCTGGCGCAGACCGGCGATCTCGGCCCGCGGCAGCACTGCGAAGCTGAGCAGGGTAACCAGCACCATCAGCACGGTGACGCCGGCGAAGCCGAAAATCGTCGCGGTGCCGACATCGGCGCGGGTCCGGGCATAGCGCGAATAGACGCTCGCCCCCTCGATCCCGAGAAAGACGAACACGGTGACGAGCATCGTGGCGCGCACCTGCTCCAAGATGCTGGCCGCCGGCATCCCCTCGCCGCCCCAGAAATTCGCCGCGAAGTGCTGTCCTTTGAAGGAGACCGCGAGGATCACGATGAACAGCACGATCGGCACCAGCTTGGCGACCGTGACGATCTTGTTGATCGCGGCGGCCTGCTGCACCCCGCGCAGGACCGTGAAGTGAAAGAGCCAGATGCCGATCGAAGAGACCACCACCGCGGCGAGGGTGTCGCCGTTGCCGAAGATCGGAAAAAAGGCGCCCAGCGTCGATTTGATCAGCACCCAATAAAAGGTGTTGCCGAGGCAGGCGCTGATAAAATAGCCGAAGGCCGAGAGAAACCCGAGATAGTCGCCAAACCCGGCCTTGGCATAGGCGTAAACGCCGGCGTCGAGGTCGGGCTTGCGTTCGGCGAGCGCCTGAAAGACGCGCGCCAGAAGGTACATGCCGCCGGCGGCGATGGTCCAGGCGATGATCGCGCCAAACGGGCCGGTCGCGGTGGCAAAGGCCCGCGGCAGCGAAAAGATGCCGGCCCCGACCATCGAGCCGACCACCATCGCGGTCAGCGCAAAGAGCGAGAATTTCTGCGTCGGCCGCGACGCCGCCGGCGCCGGGGCGCCAGCCAGGACCTGTTGGCTTTCCATCAGAAATTCCTCTTCCGGGGCCGCCGCAGCGGACGCGGGCCTGGGCTATTCCACGACCCGGGCTATTCCACGATCCGAGCGCGCAGCCGCTGATATTCCTGGTTGGAGAGCGCGTTCGAATTCTTCAGCCGTTCGAGCTTTTCGAGCTCGTCGGCGGGGCTGAATCCGACCACCCGGCGCAGCTGGTCGCGAGCTTCCTCGGCCCGCTGATTTTGCCGTTCGGCCATGCCGCGGTGCTGCGAGATCAAGTAGACGAACACGCCAAAATAAGGGATCACGATCAGCACAATCACCCAAAACATCTTGCCCAAGCCAGACACGTCCTGCCGCCGGAACAGGTCGCCGAACACCGTGATCAGCAACCAGAACCACAGGACAAAGATAAATATCGAAAAAACGTCGGTCAGAAAATTCGGGAAAGTGAAGCCGCCCGAAAACAACATGTCAGCTCTCCGCTTGCATGACCGGGGCGCCGCGCACCCGCCGGCAAATCAATTTATGGTCCGTCCAGGCAATTGCCGAGCTCCGGCAAATGCTGTCTGCAACACCTCTGCATTGGTCTCGTCGAACGGGGCGCGCCACACCGCACCAGCGGACACGCGCAACGCCGCCAGAACCTTGTCGGCCGTCGCCGTGCGAATCAGCAAAAGCAGGGCGGGATTGCCCGACCGCAAGGTCCGCGCCGCCCCCGTCACGAAGTCGTCGCCGAGGCCGGCATTGCGCAGGGCGTCGCGCGCGGCGTCGGCTGGGTCGCTGAGAACGAGCAGCCCGATCAGCTGCTCCCACGGCATTTGGGGCAACGCGTCCCGCCCGGCCGGGCGAAACAGCCGGTTGAGCTTGACCCGGCCCTGCTTGTCGCGGACCGCGATGACCGCGTCGCCATGCTCGATCCGGTATTCCTGCTGCATGGCGAGCAAGATCTCGCGCGTGCTCTCCGCTCGGTCTTCGCTGGGGAACTCGATGACGAGCAGTTCGGACAATGTCGATCCCTTCGCCCGCGGCACCGCTCTAACGCACGTTTTTCAGCACCCTGCTAGCCTTTGATCTGCAATGTCCTGGGGTCGAAATGGACCGCCGCCAGGCCGCCGCTCGGCAGCTTGACGACCACGAGACCGTGGTTCCAGTCCATTGCCACGATCTGGCTCGCCTCGTGCTTGATCTTGATGCTGTTGAGCAGCATCACCTGCAGGATTTCGGTGACGCTGTTGCCGCCGACGGCCCTCGACTTCACCTGGGCCTGGAGCTGCGGGCTGAGCCCGGCGAGCTCGGCATGCTCGAGTGCGGTCGGCGCGGCATGGGCGGCCGACGCTCCGATCAGCGCGCCGACGGCGCAGGCCGCGAGCGCAGCAATTGTGCGGTTCGGTTTCATGGTAATGCCATCTCCTCTGCGCGATGGCCCGGTGAAAAGACGGCTCAGCGCGAGACCGTGAGCCTCCCAGGCACCGCGCTAAACTGTAGCGAAGCCCGCCCCATCAAGAATGAGCGTGGCGTCCCGCGATCGGGGCCGGGCGTCCCAATTTTTTGCGACCGAGCCGGCAGCGCTGCTAGAGCCCGCGTAACAGGGCGCTGAAATCTTCGCCTCGGGGTGCCGATCCGCCGCCCGGCCCGGCCGACAGGACCATCCCGGCCCGCGCCGCCGCGCGCACGTCGCCGGGGCTGTGGCCAAACTCCCGCTTGAAGACCCGGCCAAAGCTCGAGGCGTCGGCAAAGCAGAAATCCTCGGCGATCGCCGCGATCGTCGCGTTGCCGGCAGGGTCGATCAGCGCCCGGTTCGCCTCCGCCAGCCGAGCGCGCTGGATGTAGCGGGCCGCGCCGCCTTTGTCGTCGAGCAGCCGGTAGAGGCTCGAGCGCGACATGCCGACAAGCCGGGATAGCGTCTTCGGACCGAGGAGCGGCGAGCGCAGGTGCTGGTGCACCACGCGCCGCACGCGCTCCATGCGGCCGACATCGATCTGCGGCCTGGCGATCGCGACGCGCTCGACCGATGGCGCCACCGCAGCTGCGACCATCGCCCGGGCGGCGTCCGCCAGCCCGGGCAAATCCTCGTGTCTCAACGCCGGCAAGCGTTGCTCGAGAGCGAGCAGCCAGTCGCCGAGCAGATGACCGAGCGGCGTGTCGAGAGCGAGCCCGCAGGCCGCGTCGAGCACGGGCGCCACGTCGTGGAGCGCGTCGCGCGACAAAAACAGCTGCAACCGGTCGATATGGGTCCGCCAGTGCTCGAACGCCTCGCCCAACGACCACAGAAACGGCACCCGCGGCGGCACATCGAGCGCGGCCCGCGCCGTGCTGATGTGGTGCGCGCCGCGCGGGCAATAGCTCAGCACCCAATGATCGACCGGGTCGCGCCTGAGGCTGGCCTGGTCGCGCACGACATGCGACGGCGCCGCGACGGTGCGCGTCATGGCCAGCCCGCCGAGCCGCCACAGGCAGTTCTCGGCCGCAAACCCGGCTTCGGGCTGCCGGTCGGGGATGACGTCGAGAACCGGGCTGAACCAGGCGCGCCAAGCATCAAACTGATCGCGGCGGGGCAGCGGCTGCGTCGCAAAAACGAGGGGCGTCATGGCCTTCCGAATTCCCGCATCCGATTTGTCGCATGACTGCGCGCACGATGCCGACGCCGAGCGCGTTCGGCGGCTCGAACGTGCGACCTCCGCCCTCAATGTTCTATCGGTTATTTTCGCCGAGACCGCGGCAACGCGGCAATCCCCGGTCGAGGGCCGTTGACGGCAATTACCTGAGAAATCGTGTATTTGTCAACCCGCGTTGGCTGGCCCCTTCGCGCGTTCCGCCGAGCGGCGGGACGGTCATCGTACCTTTGGGCTCGTTTGGGAGCAGTTCAGGCGGTCTTTCCGATCAACGCCGGAGCGGCGCGAGCCGGTCGGGCCAGGCGGATGATCAGCTTTTCCGCTTCGACCACCAGGAAGAACACGAACCCGCCCAAAATCAGCCAGGGCCAAATTGCCAGCGGGACCGCCGCCGTCTCGAAGAGCTCCTGGAACGGCGGCGTATAGGTGAACAAGAGCTGCAGGACGACGACGGCCGCTATGCCCATCCCCAGATATTTGTTGCCGAGATGGGCCTTGGGCGACAGCGACGAGTCGAGCTTGTAGCGGCTGTTGAGCAGATAGAAAATCTGGCCGATCACCAGCGTGTTGACCGCGACCGAACGGGCGAGGTCGTCCGGTGCGTCCTGCGCTTTCATCCAGAAGAACGCGCCGAGCGTCAGGACCAGCAGCGCCAGCCCGACAAAGACCACACGCCAAATCCCGAAACCGTCGATGATCGGCCGGTCGACGGCGCGCGGCGATCGCCGCATCACATCGAGCTCGTGCGGCTCGAACGAAATGACGAGCCCCAACGCCACCGAGGTCACCATGTTGACCCACAGGATTTGCGGCGCGGTGATCGGCGCGGTGAAGCCGAAAAAGATCGCGACCATGATGACCAACGCCTGCGCGACGTTGGTCGGCAGCATAAACAGCATCGCCTTTTCAATATTGTTGTAGACGGTGCGCCCTTCCTTCACGGCGGCGGTGATCGAGGCGAAATTGTCGTCGGCGAGCACCATCTCGGCCGCCTCCTTGGTGACCTCGGTGCCCTTGATCCCCATGGCCACGCCGATATCGGCCTTTTTCAGCGACGGGGCGTCGTTGACGCCGTCGCCGGTCATCGCCACGATTTGGCGGTTCGCCTGGATCGCCTTGACGAGGCGCAATTTGTGCTCCGGGCTGGCGCGGGCGAAGACATCGACATCGCGCACCCGGTCCTGCAAGGCCGCGCTGTCCATCTCCTCGATCTCGGCGCCGGTGACCGCCGTCGCCCCATCGCCGATCCCCAGCATCTTGGCGATCGCGGCGGCGGTAATCTTGTGGTCGCCGGTGATCATCGTGACCCGGATGCCGCCTTGGTGGCACTCCGCGACCGCCTCGATCGCTTCCTTGCGCGGCGGGTCGAGCAGCCCGATCAGCCCCAGCAGGATCAGGTCCCGCGGCAAATCCGCCGGGCCCAGATCGCCCGCGCTCACCGGCGCGTCGTCATGCCACGCCAAGGCCAAGACGCGCTCGCCCTGCGCCGCCAGCTCGTCCGCCGCCGTTGCGAAATGCGCGCGATCGATCGGCGCCGGCGCGCCGTTCTCGATGGCCTGCCGGTCGCAATGCTCGAGCACCACCTCGGGCGCCCCCTTGACCAGCAGAAATTGGCTGCCGGCGGCGTCCTTGTGCAGGGTCGCCATAAAGCGGTGCTCGGATTCGAACGGGATCTCATCGATCCTCGGGTAAGCCTCCCGCTCGGCTTGGCGCTCGATGCCGATCTTGCCGGCGAACGGGTAGAGCGCCCCCTCGGTCGGGTCGCCCTCGACCTTCCAGGCGCCGTCCTCGCGATGCAATTGCGCATCGTTGCACAGCGCCCCGACCCGGCCCATCAGCGCCAGCACCGGGCCCGCCGCCGCCGGCGCGCCGTCGTGCAGCACTTGGCCGTCGGGGGCATAGCCGTCGCCGGTGATCTTGTAGCCGGCCCCGGCGGTGACCGCCGAGACCACCATCATCTCCATCAGGGTCAAGGTCCCGGTTTTGTCCGAGCAGATGCGCGAGACCGAGCCCAAAGTCTCGACCGCGGGAAGCCGCCGGATGATGGCGTTGCGCCGGGCCATGCGCTGCACCCCGATCGCCAGCGTAACGGTGATCAGCGCCGGCAGCCCTTCCGGGATCACCGAGACGGCGATGCTGACGACGGCCTGAAAAATGGCGATGAAATCCATCCCCTGGACCCATCGGCCATAGGCGAAGACAACCACCGCCACGACCGCGATGACGCCCGTGATCGCGTAGCCGAATTTCTTGATCTGGCGCAGCAGCGGCGTGTCGAGCGCGCTCACCCCTTCCATCAGCTGGTTGATGCGGCCGAGCTCGGTGCTGCTGCCGGTGGCGACGACAATTCCCTTGCCGCGGCCCGACGAGACCAGCGTCCCGGAAAACGCCATCCCCTCGCGATCGCCGACCGTCGCCCGCTCGCCGACCGCGCCGGTGGTCTTGTCGATCGGCACCGACTCTCCGGTCAGCGCCGCCTCCTCGGTGCGCAGGTTCTTGACCTCGACGAGACGCAAATCGGCTGGGACCCGGTCGCCCAATTCGAGCAGCACGACATCGCCCGGCACCAGCTCCTCGGCTGCGATCAGCCGGGTCTCGCCGCCGCGCACCGCGCGGGCTTCGGCCGAGAGCATGTTGCGGATCGAATCGAGCGCCTTCTCCGCCTTGCCTTCCTGCAAGAAGCCGAGCAGCGCGTTGATCAGCACAACGCCCAGGATGACCGCGGCGTCGAGCCACAGCCCGACCATCAGCTTGACAAAGCCGGCGCCGAGCAGCACGTAGACGAGGATATTGTTGAGCTGGCCGAAAAACTGGGCCAACGGGCCGCGTTTCTTCCCCTCCGGCAGGCGGTTGGGCCCGTATTCGGCAAGCCGCCGCGCCGCTTCTGCCGGCTCCAGTCCCGTTGCAGGCTCCGTCTTCAGCCGGCCGATTGCTTCATCCGCCGGGACGGCATGCCATGGTACGGCTTCCATTGGCGATCTCCTCGCGATGCGGAATGGTAGTGGTGGCGGTGGGGGCGGTCCAGCGGTTCGGCGTGCAGCAGTTGCAGAATGGGACGCAGAGCAGCGCCGTGGGACGCACGGCACTTCTTCGGATTTCTTGGCGCCGCTAAAATGGTTTATGCCGCTAAGCTGGCTTATGCTGCCTTATATTGAGCTTGACGGGGACCTGCGATGAAGGCCAAGGCCGGCGAGAGCTGTCAGCGCCTGATTGCATCGGCCACAAAGGCCGGCTGACGTGAGCGACGCGATCCTCGTCCTCAATGCCGGATCGTCGAGCCTCAAGTTCACCGAGTTTCTGGTGGGCGCCGGCGAAGCGCTCGAAGCGTACGCCAGCGGCAGCATCGAGGAGCTTTACGGCCGCGCGCGCTTTCGCGCCCGAGATGCGAGCGGCGCTGTCGTGGGCGAGCACGAGTGGAGCGACGCCGCACCCCCGCAGCACGCCGGCGCGCTCGAATTTCTGTTCGAGTGGCTTCAATCCTATGCGAGCGCTGCCCAGCTCGCGGCGGTCGGCCACCGCGTCGTGCATGGCGGCGCGGACTACGCCGCGCCGGTACGGGTAGACCCGACAGTGCTCGCCAAGCTCGACGAGCTCGTCCCGCTCGCACCGCTGCACCAGCCGCACAACCTGCTGCCGATCCGTGTCATCGCCGAACGGCGGCCCGGCCTTGCCCAGGTGGCCTGCTTCGACACCGCGTTTCATCAAACCGCACCGGCGCTCTCACGCGCTTTCGCGCTGCCGCCCTCGATCACCGAGCGCGGGGTGCGGCGCTACGGCTTCCATGGCCTGTCATACGAGTATATCGCGACCACGCTGCCGGAACAGGATGCGCGCGCGGCGGCCGGCAAGACCGTGGTGCTGCACCTCGGCAACGGCGCGAGCATGTGCGCCATCAGCGGCGGCAGGAGCGTGGCGACGACGATGGGCTTCACCGCCCTCGACGGTCTGCCGATGGGGACGCGGAGCGGCAATCTCGACCCCGGGGTGATCCTGTACCTGATGCAGGCGCTCGGCATGGACGGCCGGGCGATCGAGTCTCTCCTCTATAATGAGTCGGGCCTGCTCGGCGTGTCGGGCGTTTCCAGCGACATGCGCCAGCTCCTCGACAGCCCCGACCCGCGGGCGAAGCTGGCAATCGACCTCTTCGTCTATCGCATCGGGCGCGAGCTCGGCTCGCTGGCCGCCGCACTCGGCGGCCTCGACGCGATCGTCTTCACCGCCGGCATCGGCGAGCGGGCCGTCGCCATCCGCGAAGCGGTGTGCCGGCAGGCGGCATGGCTGGGCGTCGAAATCGATGCGGCAGCGAACGCCCGCCACGGACCGCGCATCAGCACCGCACCCAGTCGCACGGCGGCATGGGTGATTCCAACCAACGAAGAATTGATGATCGCAAGGCACACGCGCGCCCTGATCCGCTAGCTGCTTCCAGTTGTGTCACGAGGAGGTGCTCCATGGCGGCCAACCAGAAGGCGAGCGCAGACCAGCGCGAAACGGCGTGGCGCGGCTTCGAGCCAGGCCCCGGGAAATCCCGGATAAACGTGCGCGACTTCATCCAGTGCAATTACACGCCCTACGAAGGCGACGCCTCCTTCCTGGCCGGGGCGACGCCTCGCACAGAGCGCGCCGGTCGGACAGCAATTCGATCGCGCGTCGGGCCTTGCCCATCAGGAACGGCGATTGCAGCGTGAACAGCCGAAATTGCGTGTCGTAGAGGTCGTTGGGGTAATGGACCGGCAGCGTCTTCAACAGCGCGCCCGGCTCGGTCGACTGCGCTCGACATCCCAATGACGGCGCGTCTCGACGGTTCGATGGCACCAGCGGCTGCCGGCTCGTCAGGCCGTCTCCGGCACGAACGGCACGCCTTTGAGCGCAGCGAGATCGTCATAGGCGTCCTTCATCGCGCGGTCGGGCAGCTTCGCCTTCTCCCGCGGCACCTTTTCGTAGGGAATTAGGCTGAGCAAATGGCGGATGCAGTTGAGGCGCGCCCGCCGCTTGTCGTCCGAGCGGACGATGCACCATGGGGCGAACTTGGTGCTGGTCGCCTCGAACATGTTGTCGCGCGCCCGCGAATATTCGAACCATTTGCTGCGCGAGTACAAATCGGTGGGGCTGAGCTTCCATTGCCGCAGCGGGTCTTCGATGCGGGCCGCGAACCGGCGCTTCTGCTCCTCGTCGCCGACCTCCAGCCAATATTTGACGAGCTGAATGCCGCCATCGACGAGAAACAGCTCAAACTCCGGACACACCTGGAGAAAGCGGCGATATTGCGCGTCGGTGCAGAACCCCAGCACATGCTCCACACCGGCCCGGTTGTACCAGCTGCGGTCGAAGATCACGATCTCGCCGGCGGTCGGCAGGTGCGCGACGTAGCGCTGAAAATAAATCTCGCCCTTTTCGCGGTCGGACGGCGCGGGCAGCGCCACCACCCGGAAGACGCGCGGGCTGACCCGCTCGGTGATCGCCTTGATCGTGCCGCCCTTGCCGGCGGCGTCGCGCCCTTCAAAGATCACGACCACGCGCCGGCCGCTGTGCCGCACCCACTCTTGCAGCACGCACAGCTCGACTTGCAGCTTGCGCAGCGCCTTTTCGTACTCCTTGCGCTTCATCGGCTTTGCCTCGGTTGCAGGGGTCCCTGGCGGAAGGGTCGGGCTAGCCGCCGGAGGCGGCGCGCAACGATTCGGCCAGACGCCATGCCGAGTACAGCGCGCCATCGGCCCAGGCGAGCGCGTCGAGCTCGCTGCGGGCCGCAGCGATCGGCATGCGTTGCAGCGCGACCCCGTCCAGTATCTTGTCGCGATCGGTCCGGCGCGCAGCGGAGAGTTTTGCCGAGGCATCTTCGAGCCCGGCGAAGACCGCGGGCGGCGCTGCGATCGCGGGGTCTTTGGTGGCATCGTGCCAGGCGCCGAGCGCCTGCGCGCCGGCGGCGAACGCGGCCTGAGGCGGCTGGGTGCCGCCGACCGGCGGAATTCGCGTCAGATCGTCATGCAGGCGCATCAGATGATCGAGGGCGTGCGCGAGGCGGACGAGGCGAGGCTCGAAGGCGCCGAGATCGAGGGTCTCCAGCGACAGCGATTCGATAAACCGTTCGGCCTGCTGGACCGCCTCGGCCGGCGGGTCGTAGCGGATCGCTTCCCCGGCGAGACGGCGGCGGACCGCATCGGCGGCTTGGCGGGCGAGCTCCAATATTGCGCGCCACGCGGCTTCGAGCGCGACCGGACCGCCCGCACCGGCCAGGGCCGGGTCGAGACGGCCGACCGCGGTATCGCTGCCGCCTCCTGAAATCGCCACGATCAGGCGCGAAAAACCGCCGAGCCAGGGATAGAAGACGGCAACCCCGACAAATTTGAAGATGCTGCTGAACGCCGCCAGCGCCAGCACCCCGTCGTAATCGTCGAAGCGAGAGCCGAACCAGTCCGCGGCGGCCGCGATCGGCGTGAGCAGCAGGATCCCGAGAATACCGACGGCCACATTGTAGACGATGTGCGCCAACGCCGCGCGCCGCACCGCCAGCCCGGCGCCGATCGCCACCAGCGCGCTCGTCGCGGCGGTCCCGACACTCTGCCCGACGATCATCGCGCAGCCTTGGATAAAGGTCAGCGAGCCCGCATGCAGCGCCACCAAGGTCGTCGCCGCGGCAGCGCTCGAGCTTTGCATGACAACCGACATCAGGATCCCGATCCCGGCCAGGATCCAGCGCGCGCCGCGGCTGTTCCCGCCAATCGCATCGAGGTTCCACGAAATGCCCTCCATTCCGGTCTGGAGGTATTCGATCCCGATAAAGAGCAGTCCGAAGCCCGCCAGGATCGCACCCAGCGATCGCGCCCGGCCCTTGGCGATCAGCCACAGAAAGGCGCCGACGCCGAGCATCGGCATCGCGAAGGCAGAAACGCTGACCCGAAAACCAAAAATCGCCACCAGCCACGGCGTCGAGGTCGTGCCGAAAGTCGCACCGACGATGACACCGACCGCCTGCGGGAAGGTGACCAATCCAGCGCTGACAAAGCCGATGACGGTGAGCGTGGTGGCGGTCGAAGATTGCAGCGCCACCGTTATGACCGCGCCCGAGACGATCGCGCTCAATCGGCCGGAGACCACGGTCTGGAGGACGCGCCGCAGCGAATCGCCGGCCAGGCCTTTCAGACCCTCGGTAAGGTGGTGGACGCCGAGCAGAAAGAGCCCGAGCCCACCGATCAACATTACCGCGGAGGTAGCGCTCATCGTCTCCCCTTCGCGTCGTATTTCTAAGGCGATAAGGGGTGATGCGCAATCGGCACAGGAGCGGCGGCCCGGCGGCTACTGCACGACCTTGGCGCGCAGCCGGGTGAACTCGTCGTTGGAAATGGTGCCGGCCGTCCTCAGCCGTTCGAGCTTCTCGATCTCGTCGGCGATGCTGAAACCGGCAATATGGCGCAGCTCCTCGCGCGCTTGCTGCGCCCGCCGGGTGTTGCGCTCGGCCATGCCGCGACCTTGCGAGATCAGATAGACGAACACCGCCAGATAGGGGAACACGACCAGCACGATCACCCAGATCGCTTTGCCCCAGCCGCCGATGTCATGCCGGCGGAAGAGGTCGCCGATCACCGTGATCAGCAACCAGAACCACAGCACGAACACAAAGATCGCAAACACGTCGAGCAAAAAATTGCCAAAGCTGAAGCTGCCTGCTGTCAACATCGCGTTGCTCCCCCACAAGGTTGCGCCGACCCCGCGCCGCCGGCGGCGTCGCCGGGCAGCCGATCGATTTCCGGCAGCTCCACTATAGCCTCGTCCCGCCGCTGGTTGCGGTATGGCGCGAGCTTCTGCGGGTGCTCACCAAGTTGTTATCGGCAAGACCCCAAAATCGCGCGCGGCCCGCCGGGGCTCAGCCGGCCCCAACCGGGCGCCATTCGGCCTTGAGCACCTCCGGCCGGCGGGCCAGGCGGGGGAAGAAGTCAGGTGTCGGCGGCGCCCCCTCGCGCGCCCGCCAGCGCAAATCGTAGCGGATCACGCAGCGGCGGCCCTGCGCTTCGAACGACACCGTCTGCGCGGCGATCCGGCAGCGGGCGGCGCTGAGCATCGCCGCCGCCTCGTCGCCGATCGCGCCGCCGGTCTCGAACGACAGCAGAAATTCGGCGCGGTGCTCGCGCGGGAACCGGGCCTCCACCCATCGCAGCACCCAGAGGATAAAGAGGCCGAGGGTGAGGGCAGCGAGCCCCAAGAAATTTTGCCCACCGCCAAAGCAAAGCCCCATCACCGTGACAAACCACAGGGTCGCGGCCGTGGTCACGCCCTGCACCAGATCGTCGCGGCGCAAGATGGCGCCCGCGCCGATGAACCCCATGCCCGACAGAATGCCGAGCGGCAGCCGCATCAGATCGAGGGTGACAAACGAATTTTCGGGCTTCCCCGCCTGCGCCAGCAAAAGATTGACCTGGATCATCGCAACCGCCGCGGCATAGGCGACGAGCATCGTCGTGCGCAGGCCGACCGGACGGTTGTGCTCGCCGCGGTTGAGGCCGATCAGCGCGCTGGCGAACCCGGTCAGCGCCAGCCGGATCGCGATCTGCGGCCAATCGGGGTGAAGCGGCATCGCCAGGCTATCGGTTTTCTCCGCTGCCTCAACGGCCGGCTGGCGCCTCCGGTTCCGGCTGGCGCCCCGGTTCCGGCTGGCGCCCCCGTGCACAAAAGTCGGCTGGCCCGGCCGCGACACAACGCCGGCCTTGCCGGAAGCACCGGCGGCACGATATCACGCCCGCGCATGCCGACCCTGTTTCTCATCGTCTTTGTCGATCTCGTCGGGTTTGGCCTCGTCATCCCGCTCCTGCCGTTTTACGCGGTGCGGTTTGCCGCCTCGCCGCAGCAGGTGACGTTGCTGGTCGCGACCTATTCGCTGCTGCAGCTGGTGACGGCACCGTTTCTCGGCCGGCTCAGCGACCGGATCGGCCGCCGCCCGGTCTTGGGGTTCAGCATGGCCGTTTCGGCCGTGGCCTATCTGTGGCTCGGCCATGCCGATGCGTTGTGGATGCTGTTCGCAGCCCGGGCGCTCGCCGGGGCCTGCGCCGGCAACATCGCCGCCGCGCAAGCCTATATCGCCGACGTCACCACGCCCGAGAATCGGGCCAAAGGCATGGGGCTGATCGGCGCCGCATTCGGGCTCGGCTTTATTATCGGCCCTGCGCTCGGCGGGTTTCTCGCCGGCGACGACCCCGCGACCGCCAATCTGGCGGCGCCGGCCTGGGTCGCGGCGGCGCTGTCGCTTATAGCACTGTGCGGCGTCTTCTTCGTCCTGCCCGAGAGCCTGCCGGCCGGGCGGCGCGGGCGGGTCCGGCCCAATGGCCGCTCGGCGCCGTCCTCGGCGCCTTGCGTCGGCCCGTATTGTCGCGGCTGATCCTGATCTTTTTTCTGGTGGTCCTCGCCTTTGCCGGGATGGAAGCCACCTTTGCCTTGTGGGCGATGCGGCAGTTTCGCTGGGGACCGGAAGAGGTCGGCTATGTCTTCGCCTATGTCGGCGTGTTGTCGGCGGTGCTGCAAGGCGGGCTGATCGGCCGCCTGACCGCCCGCTTTGGCGAGGAGCGGCTGTTGCGCAGCGGGCTCGTGCTGATCGGCGGCGGGCTCGTCGTGCTCGCCTTTGCCCGCGGGATACCGGTCCTCGCCGTCGCCGTCTCGGCGCTGGCGATCGGCATGGGGTTGACCCAGCCGTCGCTGAACAGCCTGATCTCGCGCCGCGCCGGTGCCGAAGAGCAGGGCGAGGTGCTGGGGGTCGCGCAATCGGTCGGCAGCCTGTCGCGCGTGCTCGGGCCCGCCGCCGCCGGGCTCCTTTTTGCCCAATTGGGCCGGGCGAGCCCGTTTTTCTGGGGTGCCGCACTCGTCGTCGCGGCGTTCGCGGCGGCGCTGGGCCTCGTGCGCAGCCACCCGCGGGCGGGCCTCGCCGAACCCTCCGGCGGCAGCGAATGAGCCCGCGCGGGCGTCTCGTCATACCCGGCCCGGCCCGGGAAAAAGGGCGCTTCAAGGACGAGCTGCGCGCGCTCGGTTGGCTCTCGCCCTATTTGTGGCCGAAGAGCGCGCCCGAATTGCGGCTGCGGGTCGTGCTGGCGGTCGCCTTTATGGTCGCCGGCAAGCTCGTCAACATCTCCGTGCCGTTTTTCTACAAGCACGCGGTCGATGCCTTGGCGCCGGGCCACGGGCTCATCGTCGTGCCGGTCGCGATCGTCGTCGCTTACGGCCTCGCGCGCCTCATGTCGCAAGGCTTCAACGAGCTGCGCAACGCCACCTTCGCCAAGGTCAGCCAGCGCGCCGTGCGCGGCATCGCCTTGCTGGCGTTCCGCCACATCCATTCGCTGTCGTTGCGCTTTCACCTCGAACGCCGCACCGGCGGGCTCACCCGCGCGATCGAGCGCGGCACCGCGGGGATCGATTTCCTGCTGTCGTTCATGCTGTTCAACGTGGTGCCGACCTTGATCGAGATCGTGCTGGTCTGCGCGATCTTGTGGCGGCTCTTCGATTGGCGCTTTGCGGCGGCGACCTTTGTCACGATCGTCTCTTATATCGTCTTCACCTTTTCGGTGACCGATTGGCGGGTGCGCTTTCGCCGCGAGATGAACGAGCGCAACAGCGAAGCCAACACCAAAGCCGTCGACGGCATGCTCAATTTCGAGACGGTCAAATATTTTGCCGCCGAGGCGCATGAGGCCGAACGCTACGACGTGGCGCTGCGCGGCTACGAGCAGGCCGCGGTGCGGAGCGAAACGACGCTCGCCATGCTCAATCTCGGCCAAGGGGCGATCGTCGCGGCGGGCCTGATCGTGATCATGATGCTGGCGGCGCGCGGTGTCGCCGGCGGGGCGATGACGGTCGGCGATTTCGTATTGGTCAACGCCTATCTGATGCAGCTCTACATGCCATTGAACTTTCTCGGCATGGTCTACCGCAACATCAAGCAGTCGTTGACCGATCTCGAGCAGATGACCGCCCTCCTCAAGGTCGAGCCCGAGATCGTCGACCGGCCGCGAGCGCCGGCGCTGGCGGCGAGCCGAGGGGAGATCGTCTTCCGTCATGTCGATTTCCGCTACGACCCGCTGCGGTCGATCCTGCGCGATGTCGATTTCCGGGCTCCGGCGGGCGCCACGGTCGCGATCGTCGGCCCCTCCGGCGCCGGCAAATCGACCATCGCCCGCCTCGCCTTTCGGTTTTGGGATGTCGATGCGGGGGCGATCGAGATCGACGGCGAGGACATCCGCGATGTCACGCAAGAGAGCCTGCGCCGGGCGATCGGCGTCGTGCCGCAGGACACCGTGCTGTTCAACGACACGATCCTCTACAACATCGCCTATGGCCGGCCGGGGGCCGAGCGTGCGGCGATCGAGGAGGCGGCCCGGCGCGCCCATATCCACGATTTTGTCGTCGGGCTTCCCGACGGCTACGACACGATGGTCGGCGAGCGCGGCCTCAAGCTATCGGGCGGCGAGAAGCAGCGCGTCGCGATCGCGCGGGTGATCCTGAAGGCGCCGAAAATTCTGATCTGCGACGAGGCCACCTCGGCGCTCGACACCAGGACCGAGCGCGAGATCCAGGCGAGCCTCGCCGAGATCGCCGCGGGCCGCACCACCCTCGTCATCGCCCACCGGCTCTCGACGATCGTCGACGCCGACGAGATCCTGGTGCTCGAAGGGGGCTCGATCGTCGAGCGCGGCCATCATGCCGAGCTGCTGCGGCAGCGCGGCGTTTACGCCACGATGTGGGCACGCCAGCAGGAGGCCGCATGGCGCGAGGCGGCGCTGGCCGCAGAGTGATGCGGGAGGTCCGATGCGTGCGCCGCCCGCGCCGCGACGGCCCGTATTTCCCCCCGTATTTCCCGATGCGAGACGCGTGACGCAACCGTCCCTGCCGGACCGCCTGCGCAGCGGCGATCGGCGGGCGCTCGCTCGAGCGATCACCCTTGTCGAATTGTCCCGACCCGATGATCGCGCCGCAGCCGAGGCGCTGATCGACGCAATCCTGCCGAAAACCGGGAACAGCGTGCGCATCGGCATATCGGGCCCGCCGGGCGCCGGCAAATCGACCCTGATCGAGCGCTTCGGGCTCGACGGCATCGGCCGCGGTCACCGGGTCGCGGTGCTGGCGGTCGATCCCGCCGCCAAGCGCGGCGGTGGCGCCATCCTCGCCGACAAGACGCGGATGGCCGAGCTCGGGCGCCGGCCCGAAGCCTTTATCCGACCGTCCTCGGCCAGCGGCGGCAGCGGCGGGGTCGCCCGGCGCACGCGCGAGGCGATCCTCTTATGCGAAGCGGCCGGGTTCGACGCGGTCGTCGTCGAGACGGTCGGCGCCGGCCAGGGCGAAACCGCCGCCGCCGATTTGACCGACATGTTCGTCCTGGTGCTGCCGCCCGCCGCCGGCGACGAATTGCAGGGGCTGAAGCGCGGCATCGTCGAGCTCGCCGACCTCGTCCTCGTCAACAAGGCCGACGGCGAGCTTTTGGCTGCGGCGCAGCGCACCGCCGCCGACTACGCCAGCGCATTGCGTCTCGTCCGACCCTCCGGCCCGGAATGGGAGGTCCCGGTGCGCGCCGTCTCGGCGCTCGAAGGCACCGGCATCGCCGAAATCTGGGAGGATGTCGCGTCGTTTTGCGCCGCCCGCAAAGCCTCGGGCGGCTGGGCCGAACGCCGCCGCGAGCAGGCGCGCGCCGCGCTGTGGGCGGAAATCGACGGAACCTTGCTCGAAGGTTTCCGCGCCGCCCCGGCCATCGCCGCTCGCCTTCCCGAAATCGAAGCCGCGGTCCTCGCCGGCAGCCTCTCCCCGACCGCCGCCGCGCGCACCCTCCTCGCCGCCTTTTCCGGCGCCGCCGAACGCGGCTGACCTGCGCGGGCGGAAACCGCCTGGTCGTCAGGCGAAGCCGAGGGCGCCGGCGAGGCCGCCGGCGGCCAGCAGCCAGAGCGGGCTGATGCGGGTGGCGAGCATCAGCACGAGGGCGGCGAGGGTGACGAGGGCGGTGCGCCAGTCCCGGTCGGCGGCGCGGGCCATGACCGAGCCGCCGGCGACGACGAGACCGATCGTCAGCGGCACCAGGCCGCTGCGCACCATCGTTTGCCAGGGCGAAAGGCGAAAGCGGTCCCATAGCCGATAGGCGCCGCAGGTAACGGCGCAGGACGGGGCGAAAATCGCCAAGGCGCTCGCGATCGCGCCGCCGAGCCCGCCGACCTTCCAGCCGATAAAGCCCATCATCAGGATCATGTTCGGGCCGGGGATCGCCTGCACCAGACCGAAATATTCGGCAAATTCGCGGTCGCTGAGCCAGCCATGCGTGGTCACGACAAAATTGTGGATGTCGCCGAGGACCGAGGGCACGCCGCCAAAGCTGATCAGCGACAGGAGCGCCAGATGCGCGCTCAAGGCGAAGGTGGCGAAGAGCCGATCATCGCGCCCTGCCGGCGGTGAATGCCGCGGCGGCGATGCTGAGCGGCGCCAGCCCGGCGAGAACGACGAAGAGCGGCAGGTGTCCGAAGACAATGCCGCAAAAAGCGAGCGCGGCAAAGGCGAGCTCCGCCGGGCGGCGGCGCCGGGTCGAGAACAGCTTGATGCCGGTCGCGATGACGAGCCCCGCGGCGGCGGCCGAAACCCCGCCCAGGAGGTTTGCGAGGACCCGATCCCGGCATAGCGCAGGTAGAGCACGCCGAGCGCCAGCCCGACCGTCCACGGCAGGACAAGATAGCCCGAGGGCGGCGAGCGCCCCCCAGCGCCCGCGGAGCTTGGTTCCGATGCACACCGTCAGGCCGGCGATGTTGGGACCGGGCATCAATTGACAAAAGCTCAACATCTCGGCGAATTCGCTCTCGCCGAGCCAGCGCCGGCGCTCGACGACGAGCCGGCGCAGCCAGACGAGGCCGCCGCCGAACGCGCTGAGCCCGACCTGCAGAAAACCGAAAAAGAGGGCGCTGAGCGCAACCCGGTCTTCGGAAATGGCCGGTGCCGGCATCGGCCTCCCCTTGTTCCAGCCGCGCCATCCTACCCGACGCGCAACCGAGCGAGGCTGCCGTATTGCGGCCGGTCGGCGGATTCGTTAACAATTGCCGCACGGGGCAGGGCAGACGCCCCGTCAGACGGCCGTTCCGTCCAAGCGCTGCACCCTTTGCGATGCAAGGAGTGC
>CAVPDQ010000012.1:0-64891 GCA_963702685.1 uncultured Alphaproteobacteria bacterium | reverse complement strand
CGGCGCAACGGCAGAACATCTGTTGGCGCACGGCAAGGAGGTACGCGCGCTCGTCCGCAATCGCGAGAAGGCGGCTAACTGGGCGAACCAGGGCGTGGAGCTGGTAGACGGCGATTGGAATGATTCGGCAGCCATCGTGCGTCACGCCGGTGATTGGATCAGATCGGCACCGGGCTGGCGCGCCTACACCGCCGGCTGAGTCAATCTGTCGGTGCGCCAGGGCAAGCTGGCGGGGTCTAGCCGGTGAAAGTCCGGCCCGGGTAAGGCTGTAGCGAGCCGCCCGGTACCGAGTGTTGCGGGGTCGTCGGCGACGGCGGCCACGAAGCGTACACAGCAATCGTGTGGGGTGTGGGATTGAGCCACGAAAGTGACAACAACGCAGGGACCGAGACCGTCGACATCGTCGAAGGCAACATGTGCGGCACCGCTATGCGAGAGCGTGCGCTCCTCCTTCCAGGCCAACGCGTCGTCGAGATCGTCGCCGGCGCGCAATGGCCGGTGCAGGTCCTTCTTGTTCGCCGGCGGCTTGATACGAAGCTCCTCAGGCTTGCGCCGGTTGCTCGGGCGGCCGCGCCGCTTCGAGATCAGGCCCGCCGGACCCGCGACGCGGTAGGCCTTTAAAAGCCGGCATACCTGATGCCGCTCGAGCCCCAGAAGCTGCGCCGCTGCCGTCGTCGTCAGCCGGTGCTGATCCAAATCCCGCAGCACCTCGAGCCGCGTCAGCTCCCCATCGCTCATCAGCCGTACCGTCACCCCGAATACCCCCCGAAAAATCCTCGGGGAGTGTCATTTCAATCTGGCAGACGGGTGACATTTTGATCGGGCGCCCACAACATAAACTCGTGTGTAACCCGTTATGAAAAGGCCGCCGGAAGGTTTCTTCGCCGCCGTCCATCTCGCCGCCGCTACAATCTGGCCAGCCGGCTTATCAACTGACCCAACTGCGCAGCGGACCGAAATCGAAATGGGTGAAGCCGCGGCCCGGATACATCCCTGTGCCCCCGTAAATGATCTTCTTCAGATCGCGGGCGACCGCTTCATTGTCGACATCCGGGATGTGGATATCGAGCGCCATCGCCCGCGTGTGCTGCGAATTGAGGGCAGAACCTTCGATCTGCGCGTTGGTCTGGGGGCTGCGATATCCGCTGAAGATGCTGATCAGGTTTTTATCGTATTTCCAGTGGAGTACAAATACGAGATCCATCAGCCAGGGATGGATCCATTTCCATTCATTGGCGCGGAAATCGCGGCAGGTCCATGAAAACTGGCGCACCGCGGCCATGCTGTAGACGCCGTTCCAGAAATACCGGTCGGCATAGCGCTCGCCGGTCGGCGTGAAGACGATGTTGACCCAGCGTTCCGAGGGAAACCCCGTCTGTGTCGCCGCCTGCGCCCAGGTGGGCGGCGCCAGGGCGCCCAGCGCCGCGCCGGCGGATGCAACAAGGAGCTGGCGACGCCCGATCGTATTAGCCATGTCCGCCATCCCTCCGTAAGTTCAATCGACCCCATTTAGGTAAGCCGTCGGCTGCATTGCGCCACTGGGCGATATAGTCGGATCACTCAGTCAGTTTCCCGTTCTGTCCCCATTGATTAACGGCCGCTCGTCTCGACAAGGAGGGTCGCGGCAAGGGCTGGGTGCGCAGCATTTCTGTCGTCACGTTCGACGGCCTGCTTGAGGTCGCGCAAATAGGAGGCGGCCTCTTCGATGCGCGGGCGATTGCCCAGCTGCAAAGGGACCGGTGTCGCGACAACCGCGATTAATTCGATGCCGAACGGCTCACCGCCGGCCTGCCAGTCGTCGCCGTTCGCCGAGTTGCCGAACCGGCGCGCACTGCCGGCCGCGAGGCTCGGCGGCGCTTCTCCTTTCTCGGGCTTCAGATGCAGCACCTGCCCATCAAGCGCGAAATAATCAATGCGTAGAGAGGTCGGATAATCCGGTCCCCGCACGTCGAGCGCGATCGGGTCGCCTTGCCGCAACCGGGTGGTGCCGTTGTCGAGACGCAGGGAGAGGTTGCGTTTGCCGGTGGCACCGGAGGGTCGCAGCCGTTCGAGCGCGACCAGGGCACGGCAGACCGGCGGCGGCACGATGTCGATGTCGATCTCGTTGCGGCTCGACGGAAAATACCGCGCCACCACCTGCTCCAGCCTTGATTTCGCTCCGACATCGGGAACTGTGCCGGTGACGACGGCCGCGCCATCTCCCGCTATATGGCTGCGCAGCGACGCGCAATCGATCGCCACCAGCGCGTCGTTCAGCGCCGCGAGCGGCGGTTTTGTTTCCGGCGCTCGGGGCAGCCGGGCCACGGCGGCGAGTTGCGGCGCGCCCGTCGGCGACGGCGTTCCGGTCAACGCCGGAAACTGCTCGGTGCACGGCAAGGTCGGAAATGGCCAGCCGGGGCAGCCGCCGGGTTTCACCGGCAGTGAGGGCGGCGGGGGCGGCGACGCGGCGGCCGGAGTAGCGGCGGGGGCGGTGTTGGCGACAGCGAGCGCAGCGGTCCAGGCCGCCGCCCGCTTTTCACCCTCGGCGCGTTCGTCGGATGTCGCCGCCGAGTTCGAGCAGCCGTTTGAAATCGGCGGCCCGGCTACCCCAGACGCCGTGGCTTCGAATCGCTGAGATCCGCCCATTTCTCGGCCTCGGCGAGATCGCTCACGAAATCGTCGCTGCCGGCGCCGTAGATCAGCGACAGACGGTATTCCGCCGCGACATTGCGTTGCCTAGCGGCCCTTCGGTACCAATAGGCGGCGCGCCGATAATCCTGCGCCAGGTCGCCAGCGCCGAATTCATAAAGATTGCCTAGGCCGAACTCGGCTTCGGGATCCTTCTTGTCGGCGGCCGCCTGCCACTCGGCCTCGGCTCGGGCATAATCGCCGTTTTGGTAGGCTTGGCGACCGGCCCCGGCATCGGCGTAGGCAGCGACCGGCGCGACGATGAGGCCGAGGACGGCGACCATGCCCAGTCCCGGCAACGAACACAGCCTGCAGAACGGCCCGCGCAAACCGTCGATCTCCTGTTGTAGTTCTGCATATAGGTCGAGCTTCGCAGCCGTGCGATAGCGCCAAAGCCGAATTATCGTGAAGCTGAATGTTCTTAAGGTTGGAGAAGGGGCAGTTCTGGTCGGTCATGCCATTTGGCACGGTAAAGGAGGTCATCGAACGGCGATCGGCGCAGGGGAGCGAGAATTGCGGAGGTCAGCCGGGTCTTGGTGGTTCTCGTCGCGGGCGCAAAGGATGCGGCGCTCGCTCGTCCCGGTCTGTCTGCTCGTCGGCTGCTGCGGTGCTGCTTATGCCCAGGCGGTCGATCTGGCGCCGCTGATCTCGCCGCCATTGCCGGGGGTCGTGCGGCCTGCCCCATGGTCTGCGCGATCGGTTCATCCATCGCTGGCATGACGCCGTCACCCCGCCTGCGGCACCGACCCGCCCGCCCGGGGCGACGCCGTGTGCGCCGCCCCCGAGTTTCCCTTTACGATTTGCAAAGCAGTTCCCACCACTGCGCCGATATTGCCGAGATCGGCTGGGATGATCATGGTTGTGCCCTGCTTGGCGAGATTGCCCCATTTGTCGATGAAGTCCTTGGCGAGTTGCATCTGCACAGCTTCGATGCCGCCGTCGACGACCGCCGCTGTAGCGATGGCCCGGATGGCATCGGCGGTGGCCGAGGCAACTAGTTCGATGGCCTTGGCTTCGCCCTCGGCGCGCAGGATCTCGGCTTGCCTTCGCCCATCGGCGAGGTTGATCTCTCGCTGACGCTGGCCCTCGGACGTGTTGATCTCCTGCTGGCGCTCGCCTTCCGATTTGAAGATCATCGCGCGCTTTTCCCGTTCCGCTGTGATCTGCAGCTCCATGGCATGCAGGATTGCCTGCGGTGGCGTGATGTCCTTGATCTCGTAGCGGAGGACCTTGATCCCCCAATTGACGGCGGCCTCCTCTACCGCCGCAGCGACCGCGGCATTCAGCATCTGCCGCGAGGACAGGGCTTGGTCGAGATGCAGCTTGCCGATCTCCGAGCGCATGCTGGTCTGCGCCAATTGCATTGCGGCGTTCATTGGATTGCTCGATCCATAGGCCGCTTTCACCGCATCGGTGATCTGGAGATAGAGGAAGCCATCGACGGTGAGGGTGGTATTGTCGAGAGAGATGCAAACCTGTGCCGGCACTTCTGAGGGCACTTCGCGCAGGTCGAAGCGGTAGGCGACGCGATCCATGAAGGGCACGAGCACGTTCAACCCCGGCGACAGGGCGCGGTGGAAGCGGCCGAGGCGTTGGACAATCCATGATTGCTGCTGCGGCACGATGCGCAGTGCTGAGCGCAGTATGGCAAATCCAAAGAACAGAAGAAGAAGGAGTATTATCAACCAGATGATAAATTCGAACGACATGAAGCAAATCCTCATTATTTATGTCTGCCGCATGTCGACCGGCAAGGCGAGATGCAGGAGCTTGTCGGTCTTACGCTTGATGATGGCGGTGCTGCCGGAAGCGGGGACGGTACCGTCTTCCATCACGGCTTGCCAATTCACGCCGCGATAACTGACCGTGAGACAATTTCCTTGCAGCGGGACATCGCGTATCGTCACGGTCTGGCCGATGTCGAAATCCGCAAGACCTTTGGTGCGTTCTTGATGCCGCCGACTGAGCATGACTGCGGCTGTCAGGATCGCACAAAGAACCACAAACGCAAAAATCAGCAGATCGCCCCGAATCCAGAAGCCCATCAGAGTGGTGAGGAGGGCGGCGGCAGCGACGCCGGCAAGATAGAAGGTGCCGGTATGCAACTCGGCCAGCGCGGCCAACAAGGCAAGGACCAGGAACACCCATTGCATCGGCAAAACCTTAAAGTCGGTCACCGCATCGCGTTGACGATCTTGCGCACCATCGACCCCAACTGCTGCTTGTCCCCCGCCTTCGCGGGGGCAGGCTGTTGGCGGCCTGGACGACATCGGTTGCGACCACCAGGAGGCTGCCCGCCGCCACCGCGGCTTGCACGTTGTAGCACTGCTCGAACCCGCCACCGGCCACCGGCATGATCCGCAATTCGTCATCGGTCAGATTGATCTGATCGGCCGGGAGGGGACCCGCCGTCGGCCGCGCGGGCGGCTTGCCCCCAGGCGTCCTGGCGAATGCCGCGGTTATACTGGCCTATTTCGGCGAGGACATCGAGGCCATGATGGCGTTGGTTGATCGTGCCCTGGCGCTGAACCCCAATTTCGCACGGGGCTGGCACATCAGCGGCGTCCTCAAAATGCATGCAGGCCAGCCTGACATTGCGACCAAGCATGTCGAAGCCGCGCTACGCCTCGCCCCCCCCGCGCCCGCATCGCGCATTTTCTCGGCCGGCGCTTCGATGAGGCGGCCTATTCGCGTCCGATGAGCGCGGCGAGCGAAAAGATGCTCGGCCCCGACCATCATCGTCCTGGCCCGAAACGAGCCCGCGACCCCGTAGCCGCGGGCCGGGCAGGTCCTGGGATGACAGGATCGGCTCGACCCGCGTGCAGGCGACACAGTGTCCCGCGGCTCGGTCGCCGCAAATCGCCATAGGGCTTCTACCGCACTTCCCGATTGCCTCCCGGCCACGCCTTGTTCCGCTTGAAACCGGCAAGCAGACGTGTAAGCTCCCGGTGTGGTTCCAATTTTAATCGGCCCCTTGTACAGTTTACGATCGGCGTCATGAAAATTCGAGCAAAGATCGATTTGGCAGTGCTGGCCGCCTTCGTCGTTGGATTGGGGCTTGCCGGCGGCGTCGCCTATACGCTGCTGAAGCGCAATGCGATCGCCGAGAGCGTGCAAAACGGCACGATCATCATGGAGGCGGCTTCGGCCATTCGCCACTACACCGAGGCCAATATCGATCCTCTGCTGAAAGAACAATTGAAAGTCCAATTCTTGCCGGAATCGATCCCGTTTTTTGCGGCTAAGGTGAATTTGCAGACGGTGGCCAAGAATTTGAATAATTACAACTACCGGGAACCGACCCTCAACCCGATCAACGTCAACGACCAAGCGAACGACTGGGAAACCGGTCTGATCGATGCCTTTCGCAACGACCCGGCGCTGGCGCAGTCGGTGACGGTTCGCAACACGCCGGCCGGCGATTTTCTGGTGCTGGCGCGACCGCTCAAGGTCGGCAGCGCGGATTGCCTCTCCTGCCACGATACTCCGGCCAAGGCGCCGGCGACGATGGTGGCGCTTTACGGCAGCGACCACGGGTTCGGCTGGAAAGTCGGCGACATCGTCGGCGCCCAGGTGGTCTCGATCCCGCTCCAGGTGCCGCTGGGCCGCGCCTACGCCGCGCTGTTATGGTTCATGGTGGCGCTGGCCGTGATCTTTCTGGTCGTCATCATCATTGTCGATCTGTTGCTGCGAGCCATCGTCGTCAAACCGGTCGAGGAGATCTCGGATATGGCGAGCAAGGTCAGCCTCGGACAGATGGACGCGCCCGAGCTCGTCCGTGACAGCAAGGACGAGATCGGTTCGCTGGCGGCTTCGTTCAATCGGATGCGGCGCAGCCTGCAAAATGCTATGAAGATGCTCGAAGGCCAGGCCGAATAGCCGGCCGAGGGACGTCGTCAGGTGGACATCGGTACAACCGTCGGACGTTATCGTATCGATCAGTGGCTCGCCTCGGGGGCGATGGGCGAGGTCTATCGCGCCTACGACCCGGTCATCGACCGGCCGGTGGCGATCAAGATCATCCGCCGCGAGTTGTTGGGCGGCAACGGCGCCGATCAGTGGATGGAGCGCTTCAAACGCGAAGCGCGGGCAGCCGGGCAGCGCTTTCACCCCAACATCGTCACGGTTCTCGATTTCGGCGAAGACAACGGATTGCCGTTTCTGGCGATGGAGTTCGTCGACGGCCCGAGCCTCGCCGGTTTGTTGAAAACCGCGGGTCCGCTGCCGCTCGACCGGACGGTCGATATCATCGTCCAGGTCTTGAGCGGGTTGGGCTTTGCACACGAGAGCGGGATCGTCCACCGCGACATCAAGCCGTCCAACATTCTCGTACCGCCGAACGGCCCGGTAAAGATCGCCGATTTCGGGATCGCGCGGACCGACGCATCCGATCTGACGGTGGTCGGCGACGTCCTCGGCACCCCGGCTTATGTGGCGCCGGAACAGCTGCGCGGCGAGCCGGTCGACGGACGCAGCGACCTGTTTGCCGCGGCGGTTATGCTGTTCGAGGCATCGACCGGCGTGAAACCGTTTCGCGCCAAGAGCCTGGCCGAGAGCATGGTGCTGATGGAGCGGCGCGGACCGGAGGACATCTGCGTATTGAACCCGCTCGTGCCCGCCGCATTGAAGCCGGTCATCGATCGCGCCCTCGCCTATGATCCCGCCGCGCGCTTTGCGTCGGCCGGCGAGTTTTCCCGGGCGATCACGGCGGTGGTCGTTCCCGCCCCGTTTGCTGCTCCCGCTCCGTTCCCCGCCCGCGCCAGCGCGCCGCCGCCCGCCGCGATCGCAGCGCCGCCGCGCGCGCGCAATATCTGGGGCGCCGAACTGCTGAACGGGCTCGAACGCGCGCTTGCGACCGCCATCGGACCGGTCGCCTCGCTCGCCGTCAAGCAGGCGTCGCGGGCGACCGACGATTTCGACGCGCTGTGCGCAACCCTGGCGGGCCACATCGACCGCGAGGACGAACGTCGCCGGTTTTTGCAGTCGGGCAGGCAGCTGGCGGTGCGGCTGCCTGACCAGACTTCGACACCGGGGCTGAGATCGGTTGGCGGCACCGGCGCTCCCGCCGTTGCACCATTGCCGCCGCTCGCCACCCTTGCCGAGATCGAACAGCAGCTGACCCGCGTCATCGGGCCGATCGCGCGGCTCGTCATCAAGCGGCACCTGCGGAGCTTCGAGACCTTGCCGAGGCTCTATCAGGCTCTCGCCGCGGAGATTCCCGACGAGCGCGACCGTGCGGCCTTTCTCGGTTCCGTGAGATAACCGCAGATGATCGACCATCGCCGACGGGGGGGATGTAGCAACCGGATGGTGCGAGCAACGGTTTTGATCCGCCTGGCGGCTGGCGCCTTTGTGGCACTGTTCGCCGCCCTCGTGCCGGCGGCGGCCGGGGCGCCGACGGTGGCAACGGCGACCTCGGCAACGGCGACTGCGGGTATTGCGGCGGTAGCCCCGGGGAATCGGGTGGCGGCGACCCCGGCGCTGGTTCGTCAGGTGCAGTTCCTGTTGTCCAGCATCGGGATCGACCCCGGACCGATCGACGGCGTGCCGCGCCAATTGACCAACGCCGCCGTCCATAAATTCGAGCAGCAGGCCGGCTTGCCGCTCGCGGATCTGGTCAGCAGCGGCCAGATTTCGACGGCACTGCTCGACCGCCTGCGCAAGGCGGCCGCGGGCGTCCTGCTGGGTACGCCGCAACCGCCGGCGGCGTCCGCCCCCTCATCCGCACCCCCGCCGGCCGCGACAGCGCCCGCCCCGGCTGCGCCGCCGCCGGCGGCCGCCGTGGCGCCGCCGCATCCGCCGCCGGCCGCCGACCGTTTCGCCGCCTGCCCCTATGCAGCGGCGGATTTTCTGATCGGCGGCAAGCAATATACGCCCGATTCATTTCTGCAGACCGGGTTCGACGGATCGCTCGAAAATGCGGTGCCCAGCCTCAGGGACCGGCTGCAGGAAGCGCGCGAGGTGGCGCAGGAGATCGGCGGTCCGGCGCTCAAAGAGGTGCAGCGGCAGGCGCGGGTGCTGAGCTATTTCGAGTGCCGGCTCAAGATCGCGCAGGGCACCGCGGCCAAGAATTGATCCCTGCCAGAATTGATCCCTGCCAGAATTGATCCCTGCCAGAATTGATCCCTGCCAGAATTGATTCCCGATGGAGGAAGAGCCATGCCGATGCATGTCGTCAACGGGGCGTTGTTGGTCTGCACGCAAGGTGCGGCACCCTCGGCCCTGGTCGTGCTGGCGGAGCACCGCGAGCAGATTGAAGAGCAGTTTGCGGCCAACATCATGGACCACATTCCGCTGGCCAACATTCTACCGTTCGGCGCCTGCGTGGCTCTCGAAGGGCCGTGCGTTCCGGCGACCGTGGCGCCGTGGACGCCGGGTTCGCCAAACGTGATCCTCGACGAAGAACCGGCGCTCGACGACACGTCGATCCTCACATGCCTGGTCGGCGGCATCATCACGGTGGTCGATCCGGGCCAGACGACAACCGAGATCCCGTGACCTCCCGGCTCAGGCGAGAACGCGCGGAAAGGTGTCGGTGCGCTTGAAGATTTGCAGCCCGGTCGTCGGGAAGCGCTGCGACACGCGGCGCACGCTGCGCCGGGTATCGCGCGTGGTGATAACGAACAATTCGGGCGCATAATCGGTCGGGCTCGCGACTAGGCCGTCGACACCGGCGAGCCAGTAACCGATCATAAACACCAGCCCTTTGATATCGACGACCTGATATTTCCGCAATGTCAGGTCGGGAAAATAGGGGCTAGTTTCGGCGAGCGGCAGGGGAATCTCGATCCGTCCCTCGATGCGCCCGCCCGCCGGCAGGCGGCGGGCCAGCGGCAGGACGGGGAGGACAATCCGCCGGTCGGTCGGCAAGGGTGCGGCGAATTTGCCGACAATGGCGTCACCGTCCTCGCCGAGGATCGCGACGACTGCCTGCTCGTCCGCGCGCATCGCACCGCTCGCCGGGTCATAGCCGGGCGCGGCGTGCATCGCATAGACATCGGTAATGCCGCGATTTTCGAGCGTAAACGGGAACAGCAGCGCGCCGCCGATTTTCGACGGCTGGCAATTGAGCCGCAGGTCGGCGGCGGGCGGGGCGCCGTTGATCGCCGCGGCGCTCATATGCCGTCACCCCAATCGGGCTTGCCGGGATCGCTTGTTCCAGCAGCGTTCCGGTTGGCTTGGCGTAACATCAGCAGCAGCACGTCCGCGCTCGCCGGCAGGCCCCGCTCGCCGTGCGGCGGCCAGTCGGCCGGATCGTAGACGAGCGTGCTGCCGCTGCCGGCGCCGGTGCCGCGCCGGCTGCCACCGTCCCCGACGTGGTCGATCGCGATGCCGGCGGGCGTGGCCGCGGCCAGATCGTCGGGCAGGACCCATGCATTGCGCGGCTCGGTCGGCGTAACGGGCTTAGTGATAATGAGCTTGCGGCCGAGCGCATCGCCCTCCCGTAGGACGGCTTCGCCAGCGGCGCCGTGGACAATCCGGCCGAGATCGGCAACGACGCCGGCGACAAAACGCATATCGCCGCCGGCAACCGCAATTCGGCCGGCGCCGATCGCGAAGCTGCCGTCGGCCGTGCGGAATACCCGGATTGCCTCGCCCGGTCGCGCGGTGAGGTTCGGCGGGATCGAGTTCGCCATCGCTGACCGCTCAATCGGGCGGGGTCAGCGTGTCGCCGGGATCGGCCGCGGTCGGTTCTTGCGGTGCGTCCACCTGCGGCATGATCGGCGGCGACGGTTCGGGACCGGCCGAATTGATCAGTACCATCGGCGCGGTGATGGCGATTGCGGCGGGTGTGATCACGATCGAGCTCTCGCCGACCACGAGCGAGATGTTGGTCGTCGCATTCAAGACGATCGTGCCGTCGAAACCATTCGCGTCGATCGTTACCTGGCCGCCGGCGGAGGTGCTCCAATTGCCGCCGATCTTCTGATTCGCATCCTTCTTGACCTCGATTTCTTCATTCTGCTCAAGCAGAGTGACGCGATTGCCGGACTGCGGCGAAAACTCAGGATCGCCGACGTGCAGATAGTAATGGCGATAGACCTTGGCGATGTAGTCGCCGCTGATCTCCGCCGGGTCTGTCTTTTTGCCGCCGACGGTCAGATGGCGGTCGGAACCGATGCTCTCATAGCGCTTGTCGAAGGCGGTGATGTCGAGGCGGTGCTGGGCGCGGATCAGATATTGCTCTTTGTCGCGCTTGTCGCTGAAGCGCAGCAGATGGAACCGCGCGGGCAACGCCGTGCCGTCCGGTTTGGTCGTCGGCATGCTCCAGGTCTTGATGCCGCTGAGCGGCGGGTCGGATTTGACGGTATTTGGCAAGTCGGTCAGCTTGTCGAGTTGCGTGTCCTTCACTGAGGGATCGGGGAAGGGCAGATTGGTGGTGGTGCGGTCGGCGTTGTAGAGCCGCCCGGTGATCACCGGGCGCTCGGGATCCCCATCGAGAAAATCGACCAGCACCTCCTGGCCGATCCGCGGCAGAAACTGGGTGCCGTAATGCCGCCCGGCCCAGCTTTCGACGACCCTGACCCAACAGGTGTTGCCGCCCGACGTCGTCGGCTTGTCCGGCTGCGCGAACGGAAACACCGGCGGCAGCTTGCTGTCGCCCTGCGGCGGTCCCGGATCCCACGGAAAGCGCACCCGCACGCGGCCGATCGCGTCGCAGTAAAGGTCCTGGTTCTTGGTGCTGACGCCGTCCGGACCGATCACGACCGCGGTATGCGGGCCGCGCGCGACCGGACGCGCGGCGAGCGGCAGCGGCAGATCGACGGGCGCCCTGGCCGGAACCGCGATCACGCCGACCGCGAATACTTGGATGTTCTTGTGGTCGAGGATCGCCTGCTTGAGATCGACACTGTATCCGAGCAGCGAAGATGCGGTACTGACCAATCCGCCGGCGGTCACGTCGAGTCCCGAGGCGGTGTTCGAACTCGGCCGTCCAATACAACTCTCCGGGAGCCGGCGGGTTCGACCGGTCGAGCGCCGGGCTGCGGTTGACCGCCGGATAGATTTTTGCCGCCGCCGCCCTGGTCGCCCAGAGCGAGGTCCGCAACAGTGCATTATTCGAATAGTCCAAGGCATCGGCTTCCAGAGATGATACCGCTTTTAATACAAAATCTCGTAATTCTCCAATAATATCGTCTGTTGGCAGGTTCATATAAGTATAATCATTGGAAGTTATCGACAACGCATCGACGATGAAATCGTGGTCGACGATATCATTAAATGATTTTTTTGTGTTGTGAGCAGGGTCGAAATTTTTATCTTTCTCGATGTGGAAATAATAACCGGAGGCAAAAGTGTTGTTCCTGGTGATGCCGGACAGGAGAAAGACCTCGGACTGGTTCTGCGACGCGGCGGTTTTGGCCGCCGCAGCCGCATCGGAATCGGCGAAGAGCGGCTCGGCAAAGGCGGTGCTGCCGGCCCACTGCGTCTGTGCTGGGGCGCCGCCCTCCGCCTTGAGCAGATCTTCTGCCGGGTCGACCGCCCCGTCCTTGTAATAGGGGTGGGTCGGATCGAGATAATTGAAGCCACCGACCGCGACCCGGCGCTCCGGCGTGCGGTATCGGCGCACCAGCTTGCCGATGTTGCCGATATCCGGATTGTCGTCGACGATGGTGACGTCGGTGTGGCCGACCACCGGGACTTTGCGGTCCCATTGCCCTTTCACGATCATCGTGCCGTTGAGAACCAGGCTTTCATCGCCCGGAGTATATCCAAAGTAATACCAGATGCCAAAGCGCGCCATGATCCGAAACATGAAATCGAGCGTGCTCTCACCGAACTGCACGCAATAATCCATCGACGGAAAGGGTTGCGGCGGACTGCTCAGGCTGGTGAGATCGACTTTTAGTTTTGGATAGCTCTTTTTGGCCTCGTCGCAGATGGCTTGAAGGATGTCGACGACGGTCTTGTTCTCGAACACGCGGTAGCAAATGTCGCGGCTCAATACCTTGACCCAAGGGACGATGCGCGCCCGATAGATGTGAAAGTCGCGAATATTGCCGAGCTGTGCCGGCAGCGCATGGGCGATGTCGATCCCGAGGATGTCCTCGAAGGTCTCGAACATCCCGGCGCGCTTGATGAAATCCTCGTCCTTGTCGGGTCGTGCGCCGATCGTCACGTGGGTGTCGATCAGCTTTGTCGGATCGATCGGGGGCCGTGTCGCCCCCTCGGCGCCGCCGGCATCGCGCAACATGACGACGTCGTAGCCGAAGAGCCGCGAAATCCCCTCGACGCCGTCGATCTTGGCGAGCAGCAAAGGATCGCCCTCGAGCGCATTTTCCGACGCGTCCTCATTGAGGATCGTGTCGATGCGCAGAATGTGGTCCTGCTGGGAATAGCCGGCCATTGCAGCGTCCCTTGCTGGCGGTTCGGGTAGCGGTCCGGGGGTGGGGTCGCGGTAAGATCGACCATGCTGTCAAAATCGAATGCGCGCTCGCCGAGGCGCCGGCCGGCGACGCAATGCACGGGCCGCGGGAAAGCATCGCACTGCTCTTGCGGTCGCACAATCGTCGAAACTCGGCGGTCTTAACTCGGCGCACGCCGCGCCGATCCTACACTGCGAAAAAGCGATCGGGAAATCGTGCGCGACCGCGGCAGGCGACCGCGGCCAACGTCGATCCGAAAACCCGGATTTTCGTTTTTGCGCGATCCATCCCGCGCCGGCGGACCTCCAGCTCGATGTCCCGGGCTCAACTCTTTTTAACTTCTTCTCGGCTGGTTTTTTCGGCTATTCTGCGTTCAACGAGCACCGGGCTCGACTTGGTGCAGGAATTGCCGATGACCTTGACGTTGACGATGTTGCGTTGTCCCGATGCGGTTGTGCCTGAGACGCGCAGCGTGGCGGGCGGCGAGTTCTCGATCGGGCGCGGCCCGGAGAACGACTGGGTGTTGCCCGATTCGGAGCGCTTTCTGTCGAAGCAGCATTGCGTGCTGGCGTTTCGCACCGGCCTCTGGCAGGTCAGCGACCTGTCGACAAACGGGACCTTTTTGAACCACGACGGCGAGCCGATCGGGCGGGTCGAGCCGCGCGCGCTGCGCGACGGCGACCGGCTTCGGCTCGGCTCGTACGAGATCGAGGCGAGCCTCGCCATGCCCGCCGAAGCGCCGTACCGGGCCGCACCTGCCGCGCTCGATCCGTTTGCGCCGGCGCCGTTCGAGCCCGATCCGCTACTGCGGCAGCACCCTGATCCCGACCCGTTTGCCGCCGGGCTCGGCTCGCCCGCGATCAACCTCCCGGCCGACTACGATCCGCTCGCCCCTGAACCGGCCGAAACGCCATTTGTCGGCCCGACCCAATCGGACCATTCGCCGCATCTCGAGGACGCGTTTGCGGCTCCGATCGCGCGGGCCGTGCTGCCCGAAGACTGGGACCGCGACCTCGATCCGCCGCCGGCTGCTGCAGCACCGCCGCGCGCCGCAAGCGCGGCGGGGCCGTCGCAACCGCCGCGTGCCGCGGTCGACTTGCCTCTGCCACAGGCCGCTCCGCCGGCGGCCGCCGCGATGCCGGCGGAGCCCCCCTTCCCGGCGCCATCGGCGCCCGAGGCCTCGCTCGCCGCCTTTCTGCACGGCGCCGGGCTTGGCGATGTCCGGGCCGCCGATCCGACGGCGACGATGGAAATGCTCGGCGCCACGTTTCGGACCTTCGTCAGCGGGTTGCGCGAGACGATGATCGCGCGCGCCGCGGTCAAGAGCGAGATGCGCATCGAGGCGACGCAGATCCGGAGCAGCGGCAACAATCCGCTCAAATTTGCGGCCGATGATAACGATGCCCTCGTGGCCCTGATCGGCGCCGGCCGCCGCACCGAGATGGGCCCGGTCGCGGCGGTCAACGACGCGCTGCGCGATCTGCGCTTGCACGAGCTGGCCACCATCGCCGCGATGCAATCGGCGGTGCGCAGCCTGCTCGCCGAATTCGACCCACAGAAGCTCCGCCTGGCGGCCGAGCGCGGCGGGTTCGAGCTCGTCGCGATGCAGAAAAAGGCAAGCGCCTGGGATCGGTTCGAAGCGCTGCACGGTACGGTCACCGCGGCGCTGTCCGACAATTTCGACAGCGTTTTCGGCAGGGCCTTCGCCCGCGCCTACGAAAGAGCGCTCGCCGAGGCGTCAGTGAAGGATTAGGCCGGCGCAGGGAAAGGCTGGGGGCGCCATGACATGGACCAACCGGGTCGTCTGGCAGGAAGGCATGTTCCTGCGGGCGCAGCATTTCCAACAGCAGGACCGCTGGCTGGAGACGCTGGTGCGGGCCCGCACGGCGCCGCTACGACCTTATCCGTGGGGCATCGTCGACATGGCGATCGACCGCGACCTGCTGACGACCGGGCGATTTGCCGTGACCTCGGCGACCGGCGTGTTCGAAGACGGGACGCCGTTTGCCCTGCCGGGCGAGGCCGACCATCCAGCGCCGATCGATCTCCCGGAGAATACGCGCAACGCGCTCGTTTTCCTTGCGACGCCGGTGCGCCAGCCGGGGGCCGTCGAGATCGGCGGCGATCCCGGCAATGGTGCCGAGGGCCGTTACGCCTTGCACGAATTCGAGGCCTATGACACCCACTCCGCCTCGCCACAGCCGGCGCCGTTGCAGGTCGCGCGCCTGCGGTTGCGCTACATGCTCGAAAGCCAGGAGCGGGCCGGTTATCTGACGATCGGCCTCGCTCGCATCGTCGAGGTCGGCGCCGACCGCCGCGCGGTGCTCGACGAGCACTGGATCCCGCCGGCGCTCGTCTGCTCGGCCGCCGTGCCGCTCAGCGGCCTGATCGCCGAGTTTTCCGGCATGCTGAACCAGCGCGGCGATGCGCTCGCCGCACGCCTGACGGCGCCGGGAGCGCGCGGCGTTGCCGAGGTCGCCGATTTCCTGCTGCTGCAATCGATCAATCGCTGGCAAAAGCTGCTGGCCCATTGGGCCGACGCCGGGAACGTGCACCCCGCGGATCTTTATTCCGCGCTCGTTCAGATGGCTGGCGAGTTCGCCACCTTTACCGAGGTGACGCGGCGCCCCAACGCCTATCCCGCCTACCGCCACGAGGATCTGCAGCGCAGCTTCGCCCCGGTCGTCGCCGATCTGCGCCGGTCGCTGTCGGCGGTGCTGGAGCAGACCGCGATCGCGATCCCATTGCAAGAGCGGCGCTACGGCGTGCGCGTCGGCCCGATCACCGATCGCTCGGTGCTGCGCGCCGCGAGCTTTGTTCTCGTCGTGCAGGCCGAGATGCCGACCGAGAACCTGCGCCGGCTGTTCCCAAGCCAGGTCAAGATCGGCGCTGTCGAGCAGATCCGCGATCTCGTCAACGTCGCCATTCCCGGCATTACGGTACGGCCGCTGCCGGTGGCGCCGCGACAGATCCCGTTTTATGCCGGGGCCTCTTATTTCGAGCTCGACCGCAACAGCCCGCATTGGCAGCAGATGCAGTCTTCGGGCGGCTTCGCGATCCACGTTTCGGGCGATTTTCCGAGTCTGCAACTGGAACTGTGGGCGATCCGGAGCTGACGCCGGGCATGAGCGACAACCCGTTCTCCGAGCCTGACGACAGCGACCGGACGATCATCCGTCCGGCTCCCGGCGGGCGCCGCCCGGCAGCACCCGTGCCACAGCCACTCGCGCCGCCGCGATTCGAGCCGGCGCCGCCGCGCGCAGGCGTCCCCGCCGCGGCGGATGACGGGGCCGAAGGTGTCGCGAGCGCAGTCAGCCCGCTGGTCGCAGCAGCGGCGCCGCTGCTGCAGTTGCTCGCCCGGTTGCGCAACACCGCCGGGCAGCCCGATCCGGGCGATTTGCGCGAGCGGGCGGTGCAGGCCGTGCGCGCCTTCGAACAGCAGGCGCGCGACGCCGGCGTGCCGCTCGACCTCTTACGCCCGGCGCACTACGCGTTGTGCGCCAGCCTCGACGATGTGGTGCTGAGCACGCCATGGGGCAGCACCGGGATCTGGGACGCGCGCTCGCTGGTTTCGAGCTTTCATCAGGAGGTGCGCAGCGGCGAGCGCTTTTTCAATCTGCTCGACCAGATGCGGCAGAACCCCGGCAAATTCCTGCCGGTCGTCGAACTGATGTATCTGTGCATGTCGCTCGGCTTCCAGGGGCGCTACCGGCTCTCGCCGCGCGGTCCGGCCGAGCTCGACCGGCTGCGCGAAGAGACCTATGCGCTGATCGTCCGCCAGCGCCAGGCCGCCGAGCCCGATTTGTCGCCGCATTGGCGAGGCGTCGCCGCACCCTATCGCGGCCCGCGGCCGACGGTCCCGGTCTGGGTCGCCGCGAGCGCCGCGCTTGCCCTGTTGGCCGCGCTTTTCCTCTGGTTTTCCGCGTCGCTCAACGCCGGTTCCGACGCGCTCTTCGCACGCTTGTTGCAGGCGCCGCCCGATCACATGCCGAGGATTTCCCGCGCCGCTCCGGTGGCGCCGCCGCCCCCGCCACCGGTCTTGCCGGCGGCCGAGCCGCTGTGCACGCTGCTCCAGCCCGAGGTCGCGCAAGGGCTGGTGAGCGTGCTGTGCACGCCGCCGACGCCGGTCATCCGGATCCGCAACGCCGGCATGTTTGCCTCGGGCAGCGCCACGCTCGATCCCCGTTACATCCCGCTCTTGCAGCGCGTCGGCGCGGCGCTCAAGCGCGAGCCGGGCGCGGTTCAAATCATCGGCTATACCGACAATCAGCCGATCCATACCGTGCAGTTCCCGTCCAATTTCAAGCTGTCGGCGGCGCGGGCGCAGGCGGCGGCGGCGATCATCGCGGGCGCGATCGGCGACCCCCGGCGCGTCTCTGCCGAAGGCCGAGGCGAGGCTGATCCGCTCAACGCCAACACGACGCCGGATCAGCGGGCCGAGAACCGGCGCATCGAAATCGTACTGCATCAGCCGGGCTGAACGTGCGCGGCCTCTTCGCCTCCATCGCGTCGCGCTGGCTGCTGAGCTTCGCCGGTACCGCGCTCCTCGCCGTTCTCGTCTGGTTCTTCGGCCCGTTTATTTCGGTCTTGGAAAGCTGGGGCGTCCGGCTCGCGCTCGTCCTCTTGATGGCGGCGCTGTGGGCTGGGATCAACCTGGTGCTCGATTTCCGCCGCCGCGGCCGCGACGCGGCCCTCGCCGAGGGTGTCGTCGCGGCGGCACCCGACCCGGCCGCGCCGGCCGCGGCCGAGGAGGCGGCGGCGCTGCGCGACCGGCTCGCCGCGGCGCTCGCCCTGCTGCGCAAGGCGCGCGGCGCGCGCAACTATCTCTACGAAGAGCCGTGGTATGCGATCATCGGCCCGCCCGGCGCCGGCAAGACGACGGCTCTGCTGAATGCCGGACTGCGCTTTCCGCTCGCCGCCGAAATGGGGCAAGGGCCGGTCGCCGGCATCGGCGGCACCCGGCTCTGCGACTGGTGGTTTACCGAGGACGCGGTGCTGATCGACACTGCCGGCCGCTACACCACCCAGGATTCCGACACCGCGATCGACCGCGCCGGCTGGCTCGCCTTTCTCGACCTCTTGAAGCGCACGCGGCCGCGCCAGCCGCTGAACGGCATCCTCGTCGCGATCCCGGTGACGGCGCTCGCCGGCGCCGGCGAGGAATGGCGGGCGCATGCGCGCGCCGTCCGCCAGCGCGTGCGCGAGATCGGCGACCGGCTGGCACTGCGTCTGCCGATCTATGTCCTCTTTACCAAAGCAGACCTGATTGCCGGCTTCACCGAGTTCTTCGACGATCTCGACCGCGACCGGCGCGGGCAGGTTTGGGGCGCCACTTTCCCGCTCGTCCGCAACGAGGCCGGCCCGGTCGCCGGCTTTACCGACGAATTCCGGACCTTGATCGAGCGCCTCGACACCAGGCTTTTCGACCGGTTGCAGACCGAGCGCAGCCCCGAACGGCGCGGGCCGATCGCCGGGTTCAGCGCGCAATGCGCGAGCCTCGCGGGGCCGATCGGCGGCTTTCTGCAAGACGCCTTTGGCGGCTCACGCCTCGACCCGGCGCCGCTCCTACGCGGCTTTTATTTCTGTTCGGGGACGCAGGAAGGGACGCCGTTCGATCGCCTGACCGGGGTTCTCGCGCGCCGTTTCGGCATCGACCAGCGGCGTGCGCCGGCATTGCGTGCGGTCGAGGGGCGCAGCTATTTCCTGACCCGCCTCGTCAAAGACGTGATTTTCGGCGAGGCGATGCTGGGCTCGGAAAAGCCCGGCGCCGCTCGCCGCCGGGTGCTGCTGCGGGCCGGGGCGTTTGTGCTCGCCGGCCTCGTCGTGCTGGCCGGTGCCGCCCTGATGTGGCAAAGCCGCGAAGCGAATTTACGGCAGATCGCCGAGCTCGACGCGGCGCTTGCGGCCTATCGGAAAACCGCCGCCGGGCTGCCGCTCGACCCGGTCGCCGACGCCGACCTGCCGCGCATCGTGCCGCTTCTCGACCAGGCGCGCGCCCTGCCCGACGGCTACGACCATCCGGCGCCGGGCGGTACGGTCCAGCTTGGCCTGTCGCAGGAGGCAAAGCTCGCGGCCGGGGCGCGCACGGTCTATCGCCATGCGCTCGAATGGGTGTTGCTGCCCCGATTGATCTGGCGGCTCGAAGCGCAGCTGCATGGCAGCCTCGACCGCCCCGACTTTCTCTATGAGGCGACCCGCATCTACCTGATGCTGGGCTCGGCCGGTCCACTCGACCGCGACCTGGTGCGGACCTGGATGACGCTCGATTGGGAGACGCTCTATCCGGGCCCCGCCATGGCGCCATTGCGGCGCGACCTTGCCCGGCATCTCGACGCGCTGCTGCAAAACCCGCTGCCGCCGGTTTCGCTCGACGGTGCGCTCGTTGCCGCGGCGCGCGCGACCTTCAGCCGGGTGCCGCTCGCCAATCGCATCTATTCGCGGATCGCCGCGTCGCGTGCCGCAGCGCAGCTGCCGCCGTGGCAACCGGCCGAGGCGCTCGGTCCGGGCGGCGGTCGGTTTTTTGTGCGCGGTTCGGGCAAGCCGCTGACCGACGGCATCGCCGGCTTCTACACCGTCGACGGTTTCTACCGGGTGCTGCTGCCGGCGCTCGGCGACATCACCAACGAGGTGACGCGCGAAAGCTGGGTGCTCGGCAAGAGCGCCGAGGTCGCCCCCGACAGCACCCAGGCGACGGCGCTCGAAAACCAGGTGATTGCGGAATACGAGACGAACTACGCCAAGGCGTGGGATGCGATGCTGGCCGACCTCGACATCGTGCCGCCGCGTACCGCCGAGCAGGCCGCGCAGGACCTCTATGTCCTGGGCTCGCCACAATCGCCGATCCGCGATCTGTTGAAGTCGGCCGCTCGCCAGCTGACCCTGTCGCAGCCGCCGGCGTCGCCTGCCGCCGCCGCGGCGAATGCGGCTGGTGCGGCGGCGAACGCGGCCGGCGTGGCGGGGACCGGGCCGCGCGCATCCGGCACGGCAGCACGGCTCAAGACCCTGCTCGGGACGCAAAATGCCGGGCCGCCGCCGGCGCCTCCCGGCAAGGAGATCGACGACCGCTATCGGGCGTTGCGCGATTTTGTCGGCAGTGGTCCCGGCGCGCCGATCGATCAGGCATTGCAGGCGATCAGCGCATTGCAGCAGCAGATGGCGAAGCTCGCCGCCGCGGCTCCGGGTGCTGCGCCGGCGCCGCCTTCCGGCGAGGATCCGATCCTGACGCTGCGCGCCGAAGCGTCGCGCGACCCGCAGCCGGTCGCGCGTTGGCTCGCCGCTCTGGCGACCACCGGCGAGGCGCTGCGCGGCGGCGGCGCGCGGCAACAGGCGGCGCTCGCCTTCAACAGCAGCGGCGGCCCCGCCGAATTGTGCCGGAAAGCGGTCGCCGGACGGTACCCGTTCGTGCCGGGTTCGCCGAACGATATCCCGCTCGAGGATTTCGCGCGGCTGTTCGCGCCGGGCGGCCTGCTCGACAGTTTCTTCAACACGCAGCTGCGCCCCTATGTCGTTACCAGCGGCGCAACCTGGCACACGCAAGCGGTCGACGGCGTGCCGGCGCCGGTTTCGCCGGAGCAGCTCGCCCGTTTTCAGCGCGCTGCCGTGATCCGCGACCTGTTCTTCGGCGCCGGCGGGACCACGCCGTCGGTGCGCTTCGACATCACGCCGCTGTCGCTCGACGCCGGGGCAAAACAGGTGACCCTCCAGCTCGGCGGCACCTCGATCAGCAACGCGCATGGCGCGGCGCAGGCAACCGAAATCGTTTGGCCGGGGCCGAACGGCGTGCAGAACGTACAGCTGACCTTCGACCCACCGCCGGCCGGCGGCAGTGCCGCGCTGTCGGCAACCGGACCTTGGGCGCTGTTCCGGCTGTTCGGCCAAGGCAGCTTGCAGCGCGCGGGCTCGGCCGAGCGCTACACACTGTCGTTCCAGCGCGGCGACCGGCAAGCGAGTTTTGAGATCCTCGCGGGCTCGGTGCTCAACCCGTTCGCGCCGGGCATCTTGAGCGGGTTCCAGTGTCCGCAACTCTGAGCGGTGCCGCCGGCATATTGCCGCGGTTCACCGCGGCGGGTTTTTGCGGCAAAATCCCGGCGCGCGGCGATTTTGTCCGAGCCGGCCTGCCGCGTTCGTTCACGGATCCGTGGGACGACTGGATGCAGCGCGCGCTGGCGGCGAGCCGCGAGCAGCTCGGTGAAGCCTGGAGCCCGGCCTGGCTCGAAGCGCCGGTCTGGCGTTTTGCCCTGATGCCGGGGCTGTGCGGGCCGGCAGCGGTCATCGGCCTGTGGCTGCCGAGCGTCGATCGGGCCGGCCGCTATTTTCCGCTGACCTTGACCGCAGTAGCGGCGGCCGTCGATTTGCCGGAACTGATCGAACAAGCGGGCGGGTTTCTCGCCGCGGCGGAGGCCGCCGGCCGCGATGCGCTGGCCGACGATCTCGCTCCCGAAACCCTCGCCACCCGCCTCGCCGCGGCGGCAGCCGTACCCGATGCGGCGCCGGGGACCGAGCCGCCCGAGGGCCCGGCATCCGGATGGTGGTGGACCGCGGGCGCGCCGCGCGTGCGGGCCGCGGCCTTTGCCTGCGACGCGCTGCCGGATGCGGCGCGGTTCGCCGCGATGCTCGACGACGGGGCGGCAGCGCCATGACCGCCACGCCGATCGCGACCGGCATCATGACGGCGGGGCCGTTCCGCTCCTCGGCCGCGAGCCATACCAGCGCCGCGCGCCAGCGCAACGAGGACCGCTTTGTCAACCGCCCCGATCTCGGTCTCTGGGCGGTCGCCGACGGCGCCGGCGGCCACCAGGCCGGCGATGTTGCGGCGCGGCTCATTGCCGACGCGCTGGAAGTGGTGCCGGCCGGGCTCGGTGCCGCCCAGCTCTTGGCGGAAGTGCGCCAGCGGCTCGCCGAGGCGCATCGCGCGATGCAGCGCGAAGCGGTGCAGCGCGGTGCGCTGACCGGTCTCGGCTCGACGATCGTCGCGCTGTTGGCGCGCGATGCGCATTACGCCTGCCTGTGGGCCGGCAATTCGCGGGCCTATCTGATGCGCGCGGGCGAATTGCGCCAGCTGACGCATGACCACAGCTTGGTCCAGCAGCTGCTCGACAGCGGCGCCATCGGCCCGGCCGAGGCCGCGCATCATCCGCAGCGCAATATCATCACCCGCGCCCTCGGCGGCCCCGACGAAGCGGCGGAGCTCGACAAGGTGTCCGACCGGCTGCGGCCCGGCGACCGGTTTTTGTTGTGCAGCGACGGGCTCTCCAAGACCGTGCCGGAGGAGGAGTTGTGCCGGGTGATGGCGGAGACCGGTGATGAGATGGCCGCGCGCCTCGTCGCTGCCGCTCTCGACCGGCAGGCCAACGACAACGTCACCGCCGTCGCGGTCGAGCTGTTGGCCGAGGGCAGTGATATGCCGAAACGAGGATAAAACAGGGCTCCGGCGACGAGGCGTCCTTGGATGACTGCGCCCGGCCACCCACGCTGGCCTCAGCGACAGTCGGCTTCGACAACCGACCGTTGAAGCCTACGCTACAGCCGTGTATTCTCACAATCCGCAAGCGTTCGCTCAATGCATCAAAAAATGAGCGGGACGCCGCCGGCCTGTTTCGCAACCGCGCGGACGGAGAGAGCCCATGTCGGGAGCAGCCTGGACTACAGCAGGAGCAGCAGCGAGACCAGTTGGACCCGGCCTCGCCCCACCCGGACCACATATGGAAGATTGGACCGCGGGGCCGGCTCCTTGGTTGAATGCGATCAAATACGGCGCCGGGGTCGCATCGGGCGTCGTGGGCGCGGCCGCACCAGCCGCGGGTCCGTATGGTGCTATCGCGGCGACCGGTGTCGGCATGATTGTCGGCACGATATCCGACGGGATCGATGCCTACGACACGCAGAAGGTCGTCGCGGCGCTAAAAAGGCTTCGCGCTGTGATGCTCGGGAACCTTTTCCGGAGCACTGGAGCTGCTAACGATCCTGACTATCAGGCTCTCCTTCAAGTGCTGGACGTGGCATTAGAGAAGAAGGAGCGCCACAGAGACATCGCCATCGGCCAAGCGGCAACTCTGCAAGTCGGCAGGATCGGTGTGGCGGCCTATCGCGCCGGACGCGCCATACAGAAAAAGATCAGTGGCACGAAAGGAGCCGGCCGAGAAGAGGCGGCGGCGACGCTGATGAAGCTCAGGGATCAAAAAGGCTGGGCCGGCGGAGTCGCGAGGGAGATCGTCAAGGTTCTCTGCAAGAAGAGCTTTGACGATCTCCTGAAATCGTCGATAAAAGAGTCACTCAGGAGTTGAACGAGAGCACGATCGGCTCAAGCTGAAACCGCTCTCTCTTCGGGGAGGCAGGCGAACAGCCGGGCTGAACCCGGCCATGGCGGCAGGAGGGTCCTTGCCGCCGCCAGACCGTCGCCGTCAGATCGTCTTCATCTGGGTCAGGTCGTAGCCGACGGTCTCGGGGGTGCCGGCGATGTCGGGGTCGAGTCCCTTGAAGGTCTTTGAAATCTTGGTGAAGTTCAGTGATATGCTCTCCTGCGGCATTTCGCCGCCGCTCGACAACGAATAACCGCTCACGCCGCAATCGGTCAACTCAAAGGTGAGAAAGGTATCGATCGCTCCTTTGGTCGTGGTGGTGAATTTGATGGTGACCTTGTTGTCGAGCTTGCCGGCAACCAATTCGAGAAAGAGCTTCGGCGAAGCAACATCGGTCAGCTTTGCCACGGTGACTTCGCTCAGCGACGGTTCGCTGTGCTCGCGCGAGGTCGAGCCGCGCGCCGCGCTGCCGATAGCCCGTCCGGAGCCCCATTGGAATGAACTCAACTCGATCCATTTCTCGAAGCCTTTGGTCGACACCGGACCGTTGATCGAGCCGTATTTCATGTAGATTGCCACCGCAGTTCCCCTTTCGATAGCAATTGACTAATTGAGAGCGTAGCAGAACTTCCCGGTTGGGTCCATGCCGACATGGACGCGGCCGATCGGCCTGCCCTCGGCGAGGCGCGCCAGCACCTCGGCCGACAATTCCGGCAACAGGCTGCCCGACAGGATCTTTTCGATGTTGCGCGCGCCCGAGCCGGTCTCGGTGCAGCGTGCGGCGATCGCCTCGACGAGCGCCGGATCATGCTCGAATTGGGCGCGATAGCTGTCGAAGACCCGGCTGCGGACACGCCCCAATTGCAACGCAACGATCTGCCGGATCACCTGGTCCGACAACGGCAGATACGGCACCAGCCGGACCCGGCCGAGAAAGGCCGGCTTGAAGTATTTCAGCAATTCGGGGCCGAGCGCTTCGCCGAGCCCGGCCGCGTCGGGCGCCGTCTCGGGATCGGCATAGAGCTTGTCGATCAGCTCGGTGCCGGCGTTCGAGGTCATGATCAGGACGGTGTTCTTGAAGTCGATGTCGCGGCCCTCGCCGTCGCGCATCATGCCTTTGTCGAACACCTGGTAGAACACGTCCTGCACGCCCGGATGCGCCTTTTCCATCTCGTCGAGCAGGATCACCGAATAGGGCCGGCGCCGCACCGCCTCGGTCAGCACCCCGCCCTCGCCATAGCCGATATAGCCGGGCGGGCTGCCCATCAGCAGGCTGACCTTATGTTCTTCCTTGAACTCGCTCATATTGATGACAGTCAAATTCTGCTCGCCGCCATAAAGGAGGTCGGCCAAGGTCAGCGCCGTCTCGGTCTTGCCGGTGCCGGACTGGCCGACGAGCAGAAAGACGCCGATCGGCTTGCGCGGATCGGTCAAGCCGGCGCGCGAGGTGACGATCGCCTGCGCCACCGCGGCGAGCGCCTGCGGCTGGCCGATCACCCGCCGTTCCATCGCCTCCTGCAAATGCAGCACGGTGCGGATCTCGTCCGACTGCATGCGGCCGGCCGGAATGCCGGTCCAGCCCTCGACGATCTCGGCAACCGCCTGCCCATCGACGACCGGGAAGATCAGCGGCCGCTCGCCCTGGATGTCGCGCAAGGCGGCGCTTGCCTCGGCGAGACGCGCGCGCGCTTCGTCCCCATCGGCCTCATTTGCGTCGGCGCCGCTCGCAGCGGGATTTTCGATCGCCTGCCGCGCCGCGGCGATCTCGGCGGCGAGCCGCTTTTCTTCCTTCCAGCGCAGGTTCAGTGCTTCGAGATCGGCCGCGGCCGCTTCGCGTTCTTCGACGAGCTCGGCCCGGCGCTCGGCGTGGTCGACCCCGGTCGCGGTCTCGCGGTCGATGATCGCGATCTCGGTGTCGATCAAGCCGAGCTGCCGCTGCCGGTCCTCGATCGCAGCCGGCACCGCAGACTGGCTCATCGCCACCCGCGCGCAGGCGGTGTCGATCAGCGACACCGCCTTGTCCGGCAATTGCCGGCTCGGGATGTAGCGGGCCGAGAGTCGCACCGCTTGCGTGAGGGCTTCGTCGAGGATGCGCACCTTGTGGTGTTCCTCGAGCGTGCCGACGAGGCCGCGGATCATCGCCACCGCCGTCGCCTCACCCGGCTCCTCGATCTTGACGACCTGAAAGCGGCGCGTCAGCGCTGCGTCGGTTTCGAAATATTTCTTGTATTCGGCCCAAGTCGTGGCGGCGATCGTGCGCAATTCGCCGCGCGCCAGCGCCGGCTTCAGCAGGTTGGCGGCGTCGCCCTGGCCAGCGGCACCGCCGGCGCCGATGAGGGTATGGGCTTCGTCGATGAACAGGATGATCGGACGCGGGCTCGCCTTTACTTCCTCGATCACCGATTTGAGCCGGTTCTCGAACTCGCCGCGCACCCCGGCGCCGGCCTGCAACAGGCCGAGATCGAGAGTGCGCACCGTGACCTCGCGCAACGAGGGCGGCACGTCGCCCTGCGCCACCCGCGCGGCAAAGCCCTCGACGACCGCGGTCTTGCCGACCCCGGCCTCGCCGGTCAGGATCGGGTTGTTCTGACGCCGTCGGGTCAGGATGTCGACAATCTGGCGGATCTCGCCGTCGCGGCCGAGGATCGGGTCGATCTTGCCGGCCCGCGCCATCGCCGTCAGGTCGATCGTAAACTGGCCGAGCGCCCCCGACCCGGCCGATGCCGCCACGCCGCTGCCGGCCGGCGCGCCGGTATCCGCCGATGGCGCGGCGCTCGCGGCCTCGCTGCTGTTGGCGGTGACGGCGGCAAAGTCGCGCTTCAGCGCTTCGACCGGGATGCGCAACAGCTGGCCGGAGGCTTCGCGCGCGCGTCGCGCCAGGCTTTCATCGGCGAGCAGCGCCCACAGCAGATGGCCGGAGCGCAGTTTCGCTGCGTTGTGCTCGACCGAGGCGAGGAGCCAAGCCTGCTTGACGAGCTCGATGATGTCCGGCGACAGGCTCGGGGCCCGCGCATTGCCGGTCTTCATATGGTCGAGCGCACGGTTGAGATCGGCCGTGAGCCGGCCCTGGTCGATTTCGTAATGCCGCAGGATCGCCGCCACGTCGCCGTCGGCCGCATCGGCGAGCTTCAAGAGCCAGTGCTCGATCTCGACATTGTAATGGGTGCGCGACAAGGTGAGGCCCGCCGCCGCTTCCAGCGCGCGCCGGCACGGCTCGTTCAGCCGCCCGATCAGCGATTTCAGATCGATCGCCGCCATCCTGTGCCGTCCCGAGCGAAAAAGCTGCTATTTATCAAAGGCTAACTCTCGTGGCCCTGCTTGTCCAGATCCCGGTCTCGGCCTAATGGTCGCGCGACGAGTCGTTCTCGGATTAGCTGTGACCGAATAAGAAATGGTATGAGGGACCGCCCAGTGTCGTCAATGTCAAGACTGGGATATAACGCGGCGGCGGCATTGTCATGGCGGAAGTCCCGGAAGGCTTTGATCTCGCAGCGCTGTTGGCGCCGATTTCGGCCGAGGCGCCGGCGGGCGCCGATCTGCGAGAGGACGCCTCGCCGCAATCGACCTATTTCCGGCTGCGCGACGCGCGCTCCGACGCCCGCGCCGCCGAGCGGGCCGCCGATGCCGGTGGCGGCGAAGGGGGCGTGCCGCAGGAATGGCGCACGATCCGCGAATTGGCGCTCGACGCGCTGGCAACGCAAAGCAAGGACATCGAAATCGCCGCCTGGCTGTGCGAGGCGATGTTGCGGCTCGACCGCCTTGCCGGTCTCGCGGCCGGGTTCCAGCTGCTCGCCGGAATCGCCGAGAATTTCTGGGACGTTTTTTTTCCGGCTGCCGACGAGGAAGGGCTCGCCGGCCGCCTTGCCGCCATTGCCGGGCTCAACGGCATGGGCCGCGAAGGGACGCTGATCCAGCCTTTGCGCCGCATCACACTGTTTCTTCGCCCCGACGGCGCGCCGTTCGAGTTCTGGCAATACGAGCAGTCGCGCGAGCTCGCCGGCATCGGCGATGCCGCGCGCCGGCAACAGCGGCTCGACGCCGGCGTCGTGCCGTTCGAGACCGTCGAGAGCGAGGCGCGCGCCGCCGAACCGGCGCGGTTTGGCTCGTTGCGCGACACCAGCGCCGCAGCGGCCGCGGCTTGGCAGGCGCTCGGCGGCATCCTCGACGCGCGCGCCGGCGGTGAAGCTCCGGCAACCGGCCAGGTGCGCGACCTCTTGGGGCAAATCCGCGAGGCGGCCGAGCGCTGGGCGCCGCCGGCGGCGGATGCGGCGGTGCCGCCGCCCGCTCCGGCTGCGCCAGGCGACGCAGCGGGCGCCGCACCGGGGTCGGCGCCGCCGGGTCGCCTCGCCACGCGCGACGACGCGCTGCGTCTGTTGGCCGAAATCGCCGAGTTCTTTCACCGTACCGAGCCGCATTCGCCCCTCGCCTACACCTTGCAGGAGGCGGCGCGCCGCGCGCGCCTGACCTGGCCCGAACTACTCGCCGAGATCGTACCCGATGCCGTCTCGCGCGCCGCGATCCTGTCGCGCCTCGGGATTCAGCCTCCGACCGAATAGCGGGCGCCGGCTGCCCCCACATGTTTCGCTTCGCGTTTTGTCGCGTTACGAGTAGAGTGATCCTTGCGAGTCGGCAGGGAGTGTGGGGCTATGGCCGAAAGCATTCATGAAAAGCTAAAGCGGGTCCGCAAGCCGCGCGTCCACATCACCTACGAAGTGGAGACGGAGGGCGCGGAAATATTGCGCGAGCTGCCCTTCGTCGTCGGCGTGATGGGGGATTTTTCCGGCGACCCGACGCAGCCGTTACGGCCATTGAGCGAACGCAAATTCGTCCAGGTCGACCGCGACAACTTCAACGACGTCATGGCGCGGATGACCCCCGGCCTCAATCTGCGGGTCGAGAACAAGCTCGCCGGCGACGGCAGTGAAATGGCGGTCGGCCTCAAATTCAATGCGATCGAGGATTTCGAGCCGGCCCGCGTCGCCGCGCAGGTGCCGGCGCTGAAGGCGCTGTTGGAGACGCGCAGCAAGTTGCGCGACCTGATGAGCAAGGTCGATCGCTCGGAGGAGTTGGAAGGTCTCCTCGAACAGATACTGACCAACGAGAACGAGCTTAAATCCCTGTCGGGCCAGCTCGGTCTCGAAAAGAAGGAGGGCTGAGCCTTGTCCGAGACGAAGCTCGCGCCGGAAGCCGGCGCGGTTACGACCGAAGCCCCGAACCTGCTCGAACAGGTCGTCGGCGCCACCCGGCAGACCGAGCCCGACCGCGCCCAGGAATTGGTCAAGACGCTGGTCGAAGAAGCTCTCGCCGGCACCGTCACCTTTGATCGCAACTTGTCGCGCACCTTCGACCGGGCGATCGCGGCCATCGATCACAAGGTTTCCGAGCAGCTCAACGCGGTCATGCATCACCCGCGCTTTCTGCAGCTCGAAGGCTCGTGGCGCGGCCTCCACTATCTCGTCATGAACAGCGAGACCGGCACCAGCCTCAAGCTGCGCATCGCCAATATTTCAAAGCGCGAGCTCAACCGCGACCTGACGCGCGCGGTCGAATTCGATCAGAGCCAACTGTTCAAGCAGATCTATGAAAACGAGTTCGGCACGCCTGGCGGCGAACCCTACGGCGCGCTGATCGGCGACTATGAATGGACCAATCATCCCGACGACATCGAGACGTTGCGGCTGATGTCGAACGTCGCAGCCGGCGCCTTTGCACCGTTTATCTCGGGCGTCAGCGCCCACATGTTCGGGTTTCAGGACTGGACCGAATTGTCGCGGCCGCGCGATCTGGCCAAGATCTTCGAGACGCAGGAATATGCCAAATGGCGCAGCCTGCGCGACAGCGAGGACTCGCGTTTTCTCAATCTCGTCATGCCGCGCGTCATCGCCCGCCTGCCCTACGGCTCGGCGACAAAGCAGATCGACGAGTTCGCGTATGAAGAGGCGCCTTACGACGAGAGCGGCGCGGCGCGGCAGATGAACCATGACGAATATTGCTGGATGAACGCCGCCTATGTGCTCGGTGCGCGCCTCACCGACGCCTTTGCGCAAACCGCGTTCTGCGTCGCGATCCGCGGCGCCGAGGGCGGCGGCAAGGTCGAGAACTTGCCCTATCACGTCTTTACCTCGGACGACGGCGACCTCGACGCGCAATGCCCGAGCGAGATCGGCATCACCGATCGACGCGAATTCGAATTGTCGAATCTCGGCTTTCTGCCGCTCTGTCACTACAAGAACACCGACTACGCCGTGTTTTTCGGCGCCCAAAGCGCGCAAAAGCCAAAGAAATACGACCGGCCCGAGGCGACCGCGAATGCCGCGATTTCGGCGCGCTTGCCCTATCTGATGGCGACGAGCCGTTTTGCGCATTATCTCAAGGTCATGGCGCGCGACAAGATCGGCAGCTTCATGGAAGCAAGCGATGTCGAGCAGTGGCTCAACCGTTGGATCAACAATTACGTCAACTCGAACGAAAGCGCCGGCCAGGAGATGAAGGCCCGCTATCCGCTGCGCGAGGCGCGGGTCGAGGTGCGGGAGATCCCGGGGCGGCCCGGTTCCTACAACGCGATCGCCTATCTGCGACCGTGGCTGCAGATGGAGGAGTTGACGACCAGCATGCGTCTGGTGGCTCGCATCCCGCAGAAAGCGTGAGGCGGCCCGGCTCGCCCAGCGGCCGGCAGGTACTCGTCGGGTGCCGGCATGTCGGCGAATAACCGGCTGCAAGTTGTGAAGACGCTGCGTTAGCCGGGACAACATGCATGGATGACGTTGCGGTCAGGTTCGGCGACGAAAGAACGGTGATCGCCGCCACGCCCGAACCGCCCGCCCCGCTGCGCGACAAACTGCTGGCCGGTGCTTTCTTCGGGCCGCGCCATCAAGCCGGTGCCGAACGGGTGGCCGGCTTTCGTTTTCTGGCTCCGGCCGAAGCGCTCGCTGAGTGGTTCGGGGCTCGGGCCGCGCGGCGTCTCGTCGCCGATCCGGAACACTGCCGCGCCGCGCTCGATCGCGACGTCGCCGCAATCGACGCGCTGATCTCGGTCCAACTCGACGCGGTGCTGCACCACCCGCGGTTGCGCCGCCTCGAGGGCAGCTGGCGCGGTCTCGCCTGGCTCGTCGATGGGGTCGATCCCACCGGCCGGGTCAAGGTGAAGCTCTTGAGCATTGCCTGGCCAGAGCTGTGCCGAGACCTCGAACGCGCCGCCGAGTTCGACCAAAGTCAGCTGTTCCGTAAAGTCTATGAGGAGGAGTTCGGCTCGCCGGGGGGGCAGCCCTACGGGCTCCTCGTCGTCGATCACGAAATCCGCCACCGCCCGATGCCCGGCGCGCCGACCGACGATGTCACCGCCCTTGGCCAGCTCGCCAGCGCCGCCGCCGCCGCCTTTGCCCCGACCGTGCTTGCCGCTTCACCGGCCTTGTTGCAGGTCGAGGAATTCGCCGATCTCGGCGCGGTGACCGATCTTCCCGAACTGTTCCGCTCGCCCGAGTTCCAGCGGTTTCGCGGCCTGTCCGGGCGCGAGGACATGCGGTTTATCGGCATCACGCTGCCGCGCGTGCTGGCGCGACTGCCGTGGTTGGACGATCCGGCGCGCGCCGACGGGTTCCGCTATGCGGAATATGCCCCGGACGTAGCATCGCGGGTCTGGATGACCGCCGGATTCGCCTTTGCCGCCGTGGTCGCCCGCGCCTTCGACAACCACGCTTGGCCGGCCGATGTGCGCGGCTCCGAAACCGATTTCGTCGGCGGCGGGCTCGTCACCGACCTGCCGATCGAGTCGTTCCGCACCGATCCGGACCATGTCTGGGTGCGGCCGCCGCTCGATCTCGTGCTGTCCGACCGCATCGAAGCGGCGCTGGTCGCGGCCGGGCTGATGCCGCTCTCGGCCCTGCCCTATGGCGAAGAGGCGGTGTTTTCCGCGGTGCGCAGCTTGCAGGCGCCGGCCGGCCTTATCGGCCGCAACGCCGCGGCGGCGAACGCCAATGCGCGGCTCTCGGTGCAGCTCAATGCGATGCTGTGCGTGTCACGGTTTGCCCATTACGTCAAGATCATGGGCCGCGACATGGTGGGCTCGTTCAAGACCGCTGAAGAGATCGAGAGCCGCCTGCAGCAATGGCTCACCGGCTATGTCAACAGCAGCCTCTCGGCCGGGCCCGAGACGCGGGCGCGCTATCCGCTGATTGCCGGCCGGGTGAGCGTGCGCGAGCAGGTCGGCCGCCCCGGCGTCTTCGGCTGCACGATGCTGTTGCAGCCGCATTTTCAGCTCGACGATGTTTCGGCAACCTTTCGTCTCGTCACCGATCTTGACGCGCCGGGGTTACGGGCATAGAGGACAGGCGACCGATGTCGGAACCTCGCGAGACGGCAGGCGGACTCTTCCGCGCCGGCAACCTCGACGCGGCGATTACGGCCGCGAATGCCGGTGTGCGCAACAATCCGACCGATCTCGGCAACCGCATCCTGCTCGCCGAATTACTACTCTTCGCCGGCAACCTCGATCGCGCCGATGTGATCCTCGATGCGGCGGTTCGGATCGATCCGACCGCGGCGATCGCGGTCGCCGAATTTCGCCAGCTGATCCGCGCCGAGACCGCGCGGCGCCAGCTGCGCCGCGACGGCCGCGTGCCGGAGTTCATCGGCGAACCGACACCGGCGCTGCGCGCACTGCTCGCCGCACTCGTCGCCTTGCGCGCCGGTGATCGCGATGGCGCCGCCCGCAGCGCGGCGGAAGCCGAGACCTTGCGCCCGCACGCGCCGGGCCGCGCCGGCGATGCGCCGTTCGACGATTGCCGCGACGCCGACGATCTCGGTGCCGGTCTGTTTGAGGTGCTGACGACGACCGGCAAATATTTCTGGATCCCGACCGAGCGGGTGGTCAGCGTCGAGTTTCACGCACCGCACCGGCCGCGCGATCTCTTTTGGCGCCGCGCCAGCCTTTCGGTCGCCGCTGGACCGGACGGCGATGTCTATCTTCCTGTCATCTACGATACGCTCGAACCTGGGCTCGCCGACACGCTTCGCCTCGGCCGCACGACCGACTGGGTCGGTCCGGAAGACGGGCTGGTGCTCGGGCTCGGCCAGCGGATGTTTCTCGTCGGCGACGAGGCGCGCAACGTCATGGATCTGACGACGCTGCGCTTCGACCAATGAACGAGCGAGCGCCGCGCGGCAGCGGGCGGCCGCCCGCCCCGATCGCCCAGCTGTCGCTGCTCGATCGGCTCGACGATCAGGAGCCGGAGCGGCTGCGCGACCCGCCGGCGTCCGCGATCGACAGTCTGACGGCGCTGCGCCGCAGCGTTTGTCGCGACGTCGAGGCGCTGCTCAACAGCCGGCGGCGCTGGCGCTCCTGGCCCGCCCGCTACGGCGAGCTCGCCCTGTCGCCGGTCGGCTACGGCATCGCCGATTTCTCCGCCGGCGCGTTCAACGAAACCGGCCGTCGCGACATGCTGCGCGCTGAGATCGAGCAGACCATCCGCCGTTTCGAACCCCGGCTGCTGCAAGTCCGCGTCAGCCTCGTCGAGGATGGCGAGCTGCTGGAGCCGACATTGCGGCTGCGCGTCGATGCGACGTTGCACACCGAGCCGGCACCGGAGCCGATTGCGTTCGACACGCTCGTCGATCCGGTCACGGCGCAGATCGTTGTGCGCCCCGGTGCCGAGCCGGCCGCGCCGGAAGCCCTGCGTGTCTGACGCGCTCTTACCCTATTACGATCGCGAGCTGAATGCGATCCGCCGTCTCGCGGCGGAGTTTGCGGCCGCACACCCGAAGATCGCGGGCCGACTGCGGCTCGCGCCGGACAGCGTCGACGACCCGCATGTCGCCCGGCTGTTGGAAGGGGTCGCATTTCTCGCGGCCCGCGTGCAGCACCGGCTCGACGACGAATTTCCCGAGATCACCGACGCGCTGCTGGGCGTCCTCTATCCACATTATCTCGCGCCCGTTCCATCCGCGGCGATCGTGCAGCTGCGGCCGCAAGCGGATCTGGCGGTGCCGGTTCAGCTGCCGGCCGGCCTTGCCGTCGAAACCGAGCCGGTGCATGGCGAGCCGTGCCGCTTTCGCACCGCCTGGCCGGTCACCTTGTGGCCGGTCAGGATCGACAGTGCGCGGCTCTCGGGTTTACCGCTCGTCGTCCCGCCGAACCCGCTCGCTGCCGGCGCTGCCGCCGTGCTGCGGATCGTTCTCGACTGCACGTCGCCGGATTTGGGCTTTGCCCGCCTCGGTCTCGATCGCCTACGCCTGTTTCTGCGCGGCCCGGCCAATGTCGCCCTGCCGCTCTACGAGTTGATCTGCAGCCACACGCTCGGCGTGGCCTATGCCGAAGGCCCGGGCGACGCCGCCGCCACACTCTTACCGGCAAGTGCGATCGAGCCCGCCGGATTCACCCCGGAAGAGGCGCTGTTGCCTTGGCCGGCCCGCAGCTTCTCCGGGTTTCGCCTGTTGACCGAATATTTTGCGTTTCCGGAAAAATTCCTGTTCGTCGATCTGACGCGGTTGGACGGCAAGACCCTACTGCTCGAGCGCAGCCACCTCGAAATCTTCCTCTATCTCGACCGGGCTGCGCCGGAGCTCGAACGCGTGGTCGCCGCCGAGAATTTCGCCCTCGGCTGCACGCCGATCGTGAACTTGTTCCCGCAGCATTGCGAGCCGATCGTCCTCGACCATACCGATACCGAATACCGGGTCGTTGCCGACGCGCGCCGTCCGGCGGCGCTCGAAGTGTGGCAGGTCGAGCGGGTGCGCGAGAGCGGGCCGGACGGCACCGCACGCCCGTGGCGCCCGTTCTATCGCCTGACCCATGGCGACCCGGACGGCAACCGGCCCGGCGGCTTTTATCATCAGCAGCGCCGCGACGCGCCGTCGCCGCTCAGCGGCAGCGAAGTCTACCTCGCCCCCTACGATCCCGGGTTCGATCCGCGGTCCGACGCCGAAACCGTGCTGTCGGTCGATGCGCTGTGCTGCAACCGCGATCTGCCCAGCGCCATCCAGTTTGGCGGCGGCCACCCCGAATTGCGCTTTGTCGAGGGTTCGGCCGCGGTCTCCGCCGTCCTTTGTCTGACGCCGCCGACGCCGACATTGCGCCGGCCGCTGCGCGAGCGGCAATTCTGGCGGCTCGTCTCGCACCTCTCGCTGGGCCACCTCTCGGTGGTCGGCGGGGCCGCGGGCGCGGCCGCGCTGCGCGAGGTTCTGCGGCTCTACGATCTCAAGGATTCGGCCGAGAGTCGCGCCGCCATAGCGGCGCTCGTTGCGGTCTCGGCGGCGCCGGGGACCGCACGGGTTCCGGGCGCCCGGGCCGGCGCCTTCTGTCGCGGGCTCGATGTCGTGCTCGAATTCGAGGAGCAATCATGGCGGGATGGCGGGCTCTATCTGCTCGCTGCCGTGCTCGACCGGTTTCTCGCCTTGCACGCGACGGTGAACTCGTTCGTCCGCACCGCCGTCGTGCTGCGCGGCCGCAGCGGTCGCGTCGCGGCATGGCCGCCGCGCGCCGGCATGCGCGTGCTGCTCTGATGGCGCCGCTGTCGCCTTTTGCCCGACTCTTCCGCGAACCGCGGCGGTTTCGCTTCGATGCTGCAGTGCGGGTGCTGGCGGCCGCGGCGAGGACCGCCGATCTGGCCGCAGCGGCACGCTTCCGCTCGCCGCCGGGCCTCGCCTACCCGCCGGCCGACATTCTGTCGGTCGCACCGGCCGCCGACGGCCAGCCGCCGGAAGTCGCGGCCGGCGGGATCGGACTGACCGGCGTCGCCGGCGTGCTGCCGCGACCCTTTACCGAGCTGGTGACCGCGGCATCGCGGCGCCGGTCGCCGGCGATGCACGACTTCATCGACATGCTGGCGCACCGCTTTGTCGCGTTTTTTGCCGCCGCCGGCGCGAAATACCGCCTCAATCGCGTGGCCGAGACGGCCGCCGCCAGTGACGCCGCGGGCCCCGCATCGGCGCCCGACCGTGCGAGCGAGGCGTTGCTCGCCGTCACCGGCTATGCGACGCCCGATCTTGTGCCGCGGCTCGCCGTCGGCGTCGAACCGCTGCTGCACTATGCCGGACTGTTCGCGAGCCGGCCGCGCTCGGCTGAAAAGCTCGCCGCGCTCGTTTCGGATTGGCTCGGCCGCAAGGTCGAGATCGTGCAATTTGTCGGCGCCTGGCTGCCGCTGCCGCCGGACCAGCGCACCGCGCTGGCCGCGGGCCGCAAGCCGGGCAATTGGAACCGGCTCGGCGTCGATGCCGCGATCGGCGTTCGCGCCTGGGACCTCCACGCCCGCATCATCTTGCGCATCGGACCGCTCGATCTTGCGGCGTTTGCCGCGCTGCTGCCGGACCGGGCGGGTTTGCAGCGCCTCGTGTCGCTGGTGCGCGCCTTTCTCGGTTTCGAGATCGCTTTCGCGGTCAATCCGGTGCTGGCCGGCCCCGAGGTGCCGCCGCTGCGGCTCGATCCCGCCGCCGACCCGGCGCCGCGCCTCGGCTGGAATTCATGGATCCCGGCGCCTGAGGGTCTGCCGCTGGGCGTACGGCGTGCCGATGCCGGTGACGCCTTGTTCGAGGCGGAGACCGTCGAGGCCGCAGCGGCCGCCGGAACGGCTCGTCCGTGACGCCGCAGAGCGGGTGCTGGGGCGGCGGCTACGTCACCGACACGCCGTATGTGCCCGGCTATTACCGCGACCAGTCGCCGCTGCACCTCAATCTCGCCTGCCTCCTCGGCGGGTTTGCCGGTCTCGACCTCGGTCCAGGGCGGCGACTTTGTTATCTCGAACTCGGCTGCGGCCAGGGTTTTGTGACGCTGGCGCTGGCCGCCTGCAATCCGGCCTGGACCGTGATCGGCGTCGACTTCAACCCGGCCCACATCGCCGCGGCACGCGAATTCGCCGCCACAGCCCGCATCGCCAACGCCCGGTTTATTGAAGCCGATCTCGCCACGCTCGCGGCCGAGCGGGCCGCGGACGACATCCCGGAAGTCGATGTCGCGAGCCTGCACGGCTTGTGGAGCTGGGTGACGGATGCGGTTCGGGCCGGCATCGTCCGGCTGCTGGCCCGCAAGATCCGGCCGGGCGGCGTCGTGCATGTCAGCTACAACGCGCTGCCCGCCTGGCAGGGTGCCCTCGGCATGCAGCGCCTGGTGCACGCCGCCGGCAAACAGCTCGCCGCGCCGAGCGGGCGACAGGCCGAAGCCGGCTTCGAGACCGTCCGGTTGCTTGCCGAGGCAGCGGCCCACCATCTGCGCGGCAACCCTTTTGTCGCTTCGCTGATCGACCACGCCGGGCGCGCCCCGCTCGCCTATCTCGCGCATGAATACATGAACGACGCGTGGCGGCCGGCCTTTCATACCGATGTCGTTGCCGCCTTCGCCGAGGCAAAGCTCGATTGGGTCGCTTCGGCGCAGCTCCTCGAAAACTTCTCGGCGCTGATGCTCTCCGAGGAGGTGCGCACCGTATCAGCCCGGTTCGACGACCCGCTGCTGCGTGAGCTGATCAAGGACATGTGCCTGACGCGCGGTCTGCGCCGAGATGTCTTCATACGCGGCGCGCGCCGTCTCCCGCCACGGGAAAGGGATGCAAAGCTCGGCGAGGTGGTCCTGGGGCTCGCTTGTCCAGCGGCGGAATTTGCCTGGGATTTTGAGGTGCCGTTCGGCCGCGCGGCGCTCGAGCGCCGCTTCTTCGGCCCGATCGTCGATGCGCTGGCGCAAGGCCCGCGGCCGGTGGGCGAACTGCTGGCGCTGCCGGAACTGCCGCGACGCGACAACCCCGGCGAACTCGTCGGCATGCTGGTCGGCACCGATCAGGCGTTGCCGCTGCTGGCATCGCCGCGCGAACCCGACACGCGCATTCGACATTTCAACGCCGCCGCAGCGGGGCATTTTGTGCGACCCGAGAATCTGAACCGCGGCATCGCGCTTGCTGCAAGCGGCGGCGCCCCAGTGCCGTGCACGATGCTCGATCTGTTTGTCGCAGCGCGCCTCGACGACGCGCAACCGCCCGACCCCGCCGCCTGGGCGGTAAGCCTAGGCGCCGGACACCCCGAGGACGAACAGCAGCGGCTCCGCGCCCATATCGATCGCCTGATCGCCGAACAGGCACCCCTCTGGCGCCAACTCGGCGCCCTGGCTCTGCCGCCGCGCACAGTCCGCTGAGCGGCGAACGGCGTCGTGCTATATACGGGGCAATGCCCGATACGGATTTTCCCTCGCCGCAGCCGGACGACGACGCGACCCGTCTGATGACGGGCGGGGTGGCGGCGCCAGCCGTGCTGCGGCCGGGGACGGTGGTCGGCGACACCTACGTCATCGAGGCTCTGCTCGGCCGCGGCGGTATGGGCGAAGTCTACCGCGCCAAGCATATCGAGCTCGGTACCGAGCATGCGATCAAGATCATCCTGCCGAGCTTTGCCAACGATCCGCAAATCGTGCACCTGTTTCGTGAAGAAGCGCGCAAGCTCGGCCGGATCAACAACGCGGCGATCGTCGATTACGAGGGGTTTTTTCGCGACGAACACGGCTTGCATTATCTCGTCACCGAATTCGTGCACGGCGAGTCCCTGGAACAAATCCTGCGACGGCGGCGCCTAGAGGCGGAGGAAGTGCTGCGGCTGCGCGATCGCCTGGCGCTCGGCCTTGCGGCGGCGCATGAGATGGACATCGTCCACCGCGACGTATCGCCGGAAAACATCCTGCTCCCCCAAGGCAACATCGACCGCGCCAAGTTGATCGATTTCGGCATCGCCAAATCGATGGAGGCGGCGGGCGCGACCCTAATCGGCAACACCTTCGCCGGCAAATATTCGTTTGCCTCGCCTGAGCAGGTCGGGCTCTACGGCGGCGAGGTCGATCTGCGGTCGGATATCTACAGTCTCGGCCTCGTCCTTGCCGCCGCGGCGATCGGTTTTGGCAAGAAGCTCGACATGGGCAACTCACCGGCGACGGTGCTCGCTGCCCGGCAGAGCGTCCCCGATCTCGGCGATGTCCCGGCGTCGCTGCGGCCCGTTATCGCGCCGATGCTCGAGCCGCGGCCCGATGACCGGCCGCCCTCGATGCGCGCACTGCTGACCTATCAGAGTGGCGGAGCCCGAAAACCTGTACCCGAGGCTCGGCACGGCCCCGGCGGATCATCGCGGCGGCGCGCGATGCTGGCGGTGACCGTGGTCGCTGCGCTGGCCGTCCTGGCCGGGTCGGCGCTGCTTGCGCTCCGCGAATTGCGGCCGCCGCCTTCCGTGGCGGCATTGCGCGCCGCGCTCACCGTGGCGATCACCGGATACCAGTGCGCTTCGCTCGACTACGCCGTCGGTCCCGATCGCGCGGTCCGAATTTCGGGTTATGTGGCCAATCGCGACGACATCGCACAGCTGCGCCGGATGGTTGGCACGATCCACGGCGTCGCCAAGCTCGATTTTGCGGTGCAGCTCCGGATCTGGCCTTATTGCGCGGTGCTGGGGATGCTGCACGGTCTGCTCGCGCATCCGCCGCGCGGCGCCGCCAGCCTCGCGCTGCTGCCGACAAGCGACGCGGCGCATCTCGGAGACCCGCTCGTCGTCGATCTCCGCACTCCGAGCTTCGACGGCTATGTCTATGTCGATTATTTCGATCGCGAGGGACAGGTGCTGCATCTTTTCCCGAACAGTCGGGACCGGCTCAATTTTCGGCCCGCGCGCAATCACCTGATCCTCGGCCTGCCGCCCTTTGCGCGATGCTGGGTGCTGGGCGGCAGCACCGGCGAGCAGCTCGTTACCATGATCGCCTCTGGCACGCCGCTGCTCCGCGACCCGCGGCCCGAGGTCGAGGACGCCCGCAGCTATCTGGCGAGCCTGTCCCAGGCCGTCGGCGGGCTGGCGCCGAGCAACGCCGCCGCCGCGCTGCGGTTCTTTCTGCTGCAGGCGGCGGTGCCCGGCGCATCGCCGCAAGCCGGCTGCCGTTCGTGACGCCGCGGCGTTGTCGTCGCCGTCGTCAGCTGCCGAGGTTGATCACGACGACCGCCGGTTTTCCGGGGCATAGGGATCGGCCGGGTTGACCGGCTCGCTGGGTTTTCACGCGGTGCGGCTTCAGCTCGTTCTTCGACCAGATACGCTGAACCGAACTGGGCGAGATGCCGGCATGCCGGCTCATCGAGCGAATGCTCCAGCGGGTTCGACCGTTTGGCGGGCGCATCGCCTCGCTGACGACACGCGCCGCTTTCGCCACCGGGATCGATGCCTTGCGACCGCGCCCCGGCCGCTCGTCGAGGCCTTTCAGACCCGAAATCTCAAACTGTCGCGACCAGGTCGAAACCCGCTTTGCCGTTGTGTTCAGCTGCGCCGCGACGGCGGCGACACCGACCCCCTCCAGCCGCAGCAGGAATGTGCCCGATAACGGCCGCGGTCCGATACGATCGTTGACATGGTTCGATGTCTATCTCGCGACGGATGGCCTGTGACGGTCTTTTTAGGAAGCGTGGCTGCGGCCTGGTCGGCGGCTAGCAGACAAGAATCGACCGATTGCTGCCGATAGTTGTCGAAACCGAGCAAATTCCGAATTGTCCAAATTTCCCTTTGAATTCAAGAGCGCGAATTTCTGACGGATCGTGGATACGGTGTTTCGAGGTGCGCAGAAAAGGTTTTCGCAGACAGATCAAAGTGTTATCATGCACCCGAACAATCGACTGGGACAGGACAAGTTTGTTGAAGGGGATGTCGCGCGACGACGACAGGGTGATCTTCTGAACGGCAGTAGCCATCGGGATGGTCTCCGCGACGGGCGCCGAAAGACTCTCTCTCGGCTTCCAACCCGTCACAAAGACCGGCGCAGCCCTCTTCCTCTGGAACGCCGCAGACCCGCCGAGCCGGAGATGCGCATCCGCACATACCCGGCATTGCGTGACGGCTTGCCCACCACCGCAAGGGAAGCGCATCACGCAGCCTCCCGCCCGTTCGCGGTGGAGGCCCGCGCGTCGTCCCCAGGCAGAAACGCGAGGAGGAAGTCTGCGGCCTTGCTCGCCTGTGAGGCGGCGCGGACGATGGCGCGATTGTCCTCGCGTAGCACTTCGAGCCAGGAGCCGATGTAGTCGGCGTGGCGCACCGTCGGCCCGATGCCGAGCGAGGCGCAACAAAACGCGGCGTTCATCTCGGCAATCAGCTCTTCGAAGGCGTACTTCTTCGAGCCGAAAGAGCCGGAGAGATCGCGATTGAGCCGGTGTGGGGCGCCGCTGGCATGACCGAGCTCATGGAGCGCCGTGCGGTGCCAGTTGATCGGCTCGAAATAGGCTTGCGGCGGCGGGACTTGCACATAGTCGTGCACGGGCATGTAGAAGGCCCGGCTCCCGCCGATGCGGAAATCGATGCCGCTCGCCTTGATCAGCGCTTCGACTTTGGGCTCGATCAGCCCGGGTTCCGGCGGCGGTGTGGTGACCATGAGATCCTCCGGCAGGCCTTCGCATTGCGCCAGGTTGAAGACGGTGAAGCGCTTGAGGAACGGGATCGCTTGCGCTTCCTCGCCGGTCTCTCGCGCTCGTTTCTTCTCGTCGTCGGGAATGAAGCGGTCGGCATAGACGACGGTGGTGCCGTGCTCGCCCTTGCGGACATTGCCGCCGAGGCCGAGGGCCTGGCGAAACGTCAGCCAGCCCTGGATCGGGAAGCCGTGCTCGATCACGGAACCCCAGAGGATCAGCACGTTGATCCCGGAATAGAACCGGTCGGTGGCCGCGTTCTTCGGCATGGCGAGCGGCGCCTTCGCCGCTGCCGTTCCCCAGGGCTGGACCCAGGGCACGCGGCCGGCCTCCAGCTCGGCGATGATCTTGGTGGTGATTTCATCGTAGAGGCTCGTCCGGCCGGAACCGGACCGAGCGCGAGCGGCGTGTATGGACATCGCGGGTCTCCGCGACGGGCGCCGGGAGCCTCTCTCCCAGCCCTCAACCCGTCACGGAAGACCCGTCCGCACTCTCACTCTCGGGGCGTTGTGGGGTGTCCCCGCAGAAGGGGTCGGCCTAGACGACAGGCTCGGCCGAGGGGAAGGCCTTCCCCTCCAGACTTCCGCACTCGAATGTCGCATCTGATCATCACCAATGTGCATCAACTCGCGACCAACGTCTACAAGTGGCTGACGCAGTTTCCCGACGACTTCTTCGACATGATTATTGTCGACGAAGCGCATCATAGCGCTGCCGCAAGCTGGCAGAAGATCATCGATCGTTTCCCGAAAGCCAAGGTGATCCTCCTCACGGCGACGCCGTTCCGGAGCGATCGCCAAGAGCTCGATGGCGAGTTGGTGTTCCGGTATCCGTTTCGAAACGCGACCCTGAAAGGATACATCAAGCGGCTAAAGGCGAGCTACGTCGCGCCGTCGACAATTGAACTCGGCTTCAACGATTCAAGCGGTAGAACTTACACGCTTGAGGAGGTCTTGCAGCTAAACAGGAAGATTGGCTCAGCCGGGGAGTCGCCTTAGCCCGCCTTTGTAATCAGCACATCGTCGATAGCAGCCTGCAGAAGCTCGAAGAGTTGCGGCAGAGCGGAACGCAGCACCAGCTCATCGCCGTTGCGCGCTCAATCAATCATGCCCGCGAGATCCGGTCCCTCTACCAGGAGCGGGGATTCACGGCTGACGTCGTCCACAGCAAACAAAGAGAAGACGAGCAGGCTGCTATTCTCGCGGCGTTACGGAATGGCTCGCTGGATTGCATCATTCAGGTGCAAATGCTCGGCGAAGGGTTCGACCACCCCAAGCTGAGCGTCGCGGCGATCTCCCGGCCTTTCCGGTCGCTCGCGCCGTATATCCAATTTGTTGGTCGCATCATGCGTGTGGTGGTGCAGAACGATCCGGGTCATCCCGACAACGTCGGCCACATCGTGACGCACTTGGGCATGAACCTCGATGAACGGCTCAAAGAATTCAAAGAATTTGAGAACGATGACCAGGCGCTCTGGGACAAGGTCATCGGCGGGGAAGAACCCCGAGGTGCCGCAGAACGTCCTCGATGGCACCGCGCGCCTACGCGCATCCGACCGCGTCGTCGTGCATGGCGAAATCGTCGAGTCGCTATGGGAGGAGGACTTCACTTCCGTCGAAGATACCCAAATCGTCGATGACTTGCGTGAGCGTTTGAAACTTCTTGGACTTGACGCAAGCAAGGCTGAGGAGATGGTGCGCATGGCGCAGCAGGCGCCAATGCGCAAAGGGGCAGCGGCCCAGCCCTTCCCCGTTCAGCCTCAGCGAGAGTGGGAAGAGGCGCGTCGTCGAACCCAGGAACAGGAAAAGCGTCTCGCCAACATTCTTCTGAATCATGTCGAGCTTACGCAGGCCGGCACCGAGCTAGTTTACAAGTACAAGTCGCTGAAGCTGACGGGCAAAAGCAACTACATCTGCGCTCCGATGATGGTGAATAAGGAGATTGAGAGGCGCCTGGGCAAGGAAAGAGCAGAAGCGTCGCTGGAGGAGTTTAGAGGTGTGCTCTATAATATCGACGATTTGCTTAAGACCTTGGTTCGGCGGGTTAGAAAGGCGAAGGTGGACTATGACAAAGAAAACGCCTAAAGGGCCGACGCCGTCTCTGATTGGCGGCACAAACGGCAGACCGCGGCGCCGCGACGTGAAGCGAAAGTCATCCTGCTATCGGTGCGACACGGAAATCGCGGCTGGACAGTCCTGCATCGAGATTCCGAAGCTTGGTGCCGCGTATAGCGCGGCAAAGCCGGTATGTGACGCGTGCTTCGCGGCCATCCTCCAGAAAACGGCGTCTGACCTGGAAGAACTCCGGACGCTTTGAGAGCGTAAATCTCGGTCTCTGAGTCGTTACAAGCCGCCCTCGCTCCGCAACGGGACTCAGGTCGGTGCCACCGCAGGAATGATGAGCCGCATGTGCAACGACTATCGATTGAAGGTGGAGGCGGCAGCGATCCTTGAGGACTTCGCAGACCTCAAGATCAACATCCGGTTCTCCGAGGGCGCACCCAACATCCAGGCGCGCCAGGACATCAAAATCACCGACACGGCGCCGATCGTGCGGACGACCGACGGCGAGCGGAACTCGGGCGATCTCGTACAACAGCGATGGAGCTGGCCGGGACAGAATGGTCGGCCTGTCTACAATTTCCGCTCCGAAGGCCGCGAGTTCACCTCCGGCCGCTACCTTATCATCGCCGATGGCTTTTACGAGTTCACCGACCCAGCCGACAAAAAGAAGAAGAGGAAGGACAAGTGGCTGTTCATCAAGAAGGGCGAGCCCTGGTTCTGCATCGCGGGGATCTGGCGAACCAATAAAGATGTCGGCGAGCCCTTCACCATGCTGACGATGGAGCCCGGTCCCGATATCGCGCGCTATCATGATCGCCAAATCGTCATTCTCGACCGCGCGTCCTGGGCGGATTGGCTTGATCTTTCCGTTTCGGCCAAGTCGGTCATCAAGCCGCTGGCGTCCGGATCGCTGCGCGGCGAGGAGGTCGGATGAGCTTTATCCACCCAAGCAGCACCTCGAATCATGATCATCATCTGCGATAAATCGACGATCCAAAGTCTCAATGCGGATCAAGCCTTCTGGCTTGGAATCCACTGCCGGGCGAATATCGTTCCGATCTTCCTGACCGAGGTGCTGGCGGATCTTCATAAGCCTCCTCCGGACGGCAGAACGGCTGAGGACGTCGTTGCAAAGATATCGGCGAAGGTGCCGCAGCTCGGCGCGTTTCCGAACGTCCATCACGCGACCTTGGTACTCGGCGATCTATTGGGACATCGAGTTGAGATGATCCGGGTCCCAGTGATTCCCGAAGGGCAGATCATTAAAGCGGGTGGGCGTACCGCGAGCTACTACGGAGAGATGCCTGAAAGCGCCGCCGTGAGGCGGTGGCGAAAAGGGGACTTCCTCGGTGTCGAGCGGGACTATGCGAAGGCGTGGCGCGAGGCGCTTGAAAAGCTCGATCTGACGGCTATCCGACAGGCGTCGCAGGCACGCGGCACGCTGAAGCTCTCGGACCTTGCGGCGGTGAAAGCTGCGGCTGACGACATCGCGCTGGCGAATGGCCCGCGGTATGCGGTCTTTAGAGCCGCCCTGGATGTCCTGAACATTCCGGTGAGCTACCGGCCCGCGATCTTGAAGCGATGGAAGAAGCAAGGCGGCCCGCCGCTGCGGGACTTCGCGCCATACGCTGATCATGTCTTCCGTTGCGAGGTCGTCGTTCACCTGGCGATTGCGACAGGGAAAATCGACGCGGTGCGCACGTCGAACCGTAACGACATGGCCTATCTCTTCTACCTCCCATTCTGTCGCGCGTTCACCTCTTTCGACCGGCTACATGCGTCGATCGCGCCTTTGTTCATGGGTGAGATCAGGCGTTTGTGCCAGGCCAACTGCTAAAAGCCGATTTGGCTCAGCTCAATGACTATTACCGTGCGCTTCCCGAAGAGGCCCGGGCGCAGGGAGTGATGCAGTATGCAGCTTATCCGCCGCTGGAAGGGGAGTACCTGACGAGCGGGCTGTACGATCGATTTGAGCCAGGTTGGCGAGAGCACGCCAGAAACCCGATCAAGCTCACGCCGGAGATCAGCGAGGCGGTGATGGAAAATCTACGGCCGTTGCCGCAGCGGCGGCAACGCAGCTTCTTTTCCAACTCGGTGAGAAGCATTGAGTTGGCCCGGCCGTGGGTCAGGCTGGCGTGATCGATCACCGCCCGGTGCGAACACTTTATGCAACTGGCTTCGATCACATGCCAATGCCGCAAATCCTCCAGCCGGAAGGCGTAGCGCGGCGGCATCCTGTCCATCGCCGATCTCGTTCGTTCGGTTTTCGTTCTTATAACACCGCCGGCCGTCACGGGTCGTCAAGCGCCGCCGGCGAGGCCATATGCCCGGCCATGTGCGGCGGCTCTGCACCAAATGCGACCGGTCTCGACTATTGGCGAAAATCCTGTACGCCAAATACGGCGAGCATCAGCCGCTCAACCCGCAGAGCGAACCTATGCCCGCGAGGGCGTCGACCTCGACGTCTCGACCTTGGCCGATCATGTCGGCGCCCGATGCGGTGATCGAAAGCGCCGGCCGCCGACTTGCGCTTCCGGTTGCCGATTACTGGCGCCCGACTGCGGCCAATTACGGGGAGCGTCGAGAAGGCGCACCGCCTTGCGATCGGGAGGGAAATCATTCCGGTGGCGTCCCCGCAAGGGGCCGGTGGCTTTCCGGTGTACGTTGCCCGGCAACCGGTACCTCAAGCGGAAAATGTTCGGACCCCATGGGCCAACGCGATGGCACCATCACCCCAAAGAGGGGGGCGTGTTGACAAACCGGGGTACCACTCGCCCAATTTGACGCGTCAGACTTTCGTCACCGCCAAACCACCCAATCGGGGGACGATGTGATGCAGCGATCCAAGAGCAGAAGCGGTTGGGTGTTGCTGGCGGTCGTCGGCTTGACCTTGGCTTTTGGCCCGGCCAACGCGCAGCAAGCCGAGCGCGGCCAGTCGAGCTACATGCCGGTCGACATCACCGAGTTGTTCGCCTCGATCAGGGCGCGCCTCGCGGCCGCCAAGCCCGCCGTCGAGCGGGAACACAACGCGCTGCTCAATGAGCGCTACGACCTCAGCAATCGCCTCGCCGCCGGTCTCACGATGGACCGGGTGAAGCCGGTGCAGGAGGGGGTGCGCGTCAAACTGCCCGCCGGCGTGACCTGGGAGAGCCTGGCGGCGATGACGCCGGACCAGATCCGCGATCAGAACCTGTTTCCCAAGGGCTTCTATCCGTTGCCGCATCCCAAGCACCAGGAGGGCGGCTTTGTCTTTCCGCATTTTGTCATCGACGCGATCAAGCAGCAGGATGGGCGCGATCTGCAGCGGTTTGATATCGATTTCGATTTCCCGGATTGGTTTTTGCCCGAGTTTCCGCCGGCGAATTCCGGGAATTTGGACGGTGCCACGTCGAGACCCCACGGCGAGTTCAAGACGCCGCCGGTAATGAGGCGCGTGAGCTTGCCGCTGGCGATGTCGTATTCGTCGACAAAGCCGTTGCCGGCCCCGGCGACGTCATCGTGCTTGGCCGCGTCCTGCACGGCATAGCTGATCAGGAGATGGCCGTTGCCGTCGTTTTGCACATCGAAACCCGCGCTTCAGTTGGGATTTCCTGAGCGCTGGCATTGGCCAACCGCCAGCAAAATTCATCGAGCCATCCAGGGCCCGTGGCGGCAACCGAGTGGAGCCGCGGATCAAGTTAGGCGAGATACGTCGCAGTCGGCATTCCCGAGCTTACGTCCGAACCGACCCGTAGCTCGGATCCGCCGCCCGGACCCCGGCCGAGAAGAATCCCGTCATAAACCCATGGAGTTTTTAAACAAATTGAAAACTCATCTACATGTCTTTAAAGCGAAAGCCCCTTCTCCCAAAAGTCTCCGAGAAATTTTTTAGAAAATCGTCAGAAATTCGCTGCACGATTTGAAATCGTCCCCATATATCATTTTCTACAATTTTAGAAAAGGATGCTAGTCATGGGTATTTCGATGAATATTCCTACGAACGGGTTCAGGAAGTGGTCGGAGGCGCATGACCCGAAGATCGCCGGAGTTCGCGCGGTGATGAGCGAGCCTGCGGTCATCTCGGCTCCGGCTGCGACCACTCCAGAGGAGCAGCCGCATCGCCCGTGGCTCGTGCCAGGGGTCGGTACGCTCTGAAGAGGAACTCCCGACATTAGAAAGCACTTTCCCACAGAAAGTGCTAGCCGTATTCAGGAGGGAATACTCCGAATGTGTATCACGTTCAGTCGCGAGCGCGATCGGATTCAATCGACAACTTTAGGATGATTTTATGAAGCTCAGACCTTTACACGACCGCGTGCTGGTTCGGCGGGTGGAAGCGGACGCAAAGACGATGGGCGGCATCATCATTCCCGATACCGCCCAGGAGAAGCCGATGGAGGGCGAAATCCTCGCCGTCGGGCCGGGCGCCCGCGGCGACGACGGCGAGGTGCACCCGCTCGAGGTCAAGGCCGGCGACCGCGTGCTGTTCGGAAAGTGGTCGGGCACCGAGGTTCGCCTCGACGGCGAGGAGCTGATGATCATGAAGGAGTCCGACGTCATGGGCATTGTCGAGGGCGCCGCCGGCGCTGCAAAGAAGAGCTGAAAGGAAAACAATCATGGCTGCTAAAGATATTCGGCTCGGCGTCGATGCGCGCGAGCGGATGCTGCACGGCATCGACACCCTCGCCAACGCGGTCAGGGTGACGTTGGGGCCCAAGGGCCGCAATGTGGTGCTCGACAAGAGCTACGGGGCGCCGCGGATCACCAAGGACGGCGTCACCGTCGCCAAGGAGATCGAGCTCGGCGACAAGTTCGAGAACATGGGCGCGCAGATGGTGCGCGAGGTCGCCAGCAAGACGAGCACGGAAGCCGGCGACGGCACGACGACGGCAACCATCCTGGCCCACGCCATGGTGCGTGAAGGGGTGAAGGCGGTGGCCGCCGGCATGAACCCGATGGATTTGAAGCGCGGCGTCGACATGGCCGTCGATGCGGTCGTCAAGGATATTCAAAAGCGCTCGAAGAAGGTCTCGACCAATGACGAGATCGCCCAGGTCGGCACGATCTCGGCCAATGGCGACACCGAGATCGGCCGAATGCTGGCCGAGGCGATGAAGAAGGTCGGCAACGAGGGCGTCATCACCGTCGAGGAGGCGAAGTCGCTCGCCACCGAGCTCGACGTGGTCGAGGGGATGCAGTTCGACCGCGGCTATATCAGCCCCTATTTCGTGACCAATGCCGAGAAGATGGTCGCCGAGCTCGAAGATGCGCACATCCTCTTGCACGAGAAGAAGCTCTCCAGCCTGCAGACCTTGCTTCCCATTCTCGAAGCCGTGGTGCAGAGCGCCCGGCCCTTATTAATCGTCGCCGAGGATATCGAGGGCGAGGCGCTCGCTACGCTCGTCGTCAACAAGCTGCGCGGCGGCCTCAAGGTGACGGCGGTGAAGGCCCCGGGGTTTGGCGATCGGCGCAAGTCGATGCTCGAGGACATCGCCGCCCTGACCGGTGGTCAGGTGATCTCGGAAGACCTCGGCATCAAGCTTGAAAACGTCACGCTCGAGATGCTCGGCCGCGCCAAGCGGGTGCTGATCGAGAAGGAGAACACGACGATCATCGACGGCGCCGGCAAGAAAGAAGACATCGTCGCGCGCACCAACCAGATCCGCGCCCAGATCGAGGATACCACCTCCGACTATGACCGCGAAAAGCTGCAGGAGCGCTTGGCCAAGCTCGCCGGCGGGGTCGCGGTGATCCGGGTCGGCGGCGGCACCGAGGTCGAGGTCAAGGAAAGGAAGGACCGGGTCGACGACGCCATGCACGCGACCAAGGCGGCGGTCGAGGAAGGTGTGGTGGCCGGCGGCGGTGTCGCCCTGCTGTTTGCCAGCAAGGTCTTGGCCGGCCTCAACCCCGCCAACAACGACCAGCGGGTCGGCATCGACATCGTCCGCAAGGCGATCCAGTCGCCGGTGCGGCAGATCGCCGAGAACTCTGGCGTCGAGGGCTCGATCGTCGTCGGAAAGCTCAACGACAAGAACGACCCGAACTTCGGCTTTGACGCCCAGTCGGGCGAATACAAGGATATGGTGGTCGCGGGGATCATCGATCCGACCAAGGTCGTGCGGGTCGCGCTGCAGGACGCCGCCTCGGTCGCAGGGCTATTGATCACCACCGAAGCGATGATCGCCGATAGGCCCGAGCCCAAGGGTGCGCCGGGCATGCCGCCGAGCGGCATGGGTGGCATGGGTGGCATGGATTATTAAAACCATCCGACGCGCCCGACGGCCGCGGCGGATGGAAGCGAGCGTCGCCTTTCCTTTTGAGATGGGAGGCGGCGCCCGCCGCTCGCCCAGGTTCGGCCGAGGCTTCGAACACGATAATCGATGAGGCTGAGGTGATCACCGAAGATTCTGACTGGACGCTGGCTCACGACATAGTCGACGTGCATGGGACGGAGGCCGCCACCGTGGTGCGGGACAATGCCCGTGTCGCGGCCCTCGCCGGCCAAGCTGCTCAGTCGAAGTCCTGGATCAAGGTGCTTGGGATCATCCAGCGGCAGCAGGCCGATAAAGCGCCGCCTGTCCCGACCGCCGAGATCCGCCGCTAGTCGCAAAATTCAAAGGTGCCCTCGGTCTATAGGGGCGTCCCTTGATGCCCTGGGATAGCCGCCGCTCAACTTGCACCGCTTCCCGCGGCACATCCCTGCGAATGAGTAGTTTCCGAGCCTAGCGGGGACGGACTATTGACGATCATTTAGAGCTTATGAATGCTCTATCATCCTGGCCCCGCAACCGCCTTTTACTCACCCTGCCATCCTCGGATCTCCAGCAGCTCATGCCGGACCTTGAACCCATACGCTGCTCACGCGAGCAGGTCCTGATGGATGCTGACAGTCCGCTCGACCATGTATTCTTCCCCGACACCGGTGTCGTCTCGGCGGTGGCGGTTTATGCGGACGGCAGCATCATTGAGATGGCAAACATCGGCAGGGAGGGTTGCACGGCTGTGCAGGCCGTCTTCGGCGCCGAGAATTCCTCCATCCGGCTTCTCGTCCAGATCCCCGGGGGCTCGACAAAGATGGCGCGCGTGGCGTTTACACGGGCTATGGAATCGATGCCGTCTTTCCGAATCCTCATGTACGCGTACGTCCAGGCCTTTCTTGAGCAGGTCCTGGTGTCGGTAGCATGCAACGGTGCGCACAGCCTCAAGCAGCGGCTGGCGCGTTGGCTCCTCACGATGCGCGACCGCGGTGACGATGATGCACTGCAGATCACCCAGAACCTGCTCGCCGAAATGCTGGGTGTCCAGAGGCCAACCGTCACCAATGCGGCCCGAGAGTTGGAACGCGCCGGCTTGATTACGCGCGGCCGACGGCAAGTCACGATACTCGATCGGCTGGGCCTTGAGAGAGAATCTTGCGAATGTTATCGGTTGGTCCGGGCGCGCGTCGCTGCTCACCTTCCCAGAACATACGGGTAAAAACCTGGCCCGCACCGGTTCGGTAATGTACATTACCGACAGCGCCTCCTCGGCGGGCCACAATGAAGACTGGCGGGAGACCACCGCCAACCCTCTACCACGGTTCAGATGGATCGCATATCGGTTCCTGAAGAACGTTCTTTGTGGGATGCCGATGGACAAGCGCGGATTGCGATGAAGGGACAGCGCCCCCATCAGGCCAGAACGGCTCGTCCGGGGCCGGGCCGGCGATCGTCACCGAGACGCGCCGCGCAGCGTGCGGCTGACGGCTACGCGGTCGTCGGGCTGGGCGCCTCGGCCGGCGGCCTCGATGCCTGCCGCAGACTTCTCGCCGTGCTCCCCGCCGGCACCGGCATGGCCTTCATCCTGATCCAGCATCTCGATCCGACGCATGCCAGCATGATGGTCGATCTGCTCACCGGCCACACGCCGTTGAAGGTTGAGCAGGCAGCGGACGGGGTGCCGATCGAGCCCGAGCATGTCTATCTGATCCCGCCGGGCGCCTACCTCTCGATCCACGGCGGTGTTCTGCGCCTCTCGGAGCCGCGCGAGCGTCACGGCGCGCGCCTGCCGTTCGACTTCTTCCTGCACTCGTTGGCCGAAGAGCTCGGCGAACGCGCGATCTGCGTGATCCTGTCGGGAACCGGCAGCGACGGCAGCCTGGGGCTGAAGGCGGTCAAGGAGAAGGGCGGGCTGGTTATCGTGCAGGATCCAGACGATGCCGAGTATGACGGCATGCCGCGCAGCGCGATCATGACCGGCGCCGTGGACCTCGTGCTCCCGGTGGCGAAGATTCCCGAAATCCTCGCCACATACGGCCGGCGGCTGGTCGTCAACGGGGAGCTGAAGGGTCCGGTGCCGAACGATCGTCCGCCGGACCAATTGACCGAGATTGTCGATCTGCTGCGCACGAAGACAGCGCACGATTTCGCGCTCTACAAGCCGGGCACGTTGATGCGCCGGATCGAACGGCGCATGGCGTTGGCCGCTGTCGACGACAGCGGCGGGTATCTCGACATGCTGCGGCAGGATGCAGGCGAAATCGATCTCCTCGTCAAGGATTTGCTGATCAACGTCACCCGCTTTTTCCGCGACCCGGGAGCCTTCGAGTTGCTGGCGGAAGAGGTGATTCCCGATCTCGTCCGCCGGCACCCGGCGGACCGGCCGCTGCGGGTCTGGGTTGCCGGCTGCAGCACTGGCGAGGAGACCTATTCCCTCGCCATGCTGTTTCTCGAAGAGATCGCTGCGGCGAAGCGGAATATCAAGCTGCAGGTCTTCGCCTCCGATGTCGACGAGGATGCGGTCGCTCTCGCCCGCGAGGGAAGTTATCCGGAGTCGATCGCGGCAGATGTATCGCCGGCGCGGCTCGCTCGCTTCTTTACCGGGGAGGAGCACGGCTACCGGGTCGTGCCCGAGTTGCGCGGTGTGGTGGTGTTCACGGTGCAGGATGTGCTGGCCGATCCGCCGTTCTCGCGCCTCGACCTGATCTCCTGCCGCAATCTGCTGATCTATCTGCGCTCCGAGGCGCAGGAAAAGGTTCTTCTGCTGTTCCATTTCGCGCTCAGCGAGGGCGGCATTCTGCTGCTCGGCGGCTCCGAGACGGTGGGCAGTCTCGACGACCGGTTCGAGCCGATCTCCAAGGCGCAGCGGATCTATCGGCAAATCGGCCGCAGCCGGCCCGACGAAGTCAATTTTCCGATCGGCTCGCCGGGAGGCGCGCGCGCGATTTGGCCGGGACGGCCGCACCCCGCGGCAGCGCGGGGCCTCACCGCCCGGCGACCTCACCCACCGCCTGCTGATCGAGACCTATGCGCCCGCATCGGTCCTGATCAACCGCAAGCACGAGTGCCTCTATTACTCGGGACAGACCGACCGCTATTTGCGGGTAGCCTCGGGCGAGCCCAGCCGAGACCTGCTCGACATGGCGCGCGAGGGGCTGCGCAACAAGCTGAGGACGGCGATCCGGCAGGCAAGCCGGGAGAACGCGCGCGCGACCGTCACAGACGGGAAGGCGGGCGACGGCAGTGCCGGTCGCGGTCCGCATCGAGGTCCGTCCAGTGCAGAGCAACGGCGAGGAGCTGCTGCTGGTCAGCTTCTTCGACGAACCTGCGCCCGAGCGCAGGCCAGACCGGCCGATCGAGTCGGCGGATGACGTCTCGCGTGTTGCCGAACTTGAGCTGGAGCTCGACGCCACCCGCAAGGAGCTGCAAAGCGCCATCCACGACCTCGAAATCGCCAACGAGGAGCAAAAGGCGATCAACCAGGAAGCCATGTCGGCGAACGAGGAGTTCCAGTCGACCAACGAAGAGCTGATGACCTCGCGGGAGGAGCTGCAATCGCTGAATGAAGAGCTGACCGCCCTCAACAGCCAGCTTCAGGAAACGCTCGAACGCCAGCGCAACACGTCCAACGATCTGCAGAACATCCTGGACAGCTCCGGGGTGGCGACCCTGTTCCTGGACAGCGCGCTCAACATCCGCTTCTTCACGCCAGCGGCCAAATCGCTGTTCCGCGTCATCGCTACCGACATCGGCCGACCGCTCGCCGACCTCACTCCGCTCGCCACCGACCGCAATCTGCTCGCGGACGCCCGCGCGGTGCTCACCAGCCTCGCCCCGCTAGGGCGCGAAATCGAAGCCGAAGGCGGCGCCTGGTACGTTCGCCGCATCCTGCCCTACCGTACCCAGGACAACCGGATCGACGGGGTGGTCATCACCTTCGCCGACATTTCCGAGATCAAGGCGGCGGAGCGCGAGATCCAGGCGGCGCGCGCCTATTCCGACAGCATCATCGACACGATCCGCCAACCGCTGGTCGTGCTCGACGAGGGATCGCGGGTGGTCTCTGCCAACCGTTCCTTCTACCGGATGTTCGCGCGCGCGCCCGAGGAAACCATCGGCCGGCCGCTAGGGTTCGCCGGTGATGGACACCCGGACATTCCCGGGCTGCGCGGTTTCCTCGATCGAGCCCGGGCCGAGCCCGTTCCGGTCGAGGATTACGAGATCGAGGTCGAGCTGTCGCAGCTCGGGCGACGGATCCTCCTGCTGAATGCCCGCGAAATCCACGACGGGCCGCTGGGCCGGAGCAAGACCCTGCTGGCGATCGAGGACATCACCGAACGCAAGCACGCGACCGAGGCGCTGGAGGCCGCTAAGCGGGAGGCTGAGCAGGCCAATCTCGGCAAGTCACGGTTTCTCGCCGCCGCCAGTCACGATCTGCGCCAGCCATTGCAGACGATCAGCCTGCTGCATGAAATATTAGCGAAGCAGATCGAGGACGAAGCCACTCTGCGGCTGGTCGGCCGGCTCGACGAGACCGTGAGCGCGATGTCGAGCATGCTGGATACGCTGCTCGACATCAACCAGCTCGAGGCCGGGGTCGTCCGCCGGGAGATGGTCGATTTCCCGATCAACGCCGTGCTCGATCAGCTGCGCACGCAGTTCACCTTTCACACAGCGGCGCACCGCCTCGGTTGGCGAGTCGTTCCGAGCAGGCTCAGCGTGCGCAGCGATCCGCGCCTGCTCGAGCAGATGATCCGCAACCTGCTCTCCAACGCAGTCAAATACACCGACAAGGGCAGGATCCTGCTCGGCTGCCGACGGCGCGGCGACAAGCTGCGCATCGAGGTCTGGGACACCGGGATCGGAGTTCCCGAAGAGCAGCTTCAGGCGATCTTCGAGGAGTTCCATCAGCTCGACAACTCGGCACGCGAGCGCAGCAAAGGGCTCGGTCTCGGTCTCGCCATCGTCGAGCGCCTGGCGCACTTGCTGGGTCACGCGGTCGATGTCCGCTCCCGTCCGGGCAAGGGCTCGGTCTTCGCTATCGAGGTGCCGCTCGCAAAAGACGCGGCCCACTGGCGGCCTCGCCATGTCTGGCCCGAGGCGCGGGAAAACCCACATCGGAGCGGCGCCATCCTGGTCGTCGAGGACGATCCTTCGGTGCGCGAGATGCTGGCGCTCCTGCTAGACGGCGAGGGACACCGCACGACCACCGCCGAGGACGGGCGAAAGGCCCTGGAATTGGCGGCGCGCGGGGCAATACGTCCGGACCTGGTCGTCGCCGACTACAACCTGCCGCAGGGGTTGAACGGCCTCGAGACCGTCGCCGGCCTGCGGGAAACGCTCGGCCAGAAGGTTCCAGCTGTCATCCTGACCGGTGACATTTCGACCCACACCTTGCGCGAGATCGCCCGAGGGGGCCACCTGCACCTGAACAAGCCGGTGAAGGCGAGGGAGCTGATCGCCTTGATCCGGGGCTGTCTCGCCGATTTCCGGCCGCCGGCGCAAGCGAGCACCCGGCGGCCTGCCGAAGCGGCCGGCGATGGGCCGCGACCGATGACCATCTTCGTGGTCGACGATGACAGCGCGGTGCGCGAAGCGCTGCGCGATCTGCTCCGGGAAGATGGTCGGATGGTCGAGACCTATGCCAGCTCCGAGGCGTTCCTCGATACCTCTCGTTCCGACCGCGAAGGGTGTCTGCTGGTCGATGCCCGAATGCCCGGCATGGGCGGGCTCGCGCTGCTGCGGCGGCTCAAGAGCGAGGGAAATCGGCTGCCGGCCATCATGATCACCGGCCAAGGCGACGTGTCGATGGCGGTCGAGGCGATGAAGGCCGGGGCGGCGGATTTTATCGAGAAGCCGATCCGTCGCGACGAGCTGTTCGCCAGCATCGAGCGCGCCTTGGAACACATTTGGGATGCGGCGAAGCTGTCGGTCCGGCAGGAGGAGGCGGCAGCGTGCCTCGCCGGCCTGACCGCGCGCCAGCGCCAGATCATGGAGCTGGTGCTCGCCGGCCACCCCAGCAAGAACATCGCCGCCGATCTCAGCATCAGCCAGCGCACGGTCGAGAACCATCGTGCCGCGGTCATGAAGAAGACCGGTTCCCGCTCGCTTTCGGCGCTGATCCGCCTGGCGCTTGCCGCCGACCCTGGCGCGGCGCCGCAATCCCCTGGCTGACCAGGAGCCAGGCGCGGCGGGCCGAGATCTGTGATCTGTGCGCCGCCGGACGTCCCAATGCTCAAATTATTAGGTAGATTCCGATCCTGGTGACGCAGTTATCCCGTATCCACATTCGGAGCGGAAACTCCCCGATAAATCTTTTGGAGGAAGTAATGGAGTTGATTCTGATTATCGTCGTCGTGATCCTGCTCTTTGGAGGCGGTGGTTTTTGGGGTTACAGGCGCTGGCGGTGATATTGGCACGTGCTTCTCTCGTCGATGGCTGACAATGTGGTCACGCCGACGGTTCGGGCCGTTCGGCAGATTCCAGTTCCAGCAACGACGTGATCCGGCCGCCCCCGTCTCTTAGTAGGAGCTCCTTAATCTCAAGCATCGTGGGGTTGACGACGCCCCGACGGTGCTTGACTCGACCTGCTGATGCGGCAAAATTTTTTATTCCCGTTCCCGGGCGGTCTTTACCAGACAGCGCAGCACTTCGGCGACGCTCCAGGCTTGGGCGATGCAGCCGCGCGGCGCGAATGGCGGCTCGGCGTCAAAGACTTCGCTGATCGAGCCGATGCCGGCTTCAGCGAGATGCGGCTCGAAGCCGTCAAGGAAATGCCGCGCGGCCTCGTAAGCACCGGGGTGAACCTTGAGCCAGGCATCGATGAATGGGCCGATCAGCCAAGCCCACACCGTGCCTTGATGATAGGCGGCATCGCGGGCGCGCAGGTCTCCGAAATATCTGGACTTGTAGTCAGCCTCCTCCGGCGCCAGCGAGCGCAGCCCGACTGGCGTCACCAGCTTTTCGTCCACCGCGGCAACGACTGTCTCCCAATATTCTCGGTCGAGCACAGGATGGTCGAGTGCGATCGCGAAAATCTGGTTCGGTCGAAAAGCGGCGTCGTCGCCGTTTTCGCCATCCACGACGTCGTAGAGGTAGCCGCCGGCCGCGTGCCAAAAGCGGCGATTGAACGAGTTGCGCGCCTTGTCCGCATGGGCGGCGAACACACCGGATTCGGGGTCATGCGCATCGCGCAGCCAGTCCGCCAGCAGGCATAGTGCATTGTACCAAAGCGCGTTGATCTCGACGGCCTTGCCGCGGCGAGGCGTCACCACCCAATCGCCGACTTTCGCATCCATCCAGGTCAGTGCGTAACCCTCCGCCCCTTGGCTGAGGAGTCCGTCACGAGGGTCGACCTTGATCCCGAAGCGAGTGCCCTCGAGATGATGCCGCACGATGTCCTTCAGAATCGGCAGAAGCAGCTCCAAGGTTGTCTTGTCCTGGCTATGCTCTGCATAGCGGTGCAGCGCGTGAAAGAACCACAGCGTGGCATCGGCAGTGTTGTAGAGGCCCTGATTTTGTCTTTCCGGAAACAGGTTCGGGATCAGCCCGTCTCGCACGTAGTGAGCGAAGGTGCGCAGGATCCAGCGTGCCTCGACCGCCCGCCCGGTCGATAGGGTGAGCCCTTCGAGCGAGATCATCGTGTCCCGCCCCCAGTCGGTGAACCAGTGATAGCCGGCAATCACGGTGCGAATTTCATCTCCCTCGGCCCGCGCCCGGGCACCGTCGGCGATGCGCCCCACCGGGGTAATGACGAAGGTGTCGGCGGCAATGGCGAGCTCGGCGGCAAACCCGGTCTGAGCCGGTGCTGCTGCCATCCCGACGAGACGGCGCCGGCGCTCGTCTTCGAAGGTCAGCGCGTCGTCGGGGCTCAGCGCCCGCACCGTGTGCCAAGGCTCTGTTGCGGCGATCAGGGTCAGCGGGCAATCCTCACGGACCTCTCCGGTAAAATAGCCGGGGGTCCACAACCAGCCTCGCGAATCGTAACCGCGCTGCGCCTCGATTTCGTAGAAGCACTCACGGCGGGAGCCGCCATCGGCGGTAAAGGTCGGGTTCCCGCAACCCTCCACGGCCAGCCGCAAAGTCGGAAGATCCAGCCCGGCGGTGATCTCGTATTGGTGCCCTCGAACGGTCAGCGCATAGCCGGAGGAGAGCGGCTCGCTGACCGACGCCTCAAGCAAACGAAAGTTGATAAAGGGTCTTAGGCGCAATCGGACGGGTTTGCTGCCGCCGAGCGAGCGAAAGGTGGCATGCACGATGTTTTGGCGCGACGGCACGACGATCGATTTCTCGATGACGACACCATCAAGCTCATAGCGCCAGCTCGGCAGGCCACTGTTCAGCGTGAAATCGAGGAAGCGGCCTTTCTCCCGCAAGTTCGCGACGCTGCCGTCTGCGAGTTCGACCTCCACCTCGAGATCGTTGAGGACCACCATACGGCCGAGCGGAGCGGGGAGAGCGGCAACCAGGAAGCCGTGGTACCGCCGGGTAATCGCCCCCGCTGTCGTCGCCGAGGCGTAGCCGCCCAATCCGTTCGCCACGAGCCACTCACGCGGAGCCTCCGATGCCGGGTTCTCGTCGCCAATGGCTCGGTGCGGGTCAACCATTGGATTTTCGGAGATGGGACACCTTTTTAGCCTCGGGCATCGTGACTGAGGAGTTGGGGGCGAAGACGACGGCGCTTTGGCCCGAGATCAGCCAATCCCCTGCGGCATCCTGTGCGGGGCCTCCTGAACCACCGTAAACAGGGGCTTCGCTGGACCATATGAGCCGCCAAACCTGACCCTCGACCGGGGCCAGCAGCGGTTCGGGCATTGGTCCGAGCAGGAGGTCGCGGCCGAGATTTATGATCAGCAGGCGGTCGGCGCCGCTCTGCGCGAAAAAGCGCAGCATCCAGGCTTCATCCGCGAGCACGGCACCCTCGATCCGGCATGGCCGTTGTCCGAGCACCGGGTCCATGCGCCGCAGCTCCAGAAGGTCGCGATGCAGCGCATAGATCGAAGCATGCCGTTGCCGTTCGCCGAGGTCGAGCATCGATCGGCGGAACGTATCGATGTCGCCGGGATCGGCAAGCTCGGGCAACATTTCGCTCGTCGCGAGGCTGGGAAATTGGGCGAGCGAGCGACGGCGCCCCTCGCGAACATCGTGCGACAGCTCGTTCTCGTGATCGGCAAAATAGAGGAACGGGCTCGACGCGCCGAATTCCTGACCCTGGAACAGCAGCGGAATGCCTGGCATCAGCAAGAAATAGGCGGTCATCGCACGAAGCCGGCCGGGGCTCGTCAACGCGTGAGCGCGTTCTCCGGCGCCGGAGTTGGCGATCTGGTCGTGGTTTTGCAAAAAGACGACAAAGCATTCCGCCGGGAGGTCAAAGGTCGGCGTGCCGCGCGCTTTGCTCTGCCACAAGTAGCGCTGCCCCTGATAAAGGAAACCGTATTTCGCAGCGGCGATGAATTCGCCCGGACGGCCGCGATAGTCCGAGTAGTAGGCCTCGTGACGTCCGGTCAGCGCGACCATGGCGCTGTGATGAAAATCGTCGTTCCACAACGCATCGAGCCCGTAACCGCCGCGCTGGAAGGGGCGCGCCAGCATGGCGTGCTGCGGCTCATTCTCAGCGACGACAAAGGTTACTCTGCCGCGCCCTGCGGATCGCACCTGCCGAACGATGACAGCGAGAATATGGTCTTCGGATCGATCGAAAATCGCCTGAGTCGCATCGAGCCGCAACCCGTCGAGGTGATACTCGTCGATCCAATAGCCCGCATTGGCGACGAAGAATTCGCGCACCGGTCCGGAATCAGGACCATCGAAATTGACCGCCTCACCCCACTCGTTGTCGTAGCGATCAGTGCAATAAGCCGGGGAGAACAATTTGAGATAGTTTCCGTCCGGGCCGAAGTGATTGTAGACGACATCAAGGATGACGGCGATCCCGAGGGCATGAGCTCGGTCGACGAAGCGGCGAAAATCAATCGGGCGACCATAAAGCCGGGTTGGAGCGAAGAGGTCGACGCCGTCGTATCCCCAACCGAATCGGCCCGCGAATTCCGCTACAGGCATGATTTCGAGACAGGTAATCCCAAGCTCGGCAAGAGCCGGCAGTTCGCGCGAAGCAGCTTCCCAGTTCCCATCGGAGGTGAACGTGCCGACATGCATTTCGTAGATGACGAGTTGCTCACGCGCGACCCCGCGCCACCCGGTGTCCGTCCAAGCAAAGTTCCCGGGGTCGACGATTGCCGAAGGCCCGTGCGGCCCCTCCGGTTGAAATCTCGACGCCGGATCGGGCAGCGCCGCGTCGCCGCGATCGAGACGGAAGCGGTAGCGCATACCGGCTCGCGCCGGCAGGCTCCACAGCGAGAAATAGCCGTCGGCGCCGCATTGCAGCGCCGCCGCTTCCAGGCCTTCGATCTCAAGGGTCACTTCGCGGCAACGGGGCGCCCAGACACGGAAATGCACGCCGCCCCCGGGCTGCGGCTCGGCACCAATCGGCAGGCGCCGGACGGGCGCGGCTGCCGTCGAGACCGGGTGTTTCCGATCGGCGAGCGCGGTCTGCGCTGTCGGCTCCCACCGCTCCTTGAGCAGCCCGCACCCGGGACGTGCATCCACGTCGCGCCTCGCTCTCGTTATCGGCCGCTCACGCGGCCTCGTGGTTTCGTGACGATGCCCGTTGTAATCCGATTATCCTGTTGAACGGCCGACGAGTCCTGATCCGGCAGCTGCATCGCGACGGCGGACCGCACCGCGCTCTTGACGGCGGTCGCGATTTGGACCAGCCGAGCCGCATAAGCATGGTCGTTTTCGAAGAGCTTGGAGGCTCGCGGATAGCGCCGCGCGACCCGATCGGGATCGCCCGCTGCGGCGGTGACGTGTTCCGGGCTTGTGCACGCTGTGGTCATGCTTCCTCCAGGCTCGCGATGGCTGTCGCTCAATCGCGGCCGAACAAAGAATTTCTAATGCAGCAGACTCGGCCGGTGCAGGCTCGGGAACTACTCAGGCGAAGGGGGCTTTGGGCTACCGAGCACGCGTTTGGGTGCGGCGGACACTCGCGCTTGGTTGATGACAAACGGCCGGGAGCGATCCCGGCCGTCTGCCGTTTGGGACGGGGGTGGGGAAAGCCCTGCCGAACGCCGATGTGATGCCAGGCAAGACGGGTCACCGTCATTGCACCGTGCCGTGCTGGCTGTAGCCGGCTCCATAGGAGACAGGCGCGTTGTAGCCGTATCCGTAGTTGGCAGGCCCGTTGTAGCCATACCGGCTGTCACCGTATCCGCGGTAACCGTACGGACCCACGCAAGCCGAAAGGCTTGTTGCCAATCCAAGGATTATCGCAAAACTTTTGAGCATCGCAAACTCCATTGTTAAAGCAACTCGTCGCGTGGGATCGCGGACGCCGTTGCCCGCGAGAATCTTCAAACTAAATGCATATAGGAATTAAATTTTGCAGATACAATGTGAGTAGTTCTACCTCGGAGTAAAACTACTTACATACATCCAGAAGGTTATTTTCGGAGTTGCGGAGGAAAGAGCCCACGCGATCTCCATAAAGCGGTTGGCCGCCGTCGGTCGACCGTTCAGTGCGGAAAGGCGGATAAAAGGTGAGGCCATAATCCCGTCACGCCGATGAATATCAGATAGATAGCGACAACGAAATTCAAAATTCGTGGAATGAGGAGAATTAATATGCCCGCGATTATGGCAACTATTGGTTGTAATAGCAATAAATTGAAAGTGACGGTCATAGTCCTGGCTCCACGTTTGCTGTCAAGCGAATTTCGGTCACACCGTCAGCCGGCAAATCGTCGTCATGCTTATATCATAGCCGTGGGCGAGCTCCGCCTTAGCCATGTTTTTCCAACGGCGCACACGATTGCAAACGGCCGGCAGCGATACCGGCCGTTTGTCGTTTCCGATGGGAGCGAAGCCTACCGGATGCCGATGTTGATGCCAGGCAAGCTGATGCCGATGCCGGGGCCGTACACCACCGGCGGATAATAATAGGGCCTGCCGTAATACGACGAGCGGTATTGCGAGCCATAGATCACCGGCGGGGCGCGGTAATACCCGTTGGTCCCGTTGCGGCCGTAGTCACGATGATAGCCGTTCCACTCGGCGTGAGCCGGTGTAGCGACAGTCCCGAGGGCGAACGTCGCGGCGATTGCGAACCCTGCCGCGAGCTTAGCCGTCAGACGATGTTTCGATTTAGTGTCGATGATCCGGGTCATAACGACCTCCTTTGACGAGCGTGATGTCCGATGAGTGTGGCGTCGAGGTTGCGTGCGGTTCGCGACCTAGCCCTGCTAGCCCGTCTTATTCACCAGGGTGTCGGAAGGAGCCCGGCAAGCTTCGCGTTGGGGTCGATGCGAGGTTGAGGGTGGCGGCACGGTTGCCGCGGGGTGTGATCGGTGTGGTCGGCGCTGGAGGTTTGCGAGAGGGGCTTGGGCGGGGCGACAGCGGCCCCGCGGTTTACGGTCCGGCGGGCATCAGCGCTGCGGCGATGTGACGGAAGAGGCTGGCCTCGGGGCAGGCGGCGGCGAAGGCGAGGCGGACGCGCGAGGCGGTCTCGATGATGCGGGTGCCGAGCTTCAACAGACGCAGGCGGATGGTGGCAAACTCGGCGGTGGCGAGCGCATCGGTCTTGGGGATGGCGTCGCGCACGGTGAGGATCAGCCAATAAGCGGCGGTGTGCAGGATGAGGCGCATCTGGTTGGCGAGCGGGCTGCGGCAGCTGGTGCGGTCGGAGGCGAGCTGGGTCTTGTGCAGCTTGATCAAATTCTCGGCCTGGCCGCGGGCGCAGTAGAGCGTCTCGTAGACATGCTCGGCCGATCCGGTCGGCAGGCTGGTGACGACAAAGCGGATATCCAAGCCCTTGGTGGTGGCCTCGATGCGGGCGCAGGCGCGGCGCTCGGTGTTCCACGATTTCGCCCGATAGCGGGTCTCGGCAAAGCCGCGCAGGCAGGGTTTGTGGTCGAGCGCCCGGCGGGTGCGAATGTCGTCGGCGGTTTCGTCGACCAGCCGGTCGAGCACCGGGTTGCCGGGCAGCCCGAAGATGAAGTCGATGCCGTTTGCCTCGCACCACGCCATCACTTGCGGGCGCCCGTAATGGCCGTCGCCGCGGATCGTGATGCGGGTCGAGGGCCAGTGCCGGCGGATGCGGCGGACGAGGCGTCGCAGATGGCCGCGCACCTCCGCGCCCGAGGGCGTCTTGCCGGGGCGCAGCAGCACCGCCACCGGGCGGGCTGGCGGCGGTGTCGTAGACGTGGATCGGCAGAAAGCAGCGCTCGTCCCTCGGGTCGAGCCCGAGGGCAGGCTCCATGCGCGTTGAAGAACGAGAGCTGCTGATGGCCGTGAACGACATCGACGGTGTCGTCGATATCGAGGGTCACCGCCTCGGGCGGCGCCGCGTAGCTGGCGCAATAGAGATCGACCATGACCCCCATCAGGCGGATCAGATCGCGCAACCCGGGCGCATTCTCCCAGCGCGAGACGGTCGGCTGCGAGCACAGGTCGATGCCGCTGTCGGGCAGCCGGCCACAAGCCAGCTTGAACCCCGGATCGGTGCGCAACCGGTCGAGATCGTCGGCATCCTCCCAGCCGCAGGCGATGGCAAAGATGCGGGCGCGCAATATATCGGGCAGCCGATGGGTGACCCGCTCCGGATCGCGGCCGTCCGGGATCACCGCCGCCAGCCGCGCGGCGAGGCCGAGCCGGCGTTCGGCTTGGGCGAGCAGCATCACCCCGCCATCGGAGCTGAGCCGGCCGCCATCAAACGCGGCGGTCACTTTTTTGCCCGCAACCGCTGGAAACGAGAACGGCAGCAGGCTATCGTCGGTGATGGCGGGCGTGGCGGGCTCCGATCTGCTGCAAGGACTGGCTTCAGCAACCAAATCCTACAACAGATCAACGGCTTATGCTACCTCCGCCAACCCAAAATCCGTCCCGTCAGTAGAGTCGAGGAAGGGCGCGGTATCCGCATCGAGGGCATCGAGGCGTTCCGTCTCCCCTCCCCGCTCATCAAACCGGACGTGCGGGTTTCCCGCATCCGGCTTTCCGACTGGCTTCATCTCAAAGCACGCGGCGGCGGGCCAAGATGCACACGCCGGAGATGGAATACCCCGAGCGTGCCGAAGACTGCTTCGCGATTGAAGCGTTTGGTGCCGCGCGTCGGCACCTTATGACGCCGCACCAAAAAGTGACGCACGCGATCGTGGACGTGATTGTCGATCGCACGGTACGCGGGCATCCGGGTGCCGTGGCTGAAGTATGCAGCCCAACCGCGCAGTAGGCGGTTCAGCCGATTTCTCACCTCAGGCCATGCTCCCGTGTTACCCGGCACCATGAGGTCGCTGACTTTGGCCTTAAGCCGGAGAACGCTCTTCTTCGATGGGCTTGCCCCGAGATACCAATGGCCATCCTTGCGATAGCGATGCGGGCCGAACGTGTAGCCAAGAAAGTCGAAGGGCTCGCGTCGGGCATCCCGAACCGCGGTCTTCGCCTCGTTGAGGGCGAGCCCAAGCTTGGTCATCACCTGCCGCGTCCACGCCAGCGCCTCCGCCGCAGACTTGCGGCTGAGGATGACGAAGTCGTCGGCATAGGAGACGATCCGGGCCTGGTAGGCCTCGCCCCGTCCGGTTGCACGCCAATGCTTCAGGAACCGGTTCATGTACAGATTGGCGAGCAGAGGGCTGACTACCCCACCCTGCGGCGTGCCGCAGGTGCTGCTTTTACCACCCGTAAGTCGCCGCTTCCCGTCGTCATCGCTCGCCTCGACCGGCGCTTTGAGCCACAGCTTGATCAGCCGCAGCACATGCCGATCGACGACCCGCCGTGCCACCGACCGCATCAGATCTTGATGCGGAATCGTGTCGAAATACTTCGACAAATCGGCATCCACCACATCGGTGTAGCCGTGGCACAGCAGCGCGTGCACTTCCTTGATCGCGTCAGCCCCGCTACGCCCTGGCCGATAGCCATAGGCCGCGGGATCGAGGTCCGCCTCGAAGATCGGCTCCAGCACGAGCTTGGCGGCGGTCTGCACCACCCGGTCCCGGATCGTCGGGATACCGAGCGGCCGCTCGCCGCCGCCGGGCTTTGGGATCATCACCCGCCGCACCGGCTCGGGTCTGTACGTCTTCGCGACAACGTCCTTCCTGAGACCGCCAAGCCACCCCTCCAGCCCCGCCGCTTCGATCGCCGCGAAGGTGACCCCGTCCACCCCCGGCGCACCCCGATTGGCGCGCGCCAGGTCATAGGCATGGCGCAGGATGTCCTCGCGGCAGATCTTGTCGTAGAGCAGGTAGAAGCGGAAAGCCGGTTCCGCCTTCGCCTTGAGATAGAGCTTCCTCTGAAGTCTCCGGATGCTTTCAGGTGTTTGCAGGCTCATCGCCAATCACCAATCCTCGTCTTCGTCGAAAGCGCACCAGAAGTCAGGGTCCTTCCCTCCGCCGGCATTACCCGGTCTCAACGGTACCGTGACCCTGTCCGACTCCCGCCCTGGGCCGCCGCCTCATGCGACGTTGAAGACGCTACCTTCGCCTGGACGGGTATCCCCCGATTACCCGAAACACCCTTCCGACGTGCCGTGCCCACTACCCCGGCGGACCGAGATGGGTGCACGTGTCGGTTGCTTCCCCACCTCGCGCGGCCTTCCCCGTTATTCAGGCGGGTCGGCGCCCACGACTTCACTTTCGAGGCCTGCTCAGGCTTCACTCACGTTACGGCCCGCCGGATCGCTCGACCGCCCAAGGCGGCCTTCGTCACGAGGCTTCGGCCCAGCCGGTTACCCGACAAAGCCGCTCGTCAGCTACCGGACCTTACCGACAACTCTCCGGGTGGTACCTTCCTCCACTGGTGTTCCGCGCCTTCGGGGCGCACTGA
>CAVPDQ010000011.1:0-7400 GCA_963702685.1 uncultured Alphaproteobacteria bacterium | reverse complement strand
AGGGTGCTGCGGTCCTGCTGCACCTATTGGGCATCGAAAGCTCCGCCGGCGATCCCGGCCTTGCCAATCCCGAAGCCCTCAAGGCCAAGGCTTTCGAAACGCTGCGCCAGCTCTGCGTCAAGGGCAGCAGCCGCCGGACTTTGATCGTTATCGTCGAAGACCTGCATTGGGTGGACCGGATTTCCGAGGAATTTCTCGGTTTTTTGGCAGAAAATTTTAGCGAAATCCGGATCCTGCTGCTGGCGACCTACCGGCCCGGCTACCGGCCGCCATGGATCGACAAATCCTATGCCGGGCATACCGCTGTCGCCATTGTCGCGCGACGACAGCATGGCGATGGTGCGCTCGGTGCTGCGGGTCGAGCACCTGATCGACCGGGTGACCCGGGAAATCGTCGCCAAGGCAGACGGCAATCCGCTCTTCCTCGAGCAGCTGGCGCTGCATGCCGGGGAGGCGCGCGACCTGCGCACCGGCCTCGCGGTGCCGGAGACGATCCACGATGTGGTCATGGCGCGCATCGACCGGTTGCCGGAGGAGACAAAGCGGCTGCTGCAGACCGCCGCCGTCATCGGCCGCGAATTCCCGCTGCGCCTCTTGAGCGCGGTTTGGCAGGGAAACACACCGCCCGAAGACCATTTGCGCGAGCTCGCCCGGCTCGAATTTGTCTCGGAGCGCGTCGAGCGCGAAGGCCCGGTTTATATCTTTCGCCACGCGCTGACGCAGGAGACTGCGTATGGCAGCCTGCTCGAGCGCCATCGCCGCATCCATCACGGCGCTGTCGGGCGCGCCCTCGAGCGGCTCTACCACGGTCGGGCGCACGAGGTCGCGGAGCTGCTGGCGCTGCATTTCGGCCGCAGCGACGAAGCGGAATCCTCGATCGATTATGCGATCCTCGCCGCCGAAAAATCGCAGCGGCGCTGGGCCAACACCGAAGCGGTGGCGTATTTCGCCGATGCGCTGCGGCGGCTCGATCTGGTGCCCGACAGCGCGCCGAACCGGCTGCGCCGCATCGACGCCGTGATCAAGCAGGCCGAGGTCAAGTTCGCCCTCGGCGAGCACGCCGAGCACATTGAGGCGCTGGACCGGATCCGCGGGCTGATCGACGACGATGCCCTGGACCCGGGCCGCCGTGCCACCTGGCACTATTGGCGCGGGTTTTTGCACAGCCTGACCGGCGGCGAGCCCGAAATCGCGATCGACCATTGCAACAATGCGGCGACGCTTGCCGCGGCCGCCGGTCTCGACGAGACCCGGGCTTTTGCCGAATCCTGCCTTGCCCAGGTCTATCTGATCACCGGGCGGCTGCGCGAGGCGATCGAGGCCGGAGAGCGCGCGCTCGCCACCTTCGAGGCCCGCGGCAATCTCTGGTGGGCCGGCCGCACCATCGCCCATTTGGGCCCGGCCGCGATCTCGCTGGGCGATTGGGAGGCGGGGCTCGGCTATATCCGCCGCGCCCTCGACTACGGCGCCGCCCTCCAGGATTTGCGGCTGAGGGTGGTGGGCCTGTGGCGCATGGGGGCGACCTACATCCAACAGGGCGACCCCGAGCGCGGCATCCAGTGCTGCGACGAGGCGCTGGCGCTCGGGCCCCTGCCGCTCGATGCCGCGATGGCAAAGGCGGTGCACGGCTACGGCGAGGTAAGGGCGGGCCGGGTCGAACCGGGCATCGCCGACCTCTCCGAAGCCGTCGCCTGGTTCGAGGCGTCGCGCCTGAGCTTCACCCGCCTGCGCGCCGCCTTGTGGCTCGCCGAGGGGCATCTCTGCCGTGGCGACAGCGCCGCCGCGCGACCTCTGATCGAGGGCGTGCTGGAGACGAGCCAGGCAACCGGCTACCGCCACTACGAGGGGCTGGCGCATTGGCTGATGGGCGAATGCCTGGCGACCGAGAGCCCCGCCGAGGCCGCGCCTCACCTCGAAGCCGCCCTGGCCATCCTCGACCGCATCGGCGCCCGCAACGACCTCGCCCGCGCGATGCTGACCGGCGCCCGGTTGCGTCAGGCCGAGGGCGACATCGCCGCCGCAGGCGCCCTCCTCGCCGAGGCCGGTGCCATCTTTCAGGCGCTCGGCACCCTCGACGGCCCGGCGCGCACCATCGTCGCCCGCACCGCCCTCGACCGCGGCGTTGCGATCGAACTGCTGGCGGACGGGCCGTAAGGTCGGGCGGCCGCGCGGAAAATTTCGACCGGCGCGCGAAAGCGCTGTAGGATAGCTGCGCCGGAAGATCGGCTATCCTGGGTTTCCTGACCGGCCTCGGGCCGGCCGTCGAGTGCGGGGAGAACGTTGATGAAGCTGCGCGCGCTCGCCCTTTGCGCCGGGATCGTCGCGATCCTCTGCTTCGCCTGCACGCCGCCGCCCGGCCCCCCGCCGCCGGGCCCGCCGATGTCGATCACCTGCAACAGGCTCGACGCCTTCAAGGCGAAGGTCTCGATCCTGAGCCTGCCGTTCTCGATCTATGGGGCGCGCCCGGTGCCGATGGCGGCCCGGTCGATCGATGCGAATTCCGTGATCGCGGCCGATTTGTGGAGCGCGTTCTGCGCCGCCCCGCCGTTTTTTCAGCGGGACCTCCTCGGGCTCGACAATATCTTTGTCAATCCGTGCGCCGACGTGAACAGCTGCGGGCTCGCCGCGGCGCCGGTCTGCGATCGGCCGGATTGCAAGCTTTCCGCGGCGCAGGTGGCGGCGAATTCCTGGGGCTATCGCGAGTGGCGCTCGGTCGCCAATGCGGGCAAGCGGTACATCGCAATATCGGCAGGGCTATGGCAAGACGGCCAGCATGCCCGCCCTCTCAATGACTTCGAGACCGGGCTCATCAAACAGCTTCTGTTCTGGCCGAGCGGTCCGGGCATCCCGCAGCCGCAGTATCTCCCGGACCCGTCGACCCAAAACCGCCCGGATTTGACGGTGCTCGCAGCACTCGCCCATGAATTGGGCCATGTCCGCTGGTACGATGCCTTTGTAGCGGTGCCGGGCGGCAGCCAGGACCTGAAACGGCTGTGCGGCGGTGCCTTTTTCAGCTCGTGGGCGGCCAATCCCCCGGCGCCGCCCAGCCACTGGAGAGATTTCGGCATTTTATCGACGCATCCGCACCGGCATGGGTTGGTGCAAATTTCGCAAATCCAACGGGCGATCCCGGCCGACCTGCGAGCCGCAGGCATGCTGCTCGACCTCGGAGTTGACCAGGGGGCCAACCGCTTCGTCGGAATCTACGCGCCGGGCGCACCCTGGGCATCGTACTTTGCCGCTTTGTCGCCCGATGAAGATTTTGTCGAAAGCTACAAGCTCTTTGTCCTGACCCAGGCCGACCCGAAGCTGTCGCTGCCGATCCAGATCCCCTATGCCGGGACCGAGGACGTGCCCACCGCGCTGCGCCGCGGCACCAAGCCCGAACTCAAGGGCAAAATCAGCTGCGTCGCCGCATTACCGCCTTTCTCCGCTCCCGACGGCGTGCCCGGCCGCGGTGCCACACCGGCGCGATAACTCGGGCCCTTGCGCGCGGATCGATATTCGGCAGATGATTGCGATAGCTCGCTAAGAGAAGCATCCGAGCTTCCAAGCCAACCACGACCCCTTGGGAACGGGTAAGATAGAATCCGAGTTTATTTGTAGACTCTTTAATCCGGCTCCCTTGAGCACCGACAGCTCGAAGGTTTCGACGAAATCTTCAGTAGGAGAAAACGCGGCGAGCGCGCTCGCCCAGATTCCACTACCGTAGATGCTGTGCAAGCTGCCCGGTAGCCCCGGCACGTGCGACCCGGAGTAAGTCGACGTGTCGCCAAAGAAGACAAATCGGTTTCCGTTGGACAATGTGTCTTTGACTGGGCTGCCTCCCCAACTAGCGGTTGGATAGAAGGTACCACCGCAGAACTTGTTGGCAAAGGAGCCGCCAGGGCTCGTAACGAAGCTGTCAAACCAATAGACATGCCCGAACTCATGGGCCAACACGGCGAGGACACTCATCGCGGGATTAGCCGCGACAGCGGACGGCGTCACCGAAATCGAGAACGAGCCGTGACCAGAGCTCGGGGAATGCATGGTTACGACAGCGTCGAGAAAAGCGGCAACAAACGAGCTGAACGGCGGGGCGCATACTTTTGCGGGAAGGAAGCACGACCATCGGTATTTCCTCGGCAGGCTCGCATTCTTGTAATTCCACAGCCCGAGTGATAATCCGACATACCTCTCTCCGGGCGAAGGATTTGGCGAATATGTCCGAAGTCCCCACGAATAGCCGGTAATCAGCGCACCATTGAGGTCGCAGGTGGTCGGATCATAGGTATTGCCCGGGCCCGGATCCGCGCAACCGCTCGGATCTATGAATATGCCAGCTAGATTGCAGAGCTTGGTTTGAAAGTCGGAGCTGGCAGCCGCGAAAGCAGCCGCAAGGTCCTTCTGGACGTCGCTGTTGATAGGGTGGTTCTGGTCCGCCTGAGGGGTCGCGTTCGTTGCCGGCGCATACGGCGTCGTGACAAAGGCCACATTATTTAGGATGCCATTCGTGCAAACCTGCGCGACGGCCGCCGCCGACGCACAAAAGAGCACCACCGGCCCGGCAATGACGGCAGCGAATCTCAGTATTGACAGCCTCATCGACGTGCTCCTCCTGCTCGCGGTCATTTGCGGCTCAGCCGGGCCGCCCGGACACCTCTGGGGCTCTCACGAGACATTCTTCGGACTGACGAGAGCTTCGACCCCAGGTTCGCGCCGTTGAGGGACCGTGGCAACGGCAAATCAGGCCCGGACGATGCACGCCTCCAAGCGGCTGTAACCGACAGGGAATAGCGGGGCTGGAAGGCCGAGATGCCGCCCGCCAGATGGTGGCCGACGGCGATCAGCATCGCGAGAGCGTCGGCAAGCTTCGCGTCTATGCGCCCGTACGGCAGCCGACCTGACAGAACTTCCAGCAGCGGCTCCGGAAGACCTCTCTCCGCGGCTTTTTGCAAGATCGCGGAATAATCCCGCTCTTTGTAGAAGAGCGCTTTGGCGATCTCAGTCAGCCTGACCGCCGGCTCCGCCTCGATCACGCCCTCTGAGACGGCTTGTTCGAGGGTGGCGCGGATGTTGACCATGGCTTCGCTGAGCGCGGGGTAGCCGAGCTCGGCGGGGCCGTGCAGGATGGCGACTTCGTCGTCGTCTTCGAGGAGGCCGTCGCGGAAGGCTTCGAAAATTTTGCCCACACCCTTCATGCCGAAAGGGGCGAGCTCGGCGGCGCGCAGAGCGCCGGTGCTGGCGGCACCGTAGACGTGGATGCCTTCGGCCATCGCCCACAGGATTTCCTTGTGCCAGACGCTCGGCACGGTCTCGAAATAGCCGTCGATGATGCCGATGATCGCCGGGCGTTCGAGGGCGGCGCGGTAGACATCGCCTTGGCGGGCCGGCGGCCGCCAATCGAGCCGCGGATCGGCCGGGCGCAGCCGCGGCGGCAAGGACGGGCCGGCGAAAATGACCGCTTTCATGAGGCTGGCCCCCACCCTAACCCTCCCCCGCATGCGGGGGAGGAAATGGAAAGACGGCGCGGCGGGCGCGCCGGCCGGGCGTGTAGGCGGGGTGGTTGATGTCGCCTTCGAGGCCGGGGATCACGACGCGGACAACCGGTATCTCGAATTCCGCGCGGGTCAGATCGACGGCGGCGACACGCTCGATTCCGGCCGCGCGCAGCCGCGCCAATACCGCCCGCAGATCTTCCGCCAGATCGTCCGTGGCGAAATTCGGAGCATCGCGAAACGAGAGCGGCGTTGCCTCGCGGCAGAGCGCGTCGAGCAGCGCGTCGACGATCTCGGCATCGGGCGACTCCTCGTATTCCTCCGGCATCAGGTCGTCGCGGATGCCGGTGATGTAGGTGAGCCGGGTCTGCGCTGCCTCGGTCAATGCTCGGGCGAGGGCGATGCCGCGGTCGGGGTGGCAGCCTGAACCATAGGCACGGCGCAGCCGGCGCGGGTCGCCGCCCGACAGGTCTCGGATGTCGCACAAAAAAGCGGCGATGCCGATGTCGCTCGTCACGTCCCAAACCCGCACGGCGATGCCGGCCTGCCCGTATTTGGCCAAGAGGTCGAGGCAATCGGCATCGCCGATCGAGGCGATGTCGAGCGCGCGCGCCGCCTTGCCCCGGATGTCGCGGGCGTTCCACAGCGCCACCGCGTCGCGCTCGACCAGCTCGCAGACCGCCGCCCCCAGCGCCTCCACCGGATGGTTGCCGGAGGCGAGGCCGTTCGAGCCGGCAAGAAAATTGCCGTCGAGCGGGAGCGTGTAGTCGGCATGCACGATCTCCGCCGGCAGCCAGCATGCTTCGTGCTGCAGCAGATCGTAGGCTTCGACCCAAGGGATCGCGGTGTCGGGATCGAACCGATTTCCGGTCGAGCACAAGAGCGCCGGATCGACCACGGCCGCCGCCGCCGCCAGCCCGCGATACGCAGCCAGCCGGCATTCGCCGATTTCCTCGGCATGGAACCCTTCGCTCGCCTCCATCAAAGCCGAGGCCATCGCCTGCGTGAGGTCGAGCCCCTTCCCTTGCGACACCGAGACCGAGCGGGAATTGGGCCGGACCGCGATTGCCACCGGGATGCCGATGCGGTCGAGCCCGGTGACATTGCCGAGCCGGGTGATCCCCATGCGCAACGCCTGCGGCCGGACTCGCGCCAACGTCTCAGCCGGCGACGAGCCTCTGTGGGTCCCGCGAAAAAAGGTTTTCGCGCATTTCTCGTCCAGCGCCCGCGCCCAGGCCGCATGGCCCCCTGCATGGCTCCCCGGATGGCCCCGGGCCACGATCGCGCCTGTGCGCCCGACCGCGGTAGAGGGGGGGCTAGTCCTTTTTTGCCGCCCCGGCCGGATCCTTTTTTGTGGGCGGGTCGGCTTTTTGTGCCTTGTCCGGCTTCCCGGATGAGTCGGCCTTGACCGGGCCCTCGGGCTTTGGGTGGCTCCACCAGCTAAAGCCCATGCCGCCGCCGCCGGCGAGGATGGTCGGGCGCAGCCGCAACGGCGCGAGGTTGCCGGCCGATTCCCGTGCTTCGATCAGCTCTTTCAGACGCCGGGCTTCGGCGGTGTCCCCCAGCGCCAGCTCGTGCAGCTCGCCGCTGCCTTCGGCGAGCCAAATCCGGCCGCCCTCGCTATGCAGCTGGAGGTCGCCGGCGCCGGTGCCGGGCGGCGGCGCCGGCGTGTCGGCGCGGGCACCGGTGGCGGAGAGCGCACCGAGCCCCACCAGCAGCGCAGCGCGCCCCGGCAGCCGCCGCCAACGGCGCATGAAATGTGCAATCGCCATGCGATCCCTCCCCGACAAGCTTGCGATCCTACAAAGAGAGCGACTGTCGCCAACCGAAAATACCCCCGGCGCTGCTTCTGCCGCAACGCGCATTCGGAGCCCATAGGTTGTACCGGCCCTCTTGCCGCCTCGCCGTAGGCCGACCGCG
>CAVPDQ010000010.1:0-148152 GCA_963702685.1 uncultured Alphaproteobacteria bacterium | reverse complement strand
TGCCGGAGGCCGTTTTGTTTGACTCAGGCGACCATAGCCATGTCGTTCAGTTGTTTATAGTAGCGGGCTTCGGCCTCGGCGGGAGGGATATTGCCGATGGGCTCGAGCAGGCGGCGGTGGTTGAACCAATCGACCCATTCGAGGGTGGCGAATTCCACGGCCTCGGCGTGGCGCCAGGGTCCGCGCCGGTGGATCACCTCGGCCTTGAACAGGCCGTTGATCGTCTCGGCCAGGGCGTTGTCGTAGCTGTCGCCGACGCTGCCGACCGAGGGCTCGATGCCGGCTTCGGCCAGGCGCTCGGTGTAGCGGATCGAGACGTACTGCACGCCGCGGTCGCTGTGGTGCACGAGGCCGTCCCGCCGCACCGGGCGCCGGTCGTAGAGCGCCTGCTCCAGCGCGTCGAGGACGAAGCCGGTCCGGGCCGAGCGCGACACCCGCCAGCCGACGATCCGCCGGGCGAAGGCGTCGATGACGAAGGCGACGTAGACGAAGCCCTGCCAGGTCGCGACATAGGTGAAGTCCGACACCCACAGCGCATTCGGCCTGCGGCGCGTGGAACTGCCGGTTCACCTTGTCGCGCGGACAGGGCGCCGGCCGGTCGCTGATCGTCGTCTTCACGGGTTTGCCGCGGATCGTCGCCCGCCAGCCCCATCTGCTCGCATCAGCCGCGCGGTCGTGCAGCGCGGCGACCGCGATCCCCTCCCGGCGCAGCTGCCGCCAGACCTTGCGCACGCCATAGACCCGGAAGTTCTCCTCCCACACCCGGCGGATCTCCGGTCGCAGCGCTGGCGTCGCGCCTCGCACGGGCCGGACAGGCGCGCCGGATCGCGCCCGGCGGGCCGCATGCGCGTGATAGGTCGACGGGGCGATCGGCAGCACGCGGCAGATCGGCTCGACCCCGTAGACCGCGCGATGAGTCGTCGATGAACGCGATCATGGCTTCGACCGGCGGTCGAGCTCCGCCATCGCAAAATACGCCGACGCCTTGCGCAGGATCTCGTTCGCCTGGCGCAGTTCCCGGTCCTCCCGCTCCAGCGCCTTGATCCGCGCCTGCTCCTCGCTGGTCGGACCGGCCCGCAGGCCGCTGGTCACGCTCTGCCTGCCGCACCCAGCCGCGCAGCGTCTCCGCCGGTGCAGCCGATCTTCGCCGCGATCGAGCCAATCGCCTCCCATTGCGAGGCGTGATCCCCCGCGTGCTCCAACACCATCCGGACCGCGCGCTCGCGGACCTCAGGCGCATACCGAACCGATGTCTTCGGCTTTTCCTTGGGCTCCATCGCTCCATCCTCTCAAGCTTCGGAGCCTCCGGCAAACCCGGCGCGGTTCACTTCGACCTTGAACTTCCGACCGCCATTGCGGAACGAGTGGGCCGGGGACGATGACGAGCACCAGCGCGTCTTCGGCGGCATCGAGGATAACTTGGCGAATGAGGACGCCAGCTTCGATCGTTTTGCCGAGGCCAACTTCGTCGGCAAGCAGGTAGCGCTGTACCGGATCCTGCAAGATCCGCCGAACCACCTCGATCTGGTGGGCCTCGAGTTCTACGGCGGAGGACGGCAGCGCCGACATGCCCATCGACGCCGCGCGCTGGCTGAGCAGCGAGCGCACGAACGCGCTCCTGCTGTCGGCGAAGCGCGGAGTCTCGTTGATTTTGCCACCAAGGAAGGGCGTCGGATCAGCGATCGGTCGTGCCCAGCGCACGAAAATGTCCGCGACCTTCAGGTGTTTGGTCGTACTATTGGGAAATCTTATTAGTTGGCTGTCGCCAAGATCATCAAGGATACGGCCGATCTCCCATGCACCGACCGTCTCATTGAAGTGATAGACGCGAGTTTGCTCGGGGAGCGAAACTACCTGAATTTGGTTGCTTTCAAATTGGCGGATGATAGGTTCGGACGTGGGTGCATCGAAATATTCGACTGTGCACTGTCTTCCTGTGCGCTCCACTAGCTTGCCGATGCCAAGCGCCATCCCCTCGTTGCCCCGAGCTTTGACGAACACCCATCCCCCCGCTTATTCGACCTCCGTGAAGGACGCTGATAGACGATAAGCTAAATTGAGAACGCTGCACATATGAACCTCCGTTTCCCGCTTCGTGAGCGACGAAAGCCGGAAGGGCGTGGCAGCAGGTCCGCATGGTCACGGGGAGCGGTCGGTTCGACAACCGCCGCGGGAACGGCGCGTCGACAGGCGGGCCGTCGCGCCAGAGTGGCTGACGTCAAGGGGCGAAGCGGGACGGATTCGGGATCCTGGAGCGTCACGTCGCGTCCGATGGCGAGCAGGGACGCGCCAGTCGGACCGCGGAGAGCTAAGCGATGGGCATCCGCACTTGTGCGGGGACAAAGCCGTCGTTGCCGAAATAGCCATATTGGCGGCTACAACGCCGGAAGGAGAGGATGTCTGACGTTAAGCTAAATCGTGGACGGACGACTCGGATTGGGGCGGTGGGACCACCATACCGTTGTAGTTTGTCCATGCACTCATTGGATTATTCCAGCACCTTCAAAGCGGTAACACTCTGTTGGGTAGCCAGCTGCGATTTGGGCCGCACGAAATCCGCCCGTTCGCAAATTGCTGGTTTGTGCCTACGAGAATCAATGCCCATTGCGCACGCGAGTAAGCGACATAGTACTGACGGATGAGGTCCAGTTCCGCCCTAACGGCTTCAGGCAACCGCGCGAACGAGCGCGCCGGATTGGTCAGAAACTGCGAAAATTGTGGTTCAAGTCGATGAGCGATCGAAACCTGGAGATCATCGCCCATATGCCCAACGAAGACAAACGGGAATTGTAGACCTTTCGCCTGGGGCATGGTCATTACGGGAACCATACCCAAGGGAGCAATCACATCTTCGTCTTCGTCCTCATCGAGACCCGCCCGCGATAAATATCCGAAAAAAAGGTGATAGAAGCCGTAACTCCACTGCTCAAGCACGTCGCCAGGAAAACTCGTCGAGGTGCGTAGGCGGCCCCGAGATGCGTTTGGATGGCCGGGCACCGGCATCGAAGCAAAACTCTCTACAAGTGCAGTGATCCGCGCGAGCCGGACACGCCGCACCGGATCGCCTGACCAGCCGTCAAACGGGTGGCACGAGGGGCGGTTTGTTTGGCACCCGCGCACCTGGAATTGCCATAGACGCGAATGCGGTGATGTAATCCTCGCAGAAGGTCACGATTCCCGAATGCGAACGAAAGTTAGCAACGAGCGGATAGCGGGCTATATTGCCTGGCACTACACTTAGAAATACAGCACAGGCTTGGTCAAAGGTTACCATGCATTCCACCGAACCACCACGGAAGCGATACAGCGCCTGATCATCGTCGCCGACCACCACGATGTTGAACGGCACACGGTTAGCAAGGGTGAGGTAAATCTCCTCCTGGATGAGGTTCGTGTCTTGGTACTCGTCGACCAGCACCCAGCAGACGCCAAGCACACTTTCGCTCGGGTCGCCGTCGCGAAATCTCCGCCCAAGCGGTGTCTGTAAGAACTCGAGGAACTGGAGTTGCAGATGCGAGAAGTCGCATCGGTGCTTGGCTTGAAGCTTCGCGCGATATTCGTCGTAGAGGTCGGCTAAGCGCGCCCATTGCCCGCCGGCCGTGCGCATTGAGGAAACCGAAATTCGATCTTCAACGATTCTGTTGAATAACTTTACGAGCGCAGCGGTCATATTCCACTTGCTCGGGAGATATGCCCACGTGGCCTGCCACTCGCGTGGAGAAAAGAGGTACACGAACTGTGTCCAGAATGGTCGATCATTTGTCGGGTTTGGAGCGTTTACGATGCTGATATGCTCGTAGACGAACATGCTACTTTCGAGTTCATCCATGAGTCGGACGTTCTGATAGTTCGGGGCGCGATGCTCCTGCAACAGGTCGTTGCATAAGCCGTGAAGAGTCCCGAGGCGCAACTTCGAAATATCGATGGTCATCAAATCTGGGCGCTGCGCGACGATTTGGTTCCGGTAATGACTGATACGATCCTCGAGATTTCGCGTCGCTTTCTCTGTGAACGTGGTCACGAAGATCGCTTCCGGCTGCATGCGCTCAGACTGTGCAGGATCGTTCTCGACATAAAGGAGGCGTAAAACGAAAAGGGTCAGTACCTCCGTCTTGCCTGATCCCGGCCCAGCCAAGACCCACGCGGGACCCTGAGGATGTCGAAGAATGGCCTCCTGTGCCGGCGTTGGCCGGTTTGGGTGCCCCGACGGAAATAAGGTGTCGATCAGTTCGGTTAGTGTCATTTGGCTGGTTATGCGACTCGGGTGCGCACGCGAGGCCGAAACTATCTCATATCTTCCTCTGACCGGCACCAAGTCGATATGCCTTGTAAAGTTAGTCCGTTCGACGTACATATATGCCTCGGAGGCGAGCATGGCCACGACATCAAAGCGCGACCGGCGGCTTCGAGACGAGCGGCTCGGGTTTCGCGTCGATGAGCCGACCAAGGCTCTGATCGAGCGCGCGGCCCAGCTCGAACGGCGCAAGGTGACGGATTTCTGCATGACGGCGCTCACAGATGCCGCCCGGCGGACGATCGCGGAGCATGAGACGCTCGTCCTGTCTGACCGGGATCGGGCCGTCTTCTTCGAGGCCCTAGTCAATCCGCCGGCGCCGAGCGAGCGGCTGCAGCGCGCGTTCGCGGAGCACAAGCGCCGGGTCGTGCCGTGAATGGCGAAGCGGCCATCCGAGGATCTTCGGATCGTGCCGCTCGACGAGGCAGCACGACCGGGGCAGCTTTACGTGCGGCGTGGAGAGTCTGGATCGCTATCTGAAGACCCAGGCTGGCCAAGACGTCCGCCGCAAGGCGAATGCTGTGTTCGTGCTGAGCGAGCGGGACGAACCGGCGCGCATCCTGGGCTACTATACGCTCTGCGCGATGGCGATCTCCCAGGGCGAGGTGCCGGAGGCGGCCCGCAAGCACATCCCGCGCTATCCGCTGGTGAGCGCCACCTTGATCGGCCGTCTGGCCGTCGTCGAAGGACCGGCAGGGACAGAGTCTGGGTGCGGTCCTGCTCGCCGACGCGCTGCAGCGCGCGTTCGAGAGCGCCAGCACGGTCGGATCTTCGATGGTCGTGGTCGATGCTCTGGACGAGGCGGCGGCCGGCTTCTACGCGGCGCATGGCTTCGTGCGATTGCCGGACTCGCTTCGGCTGGTGCTGCCGATGCGTCTTGCAGGCGGGAGGGCTGAACGATGAGCGTTCGTATCCACCTCGCGACCGGCGCCGGGGAAGCGCCCGGGGAAGCAAAAAGGCGCTTGCTTCGGCGTCCGGGGAAGCACGGCGGCGTCCAAAGCGAGCCTTTTGCGGCGGAGTGCGGCGGCGCCCATTGCGGCCTGTCGCGCGGTAGAAAATCGTGGTTTCGGGACGCTACCCATGCCGAAGGCAGCCGAAAGCCCGCTATTTTACGCCTTCTGCTGCTTCCCCCTGCTTCCCCGGCTTTCGGGCGGAGCGGGGAAGCAAAAAGCGGCCCCGAAGGGCCGCTCTATGCCGCTAATTTCCTTGAGGAAAATTGGAGCGGGCGAAGGGATTCGAACCCTCCGACCCCAACCTTGGCACGGTTGCCCGCGGGGGCCCACCCACGCCAGGGTATTTGGCACCGCCGACGGGCTACGACAAAAGAAGAATACATCGGCTATCCGTAGATCATCACTGCCACCAGCATCCGGCAAGCGGCGCGTGACCGGTTTGGGCGGATCGGCGTGGTGCGGGCCGGCCATGGGATGGGATAGATCCGCGACCAATTGCCGCCGGGGCCGCGCTGATACACGATTTCACGTGGTAGCCATATGGTAGCCAAGAAACCGGGAAGGGCCCAGCCGTTCCCAGCTAAGCCCTTGATTTAATTGGTGGAGCCAACCGGGATCGAACCGGTGACCTCTACAATGCCATTGTAGCGCTCTCCCAGCTGAGCTATGGCCCCTCGGCGGTGCCGGCAAGGTAGAAACAGCGCGACCGCCCGGCAAGCAAAAAATCGCCGCCCGGCGCGGCTCAGCGCTCCTCCTCCTCGACGTTCTCGATCACTTCGGCCATGTCGTCCTCGTCCTCGCCGAGCTCGGAGGCGTCTTCGAGCAGCTCTTCATCGTCTTCCTCCTCGCCGTCCTCGAGCGGCACCGTCTCCTGCCCCTCTTCCTCCTCCTCGGCGACCTCCGCCTCTGCGGCTTCGGTGTCGGCATCGAGCCCGTCGGTGCCGACCGGCGCGATCTCCTTTTCGACCGGTGCCGCCGGCCGCGACCGGCGCGATTTCAAAAACGCCTCCGGGTCGAACGGCGTGCTGCATTTCGGGCAGATCACCGGATGGCGCAGCAAATCGTAATAGCGCGCCCCGCAGCTCGGGCAGATCCGCTTGCTGCCCCATTCGGGTTTGGCCAATCCTCGCTCCATCAAAGGCGCCGCCGGGTGCCGGCCGCACGCCATTGCCACAGCGGCCGCAGCCTGTCAAAACCAAGCCCGGACACGCTGCGGCGCCGGGCCACCCATATGGGTCGAAGCCGGCGACGCTGCAACCGGGTTCCGCTGCTCGAAGGTCGTGCCGGCCATGGCGCATTCTTCCCCGTCTGCGATGCCGCTCGCATCGACGCGGCCATCGGCGCCGCTCGCCGGCCGGCTGCGCGTGCCGGGCGACAAATCGATCTCGCACCGCGCGCTGATGCTGGGCGCGCTCGCTGTCGGACGGACCGAGATCGCAGGCCTCCTCGAAGGCGAGGACGTGCTCGCCACCGCCGCCGCAGTCAACGCGATGGGAGCGGCCGCGCGCCGGCAGGGCGATGGCCGCTGGATCGTCGACGGCGTCGGCGTCGGCGGTCTCGCCGAGCCGCAGGATTTGCTCGACCTCGGCAATGCCGGCACCGCCGCACGGCTTTTGCTCGGCATCCTCGCCACCCATCGGCTGACCGCGTTTGTGACCGGCGACGCTTCGCTGCGGCGCCGGCCGATGCGGCGCGTCGTCGAGCCGCTCGGCCGGTTCGGCGCAACGTTTCTGACCCGCGAAGGCGGGCGCCTGCCGCTCGCGGTCACCGGCGCAAAAAATCCCGTGCCGATCGAATACCGGCTCCCGGTCCCCTCCGCCCAGGTGAAATCGGCGGTGCTGCTGGCCGGGCTCAATACGCCGGGCGAGACGACGGTGATCGAGCCGCAGCCGACGCGCGACCATACCGAGCTGATGCTGCGCCATTTTGGTGCAAAGGTTGTGGTCGAGGCCGGCGCAGACGGCGCCAAGCGGATTACGGTCGAGGGCCAGCCCGAGCTGACGGCGGCGCCGATCACGGTGCCGGGCGACCCGTCATCGGCAGCCTTTCCGCTGGTCGCGGCATTGATCGTGCCGGGCTCGGAGGTGACCGTCGAGGGGGTCGGGATCAACCCGCTGCGCACCGGCCTCCTCGAATGCCTGCGCGAGATGGGCGCCGATGTCACGCTGGTGAACGAGCGCGCGGAAGGCGGCGAACGGGTCGCCGATTTGCGCGCCCGCGGCGGCGTCCTGACCGGCGCCGACATCCCGCCCGAGCGCGCGCCGACGATGATCGACGAATACCCGGTCCTGGCCATGGCCGCCGCCTGCGCCCGCGGGCGCACGGTGATGCGCGGGCTCGCCGAATTGCGGGTCAAGGAGAGCGACCGGCTGGCCGGGCTCGCCGCCGGGCTCGCCGCCTGCGGCGTGCGTGTCGCGGTCGAAGGCGACGATCTGATCGTCGATGGCGATGGCCGCCCGCCCGCTGGCGGCGCGCTCGTCGCGACCCAGCTCGACCACCGGATGGCGATGGCGTTCCTGGTTCTGGGGCTCGCCTGCGCGGGAGCCGGTGCGGATCGACGACGCGGCGCCGATCGCCACCAGCTTTCCGGATTTCGTCGCCCTGATGACCCGGCTCGGCGCAGTGTTCCAAACAGCGCCTTGAACATTGCAAGGCGGACCGATGGCCGGTCCGCCGAGGGAGGTGGAGATGGCAACGCAATGGCAACTCACCGGCGACTATTTCGAGAATTGCAACTGCGACGTGGTGTGTCCGTGCCTCGCCTCGGCCGCAGCGCCGCTGACCGCGCGCCCGACCCAGGGGCTGTGTGACGTGGTGCTCGTCTTTCACATCGACAGGGGCAGCTATGGCGGGCTGTCGCTCGACGACCTCAACGTGGCCCTGGCGGCGCATGTGCCGGGGCCGATGGCGGACGGCAACTGGGCGGTCGCCGCCTATATCGACGAGCGCGCCGACGAGCGCCAGACGGCGGCGCTGGGTGCGATCTTCACCGGGGCCGAGGGCGGTCCGATGGCGGCCTTTGCGCCGCTCGTCGCCACCCATCTCGGGGTCAAGAAGGTGCCGATCCGTTACGCCATCCAGGGCAAGAGCCGGTCGGTCGAAATCCCGGGCATCATGCAGATGGCGGTCGAGCCGATCCCGACCATGCATCCGGGCGGCGAGATCTGGGCCAATCTCGGCCACCCGGTCGCCCCCGAGCGGCTCGCCCTCGCAGTCGGCGGCAATTCCAGCACCTTTGCCGATTACGGCATGCGCTGGGACAATTCCGGGCGCAACGGGCATTACGCGCCGATCAGCTGGTCGAATTAGCGCCCGGCGGCATCTTCCGGGCGGCTCTTGATGCGGCGCATCCCGCTCGCCTCGCCGTCGCTTCGGCGCAACTTCATCCTGCTGGTGCTGCCGGCGCCGGCGGCCGTTTGTCGGGTCCGCCGTGCCGGCCAAGCGATAGTCGCATGAGGCCCTTTGTCGTCGCCATCGACGGGCCGGCGGCTTCCGGCAAAAGCACCTTGGCGCGCCGCCTCGCCGACCGGTTCGGCTTCGCCGTGCTCGATACCGGCGCGCTCTATCGGGCGACGGCCGCCCTGGTGCTCGACGCGGGCGCCGATCCGGCCGACCCGGCAGCGGCGGCAGCGGCCGCACGCCGGATCGGGCCGCATCTGCTGTCCGACCCGCGCCTCTGCGACCCGCGCCTCTACGAAGAGCCGGTCGGCGCCGCCGCCGGTGTCGTCGCGGCGATGCCGGCGGTGCGCGGCGCCTTGCTCGAGCTTCAGCAAAACTTTGCCGCGCACCCGCCCGACCCGGCCCGCGGCGCCATCCTGGCCGGCCGCGACATCGGCTCGGTGGTGTGCCCGGCGGCGGACCTGAAGCTGTTTCTGACCGCCAGCGCAAAAACGCGCGCGCGCCGCCGGGTCGAAGAGTTGCGCGCGCGCGGTGCGGCGGCTATATACGAGCACGTCTTGCAAGATCTCAATCAACGCGACACGCGCGACAGCAATCGTCGGATCGCCCCGCTGACAGCGGCGCCCGATGCGGTAATCATTGATACGGCGGGGCTCGACGCCGATAAAGTGCTCGATCGCGCCGCGGCTCTTGTCGCGCATGCGCTCAAGGAGAAGGAATGGCTTTAGAAACCCAAACCATGGAAGCGCCGGCGAAGGAGAATTTCGCGGCATTGCTCGCTGAATCGCTCGGCATGGGCACCGGGCTCGAAGGCACCGTCGTCAAAGGCCGGGTCATCGCTGTCGAGAACGACGCGGTGCTGATCGATGTCGGCCTCAAATCCGAGGGCCGCGTCGCGTTGAAGGAATTCGCCGCCGGCGGCGCCGAGCCCGAGCTGCATGTCGGCGACACCGTCGAGGTCTTTCTCGAACGGATGGAAGACAAAAACGGCGAGGCCCAGCTGTCGCGCGAAAAGGCGCGCCGCGAGGAGGCGTGGACCTTGCTCGAAAAGAGCTTTCAGGCAAACGAGCGGGTGACCGGCGCGATTTTCGGCCGGGTCAAGGGCGGCTTCACCGTCGATCTGAACGGCGCCGTCGCGTTTCTGCCCGGCAGCCAGGTCGATATCCGGCCGGTCCGCGACATCACCCCGCTCTTGGGCTCGCCGCAGCCGTTCCAGATCCTCAAGATGGACCGCTCGCGCGGCAACATTGTCGTCTCGCGCCGCGCCGTCCTCGAGGAAAGCCGCGCCGAGCAGCGTTCGGAATTGGTGGCGAGCCTCAAGGAGGGGCAGATTCTCGCCGGCGTCGTCAAGAACATCACCGATTACGGCGCCTTTGTCGATCTGGGCGGGGTCGATGGCCTGTTGCATGTGACCGATATCGCCTGGCGCCGGATCAACCATCCGTCCGAGGCCTTGAACATCGGGCAAAACGTCAAGGTCCAGGTGATCCGCTTCAACCCCGAGACCCAGCGCATCTCGTTGGGCATGAAGCAGCTCGAAGCCGATCCATGGGAAGGGGTCGAGCTCAAATACCCGGCCGCCGCCAAGTTCAAGGGCCGCGTCACCAACATCACCGACTACGGCGCCTTTGTCGAGCTGGAGCCGGGGGTCGAGGGTCTCGTCCACGTCTCCGAGATGAGCTGGACCAAAAAGAACGTGCACCCCGGCAAGATCGTCTCGACCAGCCAGGAGGTCGAGGTCATGGTGCTCGATGTCGACCCGCAAAAGCGCCGCATCAGCCTCGGCTTGAAGCAGACCTTGGCCAATCCGTGGGAGGCCTTTGTCGACGAGTTCCCGATCGGCACCGAGCTCGACGGCGAGGTCCGCAACATCACCGAGTTCGGCCTGTTTGTCGGCCTGCCCGGCGACATCGACGGCATGGTTCACCTCAGCGACATCGACTGGAACCGCCAGGGCGAGGACGCCATCGGCAACTACCACAAGGGCGAGGCGGTCCGGGTCAAGGTGCTCGACGTCGATATCGACAAGGAGCGCATCAGCCTGGGCATCAAGCAGCTCGAGGCGGATCCGTTCGAATCGGGCTTTTCCAAGCTGAAAAAGGGTGAAGTCGTGACCGGCACGGTCGCCGGCATCACCGAAGGCGGCGTCGAGGTCACAATCGCCGACGGCCTGTTGGGCTTTATCCGCAAATCCGAGCTGTCGCGCGACCGCAGCGAGCAGCGGCCCGACCGGTTCGCGGTCGGTGAAAAGGTCGATGCCAAGGTGACCACGATCGAACGCGCCACGCGCAAAATCAACCTGTCGATCAAGGCCCGTGAGGCCGATGAGGAAAAGCGCGCCATGGCCGAATTTGGATCGTCCGATTCGGGTGCGAGCCTCGGCGACATTTTGGGTGCGGCGATCAACCGCGCCCGGCGCCAGGAGACTGCCGACAAAGAGTGAAGCTAAGAGGGAATTGCACCTCGGGCCGCCTTGACCGGCGCCCGAGGCTTTGGCACGCTTCGAGGCTCGCTGTTGCGTGCAGGGGGGACGATCGCGGTGACCAAGTCGGAGCTCGTCCAAAAGCTCACGGAAACCAATCCGCATCTCTATCAGCGTGACGTCGATATCATCGTCACCGCAATCTTCGACGAGATCGCAGCGGCCTTGGCGCGCGGTGACCGCGTCGAGCTGCGCGGGTTCGGGGCGTTCTCGGTCAAGCGCCGCGACGCGCGGCTCGGCCGCAACCCGCGCACCGGCGACAGCGTCAAGGTCGCCGAAAAGCATGTCCCGTTTTTCAAAACCGGCAAGCAGCTGCGCGACCGCCTGAACCACGCCGCCCGCCCGGGCTGAAACCTGGCGGCGATCGGCGCAGGCAGCTCGATGCGGCTGTTGTTCTGGCCGGCGGTCGTCATTTTGGCGGTGCTGTGCAGCCTGTTCGCGATTTCCAACCGGCAGGCGGTTTCGCTCGGGCTGTGGCCGCTGCCGTTTCTCGTCGAGACGCGGCTTTATCTGATCGTCTTCCTCGCCCTTTTGACCGGGTTCGGCATCGGGGCGATCGTCGCATGGGCGGCCGGGCATCGGCGCCGGCGCGAATTGCGGCGATGCCGCCGGCGTGCCGAGGCGCTGGAGCGCGAGCTCGCCGTCACCCAGGCCCGCCTCGACGCGCCGGCGCCCCACCTCGACGCGCGCGCGCCGATGTCGCAGCAAAGCTTGCCGGCGCATGGCTGAGACCGGCACAAATCTTTTGACGCGCCCCCTCCGCCCTGTACGCTGGCGAGACTGAGCAACAAAGAACCGGCGGCTTTGGCGATGGACCTTCCTGCAAGCCTCGCGGCACTCGCAGACCAGCTCGACGGCGCGGCCGAGATTGTGCCGCCGCCGGAATGGCTCGACAGCGCCGAGGTGTTCGCGGCCGAGCGCGAGCGGATTTTCGTCCGGCCCTGGATTGCGGTCGACCATCAAAGCCGGCTCGACGTCGACCACCGCTATTTCCGCTTTGACAGCGGCGGCCGCTCGGTCTTGGTGACCCGTGCCGAGGGCGGCGCCCTGCATGCCTTGCGCAATGTCTGCATCCATGCCGGCTATCCGGTCTGCGAGGCCGAGGAAGGCCCGGCAGAGCGGCTGATCTGCCCCTATCACGGCTGGGAGTTCACCACCGACGGGCGGCTCGTCGAGCCCGATCTGTCGGCGCGGATCGACCCGGCCCGGCTGCGCCTCGGCCGCTACGCGGTGTGCATTCGCGACGGGCTCATCTTTGTCGACCTCTCCGCCCGCGCCGATCCTCCGGCGCCAAACGGCGCCGCACTCCCCGGCTGGCTTGCCGAGGCTGCGGTGACCCGCCGCGCGCGCTGGAGCACCGAGTGGAATTGGAAGGAGATGCTGCAATTCGTCCGATCGGCGGCGCTGCCGGTCCTCGACGAGCCGGCCGGGCCCGATGCCTGGCAGCCGTTCGGCCCGCTCAGCCAGGTGCTGGTGCAGGGCGATCGGGCGGCGCTGCTGCGCGTCATCCCGAAATTTGCCCGGCAGACCGATCTTCAATTGATCGAGCTCGCCGCCCCCGATGCGCCGCCACCGGGTGAGCTCCCCGACGACTCCGACGCAGTGGAGGAGCTGTTGCGTCAGACGCGCCCGGCGGCGCTCGATCGCGCGTTTTTCGCCTGGTATTGGCCGCTGCTGTCGCCCGGCTGACCCCTTCAGTATGGGTGGTCGGGGTGGCGCCGCCGCGACTGCGGGTGCGGCACCCAGGGGCGGTCGCCGCGGCTGTCATTTGCGGCTTCGACAGCAACACCGTCCGCATCCAGCCACAGCGCCACCGCACCGCGTCGCCATGAATCGAAGCGGTCGATCACCGGCACCACCCGGCGACAGCGAAAACCCGCCGGGACCTGCGCCACGATCGCGTCCCATTGGGTGCAATCGAGCGGCAGGGCGCTCGTGCCGGTGACGATCGCAACCCGCCGCCCGCGTGCGGCGTAGCGGCACAATCCACCGCTGCAATCGAGCCCCGCGGCGTTGGCCGCGCCCGCCTGCGGCCATGGCGATTGCGGCTCGCCGGTCTCCTCGGCCAAGGTCGAGGCAGCGAACCGGTCGCTGTGCCCGGCGGCGACAAAATAGCCGCCATCGGGTGCCCGCGCGGCGAGAAAGCGGCCGATATCGGCGATCACGATGTCGGGCGGCCGGGTCGTCGCCATGCCGGCGAAGCCCGCCACGACCGCCACCGCGCCCCAGCGCCGCCAAGCTCCGCGCCACAGGCAAAGCCACAGCCCGCCGAGCGAAATCAGCACGAGCCCCCAGGCCGGCAGCCGCGGCATCGCCCAAACATCGCCACGCAACCCCGAGACCCGTTCGGCGACCCAGATCGTCAGGTCGATGCCCCAGCCCATCGGCACCAGCGCCAGCCGCTCGAGGCCAAACGGCATCAAGAGGCAGCCGACGACGCCCCACGGCAATGTCCACAACGCGCTCAGCGGCACCGCGACGACATTGGCGAGCGGCGAATAAAGCACCAGCTTGTGAAAGTGATAGATCGAGAACGGCAGGGTGCCGATCGTGGCGACGAGCGTGGTGACGACGACCGCGCCGCAATACCCCAGCACCTGACCGGCCAGGGTGCGGCCATGCAGCACGCGGCCGAGCCGCGCGCCAAAAGTTTCGTAGACCGCGATCAGCGCCACGACGGCGCCGAACGACATCTGAAAGCTGACGCCGACAAAGCTCGCCGGGTCGAGCGCCAGCACCACCGCGGCGGCAATCGCGCAGACCCGCATCGAAATCCGCAGCCGGTCGAGCAGGATTGCGACAAAGACGAGCCCGTTCATGACAAAGGCGCGCTCGGTCGGGATCGCCGCACCCGAGATCAACAAGTAGCAGGTCAGCACAAAAAGCGTGGCGGCGGCGGCGATCTTTTTGATCGGATAGCGCAGCGCCACCCACGGGATCAGGGCCAGCCCGCCGCGCACGGCAAAAAACACAAAGGCGGCGACCAGCCCCATATGCAAGCCGGCGATCGCCAAGAGGTGCGACAGGCCGGAATTGCGAAACGCCTCCTTTACCTCCTCCGAAACCGCACCGCGCTTGCCGGTGATCAGCGCCGAGGCGACGCCGCCGGTCGAGCCCGGCAAGACGGCGGTGATCCGCTGCGTCATCCGCGCGCGCAATTCGCGCAACGCTTGGCGCCAGCCGCCGGCTGCATCCTCGGGCAAGGCGACCCGGCGGGCGCCGCCATAGCTGTAGCCGACCCCGCCGATCTCGGCGAAATAGGCTTCGCGCTGCATGTCGTGCCCGCCCGGCAGCACCTGCCCCGGCACCGGATAGAGCACCGCCTTCATGCGCACGCCGTCGCCGGGGACGAGCAGGTCGCTCGACTTTGGGATATGGAGCCGCAGCCGCCGCGGCTCGTCGCCCGGCGCCAGCCCCGGCAGCGCAGCGGGAGCGACGATCAGCCGCCAGCCGGTTCCCTGCCGGTCGATATCGAGGACGCGCCCGGTGACCTCGACCGGGCCGAGGCGGCGCACCAGCATCGGTGCTTGATGTTCCCAGGTGGTCTCGGCGGCCAACGTAAAGCCGGCGGCAAAGACGCTGAGGGCGAGCGCCGCCTCGCCCGTCAGCGGATAATTCCGCATTGCCGCAGCCAGGCCCGCCGCGGCCGCGATGCCAGCGATGCCGGGCCACAACGGCGGCTCGAAGGTCAGCGCGAAATAGACGCCGATCCCGGCGCCAAAGAAGACCGGCAGCCACAACAGGCGCCGCTCGCCTTCGGCGGCCAGCGCCGCGTGCAGCATTTCCCAGGCGCGCGCGCCCCATCCCGGCGCGCGGCCGAGCCATCCGCCCGCGACCGCCGCATCCGCCATACGCCGCCCCGCTGCACGCGTCTGGCGAGGCTAGTCGATCAGGCGTGCAAGCGAAAGTCGCACCACCCGGATTGACGCTTTAATGACGGCGGAACGAAACAGTATTTGCTCACCGCCGGAGCAAGCCCACCGCGGGTGCGCTGCACTGTTGACGCCTATTGCAAAAAAGATATATGCTGCGTACGTGGTCGCTGGTCTTTGTGAATGCCGTGGCGCAGGCGGAGCTCGATGCGCTGCCGCCGAGCACACGCGCGAGCTTTGAGCACATCGTCAGGCTGGTGCAGGCCTTTGGCCTCGAACCGGTGCACGAGCCCTATATCAAGCATATCGAGGGCCCGATTTGGGAGATGCGGCTGCGCGGAAGAGACGGGATCGCCCGCGCCCTCTATGTGACCGCATCTGACCGGCGATTGGTAATCCTGCGGGTCTTCACAAAGAAGACCCAAAGGACGCCGCGGCGTGAAATCGAGCTCGCTCGGCGACGTGCGGAGGAGGTGACATGAAGAGGAAAATGATCCCGGTAGAGGAATCCTTTGCCGCCTGGCGCCGAGACCCGGAATATGTGAAGGCCTATAATGCCCTTGGCGAGGAATTCGCGCTGGCGGCGGCGATGATCGAGGCACGCGCCCGCGCCGGTCTCACCCAGCAGCAGCTGGCCGAGCGCATGCATACGACGCAGGCGGTGATCGCACGTCTCGAAGGCGGCAAGGTGAAACCCTCGACGCGCACCCTCGAACGGCTCGCCGCGGCAACGGGCATGCGGTTGCGGATCTCGTTCGAGCCGGTGCCAACGCGCTGACCACCCGCCCGCCACGGACCGGTCCGCTGCCCTACCCGGTAAATTTGCGGAACCGGGCGATGGCGGTTGCCGCCGCTCGCTCAGATCTCGCCTTCCTGCTTTAGCATGCGCAGGCTTTTGCGCAGCGCCGCGGCGGTGTCTTCGAGCTCGGGCTCGCCATGCGTCATCGAGACGACGCCGCCCGGGCTGCTGTTGAAATCGACGCCGTTCACCATCATCGCCAGCCGGAACTTGTTGATCAGCGCCGCATGATGCTTGCCGGTCAGGATGTCGTGCGGCTCGGCGAGCGCGTCGAACCGGGTGGGCGTGAGCGCCTTCCCTTCGGGGTTGGTAAAGATGTGCAGCATCGAAAACGTGCCGTAGGCGGCCCACGGCACCCGCTCCTCCTCGAACACCTCGTTGATCCGTTTGCGCACCGCCTCGCCATAGGCATTGGCGCGGGCGCAGGCGTCGGTGGTGCCGACGACTGCCAAGGCGGCGACCCCGGCGGCGGCGGAGAGCGGGTTGGCGTTGAAGGTCCCCTGATGCGCGATCTTTTCGCGCTCCGTCGCTTTGGTGACGCCGAAATCCAAGAGGTCGAGGATGTCCTTGCGTCCGGTCACCGCCGCCCCCGGCAGCCCGCCGGCGACGATCTTGGCGAGCGTGGTCAAATCGGGCCGGACGCCGAAAACCGATTGCGCGCCGCCCGGCGCCACGCGGAACCCGGTCACCACCTCGTCGAAAATCAACAGCACACCGTGCTCGCGGGTCAGCTCGCGCAGGCGGGTCAGAAACGCGGGATCGATCGGCAGCCGCGCGCCATGCGCCCCGGTCGGCTCGAGGATCGCGGCGGCGATGTCGTCATGGCTCTCGAAGAGCCGCGCCAGCCCCTCGGCGTCGTTTTGCTCGGCGAGCAAGACGCTGCCGGCCACCCCGGGCAAGACGCCGGTCGTCGGCGTGCCGTCGAAATGGCTCGCATAGCCCGAGGTCATGTGGTCGTGCCAGCCGTGGAAATGGTGCTTGAAGCGAACGACCTTGTCCTTGCCGGTAAAGGCGCGGGCGAGGCGCAATGCCATCAACGTCGCCTCGGTGCCCGACGAGGTGAAGCGCACCCGCTCGGCCGTGGGCACGAGCCGCATGATCCATTCGGCCCATTCGATCTCGGCTTCGTGGCTGGCGCCGAAATGGGTCCCGCGCTCGATCTGCTTATGCACCGCCTCGACCACCTTCGGGTGGCAATGGCCGAGCAGCAGCGCGCCGTGCCCGCCGAAATAATCGACATAAGCAATGCCCGTCGACATCCCATTTGCGCGGGCCCTGGGCACGGGCGACATAGATCCCGTAGGGCTCGATGTAGCGCGAATCATGGGTGATGCCGCTCGGGAAGAAATCCGCGGCTTTTTCGGCGGCGGCGGCCGAGCCCGGTGTCGCGGCGCGGTAGGCGGCGATGATCGGCGAATTCGTCGTGAGCGTGTCGGGCATGGTCGCACTTCCCTCTGCGCAGAGATCCTCGGCCGTCGTTCTAGGCCCTCCGCCAGCCACGGCCAAGCGCGCCGCGACCGCATACGCCGGCGCCCTAATCGCCGACAGCCGTCCTGCTGGTTCACCCACGCCGGTAACGATTCCAGAACGCGCCGCACACCGTCCTCGACGGTGCGCGTGTCGGTTGCCGAAAGCCGGCCTTCGCCGCGGGTCAGGCGGCGCTTGCCGACGGCGCCGATCGGGTCCCAAACCGCGACCTAGCTAGCAGCCGACCGCAACGGCCGCCCTTCGTCGCGTCCGGTCGCCAGTTAAGTAAACTGTCCCCGTAACCCCGCGGCGGCCGCTATTGGGTCGATCTCACCACTCGGCCGAACCGCGACCTGCCGCTCGGTGACCCGGCGATGGGTGGACACGCCGGGTTCGCGCTGGACTTGGCGCTCGCCCGGCCGGAGAAAAAGGTGATCCTGTTCGATTCCGAGAGCGACATCCTGATGAGCCTCGGCATTCTGGTCACGATCGCCGAACAGCAGCCCGCGAATTTCTATCATTTCCTGATCGACAACGAATACGTTACGGTGCGAATACGTTACGGTGACAGTGCATTTTATTTCGACGTTACGGTGCGACGTTACGGACGTTACGGTAACAGTGAATTTTATTCGTTTCCCTATCAATTAAGTGCACTGTCACCGTAACATGTCCAATTAAGTGCACTGTCACCGTACCCCTGTCACCGTAACCCCACCCGTAACCCCACCGTAACCCGCCGTAACCCGCGTAACCCGAGGGCTGGGGACGCGCGAGCCACGGTTTTGGTCTTCTTGGGACCCGAGTTTGCGGCGATCGCCCGGCCTGGCGCAACAAAAACCGCACTCGCGGGGCACGGAGGGGCCATCTCGCGGCTGCACGCTACGCGACTATGCCGGCGCTGTCCCGCGCGTCAGCGGGGCTGCGCTTGCGTCTCGGGCCGACCGCCGCTGCAGCCAATTGATGCGCGAGATGGGCCTTGAAGTTGGTGCCGCCGGTTTATATCTCGGTGTAGGACAAATAGCATTGGGTGTGCCGAATGGGGCGCGATACCTTGCGCGAGTTTGAGCAAGCCGTGCTGCTCGAAGTTCTTCGCCTTGGGCTTGGGCCGGGTAGCTATGGAGTGCCGATCCGTCACGGCGTCAGCAAGCGATTGGGACGAGAAGTCTCGGTCGGCGCTGTTTATACCGCGTTAGAACGTCTTGAAAGGAAGGGGTTTGTTTCTTCTTGGACCGGCGGCGCGACCGCTGAACGTGGGGGGCGAGCGAAACGGTTTTACCGCATAGAGGCCCCCGGCCGACGTGCTCTGGATGCTGCAATGCTTGTGACTACGAACCTGTGGGCTGGTCTTCCGGAGGGATCACCAGCATGAACAACCAGCACCTGAAGAAGACTGCAAAAAGCAAAGCCGTCAAAGACGATATGTTGCTTGACAACAATATTTATATCACCAACTGGCGAGAAGAAATTTATATCACCAACTCCTGGTGGGAAGAAATTTTACTTGATACTCTAGACCGCCAGGTCAACTTGGCCGCCAAGATCAGCAAACGTTTCGGCGAAGTCGCGCAAAGGCATAGGTTAGATCATCTACAAGCCCGAGCGAAAGCGTTGCAGCGCCGGCGGACGGCACACGTGATGATCCCTGAGTTCGGCTTGAAATTCGTGCCGTTCATCGTACCGAAAAAGCTCCGCGACGGCGTGGCGGGTGACCTCACCGAAGACTTTCGAACCTATGCAGCACGGTGGGGGCGGTCTTATGCGTTGCGTTGGCTTTGGTGGGAACTCGCCATCCTTTGCATCCGCCGCTTCGGTCCGACAGCCATCGTCACGGGTATTGGGGCCTGGCTTCGTCACGAGTTCGGTTGGTGACCCGTAGCGGCGAAACCAAGCGTGATTTGCGCCACAAGGATCAGGCCGGAATTTTCATTTCGTCCGCGAAAAAAATGCCCGAGGCGCGATGACGAAGACCTGCCACGACCAACCGCGGCGCGCAACGGCGGATTTGGTAACCCGTTGAAACGATGACCGATCCGCCAGCCGCCGAAATTTCATTTCCTAACCGAAAAAAATCGACTACGATTACGGGGACAGTTTACTTGCGATTACGGATTACGGGGACAGTTTACTTAATTTGCGGATTACGGTTTGGGCCGATTACGGGGACAGTTTACCTAATTTGTGCGTAGCTGGGGCACGGCGGGTCGCGACAGCTAGTGGATGGCATCTGACGGATGTGACCCAACTACCCGCCATACCGGCGAAGGCCGGTACCCATGGCAGAGATGGGTCCCGGCCTTCGCCAGGCCTTCGCCGGGAAGGCAAGAACGGAGTCAAGTGTCTGGTTTCTTCCACTAGCGTAGAGCGGGTCGCGACCCGCCGACTTCCGTCAACGGCGGATTGGTATCCGCCGTATGGGGCCAATGCGGGGCGACGGTAAAATTGCCGTAATCATATCGTACGGTCGGATGAACTGGGATTGGATTGGCTCGCGAAGAGGCGCGGCGGGCCGAGCCGGGAGAGCGGCATTCGCTGCAGATCTGCTGCGGAAGCAGTGAAACCGGCGAGCGCAGGGAGCGCCGCGGCCCGCCGATTTCCGCGTTGCGGGGTTGCGGCCGAAAGCGGCTCTTGGGGGCGATTTCCGATATGCTCGGGCCCCTTTGCCGACAGGTTGACGATGCCCTATGCCGCCCCGCTCGCCGAAATGCAGTTTGTTCTCGACAACGTCGCGGCGTCCGGGAGCGCCGCGGCGGTACCCGCCGATCTTGCCCAGTCGGTCCTCGGTGCGGCGGCAAAGCTGGCCGAGAGCGTCATCGCCCCGTTGAACCAGCCGGCCGACCGTGTCGGCAGCGTTCTCGAAAACGGCGTGGTGCGCACGCCCGCGGGGTTTCGCGAGGCCTATGCGCGCTATGTCGAAGGCGGCTGGAACGGGCTCGCCGCCGATCCCGAATATGGCGGGCAGGGCCTGCCGCTGCTGCTCGCGGCACCGGTCAGCGAAATGTGGAATTCGGCGTGCATGAGCTTTCGCGCTTTGTCCGCTGCTCAACCTCGCCGCGGTCGAGGTATTGCAGCGGCACGGCTCGGACGCGCAAAAGCGGCTCTATCTGGCACAGCTCGTTGCCGGCGAATGGACCGGGACGATGAACTTGACCGAGCCGCAGGCCGGGTCCGATCTCGGCGCGTTGCGCACGCGTGCCGTGCCCGACGGACGACCATTACCGGATCACCGGGCAAAAGATCTTCATCACCTGGGGCGATCACGACCTCACCCCCAACATCGTCCATATGGTGCTGGCGCGCATTGCCGGCGGGCCCTCCCGGCAGCCGCGGCTTGTCGCTGTTCCTGGTGCCGAAATTCCTTCCCGACGAGGACGGCGCGCCCGGCCGCCGCAACGGCGTGCGCACGCTGCGCCTCGAGCAAAAGCTCGGGATTCATGCCTCGCCGACTTGTGTCCTCGACTACGAGGATGCGGTCGGCTCGCTGGTCGGCGCCGAGCATCGCGGCCTCGAAGCGATGTTCGTCATGATGAACAACGCCCGGCTCAATGTCGGCCTCCAGGGGGTCGCCATCGCCGAGCGCGCCTATCAAGAGGCCCGCGATTTCGCGCGGGTCCGGGTGCAGGGCCACCCGCTCGGCGCCGCGGCCGATGCCGGCGCGCTGGCGATCATCCATCATCCCGATGTGCGCCGGATGCTGTTGTGGATGCGCGCCGGGACGCAGGCGATGCGGGCGCTCGCTTATTACGCGGTCTCGCTGGTCGAGGGCGATGCTGCCGCGCGGCGGCGCGCCGAATTGCTGACCCCGGTGGTCAAGGCGTGGTGCAGCGATCTCGCCGTCGCCATCGCTTCGACCGGCATCCAGGTGCATGGCGGCATGGGCTATATCGAGGAGACCGGAGCCGCCCAATATCTGCGCGACGCCCGGATCGCACCGATCTACGAAGGGACCAACGGCATCCAGGCGGGCGACCTCGTCGGCCGCAAACTGCGCCGCGACCGGGGCATGGCCGCGGCCGAGCTCTTTGCCGATATCGAGGCGACGATCGCCGCGCTCGATCGCCCCCATCCCCATCTCGCGCATCTCGCGGGGATCGGCCAAGGGCTGCGGCGCGGCTTGGAGGCGCTGCGGGCGGCCACCTCCGATCTGGTCGTGGCGGCAGAGGACAGGGCGGCTGCCGGGGCCGCACCCTATCTCGAAATTTTCGGCATCGTCGCTTCCGGCTGGCTGATGGCGCGCCAGGCATCGGCCGCCGGCCAACAGATCACAGCCGGTGACGGCGACGCCCTGTTCCTCGCCGCGAAAATCCAGACCGCGCGCTTTTTCGCCGAGCATTTTCTCGCGCGCGCGCCCGGCTGTCTCGCCGCGGCGCTGGGCGGCGACACGGTGCTCGCTTTCGACCCCGACCGGCTCTGACCCGATCGTGGCGACCTCCGCGCGGCCGGCGGCGCGCGTCGACGATATCCGGCTCGGCATTCTCTACATGGTCGCGTCGGTCTTTCTGTTTTCGATCCAGAACGCGATCGGCAAATGGCTGGCGCAAAGCTACCCGATCCCGATGCTGGTGTTTTTCCGCAGCGCTGTCGCGCTGTTGCCGTCCTACATCCTGGTGCTGCGCGCCGGCGGCACTTCGACCCTGCGCACCCACCGGCTCGGTGCGCAATTCGGGCGCGCGGCAATCTGGGGCGCCTCCAACGTCACCTCGTTTTTCGCCTACCACCTGCTGCCATTGGCCGATGCGGTGGCGCTGACCTTTGCCGCACCCCTGTTTTTGACGGCGCTCTCCTGGCCGATCCTGAAAGAGCAGGTCGGGCGCGAGCGCTGGATCGCGGTTTTGGCCGGTTTTGCCGGTGTCTTGATCATGGCGCGGCCGTCGGGCAGCGGCAGCGGGCTCGGCATGGCCAACGCGCTCTTTTGCGCTGCGTGCAACGCCGTCGGCACGTTGACCGTGCGCGGGCTGACGCGCACCGAATCGACCGCCTCGATCGTGTTCTACACCGCCTTCTTCATGACCCTGATGGCGCTCCCTGCCCTGCCGTTCTTTTGGGTCACGCCCGGCCCGCTCGATTTCGCCCTCTTTTGCTCGATCGGGCTGATCGGCGGCGTGTCGCAATATTGGACGACCCAAGCGCTTTATTACGCGCCGGCAGCGGCGGTCTCGCCGTTCAACTACACGGCGCTGATCTGGGGCTCGGTCTTGGGCTTTGCGATCTGGAACGAGGTCCCGACCGGGCCGATGATCGCGGGTGCCGCGATCGTCACCTTGACCGGGCTCTACCTCTTGCGCCACGAGGCGTTTCGCCGTCCGGCTCGCCCGCCGCGCCCAGCCGATTAGTTAGCTGCCGATTGGGTGCCGATCAGCTAATGCCCGGCGGCTGGCCGGAAATGCGACAGGTAATAGGCGAGGTCGGGCAGGTCCGCCGCATCGACCGGCTGCAACGCTTCGGCCATCGTCGCATCATAGCCGTGCCGCGCGCCGCTTTTGTATTGGCTCAGCGCCTTTACAAGGTAGTCTTCGCGCTGGTCGGCGAGGTGCGGAACATTGTCCTGGCCGGTGAAATCCGGGCGGTGGCAAACGTTGCAATGGTATTGCTCGGTCAGCGCCTGGGACTTGGCGGCGCGCACGGCGTCCCCCTGATCGGCCGGCGGCTTTGGCGCGGGCAAGCCGGCGAGATAATCCGCCGCCTGCTGCAGCTCGTCGTCGGTCCAGCCCTTGATCATGGCGTTCATCGGCGGGGCTTCGCGCATCCCCTCGCGGAACATGAAGAGCTGAATGACCAGATATTTCGACGGCTGGCCGCCGAGCGAGGGGACGCCCGCGATGACGGATTGCCCCCCGGCGCCATGACAGGCCAGACAAGGGGCGAGCTTTGCCGGCGGTGCTGCCGCCATCGCCGGTGCGGCGATCCCGCTCAGCAGCGCGGCGACAACCATCCAGAGCGGGGTGCCGTGTCGTCCGAGCCTCCGACTGAATTCGCGATGCGCCATTGCGGGGCCTATCTCCGAGACTGCTGCAAAACCCTCGAACAGCGGAGAAAAAGCTTGGTGGCCGCTGCGATTTGGCCCGTGCCGGGTCTGCCCCGCGGCGCCCGCGCGGCTGTGGCGATCCGATCGGTGCCAGGGATCGTTGCGAGCCCCTCCCCGCTGTCAGCTGGCTCTAAGCAATTTCCGGCTGAACAACAATACCTTGCTGAACCCCATTGAGGAATTCTTCCCGGCCCGTCCGCCGGATCACGCGCCCGGCCGCTCGACAGCCGAAACCGGCGGCATCGGCCGCGTTGCAGCCCGGCACTCCTGGCCGCGGTCGCGCCTTGCCGCTTGCTCCGTCGCCGACGGCTTCCCGCGGCCGTGACCGACCGCCGTGGCGGGGCAGGACGGGCTGTTGACACCCGAGAGCTTTTACCGGCTTTTTGTTCTCCATGAGCCCCGTAGCATTCGATACGCTGAAGCTTGCTCAGCGGCTGGAGGCTGCGGGACTGCCGGCCAGGCAGGCGCAGGACGTCGCGAGCGCGCTTTCGGAGACGATCGGCGAGGCCGTCGTCACGCGCGAGTACCTCGATCTGCGCCTCGGGGAGATGCGCTCCGAGCTCGATCTGCGTCTCGGCGAGATACGGGCTGTGATGGCGACAAAAGCCGAGCTCGCCGAAGCCAAGGGTGAGATCATGAAATGGATGTTCGGGGCCGTCGGGTTGCAAACCCTGGCGATCCTCGGTGGTGTGGCGGCATTGCTGCGGCTCTTGGGGTAACCACGGGCACGCAATCGGCGCCACCGCCGGCCCCGAATGCTGTCCCGCTCCAGTCGATTTCAGCCGCCAAAGCCGGTGAGGGTGAGGATTCCGAGGGTCGCAAAGACGATCGCGGCGGCGATGCGGATCGCCTTGACCGGGAGCCGGCCGGCGATCCGGTCGCCGATGATCACCGCCGGAATGTTGGCCAGCATCATGCCGCAGGTCGTGCCGATGACGACCGGCAGAAACATCTCGAAGCGGGCGGCGAGCCCGATCGTCGCGATCTGCGTCTTGTCGCCGATCTCGGCGAGAAAAAAGGCGACGAAGGTCGCGCCAAAGGCACCCGACCGGCCGATCGGACCGGCGCTCTCTTCGTATCTGTCGGGAAAGAGCGCCCAGACCGCGACCCCGAGAAACGAGGCGCCGAGAATCCAGCGCATCCAGGGCCCGGCAAAAAAGCTCCCGAACAGGGTCCCGACGAGCGCTGCCGCGGCGTGGTTGGCGATCGTCGCCAGCAGAATGCCGAAGATGATCGGTACCGGCCGGCGAAATCGTGCGGCCAGCATCAGCGACAGGATTTGCGTCTTGTCGCCGATCTCGGCGAGGGCGATGACCGCTGTCGATACTAAAAATGCGTGCATAGGGGATGCCGTTCGGGGTCAGGTTCGCTCAACCCTCGGCACCGCCTCCCCCACCCGACCCGATCGAGGAAGCCGATGCCGAAAGGCTGACACAGGCCCCCTACCCCGGTTCGGCAAACCGATCAAGCGCGTGGCCGCCGACACTCACGTATGTGATTCGGTAATATCTATATTGACAAAAATACCGTTTTCTGCTAAGGTCCGTGACGGTTCCGATTTAGCGGGCACCGATGCGATGCAGCTTTTCGCTGCCGCAGACCACGACGGATCGGCTTTCGGCAAGGAGCTCACCTGATCTCGATCTGATACCACCCAATCTGCAAGTTCTCGGTGCAGGATCACTTCCGCCGCCAGGCCCTTGAGCCGGTAGAGGAGGTCGAGGGCGTCGCGCGGGGTGAGCTCGTCGGGGCGGGTGTCGCGCAGCACTGCTTCGGCCGCGGATTCCGGCGGGGCGGGCGCAGGCGCCGGCGCGCTGCGGCGGCGGGCGGCGCTGAACAGCGGCAGGTCGTCGGCGAGGCGGGCGAGCGCGCCGCCTTCCTCGCCTTTTTCCAAAATCTCCAGCACCTCCTCGGCGCGGGCGGTGACGGTCTTTGGCAGGCCGGCGAGCTTCGCGACATGAATGCCGTAGGAGCGGTCGGCGGTGCCCGGCCCGACCTCGTGCAGAAACACCACGTCGCCTTTCCATTCCTTGACCCGCATCGTGCGGCAGGCGAGCGCCGGGAGCTTGGCCGAGAGCGCCGTCAGCTCGTGGTAATGGGTGGCGAAGAGCGCGCGGCAGCGGTTGACCTCGTGCAGATGCTCGAGCGCCGCCCAGGCGATCGAGAGCCCGTCGAAGGTCGCCGTGCCCCGGCCGATCTCGTCGAGGATGACAAACGAGCCGGGCGCCGGCCTGGTTCAGGATCGCTGCGGTCTCGACCATCTCGACCATGAACGTGGAACGCCCGCGCGCCAGGTCGTCGGCCGCACCCACCCGGCTGAACAGGCGGTCGACGACGCCGATCCGGGCCGGCACGCGCCGGCACATAGGAGCCCATCTGCGCCAGGATCGCGATCAGCGCGTTCTGCCGCAGAAAGGTGCTCTTGCCGGCCATGTTGGGGCCGGTGACGAGCCAGATCCGCTCGTCCTCGCCGAGGAGGCAGTCGTTGGCGACAAAGGCGTCCCCGCCCACCCCGGCGCGCGCGGCCTCGACCATCGGGTGGCGCCCGCCCTCGATCGCAAAGGCGGTGCCGGCCTCGACGAGCGGGCGCACCCAGCCGCCTTCGGTCGCGCGTTCGGCCAGCGCGGCGGCGAGGTCGATCGCGGCGAGCGCCGCCGCCGCCGCGGCGATCTCGGCGCGCCGGGCGACAACCTCGCCGACGAGCTCGTCCCACAGCCGCAATTCCAGCGCCAAGCCCCGCTCGGCGGCGCTCGCGATCCGGGTTTCGAGATCGGCCAATTCCGCGGTCGTGTAGCGCTGCGCCCCCGCCATGGTCTGGCGATGGATGAATTCGGGGCCGAGCTTGCCGGCGTGGCCGGCCGACACTTCGATGTAGTAGCCGATCACGTTGTTGTGGCGGATCTTGAGCGCGCCGACCGCGGTCTGCGCGACGTAGCGGGCCTGCAGCGCGGCGATCATCCGGCGGCTTTCGTCGCGCAGCCGGCGCCATTCGTCGAGCTCGTCGGAATATCCGGCGGCGATAAAGCCGCCGTCGCGGGCGAACAGCGGCAATTCGGGGCCGAGCGCATGCCCGAGCCGCGCGACCAGGGTGCTGTGCTCGCCGAGCCCCTGTCGCGCTTCGGCCAGCCGCTCGGGCAACGGCACCAGGCTCGGCTCAGCCAGGAGATCGCGCACTGTCGCGGTCTCGGCCAAGGCGCGGCCGAGCGCGGCAAGGTCGCGCGGACCGCCGCGGCCGAGCCCGAGCCGGGTCAGCGCGCGTTCGAGATCGGGGCAATGGCGCAGCCGCTCGCGCAACGCGGACCGCGAATCCGGGCGATCGACCAGGCACTGCACCGCGTCGAGCCGTGCCGCGATCGCCGCGGGGTCGGTCAACGGAGCCGCCGATTGCTCGGCGAGAAGGCGCGCGCCGGCGGCGGTCATGGTGCGGTCGATCGTCGCCAAAAGGCTGCCGCGGCGCCCGCCGGCAACGCTCGCGGTCAATTCGAGGTTGCGCCGCGTCGCCGCATCGATCTGCATGACCGAGCCCGGCACGACCCGCTGCGGCGGCAAGCAGATGCGGCGCCCGGCCCGGCTGGGTCAGCCCGACATAATCGACGAGGACGCCCGCGGCGGCGATCTCGCTGCGGCCGAAGCTGCCAAACCCGTCGAGCGCCCCGACACCGTAGAATTCTTCGAGCCGGCGGCGGGCGGCGGCGCTGTCGAACCGGGCGTCCGGCAACGGCGTCAACGCCGGTTTCCATTCGGCCAACAGCTCGCCCAACGCCGGGCGGGCGAGCATCCGCTCGGGCAGCAGGATCTCGCCGGGCGCGATCCGCGCCAGATCGCCGGCCAATGCCGGCTCGTGCGTCGGCATCAGCGCAAAAGCGCCGGTCGACAGATCGAGCCAGGCGAGGCCGATCTCGCCGCCCGCCTCGGCGATGCCGGCGAGATAATTATTCCGGCGCGCGTCGAGCAGACCCTCCTCGGTGAGGGTCCCGGCGGTGACGACGCGGACCACCGCGCGCCGCACCGGCCCTTTGTTGCCGCGCCGCCGCGCCTCGGCCGGGTCCTCGATCTGCTCGCAGATCGCCACCTTGAACCCGGCGCGGATCAGCCGGGCGAGATAGGTCTCGGCAGTGTGGACCGGCACGCCGCACATCGGGATATCGGCGCCGTCGTGCCGGCCGCGCTTGGTCAAGGCGATATCGAGCGCTGCCGCCGCCGCGACCGCGTCGTCGAAAAACATCTCGAAGAAATCGCCCATCCGGAAAAACAACAGGCAGCCCGGGTTCTCCGCCTTGGCCTGATGGTATTGCGCCATGACCGGCGAGGCGGCCGGTGTCTCGGTGGCGGAGGGAGCTGGCGGGGAGGCGGGACGCATCGGGGCGTTGCAAGCTATCATGCCGGCCGCGCCAGCACGAAAGAGAGGATCGGCATGTCCGGGGCTTCGCCCTCTGCTCCGACCGTCCGCGAGGCGGTCGCCTCGTTTCCCGACCGCGCCCATTTCCGCGCCGCGGTGTCGGCGCTGCTCGCGGCGGGTTTCGCGACAAGCGATCTCTCGGTGCTCGCGACCCACGATTCGCTGGCGGCCGCCGGCGCAGCGGCCGGCTCCGGGGCCGAAGCGGTCCCGGCCGGGCTCAGCGACGAGATAAAATATATTGCGCCGCTGACCGTCGCCGGCATTGCCGTGCTGTCGGGCGGGCCGATCGCCGCCGTGGTCGCAGCATTGGTCGCGGCCGGTCTCGGCGGTGCAGCACTAAAGGAATTGTTCGACGACTACACGGCGCCGCGCCACAGCGCCGAGTTCAAGACCGCGCTCGACGCCGGCGCCGCCCTCCTATGGGCGCGCTGCGAGGATCCCGAGCGCGAAGCCGCCGCAACCCGCATCCTCGCCGAAGCCGGCGGCCATCATGTGCACGTGCATGGCCGCCCGCCGCATTCCGGCGATGCGGCCTCGTAAGTGGGCTCAGCCGGGCTGGTCCGCAAACCAGTCGCCGAGCACCTGCTCGGCCGTGAACCCGCCTTGCGCGAGCCGTGCCCGAATCGCCTCGGTAGGTTCACCATGCTCGTCGACATCCCCGATGGCGAGCTTCGCGCCTTTCACCGCTTGCTTTGCAACGATGTCGGCGACTTCACGTCTAAGGCTCGGGCTGTTCTCCAGGAGGTCTTCGATCTCGGCTCGCGTATCCCGGATCGTTGTGCGCCACCCGACGCGCGGCGCCGCAGTGGGAGAAGCATCGAGCTTGAAGAGATGCCTGAGGATCCGCCGGATTTGGGAATTCAATTCGGTGCGCTGCGATCTTCCCAAGCTCTCGATCTCCTCGGCGAGGTTCTCCCAATCGAGCGGCAGGTTCGAATCCTTGGCGCAGCGCAGCGCCGCCGCCTGCTCCTCGGCCCACAGGACGAAATCCCGGTCATAAAGGGTGTCGGTCTCGGCCATGCTTGCCTCCCGCCGCCAGGGTCACTCGGCGGCGAGCGCCGGCGCCGGTTCGTGGACGAGCCCGGCGGCGGCGACCGCGCGGCGCAGCCGGTCGATCTCATCCGTGCCGAGCTTGACCAAGGGCGGGCGCACGACGGCCGGCGGCAAGCGGCCGAGCAGCGCCAGGACCTCCTTCATCCGGTTGTGCATGTCGAGAAAAGGCGGTGCATAAAAGGCCTGGGCCAGCGGATAGATCCGCTCGTTGATCGCCCGCGCCTGGGCGAGGTCGTTGCGCCTGGACCGCGCGGAACAATGCGACCTGAAGGTCGGCGATGACGCTGCCGGCGCCGGAGAGGAGCCCGTTGCAGCCCAGCACCAGCGAGCTCAGGAGCCACGCGCTGTGCGTCGTCAGCACATTGACCGGGCGGGAGAGCGATTGCAGCGCGCGGATGTTGCGCTCGTGCACCGTCGGGTCGCCCGACCAGTCCTTGACCGCGCGGATCGAGGGCACCTCCGCGACGAGGCGCAGCAAGGTCTCGTGCGGATAGCCGAGCCCACCCGCCAGCGGATAGTTGAAGCAGATCAAGGGCAGGCTCGTCGCCGCCGCGATCGTCGCGAAAATGCGCGACCGCCATTTCCGGCCGCAGCTGGCCGCCCATCGTCATGCTTTGCGGCGGAAACACCAGCAGGCAGGAGGCGCCGCCGGCCTCGGCCATGCGTGCGATGCGCGCCGCTTCGAGGCTGCCGTCGCTGTAGACGCCGGCGATGATCGGCAGCCGGTCGCCGAGCTCGTCCATGGTCAGCGCCAGCACCCGCTGCTGCTCGTCCAAATTGCAGGCATGGACTTCCGAGGAATGGCCGTTGACGGTGATCGCCGAGATCCCGTCCACCGCCGCCACATCGCGCAGGTGCTTGCGGCAGGATGTCTCGTCGATGCTGAAATCCCGGTGAAACGGCAGCAATACCGCGGGGATCACGCCATGCGGCTGCCAATCCGTGAATTTGGTCATCGCCTCATTCCCTTCAATCGCGGTTTTACTTCTGCTGGGCCGTACAACCTTGGTTCCCCGTGGCCGGACTTGATCCGGCCATCCACGTCGTCCCACTGCGCGAAGGCAAGGCGTGGATGCGCGGGTCGAGCCCGCGCAAGGGGATTTGCAGGATGTCGGACGACACCGACGTCATCAGCGTCCGCAGTCGCGTGATATTGCGCAATTGCGCACCCGGCAGGGCCAGATGATCGAATTTCATCATCGCCGCTTCCGCTCAGTCCATCAGCAGGCCGCCGGAGAGGTTGATCGCTTCGCCGGTAATATAGGCCGCCTCGTCGGAGGCGAGAAAGGCCGCGGCGCGGGCCACGTCGTCGGGCACCGAGAGCCGCCCGATCGGGATCGATTGCGCCCGCTCGGCGGTTTCCGGCAGCCCATATTGCCGCTGCTGCGCTTCGAGCGCCTCGCGCATCGCGGTATCGACAACGATGCCGGGGCAGATCGCGTTGACCCGGATGCCGTGCGGCGCCATCTCGCGCGCCAGCGCCTGGGTCAGGCCGACCACCGCAAACTTGCTGGCGCTGTAGCCGGCGAACCAGGCATTGCCGGTCTTGCCGGCCCAGGAGGCGAGGTTGACGACGGCGCCCGAGCGCCGCGCGATCATATGCGGCAGCACCGCACGGCTCATGATGAACACGCCCTCGACATTGACCCGCAGCATCGCCTGCAACACCTCGAGCGGCATGTCGAGCGCCGGTCCGGTCCAGGCAATGCCGGCATTGTTGACGAGGAGATCGATCTTGCCGAAACGGGCGAGCACTGCCGCGACCGCCTTCCCGGCTTCCTCCGGCGCCGTCACATCGGCGGTGACCGCGAGCCCTCCGATCTCGGACGCAACCCCCTCAGCCGCCGCCTCGTCCCGGTCGAGCACCGCGACCGCCATCCCCTCGCGCGCCAGCCGCCGGGCGATCGCCCGCCCGATGCCGCCGCCGCCACCGGTGACGAGCCCGACCCGGCCCTCCAGCCCGTACATTTCGCCTCCCTCGATATCGCGCGCGCACGATTTAATACCTCTGCCGGGCGGCGGAGAAATCGTTTAAGATTGCGGTTGGCGCCAGACGGCCGTGCACGGCATGGCCCGCTCAATCGGGAGAGGCAGGGATATGGCTGAGATTCTTGGACTTGGCTGCACGCATTACCCCGGGCTCACAGTGCCCGACGAGAGGTTGCCGGCGGGATTTCACCGCCTCTTAACCGCACCCAACGTGCCGGCGCATTACAAGGACCGGGCGAACTGGCCGGCCGAGCTGGTGGCCGAGCTCGGCAACGACGACGGGCAATCCTCCGCGCAGCGCTACAGCGCCCGCATGGCCGAGGACTTCCGCGCCGTTCGCAAAGCGCTCGACGATTTCAACCCGGATGTCGTGCTGGTCTGGGGCGACGACCAATACGAGAATTTCCGCGAGGACATCATCCCGGCGTTCTGCGTGCTCGGCTATGACGACGAGTTCGAAACCCAGCCCTGGCACAACGGCAATGGCGGCCGGCCGAACCGCTGGAACGAGTCCGGCGATTGGGCGCTGAAATTGCGCGGCCATCGCGACGCGGCGAAATTTCTCGCCACCGGCCTGATCGAGCGCGGCATCGACATGGCCTATGCCTACAAGCCCTTGCACGATAAATTGGCGCACGCCTTCACCAACACCTTCCTCTATCTCGATTGGGACCGCAAAGGCTTCCCCTACCCGGTCGTCCCGTTTGCGATCAATTGCTACGGCAGCAACCTGTTGCATGCCAAGGGCGGCACCGCGGCCTTGTTCATGCCGCCGCGCGACCCGTCGATCGCCGCCGACCCGCCCTCGCCGCACCCGTGGCGCTGCATGGAGATGGGCAAGGCGGTGGCCGAGACCCTGGCGCAATCGCCGTGGCGGGTGGCGCTGATCGCATCGTCGAGCTGGTCGCACTGCTTCCTGTCGCCGACCAACGGCTATCTGTGGCCCGACCACAAGGCCGACCGGCTGTTGTTCGACGCGTTGTCGCAGCGCGACTACGACACCTGGCGCAAGCGCCCGCTCGGCGCGATGGAGCAAGCCGGCCAGCACGAAATGCTGAACTGGTGCGCGCTGATGGGGGCGATGGAAGCGCTCGACCGCCGCCCGGTCGTGCACGATTATGTCGAGACCCACATCTTCATGTCGGAGAAGTGCTTCGTCTCCTACCCGGCGTGATTGCGAGCGGCGGCGCCATCCCGGGGACTCCAGGCTGACCGCCGCCGATCTTGCCAAGGCGGGCCCCCGCCTCTAACAGTGGCGGCGGGGACTCATGCTCGACAAGCCGCCGATCCTCGAAGAAAGCGCGCGCTCGGCCGGCCTGGTATGGCGGCTGGTGCGGGACTTCATGCGTCCGCACGCGGCGCGCATCCTCGTCGCCTTTGCGCTGATGGGGATTGCGGCCGGCAGCACGGCGTTGCGCGCGTGGCTGATGCAGCCGGTGCTCGACCGCATCTTTGTCGGGCGCGACGCATCCTTGCTGCTGGCGATCGCCGGCGCAGCGCTGGGCCTGGCGCTGGCCAAGGGTGTTGCCGATTACGGCCAGGCGGTGCTGATGACACGGGTCGGCCAGCGGGTCATCGCCGATGTGCAGAAGGCCTTGTTCACCCGGCTGATGCGGGCCGATCTCGCCTATTTTCACGCCCGTCCGACCGGCACCTTGGTGTCGCGCTTTACCAACGATGCGGCGGCGTTGCGCAGCGCTGCCGCCAATGTGCTGGGCGGCATCGGCAAGGACGCGCTGACGGTCGTCTTTCTTCTCGGCGTGATGTTCTACCAGGATTGGCTGCTCGCCCTCGTCTCGTTCTTTGTCTTTCCGCTGGCGATTCGCCCGATCGTCGCGATCGGTCGCCGGATGCGCCGGGTTTCAGCCAACACCCAGGCCGAGATCGGCCAGCTGACGACATTGCTGAGCCAGACCTTTCAAGGCGCGCGGCTGGTCAAAGCCTACGGCATGGAGGCCTATGAAGAGGGCCGCGCCGCCGGCCTCTTCGAACGGCTGTTCGGGCTGGTCGAGCGCGCCGCCCGGACCCGCTCGCGCGCCTCGCCGATGATGGAAACCCTGGGCGGCGCGGCGATCGCGGTCGTCATCCTCTATGGCGGCCACCAGGTCATTTCCGGGGCGCGCACGCCCGGCGCGTTCTTTTCGTTCATCACCGCGCTCTTGCTCGCCTATCAGCCGTTGAAGAGCCTCGCCAATCTGAACGCCTCCTTGCAGGAGGGCCTGGCTGCCGCCCAACGCATCTTCCAGGTGCTCGATGTCGAGCCGACGATCCGTGATTTGCCCGGCGCCCGCCCCCTTTCGGTTGCCGGTGGGGAAATCCGTTTCGACCAGGTGCGCTTTGGCTACGCGCCCGGCGCGGTAGCGCTCGACGGCATCACCCTGACCGTCCCGGCCGGGCACAGGGTGGCGCTGGTTGGCGCATCGGGCGCCGGAAAATCGACGATCCTCAACCTGATCCCGCGGTTTTTCGAGGTCGAGGAAGGCGGCATTGCGATCGACGGCCAGGACATCCGCGCGGTCAGCTTGGCCTCGTTGCGTGCCGCGATCGCGCTCGTCACGCAAGAGGTCACGTTGTTCGACGATACGGTGCGCGCCAACATCGCCTATGGTCGGTTTGGCGCGCCCGCGCCGGCCATCGAGGCGGCGGCGCAGGCGGCCGGCGCCGACGCGTTTATCCGCGCCTTGCCCGATGGCTACGACACCCAGGTCGGCGAGCACGGCGTGCGCCTCTCCGGCGGCCAGCGCCAGCGGATCGCGATCGCCCGCGCAATGCTGAAGGATGCCCCGATCCTGCTGCTCGACGAAGCCACCTCGGCGCTCGACACCGAATCCGAGCGCCATGTGCAGGCGGCGCTGCGCAGCTTGATGCGCGGGCGCACGACGCTCGTCATCGCCCATCGGCTGTCGACGGTCCAAGGCGCCGATTTGATCTGCGTCGTCGATCGCGGCCAAATCGTCGAGAGCGGCCGGCACGCGCAGCTCTTGGCGCAGAGCGGCCTTTACGCGCGGCTTTATGCGATGCAGTTCGCCGACAGCGAGCTCGCCGCCGCGCCGACGCCGTAACGCGTGGCCCGGCGCAAGCGCTACCGCGACATGGGGCGGCGGCTGATGCGCCGCTCCTGGCTGCGCCGGGCCGCGTGCCGAGCCGGCTCCTGGTATATCCGGCTGGTGCACCGCACCAACCGTTGGCTGGTCGAGGGCGACGAGCACCCGCGGCGGCTGCGCGCGCAAGGCCGCGTCTTTATCGGCGCCTTCTGGCACGGCCGCATGATGATGATCCCGGTCGCCTGGCGGCGGATGGCTCCGATGCACATGCTGATCTCGGCCCATCGCGACGGCCGGGTCATCGCCGACACGGTGTCGTATTTCGGCATCGACACGATTGCCGGCTCGACCCGTCGGGGCGGCTCGGCGGCGCTGCGCGCGATGCTGAAGCGGCTGAAGGACGGCGATTGCGTCGCCATCACCCCAGACGGGCCGCGCGGGCCGGCGATGCGCGCCAGCATCGGCATCGTCAACGCGGCGCGCCTCGCGCAGGTGCCGATCGTGCCGATCACCTTTGCCACGAGCCGGCGTCTTCTGCTCGACACCTGGGACCGGTTTCACCTGGCTTTGCCGTTCGGACGCGGCATCTTTTTGTGGGGCGAGCCGATCGACATCGCCGCCGATCTCGACGAGGCCGGGGTGGAAGCAGGCCCGCCTTCTGGTCGAAGCGCGCCTCAACGACATGTCCGCCGAGGCCGATCGCCGGGTCGGGCATGCCGTGGCCGCGGCCGCGGCGGCGCCCGAGCCGGCGCTGGCCGACGAATCGGTGCGCTGATGCTGCCGTTGCTGTACCACGCGTTGACCCGGCCGCTGCCGCCGCTGGCGTTGCTGCTGCTCAATCGCCGCTGCCGCCGCGGCAAGGAGGATCGGGGACGCCTTGCCGAACGCCGCGGGATCGCCGGCGAGCCACGCCCGCCCGGTCCGTTGTTGTGGATTCATGCCGCCAGCGTCGGCGAGGCGACGGCGGTGCTCGGCCTGATCGAGCGTTTGCTCGCCACTCGCCCGGCGCTCGAGATCCTGGTCACCACCGGAACGGTGGCCTCCGCGCGGCTGCTGGAAGGACGGCTGCCGGCGCGCGCGCATCATCAATTCGTGCCGGTCGATCTGCCGGGCTGGACCGCGCGCTTTCTCGATCATTGGCGGCCCGATCTGGCGCTTTGGGTCGAGTCCGAGCTGTGGCCCAACCTGGTCATGGCGACACATCGGCGCGGCGTCCCGATGATCCTGGTCAATGGCCGGTTGTCGGCCCGCTCCTATGCGCGCTGGCGCTGGCTGCCCGGGCTGATCCAGCCGATGCTCGGCGCCTTTGTCGAATGTCTTGCCCAAGACGACGAGCAGGCGCGAAGACTGCGCCGTCTCGGAGCGCGCAACGCGGTCGCGATCGGCGACCTCAAAGCGGCGGGGGCGGCGCTGCCAGTCGACGAGGCCGAGCTCGAGCGGCTGCGCCGGCAGGCGGGGGCGCGACCCCTTTGGCTCGCCGCCAGCACCCATTCGGGCGAGGAGGAGATCGCCGCCTCGGTTCACCGCGCGGTCGCGGCGCGTCACGACGCATTGTTGACGCTCCTCGCGCCGCGTCATCCGGCGCGCGGCGATGCGATCGAGGCGATGCTGAAAGAGCGCGGGCTCTGCGTCACCCGACGCAGCCGCGGCGAGGCGATCACCGGTCGCACCGACATCTATCTCGCCGACACAATGGGCGAATTGGGGCTCTTTTACCGTCTCGCCGGGGTCGCGTTCATCGGCGGGTCGCTGGTTGCCAAAGGCGGCCACAACCCGTTCGAAGCCGCCCGCTTGGGCTGCGCCGTTCTGCACGGGCCGCACACCGCCAATTGCGCAGCGATGGCAACGGCGTTGGCCGCGGCCGATGCCGCCGAGAGCGTCGCCGATACCGATGAATTGGCACAGGCGGTCGCGAGGCTGCTCGCCGATCCGCAGCTGCGCGCCGCGCGCGCCGCCGCCGGAGCACGCGTCGCCGCCGCCGGCTCCGAGGTCCTCGAGATCGTCCTCGAACGCCTCGGCCGCCGGCTCGACCGGCTGGCCCCGGCGGATGGCGGACGGCAGCGCTGATGCGCGCGGCACCGCTCTTCTGGGAACGGCCGCCGGGCCTCGCCGCGGGGCTGCTGGCGCCGGTTGGCGCCGCCTGGGACATGGCGGGTCGGCTGCGCCGCGCGATTGCCCGCCCTTACCAGGCACCGGTGCCGGTCGTGTGCGTCGGCAATCTCGTTGCCGGCGGGGCCGGCAAGACCCCGGTCGTGCTGGCGCTTTGCGATTATCTCGCCGGATGCGGGATCGCGGCGCATGTGGTCACGCGCGGTTATGGCGGTCGCGAAGGCGGGCCGCTCCGGGTCGATCCGTCGCGCCATGATGTCGATGCGGTCGGCGACGAAGCGCTGCTGCTCGCCCGGGCCGCACCTTGCTGGGTCGCCCGCGACCGTGCCGCCGGCGTCCGGGCTGCGGCAGCCGATGGCGCCGCGACCATCCTGCTCGATGACGGCTTCCAGAACCCATGGGTTGCCAAGGCCCTGGCGCTGATCGTCGTCGATGCCGGCTATTGCTTTGGCAATGGGCGGGTGATGCCCGCCGGCCCGCTGCGCGAAAACTTGCGCCGCGGCCTCGCGCGCGCCGATGCGGTGGTGCTGCTCGCCGCCGATGGCGAGCCGTGCGCGCCCTCGAAAGCCGGGCTTGGCGGTGTCCAGGTCGTGCCGGCGGTGCTGACGGCGATCGCCGGCGAGCGCTTTGCCGGGGCGCGCGTCCTGGCTTTTGCCGGGATTGGCCGGCCGGAGAAATTCTTCGCGACGTTGCGCCGGATTGGGGCGGACCTGGTCGCCGAGCGCAGCTTTCCCGACCATCACACCTTCCGTCCCGCCGAGATCGCCGAGCTGCGCCGTGCCGCCGCCCGGGCCGGCGCGCGCTTGGTGACGACGGCAAAGGACATCGTGCGGGTGCCGCTCACCGAACGCTGCGAAATCGATGTGCTCGAGGTCGAGACCCGCTGGCCCACCCCGGTGGCATTCGCTGGCCTTATCGGGCCTGTCGTGTTATCCGCCCGACGCAATGGACGCGACCCGGACGAACACCGTCGTTGAGGCGCCCCGGTTCGCTCATCGCCTGGAGGCCTGGGGAGCGGCATTTGTCTTCGCCGTCTTTGGCTCGCTGCCGCTCGACTGGGCCTCCGCCCTCGGCGGGACGCTGGCGCGCCGCATCGGCCCGTTTCTCGGCATCTCCAAACGCGCTCGGGTGAACCTGCGCCGCGCCCTGCCCGAGCTTTCCGAGACCGAGATCGCGCGCATCGTCGCCGGCATGTGGGACAATCTCGGCCGGGTCGCGGCTGAATTGCCCCACCTCCAACAGATTCGCGTGTTCGAGCCCGGCGGGCGTGTCGAGACGCATGGCTTTGAGCATATCGAGCGGGCGGTCGCAGCCGGGCGGCGGATGATCGTCTTTTCGGGCCATATCGCCAATTGGGAGATCGGCTCGCTCGCCGGCGTCCAGTACGGGATTTCGGTCGCCCAGATTTACCGCGCCGCCAACAATCCGCTGGTCGACCGCTTGATCGCGCGATTGCGCGGCGATCGCGACGAGTTCATCCCAAAGGGCGCCGTTGCGGCGCGGCGCGCGATTGCCGCGCTTAATCGTGGCGTGCATCTGGGCTTGCTCGCCGACCAGAAGATGAACGACGGGATCGCGGTGCCGTTCTTCGGCCGCCCCGCGATGACCAGCTCCGCCCTCGCCTTTCTGGCGCTGCGCTTCGACTGCGACGTGTTTCCGCTTCGGGTCGAGCGGCTCGCCGGCGCACATTTCCGGGTCACGGTCTCAGCGCCATTGCCGCTCCCCCGAAGTGGCGATCGTCACGCCGACGCCGCGGCCCTGATGGCCGCGGTCAACGCGACCCTGGAGGCATGGATTCGCGACCGGCCCGATCTCTGGCTCTGGGTGCACCGGCGCTGGCCGGATTGAGGCGAACCCAAGCGAAAGCCGTCATCTAACTGATTCAAATAGTCGATAAGACGATGCATCGACCGCCGATGGCTGGGTTGTTGAAATCGTCGGTTGCGTGCAAGCTGGCCCTGTGCAGCATTTTGCGCCGAAGCTTGCTGGCGCGGGTTCAGCTCGAGCGGGAGGAACAGCATGGATATGACACGCCGTGCCGCCGCCGAATTGTTCGGCACGTTTTGGCTGGTCTTTGGCGGCTGCGGGACCGCCGTGCTCGCCGCCGGGTTTCTGGGGCCACCCGGGACATCGCTCGGCGTCGGTTTTCTCGGCGTCGCCTTTGCCTTCGGCCTGACCGTGCTGACGATGGCTTATGCGGTCGGGCACATCTCGGGCGGCCATTTCAACTCGGCGGTGACGGTGGGCCTGTGGGCCGGCGGACGGTTCAAGGGCGCCGACGTTCTGCCTTACATCGTCGCCCAGGTGATCGGCGCGATCATCGCCGCCGGCGTGCTCTTTTATATTGCGTCGGGCCAGCCCGGCTGGATCGCCGGCGGCTTCGCGTCCAACGGCTATGGCGCTCTCAGCCCCGGCAAGTACGGCTTGGGCGCCTGTTTTGTCGGCGAGGTCGTCGCGACATTCTTTTTTGTCTTCGTCATCATCGGCTCGACCTCGAAGGGTGCCGCGGTCGGGTTTGCCGGCATCCCGATCGGGCTGTGCCTGACCCTGATCCATCTGGTCATGATCCCGGTCACCAACACCTCGGTCAACCCGGCCCGCAGCACCGGCCCGGCGCTCCTTGCTATGTTTGCAGGGAACGGCGGCTATTTCAGCCAGCTCTGGCTGTTCTGGCTGGCCCCGATCATCGGCGCGTTGATCGCCGGGTTTTTCACCCGCTGGCTCTACCACGACGAGGTGGTCACGGTCGACACCACCGTCATCGAGGAGACCAGGATCGCCTGAGGCTTTATTCGTCGTCGCGGAACGGCAGCCTGGGCCCGTGGTGGCGGCCGAGGCGCCGGTCGATCCAGGCGACGACGAGGGTCAGGTAAAGCGGCACCGAAAAGACCAGGAACGCGAGCGAGTAGAGCAGCGTTTCGTTCCGCGCATCGGTGATCGGCCGCTCGATCTCGTCCACCGGCACCATCATCGCCAACAGCTGGTTGCGGCCATAGCGCGGCGGGATCGCGACGACCCGCCCGATATAGGTGCGGCCGCCGACCTCGTAGATGCGAGTGCCGGTCGTGCCCTCGCCGTTTTGGTCCTGATACGCCGAAATAAAGCCTTTGATCACCGGATCGTTCAAATCGGCGACTTTTGGCAATTTTGCTTTGCCGTCCTTGGCTCCTATGGTCTTTCTCAACGGTGCCGGGTTGGGCACGGCGACGACCTCGCCGGTCTTGGTGAAGATGAAAGCGGCGCTCTCCGGCGTGATCCGCTGGCTGCGCAGAAAGTAGGCGAGATCGATCGCCGCGAGGTCGGCCCCCATCACCCCGGCCGGAGGGCCTTTGAAGCTGCGGCTCAGCGTAAAGCCCGGCTCGCCGCTCGTGGCGAAGACGTACAGATCGCTCTCTTCGACGATGTCGCTGCGCTTTGCAGCGCCGTACCAGGGACGGGCGCGCGGGTCGAAATCCGTCGCCTCCGGATCGCGGTGACCGACGACGGCGCCGTCCTGGGAAAGAAAGGTCCAGCGCGCGCTGCGCTCGTTTTTGGCGCCGAGGCCGATCGTTTCGACGGCAAAGACCGCGTCGTGAGGTGCGCGCAGCACGGCTCGCAAATCCTCGCTTTTTTCCCCGGTGATATGGGTCACCATGTAGAACTCGCCGTTGTCGAAACCGACATAAAGCGATTGAATTTGCGGATAAATCCGCAACGCCCGGAGCACGAGCTCCATCGCCCGCGAATTGCTGCTCGTTTCGGGCGACGTCAGCATCGGCGCCAGCGAAGCGATGCCGACAATCGCGTACATCGGGTCGTAGAGGAGCTTGATGCGGTCGATGATCTTGTCCTCGACCTCCTGCATCAGGCGATGCGCCGCCGCGATCGCCAGCTCGTTGGATTTCTTGGTGTTGTACCACACGATGCCGCCCGCCAGCGCGACCAGCATGAACAGCAAAAGCCCGGTAATGCCGAGATAGGTGGGCCACAAACGATGCTGCACCCTGCGGCCGGCGGACCGGGGTCGAGGACGTGGATGGCCCGGCGTATCGGTCACGGCCTCACCTCTTTCCACGACGCTGCTCGGTCGAGGATAGCGGGCCGTCCTAAAAGCTGTCCAGGCGGAGCGCGGCGGCGAGATCGGCTTGTCCCCGGCGTCCGCTGAGGCGATGCTGCGCGGCCGCGGCAATTGAAGACGGAGATTTGCAACCATGCCCAACGCGATCGGTGAAAACATCGCCAAGAAAAAGCTTGCCGCCGGCGAGCTCGTGCTGTGCATGGGGGTGAACCAGATGCGCACCCCGAACATCGCATTGATCGCTGCGGCCTGCGGCTTCGATGCGGTCTATATCGATCTCGAGCACAACCCGACCTCGCTCGAGACCGCCGCGGCCGTCTCGATTGCCGCGCTCGCCGTCGGCATAACGCCGATCGCCCGCGTCAGCTCGCACGACCCGCATGACGCCACCCGCATCCTCGACAGCGGCGCCCAAGGGGTCATGGTGCCGCATGTCAATAATGCGGCCGAGGCACGCGCCGTCGTCGCCGCTTGCCTCTACGCCCCGCTCGGCCACCGCTCGGCGTTCGGCAGCGGCCCGGCGCTCGGCTATGCGGCAAAACCGCAGGCGCAGGTGTGCCGAATCCTGAACGACGAGACGCTGCTGATGGCGATGATCGAGACGCCGGAGGCGGTGGCCAATGCCGACGCCATCGCCGCGGTCGAGGGGATCGACGTGTTGCATATCGGCGCCAGCGACCTGTCGACCGAAATGGGCATTCCCGGCCAGTACAAAAGCGAGCGCATGCGCACCGCGTTCGCGACCGTCGCAAAAGCGGCAAAGACGCATGGCAAGGCGATGGGGGTCGGCGGTGTGCGCGAGGATTTCGAATTTCAGAGCTGGCTCTTCGGCATCGGCGTGCGCTACCTGACCGGCGGCTCCGATGTCGGCTATATCCTCAGCGCCGGCCGCGCCGATGTGAGGCGGCTGCGCGAAGTGCCGCTCTAGCGCCGTCGGCCCGCGCGGTGGCTCGCCTGCCGGTCGTGCTTTCGGGCACGTTGCTGCTTGCCGCCGCCGCCGCCGCGGCACAAACGCCGCCGCCTTCGGACGAGGCGCCGGCGGGCCGTGTGTTCTGCGAGCAGAGCGTCACCTACAAGCTGGCGGACAAGACGCAGGTTCCGGCGCGCTTTGGCCGCTTCGTCGGAGTTTGGAGCGACGCGGCATGGAACGCCCAGGCCTGCGCCGCGCTGATTGTCGAGGACGTGCGGCCCGACGCCACCGCCTCGATCATCTACGTTTATGGTCCGCTCGGATCGAATGCCGCGGGGCCGAGCGGCGTGCTGCACGGCACCGGCGTCGTCCGCGGCGGCGAGCTAGTGTTTCAGAATTCCGACGGCAGCCAGTTCGCGTTTCGCCCGGGGATCGTCGATCTCGACGGGCGGTTGACGACGCCCAAAGGCCAGACCTTCACCGCGACCTTCAAGCAGACGCCGTAGCGTCATGACTGCGGGCGGGCCGCCCGCCGAGTTGACGCCCGCCGAGTTGACGCCCGCCGAGTTGACGCCCGCCCATGGCGCCCCCAAATTTCGCCAGCGCCGGACCGGTTCGTCCGACGCAGCTTGGCAATGGCCGGACCGATCGCACCCACGCCCCTCTACGAGCTCAACGAGCGCAGCCGAGAGATATTTCGGCTGATCGTCGACGGCTATGTCGCGACCGGCGAGCCGATCGGCTCGCGCACCCTGTCGCGCCGCCTCGGCCAGAATTTGTCGCCGGCGACGATCCGCAATGTGATGGCCGATCTCGAAGAAGCCGGGCTTTTGTTCGCTCCGCACACCTCGGCTGGCCGGCTGCCGACCGAGGCTGGGCTGCGCCTCTTCGTCCACGGGCTGCTGGAGATCGGCCGCCTCGCCGAGGACGAGCGGCGCAGCCTCGAAAGCCTTTGCGTCGCCCGCGGCAAGAGCCTGCCGCAAGCCTTGGAAGAGGCGACGAGCGCGTTGAGCGGGCTGTCGCATTGCGCCGGGATCGTCGTCGCCCCCAAGCAGGACCGGCCGCTCAAGCATATCGAGTTTGTCAATCTCGGGCCCGGCCGCGCGCTTGTGGTTCTGGTTACCGAAGACGGGCTGGTCGAAAACCGGGTCATCGAGATCCCGCTGGGGTTGCCGCCGGCGACGCTGGTCGCGGCCGGCAATTATTTGAATGCCCGGCTGATCGGCCGGACCATCGAAGAAGCGCAGGCAGCGATCGGCGAGGAAATCGAAGGCAGCCGCGCTCAGCTCGACGAATTGACCTCGAAGCTCGTTGCCGAGGGTCTCGCCAGCTGGGCCGGGGATCGTCAGGGCAGCGCCCTGATCGTGCGCGGCCAGGCGAATTTGCTCGAAGACGTGACCGCGCTCGCCGATCTCGAACGCCTGCGCACCTTGTTCGAGATGCTGGAAACCCGCGAAACGATGCTAAAGCTGCTGGAAGCCAGCAAGCAGGGCGAAGGCGTGCAAATCTATATCGGCGCCGAGAACCGCCTGTTCGGGGTGACCGGCTGCGCGATGGTGATCGCCCCGTATCACAACAGCCGCGAGCAAATCGTCGGCGCAATCGGGGTCATCGGCCCCACTCGGATCAACTATGCCCGGATCATCCCGATGGTCGATTACACCGCCAAGATGATCGGGCGCCTTCTCGGATAGGACGATCGATGAACGATACCGGAAACGATCCGGCAGCGGCGGCCGGTCCGGCCGAAGAAGCCGCCAACAACAATGTCGAGAGTCTCGACGACGCACCGCCCGAGACGCGGCTCGCGGCGCTCGAAGCCGAGTTCGCCGAGCAGAAGGACCGCCTGCTGCGCGCCCTCGCCGAGACCGAGAACATTCGTCGCCGAGCCCAGCGGGAGCGCGAGGACGCGTCAAAATACGCGATCGGCGCGTTCGCCAAGGATTTGCTGTCGGCGGCCGACAATCTGCGCCGCGCGCTCGACAGCCTGCCCGAAGCGGAAATCCCCGACGAGCGGACGCGCAGCCTGTTGGCCGGGGTGGCCGCGACCGAGCGTGAGCTTTTAGGCGTGCTCGAACGCCACGGCATCCGCCGCATCGACCCCAAAGGCGAGCGCTTCGACCACAATTTCCACCAGGCGATCTACGAGGTGGCACGCGCCGACGAGCCCGCCGGCACCATTGTCGAAGTGCTGCAGCCGGGCTATGTGCTGCACGACCGCCTGTTGCGCCCGGCCATGGTCGGTGTTGCGAAGCAGGCGTGAAATCCGACAGAACGCGCCGATCCTGGCCCGTTGTAGCGGCTTGGGGCCTCGCATATATAAGTTTACTCGGTCGGCTGAGCTCAGCCGGCCGCTTTCCCGGGGGATCGGGACGGTGCTTCCCCGGGCCGCCCGGTCCTGCTTAGAAACGAGGCATCTATGAGCAAGGTTATCGGTATCGATCTCGGCACGACCAATTCCTGCGTCGCCGTGATGGACGGCAAGAACGCCAAGGTCATCGAGAACAGCGAGGGCATGCGCACCACGCCTTCGATGGTGGCCTTCACCGAAGCGGGAGAACGCCTGGTCGGCCAGGCGGCCAAGCGCCAGGCGGTGACCAACCCGGAAAACACGTTCTTTGCGATCAAGCGCCTGATCGGCCGCCGCTTTACCGACCCGTTGGTCAAAAAGGACACCGACCTCGTCCCGTACAAGATCATCGCCGGCGACAATGGCGACGCCTGGGTCGACGGTCGCGGCAAGAAATACGCGCCCTCGCAGATCAGCGCCTTCATCCTGCAAAAGATGAAGGAAACCGCCGAAGCTTATCTCGGCGAGACGGTCTCCGAGGCGGTCATCACGGTCCCGGCCTATTTCAACGATTCGCAGCGCCAGGCGACCAAGGACGCCGGCAAGATCGCCGGTCTCGAAGTGTTGCGCATCATCAACGAGCCGACCGCGGCGGCGCTCGCCTACGGCATGGAGCGCAAGGGCGGCGGCACGATCGCGGTTTATGACCTCGGCGGCGGCACCTTCGACATCTCGGTGCTCGAGATCGGCGACGGCGTCTTCGAGGTCAAATCGACCAATGGGGACACCTTTCTCGGCGGCGAGGACTTCGACAAGAACATCATCGACTATCTCGCCGACGAGTTCAGGAAGGAGCAGGGGATCGACCTGCGCACCGACCGCCTCGCTTTGCAACGGCTGAAGGAGGCGGCGGAGAAGGCCAAGATCGAGCTGTCGTCGTCGATGCAGACCGACGTCAACCTACCCTTCATCACCGCGGACCAGCACGGGCCGAAGCATCTCAACATCAAGCTGACGCGAGCAAAGCTCGAAGCGCTGGTCGAAGACTTGATCCAGCGCACGATCGGGCCGTGCCGGGCGGCGTTGAAGGATGCCGGGCTCAAAGCCTCCGAGATCGACGAGGTGATCCTGGTCGGCGGCATGACCCGCATGCCCAAGGTGATCGACGCGGTCAAGCAGTTCTTTGGCAAGGAGCCCAATCGCAGCGTCAATCCCGACGAGGTCGTGGCGATCGGTGCCGCGATCCAGGCCGGCGTCTTGAAGGGCGAGGTCAAGGACGTCCTCTTGCTCGACGTGACGCCCTTGTCGCTCGGCATCGAGACCCTGGGCGGGGTCTTCACGCGCCTCATCGACCGCAACACGACGATCCCGACCAAGAAGAGCCAGACCTTCTCGACCGCCGAGGACAACCAGACCGCGGTGACGATCCGCGTCTTCCAGGGCGAGCGCGAAATGGCGGCCGACAACAAGCTGCTCGGCCAGTTCGACCTGGTCGGCATCCCGTCGGCGCCGCGCGGCCTGCCGCAGATCGAGGTCACCTTCGACATCGACGCCAACGGCATCGTCCAGGTCTCGGCCAAGGACAAGGCGACCCAGAAGGAGCAGCAGATCCGGATCCAGGCTTCGGGCGGGCTCTCCGAAACCGATATCGACAAGATGGTCAAGGATGCCGAAGCGCATGCCGAGGAGGACAAGCACCGGCGCGAGCTGGTCGAGGCCAGGAACAACGCCGACGCCTTGATCCACACCACCGAGCGCACCCTGACGGAAAGCGGGGACAAGGTCCCGCAAGGCGACCGGGACGCGGTGCAGCAGGCGGTCCAGGCGCTCAAGGACACGCTCGGCAGCGACGATGCCGGCCAGATCAAGGCCAAGACCGAAGCGCTCGCGCAGGTCTCGATGAAGCTCGGCGAGGCGCTCTACAAGGCGCAGCAGGCCGAGCAGGCGGGCGCCGGTGACGGCGGCGGTGGCGCATCGTCCGGCGGCGGCCCATCGTCCGGCGGCGCCGGGCCGGGCGGCAACGACAAGGTCGTCGATGCCGATTTCGAGGAGGTCGACGACCAGAAAAAGCGCGGCTCGGCGTAATCTCGCCGGCGGCGAAACAAAATGTGATGCGCGTCACCCCGGCACATTCCTGCCGGGGTGACGCGCGCGTGCCAACCTTCGCAGCGAACCCGCCCCGATCATGGCCAAGCAGGACTTTTACGAGACCCTCGGCGTCGGCAAATCGGCCAGTGCGGAAGAGCTCAAACGAGCCTACCGCAAGCTCGCGATGCAATATCACCCGGACCGCAACTCCGGGGACAAGACCGCCGAGCAGAAATTCAAGGACATCAGCGAGGCCTACGACGCCCTCAAGGACGACCAAAAACGCGCCGCCTATGACCGCTTTGGCCACGCCGCATTCGAGCAGACGGGTGGGCGCGGGCCGGCCGACTTCAACTTTGGCGGCGGCTTCGCCGACATTTTCGACGAGGTGTTCGGCGAGTTCATGGGCGGCGGCCGGCGTGGCCAGCCGGGTCAGGGCCGCGGCAATGATCTACGCTACAATCTCGAAATTTCGCTCGAGGACGCGTTTCGCGGCAAGCAAACGACGATTCGCGTCGCCACCCTGGTCGCCTGCAACGCGTGCGGCGGCACCGGTGCCGAAGCCGGGTCAAAGCCGGTAACCTGCCCGAGCTGCCAGGGCCGCGGGCGGATTCGGGCGCAGCAAGGCTTTTTCACGGTCGAGCGCACCTGCACCGGCTGCCAAGGCGCGGGGCGCGTCATCGAGAAGCCGTGCCGCAGCTGCGGCGGCCAGGGCCGCACCCGGCGCGAAAAGACGCTCTCGGTCAATATCCCGCCCGGCGTCGAGGACGGCACCCGCATCCGCCTCGCCGGCGAAGGCGAGGTCGGGGTGCGCAGCGTCACGGCGGGCGACCTCTACATTTTCGTCAGCGTAGCGCCGCACCCGATCTTTCAACGCGACGGCGCCAACATCTATTGCCGGGTGCCGTTGCCGATCACCACCGCCGCACTCGGCGGCACCATCGAGGTGCCGACCGTCGAGGGCAGCCGCACCCGCGTCACCGTGCCGGCCGGGACCCAGTCGGGCCGCCAGTTCCGGCTGCGGTCAAAAGGCATGACCGTGCTGCGCTCGGTCGCGCGCGGCGACATGTTTATCGAGGCGGTCGTCGAAACCCCGGTCAACCTGACCAAGCGCCAGCAGGAATTGCTGCGCGAATTCGACAAGGAAGGCGAAAACCGCCGCACCCATCCGGAAAGCGAAGGCTTTTTCGCCCGCGTCAAAGAGTTCTTCGAGGACCTGCGCGAATAACGCCCGGTCTGCCAAAGCGGGTTGCCGAAAGCGGCGGCGATAGCCGACAATCGGATTGACGCGGCGGGGCCCGGCGGCCGCCGCTCGCTTAGGTAGCTTCACAGGGGCAGAGGGTTTCATGGCTTCGCATTTTGGCTCGTATTCGCGTCGGACATTTGTCGGGTCGCTGCTGGCGGCGGGCCCGGTCTTGCACGCAACGGCGGCGGTCGCCGGCGACCCGGCACCGGCGGGCCGGGCCGTCATCGCCTGGCACGTCACCATCCCGCCGGCTTGGTTCGACCCGTCGACGGCGCCGCCGCAGATCACGCCCTTCGGCATGCTATATGCGATCCATGACGCTCTGGTGCGCCCCTATCCCGGGCAGAAGATGGGTCCGAGCCTCGCCGAATCCTGGGAGGCAAGCGAAGACGGCCTGACCTACGAATTCAAGCTGCGGCCGGGGCTGACCTTCCACAACGGCGACCCGGTGACGACCGACGACGTCAAGTTCAGCTATGACCGGTACAAGGGCGCCGGGGCGACCGCGTTCAAGCAGCACGTCAGCAGCGTCGAGATCGTCGATCCGCGCGTGATCCGCTTCCACCTGAAGGATCCGTGGCCCGATTTCATGACCTTTTACGGCACCTCGGCCAGTGCGGCCGGGCTCGTCGTGCCAAAGAAATACCTGACGCAAGTCGGCGACGACGGTTTCAAAAAAGCCCCGATCGGCGCCGGCCCCTATAAATTCGTCAGCAGCAAGCCCGGCATCGAGGTCGTGCTGGAGGCTTTCCCCGGCTATTGGCGGCACGTGCCGCACATCAAGACGCTGGTCATGCGCAGCGTCCCCGACGCCACCACCCGCGCGCTGATGCTGAAAAGCGGCGAGGCCGACATGGCCTATGCGCTCGACGGCGTCGATGCGCTCGGCATCAAGAGCACGCCGGGCCTCAGGGTCGTGGCGACCAAGCACGCCTCGATCATGTGGATCGAGTTCACCGAGCAATGGGACCCGAAATCGCCGTGGCACGACAAGCGGCTGCGGCTCGCGGTCAACTACGCGCTCGACCGCGAAGGGATCAACCAAGCGGCGTGCCTGGGCTTCTGCCCGCCGGCCGGGGTGATCGTGCCGCGGGTCATGGAATTCGCATTGCAGGTCAAGCCGGTCCCGTACGATCCGCAAAAGGCCAAGCAATTGCTCGCCGAGGCCGGGTTTCCAAACGGCATCGACGGCGGCCTGTTCGCCGCCATCCCCGGCTTCCCGACCGTCGCCGAGGCGGTGGTCAACGATTTGAACGCGGTCGGTGTGCGGGTCAAGCTGAAGCAGATGGAGCGCGCCGCGTTCTACGCCGATTGGCAGGCGCACAAATTGCGCGGGCTGTTCCTGACCGGCAGCGGCAGCGCCGGCAATGCCGCGACCCGCGTCGAATCCTTTATCCAATCCAAGGGCGCCTACGCCTATGGCGGCTATCCCGATATCGACGCGCTGTTCAAGGAGCAGGCGGGCGAGCGCGACGCGAAAAAGCGCGCAGCGATCCTCGACAAGATCCAGCAGCTGACGATCGACCGGGCCATGTACGCGCCGGTCTACGATCTGCGCGCGTTGATGGGCGTCGGCCCGCGCATCGCCAAAGATACGATCGGCGAGGTGTGGATGAGCGCCTTCCCATCCTACGAGGACATGACTCTGAAAACATAGTCTCCCGAGCCGGGCCGAATGAAAACCCGCGCACCATCACGTCATGATGAAGCGCGGCCGGCAGCAGGCAGGGCGCGGCGGATCGCGTCGCGGATTTCCGCGGGCTGGCCTTCGAGCGCGTCGCACAGGCGGCGCAGCTGGCGGCGCAACCCGTAGACTTGGTCGAGCAGGCCCAGCACCAGCTCCAACGCTTCGTCGTCGACGGCGAATTCGTGGCGGATTTCGAATATCAGCTCGACCCGCGCGACATCGACCTCGTGAAAGAGCCAGGTTTCATTGCGCCATTCGGGCAAGACCCAGCGGTTTTCGACCCAGCGGACGAGCTCGTTCCGGTCGAGCCCGGCGAGCCGGCCGAGGAGCTCGTCGAACGCAATCATGACCGGCCTCCCCCCTGGCCCATCCCCTGGCCCATCCCGTCGCGCGGATCACGCCGGTGCCGCGGCGCCCAGCCTTCGAGAAATTGCGCCAATTCGGTGTCGCCGCTGTCGCCGACCACGACTTTCAACATCACATACTGGTCGCCGGCAGCCCGCGGCCGCTGCACGCCTTTGCCGCGCAGGCGCAGCTGCGTGCCGGTATCCGAGCCTTTGGGGATCGTCATCGTCACCGGACCGGTCACGGTCGGCACCTCGACCCGCGCCCCCAGCACCACCTCGGCGAGGCTGACCGGCAGCTCGATGCGGATCGCGTCGCCGTCGCGGCGGAAGAGCGGGTGCGGCGCCACGTGAACCTCGATCAGCGCGTCGCCTGCCGGGCCGCCGCCAAAGCCCGCGCCGCCCTTCTCCCTGAGGCGGAGCACCTGCCCGTCTTCGAGACCGGCCGGGATCGTGACATCGAGCCATTCATCGGGCGACAGGGCCAAGCGCTTTTTGGCGCCGGTCGCGGCTTCGACAAAATCGACGGTCAAGGTGAACTGGCGGTCGAAGCCGCGCGCGCGAAAGTCCTCGCCGCGACCCTGAAACCCCTGGCCATGCCCACGCCCGCGACCCGAGCCGAACGCGGCGAACAAATCCTCGAGGTCGCCCATATCCATCTCGCCCTCGGGACGGTATTTGCCGCCGCCCGGGCCTTCGGCATGGCCGCGATAGGCATAGCGCGGGCGCTCGGCGCCGCTCTCATCGATCTCGCCGCGGTCGTAGCGCGCGCGCTTTTCCGGGTCCGACAGCAGATCATAGGCGGCGGAAATCGATTTGAACCGCGCTTCCGCCTCGGGCTTGCCGGGGTTGAGGTCGGGATGGAATTGCTTGGCGAGCCGGCGATAGACCTTGCGGATCTCGTCGGCCGAGGCGTCGGGCTTGACCCCCAGCACCTCGTACGGGGTTTGCGTCGCCATTCAGTTTGTCAGCGTTGGCAGGCGTCAGCGCTGGCCGACGCGCTGGCGCTGCGGCGTTGCCTGCTCGATGCGGACAGTGACCGTGCGCTCGCCGCCGCCGCGATCGACGGTCAAGGTCACGCTGTCGCCGATGCGCGAGAGGCCGACGCGGTTGCGCAATTCGCTGGCGCTATGGATCGGGGCGCCGTCCACGGCGACGACGAGATCGCTCGCTTTGAGCCCGGCCCGAGCCGCCGGCGAGCCTGGCACGACCCGGGCGATCAGCGCTCCGTCGCTCTTCGTCGTGCCGAGAGCATGGGCGAGGTCCGGGGTCAAATCCTGGATCGCGACACCGATCCGGCCGCGCCGGATCTCGCCATAGCTGACCAGCTGGTCCAGCACCTGGCGCGCCATGTTGATCGGCACCGCAAAGCCGATGCCGATATTGCCGCCGCCGGGTGCGAGGATCGCGGTGTTGATGCCGACGAGACGGCCCTCCAGATCGACGAGAGCGCCCCCCGAATTCCCCGGGTTGATCGACGCGTCGGTCTGGATGAAATCCTCATAGCCCTCGATGCCGAGCCCGCTGCGGCCGAGCGCGCTGACGATGCCGGAGGTCACGGTTTGGCCGAGCCCGAACGGGTTGCCGACGGCAAGCACGAAATCGCCGACCCGCAACCGGTCGGAGTTGCCCATCGGCACAGCGGTCAGGTTGCCGCCCGGGATTTTCAGCACGGCAATATCGGTTTCGGGATCACGACCGATCAGCTTCGCCCGGAAACGCCGGTTGTCCTTGGTCGTGACCTCGATCGAGGTTGCATTGTCGACGACATGGCTGTTGGTCAGGATATAGCCCTGGGCGGCATCGACGATGACGCCCGAGCCGGTCGCCTGGGTCTCGCGCTCGATCGGCTCGTCCTCGCCGCGCAGGTTGAAAAAGCGGCGGAACAGCGGGTCTTGCAGCAGCGGGTTGTTTTCGCGCACCTCGCCGCGCACCGAGATGCCGACAACACCCGGCGTGATCCGCGCCACGACCGGCGCCACGGTTTCGACGGCACCGCCGCCCGCCGCCTCGGGGATCGGTGCCCCGGCGACGGCGTGCGGGACGCGCGCGACCAGGATAAAAGCACCCGACAGAACCAATGCCGACAGGATACGCTTCATTTTCGCGAAACCTTGGAGGCCATGCCGATCGCAAACGCCGGCGAAACCGTCCGGGTTTTCCGGCTGCCTCCTATCTAACGCGCCGGCAGATCGCTTCAAGGGAACTCGCTGTTGGGCGGCACAGGCCGACCGCGCGTTTCGCCACACTTGCCGGTTCGCCGTAGCGCCCTCATTTTGCCGAATATCGGCGTATTCGAGGGGCGAGCGTGTCGATCCGGGCGATGACAACCGCGGCGGTCGCCGAGCCGCACAGCGACACACGGGCGGTCGCAACCTGGCTCTTCCTATGTTGCGCGCTGATCTTTTTGATGGTCGTGGTCGGCGGCATTACCCGCCTGACGCTCTCCGGCTTGTCGATCACCGAATGGGAGCCGGTGATCGGAGTGGTCCCGCCTCTGACGCATGCGCAGTGGGCCGCCGAATTCGCCCGCTACAAGGAAATCCCGGAGTACCGGCTGATCCATTACGGGATGACCCTCGCCCAGTTCAAAGGCATCTATTTCTGGGAATACACGCACCGCCTGTTGGGCAGGCTGATCGGCGTCGCCTTTGCCGTGCCGCTCTTGTGGTTTTGGCTGCGCGGGCGATTGCCGCCGCATCTGGCGCCAGCCCTTCTCGGCATCCTCGGCCTCGGCTTCGCCCAAGGGTTTCTCGGCTGGTACATGGTCGAAAGCGGGCTCGTCCATCGGGTCGAGGTCAGCCAATACCGCCTCGTCGCGCATCTCGCTTTGGCCCTGACGATCTACGCCGCGATCCTGTGGACGGCGCTGGGGCTCGTCTTCACCCCCCGCAGCTTCCCCCACCTCACCCCGACCCTCTCCCCCCGAAGGGGCGGAGAGGGAGATTGGGCGTGGCTCCGCGGGGCCGAGGCAATGATCCTGCTGGTCGCGCTGACGATCGCCGCCGGCGGGTTTGTCGCCGGCACGCGCGCCGGATTTGTCTACAACACCTTTCCGCTGATGGACGGCCGCTGGGTCCCGGCCGGTTATGCCCAATTGCAGCCGCTGTGGCGCAACTGGTTCGAGAATGTCACGGCGGTCCAGTTCGACCACCGCGTCCTGGCGCTGGCGACCGCCGCCGCGGTGCTGCTGCTGTGGCTCGCCGGCCGCCGCGCGGCGTTGCCTAGGCCCGCCCGCCTCGCGCTCCACCTTCTCCTCGCCGCCGCGGCATTGCAAGCCGCGCTCGGCATCTCGACCCTCCTCCTCGTCGTCCCGGTCCCGCTCGCCGCCGCCCATCAAGCCGGTGCGGTCCTTCTGCTCACCGCCGCGATCCTCTTCCGCCATAGGCTGCGTGCCATAGACCAGCCCATGGTTTAAGCTTTGAGCGCGCCATGACCATCGATACCCTCGCTTATACCAAAGCCCTCGAAGCCGCGGGGATCGAGCGGAAAGCCGCCGAGGCGCAGGCGGAGGCGCCGGTCAGGCATGTTCTGCCGGACCTCGTCACGAAAGCGGACCTAGAGCAGGCCATCGAGCGGCTGGAACACCGGCTGACGTTGCGGTTTTTCGGCCTGATGCTGGGGGTCAACGGGCTGATGAATGGCATCCTGTTCGCGCTGCTCCGGTTTGTGCACTGACCGGCGCGGGGGCGCCGGCGGTCTGCGAACGGAGCGGGCGCCAAGTTGGACCGCGGCATCGACGCAGCCATATATTCCGCCAAGCGCCTGCGGAGAAAACCATGGCCGATGATGGTCGCGTTGCGGCGACAACTCTGACCGATTGGGCTCGGCTCGCCGGCGCCGAGCTCAAGGGCAAAGCCGTCGACAGCCTGGACTGGGCGACGCCCGAAGGTATTCGGATCAAGCCGCTCTACACCGCCGCCGATCTCGAGGCGCTCGATCTGAGCGGCGCGCTCCCCGGTCTGCCGCCCTTTCTGCGCGGTGTACGCGCGACGATGTACGCCAACCGGCCGTGGACGGTCCGGCAATATTCCGGGTTTTCGACCGCCGAGGAATTGAACCGTTTCTACCGCGACAACCTCGCGGCAGGACAGATGGGCTTGTCGATCGCCTTCGACCTCGCCACCCATCGCGGCTATGACAGCGACCATCCGCGCGTCACGGGCGACGTCGGCAAGGCCGGGGTCGCGATCAACTCGGTCGAAGACATGAAGATTCTGTTCGACGGCATCCCGCTCGACCGGATGAGCGTGTCGATGACGATGAACGGCGCGGTCTTGCCGGTCCTGGCCGGCTTTATCGTCGCGGGCGAAGAGCAGGGGGTGGCGCAGGACCGGCTTTCCGGCACGATCCAGAACGACATCCTCAAAGAATTCATGGTGCGCAACACCTATATCTACCCACCCGGACCGTCGATGCGCATCGTCGCCGACATTATCGAATACACCGCGCGTCACATGCCGAAATTCAATTCTATTTCGATTTCCGGCTATCACATGGAAGAGGCCGGCGCGACGTCTGTTCAAGAGTTGGCATTCACCCTTGCAGACGGGCTCGAATATGTGCGCGCGGCCTTGTCGCGCGGGCTGAAAATCGACGAGTTTGCGCCGCGGCTCTCGTTCTTTTTCGCGATCGGCATGAATTTTTTTATGGAGATCGCGAAATTGCGCGCCGCTCGTGTGCTGTGGGCGCGGCTGATGCGACAATTCTCGCCCGCAGACCCGGCGAGCCTGGCCTTGCGCATGCACTGCCAGACCTCGGGTGTCAGCCTTACCGCGCAGGACCCGCACAACAACATTATCCGCACCGCGATCGAGGCGCTGGCCGGTGTGCTCGGCGGGACCCAATCCCTGCACACGAACTCGTTCGACGAGGCGCTGGCATTGCCGAGCCCGGCTTCGATGCGCATCGCCCGCAACACCCAGCTGATCCTCGCCGAGGAAACCGGCATCACCCATGTCGTCGATCCGTTGGGCGGCAGCTATTACCTCGAAAGCCTGACCCATTCTTTGACCGAGGCGGCGGCGGTGTTGATCGACGAGGTCGAGGAGATGGGCGGCATGACCAAGGCGGTCGAGGCCGGCATGCCGAAACTGCGCATCGAGGAGGCGGCGGCCCGGCGCCAGGCGGCGATCGACCGCGGCGAGGAGGTGATCGTCGGCGTCAACAAATACCAGTCGGGCGAGGCCACCGAGGTCGAGCTGCTCGATGTCGACAATTCGGCGGTGCGCAAGGCGCAGATGGCGCGTCTGGAGCAGGTCCGCCGCAATCGCGACCCGCAGCGCTGCCAGACGGCATTGGCGGCATTGACCGAAGCGGCGCGCACCGGCAAAGGCAACCTGCTCGAATTGTCGATTGCGGCGACCCGCGCGCGGGCGACGGTGGGCGAAATATCGCTGGCCTTGGAAGACGTCTTCACCCGCCATCGCGCCGAGATCCGCGCGGTTTCGGGCGTCTATGGCGGCCAATACCAGGGCGATGACGGGTTTCGCCGCATGCAGCGCGAGATCGAGGCCTTTGCCCGCGAGGAGGGACGCCGCCCGCGCATGCTGGTGGTCAAATTGGGCCAGGACGGTCACGACCGCGGCGCCAAAGTGATCGCCACCGCCTTTGCCGATATCGGCTTCGACATCGATATCGGCGCCCTCTTCCAGACCCCGGAGGAAGCCGCCCGCCAGGCGGTCGAAAACGACGTCCACATCGTCGGCGTCTCGAGCCAGGCCGCCGGTCACAAAACCTTGGTCCCGGCCCTGATCGAGGCATTGAAGCGCGAGGGTGCGCCCGACATCCTCGTCGTCTGCGGCGGCGTCATCCCGCCCAAGGACTACGCCTTCCTAAAGAAAGCCGGCGTCAGCGCGATCTACGGCCCCGGCACCAACATCCCCAAAGCCGCCGCCGAAATCCTCGCGCTGATCCAGAAGCAGCGCCTCGCGGCTTGAAAACTTTAATGTTTCTCAGTTTTACGATCCAATGCGCCTCGCTTGAGCAGTTTTTAGACCACTGGGACGCAAAATACCGCGATCCGAAATTTCGGGATCGTGATCTGTACGATCCGTATGTTGGCAAGCGGTTGACCACGAAGTCGCGCCGATGTTTGTTCGAGTGGAAAAATGGATCGTCTCTTTCCGCACGCAAATCGGCCAGCGTCGAAAAACATTACCCTCTATTCATAGAACCAAGTCAACTTGAAGAAAGGTACCTGGATCCTGCTGGTATCGGGGGCGCTATCTGGAACATATTTTACATGCATTGTGTTGCGCCGCAACGTTGGCCGATTTTCGACCAACACACGTACAGAGCGATGCATTTTATGAAAACTGGAGAGCCTAAAGAAATACCGGATAAGAAATCAGACATCTACGCCGCTTATCGAGAGGACTACATCCCGTTCGTGATGCGCCTCAATGCTGCTCCAAGAAAAATAGATAAGGCACTGTATTCATTCGGTCAGTTTCTAAAGCTGGCAAAGCTTTACCGCTGAGCGTCGTCGGCGGCCGCGAGGGGTTTCGCGCGCTCCAACGCCCGCCGCACACCCTCGGGGTCGTGGGCGATGACGTGGAGATAGGCGCGGGCGGGCTGGTCGGGCTCAGAGCGGCCCTGTTCCCAGTCGCGCAAGGTACCGAGCGGGATCTTGTATCGTGAGGCGAATTCCTGCTGGGTCAATCCGAGCGCACGGCGCAACGTCTTGATCCGCGGCACGCGCTTCGCTTTCGTCCGCTCTTCGGCGGTGAACGGACGCGCGTCCGGGTCAGCCCAGGCCGCCGCCTCGATCTCCTCTTCGGTCATCGGCCGCATCGGCGTGTCAGCGAACGGGCGCTCGCGGCCATCGGGAAGCACCTGGACCACGCTGCCGTCACGACGCGTTTTCGTGATAATAGTCGTCTTGCTCATGTTTTGTTGCCCTTCGGGCTGAAATGATCCTGATCCGATCATCGCGCTGCGTGCAGGTGACGTGTAGGAGCACACCCCGACGCATTCCCAGTGCGTTGATGCGCTCTTCGCCATAGTCCTCGCGATCGTCGATTTCTTCGATCGCGAATGGATCACTCAGCGCTTCAGCGCCTTGATCGAAGGTAACGCCATGGCGGCGCCAATTCTCGGCCGCCTTGGCGTCATCCCATTCGAATTCGCGATCCGGCATTTAGGTACGGGATAGCAGTGCGGGTTTCAAGAAACCAGTTCCTGAGATTTCGCTGATCGCCCTAACGTCCTTCCGCGACGAGGGACGCCGCCCGCGCATGCTGGTGGTCAAATTCGGCCAGGACGGCCACGACCGCGGCGCCAAAGTCATCGCAACCGCCTTTGCCGATATCGGCTTCGACATCGATATCGGCCCCCTCTTCCAGACCCCCGAGGAAGCCGCCCGACAGGCGGTCGAAAACGACGTCCACATCGTCGGCGTATCGAGCCAGGCGGCCGGTCACAAAACCTTGGTCCCGGCCCTGATCGAGGCATTGAAGCGCGAGGGTGCGGCCGACATCCTCGTCGTCTGCGGCGGCGTGATCCCGCCCAAGGACTACGCGTTCTTAAAGAAGGCCGGGGTCAGCGCGGTCTATGGCCCCGGCACCAACATCCCCCACGCCGCCGCCGAAATCCTCTCGCTGATCCGCAAGCAACGGCTCGCGGCGTAAGGCCGAAACGCTGCATCTGTCATCCCCGGCACACGTTCAGGGACCGGCCCGCCAGGTCCGGTCGTGGCGCCGGGTTGTATTAGCTGCGTACGATTTTTGTTCTAACAGGTTAATGATTTAACCGCGTTAAGGTTAACTCGATAGCGTTGCTGGCGCCTGCCTGATCAATTGCCCGGATGCCGCCGCGCCGGGCAGCCGCCCCGACCGGGCATTGCCGCAGATCGGCGGCAGCCGGCTTATCTCAAAGCAAGCTGCCGCCGTCCACGGGGATGACCGTGCCGTTGACAAAGGTCATCGTCGTGGCGAGGCCGAGGATCACCGCCGCGACCTCCTCGGGCGCCGCGATGCGCTTCATCGGGTTGTTGGCGATCCGCTGGGCTCGCTGCTGCGGCGTCCACATTTCGGTCATCGGCGTTTCCATCAGGCTCGGCGCCACGGCGACGACACGGATTGCCGGGGCCAAGGCGCGGGCCAGCGACAGCGTCATCGTGTGGAGGCCGGCCTTCGCCGCGGCATAGGCGATATTGCTGCCGCCGCCGCGCACCCCCGAGACCGAGCCGACATTGACGACGAGCCCGTGCCCGCTCGCCTCGAGCAAGGGCCGGCAGGCGCGCACCGCGGCAAACGGGCCACGCAAATTGACCCTCAGCACAAAATCGAAAAATTCGTCGTCGAGCGCGGCGAGATCGCCGTGCGGAATCACCCGCGTGCTGCCGGCGTTGTTGACGAGGATATCGAGCCGGCCCTCGCTCGCGGCGAGCGATGCTGCGAGGCGCTCGACCGCGGCGGTGTCCTGCGCCGGTGCGCGGCTCGCGCGGTGGCCGGCGCCGGGGAGGCTCGCGACCAGCCGACGGGCGGCCTCGGCGTCGTTGGCGAAGGTAACGACGACCCGCGCCCCCGCCTCGGCGAAAGCGTGCGCGGTTGCCGCCCCCAGCCCCTTGCTGCCGCCGGTCACCAGCGCGACGCGGCCGTCGAGCGAGCCCATAGCGCGCTGATCCGCTTATTCGGCCGCTGCGTCGAGCGCCGGATCGAGGGTCTGCATCAGCTCGATCAGGTAGGGCTTCCACAGCTTCGCGTAAAAATGGCTGAAATGCCCGTGCGTGTCGGGGCCCGCCGGGATCAGCACATAGCGGCCGTGCTCGACCCGCTTCATCGCGCGCTCGACGGTGCCGAGCTCGGGCGGGTTGGCGTGGTCCTCGGCGTCGTTGATCAGCATGACCTTGGCCCGGATCTTGTCGAGATCGGGCTCGGGGTTGTAGTCCTGGATCGCCTCGATCGCCCAGAGCTGGTTGTTGGCGTCGCCCTTGGCCGCTTCGGCGAGGCGCCGCTCATAGAGCGCGTTCGCGGCGGCGAGCGTCGGCGCCATTTCCTGGATGCGGGTCGGGCTTTCGGTGCCGAAATTGCCGGCGGCGGCATAGATGTAGTGGCGCGGGTTCTTTTCGTAAAAGCCGTCGTTCCAGTCCGGGTCGTGCCGGATCGCCTCGGCTTGGGCACGCCGGCCGAGCCAGTTGCGGCCGCTGATCTCGACCGGCTGGCACGAGATCGGCACCACGCCGTCCATCAGGTCGGGATACATCTCGGCCCACATCCAGGCATGCATTCCGCCCATCGAGCTGCCGATCACAAGACGCAGATGGCCGACGCCGAGACCCTCGGTAACGAGCCGATGACCGCTGTCGACCATGTCGCGGTAGCGGTAGCGCGGGAAATTCCCCTTGAGCCCGTCCGACGGCTTGCTCGACCCGCCCCGCCCGACCGCGTCCGGCATGATCAGAAAATATTCCGCCGCGTCGAGCGGCTGGCCCGGCCCAAACAATTCGTCGGCGAGGCTCGGGCGCAGCCAATTGGCGCCAGTGCCGGTGTTGCCCTGCAGCAGCAGCACGCCGTTTGCGATCTTGCCCGCCTTGTTGCGCTTGGGCGTGCCGAGGGTGCGCCAATGGAGCTTGAGCTCGGGCAAGCTCTCGCCGTTCGCAAACACATAGTTGTGAATGACAAAGTCGCCCTCTGCGTAGCTCGGCCACTTCGTGTGCTCGGGCGCGGCGGCGGCATGATCGGGCATTTGCGGTCCTCCGGATCTTTCGCGGGATGATAAAGGCGAGTTGGCGCCAGAGAAAGCGGCGGTCGGCCAGCCTGGCCGGCAAGCCTGCTGCACGGCGGCCGGTTCGCGACCGGGAGCTGACGGGGTGGGCAACGGCAACGGGATCGGGCAGAATTGAGGGATGTTGTCCGCAGACCAGGCGCGCTTTCTGGACCGATGCCGGGTCGGGCATTTCGCGACGGCAGATGCCCGCGGCGCGCCGCACGTCGTGCCGGTGTGCTTTGTCGTCAGCGAAGGGGCGCTTTACATCACGGTCGACCAGAAGCCGAAGGGCGATCCACGGCGACTGAAGCGGCTGCGCAATATCGCCGAGAACCCGGTCGTCGCGCTTGTCGCCGACCGCTGGGACGAGGATTGGAACCGGCTCGGCTGGGTCATGCTGCGCGGCCGGGCGGTGATTTTGGCGCGCGGCGACGAGCATGACCGGGCGCAAGCGCTGCTGCGCGCGCGCTATCCGCAATACCAGGCGATGGACCTCGCGGAGCTGCCGGTGATCGCCATGCGGATCGATCGGGTGGCTAGCTGGGGCGATCTTTCGATCGATCCTGCGTCCGGCAGTTGAGCCGGTTTGGCTTGTTCTACAGCGGGCGCCGGCGTATGGTCGAGCGATCGGCCGGAGGCAGTGCGGCCCTCGCTCCGGTCTTTTCCCTTAGGCTCTGATGCGGGCTGTTGCAGGTATCCGATATGGCGTCATCGCGTGTCCTTCTCGACGGTGCTGCTGCGGACGGGCGGTTTATGCCGGGCGCGGCAGAGTGGACTCAAAGCCAGCAGCCGGCCGAGTATTACCGCGCCGCCGCCGCGCGCGCCCGCTCCCTCGAGCAGGAAGCCACAACCCCGCGGGTCAAGCAGCATCTGCGCGAATTGATCGAGCGCTATGATCGGCTGGCCGGAGAGATCGAACGGACATCGGACAAGGACGGCGCCGGCGACACCGTTCGCTTTCCGTGATTATCGGCAAAATTGCTTAGCGGGCACGTCCCTGTCGGATGGGCCGTGCTGCCCGGTTCAGCAATCGGGCACGGGATTGCCGAGCCTCTCGCGACGCAACGGCGGCCAGCGGACAGCGGCGTGTCAAGCCTCGGCTGGCGCTGCCTGCCGCTCGCCGCGGCAGTGCTGGCGATGCTGGGGGCAACGGCGAGCGGCGCGCCGGCGCCGGTGACGGCGGCGCCAGTGACGGCGGCGGCGGTGTGGCAGCCTGCGACCGGGTTTATGGCGCGGTTCCATGCCCAGTGCGACGGCAGCCGCGGGGCCGCGTTCGACGCCTGCTTTGTCGCCGTCATGCAGCAGGCGGGGGCGAGTGCTGCGGCAATCGATTTCGCCCGGCGCCTCAACGGCGAAGCCTATCTGCAGCGGCTCGACAAAACCAGCGGGCAGGTTGCGGTCGCGCACATATTCTACCCGTTCCGCGCCAACGAGAACGACGCCTGGCTCCTCGTCAACGGCACGCCGCGCTTGATCGATGTCGATGACCACGAGGTTCTGGCGCTCGACGCAATGCGGTCCTCCCTCCCCTACCGCGACATTCAACGCCGTTTCCCGAATGTCAGCTTCTGGCCGGGCGACCGTGGCATGGCCAGGCCCGAGGTTCGGATGGCCGGCCAGGAAATCGTCGTCGATTACCTGTTGCGTGACCAATGCCACGCTTGCGCGATTGTCGGCGAGGTCCGCTTTGCCTTCGATTTCGACCATAGCGGACGGTTTCTCGGGACGCGGCTTGTTTCGGTCGGTCCCCACATCAGACAATAGCTCGCGAACAACGAGGCCCGTCATGCTCGAAACCACGATCGCCGGCAGCCTGCCCAAACCTTCCTGGCTCGCCGAGCCGGGCGTGCTGTGGGCGCCGTGGCGCCAGTCCGGCGAGGCGCTGGCCGAGGCCAAGCGCGACGCGACGCTGTTGGCGCTGAAGCAGCAGGAGGACGCCGGCATCGACATCGTCAGCGACGGCGAGCAGTCGCGCCAGCATTTTGTCCACGGCTTTCTCGAGCATATCGCCGGCGTCGATTTCACTCGCCGGGTGACGATGGGCATCCGCAACAATCGCTACGAGGCGCAGTGCCCGACGGTTACCGGCCCGGTATCGCGCACCCGCAGCATCCACGCGGTCGAGGCGGCGCTCGCCCGCGCCCATACAACGCGACAGCTCAAATTCACCCTGCCCGGTCCGATGACCCTCGTCGATACCTTGGCCGACGCGCATTATGGCGACCGAAAAGCCCTGGCCATGGCGTTTGCCGCCCTCCTCAACGAGGAGGCGCGCGAATTGGCGGCGATCGGAGTCGATGTGATCCAGTTCGACGAGCCGGCCTTCAATGTTTACATGGACCCGGTCCTCGAATGGGGCGTCGCCGCTCTCGAGCGCGCCGCCGACGGGCTCCCGTGCAAAACCGCGGTCCACATCTGCTACGGCTACGGGATCAAGCCCAATATCGAATGGAAATCGGGGCTCGGGGCTGAATGGCGGCAGTACGAAACATTTTTTCCGGCATTGGCGGCAAGCCGCATCGATCAAGTCTCGCTCGAATGCGCCGCGGCCAAGGTGCCGATCGAGTTGCTGGGCTTGCTCGACGGCAAGGACGTGCTGCTGGGCGCGATCGACGTCGCCCGCGACGCGGTCGAAACGCCCCGCGAAGTGGCGCTCACGATCGAGCGGGCTTTGCGCTTTGTGCCGGCCGAACGGCTCTATCCCTGCACGAATTGCGGCATGGCCCCAATGAACCGCCGGATCGCCACAGCCAAGCTCGAGGCCCTTGTCAAAGGTGCCGCACTGGTCAGGGACGGCGTCTCGTAGCAAAATACCCGATTATCGGGTTCTACCGATATCATATTCACGTTTCATTAGATATTTTGGGTTGCGATCGAGCCTCGATTAGGATCGGGGCTGCCGATGGCACGCGTTCTGCTGGCCGAGAAGGATGAGCGAATCCGAAGATTTATCGCCGGGATCTTGGTCGATTTCGGGCACGACGTGTCGGCCTGCGCCGATTCGGGCGAAGCAAGCGCTCGACTCGCGCGCGAAGCGGTTGATGTGGTGCTGACCGACTTGGTGCTGTGCTGCCCGCAGGGCGCGCGCTGGGGAAAAAATTGGGCGGCGCTCGGGATCCCGACAATCACGTTGAGCGGCCGTGAGTTCCATGCCGAGGATGCGGCGCAGCAGCGGCCGGTGCCGCTCGTCGAGAAACCCTTTCGGTTTGCCGATCTGCAATGTGTTCTGGACGCGCTCGCGCACTGCCGCGAACGGCCGCAAGGGCGGGTCAGGACCGCCGCCTGAGCGATCGACGAGCTATTCGGCACCGCCGAGCGGCACCAGCCGCACTCGGTTGTCGCGCACCGTGAGCGCCAGCCTTCCGTGCTTCAGAGCCACCGCGTCGCCGCCGAACATCTGCCGGCGCCATCCCGAGAGCGCCGGCACCGGCGCCTCGTCATCGGCGGCGATCGCTTCGAGGTCGTCGGCCGAGGCCACCAGCTTTTGCGCCACCTGGTGCTCTTCGCAGCGTTGCTTGAGCAGCACGCGCAACAGCTCCACGGTGGGGCCGAGACCGGGCGGCGGGTCGGCCTTCGCCGATTGCGGCGGCTCGATCGTCGCCGCCAGCGCAAGCCCGCGGCGCACCGCTTCGAGGAGATCGCCCCCGAGCCGCCCCTCTGCGACACCTTTGCCGAGGCTGCGGGTGCGGGAGAGCGCCTCGATCGTCTTTGGCGCGTGAGCAGCGATTTCGAGTATCGCCTCGTCCCTGACGATGCGGCCGCGCGGCAGATTGCGCTGTTGCGCCGCCGTTTCGCGCCAGGCCGCGACCTCGCGCAGCACCGCGAAAAGGCGCCGTTCGACCCGGCCGCGCAGGCGAAAGCGGCGCCACGCCTCATACGGCTCCATCCGGTAGGTCGCCGGGTCGGAAAGGCCGGCCATCTCCTCGGCAAACCAGGCGGCTCGGCCGTTTGACGCCAAACGCTGCTGCAGCTTGTCGTAGACGGTGCGCAAATGGGTCACATCTTCGAGCGCGTACTGAATTTGCCGATCGGTCAGAGGACGATGCGACCAGTCGGTAAATCGCGAGGATTTGTCGAGCGCGGCACCGGCTAATTTAGCAGCCAAGGTCTGGTAGCTCGCGGCGTCGCCAAAACCGCAAACCATCGCCGCGACCTGAGTGTCGAACAACGGGTTCGGCACCTTGCCCGACAGATAAAAGAAGATTTCGACATCCTGCCGGGCCGCATGGAACACTTTGATCGTGCTCTCTTGCGCCATCAGGTCGAGCAGCGGATCGAGATCGATGCCGGGCGCCAGCGCGTCGATCGCCGCCGCTTCCTCGGGGCCGGCGACCTGCACCAGGCACAGCACCGGCCAATAGGTTCGCTCGCGCATAAACTCGGTATCGACGGCAACAAAATCCGCGCCTTGCTGGCGGGCGCAGAATTGGGCGAGGGCGTCGGTGTCGGTGATGACGGTCATTGTCCAAGGCTATAACGCAATAACGTGGTCTCTGGCGTAGGCTTCGAGCTTCGAGCGCAGCGAATTGTCCGGCCGCCGGCAAATTTCGACGAGATAGGCGGCGGCCGCGGCGACGTCGAGGCTGCGCAACATCTCCCTGACCGGGCCGATCGCGCTGCCGGTCATCGACAAGGTTCGAAACCCGAGCGCGATCAGCGCCATCGCCTCGATCGGGGTGCCGGCCATGTCGCCGCACATGCTGAGCGGCACCTGCGCGGCGCCAGTCTCGGCGATGACATCGCGAAACAGCGCCAGCATCGGCGGGCAAAGCGGATCGTAGCGGTCGGCTAGGCGGGGATTGCCGCGGTCGCAAGCGAACAGAAACTGCATCAGGTCGTTGGTGCCGATCGACAGAAAATCGACCCGCTCGCACAGCGCCGGCAGCTGCCACAGCAGCGAGGGCACTTCGAGCATGACACCGACCTTGACCGCCTGCGGCAGCGCCCACCCTTCGCGCGCAGCCCGGGCCAGCTCCATGTCGAGCAATGCGCGGGCACGGTCGAGCTCGGCGACCTCGGCGATCATCGGAAATTTGACAAAGAGCTCGCGGCCCTCGGCGGCGCGGACCAAGGCGCGCAGCTGCTGGCGCAGCATCGCCGGACGATCGAGCCCAATGCGAATCGCACGCCATCCCATTGCCGGGTTGTCCTCGGCGACATGCGCCAGATAGGGGAGCACCTTGTCGCCGCCAATATCCAAGGTCCGAAACACGACCGGGCGCCCGGCCGCCTGCGTCAGCACGCTGCGGTAGAATTCGGTCTGCTCTTCAACCACGGGAAAGGTGTGGCGCACCATCAGCGACAACTCGGTGCGAAAGAGGCCGACCCCTTCGGCGCCGGTCGCCGTCAATTGCGCGAGATCGGACAACAGCCCGGCATTCAGCAGCAGCTTGATCGCAATACCGTCGCGGGTGATCGACGGGGCCGAGCGCAGCGTGTCGTGATGGGCGCGGCGGCGGGTGCGGGTTTCGATCGCCGCCGCCACCGACTGGTGGATATCCTCGCTCGGGCGGATCAGCACCTGGGCGTGGTCGCCATCGACGACCACGATATCGCCGGCCTCGATCCGGCTCGTCGCGCCGGCGACGCGGCCGACGACCGGTATATCGAAAGCGCGTGCGACGATCGCCACATGCGCGGTCGGCGACCCTTCTTCGAGCACGAGCCCGATGATCCGCCGCCCGGCGTAATCCAGCAGCTCGGCAGGCCCCATCGCGCGCGCGACCAGGATGAATTCGGGCGGCAAGTCTGTCTCGGCGGCGCAGGGGACGGCGTCCGAGAGGTGGCGTTGCAGGCGGTTGGCGAGATCGTCGAGGTCGGTGAGCCGCTCGCGCAGATAGGGGTCGCTCGCCTGCATCATCCGCGTCCGGGTCTCCTCGCGGACCTTTTGCGCAGCCGCCTCGGCGGTCAATCCGGTACGGATCGCATCGGCGATACGCGCGACCCAGCCGCGGTCGGCGGCAAACATGCGGTAGGTCTCGATGATGTCCTGATGCTCGCCGGCGCCGAGATTGCCGCTCGCCGTCACCAGCTCGTCGATCGCCTCGCGCATCGTCACGACCGCCCGCCGCAGCCGAGCGAGCTCGGCTGCGGCGTCCTCGGCGATGACTTGGCGGACCGCGACGCTCGGCTGATGCAGCACCGCCGGACCGATCGCCAGACCGGGATTGAGCCGGATCCCGGCCAGCCGAACCGGCAGCATCGCCGCCGCCTGCCCCTGGCCGATTTCGAGCGGATCGACGAGCTCGCCGCTGGCGACGAGCTCGGCGACGATCATCGCGATCGTCTGGAGGATTTCGATCTCGTCTTCGGCATAGTGCCGCAAGGTGCGGTTTTGCACGGCCAGCACGCCGAGGACCCGGCCGCCGCGCAGAATCGGCACCCCCATCAGCGAATGATAGATTTCTTCGCCGGTTTCCGGGCGGTAGGCAAAATCCGGATGCGCCTGGGCGTCGGAGAGGGCGAGCGGCCGGGCGGTCGCGGCGATCACCCCGACAAGGCCCTCGCCAACTCGCAGCCGGGTGCGGTGCACCGCTTCGGCCCGCAACCCTTCGGTCGCGAACAATTCCAGCACTTCGCCCGCCCGCATGATGTAGGCCGAGCACACCTCGGCGACCATTTCCGCGGCGACGATGCGGACGATGCGGTCGAGCCGCTCTTGCGCTGTGCCCGAGCCCGCCATGATGTCGCGCAGCCGGCGCAGCAGGCGGCGCGTCCCGCCGATGCTTGCGCCGACTTCGCTCATTCACCCAGGCCCAGAAGCGCGCGCGGCAAGAACGGACGAGGCTTGCGCCACCAGCTCGGCGAGAATTTCGGCGATGCTCTGGGCTCGCGTTACCAGCCCGACGCTCTGCCCGGCCATCAGCGAGCCGGTCTCGACATCGCCGTCGATGACCGCGCGCCGCAACGCACCGGCCCAGAAGTGCTCGATCTCGAGATGCGCTTCCTTTGGCGACAGCTGCCCGCCCGCGACGCGGTCGATCATCTGGCGCTGCACGGCGAGAAACCGCTCGGTCGCCGGGTTGGCCAATGCCCGCACCGGGATCACCTGAAAGCGCGGATCGAGCTGGACCGAAACCACCGCGTCGCGTGCGGTCGCTCGGATAAACGCCTCCTTAAAGCGCGGATGGGCGATCGATTCGAAGGCGCAGACGAACCGGGTGCCGAGCTGGACTCCGGATGCGCCCATTTCGAGATAGGCGAGCATCGCCTCGCCACGCCCGATCCCGCCCGCGACAAAGATCGGGATTTCCGGCAGGTTCGGCAGAATCTCCTGAGCCAGGACCCCGGTCGAGACCGGACCGATATGGCCGCCGGCCTCGTTGCCTTCGATGACGATCGCGTCGGCACCCATGCGCACGAGCTTGCGCGCAAAGCCGAGCGCCGGGGCAAAACAGATGACCCGCGCTCCGCCCTTTTTGATGCGGCTTATCGCGGCGCCGGTCGGCAATCCGCCGGCCAGCACGACATGCCCGACCCGCTCATCGGCGCAGACCCCGATCAGCTCGACGAGGCGCGGGTGCAGGGTGATCAGGTTGACGCCAAAGGGGCGGTCGGTGAGCGCTTTGGTCGCCGCGATTTCGGCGGCGAGCAGGTCCGGCGACATCGCTCCCGAGGCGATCACGCCAAAACCGCCGGCGTTGGAGATCGCGGCAACGAGGTTGCGCTCCGACACCCAGGTCATCGCCCCGCCCATGATCGCCAGCTCGCAGCCGAGCAGGGCGCGGCCGCGCGCCCAGAGCCGGTCGAGCCCGGCGCTCGAACCGTTTGCTGCGCCGTTATGGCCCGCCGCAACCGATGCTGCGTCGATGCCGGCGCTCATTCGGCGGCGTCGAGCCCGTAGGCGGTATGCAGCGCGCGCAGCGCCAGCTCGGTGTATTCGGCCGCGATCAGCACGCTGACCTTGATTTCGGAGGTCGAGATCACCTGGATGTTGATGCCCTTGTCAGCCAATGTCTGAAACATCTTCTTGGCGACGCCGGCATGGCTGCGCATGCCGACACCGATCACCGAAACCTTGACTACATTCGGATCGGGCTTGAGCGCCTTGAAGCCCAGCAGCGCGCGCTTTTCCTCGAGCACCGCGACGGCGCGGTCGAGATCGGCCCTGGCGACCGTGAAGGTCAGGTCGGTGGTGCGGCCGTCCTCCGAGACGTTCTGGACGATCATATCGACATTGATCGCATGGTCGGCCAGCGCGCCGAAGACGGACGCGGCGACGCCGGGGCGGTCGGGCACCCTCTGCACCGTGATCTTGGCATCGTCGCGACTATAGGCGATGCCGCTTACAACTTGCTGTTCCACGATCTCGTTCTCGTCGACCACGAGGGTTCCGGGGCGGTCGGAAAAGCTCGACAAAACCTGCACCCGCACCCGCCAGTTCATCGCCAGCTCGACCGAGCGGGTCTGCAGCACCTTGGCGCCTTGGGACGCCATTTCCAGCATTTCTTCGTAGGTGATCCTATCGAGCTTCCTGGCTTTGGCAACGATCCGCGGGTCGCTGGTATAGACCCCGTCGACATCGGTGAAGATGTCGCAGCGGTCGGCGTCGAGCGCCGCGGCGAGCGCCACCGCCGAGGTGTCGGAGCCGCCGCGGCCGAGCGTCGTGATCCGGCCGCGCCGGCCGATCCCCTGAAATCCGGCGACAACCGCGACCTGGCCCTGCGTCAACCGGCGGCGAATCTCCTCGACCTCGATCGCTTCGATGCGCGCCTTGCCGTGCACCCCATCGGTGCGAATCGGGATTTGCCAGCCGAGCCACGAGCGGGCGTCGATTTCGAGGTCTTGCAGCGCCAGCGCCAACAACCCCGCGGTCACCTGCTCGCCCGAAGCCACGACGACATCGTATTCGCGAGCGTCGTGCAGGCGGCTCGTCTCGCGCGCCCAATCGACCAGCTGGTTCGTCACCCCGGCCATCGCCGAGACCACGACCGCGACCTCGTTGCCGGCATCGACCTCGCGCTTGACGCGCCGCGCCACCTCCTTGATCCGGCTGACGCCGGCGAGCGAGGTGCCGCCGAATTTCTGCACGAGCCGCGCCATTTGCCAACCGAAGACCGTCTCAGCGATTGCCGGGTAGCGACCCTCCCCACATACTCTCTTCCGCGCCTTCGGGCTATCCGCCGAACCATATCGGAAACCGATGAGCGACAAGAACGGCACTGCCGACCCGGCCGAGCTCGACCGTTTCGCCCGCGAGGCCGACGCCTGGTGGGATCTCGACGGCAGCTTTGCGGCGTTGCATCGGCTGAACCCGACGCGGCTCGGATTTATCCGCAGCGAGCTGCTGACGCATTTTGGCGGCGATGCGGGCCTGTTGCGGCCGTTCGCCGGCCGCTCGCTGCTCGATATCGGCTGCGGCGGCGGGCTCGTCGCCGAGCCGATGGCGCGGCTCGGCTTTTCGGTAACCGGGATCGACGCGGAACGCGAAGCCGTCGGCATCGCCCAGGCGCACGCCGCGACGGCCGGGCTCGCAATCGATTACCGCGTCGGCACAGCGGAGGGGCTGGCTGCGGAGGGCAAGGATTTTGACGTCGTGCTCGCGCTCGAAGTGGTCGAGCACGTTGCCGATCTCGATCTTTTTTTCGAATCGGTCGGCAGGCTGGCTCGGCCCGGTGGCGCTCTTATCGCAGCCACGCTGAACCGCACCGCCAAGTCCTTTGCCCTGGCGATCCTCGGCGCCGAATACCTGTTGCGCTGGCTGCCGCGCGGCACCCACGACTGGCGCAAGTTTCGCCGGCCCTCCGAAATCGTCCTCGGCCTCGCCCGCAACGGGATCGTCGCCACACGGCTCGCCGGCACCACCTATGATCCGGCCGTCGGCTCGTGGTCGTTGTCGCGCAATCTCGACGTCAATTACATGGTTATGGCGGTGCGCCGGTAAATTCAGGCGTCGCTCGGCGGCAGCCACGGGATCTGGCCAAAGCTGACCCCCTCCTCGCTCAACGCCTTTGATTCGGCGTCGCTCGCCTCGCCATAGATGCCGCGCGGATCGGTTTCGCCATAATGGATTTTGCGCGCTTCCTCGGCGAACCGGTTACCGACGTAATCGCAATTGGTCTCGATTTGCCGGCGCATCTCGCGCAAGCTCCGGCGCATCTCGGCCATGACGACGGCCGGCGGCTGGGCCTCGCGCGAGCGGCCGAGACGCGGCGCCATGACCGCCTTCTCGACCGCGTTGTCGCCGCATTCGGGGCAGGCGATCCCGCCGCCGGCGCGCTGCGCCTCAAACCCGTCGCCGTCACGGAACCAGCCTTCGAACTCGTGACCTTGGGCGCAGCGCAGCGTAAATAGGATCATCAGAAAGCGGCTCCTCGCGGACCTTTCTACACCTGGAACGACACCTTCGGCAATTCAATGCCGGCAAACCTGCCGCCCTCCAGCTGGGTAAAACGGTTTCTGCCGCTGATCCGGCCGGGCGGACGGGTGCTCGACCTCGCTGCCGGCGGTGGCCGCCATACCCGCCTGCTGCTGGATCACGGCTTTGCCGTGCGAGCCGTCGACCGTGATATCGCCGTGCTGCGCCCGCTCGCCGGCCCACGCTGCGAGGTGATGGAGACCGATCTCGAAACCGGCTCTCCCTGGTCGTTAGGCGGCGGCTATGACGCGATTGTCGTCACCAGCTACCTTTTCCGGCCGCTGTTTCCGGCGATCGGCGCTGCGTTGGCGCCAGACGGCGTCGCGATCTACGAAACCTTCGCGCTCGGCAATGAACGGCTCGGCCGCCCGCGCGATCCCGCTTTTCTGCTGCGCCCCGGCGAGCTGCTCGAAGCCTTCGCCGGCCTGACGGTCGTCGCCTTCGAGCAAGGCAAAGTCGCTTTTCCCCGGCCTGCGATCATCCAGCGCATCGCCGCGATCGCCGGCTCGTCCGCGCCGGCCGATCTGCGGGAGTGAGCCCGTCACTCGGCGGCGAGCGCCCGAGGCGATGCCACCGGCGTCGCAAACGCCCGGTCGTGCCGCAGCGACGGCACCATGCGCCGCGCCTCGGCGATGCGCGCCGGGTCGATCCGGGCGCTGACGATGCCGACCCCCTCGCCGGCGTCGGCCAGCACCTCGCCCCACGGATCGACGATCAGCGAATGGCCGTAGGTGTGCCGGCCCTCGGCGTGCTCGCCCCACATCGCCGGTGCCAGCACAAAGCACCCGGTCTCGATCGCGCGCGCCCGCTGTAGCACATGCCAATGCGCCTTGCCGGTCGGCACCGTGAAAGCCGACGGGATCGCCAGAAAATCCGCACCCTCCTGGGCCAGGCCGCGATAGAGCTGCGGGAAGCGCAAATCGTAGCAAACGGTCATGCCGAGCACGCCCCAGGGTGTCGGCGCCAGCACCGCCTCGCCGCCCGGCCGAAATGCGTTGCTTTCGCGGTAGCTTTCGCCGCCTGCAAGATCGACGTCGAACATATGGATCTTGTCGTAGCGGGCGACGATCCCGCCCTGCGCATCGATCAGATACGAGCGGTTGGCGAGCCGGCGCTCGCCCTCGGGCACTCCGGGCTCGCGCGCGATATCGACCGCGACCGAGCCGATCAGCAGCCACACCCCGGTCTCGCGCGCCAGCTCGCGCAGTGCGGCAATAGTCGGATGGCTCGCCTCGTCGCGCGCCTTCTCGCGCCGCAATTTGCCAATCGGCTCCATCAGCCCGGTGTTTTCCGGCGTCAGGACGAAATCGGCGCCGCCGTCGCGCGCCCGGCGAACCAGGTCCGCAACCGCACGGATATTCGGCTCGTAGTCGCGTGCCGCGGTGAATTGAACGCAAGCTGCGGTGAACGCTCCGCTCATGCTGTGCTCCTCAATTTCGCGTCGAGCAGGCCCGCCCGTTCGAGTGCGGCGAGCTCGTCCGAGCCGCCGATATGCTCGCCATTGATAAAGATTTGCGGCACCGAGGTGCGCCCACCGGCGCGGCGCAGCATCTCGGCGCGCCTCCCGGGCCCCTCGGTGATGTCGATATCGTCGAATGCGACGCCCTTGCGCTGCAATAGCGCCCGAGCGCGCGAGCAGTAGGGGCAGAACATCGTCGTGTACATCTCGACCTTCACCATTACCGCCGCCTTGCGCTCCTGCGTCGCCGTCGATTATGCCCCGGTTCGCAATGCCCGCGCCAGCGCCAGCACGCCGACCGAGGCGGCACCCGCTCGCTTCAGCACGCGGGCGCATTCATCAGCGGTGGCACCGGTCGTGATCACGTCGTCGATGATGACCACATGCTTGCCGGCGACATTGCGGCCGGACCGCAGGGCAAAGGCGGCACGCACGTTGCGGGCGCGCGCCTCGGGGCTCATATGCCCTTGCGACGGGGTCCGCCGCCGCCGGACGAGCCAATCGGCGGCGACCGGCGGGCCACCGGCGCCGCGGATCGCGTGGGCGAGCAAGGCGGCCTGGTTGTAGCGGCGGTGAAACAGCCGGGTCCAATGCAGCGGCACCGGCATCGTCACATCGGCGCCCGCCAAAACCTCACGCCCCATCCGCTGCATCCAGCGGCCAAAGGCTTGGGCCAAATGGGTCTGGTCGCCGTGCTTGAGGGCGAGGATCAGGCGTCGGCTGTTCTTGTCGTAGCGCAGCACCGCGCGGGCCCGGTCCCAGCTGTGCCGGCCGCGGGCGCAATCGGCGCACAGCGCCTTCTCGCCCATCGGGTAAGGAAACGGCAGGCCGCACATCACGCACCAGGGAGGCGCAAAAAACACGATGTCGTTCCAACACCGACCGCACAGCGCAGCCGGCTCGTCGACGATCTCGCCGCAATGCAGACAGCGCGGCGGCAGCACGCCATCGACCACCGCCCGGCCGATCTGCTGCAGCCGCAGCCCGGCTTTGCCCCGGAGGATTGCCGTCATCTGCATCGCGCCACATAATCGGCGGTTGTGAGCGTTCGTCAACTGCTACCGAGGCCAGGCGCTTTGATGACCTCTTTCGATGACGACCCGACGGCATTGTTCGACCGCCGAGCCTGGCGCATGCATCGCAAACGGGCCGGGGGGATCGGCCCGGTCGATTTTCTCCACGCCGAGATCGCCGCCCGCATCTGCGACCGGCTCGCCGACATCGACCGGCGCTTTCCGAGCGTGCTCGATTTCGGCGCGCATGGCGGGGTTCTGTCGCGGAATTTGGTGCAACGCCCGGGGACCGAATTGATTGTCGCGGCCGAGCCCGCCCCTGCGCTGTTGGCGCGCGGCATCGGCCTCGGGGTCGCGGTCGATCTCGAATTCGTGCCGTTCCGCGATGGCGCCTTCGACCTCGTGGTCAGCGCCCTGGCGCTGCATTGGGCCGGCGACCTGCCCGGTGCCCTGATCCAATTGCGCCGCGCGCTGAAGCCCGATGGATTGTTTCTGGGCGCGCTGCTCGGCGGCGCGACACTTTCCGAATTGCGCACGGCCTTGCTCGAAGCCGAGCTGGCCGAGGAAAACGGGGCGAGCCCGCGCGTCTCGCCCTTTGCCGAGCTCGCCGACGCGGCGGCTCTGTTGCAGCGCGCCGGTTTTGCGCTGCCGGTCGCAGACGCCGACACGATCACCGTCACCTATGCCGACATGCTCGCCTTGATGCGCGATTTGCGCGGCATGGGCGAGACCAACGCGCTCGCGGCCCGCCGCCGCACCCCGCTGCGCCGCGCCACGCTCGCCCGCGCCATCGCGATCTACGCCGAGCGTTTCGGCCTCCCCGACGGCCGCATCCCGGCAACCTTCGAAATCCTGTTCCTGACCGGCTGGGCGCCCGACGCGAGCCAGCCCAAGCCATTGCGGCCCGGCAGCGCCACCCACCGCCTCGCCGACGCGCTCGGCACCCAGGAAATCTCGGCCGGCGACCGCGCCGCGCCGCCGGCAAAGTCCGGGTAGCGAGCCGAATAAAGCGGGGTCGAGCAGACGGCCACGCAAATGCAGCCGGGCCGATTTAGTAAACTGTCCCCGAAACCTGCCCGAAACCTGCCGTAACCTGCCCGAGGGGCAGAGTAGAGCGCACGCCTATCGCCGCAGGAAAGCCCGACCCGTCGGCGAGCGGCGGGCCGTGACGAATTCGTGTTGACAGGCGGGCTCGCGCCGGGCCGATGTTTGCAGCGAGCGCTTCAGGCCTGTCGGGGAGCATTCGATGGACAGACGCCGTTTTCTCGCCGCCGCCGCCGTGCCGGCAATCGCCGCCGCCGGCAGGCTGGTCCCGCTTCGTGCGGCCGAAGAACCGAACGCCGAATGGCGCCGCTTTGCGGTCACGACCGAGGTGACCCTCGCCGCGGCGGCGCCCGCATCCTTGTGGTTGCCGATCGCCCAGGCGGCGCGGTCCTATCAGCGCACGCTGTCGCTCGGTTGGCAGGGAACCGCCGATCGGGCGGAGCTCGTCGACGACCCGGTCTACGGTGCCCGAGCCTTGCGCCTGACCTGGGGTTCATCCGCCGCCGCCCGCACGGTCCGGGTCACCCAAACCGTCGAGACGCGGGACCGCGACGGCCTGCCCGATCCAGCCTCCTCGGCCGAGCGGGCATTCTTCCTGAAGCCGACGGCGAGCATGCCGACCGACGGCATCGTGCGCGAGACCGCCGACAAGATCGTCGCCGGCAAGACGGCTCCGCGCGAGCGTGCCCGGGCGATCTACGACTGGGTGGTCGATAATACCTTTCGCGATTCCGCGACCCGCGGCTGCGGCATCGGCAACATCGCCAATATGCTGAAGACCGGGTTCCTCGGCGGCAAATGCGCCGATATCAGCAGCCTGACCGTCGGGCTGTGCCGGGCCGCCGGCATCCCGGCGCGCGAGGTCTACGGCATCCGGGTCGCCGCCTCGCGCCGGTTCGCCTGTCTCGGCGCCGCCGGCGACATCACCAAGGCGCAGCATTGCCGTGCCGAAATCTATCTCGAGCCGGCGGGCTGGATGCCGGTCGATCCGGCCGATTTGCGCAAGGTCGTGCTCGAGGCAAAGCTCGCCCTCGACTCGCCGCCGGTGCAGGCGCTGCGCGAGCGGCTGTTCGGCAGCTGGGAAATGAACTGGGTCGGCTACAACAGCGCCCGCGACTTCACCCCGGCCGGCGCGCCGCACCCGCTCGATTTCCTGATGTACCCCTACGCCCGGACGGCGACGGGCGAACCCGACTGGCTCGATCCCGACCGCTTCGAATACCGGATCTCCTCGCGCCAGCTCTAGGTCCAGGCCGGTACGGGGACAGTCTACTAAGTAACCGCAAGAGGCTCTGCCGCAAGCGCTCTCTTTCAGCCGATGATGTAGGAATATCGGCCGATGGCGCCGCGCTCGCAGAGCGTGGGCGGGCCCACCCGACCGACCACGCTTTTCAGAGGGTGTCATGGCGTTCTGGACAGAACCGCAGATGGCTTCGATCCGCAAAATGCTCAACCCGAGCTCGATTGCGGTCGTCGGTGCCACACCGCGGATGCAGTATGGCGGGCGGTTTCTGGCGGCCGCCCTCAAGGCCAAAGACCGGGTGCGGGTTTATGCCGTGAACCCGCGTTATGACGAAATCATGGGGGTCAAGTCCTACCCGAGTGTGACGGACCTGCCGGAGGCCCCCGATGTGGTCGCCATCGTGGTGCCCTGGGACCAGGTGCTCGATGTCGTAGAGGAGAGCCACAAGAAGGAGGCGGGATCGGCGATCGTGATCTCGGCGGGCTTTGCCGAGCGCGGGGTGGACGACCGGCGTGATTTGCAGCGGGAATTGGGTGAATTTGCCCGCACCTCGGGCATGCGCATCAGCGGCCCCAACTGCCTCGGGCTCGCGAATGTCAAAGACGACATCTGGGCCACCGCTTCCTCGCGCGGGGCGTCTGGTCTGACGGGGCCGATCGGCCTCGTGTGCCAAAGCGGTGCGACGGCGTTCGGGCCGTTCCTGGTGCGGGCGGTCGAGAACGGCATCGGCTTCAGCTATATCATCTCGACCGGGAACGAGGCCGACCTCGACTTTACCGATTTCGCCCGCTACCTGCTCGACGATCCGGATACCCGGGTCATTGCCGGCTTTGTCGAAGGCTTCAAGCGGGCCGACAAGTTTCTCGAAGTCGCAAAAATCGCCGCCGAGCGCGGCAAGCCGATCGTCCTCATAAAAATCGGGCGTTCGGAGCTGGGAGCCCAGGCGGCACGCTCGCACACCGCGGCGCTGACGGGCGAAGATGCCCGGTACGATGCGATCTTTGCCCAATACGGGGTGATCCGGGTCCAGGATTACGACGAGCTGCTGGAGGTCTCGCACCTCCTCGCCCACACCCCCAAGCCCCAAATGCCCGGCATCGCGGTGGTATCCCACTCGGGCGGCATCAGCTCGCTGACCGCCGACATGTGCGGTCAGGCCGGTCTCGATCTGCCGGCGCTGGGGCCGGAGGCGCGTGACGGCATCAACGGGGTCCTGAAGGGCTTCGGGTGGGCGGCGAACCCTGCCGATGTGACAGGCTTTGCCAACAGCGAGTCCTTCCCGCAAATCATCGAGCATATGATCAACGATCCCCGGATGGGGACGCTCGTCGTGGCGAGCGCCGGGGCGGACGCCCAGGCTCAGCAGGTCATCAGCCAGCGCGACCGGACCGACAAGGGTGTGGTGTTCTTGTGGACCGGAAGCCGGGACACCAAGGCTGGCCTGCCGCAGCTCAAAAACGCCCGGATCCCGATCTTCTACACGCCGGACAAATTGGCCCGAGGCCTGCAAAGCCGCCTCGCCTATCACACCTGGCGCGAGCGTCGCCTGGCCGACGGCTTTGCCACGGCCCCGCCGCGCACCGCACCTCAGGATACGGCCATCGCCCAGGCTCTCGGCCTGGGGCGTCCGATCCTCTCGGAGTCCGAGAGCAAAGAGCTGTTGGCCGCCTGGGGTGTCGCGAGCGCGCGCGAGCGCCGGGCAAATTCCGCGGAGGACGCCGTCGAGGCCGCAGAAGAGCTCGGGTTTCCGGTGGCTCTCAAAATCGACTCGCCGGATATCCTGCACAAGACCGAGGCCGGGGTCGTTCGGCTGAACTTGCGTGATGCGGCCCAAGTGCGAACCGCCTACGCCGAGATCCTGGCCAGCGCCAAGGCCTATTTAAATGCCCTCCCCCTCGATGGGGGAGGGGTGGGAGGGGGTGATGCCGCAGCATCCCCGGCGAATGATCGCGAGGTGGAGGCGTCACCCCCACCCCGGCCCTCCCCCATCAAGGGGGAGGGAACAGGCGCGGCAAATGCGGCAGCCCGGCAGGCCCGGATCATCGGCGTGTCGGTGCAGGAGATGGTCGCAGACGGTGTAGAAGTTATCATTGGTGTGTCTTGCGATCCGCAATTGGGCCCGGTGCTGCTGTTCGGCAGTGGCGGCGTGATGGTCGAGGTCTACAACGACGTGGCGCTCAGACGCTGCCCGATCACGCGCTCGGAAGCCCAGGCGATGATCGCCGAGGTCAAAGGCGCCCGGTTGCTCCAAGGCTTTCGCGGCCGGCCGGCGGCGGACCTCGAAGCGCTCGCGGATACCCTGGTCCGCGTATCGCACCTCGCCATGCACGTGCAAGGACACTTGGCAGAGCTGGACATCAATCCGCTGATGGTGCTGCCACGAGGTCAGGGCGTGAAGGCGGTAGACGCCCTCATCGTGCTTGGCGATGAACGTAGGGTGGAATAGCGAAGCGCATTCCACCAAACCGTCGGGCGCCCGGATGTTCTCCATCCGCGCTCCACCCGTCACCGCGCTCAGCACTCTGTGCAAACCGGTTGCGATGGCGGAGAATTGGTCGAGCAAGCGGGAGGGCGGCCATGCCGGTCATCGACGTTCAGGTTCATCCTTTCGATCGAAATCATGCCCTTCGGCCGTGGGCCAGTCCCTCGCACGGACTCCAATCCGCCACCGGCGAAGAGATGGTCGCGGCGATGAGGAGTGTCGGCGTCGACGGGGCGATCATGGTCTCGTCGTTCAGCGCCTATGAATACGATCCGAGCTACGCGCTCGAGGTTTACAACACCTATCCGGACAAGTTTCGGGTGGTGACGCCGGTCGACGCCACCGATCCGGCGATCGACGATGTGGTGGCGAAATGGGCGGCGACACCGGGTGCCCGCGGCATTCGCATCCGAATGCGCGACGGCCTGCCGATGGACGCGGACCATCCCGGCTTGAACCGCGCTTTCGCTGCCGCCGGCAAACATGGCTTGCCGGTCAATTTGCTGTGCTGGGGCATCCTCGACAAAGGGCTGCCGCACATCCGGCAGCACCCGGATACGGTCATCGTCCTCGACCATCTCGGCCTCTTGCAGCCGGCTCGCCCGCCGGTCCCCGCCGAGGTTTGGGCCGATCTTCCGGAGCTCCTCGCCTTGGCTCGATACGAAAACGTCAGGGTCAAGATCAGCGGCGCCTGCACGATGTCGCACCAACCCTTCCCCTACGACGATATCTGGGAGCCGGTATTGCGGGTCATCGACGCGTTCGGGCTCGATCGTTGCATGTGGGGCACCGACTGGACACGGACCATCGGCATGCTGAGCTATGAGCAGGGTGTGGCGCCGTTCCGCTTGACCAACCGCCTCTCCGCGAACGACAAGGCAGCGCTGATGGGAGGAACGTTGCAGAAAGTCTACAAGTGGTAGCGCGCGCGATCCTGCCCATTCGGCCGCGCTGCAATCTGACGGAATAGCTCAGGAACCGGCCGCGTTGCTGCTCATCTTTGACGTTGGAGCAATCTCTACTACGGTGGCATCACACGGAGCATCAGATGAAAGCCTTTCTGACCCTCTTCACCCTGTCCCTTTTGATTAGGTGCCAACGGTGCCTATGCGCAGCAGGCGAAGCACGGTGACGATGAAGCCGGCGGCCCCCAGGCAATACAGGCGATGCACCATGACGAAGCCGGAACCGTCACTTATCGAGGCCAACTAGTGTAGTGTCTCACGCAAACATTTACAATCAGTCACGCTGCGGCAGCGGCGGCATTTGCAGGGTCGCTGTGCCGCGGTTGACCTTGCGGATGATGTCGTTGGCGGATTTCGTCCAGACGAAAGGCTTCGGGTCGGCATTGTTGCGTTCGATGTAGTCGTAGATGGCGCGTTCGAGTTGCGGCACGCTGGTGAATGCCCCGCGGCGGATCCGCTCGGTGGTGATCTTGGCGAACCAGCGCTCGACCAGGTTCAGCCAGGATGACGATGTCGGAATGAAGTGGAGGCAGAAGCGCGGGTGGTTGGCGATCCAGTCCTTGACTTCTTGTTTTTTGTGGGTCGCGTAGTTGTCGGCAATGCAGTGGATGTCGAGAGCTTTTGGGGTGCTGCGGTCGATGGCTTTGAGAAAGCTGAGAAACTCCTGATGGCGATGCCGCGCCATGCAGCGCCCGATGACCGCGCCTTTGAGGACGTCGAGCGCAGCGAACAAGGTCGTCGTGCCCCCGGCTTTCGCTCGGGGCAGGCTATTGCGTTTATAGTCGTGCGTCATGGTTCCGGCCCGTCCCTTCTTCATCGGAAGACCGGGCTGGGTGCGATCAAGCGCCCCTGTTCGTGCCAGGGGCAGGCTTGAATCTGGCTCTTTTCGTCGATGCAGAACACCAGCGCGTGCTCGGGCGGGTTCATATAGAGGCCAACCACATCCTCCAGCTTCGCGATGAAATCGGGATCGTTCGACAGCTTGAACGTCTTGACCAGATGCGGCTTCAAGCCGTTGGCATGCCAGACGCGTTGCACCGACGCCTTGCTGACGCCGCAGGCCTTGGCCATGCGGCCGCAGCTCCACTGCGTGGCGTGCTCCGGAGCGCTTTGCGTCCGGGTGATAATCTCGGCGGCCTTGGCGACCGCCAACGGCGCAAAACTCCGCCCGCGCGGACGGTCGCCCGCAAGCGCTTTGACGCCGCCTTCGGCAAAGCGCCGCCGCCAATCGATCACGGTCGGTCGCGATGTGTTGAGTTCCCTGGCCAGCGCGTTGTTCGACCGGCCGTCCGCCGCACCGAGAATAATCCGCGCCCGCAACGCGATGCGCTGCTCCGTCTTGCCGGACCGGACCAGCCGTTCGAGCTCTCGCCTGGCCTCAGGGGTCACCGCCAATGCCGCATTGCTCTCCCACATGCCGGGCAGCTTAACCCGCGCAATCCCTGTTGTAAAGCTTTGCGTGAGACACTACACTAGGGGGAGCGGCGGAGCAGAATTCAGCCTCAAAATAGGCCCGGCGCATGGAGGCCAGTCGTGGGTTGCGGTGTATGTCGGCACGGACGGCTGCCTCGGCGACGTCGCCGGACAGGCGGCGGTGCGCGGGGACGTGCTCGAGTTCGCCAAGGATGATGGCGGAAACGACTGCCGCCTGACCATTCATCGCAGCGCGACTGGCGCAACGATCGCCGAGAGCAATTGCATGTTAGGCCATGGCTTGTCCTGCTCTTTCGACACCATGGGCAAAACGCTCCGCCGGGTGAAGTAGTGAGCGTAGGGTGGAATAGCGAAGCGCATTCCGCCAACTCGTGGGAGCCAAGCGGCGGATTACGCTCCGCTCATCCGCCCTACGCTTGCCCCGTTATTTGGGGTCGAGCAGCCTGTCGAGATCGGCGTGCCGCGGATCCATGCGCGATCTGCGGATCGCCTCGACCTGCTCCTCCGACAGCTCGGCGGTGCCAAAGCTGCGGCGGCTCTCCCGAAAGCGTTTGAACTCCTCATATTCCTCGGGGCCAACAAAGTAGCCGGTGATCCGGCCGTGGCTCGACACGGCGACGGGTTCGCGCTGGGCCTGCATCCGGTAGCGCCCAAAATTGCGCGTGAACTCGGCAGCCGGGACGGCTTCGGTCGTGTCCTCCATGGAACCTCTCTTTCCAGGCGCCAATATACGTTAAATCCGTAATATACGCAAGTTGCGCGGGCTGTCAGCTCGGGTGTTTTCCGAACATGATCCAGCCGCCGCTGCTGGGCGTGGTGAAGGCCGCCAGCGCGGTCTCGGCCCGAACCTTGACCTGGCGGGGGCCGGCGGTGCCGCGGAGCTGCTCGATGCTGTCGGTGTACATGGCGGTGCGGAGGCGCCCGGTCCCCAGATTGCCGCCGCTCGAGCAGAACGGGTGCGGTCCCTCGACCCGGATATCGCCGGCGTAGAACGCGAAGGCATCGCCGCGCTTGACGCCGTGCCACTGGAAGCCCTCCAGGAAGAACTGCGCCATCGGGGCATAGCCGTCGTAAGGATTGAAGATATCGACGTCCTTGGGCCCGAGCCCGGCGCCCTCGTACATTCGCCTGGCGGCGCGGTCGGTCCAGTCCTCGATCTCGTCCAGATCTTCCTGGGTGCTGCGCTTCCTGAAATTGTGCTGCGAGTGATTGAGCACATAGACCGGCGGCTGCTTCATGTCGCGGGCGCGATCGGCGGTGGTGAAGAGATACGCGGTCGATGCGTTGACCGGCCGGTCGCAGTCCCACAGCCGGAGCGGGTTCAGGATGTAGCGCGAAGTGACGTAATCCTCGATCGTCAGCTGCGGCACATTGTGGGTGGCGTTGTACCCCCACGGCGTCAAGAGCCCGTTCCTGTGCTGGTTGACGACAAAGGGGGCGAGGTCGTCGTGCTTGCCGCCGTATTTCAGGCAGTACTGATTGTGCGGGAAGATGTTGATGAAATCGTTGCCGCCGTGATTGCCCCAGGGTGCGGTCCATTGGCGCGCACCACGGGCGTAGTCGTCGGCGTTCTCGCCACCCCGGCGATAGCGGCCTTCGAGATTGCCGGTCGGGTAGATGACGAGACAGGTGTGGCACTGGCCGTCACCCACGGCCTGGGCTGCCATGCCCACCATTTCGCTGATCGTCGGCACACCGGTCGGCGCAAATTTTACGTTCTTGAGGCCCATATTCTCGACGAGCCACTGCGCGTTGACCAGGGTCAGCCCCCACTCAGAATCATAGGGCGGGGCGAAATAGGGCCGTGGCGCCCATTGCGACGCGGAGCCGCCGCTGCCGCCGGCAATATGGCTGTCGCAGCAGATGACGCCCTCGATCTGATCCGGGCTCACGCCGGCCTCGTCCATCGCCTTTTGGCAGGCCAAGATCGAGTAGGCTCCCACCGTCTTGTCCATCGAGACTTCGTCCCAGCGGCGGTCGACCGGCGAATGTCCGACCCCGGCCACCGCGACCAGGCCCCGGTGCTCCCAGACGCCGAGCCCGTCCCTGTCTCGCCGCCACCGATACCCCTCCGGCGCGCTCATGGCTCCCCTCTTCCTCTATCTCTGGCAGTGAAGGTACGGCAGCGACGAACTAGTCTAGCGGCAGGCTAGCATCAGGTCAGCTGAATAGCTCGCTATGCGAGCCGAGCCGCACCAATTCCAGCCAGTCGGCATCCGGCTTACGGTAAATCAAGATCAGGTCGGGCCGGATATGGCAGTCACGGTGGTCCGCCCACTCGCCGCGTAACGGATGATCACGGTAGCGCGCTGGCAACGGTTGATCGTCAAGCAACAGTGTCAATACGGCGCGCAATTCGGCTTCTAATCTGCGGCCCCGCTGCCCTCTTTTCTCTCGCCGATAATCGCGCTCGAACGCCGGAAGCCGCCTAATGGTCCGGGGCATTGAGATCGGCGAACAGGTCGTCGAGCGTGGCGAAGTCAGCACCCTCGCCGCATCGCGCCGCCTGCATCGCAGCAACCGTTTCGGCGTTCGGTGCTTCCTCGGCCAGGATGTCGGCAATCTGATCGGGCGCCCGGTCGATCAGGGTCAACAGGATGCGCGCGCTGCCGGAGAGCGAGCGGCCCGTTTCCCAACCCCTCACGGTGTTACGGCTGAGGCGATAGCGGGCGGCAAATTCAGCCTGGTTCAGCCCAACCCGCTCGCGGATTCTTTTTGGATCGATGACGGCCATCATGCGCCAAATATAGCCTTGCGCAAATTGCGCGGCAACGTTGGGCAGGCCCATCTGCTCGATTAGCTACTGCGCGTTGACCAGGGTCAACCCCCACTCCGAATCGTAAGGCGGGGCGAAGTAGGGCCGCGGCGCCCACTGAGAGGCGGAGCCGCCGCTGCCGCCGGCAATATGGCTGTCGCAGCAGATGACGCCCTCGATCTGATCCGGTGTGACGCCAGCCTCGTCCATCGCCTTTTGGCAGGCCAGGATCGAGTAGGCGCCGACCGTCTTGTCCATCGAGACTTCGTCCCAGCGCCGGTCGACCGGCGAATGCCCGACCCCGGCCACCGCGACCTTGCCGCGGTGCTCCCATACTCCGAGCCCGTCCTTATCTCGCCGCCACTGATACCCGGCTGACGCGCTCATGGCTCCCCCTTTCCTCTATGCTCTGGCGGTGATGGTATGGCAGGGACGAACCAGAGCGGAACCCACCCGAGTCCGATCGTTTGGCGAAGCCCGTTGCCACACCAGGCTCCTCCCCCGCGGGGGGCTTTGCCCATTAAAGCAGGATAATCCATGAGATTTTTGGGCAAACATGATTTCTGACCAAGAACGTCATGCTACGCCGATCCGACATGAGTTGGGTTTGCGATGATCAACGATCCCTCTTTGTCGCCGAGCCGGAACGTATATCGCTTCGCACTCGCTCCGTCTTCAGTGGTGCCGGGTTCCGCGTTTTCGAGCGTGAGCCGTCGCGCACGATTGGCCTCAAAAAGCTCAGCCATCGTGGTTCCTAAAGCGGCGGCGAGTTGGGTTGCGGCAAACCCCACAATCCAATCTTCGCGTCCATAATTTATGAATGGTGTAAATTGCGGAGCCGTAGGATCGCCAGTTGGAGCCGCATCCTCGACGAATAGGAATATGCGGCTTTCGAGTACCCATTGTCCACTGTATGGAAAATCATCAGCGAGCGGATTTCCTTGGCCTCTCAGCTCAATAGACATGACTATCCGTACCCTGTGCTAAGACGCAAATAAAATAGTCTCCTTTTGCATTTCAATCAAGTCCAGCCAGTCGCACGATGTGCATGAAACCCATCCCGGTCACTCAACTCGCAATGCCCAAGAGCCAGAAAAAGACGCCGATCTTCGCGGCAGCAGCCGCAACCGGCCATCGCTGGAATGGCCGCGCGTTGGCACTACGCCAAACACCAACCGCCGCAAAGGCCGGATAGACGACCATTGCAAACACAGACAACGGGCCGAGCACCTGGGGCATCCCGGCAAAATAGAACGGAATATCAATAATCATAGCGACCACCGGGGCTAGTATCGTCCCAAGTATCAAAAACGCCCAAAACGAGGCAGGTAGAGTGTATCGCCCTTGCCAGAGTTTCAGAAAAGGACGTGTCAAAGTGCTGACGATCTCTGTCGGTGAAGTCATATACCAGATCGACTGAACTGGCGGTTTGGGGCGCTCGAAATCTGCAAACTCGGCTCTCAGAGATTTCGCTTCCTTTGTCATAGCTGGCGCAAACCGGAGATATGGATCAAGAATTCCCAGCGTCTTTGCGGGGTCTGGATTGGGCGGTAATTTACAATCTATCGGCAAATTGCCCACACCATCTTGGAACTGACTCAAGTGGACAAAGGCAATTTGTAAAAAATTCCGCAGTCTCTCATCGGTTGTCTTGCGCCATGCTCGTCGAAATACACGCTTCATCTGAGACTTGGGAAGCGGCAGTTTTGATGCATCGAGGATCGCCGTTGGGTAGCGTTCCATCAGGGCTCCGAAGCCTCCAATTACCTCCGAATCTCTCCTCGGTCGCCGGTCGGGTCGAGCGGGGTCTTGGAGAAGCTGAAACACGTAGAACGCCAGTCCCGGAATAACCGCGCCTAATAGGGGCCAAGGCCAATACAATGCGAGATGCGGTAGCCAAGAAAGAAAGACTTGTGTCTGGTTAGACCACTCACCAGACAGTGATGCGTGAGAGATTTGGTAAAAGGGCGATTGAAACCAGGCGAACAACACTCCGAGGATCGCGCCAATCAAAGAGATGAGTCCCCACGCTAATTGATGTTCACGTTTCCATCGTAGCGGGTTCATTGATCGGTTTTCCTATGGGGGAGGAACCTCCTGGCACGATGATTTCGTTCGCGTGGATACCGAGCTCTACGCCAAGACACGCCACTCGTGGATGAGCTGGCCGGGGGCCACCTCCTCGAATGTCACCGCGACGGCGGCGCCCACCGGCGCCTGGTAGGGCGGGGTGCCCGGGAGATTGGAATAGAAATTGACCCGCGGGTCCGCGTCCAAGGTCACCATTGCGAGGTTATAGGGCTGGTCGGGCATGCGCCGGTTGAGGCGGCCATCCTCGATCACGATGTAGGTCGCGATATGGCCTCTTCCCTCGACCTCTTTCCACGTCAGGCCGGCGGCCGAGTTGCAGACCTGGCAGGCCTGCTGCGGCGGGTATTGCAGCCGGTCGCATGTGAGCGCAGTGCTGCAAGACGAGCCGCCTCTGGTTAACGGCGTCCCAGAAGGGCTGGCTCAACGCGTCGGCGACGGGGATCAGCTTGGGCATCGTGTCACTCCGCACCTCGATCCTTAGTTCGCGTTGTCCCTGGCGGATTTTCGTACTCCGGAATCGCCGGCTCGGCGAGCCGCTCAGCCCCCTCTATCGCCGCCGTCTCCGCCTCCGCCGCCATCTACGGGCGGCCCCCGCAACGCCTGCGGTAGCGGCCCTTGAAGCTGTTCGAGCTCCCAGCGGTTTATCAACCCCTCTCTATAAGCATCCTCCGGGGTCGGCGCGGGAAAGGGATAGGGTTGATAGGTGCCGCTGAAATGGGCTGCCGGCGGCCATTGCGGCGGGACAGCAGCCGGCGATGGCGCCTGTGCCCGAACCGGGCTGATGCTGGCGACGGTGACGGCGATCGCGGCACAAAACAGTAAATCTCTCATCTGATGTCCTTTCCGCCGGTCGTCCGCTCGGATTCAACGGTGTACAGAGCCGGGGCGCTAACCGGTCTACGCCGAGGCTATCGTCTTCTGCCAAAGGCTCCGCCGCGATATGGCCTCTGCCCCGACCTCTTTCCAGGTCAGACCCGCGGCGGAATTGCAGACCTGTCGCGTTGAGCGCGGTGCTGCAAAACGAGCCGCCGTTGATTGACGGCGCCCCGGAAGGGCCGGCTCAACGCGTCCGGGAGGGGGATCAGCTATGGCATCGTTTCACCCTGAATTCGGGATTTGCACCACAGAGACACAGAGTACACGGAGAAGGATCCAGAGATTGTGGAAAAATCCGCTGCCCACCTCCCGGTAATCTCGCTGGGATTGCACATAATTGAATAATCTCTGTGATCTCTGTGTCTCCGTGGTGAACCGCTCTTTTCAGGTTTACTCCCCGCGGCCGACCCACTGGCCGTAGACCGGGTACTGGCAACAGATGAACTCGATATAGGCCGGGTGGCCCGACCCATTGATGTCGAGCGCGCGGCGCAGGGCCGGGATGATTTCAGAGGGCTCGCTGACCCGCTCGGTGTGGAAGCCGAGGGCGCCGATCACCTTTGACATGTCCACCTCGTCGGGCCCCAGCACCCGGTGGGTGAAGGGGTCGTGCCCCGCCCCCCAGAAGCCCGGTCCATAGCCGGCAAAGCCGCCATTCGAAATGTGCACGACCGTGACCCCGAGCTTCTCGCGCAGCAAAACCTCGAGGTTGCCGAGCATGTAGCCGAGGCCCGCTTCGCCGGTCACCGCCACCGATGCCCTCTGCGGAAACGCCTTCTTGGCGGCGATCGCGGCAGCGAGGCTGAAGCCGAGCGTGGAGACATTGCCCCAGCCGAGAAAGCCGCGCGGGATCAGCGTGTCGAAGACGGTCGACAGCTGGTCGCGGGTGTTGCCTGATCTCGTGCGTCACAAACGAATTCTTCAGATCCAGCACCTCCATCAGATCGCCATACACCCGGTAGGGGTTGATCGGCGTCTCGTCGGAGTTCATGACCTGCCGGTATCTGGCGAGCGCCTGGTCGCGGGCGGCCCGCACTTCCGCCGCCACATTGCCCGCCCCGCGTCCGGCGCCCGATGTGCGGTCCGACGCTTCCCGGCAAAGTGCCTGCAAGGTCAGGCGCGCATCGCCGATCACCGCGTGCGCGGTCGGATACATCTTGTTGATGTGCAATTCGTCGATGTTGCAGTGGATGATGGTCTTCTTCGCCGGATCGGGAATGCCGTGGCTGAAGCGGCCCGGCGACAGGCTGGTGCCGATGGCGAGGATCAGGTCGCTCTGGTTCAGGTAGTGCGCCACCTGATCGCCGCGCACGCCGACAAAGAGCGGATGGTCCTCGGGGAACGCCCCTTTCGCCTTGAGGGTCGTGATGACAGGCGCATTCACCAGCTCCGCCAGCGCTTTCAGCTCGTCCGAGGCACCGGCGTAGATGACCCCCTCGCCGGCGTAGATCAGCGGGTTCTTGGCTTGGAGGAGCTGGCCCACCGCAGCCTTCACATCCGCCGGGTCGGGTGCGGATTTCCAGCCCTTTACCGGATGGTAGGGGTCGGCGGTCTCGTCGTAGGTCGCCGTGGCATTGGGGATGGCCAGGATCACCGGGCCCGGCCGGCCGCTCCTCAGCATGGTGAAGGCGCGGCGCATCAGCTCCGGCGTGCGCTCGGGCTTGTCGAGATAGCCGAACCACTTCGACACGGTCTTCATGGCGGACGCGACATCGTACTGGCTGTTGCCCGAAGCGCCGGCCGGCACGCCGTCGGTGATGCACAGAACGGGCGACCCGTCCTCAAAGGCCTGCGCCATCCCGGCATAGGCGTATTGCATGCCGGCGGCGTTGACGCCGCCTTGGAAGGTGCACACCCCGATCCGCGTGCCCGCCGGTGATGCGCGAGAACGCGTCGGCGACGGCGACGGCGTAACGGTCGTCGCGCATCATCAGCATCGGCACCCCTTCGCGGCCGAGCGCGTTGTTCACCCGGCAGACCGGGAAGGTCGAAACCCAGCCCACACCCTCTTGCTTGAGAATGCGGACAATGCCGGTCGCTACGTCGATCGTCATGGATGTGGTCTCCTTTGCATGGCGCCGAGCCGTCAGCCGCCGTGTGGGCGCACGAAGCATACAATCTACAATGATCAGCCGCGTGCCGTTTCCCTCCTTCGAGACAGCTGCTTTGCAGCTTCCTCGGCACCTGCCCCGGCGCAGGCCGGGGATGAGGAATTTCCTCAATGCCATCAAAAGCTTTCCTCATGCTGAGGAGCGCCCGGCGGGCGCGTCTCGAAGCAGGCACAGCCTCGATGCAGCCACGATGGGTCCCGGCCCCCGGTTGCGGCGATGCGTCGGCTTGCGCTATTGACGGCGGTCCGCGGTGCGAAAGGATTGTTTCGAATGGCGCAAAAGGGGCCGCTCTCCGGCATCACCATCGTCGATCTGTCGCGCATATTGGCGGGTCCCTACTGCACGTTGCTCTTGGCCGAGCTCGGGGCGCGGGTGATCAAGGTCGAGCCGCCGGGAGGGGGCGACGACGCGCGCCAATACGGGCCTTTCAAGAACGGCCAGTCGGCCTATTTCGCCTCGGTCAACCGCGGCAAGGAATCGATCGCGCTCGACCTCAAATCAGAGGAAGGCCGCGACATTTTCGAGCGGCTCTTGGACAAGGCCGACGCGCTCGTCGAGAACTTCCGCCCGGGCACGATGGAAAAGCTCGGCTATGGCTGGGAGACATTGCATCCGCGCTATCCGCGGCTCGTCTACGCCGCCGCCTCGGGCTTTGGCCACAGCGGTCCCTATTCGCACTATCCGGCCTATGACATGGTGGTGCAGGGGCTGGGCGGGGTCATGAGCATCACCGGGCATCCCGGCATGCCGTTGACCCGGATCGGCACCTCGATCGGCGATCTCGGCGGCGGGCTCTTCACCGCGGTGGCGCTGAACGCCGCCCTCCTCCACCGCGAGCGCACCGGCGAGGCGCAAAAGGTCGATGTCGCCCTCTTCGACTGCCAGCTCGCCCTCCTCGAAAACGCCATCATGCGCTACACGACGACCGGCGAAATCCCCGGCCCGATGGGGGCGCGCCACCCGTCGATCACGCCCTTCGAGGCGTTCGCCACCAAGGACGGCAACATCATCATCGCCGCCGGCAACGACGCCCTCTTTGTCAAGCTCGCCGCCGCCCTCGGCCGGCCCGAGCTCGCCGAGGATGCGCGCTATAAGACAAACCCGCTGCGCAACCAGCACCAGCAGGCGCTGAAGAGCGAGATCGAGGCGGTCTTGCGCGGTGCCGATACGACCCACTGGATCGACGTGCTGGAGGCGGCGGGGGTGCCGTGCGGCCCCGTCAACAATGTCGCCCAGGCGCTGGCCCACCCGCAAACGGCGGCGCGCAACATGCTGGTCGCCGTCGATGACCCGGTGCTGGGGTCCCTGAAGCTCGCCGGCAACCCGATGAAAATGTCGGGCTTCGCCGACCCGCCGACCCGCGCGCCCGCCCCCGGCCTCGACGCCGACCGCGACTCGATCCTGCGCGAATTGGGCTTCTGAGAATTATCGGCCGCGTTCTTGCCGGATCGGACGTGTGGCGCAGGATCATGATATTCTTGCGCCGATGCCCGACCTTGCCGCCGATCCGGTCCTGAAACGCTTACGCGCTGCGCTCGACGCGCTCTATGGCGACCGCATCGAGCGGGTGGTGCTGTTCGGCTCACGCGCCCGCGGCGATGCGCATGAGGATTCCGATTACGACGTGGCGGTGTTCCTCGAAAACTTCACCGATCGCTGGCAGGAAATCGACCGCATCGTGCCGCTCGTCACCGACATCCTTTACGAGGACGGCGCCTTTATCCACGCGATGCCATACGGGCCCGGCGCCTATAAAAACCGCACCCCGTTGATGCGGGAGATTCGTCGCGAAGGCATCGATCTTTGACGCCGGAAGCCGAAGCGCATCTCGACAAGGCGCGACAGTGCTTGACCAACGCGCGAACCATTCTTGCCGCCGGAGTCGGCGAAGACGCCGGTCGCAACGCCTATCTCGGAGCCTTTCACGCGGCGCAGGCTTTGATCTCGGAGCGCACGGGCAGGGATGCCAAAACCCACCGCGGCGTTCACGCGCAATTTGCCCGGCTCACCGGCGCTGAGCCCCGGATCGGGATCGAGCTGCGACAATTTCTGGCTGAGGGCTACGATATCAAATCGATTGCCGATTACGATGTCGGACCCGACACGGGCGTGTCGCTCGACCGCGCCGCTGCGGCGATCGAGACCGCCCAGCATTTCGTTGACCGTGTCATCGAGCTGCTGACCTGACACGCAACCGCCCGTAACAAATGCAGTTGCGAGAACCGGTGACCCGCGGAGCTATGCGAATTGCGGTAAGGATCATTGTTTGTCTGTTCGCTGTGGTGCTGGTCCTGGCCGGCGGCGTCTACCTCTATCTGCTGTCGTCGTTGCCGCCGACCGAGGGGCGGCTGGTGGTGGCCGGGCCGAAGGCGGAGATCCGCATCGAGCGCGACGCCGACGGCATCCCGACGATAATCGCGCGGGACGACGATGATGCCGCCTTCGGCCTCGGCTTTGTCCATGCCCAGGACCGGCTCTTTCAAATGGAATTGCAGCGGCGCTATGCCGAAGGGCGGCTCGCCGAAATCTTCGGGCCGGACGCGGTGCCGGTCGATAAGGAAATGCGCGTGTTGGGCCTTGCCCGCGCCGCCGAGGCAGCGATCCCGTTTTTGTCGCCGGAAGTGAACCGCGCGCTCCAGGCTTACGCCGCCGGGGTGAACGCCTTTCTCGCGTCGCGTCGCGGTGCCTTGCCGCCGGAATTCCTGCTGCTGCGCTTTCGCCCGGAGCCGTGGACCGAGGCCGCGAGCCTGCTGTGGGGCAAATTGATGGCGCTGCGGCTCGACGGCAACTACCGCGGCGAGCTGTTGCGCGCCTGGCTCGCCCGCTCGATCCCGGCTGCCGACCTCGCCTTTCTTTATCCCGAATATCCGAAAGACGCGCCGACGACCTTGGCGGCGATGCTGCCAATCTACCGCCAGCTCGGCCTCGGCCGCCTTTACGACACGCTGCCATCCGCGGTCGGCCCGCATTACGCCTCGAACAATTGGGTCGTGGACGGCCGGCACAGCACGAGCGGCAAGCCGGTCCTGGCGAACGATCCGCATCTCGCCTTTGGCGCGCCCGGTGTGTGGTACCTCGCCCGCGTGAAAACACCGGGCCGCACGATCGCCGGCGCCACCGCGGCCGGCGTGCCGCTCGTCATCATCGGCCACAACGACCGGATCGCCTGGGGCTTTACGACCACCACCGCCGATGTCGAGGATTTGTTTGTCGAGAAGATCGACCCCGCCGATCCCGGCCGTTATCTGACGCCGCAAGGCAGCGCGCCCTTTGCGGTCCGGCGGGAAAAAATCCTGGTGCGCGGCGCGGCACCGGTCGAATTCACCGTGCGCAGCACGCGGCACGGCCCGGTATTGTCCGACGTCTTGCCACCGGGCTCGGCCGGTCAGGGCTATGTGCTGGCGCTCTCGGCCACCTTTGCGACACCCGAGGACAAGAGCGCCGAGGCGCTGTGGCGGGTCGATCGGGCCGCCGACTGGCCGAGCTTCCGGGCCGCTTGGCAAGGCTTTGTCGGGCCGCCGCAAAACGTCGTCTATGCCGATGCGGACGGCACCATCGGCTTTATCGCGGCGGGGCTCGTGCCGATCCGCAAAAAGGGCGAGGGGTGGATGCCGGCGCCGGGGTGGACCGGCGACTACGATTGGCAGGGATTTATTCCGTTCGACAAATTGCCGACCGGCACAAACCCGGCCACAGGCCGTTTTGTCAGCGCCAACAACAAGATCGTGCCCGACAGCTATCCCTATTTCATCAGCCGCGACTGGGACCTGCCGAACCGCGCCGAGCGCATCGGCGCCTTGCTCGACCTGACCCCGGCGCAGAGCCAGGAGGCGAGCGCGGCGATCCAGGCCGACACATTTTCGCTGATGGCCAAACGCCTGGTGCCGCTGATGACCCGCATCACGCCGCAAGACAAGGCGTCGCGCGAAGCGGTCCGGCGTCTGCAGCGCTGGAATTTCCATATGAGCCGCGACAAGGCGGAGCCGCTGCTGTTCACCGCCTGGCTGCGCGAATTCAGCCGTTCGGTGCTGTTCGGCCGCTTTGGCGATGCTGTCGCCGGCTATTGGGACCTGAAGCCCCAGGTGATGGAGGCGATCCTGACCACCCGCCCCGATTGGTGCGACGACCCGAAGCATCCCGGGAGCTGGACCTGCGCCAAGCGACTCCAGCAATCGCTCGCCGCTGCCTTGTCGCAGCTGCGCCGCGAATACGGGAACGACATGGAGAACTGGCGCTGGGGCCGGGCGCATGTCGCGGTTTTTGCCAACCCGGTGCTGAGCCGCATCCCGGTGCTGCGCGACTGGTTCGAGGTCTCGATCCCGACCCCCGGCGCCTACGACACGGTCAACCGGGGGCCGAGCACGATCCGCAGCGAGGCGCATCCTTTCGAGCAGGATTTCGGCGCCGGCTTGCGCATCGTCACCGATCTCGCTTCGCCCGCCAACTCGCAAATGGTCGTCACCCCCGGCCAATCCGGCAACCCGCTCTCCCCGCATTACGCCGATCTGGTGCAACGCTGGCGCGATTTCCGCCCGCTCACCCCCGGTCATACTGCCGCGGTTTCCACCCTTGATTTGGTCCCCGCTGCAAAGAGGCCGTGACCGCAGCCGAAATTTGCCCCTTGCCGAGCGACCCCCCGCTGTTGCTGGTGCAGGCGAGCTGCGGAAGCGAAGGACCGGGATCGACCGGCCTCCGAGAGCCGTTCGACAAAGAGGGCCGCAGCGGAGAAATGCGGAACCGGCCGATCTCCGCGGCCGATCCAGGATCCTGACAATGATGCGGGTGCGGCTGCGCCCGGGCGCCTGAACAATCGTCGGAAGCGAGGAGTGCCAATGCGATTCGAGCGGGTCGATGCGCGCGCAGATCGGGACGCTGATACTTGCCACGAGCGCGATCCAGCTGGCCAACGGCTTCTTTGGCACCTTGATCTCCCTGCGCGTGGCGATCGAGGATTTCGAGGCGGCGATGGCCGGTCTTGTGCTCAGCAGCTATTTTGCCGGCTTTACGCTGGGTGCGCTGCGCACCGGACGCATCATCGAGCGGGTCGGGCACATCCGCGCCTATGCCGCTTTCGCCGGGATGGCGGTCGCCGCGACGGCAGCCATGCCGCTGCTGATCGGCCCGGTGCCCTGGATCGTTCTGCGCGCGGTCGTCGGCTTTGGCTGCGCCGGCGTTTTCATCACCACCGAGAGCTGGCTCAATGCCAAGGCCCGGTCCGAGGAACGCGGGCGGGTGTTTTCGCTCTATATGCTCGGCACGTTTGTCGCCCTCGCGCTGGGACAGCTTCTGATCGCCCGGGCCGATATCGAGACGTCGGCGCCTTTTAATTTGATCGCCGCCCTGTTTGCGGTCGCGCTGGTCATCGTAAGCACGACCCGGGCCGAGCCGCCACGGGTGGCCGCAGCGGCGGCGCTGGGTTACGGTCAGCTTGCCCGCGCCGCCCCCATCGCGGTCGTCGGCTGCGTGCTGAGCGGGCTTGTCAGCGGCTCGTTCTATGCGCTCGTTCCGGCGTGGATGCAGGGCGAGGGCATCGCGCGATCGACGATTGCGCTCTTCATGCTTGTCGCTGTGCTCGGCGGGCTGGGGTTTCAGGTGCCGATCGGCCGGCTGTCGGATCGCTTCGACCGGCGCGTCGTGCTGGCCGCGTTGGGCCTCGGCTTTGCCGGTGCCGCGATCGCTTTGGTCCATCTGCCGCATTCGCTGCCGATTGTCCTGCCCGCCGCGGCGCTGCTCGGCGGTTTTATGTCGACCCTTTACCCGGTTTGCGTCGCCCACGCGCACGACCACATGCCGGCCGACCGGGTGGTAGCGGTAAGCGGAGGGCTCGTCTTGCTGAGCGGGCTCGGCTCCATCGCCGGGCCGCTGATCGGGGCGAGCCTGAAGGCGAGCTTCAGCATCGACGGCGTGCTCTACTTTATGGCCGCCGCGACACTCCTGCTGGCTTTCCTTGCCGCGGGCAGGAGCTTCACCACGCCATCGCCGCGGCACCTGGAGCGGCCGTTTGAAATTTTGGCGCCGCAGGCGGCAGCGCTCGCCCACGATCCGTTCGGCGCCTCCGGGCCGATCGAGCCACCCGATCCCGCCTGAACCACTTCCGGGGATGTCTGATCCGCATGATCTGCCGAAAATCTGGCAACGACCACGCCGTTGTTCGGCGACCGGCATTATCCGCTGTTCCGCAGCGGGTGGATGACTTATCTGGCGGCGCAATATGCGAGCCTGATCACACCGCCGCCGGCGGCGGTCGAGCCGCGCGACGACCACGGCCGCTGGACCGACGAGGCGTGCGAGGGAGAGTGCGGTCCCGCTCGCGGCTCCGGTCGGCGCAACGATGGCGGAGGCCGCGGCCGAAGCCACATCAATCTTCGGTCCGCTGGGCCGTGCCGCGCTTGCCAGCCTCGCCGATTTCGCCGCCGGCATGGCCGGACCCGTCGCCTTTCTCGGCGTCCTGTTCCTGCCGACCAACCGCAGCCTGGTCACCGAAGGCACGCTCCCCGGCCGGCCGGACCTCTCCTGGCGCTACGACCGCGACACCGGCGTCCTCGACCTCTACCGCCAGGGCGACGCCGGCGGTCAGCCGATCGTCTCAGGTCATCTCGCGCCCGACGGCCTGTTCCACGATGGCGCCGGCCGGGTCATCGGGCGCAGCCTCGGCCCCACTGTCGTGGTCGATCCAGACGCATTGCCGGCCCCGCTCGGACGGACCGGCTCCGTGGCGCTTGCTCCGCGGCAAGCGAACGCGATCAGCCGAAGCTTTGTCCCGACCGGAGCGAGGAGGACGTCACCGGCCGCTCCGCAGCGTTCGCTCGCTTACCAGGAGCAGATCGCCCGTCTGCCGCGCGGCTTTGAAGTCAAGCTCAACAACGTCCGCTTCGACGGCTGCCGCGAGGAAGACGGCACCATGCTCGAAGCCAAGGGCCCCGGCTACGCCAACAAAATGATCGGGCCAGAGACCTGGCAGGAGTGGTATACCGGGGTCCGGCCCATCGAGCATCAGATGAAAGAGTCTAAGCGAAAGTGGTCGGTCGGGTAGAAATGTCGAGTGGCATTTCGCCGAACCGGCAGTTGCGCGATACTTTAGAAGATATGCTGAACAGGAGGGCCTGGCGAATATCGATGTAAGATACACTCCTGCGAGGTGATCATGGCTTCCGAGGCGTACAAGCTGCACGTGCACTGGCGAGATCGCCCGGAAAGCAGGCAATCCTGTGCGCGGCGCCTTGCCCGCATGCTGGAGGGCCTCGCCGACGCCCATCCGGCATTCGCACGCTGGAACAAGCAGGCGAAATCCCGCGCTGCTGCCGACAAACCGGCGTGGGCGATGCCGCCCGACATCGACGAGTTGATCACCGTATTTGAGAAGGGCCGGCAGTACAAGGAGGTGCCGCGCGAGCCATGGCCGGAGCTGGGCTATTCAGTGGCCGCGTGGAATGGGCGCGATCCTCCCTATGGGGCATCACTGAGCCTCTGGCCGGGAGCTTTTGCCAGCAATAGGCCCTTTCCGAATTCGGCCGACTCGAACTGGGCGCCGCAAGCGCGGGGAATGCGGACCTGACGAGCGTCGGCGCCTTGAAGCCGGCGATGCTCAGCCTGATTGCGGCGTGGGAGCCGGATCGCGGCAACCTGGTGTGCTGGAGCTATTGGGACCGGTTGTTCGGCGATCGGCACTATCCGTTGTTCCGCAGTGGGTGGATGACCTATCTGGCGGCGCAATATGCGAGCCTGATCACCCCGCCGCCGGCGGCGGTCGTCGAACCGGTCGCGGGCGGCGGGCTGCTGCTGCTGGCCACGGAGGAGCGCTTCAGCATGGACAACCCGGCGCATCTCGCCGTCGCCGACGCGATCCAGGCGGCGCTCGACCCGATCCAGAAGATGGCCCCGCCCGGGCAGGCCGCGCCGACGGCGTGAAACGCGCACCTGCGCCCAACTGCCGCGCGCTCCCGGCGCGGGCTGGCCGAGTTTGCGGCCTTGATGTAATTGAACCGCCTTCGAGCTTGGTCAAGGGCCACGACCCGTCGATGACTGACCTGCCGGTTACGATCGCCGATATACGGGCTGCCGCCGCGGCGATCGCAGGCGCGGTCGCGCGCACGCCGACGGTCGCCGCACCGGCGCTCTCGGAGCTGGCCGGCGCCGAGATTTTCCTAAAGCTCGAGAACTTGCATCGCACCGGCTCGTTCAAGGAGCGCGGCGCTTTGAACAAGCTCTTGTCGTTGCGCCCGGGCGAGCGCCGCGCCGGGGTCGTGGCGATGTCGGCCGGCAACCACGCCCAAGGGGTCGCCTATCATGCCCGGCGGCTCGGCATCCCGGCGACGATCGTGATGCCCGAGGGCACGCCTTTTATCAAGGTCGAGCGCACCGAGGCCTTTGGCGCCAGGGTCGTGCTCAGGGGCAGCGGGCTCGTCGCCGCGCGCGAGGCGGCCGATGCGCTCGTCCGCGAGCGAGGCCTGGTGCCGATCCATCCCTATGACGACCCGGCGGTGATCGCCGGCCAGGGTACGATTGCGCTCGAAATGCTGACCGACACGCCCGACCTCGACGTGATCCTCGTGCCGATCGGCGGCGGCGGGCTGATCTCCGGGATCGCGGTCGCAGCCAAAGCGATACAGCCGGCGATCGAAATCGTCGGCGTCGAATCGGCGCTCTATCCCTCGATGCGGCGGCTGATGCGCGGCGAGGACCCGGGTCTGGCGGCCGAGGCGCCGACCCTGGCCGAAGGAATTGCGGTCAAGGAGCCGGGCCAATTGACCCGGCGGATCGTTGCGGCGCTCGTCCGCGACATCCTGCTCGTCGCCGACCCCATGGTCGAGAACGCGGTCGAGACCTTGCTGGAGCGGCAAAAGCTCGTGGTCGAAGGCGCCGGTGCGATCGGCTTCGCGGCGCTGCTGGCGGCCCGCGAGCGGTTCGCCGGCAAGCGGGTCGGGATCGTCGTCACCGGCGGCAATATCGACGCGCGGCTCCTCTCCTCGATCCTGATGCGCGGGCTGGTGCGCGGCGGCCGGCTGGTGCGGCTGCGCGCCGAGTTGCCCGATGTGCCGGGCGCGCTGTCGCGCATATCCAGGATCATCGGCGAGCATGCCGGCAATATCGTCGAGGTCCACCACCAGCGCCTCTTCCACGACACCTCGGTCAAGCGCGCCGAGCTCGATGTCGTCGTCGAAACCCAAAACCGGCGCCATGTCGAAACCCTGATCGAGGCGCTCAACAGCGGCGGCTTCCCGACCCGGTTGCTGCCCGGCAGCGCCGACAACGGCGGCTGACGGAGGGTGCGGATGACCGGAGCCGACCTCGCCGCGCCACAGGCCGAGCGCCGCTTTGAGGACTATGTTCCGGGCGGCGTCTACGAATACGGCACGATTACATTGGGCGAAGCCGAAATTATCGACTTCGCTCGGCATTACGATCCGCAAGAAATCCATACCGATCCGGAGACTGCGGCGAACGGTCCGTTCGGCGGGCTGATCGCCAGCGGCTGGCAAACCGTGACTGTCATGATGCGGCTTCTGGTCGGTGGATTTTTGCCGGGTGCGGCGAGCCTCGGCTCGCCGGGCATCGACGAGCTGCGCTGGACCCGCCCGGTGCGCCCCGGCGACGCTTTGCGCGTGCGCGTGACCATCCTCGAAACAAGACGCTCACGCTCGCGGCCCGACCGCGGCATGGTGCGCACCTCGGTCGAGGTGCTGAACCAAAACGACGAAACGGTGATGAGCCTGAAAGCGATGAACCTGATGCGCTGCAGGGGTCCCGTCACTTCCCATCCCCTGCAGGCGGGGGATGATTAGGGTGGGGGCGTCGTGAAGATCGGCATCGTCTCCGATTTGCATTGCAACATCGCGGGGCTGCGGCGCGCCTTCGAGATCATCGGCGATGTCGACGAGATCCTGTGTCTCGGCGACAGCATCTACGAATACCGGTTTTCGAACGAGGTCGTGGCGGCGCTCAAGGACCGCGGCGCGCTGACGATCCTCGGCAACCACGAAGAAGGCTTTCTCGGCCCGCACGGAATCCGCGCGCGGGCGGCGGCTTGGATCGATCCCGCGCTGCTCGCTTGGCTCGCCGGACGCCCGCACCGGCTCGAATTGACGACCGCCGGCAAAACGGTTTTGGCCGTGCATTCGACGCCGTGGGAGCCGCGCGGCACCTATGTTTATCCGCACAGCTCGCTGCTGGAGCGCTTTGCCGAGGCCAAAGCCGATTTCGTCCTTTACGGCCACACTCATCATCAGCTGGTGCGGCGCGTCGGCCCGGTGCTGGTGATCAATCCCGGCTCGGCCGGCGAAGCACGCGACACGAGCAACGGGCGGCAGCTGAGCTGCGCCGTTCTCGATACCGAAACCGGCGAAGTTTCGATGGCCGATTTCCCCGATGACGCCGGCGGGCCCCACGCTGCCGGCGCGCCTGCGTAGCGGCGGCGGCCGAGCCTTCGTCTTCCGCGCTTCTTGCCATCGGGCTCCTCAGCGGCGGGTCCTTGTCAGCATTCGCCGTGGGCCGACGTGCCGCCGCCGGCCTGCGCGCGTTTCCTGGTGTCTGATTGCGTTCATATGGCGGAGGCGGAGCATACGATACAATCTATAATCGCGGTTGACGGCAATCCAAACGCGGCCGTCTGGGTAGTATCGACGGGGTCCGTCCGGTTTTTTGACGCACCCGCCCCGCCGCTTGTGCCACAATCCTTCGATCACCGCCGCGCACCGAGGAGGGTTCGCCATGAAAGTCGCCAACGCTGTCGCCGAAATCCTGAAGCGCGAAGGGATCGAGTATCTGGTCGGCTATCCGGTCAACCCGATCATCGAGGCCGCCGCCGAGGCCGATATCCGCACCATCATGGTGCGCCAGGAGCGGATCGGGCTGCATATGTGCGACGCGATCGCCAAGGTCACCTCGGGCGACCGGATCGGCGTCTTTGCGATGCAGCACGGCCCCGGCACCGAGAACGCCTTTGGCGGGGTCGCGCAATCCTTTGGCGATTCGACCCCGGTCGTCGTGTTGCCGGCCGGCTATGCCCGCAACATCAACCAGGTGCACCCTAACTTCAACGCCGCGCTCAATTACCGCAACGTCACGAAATTGTGCGAGCAGGTGACGGTCGCCAACGCGACCGGCGAGGCGCTGCGCCGCGCCTTTACGACGGTCAAGAACGGCCGCCCCGGCCCGGTCCTGGTCGAGTTCCCGAGCGACCTCCTGCGCGAGGAGGTGCCGGACGCGCTCGTCGGCGAATACCAGAAGACGCCAACGCTCAAGAGCGGCCCCGACCCGCAATCGGTCGCGAAGATTGCCGAGGCGCTGGTCGCCGCCCAACGCCCGGTCATCGTGGCGGGGCAGGGTGTGCATTACGGCAAGGCGTGGCCCCAGCTGAAGGCGCTGGCGGAGCTGCTGGAAGCCCCGGTCATGACAACGCTCGGCGGCAAAAGCAGCTTCCCGGAAAACCACCCATTGTCCCTCGGCTCGGGCGGCATCGGCATCGGCGAGCATCTCTGGCACACGCTGCAGAACGCCGATTTTATCTTCGGCATCGGCTGCAGCTTTACCCGCACCTCCTTTGGCACGGCGATGCCAAAGGGGAAGAAGATCGCGCACGCAACGCTCGACCCATACGCAATCAACAAGGACGTGCCGGTCGATCTCGCCGCGGTCGGCGATGCCGGGCTGACCCTTGACGCGCTGCTCGCAGAGGTCAAGGACCGGCTCCATGGCAAGACCCGCGACCGGCTGCCGGGGGTGACGCGCGAGATCCGCGGCCACAGGGAAGAATGGATGGGCCAGTGGATGCCGCGGCTGACGCAAAATACCAAGCCGCTGTCGCCTTATCGCGTGATCTGGGAATTGCTGCACACGGTCGATGTCAAGAACACGATCATCACCCACGACGCCGGCAGCCCGCGCGACCAGCTCTCGCCGTTCTGGGTCAGCGAGGTGCCGCTCTCCTATATCGGCTGGGGCAAGACGACCCAGCTCGGCTATGGCTTGGGACTCGCGATGGGCGCCAAATTGGCCAAGCCCGACAAGCTCTGCATCAATGTCTGGGGCGATGCTGCGATCGGCTTTACCGGGATGGATTTCGAGACCGCGGTCAGAGAGCGCCTCCCGATCCTGTCGATCCTGATGAATAATTTCTCGATGGCGATCGAGTTGAAGGTGATGCCGGTGGCGACCGAGAAATACCGCTCGACCGACATCAGCGGCCATTACGCCGATTTCGCCAAGGCGTTGGGCGGCTATGGCGAGCGCGTCACCGAGCCGGGCGAAATCCAGGCCGCGATCCGCCGCGGCATCGAAAAGACCAAGGAGGGGACGCCGGCGCTCCTCGAATTCATCACCGAGAAGGCGGTCGACGTCTCGCGCTTCGGCTAATCCCGATCTGGAATAGTCCCTCTCCACCTCCAATTTGGTGGGGAGGGATCAAGCTTTGAGCTAAAGCGTCAGGGACAGAGCGATGGCTGAGATCGAAGTGTCACGAACGCTGCTCGATGACATCAAGGAATTCATATCGGAGAAGTGGACGCACAGCGAATGTGAGCTGTGCGGCACCGACCGCTGGATGACCTATCCGGAACCTAATGAATATGTCTATCTAACGGTTGGAGCCAAAGCCGCTCCGCTGGCCTTATCGTCCAATGCAGCCGTGGCTTTTTTGCCTTTGAGCTGCGTAAATTGTGGGAACCTCCGACTGTTGGATGCAAGGATTTTCGAAAGATGGCGCGAGGCGGGAGTCCGGGCGACGACAAAGTCGTCTCTCTGAGACCGGGGCTTGTTGCAACCGGCGGCGGTGGTCCTCACGATCCGAGCGTAGAAGCGCGGGTTGCCAGAGTCGAAGCCGCTGTCGAGCACCTCCAATCGGATTTGACCGAAGTAAGGACCACTCTCGGGCGCATTGAGTCCCGTCTTTATTTGATGGCTGGCGAAATGCCCCACCTTGCAACGAAAGCTGAACTCGAGAAGCGTCCGACCACTGCAAAGATCATTGCCGTCGTCGCGTTAATCGCAGCAATCGCATCAGTGCCGATTTGGCCTGAATGGGCCGCCACCATAAGGACGCTGGCCGCCGCCACTCACTGAGCGGAATATGCGCGATCGGCGAGGAAGCCGACATTGCCGCGTAGCCGTCAGGGTATGGCGATTCGACCACACAGATTTCCGGCCCCCTCCCCGAAATGGGGAAGGGCGTGCCGAGACCTTCCGGCATCAGCGCTTGGTGCTGGTGTCGCCCGCCGAGCTCGGCGGGGTGCTGGTTCCGCCGGTCACCCGCGCCGCTGGCGGCGGACGATAAAGAACAGCATGCCGAGGCCCGAAGCGATCAGCGGCAGGCCGGCCGGCTCGGGCACGGTCGGGCCGGAGGAGACGACATCGCCTTCGAGGTTCAGGGCGACGCGTCTCGGTGAGCGAGTTGTCGTTGAGGAAAGCCAGCAGCGCCGGCTTCGTCCCGCTGTTCTGCAAGACATTGCCGAAATCGAGGTCGGAGCTCGCCCCGCCGCCGCCGAGGCGCGGTGAAGCCTATAATGTTTTGTAAAGAGTTCCGACGGGGAATTCGTTAATCCTGTAAGCTATGAATGCTGGATTTTTGGGATTCCGGGCTCATTTTTGTAAGGATTTACGGCAAAAACGTGTCAAGTTTGCCGACATTCGGGCAAAAAAGGCTCAGCGGCGTTTGCGGCCGATCATGATAAAAAGCCCGCCGTCGCGGCCGCCTTGCGCCAGCATGGCGAGCTGGATCGCGAGATGGCGCGCGGTGCCGCCCTGCGATTGCGGCTCGAGCAACGGCGTGGCCGCGGTAAACGGGGCGCCGTCGGCGCGCGGGATGCTGGCGAGGAAATCGACGCCGGCGCGGTCGAACCAGCGCAGCACCTCGGCGATCGAATGGCGGGTCTCGTGCGGGTGCTGGTACTGGTCGCGAAACCAAGCCTCGCGCTGCGCGGCACCGTGGTCGGCCGATCCAAGCCGCCGGTCGAGAAAATGGGCGGCCGGGCCAAACCGCGCGAACGCCCAACGCCGCGCCAAGGTGGCGAGCCGCGCATAGCGGTTGTAGAGCCCGACCAGCACGACGCCGCCGGGCTTTACCGCCCGCAGCAACGCCTCGAAGCCGCCTTGCGCGTCCCCGGTGTGGTGCAGCACGCCATTGGCGATGACCATATCGACGCTCGCCGCGCGAAACGGCGGGCGGAACAAATTCATCTGCACGAAGGCAGCGTTGGCGATCCCCGCTCTGTCGCGAAACGCGTTCGCCAGCCGCAGAGAATTGAGGCAGACGTCGCCGCCAAACACCCGCCGGCCCTCCGAGAGCCCGAGGAAATTGGCCAATTGCCCGGTGCCGCAGCCGGCTTCGAGCACGACCGCGTCGCCCGGCAATGCCGCATCGAGCGCGCGCAGAAAGAGGTTGCGCCGAGCCTTTGCCGCCAGGCGTCTCGCGGGTCTCGCCGTCGGCATAGTTCGGGAACGGCGTCTCCTCGTAGAACGCTTTGACCACATCGGTCACATCTTCGGCCGACATGCCCGGACCCGCCGGCACAAAGAGGCGCGCAATGCCGTCCTCGATCGGGTAGCGCCGGACGCCGTCGGAGGTGACGAACCCATCCGCGGTTTTGGTCAGCGTCTCGCCGGTAACGGGACAGGCGAGGAGATCAGCGCAGTCGCGCAACGGTGCCAGGGGCCCGGCCGTCGCAAATTCCGAGCTGGTTGGAAGCTCGTCTGCGACGCCCTCGCTCACCCTGGTTTCCCTCTTCGATCCCGCCACGTATCGAAAATCTTTCCGGGCTCACCACAGCGTATAGATGTTGCGGGCGGTGTCTTCGGCTGGCGGGCGGCGCGTCCGGCGCAGGCGAAGGGCGGCGATGCCGACAAGGCCGGACCCGACAATCGCCACGACGATCCAAAGCTCGATTCCCATCTCGCCCTACCCGCCCCTCTTCTGCCTCTGGATCGCGGCGGCGACAAACGGCAGCATCGCCTCGGCCACCATCGCGTTGCCGGTTTCCGAAAGATGGTAGGCGTCAATATAAACGGGATCTTCGAGCGCATCAAAAATCGCCGACAGATCGACCGCGTCGCCCGCCGCGGCGATCTCCGGATGACGGCGATAGGCCTCGATGACGAGCCGATAAAAGCGGCGCCGCAGCACGATATCGGTTGTGTAATCGGCCTCGAAACGGGCCTCGTCGGCAGATTTCCGCTCCTTGGTCGTGATCACCGGCTGCCAGAAAAAGAGCGCCGCGAAACCGTGCTCGCGCGCCGTCAGCCGCATCAGCCGCAGATTGGCGGCGTAGGCCGCGACCACCTTTTCGGCGAGCTCGGGCAAATCGATTCGCGACAGATCGGCGTCGGGTCCGGGCAACGGGCCTTGCAGCCCGAGCCCCGTCAGCTTGCGCAGGCGGCGCAAGGTGCGCGGCACCGCGGTCATCAGCGCTGCGGCATAGAGGTCGCCGCGCCGGTCGGGATGCAAGAGGTTGAATTCGGCGCGGCGGCGGCTCTCGTTGAACACCGCGTCGGCCCGCCCGCTCTGCTCGGCAGAGGCGATCTCGTTGATGCCGTCATAAAAGAGCGCGAGATCCGGCCGTCCTCCTGTTTTCAACAGCTGGTGCAGGCCAATCGCCTCCTGCGTCGAGTTGTGGCCGAGCTGGCCAAAATTGGTGACCGCGGCGCAATGGCCCTGTTCGCCGAGACGGCGGGCGAGCACGGCTGGGATTGTTGCGTCGTCGCGCGCCCCCATCCCCATCATCGTCGAGCCGCCAAAACAAAAGATGCGGAGGGTGCCGGCCCCCGCCCTGTTCTCGCCCGGGGTCGGCCGAAGCCCGCGCTCGTCGAGCGTGATATAGCCGCCGCGCGCCGGGCGCTGCCACCATTCGACATAAGGCCGCCAATCGACCCGCACCAGACGGTGGAATTCGTCAAAATAGCGGATCGCCCAGGCGGCACCCTGATAGGCGTCGGCATTCGCCGCGCGGTCGGGCCGTCCCCACCGGCGATAGCGCAGCCGCCGGCTCATCGCGCGCAGCCAGTCGGTGCCGAATTCGAGGAGCAGCACGACGATGATGATCAGGCCGACGACGTGCCACAGAGCCAGAATGAAGCGGCCGAGGGAGTGCAGCAGGACCGTCATTGAGGGGCTTTGCTCTCGAGCTCATCGGCGGCGCCCCCCTCACCCTTCCCTCTCCGCCCGATCGGGGGGAGAGGGTTGCATAGGGTTGGCGAGGCCGTGCCGAGCCTTACCCGGAGCTGGGTGAGGGGGGCGGGATCGCCTGAGCGGCTCCTGCTCGGTCGCGGCAAAGCTCAGCTTACGGCGCGGCGCGGCGGGGCCTCGGCAAAACCCGGCATGACCTCGCGGGCAAAGCGTCGCAAGCTGGCGCGGCCGCGGACACCGCCGCCCGAGCCGCCGCCATTCACCAGCACATAGCCGGCGCCGGCGGCGCGCAGCTCGTCGAGGCGCGCGGCGATATGGTCGGGGGTGCCGTACATGGCGCTCGCCTCGTTGACCGCGCGCGGGTCGCCGGTAGCGCGGTCGGGGCCGCCGTGCACGGTGCCGTCGGGCGTGGTCGCGAGCTTCAATTGGCGCACCCGGTTGGCGAGCCGGCGCTCCATTGCCGCGTCCCGTTCCGCGGCGCTGTCGCAGACAAAGAAGGCGCGGGTCACCGCCACCTGCATCGCATCGAATCGGCGGCCCTGCGCCTCGACCTCGGAACGATAGGTCGCGATGCTGGCGGCGACATCGGCGGGCGCGGCGTATTGGCCGAGCAGAAGATTATAGCCTTGCGCCGCGACCCGGCGGATCGAGCGCTCGCTGCCGGCCCCCATCCAGATCGGCGGGTGCGGCTGCTGCGCGGTCGGCGGCTCGACCACGATCTCGTCGAACCGCCAGTATTTGCCGCGGTGCGAGAACGGCTCGTTCGCGGTCCACGCCTTCCGGATCACCTCGAGCGCTTCGTCGAAGCGGGCGTCCGCCTCGTCCATATCAACGCAAAAACCCTTGAACTCGTTGTAGCGGTAGCCCTTGCCGATGCCGAAATCGAGCCGCCCGCCGGAGAGGAGGTCGAGGGTCGCCGCCTGCTCGGCGAGCAAGACCGGGTTATGCCACGGCAATACCATGACGGCGGTGCCCAGGCGCAGCCGGCGGGTGCGCGCGCCGAGCCAAGTGAGGAGGTTGATCGTCGCCGACACCTGGCCATAGCCGGTGAAATGGTGCTCGACGACAAAGGTCGAGTGAAAGCCGAGCGCCTCGGCCTCGACATTGTAGTCGATAAAGTCGCGAAACCCCTCGGCGCTGTCGAATTCGGCCTCTTCAGGTCCCTTGGCGCGCCGGGCCGCCGCACTGCCGAACAAGCCGAACTGCATCGCTCCGATCCCCTCCGTGAGCCGCGAGCGACACTACGCTGCCCGGCGACCTGTTCCAAATACCTCTTGCCGGCCAAATACCCGGTCTTGTCCGGATCGACGCAGGGTCAGCGGTTCGTCTGCCAATCGTTGCGCCAGAGGAAATCGGGTCCGAGCTCGGCGAGGCTGGGGCAGCCGATCTGGGCCATGACGAGGTCGATCTCGCCGCGAAAGATCTCGACCGCCTTTTTGACGCCGGGGATGCCGCCTGCGGCAGCGCCATAGAGGGTCGGCCGGCCCATAAAGACAAATTTGGCGCCGAGGCAGAGCGCCACCAGGATGTCGGCGCCGCGCCGCACGCCGCTGTCGAGCATGACCGCGAGCTTGTCGCCGACCGCCGCGTTGACCGCCGGCAATACATCGAGCGAGCCCGGCGCCTGGTCGAGCTGGCGTCCGCCATGGTTTGAGACGATGATCCCGTCGCAGCCGATTTCGGCGCAGCGCAGCGCATCCTGCGGGCTCATGATCCCCTTGACCACAAGCGCGCGCGGAAAGAGCCGGCGATAGCGCTCGAGGTCGCGCCAGGTCTGCGCGGCGAACGGCATCAGCGAGCGCGAGAAATTATAGACCTCCTCGGCATTGGCGCGGTTGCGGGCATAGGGCTGCCAGTTTTGCAGCATCGGCGTGCCGCCGCCGTGCCGCAGGTATTCGGCGATCCAGCCGGGATGGGTCAGCGCCTCCAGCAAAATCGACGGCTTGAGGCTCAACGCCTGAAACAATCCGCCGCGGACATTGGCAAAGCCGTTTTTGATGTTGCGCTCGCGCTTCGATCCGATCGGCACATCGACGGTCAAGACCAGCGCGCCGAGCCCGGCATCGGCGGCGCGGCGGATCATGTCCTCGCGGACATGAGCGTCGCTTGCGGCATAAAGCTGATACCAGGTGTTGTCGGGTGCGATCTTCGCCGCCGCCTCGATCGAATTGTTGCTGGCGCCCGACATGATGTAGGGGATGTTCGCTTCGGCCGCCGCGCGGGCCAGCATCAGATCGGCGCCGCGGCGAAAGAGCCCGGCGCCGCCGGTCGGCGAAATCCCGAACGGGCTCGCATAAATGTGTCCGAACAACGTCGCGGTCTGGTCGCGCACCGACACATCGACGAGATAGCGCGGCAATAATTGATGCTTATGAAAGGCGGAGGTGTTGGTTTCGAGCCCGCGCTCGTCTTCGAGACCGCCTTCGATAAAGTCGAACGCGATCTTCGGCAGCCGCCGCTTCGCCATTTTATGCAGGTCTTCGATGTTGACGGCGTCGCTCAGCCTCATCTCGCCACGGTCCCTCTGCGGTCCGGCTCTCGTGCAGCGCGCAACATGGCGCATTTTTTGGCGACGCGACAACGCAGAATTGCCGTGCGCGCAGCAGCTTCCCGCAGGGCGCGGCGCACCGGCAACGGGAACACCGTCAGATGATCCGGCGGGAGCCGCGGCCCGGCTGCGACAAGGGCGTCTTCGTGGATGCTATTTGCGCACCATGGCGGCGCCGCGGGTCAGCGTCGCGGCAGCCTGGGCGACGATCCGCTCGATGATTTCGGCGGCGGTCGGGATATCGTTGACGAGGTCCACCCCTTCACCCGCCCAGACGACGCGAGTGGCGAAATCGTTCGCATCGGCGGCGAGATACGCCTTTTCGTGATCCTGCCGCCCGGCTTCCAGCGCCGCTTCGCGGCCGTGCCATTCGGCGGAGAAGGCGTTGCGCAAGCCGCGGCCGGGATAGATCGCCGGCCAGGGCGCGCCGCGCACGATGTCGAAGACGCGGGTCTGCTGGGTCTGGTCGCCGCCGGCGGCGAGGGCTGCGGCTTTCATCGCCGGGTCCCACAGCGATTCGCGCGACGCGGTAAACCGCGTTCCCATCGACACACCAGCTGCCCCCAGATTGAGCGCTGCGGCGAGGCCGCGCCCATCGGCGATCCCGCCCGCCGCGACCACCGGGATCGGGGCGACGGCGTCGACCACAGCCGGGACAAAGCCGATCGTGCCGCGCGTCGTCCCGGCGTGACCGCCGGCGTCACGTCCCTGGGCGATGATCGCATCGGCACCGGCGGCGGCGGCTTCCTTCGCCTGGGCCAGGGTCTGCACCTGGCAGATGATCTTGACGCCGGCACTCTTGATCCGGCCGGTGAACGGGGCCGGGTCGCCAAACGACAGCATCACCGCGGCGGGCTGCGCCTCGAGGGCCACGTCGAGCGCTGCGGGGTTGCGGTCGAGCGCCCAGAGGATGAACCCGATCCCAACCCGCGTGTTGCCGGCCTCGGCCAATTCCTGCCGGATGGTCGCGGCATTGGCATAGCCCGACCCGACGAGCCCGAGACCGCCGGCATTGGTCACCGCGGCGGCGAGCTTGCCGCCGGCTGCCGAGCCCATCGGCGCGAGCAGGATCGGGTGCTCGATCCCGAGCAAACGGGTCAACGCGGTTTCGATGACTGGCATAATGTTTCTCCGCGAGTCCCCTGAGCGCGAAAAGGCCGCTGAACAATACCAATTGCCTGCGTGAGCACCCTTCGAGACGGCCCGCTTGTCCTGAGGGGCCGCCGCAGGCGGCGTCTCGAAGGGGGCCTCCTCAGAGTGAGGCAAGCTGACGATATTTCCTCATCCTGAGGAGGTCGCCGATAGGCGGCCGTCTCGAAGGATGGAGCGCAACGGGTTGCTAATTTTCGGCATCCAACTAAAGGCCGAGCTCGGTCAGGCCCGGGTGGTCCGCCGGTCGCGGGCCGAGCGGCCAATGGAACCGCCGGTCAGGCTCGCGGATCGGCACGTCGTTGATGCTCGCTTCGCGCCGCCGCATCAGCCCGTCGGCGTCGAACTCCCACAGCTCGTTGCCGTGCGCGCGGAACCAGCTGCCCGAGCCGTCGTGCCATTCGTATTGGTAGCGAACCGCGATGCGGTTGTCGGCGAACGCCCACAATTCCTTGATCAGGCGGTAGTCGAGCTCTTTGGCCCATTTGCGCCGCAAAAATTCGATAATCGCCGGGCGGCCCTGGAAGAATTCGACGCGGTTGCGCCACCGGCTCGCTTCGGAATAGCCGAGCGCCACCCGTTCGGGCTCTCGGGTGTTCCAGGCATTCTCGGCCAGGCGCACCTTTTGTGTGGCGGTTTCCGAGGTAAACGGCGGCAGCGCAGGACGGGCCATTCCAGTTCGCAGACCTCTCGACAGGCGATATTGCCGCCTTCGAGATTATCGAGCTCGTCGCCGACGCTCAATGCCGAGAGGCCCGCAAGAGCCGGGAGGCACCCACGATCGTCATGTTGGGACGCATCGGCGTCGGCAAACGCGGAGGATGCACGCTGCCCGGCGTACCAGGGAGATGGGAGTTGTTGATAATCCCTGGAGGATTGTACAGGCGGACATTCCTGACCTGAATTCTTATCTTTCTCCCCTGATCCGGCATCGGATCGGAAGAGACCTCTGCCATTGCGGTTAGACCTTTTCCAGGCGCGAATTTTTTCTTTGTTACATTTATCCAAATGTAAAGATTTTCACCGATCCTCGGGTTTAACGTCTGCGCCATCGGGAAATCGTGCCCGCGTCTACTCTTTAGAGGGGAATCGGTCTTGAAAAATCCGTTTTCCCACTCGGAGGCCTTCTTGGGCACCCCGAGCTCGCCCGGAGCGTCGTTCGAGTTGACCTTGATCAAAAAGCTCCGATTTTCAGAACGGCTGTCCATCGAGCATCCCACTCTTCAAAACATGTCGGCGACCACGCCGACGTGAAAGGATCGAGGAAAGGGCTTACCGGGCCGTCAACCGAAATCCGGAATATCTCGCTGTGCCTACGACTTGGCAGCCCGATGCCGGTGGCGGCGCCGCGGTTTTGGGTGCAAGCGGACCGGGGGCCGCAGCGGTGGCGGATTCCTTTATACTTGGTTTGAAATCTCTTCGCTGCGGGCCTAAATCCCAGAACGAGGAGCGCGAACCATGCCGCAGCGAGCCGAAGTGATCGAGACGACGGTGGGCGAGGTTGCCGCCGAGCTGGCGCGCCGCGGGCTCGATCCGCACCATCGCGTGACGGTCACGGTCCAGCCCGACGAGCTGATCCCTGGCCGTCGCGAGGCGCGCCTGCGCGTCATCGCGGCGGGCCTCACCGACGACGACATCGACCGGCTCATTGATGAGGCTCGCACCGAGGCGCAGCCGCTTATTCGATGAGAATTGTCGTCGATACCAATGTTTTCATCAGCGCGGCGCTAAAGGAGAGATCGCTGCCATACGAAGCGGTCCATCTCGCCGCGGAGCGTGACCTTCTTCTGAAATCCAGCACCACCGAGCAGGAGCCGCTCATGACTCTGGCGCGGCCGCGCCTTACGCCGCTGATCCCGGAGGATTTTCTCGTGTGGCTGGACGAGGTGCTGACGGTGGCCGAGCTGGTACCGATCACAGAGCGGATCGCCGCTTGCCGCGATCCCAAGGACGACAAGTTTTTGGAGCTGGCGGTCAACGGCCGTGCCGGCCTCATCGTCAGCGGCGATGCCGACCTGCTCGCGCTCGATCCGTTCCGCGGCATCCCGATTATCACCCCCGCTGCCTTTGTGCGGCGCGCGACGCCGTAATCGCGCGGGATTTCCTATATCGGTTCCTTATGTTGTGCTGGGACGAGCTGGAATCGAAGGCCGGCCGGGTCGCGGGCTTGGCCTGAGCGGCGAGATGGGAAAAGCATTTCAGGGTCACCGATGACGAACATCGACGGTGCGAGCTTTTTGACCGGAGGCAATGCCGGCTTCATCGCCGATCTCTACGCGCGCTTTGTCGAAGATCCGGCCTCGGTCGACGATAGCTGGCGGCGGTTTTTCGCGGAGATCGGAGACGACACGGCGGCGGCGCTCGGCGAGTGGCGCGGGCCGTCTTGGGCACCGCGGGCCGCCAGGATCGCCGACGGCGCTGCCGCGGCACTCGATCCCGAAACGCTGCGCCAGGCGACGACCGGTTCGATCCGCGCCATGCAGCTGGTGCGCGCCTATCGGGTGCGCGGCCATCTCGAAGCCGATCTCGATCCGCTCGGCCTCGACCGGCGCGGGCCCTATCCGGAGCTCGACTACCGCAGCTATGGCTTTGCCGAAGCCGATCTCGACCGCGACATTTTTATCGCCGGCCTGTTCGGCCGTGACCGCGCGTCGCTGCGCGACATCGTCGCCATATTGCGCCGGACCTATTGCGGGCGGGTCGGCGTCGAATACATGCACATCCAGGTGCCGGACGAGCGCGCCTGGATCCAAGAACGGTTCGAGAAGCCCGACAATTCGCCGGCCTTCGCCGCCGCTGAGAAGCGCCGCATCCTGCAAAGCCTGACCGAGGCCGAGACCTTCGAGCGGTTTCTCGACCGCCGCTATACCGGAACCAAAAGGTTCGGTCTCGAAGGCGCCGAATCCTTGATGCCGGCGCTCGAAGCGATCCTCGGCCGCGGCGCCGAGCTCGGCATCCGCGAATTCGTCATCGGCATGCCGCATCGCGGCCGGCTCAATGTGCTGGCGAATTTTGTCGGCAAGCCCTTTGCCGCGATCTTTGCCGAATTCCAGGGGAATGCGACGCATCCCGACCACGTCCACGGCTCGGGCGACGTCAAATACCACCTCGGCACGTCCGGCGATCGCGACATCGGCGGACGCAGCGTGCACCTGTCGTTGGCCGCCAACCCGTCGCATCTCGAAGCCGTCGATCCGGTCGTCCTCGGCAAGGCGCGCGCCAAGCAGCAGCTTCGCGGCGACGCCGATCGCGTAGAAGTCGCCGGCATCCTGATGCATGGCGACGCCGCCTTTGCCGGCCAGGGCTTTGTCGCCGAAACGCTCGAATTGTCCGAGCTCTCGGGCTTTTCGATCGGCGGCACGGTCCATTTGATCGTCAACAACCAGATCGGCTTTACGACGGCACCCTCGGCGGCGCGCTCCAGCCCCTACCCGTCGGACATCGCCAAGGCCGTGCAAGCGCCGATCTTTCACGTCAACGGCGACGATCCGGAAGCGGTTGCCACGGTCGCCCGCGTCGCCGTCGAATACCGCCAAGAATTCAAGAAGGACGTGGTCGTCGATCTCTTCTGCTATCGCCGGCACGGCCACAATGAAGGCGACGAGCCGGCCTTCACCCAGCCCCTGATGTACCGCGCGATCGCCGACCACGCGACAACCCGGCAGATCTACGCGGCACGCCTCGCCGCCGAAGGGGTGGTCGGCGCGGACGAAGCCGGCAAGATCGCGGGCGATTTCCTGTCCCGGCTCGAAACCGAGCTCGCGGCGGCCAAAAGCTATCGCCCGAACAAGGCCGATTGGCTCGAAGGTGCCTGGGCCGGGCTCGCGACCGCCCCCGACGACGACCGGCGCGGCGACACCGGCATCCCGGTTGCCCGGCTGCGCGAGCTGGGGCGGGCGCTGGCGACGGTGCCCGAAGGGTTTCGCCTCAACCCCAAGATCGCGCGCCAGCTCGATGCCAAGCGCGCGGCGGTCGAGACCGGCGACGGCATCGATTGGGCCACCGCCGAGGCCTTGGCGATCGCGTCCCTCTGCGCCGAGGGCACGCATGTGCGCTTTTCGGGCCAGGACAGCGGGCGCGGCACCTTTTCGCAGCGGCACGCCATCTTGATCGACCAGGAGAGCGAGGCGCGCTGGGTCCCGATCAACCATGTCCAGCGACGGGCAGGCCCAATTCGACATCATCGACAGCCCGCTCTCCGAGGCCGCGGTGGTCGGCTTCGAATACGGCTACAGCACCGCCGACCCCTCCACCCTGGTGCTGTGGGAGGCGCAGTTCGGCGATTTCGCCAATGGCGCCCAGGTCGTCATCGACCAGTTTTTCGAGCGCCGGCGAAGCCAAGTGGCTCCGGATGAGCGGCCTCGTGCTCTTGTTGCCGCACGGCTATGAGGGCCAGGGGCCGGAGCATTCCTCGGGCCGCATCGAGCGCTGGCTGCAGCTCTGCGCCGAGGACAACATCCAGGTCTGCAACCCGACGAGCGCGGCCAATTACTTTCACGTGCTGCGCCGCCAAATCCGCCGCAACTTCAGAAAGCCGCTCGTCGTCTTCACCCCGAAATCATTGCTGCGCGCCCCGCAAGCGGGCTCCCGGCTCGATGCGATGGCCGAAGGCACCAGCTTTCACCGCCTCATCGGCGAAACCGGGCCGATCGCCGCCGACGACAAGGTGCGCCGCGTCGTCTTGTGCTCGGGCAAGGTCTATTTCGATCTTGCGAAAGCGCGCGCGAGCGCCGGCGACGATCGCGTGGCCCTCATTCGGATCGAGCAGCTCTACCCGTTCCCGTTCAGGACGCTGGCAAAGACGCTCGCCCGCTGGCCCAATGCCGAGATCGTGTGGTGCCAGGAGGAGCCGGAAAACATGGGCGCCTGGAATTTTCTCGACCGGCGCATCGAGCGGGTCTTGGCCGATCTCGACATCGCCGCCAAGCGGCCGCGCTTTGTCGGCCGGGCCGAGGCCGCCGCACCCGCCACCGGCCTCTTCAAACGCCATCTCGACGAGCAGGCGCGCCTCGTCGCCGCCGCGCTCGCGATCTGACGGGCCGGCGATGGCGACCGAAATCAAGGTGCCGAGCCTCGGCGAGTTGATCGCCGCGGCGACGGTCGCGAAATGGCTGAAGCGGCCGGGCGACGCCGTCGCGCGCGACGAGCCGTTGGTCGAGCTCGAAACCGACAAGGCGACGCTCGAATTGCCGGCGCCGGCGACCGGGACATTGACCGAGATCCTGGCCGATGAGGGCGCCGAGGTGCCGGTCGGCGCGCTGCTGGGACGGATCGCCGAGGGTGCGGCGCCGGCCGCCCCTCACCCTCCCGCCGCAATCGCGGCAGGCCCCACCCTCTCCCGAACTGCGGGAGAGGGGCAAGCGGCGGACGCTGCCGCGGCCCTTGGCCACCCGGCTCTCCAGCCCGGGCCGCCCCTCTCCCGCAATGCGGGAGAGGGTGCCGAGCGGAGCAAGGCGGGTGAGGGCAACACCGCCGCTCTCGATCGCGCCGGGCCGGCGGTGCGCAAGATCGTGGCCGAGAGCGGGCTCGACGCCACGGCGATTGCTGCGACGGGACCCGGCGAGCGGCTCACCAAGGCCGATGTGGCGGCGGCGCTCACGCGCCCTGCGCCCGCTCCGATGCCGGCGCCGCCCGCGGCCCCCGCGCCCCAATCCGAGCGCGAGATGCGGGTCCGCATGACGCGGCTCAGGCGGCGCATCGCCGAGCGGCTGAAGGCGGCGCAAAACACCGCGGCAATGCTGACCACCTTCAACGAAATCGACCTGAGCGCCGTGATCGCGTTGCGCGAGCGCTGGCGCGATGCATTCGAGAAAAAACACGGCGTGCGGCTCGGCTTTATGTCGATCTTCGTCAAGGCCGCGCTCGTCGGGTTGCAGGAAATTCCGGCGGTCAACGCCGAGATCGACGGCGACGACATCGTCTACAAAAACCATTACGACATCGGGGTCGCGGTCGGCGCCGGGCAGGGCCTCGTCGTGCCGGTGCTGCGCGATGCCGACCGGATGAGCTTTGCCGAAATCGAAAAGACGATCGCCGAACTGGGTAAGAAGGCGCGCGAGGGCAAATTGTCGATCGCCGAATTGTCGGGCGGCACCTTTACGATCACAAATGGCGGCGTCTACGGCTCGCTCTTATCGACACCGATCCTGAACCCGCCGCAATCGGGCATCCTCGGCATGCACAAGATCGAGCGGCGGCCGGTCGCAGTGGGCGAAGCGATCGAGATCCGGCCGATGATGTATGTGGCGCTCTCCTACGACCACCGCATCGTCGACGGCCGCGAGGCGGTCGGCTTCCTGGTCCGCATCAAGGAATGCGTCGAAGACCCGACCCGCCTTTTGCTGGAGATGTAGCTGCCGGCTATAGCAAGCGCACGGTGGTCGGCAGCTGCGCCGGGTCCTGCCAGAAGGCGAGGCCTTCGTAGCGGGTGAAGAGGTCGGGCGGCAATACCGTCGGGCGCTCGCGGGCGCTCACCGCACTGCGCACGTCGTGCAATCCGGGCGTGCCGAGCCGCAGGTCGAACTCGACCATGTCCCAGCAGGGCTCGATGTGCTCCGGGTCGTGGCCAAAGAGCGGCTCGCCGACAAAATCGTAGATCGCCGCCAGGGTGCCGAGCGGGTTGGCGACGAGGCTCTCGTAGCGGACCAGCAGCAGCCGGTCGCCATGCTCGCCATAGACCGCCTCGCGCAATGCGTTCAAGGCAAAGCCGACCATGCCGGTCGGGCCGGCCAGCCCCTCGACCCGCGAATAGACGGTGCCGCCCGGGTCGTAGCTGAAGATCCCCGACAATTCGAAGGCGTTGCGGCGGATCAGATTTTCGATGCTGTCGATGACCCAGGCCGGGTTGCGCACGCAGCAGATCACCCGGGCCTCCGGGTAGAGCCGGGTCAGCGCCGGCAATTTGGTGGTCCATTGCCGGTTGGTGTCGAACACCACCTTGCGCGGATGGATCTCGGCGTAATAAGCCTCGAACACCGCGCGCAGCAGCCGCTGGCGCAATTCGTCGTCGATAAACACCGCGGCTTCGTTGCGCTGGCTCGTCTCGCGCAGCATCGCGCTGAACAGGCTGCCGACGGGGCTCGTCATGCCGGCCGAAAAGCGCGGGTTCTGCCGCAGCAACGCCGCGAGCAGGGTCGAGCCCGAGCGCGGCAGGCCCGAGATGAAATGAATGCCGTTCTGCATCAAAGCTCTCGCCGGTGTGGTGGATCGGAGATCGCCGGAGGATTGCACTCTGTCGTCTCGAGAGGGCTACCGGCAATCAACCACTGATCCGCCGCGCCTGCGCAAGAACGTGTGAAGAAATTGGCTGCATCGCGGTCGTGCGTGCTTCGAGACGCGCCCGAGGGCGCTCCTCAGCATGAGTCCAGCCATTGATAGAATTGACAGATCTCCTCATCCTGAGGAAGCCGCGCAGCGGCTGTCTCGAAGGATGGACAGCGCCGATCCAGCCCAGACCAATTCTTTCACACGCTCTGAGGAAGCCGCGCAGCAGCTGTCTCGAAGGGCCTGCCCTCGCGAAAGCGGGGGATGCGCGGCGCTGACCCAGCCGATCGTGAATTCCTTCACATGCCCGGAAGCGGGGTCCAGAGCCTGCCTATGCTGACGCTCCGAGACATACATCGTCGAGCCGGTGGCTCAGCCGCGCCGGCGGCGGCGGATCAGGCCGAGACCGAGGAGCGCCGCGGCGGCCAGGCCCAGGCTGCCGGGCTCGGGGACGGCGGCGGAGACGAAGTCGATCGTCACATAGCCGTTGCCGCTGTAAGCGCTGTTGTCGGCGCCACCGGTCACCAGCTCGGGGCTGGTGACGTACGATGCGAGGAACGAGCCACCGCCACCGGCACCCGCGTAGCCGCCGCCGGCGCCCCCCGCATAGCCGCCGCCGCCGCCGCCGGCCGCCGCCGCCAAAGCCGCCCGCGCCGCCGACCCCGCTGCCGCCGGCGAAGCTCGGCGGCGCATGGCCGCCGCCCCCCGAGCCCAATCCGGCGCCCTTGTAGCCATCGCCCAAGAAGCCGGCGCCGCCCTTGCCGTTGGGGGGATTACGGGGATTACGGTGACAGTGCATTTTATTGGAGAGATTACGAGATTACGGTGACAGTCCATTTTATTTGCCACCCGGTCAATTAAATGCACTGTCACCGTAATTGTAATTACCGTAATTAGGCCCATTGCGCGATGCCGCGCGCGGCGGCCGTGGGAATTGCGTTCATTTTCGCACCCTCCCGCTCCCCTGGCCGGCGCGGGAGAGCGTCGCGACGGGTTGGCGAGAAGCGCGGTCCGATTCGGAAAACGCCAAGAAGACGTTGAAACACCCCGCCGGCATGGTGTTCGATAGGGTGATGGCCGAGCGTTACGATGTCGTCGTGATCGGGGCGGGGCCCGGCGGGTATGTCGCGGCGATCCGGGCGGCGCAGCTCGGGCTCAGCGCAGCGTGCGTCGAGAGCCGGGCGACGTTGGGCGGCACCTGCCTCAATATCGGCTGCATCCCGTCAAAGGCGCTCTTGCAATCCTCCGAGAAATTCGCCGAGGCGCGGGGTGCCTTGGCCGCGCATGGCGTCGTGGTCGGCGAGGTCGGGCTCGATCTCGGCGCGATGATGCGGCGCAAGGACGAGGTGGTGGCGACCCTGACCCGCGGCGTCGAGTTTCTGTTTCGCAAGAACAAGGTCGATTGGTTGAAGGGGCGGGGGCGGATCGTGGCACCGGGGCGGGTTGCCGTGACCGGCGCCGATGGAGGGGTGCGCGAGGTCGAGGCGGGTGCGATCGTCATCGCCACCGGCTCGGAAAGCACGCCCTTGCCCGGCATCACGATCGACGAGACACGCATCCTGACCTCGACCGGCGCGCTGGCGCTCCACCGTGTGCCGCAGCGGCTCGCGGTCGTCGGCGGCGGCTATATCGGGCTCGAAATGGGGTCGGTGTGGCAGCGGCTCGGCGCCAAGGTCACCGTTATCGAGATGCTCGACCGGATCGTGCCGAATATGGACGGCGAGCTCGGCCGGAGCTTGCAGCGCGCGCTGGCGCGCCAGGGCATCGAGTTCAAGCTCGGCGCCAAGCTCGCCGGCATCCGCGACACGGCGGGCGGGCTCGCGCTGGAGCTCGATGGTGCGGAACCGCAGAGCCTCGCCGCCGATGCGGTGCTGGTCGCGGTCGGCCGGCGCCCCTATGTCGAAGGGCTCGGGCTCGACGCGGTCGGCGTCGCTCGCGACGCTGCGGGCCGCATCGCCGTCGATGACGGGTTTGCCACCAACGTCCCCGGCATCTATGCGATCGGCGACGCGGTGCGCGGGCCGATGCTGGCGCACAAGGCGATGGACGAAGGCGTTGCCGTGGCCGAGCGGCTCGCCGGGCAAAAGCCGCAGCTCAATTACGACGCGGTCCCGGCGGTGGTCTATACCTCGCCCGAGGCAGCCTCTGTCGGCAAGACCGAGGAAGAGCTGAAGGCCGCGGGCATTGCCTACCGCGCCGGCAAGTTCCCGTTTACCGCGACGCCCCGCGCCCGCACCAACGGCGACACCGAGGGCTTTGTCAAAATCCTCGCCGACAGCGCCACCGACCGGGTGCTCGGCGTGCACATCATCGGCGCCGACGCCGGGACGATGATCGCCGAGGCCGCCTTGGCGATCGAGTTCGGCGCGTCCGCCGAGGACATCGCCCGCACCAGCCACGCCCACCCGACCTTGAGCGAGGCGATCAAGGAAGCCGCGCTCGCCGCCGACGGCCGCGCGATCCATATGTGACAAGACCATATGCGACAGGGCCATAATTGATAATCGCATCCGCGCCGCTCAATCGGCACCTGTCCGGTGTCGGTGTCCGAATACGATCCGCAAGCGCCGAGGATCAATCGCCCCCGAGCCCTTGCCCGACGGGCGCGCCGGAGTGGCCCTGAAGCCCCGGCTAACGGGGCTGGGTGGTTCGAGACGCACGCGACGCGTGCTCCTCACCATGAGGTTCTTGCCGGGCGCGGTGCGTGCTCCTCAGAGGATGTGAAGGAATACCAAACCGCTGTCATTCCGGGGCGCAGCATAGCTGCGAGCCCGGAACCCATGCACACCGGCCTGCGATATGCTGGCAGACGGCGGTGTTCATAGGTTCCGGGCCTGCCCCCTGTTCAAGCCAGAGCCTGCCCCTGGCTGGAACAGGGGGGCAGGCTCTGCGGGCATCCCGGAATGACATTGTTTTCGCCGCAGGATTTCTTCACAGGTTCTCAAGATGAGGGATTTTCTAAATGCCATCAGAGTGTTGCCTCTTGCTGAGGAGCGCCCGTGGGCGCGTCTCGAAGCACGCACGCCGTGCCCGCGGCCACAGTTTTTCACGCCTCGCCAATTCCTTCACAAGCTCTCACCATGAGGTTCTTGCCGGGCGCGCCGTAAGCCCTTGCCGGCCCGACCTCATCCCGAGGGCCGCGCGCCGCGCGGCGTCTCGAAGAGCTTGCCCTCGCGAAGGCGGGGGATGCGGCCGCCGGCCTTCGACGCTATCCGGGGATTAGCGCTGGCGTCCTGAGATTGCGCCGCGGCGGGCGCGATGACATCGTGCCGGCATGACGCAGTCGTCGCCCGGCGATCTCGAGGAATTGCGCGAAGCGGTCGGCGAGGCGCTCGCCGCCGAGGAGCCGCTGGAAATCGTCGGCGGCGGCTCGAAGCGCGGGCTCGGGCGGCCGATGCAGACGCCGCGCACGCTCGACCTCTCGCGGCTTTCGGGCATCCGCGACTACCAGCCGAGCGAGCTGGTGCTGACCGCGGCGGCGGCGACGCCGGTCGATGACATCGAACGGGCGCTCGGCGAAAGCGGGCAGATGCTGGCCTTTGAGCCGCCGGATTGGCGGGCATTGCTCGGCACGGCGGAAACGCGGCCCACCCTCGGCGGTGTCATCGCCTGCAATTTGTCGGGGCCGCGGCGGGTCAAGGCGGGGGCGGCGCGCGACCATTTTCTCGGCTTTCGCGCGGTCAGCGGCCGGGCCGAGGTATTCAAGGCCGGCGGCAAGGTCGTCAAGAATGTGACCGGCTACGATTTGCCCAAATTGCTGGCCGGCTCCTACGGCACGCTCGCCGTGCTCGAAGAAGTGACGCTGAAGGTGCTGCCGCGGCCCGAGCGGGCGATCAGCGTGGCATTGTGCGGGCTCGACGCGGCCGGCGCCGCCGAGGCAATGCGCCGCGCGCTCGCTTCGCCGCACGAGGTCTCGGGTGCGGTTTACCTGCCTGCCGGCGCGGCCCTGCTGCCGGCAATGCCTGGCCTGGTCGCGCTTCGCCTCGAAGGCCCGGCCCCCTCGGTCGCGTTCCGGCGCGAGCGCCTGCTGGCCCTGCTGGCGGGCGGGGGCGAGGCAGCGACGCTCGAAGACGAAGCCTCTGCCGCCTTCTGGCGTGCGGTGCGCGACCTCGAACCCTTTGCCGACCGCGCCGACCGCGCGGTATGGCGCGTCTCGGTGGCGCCGGCGCGCGGGGCCGCGTTTGGCGCGGCGTTGGCGCGGTCGCTCGATATGCTCTGGTATCTCGATTGGGGCGGCGGGCTGGTATGGCTCGCCGTCGCCGATGCCGAGGATGGCGGGGCTGCGGCGATCCGCCGGGCGATCCGTGGCGCAGACGGGCGCCAAACCGGGCATGCCACGCTGATCCGAGGCTCGGGCGCGCTGCGCCGCGCCGTGCCGGTGTTCGAGCCGCAGCCGCCGGCGCTCGCCGCACTCGCCGCGCGGGTCAAGGAGAGCTTCGATCCGCGTCATATCCTGAACCCCGGGCGCATGGTCGAGCGGAGCTGACCCGGTGCGCACCGATTTTACCGAGGCGCAGCTCGCCGACCCCGACACCGCCGCATCGAACCAGGTGCTGCGCACCTGCACCCATTGCGGGTTCTGCACCGCGACCTGCCCGACCTACCTCTTGCTCGGCGACGAGCTCGACAGCCCGCGCGGCCGCATCTGGCTGTTGAAGGACATGCTCTCCGGCGCCGAGCCGCCGACCGCCGACACGGTCAAGCACATCGACCGCTGCCTCTCGTGTCTCGCATGCATGACCACCTGCCCGTCCGGCGTCCATTACATGCATCTGGTCGACCACGGCCGGCGCTGGATCGAGCGGCATTACCGCCGGCCGTGGGCCGAGCGCTGGCTGCGCCGCTTGCTGGGGGCCGTGCTGACCCGGCCGGGCCTGTTTCGCCCGGCACTGATCGCCGCCGTCGTCGCCAAGCCCTTTGCCCGCCTTCTGCCGCGTCGCCTCAGGCCGTTGCTGGCGCTCGCCCCGGCCTCGGTCCCGGCACCGTCCTCGACCGAGCGTCCGCAAATATTCCCCGCCGAGGGCGAGCGCCGCATGCGCGTTGCGTTGTTGCCGGGCTGCGCCCAGCTCGTGCTGGCGCCCGAGATCAACGAGGCGACGATCCGCCTTTGACCCGCCACGGCTGCGAGGTCGTCGTGGCGAACGGCAGCGGGTGCTGCGGGTCGCTCGCCCATCATCTCGGGCAGGAGGAAGCCGCCCTCGCCTTTGCCCGCGCCGATATCGACGCCTGGGAGCGCGAACGGCTCGCCGCCGGCCTCGACGCGATCGCGATCAACGCGTCGGGCTGCGGCACCACGGTCAAGGATTACGGCTTTATGCTGCGCGAGGATCCGGCCTACGCCGAAAAGGCGGCGCGGGTGGCGGCGCTCGCCCGCGATGTCGTCGAGATCGTCGAGCAGCTCGGGCTAAATCCGCCCGCGGCCGGGTTTGCCGGCACCGGCCGCCGTGTCGCCTACCACTCCGCCTGCTCGATGCAGCACGGCCAGCGGATCGATGCCTTGCCCAAGGCGCTGCTCGCCAAAGCCGGGTTTGAGGTGCGGCAAATCCCCGAGGGCCATATCTGCTGCGGCTCGGCCGGCACCTACAACCTGCTGCAGCCCGAGCTCGCCACGCGGCTGCGGCAGCGCAAGCTCGCCAATATCGCGCAAACCTGCCCCGATCTCGTCGCCACCGGCAATATCGGCTGCATCACCCAGCTCGCGCCCGGCGCCCCGGTCCCGATCGTGCACACGGCCGAGCTGCTCGATTGGGCGACCGGCGGTCCAGCGCCCGTCGCTCTCAGGCAGAGGGCCGCCGAGCTGCTCGATTGGGCGACCGGCGGTCCGGCGCCCGCCGCTCTCAGGCAGAGGGCCGCCGAGCTGCTCGATTGGGCGACCGGCGGTCCGGCGCCCGCCGCTCTCAGGCAGAGGGCCGGTCGGGACGATGGCGGATGATCAGCGGGATCAACAACGACAGGCCGAGGGCGGCGGCGGCGATCGAAGTCGGGGCGACCCAGCCCGCGCCGCCGCGGATCACCCGTTCGCCGGCGGCGCCGACGGCGACATAGGCGATCGTCATCGGCAATTGCCCGACGAAGAGATCCTACCGTGTAGGCGCCAAAGCGCACCCGCGTCAGCCCGAGCCCGTAATTGGCGAGGCTGTGCGGCACCACCGGGATCAGCCGCAGCACCGCGACGGCGCGCCACCCGCCATCATTCATCCGATCGAGCAATGGGCGCAGCCTTGTGCTGCGGTCGAAATCTATGAGGCCGGCGTTGAGATAGCGCGCCACCAGAAACCCCGCGGCAGCTCCGGCGACACTGCCGAGAGCGGCCCATATTGTTCCCCACGCGAGGCCGAACAGCACGCCGGCGACGACCGCCAACAGCGTGCGTGGCACAAACAACAGGCTCGCCGCGATATGGACCGCAATAAAAATCAGCGGTGCCGCCGGCCAGCGGCCGATCGCCGCGCCGATCTGGGCATAGTCGAGCAGCGCTCGCCAGCGCCAGGCGGCGGCGATCCCGATAATGATCAGACCGAGCCCGACGAGGCGGCCGGCCGAGCTGAAAGCGCGACGCCGCATTCAGCGCACGAGCGTGGCGCGCGGCGGCGGGGCGGGTGCCGCGGCAGGCTCGGGGGGGTCTGCGACCAGCTGCGGCGACATCGCCCGGCGCTTCAGCCACCATACGCCGCCGAGATCGACAATCCCGACCATCAGCCGGTCGAGCACGCCGTATTTCGAGACGCCGCCGCGGCGCGGCCGATGATTGACCGGCACCGAGCGCACGCTGCCGCCGGCGCGCAGCACCAGGGCAGGCAAAAACCGGTGCATGTGATCGAAAGCAGGCAGCTCCAGAAAGAGTTCGCGCGCAAAGAGCTTCAGCCCGCATCCGGTATCGGGCGTGGCGTCGCCGAGGAAGCGCGCCCGCACCCGGTTCGCCACCCGCGAGGCCATTCGCTTTGACGCGCGGTCCTGCCGCTTTTGCCGCTCGCCGGTGATCAATAGGCTCACCCGCTTCGGAGCGGCGCAAAGCAATTCCCACAAACGCGGAATGTCCGCCGGGTCGTTCTGGCCGTCGCCGTCGAGGGTCGCGATCCAGGGTGCGCGCGCCGCCGCCACACCACTGCGAATCGCGGCGCTCTGCCCGAAATTGCCGGCGTGGCGCAGCAGCCGCAATTGCGGCAGCGCCGTCGCTAGCCGTGCCACCTCGCTCGCAGTCTGGTCGGTGCTGCCGTCATCGACGTAGAGGATTTCGTAGTCCAGCACGCCGTCGAGGGCCGCCCGGATCTCGGTAATAAGCGGCGCGACATTCTCGGCTTCGTTCCTCACGGGAATGACGACGGAAAGGTCCATCCGATCGTTGCGGGAAAGCTGCCCCGCGGCGGGGCCGATGCGGCGCCGCTCTACCACGTCTCTACGGCGGCGGCAAACCGGCACCCGGCCGCCAAGCCGCCCGGATCAGGCGATCAGGAAATCGGCCGCGGTGATCGTCGCGTGATTGTCGAGAACGGCGAACTGGGCCGAGCTGCCGAGCCCGCTGCCGTCGGGATCGTAAAAGAGCGCGCCGCTGTTATGGTTGTAGAGGATGCGGTCGTTGGCATCTTCCGGCGCCGCGCCGAGAACCTTGAAGGCGGCGGCAGCGAGTGGTCCCTTGGCGAGCGCGCTGAAGATCGCGTCGTCGAGGCGAATGGTGTCCGCCGCGGCGGAAAAATCGACGATGTGATCGATGTTGCCGGCGCCGAGCTTGGTGTCAAAGACGAATATGTCCTTGCCGCCGCCGCCCCGCAGCGTGTCCTTGCCGCCGCCGCCGTCGAGGATGTTGGCGGCGCCGTTGCCGGTGATGACGTTGGCCAGCGTGTTGCCGGTGCCGTTGATCGCCGCGGCGCCGGTCAGCTTCAAATCCTCGACCTGCGCGCTCAGCGTATAGGTGACCGAGGACTGGACCAGATCGTGGCCTTGGAGGGCGAGCTCGACGACCACGTCGCCGCGGTTGTCCACGATATAGGTGTCGTTGCCGTCGCCGCCCTGCATCGTGTCCGCGCCGGCGCCGCCGTCGAGGCGATTGGCCACGGAATTGCCGGTGATGTCGTTGGCGAGGCTGTTGCCAAAACCGTTGATGTTGGCGATCCCGGTCAGGACCAGGTTTTCGAGGTTGGCCCCCAAGCGATAGCTGACGCTGCTCTCTACCGTATCGGTGCCGCCCCCCGCGCGCTCCACGATCGTGACGTTGCCGGCGCCGATGATAAAGGTGTCGTCGCCCGAGCCGCCGACGAGCAGATCGCCGGTGTCGCCGATCAAGGTGTCGTCCCCGCCATAGCCATAGAGCTTGTCGCCGCCGACCGTCGACCCGTCGTCGCTGCCGTCGAAGGTGTCGGCTTGCGCGCCGCCCATCAGAGTGTCGCTGCCGCCGCCGGCGCTGACCGTCCCCGCGATCGAGCCGCTGCGCCCGTCATAGGTATCGTTGCTGTCCGAGAGAGAGATTTGGTCGCCGCCGATGAACCCCTTGTTGACGATTGTGGCGGCGCCATCGACGCGCAGGCTGCCGATCGTCCCGGTGTTGGTCAGCGTCAGCGCGTTCTCGGTATAGAAGCCGTCGATCAGCCCGTCGTTCTCGATCGTGGTCGTGGAGGCGCGCGAGTCGAAGCTCTGCATGTGTCCCGAGTTGTAGACCGAGAAATTCTGGGACATGTTTATGTCTCTGGTCTCGACGGTCAGGCTGCCGATCAGATCGCCATAATTGGTGATCGACCCGCCGTTAAAAATCTCGATAGGACCGAATATAGAGCCGGTGTTGATCAGGGTACCGCTGTCGAGCGCAACCTGACCTTCGATAGTTCCTGCGTTCTGGATGAAGCCGTTGTCGCCGGTTTGCACAGCCGTGGTGCCGGATACCTCGCCCGATGCGCCGATGAACACCTTGGCGTTCGCCGCCTTGCGACAGGATCGCGCGACCGGTCGAGGAATAGACTTCGCCAAAGATGGTCGTGCGCTGGTTGTCGCCGCTCATAAAGACCGCGGCGTCGCCGTCAAAGGCGACGATGCCGGTGCCGGTAACGACCAGCGTCCCGTTGTCGTCGCCGGTGCCGGCCGGCGTCGATTGAAATCCGTTGACGATGACGTTCACCCGCAGCCTCCCGTTCAGCTTGCTGAAAGGGACTATCTTCGGGCGAGCCGGTTCGGGCAATGGCGAATCACGGTTAATTTCAGCGGTCGACCCAGGCGATGCGCAGGACGTTGGTGGCGCCGGGGGTGCCGAACGGGACGCCGGCGGTGACGACGACGCGCTGGCCGGGCTCGGCCAAGCCCTCGTGATGGGCGATCCGCACCGCCTTATGGACCATGTCGTTGAAGCTTTTGACGTCGCTGGTATGGACGCAATGGGCGCCCCATAGGAGCGCCAGCCGGCGGGCGGTGCCGAGGTCGGAGGTCAGCACCAGGATCGGCGCCGCCGGGCGCTCGCGGGCGGCGCGCAAGGCGGTGGCGCCCGAGGTCGTATAGGACACGATCGCGGCCGCATCGATCATGTTCGCGACCTGGCAGGCGGCGGCGCTGATCGCGTCGGGGGCGGTGTGCTCGTGCTCGATCCGCATGCCTTCGAGCACCGGGAAATAGAGCGGGTCGTCCTGCACCCGGCGGGCGATGCGGTCCATCATCGCCACCGCCTCGACCGGGTAATGGCCGATCGCGGTTTCGGCCGACAGCATGACCGCGTCGGCCCCCTCATAGACGGCGGTGGCGACATCGGAGGCCTCGGCGCGGGTCGGCGTCGGCGCCGTGACCATCGATTCGAGCATCTGCGTCGCCACCACGACCGGCTTGCCGACGAGCCGGCAGGCGTGGATCACCCGCTTTTGCACGCTCGGCACATCCTCGGGCGGCATCTCGACGCCGAGATCGCCACGCGCCACCATCAGCCCGTCGGCGAGCTCGATGATTTCGTCCAGAGCCCCGATCGCCGACGGCTTTTCGAGCTTGACCATGACCCCGGCGCGGCCGGCGACGAGCTTGCGGCCCTCGGCCACGTCGTCGGGCCGCTGGACAAACGAAAACGCGATCCAGTCGGCACCCTGATCGAGCGCGAAGGCGAGGTCGGCGCGGTCCTTTTCGGTGACTGCCGACAATGGCAGCACGGCCCCCGGGACATTCACCCCTTTGCGGTCGGACAGCACGCCCCCGACCTGGCACAACGTCTCGGCAAAACCGGCGCCGCAGCTCTCGGCCCGCAGCTGGACCTTGCCGTCGTCGAGCAGCAATTCGGTCCCCGGCTGCAAGGCGGCGAAGATTTCCGGATGCGGCAAGGGTGCCCGGCGGCCGTCGCCCGGCCGGCCATCGAGGTCGAGCCGGAAATGGGCGCCCGCGGCGAGCTCGACCGGGCCTTCGGCAAAGGTGCCCAGACGCAATTTCGGCCCTTGCAAATCGGCGAGGATGCCGATCGGCCGGCCGGTCTCGCTCTCGACCTGCCGGATCGCCGCGAAGCTGCGGCCGTGATCGGCATGCGTCCCGTGGCTGAAGTTGAGCCGAAACACATCGACGCCGGCCGCGAACAAGGCGCGGATCCGCTCCGGCGAGGAGCTGGCCGGCCCGAGGGTGGCGACGATCTTGGCACTGCGCTGGCGCCGCATCTTCTGTTCCTTGATCGGCGCGCCTCAGGGAAGGACCAGGATCGCGCGAAAATCGTTGACGTTGGTCAGGGTCGGCCCGGTCACGACGAGATCGCCGATCGCGGAGAAGAACCCGTAGCCGTCATTGTCGGCGAGCGCTGCCGCTGCGTCGATGCCGGCGCCGGCGGCGCGCGCGACGCTGTCCGGATAGAGGATCGCCCCGGCATTGTCCTCGGTTCCGTCGATCCCGTCGGTGTCGCAGGCGAGCGCGAAGATGCCGGGCGCGCCGTCGAGCGCCACCGCCAGCGCCAGCAGAAATTCGGCGTTGCGCCCGCCGCGGCCATGTCCTTTGACCGTGACCGTGGTTTCGCCGCCCGACAGCAGCACCGCCGGAGGCAGCACCCTGCGGCCACCGGCGCGGAATTGCCGAGCGCCTATCTGGCGGGCGATCGCGGCGTGGACCAGCGCCACGTCACGCGCCTCGCCCTCGATCCGGTCGCTCAGCACAATCGGCGCGATTTTTTGCCGCAACGCTGCGGCAGCGGCGGCGCGCAGCAATTCTTGCGGGCTGGCGACGAGCTCGAAGCTGGTCCGCTCGAACAGCCGGTTGCCGGGCTTTGGCGTCTCGTCCGCAGCGGCGGCGAGATGCTCGACGACCGCCTGGGGTGCCGCGATGCGGTATTTTGCCAGCACCGCGCGGGCGTCGGCAAAGGTGGTCGCGTCCGGCACCGTCGGCCCCGAAGCGATGACTGCCGGATCGTCGCCCGGCACGTCGGAAATCGCCAAGGTCACGACCCGCGCCGGTGCCGCGGCGGCGGCGAGCCGGCCGCCCTTGATCGCCGAGAGGTGCTTGCGCACGGTGTTGATCTCGGTGATCGTCGCACCCGAGCGCAGCAGCGCCTGGGTCACCGCGCGCTTGTCGTCGAGGCCGAGGCCGGTGGCAGGGAGCGCGAGCAGCGCCGAGCCGCCGCCCGAAACCAGAAAGACGAGCTGGTCGCCGGCGCCGAGGCCGCGGGCAAGATCGAGAATGCGCTCGGCGGCGCGCCGGCCGGCGGCGTCGGGCACCGGATGGCTCGCCTCGACGATTTCGATGCGCTCGCAGGGAACGGCGTGGCCATAGCGGGTCAGCACGATCCCTTCGAGCGGACCCCTCCAGCGCCGTTCGAAAGCCCGCGCCATCGCCGCCGAAGCCTTGCCGGCGCCGGCAACGACAGTCCGCCCGCGGACCGGCCGCGGCATATGCCGGTCGAGCGCGCGCTCCGGGTCGGCGGCGGCGAGGGCGGTGGCGAACAGGTTTCGCAGCAATGCCCCGGCCTCGGTCGAGACCGGCGTCGCGGCGCTGTTGCGGCTTGCCAATTGCGCCGTCATTGCCTATCGAGCGTCGCGGCGGCGCCTGGTTCGGACATCCCCGGGCGGCGCCGAGCGAACCGGTGGCGGGTGCGGCGAGGGAGAGTTGCCGTGAGGTCGTTTGGCCGCGGCGCGGCGCGTGCGGTAGTGCTGGCCGTGTCGTTCCTCCTGGCGGCGCCGGCGCGCTCCGACCCGCCGCCGGAGACGACACCCTTCGCGCAAGTGTTTGCCCAGCTCGCCGCACGGCTGGTCGGCGTCGTCGTCAATATCTCGACCACGCAAGCGGCCGCCGGCACGCCCGCGCCCAAAGGCGGCGCCGAGGCGCAAGCCCCCGCCCCAGGCTCGCCGCTCGACGAGTTTTTCCGCGATTTCTTTGGCGAAAAAGGCATGCCGGGCGGTCCGAACGGAGCATCCCCGCACATCGCCTCGCTCGGCTCGGGCTTTATCATCGACCCCGCCGGGCTGATCGTCACCAACAACCACGTCATCGCCAACGCCGAAGAGATCACGGTGACCTTGGCCGACGACACGGTGTTGAAGGCGCAGGTCGTCGGCCGCGACGCGGTCAGCGACCTCGCCTTGCTCAAGGTCGATGCCAAGACACCGTTGCCGGCCGCGCATTGGGGCGATTCGAGCAAGGCCAAGGTCGGCGACTGGGTGCTGGCGATCGGCAACCCGTTCGGCCTCGGCGGCACGGTGACCGCGGGCATCATCTCGGCGACGGCGCGCGATATCCATTCCGGGCCCTACGACGATTTTCTGCAGACCGACGCGTCGATCAACCGCGGCAATTCCGGCGGCCCGATGTTCGACCTGACGGGCAATGTGATCGGCATCAACACCGCGATTTTCTCGACCTCGGGCGGCTCCATCGGCATCGGCTTTGCCGTCCCCGCAGCCTATGCGCGGCCGATCATCGATCAACTGAAGGCAACCGGCAAGGTCGAGCGCGGCTGGATCGGGGCCCGCATCCAACCGGTCACCGAGGCGCTCGCCGAGGCGGTGGGCCTCGATAAAAGCCGCGGGGCGATGATCGCCATGATCGACCCGGCGAGCCCCGCGGTCGACGCCAAATTGCTGCCGGGCGACGTGATCCTCGCCTATGACGGCAAGCCGATCGAGCGCAGCCGGCAGCTGCCGCGCCTGGTGGCGGGGACGGCGCCGGGCAAATCGGTCAAGCTCACAATCTGGCGCGATCGCAAGGAAGCGGAGGTCGCGCTCAAGGTCGCCGAATTAAACCCGAACCGGCCGGCGCCGCCACCCCCCGAGCCGGCAAAGCCGAAACCGCCGGCGAGCATCGATGCAATGGGCTTGAAGCTCGCCAAGCTCACCCCCGATTTGCGCAAGCAGTTCTCGGTGCCCGATGCGGCAAAGGGGGCGGTGATCACCGAGGTCCCGCCGAAGAGCGCGGCAGCCGCCGAGGGCTTGCGGCCCGGCGACCTGGTCACGGCGATCGGGCATCAGCCGGTCGCGACCCCGGAAGAGATCAAGCAGAAAGCCGACGCCGCCAAAAAAGCCGGCCGCAAAAACCTGCTCGTCCGCGTCGAGCGCGGCGCCAGCACCCGCTTCGTCGCGCTGCCGGCCGAGGGCGGGTGACAGGGACAATCGTCTGGCCGCATTGGGCTGCGTCCGATCGACATCAAGCGGTGCCGGCGGCGCGCTCGCCCGGGCAAAGCGTTGGTCCCGCGCAGCGGCTTCGCTCTCCCGGCGAGAAGCCGAGACCCACCATCGTTCAGGAGCTTAGATGCATTCAGATGATTTAACGAGGAGACCTTGTAGGATGGGCTGAGCGACAGCGAAACCCATCTTCTTCGGTTGTCGCGATGGGCTTCGCGATGCTCAACCCATCCTACGGACGCTTTCTGGTGAATTATGTGATTGAGCCGGAGCGAGCGCATTCTGCAAAACCTCCCGTCGCATCGGCCCCGATCCCGGTCCCTCCGCTTTCCCGTGGGCCTTTAGCCCACGGACCCGATCCGTGGGGAAGGCCGGGACCCATCTATGCACCGCTCAGCGCCGATTTCGTGACTGCCGCGGACCATCCGAGGGAAACAGGAGAAGCGGGGTGCGCGGAGCGAAACGGTTCAGCTCTCACTCGGCCGCGATTGCGGGGGCGGAGGAGGCCGAGCGGAAGCGGGCGAGGAGGGTGGTTTCCTTTGCTTTGGCGCGGGCGAGGTTTTCCGCCTTGACGTGGCCGAAGCCGCGGATTTCGAGCGGCAAGGCCGCCAATTCGATGGCGGCGGCGTGGCTCGACGCGGAGAGGCGGGCCGCGATTTCGTCGAGCAGCGCTTCGTATTCGCCGATCAGGCGGCGTTCGGTCCGGCGCTCTTCGCTGCGGGCGAAGATGTCGAAGGGCGTGCCGCGCAGCCGGCGCAGCTTGGCCAATAGCCGGAAGACGCGCAGCATCCAGGGGCCGAACTCGCGCTTTTTCAGATGGCCGGTCGTGGGGTCGCGATCGCCGAGGATCGGCGGCGCCAAGTGGAAGCGCAATTTGTAGGGCCCGTCGAACTGCCGCGCGACGCGCTTGAGGAAATCGCTTTCGGTATAGAGCCGGGCGACTTCGTACTCGTCCTTGTATGCCATCAGCTTGAAGAGCGCGCGGGCGACGGTGTCGGCGAGCGTCGTTGTGCCGGGGACACGGGCAGCCTCGGCCGAGCGCACCTGCGCCACCCGCGCCGCATAGCGCTCGGCATAGGCGCGATCCTGGTAATCGGTCAGAAAGGCGACGCGGCGGGCGATGACCTCGTCGAGGGTTTCGGACCGGCGGTGGCTCTCCGGGACTGCCGCCGCGGCCGTCGCTCGCGCCTCGACCAGCGCCGGATCGGCGGCGGCGCGCCGGCCCCAGCGAAAGGCGCTGCGGTTGAACTCGACAGCGACCGCGTTCAATTCGATCGCGCGCTCGATCGCCTCCGCCGACAGCGGCACCAGCCCGCGCTGCCAGGCAAAGCCCAGCATAAAAAGGTTGCTCGCGATCGAATCGCCAAAGAGCCCGGTCGCGAGCCGCGTCGCGTCGAGAAATTCGGCGTTCTCCGGCCCGGTCGCGCCGGCGATGCTGCGCTCCAGGGCCGCCGCCGGGAAGACCAGGTCCGGGTCGCGGGTGAAGTCGCCGGTAACGATTTCGTGGCTGTTGACGATCGCGCGGCTATGGCTCCGGTTCGAGCTTCGACAACGCCTCGGCGCTGGCGGAAACGACGAGGTCGCAGCCCAGCAGCAGCCGGGCGCCACCGGCGGCGATGCGCACCGCGTGGATCCGGTCGGGGCTTTCGGCGATGCGGATGTGGCTGTAGACCGCGCCGCCTTTTTGGGCGAGCCCGGTCATGTCGAGGATAGTACAGCCCTTGCCGTCGAGATGGGCGGCCATGCCGAGGAGCGCGCCGATCGTGACCACGCCGGTGCCGCCGACGCCGGTAACGAGGATGCCATAGGGCCGGTCGAGCGCCGGCAGCTCCGGCTCGGGCAAGGACGGCAGCCTCGCTTCGCCGAGATCGCCGGCGGCAGGCTTTTTGAGGCTGCCGCCATGCACCGTCACAAAGCTCGGACAGAAGCCTTCGACACACGAATAATCTTTGTTGCAGCTCGACTGGTCGATCGCCCGCTTGCGTCCGAGCTCGGTCTCGACCGGGACCACCGAAACGCAGTTCGAGGTCTTCGAGCAATCGCCGCAGCCCTCGCAGACGAGGTCGTTGATGAAGACGCGCTTGGCCGGGTCGGGAAACCGGCCGCGCTTGCGCCGGCGGCGTTTTTCGGCGGCACAGGTCTGGTCGTAGACGATCGCGGTGACACCCGGAATCTCGCGCAATTCGCGCTGCACATCGTCGAGGTCGTCGCGGTGACGAACCGTGGCACCCGGCGCAAAGCCGGCATCGGGCGGGTATTTCTCGGGCTCGTCGGTGACGACGACGATCCGCCCGACCCCTTCGGCCCAAAGCTGCCGGGTCAGCACCGGCACCGTCAGGCCGCCGTCGATCGGCTGGCCGCCGGTCATCGCCACCGCGTCGTTGAAGAGGAGCTTGTAGGTGATGTTGACCTTGGCTGCGACCGCGGCGCGGATCGCCAGCACGCCCGAATGGGTGTAGGTGCCGTCGCCGAGATTGGCAAAGACGTGGTTCGTTTCGGTAAACGGCGCCTGGCCGATCCAGGGTGCCCCCTCGCCGCCCATCTGGGTGAAGGTCGCGGTCGAGCGGTCCATGAATTGCGCGAGGTAATGGCAGCCGATGCCGGCGAGGGCGCGGCTCCCTTCGGGCACCTTGGTCGAGCTGTTGTGCGGGCAGCCCGAGCAGAAATAGGGCGTGCGGGCAAACGGCACGACATTGCCGCCCTGCCGGTGTTCGCGCGCATCGAGGACAGCGAGACGCTCGGCGATCCGCGGCACGGTATGAGCCCGCGCGATGCGGCGGGCGACCGCGCGCGCAATCTGGCCCGGGGTCAATTCGCCGTTCGACGGCAGGATCCATTCACCCGCCTCGTCGGACTTGCCGAAAATGCGCGGGCGACGATCCGCCGGCCAGTTGTAGAGCTGCTCTTTCAGCTGGGTTTCGATGACGGCGCGCTTTTCTTCGACAACCAGGACTTCCTCGAGCCCCTCGGCGAACCGGCGCACGCCATCGGGCTCGAGCGGCCACGCCATCGCCACCTTGTAAAGACGAAGACCGATTTCGGCGGCGATCGCTGCGTCGATGCCCAGATCGTCCAATGCCTGGCGCAGATCGAGATAGGATTTGCCTGTCGTGACGATGCCAAAGCGGGGGTTCGGGCTGTCGATGACGATATGGTCGAGCCGGTTGGCGCGGGCAAAGGCGCGCGCCGCCTCCAATTTATATTTGTGCAGCCGGTATTCCTGGTCGAGCGGCGTGTCGGGCCAGCGGATGTTGAGCCCGCCTTGCGGCATTTCGAAATCGCCGGGTGTGGCGATCTCGATCCGCTCCGGCGCGATCTCGACCGAAGCCGAGCTGTCCATGATTTCGGCCGTCGTCTTGAACGCGACCCAGCAGCCGGACCAGCGCGACATCGCCCAGCCGTAAAGGCCGAGGTCGAGGATTTCCTGCACCCCCGACGGGTTCAGCACCGGGATCGCGGCATCGATAAAGGCCAGTTCGGACTGGTGCGCCAGGGTCGAGGATTTGCAGGTATGGTCGTCGCCGGCGAGCAGCAGCACACCGCCATTGGCGGCGGAGCCCGCGGAATTGCCGTGCTTCAAGGCGTCGCCGCTGCGGTCCACACCGGGCCCCTTGGCGTACCACATGGCAAAGACGCCGTCGTATTTGGCGCCCGGGAAGAGGCCCAATTGCTGGCTGCCCCAGATCGCGGTCGCCCCCAGCTCCTCGTTGATCGCCGGCTGAAAATGGATGCGGTTCTTTTCGATAAAAGGGCGGGCGCGCCACAGCGCCTGGTCGAGCCCGCCCAATGGCGAGCCGCGATAGCCCGAGATAAAGCAGGCGGTGTCGAGCCCGGCCGCCTGGTCGCGCTGGCGCTGCATCATCGGCAGGCGGACCAAGGCCTGCGTGCCGGTCAAAAAGACACGGCCCCGGTCGAGCAGGTATTTGTCGTCGAGCGTGACCGCCGCCAGCGCCATCGCGCCCTCCCGAACAGCCCGTTTCCAGGAACGTAATGGGTCGGCGAGGTCGGCTCAATGACCCCGCCATGCCAATCCGCAAACCACCGCCCGTGCCGCCGCCGTAGAAACCAGGCAATCGACGGCGTGACCGGACTTCAGAAATGGTCGCCAAAATGGATCCTAATGGATGGCATCTGACGGATGTGAGCCAACTACCCGCCCATACCGGCGAAGGCCGGTACCCATGGCAAAGATGGGTCCCGGCCTTTTCCGGGAAGGCAAGAACGGAGTCGAGTGTCTGGTTCCTACCACTAATGTGAGCGATCTTTATATTGCTCGCAGTCGCCGGCTTTTACGTGCTGAGGTTTGCTCTATTTGTCTTTCTAATAGCAAATCTGCTTCACACACGCGACCTGATGGACGCGTCGGCGAAGCGCGGACCCGGGCGACACCCCGAAGATCGGCTGCGAAAGCTTCCGCCGCCGCGACCTGCCGCCGGAAAAATGCGGCTGACCGGGGCGAGCGCGGCCGGTTCGGGGTTGCAGCGCCGCGACGAATGCCCGATTGTACCGGCCTCGCTGATGTTTTCGGCTGCCGCTATGATCGCCGCCTTTTCCGTTGGCCGCGCGCCGCTCGCCCCATCCCTGCTGGCGCCGCTCGAACGGCTGCTCGGGCCGCGGCTGTCGACCTCGGCGGCGGTGTGCGCGCAGCACGGCAAGGACGAATCCTACCACCAGCCGCATGCGCCCGATGCCGTCGCCTTTGCCCAAAGCACCGAAGAAATCGTGGCGATCGTCAAGCTTTGCGCCGAGCACAAGACGCCGGTCGTCGCGTTCGGCACCGGCACCTCGCTCGAAGGCCATGTCGCCGCGTTGCAGGGTGGTGTTTGCGTCGATCTCTCGCAGATGAACCGGGTATTGCGGGTCAATGCCGAAGATCTCGACGTGACGGTCGAGGCCGGCGTCACCCGCAAGCAGCTCAACGAATATTTGCGCGACACCGGTCTGTTCTTTCCGATCGATCCCGGCGCCGACGCCTCGCTCGGCGGCATGGCGGCGACGCGCGCCTCGGGCACCAACGCGGTGCGCTATGGCACGATGCGCGAGAATGTCTTGTCGCTCAGCGTCGTGCTCGCCGACGGCCGCCTCATCCGCACCGCGCGGCGCGCCCGCAAATCGGCCGCCGGCTATGACCTGACCCGGCTCTTTATCGGCTCGGAAGGCACTCTCGGCATCATCACCGAGCTGACCCTGCGCCTCTATGGCATACCGGAAGCGATTTCCGCCGCGGTCTGCGCCTTTCCCTCGATCGGCGAGGCGGTCGACACGGTGATCGCGACGATCCAATCGGGCGTCCCGGTGGCGCGCATCGAATTGCTCGACGAAGCGCAGATGGCGGCGATCAACCAGTATTCAAAGCTCGACCACAAAGTGGCGCCGACCTTGTTTTTCGAGTTTCACGGCTCGCCTGCCGGGGTCGAAGAGCAGTCGGAGACGGTCAAGGCGCTCGCCGGCGAGCATGGCGGCGGCGACTTTCGCTGGGCGACGACGCCGGAGGCCCGGTCCAAGCTGTGGCAGGCGCGGCACGACGCTTATTACGCGGCTTTGGCGCAGCGTCCCGGATCAAAGGGCTGGGCCACCGATGTCTGCGTGCCGATCTCGCGCCTTGCCGAATGCATCGCCGAAACCAAACGCGACCTCGCGCAATCGAGCGTGCCGTCGGCATTGGTCGGGCATGTCGGCGACGGTAATTTTCACCTCGTCTTTATGATCGACCCGAATCGACCGGAAGAAATCGCCGAAGCCGCCGGGCTCAACGAGCGCATGGTCGCCCGCGCGCTGGCGATGGACGGCACCAGCACCGGCGAGCACGGGGTCGGCTACGGCAAGATGGATTTTCTCGTCGCCGAGCACGGGCCGGCGGTGGCGGTCATGCGTCAGATCAAGCAGGCGCTCGACCCGGACAACATCATGAACCCCGGCAAAATCGTCCGGGTGTGATGTTTTGCGGGGTCCGCGCGCGGGAGCATATTGACCTCTTCACCGTTCACTTATAAGCCGGTATTATGAGGTAGTCGAAAAGGGCTCGGGCTGCGGCGGCCGCGATCGGCCGCGAAAAGCCGCACAGCCGAAGCTTCGGCCCCGACCGATGATTTCTACCCTGGTTTTTTTGGCGGCGTCACCCGGTTGTCGCAGCCGAATATCGCGAGCCGAGAGCCGGGAAACCACAACAGTGTCTTGGAGCTGAAGGTCGTTTCAATGGAAAAATCAAGTAAAAGAGGGAAAATACCGCAACAGGATTGGCCGTCCATTATTGAACGCTACGAGGCGGGCGAGACTTTGGCGAGCATCGCCCGCACCTATGACTGCTCGCCCCCGGCGATCAGCTACATCGTCAGTCGGACCCGTGCGCGCAGCACCCCGACCGAGGCTGCGCCGCCGAGCCCGGTGCCGGCATCGGAAACCCATCTGGTAAAGAGCCGTCCCGCCGAGCCGCCGCCGGCCTGGCCGCTGCAAGCCAAGCCGCCGCAGGCCAACCCGCCGCAGGCCAATCCGCCGCAGGCCAACCCGCCGCAGGGCGAGGCGGGGGCTGGTTTCAGCGCCAGCGATTCGCCGCCAGCGCCGCCAAGCCCCGTGGCATTGCGCGACGACACAGCGGTGGATTCGCCGCCCGCCCGCGTCCCGCCGCCCGCTCACGTCCCGCCGCCCGCGGAAACCCCACCTTTTCGCCCGCCGTCACCGCAGCTGCCCGCATTCTTGCGGGATCCCCCCCGCTCCGGTGGAAACGGGACGGCGGAGCGGCAAGGCCGCCACCAACGCGAGCTGGCGCCGAGCAACGGCAGCGCCGCGCGCCCGTTCGCTGCGGCAGGCCCGCCGCCGTCGAGCGGCGAGCCGCGCGGCAGGCTGCATCTGTCGCTGCCGCATGGCGGCGACGGCGCCCACGAGCCCGATCCGCCGCCACGGCCGGTGCAAAACGCCGGCTTTGCCGATGGCGACGAACGGTTCGACCGACGCGGCGGCGGCGCACCGCCACCGCGCAGCCAGCAAGGCTATGCTCCGCCGTCGCAGCCGCCGATCCCGACCCAATATCCGCGCTCGGCCAACGGCCCGCCGGCCCACGTCTCGATCGAGACGGAACGCGGCGGGGAAGGCGCCTTGTTTATCGGCCGCCCCTTGCGCGAGCGGGTCGATGGCGATATTGCGGCGTTTCTCGCGGCCTTCGATGCGGCCCTCGACCACGACACTGTGGAAAGCCGGGCCGAGCTGCGCGAGGCGACCGACCGGCTGCTGCGGGCCGGCGCGCGCACCCGGATCGAGCTGGAGCGCCTCGAGGCGCGCGTTCCTTTGTCCTCGCGCGACCGGGGCGGTCAGCCCCCGTTCACGCGGCAGCGCTGAGCCGGCGACAAAACGAAAGCCGCCACCCCCGGCAAGGCGATGCCGGAGGCGCCAGGCCGGTGATAAAAGAAAAGCCCGCCGCCCCCGGCAAGGCGATGCCGGAGGCGGCGAGCTGCGACGCGGTCCTCGACCCGAGCTAGCCTTGATCCGGTTAGGTAGAGCCCTCCTCACCCAGCTTCGGGTAAGCCCCCGGAACGCCCGCCCTCGGCGGGCGGCCGTCCGGGGGTTCGCCTCGCCAACCTTTCGCAACCCTCTCCCCCCAATTGGGGGGAGAGGGAAGGGTGAGGGGGGCTGACGGGCTGATGCAACCTGATCGGATCAGGCTTTAGCCTTGATTGCCGCCCAGGGTGACGCCGACATACTCGGTGACGCCATGGCGGTTCAGCAGCAAGAGAGCGCTCTTTTTTGGCGAGCGCGCGGCTTCCTTTAATGTGTCCGCCGCCTGTTGCGGGCTGGTGACCGGCTGCTGGTTGATCGCCACCACGACATCGCCCTGGCTCAGCCCGATATCGTCGGCCGCGCTCGGCCGGTCGACGCGGCTGACGACGACACCGTGCACGTCTTTGGCGACGTGCAGCTCGCGGCGCATCTGGTCGGTCAGCGGGGCAAAGTGCATGCCCATCGCTTCCGCCGCAGCCGACTGGTCCTCTTCCTGCTCGCTGCCGGCGGCGGCCACCTTCTCGTTGTTCGAGAGCTCGCCCACCATCGCTTCCAGCGGCACCTTCGCACCATTGCGCCAAACCGACATCGCGGCCTTGCTGTGCGGCGCGGCAGCCGCGACGAGGCGTGGCAGGTCATGCAGCGCGTTCACGTCGCCGCCGTCGAACGACAGGATCACGTCGCCCTGCTTCAACCCGGCCTTGGCGCCGGGGCTGTTCGGCGTGACGACGGCGACCAGCGCGCCGTGGTCGCTTTTCAGCCCGAGGCTCGCGGCGATCGCCGGCGTCACCTCCTGGATCTGCACGCCGAGCCAGCCGCGCGTGATCTTGCCGTGCGCTTCGAGCTGGGCAACGATGTTCTTGGCGACATTCGAAGGGACGGCAAAGCCGATGCCGACACTGCCGCCGTTGGGCGAATAGATCGCGGTGTTGATGCCGACCACCTGGCCTTCGAGGTTGAAGGTCGGGCCGCCGGAATTGCCGCGATTGATCGGCGCGTCGATCTGCAGGAAATCGTCGTACGGGCCTTCGTTGATGTCCCGTCCCCGCGCGGAAATGATCCCGGTCGTGACCGTCCCGCCGAGCCCAAAGGGATTGCCGACCGCCATGACCCAGTCGCCGACCTGGGCGGCGCCGCTGTCGCCAAAGCTGACATAGGGCAAGGGCTTGTCGGCCTTGATCTTCAGCACCGCGAGGTCGGTCTTGGGGTCGCGGCCGACGATCTTGGCAGTATATTTGGTCTTGTCTTGCAGGATCACCTCGACCTTGCCGGCGTCGCCGACGACGTGATTGTTGGTCACGACATAGCCCGAGGGATCGACGATAAAGCCGGAGCCGAGCGCGATGCGATGCGCCTCGCCGCCGGGTGTCCGCGGAAACTGATGATGCTCGTCGCCGCCCGGGTTCTGCTGCTGGAAAAAGCGGCGCAGCAGCTCGTCGAACGGCGAATTTTGGTTGAACTGTGGCGCATCGGGCTCTTCGGCCATTTCTTGTGCGTCGGCCTTTTGCGTCACCGAAATATTGACCACTGCCGGCAACACCTTTTTGACCAGCGGGGCGAAGCTCTGCTGCGGGATCAGCGCCACCGGCGACGTCATCATCTGCCCCGCCGGCGATGCGGCTTGCGGCTGGGACTGCGCCCAAACCAGCGGCGACAGCGCGAGCGCGCCCGCCAAGCCCCCGCCGATGACCGCGATACGGCCTTTCGTCAACCGCGAGCGAAGCGTCCTGTGCATCGAAGAATCGGTCATGTCATCCTCTTGTCGAGCGGTTCGCCGCAGAATTGGCGCGTCGAGGTGACAGCGTGCTGTCGCGCGGATTAATTCGCTGTAATCTGCGCTCAGCCGCCGCTGTAAAACCGGCTGCGCGCGACCTGGAGCGCCGCCCGCTCGGGCGGAATGACGGCGACGTAAAACGTATCGCGGCCAAATCCGGGGCGGCCGGAGACCCAGCTTCTGAGCGACTGGATTTCGATGTATTCCTGCTGGCCCGGCACCAGCGCGATATCCTGAAACTGGTAGAGATCGACGCCGACGCTGTCGACGGTTACATGATAGCGCCCGGCCGGCACGTCGCGATAAAAAGCGTCGCCTTGCTGCGAGACGCCGATCGCCGCACCATTCATATAAATCAACGGGGTGCCGAGGCTCTCGCTCGGATCGTAGACCCGATAGAACCAGACCCGCGCAGCGCCGGGCGGGACCGGCGGCAGGGCGACCGCGCCGACCGGCGGCGGTGTCGCGCAACCGCTCAAGAGAGCGACAACGAGTGCGGCGCCGACCGCCGCAAATCGGCGCGACACAAAATATCCTGTTGGCCGCATCGGCTTTTCCCTTTCCCGGTCCCTCGGCGCTAATGCTCCGGCTCAATCACATGATTCACCAGAACACGTCCGTAGGATGGGTTGAGCATAGCGAAACCCATCGCGACGACCGCAGAAGATGGGTTTCGCTGGCGCTCAACCCATCCTACAAGGTTATCCGGGGCATCACCTGAACGTGTCAAAGCACTATTACACGTTGATCGCAAACACGCTAAACGTCTTCCGGGTCGCCGTGCCCGAGGGCGTGACCCCGCCTTTCGCGGAATAGCGGAGCCGAGCAGCCGACTTGAATCTTCCGGGCTCGGCGCTCGGCGGCACTTGCCGCTACGCCGATTGCGCCAGGCCGCGCTCGAGCAAGGCAGCGAGCCGGCGGGCGAAGGCCGGCGGGTCGGGCAAGAGCTCGCCTTCGAGAATGCGGGCCTGGTCCAGCAACAGCCAGGCGAACTCCGAGAGCTGGTCCGAGGCGCCGGTTTCTCCGACGGTATCGGCGAGCCGCGCAATCAATTTATGCCGCGGGTTGATTTCCAGGATGCGCTTCGAGGCGGCATCGAGCTGGCGGTGCTGCTTCAATAACCGCTCCAAATGCATGTCGAGGTCGCCGTCGTCGGCGACGAGGCACACCGCGCTTTCGGTCAGGCGCTCCGAGCTGCGCACATCCTTGACCGCGTCGGCGAGCGCCAATTTGAAGATTGCGATCAGCCCCGAAAGCTGGGGCTGCGGCTCTGGCTTGGCCGTCTCGGCTTTGGCCTCGGGGGCTTCGATCTTGTCGAGGTCGGCGCCGCCACGGGTCGCCGAGCGGAATTTCTTGTCCTTGTAGCTGCCGATCGCCGGCATCCAGAATTCGTCGATCGGGTCGGTCAGCAGCAGCACCTCGACGCCGCGCGCGCGAAAGCCTTCGAGCTGCGGACTGCGCTTGACCGCGTCGAGGCTGTCGCCGGTGATCGTATAGACCGCGTCCTGGCCGGGCCGCATCGCCTCGATATACTGGTCGAGCGAGACGAGGCCGTCGCGCGCCGACGAGCGGAACCGCGCCAGCTCCAACAGCACCTCGTGCTGCTCGCGGTCCTCGTACAGCCCTTCTTTTAGGACAGCGCCGAAATCGTCCCAGAACTTGGCATATTCCTCGGGCGCCTCGCTCGCCTTCTTGCCGAGCTCGGTCAACACCCGGCGGGTCAGCTGCTGTCGGATCTTGGCGACTGTCGGGTTCGACTGCAGCATTTCGCGGCTGATGTTGAGCGGCAGGTCCTCGCTGTCGACGATGCCGCGCAAAAACCGCAGATAGGCGGGCAAGAGCTCGGCGCCTTCGTCGCTGATAAACACCCGCCGGACATAGAGCTTGATCCGGCTTTTGCGTTCCGGGTCGAAGAGATCGAAGGGCTTGGTCGAAGGCACAAAAAGCAGGCTCGTATATTCGAGCAGCCCTTCGGCCTTGTTGTGCAGCGTCAGCCACGGGTCGTCGAAGCTGTGGCCGACATGGTGGTAGAACTCGGTGTATTGCTCCTTGGCGATGTCGGCGCGCGGCCGGGTCCACAACGCCGAGGCCGTGTTGATCGTGTCTTCCTTGTCGCCGTCCTTCAGCAGGATCGGCAGCGCTATGTGGTCGGAATAGTTGCGCACGATCTGGCGCAGCCTTGCCGGGTCGAGATATTCGTCCTCGCCGTCGCGCAGGTGGACCACGACCGCGGCCCCGCGCGCCGCATCCGGCAACGGCTCGATCGTAAATTCGCCCTTGCCGTCCGAAACCCAGCGCCAGCCTTCTTGCTCGCCCGCTTTGCGCGCTACGACCTCGACCTTGTCGGCGACCATGAACGCCGAATAAAAGCCGACGCCGAACTGGCCGATCAGGCTCATGTCCTTGCGCGCGTCGCCCGACAATTGGTCGACAAAGGCGGCGGTGCCGGAACGCGCGATCGTGCCGAGGTTCTCGATCAGCTCGTCGCGGCCCATGCCGATGCCGTTGTCGGCGACGGTCAAGGTCCGCGCCTGTTTGTCCGGGGTCAAAACGACGCGGTAGGCGGTATCGCTCTCGGCCAGCGCCGGCTCGGTCAATGCCGCGTAGCGCAGCCGGTCGCAGGCGTCCGATGCGTTCGAGATCAGCTCGCGCAGAAAGATTTCCTTTTGGCTGTAGAGCGAGTGCGCGACGATTTCGAGAAGGCGGCTGACTTCGGCCTGGAAGCTCCTTGTTTCTTGGGTCATTTTCTGCCGTCGCGTGGTGGCCGGATTGCGCCGAGGATATGTGGCGCAGCGCCGGCAGCCGCAACCCCACAGCTCGGCCAATCGGGTCGGGACGCGTCGCCGCAGCCGCCCGATCGCGGTTGTTTTATCCTTGCGTTGCGCCGGCCGCGCCCCGATACCTGTTGCGCATGGGCATGTTCAGCCCCGGGCCGCGGCTCGTCGCGGTTCTCGGGCCGACCAACACCGGCAAGACCCATCTCGCGATCGAGCGCATGCTCGGTCACAAGAGCGGCATGATCGGGTTTCCGCTGCGGCTCCTCGCCCGCGAAAACTACGACCGGGTGGTCAAGCTCAAAGGCGCGCGCGCGGTCGCGCTGATCACCGGCGAAGAAAAGATCGTGCCGCCGAACCCGTCCTATTTCGTGTGCACCGCGGAATCGATGCCGCTCGACCGGCCGGTCGATTTTCTCGCGGTCGACGAGATCCAGCTCTGCGCCGACCCCGAGCGCGGCCACGTCTTCACCGCGCGCCTCCTGCATGCGCGCGGTCTCGCCGAGACGATGTTTCTCGGCGCCGACACGATCAAGCCCTTGATGCGCCGGCTCGTCCCGGAGATCGAGCACATCGGGCGGCCGCGCTTTTCGACCTTGACCTACACCGGGCACAAAAAGGTGACCCGGCTGCCGCCGCGCAGCGCCGTCGTCGCCTTTACCGTGGCCGATGTTTTTTCGCTCGCCGAGCTGATCCGCCGCCAGCGCGGCGGCACCGCGATCGTGCTGGGCGCGCTGAGCCCGCGGGCGCGCAACGCGCAGGTCGGCATGTTCCAGGCCGGCGAGGTCGATTACCTCGTCGCCACCGACGCGATCGGCATGGGGCTCAACATGGATCTCGACCATGTCGCCTTTGCCGGCATCGTCAAGTTCGACGGCTATGGCCCGCGCCGTCTCAGCGCCGCCGAAATCGCCCAGATCGCCGGGCGCGCCGGGCGTCACATGAGCGACGGCACCTTTGGCACCACCGCCGACCAGCGGCCGCTCGATCCGGCGATCGTCGAGGCGGTCGAGGCGCACCGCTTCGACCCGCTGACCCGGCTCTATTGGCGCAACACGCGGCTGCGCTTCGATTCGGTCGATTTTTTGCTGAAGAGCCTCGACGAGCGGCCGGCGACACCGGGTCTGGTGCAGGCGCGCGAGGCCGACGACCACCGCGCCTTGCAGGCGCTGGCGCGCAACCGCGAGGCGGCGCGGCTCGCCACCCATCCCGGCGCGGTGCGGCTGTTGTGGGAGGTCTGCCAGATCCCCGATTTCCGCAAGGTCATGAGCGAAAGCCACACCCGGCTGCTGCTCCATTGCTTTACCCATCTGGCCGGCCCCGACGAGCGTTTGCCGACAACCTGGATCGCCCGGCAGATGGCGAGCCTCGACCGCACCGAGGGCGACATCGACACCTTGATGGCGCGGATCGCCCACATCCGCACCTGGACCTACATCACCCACCGCAGCGATTGGGTCGAAGGGGCGGCGGGCTGGCAGGAGCGCGCGCGCGGCATCGAAGATCGCCTCTCCGACGCGTTGCACGAACGCATCACCCAGCGTTTTGTCGATCGGCGCTCGGCGTTTCTGGTCCGGCGCCTGGCTGCCGAGGGCGAGCTGCTCGCCGCGGTTTCGGCGTCGGGCGAGGTCATTGTCGAGGGGAATTATGTCGGCCGTCTCGACGGCCTGCGTTTTGTTCCCGATGCGACCGACAGCGACGAGGCGCGCACGCTCGTCGCCGCCGCAGCCCGCGTGCTGCGCGACGAGGTGGCGACCCGCGCGCGCCGTCTCGCCGCCGATGCCGACGACGCCTTTACGCTCGACGCGGCAGGCGCCTTGCTGTGGCGCGGTGGCGGCGTCGGGCGGCTGGTTGCCGGGGAGCGCCTGCAAGCGCCGCGGGCCGAGCCGTTCACCGGCGATTTTGCTGCCGGTGAAGCGCGCGAGCAGGTGCGCCAGCGCTTGCAGGCATTTGTCGCCGCCGAGATCGAGCGGCGCCTCGGCCCGCTCTTCACCGCTTCCGCCTTGCTGCTCGGCGGCGCCGGCCGGGGGCTGGTGTTTCAGCTCGCCGAGGCGCTCGGCGCGGTGGACGCGGCCGAGGTGGCCGCAGCAGTCGCCGGCCTCGCGCCACCCGATCGTGCGGCGCTCGGCCGGATCGGCGTTCGTTTTGGCACCGAGACCGTCTTTTTCGAGCCGCTGCTGCGCCCCGAATCGGTGCAGCTGCGGGCGCTGCTCTGGGCGGTGCGGCACGGTGCTGTGGTGCCGCCGCTGCCGCCGGCGCGCCGGCTCGCCCGACCGATCGACATCGACCCGGCGCTGCCGCCCTCATTCTGGATGGCGATCGGCTTTCGGGTGCTGGGGGGCATGGCGCTGCGTGTGGATCGTCTCGAACGCCTCGCCGCCGCCGCGCGCAAGCGGGCGCGAGGCGGCCCGTTCGCGGCCGATGCCGTGCTGGCGGGTGCGGCCGGCATCGAGCGGGCGAGATTGGCGCCGTTGCTCGAAGAGCTCGGCTACCGCCGCCGCATCGAAGCGGCAACCGAGATATTTGTCGCACCCGCCCGGCGCCGCCGCAGGGCTCCTCAGCCGAGCCGCGCACCCCCGCTTGCGCACGACGGCAGCCCGTTTGCCAAATTGCGGGAGCTGAGGCTCGCTTGAAGGGCGCCGCGCCCTTGCCCGAGCGGGCGAGCCGGCGGCTCGATCAATGGCTATGGTTCGCGCGCGTGGTCAAGAGCCGCGCGCAAGCCGCGCGCCTGTGCGTTGCGGGCGACATCATCGTCAATGGCGCCGCCGTGACGCGGGCGCGGCACGAGCTGGCTGCGGGCGATACCATCGTGCTTGCGCGCGGCAGGATCGGCCGTCGGCTCAAGGTGCTGGCGCTCGGCACGCGGCGCGGCCCGGCGGCGGAAGCGCGCCTCCTATATGAGGAAGCCGCGGTGCCGGCGCCGCCCGCCCCGGCCTGGACGCCGCTGCTCGCCGACGAGAGGGAGCAGCAGAGCCTCGACTGAAAGGCTGTGAACGAATTGGGAGTGGCGGCCAACTCGGGGCTGCGGCAGCGTCGTGATGCTTCGAGACGCGCCCGTTGGGCGCTCCTCAGCATGAGGTAAACTGTTGATACAGCTATGGAATCCCTCGTCCCGAGGAAGCCGCGCAGCGGCTGTCTCGAAGGACGCACCGCGCCGGCTACAACCCCGCCGCCGCGAGCAGCGCGCCGATGACGCGGTCGCCGGCGAAATATTCGCGGGCGAGCTCGCGGGCGGCCCGGCTATGGCCGCGATAATCGGCGGCGATCGCGTCGATGGCAGCGAGCGCCTCGTCGTGGGTTTCATAGTCGAACAGGCCGCGGCCAACCGGGTAATGCCCGGCGAACCCGGTCCGCATTGTCACGACCGGACGTCCGGCGGCGAGATAGCACACGCTGCGATCGCTGAACCAGCCGCTGTTCGGCCGGACATAAATGTCTTTCGCGACGGTAAGCTCGCCGCGCGAGCCAGCGATAAACCCGGCATAGCTGGCCATGTCCGCCGAGACCGGCTGCGGATCGGCGATCCGCCACCCGGCTGCCTCGACCGTGCGGCGCACCGCTTCGTCGGGCGGCGTCATCGCGATCTCAAAGCAGGTGCCGGGCCGGCGCCGGGGGAGATCCAAAAACCGCAAGAAATTTACGTGCTTCGACCAGACGTAACGCGAGCCGTCGAATTCGATGTCCTTGCCCTTGTTTTCCCAGGTTCCGATCGTGGTGAAGCATCGCGGCGTATCCGCGGGCTCGGGCCATAGGCGCGGATCGACCGGCGGCCGGGTCGGGCGCCAAGGAACGCCGCATAGCGGTATCGGGCATTCGGAGGTGCCGAGATTCTCGCCATAGCTGAAAAAATGCGTGTGCGCGTCGAGATAGGCGCGCGCCTCGGGATCGGCCTTGGCGTATTTGATCTGCTCATAGACGGGGTCGGTATCGACGATGATGCGCGTCGGGCAGGCAAAATGCTCGTCGCGCAGCCGCGTCGCGCCGCACAAGTTGATCAGCGCATCCGCCTCGCCGTAAAGCGCATGCACCCGCTCGCGCGAGAGCCCGTGGTAGACGTTGTGGATCGCGTCCCAATAGGCCCAGCGCTCGCCAAACCCGTATTGCTCCATCGCCCGCCGCAGATAGGCGACATTGTAGCCGCACTCCATCGCCACGCTGCTGATGCGCGGGTCATAGGGGTTGGCGCCGCCATCCTCGACATACCAGGCTTCCCAGCCGAGCTCTTCGAGGCCCAACAGGTAATGCATCGCCTGCCAGGCGATGCCGGCGAGCGGCATCTGGCCGGCAAAATGCAGCACCAGGATTTTGCCGCGCTTCATCGAGGCCTCAATCTCCGATCTCCGTGGCACCGGACAACGGCCGGCGCGCGGGTTCATTTCCTCCGGCGGCGCGGCACGGCGGCAAAAACCCCCAAACCGCGTAGGGTTGCCCCGGCTGCGACCCGCATGTTAGGCACCGGCGGGATGATCGACAGCATTCTCGAATGGCTGACCGGCGCTTCCGGCGCCGCCGCGGCGCCGCCGCAAGACCCGCTCCGGCTCGCCTTGGCGGCGCTCCTCGCCGAGGCGGCGTGCAGCGACGACCATTTCGGCGCGAACGAGCGTGGGGTCATCGCCCAGCTCCTCGAGCGCCGGTTCGAGCTGTCGCATGAGGATGCGCGCACCCTCCTCGCCGCCGGCGAGCGCGAAGCCCGCGACTCCGCCGAATTGTTCCATTTGACCCGGATCATCAACGAGAAGCTGTCGTTCGCAGAGCGCGTCGAGCTCGTCGAGATGCTGTGGGAGGTCGCTTATGCCGACGGCGTCCTCAGCGAATACGAGGACAGTCTCGTGCGCGGCGTCAGCGGGCTGATCTATGTGTCCGACCGCGAGCGCGGCCTCGCCCGGCGGCGCGTCCTCGCCCGGCTGGGCCTCGACGCGAAGTTCTGGAGAAGAAGCAAGTGCCATGACCTACGTCGTCACCGAAGCCTGCATCCGCTGCAAATACATGGATTGCGTCGAAGTCTGCCCGGTCGACTGCTTCTACGAGGGCGAGAACATGCTCGTCATCCATCCCGACGAATGCATCGATTGCGGGGTATGCGAGCCGGAATGCCCGGTCGAGGCGATCATCCCCGACAGCGAAGCCGAAGCCGAGAAATGGCTCGAGCTGAACCGCGAATATGCCGCGAGCTGGCCCAACATCACGCGCAAAAAGCCGCCTCCGGCCGATGCCGACGAATGGAAGGACGTCGACGACAAATACGAGAAATTCTTCAACCCCAACCCCCCCGGCGGCTCCGGCTGAGGGTTGCAGCGCGACCGCCGGCCGCGATCTGCCGCAGCGGGTATTGCGCATCGGGCATGGCTGACCTGCTGGCATTCGAAAGGTTGTTCATGCTACTGTTATGTGGGTGCTATCGACGCCTTCCCCTCCGGTTCCGCGCTCTTCGTCGAGTTGTGGACGGTCGCCGACGCTGGCAGCAGCGAACGGTTGAAGCGTCCCGGCAGTACCACTCGGGTCGATTGCGAGAGACGGATATGATGGCGGAAAAAGCTTCATTCGCCACGGGCGATCTGGTGGTCTACCCGACCCATGGCGTCGGCAAGATCACCGGCATCGAGACGCAGGAGATCGCCGGCTAGACGCTCAACGTCTTTGTCGTCCATTTCGACAAGGACCGGATGACCCTGCGCGTGCCGCTCGGCAAGGCCAAGGTTTCGGGCCTGCGCAAGTTGTCGAGCCGCAAGGAGATGGACGCCGCCCTTGCCAAGCTGCGCGGCCGCTCGCGCGCCAAGCGCACGATGTGGAGCCGGCGGGCGCAAGAATATCAGGCCAAGATCGCCTCGGGCGATCCGGCCTCGATCGCCGAAGTGGTGCGCGACCTCTACCGCAACAGCGGGCAGCCCGAGCAATCCTATAGCGAGCGGCAGATTTATCAGTCGGCGCTCGACCGTCTCGTGCGCGAATTCGCCGCGGTCGAGCGGATCGACGAGACCACCGCGACGCAGCGGGTCGAGCAGCTGTTGGCGGCTTGACCGCCCGAGTGGACTAGGCGTGGCCCTGGGGTAGGGATGGGGTGAACCGGGCGCGACCGGACAGGAAATTTGCCAGGCTGCGCGGCGCCCGCCGGGTCTGGGCGGTCGGCGCGATCCATGGCGAGGCGCGCCGTCTGGCACGATTGCACGATCTGATCGGCGCGCGGTTTGAGGACGGCGACCGGCTCGTCTATCTCGGCAATTACATCGGCTATGGCGAGGCGGTGCTCGCCACCATCGACGAATTGCTCGACTTTCGCTGCCGGGTGCTGGGGCGCCGGCATGCATTTGCCTGCGAAGTCGTCTTCTTGCGCGGCGCGCAGGAGGAGATGTGGCAAAAGCTGCTGCAGCTGCAATTCGCGCCCAATCCCCGCGAGGTGCTGCAATGGATGGTCCGGGCCGGGGTCGAGACCACGATCCAGGCCTATGGCAGCAATTTGCGGCAGGCCTCCGCCGCCGCCCGCGACGGGCCGCGCACGATCACCCGCTGGACCGGAACATTGCGCAGCGCGATGAACGCCGCACCCGGCCATGTCATGCTGTTTTCGGCGCTGCACCACGCCGCGTTCACCGAAGAGCGCGGGCTGCTGTTCGTCCATGCCGCGATCGCGCCGTCGCGGCCGCTGGCGGCGCAAGGCGACGCGTTCTGGTGGGGCTCGGAGGACATTCTCGACCTCGCCGCTCCGTTCGAGGGGTTCCGCCGTGTCGTCCGAGGCATCGACCGGCAGCAGCGCGGTCTTGTCGAGGGCAAATTCGGTGTGTCGCTCGACGGCGGCGCCGGGCGCGGCGGCCGGCTGATCGCCGCCTGCTTCGCTCCCACGGGCGAAATCCTCGACACGGTCGAGGCCTGATCAGATGGCGGTGTAGCCGCCGTCGACAAGGAGGTCGCTGCCGGTGACAAAGCTCGCCGCATCGCTGGCGAGGAACACCGCCGCTGCCGCGATCTCCGACGGCTGGCCGAGCCGGCCCAGCAGGTGCTTTGGCCCGATCGCCGCGCGCGCGGCCTCGAAGCTGCCGTAGCGGCGCACGATCCGCTCGGTCTCGACCGCCCCCGGCGACAGGGTGTTGACGCGGATATTCTGCCCCGCATGGTCGATCGCCATGACCTTGGCGAGCTGGATCAACGCACCCTTGGTCGCGCAATAGGCCGCTCGCCCGGCGCTGCCGACGCGCCCGAGTTGCGAGGCGATCAGGATGATCGACCCGCCGCCGCCGGCGATCATCAGCGGCAGCGCCGCCCGGCACAAGAGGAACGACCCGGTCAGGTTGATCGCGACGACCTCGTGCCACTCGGCGGGGCTGGTTTCGAGTATCGTGCCGCCTTTGTCGTGCGGTGCGGCACCGCTGACCAGGATATCGAGCCGGCCGAATTCGTTCTCGACCGCGGCGGCGGCGGCGCGCGTCTCGGCTTCGCTGGCGACGTCGCAATGCCGAGCCAAGGCCCGGCTGCCGGCCGCGCGCACGAGCCGGGCCGTCTCCGCCGTCGCCGCCATGTCGATGTCGCAGCAGGCGACGGCGGCCCCGGCCTCGGCAAAGGCGACCGAGATCGCACGGCCGATGCCGCCGCCGGCACCGCTGACCAGCGCCACCTTGCCGGCGAGCTGGGTCACAGCATCACCGTCCCGCCATCGACGGCGATGGTTTGCCCGGTAACCAGCGCGCTCGCGTCCGAAACGAGCCACAGCACGGTGCCCGCGAGATCGGACGGGGTGAGGCTGCGCTGGATCGACTGCCCGGCCTTGATCGTCGCCAATGCCCGGTCGAGCTTGTCGCCGAAAAACTCGCGCGTGCCGTCGGTCAAGACCGCGCTCGGCGCCAGCGCGTTGACGCGGATCCGGTCGCGGCCGAGCTCACGCGCAAGGCCGCGAGTGAGCCCGATCACGGCGGCTTTCGAGGTTGTGTAATGGAGCGCGAACGGCATCCCGTAAGTGGCGGCGAGCGAGGCCATGTTGACGATGCTGCCGCCGCCGACGATTGACTGCCGCATTGCCGGAACCGCCGCCTTGCAGCAATGCCAGATGCCTTTGACGTTGACCGCCATCGCCGCATCCCAATCCGCCTCGGCGATCGCGTCGAACCGGCCGCCGCGCAGCGCGCCGTAGAGGGCGGCATTGTTGACCAGCGCATCGATACGGCCGAATTTTGCGACCGCAAGCTCGGCCATCGCGGCAGCGGCCTCGGCGCTTGTCACATCGAGCGCGGCGCCGATCGCCGTCCCGCCCGCGCTGTTGACGAGATCGAGGGTCGCGGCGCAATCCGCGATGTCGGCGGCGACGATGCGGGCGCCGGCCTGCGCCAGGCGGCACGCCAATTCCTGCCCGATGCCGCGCGCCGCACCGGTTACGACGACGACCCGCTCGGCGAGGTCCACGGCGCCCAGCCGGATCAGATCACCTTGCCGGATCAGATCACCCGGCCGGATCAGATCACCTTGTCGGTGCGGGGGTCGATCAGGTGCATCTGGTTGAGGTCGGCGAGAAGCGGCATCGACTCGCCGACATTGCTCGCCGCAGCCGGGTTGACGCGGGCGCAAATCTCGACCCCGTCGACGATAAAGTAAACCATCGTCTCCATGCCCATCGGCTCGACGACATCGAGCCGGGCGGTGAACGGGACGAACCCAGGGGCATTCTCGCCGCTGCGCGTCTCGGTGATGTGCTCGGGCGCAGCCGAACAGCACCTCGTCGCCGACGCGCCCGCGGTAGCGCGCCTCGCGCGCCGCCGGCACCGGGAAGGAGAGCCAGTCGGACAGGCGCACGGTCAGCCCGCTGCCGTTTTGCACGACGCGGCACGGCAGCAGATTCATCGTCGGCGAGCCGATGAAGGCGGCGATAAACCGGGTCTGTGGCGCATGATAGACCTCATGCGGCGTGCCGATCTGGTCGATGCGCCCGGCGTTCATGATGACGACGCGATCGGCCAAGGTCATCGCTTCGATCTGGTCGTGGGTGACGTAGACCGTGGTCGTCGTCACCTTTTGATGGATCTCTTTGATCTCGGTGCGCATCTGCACGCGCAATTTGGCGTCGAGGTTGGAGAGCGGCTCGTCGAACAGAAATACCTTCGGGTTGCGGACGATGGCGCGGCCCATGGCGACACGCTGGCGCTGGCCGCCCGACAGCTGCTTTGGCCGGCGCTCGAGTAGCTCGGTGATGTCGAGAATGCGGGCGGCGGCCGGACCCGCTCGTTGATCTCGGCCTTCGGGAACCTTTCCAGGCGCAACCCGAAAGACATGTTTTCGAACACCGTCATATGCGGGTAGAGCGCATAGTTCTGGAACACCATGGCGATGTCCCGGTCCTTCGGCGGCACGTCGTTGACCAGCTGGTCGCCGATATAGATCTCGCCCAGGCGCTCTCCAGGCCGGCGATCATGCGCAAGGTCGTGCTCTTGCCGCAGCCCGACGGCCCGACCAGCACGATGAACTCGC
>CAVPDQ010000009.1:262500-856402 GCA_963702685.1 uncultured Alphaproteobacteria bacterium | reverse complement strand
CTAGGAGCCTGTCCCGGTTATGGCGAACAATAGGTCGGTGATGGTCGGCGGGCACGGGCGATTTTGTCGTGCTGGCGGGAGACAGCCAGCGCGGTGGCGCGCGAGGCTTGGCGGGGAGGGCGGGAAGCGGAGGGTTTGCTGCATTCCTTGTGTCCTATGCCGCGATGCCGATCTCTGGCTGTATAAGGGAGCGCGCCGCGGCCAATTTGAGCAGGTTGTGGACGGTGCAGATCAGCGACCATTCGCTCTGCACTGCGGCCAGGCCGCGCCGCAGGAATTGACGGAAGCCGCGCGCCTGCTTGATCTGCCCGAACACCGGCTCGACCACCTGCTTGCGCAGTCGGTAGGGGCCTTCGTGACCGGCGGCGCGCAACTTCTCGGCCATCGCCGCCACGCGGCTTTGCGGCGGCGCGGGCCGGGCTTGCGGTGCTGGTGCGCCATGTTTTTGCCGGCCGGTGGCGATATGAGCGTCGATCCTGCGGGTTTCGAGCGCCGCCAGATTGTCCTCCGAGCAATAGCCGGCATCGGCCGAGACCTGCTCGGGGACGGCTGCGAGATTGGTTTTGATCTGCTCGACCAGCCCGACCAGATGCGGACAATCGCTCGCCTGGCTGGTGATCGTCTCGGCCACGATGACCTGTGCCGTGGCGTCGACCGCGGCCTGCGCGTTGAAGCCCTGAACAAAACCGTCCTTGGTCTTCATGATCCGGCTCTGCGGATCGGTGAAGTTGCGCTGCGCCCCCGGCCTGACGCCGGGGCAGGCTTTGGCCGGCGGCAGCGCCGGCGGACCCTTGCCGCCGTCCGGTTTGTCCGCTGTGGCGGCCTGCGCCTCGGCTTCGAGCGCCGCTTTGGCTTCCCGGATCTTCGCCAGCCGGCGCTCTTTGCTCGCCACCCAGTCCGGCGTCTCGTCGCCGCGCCGCTCGGCCCCGTGCGCGCGATCCTCGGCGCGATCCGCCTGACCCGCGGTCTTCAGCCAGTCCGCCACCGCGGCGGCGAGCTTTGGCTCCGCCTCGACCATGCGGGCATAGCTCATCGCTTTGTGCTTGGAGGCGTTCGCTTTGATCTTGGTGCCGTCGAGCGCGACATGCCCGAGCTTGACCAACCCCGCCTCGCGGCACAACCGCAACACCTGCACAAACAGCCCGCGCAAGCTTCGCTGTGCCGCTTGCGAAAATCGCTGATCGTCCGGAAATCCGGCCGCTGCATCGCCGTCACCGCGGCAAAATCAAGCCGCTCCTCGCAGCCGCGCGCGATCCGGCGCGAGGAATACACACCCTGGCTGTAGGCGTAGAGCAGCAACGCCACCATCATCTCCGGATGATAAGGCGGGTACCCGCGCTCCTCGTCATAGCGCGCCATAATCTCGCCCAGGCTCAGCCCGCTGCGCACCGTGTCCCGCACAAAATGCGCCACATGCCCCGCCGGCACCAGATCCTGCAGCGACGGCGGCAGCAGCCAGACCTGATCCGGTTCCCAATCGCGAAATCGCTTGCTCATACCAAATATGGTAGCACACCCTCGCCGCTACCGCGAGCCCCTGTTACCCGGACAGGCTCCTAGCTAGGGCGTGTCGTCAATTGAGCCAGATGATAGCGGCGGCGAGGTGGATAGCGGCGAGAAAATTTTTGGCGGTTTTGTCATAGCGCGTGGCTTCCAGCCGCCAAAGCGTTCCGGCAGAGCCTGCCCCTGGCCCGACCAGGGGTCGCGCCATGGAATTCCGGCGCGGTCGCGCTAGAGAACCGCTTCGAGGAATCGGCGGTTGTCTTGGGCGGTGACGCCGACATATCCGGCGCGTCCCGGCAGCAGGTCTTTGATTCGCTCCCATTGGTCGTCGCGCAGACCATATCGGGCCATCGGTCAGCCTTTTCAAAGCCGACTCGCGATGATTCACAAAAATCCTTGCCGGGATAGTGGAACTGCAACGGCGGATGACTACCGTCGGGAACAGACGATCATCTCTGCTATAGAATCTCCGTCCGGCGATGCGGTTGAATCAGCAGTGCGGGAAACGCGCAGGGGAACCGGACTGATCTCAACTCTGTCGGGGAGCGACCTTGACTCTCGCCTTGCCAAGCTCCTCCAGTGGATGGTTCGCGATTACGCCAACAGCGGCCCGCTCCGCCTTCTCTCGGATCTGCTGGAAGGAATAAGCGCCAAGGGCGTAAGAAATACGCACTTCCTCACGCTGCAGAAAACGTTTTGTCTACAAAACAATTCGGTATACGGTGCGCAGGCTTTTTTAGAGCATGAGCCCACTCTGGGGAGGCTCTTATCTGACATTTGGCGCCGGAAATGGGAACAGTATTTTCCTCATTTTTGCCCAGATACCGAGAGTGTCGTGGTGGTTGGGCAGTTGCCGGCATACGAAAATTTCAATGCTCCCCTTGACGCCCGTTGCCGCCTGTCACCGCCGGGCGCCTGGGAGTTCTATCGAATGCATACCTACCCTGTTCAAGATTCAAACCCCGCCTTCAACTCACGTTCCAAACCAATAATTGGAACAGACTACCCAGGAGACGAGAACGGCGGTCCCGCTGGGCTCAAACGGCTATCCAAGGGAGATGCGCGCGCTGCTCAAATATGGGTGCATGAGGCAGGTCCTACTTGGAAACAATAACTTAGCTCGGCAGATGTTCAACCTTGCTCTTGCTAAGGGCCTGAGACGGAACAAGCGCGTCACGGGGAGCGCTGTGTGGGCGAGATCGTATAGTTCCATTCGCCGTGGAAGTCGTCGGGCTTGATGTTGATCTCGGCCATTTCGGCGTCGGAGACCTTGATCGCCTTGGGGTAATCGTTCTCGTCGAGGCGGCAATGGACGGCAAGGCCGGTGCTGGTCGTGGTCGCGCCGATCAGTTGGACGATCACCGCATGGGAGAGCAGCGGCTTGCCGCGCCAGTTTTGTGTGATGAAGGCGAAGAGGCGATGTTCGATGCGGTTCCATTTGCTGGTGCCGGGCGGGTGGTGGGTGACCGTGATCGCCAGCCCGGATTGATTGGCAAAGGTCTGCAGCTCACGTTTCCAGAGGCGGACGCGCACGCCGTTGCTGCCGCCGCAATCGGCGGTGATCAGCAGCCGGGTGGCGGCGGGATAGCGCTCCCGGCCAAGGGCGAGCCACCAACGCCGGATGCTCTCGACCGCGAAGGCGGCGGTATCGTGGTCGATCCCGACATTGACCCAGCCGGCGTTCGCCGCGATGTCATAGACGCCATAAGGTGCCACCTTGCCCAGTGCGGGGATCTTGAAATCATGAACCCGCACCGGCTCGGGCTCGCCTTTGGGGCACAGTTCCCGGCCGCCGTTCTTGAAGTCGCCGACCAATTCCTTCTTCTTCGTGTCGACCGAGATGGCCGGCTGGCCGGCAGACTGAAAGCCGCTCACCTGGGCATTGATGTGCTCGAACTGGGCATCGCGATCGGGATGGCTGGTCCCCTCGCGCGTCTTGCGGTTGGCCTGAAGAGAGAAACCGAGACGCCGCAGCAACCGGCCGACCAGCTTATGGCTGGCCGTAAAGCCGCGCTCGGCCAGCGCGCCGGCGAGATGCCGCTGGCTCCGGCTGACCCACAGCAGCGCCGCTTGCGGATCGCCGCGAATGGCCGACTGGACAAGCTCGGCAAGCGCTTCAAGCAGTCCGGCTTGCCGGTCAACCGCTGCCTTGCGGCCGCCCCCGGCCCGGCGGACCCGCCCGCCGAGATGGTTCTTGCCGCCGCGAAGCTCGACCAATCCGCGACCGATCGTGCTGCGCGCCACCGCGGTGGCCGCGCATACCGCTTGGATGCCGCCGCGGCCCGCCGCCAGCGCTTCGCTCGCCGCAACCAGCCGCCGACCCCGCTCGTCAAGGAACGGCGAGACCGCGTCAAAGCGCGACTTGATGGCGGCGACGTCAATCACCCCATCAAAATATCCATGGAAACGAACCGTGGGGATCTATATCGTGATTCGATTGTTGCGTTCTTCACTAATTCTTGATTCTTTTCAACCGATTTGCTTGTTTTGTCCCAGTCCCTAAGCGGGATGGCGATGGTTTTGCTAACGCCCGGAACCGACCCGGAGGGCGAATCCCGGAAATCTACTTTACTCGAGAATCTGGCATTTACCCTTATCTGCGCCAACGCCTTAGGCGAAGGAAATCAGCAAAGCTGGGGTGAGCAGCATTCTGTCTCCAAGGCTGAAATTGAGCAGCGGCTCTGGGCTGCACAATCGATCACGGGAGGGATATGGACCAAATATTGCGGCCGGGCTGCCGCGCGTTGCCGTAATAGCGATATTCCGCCAGTGGCGAAGCAGACAAACGAGATAGCACCTCTGGTTCTTATTGCTTATGGACCCAACATATGGAAACCCAAACATCAAGGTCGTTAATTTCGTTCATCTCATAACCGCCTCCGCCATGCCTTCTATCAGCAGAGAAGGCTTGAATTAGTACCGCCAATAAGTCGTTAATTTACTGGCAATACCCATAATTGACGACTTTACCATTGTCGAGCCATAATGCATTGCGACCGCCGATCATCGCGTAACTTCCAACGCCCAAGCTTCCGCCGCCCGCCCCGACCCCGGCTGCATTCGCCGCCCGAGAGCATCGTCCTACCAGGCTGAGCTACACTCCGCCGAACCGGCGGCTGTCTATAGCGCTGTCGTCGCCGGCAGGCAAGATCGCCGGCATCTGCGCAATACCGGCCGAACCGGAGCGCGTCCGGTCAGAAACAGCGCTCGGTGGCGAAAACCGCGGCCTCGGTCAACGCGCGGCGCGCGACGTCGTCGCCGAACACCGATGGAGGGTGGATTGCGGTGGCGGCGTAGATTACGGGGACAGTTTACTTATCTAGGCCCGCGGGTTACGGGGACAGTTTACTTATCTCGGTAGGGCGTCTTTTTGAGGCCGCCTGGCTGGTGAACGGAAATGGTAACAGGACGACATCGCCGAGCTCAAAGGGCATCGTGGACGTCGTCCTCGGGATTGCTCCAGATCGCGGCGAAGGCGGGCTGGCCCGATGAAGTCGACGAAATCCTCGACCTCGGAAATCCGCTCGGCCGGCAGCATGTTGATCTTGTCGATCAAAGCTCGGGTATCGCTCGGCATCGCCGGCTCCTGACCATCATTGATCGTCGGCTGCGATGGGTTTCGCGCTCGCTCAACCCATCCTACAGGCTCAATCCGGTAAGTCATTGGTCATGTCGTCGAAGCGTGACCTTGACGGCGGGGCGGCGGTCTGCGGATAATCGCGGCGTCCAAGGGGAGCCCCGGCAGGGGGCTGAGATACCGCCGAGCCAACCACCTCGATCAGGGGCGGGAGGCGCCGCGGAGACCCATTGAACCTGATCCGGGTCGTGCCGGCGTAGGGACAGGAACGCTTCGGCGAAGAAGCCGATCTCCACCTCGCAAGCGCGACGGGTCTGCGGCCAACCGGCGCCACGGAGATCGACGATGCCCGATTCCGCCCCCCTCTCGCCCGCCACGCTCGCCCCCCGGGTCGAGGAGCTCAAGGTCACCACCGGCCCATTCCCCTCCTCGCGCAAAATCCACGTGCCGGGCCGGCAGCACGCCGGGGTCAGGGTGGCGATGCGCGAGATCGACCTCGAAGCCGCCTCGGGCGAGCCGCCGGTGCGCGCCTACGACACCTCCGGCCTCTATTCCGATCCGATGCACCGGACCGACATCAACAAGGGCCTGCCCGAGCTGCGCAAGCCGTGGCTCCTGGAGCGCGGCGACGTAGAATTCTACGAAGGCCGCGAGGTCCGGCCCGAGGACAACGGCCTCAGGCGCAACGAAGCGAGCGCGGTGTCGGTGTTCGACCGCGGCGGGCGCCGGGTGCTGCGCGCCAAGGCCGGGGCGGCGCCGACCCAGATCGCCTATGCGCGGCGCGGCATCGTCACGCCGGAGATGGAATATGTCGCGATCCGCGAAAACCTCGGCCGCGAAGAATTGCGGCGCGCGGGCCCGCCGGACGGCGAATTGTTCGGCGCCTCGATCCCCGACCATGTGACGCCCGAATTCGTGCGCGACGAGATCGCCCGCGGCCGCGCCATCATCCCGAACAACGTCAACCACCCGGAAACCGAGCCGATGATCATCGGCCGGAATTTCCTCGTTAAGGTCAACGCCAATATCGGCAACTCGATCGTCTCCTCCTCGATCGCCGAGGAGGTTGAAAAGATGGTGTGGGCGACGCGCTGGGGTGCGGACACGGTCATGGATTTGTCGACCGGGCGCAACATCCACACGATCCGCGAATGGATCATCAGGAACTCGCCGGTGCCGATCGGCACCGTGCCGATCTATCAGGCGCTCGAAAAGGTCGGCGGCGCGGCCGAGGAGCTGACCTGGGAAATATTCCGCGACACGTTGATCGAGCAGGCCGAGCAGGGGGTCGATTATTTCACGATCCATGCCGGCGTCAGGCTCGCCTATATCCACCTGACCGCGTCGCGGGTTACCGGCATCGTCTCGCGCGGCGGCTCGATCATGGCGAAATGGTGCCTGGCCCACCACCAGGAGAGTTTTCTCTACACCCATTTCCGCGAGATCAACGAGATCATGCGGGCCTATGACGTCAGCTACTCGTTGGGCGACGGGCTGCGCCCCGGCTCGAACGCCGACGCCAACGACCGCGCCCAGTTCGCCGAGCTCGAAACGCTCGGCGAATTGACCAAGATCGCCTGGGAGGACGATGTCCAGGTCATGATCGAAGGCCCCGGCCATGTGCCGATGCACAAGATCAAGATCAACATGGAAAAGCAGCTCGAGGAATGCGGCGAGGCGCCGTTCTATACGCTCGGGCCGCTCGTCACCGACATAGCGCCCGGCTACGACCACATCACCTCAGGCATCGGCGCTGCGATGATCGGCTGGTTCGGCACCGCGCTCCTTTGCTATGTGACGCCAAAGGAGCATCTCGGGCTGCCCGACCGCGACGACGTCAAGGTCGGCGTGATCACCTACAAGATCGCGGCGCACGCGGCCGATCTGGCGAAGGGCCATCCGGCGGCGCGCGAGCGTGACGATGCCTTGTCGCGGGCACGCTTCGAGTTCCGCTGGCGCGACCAGTTCAACCTCTCGCTCGACCCCGAGACGGCCGAGAAGTTCCACGACCAGACCCTGCCGGCCGAAGGGGCGAAGCTCGCCCATTTCTGCTCGATGTGCGGCCCCAAATTCTGCTCGATGCAGATCACCCAGGAAATCCGCGACTACGCCCGCGCCGGCATGGCGGAGAAATCGGAGGAATTCCTCAAGCAGGGCGCCGAAATCTACACCGACGAGCACGGCCTGCCGCGCGCCGCGGCGGATTGATCCTATCGCGACAGGCCCCTCACCCCGGCCCTCTCCTCGCAAGCGGGGAGAGGGAGGGACCCGCAAAGCGGGAGGGTGAGGGGCAATCCACACCGGCGGCAAAAGATAACCGGCGCTATCCCGCCCGGCCGATTGTGGGCGTGCTGGCGGTGCTGGTGCGCGACGGAAAAGCGCTCTGCGTGCGCCGCGGCAACCCGCCGCTGCGCAATCGCTGGGGGTTTCCGGGCGGCGTCCTCGAATTGGGGGAGACGGTCGCGGAGGGCGCGATGCGCGAGCTCTTCGAGGAGACCGGCGTCGTCGCCGAGCCGGCCGGGGTCTTGACCGTCATCGACACGATCGACCGCGATGCGGAGGGCCGGGTGCGCTACCACTATGCGCTGATCGCGGTGCGCGGGGTGTGGCGCTCGGGCGAGGGTATCGCCGCCGACGATGCCGAAGAGGTCGCCTGGCTCAGCCGCGCCGAGATCGCCGATCGAAACCTCCCGGTTGCCCCGGCGCTGCTGCCGCTGATCGACCTCGCGCTCGCAGCGCGAGAATAAGCGGTGCGGCTCGGGCCCGCATCAGGTCCAGTGGCCGCCGAGCCACGTCCAGCCGTTCGGACCCTGGCGCCAATAGCCCGACACCCAGGTGGCGCTCGGCATCGGGCGCTGGGCGTAGTGGCCTGCGATCCACTCGTACTGCGTTCCGGCCCAGCGCCAATGACCCGACACCCAGACCGCCAGCAACGAAGGTGAGGGCGGCGGCGTCTCGATGCGTGCGGGCGGCGGCGCGTAAGGGGCAATTGCGAGGGTCGTGCCGGCACCGCTCGGCAATTCGGCGGCCGGGGCGGTCGAGCCCGATTGCGGCAGGTATTCCGGGGTCAGCGGGATCGGGGCCGATGTGGCCAGCGGCGGCGCGGCCGGCAGATAGGCAGGCGGCGGATATGCCGTGGCGGGTCCCGGCGGCACGGCAGCGACGGTGGGATAGGCAGGCGGTGGGGCATAGCAGCCGTAAAGGGCTGCGCTGGTCAAGGCGGCCGCGGCAAAACCGGCCAGCCGACCGAAATTCTGCATCCGATCCTCCAGTTTTCGTGCAGCGCAGGATCACCAATCGCTGCTTCCGGAGGTGGAAACACGGCGCAGCGCCGATCATTCCGCGTGCGCTTGGAGCGGTCGGATCGGTTCAGCTCCGCCAGCGGCCGGCGACCCAGACCCAGCCACCGGATTGCTGCTGCCAATAGCCGGGCAGCCAGTTCGCGGTCGGCGTCGGGCGTTCGAGATATTGCCCGCGCGCCCAGACATATTTTGCGCCCTCCCAGCTCCAGTGGCCGGACTGCCACAGCGAATGCGGCGACGGCGCCGGCGGCGGGATCTCGGCGCGCTTGGGCGGCGGTGCATAGGGTGCCGCTGCGACGCCGGCCCCGGCTATGGGCGCGGGATCGCCGGGCAAATCTGCGGTCTGCGCCGCCGGATAGAGCGAGGCTCGATTGACCGGGAAAGTTGCGATCGAAGGTGGCGGCGGGGCGTGACAGCCGGACAGCGCCGCGACACAGAGGGCGGCTGCGGCAATTCCGACCATCCGATCGAAATACGGCATCGGGTTCCTCCCAATTCTTTTGGCGCAGGTTGGCCCTGCGTCGCCGGTCGGCTGTTGCCCGCAAGACGGCCCACGCTGTTGGCTGTCGAGCGAGACGGCTTGTATACTACGTCCTGGTAGAAAAGGCGAGCGTCGGCGACGCGCGTGAGGCGGTCATGGATTTCGATCTGAGCGATGAGCAGCGTCTGTTGAAGGACAGCGTCGATCGGCTGCTCGCCGACCGTTACGGCTTTGCCCGGCGGCGCGGCTATCTCGTCGAGCCCGACGGCTGGAGCCGGGCGTTATGGCGGCAATACGCCGAGCTCGGCCTGTTGGGCCTACCCTTTGCCGAGGAATATGGCGGGTTCGGCGGCGGTGGCGTCGAGACCATGCTGGTGATGGAGGCGTTCGGTCGGGTGCTGGCGCTGGAGCCGTACTTGCCGAGCGTGGTGCTGTGCGGCACGGCTTTGCGGCTCGCCGGCAGCGACGCCCAGAAACGCTCGCTGCTGCCGCTGCTGGCCGAGGGTGGGCTGACCCTCGCCTTTGCCCATGGCGAGCGGCAGGCGCGCTACGATCTCGCCGACGTGCTGACGACGGCAAAGCCGCGCGACGGCGGCTGGATGCTCGACGGCGCCAAAAGCGTGGTCGTGCACGGCGACGCCGCCGACCGGCTGATCGTCAGCGCGCGCGTCTCGGGCGAGCGCGGCGATCCCGACGGCATCGGCCTGTTCCTGGTCGATGCGCAGGCGAATGGCGTCGCGCGGCGCGCCTACCCGATGCGCGACGGAACGCGCGCGGCCGAGATCGCGCTGAGCGCGGTCGAAATCGGCGCCGGCGATGTGCTGGGGGAGCCGGGGCAGGCGCTGCCGGTGATCGAGCGCGTGGTCGAGGCCGGTATCGCCGCTGTTGCCGCCGAGGCGGTGGGGGCGATGGAGGCAATGCACGCGATGACCCTCGAATACCTGAAGACGCGCCAGCAATTCGGCAAGCCGATCGGCCAGAACCAGGCGTTGCAGCATCGCGCGGCCGAGATGCTGATCGCGCTCGAGCAGGGCCGCAGCATGGCGATGCTGGCGGCGCTGAGCGTCGACGCGCCGGATGCCCAGGAGCGCGCCCGCAACATCGCGATGGCCAAAATCGGCGTCGGCCAGGCGGCGCGCTTCGTCTCGCAAAACGCGATCCAATTGCATGGCGGCATCGGCATGACCGAGGAATACGCGGTCGGCCACTATTTTCGCCGCTGCATGGTGATCGAGCACATGTTCGGCGACATCTCGCACCATTTGTCGCGGGTCGCGGCGGTGGTCGGCTGAGCGCTCACCCGCCGTCGGGCGCGCGATGATCACCGGCATCAGCGCGGTTACCCTCGCCACCGCCGATATGCGGCGCGCTGTCGAATTCTACCGGCTCGTCGGGCTCGAATTGCTCTATGGCGGCGAGGAGGCCGGCTTTACCAGCTTTCGCGCCGGCGGCACCTATCTCAACCTGGTGGCACAGCAGGCGTCTGCGCCGCGATCGTGGTGGGGGCGGGTCGTCATCTACGAATTGGAGGTGGACGCGCTATATGCGCGGCTCGTCGCTGCCGGCTGCCGGCCGCTGACGGCACCCCGCGACGCGTCATGGGGCGAGCGCTTTTTTCATGTGGCCGACCCGGACGGGCACGAATTGAGCTTTGCCCGACCGCTTGCCGACGACCAACCGCTTGCCGACGACCGGCCGCCGGCTCAGGCGAGCGTCAGGTAGAGGAGTGCTGCCCCGCCCGCCGCCCAGCAATAATAAGCAAACGGATCGAGCGCCGGGTCTTCCTCGCGGGTGCGGAAATACCGCATCAGAAAGGCGGTGCTGGCATAGGCGGTGAGGCCGGCGACGACGCCCGAGAGCCACAATATCCCGCCGCCGAACGCTGCGCCGCCGCTCCCGGCCGGCAGGTGCAAGAGCTTTGGGATTTCGAGCGCCGCCGCCCCGGCAATCACCGGCGTCGCCAGCAAAAACGAGAACCGCGCCGCATCCTCGTGGCGCAATCCGATCAGCAAGCCGCCGACGATCGTCGCGCCCGAGCGGGAAATGCCGGGGAGAAACGCCGCCGTCTGGCAGAGGCCGATAAAAACCGCGTCGTACCAGCTGGCGCTGCGCAAGCCGCGGCGGTCGCCGGCGCCCTGCGCGCGGCGGCGCAGCCGTTCGCCGGCGAACAGCACCACGCCGTTGACGACCAGAAACGCCGCCGCGGCGACCGGCGAGCCGAACAGATGGCGCAGCCATTTCTCGAAAGCGAAGCCCAGCACCACCGCCGGCAATGTGGCGATGATCAGGAGGCCGATCAGGCGGCGGTGCTCTTCGACGGTGCGGCGCGAGCCGCCGCGCCCCAGCAACGCCAGCAGCAGCCCCAGCCAATCGCGCCAGAAATAGACGAGGAGGGCGGTCGCGGTGCCGACGTGCAAGACCACCAGAAACGGCAGAAACCGTGGCGCATCCTGGTCGAGATGCCAATGGAGCACGGCCGGCAGGATGACCGCATGGCCGAGGCTGCTGACCGGAAAGAGCTCGCTGACACCCTGCACGATCGCAAAAAAGACCGCTTGCAGCATGCTCATCGCCGCACCGCTTTCAGGAGTTCTCGATTGCAAGCTTTCGCGACGCGAAAAGCTTCGGCCCCAAAGCTAGCACAAAGCCACCGACCCCGGCACGCACGGACGGAATGGGTCTCGATCGGTCAGCGCACGGAGATCGCCGCCGAGGTCAGCGATTGCTCGCCGAGCGGCGCTTGCAGCGGCGCACCGAGATTGGCGGCCGACGCGGCTGCGCCGGGGCTGGCGCCGCCGCCATCGGAAGCGACCTGGAACCCGCCATAGTCGTTTTTGGCTTCGTCCGAATCGTGGTTGAACGACAATTCCGGCATCCGGTCGCCTTGCCGGATGTCCCAGTCCTCATAGCCGGCGGAGCCGTCCCAGGCGATCGAGTTCGACAGCCAGCAATACTGCCCCAGGCCGGCGCGCTTCACTGCGTCGCACACAGCGCCCGAGCCATAGACGCCGATCCTGTAGGCGGCCGCTCCGCCGCTCGCCGCGGCCAGCCCGGCCCCGATCCCGCGGAAATATTCTTCGATCGGGTCGAGATATTGGCTCGTCGGGTTGAAGTCGACAGCGAAATAAATGGCGCTGCCGGCCGGCTGACCGACGGCGCGCGCCTGCGAATATGCCGCGATCGCGTCGCCATAGCCGGACGCATAGGAAAACCGCAGCGGATCGCGCGAATGCCATTCCCACACGGCGACGATCTTCAGCCCCAGCGAAGACAGCCGACGGGCCTCGCTCGCCGACAGCGGCGGCCAATGCGAATCGGGGTCGCGATAATAGCGGGCGACGAACCCGACCCGGCTGTCCCTGAGCTCGTTCAAGACGTCGCTGGCGTCGGTTGCAAGATCGACCCCTTGCCCCGGCACCACCGAAGGCAATGCCATCGGCGGCGGCGGCGGGATGGGCGCGCCGGCGCACGCTGCCAGGACCAGGGCTGCCAGGACCAGGGCTGAAAGAACGGGCGACAATTTTACGAGCTTCAACGTGCTTGCTCCCCCCACAAGCCGGCACCGGCTCACCGACATCCCCCGAGCCAGCGCTCTGATGCAATCTTGCGTTGGAGCCGAGCTTCGCCGCAACCAAATTCCGTCGCCATCGAACGCGCCGCGTCGCTTCGATTGGTACGCGAATAGTGTAGAATGACGGTGCATGAACGCTGCTGCGGGAGCCCGCGATGCCGCCAGACGATGGAGCCGCCGTATCTTTCAGTCCACCGGGCGCCGATCAGGCAACGCGCCGCTGGCCGACAGCCGGCGTGTCGCGGATTCCAAACTGGGTCTACACCGACCCTGAGATCTTTGCCCGCGAGCAGGAACGGATCTTTGCCGGCCCGAGCTGGCTGTTTGTCTGTCTCGAAGCGGAGATCCCGCAGCAGGGCTGCTTCAAGCGCAGCCGGCTCGGCACCATCGAGACGGTCGCCGTGCGCGACATGGCGGGCGAGGTGCAGGTGCTGGTCAACCGCTGCGCTCACCGCAGCGCGCAGCTCTGTTCCGCACCCCGCGGCTCGGTCAAAGAATTCGTCTGCCCCTACCACCAATGGACCTACGACCTCGGCGGGAAATTGCTCGGCGTGCCGTTCCGCCGCGGGTTTCACGGGCAGGGCGGGATGCCCGCGGATTTCCGCCCGCAGGAGCACGGGCTGCAGCGCCTTGCGGTGACCCGGCGGCATGGTCTCGTCTTTGCCAGCTTTTCGGCCGAGACCGAGCCGCTCGAAGACTATCTCGGCACCAATATGCTGGGCTATTTCGACCGGGTGTTCGACGGCCGCGAATTGGTCGTGCTCGGCCATTTGCGCCAGCGCATCCCGAGCAATTGGAAATTGATGTTCGAGAACATCAAGGACCCGTACCACGCGAGCCTGCTGCACGTTTTTCTGGTCACGTTCGGATTGTTCCGGCTCGACCAGCGCTCGGCGATCGAGATGGACCCGTCAGGACGCCACGCCGTCCTGGTCAGCTGCAAAGGCGAGCAGCAGGAGAACGAGGCAACCCGCCAGATGCGCGCCTTCAAGGCGAACTTCACCTTGCGCGACCCGCGCCTCCTCGAGCCGGTGCGCGAGTTCCCGGGAGAGCCCACGGTCGTCATGCAGACCTTTTGGCCGAATTTGATCGTGCAGCAGCAATCGAACACGCTCGCGGTGCGGCAGATCGTGCCGATCGACGCCGGGCATTTCGATCTCGCCTGGACCTTTTTCGGCTATGCCGACGACACGCCGGAGATGCGCCGGCGGCGCTTGCGGCAGGCCAATCTGATGGGGCCGGCGGGGCTCGTCTCGCTCGACGACAGCGAGGCGATGCTGTTGTCGCAGGCCGGAATCGAGGCTGGCGATGCCGCGGAATGCATCGCCGAGATGGGCGGCCGCGCCGTCCATGACGAGCCGCACATGGTCACCGAAACCGCAATCCGCGGCCTCTACCAATATTACCGCGGGGTCATGAGCCTCTGATCCCTAATCACGAAATGCCGATAGGCGGCTCGACCTCGCGCGTGAGCGTCAGAACGTGTGCCGACAAAACGCGTGTCATTCCGGGATGCTCCGCAGGAGCAGGCCCGGAACCTATGAACGCCGCGCTCGCCTGTGATCGCACGGTCCGGTGTGCATGGGTTCCGGGCTCGCGGGCTCCACCCGCGCCCCGGAATGACAAAAGGATATATTGCCTGCTTCGTTTGCCGTCGGAGCAGACAGATTATTTGCTGCAGATAATCGGGTGCGGCCGGCGATGATCGCTGCCCCCGGGCCTCGACGCGCCGCCGGAATTGCGCGCGCGGCTCGCCGACCTTTATTGCGCCTATGCCGACGCGCTCGACGACGGCGAGCTCGAAGCTTGGCCCGATTTCTTTACCGAGGATTGCCTGTACAAGGTAATTCCGCGCGAGAATTTCGAGCGCGATTTGCCGATCGCGCTGATTTATTGCGAGAGCCGGAACATGCTGATCGACCGGGTGACGGCGATCCGCGAAACCGCACTTTTTGTGCCGCGCATCGTGCGCCATCTCGTCGGCAATATCCGGGTGCGCAAAATCGCCGCCGACGGGCTGCGGCTGACCGCGAGCTTTGCGCTTTTTCAGACCATGGTCGACCGCCCGTCGGAGTTGTTCCTGTGCGGGCAATACCACGACCGGGTGGTCGAGGAGGGTGGCCGTCTGCGCTTTGCCGAGCGCCTCTGCGTCTACGATTCGACAATCGTCCCGACCTCGCTCGTCTACCCGGTGTAGCGCGCCGCTTGTAGGGCTTGTAGAAGCACCGAGATCGCCGTCTCTCCTCGTCTTGCCGGCGCAGGCCGGTATCCACCCCAGCCGTGGACCCCGGCCCTTCGCCGGGGTGACGAGAAGCTGGCCGTGGGAGCGATTAGAGTGGTTTTCGACCGAGTTCGGCGCACTCGGCACGCATCACCCCCACCCCGACCCGCCCCCATCGAGGGGGCGGGAGCACCAATAGGCGTGCTGATAAGGCCCTCCCCCTTGATGGGGCAGGGTTTGGGAGGGGGTGAGCGCGGTGCAATTTGATCGGAAACCGCTCTAAATCGCGGCTGGCTTCGCTGCACTCCGCCCCTTAAGCTGCAACTCAACATCGGGAGGAGTGCCATGCCGGACAAATCGCATTGGGTCGGCACCTGGACGATGGCGCCGGCGCCGGCCGAGACCGGGGCTTTCAACAACCAGACCTTGCGCATGACGATGCGCGCGAGCCTCGGCGGCGACACCGTGCGGGTGCGCATTTCGAACGCCTACGGCCGGCGCCCGCTGGAGATCGGCGGCGCGCATATCGCGTTGCGCGAGACGGGACCGGCGATCAAGGCGGGCTCGGACCGCAAGCTCGGCTTTGGCGGCGCCGCGACGGCGACGATTGCCGCGGGTGCGGTGCTGTTCAGCGACCCGGTCGAGCTCTCCTTGGCGCCGCTCGCCGATCTCGCGGTCAGCCTCTATCTGCCGGGCGAGGTCGCGAACGATTTTCAGGTCACCGGCCGCTATGCGCGGCAGGTGAGCTACATCTCGCCGCCGGGCGATTTCGGTGCAGCGCAGGCGATGCCGATCGCCAGCCTGACCAGCGACTGGTTTTTTGTCTGCGGCGTCGATGTGCTCGCCGGCGCCGACACTTTCGGCATCGTCACCCTCGGCGACTCGCTGACCGACGGCAACATCTCGACGATGGACGCGTTTTGTCGCTGGCCCGACCAGCTCGCCCGGCGTCTCGCGGCGCGACCGCGCGGCCGGTCGGCGGCGGTGATGAACCAGGGGCTCGGCGGCAACCGCATCCTCTACGACATCCGCGGCGACAGCGGGCTGCGCCGGTTCGACCGCGACGTGCTGAGCCAGCCGGGCGCACCCACGTCGTCGTCATGCTCGGCACCAACGATCTGCGCAACCGCTGGAAAAAGCCCGAAGAGGAGCCGACCGCCGCGCAGATGATCGCCGGCCTCGGCCAGATGGCGGTGCGCGCCCACAGCGCCGGGATCAAGATCGTCGGCGCCACGCTGACGCCGTTCGGCAACGAAACCTATATGGCCGGCGCCTGGAACCCGGCAGCGCGAGGAGGTCCGTTCGGCGGTCAACGGCTGGATTCGCGAGGGCGGCGCCTTGGATGCGGTTGCCGATTTCGACCGGGCGTTGCGCGACCCCGAGCACCCGACCCAGATGCTGCCGATCCTCGATTGCGGCGACGGCCTCCACCCGAGCGATCTCGGCTACACCAAGATGGGCGACGCGATCGACCTGGCGCTGTTCGAATAGCCGGCCCCGCCGACCGACAATCAGAGAGGCGAACGGCAGGATGCGCTGCGCTTTTCCGCGCTGTTTTTTCGGGCTACGGTAGCTGAAGACGATCGGGCTTCTGCTGTCGAGGTGAAACTATGCCGCCCTTTCGCGCCGATCATGTCGGAAGCCTGCTGCGGCCGGCGGAGCTGCTGCGGGCGCGGGCGGAGCGGGAGGCAGGGCGGATTTCGGCTGCGGAATTGCGGCGGGTCGAGGATGGGGCGATCCGCGAGGCGGTGCGCAAGCAGCGGGAGGTAGGGCTCGAAGGGGTCACCGATGGCGAGTTTCGCCGCGGGTCGTGGCATATGGATTTTCTCTATCGGATCGGCGGGGTGGGGAAATCGGACCGGGTGTTGAACATCCGGTTCCGGAACGAGGGCGGGAGCGTCGAGTTCAGCCCGACGGCGCATCGGGTCGCGGGCAAGCTGCGGCTCGACCAGACGATCTTTGGCGAGGATTTTTCCTATTTGAAATCGGTAGCGCCCGAAGGGACGACGGCTAAATTGACGATCCCGTCGCCCTCGATGCTGCATTATCGCGGCGGGCGGGCGGCGATCGACGCCGAAATCTATCCCGATATGGACGAATTCTGGCACGACCTCGCGAACGTCTACCGGGAGGAGATTGCGGCGTTGCACCGGCTCGGCTGCACCTATCTGCAGCTCGACGATACGAGCCTCGCCTATCTGAACGACCCGGCGCAGCGCGCCTATGTCGATTCGATCGGCGGCGACGGGGCGACGCAGCACCTGACCAACATCGCGGCGGTCAACGCCGCGCTCGCCGGCCGGCCGCCGGGCATCGCCGTCTGCACGCATATGTGCCGCGGCAATTTCCGCTCGTCCTGGATGGCCGAGGGCGGCTACGACCATGTCGCCGAGGCGTTGTTCGGCGGGCTCGATGTCGATGGGTTCTTTCTCGAATACGACGACCGGCGCTCGGGCGGGTTCGAGCCGCTGCGCTTTGTGCCCAGGGGCAAGAAGCGCGTGGTGCTCGGCCTCGTCACCAGCAAGCGCGCCGCCCTCGAAGCGAAGGACGAATTGAAGCGGCGGATCGACGAGGCGGCAAAATACGTGCCCTTGGAGCAGCTCTGCCTCTCGCCGCAATGCGGCTTTTCCTCGACGGTCGAGGGCAATAGGCTCTCCGAGGAGGAGCAATTTGCGAAGCTCAGGCTCGTCGTCGAAACCGCGCGCGAAGTCTGGGGCTGAGAAGCCCGGGGCTGAGAAGCCTGGGGCTGAGGGGGGCACGCCGTCGCGGCGCAAGCCCCGCCTGCCGGCGCCGAGCAAATCGCATCTGGGGGTGATGCTGGCGTCGCTCGCGGCCGGCAGTGCGGCGACCGTCACCGCGCTCGATTCCTGGGACAAGATCCTCGTCGATCTCGGCTTCAAGAAGAGCGAATCGGCGGCGCTGGCCAAAAAGGGCGAGCAAGGCGAGTTGCTGCGCCAGATGGTGCGATTGATTTCGAACCGGGTGTTCTGGACCGTGCGCTACAGCGGCGAGGTCGCCGACGGCTTTCCGAAGGAGGACCAGGACGAGGCCTGGAAGCGCTACAACGACAGCGTCGTCGCGTATAACGAAAACTATATGCTGAACTGGATGCTGACCGCCAAATATTTCAACGCCGAAAGCAGCGCCAAATTGCAGGAGCTGAATGCGCTGCTGCTGCGGGTCAACACCTGCCTCAACAAGATCCGCTATCGTCAATTGTACCAGGACAAGGATGCGCGTCAGGACAAGGACCCCGCCTGCCATTTCGACGGGGCCGATGGCGGCGGCGAGCAGGACAATCTGCGCGTGCTGAGCGATGCCCGTAGGCAAATCTACACCAAAGTCGGCGAGCTCGCGGCGCTGCTCTCGAAATAGGTTGGCGGGCCCTCTCCGCCCGGAGGGCGGAGAGGGGGAGATTATCGATCAGGGGAGCCGGCCGCCGGGTGGGCCGAGCGGCGGCGGCGTCGGGCCGACTGAAACAGCGCGGGACATGTTCCACACTGCCGCGAGGAGCACCAGGGCGCCGACGATCAAATGGTCCCAGGCGGCGATGCCGAGGCCGACGAAGCCGAGCACCCATGGTGCGATGAAAATCCAGATCCCGAGCCCCAGCGCGATCCACTCCTGGCGCGCCTCCATGCGGCCGACCGCCGACAGCGAGACCAGGAACAGGATCACCCCCAGCACCCACGCGTCCCATGCCGCGCGACCGATCGCGGCGGGCGAAGTCAGTCCGCCCACGGTCGCGCTGCCGAAGCTCAGCACCCAGGGCGAAATAAACAGCCAGATCGCCAAGATCAGCGGCACCCAATCCAGGTGCCGGTTGGTGCGGCCCGTCCAGGTGGCGTAGCCGCCGTATTGAGTGGCCATTTCCCATGCTCCTGATCAGTGAGGCCGGCCGGTGGCAGCCGGCTTCACGCTGACGCTGAGCCGGCGACGGCTTCGCAAAGCGCGCTGCGGCCCAGATCCGCCGGCTGGGATTCGGCCGCGGCGGCCGGCGGGTCCTTGTCTGTCGCTGGACAAGAAGGCGCCTGCGGCTCGACCGCTGCGGGCGGGAACACGCGGCGGAACATCCCGGTCAATCTGCGCGCCAACGGTTGCGGCGGCTGGGCGAGATCGGCGAGCAGGTTTTCGCGCGTCCGGCGCAAGACCCGCATGACATCCGGGTGGGTTGTGCCCGGGGCGTCGTTGAACGCTTCGATGCGCCAATAGCGCGTGCCGCTGACGTCGCGGACGGCGCGGATGACCGGACGCATCAAGACGCGGCGTCCGCCGACCGCGGCGATTGCGCCGACCAGGCAATGCCGGCCGCCGCCGTCGCGCAAGCTGCCCTTGCACCAATGCTGCTCGCTGGCGAGCAGACGCTCGACCTGGCCGAGCTTGACGAGGGTTTGATTTTGAAAGAGCTCGGCACCATCCCACGGCATGTTGCGCACTCCGATTTTCCGGCCGTCCGCCCCGCTCTGCCGAGATCGACTTGCACCGGCCGGCTCCTGCTTTTCCAACTGCCGGCGTCGGCGAACGTTCCAACCTTGCTGCCCAACCTTGCTGCCCAACCTTGCTGCGTCATGCCGAGCGCGAAGTCGGGGGATGCCTGCGCCGATTTGGCGCGTTGGCGACAACGCCGGGCCGACCCAGCTCAATGCCGTGGCCGAAGCATGGCGGCACAGCGGTTCCGATTGGTCGCCGGCGGCGCTGCGCAGCGCCGCCCTCCCTGCGGCGATCCTCGGGCTCGGAATCTTGCTGTGGTGGCTCTCGGTCCGCCACCCGGCGCTGTTGCCGTTTTGGGCGCCGTGGGATTTCTCGCCGCCGATCTATCTGACGACGGCGCTGATCCTGTTCTGGTTCGGGCGCGGGCTCGCCCCGGGACCGGCAACGGCACCGGCACCGGGACGGCCGCCTTGGTGGCGGCGGCTCGCCTTTCTGCTGGGTGTGGCGCTGACCTACGCGGTGCTGCAAACCCGGTTCGAATACTGGTCGCTGCACATGTTCTTCCTGAACCGGATCCAGCATGTGGTGATGCATCATCTGGGCCCGTTTCTGATCGCGCTCGGCGCCGCCGGCCCGGCGATCCGGCGCGGCCTGCCGCCCTGGCTCAGCCGGGCGATCGGGCACCCGGCGATCGCCGCGCCGATCCGAATTTTGCAGCACCCGGTGCCGGCCGCTTTTCTCTTTGTCGGGCTGTTCTATTTCTGGCTGATCCCCGGGGTGCATTTCCGCGCGATGATCGACCCGCGGCTTTATGCCGTGATGAATTGGAGCATGGTGCTCGACGGCTTGCTGTTCTGGTCGCTGGTGCTCGATTCGCGGCCGCGGCCGCCGGCGCGGGTCTCGTTCGGCGCGCGCATCGCGCTGGCGCTGGCGGTCATGTTTCCGCAAATCCTGCTCGGCGCGGCAATCACCTTCTCGCGCACCGACCTTTACCCCTATTACGATCTGTGCGGGCGGCTGTTCCCGTCGTTGGGCGCGCTCAACGACCAGCATATCGGAGGCATCGTGATCTGGATTCCACCGGCGATGATGAGCGTGGTCGCGGTGCTGGTGACGATCAACGCGCTGCGCTTGCATGAGGAAGCGATCGCCCCGGCCGGCGCCAAAGGGGCCGCGCCCGGCGTGCTCGCCAGCAGCTGGACCGGGCGCTGAGGCGATGCGGGCCGCGCTCGCCTTTGTGCTCGGCGTGACCGCCGCATGCTCGGTCGGTGCGACGGCGCAAGCTGGATCGGGCGGGCTGTCGCTCAGCGGGCAGTGGTTCCGGCTGGTGCTGCGGTCGTTGCCGGCGGCAGGATATTTCACGCTTGCCAATTCGAGCGCCGTGCCGCGCAGCCTGACCGGTGCGGCTTCCCCGGCCTGCGGCAGCCTGACGCTGCATCAAAGCGTGCAGCAGGGCAGCGAAGAGCGGATGGCGATGGTGCCGAGCGTCACGGTCCCGGGCCACGGCCAGGTGGCGTTTTCGCCCGGCGGGTATCACTTGATGTGCATGTCGCCGACGGCGGCAATGACCCCGGGGCAGTCGGTCCCGGTCACCTTGCGCTTTGCCGACGGCAACAGCTTGACAGCGGACTTCCCGGTGCGCGGCGCCACCGGGAAGTGACCGCGCCTCATATCAGTCGGCGCAGCCAGCCGAGCCAGCCCGCGGCGGGCTTACGCTCGGCCAGCCGCGTCAAATCCGCAGCCGAGCCGGCGATGTCGGGGTGCGCCGAGGCGAGCGAGGGGATGATCAGGCGCGCCCGATCCGCACCGTCGAACACGTAGACGGCCGAGCCGTGGGTGACCTCATAGGGGTGGTCTGGTGTCGCCGGCGACACCGAATAAGCGACGCGATAGCGCCGCGCCAGCGCGGCCAGCTGGTCGGGCGTGCCGCGCAGCCCGTCGATCCGGGGCCCGAAATTTTTGACATAGGCGGCGAGCACTGCCGGCGTGTCGCGGTTCGGATCGACCGTGACAAACAGCACGCGGACATGCGCTGCGCCGGGCCCGAGCCGCGCCAGGACGTCGTCGAGGCTCGACAGCGTCGTCGGGCAGACGTCGGGGCAAAAGCTGTAGCCGAAATACAAGAGCACGGTCCGGCCGCGGTAATCGGCCTCGGTCACCGTCTTGCCGTCCCCGGCGCGGGTCAGCGTGAAGGACAGCGGCGGCAGGCTGCCGGAGACATCGATCGCATGCCATTTGCCGTCGTCGCCACAACCGGCGAGGAGCAAGAGCACCGCTGCGACAGCCAAGCCGCGAGCGAGCCGCGCGCCGGCCTTGCCGCAGCTCGAAAGGCGGGGAATGCGCTTGCCTGTCATTAGTGCCCCTTCGGCGGGATATATGTGTGGCCCCGCGGCGGTGCCGATGTGGCGGCTTGACCCACCGCCGGCTTGACCCATTGCCGGCTTGGGCCAACATAGTCGCGACGGTCGGGTGGCCGCGGCGAGCAGGGGGGTCGGGTGCACTGGCTCTGGGTCATCATCATCGGCTTTCTGGCCGGCGCCATCGCCAAGCTCTTTATTCACGGGCCGGGCGGGTTCATCGTCACCACCTTGCTCGGCATCGTCGGCGCAATCTTCGCCTCCTGGCTCGGCCAGAGGATCGGCTGGTATGCGCCGGGCCGGCAAGCCGGGTTTATCGGCGCGATCGTCGGCGCTGTGATCATCCTGGCGATCTACCGGGCGATTGTCGGCGGCCCGCCGTAGCGAAGCGGCGCCGGCCGGCCGGGAGTGTGCACCGCAAAATGCGCTAACCCGACCGCCGGCCTGCTGTATAATGCGAGCTACGGTCGTGCTGCCCGGGCTCGGCCGCGGTTGTTGATCCGGGCCCACCCCAGCCGATCGAGCACCCTTGGCCGTTTCCTCTTCCGCCGTCCCGCCGCCTTCCGGCCCCGATATCACCGCCGTCACGATCGAGGACGAGATGAAGCGCTCGTACCTCGATTACGCGATGAGCGTGATCGTGGCGCGCGCCTTGCCCGATGTCCGCGACGGGCTGAAGCCGGTGCACCGCCGCATCCTTTATTCGATGAAGGTCAACGGCAACGAGTGGAACCGCGGCTATCGGAAATCGGCGCGCATCGTCGGCGACGTGATCGGCAAGTACCACCCGCATGGCGAGCTGGCGATCTACGATGCGATGGTGCGGATGGCGCAGGATTTTGCGATGCGCCTGCCCTTGATCGACGGCCAGGGCAATTTCGGCTCGATGGACGGCGATTTGCCGGCGGCCTATCGCTACACCGAGGCGCGGCTCGCGCGCGTCGCCGATTCGCTCTTGGACGATCTCGACAACGACACCGTCGATTTCCAGCCCAATTACGACGAGACCGAGCGCGAGCCCAAGGTCTTGCCGGCCGGTTTCCCGAACCTCCTGGTCAACGGCGCCCAGGGGATCGCGGTCGGCATGGCGACCAACATCCCGCCGCACAATCTCGCTGAGGTCATCGACGCCTGCTGCGCCTATCTCGACAATGGCGCCATCACCGTCGAAGAATTGATGGAATACGTCCCGGCGCCGGATTTTCCGACCGGCGCGATGATTTTGGGCCGGGCCGGCAGCCACGCCGCCTACAAGACCGGGCGGGGTGCGGTGATCCTGCGGGCAAAATCGCATATCGAGGAGATTCGCAAGGACCGCGAGGCGATCGTCTTCACCGAGATCCCCTACCAGGTCAACAAGTCCAAGCTGGTCGAGCGCATCGCCGAATGCGTGCGCGACAAGCTCGTCGAAGGCATCGCCGAGCTGCGCGACGAGAGCGACCGCGATGGGGTGCGCATCGTCGCCGAATTAAAGCGCGATGCCTTGTCCGACATCGTGCTGAACCAGCTCTATCGCCACACCGCGCTGCAGACGAGCTTTGGCGTCAACATGCTGGCGCTGAACGGCGGCCGGCCCGAGCAGATGACCCTGCGCGACGTGATCGTCGCCTTTGTCGCGTTCCGCGAGGAGGTCATCACCCGCCGCACCAGCCATCTGCTGGGCAAGGCGCGCGAGCGGGCGCACATCTTGCTCGGCCTGTTGATTGCGGTCGCCAATCTCGACGCGGTCATCGCGCTGATCCGTGCGGCACCCGACCCGGCGACGGCGCGCGCGGGGCTCGTCGGCCGCTCCTGGCCGGCGGCCGATGTGGCGCCGCTGGTGGCGCTGGTCGGCGAGCCCGGCCGCGAGGTCGCCGAAGACGGCAGCTATCGTCTGTCCGACGAGCAGGCGCGCGCGATCCTCGATCTCAGACTGCAGCGCCTGACCGGGCTCGAACGCGACAAGATCGCCGAGGAATTGCACGGATTGATCGCCGAGATCGGCGGTTATCTCGAAATCCTGCGCTCGCGGGCGCGGCTGATCGAGGTGCTGCGCACGGAATTGCTGGCGATCCGGGAGCGGTTTGCGACGCCGCGGCGGACCCAGATCGAGGATGTCGAGTTCGAGGCCGATATCGAGGCCTTGATCCAGCGCGAGGCGATGGTCGTGACCGTCAGCCATGCCGGCTATATCAAGCGGGTGCCGCTGTCGACTTATCGTTCGCAGCGCCGCGGCGGTCGCGGCCGCGCCGGGATGGCGATCCGCGAGGAGGATTTCCTCAGCGAGGTGTTTGTCGCCTCGACCCATGCGCCGGTGCTGTTTTTCACCTCCTCGGGCCGCGTCTACAAGCTCAAGGTCTATCGCCTGCCGCTCAGCACGCCGCAGGCGCGCGGCCGGCCGATGGTCAACCTCTTGCCCAATCTCTCGCCCGGCGAGGCGATCTCGACGGTTATGCCGCTCCCCGAGGACGAGGAGAGCTGGGCCGATCTGACGGTCATGTTCGCGACCGCCAACGGCCATGTCCGGCGCAACGCCTTGTCGGACTTCGGCGATGTGCGGGCCAACGGCAAGATCGCGATGAAGTTCGAGGGCGAGGACGCCGACGACCGGCTGATCGCCGTCGCCACCTGCACCGACGCGAACGATGTCTTGCTCGCCACCCGCAACGGCAAGGCGATCCGCTTTCCGGTCGGCGATGTCAGGGTGTTTGCCGGGCGCTCCTCGGTCGGCGTCCGGGGCATTCGCCTGCTTCGCGACGACCTCGTCATCTCGATGTCGATCCTGCGCCACGAGGAGGCCGCCCCCGATATCCGCAACGCCTATCTGAGCCTCGCCGCGCGGCGGCGGCGCGAGGTCGGCGAGGAAGGCGAGAACGGCGCCGAGCCGCCGCCCGAGGCCGAGGAGAGCGAAGGCGAGCCCGATGTCGAAAACGGCTCGATCTCCGAGGAGACCTATGCCGACCTGGCGCAGCGCGAGGAGTGCGTGCTGAGCGTGACCGAGAAGGGGTTCGGGATCAGGACCTCGGCCTACGACTATCGCATCACCGGGCGCGGCGGGCAGGGCATCGACAACATGGATCTGCGCCGGCGCGACGATGCCGTCGTTGCCGTGTTCCCGATCGGCGGCAACGACCAGATCATGCTGGTGACCGACGCCGGCATGGTGATCCGCTGCCCGGTCGGCGGCATCCGCATCGCCCGGCGGCGCAGCCAAGGTGTCGTGATCTTCAAGTTTGGCGAGGCCGAGCGGGTCGTCTCGGTGGCGCGGCTGCCCGAAGAAGCCGACGAAAACGGCGACGCCGCGGCGGATGACCCGTCAACCGATAACGGCGACGACCCGCCAACCGATAACGGCGACGAAGCCGAAACGGGGGACCAATGACAACGCCGCGCGTCGGGATCTATCCCGGCACCTTCGACCCGATCACCAACGGCCATTCCGACATCATCCGCCGCGCCATGCGGATCGTCGACCGGCTGATCGTCGGGATCGCCCGCAACGACGGCAAGGGTCCGCTCTTCGCCACCGACGAGCGGGTCGAGATCGTGCGCGAGGAGATCGCCCATCTCGAAAACGGCGATGCCGAGCGCATCGAGGTGCGCCCGTTCGACACGCTGCTGATGCATTTCGCCGAGTCGGTCGGGGCCAGCGTCATCCTGCGCGGCCTGCGCGCGGTGTCGGATTTCGAGTACGAGATCCAGATGGCCGACATGAACGCCCACCTCAACCCGCAGATCGAGACCGTGTTCCTGATGGCTTCGGACCGGTTTCAGTTCATCTCGTCGCGCCTGGTCAAGGAGATCGGCGCGCTGGGCGGCGACATTTCGCATTTTGTCAGCCCGCGCGTCGCCGCTCGCCTGCTCGACCGCTTCGCCAACGGCCGCGCCAAGCCTCGCCGCCGCGCCGCCGGCGGCTGACGAGCTTCATCGGACGGGTACAAAGAAAAAGCCGTTGGCGATGTGGCCAACGGCTTTTTTCAGAGCTGGCTCCCCGGGCCGGACTCGAACCAGCGACAAGGCGGTTAACAGCCGCCTGCTCTACCAACTGAGCTACCGGGGATCAAAGCCGGCTTGCGATGCTGCGCCCCTGGAGGCCGGAAGCGGAATCGAACCGCTGTACGAGGATTTGCAGTCCTCTGCATAACCACTCTGCCATCCGGCCGACGCTTGCGTCATATAGGCGCGCTGCCCGAGATATAGGCGCGCTGCCCGAGCCGGGTCAAGCACAGGCTGGCGCAGCGCTGTTGCCGCCCGTCCGCCGGCTGCATATATTGAACAGCTCGGGGTCAGCAAAAGAGTCAAAAGATGGCGCGCGTTACCGTCGAAGATTGTGTCGTCAAGGTGCCGAACCGGTTCGACCTGGTTCTGCTCGCCTCCCAGCGCGCGCGTGACATCACCAAAGGGGCGCCGCTGACGCTCGACCGCGACGACGACAAAAACCCGGTGGTCGCGCTGCGCGAGATCGCCGACGAGACGGTCGGGCTCTTGAATCTCAGGGAGGCGCTCGTGCGCGGCATGCAAAAGCATGTCGAGATCGACGAGCCCGAAGAAACCCACGAGCTCGACGTGGATCCGATCGTGTTTGGCGTGGCGCCACCCGGCGGGGCGTTCGGCGGCGACATCGAGGCCGGGGTCGACGAGGAGCTCGTCGCGGAAGAGGCGCTCGAAGCCGACGACACGCTCGAAGCCGACGACGCGCTCGAAGCCGACGACGCGCTCGAAGCCGACGATGCGCTCGAAGCCGACGATGCGCTCGAAGCCGACGATGCGCTCGAAGCCGACGATGCGCTCGAAGCCGACGATGCGCTCGAAGCCGAGGGAAGCAGCATCGACGGCGAGGACCAGATCGACCCGGAGGACGAGACGGCGCTCGACGAAGAGCTGGCCGAGGATCTGCTGGCGGGCGAGGAGGAGGACCTCGACCTCAATGCGCCGGCGGCCGATTTGCCCGGCGATCCCGACGAGGAGGCCTGACCGCGTCCGGTGACAATATCGCTGTTGTCGCCACCGGCTCCGCCGCCGGCCATCGGCCCTTCGGACGCGAAGACGGGCATCATCGCGCCATGATGCGGCAATTCGAGCTCGTCGAGCTGGTCAAATCCTATGACCCGAGCGTCGACGAAGGCGCGTTGAACCGTGCCTATGTCTATTCGATGAAAGCGCACGGCGCCCAGCTGCGCGCCTCGGGCGATCCCTATTTTTCGCACCCGGTCGAGGTCGCCGGCATCCTCGCCCAGATGAAGCTCGACACGGCTTCGATTGCAACCGGCCTGCTGCACGACACGGTCGAAGATACGGTCGCCACCCTCGACGACATCGACGGCCGCTTTGGCCACGAGATCGCGCGCCTCGTCGACGGCGTCACCAAATTGTCGCGCATCGAGCTGCAATCGGACCAGACAAAACAGGCCGAGAATTTCCGCAAGCTCGTCCTCGCCATGTCCGAGGACATCCGCGTGCTGTTGGTCAAGCTCGCCGACCGGCTGCACAACATGCAGACCCTGCGCTTTATCGAGAGCGCGGAAAAGCGCCGGCGGATCGCGCGCGAGACGATGGAGATCTATGCGCCGCTGGCCGAACGCATCGGCATGCACCGCATGAAGGACGAGCTCGAGGACTTGGCCTTTGCCGAGCTCTACCCCGATGCACGCGCCGGCATCATGGCCCGCCTCGATTTTCTGCGCGACCGAGGGGCCGGCGTGGTGCCGCGCATCCTCGACGAGCTCGGCCGCAAGCTCGCCGAAGGCGGCGTTGCCGGCGCCAGCGTCTCCGGTCGCGAAAAATCGCCCTATTCGATCTGGCATAAGATGCAAACCAAGAACGTCACCTTCGAGCAGCTCTCGGACGTGATGGCGTTTCGCATCCTGGTGGCCGATGTCGGCGAGTGCTACCACGCGCTCGGCATCATCCACGCGGCCTATCACGTGGTTCCGGGCCGCTTCAAAGACTATATCTCCACCCCCAAGCCGAACAATTACCGCTCGTTGCACACCGGCATCATCGGCCCGGAGCAGCAGCGCATCGAAGTCCAGATCCGCACCCGCGACATGCATGAGGTGGACGAGCTCGGGGTTGCCGCGCATTGGAGCTACAAGCAGGGTGCGGGCAAGACCGAGGGGCCGCAATATCGCTGGCTGCGCGAGCTGTTGGATATCCTCGACCACGCCGCCGGGCCGGAAGAATTTCTCGAGCACACCAAGCTCGAGATGTTCCAGGACCAGGTCTTCGCCTTTACCCCGAAGGGCGATCTGATCGCCTTGCCGCGCGGCGCCACCGCGGTCGATTTCGCCTATGCGGTGCATTCCGAGATCGGCGACTCCTGCGTCGGCGCCAAGATCAACGGGCGGCTGGTGCCGCTGCGCACCGAGCTCGGCAACGGCGACCAGGTCGAGATCGTCACCTCGAAGGCGCAGCGGCCGTCGCCGACCTGGGAACGGTTTGTCGTCACCGGCAAGGCGCGAGCCCGCATCCGCCGCTTTATCCGCACCCAGCAGCGCGCCCAGTATCTCGATCTCGGCCGCGCCATTGTGCAAAAGGCGTTCCGTCAGGAAGGGCGGGAGTTTTCCGAACGGCCGCTCGAAGCGGTGCTGAAGAGCTTTAGCTGTCCGAGCGTGGAGGACCTCTACGTCGCGGTCGGCCAGGGGCTGGCGACCGGGCGTGCCGTAATCAACACCGCCTTTCCGCAGCAGCCCGAGGCCAAAGCCAAGGTCGTCTCGCTGGCGCGCGCGCGGCGCAAGGCCGGGTACAGCGACACCGCGGTGGCGATCCGCGGCCTGATCCCCGGCATGGCCTTGCACTTTGCCGGCTGCTGCCATCCGCTGCCCGGCGACCGCATCGTCGGCATCGTCACGACAGGCAAGGGGGTGACGATCCACACGATCGATTGCGAGACCCTCGAAAATTTCGCCGATACGCCGGAACGCTGGCTCGATGTCGCCTGGAGCAGCAGCGAGGACGACGCGGTCCATGTCGGCCGGGTCAACGTCATGATCGCCAACGAGCCGGGCAATCTCGGCACCTTGACCACGACGATCGGCAAGCAGGGCGGCAATATCAGCAATTTGAAGATCACCAACCGCTCGCAGGATTTCTTCGAGATCATGATCGATATCGAAGTCGCCGACGTGAAGCACTTGACGACGATCATCGCCGCGTTGCGCGCCACCCCGGTCATCAACTCGGTCGACCGGGCGCGCGGCTGATCCGATGATTGGCTGAGGCGATGATTGGCTGAGGCGATGATCCTGGGGCTGGGCAGCGACCTGATCGACATCCGCCGCATCGAGCAGGTGATCGAGCGCTATGGCGAGCGCTTTCTCGATCGCATTTTTACCGAGGCCGAGCGGCGGCGCTGCGACCGGCGCACCGACCGGGCGGCGAGCTATGCCCGCCGTTTTGCCGCCAAGGAGGCGTGCTCGAAAGCGCTCGGCACCGGGTTTCGCCGCGGCGTGTTCTGGCGCGACCTCGGGGTCGTCAACATGGCTTCGGGGCAGCCGACCTTGCGGCTGACCGGCGGCGCATTGCACCGCCTCGCCGAGCTGACGCCGCCCGGAATGACGGCGCGGCTCGACCTGACCTTGACCGACGAGCCGCCGATCGCCCAGGCGGTCGTGATCATCACCGCCGTCGCCGGAGCTTGAGCTTGGCTCGATCGGCAGCGCGCTTGACTTGGCACCGGACGCTTGGCTTGATCGGGCGTGTTCCGGCCCGGCAAGGCAGTCCATGAAAACCAACTCTGCGCGCAACGTCATCGTCAAAAGGAAGTCGTCGGGCGGCATTCTCGATACGGTAAAAACCGTCGTCTATGCGGTGCTGATTGCACTGGTGGTACGCACAGTTGCGTACGAGCCGTTCAATATTCCGTCCGGATCAATGATACCGACATTGCTGGTCGGCGATTATCTGTTTGTATCAAAATTTTCTTATGGTTATAGCCGATATTCGTTGCCGTTCGGGTTGCCGCTGTTTTCCGGCCGAATATTTTCTCACCCGCCGGACCGCGGCGACGTCGTTGTCTTCAAGCTGCCGACCGACAATTCGACCGACTACATAAAGCGGGTGATCGGGCTGCCAGGTGATCGCATCCAGATGAAGGAGGGTAATCTTTACATCAACGACCAGCTGGTGCCGCGCAAAAGGATCGAGGACTTTCTTTATCAGGAGGGCAACGGCACGGTCATCCCGCTCGCGCAATATGTCGAGACCTTGCCCAACGGCGTGCAGCACCCGATCATCAAGCTCGGCGACAACGGCCCGCTCGACAACACCCAAATCTACCATGTGCCGCCGGGCGATTATTTCATGATGGGCGACAACCGCGACAATTCCGAGGACAGCCGGGTCTTGTCGGCGGTCGGCTATGTGCCGGCCGAAAACCTGATCGGCAAGGCGCGGTTCCTGTTCTTCTCGACCGACGGCTCGGCCGCGCTGTGGGAGCCCTGGAAGTGGCCGTTCGCGATCCGCTATTCCCGCCTGTTCCGCGGCATCCATTAGCGGCCCCCCCGGCCGCCTCCGAGCTGGCCGAGGCGATCGGCCACAGTTTTGCGCGGCCGGAGCTGCTCGAGGAGGCGCTGACCCATCCAAGCGCGCTGTCTCCCGACCGGCGCGGCGGCCGGCGCCGACCGGTCAAGCGCAATTACGAGCGGCTCGAATTTCTCGGCGACCGGGTGCTGGGCCTCGTCATCGCCGACCATTTATGGCATCGGTTTGAAACCGAGCCCGAAGGGCCGCTGACCCGTCGCCATAATCACCTGGTGCGTCGTGAAACCTTGGCCCGCGTCGCCGCGGCGATCGGGCTGGGACCGCATCTGGTGCTGTCGCCGGCCGAGGCGGCAGCCGGTGCGGCAGCAAACCCGGCGATTCTCGCCGACGCCTGCGAGGCGGTGATCGCCGCCATTTTTCTCGATGGCGGGTTTGCGGCGGCGACGGAATTTGTGCGCCGCTGGTGGGAGCCGCTGCTTGCGGAGATGACAAGACCGCCGCGCGATGCGAAGACCGCGCTCCAGGAATGGGTCCAGGCGCGCGGACTGCCGCTCCCGGTCTATCAGCTGATCGCCGCCAGCGGCCCCGACCATGCACTGGTGTTTACCATCGCGGTGCAAGTCGCCGGAAGCGAGCCCGCCGCCGCGGCGGCCCCGTCAAAACGCCAAGCCGAAACCAAAGCTGCGGCGGCATTGCTGGCCCATCTCACCGCCGCCGGCTGACTACGTCTCCTCACCGGCGAGCAGGCGATCGACGAGGGCCGCGGCGGCGGGCCAATCGTAGGTGCGCCAGCTGTGGCCGCAGCTGACAAAGCGGGCGCCGGCGTAGAACATCTCGTATTGGGTATGGCGCGAGGCGAATTCCGAGCCGATCGCGTCCCAGGCGAGCTTTAGGAAATCGACGCGCTGGCGCGGCTCCGGCGATCGGCGAACGCTGGGTCCGGCCGATAATCGCCGCCAGCTCGGGATCGGACCAATCGCGCGGCCGAGGAGGGCAGCATGATCAACGCCCCGCCGGCGAGGCTGCGGATCTTGTCGATGATCCGCGGATAGAGCTCCTGGGTCAGCACCTGGGCGGCGTACATCATGTGCTTGTTCGGCACGAAGCAGCCGTTCTCCATATGGCCGGCCGCCTCCATGCCGGCGACCATGCCTTCGACCATCGCCGCCTGCGCCGCGATCCAGCCGAGCTCCTCGCGCACCGGCGGCATCCCGGCGATGCCGATCGTCTCGGCGAGCCGGCGCGCAATCCCGGCGAGCAGCCGGAGCTTGACCATCAGCCGGATCTGCGCCTGGTAATTCTGAAAGGTGTGGCCCTGCGTGTCGTGGAACTGGGCCCGGCACATGTCGGTGTCGCGATAGACGAAGACCCGTTCCCACGGCACCTTGACATCCTCGAACCAGACGAGCGCGTCGTTTTCGTCAAAGCGCGACGAGACCGGGTTGTCGGCGCGCGACACCGCGGCGGCTTCGTAGGATTTGCGCGACAGGAGCTTCAGCCCCTTGGTGGCGATCGGGATCGCGAAGGAGAGGGCGAGATCCTCCTCGCCGGGCTTCAGCGGCTGCAGATTGGCGACCAGGATTTCGTTCGCCATGACCGCGCTGGTGCCGAGCATCTTGGCGCCGCGCACGGTGATGCCGGCCGCGTCCTCGTCGACGAGCCGGGCCACGAGGTCTTCGTCCTGCTCGCCCCAGGCTTTCGCGCGGTCGGCCTGCGGGTTGATGATGACATAGGTCAAATAGAGGTCGTTGCGGCTCGCATAGTCGAAATAGTCGAGGAGCGCCTTGGCCCGCGCCGCGCCGTGGCGGCGGAACACCTCGATGCCGATGACCTGGCCCAGGAGGCTCGACGCGACGTGATCGGGCGAACGGCCGACAAAACCGCCCGACTGCTCGGCCCAGAGCGCGAGCGCCCGGCGCCGCTCGACCAGCTCCAGATGGCTCTTCGGCATCTGCCAGGCGCGGTTGACCCGCCGCATGCCCGGCGCCGGGGTGAAGGTCATACGCTCCAGATTCTCCGGCCGGGCCTGAAAATCGTAGAGTGCCGCGGCCGAGGCGCAGGCGTTGCGGAAGGCCGGGTGCCGGGTCACATCGGCGACCCGCCCGCCATCGATATAGACCTCGCGGCCGTCGCGCAGCGCCGCCAGATGCTCGGCCCCGGTCTTGCACATTCCACTATCGACGGCGCTGGTCATCGGCTGCCTCCCTCGCTAATTTTTGCGCGGCCATCACAAGCGGAGATTGTCCTTGACGCAAAATCGGGCGGAGGAGCCGGGAAGCCGCTGGCAGTCCTTGACCCGGACCGCCGCCGGAACCCCGATGGGTGATCTGTTGCGGCGCTACTGGTGGCCCATTGCCGGTGCCGTCGAGCTCGAAGCCCCCGGCACCAGGCCGGTGCGGCTGCTGGGCGAAGACCTCGTCCTCTACAAGGATCTCGGCGGAGGGTGGGGCCTCCTCGACCGGCATTGCCGGCATCGCCGCGCCGATTTGAGCTACGGCTATGTCGAGGCGTGCGGGCTGCGCTGCAATTACCACGGCTGGCTCTACGATGCGGACGGAAGGTGCCTGGCGCAACCCTATGAGGACGCGGCGCATCCGCAGGCCCGGCTGAAGGACGCAATCCGTATCAAGGCCTACCCGGTCGCCGAGCTGGGCGGTTTGCTGTGGGCTTATCTGGGGCCCGAGCCGCGGCCTTTGCTGCCGGATTGGGAATTCTTCTCGTGGCCCAACGGCTTTCGCCAGATCGTCAAGGCCGAGATCCCGTGCAGCTGGTTCCAATGCCAGGAGAATTCGATCGACCCGGTGCATTTCGAATGGACCCATTCGAACTGGAGCCTGCGGCTGAAGGGCCGCGCCGGACCCTACGCGCCGCGCCACCTCAAGGTTGATTTCAGCGAGTTCGACTGGGGCTTCCAGTATAAGCGCATCCGCGCCGACACCACCGAAGCGGACGAGCTGTGGACCATCGGTCGCGTCTGCCTGTGGCCGAACGCCCTCTTCACCGGCAACCACATCGAATGGCGGGTCCCGGTCGACGACGAGAACACGCTGAGCTTCACCTGGTGCTTCAGCCGGGTGCCGAGGGAGAGCGAGCCCTATCATCAGGCTCGAATCCCGACCTGGCAGGGCCCGATCCTCGACGAGGCGACCGGGCGCTGGATCACCAGCCACGTCATGAACCAGGATTTTGTGACCTGGGTCGGGCAGGGGCGGATCGCCGACCGCTCGCGCGAGTATCTGGGCCCGAGCGATCGCGGCATCGTCATGATCCGGCGGCGGTTCTTGCGCGATCTCGACGCAGTCGCGCGCGGCGAAGACCCCAAGGCGGTGCTCCGCGACCCGGCGGTCAACCATTGCATCCCGCTCCCGGTCGCCGACCGCGCGCCGCTCCGCAACGGGCTGACCCGGACAGAAATGCTGAACGACCCGCTGAGCCGGCGCGGCCTCGAAGGCTATGTCTTCCAGACCGGCCAGCCGGCCGAGGTGCGTGCCGCCTTTCTCGCCGCGATGGGCTTCAACGGTTCGGAATTCGCGGTCCCCGGCGACCCCTTCGACCCGCTCGCCCCGGCGCCTGGCTGACGCGGCTGCCAAAGCTTTGGTGCGTCCGATGCCCCCTGCTCACGGTGCGGTCACACGGTCGGACGAGTCATCCGAGTTTGACCAGCGCGCCGCCATCGACCGGCAAGGCCACACCGGTGATAAAATTGGCTTCGTCCGAGGCGAGGAAGAGGGCCGCGTTGGCGACGTCCCAGGCGGTGCCCATGCGGGCCCGCAGCGGCACCCGCGCATCGCGCTCGGCGGCGACCTCGGCGCGGCTGCGGTTAGAGGCGAGCGCCCGCGTGTCGACCGCCATCGGCGTGTCGATCAGGCCCGGCAGGATGCAATTGGCGCGGATCCCCCAGGCGGCGTTGTGCAATGCCAATTGCTGGGTGAAGGCGATCATCGCCGCCTTGGTCGCCTTGTAGGCAACGAGCGGGTAGCTGTTTTCGTAGGCGGCGACCGAGGAGATGTTGGTGATGACCCCGGCGCGCTGCTCGCGCATCAGCGGGACCGCCTGCTTGCACGCCATGATCGTGCCGCGCAGGTTGATCGCGCACACCCGGTCGAACGCCGCCTCGGTCAATTCCAGGAGCGGCGTGTCGCCACCCGAAATGCTGACCCCGACATTGTTGTGCAGGATGTCGATCCTACCCCAGCGCCGCACCGCCTCGGCGACCATCGCGGCCAACGTCCTCTCGTCGGTCACGTCGGCTGCGAACGGCACACACTCGCCCTCACCTTCCTTCGCCGCCAGCGCCGCGGTCTCTGCGGCCGCGTCGAAGCGCCGGTCCACGGCCAGCACCGTGGCGCCTTCCTGGACAAAGCGCAGCACCGTGGCGCGCCCGTTGCCGAGCCCCTCGCCCGGCCCCTGCCCAGCGCCGACGACGATCGCAACCTTGTTTTCCAGCCGCATAACGCACCTCGCCCGAGCCCTTCCGAAGAGATTTTAGCGACGGCGCGCCGCATCGGCAGTAAAATAGCCGGCCGGCTGCACCGATCGAGGGCGCGGACGAATGCCGTCAAGCGAGCACAATTCGGTAATGCCACCCAGCGGCGCCGGTGCCGCGAACGGCCGGGCGCTCGTCGAAGAGCCGCTCCCCGTATCTCTGCTTGATTGCGGCGCAAGGGTAAAGTCGGTGCTGCGGTCGCAGATGGGAGCCCCCAGACTCCCCGGGTGTACGAGCCCGCAGGACAGATGGCAGAGCATGATCCGATTAGCTGGAAGCGCTCTCCAATCCCCTCGGCCGGACTTGATCCGGCCGTCTGCGTCTTTTTGTTCTGACATCTGCGCATCAGACGTGGACCTCCGGGTCATGTGTGGATGGCCCCCGGCTCGCAAGAAGAAACTGCGGTGGATGTGCGCGAAGTCGCTTGCAGTCATGTGTCCGGCCTTTGTAGTGCGGTCGGATGACCGCTGGCCCAGGTGGGAACCGTAAGGTGGCGGTCTTGATCAAGCCCTCGGGATCGATGTCCCATTGACCCGGCAGATCTGCACCACCTTGTCGGTCGACTGTCGACATCCGTATGCACCTTCTTCCTGGCAAGCCTCCCGGCGCGGTTCGGCCGGCCCGGTCAGGCCGTCGCCGGCGCGCGTCGGAAGTCGGTCCCGCGCACCATCACCGCCCAGGCGATGCGTGCCATCTTGTTGGCCAGCGCCACCGCGGCCACCAGGCGCGGCTTGGTCTCGAGCAGACGCACGATCCACGGGTCGGTCTTGGCCCGTTTGCCGTTGAGCACCGCCATCGCCCCGTTGACCAGCAACCGGCGCAGATAGACGTCGCCCTGCTTGCTGATCGATCCCAGCCGGATCTTGCCGGCCGAGGAGTTCTGTTTCGGCACCAATCCGATCCAGGCGGACAGGTCGCGCCCGCTGCGGAACCGCTCGGGCTGCTGCACTCGCAAGCTCAGCGCGGTCGACAGGATCGGGCCAAAGCCGTCGATCCCGGCCAGCCGACGACTGCATGGGTTGTGCCGATGCCAATTGACGATCTGCTTGTCGAGGGCCGTGATCTGCTCCTTGAGCGCGGCCAACAGCCGGACCAGCCCCAGCAGCGCCTGGCGCAGCGGCTCGGGCACGTTGTCGGGCTCGGCCAGCTCGGCGACCATCTCCTTGACATGCTGCGGCCCGACCGCGACGACGACGCCAAACTCGGCCATGTGGCCGCGCAGCGCGTTGATCAGCATGGTGCGCTGCGCGATCAGCCGCTCGCGCACCCGGTGCACCGCGGCCATGGCTTGGTCGGCTGCGCTCTTGAGCGGCACAAAGCGCATCGAGGGGCGGCCGACCGCCTCGCAGATGGCTTCGGCGTCGGCCGGATCGGTCTTGTTCCGCCGCACATAAGCCTTGGCATAAGCCGGCGGGATCAGCCGCACCTGATGGCCGAGACCTTGCAGAGTGCGCCCTCAATGGTGCCCCGTGCCGCAGGCCTCGATGCCGACCAGACAAGGCGGCAGCTTGGCGAAAAACGGCGCCATCTGGCGACGCTTGAGCTGGCGCCGCAGCACCACCGTGCCCGCCGCGTCAACCCCGTGCACCTGAAAAACCCGCTTGGCCAGATCCAGCCCAATCGTTGTAACCTCGCTCATGGATGACTCCCTCTGTTGGAGTTGCGACAACCCAACCTTGGCACATCGATGCCGTTCGGGGGCCATCAGCCCTCGCCCGGGGGAGGCGAGAAAGCTCGAGATGCTCCAATCTAACGCGATCAGGCGCTAGCCCTCGGCGCGGGCGCGCTGGCGGCGGCGCTTGGCTTTGAGCTTTGCTTTATGGCGGTTGGCGCGCTCTTGGGTGCGCGGCTTGCGCGCTTGGGTTCGCTTCATGGCCGGCTTGCTCTCCGCTCAGGGGTCGATCGGGCTCGGCCGCCGCTCTGCGATTTCGGTTTCGTCGGCCATGAGCTTTGCTTGCGAGAAAACTGGGGCGAGTGACCGGGTTCGAACCGGCGACATCCAGATCCACAATCTGGCGCTCTAACCAGCTGAGCTACACCCGCCGCCATGGCTGGAGGTAGCGGTTCGCGCCACAGGCGTCAAGGTTTTGGCGTCAAGGATTGGCGTCAAGGTTTGGGTTTGGCGTCGCGGTTGGGCCGGGCGGCAGCGCTCCCCACATCAAGGTGATGGCGATCTCGGGCGATGGCTGGCGGCGCAAGGCGCTGTTGCGCCCGCAACAAATGAGCGAGGCCGACCGGCTCGCGATCGCCGGCGGAGTACCCGGCATCGTGCTGATGGAGGCGGCGGGGCGCGCGGTTGCCGACGCAGTATCGCGGCGCTGGCCGGCGCGGCCGGTCGCGGTGTTGTGCGGGCCGGGCAACAACGGCGGCGATGGCTTTGTCGCCGCTCGCCTCCTCGCCGAGCGCGGCTGGCCGGTGCGGCTGGCATTGCTCGGCGAGATCGGCCGATTGCAGGGAGATGCGGCGGTGGCCGCGGCGCGTTGGCAGCGGCCGGTCGAGCCGTTGGCGCCGGCGGTGCTCGACGGCGCCGGGCTCGCCATCGACGCGCTCTTCGGCGCCGGGCTCGCGCGGCCGATCGACGGTCTGGCGCGCGCGATCGTCGGGGCGCTGGGCGAGCACGAGATCCCGGTCGTCGCGGTCGATGTGCCGAGCGGCATCGACGGGGCGAGCGGCGAGGTCCGCGGCGTGGCGCCGCGGGCGGCGCTGACGGTGACGTTTTTTCGCAAGAAGCCCGGTCATCTGCTGCTGCCGGGACGCGGGCATTGCGGCGAGACGGTGCTGGCGCCGATCGGCATCCCCGCCAGCGTGCTCGATCGGGTGGCGCCCGATACCGCGGAGAACGATCCTGCGTGGTGGCTCGCTGCCTTGCCGCGGCCCGGCCGCGACAGCCACAAATATACCCGCGGACATGCGCTCGTTGCCGGCGGGGCGGTGATGACCGGGGCGGGACGTCTTGCCGCGCGGGCGGCGGCCCGAATTGGCGCCGGCCTCGTCACCGTTGCCGCGCCGGCCGAGGCGTTTCCAGTCTATGCCGCGGCATTGACCGGGGTGATCGTGCACCCGGTTGCCGGTCTCGACGAGCTTTGCGGATTGCTCGCCGACGAGCGGCGCAACGCGGCGTTGATCGGTCCGGGCGCCGGGGTTGGCGGCGAGACCCGCGACACGGTGCTGGCAATCCTCGCCGCCCAAAAATCGGCCGTGCTCGACGCCGATGCGCTGACCTCGTTCACCGGCGAGCCGGAGGCCTTGTTCGCGGCGATTCGCGCGCCTTGCGTGCTGACCCCGCATCAGGGCGAGTTTGCCCGGCTCTTCGATACCGCCGGCAGCAAGCCCGAGCGGGCGTGTCGCGCCGCCCGGCAGAGTGGCGCGGTCGTCGTGCTGAAGGGCGCCGACACGGTGATCGCCGCCCCGGACGGCCGCGTCGCGATCAATGCAGAATGCGCCGCCCGATCTGGCGACGGCGGGCAGCGGGGACGTCCTGGCGGGGATGGTGCTCGGCCTCGCTCGCGCAAGGGATGGAGCCGTTTGCAGCGGCTTCGGCGGCGGTCTGGATGCACGGCGCCGCTGCCGGCCGGCTCGGCGCCGGGCTGGTCGCCGAGGATCTGGTCGAGGCGCTGCCCGGCGTGCTGCGCGAGCTGACACGGGCATGACGGTTGCCCCTCTTTCGGGGTTGACGGCGGCGCCCCGGCCGCCACTCTCTCGCCGCCCGCCACCGCCTCAATGGCCGCCATGAGCGATCGCGCCCCCACCGGATTTTTCGAAGGCGTTTTCGACCGCACGCTCGCCAATCTGCGCAGCGCCTGGCGCGAGATCGCGCTGTCGGCGCGGGGCGTGCTCTCCCGCGCGCCGCGGCCCGAGCTGTCGGCCGCCGACGAGGGCGAATTGCGCCGCCAGATGCTGAGCTGCCTCGACGGGCGGAGCGGCGAGGTCACCGCGCGCGCCCGCGCCGCCGATCTCGGCCGCACCTATCTGTTGCTCGACCCACGCGGCCGCGAGCGCTTTTTGCGCCTGCTCGCGAGCGAGTTCGATGTCGATCACGACGCGATCGACCGGCGCTGCGGCGCGCTCGCCGAAGCTGCGGGGCCGGTCGAGCGCGCCGCTGCCGAAGCGGCGCTGCGCGACGCGCTGGAGCCGCCGCGGATCACGCTGCTGCGGCAATTCAACGCGCTCCCCGAAGGGGTCAAGTTTCTGGTCGACCGCCGCGGCGAGCTGATCGATCTGGGGCGGCACGACCCGCTGCTGCATGGGCTCGAGCAGGACCTCCGGCGGCTTCTCGCCAACTGGTTCGACATCGGCTTTCTCGAATTGAAGGCGATCGGCTGGGAATCGCCGGCGGCACTCCTCGAAAAGCTGATGGCCTACGAGGCGGTGCACGAGATCCGCGGCTGGACCGACCTCAAAAACCGGCTCGAAGCCGACCGCCGCTGCTTCGCCTTCTTTCACCCGCGCATGCCGGACGAGCCGTTGATTTTTGTCGAGGTGGCGCTGGTCCAGGGCATGGCGGGCGAAATCCATGCGCTGCTCGACGAGGCTGCCCCGGTCGACGATCCGCATGCGGCCGACACCGCGATCTTCTATTCGATCTCGAATTGCCAGCACGGTCTCGCCGGGATCAGCTTTGGCGATTTTCTGATCAAGCGCGTCGTCGATGCGCTGGCCGCCGAATTGCCGCGGCTCGACGTGTTCGCGACCCTGTCGCCGGCACCCGGCTTTCGCGCCTGGCTCGATCGGCAGAGCGAGGCGGGGGAGGGGCTGCTGCTGCCGGCCGAGCGCACCGCGCTCGAAGTGCTGGGGGAGGGGCTCGGCGAGCACGACCTGTCGGCTGTGCTGGATCGCCCCGGCTGGCACGCCGACCCGCAGCTCGCGGCGGCGCTGCACGACCCGCTGCTGCGCCTGTGCGCGCATTATCTGCTGGTCGAGCGCGCCCCCTCGGGCCGGGCGCTCGACCCGGTGGCGCACTTCCATCTGACCAACGGGGCGCGCGTCGAGCGGCTGAACTGGCTCGGCGACACCTCGGCCAAGGGGCTGCAGCAATCGGCCGGGATCATGATCAACTATCGCTATCGGCTCAGCGATATCGAAGCCAACCACGAAGCCTATCGCGGCGACGGCCGGGTCGCGGCTTCGGCGGCGATCCGCAGCCTGGCGCGGACGAGCTGAGCCCCCGGTCTTGATGCCCCCGGTCTTGATGCCCCCGGTCTTGATGATTGCAGAGGCTTGACCAATTGAAGGGTCCGCCGGCGCAATCGAGGGCGGCAGATCTAGGTTGCGGCTCGGGTCCATGCTAATAACGCGCCTTCGGCGGGCGGCCGCGGTCGCCGCGCCGGCGGGAGCGGCGGGCGTGGCGGAATCGGTAGACGCACTGGATTTAGGTTCCAGCGATGCAAATCGTGGGGGTTCAAATCCCTCCGCCCGCACCACGGCTCGCCGAATTCACCTTCGAACCACAGGCTTTCTCTAAATGGAAGTAACCGAAACCAGCACCGACGGGCTCAAGCGCGAGTACCGGATCGTGGTCCCCGCCGGCGAGTTCGAGGAAAAGGTGGCGAGCCGGCTCGACGAGATCGGCCGCACCGTCAACCTGCCGGGATTTCGGCCGGGCAAGGTGCCGATGCAGATCCTGCGCCGCCGGTTTGGCTCGTCGGTGCGCGGCGAGGTGCTGGAGAGCACCGTCCAAGGCGGCTCGGCCGACGCGATCCGAGAGCACAATCTGCGCCCGGCATTGCCGCCCAAGGTGGACATCGTCTCGTTCGCCGAAGGTGCGGATCTCGAATACAAGATGGCGGTCGAGGTGCTGCCCGAGATCCCCGAGCCGAGCTTTGCCGATCTCGGCATCGAGCGGGTCGTGGTCGAGGTGCCGAGCGAGGAGATCGACCGGGCGATCGAGCGCATCGCCGAGCAGCAGCGCAAGGCGGAGCCGGTCGTGCGCGCCGCGGCGAGCGGCGACATCATCGTCGCCGATGTCGAGGGCCGGGTCGGCGAGCAGGAAATTCCCGGCGCCGGCGGCAAGGACCGGCAGATCCCGCTCGGCTCCGGCAGCTTTATACCGGGCTTCGAAGAGCAGCTCTTGGGCGCGGTCGCGGGCGAGCACCGCACGTTGCGCGTGACCTTTCCCGAGGATTACGCGGCGGCCGACCTCGCCGGCAAGGAAGCGGTCTTCGAGATCGACGTGAAGGAGGTACGCGAACGCGCCCCGCTCGCCATCGACGACGAGCTCGGCAAAGCGGTCGGCCTCGAAAACCTCGCCGAGCTGCGCCAGGAGGTGCAGCAGCAGATGCAGCGCGATTATGACGGGCTGACCCGGCTTCGGCTCAAGCGGGCGCTGCTCGACAAGCTCGCCGAGCGCTACGATTTCCCGGTGCCGCCCGGCATGCTCGATCTCGAATTCGACAATATCTGGGCGCAGCATCAGGCCGAGGAGGAGCGGCGGAAACAAGCGCAGGCCGAGGCTGGGCCGACCGACGCTGGGCAGGAGGAGGCTGGGCAGGAGGAGCCGGCTCAGGTCGAAGCGGCGCCGACGGCAGAGGCGGCACCCGACACTGCTGCCGAATCCGTACCCGAAGCAGCTGCCGAGCCCGCGCCTGACGAGGAGGCGGCCAGGGCCGAATATCGCGGGATCGCCGAGCGCCGGGTGCGGCTCGGCCTGCTGCTGGCCGAGGTCGGGCAACGCAACAACATCTCGGTGACGCAGGACGAGCTGAACCAGGCGGTAGCCCGCGAGGCCCGCCGTCATCCCGGCTACGAGCGTCAGGTCCTCGATTTCTACCGGCAGAACCCGGCGGCGTTGGCCAATCTGCGGGCGCCGATCTACGAGGACAAGGTCGTCGATTTCATCGTCGAGCTGGCCAAGCCCGAGGAGCGCCGGGTGAGCCCGCAGGAGCTGCTGGCAATGCCCGATCCGGACGCCGAGAATGACCTGCCCGCCGTCGCCCCGCCTTCACCCTAGATCAAGCCGCGTCGAGGAGCCCTGCAAATGCCTGATTATTTCGAGCCCCGCATGAACAACCTGGTGCCGATGGTGGTCGAGCAGACCAACCGCGGCGAGCGCGCCTATGACATCTATTCGCGCCTGCTCAAGGAGCGGATCATTTTTCTCGTCGGCCCGGTTCATGACGCGGTCGCCAGCCTGATCTGCGCCCAGCTGCTGTTTCTCGAATCGGAAAACCCGGCGAAGGACATCGCTTTCTACATCAACTCGCCGGGCGGCGTTGTGACCTCGGGGCTGGCGATCTACGACACGATGCAATACATCCGCTCGCCGGTGTCGACGGTGTGCATCGGCCAAGCCGCGTCGATGGGCTCGCTGCTGCTCTGCGCCGGCGCCAAGGGCAAGCGCTTCTCGCTGCCGAACTCGAACATCATGATCCACCAGCCCTCGGGCGGCGCCCAGGGTCAGGCGACCGACATCGAGATCCAGGCCCGCGAGATCCTGAGGCTGCGCGCGCGGCTCAACGATATCTACGTCAAGCACACCGGACAGCCGCTCGATGTGATCGCCGCTGCGGTCGAGCGCGACCGCTTTCTGACGCCGCACGAAGCCAAGGAGTTCGGCCTTGTCGACGAGGTCGTCGACAGCCGACCTGGGGCGCGCGAGGACGAGCGGGCGCGCGCCTGACGCCGATCTGGGTAGCGGCTGGGGGCAGAAGGGCGGCGGATCGCTTATGATTAAGTGGTTGTTGATCGGTTGCGAGCCCATATACTCCGACCGGGTGTCGGGGGCCGCGATGGTGCCCGGCATAGAGGCCGGGAACGACAAGACCGGCGAGGCGGGCGCGCTCGCCCGGCCGGCGACGGAGTGGCGATGAGCAAGTCCAGCGGCGGCGACTCGAAGAACACGCTCTACTGCTCGTTCTGCGGCAAAAGCCAGCACGAGGTCAGGAAGCTGATCGCCGGGCCGACCGTCTTCATCTGCGACGAATGCGTCGAGCTCTGCATGGACATCATCCGTGAAGAGCACAAGACGACCTTGGTCAAATCGCGCGACGGGGTGCCGGGCCCGCGTGACATTTGCAAGGTGCTCGACGATTACGTGATCGGCCAGGACCACGCCAAGCACGTGCTGTCGGTCGCGGTCCACAACCATTACAAGCGGCTCGCGCATGGCGCCAAGGCAAACGACGTCGAGCTCGCCAAATCGAACATTCTGCTGGTCGGCCCGACCGGCTCGGGCAAGACTTTGCTCGCCCAGACCCTGGCGCGGATCATCGACGTGCCGTTCACGATGGCCGACGCGACGACGCTGACCGAGGCCGGCTATGTCGGCGAGGATGTCGAGAACATCATTTTGAAGCTGCTGCAGGCGGCCGACTACAATGTCGAGCGGGCGCAGCGCGGCATCGTCTATATCGACGAGGTCGACAAGATCTCGCGCAAATCCGACAACCCGTCGATCACCCGCGACGTGTCGGGCGAGGGCGTGCAGCAGGCGCTGCTCAAGATCATGGAGGGGACCATCGCCTCGGTCCCGCCGCAGGGCGGCCGCAAGCACCCGCAGCAGGAGTTTCTGCAGGTCGATACCACCAACATCCTGTTTGTCTGCGGCGGCGCGTTCTCGGGCCTCGAAAAGATCATCGCGCAGCGGCGCCAAGGCACCTCGATCGGTTTCGGCGCCGAGGTGCGCGGGCCGGACGAGCGCAAGACAGGCGAAATCCTGCGCGACCTCGAGCCCGAAGACCTGCTCAAATTCGGCCTGATCCCGGAATTCGTCGGCCGGCTGCCGGTAGTCGCCACCCTCGACGATCTCGACGAAGGGGCGTTGGTCGATATCCTGACCAAGCCGAAGAACGCGCTCGTCAAGCAATACCAGCGGCTGTTCGAGATGGAGGATGTCCGGCTCGAATTGACCGAGGAAGCGCTGAAGGGGATCGCGCGCAAGGCGATCCTGCGCAAGACCGGCGCGCGCGGGCTGCGCTCGATCATGGAGGCGATCCTGCTCGAATTGATGTTCGAGCTGCCGAGCTTGGTTGGGGTCAGCGAGATCGTGATCAACCGCGAGGTTGTCGAGGGCCGGGCGCAGCCGCTGCAAATTTACTCCGACCGGCGCGGCGATGTCGGCACCGGCGACTGAGCGAACCGGCCGCGCTCGCCAACCGGCTTGACTGCGGCTCAAACCAGGCCAACCTAAACAGGTGTTTGTGGTGGTCCCGACCTCCCGGCTCGACCCGTGGGCGGTCCCTGTCAAAAAAGAGGGCTTATGCTAGAACTCGTGCACGGCGCGCTTTATCCCGTCCTGCCCCTCCGCGACATCGTTGTGTTCCCGCACATGATCGTGCCGCTGTTCGTCGGCCGCGAAAAATCGGTGCGCGCTCTCGAAGATGTGATGAAGGACGACAAGCAGATCCTGCTGGTCACGCAAAAGAACGCGGCGCAGGACGATCCCGCGACCGCCGATATCTATGCGGTCGGCACGGTCGGGACCGTGCTGCAGCTGCTCAAGCTGCCGGACGGGACCGTCAAGGTGCTGGTCGAGGGCGGACAGCGCGCCCGGATCACGCGTTTTGCCGACAACGCTTCATTCTTCCAGGCCTATGCCGACCCGATCGTCGACAAGATCGGCGAACGCCAGGAGATGGCGGCGCTGGCCCGCACCGTGGTCGCCCAGTTCGAGCAGTACATCAAGCTCAACAAGAAAATCCCGCCCGAGGTCCTGGTGTCGATCAACCAGATCGAGGACCCGGCCAAGCTCGCCGACACTGTCGCCGCGCACCTCGCGCTGAAGATCCCGGAAAAGCAGGAGCTGCTGGAAACCGAAGCGGTGGCCGAGCGCCTGGAAAAGGTGTTTGGCTCGATGGAAGGCGAGATCGGCGTCCTCCAGGTCGAAAAGCGGATCCGCAACCGGGTCAAGCGGCAGATGGAGAAGACCCAGCGCGAATACTACCTCAACGAGCAGCTCAAGGCGATCCAGAAAGAGCTCGGCGAGGGTGAGGACGGCCGCGACGAGATGGCCGAGCTCGAAGAGCGCATCAACAAGACCGCCTTCTCAAAAGAGGCGCGCGACAAGGCCGCGGCGGAGCTGAAAAAGCTCAAAAGCATGAGCCCGATGTCGGCCGAAGCGACGGTGGTGCGCAACTATCTCGATTGGCTGCTGTCGGTGCCGTGGCACGACCGCACCAAAATCAAGCGCGACATCAAGAGCGCGGAAAAGGTGCTCGACGCCGACCATTTCGGACTGGAGAAGGTCAAGGAGCGGATCCTCGAATACCTCGCCGTCCAGCAGCGCATCAAGAAGATGAAGGGGCCGATCCTGTGCCTGGTCGGCGCGCCCGGGGTCGGCAAGACCTCGCTCGGCAAATCGGTGGCGCGCGCCACCGGCCGCAATTTTGTGCGCATGTCCCTGGGCGGCGTGCGTGACGAAGCCGAGATCCGCGGCCACCGCCGGACCTATATCGGCTCGATGCCGGGCAAGATTTTGCAGGGAATGAAAAAGGCGAAGTCGTCGAACCCGCTCTTTCTGTTGGACGAGGTCGACAAGCTCGGCGCCGATTGGCGCGGCGACCCGTCCTCGGCCTTGCTCGAAGTGCTCGATCCCGAGCAGAACGGCACGTTCAACGATCATTATCTCGAGGTCGATTACGATCTGTCGGATGTGATGTTCGTCACCACGGCGAACACCCTGCGCATCCCGCAGCCGCTCCTCGACCGCATGGAGATCATCCGCATCCCCGGCTATACCGAGGACGAGAAGGTCGAGATCGCGCGCCGACACCTGATCCCCAAGCAAATGACGGCGCACGGCATCCGCAAAACCGAGTGGAGCATCAGCGACGATTCGGTTCGCGACCTGATCCGCTACTACACGCGCGAGGCCGGGGTGCGCAACCTCGAGCGCGAGATCGCCAACCTGACCCGCAAGGCGATCAAAGACATTTTGATGAAGAAGACCGAGCGGGTGGCGGTGACCCGCCGCAATCTCGAAAAATACGCCGGGGTCCGGCGGTTCCGCTTTGGCGAGGCCGAGAGCGAAGACCTGATCGGGGTCACGACCGGGCTCGCCTGGACCGAGGTCGGCGGCGAATTGCTGACGATCGAGGCGGTGACCTTGCCCGGCAAGGGCCGGGTCACAGCCACCGGCAAGCTCGGCGACGTGATGAAGGAATCGGTCCAGGCGGCCGAAAGCTTTGTCAAATCGCGCAGCTTTATCTTTGGCATCCGGCCGACGATCTTCGAGAAGCGCGACATCCATGTGCACGTGCCGGAGGGAGCCACACCCAAGGACGGCCCGTCGGCCGGGGTCGCGATGGTGACCTCGATCGTCTCGGTGCTGAGCGGCATCCCGGTCAAGCGCGATATCGCGATGACCGGCGAAATCACCTTGCGTGGCCGCGTGCTGCCGATCGGCGGCCTCAAGGAGAAGCTGCTGGCGGCGTTGCGCGGCGGGCTCAAGACCGTGCTGATCCCGAGCGAGAATGAGAAGGACCTCGCCGAGATCCCGGACAATGTCAAAAAGGGGTTGAAGATCGTTCCGATCAAGACCGTGGATGAGCTGCTCAGTCTGGCGCTGACCGCGCCTTTGATACCGATGCCCTGGTCCGACGACGAGCCCGAGACGATCATTCCCGCGACGAATGACGCACGTTCCGGATTGGTGACGCATTAGGCGACCCTTGGGGCGGTTTTTTGACGGTTACGGAGTGCAAGCAGCATCGAGAACTGACCGTAATGCCTCAAAATCGCTCCGCTTTCTTGGCCGCGCAGCGGTTGACCTAGCGGGCCCCACGCACTAAACTGGACGGCGAATAGGCCGAAGCCGGGATTTCACAACACTCGCGCAGGGGGCAGCCAGTGAACAGGAACGAGCTCGTCGATGCCGTCGCCAGCAAGACCGAATTGCGAAAAACGGAGGCGAGTCGTGCGGTCGACGCGGTGTTCGAATCGATCGAGGAGGCATTGAAGGATGGCGGCGAGGTCCGCCTCGTCGGTTTCGGCACCTTCTCGGTTGCCTCGCGTGCGGCTTCCGAAGGGCGCAACCCGCGCACCGGCGAAAAGATCAAGATCGCCGCATCGAAGCAGGCCAAGTTCAAGCCGGGCAAAAGCCTGCGTGATTCGTTGAATTGACGGAAGCCGCCGGGGAATTGACCGGAAGCCGCCGGGCCGCGGCCGATCGGCGGCGAACCGTGGGCGATTAGCTCAGTCGGCAGAGCATCTCGTTTACACCGAGGGGGTCGGGGGTTCGAATCCCTCATCGCCCACCAGCGCGCCGGCAGGTGCTGACCGCGTCGCTACCCTGCGGCGCGGTGTCTTGACACCCCTGGGCGCGCGGGGTAGGGGTAGCCACTCCGGAACGCCGGGCCGTTTGACAAAACGGCGGCAAAAGGGGGCGTAGCTCAGTTGGTTAGAGCGCCGGCCTGTCACGCCGGAGGTCGCGGGTTCGAGCCCCGTCGCTCCCGCCATCGCCCGCCGGCCCGGTCGCGATGCGCGGGCTCAGCTTCTGATCCGCAAGGATGGTTTGCCGCGTCGCGCGATCCGTCCTATACCGGGGTCCGAACGAATGCCGGGGCTGCCCGGCCACTTGATTGAGATCCGCCCGATCGAGCCCGTTGATGGATAGCCTGCTGCGCGCATATTTCCCGATCCTGGTCTTTCTGGCGATCGCGGCCGGTCTCGCGGCAGCCTTGGTCGCGGGCTCGTTCATCGTCGCCCGCCAGAATCCGGACAGCGAAAAGCTGTCGCCCTACGAATGCGGCTTCGAGCCGTTCGAGGACGCACGCATCCGCTTCGACGTCCGCTATTACCTCGTCGCCATCCTGTTCATCATCTTCGATCTCGAAGTCGCGTTTTTGTTCCCTTGGGCCGTCTCGCTCGGCCACATCGGTGTCTTTGGCTTTTGGTCGATGGTGGTCTTTCTCGGCGTCCTGACCGTCGGGTTTATCTATGAATGGCGCAAGGGGGCGCTCGACTGGGAATGAGCGAGGCGCAAGCAGGACCGGTGGCGCCCGGCGCGCAAAATCTGCTGCTGCGCGCGGCGACCGAGGAGGTCCGAGACAAAGGGTTTCTCGTCGCCAATCTCGACAATGCGTTCAATTGGGCACGCAGCGGCTCGCTCTGGCCGATGACCTTCGGGCTGGCCTGCTGCGCGGTCGAGATGATGCACACCGGCGCCAGCCGCTACGATCTCGACCGCTTTGGCGTGGTGTTTCGTGCCAGCCCGCGCCAGGCCGATGTCATGATCGTCGCCGGGACCTTGTGCAACAAGATGGCGCCGGCGTTGCGCAAGGTCTACGACCAGATGGCCGAGCCGCGCTGGGTCATCTCGATGGGCTCCTGCGCCAATGGCGGCGGCTATTACCATTATTCCTATTCGGTGGTGCGCGGCTGCGACCGCATCGTGCCGGTCGATGTCTATGTGCCGGGCTGTCCGCCGACGGCGGAGGCATTGCTCTACGGCATCCTGTTGCTGCAGAAGAAGATCAGAAGAACCCGCAACTTTGCCCGTTAGTCCATACCCATGGAAGAGCGCCTGAAAGCCCTCGCCGAGCATGTCTCGGCGGCGTTGCCGGACGCGGTCGGCGCTACCGAAATTCGTCATGGCGAGCTGTGCCTCAGGGTCGAGCGCGAGGCGCTGGCCCGCGTGCTGCGGTTTCTGCGCGACGACCCGAAATGCCGGTTCACCGTGCTGTGCGACCTCTGCGGCGTCGATTTTCCCGAGCGCGAAGAGCGCTTCGAGGTGGTCTACAATCTGTTGAGCTTGAGCCTCAACCAGCGCATTCGCCTCAAGCTCGCCACCGACGAGGCTCAGCCGGTGCCGTCCGCGGTGGCGATCTTCAGCAGCGCCGGGTGGTGGGAGCGCGAGGCTTGGGACCTGTTCGGCATCTACTTTGCCGACAACCCCGACCTGCGGCGCATCCTGACCGATTACGGGTTTGACGGGCACCCGCTGCGCAAGGATTTCCCGCTGACGGGCTATGTCGAGCTGCGCTATGACGACGAGCAGAAACGCGTCGTCTACGAGCCGGTGCGTCTCCCGCAGCAGTTTCGCAGCTTCGACTTTCTGTCGCCCTGGGAGGGGATGGACAAGGTGCTCCCCGGCGACGAAAAGGCGACAGAGGGCGATGCTTCGGCCGGAGGCGCGCCGTGAGCGCGGAGCGGCCGCGGACCGCGAGCGAGCTCGAAGGGCCGCCGCGGATCAAGAATTTCACGATGAATTTCGGGCCGCAGCACCCGGCCGCGCACGGGGTCATGCGGCTCATCCTCGAAATGGACGGCGAGATCGTCGAGCGCGTCGATCCGCATATCGGCCTCCTCCACCGCGGCACCGAAAAGCTGATCGAATACAAGACCTATCTGCAGGCGATCCCGTATTTCGACCGGCTCGACTACGTCTCGCCGATGTGCCAGGAGCACGCCTTCGCGCTCGCGGTCGAAAAGCTCCTCGGCATCACCCCGCCGCCGCGGGCACAGTACATTCGCGTGCTCTATGCCGAGATCACCCGCATCCTGAACCATCTGTTGTGCGTCTGCGCCTTTGGGCTCGACGTCGGCGCGATCACGCCGTTCTTGTGGGGGTTCGAGGAGCGCGAGCGGCTGATGGAGTTTTACGAGCGCGTCTCGGGCGCGCGCTTGCACGCGAATTATTTCCGCCCCGGCGGCGTGCATCTCGACCTGCCGGCCGGTCTCGCCGACGACATCTTGGCCTTCTGCGACAGCTTCCCGAAGACGATCGACGATATCGAGCGAATTCTGACCGAAAACCGCATTCTGAAGCAGCGCAGTGTCGATATCGGGGTGGTCAGCGCCGCCGAGGCAGCCGATTGGGGCTTTTCCGGGCCGATGCTGCGCGGCTCGGGCGTCGCCTGGGACTTGCGCCGGGCGCAGCCTTACGACGCCTATGCCGAGATGGATTTCGACGTGCCGATCGGCAAGAACGGCGATTCCTACGACCGCTATCTGGTGCGGATCGAGGAGATGCGGCAGTCGGTGCGGATCATCCGCCAAGCCCTGGCGCAAATGCCGCCGGGACCGATCAAAATCAACGACCGCAAGGTGTCGCCGCCGCCGCGGGCCGAGATGAAGAGCTCGATGGAAGCCCTGATCCATCATTTCAAGCTCTATACCGAGGGCTATCACGTGCCGGCCGGCGAGACCTACACCGCGGTCGAGGCGCCAAAGGGCGAGTTCGGCGTCTATCTCATCGCCGACGGCACCAACCGCCCCTATCGCTGCAAGATCCGTGCGCCCGGCTTTGCCTTTTTGCAGGCCGCCGATTTCATGTGCCGCGGGCATATGCTGGCCGACATCGTCTCGATCCTGGGCTCGATGGACATCGTTTTCGGCGAGATCGACCGATGAGCGCGCATGGCGGCGCCGCCGATTTCGAGCAGCCGGAGAGCTTCGAGCTCTCGCCGCAGAACATGGAGCGGGCGCAGGCATATATCGCGAAATACCCGCCGGGGCGGCAGGCGAGCGCGGTGCTGCCATTGCTCGACCTGGCGCAGCGCCAGAGCGGCGGCTGGCTGCCGCGGGCCGCGATGGACCGGGTCGCGGCGCTGCTCGACATGGCGCCGATCCGGGTCTACGAGGTCGCGAGCTTTTATACGATGTTCAACCTGCGCCCGGTCGGACGCTGGCTGCTGCAGGCGTGCACGACAACGCCGTGCTGGCTGCGCGGCTCGGATGATATCGTGGCGGCGTGCCGCAAGAAGCTCGGCGTCGAGGTTGGCGGCAGCACACCGGACGGGCTCTTCACGCTGGTCGAGGTCGAGTGCCTCGGCGCCTGCGTCAATGCGCCGATCTTGCAGGTCAACGACGATTTCTACGAGGATCTCGATGGGCCGGCGACCGAGACGCTGCTCGACGCGCTGCGCGACGGCCAGCCGCCGCCGGCCGGCTCGGTCATCGGCCGCCGCGGCTCCGAAGCCGTTGCCGGCCGCACCACGCTGAAGTGAGAGAATCGCATGCTCGCCGACGCCGATCGCATCTTCACCAACCTCTACGGCCATCAGGATTGGCGGCTCGCGGGTGCGCGGCAGCGCGGCGATTGGCACGGCACCAAGGAGCTGATCCTCAAGGGCCGCGACTGGATCGTCAACGAGGTCAAGGAATTGGGGTTGCGCGGGCGCGGCGGCGCCGGCTTTCCGACCGGTCTCAAATGGTCGTTCATGCCCAAGGAGAGCCCGCACCCGACCTATCTGATCGTCAATGCCGACGAGAGCGAGCCCGGCACCTGCAAGGACCGCGACATCATCCGCAACGACCCGCACAAATTGGTCGAGGGCTGCCTCGTGGCGGCGGCCGGGATGGGCGCGCACCATTGCTACATCTACATCCGCGGCGAGTTCTACAACGAGGCGCAGCGGCTGCAGGCGGCGATCGACGAAGCCTATGAGGCCGGGCTCGTCGGCAAGGATGCCTGCGGCTCGGGCTATGATTTCGAGCTGCGGCTGCATCGCGGCGCCGGCGCCTATATCTGCGGCGAGGAGACCGGGCTCCTCGAAAGCCTCGAAGGGCGCAAGGGCCAGCCGCGGCTGAAGCCACCCTTTCCGGCGGCGGTCGGCCTCTATGGCTGCCCGAGCACGGTCAACAATGTCGAGACGATCGCGGTAGCGCCGACGATCCTGCGCCGGGGTGCCGCCTGGTTCGCCGGGATCGGCCGGCCGCAAGAACACCGGCACCAAGATCTATTGCATTTCCGGCCACGTCAACCAGCCGTGCAATGTCGAGGAGGAAATGAGCATCCCGCTCAAGGAATTGATCGAGCGGCATGCAGGCGGGGTGCGCGGCGGCTGGGACAATCTCTTGGCGATCATCCCCGGCGGCTCCTCGGTGCCGGTCCTCCCGAAATCGGTCTGCGACACCGTGCTGATGGATTTCGACAGCCTGGTCGCGGTCAAGAGCGGGCTCGGCACCGCCGCAGTCATCGTCATGGACAAATCGACCGATATCGTCAAGGCGATCGCCCGATTGTCCAAATTCTACAAGCACGAGAGCTGCGGCCAGTGCACGCCGTGCCGCGAGGGCACCGGCTGGATGTGGCGGGTCATGGAGCGGATGGTCGAGGGCAACGCCTCGGTCGCCGAGATCGACACGCTGCTCGACGTCTCCTACGAGATCGATGGCCACACGATCTGCGCGCTGGCGACGCCGCCGCCTGGCCGATGCAGGGCTTGATCCGCCATTTCCGCCCGGAGCTCGAGCGCCGCATCGCCGAATACCGCGCCGCCGCCCCGACAAGGGCGGCGGCATGAGCGACGCCGGGCGGCGCGATGCATGGCCGGGCCTGGGCGTTTTCCTCCGCCGCGGCCTGGGATCCCGTGCGCTACTGCCCTGAGACCGATACGATGGCGATCGAGCTGCGGCCCTGGCCGGGCCGGCCGGATGAGACGGCAGCGGCGCATGACGCCGCTCTCGACCTTGTCGTCCACGATTACGTCGGCGATGGCGGTGCTTGGCTATGGGAGATCGAGCATGCTTCCGAGCATCCGGAGCACATCGTTGCAGCCTTGGCGGAGCTGCAACGCCGTCAATCGGCCGCCGCCGGGTGAATTGGCTGAGCTGCGAGTGATCGTGCCATGCCGAAGCTGACGATCGACGGCGGCGAGATCGAGGTGCCGGCCGGCGCCACGGTGCTGCAGGCGTGCGAGCTCGCCGGGGTCGAGATCGCCCATTTCTGCTTTCACGAGCGCCTCAACATCGCCGGCAATTGCCGGATGTGCCTGGTGGAGATGGAGCGCTCGCCAAAGCCGATCGCGTCCTGCGCGATGCCGGCGGCCGACGGCATGGTGATCCGCACCGATTCGCCCAAGGCGGTAAAGGCGCGCAACGGGGTCATGGAGTTTCTGCTGATCAATCATCCGCTCGACTGCCCGATCTGCGACCAGGGCGGCGAGTGCGATCTGCAGGACCAGGCGATGGCCTATGGCTTTGACCGCGGCCGGTTCCTGGAGAACAAGCGCGCCGTTCGCGACAAGGATTTCGGGCCGCTCGTCGAGACCCACATGACGCGGTGCATCCATTGCACGCGCTGCATCCGCTTTTTGACCGAGATCGCCGGGGTCGAGGAATTGGGCGCCACCGGCCGTGGCGAAGACATGGAGATCGGCACCTATATCGAGCGCGCGCTGTCGTCCGAATTGTCGGCCAACATCATCGATTTGTGCCCGGTCGGCGCGTTGACCTCCAAGCCCTACGCGTTTGTCGCCCGCTCGTGGGAATTGGCCAAGACCCAGTCGGTCGATGTGCTCGATGCGGTCGGCAGCAACATCCGGGTCGATGCGCGCGAGGCGCAGGTGCTGCGCGTCTTGCCGCGGCTCAACGAAGCGGTCAACGAGGAGTGGATCTCGGACAAGACGCGCTATGCGATCGACGGGCTGCGCCGGCGCCGGCTCGACCGGCCGTATTTCGGCCGTGCGCCGCGGCGGGCGGTCGATTGGCGTGAGGCGATCGAAGCCGTCGCCAAAAAGCTGAACGCGGTGCCGGGCGAGCGCATCGCCGCGATCGCTGGCGACCTCGTCGATGTCGAGGCGATGTTTGCGCTGAAAGAGCTCCTGGGCGGGCTCGGCGCGGTCAGCCTCGACTGCCGCCAGGACGGGGCAAAGCTCGATCCGCGCTGCCGCGCCGGCTATGTGTTCAATACGACGATCGCCGGCATCGAAGAGGCCGATCTGTGCCTCTTGATCGGCACCAACCCGCGTTTCGAGGCGCCGCTCGTCAATGCCCGGCTGCGCAAGCGCTGGCTGCAAGGCGGGTTTGGCGTCGCCGCGATCGGGCCGGCCCTCGACCTGACCTTTCCGGTCGAGTGCCTCGGCGCGGGCGGCGATGTCTTGATGGCGCTCGCCTCGGGCGAGCATCCTTACGCGGCGCGGCTGCGCGGGGCCAAGCGCGCGATGCTGGTGCTGGGCCAGGGTGCCTTGACGCGGCCCGACGGCGCCCAGGTGCTGGGTGCCGCGCGCGCCGTTGCCGAGCGCTGCGGCCTCGTGCGCGAGGGTTGGAACGGCTTCAACGTGCTGCACCGCGCCGCAGCACGGGTCGGCGGCCTCGATCTCGGCTTTGTGCCGGGCCCCGGCGGCCGCGACGTCGCCGCAATCCTCGCCGGGTGCAAATCGGGCGATATCGAGCTGCTCTATCTGCTCGGCGCCGACGAGATCGATTTGGCCGATATCGGCCCGGCCTTTGTCGTTTATCAAGGGCATCACGGCGACCGGGGGGCGGCGCGCGCCGATGCGATCCTGCCGGGTGCCGCCTATACCGAAAAGGACGGCAGCTACGTCAACACCGAGGGGCGGGTGCAGCTGGCGCAGCGCGCGGTGTTCCCGCCGGGCGAGGCGCGCGAGGACTGGAAGATCGTGCGCGCGCTGTCGGGTGCGATCGGCCGTCCGCTGCCCTTTGACACGCTGGGCGAGCTGCGGCGCCGAATGCGCCAAGCCCATCCGGTGCTGGCCGAAGCCGATCGCGTCACGCGCGCTGAATGGGGGCCGTTCGGCGCCGAGGGACCGGTCGACGCCGCGGCCTTCGCCTATCCGATCGCCGATTTCTACCGCACCGACCCGATCAGCCGGGCGAGCGAGACGATGGCCGAGTGCAGCCGGGTCTTCGCCGGCAACAGTGCTGCGGCGGCGCGGACGGGCACCCATGGGTAGCTTTTGGCACGGCTATCTCGGGGTGACGATCATCACCGTCGGCGAGGTGCTGGCGGTGGTGGTGCCGCTCCTGATTGCGGTCGCCTACCTGACCTATTTCGAGCGCAAGGTGCTGGCGTTTTCGCAATTACGCAAAGGCCCCAACGTGGTCGGGCCGTTCGGCGTGCTGCAGCCCTTCGCCGACGGGCTCAAGCTCCTGATCAAGGAGACGGTGATCCCGAGCGGGTCGAACCGGATCGTTTTTCTCGTCGCGCCGATGGTCACCTTTGCCTTGAGCCTCGCCGCCTGGGCGGTGATCCCGTTCAACCCCGGCGTCGTCGTCTCCGACATCAATGTCGGCATCCTCTACCTCTTTGCGATCAGCTCGCTCGGGGTCTACGGCATCATCCTCGCCGGCTGGGCGTCGAACTCGCGCTACGCCTTTTTGGGCGCGCTGCGCTCGGCCGCGCAGATGGTCTCCTACGAGGTCGCGATCGGCTTTGTCATGGTGGCGGTGCTGCTCTGCGTCGGCTCGCTCAACCTCAGCGACATCGTCATGGCGCAGCGGCATATCTGGTTCTGCATCCCGCTATTGCCGATGTTCGTGATCTTTTTTATCTCCGGCCTCGCCGAGACCAATCGCGCGCCGTTCGACCTGGTCGAAGGCGAGACCGAGATCGTCGCCGGCTATTTCGTCGAATATTCGGCGATGGCGTTCGCGCTGTTCTATCTCGGCGAATACGCCAACATCATCCTGATCAGCGCGACGACAACCATCCTGTTTCTCGGCGGCTGGCTGGCGCCCTTTGGGGTGGCGCCGTTCACCTGGGTCCCGGGGCCGATCTGGTTCTTCCTCAAGATCGCCTTTGTCGCGTTTTGCTTTCTCTGGGTGCGGGCGACGTTTCCGCGGTTTCGCTACGACCAGCTGATGCGCCTCGGCTGGAAGGTGTTTTTGCCGTTCTCGCTGGGTTGGCTGGTGCTGACGGCGGGTGTATTGACCGCAACCGGCTGGGTGCCGGGGCGATAGCGGCGGCGCCGGGCGGGGGACCGATCGATGGCATTTTTGGAGCGCAGCGCCCGCGGCCTGCTCTTGACCGAGCTCGCTCTCGGGCATGGCACTGACCCTGCGCTACATGTTCCGGCGCGCGGTCACGGTCAATTATCCCTATGAGAAGGGGCCGCTCAGCACCCGGTTTCGCGGCGAGCACGCGCTGCGCCGCTATCCGAACGGCGAGGAGCGGTGCATCGCCTGCAAATTGTGCGAGGCGATCTGCCCGGCCTTGGCGATCACGATCGAGGCCGAGCCGCGTGACGACGGCAGCCGGCGCACGACGCGCTACGACATCGACATGACGAAATGCATCTATTGCGGCTATTGCCAGGAGGCCTGCCCGGTCGATGCGATCGTCGAGGGCCCGAATTTCGAGTTTGCGACCGAAACCCGCGAGGAGCTGTTTTACGACAAGGAGAAATTGCTGGCGAACGGCGACCGCTGGGAAGCCGAGATCGCCAAGAACCTGGCGCTCGATGTGCCGTACCGGTAAGCAAGAGTCAGCTAGTTGACCCACAAATCTCCGCGCTGCGGCAGCATCCCCCTCTCCCCCGCCGGCCGGGGGAGAGGGAGGGGTGAGGGGGCCGATGCCGGCGCCTGTGACTTCCCCCCTCACCCTTCCCTCTTCCCCCCACGAGTGGGCTACGGCATGCACACATCTCGCGCCGCAGGTCGGAGCTGGGGCTCCCCCCACCTCACCCCAACCCTCTCCGCCCCCAAGGGCGGAGAGGGGGATGTTCGGGCTTTGAGATCTGTGCATGGTCCAGCACGAGTGGGGGAGAGGCTTAGAAAGCGGGGCTTGGCGATGCGCGCACGGTGCGGGGCGAGGGGGGCGGGTAGGGGGCGATGATCGTCCAGGCGGTGCTGTTCTACATTTTTGCCGTGATGACGGTGGTGTCGGGCGCGCTTGTCGTCACCGCCCGCAACCCGGTGCATTCGGTGCTGTTCCTGATCCTGGCGTTCTTCAACACCGCCGGGCTCTTTGTACTGATCGGGGCGGAGTTTCTGGCGATGATCCTGGTCATCGTCTATGTCGGCGCGGTCGCGGTCTTGTTCATGTTTGTCGTGATGATGCTCGACATCGATTTCGACCAGCTGCGCAGCGGCTTTGTGCGCTATCTGCCGATCGGCGGATTGGTCGGGCTCGTGCTGTTGGCCGAGCTGATCGCGTTTGCGGCGGTGATCCCGGGCGGGTTCGGGGCCGCACCGTTTCCGGCGCAGGCAGCGACCCTGACCAACACGCAGGCGCTCGGCGAGGTGCTCTATACCCGCTATCTGCTCGCCTTTCAGGTGGCGGGGCTGATCCTGCTCGTGGCGATGGTCGGCGCCATCGTGCTGACCCTGCGCCGCCGCCAGGATGTGCGCCGCCAGTCGATCGCGGCCCAGCTCGCCCGCACCCGCGCGCAATCGGTCGAGGTGGTCAAGGTCCGCGTCAGGGAAGGGGTCGGGTGATGATCGGCCTGCCGCATTATCTGACCGTCGCCGCGATCCTGTTCAGCACCGGCATCTTCGGCATCTTTCTCAACCGCAAGAACGTGATCATCATCCTGATGTCGATCGAGCTGATGCTGCTCGCGGTCAACATCAACTTTGTCGCCTTTTCGGTCTTTCTGAACGACATCGTCGGTCAGGCCTTTGCCATGTTTGTGCTGACCGTCGCCGCGGCCGAGGCGGCGATCGGGCTCGCGATCCTCGTCGTCTATTTCCGCAACCGCGGCACGATCCGGGTCGAAGACATCAACATGATGAAGGGATAGCGGCCTTGGCCGTCGCGATCGTCTTCCTGCCGCTCCTCGCCTCGATCATCGCCGGCTTTTTCGGGCGCCAGATCGGCGACCGCGGCGCTCAGCTCGTCACCTGCGGGGCGCTGCTCTTGGCGGCGGCGTTGTCGATCCCGCTGTTTTTGCAAATCCTCGCGACCGGCCACCCGCAGGTGATCCCGCTCGCCACCTGGATCGTCGCGGGCGGGGTCGATGCCTCCTGGGCGATCCGGCTCGACACCTTGAGCGGCGTGATGATCGTCACCGTGACCGTCCTCTCGTCGATGATCCATGTCTACTCGATCGGCTACATGGCCGAGGATCCCTCGATCCCGCGCTTTATGGCCTATATGAGCCTCTTTACCTTCGCCATGCTGGCGCTGGTGACGGCCGACAACTTTGTCCAGCTGTTTTTCGGCTGGGAAGGCGTCGGCCTGATGTCCTACCTCTTGATCGGCTTCTGGTACGACCGCCCGAGCGCCAATGCCGCCGCGATCAAGGCCTTTGTCGTCAACCGGATCGGCGATTTCGGCTTTGTCCTCGGCATTTTCACCGTGTTCGTGATCTTTGGCACGCTCGATTTTGGCGCCGTCTTTGCCAAGGTGCCGCACGCCGTCGGTCTGAACATGGATTTTCTCGGCTGGCGGGTCGATGCGCTCTCGCTCGCCGGCATCCTGTTGTTTATCGGCGCGATGGGGAAGTCGGCGCAGGTCCCGCTGCACACCTGGCTGCCCGACGCGATGGAGGGCCCGACCCCGGTCTCCGCCTTGATCCACGCCGCGACGATGGTGACCGCCGGCGTGTTCATGGTGGCGCGCCTGTCGCCGCTCTTCGAATACACGCCGACCGCGATCGGCGTCGTCGGCGTGATCGGTGCCACCACCTGCTTTTTCGCCGCCACCATCGGCATGGCGCAAAACGACATCAAAAAGGTCGTCGCCTATTCGACCTGCAGCCAGCTCGGCTACATGTTTATCGCCGCCGGCGTTTCCGCCTATGCCGCGGGTGTCTTTCACCTGTTTACCCACGCCTTCTTCAAGGGCCTTTTGTTCCTGTGCTGCGGCGCTGTGATCCATGCGATGGGCGGCGAGCAGGACATGCGCCATATGGGCGGGTTGTGGCGCAAGACCCCGGTCACCTATGTGACGATGTGGGCAGGCGCCTTGTCGCTGAGCGCGATCGGCATCTGGGGTGTCGGCTTTTCCGGCTATTTCTCAAAGGACACGATCCTCGAAGCCGCCTGGGCCTCGGGCACCGCGGTTGGCCGCTATGGCTGGGTGCTCGGCACGCTGACCGCGTTTATGACCGCTTTCTACATCTCGCGCGTCATGTTCATGACCTTTCACGGCGAATCGCGCGCCGATGAGGAGACGCTGCATCACGCCCATGACGCTCCGTGGGTGATGCTGGTGCCGCTGATCGTGCTGGCGATCGGGGCCACCTTTTTTGGCGGGCTCGGCTACAGCCATTTTGTCGGCGCCGAGCACGAGGCTTTCTGGAAAACCTCGATTTTTGTGTTGCCGCGATTGAACTCGCTCGGCGAGCTCGAAAGCGTGCCGGGGGTGGTCCGCTATTTGCCGCTCGTCATGGCGCTCGCCGGGATTGGCGTCGCCTATGTCTTCTATGTCGTGGACCCGAGAATACCGGTGCGGCTCGCCGCGCAGTTCCGAGCGATCTACTTGTTTGTGGTCAACAAATGGTATTTCGATGAATTGTACGACTGGGTGTTTGTGCGCACCGCCTTTGTGCTCGGCGACGGGTTGTGGAAATCGGGCGACGGCACCGTCATCGACGGTCTCGGCCCCGACGGCGTCTCGGCGCTGACCCGCGATTTGGCGCGCCAGGCGAGCCGGCTGCAGACCGGATATCTCTATCACTATGCCTTTGTCATGATGATCGGCCTGGTCGGTTTTGTGACCTGGTATCTGTTCCCGCGCTGAAGACAGGAACAAAACCGTGAGCCATTGGCCGCTCCTGTCCTTGGTGACGTTTCTGCCGCTCGTCGGCGCTGCCTTTATTCTGGTGGCGCGCGGCGAGGAGCGGGTGGTCGCGCAAAACGCGCGCTGGATCGCGCTGTGGACCTCGCTGATCGTCTTTGCCCTGTCGATCGTGCTTTGGGTCGAGTTCGACCCGACCACCTCGGACTTTCAATTTGTCGAGCGGGCGGATTGGGTCACCTTGGGCGGGTTCAAGTTCAGCTACCACATGGGAATCGACGGCATTTCGTTGTTTTTTATTCTGCTTTCAACCTTGTTGACCGTGCTGTCGATCGTTTCGGCGTGGGAGGCGATCCAGACCAGGGTCAGGGAATTCATGATCGCATTCCTTGTCTTGGAAACCTTGATGGTCGGTATATTTTGCGCACTGGATTTTATCGTTTTCTATATATTCTTTGAAGGCGTGCTGATCCCGATGTTCCTGATCATCGGGATTTGGGGAGCGAGCAACCGGGTCTATGCCGCATTCAAGTTCTTTCTCTACACCTTGCTCGGCTCGGTGCTGATGCTGCTCGCCGTCTTGGCCGTCTATTTTACGACCGGGACGACCGATATCGTCTATGCGCTGAACCACAGCGAGCTCTTCTCCGCCGGTTTGCAGAAATGGCTGTGGCTCGCCTTTTTCGCCTCCTTTGCGATCAAGGTGCCGATGTGGCCGGTGCACACCTGGCTCCCCGATGCGCATGTCGAGGCGCCGACCGCCGGCTCGGTCATCCTGGCGGGCATCCTGCTGAAGCTCGGCGGCTATGGGTTCATCCGGTTCTCGCTGCCGATGTTCCCGCTCGCCTCGCATTACTTCACGCCGCTCATATTCATCCTCAGCGCGATCGCGGTGATCTACACCTCGCTGGTGGCGCTGGCGCAGACCGACATGAAGAAGCTGGTCGCCTATTCGTCGATCGCTCATATGGGCTTTGTGACGATGGGCACCTTTGCGGTCACCAGCGAGGCGGTGCAGGGTGCGGTCATCCAGATGCTGAGCCACGGCCTCGTCTCGGCCGCGCTCTTTCTCTGCGTCGGCGTCCTCTACGACCGGCTGCACACGCACGAGATCGCGCGCTTCGGCGGGCTGGTGCACCGCATGCCGGCCTATGCCTTTGTCTTTATGGCCTTCACCTTGGCGGCGGTCGGGTTGCCCGGCACCAGCGGCTTTATCGGCGAGTTCCTGATCCTGATCGGCACCTTCCGGGTCAGCACGCTCGAATGCACGCTCGCGGCGACGGCTCTCTTTCTCGGCGTTTCCTACATGCTCTACCTCTATCGCCGGGTCATTTTCGGGACGATGACCCGCGCCGATTTGCGCGGCTTTCTCGATCTGAGCCTGCGCGAGAAATTGGTGTTCGCGCCGCTCCTGATATTGGTGCTGTGGATGGGCTTTTATCCGAGCTCGTTTCTGACGCCGATCCAGCCTTCGGTCGATCACCTGGTCAAAGAGGTCCACGCCGCCACCGACGCCGCCGGCCTGCGCCGCGCGAGCCTGCCGTGAGCCGCCGTGACATGAGCCTCGTCAAGGCTCCCTCTCCACCCTTGGGGTTTTTTGCTCCCATGGCGTTCGCCGTCTCGGCTTGGGGTGCGTAGCGATGCCCGCTCTTGCCGTTCCCTCATTGTCGCCGGCATTGCCCGAGATCTTGCTGGCCGTGCTCGCGATGGCGCTCTTGATTGTCGGCGCGTTGCGCGGCGAGGGCTCGACCCGGCTCGTCTCGTGGCTCGCGGTCGCGGTCCTGATCCTGGTGCTGATCGTCGCGCAATTGGGCGGCGGCGAGCGGCGCCTCGGCTTTTATGGGATGTTCGTCAGCGACTCTTTCGCGCTCTTTATGAAGGCGCTGGTGCTGATCGGATCGGCCACGGCGATCGTCATGGCGATCCGCTACAACGAGGACGAGGCGATCGGCCGCTTCGAGTTCCCGGTCCTGGTGCTGCTGGCGACGACCGGGATGATGGTGATGATCTCGGCCAACGATCTGATCACGCTCTATGTCGGGCTCGAATTGCAGAATTTGGCGCTTTACGTCCTCGCCAGCTTCAACCGCGATTCGGCGCGGTCGAGCGAGGCGGGCCTCAAATATTTTGTGCTCGGCGGCTTGTCGTCCGGCTTTCTGCTGTATGGCATCTCGATGGTCTACGGCTTTTCCGGCACCACCGCCTTCGCCGATCTCGCAAAATTGATGGCGGCGCATCAGCCGATTGCGAGCGGACTCATTGTCGGGCTGGTCTTTGTCGTCGTCGGTCTCGCCTTCAAGGTGTCGGCGGTGCCGTTCCATATGTGGACGCCCGATGTCTATGAAGGGGCGCCGACCCCGGTCGCCGCCTTTTTTGCGGTCGCCCCCAAGATGGCGGCGCTGGCGCTGTTTATCCGCTTTATGGTTTCGCCGTTTGGGCCGCTGGTCCTCGAATGGCGCCAGCTGATCATCTTTTTGTCGATCGCCTCGATGGTGCTGGGGGCGGTCGCCGCCCTCGCCCAGCGCAACATCAAGCGGCTGATGGCCTACAGCTCGATCGGCCATGTCGGATATGCGCTGATCGGGCTCGCCGTCGGCACCGCGAGCGGCATCCGCGGCGTGCTCGTCTACCTGGCGATCTATCTCGTCATGAACCTCGGCGCTTGGGCGGTGATCTTGTGCATGCGCCGCAGGGGCGAGATGGTCGAGGACATCACCGACCTTTCCGGGCTCGCCCGCACCCAGCCGCCGCTGGCCCTGGCGCTGGCGATCTTTCTGTTTGCCTTGAGCGGGATCCCGCCGACCGCCGGGTTTTTTGCCAAGCTCTACATCTTTCTGGCGGCGATCGACGCCAAGCTGACCGGGCTCGCGGTGATCGGCGTTGTGACCAGCGTCGTCGGAGCGGTCTATTATTTGCGCATCGTCAAGATCATGTATTTCGACGAGGCGGGCGAGGGGTTCGACCGGCCGATCGCCACCGAGCTGAAGGCGGTGGTGTTTGTCACCGCGGTCGTGACCATGTTCTTTTTTCTGTTGCCGGGGCCGATTGTCGGCGGCGCCGAAGCCGCGGCGGCGGCGCTCTTCGCCCGGTGACAGGGTTGCGGCCGAGGCTTCCCGCCGCTTACCGGCTGCTATCGTTCGACACGGTCGGCAGCACCAACGACGAAGCAAAACGCCTCGCCCGCGCCGGCGCCGAGGCAGGCGCCTTGGTTTGGGCGCGGGAGCAGAGCGCCGGCCGCGGCCGGCGTGGCCGCCGCTGGGTCTCGCCGCCCGGCAACCTTTATCTGTCGCTGGTCCTGCGTCCGGCTTGCCCGGCGAGCCGCGCGGCACAGCTCGGCTTTGTCGCAGCGCTCGCCGTCGGCGACACGCTGGCGGCGCTCGACCGGCTTTTCTACAAATGGCCAAACGACGTGCTGGTCGCGGGCCGCAAAATCGCCGGCATCTTGCTCGAATTGGAAATGGGGAGCGGCGGGGCGTTGGCCTTTCTCGTCGTCGGCGTCGGCGTCAACCTCGCCTCTGCTCCGGAGGATGCCGAGCTGCCGGCGACCTCGGTTGCGATCGAGACCGGCACCGCGCCCAGCCCGGTGACGGCGCTCGAAGCCTTTGCTCGACATTTTGAGCTTTGGTTGGAGCGCTGGCGCCGCGACGGGTTTGCGCCGGTGCGCTCGGCGTGGCGCGCACGCGCCGTGGGGCTCGGCGGTCCGATCCGGGTGCGGCTCGACAACACGACGCTCGCCGGACGGTTTATCGATATAGATGAGGAAGGCGCGCTGCTGCTGGAGACCGGCGGGGAGCGCCGCCGCATCGCCGCGGGCGAGGTCTTTCCCGCGGCATGAAGGAGCCGACATGCTGCTCGCGATCAACGCCAACAATACCAACACGGTGTTTTCCGTGTGGCAGGGCGATCGCCGCCGCGGCGTCTGGCGGGCCGCCACCGATGCGCAGCGCACCGCCGATGAATACGTCGTATGGCTCGACCATATGCTGGCGCTGGAGGGGCTGGCGCGGCGCGGGATCACCGGAACCATCGTCGCCAGCGTGGTGCCCGAGACCAATTTCAACCTGCGCCGGCTGTGCCGCCACTATTGCGGCAGCGAGCCGCTGATGGTCGGAGAGCCCGGTGTCGTGCTCGGCGCCCGGGCGATCGTCGATCGGCCCGAGGAGGTCGGCGCCGACCGCCTCTGCAACACCGTTGGCGCCCATGATCGGTATGCGAAGGCGCTCGTCGTCGTCGATTTTGGCACCACGACCAATTTCGACGTGGTCGATGCCGAGGGCGACTATCGCGGCGGCATCATCGCGCCCGGCATCAACCTGTCGAACCAGGCGCTGCACCTCGCTGCCGCAAAGCTGCCGAGCGTGCCGATCCGGCGCCCCGAGCGGGTGATCGGCACGAGCACCGTCGCCTGCATGCAATCGGGCATCTTCTGGGGCTATGTCGGCTTGATCGAAGGGCTCGTCGAGCGCGCCAAGCGCGAGTTCGGCGAGCCGATGGCGGTGGTCGCGACCGGCGGCCTGGCGTCGCTGTTCGATGGCGCAACATCGGTGATCGATATCGTCGATCCCGACCTGACCTTATGGGGGCTCAACCTGATCTACCGGCGAAACCGCGGCCCATGAACGATCCTTTGCCGCCGCCCGCCCTGCGGATGGACGCGGGCGCGCTCTATTTCGTCTCGCTCGGCGGGGCCGGCGAGATCGGCATGAACCTCAACCTCTACGGTGCCGCGGGGGATTGGCTGATCCTCGATTGCGGCGTCACCTTTGGCGACGATTCGCACCCCGGCGTCGATGTGGTCATGCCCGACCCCGCCTTTATCGTCGAGCGCCGCGACCGGCTCCTCGGCATCGTCGCGACCCACGCGCACGAGGACCATATCGGCGCCATCCCCTATCTCTGGCGGCAATTGCGTTGCCCGGTCTGGGCCACCCCGTTCACTGCGGCCTTGCTGCGGGCAAAGCTCGCCGAGGTCGGGCTCGCCCAGGAGGTCAGGATCAACATCGTGCCGTTGTCGAGCCGGTTCTCGATCGGCCCGTTCGACCTTGAGCTGGTCACCTTGACCCATTCGATTCCCGAGCCCAACGCGGTCGTGCTGCGCACTGCGGCCGGCACCGTGCTGCACACCGGCGACTGGAAGCTCGACCCCGACCCGCTGGTCGGGCCGACCACGGACGAGGCAGCGCTGCAGCGGCTCGGCGACGAGGGCGTTCTCGCCATGGTCTGCGATTCGACAAATGCGCTGCGCCCCGGCACCTCGGGCTCCGAAGGCGAATTGCGCATTTCGCTGACCGAGCTGGTCGGCCGCTACGATGCGCGCGTCGCCGTGGCTTGCTTCGCCTCGAACGTGGCGCGTCTCGAAACCATCGCGCACGCCGCCGCCGCGCACGGCCGCGAGGTGGCGTTGGTCGGCCGCTCGCTGCGGCGGATCGACAAGGCGGCGCGCGAGACCGGCTATCTCGCCGATGTGCCGCAGTTTCTGACCGAGGAGGAAGCCGGCTATATCCCGCGCGACCGGATCCTGCTGATCTGCACCGGCAGCCAGGGCGAGCCGCGTGCGGCGCTCGCCCGGATCGCGCGCGGCGACCATCCGCAAATCGTGCTCGAAGAAGGCGACGCGGTGATCTTCTCGTCGCGGATCATTCCCGGCAACGAAAAGCCGATCGGGCGGCTGCACAACGCGCTCGCCCGGATGCGGATCGAAATCGTCACCGAGAACGACCATTTCGTGCATGTTTCCGGCCATCCGGCGCGCGACGAGCTGCTGCACATGTACCAGCTCGTCCGGCCGCGCATTGCGATCCCGGTCCACGGCGAAGCCCGTCACATGATCGCGCATGCGCGCCTCGCCGCCGATTGCCAGGTGCCGCAGGCGCTCGTCATCGAAAACGGCGACCTGGTGCGGATCGGCGCGGGGAAGGCGGCGATCGTCGACGAGGTGCCGGTCGGGCGGCTCGCCAGCGACGGCAAGAGCCTGCTGCCGCTCGGCGGCGAGGCGCTGCGCCAGCGCCAGCGCGTGACCTTCAACGGGAGCGCGGTTGCGACGGTCGTGCTCGACCGCAACGGCGGCCTTGCCGCGCCCCCCACGGTCAGCGCGATCGGCCTCGTCGAAAGCGCAGCCGCAGCGGCCGCAGCACCCCATCTGCGCAATGCGGTGGAGCGGGCGATCGACGAGCTGCCTTCCGCCCGGCGCCGCGACGACGGCGCGGTTCGCGACGCCGTGCGGCGGGCGTTGCGCCGGGTGTTCAACGAACGCTTTGGCAAGCGCCCGTTGACCGAAATTCACCTGGTCCGGATTTGAGGCGGGAGGCGATGATCGGAAGGCTCAACCACGTCGCCATCGTCGTCCCCGATCTCCAGGCCGCCAGCGTGCTTTATCGAGACGCGCTCGGCGCCCGTGTCTCGGGGCCGCACGCCCTGCCGGCGCACGGCGTCACGGTCGCCTTTGTCGAATTGCCCAACACCAGGATCGAGCTCATCGAGCCGCTCGGCGACGCATCGCCGGTCTCCAGCTTTCTCGAACGCAACGCCGCCGGCGGGATGCATCACCTGTGCTGCGAGGTCGATGACATCATCGCGGCGCGCGACCGGCTCCTGGCGGCGGGGGCCCGAATCTTGGGCGATGGCGAGCCGCGGCCCGGCGCCCACGGCAAGCCGGTATTGTTTTTGCACCCGAAGGATTTCTGCGGCACCTTGATCGAGCTTGAAGAGGTCTGAGGAGGCGATCGGAGCTTTCCGATGGGCTGGGTTACCGCCGTCATTCTCTATTGGATCGTCTGGTGGGTGACGTTGTTCGCCGTGCTGCCGCTGTGGGTCACGCCGTCCGAGCCGTCCGACCCGGGTTTTTCCGTGGGCGCGCCGCAGCATCCCAGGCTCGTCCGCAAGGCGCTCGTCACGACCCTCGCCGCCACCATCGTCTGGCTGGTGATCTACGGCTTGATCCGCTCGCCTTGGCTCAGCTTTCGCGGGTCCTGAGATGGCCGCCGCCTATTGCCGGATCGCGCCCGGCCATCCGCTGCACGGCCCCTACCACGACCGCGAATACGGGTTTCCATCGGCCGAGGAGAACGTGCTCTTCGAGCGGCTGATGCTCGAAATCAACCAGGCCGGCCTCTCCTGGCTGACCATTCTGCAAAAGCGCGCATCGTTTCGTGCCGCCTTCGCCGGCTTCGACGTCGATCGTGTCGCCGCCTTCGACCCTGCCGATCGCGACCGCCTGCTCGCCGATTTGGGGATTATCCGAAACCGGCTGAAAATCGACGCCGCCATCGAAAATGCGGCGCAAATTCAAACCCTGCGCGGGTCGCACGGGACGTTCGCAGCATGGCTCGACACCCATCACCCGCAGCCGCTCGAAGAATGGACGCGATTGTTCCGGCGGACCTTCCGGTTTACCGGCGGCCAGATCGTCGGCGAGTTTCTGATGAGCCTCGGCTATTTGCCGGGCGCGCACGAGCCCGACTGCCCGGTCTTTGCCCGCATTCTCGAAGCTTCGCCGCCTTGGGCGCGCGAGCGGGTTTGACCGGGCCTGCCTTTGTTGGTACCAGATGTCGGTAGGCTGGTGAGGTCGAGCGGATGTCGTTGCGCCAAAGATATCTCAATATTTTGACCGGGATTATCCCGGCTGGCTTGGTCGGGGCGTCGCTGCTGCTCGGCTCGGCCACCCCTGTCGCAGCCAATCGAGAGACGGCGGGCGGGGCTGCCGCCGCGGCACGCGTTTCCGAGCGGCTCGCCGCGGTCCGCGAGGCGGTTTCCGACGTCGCGGGGCCCGGCGCAAAAGCGGAGCCGCAGCTCGCCTGGTGGGGCAATGTCGGCTGGGGCCGCCCCGGATGGCGCAATGGCGGCTGGCGCAATGTCGGCTGGCGCAACGGCGGCTGGCGCAACGGCGGCTGGCACAACGGCTGGAATAATTTCTGGCGCAACTGGTGAGCAGCCGTGGTTTGACTTTGGTGGCCCTTGTTGTTATAGATTAACGGCGTGCAGATCGTGCGGCGGGCGATGGCCACACGCTCCAAGTTGAGCCTGTCGGGGCGGACGCCCGATACTCGATGAGGTAAGTGCGATGACGCTGCGGCAGAAATATTTGAAGATCCTGACGGCGATGGTTCCGGCCGGGGCGGTCGGGATTTCGCTGCTGCTCGGCTCGACCGCGCCGGGTGCCGCAAGCCAGGGGCCGACAGGGTCGCAGCCGCGCGCTGCCGATCAGGACCGGGTGTCCGAGCGGCTCGCCGCCATTCGCGAGGCGGTCTCGACCGTCGCCGGCGACGCCGTGAAACAGGACGACAACAATCTGCGCTTCGCCTGGTGGCGCAATTGGGGCTGGGGCGGGGGCCGGGCATGGGGCGGCTGGGGCTGGCCCAATTGGAACAACTGGCGCAATTGGAACAATTGGAACAATTGGTGGCGGAACTGGTGAGCGGGTGACCGCAGCCGCGCCGATTGCGGGGGCGGCGGTGCCCAAAATCGACCTCTTGGTCGTGCAGCCGACGCCGTTCTGCAACATCGCTTGCAAATATTGCTATCTGCCGGACCGCAGCTCGAAAGCGGTGGTATCGGCGCAGACCTTGCACAATCTGTTCTCCCAGGTGTTTGCGTCGGGATGGCTCGGCGAGGGCCTCTCGGTCGTGTGGCACGCCGGCGAGCCGATGGTTCTCCCGATCGCCTTTTACCGCGATGCGTTTGCCGCAATCGAGCGGCTGCGGCCGCCCGAGATCGCGGTGGGGCATTCGTTTCAGACCAACGGGACGCTGATCGACGATGCCTGGTGCGGGTTTTTTACCGAGGCGCAGATCAATCTCGGGGTCAGCATCGACGGCCCGCAACACCTGCACGATCGCACCCGGGTGACACGTTCGGGCCGCGGCACCTTCGACCGGACGATCGCCGGCATCCGCCTGTTGCGGCGTCACGGAATCCCGTTTCACGTGATCTCGGTGCTTGTCGGCGGCGAGCATGGCCGCACCGCGGCGAAATGTTCGATTTCTATGTCGCCGAGGGGATCGAGCAGGTGTGCTTCAACATCGAGGAATCGGAAGGCGATCACGTCTCGCACTCCTTTGGCGAGGCTGACATCGACCGTGCCTATTACCGCTTTCTCGACGAATTCTGGCGGCTGTCGGCAGCCGCACCCGGCAAGATCCTGTTTCTGCGCGAAATCGAGCATGCGCTGCAGCAGGTGATCCGGCCCAAGGAGGCCCGGTTCTTCAACCAGCTGGTCGAGCCGTTTGCGATCACCAGCATGGATTGCGCCGGCAACATCTCGACGTTTTCGCCCGAGCTGCTCGGGTTGAAGAACCCCGACTATCAGGATTTCGTGCTCGGCAATATCAATCGGGATGCGCTCACCGATCTGCCGCAGCGACCGAATTTCAAAAAAATGCTGGCCGACATTCAAACGGGTGTCGCCATGTGCCGGGATAGCTGCGAATATTTCAGCGTCTGCGGTGGTGGCGAGCCGGTCAACAAGCTGTTTGAAAACGGCAGCTTCGCCAGCACCGAAACCGCCTACTGCCGGTTGGCCAAGATGCGGGCGACCGATCTCGTGCTCGACGCTCTCGAACGGGTGCCGCCGAGCGGTGTTGCGCCGGCGGCGCTGCCGCAGGAGGGACCGCCGGGGCCGGTCCCGGCACAAAATGCCGGCTTATGCGGATGACCACCGTCAAATCGGAGGACAGGATGAACAAGACGTTCCGCTGGTTGGGCGTGCTCGCCCTGGCTGCGGCGATGCAAGGAGGATGGGGCGGGATCGTGCTCGCCCAGAGTGCAACGGGCAACGAGCCGACGCCGAATGCGAGCGGGCCGGCGCAGGGCTACGCGGTCGGTGTGCCAAGTGTGGCAGCCGATGATCAGTCGGGCGCCTCCCAGGGGTCGCCGGCGACCGAGCTCCCGGTGCTTTTCGTCACCAGCGTCGAGGTGCTGCACACCCAGACCCAGCCGGGGCTCGACATCGTTCGGGTGACCGGGCTGACGGGCTCTCAGGGGTGGAGCTCGCCGCAGCTCGTGCCGACCTATGTCGGCAAGCCGGCCGACGGCATTCTCGACCTCCAGTTCATCGCGACGATGCCGGATCAAACCCAGCCGGCCACCGGCTTTGTTCCGATCGGCGCCGTCTTCGCCCTCGAGGCGGGCCACCAGTTCAAGGGAGTGCGGGTCCGCGCCTCCGAAAACGCGCTCGAAGTCAGCCAAATCCCGGGCAGCGTTCAGGCCAACATCAAGATCGATGACTGCAAGGACTGCGTCGGCAAGAAATTTGCCGAAAAAGGGCAGGCGCAGCCGGATGCGCCGGGGGTCGTCCGCCAGGAGGATTTGCCGAAAGTGCTGCGGTGGATCAACCCTGATCGCGGCATCCGCGGCATCACCCACAATCCCAACCGGCTCAATCTGACCTTGGGTTCCGACAACACGATCATCGCCGCCTATTGGGAGTGAGGTGGAAGCGGCGCAGGGCTTGACCGGCAGCCGGAAAAGGTTGCTCCGGGCGCTGGCGCTGGTTCTCGCCGGAGCTGGCCCCGCTGGCCCCGCGGTTTCGGCCGGCGCCTTGCCGGGTGGCGCCGGGCCGGCGCTCGATCGCCTTGCTGTTGCTGTGGACGGCGTCGAATCGAGCCACGGTGCCGATCCTCGGATGTGGCGCGCCGAGCTCGATGCGCCGCAGGGGCCGATGCAGGTTTCCGCCGCCGCCGCGGTCGATGCCGGCGGTGGCGATCGCTTTGACGAGGCCGCCAACCGAGCGCTCGGCCGCGCCTATCTGGCGCGGCTCTACCGGCGCTACGGCAGCTGGCCCGACGCGGTCACGGCCTACAATTGGGGCCCCGGGCATATGGACGATTGGATCGATGGCGGCCGCCGCGCGGACGCAATGCCGGCCGTGGTGGCGCTCTATCGGTTTCGCGTGCTGGCCAGCGCCGAAGGGGACCCGGCTGCGGCCCGCATGCCCCGGCTCGGCATCGTCCATCCGCAGCCGCGCCGGCCGCTCGCCGACCGCCGCCATCCTGGCGCCGCCAGCCTCGCCGTCGAGCGCCTTTACGGCGAAATCATGCGCGTCAGCGGCACCACCCTGGATCGCTGAGGGAGACATCGGTGGTCGCAGTTGTCGAGGAGAGAGGGGAGGTCGGCAGCGCCCGATACATCGAATTCACAGTTCTGCGCAGCCCCACCAAGCCGGACCGCATCCTCGGCGTCTGGCGCTTTCTCGGCGCGGCCTCGATCGTGATTGCCGAAAGCAAACCCGACAGCCCGGTCGAGATCGAGCTCCGCCACGCCGTCGATTGCGCCGACCTGCACGGTATCCCGTTCGTCTGGGTCAACGATCCGGACGAGCTGTTCCCTTATTACAACCGCCGATAGCGTATCTCAGACTTGCGCTTTCAATGCGATAGCGGCGTGTCCTATTCCGGCGATGGCGCCCCGCAGCAATGCCTTGCGTGCCTGCCATTGCTCGGTGGGTTCGAGCGTTTCGAGATATTGGACATCGCCGCCGGCAAGGAGCGCGATCGGAACGCCGTCACGGTAAAGCAGACGGTTTGTGGTCAGCGCCGCCAGCCGCGGGCCGGGGGTCAGTATGCCGACAAGATTGAGCGGATCGGCTCCCGAAACCGAAATCCAGGCTTCGTCTGCGGGTTTGCGCCTGATGTCGCGCAACATGCCGATCGCTTCGGGAAGGGCGAATTGCTCGCCGGCAAAGCCAGCAACAAACCGGCCGCCGCGGAGGTCGCCGCGCGCTTCGAGCCTGCGGCAGACGCGCAGCAAATCCCGCCACGGCGGCAGCCATGCGGCCTCGCGCTCGATCAGCCGCCGGAAGACGACCCCATAGCGGCGCAGCAGGGTGTGGGCGATATGCTCGACCGGTTCGGACGGTGTGCCGCCTGACAATGGCCGGGGACGGCGCGCGAGCGCCCAGCGTCCGGCAACGGCTATCGCAAACTCCGGCCCGCGCTGCCGCCGACGGCCGGCACGGCGGCGATCCGACGGCATCAGCAACGCGCGCAGCCCGCTGAAGCTGTCGGAAGTGACGAGGCCGAGCGCCACCAGCTCGGCCAATGCCTCTTCGACCTGGGGGCCCAGCAAGCCGGTATCCTGCACCAGCTCGTCAAAAAACGACGCCCCGTGCTCGCGGATCGACGCGACGACCCTTTCCGCCGTGGCGCTCGGCCGGACTGCTTCGACGGGTGGGGACACAGCCGCCCAAAGCGGGGCATTCCGCCGGTTGAGCAGGGTTATCGGCGTGGTGCGGACCGGTCCCGCGTTACGGTCGAGGCCGTTTGTCTTTGGGCGCAACCGAACCCAGGCGATCCGGCCGGCGAGGCACAGATCATCCAGCCAAGCGGGCTCGTAATCCTCGATTCGCGCCGGCAGAATTTCGGTTTCCCAGCCGCCGGCCGCGGCCTCGAACCCTTCGAGCTGGCCGACGACCATTTCGAGCGCCTCCGGCCCTGCCATGCGGGCATCGGCCGCCACCCGCTGCCATCGGAACAGAAAGCGCAAGAAATCACGCGCGGCGACCGGCTCGATCTCCGAGCGCAGCCGCTTGATCGTATAGCGGTGAATGCGGGCAAGGAGGCGCCGCTCGCACCATTCGTCAACTTCGATGCCCGCCGTAAAACGGCCGCGCAGCACGAACCCCTCGGTTTCGAGCGCCAACAGCGCCGGCTCGATGTCATGCGGCGCGAGCCCGAGCGGTGCTGCCAGCGCCTGCTGGGTCACCGGGCCCAGGCCTTCGAGCCGGCCGCGGACGATTTCGATCAACGCCTCGCCGTCGGGCGGCCACAGCGCCTGATTTTCGGCCGCGATCCAGACCGTCGCTCCGAAGGCGTCCAAGCAAACCGCACGCCGATCCCGCGCCAGCTCCGCGAGCCACTGCGCCCAGCCGGACCCGGCGCGCGCCTCATCCTCGGCAAGAAAGCCGAGCCACATCAGCGCATCGTGCAATTCGTCGGCGTTGACCGGGTCGGGCCAGGCTTCGGCGCGGACGAGAGCGATCGCTTCCGGGTCGAGCCGGCCCAGCTCGGAAGCAGCCTCGGGCGAGAGCCAGCGCCGTGCCATGACCGCCTGGGTGCGGCGCTCCTCCAGCGGCGCGTCGTCGAGAAAGGCGTAGGGCCGCGCCGATAATACTTCGAGGGCGAGCGGCGACGGCTCGGCGAGATCGCGGGCGACGACGCGGACCTCACCCGATTGCAGCCGTGCCAGCAGCGTTTCGAGGCCGGCCAGGTCCATCGCCTCGCCGAGGCAATCGGCGATCGTCTGGCGCACCAGCGGGTGGTCGGGAATTTCGCGCGCCCCCGCCAGGTTTTCGGCGCAAGCCACCTGGTCGGGGAAGACCGCGGCGAGCAAATCCTCGGCTTCCATCCGCGCCAAGGGCGGCGGCACCTTCCGGCCGCCGCGAAACCGCGGCAAGGCCAGCGCGACGGCGCCGACCCAGCGCCAGCGGGTCGTGAACATCGGCGCGTCGAGCAAGGCCTGGACCAGGAGCGGCCGGATTCGTCGCCGGGTGCAGGTAGTGCGCGACCGTAGCAAGCTCGAAGCTGTGCGCGGTGGTCAGAGACAGAATGATGTTGTCCTCGGTCGCCGCCGCCTGCAGCTCGAAATTGAACTTGGTGCAAAAACGCTTGCGCAGCGCCAGCCCCCAGGCGCGGTTGAGGCGGCTGCCATAGGGCGCGTGGATGACCAATTGCATGCCGCCGACCGCATCGAAAAATCGCTCGAAAACAATCGTCTCGCGGGTCGGCAAGGTGCCGAGCGCGAGATGGGCCGAGGCCAGGTATTCGACGAGCTGGATTGCCGCCGGCTCGGCGATGCCGACCTCTGCGATCAGCCAGCGAATGGCCGACCCGCCGGTCGAATCCCCGGTCGATCCATGGCCAAATGCTCGGCGATCGCGCCGCGCAGGCGCGAGACCGACAGCGACAGCTCGTCGGTGCGCCCGGGCGCCTCGCCGAGCCAGAAAGGGATCGTCGGCGGCATGCCGTGCGCATCCTCGACACGCACAGTGGCCCGCTCGGTGCGCAGGATGCGATAAGCGTTGTTGCCGAGCTGAAAGACGTCGCCGGCCATGCTCTCGACCGCGAAATCCTCGTTGACCGTGCCGATGACCTGGTTTTCCGGCTCGAGCAAGACCTGATAGTCGGCGGTGTCGGGGATCGTGCCGCCGCTCGTCAGCGCGGTCAGCCGCGCGCCGCGCCGGCCGCGCAGCAGATGGTTGATCCGGTCGTGATGAACCAGCGCGCCGCGCCGGCCGCGCCGTGTGGTGAACCCCTCGGCCAGCATCGCCACGACCGTGTCGAAATCCTCGCGCGCCAGCTGCCGGTAGTGCCAGGCGCGGCGGAAGAGCGCGTAAAGCTTGTCTTCCTGCCACTCTTGGGCGGCGACTTCGGCGGTGATCTGCTGCGCCAGCACGTCGAGCGGCTGCTCGGGGACGACGAGCCGCGTCGAGCTCGCCTCGTCGCACGCTGTCGAGCAGGGCCGCGCATTCGACCAGATCGTCGCGCGACAACGGGAAGAGGCGCCCCTTCGGCGTGCCTGCGACCGCGTGGCCGGAGCGTCCGACACGTTGCAGGAAGGCCGCGATCGAGCGCGGCGAGCCAAGCTGGCAGACCAGATCCACCTCGCCGATGTCGATGCCGAGCTCGAGCGAAGCGGTGGCGACCAAAGCGCTGAGCCGTCCTTCCTTCAACCGCTGCTCGGCGTCGAAACGCTGCTCCTTGGCGAGGCTGCCGTGATGCGCGGTGACCCGGTCCTCGCCCACCCGTTCCGACAGCTGGCGGGTCACCCGCTCGGCCATGCGGCGGGTATTGGTGAAGATCAGCGTCGTGCGATGGCCGGCGATCAGCTCGGCGAGGCGGTCGTAAGCTTCCTTCCACACCTCGCCCGACATGACCGCTTCGAGCGGCGAGGCCGGCACCTCGAGCGCGAGGTCGCGCGCCCGCACATGGCCGGTGTCGATGATCCGGCATGCGGCGCCGGGGCCGACCAGAAAGCGCGCGACCGCCTCGACCGGCTTTTGCGTCGCCGACAGTCCGATCCGCAGCAGCCGGCCGCCGCACAACGCCGCCAGCCGCTCCAGCGACAATGCGAGATGAGCGCCGCGCTTGTTCGGCGCCAGGGTGTGGATTTCATCGACGATGACGGTCCGCGTCGTTTTCAGCATCGCGCGGCCCGATTCCGAGCCGAGCAGGATGTAGAGCGACTTCGGGCGTGGTGACGACGATATGCGGCGGGCGGCGGTGCATCCGCGCGCGCTCGCCCGGTGCCGTGTCGCCGGTGCGCACCCAGGCGCGGATGTCGAGCGCGGGCAGCCCTTGCGCCGCCAGCACCGCGCGGATGCCGGCGAGCGGCGCTTCCAGATTGCGCTTGATATCGTTCGAGAGCGCCTTCAACGGCGAGACGTAGACGATCTGGGTCTCGTCCCCGAGGCCCTCGGCGAGCCCCTGCCGCACCAGCCCGTCGATCGCCGCGAGAAACGCGGCCAACGTCTTGCCCGAGCCGGTGGGTGCGGCGATCAGCACATTCTCCCCGGCCCGGATCGCCGGCCACGCCTCGGCCTGCGCCGCAGTCGGCGCCGCAAAGCTCTCGCTAAACCACGCCGCGACGGCCGGATGAAACAATTCTTTGGGCTGCCGTCCCCCACCGGATTTGAGACGGTATTGCCGCCGTGGAAGGATCGCCCTCTGGAGCGTCTTTTCATCTGCGGACATGGGATGCCGATTACCCTGTCGTGTGTAAACCTTGATGCCGCGTGAGGGCGATCAGCGCATGGAAATATACGATTTTATATAAGAACGATATAGGAACCTTGTATCCCCGCTCCATCGGCGATCCGATGCGATGTTCAAAAACCAGCTCGCGCCGATCGCCAAAGAGGTGCCGGTCATCCTCGGCGAGCGCTTTTGCGACTCCGGCGCACTCCTCGGTCGCCTTGCTGATCGGCAGCTGCGCCGGCCGCTCGGGGTCGATGCGGCAATAGAGCAGGTGCTCCCGGCGGCGCGCCTGCATCCGGCTGGCAACCTCGATCGCCTCGTCCCGGCTGAGCAAATGAGCGAGTTGGAGGGTCACCGTCCAATTACGCTCGGCGCCGGCTTTCAACCGCGGGGAGGAACACACGATCGCCGCTGCGGTCCTCTGCAGTTGGGTTGGCAGGCCGTTCGCGGTGAGGCAACGGCCTTCGACCGTGGGGGCAAAGAGCGGCTGTTGCGCTTGGGCGGCGCCGGCAAGCGCCAGGGCGACGGCTCCGGCGGCCACTGTGGTTTTGAGCGATTTCATTGAGATTCTCCGGGGGTCGAGACTGCCCAGGTGGGCGGGATGGCTTTCGCGATGCTTAAAAGTTGGAGCCCGCCGGACCGCGCCGCTTGATAATCGCAGCCAAAATTTTGATTAAAAGGACTGGCCGCTATCGGGATGTGCAGTCGGAGCGATGAGCGAGGAGCCGCGCAGCATATAGCCGCGCCCCCACACGGTCTCGATGCCGTGGTTATTCCCGGTCGCTTCGGCGAGCTTTTTGCGTATTTTGCAGACAAAGACATCGATGATCTTCATTTCCGGCTCTTTGCCATCGGGATAGAGATGCTTGAGAAACATCTCCTTCGTTACCGCGGTGCCCTTGTGCAGGTTCAGCAGCTCCAGGATGCGGTATTCCTTACCGGTCAGATGCACTGCCTTTTCCACTCCGGCAAAGCCGGTATCGACATCGGCAAGAAGCTTTTCGTTGCCGATTGCTGGTTCCAGCTGGCGGCTGAGGTTGCTCGCGAGCGCGCCCATAGGTCCCTCCATCTTGAATGGTTGCAGATCACGCCGGGACGGAGCGCCGTTGCTCCGCGTGGTTGGCGCTCGGCTCGGCTGCACTGGTCGAGCAGACCGGCCCGGCGGCTGCCCAGAGATGGTTAATCAATCACCGGTGCACTTGATAATTCCGGCCAGATTCTTGATAACTACGGCGGGAGGGCCCGGCCGTGCGGCATGCCTCCGAGGACAATGTTCTACCCAACCTGCTGCTGTGGACGCGGGGGACAGCTGCCCGCGAAACCTTGGCTTACCTCGACCGGGCTGGGGCGGGCGCCGAGCCGCTGCTGGCGAAAGCCGGCCTCTCGCGCGAGCAGCTGTTGCACGAGAGCGGCGCGGTGTCTGCCGCCTCCCAGTATCGATTTCTCGAGCTTGCGGCGACCCAGATAGACGAGCCGCTCCTCGGGCTCCGCCTCGCCGCCGAAATGGATCTGCGGAGCGCCGGCATCCTGTTCTACCTGGCGGCCTCGTCGGCGTCGGTCGAGCAGGCGCTTGCCCAGATCGTGCGGTTTGCGGCAACGACAAACGAGGATGTTCGCCCGGAGCTCGCGACGCATCTGGGCGACCCCGTCCTGATCACGCGCCATGTGCTCGCTGCCGACGAGTTGCACCAACAGTTTTCGGAGTTTCTTGCATTGGCGGTCGTCAGGGTGCTCCGCCGGCTCACAAACCGCGACGTCGTCCCCTTGCGAACGACCTTTGCGCACGCCCGGATTTCGGGGCTGAGAGAGGTTCATCGCATCCTCAGGTGCCCGGTCGAATTTTCTCAGCCGCTCGACAGCTGTGTGCTGCCGCAACGCGTCATGGAGCTCCCGATAGTTTCCCACGACAGCCACCTGCTGCACATTCTGGAAACGCATGCCGAGCAGCTGCTGGCGGAGCGGCATGCGGCCAATGAGTTGCGCGGTGTGGTCGAAAGCCACCTCGCCCGGGCGCTGCCGAGCGGCAGGGTGCGGGCGGCGGAGGTCGCCAGGCAGCTCGGCATGAGCGCGCGGTCGTTCGGCCGCCAGCTCGCCCGGGAAGGCACGAGCTTTGGCGAAATTCTCAGCCGAGTGCGCAACCGTCTCGCCCTGCGCTATCTCGAAGACGACCGCAACTCGCTGAAGCAGATCGCCTGGCTGCTCGGCTACTCGGAGCTTTCCGCGTTCAATCACGCCTTCAAGCGATGGTTTGGGACCTCGCCCCGCCTGGCACGAAATCGGTCAGGCTCAGCTGGAGCGGCCTAGCGAAAGCTCTCCGCACATACCCGATTGGCGGCGGCTGGCGGCTGCGATAAGGCCACCGCCGTTAGTCGGCACCTCGACTGGCCAGTCGCGCCGTGAGCGGGTCGGGGTCCGATTAGGAGCCGGAAGTGAGATTTGGCGTTCGTCGGCGGCACCCGGCGGCTGACCCAGAATCCAGTTGGCGGTCAGAAAGCCGGCGCAGGCGACCTCGGTAGGGGGGCGAGTGTAGCAGCGCGGCGAGCGCGCGGTCGTGCTCGGCCCGGATCGCCGGCCACGCCTCCGCCCGCGCCTCGGTCGGCGCCGCAAAGCTCTCCTCGAACCACGCCGCGACCGCGGGATGAAACAGCGCCGTCGACTGGCGTTCCCTATCGAATTCAGGCCGGTGTTGCTGGTTCATCTTGCCGCCTTCGGGCATCGACGCGTGGTGGATATGTGATCGAGCACGCGAACAACCAGAGGAGCCGAGGGCTCGCAGAAATCGGGATGAGAGCGGCAAGACCGTCCGCGGCAAGGACACCGGCTTGCGCGAAACCCCGGCATCGCGCAGATTTTCGACGGGGAGGGCGGCTCCCCCGGAGGTATCGGCTGCACATGTCCTTGAACCGCCAAATAGCCGGAGCGGCGCTGGCACTGCTGGTCGCGACATCGGCGCAGGCTGCGAGCAATGTGATCACGACTGTCGCCGGCACCGGGCAATCGGGCTTCGCGGGGGATGGCGGGCCTGCGACCAAGGCGCGGCTCTCGTTTCCGATCCGGGCGGTTGCAGCGCCCGATGGCGGCATCCTGATCGCCGACGAGGCCAACGACGTGGTGCGCGAGGTGCATCCGGACGGCAGCATCACCACGGTCGCCGGCGTCGCCGGCACGGGCGGTTTCGGCGGCGACGGCGGCCCGGCGACAAAGGCACGCCTGAACCAACCGACGGGTGTCAGCCCGCTGCCGGACGGCGGCTTTCTGATCGCCGACCGCTCGAACAACCGCGTGCGACAGGTTTCGGCAAGCGGGATCATCACCACGGTCGCCGGGTCGGGAAGGGTCTGCGCGAACCCCGCCTCGGCGTGCGGCGATGGCGGCCGTGCCACGGCGGCAATGCTGAACGCGCCCGACCGGGCGGTGGCGATGCCCGGCGGCGGCTTTCTGATCACCGAGGACCAAGGCAACAAGGTGCGCATGGTCTCGCCGAGCGGGATCATCACCCGCGTTGCCGGCACTGGTGTCGGGTGCACGATTCCGACGAACGCATGCGGCGATGGCGGTGCCGCCACCGCAGCGCGATTGAACGCGCCGAACGGCATCGACCTCGTCCCCGGCGGCGGCTTTGTCGTCAGCGATTCGAACAACAACCGCGTACGGATCGTGTCGGCGAAGGGTGCAATCACGACGATCGCCGGAAACGGGGTTGCCGGCAGCTTTGGCGACGGGATTTCGGCGAAGCTCGCCAACCTCAACGGGCCGAGCAGCGTCGCGGTGGCGCCGAACGGTGCCATCGTAATCGCCGACACCTTCAGCCACCTCGTTCGGGTCGTGAGCGGCGGCGTGATCCGGACCTTGGCGGGAACCGCGGACATGCCCTGTCCGGTCTCGACCGGCAAATGCGGCGACGGCGGTCCGGGGGCGGCGGCCAAGCTCAACACCCCCTATGATGTCAGCGTCACACCGGACGGCATGGTGCTGGTGGCCGACCATCTCGATCAGCGGATTCGGCGCGTTGCCGCGTTTCTCGGGGGGTCGCCGACTTTATCGGTGCAAAACCACCGACTCGTCAACGGGGCCGGGCAGGAGGTCCAGCTGCGCGGCGTCAACCGCGCGATCTTCGAAAGCCGCTGCACCTATGACACCACCGGCGTCGCCGATGGACCGGCCGACCAGGCATCGGTGGACGCGATGCTCGCCTGGAAGATCGACGTCGTGCGGGTCACGCTCAACGAGGATTGTTGGCTCGGGGTCAACGGGCTCCCGCTCGGCGGCAACGCCACGGCGTACCGCTCGGCAGTGGTCGCCTATGTCGGCGTGCTGCGCCGCAACGGTCTTTATGTCGTGCTCGACCCGGAATCCTCGGCCCCCGGCACACATCAAGCGACCCAGATCGACTACATGCCGGACAACGACCACATGCCGGCGTTCTGGCGCTCGGTCGCCGCGCGCTTCAAGAGCGACCACGGGATCGTCTTCGACCCGATCACCGAGGTCGGCATGGCCTCGTGGAACAACCCGCACCCCAGCCCGCCCGGCCAGTGGAATTGCTGGCTGAACGGGTGCACGCTCGATTCCGTGTATGGCGGTCGCTTTCGCGCGGCGGGTCTGCAATCGCTGGTGACCGCAATCCGATCGCAAGGGGCGACGCAGCCGATCCTGCTCGGCGGGCTCGACTTCAACGCCGATCTCAGGCAGCTGCTGAGCCACCTGCCGAGCGATCCCGAACATCAGCTGGTCGCGTCCGCGCATATTTATGATTTCGCCGAGGGCAGCGGTGTCGATGCAATGTTCAAAAACCAGCTCGCGCCGATCGCCAAAGAGGCGCCGGTCATCCTCGGCGAGCTCGGCGAGCGCAACTGCGATTCCGGCACCGCCGCCTACACCAAGCACGTCCTCTCGCTCGTCGACGGCCAAGCAACCGCCGGGACTTTGGTCGGCGTCATCGGCTGGACCTGGAACGCCAGGACCAAGGCGTCGAGCGGCTGGCGCTGCCCGACCGGGCCAAATGGCGAAGGCGGCCCGATCCTGATCCGCAACTACGCCGGCACACCGACCGTGATGGGCGGAGCCCTGCGCAGCTGGATCCTATCGCGGGCGGGCAGCCCGTAAGACCACGGGAATAGTTGGCGTCCCCTACCGAACTTTCTCGTTCAAAATCAGTAAGTTGCATTGGCGAACCGGCTCTTCGACACCGTTGGCACCATTGGTGTTTTTTCGCGATTGGCGAACCGCGGCGGGGTCCCTCGGCGAGGGGGGGCCTGCCCCCGGTGCGGCCGGGAGCAGGCTGGATTTTTCGCCATTCGCAAAGGGTGCCACACCGCCGGGGTAAAGACCCTTCGCAGGTTGTGGAATAACCGATGGCGGCAGCGGGCGCAACACGGAGGGGGCGCAGCCGCCGGCGGGGAGGGCTGAGCCATGTGCCGGCGCTTCCCCTACATGGCGATGCCTTGGGGCGAGCTCGTGCCCCAGCTCGCCGAGCTGCCGCACGAAGCCATCGCCGCCGTCACCCTGCTGATCGGCAAGACCTGGGAGCGGGGCGACCCGTTCCGGGACGACGATCACCTGCTCGCGCGCGTTACCGGCTTCACGCTGCGGACCTGGCGGCGGAAAATCCGGCCGGCGATCGAGGGGCTGTTTGACCTCGCCGATGGCTTCTGGCGGCACCCGCTGATCGAGCGGGCGCGTGCACATGCCGAAGGGCGCGCGCCAGTGCGCCGACACGCGAAGTCGCGCTTCGTGCGAAAAAACCGCAGCAATTTCAACGATCCGCCTTCGCAGAAAAGAGAGAATCAAAGAACTCTATTTCCCAAGGAAGGGGAAATAGAGAGGACGCGCAGGCGCGCGCGCGATCGGCCCCGCCCCATTCGCAATCGCAATCGAGCAAGCACGAAGCCGGCGCCGATCCGCCGCAACGGTCTCGGCCGCACCGCAGCGCAATTACCGAGGGCTGGGCGCCAAGCTCGGCCGATGTCGCTTTTGCCGAGCAGAGAGGATTGAGCCATGACGCCATTCGCCGAGAAACCCAGCTTTTCCATGACCATCACTGCCACAACGCGACCCGATCGGCCGACTGGCCAGCTGCCTGGCGATGCTGGGTTGCCCGCCGTGAGCAGTTCGAACGTCGTGCCCCTGCCCGTGCTCAGTCTTCTGGCTGGCTTGCCGCCGTCGGTGCGTGCAGCGGTCTCACCTTCGACCAAATATACGATCGGGCAATGGGGCTTTGAGCCGGAGCCGGCGGGCGGGGTCGCGCTGGTGGGGTCGGTCGATTCGGCCGAGCTTGCCGCGGCGTGCTCGACGGTCGCCGCGGCGTTGCGGCCAGGCCCGCCGGCGGTAGCGCAGCGCGAGATGATCCGGCTGCGCGCGGTGACGATCAAATCCAAGGACGCCACTCTGGCGGAGACCGCGACCGCGATCGCCGCCTATGCCGAAACGCTCGCCGAATACCCCGAGGACATCATCGTGGCAGTCTGTCGCGGCTGGCCGCGGCGACCGGGCGGCAAGTATTGGCCGGCGTTGGCGGAATTGCTCGAGGCGGCTGATGCGTTGCGCACCGAGCGGCGGCGCTTGCACGAAGCCTTGGTCTGCGGTCCCAAACCGGTTGAACCCGACCGCGAGGCCGAGAAGCGGCAACAATGGATTGCCGATCGCGACCGGCGCTGGGCCGAGGCGCTCAGCCTGGCGCCGGGCGAATCCGGGCTGGCGATCGCCCCGGTCGTGCCGGAGGTTGCCCGACCATCGCGCGCCGAGCGGCGGAGGTTGCCCGACCTCGCCGCCGAGCTCGCCAGCTTCCGCGAGCGGATGGCCGCCGCCGCGACCGAACACCAGGGATGCGGACATGAAGCGCGACCACGGCGCCGTGACGATCGGGGCGCTGCTGGACCACGACCTCGAGCACGGCAGCGTCTTTGCGGCGCGGCCCGAGGGACCCTGGCATGTGCCGCTGCGGCCGGTCTGCCGCGCCGCGGGGCTCGCCTGGCCGGCCGAGCGGCGGCGGATACTGGCGCATCCGGTGCTGGCTGCCGAGCTGCGCCAGGCGGTGGTGAGCGTCGGGCCTGGCCGGTCCCGCAGGATGCGTGTGCTTGCCGGTGCGACCTCATCGGTTTCTGGCTGGCGACGGCCGAGGTCGCGGCGATTCGCGATCCCGAGCGGCGCGAGCGGCTGCTGCGGTATCAGCAGCAGTGCGTCGACGCGCTGGCCGGTGGCGTCGCCGGTCGCGGCGGCGAGCGCGCGATGACGCGCATGGCTGAGCACGACGCGGCGGGCGATCGTCAACCACTGGCTCGCCGAACGGCCCGGATCAGACGCATGACCTGGCGCCGCAGGGTGATAGGCTGGCGCTCCGCCTCGGGAGGATGCCATGCCGCGCCCGCAATGTCCGCTCCGCGATGCGCAGCGGCGACGATCGCGACGAGCTCACCCGTGCCGAGGGATTTGTTATCGAGATAGGCCGGCACGCGCTGCGCAGCGCCGTCGAGCGCCACGCGCCGGCTGGCGCCGACAATCTGGCGCTGATCACGGTCGCGGTCGCCGGGCTGTTCGCCGACATCATGTCGGCCATGATTCCGCGCGTGGCGGCGGACCTCGCCGCGGTCATCAACCGGCAAATCCGACGAAGCGGCTGGGAGCTGGTGCCCGTCCGGCGGAACTGATGCGCGCCGCGAGCGCGGCCGAGGCGCGCGACGCGCTGCGCCGCTCGCTCGAAGCGTCAGCATCCCGACGATATCGCCGAGGCCGAGCACGTCGCCGCGCTGCTCGCTCGCGTGCTGCAAGGTCCGGCGGCGGCATTGGCAGCCGACGCTGTCAATCGCGAGCTGGTGCGGCAGCGCATCGGGTTTGCGATATGGCGCCGGGCGGGCCCCAAGCTAGCTGACGGCGAGACCCCCTGTTTTCGATCGCCACGCGCGGGCGAGCGTAGATCGCGATCCAGTCGATTTTTTTTCATTAGGAAATGAAAAATCGTCGGGGTCCGGCGCCAGCGCGCCGCGCGGCGGAGCGCGGTACGGTCGCCCGCAAGATCCAAAATCGCAGACGAGAATTTTAAACAAAAGCAACACCGCGAGCTCACAGCGATACCGCTGGCGACCGCTGATCGGCCCTCTTCTTTGCGCGGCGATTGCCTTGCGGTCGAGGCCGAGGTCGCAATAATCGTTCGCCGCGACCTAGCCGTCGTGACCCGGGCGATGGCGACCAGGTGAGCGCGGCGCGGGATGCGCCGTTACGCCATCGGCCGACCTGCGCCCTGTCGGTGCCGAGGGCGCGCGCGAATTGCGCATCGGTCAGCCGGTGCGCGGCGAGCCAGGTCCCCAGCAGCACGGCGGCAAAATCCCCGCAGAGCCCCCAGCGTGCGCGCCGGCTGCGGCGGGCGCAACGGCACGGCCGAGCGGGACCCGCGCAATAGGCGCGCTCCGCCATTGGCGGCTGCAGCGCTGTAGTTGAAATCGGCGGGTCCGCGGCTATGCTGCGCCGCAAGAAGGAAGAACAACGTTCGGGGCGCGCCAGGCCCGTCAGGGTTATGTCGCGCTCGTCAGCCTCTTGCCGCCCGTCTGCGGCGGCCGAAACCCCGGTTCGCGGGGAGGCGCGCATTGGCAAGATCGCAGAACGCGACCTCTCGGCCGATCAGCTTTGAGAGCGCTGACTATGCGAACCACGACCACCCTGCCGTCCGTCGACGATCTTCGCCGCCGGTTTCGCGCGGCAACAAACCGCCGGGCCTTGCAGGAGCTCGCCTCCGACACCGCGCGCGCATTGCGCCAGGTCGATGAGGCGATGGGCGACGGCGGCGACAGCGACGGCGACGAGACCTTGGCGGGCCTGTTCGCCGCCTTGCGGTCGCTGATGGACGAAATCCAGGCGAAGGTCGATCGGCAGGCGCTGCTCGATGATCTCGCGACCCGGCAGGCGCCGCCGCGCGACCGCGCCGACGCACGCTTCGAGGCGAGCAAATATCGTTTCGAGCTGCGCGGGATGATCTTGCGCCAGCTCGGGCACGAGGTTCCGGGCATCGATCTCGGGCCGAGCGTCGAGATCAGCAGCGAAATCCGCCGCCGCTCGCCGCGCGCCTTCCGCGGCATCGCGGTCCCGGTCGAGGCGCTGCACCTCACGGCCGATTACTTTGCCCGCTCGCACCGCGAAATGCGCGGCGACACGATCTCGAGCGGCTTGCCGGCCGCCGGACCCGGCTCGAACCTGGTGCAAACGGTGCTCGATGCGTCGATGTATGTTGACGCGCTCAGATCGCGCTCGGTCATTCGCGAGGCCGGCGCCACGGTCATGTCCGGGATGGTCGGCAACTACGACATCCCGAAAATGACGCAGACGACACAGGTTTCCTGGTTCAGCGAAGGGTCCAGCATCGCGCGCCCGGAACCTGAGCAGTTCAGCCGCATCAGCTTCCGGGTCAAGCATTGCGGCGCGATTATCGCGTACTCGATCGAAATGCTGCTCAACTCAACACCCAGCGTCGAAATGTTGATCAGAGACGATTTGAGTAAGCTTTTGAGCTTGGACATGGATCGCGTCGCCCTGGTCGGGTCCGGCCAGAACAGCGAGCCATTGGGCGTCATCTACACGCCTGGCGTCGGGACCGTCGCCGCGAGCGCTTTCGCCTATGACAGCATGGTCGATATGCGGCAGCAGATCACCGGCAAGAACGCTGATCTCGGAACGTTGTGCTGGTTTGGAAACTCGGTGATCGAGCCTATTCGATGAAAGCGGTCGAGCGATGAGCCGGCCATTGGGTAAGGATTTCGTCTTTCTCGGGTTGCCCTTCTACACTCGAACATCGTCACCGCGCACAGTTTACCCGCCGGCGCGCCGGTCCTTCTCGCTCGGCCAATCCGCTGATCCTAGCGAGCGCCAGCCAAATTTTCCTATCGTTCTGGCGCGAGCTCGACGTCCAAGCGAACGAACTGGTGCAAAGCGCCTGGAACAGCGGCGGCGTCGAGATTCACGCGATTTTGGACGCTGACGTGCAATTCCGCCACATCGAATTGGCGAGCTGGCAGGATGTAACGGCCCCGCCGCTGTTGCCGCCGTTCATCGCCCCAAGCGGCGCCGGAACCGGCGGCACGGCGGCTCACGCGACGCGAAACGCGCGGGCATAACAGAATGGCGATCGAGCGCCGCTTTCTGGCGCCGGGCGAAGTGCGCGCCGATATCGGCAGCCGGCAGCTCGCCGGTTATGCCGCGCGCTTCAATGTCGAGGCGGAGATCGGCGGCTTTTTCGAGGTCATCAAGCCCGGCGCGTTTGCTGCCAGCCTCGCCGGCGGCGAGGACATTGCGGCGCTCGCCGATCACGATCAGGCGCGGCTGCTCGGCCGGCGCTCGTCGGGCACCTTGTCGCTTCAGGAGGATGAAAGCGGCTTGTCGTTCGTGATCCGGCTGCCCGACACCACGACCGGCCGCGACACGCTCGAGCTCGCCCGGCGCGGCGATCTGGCCGGATGCAGCTTCGGCTTCACCGATCCCGTCGACGCCTGGCGCGATCAGCGGCATCGCGAATTGCGCAGCGTGCACCTGGTCGAGGTCTCGATCATTTCAGGCGGCCGGCCCGCCTACCCGCAAACCTCGGTCTCGGCGCGCTCCGGCGGCCGGACACACGCGAAGCGGCGGCGGGAGGTGCACGAGCTCGTCACCCGCTTTCTGAGGCCGTGATGGCGCTCGGCGGGCTCTGGCGGCGGTTGTTCCGGCGAACCGAGCCGGAGCGGCGGTTTTCGCCGGCCGAAGCCTGGTATGGCGGGGCGCCCTATTACGGCCCAACCGGCTCGACCTTCTTCGCCGAGAACTTGGCGAGCGTGACGAAGCGCAATCACGGTCATCAGCCGCACGATCGGCTCGTTGCCGTGGCGGATTTATCGTCGAACCGACAAAGGCCGCCTCGAGGTCGACGACCATCCAATTGCGCGGCTGCTGTTGCATCCGGACGGCGAAGGCGGGATCTGGAGCCTTCCCGACATGGCCGAGTGGTGGATCGGTCAGACTTTGCTCCTCGGCAACGCCGTGCTCGCGATCGAGGATGACGGCGCCGGCCGGCCGGTCCGGCTGCGGCCGATCCCGTGGGCGCAGAGCAATCCGCAAATCCTCGCCGACGGCCGGGTTGTCTTCAACGTCAGCTCGGGCGGGTTCTCGCCGTGGTGGCCCGGCCATATGCCGGTCCGGGTGGCCTCCGACGATGTTTTGTGGTTGCGAGACAGGCCCGACGCGAACGGCGTCTTCGGCCGATCGGCGCTGTCGCGGTGCCCGGAAGTGCTCAGCCTGGCCGCCGGCGCGCAAACCTTTGCCGCGACAACCTTCAACCAGGGCGCAAAGTTGAGCGGCGTTCTGCTGCATCCCGGCAAATTGTCGAAAGAAGCCGGCGACCGCGTCGCCCAATCCTGGCGCGACACTCATGCTGGGCCGATGAGCGCCGGCCGCGTTGCGATCCTTGAGGAGGGCCTCTCCTTTTCGGCACTGAGCATAACTCTCGAAGACGCGGAGCTTTTGGCGAGCCGGAAGTTCCAGACCGAGGAAGTTGCCCGCCTGTTCAATATTCCGCTGCCGATCTTGAACGTCTGGGATCACAGCACTTTCACCAACAGCGACACCGCCTCCCAGTGGTTCGCCCAATTGTGCTTGAGCCCATGGGTCGCGCGGATCGAAGCAGAGTTCAGCCGCACGCTGTTCAACGATCCCGACTTCAGATTGGAAATCGACCTTTCCGGGCTGCTGCGCGGCAACTTCGCTACCCGCATTCAGTCGGAAATCAACCTGGTGAGGTCCGGCGTTTTGACGCCGAACGAGGTCCGCCTGGCCGAAGGCTGGCCCGCTCTCGCTGGCGCCGACAAGCTCCAGGCGCAAGCGGTCGGCGGCAGACCCTCCGGCACCGGCGACGGCGAGGGCGATTCGCCGGCGCCGGGCGCGGGTCTCAACGGCGCCGGGCGGCCGAACGGCGCGGCGGTTCAGTAAATCCTATTGCAGCGTCACCGGCGGCGGCGCGGCCTCGTCGTCTTCGTCGATGTCAGTTTGAAAAATCGGATCGATTTGCACGAGGCCGTCGCGGTCATAGGTGAAGTCACGAAAACGGCGGCCGGCGGCGTCGCGTTTCCAGACGAACCACATTCGCCCGGTCAGGTCGTAAGGCATCGCTCCCGCGTCGCGATCAGGCGGTCCCGGTCTGGCCGGTCGTCTCGGCCGCGATCAACGCCGCGACCTTGTCGAGCGTGCCCGCCGGCAGCCGGCTGATATGCGCCACCTCGCCCGCCGCGAAGGCGGCATCGACCCGGCGTTTCCAGACCTCGGGCCGATAGGGCGCATAGAATGTGCGCGACAGCGTGCCGGCTTCAACCGCGCTGTCAATGCGCCGTTGCCATTCGCCCACCGACAACGGTCGGTCGGATACCATGATGGCGTGATCGCCAAAAACTAACGACAAATGCGGAATGTCGTGGTCGAGCTCGAAAAAGACGAGCCGGCCGCGGACATCCGCCCGCTGCAACAACAGGGTCAGCAACGCGCCCACAGTCCGGCATTCTTCCAGCGGATTACCGGTCGGGGTCACACAGCGCGCACGCCACATGCTCACGACCGCTGAGCCGATGGTCTCGCGGTTTTTCCCCAGCATCGCAGCCACAATCAAGAGCGCGCTGCTCGCCGCGGTGGCGACCAGCGCGCGGTCGCGCAACGCGGTGCGCCGGCCGGTCATGCCGAGCTTCCGCAGCTCGGGTTCCCGGTAAAGCATTTGCTGCCGGACGCGCAAAACATCGTCGCTCACGCCGAACAACGGCGCGATCTCCGCGCGAAGCTGAGCCAGTTGCATTTTGAATGGCCGTTCAAAGTTTGTTGCGCGCAAGGCATTTCGCACTAATATGCGAAAGTGAGCGCCGCAATCAAGCGGCACGCCGGGGAGGGGGAGAGGCGGGTGAGTCGCGCAGCGCCGTTCCGCCACCGAATAGAGGCAGCACTTGCGGCAGCGCAAGCCGCCGGCTGCGCGCGCGTGACGGTCAAGACCTGCGATGGCGCGACCTTCGAATTCAGTTTGAAGTCCCCCGAGGTCCTGGACCCGCCGCAGCATCGAACAAACTACTTCGACGATAAGCCACCCAAGCGAGCAAAACAATGAAGCGCCGCAGCACTCCGTTCCCGCGTCACACCCATGTCTATAGAGATCGGCACGGAAAGGTCCGCTGTGACTTCCGGCGCGGCTCCGTCAACTTGCCGCTCCCCTATCCGTTGCTCGGCCACGAATTTTGGGAAGCCTACCGCTCCGCCCTCGCCGATTACATCGCCGGCCGAGCCCCCGGCACCCGATCGCAAATCGCCGGTTCGCGCACCAGGGCCGGCTCGGTCGCGAGTGCCTTTGTCAGCTACACCGGATCGGCTGACTTCAAGGTCGCGCTCGCTGCGAGCACCCAGCGGGTGCACTTCAACATCTTGCGGCGCTGGTGTGACGAATGGGGCGAGGCCCCGCTGAGCGATCTTCAGCGCCGACACGTCTAAAAATGGGTTGATGAGCGGTCCGCGACGCCGGCGGCGGCGGCAGTGTTCTTAAAGGTCCTGCGCCGAATGATCGCGTATTGCATCGGCGCCGAGCTGATCGAGGTTGATCCGACCGCCGGCGTGAAGCCACCGCCGCAACGGACAGACGGCATTCACACCTGGTCGGAAGATGAAATCGAGCAATATCGGCGACACCACCCGCTCGGCTCGAGCGCGCGTCTTGCGCTTGAACTTCTGCTCGGCACGGCGCAGCGGCGCAGTGACATCGTGCGGATGGGGCGCCAGCACCTAAAGAACGGCGCAATCCGCGTCGTGCAACAAAAGACCGGTTGGAAAGGCGAGATCCCGATCCCGCACGAGCTCGCCCCGGTGCTCGAAGCGCTGCCGGCCAACAATCTGACGTTCCTGGTGACCGAAGCGGGTGCGCCGTTCACGGCCGCCGGCTTTGGCGGCAAGTTTCACGATTGGTGCATCGCCGCCGGCCTACCGCCCGAATGCTCGGCGCACGGACTTCGCAAGGCTGCCTGCCGACGCCTCGCCGAGGCCGGCTGCACCGTGCACGAGATCGCGGCAATCAGCGGCCACGTCAGCTTGGCCGAGGTCCAGCGGTACACCAAAGCGGCAGATCAGGCGCGGCTGGCGCGCCAAGCGCGGGTCAAAACGGCAACTGAAATTGGCGAACCCGATATCCGGTTCTCCAAAATCACCCGATAACCCATTGTTTTCACATAGCGGAGGAAAGCCGATGGCGTCCCCTACCGGATTCGAACCGGTGTTGCCGCCGTGAGAGGGCGGTGTCCTAGGCCTCTAGACGAAGGGGACGAGGCATCTGCCGTTACATAGCCGCTGCGCCCGCCAGCGGCAAGCGCGGCCGCAGGCGGGGCTACTCGCGGAAATTCAGGTATTGCAGCGGCTGCTCGATCTTGAGGCCGCGCACCGCGGCAATGGCGCCCTGCAAATCGTCGCGCTGCTTGCCGGCGATGCGCAATTCGTCGCCCTGGATCGAAACTTGCACCTTGAGCTTTTTGTCCTTTATCTCGCGGATCAGCCGGCGGGCGAGATCGGCGTCAACCCCTTGGCGCAAGACCACCGTTTGCCGCACCGCGTTGCCGGACGCTTTTTCCGGCGGCTTGTAGTCGAGGGCGCCGGGCTCGACCTTGCGTCGGGTCAGGTGCACCTTCAGAAGCTCGTGCATCTGTTTCAGCTTGAGCTCGTCGTCGGCGAGGACGGAGAGGATCCCTTCCTTTCGTTCGATCGAGCATTTGCTGGCTTTGAAATCGAACCGGGTGCCGATTTCGCGCATCATTCCGGCGATCGCGTTGTCGACTTCGGCGAGATCGATCCGCGAGACGATGTCAAAGCTCGGCACCACCGACCTCCTGTGCGGGTGGTTTTGTCATGACCCTGCGATATAATGCGACCGGTCTTTCGATTCAGCCGGAATCGTGATTCAGCCGAAATTGTGATTCAGCCGGAATCGTGTGGGCCGCGCGCGAAAACCAGGCGTCCCATGACCGACGCCATGTAATCGCGAATGCGTCGGTAGGCGGTGTCGCAAGGAAGTCGTTGCGCCGGCGCGATGGTTGCCTCCCCGGTATCTTCGGCGCTCCCCCAAGCGGCGATTGCCGTGCGCAGCGCGGTATCGGCGAGGATGAAATCGACGACCTGGTTTTGCGTGCCAAGGGTCGGCGCGCCGTTTTCGGCTGCTCAGCTCGCGATAAAGCTCGGTCGTATAGGCGAGCGCCTTGTCGGATGAGCGAGGCGTCTGCGGTGGTTATGGCCATCAGACGACAAACGCTGCGGCGCCGTCGCGGTTCTTGTCAGCGCGGGGAGCGAAAAGCGCGCGCCGCCGTTGCGATGCCTTGCTCTGGATCGCCCGCCGGCTCCCAACCAAGCAGCTCGCGCGTCGCCCGGTCATCGACTTGCAGCGACAAAGTGAGCCGGGAGAAAAGGGGGCCGAGCAGCGGGAGCGCGCGCAATGCGCCGTGCACCGCCGCCGGCAACGGGTAGAGCCGTGATCGGCAGCCGAGCCCCGCGGCCAATGCTGCGAGCAGCTGCGGGGTCGAGAAATCGACATTGTCGCGCGCCAGCAGCACCTGGCCGGCGGCGGCGGGGTGAAAAGAGGCGAGCGCGGTCAGCGCGACCAGATTGTCGAGCGCGATCAGGCTGCGCCGGTTGTCGATCCCGGCGAATGGCAGCGGGACGCCGCTGGCGACGAGCCGGATCAGCGCATGCAGATTGCCTTTGACGCCGGGTCCATAGACGAGGGGCGGGCGCAAAATGACCAATTCGAGGCCCGTGGCGTTCGCCGCCGCGGCGAGCGCCGGCTCGATCGCGAGCTTTGCCCGGCCATAGGGGTCGCGCGGCCGTGGCCGATCGCCGGCGCGGAACGGCGAGCCGGGCGGCGTCGCATCGCCCATCGCTCGGATCGAGCTCATATGCACAAGGCGCTGCACGCCGCATCGCGCGGCGGCGCGTGCCAACGCCGCGGCGGCTTCGGCTTCGTCGTGCGGCTCGCCGTGCCCGGCCCGCCGGTGCGCCCGATTCGCCAGATGAACGACGACGTCGATGTCGCTGAGATGTCCGGACCAGTCGGTGCGTGAAGTGATATCGCCGATTGCGGACAGCTCTACGCCGGCGATCGGCTCGGCCGGCCGGCGTGTGACGCCATGGACGACGTGACCGTGACGGACCAGCGCAGGACACAAGGCCCGGCCGATAAACCCACCGGCGCCGGTCACCAGGATTCTCGCCAGTCGGTCCTCCGATTGCGCAGGCGATTGCCTGGGCGATGCATTAAAGAGAACGCGATGCGCCGACAAGGCGCGCGCCTTCTCGACGCCAGCCGCAGCCAGCCTCTTGGATCCGCCTGATCCCGTGTCCTCCCGATCCGCCGCATCGCGTCCGAAGCTGCTCTTTCTGGTGACCGAGGATTGGTATTTTTGCTCGCATCGGCTGCCGGCAGCGCGCGCCGCGCGCGACGCAGGCTTCGACGTCGTCGTTGCCGCGCGGGTGCGGGCGCATGGCGAGGCCATCCGGGCCGAAGGCTTTGCCCTGCGCCCCCTTGCCTGGCGCCGTCGCGGTGACGGGCTGATCGGCACGTTGCGGTCGGTTGCGGCGATCGCTGAGCTCTACCGCGGGGAGCAGCCCGACATCGTGCATCACATCGCGCTGAAGCCGGTGCTGATCGGCGCGCTCGCTCGCATGCTCGCGTTTCGCGGCAGCCGCCGCCCGGCGCAGGTGGCCTCGATAATGGGTCTCGGCTCGGGCTTTTCGGAACGCGGGGCGAGCGCGCGGTTGCGCCGGCCGTTGCTGCGCATCGCGCTGCGCTTTGCTGCGGGGGTCAGCTCGCGGCCGGGTCATCGTCCAGAACCCGGAGGATCGCGCTGCTCTTGCCGATCTCGGTGTGAAGTCACGGCAGCTTGTGCTGATCCGTGGGTCGGGGGTGGACACGCGCCATTTCGTGCCTCTGCCGGAGCCGCCCGACAAACCGGTTGTCGTGGCTTTCGTCTCACGCATGCTGCGCGGCAAAGGTGTGCTCGACGCGGTCGCCGCGGTTCGTTCCCTGCGCGCCCGCGGGCTCGCGGTCGAGCTGTTGCTTGCCGGGCCGACCGATCCCGACAACCCCGGATCGCTGACGCCGGAGGAATTGGATTGCCTTGCCAAAGAGCCGGGCATCGCTTGGCTCGGGCAGGTTGCGGATGTGCGCGAGGTTTGGCGGCAGGCGGCGATTGCGGTGCTGCCCTCGACTTATGGCGAAGGCCTGCCCAAGACGCTCCTTGAAGCCGCCGCCTGCGCGCGGCCGATCGTTGCCACCGATGTGCCCGGCTGCCGCGAGGTGGTGCGGCCCGGCGACACGGGCTTCCTCGTTCCTGCGCACGACATTCCGGCCCTCGCCGAGGCGATTGCCACCCTTGCCGCCGATCCGGCCCGGCGCCGCATGTTCGGGATGGCCGGGCGCGCCCTGGTCGAACGCGAGCTTTCGGACGAAATCGTCGCTCGCCGAACCTTGGCGCTCTACCGCGACCTAACACACATTAAATAAATGTGATTAATAAAATAATCACAGTTTCAAGGTGAGATTTGCGTTGCCGCCGTTCTGACGCGGTGGTAGTGGACATCCATGGAAAAGCTCAGGGCGGTAGAGGAGCTGCTGCGTGAGGCGGCCGACACCGCAGCTTCCGCCGTCTTCGCGTCGAGCCTCGGGGCCGAGGACATGATGCTGCTCGACCTGATCGACGATGCCGGGCTCGAGATCGGCGTCTTCACCCTCGACACCGGACGGCTGCATCAGGAGACCTACGATCTCCTCCAGACGGTCCGGCGCCGCTATCGCACCCCGATCGCGGTCCTCACGCCCGCCAGCATCGACCTCGAACCCTATCTCGCCGTGCACGGGCCCAACGCCTTTTACGAGAGCCTCGAATTGCGCATGGAATGCTGCCGGCTGCGCAAGTCAAAACCGCTCGCACGCGCGCTTGCGGGCAAGGGCGCATGGATCACCGGCCAGCGTCGCGACCAGGCGCTGACCCGCGCCGGGCTGTCGGTGCGCGAATGGGACGCCGACAACCGCTTGCACAAATACAACCCGCTCGCCGATTGGTCGGAGGCGGAGGTGTGGGCCTACATCCGCGAGCGCGATGTCCCGCATAGCTCGCTCCACACCCGCGGCTTTCGCAGCATCGGCTGCGCCCCCTGCACCCGGGCGGTGCTGCCGGGCGAGGATGTGCGCGCCGGGCGCTGGTGGTGGGAAAGCCAGGAAACAAAGGAGTGCGGCTTGCATCCGCGGCAACAAGATCATGGGTAGCGTGGCCGGCATCGCCGAACGCCCGCTGGCGCCGGTCGAGCGGCCGCCCTTGCCGCGCCATCTCGCCGAGCTCGAAAGCGAAGCGGTCTACATTCTGCGCGAGACCGCTGCTGAATTCTCCAACCCGGTGCTGCTGTTCTCGGGTGGAAAGGATTCGACGGTCCTGCTGCGGCTTGCGGAAAAGGCGTTTCGGCCGGGGCGCTTTCCGTTCCCGCTGCTGCATGTCGATACCGGCCAGAACTTTCGCGAAGTCATCGAATTTCGCGACCGCGCCGCGGCTGCGCTCGGCGAGCGGCTGATCGTGCGCCTGGTGCAGGACACGATCGACAGCGGGCGTGCCCGGCTGGCTCATGACGGAGCGAGCCGCAACGCGGTGCAGAGCGTCACCCTGCTCGATGCCATCGCCGAATTCGGGTTCGACGCTTGCATCGGCGGCGCCCGGCGCGACGAGGAGAAAGCGCGCGCCAAAGAGCGCATCTTCTCGTTCCGTGATCGGCTTGGCCAATGGGAGCCACGCCAGCAACGGCCCGAGCTGTGGAGCCTCTACAACATGCGGGTCGGGCAAGGCGAGCACATGCGGGTCTTCCCGCTGAGCAATTGGACCGAGGTCGATATCTGGCAATACATCGCCGCCGAACGAATGGCGTTGGCGTCGCTCTATTACGCTCATCCCCGCCTCGTCGCGGTCCGCGGCGACGTGCTGCTGGGCGTGGCGGAGGCCGGCGGCTGGAACGGCGAGGCCGAGCTGCAAACCCGCTCGGTGCGGTTTCGCACCGTCGGCGACATTTCGTGCACCCTGCCCGTCGAATCCACGGCGCTGACCCCGGAAGAAATCGTCTGCGAAACACTGCACGCGTCGCTCAGCGAGCGCGGCGCCACCCGGCTCGACGACCGCACCTCCGAGGCGTCGATGGAAGAGCGCAAACGGGCTGGCTATTTCTGATGGCGCCGAACGGGGCAGGGGAGGGCGATCCGGGGCTGCTGCGTTTCACCACCGCGGGCAGCGTCGACGACGGCAAGAGCTCGCTGATCGGCCGGCTGCTCTATGACGCCGATGCGGTTGCGGATGACCGCTTGGCGGCATTGCAGCGCGCCGCCGAGCGCAAGGGCGAGACCGAGCTCGACCTGTCGCTGTTGACCGACGGGCTCAGCGCCGAGCGCGAGCAAGGCATCACGATCGACGTCGCCCACATCTACTTCGCGACGCCGCGGCGCAAATTCATCATCGCCGACTCGCCGGGCCATGAGCAATACACGCGCAACATGGTCACCGGCGCCAGCACCGCCGACGCCGCGGTCATCCTCGTCGATGTTAGTCGCGGCCTGACGCCCCAGACGCACCGCCATCTCTATTTGAGCCACCTGCTCGGCATCCGGCATCTGGTCCTCGCCGTCAACAAGATGGACCTCGTCGACTTTTCGGCCACTGCCTTTGCCGACATCGCCGGCCGTGCAGCCGACGCGGCGGCATCGATCGGCGTGGCCGAGCTGCGCGCAGTCCCGATCTCGGCCAAGCTCGGCGACAATGTCGTGCGCCGCAGCGCGCGGCTGGAGTGGTATCGCGAGGAGCCGCTGCTCGAGCTCTTGGAGAGCTTGCCCGCGACGACGGGGCAAGATCGGCTGCCCATGCGTTTTCCCGTGCAGCTCGTGCGGCGCACGGCGACGGGCCGGCAATATCTTGGCCGCGTTGCCTCGGGGCGCATCGAGGCCGGCGACCCGATCGTCGTTGCGCCCTCGGGCATGGCGAGCCGCATTCGCTCGGTCGCCACCTTTGACGGCCCGTTGGCCGCAGCCCTGGCCGGAGCTTCGGTGACGGTCGAAATCGAGGACGATCTCGACATCGGCCGCGGCAGCTTGATCGCCTCCCGGTCCGAGCCGCCCGCGGTCTGCACCGCGCTCGACGCGACACTCTGCTGGTTTGCCGACGAGCCGTCCTCGGCGCATCGGCGTTATCTGGTCAAAAGCGGCGCTCGCACGGTCATCGGCCAGATCGACGAGCTTCGCGACCGGCTCGATGTTGCGACCCTCGCGCATCGGAGCTTTACCGGGCATCTCGAGCGCAACGCCATCGCGCATGCCCGGATCGCGCTCGCTGCGCCGCTCGCGGTGGACCGGTATTCCGACAATCGCGCCACCGGCAGCTTTATATTGATCGATCCCGAGGCCAACACGACCGTGGCGGCCGGCATGATCGACGGCCAACCGGGGTAGCCATCGCAACAACCATGCCCATCCGGCATTAGCGGAAACGACGCGTTTCGGGGTATGTGACGCCGATTCGACCGTTGCCGCGAGGTGCTCGGATGACCACCCTTCTCGTTTCCCACCCGGCCTGCCTCGCGCACGACCCCGGGCGCCACCATCCGGAGTCGCCGGCGCGGCTGCGTGCCGTGCTCGACGCGCTGGACGCTCCCCAATTCGCCGGGTTAGAGCGGCGCGAGGCGCCGGAAGCCGATCCCGAGGATCTGCTGCGCGTCCATTCGCGCCGCCATGTCGAAGCCATTCTGCTCGCGGTGCCGAAATCGGGGCATGTCGCGATCGATGCCGACACCGTGCTGTCGCCGGCCTCCGGAACGGCGGCGTTGCACGCCGCGGGCGCCGTCGTCGCCGCGGTCGATGCCGTGGTCGGCGGCGAGGCCGACAATGCCTTTTGCGCGGTGCGTCCGCCCGGCCATCATGCCGAGCCCGAACGGGCAATGGGATTTTGCCTCTTCAACAATGCCGCGATCGGTGCCCTGCGCGCGCGCCGGGTGCACGGCCTCGGCCGGGTTGCGGTCGTCGATTTCGATGTTCATCACGGCAACGGCACCCAGGCCGCGTTCGCGGCGGACAAGAGCCTGTTCTACGCCTCGACACACCAATACCCGCTCTATCCAGGGACCGGCGCGGCGAGCGAGACCGGGGTCGGCAATATCGTCAACGCGCCGTTGCCGCCGATGGCGGGGTCGGTGGCGTTCCGTCATGCGATGAGCGAGCGCATTTTGCCGGCGCTCGACGCGTTCCGCCCCGAGCTTCTTTTGATCTCGGCTGGCTTCGATGGACACCGCCTCGACCCCTTGGCGCAGCTGATGCTCGAAGACGAGGATTTCGTGTGGGCCACCCAAAGGCTGCGCGAAATCGCCGAACGCCATTGCGGCGGCCGGCTCGTCTCGACCCTTGAAGGCGGCTACGATCTGGCGGCGCTCGGCACCGCCGCCGCCGGCCATGTCGGGGTGCTGATGGCGGCGTAGATCGCCGGCTTCCGATCAGCTTGTTGCATATGAGCAACTATCTTCTCGCAGCATGTGCATTGCCGGCTAGAAAATCGGATCGTTCTAGCGTATTTGTTAGGGAAAGGATGCCATGAGCGATCCGAGCACGCCCGCGGATATCGCGGCCTTGAGCTTCGAGGATGCGCTGGCCGAGCTTGAGCAGATTGTCAGGAGACTTGAAGCCGGGCAGGTCAAGCTGGACGAGGCGATCCTCTCCTACGAGCGCGGGGCGCAGCTGAAGCAGCATTGCGAGAGAAAGCTCAACGAGGCGCAGCAGCGGGTCGATCGTATCGTCATCGGCCCTGACGGCGCCATCAACGCGGAGCCGGCGAAGATTGACTGAGCTGCCGTGGTCCGACACCACGACCTTTCCCGAGGCCCTGGCCGGCGCGGCGCGGTTGACCGATGCCGTGCTCGACCGGCTGCTGGTCGAGCCCGCCGATCTCGAGGCGCAAGTCTATCGGGCGATGCGTTATTCGGCGCTGGCGCCGGGCAAGCGGTTGCGCCCGTTCCTTGTGCTGGCCGGCGCCCGCCTGTTTGGAGTTGCCCGCAGCTGCGCTTTGCAGGTGGCGGCGGCGGTCGAGATGGTGCACGCCTATTCGCTGGTGCATGACGATCTGCCGGCGATGGACGACAGCGATTTGCGCCGCGGCCGTTTGACCTGCCACAAGGAGTTCGACGAAGCGACCGCCGTGCTCGCTGGCGACGGCTTGCTGACCGCGGCTTTCGGGGTGCTGACGCATCCCGACGCTCACGCCGATCCGGCGGTGCGTTGCGAGCTGGTTGCCGCACTCGCCGAGGCGGCGGGTGCAGCGGGCATGGTTGGCGGGCAGATGATCGACCTTCTTGCCGAAGAGCAGACACTGGGCATCGGCGCCATCACCCGGCTGCAGCGGATGAAGACGGGAGCGCTGATCGCTTTTGCCTGCGAGGCCGGAGCGATTCTCGCCAAAGCGGCGAACGAGCCGCGCGTGGCGCTGCGCGGCTATGCGCACGACCTCGGTCTGGCGTTTCAGATCGCCGATGATTTGCTCGATGTCGAGGGCTCGGCGGCCGAGACCGGAAAGCCGGTCGGCGCCGATCTCGCCGCCGGCAAGGCCACCTTTGTCTCGATCCTGGGAGTCGAGCGCGCCCGCGCCCAAGCTGAGCTGCTGGTGCGACAAGCGGTGGCCCATCTTGATTTGTTCGAGCAAAGGGCGGAACTTTTGCGAGAGGCCGCGCGATTTGTAATCGCCCGCCGTAGCTGAGGAGCGCTGCATTGGACGCGACACCGCCTCGCCCGATTTCCAATCGGACGCCCTTGCTCGATCGGATCGACGTGCCGGCCGATCTGCGGCGATTGCCCGAATTGGATTTGCGCCAGCTCGCCGATGAGCTGCGCACCGAATTGATCGACGCCGTCTCGATCACCGGCGGCCATTTCGGCGCCGGGCTCGGCGTCGTCGAGCTGACCGTGGCGCTCCATTATGTGTTCGACACGCCCAACGACAGGCTGATCTGGGACGTTGGCCACCAGGCCTATCCACATAAGATTCTGACCGGGCGGCGCGATCGCATCCGTACGATTCGCCAGGGCGGCGGGCTCTCGGGGTTCACCAGGCGCTCGGAAAGCGAATACGACCCGTTTGGCGCGGCGCACAGCTCGACCTCGATTTCCTCTGCCCTCGGGATGGCGGTCGCGCGCGATTTTCGCGGCGAGCGGCGCAACATCATCGCCGTGATCGGCGATGGTGCCATGAGCGCCGGCATGGCCTACGAGGCGATGAATAACGCCGGGGCGATGGATTCGCGGCTGATTGTCGTGCTCAACGACAACGACATGTCGATCGCCCCGCCGGTGGGTGCCATGAGCGCCTACCTCTCGCGGCTGCTCTCGTCCAAATCCTACCATTCGCTGCGGCATATCGCCGGCGAGGTCATGCGCCGCTTCCCCAAACCGCTCGGAGAGGCGGCGCGGCGGGCCGAGGAATTGGCGCGCGGCTTTGTCACCGGCGGCACGTTGTTCGAGGAGATGGGCTTCTTTTATGTCGGCCCGATCGACGGCCACAATCTCGACCACTTGCTGCCGGTGCTGAAGAACGTCCGCGACACCAAGGAAACCGGACCCATCCTGGTCCATGCGGTGACCCAAAAGGGCCACGGTTATCTGTCGGCCGAGCAGGCCGACGACAAATGGCACAGTGTGGCCAAGTTCGATGTGATCACCGGGGCGCAGGCAAAATCGGCCTCGAAAGCGCCGAGCTACACCTCGGTCTTTGCCAAGGCGCTGATCAAGGAGGCCGAGGCCGACGATCGCATTGTCGCGATCACCGCGGCGATGCCTTCCGGCACCGGTCTCAACACCTTTGGCGACAGGTTTCCAAAGCGCTGCTTTGATGTCGGCATCGCCGAGCAGCACGCAGTGACCTTTGCCGCCGGCCTTGCCGCCGAAGGGATGAAGCCGTTCGCAGTGATCTACTCGACCTTTTTGCAACGCGCCTACGACCAGATCGTGCATGACGTCGCGATCCAAAAATTGCCGGTGCGTTTTGCGATCGACCGGGCCGGGCTCGTCGGCCAGGACGGACAGACCCATGCGGGCTCGTTCGACATCAGCTATCTCGGCTGTCTGCCGGGCTTTGTGATCATGGCGGCGGCGGACGAAGCCGAGCTGTTCCACATGGTTGCAACCTGCGCGGCACTCGACGAAGGGCCGTCGGCATTGCGCTATCCGCGCGGCGACGGGGTTGGCATCCAGCTTCCGGAACGCGGCGTTCCGCTCGAGATTGGCCGTGGCCGGATCGTGCGCGAGGGCACCACGATCGCGCTGCTGAGCTTTGGCGCCCGTCTCGCCGAATGCCTGAAGGCGGCGCAGGAGCTGGCCGCTTACGGGCTATCGACGACGGTCGCCGATGCGCGCTTTGCCAAGCCGCTCGATACCGGCCTCGTCAATCGCCTGGCGCGCGAGCACGAGGTCGTGATCACGATCGAGGAGGGCGCGATCGGCGGTTTCGGCAGCCATGTGCTGCATCATCTGGCGATGACCGGGCTCCTCGATCACGGGCTCAAAATTCGCACGATGGTCCTGCCCGACGAGTTTCTCGACCATGACAGCCCCCAGGCGCAATACGAGAAGGCCGGGCTCACCGCGCGCCATATCGTGGCGACGGCAATAGCGGCGCTCGGTCGTGAGATCGCCGAGCAGCCGGCCCGGGCCTAGCCGACGCCGCACCCGCGAAAGAGCCGGGCAGACCAGCTTTTGGTCGAGCAAGGTCTCGTCGAGAGCCGGGCCAAGGCGCAATCGCTGATCCTCGCCGGGCTCGTCTTTGCCGGGGAACGTCGGATCGACAAGGCGGGCGAGGGGCTCGCCGCCGATATTGCGCTCGACGTCAGAGGCCGCGATCATCCCTGGGTCTCGCGTGCCGGCGTCAAGCTCGCCCACGCGCTCGATCATTTCGAAATCGACGCGACGGGTTGGGTCGCGCTCGATATCGGCGCCTCGACCGGCGGGTTTACCGACGTGCTGCTGACGCGCGGCGCTCGGCGGGTTTACGCGGTCGATGTCGGCTTTGGCCAGCTCGCCTGGAAATTGCGGAAGGATCCGCGTGTCGTCGTTTACGAGCGGCTGAACGCGCGTGCATTGACGCGCGAGCATGTGTCGGAAGCGATCGACATCGTCGTCTGCGACGCGAGCTTTATCGGCCTCGCGACGGTGCTGCCTGCATCTTTAGGGCTTGCCGCCGAGCGGGCGGCGCTGGTCGCGCTGATCAAGCCGCAATTCGAGGCCGGGCGCGGCCAGGTCGGCAAAGGCGGGATTGTGCGCGACCCGGCGGTTCATCAAGCTGTCTGCGAGCGCGTCGCCGCCTGGGTCGCGGCCCAATCCGGATGGCAGGTCGTCGGCGTCAGCGAAAGCCCGATCCACGGCGCCGACGGCAACCGCGAATTTCTGCTTTACGCCAGACGCGGCTGATCTCGGCCGGCTGCCGCGATCGGCAGCTCGCCGCCGAGCGTCGTGCGGCGCATGTCGCGCACCTCGTGGCGGTCGAACCGGCGGGCGCGGTGCATCGTGCTACGGTTGTCCCAGACGACGAGGTCGTGCTGCCGCCACTGATGCGAATAGACGAGCTTGTGCTGCGTCGCATGCTCCGTCAGATCGGCGAGAAAAGCTCGCGATTCGGGCACGGTCCAGCCGACGATTGCTCCGGCATGGGCCGACAGGTACAGCGATTTCCGCCCGGTCGCTTTTTGGACGCGAACGAGAGGGTGGCGCACCGGCTGGAAATCCTCGACTTCCTCGGGGGTAAATTCGGTAAACCCGACCTTGGCGCGCGAGTAGAGCAGCGAATGCTCGCAAACCAGATCCGCGACCTCGGCCTTGGTCCGATCGTCGAGCGCGTCGTAGGCCGCGCGCATGTCGGCGAACTCGGTGTTGCCGCCCCAGGACGGCAGCACTCGGCCCGACAGCAGCGAATACTTGGCCGGGACCGGCCGGAACGAGCTGTCGGAGTGCCAGAGCCGGTCGCCTAGCTTGAAAAACCACACCCGGTCCTCGGCCGGGATGATCGCGCCGTCCCTGGTCAGGTTGGACAGATCGGCAATGCCGGCGCCGAGCCGGTTGTCTTCGCGTTTCCGGACGCTTCCAGGCGTTTGGTAATTCTCCAGATCACCAAAATTGCGGGTGAACGCGATCTGCTGCTCGTCGCTGATGTTCTGGTCGCGGAAGACGAGCACCCCGTACCGGTCCATTCCGGCTTCGATCGCAGCGGCATCCTCGCCGGCGATCGGCCGCGTCAGGTCGACGCCCGACACCTCGCCGGCAAACACCGGATGCAGCGCGGTAATGGTCAAGGGCATGCCGGTTCTTCTCCTGGCGTAATAACGAAGCTCGCAACGATCGGTCTGCGAGGCATCAGTGTAGCGGCGGTGTTCGACCGGGGCAAAACCTGATGCTCTATTGCTCGCGGTGGCGTCGCATCACGCGCTCTCGCTGCGCTTGACCTGCTGCCACAACTCTTCGAGGGCGTCGAGGTCGGAGCCGGTGCCGCGTTCGGCGGCGAGTGCTTCGAGGCGGCGGAAACGACGCTCGAATTTTGCGATGGAGCGCCGCAGCGCCGCTTCCGGATCGAGCTTTAGCTTGCGCCCGAGCTGGGCGGCGGCGAACAAGAAGTCGCCGATTTCGTCCTCGATCCGGTCGGGCGCGGCGCCATCATGGAGCTCGGCCCGCAACTCGGCGGTTTCCTCGGCGAGCTTATCGAAAACCGCCTCGGCTGTCGGCCAATCGAAACCGATCCGCGCTGCGCGGGCGCCGATTTTGGCGGCGCGGAGCAAGGCAGGGAGGGCGAGGGCGACGCCGTCGAGAACGCTGTCCAGTGTTCCGCCGGTACGGGCACGGGTCCGCCGCTCCGCCGCTTTGTGCTCCTCCCAGGCCACGCTTTGCCCTTCTGCGGAGAGAATTTGGGCGTCGCCAAAGACGTGCGGGTGACGGCGCACCATTTTGTCGGTGATTGCAGCCGCGACGTCCTCGAAATCGAAAAGACCAGCCTCTTGCGCCATTTGCGCGTGAAACACGACCTGAAACAAGAGGTCGCCCAATTCGTCCTTCAGCGCCGCAGGGTCGCCGCGAGCGATGGCGTCTGCGACCTCATAGGCCTCCTCGATCGTATAGGGCGCAATCGTCGCAAAATTCTGCGCGCGGTCCCACGGGCAGCCATGCTCGGGATCGCGCAGCTGCGCCATGATCGCCAGCAGGCGGTCGAGAGCGGCGCTCATGCGGCCTCCGGCGTCAGTCGTTTTTTCAAAAAGAACCGCTGATGACCGGGCGGGTAGTCGAGCGTGCCAAATTCCTCATAGCCGAGCTTTTGATAGAAGCCGGGTGCTTGGAACGAGAAAGTATCGACATAGGCGGAATGGCAGCCGAAGGCGAGGGCATGCCGCTCGGCCTCCTCGATCAACCGGCGCCCGATACCGCGCCGGCGCAGATCGGCATGAATCCACAACAAATTCACGAACAGCCAGCCGGCGTAGCAATTGCCGATCAGGCCGGCCCGGATCGCTTCCTTCTCATCCCGCACGAAAATGCCAAAATAGCTGTAGCCGGGATTCGACAAAAACGGCGCATTGTATTCGCCGAGCGCATTGTCGATCAACTCGCGGTCGGCCCAGGAGGGGTGATCCTCGAATCTCAGCCGAAGCCCGGGCGGCAGTTCCACCGGCTTCTTCTCCCGCGCTATAATTGCGGCAACCATAGACGGTCGATGGCGGAGGCGATAGCAGGTGCAGCCGGATGAGTTGGCGATCGTTCGCCGCGCTTACGCAAAGCAGATCATGGCCGCCGCCGGCATCGACGATGCGCGGGTCGAGGCGGCCTTCGCCGCGGTCCGCCGCGAGCATTTCCTCGGCCGCGGTCCGTGGCAGATCCGGCGTTGGTATCGACCGGGGGGCGGCTATGCGGCAACGCCCAGCGACGACCCCGTCTATCTCTATACCGACGATGTGGTCGCCATCTTGCCCGAGCGCGACCTCAACAACGGGCAACCTTCGCTGCACGCCCGGCTGATCGCGAGTGTGGCGCCACGCCCGGGCGAGCACGTGGTCCATGTTGGCGCTGGTGTGGGCTATTACACGGCGATCATGGCCGAACTCGTCGGACCGGCGGGCAAGATTACAGCAATAGAATTTGATCAGGGCCTTGCGGCGCGAGCGGCAACCAATTTCTTGGAAATGGCGAATGTTCGGACAGTGCCGGGCGATGGCGCGCGCGTCGCCTTCGACCCGGCAGACGTGATCTATGTCAACGCTGGTGCGACCCATCCGGCGGCATCATGGCTCGACCGGCTGAGTGAAGGCGGCCGGCTGATCCTGCCGCTGACCACCGACGAGGGCTTCCGCTCCAGCGCACGGGGCGATATCCGGCGTCGTGGCGCGGTGTTCCGCATCGAGCGTCGGGGTGCCGATTTCCTCGCTCGTTGGGTCTCGGGGGTAGCGATCTTTCCCTGCGAGGGCGCGCGCGACCCGGCGTCCGAAGCGGCGCTCGCCCAGGCCTTCACAGTCGAGCGCTGGCGCGAGGTGACGCGGCTCTACCGCCGCGATGATCCGCCGGCCGAGCAATGCTGGCTGCGCGCGCCGGGCTGGTGCCTCGCTTATCGCTGAGCGAAGGCGAGACACGTTTAGCGCATAATATATATTATGGAAAATTGGTCACGATCTCCAACCCATCGCGGCCGGGCTCGACCCCCGGCGGCAATTCGCTCGAAAGCTCGCGGTAGTCGAGGGTTTGGTCCATATGGGTCAGCACCGCCCGGCGCGGACCGATGCGGGCAATCCAGCCGAGGGTCTTGGCAAGATGGCTGTGCGTCGGATGCGGCGCCCGGCGCAGGCAATCGACGATCCAGAAATCGGTCCCGGCGAGCGCGGCAAAGGCTGCGTCATCGAGCTCGGTGACGTCTGTCGAATAGGCCATGCAGCCGAAGCGAAAGCCGAGCGTCGTGCTGTAGCCGTGGTCCTGGGCGAATGGCACGATCTCGATCCCGGCTGCGGTGAACGGGCCGGCGATCTCGTGCGGTACCAGAGAGGGCTTGTAGTAGCGTCCGGGCTCGTCCGGCGGATCGAAGACATAGCCAAAGCGGCGACCGATCTCGTCGAGTGTCCCGCGGTCGGCGTAGAGCGGGATCTGCCGCCGCATCGTCCGGTTGACCGCGCGCAGATCGTCGATGCCGTGCAAATGGTCGGCATGCGCGTGGGTCATCAGCACCGCGTCGATGTGCTCGATCTGCGCGTCGAGCAGCTGCTCGCGCAAATCGGGCGAGGTATCGATCAGGATCGTCTTGCCCTGCGCCTGGACCAAGAGCGAGGCACGGCGGCGGCGGTTGCGCGTGTCGGCAGGATCGCACCGCCCCCAGCCGATTCCGATCGCTGGCACCCCGGTCGAAGCGCCGCAGCCGAGGACGGTAATTTTCATGGCACGGGCGGACGTGCCTTGGTGAACAAGCGATAAAAATTCGCTGTTGTCGCGACCGCCAGCGCCTCGGGTGTCATCTCCTTCAGCGTCGCGACCGCCGCCGCGGTGGCCGCGACAAAGGCCGGTTCGTTGCGCCTGCCGCGATAGGGCACCGGAGCAAGATAAGGGCTGTCGGTTTCAACCAGCAGCCGGTCGAGCGGCAAATCGCGCACGATCGCGCGCAGCTCTGTGGCGTTCTTGAACGTGACAATCCCGGAAATCGAGATATAGAAGCCCAACGCCAACGCCGCCTCGGCCAAGCCGGGCCCGCTCGAAAAGCAATGCATGACGCCGGGTGGCGGCCGTTCCTCGCCGAGAATCCGGGCAATCTCGTCGTCGGCTTCTCGGGCATGGATGACGAGCGGCAACCCGGTTGCGTGCGAGGCCGCGATATGGGCGCGGAGCGCCCGTTCCTGAGTATCGCGCGGGCTCAGGTCATAATGGAAATCGAGCCCGGTTTCGCCGAGGCCGACGACTTTTGGATGTGCCGCCAGTTGCGCCAGCTCATCCGAGCCGAGCGTTCTATGGTCCTTGGCCTCGTGCGGGTGGACGCCGACCGAGCACCAGATGTCGGGATCGGTCTCGGCGATCGCCAGCACGCTCGGAAACTCGTCGAGCCTCGTGCCGATCGTCAGCATAGTGGCGACCCCGGCGGCATGGGCGCGGGCGACGATTTCTCGGCGCTCGGCCGGGGATTCGGCAAAATCGAGATGACAGTGGCTGTCGACCAGCATCGCCCGCCCTGCCCTACCCTACCGACCCTGGCGCCGTCTCGACCAGGCGTGGGAAAATCCCCTCCGGCTTCGGCAGCACCGTCCCCGGCGCGAGGGGTGCGGTGTCGAGAGCTGCGAAATCGCGCGTTCCCGACGCTACTGCGAGCTGATCGAGCAGCTTGCTTGTTGCAGTCGGCACAAATGGTTGCGATATGATCGCGATATAACGGATCACCTCTGCGAGAGTGTAGAGCACAGTCCCCATCCGCGTTGGGTCGCTGCGCCGCAAGGCCCATGGCGCCTGCTCATCGACATAGCGGTTGGCCTCTGCCACCACCCGCCAGATCGCTTCGAGCGCCAGATGAAACGCCGGTTCCTCCATGTGGCCGCGGACCGTCTCGAGCAGGCCGTGCGCCGCTGCGAGCAAGGCCCGATCGGCCGCGGCAAGCTCGTCCGGGCGCGGCACCGCAGCGCCGCAATCGCGGTTGATCATGACCAGGACGCGCTGCGCCAAATTGCCGAAATCGTTGGCGAGGTCGTTGTTGAGCCGACCGATGACGGCGCGATGTGAAAAATCGCCGTCGGCGCCGAACGGCAATTCGCGCAACAGGAAATAGCGCGCCGGGTCGACCCCATAGCGCGCGACGAGCTGATCGGGCGGGATGCCGTTGCCGAGCGATTTCGACATCTTTTGCCCCTCGATCGTCCACCAGCCATGGGCAAAGATGCGGCGCGGCGGGTCGAGCCCGGCGGCCATTAGAAAGGCCGGCCAATAAACCGCATGAAAGCGCAGGATGTCCTTGCCGACGACGTGATGCGCGGCGGGCCAGAACGTGGCAAAATCACTGGAATTTACAACTGGATAGCCGAGCTCCGTGATGTAGTTCATCAGCGCGTCGAGCCAAACATAGATGACGTGCTTGGGGTCGCCGGGGACCGGGATGCCCCAGCTGAAGCTGGTGCGCGAGATCGAGAGGTCCTTGAGCCCGGACCTGACAAAGCTGATGACTTCGTTGCGCCGGCTGCGCGGGGCGATCGCGTCGGGGTTGGCGTCGTAATAGGCGAGCAGCCGGTCCTGCCAAGCCGACAACCGAAAGAAGTAGTTGTCCTCTTCATACCATTCGACATCGGCGCCGGTGGGCGCCTTGCCGCCGATCAGCTCGGATTCGTCATAAAAGGCTTCGTCGCGCACGGCGTACCAGCCGGCAAAGCGGCCGAGATAAATTTCTCCGCGCCGCTCCAGCTCTTGCCAGATCGCCTGCACGGCCCGGGTGTGGCGCGGCTCGGTGGTGCGGATGAAATCGTCGTTGCTGATGTTGAGGAGCCGGGTCATGTCGCGAAACCGGGCCGAAACCTCGTCCGCGAACTGCTGCGGCGAGATCCCGCGGAGCTGCGCCGACTGCTCGACCTTTTGCCCGTGCTCATCGGTTCCGGTCAGGAATTTGACCGGGTGGCCGTCGAGCCGCATGAAGCGGGCCAGCGCATCGCAGGCCACGGTCGGGTAGGCATGACCCAGATGCGGCTGATCGTTGACGTAAAAAATCGGCGTCGTAACAAAAAACGGCTGCTGCGCGCGCATCGCCTTCTCCAAAACCCGGATATGGGCCGGGGCCGGTCGCGATTCAGCGGGTCGCCGAGCGAGGGGCGGCGCGGGTTTTAGCGCGAGAGATCGCAGATCGCAAAGAAAGCGCCGAGGAACGCCTGCTTGCGGTCGAGGTTGAGCGCGTCGGTGCGTCCAAAATTGTTGGCGATCTCTTCGCGCAGAGCCGCCCATCGCGCCGGATCGGCACGCCCGGCAAGATGACGCACCACCTCACCCTCCCCCGCCACAATCTCTCCCGCACCGAGGGTTCGCCGCGCACCCGCCATCGCCACCCGCGCCAGCAGCTGCAGCAACAGCGTGCTGGCGGCGCGATAGGCGTTTTCGGCATCGCGGCGGGCGAGCCGGTCGGCAAAGCTGTGCAGCTTTGCCAGATCGACCTGCGGCGCCGATGCAATAAGCTCGCTCAGCCCGCGATAAAGCTCGACCCCGCCGGCATCGGCCAATTGCAGCGCTCCCCCGACGCTGCCGCCGGTCAGCGCCGCCAATGTTTCACGTTCGGGCGCTGGGAGGTCGGGGCGTTGTTGCGCCAGGAGCCGTGCCGCCACCTCGGGAGCCGGCGGATCGAGCGGCAACCGCCGACAGCGCGACCGGATCGTCGGCAGCAGCCGGCCCGGGGCATGGCTGACCAGCAACAGCAGCGCCCGGCGCGGCGCCTCTTCGAGAATCTTCAATATCGCGTTGGCGGCGCTGCGATTCATCTCTTCGGCGCCATCGACGATGACGATGCGCCAGCCGCCTTCGGCAGCCGTCAGATGCAGAAACTGGGCAATATCGCGCGCATCCTCAGCCACGATTTCGCCGCGCAGCCGGCGCCGCTGCGGATCCCACTCGCGCTCGACGGTCAGCAAATCGGCGTGGCCACCGGCGGCGACACGGCGGAACACCCCGCTCTCGGGATCGATCGCCAGCCCCGCATCCGGTGCCGCCCGGTGCTCGACCGGCGCCAGCAGAAAGCGCGCCAAGCGAAAGGCGAGCGTCGCCTTGCCGATCCCGCTCGGCCCACAAATCAAGATCGCATGCGGCAGCCGGCCTCTTTCGGCGAGCCGCCTCAGCGACGCCTCGGCCGTCTCGTGCCCGGCGAGCTCGGGGTTTGCCCGCGGTGCAATGCTCACGGCAGCGCAGCGCCCAATCGAGCCTCGACCGCCGCCCAAACGACGCGCTGAACTCGCCTGTGGCTCCGGCACGGCGTCGATCAGAACGCACCGCGTCGGCTCGGCTGCCGCGATCGCCTCGAAGCCCCGGCGCAGTCTTTCGTGAAAGCCGTGGTCGAGCCGCTCGAAACGGTCGGCTGTCCCGGCGCGTGCCGCCGCCCGCGCGAGCCCGATCTCGACCGGCAGATCGAGGATTATCGTCAAGTCGGGGAGGAAATCGCGCAGAGCAAAGCGATGCAGCCAGCGGAGCTCCTCGAGCGGCAGCCCGCGGCCCCAGCCCTGATAAGCAAATGTCGAGTCGGCAAACCGGTCGCATACGACCCAGTCCCCGCGCGCCAAGGCCGGGGCGATCAGCTTTTCGACGTGGTCGCGCCGCGCTGCGACCAGCAGCAACGCCTCGCTCGCCGCGTCCCAGCGCTCGCCGTCGCCTTCGAGCAAGAGCCGGCGAACCGCCTCCGCACCCGGCGAGCCGCCCGGCTCGCGCGTCGCGACCACCTTGATTCCCCCGTCTTGGAGCGCTGCGGCGAGCAGTGCCGCCTGCGTCGATTTGCCGGCACCCTCGCCGCCTTCAATGGTGATGAACCGGCCACGCCTGGCGTCGCTCAATGCCGCCTGCCCCAGACGAGATAGCCGGCGAGCGTGGCGACCCGGCCGATCGCGTCCATCCGGCCGACATCGGCAGCGGCGATGAGCGGCACCTCGATCGGCGCCGTATCCGGGGCGGTGACGACGAGCTTGCCCAGCGTTTCGCCCTTTTTGACCGGCGCCGGCACAGGGGCCTCGTAATCGGCGGTGACTTTCATCTCCTTGCGCGATTTGCGCGGCAAGGTGACGACCACATCCTTGGCCACCGTCAATGGCACCCGCGCGGCGGCGCCGAGCCATACCGGCGCCTCATCGACGGTCTCGCCGGCGGCGACGAGCTTGTAGTCGTTGAACTCGCGGAACGCCCAGTCGGCCAGCCGCTCGCTTTCCTGCGCGCGCGCCTTCATCGTCGGCAGGCCATTCAGCACCATGACGATGCGACGCCCGCCGCGCACCACTGAGGCGGTCAGGCCGTAGCCCGATTCTTCGGTGTGGCCGGTTTTCAGCCCATCTGCGCCCATGTTTTTGTAGAGCAGCGGGTTGCGGTTTCCTTGCTTGATGTTGTTGAAGACAAATTCGAGCTGGCTGTAGATCTTGTAATCTTCCGGGAAATCCTTGATCGTGCGCAACGCCAATGTCGTCAAATCCCGCGCGGTCATCCAATGATTCGGGTCGGGCAACCCGTCGACATTGGCGAAATGGCTGTCCTTGAGCCCGATTTCCTTGGCCTTCTGGTTCATCAGCTCGACGAAAGCATCGACGCTGCCGGCCAGCCCCTCGGCCAACACGACGCAGGCGTCGTTGCCGGATTGGATGATCACCCCCTTGATCAGATCGTCAATGCTGACCCGGCCGCCGAGCGGCACAAACATCTTCGAGCCGCCGGTGCGCCAGGCGCGCTCGCTGACCGGCAGCTCGTCGGTCAATTTCGCCCGCCCCTCCTTGAGCATGCTAAAGACGACATAGGCGGTCATCAGCTTGCTCATCGAGGCGGGGGGCATGCGCTCGTCCGCAGCCTTGTCGAGCAGCACGGTGCCAGTCTCGACTTCGACAATCAGCGCATGCTTCGCCTGGGTGTCGATGCCGATCGAAGACGGCGTTGGCGGCGCCACGGCGGCCGCCGCCGTTGCCCTGCCCTTTGCGGCAACGGTCGATGTCGGCGCAACCGCGAGACCGAGCGCCACGACCGCGATTGCCAACCCGACCCAATGCGGCGCCATGCCAAGCCTCATTTCCGCCTCCGCCTTACGCCGTCCGTATCAGTCGGCGACGATGCGCGCCCCGGGATAGCCTCTGCCGGCGAGCCGCGCGATCATGCCTTCGGCCTCTGCTTCGCTCGCCAAAGGGCCGAGCCGGACCCGATAAACCTCGATCCCGTTGACCGACGCGCTCGTCACCCGGACGCTGCCCAAAGCCGCGATCCGCGATTGCACGCGCTCGGCGTTGTCGCGCATCGAGAACGCTCCCGCCTGGATAAAAATGGCGCCTGCGGCATCGCCCGCGATCGGCGTCATCTTGTGCGGCAATGGCGGCATTTCTGCGACGACAACGGGGGCCGGCGGCGGGACCGCAGGAGGCGGGACCGTAGGGGCTGCGGCGGGCAGCGGAGCCGGTGGCGGGGCTGCGCGCGGCGGCGGAGATGGGGCGGGTCGCGGCGGCGGAGGTGGGGCTGCTACGACGACCAGCGGGGCCGCGACGACCGGCGGGACCGCAACCGAACGCGGCGGCGCCGGCGGATACGGCAGATCCGGCGCCGCTGCGGCAACCGCGATGGCGCCCTCGCCGCGCATCGCCGCTGCGGCAACGCGGACGCTCTCCTCCTTGATGATTTTGACGCGCACGTTTGCCGTGCCCTTGGTCTCGAAGCCGAGCAGCTGGGCGGCCCGGCGCGACACGTCGATAATTCGCCCATTGGCATAGGGGCCGCGGTCGTTGACCCGCAGCTGCAGCTCGCGCCCGTTATCGAGATTGGTCACATCGACGATGCTCGGCATTGGCAAGGTCGGGTGCGCGGCGGTCAGCCGGTTCAGGTCGAAGACTTCGCCGTTGGCCGTGTATTTCTCATTAAACGCCTCGCCGTACCACGACGCGACACCGGTCTTGTTGTAGTCGTAATCGACTTTCGGATAGTACCATACCCCGCCGACTTCGTACGGCGCTCCGATCTTGTAGCGCGCATGGCCGGTCGGATAATAGCCGCCCGCCGCCTGATGGCTGCCGGTATGCGGGGTGCCGCAGGCCGCCAGCAGCAGCGCCAGCGACAGCGCCGGCAAGGGGCTGTGCCGATAAGCGGTCACCGCCATCCTCCGCGCCGGCGCCGAGGTGTTGCGCTCACCCCCGCGCCATGCTGTCGGCGAGATAGCCGACAGCAGCGGCAAAATAGGTGGATTTGTTCCACCGCATGATCGTGCGGAAATTATTGAAGACCAGCAGCGCCGGTCCGCTCTCGCCGCCCGGCAATACCAACGAGGCCTCCTCGCGGCCGGCGAGCGGCCCGGCATCGAGGCCGCGGACCCCCATCCGGCCCCATTCCCAGGCGGCCCGTCTGACCTCGAGCCCGGTAAAACGCGCGTCGAACCCCTGCGGCAGCACCACCTTGCGCCCCCAGCTCTCGCCGCCGCGCCAGCCGAGCCGGCTGATGAAATTGGCGATCGAGGCCAAGACGTCGGCCCGGTCATGCCAGATGTCGCGCCGCCCGTCGCCGTCGTAATCGACCGCATAGCCGAGATAAGTCGAGGGCATGAACTGGCACTGCCCCATCGCCCCGGCCCAAGAGCCGGTCATGGCGGTCGCCTGCACGTTCCCCTGGTCGATGATGCGCAGCGCCGATATCAGCTCGCCGCGGAAATAAGGGCCGCGCCTGCCCTCGTAGCCCAATGTGGCCAGCGAGGAGACCACCATGTAGTTGCCGGTGACCGCGCCGAAATCGCTTTCGAGGCCCCACAGCGCGACGATGATCCGCGGATCGACATTCCAGCGCCGCGCGATCGCATCGAGCAGCGCACGGTTGTCGAGGAGCTGCCGCCGCGCGTTTTCCTGACGCTGCGGCGACACCGTCTTGGCGAGATACTCGGCAAAGGTCAGCACCCTCTCGGGCTGGTGCTGGTCGAGCTCGATCACATGCGGCAGGTACTCGGCGCCGCGCAACGCGATATCGACGGTCGAACGGCGGATGCCGCGCGCCGCCGCCTCACGGCGCACCGCGTCGAGAAACCCATAGAAGCTTTCGGCGGCGGCCTCTGCCGGCGCCATCATTTCGAGCGGCGCCGCCAACAGCGGTGCGGCGATAAACAGCCGGCGGCTGACGCGGCCGAGCGTCATCGCAGACCCCCCTTCGACACTTCGTCCCCGTCCGACTTTTGCCACAACCGGACCGGATCGTGCAATTATTCGCGGCCGATCGGGTGAAATCCTCGCCGATCAGGCCGTCGATCGGCAAAAAAGCGCTTGTCGCCGGGCGAATCGAGCGCCCGACCTTGACAAAGCCCGGCGCCAAACGTAACCCCGGATCGAGCAAACGAGCTTGTTGGGAGGAGCGTTGCATGGGCCAGGTTTTGGGGCTCGGCGTCACCCATTTTCCGCCGCTTTCGGGCACCGATGAGAGCATGGGCCGCATCTTGAAACGGGTCCTCGACGATCCGGCCTTGCCCGAAAAGTACCGCCGGCCCGATGGCTGGCCCGCGCCGATGCGGGAAGAATACGGGGACGACCACGGGTTGTCGGCCGCGCGGCGGCACCGCGAAGCGCTGGTCGCCGGTTTTCGCAACGCGCGCCGGATACTGGACGAGTTCGACCCCGACCTCGTTGTGATCTGGGGAGACGACCAGTACGAGAACTTCCGCGAGGACGTGATCCCACCCTTCTGCCTCTTGGCCTACGACAAGATGACACCAAAGCCGTGGGAATATTACCGCGGACCCAATGTCTGGAACGAGCCCAACGACAAAATCTTTGAATACAAGGGCCATCCCGAGGCGGGGAAATACCTCGCCGGCAAGATGATCGAGACCGGGTTCGACGTGTCCTACGCGTATCGGCCATTGCATCACCAGCTCGGTCACGCCTTTCTGAACACGCTCTTGTTTATGGATTACGATCGCAAGGGCTTCCCTTATCCGGTGCTGCCGTTCCAGGTGAACTGCTATGGGCGCCGCGTCATCGCGCAACAGGCGGGGGTGCGCTCGCTGAGCGAATTGCCGGCCGAGGCCGATCTCGATCCCCCCTCCCCGGCCCCGTGGCGCTGCTTCGATCTGGGTGCGGCCTGCGCGCGCATCGCCGCCGAGAGCCCGTGGCGGGTCGCGCTCGTCGCCTCGTCGAGCTGGTCGCACGCCTTCCTGACGCCAAAGAACTACCTGCTCTACCCCGATGTCCCGGCCGACCGCGCGCTTTACGAGGCCTTGCAAAAGAGCGATTACGCGGCGTGGCGGGAGCGGCCGTTGAGCGCCGTCGAGGACAGCGGCCAGCAGGAAATCCTCAATTGGATGTGCCTGATGGGCGGCATGAAGGAATTGGGCCGCCGGCCCAGCGAGACCTCTTATGTCGAGAGCTGGATCTTCAATTCCAACAAATGCTTCGCGGTATACGAAGCCTGACCGGGCGGGACCGGCGATGCCCGAATTGCCGGGAAAGGCGCTGGCGCGGGAATTGATCGACAAGAGCCGGGGCGAAAGCCGCGCCACCCCGGTCGAAGACATCGTCACAGCAGCCCGGCAGGGTGCGATCGGCGCCGACGCCGCCAACCGCCTCCTGGCCCGGCTGTGGACCCTCGAGCGGATGTTTTACTACATCTATGGCGGCTGGGGTCAGGGGCTGGAGATGAACGACTTTCCGGCCTCGGTCAAATATTTGTTCTCGAAGCAGATCGTCGACGAATCGACGCACGAGATGCTGTATCTCGACGCGCTGCTCGAACGCGGCTTCGTCAGGACGCAAAAAGCCGCGTTCCAGCACCCCTGGGGCGGGTTCGCGGTCGATTCGGCGCTCGCCTATTACGTCTTTTCGCTGCGCAATTTGGCGACCTATCCGCACCCGATCCGCATCGCCGCCTTGAACCTCGGCCCCAAGATCATCGAGCAGGGCTGGATGGAAGGCTTGGCCGAGGCGATCCCGGACCCGCGGCTCAAAGCGGTGTTCGCCAGCCAGGCAGTCGAGAACCAGCAGCCACATCAATATGGGCCGCCGCATCGTCGAGGAGCACGTCGCAAAGCCGGTCGAGGCCGAGCTGTGCCGCTGGGCCTGCACCTTGGCCAAGCGCGATTACGGCCGGTTTCTGCACGAGCTCGGCGATTTCGTGCTCGATCGCACGACCCCGGAGCCGCCGATGCCGCGGGTGCAGGTGATGGACTGAAGGAAATCCGATGGCCAGCCTCAAGATCGATCACGAGCGCTGCACCGAATGCCGGATGTGCTACATCGTCTGCCGCGAGATCGATTTGAATGCGGTCTATGTCGCGCTCGACCCGCTGCACCGCATCGAGATCGATGTCGACAAATGCACCTATCCCGGCTGCACCGCGTGCCTGATGTATTGCCCGGCCGAAGGCTCGATCGTCGAAGCCGAAACCGGCCGATCATTGGTCCCGCCCCCGCTGGAAGCGTGGCAGGAGGCCTGACATGCACCCGATCCTCGAAACGTTCTGCGACAAATGGGTGTGGCCGGTGATGCCGGGGGCGCCGGGTGCCGAGTTCCGGCTGCGGCTGACCCGCGAGCACTGTCTGAAAGGCTGGGAAATTGCGGTCGAGCGCACCCTCGGCGAGATCGAGCAGGAGCTGGCGCGCCCCGACGAGGGCTGGAAAAAAGCCCGGGCATTGCGCGGCTATGCCGCCGAGGGCGTGCACATGTCGATCAAGCAGATGTCGGCGCAGCTGCTCTCGGTCGATATCGCCGGCCAGGAGCGCTACATCGATTTGCAGCGGATGCGCGCGCGCCAGATCTGGGACGAGTGCAAGCATTCGAAACTGCATGCCGACGTCTTGCTCGGCAAGGGCTGGATTGCGGACGAAGGCGAGCTGATGGAGATCGCCCAGGCGAACGCCCAGCCGCTCCCGGCCTATTTCGGCCTCTCTATGATGTTCCCGCACATCCATCCCTTGGCCCGCGCCGCGCAGAATTATTATCAGGAGGCGATCGCCTGCCTCGGCATCGCCTGCTGTCTCGACCGGGTCGAGGACCCGCTGGTCCGCCACGAGCACCTCTCGCAGCGCGACGAAGAGCTGATGCATTTCATGGAAGGCAAGTTCCAGATCGACTTCCTGTGCACGACCCCGCAGACGCAGAAGCCGGTCGAGGACGCGCTCGGCTATCTGATGCACCAGGTCGGCGGGATCCGATGAGGGTGCGGCGATGAAGGTGCGGATCGACTACGCGGTGTGCAATTCCTGCGGGCTGTGCCGCGAGGTCTGTCCGGAGGGTGCGGTCCGGCCGAAATTGCTGGAGCCGCGCCACCTATACGAGGTGCAGGAAGCGAGATGCACCGGCTGCGGCGATTGCCTCGACTATTGCCCCGCGCCCGGCGCTCTGGTGCAATATGCCGTTTCCCCCGCCGCCGGCGAAGGAGCCAGCCATGGCGCGTGAATATAATCTGATGTCATCGGATGGGCACCTCGAAGTGCCGCCCGAGCGCTGGGTGCACCGGGTGCCGCAAAAGCATCGCGACCGCGCCCCGCACACCGTCCATCTGCCCGATGGCGGCGACGCGCTGATGATCGAGGGGCAGCCGCTGTTGGAGGCGAATTTTCTCGATTTGCGCGCCGGCCGGGCCGAGGGGACGTGGCAGCCTTTCGGCCTGAAGGTCGCCGACGCCGCCGGCACCGGCTCGCCCGAGCAGCGCGTCCAGGAGCAGGACCAGGACGGCATGGATGGCGAGGTCTTGTTCGCGGCGATGGTCGCGGGGCCGGTCTTCTGGCGCAACATCGCGCATGACGAAGTCTATCAGGCGGTGATCCGCGGCTACAACGACTGGCTCGCCGAGGAATATTGCGCGGTGGCGCCGGACCGGCTGATCGGCATGGGCGTCATCCCGATCACCAATGTCGAGGATGCGATCGCCGAGATGGCGCATTGCAAAAAGCTCGGGCTGAAGGGCGTGCTGCTCGGCGCGCTGCCCGGCGCCAAGGGCTACCCGACCCCGGAGGACGACAAATTCTGGGCCGCGGCGGTCGATATGGAGATGCCGGTCACCGTCCACGTCCAGTTCTACCGAACCGGGGCGCGCGCCAACCAGCCGACCTTCAAATATCCGAAGGAAGATCCGGTCATCATGCAGCGGCTGCGCCGGCCGTTTCTCGAATGGCTGTGCAATTTCGGCCTGGCGCCGTCGGTCAGCATCGCGCAGCTGGTGCTCGCCGGCGTGTTCGAGCGCCATCCCAAGCTCAAGGTGTTCTTCGCCGAAACCCGGCTCGGCTGGGTCCCGTTCTGGCTCGAGCACATGGATTTGTGGTACCAGCGCCATCTCGGCTGGGCGCAGGAATATGTGGGCTTCAAACCGCTAAAGGAATTGCCGAGCCATTATGTCCGCGACCACGTCTATTTCAGCGTGCAGTACGAGCGGGTCGCGGTCGAGGAGCGGGCGCATGTCGGCGTCGACCGGATCATGTTCGCCACCGACTTCCCGCATATCGAATGCGAGTGGCCGAACTCGCGGCCCTTGATCGACAAAATCTACGCCGACATCCCCGAAGCCGACAAACGCCGCATCTGGGCGCAGAACTGCGTCGAATTCTTCCACCTCGACCATCGGCCTGCCTGACGGGATCTCTCGGCACGACGATCGCCTGCTCGACCGTCGTGCCGAGAGAGTATCGCAGCTGCGTCAGCTGCGAGTGCGCCGGCGTGCGAGGCCGAAGCCGAGCAGTCCGACGCTGAGGATGGCGAGCGTGGCCGGTTCCGGTGTCGGCGTCCTCGTCGTTGCCGCCTCGACCACGATGTTGTCGAGAGCAAAGCTCCAATCCGCCTCGCCGAGAGGACCAAATCCCTCAAAGGTCACCGAGGTGACGTTGTCGAGAAGGCCGCCCGCCGCCAGCGTCTGGAAAGAATGGGAGGCGCCCGACAAGGTCACGGTGTCGCCGTTGCTGCCGGTCATCTCGATATCCGCGGCGTTGGGAAATCCGCCCGCTGCTGCTGCGGCGTCGTCGTTCCACATCTGCGCCAAATCGGCGCTGTCCAGGCTGAATGTGCCGCCGCCGTCCTTTGTCATCACGATCGGGAAACCCAAGGTCGGGCCATCGACGGCGAGATAGATGCCGTCGCCGGCTACACAGCCGCCAAAGCTGCAAATACCCGTGTCATCGACCGTGTGAAAGTGCCCAGAGGTAAAGACAAAACCCTGAGTTGTCAGGGTGGTCAGGATCGGATTGCCCGAGCTCGACACGCCGTTGAAATCGATCGTAGTGGCCATTGCCGGCCCCGCCGTCACCACGGCGGCGGCAATCGCCGCCCATGCCGCAACACCAATCTTTTTCACCGCTACCCCTCCATTGATGAGTTCACATTGAAGTTAACGCAAAAAACGTGCCATGAAGATGACTGGTGTTCTATCAATGCGATAGGGCGTTACCATGTCTGGTCATGTAAGGAATTCCGTCAGCTTCGTCGTTCTGACACACCGGGTCGTCCGATATCGATTTTCGGGTATTACTTATGATATTCAATAGATGCCACGAGGTTTCTTTTATACGTCAAATGACGTGGCAAAAAATCGGAAGTCAATTGATAGTCTTACTTTTGTAAAAAATTTCGACACCAGGGCTGTGGCAAGGTTGACGATCCGACGAGGCTCATTCGGTCGGCAGGCGCAGAGCGGCGACCCGGCCTTGCGGCGACCTGGACCCCTCCTTTGCGCGCCGTCAATCCTTACATATGCGGTGCATTCGGAGGGAATCCTGAGCCCATGCAACGTCGTCTGCCAGAATGAGCCCGATCGTTCGTTTTGCCCCGTCGCCGACCGGTTTCCTGCATATCGGCGGCGCCCGCACCGCTTTGTTCAACTGGCTTTATGCCCGGCATCACGGCGGCAGCTTCCGGCTGCGCATCGAGGATACCGACCGGGTGCGCTCCACCCCCGAAGCGGTCGAGGCAATCATCGACGGCCTCCAATGGCTCGGCCTCGAATGGGATGGCGATGTCGTCTACCAATCGACCCGCGCCGAGCGCCACGCCGAGGTCGCGCGGCAATTGCTGGCGGCGGGCGGCGCCTATCGCTGCTGGTGCACGCCCGCCGAGCTCGAAGCGATGCGCGAACGAGCGCGCGCCGAAAAGCGCTCGGTACGCTATGACGGCACCTGGCGCGACCGCGACCCGGCGGAAGCGCCGGCGGGCGTGCCGCCCGTTATCCGCCTCAGGGCGCCGCAACACGGATCGACGACGATCCGTGACCTGGTGCAAGGCGAGGTCACCGTCGCCAACAGCGAGCTCGACGACCTGATCATCCTGCGCGCCGACGGCACCCCGACCTACAATTTCTCGGTTGTCGTCGATGACCACGACATGGGGATCACCCAGGTGATCCGCGGCGACGACCACCTGAACAACGCCTTTCTGCAGACCCAGCTCTATCAGGCGCTCGATTGGCCGGTGCCGGAATTCGCCCATCTGCCGCTGATCCATGGCGCCGACGGCGCCAAGATTGTCGAAACGCCATGGCGCGCTCGGGGTCGAGGCCTATCGCGACATGGGCTATCTGCCCGAAGCCCTGCGCAACTACCTCCTGCGCCTCGGCTGGAGCCACGGCGACGACGAGATCATCTCGACCGAGGATGCGGTCCGCTGGTTCGACCTCGACGCCGTGGGCCGTGCCCCTGCCCGCTTTGATTTCGCCAGGCTCGACAATCTGAACGGGCACTATATCCGGGAGGCCGAGAACGAATCCGCCTTGTCGCCCTGATCGTTCCGAACGGCTCGGACGGGGCTCGGCTCGTCCGCTCGGCGTGAGACCGGCCGAAGCGCGGCTCGGCGCAGCCATGCCGCGAATTGAAGCTGCGTCCGAGAACTCTCGAGGAATTATCTGAAAACGCGCGGTTTCTGGTGGCCGATGCGCCCGCTCGAGCCAAGCCCCGACGCGGCGAAGCTGCTGACCGGCGAAGCGCGCCGTCTGCTGGCGGCGCTGGTCCCCGCCCTCGACGGCGGCGGGTGGCGGGAGGAGCCGCTCTCGAAGGCGCGCTGCGCGTCGTTCGCGGCCGAGCACGGCACGGCCCTCGGCGCCGTGGCCCAGCCGTTGCGGGTGGCATTGACCGGGTCGCGCGCTTCCCCCGGCATCTTTGCCGTGATGGCCGTGCTCGGGCGTGAGGAAACGCTCGGGCGGATCGCCGATGCGGTCGGCATGGCGGGCTGACGCCGCGGTCATCTCGCACCTGCGAACGGTTTGCCAACCGCTGCCGGCAAGTCTATTTTGCCGTCGAAACGGCCAATCGCCTGCGGGCGTCGAGGAGCGAGGTGCATCGATGGACGGCAACAATATGACCACCGGAACGATGACCCTGACCGACAATGAAACCGGCAAGTCGGTCGAGCTTCCGGTCATCGGCGGCACGATCGGGCCGCGCGTCATCGACATCCGCAAGCTCTACGCCCAGACCGGGCATTTCACCTACGATCCGGGCTTTATGGCCACCGCCGCGTGCCGGTCGAGCATCACCTATATCGACGGCGACGAAGGCATCCTGATGTATCGCGGCTATCCGATCCAGGAGCTGGCGGAAAAAAGCGATTTTCTCGAAGTCGCCTATTTGCTGCTCAAAGGCGAATTGCCGAACGCCAAGGAAAAGGCCCAGTTTGTCCACGACATCACCCACCACACGATGGTGCACGAGCAGCTGACGACGTTTTTCCGAGGCTTTCGCCGCGACGCCCACCCGATGGCGGTGATGTGCGGCGTGGTCGGGGCGCTGTCGGCCTTCTACCACGATTCGACCGATATTCACGACCCCTACCAGCGCATGGTCGCCTCATACCGGCTGATCGCGAAGATGCCGACGATCGCGGCGATGGCGTTCAAATATTCGATGGGGCAGCCCTTTATCTACCCGCAGAATTCGCTGAGCTATGCCGAAAATTTCCTCCATATGGCCTGGGCGGTGCCGTGCGAGGAATACAAGGTCAACCCGATCCTGGCGCGGGCGATGGACCGCATCTTTATCCTGCACGCCGACCACGAGCAGAATGCCTCGACGGCAACGGTGCGCAATGCCGGGTCGAGCGGCGCCAACCCGTTTGCCTGTATCGCGGCCGGCATCGCGTCCTTATGGGGGCCGGCGCATGGCGGCGCCAACGAGGCGGTGCTGAAGATGCTGGCCAAAATCGGCGACACATCCGGCATCAAGGATTTCATCAGCCAGGTCAAGGACAAGCACAACCACGAAATCCTGTTTGGCTTTGGCCATCGTGTCTATCATAATTACGACCCTCGTGCGCATATTTTGCGCGATAGCTGTCACGAGGTCCTCGACGAGCTCGGCATCAAGAACGAGCCGCTGCTCGACCTGGCGATGGAGCTCGAGCACATAGCCCTGAACGACGATTATTTCATCACACGCAAGCTCTACCCGAATGTCGATTTCTATTCCGGGATCATCCTGCGGGCGATGGGCTTCCCGATCTCGATGTTCACCGTGCTTTTCGCCATCGCGCGCACCACCGGCTGGGTCGCGCAATGGACCGAGATGATCGAGGACCCGGATTCGAAAATCGGCCGCCCGCGCCAGCTGTTTACCGGATCGGACGAGCGCCACTACGTGCCGGTCGAAGAACGCCGCTGACCGCACCCGAGAGGGGCGACAGCGGAAGCTCGGCGATGGACGAACGCGCCTTTGCCTCCGCCACTCGGCTCGCCGGTGAAATTCGCGACCGGAAAATCGGCTGCCTCGAATTGCTGGATTTCTTTCTCGCGCGCGCCGAGCGGCACAACCCGGCGCTGAACGCGATCGTCGCCTGGCAGACCGAACGGGCCCGCGAGCGCGCGCGGGCGGCCGACGCAGCACTTGCCCGCGGCGAGCTGTGGGGGCCGCTGCACGGCCTGCCGATGACGGTCAAGGAATCGTTCAATGTCGCCGGGCTGCCGACCACCTGGGGCAACCCTTTATGGAAGGACAACATCGCCGCCGATGATGCGGTGGTGGTCGAGCGGCTCTTGCGGGCGGGCGCGGTCATCTACGGCAAGACCAATGTCCCGCTGATGCTGATGGATTCGCAGAGCTACAACGACATCTACGGGACCACCAACAACCCTTGGGACACGAGCCGCGGCCCCGGCGGCTCGTCGGGCGGCGAGGCGGCGGCACTCGCGGCCGGGCTCGGCGCGCTGGGCGCCGGCAGCGACATCGCCGGCTCGCTGCGCAATCCGGCGCATTACTGCGGCATCTACGGCCACAAGCCGAGCTGGGGGTTGATCCCGTCGCGCGGCCAGTCGCCGACCGGCGCGCTTGACCCCGACCGATATTTCGGTGGCGGGCCCGATGGCGCGGCATGCCGAGGACCTCGATCTGGCGATGCGCGTGCTGGCCGGCCCCGATCTGCTGCAGCAGGCGGCCTGGCGGATCGAATTGCCGCCGCCGCGGCATCGCCGGCTCGGCGATTTCCGCGTCGCGGTCTGGGCATATTCGCCATTGTGCGAGATCGACGCCAGCGTCGGCGACCGCATGGCGGCGGCGGTGGGCGCCCTCGCCCGCGCCGGCGCCACGGTGGACGAGAACGCCCGCCCGGCGATCGACGACGCCGAGCACCATCGCCTCTTCATGCTGCTTGTTGCGCGCCGCCACCGCCTCGCGGCTGCGCGACGAGGATTTCGCCGCCCATCAGGCGATCGCCGCGACCGTGGCGCCGGAGGATATGAGCTTTCACGCCACGGCCGCGCGCGGCGCCGCGGTTCGCCACCGCGACTGGGGCATCGCCAACGAGGCGCGCACCCGATTGCGCCACGAATGGCAGGATTTCTTCCGGCGTTTCGATGTGCTGCTCGCACCCGTCGCCGCCACCGCCGCCTTCCGGCACGACCACAACCCGGACCGCGACCGGCGCATGGTCGCGGTCAACGGCAAGCCGATGCCCTATGGCGACCAGCGCTTCTGGGCCGGGCTGGCGAGCCTCTCCCACCTGCCGGCAACAGCGGCACCCATCGGCCTCACCCCGGCCGGGCTGCCGGTCGGCATGCAGATCATCGGCGCCGAAGGCGAAGACCTGACGACGATCGAGCTCGCCCGGCTCCTCGCCGCCGAAATCGGCGGCTTCACCGCCCCGCCCGGCTACGCCTGAGGAGGAGCCAAGGCCGATAATTGGCGGCAAGGCCCTCGTCCTCGGCTGTCCGGGCACCGGAAAATCGACCCTGGCAGGGCAGGTCGCACGGATCACCGGGCTGCCGGTCATCCATCTCGATCGGGAATACTGGCGACCGGGCTGGCAGGAGCCGGACAAAGAAACATGGGCGCGCGAGGTCGCGGCCCTCGTCGCACGGCCGCGCTGGATCATCGACGGCAATTACGGCGGCACGCTGGCGCTTCGCCTCGCCGCCGCGGATACCGCGATTTTTCTCGATTTTCCGACTTGGCGCTGTCTCGCCCGCGTGCTGCGCCGGGAGCTGGGCTCGTTCGGCCGGGTTCGCGACGACATGGCGCCGGGCTGTCCGGAACGGCTCGACCCGGCGTTCCTGAGCTATGTGCGCCGCTATCGCCGGACGGCGCGCACCCGCCATCTCGCCGCCGCCGCGCAGTCCGGGGTCAGGCTGGTCACCCTGACGCACCCGGCCGAGATCGCCGGGTTCGTCGGCGGCCTCGGCGCTGGAGCGGTTTTCGACCGGGCGGCACCCCCCTCACCCAGCTCCGGGTAAGGCTCGGCTTCGCCTCGCCAACCCTCCTCAACCCTCTCCCCCCACTTGGGGGAGAGGGAAGGGTGAGGGGGGCTGCTCGTACCGATGCGATCCGGTCGAAAACCGCGCTACGGCCGCTGCACCAATTCGATGCGGTAGCCGTCGGGGTCTTCGATAAAGGCGACGACCGGGGCGCCATGCGCGGTCACAAGCTGATCTCCGCATCGGGGTCGCCGGCGGCGAGGGCGCTCATATAGGCGAGGCACAATTCGCGCGAACGGTAGCAGCCGTGGGCGGCGGTCTCCTCGCGCTCGACGATCGGAAAGGTCGAATAGATGTAGCGCACATCGTCGCGGCCGGTGACGCCGTAGAGGTGGAAATACACCGCGTCGAGCTTTGCCCGCAATTTCAGGCGGCGCTCCTCGTCCCAAATAAACGGCGGCCTGACCTCGCCGGCCTCGTCGATGTAGCCCAGATCCCGCGCGAAAGAAGCCATGTCGTGCGCCGTGTAGGTCAGCTCGAGCACGGCCTCGCGCACGATCTCCCCCGCCGTCTTCGGACCAAACCGGACGGCCTCGTACCGCTCCGGCGGCACGACCGGGAGCTGCTCGACGATGTACCAGTTCAAGTGCTGGCCCTGAATCTTCTGACGCGCTACGAAATCAAATGCGGACGCATTCAGATTGGCGAGCAAGGTCGCGCTGCTCAGTGCGTTTAGTCGGCCGGTCGACTGGTTGCTGAGCAGCACCGCAAGCGTGTTGCCGGTGCCTGTTCCCGGTACTACAGCAGCGATCATGGATCGAATGTTGGTGGGAGCGGTGACATCCTTGAAGCCGAGCGAATAGGCAAGCCCGGCAACAGGCAAATTGACGCCTTCGATCCAGAACTGCGGGTCTGGTAGCCAGATTGGATTCTGATGCTGTGCCAACGTCGCGGGCTCAGGTTGAGCGGGGCGGTGCTGGTTCTCCGGGTGGACGACAACGCTTGCGGCGCGATGATCGAAGGCCTGCACCATCTTGCCTTCATAGAGCGGCACCCATTCCCCCGCCGCGCTGCGGTATCGGTTGCCGGCGACGGGGTAGGCGCCTTCCCGCTCTTCCAATTCCCGGCGCGTGCGGAAAAGCTGCGAGTCGTTGGTCATATGAAACATGGTGGCGTATCTGACCGGCCAGGCCTTGACCTCGCCGCCGCCGGAACGGTCCACCAGAACCGGCAGGCGGGCATAGATCGCCGTCGTCAGATCGGCGTCGCGGCGGGTGCGGAAAATCGGCGCCGTGCCGGTGTTCGGATTGACACGGGCAAAGTCCTGCGCCGACAGCGCGAAGCAGCGCTCGGGATCGTCCAACTCCGACACGTCCTGAAGAAAAAAGGCGCATTTCGACCGGAGTGCTCGAGAGGCGACGGGCTGAAGATGAACGTGCAAAACTTGAACCGGCGTCTGACATCGGGAAAGAACGGGTCTTCATCAAACCGTGTTCGACGGTTCTCGAAATCATAGAGCGCCTTCAGCCGGCCGCCGATCGCCACGCCCTTGAAGAAAGGGGCGGCGGTCTTGTCCGAGGCGATGCCGGAGGGGGTCAGGAGGCCGACCATGCCGCTCGGCTTGACGAGCGCCATCGCCCGCTCGACGAACAGCGAATAGATGTTCATGTCGCCGCCGGAGAGCAGCGGATAATCGCCGCAGCCGCGGGCGATGCGGAACGCCGCTTCGGCGCGCGCCGCGGCCTTGGCATAGTCCCCGGCGAGCGGGTCGCCCTGCGTCTCCAACGCCGCGATCAGGCGCTTGCGATCGGCGGCGCGCTGCGCCAATGCAATTTCCCGCCGGCGGATGGCGAACCACTCGACCTGCTGCAATTTCATCCGGTCCCAGGGCGGGTTGCCGATGATCGCGTCGAACCCGCCGGTCAGCTTCCCCGATTCCCAGACCGACCACACGCCGGGGAAGGCGACCTGCCAGTTGAAGAAATGTTCTTCGTCGATCAGCTCGCGGGCTTTCGCCAAGAGCTCGGTGAAGCGCGCGGCCTCGACGCGGCCGTTCGCGACCGGCGCCTTGCCGAGCGCGATCTGCACCGGATCGCCGAACTGGCCGTCGAAAAAGGCGTGCAGCGCGTTCTTGTCCTCCTTTGCCTTCGGGTCGAGCCAGTCGATCGCGTGAATGAACGACAGGAAGGCGTCGAGCGGTGCGGTCATCTCGCGCACCTCCTCGAAGATCAGCTCCGAGCGCTCGGCCTCGGCGATCTCGGCGTCGGTCAGCCCCTCGATGACCTGCATCTGTGCGGCGGCGCGCAGGGCGCGGCGCATCGGCTCGTGCAACAGCAGCGGCTTGCCCCAGGACGCGGCCTTGTCGATCCCGCCCCTGACCCATGAGCCGAAGAGGCTGTCGCCGTGGCGCAGGTGATGGTCGAGAAAGCTTAAGCGGCGCGCCGACGGTGAAGGTGTGGAGCCACAACGAGACCTTGGCCAGCTCGACCGCCATCAGGTTTTTGTCGACGCCGTAGACGCAGCGCTTCAGCACCATGCGGCGGATGATGTGCCGGTCGTCGAGCTGGGCCGGGTCGACGGTCCAGCCGCGCTCCTCGGCGTTGCCGAGAATGGTGTTGCGGATGGCCTCGATCCGGCTCGCCGAGCGGGGAAATGTAATCACCCCAGGCGACGATCGCCTCGGCATCGGCCATCGCGGCGATGACCTGATCGGCCAGATAATCGACCAGGCTGACGAGAAAATGGCCCGACCCCATCGCCGGGTCGCAGATTTTCAGCTCCAGCAGCCGTTCCGCGGGGTCGATGCGCTTGAGGATGCCGAGCCGGTAGTCTTCCGGCTGCTTGCCCCCGGCCAGCTCGTCCGCCCTCGCCCTGAAGGCGTCGGCACGCTGCGCGACCAGCGGGGCGACGGTCTCGCGGATGATCAGCCCGACCAGATCGTCCGGCGTGTAGTAGCTGCCCGATCCCTTGCGGGCGAAGACATTGGGCCGGATGACGATCCGGCCGGCCTCGCGGATGATTTCATGCTCCAGCAGGCGCTCGTAGATCGAGCCGAGCTGCTGCACGCTCAGATCGCGATAATTGATGTATTTGCGCCCGTCGGCGGTGCGCTCGAACGAGAGGGCGTCGATCACGTTCGCCATGATGGCGTCGCCGAGGCGGATCGTCGTCAATAGCGGCGTGCGCTCGGCATCGAACAGCCCGCCATTGTAGGGCGGCAGCCCGATCGACCGGTCGCCCAAATCGATCGCACGGCAGAGGTCGTCGAGCGCCGACCAGTAGCGGGCGGCGGTATCCGAAAAGGCGTCGTTGCGGTCCTTGCGGCGGCCGATATCGCCGCGGACCCGCTCGCGCAGACCGTAATCTTCGTAGCGGCGGTCGCGCACCGGCAGCAAATCCCGGTCCTCGGCATAGAGGATGAACAGCAGGCGGTAGAGCAGGATCAGCGCGGCCTCGCGCACCTCCTGCAACGGCGCGGCCGGAGCTGCGGCGGCGATGGCGCGGGCGAGCTCGGGAAATACCTGGCCGAAGACAAGGTTGGAGAGGTTGGCGGCGACCCGGTCTTCGTAGAACCGGCCTTCCGCGAGCGCGCGCTGATGAAAGGTCCGGCCGTCGCTCGGCGTCGGCAAAAACGCCTGGCGGCCAAAGACGAGGGCGAACACCCTCAGCCAATGCCGGCCTTCTTCCTCGGGGAGCGCGAACAGGCCGCCGTCGTGGCCGGGGACGGCGAGGATGGCGGTCAGGTCGATTTCGAAGAACTGCTCCGAAACCGACCGCGCGCCCTGATAGTAGAGCCGCCACTGTCCGCCATTGGTCAGCATGCCCCAACGCAGCTTGCCGGTGGTCAGGTCTTCGACCCGCCGCAGATAGCGCAGCATCTGGGTCGAGGGGGCGGTTTCCTCGCCCCGTCGTCCCGACCGGCGATCGAGCGGCCGTCGCCATCTTTTCGATTCGACGACAGCGAGGCCGAGCCCGTAGCGCCGCCACTCCTCCGGGAAGGCGTTGGCTCGGGCCTTTGCCTCGCCGTTGCCGAACAGAACCCCGTCGGGCACGTCCTCGCGGCCGCGGGGTGCGAGATTTTGCTGACGCAGGCTTTCGCTCCAGCCGAGGCGGTTCAGGACCGGCCAGATCAGGTCGTCCTCGGTCTGGCTTTCATTTGGTGATTGCGCCGTCGGGAACCGGTCGAATACGCGCCGCAGATCCGAGCGAAGCGCCTCGACGGCGGCGTCATCGAGGCTCGACCAATCGGGTAGACGGCTGATCAATTCGCGCAGGAAGTCGCTCGAAAACAGGCTGCCGCGAAAGACCCCCTCTACCATCGAGTTGCTGGAGAGGCGCCGGCTAGGCGCGCTGCACCAATTCGATGCGATAACCGTCGGGGTCCTCGATAAAGGCGATGACCGAGCCGCCATGCGCCATCGGGCCCGCCGGCCGCGGGATCTTGACCCCGGCGGCGCCGAGCTCTGCGCACGCCTGGTAGACATCGGGCACGCCCAATGCCAGATGGCCGAAGGCGCTGCCGAGATTGTAGGGCTCGGCCTGCTCCCAATTATGGGTCAGCTCGAGCACGGTATGGTCGGCCTCCTCGCCGTAGCCGACAAAGGCGAGCGTGAACTTGCCGGTCGGATAATCGCGCTTGCGCAGCAATTTCATGCCGAGCTGCCCGGTATAGAATTGCAGCGACTTGTCGAGATCGCGCACGCGGATCATCGTGTGCAGATAGCGAAACTTGTCGGCGTTCGCGGTCATCGTGAGCTCCTCCGTCAGGGTGGGGCGGCGCCGCGGCGGGCGGCGACGATTTCGAGAACCTGGTCCGCGGCGCGCAGGCTCGGGGCCACGCCGCCCGCCTGGAGGCGCCGCATCGCCCGATCATACCCGCGCCGGTGCCGCTCGCGAACCCGTTCGTCGCGAACCAGTGCCTCAAGCTCGGCCGCGATGCGTTCGGCGGTGCAGTCCGGGCCGAGCAGCTCGGTGACCAGCACCTCTTCCAGCAGCAGGTTGACGAGGTTGACCTGGCGCACCTTGACCACGCGGTCGAGGAGCTTTTGGGTCAGCGGGTTGAGCCGATAGCCGACGACCATCGGCACTTGGGCGAGCGCCAGCTCGAGCGCCACCGTGCCGGACGCGGCGAGGGCGGCGCGGCTGGCGGCAAAAGCGTCGTATTTCTGCTGCGGCTCCTGCACGACGATCGGCGTGCCGGGCCAGGCCGCGCGCCGCTTCGGCGACCGTCGCCGCGACCGTCGCGACCGTCGGCACGGCGACGCGAAACGGGCCGATCTGGCCTTGCAGCAATATGAGCGCCCTGCCGAAGACCGGCAGCAACCGCCGCACCTCGCCGTGCCGGCTGCCCGGCAATACGCTGATCAGCAGGTCGTTCTCGGCGAGCCCGTGCGCCGACCGAAACCGAGCGGCATCGCCACGCCCGGCGCCGCTTTCGAGAACCGGATGGCCGACAAAGCCGCAGGAGAGCCCGACCCGCTCGAAATAAGGCGGCTCGAACGGCAGCAAGGTCATCAGATGGTCGTACCAGCGGGCCATGCGCCGCGCCCGGCCGGCGCGCCAGGCCCACACCATGGGTGCCACGTAATGGATCAGCGGCAGAGTCTCGCCGCGGCGGCGCAGGCGCTGGGCGATGCGCCAGCTGAACCCCGAGCTGTCGATGGTCACGACCGCGTCGGGCCGCAGCGCGCGGACCGCCGCCACCGTCTCGCGCACCCGGCGCAGGATCAGCGCCGCGCGCGGCAGCACCTCGGTCACCCCCATCACCGCGAGGTCGTCGAGCGGGACGAGGCTGTCGAGGCCCTCTTCCCGCATCCGCTCGCCGCCGACGCCGGCGACCCGCAGCTTGCCGCCGGTGCGCTGCCGCAGAGCCGCGATCAGGGCGCCGCCCAGCGCATCGCCCGAGGGCTCGCCGGCGACGATGAAGATAAAGGGCGCAGGCTCGCTCACACCCGTCGGATGCCGACCACGAAGAGGCCGGCGCGATCGGCGGCGGCCACGACCTCGTCGCGATCGATGACGATCGTCGCCCCGGCCTCGACGGCAATGCCGCGCAGCCCGGCTTCAGCCGCCAGAGCCACGGTGCGCGGTCCGATTGTCGGCCGATCGGCGCGCGGCTCCTGGCCGGGCTTTTCGAGCTTGACGAGAACGCCGCCGGGCCCGTCGCGGCGTAGTCCGGCGCAACGGCGGACGAGCTCGTCGGTGCCTTCGACCGCCTCGACACCCAGCACCATGCCCTGCTGGACGACAACCGCCTGGCCGATATCGAGGGCGCCGAGCGCCCGGGCGACCTCCCCTCCCCGCTCGATGTCTGCCAACGCCGTCGGGTCCGGTCGGACCAAGCCGAGCGGCCCTTCCGGGGCAAGCCCGCCATCCAGCAGCCGGTCGGCGCCGATCACTCGGAAGCCTTCGTGCTCGAGCTCCCTGACGACGGCAGACAAAAGCCCGTCGTCACCGAGCGCCCGATAGCCGATCCTGGCGAGCAGCTTGGCGGCGCGCCAGTCGGGCCGCAGCGCCATCAAGGACGGTCGGCGGACGGCGCCGGCGAGCACCAGCTCGGTTACATCGTTGTCGCGCAGCAACGACAACGCCTTGGCAGCAGCCCCGGGCCGGCACCAGGCGTGCGCGACGCCCGGCGACCGTCGCCGCCTCCGCCGCACCTTCAAGGGCGAGGACAAAGACCTCGCGCCCTTTGGCCCGGCAGGAATCGATGAGCCTGCGCGGCAGCTCGCCACCGCCGGCGATGATGCCGAGCTTAGGCGCCGTTTGCCTCTTTGGCATTGGCTTCCTTGGGCTGACAGATGGCGCGGGTCGAATCGGCGCGGATAAAGGCGATGATGTCGTCTACCGGGCCGATGCCGCCAAATTTTTCCGCGGCTTCGTTGACACGATCGGTCAAGGTGCCATCGGCAAAGAACAGCAGCTGGTAGGCGCTGCGCAACCCCTGGATCGCTTCGCGGCTGAACCCGCGCCGCTGCATGCCGATGATATTGAGCCCATTCAGCCGGGCGCGGTCGCCCATCACCAAGCCGTAAGGGATGACATCGCGCTCGACGCCCGACATCCCGCCGATCATCGCATGCCGCCCGATCCGGCAAAATTGATGCACCGCCGAGAGCCCACCCAAGATCGCGTAATCTTCCATCACGACATGGCCGCCGAGCGTCCCGTTGTTGACCAGGATAACGTGATCGCCGATCTGGCAGTCATGGGCCACATGGGCGCCGACCATCAACAAGCAATGATTGCCGATCCGGGTGACCATGCCACCGCCCTCGGTGCCCGGATTGATCGTCACATATTCGCGGATCGTGTTGTCCTGGCCGATTTCGAGCAATGAGGGCTCGCCCTTGTATTTCAAATCCTGCGTCTCATGCCCGATCGAGGCGAACGGAAAGATGCGCGTCCGCTCGCCAATCGTCGTTCGCCCGTCGATCACGACGTGCGATTTGAGGCTGACGCCACGCTCCAGCACGACGTGCTCGCCGATGACGCAATAGGGGCCGACGACGACATCGTCGGCCAGGCGCGCACCGGGCGCGACAATCGCGGTGGGATGGATCTGCGGCATGGCCGGCACCGCCTAATCGTCGAGGAGCATGGCGGCGAACACCGCTTCCGCAACGAGATGCCCGCCGACCTCGGCCCGGCCGTCGAATTTCCACACATTGCCGCGGTTGCGCTGCTTGGTGACATGGACCTGCAAGACATTGCCGGGGACGACCGGCCGGCGAAAGCGGGCATTGTCGACGCTCATAAAATAGACGAGCTTGCCCTCCGCTTCGCGGCCCAGGGTATGCACCACCAGCACCGCCGCGGTTTGCGCCATGACTTCGATGATCAGCACCCCCGGCATGACCGGCCGGGCTGGAAAATGGCCGCGAAAATAATATTCGTCCGGCGACACGTTTTTGATGCCGGTCGCCCGCTCGTTTGCCACCACGTCGCAAACCCTGTCGATCATCAGGAACGGATGGCGATGCGGGATCATTTCCATGATCCGCTGAACATCGATCTCGACCGCTCGGCCCTCGACCGAGGCCGGCCCGGTCATTGTCCGTCCCTCTTTTTCGACAACCGCTGAAGCACCGCCGTCTGCCGCATGAATTGGGCGATCGGCACCGCCGGGCTGCCGCACAGCGTCGCCCCGGCGGGGACATCGCGCATGATGCCGCTCTTGGCAGCGATCCGCGCACCGCTGCCGATATTGAGGTGGCCGGCGAACCCGACCTGGCCGCCGATCATGACAAAGTCACCGAGCCGCGTGCTCCCGGAAATCCCGACCTGGGCGGCGAGGACGCAGCCCCGGCCGAGCACCACGTTGTGACCGATTTGCACCAGGTTATCAATCATCGAGCCCGCCCCGATCACAGTATCGGGTCCGGCGCCGCGGTCGATTGTGGTGTTGGCGCCGATATCGACATCGTCGCCGATGATCACCCGGCCGAGTTGCGGCACCTTGACCGGCGCCGTCGGGTCGGGGGCAAAGCCGAACCCGGCTTGGCCGATGCGCACACCGGGATGCAGCACGACCCTCGATCCCAAGACGCAATGGCTCAACGTGACATTGGCGCCGATTCGGCAATCGTCGCCGATCTCGACCGCGGCGGCAATCACCGTATTGGGACCCACCAGGCAGCGTCGCCCGATCCGCACCTCGGCGTCGATCACGGCGTTGGCGCCGATCGCGCAATCCGCGGGGACGACCGCCGAGGGGTGGACGATCGCAGTTTGCGCCCACCCGGCGACAAAAGGCTGCGGCGGGTAAAATGCCTGTGCGGCGCGGGCAAAGGCTTTGTACGGCTCGCCGCTGACGATCAGCACCATGTCGGGCGGCGCGCGCCCGGCCGCCCAGTCGTCGACAAAGGCGACACCGGCGCGAGAGCGACGGAAAGCTTCGATATATTTACGATTTTCAAGAAAGCTCGCAGCCTCGGGACCGGCGGTTTCGAGCGGGGCCACATCGTGCACCAGCCGCTCGCCCGCGCTCTCCGGCCGCAGCTGGCCGCCGCTCAACGATGCCAGCGCCCGCAGCGTGAACGGGCCGGCGCGGTTGAAAAACCGTGGATCGGCCATCTGCCGCGCCGTGGAACCGGGGCGCCGTTGGCTATTTCCGCTTTGCCTTCGTTGGAGTCGTCCTGGCGGAGGCGGCGCTCGGTGTCGGCGCGGCGCTCGGTGCAGTCGGAGCGACGAACGTAACGTTCAATACCGGCATCTGCTCGTCGAGCTTTTGCATGACTTCGTCGGTCACGTCGAAGCCCCGGTCGAACAGCACCAAATCGGTGCGCTGGAACACCAAGTTCGCCTTTCTCTGCTTGGCGATGTCCGCAATAATCTTCAGCATTTCCTGCTGGATCTTGGACAACGCTTCGTTGTTCGATTTTTCAAGCGCCTGGCGCTTGCCTTGAACGTTGCGATCGAGATCGCTCACCCGCTGCTGAAACTCGCGCCCCTTTTTGCTCAAGGCTTCTGGTGTCAAGGAGTTCTGCTGGCGTTGCAGCGCATCGCGCTGAGCGCGCAACGTCTCCTCCTCGTGTGAGATTTCCTTGGTGTATTCGGTGCGCTTCTGCTCGATCTGACCACGCACCATCTTGGCCGCCTTCGAGTTTTGCAACAGCGCCTGAACATCGACCACCATGATGTTGAGGTTCTGACCAACCGGGAGCGTTGGCGCCGAGAGCGTTGGTGCCGGGGCGGCGGCGGGCGGTGTCGCAGGTGGCGGCGCCGGGGTAGTCCCGGGGGTTGCGGGGACAGCTTTTGGTGGGGCCTGAGCTGCCGCGTCCCCCGCGACCCCGCACAACAGCAACGGCAACGCCAGGCCCGCCCAACGTGCAACCGAAATCATGGTTAGAACCTCGTGCCAAAGCTGATGCGGAAGAACTGAGTCTGGTCAAAGGGCTGCTTTTTGATCGGCAGCGCGAGATCGAGCCGGATCGGGCCGACCGGCGATTTCCATGACACCCCGATCCCGGCGCTGACCCGGATCGCATTCGAATCGAGAACGACGGGCTGCTGACCTCCGGTGGTCACCAGCTGCTCAGGCGTCAGCACGAGATTGGTCGGCTCGAGCTTCCATAGCGAGCCGAAATCCGTGAAGACACGTCCGCTCAGCCCCAATTCCTTCGGCAGGCCGAGCGGCACACCCAATGTCACCGAGCCGACGTAGTAGTTCTGACCGCCGAGCGCGTCGTCGGTGACCGAATCGCGCGGACCGATGCCGGCGTCCTGAAAGCCGCGCAGATTGTCGCCGCCGACAAAAAATCGATCCTGCAGCAGGACTTGCTGGCCGTTCCAGCCCAAAACCGAGCCGGCCTCACCGGTGAGCGACAGCACCCAGTCGGGAGCAACCGAATAGTAATAGCCGAAGTTCACCTTGGTACGGACGTAGTCGACGCCGAACCCCACACCGGCAAAGTCAGTGCCGATAGAACCGTAATATCCGCCGGTCGGCTCGAGCCGATTGTCGCGGCGATCGTACAGCAAGACTTGCCCAATCTCGGAGGTAACGTGCTGCCCCGCTTGCAGCGCGATAAACAGCGACGCGTCGGTCTGGATGTCCGTGATGTTGTCGGACCGTGCCGTGTATTTGAGGGTCTGGCGCAGGTTGTCGGTGATCTGATAGCCGGTGCGCAGCGCCCCGCCATAGGAGAATTGCTGGAACGGCGGGACTACCCCGGAAAAGAACGAAGCGGTCGGGCTGGTCTTGATTTCAAAAATATCAAAACCAGCCGCGATGTTTCGGTCCAGAAAATAGGGCTCGGTAAAGCTCAGGTCGACTTGCTGCGACCGGAACGAGACCACGGTTCCGATGCGCAAATCCTGGCCACGCCCGAGAAAATTACGCTCCCGGATGTTGATGTCCGCGAGCGGGCCATCGCTTGTCGAAAAGCCGAGCCCCAACGACAGCTCGCCGGTCGACTGCTCCTCGACCTCGACCGTCACCACCGTCTTGTCGGGTGCCGAACCCGGCGCGTTGGTCACCTCGACCTTTTTGAAAAAGCCCAAATTCTTGATGCGCTCTTTGGACCGCTCCATCTTGGTGGTGTTGAAGGCGTCGCCCTCGACCAGCTGGAACTCGCGGCGGATCACCTTGTCGAGGGTGCGCACATTGCCGACGATGTCGATGCGCTCGACATAGACCCGCGGTCCCTCCTGCACGTTGAAGGTAATATCAACGGTGCGGCCCTTCCGGTTTCGCCTGATCTCCGGCTTGACCTCGACAAAGGCATAGCCACGGTTGCCGAGCGTGTTGGTCAGGACCGTGATCGATTTTTCGACCTGCTCGGCATTGTACCAATCGCCGGAATGAACGGTCAGCAGCGGCAGCACCGACGCGGCCGGCAGGTCCTTGAGCTTGATGTTGACGTCGATCTTGCCGAACCGGTAGCGCTCCCCCTCGTCGACGGTGAAGGTGACGATAAAGCCGTCGGCCGAGGGCGTCAGCTCTGCCACCGCCGACACCACTCGAAAGTCGGCATAGCCCTCGGTCAGATAAAATTTACGCAACAGCTCGCGGTCATAGGTCAGGCGGTCGGGATCATAGGTATCGCTGGTCGACAAAAACCGATACCACCGGCTTTCCTTGGTGTCGATGACGCCGCGCAGCTTACCCTCGCTGAATTCGTGGTTGCCGACAAAATTGACGCTGCGGACGCCGGTAAAAGGGCCCTCGTTGATTTCGAAGACGAGATCGACCCGGTTTTCCGACAGCTGGATGACTTTCGGCTCGACAGTGGCGCCAAACCGGCCGTGGCGCCGGTAGAGATCGAGAATGCGCTTGACGTCGTTCTGGACGCGGGTGCGGGTATAGACAACGCGCGGGCGCAGCTGGATTTCGGCGTTCAGATCCTTGTCGTTGAGCTTGCTGTTACCCTCGAACGCGATGCGATTGATAATCGGGTTCTCGACCACCTTGACGACCAGCGTGTTGCCGACCCGGCTGAGCTTGACATCGGCAAAGAGGCCGGTAGCGAACAGCGATTTCAGCGAATTGTCGACCTGCTGCGCGTCCCACGGGTCGCCGGTCTGGATCAGGAGATAGGAGCGGACCGTCTCGGGCTCTATGCGCTGGGTCCCCTCGACACGGATGTCGGTGACGACACCCTCGGCCGAGCGGGGCGCGGCGGCGCCGGGCTTCGCCGCCGAACCGGGCTTCGCCGCCGATCCGGAATTCGCCGCTGGTCCGGAATGCGCCGTTGCGCTGTCCGGCCGTGCCAAAGCCGGCGGCTGGGTTGCGGCGGACGCAGTCGTGCGCTGCGCCGGCGCGGCCGCAGCGGCGGCAGTGATGCCGGCGACCGCCCACAGGACGGAGCTCCATCTGATGCGACGCAAACTGCCCCCACCCCGGCTCGAACTTCGCCCCCCGAACCGGCGATCGCGTCAGGTCACCAGGCCTTTCAGCCAACTCCAGACCCCGAGATGGACGAGGTCGTTTCTGGTGGCAAAGACCATCAAGGTGAGGACCAACGCGAGCCCGATGCGAAAGCCGTATTCCTGGGCACGTGGACCCAGCGGCTTCCCGCGAAGCGCTTCGGCGGCATAGAACAGCAGGTGCCCGCCGTCAAGGACTGGAACGGGAAACAGGTTGATCAACCCCAGATTGATCGAAAGCACCGCCATGAACCACAGCACAGCAACCACGCCGCCCTCGGCCACGTCGCCCGACATTTGCGCGATACGCAACGGTCCGCCGAGCTCGTCGGTGCTGCGCATGCCGATGACGATCTGCCACATCGCCTTGAGGGTTGCGACCGACAGGCTCCAGGTCTCGTTAGCCGCCTGCACGACAGCGGTTGCCGGGTCGCGCTTGACATAATTCATGCCGCGGTGGGCGATACCAAGGAGGCCGATTTCGTAGCGATTGCCAAATCGGTCGGTGAGCTCGCTGCGCTTCGGCGTCACATGCAACGTCAGATCGCCGCCGCCGCGCCGAACCACAATCGTCATCGGCGTCGCTGGATTGAGGCGGACGATTTGCTGAACATCCTCAAAGCGCTCGACCGGCTTGCCGTCGATCTGCGCGATCACATCACCCGGCCGCATGCCGGCCTGCTCGGCAGCGCTTCCCGATTGCACCTGGCCGATCTCGGGCGGCGTGAAAGGCTGCCCGTAGGTGGCGAACAACATCGCCAAGACGGCAACGGCAAACACAAAATTCGCCGCCGGCCCGGCGGCGACGATCGCCGCCCGCTGGCCGAGCCGTTTGCCATGAAACGAAACGGCGCGCTCGGCCGGTGCGAGATCGGCGAAACCGACCGCCGGCAGGCCCGAGGCCGGGTCGCCGTCGCCAAACATCTTGACATAGCCGCCGAGCGGGATGGCGCTGAATTTCCAGCGCGTTCCAGCGCGGTCGCGGCGTCCGAACAGCTCGGGTCCAAAGCCGATCGAAAACACATCGACCCGCACCCGGTTCCAGCGCGCGACGATGTAGTGGCCGAACTCATGGACAAAAACGAGCACGGTCAGGATGATCAAAAACCATCCGCCATATTGCAGCGCGCCGTGGCCCAGGGCTTCGAGGGACGATAGATGGATCATGCCGGCTCCGTTGGCGCGAAAGCGTGCGCCGGCGCAAAACCGGCGCAAAATTCGCCGGCTATCCGGCGCGCTGCCTTATCGAAATTGTAGACGTCTTCGAGAGAATCAAGCGGGCCCGTGGGGACCGCGGCGAGCGTGCGCTCGACCGTCTCGGCGATGTCGAGAAAGCCGATCCGGCGCTCCAGAAAGGCGTAGACCGCCGTCTCGTTGGCGGCGTTCAGCACCGTGGGCGCGCCGCCGCCCGCCAACAGCGCTTCTCGCGCGACCCGCAACGCCGGAAACCGGGTCGCATCAGGCGGCTCGAATGTCAGACGCGCCACCGCCGCGAGATCGAGACGTTTGGTCGGTGCGGCAATCCGCTCCGGCCAGGCCAGCGCGTAGGCGATCGGGGTGCGCATGTCGGGTGAGCCGAGCTGGGCCAGCATCGAGCCGTCGCAATAGCTCACCAGACTGTGGACCACCGATTGCGGATGCACGACGATGTCGATGCGATCCGATGGCATGCCAAACAGATGGTGGGCCTCGATCACCTCGAGCCCCTTGTTCATCAGCGTTGCCGAATCGACCGAAATCTTTGCCCCCATGCTCCAATTCGGATGCGCGACGGCTTGCTCCGGCGTGGCCTCTTTCATCTCCTCGATCGTGCGCTCGCGAAACGGGCCGCCGCTGCAGGTCAGCGTGATCTTTTCGATGCTTTCAGCCCGTTCGAAGTCGAAGCACTGCCAGATCGCATTATGCTCGCTATCCACCGGCAACAGGGTGGCGCCCCAGCGCGCGACCTCGAGCATCACCAGCTTGCCGGCGCAAACAAGCACCTCCTTGTTGGCAAACCCGACGATCGCGCCGCGCCGAATCGCCGCCAGCGTGGGCGCGAGCCCGGCTGCCCCGACAATCCCCGCCATCACCACATCGGCCGGCCGTTGCGCTGCTTCGATCAGCGCCGCGGCACCGCACGCCGTTTCGATCCCGCTGCCCGCCAGCGCGGCTTTCAGCGCTGCGTAATGGGCCGGGTCGGCGATCGCGGCAAAGCGCGCCCGCACCGCGCGCGCTTGCTCGGCGAGACGCGCCGCGTTGCGGTTTGCGGTCAGCGCTTCGACCGAAAAGGCGTCGGGGTTGCGTTGCACGAGATCGACGGTGCTTCGCCCGATCGAGCCGGTCGAGCCCAAAATAGTGACCCGTCGCATGCGATCGCTCCGGTTCCTGGCGCCGGCGGGACGGGCGCCTTCGGGCAGGCTCAGCGCCACGTCAGGATGCTGCTTCCGCCGATCAGGGTCAACAGCGCAACCGTCGGCACCACGGCGAGGAGGCCATCGAGACGATCGAGGAGCCCGCCATGCCCCGGGATGAGCCCGCCCGAATCCTTCACGCCAAACCTGCGTTTCGCCAACGACTCGGCAAGATCGCCCAATTGCTCAACGACGGCAAGAGCGGCGCTGAGCAGGATCAACCACCGCGCCGGTGAGATCGCCAAAGTGACGGCCGTGGCCCCTCCGGCCAAAGCCGCGCAAAGGGTGCCGCCAAAAAATCCGGTCCAGGTCTTGCGCGGGCTCCAACGCGGCGCCAGGCGTGGGCCGCCGAGCGCACGGCCAAAAACATAGGCGCCAATGTCGGTCGCCCAGACGATCGCCAGCACCCAGAGGAGGACCGCCCGCCCGCCCCTCGGCGTGCCGGCGAGCCACAGCACAGACACACAAGGAAGTGCCACCCAAAGCGCGCCGAGCGCCACCCAAGCCGGCTCGACACCGGCTTCGCGCCGTGCCGCCCCAAGCGCAATGCCGGCGCCGAGAACAGCGACGGCAACGGCGGCTCCAGCGGTGGCCAGCGAGGCGACCGCCACGGCCGTCACAACCGTGCCAACGAGCAAAACGCCGATCGGCGCGGCGATCGGGCCGGAGCGCCGACGGCGGCACAGCCGGCCCCACTCCCAGGCCATGATCGCGCCGGCCAAACCGGTCAGCAACGGCAGCCAGGGGGAGCCGAACCAGATCGCGGCGATCGGCAGCGGCGCCAGCACCAGCCCGGAGAACAGCCGCTGCGACGCCTCAGGGCTGAGGCGTGCCAAACGATGCCCCATAACGCCGGTCGCGCACGCAATAATCCTCGATCGCGCGTTCGAGGTCGGCTTTGCCGAAATCGGGCCACATCGTGCGCGTGAAGACCAGCTCGGAATAGGCGCATTGCCACAGCAGAAAATTGCTGATGCGCTGCTCGCCGCTGGTGCGGATAAGCAGATCCGGATCGGGCATGTCGGCAGTGAAGAGATGACGGGCGAGGCACGATTCGTCGACCGCCTCGACGTCGAGGACGCCTTCGGCCACTTGCGCCGCGATCGCCCGCACCGCGGCGACGATCTCGGCGCGCCCGCCATAAGACAACGCAACGGTCAGGGTCACGGTGCGATTGTCCCGGGTCAACGCTTCGGCATGGTCGATCATGCCGACGATGTCGGGCGACAGCCGGAGGCGCTGGCCAATCACCTTCAGGCGCACGCCGTTCTTATGCAATTCGGCGATCTCGGCACGCAGGTAATGGCGTAAAAGCGCCATCAGATCGTGGATCTCGCCCGATGGGCGCTTCCAATTCTCGGAGGAGAACCCGAACAGGGTCAGATAGCGGACGCCGAGCTCGCCGGCCGCCGCCACCGTGCGCCGCACCGCTTCGGCGCCACGGCGATGGCCGGCGATCCGCGGCAGGCCGCGCGCCTGCGCCCAACGGCCGTTGCCGTCCATGATGATCGCGACATGCTTGGGCAGCGCACGCGGCGAAACCGGGTCGGCGCTCTTCAGATCGGCCATCAGACTTGCAGGATCTCGCGATCCTTTTGTGCCAAAGTCTCATCGATGCGCCCGATGAAATCATCGGTCAGGTGCTGAATATCGTGCTGCAGCTTGCGCTGCTGGTCTTGCGGGATGGCCCCGTCCTTTTCCTGGCGGCGCAACCCTTCGATCCCGTCGCGGCGGACGTTGCGCACCGCCACTCGGGCCTGCTCGGCATAGCGGGCCGAGACCTTGGTCAGCTCGCGGCGCCGCTCTTCGTTGAGATCGGGGATCGGCACACGGATCACCTGTCCTTCGGTCTGTGGGTTAAGGCCCAGCCCCGATTCGCGAATTGCCCGGTCGACCGCCTTGACCATGGTGCGATCCCAGACTTGCACCGTGATCATGCGCGGCTCCGGCACGCCGACGGTTGCAAGCTGGCTCAAGGGCATGGTGCCGCCATAGGCGGCGACGGAGACCGGCTCGAGCAGGCTCGCCGAGGCTCGTCCGGTCCGCAAGCCGCCCAATTCCTTGCGCAGCACATCGAGAGCGCCGTCCATGCGGCGGCGCAAATCCTGCAGCAGAGCTTCGTCCTGCATGATATCCTCCCGGCTCGCTCGGCATCCTGATCATCTAGGCTGGCTCGTCGATAATCGTATAACGCCCGCGGCCGCGCACCACCGCCGCGAACCCGCCGCTCTCGAATATCGAGAAGACAAGGATCGGAATCCGGTTTTCGCGCGCCAGCGACACCGCGGCCGCGTCCATGACCCGCAAATCGCGCGAGAGCACCTCGAGATAGTCGAGGCGCTCGAAGCGCGCCGCACCCGGCACCCGGTCGGGGTCGGCGTCGTAGACCCCGTCGACCTTGGTCGCCTTCAGCAGCGCCGCGCAGCCCATCTCCGAAGCGCGCAGCGCCGCTGCCGTATCGGTGGTGAAGAACGGGTTGCCGGTGCCGGCAGCAAAGATCACGACCCGCTTTTTTTCGAGGTGGCGCAAGGCGCGGCGGCGGATATAGGGCTCGCAGACCGCTTGCATCGAAATCGCCGACTGCACCCGCGTCGTCACGCCGCGCTGTTCGAGCTCGCTTTGCATCGCGAGCGAATTAATCACGGTCGCCAGCATTCCCATGTAATCGGCCGAGGCGCGCTCCATGCCGGCCGCTGCGCCCGCGACCCCGCGAAAGATGTTGCCGCCGCCGATCACCAGGCAAAGCTCGACACCGAGCGCGTGCACTGTCTGAATCTCGTCGGCGATATGAGCGATCATGGCCGGATCGAACCCATAGTCGCGCGCGCCCATCAGCGCCTCGCCCGACACCTTCAGCAACACGCGTCGATATTTGAGATCGGCCGCCATCGGCCTGTGCTCTTCCGCCTAGCCGCACCCACGCCCGTCTCGCAGGGCGATGTAGAATACATCAAGACAGGCGGCGGCGTCGCCTATTACCCGCAGCCTGCGCCGCCGGCCGATCAGTGCTTGAGCTGGGCGGCGACCTCGGCCGCGAAATCGGTGCGCTGGCGCTCGATGCCTTCGCCGAGCGCGAACCTGGCGAAACCGGTCACCTGGATCGGGGCGCCGGCTTCTTTCGCCGCCGCTTCGACCACCTTTGCAATCTTGGTCTCCTGGTCGACGACAAAAATCTGCTCGAGCAGCACCACCTCCTCGTAGAATTTACGCAGCCGGCCGTCGACCATCCGTTCGACGATGCCCTCGGCCTTGCCGCTGGCGCGTGCTTGCTCGCGCAGCACCGCGCGCTCGCGGTCGAGCGCCTCTGCCGGCACCGAGGCAATGTCGAGATAAAGCGGGCTCGCCGCGGCGACATGCATCGCCAGCTGCTTGCCGAGCGCCGCCAGATGCTCGGCCGAGGCGGCCGAGGCCAGCGCCACGATCACGCCGATCTTGCCGATGCCCGGACCCAGCGCGTTATGCACATAGGAAGCGACCAGCCCCTGATCGACCGCGAGCCGCTTTACACGCCGCAATACAAGGTTTTCGCCGATCGTCGCGATCAACTGGGTAAGCTCTTCTTCGACATTCCGGCCGGTTCCCGGATACGCCGTCCGAAGCAGCGATTCGAGCTCGCCATCGCCATCGACCGCGAGCCCGCTCACAGCTCGAACAAACGCCTGGAAGTCCTTGTTCCGGGCGACAAAATCAGTCTCCGAGTTGACTTCGACGACAGCGCCGCCCGGCCCCTTTGTGGCGACCCCGATCAAGCCATCGGCGGCGACGCGCCCAGCCTTCTTCGCGGCTGCGGCCAAGCCTTTTTTGCGCAGCCAATCGACGGCGACTTCGAGGTCGCCCCGGGTGTCGTCGAGCGCCCGCTTGCAATCCATCATGCCGGCGCCGGTCCGCTCGCGCAGCTCTTTGACCAGCGCCGCGGTTACCACCTCGACCATACCGCAGTCCTTCCGTGGAAATCCTTGCCGATCACCGACAGATCAAGCATTTGCCGGAGCGGGCGCCGCTTCGGCGGCGGCCAGCCCGGCGGCGTCGATCTCGCCTTGCTCGGGGGCGTCCGACGGCTGATCCTCGACCGGCACATCGGGGAGAATCTCGGCGGTCGGCTCGGCGCGCGCGCCAATATCGACCCCGGATGCGGCGAGCTCGGCCTGCAACCCGTCGAGAACTGCTGCCGACACCAAATCACAATAGAGATGGATCGCGCGCATCGCGTCGTCATTGCCGGGTATCGGGTAGGCGATCCCGTCCGGCGACGAGTTCGAATCGAGAATCGCCACAACCGGGATCCGCAGGGTGTTGGCCTCGGCGACCGCGATCGCCTCCTTGTTGGTATCGATGACGAAGAGGATGTCCGGCAGGCCACCCATCTCCTTGATCCCGCCCAATGCGCGTTCGAGCTTGTCGCGCCGCCGGGTCAATTCCAGAAGCTCGCGCTTGGTCAGCCCGCTCTCCTCCTGCGAAATCCGCTCCTCGACCTCGCGCAATCGGCGGATCGACAGCGATATCGTCTTGAAATTGGTCAGCATCCCGCCGAGCCAGCGGTGGTTGACATAATATTGGCCGCAGCGCTTGGCGGCTTCGGCGACCGGCTCCTGCGCCTGCCGCTTGGTGCCGACCAAGAGGGCGCGCCCGCCGCCAGCGACCACATCGCGGACGGCCTGCAAGCCCTGGTGCAGCATCGGCAGCGATTGCTCCAGATCGATGATGTGGATCCCGTTGCGCTCGCCGAAAATGTACGGCGCCATCTTCGGGTTCCAGCGCCGCGTGTGGTGGCCGAAATGCATTCCGGCCTCGAGCAGCTGGCGCAAGGTATAAGTCGGCATTGCCATCAGAGCTTCCTTTTCCGGTTGGGCCGCCGCAGGAGAAATCGAGGCCCCGCGTGAGCGAGGTAGCCCGACACCGGAGCGGCCACCCGAACCGGAAGACCGCAACCCTGCGTGAGGTTTTAGACGGCCGTTACTTACGGTGCCGCGGCTGGGTTGACAAGCCCGGAGCGCCGTCGAAAAGGCAATCCTGCAACTTGATTCGGCCGGGGCCGTCTCGGCTCAGATGTCGTGGATGTCGAGGATCCCGGGCAAAGATTTAAGCGCGGCGCGGAATTGCGGATCGACACGGAAGGTGCCCGGGATCGCGATCTCGACCTCCGTTTCCGGCAGGTCGAGCACGATCGCAACGCGGCCACGCCCGGCAAGCCCGCGCTCGATCACGCCCTTCAGGTGGCTCAAGACTTCGATCTCGCCGACAAAAACCTTGAGGCCCGCCGCAGCATGGCTGACCACTTCGTCGAGCGGCTCGAATTTTTGCGCGGTCAGGCGCAGGCTGTCTTCTTCGCTCGATACATCGACGGTGACGGCCAGCGGTTGGCCGGTATCGAGCAACGCCCGCGCTTCTCGCAATGTTTCGGCGAACAGCGTCACCTCGAAAACCCCGCTCGGGTCGGACATCTGGACAAAAGCGAACCGGTTGCCGCGCGCCGAGGTGCGCTCCTTGCGGCTGACGACGATCCCCGCGAGCTTGAACCGGCTGCTGCCGTTGGCCGACAGCGCCGACGCCAGATCGGCCGAGCGCACGATCCCGGCCCGATTGAGGCTTTTGCCATAGGCGTCGAGCGGATGGCTCGACAAATAGAACCCGATCGCGGCGAATTCGTGCTGCAATTTTTCGACGGCCGGCCAATCGGCGACCGGCGGCGATGACGGGCGCGGCGCAAAATTCGGGTCGATGGCGCCGAACAGGCTTTCCTGCCGGCTCTCGCGCTCCTCGGCGGCGCGGCTCGCCTGGCGCAGCAGCGTTTCGGCGGCGGCAATTGTCTGCGCCCGGTTGGAGTTCGAGCGGGTCGAACGCCCCGGCCTTGGCCAGGCTTTCATATTGCCGGCGGTTGAAGCTTTTCGGATCGAGCCGCCGGGCGAAATCGCCTGGATTGCGGAACGGGCCGTTGCGCTCGCGCTCCTGCACCAGCACGCGCATCGCCTCCTCGCCCACACCCTTGACCGCTGCCAGCGCATAGCGGATTGCGGGCCTGCCGGTTGCGGCGTCGGTCTCGACCGAGAAGCCGGGCTGCGAGCGATTGATGTCGGGCGGCAGCAGCCGGATGCCGAGCCGGTTCAGCTCCTGGCGGAAATGGGCGAGCTTGTCGGTATTGCCGAGCTCCAAGGTCATCGACGCAGCCATGAATTCGACCGGGTGGTTCGCCTTCAGATAAGCGGTCTGGTAGGTGATCAAGGCATAGGCTGCGGCGTGCGGCTTGTTGAAGCCGTAGCCGGCGAATTTGGCCATCTGGTCGAAAATCAGCTCGGCCAGCCTGCGCTCGATCCCGCGCGCCATCGCCCCCTCGACAAAAGTCTTGCGCTGGGCGTCCATCTCCGACTGGATCTTCTTACCCATCGCGTGGCGCAGCACATCGGCGCCGCCGAGCGAATAGCCGGCGAGCCGTTGGGCGATCTGCATGACCTGTTCCTGGTAGGTCATGACGCCGTAAGTTTCTTTGAGGATCGGCTCGAGGGTCGGGTGCAGGTAGTCGGGCATCTCCTCGCCGTGCTTTACCGCAGTATAACGGGGGATGCTCTCCATCGGCCCAGGCCGGTAAAGGGCGATCGCGGCGACGATGTCCTCGAACCGGTCGGGCCGCAGCTTTCTCAGCATGTCGCGGGTGCCCTGGCCTTCCACCTGGAACACCCCGATGGTGTCGCCGCGCGCCAATAATTCGTAAGTCGGTCGGTCGTCGAGCGGCAGATTGGCAAAGTCGAGCACGACGCCGCGCGCTTCGAGCAGCTCCTGGCAACGGGCAACAACCGTCAGCGTCTTCAGGCCGAGGAAATCGAATTTGACGAGGCCGGCGCGCTCGACCCATTTCATATTGAACTGGGTCACCGGCATGTCCGAGCGCGGGTCGCGGTAGAGCGGCACGAGCTCGGCCAGCGGCCGGTCGCCGATCACGACACCCGCGGCATGGGTCGAGGCGTGGCGATAGAGCCCTTCGAGCTTCAGCGCGATCTCGATCAGCCGCGCCACACGCTCGTCACCGTCGCGCTGCTGCTGCAAGGCGGGCTCGCCGGCGATCGCGCGTTCGAGGCTGACGGGATGGGCCGGGTTGTTCGGCACCAGCTTGCACAGCCGGTCGACCTGGCCGTAGGGCATGGCCAACACCCGGCCGACATCGCGCAACACCGCACGCGCCTGCAACGTGCCGAAGGTGATGATCTGGGCGACCCGGTCGCGGCCGTATTTCTGCTGGACATAGCGGATCACCTCGTCGCGCCGGTCCTGGCAGAAATCGATGTCGAAATCCGGCATCGACACCCGCTCGGGGTTTAAAAACCGCTCGAACAACAGGCCAAAGCGCAGCGGGTCGAGATCGGTGATGGTCAGGGCCCAGGCCACGACCGAGCCGGCGCCGGAGCCGCGCCCCGGTCCGACCGGGATGCCCGCGCGCTTGGCCCATTGAATAAAGTCGGCAACGATCAGGAAATAGCCGGCAAAGCCCATCTGGATGATGGTTGCGAGCTCGAATTCGAGCCGCTCGCGATAAGGGCGGGCCTCGCCCTCGCCGACGCCCTGCGCGGCGAGGCGCGTCGCCAGCCCAGCCGACGCGGCGCGGCGCAGGTCCGCTTCCTCGCTTTCGCCTGCGGTCGTGGGAAATGTCGGCAGGATCGGCTGGCGCGGCTGCGGGATAAAGGCGCAGCGCCGGGCGATGACGAGGGTGTTGTCGCAGGCCTCGGGCAGATCGGCAAAGACCTCCCGCATCTCCCCCGCCGGCCGAAAATAATGGCTCGGCGTCAGGCGCTTGCGATCGGTGTCGGCGACCACCGTGCTTTGGGCGATGCACAACAGCGCATCGTGCGCGTCGTAAAAGTCGCGGTCGGGAAAATAAGCGTCATTGGTGGCGACGAGCGGCAGCCCATGACGATAGGCGAGATCGACAAGGCCGGGCTCGCTGCGCTCTTCCTGCGGCTCGCCATGGCGCGTCAGCTCGATATAAAGCCGGCCGGGAAACGCGGCGGAGAGCTCGCCAAGCACCGCCTCGGCGGCATCGCCCTGCCCCTCGGCCAGCAATCGCCCGACCGGCCCCTTGGCCCCGCCGGCGAGGCAAATGAGCCCGTCGCCCGAGGCGGCAAGGTCGGAGATCGCCACCGCCGGCTCCACCCCCCCTTCCCCGCTCAAATAGGACTGGCTCACCAAAGCGAGAAGATTGCGGTACCCGGCCTCGCTCTGCACCAGCAGCACGATCCGGTCGGGCTCGGCAGGGCGCCCACCCGCGCCATTCACCCGTATCGTTGCGCCGCCGGCAAGCGCCAGCTCGCAGCCGATGATCGGCTGAATCCCGGCCTCGGCGCAGGAGGTGGCGAATTCGAGCGCGCCGAACAGGTTGCCGGTGTCGGTGATCGCCACCGCCGGCATCTGCTCTGCCCGGCAGCGCTCGACCAATTTCTTGACCCGGATCGCCCCCGCCGACAAGGAATAGGCGGTGTGGACGCGCAGATGGACAAAATCAGCAAGGGGCATGGCGGCAGTATCGCATCTGCGGCCGGGTTTTGCACCGGCGCTGGGCCCGCCGCGATCGGTTCAGTGAAGATATCCTATGTTCGAGAGATGTTTATCGGAAACAGTTGATTTCATACCGCCGGCAGGTGCGCAGGCTCCGCCCTCCCCAGAAAGCTCAACCAAAACCTCCACGGTGGATTCTATCTATCTGAAAAGACTGTTTGATATGATCTCCGAATCACCCGGCACGAGCGTTGTCCGGCGGGCCACCACGAGAGCATCGGCCGACCTGCCTGAGGCTGCCGCGTTCAGACCGCCACATAGTGACCGGGCCGCGATCGATGTCCGGCTGACGGACGAAAGAAATAGCGCGGCGGCTCGTAATGTTCCGCTGCCGTTGGCGGCTCCAGGAACCGGTCGCCGCAGAGATCCTCGCGGACGAAGAACGCGTTTACCCCGCTGAAGCTGCACCCTACGATCCGATAGCCTTTATTGCGCCCCAGTCGTACCAAGGCTTCGAGGCTGGCCCCGAAATAATTGGTGCCGTCCCACTTGGCGTTCGGACGGTATGGGACCACCAGAGACATCGGCGGATGCAGGGTCGCATTGTACTCGATGACGACCACCCGCGGCCGGATCACGTCCGCCGCAGCCCAGACCCAATAATCGTTGCCGTCGATGTCGATGCTGAGGAGATCGATTTCGCCGGCCAATCCGGCACCGGCGATTTCGGGATTGATGTCCTCGGCCGTCACCGCGCGGTGCCGCAGCCGGAGTTGTCGGTCGCCCAAAAAGTCAGCGAAACCGCGCTGGATCGCGGCGACCGACTCTGCCGACGACTCGATCCACAGCCCGTGCCAACCTTCGACCAACAGCTTGGCGGTATTGCATTCCACGCCCGTCTCGACGCCGAATTCGACAAAGAGGCGGCTGGTCGCGCCGATGCGGCGGAAAATTTCCTGAATGATCCCGTCTTCGTCGGCCTGCGAGTAAACCTTGAAGCCGTAGCGCAGGAGGCGCTTGGGGTCGGCATGGCGCGGCCTCGCCAATTCGTCGGACCAGAAGCGCAAGACCTCGATCTGGCGCGCAGGCGCTGCGGCCTGAGGCTGGGGGCGTGATCTCCCGAGATGTTGCGGCGAAGCGGGCAGGGACATGACGGCGAGCTTGCAGCTGGCAGCGGAGCTGCGACGATTTTGCGAAAACTAGGGCGTGTCGTCAATTGAGCCAGATGATAGCGGCGGCGAGGTGGATAGCGGCGAGAAAATTTCTGGCGGTTTTGTCATAGCGCGTGGCGATGGCTCGGAACTGTTTGAGCTTGCAGAAGAAATTCTCGATCAGGTGGCGCGCCTTGTAGAGTTCCCGGTCAAATTCGGGCGGGGTCAGGCGGTTTGTCCGGGGCGGGATTACAGCCGCTTTGCCGGCGGCGGTCAGCGGCTCGCGGACCCGCTTGTCGGCATCAAAGGCCCGGTCGGCGATCAGCAGGTCGGCGGCCATTTGCGGCAGCAGCGCGTCGGCACCGACCAGAACCTGCCCCGGCGAAGGCCGGGGTCATGCGCCTGTCCCGGGGTCAGCATGCCGGGGTCAGCATGCCGGGGTCAGCATGAATGCCAAAGGATTGCCGAGGGCGTCGACCAGGGTGTGGATTTTTGTGCTCGACCCGCCACGGCTGAGGCCAATGGCTTGATCTTCATCTTTTTTTTGGCGCGCCGGCGCTGTGCTGATGCGCCCGCACGATGGTGCTGTCGAGCATCGCGTATTCGTTGTCGGCGTCGGCCGCCAAGTGTTGGAACACTCTGTGCCATACCCTGGTTTTGGCCCAGCGGCTATATGCCGCTGGCGGAACTCGTCGAGCGCCAGCGCTTCGAGCACCCGGCGCTCGATCTCGCCACCAGTGCCGAGCCGCCGGGCGAGATCTGCGGGAATGCGGACGGTGATTTCCGTCAAGGCGGCGGGGCGCTGTCGTCCATGTTTTGTTCTAACCGTGTCGCCCGGTCGCGTTCAACGCTTCCGCGCGGGAGATCGGGCGGCCACGCCGGAGGTGTGTCGCTCTACCAGGAACCGGTGTTGGCCATGCTGGTCCAGGGTTCGGCAGGCGGCAGCGCTTCGCCGGCCTGCAAGAGCTCGAGGGAGATGCCGTCCGGCGTGCGGATAAAGGCCATGCGGCCGTCACGCGGCGGGCGGTTGATCGTCACACCATGGGCGATAAAGGCGTTGCAGGTGTCGTAGATATTCTCCACGGCATAGGCGAGATGTCCGAAATTGCGGCCGCCGGCGTAGGCCTGCGGATCCCAATTGTAGGTGAGCTCCACCGCCGCCGCCTCGTCGCCGGGGGCAGCGAGGAACACGTTGGTGTAGCGGCCTTTCTCGTCCGGACGGCGGCGGATCTCCTTGAGGCCGAGCACCTCGAAGAAGGCGACCGTGTCTTCCAGCGAGCTGACGCGGATCATCGTGTGCAAATACTTGGTCATGGGGTGTCCTCCGGTTCAGCGTGTTCGAGAATTTCCTTTGGGCCGTCGCCTCACGGGGTCGGCACCCCGATCGACTGCAACCGCGCATGCGCGCGGGCCGCGCGCGCTTTCATCCCGTCGAGATACGTGCTCACATCGTTCCCTGGCAGGTTCAGCACCTTGCACCCGAGCCGCCAATATTCCTCGATCTGCGCCTCGGTCTCCGCCGATCCCCGAGCGAGCTTGCCGTGGGCGTTGCACGCCGCCGCGATCCGCCGCACCGCCGCTTTGAATTTCGGGTGCTCGAGGTCGAGGTGAACCCCGAGCTGCGCGCTCAAATCGGAATGCCCATAGGCGATCATGTCGATCCCTGCGACCGCCGCAATCTCCTCGACATTCTCCAATCCTTCGAGCGACTCGATCGACGGGAATAGGATGATGTTCTCGTTGGCCCACGGCGCGTATTCGGTGGCGTGGCGGCTGCCGTAGCTCTTGTATCCGGTGTGCGGCCCCTGGCCGGAGATGCCCCGGTTCCCGAGCGGCGGATACTTTGCCAGGCGGACGATCGCGCGCGCCTCCTCGGCGTCTTCCACCTCGGACACCTGGATGCCCATGATGCCCTGATCCAGAATGCCGGGGATCAGATGCGCGAACGATTTGTGAAGCCGAACGATGGCGGAGACGTTCGTCGCCTGGAACCAGCTCGCCAGATTGGCGATCGTCTCGATGTCGAACGCCCCGTGCTCGTGGTCGATCGCGCAGTAATCGAAGCCCGCCGCCTCGATGATCCAGGGAACGCCGCGCGATGCGAACTCCTTGAGCCCGGTGCCGAGCGCCGCCCGCCCTTCGCGCACCGCCCGCCTTATGCTGTTTTCTTTCATGTCTTGTCCCAGGCTTGGTTCGTATCAGTCCGCCATCATGGCGCCTGCGGAGCAAAGCGCAATGTGGGCTCCAAAGCGGTCCGCTGCTGCCGACAATTAGGCCGTGCAAACTTTTGGTTCAGGCTCTCAGCCAGGTGCGGTGCCATATGCCGCGAAACACGACGAGGGCGTCTGCCGCCTTCACTTTATGACCTGACGGCGCAATCAACGGATTGGCGTCGAGCTCTGCCAAGTGTCCTTCGAGGTGCATGGCGAGGTCCGCTGCCGGCCGTCCGCGAAAGCCCCGGAGCAACCGGGCGCCTGTGGGTTATGGGGTTGCGAAGCCCATACTTTCAATACTAATGGAGATGTTATAATTACTGCAAATGGGACGGCAGGAAGCTACGGCGCTGGGATTGAGCAGAGCGGCGGCAGAGCACTCTTCGAGACGGTACAGATAACAAACAACGTCGGCTTTGCAGCTATTAACATCTCGTTAAATGGAGTTATACAGCTCAACAACGCCACCATGACCGGCAACGTCGCCGGTATTTTTTCTAACCAGGGCGCGGTCGTACAAATCGGCGCTTTCCCCGGCCCCTCGACCGTCAAGAACAACGGCACCCGGCGCACGCCTCCAGCCCGACCAGGCACGGCGGCAGCTTGGCAATGAACTTCACCACCTCGCTGCGGCGCAGCTGGCGGCGAAGCACGACCTGGCCGGCCTCGTCGACACCGTGCGCTTGAAACACCCGTTTCGCGATAGCCAATCCGATCGTGCCAATCTCGGTCATGGACGGCCTCCTCCATGTGGGCGTGTTGCATCACGGCCACCTGATGGCACTTCGATGCCGGGGAGCAGGGGCCGTCCACCTCATCATTCCGGGATGACGATTTTTACGCGGCTACTGCGGTGCGGGCGGTACGCGTCTGACGGATGAGGAGGAAGCCGATGATCGCGAGGTTCAGGAGGTTGAAGAGGGCGCCGGCGGCGAAGGCCGGGGCGTAAAAGCCGAACCGGTCGTAGAGCGCCCCGGCAAACCAGCTGCCAAACGCCATGCCGCCCATCGAAATAAAGAGCAGGGCGGGCACCCGCCACGACGCCTCGGCCGACGGGAAGAACTCGCGGATCGCGACGATATAGGCCGGGATGATGCCGCTGAAGCCGAGGCCGTAGGCGGCCGAGACCGCGAAGAGGCCGGCCTCGCTCCGGGTCACCGAGAAGAGGGCGATTGCCGCTGCCTGGCAGGCTGAGCCGGCAAGGATCGTGGCGAGACCGCCGACCCGGTCGGCGAGCCAGCCCCACAACATCCGGCTGGCAAAGGCCGAGCCCAATAGCACCGACAGCATCGCCGCCCCTTGCGCCGGTGCGATCCCGAGATCGCTGCAATAGGCGACGAGATGGCTCGACGGCATCGCCATCGGCACGCAGCACAGAAAGCTCGCGGCGCACAGCAAGGCCTGCACCGTGTTCGGCCGCAACCCGAGCGCCTGCGTCCCGCGAAAGGTCAGAAACGAGGCGCCGGTCGCGTGCCCCGGCTGCGGCGCCGGGCGCAGCAACAGCGCCAGCGGCGGGATCAGCGCCATGGGCACGATAAAGGCGAGCATCGTCCTTTGCCAGCCGAGCCAAAGGATCATGTGCTGGAACGCGGACGGCCAGACCACGCCGGCGACATATTGCCCGGACGAGATCAGCGCGAGCGCCGCACCGCGGCGGCGGTCGAACCAGCGGCTGATATGGATCAAGAGCGGCGGGTAGAGCGCGCCCCCGCCGAGAAACCCGATCAGCACCAAATGCCCGAGATAGAGCGCCCAGACGCTGCCCGAAGCCGAGACGGCGAGGCCGAGCGCGGTCATCACCGCGCCGAAAATGACGATGCGGCGCACGCCGACCCGGTCGGCGAGCCAGCCCATCGGGATGCCGCCGGCCCCGGTGCCGACCCAGACGAGGGCGGCGGCCAGCGCCACGACCGAGCGGTCGCCGCCGAGTGCGGCGGTGATCGGCTTCAACCCGACGACGACGATCAAGGGCGCGCCGTAGGAGATCGACAGGATCGAGATCGCCACCGCCGCCGCGGCCCAGGAGGAGCGGGTCTCGATGCTGCCGGGAAAGCGCCCGGCGCTTGCCGCCGCGGCATGCTGCTGGGCCGGCGTCTCCACCGCATCGACCATGCCGCCCCGCTCCCTCTGTTGACACCCTTCGCCGAGCTTAGCAGCGCCGTCCCTTTTTGTGGCTGCACTTTGCCGCGGCCCGTGGGCAAGATCGGCCGGCGACCACCCGAGAACGGAGGAGCTGGCGATGCCGGTGCTCTATGAAAAACGCGGCCATGTCGGCTGGCTGACCCTGAGCCGGCCCGAAGCGCGCAATTGCTGGGGCGAGGATTTCAACGAGGAGATCGCCCGGCGCTGCGACGAGATGGCCGCAGATGACGCGGTCAGGGTCGCGGTGCTGACCGGCGACGAGCGCGGCGGCGCCTTTTCCGCCGGGGCCAATCTGAAAGACCCGCGCACCCACAAGGAGGCGTCGATGGCCGATTTTATCGCCGGCCTGCCGCAACGCCGCCGCACCGCAGGCCAGGTGCTGAGCGACTTCCCGAAGCCGGTGATCGCCGCGGTCAACGGCTATGCCATCGGGATCGGCTGCATCGTCACCTATTGCTGCGACCTGATCGTTGCTTCGGAGCGCGCCGAATGGCGGCTGCCGCAGGTGGCGCTCGGCATATTGCCGAACCATGGCGGCATCGTCCGGCTGGCGCGCTGGGTCGGCAAGGGGCAGGCGATGAAGGTGGCGATGGGCTACCCGATGACGGCGGAGGAGGCGTTCCGCTTTGGCCTCGCGCAATGGCTCTTTCCCCATGCCGAGTTTGCCGCGGGTGTCGCCTCGGTGGCCGAGCGGCTCGCCGAGCTGCCGCCGCTCGCCTCGCGCCTCGCCAAGGAATTGCTGAACCGCGGGCTCGACATGCCGAATGTCGCCGACGCCGCCTATATCGACCTCTACCGGTTTATGGCGCTGTCGCTGACCGAGGACGCCAAGGAAAGCCACACCGCCTGGCGCGACCGCCGCCGCCCGCAGGTGCAGGGCCGCTGATCGCGCTGGCCGCGCCGTCTGCCCGCGCCTAGAGTTGCGAGCCAACGAGAAGGGAGACCCGATGACCGCCTTTGCCTACGACCATATCCACCTGCGCAGCCCCGACGCCGAGAAGACCGCACTCTGGTACGAGCGGATGTTCGGCGCCGAGCTGATCCGTTCGGTGCAGTCCGACGGTCGCTCGCGCATCGACCTCAATCTGGGCGGGGTTTCGGTGTTTATCGCCCAGGTCCCGGCCGAGCAGGCGATCGCCCCGCCGCCCGAGCCGCCCTATTTGGGGCTCGAGCATATCGGGCTCAGGGTCGAGGGCATCGACGCCGTCGTCGCCGAGCTGAAGGCCAAGGGTGCGGAATTCACGGTCGAGCCAAAGACGATCCGGCCCGGCGTGCGCATCGCCTTTTTGCGCGGCCCGCAAAACGTCCATATCGAGCTCCTGGACCGCAACGCCGCCTGATCGCAAACGCGAGCGATCTTGACCGAGCTGCCCCGCCCCCTCCCCTTCCCTCCGCCGCGCGCGGGAGGGTCAAGGTGGCGGGCCGATTAGGCGCCAAGGGGAACCAGCTGTCGATATCGGGCCGTGGCCTGCCGCCGTGGTTGAGCCGGCGGCTGCCGTTCTTTTACGGCTGGGTCGTGCTCGCTTGCCTGTGCTGCGCCGGGTTCTCGCGCCAGGGGGGCGCGGTCGCTACGCTCTCGATTTTTGTCGAGCCGCTGACCCGCTCCTTCGGCTGGTCGCGCACCGCACTCTCGGGGGCGGTGTCGCTCGGCGGCATTCTGGCGGCGCTGGCTTCGCCGCTGATCGGCCCGATGCTCGACCGCCACGGCTCGCGGGTGGCCTTGTCCCTGGCCGTGCTCGGCACCGGTGTGGCCACCCTGCTGCTGTCGCTGACCCAGTCCTTGTGGATGTTCTACCTGTTTTTCTGCCTGGCGCGGATGAATTGGGCGGGGCCGTTCGAGCTCGGCATCTATAGCACCCTCAACAACTGGTTTGTGGCGCGCCGCCCGCTCGCCAATTCGATCGCGACGGTGGCGCAGATGGGCGGGCTGGTGGCGATGCCGCTGATTGCGCAATTCGCGATGCGCGACCACGATTGGCGCGCCGGCTGGCTCGCGATCGGGGCGACGGTGTTGGCCGTGGGCCTCGTCCCGACCTGGCTTTTGCTGGTGCGCCGGCCGGAAGATCTGGGGCTGGTGCCGGACCGCTCGCTACCGACGACGACATCTATCCGCGTGGCCGCCGCGGCGCCCGAGCCGCGGTTTTCGCGGCGGCAGGCGGTGCGGGTGCCGGCATTCTGGCTCCTGCTGCTCTACACCGTCCTGGTCTACCCGGTGCAGGCCGGGGTCAGCCTGCATCAGGCGGCCAATCTGGTCGAACGCGGCGTGGCGCCGACCATCGCCGCCACCATCATCAGCCTGTTCTCGCTGATGTCGGCAATCGCCAGCGCCTTGTGCGCGCTGATGCCGCGATCCTTTCCGATCCGCTATGCGCTGGCGCTGAGCGGCGGGTTTCTGGCCCTCGGCACCACGGCGATGATCGGGATCGCGTCGGCGCCGCAGGGTGCCTTTGCCGCGGCCCTCTTCGGGCTCGGCCTCGGCGGCATGCTGACCTTGCTGCCGGTCGCCTGGGCCGACTATTTCGGCCGCGCGAATTACGGTGCGATCCGCGGGCTGGCATTGTCGGCTCAGGTGCTGGCGCAAGCTTCGGGGCCGCTGATCTCGGGCGTGCTGCGCGACATGACCGGCAGCTATGTGCGCCCGCTCGAATGCTTTGTCGTGCTGTCGCTGCTCAGCATCCTCGCGGCCCTGGCCGCGCGCCGCCCGCAGCTTTCAACTGGCTGACGCGCCGCGGCGAAGATTTGCTTTTGGCCGATAAGCCTGCTTTAGCTGCCTCCTTTACGATCAAATTTCCTCCCGGCCAATGCCGACTGCCACATCGTGTCGCTTGGAGCTCGTCGATACCGACGGCTTTGCACGGAAGACGCGCTTCACGTCCTCCCGCACGGCCGACGCCGGACCGTTCGCGGCGAGCCTGCGCCGGCTGACCATGCCCGAGGGGATGTTTACCGATATTCGCATGAAAGCGGCGTTGCTCGCCCGCACGATGCACCAATGCCGTGCCGACGGCACCGACGATATCGCACTCACCATCACGCTGAGCGGTGGTGGCGCCGGCTGGTTCGGCGACCCCGACCAGACGACGCGGTTGGGCAGCGGCCTGCTGCGGGTTCGCGACCAGGCCCGCCCTTACCTCTTGCAATGGACCGGAGATTACAACCGTACACTGCATGTGGAGTTTCCGCGCGCGCGGCTGGAGCAAAGGGTCCTGGACCGTGTTCTCGGCGCCGCCGGGGCGTTGCTGCCGCACCGCGGCCTCTCCTCGATGCTGGCGACGCAGCTGCGGGCGCTGGCTGACAGCCTGCCCGGCCTTGGTCCCGTTGCCCGCGCGGCAGGGCTGCGCGCAACCATCGACCTTGCAGCGACGGTGCTGCGACTCGAATTCGGCTCCGACCCAGAAAGCGAGATTTGCGAGAACGGCGTGCTGGTCGCCGCCCAGGCATTGATCTGCCGGCGGTTCGGATCGACCGACCTCTCGCCCGGCGAGATCGCGCGCCGGCTCGGCTGCTCGCGCGCGCATCTCTATCGGGTCTTTGCCCGCAACGGGCTGACCGTCGCCGGCTATCTGCGCGAAGTCCGGCTGGAACGCTGCCGCGCAGCGCTCGCCGCAGCCTTACCGCGCGACACGGTCGGCGACATCGCCTTCCGCTGCGGCTTCGACAACCCGGTCCATTTCGCACGGCTGTTTCGTCAGCGCTTCGGCATGCGCCCAAGCGAGGCGCGCACCGCCGAGAGTTGACCGCCGGCCGGGCGTGCCCGCGGCCGGCGCCCGAAAATTGAGACGCAAACGCAAGCCTTCTGAGACGCGATCGCTAACGACGCCGGCGGGCGGCCGCTAAATAATCGCCTCGTATCATGTGCAACGAGGCGATTATGCGAAAATCGTTTGCCCTCCGCCACCTGGCGTCCTTGGCGGTCGGATGTGCCACATTTTTGGCAGCCGCGGCGGGCGCGCAAGCCACCCCGGTCACCTATACGCTCAACGGGGCGTCGGCCAATTTCGGTGCCGGCCAGGTGGCGATCAGCGGGACATTCACCTTCGACGCCGCGACGGTCACATTGAGTTCTCCCGACATAAAATTGACCGGGCCGGGTTTTCCGGGACTGGCCTTTACGGTCCCGATCGGAACCGTCCAGAATGTCGACGAAGAATTCGGCTTTGTCGGCCAAACCTGGTTTTTGGGATTGGGTTTTGCGGCGCCGCTGTCCGGCGTCGCCGACCCATTGGTCCAGGTGTTCGGCCGCACCTCGTCGCTGTTCAATGCCGCCGGCAGCGCTGTCGCCGGCTCGGCCGTTCCGCCTTTGGGGTCGGTCCCCGAGCCTGCCTCCTTAGGGCTGATCGGCGGCGCGCTTCTCGGCTTCGGCCTGCTGCGCGGCCGCTGCCGGATGCGGGCCGGTGGGCGTCGCGCGGCCCAATGATGTGGCGGACTGCCGTGACCCGATACCGGACCGGCCAATGCCGAGGAGCAACGGAAGGAGCGCGGTCGTAGACAGGAGACAGGACATGCCGGCCGCTCCAATGCGAATTTCCGCGCCGATGCGGCGTTCGGCGCTCGCCGTCGCGGCAATGTTGGTGGGCACAGCTGCCGCGAAGGCCGACGTGATCACGCGCGACCCGACCTTGCCGCCGGAAGCCGGCGCCTATGTCGGGACCAATCGGGGTGCAGGCTGCTTTCAGAGCTTCGGCGTATGCGCGCAAGCGGGACGGTTCTACGGATTCCAGCCGATCTCCTCGACCTTCGATGCGTTGGGCCAGGAGCTGGTGCTCGGCGCGACCTTCGCCACCACCGTCACCAATTTGAGCGGTGTCCCGATCGGCACGATCACCTTGACCGGCGAGCTCGGCGAAACCGTCTTCGGGCGCACCGGCCCGGCAGAAACCGGCTCGTGGAAGACCGAGATCACCGACCTCGATCTCGACGGCACGCTCGCCGGGCCGCTCGCCGGCGTCAGCGGCGGCATCGGCCTCGACCCGAGCGAAACCTCGACCGGGGAGACCTCGATCACGCCGGTCCCCGGCGGCTATCGGATCGACAGCTCGTTCGAGGCGTTTGTCGAGCTGACGCTCGATACGAGCCCGCCCGTCGTCATCGAGCGCGGGCCGCAGCTCCTGACCTTGGTCCCAGAGCCGGCGACGCTGGCCTTGCTTACGCTGCCGCTCGCCGGATTGATCGGCCTGCGCCGGCGCGCCCGGCGCGATCAGCTGCGCCGGACGGCGCCTGCTTTGTCGAGGAGCTGGGCCAGCGCTTCGTAAGGCTGCGCGCCGACGACGCCATAGCGGGCAGCGACAAAGGTCGGGACCCCGGTGACGCCGTAGGCGTGCGATTTCGCCCAATCGGCATCGACCGCGTCCTTAAAGCGGCGCTCGGCAAGCACCGCCCGCGCCTCCTCCGCCGGCAGCCCGACCGCTTGCGCGATCTCGACCAGGATTTCAGGGTCGCCGATGTTGCGGGTATCGACAAAATAGGCGCGGTAGAGCGCGTCGTGCAGCGCCTCGCCGCCCGGCACGGTGTCGGCCCACTTGCCCAATTCCTGCGCGAGGCGGCTGTTGTAGGAGTGGGTGCGCCGGCCATAGGGCAGGCCCTCCGCATCCATCAGCCCCTTCATCCTCTGGTACATCGCTTCCGGATCGACATTGCGCCCGGCATATAGCTCCGCCATCGAGCGCCCCTCGGCCGGGGTCTCGGGATGCAGCGGAAAATGAACGAGCTTGGTCTCGACCTCGAACGCCCGCTTCAGCTTTTCAATACGCACGGTACTGAGATAGCACCACGGTCAGACGTAGTCGGTGAAGATCTCCAGCGTGATCGGTGACGGCATCGATGCCCTCCGGCGGCGGGTTGTTTCGCCGCGATCTTAATCCCGGCGCGGCGGCGAGCAAGGGAATATGCGCGCCGCCAAGCCGCCGGCTACTGAACCTTTAAGAGCTCGACGTCGAAGGTCAGCGTGGCGTTGGGCGGGATGACGCCGCCGGCACCGCGCGCGCCATAGCCCAATTCGGGCGGGATGATCAGGGTGCGCTTGCCGCCGACCTTCATGCCGGCCACCCCCTCGTCCCAGCCGGCAATCACCTGATGCGCGCCGAGCGTGAAGTCGAAGGGCTCGCCGCGGTCGAGCGAGCTGTCGAATTTGGCGCCCTTTTTGCCGTCGTTGTAGAGCCAGCCGGTATAATGCACCGACACCTTGGCGCCCGCCGTCGCCACGGCGCCCTCGCCGACCTTGGTATCGGTGTATTTCAATCCATCGGGCATTTCGATCACCTGGTTGGCCGCATCCGAGCGCGCGGACGCGGCGGTGGCGGCGATGATGGCGAGCGCCAGGGCGGCGCCGGCGGTTCGGATTGTTATCATGCTTTGCGGCTCCTCGACACAGAGCCAGCGAAAATAGACAGCCCCGCCGGGCCGCGGTAGCCTTCGCCGCGAGGCTGCGACAAAACAAGCGGAGGAACGAATGGCCGGGCTCGATGCGGTTCTCGAAACGACGGCGGCGGAGCGGCCGGCGACCGGGTTTGTCTTTACCGAAGGGCCGCTGTGGCACCCGGACGGCTATTATTATTTTGCCGATGTGCGTTCGAGCGTGCTCTACCGGCTGCGGCCGGGCCAGACCCAGGAAACCGTGCGCACCGAAACCGGCGAGGGCAACGGCACGACCTTCGACTTGCAGGGGCGGCTCGTCGTCTGCGAGGGCGGCAACCGCCGCGTCACCCGCTGGACCGACGACCGGACCAGCGAGATCGTCATGGACCGCTACGAAGGCAAGCGCATCAACCGGCCGAACGACGTCGTCTGCAAATCCGACGGCAGCATCTGGTTCACCGATCCCGGCCTGCGCATCCCGCTCGCCGACAAGGAATTGGCGCATTCCGGGGTCTATGCGGTCGAGCCCGATGGCAGCAACCGCCTCGTCGCCGAATTCGAATACCCGAACGGGCTTGCCTTTTCGCCCGACGAGCGCACGCTCTATGTCGCCAACACGCGCCAAGCCCAGTACATCCACGCGATCGAGCTCGACAGCGCCGGCCATATGGTGCGGCGGCGAATCTTTGCCGACATGTCGTCGCGGGAGACCGACGGCGTCCCCGACGGCATGAAGGTCGATCAACAGGGCAACGTCTATTGCACCGGGCCGGGCGGCACCTGGGTATTCGCACCGGACGGCGCCCAGCTCGGCATCATCCGCACGCCCGAAATCCCCGCCAACCTCGCGTTCGGCGGCACGGACCTGAAGACGATCTTCTTCACCGCCCGCACCTCGGTCTACACCATGCGCGCCAAGGTGCCAGGCCAGCCGCACCCCTGGTATCGCCTCAGGGCGAAATAAATGTATCTGTGCCATAGCCATGACGGAGGCAACTGCAGCTCGTCTTGCGCGGACTTGATCCGCGCACCCACGCCTTCGTCTAGATTAGCAGGCTGCTGAAAAACGACGCCCGGCCGCTGCAATCCTTCGAGACGGCCGCCTTTCGGCGACCTCCTCAGGATGAGAGTCACTCCATATCAATGGGTTATCCTCACCCTGAGGAGGCCCCCTCCGAGCCGCCGCCGGCGGCGGCTCCTCAGGACAGGCGGGCTGTCTCGAAGGTGCTTGCTGAGGGGAACGGCATTTTTCAGCGGGCTGCTGGCAGTGTCCGGCGCTTGCGGCCGTGGATTGAGAGAGCGGCCGTCCGGGTTCAGCCGGTGGCGATCGGCTGGGTCGCTTGCGCGAGCCAAGCGGCGGTGGCGGGGTCGACGAGCGGGCTCAGGGTATCGCGCACGCGGCGGTGATAGCCGTCGAGCCAGGCGATCTCGTCACGATCGAGCAAATCGGGCACGACCAGGTTGCGGTCGATCGGCGCCAGGGTCAGCGTTTCGAACTCCAGCATCTCGCGCTCGGCCTCGCCATCCGTCGGCTCCACCAGCACCAGGTTTTCGATGCGGATGCCATAGGCGCCGGTTTTGTAATAGCCGGGCTCGTTCGAGACGATCATACCGGGCAACAGGGGCTGGAGGCTCGCCGCCTTGGAGATGCGCTGCGGCCCCTCGTGCACGCCGAGATAGCTGCCGACCCCGTGGCCGGTGCCATGGTCGTAGTCGAGCCCCTTTTGCCACAGCCCATGGCGGGCAAAGGCGTCGAGCTGGGTCCCGGTCGTCCCTTTCGGAAAGCGCGCGAGGGCCAGCGCGATATGGCCCTTGAGCACCCGGGTAAAACGGTCGCGCATCTCGTCCGAAGGCTCGCCGATTGCGACGGTGCGGGTCACGTCGGTCGTGCCGTCGAGGTATTGCGCGCCCGAATTGAGCAGGTAAAGCGAGCCCGGCTCGAGGCGCTTTTCGGTCTCCGGCATCGCCCGGTAGTGGACAATGGCGCCGTTCGACCCGGCCCCCGAGATCGTCGGAAAGCTCAAATCGCGGAAATATTCGCCTTCGCGGCGGAAGGCTTCGAGCCGGTCGCTGGCGGCGATCTCGGAAAGCCCCTCTTTCGGCGCCTCGTGCGCGAGCCAGGCCAGAAACCGGGTCAAGGCGGCGCCGTCGCGGCGATGCGCGGCGCGCGTGCCATCGACCTCGACCTGGTTTTTGCACGCCTTGGGCAAGAGGCACGGATCGGCCGCCTGGAGAATTTTCGCTTGCGCCGCTGCGAGCCGGGCGTAGATCCATGAGGCGGCGGTCGCCGGATCGACCTGCACTCGCCCTCCTTCGGCGGCGAGCGCATCGAGCGCCGGGCCGAGCGCATCGGGCGGCGCCACCGTCACCGCGTTGCCCAGATGACGATCGAGGCCGGGCGCCAGCTTGCGCCGGTCGATAAAGAGCGTGACCGCGCCGTCCGCGCGCAGAATGGCGAAGGAGAGCGGCAATGGCGTGTGCGGCACGTCGCCGCCGCGGATATTTAAGAGCCAGGCGATCGATTCCGGCATGGTCAGCACCGCTGCCGCGGCCCCCGCCGCGGCGAGCTCACGGCCGATCCGGGTGCGCTTCGATTGTGCGTCCTCGCCGGCAAAGCGCTCCGGATGCGCTACCACCGGCGCCAGCGGCGCCGCCGGCTGACCCGGCCAAGCACGGTCGAGCGGGTTGTCGGCGAGCTCACGCAACGACGCCCCGGCCTTTTCTGCGGCAGCGCGAAACCGTGCGACTTCGTGCGGGGTGTGCAGCCACGGGTCGTAGCCGAGCACGGCACCCGCAGCGAGCGCGGTCTCGAGCCAACGCGCCGGCGGCTCCTCTGTCAGGTGATGGACCTCAAAGGCTTGCGCATCGACCTGCTGCGCCGCCTGCAGCGTATAGCGGCCATCGACAAAGATCGCCGCTTTATCGCGCAGCACAACGGCGAGACCGGCCGAGCCGGTGAACCCGGTCAGCCAGGCAAGGCGCTGGCCGCGCGGCGGCACATACTCCCCCTGATGCTCGTCGGAGCGCGGAACGACAAAGCCGTCGAGCGCTCGCGTCGTCAATTCGTGGCGCAGCCGCGCCAGCCGTTCGGCGCGCGGGAGCCGCACGAAATCCTCGCGTCCGAGCCCGTCGGGATGCTCGGCCGCCATCGCCCTGCGCAGCTGCTCCAGCATCTCGGCCAATGCCGGCGACACCGGGTCGGCGACCAGCGCATGCCAGCTCGTGCCGATCTCGGCCGGCGCGCCGAGCACGCCCTCGATCAGCACTTCGACCCGGTCCAAATCATAGGCCGATCCGGCGTCCTCCAGCAGGCGTTCGAGCGCGCCTCGGTCGGGCTTTGCTCCTTCGGATTTCATCGATCGCTCCTCTGCCGGTGCCGGGGCATGGCTGGATTGCAATCACCGCGCTGGCGTCGCTGCACCGCAGCACCAAAATCTTGTGCAATGCAGCATAACCACGCACGGAGTGCATCTATGTCCGTTGTGAACCTATTAGCCACCGCCTGGAAGGCTTTTTCCGCCTGGCGCGCGCGGGAGCGGGCTTATACCGAGCTGATGGCGCTCGACGACCGCGCGCTCGCCGATATCGGCATTCGCCGCTCGCAGATCCGCGCGATTCTCGAAGCCGACCGGCGCGCCGACCGCGAGGCGCGCGCCGCGGCAACCCAGCACGCGCCGGCGCTCGGCCGTCACAAGGCGGCCTGACCGGAGCGCGGCCTGACCGGAGCGCCGCCTGACCGGAGCGCCGCGCAGCACCAGGGTCGACCAGCCGTCGATGACGAAACGGCGTTCGAGGACGATGCCGCAACCGCGGTGCGGCGCCAGCACGACCCTTTCCTGCCGTCGCAACAGCCCGGACAGCACGGCACGGCCGCCGGGTGCCAAGGCGCGGGCGAGATCGACGGCCATCAGCGCCAAGGGCCGCGCCAGGATGTTCGATAAGACGAGATCGTAGCGCCGCCCGCGCAGCGCCCGGTCGCGATATCCCGCCGCCTGACCGGCACGCACCAGGGCCGCGACGCCGTTCACGGCGATGTTGCGGCGGGCAAGGGACACCGCACCGGCGTCGATATCGCTTGCCGCAACGCGCCGGTGCAGAAATTTTGCCGCGGCGATCGCCAATATGCCGGTGCCGGTGCCGATGTCGAGCGGGCGGCGGTAATGCCGGCGCCGGGCGAGGTATTGCAGCGCCAGAAGGCAGCCGCGGGTCGAGGGGTGCTCGCCGGTGCCAAAGGCGGTCGCCGCGTCGAGCAGGATTGCGAAAGTGCCGGCCGGCGCACGACCCTGGTGATGCGACCCGTAAATAAAGAACCGGCCGACCCGCAAAGGCGGAAAAGCGAGCCGGTTCTCGGCCAGCCAGTCGCGCGGTCGCGAGCTTTTCCTCTGCGGTCTCGCCGAGCGCGCCGCCCGCCGCAGCGGCAGCGAGAGCCAGCCGCGACACGAGCTCCGGAGAAACCAGAGGCTCCCTCGGATAAGCCTCGATGCGCCACTCGCCGGGCCCGGTCTCGAACGCCGACACCGCCGGCGCCGCCGCATCGATCAAGGCGAGCACCGCTTCGGCGGCGGCGTTGCCCCGCACCTGGACGGCGAGGCGCCAGACCGGTGCAGGACGCCAGACCGGTGAAGGATGGGGGTCACACCCGCTCGACATAGGCGTCCATGATTTTTTTGTCGCCGGCGGCGTCGAAATGGATCGCCAGCCGGTTGTCCCAGACCTCGGTCACCGTGCCGTTGCCGAATTTCTGGTGGAAGACGCGGTCGCCGACCGCAAAGCCGCCAGCCTTGCGCACCTCCGTCCCACGCCGCGGCGCGGGCATCGGCGCCGCCAGGACCGGTCGCCGCCCGATCGGGGCCAACGGCAGGTCGATCGTCGCACCCCAGCCAGAATCCCCGCCCAATTCCCAGGCGCCGGCGCTCGGCCGCAGCCCGATCTCGCTGGCGATCTCGACATGCTCGGCCGGCAACTCGTCGACAAAACGCGAGCGCATCGCGCTCTGCCACTGGCCGTAAATGCGCCGGTTGGCGGCAAACGAGACATAGCTGCGGCGCCGCGCGCGGGTCAGCCCGACATAGGCCAGCCGCCGCTCTTCTTCGAGGGCGGCGAGCCCGCCCTCCTCCATCGACCGCTGGCTCGGAAAGAGGCCATCCTCCCAGCCCGGCAGAAACACGGTGTCGAATTCGAGCCCCTTGGCGCTGTGCAAGGTCATCAGGCTGACCATGTCGCCGGCCGCGTCGGCGGCATTGTCCATGACGAGGCTCACATGCTCGAGAAAGCCGCCGAGGTTCTCGAACTCGGCCATCGCGGCGACCAGCTCCTTCAGGTTTTCGAGCCGACCGGCGGCGTCGGGCGAGCGGTCGGCCTGCCACATCGCGGTGTAGCCGGATTCGTCGAGCACGCTCTGCACCAGATCGGTATGCGACACGCGCGCTCCTTCCTCGCGCCAGCGGTCGAGCGCTGCGACAAAGGCGGCGAGCGCGTTGCGCGCCGCCGGCCGCAGCCCATTGCCGGCGATCAGCGCTCGCGCCGCCTCGACCAGCGGCAATTGCGCGCGCCGTGCCTCGGCGTGCAATTGCTGCACGGTGGCGGTGCCGATACCGCGGCGCGGCGTGTTGAGGATGCGCTCGAAAGCAAGGTCGTCGGCCGGCTGGTTGACGAGGCGCAGATAGGCGAGCGCGTCGCGGATCTCCTGGCGCTCGTAAAAACGCGGGCCGCCGATCACGCGATAAGGCAGCGCCAGCGAAATAAAGCGCTCCTCGAACTCGCGCGTCTGAAACCCGGCGCGGACCAGGATCGCGATCTCGCTGAGCGCATGCCCCCGGCGCTGCAATGCCTCGATCTCGTCGCCGGCCCAGCGCGCCTCTTCCTCGGCGTCCCAGAGCCCGCGCACGCCGACCTTGTCGCCGTCCTCGGCCGCGGTCCACAAGGTCTTGCCGAGCCGGCCGCGGTTGTGCGCGATGAGCCCCGATGCGGCACCCAGGATATGCGGGGTCGAGCGATAATTCTGCTCGAGCCGGATGATCGCCGCACCGGGAAAATCCTTTTCAAAGCGCAGGATGTTGCCGATCTCCGCACCCCGCCAGCTGTAGATCGACTGGTCGTCGTCGCCGACGCAGCACAGATTGCGACGCTGCTGCGCCAACAGCCGCAGCCACAGATACTGGGCGACGTTGCTGTCCTGGTACTCGTCGACCAGCACATAGCGAAAGCGGCGCTGGTATTCGGCGAGAATGTCGGGGTTGCCGGTGAGCAGCGTCAAATTGTGCAGCAAGAGGTCGCCGAAATCGACCGCGTTCACCGTTGCCAGGCGCTCCTGGTACTGCCGGTAGAGCGACAATGCGCGGCCGTCGGCAAAGCCGCCGCCATCTTCGGCCGAGGCCTTGTCCGGGCCGAGCCCGCGGTCTTTCCAGCGCTGGATCAGGCCCAGGAGGACGCGCGCCGGCCAGCGCCGCTCGTCGATGTTCTCGGCCGCCAGGATCTGCTTCAGGAGGCGGATCTGGTCGTCGGTGTCGAGGATCGTAAAGCTCGATTTGAGGCCGACCGCCTCGGCGTGGCGGCGCAGGATGCGCGCCGCGATCGCGTGAAAGGTGCCGAGCCATAGCCCGTCGGCGGCGCGGCCGATCACCGCTTCGAGCCGCCCGCGCATTTCGCGCGCCGCCTTGTTGGTAAAGGTGACGGCGAGCAATTCGCCCGGATAGGCGCGCCTCAGCGCCAGAATATGGGCGAGCCGCGTCGTCAAGACCCGGGTCTTGCCGGTGCCCGCACCCGACAACACCAGCACCGGCCCCTCGACCGCCTCGACCGCGCGGCGCTGCGCCTCGTTCAGATCGGCGAGATAGGCCCGGTCCTCACCGGGCGGCTTTGTCACAATCGCGTCGTCGGGCATGCTCCGATCATATAGCAACCGGACACCGCCGGTGCAGCGCCGAGGCGACCGGCAACGGATCCGGCGGTGAACGGACCCGCATGCTGCGGCCGCTCTCCACGCTTTGCCGAATCGATCGGGCGAGGGCCCGGCTCAACCGGACAGCGGGCGCACGCGGCCAGTCAAGCCTGTGGCCGCGGCGACGAAGCGTCGATCCGCGGTCACGACATGCGTGTCGCAGGCAATTGCGAGCGCCAGATAGAGGCAGTCGTAGACCGGATGGCCGATCTCGACGGCGAGCCCCAGCGCCGCGCTCAGGTGCGGCCCGGTCGGGACTGACGCGACCGGTGCGTTCTTCAGCTCGGCGAGCCTCTCATTCGCCTCTTCGGTCGTGATCTGGCCGGTCCGAGAGTAGCGCCACAGCGCATTTGCCGCCTCGACGAGCCAGAGGTCGGGCGCGAGCAGCTCGTCAGCCTGCAGCGCAGCGGCGAGCTTCGCTTTCCGGCTCGTCCAGAACCCATTTCAAGCGCCACCGAGGCATCGACGACGATGCTCACCGCTCGTCCCGGTCTTGTCGGATCAGATCTTCCGACCGCGTCGAGATCCGGCCGCGTGTCGCCTCACGCAACGCCGCCGCGCGCTGCCAAAACCCGGCGCGTCCGGGCCGCAGCGCCTCTCCCAGGATGATGCGATGCTCGGCCTCGGCGCTGTGCCCATGCTCGGCGGCCCGGCGCTTCAAAGCCTCGACGACTTCCCGCGGAACATTGCGCACGAGGAGCTGGGACATTCGCCTTCCTCAGTCGTGCTATCGGATGATCGCACGATCTTGGCAAAATGCCACCCGCCGCTGATCCGCCGCGCCGTTCGATCGGATACCATTGGGCGCCCGCGCTGCGGCTATGATGGGCCCCCTCTGCCGCAGCCTTGCCGATGCACGCCGCGATCGTCCTCCTGGTCCTGATCCTGACCTATATCGGCATGGCCGCCGGGCGCATCGCCTGGCTGCAGGTCGACCGCACCGGCATAGCGCTCCTCGCGGTCATTGCCTTGCTGGCGAGCGGGCAGATGACGCTCGACGATTTCGGCGGCGATGTCGATATGCCGACAATCGCGTTTCTGTTCGCGATGATGATCATCTCGGCGCAATTCGCGCAGTCCGGCTTTATCGACCATTGCGCGCGCATGATCACCGCGAGCCCGCGCGGCGTCGCTCTTTTGCTGGCGCTGACCGTCGCCATTGTCGGCGGGTTGTCGGCGGTGCTGGCGACCGACATCGTGCTCGTCGCGATCGCGCCGCTGTTGATCGCCGGCGCGCAACGGCGCGGGCTCGACCCGCGGCCGTTGGTGATCGCCGTCGCCGCCGCGGCCAATGCCGGCTCGGCCATGACCCTGATCGGCAACCCGCAAAACATCCTGATCGGGTCGCTCGGCCGGCTCGGCTTCTGGCGGTTTTTTGCGATCTGCGCAGTGCCGGCGCTGGTCAGCCTCGTCACCGTTTTTGTCGTTATCTGGCTGCAATGGCGGCGGCGCATCGGCCTCAGCGTGCTGGCGGCGACACTGGAGCCGCCGCAGATCGCCGAGCGGCCGCTCGACCGCAACCAGACGATCAAGGGAGGTGTTGCGCTCGCGGCGCTCTTGGTGCTGTTCACCACCCCGCTGCCGCGCGAGATCGGCGCGCTCGTCATCGCCGCACTCCTCCTCGCCAACCGCAAGATCACCAGCCGGACGATGATCGCCGCGGTCGATTGGCCGCTCTTGCTCCTGGTTTCGTGCCTGTTTGCGTTGACCGGCGCCTTGAACCATGCCGGGGTCGCGGCCGAGCTCGTCGATTTCCTCAACCGCTTCCACCTGCTGCCGGGCAATCTCGTGCTGTTGACGCCCTACGCCGTGGTGGCGAGCAATGCGATCGGCGGCGTGCCCGCCTCGATGCTGCTGCTGCAATTATGGCCGCTGGCGCCGCCGGGCGTGCTCTACGCGCTCGCCTTGCTGTCGAGCCTCGCCGGCAACCTTTTGCTGACCGGCAGCCTGACCAACGTGCTGATCGCCGAGCGCGCCGAGCGCATGGGGGTCCCGCTCGGCTTTGCCGAATATGCCCGCGCCGGCGTGCCGATCACGATCGTCTCGATCGGCTTCGCCGTCTTCTGGCTGGCGCTGACCCGTACCTTGCCGGTCCTGCCCGGCTGACCCGCGATTGCCTCGCATTGACGAGATAGGCGTAGGATGGGTTGAGCCGCAGGCGAAGCCCATCGCCCGGCGCAGGTTGAAGTTGTAGCGTCGTAGGATGGGCTGAGCGCAGCAGAAGCCCATCGCGTTCGGGTCGTGCAATGCCGAGCTATCGCCGCAATTTGGTCGCCGGCGGTTCATTCTTCTTCACGGTGAATCTCGCGGATCGCCGGTCGCGGCTGCTGACGGGCCAGATCGAATTGCTGCGCGCGGCATTCCGCGACACGCGGCGGCGGCGCCCGTTCACGATCGACGCTATCGTCGTATTGCCGGACCATCTGCACGCGATTTGGACATTGCCCGCGGGTGACGCCGATTTCGCTACCCGATGGCAGCTGATCAAAGCCAGCTTCAGCCGCGGCTTGTCGGCGAAAGAGGCGGTCTCGCCGAGCCGCTCGCGCAAACGCGAGCGCGGCATCTGGCAGCGCCGCTATTGGGAGCACACGCTGCGCGACGAAGCCGATTTCGCGCGCCACGCCGACTACGTCCATTTCAACCCGGTCAAGCACGGCCACGTCGCGCGCGTCCGGGATTGGCCGTATTCGTCCTTCCATCATATGGTCCGCCTCGGCCTCTACCCCGCCGATTGGGCCGGCGATGCGGACGATCCGGGCACCGGCTTCGGCGAGCCCCGATCGTAGGATGGGCTGACCAACGGAAAGCCCATCGCCCGGCGCAGGTTGAAGCAATGATGGGCTTCGCGCCGCTCAGCCCATCCTACGAGCTGTCGCGCATTCCCAAACCCGAGCGCGGTATCCCATATGGTCCGCCTCGGCCTCTACCCCGCCGACTGGGCCGGCGATGCGGACGATCCGGGCACCGGCTTCGGCGAGCCCCGATCGTAAGATGGGCTGACCAGCGGGAAGCCCATCGCCCGGCGCAGTGATCGTAGGATGGGCTGACCAACGGGAAGCCCATCGCGCGACGAGATCAAAGATGATGGGCTTCGCAACGCTCAGCCCATCCTACGAGCGACGCGCTGGGCGCTAATAGCGTTTCAGCTGCACCCGCTCGTCGCGCCGCAGGTGTCGCATTTGAGGCAGGTGCCGTTGCGGATCAGGGTGAAGTTGCCGCAATCGGCGCAGCTGTCGCCTTCGTAGCCTTTGATGCGGGCGGCGCGGATGCGCTCCAGGCGCAGCGCGAGGGTGGCATCCTCCGGGGCGGGCTCGGGGGCAAGCGCGAGCGCGGCGCCGCCGTGCAATACGGTCAGCCGGTTGCGGACGTAGCCGTTCGAGACGTCGCGGCGGATCGGCGCCGGCAGGTTCGGCCGGTCGGGCAGGCTCGATTGCGCCTCGCCGCGGCCGACCGTGTCGGGTAGGAGGTCGGCGGGCTCGGCATGGGCGAGGTCGCCGCGGCCGAGATAGGAGATCGCCAATTCACGGAAAATGTAGTCGAGGAGCGAGGTCGCCATCTTGATCGTGTCGTTGCCCTCGACGATGCCCGACGGCTCGAACCGGCTGAAGGTGAAGCTTTCGACAAACTCCTCGAGCGGCACGCCGTATTGCAGCCCCATCGAGATCGCGATCGCAAAATTGTGCATCAGCGAGCGGAAGGCCGAGCCTTCCTTGTGCATGTCGATGAATACTTCGGCGAGCCGGCCGTCCTCGTGCTCGCCGGTGCGCAGATAGACCTTGTGGCCGCCGACCGTCGCCTTTTGCGTGTAGCCTTTGCGCCGGTTCGGGAGCCGCCGGCGCTCGCCGCGCTGCACGATTTTTTCGACCACCCGCTCGACGACGCGTTCGACGATGCGCTCGGCAACGAGCGGCACGCGCGCGGCCGGCGGCTGCTCGAACAGTTCGGCGGCGGCATCCTCGGCGTCCTCGTCGTCGCCGAAAAGGCTCGCGGCCAAGGGCTGCGACAGCTTTGAGCCGTCGCGATAGAGTGCCGTCGCCTTCAGCCCCAATTGCCAGGAGAGCCAATAGGCCTCCTTGCAGTCTTCGACCGTCGCCGAATTCGGCATGTTGATGGTTTTCGAGATCGCGCCCGAAATAAAGGGCTGGGCCGCCGCCATCATCCGGATGTGGCTTTCGGCCGACAGCGACCGGGTGCCGATGCGGCCGCACGGCGACGCGCAGTCGAACACCGCGAGGTGCTCGGGTTTGAGATAGGGCGCGCCTTCGAGCGTCATCGCGCCGCAGCACCAATTGTTGGCGGCCTCGATCTCAGCCCGGCTGAAGCCGAGCGCCGCCAAGAGGTCGAAGCCCGGCCGGTCGAGCGCCGCCGGATCGAGACCCAGCCGCTCGATGCAAAAGGCTTCGCCGAGCGTCCATTTGTTGAACGCGAACTTGATGTCGAAAGCGCTGGCGAGGGCGGCCTCGACGGCGGCCAGCACCTCGTCGTCGAAACCTTTTTCACGTAAGGCCGCATGGTCGATCGCAGGCGCGCCGGCGAGGCTGCCGCGGCCCAGCGCATAGCGCTCGATCGCCGCGATCTCGTCGGCATCGTAGCCGAGGGTCGCCAGCGCCTGCGGCACCGCCCGGTTGATGATCTTGAAATAGCCGCCGCCGGCCAGCTTTTTGAATTTGACCAGCGCGAAATCGGGCTCGATCCCGGTCGTGTCGCAATCCATCACGAGACCGATCGTGCCGGTCGGCGCGATCACCGTCGCCTGGGCATTGCGAAAGCCGTGCTCTTCGCCGCGGGCCAGCGCCTCGTCCCAGCTCGCGCGGGCGGCGGCGACCAGCTCCTGATCCGGGCAATGCGCGGCGTCGAGCGGCACCGGGGGGACGGACAATCCCTCGTAGCCGGTGCTCTCACCATGTGCGGCGCGGCGGTGATTGCGGATCACGCGCAGCATCGCTGAGCGGTTCTTGGCATAGCCGAGGAAAGGCCCGAGCGCCTGGGCCATCTCGGCCGAGGCGGCATAGCTCGCCCCGGTCAGGAGCGAGGTGATCGCGGCCCCGAAGGCGCGCCCCTCGGCGCTGTCATAGGCGATCCCGGAGGCCATCAGAAAGCCGCCCAGATTGGCGTAGCCGAGCCCCAAGGTGCGGAACTCGTAGGAGCGGCGGGCAATTTCGCGCGACGGGAACTGCGCCATCATGACAGAGATTTCGAGCACCAGCGTCCACAGCCGCACCGCGTGGGCAAAGCCGGCCGCATCGAAACCACCCTCCTCCCGCCGAAACGCCATCAGGTTCAGCGAGGCGAGGTTGCACGCGGTGTCGTCGAGGAAATTATATTCCGAGCACGGGTTGGAGGCGTCGATGCGGCCGCTTTCGGGGCAGGTGTGCCAGTCGTTGATCGTGGTGTCGAATTGCAGCCCGGGATCGGCCGAAGCCCAGGCGGCGTGCCCGATCTTTTCCCACAACTCGCGGGCCGGCAGCGTCTTGGCTGTCTTGCCGTCGGTGCGCCGGGTCAGGTGCCACTCGCCGCCGGCGCGCACCCGCTCCAGAAACTCGTTCGAGAGGCGGATCGAATTGTTCGAATTCTGGCCGGCGACGGTCAGATAGGCCTCGGAATCCCAATCGGTGTCCCAGCTGCGGAAATCGACCGAAGTCTGGCCCTGCGCCGCGAGCTGGATCACCCGCCGGATATAGCTTTCCGGGACCATGGCGCGGCGGGCGGCGCGAATCTCGCGCTTCAGCGCCGGGTTCTGCGCCGGGTCGGGCCCGTCGGCGACGAGGCCGCCATGATCCGGTTCAGGTGCTTCGAGGCGAGCTTCGAGCCGGCGACAAGGGCCGCGACCTTCTGCTCCTCGACGACCTTCCAGTCGATAAACGCCTCGATATCGGGGTGGTCGATATCGACGATGACCATCTTGGCGGCGCGCCTCGTCGTGCCGCCCGATTTGATGGCGCCCGCGGCGCGGTCGCCGATCTTGAGAAAGCTCATCAGCCCCGAGGAGCGGCCGCCGCCCGAGAGCCGCTCGCCCTCGCCGCGCAATTTCGAGAAGTTCGAGCCCGAGCCCGAGCCGTATTTGAAGATGCGCGCCTCGCGCACCCAGAGGTCCATGATCCCGCCGTCGTTGACGAGGTCGTCGGCCACGCTCTGGATAAAGCAGGCGTGCGGCTGCGGATGCTCATAGGCGCTGGTCGAGGCGCACAATTCGCCGCTGCGGTAATCGATATAGAAATGGCCCTGCGACGGCCCGTCGATGCCGTAGGCCCAATGGAGCCCGGTGTTGAACCATTGCGGCGAGTTGGGGGCGCCGATCTGGCGCGCCAGCATCGACCGGATCTCGTCGTAGAACGCGCGCGCGTCCTCCTCCGTATCGAAATAGCCGCCCTTCCAGCCCCAATAGGTCCAGGTGCCGGCCATGCGGTCGAACACCTGGCGGGCGTTCGATTCGCCGCCGCGGCGCTCGGCCTCGGGCAGCGCCATGAGCGCCGATTCGTCGGCTCGGCGGCGCCACAGCCAAGCCGGCACACCCTCCTCCTCGACCGCGGCGAGCCGCGCCGGCACGCCGGCCTTGCGGAAGTATTTCTGGGCCAGGATGTCGGCGGCGACCTGGCTCCAATCGGCCGGCACCTCAAACCCCTCGGCGGCAAAGACGACCGAGCCGTCGGGGTTGCGAATCTCGCTGGCCGCGGTGCGGAACGCGATTTGCGCGTATGGGTCCTGGCCTGCCTTGGTAAAGCGCCGCGCGATCTGCATTCTTCTCCCCCAGCAAGATATTGGTGCCCGAGCGACTCGGACTGCTAAATCTAGGCCGGTGCGGAAAAGCGCGCAAACGGATTTTGGGGTTCAGCGCAGAATGCACACCATATGTTGCGCGCCGGCAACGCCTTGCTGCGGAGCCGCTGGCGATGCGATATAATGAGGGCGGCGGCACGGATGGAGCGATGAGCCTCAGCACCCGATTGATGACCTGGCTGTGCGGCGAATATGTCGGGACCGACGACCTCGGCAACCGCTACTACCGCGAAAAGGGCGGGCGGAGCTTGCCCCGCGGCGGCGGGCGGGCGAGCCGTGAAAAGCGCTGGGTCCTGTACCAGGGCGAGCCCGAAGGCTCCAAGGTGCCGTCCGAATGGCACGCCTGGCTGCACCACACCGTGGACCAGGTGCCGGACCCGGAAACGCGCACCCGCTATCCCTGGGAAAAGCCGCACCAGCCAAACATGACCGGCACTCCCCTCGCCTATCGCCCGGCCGGCTCGATCCTGCGCGGCGGCGTGCGCGCGCCCACCACCGGCGATTACGAGCCGTGGACGCCCGAGTAATGCTTCGAGACGCACCCGCCTGTCCGGGGGAGCCGCTGCCAGCGGCGTCTCGAAGGGGGCGCTCCTCAGAGCGTGTGAACCAATCCAAAGACTTGTCATTCCGGGGCGTGGGCGCAGCCCGCGAGCCCGGAACCCATGCACACCGGCTTGCGATTCGCTGGCGGACGGCGGTGTTCATAGGTTCCGGGCCTGCCCTGCGGGCATCCCGGAATGACATTGCTTTCGACGCAGGATTTCTTCACAGGCCCTCGGCATGAGGCGGTCGCGGATGAAATTCATCGGCTGGCTTATCCTGAGGAGGCCGCGGCGCGGCCGGCTCGAAGCATGAGGGGCAATGTCATCGAGGCGGTGATGGGCGCGGTCGTGCTGATCGTCGCCGCGCTGTTTTTGTTCTTTGCCTATTCGACGAGCCAGATGCGCGCGGTGCGGGGCTACCCGGTCAGCGCCCAGTTCGAGCGGGTGGACGGCATCCGCGACGGCGGCGACGTGCGCATCGCCGGGGTCAAGGTCGGCTCGATCACCTCGGAGCGGCTCGACCCGACGACCTTTCTCGCGACCGTCAAGATGAGCATCGACCCGGCCTACAAATTGCCCGACGACACGGTGGCCGAGATCATCTCGTCGAGCCTCTTGGGCGACAAATACCTGGCGCTGGTGCCCGGCGGCTCGGACAAGATGATCCCGCCCGGCGGCCGGATCAAATTCACCCAGGCGCCGGTCAGCCTCGAAAACCTGATCGGCCAAATGATCTTTTCGCAGCCTGGCGCGAAAAAGCCGGGCGAGGGCGGCGAGGCGCCGCAGGGCGGGCCGCCGGCCGGCGGCGGCCTCAAACCATAGCGGGTGGCGGCGCGCATGGCCGAGAGCGACGCGAGCGAATTCCCGGTGTGGTGCACGCCCGAGGGCGAGCCCGTCGCCTGCGTCGAAAAGATCAAGGTGCTGAACGAGAACCTGGCCGAGCTGCGCGAGCTGGCGCAGGAAGCGCTCGAGGATGCCGTCTTGATGGGCTGCGACGAGCGCCAGGTGCGCGAGGTCTTGGCCGCCCTCCTCGCCGGCTTGGTCAACCCGTACAGCAAATGAGCGGCGGTGCCGCCCACCTCACCGATCCCCCGTGAATCGGATACAAGTCTTCTCTTTTCGTTCATGGCCGCGCTCGTCGCGTGGGCCTTCAGCCCACGGACTTGATCCGTGGGCATCCATGCCGTTGCCGGCACCCGCGGAAGGCATGGATGCCCGGACCAAGTCCGGGCACGAACGAAGCCTGCAGCTCTGCCGGCGCCACTTGGTCCTGCGCCGCGGTGGCGTGTTTGCGGTGCTGCTCCTGCTGCTCGGCCTCGCCACCCCGGTGGCGGCCGACACGATCTCCGAGCCGGTGGCGGTGTTGCAAGGGCTCGACAAGATTACCGCGCGGGTTTCCGAATTCGATGCGCCGGTCGGCAAAAAGGTCCAGTTCGGCAATCTTTCGATCCTGGTCCGCGATTGCGAAAAGAACCCGCCCGAGGATCGGCCGGAGAGTGCCGCCTTTCTCGAAATCGACGAGACGCGGCCGGGCGAGGGTCCGGTGCGGCAGTTCAGCGGCTGGATGTTTGCGTCGAGCCCGGCCTTGTCGGCGCTGGAAAACCCGGTCTACGACGTGATCGTGCTCGATTGCAAAGGGGCGAGCGGATCATCGGCTTCGGCACCTGCGCCCGTGCCGCCGGCGCCGCCCGCCGCGCCGCCGGCGATCGTGCGCGGGAATGTCGCGCGATAGGCGAGCGCTTCGCTCAACAGCCGGTGATAGCGGGCGCGGCTTATTTCGATGCCGCCAAAGCGGGCGAGATGCGGCGTCAAAAACTGGGTATCGAGCAGGCGATAGCCGCCGAGCCGCAGGCGCGCCGCCAAATGCACCAGCGCCACCTTGCTCGCATCGGTCTCGCGGCTGAACATGCTCTCGCCGAAAAACGCGGCACCGATCGACACGCCATAGAGCCCGCCGACGAGCGCGCCGTCGCGCCAGCACTCCACACTGTGCGCCGACCCGCGGGCGAAGAGCCCGGTGTAGAGCCGCACGATCTCGTCGTTGATCCAGGTGTTGGGCCGCTTTTCGCCCGCTTCGGCGCAGCCGTGCAGCACCGCTTCGAACGCGCCGTCGCAGCGGATCTCGAAGCGCCCGCCGCGCACCACCCGGCGCAGCCGCCGCGGCACGTGAAACGCATCGAGCGGCAGGATGCCGCGGCGTTTCGGATCGACCCAGAAAAGCTCCGGGTCGTCGGCCGATTCGGCCATCGGAAAGACGCCGGCGGCATAGGCGGCGAGCAGGATTTCCGGCGTGAGCCGCAACACCCGGCTCATTTCTCTTGTCCGACAAATCGCTCGAGCCAGTGGATGTCGTAGTCGCCGGCGATAAACGGGGCGGCTTCCATCAGGCGCCGGTGCAGCGGGATCGTCGTCTCGATGCCGCCGATCACATATTCCTCGAGCGCCCGGCGCATCCGCATCAGGCACTCGCCGCGGCTTTTGCCGTGCACGATCAGCTTGGCCACCAGGCTGTCGTAATAGGGCGGCACGACATAGCCCTGATAGAGCGCGCTATCGACGCGCACACCAAGCCCGCCCGGCGGGTGGTAATCGGTGACGCGGCCCGGCGACGGCCGAAAGCTCTGCGGATGCTCGGCATTGACGCGGCATTCGATGGCGTGGCCGGAGAGCCGGATTTCGGCTTGGCGATAGCCGAGCGGCTCACCGGCGGCGATGCGCAGCTGCTCGCGCACGATATCGATGCCGCTGACCATCTCGCTGACCGGGTGCTCGACCTGCAGCCGGGTGTTCATCTCGATAAAAAAGAACTCACCGTCCTGATAGAGGAATTCGAGCGTGCCGGCGCTTTTGTAGCCGAGCTCGCGCATCGCGGCGACGGCGACCGCGCCGAGCCGGTCGCGCTCGCCGGCTGTCAGCGACGGCGACGGGGTTTCTTCGAGCACCTTCTGGTGCGCGCGCTGCAACGAGCAGTCGCGCTCGCCCAGATGCACGACCCCGCCCTGGCCATCGCCCAAAATTTGCATCTCGATATGGCGCGGCCGCTCCAGATAGCGTTCGAGATAGACCTCGCCGCGGCCGAAGAACGCCGTCGCCTCGCGCTGCGCGATCGGCAGCTGGCGAAATAGCTCCGCCCGGTCGCGCGCGACCTTTAAGCCGCGCCCGCCGCCGCCGGCCGCCGCCTTGATCAGCACCGGGTAGCCGATCTCGAGCGCCTCGGCTTCGGCTGCGGCCGGCTCGCGCACCGCGCCCGCCGACCCCGGCACGGTCGGGATGCCGAGCCGGGCCGCCGCCGCCTTGGCCGCGACCTTGTCGCCCATCAGCCGGATGTGCTCGGGTGCGGGGCCGATAAAGACGAGCCCGTGATCCTCGACCGCGGCGGCAAAATCGGCGTCCTCGGCGAGAAAGCCGAGCCCCGGATGGATCGCATCGGCACCGGTGATCGTCGCCGCCGACAGGATCGCCGCCCGGTTCAGATAGCTGTCGCGCGACGGCGGCGGACCGATGCACACGGTCTCGTCGGCGAGCCGCACATGCATCGCCGAGGCGTCGGCAGTCGAATGCACCGCGACGGTCTTGACCCCGAGCTCACGGCAGGCGCGGTGGATCCGGAGCGCGATCTCGCCGCGATTGGCGATCAGCACCTTGTCGAACATCGCGCCGAGCCTACCGCGCTCCGGCCCGTTGCGCTAACGCGGCGCGCCGGGGCTGGCGCAATGGGCCGGCACGCTGACCGGCGCGCGGGCTTGCGGTTTCGTCAGCCGCTGGACAGGTGCCGCCGCGCGTTTCACCCTTGCGCCATGACCGAGGATGTCGAGCTCTTGGTTGCCGGCGGCGGGCTCAACGGGCTGCTCCTCGCGGTCGCCTGCGCCGGCGTGGGGCTCGAGGTGGCGCTGGTCGATCGCGAGGACCCGGCGGCGATGCTCGGCGCGGCGTTCGACGGGCGCAGCTCGGCGATCGCCTATGGCTCGCGCCGGGTGCTGGACGGGCTCGGCCTGTGGCGAGAGATCGCCGCCGACGCCGAGCCGATCCGCGAAATCCGGGTCGCCGACGGCGCCTCGCGGCTCTTTTTGCATTACGACCATCGCGAGCTCGGCGGCGAGGAGCCGCTCGGCTACATTGTCGAGAACCGGGTGCTGCGCCGGGTGCTGATCGCGCATGCCCGCGCGCTTTCCGCTCTGGCGCTGCTCGCCCCGCTGTCCGTCGAGCACGTCGAGACCTCGCCGCTCGTCGCGACCGCGACATTGTCCGACGGCCGCCGCCTTCGGGCGCGCCTGGTCGCGGCGGCAGATGGCGCCGCCTCGCCGCTGCGCCGCGCCGCCGGCATCGGCACGCTCGAATGGCGCTATCGCCAGACCGGCATCGTCACGACGGTGCGGCATGAGCGCCCGCATTGCGGCATCGCGATCGAGCATTTTCTGCCGGCCGGCCCGTTCGCGATCCTGCCGATGACCAATGAACCACCGAATGGGGCGGCGCACCCGCGCCGCAGCCGCTCCTCGATCGTCTGGACCGAGCGGGCCGAGCCGGCGCGGCGCATGATGGCCCTCTCCGACCCGGCCTTTGCCGCCGAGCTGGCGGCGCGGTTCGGCGATTTCCTCGGCGCCGTCACGCCGGAGGGCCCGCGCTGGTCCTACCCGCTGATGCTGCTCTTGGCCGAGCGCTATGCGGCACCCCGTCTCGCCCTCGTCGGCGAGGCCGCGCATGTGATCCACCCGATCGCCGGGCAGGGGCTCAATCTCGGCATCCGCGACATCGCAGCGCTCGCCGAGCTGATCATCGATACCCGGCGGCTCGGCCTCGACATCGGCAGCGATGCGGTGCTGCGGCGCTATCAGCAATGGCGCCGCCTCGACACGGCAATGCTCGCCGCCGTGACCGACGGGCTCAACCGGCTGTTCTCGAACGAGATCGCCCCGTTGCGCCTGGCCCGCGATCTCGGCCTTGCCGCGGTCAACCGGCTGCCGCCGCTGAAGCGCCTCTTGATGCGTGACGCGATGGGCCTCGTCGGCGACCTGCCGCGTCTCGCCCGCGGCGAGCCGCTTTAGCCCTGCTTTAGCCCCGGGCTAGCCGCGCGCGGGCTCGCGGCTGAGGCCCTGGCCGGCGAGCGCCGCAAGATAGTCGCGCCAGCGCCGCTCCTGCTCGACACCGAGCTCGTAGAGATAGCTCCAGGAATAGATGCCGGTATCGTGCAGATCGTCGAATAGGATCCGCACCGCGTAATTGCCGACCGCCTCCAGGTTCATAATTCCGACATGGGCGCGCCCGGCGACCACTGTCTTTTGCCCCGGCCCGTGGCCCTGGACCTCGGCCGACGGGCTCTCGACCCGCAGATATTCGGCCGGCAGCGAAAACCGGCTGCCGTCGTCAAAGCTGATCTCGAGCCGCCTTTCAGCCTGCTTGAGGCGCAGCTCGACCGGCCAGCGCGTCGTTCCCGAGGTGCTCACCCAGCCCTCACCCCGGCGGCAGTCGCTTTGTCGGGATTTCCTCGTCGCGCAGCTGGCGCGCCTCGTCCACCAGCATGATCGGAATGCCGTCGCGGATCGGATAGGCGAGCCGCGCTTCCTCGCTGATCAGCTCCTGCGCCTGGCGGTCATAGCGCAGCGGCGCTTTGGTCAGCGGGCAGACCAGGATCTCGAGCAGCCGCGGATCGATCTCGACAGGGCCTTCCATGATGGGCCTTCCATGATGGGCCTTCCATGATGGGCCTTCCATGACGCTTCCCTCAATGCCGTGCCGCACCGCCCTCGCCGGCGCGGTCGAGCGCCGCCATCTCGACGATCGCGGTCAACAGCCGCGCGCGCTCGTCGAGACCCGGCGCTTCGAGCAAGGCCTGCTTCTCGCCCGGGTCGAACGGGCAGTTCATCGCGATCGAGGTCACCAGAAATTCGCCCGGCGCAGACCCGACCGCGTCCCAATCGGCCGAGATCCGGTGGCGGTCGAAATAAGCCTTCAGACCGCGAAACAGGCGCTCGCGGTCGAAATCGGCTTCGGCCGCGGCGTCGAGATCGTCCGCGAACTCGCTCCACTGCGGCACCACCCGGCGATAGCCGTCGTGCAACGGCAATTCGTCGCGGGCGCGAAACCGGCAGACCCCGGTCAGGGTGATCAGATAGCGGCCGTCATCGGTCTCCGAAAACGTGGTGACGCGGCCGGCGCAGCCGACCGGATAAACCGGCGGGTTGCCGATCGGCGACTGGTTGGGGTCGCTCGGCTGGACCATGCCGATCATCCGGTCGCCGGCGATCGCGTCGCGGGTCATCGCCAGATAGCGCGGCTCGAAAATGTTGAGCGGCAGCCGGCCGCGCGGCAGCAGCAGGACCCCGGCGAGCGGAAAGATCGGCAGCGTGGCGGGAAGCGCGGCGACGCCCTGCTGCTCGCTCATCCGGCTCCTCCCTCAGGAAAACATCAGCGCCGACAGGCGCCGCCGCGCCCGCAGGGTCAGCGGGTCGGTCGGGCCCATGACCTCAAAGAACTTGACGAGCTGCTTGCGCGCCGCCTGCTCGTCCCATTCGCGGTCGCGCTTGAACAGCATCAAGAGCTCGTCGATCGCCGCCTCGCGCTCGCCGCTGCCGAAGAGCGCGGTGGCGAGCTCGAGGCGCGCGGCGTGGTCGTCGTCGTTTTGCGCCAGCCGAGCGCGCAATTTGCCGGCCGAAGCCATCGCCGTTTGCGCCTCTTCGGCGAGCTCGACCCCGGCGCGCGCCGCGGCGATCTCGGCATGGCCGGCATCCTCTTTGGCGACGCCGTCGAGGACCTGCCGCGCCTTGGCGAAATCGCGCCCGTCGGTCAGCGCGCGGGCGAGCCCGGCCTGGGCCTCGACATTGGCAGGCTCGCGCTGCAAGACCTGGGAATAGACCGCCGCCGCGCTCTTGTGGTCGCCGCCTTGCAGCGCCTCTTTCGCCATCGCCATCGCCTCTTCGATCGGCGAGGGACCGCCCTGGCCGCCGCCGAGACGCTGGATGAATTGCTTGACCTGGCTCTCGGGGAGCGCGCCGACAAAGCCGTCCACCGGGCGCCCGTCCTTGAACGCGTAGACTGCCGGGATCGACTGGATGCGCATCTGCTGCGCAATTTCGGGGTTCTCGTCGATGTTGAGCTTGACCATGCGGACGGCACCGTTGGCGGCGCGCACGGTTTTTTCGAGAATCGGCCCCAGCTGCCGGCACGGCCCGCACCACGGCGCCCAGAAATCGACAATGACCGGGGTCTCGAACGAGGCGTCGACCACCTCCGCCATAAAGGTCGCGGTGGTCACGTCCTTGACGGGTGCTGCGGCGGCGGCGGTGCCGCCGATCAAGGGTTCGCTCGGCATCGGCTCCTCTTTGGCGTCTGCGACAACATGGCGGCACGATACACGGATAACAAGCGTCGCCGCGACAAGCCACGCTTGCTCTAGCCCGGCGGCTGCCCGGCGCTGTCGAGATCCTCGAGATCGACGATGCGCGGCGCGTGCCCGCAAGCCGCGATAAAGCGCAAGAGATCGGCGGCGGCAATCGCGGTGGTGCGGTCGTTGACCAGCGGATGATAGTTGAGCGGGTCGCATTCGAGCATCGCCGAATCGAGCACCGGGATGACGCGGCACTCGGTGTCGTTCGCCAGCGCAAACGGCGTAACGCTCCCCGGCCGCACGCCGAGCACCGCATCGAGCTCCGCCGCATGGCCAAACGAAAACCGCGGCGCGCCGAGCCGGGCCGCGAGACCCTTCAAATCGATGCGCCGCTCTTCGAGCATGACCGCGAGCCACAACCCGCCCTTCTTGTCTTTGAGAAAAAGGGTCTTGCAATGGCCGCCCGGCAGGCTGCCGCGCAACGCCGCAGCCTCGGCGACGGTAAAGACCGGCGGGTGCGAATAGGTCCGCTGGTCGATCCCGAGCGCGGCGAGGCGGGCGAAGAGCTGCTCAGGCGACAAGGGCATGTGAAAGGGGGCAGGCGACAAGGGCAGGCGACAAGGGCAGGCGACAAGGGGCTGGCGGGCATCGCTGGCGACGATGCGGCGCCGCGCGCGCGAAGGCAAGCCTTGCAAACCCGGCCCTTGCAAACCCGGCGCCCCCTTGTATCATCGCCTCGGATGCGGGCGTAGCTCAGTGGTAGAGCACAACCTTGCCAAGGTTGGGGTCGAGGGTCCGAATCCCTTCGCCCGCTCCAAATTCGCTTCAGCATGTCAAGGACATAGCGCGGTTCGGTTCAAGCGGGACGATCTCGACCGCCGGATCGAGCAGCAGCAGGCCGCGTCGCGCAACGAGGGAGATGCCGGGTGGCACCCGGCGCCTGCTCAGGCGGGGACCGGCCGGCGCCAGATCTTGAGCCGCCGGATCAACAGCGAGATCAGCGGCCAGAACAGCATGATCATCGATAATGCGGTGATGCTGCCGACCAATGGGTTGGACCAGAAGATCGACAGGCTTCCCTGTGAATCGAGCATCGCCTGGCGGAACGAGCTCTCGGCCTTGTCGCCGAGCACAAGCGCCAGGACCAGCGGCGCCAGCGGATAGCTCAATTTTTTGAAAACGTAGCCGATGACGCCGAAACCGACCATGAAGAAGAGGTCGATCATCGCATTGTTGACCGTAAAGGCGCCGACCGCGCAGATCGCCACGATCACCGGTGCTATGATGCTGAACGGGATGCGCAGGATCGCCGCCCACATCGGCACCGTCGTCAAGACGATGGCGAGCCCGACGACATTGCCGACATACATCGCCGCGATCGTGCCCCAGACGAAATCCTTCTGCTCGACAAAGAGCAGCGGCCCCGGCTGCAGCCCCCAGATCAACAAGCCGCCGAGCAGCACCGCCGCCGTCGGCGAGCCCGGGATGCCCAGGGTCAACATCGGCAACAGCGCGCTGGTGCCGGCGGCGTGCGCCGCGGTCTCGGGTGCGACCACCCCTTCGAGCTCGCCGGTGCCGAACTTGTCGCCGTTTTTCGAGAGGCGCTTGGCGATCCCATAGCTCATGAACGAGGCCGGCGTGGCGCCGCCGGGGGTGATCCCGAGCCAGCAGCCGATCGCGGCCCCGCGCAACGATGTCGCCCAATAGCGCGGCAGTATCTTCCAGGTGTGCAGCACGACGAGCGGGTTGATCTTGGCGCTGGCACCCTTGAACGACAGCCCCTCCTCCATCGTCAGCATGATCTCGCCGATGCCAAAGAGGCCGATGACCGCGACCAGAAAGTCGAAGCCGTTGAGCAGAGACGGCAAGCCGAAGGTCATGCGCAGCTGGCCCGTCACCGTGTCGAGCCCGACCGCAGCCAAGGCAAAGCCGATCATCATCGAGGCGATGGTCTTGAACGGCGACTCCTTGCCCATGCCGACAAAGCTGCAAAAGGTCAACAGCTGCACTGAGAAGAACTCGGCCGGTCCGAATTTAAGCGCGAAGCTGGCGATGATCGGAGCGAGGAAGGTAATCAGGATGACGGCGATCAGCGCGCCGACAAAGGACGAGGTGAAGGACGCGGTCAAAGCTTCGCCGGCGCGGCCTTTCTGCGCCAGCGGGTGGCCGTCGAAGGTCGTCGCGACCGACCATGGCTCGCCCGGGATGTTGAACAATATCGAGGCGATGGCGCCACCGAACAGCGCCCCCCAATAAATGCAGGAGAGCATGATGATCGCCGAGGTCGGCGACATGCCGAAGGTGAGCGGCAGCAGAATGGCGATGCCGTTGGCGGCGCCGAGCCCGGGCAGCACGCCGATCAGCACGCCGAGCAGGATGCCGACCACCATATAGGCGAAGTTGCCCGGCACCAGCACCACGCCAAAGCCGTGCCACAGCGAAACGAACGCGTCCACGCGCAGGTCTCCTCCTCCGTCGACAGCCGCGTTATTGGTCGCGGCGGACGCGTCTCAATAGCCGAGCCATGCCTCCAGCGGCCCCTTGGGCAGCGGCACCAGAAACCACACCTCGAAGGTCAGGAACAGCGCCGCCGCGATCGCGATACCGAGCGGCACGGCGACGATGACGCGGTAGCGCCCGAGCCAAACCATGAAAAACGCGATGAACACCGCGGTCGCGACATAGATCCCGATAAAAACGATCGCGATGACGAAGATCACCGTCGGGACCACGATCTGCACGACCCTGACCAAGGGCCGGCTGGCGACAAATGAGCGGCTGCCGCCCGCGTCGCCCTTGACCAGCTCGCCGATCAGGATCCCGGCGCCCGAGATGAACAGCAGGACCCCGACATAGAACGGGAAATAGCCGCTCTCGGGCCCGTTCTTGTCCCAGCCTGCGCCCAGCCGGTAATTGGCGATCATGACGACGACGGCGAAGGCGATGATCGCCAGCGCCGTCGCGATCTCCATGGTATGGACCGAGACGACGCTCCGCCCGGTGTCGCCGTCTTCACTCATGTCCAGCTACTTTTTGGCAAGAAAGCCCGCTTTCTCCATCAGGTGCTCGTGCAGCGCCGCGGCGTCGGTCAGCCATTTCTCGAATGCGGCCCCGCTCATAAAGGTCTGCTTGAACGCGGCCTTTTGCGTGAAGTCCTGCCAGTCCGGGGTGGCGCGAACCTTCTTGAAGAAATCGATATAATAATCGACGGCGTCGGCCGGCACCGCCGGCGCGGTGAACACGCCGCGCAGCATCAGGTACTGGACGTCGAGCCCCGCTTCCTTGCAGGTCGGGATGTCGTGCCACGACATGTTGGCGGCGATCTTGGCGGTGTAGTTCATGCGCTCGCTGTCGAACACGCAGAGCGGCCGGACCTTGCCGGCGCGCCAGTTGGCGATCGCCTCGATCGGGTTGTTGACAGTCGAATCGACATGGCCGCCGACCAATTGCTCGTTGACGGCGCCGCCGCCCTTGTACGGAATAAAGATAAACTTGGCGCCGGTCTTTTGCTCGATCGCGGCGGTGATGATCTGGTCTTCCTGCTTCGAGCCGGTACCGCCCATCTTGAACTTGTCAGGCGCCTTCTTGACCGCATCGATGTATTGCATCGCCGTCTTGTAGGGCGTGTCGGCGTTGACCCACAGCACGAACTCGTCGAGCTCGAGCATGGCGATCGGGGTGAAATCCTTCCAGCTGAACGGCACGCCGGTGGCGAGCGGCGTGGTGAACAGGTTGGAGAGGGTGATGATCAGCTTGTTCGCGTCGCCCTTGGAGTTTTTGACGTCGAGAAAGCCTTGGGCGCCGGCGCCGCCCAATTCGTTGAGCACCACCATGGGCCTCGGCAGGAGCTTGTATTTCGCGGCGAGGCCCTGGACCTCGCGCGCCATCTGGTCGGCGCCGCCGCCGGTGCCGGCGGGCACGACAAAGGTGATCGTCCGCGTCGGCTGCCACGCCGCCGCCGCCGAGGCGGGCGGCGACATCAAGGCGCAGGCCGCCGCCAGCGCCGCAGCGACAATCCCGTGACGCCAAGATTTTTGTCTCATTGTGATCCTCCCTCGACTGGACGACACCCGGAACCGGCGCCGCGCGGGTTCGGCCGCGACATTATGAAAGGGAACTTACCGCGGCCTGTCGATGAACTTACCGCCTTGCTTTCGTCAGTCTTTCGCCAAGCTTACCGGCAGCGAGGGGAACCGGGGGCTCCAGCCGGGGCATCCTCTGCCGCGGCCCGGTCGGGAGCCGGGAAGGTCAGAGTGAACCGATTGCCGACGCCGTCGGCGTCGTCGGTCAGGTCCACCCGCACACCGTGCGTCTGGGCGATTTCGCGAACGATCGCCAAACCCAGACCGCTGCCGTCGGTCGGGGTGCCGAGCAGGCGGTGAAAGCGCTCGAAGATGCGCTCGCGTTCTTCGGGCGGGATGCGCGGCCCATCGTCGCTGACCGAAAACGCCGGCGGCGGACCCGCCGCGATGCGGACGGTGACGCGGCCGGTGTTGCGGGTATAGCGCACGGCATTGTCGATCAAATTATTGGCGAGCTCAGTCAATTGCACGATGTCGCCATCGACGGGCACCGGCTCGTCCGGCCCTTCGAAGCCGAGATCGATGCCTTTTTTGTAGGCCTCCGGCACCCACTCCATCGTCGTGTTGAAGATCAGCTTGTTGAGATCGACGGCGCTGAAGTGGAGGGCGCGAAGCGAGCTCGGCTCGTTTCGCGCCAGCGACAGAAGTTGCGCCACCAGCCGCGACAGGCGCTCGACGCTGAGCTGGGCCTGGTCGAGCGACCCCTTCAGACCCGACAGATCGGTCTCGCGCAAGGCCAGCTCGATCGTCGTCTTGAGGCCGGCGACCGGGGTACGCAGCTGGTGCGCGGCATCGGCGATAAACCGGGTCTGAAAGCTCAGCACCTGGTCGAGACGGACCATCAGCGCATTGACCGCGTGCAAGAGCGGCCGCACTTCGCCGGGGATCCCGTGCTCGCCGATCGGGCTCAGATCGAGATGCGAGCGGTTGGCGACCGCCTCGCGCAGCCGGCGCAACGGCGACAGGCCTTGCGCGACACCGACGCGGACCAGCAGCACCGCCACCAGGATCAGCAGAAACTGCGGCAGCACGATGCTGAGCAGGATGTTGCGTACCAGCGCGTCGCGTTTTTGCGTGGTCTCGCCGACTTGCAGGAGCCAGCCCGCCGATCCCGGCGCCAGCGGCTTGGCCGCACGGAGCAGGACGATCCAAACCGGCCTCCCCGAGACCGTGCCGGGATAAAAATAGGGTGCGGCCTCGCTTGCGCTGGCGCGGGCCGGCAGCGGCAGCACCGCATCGCCGCCAACGAAATGCCGGTCGGCGGTGCTGACCCGATAGAACACCCGGTCGTACGGGTCGCCGAGCAAGAGGCGGCGCGCCGCCGGCGACAGGTCGAGGGCGACGCCGCCATCCGCGGCGACAAGATGGAGCGACAGCTCGTTCGCGGTCTCCAGCAGCAGGCGGTTGTAGACGTCGTTGGCGAGCCGGTGCGCGATCACATAGCCGGCGCCGCCGCCGGCAAGAAACAACAGGACGAGCGGACCCAAGACCCAGAGAAGCAGCTTGCGGCGCAACAGCGGCGCATCACGCCGCATCTGCCTTGTCCAAGAGATACCCCATGCCCCGCACGGTACGGATATTGGCGCCCACCGGCTCGAGCTTTTTGCGCAGCCGGTGCACGCAGACCTCGATCGCGTTGCCGCTGACCTCTTCGTTCCAGCCGTAGAGATGATCGACCATCTGCTCCTTGGTGACGACGCGCCCCTCGCGCAGCATCAAGAGCTCGATGACCGCGAGCTCGCGCACCGACAGGTCGATCGGCTGGGTGCCGCTGAACAGCCGCCGCCCGGCCGTGTCGAGACGCAGCGCGCCATGCCGCAAATTGGCGCTGGCGCGGTGGTGGCCGCGGCGGATCAGCGCCCGCACGCGGGCCTCGAACTCCGGCAGGTCGAACGGCTTTGTCAGATAGTCGTCGGCGCCGAGATCGAGCCCCTTGACCCGGTCTTCCAGCGCATCGCGCGCGGTCAAGACCAGGACCGGGACACGCACGCCGCGTGCGCGCAGCTCGCGGAGCAGCTCGAACCCGTCCACCTTCGGCAGGCCGATGTCGAGGATCACCAGGTCGTAGACGTCGTTGCCGAGCGCGTCGCGCGCGCGCTCGCCGTTTTCGGCGACGTCAACCGCATAGGCTCCCTGCACGAGCGCCCGTCTCAGCGCCGTCGACAAGACGATATCGTCTTCGACCAGAAGAATGCGCATCGACCCAGGTTCCGCGATCCGCGCAGCCGGGCGACTGTATCGCCTCGCGGCGACAAGGCAAAGCCCGCGCCGCAGCGCCTGGCTACTCGGCGGCGGATCGGCTCTCTGCGTGCGCCGACGCACGCGACGCGTGCCGGGCGAGGGTCTTGCCCAGGACCACCACCAGGATGGCGCCCGCCACCGGCAGGAGGATGCCGAGATAGCGCGCGTGAAGCTCGATCCAGCCGCTGATGCCGGGGTCGCCGACCGCCATCTCGCCGGCAACATAGCCGAGGAGCGCGCCGCCGAGGGTGATCAGCACCGGGAAGCGATCGAACAGCTTAACGATCGCGGCGCTGCACAACAGGATCAACGGGATGGTGATGACCAGGCCGACGACCAGAAGGCCGAGGTGGCCCTCGGCAGCGCCGGCCATGCCCAGCACGTTGTCGAGGCTCATGACGATGTCGGCCACGATGATCGTCTTGACCGCGTGGGCGAGGCGCTCGCTGACCTTGGTCTTGTCGTCTGCGCTCTCGGGGATCAGCAGCTTGGCTCCGATCCACAGCAAAAGCACCGACCCGGCGAGCTCGACATAGGGGAGACGCAGCAGATAGGCGGCAAAAGCGGTCAGGATGGTCATCAGAACGACCACCCCGGCGCTGCCCAGCACCAGCGCCAACTTCTGCTGGCGCGGCGGCAGCGAGCGGCAGGCGAGCGCGATCACCACCGCATTGTCCCCGCTGAGCACAATATTGATCAATACAATCTGCAGCAGAATGCCGAGGAGGTTCCAGACCGAGCCGTATTCCGCCATGGACCTCCTGCTCCGAACCGCAACCAATGCTGCCGGCGGCGCGCACTGCCTGTCGCACGAGGCTAACGGAGACCACTTACCCGCACCTGTCCTGCCAATTACGGTTGCTGTCGGCTGGCTGACAGAATACTTACGCCGGCGCCGAAAGGACCGGTGCCGGCTCTTGTGCCCGCCGCGCCGGATCGCGGGAGACCAGCTGGCTCGTTCGACATCCGTGTTTTTCAGCGGACGGGAGCGGAAGTCACGGCGCTGGCTGACGCAGAGCTGCTGCTTGAATTCCCCGATCATGCCCCAAGCCGTCGGGACCCCGGCCGCCGCCGATGCGCCGGCCGAGCAGCCACCTGAGATTGCCCGCGCGCATCGGGAAGCGACGGGCGAAATCACCTGCGGCGACTGCCGGAGAACCCACGCCGGTGTCCCGCAGCGGCCATGCGCGCGCGGTCGCGCTCGGTCAAATAGGAGGAGACGTTCGGGCGATAGTGGTCGAGGAATTTGCGGTCATAGCCGACAGGCCTGCGGTTTTCCGGCACTTGCCGCACATAGTCGCGGATCGATACCCCTGCCTCGGACAAGGGAATTACGGGTTCTTCGACTTCTGTGAGCGCGGTGGACTCGGCCGGCCGGACACCGGCGGCGGGATCAGATATTCGGTATTTCGCCCAGCGCCCTTCGCCGTCCATGATCAGGCGGTTTCGGGTGACGAGCGACTGCAAGCGGTACTGAAGAGTTCGAAGAGGGATCGGGACAGCGAGCGCGCGCAGGACCTCCTGCGCCGAAGCACCGTCCGGATGGCGGCGCACCGCTTCTTCGATGGCCTCCAATGCGTTGCCGGGGATCTGGTTTGCCAAGCCGGTCTTTCTTGCGTGTAGAATCTACGCGCAAAAATGGCCAGATTCGCGCAACAATCAAGCCTACGCGCAAGAAAGCGGCCCCGCGCCGATCGCCCGGGGACATCGCCCCGGGGACATCGCCCCGGGGACATCGTCCCGGGGACATCGCCCCGGGGACATCGCCCCGGGGACATCGTCCCGGGGACATCGCCCCGGGGATACCGTGCTGTGACGGCGCCCGGGGCGGGCGCGACCCTCAGCTGCGCGCCGGCGCGTTGTATTCGGCGTCGCTGACGTGCTCGCCCCAGGAGGTGCCCTGGCCCTGCTCGCCCGCCTCCGACAGCGCCAGATGGGCGAACAAGCGGTCGGGCGAGGCGCCGTGCCAGTGCAGCGTCTCGGGCGGAATGTTGACGGTGTCGCCGGGGTTGAGCACCTGCGGCTGCTCGCCTTTGAAGCAGATCCGGCCGACGCCGGAGAGGCAGTACAGGGTCTGCCCGACCGGGTGCGCGTGCCAGGCGGTCCGCGCACCCGGTGTAAAGGTGACGACCGAGCCGCCGAGCCGCGAGGGCGCGTTGGCGGTGATCACCGGATCCTGGAACACGACCCCGGTAAAGGTCTCCGCCGCACCCCGGCGCGTCGTCCGTCCGGCAGCGTGAATGACTCCTGCTTGAACCGGCATGATCCTGCACTCCTCTCGCAAGCGACCGCTGATCTGCGGCCAGCATAGCGACGCCGGCCGCAGACGCGCAACCAAGCCTTATAGGGGGCGGATCGGCCTTGATCGGCCTGGTCAGCTCGCGCCCCGGACGGTGGCTACCAGCACCGGCGCTGCGCGATAGAGCTGCGGGAACAAGGCCTGCAGCGCGGCGATCTTCGGCAGGTCGTTGATCGCGATATAGGGCTGGTTCGGATGCAGGATCAGATAGTTCTGGTGATAGCCCTCGGCCGGATAGAAAGCCTTGCCGGGCTCGATCCGGGTGACGATCGGCGCCGGAAAGACATGGGCGGCGTCGAGCTGGGCGATGTAAGCGGCGGCGATGCGGGCCTGTTGCTGATCGCGCGGGAAGATCGCCGAACGGTATTGCGTTCCGGCGTCCGGCCCCTGACGGTTCAGCTCGGTCGGATCGTGCGCCACCGCGAAATAGATTTGCAGGATGCGGCCGTAGCTGATGCGCCGCGGGTCGAAGGTGACGCGCACCGATTCAGCGTGCCCGGTCGTGCCCTCGCTGACCGTCTCGTATTGCGCGGTGCCGGCGGCACCCCCGGCATAGCCGGAAACCGCGTCGGCCACCCCGCTGACATGCTGGAAAACACCCTGAACACCCCAGAAGCAACCGCCGGCAAGGATGGCAACCTCGCTCGCCGGCGCCGATGCGGCCGGCTCGTCGAGCGCGGGCGGCGGCACCGGATGCGCCTCTTCGGCCGACACGTGCGCGACCCGCAGCAGCGTCGCCGCCAGCACTGCCAATCCCGCCACCAGGGTCAAGCGCAGCAAAGCCTGCGGCTTGGCAATGTCGAGCCATCGGGCCATCGATCATCCTCCTCGTGAGCTGCGGCACCATGTGCGTGCTCCAGCCCGGCCGGTCGCGGCGCACTTAGAACTTAAATTCGGGCCCGTCGACATACCTGAACCGCTCCAACGCATCCGCGCGCAAGGTGAAGCCGAGGCCCGGCCGGTCAGGCGCATGCACCATGCCGTCCGGACGGATGTCGTAAGGCTCGTTGAAGAGCTCCCACATCATCGGCATCCAGCCTTGGCTTACCTCGAGGATATGGCAATTGGGGGCTGCCATCGCGACGTGAATGCTTGCGGCAAACAGAACGCCGCTGCCCCAGGCATGCGGCGCCAGACGCACGCCGTGCGCAGAGGTCAGCGCGGCAATACGCCGGATCTCGGTCATGCCGCCGGCGCGGGCGACGTCCGGCTGCGCGATATCGAGCGCGCGGCGCTCGAGCAGATCCTGAAAGTCGAACCGTGTGAACTCGCGCTCCCCCGAAGCAATCGGGATTGTCGTCGATCGGCGCACCTCCGCCTGCCCGGCGTGGTCGTCGGGCGAGACCGGCTCCTCGAACCAGGCGATGTCGTAGGGCTCGACCGCCTTGGCGAGCTTGATCGCGGTCGCGACCTCGAGCGAGCCGTGCGCGTCGATCATCAGCTCGAGGTTGGGGCCGAGCCCGCGGCGGGCCGCCTTCACCCGGCGCACACAGTTGGCGATCGAAAAGCCGTCGCGCCCCACGACGCGCATCTTGGCGGCGGTAAAGCCCTTCGCAGCGTAGCCCGCGAGCTCCGCCTCGGCCTCCTCGCCCGGCGCCCAGCCGCCGCTCGCATAGCCCCGCACCGAGCGGCGCACTGCACCCAGCGCTTGGTACAGCGGGATGCCGAGCGCTTGCGCCTTGACATCCCACACCGCGATGTCGACGCCGGAAATTGCTTCCATGACGACACCGCGGCGTCGGCTTTCATCAGCCTGGGTGACGCCGCGCTCGAGCGCCGGCCGGCTGCGCGACCCGTTATACATCTTTTCGTAGATGCGCTCGGAGAACATCGGGTCCTCATCGATGCATTCCGCCGCCAGCTCATGCTCGACGATGGCGGCGACGATCGGCGGCGTGCCGAGCGCAGCGCCAATACCGGTGAGCCCGTTGTCGGTTTTGACCCGGATCAGCGTCGCATCGCTTTTGACCTTGGTTCCAAGGTCGGTGCGGTGACGCTTTTCCTCCGGGACCGGCGCCGACATCGGCAGCGCGCAGACATTGACGATTTTCATGGGGCCCCTCTTCTCAGGACGGTCGATCCCGAACCAGCGCGTCTCGGCATGCGTTGACATTCTGCGATTGCCCGCGGTCGATGGCGAGCGGCTCGAGCGGCTGCGCTCCCTCTCCGCTTATCCGACCGGTCTTGCCCGCCCCCGCCAGAACCAGGTAATCCCGCAGGAAATCACAGCCAAAAATCCGGTGAGGTCATTTCATGCTGCGCATCCTGATTGCCGATGGCGCGCCGGCCGCGATGCAGGCGGAGCGCGAGCCGTTCGGAATTCCCTCGAGCGCCTCGCTCTTCGCCGCCGCCCTCGGGTCGCAGCAGCCGGATATCGAGTGCTCGTCGATCAATGTTGCCGATGGCCAGCACCTGCCGGGCGGCGTGTCGCTCGGCGACTTTGACGGCGTCATGTTCGGCGGGTCGCCGCTGCATATTTACGACCGGACGCCAGAGGTGGCGCGACAGATCGATTTTGCGCGGGCCGCGTTTGCCGCGGGCCCGGCGGCATGGGGCAGCTGCTGGGGTGTGCAGCTCGCGACCGTGGCGCTTGGAGGAGCCGTCCGCCGCAATCCCCGCGGGCGCGAGCTCGGGGTGGCGCGAGCGATCACCGCCACGGCCGCCGGCCGCTCCCATCCGCTCCTCGCTGCGCGGCCTGTTGTGTTCGACGCTCTGTGCTCTCACATCGACGAGCTCGATGAGCTGCCGCCAGGCGCGCAGGTGCTGGCTCGGAACGAGCTTTGTCCAATTCAGGCGCTGGCGATGCAGCTGCCCTCGGGGGCGATTTTTTTCGGGACGCAATACCATCCGGAGTTCACGTTGTCGGTGGCCGCCGGGCTGATCGAGATGCGCGCCGCAAGCCTCGTCGCCGAGGGGTTTGGCCGCGATTGCGCCGAGCTCGTCGCCATGGCCCGCGATTTCCGCGCGCTGGATGCCGAGCCGGAACGCCGCGACCTGGCCTGGCGCTACGGCATCGGCCCCGAGATCTTGGATCCAGTCCGGCGCACAGCCGAAATCGGCAGCTGGCTGCGCGAAGCGGCAAAGATTTCCAGCTCGTGACAGGAGACGGCATTCTGACGGCGGCCAACGAGATTCGCGAGGCCGGCCGCGAGCCGGCAGCCGCTTTCTACGCGCGCTTGGCGATCGACTTTGGCAGCGAGGTCGATCTCGAAGCCGTCATCCGCGAAAGCCGGGCCGCGAATCCGGGGCCGGAGCTTTGATCTTCCTCGAACCAACCGGCCCTCACCCGAACGGGTCCTCGAACAATCACTGATTTGCGAACGCGTCCGCGAGTGCTGTTCCGCAGATGCGCGAAAAGCGGGTCGATGCGCGTCCGGTGCAGGGCGCGATGCGCCGGGCGGAGTTGTCATGGGCGGGGGTGCGTGAAACACTCGCCCGCGGACGAGCCCGCCGGAGGTGGCCCATGGATGTCGGCATGATGATGGTGTTCGCCAGCTATGGCTGGGAGGACTGCCCCGACGCGCGCGTCTGGGACGAGGAGATTCGCCTCGCGCGGCTCGCCGCCGATCTCGGGTTCGACTGCCTGTGGTCGGCCGAGCATCACTTCAACGATTATTCGTTCGTGCCCGACAATTTGCAGCTGATGACCTATCTGACGGCACTGTGCCCAAACGTCGATTTGGGGACCGCGGCCGTGATCCTACCGTGGCACGACCCGCTGCGCGTCGCCGAAGAGGCGGCGGTGCTCGACCTGCTGAGCAAAGGCCGGCTTCGCCTCGGTCTCGGGCGCGGGCTGGCGCGGCGCGAGTTCGCCGCCTTCCGGCTCAGCATGGACGAGTCGCGCGAGCGCTTCGACGAGGCGGCGCCGATGATCGTCGAGGCGCTGCGCTCCGGCTTTATCGAAGGCAACGGCAAGTTCTACCAGCAGCCGCGCATCGAGATCCGGCCGCGGCCGCAATACTCGTTCGACGGCCGCATCTATGCCGTCGCGTCGAGCGAGGATTCGATCGATTCCGCCGCCAAGCTCGGCGCCCATGTCGTGATGTTCGCCGACCGCCCGTGGGAGATGCGGCTGCCGAATATCGAGCGCAGCCGCGCGCTGCACCGCCAATACCACGGCACCGAGCCGCCGCAGCCGATGCTGACCGAGTTTTGCGTGTGCGGCACCGATCTGGCCAAAACCGAAGAGGAAGCGCGCCAATACCAGGGGAAGTTCGTCGAAAGCAATTTCCATCATTATGAATTTCTCGGCGACCACTTCAAGACCGTCAAAGGCTACGACGCCTACCAGCAAAAGGCGGAGATCGCGAGGAAGGGCGGGCTCGAAGGTGCGGTCGCGGGCTTTATGCAAGCCGCGAGCTGGGGCACCCCCGACAAGATCCTGCGCGGGCTCGAAGCGCGCCGCCGGGTCATCGGCGATTTCGAGGCGAACGTCGCCTTCCGCTTTGGCGGCATCCCTTACGAGGTCGCCGAGCGCGGGATGAAGCTCTTTGCCAAGGAGGTGCTGCCGGTGCTGAAGAGCTGGGGCGGGCCGAGCAGCGCGATGGCAGCGGAGTAAAGCACGACACTTCGATTGAGTTGGCGGATCCCGACATGTCGAAATCGAGCTCAGAGCCCGCGAATTACGATGCGATCGTGGTCGGCGCCGGGGTCGGCGGCCTCTATGCGATCCATCGCCTGCGCCAGCTCGGATTGAGCGTGCGCGCTTTCGAGGCCGGCGGCGATGTCGGCGGCACCTGGTACTGGAACCGCTACCCGGGCTGCCGCTGCGACGTCGAAAGCATGGAATATTCGTATTCCTTCTCCGACGAATTGCAGCAGGACTGGCGCTGGCCCGAGCGCTACGGCACGCAACCCGAAATCTTGCGCTATATCAACCACGTCGCCGACCGCTTCGACCTGAGGTGCCATATCGAATTCGACACGCGAGTGGAGCAGGCGCGGTTCGACGGGCGCACGAGCAGCTGGACGATCACGACCGACAAGGGCCGCCTCGCCACCAAGGGCCGCCTCGCCAGTGCGCGATTTCTGGTCATGGCGACCGGCAACCTATCGACGCCGCGCACGCCGAATTACCCCGGCCTCGAGAGCTTCCGCGGCAAATGGCACCACACCGGGCTGTGGCCGCATGACGGGGTCGATTTCACCGGGTTGCGCGTCGGCGTCGTCGGCACCGGCTCGTCCGGCGTCCAGTCGATCCCGATCATCGCCCGTCAGGCGAAGCATCTCTATGTGTTTCAGCGCACCGCCAATTTCACCCTGCCGGCGCGCAACGCGCCGCTCGACCCGGCAAAGGAGCATGCGCACAAGGCCGACTACCCCGAGCGCCGCCGCGCCGCCTACGAGACGCCGTTCGGGATCGCCGGCTACCCCGCCCCGGTAAAATCGGCGCTCGATGCGAGCGAGGAGGAGCGGCGGCGGCTCTACGAGGCGAAATGGGCCGAGGGCGGCAGCATCAGCTTTCTTTATTCGTACAACGACCTGCTGCTGGAAAAGGCGTCGAACGACACCGCCGCGGAATTCGTCCGCCAGAAAATCCGCGCCACGGTCAAGGACCCGAAGACCGCCGAGCTGTTGTGCCCGAACGACCACCCGATCGGCACCAAGCGGCTGATCCTCGATACCGATTATTACGAGACCTACAATCGCGCCAACGTCACCCTCGTCGATATCAGAACAAAGCCGATCCGGGAGATAACCCCCTCCGGCTTGCGCACCGAGGACGCCGAATACGCGCTCGACGCGATCGTCTTCGCCACCGGCTTCGACGCGATGACGGGTGCGATGAAAGAGATCGACATCCGCACCGATGCCGGAATCTCGGTCCGCGACAAGTGGGAAGACGGCCCGCGCACCTATCTCGGCATCATGATGGCCGGGTTCCCCAATCTCTTCATGGTCACCGGCCCGCAGAGCCCGGGTGTCAAAAGCCAGATGATCCTGGCCTGCGAGCAGCATGTCGATTGGATCGCCGACTGCTTGCGGTATTTGCGCGAGCGTGGTTTTGCCCGCATCGAAGCGGAAGAGGCGGCCGAGGACGCTTGGGTGCGGCACAACAACGAGGTCGCCGACCGCACGCTCTATCCGCTGGCGAATTCCTGGTATGTCGGCGCCAACATTCCGGGCAAGCCGCGCGTCTTTATGCCCTATGTCGGCGGTGTGGCCGCCTACAAACGAGAAATGCGACGAGGTGGCGGCACGCGGCTACGAAGGCTTTCGGTTCGATGCCGGCGCCGACGCGCAGAAATTTGCCGCCAACTGACCCCCGGCGATTGCGAGGAAACCGCGATGATCACCAAGTTCGACAGCTCCTATTACGGCACCGCCGATATGGAGAACCTCGGCTACAAGGGCACGCCGATCAACGAGCGCTGCTATTCGAAGGAGCAGCTCGCCGACGCGCTGCGCAAGGTCGTGAAATACGCCAAATGCATGGACGAGCGCGGCTACAACACCTTTTGGATGGCCGAGCACCATTTTCAGCCCGAGGGGACGGAGCTGATCCCGAACCTCCTGATGATGGCGATGCATCTCGTCAACGTGACGAAAAACCTGAAGATCGGCTGCGGCTTCAATATCGTGCCGATGTGGCATCCGCTGCGGCTCGCCGAAGACTATGCGATGGCCGACATCCTCTCCGGCGGGCGGGTGATCTTTGGCGTCGGGCGCGGCTATCACACGCGCGAGGTCGAGACCTTCGGCTCGCCGCTGATGGACCAGGACGCCAACCGCGAAATCTTCGAGGAAGGCGTCGAGGTCATCTTCAAGGCGTTCGAAGGCAAGCCCTTCTCGCATCAGGGCAAGTACTTCACGATCCCGCCCGAGGTGCCCTATCGCGGCTATACCTTGAAGGAGATCACGCTGATCCCGGCACCCGAGCGGCTGCCGGTCGAATGCTGGCAGCCGATCCAATCGGGCTCCGAGCGCGCCTTTGAGTTTATGGCGAAATACGGCATATCAGGCGTGATCGGCGGCGGCTCGGCCGAGGGTGGTGCGGTCGAGCGGCACATGCTCGGCTTCCAGGCCGCCTATGCGCGGCGCGGCGTCAAGCTCGAATTGGGCGAACGGCTCGCGCTCGGCTACCAGTTCCACATCGCGCCCTCCCGCGAGCAGGCGATCCGCGAGGCCGCCCCGCATTACGAAGAGAACATGAAGATGTTTGGCGAATTGCGCCTGGTGCGCGCGCTCAGCGACGAGCAGATCGCGGCGATGCGCGACCCCGTGCTCGCCGGCACGGTCAAATTGCCGAGGATCGAAGACGCGGTCAAAGCCGGCGGCTTTCTCGCCGGCCGCCCCGAGGACATCGTCGAGCAGCTGAAGGCCGTCGAGAAGCGCTACCCCGGTCTCGACCGGGTCATCTGCGCCACCCCGCTCGGCACCCCGCTCGACATCCAGCTCGAAGACCTCGACCGCTTCGCCAAGGAAGTGATGCCCGGCTTTCCGCGACACCAGGATCGCCGCCGCGGCGCAATAGATCGGGGATCGGCCGCCGGCGACCCGTTCGGCCGCCCGCCACCGCCGGCGGATCATATCGGTCACTCGCTTCCGGTGCGGCCGTGGAAGGGGTCCGGGCCCGGGTCGCGCCCGGCGGCAAATTCGGCGAGCCGGCCGAGGTAATGGGCCCAGCCTTCGGCATGGCCGGCGCATTGCTCGGCATTGGGCAGACCGGTGTGGGTCAGGCGCAGCAAGGTTCCGTCCGGCGGCTCTTCGATCAGGTCGATCTCAACGAGGCTCGACCCCGGCGGCACCGCCTCGCTGCCGTCCCAGCCAAAGCTGTAGGCCAGCCGGTGCACCGGCACGACCTCGCGGAAGGCGCCACGGGCGCAGCGCGCCCCGGTGACATTGACGAGGTAGAGACCACCCGGCTGCGGCTCGACCTGCGCCTCCGTCCCCATCCAGCCGAGGATCTTCTGCGGGTCGGTCAGGAGCGCGAACACCGCGGCGGGCGGCACCGGGACGTGCTGCTCGCGGCGGACGACGAGGGCCTCTTGCATCGGTGGCCTCCACGGTAGCGATGCCAGCTCCGCCTGCGGCAGAGGATGGTTAGGCGCCGGGGTCGCGGCCCGAGCCCCAAGGATAGACCGGTGGGGCCAGCCGCGCCATCGCCGCGGCGCGATGACAGGTGGGGGGCGCTGGCAGCACCGGTTGCGCCAACCACCCCACGGCCTGGCTCAGCGCTTGTCGTACTCATTGCTGGCGCCGCCGTGACAGCTCGTCGTTGCGGCGGGTCAGCTCCTTCTCTGCCTCCAGCAGTTCAATCCGCGCCTGGAGCCATGCCTCTCGCGTTGCGATTCCATGCGTCGCCATATGTGCCTCCTATGGCTCGTCGGATTGTGCTCAGCTTCGCGGCGGTTCACCAAATGCGGGCAGCGCCGTGCCGGTTTCGAGCAAAGTCTTGAGGCTCGACAGGATTTTTGGCCAGCCGATGGAAACCGCACCGATCAACTTGGAACCGGGTTTGTCGATTTCGTGGGTGATCGTCAGCTTTACGACGTTGCCGGCCTGCTCGAGCTCCATCACGCAGGTCGCGTAGCCCTCTTCGTGCAACTCGGGCCTGAATTGGTTGCGCCATCTGAGGACCAGTCGCTTCGGCTTCTCGATCTCGACAATTTCGCCGGCGTCGCCGACCCGGCCATCGGCAAATACCAGCTTCCAAGGCGACCCTGCCTTCCAGTCGGTCTCCAAGCTCATGCCGAACCAGTACTTCCTCATGAACTCGGACGTGGTAAGAGCAGTCCACAATTGGTCTGTTGTTGTCCTGATATACGTTACATAAACAAAATTACTATTGTGTTCTTCAAGCATCGTGTTCTCCTTCGAGTTCGTTCTTGAGATCTGAAAGTGCTCCCAGACGGGTAAACTCGAATTTGCTGATCCAACGTTCGGCGATCTCGTTGATCGGCACGGGATTGATGAAATGTAGCTTTTCGCGGCCCTGCCGCTTCCAGGACACGAGATTGGCCTCCTCGAGAACCGCCAGATGCTTCGCTACCGCCTGGCGGGTCATATCGAGCCCTCGGCACAGCTCGCCCAGCGTCCGGCCATTCCTGCGGTGCAGCCGATCGAGCAACTGCCGGCGGCTCGCATCCGCCAAAGCGCGAAACACAGCATCGTCATCCATGCCTGCAATATGGAACCGTTTGGTTGCGCAACCATAGGGAACTGATTGGTTGCCTGTCAAGCAAAAATTCGGTCTCCTGGCAAAAATTCGGTCTCCTGGATTGAACGATACGCACCGGGCTGTCGCGACCTTCGACAGGCGAGTGGCCGGGGCGGCATGATCGCAGCATGGATCTGCCAGTTGATCTGCCTGGGCCCCTCGCGTGGCTGGTCGACGCGGCCGGCGCCGCATCCGGACCCGACCGGTTCCTGGCCGAGCTCGGCGGCCGGCTCTTGGCCGACGGCCTGCCGCTGGCCGGCGGCGCCCTGACGCTCGCGGTGCCGCATCCGATCATCGCGCGGCACACCTGGCTGTGGCGGGCGGAATCCGGAGCTGTGATCGAGGCCCTCGGCTTCGCCGGCGGTCCGCCGAGCCACGCCGGGCACCAACTGGCTGGCGGGGCTTGGCCCGGTGCAGGAAGACACGGTCGGCCCGGGGCGAGACAGTCCAGTGTCGGAGAGTCCGGTGCTGGGCTGGGCCGGGGCCCGGCTGTTCGCCCCGGCCGAGGCCGCCCGTTTGCATGAGGTCGCACGCTTTGCCGCCGCGCCCTTGGCCGCGCTTTCCGCGCGGGCGGCGCTGGCAGCGCTGCTCGAGGCCTATCTCGGCCGGCGCAGCGCCGCGCGGGTGCAGGCCGGCGCGCTGCGCCGCGGCACCGGGGAAATGATCCGCGCGGCGCTGCTCTCGGCCGATCTGCGCGACTTTACGGCACTCTCCGAGGCGACCGAGCCCGCGGCGATGATCGCCGCCCTCGACGCCTGGTTCGACCGCATCGCCGGGGCGGTGCACGCCTTCGGGGGCGAGGTGCTGAAGTTCATCGGCGACGGCGTCCTGGCGATCTTCCCGGTCACCGGCGCGCCGGCCGAGGCCTGCGAGGCGGCATTGCGCGCGGTCGGCGCCGCCCGCGCCGGCATGGCCCATCTCGATCGCGGCGCGGCAGGCGCAGGGGCTGCCGCCGCTGCCCTTCGGCGCGGCGCTGCATCTGGGCGAGATGCTGTGGGGCAATATCGGCGCCGCCGACCGGCTCGACTTCACCGCGATCGGCCCTGCGGTCAATTTGGTCAGCCGGCTCGAAGGGCTGTGCCGGCCGCTCGGCCGGTCGGTGCTGATCTCGGGGGCGGTCGCCGCCGAGACCGCCGCGCCGCTGGTGCCGCTCGGCGAGCACATGCTGCGCGGCATCGCCGCACCCTGCGCCGTCTTCACACTGCCGGACGCGTGAGCGGCCGGTCGCCGGCACTCCACCCCAGGGCAGGCCCGCCTTGGCGAAGCCAACGCCAAGCCCAGTCGATGCGCACGCACAAAACCGCGCAGCCGGGCAGGATCGAGGCGAGGATGACGGCCTTCGAAACAGCGGCGCACTGCGGTATTCATGGGGTCCGGGCCTGCCCTCCGGGGCATCGCGGAATGACCCTCGCCTTGTTGCGACTTTGTGGATGGAGAGTGATATGACGGGAGACGCCAAGGGCCAATATCGCGGGCTCGCCTGGCGCGACGAGAAAGCGCTGGCGGCGTTGGCTCGCAAAGCAGCCGCGCGAGGCGGCGCTCGAGCCCGAGCTGCCGATCATCGATCCGCACCACCATTTCTGGGACACGCCGCAGCGCGGGCGGTATCTGCTGCCGGAATTGCTGGACGATATTTCCGGCGGCCACAACATCGTTTCGACCGTCTTTCTCGAATGCCGCTCGATGTACAAAAAGGACGGGCCGGCGGAGATGGCGCCGGTCGGCGAGGTCGAGTTCGTCAACGGCATCGCGGCGATCAGCGCATCGGGCGGCTATGGCCCGTGCCGGGTCGCCGAAGGCAATCGTCGGCCACGCCGATTTGACGCTTGGGTGCGCGGGTGCGCGAGGTGCTGGAGGCCGAGATCCGGGTCGGCGGCGGGCGGTTTCGCGGCATCCGCCACGGTGTCTCGTGGGACGAGCACGACGCCGTGCAGAAATACGCGACGCGGGCCGTGCCGCCACATCAGGTGCGCGACGCGAAATTCCGCGAGGGTTTCGCGCAGTTGGCGCCGTTGGGGCTCAGCTTCGAATCCTGGCAATACCATCCGCAATTGGCCGACGCGATCGATCTCGCCCGCGCCTTTCCCGACACGACGATCATCTTGAACCATGTCGGCGGCGTGCTCGGTGTCGGCCCCTATTGCGGGCATCGGGCCGAAATCCTCGCCCAATGGAAAAAGGACATCGCCGAGTTAGCCAAATGCCCGAATGTCAACGTCAAATTGGGCGGTGTCGGCATGACCTCGTTCGGCTTCGAGCTGCACGAGCGCGACCAGCCGCCTTCGTCCGAAGACCTCGCCGCCGCGTGGCGCCAGTATATCGAGCCTTGCATCGAAGCTTTTGGCCCCGAGCGCGCGATGTTCGAGAGCAACTTTCCGCCGGACAAGCAGTCGGGCGGCTATACCGAGCTGTGGAACGCGTTCAAGCGCATCACTTCGGGAGCTTCGGCCGCCGAAAAGAAGGCACTCTACAGCGGCACCGCGGCGCGGGTCTACCGCATCACCGCACCTTGAGGAGGAGCGCCAGTGCCTGCACCGTACGAAAAGCATCGCGCGCAGCTCAAAGCGATCCTGCTGGCCTGGGGCATGCCGGAGGACAATGCGGAGACGACCGCCGATATTCTCGGCTGGGCCGATCTGCATGGCGTCGACAGCCACGGCATCTCGATGATCCCGGGTTATGACCGGGCGCGCCGCAACGGGCGCGCGAACATGAAGGCACGGCCGCGCATCGTCAGGGAGACGCCGGTCTCCGCGCTGGTCGACGGCGATGGCGGGCTCGGCCACGTGCCGGCGAGGTTCGCGATGCAGGTGGCGATCGACAAGGCGAAACAATCCGGCATCGCGATCGCGGCGGTGCGCAACTCGGGCCATTTCGGCGCCACCGGCTATTATACTTCGATGGCGGCGCGGGAAGGGTTGATCGGCCTGGCCTGCACCAGCAATTCGGTTGCCCAGGCGGCGCCTACCTTTGGCAAGGAGGCCAAGCTCGGCACCGATCCCTGGTCGTTCGCGGCGCCGACCGCGGACGGAAATCCGTTTCTGCTCGACATGGCGACGACGACGGTGGCCGCCGGCCGCGTCCGCAACAAGGAGAATGAGGGGCAGCCGTGCCCGCCGGGCTGGGTGCTCGACAAAGACGGGCTCCCCAGCACCGACCCGCTGGAGGCGCGCGGAAAGGGCGGGTTCCTGACCTCGCTCGGCGGCTCGCCGGAGACCTCCGGCTACAAGGGTTACGGGCTGGCGGCGATGGTGAATATCCTCGGCTCGTGCCTGTCGGGGGCGACCCTGATTACCGACCCGATGGCCGGGAAGAAGCCGCAGGGCGCCGATATCGGCCATTGCTTTATCGCGATCGACCCGGGCCTGTTCCGTGACCCCGAGGAATTCACCGCCGACGTCACCCGCTTCTGCAACGATCTGCGCGCCACCGAGCCGATCGACCCGGCGCAGCCGGTCATGGTCGCCGGCGATCCGCAATGGAACTACGCTAAGCAGCGCTTGCGAGACGGCGTGCCGGTCGGCGCGGGCCTCTTGAGCCAGATCCGCCAGGTCGCACAGGCCTGCGCCGCCCCCTGGGTGCTCGATTGAACCTCGCCGATGCAGGCCCGCGGGGCTCGACGCGGGCCGGTCTCGTCATCGTTTCGTGGGTGCGAATCAGACGGATGGTACCCATTGCGCATCCTTCGTCGCCCCCGCAAAAGCGGGGGTCCAGAGCCTGCCCCTGGCATGAACAGGGGGCGGCAAACGGGACTTTGGTTGCTCTGGGTTCCCGCTTTCGCGGGAATGACGCAACAAGGGATCGGGCACCAACTGTCAAATTCGTACCACTCGGAAGGGAATATTCAATGTCCGTTACACAAATGCGTTCTGCGCGGATGGCCGATGCGGAATGGCAGACGCGGGTCGACCTTGCCGCCTGCTATCGCCTTGTCGATCTGTTCGGCTGGTCCGACCTGATCAACACGCGCATCACCGCGCGCGTGCCGGGAGCGCACGACCATTTCCTGATCAACCGTTTCGGCATGCTTTACGACGAGATCACCGCCTCCTCGCTGTTGAAGATCGACGCCGCCGGGAACAAGGTCGAGCCCTCCGACGACGAGATCAACAGCGGCGGCTTTGCGCTCCCGAGCACGATCCACATGGCGCGCCCGGACATCAACTGCGTGATCCACACCCACACGATCGCCGGCTGCGCCGTGTCGATGCAAAAGGATGGGCTGCTGCCGCTGAACCAGCACGCGCTTCAGGTGATCGGCGATATCGCCTACCACGATTACGAAGGCAGCGGGCGCAGCACCGACGAGCGCCAGCGGCTCCTCGCCGACTTTGGCGACAAGCACATCATGGTGCTGCGCAATCATGGGCTCTTTATTACCGGGCGGACGATCGCCGAAGCTTTCATCGCGACCTACCGGATGGAGCGCGCCTGCGCGATGCAGCTCGCTTTTCAGCAGTCGGGCGCTGCGTTCAACCCGCTGTCGGAAGCGGTGGTCAGCGCCGGCTACGCCCGCTCCAATGCCGGCGCCGCCCGCGGCCACGACCCCAACAAGCTCGATTGGCCGGCGCTCCTGCGCAAGCTCGACCGCATCGATCCGTCCTACAAACAATAGGCCTGAGGGCGGAAGAGCTTTGGCTCGAACGGCAGGCGCCGCCGCCAGCTCTGCGCGGCACGCGGTCTCCAAGCAGGTTCGGTCTCGGCTGGCCAGGTTGTGGCTGGAGCAAGATCCGATCAGGTTGCATCAGCCCGTCAGCCCCCCTCACCCTTCCCTCTCCCCCCAATTGGCCAATTGGGGGAGAGGGTTGCGAAGGGTTGGCGAGGCCCACGGGTTCGGCCGGAGGCCGGCCCGAGGATAAACTCCACCGAGCCTTACCCGGATCCTCGGGTCGAGCCCGAGGAGGGTGAGGGGGGCTCTACCTGATCGGATCATGCTTTAGAGCGGCGGGCGGAGACCAGAAAGATGGTCGCCGGGAGTCGGATTGGACCGGAACTGGCTTCGGCGGCGAACGCGGCCTCGATCTCGCGGATGATGGTTTGCCGGGTTGCCTCGTCGGGTTTCTTTTCCTCGATCAGCCTCGCCGTCGGTCCCATCGCCACCGCCTGACGCGCTTCTTCGTCGGGGGTGCCGCAAATGATCGTCGGGTGGGCGCGATCGACCGCGATCTCGGCGAACCCGGCCGCCGTAAGAACCCCGCGGATATAGCCGGGGTCGCCAAAGGCGAGCGGGCCGGGCTCGTGAGCGGGCGGCGGCGCCGGCGGCCCCAGATGGCGAAACGCCACGTCGTAGGGGATCAGCCAGTGCCGGTTCTCGGCGAGCGGCGCCCAACAGGCGAAAACCAGACGCCCGCCCGGCTTCAGCCCGCCTTTTATGTTCCCGAACGCCGCCGCCGGATCGGCAAAAAACATCACACCCATGCGCGAGGTCGCGACATCGAAGGCGTCCTGCTCGAACGCGAAAACCTGCGCGTCGCCGAGCCGCAGCTCGACATTGCCGAGCCCGTGCTCTGCGATCCGCTTGCGCGCCGCACCCAGCATCGGCTCGGAAATATCGACCGCGACGACCCGGCCCGATCCACCGACCGCCGTGGCGAGCGGGACCGTCAGCGCGCCCGCGCCGCAGCCGATTTCGAGCACCCGCTCGCCGCCGGCGAGCGCCAGCCGATCGAGCAGCAAGGCGATGCTTTCGCGGTTCCTGCGTTCGCGCGCCTCGGGTGCGGCGGCCCAGCGCGGCCCCGCCACCTGGTTCCAGTAGTCGCGCATCGCCGCATTGGCGTCGCCCGCTGCGTCGGACATTTCGATAGATCCTCATTTTCGACAGCCGTGCTCCGGCGATAAGCCCCGAGCGCGCGGCGCGTCAACCACCAAGCCTCGCGCAACCGGCCGATTGACCTGAAACCGCGACTGGCCTAAATACGCGGCCCATGACCAGCGCAGCTCGAAATCTCCCGAATGGCGCCGCATCGCGCGGCGTTGCCGTGGGGCTCGAAGGTAGGGACGTGCGCTGAACGCAACCGACGCACAATACCGGGGCCCCGTCGAAACCGCCGGGGCCTTTTCTTTTGCGCGGGGCCTCTCTCGGGATCGACGGTGCGCCGGCGGAGACAAGAGCATGGAACGGGTCGAGCCGGCCAAAACCCGATGGCGCGGCGTCGCCGACACGGGCTTCGGCGCCGAATTGCGAGCGACGCTGACCCTCGCCGCACCCTTGGCGGCGGCAAACCTCGCGCAGATGGCGATGAGCGTCACCAACACGGTCATGGTCGGGCGGCTGGGTGCCGTGCCGCTCGCCGCGGCCGGGCTCGGCGGGATGCTTTATTTCACCGGCGGCGTCGTGCTGCAGGGTGTGTTGTTCGCGGTGGCACCTTTGGCCGCGCATGCGCTCGGCACCGGCGAGCGCCGCGAGGCGGGCCGGATCGGCGGCGCCGGGCTGGTGCTCGCCGGGCTGTTCGCGGTGCCCTTTGTCATTCTGCTGACGACATCGGACCGGTTGTTTCGAGGCTTGGGCTACGATCCCGCGCTGGCTGACGGGATCGGCCGCTATATGCGGGCGCTCGCCTGGGGGGCGCCGGCTTTTCTCGGCTTTGGCGTGCTGCGCAGCCTGCTCGCAGCACTGTCGCATCCGCGCATCGTGATGGTCGTGCTCTTCGCCTGCCTTCTCGGCAACGCGGTGCTGAACTGGATGCTGATCTTCGGCCGTCTCGGGGCGCCGGCCTTGGGCATGGCGGGGTCGGGCTATGCGAGCGCCGTCAACCAATGGTTGATGCTCGGCGGCTTGGCGTTGTGCACACGAATGCTGCCCGGCGTCGCCGGTTTGCACCTGTTGCGCGGCGCCGTCGCGGCGGGGCGGGCGGAGCTCGGCGCCATTCTTCGCCTCGGCCTGCCGATGGGCGCGCTCCGAGGGGTGGAGACCGGCGTTTTTCTCGCCACGGGCATGCTGATGGGGCTCTTGGGCGCGGCGGCGCTCGGCGCCCATCAGCTCGTGCTCAATTGCGTCGGGATCAGCTTTATGGTGCCGCTGGCGCTGGGCCAGGCGGCGACCGTGCGCGTCGCCTACGAGCTCGGCGCCGGGCGGGCCGCGGCGGCGCATCGGGCGGGCTTTGTCGCGCTCGCGCTCGGCATCGCCTTTATGACGGCGTCGGCGCTCGTGCTGTCGGGCTTTCCGCGCGCCATCATCGGCGTCTATATCGATGTCGCCGACCCCGCCAACCGCGAGACCGTCGCAATCGCGCGGCGGCTGATCGCGATCGCGGCGCTATTTCAGGTGTTCGACGGGATGCAGGCGATCGCCGCCGGGGCGCTGCGCGGCTATCGCGACACGCTGGTGCCGATGCTGCTCGCGTTTCTCGGATATTGGGGCGCGGGTTTTGCCGGCGGCTGGCTCTTTGCCTTTCCGCTCGGCTATGGCGCCGTCGGCCTATGGTGGGGCTTGGCGCTCGGGCTCGCCGTCGTTGCGCTGCTGCTGACGCTGCGGCTCTATCTGCTGGCGCCGCCGGCCGCGCGGCGCCGTTGGAATCCCCAGGGCCGAGCCGGCGACCCTGCGCCTATGCAACGGCGACAATCGCGTAGATGACCGCGGCGATGATCGCCCACAGCAGCACGCTCGCCAGCATGACGAAGATCGTCGCGGCGAAAGGGCTCAGGCGGTCGCGAGATTTGGCGCGCCGCTCGGCACGGATTGTCCGCGGCGTTAAAAAGATAAAGCCGTATTTTCGGTGATAAGAGATATCCGCCATGCTTGTTTAACCCGCGATCGAACCGCGGCGTTCCGCCGCTCCGGCACCGACCGGCCCCGATCCGACGGTCAGAAGCCGCCGCCGTGGCCAGCCACCGGAGCCGGCAGCGGGCATTGCCAGCCGGGCGCGCCGGGGACCGTCCGGCAATGCCGCGCCACCATGCACCGGTCGAACGCAAGCTCGAACGGCATGCCCGCCTGCGCCGCCGCATATCCGCGACAGACCGCCTCGATCGCCGCCGTAAAGGCTGCAACGGAATCCGTCTGCGCTGCGGTACCCCCACCGCTCGCCAGCCAAAGCCCCACCGCCCAAATAACCAGCCACGCCCCGCGCATCACCCTCGCGCACCGCCTCTGCCGCCAGCCGCGCCATGGGGCGCGACCCGACACATAGATACCGATCGTACCGGACACATGGTCAACACCGTCCGTCAAGGATGTCAGCCTGGGACGGGTGCCCGCGGATGAACGGATCAGCTGTGCGTCGGTGAGCGGGGCGCGCGTCCGCCTTCAGCGCAGTTTATGCAACATTTGTTAGTAGCACGTACAGATGTTGACCTCACGTTTTTGGCGAGTTGCTCATACCACCCGGTTGATGGTTTAAGAATATTGAAAGCTTCTGACACCGTAAGGAGGGCAAACGTGCCGCTTCCGGAAAAGACCCGTTGCGGGATTCGGAGATCGCGCCGCAATCTCATAAAGGCGGGCGCGATAGCAGGGTCCGCTGTTTTCGCAAGCTTGATAACATTTAGGCCAGCAGCCGCAGGCAAGGGCCAAGGCGGCAATGGCCAGGGCGGCAACGGCCAGGGCGGCAACGGCCAGGGTGGCAACGGCCAGGGTGGCAACGGCCAAGGTGGCAACGGCCAGGGTGGCAACGGCCAGGGTGGCAACGGCCAGGGTGGCAACGGCCAGGGTGGCAACGGCCAGGGTGGCAACGGCCAGGGCCACTCTTGCTTTCTGAAGGGTACGAATATCCGAACCGCAACCGGAGACCGAAAGATCGAAGACTTGTCGCGGGATGATTTGCTGCCAACTGTGTTTGGGCAGATCTGCCCCATTCATTGGATCGTCCGCTACTCGCTCGTGAAGCGTGATCCAACTAGGGCATGGGACAAAAAGCTGCTGCCGGTTCGGGTCGCTCGATCGGCGCTTGGCCCCGACGTTCCGTGTGCCGACCTGTATGTCACGCGGGAGCACGGGCTGCTCATCGACGGCGTCCTGGTGACCGCTGGCAGCCTGGTCAACGGCACGACGATCACGGTTTACGATCCAGGCGAACTCGATGAATTGGAATTCTTTCATATCAAGCTCGAACGCCACAACGCGATCTATGCAGAGGGCGCTCCGTGCGAAACTTTGAGATACGTCGAGGAGAGCGCGGTCGATTTTACGCCCTACGTTTATCACGATGGGCGCCCAACACTCAAAGAAACGCCATGCGCCCCGATGCTCAGCTGCACTGGCGGTCGAAGAGAAATAAGCTCGCGATTTCGCAGTGCGATTTCACCGTGGATTGATCGCCGTCAGAAGATCGACATTATCCGAGACGAGGTTGAGGAGCGCGGCATCGCTCTGTTGCGGGATCGGAGCTCATCTCGGGATTGCGGTCTATCTGCGTAGGCGCTCGGCGCGAACAGGCTGCTGGATCCGCCGCCGATTGCCGCGCCGGTTCGATTCCGAGCCGCTTGCGCAGCTGGTGTATCTCGGGAGCGCCGCCGCTGCATGTAGCTGATCCTCGCCGTCGTGTGCCGCCCTCGCGTGCCATGCTTGTGTAGCAGGCGGCTTTCACAACACCTGAAGCTCATAGAGTTTCGGTCTCTCAGCGGCTTATAGCAAGACTGGCGTCCCCAAGGGGATTCGAACCCCTGTTGCCGCCGTGAAAGGGCGATGTCCTAGGCCTCTAGACGATGGGGACGCGAGAGGGTGCAGGCGCATCGATCTATAGCGGTGGCGGCGATAAATCAACCGCCGCGCCGCCGTTCTCCCGCCGCCGGCGGCGCCCCATTTATGCAGGAGCCGCCCGGCCGAGGAGATCATGCCGCGCACACCCGCCTTTGACGAGCGGTTTCGCGCCCAGCTGCGGACATTGCTGACCTGGCGCCGCGATGTGCGGCGGTTTCGCCGCGATCCGCTGCCGGCGGGCATGGTCGAGCGGTTGATCGGGCTCGCCGATCTGGCGCCGTCGGTCGGGCTGAGCCAGCCTTGGCGCTTTGTGCTGGTTGACGATCCGGGGCGCCGCGCCGCGATCGCCCGCAATTTCGCCGCCGCCAACGCCGCCGCTCTTGCCGCCGAGGCGCCCGAGCGCGCAGCGCTCTACGCGCGGCTGAAGCTCGCCGGGCTCGGCGAGGCGCCCTGTCATCTCGCGGTTTTCGCCGACCCGGAAACCGGGCAGGGCCACGGTCTCGGCCGTCGCACGATGCCGCAGACGATCGAGTATTCGGCGGTCGCCGCGGTGCATACGCTGTGGCTCGCGGCACGGGCCGAGGGCATCGGCATGGGCTGGGTGTCGATCCTCGATCCGGGTGAAATCGCCGCGATTCTCGAAATTCCCGCGGCGTGGAGGCCGATCGGGTATTTCTGCCTCGGCTATCCGGTGCGCGAGGAGGATGTCCCTTGTCTCGAAACCGCCGGATGGGAGAGACGCCATGCGGTCTCTACGGTCGTGATCCGGCGATGAGCGGCAGCGCAAAGATCCGCGTCGGCATCGGCGGCTGGGTGTTTGCACCCTGGCGCGGCACGTTCTATCCGAAGGGGCTGGCGCAGGCGCAGGAGCTGGCGCATGCCAGCCGGCAGGTCACCGCGATCGAGATCAACGGCACCTTCTACCGGCTGCAGAACCCGACGATTTTTCGCAAATGGCGCGACGAGACGCCGGAGGATTTTGTTTTTTCGCTAAAGGCGCCGCGCTACATCACGCACCGCAACGAGTTGGCCGGGGTCGGCGCCTATCTCGACCGTTTCTTTGCCAGCGGGCTCCTGGAGCTCGGCGACAAGCTCGGTCCGATCCTGTGGCAATTCGCCCCGACCCATGTCTTCGACGAAACCGACTTTGCCGGGTTTCTGACAGCATTGCCGGCCGCGCTCGAAAACCGCCGGCTGCGCCACGTCGTCGAGATCCGCCACGACAGCTTTCGCACACCCGCCTTCGCCGCGGCGCTCAGCCGCCACAACATCGCCGTCGCCCTCGTCGACGACGCCAAATACCCGGCGATCGACGAGCCCACCGCCGATTTCAACTATGTCAGGCTGCGCCGCTCGAACCCGGACGAGCCGACCGGCTATGCCGCCGACGCGCTCGACGGCTGGGCCGAACGTGCACGGCAATGGGCCGCCGCAAGGCCGCGACTGCTTTGTCTATTTCATCAACGGCGCCAAAGTCCGCGCGCCGGCGGCGGCCCAGGCATTGATCGAGCGGCTTTAGCTCAGGCGCCGAGAAGCGGCGGCAGCTCGGCGAGCGAGCGGATCTCCGCTGAAGGCGCGCCGGGCAGGCGCTCGCGCGGCTGACCTTGCCGGTTGCACCAGACCGCGCGCATTCCGAAAGCCGCGGCGGCCCAGGCGTCCCAGCCGTTCGACGAGACAAAGGCGATTTCCGCAGCGCCGAATCCGAGGCGATCGAGCGCCAATTGATAGACGCTGGGATGCGGCTTGTAGACACCGACCGCCTCGACCGACAGCACCTCGTCGAGCATTCCGCTGAGCCCGGCATGCGCGACCGCGGCGGCGAGCATATCGGGTGCGCCGTTCGACAGGATCGCGGTGGTAAGCCCGGCGGCGCGCAGCCGGTGCAGCGTATCGGCCGCCTCGGGGTAGGCGTCGAGCTCCCGATAGAGCTGCATCAGCCGATCGCGCCGCGCGGGATCGGCGAGCCCCATCGCGTCGAGCGCGAAATCGAGCGCGTCGCCGGTGACCTGCCAGAAATCGGCGTGCCGGCCCTGCACCGCCCGCAGCCAGGAATATTGCAATTGCTTGTCGCGCCACAGCGTGGCGAGGGGTGCTGCTGCGTCGCCCAGATCGCCGGCCGCATGCCGCGTTGCCGAAGCGACATCGAACAGCGTGCCATAGGCGTCGAAGACACAGGCCCGGATGCCTGCGAGCGGAGCGCTCATTCTGCGGCCAGGCGCTTTTTTGCTTTTGGCCAGCGCGCCGCGACGAGCGGCAGCACCTCCTCGACGAGGCGGCGGGTCTGGTCGAGCATGTCCTCGTCGCCGCGGGCGGCCGGGCGCAGGATGAATTTGGAGATGCCGGCATCGACAAAGGCGGCGATGCGCTCGACGATCTCCTGCGCCCCGCCGATTGCGAAGTGTTTGGCGGGGTCGCGCCCGGTGCGGCGGCGATAGGCGTCGTAGAGCCGGCCGAGGGCGGGATCGTCCGACGCGGCCAAAGCGGAACGGGACGCCGGCGCCGTAATGGTCGTCGTCGATCGGCCGGCCGGCGGCGATAGCGGCGTCGCGGATCGCGGCGACGATAGCGCCGATGTCCGCGGGCGTCTCGGACCCCGCCTGCCAGCCGGTGCCGAACCGTGCGGTGCGCCGGATCGCCGCCTCGGACGATCCGCCGATCCACATCGGCAAATCGGGCTGCACCGGCTTTGGGCTGATCGAGGCGCCGGCCAGCCGATAATGCACGCCCTCGAAATCGACCGCGTCCTCGCGCCACAGCCGGCCGATGATTTCGAGCCCCTCGTCGGTCTTGCGGCCGCGCGTCTTGGTGTCGAGGTTGAGGGTCTGCCATTCGGGCGCCAGCGGGCTGCCGATGCCGAAGGCGGGCAGCAGCCGCCCTTCGGACAACACGTCGATGGTCGCACACTGCTTGGCGACCAGGACGGGATCGCGAAACGCCAGCGACAGCACGTTGACGCCGAATTTGAGCCGGCGCGTGCGCCCGGCCAGCGCCGCCATCACGCTCATGCATTCGAGAATCGGCTCGCGGCTGACGATGCGGTCGGTCTGCCACAGCGAGTCGACGCCGCCGGATTCGCACAGATCGACCCAGCGCCAGAACCCGGCGACCCCGGAAAACGGGAATTCCATCAGGCCGAGCCCGATGGCGATGCTCCTCGGCATGGGTATGCTCCTCTCGGCGCCGTGTGTTGCCGTCAAGCCGGTTGCGGCCCAAATGGGGGCAGCGAGCCTAACCCGGAGAGGCGGTCGGTGGCGAGGGGAGGATGTGACGGCGCGATGGAGCCGAGCAAGATCCGGCGCCCTGTGCCGGTGTGGGATTTGCCGACTCGGCTGTTTCATTGGTCGGTCGTCGTGCTGGTGGCGGCGGCCTATGCCACCTGGCGGGTCAATTGGATGGTGTGGCACGCCTGGCTCGGCGACGCGCTCCTGGCGCTGGTGTTGTGGCGCCTGATCTGGGGTCTCTGCGGCAGCGACAGCGCCCGGTTCTCGCGGTTTATCGCAACTCCGGCCGCCACGGCCCGGCATCTTGCCCACCTCTTCCGGCGCGAGCCCGACCGCCATCCCGGCCACAACCCGGCCGGAGGCTGGATGGTGCTGCTGCTCCTCGCGCTGCTGCTGACACAGACATTGAGCGGCATCTATGTCGACAACGACGTCGCCGATGTCGGGCCGATGACTCAGATGATGCCGGCCCGGTTCGACTTTGCGGTGACCAGGGTGCATGCGCTCGCCTGGGACGCGCTGCTCGCGGCGATCGCGGCGCATCTGCTGGCGATTGCTTTCTATGCGGCGGTAAAGCGGCACAATCTGTTGCCGCCGATGATCACCGGCCGCAAGTCATTGCCCGACGACGTGCCGATCCCGCGCCGAGCCGGCACGGGCCGGGCATTGCTCGCATTCGCCGCCGCGGCCGGCGCTGCCGCGGCGCTGGCGATCTGCCTCTGAGGCGCCTCAGCTCGCGGGCGGCTTGACCTGGCCACGGATTTCGCCGGCCGGGTGGTCCTTGGTGTGGAGATTGACGTACCACTCGCCGGCGGTGAATTGCTGCGCCTGCGCCGGGGTCAGGGTGGCGCTGCCGGTGATCGGGCTGGATACCGGGCTGCCCTTTTTGGTCAGCCAGACCGCTACGCTGGCGTTTTTGCCCGGCGCGGCGGGACCGTGAAAATGGGCCATGAACGGCGTGCTCGACAGCCCGCTGAAGGTGATCGACCAGGTCACGGCCCGGGTTGTTGCATCGTAGGTCAAATTGGCGGTGCCGCTGCCCGAGGTTTGCACTGGCGGGACCTGGCTCGCCCCCGACAACGGCACGCTGAACGACACGGGAGCCGCCTGCGCCAGCCCCGCTCCCGAGACCGCCGCCGTCACCCAGAGCGCGAGCATGACAGCCCGCCGAGATGTTGAATTGGCCACGTCTTTCCTCCCCTGATTGACGGCGAGCGCCGAGCGGCTTCGCTTATAAGGCAAATCGCCGGGGCTTGACAAGCTTCGCACTTATGCTAAGTTGATGGCTCAGTCAATTTGCGAAGGCGCGCCGATGCGCACGATCAATCGCGGGGGCGATGCGATCGCCGCCGACTGCGCGAAACAGCTCGCCGAGCTGCGGCATAACGCCGGCGAGACGCAGCGTCAGCTGGCGCACCGGCTCGGCATGACCGAGTCGATGATTTCGCGGCTCGAGCGCGGCGACCACCTGCCGAGCCTGAGGACTTTGCGCCGTATCGCCGACGCGTTCGGCCGGCAGCTCGAAATCCTCTTTCACGAGCACGAGCATCTGCACGCCGACGGCACCCGCCATTCGCACCCGCACGGCCATGCCGATGCGGGCCACCGGAATCACCACGACGGCGAGAGCGATGGTGACGAAAGATGAGCTGGGGTCCGCAGCTGCTGCTGGTCACCGCCGTCGCCGCGGTCGGCGTGCTGCATACGCTCGTGCCCGATCACTGGATGCCGATCGCGCTGCTCGCGCGCCAGCGCCGCTGGTCGCAGGGCGAAACCGTAACCGCGGCTTTGCGCGCCGGCGCCGGCCATGTCGGCTCGACATTGGCGATCGGGCTTGCCGTCTGGGTTGCCGGGGCCGAGGCGGGCCTTCGTTTCGGCCATCTCGTCGATACGCTGTCGAGCCTTGCGCTGTTCGGCTTTGGCGGATGGATCGCGATTTCGGCATTGCACGAGCAGCTCCACCCGGCGGGCCAGGGGCACGGTCAGGCGCCCGGGCATAGCCACGCGCCCGGGCACAGCCACGCGCACGGGCACCATGACGAAGTGCGCCATGCGCACGGGCACCATCACCACGGGCATGACGGGCTGGAGAGAGCGCCGGCCGACGACCCCCTTTACGCGCCGGCCGGCGGGGGTGCCGCGGTCCTGGTCCGGCACATCCACCCGCACCGTCATTACCGCGGCTCGGTGCACGTCCATTGGCACGACCACGCCGCGGCGACCGCGCACGCCGCCGGTGGGGACGCGCCGCCTCTGCATCGCCATCGCCACAAGACGACCGGCCGCACCGCGCTGTTGCTGGTGCTCGGCTCGTCACCGATGGTCGAGGGCATCCCGGTGTTTTTCGCCGCAGCCCGGTACGGCACGGTGCAGCTCGGCGTTATGGCCGCGGTCTTTGCCGCCAGCACGATCGCCACCTATGTGCTGTTGTGCGCCTCCGCGGCGTCCGGTCTGCGCCGCCTGCGGCTCGGCGCCGTCGAACGCTACGGCGAGGTGATGAGCGGCGCGTTCATCGCGCTGGTCGGCATCGCCTTCTGGGCGTGGCCGCCGGCCTAGGCTTGCCCTGTGCTACCGGTTTGTGGCCCGATCGCGCGACGAGGAGAGCGGGAGGGGTGCCATGCGGGTGTTTGCGACGGTGCCGCAGGAGGATTTGCGCCGGGTCGGGCCGGCAGCACAGGCGATCGAGGCCGAAGGCTATGACGGCATCGTCGCGATGGAAAACAAGCACGACCCGTTTCTGGCATTGGCGGTAGCCGGCGCCGCGACGCAGCGGATCGAGCTGCACACCGGTGTCGCCATCGCCTTTGCCCGCACGCCGATGGCGGTCGCGGAGGTCGGCTGGGACCTCGCCGGCTCGACCGGCGGGCGCTTTGTCGTCGGCCTCGGCTCGCAGGTGCGCGCGCACAACGAGCGGCGCTTTTCGGTGCCGTGGACGCCGCCGGCGCCGCGGATGCGCGAATATGTGCGGGTGCTGCGCGCGATCTGGCGTTGCTGGAAAACCGGCGAGCGCCCCAGCTTCGAAGGCCAGCATTACCGCTTCACCTTGATGACCCCGAACTTCGCGCCCGAGCCGATCGACGCGCCGCCCCCGCCGGTAATGATTGCCGCGGTCGGGCCGGCGATGCTCAACGTCGCCGCGGAGGAATGCGACGGGGTCAAGCTGCACGGCTTTTGCACGCGCAAATATCTGACCGACGAGGTCATGCCGCGGCTTCACGCGGGGCTCGCCAAAGCCGGCCGCGCCCGCAGCGAATATGAGATTTCGGGCGGCGGCTTTCTCGCCACCGGCCCCGATGACGAAACCGTCGCGCGCCGCTTCGAGTGGGTGCGCCAGCGGGTCGCCTTTTACGGCTCGACCCCGGCCTATTATCCGGTGCTGGCGGTGCATGGGCAGGAAGATTTGGGACGCAAGCTCAATGCCCTGTCGCGCGACGGAAAATGGGCGGAAATGGCAAAGGAGGTACCGGACGACGTGGCGCAGCTTTTTGCCGCAGTCGGACGCCACGACCAGATCGTCGCAGCAATCGGCGAGCGGTTTGGCGGGCTGGTCGATGCTTTGACCTTACGCGGCGACGGCGTCGGCGAGGTGCCGCCCGGCCTGGTCCAAGACATCCGGCGTCTGCCGCAGAAATTCCACGGGTTGGCGGCGCGATAGGGGTTAGTCGTCGGGCTGGTCGAGCCGCGCCTCGTCGAGCTTGGCCTTGGCCTTGCGCGCCACCAGAAACGCCGCCGCGGCGGTAGCCAGGAGGCCGAGCGCGAAAAACCCCCATTTCCACGGACCGCCCGCTCCGCCGCCGTGCCTTGCCGCGCTGCCGATCGCCCCGAGATAGATATAGACCGCCGAGGCCGGCATGATCCCGATCCCGGTCGCGACAACATAATGGGCGAACGGAACCGCGGTGACGCCAAAGACGTAATTTTGCAGGTTGAACGGCACGAGAGGGCTGAGGCGTAAGAGCGCCACGATCTTCCAGCCTTCCTCCGCGACTGCCTTGTCGATCGCGGCGAGCTTTGGTCGCCCGTCGAGAAGCCCGCGCACCCGGGCGCGCAACAGATAGCGCGCCGCGAGGAACGACAATGAGGCGGCCACCGTGGCGGCGACGATGACCACCGGAAACGCCCACAAGCCGTAGACAAACCCGGCCGCGATCGACAACGGCCAGTCCGGGGCCAGCACCAGGGTGGTGGCAATGAACAAAAGCGCGAAAATCCCGACCCCCCATAGCCCGAGGCCGAGGAGCCAGCGCTGAAACGACGCGGCCCATTCGCCGATCGGCAGGACCAGCGACAACGCGCAGAGCAGGACGATCGCCAGGCCGAGCCCGATCCACAGCCACGGCCATCGCCTGCTCCCGATCGCCTCGGTCCCCGGCTTAAGCAGCGACATGCTACCGGACCCTCGTCCCCCGATCGCCAAAACAGCGCCCGCCGGCCAGCCCCGGCGGCGCGCTCGGGCGAGGTAGCAGCCCCTTCTTGTCGATTGCAAGCTCCGGCCGCGCACGGAGCGGGATGCCGCCGAATTCCGTTGCGGTTCGATTCGAGGTAGCCGAATATTACATATGGCTGACAGAGAGTCCAGACGCTGTTAATTTAAACCACCGCGATCACCCCCGAGGCACGCCCATGACCAACAACTATATCACAACGAATCAAACCAGCCTGTCGACCGCCAACGGCGACAACACTTTCGTCGCGCCGGGCGTCACGATCAGTTACGGCATCGATATGCGGGGGAACAAAGGCGGTGATCAAACCGTCACCCTTTACGGCACGCTGTTCGGCGAAATCGACGATTATTTCGACACTTTGTCCGGAGGAGATCAGATTTTTGTCGGCGCGACCGGCTCGGTCAATACCTACTGGTTCGGCGCCATTATTTTGGGCGGCGGCGGACACATCGTCGTCAACGACGGCACGATCTCTTCGATGAGCTACGGCAACGCGATCGAGTTCGTCGGCAGCGTCGGGGCCGATCAGACCGAAGCGGATGTCATCACCAACACCGGGACGATCAGCGCCATCTCGCTGCACCCCGAGCGCACCTGGACCGACGCAACGATCTATGCGCAAAACGCCGCCAGCATCACGGTGACCAACAGCGGCTCGATCCTGTCGTCCACCGGATATGCGATGACGCTGACCGCGGGCGACGACCATGTGACCAACAGCGGCTTTATCCAGGGCGGCGCCAAGCTCGGCGAAGGCAATGATTTTTTCGACAGCCGGCAGGGCACGATCACCGGCGGCATCTTCGGCGACGGCGGTGACGACACGATCTATGGCAGCAAGGGCGACGACACGATTGTCGGCGGCGACGGCAACGACCGCATCGACGGCTTCACCGGGGCCGACGACATGATCGGCGGCGCCGGCGACGACACCTATTTTGTCGACAATACCGGCGACGTCGTCGACGAGAACAACGCGACCTGGGGCGGCGGCGGCAACGACACGATCGATGCGGCGATCAGCTTCGATCTCGGCAATCCGGCGCAGGTGATCGGCACGGTCCAGACGCTGGTGCTGACCGGCACCGCCGACCTCGACGCGATCGGCACCGGCCTCGCCGAGACCATCACCGGCAATATCGGCAACAACGTCATCCGGGGCGTCGGCGGCAGCGACCGCCTCAACGGCGGCGGCGGCGACGACCGCCTGATCGCCGGCAACGGCACCGGCAGCATCCTGTCCGGGGGCCCGGGCGACGACACGCTCAAGGGCGGCAACGGTGCCGATACGCTCAACGGCGGGTCGGGCGCCGATACCATGTACGGCGGCGCCGGCAACGACACCTATGTCTTCGACAATATCGGCGACGTCGCCGACGAGGCGGTCGCCGGCTCCGGCGGGATCGACCGCATCCTGGCGTCGATCGGTGTCAGCCTCGCCGATACGGTGCACGTGAAGGGTGCGATCGAAAATCTCACGCTTCAGGGCAGTGGCAACATTTTCGGCATCGGCAATTCGCTCGGCAATCTGATCGTCGGCAATTCCGGGGCGAACGCGCTCGATGGGCGGCTCGGCAACGATACGCTGACCGGCGGCGGCGGGGCCGACCGCTTTACCTTTACCACCGCGCCCAATGCCAAGACCAACCGCGACACGATCACCGACTTCAAGCACGGCACCGACAAGATCGTTCTCGACAACGCCGTATTTTCGGCATTGACCAAGACGGGCGCGCTTTCCGCCGGCAATTTTGCCATCAACTCATCACAGGATGCGAACGACTACATCATCTACAACACGAGCTCTGGCGCGCTTTCTTATGACGCAGACGGCAATCGCGCCGGCGCTTCGGTGCAGTTTGCTTCGCTGAAGGGGGTGCCGGGCCTGACGCAAACCGATTTCCTGGTGATTTAGCCTGATGGCCCGAGGCCGAGCCGGTCGAGGGCGGCGGGGAGATCGGCAAAATGGTCGAGGAGCGCGTCGGCGCCGAGCGTGGCGGGATCGACGCGGGCGTAGCCGTGGCGCATCAGCACGAGCGGCATCGCCGCGGCATGCGCTGCGGCGGCATCGTTCTCGCTGTCGCCGATCATCGCGGCCCTTGCCGCTTCGCCATCGAGCTCTGCGACCACCCCCAGCAGATGGCGGGGGTCGGGCTTGCGCATCGGAAAGCGGTCGCCGCCGGCGATCGCATCGAACAGCGCCGACAGGTCGAGGCCCTGCAAAACGGCAATCGTCGCGCGTTGCGGCTTGTTGGTGCAGATCGCGGTGCGGTAGCCGCGCCGGCGCAGCAGGCCGAGGGTTTCACGCACACCGGGATAAGGCCGCGTCAGCCGTGCCGCGTTTGCCTCGTAGAACGACAAAAAGCGCGGCAGCGCATCGCTGACGGCGACCCGGTCGCCGCCGCTCGCGGCAAGCGCGCGCTCGACCAGCGCCGGCACTCCATCGCCGACCATATGCCGGACCTCGACCGGCGACACCGGCCGGCAGCCGCATTCGCGCAGCATCGCATTCGCCGCGGCGTGCAGATCGGGCACGCTGTCGACGAGCGTGCCGTCGAGATCGAAGACCAGGACAAAGGGTTTCATCGCGCCAACTCTGTGTTGTTGTGCTATGCTCTGCAACAATCTGTGTGTTGTGACACGGCCGGCGCCGCCGGATAGTGCCGCCGGCCCTTTTTGGTGTGCCCAAGGGATCGATGAAGAAGCCCAGCTTTGCCGCCGTCATTCTCGCCGCAGGCGCCGGCACGCGCATGAACTCCGATATTCCCAAAGTCATGCATGCCGTGGCCGGCCGGCCGATGATCGCGCATCTGCTGACCGCGCTCGACCCGCTGGCCCCGGCTGCGTCGGTCGCCGTGATCGGGCCAAAGATGCAGGCCGTCGCTACCGCCCTCGCCCCGACCGAATGCGTCGTGCAGGATCCGCCGCTGGGCACCGGCGATGCGGTCAAGACGGCGCTCGGCGCGCTCGACGGCCGCCTTGCCCCGGCGAGCGGCATCGCCGATCTTTTGGTGCTGTTCGGCGACACGCCGCTGGTCACGACCGAGACCTTGGCGCGGCTCCTCGCGGCACGCCGCGAGACGGCGGCTGCGGTGCTGGTCGCGGCGATGCGCCCCGACGACCCCGGTCCCTACGGCCGGCTCGTGCTCGGACCGGACGGCTCGCTCGAACGCATCGTCGAGGCGGCCGAAGCGAGCGACGAGGAGCGCCGGATCGGGCTCGTCAATTCCGGGATCATGGCGCTCGACGCATGCCGTGCCGGCGACCTCGTCGCAGCGCTCGACCGCAGCAACAGCAAGGGCGAGTTCTACCTGACCGACATCGTTGCCATCGCCCGCCGGCACGGCCTCGACTGTGCCGCGATCGAGATTCCCGCCGAGGAGGTGACCGGGGTCAACACCCGCGCCGAGCTGGCCTCGGCCGAGGCGCTGATGCAGCAGCGGCTGCGGCAAAAGGCGATGGCGAACGGCGCGACCCTGGTGGCGCCCGAGACCGTGTTTTTGTGCGCCGACACCCGGCTCGGCCGCGATGTCGTGATCGAGCCCAACGTCACTTTCGGCCCCGGCGTCGTGGTCGCCGACGGCGTGCGCATTCGCTCGTTTTCGCATCTCGAGGGGGCGGAGATCGGCGCCGGCGCGCAGGTCGGGCCGTTCGCGCGGCTGCGGCCCGGAGCCGTGCTCGAAGGCGATGTTCATATCGGCAATTTTGTCGAGGTCAAAGCGGCCCGGCTCGGCGCCGGCGCCAAGGCCAACCACCTCTCCTATATCGGCGACACCACGGTGGGCAAATACAGCAACATCGGCGCCGGCACCATCGTGTGCAACTACGACGGCTTCAGCAAACATCGCACAACAATCGGCGAGGGTGCCTTCATCGGCTCGAATACCGCGCTGGTCGCCCCGGTCACGGTCGGCGCCGGCGCCATCGTCGCCGCGGGCAGCGTCGTCACCAGCGACGTGCCGGAGAACGCGCTGACCCTGGCGCGCAGCGAGCAGGTCAACAAGCCCGGCCGTGCGACCGAGATCCGGGCGCGGTTGAGGAGAAAAGACTGATGTGCGGCATCATCGGCATCATCGCCAAAGACACGGTGGCGCCCGGGCTGATCGAGGGCCTCCGACGGCTCGAATACCGCGGCTATGATTCGGCCGGAATCGCGACCCTCGTCGATGGCCGCATCGAGCGGCGCCGCGCCGAGGGCAAGCTCGACAACCTCGCCCGCCGTCTCGAGCTGGAGCCGGTGCAGGGTGCCATCGGCATCGGCCATACCCGCTGGGCGACGCACGGGCTGCCGACCGAAACCAACGCGCATCCGATCGCCACCGAGCGTGTCGCGGTCGTCCATAACGGCATCATCGAAAACTACCAGGCATTGCGGCAGGAGCTCGGCGCCCTCGGCTACGATTTTCATACCGAAACCGACACCGAGGCAGTGGCGGTGCTGGCGACCCATTTTCTCAAGGAGGGGCTGACCCCGCAGCAGGCGGTCGAAAAAACCTTGGGCCGGCTCGAAGGCGCCTTTGCGCTCGCCTTTCTGTTTGCCGGCGAGCACGACCTTCTGATCGGCGCGCGCCGCGGCCCGCCGCTCGCGATCGGCTATGGCGAGGGCGAGATGTTTTTGGGGTCGGATGCGCTCGCCTTGGCGCAATTGACCCGGCATATCGCCTATCTCGAAGAGGGCGATTGGGCGGTCGTGACATCCCAGGGCGCCAAGATTTTCGACGCGGCAAACCGGGCGGTCGAGCGGGCGGTGCGCGAATCGGCGGCCTCGGGGGCGCTGATCGGCAAGGGCAACTACCGCCATTTTATGCTGAAGGAGATTTTCGAGCAGCCGGCGGTCATCGGCGACACCCTGAACGCGCTCGTCAACCCGGCGACCCGCACCGTCCATCTGCCGGAATTGCCGTTTGCGCTTGCCGACATCGAGCGGGTGACGATGATCGCGTGCGGCACCGCCTATCACGCCTGCATCGTCGCCAAATACTGGCTCGAGCGGATCGCCCGCATCTCGGTCGAAATCGACATCGCCTCGGAGTTCCGCTATCGGGCGCCGGCGATGCCGCGGGGCGGGGCGGCGATCTTCGTGTCGCAATCGGGCGAGACCGCCGACACCCTGGCGGCGCTGCGCTATGCCAAAGCGCAGGCGCAAAAGATCATCGCCGTCGTCAACCAGCCCGAAAGCTCGATCGCGCGCGAAGCCGATGTCGTGCTGCCGACATTGGCCGGCCCCGAGATCGGCGTCGCTTCGACCAAGGCGTTCACGACCCAGCTTGCGGTGCTGGCGGCGTTCACCGTGGCGCTGGCACGGGCGCGCGGTGCGATCACCCATGCCCGCGAGGCCGAGCTGGTCGGGTATCTGAGCGAGATCCCGTCGCGGGCGAGCGAAGTATTGAACCACGACGAGCGGCTGCGCCAGATCGCCGCCACGATCGCCGAGGCGCGCGACGTCCTCTATCTCGGCCGCGGCAGCGCCTTTCCCTTGGCGCTCGAAGGTGCCTTAAAATTGAAGGAAATCTCCTACATCCATGCCGAGGGCTATGCCGCGGGCGAGATGAAGCACGGGCCGATCGCGCTGATCGACGAGAATGTGCCGGTCATCGTCCTGGCGCCCAATGACGACCTTTTCGACAAGACGATGTCGAATGTCGAGGAGGTCATGGCACGCGGCGGCCGTGTCGTCATGATCTCGGATGCGGCCGGCGTCGCCCGGCTCGGCGACCGGCTCGCCTTTGGCATCGCGGTGCCGCGCTGCGACCCGTTTGTCGCACCGCTCCTCTACGCCATCCCGATCCAGCTCCTCGCCTACCACGTCGCCGTTCTCAAAGGCACCGACGTCGACCAGCCCCGCAACCTGGCAAAGAGCGTCACGGTCGAGTGACAGCGCCGGCCAGCAGCGCCGAGAGAGCTTTGCGCGGGTGGACCAGGTCGGCGAGGGTGTAGCGGTCGAAGATTGCGAGAAACGCGCCGGCGGCATCCCGCACGACGCCGCGCAGCACGCAGACGCTTTCGATGCGGCAATAGCCGGTGCGGTGCAGGCAGCCGAGGATTTCGAGCTCGTCCTCGGTGTCGCGCACAACCTCTCCGACATTGATGTCGCCGGGTGCGCGGGTGAGCCGGATGCCGCCGTTCTTGCCGCGCACGGTGTCGAGATAGCCCTTCTGGCCGAGGCGGCTCACCACCTTCATCAAGTGGTTTTTGGAGATGCCGAAGCTCTGGGCGATGTCGCCGATCGTCGCGAGGCGCCCGTCGTTCAGCGCGACATAAATCAAGACGCGGAGCGCGTAATCGGTATGGAGGGTGAGGCGCATCGAGCTTCCCGAGCAATCGGATCCCGGCGCGGCCAACCGACGAGCGCGGCGAGAAGCCACAGCATTGCAAGTGCCGCGGCGACACTGATCAAGGCCCAGCCGGCGGCTTCCTGCTGGTCGAGGCGGTAATAGGCGCAAAGCCGGGTCGGCGCGGCAAGATAGAGGCCGCCGACAGCACCCAGCTTGGGGATGAAATTGGCCCACAGAAAGGCGCGGCCGAGCGCCGGCATGCGGCGCCAGCTCAGCCCCAACGGCAGGCCCGCCAGCAGCGGCAGGCTCAGAAACTTGCCGAGATCGATCCGCGGATCGGCGATCGCCGCGTCGAGCAGGCGCGGCAGCATCCAGAACGAGGTGGCGCAAAGAACGAGTGTAAGCCCGGGGATGCCGAGCCAGTCGGCCTCGGCCAACCAGCGCGGCTCGCGCGGTCGAATGATGCCGGCGAGCAAGACGCCGATGCCGATCAGCAACGGCAATTGCACGACCATGTGAAGCGCCATGTCGCGCTCGAGCGCGGCGCGCACCGGCCAGAGCCAGAGGATCGCCCATAACGACGTTGCGGCGAGCAGCCGCGTCCGCATCGTCACGAGGCCCCGTCGGCGGCCGCGATCATCTGCGGTGTCGCGCTCGGGTCGAGGATGCGGGCGATGCAGCCGCGCGAATCGACAAAGTAGAGGGCGCCGTTGTGCACAAAGCCGCCGCTGCCGTCGGGGGTCGCGACGACGCCGAACCGCTGCAGCAATGTCCGCAGGCTATGCTGGTCCGCGGGAGCGGCGATGCGCCAGCGCGGCAGGGCGGCGCCGTAGCGCTCGCCATAGAGCTCCAGGGCTCGCCGGTCGTCGTGCTCGGGGTCGAAGCTGATGCTGAGGAGGCGGGGGCCGCGTCGTGCCGCGGCGAGGCGCTGGAATTGGTCACCGAGCACACCGCACAATGTCGGGCAGCTCGTATAGATGAATTCGACCAGCACCGGGCCGCCGCGGTAGTCGGCGAGCGAAAACCGGCGGCCATCCTGGTCGCGAAGCGGAACGTCCGGCACCGGCTGCGGGTCGCCGACGACAGCGAGCCGGCGCGCGCCTTCGCTGGTGACGACGCGAAACCCCTCGGTGCCCCAGGCGAGCGCGCCAATGCCGATCGCCAGCGCAAGCGCAAAGAGCGGCAGAAAGCCGCGGGTCATGAAGCCTCGTCGCGGCCGTGCAATGCGGGGCCGAGCCCGGCGAGGAACTGCACCACCAGCAGCAGCGCGCCCGCCACTGCGAGGACGGCGCCGATCGAGCCGACCCGGTCATACGGGAGCCAAGCCGGCAAATGCACGGCATAACGGCGCGGCACGCTGGCGCTGCCGGCAGCGAGGAAGGCCAAGACGAAGATCGAGCCGCCGACGAGGTAGAGCCAGAACCCGACCGGGCCGAGGCCGAATTCCGACTTGGCTCCGCCCATATAAGTCATAAAGCCCAGCACCATCGCGATTGTGCCGAGCAACAGATAGGTGTGGAAGTGCCCGGGCACCCATTGCGTGTTGTGCATGACGCTGTTGACCGCGATGGTGCCGTCGAGGATCGCCGGGATGACGCCGATCGCCCAGCCGGCAGCACCGACAAAGACGAGGGCCGCGGCGACATTCCATTTGAGCCCGGAGCGGTAGACATTGGTCAGCGCGCCGAATGCGGTGACCAGCAATACCGGCAAGCCGCTGAGCCACGAGATGATCTGGCCGGCGATCAGCGCCCATTTCGGCATCGCAAAATCCATCAGCAGATGGTGCGGATAGACGGTCAGCACCATCAATGTCGAGAGCACCCAGGCGAGATAAAAGGCACGATTGGCGCGCCAGGCGCGGTGGGTATAGATCGGCAGGATCTCGTAGACCGCGATCACCGCCATGTAGATCGTGGCGTTGATAAAGACGTGGCCAAAGAAATAGATCAGGTTCTTGGCGACGAGCGCGTTGAACGCAAAGCTCGGCTCGTAGAGATTGACCAGCGACAGCACCAGCACCGCGGCGCCAAACAGAATGCCGAGAATGTTGACGATCGCCACCATCGTCGCGGCGGCGACTGCGGGCGGCGGCCCATCGGCCTCTGGGGCGAGGCCAAAGGCTTGACGCGCGCCGAGCCCGGCGCCGAGCCCGCCATAGACCGAGAGGATGCCGCGGGCGATATCGAGATGCAGCAGCAGAAACCCGACGCCGATCAGCAGCAGCCCGACGAGATAGGCGGCCGCGGCGTTGGCCGACCAGGCATCGCCGGAATGCGCCGGCAACGGGAAGAGAAAGGTCCAGCCGGCGGCAAACTTGCCGATAAAGCCGGAGCCCAGGATCAGCACCGCGCCAAGCAGAAAGAAGACCAGATTGGCGAGGAAGACACCGGTGCTGACCGGCACATGGCGGCGGACGAAATGCCACATCACCGCCGCACCGCTCAATCCGGCGATGCCGACCATGCCGGCGCCGTGCATGGTCATCAGCATGTAAAAGACCGCCGGATCGAGGCTGATCCATTGCGCCTGCGCCAAGCGCATCGTCAATCCGAACAGCATCATCAGCAGCAGGACGACGCCGGAAACGGCGAGGTAGGCGAGGACGGCGGTGCGGGCGCCGATTTCGTCGCGCGCGGCGACGGCCTGAACAGTCATGGCATCCCCCCTATTGCTCGGTGACGGCGATCTCGGTTTTCATATCGTGGTGTGCGAGCCCGCAATATTCGAGGCATAGCACATGGTAAGTGCCCGGCTCGGTAAAGGTATAGCGCAAGACATTGGTATAGCCGGGCATTGCCTGGGTCTGGGCGACGATGCGCATGCCCGGATCGTAGAGCCCAAAGCCGTGGTTCACGTCCTTGGTGGTGACGCGGAACTCGGCGGTTTGGCCGACGACAAATTTGTTCGGCGTGACCGTCCATGCCCATTGCTCGCCCACCGCGGCGGCAGGATGTATCTCGGCCGCGGGCAATGGTGAGAGGCTCGACAGATACGGCAATTCGCCGAGCGTGCGCCAATTCGCGCCGACCAGCACCACGATCGCGATCGCAAACAGCCAGTAGCGCATGCGATAGGCGGAAGCGACCGCCGGCCGGTAGTCGGCGAGCGCCGCATCGGCCCCGGCAGCGACCCAGGCGAAGACCAGCGCCAGCGCTCCCATCAGCACGATCGACACGGTCCAAACCACATCCTGGATCATGGCGGCCCCTTAACATGCATTTGATATACATCTTAAAGGGCGATTTGGGCCGCGTCAACTCGCCAACCCGATCGCCCGCTATTGCCGGGCGTCGAGACGGCGCATGACGGCGCTGCTAGGATGCGGGTCTTCAAATATCGTCGAGGGGATCGATTGGGATGGGCAAGCTCGATGGGAAAGTTGCGCTGATCACCGGCTCCGGCCGCAATATCGGGCGCGCGACGGCGTTGAAGCTCGCCGGCGAGGGCGCGCATGTGGTGGTCAATGCGCGCTCGAACCAGGCCGAGGCCGAGGCCGTCGCCAAGGAAGTGCGGGGGCACGGGGTAAAGGCGCTCGCCATCCTCGCCGATGTCGGCAAGAAGGCGGAGATCGACGCGCTGGCGGAGCGGGCACTCGCCGAATTCGGCCGCGTCGACATCCTGATCAACAATGCCGCGATCCGCCCGCACAAGCCCTTTACCGAGGTCAGCCAGCACGATTGGGAGCATGTCCGCGGCGTGGTGCTCGACGCCGCCTTTTATCTGACCCAGGCGGTGATCCCGTCGATGGTCAAAAACCGCTTTGGCCGTGTCCTGTTCTTCTGCGGCGACGGAGCGTACAACGGCGGCAGCGGGCGCGCCCATGTGTCGGCCGCCAAGATGGGCCTTGTCGGATTGTCGCGGGCGCTCGCCTCGGAATTCGCCCCCCACGACATTCGCGTCAACGTGGTCTCGCCCGGCAGCATCGACACCAGGCGCGACAATCCCGAATGGTATCAGGGGCGGGTGCCCAACGCCGGCGGCATCCCGCTCGGCCGGCAGGGGCATGTCGACGAGATCGCCGCCACCTGCCTCTTTTTGGTCAGCCCCGACGGCGGCTTCATCACCGGCCAGACGATCCACGTCAACGGCGGCGCCCATTATTACTGAGGGCGGCGCGGGCATCGCGGCCGAGCCGCGGGACCGGACAGCCTCTCGGCGCAGCCAGCCGAAGCATGCCGCCGGCCGGTCCCTAGTCGAGGAGCGGCGGCGCTCGGCACGCGCCTGCCCCATAAGAGGGCCATCTTTGACCCCGACAATAAACTGTTAATGGCGGTGCGATAGATAAGCCGCACCATCACCGATTTTGTCGTTCTGCCAATCCAAGAAGGATTTGTCGATGCGAAGTGACGCTGCATTGCTGCGCGCCGTTTTTGTCGCCTTGGCGCTAATCGGCATAAGCCCAACGGTCCCGGCGCAAGCCGATGAGGCGGGTGCGGCGCGGGCCGGCGAGATCGCGCACCTGCAGAAAATGCGCCGAGCTCTTTCCGGATGCCGCGGCGGGCGTGCAGCCGGCGCCCGCGATCATCCCGCAGCTGCGGGTGGACCCCGACCCCGGCGGCGCGATTGCGAGCTTCCAGCCGAGCGGGCCGACCCTGACCGCGGGCAACGCGTTCTTCAGCAATCTCGGGAGCAACGGGCGGACCTGCTTTACCTGCCACCAGCCGCAGGACGGGTGGGGGCTGCGCGCGCAGCATGTCCGCAGCCGCTTTGCCGCCGATCCGAACGACCCGTTGTTCCGGCTGGTCGATGGCGCCACCTGCCCATCGGACGATGTCGCCACCCCGGCGGCCCGGCAAAAAGCCTATGCGCTGTTGCTCGGCAAAGGGCTGATCCGGATCGGGCTGCCATTGCCGGCGCAAGGATTGCAGTTCCGGGTCGTCGATGTGGCCGACCCCTATGATTGCAACACCAACCCGACAACCGGGCTGACCAGCCGCACAAAGGGCACCGTGTCGGTCTATCGCCGCCCGTTGCCGGCGGCCAATCTCGGGTTTTTGAGCACGATCATGTGGGACGGGCGCGAGCCCGACCTCTTCAGCCAGGCGCGCGACGCCACCCTCGGCCACGCCCAGGGGAAGGCGCCGCCGAGTGTGGCGCAGCAGCGCCAGATCGTCGGCTTTGAGGGCTGCGCCCGCGCCGACACACCCAGCTTATGCGCCCCGATCCCGAGGAATGCCGGCGTCTATACCGCCCAGCTGTTCGACGACCGGGCGTTCTTTCTCGACGAGGCGGGTGCTGCGGGCGGGCCCGGCGCGCTCTTCGACAAGGTCGCGAAATTCTTTATCGGGGTGAACGACCCGTTCGGCAGCAATCCGACCAACGCGACATTCACACCCGACGTGTTTCACCTCTACGACAAATGGAGCGGCCTGCCGGGCAATGGCGCCGTCGCCGCCGCCCGGCGCGCCATCGCCCGCGGCGAAGAGGTGTTCGACACCAAGAAGATCACGATCACCGGTGTCGCCGGGATCAACGACGCGCTCGGGCAAAAGACCGTCGCCGGGTTTTGCGCCACCTGCCACGACACCCCCGCCGCCGGCGACCATTCGGTCAAGGCGCCGCTCGATATCGGCGTCGCCGACGCCGGCAAAAAAGCCCCGCCGGTGCTGGACATCGCGGGCTTGCCGGTGTTCCGGCTGCAATGCACCGCCGGGCCGCTGGCCGGGCGGATGTTCGAGGTCACCGACCCCGGCCGCGCCTTGATCACCGGCCAATGCGCCGATATCGGCAAAGTCAAGGGGCCGATCCTGCGCGGGCTCGCGGCGCGCGCCCCCTATTTCCACAACGGCTCGGCGGCGAGCCTCGCCGAGGTCGTCGATTTCTACGACCAACGCTTCGCCATCGGGCTGACAACAGCGGAGAAGACCGATCTGGTCGCGTTCCTGAGCGCGCTCTGACAAAGACCGCCGCTCAGGCTCACTTTTCCGCCTCACTTTTCCGCCAGGGGCCACACGCCGTCCCAATCGGGGCCGGGCGGAGCCGCGCCGAACCGGGCGATGCGGCAGAGCAGCGCTTGGCTCGGGCCGTCGCCGGGCGCGAGCGCGAGACAGCCTTCGAACCCGGTGCGCGCCTCGTCCCACTCCCTGCGGCGGTAGGCGCCGAGCGCCTGAAGAAACGCATCGCGCAAGGCCAGGCGCTCCGCGGCAACGGCGCCCTTGCGGCCGAGCAATTCGAAGATGCGCTCGGGCTCGGTCCTGCCCAGCACCAGCACCTCGTCGATCTCGCGGGTTTCGACAAAACCGGCGGCCAGCCGCGCGGTCGCCTCGCCGACGAGCGTCTGCGTGGCATAGGTCTTGTTGGCGCCTTCGAGACGTGCGGCCAAATTCACCGTGTCGCCGATCACGGTGTAGTTGCGCGTCTGCTCGGAGCCGATGCTGCCCGCGACCACATCGCCGGTGGCGATGCCGATGCGGATGTCGATTTCCGGAACGCCGCGCCGCAGCCCGGTCAGCTCCGGCAATTCGGCGCGGAAGGCGCCAAGGCCGGCGAGCTGGTCGAGGGCGGCGAGACAGGCGAGGCCCGGATGCTCGTCGGCGGCGGTGAAGGGCGGGCCCCAAAACGCCATGATCCCGTCGCCGATATATTTGTCGATGATGCCGTTATTGGCGCGCACCGGCTCGGACATCAGGGTCATATAGCGGTTCAGCACATTGACGAGCGCCGCCGGGGTCATGCCCTCGCTGAACGCGGTAAACCCTTTCATGTCGCAAAACAGGATCGTCATCTCGCGCCGCGTGCCGGTGGCGTCGGTCAATTCCGGCCGGTCGATCAGCCCGGCGACGATGCGCGGATCGACATATTTGCCAAAGGTGTCGCGGATCCTGGCCTTGACCCGCAGCTCCCCGACCATGCTGTTGAAGGATTGGGTGAGCCGGCCGATCTCGTCGCGCGAGGTGATCGGGATGACCGTGTCGAGGGCGCCGCCTTCGACCGCGGCCGTGCCGAGCAGCAGCCGGCGCACCGGGCGGACAAGGCCGAGCGTGACAAGGGCGGCGACCATGATGCCGAGCGCGCCGGCGATCGCCAGCAGTGCCACGCCGATCGCGACGACGCGGTGCTGATAGGCGCGGGTGCCGACGATCGCGGCGCTGGCGAGGCGGCGCATATCGCTGCGCGCGGCATCGATCTTGCGGTCGAAATCGTCGCGCCGGTCGTCGAGATCGGCGAGGAGCGCGGCAGCTTCCTGGGCGCGGCCGGCGGTGCCGGCGGCAAGCAGCTTATCGAGGACCTGCTCGTAGCGGCGCCGCTCCTCCTGCAAGGTTCCGATCCGGTCGTCGAGCCGCGTCAGCGCGATGTCGTCGTCGAAATCGAGCGGGTGGACGATCTGCCGGTTGATCACGCGGCGCGCCTCGGCGATGTCCTCGTCGCTCGCCTTGCCGCTGCTCGCGACCTCTCGCCGCAACGCCTCGCGCTTTGCGGTGTTGTCGCCGGGCGCGCCGATCGCCAGCAAGAGCCGGCGGATAAAGGCCGATTCCTCGACCGAGCGGATGTTCGCCTGGGCGAGCGCGACATAGGCTGGAAAATAGTTCTGGTCGATGATCGCGAGCTGGCCATCGACGGTGCGCGTCATGCGCATGCTCAACAGCGCCGCCGCCGCCATCAGGACCAACAGCCCGACGGCGATGCCAAAAATCTTCAGCCCGATCGGAAACCGCATGACGCCGCCCCCCGAGCGGCCAAGCCCGGCCGCGCCGGCCCCAGGCGCGCGACCCACAGCCGAGACCATCCCAGCATACCACACCTGCCCGCCCCGGATCCGGAGGCGACGCGCAGGGCTCCCCTATACGGTTCCGGATTGCGCACGATATGGCGGTTCGACAAATTTCGAAATGTCGCTTGACGATCGGATCGCGCCACACGATTTGATGGTCGTCGAAGCATAGAAGTCATAATCATATGGACGAAAAGCGGGCGATCACGGCGCTTGGCGCGCTGGCTCAGGAAACCCGGCTGGCCCTCTTCCGGCTGTTGGTCACGGCCGGGCCGGCGGGATTGCCGGCGGGCGCGATCGCCGAGCGGCTGGGCGTTCAGCCTTCGTCGCTGTCGTTCCACCTGGCGCAGCTCGTCCATGCCGGTCTGATCACCCAGCGCCGCGTGAGCCGGCAGCTTATCTATTCGGCCGAATACGGCGCGATGAACGCGCTCTTGGCCTACCTCACCGAAAACTGCTGCGGGCGCGATGCCGTCATGGCGCCGGTCTGTGATCCCGCCGCCCAATGCTGCACCGATGCCATTGCGAAGACTACGGCCGCATAGGGAGACAACTGATGGACGATGCGCAGATCAAGGAAATGGTGCGGGCTCGCTATGGCGGCATCGCGGCGGCAAACGAGGCGGGCTGCTGCGCGCCATCGCCGTCGTCCTGTTGCGGCGCGGAAGCCGCTTCGGACGATAAGGCGCGACGGATGGGCTATTCCGAGGCGGAGCTGGCGGCGGTTCCCGAGGGCGCCAATCTCGGGCTCGGCTGCGGCAACCCGCAAGCAATCGCCGCGATGCAGCCGGGCGAGGTCGTGGTCGATCTCGGCAGCGGCGCCGGGTTCGACTGTTTTCTCGCCGCGCGGCAGGTCGGCGAGGCCGGCCATGTGATCGGCGTCGACATGACCCATGAGATGCTGAAAAAGGCGCGCGGCAACGCCGGCCGCATCGGCGCCGGTAATGTCGAGTTCCGCCTTGGGGAGCTCGAGCACCTGCCGATCGCCGACAACACGGCCGACGTCGTGATCTCGAATTGCGTGGTCAACCTCGTCCCCGACAAGGAGCAGGTGTTTCGCGAAGCCTTCCGCGTGCTCAAGCCCGGCGGGCGGCTCGCGGTGTCGGACATCGTCAACACCACGCCGCTGCCGGCCGAGCTGCGATCCGATCCTGCCTTGCTGTGCGGCTGCGTCGCCGGCGCGGCCCCGGCCGATCGCGTCGAGAAGTGGTTGGCGGGCGCCGGGTTTATCGATGTCCGCGTCACGCCAAAGCCGGAAAGCCGCGAGCTGATCGAGACTTGGGCCCCCGGCAGCAACATCGAGAACCACATCGTCTCGGCGATGGTCGAAGCCCGCAAACCCTAAGTGTTCAGCTTAAAATGATCTGCGCGATATCAAGGTGTTACTAGTCGTCCCCGCGAAAGCGGGGGTCCAGAGCGCAGGGCTGTCCGGGCGAAATCATTATGCCACTTTGCATAGTCGTATCTAATAACCAAAACAACTTTACATCGTCATGGCCGGACTTGATCCGGCCATCTCCTTTGTCGACGCCATTCCCGCTGGAAGCACAGATGGCCGTGTCGAGCACGGCCATGACGAATATTCGTTGGGTTTTGCAATCTCCTTCTCAACCACTTTTCACTCCCCGGGCAGCCCTGCGCCTTCGCGGGAATGACGAACAACGCGCTGATTTTACGAGATTCATCTCGGGTCGGGCTCTAAGCCGAGCCGCCGAAATGACCCCCGAGCGTATGACCGCCCGGCGCGCCTGCAATGTTTAACTGGAGCTGCCATGAGCTTCGGTCGCTGAAACCGGCCGCCCGCGCGCGCGGCCGACGCTCGGAACCTTTGAGCGTTACCTGACGCTCTGGGTGGCGCTCTGCATCGTCGCCGGCATCGTGCTCGGCCGGCTGCTGCCCGCCCCGTTCCAGATGCTCGGCCGCATGACCGTGGCCGAGGTCAACATCCCGGTCGCGGTGCTGATCTGGCTGATGATCGTGCCGATGCTGCTCAAGGTCGATTTCGGCGCATTGCATCGGGTTGCCGAGGAATGGCGCGGCGTCGCCGTGACGGTCGGCATCAACTGGCTGGTGAAGCCCTTCAGCATGGCGCTGCTCGGCTGGCTCTTTATCGGCTGGCTGTTCCGCCCGTGGCTGCCGGCGGGTGAGATCGACAGCTATATCGCCGGCCTGATCCTGCTGGCCGCAGCACCCTGCACGGCGATGGTCTTTGTGTGGTCGAACCTGACCGATGGCGAGCCGAATTTCACGCTGACGCAGGTGGCGCTCAACGACACGATCATGGTCTTCGCCTTTGCCCCGATCGTCGGGCTGCTGCTCGGCCTGTCCTCGATCACGGTGCCGTGGACGACGCTGCTTTTGTCGGTGGTGCTTTACATCGTCGTGCCGGTGGTCGCAGCACAGCTCTGGCGCCGGTCATTGCTGGCGCGCGGCGGCGATGCGGCGTTGGCGCAAGCCCTGCGCACGCTCCAGCCGATCTCGTTGCTGGCGCTGCTGGCGACCCTCGTGCTGCTGTTCGGCTTCCAGGGCGAAGCAATCGTCAGGCAGCCGCTGATTATTGCGCTGCTCGCGGTGCCGATCGTCATTCAGGTCTATCTCAACGCCGGCATCGCCTATGGGCTCAACCGGGCGCTCGGCGTCCCGCACAATGTCGCCTGCCCGTCGGCGCTGATCGGCGCCTCGAATTTCTTCGAGCTGGCGGTTGCCGCGGCGATCGCGCTCTTCGGCTTCCAATCGGGTGCCGCGCTCGCAACCGTGGTGGGTGTCTTGGTCGAGGTGCCGGTTATGCTCTCTGTCGTGCGGATCGTGCTGCGGACGCGGGGATGGTACGAGCGCCAGCGGCCAGCCTGACGGCCCGCGCCGCTGCGGGCGCCTGAATACGACGGGCTAGTCGGCGGCGGCGGCGGGGATTTGGCGGCGCGGGTTGCGGACCAGGAGGAGGAGCGGGAGCGACAGCAGAATGACGCCGAGCATCAGGGTAAAATCGTCGATATAGGCGATCATCGCCGCCTGGCGAGTTACCTCCTGGTTGAGGACGGCGATGCCGGCCGGGTTGACCAGGCTGTAGGGGGCGCTGAGAAACGGGGCCTGGGCCAATGGGTTGTCCGGGCGCAGATGCTCGACCAGGTGCGAATGCACGATCTGGGTGTTCTGGGTCAGCTCGGTTTCGAGGATGGCGATGCCGATGCTGCCGCCGAGCATGCGCATCAGCGCCCGGATCGCGGTCCCCTGGGTCAGGATGTGATGCGGCAGGCCGGACAGCGCCAACAGGTTCAACGGCACAAAGGTGCAGCCGAGCCCGAACCCCTGGGCAAAGCCGGCGAACAGGATCGGCCCCCGACCCATATAGAGCGAATAGCCGGTCATCTGCCACAGCGAGGCGGCGGTCATCAAAAAGCCGGCAAAAATAAAGATACGGTTGTCGACCTTGTTGATGATCCGGGCGACGCAAAACATCGCCAGCATCGTGCCAAAGCCGCGCGGCGCCATCATCCAGCCGGCGTCGAACACCGGATAGCTCATCAAATCCTGCATCATCGACGGCATCAGCGCCAAGGTGCCGCTGAGGATCATGCCGACGCCAAACATCAACAGGCTGCCGGCGACAAAATTCGGGCTCTTCAACAGCTCGCGGTTCAGGAACGAGCGCTCGCCCGCGGTCATCGTGTGGACGATCAGAAGATAAAACGCCGAGCCCGCGATCGCCGCCTCGACCCAGATTTCTGTCGAGCGGAACCAGTCCTTGAGCTGGCCGCGGTCGAGCATCAATTGCAAGGCGCCGACGGCGACGCTCAACGCGACAAAGCCGAACATGTCGAACGGGTCGCGCCGCATCGCGCGGGTCTGGCGCAGAAAGGCGAAGATGCCGAGCGCGCACAGGGCACCCACCGGCAGGTTGATGTAAAAGCACCAGCGCCAATCGAGGTTTTCGGTGAGGTACCCGCCGAGGGTCGGGCCGATGATCGGCCCCATCATCGCGCCGGTGCTGAAGATCGCCATCGCTTGGCCGTGCTTTTCGCGCGGATAGATCGTAAAGAGCGTCGCCTGGCCCAACGGCACCAGCCCGGCGCTGAAGACCCCCTGAAGGAGGCGGAAGAGGACGAGCTGCGTGAGGCTCGTCGCCGCCCCGCACAACGCCGAGGCAAAGGTGAAGCCGATGACCGAGGCGAGAAAGATGTATTTGACGCCAAAGCGGGCGGCGAGCCAGCCGGTCAGCGGCATCATGATCGCCGCGGCGACGATGTATGAGGTCAGGACCCATGAGATCTGGTCTTGCGCCGCCGACATGCTGCCCTGGATATGCGGCAGCGCCACATTGACGATTGTCGTGTCGAGCCCCTGCATGACGCAGGCGCAGATGATCGTTGCGGTGATCATGCGGCGGTTCGGCACCGCCGGCGATGTGCTCTCCCCCCTCACCGCGACAATCCGCGCGACAACCGCGACAAAATCGATAAGGCGACCTCGACCATCGCGCAAATCATGTCACAGCTTTATCCGGGCAACCACCGCGCCTTGCGCATGGCCGTTCGCCGCCGCAGCTGCAGCGCGACGGGCCTGCGCGTGCAAATGGCATAAGGGCGAACGCCTCTATTCCAAGAACAATCCCTTTTTCTACATGGGTTCTCGGGAGCGTCCTGCGGCGGGCGATCTTTTGCGCGGCTTGCGCATGACAGCCGCCGCTGCATCGTTGCAAAGAATCGGCTAAGCTCACCGATGCTGCAAAGGGCGAGGGCGATGACCGGGATGCCGATGCAAAGCGAAGATTTCGACGTGCTGATCGTCGGGGCCGGAATCTCCGGGATCGGCGCCGCTTATCACCTGACCAAGCAATGCCCCGGCACGAGCTTTGCCGTTCTCGAAGCCCAGGAAAGCTTTGGCGGCACCTGGCTCACCCACCGCTATCCGGGGATCAGGTCCGACAGCGACCTCTATACCTTCGGCTACCGCTTCAAGCCGTGGACCGGCCCGCCGATCGCGACCGCCGCCGAGATCTTGAGCTACATGGGCGAGGTCATCGACGAGAACGGCCTCGGCCCTCGCATCCGCTATCGCCACCGGATCGACAAGGCGTCCTGGTCGAGCCGCGACAACCGGTGGGCGATCGCCGCCACCCGCACCGACAGCGGCGAAAGCCGGCGGCTCACGGCGAAATTTCTGTGGATGTGCCAGGGCTATTACCGGCACGCGCAGGGCTACACGCCGGACTGGGCCGGGATCGCGGATTACCGCGGCCGGATCGTCCACCCGCAGGAATGGCCGGAGGATCTCGACTGCGCCGGCAAAAGGGTGGTCGTGATCGGCTCGGGCGCCACCGCGGCCACACTCATTCCGGCGATCGCCGGCGACTGCGCGCACGTCACGATGCTGCAGCGCTCGCCGACCTGGTTCCGCACCGGCCGCAACGCGATCGAGATCGCCGACGAATTGCGCGCCTTAGAGATCGACGAGACCTGGATCCACGAGATCGTGCGCAAAAAGATCCTGCGCGACCAGGCGGTCTTCACCCGCCGCTCCTTTGCCGAGCCGGAGAAGGTGAAACAGGAATTGCTCGCCGCGGTGCAAGGCCATCTCGGCCCCGATTACGACGTGGCGACCCATTTCACGCCGAGCTACCGGCCGTGGCGCCAGCGCATCGCCTTTATCCCCGACGGCGACCTCTTGGCGGCGATCCGCGCCGGCCGGGCCTCGGTCGTCACCGACGAGATCGAGAAATTTACCGCGAGCGGCATCCTGCTGCGCTCCGGCAAGAGCCTCGACGCCGACATCGTCGTCACAGCCACCGGGTTCAATCTGAATGTGCTCGGCGACATCGGTTTTGCGATCGACGGCGAGCCGCTCGTGTTTTCCGACACCGTCACCTATCGCGGCATGATGTTTACCGGGGTGCCGAACCTCGCCTGGGTGTTCGGCTATTTCCGCGCGAGCTGGACCTTGCGCGCCGACCTCGTCGCCGATTTTGTCTGCCGGCTCCTCAACCATATGCAGGCGACCGGCGCGCGAAAGGTGACGCCGGCTTTGCGCGCGCAGGACCGGGACATGCCGCTCCTGCCGTGGATCGACCCGGAGAATTTCAACCCCGGCTACCTGATGCGCGGCATGCACCTCCTGCCCCGCCGCGGCGCCAAGCCCGAATGGCAGCACACCCAAGACTACTGGGCCGAAAAGGACGAATTCCCCGCCATCGACCTATCCGACTCCGCCTTCGTCTACGGCTGAGCCGCCGCTCCTCGTTTATCCGCGCGCTATCTCGCTGGCGCGGTCGCCGAGGGCCGGCTTCCGCAGCTTGACATGCATAGTGGATGATTTTATGTTCTGCACATGCCAAGCATGATACAGATTCGGAACGTTCCCGACGCGCTGCACCGCCGGCTCAAATCCCGTGCGGCGCTCGAAGGGATGTCCCTCTCCGACTATCTGCTTGCCGAACTGCGTCGGATCGCCGAATGGCCGACGCGCGAGGAACTGCGTCAACGCCTCGCGCGGCTCTCCCCGACCAACCCCAGCATTTCACCGGAGGAGGCGGTCCGTGCGGAGCGCGACGCCGAGTGATCGTAGTCGACGCCTCGGCGCTCCTCGAAGCGCTGATGCAAACGCCGGCCGCCGCCGCCGTCGAAGCACGGCTCTTCGAGCAGCCGCTTCCACTGCATGCGCCCCATCTGATCGACCTTGAGATCACGCAGGTATTGCGCCGCTATGGATCGAACGGCCGAATCTCGCCCGCTCGATGCCGCGAAGCGCTGGATGAGCTTCAGGAACTTCCCCTGCGCCGTTACGCGCACGACGAGTTATTGCCGCGTGTCTGGGAATTGCGGCACAACTTAACGGCCTACGATGCCGCCTATGTCGCGCTTGCCGAAGCGCTCGACGCCACGCTCCTGACCCGCGACCGTCGCCTCGCCGCAGCGCCTGGCCACCGCGCCCGGATCGAGCTCGTGTAACGGCGCCTAGGACCGAAGGCGGGGGAATGACCGACACGGTGCCCGCGGATGGCAAGCCCAAGTCGATGCCCGCTGGTGGCGCGCTGAGGGTGGCTGCGGTCAAAAGTCAAGCCCATTGGCATGGAGTTGCGGTAATGCAACGGGATTGGTTTTTGGCGCAACAGGCATACACGAACCCGCCAAGGTTCGTTCGCAATAGTGAGAGATCGCTCGCTTGGTTTTGTGCGCACATCTTGCACAGTATCCAGAGCAACCAAATGCTCCCAGCGTCAATGTCGCGCTACTTGGGCTTGCCCAGTTAATCGGCCAGAATAGCTTTTCTCCACAATCCTATTCCCACGCGGCTTCGGCGGCAGCGTTCCTTGCGGAGATGCGGCCGAAGGCGAGGCATTCGCCGATGTTGCCGGTGCCTTGGTAGAGGTAGCTGTAGATCGAGCCCAATTCGCCGGCACTGTAGAGGCGCGGGATCGGGGTGCCGTCGGGGCGCAGGATCTGGCCCTTTTCGTTGCGTTGCGGGCCGCCCTGGGTGTTGAGCATCGAGGGGGAGAGCTCGACGGCGTAGAATGGCGGCTCGGCGAGCGGGGCCAGCATCAGGCGGCGGTTGAAATCGGGGTCGCGGCCTTCATCGCAATGGCGGTTCCAGCGGCCGACGGTGTCGGCGAGGATGGCGGGGTCGAGGGCGAGCGTCGCGGCCAAGGACGGAATGTCGGCGGCGGTTTTGATCCAGCCTTTGGCCAATTCGGCGCGGTTGTCCTCGCTCCAGGGATAGCGCTCGATGATCTGGGTCCAGCCGTGGCTCGGGTGCTGGTCGTAGAGCGGGCCCGATGCAAAGAGCGCGTGGTCGAAAACCATGAACATCGGGCATGGGGTCGAGAGCGGCAGCCAGCTTCCGGCGACCGGCACCTTGCCGTGGCGGGTCTTGAATTTTTCGTCGGCAAACCGGCGCGCATCGGGGCCGACGACGATCATGCCGCCCGGCATCGCCTTCGAAAAATGCAAGGCCTGCATCGAAAAGCTGGTGCGGATTTCCGGCACCTTCAGCGCCATCGACGGCCCGGCATAGTTGTTCATGTGCCAGAGATCGGCGCCGGCCGCCATTGCCATGCGGATACCGTCGCCTTCGTTCCAAGGGCTGCCCGAAGTGTAGCAATAAGGGACGCCCGGCAGATAATTGCGGATCATTTCCTGATTGTTTTCGAAGCCGCCGCAGGTCAGCACCACGCCGCGCCGCGCCTTGACACAAATCTCCTCGTCGCGCCGCTGCGCCCGCACACCGAGAATTGCGCCGGTGGCGCCGTCTTGGATCAGCTCCTGCGCCGGTGTGGCGTAAAGCACCCGAATCGGGCGCGCCTTGACCAGGCTCTCAAAGCGTTGCCAAGTGTAGGAATAGCCGTAGGTCGGGCCGTCGTGGAATTTATGGACGCAAGCCGAGCCGGGAAGGTCGGGAAATTCGATGCCGACCGGCGGATGCTGGTGCTCCTGCGGGTCGCCGCCGACGCTTTCGAGCCAGGCATTGTTTTGGCACATCTCTTCGGCCCACACCCGGACCATCGGCGCGGGCACCGGATAGGGGCCGCAGAGCGCCTCGAGATACGCCGCAGCGTCCTCGGCCGACGAGGTGTTCAGATACCCCTGCCCCGCGACCCTGGTGTTGCCGCCATGCTCGCCCTCGGGCGCCTTTTCGAGGATCAGCACCTCGGCGCCCAAATCGTGCGCGGTGACCGAGGCGGCCACCCCGGCTGCGCCAAACCCGACAATTACGACATCGGCTTCGATATCCCATTCTCGCGGCGCTGCGGATCGGCGCTCCATGATGTGTCCTGTCATAGGTCCAGTGTCGCGATTAATGCGCGTGATCGCCGGTAGCATGCCCTGCTTTTTTTCAATCGCCGCGTTGTGCCGAACGGCTGCGCTCGCTAGGCTCGGGCCGGACCGAACCGAGGAGCGCGGAGAAACGACATGAACGACGCGATGAGCCTGTCCGAGCGCGCCGATGCGCTCGAAGCCAGGATGGCCCGGGAGCTCGACTATATCGTGATCAAATCGCGGCTCTATTCGATGGCCGAGGGCGATATGGGCCCGGCGCCGAATGCGGGCGCGCTGATGAAGGGCAATCCGAACGCGCGCGTCTTGATGGGCGACGACCCGCGGCTGCCGGCGATGCCGGAAGCGCCGACCCTGATCGATTTTTTCAAATACCGCTTTGGCCCGTGCATGCATCTCTTGCAAAGCGCGCGGCACGCGGTCAGGGCCGATTTGCCTGAGAAGATGGTGCTCGCCTGCCTGCTGCACGACATTTCGACGATCGGCTTTATCCGCGGCGACCACGGCTATTGGGGCGCGCAGCTGGTCGAGCCCTATGTCGATCCGGAAGTGACCTGGGCGATCCGCGCCCACCAGGTGCTGCGCTTTTACCCGGACAATTCGGTCGGCTACGAATATCCGCAATCCTATATCACCTCGTTCGGCCAGGAATACCGACCCGACCCCTATATCGAAGAAGACTACAAGCGGATGCGCGACCACAAATGGTACATGTCGGGGCGAATGATCACCGTGCACGACATCTATTCGTTCGACCCCGAACGTGCATGTCGAGCTCGGCGAGTTCGAGGACGTGATCGGCCGCAATTTCCGCCAGCCGAAAGAGGGGCTCGGTTTCGACAACAGCCCGGTGGCGCATATGTGGCGGGCGATGATCCGGCCGGCGAAATATTTGTAAAATCGCCCCGCACGCCGGGGAGGCGCAGATTCTCGTTGCGCGTGACGGCGGCTGAGGCGTAATGCGCGTGCAACAGGCGTGCGCCGCCTGAATGAACCGGGAGGAAGCGGAGATGATCCCTGCGCCGTTCGCGTATCATCGGCCGCAATCGCTGGCCGAGGCGGTCGGGCTCTTGGCGCAGGGCGGCGAGGAGGCGCGGGTCGTCGCCGGCGGGCACAGCCTTGTGCCGATGATGAAGCTCCGCCTCGCCAGGCCGCAGCAGCTGGTCGATCTGCAAGACCTGCGCGAGCTGCGCGGTATCGGCGTCGAGGCCGGGGCGCTCGTCATCGGGGCGATGACGACCCAGCACGAGCTGATCGGCTCGGAAATCATCGCGGCGCGTTGTCCCGATCGTTCGCGAAACCGCGCTCGCCATCGCCGATCCGCAGGTGCGCTATTGCGGCACGATCGGCGGCAACCTCGCCAATGGCGACCCCGGCAACGACATGCCAGCCGTCATGCTGGCGCTCGACGCGACCTATCGGGTCGCCGGGCGGCCGGGCGAGCGGGACATTCCGGCGCGAGATTTTTACCGCGGCATTTATGCGACGGCGCTGGCGGACGGCGAGATCCTGGCCTCGGTCCGCATCCCGCTGCCGGGCGAGGGTCACGGCTGGGCCTATGAAAAGCAGAAACGCAAGGTCGGCGACTATGCGACGGCGGCGGCGGCCGTGGTGCTGAGCATCGCAGGCGGCCATTGCAATGCGGCGGCGGTCGCGCTGACCAATCTCGCCGATACGCCGCTCTATGCCCGAGAGGCCGGCGCGGCACTCGTCGGGACCGGGCTCGACGAGGCGGCGGTTGCCGAGGCGGTGCGCCGGGCGCGCGCGATCGCAAGCCCAGCCGCCGATTTGCGCGGCCCGGTCGAGTTCCGCGTGCATGTCGCCGGGATCATGGTGCAGCGCGCGATCCTGCGCGCCAAAGAGCGCGCCGGCGGTTGAGGGAGGCCGGCATGGCCAAGATGCATATCAAGCTGACCGTCAACGGCCGGGACGTCGAGACCTTGGTCGAGCCGCGGCTGTTATTGATCCACCTGCTGCGCGAGGAGCTGGGCCTTACCGGGCCGCATATCGGCTGCGACACCAGCCATTGCGGCGCCTGCACCGTCGATCTCGACGGCCGCTCGGTCAAATCCTGCACGCTCTTTGCGGTGCAGGCGAGCGGGGCCGAGATCGTCACGGTCGAGGGGCTGGCCGGCGCCGATGGCAGCCTGCATCCGCTGCAGGAGGCGTTTCGCGAGCATCACGGGCTGCAATGCGGCTTTTGCACGCCGGGGATGATCACCCGCGCATGGCGGCTGTTGCAGGAGAACCCGGACCCGAGCGAAGCCGAAATCCGCCAGGGGATTGCCGGCAACCTTTGCCGATGTACCGGCTACCTGACGATCGTCCGGGCGATCCGCGCCGCAGCGGAGAGGATGAGCAGCGCCAGGGAGGCCGCAGAATGACCGGCGAGACCGAAACCCCCCAAAGCGAAACAGCCGAGGCACGCACGCAAAAGCTCGAAGGGCTCGGCACCAGGCGCAAGCGCGTCGAGGACGTGCGGTTCACCCAGGGCAAGGGCCGCTATGTCGACGACATCAAAATGCCGGGCATGCTGTTCGGCGATTTTGTCCGCTCGCCTTATGGACACGCCCGCGTCAAATCGATCGACAAGGCCGCCGCGCTCAAATTGCCGGGCGTCAAGGCGGTGTTGACCGCCGAGGACCTGAAGCCGCTGAAATTGCATTGGATGCCGACCTTGGCGGGCGATGTGCAGGCGGTATTGGCCGACGAAAAGGTCTTGTTCCAAGGCCAGGAGGTCGCCTTTGTCGTCGCCGAGGACCGCTATATTGCGGCCGACGCGGTCGATTTGGTCGAAGTCGAATACGAGGAATTGCCGGCGCTCGTCGATCCCCACCGCGCGATGGCGGCAGACGCGCCGGCATTGCGCGACGATCTGAAAGGCAAGACCGAGGGCGCCCACGGCGCGCGCCGGCACGACAACCACATCTTTACCTGGGAGGTCGGCGACGCCGAGGGCACTGCACGGGCATTGAGCGCGGCACCCATCGTCGTCCGCGAGCGCATCGTCTATCAGCGCGTCCACCCCTGCCCGCTCGAAACCTGCGGCTGCGTCGCCTCGATGGACAAGATGAACGGCCAATTGACGGTGTGGGGCACATTTCAGGCGCCGCATGCGGTGCGCACGGTCGCCTCGCTGATTTCCGGCATCCCCGAGCACAAGATCCGCCTCGTCTCGCCCGATATCGGCGGCGGCTTTGGCAACAAGGTCGGGGTCTATCCCGGCTATATCTGCTCGATCGTCGCCTCGATCGTATTGGGCGTCCCGGTCAAATGGATCGAGGACCGGATGGAGAATTTGCAGGCGACCGCCTTTGCCCGCGACTATCACATGGAGGGCGAAATCGCCGCGACCGCCGAGGGCAAGATCACCGCATTGCGATGCCATGTATTGGCCGACCACGGCGCCTTTGACGCCTGCGCCGACCCGACCAAATACCCGGCCGGGTTTTTCAGCATCTGCACCGGGTCCTACGACATCCCGGTGGCGCATGTGACGGTCGATGGCGTCTATACCAACAAGGCGCCGGGCGGGGTCGCCTATCGCTGCTCGTTTCGGGTCACCGAGGCGTCCTATTTGATTGAGCGCATGGTCGATGTCCTGGCGCGCAAGCTCGACATGGACCCGGCGGAAATCCGCCGCCGCAACCTCCTGCGCAAGGAGCAGTTTCCGTACCGATCGGCGCTGGGGTGGGAATACGACAGCGGCGATTATCTGACGGCATTGGAGAAATCGCTGGTCGCGGTCGATTACCCGGCATTGCGCGACGAGCAGCGACGTAACCGCCAAGCCTTCACCCGCGGCGAGACCCGCAAATTGATGGGGATCGGCGTCAGCTTTTTTACCGAGATCGTCGGCGCCGGCCCGATCAAGAATTGCGACATTCTCGGCCTCGGCATGTTTGATTCGTGCGAAATCCGCGTGCACCCGACCGGCAGCGTGATCGCGCGCCTCGGCACAATCAGCCAGGGCCAGGGCCACGCCACGACCTTTGCCCAGATATTGGCGAGCGAGCTCGGCATTCCGGCCGAAATGATCACGGTCGAGGAGGGCGACACCGACACCGCCCCCTATGGGCTCGGCACCTATGGCTCGCGCTCGACGCCGGTCGCTGGTGCCGCGACCGCAATGGCCGGGCGCAAGATCCGCGCCAAGGCGCAGATGATCGCGGCCCACTTGCTCGAAGTGCACGACGACGACCTCGAATGGGATGTCGACCGGTTTCGCGTCAAGGGTGTCCCCGAGCTGTCAAAGACGATGACCGAGCTCGCCTTTGCCGCCTACAACAATGTCCCGCCCAACATGGAGCCAGGACTCGAAGCGGTCAGCTATTACGACCCGCCGAACATGACCTACCCGTTTGGCGCCTATGTCTGCGTCGTCGATATCGATGTCGATACCGGCGTCACCGAGATCCGGCGCTTTTATGCGCTCGACGATTGCGGCACGCGGATCAACCCGATGATCATCGAGGGCCAGGTGCATGGCGGGCTGACCGAGGCATTGGCGATCGCGCTGGGCCAGGAGATGGCCTATGACGAGCACGGCAATCTGCAAAATGCGAGCCTGTTGGATTTCTTTCTGCCGACCGCGGTCGAAACCCCGCATTGGGAGACCGACTACACGACGACCCCGTCACCGCATCACCCGATCGGCGCCAAGGGTGTCGGCGAGTCGCCGAATGTCGGCGGTGTGTCGGCTATTTCCAATGCGGTCAACGACGCCTTCGCCCATCTCGGCGTCACCCACATGCCAATGCCGCACGACCATTGGCGCGTCTGGCAGACAGCACAGCGCCTCAGCCTCACCGGGAAGGAATGATCTCGATTATCGGGAGCGCAGGGCGGCGGCGCGGATAGCGCGCCACACGCGCTCCGGCGTTGCCGGCATCTCGATGTGCTCGACACCGAACTCGCTCAGCGCATCGACGATGGCGTTGATCACCGCGGCCAAGGCCGGTGTCGTGCCGCCCTCGCCGCCGGAGCGCACGCCGAGCCGGTTGGTCGGCGACGGCACCTCGCTCAATGCGGTGGCGAGCCGCGGCAGGTCGCCGGCGCGCGGGACCGCGTAATCCATAAAGCTCGCCGCGTGCAGCTGGGCGGTCACCGGGTCGTAGGCGCAGTCTTCGAGCAGCGCCTGGCCCACACCCTGAGCGATGCCGCCATGGGTCTGGCCGTGCAGGATCATCGGGTTGACCGCGCGCCCGACATCATCGACCGCGGCATAACGTAAGATTTCGACCGCACCTGTCTCGGCATCGACCTCGACCTCGCAAATCTGCGCGCCATACGGAAAGCTCGCGACCGGCAAGGTCCGGTCGGAGACCGCAGCGAGCGGGCCGCGCAATTCCTCCGGCAGGCCGGTGCCCAGCGCCGCGGCGCGGGCAATCTCAAAGATGCCGATCTCGCGGTCGGTGCCGGCGACGCGGAATCGGCCGCGGTCGAATTCGATGTCGGGCTCGCCGGCCTCCAAGAGATGCCCGGCGATCTTGCGGCCCTTGGCGATGATGGCGTCGGTCGCCTCACCGACAATCGTCGCGGCGAGCTTCATCGAGCGGCCGGAATGCGAGCCGCCGCCGGCCGCGACCCGGTCCGTGTCGTGGGCGACATAGCCGATGCTATCGAACGGCACGCCGAGCCATTCGGTGACGAGCTGGGCAAAGCTCGTCTCGTGGCCCTGGCCCGAGGACATCGTCCCCATCACCAGCTCGACCCTGCCTTCGGGCAGCACGGCGATCTCGGCGCGCTCGCGCGGCGCCCCCGAGGTGATCTCGACATAATTGGCGATGCCGATGCCGCGCCATTTGCCGTGCTGCCGGGCCGCCGCGCGGCGCGCCGGGAAACCCGCCCAATCGGCGAGCGCCAATGCGGTGTCCATCGCCGCTTCGTAGGCGCCGCTGTCATAGGTGATGCCGAGCGCATTGGAGTAGGGCTGGGCCGCGGGCGGGATCATGTTGCGCCGGCGCAATAATGCCGGGTCGAGCCCGAGCCGAAGGGCCGCCAGATCGACGAGCCGCTCGATGACAAAGATCACCTCGGGTCGGCCGGCGCTGCGGTAAGGGGTGGTCGGCATCGTGTTGGTCACCGCACCCCTGCCGCGGAAATAGCCGACCGGGACGCGGTAGACGCTCGGCACCAGGCCGAGCCCCTTTTGCAGCGACACGAAAGAGGCCGCGTGGCCGCCGAGATTGCTCAAATTCTCGCCGCGGACAGCCAGAAAATTCCCTGCTGCGTCGAGCGCCAGCTCGGCCATGACGCCGAGGTCGCGACCCTGGTAATCGCCGAGAAAGTCCTCGCTGCGCTCGCAGGTCCATTTGACCGGCCGGCCGACGAGGCGTGCCGCCCAGGCGAGCAATGCATATTCGGGATAAAAGAAATTGCGGGTGCCGAAATTGCCGCCCATATCGCCGCACAGGCAGCGCACCTGCTCCGCCGGCACGCCGAGCACCTGTGCCAAGTCGAGCCGCAATTTGGCGACACCGCGCCCGCTCCCGGAATAGAGCGTGTAATGGCTGGTCTCTGGGTCGTAATCGGCCATCGTCGTGCGCGGCTCCATCGGCACGCCGGTGACGCGCTGCACCCTTGTCTCGAGCCGGACGATATGCGCGGCGCGGGCAAAGGCGGCGGCGGTCGCGGCTTCGTCGCCGACCTCGATATCGACGCAGAGATTGCCGGGGGCTTCGTCCCACAGCTGCGGCGCGCCCGGTTTCAGCGCGTCGGCGGCAAGTGCTACCGCCGGCAGCGGCGCGTAGGCGATGTGCAGCCGCTCCGCCGCGTCCTTCGCGCGAGCGACGGTGTCGGCGACGACCATCGCAACTGGCTCGCCGACATAGCGCGCCTTGTCGGCCGGCAGCGGAAAATGACGGGTCGGGATCAGCTCGCCGCGGCGGCGCACGACCACGTCGGGCGGGTTCATCAGCCCGGCATTGTGCGGGATCGCCCCGAGCCCGGCAGCGGCATAATCGGCCCCGGTCAGCACCCTCAGCACACCGAGTGCGGCGAGTGCCGCGCTCGTGTCGATCGGCCCGATCAGCGCATACGCATGGGGCGAGCGCACGATGACCGCATGCGCCAGCCCCGGCAGCGTCAAATCATCGACAAAGCAGCCGCGGCCGGTCAAGAGCCGCCGGTCCTCCTTGCGCCGCACCGGCCGCCCAATGCCGTTCTCCACCCCTCCCGCTCGCTCCATCTGCCGGTTTCCTGCGATTGCGCGACAAGCCGGCCCTGATTACCCTGGTTTTGGCCCTTGCCGGGAAGGAGATATTCCGTGGCTTCCCTCACACCCGTTCTCGACCATGTCGTTATCGATGTGCGCGAGCGCATCGAGGACGCGATGCAGGCTTTTGCCGGGCTCGGCTTTCGGCTGACGCCGCGCGGGCACCACACGCTGGGCTCGACCAACCATTTGGCGATGTTCTCGACCGATTACCTGGAGCTCTTGGGCTTTGGCGCATCGGGTGCCGCGCGGCCCGAGCTGACGCCGTTTCCGGCGGGCCTCAACGGCCTCGTGTTCAAGACAGCCGACGCCGACGCTGTTTTTCGCCACGCGGAAGAGGCGGGGCTGCCGGTATTGCCGGTGCAGGCGTTTTCGCGGCCGGTCGCGATCGAGGGCCGGATGCAGGATGCGCGCTTTCGCACGACCCGGCTCGACCCGGCGAAGGTGGCGATGGGCCGCGTCTATTTTTGCGAGCACGCGACCCCGGGGCTGGTGTGGCGGCCCGAATGGCAGGCGCACCCGAACGGCGCCCATTCGATCGCCCGCATCGTCGTTGCGACCGCCGCGCCGGAAGCGACGGCGGGCTTGTTCCGCGGCCTCTTCGGCGGCAGCTCGGTGCAAAGCGATAACGGCCGGCTGGCGCTGGCCGCCGGCACGGCGCGGGTCGAGCTTGCGACACCGGAGGCGGTCACGGCGGAATTCGGCGCCGCGGCGGCGGACCCGGCCGGGCGCAGCGACTATATGGCGGCGCTGGAAATCAAGGTCCGCGCCCTCGACAGGGCGGCGGCGCGGCTGCACGGCGTCGCCGGCGTGCAGGTCGAGCGGGACCGGCTGCTGGTGCCGGCCGCCGCCGCGTTCAACACTGCGTTTGTCTTTTCCGAGTGACCTATCTGATAAAGAAGAGGTCGCTGGCGGTCAGGGTCGGGTGGTCGGTCAGCGTCGCGATGCGTAGGCTGGCGTCGGCCTTGCCGCTGCCGTCGGCGTCATAGAACAGCCCCCCGGTTTTTGCGTTGTAGGCGAACCGGTTCGCGGTCGTGGCAAAGCTGCCGTTGGTGCTGGTCGAGAACAGGGACATTGCGATCGGCTGCGAGGTCGCGGTGCCCTTGCCCTCGTCGGCGCCGAGGTTAAAGCCCGCATCGCGAAAGACGATCTTGTCGAGGCCGTGGGCAAAGTCGGTGATCGTGTTTACGTCGGGGCTGGCCTTCGAGCCTGACGTGGTGAAGACGAACTGGTCGGCGCCGCCGCCGCCGGTCAATCTGGCGTGCTGCCCCGCGGTCAAGATGTCTCTCCCGGCGCCGCCCACCAAGACGGCCAGGTCGGACGCCGAGACCCCGGCTTCGCTGAGTGTGTTCCCGTCATTCGCCCGCCGAACACCGTAATCGTTTTCCGCCGCCGCTCCGGCAAAGTTGGTGTTGGTCAGGGAAAGAGTATTGGCGCCGCCAGTGGCGAGCCGCCAGGTCTCGACCCCGCTGACCCCGGTTGCCGCGAGCGTGCCGGCGCTCGTCATTTGCAGCCGGTCGTTGCCGCCGCCGCCCTGCACGATGTCCGTCGCCGCGAGGGAGGTCGGCGGAGAACTCGAAAATGTCGGCGCCGGCGCCGCCGATGAATACGTCCTCGCCGGCGCCGCCGACCATGACCGTTTTGTCGTTTGCGCCAGCCAGGTGCGCGTCGACCGTGTTGGCGGAATCACCGCCGACCACGGTGATCGTCGCCCCCGCCGCTCCGGCAAAATTGCTGGCCGTCAGGGTCAGCCTGTCGGCGCCGCCATTGGCGAGCCGGTAGGTCTCGACCCCGCTGACCCCCGTGGCCGTGACTGTGCCCGCGCTCGTCAGAAAGAGGGTGTCGTTGCCGCCGCCGCCTTTGACGACATCGCCCGCCGACAGGTTCGCGGCGGAAAATCTGAACGTGTCGTTGCCCGGCCCGCCGGTGAAGACATCCTTGCCGGCGCCGCCGATCATGACTGCATGGTCTCCGGCGCCAACCAGATGCGCGTCGATTGTGTTGCCGGTATCGCCGCCCTCCACGGTGATCGTCGCCCCTGCCGCTCCGACAAAATTGCCCGCTGTCAGGGTCAGCCTGTCGGCGCCGCCATCGGCGAGCCGGTAGGTCTCGACCCCGCTGACCCCACCCGCCGCGATTGTGCCGGCGCTCGTCAGAAACAGAGTGTCGTTGCCGCCGCCGCCTTTGACGATATCGTTCGCCGCCAGGTCCGCGACCGAAAATCTGAACGTGTCGTTGCCCGGCCCGCCGGTGAAGAGGTCCTTGCCGGCGCCGCCGATCATGACCGCGTGGTCGCCGGCCCCGGCCAGATGCGCATCGATTGTGTTGCCCGAATTGCCACCCTCGACGGTGATCGTCTGCCCCCTCACTCCGGCAAAATTGCCCGCTGTCAGGGTCACCTTGTTGGCGCCGCCATTGGCGAGCTCGTACGTCTCGACTTGGCTGACCCCGCCCGCCGCCACCGTGCCGGCGCTAGTCAGAAAGAGGGTGTCGTTGCCGTCGCCGCCTTTGACGACATCGCTCGCCGACAGATTCGCAATCGAAAATCTGAAAATGTCGTTGCCCGCATGGCCATTGAAGAAGTCGGTGCCGGCGCTGCTGATAAACACGTCGTTGCCGCTGCCGCCGATGACGGTCGTCCGGTCGGATAGAGAGAGCGCGATGGCATTGACGGTGTCGCCGGCATTGCCGTCGATGACGGTGATTGCCGTCCCGGTGGTGCCGATAAAATTGGCGGTCGTCAGGCGGAGATCGTTCGGCTTGCCGCTGGCGAGCCGATAAGTCTCGACGCCGCTGACCCCGGTGGCGGTGACTGTGCCGGAGGTCGTCATGACCAGCGTGTCGGCGCCCGAGCCGCCCTGCACCCTATCGCTCGCGGTGAGCGTAGAGGCGGAGAAGTCGAACATGTCCGCACCGGCGCCGCCGCTGAATATGTCCTTGCCGGGACCACCGACAAAGACATCCTTTCCGGTCCCGCCTTTGACGGTTGCTTCTTCGCTTGCGGTCAAGGCGGCGGTGCTGACGGTATCGCCGGCCTTGCCGTCGATGACCGTGATCGCATTGCCGGCGAGGCCCGCCAAATCGGATGGCTTCAAGGCGAGGCTCGCGGCCGCGAAGAGGCGCACCCTCGCAAAGCCGATAAATTCGGGCGCGAGGCTGATTTTGCCGGCCGTGTGGAAATCGATCTCGTTGCGGCCGCCGCCGCCATTGACGACGCCGTCGAAGACCGCGCCCGGCTCGACGATCAGCTTGTCGTCACCGGCGCCGAACGCGACCGCGGTGCCACGGGCGCCGCTGATCGTGCCCGAATTGCTGACGGTGTTGTCGGCCGCATCGTCGAAATCGATGCCGATGCCCGCGGTGCCGGCGGTGCCGACGCGCCGCGATCGTGCCGAAATTGGTGATCGCGACCGACTGCGCCACGGTCCCGGCGGCGTGCACCCCGTAATACCCGCCTTCGATCAACGCGGTACGCGTGCCGGCCGAGCCGTTGACGACGGTGCCCGCGGCGATGCCGACACCGGTCCTGGCGCCGGCCACCGTGCCGAAATTGGCGAGGCTCCCGGAGGTCACGAATACGACGCCGGTGCTCTTTATCGAGGAGCCGATCGCTGTCGGATTTGGGCCGGGCGGATCGGCGATGATCTGCGCCGCGGTCGCCGTGCTGCTGCCGTTGACGACTTCGCCCGAGCCGATCACGACGCCATAGGTCGAAACAGTCGGATTGCTGGCGCTGATCGTCCCGGTATTGGTGAGCGTGCCCGTGCTGCCCGGCGCTCCGGCCAAATCGACGCCGGTGAATTTTGCCGCGATCAGCGCCGCCGCGCCGGTATTGGCGACATACCCACCGCTCGGCAAAGACAGACCATTTCCCGCGCTTATCGTGGCGTAGTTCGTTATGGAAGCGACCCCGTTCGACGAAATGCCGGTGTAGTAGCTTTCTGTAGTGTTTTCGATCAAAGCCGTGGTGACGCTCGACGAGCCGTTGGTGACGGCGCCGCCGGCAGCTAAAAGAACCGCGCTATTCTTGCTGCCGTTCCCGTCCACGTTGCCCAGATTGGTCACCGTGCCCGCGGCGCCGCTGATCGTGACCCCCTGAATGACCACTGCACCCGGCTGCGCGTTGTTGAAGCTGCCGCCGGCAGCTAAATCGACGCCAAACAGAATGCCGCTGATCCCGCCGAAATTGAGAACCGTTCCGGCAGCGCCGGCGATGAAAACGCCGTCTATCGAGCCAGTGGTCGCGCCGGGGTCGCCGTTTTGAATAAATCCGCCATAGGAGAAGTAGACGGAGGATAAGGTTCCGCTGCCAGAAATATTTCCGTCGTTGAGCAGCTCTGCCCGCGAGTATTTCGCGATCACGCCGTTTTCGACGACGCCGCTCTTGGTGTTTGTCATAAAATTGCTGCGCGACCCGTACAGCTTTACGCCATAGCCGCTATGGACGGTTGAAATCACGCCGTAATTGTCGACCGTCGTAACCGCGCCTTCGATCTTGATGCCGCCGACATCGCCGTTGATGTACCGGTGGTTTTTGACCTCGCCCCCATCGACCAGCAGGATGCCGCGTCCGCTGCCCGTGCCGGAGCCGGAGATCATGCCGTAATTGTTCACATATACCGGTTGGTAGTCGGCATAGATTCCTTGCGTCTCGCCGCTGATGTCGGCGTGGTTGACGACGGTGCCGCCGGCGAACAGCCCGACCCCCGCAGAACCCGCCCCCGCCGCCGAGATCATCCCGAAATTCTCGATGACCGCGTAGACTTCCCCGGCGACGGCGGAGCCGGCGGTCTCGTCGATGCTGATCACGCATGACCCGGTGATCGTGACCGGGTTGTCGGCGACCGCGGTCAGCGTGATGCCGTTGGTGGTGGTGTAGTTGTCGATGACGCGCACGATCAACCCCTTATGTGGCTGCGGTCCACCCTGCGGCCGCGCCCCACTTGCTTAGACTAAGCTGAATTATACTCTCAAACGAATTTATTTGCAAGGCGTCAGGACAATAGACTGGAGCATGATCCGATTAGCTGGAAGCGCTCTCCAATCCCCTCGGCCGGACTTGATCCGGCCGTCTGCGTCTTTTTGTTCTGACATCTGCGCATCAGACGTGGACCCCCGGGTCATGTGTGGATGGCCCCCGGCTCGCAAGAAGAAACTGCGGTGGATGTGCGCGAAGTCGCTTGCAGTCATGTGTCCGGCCTTTGTAGTGCGGTCGGATGACCGCTGGCCCAGGTGGGAACCGTAAGGTGGCGGTCTTGATCAAGCCCTCGGGATCGATGTCCCATTGACCCGGCAGATCTGCACCACCTTGTCGGTCGACTGTCGACATCCGTATGCACCTTCTTCCTGGCAAGCCTCCCGGCGCGGTTCGGCCGGCCCGGTCAGGCCGTCGCCGGCGCGCGCCGGAAGTCGGTCCCGCGCACCATCACCGCCCAGGCGATGCGTGCCATCTTGTTGGCCAGCGCCACCGCGGCCACCAGGCGCGGCTTGGTCTCGAGCAGACGCACGATCCACGGGTCGGTCTTGGCCCGTTTGCCGTTGAGCACCGCCATCGCCCCGTTGACCAGCAACCGGCGCAGATAGACGTCGCCCTGCTTGCTGATCGATCCCAGCCGGATCTTGCCGCCCGAGGAGTTCTGTTTCGGCACCAATCCGATCCAGGCGGACAGGTCGCGCCCGCTGCGGAACCGCTCGGGCTGCTGCACTCGCAAGCTCAGCGCGGTCGACAGGATCGGGCCAAAGCCGTCGATCCCGGCCAGCCGACGACTGCATGGGTTGTGCCGATGCCAATTGACGATCTGCTTGTCGAGGGCCGTGATCTGCTCCTTGAGCGCGGCCAACAGCCGGACCAGCCCCAGCAGCGCCTGGCGCAGCGGCTCGGGCACGTTGTCGGGCTCGGCCAGCTCGGCGACCAGCTCCTTGACATGCTGCGGCCCGACCGCGACGACGACGCCAAACTCGGCCATGTGGCCGCGCAGCGCGTTGATCAGCATGGTGCGCTGCGCGATCAGCCGCTCGCGCACCCGGTGCACCGCGGCCATGGCTTGGTCGGCTGCGCTCTTGAGCGGCACAAAGCGCATCGAGGGGCGGCCGACCGCCTCGCAGATGGCTTCGGCGTCGGCCGGATCGGTCTTGTTCCGCCGCACATAAGCCTTGGCATAAGCCGGCGGGATCAGCCGCACCTGATGGCCGAGACCTTGCAGAGTGCGCCCCCAATGGTGCCCCGTGCCGCAGGCCTCGATGCCGACCAGACAAGGCGGCAGCTTGGCGAAAAACGGCGCCACCTGGCGACGCTTGAGCTGGCGCCGCAGCACCACCGTGCCCGCCGCGTCAACCCCGTGCACCTGAAAAACCCGCTTGGCCAGATCCAGCCCAATCGTTGTAACCTCGCTCATGGATGACTCCCTCTGTTGGAGTTGCGACAACCCAACCTTGGCACATCGATGCCGTTCGGGGGCCATCCACCCCATCAAGCCCGAGGGAGGCGAGAAAGCTCGAGATGCCTTTCGGAATGACCTATTTGATAAAAAAGAGGTCGCTGGCGGTGAGGGTCGGGTCGTTGGTCAGGGTCGCGATGCGTTGGCTGGCATCGGCCTTGCCGCTGCCGTCCGCATCATAAAACAGCCCTCCGGTTTTTGCGTTGTAGGCGAACCGGTTCGCGGTCGTGGTAAAGCTGCCGTTGGTGCTGGTCGAGAACAGGGATATTGCGATCGATTGCGGGGTCGTGGTGCCCTTGCCCTCGTCGGCGCCGAGGTTAAAGCCCGTGTCGCGAAAGACGATCTTGTCGATTCCGTGGGCAAAGTCGGTGATCGTGTTTATGTCGGGGCTGGCGGCCGAGCCTGACGTGGCGAGCACGAATTGGTCGGCGCCGCCGCCGCCGGTCAATCTGGCGTGCCGCCCCGCGGTCAGGATATCGGCCCCCGCACCCCCCGCCAAAACGGCCAGGTCGGCTGCCGAGATCCCGGCTTCGCCGAGCGTGTTCTCGTCATTGCCGCCGATCACCGTGATCGTCGCGGCCGACGTCCCGGCAAAATTGGCATTGGTCAGAGAAAGCGTATTGGCGCCGCCATTGGCGAGCCGCCAGGTGTCGACCCCGCTGACCCCGATTGCCGCGATTTTGCCGGCGCTCGTCAGAAACAGCGTGTCGTTACCGCCGCCGCCTTTGACGACATCGCCCGCCGACAGGGTCGCGGCGGAAAATCTGAACGTGTCGTTGCCGCTGCCGCCGGTGAATACATCTGTGCCGGCGCCGCCGGTCATGACCGCGTGGTCAGCGCCGTCAACCAGATGCGCATCGATTGTGTTGCCTGAATTGCCGCCTTCTACAGTGATCGTCTGCCCCGCCACCCCGGCAAAATTGCCCGGCGTCAGGGTCACCGTGTTGGCGCCGCCATTGGCGAGCCGCCAGGTCTCGACCCCGCTGACCCCGCCCGCCGCCACTGTGCCGGCGCTGGTCAGGAACAGGGTGTCGTTGCCGTCGCCGCCTTTGACGACATCGCTCGCCGTAGGCCGAGATCAGCCCCTTGTTGGTCACCGTCGCGGGCTGGTAGTAGGTGTAGATGCCCTGTCGTCCGCCGCTGATATAGTTGTAGTTGTTGATAGTGCCACCGCCGTACAGCACGATGCCGGTCGAGGTCGCACCCTTTCCCTCGACATACCCGAAATTGGCGATGGTCCACGGGAAATTGTAATCCGGCTAGCCCTTGAGCGAGCCGCCGATCAGGGCGAACCCCGAACTCTCGACCAGGGCGCCGCCGGCGACCGTTACCGGATTGTCGGTGGGCGTCGAAAGAACGATGCCGGTCGTTGTGGTCCCGGTGATGGTTCTCGGCACAGTCAGCCCTCAGCCCTGCATTTACTACTTAAGCGGGGCTGATATCGTAATCGGAAATGAATTTATTTGCAAGCCGTTAGGCAGCAGCCTGACTGTCTAGTCGCCGTGCACATTGAATACTGGACAGCTTACCGGCTGCGATAATTAACCATTGCGGCGGGTCAGTCGAGCAGCCAGGGGGCGGCGCTGGCCTGGGCGATCTGGCGCAGCTGGTTCAGGAGGCCCGCGCCGATCGGGATGCCGTTTTTTGTCCGCTCCTCGGCGTTTTGCCATTGCGGGTCGCCGGCGACCATGACCGGCCGGGCCGGATCGACCGGCGTTGTCGCGCGCAAATCGTGGCAAAAGCGGGCGACGTCGGCGGCGAACTCACCGGGCTCGCGAAAGAGGCCGGGATCGATCGCGATAAAGCAATGGCCGATGTCGTTGCCCTGCGGCTTTTTCCCGGCCATCGGGTCGGTGATCAGGGTCGAGCCGGAGAGGCACGCGCCGAGGATGTTGACCATCACCGCAAGGCCATAGCCTTTGTAGCTCGAATTTTCCGGCGAGCCGCCGAGCGAGGTCAGGAACCCGCCCTGCTCGCGCGCGACATGCGGATCGGTGCTGGGCCGGCCGCTCCTTGTCGAGCACCCAGCCGGGCGGGCAGGAGAGCCCTTCATTGGCCTTGTTGCGGATGCGGCCGGCGGCCACCGTCGTCGTCGCCATGTCGAGCAGAAAGGGCGGCCCGTCCTTGGCGGGTGCCGCAAACGACCACGGGTCGGTGCCGAGCTTGGCTTCCTTGCCAAAGGTCGGCGCCACCTGGATGCTCGACGCGCTGGTGCAGGCGATCCCGATCAGCCCTTCATTCGCCGCCATCAAGGTGTAATAGCCGGTGGCCCCGAAATGGGCCGAGTTCTTGACCGCGGCGATGGCGATGCCGGCCGCTTTTGCCTTGTCGATCGCCACCTGCATCGCAAACCGCGCCGGCACATGGCCGAGCCCGCCATCGCCATCGACCAAGGCCGAGACCGCGGTTTCCTTGATGATCCGCGGGTGTGCGGCCATGTTGGCGCGGCCGGCGCGGCGCAGCCGGTCGTAGCCCGGCAGCATCGAGATGCCGTGGCTGTCCACACCGTGCAAATCGGCCCAGGCCAAGACATCGGCGGTGGTCTCGGCATTGTCCTCGGGCATGCCCCAAGCCGAGAGGATGGCTTTGAGCTGTGCCCGGTGCGTCTCGTAGGGTGCGGTCATAAAATCTCCCCCAAGGTCGAGGGGCAGCCTCACCCGCTGCTCGGGTTCTGGCAAGCCGCTCGAGGATCCGGCTCTATTGTTGCGATATCGGCCCCAATCCCAGACAATGACGCTGGAGTGTGAACCGGCGGCTCAGGGGAAAAATAGGTGACATCCTTGGATCGAAGGCGCTTTCTGCAGGCCTCCGCGGCTCTTGGCGGCGCGCTCGCCTCCTCCGGGATCGACCGCGGCGCGCAAGCGGCGACGGCGCTGATCGAGGTGCCGGTCGTCGATCGCGTCGTCGTGCGCGAGATCACCGACAACCAGCACAACATCGCGCTGAAGCCGGCCGCGCGGCCCGGCCTTGCCGTCGAACGGTTCGGGTTTCCCGCCGCCGCCCAAGGCAAGACGCTCGAAAGCGAATGGGGGCTGGCGCTCTACATCCAATCGACAAAAGGCAGCGAGGACCGGCGCTACCTGTTGGATTTCGGCTTCACCCCGGACGTTTATGCCAACAATCTCGCGCTGATGAAAATCGACCCGGCCGAGGTCGATGCGCTGATCTTGAGCCACGGGCATCTCGACCATTACGGCGGCCTGATCGGCTTTGTCGAAGCGCAGCGCGCGCAGATGCGCAAGGATTTGCGCCTCTACACCGGCGGCGAGGACGATTTCTGCCACCGCTTCTCGCGCCGGCCGGACGGCAGCTTTGCCGATTTCGGGACGCTCGACCGCCGCAAGCTGAAGGCGCTCGGCGTCGAGCCGGTCCTGGCCGAAGACCCGATCGTGATCGCCGGCCAGGCCTTTACGACGGGCGTGGTGCCGCGCACCAGCATCGAGCACGTGCTGCCGCAAACCTGGGTCGAGATCGGCATCAAGGACGGCTTGGGCTGCGACGCGCACGCCTATATGCACCACCACTTCACCGCCGAAGAGCTGTCAGGCAAGCCGCAGCCCGACCAGCATTGGCACGAGCACGCCACCTGCTTCCGGCTCGGCGACCGTGGGCTCGTCGTGATCAGCTCGTGCGGGCATGCCGGGATCATCAACACGCTGAAGCGCGCCCAACAGGTCAGCGGCGTCGACAAAATCTATGCGCTGGTCGGCGGCTTTCACCTCTTCCCCGCGTCCGACGACTATCTGCGCCAAGTCATGGCCGAGCTGCAGAAATTCGATCTCGAGCACGTGATGCCGATGCATTGCAGCGGGCAGAACTTCATCGACCTCGCGCAGAAGGAGATGCCGGAGAAGCTGGTGTTGTGCGGCACCGGCAGCAGCTTCACCTTTACCGCCTGAGCCGCCGCAATGTCCGCCGCGCGGGAGGGTCAGACCACCTGGTTGCGCAGCTCCCGCTCGCCGCGCCAGAGCCGGCCCAGATTGTCGCGCAGGATCTCGATCACGTTGTCTTCGTAGCGGCGGGTCTCGCCGGCGGTGTGCGGCGTGATCAGCACCTGCGGCATGCCCCAGAGCGGCGAGCCCGGCGCCAGCGGCTCCTCCGCCGTCACGTCGATGCCGGCGCCGGCGATATGCCCGGCGGCAAGCGCTCCGATCAAAGCGGGCTCGTCGGCAACCCGCCCGCGCGCGACATTTATCAGATAGGCCGAGGGCTTCATCCGGCCGAGTGCGGCGGCATCGATCAGCCTTTCGGTTTCTGCGGTCAACGGGCAGGTCAGCGCGACAAAATCGGCTTCGGGCAAGAGCGCGGCGAGTGCTGCCATCGGGTGCACCGCATCGGCAGCACCCCGGCCGGCAGCAGGATCGCGACGCAGCCCGACAACGCGCATCTCGAACGCCTTGGCAAGGCGGGCGAGGCGTCCGCCGATATCGCCGAGGCCGACGATCAGCAATGTCTTGCCGCCGAGCTCGTCCTCGCGCCGGTCGGGGTCGCCGATCATGCCGCGCCAGACGCGTTTTGCCTGGTTGTCGCGCGCCTCGGGAAGCCGGCGGGTCAAAGCGAGGATCAAGGCGATCGCGTGCTCGGCCACCGCTTGCGCGTTGACACCGCGGGCGCTGGCGAGCCGGATGCCGCGCCGTGCCAGCTCGTCTTTCGGAAACTGGTCGGTGCCGGCGCCGATCGCCTGGATCAGGCGCAATTTTTCGGCACGGTCGAGCAGGCTGTCCTGCCACAGCCCCGAGATCACCAGCACATCGGCCTCGGCCACCCGCTCGTCCAAGCCCTCCGGATCGCGCGCCGCAACGCTGGCGATGCCGGTGCCGAGGGTCGAAAACCGCTCGTGCAGCCGGTAGGCGACATGGGCAAAGCAGATCGAAAGCTGATCCGCGGGAGGAAGCATGGCCGCTCTCCATTCAACGCCTTAGTGTATCATCCCACGGTCCGATAGATGGCCCCGCGACGAAAGGCAGGCGATGAGCAACCCGGCATTCAAATTCGACCACGTCCACATCATCAGCGAGAACCCGGAAGCCTCGGCCGAGTGGTATGTCGCAATGTTCGGCGCGACGATCGCGGCCAAGACGACGGCGCGCGGCGCCGTGCAAATCTTTGTCGATCTCGGCGGCATGACCATCCTGATCCGCGGCAAGCGGCCCGGCGAAGCCCCGGCCCCCGCCAAGCCCATCCGGCAATACGCCGATTTTTCCAGCCATAACGGCTGGGGCACCGATCATTTCGGGTTTCTCTATCAGGGCGACCTCGAAGCCTTCTGCGCCGAGCTGCGCCGGAAAGGTGTCGGCCTTTCCGGTCGAGCTGAAGCGCGGCGTCGGCGGCAGCCTTTTGTGCTACGTCGCCGCCCCCGACGGCGTCAGCATCGAATTGATGCAGTGCTGAGCGCCGCAGCCCCACCGATGAAATCCGCCGAAATTGGGAAATTTGCCGGAATTGGCATCGTCCTTGTCGTGATCCTCGGACTTTGCGGCGTCGCGGGGCAAGCAGCAGCGCAAGTCGGGCAATCCAGCACCGCTGCGGTCGACCGGTTGTTCGAAGCCGGAAAGTTTGCCGCAGCCGGGAAGCTCTACGCGCAAATAGCCGCGCAAGACCCCAAGGATTATTCGGCAGCGCTCCAGCTGGGACGTATCGCGTTGCTGTCCAATCGGCTCGACGCGGCGCAAAAATGGCTGCAGCAGGCGCTGACCCTGCGGCCCGACGACGCCGACGCCAAGGTCATGCTGGCCGAAATGTTTTACCGCCGCGACGATTTCGCGAAGGCAGCGGCGGCGCTTCAGGGCGTCGCGATGAGCAGCAACAAGCTCGTTCTTACCCAATACCCGACGCTGAACCTCGCCCAGCTGCAGAGCTTCAAGGGCGAAACGCCCTACGAATTGCACGGCGACGGGGCGAGCACGCAGGTGAAATTCTTGAGGACCGAGCCGCTGCCCGTGGTCGAGGTGCGGATAAACGGCGGCAAGCCGGTCACGTTCTTTATCGATACCGGGGCTTCCGAGGTGGCGCTCGACACCGACTTTGCCAAAGAGCTCGGCGTTGCGCAATTCGGCGCGGTGCAAGGCACCTTTTCCGGCGGCCAGCATGCCGAGGTGGAGAACGGCCGGATCGCGTCGCTCGGTCTCGGCGGCTGGACCATCAGGAACCTGCCCGTCGCGATGCTGCACCTGCGCCAGCTTTCGAAAGATCTGGGCGTAACGCAAATCGACGGATGTATCGGGACGACCCTCTTCTACCATTTTCTTGCGACGCTGGATTTTCCGCATGGCGAGCTGGTGCTGCGCCGCAAGGATACGAAAATCGCCGGGCAATCTGCGGCGAATTCACCGAAGAAGCGAGTGGCGGTCCCGTTCTGGATTGCCGGCGACCACTTTATGGTGGGCTGGGGTCGTATCGAGAAGCTGCCGCCGGCGCTCCTGTTCGTCGACACCGGCCTCACGGGGGCCGGCGTCAAGCTGGCCCGGTCGATGATTGCAAAAGCCGGGATCAAGCTGGAGGAAGACAAAGCATCCGAAGGGGCCGGCGGCGGCGGCACGCTGAAGATCGTGCCATACACCGTAGGCCGGCTGTCCTTTGGCGGCATCCGCGCCGACAATGTCGCGGGCCTTTACGACGGGCCGTTCCCGTGGGAATACACGTTCGGCTTTCACCTGGCCGGAATGGTCGGCCACGACTTCTTCAAGCCCTACGCCGTGACCTTCGACTTCAACAACATGAAGATTTTTATGGAATAGCGGGGCTCTTCGACCAATCGAGCACGGAAGACAGGGTGGTTACGGCTCGCTGGCCGCCGGCACCTGCCACTTCAATCCCGGAAACCGTGCGTAGTCGCGATCGAAGGTGACCCACTCGCAGCCCCATTCGATTGCGAGGGCTGCGAACCAAGCATCGGTGACGCGGGGTCCGCGGGTGTCGGTCTCGATGCAGAGACGCCGGAAGATTTCCCAATGCCGGTCGCCCGGCTCGACCATTTGGCAGTGAGGTTGACCGCGCAGGTCCTCGCAAAACCCGAACGCCTCGGAAAGGGTGCTCGGGGTGACAAACACGCGCGAATTGGTGGTGATCCGTACAACCGCCGACAGCACCATCGGCGACAACCCGTACCGCGCATCACCCGCTACGACCGCAGCAAGCCACCGTCGACACAGCGCGTGATGCGGCAAATCCCTGCGGAACGCATAGATCAGAACATTCACATCCGGCAGCATCATTTGATCTTGTTAAGCTTTAGGATGTAGTCCAAATCATCGAGAGCTTGCAGCATCGACGAAATCAGCCAGATCGATTCCCGGCATCACACCACCTGTTGCTTTGCTGATCCGTGGCAGGGAACGCTTTGTCTTTATCCCATTCGGGCGCTCGCTGACGATCAAACGCAGCCCCTCTTCGATCAAGGCGGTGAGCGTGCGGTGCTCCGCGACGGCCTTGCGCTTGGCGCGCGAAAGCAGGTCTTGGGGAAGGCGGATCGTGGTTCGTTCAGTCATTACGCCGAGACATATCTGAATGGCAGTGATATGTCTATGCGCCGGTGTTGGCAGCGCGGGTGAGGTGAGCGAAAGGCGCTTTGCGTCGGCGACGCAGGATGCGATGGTCGCCGGATGGTCCCGCTCTCGGTTCTCGACCTGGCGCCGATCGTCGCAGGCGGCGATGCCGGGCAGGCATTGCGCAACTCGCTCGACCTCGCGCGCCATGTCGAGGCGCTCGGCTACCGCCGCTATTGGATGGCCGAGCACCACAACCTCCCCGGCATCGCCAGCGCGGCGACCGCGGTCGCGCTCGCCCATGTCGCGGCCGGCACCAGCCAGATCCGCATCGGCGCCGGCGGCATCATGCTGCCGAACCATGCGCCGCTGCTGATCGCCGAGCAGTTCGGCACCCTCGCCGCACTTCACCCCGGCCGGGTCGAGCTCGGGCTCGGCCGGGCGCCGGGCTCGGACCAGATCACCGCGCGGGCGGTGCGCCGGGCATTGCTCGGCGGCGCCGACAGCTTCCCGCAGGATGTCGTCGAGCTGATGCACTATTTCGCGCCGGTCGAGCCGGGCCAGGCGGTGCAGGCGGTGCCGGGCGCCGGTCTCGAAGTGCCGATCTGGATTTTGGGATCGAGCCTCTTTGGCGCGCAGCTCGCCGCCTATCTCGGGCTCCCCTTCGCCTTCGCTTCGCATTTCGCGCCGGGCATGATGACGCAGGCGATCGAGATCTATCGCGAGCGGTTCCGCCCCTCGGCGCAGCTGGCGCTGCCGCATGTGATGCTCGGCGCGGTCGTCGTCGCCGCTGACTCGGACGAGGAGGCGCGGTTCCTGTTCTCGTCATTGCAGCAATCGACATTGAACAACCGCACCGGTCGTCCCGGCCGGGTGCCGCCGCCGGTCGAGGATTTCGACGCGAAGCTCGACCCCTACGCGCGCGCCATCCTCGCCGACTCGCACGCCGCCGCCATCGTCGGCGGCCCGGACGCGGTGCGACAGGGCCTCGACGATTTCATCCGCCGCACCGGCGCCGACGAGCTGATGATCACCGCCAACATCTTCGACCACGAAAAGCGCAAGCGCTCCTTTGAGATCGTCGCCGCATTGCATGGCGGGATGAGGGTTCCGCCGTCCGCCCGGCACACCTGACGAGATCCTACAGCAGCGAGGAGCGCTGCTGGTTCAGCGGATTTCAACCTTGAAGGGCGCAGGCTCGGCGAGCGCGGCGGGGCGGGCCGCGGCTGCGGGGCTCTGCGGCCGCCCTCCGAGCAGACCTTGGCGGGTGCGTACTTCCACCTCGATGCCGCCTTCGGCGGCCACCGAACGGCCCGGCTCGACCGGCAGCTGAAAAGAAGCCATGGCTTCCAGGTGGTTCTGGCAATTCATGCAGCCCTCGACGTGCCACCGGCTCAGCACCGCCTCGGTGCCGATATATTCCCGCTTCCCGTCGATGGTGGCAAAGGTGGCAATCAAGAATGAGCCGCGAATGGCGGCGCGGTTGATGCCGCTCACCCGCACCGTCCGTCCGGGCGCGGTCGCGGCAATGCGGCGTTCGCTTGTGCGCTGCGCATATTGGTCGAGCGAGCCGGGGCCGTAGGTGTAGCCGAGCTGCGTCTCGATGTTCACGCAGTCTCTGCTGGTGAATTTTCCCGAGCCGTCGGCTTTGCGAAACGGCTCCAACGGCGTATCGAGCGTGAGCGGCGTATTGGGCTCGATGCCGGCAGGCGGCGGATTGGCATTTGAGTTGGCCCCCGGATCCTTCGGATCGATGTCGAAGGCATCCGTAGCCCGGTTCCGTCGCTGCCAAATCCAGAAGACATAGTCTATAAAGCAGTGGTGGAAGAAAAAGATCGGATCGAGACCGGCCGTGTCGTTCTCACCCATATCGCCGTTCGCGCCTGGGATTGCGGAGTTGTCGCCTTGCCCCGGATAATCGAAACCTCCGACCGCGAGGTGCATGGTGTTGTGCGGACTCTCCAATGACACCACGTTTGGGCCATGCGCTGTTTGCCACGCACCCGCCGAAGTCGTGTTCGAGAATAGTGTATAGCTGGGCGCGTCCAGCGATTGGACAAATCGGCTGAGGACTTCACCCCGCCAGACACCGTCTATCCTGATCTTGCCATTGAGCCAGGTGGTAATATTGTCGTTCAGGTAGACGACGTTCCGGGCATGGTCGGGAAATTGAGCGTTGTGCGACCGGGTTGCCGCCAGGTTCTCCGGCGTTCCGACCAGCCCGGAGAGCGGATAGCGAACGGTCTCATATTCGGCGGGCTTGCTGTAGACGACCGTGTCGCCTTTGACACGGTCGTCTATCGCAATCGGCAACACGAAAGACCGCAGCGGGTTCGGGACCTCCTTGCCGTCGAGCACAAAAGTCTCTTCGGTCAGCGCAGAAGGAATGCCTTTATTGCGCGAATCCTCATTGCACTCGTCCCAGAACGGCAGCATCACGTCTTCGCATCCGGGAATGCTCTGCAGCGCCTTTTCGAGCCGCCAGCAATAGATCCTGTGCCAAGTCGGGAACAGCACTGTGCCATGCTGGCAATAGCCGCCCCACCAGTTCGAGATCGAGCTCTCCTTTTCCCCGGAATGGCTCGCCGTGATAGCCACCGATCATAAAAAAGGATCTCGGGTCGTCGGGCGGCAGCTCCTTGATGCCCTTCCAGGCCCGCATCAGCTTTTCAAGAGGCCCCTTGGTGCCGCTGTCGTAGTCATTTTGCAGGTCGGCCAGGGACCGGCGGACTCCAGGCGCCACGGTGGTGACCATCCTTAAATCCCCCTCTTCGGCCGCCCGTTTGCTGTCGCGCGACGGATTTGCTGTTTGTGAACACTACCGTATTTGCCACGATTGCCCAAGAGGTATTTCCGATCCGCTCACCGGTGCAGGCGGGCGGGCAGCTTGAAATTGCCGTCGGCATCGGCCGCAAACCCGACGACCTCGCTGACGGCATCGATATTGAGCGGCCCGTAAATGTGCGGGTAGGATTGGCCGTTGCCGCCATCTTCAGAGCGGATCGCCGCCGTCACCCGATCGGGGTCGATCACCAGCAGCACCAAGTCGCGCCGACCCTGAAACAGCCGCTGGGCGACCTCGATCACCTGCTCCGGCGTCGAGCAGTGGATAAAGCCCTCATGGTCGAGCGAGGCGCAGCGATAGCGGCCGTCGCGGGCCGCCTGCCAATCGGCCGCCGGGCAGATGTGGAGGATCGTCGCGTCCGACATCAAGCGGCAGCGGCGGACGCGCGGGCGCCGGGCGGCGCATCGCGATCGTCGCGATAAAAGCGGTCGGCGCCATGCACCTCGGATCGCGACAGGTTCAGCGTCTTGGCGACCGGCGGCACCGTCAGCTCCGCTTCCGGGTCAGCTCGATATAGCCGAAGGCGTCGATGGCGGCGTCGAAATGGCGGGTGAGGACGGTCGAGGTTTCGTCCTCGACGATGATCGCGGGGCCGGGGATTTGGGCGCCGGGGCGCAGCGTGCTGCGCTCGTGGATCGCGACGGTGACGAGCTCGCCCGCTTCCTGGTCGAAGACCGCGCGGCGGCGCGCGGGCTCGGGGGAATAGGGCAAAGCCGGCGGCGGCGGTGCCGGCATCGGCGGGGTTGGCGCCGACAACAGCAGCACCCAGCTCAGCACCTCGACCTCGACACCGGGGATGATGCGGTGATAGAGCCGGCGGTAGGCGTCTTCGAACGCCCGGCGCAAGGTTTGCGCGTCATCGCTGCGGTAATCCCGCACCGGCAGCGAAACCGAGATCTCATGGCCTTGGCCGCGATAGCGCATAAAGGCCGAGCGGGTCTCGGCCAACGCCGCGTGGCCGGCACCGCGGCGCACGACCGCCTCGGCCTCCGCCCGCATCGCCGCAACGAGCGCATTCGCCGCCGCGGCGTCGAACGCCTCCAGCCGCTGCAAGCCGGAACGCACGATTTCATAGGCAATGGGTGCGCGCAAAAAGCCGACCGCCGAGCCGACCCCGGCCTGGGTCGGCACCACGACCCGGTCGAGGCCGAGCTTTTCGGCGATGCGCGCGGCGTGCAACGGGGCGGCACCGCCAAAGGCAACCAGGGTGCGGCCGCGCGCGTCCTTGCCGCTCTCGATCGCGTGCACGCGGGCGGCGTTGGTCATGTTCTCATCGACGATCTCGCTGATCCCGAGCGCCGCCAATTCGAGCGCCAAGCCCAGCGGCTCCGCCACCTCGTTGCGTATCGCCGCTTCGGCCGCACCCCGGTCGAGCGCCATCCGCCCGCCGGAAAACCCCGCCGGGTCGATGCGGCCGAGCACCAGATCGGCGTCGGTCACGGTCGGCGCCCGACCGCCGCGGCCATAGCAGGCGGGACCCGGATCGGCGCCGGCGCTGTCCGGCCCGACCGTGATCCGCTGCAACCGGTCGACGCGGGCGATCGAGCCGCCGCCGGCGCCGATCTCGACCATCTCGATGACCGGGATGCGCAGCGGCAACCCGCTGCCTTTTTTGAAGCGGTAGACGCGCGCGACCTCAAACGAGCGGCCCGTTTGCGGCGCCAAATCGTCGATCAGGCAGATCTTCGCGGTGGTGCCGCCCATGTCGTAGCTGAGGACCTTGTCGAGCCCGCATTGCCGTGCGATCTCGGCGGCAAAGATCGCCCCGCCGGCCGGCCCCGATTCGACCAGCCGCACCGGAAAGCGGATCGCGGTCTCGACCGCGGTCAGCCCGCCGCCCGACAGCATCAAAAACAGCGGGCAGGAAAAGCCTTCCTCGCTGAGCCGGGCTTCGAGGTTGCGCAGATAGCGCGAGATCAGCGGCTGGACATAGGCGTTGGCGCAGGCGGTCGAAAAGCGCTCGTATTCGCGCATTTCGGGCGAGACGTCGCTCGACAAGGTGACCGCCAGCCGCGGCAATCGCTGCGCTAGGATCTCGCCGGCGCGGCGCTCGTGCGCGGGGTTGGTAAAGCTGTGCAAAAAGCCGATCGCGACCGCTTCGACATCGTCATCGGCAAGCCGGTCGGCGAGTGCGGCGACACCCGCTGCGTCGAGCGGCACCAGCACACGGCCTTGCGCATCGATCCGCTCCTTGACCGGAAAGCGCCGGCGGCGCGGCACCAAAGGCGGCGGCAAATCGATATTGACGTCGTATTGCTCGAACCGGTTTTCGTGGCGGATCTCGACCGTGTCGCGAAAGCCTTCGGTCGTCAACAGCGCGGTCTTGGCGCCCTTGCGCTCGATGATCGCGTTGGTCGCAAGCGTCGTGCCGTGGATAATGATCGAGAGGTCGCCGGGTGCGAGGCCCGCCTCGCCCAGCACCCGGTGGACGACCTCGATGACCGCGCGCTCGGGGGCCGCGGGGGTGGTCAGGATCTTGGCGCTCCACCGCCGCCCGCCCAATTCGAGCGCCACATCGGTAAAGGTGCCGCCGATATCGACCCCGAGCCTCGCGCCCTCGCTCACCGCCACCGCCTTTCACCCGCTCTCCGGCGCGAGTGTTTCGCGGCCCCGACGGCCCTGTCAATCGCCGGTCAGGCGCGGCGCTGTCAATCGGCGGTCAGGCGCGGTGATGCCAGCCGCCGTGATGGGAGCCGTGCTCGGCGCCGATCAGCGCATTCGCGGTCTGCTGCTGCTCGGGCGAGAGCGCGGTGTAGAGCGGCTTAAGCGCCGCCAAGAGGCGCGCGTTGTTGTCGGCGCGCAATTTGGCGAAATCGCCGCGTATCGTCAGCCGATCCACCGCGTTTATCGTGCCTTTGTGCTGCTTGGCGTCGCCAATCGCCTGGTCGAGCGCATCGGCGTTCTGGCGCATCGCCGCCGCCATCTGGTCCCATTGCGCTTGCTGCGCCGGGGTGATCTTGAGCTCGGCCTTCAGAAACGCAATGCGGCCCTCGACCAATTGTCCCGGCATCATCTTGTTGTGCTGGCGCGCGCCGGCTTGTGCCGGAGCAGACGCAGCCGGAGCGGCGGGTGCGGTTTGCGCCATCGCCGGCGCCAAGCCCAGCGGCGCCAGGCCCAGCGCCGTCACGCTCGTCAAAAGTGCGGTAGCGGCAAACGCAGTGCGAAATCTCGTCATTATCGACCTCTGTCATCAACGAGGGCTCGTGCCTCTCGCCGATGACCTACGGTCCCGCCGCCTGCCGCATGCCCGCAAACCGGCGCATTACAAAGATTTAACCCGCTGCGCCGGCCGCCGGCCCCCTCCCTCCCCGCTCGATGCGCCCTCTCCGCCCCCGGGGGCGGAGAGGGCCGGGGCGAGGTGGGGGGTGCCAAAGCGCCGGAGCCAGCCGACCTTGCGACCGCCGCCGGTGGGAGCCGCTAGGCGGGCTTGACCCCGACCTGGCGCCAGGCGTCGGCGACCCCCTTTTGCTCGGCGCTGCCGGTGCCGTAGCGGCGGCCGGCGTTCAGCACCGTATGCCCGGCAAAAGCAGCAAAATTTGCGGTGGGCTTGAGGCTTTTGTCGCGGATCGTGTCGTACCAGATCTGGCCGGCCTTTTCCCAGGCGTTGCCGCCGATCGCGGTTGCCGCGAGGAAGAAGGCGCGGTTCGGGATGCCCGAATTCAGATGGACGCCGCCATTGTCCTCGGTGGTGTGCAGGTAATGCCGCATATCGGCGGGCTGCGGGTCCTTGCCCATCACCTCGTTGTCGTAGGCGGTGCCCGGCGCCTTCATCGAGCGCAATGACTGCCCGGGAAACTTCAGCAGCCCCTCGCCGATCAGCCAATCGGCCTTGTCCGCGGTCTGCTTCAAGACATATTGCTTGATCAACGAGCCGAACACGTCCGAGCACGATTCGTTCAGCGCGCCGGACTGGTTCAGATAGGTCAAATTGACCTCGGAGCCGGTGACGCCGTGGGTCAATTCGTGGCCGATCACATCGACCGACACGGTGAACCGGTTGAACGAGGTGCCGTCGCCATCGCCAAAAATCATCTCCTTGGTGTCCCAAAAGGCGTTGTCGTAGCCCTGCCCGTAATGGACGTAGGCATTGAGCGGCAGGCCCTGCCCGTCGATCGAATTGCGCTGGTACACTTCGAGATAGAATTCAAAAGTGTGGCCGAGCCCGTCATAGGCCTCGTTGACGGCAACATCGGCGACCGCCGGCTGGCCTTCGGCGCGCACCAGCTGCCCCGACGGCGATTCCTGGTGGGCGGAATCGTAGATCGTACGGTGCGGCGCCGGTGCGGCGCCCGTTACCAGCTGGTGCGGCGCCGGAGCAAGAAGCTGGTAGGTCATTCTCTGAGCGCGGTGGGTGCCGTCGAGCGCGAGCGTCTTCAAGGCAGAGTCACGCTGCGCGGTGCTGCCGCGCCTGGCCATTTCGTGCAGCACGTGCGGCGGCAGGATGCAAAACACCGAATGACGGTGCCCCCTATGGCATGACTGCGTGTGCATGGCGATCTCCTCTGGCCGTTTCGGTCCGAGGCGCTTGCCGCAATAGGCTCGCCTCGACCGCCCGATCCCGAACGATCGAAATCGTCGTTTCGGGAATGCTGCAAGATTGGTGCGCGGCGACGCCGGAACCTGTGAGCTGGTTCACAATACCGTAAGGAAAGCCGAAATTCGGCACCGTAAGCAAAGCCGAAATTCGGCGTGGATCAGCCGCCGGTCATGTCCTTGACCGCGGCGGCGAGGTCGAGCATGCGGGCGGCACGGTCGCCGCCGGCCGCGGCGCGCAAGCCGTGCAGCTCGCCCCCGCCCGGCGCCAGATGCAGGACCGCCCTTTTGGCGCCATAGGCGAGCGTGACCTTGCGGGCATTGACTTGCGGCGGGGCACCGAGGACTTCCGGCAACGCCGCCGCCTCGACCTGCGCCATCAGCTCGCGCAGCCGCGTCTGCTGCTTCGGGGTCAGCTTTCCCCGGCGGTGCGGATCGCCGACCTTCGGGCCGATTTGGCGCGCGACGGTAAAGCTGCAATCGGGTTCGATGGTCCACACCGTGCCGGTCTCACCGGCAAAGCCGCTTTGCAGGTCCTTGACGGTGAGCGGCGCCGCCAACGGGCATTCTTGAGCCACGGCAACCCCCGAAACGAGAAGCCACGCCAGCAAGAGGCCGAACCCGCCACCGCGCATCGGGGTCAACTCCGACATCCGATTTGCGGCGGGTCCGACCGCCGCGCTCTGACTTCTATCCGCAGCCCCTGCTTTTCAAGGGGTGCGGGCGTTCAGAATTCGCGTCGGTCTATCAGCTTGGCTCCTTTGGCACGGCTCGGAAGCAGCTCAGGGCGCTAACGCTGACGCCCTGAGAGGGGGGCACACCCGCATAAAGCTCGATAGACGATTCTGTCGAAAACCCTGTTTCTAAAGAGCCGCCCTCGCTTCGGATGTGCTCAGCTTCGCCGTGACCTCGGCAAAGGAGGTCGCGGGGGCCGGCCGCGCGCGGTGGCGTTGATTTCGGCCGAAGCGCAACGTTTAATGCTGCGGCATAGAAGAAAAGGGAGCCGCTGATGCTGTTCAAATGCCTGCCGCCTGGTGCACCGATCCCCGGGCGGTTTCCGGGGCCCGCGCATGCCCGCGGCAAATGGTTTACGGTTGATATCCATTGCCACGTGGTGACGCCGAAAGCGGCCGAGCTGGTCGCCGGCAACGCGGCGGCGACGCGCCATCCGCGCGACATTTACGCCAACGAGCGCACGCGCGAGGTCAACCGCCAGCAGGCCGAGCGCAACCGGGTGCAGTTCACCTCGGTCGAAAAGCGGCTCGCCGACATGGATCTGATGGGGATCGACATCCAGGCGATCTCGCCCTCGCCGAACCAGACCTATTACGGCGCCGAGCCCGACCTCGGCATCGCCACCGCACGGATCGTCAACGACAACCTCGCCGACATCGCCGGCCGCCACCCCGACCGCTTTGTGCCGCTCGGCACGGTGCCGTTCCAGGCCCCCGATCTGGCGGTCGCCGAGCTCGACCGCCTGCACAAATCACTCGGTTTTCGCGGCATCGAGATCGCCACCAATGTCGGCGGCGAGGATTTGTCGGCCGAGCGCTTTCGCAAGATTTTTGCGCGCATCGAGGAATTGGGCTTGCTCGTCTTTATGCACCCGACCGGCTTCCCGGACGCGCGCCGTTTTGCCGACCATTACCTCGTCAACGTCATCGGCAACCCGCTCGACACGACGGTCGCGGTGCATCACCTGATCTTTGGCGGCGTGCTCGACGCCCATCCCAACCTGAAGCTCGTCCTGTCGCATGGCGGCGGCTTTCTGCCGGCTTATTCCGGGCGCATCGACCATGCCGCCTCGGCCCGTCCCGACGCCTGCGAAATGATCCACCGCATGCCGACCGAATATTTGAAGCGGCTCTATTTCGACACGATCGTCTACACCCGCCACCAGCTCGAATATCTGGTGCAGCAATACGGCGCCGACCATGTGCTGATGGGCACCGATTATCCGGCCGATATGGGCGAGATCGATCCGCTCGGCTTTGTCGAAGGTGCCACAGGGCTCGACGACCCCGAGCGCCGCGCCATCCTCGGCCGCAACGCCGCCCGCCTCCTCAACATCGAAATCCCAGCCGGCGGTTAGTCGGCGGCGGCGGGCTCGCGGCTGGCGCTCGTAGCGGCGGGCGGGGGTGTTGACCGGATCGGTCAGCGGGGCGGCGGCGAAGGAGGCGGCGCGGCGCATGGCCGGCGCATCGGCGTAGAGCGTCGTGCGCTGGCGCGGGGTGCGGCCGAGACCGCGGATCAGCTCTTCCATCGCCTCGGGCGGCATCTCCTGGCCATGCACCGCACCGGCGGCGCGGGTGATGCTCTCGTTCATCAACGTGCCGCCCAGATCGTTGGCGCCGGCGCGCAAGCAAAAGGCGGCGCCACCCGCCCCCATCTTGACCCATGAGGTCTGGATGTTGGTGATGACCGGATGCAAGGCGAGGCGCGCGACCGCATGCATCAGCACCGCCTCGCGCCAGGTCGGTCCGCGGCGGGCGCGCCCTTTCAAATAGATCGGCGTCTCCATCGGCACAAACGGCAACGGCACGAATTCGGTAAAGCCGCCGGTCCTCGCCTGCAACGCGCGAATGCGCAGCAGGTGGCGCGCCCAATGCTCATAGCGCTCGACATGGCCGTACATGATCGTCGTCGTGGCGCGCAGGCCCACACCATGCGCCGCCTCCATGACCTCGAGCCATTCTGCGGTCTTGATCTTGTCGGGGCAGATTTGGGCGCGGACCTCGTCGTCGAGGATCTCGGCCGCGGTGCCGGGCAACGAGCTCAGCCCGGCCTGCCTTCAGCTCGCGCAGAAAATCGGGGACGGCGCGGCCGAGGGTCTTCGCACCCTGCCAGATTTCCAAGGGCGAGAAGGCGTGGATGTGGATGCCCGGCACCGCTTCCTTGATCGCATGGCAGACCGAGAGATAGGTGGCGCCGGTATATTCGGGATGGATGCCGCCTTGCAGGCAGACCTCGGTGGCGCCGCGCTCCCAGGCTTCCTCGACCCGGCGGCGGATTTCGGGCAGGTCCAGATCGTAGGGCCGGCCGCGCAAATTCTCGCTGAGCTTGCCCTTGGAAAAGGCGCAGAACTGGCAGCGGAAATAGCAGACATTGGTGTAGTTGATGTTGCGGGTGACGACATAGCTGACCGTGTCGCCGTTGACCCGCTGCCGCAACCGGTCGGCGGCATGGCAGACCGCGTCGAAAGCCGGGCCGCGCGCCTCGAACAGCCGCACGACCTCCGCTTCGGCTAGGGTCTCGCCGGCGGCGGCGCGGTCGAGAATGGCGGCGACTGCGCACGCCCACCCTCACCCACCCCTCCCGCTGCGGGCGGGGTCCCTCCCTCTCCCCGCTCGCGGGGAGAGGGTCGGGCGCAGCGAGGGGGTGACGGGCGGCGGCTCGCTGCCGGAGCCCGAGATCCAGTGGTCGGGGCGGGCGAAGCCTCCGGCGTCCATCGCCCGCAATACCGGCGTGCGCAGGGCCGGGTCGAGCCAGCGCTCGGGCATCTGCGCATATTCGGGATAGATAGGAAGGCGCGGCACCAAGAGCTTCCCGGCGGCGGCGGTCTCCCGCGCCAAGGCTTCCAGGGCCGGCCACGGCGCCTCCGGGTTGACGTGGTCGCGGGTCACCGGCGACACGCCGCCCCAATCGTTGATGCCGGCGGCGATCATCTCGCCGAGTGCGGCGGGGTTCAGATTGGGCGGCGCCTGCAGGTTCATCTCCGGGCCGAAGACGAGGCGCGCCGCGGCGATCGTCCACAAATGGTCGGAAAGGCCGGGTTCCGGCGCATCCGCCATGCGGGTGCCGGGCTTCGCCCGGAAGTTCTGGACGATGATCTCCTGGATGTGGCCGTAACGGTCATTGAGGTCGCGCAACGCCAGCAATGACTCGATGCGCTCGCTCCGGGTCTCGCCGATACCGATCAGGATGCCGGTGGTGAACGGCACCGCCGCCTCGCCGGCCGCGGCGATCGTGGCGAGCCGCACCGCGGGGTCCTTGTCGGGCGAGCCGAAATGCGGCCCGCCGCGACGGCGCAGCCGCTCGGCCGAACTTTCGAGCATGATCCCTTGCGAGGCCGAGACCTGGCGCAACGCCTCGAGATCGGCGCCGGACATGACGCCGGGGTTCAGATGCGGCAGCAGCCCGGTTTCGCGCAACACCAGCCCGGCCATCTCGGCGAGGTAGGACAAGGTCGTCACGTGGCCGAGGCGAGCCAGCGCCTCGCGCGCCGCGGCATAGCGCAATTCGGGCTTGTCACCCAAGGTGAAGAGAGCCTCGTGGCAGCCGGCCGCGGCGCCGGCGCGGGCGATCGCCAGCACCTCTTCGGCATCGAGATAAACCGGCTCGCCGGGCCGCGGCGGGTGCGCAAAGGTGCAGTAATGGCACACGTCGCGGCAGAGCTGGGTCAGCGGGATAAAGACCTTGGGCGAATAGGTGACGAGATCGCCGTGGCCCTCGTCGCGCACCGCCGCCGCGTGCGCCATCAGCGCCGGCAAGTCGCGCTCACCGCCATCGGCGAGCCCCAGAGCCGCATCGGCGGAAAGGCGCCCGTCCGAGCGGCCCGCTCGCAACACCTCGTCGATCGTCATTCCCGATTGTCTCCCGTTACGGCACCGGCAGCATAGCATTCTCGGCGAGGAGCGCGCGCGTGCGGGTCGCCGACGGCCGGCGCGCAAAGGCAAGGAGGTCCTCGGGAGTATCGATATCGAGGCCGATCCCCGGCAGGTGCAGCACATTCGGCCGGATGCCCAGCGCCGCGGCAGCGCGCAAATGCGGGAAGAAGCTGTCGGGGCCGAAGCGCAGCGGCACCGCGTCGGGCGGCGACAACAGGACCGCGTTCGAGCCCTGCTCGTCATGCGAGGGCGCGATCGTGAACGACGGGGCGGGGCGATGCGCCGCCAAAAGAGCCTCGATTTCATCGGCGGTGACGAGCGGGATGTCGCCGGGAAGGGTCAGCATGCCGGCGGCACCTTCGGCCGTCAGAAGCTGCGCTGCCGCCGCGACGGCGCCGCTATGACCCTCGCGCGCACCGGTCTCGACGACACGCGCGCCATAATGCCGCGCCAGGATGCGCGCCGCCGGATCGACGCTGACGAGGATCAAGCCGGCGAGGCCGGAGGTCGCGGAGAGCGCCGCCAGCACATCTTCGAGCATGGAAGCGGCCAAGGCCTGGCGCAGCGGCGGCGGCAAGGCCGGGGCCAGCCGCTCCTTGGCCCGATCGCGCTCCTTGACCGGCACGACCGCCCACAAATCCATCTCACCGGCCCCGGCTGACGCCCAATACCACCCGCGCCAATGCTTCGCGGTCGGCTAGCGTTTCCATCAACGTGCGGGTCGCGGTCAAGGGCATGACGAGACCGGCGACGCTGTCGGCATCGGCCGCGTCGATCACGTAATGGTCGATCAGGTCGCCGTAATGGCGGGCGACAGCGGCGGCATCGACCGGCAGCCCGAGCTCGGCCATCAGCTTTGCGGTCGGGCCTTTGACCGCGCGGCCGCCGATGATCGGCGATACCGCGACGACCGGCGCTGTCGAGCGGCGCAATGCCTCGCGAACCCCCGGCAGGGCCAAGATCGGGTCGATGCTGATAAACGGGTTCGACGGGCAGATCACGACCAGCCGCAAGGCCGGATCGGCGAGCGCCGCCAAAAATTCCGGATGGGGGCGCGCGGCTTCGATGCCGTCAAAGGCGATCTCCCGCACCACCGGCCGGCATTGCCGGCGCACGAAATAATCCTGGAAATCGAGCCAGCCCTCGGTGCAGGAGAGCCTTGTGCGCACCCGCTCGTCGCTCATTGGCAACAGCCGCGCGGCAATGCCGAGGCGGCGGCGGAGATCGTCGGTGATCGCCGACAATGGCTCGGCCGCGGCAAGCCGGCGGGTGCGCTCGACATGAATGGCGAGGTCGCCGTCGCCGAGCTTGAACCAGGTCTCGCCGCCCAGCGCCTCGAGCGCGGTCATAAAAGTCCAGGTTTCGTCGCGCCGGCCCCAGCCGGTCACCGGGTTGTCGAGCCCGGCGAGCGCATAGAGCAGGGTGTCGAGGTCGGGCGACACCGCCAGCCCCAGATGGGTGAAGTCGTCGCCGGTGTTGGCGACCACAATCAACCCGCCGGGCGGCAGCACGCGATAGAGGCCGAGCGCCAGCTTGGCGCCGCCGATCCCGCCCGACAGGGCCACGACAAAACCCTGGTCGGCGCTCATCGAAAGAGATCGTGCTCGGCAGGGCGGACCAGGGCGGCGGCCGAGGCTTCCGGCGCCGACCAGGCGAGGCCGCGCACCAGCACCATTGGCACCGCTTCTGCGGCCTGGCCCATCGACAAGCCCGCCGCGGCGGCGATCTCGTCGGCAAACCCGGTCTCGGTCACCAGCAATTGCCGCCCGAAAAGATCGGGCTGGCCGCGCATGTCGATAAAGGACGGCAAGCCGGCGGCGCCGAGCGCCACGCCCACGGTCCCCTTGCGCCACGGCCGACCAAAGCTGTCGCTGACGATGACCCCGACGCGCGCGCCGAATGCCTCGCCAATCTGCCGCCGCAGCCGTGCCGCGGAGCCGTCGGGATCGAGCGGCAGCAGCAAAACGCGCTCGCCCGCGGCACCCGTCTCGATGTTCGAGTGGTCGATCCCGGCATTCGCCATGACAAAGCCGAGCCGGTGCTCGACGATCAACAGGCCCGGCCGATGCCGCACCACGCGGCGCGCTTCGGAAAGCACGATTTCGACAAAGCGCGGGTCCTTGTCCACCTCGGCGGCGAGCGCCGTCGCGCGTTGGCTCGGCTCGACGCTGGCCACATCGACATAGCGGCCCTCGGCCTTGGAGACGACTTTCTGCGCCACCACGAGGACGTCGTTGTCTTGCGGCGCGAGCCGGTTGGCCCGCAGCGCCTCGACCGCGATGGCGCCGAGATCGTCGCCCGGCTCGACGAGCTTGATCCCGGTCAGCGCCTTGATCGTGACTTCCTGGTTCATTACCCGAGCTTGGCGCGCAACAGCGGCAGCACGCGCTCGGCATAGAGCTTTAGAAAGCGGGCCTGGTCGGGGCCGGGGGCGTGGAACACCAGGTGGCGGAAGCCGAGCTCGACATAGGGCCGGATCTTCTCGACCTGCTCCTCGGGATCGGCCGAGACGATCCAGCGGCTGGCGGCGCGGTCGAGCGGCAGCGCTGCGGCGAGCCGCTCCATCTCGACGGGGTCCTCGACCCCAACCTTTTCCTCGGGCGAGAGCGCGAGCGCCGCCCAATGCCGCGTGTCCTCCTTGGCGCGGACCGGATCGGTGTCGAACGACACCTTGACCTCGATCATCTTTTCCAGGCTCGCGCTTTCGCGGTGCGCGCGGGCGAGGCCCTCCGCTACCTTCGTCGTCAGATCGGTGTAAAGCTGGGGGTCCTTGCCGCTGGTGCAGATGAAGCCTTCGGCCACCTGGCCGGCCATCGCCGCGGCGAGCGGTCCCGAGGCGGCGACCCAGACCGGCACCTTCTCCTTGGGCTTGTCGTAGATCGTCGCACTTTCGGTGCGATAGAATTGGCCCTCGAAGGTAACCCGGTCCTCGCGCCACAACCGGTTGATCAGCGCGATCGCCTCGCGCAGCCGGTCGCGCCGCTCCTTGGCGCCCGGCCATTTGACACCGCTCGACGGCACCTCGTTCAGCGACTTGCCGGTGCCGACGCCGAGCACGACCCGCCCCGGAAACATCGTGCCGAGCGTGCCGAACACCTGTGCCACGACCGACGGGTGATAGCGGAAGGTCGGGGTCAAGACGCTGGTGCCGATCACCGCCCGCCGCGTCTTGGCGCCGAGCGCGCCGAGCCAGGCGAGTGCGGAGGGCGCATGGCCGTCGGTATGCTTCCATGGCTGAAAGTGGTCGCTGACAAACACCGAGTCGAACCCGGCCTCTTCGGCCAGGCACGAAAAGTCGAGCAATTCGCGCGGCCCGAACTGTTCGGCCGACGCCTTGTATCCGAGCTTCAGCAAAGGGCCGCTCCTTGGTTCGAGATCTCTCGGCAAACCCGTCACACCCGCGCCAGCACGTCCTCGCGGAAGCGGCGCATAGTGGCGATCATCGCATCGGCGGTGGCGCCGTCGAAATTGAAATCGACATGGCCGACGCCGAAATCGCGGAGCGCCCTGAGATCGGCGACGATGTCCGCCGTCTCGCCGGAAAACAGCCGCCGCTCGCCGTCATCGGCGCGGGCCGGCAGCGCGGCCCCCCGGCTGCTGACGCGATAGGCCAGCGTCACCTGCGCCGGGTCGCGCCCGGCTTCGCGCACCAGCCGGTGCAGCCGCTCGACGCGGGCGGCAAAGCGCTTCATCGAGTTCGAGCGGGAATTGCGGGTTGGTGCCGATCGGATACCAGCCGTCGCCGAGCTGCGCGGTGCGCCGCAACGCCGGCCCGCTTTCGCCGCCGACCCAGATCGGCGGGTGCGGCTTTTGCACCGGCTTGGGGTCGAACAGGATGTCGGCAAATTTGACGTGCTTGCCCTCGAACCGCGGATTGTCCTCGGTCCACAGCTCGCGGCAGGCCAGCAGATACTCGTCGGTCACGGCACCCCGCTCGGCAAAGGGCGGCACTCCCAGCGCCTCGAACTCCTCCCGCATCCAGCCGGCGCCGATGCCAAAGGTCAACCGGCCCTGCGACAGCACATCGATCGTCGCCAGCATCTTGGCCAGCAGCACCGCCGGCCGGTGCGGCACCACGGTGACCGAGGTCACCAGACGCAGCCGCGAGGTCTTGCCGGCGACAAAGGCGAGCGCGGTCAATTGCTCGTGCCGGTCGCCGCGCGAGCGGCCGGGAAACTCGCCGGTATCGCTGTACGGATAGCGCGCCTCGATGTCGTGCGGGATCACGACGTGATCGCTGATCGTGGCATAGTCGTAGCCCATCGCCTCGCCCTCGACCGCGATCCGGGCAAGGTTATCCGGTGTCGAAAGCGGGCCGCTGACCGGTGCGCCAAACCCATATTGCATCGCTGCCTCCCGCCGGAAAATCGCTGCGGGCGCCAGCCTAGCAGGCCGGGAACGGTTTGGCTCGGGCCGAAATCGACCGAGATCGACCGGGTCCCCGGCGGGGCCATGGCGTGGTCGGGCTGCACAAATTCCAGTCGGGAAGCCGGTGTGGCAAAAGAATGTCAATCCGCAGATGCCCGGTAAATATCTTATTGTCGCCTATATTTCGCCCACGAAGCCAAGTTATCGTGCTCGACCTTCACGTTATTGTTACCTTCGGTTTACAAAATTTTACGGCGGCGCTACGCTGCATAGTGCATTCTCCCTACAAGCAAGTGCGGGGGGTCGGGTGTCAGGCTTGGGAATTCAGGATTCGCCGAGCTCCGCTCGCGGTCGTCCAGTCGGCCCGGGCGAGCTGATCACACTCGCCGAGGCTTCCCGGCGCCATTTGGCGATCGTCGATCGCAGCCGGCTGCGCCGCGATTGCCTCAAGCTCGCGTTGTGTCAGCCGCCGCGGCGTTGGCGCGTCACCGATATGTCGGCAGTGGCCGATCTGGTGCGGCTGGTGCGGCGAGGCGAACGGTTCGCGGTGATCCTGCTGGGCGGATCGACCTGCGGTCAGATCGATCTGACCGACATCGCCCAGCTCTCCGCAGCGGCGCCGCAAGCACCGATTTTGGTCGCCGCCGATTGCGACGATCCGGAGCGGGCGCGGTTGATTCTCCGGTCGGGCGCCCAGGGTTTTCTGCCGACCCACCTCAGTCTGAAGATTCTGGTGGCCGCGCTCGAGCGGGTGCGCGCCGGCGGCAGCTACGTCCCGCTGTCCTTGACCGAAGCTGGCGATGCAGCCGAAGCCGCAGCGCCGCTGCCGCGGCACGAGTTGACCCGGCGCCAGCGGGATGTTCTGGCGCTGCTTTCGGAAGGCAAGCCGAACAAGCTGATCGCCGACGCGCTGGCCATGTCCGAGAGCACGGTCAAGGCGCATGTGAAGCAGATCATCAAGCGGCTGCAGGTTGCCAACCGCACCCAGGCCGCGCTGCTCGCCACCCGCCCCGGCGTGCCGATCGGCGGCGCCCCGCTGCGCCGAGTGGCCGCAGGGGTATTGTAGACTTCTGACCCGGCGGAATATCTTCGGCGAAAGCACGCGGCGCCCCCAGCGGTGCCCGCGCGTCAGCCGAGGAGGAAGTGCCGCCATGCCGAGCCGGAGCGTCATCCCAATCTCGGCCCATTCGCAGATCGGCAAGATCGGCGAGGCCGATTATTTCCGGATGTACCGGCAATCGCTGGCCGAGCCCGAGAAGTTCTGGGACGAGCACGGCAAGCGGCTCGATTGGATCAAGCCCTATACCAAAGTAAGGAATGCCTCGTTCGATGGCGATGTGCGCATCGCCTGGTACGAGGACGGCACCCTCAACGCCTGCTGCAATTGCATCGATCGGCATCTGGCGCGGCGCGGCGATCAGGTCGCGATTCTGTGGGAGGGCGACGACCCCGGCGAAGACCGCCGCATCACCTATCGCGAATTGCACGAGGCGGTGTGCCGCTTTGCCAATGTGCTGAAATCGCGCGGCGTCAAAAAGGGCGACCGGGTCACGATCTACCTGCCGATGATCCCCGAGATCGCCATTGCCGTGTTGGCATGCGCGCGGATCGGAGCGGTCCATTCGGTGGTGTTCGGCGGGTTTTCGCCGGAGAGCCTCGCCGGCCGCATCCGCGACTGCCGCTCCGCCTTTCTCGTCACCGCCGACGAAGGGCTGCGCGCCGGCCGTGCCATCCCGCTGAAGCGCAACGCCGACGCGGCACTCGAAACCTGCCCCGACGTGCGCGACGTGATCGTCGTCCGCCGCACCGGGGGTGCGGTCAACTGGGTCGCCGGCCGCGACATCTGGTACCACGAAGCCTGCGCCGCCGCCTCGCCCGACTGCCCGCCCGAAGAAATGTCGGCCGAGGACCCGCTGTTCATTCTTTACACGTCGGGCTCGACCGGGCAACCCAAGGGGGTATTGCACACCACCGGCGGCTATCTCGTCTACACCTCGCTGACCCATGAATATGTCTTCGACTATCGTGAGGGCGAGGTCTATTGGTGCACGGCCGATGTCGGCTGGGTGACCGGGCACAGCTATATCGTGTACGGACCGCTGGCCAATGGCGCCACGACGCTGATGTTCGAGGGCGTCCCCAACTATCCGGACCCGTCGCGCTTCTGGCAGGTCGTGGACAAGCACAATGTCTCGATCTTTTACACGGCCCCCACGGCGATCCGCGCGCTGATGCGCGAGGGCGAGGATTACGTGCGCCGCACCAGCCGCAACTCGCTGCGCATCCTCGGCTCGGTGGGGGAGCCGATCAACCCCGAAGCCTGGCTCTGGTACTACGACAATGTCGGCGAGCAGCGCTGTCCGGTTGTCGATACCTGGTGGCAGACCGAGACCGGCGGCATCCTGATCACGCCGCTCCCCGGCGCGACCCCGCTGAAGCCGGGCTCGGCGACCCGCCCGTTTTTCGGCATCGAGCCGGTGATCGTCGATGGCGAAGGCAAGCCGGTCGAAGGCGCCGGCGAGGGCAATCTGTGCCTGGCGCGCTCCTGGCCCGGCCAAATGCGCACCGTCTTTGGCGATCATCGCCGTTTTATCGAAACCTATTTCTCGACGTTTCCCGGCCTCTACTTTACCGGCGACGGGGCGCGTCGCGACGCGGACGGTTTTTACTGGATCACCGGCCGGGTGGACGATGTGATCAACGTCGCCGGGCACCGGCTCGGCACCGCCGAGATCGAAAGCGCGCTCGTTGCCCACCCAAAGGTTGCCGAGGCCGCGGTCGTCGGCTATCCGCACGACATCAAGGGCCAGGGCATCTACGCTTATGTGACGCTGCGCATCGACGAGGCGCCGAGCGAGGAATTGCGTGGCGAGCTCGTCGCCTGGGTGCGGCGCGAAATCGGCCCGATCGCCGCCCCCGACCTGCTGCAATGGGCGCCGAGCCTGCCCAAGACCCGTTCCGGCAAGATCATGCGCCGCATCCTGCGCAAGATCGCGGCCGACGAGCACAGCGCCCTGGGCGACGTGACGACCCTGGCCGACCCCAGCGTCGTCGACGATCTGGTCGGCAACCGGCTCAACCGCGCCCCTTGAACCGAGGGAAGCAGTTGTTGCTTGAACCTATGACGCTTGCCGTCTCCGCGGCGAATCCCGATGTGAGGAAGGCGGATAAAGAGGAGATCGCGCCCCAATGGCGGTGATGCTCGCCAAAACCTACGACGCTCTAATCGCTGCCGGTGCGCCGGAAGACAAGGCGCGTGATGCGGCTGAGGAGTTGGCGGCCTACGAAAACCGGTTTGCCAAAATCGAACAGGATTTCGCGGTCCTCAAGACGGACATGACTGCGATCAAATGGATGATCGGCGTGAATCTGGCGGCATCGATCTCGATCGTGATCAAGGTTTTTATGTGATCCGACAGAAGTCCCGGAGGACCGAATAATGGATGCCGCCGAAAACCGTATCCTTGCCGAGACCCTTGACCTGGTCGGCGATATTCTCGGCGCCGAGGCTGAGCGGATCGAGGTCGAGCGGGCGGTCATTGGCCTGTTCTTTACCGGGGTAAAGCTGCAGAACGGCATCGCCGGTGCATGCGCGACGCCGATCAAGACGATCCCCGAAGCGGTGTGCTGCCCGTCCTCGGCGATGGCGATGCCGTTTCCCGGCAAATTGCGGGGCCGGCCGGCATTCGATTTGGCGCGCGAAGCGCTCGGCCAAAACGGCATCCGCCGGGCGGTCGGCATCGCCGCGCTGAACGCCCTCGCCGATATGAGCTGGCGGCGGCGCCCGCATCCCGATTTCGAGCTTCAGCTCGGCATCGACGCCTTTGACGCCACCGCGATCCGTCCCGGCGAGCGGGTCGTCGTGGTCGGCGCCTTTGTGCCGTTTCTGCGCGCGCTGAAGGCGATGGGCCAGCCCTATCTGGTGCTCGAGCAGGACCCGGCGACCTTGAAGCCCGACGAATTGCCGTTCTTCCGGCCGGCCGAGGCAGCGGCGGCGGTGGTCCCCGACGCCGACGTTTTGCTGATCACCGGCACGACCCTGATCAACGATACGCTCGACGCGCTTCTGGCGTTCGCGCGCCCGACGGCGCGGGTGACGATGGTCGGGCCGACCGTCGGGCTGCTGCCCGATGCGTTTATGCGCCGCGGCGCCGACATTCTCGGCAGCGTGCGCATCGCCGCACCCGATGCGTTTCTCGATATTTTGGCCGAGGGCGGCTCGGGCTATCACTTTTTCGGGCGCTCGGCGCAAAAGGTGGTGCTGGTGCGGCGCGCCGCGACGGCAAAGGCCGCGTGAGGCCGGCAGCGTCCAACACGGTAAGGGAGGATCGGGTGATCAAGCTCAAAGGGATCGGACACGTCAATCTGCGGGTTGCCGACGAGGAGGCGTCGAAGCGGTTCTATCGCGACGTCTTGGGTTTTGCGGTTGCCGAGGAGGACCCGGAGCACGGCGGTGTGTTCATGACCTTGGGCGAGAATTTTCATACCCTCGACATCGGCCAGCATCCGGCGCCCGCCGAGGCGCAGCGCCCAGAGCGCAGCCAGATCGGGCTCGGCCATATCGCGTTTCAGGTCGGCAGCTATGCCGCGCTGCGCGATGCCTATGTGCATCTCGTCGCGAACGGGGTCGCCATCTTGCGCGCGACCAACCACGTCAATCAGCGCAGCTTTTATTTTGCCGACCCGGACGGCAACACGCTCGAGATTTATTACGAGCTGCCGCACGCGCTCCAGCTTTTCCCCGATGGCCGCACCGATCAGGACGAGGCGCTCCCGGTCGGCGGCGCCGGCGAGCCGCTGCCCGGCTGGCTCGGCGAAGATTGGCCCGGGCCCGAGATGCAAGCGCGGATCGAACGCTTGCGCGCCCGCCACAAGGAGCGCGCGCCCGCCTGAGCGATAAAGATGCTGATGGTGCGCGATTGCGGAAGCGGCCGCGCGCCGCTGCGCGTCAAGGCCAGGCGGCGAGCGGCGGGAGCGACATCAGGACGGCTTCGGGGTTGCCGCCGGTCTGCAGGCCGAACCGGGTGCCGCGGTCCCAGATCAGGTTGAACTCGACATAGCGGCCGCGGCGGACGAGCTGGTGGCGGCGCTGCTCGTCGCTCCAGGGGAGCCGCATGCGCGGCCGCACGATCGCCGGGAAGATGTCGAGAAACGCCTCGCCGACCGCACGGACAAAGGCGAAATCGCGCTCCCACTCGCCGCTGTCGAGATAGTCGAAAAAGATCCCGCCGGCGCCGCGCGGCTCGTTGCGGTGCTTGAGGAAAAAGTATTCGTCGCACCAATCCTTGAAGCGGCGGTGGCAATCGGGGTCGTAGCCGGCGCAAGCAGCGCCAAGCGCGGCGTGGAACGCCGCAGCGGCTCGCGCGTCGGGATAAATCGGGGTCAGGTCGGCGCCGCCGCCGAACCACGCCTTTCGGGTGACGATATGGCGGGTGTTGAGATGCACCGCCGGCACCAAAGGCGAGCACATATGCGCGACCAGCGAGATGCCGCCCGCATAAAACCGCGGATCCTCGGCCGCGCCCGGAATGTCGTTGCGAAATTCGGGCGAGAATTCGCCGGTCACACTCGACACGTTGACCCCGACCTTCTCGAAGACAGCGCCGCGCATCAGCGCGATCGTCCCGCCGCCACCACCCGGCCGCTGCCACGCGGTGCGCTCGAACCGGCCCGGCGCGACGCCGCCGCGGCACGCATCGGACGCCTTTGCCGCACCCGGACCATCGGCGGCGAATTCGTCTTCGATCGCCTCGAACGCCGCGCAGATGCGGTCGCGCAACGCGGCAAACCAGGCCTCGGTCCGGGCGCAGCGCTCGGGGTCGGGTGGGAATGGGGTGGCTGCTTGGGTCATCGCTCGGGAAACGATCCGGTCTGCCGCAGCGCTTCGGCGAGCGCGATGGCGCCGGCGAGCGCCACGTTGAGCGATCGTGCCGGCGGGCGCAACGGGATGACGATCCGCGCGTCGGCAGCCTGGTGCACCGCCTCCGGAACGCCCGCGCTTTCACGGCCGAGCAGAATCGTGTCGTCAGCGGCAAACGCGAAACGGTGCAGGGCAACCTCGCCCTTGGTCGTCATCAGCACCAGCCGCGACGGAAGCGCGCGCCCGGCGAGAAACGCGGCCCAGGAAGGATGGCGGCAGAGCGGCGAGAGCGCGCGGTAATCGAGCGCCGCGCGCTTCAGCCGGCGGTCGTCCAGCAGAAAACCGCAGGGCTCGATCAGATCGACCGCGACCCCGAAGCAGGCGGCGAGCCGCAACAGGGCGCCGGTGTTCTGCGGGATGTCCGGTTCGAAGAGAGCCAGTCGCAAGCGACCCCCGATCCGTGTTTCCAGAAGCGGCCGGGTGGATTATACCAAGCGTCCCGACAATCGCCGAAGCCGAGGATTTCTGCGGCAGTCTGTCGCATAGCTCGGCTTCTTCAACGGTATAGCTTCGCGCCGCGACCCCGGAGACCGGCTCGCCGGCAAACCGGTGCGCAAGGCAAGAGGATTTCCATGGCCGATTTGGCACACACCGATCACGCCGGCGCCGATGCCGGCGAGACCCGGCGGGATTTTCTGATCCTGACCGCGGCCGCCCTCGGCGTTGTCGCCGTCGGCACCTCGATCTGGCCGTTTATCGACACCTTGAACCCGGCGCGCGACACCTTGGCGCTGTCCTCGACCGAGGCCGACCTTGCGCCGGTGCAGGTGGGCCAGCGGTTGACCGTCGCCTGGCGCGGCAAGCCGGTTTTTATCGCCCACCGCACGCCGGCCGAGATCAAGGCCGCGCAAAATGTCGACATCAATACTCTGCGCGACCCGCAGAGCGATGGGCAGCGTGTAAAAAAGCCGGAATGGCTCGTTGTCGTCGGCGTCTGCACCCATCTCGGCTGCATCCCGCTCGGGCAAAAGCCGGGTGACGACCGCGGCCCCTATGGCGGCTGGTTCTGCCCGTGCCACGGCTCGATCTACGACACCTCGGCGCGGATCCGCCAAGGCCCGGCGCCGTTGAACCTTTGGCTGCCGGGGCAGGTGGCGGAGGCCAGCCAGGCGAGCTACGAGTTCACCGCCGACGCCAAGATCAAGATCGGCTAGGAGAGGCGTGATGTCCGAAAATCGCCCCGGCCGGACCAGCCGCATCATTCGCTGGATCGACTACCGGCTGCCGTTCCTGGCCGCGCTGAACCACGAGCTCTACGAATACCCGACCCCGCGCAACCTGACCTATTGGTGGAATTTCGGCTCGCTCGCCGGGATCATGCTGGTGACGATGATCGTGACCGGCATCTTTCTGGCGATGCAGTACACGCCCGATTCGGCGCTGGCGTTCGATTCGGTCGAGCGCATCATGCGCGACGTCAATTACGGCTGGCTGATGCGCTATGCCCATATGAACGGCGCATCGATGTTCTTTGCCATCGTCTACATCCACATTTTCCGCGGGCTCTACTACGGCTCGTACAAAGAGCCGCGTGAGTTCCTGTGGATTCTGGGTGTGATCATCCTGCTGCTGATGATCGCCACCGCGTTTATGGGCTATGTGCTGCCGTGGGGGCAGATGAGCTACTGGGCGGCGACCGTCATCACCAACCTGTTCTCGGCGATCCCGGTGGTCGGGCAGGGAATCGTGACCTATTTGTGGGGCGGCTTCACCGTCGGCAACCCGACCTTGCACCGTTTTTACGCGCTGCACTATCTGCTGCCGTTTGTCATCCTCGCCGTCGTCGGCCTGCACCTGATGGCGCTGCACCGTTTCGGCTCCAACAACCCGCTCGGGATCGACGTCAAAGGGCCGCAGGACACGATCCCGTTCCACCCCTATTACACGATCAAGGATCTGTTCGGGCTGACGGTGTTTCTGCTGATCTATGCGTTCTTCGTTTTCTACGCGCCGAATTTTCTCGGCGATCCGGACAATTACATTCCAGCCAACCCGATGCAGACGCCAAACCATATCGTCCCCGAATGGTATCTCTTGCCGTATTACGCGATGCTGCGCTCGATCACCTTCAGCGTGCTCGGCATCCCGGCCAAGCTGATCGGCGTGGTCCTGGCATTCGGCTCGCTGTTCCTGTTGTTTTTCGTGCCGTGGCTCGACACTTCGCCGGTGCGCAGCGCCCGGTTTCGACCGGTTTACAAATGGGTGTCGTGGCTGCTGGTCATCGATGTCGTGGCCTTGGGCTGGGTCGGGTTCAACCCGCCGCTGGGGATCGTCGTCACGGTCGGCCAGATCGCGACGTTTTATTTCTATTTCCACTTCCTGGTCTTGTTCCCGCTGATCGGCAAGCTAGAGCGGCCGTTGCCGTTGCCGGTCGGCATCGGCACCCCGGTGTTGGGCGGCGGCGCGCGATTGAGCCGCGCCGGCGTGCCGACGGAGAAACCCTGAGATGCGCCGCCTCGTTCTCGCCGCCGCCCTCGCGGCGCTCATGCCGCTCGCTCCGGCCGTCACCCGCGCCGCCGACGGCACGCCCCCGCTGCCGCGTCAGACATGGTCGTTCGACGGCATTTTCGGCACTTATGACCTCGCCACGCTGCAGCGCGGCTTCCAGGTCTATAAAGAGGTCTGCTCGGCCTGCCATCCGGTCTCGCACCTCTCGTTCCGCGACCTGTCGCAAATCGGCTACAACGCCAGCGAGGTCAAGGCGATCGCCGCCACCTATCAGGTGACGGACGGGCCGAACGACCAGGGCCAAATGTTTCAGCGGCCGGGCCGGCCCGCCGACCCGATCCCGGGGCCTTTCCCGAACGACGAAGCGGCACGCGCGGCCAATGGCGGCGCCTTGCCGCCCGACCAGTCGCTGGTCGTCAAGGCGCGCGACGGCGGTCCGGACTACGTCTTTGCGCTGATGAACGGCTACAAGGACCCGCCGCCGGCCGGGTTCAAGCTGCTGCCCGGCATGTACTACAACGAGTTCTTTCCCGGCCATCAGATCAAGATGCCGCCGCCTTTGGCCGAAGGCGCGGTGACGTTTGCCGACGGCACCAAGGCGACGGTGCCGCAGATGGCGCACGACGTGGCCGCGTTCCTGACCTGGGCGTCGGAGCCCAACCTCGACACCCGCCACCGCACCGGGCTCAAGGTGTTCCTGTTTCTGTTTGTCGCGGTCGGCGTGTTCTACGCGGCCAAGCGCAAGATCTGGTCTTCGATCCATCACTAGCAGGCTGCTGAAAAATGCGGTTTTTCTGTATCGGCACCCTTCGAGACGGCCCTTCGGGCCTCGTCAGGGTGAGGCAAGTGCTTGGAACAAAAGACCTCATCCTGAAGAGCGCTCCGAAGGAGCGCGTCTCGAAGGATGCGGCACCGCTCAGCCTGCTCTAGCTCACGTTTTTCAGCACCCCGCTAGCGCGATGGCCCCGCCCGTCATCGGCATTATCGGTGGCAGCGGGCTTTACGAGATCGACGGTCTCGCCGAGGTGTCGTGGCGGCGGGTCGAGAGCCCGTTTGGCCGGACCTCGGACGAATTCTGCTTCGGCACGCTCGGCGGACAGAGGGTGGTGTTTGTGCCCCGGCACGGCCGCGGCCATGTGCTGCCGCCGTCGGAGATCAATTTCCGCGCCAATATCGATGCGCTGAAGCGCTGCGGTGTGACCGACATCGTCTCGCTCTCCGCGGTCGGCAGCCTGCGCGAGGATCTGGCGCCCGGCGATTTTGTCGTCATCGACCAATTCGTCGACCGCACCCTCGCCCGCGCCCGGAGCTTTTTCGGGTCGGGCTGCGTCGCGCACGTCTCGATGGCGCAGCCGGTCTGCGGCCGGATCGGCGATGCGCTCCTTGCCGCCGCCGCACCGGCGGGGCTCGCGCCAAAACGCGGCGGCACCTATCTTGTCATCGAGGGTCCGCAATTCTCGACGCTCGGCGAAAGCGAGCTTTATCGCTCGTGGCGTTGCGACGTGATCGGCATGACCAACATGCCCGAGGCCAGGCTCGCCCGCGAGGCGGAGATCTGCTACGCGACGGTGGCGATGGTGACCGATTACGATTGCTGGCATCCGACCCACGGCGCGGTCGATATGGAGATGATCGTCGGCGTATTGCGCGCCAATGCAGCAAAGGCAAAAGCCCTTGTCCGGCATCTGGTGCCGTTGCTCGGCGCGCATGCGGGTCCGTGCCGGCAGGGCTGCCAGACCGCGCTCGACCGCGCGCTGATCACCGCGGCCGAGCACCGCGACCCGGAAGTGCTCGCGCGGCTCGACGCGGTCGCCGGGCGCGTGCTGGCGGCACAGGCGATCTGAAATGATGGTCGCGGGCAGGCCGATGCGCACGATCTGGCTCGCCCGCGACAGCCGCACGGTCGAGATCATCGACCAGACACGGCTGCCGCACGAGCTCGCCGTCGTGGCATTGCACGGCCTCGACGATGCGGCGCGCGCGATCCGCACGATGCAGGTGCGCGGCGCCCCGCTGATCGGCGCCACCGCCGCCTATGGCGTCGCCTTGGCGATGGCCGAGGATGCCTCCGACACCGGGCTCGACCTGGCGGCTGCAAAGCTCGGCGCGACCCGTCCGACCGCGGTCAATCTGCGCTGGGCGCTCGACGAGATGAGGCGCGCGCTGGCCGGCCTGCCGCCGCCCCACCGCCACGGCGCCGCCCTGGCGCGGGCCGGCGAGATCGCCGAGGCCGATGTTGCGGTGAACCGGGCGCTCGGCGAGCACGGTGCGCACCTCATTGAAGAGGCATGGCGGCGCAAGGACATGACGGGACGCGTCGAGATCCTGACCCATTGCAACGCCGGCTGGCTCGCCACCGTCGATTGGGGCACCGCCTTGGCGCCGATCTACCGCGCGCATGACGACGGCGTCGGGGTCCATGTCTGGGTCGACGAGACCCGCCCGCGCAACCAGGGTGCGGGGCTCACCGCATGGGAATTGGGTCAGCACGGCGTCGCCCATACCGTGATCGTCGACAATGCCGGTGGCCATCTGATGCGCCGCGGCCGGGTCGATCTCTGCATTGTCGGCACCGACCGCACCACGGCCAAGGGCGACGTCGCCAACAAGATCGGCACCTATCTGAAGGCGCTCGCCGCGCACGACAACGACGTTCCGTTTTATGTCGCGTTGCCGTCATCGACGATCGACTGGGAGATCGAGGACGGCGACGCGATCCCGATCGAAGAGCGCGACGCGCGCGAGGTCACCCATATCGAAGGCTGGAGCGAGGACGGTCGCCGCCTCGCTGTGCGTCTCACCCCGGAAGGCAGCCCCGCCGCCAATTACGCGTTCGACGTAACCCCGGCGCGCCTCGTCACGGCACTCGTCACCGAGCGCGGCGTCTGCCCGGCCTCGCGCGCCGGCCTCCTCGACCTCTTCCCCGAGCGCGGGGGCGGCGGCTAAAGTATGCCGGCGACGGCGCCGCTCATGCAGCTGGCGATCGTGCCCGCCAGGATCGAGCGCAGGCCGAGGGCGACGATCTCGTGGCGCCGCTCGGGCACCATCGCCCCCATGCCGCCAATCAGGATGCCGAGGCTGCCGAAATTGGCAAAGCCGCACAGCGCATAGGTCATGATCAGCTGCGAGCGCGGGTTGAGCGCACCCGGCGGCAATCTGGCGAGGTCGATATAGGCGACGAATTCGTTGAGCACGGTCTTGGTGCCCATCAGCTGGGCTGCGGTGGCGACATCGCGCGCGGGAATCCCGATCAGCCACACGACCGGGCGAAAGGCATAGGCAAAGAGGCGCTGCAAGGTGATCGGCGCACCCGCTGCACCCGGCAACAGCCCCAGCGCCATATTGATCAGGCTGACGATCGCCACCGCCACGACCAGCATCGCCACGATATTGGCGAGAAAAACAATGCCGTCGCGGGTCCCTTTGGCGATCGCGTCGAGCGCGCTCAAGGGTGGGTCGGCGATCATCAGCGTCGCTTCCGCGCTCGGGTCGGGGCGGAACGGCACCATCAGCGCCGCGACCGCGAGCGCTGCCGGGGTGCTGATCACCGCCGCGGCCAGGATATGGCCGATCGCGTTCGGGATCACCGGCCCGAGGATCGTCGCATAGAGCACCATGACCGTCCCGGCGATCCCGGCCATGCCGCAGCTCATCAGCGCAAACAACTCGCCGCGCTGCAGCCGCAAGAGATAGGGCCGGATCAGGAGCGGCGCCTCGATATGACCGACAAAGATATGCACCGCAGCCCCGAGGCCGAGCGGCCCGCCGACCCCGATCGTGCGCCGGAACACCCAGGCAAAGCCCTGGACGATGCGCTGCAAAATGCCCCAATAGAACAGCAAGGTCGCGAGCGCGCTGATCAGCAGCACCAGCGGCAGCGCACGAAACGCAAAGATAAAGGCGGCCCCCGGCCGGGTCTCGGCAAATGGCAATTCGCCACCGCCGAGATAGCCGAAGACAAAGCCGGTGCCGGCTTCGCTCGCCTTTTGCAGCGCCTGAACGCCGTCGTTGAGCGCCGCGAACACCGCCGCGGCGGGCGGGAACTTGATGAACAAGAGCGCGAGCGCGAATTGCAGCAGCACCCCCGCCACGACGACCCTGAGCGGCACCCGGAACCGGTCCTCGCTCAGCGCCCAGGCGAAGGCGAGCAACGCGGCGATCCCCAAAATGCCCCTCATATCCGCCCCCTTGCGCCGCAGCGTCGCAGCCCGGCGATGGATGATACTGTCGCCGGAAAGGGCGGGCGTGCTAAATTGCCCGTGAAATCACTGCGAAAAAGTCGATCGGCCACTCACGCTCTGGTGTTCGCAGGTTCATGACATGCTCGTAGAAATCGGTCATTTCGCGCTGATCTTGGCGCTCTTGGTGGCGGCGGTGCAGGCGGTGGTGCCGCTCGCCGGCGCGCAGGCCAAGAGCCGGGCGCTGATGGATGTGGCGCGGCCCGCGGCGCTCCTGCAGCTCGGCCTGGTCGCGCTCGCCTTTGCGACATTCATCCATGCCCACGTCGTCTCCGATTTCTCGGTGCGCAACGTCTACGAGAATTCGAGCCTGTCGAAGCCGATGCTCTACAAGGTCACCGGCGTATGGGGCAGCCACGAAGGCTCGATGATGCTGTGGGTGTTCATGCTCGCGCTCTTCGGCGGGCTCGTCGCCTGCTTCGGCCGCACCTTGCCGGCGAGCCTGCGCGCCCGCACCCTCGCCATCCAGGGTCTCCTCGGCTTTGGCACATTGCTCTTTATCATCGCCACCTCGAACCCGTTCGACCGGCTCTTCCCGGTGCCGATGGACGGCCGCGACCTGAACCCGCTCCTGCAGGACCCCGGTCTCGCCTTTCACCCGCCCTTTCTCTATTTCGGCTATGTCGGGTTCTCGATCACCTATTCGTTTGCGATCGCGGCCCTCCTCGAAGGCCGCGTCGGCGCGCTCTGGGCGCGCTGGGTGCGGCCCTGGACCTTGACCGCCTGGTGCGGGCTGACGCTCGGCATCGCGATGGGCAGCTGGTGGGCCTATTACATCCTCGGCTGGGGCGGCTGGTGGTATTGGGACCCGGTCGAGAACGCCTCCTTTATGCCATGGCTGCTCGGCACCGCGCTCTTGCATTCGGCGGCGGTCCTCGAAAAGCGCGAGACCTTGCAGCGCTGGACCGTCTTGTTGGCGATCCTGACCTTCGGCATGAGCCTGATCGGCACGTTTCTGGTGCGCTCGGGTGTGTTGACCTCGGTCCACTCCTTTGCCGTCGATCCGACCCGCGGCGTCTTTATCCTGGTGCTGATCGTGCTGGTGATCGGTGGCGGGCTCCTCCTGTACGCGCTGCGCGCACCGCGGCTCGAAGCCGGCAACCGGTTTGCGCCGGTCAGCCGCGAGAGCGCCCTCGTCCTCAACAACCTCGTGCTCTGCGCCGGCATGGCGACGGTGTTTCTCGGCACCTTCTACCCGCTCTTCGCCGAAGTCGCGAACGGCGACAAGATTTCGGTCGGCCCGCAATATTTCGACGCGACCTTTATCCCGATTGTCGTGCCGGGGCTCGTCGCAATGGCGATCGGGCCGGTGCTCGCCTGGCGCCGCGGCAATCTCAAAGGTGCCATCGGACGGCTGGCTCCGGCCTTGGCCGGCGCCGTCCTCGTTCCGGCGATTGTTTTTGTCCTGGACCGCAGCGCCTCGCCGGCAGCACTCGGCGGGCTCGCGCTCGCCTCCTGGGCGATGCTGGCGGTGCTCGCCGATCTCGCCGACCGCGCCGGCCTCGGCAAGCTCGCTCTGGCCACCGCCTGGCGGCGGCTCTCGCATCTGCCGCGCGGCACCTTTGGCTATGCGCTCGCCCATTTCGGGGTCGGTGTGCTGATCGCCGGGATCACGGTTTCGACCGCCTGGCGCAGCGAGCGGATCGAGACCGTCCACGCCGGCAGCACCCTCCAGATCGCCGGCCGCACGCTGCATTTTGGCGGCGTGACCGAGAGCAATGTCGAAAACTACCAGGCCCAGCGCGCCGAAATCACCGTCAGCCGGCCGGGCCACGCCTCGTTTACGGTCCATCCCGAACGGCGCTGGTACCCGATCGCCGGCAGCCGCACGACCAACACCTCGATCACCACCAACGGTTTTGGCGACCTTTACCTGGCGCTCGGCGATCCCGATGGCAAAGGCGGCTGGGTGTTGCGCGCCTATTACAATCCGCTGGTTCCCTGGATCTGGTTCGGCGCGATCCTGGCGGCGTTGGGCGGGCTCGTCTCGCTCAGCGACCGGCGGCTGCGGATGCGTTTGCCGGCGGCCCGCCCGGCGCCGGCCGCGCTCGGGCAATCGGCCGATTCGGCATGATCCGGCAATTCGTCCTTGCGGCGGCGCTGTTCTTTGTCCTCGGGCCGCTGGTCGCGCAGGCGGTCGAGCCTTCCGAGCGGCTCGCCGACCCGGTGCTCGAAGCGCGCGCGCGGACGATCAGCCGCGAGCTGCGCTGTCTCGTCTGCCAGAACCAGTCGATCGACGAATTGAGCGCCGACCTCGCCCATGATTTGCGTGTGCTGGTGCGGCAGCGGCTCGTCGCCGGCGACAGCAGCAAAGCGGTCCTCGATTATATCGTCGCGCGCTACGGCACCTTTGTGCTGCTCGACCCGCCGTTCGAGCCGGCGACCTGGCTCCTTTGGCTCGGGCCGCCGCTCCTCCTGCTCGGCGCCGGCGGGTTTCTGGTGGTGCGCGCTCGGCGGCGCCGTGCCGATGCCGGGCCGCCGCCGCTCTCGCCCGAAGAAAACGCTCGCGCCGCGATGCTGCTCGGCGACAGCGGCTGATGGTCTGGGGATGATGCTCTGGTTCTGGGTGCTCGCCGGCCTGCTCGTGGTCGCAGCGCTCCTCGTTCTGCTGCGCCCGCTGTTGCGCCAGGCCGGCACCGATGATGGCGGTGCCACGGTTGCGGTGTTTCGCCGCCAGCTCGCCGATATCGAGAGCGATCTGGCCCAGGAAAGGCTCGGGCCCGAAGAAGCCGTTGCGGCGCGCGCCGAAATCGCCCGGCGCATGCTCGCCCTCGCCGATCGCGACAGCCCGGCGCCGCTCGAAGCCGGAAGCGCGCCCGAGGTGTCGTGGCGCGTCGGCGCTGCGGCCGGGGTTGCAGCACTCCTGCCGGTCGCCGCGATCGCGATCTATGCCGCGGTCGGGGCGCCCGCCGATATCGGGCGCTCGGGTGCCGCGGCCGAGACGGCGGACCCGCACGACGCCGCCACCTTTGCCACCGCCGCCGACAAGCTGACCGCACGGCTCGCGCGCGACCCCAGCAATCTCGAAGATTGGATCATGCTCGGCCGCACCGACGCCGCACTCGGCCGCTTTGCCGCGGCGCGCGAGGCTTATTCTCGTGCAATCCACCTGGCGCCGGACAAGCCGCAGCTCCATGCCGAGCTCGGCGAAGCCATCGTGCTCGAAGCCAACGGGACGGTGGGTGCGGCGGCCGAAGCCGAGTTCGCCAAAGCCGGCGACGATCCGCGCGCCCGCTTCTACCGCGCCCAAGGGGCCTTGCAGCGTGGCGATGTCGCGACCGCCAAGAGCCTGCTGCAAGCGCTCCTCGCCGCGGCACCCGCCGACGCGCCCTGGAAGCAATATGTCGCGGCCCGGCTTGCCGAGATATCGGGCGGGCCGCCGGCGAATGCGAACGCGCCCGGCCCGAATGCCCCCGGCCCGGATGCCAAGGATGTCGCAGCCGCGCAATCGATGAACCCGGAGCAGCGCCAGACGATGATCCGCGGCATGGTCGAGCGGTTGGCAGCCCGGCTCGAACGCGAGCCCGGCGATGCCGCCGGGCTGGGCGCGCCTCGCCCATGCCTATGACGTGCTCGGCGAGCCCGACAAGGCAAAAGCGGCCCGCGCCCGCGCCGCCGCAGCCGGTGCGGCGCCATCGGCGGCGCCGGCTTCCAGCGGGCGCTGAGCCTTCGATTCGCCGCTGGCCCCGATGCCGCTCCCGCCCGGCCTCTGCCTTGTCACCGGCGGGACCGGCTTTGTCGGCTCGGCGGTGGTGCGCGCGCTGCTGCGCGCCGGACATTCCGTCCGGGTGCTGGCGCGGCCGGCGAGCGACCGCGCCAACCTCGCCGGCCTCGAGGTCGAGATCGCACCGGGTGCAATGGAAGATGCTCCGTCCCTGGCGCATGCGGTCGCCGATTGCCGCTATCTCTTTCACGTCGCCGCCGATTACCGGCTGTGGGTCCCCGACCCCCGAGCGATGTTCCGCGCCAATGTCGAAGGCACGCGCAACCTGATGGCGGCGGCGCTCGACGCCCGGGTGGAGCGGATCGTCTACACCAGCAGCGTCGCGACAATCGGCCTCGTCCAAAACGGCGTCGCCGACGAGGCCACGCCGGGCCGCCTTGCCGACATGATCGGCCCCTATAAGCAATCCAAGTTCGCGGCCGAGGAGGCGGTGCGCAGCCTCGTCGCCGAGCGTGGGCTGAACGCCGTCATCGTCAACCCGTCGACCCCGGTCGGGCCGCGCGACCGCAAGCCGACCCCCACCGGCCGTGTCATCCTCGAAGCCGCGCGCGGGCATATGCCCGGCTTTGTCGATACCGGGCTCAACATCGCCCACGTCGATGATGTGGCCGCGGGCCATCTCTTGGCGGCGGAGCGCGGGCGGATCGGCGAGCGTTATATCCTCGGCGGCCAGGACCTGGCGCTCTGCGAGATCCTGGCGGCGGCGGCGGTGCGCGCCGGCAAACGGCCGCCGCGGCTGCGCATCCCCTACCCAGTGGCGGCGACGGCGGCGGTCGCGGCCGAGCTGTTGGCACGGCTTACCGGGCGCGAGCCGCTGACAACGCGCGACGGTGTTCGCATGGCGAAAAAGAAAATGTATTTTTCTTGCGCCAAAGCAACGCAAGAGTTGGGCTACCATCCGCGCCCGGCGCTCGACGCCATTGCCGACGCGGTCGATTGGTTCGCGGTCAACGGTTATCTGGGATGAGCGCGGCGGCCGAACAGCGAAGACAAGCGCAGGGAAACCTCGAAACGCCGTCCGGAAAGCGGCGCGGCGACGAGAATTTTCCGGTCGGGTCGTGGCTGATCCGGCGCGATTTGCGCGTGCATGTGCATGCGTTCTACCGCTTTGCCCGCAACGCCGACGATATCGCCGACAACCCGTCCCTGCCGGCCGCGGAAAAGATTCGCCGGCTCGACCGGATCGCGTCCGTGCTCGACGGTGCGGCGGAAGTGGGGGCGCCGGGTGAGGCGGCACCGGCCGCCGCGGCAATGCGCGCGAGCCTCGATGCGACCGGGGTCACTCCCCGGCACTGCCACGATGTGCTGCATGCCTTCCGGCTCGATGCGGAAAAGCTGCGCTATCGCGATTGGGACGACCTGATGGAGTATTGCCGCTATTCGGCGGCACCGGTCGGACGCCAGCTGCTCGATTTGCACGGCGAGGGCCGCACCGCCTGGGCGCCCTCGGATGCGCTGTGCGCGGCCTTGCAGGTGCTCAATCATTTGCAGGATTGCGCCAGCGATTACCGGCTGCTCGACCGCGTCTACCTGCCGCTCGCCGATCTCGCCGCCGCCCGGATCGGCGTCGCCGCGCTCGCCGCGCCGGCGGCAAGCCCGGGTTTGCGGCAGGTGCTCGACAGGCTGCTCGACCGCACCGCGGACCTCGTCGAAACCGCGCGCGGCTTGCCGCCGCGCGTCGCCGCACCGGGTCTGCGCCGTGAATGCGCGGTCATCGTGGCGCTGGCTGCGCGGCTGCTGCGCCGCTTGCGCACCGGCGACCCGCTGGCGCAGCGCGTCGGCTTGCGCAAATCGGATTTTCTCGCCGCCTTTGTCGCGGGCCTCATGCAGCGGGGCGGCGGATGAGCGATGCAGCGATCGGCATCGCCGATGACGCAATCGACGAGGCGACGCTGCGCGCAGCGATCCGCGCTCGCGTCACCGCCTCCGGGACCTCGTTTTATTGGGCGATGCGGCTGCTGCCGCAGCAGCGGCGCCACGGCATGTACGCGGTCTATGCGTTCTGCCGCGAGGTCGACGACATCGCCGACGATGACCGGCCGCCGGAGCAAAAGCTCGCTGCCCTTGCCGTTTGGCGGGCCGAGATCGATGCGCTCTATGCCGGCGCGCCACGCCATCTCGTCGCCCGCGCGTTGCGCGAGCCGGTGCACCGCTATGGCTTGCGCCGTGCCGATTTCCTGCATGTCATCGACGGCATGGAGATGGATGCGCGCGAGGATATCCGGGCGCCCGACCTCGCCATGCTCGACCTTTATTGCGCGCGGGTCGCGAGCGCCGTCGGCCATCTCTCGGTGCATGTCTTCGGCGATGCCGGCGAGGCCGCGCATCGGGTCGCCGAATCGCTCGGCCGGGCATTGCAATTGACCAATATCCTGCGCGACCTCGACGAGGATGCACGCCGCGGCCGGCTCTATCTGCCGCGCGAGATCCTCGCGCGGCACGGCATCCGCGATTGCGAGCCGATGGCGGTGCTGCGCCATCCGGCGTTGCCCTCGGCATGCCGCGAGCTGGCGGCGATCGCCGAGCGGCATTTTCACCAGAGCGCGCGGGCGATGGCCGAGTGCCGGCGGCGGGCGATGCGTCCGGCGGCAGTCATGGCCGCCGTCTACCATGCAACGTTGCGTGCAATGCTGCGCGCGGGCTGGCGCGACCCGGCGGTGCGAGCCCGCCTGCCGGCGCCGCGCAAGCTGTGGCTGGTGGTGCGCCACGGCCTCCTCTGAAGCCTCCCAAGCCCGTTTGGGCGCAGGCATCCGCTTGGTTAACGGCCGTTCGTGAGGTGTTCCGGCCCAGGGATTAAATTTGTTAATAACCACCGTCCTGATTTTCAGATTTTTATGATATGTTCACGATACTTATGGAGTAAGCATTACTCCGAACAGCACGTGTATTTACTACAAAAATCGTTGCGTTTCAGCCTTGTCTGACCGTGCCCAAACATCGGAAGCTGCCCGGCGGGCGGGCGGCCGGCCCGCCTATCCGGAGGCCGATCGCGGCCCGTAAACCCAAGCCTTCCCACGGAAGCGAGGATCAGTCACGGCAAACGCGCGCCAACCCCGCCGGCGTGGCGTAAAGCTCTGGCTGAATGGTTGTGCCGCGGCCTCGTCCGGGTCTTGCCTCCGATCGGCGGTCATGGTTAACCAAGGTTCCCGCGACGTTCCAAGGCAGTTAACAAGTTGTTAATGATTAGCGTCCGGATTCTCGTCATTTCGGCAAATGTTCTTCCTAATTTAGGATTGGTATTGGCCACAAACCTAGTGTCTATTTACCACAAAAATCATTAAATTTCAGCCTCATCTCGGCCATGTCTCCAACCGCGCCCGCAAATGAGAAAGGCCGCCCCGAGGGGCGGCCCTTCAGCCGAATACCGGCGGCCGATCACGGCCGCGAACCATGCCCTATGTCAGGCGCGGATCTCCACAGAAGCGAGGATCCTGGTCACGGCAGCGGACGACCGCGGTTTTTGGAGACACACAGGATCACCTCCTTTCAGTTGTTGCGCCAAGGACCCCAGCTTATGAGGCGGCGGCCCGGCCGACAAGCGAGTTGTTTGCGTTCGCGCTGGCGACTTGTTCGCGTTCGCGCTGGCGACACCGGGCGGTTCGGCGATAAGCTCAGAGAAACCGACGCAATCGCAGCGAAAGGAGCGACGATGCGCCGCAGCGAAGACCGCATCCTGACCACTCATACCGGCAGCCTGCCGCGCCCTGCCGAGCTGACCCAGCTCTATATTCGCCGAGCGCGCGGCGAATCGGTCGATACGGCGGAGATCGACCGGCTCGGCCACGAGGCCTTGCGCGGCATCATCGCCAAGCAGGCCGCAGCCGGCGTCGATATCGCCAACAATGGCGAGCAGCAGCGCGAAGGCTTCTTTCTGCACATCCGCCACCGCATGAGCGGGTTTGGCGGATCGTGGCAGCGCCGCGCCCGCGCCGATGCGCTGCGCTACCCGGTGTTCCGCCGGATCATGGAAGAGCAGCTCGCCGCCCGCCAGGCGGTCAGCAACATGGGCCCGCCCAAGGCGATCGCCGAAATCCGCTATCTCGGCCGCAGCGCGGTCGAGGCCGAATGCGCCGAGTTCCGAGGCGGCGCTCGACGAGGCGGGCGCGCATTTTGTCGAGCCGTTTCTGACCGCCCCCTCGCCCGGCATTATCGCCGGTGCCATGAAGAACGAATATTACGACACCGAGGCGGCCTATCTCGCCGCCCTCGGCGCGGCGTTGCGCGAGGAATACGAGGCGATCGTCGGTGCCGGCTTTCTGCTCCAGCTCGATTGCCCGGATCTGGCGCTCGAACGCCATCTCTCCTACCAGGACCGGCCGCTCGGCGATTTTCTCGGCTTTGTCGAGCGCGTCGTGGCGACGATCAACGTGGCGCTCGAAAACATCCCGCGCGATCGGGTGCGGCTCCATGTCTGCTGGGGCAATTACGAAGGGCCGCACGATTGCGACGTGCCGCTCGCCGATATCCTGCCGATCCTGAAGCAAGCGAAGGTCGGCGCCTTCTTTCTGCCGTTTGCCAATCCGCGCCACGCGCACGAATACCGCGTCTTTGAAAAGCAGCCTTTGGCCGACGACCAATTGCTGGTCGCCGGGGTCATCGACAGCCTGACCAATTTTGTCGAGCACCCCGAGGCGGTCGCCGAGCGGATCGAGCGGGTGGCGCAGGTCGTCGGCGACCCGAAGCGCGTCCTCGCCGGCACCGATTGCGGCTTCGACACCTCGGCCGGGATGGGCCGGGTCGCCGAGGACGTGGTCTGGGCCAAGCTCAAATCGCTGGCCGAGGGTGCGCGCCTCGCCTCCGACCGGCTGGGCCTCGGCTGAGGAATGCAAAACTTGTCATTCCGGGACGCGGGCATCGCCCGCGAGCCCGGAACCTATGCACACGGGCGTGCGAATATGCTGTCGGGCGATTGTGTTCATAGGTTCCGGGCCTGCCCTCACGGGGCATCCCGGAATGACATCGTTGGCGGGGAATGACGATACCCTCTGTTCGGCCGCGTACCGAAGGGATCCAAGCATGACCGATCTGCATCGCTTTCTCGACGAGGCGCGCGCGCTGCTGCCGGAAGCGGTGGCGTTGCGCCGGCGGATTCATCGCAAGCCCGAGCTGGGCCTCGACCTGCCGCTGACCACGCAGGCGGTGCTCGACGGGCTCGCGGGTCTCGATGTCGAAATTGCCCGCGGGACATCGACCTCCGGTCTCGTCGTCTCGCTGCGCGGCACGAGGCCGGGCCGCACCATCCTCCTGCGCGGCGACATGGACGCGCTGCCGATGCCGGAAGCGACCGGGCTCGACTATGCCAGCGAGGTCGATGGCCGGATGCATGCCTGCGGCCATGACGCGCACACCTCGATGCTGGTGCAGGCGGCGCATTTGCTGCACGGCCATAAGGACGAGCTCGCCGGCACGGTCAAATTCATGTTCCAGCCGGGCGAGGAGGGATATGGCGGCGCGCGGCTGATGCTCGAAGACGGGCTGATCGAGGCCGACCCCAAGCCCGACGCGGCTTTTGCGCTCCATATCGCGCCGCAGCTCAAAACCGGCGCCATTCTCGGCAAGCCCGGCCCGATCCTCGCCTCGGCCGACACCTGGACCATCACCGTGACCGGCCGCGGCGGCCACGCCTCGATGCCGCACCATGCGGTCGATCCGATCCCGGTCGCGTTCGAGATCGGCCTCGCCTTGCAGACGATGGTGACCCGGCGGATCGACGTGTTCGACCCGGTGGTGTTGACCTGCGGCAAGGTCGCCGCCGGCACCACCAACAACGTGATCCCCGAAATCGGCCGAGATGGTCGGCACTCTTGCGCGCGACCTCGGAGGAGGCTCGTGAAAAGGCGCAGGAGGGGATCAGGCGCGTCGCCACGAATATCGCCGCCGCGCATTTGTGCGAGGCTGCGGTCACGATCCGGCGCGGCTATCCGGTCACGGTCAACGACGCCGGCTTTGTCGATTTCGCCCGCGGTGTGGCGACCGAGCTTCTCGGCCCCGGCAACTACATCGACCCGCCGGCGCCGATCATGGGCGCCGAAGACTTCTCCTATGTGCTCCAGCGCATGCCGGGCTGCATGATGTTTTTGGGCGTCATGCCCGAAGGCGCGGACGGCCACGGCCACATCGCCCCCTGCCACTCCAACCGCATGGTGCTGAACGAAGCCGCCATGGCGTTCGGCATCGCCATGCACGCCGCCATCGCCCACCGCTTTCTCGCTGTAGACGCACCTTGATGGTGAAGGGGTGACTCCGCGGCCAGCGCACCCCCTCCCATTCCCTCCCCCGCCTGCGGGGGAGGGTCGGGGTGGGGGCATCAAACGGGTGTCCCCGTCGATACGCCGCCACTCGCTCGCTCACCCGCGGCTGGGGTGACGAGACACCAGGCGAGCCATTCCGCGGGGGACGAGCGGGCCGGGTCCGGGCGCTGACCCGTGGCGAAGTTCGCCGATGCCAGCTTGGCGAGCCTGGCGTAGAACCGCTCGGCCGCTTCACCGTCATCGGCTGCGGCCTGCCGGGGCCCCTCGGCTTCCTGAGCGGCAGCAGGCTCGGGCAGCCCGGCGAGCTCGGCCGCGGCCTGGTCCGCCCAGCGCAAGGCCCGGACTTGCGCCGGATCGACGTTGCGCTCGGCCAGCATCCGACGCAGCAGCTCGCCGACGGCGACCCACGCTTCGAGCCTCGTGCGGTGGGCGAATATCGCCTGCTCCTCGCGCACCGTGTCGATGCGCACCCGGCCGAGCCGCCGTTCAAATCGCGGCAGCATCGGATGCCGCTGGGTGGGCCGCCTGCTGGATCGCCTCGACCTCTTTGAGGCGGCGGTCGAAATCGCTGGTGGCGACGGCGCGGCTGTAGGTTTCGAGCACCTGCGAAAATTCGCAAGCCTCGGCCGGGGTGATCGCTCCCTGCCCCGCCGCCGCGGTGACCTGCGCCATCGCAGCGCCCAGATCGCCGGCGTCGCGCAAGGCGGGCAGCGCCAGCCGCACCGGCCGCTCGCGCCGCGGGGCGATCAGCCGGTCGAGACAAAGCCGCATCGCCGCGGCGTCGCCGGCGAGCGCCATCTCCAGCACCTTTCGCGCCAAGGCCGGCGCCTCGCCTTCGAGCAATTGCTCGGCCAGCAACGTCGCGCGGTTGCGCGAACCCGGGCCGCCGCCCCGCCGGATTTCCCGATACGCCCTTCGCGAAAGGCCGCCCCGGCCCCCGCCTCCTTGGCTGTTTATACAGCAGATCTGCAGCCATCGCCCGTCTCCGATCATTGCGGCCGACCCGATTGCCGAAGCCGCCGCCAAAAAACCATCCTACAATACGATTATGGCAATTTTATTTGTAACAATGCGCGGCAACCGTGCTTGCCGAGAGCCGAAGGCAGCGCACTGCACGCGCCGCGCGCGGGACCTTCCCGCGACCCTGTCGCCGCAGCGCTTGAGCACCAGGCGCGCCGCCCGCCAAATGTCGATTTCAGGCAGGTCGATTTCAGGCAGCATGCCGGATAGCTGCACGAGGCTCCGATGGCGCGGATATTGACACCCGAGGATGTCGTCAGGCGCATCGCTGCCGAATGCGTCTATGTCGATGAGCACGGCGCTGTCGGCATCCGCCTCGAACCCGCAGCGGCCATCGTCCGTCAGTACGGGGAGCAATTCCGCATGCCCCGCCGGCGACGGCCCCGTTCGGCAAAACCGCCGCCGTTGCTGTGATGGTCCGATGGCTGTGGGTCGTTCGGTCCTTTTTTGCACCCAAGTTTTACAACGCGTAACCCCTTGAACCGTAACGCTACCGACGGCCGGTCAAAATTCTTGATTTATGCAACACGATCCGTTGCGTAAAACGGCGGCCTGATCTAGCGCCGTTTCCGGATTCCTCCCACTGGGTCGCGGGCGTGCGCCGGTCACGTTGGCGCGCTCGGTGGCCCCCCTTCAGGTGACCGCACACGCTGAGGCCGCTCCACCGCGGATTATCGCTCGCACCGACGTATCGAGCTGAAGCTATCGAGATTTCCTCATAAATTGATCCGGCCTGCCTCTACTCTGAAGGCGCTTATCCCGCGCCCCTTAAGTCGCAATCCCTACACGAAACGGCCCGTTTGGCCAGAAAACACCCCGTTCCAAGATGTTGGGCGAGGTCTTGCCTTTCCTACCTTGAATTCTATATACTCTCAAGATAGAGAATGTTTGTTGACATGGCAATGCAAGCGCACGACACCCTCTTCACCCCGGCCGAGGCCGCCGTCCTAACCGGGCTCTCGCTTAAGGCGGTGAACAACGCGATCGACAGGAAGACCATCTCCGCGGTTCCGGCCGAGGAAGGCGGCCGCCTGCTCGATGCCCGCGCGCTTGTTTCACTGTCGATCGAGCGCCGGCTTTCGGCGGGCATCGCGAACCCGGGGCTGCGGCGCAAAGTGTTCGACGCCTTGGCCGAGGCGCCACGCAACACCGTGTCGCTCGAGGGCGGCCTGATCAAGATCGATCTGCGCGAGCCACGCCGCGAGCTGGCGGCGTCGTTGCGCGATCTGCGCCGCGCCCGCCGTCTTGTCGTAAGCGATCCCGAAATCCTTGGCGGCGAACCGGTGTTCCGCGGCACCCGCGTTCCGGTGCACGTCGTTGCCGAGCTCGTCGCGCAGGGCGGAAAGCCGGCGGAGTTGATCGAAAGCTATCCCCGCCTCACGGTCGAGATGATCCGGCTGGCACCGGTTTATGCCGCTGCCTATCCGCTCCGCGGTCCGAAGCGCAAGCTGCCCTGGCATCCCCGGCAGCCGGTGCGCCGCGGCCGCCGCAAGCTCGACGCCATTGCGGTGTCGTGAGGTTCCTGATCGACGAATGCCTCAGCGTCGAGCTGGTCGCCGTCGCCGGGGAACCCGGTCATGAAGCCCACCACGTCGCGCATGTCGGCCGCGCCGGGTGGAAGGACTGGAATGTCCTACGCTACGCGCGCGCCGGCGATTTTGTCCTCGTCACCAACAACGCCAGCGATTTCCGGCAGCTCTACGCGGCGCAGCCCCTGCATCCCGGGCTGATCATCCTGATCCCGGTCGTCAACCGGAACGTTCAGCGCCAGCTATTCAAAGCCGCGCTCGACGAGCTCGCCATCATCGGCGAACCGGTCAACCGCGTGCTTGAGGTCGATCTCGATGGCGGCGAGGCGACACTCACGCTTTACGATTGGCCGCAGCAACCGTGACTAGGGACAACCAACCCGACCGCGCTCGCGGGGAGGATTAGATCGGAGCCAGCCTCGGGCAGCGGGTGAGTATGCTAAGGTGCCAAGCCTTAAGTGTGCACCCAGTCCAAAGGTAATCCGATGGCACGCAAGGAATTGGCGGTGGCGAGTGTTGCCGAGGCGTATCTGGCGCTGTTGGCCGAGCGCGGGGTCGAATATCTGTTCGCCAATGCCGGCACCGATTTTGCGCCGCTGGTCGAGGCTTTTGCCAAAGGCGCGCGCACCGGGACGCCGTTGCCGCGCCCGGTCATCGCCACGCACGAGAATCTGGCGCTGTCGATGGCGCATGGCTGGGCGATGGTGACCGGCCGCATCCCGGCGGTCATGGTCCATGTCAGCGTCGGCACCGCCAACGGCGTGTGCGCGGCGATGAACGCGGCGCGCGAGAATGTGCCTGTCTTGTTTACCGCCGGGCGCTCCCCGTTGACCGAGGAGGGGCTCCCCGGTGCGCGCGACGTTTATATCCACTGGGCGCAGGAGATGTTCGACCAGGCCGGGATGGTGCGCGAGATCGTCAAATGGGATTACGAGCTCAGAAACGGCCAGCAGCTCGAAACCGTCGTCGATCGTGCCCTCTCGATCGCCGCGAGCGAGCCGAAAGGCCCGGTCTATCTGTCCTTGCCGCGCGAGGTCTTGGCCGAGCGAGTGGTCAGCTTCCGCTATGACATGCCCGGCCGCCGGGTTGCCGCGGCACCGCCCGGCCCCGACAAAAACGCGATCGACGAGGCGGCGCAAATCCTGGCCGAGGCGGAGAACCCGCTGATCGTCACCGCCAGCGCCGGGCGCGAGCCCGCAGCGGTCGCCGCGCTGGCCGCCCTCGCCGAGCGTTTTGCGATTCCCGTGGTGCAGCACCGGCCGCGCCATCTGTGCCTCTCGGCCGACCATCCCTCTCATCTCGGCTACGACGCCGGCCCATATCTCGACGAGGCCGACGCGATCCTGGTGCTCGAATGCGACGTGCCGTGGGTCCCGAGCCTGAAGGCGCCGCGCCCCGAATGCCGGGTCGTCCATTTGGGTGTCGATCCCTTGTTTTCGCGCTACCCGATCCGCGGCTTCCCGTGCGATCTCGCGGTGACCGGCACACCGGCATCGGCATTGCCCGAGCTCGCCGCGGCGCTCGACCGGCATGCCGCGAAACCGATGGTCGAGGCCCGCCGGCAGCGGCTCGCCCGGCGGCGCGAAGCGTTGCACGCGGGCTGGCGCAAGACCGCCGAGGAAGCCGCGAGCATGCGCCCGATCCACATGGCCTGGGCCAGCGCCTGCATCGCCCGCGTCAAGCCCGAGGACGCGATCCTCGTCAACGAATACACGCTGATGCCCGAGCATTGCGGCTCGACCTTGCCGGGCAGCTATTTCGCGTCGAGCCCGGCTTCGGGGCTCGGCTGGGGCGGCGGGGCCGCGTTGGGGGCAAAGCTCGCCCGGCCCGACCGGCTCGTCATCTGCACGCTCGGCGACGGCTCGCACCTCTTCGGCAACCCGGTCGCGCTGCACCACGCCGCCGCGGCGCACAAATTGCCGGTCTTGTTTGTGATCATGAACAATTCGATGTGGGGTGCGGTGCGCCGCGCGACCCAGGGCATGTACCCCGAGGGCGAGGCGATGCGCAGCAACAAGCCGCCGTTGATCGACCTCGACGAATTGCCGGCTTTCGAGCAGGTCTGCGCCGCCGCCGGCGGCTATGGCGAGCGCGTCGAGGACCCGGCGGCGCTCCCCGCTGCCCTCGACCGCGCCCTCCACGCCGTCACCGTGGAAAAGCGCCAAGCCCTCCTCAACGTGATCTGCCGCGGGGTGTAGGCTCCCGGCATCGCCCGGCCCGGCCGGGCGGATATCGTTGGCGGCCGATATCATCGGCGGCCGTTATCATTGGCGGCCGGTCGCGACAGGCAGCGGGCTATGCCCGGCTGGCAAAGTGGCGGGCGCGGGCGAGGTCGGCGGGGGTGTCGACCTGGACGCCGAGCTGGGCGGGGTCGATCAGCGCGACCCCGATGCGCATGCCGGCTTCGAGGGCGCGCAATTGCTCGAGGTGCTCGCGCTCTTCGAGCACACCGCGCGGCAGCGCCGCAAAGCGTTCGAGCGCCGCGCGGCGATAGGCGTAGAGCCCGACATGCTCGTAATGCGGGCCCGGCCCCCACGGCACGACAGCCTTGCTGAAATAGAGCGCCAAGGCCGGCCGCGCCGAATCGGAAAAGCCGGCGACGACCTTGTTGACGCTGGTGTCGGCGAGGGCGGCTTCGTCCATGATCGGCGCCGCCAGGGTGGCGATGTCGATGGCGGGGTCGGCGAGGCCATCGGCCGCGCGCCGGATCGCCGCCGGGTCGAGAAACGGCATGTCGCCCTGGACGTTTACGACGGCCCCGTGGGCCCGCCCCGGGTCGAGCAGCATGACCGCGGCGTGGACGCGGTCGGAGCCGGCCGGCAGGTCGGGATCGGTCATGACCGCTCGGCCGCCTGCCTGCTCGACGGCTTCGGCGATTTCCCGGTCGCCGCAGGCGACGACGACCGGCCCGACCGCGGCGGCGACGGCGCGGCGCCAGACGTGGACGATCATCGGCATGCCGGCGATGTCGGCGAGCGGCTTCCGCGGAAGACGCGTCGAGGCCAGCCGCGCCGGGATCACCACGATCGGGTTGAGGGCGGCGATCGGGTTGAGGGCGGCGATCGGGTTTAGGGCAGCGATCGGGCTGGGGGCGGCGCTCGCGTTCACGGCATCCCGTTCTTTACCAGGGGCAGCGACAACATGCCCGGTTCGTCATATCGCCAACGGCGTGATAAATCATTTGTATCGTCGGGGGGAATTCGATTTTCTCCCGGCCCTCGAGGGTCGGAAGGGTCGTCGATGGCGTCATTCGAATGGAACAAGATCATCGCCTCCGCGCTGACTGCGGTGATCGTGGCGATGGTGTGCGGGATTCTCGCGAGCCAGATCATCCGCACCAACGAATTGGAAAAGCCGGTCTTTATGGTCGCCGGTGCGGCGCCGGCCGCGACGGCGACCGCCGCGCAGGCGGCGCCGGCAAAGCTCGCGCCGATCGGGCCGCTCCTGGCCAAGGCCGACCCCAAGCGCGGCGAGCAGCTGACCAAGGTGTGCGCGGTGTGCCACAACTTTACCAAGGGCGGGGCGAACAAGATCGGCCCCGACCTCTGGGACGTCGTCGGCGGGCCGATCGGCGAAGGGCGCGGAGGCTACGCGTTCTCCAGCGCCATCGAAAAGCACAAGGGGGAGAAATGGGACCCCGAGCTGTTGAACGAGTGGCTCCACAGCCCGCAGCATTTTGCTCCGGGCACCAAGATGACCTTTGCCGGCTTCCCCAAGGAGCAGGACCGCGCCGACGTCATCGCTTATCTGCAGACGCTGAAATAGGGTGGAGCGACGGATCTTCCGAGCCCAAAGGAAAACCCCATGCCCGCCACCGGTTTCGCCTATAGCCATCTGTTTTCGACCGGACTGCCGCCGGCGGCGCCGCGCTGGGCCGGGTTCCCGAAATACAATTTCATCGGCGGCCACAACGACCCCGAGCATGTGCCGGCGGCGGAATTGGCCGAAGCGGCGGCGGCCGTGCTGCGCCGCGACGGCGCCGATTTGGCGCTCTACAACCCGCACGGGCCGCAGGGCTTTCGCGGCATCCGCGATTTCGTCGTCGGCAAGGTCGCGGCGCGCGGCATCCATTGCTCGGCCGACGAGGTGCTGATGACCTCGGGCTCGGGCCAGGGGCTCGACCTCGTCAACCGCGTCATGCTGAACCGCGGCGACACGGTGATCCTCGAAGAATTCACCTATGGCGGCGCCTTGACCAAGCTCCAGCGCCTCGGCGTCACGGTGGTCGGGGCGCCGCTCGACGATGACGGGATCAGGATCGACGCGCTCGACCATATTCTCGGCGATCTCGCGCGCAAGGGCACCCGGCCCAAATTCATCTACACGATCCCGACCGTGCAAAACCCGACCGGCTCGATCCTGCCGCTCGACCGCCGCCACGCCTTGCTGGCGCTCGCCAAACAGCACGATGTCGCGATTTTCGAGGACGAATGCTACGCCGATTTGACCTGGGCCGAGGGCGCGCCGCCGGCGATCTATTCGCTCGACCCGAGCCGGGTGATCCATGTCGGCTCGTTTTCGAAGACATTGTCGCCGGCCCTGCGGCTCGGCTATGTCGTCGCCGGCTGGGAGGTCATGAGCCGCCTCGTCGGCCTCAAGCGCGAGACCGACAGCGGCACCGGCGCCCTCGAGCAGATGGTCGTCGCCGAATATTTCTGCGCGCAACTTCGGCGCGCATGTCGGCGAGCTGAGCCAGATCCTCAAGGAAAAGCTCGACACGATGGTCGAGGCGCTGGAGCGCGAGTTCGGCACCACGGTCGAAAAGATGTGGCGGCCCAAAGGCGGCATCTTCCTGTGGATCAAATTGCCGGACCGGGTCGATGTGACCAGGCTCGTCGCCCCGGCCGCCAAGGAAGGGCTCGTCTTCAACCCCGGCCCCGAATGGTCGTGCAACCCGGCCGAGTCGAAATCGCACATGCGCCTCTGCTTCGCCCTCCCCTCCAAGGACACCATCAAAAGCGGCATCGCCACCCTGGCGCGCGTCTGCTACGAGGAAACCGGCCTCCCCGAGCAAAGCGCCAACATCCGCCGCGCCGCCCGGGACTGAGCGGCGGGTCGCGGGCCTATCCGAGCGCGGCGGCCCGGCGGTAGCCGCGGCAGCTCGACCCGATCAGCAAAAACAGCCCCACCGCGGCGCCGAGGATGGCGGCGGCGCTGGGCTCGGCGACGCCAGGCAGCCTGACATCCATCTGGTTGATCGCGAGGGCGCCGGGCTCGGGAAAGTTCGGGTTGAAGACATCGACAAGGAAATTGACGCCAATAATGTCGTCGGTGGTCGATACCACGCCGATAAACGGCGCCGAGTTGTCCTCGGCCGTCGTCGAGGTGCCGGAGACGGTAAAGTCAGCGTCCATGCCGTCGTTGGTGAACACATGCATCGTCGCGGTGAACGGGCCGGTGAAGTCGAGCGGCTGGATTTGCGTGCCGAGCGCCGAAACCGCCGGGAGGAACACGCCGACGGTCAGCTGGTCCGAGATGAAAGGCTGCGATATCAGCGCATCGCCCTTGGCGAAATTGCCGGTGTAATCGGTCCCTTCGTCAGCGCGGTCGACTTCACCGGACGTACCGTTGATCCCGACGGTCAAGCCGCCGGTCGTCGCCGAGCAGAAGCAGCTCAGGGTAGCGCCCGCGGGACCAAAAATGCTCCAGTTGATTTCGAGATTGGCATTGAGCGCGGCTCGGCTCGAGACCTGGATCAAGCTCGCATCGGCATGATGGAGGGGGAGGCTCAGCGCCACAGCTCCCAAAGCGCACGCGACCGTCCGCGATATCCAGCGCCACATGGTTCGGCTCCGCGTCTCGAGGGTGCAGATTGTTTTGTGGAAATTAACCTTAGCAAAATGCGCCGCGGTTGTCTACCCAAGGAGTTGCATGCGCCACCCAAAGATAGACCGAGGCAACGATTACGAGCGCATCGCGCGCACCAGCTGCTCGGGCCGAACAGGGGTCGTGTTGATTTCGATGCCGAATTGAGCGAGGGCGTCGCAGACGGCGTTGGCGATGGCCGCCGGCGGGGCGACGGCACCGCCTTCGCCGACCCCTTTGACGCCGAGCGGGTTTAAGGGCGAGGGCGAATGCTGGTGCACGATCCGCATCGCCGGGATGTCGGCGGCGATCGGCAGCGGGTAGTCCATCAGCGAGCCGGAAAGCAATTGTCCGTTCACGTCGTAGACGATCGCCTCGCCGAGGATGCCGCCCAGCCCCTGCGCGGCGCCGCCCATGATCTGGCCCTCGACCAGCATCGGGTTGACGACGACCCCGCAATCATGCGCCACCGCATAATCGTCGATCCGCACCCGGCCGGTCCCGCCATCGACCTCGACGATCGCGACGTGAACGGCATAGCTCCAGGTCACGGTTTCGGGCTGCCAATAGGCGGTCTCTTCGAGCCCGGCCTCGACCCCTGGCGGGCGGGTCGCTTCCCAGCCGGGCCGCGCCGCCTGCGCCACCTGCGCAAAGGAAACCTGCGCCCCCGGCACCCCGGCGACGCCAACACCGCCGCCATTGGAGCCTGGCCGCAATTCGAGATCGGCCGGCGCGCATTCCAAAAGATGCGAGGCGATCGCGAACACCTTGTCGCGCAGCCGGGTGCTCGCCTGGTGCATCGCCGCTCCGGCCGTCACCGTGCTGCGGCTCGCCATCGTGCCAAACCCGATCGCGATCGCCGCGGTGTCGGCAAAGCTGAGGACAACGTCCTCGGGCCGCACCTTCCACAAATCGGCGACGATCTGCGAAAAGATCGTCTCCATGCCCTGGCCCTGCGGCGCCGCCCCGCACGAGACATAGATCTTGCCCGGACGGGTCGATGCGGACAAACGCGCTTTCGAACGGGCCGACGCCGGTGCCCTCGATATAGCAGCCGATGCCGAGGCCGAGATGGCGGCCCTCGCCCCGCGCCGCGTTCTGGCGGCGCCGGAACGCCTCGACCCCGCCGACCGCGGCGAGCGCCTTTTCGAGCGCCCCCGGATAATCGCCGCTGTCGTAGACGATCGGCTCGCCGTCGCGATAGGGGATGCCGACCCGGTACGGCATCTCGTGCGCCCCGATCATGTTGCGCCGGCGCATTTCGGCCGGCTCCAGCCCCAGATGGCGCGCGACGAGGTCGATCGTGCGCTCCATCGCGAACGCCGCTTCCGGCCGGCCGGCGCCGCGATAGGGCGCGTTCGGCACCTTGTTGGTGACGACGATCCTGCCCGAGGCCGCCAAATTCTCGATTTTATACGGGCCGGTCAGATGGACCGCGGTGTTGTAGGCGACACCCGACCCGATCGGGTTCCAGGCGCCGCAATCGACGACATACTCGTCGCGGATCGCCAGAATCCGGCCGTCATCGTCAAACCCGACCTCGACATCGTGCCATTGGTCGCGCGAATGGGTGGCGCTCTGGAAATGCTCGCGCCGCTCCTCGATCCAGCGCACCGGCCGCCCGAGCCGGCGGGCGAGAAAGGTGACCAGCAAATCCTCGGGGTAGACATGGCCCTTGCCGCCAAAGCCGCCGCCGACATCGAGCGCGACACACCGCACCCGCGCCTCGGGCAGGCCCAGCAACGCCGCAGCCTCGCGGCGCACCCAATGCACAACCTGGGTCGAGGACCAGATCGTCACCGATTGCGTGCGCTCGTCATAGAGCGCGACGACGCCGCGGCACTCCATCGGCACCGCGGCGTAACGGTGATGATGAAAGCGGCGTTTGAGCCGGTGCGGGGCGCGGGCCAAGACTCCGGCGGCATCGCCGCGGCCGACTGAAAAGGCGCCGATCAGATTGGTCTCCAAACGCTCGTGCACAATGGCGCTGCCGGCCGCTAATGCCGCATCCGGATCGACCACCGCCGGCAATTCGTCGAGGTCCCAGGTGACGGCTTCGGCGGCGTCCTCGGCCATGTCGCGGCTTTCGGCGGCGACGATCGCCATTGCCTCGCCGACATGCCGCACCTTGTCGTGCGCGAGCAGCGGCTGCTGCGGGTTCAAAAATTTGTGCTGGACGACCGAGGTCCATTTGCTCGGCAGCGAGATCTGCCCCTCGGGCACCGGCGGCAAGAGGCGCGCCAAGCCCGCCCCGTCGAGCGCCAGCGCCACGCCCGGCATCGCCGCCGCCCGCGATACATCGACCGAACGGATGCGGGCATGCGCCACCGGGCTCCTCACCAAGACCGCATGCAGCATGCGCGGCAGGGCGAGGTCGGCGATGAACTGGCCTTGGCCCATCAGGAGACGCCGGTCCTCGCGCCGCAACAGCGAGCGGCCGACATACGGAGCCTCGATGTCGCTCATGGCTCACCCCTCCCCGTCCCCGGCGCCGCGCTCGCCGCCTTCGGGGCGATCCTTGCGCAATGCCAGCCAGTCCGCCATCAGCTTGCCGTTGTCCTGTGGAAAGCGCTCGTCCAGCAGCCGCGCTTCGGCGATGCGGTCCACCCGGAAATGGCGGAAATCGTTTCTGAGCTCGCACCACGCGCCGACCAGCGTCACATCGACATAATAGGCCATCGCCAACGGCCAGATCGTGCGCCGGGTGAGCCGGCCCGCTTCGTCGCTATAGGCGATCGAGATTTTTCGGGTGTCGTGGATCGCGCGCCGCAATTCGGCAAAATCGACGCCCGAAGCCGCCGGCGCGCTGCCTTCCGAGACGTAATAGGGCGTCCCGGCAAGGTGCGCCCGCAACGCCTGCGGCACGACATCGGTCAATTTGCCGAGGACGCTCTCCGCCGCCGCCTGCAGCTTCGCGTCCTTGAGCCGGCGGACAAGGCGCGCGCCGACCGCGATCGCATCGATCTCTTCGCTCGTGAACATCAACGGCGGCAGATCGAAACCGCGCCGCAGCACATAGCCGACACCGGGGGCACCCTCGATCGGCACCCGGCTCGCCTGCAAATCGGCAATGTCGCGATAGATCGTGCGGGTCGTGACCTCCAGCCGCTCGGCGAGCGCTGCGGCGGTCACCGGCCGAGCGGCGGTGCGCAAAACCTGGATGATGTCGAACAGGCGGTCGGCGCGACGCATCGGTGGGCCGTCGGCTCCTGACAGAACGGTGTCAGCATGACCCTGCTAATGTCACGACGCAACGCCGGGAAAGGGAGTGGAGAAATGGCTTCGACCCATGTCGATATCGAGACCGCGGAATGGACGCCGGGTGCGCCGTTCTATGGGCCTGCGGCGGTCTATGACGGCCGCGACATCGTCCGGCTGAAGATCCTCAGCGACCGGCGCGCCGAGGGTGGCGGCATCGCCTGGCTCGCCAAATTCTCGCCGCCGCCGGGGAAGCTGATCAAGATCGTCGCGACCGCCTTGTCGGACGAGCACGTCTTCAATCTAGAAGGCGGCCGCGGCACCAAGACCGGGGCGCCGGCGCGCTCTTCCGGCGGCTACACCCTCAACCCCACGGGCCAGCCGCACAGCGCCTTTATCGGCACCGAGACGGTGAGCCTGATCGTCTACACCGGCGAGCCCGACGAGATCGTCTCGCTGGAGGTGGTCGATCCCGCCTGACCGGCGCTGTCGGTTGGCTGAACAATGAGGCGGTGAGGCAATGAGGTGCAGTGGCGCGGCAACCTCACTGCCTTGCTGTCTCACTGGCGAATTTTGTAAAGCCCGGCCCCTCTAGGACGGAAAAAGGCATGGCCATGACCAACGAAGACTTTGCCCTGACCCTGACAGACAAACGCGACCCCAATGCAGAAACAACAATCGACGATGGTCTCAGAAAATACAATGAGAGCATGGCAGGTTACACGGACTGGCGACTCCTCGACGTTCTGGCTTCCGATCCAAATTCGAAGACCGTGGTCGGAGGATTGCTTGGTCGGACTTCACTCGGGCTGTTCTTTGTAGACCTGTTCTTTGTACCCGAGATCTACCGCGGCTGCGGGATCGGCAGTCGCATCCTGGAAAAGGCGGAGGAAGAAGCAAAGAAGCGTGGTTGTTCTGCGGGCGTGCTGTTCACAATCACCTTTCAGGCGCCCGGCTTTTACGAACGCCACGGCTATCGGGTACTGGGACGCATCGAGTGTCCGCCGCCCGGTCATACCCGGCTCTGCATGTCCAAGACTTTTCGAGCTGAGAGCGGAACCTGAGCAAATTCGCCAACGATGCGGCTCCTAGTGACTGGAGGATCTCATGGCTCTCGACCAGACGGCAAAGGCGACGGCGTTCCAGGCCCTGCATCGACGGCAAGGCGCTTTTGTGATCCCGAACCCTTGGGACGCCGGCACGGCCCGCATCCTCGCTAAGCTCGGCTTCGAGGCGCTCGCGACAACCAGCGCGGGTCTTGCTTTCGCGCTCGGCCGGCGCGACAGCGAGCGGGCGGTCACGCGCGACGAGACGCTCGCCAACGCCGCCGCAATCGCGGCAGCCACCGATCTTCCGGTGTCGGCCGATCTCGAAAACGGCTTTGGCGACGCCCCCGAGCAGGTCGCGCAGACAATTCGACTTTCTGCGCAAACCGGGATTGTCGGCGCTTCGATCGAGGATGCGAGCGGGGATCGCCGTTTGCCGATTTACGACTTCGCCCTTGCCGTCGAGCGCGTCGCCGCGGCGGCGCAGGCGGCGCATTCGCTGCCCTATCCCTATTGCCTGACCGCACGTGCCGAAAATTTCCAGTTCGGGCGTCCCGACATCGACGACACGATCCGGCGCCTGCAAGCCTTCGCCGAGGTCGGGGCGGACGTCCTTTACGCGCCGGCGCTGCCGAGCCTCGACGCGATCCGCATCCTTTGCGCCGCGGTGCCAAAGCCGGTCAATGTCGTGATGGGTTTGGCGGGGCCATGGTATTCGGTCGAGGCGCTGGCGGAGGCCGGGGTCAAGCGGGTCAGCGTCGGCGGGGCGCTGACCCGGGCCGCGCTCGGCGGGTTTCTCAGGGCCGCGCGGGAAATCAAAGGGAAGGGGACGTTCGGCTTCGCCGACGAGGCAATGTCCTTTGCGGACGCAAACGGCTGCATGCGCCCGGCATCCTGAGGGCTTGTGAACGATTTCCCGTCAAAATGGCAATTGACAAATTTCCTTCGTCGCTTTCCCGGCGGAAGCCTGGCGGAAGCCGGGACCCATTTCTCCACCACTCGGAATGTTTGTTAAACAGCAATGGTTTATGACCTATCGACGCCCGATGCCGCGGGACCGTGGACCCCGGCCTTCGCCGGGGAAGCGGTTAAATCAGGCAGCGGCAGGACACATTCACACGCTCTGAGGCGCGCCAAAATCAACGCTGGCGAGGCCGAGGACACGATGCGCGCGGGGCACCGTGAATACCAGAATTATGGAATTATGGAGCGGACGCACCTTGGGCCGGATCGAGGTGGCGGGACGGCACCCGGGTGCGCACAAAGCCCGGGCGCGCGCTGACGCGGTCCCACCAGCCGACGAGAGAATCATAGCGGGCAAGCAGCCGCTTACCCTCGGGAGCGAGCCGGAAGGTTGCCAACATCGGGGCAGCGTGAAAATCGGCCAGGCTGATTGCCGGTCCCGCGAGCCAGGGCGCCTCGCCCATCAACGCGGCCAAGGCGGACAGGCAGTCGGCCGCCTTGGGCATCGCTGCCGCTATCCTCGCTTCGTCGCCCGGCACCCCGGATGCCGGGCGGGCAACCCGCTCGACATAGATGTCCCAGACCAGCGTTCGGTAAACGTAGCTGGCGAGGATGCTGATGATCTGGTTCATCCGTGCCCGGCTGCGCGCGTCGGCAGGCTGCAGCGCGGGACCGGCGAACGCCTCGTCGATATAGCGGGTGATCGCACCCGCTTCGTAAAGGCAAAAGCCGGCGTGCTCGAATGCCGGGATCTTGCCGAAAGGGTGCCGCTCCCGGTGCTCCGCAGGCGGGCCGCCCGCGGCGAACATATCGACCGGGACCAGTTCGTAATCGACGCCCTTTTCCTCGAGCGCCATGCGCACGGCGCGCACATAGACGCTGTAGGGCGCGCCGAACACGACGGGCTTGTCGGCGAGCGTCATGTCACCTCCGGCAGTTCGGTCGCGTCGATGCGCCGCGAGGCGGCGGCATTGCCTGTTGCGCCAAGCTTTCGCCGCCACGAAGACCGTTATTCGACCGCGGGCGTCTCGGCCCTTGTGTTTTACCGGCGCAGCGGGAAAGAGTGGCGGGCCTTGCTCGGGAGAATGCGCCGTGCCGAAATTCGCCGCCAATTTGAGCTTTATCTTTCAGGAGGTCGGGTTTCTCGACCGGTTCGCCGCCGCCGCCGCTTGCGGCTTCAAGGCGGTCGAATATCTCGGCGCCTACGATCACCCGCCGCAAACCGTCGCGGCACATCTCGAACGCAACGGGCTGACGCAAGCCCTCTTCAACACGCCGACCGGCGATTGGGCAAAGGGCGAGCGCGGGCTCGCCGCGCTGCCGGGGCGCGAAGCGGAGTTCCGCGCCGGGGTCGAGCAGGCGCTCACCTATGCCAAGGCGACCAAATGCCGGCTGGTGCACGCGATGGCGGGCCTCGTCCCCGACGGCGCCGACCGCGCCGCGGCCCGGGGCACCTATGTCGCCAATCTGCGCCACGCCGCCGAGCGCCTGGCGCCCGAAGGGGTGACCGCGATCATCGAGCCGATCAACACGCGCGACATCCCCGGCTATTTTCTCAACACGACGACGCAGGCGATGGCGGTGATCGAGGAGGTCGGCCACCCCAATCTCCAGCTCCAGCTCGACCTCTACCATGTGCAGATCATGGAGGGCGATCTCGCCACCCGCATCCGCGCGCTCGCCGGCCGCTACCCACATATCCAGATCGCCGGCAACCCCGGGCGCAACGAGCCCGATGTCGGCGAGATCAACTACCCCTACCTGTTCGATCTCCTCGACGAGATCGGCTATGCCGGCTGGATCGGCTGCGAATACCGCCCCAAGACCGAAACCCGCGCCGGCCTCGCCTGGGCCGCCCCCTGGGGCATCCACAGCTGACCCCGCGGCCTATGGCGCCAATGCCGCAAGCTGTGACGGCAGCCTGACGTCCTGCGCGATGCGCTGCGCGTAATAGCCGATGACCTCCTCCGCGGTCTGCGGTTCCGGGATCGCGTAATCCCGTTCGGTCGGGTGCCCGCAACACCCCCTCCACCATGCTCCGCACGGTCCCCCTCCCCCGCTCCGCAGGGGAGGATCCATTATGCCACCCCTCCCCGTGCTCCTCCTCCGCCGTGCGGGGGAGGTGGCGCGGAGGGGGCGACGACCGCCGCGTGTTCGATGGCCAGCAGAACCCCCTCCAGGTTCTCGTCGCGCAACACGTCATTTGCGCGCACACGCAGAACACTCACCCCTTTCTGCGCGAGCCATGCCTGACGACGCTCATCGTGGCGCACCTGCGCGGCGGCATCGTGCACCATCCCATCCACCTCGATCGCCAGCCGCGCAGACGTACAATAGAAATCGAGGATGTAAGGCCCGATCGGGTGCTGCCGGCGAAACCGCAAGCCCGCCAGCCCGCCTTTGCGCAGTGCCTGCCACAGCACGACCTCCGGCAGGCTCATCTCGCGCCGCAGCTCCCGTGCTCGACTTATGGCTTTCTCCGAGGCTCGCATGCCCCCTCCACCATGCTCCGCACGGTCCCCCTCCCCCGCTCCGCAGGGGAGGAGCCATAATGCCAGACGCCCCCGATAGGTTCCTCCCCCGCCATGCGGGGGAGGTGGCGAGCGCAGCGAGCCGGAGGGGGCGGAGCCATTATGCGACCCGGGCCTTCACAGTCTTGGTCGTGTCGTTGCCGAGAATGTCGATCACCTTGACGACGACCTTGGCGAATCCTCCGCTTGCCAGCTTAACATACGGTTGCGCGCCAGCCACATCGCCGGCACCGCGCTGGCTGAAACGGGTGAGTATGAAAATACGCCGCCGGCCGCTATATATCCGGCCGTTGGAGAATCGCTATGACCGATCGGGAAACGCGCACGGTGCCGTTGCCGGCAGAAGCGGCGGAATACATCGATTCGCTCGTTGCGTCCGGCGCCTATCCCTCGGCTAGCGAGGTTGTCCGCGCCGGCTTGCATGCCTTGCAGGATCGCGACGAAGCGATCGAACGCTGGCTGAGGGACGAGGTGGTCCCCGTCTACAACTCGATGCAGCGCGATCCGGACCGCGCCGTCTCCGGAGACGAAATGATCGCCGCGTACGAGGCTCGTCACGCCGAACGGCTGAAGAAACGCGAACGTGGAGCGTGAGGTCGTCTTCGCCCCCGAGGCGCGGGACGATCTTCTCGAGCTCTATGATTACGTCGCGGAGCGAGCTGGCGCCGCCCGGGCCCACGCTTACACCGGCCGCATTATTTCTTATTGCCTCGGATTGGCGATGTTCCCCGAACGCGGAACACGCCGCGAGGACTTGCGATCGGGGCTTCGCATCATCGGTTTTGAGCGCCGGGTGACGATCGCGTTCCACGTCTCGGCCGACAGGATTACGGTTGATCGCGTCCTCTATGGCGGCCGTGACCTGTCGAGGGCCCTTCGCAATCGCGGCGGCGAGTAGGTCGGCCGCTCCCTACCGCAGGGTCGGCATCACGTATTCGGCGCCGGCGCGCACGCCGGTCGGCCAGCGCGCGGTCATCGTCTTCAGCCTCGTGTAAAAGCGCACGCCTTCGGGGCCGTAGACCGCCGTGTCGCCGAACAGCGAGCGCTTCCAGCCGCCAAAGCTGTGAAACGCCATCGGCACCGGGATCGGCAGGTTGATCCCGACCATGCCGATCTGGACGCGGTTGGCAAATTCGCGCGCGGCGTCGCCGTCGCGGGTGAAGATCGCGGTGCCGTTGCCGTATTCGTGGTCGTTGACGAGCTTGGTCGCGTGCTCGAAATCGGGGCTGCGCACCACCGCCAGCACGGGGCCGAAAATCTCCTCCTGATAGATCCGCATCTCGGGCTTGACCTCGTCGAAGAGGCAGCCGCCGAGAAAAAACCCGTTCTCGTAGCCCTGCAATTTGAGGTCGCGGCCATCGACGGCGAGCTTGGCCCCTTCGCGCACGCCCAAATCGACATAAGAGCGCACCTTGTCGAGGTGCTGACGGTTGATGAGCGGCCCCATCTGTGCCTCGGGGTCGGTGCCGGGGCCGATCTTCAGCGCCTGCACCCGCGGCACGAGCTTATCCATCAGCCGGTCGCCGACCCCGCCGACCGCGACCGCAACCGAGATCGCCATGCAGCGCTCGCCCGCCGCCCCATAGGCCGAGCCCATAAGCGCGTCGGTCGCCTGGTCGAGATCGGCGTCGGGCATCACCACCATGTGGTTCTTCGCACCGCCCAGCGCCTGCACCCGCTTACCGGCCGCGGCGGCCTGCGTGTAGATGTATTCGGCGATCGCGGTCGAGCCGACAAAGCTGACCGCGGCGATCCCCGGATGCTGCAAGATCGCGTCCACCGCCGCCTTGTCGCCGTTGACGACATTGAAGACGCCGGCGGGGAGCCCGGCCTCGGTCAAGAGCTCGGCGATGCGGAAGCCGGCGGACGGATCGCGCTCGGACGGCTTCAAGATAAAGGTGTTGCCGGTGGCGAGCGCCATCGGGAACATCCACATCGGCACCATCGCCGGGAAATTAAAGGGCGTGATGCCGGCGCACACGCCCAACGGCTGGCGCACCGACCAGCTGTCGATGCCGCGCCCGACCTGCTCGCTGAACTCGCCCTTCATCAGATGCGGGATGCCGCAGGCGAACTCGACGACCTCGACGCCGCGGTCGATCTCGCCCTGCGCGTCGGAAAAGACCTTGCCGTGCTCCTCGGAAATGGCGCGCGCCAAGGCGTCGTGCTCGCGCGCCAACAGATCGAGAAACTTGAACAGGATGCGCGCGCGGCCGAGCGGCGGGGTCGCGGCCCAGGCCGGGAACGCGGCGGCGGCGGCCTCGACCGCGCGGTCGATCTCGCTTTGCCCGGCAAACGAAACGCGGCGCACCTTCTCGCCGGTCGCCGGGTTGTAGACGTCGCCCCAGCGCCCGCTCGTGCCCTGGACCGCTTTGCCGCCGATATGATGCTGGATGTCGCTCATCGGATGCGCCCGCTTGTGATGTTCCCGTTCGGCGCATCATAAGCCCCGCCGGCGGCGGGGGCAGCGGATTTTCGGTCGCACGCTGCAGGCCGGCGCACGCTACAGGCCGTTCAGCGTGCTGTACGCCGAAAACACCGTCCACACGACAAAGAGCGCGATCCCGCCCCAAAACACCAACCGATACATCTGAGCTCCCCGCGCGCCCGGCCGTGCCGCCAGGCCCCTCGATCCCCACCTGACCGGGTTATAGCCAGACCGCGCCGATTTCCTCCCCGCCCGGGTGAATCCTATTTGAGGCAGCGGTCCCACATCGCGACGATCTTCGCCCAGGTCTCCTCGGCAGCGAGGGTGTCGTAGACCCGCGCGACCCACGGTCGGTGTCGGCAAACCTTACAATCGGCCCCAACATGTTGTAGGTGCTCGGATGAATATATACTCCAATCAGGCAATATTACGATATCATAATATGGATTTATCAAAATGTTATTCCCATATTTATGAATCGTATGCTATCTGTAATTTACCATTGGAACAGAGACGGCTGTCGGATTTTTTTACAAACTGACATTCCAGAGACAGGTTCCGGTAAAAAGAAAGTGAGCAATTGCGCACGATTCTAGCGTTGGCACGGAAATTGCTTCGTGCTAGGGAGCCAGGCTCGATCCCCGCCTGAGCGCGAAAATCGGAGGGAATGCACCTATGCGCACTTTAACTCTTCCCGGACTGTTTCTCGGTGTCGGCGCGGTCACCGCGTTGACGCTCGGCGCTTCGCCGGCCGTTCGGGCGGCGCCCTTGGAGGTTTGGGGCAACAGCGCCGGCGGCTCAAACGCGATCGAGGGGTTCAACGAAAGCACCGGAGCGCTCGAGAACCAGTTTGTCGGCAACCCCGGCGGCAACGGCCGCGGCATCGTCGTCGTCGGCAACGTCCTCTATTACACCGTCGTCGGGGATGGTACGATCCACGAGCTCAACGCCACCACCGGGGCGCCGCTGCCGGGCAGCATCAATACCGGACAGACGAGCCTGGCGACGATCGCCTACGACCCGCTCGACGGCACCAAAGGCGGCTTTTGGCTCGGCGACTATTCCGGCACCAACCACGCCTATTTCTTCGACCTCGCCCAGAACATGATCACCAGCACAATCACATTGTCGCAGTGCAGCGACTTCTGTGACGGGCTCGAATTTTTCATCGACAGCAAAGGTAATAAGCGTTTGATCTCGAACGAATATGACGGCGGAGAAGGCAACGCCAACACCTACGACGTCTATGATACCAGCGGGAACCTGATCACCGCCGGGTTCATCAAGGGCCATGATACAAGAGGAAACACCGGCATCGCCTTTGACGGCACCGACTTCTTTATATCGAACATCTTCGACAACTCGCTGAGCGAATATGATTCCAGCGGAAATTACATTCAGGACATTACGCTGGGCGGCCCGCAGCCGTCGTCGGGGCGCCTGATCGAAGACCTGTCGTTCAACTATAGCATCGTGATCCCGACCCCGACCCCGGAGCCGGCTTCGCTCTCTCTGCTCGGCGCGGCCTTGCTCGGCTTCGGCTGGCTGCGCCGGCGCCGCTCAGGCACATAACCGGCGGGAACCCGGCAGCGAAAGCGGCACCTCCGGGTGCCGCTTTTTTCTTGGGGCATCGTAGCTGGTGAGGCCAAAAACCTCACCGGTTGTCAGCACATCGGCTCGGTCGATGTCGAGGGTGTCGATCGCGATGTCGTCGTATTTCGCAACTGCCGAGAGAAGCGATTCGCGTTCACCAGGAAACCGCCGAACCTTCTTCAAACACGTGTTCGCTATCTCAAACGGTAGGATGGCCGTAGCAAACAGGCTGTGTCCGCGCAGTCGAACTGCAATTTCTTCCGCCTCGGGTTCACCGAAGAGCAGCGCCGCGAGGGCGGAGGCGTCGACGACCTTAGCGGCCATCCCTATCCTCGCGGATCATATCTGCCGATTCCGACGGCGTGCTGAGGCCGAGGCTCCGTATTTCGGCCAGCACCTCGTCAACCGTCTTCTTGCGATGCGGGCGCACCGCTTCCTCGATAATCGCCAGCAGCTCGCCTTGCAGCGACCGGTGATGCTTTGCCGCACGCTCCTTCAACCGGGCGACGAGATCGTCCGGGGCGTTCTTGATCGACAGATTGACGGGCATCCGATTCGCCTCCGATTTGGAGGCACATAATTGCGTAGCCAGCTCGGTGCAAGTCAGAGCCGGGCGGCGAGCGTGGCGGAGATTTCGGGCTCGGCTTTCAACAATTGGCGGGCGCGGGCGATCGCGGCGGGGGCGAGGCCAGTGGGGGCGAGGACGGCGCCGGCGGCGTAAGCGTGAAAGGCGGCGACGAGCTCGGGGTTGCGCGACCTGAAGACGAGCTGCGCCGCTTCGGTCTCGAACATCCGTTCCGCTTCGCTGCCGGCGGGGCCCACCCCGATGAGGAGCCGCCAGAACGGGAAGGACGCGTCGTCCGGCGGCGACGCCTGGATTTGGCCCGCCTGCACCTCCTGACGGATCGTCGCTTCGAGCGCCGGGTCGAGCATGTCAGGCACATCGAGAAGGCCGCGGCCGAGATAGCTGGCGCTGCCCTGGCCGGGTGCGGCGCTGCGGAAGAGCGCGGCGCGGCAGGCTTCGACCCGCTGCCAGCCCGCCGGGTAATGAGCGCCGTAAAGCTCGACCCACAGGGCGCAGGCGGCGGCGATCTGCGGTGTCGTCGCCGAGGTGCCGCCGCCATCCATGTCAAAGCCGTCGACCGTGTTCAATTTCATCCAGGCGACGTTTGGGGTGTAGGCGGCGATCGCCTTATCCATGACGCTGTCGGGGCCCCAGTTTCCCTCCAATTCGCCGAGCTTCGCCGTGACATAAGGCATCTTGTCGTAGGTCGCGCCGAGGGCGGTGACGACGCGGTTGAAGGCGGCCGGGTAGACGACAAAACGGGTCGGCAATTGCGAGAAATTGTCGCCCGAAGCAGCGACGACGACGGTGCCCGCCTCGTAGAGATGATTGGCGGCGTCGGCCCAGCTCGCCGCCGGCAAGCCGCCATGGCTGATCGTCACGACGTCGCACCGGTTGGCGGGATCGCTGGTTGCCGGGTCGCCGGTGGGCCCGAGCGCGTAATCCATGCCCTGCGCCATGGCGCTCGAATAAAAATGAACGACCGAGGGCGCGATCCGCACCGGCACCACTTCGGCATCGGGCGCGCCGCCGAAATCGCCCGAATACTGGTTGCCCTGATAGATCAAATCGAGCGTGCCGCCGGCGAGGACGGCCAATGTCGCGGTGCCGTGGCCGGGGTTGCGCAGAAAGCCGCTGACCCCGGGGTCGGTCGTGTTGTGGTTGTTCTCGTAAAAATTATAGCCGAGGTCGCGGCGGATGCCGCGCGGCGTCGAGACGTGCTCGGGCCAATAGCCGGTGTCGAGATGGGCGATCCGGGTGCCGCGCCCGGTCGCCTTGGCGCGCATCTGGTCAAAGCCGGTAAACCCCGCCAACAGATGCCAGCCGGGGCTGACCATCGCGGTCGGCGGCCAGCTCCGGTTCATCCCGGCCAAGGCCGGCGCCGCCGGCAGCGGCAGCGCATCGCGCTGCTGCAGCAGATCGGGCTCGACATAGACCGCGTATTGCGCGGCGGCGGCCGCACGGTGCGCCTCGTCCCACGGGTGCGCGTCGCGCCCGGCATTGGGGCGCGCCAACAGCCAATGGTCCGCCGGCTGCGCCACGGCAAATTGCGGCGACGCCCGGTGCCCGTTGAACAACGGCTCGAGCCCGTAGCCGGGCAAGGCCAGCGCCTGCGGCCCCGCCAGCAATGCGTTGAACGGGCGCTGGCGCGCCTTGACCAAGAGATTGCCGCTGTATTGGATCGTCACGCCGCCCCCCGATCTCCGCCGGCGTTACCGGCAGTGCGGCAATACTTCCTTCGCAAACAGCGTCATCGATTGCCGGACCATGGCGTGGTCCATGACACCGCCCTGGTTGAAATAGCAGATCAGCTCGTCCATGCCATAGTCGCGCTGCAACGCCCGCACCCGCTCGACGCAATAATCGGGGTCGCCAAAAACCCCCATCTCGCGGTCGAGGTCTTCGTATGTGACCCGCTCGATCCGCGCCAGCACCTGGCGGAACGCCTCGAAGCTCTTGATGTCGGTGCTGCCCAACGGCCGCAGCCGCTCCGCCGCCTCGCGCAAAAAGCGCAGGAGCCCCGGCTCGCACTCCCGCCGCGCCTCGCCCCGGCTCGCCGCGACATGCACCGGAAAGGCGAGCGCCGCATCGCCTTTGGCGCCGGCCGGCAAATTCGTGCGATAGACCGAGAGCCCCTCTTTCAGCTTGTCCGGCGGGTTGATCAAGGGGGTCGCGAAAATCGGAAAGCGGCGGCGCGCCGCCATCGGAAAAGTGTCGGGGCTGTTGGCGGCGATGCGCACCGGCGGGTGCGGCCGCTGCACCGGACGCGGCACGACCGAGAGCCCATGCGCCCGGAAATACTTGCCCTCGTAAGAAAAGCTGTCCTCGGTCCAGGCGCCGATGAGAAAATCGAGCGCCTCCTCAAAGCGCTCGCGGCTCTCCTCCTGCGGAATGCCGTAGCCTTGGTAATGCAGGGGTGCGGTGCCGCGGCCGACGCCGAGCTCGATCCGGCCGTCGCTCAGGATATCCGCAGTGGCGGCCGCCTCGGCGATCTTGACCGGGTTGTGCAGCGGCAACAGCGTCACCGCGGTGCCGAGCCGGATCCGGCGCGTGCGCTGCGCCGCCGCCGCCAGGATCATCAGCGGATCGGCCGAAATCGAAAACGCCCGGCTGAAATGCAATTCGCCGAGCCAGGCGGTGTCAAAGCCGAGACTGTCGCCGAGCTCGATCTGGCCCAGAAAATCGCGATAGCGCTGCGCCTCGGTAAACCCCTCGGCGCACGGCAGCTGGTCGAAAAAGCCGAACCGCATCCCCGCCTCCGCCCGCAACCTCGTCGTCGATTACCACGCCGCCGATCGCCGCAGCAAGCCGCCCCCCGCCTCGGCCGGACCGCGCCCGGCAAGCGCGGCGCTCTCCGGGGAGATTCTTCCGATGCCCGCCGGGTTGTTTTCACCCAAATCATCGAGAAATCGTCTTGGCCGGGCTTGACCGGCCATCTAAGTCTACCGGCGCCGGAAGCAAAGACATGGATGCGCGGGTCGAGCCCGCGCAAGACGATCTCAGTTGATTTGCATGGTATATAAACTTCCCCCGCACCGCCCAGTAGCCGGAAGGAGAGCTTGCCGGGTTGTTGGGCACCTCCTCAGTGTCCTAAGCTGCCGCACCCGCTTCGGGCGGGTCGATTTTCGAGGGTGCGGTGGTGAATGACGCAAAACCCGGCCCGCTCGCTGGGATCAAGGTGATCGATTTGACGGCGGTCGTGCTCGGGCCGCTGGCGACGCAGATCATGGGCGATCTCGGCGCCGAGGTGATCAAGGTCGAGCCGCCCGAGGGCGACATCATGCGCTATGCCGGCCCGGCGCGGCACCGCGAGATGGGCCATGTGTTCCTGAACCTCAACCGCAACAAGCGCTCGCTGGCGCTCGATTTGAAGCAGCCGGAAGCGGCAAAGGCCCTCTTGGCGCTGGTGCGGCAGAGCGACGTTTTGATGCACAACATGCGCCCGCAGGCGATGGCGCGGCTCGGCTTCGCCTACGAAAAGCTGCGCGAGGTCAACCCGCGCCTCGTCTATTGCTCCGCGCATGGCTACGGCCAGGACGGGCCCTTTGCCGACCGCCCGGCCTTCGACGACATCATCCAGGGGGCGAGCGGTTTTGCCGCGCTCAACGAGGCGACCGGCGGCGAGGCGCGCTTTGTCCCGACCCTGGTCGGCGACAAGACGGTCGGCCTGACGATGGTCTATGCTGTCATGGCGGCCTTGCTGCAGCGCGGGCGCACCGGCGATGGGCCAGGCGGTCGAGGTGCCGATGCTCGAAACCATGACCGCCTTTGTCATGGCCGAGCATCTGGGCGGGCTGACCTTCGAGCCGCCGCTTGGGCCCGCCCGGCTATGCCCGCATGCTCGCACCCGACCGCCGCCCGCACAAGACCGCCGACGGCCATATCTGCATCCTCCCCTACACCACCCGCCAATGGCAGGATTTCTTTCGCGTCGCCGGCCGCCCCGAGCTCGCCGACGACCCGCGCCTCGCCGACGCGCAGACCCGCGCCCGCCATTTCGCCGACCTCTACGCGCTCCTCGCCGAATGCGTCGCCGGTGCCACGACCGCCCATTGGCTCGCCGCACTCCAGGCCGCCGACATCCCGTGCGGCCCGGTCAACCCGCTCGCCGAGCTGCCAAACGACCCCCACCTCGCCGCCGTCGATTTCTTCCCCTTGACCGACCACCCCTCCGAAGGCCGCATTCGCACCGTCCGCCCGCCAGTGCGCTTCGCCGCCGCCGATTGCGCCTTGCGCCGCCCCGCCCCCCGCCTCGGCCAGCACACAAGCGAAATCCTCCGCGAATTGGGCCTCTCCACCCCCGCGATCGCCGACCTGATCGCCCGCAAAATCGCCATCGAGCCGGCCGAGTAGCCCCGGATGCGGCTCGACGACGAAGAACAAGCGATGCTCGCCGGCGCGTTGGGCGAGCCGAGGCGCTGGGCGATCCAGCATCAGGTCGCGGTCGGCGAATTCTTCGATGCTGCCGATTTCGTGAAGGTCTCCCAAGCGCACATCATGGCCGACACCGAATCCTTGGGCGAAGCCGGGGTACGGTTTTTGGAGGGGCTGGCCGCCGCACCCGAAGCCGAGCGGCGGGTCAAGGTGCCGACGATCACCGACCCGCGCGGCATCGATTTCGCGGTCTATCGCCGGCTCGGGCAGAGCGAGTGGATGGCGGCGCGCGAAAGGCGGGCGATCGAGGCGCTCTCGGCGCTCGGTGTGCTGATGACCGACACCTGCATCAATTATCAGACGATCATGGCGCCGGTGCGCGGCGAGCACCTCGCCTATGGCGACACCGGGGTCGCGATCTATGCGAACAGCGTCTTGGGCGCGCGCAGCAATTTCGAGGGCGGGCCGTCGGCATTGGCTGCGGCGTTGACCGGGCGCACCCCGCGCTATGGCTGTCACCTCGACGAATGCCGCCACGGCACGAGACGGTTCCGTCTGACCGAGACGCCGCGCGATCTCGCCGAATGGGGGGCGGCGGGTGGCCTCGTCGGCGAAGCCTGCGGCTCCTATTGGCAGGTGCCGGTCGTCGAAGGGGTCGCGGCGGCACCGGGCTCCGATGCGTTGAAGCATTTCGGCACCGCCTTGGCGAGCTTTGGCTCGGTCGCAATCTTTCACATGCCCGGCATCAGCGCCGAGGACGCCGCTTTCGCCGGATCGCCGCCCGAAGCGGTCACGATCGGCCGGGCCGAGATCGACGCCTTTCTCGCGCGTTACGCCGCAACGGATGACAAGCTCGATGTCGTCGTCTTTGGCGCGCCGCAATTGTCGCTGTTCGAAATAGAGGCCGTGGCCCAGGCGCTCGACGGCCGCCAAATCCATCCCGACACGACGGTGCTGGTCACCACCTCACCCGAGATCAAGCACGCCGCCGACCGCATGGGATTGACCCGGCGGATCGAGGCGGCGGGTGCCGTCGTCGCCCAAGGCATCTGCTTTTACCAGAGCTATGCGCGCGAGATGGCCGAGGCCAATCATTGGGTGCGGCTGATGACCAATTCGGCCAAGCTCGTCAACATCATCGGCGGCTACGGCTACCGTCCGACATTGGCGAGCCTCGAGCGCTGCGTCGAATTCGGCAGTGGCCGGGCGGGTGCTGTGAGCGGGGTCGGTGATTCGTTTGTCGTGACACGAGGATATTGCGCCCTTTTTCGTCTTCCCGGCGAAAGCCGGGACCCACTCCCGCCCTGGGCACCGGCCTCCGCCGGTGTGGAGGAGCGCTTGGTAAGCGGTGCAGGCGGGTGACCGATGAACCCTCGAATGAGGCAGACTGCAATGCCGATCCTGCTGCGCTGCCATAAGGGCGTGGGTCCGGCGGTCGTCGGCACCGCGCTCGTCGCCGCCGACAATTTCAGCGCGCGTTATGATCTCGACCGGGTGAAGGGCATTTTTTCGCGGCCGAGCCACAAGCTCGCCGGCGCAAGCTATGTCGATCGCATCCTGGTGCTCAACGAGGCGAAGGGCGGCGTCGCCACCGCCTGGATGCTGCACGAGATGGCCTCGCGCATGACCCAGCCGCGCGGGCTCGTCTTCAACCGGGTCAACCCGATCCTGGCCCAGGGCGCCGCCTTTGCCGGTCTCGCGCTCGTCGATCGCTTTATAGACGGCGATGTGACCTACCTGATCCGCACCGGCGACGAATTGCGCGTCGATCCCGCCGCCGGATTTGTCGAAATCCTGAGCCGCGATCATTGAGACGGGACCAAGCCCCGTCGGGATCACTCCCTTGAGAGCCCGACCCGGAATGAATAGCCTCCGATCAATAGATTATCGTCGCCTCGGCGAAAGCGGGGGTCTGGCCCGCTCCTGACTTGAACAGGGGGTCGAGCGCCGCGGCCCTTGCCGCCCTGGATTCCCGCCTTCGAGCGTGTGAAAGAATTGGCGGGAATCGAAAATAGAGCGCTGCATCGGCACCGTGCGCGCTTCGAGACGCGCCCGAGGGCGCTCCTCAGCATGAGGTAGCTGCTGATGGCATTAAGAACGCACCTCGTCCTGAGGAAGTCGCGAAGCGACTGTCTCGAAGGACCCGACGCGCTGGTCCAGCCGGTCTTCAATTTCTTCACACGCTCCTTCGCGGGGACGACGATGAAGATTGGTTAGCTGCTGATCCGACCGAATTCATCTCGAAACGGCCCCTTATGTTGCGCAACAACATTGTTTTAATTTTTGCAATTTATCATCCGGGGCATGTCGTGGGATGCCTTGCTGCTTGTCTCGGGCGTGCTCGGCGCGCCGTTGCCGGCGGCGGTGCCGGCGGAAATCGCGGTGTGCTTTGCGCCGGAAGAGGATTGCGCCGGTTTCGCGGTGCGCGCGATCGACGCGGCGCGGCGCCAGATCCTGGTTGGCGCCTACAATCTGACGACCGGGTCGGGCATCGTCGAGGCGCTGCTGCGCGCACTCGGGCGCGGGGTCGATGTGCGGCTGATCGTCGACAAGACGACGCCGTGCGAGCGCAAGACCGGGGTCGAGGCGTTGGCCCGCGCCGGGGCGCCGGTCTGGATCGACCATGAGGTCAGGATCGCGCACGCCAAGACGATGGTGATCGACGGCCGGATCACCCTGATGGGCTCCTACAATTGGAGCCGCAACGCCGCGCGCAACTCCGAAGATCTGAACCGGGTCGCCTCCGCGGCCGTCGCCGCCGATTATGCGGCGCATTGGCGCCAGCGGCTCGCCTCCTCGGCACCGTTTGTCCAGCGCGAGGACTGGTGCCGCCCGCGCCACCGGCACGATGCCCCGGGCCGCCCCGGCCGGACCTCGACCGATCGCTGACGTGCTTTCCCGCTCTCGATCAACCGCTCGGCTATGGCCGCGCTTGCCAGTGGTGGCCAACCGATCAAATAGAACATCCGACCCGCACGGCAACGTATCCGACACATTGCAAAAATTTAACCTTAATCATATCGGTCTTGATTGGCCCGTCATTTCGGCTATCTTGATCCCCTGTCATCGGGCATAGCTGCGAGCCAGTGGAGAGGCACGATCAAATTATGGTTAACACAACAATCTCGGTTGCAAGTGTCGTGGTCGGCGAGCAGGACAAGTTCGCCAGGTTTGTCGTGCGCCTCAACCAGCCGTCCAAGCTGCCGGTCTCTGTCGATTTTATCACCGCCGACGGCACCGCGAGCAACGGCTCGGATTTTCTCGGCGTCAGCAAGATCCTCCATTTCGCGCCCGGCGTGACGATGGTGAGGGTCAACGAGCCGATCATCAACGATACAATCCAGGAGGCCAATGAGAGCTTCTTTGTCGATCTCAGCAACCCGACCAATGCGGTGATCGCCAACAGCTTTGCGCTCGGCACGATCATCGACAACGACGCGCCGGCGGGAACGCCGGTGATCTCGATCTCCGACCCGGTGGTGGACGAGAATTCGGGTCAGGCCGCCTTCAGCATCACGCTCGACCGGCCCAGCACCAAGACCGTGACGATGCATTACACGACCGAGCCGGGGAGCGCCGGGAGCGGCGAGTTCGGGGCGACCAGCGGGGTATTGAGATTTGCCCCGGGCGAGACCGCCCTGACCGTCGATGTGCCGATCGTCGCGGACGCCAAGCCGGAAGGCAACGGCGAGTTCAGCCTCGTGCTGTCCGGCGTCGCCGGGGCGCGGCTGCCCGATCCGGTGGGCACCGCGACGATCTGGGGGAACGACCAAAAGCCGATAGCAAAGCCGGCAATTTCGGTCGGCAATCTGGTGGTCGCCGAAAACGACGCATTTGCCGAGTTCGTGGTGTCTTTGAGCGCCCCATCGGCGGCACCTGTCTCGGTCGATTTTGCGACCGCGAACGGCACCGCAACCAACGGCTTCGCCTTTATCGGTGTCAGCGGCACCCTCGACTTCGCCCCGGGCGTGACGGTCGAGACATTGCGCGTGCCGATCATCGACGCCACGTCAAAGGTGCCGACCCAGAGCTTTACGTTGCATCTCTCCGACCCCACCGGCGCCACCCTCGCCAAGGCCAATGCGACGGCCTCGATCATCGACAACGACGGCCATTTTGCGATCCTCCAATACGGGCTGAGCAACGACACCTATATCGTCACCCACGCCAACACGGTGATCATCGAAGCCCCCAATGGCGGGATCGACCTGGTAGAGTTGTCGGTCAGCTTCGCCCTGCCCGCCAATGTCGAAAATTTGACCTTGACCGGGGCCAGACCGATCAACGGCGCGGGCAATGTGCTCGACAACATATTGACCGGAAACAGCGCGGCAAACATCCTGACCGGCGGCGGCGGCAACGACACGCTGAACGGCGGTGGCGGCAACGACGTATTGAAGGGCGGCGCCGGCAACGACACCTACATCGTCGGCAATACCGGGATTGTCGTCACCGAGGCCGCAAACCAGGGCACCGACACGGTCGAGACGACGCTGGCCAGGTACACGCTCGGCGCCAATCTCGAAAACCTGGTGTTCACCGGCAAGGGCGAGTTTGGCGGCGCCGGCAACATTCTCGCCAACATCATCACCGGCGGCAGCGGCAACGACACACTGAACGGCGGCGGCGGCAATGACACATTGAGGGGCGGCGCGGGCAACGACACACTGAATGGCGGGGCCGGCAACGATGTGCTCAATGGCGGGTCGGGCGCCGACAAGATGGCGGGAGGCGCCGGCAACGACACCTATATTGTCGACAATCTCGGCGATTTGGTGACGGAGCTCGCCGGCCAGGGCACCGATACGGTCAGGACGACACTGGCGAAGTACACCCTCGGGCCCAATGTCGAAAACCTGGTGTTTACCGGCAAGGGCAATTTCACCGGCATCGGCAACGCTGTCGCCAACATCATCACCGGCGGCGCCGGCAACGACAGGCTGAACGGCCACGGCGGCAACGACACATTGAAGGGCGGCGCCGGCAACGACATCTACATCATCGACAATACCGGCGTCGTCGTCACCGAGGCCGCGAACCAGGGCACCGACACGGTCAGGACGACGCTGGCGAAATATACGCTCGGCGCCAATCTCGAAAACCTGGTGTTCACCGGCACAGGGCAATTTCATCGGCACCGGCAACACCTCGCCAACACCATCACCGGCGGCAGCGGCAACGACGTGCTGAACGGCGGGACGGGGCGCGACACGCTCGTAGGCGGCGCCGGCAACGACACCTACATCGTCGACAATACCGGCGTTGTCGTCACCGAGGCCGCAAACCAGGGCACCGATACCGTCAGGACGACGCTGGCGAAGTACACCCTCGGGCCAAATCTCGAAAACCTGGTGTTCACCGGCATAGGCAATTTCATCGGCACCGGCAACGACCTCGCCAACACCATCACCGGCGGCGCCGGCAACGACACGCTGAACGGCGGCGGCGGCAACGACGTATTGAAGGGCGGCGCCGGCAACGACACCTACATCGTCGGCAATACCGGCGTCATCGTCACCGAGGCCGCGAACCAGGGCACCGACACGGTCGAGACCACGCTGGCCAAGTACACGCTCGGGCTCAACCTCGAAAATCTGGTGTTCACCGGCAAGGGCGAGTTTGGCGGCGCCGGCAACATTCTCGCCAACAGCATCACCGGCGGCAGCGGCAACGACAGATTGAACGGCGGCGGCGGCAATGACAGGTTGAAGGGCGGCGCCGGCAACGACACACTCAATGGCGGCAGCGGCAACGATGTGCTCAATGGCGGGACCGGCGCCGACAAGATGGCGGGGGGCGCCGGCAACGACACCTATATCGTCGACAATGTCGGCGATATGGTGACGGAGCTCGCCGGCCAGGGCACCGACACCGTCAGGACGACGCTGGCGAAGTACACTCTCGGGCCCAATGTCGAAAACCTGGTGTTCACCGGCACAGGCAATTTCACCGGCAGGGGCAACAGCCTCGCCAACATCATCACCGGCGGCGCCGGCAACGACACGTTGAAGGGCGGCGCCGGCAACGACACGCTGATCGGCGGTGGCGGCAACGACACGCTCACCGGCGGCGCAGGCGCCGATCTATTTGTATTCACGACGACAACGGGCACCGATACGATCACCGACTTTACCCACGGCACCGACAAGCTCGTCTTTAGCGATGCGGCTTTTAATCTCGGCGCCGACGACGGTCTGGGCACAGCGACCCCAAAGCCTCTCGCCGCGAGCGTCTTCTCACCCAATGCCAACGGTAAGATGGCCACCACGGCAGACCGCTTTGGCTACGATGCCAGCACCGGCGGCCTGTTCTACGACCCGGACGGCAGCGCCTCCCATTTCAAGGCGAGCCTGGTGGCCTCGCTGACCGCAGAACCCCACATCACGATCGCGGATTTGCTCTTCAGCTCCTGAGCGCCCGCGGCGGCCGAGCGCCCGCAGCCTCCGAGCGCCCTGGCGCTGCAATTCCCTGGACGCCGGCCGCCGAACCCGGGAGACTTCCCGCTCCGCACAGCAGGGAGCGCCACATGCTGGACCTGATCGTTGCCGGCGGCATCGCCGTCATGCCGGGGGGCACCGGGCCCGCCGATATCGGTGTGGCGGGCGGCAAGATCGCCGTGCTCGGCGCGCCGGGGAGCCTCGCCGCGGCCGGGGCTGCGCGCACCATCGACGCGTCGGGGCAGATCGTCATCCCCGGCGGGGTCGATCCGCATATCCATTGCAGCTTTCCGATCCCGTTCCCGGGGCGCAACGAGGAGCTGATGAGCGCGCCCCCCGAGCAGGTGAGCCGAGCGGCGCTCTACGGCGGCACCACGACCCTCCTCGATTTCGCGCCCTGCCCGCCCGACCAGCCGCTGCAGCAATCGATCGAGCGGCGCCAGAGAGAATGGGCCGGCGCGTGCCATTGCGACTACGGCTTTCACTTGCTCTTGCGCGGCAAGCAGACGCCGGAGATCCTCGGCGCGCTGCCCGAGGCGATCCAGGCCGGTCATGCCTCGGTCAAGATGTTCACGACCGACATTCGCCCGATGAACCAGGGCCGCATGGTGCGGTTCGGCGACATCTGGGAGGTGCTCAAGGTCCTCGGCGCCGCCGGCGGCATCGCCGCGATCCATGCCGAGGACAACGACATCGTCATGCACATGTACGAAAAGCTGATCCGCGAAGACCGCACCGGCTTTGAGAACATGGCCGAGGTGCACAACACGCTCTCGGAAGATTTGTCGTTCAACCGGGTGATCCGGCTCGCCGAGAATGTCGAGGGTGCGGCCCTCTACATGGTGCATGTGTCGGCCGCGACCGGGGCGGCGGCGATCGCGGCGTCGCGGGCCCGCGGCTTTCCGATCTATGGCGAGACCCTGCACCAATATTTGCTCTATACCGCCGAAGACTATAAGCAGCCGGGCGGGCAGATGTTCCACACCTATCCGTCGCTCAAATTCGCCAAGGACCAGCAGGCGCTGTGGGCGGCGACCCGGCAGGGTGCGATCCAGGCGATCGCCACCGACGAAGTGTGCTGCCCGCTGCAGGTCAAGCTGCAAGGGCGGCGGATCGACGACACCACCGGCGGCAATTCCGGGGTCGAGCCGCGGGTCTCGCTGATGTACACGCATATGGTCGAAAAGCGCGGCTACAGCTTGGCCGATTTTGTCGGGCTCGTCTCGACAAACGCGGCGCGGATCATGGGCCTTTACCCGAAAAAGGGCGCGCTCGCGGTCGGCTCCGATGCCGATATCGTGCTGCTCGATCCGCGCCGGCGGCGGGTCTTGCGCAAGGAAGAGCTGCACGAGACCGACTACAGCCCATGGGAAGGGCACGAGGTCGCCGCCTGGCCGAGCATGACCATCCTGCGCGGCAAGATCGCGGTCGAGAACGGCGATTTCCGCGCCACCCCTGCCGACGGCCAATTCCTGCCGCGCAAGATCGCCGACGCGGTGCGCGCCCGCCCGGCGGTCTGACCCGCCCTTCAGCGCGCGATCCGATCAGGTAGAGCCCCCCTCACCCTCCTCGGGCTCGACCCGAGGATTCGGGTAAGGCTCGGTGGAGCTTATCCTCGGGCCGGCCTCCGGCCGGACCCGTGGGCCTCGCCAACCCTTCGCAACCCTCTCCCCCCAATTGGCCCCAATTGGGGGGAGAGGGAAGGGTGAGGGGGGCTGACGGGCCGATGCAACCTGATCGGATCAGGCTTTAGTGCGCGATCAGCACCGGCACCGCGGCGGCTTCGAGCACGTGCCGGGTAAAGCCGCCGAACATCCACTGGCGCAGCCGGCTGTGGCCATAGCCGCCCATCACCATCAGCGCGCCGCGCTCGGCAGCGGCGGCCATCAGCCGGTCGGCGGCGCTGCGCCCGTCGGCCGGCAGATGCTGCGCCGAAACGGCAATACCGTGCCAGCGTAGGCTCGCCGGGAGCCTCGTCTCCGCTTCGCCCGCATCCCCGGCGCTGTCGTCGGCGGTTACGATCACCACCTCTTTCGCAGCCGTCAAAAACGGCATTGCCGCGGCGACGGCGTGGGCCGCCTCGCGTGTGGGCTTCCAGGCGATGACGACCGTCTCGGGCAGAGCGGTCATCGGCGTCGGCGGCGCTATCAGCAGCGGGCGACCGCCGTCGAGCAACGCCGCCTCGAGCGTATCCTGCGCCAGCCCTTCGCCGTCATCCGGGCGCCCCACGACGATCAGGTCGGCGACGCGGGCATATTCGGTGATCCAATAGGGCTCGACGCCGATCTCCCGCGCCCAGCGCGCGGACGGGCCGGGCTGGCCGCTCGGGCTCTCGGCGAGCGCCAGTTGCTCGCGCGCGCAGAACGCATCGAATTCCTCTTTTGTCGCTGCCTCGCGCGCCACCGCATCGGCCTCGATCCGGTCGATCAGCCCGCCCAATGCCGGCCCGCCGGAATCGGCGGTCATGGCCACCGCGATCGCCGTCGCATCGGCGCGAACATGGAGAACCTCGAGATGCGCCGCAAAGCGGCGGGCGACCGCGAGCGCTGCGGTGAACACCGCGGCGTCTGCCTTGCTGCCGGTCGCCGGAACCAGAACCGTCTTGATCATCGACACCCCTTTCACGTGCGCGGACCCGAGATTAGAGCAATTCCCCGCCGGGCCGTACCTTCTCTCGCTCGGCCCCGGGGAAGGCCCGGCAACCCCCTCGCGAAAGCGCGCGCCGGCAAAGCGGCGTTGCGCGCGACGGCGGCAGGGTGTGAGATTGGGGGCGCAATCGACCCGAGCGGAGGGTGCCCGGATGGCGACGGAACGGCAAACGGCGATCGTCACCGGAGCGGCGAGCGGGATCGGCCGGGCGATGGCGCTCGGCCTTCTCGCAGGCGGGATCGACGTCGCCGCGGTCGATCGCGAGCCGCGCTGGCTCGACGAGCTCGAGGCCGCCGCGGACGAAAGCCGGCTCGCCGGCTCGCTCCACCCGATTTGCGCCGATCTTGCCGATCCCCTTTCGTTTGAGACGATCGTCGCCGCGGTGCTCGCCCGGTTCGGCCGGATCGACATCCTCGTCAACAATGCCGGGGTCGGCCAAGGCTCGATCCGCGCCGACCAGCGCCACAGCCCGATCCGCTTTTGGGAGATCACGCCCGAGCAATGGGGCCGGTTTATCGCGGTCAACGCGACCGCACCCCTGATGATGGCGCGCGCCGTGGTGCCGCATATGCTGGCCGCCGGGCGGGGCCGGATCGTCACGGTCACCACCAGCCTCGGCACGATGCTGCGCGAAGGCTATGTGCTCTATGGCGCCAGCAAAGCCGCGGCCGAGGCGGCGACCGCGGTCATCGCGGCCGATCTCGCCGGCACTCCGGTCACCGCCAATGTGCTGGTGCCGGGCGGGATGACCGACACCCGCATCATCCCCGATGCGGCGGTCGCCGACCGATCGCGGCTGTTGCGCCCCGAGATCATGGCGGCACCCTTGCGCTGGCTGGTCTCGGATGCGGCGGCAGAGGTAACCGGGCGGCGGTTTCTCGCAGCCCATTGGGACAATTCGCTGCCGCCCGCCGAGGCCGCCGAAAAATGCGGCGCGCCGATCGCCTGGAAAGCAATCGCGACGATGCCGATCGAGCCCGATTGAAAGGACACCGAACGATGCCCGAGGATGCCGACGCCAATGCGGCCCAGCAGGAATATTGGAACACGGTCGCCGGCCCACGCTGGGTCGGACTCGAAGGCTTTGTCGAGCGCCGGGTGCGCGCGGTCAACGACCTCTTGCTGCGCTATTCGGCAGTGGCGGCGGGCGAACGGGTGCTGGAAATCGGCTGCGGCACCGGCGCCTTCACCATGCCGCTTGCCGGCGCGGCCGGTCCGCAAGGGTCGGTCTTGGGCGCCGACATTTCCGAGGCGATGCTGGCCGGCGCCAGAAAGCGCATCGCCGAGAGCGGCTTCCATAACATTACCCTGATGCAGGCGGACGCGCAGACGCACGCGTTCCAACCCGCCGCTTTCGACCTCGTCGCCTCGCGCTTTGGCGTGATGTTCTTTGCCGACCCGGCGGCAGCCTTCACCAATCTGCGGCGCGCCGCCAAGCCCGGCGGGCGGCTCTGCTTTGCCTGCTGGGGCACGCTCGAAGAAAACCGGCATTGGCTGATCCCCTACGCGGTGGCGTTGCGTCATCTCGGCCCGCCCGCGCCGAAAGCGCCGCGCGCACCGGGGCCGATGGCCTTCGCCGACCCCGATTATGTGCGCTCGTTTCTCGGCGCGGCCGGGTTCGAGGGCGTCGAAATCCACCGCGAGCACCCGGAAATCTTTGCCTCGACTGCCGAAGAGGAGGCGAGCCACGCCTCGATCATGGGTCCGACGGCGCGCCTGATCGACGAAAAAAAGCCCGACCAAGCCACCCGTCAGCTGATTCGTGCCGAAATCGAGACGGCGTTCGCGTCATCCGCCGCCGGCGGCGACACGCGGCTCCCCTCGACCGTCCTTCTCGTCACCGCCCGCCAGCCGCCGCCTTAGTGGTACAATCAGACAGATGATTCCCACGCTCTTATCCTCGTCGCCTCCGCGAAAGAGCGTGTGAAGAAATGCCAAACTTCGTCATTCCGGGGCGCGGGCATTGCCCGCGAGCCCGGAACCTATGAACACCGGACGTCGAACATATTGGAAATTCAGGTGTTCTTGGGTTCCGGGCTCGGCCCCCTGTTCATGCCAGGGGCAGGCTCTTTGGGCCGCCCCGGAATGACGTTTCTTGGAAAGAGCAATTTCTTCACACGCTCGAAAGCGGGGGTCCAGAGCCGCGGGCGCGATTCTCTGTCGGGTGACCAGCAGCATTCCGCCCCATCGCCGGGCGCCCGTCATCGGCAGCGAGTAGCCTTTGGCCACGCGCTCTTATAGCATGGGCGGACTCCGCCAAGGTCGCCCGTAGTACTATGAACAGGAGGCTATCGGCTGCGGGAAGCACGGCATGCGGGAGGGCAGCGACCATACCCGGGCGAGCTGCGGCCGTGGCCTGTTCCGGCGCGGCGATCCGGCGGAGATGAGGCGGCGGCCGGGCCGGCCTTGCCGATTCGCGTGTTTGCGGTGCTGAGCCGGCGATGCTGACCGCCTTTCTGCGCGCGCTCGCCGTGCTGGCGACACCGCCGCTGCGGCGCGTCGTAGCGCAAGGGCTGGGGCTCGCGGTGCTGACCTTTGCAGTGTTGTGGCTCGCCATCGCGGCCGCGCTCTACCATTGGGCGGCCTTTGCCTGGCGTCCGCTCGATTGGGTGCTCGACATTCTCGGCGGCCTCGCTGTCTTGGCGTTGACTTGGCTGTTGTTTCCGGCGGTCGTCACGTTGATCATCAGCTTCTTTATCGAGCGCATCGCCGCTTCGGTCGAGGCGCTCGACTATCCGGGGCTGGGCCCGCCGCGCCGTCAGCCTTTTGTCGAGACGATCAAGGCAATCGGGCGGCTGACTGCGCTCACCGTCTTGCTCAACCTCTTGGCGCTGCCGGCGTATCTGCTGGTGCCGGGGATAAACCTCTTGGTTTTCTTGGCGCTGAATGGGTATCTTCTCGGCCGGGAGTATTTCGAGGCGGTGGCGCTGAGGCGGCTCGATTGGGCGGCGGCCAAGGGGGTGCGCAACCGGCATCGGGGACGGGTTTTTCTCGGCGGGGTCGTGATCGCCGGGCTGTTCGCCGTGCCGCTCGTCAACCTCGTGGCCCCGGTGGTCGCGATAGCCTTTATGGTGCACCTCTTCGAAGCGCTGCCGCGCGACGAGCCGCATTTCGGGGGCGACGTCCGGCACTGAACCGGTCGGCTCGCCCTCACCACAACCTTGTCGATCGGGTGTAAACCATGTTCGGCCGCAAGAGAACCGAGGCAGAGGACCGCAAGATGGCAGATTCGTCTGACGATTTGGGCATTCCGATGAAGCCCGCCCGCCCGGCGGGGCCGCCTACCGCGCCGGTCCGCGCCGCGATGATGCCGCCGCGCGCCGCCGATCTGGCGCGCCCGGCCGACGCCCGTGCAGCCGAGCCGCCGCGCCGGCCGGGCGATCCGGGCCCCGCGCCACGGCGCAACGACACCGAGCTGCGCCGGCTGATCGTCGGCCGCGAGATCACCCTCTCGGGCGAGATCACCTCCTGCGACAAATTGATGATCGAGGGCAGCGTCGAAGCCAACCTGACCAACTGCCGCGATGTCGATATTGCCGAGGGCGGGTTGTTCAAGGGCACCGCAGCGATCGAGGAGGCCGAGATCCGCGGCCGGTTCGAGGGCGACCTGACGGTCAGGCAGCGGCTCTTGATCAAGGCGACCGGCCGGGTGTCCGGCACGATCCGTTACGGCCAGATCGAGATCGAATGCGGCGGCCAGATCTCCGGCGACATCCAGGCGCAGCCTGCCGCCGGCGAGGCCGCGGACGGCAAGCTCACACCCGAGCCGGCCGTCGTCCGCGCGGCCGGCTGACCGCGATCTTGCCCGCCGGCGCCGGCGCTATGGCGAGCGTCTTGGCGCCGTAGCGGCACAGGTCGGCGAGCACGCAATTGGGGCAATCCGGCGAGCGCGCCTTGCACACATAGCGCCCGTGCAGGATCAGCCAATGGTGCGCATAGCGCTTGTACTCGGCGGGGGTGCGCGCCTCGAGCCCCTGCTCGACCGCCAGCGGCGTCTTTCCGGGTGCGAGGCCGGTGCGGTTGGCGACGCGGAAGATGTGGGTGTCGACCGCAATCGTCGGCTCGCCGAACGCGACGTTCAGCACCACATTGGCGGTCTTGCGCCCGACCCCGGGCAGGGTTTCGAGCTCGGCCCGCGCGCGCGGCACCTCGCTGCCATGCCGCTCCACCAGGAGCCGGCTCAGCGCCACCAGGTTCTTTGCCTTGGTGCGATAGAGGCCGATCGTCTTGATCAGCCCGGCGACGCGCTCCTCGCCGAGCGCCTGCATCTTGGCCGGTGTGTCGGCCAGCGCGAACAGCGCCGGCGTCGCCTTGTTGACCCCCACATCGGTCGCCTGCGCCGACAGCACCACGGCGACGAGCAAGGTGAACGGGCTCTCGAATTCGAGCTCGGTCTGCGGGATCGGCCGGGTCGCCGCCAGCCGCCGGTAGAGCTCGCGCGCATCGCGTTTGGAGAAGGGGCGCATCGGCGCAAGTGTAAACCGTCGCCCGCTTCACGAAACCGCGATTTTGCGGAACCGCGTCGCCACCCTTATATTTCGCGGTCATGACCGCGGCCGTCTCGGCGTCCCTCTTTTTCGAGCGCGTGCTGGCGCCGCATCGCAGCCTGCCGCCGCGCGGCTTTCGCCTGCTGATGCTGGGCCTCGGCCTCGTCAGCCTCGCCTACGGCATCGGTTTTGTCGCGATCGGCGCCTGGCCGGTGTTCGGCTTTTTCGGCCTCGATGTAGCGCTGGTCTATCTCGCTTTCCGCGTCAGCTACCGCAGCGCGCGACGCAGCGAGACGATCCGCCTTGCCGGCGACGCCTTTACCGTCGAGCGGGTCGGTGTGCGCGGCCATCGCCGGCTCTGGCGGTTTCAGCCGTTCTGGCTCAGGGTCGTGCTGGAAGAGCGCGCCGGCGACACCAACCGCCTCTATGTCGCCTCGCACGGGCAGAGCCTGCCGATCGCCGATTTTCTGGCGCCGGACGGACGGCGCGAGCTGGCGGCGACGATCCGCGACGCGCTCGGGCGCTGGCGGGCCGCGCTCAACCCAGCCGCAGCGCCGCCCACTGAGCCGGCGCAACGGCCCGAGTCGGCTGCAAATGCCTGAGTGTCCGGCTCAAAATAAATCTCGTAAAATCAGCGCGTTGTTCGTCATTTCCGCGGAGGAGCGTGTGAAGCAATTGCTCTTTCCAAGAAATGTCATTCCGGGGCGGTCCGAAGGGCCGAGCCCGGAACCCAAGAACACCTGAATTTCCAATATGTTCGACGTGCGGTGTTCATAGGTTCCGGGCTCGCGGGCAATGCCCGCGCCCCGGAATGACGACGTTTGGCATTTTTTCACACGCCCGGAGGCGGGGGCGACGAGGAACGCCTTGATATCGCGCAGATCATTTCGGGTCGGGCTCTGAGCCGGCCGCAAATCCCTGAGTGTCCGGCTCAAAGGCCGAGCACTTCCCTCAGCCCGTAAAGGCCGGGCGGGCGGGAGACGACCCAGCGCGCGGCGCGCACCGCACCCTTGGCAAAGACCGCACGGTTGGTCGTGCGATGGATAAATTCGAGCCGCTCGCCGGCATGGGCGAAAATCACATGGTGGTCGCCGACCGCGTCGCCGCCGCGCAGCGCGGCAAAGCCGATATCGCCGTCGCGGCGGGCGCCGGTGATGCCGTCGCGGGCGCGCTGCTCGACCTCCTCGAGCGACACCCCGCGCCCCGCCGCCGCCGCCCGGCCGAGCGCCAAGGCCGTGCCCGAAGGGGCATCCACCTTGCCGCGGTGGTGCATCTCCATGACCTCGATATCCCAATCGGGGCCGAGCCGGGCCGCCACCTCCTCGACCACGCTCAGCAGCACATTGACGCCGAGGCTCATATTCGGCGCCCAGACGATCGGGATCGTCCGCGCCGCCTCGCGCACCGCATCGCCTTGCGCCGGCGACAGCCCGGTGGTGCCGACCACCATCGCCTTGCCGAGCCCGGCGGCGAGTGCGGCATGCTCGGCGGTAGCGGCGGGCGAGGTGAACTCGAGCACGACGTCGCTGGCGCGGATCAGCTTGTCGACCGCTTCGCCGACCGGGATGCCGATCCGCCCGATCCCCGCCAACTCGCCGATATCCTGGTTGACATAGCCGCTGCCCGGCGCCTCGCTGCCGCCGGCGACGGCGCAGCCCTCGGTCGCGGCGATCTCGGCGACCAGCATCCGGCCCATCCGGCCGCCGCAGCCGACGACGCCCATCTTGGTCCTGGCCATGCTCGCCTCCGCATTTTCGTTAACGAAACCGTTACCGATCACCGTGCAAAAACACAAGGGCGCGGCGGTCAGCGCGAGGCGCGATATTCGGTCTCGTTCGGGCCGCCAGACCATGATCCGATTAGGTAGAGCCCTCCTCACCCAGCTTCGGGTAAGGCGCGGCGGAGTTTATCCTCGGGCCGGCCTCCGGCCGGACCCCGTGGGCCTCGCCAACCCTTCGCAACCCTCTCCCCCCAATGGCCCCCCAATGGGGGGAGAGGGAAGGGTGAGGGGGGCTGACGGGCTGATGCAACCTGATCGGATCTTGCTCTAGGAGCGGGTCGCGCGATAGGTTGCGTCGATCGTCGGCGGGCCGTCGCATGCGACAAGGCCGCGGCTGGCGAGGTCGATCAGATGCGCGTGCACCGAGCGTCCGGCGGCATGGCGCAGCCCCGGCTGCAGACCGGCATAGAGCCGCTCGACGATCCGGTCGATCTGCCCGGTGCCGGCGGCGAGGCAGTCGAGGATACCGGCTTCGCGCTCGCGCCGGTGGGCGATAAAGGCGCGGACATGCGGCTTGGGCTCGGTGATCGCCGGGCCATGGGTCGGCCAGTAGACCCGGTCGCGGCGCCCGAGCAATTTGTCGAGCGAGGCCATATAGGCAGCCATATCGCCATCGGGCGGCGCCACCACGCTCGTCGACCAGCCCATCACATGGTCGCCGCTGAACAGCACACCCTCTTCGGGCAAGGCAAAGCACAGATGGTTCGAGGTGTGGCCCGGGGTGTGGACCGCTTCGAAGCGCCAGCCCGTGCCGGCGATCGCGTCGCCATCCGCGACCTGCACATCCGGCGTGAAATCCCAATCGCCGCCTTCCTCGATGCCGGGGTCGCCGCGCCGCCCGCCGGCATGCGGGCCAAAGCCGTAGGTCGGCGCCCCGGTCGCCGCCTTGAGCGGCTTTGCCGCCGGCGAATGGTCGCGGTGGGTGTGGGTGACGAGGATATGGGTCACCTGCTCGCCCGAAAGCGCGTCGAGCAGGGCCGCCACATGCTCGTCGAGATCGGGGCCGGGGTCGATCACCGCGACCTCGCCCTCGCCGACGATATAGGTGCCGGTGCCGCGAAAGGTGAACGGGCTCGGGTTGCGCGCGACGACGCGCCGGATGCCGGGCGCCACGCTTTCGAGGCGGCCATATTCGAACGAAAAATCGCGGCGGAACGGGATTTCTACGGGCATGGCGACGAAACTACACGACATCGGCCGATGCCGGATATCGCTTTGCGCCGGTATATTGCTTTGCGCCGATATATTCCTTTGCGCCGATTCGGGCCAAAATCCTGGCGGCTGCGGAGGAGCGAGACGCGATGAAGATCAGCTTCGACATCGATTGCACGCCCGAGGAGGCGCGCAAATTCTTTGGCCTGCCTGAAGTGCAGGCGTTGCAGGAGGCGCTGATGAAAGAGGTGCAGGAGCGGCTTAGCGCCAATATCCGGGCGATGGACCCGAAAGCCATGTTCGAGGCCTGGCTGCCGGGGACGCTCAAAGGCTTTGAGCAATTGCGCGACATGTTCATGGCGCAAATGGCGGGCGGCTCCGACCGGAAGAAATAACCGCAATGGTCTCATTGCATACCGCGCGGCTGCTGCTGCGGCCGTGGCGGGACGAGGACATGGCCGAGGCCGCAGACTTGTCCGCCGACCCGGAGGTCATGGAGTTTCTGATCCCACGCCCGGGCTGGGGTGAGCGGCAACGAGACCATTGGCGGCAGCACGGCTTTGGCCAATGGGTCGTCGAAATCCCCGGCGAAGCGTCCTTTATCGGGGTCGTCGGGCTCGCCCGGATCGCCTATCAGGCGCATTTTACCCCGGCGGTCGAGATCGCCTGGCGTCTGGCGCGCGCTTATTGGGACAAGGGCTATGCCTCGGAGGCGGCGCGCGCCGCGCTCGATTACGGCTTTGGCGAATTGGCTCTTGCGGAAATCGTCGCGGTCACGACGCCCTCTAATCTGCGCTCGCGCCGGGTCATGGAGCGGCTCGGCATGACCCGCAGCCCGCAGGACGATTTCGACCACCCCAATGTCCCCGAAGGCCCGCTGAAACGGTGCGTGCTCTACCGGCTGCGCCGAGAGGACGCCACGGCTTGACCATCCTCCTTATCCGTCACGGCGAAACCGAGTGGAACCTCGAAGGGCGCTACCAGGGCTGGCTCGATTCCCCGCTGACCCCGCGCGGGGTGGCGCAGGCGCAGGCGATCGGCCGATTGCTCGCCGGGCTCGCCCGCGACCGGCCGATGCCGATCGTCGCCAGCCCGCTCGGCCGCGCCCGTCATACCGCCGAGATCGTCGCGGCATCCTTGGGCGTCCGGCTCCCGCCAGCTTTTGACGACCGCCTGCGCGAGATCTCGCTCGGCTCGTGGGATGGGCTGACCCGGCGCGAGATCGCACGGCGTTCGCCCGCGATCTTCACCGGCGACGGCCGGCGCGAATGGTATTTCCGCTCGCCCGACGGCGAAACCTATGAGGGCTTTGCCGCGCGGCTCGGTGCTTGGCTCGACGAGCGGCGCGGCACAGGGCCGGTGGCGGTCGTCGCGCACGGCGTCGTCAGCCGCGTCCTGCGCGGCCTCTATGCCGGGCTCGACCGGCGCACCGCGCTCGCCCTGCCGGTGCCGCAAGACCGGGTGTTTCGTCTCTCCGCCGGCACGATCGACGAGCTCGCGCCGGACGAAAACGGCAGCGCCTTTGCCCGCTCAGACCGCTGAATAATCCCCAGCTCGAGCGACAGCGCGGCGAAAAGCGGCGATGTGCGCCGGGCGCAGGCCCCGTTACGGATTGAAATTGCGCAGCGGGCCGGAGAGCGCCGGGAAATTGGCGGTGTTGAGCACCTGGATGCCGGCATTGTGCGTGCCGTTGAACGGGGTCAGCGTATTGGCGCAGCCGGCCTTGGCCGCAGCGTTGGGCGAGCCGAACCAGATCCCCAGGTGATAGAGCTGGACCGGCCCGGTCTGCGGGTTCTTGGCGGCATCCGGGAAAGGCGGATTTTTGAAGACGACAGGGGCCGCGCCCGTGCCCGGAGCGACAATAAACGTCTCTCTGCTAAAGCGGCCGACAAAATCGGCCACTCCCTGACCCTTTTCACCGGTCTCGATGTCACCCTGATACCAAGCGAGGCCAAAGGGCGCGGTCGGGACCTGGATCAGGAAGACGTCGAGTTCCGTATCGGCCGGCAAGCCGAAGATTTCGACGTGCATAGTCTCGACGGTGTCGAGCGAGTTTATCGTCACCCGGCCGCGCGCTTCCTGCGGATGATGCTCGACGACGTCCGCGGCGCTCCGATCACCGGGCGCGTCATCGCGCGCCTTTTGCCGCATGTACCGTCGGATTGCTGCCACGGCATCGAACCGCGCTTCAAGGCATGGCAAAACAAAGGAAGATGGCAGGCTGCTGCGTGCCGGGCCAGCTTCGGCAAGGCCCGCGGGGAGCAGCTCTGTGCTGCGGCAAAAGCGATCTATGACCGCTGCGATCGGCGCCGGCAGTGCAAACCGCTACACATTGCGAATGACCCATGTCACGGTTTCGCCGGCCGAGGATCTTCATACCGAGCGCGTAAAGCGTCGAGCCGCGAACGGCCTCGCAGCCCGGAACGCCGATCTGCAACATTTCGCGTTGAAGATCCTCGGCCGCGACGTTGGTGAACGTCACCGGCAAAATTCTGGTCGGGGATACTGCCGTCTCAAGAGGGCGCGCCACGCGCCTTTTCAGGCCGAAGGATTTGCCTGTGCCCGGACCGGCAACAACCCTGACAGTTTGAAACTGGCGTCCTGCCGCGGCGTTGGGTGGTCGAGCGCACCCCGGCCGGCGCCGGGGCAGGCTTGTATGGGGCGTTGGTTGTCAAGCCCGATGACGCACGCTGCATTTTCTCCCAGTGTCGGGTCTCGGTGTTGGCCGCAGCTCGGTGCCGGACGATCCGAGGGGAGCTCGCCATCGGGCGCGGAACATCGCGCCACACCCTTGTATTCGGTAGGTCCGCATGGGACCTGGACCATGATGCAGTCATGCGCATCGGCGGCAAAGCTCCGAGACGGCAGGCCCATTCTCTAAGACGGCGTGCAAGCCATGCCTGCCTCGGGTCACCGCCGCCTCGGATCGTTATCGGCGCGGCTGTTCGCGCGACGCGACGCCGAAACCGTTTGTCAGCAATCTCCTTTCTGGCCGGTTGCTCAGGCCGCTGCACGCAGGACGACGCCCTGCGGGACCTCGCCGGTCGTCACCAGTTGCCACAGCGCAATCAGCAGCTTGCGCGCCAACGCGACAATCATGGTCTTGCGGGTGGCGCCGCGGGCATCGGCCGTGCGCGCCCGATACCATTGGGCCAGGGCGCTGTCCTTCTGGAACATCAAGAAGCGCCAGGCCAATTGGATCATGCCACGGCGCACGCGAGCGTTGCCGGCGTTGGCCAGCCCCTTCTCGCGTCGCCGCGCGCCGCTCTCGTCCGGCGCGCCGGTCAGCCCGGCATAACGCGCCACCGCTCGCCGGTCGCGCAGGTTACGTGACAAGATCTCATGCACCAGCAGGTCCGCGGTCTCGACACCAACGCCGACGACCCGCGCCAGCAGCCGGACCATCGCGTGGGCGCCTTGTTCAGGGTGCCGCTCGAGCCGTTCCAAGCGCGCCGCCTCGATCTCCCGGATCTGGCCGACAACAAAGCCCAGCCGCGCCATATCGCGGCGCAACTCGGCCAGGGTGTTCGGCGGCGGTGGCGTACCCTCCGCTGTGAGCAATCCTGCGAGCCGCTCCGGCGCCCGGCGTAAGGTCGGCTTGAAGCCGCGAATGCCGAGACGAGCCAGGGTGCTTTTCATCCGGTTGACAATGCGGGTGCGCTCGCCGACCAAGCCCTCGCGCTCGCGGTTTGGCCGCTTGGCATCCTCCTCTTCGAGCGTGGGGATCGCGGCCATGCTGCAATGACCCGGTTCGCCGCGCAGCCAGCCGAGAAAGGCTCGCTTGAGCAACTCGGTATCGAGTTGGTCGGTCTTCGCCCGGCGATGCTCGCGCGACACGGCGACGCTCGTCGGGTGGATGACCTGGGCTTCGATGCCACGCGCCCGCAGCCATCGCGCCAGCCAGAAGCCGTCGCGACCGGCTTCGTAGGCCACCGCGATCCGGCTGACCGTGCGGCCGGCTTTGGTCGCCTCGTCGCGCCAGCGCTGCAGCAGCCGCAACAGCTCCTCCTCCTCCGCGGCGAGCTTCTTCAGCGGTTGACGGCTGATGCCGGGCACAATGCCGGCGACCAGCCAGCTCGAATGGCTCATCTCAATGACCGCGATCAGTGTGCTATCCTGATCCAGAGCGGCGAGCGATCTGCTCAGGTCATTCGACTGTGGCATGGGGCACTCCGTCGGTTGTCACCGCGACGATGGTGCCATTCCCTCGCCGCTCGCCCCATAGCATCTCTTTGCTTGGCTCAATCGCAACCGACGGCTCGCCAAGGGCTTTGAAGCGACCCTGGAAAGCGCCCTCGCATGGCTGTTTCTCGCCAGCGTAAAGCTGCTCATGCGGCGGTTGGCCAGATTATCACAGCCACAAATTGTAATCTGAGCCATGCTCTCAGATTGGAGCATCTCGAGCTTTCTCGCCTCCCCCGGGCTTGATCCGGCTTGACCCGGGGGGCCACGTCCGATGCGCAGATGCCAGAACGAAAAGACCGAGACGGCCGGAGCAAGTCCGGCAGAGGGGATTGGAGAGCGCTTCCAGCTAATCGGATCTTGCATCGGAAAGCTATGCGCGCTCGGGTCTGGTGGCGACGGCCGACCACGAGATCTCGTTTACCCAGACGAGCCGGATATCGACGAGTCCGGCCCGCGCCATCATCTGCGCCACGGTCTCGCGCGGCCAATAATGGGCGATCCGCGGCAGCATCTGATCGAACACGATCGCTCGCAGATGGCCGAAATCGAAGCCGGCGATCAGCCGGAAATATTCGGTCGGGCGCAGCCCGAGCCGCAACAATCCCCAGATCATCGCAGCCGGGTAGAGCGACAGGTGGTGCGTCAGGCCGATCGGCAACCGGCTCAGCAATCTGCGCCGCACCGGGTCGAGCAGCCGCAAGAGCCAGCGGTTGTTTTCCAGCCCGTAGACCCAGATCAGCACCCGGCCGCCCGGCTTGACCGCGCGCGCCATCGCATCGAGCGCCTGCTGCGGCAGTTCGAGGTGATGGATCACGCCAATCGAGAAAGCGAGGTCGAAACGGTCCCGGAACGGCAGGTCGTAGGCGCTCGCCCGCATCACGCGGACCGCTGGGAAGAACCGCAGATTGCGCCGCGCGCTCGCCAGCGACCGGTCGTCGATATCGACCGCCACCCCGCCGGCGGCGCCAGATCTGAGCGCCCAGAAGCTGTTGCGCCCCATGCCGCAGCCGACATCGAGAAACTCCTTCCCGGCCCAGTCCGCGGCGCCGAGGGCGGCGGTCCAGCGCCGGAACTGCTCCTCGTGCCCGGGCAGGATTTCGGCATAGGCGCCCCATTCATAGCCGAACCGGTCGGGCGATCCGCCGCGATCGCGCCACGCCAGCTCGCTCATGCCGCCGCTGCCATGCGCGGGCTGTTCTGGCGGAGGGCGACCGTGAACAGCACATAGAGCGCCCAGAGCTTTTTGCCGTGGTCGGCCTCTCCGGCATCGTGCTCGCGCCACAGCGCCTCGATCGTGTCGCGCCGGAACCACCCGGCTACGGGGTTCGCCCCCGACATCAGCACATCGCGGCATTGGTCGCGGAACAAGGTCCTGATCAGGCCGCCGATCGGCACGGCAAAACCATGCTTTTTGCGATGGACAATCGATGCGGGCAGATAGCGGCTGGCGAGCCGCTTGAGGATGTATTTTTTGACGCCGCCTCGCAGCTTTAAGTCGAGCGGCAGGCGGCAGGCATATTCGGCGATCGCACGGCCGAGAAACGGCGCGCGCAGCTCGAAGCCGTTGAGCATCGCGGCGCGGTCGGTTTTGGTCAGAATATTCTCAGGCAGATAGGTCGTCAGCAGCTGGTAGGCGAGGCGTTCCACCGCGCCGACATCGCCGGCTTCGGCGGCGCGGCGATCGACCGGCGCAAAGGCGTCGTCGAGCATGAGGTCCGGGGGGACCGCCGCGGGTTGCCAAAGCGAAGCCATCCGCGCCGGCCCGAACGGCGCCATCCACAAAAACGATTGCCGCGCCGTTGCGGCGCCAAAGCCTTGGGCCAATTGGGCCGCGAGAAAACGCCGGCTCATATAGCCTTCGCCGCCGGGGAGCATCCCGATCAGCCGCTCGACCGCAGCGGCGAGCGCCGCGGGGCAGCACCGCATCAGCGCGGCAAAGCGCTGCACCGCGAAATTCGGATAACCGAGAAACAGCTCGTCGGCACCGTCGCCACCAAGCGCGACGGTCATCGAGCGCCGCGCCGCCCGGCAAACGAGCCAGGTCGGCAACAGCGACGAATCGGCGAGCGGCTCGCCGAGCCGGTCGCTCACCGCCGCGAACGCGGCGCCGAGATCGCGATCGCCGAGATCGACGATTTCGTGCCGCAGCCCCAGATGGCGGGCGATTTCGGCCGCGTGCGGGGTCTCGTCGAAACCCTGCCGGCCAATGCGCACGCTGAAGGCACAAAGGTCCGGGGCGGCATGGCTGGCGAACGCGGCGACCAGGCTCGAATCGAGCCCGCCCGACAAAAAAATGCCGAGCGGCACATCGGCGACGACGCGGTCGCGCACCGCTTCGGAGAGGAGCGCATCGAGCCGCTCGATCGCTTCGCCTTCGGTCGGCCGGGCGGCACGGTCCGGCAGCGGCGGGCGCCAATAGCGCTCGATCGTGATGCCGTGCCGCGTCGCGGTCAGCATGGTGCCGGGCTCGAGCTTGGCGATCCCCTGCCAGCCGGAGGCCGTGCCCGGCAAATATTCGAACAGCAGAAATCGATAGGCGGCCCGGCGGTCGAGCCCGGTCTCGGCAAAAGCGGGATGGCGCAGCAGCGCCGGCGCCTCCGACGCGAAGACGAGGCCGCGCGGCGACCGGCCGAAATAGAGCGGCTTTTCGCCAAACCGGTCGCGAACCAGATGGAGCGCCCCGCTGGCGCCGTCGCGAAAGGCAAAGGCAAACATGCCGTCGATCCGCTCGATGGCGCGGCGGATGCCGTCGCGGCGGATCAGCTGGAACAGGATCTCGGTATCGGAGCGGTCGCGCAATGCCACACCGGCGCCGCCGAGCTCGGCGGCGAGCGCCCGGTAGCCGTAGATTTCGCCGTTGAACACCAGCGCGTCGCCGGTTGCCGGATCGACCCGCGGCTGGGCGCCGCCGGCGCGGTCGATGATCGCAAGACGCGTATGGCCGAGCGCTATGCGGTCATCGACAAACCCGCCGCACGCGTCGGGGCCGCGATGAGCCAGCGCCGCGTTCATCGCCGCGAGGATGGCGTGGGCGCCAGGGGCCGGTTGGGTGAACCCGGCGATGCCGCACATCAGGCTACCATTTGCGTGCCAGCGCCAACGGGCGCACCACGGCCGAATACTGCACCACGCGCGAGATTTTGTAGGGCGGCTTGCCGCAAGCCTCGAAGTAAATCCGCGCCTGCACCTCGGCGATGATGCCGAGCAGGATGAACAGCACGCCGGACAGCCCGATCGTCGCGGCGACCAGCGGCAACGGCGTCTGGATCAGCGTGATCCCTTGCCCGAATTTGAGCGCCAGCGCCCAGCAGAACGTCAGCAACGACAGCATCCAAAAAAATAGGCCGAGCTTGCCGAAGAACTGCATCGGCCGGTCAAAAGCACGGCCAATAAAATATAAGATAATCAAGTCGAGCGAAACTCGAAGAATTCGCCCGAACCCGTATTTCGACCGGCCATGCCGGCGCGCATGGTGCTTGACCGGCAATTCGGCAACGCGGCCTCCCTGCGCCGCCGCATAGATCGGGATATAGCGGTGCATTTCGCCATAGAGCCGCACGTCTTCGATGACCTCGCGCCGGTAGGCTTTGAGGGTGCAGCCGTAATCGTGCAGCCGCAGGCCGAAGAAAGACGAGATCAGCCGGTTCGCCACCGCCGACGGCAACCGCCGCGACAGCCGGTCGTCGCGCAGCGTGCGCCACCCCGAAACCACGTCAAAGCCTTCGGCGAGCTTTTCCAGCAATCGCGGGATGTCCTCGGGGTCGTTCTGGCCGTCGCCGTCCATCGGGATCACGACATCGCCGGTGCAATGCTGGAAAGCCGCCATCAGCGCGGCGGTCTGGCCGTAATTGCGTCGGAAATGCAGCACCTGAACGCGCGCATCGCTATGCGCGAGCCGATCGAGGATGGCGCCCGAGCCGTCGCTCGACCCGTCATCGACAAAGACGATTTCGGCGCTGAGCGGCAGCCGGTCCAATGTCGCGGTCAGCGCCTCATACAATTCGCCGAGCGCTTCGGCCTCGTCGCAAACCGGAATGACGACCGACAGATCCATGCCGACCGTGATAAGCAACAAGGGTTAGCAATTCCTGAATGGAGATGCGTCCGCTGTTCGAGCCGCCTGCCGGCAGCCGCGCGGCCTTTCAGCGTCACCGCCTTTCTCGGCCACCGCCGGCTGCTCAAGCTGCGGCGAGAGCGCGGTTCGCCTCCTCGAAGCGACGCATGTTCTTCGGCAGATCGTAGCAGCCTTCGAGCAAGCTCTCCGGGTCCCACTCGCTGCGGCTGACCGCAAAAAAGTCGCCGCCATAGACGTGGATCGCCCCGGTCAGGCGGTCGAGCGGGTTGGTCACCGAATGAATGACGTCGCGGCCCAGCGGCTCGGCGCAGCGCGCGCCCAGCGACTTCGCCCCGGCCGCTTCGATCAGCCCACGCGCGTCGCCCGGCAGCCGGCGCCAGAAGATGTTGTCCTCGCGCCCGCTATAGACCCCGATCACCGCCCACATCAGGTGGTTGTGCGGCATGATGGTCATGCGCGGCGCCCAGACGACGTTGAGGATCGTCAATTCCGGCGAACGGTGGAGCGGCGTGACGCCGGCCTGCGCCGGCTCGCCGAGCGCGGCCAGCACCGCGGCGGGATCGGACACCGCGCGCGCCACCACCTCGCGCGCCGTCTTGTGCGTCGGGTCGGCGGCGACTGCGGCGCGGCATTCCTCGATAAAGCGGTCGGGATCGAACATGTACTTTCTCCGGTTCCGGTCAGTCCGCCGCCGCGGCCGATTGCGCCGCGGCCGAGCGGTGGCCTTTCTGGTGGAAATAATTCGCCCGATAAAACTCGAGCACGAGGTCGCGATAGAGGGCGGGCGGGTAGCGCGGCGGATTGTCGGGGCCGGTGCAGCTGGGCAGGCACGCGATGACCCGGTCGGGGTTCGGGCTGTGAAAATAGGCGATCGAATAGCGGTCGGTGCCTGAATCGTTGAGCACGCCGTGCGGGGTCGACAGGAAGCGGTCGTTCGACCAGCGCCGCATGATGTTGCCGAGATTGATCAAGAGCGTGCCGGATATGACCGGCGGCGCAAACCATTCCCCTGAGGGCAGCCTCACCGCCAGACCCGGCACCTCGGTGCGCGCCAGCGCCGTCATAAAGCTGTTGTCGGTGTGCGGCCCCTGGCCAAAGACGTTGTCCTCGGTCGTTTGCTGCGGCGGGTAGTGCAAAAGACGCAGATTGGCGTGGCCCTCGCCGGCAAAATAGGGCGCGAAGAAATCGGGCGGCATGCCGAGCGCCACGGCAAAGGGCGGCAGCATGCGGTCGCACAGCGCACCCAGCGCCGCAAAATACTCCATCATGTCGGCGCGCAGGCCGGGCTCTTCCGGCGGCCACTGGTTGCGCCCGCGCAACGGCTTCCCGGCGATCACGTCGGGATGGTCGGGAGCGCGGTCGTGGCTGATAAAAAAGCTTTCGTTCTGGTTGGGCTTTGTCGCCTTGTGCACGGTCGAGGCGCCCTGGACCGAGGCGTTTATCGGCAGATAGCCGATATTGTTCTGGTTGAGCCGCAGCGCCAGCTTGGTTTCGAGCGGCAAGGCGTGGAACCGGCGTGCGGCGGCAAAGGCGCGCTCGATCAGCGCCTCGGGGACGCCGTGGTTCAGCGCGTAGAAAAAGCCGATTTCCTCGCAGGCGTGCCCGACCTCGGCCGCGACGCGTTCGAGCGCCCCTGTCTCGCCGGCAAAATAGGACCCGTAATCGATGACCGGAATTCGCTCGGCCGCCGCCGCGGCATCGGCGACCCGATAGCGCTCGAACAGGTTCATTGTTTTCTCCCGATCGCTTTCTCAACTGCCGATCATACGCCAGATCGGCGCGCGCGAAGCGGGCCCCGCGAGCTCGCTCACGCCAAAGGGTGCGAGCGCATCGAGGATCGCGTTGGCGATGGCCGGGAAGGCGGCGACCGCCCCCGCTTCGCCGCAGCCTTTGACGCCGAGCGGGTTGGTCGTGCACCGCGTCGGGTTGAAGCCGAGATCGAAGGCGACGAGATCGTCGGCCCGCGGCAAGCGCGTAGTCGAGCAACGAGCCGGCGGCGAGCTGGCCGGTGCCGGCGTCGTAGCCGGCATGCTCGAAGAGCGCCTGGCCCGCACCCTGGGCGATCGCGCCATGCGCCTGCCCGGCCGCGATCATCGGGTTGACCAGCACACCGTAATCATCGACCGCGGTGTAGCGCGCGAGGCGGACCTGCCCGGTGTCGCGCTCGATCTCGACCTCGACGACATGCGCGCCGTTTGGGAAGGTCATCCATTCCCGCTCCCAGTAATGGTAGGTGTCGAGCGGCGTATTCCTGACGCGCGCTGCGGCGGCGACATCGAGGAGCGTCACGCGGCGGTCGGTCCCGGCGACGACAAACTCGCCGTCGGCAAAGCGGATATCGGCTTCGGCCGCCTCCAGCATCTCGGCAGCGAGGTGCCGGCCCTTGGCGATGACCTCGTCCGCGGCATGCCAGATCGCGGTGCCGCCCATATAGGTCGCGCGCGAGCTGCCGTGCCCGCCGCCCTTGGCGATCAGGTCGGTGTCGCCTTGAACCAGATGGATCCATTCGTTGGGGAGCCCGAGGCGGTCGGCCAGAATTTGCGGAAACGTCGTCTCGTGGCCCTGGCCGATGGTCTGGGTGCCGGTGATCAGCGATACCGTGCCGTCGGCCTCGAAACGGATTTCGACATTTTCGTGCGGTGTGCCGCCGGTCGCCTTGATGTGATAGGCAAAGCCGAGGCCGCGCAACCGCCCGCGCGCCGCGCTCGCCTTGCGCCGCGCCGGAAAGCCCTCGACATCGGCGCGGGCGAGCGCCCGGTCGAACGTCTCGGCAAAGGCGCCGCTGTCGACCTGATTGCCAAACGCGTTTTTGAGCGGCATCGCCGCCGCCGGCACCATGTTGCGGCGCCGCAATTCGGCGCGGTCGAAACCGCATTCGCGCGCCGCCTGGTCGATCAGCCGCTCGATGATGTTGACCGCCTCGGCATAGCCCGGCCCGCGGCTGACGCCGATCGGCGCGGTGTTGGTCAGCACCGCCGTGATATTCAGCTCGATCGCCGGGATGCGATAGACGGTGCCGGGCAGAAAGGCATATTGAAACGTCTGCACGCCGCCGGCGCTGCCCGCCAGATACGCCCCGAGATTGGCGGCGCTGTCGATCCGCAAGGCCAGAAACCGGCCCGCCCTATCGAGCGCCAGCGCCGCATTCGCCACATGGTCGCGCGCCTGATGGTCGGCGAGAAACACCTCGCTGCGGCTGGCGATCCACTTGACCGGGCGGCCGACGCGTTTCGCCGCCCACAAGATCAGCACATGCTCGGGATAGATAAAGTTCTTGGCGCCAAAGCCGCCGCCGACATCCGGCGCCACAAACCGCACGGCCGCGGCCGGGACACCCAAGGCGCGGGCCGCATGGTCGCGGGTGTTGTGCAGGCTCTGGCTCGACACATGGGCGGTGTAGCGGCCGGTCGCCGCATCCCAAATCCCGACGATGCCGCGCGGCTCGATCGGGTTGGTGACGATGCGGTGGTTGTCGAGGCGCAATTCGACGGCATGCGCCGCCGCGGCAAAGCCTGCCGCCACCGCGCCGGGGTCGCCCGTATGCCATTCGAGGCACAGATTGCCCGGCACCTCGGCGGCGAGCTGCGGTGCGCCGGGAGCGCGGGCGGCGGCGGCGCTCGTCACCGCCGGCAGCGGGGCATAATCGACCGCCACCAGCTCGGCGGCGTCGAGCGCCTGGTCGCGGGTTTCGGCGACGATCAGCGCGACCGCCTCGCCGGCCCAGCGCACCTTGCCCTCGGCCAAGAGCGGCTGCGGCAGAAAGGCAAAGGGCTCGCCGGTCTGGGTGTTGGCCTCGGCCGCGGGCCGCAGCGGCTCTAATCCGTCGGCCTTGACCTCGGCGGCGGTCAATACGGCGAGGATGCCGGGCGCCGCACGCGCCGCCCGCACGTCGATATGCCCGATCCGGGCATGCGCATGCGGCGAGCGCAGCACGACGGCGTGCGCGAGCCCGGCAAAGGCGAGGTCGTCGAGATAGCGTCCCCGGCCGGTCAAAAAGCGCTGGTCCTCGCGGCGCTTCGGGCGATCGCCGATCCCGGCGCGATCGGTCATGCGGATCCTCCTTGCTGCCAGGGGCGCACCGTGACTTCGGGCCAGATCGATTGCGCGCGCCGGGCCTTGGCGCGGTGCGAGGCGGCGTTGTCGAGCGCCGGGTTGGGCCGGATCACCATCGCAAACATGTCGCCGAGGCCGAACGGGGCGGCCACGTCGAGCCGATCGTCGTCATCGAGCCGCACGCCGACCGCGTGCACGACCGAGGCGTAGCGCGACAGGGCTTCGTCGGCCGAGGCGAGCGGCGGATAGGGGGTGCCGAAGCGGCCTTCGAACCACAGATGAACGCGCGCCTGGTTGCGCGCCTCGACCGGGCCGACGCAGTCCCGCGTCGCCGCGGCGACGAGGCGGATGATCCGGTCCTCGGCCTCCCAGGACAGATCGGAACCGTCGAAATAGATCAGGTCGTAATCCTTGATCCCGGTGCCGCGGGCACGCCCGGTCAAGGCGTTCCACACCGTCTGATAGAGGCAGCCGGCGACGAGCCGCCATTGCGGCAGGCGCAAGCCGCGCAGGCACACCAGGAGGCGCATCAAATCGGGGTCGGCGCGGAGGATCGCCTCGAGCCGGTGCCGCTCCTCGGCCGCCGGCCGGGTCACGGCAGCTGGTAGCCGACTTTCGATTCGATCTCCAAGGTGCGCTGCACCGCCGGCCGCGCCGTCATCCGCTGGTAATGTCCGTAAAGGCCGGGATAAGCGCCGGGCTCGGGCTTCAGGGTCGTAAAAAAGCGCCAGAACAGGCGGAACAGATGAATGTCGGCGATCGAATATTGGCCGACCGCCCATTCCCTCTTGCCAAATTTTTGCTCGGTAAGGGCGAACACCTCCTGCCAGCGCTCGTTGCCGGCCCGACGCGCCGGATGCACGGTCGCGGCGATAAACGACATCCACGAAATCGCCTCCGCCTCCTTTTCGATCCCGCCCTGCGGCCACAGCGCCGCTTCGGGATAGCGCTTGGCGAGGTAGTAGAGCGTCGCCGCCACCTCGGTCATGACCCGCCCATCGATGATCAGCGCCGGGACCTTGCCTTCCGGGTTGAGCGCCAGGTATTCGGGCATGTGCTGCTCGCGCTTGGCAAACGAGACCCAGCGCGACTCGAACGCGACGCCCACCTCGTGCAGCGCAATATGCGTCGCCATCGAGCTCGACCCCGGCGACATATAAACCGTCAGCATGAATTCCTCCGCGACTGGATCACCGATGCGGATCGTCGCGTGGACGCTGCCGCGCGTCAATCGCGTGACGGCTCGGCTCTCGGTCGCCGGCGTCAGAACGTCGGAAAGGAGGCACCATGCTGCGCGCGACTGCTCGCTGCTTGAAAGTCCAAGAGCGAAGAGGTTCCGGCACCCTCGCCGCCGAGCGCCGGCGACGTTCGGCCGCGCGTCGCATTGCCGGCGCTGACCGCGGCAAAGCTCGAAGCCTACCGCGCGATGCGCGCCGCCGGGATCAACAAGCGCGAGCTCGCGGAGCGGCTCGGTTGGCAGCCATCGCAGGTGACCCGGCTGTTCGACGGCCGCCACGCCTCGCGCCTCGATCTGATCGAGGCGGCGTTGGCAGCGCTCGGCCGGCGCCTTGTTATAGACAGCGAGGCCGCATAGGCGAGCCTGGGCCTGCGAGCGGCTCCGTGCCCGGCGGGCGGTTCGGTTCGCGATCGCGCCCAGGCGTTCCCCTCGCAGCCGGCAGCGGCGTATTAAGCCACACCGAGTCGGTGCGCGCATGCGCGCAGTTCGGGAGGATCACGATGACCGTGTCACCATGACCTTGGCGCACGGAACGGACCGGCTGGAATCGGCGCGGCTCGTGCTGCGGCGGGTGACACCCGACGATCTGCCGTTCTTTACCCGCATCCACGCGCTCCCCGAGGTCGCGCAGGGTCTTTATCCCGGCGGCCGGCCGCGCTCGCCCGAGGAGACGGCCGCATGGTTGCAATACACTCTGGTGAGCTATGAGCGGCTCGCGCTCGGCTATCTCGCGGTCCTGCGCAAGGAAGACAATGTGCTGATTGGGCGCTGCGGCTTGATGGACCTCGTTGTCGAGGCCGCGGCACCCGAGCACGGCCCTCGCAAAGGATGGTTCGGGCGCGAGGCGGCACCCGCCGGGATCGCGCTGACATTCGAGCACGAACTCGGCTACACCTTCGATCCCGCCGTCTGGGGCCAAGGTTTCGCGACCGAAGCGGCGCGTAGCGTGCGCGACTATGCGCGCGACATTCTCCGCCTCTCCATGCCATCTCGGCCATTCTTCCGCACAACACCCGCTCGCGCCGCGTCGCCGAACCTGCCGGCGCGCGCGCCGGCGGCCAGATGGAGGTGGTCGGCCTCACCTTCGACCGCTACATCTGGCCACTCACCATCGGCGACGAAGCCCGGCTCCAGACGGTGTCCGTCCGGCCGATTGTCGCGAAACGGGGCGGCGAGTAGAACGCGGACAGCAGCAGAGGAGCGCGACATGGACGGCACGACCGAGCTGATCGAGGCGGATCGGCGGTTTCTGGTTCACCCGCTGCACCACCCGGACGACCACCGCCAGCCGCTGGTCGTGGTCGAGGGCAAGGGCGCGATATTGCACCTCGCCGACGGGCGCGAGCTGATCGACGGGCTTTCGGGGTTGTGGAACGTCAATATCGGCCATGGCCGAGGCGGAGCTCGCCGACGCCGCGGCGGCACAGATGCGCAAGCATCGCCTTTGCCTCGGCCTATATCGGCCAGACCAACGAGCCGGCGGTGCGGCTCGCCGAAAAGATCGTCGGCCATGCCTACCCGAATTCCGCCGCGGTTTATTTCACCACCGCCGGTGCGGAGTTCGAACGAAAGCGCGTTCAAATTCGCGCGCTATTACTGGAAGGTCAAAGGCCGGCCGGAGAAGACCAAGATCGTCTCGCGCATCCACGCCTATCACGGGGTGACGATGGCGGCGATGAGCGCGACCGGCATGGCCGCCTATCACAAGATGTTCGGGCCGCTGGTGCCGGGCTTTGTCCAGGTCGCCCCACCCTACGCCTATCGCTGGGCCGGGAACGAGGAGCCGGGCGCGGGGGCCGCCGACGCGGTCGAAAAGGCGATTTTGACCGAAGGCGCCGACACCGTTGCCGCGGTCATCTGCGAGCCGGTCATGGGCGCCGGCGGGGTCATCGTGCCGCCCTCGTCCTATTTCCCGCTGTTGCGCGAAATCTGCGACCGCCATCATGTGCTGTTGATCGCCGACGAGGTCATCACCGGCTTTGGCCGCACCGGCAAATGGTTTGCGCTCGGCCATTGGGGGGTCGAGCCCGACCTCGTCTCGTTCGCCAAGGGGGTGACGAGCGGCTATCTGCCGCTGGGTGGCGTCATCGCCTCGAAAGCATGTGCACGAGGCGATCGAGAGCGCCCCCGCCGACCGCAAATTCATGCACGCGGCGACCTATTCGGGCCATCCGGTCTGCTGTGCGGTGGGCCTGCGCAATGTCGAGATCATGGAAGACGAGGGGCTGCCCGAGCGCGCCGCGGTGATGGGAAAACGGCTCCTCTCCGGCCTCGAAGGGCTGCGCGACCTGGCCGTCGTCGGCGATGTCCGCGGCCTCGGCATGATGTGCGGGGTCGAGCTGGTCGAGGACCGTGCGACCAAGGCGCCGGCCGTCGGTCTCGGCGCCCGCGTCGTCCGCGAAGCGATGGCCCGCGGCCTCCTGCCGCGGCTGCGCGCCGGCGGCGCCGACCCAGCGATCGGCGACACGATCTGCTTGGCACCGCCACTGACAACCCCAGCCGAAACCCTCGACCGCATCCCCGAAATCCTGCGCGCCGCCATCACCGCCGCCGGCTAGCAGGCTGCTGAATAGTCGGTCACTCGTCTTCACCGGGTTTGACCCGGTGATCCACGTCTTGCGCGGGCCCTGAGCAAAGACGTGGATGCGCGGGTCGAGCCCGCGCAAGACGAAGATCAAGATATGGTCGCAAATTTGATGCGGGCAGCAGCGCAGGGTTCCTCCGAGGACTGCTACTGCGAGATCTCGGCGTCCGGCTCCGCCGAGCAGCTTGACCCCGGCCTTCTCCTCGTCGGTCTTGTGCTGGCCGGCGCCGCCGCGCACGCGCAAGGGTCGGCATCGCCGGCAAAAGTCTCGCCGGAGACGCAAGCGCAGATCGAGGCGCTCGAGCCGGCGCTCGAAGATTATGTGAAAAAGGGCATGGCGGCGTTCGATGTGCCGGGCACGGCGGTCGGGATCGTCGCTGGCGACCGGCTCGTCTATGCCAAGGGCTTCGGGGTGCGGCGCAAAGGCGGCAACGAGCCCGTCGATACAAAGACGGTGTTCCAGATCGGCTCGACGACAAAGGCGTTTCTCGCGGCGACGCTGGCGATCGCGGTCGATCGCGGCAAGCTCAAATGGAACGATCGCGTCGTCGAGCTCGACCCAACCTTCATGCTGAAGGACCCTTGGGTCACGCGCGAATTCCGCGTCTACGATTTGCTGGCGCAGCGCTCGGGCCTGCCGCCTTATGCCGACGACGCGCTAGCCGTGCTCGGCTTCGACGCCGCGCGGCTCATGCATTCGCTGCGTTTTGTCGAGCCGCGCACCAGCTTTCGCAGCACCTTCACCTACACCAACATCACCCATCTCTTTGCCGGACGGATCGCCGCCCGGGCGCTCGGCGCGCCCGATTGGCCGACATTGGCGCGGCGCGAAATCATCGACCCGCTCGGCATGCGCGACACGAGCTTCACCCCCGAGGCGATCGAGCAAGCGCCCGACCATGCCACGGGCCATCGCTGGACGCCCAAAGGCTCGGTCGAAATTCCGTTCGATTTCGCCGATCCCTATGTGTTCGGACCGGCCGGCGACATCAATTCGACGCTCGATGATTGCGCGCGCTGGCTGCGGCTGCAATTGGGTGACGGCGTGCTCGACGGGCATCGGCTGGTCTCGGCAAATAATCTGGCCGTCACCCGCACGCCAAAGGTCGCGGTCAGCGAAACCGTCTCCTATGCGATGGGCTGGATCATCACCGGCACTCGCGAACGGACGCGTTGTCTGGCACAATGGCGGCACCGGCGGGTTTGGCGCGATGATCGGTTTTGCGCCGGCCAGGCATATCGGCGTCATCGTCTTGACCAACCAGCAGAACCGGGGCTTCCCGGACGGCGTCGGGCTGTGGGTCCTGGACCGGCTGCTCGGCAACCCGGAAAAGGATGACGTCGGCGAGGCGCTTGGCCGCACGACTGCCGCGGCAGCCGAGGAAACGGTCGTTTACGAGCGCCCGGGAGCACCCCGGCCGGCGCCCGAGCTCGCCGCGCTCGCCGGCGATTATACGAGCGACCAGACGGGGCTCGCGACACTTGCGGTCGAGAATGGCGGTCTGGTGGCGACATTGAAAGAGACCGGCGCACGGCTCCGCCTCGAACCCTTCGATGGTGCCGTTTTCACGCTGCGCCTTGTGCCCGACGGCCGTTTTGCCGCGATCGCCGCTGCACTCGGCGACAACCCGCTCGGGTTTGCCGATTTCGAAGCCGATGCGCACGGTCGCCTGACCCGTCTGCGCGCGGTCATCGACAGCCAAGCCTATCTGTGGCGGAAAAAACCCGGTGCTGCAGCCACCCGCTGACAGCGGGCTGGCGGCGCGGCGGCGGCGCTGCCGGGCGATGGCGTCGAGCCCGAGCCCGGCGGCATTCCGTGACCCGCCGGCGGCTGCGGCGTGCTATTCTTCGTCGTCTGCCGTTGCCGGCGGGCGTGGCGCTGGCGGGGGTTGGGGACGGCATGGCGCAGGAGGGGTGGCTTTATCGGGCGCTTGTGGTGCTGTCGGGGCTGACCTTGGCGCTCGTCGTCGCCTATCTGGTGTTGGTGCAGGAGGACCGCACGATCCAGGCCGAGGTCAACCGGCGCCAGCAATTCATCAACCAGAGTGTGGAGTTCGGGCGGATCAACGACGCGCTGATCCGCGCGCTCGCTACCGCCGCGGTCAACAAAAAGGACGACAAGCTGCGTGACCTCTTGACCCAGAACGGGATCACAATAAACCCATCGGCCACACCGGCAGCGGCGCCGGTAAATCCATCGGCCACATCGGCGCCGGTGGCGGCTCCGGCCGGGGGGACGCCGTGACGCGGCCCGCGGATTGGGGCGGGCCGGGGGCCGGGCTGCCGCTGCCGCTCGTTCTCGTCGTCGTGGCGCTGTTTGTGCTGATGCTGTTCGAAACCGCGCAGGCGGTGCAGGATCACGCCGCCTTGTCCGGCCTGCGCCGCGCGCAGGAGACGACGATGCAGCAAGGCGCAAAGATTCGCCGCCAGCTGCAAGCTCTCGCCACCAAGACCGCCGAGCTCGCCGCCGCCGGCGACGAAAACGCCAAGCTGATCGTCGCGCAGATGAAGAAGGAAGGGGTGACCCTCTCCTCCCCGAAGAAATAATCGCGCCGGCCGCATATCACTCCCCGCCCGGCGGTTCGCGCCGCTGCCGATCGAACGCTGAAGCGGTTTTCGACCGGATCGACGCGCTCGGCGACGCCGCCGTTATCGCACGCTTGGAGGCGCTGACCCGCCGCGCGCTCCAGCCGGCGAAGCGCGGCCGCAAGCCGGCGCGGGCGGCATCGCCCGAGGCGCGATTTAAATGCACTGTCACCGTAATTCGTAATTCGCCTGTCACCGTAATTGCCTGCGTAATTCCACCGTAATTCCGCCACGTCACCGTAGCTTCGAGGGCGGGTGAAACCCGCCATCGCGGCCCGAAGCGGTGGGTTACGCTTTGGCTCCACCCACCCTACGATGGCTGATAAAGGCCCTCCCCATAAAAGAGGCCCTCCCCCTTATCTTGATGGGGGAGGGTTTGGGAGGGGGTGAGTGCGGTACCCCGCCGGCGCCTCAGCTGTAACGGCGCTGGCGGCGGTTCAGGACGATCCCACCCAATAGCAGCGCGGCGCCCAGCAGCGCCAGCGAGGCGGGCTCGGGCACGGCTACTTTGGGGGTGAAGAAGAACCAGCCGAAGGTAGAGGGAAGCTCGGCGAAGCCGTTCCCCGTGCCAAAGGTAAAGGCCGATTCGTTGTCGAACAATGATCCTAAAGAGGAGGAGAAGTGGAACATGTATGACGTGTTCGGCAGCCCGAGCACGAGAGGATCATCGGTGAGCCCGCCGAGATAATTGGTGATGTCATGCCCACCGAATATGCCAGGAGTACTGGTTGTGTGGATCGGCCCGAGGAAGTTGATAAATGACCCCAGTAAATTGGCGGTGCCGATCGCCGAATACGTCTGGGTGATGTTGCTCAGCGGAATGCCGATATGCCTCCAGAATTGATTCACTTGCGAGTCGTCGGCCCAGGTCAACCCGGCGAGCGGCCCGGTGCAGGAGGGGGTGCAGAGCGCGCTCAGACCGGCAAAGGTGTCGCCGGCGGCGATTGTCGGGGAGACCCAGGCGAGACCGGTGGTCGTGTCAAGCGCAGCATTGAACCCGTCGAACGTCGTGGGGGTGTAGGTGAGCGCACGGGCGGCACTCGGTGAGAGTGCCAGGACAGCCGCGACACCGGCCGCCGCCGCAAAATGATAGATCTGCTTCCGCATGTTTCCCTCTCCATCGGCTGTGTGGCGCTTGAACACGTCAACGTGGGTGGACGATAGAGGGTGCGGTGGTTAAGCTCTTTGGCTCAGAAGCTTAATTGTCCTGAATCGGTACAATCCGATGATCGAGGGGGAGATCAGCTTCGGCCGGTTCCGGCTCGATCTCACCGGGCGCGAGCTGCGGCGCGACAACACGCCGGTGCGGCTCGGCGGCCGGGCGCTCGACATCCTTTGCGTCTTGGCATCGGCCGGGGGTGCAATCGTCACCAAAGACGAGCTGATGGCACGGGTATGGGCCGGGGTCGTCGTCGAGGAGAACAACCTTCAGGTCCACGTCTCGGCGCTGCGCAAGGCGCTCGAGGAAGACGGGAACGGGCAAAGCTGGATCGTCACCGTCGCCGGGCGCGGCTATCGGTTCCATCGTTCGCAGGAACCGCCTGCCGCCGACGACCCCGCTGCCGGGCCGAGCCTGCCGGTTCCGGACAAGCCTTCGATCGCGGTCCTGCCGTTCCAGAATATGAGCGGCGACCCGGAGCAGGAATATTTCGCCGACGGCATGGTCGAGGAGATCATCACGGCGCTCAGCCGCATCCGCTGGCTGTTCGTCATCGCCCGCAATTCGAGCTTTACCTACAAGGGCCAGGCGACAGAGGTGACGCGGGTCGGCCGCGAATTGGGTGTCCGTTACGTGCTCGAAGGCTCGGTGCGCAAGGGCGGCAACCGGGTCCGTATCGCGGCGCAGCTGATCGACGCCGTGACCGGCGCGCATTTGTGGGCGGAACGGTTCGACGGCTCGCTCGAAAATGTGTTCGACCTCCAGGACCAGGTGGCCGCGAGCGTCGCCGGCGTGATAGGGCCCGCGCTGCAGGCGGCCGAAACCGCGCGTTCGACCGACCGCCCGACCGCCGACCTCACCGCGTACGATCTCTACCTGCGCGCCCATGCGATGTACTGGTCGTCAGCGAGGCAGATCCCCGAGGCGCTCGATCTGGCAGAGCAGGCGATCGACCGTGACCCTCGCTACGGGCTCGCCCTTGCCTTGGCCGCGCTGTGCTGCAATCGGCTGTTTATCGACGGGCGGAGCAAAGATCGAGTGGCGGACCGCCTGAACGGCATTGATTACGCCCGCCGGGCATTGCAGGCCTCGCCCGGCGATCCGGGTGTCCTCGCCGTCGCCGCCCTGGCGCTGGCCCAGTTCGGCGAGGACCTCGGCGCGATGATTGCGCTCGTCGATCGTGCCCTCGCGCTCAATCCGAGCTTTGCTCATGGCTGGTTCTTCAGCGGCCAGATCAGACGGTGGGCGGGCGAGCTCGACACGGCGATAGCACACGGCGAGACCGCGCTGCGGCTCAACCCGCGCGGCCAAATCCACCGGGCTCTCTTGCTGATCGGAGCCGCGCTCGTTTCAAGCCGACGGTTCGAAGAGGCAGTCCCAAAACTATTGCTTTCGATCCAAAACGATGAAGCCGCTGCCGCCCCCTACCGCTGGCTGGCCGTGTGCTACGCCCATATGGGACGGCTGGAGGAGGCGCGGGCGACGCTCGCGCGGCTCCGCGCCATCGGCTCTATCGCGATGCCCGACGCCCTGAACCTGCGGAACGCCGAGCACCGCGAGCTTTTCCTGTCCGGCTTGCGGCTGGCGGCCGGCGAGGAGAATGGCGTCATCGCGGCGCCATCGCGGGCCGACGCCGCGGGGGACGCCGCACCAACGCCGCATGGTGAAGCCGAACGCCGGCAAATCACCGCCCTCTCCTGCGAGCTGGTCGGCGTGGCGTCGGGAGCCGACGGCGCGGGCCTCGAAGACCTGCGCGAGGCAGTCGAGGCCTTTCAGCGCTGCATCGCGGAGACGGCCGGCCGCCACGCCGGGTTTATCGCCGCGCATCTGGGGAATAGCGTGCTCGTCCTGTTCGGCTACCCCGCGGCGCACGAGCACGACGCCGAGCAGGCGATCCGCGCGGGGCTCGAATTGTGTACGGCGGTCGGGGCCCTGCGACCCGAGGCGGACGCGCCGATGCGGTGCCGGATCGGCATCGCGACCGGCATGGTCATCGCCGGCGATCCGGTCGGGGCCGGGGAACCTCGAGACCACGGGATTGTCGGCGAAACGCCCAACCTCGCCGCCCGTTTGCAAGCCCTGGCCGAGCCCGGCCAAGTCGTCATCGCCGCCGACACGCGCCGGCTGGTCGGCGGCCTCTTCGACTACCGCGATCTCGGCGCAATCGGCGAGAGCAGCGGCCCCCAGCCGGTGCACGGCTGGCAGGTGCTGCGTGAGAGCGTCGTCGCGAGCCGCTTCGAGGCATTGCGCGGACCGGCGCTGACCCCGCTGGTCGGCCGCGACGAGGAGATCGACCTGCTGTTGCGGCGCTGGGCGCGCGCCAAGGCGGGCGACGGCCAGGTCGTGCTGGTTTCGGGCGAGCCGGGCCTCGGCAAGTCGCGCATCGCCGCGGCGTTGGAGGAGCGCCTCCACGCCGAGCCGCATTTGCGCCTGCGCTATTTCTGCTCGCCCTATCACCAGGACAGCGCGCTTTACCCGTTTATCGACCAGCTCGGACGGGCATCGGGTTTCGCGCGCGACGACACACCCGCGGCCAGGCTGGAGAAGCTCGAGGCCGTGCTGGCCCTCGCCGCACCGCCCGACGAGGATGTGGCATTCCTCGCCGATCTGCTGTCGTTGCCGGGCTCGGAGCGCCGTCCGCTGCCCGACCTCAGTCCGCGGCGCAAGAAAGAGCGGATCCTGGAGGCGCTGACCCGGCAGCTCGAGGGTTTGGCGCGCCGGCAGCCGATCGTCGTGGTTTTCGAGGACGCGCACTGGATCGACCCGACCTCGCGCGAGCTGCTCGACCTCACCGTTGAGCGCACGCGCAGTCTGCCGGTGCTGCTGATCGTGACGTTCCGCCCGGAGTTCCAGCCGCCCTGGACCGGCCAGCCGCAGGTGACGATGCTGGCGCTCAATCGCCTGGACCAGCGCGACCGGACCGCATTGGTGGCGCAAGTAGCCGGCGGCAAGGCATTGCCCGATGAGGTCGTCGCCCAGATCGCCGATCGCACCGAAGGCGTGCCGTTGTTTGTCGAGGAATTGACCAGGAGCGTGCTGCAGAGCGGTGTTCTGCGCGTCGAGGCCGGTCGCTGGGTGCTCGACCGGGCATTTCCGCCATTCGCGATCCCGACGAGCTTGCAGGCGTCGCTGACGGCACGGCTCGACCGCCTGGCAACGGCGCGGCCGGTAGCGCAGATCGGCGCGGCCATCGGGCGCGAGTTCCCCTACGCGATGGTGTGCGCCGTCGCCCGTCTTCCCGAGGGCCAACTGCGGGCCGCTCTCGCCAGCCTCGTCGCGTCCGGGCTGGTCTTCCAGCGCGGCGCCGCACCCGACGCGGTCTATAGGTTCAAGCATGCGCTGGTGCAGGACGCAGCGCACCGCAGCCTGCTGCGCGATGCCCGGCAGCAGCTGCACGGGCGGATCGCCGAAGCGCTCGAAGTCCATTCTCCCGAGCTGATGGACACCCAGCCCGAGGTATTCGCCCAGCATTACGCCGAGGCTGGGCTCATCGAAAAATCCGTCGCCTGCTGGGGCAAAGCCGGCCGCAGGTCCTCCGTCCGCTCGGCGATGGCGGAAGCGGCGACGCAATTCCACAAGGCGCTGGACCAGCTGGCGCTGCTGCCGGACAACCCTGAACGGCAGCGGCAGGAGCTCGAATTTTGGAGCGCCTTGGGCGCCGTTTTGCTGGCCGTCGAGGGACCCGCCGCAGCGGAAACGGGGCACGCATATATCCGTGCAGGTGAATTGTGGCAGCAGCTCGGTTCTGCGCCGGATTTCCTGCGGGTTCCCTACGGGCAGTCCCTCTATCACGCGTACCGCGGCGAAATCGATTTGGCGGGACGCTTGGACGAGGAGCTGGTGCGGCTGAGCTGTCAGCGCAATGATTCCGCCGGGCTCGTTCTGGGTCACTACTCCTCCGGTCGAACCCTGATGTTTACCGGCAGGTTTGCTTCATCCCGATCGCACTTGGACAAGGCGTTTGCACTTTACGATCCGATCGCTCACGGTTCGCTTGTCCATCAAGTCGAGATCTACCCCCAGGTGCTCTCACAGGCTGTGTTGGCGATTGTCCTATTTTGCCTCGGCTTTCCCGACCAGGCGTTCGCACGAAGCAACGCAGCAGTCGCGGAGGCTCTGAAGCTGGGTCATCCGCTGTCTTTGGTATCGAGCCTGACATTCGGCGCTACAATGCTTTCGCTCGCCGAAGAGGACGCAGCGGCGCGTGAGCGGTTGGGCCAACTGGCTGGGGTGGCGACCGAGCGGGGCTTTTCCTATTGGGGTGCGGTGGGAGGGATCTATCGCGGGTGGGTCGAGATCAAAAGTGGCGATGTGGCAGAGGGGATATCTCTCCTGCGTCGTGGTGTGAGCGCTTACCGCGCCACCGGGGCGGAGTTGTGGGCGCCCTACCACACCGCCCTCCGCGCTAGGGGATGTGAAATCGAGGGGCAAATCGAAGAGGCGCTGACACTGCTGGACGAAGCTTTGAAGGCCGCCGAAAAGACAGGGGAGCACTGGTTTACGGCGGAGCTGAACCGGCAGAAAGGCCGATTGCTGCTGCGGCAGGGGAAACCCCGGACCGCGGAAGAACTCTATGGCAAAGCGCTCGGCATCGCCCGCGAGCAGGATGCCAGGCTCTGGGAATTGCGCGCCGCCACGAGCCTCGCCCGGCTGCGCCGCAACCAGGGCCGGGGCGCCGAGGCCCGCGGCCTTCTGGCACCAATCTACGGCTGGTTCACCGAAGGCTTCGACACGCCGGATCTCAAAGAGGCAAAGGCGCTGCTCGCCGAGCTGGCCTGAAAACGCGAGCGAGACCCCTTTTTCCGCCGCGCCGAATGGCGGGCCGCCAAAGATACCTCGCTGCCACCGATTGATTGATCATATAAAGATATCTCTATATCTTCCTGCCATCCGCCGCGTTCGCCGCGCCGCAGCCCAAGCCCATGAGGAGACCACGATGCCAACCCCGACCGACTGCAAAGTTGCCGACATGACTCTCGCCGATTGGGGACGGCGCGAAATCGCCATCGCCGAAACCGAGATGCCGGGGCTGATGGCGCTGCGCCAGGAATTCGGTGCGACGCGGCCATTGACGGGAGCGCGCATCGTCGGCTGCCTGCACATGACGATCCAGACCGCGGTCTTGATCGAGACCCTGATCGAGCTCGGCGCCACGCTGCGCTGGAGCTCGTGCAACATCTTCTCGACCCAGGACCAGGCCGCCGCCGCGATCGCCGCCCGCGGCATCCCGGTCTTCGCCTGGAAGGGCGAGAGCGAGGCCGAATACGAGTGGTGCATCGGGCAGACCCTGCATGGCCCGCACAACTGGACGCCGAACATGGTGCTCGACGACGGCGGCGACGCGACCAAAATCCTGCACGACGAGCATCCGGAGCTCATCGCCCAGATCCGCGGCATCTCGGAAGAGACCACGACCGGGGTCAACCGGCTCTACGACATGATGCGCAAGGGCACGCTCAAGGCGCCGGCGATCAACGTCAACGACAGCGTCACCAAGTCGAAGTTCGACAACCTTTACGGCTGCCGCGAGAGCCTCGTCGACGGCATCAAGCGGGCGACCGATGTGATGCTGGCGGGCAAGCTCGCGATCGTCTGCGGCTTTGGCAATGTCGGCAAGGGCTCGGCGGCGAGCCTCAGGAGCCAGGGCGCGCGGGTCATGGTCACCGAGATCGACCCGATCTGCGCGCTGCAGGCGGCGATGGAGGGCTATCAGGTGACGACGATGGAGGACGCCGCCGCGCATGGCGACATCTTCGTCACCGCGACCGGCGACGTCGATGTGATCACGATCGACCACATGCGGCAGATGAAGGACCGCGCCATCGTCTGCAACATCGGCCATTTCGACAGCGAGATCCAGATCGACGCCCTGCGCAACTATCCCTGGGAAGAGGTCAAGCCGCAGGTCGACGAGGTGGTCTTTCCCGACGGCCGGCGGCTGATCGTCCTGGCCAAGGGGCGGCTCGTCAATTTGGGCTGCGCCACCGGCCACCCGAGCTTTGTCATGAGCGCATCCTTCACCAACCAGGTCTTGGCCCAGATCGAGCTCTGGACCAACCCCGACAAGTACGAGCACAAGGTTTACGTGCTGCCGAAGCACTTGGACGAGAAGGTCGCGGCCCTCCATCTCGACAAGCTCGGCGTCAAGTTGACCAAGCTCACCCCGGCGCAGCAGAGCTATCTCGGCCTCGCCGCCGCCGGCCCCTTCAAGCCCGACCACTACCGCTACTGACCCGCAGCACTCCCCACCGCCCGTCTCGCCCGGTTGACGCCAGCTGTGTTAGGCGAGCCCGGACCGATTTCCGGCACCCTTACGCGGGCTCGACCGCCGTATCCCCGTCTTCGTTCACGCCGGCGGGTGGCGGGCGAAGGCGTCGACGAGGCCGTGCTGGCGACGTTGCGCGACGCTACCCAGCGCGGTTGGGTTGCCGGCAGCGAACGCTTTCGCCGCGGTTACGGTGGCCGCGGTTACGTGGGGGTTACGGGGGTTACGGTGACAGTGCACTTAACCGCAAAATTGACTCTGACCCCTTTTCCTTAAAATTGACTCTGACCCCTTTTCTTACTTTTCTTATGGGGGGCTGCAGGGACAGCTTACTTTTTTACAGCTTTAGGGTGACGACAGCGGCGCGGTGAGGTCAATCCAGGCCGAGGGCGGCGGCGGCGCGGGCGACGCGCTCGGAGCGGTCGCGCTGGCGCGGCTCGGCGCGGGCCAGCACCGCGGCGAGGACGGCCGGGTCGGCGGCCTCCGGCGAGCCCGAGGAGAAGGGCGGGTCGGGGTCGTATTCGATCGCCAGCTGGATCGCCTCGGCGGCCGGTCGGCCGGCGATTGTTGCGGCGACGCTGAGCGCCACGTCGATGCCGGCGGTGACACCCCCGCCGGTGACGAGGTTGCCGTCGGCGACGACGCGGCTCGCCACCGGCTCGGCACCGAATTGGCGCAGCAGGTCGCGCGACATCCAGTGGGTCGCGGCCCGGCGCCCGCGCAAGAGGCCGGCGGCGCCGAGGACGAGCGACCCGGTGCACACGCCCACGACCCAGCGCGCCTCTGCCGCGGCCCGGCGCAGAAACGACAGCACCTCGCCGTCTTCGAGCAGCGGGTTGATCCCGCCGCCGCCCGGCACCAGGACAAGATCGAGCGGCGGGCAATCTGCAAACGTCGCCATCGGCAGGATCGTCAGCCCATGCTCGGTGCGCACCGGCGCCAAATTCTTCCATACGAGCAGGGTCTCGGCGCCGGGCAGCCGAGAGAGCACCTCGTAGGGGCCGGTCAAATCGAGCTGCGTCATGTTCGGGAACACCAGCATGCCGCAGCGCAGCCGCGTCTCGCTCGTCACCTTATCCTCGCCGCCATTCCGCCAATGGAGATGGGCATTCTTTACCTGTAGAGTGCGGCCGGGACAATGGCGGGAGACATCACGATGCCGCTGATGCCGGCGAGCCCGGCCTGCGATGAGCGCGAGGAGCGCGGCGATCTTGGCGAATGCGGCAGATTTGCCGCAGCTTCGCGGCAAAAATCTGCGTATAACCCGTCCCTCGATGGCGTGGGCGGGGCCCGCCGGCGCCGCCGTTGATCCAGGCCGGCACACACGGCGTTAGCTCAGACAAACCAATCGACGCTCATTCATGCCGGACACAGCCATCGCCCAGCCGCAAGCCCATGCCAAGATCGGCCAGAGCCTGGCCGTGGTCGCGTTGGGCGTCGTCTATGGCGATATCGGCACCTCGCCGCTCTATGCGCTGCGGCAATGCTTCGCCAATGCCCAGGTCGACAAGCTGCGCGTCTTCGGCATCCTGTCGCTGATCGCCTGGACCCTGACGATCGTCGTCACCGTCAAGTACGTGCTGATCCTGATGCGCGCCGACAACCGCGGCGAAGGCGGGATCATGGCGTTGACGGTCCTGGCGCTGCGCGCCGCCGGGACCCGCCGGGTCCGTTGGGCGTTGTGGGCCGGGCTCTTCGGACTGGCGTTGTTTTTTGGCGATGGTGTGCTGACCCCGTCGATCTCGGTGCTGAGCGCGGTCGAAGGGCTCAAGATCGCCACCCCGGCGCTCGAGCCTTATGTGATCCCGCTGACATTGCTGCTGCTGATCGCGCTGTTTGTCGTCCAGCGCCGCGGGACCGGCCATGTAGGCCGCTTTTTCGGCCCGATCATGGCCTTGTGGTTCGCAACGATCGGGGTGCTGGGGCTGATCGAGATCGCGCGCCGCCCGTCGATCCTCAAAGCGGTCGATCCGCTCTACGCCATTCAGCTGCTGCTGCGGCATCCCGCGCAGGGCTTTGTTCTACTGGGCTCGGTGGTGCTGGCGGTAACGGGGGCCGAAGCGCTTTACGCCGATATGGGGCATTTCGGCCCGGGGCCGATCCGCCGCGCCTGGATGCGTCTGGTTTTCCCAGCTCTGCTGCTGAACTATTTCGGCCAGGGTGCGCTCCTCCTGGCGCGGCCCAATGCGATCGAGAACCCGTTTTTTCACCTGGCGCCCGACTGGATGCTCTATCCGCTCGTGGCGCTCGCCTCGACCGCGACGGTGATCGCCTCGCAGGCGGTGATCTCCGGCGCCTTTTCGCTGACCCGACAGGCGGTTCAGCTCGGCTATCTGCCGCGGATTCAAGTGCGCCACACCTCCGAGCAGGAAATCGGCCAAGTCTATGTGCCGGCGATGAACGGGATGCTGCTGGTCGCGGTGGTGGCGACCGTGCTCGGGTTCCGCTCCTCGGATGCGCTCGGCGGCGCCTACGGCATCGCCGTCACCGGCACGATGACGGTCGACACCATTCTGGCTTTTACCTATTTCAGCCTCGGCGCCCGCTGGCCGTTGTGGCAGCTGATCCCGCTGTTCGGGGTGTTCCTGCTGGTCGATCTGTCGTTTTTCGGCGCCAATCTCTTAAAGATCATGGAAGGCGGCTGGTTTCCGCTGGTCATTGCCGCAACCGCCTTTGCGATGATGGTGACCTGGCTGTGGGGCCGGCGGCGGCTCGCGGCCCGGCGGGCGAGCGGCGCGCTCCCGCTCGCAACCCTGATCGAAACCCTGAAGCCCGACCATCCGGCGCGGGTCCCCGGCACCGCGATCTACATGACCTCGCGGATCGACAACGTGCCTGCCGCCTTGCTGCACAACATGAAGCACAACAAGGTTCTGCACGAGCGCAACGTGTTGATGACGGTGCGCACCGAGGATGTGCCGCGGCTACCCGAAGGCGAGCGGCTGCAGATCAACCATCTCGGCCAGAATTTTCACACCGTGACGATTCATTACGGCTTTTTCGAAGAGCCGGACATTCCGCGCGCGCTGGCGCTGTGCCGGGTCGGCGGGTTCCGCTTCAACCTGATGGAGACCTCGTTTTTTGTCGGGCGCGAAAAGATCGTCGCCAAACGCCCGTCCGGTCTGGTCCTGCCGTTCAAAAAGCTGTTCATCCTGTTGTCCAACTTCGCCCTCGACGCCACCGAATTCTTCCGCATCCCGGTCAACCGCATCGTCGAGCTCGGCGGCCAGGTCGAGCTGTAGGCGACCAGGTCGAGCTGTGGGCGTCCTGGGCGCCGTCAGTGGATGTCCTCTTGCTCGTCGAAGGCGCGGCGCAAGCGCTCGATCGAAAAACCGGGCGACCGGGCGGCGTCGATGATGACTTTTTCGCGGCGGGTCAACAGATCGACCGCGGCCGGGATGTCCTTGACCGCCTCGGCCGGGATCACGACGGCGCCGTGGCGGTCGGCATGGATCACGTCGTTCGGCGACACGATCATGCCGGCGACACTGACCGTGCCGCCGAAACCGACCAGATGGACATGCGCGTGCGACGGCATGACCGAGCCGGCGAGCACCAGGAAATCGGGCGCCATCACATCGAGGTCGCGCACCGAGCCGTCGGTGATGACGCCGGCGCAGCCGAGCCCTTTGTGCACATTGGTCTGCACCTCGCCCCAAAACGCGCCAAAGCCGGTATCCGGCAGGTCGATGTCCTGGAGGACGGCGATGCTCGGCTGCGGCGCTGCGGCAATATGCGCGTAATAGCCGAGCCGGACTTCCTTCGCCTCCTCGCGGCTGCGCGGGTGCGGCTCGCGCGACCGGATCACTGCGGTGCGGGCGAAAGCCACGACCGGCTTCATCTGCGGAAACGCGGCAAACAGCGGCCGGCGGGTAAAGCCTGTGGCACGCCGCGCAGGTGTCACGATTTCGAGCGCGTTGCAGATCGTCGGCGTGTCGAACGCCCTCAAGGCTTCGAGATCGGCGGGGTCCGGCAGGCGGGGCATGGGTTCTCTCCGGCGCGTCGTTGTTCGGACCCCGGCTTTATTGGAGAATGGCAGGCCCCAGCAAGGCTTTTCCGCCGACCCCAGGAGAATACCGATGTACGACCCCGAACGCGTCAGGCAGCTCGACCGGCCGCATGGACTGCCGTTTTGCATCGGCAAGATCGGCCATGTCGTCTTGAACGTGCGCGATGTCGAGCGCTCGGCGCGGTTCTATACCGAGGTGCTGGGCTTTCGCATCTCCGACGTCTATCCCGAGGAAATGGTGCCGGGCGGCATGGTGTTTTTGCGCTGCAGCCCCGACCATCACGGCATCGCCCTCGTCGGCTCGATGCGTGAGGCGGCAGCCAATACCGAGCTCAACCACATCGCCTTTGAGGTCGGCAGCCTCGACGAGGTGGTGCGGGCGCGCGACCATCTGCGCCGGCATGGGGTCGAAATCGATTTCGAAGGCCGCCGCCGCGCCGGCTGCCAGCTCGCGGTCGAATTTCGCGATCCCGACGGCCACCGGCTCGAAATCTACTGGGGCATCGACCAGATCGGCAGCGACGGCCGAGGGCGGCCGCCCACCGAATGGAAGGGCGCGCGCAGCCTCGCCGACGCCGTCGCCGACCCGGTCCGCGGCCAAGACACGAGCCTGCAAGATCGCTCGCTGCTCAAAGATTGACGTTAAGAAAATGACCGAGCGCTGCTCCGCTGCAAAGATCGATAGTGCGTCCTACACCGTCACCGTGCGCGGCCTTGTCCTGATGTGCAGCATCGGGATTCGCCGGCGTGAGCGCGAGCAGAAGCAGCGGGTGAAGATTTCAGTTGATTTGGTGGCCGCGAGCAATGCGGTCTTTCCCGGCGAAGAGCGCCGCCGGATCATCAACTACGAGAAAATCATCGCGGCGATCAGGGTGATTGCCGATTCGGGACACATCGATTTGTGCGAGGGGTTTGCCGAGCGGATTTCGAGCGCCTGCTTTGCCGACCCTCGGGTCGAGCGGGTTCGCGTGTGGGTAGAGAAGCTCGATGTGTTTGCCGATGCCGAGGGGGTGGGCGCGATCCTCGAACGGACCCGGCCAAAGGAAGACGAGGCCCGCTGAGCCGTGGCCCGGTCGATCCTCGGCATCGTCAACCTCACCGAGGACTCGTTTTCCGATGGCGGCCGCTATCTCGATCCTGCCGCAGCCCTCGCCCATGCCAGGGCGCTCGCTGCTGCCGGGGCCGACATCGTCGATCTCGGCGCCGCCGCCAGCAATGTCGATGCAAAGCCGGTCGGTGTGGACGAGGAAATCCGCCGCCTCGACCCGCTGATCGCCGCACTCGCAGCCGACGGGTTCCCGGTCTCGGTCGATAGCTTTCGGCCGGAGGTGCAACGTTTCGCCATCAGCCGTGGGGTCGCCTATTTGAACGATATTCAGGGCTTTCCCGACCCCGCCCTCTATCCTGAGCTCGCCGCGGCCGATTGCCGGCTGATCGTCATGCACGCCGTGCAAGGGCGCGGCCGGGCGCAGCGCTTGGAGCTGTCCGCCGACGAGGTGTGGCAGCGGATCGATGCATTCTTCGCCGAGCGGGTCGGCGCGCTCGAGCGCGCCGGGGTTGCGCGCGAGCGGATCATCCTCGATCCCGGCATGGGGCATTTCCTGAGCAGCCGGGCCGAGGCCTCGTTGCGTGTCCTCGTCCGGCTCGACCGGTTGAAGCATCGCTTCGGGCTGCCGGTCCTCGTCTCGGTGTCACGCAAATCCTTTCTGCGGGCGGTCACCGGGCGATTTTCAGCCGGCGAGCTCGGCGCTGCCACGCTCGCCGCCGAGCTTTTCGCGGCCGAAAACGGCGCCGACTTTATCCGCACCCACGATCCCGCCGCCCTCACGGATGGCCTCAAGGTGGTCGCCGCGCTCGCTGCCGAAAAGCGCCAGCCCGCCGATTAGAATGGTGACCGCGAAGGACGCAGCACACGGCGATGGTGCCGGTCCGGACAGCCGGTTTCGGTCGGAGCCGCTGCCAATGAGTCGGGCGACGGGCCCACCGCCGCTGCTCGACATCCGCAACCTCAGCGTCAGCTTTGCCGGGCGCGGGCGCGGCACGCCGGTCGCAGCGGTCAAAGGGGTCACCTTCTCGCTCGACCGCGGCGAGACCCTGGCGCTGGTCGGCGAAAGCGGTTCTGGCAAGAGTGTCACGGCACTTTCGGTCTTGCAGCTGCTGCCCTACCCGCTCGCCCGACACGGCCCCGGCAGCAGCATCCGGTTTGCCGGTGATGAGCTGATCGGCGCGCCGGCGGAAGCCTTGCGCCGGGTGCGCGGCGGCCGCATCGGCATCGTCTTTCAGGAGCCGATGACCTCGCTCAACCCGCTCCACACGTTGGAGCGCCAGATTGCCGAAACCTTGCTCGTGCACAAGCACATGCCGGCGGAGGCGGCACGAGCGCGCACGATCGAGCTGTTGCGCCGGGTTGGGCTCCCCGAGGCAGAGACCCGGCTCGGCGCCTATCCGCACCAGCTTTCGGGCGGCCAGCGCCAACGGGTCATGATCGCGATGGCGATCGCCAACGAGCCCGACCTCTTGATCGCCGACGAGCCGACCACAGCGCTCGATGTGACGATCCAGGCCCAGGTCCTGGCCTTGCTGCGCGACCTGACGCGCCAGCTCGGCATGGCGCTCCTGCTGATCACCCATGACCTGACGATCGTGCGCAAGATGGCCGAGCGCGTCTGCGTGATGACGCAAGGCGAGATTGTCGAAGCCGGGTCGGCCGCCGCGATATTCGAGCGCCCGCGCCATCCCTACACAAGGCGCCTGCTGACGGCCGAGCCCAAAGGGCGGGCGCCGCCGGCCGATCCTGCCGCACCCGTCGTGATCGAGGCCGAGGGGTTGCGGGTTTGGTTCCCGGTCCGCCGCGGGGCGCTGCGCCGGGTCAAGGGCCACATCAAGGCAGTGGACGGCGTTTCGCTGGCGGTGCGCGCCGGCACGACGCTCGGCGTCGTCGGCGAGAGCGGCTCGGGCAAGACGACATTGGGGCTCGCCTTGCTGCGCCTGCTGGCGGCCCAAGGCGAGGTCCGTTTCGCCGGCGCGGACATCATGGCGATGGCGCAGCGGCGGCTTCGGCCATTGCGGCGCCAGATGCAAATCGTCTTTCAGGACCCGTATTCGAGCCTCTCGCCGCGGCTTTCGGTCGGACAGATCGTTGAAGAGGGGCTCAAAGTCCACCGCCTCGCGGCGGACGCCGCCGAGCGCCGCCGGCTGATCGAAACCGCCCTCGTCGAGGTCGGGCTCGACCCCTTGACCGCCGACCGCTACCCGCACGAATTTTCGGGCGGCCAGCGCCAGCGCATCGCCATCGCGCGCGCGCTCGTGCTCGAGCCGCGGTTTCTCGTGCTCGACGAGCCGACCTCGGCCTTGGATATGTCGGTGCAGGCGCAAATCGTCGAGCTGTTGCGCGAATTGCAAATGCGCCGCGGCCTCGCCTATCTGTTCATCAGCCACGACCTCAGGGTCGTGCGCGCGCTCGCCCACGAGATCCTGGTCATGAAGGACGGCCAAATCGTCGAAGCCGGCCCGACCGAGCGCATCATGACCGACCCGCAACACCCCTACACCCGCGCGCTGATGGCCGCCGCCTTCGACCTTGCCCCGGTTGCGTAGCCTGATCGCCGCTTCCCGCGCGCATCGTGAGCCCGGCGGAGCTTGTGCCGAGACCGGGACGGGCACACATTCGGGGATGATCGAGAAAGCAGCGCACGCATGACGGAAAGTCCGGACGCCGCATCGTCCGAGTTGCCGATAACCGCCCTGATCGACGATGCGATCGGAGCCGCGGAGAGTGCAGGCGCGTGGTCCGGGCTTCGCGCGGCCCGAGATAAAGCGTTCGCGGCTTTCAGAAATCGCCGCAGGGAGCTCGACACCCTTTATCAGCACGCGATTGCTCCGGACACGGAGTGGCAAGAGATCGCTCGGCTGGCTTTGATGGTTGGCGAATGGGAGCGTGCTGCAGCGGAAAAGCTCCATCCTCGGATCGACATCCTAAAGCTGAAGCTCGCGGCTCACGGCAGCGGCCCGCCACCCGAGGTTCGCCGAGCATGCGAGGAAGGCGTTGAAGTCGCAGAAGCTTGGCTGGCACTCTATCGTGAGCTTCACGATAAGCTGGCTCGGCTGGCGGCAGAGCGCCGGCCGGACAGCGTCGTGCTGCGCGCGCGCCCCGTGGCAGGCGAGATTGATCACTCGGCGCTGAGCCGGGAATTTATGTTGCGATTCCCGAAAATTCGAGCCGCCCTTGCCAAATGAGCCGAACTGGCTGCCGATCGAGGCGGTAATTGAGCACAATCGGCTCGAAGTAGAAGCTACAGGCGAGCGGCATTTCGTGCGAGACCGAGGCTTGCTCGAAAGTGCATTGGCGCGGCCGCTGAATTTTTTCAGCTTCGATGAGGAGGATATTCTTGTGCTGGGTGTGGTGCTGATGTCTGGCATCGCACGTGCGCACGCGTTCGAGCAAGGCAACAAACGGGCTGCGTTCGAGGGGTTGTGGCACTTTCTTCGCATAAATGGCCACGACCTGGCGATCGAAGACACACAGCACTGGGTCGACGTCGTCATCGCGCTCGTCGAGCATCGGATCGCCGAGGAAGATTTTGTTCGAGACCTTCGGCCTTTCGTGATCGGGAGATAGGGTCGCTCACCTGCACAAACCTCTTGCGTCGCGCGCACCGCCCGGCTAGCGTGTCGGTCATGGTTCTGACGAGCGCCCGTATCTCTGCGCGATTTTGGTACCGCCGGTATAGGATGGCGGCCTAGGAATTGCGTCTGCGCGTTTATCCCAAAGCCGCCCCTCCGAGGCGGCTTTCGTGTTTCAGGCTCAGGCTGATCCGAACGGCGCCGAGGGTGGAGCGGCCTCCAGCCAAGAGGAGGTGTTGCGACATGAGTGCGAACTGGTCACCCCAAAGCTGGCGCGGCTTGCCGATCCGACAGGTGCCGGGCTATCCGGACGACGCCGCGCTCGGCCGCGTCGAGAACACCCTGCACAATTTTCCGCCATTGGTGTTCGCCGGCGAGGCGCGGCGGCTCGAACAGCGGCTCGCCGCGGTCGCCGCAGGCAAGGCGTTTCTGCTGCAAGGCGGCGATTGCGCCGAAAGCTTTGCCGAGTTCCACCCGAACAACATCCGCGACATGTTCAAGGTGCTGCTGCAGATGGCGGTGGTCTTGACCTTTGGCGCCGGCTGCCCGGTGGTCAAGCTCGGCCGGCTCGCCGGCCAGTTCGCCAAGCCCCGCTCGTCGGACACCGAAACCCGCGACGGGCTCACCCTCCCCTCCTACCGCGGCGACATCATCAACGGCCTCGATTTCGACGCCGGCGCGCGCGAGCCGGATCCGCAGCGCATGATCCAGGCTTACAGCCAGTCGGCCGCCACGTTGAACCTGCTGCGCGCCTTCGCCCAGGGCGGCTATGCCGATTTGCACCGGGTCCATGCCTGGAACCAGGATTTTGTCGCCGACAGCCCGCAGGGCGAGCGCTACCGCGAAGTCGCCGACCGGCTGACCGAGACGCTCGACTTCATGGCCGCCTGCGGGCTCGATTCGGAAACCACGCCGCAAATCCGCGAGACCGAGCTCTACACCTCGCACGAGGCGCTGTTCCTCTCCTATGAAGAGGCGCTGACCCGGGTCAATTCGACAACCGAGGATTGGTACGACTGCTCGGCCCATTTGGTCTGGCTCGGCGACCGCACCCGTCAGGTAGACGGCGCCCATGCCGAGTTTTTGCGCGGCATCAAAAACCCGATCGGGATGAAATGCGGGCCGACCCTGGAGCCCGACGACCTGTTGCGCCTGATCGACTGGCTCAACCCCGAGAACCGGCCGGGCCGGCTGACCCTGATCACGCGGATGGGCTCCGACAAGGTCGAGGACAAGCTGCCGCGCCTGATCCGCGCGGTCCGCCGCGAGGGGCGCCAGGTCGTGTGGTGCTGCGACCCGATGCACGGCAACACGGTCACCTCGTCGAACGGCTACAAGACCCGCCCGTTCGAGCGCATCCTCGACGAGGTGCGCGGCGCCTTTGCCGTCCATGCCGCCGAGGGCAGCTATGCGGGCGGCGTGCATTTCGAGCTGACCGGGCAGAACGTCACCGAATGCACCGGCGGCAGCCAAAGGATCAGCGAAGCCGGTCTGGCCGAGCGCTACCTGACCCATTGCGACCCGCGGCTCAACGCGACCCAGGCGCTGGAGCTCGCGTTCGAGCTCGCCGACGCGCTGAAGACGGCGCGCCAGAGGGAACGGCCGCCAAGGGAACGGGCGCCAGGGGAGCGACGGACAGGCGCGAGCCGCCTCGCCGCAATCGCGTGAGGCGGCATTGACGGGCGCCTTGCCGCCGAGCTTGGCGGCGCAGACCGACAGCTATTTTATAAAAACCAAGGCGATCGTCGGCCGGTTCGGCGACCGCCTTGCGACCTACGCCGTCTTTTTGCGCCGTCCGGTGGTCTCGACACCGCGGCTCGCGGTCGAGCTGCTCGAAGCCGCCGCGGCCGAGCGCGGCACGCGGTTCGAGATCGAGCTCAACCATCCCGAGGGTGCACTCGTCGGCGCCGGCGAGCCGCTGATGTATGTGACGGGCCCGCTCTATCACCTCGTCGATCTCGAAACCCTGCTGCTGCAGCGGCTGGGGCCGGCATGCGTGGCCGCGGTCAACGCCTATGCGATGTGCGCCGAGCTGCCCAAAGTCGCGTTTTTGGCGATGGATGCACGGCATTGCGCCGGCGCCGAAATGGCTGAAATGATGGCCTATGCCGCCTCGGTCGGGTCGGCTGCGGCGCGCCGCGAGGCGGGGGCGGTCGGCTTTGTCGGCTGCGCCGCCGACGCCACGGCGGGCTTTTTCGGGCTGGCTCATGGGCTCGGCACGATGCCGCATGCGCTGATCGGCTATGCCGGCTCGACCGTGCGCGCCGCCGAGATGTACCGCGCGGTCTTTCCCGACGAGCCGATGACCGTGCTGATCGACTATTTCGGACAAGAGATCACCGACGCGCTGGCGGTGGCCCGGCGCTTTCCCGACCTCGCCGCCGCCGGGCAATTGTCGTTGCGCATCGACACGCCGGGCGGACGCTATTGCGAAGGGCTCGACCCGGCCCGCTCCTACGGGGCGCTGGAGCGTCATGCGCCGCAATCGATCCGCGGCTACCGCACCGAGGAGGAATTGCGCTACCTCGTCGGCACCGGCGTCTCGGCCGCCGCAATCTGGTCGTTGCGCCGGGCGTTGGACGAGGCCGGGTTCGCCACGGTCAAGATCGTCGCCAGCTCGGGGTTCGGCCCGGCCAAATGCCGGATCATGGCCGCCGCCAACGCACCCATCGACGTGATCGGCACCGGCTCCTACCTGCCCGAATTGTGGAGCGAGACCTACGCCACCGCCGACATCATCGCCTATGACGGAAAGCCCATGGTCAAGGCCGGCCGCGAGTTCCTGCTGCGCCAAAGACCGCCGGGTTAACGGCATGAGAGCCAGCCGAGCAGGATTAACCGCCCGTCCCCTAATAACGAGGCGCCCTTCGGGATCACCAGCACCCCAATCGCCTATGATCCGCCGGGGAACGACCCGAGCGAGCTGAAGCCTCAGTGGCGGACCGCCCACCGCGGCGTCCCATCGCTCGGTGCGAGCTTCCATATGAGAAGCAGGCCTTGCCTGAAGCCGGCCCTGCGCGGTACTCCGCTGTCGACGCTACCCACAACGAGCGGCTGCGCCGCGACATCGAAAGCCTCCAGGACTTGTCCTTCCAGTCGCGACTGGCCCACCATTGGGGAAACTAAGTGACTGAGCTTCGAGCGTTTGTTGGACATAGCTTTACGAGCGGCGACGCGATAGTTGTTCGTAAATTTCTCGATTACCTTGAACAGATATCAGGACTGCTTTCTGAGTTTTCCTGGGTACATGCGGAACCTGCTGAGCCTAGACAACTCGCCGAGAAGGTATTGTCTCTGCTTGAGCGGAGGAACTTGTTCATCGGTATCTGCACAAACAAAGAATGTGTAATCGATATTGCTTCACAGAAGCGCAATCGTTTTCGGAATACACTTAAAATAGATGCTAATCGATTGACTTGTAAAACTTCAGATTGGATAATTCAGGAAATTGGAGTAGCCATAGGCAGAGGTTTGCATTTGCTTCTGCTCGTTGAAAATGGGTCCGTCCGCCGGGCGGACTGCAGGGAAATGTAGAATACATCTCTTTCGATCGCGCACACCCGGAGGAGGCGTTCGGAAAAATCTTGGAGATGATTCGCGCCCTGTTACCAAGGGCGACCGTAACGCTTAATGCTGCAATCCCAAACGCACCGCAAACCGAAGATCAAGCCAGTCAGGGAGCGGACCCCGGGTTGACGGATGCATTCAAGCTCCCGCAGCCGCATTGGGATCGCCACCAGTATGAGATCGGATTGATGTTGGCGCTTATCGATGGAGATTCTGAGACAGGTGCTACCATAAGCGACGCATATCTCGCGACCCAAGAAGCTAATGAAAATGATAATACCATTACGTGGAGGGCGTTTTATCAATATCGTAGAATTATTTCTGGATGATGGCAAGCTATCTGATGTGGAGACCATTGTAAGGAAGACTTATGCCATTGCTTCCGGGAAATCAACATTTGGTAGGTGAGGGGTGCGTGTCCGGCGGCGATGCCGAGCAGCGAGCGGAAGGCGGCCTGTCGGGTGCGGCGCCGGTTGAAGCGGAAGACGAACTCGTCAAGGTAGGATTGGAGCTGCTTGCGGCGTAGGCCGTGATAGACGCCCAAGGCCCAGATTTTGAGGTTGGAGAAGATGCGGTGCACCCAGGGCAGCACGACATGGGCGGCGATCTTGCCGACGACATGGGGATCGTGGCTGACGCCGGGAGCACCGGGGTAGGCGGCCCACCCGTCGGTCTTGGCGGTAGCGCCGGGGGCGAGATTGCGAGCGATGAAGGGGTGCAGGCTGTCGGCCGAATAGTCGGCCACCTCGGCGAGACGGATGCGGCCGGGTCCGGCCCCGCCGTCCTGCACCTCGACGGCGCCGACGATCAGCATTTTCCCTTGATAGCTGCGTCCGCCGCCGCCTGTGAGCGGGTCATGCTTGCTGCGGCAGGCGATCTCCGTCTCGTCGACCTCTACCAGACCGGCGAGCGGGCTGCGGCCGGGGGCCAGCATGCTGGCGCGCAGCTTGGCGCACAGCAGCCAAGCGCTCTTGTAGGAGCCGAGCGCGAGTTGGCGTTGCAGCTGCAGCGCCGAATCCCGTTGGAATGGGTCGCCATCAGATAGGCCGCCCAGAACCAAGTGGTCAGCGCCAGCTTGGAGTGATGCATGATGGTGCCGGCGGTGACCGAGGTCTGCCTGCCGCAGCCGGCGCATTCCCAGGTCCACGGCTTGGTTTGCATCTGCCACGCCTTGGTCTTGCCGCAGCCGGGCAGACAAAGCCCTCGGGCCAGCGCACCGCGAACAGGTATCCCACGCAGGCCGCCTCATCCGCGAAGCGCTGCTGAAACTCGATCAAGGAGCGGGGAAAGTCGGTCATCTGCACCCACCGGAGCCCATCGTGTTCGATATTTGTTCTAACACCGATCCGCCCCCATGGCTACAACATTTTGTGGCACCGGACGCAGAGGGATAAGCCTTTGTGAAGGAAAACCCTCATAGTGTCGAGCCACAAAGATATTTGGCGTTGGCGTATAAACACTACAGAGACATTCACAAATGTGCCATATCTTATCAACTCGCAGCCTCCTACGCCACGGACAACGAGGTAAAAGCCGAACTGCTCGGCTGTGCTGCCGTAGAATACGCTCGCGAAGGGTGAAAAAACGAGCGTAGAACATATTATTGACCAAATTCGAGATTTGCTTGTTGCAGGAGCCGGGGAGCGCCAATTCCTCCAAACCTTACATGAGATCGCCGTGATAAGAGGCGAAGGTGAAATATCTATTGCTTCTCTAGAACGAACTGTCGAGTTAGATCCATCTGATATTAGGTCGAGATTCGCGCTTGCGTATGCATATGGCGATCTGTACTCCGAGCTATGCTTATACCATTATACAAGTATTCCAACGCTAGAGAGAGACGCAATCACATGGAACAACCTCGGAGTTGTCCGCGACAAGCTTGTCCTACCCCTTAAATCCGTTCAGGCCTACCAAAGCGCGAAGAGCAAGGGTGAAACATTGGCCATGAGCAACCTGGCTCTAAAATTCGCCTCGGCCGGCTTTCTCGAAGAGGCTCAGCGGGAATGCGATGATGCGCTCGCGAGGGAGAACTACCATCAGAACATCGGAACGACTTTGGCTAAATTGAGGATTTATCCAGAGCAGGAAAATAATAAAGAAGCGAGTTATTTAATGCACGCTGAACCCATTAGTCATTTTTTCCAACAATTTGGTCGAGCTTTATGCGAACCTAGGCCCTCCGAATTAAAAACCACCTGGCAGGGACCAGATTGCGAACTGGATGTCGTTGTTGACGGGATAAATTTTGCAGCGAAGGGTAACTATGATGTTCAACCAAATGCGCTTGGCTCGACTGTATCGATTTTTAGAGCCTCACCTCCACCCGAACGGTGGCAAGTGATCTATCGAGGAACCATTCGGGGTCGAGCGATAGAGGCTCGAAGTGTCGAGGGTTCGCGAAGGTGAAGCGCCAAAGCCGACCGGGCTTCTCTCTCTCAGCGGCGATGGCGAAACGAAGGTGCTGATGCTGATTACCGCTCAGCCGAATGAGATTCGTGCGATGGAAATTTCTCAAGGCACTAAACCGCGGTTCTATTCGCTGACACCCGCTGGTCCGTTGGAATAGTCAACGGGTGGCACCCGCGAGATTGAACCGGGAGTCATGTCGGACGGCGCCGACGGCCGGGTTGTTATGGCCGCGAGACGGTGGGTCAGCTCGAAACCGTCACCGAGGGCGCGCCGGCGCTGGCCTGACCCAGGGCATCGGCTCAATTCTGCTCCCTCGTCTCGCGGAAGCGGATGTGCGGCCATTCCTCGATCGTGGTGCGCAAATCCCAGGTGTTGCGGGCGAGGAAGACCGGGACGCCGTCGTGGTCCTCGGCGCTGGCCGACGGGTTCTTGACGCGGAAGCGGTCGAGCTCGGCCGGGTCGTCGGCGTCGAGCCAGCGCGCCGCTTGATAGGGCGCGCCGTCGAGCCGGGTGGCGAGCCCGTATTCGGCTTCGAGCCGCGCCGTCAATACGTCGAGCTGCAAGGCGCCGACGACGCCGATGATCCAGTCGCCGCCACCCTCCGGCTTGAACACGCGGGTCACCCCCTCCTCGGCCAATTGCCCCAGCGCGTGGCGCAGGTGCTTTGTCTTCATCGGGTCCTCGACATGGACCCGGCGCAAGATTTCGGGGGCGAAATTCGGGATGCCGGTGATGCGGACCGCTTCGCCCTCGGTCAAGGTGTCGCCGATGCGCAAGCTCCCGTGGTTGGGGATGCCGATGATGTCGCCGGGCCACGCCGTCTCGGCGAGGTTGCGCTCGCGCGCCAGGAAAAAGACCGGGTTTTGCACCGACATGGTGCGCCCGGTGCGGATGTTCTTCAGCTTCATGCCGCGCTCGAAATGGCCCGAGGCGAGGCGAAGAAAGGCGATGCGGTCGCGGTGCTGCGGGTCGATATTGGCCTGCACCTTGAAGACAAAGCCGGCGACCTGCGGCTCCTCGGGATCGATCGGCCGGGGCGCGGCGGGTTGCGGGCGCGGCGCCGGGGCGAGTGCCGCGACCCCGTGCAGCAATTCGCGCACGCCGAAATTGTTCAAGGCACTGCCAAAATAGACCGGTGTCAGATGGCCGGCGCGAAACGCCGCCGCCTCGAAGGGCGGGCATAGCCCCTGCGCCATCTCGACCTCCTCGCGCAATTTGGCGAGGGCCGCCTTTGGCAGGCGGCGGGCAAGCTCGGGGTCGTCGAGGCCGCGGCAACGGACCGGCTCGGTGACCCGGTCGTGGGCGCCGCGCTCGAACAGCAAGAGCGCGTCGGCAAAGAGATCCCAGGTGCCGAGGAAATCGCGCCCCATGCCGATCGGCCACGAGGCCGGGGTCACGTCGAGCGCCAGGGACTGCTCGACCTCGTCCAGGAGATCGAACGGGTCGCGGCTTTCGCGGTCGAGCTTGTTGACGAAAGTGATGATCGGCACGTCGCGCAGCCGGCAGACTTCGAACAGCTTGCGGGTCTGCTCCTCGATGCCTTTGGCGGCGTCGAGCACCATGACCGCGCTGTCGACCGCGGTCAGCGTCCTATAGGTGTCCTCGCTGAAATCCTGGTGGCCGGGCGTGTCGAGCAAATTGAAGGCGAGCCCGTCATGCTCGAAGCTCATCACCGCCGACGATACCGAAATGCCGCGCTCGCGCTCGACCGCCATCCAGTCCGAGCGCGCCCGCCGCCGGTCGCCGCGCGCCTTCACCTCGCCCGCGAGCTGGATCGCCCCGCCGAACAGCAGCAGCTTCTCGGTCAGGGTGGTCTTGCCGGCGTCGGGATGCGAGATGATCGCAAACGTCCGCCGCCGCAAAATCTCGTCGGTTTGGATGCTCATGCCCTATAGCTGTGTCTATTGCGGATTCGTCACCCGACGCGAGGTGATCAAGCTTGATGTTCACGCCGTGCTTACGCCGAGGACAGGAATGACGCGCTCTCTGGCCACCTCGGCGCCGTAGGCGATCGCAGCCAGCACGTCCTCATGCGCCAGCCCAGGATATTCGGTCAAAAGCTCGGCCTCGGTCATTCCGTCGGCGAGAAAATCAAGGACCAGCGAAACCCAAATTCGCGTGCCCTTGATGCACGGTTTGCCGCCGCAAACTTCGGGGTCGATCGTAATCCGTCGCAGAAGCGGGTTCACGCCATTGCCTCGCATGCGGTTTGGGTGCTCATCGCTCGGCTTTGGGTTGCTACAGAGATGTAGGCCGCCTATCGCAAGCGATGCCACCGCACCCGCCCAGGCGGTGGATATGGTAGCCGCCGGCCCTTTGGCCAACGCCTCGCCCGGCGACCCCTGCTCACCTCCTGCTTTTGCTGAAGAAATGCAACGAGGCACCATTCCCGTCGCCGCGGCAACACAGGCAATCCGCGGCGTCAGGCATATACCGACGCGACAGCTTCACCTGTTCTGCCTGTTTTATCAGATCGAGATCAGGTATCCCCGAACTCCTTCCAAAGCAAAGCGACGGCCGGCCATCGGCCGCCGACACGCAGTAATACCACGAGATTATGGCAACCGCATGGGTAAACGGCGCTCGGCCGGAGCCGCCGGCGTATAGCTCGATCGTCTACTCCGGGTGGCTCACGGAGGAGGCCGCTGGGTGCGCGGCGGCGGCGGTGGTTATTTCGATCTCGAAATCGCCGGCTTTTTTCTCGTTGAAGCGTTGGGCGATGACGAGGCGGTATTCGCCGGTCCAGGGCAGGGCTTCGTCGAAGACGGTGCCGCCGGGGCCGCCCGGCGCCCAATTGGCGTGCGGCGGGGTGCCGGCGAATTCGACATAGCCTTCGGTGTCGAGATCGGCGGATGGCTTGACGGCGATCGTCACGCGCTCGCCGGCGCTGCCGAAAAGACAATAAGCCGCGGTCGGCGCGCCGGGCAAAAACCGGCCTTGCAGGTGATAGCGGCCCGGGAGGTTTTGGTCGAGGCGGAGGCAATCGCCCGCAGCCGGAGCAGCCGCGGGATGCAAAGCCAGCGCGCCGGCAAACGCCGCCGCGAGACTGCCTACCCGACCGGGGTGTCGGGGGGCAATACGCATTTGCTCAATATATCCTGCTGCAGGTCGAGCGACGGGTTGGTCTGGTTGCAATCGAAGCCGCCGCCGCCGTGACATTCGTCGGAATATTGCCACATCAATATTTTGAGCGGGTCCGGCAAGGTGCGCGGCCGCACCAGCGTATCGTCCCATTCCAACAGCCGGTTGCAGCCCCTGACCCGCCAGCGGGCGATCCAGGCGCCATAAAACCCGACCGCCGGGCCGACCGACTGGGCCACCGCCTGCCAGGTCTGGTCGTCGCCCTGAGTGGCGTAGACGCAAGGCAGCACCGTCACCTTGCCGCCCGAAAAATCGCGGCTGTGCGCGACCAAGGTGGCGGCCCACCCGCGATAATAGGCGGCGGTCAAGGACGGGGCGCCCTCGACATCGAGAAACATCGCGACCTGGCCGCCCTGCGAGGCGAGATAATCGACGCCGAAGGTCTCGATCAAATCCTCGACATTGGCCGTGGCGTCGGTGCTGCCGTCGGCGATCGACCCGTTGACGTTTTTGGTCTGGCGCGCGATCGGCGCGACACGGATCCCGCTATCCCGCAAGGGCTGGTTCTCGCGCAAATGGCGATACTCGACGACGCCGGTGGTCGCAGCGCTGGTGAAATACCGGCCCCAGATCACCGGGGTCCGGCCAAACAGGTCGGTTGCCAATTGGATCAGGCTGCGGCCGTCGATCTGGTCGGTGACCAGGGTCGAGCTGTCCGCTCCGGGTGCTCCCTGCGCCATTGCCGCCCTCCTTGCCGTCGATCACGGCGTTGTCCCCGCCTATCTATCCCCTTCTTGCCGGATCGCGGTGTGAGCCGCGTCACACTCACAGGCGATTTGCCGAGCTATGGGCGCTTTCCGGGACGCGATGCGGCGAATGGGCCGCCATGCTTGCAACTCGAAATAGGGGCCGGCTAGTTTGCGCGGCATCGGTCGCAGGGCCGGAGAGATCGATGATGCGCACGGCGAACAGGGGGTTGCGGCTGGTAGCGGCGGCGGCTGGGGCGCTGTGTCTCCTCGTGGCGGGGACGCAGGGCGCCAAGGCGAGCGAGGCGCAGCTGGTCGGCCAAATCGTCGATGCGTTTGCGCAGGCGGCGGTTCGACAAGGGGTTGCGGTCGGGATCGGCGTCGCCGTCATCGACCAAAACGGGCCCGGGTTCCGCAGCAGCTATGTTTACGGCAAGGCCGATGCGGCCGCCGGCACGCCCTTTGCCAGGGATTCGATTTTCGAGATCGCCTCGAACACCAAGGTCTTTACCACCAACCTCGTCGGCCAGGCGGTGTTCGAGACCTCGATCGGGCTCGGCGACCGGCTGTCCGAATTCAAGGGCGAGATCGGCCGGCTGAAGCCATTGACCGGCCGGATCACCTTGCGCGAGCTCGGCGATTTCACCGCCGGCATCGCCGACCTGCCGCCGCGCTGCCAGGACGACCGCGTCCCCGGCTGCCTCCCCTCGCCGCGGCCCACGGTCCAGCAATATTCGGCGCAGGATTTTGGCGATTTCTTTCGCGGCACCGTGCCGAAGAACTACAACTTGAAAGAGCCAAAACCGGTCGGCAAATTGCCGGCCCCTTATTTTTATTCCGATTTCAGCACCGGGCTCTTGGGGCTGCTGCTCGGCACGACGAGCGGCACCCCAATTTCCGACAGATCGCTCGACGGCTGGCTCGGCGAGGTCCGCGCGCGCATCCTCGCCCCCTTGCGCATGCGCAGCACTTATCTCGAAGTGCCGCAGATCGTGCCGGCTGCGCGCGCCGCCAAGGGCTATTCGCCGGCCTTCGCCACCGCCGCGGTCGACGGCGGCCAGGTCACCGAGATCGGCCTTCTGGACGGTGGCGGCGCCTATTCGACCGCGCCCGCGGTCGCCATCACCGGCGGCGGCGGCGCCGGCGCCAAGGCCACAGCCACGATCGAGAACGGCCGGGTCGCCGCGATCAAGGTGACAGCGGGCGGCAGCGGCTACATCGCGGCCCCGGCCTTGGCGCTCAATGGCGGGTCGTCGACGACGACGGCGCATGCGATGCCGATCGTCGCCGGCGGCAAGGTGGTCGCGGTCGAAGTGCTGTCGGAGGGTGCGGGCTACCAGCGCGTGCCCGGGGTGACGATCAAGGGCGGCCGCGGCGCCGGCGGCAGGGACGCAACAGCGCTCGCCCATCTCGCCAACGGCCGGGTCAAGTCGATCACCGTCAGCGACGGCGGCGCCGGCTATCGCGCACCGCTGACGGTAACGGTGGCGCCCGGCGATCCGGAGAAGAACGCAATAACGATCTGGGCCCCGGCCGGGGGATTGCAATCGACGCTCGACGATATGACGCGCTTTGCCGCGGCGGCGCTGGGCAAGGACTGGTGGCGCGCGCGGCTGCCGTTGCCGCTGTCGTTGCGCGAGGGCTTTAGGATCGCCGAGACGCCCTATGCCTGCGCCGCCGACGATCCCGCGCTCTCGACCTGCCCCGCCGGCACCGACGAGGTCGGGCTCGCCTGGTCGATCGTGCCGGCCGACGCAGCCAGCCACACACCCGAAATCGTCACCAAAAATGGCGGGCTGCCGGGCTTTTCCAGCCAGATTTTCCTGGCCCCCGAGCGCGGGCTCGCCATCGTCGTGCTGGTCAACTCCGAATCGCACGGAGTCGATGCCGAAGCCCTTGGCAGCAAGCATCCGCTGGCCGGTGCGCCGGCGCAGGTGCTGGCGTTCAATATCGGCTATGATCTGATCGATCTCTTGCCGGCGAAGGATGATTTATGAAAGTTTTCGTTTTCGATTTGTTGGCGTATGGCGAGCAGCTCGACGATCTGAAGGTCGGCAGCGAGCTGCCCTATCCGCTGCCGAAAAAGCATTTCAAGCCAGAGGTCGCGGCCCGGACCTATGCCGAGCATCTCGCCGCCTGGGAGGAGCTCGACCGGCTCGGCTATGACGGGGTCGGGTTCAACGAGCACCATTGCTCGCCCTATGGGCTGATGAACTCGCCGAACCTGCTCGCCGCGGCCGCGGCGCAACGCACCAAAAACCTCAAATTGCTGATCTACGGCAATCTGTTGCCGTTGCACGAGCCGCTCCGCCTCGCCGAGGAGTTGGCGATGCTCGACTGCATGTCGAACGGCCGGCTGATTTCGGGCTTTGCCCGCGGCATTCCACGCGAATACCAGGTGCACAACGTGCCGCTCGCCGAATTGCGCGCCCGGTTCGAAGAAGCCTTCGACATCGTGACGCGCGCCTGGAGCGAGGAAGTATTTTCCTATCGCGGCCGGTTCTGGAGCTATGAGGACGCCGCCTTGTGGCCGCGCCCGGTGCAGCAGCCGCGTCCGCCGATCTGGATGCCGATCGTCGGCAGCAAGGAATCGATCGAGTTCGCCGCGCGCCACGATTTGCCGATCACGCCGGGTCTCGGCCGCTCGCGCGGGCTGCGCGACGACATCATCCGCCACTACGCGCGCTCGTTGGAGCGGGCCGGGCACCGGATCACGCCGGACCATCTGTCGCTCGGGACCAGCGCCTATGTCGCTTCGAGCAAGGCCGAGGCGGTGCGCGAGATGGGCCCGCACCATCTCTATTTCAACCGCACCCTCTTCAGCCACGGCAACTTCACCGAGACGAGCCGGCAGCGCGAGACCGGCTATTCGACCGCCGCCTCGACCGATTATGTGCGGCCGGAAAACCTGCACGCCGCGCAGTTCGCGCGCGAAGATTTCCGCAATTTGACGATGGCCGATGTCGAGCGTCAGGCCGAGGAGATGGCTTGGGGCACGGCAGACGAGGTGACGCGGCGGATCATCGAGGCTGCCGACAGCGCCGGCGCCGACAACGTGCAGGTGAGCCTCAACCGCGGCGTCCTGCCGCACGAGCTCTTTATCGAGCAGATCCGCCGCTTTGCCCGCGACGTGCTGCCCGCATTGCAAGCGCACAAGGTAACGCGCGTGCCGCTGGTGGAGGAAGCCGCGGCTTGACCCGCGGATTAGGACGGCCGCTCAAGCGGGAAGGGTGCCGGTCCGCTCGAAGATCCTCGCGATATTTGCCCGGTCCGCCGCGTCCTTTTCCAGGTTTTTGGGGCGCTCATATTCGATGCAGACGACCCTGGCTGCCTCGTCCGCCTCGGTTTGTCGCCTGAGGTCGCCGCCTGCGATATGCTCTGTGCTGTTGAGCTCTATGTCGATGAACTCGAGCTGCTGGCCAAATGTCGATGCCTGGATATCGTGACCAAAATGGTTTTGGAAATTCTCCAATCTTTTTCCGTTCCATTGACAGAGTCCAAATGACCGGCCGCTGTCTCCAGGTTTTACTTTGGGATTAAAGCCGCTCTCGTCATGTATGTTGGCGATTATGCCGATCGACTGCGCCCTGCTCCATCCCTTGCTTTGAAAGAACGCGAGCGCAGCTTGCGCCCGGCCGAGCTCGGTGCCGGGATCTCCGGGGGCGGGCCCCGAACGCGGGAATGTCTTGGCGGTGGGCGGGATGGTAGCCCGGATCTCGAGCGGCGGCCCGTCGCCAAAGTCGGGGTTTGCCAATACCGCGTCGATCGGCGTCACCAGCGTAAAGGTCGAGCCGTCGCCGGCAACCACCATCCCGACGACTTTGCCGTCGTCGTCGACGGCGATCGCGCCGGAGCAGCCGGGGACGCTGAAATTGTCGCACCGGATCTGGTTCAAATAGGTTTTCGTCGCGGTAAAGTCGGGGCCGACCACCTCGACCGTCCGGTCGACGCCGATCTCTCGGATCACGCCGGAGCGCACCTGGCCCGCCGCGAAAATCGACAATCTTGCGCCGACCCGGGGGTCGAGGTTGGTCCCCTTTGGCGGGCCGAGCGGCCCGAGCTCGGGCGACACCAGCGCCGGATCGACCTGCACCAGCGCGGCGTCGGTCGTCGTCGGCCCCTTGTTCAGGTCGGTCCAGCCAAACAACACCCCGAGCGTCTGACCCGGCAGGTCCTTGGCGACGACCGGGTCGAATTGCTGCGCCGTGGTCGCGACGAGCACGTGGTTTGCGGTCACCAGAAACAGCTTTTCCGGCTCGTCGGGAAACTGCAGCAGGCAGCCGGCGACCCCGGGGTCGCCCGTCGCATCGGCGCGGCTGATCGAGGAACCCATCGAGATCATCGTCGTTCCCTCTCGTTCGGGTGCCGTCTACGTCAGTGAACCGGTGGTGGCGGCGGCAGCGCCGGCAAGGTGTCGCGCGGTCTTGCGGCCGGCGGCGTTCCGGTCGGCGGCGCAGCGCTGCCCGGCGGCAGGCAGGCGTCGGTCGCCGACAGCGCCGCTGTTTTTTGCTTGTCGGTCAGGCGGCCGGTCGCCGGCTCTCCTTTGCATTGTTGAAACTGAGCAACCTGTTTCTTGAACGCCGGCGAATTCGGCAGGGTCGCGTTGGTCGGGCTCAGCCCGAACACGGCGCGCAGCTCTTTCATCTCGTCGTTCGAGATGTCGGCCAGCGGCTCGCGCGAAAGAACCGGGGCCGGCGCGTGCGGCCTCGCGATGCGCGGCGGCGGCGGCTGGACGTTGATAACGGGTGGCGCCGGCCCGCCGATATTGCCCTGGCCGGGCGAGACCACGCTCACCCCTTGGCCGTTGACGACGACCACGACCGGCTGGGCCGGTGGTGCGGCGCCCGCAGCCGTCGCCGGCAGGCACTGCGAGGCCTGCAGCTTTTCGCCGGTCGCCGTCGCTGTGCTTTGGTAGACGGCGAGCCAGCTGTTGACGAGCTCGACCGACCGCCGCAGCTCGGCCTCCACACTGGCGAGCCCGGAGATTTGCGCCCGCCCGCCTTGGGTGCGTGCGACCGCGGCCGGAGGCATGACGATGACGGGTGGATTATTCTGGATTGCGGTTATTGCGCCCGCAATATCGCCGATCGTGCGGTCCTCGTTGGCGATCTGCGCGTTGACCGCAATATTTATCTTGTCCAGCTCGTTGGCGAAGATCGGCCCGGCCTGCGCCGTATCGCGAACGAGCTTTCGGCCGGCCGCAAACGCGGTGTTGCCTTGGTCGATCAGCGGCTGGGATACGCCTGCCGCGGCGGCCGCGGCGAGGTTCAGGCGCAGCTCCTCGACATCCTGCCGCATCTTTTCGAATTCGCCGGCTTCGACCGCCAGCGGCGAGATCGCGACGGCGAGGCAATAGATGTTCTTGGCGCCGCCGTAATAGATCGCATCGCGGCGGCGATCGACCAGAAACGAGCCGACGCCCAATGCGGCGGCAACGCCGAGCCCGGCCCCGGTCAGAAAGTTTCTCGTGGCGACCGTGCCGGGGTTGATGATGCCGACCGCCACTGCCGCCGCCGAGAGCGGGATCGCGGCGAATGCCAGGCTGTTGGTCAGCAGCGCCGCGTCGGAGACCTGATCCAGATAGCGCTGCTGGAGCAGCTTGGCCCGGACGAGCTGAGGATTGAGGCCGCCGGCAAATACGACCGGCGACGGGTAGGCCTCGGGCGGCGCATTCACATGCGGCTGCAGGACGGCGCAGCCCGAGATCGCGACGGCCGCCGCAACGATCGCCACAACCCCTCGCCGCCACATCGGCCGCGCGCGTGCCAAACCGGGACCGGCGGCGCCGGCGCGCGGCAACATTGCCGTTCGCGCGAGGGCGACTGCGCCGCTCATTGCCATCCGCCCGGTGCCCCGATGACGACCGGGGCGACGACCGGGGCGCGCTTATCGGAGGCGCCGGCGCGGACCGGCCCGAGCGACAGGGTCATGTGCTGCGCCTCCCTCGATCTGCCGGCCGGCAATATTCAGTATGTCGTAAGCATTCTGCAATCGACTGCAAAAATGTCAAGCGCCGCGACGCGCTCGCGCGTCTCCTGGTTCAGCTCCTGCGCGAAATAGCGCTCCTCGGCCAGCTCATCCTTCTCGGTATCGTCTTTTGCCGCGCGCCCAGCGCCGGCGTTACGGATGGGCGTGCAGCAGCACCTGCGTCGCCGCCCAGATGACGCCGCTGAGCGCGACAAACGCCGAGCGTCGCCGAGGTCAAGGCCGGCATCGAGGGTCTGCCCGCTGACGATCGTGCGCCGGCGCAGCCCCGTTGCTCAAACTGGGCAAGAACATTCCAGGTTTTGACGGGAAATTGGACGTAATTTATTAAAAAATCTGTGAAAATGACGGAACGTCGACAGAACGGGCATCACGCTCGCACGGATCGGCTGCGCTGCCCGACGGCAGAGGCCGCTTTCGCGATATCTGCGGATGGCGTAATCTTGCTGCGGAAACCTCTTTCGGCGCAGCGGCGCTGAGCCGAAGGGAGTTGGGGATGGCCGGCACCGGGGGGAGCGTGGCCAAATCGGCGAGCTTATTGGCGAGCGGTGTCAGCCGCGGCGCGCGCGGTTGGGCGGATGCGCTGGCCGCGCTCAAGCGGCGGCTTGGCGAAACCGCCGGTTTTGCGCTGCTGTTGGCGGCGGCGCTGCTGGTGGCGAGCCTGTTGTCTTATGACCCGCGCGACCCGTCGCTCGACACCGCGGTCGATGGCGGCACGCACAACCTGCTCGGCCAGGATGGGGCGATGCTGGCCGATCTGTTGCGCCAGGCGCTCGGCCTCGCCGCTTACCTGATCCCTTTGGTGCTCGCCGGCTGGTCGTTGCGGCTGATGCTCAACCGGCCGCTTTATGCGCCATGGCGCAAGCTGGCGCTGCTGCCGGCGGCGCTGCTCCTGGCGGCGCTGGCATTCTCCGTTCTCGATTTCGGCACCGCCTCGGCCCCGGCAGGGTCGGGGGGTGCGATCGGCTGGACAATGCAGCGCCTGTGCGACGCGGCCGGGCTCGCCCACATGACCTTGCCGCTGTCGATGGCGGCGGCGGCATTTCTCGGTCTGTCGCTGCTGTCGATCCTCGGCCTTTCGTGGCGTGACTGGCGCGATCTCGGCGGTGGCGCCGGTCGCGGGGCATCGGCCGCGGCCGGGCTCCTCTTCCGGCTGTACGCCAACCGGCAACAGGCGCCCTCTGCCGATATCGGCAATACGCCACCGCGGGCACGGGCAAACGTCACGCGGGCAAACGTCACGCGCCTGGGCGAGCGGCGCGAGCCGCGGCTCGGCGGCGGCGATGCGCCGGATCGGGAAGCACCGCCGCCGAACCTGCCGGAGCGCGGCGGGATCGTGCGCTTTATTGCGCAGCGGGCAGGGCCAAAGGCGCCGGGAAAACGGGTCGAGGAAGAGCGCCAGCCGCGGCTCGACCTGGTGCCCGACGCGGAGCCGGTGCTGCCGGCGCTCGACCTCCTCTCCGCCCCACCGGAATCCAAGACCGAGACGGTCGACGAAGAGGCGCTCGACAAGAATGCGCGGCTGCTCGAAACCGTGCTCGAAGATTACGGCGTGCGCGGGCAGATCATGCATGTCCGGCCCGGCCCCGTCGTGACGATGTACGAGTTCGAGCCGGCGCCGGGGATCAAGGCGTCGCGCGTCATCGGCCTCGCCGACGACATCGCCCGCTCGATGAGCGCGATTTCGGTGCGTGTCGCGGTGGTGCCGGGGCGCAGCGTGATCGGCATCGAATTGCCGAACCGCAAAGCCGAGACCGTCTATCTGCGCGAGCTCTTGGCGACCCCCGCCTACGAGCGCCATCCCGGCCGGCTCGCGCTCGTGCTCGGCAAGGACATCGCCGGCGAGCCGATCCTGGCCGACCTCGCGCGCATGCCGCATCTGTTGATCGCCGGCACCACCGGCTCGGGGAAATCCGTCGGCATCAACACGATGATCCTCTCGATCCTCTACCGGATGCCGCCCGAGCGCTGCAAATTCATCATGGTCGACCCGAAGATGCTGGAATTGTCGGTCTATGACGGTATCCCGCATTTGTTGGCGCCGGTCGTGACCGACGCGAAAAAGGCGGTGCTCGCGCTCAAATGGACGGTGCGCGAGATGGAGAACCGCTATCGCAAGATGTCAAAGCTCGGCGTGCGCAACGTCGAGGGTTTCAACGCGCGCCTCGCCGACGCCAAGGCCAAAGGCGAGAGCCTGGTGCGCAAGGTGCAGACCGGCTTTGACGCCGACACCGGCGAGCCGGTCCTCGAGCCGCAGCCTTTCGACACCAGCGAATTGCCGCTGATCATCGTCGTCGTCGACGAGATGGCCGATCTGATGCTGGTCGCGGGCAAGGAGATCGAGGCGGCAATCCAGCGTTTGGCGCAAATGGCGCGCGCCGCCGGCATCCACATCATCACGGCCACGCAGCGCCCCTCGGTCGATGTGATCACCGGCACGATCAAAGCCAATTTCCCGACCCGGATCAGCTTTCAAGTGACCTCGAAGATCGACAGCCGCACGATCCTCGGCGAAGGCGGCGCCGAGCAATTGCTGGGCCGCGGCGACATGCTCTACATGGCCGGCGGCGGGCGCATCACCCGCGTCCACGGCCCCTTTGTCTCGGACGAGGAGGTCGAGCGCGTCGTCACTTTCTGGAAGCGGCGCGGCGAGCCCGACTATATCGACGCGATCACCGAGGACGACGACGCGCCGTTCGACCCGCTCGCGAGCGAGGACGGCGATTCGGGCGATTCGCTCTATCGCCAGGCGGTCGCCGTCGTGTGCCGCGAGCGCAAGGCATCGACGAGCTTTGTCCAGCGCCATCTGCAGATCGGCTATAACCGCGCCGCGCGGATCATCGAGCGGATGGAGGCCGAGGGCGTCGTCAGCCCGGCCAACCATGTCGGCAAGCGCGAGGTGCTCGCGGGCGGCGGCGATTGACCGCAATTGAAGGCGCGCAAGACCGGTCACATGTCTCGGCCAGGACCGCAATCGCGGCGAATCGCCGGAAAGCTCGGGATGGGCGGAAAGCTCGGGATGGCCGAGGCACAACACAAGGTTGGACGAAGGCTGGCGCTGCGCGCCGGGGCCGCATTTGCCGCAATCCTTACGCTCGCTCCGGCATACGCGCTCGCACCACCGCCGCCAGTGGCGCTGACCGCGCAGGACAGCGCCGACCTGCAACGGATCGCCGCCTATCTCAACGGCATCCACACGATGTATGCCAAATTTCGGCAGGTGTCGTCGGATGGCCGCGCCGCTGGCGGGCAGATGTGGATGGAGCGGCCCGGCCGTATGCGTTTCGAATACGACCTGCCCTCGCCGACCCTGCTGATCGCCGACCGGTTCTATGTCTATTACATCGACAAGGAATTGGCGCAGGTGTCTGAGGTCGGGCTGAAATCGACCCCGGCCTGGCTGTTGTTGCGCGACCCGGTCACCTTTGCCGACCTCGTCGTGACCGGCTTCGAGCGCCAGCCCAACCTGTTGCGGGTCAGCGTGACGCAAGCGGCCGATCCCGACGTCGGGAGCCTGACCATGGTGTTTACCAACGAGCCGATGGCGCTGGTCCAATGGACCATCGTCGATCAGCAGCGGCGGGTCATCACCGTGTCGCTCTACGACCAGCGATTCGGCATGGCGCTCGACCCCAAGCTCTTTGTATACCAGAACCCATACCGTCCCCGTTCCGAGCCCTGAGCCCAGCCTGATGCCTGCCCGCTCCTTGCCGCTTGTCGGCATTCCCTGTTGTCTGCGCACCGTCAAAGAGCGTGTCGTCCACAGCGTCGCCGAGCGCTACACCAACGCGGTGATCGAGGCCGCAGGCTGCCTGCCGGTGCTGATCCCGGCGATTGGGGCGAGGATCGACGTCTGCGACATCCTCGACCGGCTCGACGGCTTGCTGCTGACCGGCAGCCCGTCGAACGTTCATCCGAGCCAATATGGCGGCGCGCCGCTCGACGACAAAATCCTGCACGACCCGGCGCGCGACGCGACGACCCTGCCGCTGATTCGCGAGGCGGTGCGCCGCAACCTGCCGGTGCTGGCGATCTGCCGCGGCATCCAGGAGCTGAACGTGGCGTTGGGCGGCACCTTGCATCAGCGGGTGCACGAGGTGCCGGGCCGGCTCAATCACCGCTATCGCCCGGAATCGCCGGACGGCGCTTATGGGCCGGCCCATCCGGTGAGCCTGACCGCCGGCGGCATTCTCGCCGGGCTCGCGCGCGGCACCGAGGTGATGGTCAATTCGCTGCATTCCCAGGGCATCGACCGTCCGGCGCCGGCGCTGCGCGTCGAGGCGGTGGCGCCCGACGGACAGATCGAGGCGGTCAGCCTGCCAGGCGCGCGATTCGTCCTCGGCGTGCAGTGGCACCCGGAATACAAGGCATTGGAGAATCCGCTGTCGACCGCCCTCTTTTCCGCATTTTCGCATGCCTGTCATGCATCTCGAGCGGGAATAACGCCGGCGATCCGCGCCGCCTGATAGAAATGACTTTTGTTCCCGGACGCCTCATGCGTTTTTTTTGGTACCGTCATGCACGAATCGCCCTTTGTTTTTATGCTGGGCGTCACTATCTCGTCAGACCAGAAGCGGAGAGAGCCGCAAACTCTCTTAAAAAACGGTCCCGTCTCCCCTGCGGGCCCGATTTCCCCCAAACGCTTCTGACATGCAGGCGCCCGGTCTTCCCCCCCGACCGGGCGCCGACTTGTCTGGGGTCGGCGGTCGCTGCGCGTCGCGGCGTGCGATGACGCTCCGCCTCGTCACCTGGAACATCAATTCGGTCCGCATCCGGATCGACAATGTGCGGCGCCTGGTCGCCGAAGCCGCACCCGATGTTCTGTGCCTGCAGGAGACCAAGACCCCGGACGAGCTGTTCCCGCGCGAGGCGTTCGCCGCCCTCGGCTACGACCACATGCTGGTGCACGGCATGAAGGGCTACAACGGCGTGGCGATCCTGTCGCGCGCGCCCTTCGCCGCCGCCTCGACGCGCAGCTGGTGCGCCCGCGAGGATTGCCGCCATGCGGTCGTCGAGCTCCCCGGCGGCATCGAATTGCACAACATCTATGTCCCGGCCGGCGGCGATATTCCCGACCCCGAAGCAAACCCGAAATTCGCCCATAAATTGCAGTTTCTCGACGAGCTGACCGCATGGTTCGCCGCCGAGCGCCGCGACGGGCGCCCGGCGATCGCGGTCGGCGACCTGAACATCGCGCCGCTCGAAAGCGATGTGTGGTCGCACAAGCAGCTGCTGAACGTCGTCAGCCATACCCCGGTCGAGGTCGAACGCCTCGGGCGCTGGCAAGAGGCCGGCGGATTTGTCGATGCGGTGCGCCATTTCGTGCCGCATCCCGAGCGGCTCTACACCTGGTGGAGCTATCGTGCCCGCGACTGGGCCGCTTCCGACCGCGGCCGCCGGCTCGACCATATCTGGGTGACGCCACCGCTGGTCCCGGCGCTCGCCGCAGCCCGCGTCCTGCGCGACAGCCGCGGCTGGGAGATGGCCTCGGACCACGTCCCGGTCATGATCACGATCGACGGCTGACGAGCCATCCTTCGAGACGCTTCGCTCCTCAGGATGAGGTGTTTTTATTTCAAAGGCTTGCCTCACCCTGAGGAGGCCCGCAGGGCCGTCTCGAAGGGTGCCTGCACAGGAAAATGGGATTTTTCCGCACCCTGCTATACCTCGGTCTTGGCGCCGGTGCGCTCGGTGATCAGCCGGTAGTGCTCGATGCGGCGGTGCTTCTCGAAGTTGAAGATCGTGCGGCGGATATAGTCGCCGAGGTCGAGGTCGAGCGTCGCCGCGACAATCTCGTCGTCCTCGCTCAAGGCACGCGCTGCGATCTCGCCGGTGGGCGCGACGATGACCGAGCCGCCGATCATCCCGAACCCGTCCTCCTTGCCGGCCTTGGCCGCAGCGAGCACCCAGGCCGCATTCTGGTAGGCATTGGCCTGCAAGCTCAACAAATGGTGGAACATGCGCAAATGCAGCGGCTCGGGATGGTGGATGTTCTCGGTCGGCGTGTTGTAGCCGAGCGCCACGATCTCGGCGCCTTGCAATGCCATGACGCGGAACGTCTCGGGCCAGCGCCGGTCGTTGCAGATGCACATGCCGACGACGGCGTCAAAGGCGCGCCATACCTTGAAGCCCTCGTTGCCGACATCGAAGTAGCGCTTTTCGAGGTGCTGGAAAGGTGCGTGCGGCAGGTGCTCGGAATGGCCGGGCAAATGGACCTTGCGGTAGCGGCCGAGGATATGGCCGTCGGGGCCGACCAGGATCGCAGTGTTGTAACGCCGGGCCTCGCCCTTTTCCTGGGTCAATTCGGCATAGCCCAAATAAAACCCGACCTCCAGCTCGCGCGCCAAATCGAATAGCGGGCGGGTCTCGGCGTTCGGCATCTCGCGCTCGAAAAAGCGGTCGATCTCGGCCTGGTCGGTCATCCACCAGCGCGGAAAGAACGTCGTCAGCGCCAATTCGGGAAAGACGACGAACTTTGCGCCCCTGCCCTGCGCCTCGCGCAGCAGCGCAACGAGGCGCCGAACCACCGCGGCGCGGCTGTCGGCGAGGTGAATGGGGCCGAGCTGGGCAACCGCCACCGGCAATCTGCGGGCCATGCGATTTCTCCTTGTCGCCGATCCGCAGGATATCGCGGCTCACCCTCGCAGGGGGCATGCAATCCGCCCCAATCGGACGACATCGGCCCAACGCTAGCGACACCCTATCTCCGGTCAGGAAAAAGTATTGCTATCCCGTCATTCCGGGGCGGGCACAGCCCGAGCCCGGAACCTATGAACACCGGCGCGCGCCTTGTGTGCATGGGTCGGGCATCCCGGAATGCTGGGTGGAGCTGGTGCTCCGGCTCAATCACATGATTTCACCAGAAAATATCCGTAGGATGGGTTGAGCATCGCGAAACCCATCGCGTCAACCGAAGAAGATGGGTTTCGCTGTCGCTCAACCCATCCTACAAGGTTTCCTCGTTGAATCATCTGAATGCATCTAAGCACTAGGCGGACTGCCCGTCGCAGCCGTGTTGTGCGCTGATTGCACGCAATGACGCCGGCGCTTAGGCTCGTTCCTCGACCCGCCGAGACGAGGGAGCGCCGCCGATGTCCGTGCCGTTGCCTGCGATCAGCCTGGTTGCCGTGCCGGGGCGACGGCGGCGGACGTTGGAGATCGCGCGCGAGGTCGAGCGGCGCGGCTTTGCCGGCATCTATATGCCGAGCCGGTACGGCAACATGGCGCAATGCGCCGGGCTCGCCTTGGCCACCGAGCAGATCCGGTTCGGCACCGCGATCGCGCCGATCTATTCCGAGACGGCCGAGGAATTCGCCGCCAACGCCGCCTATATCCACGAGGTTTCGGGCGGGCGGTTCCGTTTTGGCATCGGCGTCGCGCACGGTCCGATGCACCAGCGCCTCGGCATCACGCCGGGTAAGCCGCTCAGCGACACCCGCGCATTTGTCGAGAAGCTGCGCTCCTATAAGGGGATCGGCGCGCTGCCGCCGATCGTGCTCGCCGCGTTGCGCAAGCGCATGGTGGCGCTCGCCGGCGAGATTGCCGAGGGCGTCTTGTTTGCCAATGCCAGCCGGTCGCACCTCGCGCGTTCGCTCGCGGCACTCCCCGAAGGAAAGCGTGCCGACCCCGATTTTATGATCGGCAACATGCTGCCGGTCTGCATCAGCGACGACGCAGCGGCGGCGTTGGCGCTGCACCGCCGGCACCTGGTGCGCTATGCGCTGCTGCCGAACTACCGCAACTATTGGAAGGAAGCCGGCTACGGCGAGGAGATGGCGGCGGTCGAAACCGCGATCGCGGCGGGTCGCGAAGACGACATCCCGGATTGCCTGACCGACCGCTGGATCGCCGACAACACACTCTACGGGTCGGCGACAAAGGTGAAGGACGGGCTCGCCGCCTGGCACGATGCCGGGCTCAACACGCCGGTGCTCGTTCCGAGCTCGGTCAATGGCGGCCAGCTCACCGCGCTCGACGAGCTGTTCGCCGCCTTTGCCGCATTGAGGAGGGCCGACCGTGCCGCGACGGGTCGGGGTGATCGGCGCCGGCATGGTCGGCGTGTGCGTGGCGAGCTGGTTGCAGCGCGACGGGCACGAGGTGTTTATCGTCGAGGCGGGCGAGCCCGGCCAGGGTGCCTCCTTTGGCAATGCCGGCGCGCTCAATGCCTCGTCGGTCACCCCGGTGTCGATGCCGGGGGTGATGTGGAAGGTGCCGGGCTGGCTCTTCGACCCGCTCGGGCCCTTATCCTTGCGCTGGTCGCATTTGCCGGCCGCAGCACCGTGGCTGTGGCGCTTTGTCCGCGCCGGCACGATCGAGAAGGTGCACGCCCAGGCGCGCGCGTTGCGCCCGCTGGTCGGCGCCACCCTCGAAGCGCTGACGCCGCTCGTCCGCGACGCCGGCGCCGAGGATTTGGTGCACCGCCTCGGCCACCTTTATGTCTACCGCTCGCCGGAGGGGCCGCAGAAGGAGCGCCTCGCCTGGGAATTGCGGCGCGAGAACGGGGTCGAGATCGACGAATTCGACGCCGACGAATTGCGCCAGCTCGAGCCGGCATTGTCGCGCGACTATGTGCGCGGCATCCTGGTGCGCGAAAACGGCCATACCTCAAACCCGCTCGGCCTGGTGCAGCGGCTCCTCGACCATGTGCTGCGCTCGGGCGGGCGGCTGGAGCGGGCGCGGGCATTGGGGTTCCGCCTCGACGGCCGGCGGCTCGCCGCGATCCGCACCAGCGAGGGCGAGCTTCCGGCCGACGCTGCCGTGGTGTGCGCCGGCGCCTGGTCGAAGCCGCTCGCCGCGTCCCTCGGCGACAAGGTCCCGCTCGAAAGCGAGCGCGGCTATCACCTGATGATCCGCGACCCGGAAGTCATGCCGCGCATCCCGACCGCCGATGCCGACGGCAAGTTCGTCGCGACCCCGATGGATACCGGGCTGCGGTTTGCCGGCACGGTCGAACTGGCGGGCCTCGCCGCACCGCCCGACTGGCGCCGCGCGCGCATTCTATTGGAGCAGGGCCGCAAAATGCTGCCCGGCCTCGCCGCCGAGCATCCCGAGGAGCAAATCTCGGTGTGGATGGGCCACCGCCCGAGCCTCCCCGACTCGCTCCCGGTGCTCGGCCCATCGAGCGCCACGCCCGATGTGATCTACGCCTTTGGCCACGGCCATGTCGGCATGACCGCCGCCCCGATGACCGGCCGCCTCGTCGCCGACCTCGTCACCGGCCGCCCGCCCGCGATCGACATCACCCCCTTCTCCCCCGCCCGCTTTCGCTAAGAGCGGTGAACGCGTCCCTTTAAAGCATGATCCGATCAGGTAGAGCCCCCCTCACCCAGCTTCGGGTAAGGCTCGGCGATGCCTCGCCAACCCTTCGCAACCCTCTCCCCCAATTGGAGGGAGAGGGAAGGGTGAGGGGGCTGACGGGCTGATGTCGACCTGAACGGATCGCGCTTTAGTAAGGCCGGCCGTCGCGGTGGACGAAGTGGCGGGCGCCGTCGGGGGAGAGGGCGCGGCCGATGTCGTCGTCGGGGTAGACGACGGTGTCGCCGGGGTCGCGGTTGCCGATTTCGAGATAGACCACATCGCGCGCGCTGCGGTTCAGGAGATGGTGGCCATCGCCCGAGCCGGCTTTGAAGCCGGCGCACATGCCGGGGCGCAGCGCCGTCTCGCCGGCGTCGGTGACCAGGACCGGCTCGCCCTCGACGATGTAAATGAGCTCGTCTTCGCGCGAATGGGTATGGCGTAAGGCCGACATGCCGCCCGGCGGCAGGCGCGTCAAATTGACCCCGAAATTGGAGAGCCCGAAGAAATCGCCGAGCGGGTGGCGCACCCGCCCCGCGACCCGCGCGGCAAAAGGCTCGGGATAGCCGCGGCCGGGGCGGGCGACGGGCACCGAGCTCGCTTCGATCGCCGTCGCCTTTGTCTCGTCCGCCATCGCTGTTTCCCCCTCCGCCAGATGATCGGGGCGGCTACCAGTACCAGACGCGGTCGTGACGGCCGACGAGATCGGCGACGGCGCCACGCGCGACCGGCTTGGCGGCGCCGATCAGCTCGCCGCGCTCGATGCCGCGCTCGGCCAAATCCTCGCTGACATAAAAGATCTCGACACCTTTGCCGGCGAGCCCTTCGAGGTCCTCGGCGACCTGCGGCGGCTGGGTCTGCCGCCAATCGCCAAAAGCGAGCCCGGCGGCGTTCTGACCCTTGACCAGATAATTGACGGTGTTGCCGCGCAGCAGCAGGGCAATTTCCGCGCCGGCCCCCTTCATCGCGCCGTGCAGCCATACGATCGTGTCGTCCTGCTCCTCGATCGTCGCGCGATAGGCGCTTTCGATAATGCTCAAGGTCTTCATGGCTCTCTTCCTCAGCGCGTCGCGATGACCAGCGTGTTGTCGGACCCCTCGGCCATTTTCCAGAAATCGGCCGGGGCGCCGCGGCGCACGCCGGGGACCGCGTCGGCGGCGCCGCGCTCATCGGCGCAGAGCCCGCAATTGACCCAGTCGATCTTGCCGCCGTGATCGGCCGCCTCTCGGATCAGCGCCGCAACCGCGTCCTTGGGCAGAAAGTGGTTTTCTTCCTCGACCGAGCGGCCGTGCACCGCGTTCGGATGCGCCTTCTGCGCGGCAAAGGGCTGCAGCACCGCGCCCTCATAGGCGAAGACGTTGATGTTCCAGCCGCGCTTGGCGGCGAGGTCCAAAAGCCGCAAGGCCGTCGTCGAGCGCGCGCTTTCGTAGGGCGCGTCCATGATCGCGATGGTGATGGTCTTTTTGTCCGCCATGCTCTTCTCCTTCAGTGCCAAATGACTTTGGCGCCCTCGGCGAGAGCGTCGAGCACGATTTCGAGGGGTGCGGCCGAAACCCCGCTCGCCAGGCGTCTTTCGTCGATGCCGCGCTCGCGCAGCGAGAACGCATCGGCGAGCACCTTGACGCCAGCCCCGGCGAGGCTCGAAAGATCGCCCGATTTGGCACCCGCGCGCGCCGGCAAGACCCCGTTTTGCACCAGAAACAAAGTCACGTCGTTGTTGGCGGCGGCGAGCTGCCGCGCCAGGCCCTGGCAAAAATTCGTGTCGTTCGAATCGAACGGGTCGCGCGATTCGATCAGGCAGTATTTCGGCATAACCACTCCCTCGGCGTGTCGCTTCCCGTCCCCGCGTCGGCCGGACCGGCCGTTGCCGCAAGCACGTGGGGCGGGCTAATCTAGCGCGCCGGTGGCGCGATGGGAATTGCCGATGAGAGAGACAAACTCGCGCATCGCCTGGGGTGGGAAGCCGGTCTATGGCGCGCGGCTCGGGATATTGATGCTGGAAGCTCGGTTTCCGCGGATACCGGGCGATATGGGGAACGCCGCGACCTGGCCCTTCCCGGTGCTGTACAAGGTGGTGCCGGGCGCCTCGCCGCAGCGGGTCGTGCGCGAGCGGGCGGCGGGTCTGCTCGACCGGTTTCTCGATGCAGCGGGCGAGCTCGCCAGCCTCGGCGCCGACGGCATCACCACCAATTGCGGCTTCCTGTCGCTGTTTCAGCGCGAGATCGCCGCCCATGCGGGGGTGCCGGTCGCGACCTCGAGCCTGATGCAGATCCCGTTGATCGAGCGCCTGCTGCCGCCGGGCAAGCGGGTCGGGGTGCTGACCGTCAGCGCCGCCAGCCTGAGCTCCGAGCACCTGGTCGCGGCCGGCGCCGACCCGACGACACCGATTGCCGGCACCGACAACGGCCGCGAATTCACCCGCGTCATGCTCGGCAACGAGGAGCGGCTCGACGCCGCCGCGGCCGAGCACGACATCCTCGATGCCGGCGATGCGCTCGTGGCCGCGCATCGCGATATCGGCGCGGTGGTGCTCGAATGCACCAACATGGCGCCTTATGCGCGTGCGCTGCGCGAGCGGCTCGGGCTGCCGGTCTTCGACATCTACGCCTTTATCGGCTGGTTCCATGCCGGGCTGCTGCCGCGCGATTTCGGCCCGCCCGGCAGTGCTCCGCGCGAGTGGCGCGAGCGATGAGCGAGATCGCGGTCCGCTTCGCCACCGCCGAGGACGTGGCAACGATCCTGGCGCTGATCCGCGGCTTGGCCGAATACGAGCGCGCCCCCGCGGCGGTCGTCGCGAGCGAGGACGATTTGCGCCGCTGGGGTTTTGGCGGCGAGCGCCATTTCGAGGCGATCCTTGCCTTTCTCGACGGCGAGGCTGTCGGCTTGGCGCTCTTTCACCCGCGGTTTTCGACCTGGCTCGGGCGGCCGGGGATGTATCTCGAAGACATTTACGTCACCGAGACAGCCCGCGGGCGAGGTGTCGGGCGGCGATTGATGGCGCGGCTCGCCGCGATCGCGCTCGAGCGCGGCTGGGGACGGCTCGATTTCCAGGTGCTCGACTGGAACCCGGCGCGCGGCTTCTACCGCCGGCTCGGGATGTCCCATCTCGGCGAGTGGCTGCGCTACGGCGCCGACGAAGCGGCGCTGCACCGCCTCGCCACCGAGGATTTGGGCGACGCCTGAGCTACCACAGCACCGCAACGCCGTACCCGGCAAATATCGGATCGACGGTCAGCACGGTCAGCCCTTCGGCCAGCGCCTGCGCCATCATGATTCGGTCCCAAGGGTCGCGATGCGGCCCCGGCAGCTCTGCCGCGGCGACTGCGTGGTCGAGCGAAACCGGCAACACTTCGATGCTTTCCCTGAGAAATCGTCGCGGCAGGCTCTCGGGCAGCAGCGGCAGCCGCCCGAGCTTTTGCTTATAGGAGATCTCGTAACCGACGATCGCGCTGACGAGGAGCTGATTCGCCGAATTGGCGATCGCCCTCCGCGCTGCAGTCGCTAGCCGCGGATCATCGGATGAGCCACCACAAGACCGTGTGGGTATCGAGCAGCAGCCTCACGGTTTTGCGGATCGTGGCCGCGTGATGCCGAAATCGTCGGTGAATTTGCCTTCGGCGGCATCGAGATCTTCGGGATCCATCGGCGCGAGGAAGACCTCGGTCGGAATAGAGGCCGCCCAGCCCCGCCAGGCTCCCGGCTTTCGCGGCTCCATACGCGCTTCACCGGAACCAGCCGTGCCAACGGCTTGCCCGCCCGGGCGATCACGATCTCCTCGCCGGCCAGCGCGCGATCGAGCAGTGCGGACAGCTTGGCTTTTGCTTCGGCGATATTGATCCGACACACCATTTGCGGTCTCCGTATCCTTGGTATAGCTGGGCTTTATGCGCAGGCAGATGGTCAAGTCTGGTTGACCAATCAACCTCCATAGAGGTCGCCGACAAGAGTTTGCGTCGTGACCGGCGCAATGACATCGTTCTCGGCGAGCCGCACGATCGCGGGAGTATCAGCAATGTTGGAAGTTTGGAGCTGGCCGACGCCAAACGGGCACAAGGTGCATATCGCGCTCGAAGAATTGGGCCTCGAATACCAGGTGATCCCGGTCAATATCGGCGCCGGCGACCAGTTCAAGCCCGAATTCCTGAAGATCACGCCCAATCACCGCATCCCGGCGATTGTCGATCCCGACGGCCCCGGCGGCAAGCCGCTCACGTTGTTCGAATTGGCGGCGATCCTGATTTACCTGTCGGAAAAGACCGGCGGCAAATTGATCCCGAAGGACCCGATCGGGCGCTACAAATGCCTCGAATGGATGATGTTCCAGATGGGCGGGATCGGCCCGATGTTCGGCCAGTGGAACCACTTTGCGTCATACGCCGTCGAAAAGATCCCCTACGCGATCGAACGCTATGCCAGCGAGGTCAAGCGGCTGCACCGAGTGCTCGAGCACCGCCTGGCGGAGGCGCATTGGCTCGCCGGCGACGAATACAGCATGGCCGACATCATCACCTTCCCGTGGATGCGCGGCGCCGGCCGGCGTGGCATCGACCTCGCCGAGTTTCCCGGAATCAAGCGCTGGTTCGAAGAGGTTGCGGCGCGCCCGGCGGTGCAGCGCGGCATCAAGGTCCTGGCCGACCGCGCCCGCCGCGGCGCGATCACCGACACCGAACGCGAAAACTACTTTGGCAAAACCCAGTTCGGCGCCCACTGACCTTCTCGGCACAGCCGCAAATCGGGTCGCGGCCTTCGCAGGCTGATGAAAAAGTCGGGTAATAGCGGGCAGACCGTGGCTGCAGGGCAGGCTCTTCGAGACGGCCCTTCGGGCCTCCTCAGGATGAGGTAGCCCATTGAAATAGAAAAGCACTCATCCTGAGGAGGCCGCCTTAGGGCGGCCGTCTCGCAGAGCCTGCCCTCGCGAAGGCGGGGGATGAAGACGAAAGACGCGCATTTTTCCGCCGGGCTTTAGAACGGGATGTCGTCGTCGAGATCGTCGACCGGCTTGCGCGGGCCGCCGCGGGCGGGTGCGCTGGGGGTAGAGCGGGGCGCCGGGTCGTTGGCGAAGCTGCCGCCGCCGCCGTCGCGGTAGTCGTCGTCGTAGCCGCCCTCGGCCGGTGCGGCGCTGCGGGCGGTGTCGAGCATGGTCAGCTGGCCGGCGAAATTGTTCAGCACGATTTCGGTCGTGTAGCGCTCCTGACCCTGCTGGTCGGCCCATTTGCGGGTTTGCAAGGCGCCTTCGAGATAGACCTTCGAGCCCTTGCGTAAATACTTCTCGGCGATCTCGGTCAGCCGCTCGTTGAAGATTACGACGCGGTGCCATTCGGTGCGCTCCTTGCGCTCGCCGGACGTCCGGTCGCGCCAGCTCTCCGAGGTCGCCAGCGTGAAATTGGCGACGCGCCGCCCGTCCTGGGTCGAGCGCACCTCCGGGTCGCGGCCGAGATTGCCGATGAGGATCACCTTGTTGACGCTGCCAGCCATGGGCTCGCCCTCCGCTTTTGGTCGCCTGAAGCTGCATCTTACCAAACCCGATATGTGTTCCCACTTTATTCTTATCCACAAGGAAATCGATCATGGCTTATCTCAATTCCATCGGCGGCCCCGCCGGCGGGGGCCGGCCGGAAAGCTCGCCGCCATCCGACGACGCCGCTCTTCTCGACGCCTATTCGCGCGCCGTAACGGGTGCCGTGGAAAAGGTCGGCCCGGCCGTCCTTCACCTCCAGGTCAGCGGCCTGAAGGACGGCGCCGGCGGCGCCGGCTCGGGTGTCGTCTTCACCCCCGACGCCTATGTCCTGACCAACAGCCACGTCGTATCAGGCGCCAAGAAGATCGAGGCGGCCTTCCCCGATGGCCGCAGCCTGCGCGCCAATCTCGTCGGCGACGACCCCGACACCGATCTCGCGGTGCTGCGGCTCGACGGCGAAGCCTCGGCCTTTGCCCGGCTCGGCGATTCGCGGCGGCTCAAGGTCGGCCAGCTGGTGATCGCGATCGGCAACCCGTTCGGGTTTCAGTGCACGGTGACGGCCGGTGTCGTCAGCGCCCTCGGCCGCTCGTTGCGCAGCCGCTCGGGGCGGCTGATCGACAGCGTGATCCAGACCGACGCGGCGCTTGAACCCGGGGAATTCGGGCGGGCCGCTCGTCACCGCTTCGGGCGAGGTCGTCGGCATCAACACCGCGATCATCGGCATGGCCCAGGGCATCTGCTTTTCGATCTCGGCCGCGACGGTCGAGTTCGTGGCCTCGCGCCTCATTCGCGACGGCCGGGTGCAGCGCTCCTATATCGGGGTCGCCGGGCAGAATGTGCCGTTGCCGCGCCGCGTCGTGCGCTTTCACGAATTGCCGCGCGAGACCGCCGTGCGCATCCAATCGACCGCACCCGACGGGGCGGCGCGCGCTGCCGGGCTGCACAGCGGCGACATCATCGTCGCCGCCGACGGCATCCCCGTCGCCGACATCGACGAGCTGCACCGGCTGATGAACGAGGAGCGAGTCGGCCTGCCGGTGCCGTTCACCGTGCTGCGCCTGTCGCAAAAGCTGGAGGTCATGGTGACCCCGCGCGAGACGGCGCCACGCCCGGCGGCCTGATCTGTGACGGCTGCACCGCTGCGCCATGGCTTGTGGCGTATCGCGCGCTGAGTCGGGCCACGGAGCGCTGCGTGCTGGTAGGAGCGCTGGTCGACGGGCTCGCCGATGTCGGCGCCGTGACGGTAACCGAGTCCCTGATGATCGCCGGCTGGATCGCCGACAGCGTGAAGGTCCCATTAGATACGGGGCTTGGCTGGTTTCGGCGCAAGAAAATCCCGATCGACCAATCGCGCGCCGGAAAGGTGCCCCTCAGTGTTTTCACCAGTCGGCCCGTGAGGACATCAGTCACCGAGCCGAGGTGCGCGGCCTTCAGGATATTCTTCCGCGTGACTTTGATCCTCCTGATCGCGGGAAGCGCCCATCACTGGCTACTAGCCGTTATACCACCTATTTGACCTTTCTCCTGCTCTCGGCAATTCCTTTATAGTCAGGCTGTCCGTGCTCTGCCGGGTGCAAGAAGTATCCTTTTTCAGATGACATCTTATTTTTTTCAACTATTACTGGATGAGACTTTGCATATGCATCTCGTCGTACCCCAGACACTTGCCATGACACCTTAACGTGTGGTTTGTCAGTCTGGATCCGGAATCGGTTGTTCGATATCTCAAACTCTACTATAGCATGCGCCAATTGCCCGATGACGGTCAACTGGTATCGATAATCGTCGTTTAACGCCTCGAAGTAAATAGGGAGAATTACAATCGCATCACCATTATGGTTCGTGATGATGTTTCCGCTGTACACGTTTATCCTTTCCGACAACTCTACGGAGCAGTGGTACAGATACCTGTTGGCTGGATCGCAGGGGTGATCGATAACGAAGTGTTTATTTCCCCCTTGAACCATGAGATTTGTTGCAAATATCGACGTTGCAGTAATTTCTCCTCCTATAAAGCCAATAGGTGATACCTGTAGAGAGCCTCCCTGGATTACAACAGTTCCTTCGAATAACCCGGCATTCCCGCCACCTTTCCCATGAATGGCGTTGCCGCCCAAGTGACAAATGCCAAGTACGGCATCATTACTGTCAAATGATTGCGTGCATTCGCCAATGATTGCGGCGCCAGTACCATTGGTGCGCGCATCGACGCCCCGTCCGCTGTCGCTATGCGCAAAGACCGCCGTGTCGTTGGTGGCCGTGGCTTCGAGCGCGATGCCTTGCGCACTGCTTGCATGGACGCCACGCCCACTGTCGCTATGCGCAAAAACCGCCGTATCGTTGGTGGCCGTGGCTTCGAGCGCGATGCCTTGCGCGCTGCGCGCATCGATACCACGTCCGCGGTCGCTATGCGCATAGACCGCCGTATCGCTCGTGGCCGTGGCTTCGAGCGCGATGCCTTGCGCGCTGCGCGCGTCGACGCCACGTCCGCGGTCGCTATGCGCATAGACCGCCGTATCGCTCGTGGCCGTGGCTTCGAGCGCGATGCCTTGCGCGCTGCGCGCGTCGACGCCACGTCCGCGGTCGCTATGCGCATAGACCGCCGTATCGCTCGTGGCCGTGGCTTCGAGCGCGATGCCTTGCGCGCTGCGCGCGTCGACGCCACGTCCGCGGTCGCTATGCGCATAGACCGCCGTATCGCTGGTGGCCGTGGCTTCGAGCGCGATGCCTTGCGCGCTGCGCGCATCGACGCCACGTCCGGCAGTAGAGTGCGCCGCTGATACGGCCGGGACTGTCGGATTCGCAAATCGCCTGAAAGCGCTGCCATGACTATCTCCTGCTGAAACGGAAGAGTAGGTGTAGTCTTAAAGAATTAACCCATCGACAAGGCGGTAGTTCAACGCACACCTTCTCAGACCTCTTATTATTTAGTCACTGCTGCCTACTCGGCTTTAACTATCATCTTGGTTGCCGCAACGAGTTCGCTCTGCATTTTGGCCAACGCTTCGACTTGAGTGCTCATGTAATCAAGCGCGGCCATCGTTAGCGCGAACTCCGCTGGCGTAGTGTAACCCGGAAAGTGTATCAGCTTCAGGAGATCGGCAAGAGTTCGTACCGCGTCCCAAGGTCGCGAGGGCGTTGCTCAGTGCGGTTACCTTTGCGTCGACCTGATGTACGTGTAGGTCAGATGTCTGCATTGTCCTGTCTCCTCCATTCGTAAGGCCCCTTTTAAGGCAGCCTAGGTGAGCCCGCGGCGGGCTGATCCGGGGATCGCACTACCGGTGATCGCCCTACCAGGGAGAAAATAACCCAACCCACCGCGCAAGGAGTGTGAGACAGCTCACATGTGTAAGAAAATATTCAGCTAAGCCATATTCGCTGGTAAGACGGCAACGCGCCGCGTTTGCCCCTCTCCTATTGTTGCATCGCATCATCTTACAGCGCCACTTGCGCCAGCGCGTGTGGCGCCCGCAGCCGGGCGATCGGCGCCGGGATGTCGGCGAACATCCGCAACCTCTGCCAACTGGACCGTGATGTAGCCACCGTGACTCGTGACCCTGGCGCCGGTCTTTATCGGCTTCTCGCGCAGGCTAGTCAGCGACCAGGTCTCCGCCGCCCTCGAATTTGGCAGGGCCGCGGATAGTCTACATCGACGATGATCTCGCGTGCAGAGAGCAGGTCGGCCAATACTCTAACGAGCTTTAAGCAACCGCGAGCGGCAAGCTGGCTTCCGAGCCAAACGGACAACCAGGGTCGCCGAGTTGAGGCATGGCGCCGGTTGTTATTTCAACAACGCTAAGGTCGTATCCAAATCGGTCGGGCGGCATGAACCTTGCCGGGGAACGCGATATCGCGGGCGGTCTCGGCGAAATCAGACGCCGGGCCCGGTCGCGCAGGGCCTGGGGACATGAAGGTCTATGCGTCCTTCGGCATGCCGCTCGACCAGTTTTTTGCTCGAACCCTTTCGAGCCGAAGCGGCGGCGCTCGACCTCGCCGTTGTCTTGCATACCTTCACGGTGATGCCGCCTTGCTCTAGCCGGCCAGTGCCTGGATGAAGCGCTCCACCTCGGCTTCGTCGTTGTAATAATGCACGCTGGCGCGGACGAGGGCGTCAAGCCCGCGCCTGGGCAGGTCGAGCGCGGGGGCGCGCGGCGAGCGGGAGACGTGGACGTTGATGTTCATCGCCGCAAGCCGGGCGCGCGTTTGCGCGGGCGTTTCGCCGTCCTTCAGAAAGCTGACGATCCCGCACCGCTCGATGCCCCGATCGTGCACGGTGATGCCGGGCCGCTGGACGAGCTCCTGCCGCAACAATGCCGCGAGCGCCTTGATTCGGGCTTCGATGGCCGCGCTTCCGACCCGCATCGCATAACGGGCGGCGACGGCGAGGCCGATTTGGCCGGCCATGTTTCGCTCCCAGCCTTCGAACCGGCGCGCGTCGCCGCGGACCGCGTAGCTGTCGCCATCGGCCCAGGCGGCGGATTCCAGGTCGATAAAAGGCGGATCGAGCATTCCGATCGTGTCGCGCCGCACATAGAGAAAACCGGTGCCGCGCGGCCCGCGCAGATATTTGCGGCCCGCGGCCGAGAGCATGTCGCAGCCGATCGCTCGCACATCGATCGCGAGCTGGCCGACCGATTGGCAGGCGTCGAGCAGGTAGAGGATGCCGTGGCGCCGTGCGATCTGCCCGACCTCCCCTGCCGGATTGACGAGACCGCCCTGCGTCGGCACATGCGTGATCGCGATCAGCTTGGTGCGCGGCCCGATCGCGCGGTCGAGTGCGGCGAGGTCGAGCCGCCCGGAGGCGTCGTCGCCGACCACGTCGATCTCGATCCCGGCGCGGGCCTTCATCTGCAAAAACGCGAGATAGCTCGACAAATACTCGGCCCGCGCGGTGACGATCCGGTCGCCGGCCCGGAACGGCACCGCGTAGAACGCCATGTCCCAGGCGCGCGTGGCGCTTTCGACAAACGCGATCTCATGGCGCTCGGCGCCGATCAGCCCGGCGACGGCGTCGTAGAAATCGGCGATGCGGGCCTCGGCCTCGACCATCGCCTCCATCCCGCCGATCTCGGCCTCGCGCGCCAGATGCCCGGTCACCGCGTCGAGCACCACACGCGGCGGCAGCGCCATGCCCGCATTGTTGAAGTGGAGCACGTTCTCCACACCGGGCGTCTGCGCCCGCAGCGCCGGCACGTCGAGCGTCATGTTCATGACGGCCCCGCGCAAAGGCCCTAAAGGGGATTTGGGCCGACGACTTCCCAATGGTGGCGCTGGAAGAGCTTGTCGCGCTCGTCGTCGTTCGTCGGGCGCCGCTCGGAGAGCGCCTCGACGAGGCCGCCGGCCGCGGCCGGGGTGTAGAGAAACAACACCCGGCCGGTATCGCCGCCGGTGTTCTTCCAGGCATGCGGGACGTCGCGCGGCATGAACGCGCAGGCGCCCGGACCGCCGACGGCAATCTCGTCTCCGATCTGAAAGGTGATCTCGCCGGCGAGCACCCAGGCGACCTCGTCGCTGTCGCGGTGCAGGTGATAGAGGCTCGCGGTGCCGGCGGGCAGGGTCTCCTCGAACAGCATGATGCTCTCGTTGGTCTCATGGCCGAGGAGCTTCAGGGCAAACGAGCGGCCTTGTGTCGGCGACGCGAGATGCCGACCGCCGCCGGCGGGGACGACAAAGCCCTTTGCTGCGGTCATGCTGCTGTCCTCCCCCGTAACACCCTCGCTCATTCGGCCATGCCCTTGTCGGCAAGCTCCTGCTTGGCCTTGTCGTTCTTGGCGAGCGCGAGGCCCATGCCGCGCAGCACACCGGGCGCCTTGGTGAACTGGATGTTCGAATACTCGATGATCTCGAGCCGGTTGCCCCACGGATCGAGGAAATCGAGGAACGGGCCTTCGACAAAGCGCGCGCCGGCGGCTTTCGCCAGCTCGATGATGCGGCTGCGGTCGTCGACGACAAAGCCGAGATGCCGCTTCTCGACACCGTCGGCGGCGTGGCCGGGCATCAAGGTCATGTTGATGAACTGGTCGCCCATATCGATAAAGGCGTTGCGCTCGCCCTTGCCGCGCAGCGTGAAATCGAAGATCCGCCCGTACCACGCCAGCGCCTCGTCGATGTCGCCGACCTCGATCGCGACATGATTGATGCCGATAAGCCGCGGCTTCTTTCCTTCGGACATAATCAGGCTCCTTCTGCTCGACCGGGAGATACGCGTTCACCCCGGTCGGCAACAGCCATAAAATATCGGGGGTATTGTTCAAGGAACTTGAAATGCGGGGACCGGGGGCGCCGAGCCTCGATCAGCTCACCGTTTTCCTTGCGGTGGTCGAGACGGGCAGCTTCGCGGCGGCGGGACGCCGGCTCGGGCGCGCTACATCTGCGGTCAGCTATGCGATCGCCAATCTCGAGCAGCAGCTCGGCGTGCAGCTGTTCGATCGCAGCCAGGCGCGCACACCGGTATTGACCGAGGCCGGCGCCGCCGTGCTGTCGGAAGCTCGTTCGGTCTCGGCCGGCGTCGACAATTTGCGAGCCAAGGTCAAAGGGCTGCTCGATGGACTGGAGGGCCAGATAGCTCTCGCCGTCGATGTGATGCTGCCGACGGCGCGGCTGGTCGATGCAATGCGGGCATTCGAGGCGACATTCCCGACCGTGGCGTTGCGACTGCACGTCGAGGCGCTGGGAGGGGTGATGCAGCTGGTCCATTCCGGCATCGCCGATATCGGCATCAGCGGAGTGGATGCGACGCTTCCGGGCATCGAACGGATCAAGGTCGGCGGCGTGGAGCTGGTTCCTGTCGCGGTGCCGAGCCACCCCTTGGCCGCGGGTGGCGCGCAGCCGCCGGGAGCAGCGCGGAACTTTGTGCAGCTCGTGCTCACCGATCGCTCCACACTGACCGAAGGCCGCGATTTTTCGGTTATCGGGGTCAGGACGTGGCGCCTCGCGGATTTGGGCTCCAAGCATGCGTTGCTTTTGGCTGGTGTCGGTTGGGGCAACATGCCCGAGCCGATGGTCCGCGATGACCTTGCGGCGGGGCGCTTGCAACGGCTCGACCTTCCGGAATGGCTGGGCGGCTTCTACGCGCTGCACGCAATTTACCGCACCGATACGCCACCCGGGCCCGCCGCCGCCTGGATCATCCGACATTTTTCCCAGCAGGCGGCGGCATGAGCGATTAATTCCCGAATGGCAATGGCGCCGGGCGAAAGCTAGGCTGGGGGCATGCAGCCGGTCCGCAGCCGCGGCGTCCCCGAGCACGCCCTCGAAAACATCGACATGCGCCGCCCAGGGGCGCGGGTCCGCCTCCCCTCTCCGCCGAGCGGGCGATCATGTTGACGGACCGATACGGCCTGCCCTTATCCACCGCCTCGTTCGTAGCGCGGGACGCCTATGTCGAAGGCTGCGCGGCCAAGCTGACGATGTACCCCGGCGCGGTCGAGGCGTTCGATCGGGCCATCGCCGCAGACCCCGGCTTTGCGCTCGCCCATGCCGCGCGGGCGCATGCGCTCTTGGAGCGGGGCGACGCGGCGGCGGCACATGCGGCAATGGCAGCGGCCAATTCACGCACCGCCGAGCTGTCGGCGCGAGAGAAAAGCCATGTCGCTTTTTTCGGCTTGCTTGTGGCGGGCGACGCCGAGCGCGCGCTTGCTGCGGTGCAGGCACATCTCGGCGAATGGCCGCGCGACGCCGTCGTGCTCGCGACCACAGCCTTCACCAACGGCCTGATCGGCAGCTCCGGCCGTGCCGGGCAAAAGCGCATGCTGCTGGGGCTGCTGGAGAGGCTCGCGCCGGGCTGGGGCGACGACTGGTGGTTTACCGCCCATCATGGGATGGCGCTCTCGGAAAACGGGCAGCGCGATGCCGCGCGGCCAAAGATCGACCGGTCCCTCGCCCAAAACCCGAAGAACCCGTGGGCGGCGCACGCCCGCGCGCATCTTTCCTACGAGGAGGGTGATGCGGACACCGCCCGCGCGTTTCTCACGTCCTGGCTGCCGACCTATTCGCGCGACGGCGCCCTGTACAGCCACCTGAGCTGGCACCTGGCGCTCGGGCACCTCGAGGCCGGCGATGCCGCGGCGGCGCACCGGCTGTTCCGGGAAGCCTTCGCGCCCGAAATGCATAGCGGGCCGCCGCGCGGGAAGGTGACCGATGCGGTCTCCTTTTTGTGGCGCTGGGAGCTCGCCGGGCACCCGCGCGACGCCGGGGCGTGGCGCATCATGCACGACTTTGCGGCCGGCGCTGTGCCGCGCGCCGGGGTCGCCTTTTCCGATATGCATGTGGCGCTCGCCGAGGCGGTGGCCGGCAATGATTTGGCGCTGGCGGCGCGCGCCGGTCAGATCGATGAGCTGGCGCGCGACGGCCGGTATCCGTCGGGGCCCCTCGTTCCGGCGGTGTCGCAGGCTTTCGCCCTGTTCGAGCGGCGGGATTTCCGCGCCGCGATCGACGCGCTCGAACCGGTCGCCGGCGAGCTCGAACGCATCGGCGGCAGCCGCGCGCAGCTCGACCTGGTCGAGCTTACGCTGTTGCAGGCTTATTTCGGCGCGGACCGTCCGGACGACGCGCGCCGGATGCTAGCCCGACGAGGCCGAGGCTCGTCGCGCCCTCCCGTCGCCGGGCTGGCAGGAGTTGATTGATGCGCTACGGCTTTTATCTCCCGACCCGCGGCCCGACCGCGACGCGCGAGGGCATTCTCGCCCTGGCGCGCGAAGGCGAGCGGCTGGGCCTGCACTCGGCGATGGCCGCCGACCACATCGTCTTGCCCGTCGAGAGCCGATCCACCTACCCCTACACCTTGGACGGCAGGCACCCGAGCGCCGGCGACGCGTTGGAGACGTTTTCGATCCTCGGCGTGGTGGCCGGCGCCACCGAGCGGCTGCGGCTCGTCACCTCGGTCCTGGTGTTGCCCTACCGCAATCCGGTGCTGACCGCGAAGATGGCGGCTTCGCTCGACATCCTCTCCGGCGGCCGGTTGACCCTGGGTGTCGGCGCCGGCTGGCTGAGGGAGGAATTCGAGGCGCTGGGGAGCCCCGCTTTCGCGGCGCGCGGTGCGGTGACCGACGAGTGGATCGCGATCTTCAAGCAGCTCTGGTCGCAATCGCCCGCCAGCTTCGACGGCCGCTTTTACCGTTACGCCGAGATCCGCTGCGAGCCGTTTCCGGTGCAGCGGCCTCACCCGCCGATCTGGGTCGGCGGGCATTCGCGCGCGGCACTCCGGCGCACCGCCCGGCACGGCGACGGCTGGCACCCGGTCGGCGGCGTCGCGGCGTCGCCATTGCCGCCGCAAGAGATGCGCGCGCATCTCGAAACGCTGAAGCGGCTGACCGAGGCCGAGGGGCGCGATTTCTCAGCCCTGACGATCTCCTACAAGGCGCCGCTCTACGACAGCCTCGTCCCCTCGCCCGACGGGTCGCGCCGGCCCTTCTCCGGCACGCCGCAACAGATCGCCGACGACATCCGCACCTTCGCCGCGATCGGCGTCCACGAATTGATCTTCGATTGCCGCGGCCAATCCATCGCCGAGAGCATCGAGCGCCTGCAATGGTTCGCCGCGGACGTCATTCCGCTGGCTGACGGCTGAGGGCGCGTCGGGCGAGCCCATTTGCAGGCTGCTGAAAAACCCGCGTGTCATTCCGGGACGGCCCGTTGGGGCGGGCCCGGAACCCATGCACACCGGCCAAGCCATTGATTTCTCTGGCCTGTGTTCTTGGGTTCCGGGCTCGCGGGCGATGCCCGCGTCCCGGAATGACGAGGTTTATGCACGCGTGCAAGTGCCGCCAGTGATCCCGACCCCAGCGTGTCGGTCCTAATCTAATGGGCTGCTAAAAAATGCTTCGGGGATACAATCCCAGCTCAAATAGGCGGAGGAGGACACTACCCTGGCGGAAGGGCGCGGCTTAAGCTGCGCGGACAATGAGCTTGAGGCCGAGCGCCTTGATGACGCGCGCCAGCGTGTCCAGCGTCGGATTACCCTCCGGTCGTGACGGTCCCGTTTCACCCCGGTTGCGAGCGGCGGTCTCGGACGCGATGTGCCGGCTCAGTACGGAATCTTGTCGGGCTTTTGCTGGTATTGCTTCCAGACGGCCACGGCTTCCGGGCGCATGATCTGCTCGGCGTGGAGCGTGCGTTCGTGCGTCGGATGCCGCAATTGGGCAAAAATCATGGTGTCGTCAAAGCCGCCATATTCCAATGCGTCGCCGACCGTCGCCCCGTAATAGATGCGCTCGATCCCGGCCCAATAGGACGCGGCGGCGCACATCGGGCAGGGCTCGGCGCTGGTATACATCGTGCAGCCCTTCAGCTTGAAGGAGCCGAGCCGCTTGCAGGCGAGGCGAATGGCTTCCATCTCGCCGTGCCAGGTCGGATCGTTCTCGGCGACGACACGGTTGGCGCCTTCCGCGACGATTTCGCCATTCTTGACGATGACGGAGCCAAACACGCCGCCCGCGTTGTCGATCAGCGATGTCTTGGCCGAAAGCTCGATCGCTCTCCGCATGAACTTCCGATGTTGCGCATCTTCCGACATGACATGGCTCCCGCAAATGCGGCAATGGTCTTGCCGCGGTGCGGTCAAGCGATCACAAAGAATCTAACATTGCGTTAATTGATGAAATGCCCGTGAGCAAGCCATTCAGCGAGCGAGCCATTCAAATGCGAGAATTTCGGCAATATAGAGGGCGATCATCAGGGCGCTGCCCAGCAGAGTGGTCCGCCGCGCCGTTCGCGATCGCGGCCGCAGCCACCAGCCGAGCGCGCGGTTGGCGACCGGCATGACCGGCCAGGTCAGCAGCCCGACGCTGAGCGCATTGCCGATAAAGGTGCCGACGACCGCATCCAATCCGCGCGTCAGCGGGGCCAGAAACCGCAGCTCCAGCACCACGATCGGGAACAGCACCAGCAGCACCACCATCGCCTGCTTCCAGCTCGGCGGCGGCGCGCGCGCTTCCTCGGCCGGAAACCAGCCGGCGAAGGGCTCCTCCAGCCGGTGGCTCGACCAGGCCTCGACGAGCGCTTCGGATTGCGCGACGAGCTGGCGGCGCTCGCGCGAAGCCAGCCAGGCATCGAGCTCTCCCGGCGTCGCAAAGCGGATCAGCGTCGTCCAGAATTCCTGCTGGCGCGACGGCGCCTGCAGGTAAGCCCCGCGATAGCCGGGAAAAGCCGCCTGCGCCTCCTGGATCTTTGCCGCCCAATCGAGATAGGCGGTCTTCATGCCGGCCCGAACCCGGGTCGCGATCACCTCGGTAACGCTCCCTTGGGCATGAAGATCGGGTGCTGCCGCTTCCTCGAGGCCGGCGGCTTGGTCGAGCAGCGTCAGCACCTCTCGATGCAGCTCGCGGCGCGGTTCCGAGGCACGCCAGGAGGCGAGGCTCTGCGCGTCGCGGAACTGCACCACCATCTGCCACTCGTGTGGTCCGCCCGCTACCGGGGTAAACTCGATGCTGAGAAAGCCCGGATGCGCCGCAACCGCCGCAGCGATCCGCGCCTGCCACGAAAAGAACGCGCTTGCGGGTTTCTCGCGCAGGCGCAGCGCGATGGCAATTGCGGCGATCGGAAGCGTCTGATCCAAGGCCATCCCCGGCACTGTGCCTCTACGAGCGGCGCGGCGGCCGATCCTGATCTTCCGATCCCCGTCCTCTGACCAGGCCGGCGCCCGAGCCATTTACGCGCCGGAGCGTAGAAATTTGGTTAATTGCAGCATTTCCCTCCGCCCGCCGGTGCGCTCGTGCTCGCGCGCTTTCCCGGACCCGCCGATTGACGGCGGCGCTGGCGACCGATAAATTCATGTTCTGTTCCGCATGGCAATGGCGCCGGGCGGGGGCTAAGTTGGGGCATGCAGTCGATCCGCATCCGCGGCGCGCGGGAGCACAACCTTAAAAACGTCGATGTCGAGCTGCCGCGCGACAGCCTGGTGGTGATCACCGGGCTGTCCGGGTCGGGCAAGTCGTCGCTCGCCTTCGACACCGTCTATGCCGAGGGCCAGCGCCGCTATGTCGAGAGCCTCTCGGCTTATGCGCGCCAGTTTCTCGAATTGATGCAAAAGCCCGAGGTCGAACTCGATCGAGGGATTGTCGCCGGCGATTTCGATCGAGCAGAAGACGACCTCGCGCAACCCGCGCTCGACGGTCGGCACCGTGACCGAAATCTATGATTACATGCGCCTCTTATGGGCGCGGGTCGGGGTGCCCTACTCGCCCGCGACCGGGTTGCCGATCGTCAGCCAGACCGTCTCGCAGATGGTCGACCGGGTCATGGCGATGCCGGAAGGGACCCGGCTCTATCTGCTGGCGCCGATCGCGCGCGGGCGCAAGGGCGAATATCGGAAGGAGCTGGCCGACCTCAAAAAGCGCGGGTTTCAGCGGGTCAAGATCGACGGCAAGATGCTCGAGCTCGACGAGGCCCGGCCGCTCAACAAAAACCTGAAGCACGATATTTCGGTGGTCGTCGACCGCATCGTCATAGCGGGCGATCTCGGCAACCGGCTCGCCAATTCGTTCGAGACGGCACTCGAATTGGCCGATGGCCTCGCCATCGCCGAAAACGCCGATTCGGGCGAGGAGACGATCTTTTCGGCAAAATTCGCTTGTCCCGTATCGGGCTTTACGATCCCCGAGATCGAGCCGCGCCTCTTCTCGTTCAACAACCCGTTTGGCGCTTGCCCGGCCTGCGACGGGCTCGGCACCAAGCTCTATTTCGATCCCGGCCTCGTCGTCCACGACGAGGAGAGGAGCCTCGCCGAGGGGGCGGTCAGCCCGTGGTCGCATTCCTCATCGCAATACTACACGCAGACTTTGGAGAGCATCGCCCGGCATTTCAAGCAAGGCATGACGACGCCGTGGCGCCAATTGCCGCAACCGATGCGGCAGGCGATTCTCGACGGCTCGGCTGGCGCGCCGATCCGGATGACCTATGACGACGGCTTGCGCAAATACGCGACCGAGCGGCCGTTCGAGGGTGTATTGCCGAATATGGAGCGGCGGTTTCGCGAGACCGACAGCGCCTGGGTCAAGGAGGAATTGGGCCGCTACCAGAGTGCCAGGACTTGCGAGGTGTGCAACGGCGACCGGCTGAAGCCCGAGGCGTTGGCGGTGAAGATCGCCGGCAAAAACATCAGCGAGGTCGCGCGGCTGTCGATTTCCGATGCCTTGAGCTGGTTTTCCAGCGTTGACGGCGAATTGACGCCGAGCCAGCGCGAGATCGCCCAACGCATCTTGAAGGAGATCAACGAGCGCCTCGGCTTTTTGCAGAATGTCGGGCTCGAATACCTGACCCTGTCGCGCGCCTCGGGGACGCTTTCGGGCGGCGAGAGCCAGCGCATCCGATTGGCCTCGCAGATCGGCTCGGGTCTGACCGGCGTCCTCTATGTGCTCGACGAGCCCTCGATCGGGCTGCATCAGCGCGACAATGCACGGCTCCTGGCGACCTTGAAGCGGCTGCGCGACCTCGGCAACACGGTCATCGTCGTCGAGCACGACGAGGAGGCGATCCGCACCGCCGATTGGGTCGTCGATATGGGGCCGGGGGCCGGCATCCATGGCGGCCATGTCGTCGCCGAGGGCACGCCCGACGCGATCATGGCCAACCCCGCCAGCATCACCGGACAGTATCTGACCGGAGCGCGCCGGATCCCGGTGCCGATGGTGCGCCGCACCGGCCATCCCGGCCAGATTTTGAGCGTCGTCGGCGCGACCGGCAACAATCTCAAAGGCATCACGGCCGAGATCCCGCTCGGCACCTTTTGCGTCGTTTCCGGCGTCTCGGGCGGCGGCAAATCGACGCTGGTCATCGAGACGCTCTACAAGGCGCTCGCCAAGCGGCTCAACAATGCGCGCGAGCAGCCGGCCCCGCACGACCGTCTCGAAGGGGTCGAGCATCTCGACAAGATCGTCGATATCGACCAGTCGCCGATCGGCCGCACGCCGCGCTCGAACCCGGCGACCTACACCGGCTGCTTTACGCCGATCCGCGACTGGTTCGCCGGGCTGCCCGAAGCGAAGTCGCGCGGCTATGCCCCCGGCCGCTTTTCGTTCAACGTCAAGGGCGGGCGCTGCGAAGCCTGCCAGGGCGACGGTGTGATCAAGATCGAGATGCATTTTCTGCCCGATCTCTATGTGCAATGCGACGTGTGCCAAGGCCGGCGCTACAACCGCGAAACCCTGGAGGTGCTGTTCCGCGGCAAGTCGATCGCCGACGTGCTCGACATGACCGTGGACGAGGGGGTCGAATTTTTCCGCGCGGTGCCGGCGATCCGCGACAAGCTGACGACGTTGCAGCAGGTCGGGCTCGGCTACATCCATATCGGCCAGCCGGCGACGACCTTGTCGGGCGGCGAGGCGCAGCGGGTCAAATTGTCAAAGGAATTGTCGCGGCGCGCCACCGGGCGCACGCTCTACATCCTCGACGAGCCGACCACCGGGCTCCATTTCGACGATGTGCGCAAACTGCTGGAGGTGCTGCACGCATTGGTCGAGACCGGCAACACGGTCCTCGTGATCGAGCACAATCTCGAAGTCGTCAAGACCGCCGACTGGGTCATCGATTTGGGCCCCGAAGGCGGCGACGCCGGCGGCCACATCGTCGCCTCAGGCACCCCCGAAGAAATCGCCGCCGGCGCCCAAAGCTACACCGGCCAATACCTGCGCCCCTACCTAGCCCGCCGTACTCCGCCGCAACGCCGGAGAAGGGCCGGGTGAGATTGGAATTAACGCCGTCTAATGCGCCGCAAAGCCGGGCTTGCGGCTCGCCCGGAAGCAGAGCAAATCTGTCTCGCTCAACGCCGGAGGCGGGATCGATGCGCATCATCAACATCCACGAGGCGAAAACCCATCTTTCGCGGCTGGTGGATCGCGCCGCCAAGGGTGAACCGTTCGTGATCGCAAAGGCCGGCAAGCCCATGGTCAAGGTCGTCGCGTATGACGGACCGCCGCAGGACGAGGTTCGGCGTATCGGCTTCATGGAAGGCGCGATCGAGGTGCCGGACGACTTCGACCGGATGGGCGCCGACGAAATCGACAAGCTCTTCGGCGGCAATGGATGCCCCGGCGCCGCCGGACCGGCGTAAATACGAACCCGCCTGAGCGATCGAACAACTTCTCACATGGCAGGACAAGATGCCGAAACTTGCGCTCCGACTATTCGCCCTCAACCTGGCGCTGCTCGCCGGCCTCCCGGCCGGGGCGGCCGGCGCGGCTGAAATCAAGGTGCTGAGCGCGGGCGCGATGCGCGCGGTGCTGCAGCAGCTCGGGCCGGCTTTCGAGAAAGCGTCGGGGAACAAGCTGGCGATCGAATACGGCACCGCCGCGAAGGTCGAGGCCAAGGTTGCCGCCGACGAGGAGATCGATGTCGCGATCCTGACCAAGCCGCGCGCCGACAAGCTGGTGCGCGCCGGGGAGCTGATCGGCGGCGTCATGACGACGCTCGCGCACGTGCCGATCGGGCTCGCCGTCAAGAAGGGCGCGCCGCACCCCGATATCAGCTCTCTCGACGCGGTCAAACGCACGCTGCTCAACGCCAAATCGATCGCCTATGTCGATCCGGCGAGCGGCGGCACCAGCGGCATCTTTCTGGCAAAGGCGCTGGAAAAGCTCGGTCTTGCCGCCGAGCTCAAACCAAAGCTTCACCTCGTTTCAGCCGCACCCGGCCAAGGCTCGCCGCGGGTTGGCGAGGTGGTCGCGCGGGGCGAGGCCGAGATCGGGCTGCAGCCGATCAGCGAGCTGATGGAGGTCGAAGGGATCGATGTCGTCGGCCCGTTGCCGGCCGAGCTGCAAAGCCCGGATCTGGTTTATGTGGCGGCTGAGACGACGGCCTCCGAGAAGCCGCTCCCGGCCAAAGCGCTGATCGATTTTCTGGCGGCGCCGGCCGCCGCACCGGTCTACAAGGCGAAGGGGATGCAGCCGCGATAATTGCTGGGGATGGCAAGCAATTCGGCCTTTGCTGCAAAAATGTTCGGCTGTCGCAATAGGGCGAGCCGGCAGCTTGCCGCGGCAATCCTCGTCGGGGTGCTCGCCTTTTTCTCGGCGCGGGCAGCATCGGCGGACGATTTGGCGTGCGTCAGCACCACGTTCCGGCTGGTCGGCGCCAACGACAAAGTATGCGTCAGCGCCTTCGACGATCCCAAAGTGCCGGGGATCGCTTGCGTCATCTCCCAGGCGCGCACCGGCGGCGTCAAGGGCAGCCTGGGGTTGGCCGAGGACCCGTCGCGGTTTTCGCTCGACTGCCGGCAGACCGGCCCGATCTCGATCGACCTGACAAAATTGCCGGAAAAGGAGCAAGTGTATTCCGCGCGCACTTCGATCTTCTTCAAGCGCACGCATGTCTATCGCATCGTCGATCGGAAACGGAGCTCGCTCGTCTATCTCGCGATCAGCGACAAGATCGTCAACGGCTCACCGTACAACGCGGTATCGAGCGTGCCGATCATGCCTTGGGGCCATTGATGCAATCGCGCATGACGTCTATCCGAGAATGGTCGATCGAGGATCTCGAAGAGAGCTCGATCCCCTACGATGTCGATCTGGTCGATTTGCGCCATGCCGATCCGGCGCTGATCGAGGAAATCCGGCGCGACGGGGTCAAATGGCGGGATTAGAGCGGCTTTCGACCGGATCGATGCACTCGGCACGCATCACCCCCACCCCGCCCCGCCCCCATCGAGGGGGCGGGAGCACAAAGAGGCGTGCCGATAAAGGCCCTCCCCCCTTGATGCTGCGGCATTCACGCGTTTGTCCAGATATTGAGGCATCTGGGGGTTCATGCTTCTAGATGCAGTCTGGGGGGAGAAGCATTGAGATGCGTGGCGAGTCGATTGGATGCTTTGGGGACGTGGGTTAGCGAGGCATAACGCGGGTTTATTACGCCTTTTGGCCACTCCACAGGTCAGCGGCAACGCGGCGGTCAGGCTCCGGCTCGGGCGTTGTAGGTCCTGCACGAACCCGTCCTTGCTTTGACATCTCGCCGCGGGTCGAATGCGAGTGCGGGGTCGGGCCTGTCAAACTTGACGATCCGGTTCTGCGGCGCGCCTCTTCCGCCAAACCCGTGCACATCTGATTTGCTACCGGCGGCCGATTGATCGCAGAGTCGCGGCGGACGGAGCGGAGGTGGCGACGGCGTTATGTCCGCGGGGTCGAAGACACGCCCACCGGCGGTTCTGCAAGTATTGCCGAGCCTGGTTTCGGGCGGGGCCGAGCGCGGCACGGTCGAATTGGCGGCTGCCCTCGTCGCCGCCGGCTGGACCGCCTTTGTCGCCTCGGCCGGCGGCCCGCTGGAGCGCGACCTCGCCCGCGCCGGCGCCACTCATCTGAGGATGCCGCTCGCCGCGAAAAACCCCTTTGTCATGTGGCGCAACCGGCGGGCGCTCTATCGGGCGATCCGGCGCCTCGGCATCGATATCGTCCATGCCCGCAGCCGCGCCCCGGCCTGGAGCGCTCAATCGGCGGCGCAAGCGGCCGGGCGGCATTTCGTCACCACCTTTCACAACGCCTATGGCGCCGGCTCGGCGTTGAAGCGGCGGTACAATTCGGTGATGGCCCGCGGCGAGCGGGTCATCGCGATCTCCGAATTTGTCGCCGAGCACGCGACGCGCGTCTACGGCGTCGGCGCCGACCGGCTGCGCACGATCCCGCGCGGCGTCGATCTCGAAATCTTCGACCCGCAGCGGGTCGGCGGGCAACGCGTCGCAACCCTCGCCACGGAATGGCGGCTGCCCGACGGAGCGCCGGTGGTGCTGCTGCCGGGCCGGCTGGCCCGGTGGAAGGGCGGGCTCGATTTTGTCGCCGCGATCGCCATCCTCGGCCGCCGCGACATTTGCGCCGTCCTTGTCGGGGCCGAGCAGCACCACGGGTATCGCCGCGAGATCGAGGCGGCGATCGAGCGCCACCAGCTCGGGGCCCAGCTCCGCATCGTCGATGGCTGCCGCGACATGCCGGCCGCCTACATGCTCGCCGATGTCGTCGTCTCGGCCTCGACCAGCCCCGAAGGGTTTGGCCGGATCGCCGCCGAGGCGCAGGCGATGGGCCGGCCGGTCGTCGCCACCGACCATGGCGGCAGCCGCGAGACGGTGGTGCCGGGTGTGACCGGCTGGCTCACCCCGCCGGGCGACCCCGCCGCCCTTGCCGCAGCGATCGGCGCCGGCCTCGCGCTCGGCCTCGAGGAGCGCACCCAATGGGCGCGGCGCGCCATCGCCCACATCGCCGCCAATTTCACCCGCGAAGCGATGTGCTCGCGCACCATCGACGTGTACGAAGAGCTGTTGTTTCCGGCTCGTGAAGAAGCCGACCCGGCCACCGCACCAATGGCGCTCCGGGCATAATGCAAAGGGGAACGGAAATGCCGGGCGACAACGTCTTTGATTTTATCGTGGCCGGCGCCGGCTCGGCGGGCTGCGCGGTAGCGGCGCGGCTCAGCGAATCCGGGCGCCATCGCGTGCTGCTGTTGGAGGCCGGCGGCGAGGACCGCTATCCCTGGATCCACGTGCCGATGGGCTATGGGCGGCTCTTCAGCAACCCGCGCGTCAACTGGATGTTCGAGAGCGAGCCCGAAGCCGAGCTCGAAGGCCGCACCCTCTACCAGCCGCGCGGCAAGGTGTTGGGCGGCACCAGCTCGATCAACGGCATGGTCTATATGCGCGGCAACCCGAGGGATTACGACGAATGGCGCCAGCGCGGCTGCACCGGCTGGGATTGGGACAGTGTCTTGCCGTATTTCAAAAAGGCCGAGGACCAGGAGCGCGGGGCGGACGAGTTCCACGGCACCGGCGGCCCGCTCCGGGTGTCCGACCAGCCGGCACGCTTTGAGCTGGCCGAGCATTGGATCGCGGCGGCGGTCGAAGCGGGCCTCCCGCCCAACAACGATTTCAACAACGGCAACCAGGACGGCGCCGGGCCGTTCCAGAGCACGACCAAGGGGCGGCGGCGGTGGAGCACCGCGGCGGCCTATCTGAAGCCCGCACGCGCCCGCCGGAACCTCGCCGTCGCGACCAACGCGCATGCGACGCGGATCGTCTTTGAGGACGGCCGGGCGGCCACCGTCGAATATCTGCAAAAGGGCGCGCCGCAGAGCGCTCGGGCGCGCGGCGAAATCGTCGTCTGCGGCGGCGTCTACGGCTCACCGCAGCTGCTGCAGCTGTCGGGGCTCGGCCCCGCCGGTCTCTTGCAAGGCCACGGCATTCCGGTGGTGCGCGACATGCCGGCCGTCGGCGCCGATTTGCAGGACCATTTCTATGTCCGGATGGCGTTTCGCTGCACCAAGCCGATCACCTTGAACGACGTCGCCAACAACCCGCTGCGCAAGGTCGCGGCCGGCTTGCAATACCTACTGCTCCGCCGCGGCCCGTTGGCGACCAACGGGATTTGCGCCGGCGGCTTTGCCCGCAGCGATGCGCGGCTCGCCCGCCCCGACATCCAGCTCAATTTCAGCCTGTGGAGCTTTGCCGAGCGGACCCGGAAGGGGGCTTTCCCGCACCCGTTTCCGGGCTTTACGGTCAGCGCCATTCATCTGCGCCCCGACGCGCGCGGCGATGTCCGGCTGAAGAGCGCTGACCCGCTCGCCGCCCCCGCGATCCGCTTCAATTTCCTGAAGACGCGCTACGACCTCGACGCGCTGACCACCGGCATGCGGCTCGCCCGCAAGATCGTCGGCCAGCCGGCCCTGGCGGATTACGTTGCCGGCGAGCTGGTCCCCGGCAGCGAGATGGTCAGCGACGCCGAGCTCGAAGCCGCGATCCGGCGCTATGGGTTATCCAACCTGCACCCGGTCGGCACCTGCCGGATGGGTGGCGACGATATGGCCGCGCTCGACCCGCGGCTCCAGGTGCGCGGGGTCCGCGGATTGCGCGTCGCCGACGCCTCGGTCATGCCGAGCGTGCCCGCCGGCAACACCAACGCGCCCTCGATCATGATCGGCGAGAAAGCGGCGGTGATGATCCTCGAAGACGCGCGCGCGGCCGGCTGATCGGCTACGTCTCGAACAGGCGCTGGCCGATGAACCCGCCCGGCGCGGCCCCGCCGGGGCAGGCGAAGAGGCCGCCGCCGGTATGGGTGACAAACTGGTTCAGCATGTCGTATTTCGACATCCTGTCGAAGATCTTGATGAAGCCGGTGCGCGGGTCGCGCTGATAGCAGACGAAAAAGAGACCGGCGTCGTATTCCATGCCCTGGCGCCAGGGCGGCCACCGCTCGGCGGTGAAGCTCACCCCGTCATTGTAGGAATAGCCCCGGCGCAGGATCTGCGCTCCCGCGTTGCCCGCCGCTGCGGCGAGCCGCACATGCGCGCTCTCCGGAATGACCGGGTTGCCATCCTTGTCGGCGGCGTCGAGATCGAGCGGATCCTGCTCGTGCTTGGCGCCCAGCGGTGCCCCCGAATATTTGTGCCGGCCAAAGGTCTGCTCCTGAAAAGCGACGTTCATGCGGTCCCAATGCTCGAGCGCCATGCGGACGCGGCGGGCGACGACATAGCTGCCGCCCTGCATCCATGCCGGGCCCTCGTCGGCGACCCAGACGAATTTCGCCATCGCCTGCGGGTCGGCGATCGCGGGGTTGCTGGTCCCGTCCTTGAAGCCCATCAAATTGCGCGGCGTCTCCTGGGCCGGATAGCCGGGGAGAAAGCCGGCCTGGGCCCAGCGCATTTCCGCGACACCATAGGCGAGCCGCGCCAATTGGCGCACCGCATGAAAGGCGACCTGCGGGTCGTCGGCGCAGGCCTGCACCGACAGGTCGCCGCCGGTGCCGGTAGCGACGAGCTGGTCGCCGTTGAACCGGGGCAGATCGATCAATGCCGCCGGGCGGCGCGCAGCCAATCCATAGCGGTCCTTCCCGTCCTTGACGAACAGCCCGGCGCCGAAGCCGAAGGTCACGGTCAGCCGCGCCGGTTCTAAGCCCAGCGCTTCGCCGCTGTCGGGGCTCGGCACCGTCGGCTTTCCGCCGATCGGCTCGGCCGGCGATCCCGCCGTCATCCGGGCCGCCGCCGCGGTCCAGACGCGCAACAATTTGACGACATCGTCTCGCTTTGTCGTCGTCAGGTCGAGCGCGGCAAAATAGCTGTGCGATTGGGCTGGGGTGATGATCCCGCCTTGGTTGACGCCCCAGAACGGCTCAGCCGCACTGACGCCCGCCGGGACCGGTGCACCGACGTTTTCAGTCTCGACCGCGGCCCGGGCGGCGCCGCCGAGACCGAGGCCGGTGCCGGCGGCCGCCGCGAGCCCCGCCGCAGCCCGAACCAAGCCGCGCCGGGTTGGATTGGACAGGGGAGGTTCCGGTGTGCTCACCGCGTCGTCGCCTCCACCAGCGTGTTCATGTCGTCTTCGACATAATAGAAGCCCTTGCCGTCCGGGGTCAGCGCCAGGCCGAACAGATCGCCGCTGCCCGGCGGCGACTGCGCCTGATTGGTGTCGACCCATTGCGCATAAAGCTGGCTGCCGCTCTTCGGGTCGATCTCGACGACCTGCCCGTTCTGGGCGTTAGAGGTCAACAGATGCCCGTCGGCGGTCATGACCAGGGCGAGCGGCCGCTTCAGCAGCCCGTCCTTGGTGAGGGTGCGGCCGATACCGGCGCTGGTCATCCGCGTCGTCGCGTCGGCGATGGCGGCGATCCGGTTGCCGATCGCGTCCGACACATAGAGCGTGTTGTCGGGGCCGAGCGCGAGCCCGGTCGGACCGATCAGAAACACGTCCTTGTCCGCCTGCTGGCCGAGCCCGTCGGCGACGACGGTGCGGCGCACGATCTGCGGCGGCTGCCCGGCGGCGATCGAAAGCTCGATCCGCACCACCTTCGCCTTGTTGACGACCACCGAATTGCCCGCGGGGTCATGCACCTGCGGGCCGGGGACGTCGAAGCCGGCCATGCTGACAAAGAGCGTTGCGGTGGCGCCATTGTCCACGGCGGCGATATTGCCCCAGGGATCGTTGATGTCGGGGCCGCTCCAGACCGCGGCGAGCTGGCCGTTGGCGTCGAGCACCAGGAGGCAGCCACTGCCCTTGGTGCCGGTCGTGCCGTCGGTGCTGGGCGTGCTGCCGACGATGACCCAGCCCGTCTTCAGCATCGTCATCGCGGTGGACAGGCCGACGCCGCCGGGGCATTGCGCGAGGGTGCGCGGCAGCTTGGCGAACAACGCCGTCTTTTTGGTCGCCGGGTTGTAGCTGACGATCGTCGTGCCTTTGCCTTGCAGATTGGACACGTCGTTGAAATTATCGACCAGCACGTCGTCTTTCTGGATTTTCCCGGCGGAGACCGGGGCGACGACGACGGCATAAGGGTTGAGGTCGCCATTCTCCGGGACCGTGGTGGTCCGGGTGAGGTGACGATGGATCGTCCCCAGCATGCCCGGCGCCTCGGCGGCCCGCGCCGTGCCTCCCGACCACGGCGTCACCGCGAGCACTACCGCCACGGGAAGGACGATCTGCGGAAGCCAGCCCAACTTGCGACGCATCATCGACTGTGCTTTCCTCTGATCGGAGCGGAAGATGCGAATAAGTCGCAATCTTACCATGATCGCCCCCGGTTTCGTCAAGCCCCACCCCGGCGAAAACTGCATGGCAGGTCCGCCGATCAGAAGGTGATGTTGACGCGCAAGCCGAGCACCAGCTCGTTTTTGACCGACTGGTTTGGGATATTCGGGTTGGCAACCCCGCCGCCGGGGTTGAAGACGTATTGCAGGTCGGGCTGGAGACGGACCGACGGGATCAGCTGGTATTGATAGGTCAGCTCGAGAAAGGTCTCGCCGGTCTGCACCGGGACAAAGGCGCCGGTGAAAAACGCCGTCTCTTTGTCGAGCGCCGCGGCCGAGCCGCTGACCTTGCCATAGCCCATGCCGAACCCGAGCACATCGCCGGCACGGCCGGGAAGCGGCCCTTGCAGGGTCAGCCCGGCGTTGAGGCTGAAGACGACGAGATTGCGGTCGCCCGGAGGCGTGCCCATCACGCGGGCAAAGGCATTCAGGCTGCTGCCGCCGGGCGAGGTCCACACCTGCTGGTCCACAACGCCGTACAGGCTGTAATTGCCGTGATGCGCCTGCGGAGTGCCGGTGCTCAGCGGATTGGCGAGCGACAAGCCGGTGTTGTCGAATTGCAGATCGTCGAAGCTCTCGCTGTTGTACCAGAACCCGATCTTGTAGGTGCCCTGATGCACCTCCTGCTGGTTTGGGGCGACCATCGCGCCGAGCGCGGGATAGGCATATTGCAGCTCGCCGATCACCAGCGCGCCGCCGTTCAGCGGAAAGCTGGTGCCCGACGGGTTTTCGACCTGCGGGTCGCCCAGATTGTTCGGCGCCGGATTGCCGTTGGTGACCGCAATAAGCGCCGTCAGCGCGTCGGTCGGCCGGGCGCGCAGCCGCACGCCCAAGGCCGACAACGGATAAGCCGGGCCGCCTCCGGGCAGATCGATCGACGGGACCAAGGGCCAGCCAAAGGAGGTGTTGACAAAAAGGAGCGCCCCCTGGCTGACGATGAACTCCTGGTCGAGGCTCATCTGGCCGAGACGCAGATCGAGCCGGTCTTCGTCGAGGAATTTCTGCTGGTACCACAATTCCCAGAGGCGGGTCGCCCGATCCGCCTCGATCCCGCTCGCCGTCTGCAAGGTCAGCAAATTGTCGGTGCTGAGGTTGCGGCCATGGATTTGCAAGCCGCTGACGTTGAAGGTGCCGCCATGCCAGCCGAAGGCCTCTTGGGTATCGAGCTGCAAGACCGCCTGGGTCAGGCCGTCATAGTCGAAGCCGGTATGGACCCCGCCGGTCACATTGCCGAGCACCTCGCTCGTCTCCGACAGCGCGAACGAGATGCCGTAGCGGCTGAGCCCGGAGCGCAGACCCCACATGTCGCCGAGCAGAAAGTCGCTCTTCGCTATGCCGGTCACAAAGCCGAACGGCCCACCCTCGCCCGGTCCCTGCGGTGTCGTTTCGGTCGCTTCCGGCACCGCCAGCGGCGGCGGTGCGGCCTCCGCCAACCCGTTCGGCAAGCAGGCTGCCAGACCGGCGCCCGCGAGCGCGGAACCGCGAAAGCCCCGCCTCGATCGACGGCAAAGGTGCCGGTTCGCCATTGCTTGCCCCTCCGCGTTTTTAGGATGGCAGCATGGATGCGAGTCACTCGCACTTGCAATGCGAATGCTTCGCATGCGCGGCTCGCGCTAGAGCGGGTTGCGGGGCATCTTTCGTAACGCTAGGGTTTCCGGTTTCACCCCAACGTTTGCCGAGGCGACGGCGAGGCGCGCCCCGCCGCGCGTATTGACGCTGCGCCGCTGCGCCGCGATATTACGGCGATGATCGGGCCTGCTCGAACGACCGGCACGACTACGACCAACCCGCCCGGCGGGCTAGTTGGAGACCGTGCGCGCTGATTTGCAGCAAAGACGGAATTCACAGACCCCGCCGGCAACGGACGGGGTCTTTTTGTTGACGATTGCCCCGTCCGTCGCCATGCAAAGTGACGGAGCAGAGGACGATATGAGCGATAACCTCGAAGACCGATCGAGACACGCCGGCGACGCACCCGCGATGTCGGTCGCCGTCACCTTGCCGGATGGGACGCGGCGCCAATTTCCGGGGCCGGTCAGCGGCGCCGAGATCGCAGCCGCGATCGGGCCGGGCTTGGCCAAGTCGGCGATCGCGATCGCGATCGACGGGACTACGCGCGACCTCGCCGCCCGAATCGACCAAGATGCCGCGGTCACGATCATCACGCCGCAAATGCCGGCGGGGCTAGAAATTCTGCGCCACGATGCCGCTCACGTCATGGCCGAGGCGGTCAAGGAGCTCTATCCCGACACCCAGGTCACCTTCGGCCCGGCGACCGAGACCGGGTTTTATTACGATTTTGCCCGCGCCGCGCCGTTCACCCCCGACGACCTCGAACAGATCGAGGCGCGGATGCGCGAGATCGTGCGCCGCGACGAGAACATCACCCGCGAGGTCTGGGACCGCGACGCCGCGGTCGCGTTTTTTGCCGGCATCGGCGAACGCTACAAGGCCGAATATATCGGCGAGATCCCGGCGGAGGAGGAGATCAGCCTCTATCGCCAGGGCGGGTTTGTCGATCTCTGCACCGGTCCGCATTTGCCCTCGACCGGCCGGCTCGGCCAGGCGTTCAAATTGATGAACGTGGCCGGCGCCTATTGGCGCGGCGACGCCCGCAACGCGCAATTGCAGCGCATCTACGGCACCGCCTGGGCGACGCAGAAAGAGCTCGACCAGTATCTCTTCCGGCTCGCAGAAGCCGAGCGCCGCGATCACCGCCGGCTCGGCCGCGAGCTCGACCTCTTTCACATGGGCGAGGAGGCGGTCGGCAGCGTCTTTTGGCACCCCAAGGGCTGGAAGCTCTATCGCGTCATCGAGGACTATATGCGCCGCCGGCTCGACGCCGCCGGCTATCTCGAGGTCAGGGGGCCGCAGCTGCTCGACCGCAGCCTGTGGGAAAAATCCGGGCATTGGGAGAATTTTCGCGAGAACATGTTCATCGCCGAGAGCCGCGACGAACGCGTGCTCGCGGTCAAGCCGATGAACTGTCCGGGCCATGTGCTGATTTTTCGCGACCGGCTCCGGAGCTATCGCGACCTGCCGATGCGGCTCGCCGAGTTCGGCAGCTGCCACCGCAACGAGCCCTCGGGTGCGCTGCACGGCATCATGCGGGTGCGCGCCTTCACCCAGGACGACGCCCACATCTTCTGCACCGAAGAGCAGGTGACGCCGGAGGCGATCGCCTTTTGCCGGCTGCTGCTGTCGGTCTACCGCGATTTCGGCTTTGACGAGGTCGTGATCAAATTCTCGGACCGGCCGCCGGTGCGCACCGGCTCGGACGAGGTCTGGGACCGCGCCGAGGCAGCGCTTCGCAACGCCGTGACCGCAGCCGAGCTCGACTGTCAGCTGAATCCGGGCGAAGGCGCCTTTTACGGGCCAAAGCTCGAATTCGTGCTGCGCGACGCGTTGGGCCGCGATTGGCAATGCGGCACCTTGCAGCTCGATTTCATGATGCCGGAGCGGCTCGGCGCCTCTTATGTCGGCGAGGATGGCGGACGCCACCCTCCGGTCATGCTGCACCGCGCGATCCTCGGCTCGGTCGAGCGCTTTATCGGCATCCTGATCGAGCATTACGCCGGCCGCTTCCCGCTGTGGCTGGCGCCGGTGCAAATCGTCGTCGCATCGATCACCTCCGACGCCGCCGCTTATGCCGAGGAGGTGGCGCAGCAATGCGGCGTTGCGGGCTTGCGCGTCGAGCTCGACACCGGCAACGAGAAGATCGGCTACAAGGTGCGCGAGCACAGTCTCGCCAAGGTCCCCGTCATGCTCGTCGTCGGCCAGCGCGAGGCGGCATCGCAGTCGGTGGCGTTGCGCCGCTTGGGCGGGAAAGAGCAGGAAGTGCTTGCGCTCGGCGATGCGGTCGCTAGATTGGTCAAAGAAGCGTCAGCGCCGGGCCCGGTCTAGCGGTATCGGCGTTTCCCGGAAGACGCGGTTCAACCAGCCATAGGAGAGCGCCCAATAGCCAGACCACCCATGAACTTCACCCCCACTCGCGAAGGGCCGCGCATCAACGAAGAGATCGGCGTCCCACGCGTGCGGCTCGTTGACGAGCGCGGCAACATGGTGGGGATCGTCGGGCGCAACGAAGCGCTCGCTCAAGCGAGCGACATCGGGCTCGATCTCGTCGAGATCGCGCCGAACGCCGACCCGCCCGTTTGCAAGATACTGGATTTTGGCAAATACAAATACGAAGAGCAAAAGAAGAAGAACGAAGCTCGCAAAAAGCAGAAAGTCATCGAAGTCAAAGAAATTAAGCTGCGCCCCAGCATCGACGACCACGACTATGACGTGAAGATGCGCAGCATGACCAAATTCATCGAGGAAGGCGACAAGGTCAAAGTTACCATGCGGTTCCGCGGGCGCGAGCTGGCGCATCAGGAGCTGGGCATGGATGTGCTGGTCCGGGTCCGCGACCATCTGCAGGAAATCTCCAAAGTCGAGCAGATGCCGCGCATGGAAGGCCGGCAGATGACGATGGTGATCTCGCCGAAATAAACGCGCCTGATGGCTGTCTACACCGACGTCGCCGACGACGAGCTGCGGGCTTTTGTCGGGCATTACGATATTGGCGCGGTGCTCGCCTGCAAAGGCATTGCCGAGGGCGTCGAGAACTCGAACTATCTCATTACCACCGAGCGCGGCAATTTTATCCTGACCCTTTATGAAAAGCGCGTGGCGCCGGCGGACCTGCCGTTCTTTATCGCGCTGATGGAGCATCTGGCCGGTCGCGGGGTCGCCTGCCCGACCCCGGTCAAGGGGCGTGACGGCGTCGCCTTGCGCGAATTGTGCGGCCGCCCGGCGGCGATCGTGACCTTTCTCGCCGGCATGTGGCCGCGCCGGGTCCAGCCGTTCCATTGCGCCGGGCTCGGCCGGGCATTGGCGCAGCTGCATCTCGCCGGCACCTCGTTCCCGATGACCCGCAAGAACGATCTTTCAGTCGCTGGCTGGCGCCACCTGTTCGAGGCGTGCCGCGCCCGCGCCGGCGAAGTGCAGCCCGGCCTCGCCGACGAAATCGGCGCCGAATTGGCGCAGTGCGCCGCCAGTTGGCCGCACGGCCTGCCCACCGGCGTGATCCACGCCGATTTGTTTCCGGACAACGTGTTTTTCCGCGATCACGACGTGTCGGGCCTGATCGACTTTTATTTCGCCTGCACCGATTTTCTCGCCTACGATTTGGCGATCTGCCTCAACGCTTGGTGTTTCGAGGCCGATGGCAGCCTCAACGTCACCAAGGCGCGCCTGCTGCTCGACGGCTATCGCCGGCGGCGGCCGCTGTCGGCCGACGAGCTCGCCGCCCTCCCGCTCCTCGCCCGCGGCGGCGCGCTGCGCTTTTTGCTGACCCGCCTCTTCGATTGGCTGAACCAGCCGGCGGGCGCCCTGGTGCGGCCCAAGGACCCGCTCGAATACCTGCGCCGGCTGCGCTTTCACCGCGGCATCGCCGATATTGCCGAATACGGTCTCGATGCCTGAGGAGGCCGAGGTCGAGATCTTCACCGACGGCGCCTGCAGCGGCAATCCGGGGCCCGGCGGCTGGGGCGCGATCCTGCGCTGGCGCGGCGTCGAAAAGGAGCTGAGCGGCTCGGAGCCCGCCACCACCAACAACCGGATGGAGATGACCGCCGCGATCTACGGCCTCGAAGCCCTGAAGCGGGGCTGCCGGGTGCGGCTCTCGAGCGACAGCCAATATCTGCGCGACGGCATCACGAAATGGATCCACGGCTGGAAAGCGCGTGGCTGGCGCACCGCCGACAAGAAGCCGGTCAAGAATGTCGATCTGTGGCAGCGGCTCGAAGCGGCGGCGGCGGCGCACGAGGTCGATTGGGTCTGGGTGCGCGGCCACGCCGGTCATCCCGAAAACGAGCGGGCCGACGCCCTCGCCCGCGCCGGCATCGCTGTCGTTGTCGAGAGAAAATCGCCGGAATGAACCGAGCTCGGCGGCGCCGCCTGCCCGACAATACCGAGAGGGCATAGGTTCGAGCGATGGCGTATCAAACCTTTCGGGTCGAGATCACCCGCGACGAAACGCGTGCCGGCGCGCCTGCCGTCATCGAGATAACCGCCTATATCGACCGCATGCCCGAGACCGACGAGGCGGCGATCGGACGGCTGGGCCGCACCTGGCGCAGCGTGTGGAGCAGCCGGCTGCAATATGCCGGAGATTTCGACACATTGGCGCAGGCGCTCGGCGCGATCACGGCGGCCTATCCGGCGGCCGATCGCATCCGCTGCTACGAATATTCCGTCGACAATGAATTTGCGGTCGAGGTGGCACCGCTCTTGCGCTCGGACAGGGAGTGGCTGCCCGGGCCTGACCCCCGCCCCTGATCCCCTGATCAGCGCTGTTGCGGCGGCCCGACCTGGGGGCCCATGCGCCGGCGATTATGCTCGACCGCAAAGATGTGGGCGTAGAGGGTCGCGGTCCACAATTTGCCCTCCATCGTCATTTCGAGGTAGCGCAAAGCCGCGCCGATATAGCGCTCGATCTTGCTCCAATAAAATTGCGGATAGCATTCGACCATGTCGGCCGGGCTCGTATAGCCGAGCTTGCCGTCGATGCCGTTTTCGGCGAATTCGTGGTAGAGCGCGTTGAGCTTGCGCAAATAGAGCGGATCGCCCAATTGGCCGATCAAGTCGGCGGCACGGACCAGCCCCGCCTCGGTGTCGGTCGCGGCATGGTCCTCGTCGTCCGGCACCGGAAAGCGGGTCAGCTCGATCGCGGCGGCGATGCGCTCCTCGTCGATATACGGAACCAGCCGAAAGCGCTCGCGGACCATGATCTTGCCGCGCTCGACGTGATAGGGCATCAAAAACGCGTCGGAAGCGCCGCGCGGCGGCACGACCGTGTTGCCGGCGGTGTCGATCACAAAACGCTCGGCCGTGTCGCCGGGGCAGATGCCGCGCACATACCCGATGTCGTGGTTCAGAGCGGCCAGGACGGCGTGACCCCAATCGCTCGGGGTGACGACCCGCTCGATGCGGCGGCCGCGCAAAATGTCTTGCAGGCAAAGGGTGACGAGCGCGGTGTGCTGGCAATCGTGGTAGAGCGCGTCGCTGCTGGCGATGCGCTCGATGACGAGCCGGGCGGCTTCGGCCAGCGCCGCCGGGATGTGCGGCTCCTGCTCGCCATAGGCCCGGCGGTAGGTCTCGGCCAGGTTGCGGCCGAGCGCATCGGCGAGCAGGCTCGTCGGGTTCAGCATGATCGCCTCCGTGGCAGGCCAGCCCATCGATCCGCCGTGATTGGACCCATATGGTGCGGCACCGCCATCGCCGCGAGCTGCAAATTTAAGACGACGGGCAACCGGATTGACCGGGATCGTCCGCTTGGGAAGTATCGTTCGATGGCACGGGAGATCGTGACCGTGGCGGGGTCGCCCGGATCGGGAAAATCGTCGACGGCGCGGGCGCTCGCCGAGCTTCTAGGGTTTCGTCATTTTTCATCGGGCGACCTGTTTCGGCAGCTCGCGGCCGAGCGCGGCGAATTGATCGAAGCGATGAATATTTCGGCTGAAGCGCAGCGCGACATCGACTTGAAGGTCGACAACCTGCTGCAACAGAAATACCGCGAGGAAGAACGGCTGGTCATCGATTCGCGCATGGCCTGGCACTGGATGCCGCAGTCGTTCAAAGTATTTCTCGTGCTCGACCCGCAGACCGCGGCCGAGCGCATCTTTGCTCACCTGCGTCGCGAAGGCCGGCTCAGCGAGGACGCGCAATCGGTCGAAGAGGTGCGGCGCAGCATCGACCGCCGCTCGGCGAGCGAGCAGAAACGCTATCGGGCGCTGTATCAGGTCGATATGACCGACCCGCTGAATTTCGACGTCGTGGTCAATACGAAATCCAACGATCTGGCGACGGTCGCGGCGATGGTGCACGCGGCCTACAACGCCTGGCGGGCCGGCGCCAAGTCGTAGAACAGGTCGCTCCTATTCGACGTTCTGCACCTGCTCGCGAAATTGCTCGATCGCGGATTTGAGCGCGAGGCCGATCCGGGTCAGCTCGATATCGGCCGATTTCGAGCACAGCGTGTTGGCCTCGCGGTTCAGCTCCTGGCACAGAAAATCGAGGCGGCGGCCGACGCCTGCGCCCTCGCCGACCAGATCGCCGGCCTGCGCGATATGGGCGCGCAGGCGTTCGATCTCCTCGCGGATGTCGGCGCGCAGGGCGAGCAGCGCCACTTCCTGCGCCAGCCGCTCCTCGGGCATTGCCGGGACGAGATCGACGAGGCCCGCCAGCATCGTGCGCAGGCGCTCGCGGATCGCCTGCGGCTGCGCTGCGGCGCAAAGGGCCGCGGCATCGACGAGCACAGCCGATTCGTCGAGCTGGGTGCGCAGCAACCCGGCGAGGCGGCTGCCTTCGGCGGCGCGCGCCGTAGCGAGGCCGTCGAGGGCGGCCTCCCAGCCGGCGAGCACCGACCGGCGGCGGGCGGCGGCGATCGCTTCGTCGGCCTCGTCCTCGGCGATCTCGATGACGCCGCGCAGCGCCAACAACCCGTCGAGCCGCGGGGGTGCGGCCTCGACCTCGCCAGCGAGATCGTCGATCAGCGCCACAAGCTGATCCAGCACGACGCGGTTGATCCGCAGCGCCGGCGCGGCGGTCCGCGTCACCGACAGCGTGGCGGAGAGGTTGCCGCGGCGAAACCGTCGCGCGGCCCCGGCGCGCAGCTCGGTTTCGAGCGCGTCGAAGCCGGGGGCGAGGCGCAGCCGCAGGTCGAGCGCCCGGCCATTGACGCTTTTGACCTCCCACACCCAGGAGATCCCTTCGGCCTCGCCCTGCGCCCGGGCAAAGCCGGTCATGCTCGACAATTCCACCGCCGCCTCTAACCGCTGTTGCCGGGCAAGGGTTATAGCGGCGCTCGGAGGGGGGCGACAATCGCAGGTCAGCGGACGCGCTTGTGCTTCACGGCGTGCCGCGGCGTCGGCTTGGCGGGTTGGAGCGCCGGCTCGGCGGGTTGCAGGGCCGGCTCGGCGGGTTGGAGGGCCGGCTCGGGCACAGCGTCATGGCGAAATTCGGCGACATTCTTGTTGTGCTCGGCCAGCGTCTTGGCAAAGACGTGGCCGCCATTGCCATCGGCGACGAAATAGAGCTCATCGGTGACCGCCGGCCGGGCCGCGGCGTGCAGTGCCGCGACACCGGGGTTGTCGATCGGTCCGGGCGGCAACCCCTTTTCGAGATAGGTGTTATAGGGCGAGGCTGCCGCAAGGTCGGCATGGGTCAGCGGGCGGTCGAGCTTTTTCTCGCCGGTCTCGCTCAGCGCATAGAGCACGGTCGGGTCGGATTGCAGCCGCATGCCGAGCCGCAGCCGGTTGACAAAGACCGCGGCGACCCGGGCCCGCTCGCCGGCGCGCGAGGCTTCGCGCTCGACCATCGAGGCGAGGATCACCAGCTGCTCCGGGTTTGCCAACGGCAGGTCCGGAGAACGCTCGGCCCAAACCGCAGCCAGCGTCTCGGCCATCGCCCGGCGCATGCGGTCGATCATGTCGCCGCGTTTTTCGCCCCAGCTGTAGACATAGGTCTCGGGCAACAGGGTCCCCTCGGCGGGCGGCGGGCCGGGATCGCCGGCGAGCGCCGGGGCCGCCCGCACCAGTGCCGCGATCGCGGCGCTGGTGAGCCCTTCCGGGATCGTCAGCCGGTGCTTGACCGTGTTGCCGCTGGCCAGCAGGTCGATCGCTTCGAGCGTGCTGATGCCGGCGGCAAACGCATATTCGCCGGCTTGCAGCGCGCCGGCGCGGCCGGACAGCGCCGCCCCCGCTTCGAACAGCAGCGGATAACGGATGATGCCTTCTTTTTCGAGCAGCGCCGCCACGCCCCAGAGCCCGGTGCGCGGCGCGATGACGATCGTGCGGGCTGCGGTCGAAGGGCCACGCGCGGTCATCTCGCGGTAGAGCCCCCAGCTCGCCCCAGCAGCCGCCAACAGCAGCAGCGAAACTGCCAAGAGCGCCCAGGCGACGAGCCGAAAAAAGCTCCGCACCGCCGGCGATCCTTACCGGCCCTCGGCGATCCGCACGCTCAGGGCGGGCCGGCGAAGACGAGGGACGCGTTGGTGCCGCCAAAGCCAAAGGAATTGGAGAGCGCGTAGACGACCTTGCGCTCCTTGGCGACTTTGGCCACCAGATCGATGTCGCAAGACGGCGACGGGTTGTCGAGGTTCAAGGTCGGCGGGACCAGGCCGTCGCGGATCGCCAGGATCGAAAAGATCGCCTCGACGCTGCCGGCGGCACCGAGCAAATGCCCGATCGCCGATTTGGTCGACGACATCGAGAGCCGATAGGCATGGTCGCCGAACAGCCGCTTGACGGCACCGAGCTCGACCTCGTCGCCGAGCGGGGTCGAGGTGCCGTGCGCGTTGATGTAGTCGATCTGGTCCACGGCGAGGCCGGCGCGCTTCAGCGCGTTGCGCATCGAGCGAACAGCGCCGTTGCCGTTCTCGGACGGAGCGGTCAGATGAAACGCGTCGCCCGACATGCCGTAGCCGATCAGCTCGGCATAGATCTTGGCGTCGCGCTTTTTGGCGTGCTCGTATTCTTCGACGACGAGGATGCCGGACCCTTCGCCCATGACAAAGCCGTCGCGATCTTGGTCCCACGGGCGCGAGGCACGCGGCGGGTCGTCGTTGAACCCGGTGGAAAGAGCACGCGCCGCGGCGAAGCCGGCGACCCCCAAGCGGCAGACCGCCGCCTCGGTGCCGCCACACACCATGACATCGGCATCGTCGAGCATGATCAGCCGCGCCGCATCGCCGATCGCGTGCGCGCCGCTCGAGCAGGCGGTCACCACCGCATGGTTGGGGCCGGTGAAGCCGTAGCGGATCGACACATGCCCCGAGGCGAGGTTGATCAGATTGGCGGGGATGAAAAATGGCGACAGCCGCCGCGGCCCGCGCTCGTGCAGGGTCAGCCCGCCCTCGGTGATGCCGGCGAGCCCACCAATGCCGGAGCCGATCATGACCCCGGTGCGATCGCGCTCCTCCTCTTCCTCGGGCTGCCAGCCGGCGTCCTCGACCGCCTGGGCGGCGGCGGCCAGCGCATAGACGATAAACCCGTCCATCTTGCGCTGGTCCTTGGGCGCCACCCAATCGTCGGCGTTGAACAGCCCGGCGGCGGTGTCGCCGTGCGGAAGCTGCCCGGCGATCTTGGCCGGCAGGTCGGAGACATCGAAGGATTGGATCGAACGAATTCCGGATTCGCCAGCGGTCAGGCGCTGCCAATTCCGCTCGATGCCGATGCCGAGCGGCGTCACCAGCCCGATCCCGGTTACAACGACGCGCCGCATCTTACGGCTGCATTCCGGTAGGCGCGCTGCGGGTCAACCGAGGGGTCGTGGCGCTCAACTGTGCGATTCGATAAAGCTGACCGCATCTTTGACCGTGACGATCTTCTCGGCCGCGTCGTCCGGGATTTCGCAGCCGAACTCCTCCTCGAAGGCCATCACCAGCTCGACCGTATCGAGGCTGTCGGCGCCCAGATCGTCGATAAAGCTCGCATTCTCGGTCACTTTCAATTCGTCGACGCCCAGATGCTCGACGACGATCTTTTTGACCCGCTCGGCGACGTCACTCATCCCTTCTTCCCCTCGGTGGCTGCATTGGAAAGCGTGTCGAAACAGGGTTTCTCGGGGCTGGCGCCATGGTCTGCCGTGAAAGAACCGCGGTCGGGCTCGGGGTCACATAACATGGTTTTCCCGGCGGTGCCAGTTCGGCCAAAGAGCGAGCCGCCGGGCGCGGCGGTGCTATATCATGGCCATGCCGCCGTTGACGTGCAAGGTTTGACCGGTGACGTAGGCCGCCTCGTCGCTGGCCAGATAAACGACCGCCGCGGCGACGTCCTCGGGAGCGCCGAACCGGCCCGCCGGGATCGCTGCGGCGAGGCGCTCGCGCTGAGCCTCGCCCAGCCGGTCGGTCATCGCCGTCACGATCATGCCGGGCGCCACACAGTTGACGGTGATGCCGCGGCCGGCGACCTCGGCGGCGATCGATTTCGACATGCCGATGATCGCCGCCTTGGCCGCGGCATAGTTGGCCTGACCGGGATTGCCGGCGACGCCGACGATCGAGGCCACGCCGATGATCCGGCCGTGCCGGCGCCGCACCATGCCGCGCAGCGCGCTGCGGGCGAGCCGAAAGGCAGCGGTCAGATCGACGTCGATGACGGTCTGCCATTCTTCGTCCTTCATCCGCAGCGCCAGCGCATCGCGGGCGAGCCCGGCATTGTTGACCAGGATGTCGACCCGCCCGAGCGCCGCCTCCGCGGTGGCGACCAGACGCTCGGGCGTCGCCGGATCGGCGAGATCGCCGATGCCGATATGGGCGCCGGCACCGAGCTCGGCGGCGAGCGCCCGCAGCGCGCTTTCCCGCGTGCCGGCGAGCATCACCGCCGCACCGCGGCGATGGAGCGCGCGTGCGATCGCACCGCCGATCCCGCCCGATGCGCCGGTGACCAGGGCGGTCCTTCCCGTGAGATCGAACATCCCGAAGCTCCCGGCAAACGCCGGCTCAGAGGTCTTTCATAAAGGTTTCGAGCTCGGCCGCGGTGCCGACCGAACGCGTCGCGAGCTCCGGGACGGTGCGCTTGACGAGACCGGCGAGCACGCGTCCGGCGCCGATCTCGACCACCTCCTCCACCCCGCTCGCCGCGAGCAGCAGCACGCTTTCGCGCCACCGCACCATTGCCGTCACCTGCTCGACGAGGAGACGCTCGATCTCGATGGGATTGCGCGTCGCGCCGGCCGAAACATTGGCGACGAGCGGCACCAGCGGCGCGGCGAGCGCGGCGGCATCGAGCGCCTGCACCATCCTCACGGCTGCGGGCGCCATCAACGGCGAATGAAAAGGCGCGCTGACCGGCAGCAAAATCGAGCGCCGCGCGCCGCGTCCGCGAGCGATCGCAGCAGCGCGCTCGACCGCGGCGCGATGGCCGCTGACCACCACCTGGCCCGGCGCGTTGTCGTTGGCGACCACGCAAATTTCAGCCTGCGCCGCCTCGGCGGCGACCGCGCGCGCCGCCTCGACATCGAGGCCGAGCAGCGCCGCCATCGCCCCCTCGCCGGGCGGCACCGCTTTTTGCATGGCTTGTCCGCGCAGCTTCAGGAGCCGCGCGGCGTCCGTCACCGCGACCCCGCCGGCCGCCGCCAACGCCGAATATTCGCCGAGCGAATGGCCGGCGACATAGGCGACGTCGCGGCCGAGCACCAGCCCGCCCTCGGATTCGAGGACCCGCATCGCCGCCAGGCTCGCCGCCATCAGCGCCGGCTGGGCGTTTTCGGTCAGGGTCAGCTCGTCGTCCGGCCCCTCGAACATCAACCGCGACAGCTTCTGGCCCAGCGCCTCGTCGATTTCCTGGAAGAGCCAGCGTGCCACCGAAAATGCATCGGCGAGGCTGCGCCCCATGCCGACCGCCTGCGAGCCTTGACCCGGAAATATCAATGCGCGTTTCATCTCGGACGCCTGCCCCCTCCCCAAGCGTGCGAAGCCGGTCCCGAGCATGGGCCGGAGGCTGTCTTCATAAAGAGGCTGCAACCGGTGTCAAGAACGGCCTCGGCGCCCGGCCCGGCTTGTGCCCTCGCCGGATTTCAGTATAGTCCAGCCAGCCACAGGCCTCGGGCGCGGCCGATGCGCATCTGCCGGCAGCGGCCGCATCCATAAGGAACACGTCGCGACATGCCTTTGTACGAGAATGTATTTATCGCGCGCCAGGACATTTCCGGCGCCCAGGTCGACGCCCTCGCCGACGGCTTTGCCCAGCTCGTCGCCGACAATGGCGGCGAAATCAAGAAGCGCGAATATTGGGGCCTGCGCAACCTCGCCTATCGCATGCGGAAGAATCGCAAGGGTCATTATGTGCTGTTCAATCTCGACGCGCCGCCGGCGGCGGTGGCCGAGCTCGAGCGGACCATGCGGATCAACGAGGACGTGCTGCGCTACCTGACGATCCGGGTCAAGGCGCATGAGGAAGGGGCCTCGGCGATCATGCAGAGCCGCGGCAGCCGCGAAGACCGGCCGCGGCGCGGCGATCGCGAGCGCTACGGCGAGCCGCGCGAGGCCGCGGCCGAACGCCCGCCGGCGCCGGAGCGCGCCGAGCAGCCGGTTGCCGCAGCGGCGGAGGCTTGACGATGGAAAGCCAATCGGGTGGTGGCTCGGGGCGTTCGGCGGCGGCCCGCCGGCCGTTTTTTCGCCGGCGCAAATCCTGCCCGTTCTCCGGGCCGAACGCGCCCAAGATCGACTACAAGGACGTCAAGCTTTTGCAGCGCTTTGTTTCGGAGCGCGGCAAGATCGTGCCGAGCCGGATCACCGCGGTCTCGACCAAGAGGCAGCGCGAGCTGGCCCAGGCGATCAAGCGCGCGCGGTTTCTCGGCCTGCTGCCTTATATGGTGAAATAGCGGCAGCGCCGGCCGGGCCGGGGCCGGGCATGGGCCGAGCCGGGACCGTCGCGCTCGGGCTCGCGGCGGGCGCGCTCGGCGCGGGCTGTTTCCTGGCGATGCTGAGCGGCTCCCCCGGCACTGTGATCTTTGTCTATTTGGCGCAGCTGCCGCTGTTTGCCGCAGGGTTGTGGCTCGGGGCGGGTGCGTCGATGCTGGCCGGGCTGGGCGCGACCGTGCTGGTGTTGGCGATCGGCGGGGTCGTCGCCGCTTCGCTCTTTGCCGCGCTCTACGCCGTTCCGGTGGCGCTCCTGGCGCGGCAGGCGCTGCTCGCGCGGCGGCAAGCCGACGGCGCCACGGAATGGTATCCGCCGGGATTGCTTGCCGCCTGGCTGACCGCGCTCGGTCTGGCGACCCTGGCGGCGGTTGTCGTTTTGCTCGGCGGCCCGGACGGCATCCGCAGCTTGCTGCACACGGCGCTGGGGCCGGCGGTCTCCCACCTCGGCGAACAGAACCAGGCCGAAGGAAACAGCTTTGTCGATTTTGTCGCAGGGATCATGCCCGGCATCGTCGCCGTTTCTTGGATGGTGATGACCCTCAGCAACGGCGTGCTCGCGCAAGGCGTGCTGGCCCGGTTCGGCGCCGCTTGGCGACCCTCCCCGGACCTCGCTCTGCTGAGCCTGCCGCTATGGGTTCCGGTGCTCGTCCCGGTCGCCGGCGCCGCCGCGGCATTCGGCGGCATCACGCGCTTTCTCGGCGTCAATGTGCTGATCGCGCTCGGCGTGCCGTTTTGCCTCGCCGGATTGGCGGTGCTGCACGCGCTGGCCCGGCGGTTGCAGCGGCCGGCGCTGCCGCTGGCCATATTTTATGTGTTGACCGGACTGCTAGGCTGGCCGCTTTTGCTGGTCGCAGTTCTGGGGATTGCCGATTCGGTGCTGGGCCTGCGGCGCCGCTGGGCCTTGGCCCCGATCATGCGAAGGGAATGACGATGGTTGAATTGATCCTGCTCGAGCGCGTCGAAAAGGTCGGCCAGATGGGCCAGCTCGTCAACGTGAAGCCGGGCTTCGCCAGGAATTATCTGTTGCCGCAAAAAAAGGCGTTGCGCGCGACCAAGGAAAATATCGCCTATTTCGAGAGCCAGCGCGCCCAGCTCGAAGCCACCAATCTGCACCGCCGCGGCGAAGCGACGCAGGTCGGCGAAAAGCTCGAAGGGTTGAGCGTCGTCATCGTGCGCCAGGCTGGCGAAAGCGGGCAGCTTTACGGCTCGGTGTCGGCGCGCGACATCGCCGAGGCGGTGACCGCAGCCGGCTTTACCGTCGAAAAGCGCCAGATCGTGCTCGACCGACCGATCAAAAATCTCGGCATCCACCCGCTGCGGGTGGCGCTGCATCCGGAAGTTTCGGTCACGGTCAGCGCCAATGTCGCGCAGTCCGCCGAGGAGGCCGGCATGCAGGCGCGCGGCATCGACCCGCTGCGCCAGCGCGACGAGGACGACGAGGACGAAGCGCCGGCGCCTGCCGCGGCCGAGAGCGCCGCGGCTGCCCCATAAAGCGGTCGGTCTTGTGTTTCCGCCGCAACTTCGTGGATAGTCGGATTCTGGGTTTCCGTTCGGTTTTGCGACGATGCTGCTGGCACGCCTGTTCGACCGACTGATCACCATCGGCCGGCTGCGCCTCATCGACGCCGCCGGAAGGGTGCATCGTTTCGCCGGCGGGCCGGGACCTGGCGCCACCGTCCGGCTGCACGATCCGGCCCTGCATTGGAAGCTTTTATTCCGGCCGCGCCTCTATCTGCCCGAGGCGTTCATGGCGGGGACGCTGACCATCGAGGAGGGCAGCCTCTACGATGTGGTCGACCTGCTGAGCGCCAATCTCGAAGCTTTGCCGAAAGGAACGCTGGAACGTCTCCTCAACGGCTCGTACACGCTGTGGCGCCGGCTCCATCAATACAACCCGCTCGGCCGCGCCCGGCGCAACGTCGCCCACCACTATGATTTGTCGGACCAGCTTTACGAGCTGTTTCTCGACCGCGACCGGCAATATTCCTGCGCCTATTTCCGTGACGGCAACGACGACCTCGACACCGCCCAGCTCGACAAAAAGCGGCACATCGCGGCCAAGCTGATGATCCAGCCGGGGCAGAAGGTGCTCGACATCGGCTCGGGATGGGGCGGCCTCGCCCTTTATCTCGCCGGCGAATGCGGGGCCGATGTGACCGGGCTCACCCTCTCGGCCGAGCAGCACAAGGTCTCGGTCCAGCGCGCTGCGGCGAGCGGGCTCGCCGACCGGGTCCGGTTTCACCTGCGGGACTATCGCGAGGAGCGCGGAGAGTACGACCGGATCGTTTCGGTCGGCATGTTCGAGCATGTCGGGGTCAACCACTATCCGGCGTTCTTTGCCCGGCTGGGGTCGCTGCTGGCGCCGAACGGTGTCGCGTTGCTGCATGCGATCGGCCGCATGGACGGGCCGGGCACGACCAATCCGTGGGTCCGCAAATACATCTTCCCCGGCGGCTATGTGCCGGCATTGTCCGAGGTGACGCCGGTGGTCGAGCGCGAACGGCTGTGGATCACCGACATCGAGATTCTTCGCCTGCATTACGCCCGGACCTTGCGGGCGTGGCGGCACCGCTTCGAGCGCAACCGCGACCGGATCGCCGCGATCTATGACGAGCGCTTCTGCCGGATGTGGGAAATGTACCTGGTCGGCTCGGAGGTCGGGTTTCGCCGCGGCGGCCTTTTGGTCTTTCAGATGCAGCTCGCCAAGGCGGTCGAGACCGTGCCGCTGACCCGTGACTACATGCTCGATTGGGAGCGCGCGCACAGCACCACCGCCGACCGCGCCGCCTAAAGCATGATCCGATTAGGTGGAGCCCCCTCACCCTCCTCGGGCTCGACCCGGGGATTCGGGTAAGGCTCGGGGATGCCTCGCCAACCCTCCGCAACCCTCTCCTCCCAATTGGGGGGAGAGGGAAGGGTGAGGGGGGCTGACGGGCTGATGCAACCTGATCGAATCTCGCATTAAGCTTACGCCAGACCGGCAGGACTGCCGTTTGCGCGCTCACTCGGGCAAGGTGGAGACCAGATAGAGGGTTTGCAGGATCAGGGTCGGCTTGCTCTTGGCTCCGAAGGTGCCTTTGAAGATCGTGGCGATTTCGCCGGAGCTGTAGATGCGGCTGAGCGCGCGGTCGACCGCCAGCCGGAAGTCTTCGTCGCCATGCGGCAAGGCCAGCGCATAGGGCTCGACCGTCAGATAATTGTCCGCGAGCAAGAGCTTGCCCGGCGCCGCACTCTGCTGAGCCAGGAACACCAGGATCGCCCGGTCGGCGAAATAGGCCGCGACCTTGCCGTCGTCGAGCATCGCCAAGCCTTCCTCATGGGTCTTGGCGGGCGCCACCTCGGCGGTGATGCCGGCATCCTTCAGCGAGTTCTTCAGCTCTTCCTCGGTCGTGGTGCCAGCGAGCACGCCAATCTTCTTGCCGGCCAGGGCCTTGATGTTCTTCGGGCCGTCGGCGCGGATCATCAGCCCGGCACCGTCGACAAAGGTCGGCAGCGAGAAATCGACGGTCTTGCGCCGCGACAAGGTCTGCGTCGTCGGCTCGCACAGCAGATCGGCCTTGCCTTGCGCGATCGCGTCGAACCGGTCGGCCGCGGTCACCGTCACATAGGCGATTTGAAGCGGCGGCAGACCGAGCTGCTCGGCCAGCTGCTTCGCCACCGCGCCGCACAGCTCGACCATAAACCCCGCCGGCTGCCCGCCCTTTCCTTTGAATGAAAACGGCGGCGCATCGTCGCGATAGGCGATGCGGATCGTCTTGTCCTGGCGGATCCGGTCGAGCGTCGCCGCTGTCGCCGCGCCGGCGCCGAGCATAAGCACCGCCGCCATCGCAAGAGCGCACCGCCACCTTCCCCTGATCCGCCCCATGACCCCTCTCCGCTTCTTACCGGAGTGGCCACTATAGGGCCGGCCCCCGAAAAAGCCCGCCGCCAATCGCCATCTGGTCGACGCACGAAACCGGTGCGTTCTCTCGCGCGACGGTCGGCGGTTACGCCACTGGCGACAGCAACGCCATCACCGGTACGCTCTACGGGCCGGCTCGGCGCCGCGGCTGCCGCGGCGCTATTCCTTGCCGCTCGCGGCCGCGGGCACGACCTGGCGGCGGGGGGACCAGGGGACTTCGCGCAGGTGATCGAGGTCGATCTCGGGCATCGGGACCGCGAGCGATTGGGCGACGCGGTTGGCGAGGTCGTTGTAGCTCTCGAAATTGTGGCGCAATCGGCCGCGCCACGCCGGGATGCCGCCGCTCGCGTGCAGCTCGAACGCCGATTCGCGGCCGTCGAGCGCCGAGGAGACGTGGTCCCAGGCCATTTGCAGGAGCGCCACGCGCTGCAGCGCGGTGTAGCCGCCGCCGCCAAACGATTCGGCGAGGCCGGCAGCGATTTCGGGGTCGGCGAGGTCGCGGTCGGAGGGTGCTACGACCAAGGACGAGCCCGGCACGATGCGCAGGATCTCGGCCATGCGCGGGCGAGCGCGCAGGATCGCAAGCCCGCCGGCGGCGAGATGAGCGTGGTTCGGCACGCAATAGCCGTCGGCCGAAAAGCGCGGGTCGCGTTCGGCGGCGGTGAGGCAGCTCCTGACGGTCTGCACCTCGACGACGAGATCGACGAGATAGCCGATCGTCTGCTCATGCCGGGCGAGCCCCATCGCATGCGACAGCGCCAAAGCGAGCCCCAGGGTGAATTCCGCCTTGGCGAGCCAGCCATAGAGGTGATGCCAAATCAACCAGCGCACCACCGGCTCCGGCGACTGGCCGAGAAAGAACACGCTCTCCCACGGCACCATCACGTCGTCGAGCCACATCTGGCCGTCGAGCTCGTCGAACCGGCTCGACAGCGGCGCCACAAACGGGTTCTTGTCGCGCGCCGCGGCCTTGCGGCACAGCACGGTCACACCCTTGGCCGCAACCGGCACGATAAAGGTCACATAGCGGCCGTCGATCTGGAGCCCGGAGACGCTGCCGACATAGAGGTCCTCGGCATAGGCCGGGCTCGTATGCATGCCGATCTTGCCGCGGATCACGAGCCCGGCATCGGTTTCGCGCACGATCCGCAAGGCCGCGCGCTCGGCCGGGTCCTCGCGCATGCGATAGCCGATCGTCGGGCCGCCGCCGCAAAACGTCAGAAACCGGCCGGTATCGGCGATCATCGCGCGGTAGCGGGCGGCGTTCTCGGCCTGCTCGGCGGAGACCTCCTGCTCGCGCGCCGAGGCCTCGACGCCGAGCGCGATCATATGGCCATAGCAGGGGGTATGCGTGATGTTGCCGGCGCTCAAAAAGGTGGTTGCCGAAAAGAACCGGCCCATGCCGCCGAGGTCGGCGGCACTTTTGGGCACGACATAGGCCCAGGGGGTGCCGTCGGCGGGGCGGAGCGCCGTGTCGGCCCAGGCGGGGTCGAGATGCCGATCGTACCAGGCGACGTATTCCTCGACCATCGCACGGGTGGCAGGATGGGTGGTGACGTCGTCGATCAAGCCCTCGCCCATGACCCAGACGCGGCGGCCGTCGCGCAAGGCCCGCCGATAATCGGCCCCTCTTCTCATCGCCCATTCCCCGCTCGGCCATCCCGTCAACGGGTTCAGATGTAGCTCGCAAAGCGGCCGGGGTCTAACGCCTCGCATCCCCCCTCAGCTGCCCGAGGCTGGCGAGCGCGGTGGCGCACCAAGCGACGAACGCCAGCCAAAAGAACAGGTGCGGCAGAAATTCGAGAAATCCGGCGCCGACGAGCGGGATAAAGCTGGAGGTCGCGGCCGCGTACATGCCGAGAGGGAACACCATCGACCAGTATTCGAACGGCCGCGACAACCTCAATCCACCCTGGCGGTGGCGCCAAATCATGATCGCGGCCAAGAGCGGGATCCACCAGCTGGCGATCGACCAGAACAGCATGGTCTCGGCGACGATATAGCCGTGCAGCTCGGCCAGCGCCGGGTAGGCTAGGACCGCACCGGCGAGCCGCGCGCCGGCGAGCGTCGTAATCGCCGCCGCCCCCATATTGATCCAGTAGGTCGGGTTGAGCGCCGCGGGGGCCATCGGCCGGAACAGCCAGCGGTAGAGAATGAGGGTGATAAAGACGAGATAGAGCGCGCCGCCCAGCAGCCACAGCGCCAGGCTGGCGAGCACAACCGGCATCGGCGACGGGAATTGGCCGGCAGTTTGGACGCCGAGGACCGCGGCCGATTCGGTGGCGACGGTAATCAGCAGCCAGCTGCCGTCAAATCCATCGGCGAGCAACGGTTTTGCCACCCGCGCCGTCGCTACGCCAAAGAAGCAATAAATCAGGCCGATCCACAAAGCCGTCCCGCCCAGCCACAATGCAGCGGCGACGCCTTGCTGCGAGGTCAGCAGCGAAATCTGGTCACCGACGACATTGGTGCCGGCGACAATCGTCAGAAAACCCGGCGCCTTGCGGCAGTCGCAGAAATCGTCGATCACGGCCGGCAGGCGACAGGCCAAGCGCAGCAACGTCAAAACCCACAAGCCCGCAAAGGCGACGAGGTTGATGGCCATCAGCAACCGGGCAATCCCGCCAAAGCCGACGAGATTGGCGGCGATCGACACGATCCCGGTCGCCATGACAAAGGCGAAGCTGCCGGTCGGCAGCCCGTCGGCGAGGCGAATTATTGTGGACTGGCGCTCGACCGGCATCGTCGCTCGCTGAAAAGGGGCGAAGCGAGATGTACCCCGCCCCCGCCGGGATGGCGAGGCGTCAGGGCATGTCCGGGGGGTCGTGCTGGGCGCGCCAGCGCCGGCGCTCGATCGTTTCCTGCTACTCGCGGCTCAGCCCCTCGGTCTGGCGGCCTGCCCGATTGCGGACGGGATAGCTACCTTCAGGCGGCGGGGCCGGCCGGTCGCACCAGATCCTTTAGGGCGTGCAGCAATTGCGCGGATTTGAAGGGTTTGCGGAGGTGCGGCCGCCCGGCGTACTCGCTCGGCATCGAAACGCCGTCATAGCCTGTCACGAACAGGAACGGGATGTTTCGTTGCGACAGGATGTCCGCAACAGGATAAATCCGTTCGCCGGCCAGATTGACGTCGAGAACTGCGGCGTCGCACGGTTCATGCTCCGCACCATCGACCGCCTCGGCAAGGCGCGGAAACGGTCCCGAGACGGCGCAGCCCGCATCCTCCAGCATATGCTCGATCAAGTTCGCGACGAGGAACTCGTCTTCCACGACCATTATTGTGAGACCCGTGAGCACACTCATGAAGCCGCTACCTCAATTCCCGGCCGGGCCGGCGGCGCTCTGAAGGTCAGATGCTCCGGGTCCGCGGGAATAACTATCCGACATTGGAGGCTGCCGTCCACCGCTTCCAGCTTTGCCTCACCCTGCAATTCAAAACGAATGCCCCGCTCGATCAGTTCCGAACCGAAGCCGCGCCGTTTCGGCAACGCGTCGATGCGCGGGCCGCCCCGCTCCGCCCAGATGAGCTCGAGCCGCGGCGAACCATTGCCCGCGATCGTCCAAGAAATGTCGACACGGCCGCCGGCGACCGACAAAGCGCCGTATTTCGCCGCGTTGGTCGCCAGCTCGTGCATCACCAGCGACAGCAGCAAGGCGGCCTGCGGCTTCAGCATCACCGGCGGCCCCTCGACGGTCACGTTGCCGCCGTCGCCGCCGGCATGCGGGGCGAGCTCGGCCATGACCAGGTCGCGCAACGGCGCCGCCGACCAGCCACCCTCGGACAACGCATCATGGGTGTGGCCGAGGGCATGGAAACGGGCGATCAAAACGGTTTTGGCGTCGCCGTCGGGCAAGGTGCGCTCGGCGATCGAGGCGACGACGGCGAGCGTGTTCTTGACCCGGTGGCTCAATTCGGCGGCGAGCACCTTTTGCTGCTCCTCGGCGGCGACGACGGCGGTGACGTCGACGAACGTCAGGATGACGCCGTCGATCACGTTGTTGCGATGGCGATAAGGGAGGACGCGAGCGAGATAATGGCTCTTCCCGCCGGCAAAGCTCACCGAGCGTCCAATCGCCTCGCCGCCGCCCAATACCGAGCGCATGTCGTCCTCCAGCTCCGGATAGGCAAAGCGGTTGACGATGTCGCTCAACGGCCGGCCGCGGTCGCCGGGAATCAGGTTGAAGATCTCGATGACTGCCGGCGTGAAGCTGCGGATCACGAGGTTCCGGTCGAGAAAGATCGTCGCGATGCGGGTGCTTTCGAAGAAGTTGCTCAGGTCGCTGTTGACCCGGTCCAGCTCTTCGATCTTCTGGCCGAGCTCGGTGTTGACGATTTGCAATTCCTCGTTGGTCGATTGCATTTCTTCCTTCGAGGTTTCGAGCTCCTCGTTGGTCGATTGCAATTCCTCGTTGACCGACAACAGCTCCTCGTTGGCCGAGCGGAACTCCTCGTTGGCAGTCTCCAGCTCTTCGATCGTCGATTGCAGGCGCTCCCTGGTCGCCTGCAATTCCTTCTCGATCTGCTGAACGGCAGCAGCCTCGCCCTCGGGTTGCTCGGCGCTCCGCTCGACCCGCGGCCGTGCCGGGCCGAGATCGACAAACACGACGCCATAGGCGATCTCGCCGCCTTCGGCGATCGGCTCGATCGCGAGCCTGACCATCTGAACGTCGCTGTCGATCTGCACCGCAACCCGGTCGCGGGTGACACGCCGCCCGGTTTCCTTGGCCTCGTGCAGCGCCGACCGCAGCTCGGCGCGCAGCCCGGGGCCGGCCATGGCGACGATATTGCGGGTCGCCGGGCCGGGTGCGGCCTGCAGATATTTTCCGGTCCCCGCCGAGTAATAGAGGGCTTCGTCCGACCCATCGACGATGACAAAGGCCGGCGCGAAATGCTCGACGATGGCGCCGGCCACCTGGCGCAGCAAATCCGCGCGCTGCACCGGAGTCGCCGGACCCGGCCCCGATGCGGCGCCGCGCGGCAGAAACTGCCGCAGCGGCAGGTGCGGGCGGGCGACCAGATCGCGGCGGCGAAAGAGGCGGTTCTTGCGGTCGAGCGAGAGGAACAGGTCGTTGTGTCGAGCCACGTTCTCCGAAAGCCCGAGAAACAGATATCCCCCCGGCAGCAGGGCGTAATGCAGCATCGGAATGACCTGCGCCTGGAGCTCGGGCTTCAGGTAGATCAGGAGGTTGCGGCACGAGACCAGGTTGAGGCGAGAAAAGGGCGGGTCGCGGATCACGCTGTGGGCGGAGAAGATGCACATGTCGCGCAGCTCCTTCGCCAGGTGATAGCTGCCGGCTTCGGCGGTGAAAAAGCGGTTGAGCCGCTCCGCCGAGAGGCCCCGGACCAGGTTTGCCGGATAGCGCGCCGCGCGGGCGACGGCCAAAGCGGCCTCGTCGATGTCGGTCGCGAACACCTGGACCTTGGGCGGTGCCGTCAGCCGGTCCATGTGCTCGCGCAGCAGGATCGCGATCGAATAGGCTTCCTCGCCGGTCGAGCAGCCGGGGACCCAGACGCGCACCTCGTCGTTCGGCCCTTTGTCTTCGAACAGCTTTGGCACGACCTGAGCCCGCAGCGCATCGAAGGCCGCCGGATCGCGGAAGAAGTCGGTGACCCCGATCAGCAAATCGCGAAACAGCGAGCCGACCTCGTCCGGCACCTTTTGCAGCCGATCGACATAATCGGCGGTCGTCGCCGTCTGCACCACCTGCATGCGGCGCTGGACGCGGCGCTGAAAGGTCCGGTCCTTGTATTCGCTGAAATCGTGCCCGGTTCGCGCCCGCAGCACCGCATAAATTTGCGCAAGCCCGTCGGCCGGCCGCTCCGGGTCGAACGCACCCCAATTGCGCACATAAGCGATGATCCGCGCCGGGATCTCCTCGACCGGCAGCAACAGATCGACAAACCCGCCGGCGACCGCGCTCGACGGCATCTCGGGAAAGCGCGGCCGCGTCGTGTTGGCGCCCTGGGCCACGGTCAGCCCGCCATTCTCCTTGATCGCCTTGAGCCCGCGGGTGCCGTCGCTGCCGCCGCCGGACAAGACGACGCCGATTGCGCGCTCGCCCTGGTCGCGGGCGAGCGAGGTGAAAAAGACATCGATCGGCGCGCGCTCGTGCTGCGCGGTGCCGGTGCGGCGGAGCTGGAGCCGCCCGTCCCGGATGGTCAGGATGGCGCTCGCCGGCAGGACATAGACGTGCTGCGCTTCGACCGGCACGCCGTCGCGGGCGTTGACCACCGGCATCCGGGTGGCGCGCCCCAGGATCTCGGCCAGCATGCTCTCGTGATCCGGCGCCAGATGGGTGACGACGACAAAAGCGAGGCCGCTGCCCGCGGGCACGGATTTGAAGAACTGATCGAGCGCCTCGACACCGCCCGCCGACGCGCCGATCCCGACGATGGGGAGTTCGGCTGCCATGGTTTACTCTACGATTGATCCTTCCGATGTGACAACAATTGTTATCGGCGTTTGTTACAGAGCGCCGCTCGACAAGCCGCAGGCATCGGTCGGCCGCAGCCTCGACAACGGTGTGCCCGGGGCTACCGTTCGAGGCGCCAGCGCAGGGTTTCGCCGGCGCGAAACGGGACGATTGCAGTTTCGCCCTCGCCAATCCGGTGCGGCACCGCAAAAGGCTCGCGGCGCAGCCTCACCCGCTCCTCGTTCGGCGTCAGGCCGTAAAATTCGGGGCCGTTCAGCGCGGCGAAGGCTTCGAGGCGGTCGAGCGCGGCCATCTCTTCGAACATTTCGGCATAGGCTTCGAGCGCGCAGGGTGCCGTAAAGATGCCGGCGCAACCGCATTCGGCCTCTTTCGTCGGGCGCGCGTGGGGTGCGCTGTCGGTGCCGAGAAAAAACCGCCGGTCGCCCGAGGTCGCCGCACGGCGCAAGGCCATCCGGTGCTTTTCGCGCTTGGCGATCGGCAGGCAATAAAGATGCGGACGGATGCCGCCCGAAAACAGCGCATTGCGGTTGATGACGAGGTGATGCGCGGTGATCGTCGCCGCCAGGTTGGGCCCGCCGCCGGCGACATATTCGACCGCCTCCTCGGTCGTGATGTGCTCGAGCACGATGCGCAATTCGGGCAGCCGGCGGCGCAGCGGGTCGAGCACCCGGTCGATAAACACCGCCTCGCGGTCGAAGATGTCGATTTCGGGGTCGGTGACTTCACCGTGGACCAGAAGCGGCATGCCGAGTTGAGCCATGCGCTCCAGCACCGGCTGCACGCGGCCGATATCGGTCACGCCAAAGGCCGAATTCGTCGTCGCATGCGCCGGGTAGAGCTTGACCGCGGCAAACACCCCCTCGGCATAGCCGCGGGCGATTTCGTCCGGATCGGTCGTGTCGGTCAAATAAGCGGTCATCAGCGGGGTAAAGGCGGCGCCCGCCGGCAGCGCCGCTAGAATGCGCTCGCGATACGCGCATGCCGCGGCGATTGTCGTCACCGGCGGCACCAGGTTCGGCATCACGATTGCGCGCGCGAATTGCCGCGCGGTGTAGGGCAGCACTTGCGAGAGCATCGGCCCGTCGCGCAGATGGACATGCCAATCATCCGGCCGGCGGATGGTGATCAAATTCGGTGTCGACCGCTCCATCTGTCTCTGTCCCGGTTCAGAATCCGCTTCAGATCGCCCGTTTGCGTGCTGCCGTTGCGGGGTCGCCGGTATTGGGGGTCCCTGTCGGCTCGATCAGCAGAAGATGCGCTTCCTGCTCCGCAACCGGCCGGTGTTCCACCCCCTTTGGCACCACATAGAGATCGCCGGGGCCGAGCTTGACCTCGCCATCCCGCAGCTGGATGACGAGGCTGCCGTCGAGGACCAGGAAGAAGTCGTCTGTTTCTGGATGCGAGTGCCAGACGAACTCTCCTTTCACCTTGACGACCATGACGTCGTGCCCGTTGAACTGCGTGACGATCTTTGGCGACCAATGATCTGAAAAGCGGCGCAGCTTGTCGGTGAGGCTGACAGCCTTGGGCATGCGTTCCTCCCCCTCTATCGTGGCAACCCAGCACCGGGCGACCATATCATGATAGACGGTGCGGGCCGGGGGTATGGTCGCGGCGACCGGGACTTGGACATTGTTGGAGGGCGGGATGAGCGGGTGCATCGTCGGCTGGGCGCATTCGAAATTCGGCAAGCACGAAGATAAGGACATCGAGGCGCTGATCGTCGAGGCGGCGCAGGCGGCGCTCGCCGATGCCGGGGTTGGCGCAGCCGATATCGACCAGGTCTTTCTCGGCACGATGAACGGCGGCTTTGTGCGCCAGGAATTCCCGGCCTCGCTGGTGCTCCAGGCCGATCCCGGCTTTCGCTTCAAGCCGGCGACGCGGGTCGAGAATGCCTGCGCCACCGGCTCGGCGGCGATCCATCAGGGGCTGAACGCGATTGCCGCCAAGAAGGCGCGGCTCGCTCTGGTCGTCGGTGTCGAAAAGATGAGCGAAGTTTCGGGCGCGCAGGTCGGCGACATCCTGCTTGGGCGCCAGCTACCGCAAGGAGGAGGACCGGATCGAAGGCGGGTTTGCCGGCATCTTCGGCCAGATCGCCCAGAGCTATTTCCAGCGCTATGGCGACCAGTCGGACGCGCTCGCCCGGATCGCCGCGAAGAACCACAAGAACGGCGTATCGAACCCGCTGGCGCAGATGCAGAAGGATCTCGGCTACGAGTTCTGCCGCACGGTTTCCGACAAGAACCCGTTCGTCGCCGGGCCGTTGAAGCGCACCGATTGCTCGCTGGTTTCGGATGGCGCCGCGGCCGTCGTGCTCGCCGACACCGCGACGGCACTCGCCATGAAAAAGGCGGTGATCTTTCGCGCCGCCGAGCAGGTCAACGACTTTCTGCCGATGAGCCGGCGCGATGTGATCGCCTTCGAAGGCCCCGCGCTCGCCTGGCAAAAGGCGCTCGCCGCGGCGCAGCTCTCGCTCGACGACCTCGATTTGGTCGAGACGCACGACTGCTTCACGATTGCCGAGCTGATCGAATACGAGGCGATGGGCTTGACCGCGAAAGGCGAGGGCGCGCGCGCGATCCTCGAAGGCTGGACCGAAAAAGACGGGCGGCTCCCGGTCAACCCCTCGGGCGGGCTCAAATCGAAAGGCCATCCGATCGGCGCCACCGGGGTTTCGATGCACGTCTTGGCGGCGATGCAGGTGACCGGCCGCGCCGGCGGCATCCAGGTGCCGGGTGCTTCGCTTGCCGGCGTCATGAACATGGGTGGTGCGGCCGTCGCCAATTTTGTCAGCATCCTCGAACCGCTGCGCGCGTAAGGGGTAGCGATCGGCTGCGAGCGGCTGGCAGAAAAGCTTGACGGCGAAAGCTCTGCCGGCCCTTGCCGCTCGTCAGCGGATCAGGTCGATTTCGACCCCGACAATGGCAGCAACTCTTTCCCAGGAGTGGTCGGCGGTGAGTGCCGGCACTCCCAACCGCAATGCCAGAGCCAGGCAGGCGCGGTCGCCGATCGACAGCCCCGCGGGTCTGGTGGCCGGCAACAGCAGCCCGGCCGCAAACGCAAGCTCGTCGTCGAAGCCGACGAGGCCAACCGGCAGGGGCTCGAGGACTCGGCGAATATCCGGCTCCGCCGCGCCATTTCGCGCAAAATGCCCGACGATTTCGGCCAGGCTCCCCGTCGACAGCGCGGACCCGGCGAGAACGGCGCGAACCTTGTCGCTGCCCGGCTCGCCGAGAAGCAACGCTAGAGCGGCTTCCGATCAAATTGCACCGCGCTCACCCCCACCCAAACCCTCCCCCATCAAGGGGGAGGGCCGTTATCAGCGGGGAGGGCCTTTATCAGCGGGGAGGGCCTTTATCAGCACTCCTATTGGTGCTCCCGCCCCCTCGATGGGGGCGGGTCGGGGTGGGGGTGAGGCGTGCCGAGCGCGTCGACCCGGTCGAAAACCGCTCTTAAAGCGCCGAGGAATCGAGCACCGCAAGCGTCATTCGCGCTCCGCCTCTCGCCGCCGCTCGGCAAGAAATCGATCGAGCGACGCGTCGGGCTTGTCGGCGAGCAGCCGGCGCGTCATGGCCTGGGCACGGCTGACGACCTCGTTCACGGTGCGGATGCGAATGTCGCGACCGTCGAGCTCGACAACGACCTCGCCGCCCTGTTCGAGACCGACCGCCTTCCGGAGATGAGCCGGGATGCTGAGCCGCCCCGATTGCGAGACTCTGACAAATGTTGCGCTCATGGCATGTATCTCATTCGCGACAGCACCGATCATTTTGCCATTTGCCGCCGATCGGGCAAGCGGCCTTGGCCGGCGCTCGTCGCGACAGCGCCGCGGTGGCTCTACGCGGCCGGCTGGCGTTGCAGGATCAGGCGGACCAGCTCGGCCTGGCGCCGTGCGCCGGTCTTGTCGAAGACGTGGGCGAGGTGGGTCCTGACCGTCGTCAATGAAACGCCGAGGCGGCCGGCGGCGGCCAGGAGCCCGTCGCCCTCGAGATCTCGACCGCGAACAGGGCTTCCGCCGGGGTCAACCCGTAATCCTGGCGCAGCCACTCGCCGCGGGTTGCGGTCGCCTGCTCCGGGTCGGTGATGAACAGGATCGCGGTCGGGCGCAGGATGTCGGTCCAGGTGAGCCGGGTCCGGTGCGGGACCACGAGCACGGTCAACGGCCCGCGCTCCGCGCGGCAGAGCCGCAGGCGGCCGCCGGCGCCGCCGAGCCCGTTTGCCGGCTCCGCGCTGTCGGCAATCGTTTGCCGCAACCGGCGCGTGTCCGCGAGCGTTTCGGCCCTGAGCCCGTCGCGGCCCAGCGAGAGGCCATCGCCGGCACCGAGCATCCGCGCGGCGGTCTGGTTGGCAAAGATCACCCCCGCCCGCGCATCGACCAGCAGCACGGCGTGGGGCAGCCGGTCGAGCATCTCGGCCGAGCTCGTCGGCGGCCCGTCCAGCCCAGAGAGGCGCCACCGCAGCTGCACCGCGCGCTGCAGGTGCGGGATCAAACCGGCGAACAGCCGGGCCTCGGCCGGGTCGAAATCGCCCTCGGAAGAGGGGCGCGACACCGACACCACGGTGGAAACCGGCCCCTCGGTCGAAAGGGTTGTTCCCATCACCGCTTCCGCGCCCTGGGGCTCTGATCGGACGATGACGGCGCCGACCGGATGCTCGGGACACCGCTGCCAGACCTTGGCCCAATATTCCGAGAAGGCGGGCAGCTCTTCAGGTCCAGGCGCGGGGCCAGCAGCGTGGCAAGGCGGGTCCGCGCGTTGTAGGTGCCGACTTGCGCCCCGTTCGTTGCGCCGAGAAGGTCGGCCAAACCGTTGAGCATCGCCGGGCAGGCGCTCGCATCCGTCACCGTGTCGTAGATCGATCCGACAAATTCCGAGAGGATCTGAAAGCGCATCGCCGCCTCCGGCAGGTCGCAATGCACGGGCCCGGGACCCGGCCGCAAGCGGGCTTCCCTGAAAGCATGCGCCCGCGCTGAGGGCTGAGTGTGAACCGGTTCACACTTCCAAAAAAAATTTGTGCGTAAGGAGCGCGCCGATCATCCGAACGGATGACGACAGCCCTCCGACCCCCGGTTCTAATTCACCGCAGCCTCGCAACCCCGAATGGGCGGCACCGCGCATCAGGCGCGGCGCGGCGAGGCCGGAGGGCAAGCGCATGAACAAGATCGGCGTTTCGATCGCGGCGGCGGTGCTGGCTTTGGTCCCATTCGGCATGGCGGTCGCGCAGACGGTTCCGGCGCCGACGCCGGCGCTCGCCGCCCAATGGTGGCAATGGGTGGTCTCGATCCCGACCCGGCAAAATCCCGATCTCGACCCCAACGGGCGCTACTGCATGGTCGGGCAGCGCGGCTCCACCTGGTTCCTCGCCGACGAGTTCGGCGGCGGCGGCGCGACGCGCGCCTGCTCGGTGCCCGAGGGGACGACGCTCTTCTTCCCGATCGCCGACGCGATCAACTTCAATACGCCCGGCGTATGCGGTCAGGCCCAGTCAACCTGACGGTCAAAGAGTTGCGAGGTCTGAGCAAGAGCACGATCGACGGCGTCACCCGCTGGTCGCTGTTTGTCGATGGCAAAAATGCCCGAGCGCTGGTGAAGCGTATTCAGTCTCCGGTGTTTTCGGTTGCATTGCCCGAGAGCAACATCTTCGACGCCGAATGCAGCAGCATCGGAAATGTCCCGGCGGGAGTCTATTCGCCGGCGGTGGACGACGGCTATTACGCCTTGCTGGAACCGTTGCCGGCGGGGAAGCACACCGTTTTCTTTCATGTCGAAGCCAGCGGCGAAAGCATTGGCGACATCACCTATCACCTGACGGTCGTGCCGGTTTTGACCAAGTAACGCCCTGCACGGGAGGTTGCGATGTCAATGCATAGAGCTTCAAAGACGACGATAAAGGTTGGTCGTGCTTTGACTCTCCTATTTGCTGCGTTGTTGTTGACGGCGGCTGGCGTTGCCGCCGGCGAGACCCAGCCCGGCGGTGCGTTCACCTGCGACTTCGGGCTTTCGGCCGGGCTGCGGCAAGACCAGATCGCGCCGTCGATCGAGCGTGATCGGATGTATATGGCGGCCCGTCCCGGGCTCCTTCACAAGCATATCCCGATCAGCATGGACGCTGACCACAATGTCTTTTCCGGCGGACGGTATCTGTTCGACACCGCCAGGCACGCGCGCGAGTATCGCGATTGGGTGTTCCACAGCTACGTGCTCGATCGGCGTGCTGTTTCTCAAGCGGTCCTACTTTCTCAGCCCCGATTGCCATGCCTGGACCGTGATCGGGGCGCACGACTTCGCGGACATCCACAATTCGCAGATCGTGCTGCGGACCGAACGCTGGTCGGTGCGCAACGCCCGCCACCCGGCGGCGATCTTGAACCAAAGGTTCGAGGCCGTTCTGGCGAGCGCGCAGACGCGCGGCCTGACGAGTGTGTGGCTGCTTTACGACGAGGAGGAGGGGCTCGCCTCGCTCGTCTATTTTGGCGGACGGGTCGGCCCGAGCGATCCGCGCCAGCCGGACTCAGCCAGCCTCGGCGCCCTCGCCGCCGCGCCGCCGCTCGGCGATATCTTCGCCGACCAGGGCTGGAAGCGGATTTTCGACCGGACCCAATGGGCGCTGACCATCTGGTTCCCGTTCGCGCTCGGCGACCGCGGCGAGCCCGCCTTGTGGCCGAACACGCCGCCCTTCTTTCTGCCTTCCGCGGGCGACGGGGTGTGCGAGGTCAGCCGCGGCGAAAGTCGCCGCCAACGCGCCCGCATCGAATGTCCGCCCCAATGCGGCGACGGCATCGCCCAGACCGGCGAGACCTCGATGAACTGCCCCGGCGACGTGCGCCTGTTCCAATAAGGAAGGGAAGCATTCGGCTTTGCTGACGGTTCAAACTGGAAGGAATGAGTGATGAAAGACGCAACGAAATATCTCAAAAATATAATAGCAGTAACCAGCACCGTTTCGCCGCGAAGTCAGAAGGGTGTTGAGAAGGTCCACATGCTTATACGATCATTTCTGATTGCCGCTGGCCTTCTGACGTTATCCACCACGGGCGAGGCCGCCGATCAAATAGGCTATTCTTCCAGCGCGCGAGGCGCCCTCTTTACCGTAGACCTCACAACAGGGAGTTTTATCGATGCGATCGGCGGCCCCGGCATCGATTTACTGGAAGGTCTCGCATTCTCGCCCGGCGGCGCCCTGTTCGGGACGGATGATCGAGGAAATCTTTATTCCATCAACAAAACCACCGCGGCGACATCGCTAATCGGAAACACTGGGTTAGGCGATATAGAAGGCCTAGACTTCAACGGATCAACGTTATTGGGGACCAACTTCGGCAATTCGCCGACGACGGTGTATTCGATCAACACGACCACCGCGGCGGCCACCCCGATTACCAGCTTTGCGGGAAGAGCCGTCGATGCAATGGCAGTGCAGAACGCCACCACGATCTTGGTTGCCAGTGAGCCAACATCATCAGGGCCCCAATTCCTGGTGTCGGTCGATCTGTTAACCGGTGCCGACACGGTGCTTGGCCAGTTACCTTCTACTGATATTGCCACGGGGCTCGATTTTGGAACGGATGGGAATCTTTATGAAATCGATTTGAGCGGAAACGTTTACATTATTAACCCGTCGAATGCGTCGAGCATTTTTGTCGGCTCTACTGGTGCAGACGACGTGCTTGATCTGGCCATCGCCCCTGCTGTGCCCGAGCCGAGCAGCGTGGCATTGCTGCTCATTGCCGGGGGGATAGGGCTCATGGGCATTCGTGCGGGACGCAGCGTCGCTTACAGCCAACCCAAATGACGCCAGCTTCGTCAATCACTCGTTCGTCGATGCCGCAGCAGCGCGCGCACCGGCCGGGTTCCGGAGCACGCAAGGCCTTGGCGGTTGCCGCTGGTCAGGGGCAGGCTCTGGAGTGCGGCTTTCGCGACGGCATAGCTCAGACCGGCGAGACCTCGATGAGCTGCCCCGGCGACGTGCGCCTGTTCCAATAAGACCGGGAAACCGCCGACGTGCTGCACCGGCGCGACCCGGCTTTGTATCCGCAAAAGACGGTACTGCAAACTGGAGGGAACGAGTGATGAAGGACAGAAAGACCTGCCGACAAAATATACTCACGGCCATCGGCGTCACTCTGATGGCGGCCGGGCTGACCGGAACGATCCCGCTCGCCGCGCTGGCCAAAGCGGACGATGAAAAAGCCGTCGTGGCGCCAATGGGTTCGCTGCCGGAGGGTCAAACCTACGGCCGCTGGGCCGCCCAATGGCAGGAATGGGTCGTAGGGATTCCCGCGGCCGAAAACCCGTTGACCGACGCCACCGGGCAAAATTGCGGGCAGCGGCAGGTGGACAGGGTCTGGTTTCTGGCCGGCACGTCCGGATCAGATCCGGTTGTCCGCGCGTGCGATGTTCCTGCCGATAAGGCTTTGTTCTTTCCGCTCATTGAGAACGCATACTTCGCTTTCTTAAGCGATCCGCCTGAGCAGCGCACAGAAGAATTCGTGCGCAGCCAGGCTGAATGCACGCAGCCTGTTCAAATTTCGGCATCGATCGACGGCAGGAAAGTCGCCCATCCGCAGCGTTTCTTTACCGGCCCGTCGGGCAGCGAATCGCCAATCTTCAACGTGCAATTGCCGCCGGCAAATCTCTTCGGGCTTGACGAGGCCACGGCTCCGGAGCTGCTGCTGAGCCCGAGCGCCGAGCAGGGCTATTACCTGTTCCTCAACCCGCTGTCCCCCGGCAAGCATACGATCCACTGGGTCGCTTCGGGCTGCGTCGCAAACCTGGTTCAGGACATCACCTACTATCTGACCGTCGCCAAGTAACGGCCACAGGCACCGCCTTGTAGCATCTTGCCGCGGTCTATCGCAATCCACGCCGGAGGAAACGACCATGACAGACCGAAAGACGCTAAAGACAGTCACGGCGGTTTGCGCCGTTGCGATGGCGGCCGGGTTGGCGGGAGCCGGCCCCGGCGCAGCGCTGGCAGATGGATCAGGATATACGTTCAAGCAGCTGGCCACTATTCCGGGAATGGCGCCGGGCGGCGGGGGGTTCATCAACGATTTCGAGCCCTACGCGATCAACGCCGGCGGGAACGCCGCCTTTGTCGCAGATGTCGACACGGGCGGCGAGGGCATCTTCGTCAGCCGCAAGGGAAATGTTTCGCAGATCGCGCGGGCGGGACAGCCGGCTCCCGGCGGCAACACCTTTGAGATCGGCGCTCTCGGCCACACGCCCCTCAACAACGCCGGTGACGGCGCCTTCATCTACATCCTGGACGCCAATAATTTTCAACCTTTCGGCCTGAATTCCGGCCTCTTCCGCTTCTCGCTGCTCAACCAGGCGCCGACCGCGGTGGTACTGCCCGGCATGACCCCGGCGCCTGTGCCGGCCGGTGCCAAATTCGCCGGCGTGTACTTCGACAGCAGCCTCAACAATCGCGGCGATCTCGTGTTCAACGGGGTCGTGCCGGGGCTGGTCGGGCCGCCGAAATCCGGCGGCTTTGGCGTCGGCGTCTTCAAGGCCGACCGCTGGAACCACATCGCCAGCGTCGTGGTGCCGGGCGACAAGGCGCCGGGCGGCGGCGTGTTCGACGATGCGATCGAAGGCTGGATCAACGATCCCGGCGACATCGCCTTCGACGCCCATGTGAAGGGCGAGGAATGCATCGATCTCAGCAAGAGGCGGCTTCGAGCTCGTTTGCGGCTCGAGCGTCTACAAAATGCCGAAGAACGGCAAAATCCAGTCGATCGCCCACCAAGGCGATCCGGCGCCGGGCGGCGGCACCTATCGCCAGGCCTTTGGCCCGGTCATGAACGACGCCGGCGATCTGGTCTTTGTCGGCGACCTGACCCCGCCGCCCGACCACTCGCTGAGCCCTCGGAGTGTTCCGCCACTCGAAGGGCGTCACGACCCCCGTCGTGCTCCCCGGCGCACCCTTGCCGGGCGGCGGCCATTTCGCGACCACGGCCGCAGATACCCTATCAATATTACCTGAACAACGCCGGCGACATCACCTTCGTCGCCGCGCTCGACACGGCCGATGCAAATGGGGTGGCCGATACCGGCTTGTATTTGGTCTCGCACGGCAAGATCCGGCTGGTGGCCCGCAGCGGCAGCGACCTCCCCGGTGTCGGCACCGTCGCCCATGTGAATTCGCCGAGCTTTTTAAGCCCCGATGCCCTCCAACCTTCAGGCCGGCGGGATCATCAACGATCGCGGCCAGATATTCTTCGAGGTTATCCTGGCCGACGGCAGAGGGGTGCTGCTCGTGGCGACCCCGCACGGGTGACGGGGTGTGCGAGGCTCGCCGCGGCGAAAGCGCCCTCAACGCCCCGCTGGAATGTCCGCCCCAATGCGGCGACGGCTTCGCCCAGACCGGCGAGACCTCGATGAACTGCCCGGGCGACGTGCGCTTGGTCAAACAAAACGAGAATTCGACCAGTTAACGCAGAAGCAGCGTCCAGAAGCGATTGCGCTGCAAGGAGACCGACATGACGACCCTGGTTTTATCGCATAACCCGACGACGATCACGAGCCCCGTCACGGCTGCCGGTGCTGCGGTCTATGGTGGCCCGGGCACGGCGTGGATGGTCACCAATCTCAGCGCGCTCAAGGGGACGAGCGCCGGGAAATCTCTCGGCGTCGGCGTCCGTCTCGCGAGCGGCGGGACAGTCGTCAATGGCGCGACCAATGCTGCCGGTGCATCGATCTCGGGTAACTACAGAGGAGTCCAAATCGACGGCGCGCCCGGCACGGTAAGCAATCTTGCCACGATCACCGGCGGCACCGGCATCTCCCTCGATGCCGGCGGGACGGTTACCAATGGTGCGCCCAATGCCACGAAGGCGTCGATCCTCGCCAAGGGGGTCGGCTACTACAAGGTCGGCGACGGCGTCGATGTCGGCCACGGGTCCGGCGCAGTGACGAATTACGGCACCATCGCGATTGCCTCCGGCACCGGCAATGGAAACGGGATCAACCTGGCGGATGGCGGCACGGTCCTCAATAAAGCGGGTGCGCTGATTGTGGGAGGCGAGGCGCAGGCGGGGATCCTCGTGTCCGGCGATTTGGGCACGGTCACGAATTATGGCACGATCACGAACAAATACGCGAGCAGCACGCTGGCAGCACCGAATGCCGCGTCGGTCACACCATTTATCTCCGCGCATTACGGGCAAGCTGTTCGATTGTTCGACGGCGGCGCAATCGTCAACGGCGCGAGCGGTGCGCCGGGGGCGGCGATCATCGGCGGCCAGTCCGGCATCGAGGCGGACGGGGGCGCGACCGTGGTGACCAATTTCGGCACCATTTCCGGCGGTGACTGGGGAATCGGCGGCCAGGCGACTAACCGTAACCAATTTCGGCGCGATCTCCGGCGGCATTCGCGGCATCGATCTCGACGCAGCGAGTGTCGTGACAAATTCCGGCACCATGTCCGGCGCCTACGGCATCTATCTTGCCGGCACCTTGACGAATAGCGGGACGATCGTCGGGCTCCACGGCACGGCGGTGCAGTTCGGTTCCGGCAACGATCGGCTGATCGTCGAGCCGGGGGCGGTGTTCGACGGCAATGTCGACGGCGGGAACGGCGCCGACATTGTCGATTTCGCTCATTTTGGCAACGACGAGGTGAGCAATTTTATCGGGTTCGAGACGATCCGGCTGGCAAACGGCGGCCCTAATACCCTGGTTTTGCTGGATGCCAACTTTGCCGGGGTGAGCGGGACTGCGATCAGGGTCGTCGGCGGCAACGGCGGCAACACGGTCGATGCCTCGGCGCTCAGCAGCCCCAACCGGGTGGTGTTTGTCGGCGCCGCGGGCGCGGATGTCGTTACCGGCGGCGCCGGCAACGATGTCTTCAAATTCTCGACGGCCGGCCTGTCGACTGCCGACATCGTCAAGGGCGGGCTCGGCAGCGACCAGCTGATGATGACGACCGCCGGCACGGTCCAGGCGAGCGTGGTCAGCGGCGTCGAGACCTACGTGCTGGCCGATGGATCGGCGAACAGGCTCACTCTTGCCAACGCCAATTTCGGCGGCATCACCGGCAGCACCATCACCGTCGATGGCGGCGACAGCGGCAATACGATCAAGGCGTCCGGCCTGACCGGGGCAAACAAGGCGGTGATGACGGGCGGCTCCGGCAAGGATCTGTTCGAGCTGACCACACCCGTCTCGGCTGCCGTCACGATCGCCGATTTCGCCCCTGGGGTCGACCGGATCGGGCTCAGCAAGGCCGGGTTCGCCCTCGGGCCGAACCCGGTCGCGGCCACCCTTTTCTCGCCCAGCAAGAGCGGCGCGTTCACCACCGCGGCCCAGCGCTTCGCCTACGACGCGTCCACCGGCGCACTCGTCTACGACGCCCACGGCAACGCCGCCGGCAGTTCGCACGCGCTGATCGCCACCCTTTCCGGCAGCCCGCACCCCACGCTCGCCGCCGCCGATTTGTTCTTCATCGTCTGAGCGGCGCCGGCAGGCGTGAAATAGCCGTCAAATTGGCTGGTGGCAGCCTCCCAGACATTTGATTCCGCTCTTCCCGGCGAATGCCGGGAACCATTTCGGCGGTGGATACCCGCCTACGCCTGGCGCTTGAGCGCACCTCACAACCTCCTCGACCGTCCTGACGCCGCGCAAGCCTTCGCAAAGCCGGGCGGTCACGGTAGGATCCGGCACGAGCTCGATGAGACGGGAGGCGTGATGGCGAGCTTTCGGGCGCTGGTATTGCACGAGGAGGGCGGCAAGGTCGTGCCGCGGATCGAGGCGGTCGACGAGGGGCAGTTGCCGCCGGGCGAGGTCACGGTCGCGGTCGAATGCTCGACCTTGAACTACAAGGACGGCATGGTCCTGCAAGGGATCGGGCGCCTCGTGCGCAACTACCCGCATGTGCCCGGCATCGATTTTGCCGGCACCGTCGAGCATTCGGATGCGCCGGAGTTCAAGCCCGGCGACCCGGTGGTCTTGACCGGCTGGCGGGTCGGCGAGGCGCAATGGGGCGGGTTTGCCGAAAAGGCGCGGGTCAAGGCGTCCTGGCTGGTGCATCGGCCCGCGGGGCTCGGCGCCGATGAGGCGATGGCGATCGGCACCGCCGGCTTTACCGCGATGCTGGCGGTGATGGCGCTCGAGCGGCACGGGCTGCGGCAGGGTGCGGGCGATGTGCTGGTGACGGGTGCCGCGGGCGGCCTCGGCAGCGTCGCCGTGGCCATCCTGGCGGCGCAGGGCCACCGCGTCGTCGCTTCGACCGGGCGCCCGGAATTGCGCGAATATTTGACCGGGCTCGGCGCGGCCGAGCTGATCGAGCGCGCGGCGCTCGCGGCAAAACCCGACCGTCCGCTCGACAGCGAACGCTGGGCGGGTGCGGTCGATACGGTCGGCGGCACGACCCTGGCGCGGGTGCTGACCCAGCTGCGCTACCGGGCGAGTGTCGCCGCCTGCGGTCTTGCCGGCGGCAGCGACCTGCTCGGCGACGGTGATCCCGTTTCTGCTGCGCGGCGTCAATCTGCTCGGCATCGACTCGGTGATGTGCCCACAGCCGGAACGCAACGAAGCCTGGCAGCGCCTGGCACGCGAGCTGCCGCGCGAGCGGCTCGCGGCGATGACCGAAACCGTGCCGCTCAGCGCCTTGCCGGCCTTGGCGCCGAAGATTCTGGCGGGTGCTGTGCGCGGCCGGGTGGTCGTCGATGTCGCCCGATAGCGGCGGGGAATTTCTCAGGTTTTTTTGGCGTTAGCAGGGCGAGCAGGCTTCACGGTGAGGCCTCGGCCAGCGGGCAGCAAGTATTATGGAGTACCGATCGTCCAAACGGCGCGGCATCGGCCCGGTGCAGCGCGGCCAAATCGTCCAGCGCCTTATCGTCGACGGATGGAGCATTGCGGCAACGGCCGCCGCTTTCCATGTGCCAAAGCGCCTGGTCGCAGCCTGGCTCTCCGACTATCGGCGCCACGGCATGCAGAGCCTGCGTCATACCCCGCGCAAATCGGTCGTCGCCGAAATGGTTCGGCTCAAGCTGGCCGAGCCGTTGCTGGCCGCGTTTCGCCTGGTGGTGGCAACCCTCCATCCGCTGCGGGTGCGTGGTCCGCAGGCTCAGCCATTGCCGTTGCGCCGCACCAGCGACGAGCGCCGCGGCGGCAGCGCCTGATATAGCTTTATCAACGGTTTTGCCGCATAGTTGGGGCTGGGTTTGGACTGGCCGGCGGGTTCTCGTGTGGGGCGGGAAAACGCCGGCGGGGGCAGCGGATGGAGGACGTTTTCCGCGCGCGGCGCCGCGTGCTGGGGCTGTTGGCGCTGGCGGCTGCGGGTGCGTGGTGGGCGGCGCCGGCCGACGCGCGGTTGCCGGCGCGAAAACCGCCGGTTCCCGCACCGCGGCGGCTGCCGATTGTCATTATCGACCCCGGGCATGGCGGGATCGATCCGGGTGCGATCGGGCCGGGCGGCGTCTATGAAAAGGACATCGTCTTTCCGGTGGCGCAGATGCTCGCGCGCGAGCTCGTTGCGACCGGCCGCTTTCGTGTGGTGCTGACCCGGCGCGAGGACGAGCTCGTGCCGTTGCGCGAGCGGGTGAGCCGGGCGCGCGCCGCGCATGGCGAGCTGTTCCTGTCGATCCACGCCGACGCCTTGCCCAACACCGCATTGCGCGGCCTGTCGGTGTTCACCTTGTCGGCAAAGGCCTCCGACCGGGAAGCTGCCGATTTGGCGGCAAGCGAGAACCGTGAAATCGTCGACGGGGTCAATTTGTCGCGCCAGCCGCACCTCGTCAGCGACATCCTGCTCGATCTGGCGCGCCGGCAGACCGACAACCTGTCGCTGGCACTCGCCCGCGCTGTCGTCAGCGTCCTCGGCCACAGCGTGATGCTGCTCGAAAACCCGCAGCGCGCGGCCGATTTCGCGGTCCTGACCGCCCCCGACATCCCGTCCGCCCTGGTCGAGCTCGGCTGTCTCTCCAACCCCGCCGAAGAGCGCCTCCTACAGCAGCGCGCCTACCAAGAGCGCCTCGCCCGCGCCCTCGCCGCCGCCATCGAAGCGTATTTCGCCGCTCACCCGCGCGGGTAGCCCACAGCGGGTTGCGCGGCGTCCTTCCCATCCGACAAACTGTCCGACTAGACGCCATGGTGAGGAGGAGACATGAGATTGGTAGCGACTGAGGCGAGCGATGCGGCTTCGAGCTCGGCGGTGTGGCGGGCGCGGGTGGATTTGGCGGCGGCGCATCGGCTCGCCGACATGCAGGGGCTCAGCGAGGGCATCTTCAACCATCTGACGCTCGCCGTGCCCGGCGCCGACGACCGCTATCTGCAAATCCCGTTCGGCCTCCATTGGAGCGAGGTCACCGCCAGCTGCTTTCTGGAAGTCGGCTATGACGGGCGGCTGCTCGCCGGGTCGGGAGAAATCGAGCGCTCGGGGTTTTGCATCCATGCGCCGATCCACCGGCTGCTCCCGAACGCGGCTTGCGTCCTGCACACGCATATGCCGTTTGCCAGCGCGCTCGTTCGGCTCGAAGACCCGCGGCTCCTGCCGATCGGCCAGACCGAGCTCGATTTTCTCGATATCACCGCCTACGACCGCGATTATGCCGGGCTCGCCTTCGACCCGGCCGAAGGAGAAAGACTGGCCGGCCTGCTCGGGCCGAAGAACAAGGTGCTGCTCATGGCCAATCACGGCGTGCTGGTGATCGGCGAAACCGTCGCCGCGGCCTATGACCGCCTCTTTTATTTAGAGCGCGCCTGCCAGGTGCAGCTTTATGCGATGTGGACCGGCCGTCCTTTGAAGCATGTGCCGCAGGAAGTGGCCGAGCACACACGGCGCCAATACGCGGCCTCGCCGAATTACGGCGGCAAGCCCGCCTGCGAGCACCATTTCGCCGCGCTGAAGCGCCTGCTCGACCGCCGCAACCCAGGCTATTCCGACTGAAGCTCGTTCGCCGCGCGCACCCGCGCGCCCGACATCAGGCGGCGCGGGCGGGCCAGACCGGCTGGTGATGGCCGAGCGGGGCGGTGGGCCGCGCCCAGAAGGGCGGGGTCTCGGAGAGGCGCACGCTCGGCGCCAGATGGCGCAGCCGGCCGACCGGCGTGTCGCTCTCGATCGACCAGCGCGCGATTTCCGCCGGGTAGAGCTCCTTTTCCACATCCTCGAGCTCGGCCTCCGGCACCTCGCCGCGATCGACGAGCCACTTGCCGGTCTGCGCCAGGGAAATGCGGACGAGCCAGCTGCCGCCCTCGCGCGCGCGGCGCGCCAAGGCCACCATCGCGCCAAACGCCATCAGATAGCCGGTCAGGTAATCGATCGCCGAGACCGGGTAGAATTGCGGGCCGGGATTGGCACCGGGGAACAATTCGCCCTGGCGCGTGGTGATGCCGCTCACGGTCTGGACCACGGTGTCAAAGCCGCGGCGCGACGCCCACGGCCCCTTGTGGCTGAACGCGCACATCGACACATAGACGAGCCCCGGCCGCAGCTTGGTCAGCTCCTCCGGCGACAATCCGCGATTGCCGAGCGTGCCCGGCCGGTAGCCCTGGGTGAAGACATCGGCCTCGCGCACCAGCCCGCGCAAGGTGTCGAGGTCGCGCGCTTGGCGCAGATCGAGATGCGCCTGCAATTTGCCGTGGCCGGTGTCGTATTCCTGATAGCCGATATTCGGCAAATGGGGGGCGGTGATCTTCATCACCTCGGCGCCGTGCTCGGCCAAGGTCCGGGCCGAGGTCGGGCCGGCCAGCACGCGGGTCAGGTCGAGGACGCGGATGCCGGACAATGGCCGCTCGCCCTCGGGCAAAGCCTCTTTCGGGCTGTCGCCGATCTTGACGATCTCCATCAGCGGCAATGACGCGATCGCGGCGGACTGCGGGTGGCGCCTCCATTCTTCCATGCTGCGCACCATGCCGCCCGCCCCTTTGGCGGCGAGGATCGCCTCTTCGAGATCGAGCGCGTCCCATTTTGCGACCGCCCGACGCACCGCGTCCTTCTCCTCGGGAACGCCGAGCACGCTCATCGCCGCCGCGCGGTGGTTTGGGAAATTGGCGTGGACATAGCTCCACCGGCCTCCCTTCGCCGGATAGACGCCCATCACCGGGTTGCGCTCGGTCGAGATCGCGGCACCGTCGATGTGCAGGTAATGGCCGCTGCGCAGCGAGGCGACGGCGCGGCGCAGATCGACCGACACCTCCTGGCGCCGCCCGGTGCGCAATTCCCAAAGATCGGCGGCGGCCAATCCGGTGGCGGCGAGCGCCGCCGCACCCGCAGCGCCGATGCGGAACGCGGTGGGCAGGACCGGGTCGGCGCCGCCGGTAATCTCGACCTGGCGCGCCCGCTCCTCGGGCCACCCGGCGATCGGCAATATCGTGCGCAGCGCGTCATAGGCCATGACCGGTCCTCTCCCCAGGGTTTGCGTCGCGCGGGCTGGGCTTGCCAGGGCGCGCCGGATTGCCGGATGATGCCCCGGAACCAGGCCGAAAGGGAACGCCGATGAGCGAAGTTATGATTGTCGTCGATTTCGAGGTGAAGCCCGAGCACCGCACCGAGTTTCTCGAGCTGATGCGCGGTCACGCGCAGCGCTCGCGCAACGACGACGGTTGCCGGCAATTCGACCTGATGCTGCCGCATGGCGACGACCGGCATGTTTTCCTGATCGAGAAATGGCGCGACCAGGCGGCGCTCGATGCGCACGCCAAGGGGCCGATGCCGGGCAACACCTACAAGGACTGGATCGTCGGCCGCAAAGTCGCTCGCGGCGCGCCCGCCGATTAGGCAGGTACTTGCCCGCGCATATCCGCCGCGGTCACGAAAAGGCGTGCGTGGAAGCCCGGTCATGCCGGGGCTCGGCGCAGCCGCGAGCCCGGAACCCAAGCACACAGCCCTATGATTAGCAGGCCTGTGATTATCGGACAGGCACCGTGTTCATAGGTTCCGGGCCTGCCCCTCCGGGCATGCCGGAATGACCCATTTTCAGCGATTGAGGGAAATGGGCGGCGCTGGCCGGATGATTGGCTCAGGCCGCGCGCCTTCGGCCGCGGTGCCGCGTCGCGCGCCAGGGTGCGCAGGATGGCGACGAGCTCCTGATGCGGCGGCGAGCGCTGGTCCGCCAATTCGGCCACCGAGTGGGCGTCGGTGAGGCGCGCCAGCCGGACCAGGAGGCGGATGCGGGCGCGCCGCGTCGTCTTCAGCTCGGGCAGGTGGCGGGTAAAGAAGATTTTGAACAATTCGCCGTCGCCGAACAGGTGGTTCAATTCGCTCGCCGTGACGTAGACCAGGAACAACACGAAGATCCAAAGCTGCGTTGCGATAAAATGCGGCCAGCTAAAGGTGCCGAAGAGATGGCCGAGAAAGCCGCCATGTCCGACCGCCCCCCCTTCGACCAGATAGTGGATAAAAGCTTCGAGCAGCCGCACGACAAAGACAAGGAGCGTGTAGGCGATCGTCTTGAACACAATCGGATAGGCGAGCGGTGCTCCGTCGAAGCGCCTCATCAACGCGATCGTGTCGGCGACCAGGACCGTCTTGCCGACAATCAGCGCCGCCGTCGTCGCCACCAGGAACCCGGTGTATTCGATCAGGTAATCGGCGAGGAAGAGCCGCTTGGTGAACAAAATCAGGTTGAAGCCGATAAAGAAAAACAAGGTCGGCGGTATCACCTCGCGCAGCTCGTGCAGAAAGAAATGCCCGAGTTTCGACAACCTTCCGGTATTTTGATGATCGGCGATCGCGTGAGCTGCCACGGACGGCCCCCCGCCGGGCCGGGCCCGGCCTATCCCTTGATACGCGAAGCGTCCTCATACGCCGCAGCGCCGCCGGCGGCAAGCCTCGGCGCCGCCCGCGCCGCGTGAAGCGGTTGTCGCAATATCGCGCATGACGCGGTATCTTGTCGGTATGAACGGGGTGCTGTCGGGATCCAGTCGAATGCACCGGAACGGAATTGTGCCAGCCGCTCTGCCGCCGCGCGGCGGCGATTTCATTGGCGGCCGTGTTCTCGATCGCCGCGGCGACGGGTGCCTTTGCCGCCAAGCCCGGCTCGGGCCACGCCCAGGCCGCCGCGCAGCAGGAGCCGCCGGCCCAGATCCGCGCGCTGTTGACCCTGCTCGGCGATCCGGCTGTCCAAAAATGGCTGGAAAAGGAGGGAGTGGCGCCAATTCCGGCAAAGCCGGCGCACAAATCCAGCGTCTCGGTGTCGCAATACCTCGACACGAACCTCAGCGAAACCCGCGCCCACATCGCCGGCCTCGCCGCCGCGGTCCCCGACCTGCCGCACCAGTTCGAGCAAAGCGCCGACAATGTCGAGGCCGAGCTCGTCGATCGCGGCCGGTTCCCGATTTCGCGGCTTCTCTTGCTCTTTGTCGGTCTCGGCTTTGGCGTCGAAGCGCTGTACCGGAAGGCGACGCAAGGCATCCGCCGCCGGCTCGACGCGCTGCCGGTGGCGAGCGTCCAGGAACGGCTGCGGCTGATCGGCGAGCGGTTCCTCTTTGCCGTCGGCTTGGTGGCGGCCTTTGCCATCGGCAGCCTCGGCGCCTTCCTCGCCTTCGACTGGCCGCCGCTGCTGCGCGAAATCGTCTTCGGCTACCTCATCGTATTCGTCGTCATCCGCATAGCGAGCGTGGTCACCCGGCTGCTGTTGTCGCCGGAGATCGACCGGTTCCGCATCATTCCGATGGATCATGACGCCGCCCGGTTCTGGTCGCGACGGTTGCGCTGGTTCGTCGGCTGGTTCGCCTTCGGCTATGTGACCGTCGGGCTGTTGCGCACGCTCGGCGTCTCGCTGTCAGCCCGGGAGCTGGTTGCCTATGTGCTCGGCCTCGGTCTCCTCGCGATCGCCCTCGAAGCAGCCTGGCGCCGGCCTGCTCCAACCACGACCGCGACCATCGGCGAGGCCGCCGCCGCGCAAGCCCACCGGCATCCCCGCCGCAGCACGCAAAATTCGCTGCTCTCGGTCGGGTTTGTCGTGCTCTGGCTCCTCTGGGTGGCCAGGCTGATGCCGAGCTTTTGGCTCCTCCTGATCGTCATCCTCCTGCCGCTCGCGAGCGCCGTCACCCGCCGCGCGGTCGATCATCTGCTGCGCCCGCCCGGAACACCCCAGGTCGAAGACGCGATCCCGAGCGTCATCGCGGTCTGCATCGAGCGCGGCATGCGGGCGGCGCTGATCATCGCCGCGGTGGCGGTGCTCGCCTGGGGCTGGGGCATCCCGCTCGACACGATCACCGGCGAGGACACGGTGCTCGGCCGCCTGACGCACGGCGCCTTGAGCGCCGTCATCATCTTTCTCGTCGCCGACCTGCTGTGGCAGGCAACGAGGGCCGCGATCGACCGCAAGCTCGCCCTCGCCGCCGATCCGGGCCTGCCCAACACCGACGAGGCGCGCCGCCGGGCGCGGCTGCGCACCTTGCTGCCGATCTTCCGCAACGTCCTTTTCGTCGTCGTCATGGTTGTCGCGGTGATGATGGCATTGTCGGCGATGGGGGTTGCAATCGGCCCGCTGATCGCCGGCCTCGGCGTCCTCGGCGTCGCGATCGGCTTTGGCGCCCAGTCGCTGGTGCGCGACGTGATCGCCGGCATGTTCTATCTGCTCGACGACGCCTTCCGGGTCGGTGAATACATCCAGAGCGGCAACTACAAGGGCACGGTCGAATCGTTCAGCTTCCGCTCGGTCCGGCTGCGCCATCAGCGCGGCGCGCTCTATACCGTCCCGTTTGCGCTCTTGGGTGCGGTCCAGAACCAGAGCCGCGATTGGGTCATCGACAAGATGATGGTCGGCATCACCTATGACAGCGACGTGGAGAAGGCCCGAAAGATCATCAAGCAGATCGGGCTCGAGCTGGCCAAGGACCCGGAATTCGAGCCCTTGATCATCGAGCCTTTGAAGATGCAGGGGGTCGACGCGCTCGGCGATTTCGCGGTCCAGATCCGAATGAAGATGATGACCTTGCCGGGCGAGAATTTTGTGATCCGGCGCAAGGCGCTGGCGATGATCAAAAAAGAGTTCACCGCCAACGGCATCAAATTCGCTTTCCCGACCGTGCAGATCGCCGGCGAGGCCGAGCCGACGCAGCCCGAAGTTATGGCCGCCGTCGCCCAGCGCGGCCTCGAGCTGGCCCAGCCGCCGGCAAAGGTCGCCTGAGGGCCCTATCCTGCGCTCGCCTGCGGAAGCGGGAATCTCGTCATTTCGGTTCAAGTCCGAGCCTTACACTGGGCTGACCTGTGTAAATTCTTTGTGACAGGATGAGCGGACCGGCAAACAGCAGACGCGGCGTGCTACTGTTGCGATCGAACCGAAGTTGACGGGCGGGACGGGATGCCATCGAGCGCGGTTCGGACGTTCGTCGACGCCGACAACTGCGCGGCAGCGATCCGGCAGGGGACGGTCGAGCTGACCGTGACCGGCCGTGGCCGGTTCGAGGCGAAGCTGACCCGCATCGATTTGCATCGACTGTGGATGCAACGTTTCTTCGAAAGCTGCGTATCGCGGCGCGCCTATGACGAGCAGGCCGCGCGGGCCGAGCAGCCGCAGGCGCGGGTCCAGCAGTTGCACGCGCGGCAAGGGGCTCCGAGCAATTTGGCGCGCCCGAACCGGCTAGAGCGTCCCGCCGCCGCCGGCGCTTGAGGCGGCGTCCACGATGGAGAAGCGATGACAGAGCTCGACCGATGAGCGGCAGCGGACAACAGCGACAGCGGACCCGGCGTCGATGCCGGCGATTTCCGGCGGCGCTCGCGCTTCTGGCTCTGCCGATCGTCGCCGCGCTCTGTCATCCGGCCTGGGCGCAGCAGCAGCAGCCCGTGCCTCCGCCGCTGCCGCCGCCGAGCCCTCCAGCCAGCGGCCCCGAAATCCTGGTGACGCCGCTCTTGTTGCTGGCCGGCATCAACAGCACGATCAGCACCGGCTTGCCGCGTGTGCCGACGGTCAATTCGAGCGTCGGCGCCCTCCAGCTCCTCGGCCACCTCGACGGCATCCCGTTTATGGGCGCGATCGAGATCCGCGACGGGCCGTTCAGCCTCTTGGGCAACGCCTTTCATGTCCCGGTCGGCACCAGCATCACGACGCGGAACGTCTTTTTCGCCGGCGGCAACGCGGCGCTGACGGCGAACCAGGGCACCGCCGATTTCCTCTACCACTGGCTCGACGATCCGGTGCAGCAGCTCGACGCCGGCATCGGGTTCCGCGCTTGGTCGTTCAACACAAACCTGACCCTGAACGGCCGGATCGCACCCACGGTCAGCATCACCCGCTCGGCGCAATGGGCCGATCCGCTGGTCGCGCTGCGCTATCACCGCGAGCTCGGCAACGGTTTTGGCGGCACCCTTTATGCCGACCTCGGCGGCTTTGGCGTCGGCGCGCATATCGACTGGCAAATCTTCGGCACGATCGACTATGCGCTGTCGCCGCGGGCGACCCTGCGCCTCGGCTATCTGAGCCTCAACTTCAACTACACCGCGGCCGACAGCATCGGCTTCAACGTGCACATGAAAGGCCCGATCCTCGCGGCCACGTTTCGCTTTTGACCGGAAGGAAGACAGGATGAACCGACGCCAATTGTTTACGACGACCGCCGGCGCCGCCTTGGCGACCGCGGTCGGCGGGCCACCAACACGCGAGGCGGAGGCCCAGACGACGAGCCTCATTCCGGCCGCCGCCGCCCAGACCGCGAAAAAGCCCAATATCCTCGTGATCATGGGCGACGATGTCGGCTGGTTCAATATCGGCGCCTACCACCAGGGGATCATGTCGGGCAAGACGCCGAACCTCGACAAGCTCGCCGCCGAAGGCATGCGCTTTACCGATTATTACGCCGAGGCGAGCTGCACCGCCGGCCGCGCCAATTTCATCACCGGCGAATTGCCGTTGCGCACCGGCATGACGACGGTCGGGCAGGCGGGCGCCGATATCGGCATCCCGGACCGGGCGGTGACCCTCGCCACCGTGCTGAAATCGCTCGGCTACAAGACCGGGCAGTTCGGCAAGAACCATCTCGGCGATTTGAACAAATACCTGCCGACCGTGCATGGCTTCGACGAATTCTTCGGCTATCTCTATCACCTCGATGCGATGTCGGACCCGTACTGGTTCGACTATCCGCAGGACTGGATCGACAAATACGGGCCGCGCGACCTCGTCCATTGCTATGCGAGCGACACCGACGATACAACGGTCGAGCCGCGCTGGGGCAAGGTCGGCAAGCAGCGGATCGTCGACGAAGGGCCGCTGGCGCCGTTCCCGAACATGAAGGACATGCAGAACTGGCAGCAAAGCCGCCCCGCGAAATACGACATGGAGACGTTCGACGAGGTGCTCGTCGACAACAGCAAGCGTTTCATGGATGACGCCAAGAAAGAAGGAAAGCCGTTTTTCGTCTGGCACAACACGACGCGCATGCACGTCTTCACCTATCTCGCGCCGAAGTATCAGGCGTTGATGAACTACAAGAGCAACTACAACGTCGAAGAAGCCGGCATGGCGCAGCTCGACGATTCGGTCGGTGCATTGATGCAGCATCTCGACGATATCGGCGAAGCCGACAACACAATCGTCATTTTCACGACCGACAACGGCGCCGAGGTTTTCACCTGGCCGGACGGCGGCATGACCCCGTTCCGCGCCACCAAAGGCACCGTCTTCGAGGGCGGGTTTCGTGTGCCCTGCATCGCCCGCTGGCCCGGCAAGATCAAGCCGGGCCGGGTCGAGAACGGCATCGTCTCCGGTCTCGACTGGCTCCCGACCCTCACCGCCGCGGCCGGCAATCCGAACATCACCCAGCAGCTCTTGGCTGGGGCCAAGCTCGGCGACCGCACCTACAAAAACCACCTCGACGGCTACAATCAGCTCGATCTGTTGCTCGGCACCGGCCCGTCGGCCCGTCATGAGATCTTTTATTTCGGCGGCCCGACCTTGGGGGCGCTGCGGATCGACGACTTCAAGTTCCAGTTCTACCAGCAGCCTTATGGCTGGCCCGGCGAAAAGGTCACGACCGACATGCCCACGATCGTCAATTTGCGCCAGGACCCGTTCGAGCGCACGCCGTCGATCCGCAAGGAATCGCTGAACGAAATGGGCGGGGGCTACATGAACGAGTTTTACGCCCGCGAATTCTGGCGTTTTGTGCTGGTGCAGCAAGAGGTGTCGGCGCTGGCCGAGACCGCGATCAACTATCCGCCGATGCAGGCGCCGGCCTCGTTCAACCTCGAAGCGGTCAAGCGCCAGGTCCAGCAGGTGATCAGGGCGCATGAAGGGCAATAACCTCGGCCCGAACGCGGTGGCATTCGGTTCGACCAAACGGAGGAGAAACATGATGAAGCTCAATCTTTTGTCGAGCGGCGCTGTGATCGTCGCCGGCCTGATCATCGCGGCACCGGTCTGGGCCCAAGGCCCGCCGCCGACCGGAACTCATTACGGCGGCTTTTCGGGCGACAACCCGAACCCGGGGTTCGGGCCGATGTCGACCGAAGCCGGCGTCCGGCCGCCCGCTGCGATGGCGCCGCCCGCCGCCCCGGCGCCGCCGGCATCTCATCCCCGCGCCCGCCACCATGCCCGCGCCTCCACCCGTGCCAAAGCCGCATCCATGGCGGATTTGAGCGCCGGTCAGCTGAACCAGCAGGAGCTCGCCCGGATTCAGGGCGGTGCGGCGCCGCCGATGCCGCCCATTCCCGGGCCGCAACAGTAACGCTGCTCGCAGCCGCCGCGGCCGGCGGCCGCGGCGCTGGCGACTCCGGAAAGGCCGGATCCCCGGCTGCTTTCGGGAAGCAATGACGATGCGGAAATTCGCGGTCGCCAAGTGGCTGGCATTGGCGGTGCTGGTGTGGCTCCCATTGCACGAGCCGGCCCTTGCCCAGGCGCCGCAAGCCGATCCGCTGCCGTCATGGAACGACGGGAGGGCGAAGCAAGCAGTCCTCGCCTTCGTGCACGCGACCACGACCCAAGGCGACCCCAAATTCGTGCCGCCGGCCGAGCGGATCGCGGCTTTCGACCAGGATGGCACGCTGTGGGTCGAGCATCCGATCTATGCGCAAATCGTCTATTGCCTCGACCGGGTGCCGGCGGTCGTGGCCAAAAAGCCGGAGCTGCGAAATGTCGAGCCGTTCAAGACCGTGCTGTCGGGCGACCGCGCCGCCATTGCCAAGCTGACGACCCGCGACCTCGAAAAAATCCTCGGTCTCACCCTCTCCGGCATCACGGTCGATGCGTTCCGGGCCGATGTCGCCAACTGGCTCGCGAGCGCGCGCGACCCGCGCTGGCACCGGCCCTATACCGAGCTCGTCTACCAGCCGATGCTGGAGCTGATGCAGCTCTTGCGCGCCAACGGCTACAAAACCTACATCGTCACCGGTGGCGGCCAGGATTTTGTGCGGGTCTATTCCGACAAGGTCTACGGCGTCCCGCCCGAAGAGGTCGTCGGCACCGCGGGGGCGACCAAATTCGGCTATGACAAATCGGGCCGGCCGACCCTGACCAAGGAGCCGAAGCTTCTCTTGAACGACGACAAGGCCGGCAAGCCCGAGGGCATCCATCTCGTCATCGGCCGCCGCCCGCGCGCCGCCTTTGGCAACTCGACCGGCGACCGGGAGATGCTCGAATATACGACGGTCGCCGACGGCGCTCGGCTCGGCATGCTGGTCTTGCACGACGATTCGGCGCGCGAATACGCCTATGGCCCGGCGCAGGATTTGCCCGACACCAAGGTCGGGACCTTCACGCAAGGGCTCTACGACGAGGCCCGCAAGCGCGGCTGGGTCGTGATCAGCATGAAAACCGATTGGAAGCAAATTTTCGGTTTCGACGGCAAGCCGTAACAGGCCGCGGCCGGGATCAGAGCAGTCTCAGCCATCCTCGTCGCGGCATTGCTCGCAGCAGCGCCGGCCTTCGCCCGGTCGGCGGCGGGCGAAAGCGGCACCGAGCTCTCCAAAGACGCCGAAAACCCGGTGACCCGGCACATCACTCTGCCGTTGCGCTACAAGTCGGAGTTTTTCGACGGCACCGACAAGGCGGTCAGGGACACGATCGAACTCGACCAGGCGGTGCTTCCGTTCCGGCTGAAGGTGCGCGCCGGCACCGTCGAGGTCCAGCTCGAACGCTGACTCGTGCCTCAGCCGGCGAAGGCGAGCAGCGCCGGGTGTGTCGGCGGATCGACGATCAGCGTGCCGCCGGCGTGGTCCGTCGACGCGTGGAAACTGGCCTTGGTGTAATCGCCAAACATGGTCAGCGATGCCGTGTGGCTGCCGTCGCCGACCTTGAGCACCCCGCTCTTGGTGTTGCCGGTGTAGCGGAGTATGAACTTGCCGCTGCTGACGCTGATGTCGCGCAAATCGATCTCGTCGGTGCTTTTGCCGCCAAAGCCGTGAATGCCGCCAGCGAACTGCCGGCTGTCCAGCAGCAACAGCTCGCCGCCCTTGGTGCCGGCGAAATCGATGCTCAAACCTTTGGCGACGCCGCCGCCGAATTGCAATACGGCTTTTGCGTCCACGGTGAAGGCACCGGTGCCGGCGACGGCCCTTTCGATTTCGGCTTTCCCCGCTTCGATATTGACGGCGCCGTTGTCGATCAAGTTGACCGATATGGTCTTGGTGCTGGTGCCGGCGACATCCAGCGCACCGCCGCTGGCGATGGTCAGCGCGCCGTTGCCGCCGATGGCGCCGGCGAGCGTCAGGGTGCCGGCGTCGCTGAGGTTGCCGGTGCTCCAAATCGTCGCCGTCGCAAAGCTCGCGATCGCGCCCGCGCCGATGCTCAAATTGCCCGACCCGCCGATCTTCGCGGCGGTGCCGCCGACCGCGAGCTCGCTGCCCGTCAAGGTCGATCCGGCATCGCTCAACGTCACCTTGCCGATGCTGCCCTTTTCGGCGGCGATCTCGACGACGCCTTTGCCCGCCGGGACCGGCGCCACCAGGGCGCCCTGTTGAATGAACAGCAGCCCGCTGCCCGCGCCGCCGATTTCCAGCACGTCGCCAAAGCCGAGCCCGGAGGCGGTGGTCTTATGCGTGGTCGTGTTGGTCACGGTGCCCGACACCGTCACCGACCCGATCGCACCCACCCCCTCGCCGATCGACACCTCGCCCTCGGCCGCGACCTGCCCGGCACCCTTGATGCCGAGCGTGCCGAAGCCCCTCTCGCCGACCGCCAGATCGGTCGCGATGCTGAAAACGCCGGCGGTATCGACGCTGACGCTGTTGTTGTTGGTGCTCGCCGCGATCGCGATGTCGGCGCTCTCGACCAAGAGCTTGCCGCCGGTCCCGATCGAAACGGTACCCTTGCCGAGCGCCCCGACCTCGAGAGCAGCGGCGCTGACCGAGCTGCCGCTGCCGGCGATCGTCAGGCTGCCGGTCGCGCCGACCTTCTCGGCCAAGGCGATGTCCGGCGTTTTCGCTCCGGCGCCCGGGGCGAGCTTTGCCCCCAGATCGAATAAAACCTTGCCGCTGCCGGCGTCGCCGATCAGCAGCTCGCCGAGCATCGCCAGCGTGCCGCCGTCGATCGTCAGGATGCCCTTGCTGTTTGCCTCCTCGCCGAGCGTCACCTGACCATTGCCGAAATCGAGCGCGGCGCCGTCGCCGACCAGTGTTCCCTTTCCCCCACCGCCGATCGTCGTGTCGCCTTCTACCGAGAGGCGCGAGCCCGAATCGGTGATCGTCGCCGTCCCCTTGCCGGCGGCTTCTTCGCCCAGGGTGAAGTCGTTCGCGACCGAGAGGCTGGCACCCGCCGACACGGTCAAGGTCCCGGTGCCGGCGCTGGCGAGCGTCAAGGCCCCGGCCATCAATTCGCTGGCTTTGCCGGTCACCGTCAAGGTCCCGGTCGACTTCTCCTGGTCGGCCACCGTCACATCGTTTGCGGCGGCGTCGAGGATCGCCCCGTTCTGCACCGTCAGGGCGCCGGTCCCGGCATCGCCGATTTTCACCTCGCCGGTGCCGATCGTCAGCACGGTGTCGGCGTCGGACACCGTCAAGGTGCCGTTGCCGGTCGCCGCTACGCCGAGCGAAATCCCGCCTTCGGCCTGGACCGACACACCTTGATGGATTGTCGCCGTCGCCGTGCCGGCAATGCCGAGCTGCCATTCGCCATGGATCGTCATCGCAGCGCCGGCATCGCCGACCGAGATCGTGCTGGTGCTGCCGGCCCTCTTCGCCGCTTCGAGATCGCCGCTGACGATGACCGCGCCGCCCTGGCCGATCAGCAACACGCCGTTGCCTTTGTCGCCGAGGATCAAGTCTGCGGTAACCGTCAGGACGCTGCCCTTTCCGTAAACAACGACGGTTCCAGTCCCGCTCTCGCCGGCAACAAGGTCGTGTGCGGTGGTCTTGGCGCCATTCTCGTCATCGAAAACACCGGCGCCGGAAACCGTCAATCCGCCCGCCAAATCCAACTGCCCGCCAAGGACCCATAGGCGGCTTTCGTCTGTCGCCGCCCCCGAAATCGTCGCGGTCCCGCCGGTCATCACGAAGGCGTCGGACGTGGCGATGGTCAAGGTGCCGGCCCGCAACGTGCCGCTCAACTCCGAGACATTGGTGATGCGGTCGGCGGTAACCGTCGCGCCGTCGACGGTTACCCGACCGAGAAGCTTTGCTGTCACCGTCCCGGCATTCAGCGCCGCGCCATCATCGATGGTCGTGGCCGTCAAGGTCTTGCCCTCAAAGGTCGAGCCCAGCATGGTTCCGACCTTGACCTTGCCGCCGAGCGTGAATTGGCCGTCCAAGGTTCCGGTCACGGTCAGATCGCCGGTGAGCGTGGCGCCGCCGTTGAGGTTGGCAACCGTCACGCCGCCGTCGAGCGTGATGCTGGTCGCAGCCAGGTCCGCGGTATCGCCGGCACCGGGAACCCCGTCATTTACCCTGTTTGTGGTGCCATTATTCCAGTCGGGACCGAACCAGTCGCCGGTGCCACCGCCTACCCAAAGATACGTCGTCATCTTCGTTCTCGTGACGCTATAGTCCCGAGAATTAGGATAGCATTTTCTTAACCCAGTGTCACGCAATCTCCTTCGGAGACGCTAATAGTTAAAATTCACAGCACCAGAAATACAAGTGTAAGAAAAGGCACAGTTGCGGCTAGCGGTGGGCGGTGTTGAATTGGGCGAGGGCGGAGGTGCCGGGGCACAGCTCGGCCTCGCCCAGGCCGTTCAGCGGGCTCTCGACCGTGTCGAGCAAGTCGTGCATGTCGCCGGCATCGGGCTCGACGTAGAGGAGCCCGGTCACGATTTCGCCGGCGGCATGACGCTGCTGCAGATAGGTCAGGGCCGAGATCCGGTCGTGCGGATCGTAATCGGGGGCGAGCTTCCTGAGCCGCAAGATCGAGCCGTCGTGCTGGACCACGGTCTCGACCGTCCCCGGCGCGTAATCCGCAACGATCTCGTCGCGGCCGACGATCACGTCGAGATAGTTGACCGCCTCGTTATGGGCGCGGACATAGTCGAAGCTCTTGGTCGATTCCGGGTTATTGTTAAACGCGACGCAAGGCGAGATCACGTCGAGAAAGGCCGCCCCCTTGTGCTCGATCGCGGCCTTGATCAGCGGCACCAATTGCCCCTTGTCGCCGGAAAAGCTGCGCCCGACAAAAGACGCGCCGAGCTGCAAGGCCAAGCGCCACGAGATCGATCGGCGCATCGGTGTTGACGGCACCCCGCCGCGCCTTCGAGCCCTTGTCGGCAGTGGCCGAAAACTGGCCCTTGGTCAGCCCGTAAACCCCATTGTTCTCGACGATATAGACCATGTTGACCGCGCGGCGCAGGCAATGCGCAAACTGGCCGAGCCCGATCGAGGCCGAATCGCCGTCGCCGGAAATGCCGAGATAGACGAGCTCGCGGTTGGCGAGGTTGGCGCCGGTCAAGACCGACGGCATGCGCCCGTGCACGCTGTTGAAGCCGTGCGATTTGCCGAGAAAATAGGTCGGCGTCTTCGACGAGCAGCCGATGCCGGAGAGCTTGGCGATCCGATGCGGCGGCAGGCTCAATTCAAAGCAGGCCTGGATGATCGCCGCGCTGATCGAATCGTGGCCGCAGCCGGCGCACAGGGTCGAAATGGCACCCTCGTAATCGCGCCGGGTATAGCCGAGCGCATTGGTCGGCAGCTTCGGGTGATGGAGGCGGGGCTTGGTGATGTAGGTCATGCGGACCTCAGCTGAAGTAGAAGCACCAATACAGCAGAGCGTCATGACCGGGCTCGAGCCCGGTCATCTCGAACGCGGCAAGGGATCGCCGGGATCGAGCCCGGCAATGCCGTGATCTCCGCGCATCGCTGGTGTAAATTTTATCACGGCCGCGCCTTCTTCAGCGGTGCCAGAGTGACGACATCGAGCATGTCGGCGATCGCCTTGACGATAAAGCGCGCGGTGATCGGCGTCCCGTCATAATGCAGGATCGGGACGAGCCGCGCCGGATCGATCTCGCCGTCGTTCATCAAGAGCGCGCGCAGCTGGGCGTCGCGGTTTTGCTCGATGACAAAGATGCGGTCGTGCCTGGCGACGAAATCGAATACGTCGTCGTGAAACGGGTAGGCGCGCACCCTGCAGCGTGTCGAGATGGATGCCCTTCTCGTCCAAGGCTTCGAGCGCCTCGGTCATCGCGGCCGAGGTCGAGCCGAAATAGATCGCGCCAAACCGCGTCGGCTCGCGTGCCGCGCGGGCGACGGGGCGCGGCACATAGCGCTTGGCCGTGTCGAATTTGTGCAGGAGGCGCTGCATGTTCTCGACGTAATCCGCTCCTTCCTCGGAGTACCGCGCGTACCGGTTCTTGGTCGTGCCGCGGGTAAAGAAGGCACCGCGCGTCGGATGGGTGCCGGGGAGCGTGCGGTAGGGGATGCCGTCGCCATCGACATCGAGATAGCGGCCGAACTCGACCCCGGCTTCGAGCTCGGCGGCGGTCATCACCTTGCCGCGGTCGTAGCGCCGCCTGTCGTCCCAGGCGAGCGGCTCGACCAGCCAGTCGTTCATGCCGATATCGAGGTCGAGCATGACGAAAATCGGGGTCTGCAATCGGTCGGCGAGGTCGAACGCCTCGGCGGCAAAGCTAAAGGCCTCGCGCGGGTCCTCCGGGAATAAGAGCACATGCTTGGTGTCGCCGTGCGAGGCGTGCGCGCAAGACAAGATATCGGCCTGCTGGGTGCGGGTCGGCATGCCGGTCGAGGGACTGCCGCGCTGCACGTCGAAAATGACCGCCGGGATCTCGGCGAAATAAGCGAGCCCGATAAATTCCTGCATCAACGAGATGCCGGGCCCCGAGGTCGCCGTAAAGGCGCGCGCCCCGTTCCAGGCGGCGCCGACCACCATGCCGATCGACGACAATTCATCCTCGGCCTGCAATATCGCATAGCGCCGTTTCTTGGTTTCGGGGTCGGTGCGATAGCGCCGGCAATGGTTGGAAAAGGCTTCGGCGAGCGAGGAAGACGGGGTGATCGGGTACCACGCGGCGACGGTCGCCCCGCCATAGACGCAGCCGAGTGCCGCGGCATCGTTGCCGGTGATGAAGATGCGCTCGCCGACCTTGTCGCGGCCCGCCAGCCGCAATCCGATCGGGCAGTCGAGCTCCCGGAGCGCCCAATCGCGGCCGAGCTGCAGCGCGTGCAGGTTGGGTTTGATCAGCGTGTCCCGGCCGCGGAACTGCTCGCCGATCAATTGCTCGATCGCCGCCGGATCGATCTCGATCAACGCCGACAGCACGCCGAGATAAATGATGTTCTTGAACAGCTGGCGCTGCCTTGCATCGGTGTATTCGGCGTTGCAGATCGCCGTCAGCGGCGCCCCGATGACGTTGACGTCGTCGCGGAACTTCGACGGCGGCATCGGCTTTGTCGAATCGTAGAACAGATAGCCGCCGGGCTCGATCTCGGCGACGTCCTCGTCCCAGGTCTGCGGGTTCATCGCGACCATCATATCGACGCCGCCGCGGCGGCCGAGATGCCCGGCTTCGTTGATCCGCACCTCGTACCAGGTCGGCAAGCCCTGGATGTTGGACGGAAAAATATTGCGCGAGCTCGCCGGGATGCCCATGCGCAGGATCGCCTTGGCGAACAGCGCGTTGGCGCTGGCCGAGCCCGACCCGTTGACGTTGGCGAATTTGACGACGAAGTCGTTGAGGCTTTGGAGCGCGGCGGTTTCGAGGAGAGGTTGCAGTGCCATTGGCTCAGGGCCTGTGAAGAGGCGATCGTTGCTCTATCCCGTCGCCCCCGCGAAAGCGGGGGTCCAGGGGGCCCAGCACACCGCCGGGCTGCTCTGGGTCCCCGCTTTCGCGGGGATGACGGATATTGGGAGAAATCACGGCTGGTGGCTGCGGCAGGCGGGGCCGGCCAGGGTCATGTCCAAGAGGAACTTGCGCATGTCCCACGCACCGGTCGGGCAGCGCTCGGCGCACAGCCCGCAATGCAGGCAGACATCCTCGTCCTTGGCCATGATCCGCCCGGTCTTCAGCCGGTCGCCGATATAGAGGTCCTGCTCGAGGTTCAGCGCCGGCGCCATCAGCCGGCCGCGCAATTCCTCCTCGGCGCCGTTGTCGGTGAAGGTGATGCAATCCATCGGGCAGATATCGACGCAGGCGTCGCATTCGATGCAGAGCTGGCCGGCAAACACGGTCTGCACGTCGCAATTGAGGCAGCGTTCGGCTTCGAGGTAGCCGAGCTTTTCGTCATAGCCGATCTCGACCTCGACCCGGATGTCGGCGAGCGCCACTGCGGTCTCGCGCAACGGCACGCGGTAGCGCACGTCGTTCGAGATGTCGTTGTCGTAGCTCCACTCGTGGATGCCCATCTTCTGGCTGACGAGGGTCACGCCGGGCGGCGGCCGCTCGGCGACATCCTCGCCATGGCACAGCTTGTCGATCGAGATCGCGGCGTCGTGGCCGTGGGCGACGGCCCAGATGATGTTCTTCGGCCCGAACGCGGCGTCGCCGCCGAAGAAGACGCGGGGCAGGGTCGATTGCATCGTCTTCGGATCGACCTTGGGCATGTCCCAGCGGTCGAACTCGATGCCGATACCGCGCTCGATCCACGGGAATGCATTTTCCTGACCGACCGCCACCAGCACGTCGTCGCACGCGATATGGGTGTCGGGCTCGCCGGTCGGGATCAGGTTGCGCCGGCCGCGCGAATCGTATTGCGCCTCGACCTTTTCAAAGAGGACGCCGGTCAGCCGGCCATCGTCGTGGGTGAACTCTTTGGGCACCAGCCAGTTGAGGATCGGGATGCTTTCATGCATCGCGTCCTCCTTCTCCCAGGCCGAGGCCTTCATTTCCTCAAAGCCGCTGCGCACGACGACGGTAACCTCCTCACCGCCGAGCCGGCGCGACGAGCGGCAGCAATCCATCGCCGTGTTGCCGCCGCCGAGCACGACGACGCGGCGGCCGATCTTGTCGACATGGCCGAACGAGACGCTGGCGAGCCAGTCGATGCCGATATGGATATGTTCCGCGGCCTCGTTGCGGCCGGGGATTTCGAGGTTGCGCCCGCGCGGCGCGCCGCTGCCGACAAAGATCGCGTCCCAGTCTTCGGCGAGCAAAGCCTTCATGCTGTGCACGAATTCGCCGAATTGGGTGTCGACCCCCATGTCGAGGATCAGCTCGACCTCCTCGTCGGTGACCCGCTCGGGCAGGCGAAAGCGCGGGATCTGGGTGCGCATCATGCCGCCGCCCTTGGCGTCGCCGTCGAACATGACGCAATCGTAGCCGAGCGGCAGGAGATCGCGGGCGACGGTCAGGGAGGCCGGGCCGGCGCCGATAAGGGCGATGCGCCGGCCGTTCTTCTCGTGCGGGATCTGCGGCAGGTAGGGGCGGATGTCGCCCTTGTTGTCGGCGGCGACCCGTTTCAGCCGGCAGATCGCCACCGGCGCGTCCTCGACCCGCCCGCGCCGGCAGGCGGGCTCGCACGGCCGGTCGCAGGTGCGCCCGAGGATGCCCGGGAAAATGTTCGAGTACCAGTTGACCATGTAGGCGTCGGTGTAGCGCCGGTCGGCGATCAACCGGATGTATTCCGGCACCGGCGTGTGCGACGGGCAGGCCCATTGGCAATCCACGACTTTGTGGAAGTAGTCGGGGACGCTGATATCTGTCGGCTGCACTAGGCTCCTCTCGCCGAACCGAGCGAGGCCCGATCCGGCCCTGTTGCTGTTTTGGCCGCTGGTCCGGTGAATTCCGCGTCCGCCATCGGCCCGATCTTATATAGCCGGACTTCTGCCGATCGTCATGTTTCGTCTCGTTTGATCTGCCGTGCAGATATGACGGGAACGGCGCGCGCGCCCGTCTTTTCGGTGCGGCAGCTTGCCTCATCCCCGACCTCCATGCAATCGCATGATGGAATGCCGCCTGGAAACCTGTCCGCCAGCGGACTATCTTCGGAATATCCTCAACAGGAGAAAGCGATGCCGCATGTGACGGTCGGCAGGTGGGGCCGAAATTTAGCCATCAGATTTCCAGGAGAAGTCGCCGAGGCCGTCGGTCTGCGCAGTGGCGAGCGCGTGGAAATCGATTCGCATGATGGAGACATCGTGATCCGCCGCGCCGCGCCGCATTTTACGCTGGAAGACCTGTTTCGCGGCAAAAGCCCCGCAGCGTGGCGCGCGCTCTACGCCGGGGCCTTCGATTGGGGTCCGGATGTCGGGCGGGAGGTCGTCGAAGACTGATGGGGCCGGCTTATTTGCCCGACAGCGGCGATCTGATCTGGACGGATTTCGATCCCACCAGGGGGCGCGAGCAAGCCGGCCGCCGCCCGGCGCTCGTCGTCTCCGGCTCTGCCTTCACCGCGAATACGGGTCTGGCTGTCGTATGCCCGATCACATCGCGGATTTGCCCGTTCCCGACCAGCGTCGTGCTGCCCGCAGGACTTCCGATCGCCGGCGAAATCCTGGTCAGCCACATCCGCAGCATCGATACGCACGCGCGCCCGGTTCATTTCGCCGGCGCCGCGGTGCCCACGCAGATCGCTCAACTGGTCCGCGCAAAGCTGCTGAGCTTCATCACGATATAATTTTTTCGAAGCAGCACGAGCCGCGCAAGCCAGGGCCGTTGGACCGTTTGCGCCGAAGCGCGTAAGGTCGCAACGGTAAAAATTCTCGGACAGGAAGCCGGGAATGAGGCTCACCGTCCGCCGGCCCGTCACGCCATCGCGATAGTCCGATGCTGGCCTATGTCGTTCGCCGCGTCCTGGCGACGATCCCGGTCATGGTCGTCGTGGCGCTCTTTGTCTTTGCGCTGCTGCATCTGAGCCCCGGCGACCCCGCCGCGATCATCGCCGGCGACACCGCGACCACGGCCGACATCGCCCATATCCGCGCCGCGCTCGGTCTCGACCAGCCGCTCTACTGGCAGTTTGTCCACTGGCTCTGGCGGCTGCTGCACGGCGATCTCGGCACCTCGATCTTCACCAACCTGCCGGTCTCGGCGCTGATCATGCAGCGGGTCGAGCCGACCGTGGCGCTGACCCTTTCGACCCTCGTCGCCTCGATCGCGGTCGCGATCCCGATGGGCGTCGTCGCCGCCTGGAAGGCGGGCTCGCTGATCGACCGCGGCGTCATGATCTTCGCCGTCCTGGGCTTTTCGGTGCCGGTTTTTGTGCTCGCCTACATCCTGATCTATGTCTTTGCGATCGGCATCCCGCTGTTGCCGGTGCAGGGCTATGTCAGCATCAGCCGCGGCTTTCTGCCGTTCCTGTCGCATATCGTGCTGCCGACGATCGGTCTGGGCACAGTCTACACCGCATTGATCGCCCGCATCACCCGCGCCAGCATGCTCGACGTCCTGGCGCAGGACTATATCCGTACCGCCCAGGCCAAGGGCTTGTCGAACGGGCGCATGCTGGTGGGCCATGCGCTGAAAAACGCCGCGGTGCCGATCGCGACGATCATCGGCATCGGCGTGGGGCTCTTGATCAGCGGCGTCGTCGTCACCGAGACCGTGTTCGCCATCCCCGGCATCGGGCGCCTGACCGTCGATGCGATCCTGAGCCGCGACTATCCGGTGATCCAGGGGATCATCCTGATCTTTTCGTTTGCTTACGTGACGATCAACCTGTTGGTCGATCTCAGCTATACATTCCTCGATCCGCGCATCCGGTATTGAGCGGCAATGACCGTCGCGCCGACCGAGATCGCGCTGACCCTGCCCGCCGCCGTCGCGACGGCGCCAAAGCACAGCTGGCGCGCCACGGTCCGGCGCCACCCGACGATCGTCGTCGGCATGGCCTTGCTCGCGGTGATGGCGGCGATGGCGATCTTTGCCCCCTGGCTCGGCACGCAAGACCCGCAGGCCATTTCGCCGATCGCGCGGCTCAGATGGCCGTCGGCCGAGCACTGGTTCGGCACCGACATGCTCGGCCGCGACGTCTACAGCCGCACGATCTACGGCGCGCGCGTGTCGCTGATCGTCGGGCTCGGGGTGGCGCTCCTGTCAACCGGGCTCGGCCTCGCGATCGGCCTCGTCACCGGCTTCAGCCGGTGGACCGACGCGATCGTCATGCGGATCATGGACGGGCTGATGTCGATCCCGTCGGTGCTGATCGCGATCGCGCTGATGGCATTGACCCGCGCCAGCATGCAGAACGTGATCTTTGCCATCACCGTCGGCGAGGTGCCGCGGATCGCACGGCTCGTCCGCAGCGTCGTGCTGGGCTTGCGCGAATTGCCGTTTGTCGAGGCCGCGGTGGCGAGCGGCACCCGCCCATGGCGCATCCTTGCCCGGCATATCCTGCCCAACGCCCTGCCCCCCCTTTTCGTGCAGGCGACCTTTACCGCCGCCTCGGCGATGATCGTCGAGGCGATCCTCTCCTTTCTCGGCGTCGGCACGCCGCCAAACATCCCGAGCTGGGGCAACATCATGGCCGAAGGCCGCGATTTCTTCGAGATCGCCTATTACATCGTGCTGTTCCCCGGCATCATGCTGTCGATCACGGTGTTGGCGATCAACCTTTTGGGCGACGGTTTGCGCGACGCGCTCGATCCGCGCCTGCAACGCCGGATGTGAGCATGGCGGGGCCGCAGGCAGCGCCTGCCGAGGCACGCTCCGCCGGCGCCGGGCCCGCGCGCCGCGCCGCTCCTCGAAGTCACCGGCCTCGAAACCGCGTTCTTCACCCGCGACGGCGTCGTGCGCGCCGTGGACGGCGTCTCCTTTAGCGTTATGCCCGGTGAGGTGCTGGCGATCGTCGGCGAGAGCGGCTGCGGCAAGACAGTGACCGCCTTGTCGATCTTGCGCCTCGTGCCGGCGCCGCTCGGCCGCATCGTCGCGGGCTCGATCCGCTTCGCCGGCCGCAACCTCCTCGACCTCAGCGAGGCCGAGATGCGCGCCGTGCGCGGCAACGAGATCTCAATGATCTTTCAGGAGCCGATGACCTCGTTGAACCCGGTGCTGACGATCGGCCGGCAGATCGCCGAGACCTTGGTCCTGCACCGGCGCCTCGACCGCCGCGCGGCGATGGCAAAGGCGATCGACATGCTGCGCCTCGTCGACATCCCCGACCCTGCGCGGCGCGCGGCCGAATATCCGCACCAGCTCTCGGGCGGCATGCGCCAGCGGGTGATGATCGCAATGGCGCTCGCCTGCAGCCCGAAGCTTCTGATCGCCGACGAGCCGACGACCGCGCTCGATGTGACGATCCAGGCCCAGATTCTCGATCTGATGCGCGAATTGAAGGCCGAGATCGACGCCGCGATCGTGCTGATCACGCACGATCTCGGTGTCGTCGCCGAAATGGCCGAACGCGTCGTCGTCATGTATGCCGGGCGAAAGGCCGAGGAAGCCCCGGTCGAGCAGCTGTTCCGACAGCCGCTCCACCCCTACACGCAAGGCCTCCTCGCCTCGGTGCCGCGCCTTGGCGCTTCGGTCGGCCGGGCCGAGCCGCCGCGCCTCGCCGAAATCCGCGGCACCGTGCCGTCGTTGCGCGAAGCGATCCTCGGCTGCCCGTTCGCCCCCCGCTGCGCCTTTGCCACCGAGATCTGCCGCCGCCAGGCCCCGCCCTTCGAGCAAAAAGCACCCGGCCATTTCGCCGCCTGCTTCCACTCCGACCGCCTCGCCGCCTGATCATCCGAACGTGGTCATGCCAACCGCTCGGCGGGCCTGGGCCGGGACAATACAAAGGGCAGCCGCGTAAAAAGCCATCCCCGTCTTGCACAGGCTGAGGATTGTTTTCGGCGCCGGGACAGGGTGGCGGCGGTGCTAGTCTCCGGCATGGAAACGACGATGACGACGCGGGTCACGCCGCTGCGCGAGGCCGAGCCCGAGCCGATCCGCACCGCCCCCTACAACACCGAGGCCGAGCAGGCCCTTTTGGGCGCGCTTTTGATCAGCAATGCCGCCTATCCGCGCGTCTCCGAATTTTTGGCGCCCGAGCATTTTGGCAACGCGGTCCACGGCCGCATCTATGCCGCGATCGGCAAGCTGATCGAGCGCGGCCAGTTCGCCAACCCGGTGACGCTTCAGAACCTGTTCGACCAGGACGGCGCCTTGGCGGCGATCGGCGGGGCGCGCTATTTGCTCGACCTCGCCCGCTCGGCGGTCACGATCATCAACACCGAGGGTTACGGCCGGATCATCCATGACCTCCATTTGCGGCGCGAGCTGATCACGGTCGGCGAGGATGTCGTCAACGACGCCTTTCGCCAGGATTTGGACGACCCGGCGACCGAGCAGATCGAGCGCGCCGAGAAAAAGCTTTTCGACCTCGCTACCGCGGGCCAGGCCGAAGGCGGTTTTCGCGGCTTTGGCGCGGCGCTGACGAGCGCCATCGTCAATGCCGAGGCGGCGTTCAAGAAGAGCGGCCAGACGGTCGGCGTCGCGACCGGATTTGCCGATCTCGACAAAAAGCTGGGCGGCCTGCACCCGTCGGATCTGGTGATCCTCGCCGGCCGGCCGTCGATGGGCAAGACCGCGCTCGCCACCAACATCGCCTTCAATGCGGCCAAGGCCTATAAAGCGGTTGTCGGCGCCGACGGCCGCACCCAGGCCGAGGACGGTGCGGTCACCGGGTTTTTCTCGCTCGAAATGTCGGCCGAGCAGCTCGCCACCCGCATCCTCGCCGAGGAATCGGGCGTCTCGTCCGACCGCATCCGCCGCGGCGATGTCAGCCACGAGGATTTCGATCAATTCGTCCAGGCGAGCCACCGCCTGCAATCGCTGCCGCTCTATATCGACGATACCCCGGCCTTGAGCGTGTCGGCATTGCGCACCCGCGCCCGGCGGCTGACGCGCCAACAGGGGCTCGGGCTGATCGTCGTCGATTACCTGCAATTGCTGCGCCCCTCGGTGCAGGTGCGCTCGCTGGAAAACCGGGTGCAGGAGATTGGCGATATTACCCGCGGGTTGAAGGCGTTGGCCAAGGAGCTGAACGTGCCGGTCTTGGCCTTGTCGCAATTGTCGCGCGCCGTCGAGCAGCGCGAGGACAAGCGGCCGATGCTCGCCGATCTGCGCGAATCCGGGTCGATCGAGCAGGACGCCGATGTCGTCATGTTTATTTTTCGCGAGGAATATTATCTTTCGCGGGCGCAGCCGTTGCGCCGGGCGGACGAAACCGAGGAAAAGTACAATGACCGTTATGAGCGCTGGCAGGCGCGGTTCAACGAGGTCTATGCGCAGGGCGAGGTGATCGTGGCCAAGCAGCGGCATGGCCCGATCGGCACGATCCGGCTGCACTTCGACGCGGAAACGACAAAATTCGCCGATTTTGCCGCGCCCGACCATTTGCCCGCTGCGCGCTGAGCGGGGCGGCGCCGAGATGGCGATCGACCCGTCCCTGCGCACCGGCGCCGTCCTCGAAATCGATCTCGACGCGATCGTCGCCAACTGGCGCGCCCTTGCGGCGCGGGCGGCGCCGGCTCTCTGCGCCGCGGTGGTCAAGGCCGACGCCTATGGCCTCGGTGCGGCGGAAGTGGCCCCCGCTCTCGCCAGCGCGGGCTGTCGCTTGTTTTTTGTCGCGACCCTCGACGAGGCGATCGCGCTGCGCCGCGTCCTCGCCGAGGCGTGCGAAATTGCGGTCTTGAACGGGCCGGTCGGGGGCTCGTCGGCGGAAATGGCGGCGCTGGGGTTTGTCCCGCTCCTCAACGACCCCGGTCAGATCGCCGAGTGGCGAGAGACCGCCCCCTCTTCCGCTCCGGCGATGCTGCAAGTCGATACCGGAATGGCCCGGCTCGGCCTCGGCCCACGCGAATTCGACGATCTCGCCGAGGACCCGTCCGCGCGGGCGAGCATTCGCTGGCGCGGCCTGGTCAGCCATCTCGCCTGCGCCGACGACCCTGGCCATCCGCTGAACGAGCGCCAGCGGGCGAGGTTTGCCGCGGCCTGCGAGCGCTTTGCCGGCACGCCGAAAAGCCTCGCCGCGTCGTCCGGGATCTTTCTTGGCCCGGCTTTTCATTTCGATCTTGTGCGGCCGGGTGCGGCGCTCTACGGCGTCAATCCGCAGCCCGGCGGGAACAACCCGATGCGTCCGGTCGTGCGGCTCGGCGCGCGAATCCTGCAAATCCGCGAAGTCGAAAAGGGCCAGCCGGTCGGTTACGGCGCGACCCATGTGATGGCGGCGCCGGGGCGGCTCGCCACGGCAGCGGCCGGCTATGCCGACGGCTTGCTGCGTTCGCTGAGCCATCGCGGCTGCGGCTTCCTCGGCGGCGAGCGGGTGCCGCTGGTCGGCCGGGTCTCGATGGACCTCGCCGTCTTCGACGTCTCCGCGGTCGAGCCGTCGCTGGCGCAGCGCGGCGGGCTGATCGAGCTTTTGGGCGACGATTACGGGGTCGATGCGGCGGCTGCCGACGCCGGCACCATCGGCTATGAAATCCTGACGGCGCTCGGGCCGCGCTATCATCGGGTCTATCGCGGGGGCCGCTTCCGATGCTGAACCTTCTCGCCGCGATCGGCGCCGCCTTTATCGGCTTTCTGATGGCCGCCGGGCGTGTCGTCCTGTTCGCGCTGATGGCCTTGGCGACGCTGTTCTCGCCGCCCTATCACCTGCGCGCGATGCTGCGCCAGATGCTCGATATCGGCTATTTCTCGCTGCCGGTCGTCGGGCTCACCGCGATCTTCACCGGCATGGTGCTGGCGCTGCAATCCTATACCGGGTTCAGCCGCTTCGCCGCCGAAAGCGCGGTCGCAACGGTGGTCGTCCTGTCGGTGACGCGCGAATTGGGGCCGGTCATCGCCGGGCTGATGGTCGCCGGCCGGGTCGGTGCCGCGATGGCCGCCGAGATCGGGACGATGCGCGTCACCGACCAGATCGACGCGCTGACCACGCTCTCCACCGACCCGCTGCGCTATCTGGTCGTGCCGCGGCTGATCGCCGGTCTGGTCACCTTGCCGCTCCTGGTCCTGGTCGCCGACATTATCGGCGTTTTCGGCGGCTATCTCGTCGGCGTTTACAAATTCGGCTTTAATCCTGCGGCCTATCTCGCCCGCACCGAGCAATATCTGGAGGTGAGCGATGTCGGCTCGGGCCTCGTCAAGGCCGCCGTTTTCGGTTTTATCATCGCGCTGATGGGCTGCTATCACGGCTATCACTCGCGCGGCGGCGCGCAGGGCGTGGGCCAGGCAACGACCTATGCCGTGGTGTCCGCCTCGATCCTGATCCTGGTTTTCGACTACGGCATCACCCAGGCGCTGTTCGCGCGATGAGCGGGACCAGCGCAGCGCCGGCAAAGGTCGCGGTCCGCGGACTGGAAAAGTCCTTCGGACGCCATCGCGTGCTCGACGGCATCGACATCGACTGCGCCGAAGGCGAAAGCCTCGTCGTCATCGGCGGGTCGGGGACCGGCAAATCCGTGCTGGTTCGGTGCATCCTCGGCCTGTTGCGCCCGGATGCCGGGTCGGTTCGCATCGACGGTGTCGAAACGACGCGGCTCGGGCGCGCCGCGCGCGCGCGGCTGATGCAGAAATTCGGCATGCTGTTCCAGGGCGGCGCTCTGTTCGATTCGCTGCGCGTATGGGAGAATGTCGCGTTCGGGCTGATCCAAGGGCGCCGCATGGAGCGGCAGGCAGCAAAGAAAACCGCGCTCGCCAAATTGGCGGCGGTGGGCCTCGATGCCGAGGTCGGCGAATTGCGCCCGGCCGAGCTGTCGGGCGGCATGCAAAAGCGGGTGGCGCTCGCCCGTGCGATCGCGGCCGAGCCCGAGATCATCTTTTTCGACGAGCCGACCACCGGCCTCGACCCGATCATGGCCGATGTGATCAACGACCTGATCCAGAAATGCGTGCGCGAGTTGGGCGCGACCGCGGTGTCGATCACCCACGACATGACGAGCGCCCGCAAGATCGCCGACCGGATCGCGATGCTGCACGAAGGCCGCATCGTCTGGCACGGGCCGACCGCCGAGATCGACCGCTCCGGCAACCCCTATGTCGACCAGTTTATCAACGGCCGGGCCGAAGGGCCGATCCGGATGGAGGTGCGGGCATTATGATCGGCGCCGCGCCGGCGAGCTCCGGCTGAGCCGATGGCGCGCTCCCAGCCCCGCTACGCCTGCCAGCAATGCGGCGCGGTCCATACGAAGTGGACCGGGCGCTGCGATGGCTGCGGCGCCTGGAACAGCCTCGTCGAGGAATTGCCGCGCGAGGCGCCGCCAAAGAGCATCGCCGCCGGCAGCGGCGGCCGTGGCGGGCGCGGGCTCGGCTTTGTCGGGCTGACCGGCCCGAGCGTCCTGCCGCCACGGCGCGCAACCGGCATCGCCGAGCTCGACCGGGTGTGCGGCGGCGGGTTTGTGCCGGGCTCGGCGATCCTGGTCGGCGGCGACCCCGGCATCGGCAAATCGACGCTCCTCTTGCAGGCCGCGGCCGCGATCGCCGCCGCAGGCGAGGGGCCTGCGGGCGCCGCCTACATCACCGGCGAGGAGGCGATCGACCAGGTGCGGTTGCGCGCCCGGCGGCTCGGCGTCGCAGCCGCCCCGGTGCAGCTCGCCGCCGCGAGCAATGTGCGCGACATCCTCGCCTCGATCGACCGCGACGACGCGCCCGGCTTCGTCGTCGTCGATTCGATCCAGACCATGTACCTCGACACGCTCGACAGCGCGCCGGGCACGGTGAGCCAAGTGCGCGGCGCGGCGCAAGAGCTGATCCGGGCGGCAAAGCGGCGCGGCTTCGTTCTGGTGCTGGTCGGCCATGTGACCAAGGAGGGGGCGATCGCGGGGCCCATGGTGCTCGAGCACATGGTCGATACCGTGCTCTATTTCGAAGGCGAGCGCGGCCACCAGTTCCGCATCCTGCGCGCGGTCAAGAACCGGTTTGGCGCCACCGACGAGATCGGCGTCTTTGAGATGAGCGACCGCGGCCTGGTCGAGGTCCCCAACCCGTCGGCGCTGTTTCTCGGCGCGCGCCCGCAAGACGGCGCGGAAGGCGCTTCCGCCGAGGCCGAGGGCGGCGAAAGGCCCAGCGGCGCGGCGGTCTTTGCCGGCATGGAAGGAACCCGGCCGGTGCTGGTCGAGGTCCAGGCGCTGGTGGCGCCGGCCGTGCTCGGCACGCCGCGGCGCGCGGTCGTCGGCTGGGACGGGACGCGGCTCGCCATGATCACCGCCGTGCTCGATGCCCGCTGCGGCCTCGCGGTCGGCGCCAACGACATCTACCTCAACATCGCCGGCGGGCTGCGCATCGTCGAGCCGGCGGCGGACCTCGCGGTCGCCGCGGCACTGGTCTCGGCATTGACCGAAAGCCCGGTCCCGGCGGGTTGCGTGGTTTTTGGCGAAATCGCGCTCTCGGGCGAGGTGCGCCCGGTCGGTCACACCGAGGCGCGGCTCAAGGAAGCGGCAAAGCTCGGCTTTGGCGAAGCTTGGCTACCGGCCCGACGGGGCAAAGGCCGCGACGCGGCGGGTCTCAAGACCGCCCCGGTCGGACATTTGAGCGAGCTCGTCACGCGCCTGGCGCCGCGCCGCGCTTCCTTGCGCCGCGGCCGGATCGGGGCCGTGCCGTGAACGCGCTCGACCTCGCCGTTGTCGCGGTGATTGCGCTCTCGGCGATTTTTGCGTTCGCGCGCGGCTTTGTCCGCGAGGCGCTGTCGATCGCCGCCTGGGCCGCGGCTGCGCTGATCACGCTCTACGGGTTCAGCTACGTCTACGGCATCACGCTGCGCTTTATTACGACGCCGCTCCTCGCTGAATTCGCCGCCGGCGCCGGGCTGTTTATCGTCTGCCTGATCGTGCTGACGATGGTGACCGGGTATGTCGCGCGTTTTGTGCAGTCGAGCGCATTGTCGCCGATCGACCGCACCCTGGGGCTGGTGTTTGGTGTCGCGCGCGGCGCGGTCATCGTCTCGATCGCCTATCTCGTGCTCGATGTCAGCCTGCCGCAGACCGATCGTCCCGGCTGGATCATGCAGGCCAAGACCGAGCCGTTTCTGGCGCAAGGCGCCGACATGCTGCGCGGGCTGCTGCCGCCCTCGCTGCAGCTGAAGAGCGCGTCAGCGGTTGACGACACCCAGCACGCCCTCGACCGGGCCAAGGACGCGCAGCGGGCGATGCGCGCCTTGTCGAGCCCGGCCGTGCCGCTGCCGCCAAAACCCGACCAGGCGCCGGCCCCGGACTATAATGCCGGCGAGCGGCAAAACCTCGACCGCCTGTTCAACCAGAATGCGCATTGAAGGCGCAGGTGCTGTCATGACCGGCTCACCCTCGCCCCCTGGCCGGACTTGATCCGGCCACCCACGTCTTGTTGGCAGGCACTACTGTCCGAGCGCAAGACGTGGATGCGCGGGTCGAGCCCGCGCACGGGGAGGCTGAAGCTGCGTTTTGCAGAAGCGGACGAAACGCTGCCGGGGGCTGCGGCATGAAGCCGCTCGCATTCGATCGAAAAAGTAATTATTTCGGGTAAGCGGGAAGGAGGATCGCCGATGCCGAGAACCGATCCCCCGGACGCGGATCATCTCCACGAGGAATGCGGCGTGTTCGGTGTCTTTGGCCACCCCGAGGCGGCGGCGTTGGTGGCGCTCGGCCTGCACGCCTTGCAGCATCGCGGCCAGGAGGCGGCCGGCATCGTCGCCTATGACGGCGAGCAGTTCAGCGCCCACCGCGGCATGGGCCCGGTCAGCGACAATTTCAGCTCGAAGGAAGTGATCGGGCGGTTGCGTGGCAAGTCGGCGCTCGGGCATGTCCGCTATGCGACGACGGGCGAAGTGGCGATGCGCAACGTGCAGCCGCTCTTCGCCGATTTCGAGTTCGGCGGGCTCGCCATCTGCCACAACGGCAATCTGACCAATTCCTACCAGCTGCGCCGCCGGCTGGTGCACCGCGGCAGCCTCTTTCAATCGACGAGCGACACCGAGGTCATCGTCCACCTGATCGCGACGAGCCTGAAAGAAACCGTCGTCGACCGGCTGACCGACGCGCTGCGCCAGGTGCAGGGCGCCTATTCGCTGGCGGCATTGTCGCAGGACGGGATCATCGGCGTGCGCGACCCGCTCGGCGTGCGGCCGCTGGTATTGGGCCGGCTCGGCGACGCCTGGATCCTGTCGTCCGAGACCTGCGCGCTCGACATCATCGGCGCCGATTTCGTGCGCGACATCGCGGCAGGCGAGATCGTCGTGATCGGTGCCGGCGGGGTCGAGAGCCTGTCGCCCTTCGGTCACAGGGAGAGCCGGTTCTGCGTCTTCGAGCACATTTATTTCGCCCGACCCGACAGCGTCGTCGAAGGGAGGAGCGTCTACGAGGCGCGCAAAAGCATCGGCCGCGAATTGGCGCGCGAGAGCCATGTCGATGCCGACATCGTGGTACCCGTCCCCGATTCGGGGGTCCCTGCGGCGATCGGCTATTCGCAGGAAGCCGGCCTGCCGTTCGAGCTCGGCATCATCAGGAACCACTATGTCGGGCGCACCTTTATCGAGCCGACCGAGCAAATCCGTCATCTGGGCGTGCGCTTGAAGCACAATGCGAGCCGCGCCAACCTCGCCGGCAAGCGCGTGATCCTGGTCGATGATTCGATCGTGCGCGGCACCACCTCGATCAAGATCGTCGAAATGGTCCGCCGCGCCGGTGCCAGCGAAGTCCATATGCGGATTTCGAGCCCGCCGACGAGCCACCCCTGCTTTTACGGGATCGCCACCCCCGAGCGCGACGAATTGCTCGCCGCCCGCCTCGACGTCCCCGGCATGGCCGAGCTGATCGGCGTCGATTCCTTGGCCTTCCTGTCACTGGACGGCCTCTACCGGGCGATGGGCGAGGCCGCCCGCGATCCTGTGGCGCCGCGCTTTTGCGACGCCTGCTTTACCGGCGACTACCCGATCCCGCTCATCGACGCCGAAAACGGCAAAGTCTCGGTCCAGCTCTCCCTCCTCGCCGAGCCCGCCTGACGACCTCACGACGCAGTTGTGCGGCAATTTGAGGGCGATGACGCCGCTCTTCGATAAGCCTATGATTTCTTAAATCGTATGTGCTGACGCTGCTTACAAAAAAACAAGGGGAGCTGAAATGCCTATCGACGCCGCCATTCATGGCGCCGCACCGGCGCGACCGCCGCTGCACCGGGTGGTGATCGCCGCCACCATCGGCAATGTGCTCGAATGGTTCGATTTTCTCGTCTACGGCTTTTTTGCCGTGACCATCGCCGAGGTGTTCTTTCCGACCGGCAACAAGACCATCTCGCTGCTGATCACCTTCGGCGCCTTTGGTCTCGCCTATCTGATGCGGCCGTTGGGTGCGGTCGTCGTCGGCAGCTACACCGACCGTCATGGCCGCAAGGCCGGCCTCACCCTCTCTATCGGGCTGATGATGATCGGCACGATCCTGATGCTGGTGACGCCGGGCTATGCGACGATCGGCATCGCGGCCCCGGTGATCATCACGCTCGCGCGGCTGTTGCAGGGGTTCTCGGTCGGCGGCGAGTTCGGCAGTGCCGTCGCCTTTCTGGTCGAGCACGGCCACGAGCGCAAAGGCTATGCCGCGAGCTGGCAATGGGCCTCGACCGGGATCATCTCGGTCATCATCTCGCTGTTCGGCGTCGTGCTGACCACGAGCCTGTCGCATCAGCAGCTCGTCGCCTGGGGCTGGCGGCTGCCATACGTCTTCGGCCTCCTGGTCGGGCCGGCCGGGCTCTATATCCGCTCGCGCATGGCCGAGACGCCGGAATTCATCGAGGCGACCAAGCCGGAGAGCGTGCCGATCGGCCACCTTTTGCGCCGCTATCCGATGCCGGTGCTGCTGGCGCTCGGCGCCTCGATCATCTCGAACAGCTCCTATTACCTGTTGCTCTACATTCCGACCTATGGGGTGAAGACCTTGCACCTGCCGGCCTATACCGGCTTTATCGCAACCCTCGTCGGCGGCGTCATTCTCGCCATCTTCTCGCTCGTCGCCGGGCACTATTCCGACCGGACCGAGCGAACGCGCCTGATGATGGTGGCCGGCTGGCTGTTCCTGTTGACCGCCTATCCGGTGTTCTGGCTGATGGTCACCTATCCGTCGCTGGCCGCCTGCGTCGTCGCCGTCGGCTGGCTCAACCTGGTCAAGGCCGGCTACAGCGGGGTCCTGCCGTCGCTGATCTCCGAGCAGTTCCCGGTCGAGGTCCGTGCCGTCGGCGTCGCCTTCAGCTACAGCATCTCGGTCACGATCTTTGGCGGCTTTGCCCCGTTTGTCGCGACCTGGCTGATCGCGCGCACCGGCGACAGCCTGTCGCCGAGCTATTATCTGATGGCGACCGCGGTCTTGAGCCTCGTGGCGCTCAGCGCGATCAGGCGACGCGCGGCCTATCGCTGAGGGCAGGAATTCGATCAGATGGCATTGGCCCGAGCAGCCCCCCTCACCCTTCCCTCTCCCCCCGACTGGGGGGCGAGGGTTGAGAAGGGTTGGCGAGGGGAACCCGAGCGGGTGAGCGGGACCCTCTGCGACCGGACATTCGGTTAGGCGCGTGATGGCGGGGCGCCTCGCCGGCAAGGTTGCGCTCGTCACCGGCGCCTCGCGCGGCATCGGCGCGGCGGTCGCGGTGCGCTTTGCCGAAGAGGGGGCGCATGTCGTGCTGGCGGCGCGCACCGTCGGCGGCCTCGAAGAAATCGACGACAAAATCCGCGCCGCAGGCGGCAGCGCCACGCTGGTCCCGGTCGATCTGCGCGACTTCATCAAGATCGACGAGCTCGCCGCGGCGGTCTACGACCGCTGGGGCCGGCTCGACATCCTGGTCGGCAATGCCGCCGAGTTCGGCGTCTTTTCGCCGCTCGGCCATATCGACCCCAGGGTCTGGAACGAGGTCATGGACCTCAATTTGACCGTGAACTGGCGGCTGATCCGGGCGATGGACCCGCTGCTGCGCGCGGCACCCTTCGGCCGTGCGATCTTTGTAACGAGCGCCATAGCACGGGGCCGCTTTGCCTATTGGGGGCCCTACGCGGTCAGCAAGGCCGCGCTCGACATGCTGGTGCGGATCTACGCCGCCGAAATCGCCAAAACCAGCGTCCGCGCCAACCTGATCGATCCCGGCATCGTCCGCACCCGGTTGCGCGCCCGCGCCTTCCCCGGCGAGGACCCCGCTCCCCTGCCCTCTCCCGAAAGCGTGACCGACGCCGTCCTCGCCCTCGCCCTTCCCGACTGCCTCCGCAACGGCGAAACCGTTTGCCTGACCCCGATCCTCGCCACCCCCGGGAGTAAAGCGCGAGATTGAGACGCGGGCTCAGTCGCGCGGCGCGGAGAGCGGGTGGGAGAGGGTCCACAGGACGATTTCTTTGAGCACCCTGCCGAGGGCGTCGTCAAAGGCGGTGACGATCGCCGGGAGGTCGTTGGCGGCGGCCGGGACGTGCGCCTCGAACAATTGCTGGGCGACGACCCGGCGGCGCAGCATGCGCACGAGCTTGACGTCGAGCGCGACCCAAACGTTTGGCGGGCCGCTCGCGGCGCCGCGGTATTCGGCCTCGAAATGGCGGATCTCGGCGGCGAGGATGAAATCGGCGCGCAGCCCCAAGGATTCTCGGTCGAGGGCGGTGATCGCCCTGGTATTCTCGAACGAGGTCAACAGCGCCGTCTTGACCAGCACCGGCACGCGGTCGGTCCATTCGGCGTCGGCGAAATAATCTATCAGGATCGGCGACCGGGTCAGCGCGATCCGCTTGCTGTCGAGACCCGGGGCAGTCAAGCGGCAGGTCGATCAAGAGCTGCGCCGAGCGCTGCGGCAGGTTTGGCGGCCAGTCGGTCTTGGGCGTCAGGCGAAAGAGATATTTGGGCGGCGGGCTGACAAACAGGCTGGCGCAGCCGGCAAGGGTGAGCGCCAGGGCGCCCGGCACTACCCGGCGCGAGAGATGCCAGCTCCGCGAAGTCATCGTGGCTTGTATCCTTCGCGCCGGTCGCCGAACAACAAGCGCGTCGGGTCGCGCTCGATCTCGTTGGCGAGCCGCGTCAGACCGCTCAGAAACTGCTCGGCGTCGTTCACCAGATCGTCGATCGCCGGCAGGGTGCGCTGGCTGAAGCCGCGGACCGCCGGCTGGCCTTCCCGCAGCATCGCCTGGAGCTGATGGCTATTGTCGAGCAGGTTTTTGGCGAGCCGGTCATAATCGGCGAGCGTCTTCGCCGCGTCCTCCTTTAGCCCGCCGCGGCCGACGAGCCCGTCGCCGACATTGTGCAGGACCGTGCGCAGCTCGACCACCGCGCCGTCGGCGTCGGTCAGGACCCTGCCGATGTCCTGGCTGTGGTCGGCGACCGCCTGGGTGACGGTGCGCACATTCTTCAGGCTCACGGTCACTGCCTCGCGGTTTTCCGGGCTCAAAAGCTCGCCCAGGCTGGTAGCCACACCCTTGAGCTCGACCAGGATCTCGGGGAGCGAGGCCTTGACCTGCTCGAGCTCGGATTGCCCGGCCTTGATGATCGGGTATTTATGGCCGGGCTCAGGCGTCAGCTCGACCGCCTGCTGGGTCCCGCCGCGGATTTGCACGGTCGACACGCCGCTCAACAGATTGGTGTCGAGAAAAGCCCTGGCGTCGGATTTGATGCTGACGAGGCTGCTGTCGATTTCGACCGTCACCTGAATCTGCGCGACATTGTCGGGATCGACGCGGATATCGGTGACGCGCCCGACCGGGATGCCGTTGTACTGGACCGGCGAGCCTTTGCTGAGCCCGGCGACCGAGCCTCGGAAAAAGATGTAGTAGGGCTCGAGCTCGCGGGAAAATTCGATGCGGCCGAGCCACAGCACGACGCCGGCGCCGGCGATCAGGAGGACGATCACAAAGATGCCGACGGCGACGTAATGTGCGCGTGTCTCCATCGCTCTTTCTCCCGGTGGCGGCTCAGGCGGAGATCGCCGCCGGTATTCCCGCTGTTGCCGAATGCTCGACCGCCGAGGCTTGCGCCGCGCGGCCGCGCGGGCCGTGAAAATAGGATCGGATCCAGGGGTGGTCGTCGCGCAGCAGCTCGTCGAGGGTGCCGACCCGGACCTTTTTGTCGACCAGGACGGCGACCCGGTCGCACACCGCGAAGAGGCTGTCGAGGTCGTGCGTGACCATAAAGACGGTGAGGCCGAGGCTTTGCTGCAGATCGCGGATCAGCTTGTCGAAATCGCTGGCCGCGATCGGGTCGAGCCCGGCGGTCGGCTCGTCGAGAAAGACGATCTCGGGGTCGAGCGCCAAGGCGCGGGCGAGGCCGGCGCGCTTGCGCATGCCGCCCGAAAGCTGCGCGGGGTATTTCGCCCCGGCATCCTCGCCCAGACCGGTAAGGCCGACCTTGACCGCCGCGATTTCGCCCAGGAGATGCGGCGGCATGTCATAAAACTCCTTGAGCGGGACCTCGATGTTCTGCGCCACGGTCAGCGAGCTGAACAGCGCCCCGTCCTGGAACAACACACCCCATTGCTGCTCGAGGACGCGCCGCTCGCGCTCGTCCAAGGCAAGGATATCGGCGCCAAGCACCTCGATCCGCCCGCCGACCGGGCGGTTCAGCCCGACGATCGAGCGCAGCAATACCGATTTCCCGCTGCCCGAGCCGCCGACGATCCCCAGCACCTCGCCGCGCCGCACATCGAGGTCGAGCCCGTCGTGAATGGTCTCGGCGCCAAACCGGTTGACCAGCCCGCGCACCCGGATGATCGGCTCGCCCACGCCGTCCAGCATCCTCAGATACCCAATATCGAGAACAACACCGAAAAAACCGCGTCGGTCACGATGACGAGGAAAATCGACTCGACGACCGCGAGCGTGGTCATCTGCCCGACGCTCTGGGCGCTGCGCGACACCTGAAACCCTTCATAGCAGCCGATCAGCGCGATGATCGCGGCGAAAAACGGCGCCTTGATGACGCCGATAAAGAAGGTGCGCGGATAGAGCGCATATTGCAGCTCGCGGATGAATTGCGGGATCGTGATGCCGAGCACCGCCTGGCACATCAGGCAGCCGCCGAGCAGCGCCATCAGATTGGCGTAGAGCGTCAGCAGCGGCAGGGTCACGAGGAGGCCGGAAAGCCGCGGCATGACCAATACCTCGACCGGGTCGAGGCCGATCGTGCGCATTGCGTCGATCTCTTCGTTGACCCGCATCGTGCCGATCTCGGCGGTAAAGGCGCTGCCCGAGCGGCCGGCGATGATGATCGCGGTCATCAAGACGCCGAGCTCGCGCAGGATCGAAACACCCAGCAGGTCAACGGTGTAGATTTCGGCGCCGAAACGGCGCAGCTGGTCGGCCCCCTGATAGGCGATGACGACGCCGATCAGAAACGACAAGAGGCCGACGATCCCCAGCGCGTTGACCCCGGTCTGCTCGATCTGGGCGATCGTCGCCACCGCCCGGATCCGGCGCGGATGGGCGACGAGCTCCGCCGCGGTGGCGCAAACGAGGCCAAAAAAGCCGAGGACATTGTAGGTGCGGGTAAAGAGGCTGATCGAGAAGCGGCCGATCCGCGCGAGAAAGCCGGCCAGCGTGTGGTGCGCCGGGCGCTGGTGGATGGTCGGGGCGAGCCGGCCGCCGGCCCGCACCTGATCGAGCAGCGGGACAAAGTCTTCGCGCAGATTGCGCAGCTCGACGGCGTTGCCGCGCTCGGTCAGATCATGCTCGGTGCGCAGCAGCAGCCACGCGCCGGTGGTGTCGAGCCGATCGATCCCGGCCAGATCGAGGGTGACGTGTCGCCCGCTCGGAGGGGTAAAGCCGCGCAACCGGCGATCGAGCTCGCCGGCGGCGCCGACCAGCCATTCGCCGGCCGCTTCCAGCACGACCGCGCCCGACTCCTCCGATGCGACGAATGTTGCGGCGACCGAGGCCATGGCATCTCAGGGTTGAAAATCCGGTGCCTTGGCCCCGGGCGTGCCTTCCCAACTACGGCAAAAGAGGCTATGCCGCAACGAAGCCAAACGAGCGTCGGCCGGCATTTTATCCGAGGACAGAGCCCGTGGACTTCAAGCAGCACATCCGTTCGGTCCCCGATTTTCCCAAGCCCGGCATCCTGTTCTACGACATTTCGACGTTGCTCGCGCACCCGAATGCGTGGCGGGCGACGGTCGAATCGCTCGCCCAGGTGTTGCGGCCGCACCAGCCGGATTTGCTCGTCGGCATCGAATCGCGCGGCTTTCTGGTCGCCGCCCCGCTCGCCTATGAGCTCGGCCGCGGTTTTGCGATGATCCGAAAAAAAGGCAAATTGCCGGGCCGGACTGCTGGCTTTACTTATGCGCTCGAATACGGCACCGACACGATCGAGATTCAGGAAGACGCGGTGGCACCGGGCCAGCGCGTCGTCGTGCTCGACGATTTGCTCGCGACCGGCGGCACGATGAGTGCGGCGATCGATCTCGTCCGCAACCGCGGCGGCACGGTGGTCGGTGCCGCCTGCATCATCGAATTGAGCTTTCTCGGCGGCCGCAGCCGGATCGACGTGCCGCTCGCCTCGATCGTCGCCTACGATTCCTAAACCCTGGTCAACCTCGCGGTGTCTCAGCTTCCCGATCAGGAGAAGCGCATCGTCAAAGGAATTACGGAATTACGGTGACAGTGCGCGGGAATTACGGAATTACGGTGGGAATTACGGTGGGGAATTACGTGGGAATTACGTGGGAATTACGGTGACAGTGCACGAATTACGCGCCATCCCCATAGCTCGCCGCCGCGCCCGCGAGTGTCAATAAAGCGAACTGTCACCGTAATTCCAATAAAGTGCACTGTCACCGTAATTCCGTAATTCCCGTAATTCCCGATCCGACGCTGCGCCTTCGCCAGCTCATTGGGCGGCGCCGGCTCGTCCCCGCCGGGCGCTTGCATCGCCACAACCTCGGCCTTGGTCGGCCGACCACGGCTGCGCAGCGCTATCGCGCCGCCCAGCCGAAACCGTTCCCACCACTGGTAGAGATACTTCCGCCGCACCCCAAGCTCGCGCGCCAGCCCGCTCACGTTCGCCCCCGCCAGCATCCGACGAACGGCTGCAACCTTGTACTCGCGGCTGAACGTCCTCTTCGCTTCTTCGCTCATCAGCTCCGAATTACGGTGACAGTGCATGAATTACGCGCCATCCCCATAGCTCGCCGCCGCGCCCGCGAGTGTCAATAAAGCGAACTGTCACCGTAATTCCGAAATGTCAATAAGTGCACTGTCACCGTAATTCCGGTGGTACCGGGCCAGCGCGTCGTCGTGCTCGACGATTTGCTGGCGACCGGCGGCACGATGAGTGCGGCGATCGATCTCGTGCGCAAACGCGGCGGCATGGTGGTGGGTGCCGCCTGCATCATCCGCCGATGGGCTTCGCTGCGCTCAACCCATCCTACAGGACGCAATTCGGAATAAAGTGCACTGTCACCGTAATCGTAATAAGTGCCGTCACCGTAATTCGCGCGTAATCGTAACTGCACCGTAATTCCGTGATTCCCGTAATTCACTGTCACCGTAATTCCCACCGTAATTCCGGCGGAATTACGGGAATTACGGTGACAGTGCACTATACCGGTTCCGGCGCCACCGCTCGCGCCGGCTTGCGGAATGGCGGCGGCGCTAATCGTGGCCGAGCCGCGCGTCGCGGCCGAGGCTGCGCCCGATGACCGCGTAGAGCGGGTCGCGGCCGCCCGGCGGGGTGCGGTCGAGACAGCGGATGTCGGTCCAATTGCCGGCATCGACAAAGTGATGCGCGACGAGGCACAGCTGCCCGGCATCGTCCAAGAGGCACCAGCAGCCGATCGCCGGGGTCGGCAGGCAGCGCTGGCAAAAGGTCACCACCAGGGGGGCGCCGGGCTTTAAGACGCGGCCGACCTCGCGGATGACCTCGCCCGGGCGGATCAGATGCTGGACCGAGACGCAGATCGCCGCCCCGTCGAACTCGCCCTCGGCAAAAGGCAGGCGCGGCTCGCGGTTCAAATCCTGCACCCGCCACTCGTCGAGAAACGGATTTTCGGCCAATTCGCCAGCGTTGTTGCCGACCCCGACGACGCGCGAATAGAAGATTTCGGGTGGCAAATGGCTGACCCAGCCCGACATCAGATCGAGGATCGCCCCGCCCATCGGCAGTATCTCGCGGTAGAGATCGGTGACCGCGGCGATCGCGGCGGCATCGACCGGCCGCGCGCGCGCCGGTTCGGGGCCAGCCGATGCATCGAGCATCGCAGCGAAAGACGCCGGCTGAGGCATCGGAGGCAGCGCCATCTCTCCCGTCTCGAGCTTGTTCCAGTGGAGATAGGAAGGAACCGACCGGCGGTCCATAGCGGAAAGCGCGTTTGGCAAAATCGTTTACGTTATTCCGACAGCAGCGCCTCCGCCGTGCCGAGCGGCAGGCCGAGAGCGCGCGCCACCGCCGGGTGGGTCACCTCTCCACGGCAGATGTTGAGCCCGGCGCGCAAATGCGGGTCGTCGCGCAGCGCCTCTCGCCAGCCGCGCTCGGCGAGCGCCAGCACAAACGGCAGGGTCGCGTTGTTGAGCGCCACCGTCGAGGTCCGCGCCACCGCCCCCGGCATGTTGGTCACGCAATAATGGACGACCCCTTCCTCGACATAGGTCGGGTTGTCGTGCGTCGTCGGCCGGCTGGTTTCGAAGCAGCCGCCCTGGTCGATCGAGATATCGACCATAACCGCACCCGGCCGCATCGCCCGCACCAATTCGCGGCTGACGAGCCTTGGCGCCGCGGCACCCGGGATCAGCACCGCGCCGATCACGAGATCGGCGGCGGCGACCTCGCGCTCGATCGTCGCCATCGTCGAATAGAGGGTGTGGAGCTGCGCGCCGAATTGCAGGTCGAGCTCGTAAAGCCGCGGCAACGAGCGGTCGATCACCGTGACATAGGCCTCGACCCCCATCGCCATGCGCGCGGCGTTGGTGCCGGCGACCCCGCCGCCGAGGATCACCACCTTGGCCGCCGCGACCCCCGGCACGCCGCCGAGCAACAGGCCGATCCCGCCCTGCCGCTTTTCGAGGCAATGGGCGCCGACCTGCACCGCCATGCGCCCGGCGACCTCGCTCATCGGCGCCAACAGCGGCAGCCCGCCGCGCGCGTCGGTCACCGTCTCATAGGCGATCGCAACGACGCCCGAGCGGGCCAGGCCCTGCGCCAATTCCTTGTCGGCGGCGAGGTGCAGATAGGTGAACAGGACCTGGCCGGGGCGCAATGCCGCCACCTCCGATGGCCGCGGCTCCTTGACCTTGACGATCAGCTCGGCGGCGGCAAACACCTCGGCGGCATTCGGCAGAATGTGGGCGCCGGCTGCCTCGTAAGCCGCGTCGTCAAACCCGACCCCGGCGCCGGCACCGGTCTCGACCGCGACCCGATGGCCGTGATGCGCCAGCTCGCGCACGCTGCCCGGGGCGAGACCGACGCGATGCTCCTGGACCTTGATCTCCTTTGGCACACCAATCAGCATGTGCGGATCCCCAGCCGTTCCAGCGCCAGCTCGGCCAGCGGCAAGGACGCCGTCAGCCCCGGCGATTCGATCCCGTAAAGATTGACCAGCCCCGGCACCCCGTGGTCCTCGGGCCCCTGCACCAGAAAATCGGCCGCGGGCTCGTCGGGGCCATTGATCTTCGGCCGAATGCCGGCATAGCCCGGCTGCAATGCGCCGTCGCGCAAAGCCGGCCAATAGCGGCGGATCGCGGCATAGAACCCGTCGCCGCGGGCCGGATCGACCGCATAGTCGATACCGGCGATCCACTCCGTATCCGGGCCGAACCGCGCTTGGCCCGCGAGATCGAGCGTCAGATGCACGCCGAGCCCATGCGCCGGCGGCACCGGATAGACCAGCCGGTGAAACGGCGCCCTACCGCACAAGGTGAAATAGACGCCGCGGCAGAAATAGGCGGAGGGGATCGTTGGCCGCGGGACGCCGTCGATAGCGGTGGCGAGAGCGGGCGCATGCAGCCCGCCGGCATTGACCAGGTGCCGGCAATGCAAGCGGCTGGGCTCGGCGCCGCCGATGTCGAGCTCGAACCCGTCGTTCTTCACCCTTCCCGCCAACACCGGCGTGCGCAGCACGACGATCGCCCCCGCCGCTTCGGCCTCGCCCTGATAGGCGAGCATCAGCCCATGGCTGTCGATGATCCCGGTCGAGGGCGACAGCAGCGCGGCGACGCAATGCAACGCCGGCTCGAGACGCCGCACCGCCGCCGCGCCGAGCCATTCGAGATTGCCGACGCCGTTGGCGCGGGCGGCTTCGGCGATCTTTTCGAGACCGGGGATTTCGGCCTCGTCCGCGGCGACGATCAGCTTGCCGAGCCGGGCGTGCGCCACCCCGTGCTCCCGGCAATAGGCATAGAGCCGCTCACGCCCGGCAACGCAGGTCTTGGCCTTGAGGCTGCCGGCTGGGTAGTAGAGACCGCTGTGGATCACCTCGCTGTTGCGCGAGGAGGTCTCGAACCCGATCGTCGGCGCGCGGTCGAGCACCACCACCTCATGCCCGGCGAGCGCCAGGGCGCGGGCACAGGCGAGCCCGACCGCGCCGGCGCCGACCACGACACATTCGATCTCGTCCACCCGACTGCTCCACTGCCGCGCCGGCGGGGAAAATGCCAGCCCGCGGCGCGTCGGGCCAGCGGCGTGATCGCGGCTGGACGGCGCCGGCGAAATCGCCGACAATCGGCGGCGATGGCGGTCGATTGCAGACGGTAGCGATGAGCGGGAAGAGCGCGACGGTCGTGGCCCTCGGCGACCATCGGGTGCGGCCGCCGCGCACCGTTTATTTCACCCGCGGCGAATTGAACCAGCTCCTCGGTCTCTACAGCCGGCATGTGATCCGCGGCGTCTGGCGCGACTACGCGATCGATCACCGCGACGGGATGGCGCTGTTCTCGGTGTTCCGGCATACCCAGGAAGGCCCGGTCTACGCCATTTTGAAGACGGCGCCGACCGCCGGACGCCCGGCTGAGTTTGTCGTGCAGAGCGGGCGCCAGCGGTTGCGGGTGGCGCGGACCCTCGCCGAGGCGCTCGATTTCTTCCGCGCCCGGCTCAATCTCGTCGCCGCCGAAGCAGGCTGACCCGACCGCCCGGAGCGGCCGAAATTTCCGCCGCTGTGACGCGGCTCACACTCATTTTCGACGCGCTGTTCTACCTTTCCGAGCCTCGGTCGAGGGTGCCGACAGGCGAGACCTCGAGCTCGGAGATGGAGATGGCATCATGTCTCGGCGGCTGATCGGAGTGGTCGGAGCGGCGGCGATAGCCGTGCTTCCTGTCGCGGCCGCGGCGCAGGCGCCCACTGTGAATTGGGGCAGCTTCACCAAAGAGGCGGATGTCGCGACCTGCGCATCCTTCGCCGAAGCGGTCCTCAGAAAGGAGCATTTGCGGGTGCTGAACCGGTCCGGCTCGGTGCTCCTCGCCGGCAACAATTCAGTGGTGGCCGAAATCGCCTGCTATCCGAGCGGAGATTCGAGCCGGGTCGTGGTGGCCGCGTTCTCGACCGACCCGCAAATTGCCGAGCGGACGCGCAGCGACTTGCGCGCCACGATCGAGCGCATCGTCTGCACCGGACCGCGGTGCCAATGACACCGCCGGCACGGCAGGAGCGACCGGTTATGCCGGTCGCCGGCGCGGCAGCCGGCGGCCCAGCCGAAGGCGGCGACGATGACGAGCAGCGCCGCGACCTGCCAGTAAAAGCTCCGGGCAACCCGGCCGCCGGCTCGGAAGAAATTGTGCTCAATCGCCTGCCGGAAAGGTGATCTCGATCCGGCCGAGCGGCCCGAAATCGGCGACGATCCGCGCCCCGCGCCGGGTGAATTCGAGCCCGGTCCACGAGCCGGTGGTGATGAAGGAGCCGGCCTTGGCGCCGCCGCGGCTGCGCATCAGATTGGCGAACTCGACCAGTGCCGCCGCCGGATCGCGCTTGACCCCGGCGCTGCTGTCGGCAAACGGCCGGCCGTCGGCGGTGATCGCCATCTTTGTCGCGGCAAGGTCGCGCTGCTGCCAGTCCGGCACCGCCGCCCCGTAGACGAGCCCGCCATTCCCGTAATTGTCGGCGAGCATGACCGGTCGGGCCAGCAGGCGCGGGTCAGGAAAGCGGGAATCGACGACCTCGATCGCCGGGTGCAGGCTGGCGCCGGCAATCACCTCGTCTCGTTCATAGGGCTTGTCGCGCGGCGGCAGGTCGCGGCCGAGGCGCAGCGCCAATTCGCCCTCGATGCCGATCAGCCGCAATTCCGCGGCGGTGTAGGTAGCGGGCCCCGGCCGGATCATGCGGGCCAGGATCGGCGCGCAAAAGCCGTCGGCCGCTTCGCTCGCGACCCCGATTTTCCAGCCGCCGACCGCCTCGCCGAGGCGTGCGATGACGGCGTCCTGGATCTGGTAGGCGTCGCCGTCGGAATTGGGCCGGCAGGGAGCCGGCAATTCGTCGATCGGCCGGGCCGAGGCGCGCGCCTCGCACAACAGCCGGGCCGCCTCCGCGGCGTATTCCGCAAGCATGCGTTCTCCTCCCTCAACCCGTCGGCGCCGCCAGATATTCGAGCGCTGCCGCGACCCCGCCCGGCCGGTGCGGCACGCCGGCGCGGTGCAGCCCCATCTCGACCCCGCTCAACGTGCCGCACAGCATCAGATCGTTGAAATGGCCGAGATGGCCGATGCGGAACGCCTTGCCCTTGAGCCGGCCGAGCCCGGTGCCGAGCGACATGTCGAAGGCGTCGAGGATGGTCTCGCGCAGCCGGTCGGCGTCGAACCCGTCCGGCATCATGACCGCGGTCAGCGAATTCGAATGCTCGCGCGGGTCGGCGCAGACGGTTTCGAGACCCCAGCCGGCGACCGCGCGGCGGGTTGCCTCGGCATGACGGGCATGACGGTGGAAGACCGCGTCGAGCCCCTCCTCGTCGAGCAGCATCTGGAGCGACTCGCGCAGCCCGAACAGCAAGTTCGTCCCCGGCGTGTAGGGGAAAAAGCCGGTGCGCTCGGTTTCGAGCATCGCCCGCCAATCCCAGTAGGAGCGCGGCAACCGAGCCCCTTCGGCCGCGGCGAGCGCTTTTTTCGAGACCGCGTTGAAACCGAGCCCTGGCGGCAGCATCAGCCCCTTTTGCGAGCCGCCGACGCTGACATCGACCCCCCATTCGTCGTGCCGGTAATCGATCGAGGCGAGCGAGGAGATCGTATCGACCATAAGCAAGGCCGGGTGATCGGCCCGGTCGATCGCCGCGCGCACCTCGGCGACCCGGCTCACCACCCCGGTCGAGGTTTCGTTGTGGACGATGCAAACCGCCTTCACCTCGTGCCCGCCGTCCTCGTCGAGCTTTTCCTCGACCAATGCCGGATCGACCCCGTGCCGCCAGTCGCCCGCGACAAACTCGACCTCGAGCCCGAGCCGCGCCGCCATCTGCCGCCACAGCGTGGCGAACTGGCCGGTCTCGAACATCAGCACGCGATCGCCCGGCGACAGCGTGTTCGACAATGCCGCCTCCCACGCGCCGGTCCCGGAGGACGGGTAGACGACGACCTTTTCCTGCGTCTGGAACACCCGCTTCATGCCGGCGACGATTTCCTTGCCGAGCTCGGCAAATTCCGCCCCGCGATGGTCGATCGTCGGCATCGCGATCGCCCGTAGCACCCGGTCGGGCACATTGGTCGGCCCGGGGATTTGCAGAAAATGGCGGCCGCTGTGCGCGGCGGGGGTATTTTTCATGCGGGCGGCTCCTGGCGGAACCGGCAATCTGCCCCCGAAAGCGCGGCGCGACAAGGCGGATCGCGCGCTTCCGCAGAGCAGCAGCCGGTTTGCGCCGGCACCGTCCGACGTGCGATGATCGCCGCCCGGTTTCCCCTCGGCGCGAGGACGTCATGGCGAAATACATGCTGGTGAGCTTCAAGACCTGCCCCTGGGTGCAGCGCTCGGCCATCGTGCTGCGCGAAAAGAGCACGCCCTTCGAGTTGCGCCATATCGAGCCCGACAACCGGCCCGACTGGTTTCTCGCGATCTCGCCGCACAAAAAGGTGCCGGTGCTGCGCATCGACGACAGCGTGTCGCTGTTCGAATCAAACGCGATCAACGAATATCTCGACGAGACGATCGCCCCGCGGCTGCATCCCGAAGACCCGATCGAGCGCGCGGTCAACCGCGCCTGGACCGATTATGTGCCGAGCTTTGCCAGTGCGGTGACCGCGACCGCCTACGCCGACACCGAAGCCGACTATGCGAGTGCCGCGGAGAAAATCCCGGACGCGTTCGGCCGGCTCGAAAAGGCGCTCGAAAAGCAGGGCGGCGGCCCCTTCTTCAACGGCGCCGAATATTCGCTGGTCGACGCCGCTTATGCGCCCTTTTTGCAGCGCTATCATTTTCTCGACCGGGTGCGCCGGCTCGGCCACCTCGAAAAATTCCCGCGGCTGAAGGCATGGACCGAGGCGCTCTTGGCGCGGCCCTCGACGCACACCTTCGCTGAGGCCGAATTCGAGGCGATGTATCGCGAGGGCCTGCGCCGCCGCAACAAATGGGTCTCGCAATTCGTCGCCCCCGCCCGCGCCGCCGCGGAATAGCAAGCCGATTTCTCAGGCCGGGGCTCCGGTGTCTCACAGCAACCCGGAGCGCCGTCCCGAGACATAGGGACTTTTTCCTGCTTATTCCGCCAGCGCACGCAGCACGGCTTCGGGCTCGCGCTCGATCACGCGACGGAAGGCGCGTGCCGCGCCGTCGGGCCGGCGCCGGCCCTGCTCCCAATTTTGCAGCGCATCCAACTTAAATCCGAAGCGTGCCGCAAATTCGCCTTGCGACAAGCCGAGCTGCGCCCGAATCGCTGTTACATCCACCTGCTCGGGACATGGGCAACAAAACCGCTGCGAGCCCCTCTTGCATATGACAGAGCCTGATGCGCACCCCTCAGGATGCTTGCTCCCGCCTTCGACATCTTAACCTGCCCTCTCCCGATACTCGGCTGCCAGCCCGCTCAACACTTGGCGCAACTCGTTGCGCTCGGCTTGTGTCAAGTTCGACCGCTCGCCCTTGGCAAACACCGTCAATAGAAAAACCGGCAAATCCGGGCCTCCGCAATAGGTGCATCTTCGCTGCCATCCTTCGAGACGGCCGCCTCACGGCGGCCTCCTCAGGATAAGAGTAACGTAATATCAATTGGTTATCCTCACCCTGAGGAGGCTCGAAGGGCCGTCTCGAAGGGTGCTCGCCGAGGGGAACGGGATTTTTCAGCAGCCTGGTAACCGCGTTCGCCAAGGTCGCGATGGTCGCGGGCGGCCGAGCGCGGGCAGGATACATTGCCGGTAGCCGCCTCTCGCTGATTGGATCAGCTTCCGAGCCAACCCCTGACGCGGTCGCCAATGGCAACCCTCCAAATCGAAGCGCCACCCGCTTGCCCACGCGGCGCATTCCGTTCCATGGTGGCCGTCTGGCTCAGACCGGGCGCGAAGCGAGGTGTCCTATGCCGAACGAATTGATCTCCTGCGACGACCATATGGATCTGGGGCAGCTGCCGGCGGATTTGTGGACGAGCCGGCTGCCCGCGGCGCTGCGCGACCGCGCGCCCCATGTCGAAGAGCGCGACGGGCTCGCCCAATGGGTCTGCGACGGCAAAATCTGGGGCGCTTGGGGCGGCAAGCAGCAGACGAACGAGCAGCGCGTCCGGCCAAAGCCGCTCTATAACGCCTTCGACCGCGGCGGCGTCGTCGACCAGAGCCAGCGCCGCCCGGCGGTCGCCGAATTGCGCCTCGCCGACATGGACCGCGACGGGGTCGAGACCCAGGTCATCTTTGGCCCGATCTTTCAGATTTCGACCGAGGACCCGGTGCTGCGGGTTGCCTGCTACCGCGTCTACAACGATTGGCTGATGGAGTTCTGCGCCGCCGCCCCCGACCGCCTCGTCGGCGTGCCGATGCTGCCCGAGACCCCCGACGGCGCCACCGCGGAATTGCTGCGCCTCGCCGCCAAGGGCGGGGTGCGCCAGGTCACCTTGATGATCGCCAACATCAAGCCCCGGCTCGACGACCCGGCCTGGGAAAAATTGTGGGCGGCGCTCGAAGACAGCGGGATCATCCTCTCCTGGCACATCACGGTTTTTGTCGGCAAGCCCGGCGACCGGGTGGCCGGCAAGGCGGCGAGCGTCTTTGAGAACACCAAGTTCTTTATGGCGAATTTTCTCGAGCCTTTTGTCGACCTCTTCGCCTGGGGCATCCTCGAACGCCATCCGCGGCTCAAGCTGGTGATGGCCGAGGCCGGCACCGGCTGGCTCCCCTGGCTCGTCCAGGAGTTGGATTACCGCCATTGGCGGCTGTGGGAGGCCAAGGAGTTCTGGGCCGACAAGGGCGGTGCCGCGCTCGAAACCAAGCCGAGCGAGCTTTTCAAGCGCCAGATCTGGGCGACCTTCCAGGAAGACCACGCGGCGATGTCGCTGATCCCGTTCTTCGGCCCCGGCCACCTCCTCTGGGCCTCCGACTACCCCCACCCCGACAGCGTGTGGCCCAATTCCCGCGCCGCGATCGAGCGCCAAATGGCCGCCCTCACCCCCGAAACGCGCCGCCACCTGACCCACGACAACGCCGCCGCGCTCTACGGGCTGGGGTGACCCGAGCGCGGCCCTGTGCAGGTGCACCAACCGACATCATCAACCCAAAATCGTCTTGGCCGGGCTCGACCCGGCCACCCACGCCTTCCGCCGCCGGCCGTGAAGCCGCGCACCGCGCGATCGAGGAAACCCAGATCAGCCGTCTGTCGGTCGAGGATCAGCGCGCTTTCGTCGAAGCCGTTCCGAACCCGCCGCCGCTGACCCCCGGCATGGAACGTGCGATCGAGCGCTATCGCACGGTCATCACGGCCTCGCGGTGAGCGAGGGATCCAGGGTCGTCACGACGGCCCCGCCTCCTGCCCTGCCCGGCAGAGCCTGGAACAAGCGCTTGAAAGGAGGCGCAGCGCCCCACAGGGGCAGGCGGCATTATGAGATCTCCGAGCCGCCGCAACGCTCCGGCCCGCAACGCCCGGTGAATCGCCAAAACCCCGACGCCGCTGTTATAACTCGGCTGAATGCGACATCTTATCTCCCGATCGGCGTGCGGCGGCGTGCGGCGCCAACGTCGCAACAATCAAGGAATCCCGCGCTACGCGCGGAAGATGCGAGAAGAAATCGATTGGGGTCAGCCATGATAAAGTCTGCCCTTCCTTGCGGCGCTTCTCCGCCCGAAATAGTGGCGACAATTTTTCGCCGACTGACCCGGATTTCGCGGATACTCCGTGGTCTTTCTACGACAATTTCGAATGATTTCTTTCACGAATTGAGAGTTCGTTGGCCCGCTCTTCCGACAATGTCGGGGCCAGTCAGCCAACTCTGTACTTCAAGTCAATTTAGCGAACCGTGCTACAGATACGTCTGTTCTCTGATGCGCGAAGCTCCGCGTCTTCACCGAAAACAGTGGGAACTCGTCTATATCTTCCGATCGGTTCAAAAGGCCGGAATGGCAACGCTAGGATGCCGCGGCCTGGTGTTCGGCGTCGGCCGCGAAAAGCTTCCCTCGCTTTTCGTATCGCAAGGCTGCCAGATCGTGGCGACGGACCAGCCCGTAGTCCGGCGACGCTGGATCAATCAACATGCCGATTCGCTCGACAAAATCTTTCTCCCGGAGATTGTCGGCCGCGAGAAGTTTTATAACAACGCCACATTCCGTCCTGTCGACATGAATTCAATTCCTGACGATCTTGTGGGTTTCGATTTCTGCTGGTCAGCCTGCGCCCTTGAGCATCTCGGCAGCCTGAGGCACGGATTCGACTTTATCCGAAGCTCTCTCAAGTGTCTGAGGCCAGGCGGCCTCGCGGTGCATACGACGGAATTTAACCTCGGCTCCGATACCAAGACGCTGGAGTACGGATCGGACGTCGTCTATCGTGAGCATGATATGATGGAGTTTATTAAAGAAATACGTGATGGGGGACACGATATCGCACTGAATCTTCACCCTGGATCTGAACCAATTGATTTGAAAGTAGACCGTGATCGTGATTCTAATATTCATCTTAGACTGTATGTCCGGCACAAAATACTTGCGACAAGCATCGGTTTAGCGATCAGGAAATCAGCCGACCCGCGACGCCTTTGAAGCCGTCCCGCTCGCGATTACTCGTGGCGGGTCCTCCACGGCGAGACGCCGCGCCTCTGCGATCATGACAACGAGGAACACGCTCACATGTCCCGCGATCCATACGACCGCAAGCAAGTTGGGATATGTGAACGACACGCCAAACGCTCGGATCGGCCGCGGCGGAAAGAAAAAAACAGCGCTGTTGAGAAGCACCAAGATGCAGCGGGTCTCGGTCATTCCGATGCCGAAATATGCGATGTCGAAGCTGCAACCGGCGCCGACGCGAATCAGGCTGACCATCGAAACCATAAAGAACGAGGCCAATCCCGCCATCGCAAGCTCCCACCGGATAAAGGTGGAAAGCCCCAATCCGACGGCAAATAGCGCATGCGCAAGCAGGTCAGTGGACTTATCGAGAAAGAAGCCGAAGTGCGGGCGTTCAATCCCGCGCACACGAGCGAGCGTGCCATCCAGAGAATCGCCGAACCAGTTCAACAAAAACCCGACGCTCGCCAGCCACAGCATGGCGGGCCGCCCCGCGGCAAGGAAGTAGCCGACCATCGCAATCAGCGCGCCTAACATGCCGGTGGCCGTTAAGGCGTTCGGCGTCACCACCGGCGGAAGCCTAGCCGCCATCCAGACCAGGGCTCGCCGCTCTATCTCGGCGACCCACGCTGTATTCCGCCGTTGCGCTGGCGCTTCCACCAAACTGGTGTCCTGGCTTGCAAATACCGACTGATATCTGCGGTGGGTGAATTGGCGGAAGGATGGCGGGGATTGCGCGGCCGATCAAGCGATTGGCGAGGGAGCCGGATGTTGAGGAGGAGCTTCGCCGCCGATCGCGCTCGACCTCCATCGGGGTGCGCGACCGCGCCGCGATCATCCTGCTGCGGCTGCAGGGGGGTCGGTGTCGCCACCGTCGCGGCGCAGCTGAACACAACGGCAAAGCGGGTTTCGGCTGCACCACGCCGTCGGACGGGCTTAATCGTGTCGCCCATGCGCTGGGCGCAGGCGGCGGCGCGGAAATGGCATTTGGCGCGGCGGCGCGCCCGCTTCAGGATTGAAATCGCGGCTTTCGCGCCACTACTCCGGAGCTGACCCATGAGCGCGCACATGACCCCCGCAGAGGTCCGGTCGAGGATCGACCATCCGATCGTCGATGGCGACGGGCATTGGGTCGAGTACGACCCGGTGTTCAGCGAGAAGATGCGCAAGGTGGGCGGCGATTTGGCCGCCGACGGGTTTCTGAAGGCGATGGGCACGACCCGCGAATCATTGTCGCTGTCGCCCGCCGAGCGGGGCCGCAAGCGCATGGGCCAGCAGGCCTTTATGAGCCGCCAAGCGGAGAACACGCTCGACCGCGCGACCGCGATGATGCCGAAATTGCTCTACGACCGGCTCGACGAGATCGGCGTCGATTTCGGCATCATCTATCCGACCGCGGGTCTGCGCTTTCCGCGCATTCGGGACGATGCCGCGCGGCGCGCCGTGATCCGCGCCTACAACATCGTCTCGGCCGATTATTTCTCCGGTCTCGGCGACCGGCTGACCCCGGCCGCGATCATCCCGATGCACACGCCGGACGAGGCGATCGCCGAATTGGAGTTCGTCACCAGGGAGCTCGGCTCCAAAGTCGGCATGTTCGGCAGCAACCTCGCGAGAAAAGTCCCGGCGGTTGCCGCCAACGACCCCGACACCGCGCGTTTTGCGGTCTGGTACGACGTCCTCGGGCTCGACAGCGAATACGATTACGATTCGGTCTGGGCGAAATGCGTCGAGCTGGGCATCTCCCCCACTTTCCACAGCGCTTCGTCGAACCAGGGGCTGCGCCTGTCGCCGACCAATTTCGTCTATAATCATATCGGCCATTTCGCCGCCGCCGGGCATGCGACCGCCAAGGCGATCTTTTTGGGCGGCGTCACCCGGCGCTTCCCGCAATTGCATTTCGCCTTTCTCGAAGGCGGCGTCGGCTGGGCCTCGCAGTTGTTCGGCGATCTGATCGAGCATTGGGAGCGGCGCAGCGCCAAGGCGCTCGGAGCGCATGCACCCGGACAAGCTCGACCGCGACCAATTGATGAGCCTCGTCGAGAAATACGGCTATAGCGACATCGCCGCCGCCTTGCGCGAGCGCGGCGGGCTCCCCGACCCCGAGCTCGCTTACCTCACCGGCAACCTCGACGACATCGACGATTTCTCGGCCTGCAAGATCACCCGCAAGGAGGATTGGGTCGATCTTTACGCCAAGCCCTATTATTTCGGCTGCGAGGCCGACGACCGGATGAACGCCACCGCCTTTGGCCGCTCGAACCCGTTCGGGTCGAAATTGAACGCGATCTTTTCGTCGGACATCGGGCATTTCGACGTGATCGACATGCGCCACCCGTTGCCCGAAGCCTATGAGCTGGTCGAGGACGGCCACATCACGATCGACGACTTCCGCGCCTTCACCTTTGAGAACGCGGTCAAGCTGTGGGGCACGCAAAACCCGCGCTTTTTCGAAGGCACCCGCGTCGCCAAGGAGGCCGCCGCCATCCTCGCCGCGGCGCAAGCCCCGACCCGCGCCGCCGCCGAGTGATCCGCATGATGGACGGTGCCGACAGAGCTACAGCTCGCCTTTGGCCAGGGCGTCGCGAAGCACCTTCTCGACACGAGCATTATAGCCTTTGCCGGTGTCGCGAATGCTCTTGACCACGTCGGCGGCCAGTCGAAAGCCGATATGCACCTTAGGTGCGGCGGCTGGCGGCCGGCCGGTCCGTTTCCATGAACTGAACTGCTCGGGGAAAACCTCGCGGAATGGCTTTGCCCGAGCAAAATCATCGGCGGTCCATTCAGGGATCTCGGCGTCGTCCCAATCCTGTTGCGAGATGTGGGAGGGTTTTTCAGGTTTTCTGCCCATAGCGTCTCCTTTCCCGCGCGTTGGCCCTTCGCAGCGAGATCGCCCGCAGCGCGTCCCCACGCATCGTGAACGCGAGCAGGTGAAGCCGTCCGGAAATCGGGCCGATTGCTTGAAATCGGGCTTCTCCGTAGCTGTGCCGATGATCCGGTTCGACCAGCGCCACCTCAAAGTCCATATCGGCTGCGGCCGCGAGCGAAACACCATGCTTCGCCCTGTTGAGCGTGTCCTTTTCCGGGTCGAGCTCGATCTTCACTGCTTATTGTGGTAACAAGAAGTGGCGACTGCAAGCACCCCCGCGGTCGCTGCATCCGAGCCTAAGCGGCCGGCGCCGCGCTTGCGAGGGCTGCGAGCCGGTTCGTCCGTGTTGCATGCGGGCAATGAGCTTCCGGCTTGATCGGTCGCGTTGACAACGGCGGCGGGCGACCCACAATCGCTTTCGAAACCAAGCGGGAAGAGCGCCATGCCAGAGAACGGCTCGGTTGCGCGGGGGCCGGGCGAGATGATGGGCAATGCGGGTCCCGGCATGCTGGCCGGGCTGCGCGTCGTCGAGATTGCCGACGAGCGTGCCGAATACACGGGGCTGCTGCTCGCCGGGCTCGGCGCCGAGGTGATCAAGATCGAGCCGCCCGAAGGCAATGCGACGCGCCGGATCGGCCCCTATCTCGACGACCGGCCGGGTCTCGAACGCTCGCTCTTTTTCTGGAATTACAACCGCAACAAAAAATCGGTCGTGCTCGATCTGCGCGAGCCGCCAGGGAACTCTGCAGCGTGCGAGCATCTGCTGCGCCTCCTGGCCGGCGCCGACATCCTGCTCGATGCCAGCTGCGGTGCGCTCAACACGGCCCTGGGGCTCGACCGCGCGGCGCTCAACGCCCGCTTTCCGGCCTTGGTGACGGCGCGGATGACGCCCTTTGGCGATGACGGCCCGTGGGCTGATTTCAAGGGCTCCGACCTCGTTCATCTGGCGCTCGGCGGCGTCATGATGAATTGCGGCTACGATCCCGACCCGAGCTTTGAATACGACACGCCGCCGATCGCACCCCAGGTCTGGCACGCCTATCACATCGCCGGCGAGCAATTGGCGACCGGCATCATCGCGGCGCTGATCCACCGCCACCGCAGCGGCCAGGGCCAGGAGGTATCGATCGCGATCCACGAGGCGGTGTCGAAGAACCCCGAGCAGGACATCATGTACTGGGTCATGCGGCGGGTGCCGCTGTGGCGGCTCACCAACCGCCATGCCGCCGAGACCCCGAACCATTCGCCCGGCATCTGCCACACCAAGGACGGCCGCTGGTTCATCACCCATGGCATGGGCGCGCGCGACCTGAAGAATCTGGTGCCGCTGTTGTCCAAATACGGCGCTGAGGCCGATCTCCAGCCGCCGCCGCCCGACGCCGATCTGAAGGCGCGGCAGGTGCCCGGCACCGCGGCGAGCGACGCGGCGCGCTCGCACATGCTCGACGTCGTGCAGCGCTTTGTCCGCGCCTGGACCTACCGCGACATGCCGTGGCGCGCGGCGCAGGACGCCGGGCTCCTGTGGGCGCCGCTGCGCAAGCCGCACGAGAATGCGCTCGACGAGCATTGGCTCGTGCGCAAGACCTTTGCCGATGTCGCGCATCCCGAGCACGGCAAGAGCTTTCGCTATCCGACCTCGAAATGGCTTGCGAGCAAGACCAGCTGGCAGGTCGGCCGGCGCGCGCCATTGCTCGGCGAGGACACCGCGGCGATCCTCGGCGAAGGGGTCCGGCGGCCGAGCGTCCCCGCCACGCCGCGCCCCATCGCCGAGCCGCGGCTTTCGGCGATGCACGAGAAGCCCTTCCCGCTGCAAGGCGTGCGCATTCTCGATTTCGCCTGGTTTTTGGCCTCGGCCGGCGGCACCCGTTTCTTGGCGGCGATGGGTGCGGAAAGCCTCAAGGTCGAATGGAAGGACAACCCCGACACCCGGCTCGCGGCGATGGCGCCGATTGGCGGTCGCGCCGCGCGCGATATGGCGACGGGGCCCTTGCCCGGTGTGCGCGACCCCGATATGGGCGGCCAGTTCAACAACAAGAACGCCGGCAAGCGCGGCATCTCGCTGAACATCCGCCATCCCAAGGGGCTGGCGATCGCCAAGGACCTGGTGCGCATCTGCGACGTGGTGGCCGAGGGGTTCTCGCCCGGCGTCTTGCAGCGGCTCGGCCTCGGCTGGGACGTGCTGAAATCGATCCGCCCCGACGTGATCTACATCCAGCAATCGGGCATGGGCGCCAACGGCACCTATGGCCGGATGCGCACGGTCGGGCCGGTCGCCGCCGCCTTTGGCGGCCAGGGCGAGATGTCGGGGCTGCCGGAGCCGGCGATGCCGGTCGGCTGGGGCTATTCCTATCTCGACTGGATGGGCGCCTACGGCTACGCGCTGGCCCTATTGGGCGCGCTCTATCACCGCGAGCGCACCGGCGAGGGGCAGTGGATCGACGCCTCGCAATGCGAATCCGGGATTTTCCTGACCGGCGCCACGATCCTCGACTGGTCGGCCAATGGCCGCGAATGGCGCCGCTACGGCAACCGCTCGCCCTATAAGCCGGCGGCCCCGCACGGCGCTTACCCGTGCCAGGGACAGGACCGCTGGATCGCGATCGCCTGCTTTACCGAGGCCGAATGGCGGGCGCTGGCGCAGGTGGCCGATCACACCGGCTGGCTCGACGACCCACGCTTCACCACATTGGAGCAGCGCCTGCTGCACCAGGATGCGCTCGATGCCTCGGTCGGCTCCTGGACCCGCGCGCAGGACTGCTTTGACTGCATGATGAAATTGCAAAAGGCCGGGGTGCCGGCCGGCGTCTGCCAGAACGCCGAGGACCGCGTCGACACCGACCCGCAACTGCGGCATCTCAAATGGCTGACCGAGGTCACCGGCACCAAGATCGGCACTTGGCCCGTCTACGAAATCCCGATGAAGCTCTCCGCCACCCCCGCCCATATCGGCGGCATCACCAACCGCGGCGCCCCCGGCTACGGCGAGGACAATATGTGGGTCCTGACCGAGCTCCTCGGCCGCTCGCCGAGCGAGGTCGAGCGCCTCGCCGAGGAAGGGGTCATCTGACGCTCGTCATCAGGGATAGTCGTCGGATGGGTTGAGCGCAGCGAAACCCATCGCAATCCCGGCTCGGCGACCGACGGTTAAGCGCTGAGGAACGCGTTCGCGCCGGCAATGATGGGTTTCGCCTTCCGCTCAACCCATCCTACGAGCTGCTGGGGACGCAGATCGACATTTTGCGCGAGGCGGTCCGGGCCTCTTCCTTTCGAAGAACGGCGGAATGCGCTGTGCTTTTCCGCCCTACGCTTGCTCGTTTCGGGGTAGGTTTGGCGGCTGCCGCTGCCGATAGGCGGGCGGCGATTGCGAGGACCGGGCGCGATGAAACGGCAGCTGCATCTGAACCTCTTTATCCACAGCCGCGGCCATCACGAGGCGTCGTGGCGCCATCCGGCGTCGTCGCCGCTGCCGCTCACGGATATCCGCTATTACGTCGATCTGGCGCAGCGCGCCGAGGCGGCGCTGTTCGATTCGATCTTTTTTGCCGACCAGCTGGCGCTCGGCGGCGATGTCGCGCAGGCGCCGCGCACCTGGCTCGAGCCGATCACGGTATTGGCCGCAATTGCGATGGCGACGAAGAGGGTGGGGCTGATCGCGACCGCGTCCACGACCTATACCGAGCCCTTCAACCTCGCCCGCCAGTTCGCCTCGATCGACCATATCAGCAACGGCCGCGCCGCCTGGAACATCGTCACCTCGTGGCTGGCGACCGCAGCGGAAAATTACGGCGGCGCCGGGCAGCCGAGCCATGCCGACCGCTACACCCGCGGCGAAGAATTCATGACCGTCGTCAACGCGCTGTGGGACAGCTGGGCCGCCGATGCCGTCATCGACGACCGCGCCTCGGGCATCTATGCGCGCCGCGAGCGGATGACATCGATCAACCATCGCGGCGATTTCTATTCGGTCGCCGGGCCGCTCAACCTGCCGCGCTGCCCGCAGGGCCGTCCGGTGCTGGTGCAGGCAGGCTCGTCCGATACCGGCCGCCGCTTTGCCGCGCGGCACGCCGACGCGGTCTTCACCGCCCATATGGCAAAGGCGACCGCCCAGGAATTCTATGCCGATTTGAAGCAGCTCGCCGCCGCCGAGGGGCGCTCGGCGGAGCACGTTCTGATCCTTCCCGGCCTCAGCCCGATGCTCGCCGCGACCGAAGCCGAGGCGCAGCGCCTCTCACGCGAGGTCAACGAGCTGACCGACCCGGAGGTCGGGCGCAAGCGGCTCTCCGGCCGTTTCGGCGGGCATGATTTCGCGCATCTGCCGCTCGATCGGCCGCTCTCCCCCGCCGACTTCCCGGACACCGCTTCGGTCGAGGCGGCACGCAGCCGCACCGAGGTGATCCTGAACCTGGTCAAACGCGACAAGCCGACCTTGCGGCAATTGCTCGGCTACCTCGCCGGCGCGCGCGGGCATTTCGTCACCGCCGGGACGCCGGAGCAGATCGCCGATCTGATCGCGGACTGGTTCGCCGAGGGTGCGGCGGACGGGTTCAACATCATGCCGCCGCTGTTGCCGGCGCAGCTCGACGCGTTCAGCGCCGAGGTGATCCCGATCCTGCAGCGGCGCGGGCTCTTCCGCACCGAATACGAGGGCACGATGCTGCGCGACCATTACGGTCTCGACTGGCCGCCGAGCGTCTTCGACCAGCCGGGCTGGACGCCGCAGCTACGCGAGGCCGTCGCCGGCGTATAGCGGCCGCTCGTCGCGGCCATCCATGTCTTTAATCGGTGGCGGCGAAGGCGTGGATGCCCGGACCTTGGTCCGGGCAGAAACGAAGGCTGAAGCTTTCTACTCTTCTGGGTGACGCCGGAATATCCGTCGCACCAGCTCGCGGGTTTCCGGTGCCACGCGCATCGGCTGATGGCCGGGCATCAACCGGCCGTTCGCGTGCATGATCTCGACCAAATCGTCAAAGCTGTCGATGGCGAGCCATTCCATCGCAGCACCATGCCCGATCTTGCCTTTTTCGAGCTTTTCCAGCACGTCGGCGAGAGAGTTGCCTATTAGGTCTTCATTCATCGTTCAAAGCTCCGGCGCAGCCAGCTCGATCGCACCCGCTTGCTGAGCCCGGTTTTCTCGAACGGCAGCAGCGGCGTCGCCCGGGCAGAGTTGATCTCTTCCACCAGCTCCAGCCCTTCCGGCAGCAGGCCCTCGCGGTGCAGGGTCAAAAGCCATGCGGTCGTGTTGAGCAGGTGCACCTCCCGCGCGGTGATACGGTCGCAATTTCGACCGTTATCACCACTCCGGCGTACGCCGACCCTAATGGTGGTGGCGGCAACCAGACCCTTCCCAGCTCCGAGAAGGCTCGGCCGCGCGCGCCGGCCTTGATACATCCCGGCCCTTCCTCGTTCGTGGCCGCGCTTGTCGCGGCCATCCCCGTCTTTAATCGGCAGCGGTGAAGGCGTGGATGCCCGGACCATGGTCCGGGCACGAACGAAATTCTCTCGCGAAGCGCCAAAAGGTTTGGCGGACGTTTCGGTCGGTTCCAGCCCCGATGGTCGGATCCTCCCGCCCGCGGTTTGAGCCGGGGCGAAAATTGGCGGTGCCTGCTGAGCAAGAGCTGCGGGTCCTCGCTACCGATTGCGTCGGCTCGGTTTCGTTGGTGTATAGACCCCGAAGGGCGGAGGTGGGTCGTGAGCGCGCATCAATATCGCTACACCGTTTTGTTCGAGCCTGCCGAAGAGGGCGGTTACGTCGTCACCTGTCCGTCGCTGCCGGGGTTGGTGACGGAGGGCGATACGCTCGAGGAGGCCCGTGCGATGGCGGCCGATGCGGTGCGCGGTTACCTCGAAGCGCTTGCCAAAGACGGTTTGCCGATCCCTCGCGAAGACCCGGCGCCGCGGCACGGCGGCATCGCCGAAACGGTTGCCGTCGCCATCGAGGAGGCGTGAGCGGTCTGCCCGTCGTCCGGCCGCGCCAACTGATCCGCGCGCCAGGCCGAGCTCGGCTTCGACGATTTGCGCCGGTTGTTGTAAATGGGGCGGCTTTCGGCCCGCGACATCGCGGCACTCTTCGAATAGCTTAGGGGCGGGCTATTGCCTCGAACTGCCTCGGATCGGAGACGCTCGATGAACGGCGCGGAAAGCCTGGTGCGCACCTTGGTCGGCGGCGGCGTCGATCATTGCTTTGCCAATCCCGGCACCTCGGAGATGCATTTTGTCGCCGCCCTCGACCGGGTGGACGGCATGCGCTGCGTTCTGGGGCTGTTCGAGGGCGTTGTGACCGGTGCCGCCGACGGCTATGCGCGGATGAGCGACAAGCCGGCCGCCACCCTGCTCCATCTCGGCCCCGGGCTCGCCAACGGGCTCGCCAACATCCACAACGCCAACAAGGCGTCGAGCCCGATGGTCAACATCGTCGGCGACCACGCCACCTACCACCGCAAATACGATGCGCCGCTGACCTCCGACATCGAAGGATTGGCGCGGCCTTCCTCGCACTGGGTCAAGACCTCGCCCGATGCCAAATCGATCGCCGCCGACGGCGCTGCTGCCATTTCCGCCGCGCGCCAGCCGCCGGGCCAAATCGCGACCCTGATCCTGCCGGCCGACACCGCCTGGAACGAGGGCTCGGGTCCGGCGGCTGTGGCACCGGCGCCGGCGCCGAAGCCGGTGTCGCGCGAAGCGGTGGCGGAGGCCGCACGGGTGCTGCGCTCGGGCGAGCCGGCGCTGATCCTCCTCACCGGCCGCGCCTTGCGGGCCGACGGGCTGGAGCTTGCCGCCCGCATCGCCGCCAAAACCGGGGCGCGGCTGCTGGCGCAGGGCTCGAACGCGCGCACCCAGCGCGGGCGCGGGCGGGTCTTTGTCGAGCGCATCCCCTATGTCGTCGATCAGGCGGTCAAGGTATTGGCCGGGCTCAAGCATATCGTCCTGGTCGGGGCCAAGATGCCGGTCGCGTTTTTTGCCTATCCCGACAAGCCGAGCCTGTTGGCGCCGGCCGACGCCCAAGGCCATGTGCTGGCCCGGCTCGACGAGGATTTGATCGGCGCGCTCGAAGCCCTGGCCGACGAGGTCGGCGCCCGCTCGACCCCGGCGCCGGTCGGCAACGAGCCGCCGGGTCCGCCGGCGACCGGGCGGATCACACCCGAAACGCTCGGCGCCTCGCTCGCGGCACTCCTGCCGGAAAACGCGATCGTCGCCGACGAAGCGGTGACGACCGGGCGCGGCTTTTTCGCGCCGACCCGCATGGCCGCCCCGCATGACTGGCTCTCCAACATGGGCGGGTCGATCGGGCTCGGCCTGCCGGTCGCGACCGGGGCCGCAATCGCCTGCCCCGACCGCAAAATCGTCTGCCTCGAAGGCGACGGCAGCGGCATGTACACGCTGCAGTCGCTGTGGACGCAGGCGCGCGAAGGGCTCGACGTGACGACCCTTGCTGTTCTCGAACCGCAGCTACCAGATCCTGAAGGGCGAATTGGCCAATGTCGGCGCCGGCAACCCCGGCCGCAAGGCGCTCGACATGCTCGACCTCGACCGGCCCGACCTCGATTGGGTGAGCCTCGCCAAAGGCATGGGGGTGCCGGGCGCACGGGTCGAGACCATGGAGGAATTCAACCGGCGGCTCGCCGAGGGCATCGCCGCACCCGGTCCTTACCTGATCGAGGTCGTCGTCTGACGCGCAGATCGGGGAACCGTTGCGCGCCGCGGTTGGTTGACCGCACGAATGCCCAAAAGTTCTGCGGCATTGATCGTCGGCTGCGCTCTGGCGCGGCGACGGGCGATTGACCGGGGGTGGATTTCGTGCGCGACGGCCTGCGTATCTATAACCTCTTTCCGACATTGGCCGGGACCGTTCGGCAATGGGCCGAACATCTGCCGCGCATTGCGGCGATGGGCTTCAACGCGGTCTATCTCAACCCGTTTCATTTTCCCGGGTTTTCCGGAAGCCTCTACGCCGTCAAGGATTATTACCGGTTGAACCCGCGGCTGCGCGGCGGCGAGAGCCTCGGCGACGACCGGCTGCTGAGCGAATTCACCGCCGCGGCAAAAGAGTGCAGGCTGCGCGTGATCATGGATCTCGTGCTCAACCATACCTCGAAAGACAGCGAGCTGGTGCGCCGCCATCCCGATTGGTTTGCGCATGACGCGAAGGGTGCAATTCTCACGCCCTCGGCGAGCGACCCGGCCGACCCGCGCCGCAAAACCGAATGGGGCGACCTTGCCGAGCTCGATTACCGGGGACCGCGGCGCGACGAAGTCGTGGCTTATTTTCAGGAGGTCGTGGGCCATTATCTGGGTCTCGGCTTTGGCGGGTTTCGCTGTGACGCGGCCTATAAGGTGCCGACCGAAATCTGGCGAACGCTGACCGACGCCGCCAAGACGGCCATGCCCGATGCGTTGTTCTGCGCCGAGACCGTGGGCGCGCCAAAGGAGGCCGTGCTGGCGCTCGCCGGCGCCGGCTTCGACTATCTATACAACAGCGTCAAATGGTGGGATTTCAAAAGCCCGTGGCTGCTCGACCAATATGAGTTGTTTCGCCATATCGCGCCGTCGATCGGCTTTCCCGAGAGCCACGACACACCGCGGCTGGCAGCCGAATTGCGCGCCGCCGGGACGCCCGAAGCCGAGATCGAGCCACGCTATCGCCAAGCTTACGCCTTCGCCGCGGCATATTCCGCGGGCGTATTGATGCCGATGGGCTTCGAATTCGGATGGGAGCGGCGATTGCCGGTAGTGATGCGAGGCGACGAGCCGCCCGAGCCGAGGCGGTTCGACCTCAGCCCCTTTATTGCCGCGGTCAATGCCGAGAAATCGGCGGTTCCCCCGTTGAACGAGGAAGGGCCGCAACGGCTGTTGCCGAGCGGGCAGGAAGGGCTCATCGTGCTGGAGCGGCGAGCGGCGAGCACGGACGATCGGGCGCTGATCCTGGTCAACCGCGACCCGCGGCAGCCGCGCGTCTTCGAGGGCGCGCCGGCGCCAGATCCGGTTGCCGTCGAGCCGCTCGCGGTGCGCGTGGTGCGCCTACCGGCCAATGTGATACCGCATTCGGCGATGCCGGATCGGTGGCGGCCCGAGGCGCGGATCCAGATCGAGGACGTCTATCCGCAGCTCGATGGCGGCCGCTACCCGGTAAAGCGCATCGAAGGCGATTTCTTCGAGGTTTGGGCCGATATTTTTCGCGACGGTCACGACAAGCTGCGGGCGGTGGTCAAATACCGTCACGAAAACGGAGCGTGGCAGGAAGCGCCGCTCGAATTCTTCGACAACGACCGCTGGGTCGGGCGCTTTGCGCTGACCTGGCCCGGCATATGGCATTACACGATCGAAGCCTGGACCGACCGCTTTGAAAGCTGGCGCGAAGAAATCGAGAAAAAGCGCGACGCCCGGCAAGAGATTTCGCTCGAGCTGCGCGAAGGCCGGGCCATCGTCGCCGAAGTCGCGGCCGGGGCCAAAGCCGAAGACGCAAACGCCATCCGCCGGCTGCTCGACCAATTCGATCGCAGCGACGAGGCGAGCCGCGCGGAGTTGCTTTTATCCCGCCCGGTGCAAGCGCTGATCGCGCGCAACGCCACGCGGCCCGACCCGACAACCGCGATGCCGGAGCTCGAGGTCGTCGTCGATCGCAAGGCGGCGCGATTTTCGGCATGGTACGAGATGTTCGCGCGCAGCCAGGGCCGCGAGCCCGGCAAAAGCGCCACCTTCGACGACTGTATTGCGCGCCTTCCCGAAATCGCAGGGCTCGGCTTCGATGTCGTCTATTTGCCGCCGATCCATCCGATCGGCCGAGTGAACCGCAAAGGAAAAAACAACGAGCCGCGCGCCGCACCCGGCGACCCAGGCAGCCCTTACGCAATCGGCTCAGAGGATGGCGGCCATTGCGCGGTCGAGCCCGGGCTCGGCACGCTCGACGATTTCCGCCGCTTTGTCCGCGCTGCGGCAGCGCACGGGTTGGAGGTGGCGCTCGATTTCGCCGTGCAATGCGCGCCCGACCATCCTTGGGTGCGCGAGCACCCGCAGTGGTTTCGCTTTCGCCCGGACGGCTCGCTCCGATACGCCGAGAATCCGCCCAAAAAGTACGAAGACATCGTCAATGTCGATTTCGACACCAGCGACCGCGATGCTTTATGGGCGGCGCTGCGCGATATCGTGCTGTTCTGGGTCGGGGCGGGCGTGCGCATCTTTCGCGTCGACAACCCGCACACCAAGCCGATGCCGTTTTGGGAATGGCTGATCCGCGAGATCAAACAGCACTGCCCCGAGGCGATTTTCCTGGCCGAAGCCTTTACCCGGCCGAAAATGATGCGGGCGCTGGCCAAAGCGGGGTTCAGCCAGTCCTATACCTATTTTACTTGGCGCAATACAAAGAGCGAGCTGACCGAATATCTGACCGAGCTGACTAAGTTTCCGACCAGCGAATATTTCCGCCCGAACTTTTTTACCAACACGCCCGACATTCTGCCGGAATTTCTGCAGCAGGGCGGCCGGGCCGCCTTCCGCATCCGCCTGGTGCTGGCTGCGACCCTGTCGCCAGCCTACGGCATCTACAATGGTTTTGAATTATGCGAGAATACGCCGCTGCCGGGGCGTGAGGAATACCTGAGCTCCGAGAAATACGAATATAAAGTCTGGGATTGGGACCGGCCCGGCAACATCAAGGACGACATCCGCATCGTCAACCGCTTTCGCCGCGAGAACCCTGCATTGCAAAAATTTCCGAGCCTGCGCTTTCTCGGTTGCGACGAGGCGAGCATTCTCGCCTATGCCAAGACGTCCGTCGATCCGCCGAATGCCGTCGTCGTCGTCGTCAACCTCGATCCGCATGCCGTTCACGAGGGCGAGGTCGAGCTGCCGCTGACGGCGCTCGGCTTGACCGACGAGGACGAATTCGAGCTGGCCGAGGCGTTTACCGGGGCCGTGTCTCGGCTGCGCGGCGCACGCCAGCGCTTTCGCCTCGACCCCGAGATCAACCCTTCGTTGATCTTTCGCCTCTCAGCCTCGCAACGCGCATGAGCCCGCCCGACGATGCTTCGGCACCGCTGCCGCATGGCGACACGGCGACGCGGCCGGCGACCCCGGACCCGCTGTGGTACAAGGACGCCATTATTTATCAACTGCACGTCAAGGCGTTTTTCGACGCCGACGACGACGGTATCGGCGATTTTCAAGGGCTGTACCGCAAGCTCGATTATCTGCAGGACCTCGGCGTAACGGCGCTGTGGCTGCTGCCGTTCTATCCGTCACCGTTGCGCGACGATGGCTATGACATCGCGGACTATAAAAGCATCAACCCCTCTTATGGCCGGATGCACGACTTCAAGGTTTTTGTTCGCGAAGCACATCGGCGCAATCTGCGCGTTATCACCGAGCTGGTGATCAATCACACCTCGGACCAGCATCCGTGGTTTCAACGCGCGCGCCACGCGAAGCCCGGCTCGCCGTGGCGCGACTTTTATGTGTGGAGCGACAACGACCAGAAATTCCCCGAAACCCGCATCATCTTCGTCGATTCCGAGAAATCGAACTGGGCCTGGGACCCGGTGGCGCAGGCGTATTATTGGCATCGGTTTTATGCGCACCAGCCGGACCTGAATTTCGACAATCCGCGGGTGTTCCGTGCCGTTGCCGAGGTCATGAAGTTCTGGCTCGACCTCGGGGTGGACGGGCTGCGCCTGGACGCCGTCCCCTACTTGATCGAGCGCGAAGGCACGACCAACGAAAACCTGCCCGAGACGCACGAGGTCCTGCGCCGGCTGCGCGGCGAGCTCGACCGACATTACGGCGACCGCATGCTGCTGGCCGAGGCCAATCAATGGCCCGAGGACGTATTGCAATATTTCGGCGCCGGCGACGAATGCCACATGGCGTTTCACTTTCCGCTGATGCCGCGCATCTACATGGCGGTATCGACCGAGGACCGCCATCCGATCACCGACATCATGCGCCAGACACCGGACATCCCGGCGACCTGCCAATGGGCGGTGTTCCTGCGCAATCACGACGAGCTGACCCTGGAGATGGTGACAGACCGCGAGCGCGACTATCTGTGGAACCATTACGCCGCCGATCGGCGTGCCCGCATCAATCTCGGGATCCGCCGGCGGCTGGCGCCATTGATGGAAAACGATCGGCGCCGGATCGAATTGCTGAACGCGCTGTTGATCTCGATGCCGGGAACGCCGGTGATCTATTACGGCGACGAGATCGGCATGGGGGACAACGTCTTTCTGCGCGACCGCGACGGCGTGCGCACGCCGATGCAATGGACCTTCGACCGCAATGGCGGCTTTTCCAGAACCGACCCGGAGCGGCTTTATCTGCCGCCGATCATGGATTCGGTCTATGGCTTCGAAGCGGTCAATGTCGAGTCGCAAAGCCGGTCGCCGTCGTCATTGCTGAATTGGATGAAGCGGCTGATCGGCGCCCGTCGGGCGCGCCGGGCGTTCGGGCGCGGCACATTGCGCTTTCTTTATCCCTCGAACCGCAAAGTCATAGCCTATTTGCGCAGCTATGAGGACGAGACGATCCTGTGCGTTGCCAATCTGTCGCGCTCGGCCCAAGCGGTCGAGCTGGATCTGGCGGAATTTCGCGGTCGCCAGCCAGTCGAGCTCTTGGGGCGCAGCGTTTTTCCGATGGTCGGCGAGGCGCCTTATATGCTGACCTTGCAGGCGCACAGCTTTTTCTGGTTCGACCTGGTGCCGAGCTCGCAGGATTCGACGAGCTTGCAGGCGCCGCTGCCGGAATTTGTCACCTTGGTCATGCCGCAGGGTTGGGCCGACCTGTTCCGCCCGCACAATCTGCGGCAGCTCGAAGGCGACATCATCCCGGCGTTTTTGCCGCGCCAGCGCTGGTTCTCTGCTAAAGACCAGCGGATTGCCGGCGTTTCAGTGATGGCGCATGGCGAGGTCGCCGGTGCCGCGCAGGACGGCGCCGCCGTCGAAACCTATCTCGCCGCTGCGGTCGAGGCGACGTTGCGAGGCGGCGACCGGCAATCCTATTTTCTGCCCTGCGCCACCGTCTGGTCACCGGCCGAGACCGACCTGCGTTTGGGGCTCGCCGCGATGACATTGGCCGAGCTGCGCCAGTTTCGCCGCGAAGGTGCGGTGGTCGATGCGCTGTCGCAGGACGGCTTTGCGCTGGCGCTGATGGATGCAATTGCGCGCGGCGCCACGCTGCCGCTCGACGGCGGCGAGATCCGATGCGCATGGACCCCGAGCTATGGCGAAGCACCGGTGCCGGAGCAGCTCGCAGTGCGGCGCGGCGGCGGTGTCGAGCAATCGAACAGCTCGGTCTTCTTCGCCGAATACGGCATGCTGAAGCTCTATCGGCGGCTGGAGCCCGGACCGCACCCCGAAATCGAGATGACGCGGTTTCTCGTCGAGCGCGCCGGTTTCGCCTATACGCCGCCGCCGCTCGCCACGCTCGAATTGATGCTCGCCGGCGAGGAGGGACCGCCACGGCGGATGGCCTTGGGGATCCTGTTTGGTTTTGTCCGCAATCAAGGCGACGGCTGGACCCAGGCTCTCAACTATTTGACGCGCTATCTCGACGACGCGCTGGTGGCCGGCGAGGAGAGGTCGTCCGAGCTGCCCGATCCGGACCTGTTCTTTTTGGCTCTCGCCCGCCAGATCGGCATCCGCACCGGGGAGATGCACCGCGCCCTGGCGGAAAAGACCGAAGACGACCCCGGCTTTGTGCCCGAGCCGATCACGCGTGACGATATCGTGCAGTGGCGCAGCGCATTGGAGAGCGAGGCCGGCGCGATGCTGGCGCGGCTCGAGCGCGAGCGTTCCCGGCTGCCCGAACGTGCGCGCGAGCCGGCAGACCGGGTGCTGGCCGCGCGCGACGTGCTGCTCGCTGAAATTCGCACCCTGCTGCCCGACGAAATCGCGGCGCAGAAAACGCGGGTCCATGGCGATTATCACCTGGGCCAAACGATCGTGGTGCAGAACGACTTTTTCATTGTCGATTTCGAAGGCGAGCCGGCCCGCCCGCTAGCCGACCGCCGCGCCAAAAATTCGCCATTGCGCGACGTCGCCGGGATGATCCGGTCATTTGACTATGCCGCGGTGGCCGCGGTGCGGCAGCTGGCTGAAATTCGGGCCGCGGCGGAACCGCGTATGACCGAGCTTGCCGAAAGCTGGCGCCAGCGTGCGGTCGACGGCTTCCGCGCCGCCTACCGCAAGACGATGCGCGGTTGCGCCGCCTATCCTTCGAGCAAAAAGCAGGTCCGCGACCTGACTGCGTTCTTCACGCTCGAAAAGGCGATCTACGAGGTTTCCTACGAGCTGGCGAACCGCCCGGCATGGGTGGATATCCCGCTGCTCGGCATTCTTCGGATGTTCGACCGGACCAAGGCGGCGGCAAGTGGCGCAGCGAGCTGATCCGCGGCCAGCCGAGGCCGCGGCAACGGTTTTGCCCGAAGCCGAGATCGCCGCCATTGTCGAAGCCCGGCACGGCGATCCGTTCGCGATTTTGGGCCCGCACGATACCCAGGACGGCCTCGAGGTGCGTGCGATATTGCCGGGCGCGGACCAGGTCTTTGTCGTCGAAAGCGCCACCGGGAAAATCGCGACCGAAGCCCTGCGGCTGCACAATGCCGGATTGTTCGTCGCTCGTATTCCCGATCGGCGCCTGCCGTTCCGCTATCGGCTGCGGGTAAAAAGCGGCGGCAGCGAGCATGAGCTCGACGACATCTACTCGTTCCCGCCGGTGCTCGGCGATCTCGACCTTCACTTGCTCGGCGAAGGCAATCATCTCGCCAGCTATCGGAAATTAGGCGCGCATCCGTTGGTTCACGAAGGGATCGAGGGGGTGGCGTTCGCGGTCTGGGCGCCGAATGCGCGCGCGGTCGGCGTCGTCGGCGACTTTAACGGCTGGGACGCCAGGCGGATGCCGATGCGGCTGCGCGGCTCGAGCGGGTTCTGGGAATTGTTCGTGCCCGGACTGCGGCCGGGGCATCTCTACAAATATCGCATTGTCGGACCGGACGGAGCGGTGCTGCCGCTGAAAGCCGACCCGCACGCCGAACGCACCGAGCCGCCGCCCGGCACCGCTTCGGTCATCGCCCAGCCGAGCCGGCATGTCTGGCACGATGGCGCCTGGATGGCCGAGCGCTGGCGCACAAACGACCGCGAGGCCCCGATCGCGATCTACGAAGCTCATTTAGGCTCGTGGCGGCGCAACCTCGCCGAGGGCGGGCGGTATCTGACCTATCGCGAGCTCGCCGAGCAGCTCGTGCCCTACGTGCTCGACATGGGCTTCACCCATCTCGAGATCATGCCGATCATGGAGTATCCGTTCGACGGGTCATGGGGTTATCAGCCGTTGTCGCTGTTCGCCCCGACTGCCCGCCATGGCACGCCGGACGATTTTCGCGGCTTTGTCGAAGCTTGCCACAGCGCCGGGCTCGGCCTTCTGCTCGATTGGGTCCCCGGCCATTTTCCAAACGACCCGCAGGGCCTCGGCCGGTTCGACGGCACCGCCCTCTACGAGCATGCCGATCCGCGCCAGGGCGTGCACCGAGACTGGAACACGCTGATCTACAATATCGGGCGCCGCGAGACCTCGAACTTTCTGTTGTCGAGCGCGCTTTATTGGCTGCGCGAGTTTCATATCGATGGGCTGCGGGTCGACGCCGTCGCCTCGATGCTTTATCTCGACTACAGCCGGCGCGAGGGTGATTGGATCCCGAATATTTATGGCGGGCGGGAGAATCTCGAAGCGATCGCCTTTCTGCGCCGGCTCAACGAGCTGGTTTTCGGCGAGGCGAGCGGCGCCACCTCGGTCGCCGAGGAATTGACCTCCTGGCCGATGGTCTCGCGCCCCAGCTATGTCGGTGGGCTCGGCTTTGGGTTCAAATGGAACCTCGGCTGGATGCACGACACGCTGCGCTACATGACGACCGACCCGGTCTTTCGCAAATACCGGCACAACGACCTGACCTTTGGCCTGCTCTATGCGTTCCACGAGAATTTCGTCTTGCCGCTCAGCCATGACGAGGTGGTGCACGGCAAAGGCGCGCTGATCGCAAAAATGTCCGGCGACCGCTGGCAGCGCTTCGCCAATCTGCGGGCTTATTTCGCATTCATGTGGACCCAGCCGGGCAAAAAATTGCTGTTCATGGGCGGCGAATTCGCGCAAGAGCGGGAATGGAACCACGACATCGGTCTCGATTGGCAGCTGCTGGGCGATCCTTGCCACGACGGGGTGCGCCGGCTGGTGCGCGACCTCAATTGGCTTTATCGTGGCACCCCGGCGCTGCATCGGCTCGATTGCGAGCCGGACGGCTTTGCCTGGATCGACGTCGCCAATGCCGCCGAGAGTGTCGTCTCGTACGTGCGCCGTGGTCGCGATCCGCACGAATTCGCCGTTGTCGTTTGCAACTTCACCCCGGTGGTGCGCGAAGATTATCGGATCGGCGTGCCGCGGCCGGGCCGCTACCTCGAGCGCATCAACACCGACGCCAGCGAATACGCCGGCAGCGGGGTCGGCAACGCGGGCGAGGTGCATGCCGAGCCGCATCCGATCCACGGCTGCCATTATTCGTTGCGTCTGCGGCTGCCGCCGCTGGGCGTCCTGATCTTTACCCCGGATTGAGCAAAGCATGGCGTCGCAGACCAAGGTGTGGCCGGGCCGGTCCTACCCGCTGGGTGCCACATGGGATGGCAAAGGGGTCAATTTCGCGATCTTCTCGGCGCACGCCGAGAAAGTCGAATTGTGCCTGTTCGACGCATCGGGGACGCGCGAGGAAGCACGAATTACGCTCCCCGAATATACCGACGAGGTCTGGCACGTCTATCTGCCCGATGCGCGGCCGAACCAGCTTTACGGCTACCGGGTCTACGGGCCTTACGATCCGGCGAACGGGCACCGTTTCAACCCGAACAAGCTGTTGCTCGACCCCTACGCCAGATCGCTGAGCGGCCGGCTGCGCTGGGGCGACCCGCTGTTCGGCTACCGCATCGGCAGCCTGCGCGAAGACCTGTCGTTCGACCGGCGCGACGATGCACGGCTGATGCCGAAATGCCGCGTCGTCGAGCCGGCCTTTACCTGGGGCGAGGATCGCCGGCCGCAGATGCCGTGGGAAGAGACCATCGTTTTCGAGCTCCACGTGCGCGGCGCCACGATCAACCACCCCGGTGTCGATCCGGCGCATCGCGGCAGCTTTGCCGGCCTCGCCTCGCCGGCGATGATCGACTATCTCGTCGAGCTCGGCATCACCGCTGTCGAGCTTCTCCCGGTGCACGCTTCGGTCGATGACCGGCATCTGGTGGAACGCGGCCTCGCCAATTACTGGGGCTACAACACCATTGGCTTTTTTGCCCCCGATCCGCGCTTTTTGCCGACTGGCGCGATCGCCGATTTCAAGACCATGGTCAAGCGCTTGCACGATGCCGGGATCGAAATATTCCTCGATGTCGTTTACAACCATACTGGCGAGGGCAATCAGCTCGGCCCGACCCTGTCGTTTCGCGGCATCGACAATGCCTCCTATTACCGGCTCGACGACGACCGCCGCTTTTACCGAGATTTCACCGGCACCGGCAACACGTTGAACACCGACCACCCGCGGGTGTTGCAGCTGGTCATGGATTCGCTGCGCTATTGGGCGTTGGAAATGCATATCGACGGGTTCCGCTTCGACCTGTGCACGACCATCGCCCGCGAGAACAACGATTATGGACAAGGCAGCGCGTTCTTCGATGCGGTGCGGCAGGACCCGGCCATGGCCGGCGTGAAGCTTATTGCAGAGCCCTGGGACCTCGGCCCATACGGCTATCAGCTCGGGAATTTCCCGCCCGGCTGGGCCGAATGGAATGCACAATACCGCGACACCGTCAGGCGCTATTGGAAGGGCGACGAAGGCGTGGTCGCCGACCTCGCGTCGCGCATCGCCGGCTCCTCCGACATCTTCGGATCGCGCGGCCGCCGGGCGTGGGCCAGCATCAATTTCATCACCGCGCATGACGGGTTCACGCTGCAGGACGTGGTCAGCTACAACGACAAGCACAACGAGGCCAATGGCGAGGACAATCGCGACGGCAGCGACAACAATTTGAGCTGGAATTGCGGCGCCGAGGGGCCGTCGGACGACCCCGAGATCGTCTCTCTGCGCGACCGGCAAAAGCGCAATCTGCTGGCGACGTTGCTGCTGTCATTGGGCGTGCCGATGCTGCTCGCCGGCGACGAGATCGGGCGCAGCCAAAACGGCAACAACAACGCCTATTGCCAAGACAACGAGATTTCCTGGATCGATTGGCCGAACGTCCGGCCCGAGGACGAGAATTTGCGGCGCTTTGTCGCTTTTCTCGTCCATTTGCGCCGGGCGCACCGGGTCTTCTCGCGCCCGCGCTTTTTTCGCGGCGAGGTTCTGTCCGAAGCGGGTGTCAAGGACATCACCTGGATCACCCCGGCCGGCAACGAAGCCAATACCGACGATTGGAACAATCCGGTGGCCCTGTCGCTGGCCTATGTGCTGAGCGGCGCCGCCGGCGAATTTTACACGCCGGGGGGACAGCGCGACATCGACGAAAGCTTTCTCGTTATGATGAGCGCCTATCACGGCGACCTCGAATTTCGTTTTCCCACGCTCGCCGCACCGATGTCGTGGGAGGTCTTGGTCGACACCGCGACACCGACCGGTCTCGTCGCCGACGGCAACCTTCGGGCGCCCGGGGAGGTTTACCTGCTGCGCGCCCGCAGCTTTGCGCTGTTTATCAATCGGGCGCCGCACCTCGAACCACCATAAGCCGCCGCCGATGCGCTCAACCTCCCGCCACCACCAGATGCCGTTTGGCGCCGAGCCGACCGATGGCGGGACCCGCTTTCGGGTCTGGGCGCCGCGAGCGGCCGGACGTGTCGCTGCTGCTCGAAGGCTCCGACCGGAGCACCGCCATGCGGCGCGAGCCGGGCGGCTGGTTCTCGCTGACCACGGCGGATGCCGCGGCGGGTGCGCGCTATCGCTATCGGGTCGATGGCAAGCCATTCCCCGATCCGGCGTCGCGCAGTCAGCCGCTCGGGGTGCATGGCCCGAGCGAGGTCGTCGATCCCAGGTCATATCGCTGGACCGACCACGGCTGGCGCGGCCGGCCGTGGGAAGAGATCGTCCTTTACGAGCTGCATGTCGGGACGTTTTCCCAGACCGGCGATTTCGACGGCGTCGCCGGCCATCTCGACCATCTTTGCCGGCTCGGCGTCACCGCGGTCGAGCTGATGCCGATTGCCGAATTCCCCGGCCGGCGCAATTGGGGCTACGACGGCGTCGGCCTCTATGCTCCCGCCTCGCAATATGGCGGGCCCGACGCGCTGAAGCGGCTGGTCGAGGCCTGCCATGCGCGCGGCCTCGCGATCCTTCTCGATGTCGTCTACAACCATTTCGGCCCCGAAGGTAATTATCTGCCGGCGATCGCGCCCGATTTTTTCACTGCGAGCCGGCAAACCCCGTGGGGCGCCGCAATCGATTTTGCCGGGCCGCAAAGCCGGCCGGTGCGCGATTTCTTTATTCACAACGCGCTCTATTGGCTCGAGGAGCTTCATTTCGACGGGCTGCGCTTCGATGCGGTGCACGCGATTTTCGACGAGACGGCCCCCGACATCATCGACGAGATCGGCGCAACCGTGCGGCGGCAGATCACCGATCGGCCGATCCACCTCATCCTCGAAAACGACCGCAACGAGGCCCGCCGCCTCGGCCGGCCCGGCCGTTGCAGCGCGCAGTGGAACGACGATTTGCATCACGCGCTGCACGTTTTGATCACCGGCGAGACCTTGGGCTTTTACCGCGACTACGCGGCCGACCCGGCGGCGGCATTGGGGCGGGCATTGGCCGAGGGGTTTGCTTATCAAGGCGAGCCGTCGCCGTTCCGCGACGGCAGCCCGCGGGGCGAGCCTTCGGCTGAATTGCCGGCGACAGCCTTTGTCGCTTTTCTGCAAAATCATGACCATGTCGGCAATCACCCGTTCGGCTCGCGGCTCGCGGCGCGGGCGGGCGAGGCAGCGCTCCATGCCGGGCTCGCGGTCGTGCTGCTGTCGCCGCAGATCCCGCTCTTGTTCATGGGCGAGGAATGGGGCAGCCGGCGCCCCTTCGCGTTTTTTTGCGATTTCGAGCCGGCTCTCGCCCAGGCGGTGCGCGAGGGCCGCCGCCGGGAATTTGCCCATTACCCCGAATTCCACGACGCGGCCGCGCGCGAGCGCATCCCCGACCCGACCGCGGCATCGACCTTTGCGATGTCGCGGCTCGATTGGGCCGAGCCGGCGCAGCCCGACCACGAATACTGGCTCACGCGCTATCATGCGCTGATCGAGATCCGGCGGCGTGAAATCGTGCCGCGGCTCGCGGGCCTGCCGCCCTTCGCCGGGCGCTGGCAAGTCCTGGGGCCAAAGGCGGTCGTCGTCGAATGGCGGCTCGGCGACGGGTCCCGGCTCGTTCTCGTCGCCAATTTCTCGGCTGAGGGTGTGCCGATTTCAGCCGAAACGCAGCGCGGCCGGATGCTCTACGCCTCGGCCGCACCAGGCTCGCCGCTCAGCACCGCGGTCTATCTGTCGGAGCAGGATCCGAGATGAGCCGGCGCGCGCTCGTCCGGCTCGCGGAGCACGTCGGCATCGAGCCGCAATGCACCGATGCGCTCGGTCAGACCCGCGAGGCCTCGGAAGAGACGCTGCTCGCGTTGATCGGTGCGTTTGGCCTGCGGCCCGACAGTGTCCCGCCGGAGGCCGGGATCGGCAATGGCAATCGAGCGCGGCCCTTTGGGCTGGGGCCCACGCATATTGTTCATGCCGAAGAGCCGCATCCGGCATTGATGGTTCGGCTGCCGCCTGGCGCTCGCGACATCGCGTGGAGCTGCCGGCTCGAGCACGGCGAGGAGCGCAGCGGTGCCGCCGCCCCCGCGCAAGCCGCCGAGCAAGGGATGTTTTCGCTGCCGCTGCCGGCGGAATTGCCGCTCGGCTATCACCGGCTGGCGATTTCCGCAGCCGGCATTGCGGCTGAGATCGGCCTGATCGTGGCGCCGCCGCGCTGCTGGTTGCCGCCGCAGCTGGAGCCGGGCGCGCGCAGCTGGGGCCTGACCTGCCAGCTTTACGGGCTGCGCAGCGCGCGCAATTGGGGGATCGGCGACCTGACCGATCTCGCCGAGCTCGCCCGTGCCGCCGGCGGGTGCGGCGCCGCCACCCTCGGTCTCAACCCGCTGCACGCACGTTTTGCCGCCGAACCCCTGCACGTCAGCCCCTATTCGCCGTCGAGCCGCACGCGCCTCGACTACCTGGCGATCGACCCGACCGCCGTCCCCGGGTTTGCCGAAGACGAAACGGTGCGGGCGCTGATGGCCGGCGAGTGGTTTGCCGCAACACGAGGTGCGGCACGCGCTGCCGCGTTGGTCGATTACGGTGCGGTTGCCGCCTGCAAGCGGCCGGTGCTGGAGGCGCTCTTTGCCCGCTTCGGCAAGGTCGAGCTCGGTGCCGGCGGCGCGGCGCGCACCGAGCTCGGCCGCTCGTTTCGGCAATTCCAGCAACGGGCCGGCCAGGCGCTTTCGGATTTCGCCGTGTTCGAAGCTTTGCACGAACATCACTGTCGCGCGGGGCTCGGATTCTCATGGCGACACTGGCCGTTGCCGATGCGCAACCCGCGCTCCGACAAAGTCGCCGAATTCGCCGCCGCGCACCGCGAGCGTGTCGAGCTCTTCGAGTTTCTGCAATGGGAGGCCGATCGGCAGCTCGCGACCGCGGCGGCAGCGGGGCGCGCCGATGGGTTGACGATCGGGCTCTATCGCGATCTCGCTGTCGGCGCCGACCCGAGCGGCGCCGAAGCCTGGGCCGATCAGGAGCTGGTGGTGCCCAGCGCCTCGATTGGGGCGCCGCCCGATGCGCTGAGCCGCGCCGGGCAGGATTGGGGGTTGGCGCCGGTCAACCCGCTGATCTTGCGGCATCAGGGTTTTGCACCGTTTATCGCCTGCTTGCGCGCCAACATGCGCCACGCCGGCATCCTGCGGATCGACCACGTCATGTCGCTGAGCCGGCTCTATTGGATACCGAACGGCATGAAGGCGACCGAAGGCTGCTACGTGAATTACCCGTTCGACGATTTGCTGCGCCTCGTCGCCCTCGAGAGCACCCGCCATTCTTGCGCTGTCATCGGCGAGGATCTCGGCACCGTCCCGCCGGGCTTTCGCGAAACCACGCACGCCGCCCAGATGCTCTCCTATCGGGTCATGGCCTTTGAGCGGCACGCCGATGGCAGGTTCGTGCGACCGCCCGAATACCCGGCGCTCGCCGCCGCTTCGGCCGCCACCCATGACCTCGCGACCCTCGAAGGGTTCTGGCTCGGCCGCGACATCGCCTGGCGCCGGCGCCTCGCTCTCTACCCCGACCCGGCGGCCGAAAAGGCCGATAGCGACGGGCGCCGCCGCGACCGCCGGCTGCTGCTCGACGCGCTGATCGGCGAAGGGCTGCTTGCTGGCGACTGCATCGATCGTTTCTTGCCCGAGATCGGCGAGCCGCATTACTCCGCCGAGCTCGGCGATGCGATCTTGCGCTACCTCGCCGGATCGCGCGCCCGGCTGATGCTGCTGCAGCTCGAAGACCTGGTCGGCGAGAGCGAGCAGGCGAACTTGCCCGGCACCACCGACGGCCACCCGAATTGGCGCCGGCGCCTCGGCCGCACCCTCGACGAGATCGCCGGCAGCGCCGCGCTGCGCCGTACCGCGCAATTGATCGAGAGGGCGCGCCGGCGCTCGGCCCGGCGATGAGCGCCCGCGCCGCCGCCGGCGACATCCGCGCCACCTACCGCCTGCAATTTCATCAGGGCTTTACCTTTCGCGACGCGACAGACCTCGTCCCCTACCTCGCCGCTCTCGGCGTCAGCCATATCTATGCTTCGCCGCTGACCGAAGCGCGGCCCGGCTCGACCCACGGCTACGACATCATCGACTACAACCGGCTCAATCCGGAGATCGGCAGCGAGGCGGATTTCTGCGCGCTCACTGGCGCCCTGCACGCCCACGGCATGGGGCTGGTCCTCGATTTCGTGCCCAACCACATGGGGATCGGCGCCGACAACGCCTGGTGGATCGATGTCCTGGCCTGGGGCCAGGACTTACCCTTCGCCCGATATTTCGACATCAATTGGCACAGGCAGCGCCCCGATCTCGAAGGCCGGGTGCTGCTCCCGGTATTGGGCGACCAATACGGCGCGATCCTGGAACGCGGCGAAATCAAGCTCTCTTTCGACACCGAAACAGGAGGATTTGCCGCCCACTATTTCGACCACCGTTTTCCGATCTCGCCGCGGACCTGCGCGCCGATCCTCGCCTCGGGCGGCGGGGCGCTCGCCGGTTTTGCGAGTGAATTTGCCGGCCTCGGCAAATTGCCGGCGCAGGCGGCTCGGGATCGGGCCGCCGCGCTTCAGCAAGCGCTCGTGCAACGGGTCCACGAGCCTGCGGTCGCCGATGCGATCGCGGCCGCCTTGCATCGCTTCACCGGGCAGCCCGGCGACCCCGACAGCTTTCTTCCGTTGCACCATCTGCTCGAAGCCCAGGCGTATCGGATCGCGCATTGGCGGGTCGCCGCGGACGAAATCAATTACCGCCGCTTTTTCAACATAAACGACCTCGCCGGGCTGCGCATGGAAGAGCCCGAGCTGTTTGAGAAGGCGCACCGCCTGCTGTTCGCCTTGATCGAGCGCGGCGATGTTCAGGGGGTCCGGATCGACCATATCGACGGGCTGTTCGACCCGCGCGGCTATTGCGGGCGTCTGCAGCAGCACTCCGACGCGCCGCTTTACGTGCTGGTCGAGAAGATCCTGGCACCCTACGAAGCCTTGCCCGATTGGCCGGTCGCCGGCACCACCGGCTATGATTTCACCAACCAGGTGCTGGCGATCTTTGTCGATCCCGCGGGCGAGAGCGCGCTCGACCGCATCTATCGGCGTTTTTCCGGCCGCCGGCAAAGCTACGACGAAATCCTTTACGCCAGCAAAATGCGGATCATGCGGGTCGACCTCGCGAGCGAGATGAACGTGCTCGCCCGCGAATTCCACGAATTGTCGATGCGCGATCGCTACACCCGCGATTTTACTTTGAACGGCATGCTCGCCGCGCTCGAAGAAACCGTCGCCGCGTTCCCGGTCTACCGCACCTATATCGCCGCCACCGGGGCCGGCGCCGACGACCAGCGTTACATCGATTGGGCATTGGCGCAGGCAAAAAAACGATGGCGGGGTGCGGATGTCAGCATCTTCGATTTTCTCCGAGGCGTGCTGACGGGGGGCTCGGCGGACCAGCCGGACAGGGCGGCGTTGCATACCGCGATGCACTTCCAGCAGGTGACCGGCCCAGTTATGGCCAAGGCGGCCGAGGACACCGCCTTTTATCGCTATCCCCGTCTCCTCGCGCTGAACGAGGTCGGCGGCGACCCGCGCCGCTTTGGCATGTCGGTCGCGGCCTTTCATCGGCTGACCCGCGATCGCGCCCGGTATTGGCCGCGGGCGATGGTGACGACCGCTACCCACGATACCAAGCGCGGCGAAGACGCCCGGGCGCGCCTCGCGCTCTTGTCGGAAATGCCGCGCGAATGGGGCCGGCAAATCAGCCGCTGGCTGCGGCTCAACCGCTCGCGCCATTCCGAAATCGACGGCGAGGCGGTGCCCGACCGCAACGTCGAGCACCTGTTTTATCAGGCGCTGCTCGGTGCCTGGCCGCCGGCATTGGCGCCAGACGACCCGGACGGCATGGCGGCCCTCGCCGCGCGGCTCGAAGCCTACATGGTCAAGGCCGTGCGCGAAGCCAAGGAGCAAACCAGCTGGGGCAACCCCGACCCGGATTACGAGGCGGCGGTCCGGCGTTTTGTTTCCGGCGCGCTCGACGCCTCGCGGCCAAACCCGTTTATCGCCGAGTTCCACGGTTTTGTCGCATCGCTGGCACGCGCGGCCGCCGTCACCGCGCTCGCCCAGCTGGTCTTGAAGCTGACGGTGCCCGGGGTGCCCGACATCTACCAGGGCGGCGAATTATGGGACTTCAACCTGGTCGATCCCGACAACCGCCGGCCGGTCGATTGGGCTGCCCGGCACGAATTGCTGCGGTCGATCGCCAAAGCCCGCCCCGCCGATCTCGCGGAAAGCCGGCAGGACGGCCGCGAAAAGCTGTTCGTGACCCAGCGGCTTCTGATCCTGCGCCGCAGCCATCCGGACCTGTTCGCGGCCGGCGACTACCAGCCGCTGGAGACTTCGGGCGAACGCAGCGGCCATCTTTGCGCCTTCGCCCGCAGCCATGAGCGCGAGCGGATCGTCGTTGCCGTCCCCCGTCTCGTGCACCAGCTGCGCGGCGATTGGGGTGAGGCCGAGATCGTCATGCCCACGCCGGCGGTTTGGGAGGATGTGTTCACCCATCGCCGGCTCGCCGGGCGGGAGAGGCTGCGCGCCGCCGAGCTTTTTGCCGAATTCCCGGTTGCCGCGTTGATTGCCCGCGACGCATGATCGGCCTGTCCAATACGCCGGCAAAACTGGTATGCTCCGGCCCGCTACGAGCTTGGGTATGAGCCGCGGGATCCCGGGTTACCCTGGCGGCCGGCCCAGGGGGTCGGTAGGGGAGGCGGGGCCCATGCCTCCCCCGCCTGCTCCCTCCCTTTGGCTCCCGAGCGTCGCCCCTGGAAGCCCACTGTCGAGCGCTCCGGTCTGCGCAATTTCGCGCTGCCGCCGCCACCGCCTAAGCGAGCTCGACAAGCTCAAAAATGGCGGCGGCGAGGATGGCCCATAACATCAGGCTGGCCAAGACGATGACCAGGATCGAGAAACGAAGGCTCGGATAACCCTGAGATTTACGCAGCCTTATGCCTCGATGCGCCAAAGGCGACAGCAAGGTAATGCGGCCTTCCAGGCTGGATCTCATTGTCCAGCACCCCCGCTTGATCTTGTTGAAAGCCGGAGTGTGCGCTTCAAAGCGTCAATAGCTCGTCCCACACCCTGGGATTTAACGCGAAGGCGAGTGAAATTTTTATGAGCATTGTGACGCGCGGGCCGGGCCGGTCGGCGAACGCGCCGCGCGGAAGGGTGCTGTCTCGGCCAATCTGCCCTCGGCTAGCCAAATAATTTTCGCCGCCCGAGCGGGCATAGGTGACTGGCCTCTTGGGCAGGGGCGATCTACGTCACTTGCGGCTTTATCTCGCTTGCAAATCGCTCCATCGAATTGAGAAGCTGGGCGAGGTCGCGGTTGCCGTGGAAATTTATCTGGAAGGCATCGAGACCGGCAGCTTCCCGGTAGCGCGAGATTTGGGCGACGATTTCGGCAGAGCTGGTCTTGCCGAGCTCGACCCGAAAGCTCATCCGGGTTTCCGGGGGCTTTGGGCGGCCGATCCGCTCGCTCGCGGCCTTCAGCGCCGCTGCCCGCTCGGCCAGCTCGGCGGCCGGCATCGGCGTCGGCTGCCACACCGCGGCAAAGCGGGCGGCTCGGTTGAGCGCGGCATCGCTCGCCCCACCGCTCCAGAATGGCGGATGCGGCTGCTGCACCGGCTTGGGGCTGACATGCATGTCGGCGAACGCAACAAACCTGCCGGCAAACGAGACCGGGTCCGGGCCCCAGCACGCCTGCCACACCCGCAGATATTCGTTGGTGCGCGCGCCGCGCTCGTTGAACGGCACGCCGAGGGCGGCAAACTCCGCCTCGTTCCAGCCGACGCCGATCCCGGCGATCAACCGCCCGCCGGACATCCGGTCGATTGTCGCCAGCATCTTGGCGGTGGCGACCGGGTGGCGATAAGGCACGATCAGCACCGATACGCCGAAACGGATTAGCGTCGTGTTGGCCGCGATATAGGGGAGGACGACGAGCGGATCGTAGCAATTGGTCCACGGCGCCGAGCGCGGCGAGCCGTCGACGATGATGTGGTCGTTGGCGAAGATCGCGTCGAACCCCAATTCCTCGGCCTTTTTCGCCGCAGCGACAATCGCTTCGGGCGAGGCCTCGAACCCGAGATAGTCGGTGTTCGGGCAGCGGCATGAAAACCGGACGGCCATGGTCCCTCCCGCGACGGCTGCGCGGGATTAGCCGGATTTTACGGCCCCGTCCATCAAACCGATCGACAAGGGTCCTTCCAATCGATATATTTTATAAGATATAGCGCAGCGACGATGGCGCGCATTCCGTTTGAGGGCGTCGATGCCCAGCTCATGGAAATCTCGCTTCCGCGTCGTCGGAGAGGCCGGCGGTAAAATGCGCGCATGCATCACCGTTGCAAGCCACACCTTCCATCTCGTGCTGTGAGGACACCCGCATGTATAGGGACGTATTGCTGTTTATCGACGGGCAATGGACAAAGGCCGCGGGCGGCCGCTCGATCCCGGTGGTCAACCCGGCGACCGGCGAGGAGATCGGCACCGTCGCCCATGCCGACAAGAGCGATCTCGACCACGCGCTCGACGCCGCCGACAAGGGGTTTCGCGCCTGGCGCAAGGTGTCGGCCTTCGAGCGCTCCAAAGTTATGCGCAAGGCCGCGAGCCTGTTGCGCGAGCGGGCCGATGTGATCGCACCGCTCCTGACCCTCGAGCAGGGCAAGCCGCTGCCCGAAGCCAAAGGCGAAACGCTAGCCGGCGCCGATGTCATCGACTGGTTCGCCGAAGAGGCGCGGCGCGCCTATGGCCGGGTCATCCCGGCGCGGGCCGAGGGCGTCTACCAGCTCGTCGTCAAGGAGCCGGTCGGTCCGGTCGCGGCGTTCACGCCCTGGAACTTCCCGATCAACCAGGTGGTGCGGAAATTGTCCTGCGCGCTCGCGGCGGGCTGCTCGATCATCGTCAAGGCGCCGGAGGAGACCCCGGCCTCGCCGGCCGAGCTGATCCGCTGCTTCGCCGACGCCGGCGTGCCGGCCGGGGTGGTCAACCTGGTCTACGGCGTCCCGGCGGAGATCTCCGAATATCTGATCCCGCATCCGATCATTCGGAAAGTCTCGTTCACCGGCTCGACCGCGGTCGGCAAGCAGCTGGCAGCGCTCGCCGGCGCGCACATGAAGCGGGTGACGATGGAATTGGGCGGGCATGCGCCGTCGATCGTCTTCGACGATGCCGATGTCGATCTCGCCGCCAAGCTGCTCTCGGTCAACAAGCTGCGCAACGCTGGCCAAGTCTGCGTCTCGCCGACCCGGCTCCTGGTGCAGGAGGGCGTCTACAACGATTTCGTCGGCAAGTTCACCGCAGGCGTCAGGGCGGCGCGGGTCGGCGACGGCATGGACCGCGCGACCCAGATGGGGCCGATGGCCAACGAGCGCCGCATCGCCGCGATGGAGGCCTTTATCGGCGACGCGGTGCACAAGGGCGCGAAGCTCAACGCCGGCGGCAGCCGCATCGGCAACAAGGGCAATTTCTTCGAGCCGACGGTCTTGACCGACGTCCCGATGGGCGCGCGCATCATGAACGAGGAGCCATTTGGCCCGGTCGCGGTGATCGCGCCGTTCAAAAGCTTTGACGATGTCGTCGAGGAAGCCAACCGCCTGCCCTATGGGCTCGCCGCCTACGCCTATACCCGTTCGGCCAAGACCGCGCAGGCGATCGCCGCGGCGGTCGAGACCGGGATGATCTCGATCAACCATCACGGGCTGGCGCTGCCCGAGGTGCCGTTTGGCGGGGTCAAGGATTCGGGCTATGGCTCGGAAGGCGGGTCGGAGGCGATCGAAGCCTATCTGAACACCAAATTCGTCAGCCAGGCCGGGCTCTGACCGGCGAGGGTGCGGGCCAGCCCCTTCGGTCCTGCACCCGCATCTCCCGCTTGCGCAAGCTTCGGCGGCTGGTGTTATATCCTATAAGATATTACGATCTCTTCCAGGCAGCAGGCATGACCCGGATCGCCGCCGAGCTCACCCTCAACGGGCCGCCACCCGTCTTGTTCGACCCGACATCGCCGCCGCGATTGGGCGAGCGGGAATTGACCTTTCAGATGCGGCAAATCCTGGCGCCGCAATCGCAAAGCCGGCGCAAGATCTGGGATTTCGACACCAACCTGCATTGCTCGATCATCGGCACCTGCCTGACCAACGCCGAGCTGCGCCAGGTTCTCACCAAGCTCGGCCGCAAGGAGATCGCCACCGCCAGCGAGCACGATCTGCATGCGAGCGGCGTCGTGCTCGCGGGCAAGCACCATGACGGCGCCAAGCTGCTGCACAAGGCGCTCGACCGGCGCCACCGCGTCGCCATCAACCAGCTCGCCCGCGCCAAGAGCGCGGCCGAGGTCGCCGCCTTGTGGCGGGAGGCGGTGCAGCGCGGCGAGATCCCGGGCGCCTATTGGGCGGCGCTGACCCATCCGGCAACAAACGATGCCTTGGTGCGCGAGATCTTTGCCGAGGTGCACATGCTCTCGCACCTCGTGGGCGCCGCCAATCGCGCCGATATCCGTCGCCTCTGCCGGCTCGAAGTCGAGAACGCCGGCCTCCAGGCCAAGGTGCAGCGCCAGCAGCAGCAGCTGCACGACGCGATCGTCGCCCGCGACCGGACGATCCGCGGGCTCAGCCAGGCGCTGGAGGACAGGATCGAGCCGCGTTCCGCGCCATCCGACGAGCCGCCGGCCAAGGCCGACGCAGCATGGACAACGCTCGCGGCCGATTTGAAATCCCGGCTCGACCGCTCCGAAAGACGCGGCGAACGCCTGACCGGCCAGCTTGCCGAAGCCCGCTCGGTTTTGGCGGCCGAACGCGACGCCCGAGCCGCCGCCGAGCAGCGGGAGGCCGAGCTCCGGCGCGAGGTCGAGGCGATCGATGCGAGCTTTCTGACTATCTCGAAGTCACCGGCCCGCCGGCCAACGAGATGGGCGGGATTCGCTTTGAGGCCGACGGTGCGGTCACGATCATCACCGGCACGCTCGATTACGGCCAGGGCCATTGGACGCCGTTTGCGCAAATCCTGCACCAACGGCTCGGCATCCCGTTCGACCGCATTCGCCTCTTGCAAGGCGACAGCGACGAATTGATCGCCGGCGGCGGCACCGGCGGCTCGAAATCCTTGATGGCGAGCGGCACCGCGATCTTGGAGGCGGCCGAAAAGGTCATCGAGAAAGGCCGCGCGATCGCCGCTCATGCGCTCGAAGCCGCCGCCGCGGACATCGAGCTTGTAAACGGGCGGTTTGTCATCGCCGGCACCGACCGGTCGATCGACATCATCGAATTGGCGCGGCAGGTCCGCACCGGATTGGCGCTGCCGCCCGAGCTGCCCGACTCGCTCGACGTGCAGCATGTCATGGAAAGCACACCCTCGGCCTTTCCCAACGGCGTTCACATCGCCGAGGTCGAGATCGATCCCGAAACCGGTGTCGTCTCGGTCGTCAAATATTCGATGGTCAACGATTTCGGCGTGATCGTGAACCCGCTCCTGGTGGCGGGCCAGGCGCATGGCGGCGTCGTCCAGGGGATCGGCCAGGCGTTGATGGAGCGCACGGTGTTCGATGAAGACGGCCAGCTCCTGACCGGCTCCTTTACCGATTACGCGCTGCCGCGCGCCTCCGATGTCTGCTCGTTCCAGATCGCCAGCCATCCGGTGCCGGCCAAGACCAATCCGCTCGGCGCCAAGGGCTGCGGCGAGGCCGGCTGCGCCGGGTCGTTGCCGGCGGTGATGAACGCGGTCGTCGATGCTTTGTCAGAATACGGCATCCGCCACCTCGACATGCCGGCCACGCCCTTGCGCGTCTGGCAAGCCATCCAGGCCGCCCGACAACCGGAAGCAGAACGGCTTGACCCCCGGACTCCCTTCTGCAATCAGGGCAACAACCTGACCTTGGAGCAATCGACATGAAGACGACGCCCTCTTTCGTCTTTGTCATGGCAGCAATGGGCTTGGCGCTCGCATCACCTGCCCGAGCATCGATCTACTCGCAAAGCTTGAGCCTGAATGGCGACGGCGGCGGTTTTTCCTACCCGTTGCAGCAGTGGGCAGATGCGTTTCGGCTGTCTGCCGCCGCGACCTTGCAGAAGCTCGACTGGTACGGCGACAACATCCTCAACACCTTTCCGTCAGATGTCTCGTTCCGGGTCGATCTCTACCAAGACATTGGCGGCCTCCCTGCTACTGCCAGCTTTGCATCGGAGCTCGTCACCGCGACAGCCACCGATACCGGCCTCAGCGAACCGGATGCCGGCACCGGCGGGACCGCCGAAATCGTCAAGTTCGGCGCAACCTTGCCGACCGGGGTCAGCCTCGCCGCAGACACGACCTATTGGCTGTCGATCCTGGACCAGACGCCGCCGATGGATTCTTCAGACAACATTTTCCGCTGGGCGAACGGCACGTCTTCATGGCCCGAGGACCCGCCGAGCGCGTGCTGCTCGCCGGATTTCTGGCACAACGACTTCGGCCCGCCTCGGGAGCAGGCGGCATACGACCTCAACCCGGCGCCGGTGCCGGAACCGCCGGGTGCCGCCCTGCTCGCGGCTGCTCTGGCGGGCCTCTATCTAATCCGTCGGGAAGCCGCACCAGTGACACAGCCGACACGGCAAGCACGCAACCTCAAAATCTGACGACCGCCGCGCCGTATCGCCGGCGGCGGATCAGTGCCGGGAGCTGCTAGTGTCCTGAATCTCAATTGCCGATCAATAACTCATGCGGCGGAGAGATTTTCGAGGGTGGCGCGGGCGCGTTTGATTTTGGCGAGGATGTCGGCGCCCTGTGCCCGCCAGCGGTAGGGCTTTGGATCGGCGTTGCGCGCGGCGAGATAGGTGTTGATGTCGCGCACCAGGTCGTTGACCGAGGCGAAGCTGCCGGCGCGGATCACATCGGCGGTCAGATCGGCGAAGAAGCGCTCGACCAGATTGAGCCAGGACGAGGAGGTCGGCGTGAAGTGCATGGTGAAGCGGGAGTGATTATCCAGCCAGGCCCGCACCTTGGGATGTTTGTGGGTGGCGTAGTTGTCGGCGATCAGATGCAGATCGAGCTCGCGCGGGGTCTCGCGATCGATCTGCTTGAGGAAGCGCAGCCATTCGACATGGGTGTGGTTGGTCTCGGTGCGGGCGATCAGCTTGCCGGTCAGTTGGCTCAAGGCGGCAAACAGGGTGATCGTGCCGTGCCGGGTATAATCGTGCGTCATGGTGGGTGGCCGTCTTGGCGCCAGCGGCAAGCCGAGCTGGGTGCGTTCGAGCGCCTGGCATTGCGATTTCTCGTCGCAGCACAGCACCAGCGCCTGGGCCGGCGGGTCGAGATAGAGCCCGATCACATCCCAGAACTTCTCCTCGAACTGCGGGTCGTTCGACAGCTTGAAGGTCTTCACGCGGTGCGGCTTCAGCTCGTTCTTCGACCAGATGCGCTGAACCGAGCTTGCCGAGATGCCGGCATGCCGGCCCATCGAGCGGATGCTCCAGCGGGTTCGGCCGTTCGGCGGACGCGTCGCCTCGCTGACGACACACGCCGCTTTCGCCGCCGGGATCGACGGCTTGCGACCGCGCCCCGGCCGCTCGTCGAGGCCTTTGAGACCGGAAATCTCAAACCGCCGCGACCAGGTCGAAACCCGCTTTGCCGTTGTGTTCAGCTGCGCCGCGACGGCGGCGACGCCGACCCCCTCCAGCCGCAGCAGGATGATCGCGGCGCGGTCGCGCTCGCGCACCCCGATGGTGGTCGAGCGCGATCGCCGGCGAAGCTCCTTCGCAACATCCGGCTCCGTCACCAATCGCTTGATCGGCCGCGCCATCCCCGCAATCCTTCCGCAAATTCACCCACCGCAGATATTAGTCGATATTTGCGAGCCAGGACACTAGCGATGCCGGCGGTGGCGTCAACTGATGAAGAAGAGCTGGGTGGCGGCGATCGAGGCGTGGTCGGAGAGGGTGGCGACGAGGTGCTTGGGGCCGGCGTTGCCGGCGCCACTGAGGAGCACCCTGCCGGCGCCCTCGATCAACGCTTTGGCCGATGCGCTCGACCCGTTCCTGATGCTGCCGCCCGACAGCAGCCCGATGCCGATGCCATGAGCTGGACCCCGGATTTGGGACCGGCGCTGGCGCTCGCTCGAGCACGCAGTCGCCTTAAGTCGCGCGCTGAATCGCCGGAGGCTTCCATGTGCCGTCCAGAATGGACGGCGGCGTCTCCTTCGGCCAGTACAGTCGCAACATCGGAATGAACTTGCCTGACTGCGGTGTCGGCAGCCAGTTGGATTCCCGCGCCGCGCCCGGCGATGTCGCCTGGAGGTACAGATCGACCGAGCCGTCGGCGTTGTGCTTGAGCGCATTGCGCGCGCTGAGCGTGTAGCGGTTGAGCCGGTTCGGCACGAAGAAGTACTGGTCGTCATACATGGTCAGCGACCAGAACCCGTCTACCGGCGGCAGCTGTCCCTTGTCGAAATGGATGATATAGCGGCTGGCGGCATCGAGCGGCTTGCCGGCCGCATCGGCCTCGCCGACCGGGTAGATCGCGTCCTGCGGCCGGTTGGCGCCGAGCCCGATCGCCGTGACGAGCGCGCGGAATGTGTACGCCGTGCCGTAGATGCCGGTCTTCGTGACCGCCCAGCCATTGACGAGCTGCTGCCTTTTGAGCAGGCCCATGATTTCGGCCTGCGCCGGCTTGGGCGCCGCCTGCACCGCCGCCACCTGTGCCGCGCTGAGCTTCGCCGCGTCGAAATCCTGCCCCGGCGCCAGGCCGATCGTCGCCATGGCGGCGACCATCGGCGCATCGGCGGCGACCGGTGGATTGGTCTTCATCAGCTCGGCCAGCAGCTTGAAATAGGTCGCGCCATCCATCGCATCGACCTGTTCGCGAACCGGCTCGTTGCTCTCCCAGGCGGGGTTTACGCTTCCCGGTGGCGGCGTATACGGCTTCCCATACGAGCTGAGCGGGGTGAGCTTGTATTGCGCCTGGATCGCGTTCACCGCCGCGTAGTCCGCCGGCGTGCCCGACGAATAGGTGCGGCCCAGCACCCAGACGATGCTGGTCGGCGACTGGTACGCGGCCTTGACGCCCGCAGGAAGCGTGCCTTTCCAGCCCGGGCCGGTAATGGCGAAATCAGCAGCATCGGTGCCGGTGGTACGCTTGCCGGGGTCGGCGAACACGGTGGTCCAGCCGTCCAGCATCGGCATCAAGTAGTAGCGGCCGTGCTCGTCCGGCACATGCAGAATATACGGTTCTTTACCGACATCGATCCAAGCCGTCGAATACAGCGTATCGGCATTGGGAGCGGTCACGCGCTTGTCGCTCGCCGCCGGATACTTCGGGATATTGACGAAATATCCCATCGGCGCGCTTTTGCCGTTCGGTGCCGCGACATTCGTGAAGCTGCGCCGGGTCAGCTCCATGGTCACCAGCGGATAGCCGTATATGTACGCTCGGGTGGCTGCCGCACCCAAATCCGTGGCAGGCTGTGCGGTTGCGTGGCCCGAAAGGACCGTTGCCAGCGCAGCCGCGAGCAGCCCGGTCGCGTTTGGACGGTGGATCATGTGCTGCCCCTGCCTAGATCGCCGCCTCTATAGCCATGTCCGGATTGGCTGACAATCCCGACGGACGACGTTGGGGACCATCACCGCTGGCGGATCAGCGCCGGGAGCCGTTGGTCGATCCAGGTCGCTGCCGTGTCGAGGGCGCGGGCCACCGCCTCGGGGCCGCGGGCCATGCCTTCGAGGCGGAGGAATTCGACCGAGGGGATGCCGATCGTTTCAAAAACGGCACGGAGATACGGGGTCAGGAAGTCGGGCTGGTGCGGCGGCGTCGTGACGTAGCCGCCATGGGCGCTGGCGACGATCAGCGGCCGGTCGCGCAGCAGCCCGATCTTGCCCTCGGGCGTCGAGCGGAAGGTGCGGCGGATGCGCACGATATGGTCGATCCAAGCCTTCAAGGTCGAGGGCACGGTGAAATTGTTCATCGGTGTGCCGATGACGACAAAATCGGCGGCTTCGAGCTCGGCGATATAGCGCTCCGACAAGAGAAATCGCGGATCGTCGTCGGGGGTCGGCGACAGGATGGCGTCATAGAGGTCGCGATCGGGGTGCGGCGGCGGATCGGCCGCGAGATCGTCGGTCGCGACAACGGCGCCGGGGCACAGCGCCGCGATCCGCGCGGCAACCTCGCCCGCGACGCGCCGGCTCCAGGCTTGCGGGCGCGGGCTCACCAGGATTTGCAGGATCGTCGTCATCGGGGCGCGATCTGCCGGCTGAAGCGCAAGGCGCGCGCCAGCAGCCGCTCGCGGTAATAAAACCGGTGGGCCAGCACATTGTCGAGCGCGGTGTCGAGCACGAGCCGCCCGCAGCCGGCATCCCGTCCGATCTCGGCGACCGCATCGAGCAGCCTTGCGCCGAGCCCGCCGCCGCGCTCGCTTTCGGCGGTGACGAGGTCGTCGACATAGACAAACCTGCCGTGGATCAGATTTTCTTCGAAGCGATAGCCGGCGAGCGCCACCGGCGCGCTGCCGCGCCAAGCGGCGAGCAGGCGATAGCCGGCCTCGCGCTGGCGACCGACGCGCGCGACCAGCTCGCCGGCGTCGGCAAGATGCGGCCGCAACAGCACCATCACCGGATAGCACGCGGCAATTTCGGCCGCCGTCTCGGCATGCCGCAACGCAACCTCGCTGTTCATGGCGCCGAATACATGGAGAGAGCCTCGCAGCTGATCGTGTGACGCTCCCTATCTATAGCCCGGGCGCACGACGTTCGAGCGGATTCGACACCGGTCTCCCGAGACTCGCTATATTTATTAGGATATAGCGTTATCGGGAGGACCAATCATGGACGTCGCGGGTCCGCATGCACGCTTGGGCGCCGCCGCTTCGGCGTTTTTGGCCGGCAGCACCGGCTCTTGATCGGCGGCGAATGGCTCGACGCCCGGTCGGGCAAGCGCTTCGATGTGTTCGACCCGGCCACCGGGCAAGCAATCGCCGCGGTCGCCGAGGCCGATGCCGCCGATATCGACGCGGCGGTCAAGGCGGCGCGCCACGCCTTTGAGGAAGGCCCGTGGGCGAAGATGTCGCCGCAGAGCCGCTCGAAGCTGATCTGGAAGCTCGGCGATCTGATCGAGCAGCACGCGGACGAGATCGCCGAGATCGAGGCGCTCGACAACGGCAAGCCGATCCGCGATGCGCGCCAGGCCGACCTGCCCGGCTCCTACGAAATCCTGCGCTACATGGCCGGCTGGGCGACCAAGATCAACGGCGACACGATCACCGTTTCGGCGCCCGGCGACTGGCACGCTTATACCTTGCGCGAGCCGATCGGCGTCGTCGGCCAGATCATCCCGTGGAACTTCCCGTTGATGATGGCGGCGTGGAAGATCGCCCCGGCGCTCGCTGCGGGCTGCACGATCGTCTTGAAGCCGGCCGAGCAGACGCCGCTCTCGGCGATCCGGCTCGGCCAGCTGATCCAGGAGGCCGGCTTCCCGCCCGGTGTCGTCAACATCCTGACCGGGTTCGGCGAAACCGCCGGTGCGGCGCTCGCCGCCCATCCCGATGTCGACAAGGTTGCGTTCACCGGCTCGACCGAGGTCGGCAAATTGATCGTCCAGGCCGCCGCCGGCAATTTGAAAAAAGTGTCGCTGGAATTGGGCGGCAAGTCGCCGGCGATCGTCTTCCCCGACGCCGATATGGATGTCGCGATCGCCGGCACGTCGAGCGCGATCTTTTTCAACATGGGGCAGTGCTGCACCGCCGGCTCGCGGCTTTATGCCCATCGCCGCATCTTCGACCGGCTGATGCAAGGGGTGGCCGACAATGCCGGAAAATCCGGGTCGGCCACGGCCTCGACCCCGAGACCCAGCTCGGCCCGCTGGTCTCCGACGAGCAGTTCCGCCGCGTCACCGGCTATCTCGATGCCGGAAGGCAGCAGGGTGCGCAGGTGGTGACCGGCGGCGGCCGGGTCGGCGACCAGGGATATTTTGTGCAGCCGACGGTGTTGACCGAAACGAGGCCGGACATGTCGGTGGTGCGCGAAGAGATCTTCGGACCGGTCGTCTGCGCGATCCCGTTCGACGACGACGATCTCGACCGTATCGCGCGCACCGCCAACGACACGACCTATGGTCTTGCCGCCAGCATCTGGACCCGCGATCTCGGCATCGCCCACAAGCTCGCGCGCCGCATCAAGGCCGGCACGGTATGGATCAACACCCACAATTTCGGCGACCCGGCCCTGCCCTTCGGCGGTTTCAAGCAATCGGGCTGGGGCCGCGAGATGGGCTACGAGGCGATCGCGCTCTACACCGAAGTGAAAGCCGTGGCGGCGGCGCTTTAGCCGCGCCCCCACCCACGAAAAGGAGCAGACAGACATGGCAATGCCGCAAACCATCGAGACCTATCGCCACCCGTTCACTGCCGGCACCGAAGTAAAGCGCATGCTGATCGGCGGCGAATGGGTGCGCGCCGCCTCGGGCAAGACCTTCGAGAGCCGCAACCCGGCGACCGGCGAGCTGTTGGCCATGGTTGCCGAGGGCGACAAGGAGGATATCGACCGCGCTGTCGCCGCCGCCCGCCGCGCCTTCGAAGGGCCGTGGAGCAAGTGGAAGCCGTATGAGCGCCAAGCGCTGCTGCTCAAGATCGCCGATCTCGTCGAGCAGCATTACGATGAATTGTCGATGCTCGACACGATCGACATGGGCGCGCCGGTCAGCCGCACCCGCGCCACCAGGCAGCGCGTGCTCGGCATGCTGCGCTGGTATGCCGGCATGGCAACCTCGATCCATGGCGAGACGATCGAAAACTCGCTGCCCGGCGAAATTTTTTCCTACACCTTGAAGGAGCCGATCGGCGTCGTCGGCGCGATCATCCCGTGGAACGGGCCGCTCGGCGCCTGCATTTGGAAGATCGGCCCGGCGCTCGCGACCGGCTGCACCGTCGTCCTGAAGCCGGCCGAGGAGGCGCCGCTGACCCCGCTGCGGCTCGGCGAGCTCCTGATGGACGCCGGCGTGCCGCCCGGGGTTGTCAACATCGTGCCCGGCTATGGCGAGACCGCCGGTGCCGCGCTCGCCGAGCACCCCGGCGTCGACAAGGTCGCCTTCACCGGCTCGCATTTGACCGGGCAATCGATCGTGCGCGCCTCCGCCGGCAATCTGAAGCGCGTCTCGCTCGAGCTCGGCGGCAAGTCGCCCGACATCGTCTTTGCCGATGCCGATCTCGAAACCGCAGTGCCCGGCGCCGGGATGGCGGTCTTTGCCAATTCCGGCCAGATTTGCAGCGCCGGCACCCGGCTTTTTGTCGAGCGCAAGGTCTATGACGAGTTTGTCGGCCGCGTCGCCGATTTCGGCAAGGGCCTCAAGGTCGGCAACGGGCTCGACCCCGACACGCAGATCGGTCCGCTGGTTTCCGCGCAGCAGTACGAGCGGGTCACCGGCTATCTCTCGACCGGCCGTCAGGAGGGCGCGCGGCCCGTCACCGGCGGCCAGGCGCTGACCGAGGGGCCCTTTGCAAAGGGATATTTCGTGCCGCCGACCGTCTTTGCCGATGTGAAAGACGACATGCGCATCGCCCAGGAGGAAATCTTTGGCCCGGTGATCTCGGCGATCCCGTTCACCGATGTCGAAGAGGTCATCCGCCGCGGCAACGCCACGAGCTTCGGCCTCGGCAGCGGCGTGTGGACGCGCGACGTGTCGAAGGCGCATCGGCTCGCCAAGGGGCTGCACGCCGGCTCGGTGTGGATCAATTGCTACCAGGCGATGGACCCGGCGGTGCCGTTCGGCGGCTACAAGATGAGCGGCTATGGCCGCGAAAGCGGCATCCAGCAGATGGAAGAGTACTTGAACGTCAAAGCGGTATGGATCAAGACCGCCTGAGCATATTTTCGCACGACGGCGGTCCGCGACAGGGCCGCCGCTGCTTTTATTTCGATGAGGAAAATCGCGTTCCAAGAGGAGCAAAGCCGGTGTCCCGCGCGGTCGTGCGGGCATCCGGATGGGGCTTGTCGGCCTTCCTCGCCTCGTCCCTACCGCCAACAGGATCGGCTGCCATGAAATATACCAAGCTCGGCCGCACCGGCCTCGACGTGTCGCGCATCTGTCTCGGCTGCATGAGCTATGGCGGCGGCAACCGGGGCAACCATGCCTGGAGCCTCGGCGAGGAGGAAAGCCGGCCCTTTATCAAAAAGGCGCTCGAAGGGGGCATCAATTTCTTCGACACCGCCAACCGCTATTCGCTCGGCCGGAGCGAGGAAATTCTCGGCCGCGCGATCCGCGATTTCGCGCGGCGCGACGAGGTCGTCGTCGCCACCAAGGTCTATGGGCGGATGCGCCCCGGCCCGAACGGCGCCGGGCTCTCGCGCAAGGCGATCCTCGCCGAAATCGACGCCAGCCTCGCCCGGCTCGGCATGGATTACGTCGATCTCTACCAGATCCACCGCTTCGACCACGAGACACCGATCGAGGAGACGCTCGAAGCGCTCCACGACATCGTCAAAGCAGGCAAGGCGAGGTATATCGGCGCCTCGTCGATGCACGCCTGGGAGTTCGCCCGCGCCCTCGGCATCGCCGAGAAGAACGGCTGGACCCGCTTTGTCAGCATGCAGAACCTCGTCAACCTCATCTATCGCGAGGAGGAGCGGGAGATGCTGCCGCTGTGTGCGGCCGAGGGGATCGGCGTCATCCCGTGGAGCCCGCAGGCGCGCGGCAAGCTCAGCCGCGACTGGGACCACACCAGCATCCGCACCGAGACCGATGCGGCGTTCGGGCGGCTTTTCGCCAAGACCGACGAAGCCGACAAAAAGGTCGCCGACCGCGTCGCCGAGGTCGCCAAGGCGCGCGGCATAGCACGGGCGCAGGTGGCGCTCGCCTGGCTGCTGTCAAAGCCCGTGATCACAGCACCCATCGTCGGCGCCACCAAGCTCCACCATCTCGACGACGCCCTCGCCAGCGTCGATGTTACGCTGAGCGCCGAGGAGATCGCCGCTCTCGAAGAACCCTATGTGCCCCACGCGGTGGTAGGCTTTGTCTGAGAGGATGTGAATGAATTGGGGGGATCGGAGATAGCGCGCTGCATCGGCGCCGCGGATGCTTCGAGACGCGCCCCTTGGGCGCTCCTCAGCATGAGGCAAGCTGCTGATGCCAGCTATGGAATCCCTCGTCCTGAGGAAGCCGCGCAGCGGCTGTCTCGAAGGGCCTGCCCTCGCGAAGGCGGGGGACGCACGGCGCCGATGCAGCCCAGACCAATTCCTTCACATCCTCTGAACATCTGGCGGGCGAGGTTCGCAAACGGCGCACCAGCCGCGCAAGCTGCTGCTCAAGATCGATGTCGACGAAGCCAGCATCGACTATCTGGAAAATGCCTCGTGCGAGGAGATTTTCGCGGAGCGGGAGCGTCAGTATCAGGAATCCTACCGCCTCGTTCCGGCGCTCGACGAGCTGTGCGCGCGTTATGGCGATCCGGAGAACCGCAAGATTTACCCGATAAGCCGCGATGTCGAGGGGCGATGGCTGGACCTGCACGAAGCTGCCACCGGCATCAAGCCGCCGCTCGACTGACCCGGCAACGGAGGGCGTGATCATGAAGTTCGGCATTCACAATCCGTCATGGCTGTCCGGCCCCGACCCGGCAGAAGCCTTCGAGGCGGCGAAAGCCAAGGTGCGATGGGCCGAGAGACCACGGCTTTCGTCTGGTTTTCGGTGATGGACCATTTGATCCAGATCCCCGGTGTCGGCGCGCCCGACGAGCCGTTTCTGGAGGGCTGGACCGCGCTTTCGGCATTGGCCGCGGTGACGAGCCGGATTCGCCTTGTGACGCTCGCCACCTCGGTCGGCTACCGCAACCCCGCGCACCTCGCCAAGATCGCCGCCGGTGTCGATCTGATCAGCCGGGGCCGGCTGACCTTGGGCATCGGCGCCGGCTATTTCGAGACCGAATACCGGCAATATGGCTGGGAGTTCCCGGCGCGGCCGGCGGTGCGCATCCGCCAGATGGAGGAAGCCGTCCGCCTGATCCTGGCGCTATGGACCGAGCAGCGGACCACCTTTCACGGCCGCTATTTTCATGTCGAGGATGCGATCCTCGAGCCCAAGCCAGTGCAAAAGCCGCATCCGCCGGTGCTGATCGCCGGCGGCGGCGAGCAGCTTACGTTGCGCGCGGTCGCCCGCCTCGGCGATGCCTGCAATCTCGGCGGCGAGCCCGAGATGGTGCGGCACAAGCTCGCGGTGTTGCGCCGCCATTGCGAGACGGCAGGGCGCGATTACGAGACGATCGAAAGGACCCACAACAACAGCTGGCTCCTCGCCCGCGACGCGGCCGGTGTGGCGGCAAAGCGCGAGCGGCTCCTGGCGCGCGGGCCGTTGCGCGGCTTTGTCGGCATCGTGTCCGAGGCGATCGACCTCGTCGGGCAATACCAGGATGCCGGCGTGCAATTGCTGATCAACAGCGACTACCGCAACGACCTCGAAACCCACGAATTGTTCGCCTCCGAGGTCATGCCTCGCTTTGCCTGACGTGCTAAAGTCGGGCTGAATTGAGGCGAGGCCGGGCCATGCCGAGGCTCACATTGCGCATCGATTTCGATCCGGGTCGCGCGATCGGGCCGGGCAAGATCAAGCTGTTGGAGCTGATCGACACGCACGGCTCGATTTCCGAGGCGGGCCGCCGGATGGGCATGTCGTACCGCCGCGCCTGGCTGCTGGTCGACAATCTGAACCGGAGCTTCCGCGCTCCGGTCGTCGCCTCGCAGGCAGGCGGCCAGCACGGCGGCGGCGCATCCCTGACCGAATTGGGCCACGCCGTCATCCGGCATTATCGCGAAGTCGAGAGCGCCGCCGAGGTCGCCGGCGCCGCGCATATCAAAGCCCTTGCCGAAGCCCTCGCCGAGCGGAGCAGACCGACCGACGACGCCGAACCCGTAAAAACCCGGCGGCTGGCGCAGAGCATCCGCTAACGCCGACCCGATGTTTAGAACTTTCGACCGGGTTGATGCACTCGGCACGCATCACCCCCACCCCAACCCGCCCCCGTCGAGGGGCGGGAGTACAAATCGGAGTGCTGATAAAGGGTCTCCCCGCTGATAAAGGCCCTCCCCCTTGATGGCCCTTGATGGGGGAGGGTTTGGGAGGGGGTGAGCGCGGTGCAATTTGATCGGAAGCCGCGCACACCCACGGTCGATTACTTTGGGGCGGCGGCCGACGGGTGGAACAGCTGCTTTCCGTCCAGCTGATAGGCACCGATTGCGGCTTGTCCTTCGGGCGACGCCAGCCATTGCGCGAAGCGCTGGGCCAAAGCTTGTTTTGGCACCGGATGCTTTTTGGGGTTTAGCAGGAGCACGTCGTAGCGGTTTAGCAGGCGCGGATCGCCCTCGACCAGCACGCCGAGGTCGCCCTTATTGCCAAAGCTCAGCCAGGTGCCGCGATCGCTGATGGTGTAAGCGCCCATCGCCTTGGCGGTGTTGAGCGCGGCACCCATGCCGCCGCCGATCGAGCGGTACCATGACCCACTACCGGCTTTGGCCGGGTCGATTTGCGCCACGCGCCACAGCCGGTGCTCGAGCGCGTCGGTCCCGCTCTTGTCGCCGCGGGAGACAAACGGCGCGCGGGTGGCGGCGATCGCCTTCAACGCCGCAACGGCATCGCGACTTCCGGCGATATGGGCCGGGTCCGAGCGCGGCCCGACTACGATGAAATCGTTCCACGCGATTTGCGTGCGATCGATCCCGTCTCCGGCCGCGATGAACTGCTGTTCCGCCTCCGGATCGTGCACCAGCAGCAAATCGGCATCGTCGTGCGCAGCGGTCCGAAGCGCCTGACCCGTCCCCTGCGCGAGAACATGCACGGTTATTCCGGTCTCTTTGGTGAAGATCGGCAGAATGTGCGCCAGCAACCCCGAATTTTCGACCGACGTAGTCGAGGCGAGGATGATCGACTGCGCCGGGCTCTCGGCGGCAACCCCCGCTCGCCCGAGGAGCGCTACGATTAGGACGATGACCAGTTGCCGCAGCTTCATCATTTTTCCCCAAGCAGAAAGGCGGTGCTGCTCACCGCGACGCTGATCCCGATCAGGACGAAGCCCAGCCCGAGGGCCAGCTCCAAATCACCCTTGCTGGTTTCCAACACAATTGCCGTCGTCATAATTCGCGTATAGCCGGCAATATTGCCACCCACGATCAAGACCGCGCCCACCTCGGAGATCGTGCGGCCAAAACCGGCCAGCACCGCCGTCGTAACAGGCCGCCGCGCGATGGCAAGGAGCATCCCGATCGAGCGTAGCCGCGCGGCGCCGTCGACGCGCAAGGCACCGCCATATTCCTCCCACGGCTCCTCGATCGCCCGATGGGCGAGCGCCATGACGATCGGCGTTGCCAGCAGCGTCTGAGCCAGCACCATGGCGCCGGGCGTGAATAAGAGGGCGAGCCAGCCCAGCGGCCCGGAGCGCGACAGCGCGAGATACAGCCCAAGTCCGACCACGACCGGGGGTAAGCCGAGAAACGCATTGGCGAGAACGATCACCAGCCGGCGGCCCGGAAACCGGCAGATGGCCAAGGCCGCTCCGCTCGGCAGTCCCACAACCGCGGCGACAAGGGTAGCCGAAAGGCTGACCGCCAAGGAAAGTGCGACGATGCGCCCGAGCTCGGCCACCCCGAAGGCAGCCCAGAAGTCGTTCACCCGGCACGCGCCGAGGAGGCAAGCCGCGGACCATATCAGCGATCGTCATCGGGCGTTCCGGCTGCTCGGTTGCGATGGTCATGATATATTTTCGCACCGCAACCCCGCAAAGGTGAACCGATGCACCGCTTGGCCCTCTCGGCAGCACTGATCATTTGTATTCTCGGGTCGCCGCTGCGAGCGGCGGACAGGCCCGCCGCTCCTTACGCCGGGCAACAGACCCGGACGATCAAAGCTTTGTCGGCAGAGGAGATCGCGGCGCTGCGCGAGGGCGAAGGCATGGGCATGGCAAAGGCGGCCGAGCTGAACGGCTATCCGGGGCCGAACCATGTGCTGAGGCTCGCGACGCAACTGGGGCTTTCCCAAAGCCAGCAGGAACAGGTGAAAGCGGTCTTTGACCGCATGGGCGCGGAAGCCAAACGGCTCGGCGCCGAATTGATAGCGCGCGAACAGGCGCTCGATCAGCTGTTTGCAAAGGGCGACGTCACCCCGGATCGACTTACCGCCGTCACCGCTGCCATCGGCGAGCTGCAAGGCCGGCTGCGGTCGGTGCACCTGGCCGCCCATCTGGCGACCCGCATTTTGCTGAGCCCGGATGAAATTGCCCGGTACGAACAGCTCCGAGGCTACGGCGACCCGCAGGCACCCGCTCGGCTTCACCACCACGGATAGATGAATTGGCGCGGGCTCTGGCATCGTAATATCCGATAGGATAGATCGAACCGTCGACCATGACCTCAATTGCGAGCACGGGCGGCTTCGAGGTGGTCGGCCCCCGCCCGATCCGGCCGCAGCGATGAGGCAATTCGGCTCGAGTCGCCGGTGCGCCTCGCGGCTCAGAGGCGGTAGCGGCACTCCACCGGGAGCGGGACGGCGTGGAAATCACGCCGGTTGGTGTCGCGGTTTTCGAGGTTTACGAACAGGCACTCGTCGTGGACGAAGTGCGGCCCGGCGTGCCAGGTCGCGACATGCAATTTGATCAGGCGGTCGCCCGGCACGCGAAAGGCGACGATGTCCTCGAGCCGCGGGCGCGCATCGTCGCCGAGATCGCCCGGCGGCGCCACACCGATCAGCCATTCCTTGCCGCCGAGCGAGCCGAGGCACTGCGTCACCCGCCGGTGCCGGGCAATCCGGGCAAAGCCGAGCCCGACATGCGGCAGATGCATGATCCACAGCCGCGGCTCGCCATTGCCGAGGACGAGATTTGCCTCGCCGGTCGAAGTCTCGGGGTCGTATCGGGTCTCGGCGCGGATCTCGGCGCCCTGGCCGCCCGTGCGCAAGGGAGCGACGACTTGGCCGTAGGGTAGAAACGCTTCGGGCGTCAGCTCCCGCACCTCCAGCATATGCCGCGCCAGCGTGCCGACATCGTTCATTGCCCGCCTCCCTTTGGTTTCCGGCTGGAGTTTGCCAAGCCTCGAAGGAGACCGCCATGCCCTCCACCGCCATGCCCTCCGGCACCACCGCCGGGGCCTAGACCACGATCCTTTCAAATGTGATTGCTCGTTCTCGTCGCCCCCGCTTTCGAGCGTGTGAAAGAAATTGCTCTTTCCAAGAAACGTCATTCCGGGGCGGCCCGAGGGGCCGAGCCCGGAACCCAAGAACACCTGAATTTCCAATATGTTCGACGTCCGGTGTTCATAGGTTCCGGGCTCGCGGAACCGCGCCCCGGAATGACGACGTTTGGCATTTCTTCACACGCTCTTGCGCGGGAACGGCGAAAGAAACGGGGAATTCAATATTATCGAACCATGGTCCTAATCGGCGATCGCCGGCTGCGGCTTGCCGAACACGATATAGAGAAAGCGGAACATCAACAGCGCGGCAAGCCCGAACGGCACGCAGCTGAACAGATAGACCGCGGTCACGGCGTGGCCGACCGCCGCGGGGTCGGTGGCGTTGCCCAACCCGGCGGTGTTCGCCACCACCCCGGCGATCGCCGCGCCAAAAGCGGTGCCGATCGAGCGCACCGAGGCAAGCGCCGAAGCGGTGCTGCGATGCTCGCCGGCGGCGGCGCTCTCCATCGCGCGGGCGACGAGGTGCACGTTGTAGGTGCCGATGCCGATCCCCATGACAAAGGCGCTCACCGTCATCAGCGCGAGCCCCGGCAAGAGGGCCACCGCGGTCAGGCAGGCGAGCCCGGTCGTGGCGATCACCGGCCCCGAGGCGAGGGCCAGCCGCTCCCGCCTCCCCGACCACCCCGAAACGGTAAAAGTCGCGGTGGTCCAGCCCATCGAAATGACGATGCTGAGAAAATTGATCACCACCGGCGACACCCGGTGGACGACCTCGAGCAGCAGCGGCAGAAACAGGGTGACCGAGGTCTGGGTCATCCCGTGCAATGCCAAAATCCACAGCGCGAGCCCAATCGGCGCGCGGAACGACACCGCGCCGCGCGGAAAGAGGTTGTCGGCGGCGCCGCGGTCGAGGCGGAAGGTCAGGCCGACCAATGCCACCGCCGCCGCGATCGCGAGGAGGCGCGGCGCGGTGCCGCTGACCGATCCGCTCGCTGCGACGCACAGCACACCGGCAACCAAGGTCCCCAGCCGCAACAACGGCATGCCGGCAAACCGGCCGCGCTCGCCCTCCCGGCTGAGGCGCTCCGGGATCTTCCAATACGCGATCCCGGCAAAGACCAGCATCAACGGCGCCATGATCCAGAACGAGCCGCGCCACCAATCGATCGCGGCGAACATGCCGCCGACGATCGGCCCGCTCAGATGGCAGGCGGTGAAGGTGCCTTGCGAGATCGCGATGATGCGGGTGCGCAGCCGCGGCTCGTAAAGGCTGGTGATCAGCGCCATGCCGCTGCCGGAGACGAGCCCACCGGCCCAGCCTTGCACGCCGCGCGCCGCGATCAGCGAGCCGATGTCGGGGGCGAGCGCGCAAGCCAGCGTGCCGAGCGCAAAGACGCCGGCGCCGAGCGTATAGCTGCGCCGCGCGCCGAGCCGCCCCCACACCATCGCGGTCGAGGCGCCACCGACGATCGCGCCGATCGTGTAGAGCATCGCCGCCCAGGTGTAAAAGCCGGCGCCGCCGATATCGCGCACGATCGTCGGCATGATGATCGCGATGACCAGCATCTGCGTCGCGTTCATCGCGATGCCGCCGATCACCAGCGCCGAATAAAGCCCGAGCCCGTTGCGAAAAAGCTCGCTCCAGGAGCCTTTGGCGATGCCGGGATCGGCCGTCGTCGCAAACCTGCCGCGCATCGGACGGAAATAACCGAAGATGCCCGCCGCAGGATGGCGCAATTTGATGCATCAGCCGCGCGCCGTCGTCGCGCACCAGGCTAAATCCATTGCGTCGCGGTTGCCGGCGAGCCGCTGTTGTCGGGCGCGCGGCGATCGGCTTAAGCTTTGCCCGACCCTCGGCCGGCTTGGCGGTGTGTGATGGCAGATCGGAAATTTCGGGTTGTCGTGGCTGGCGCCGGCGTGTCGGGCCTCTTTATGGCCGAGACGCTAAAGCGTGCCCGGATCGATTTCACCGTCTACGAGAAGGCCGGCGAGGTCGGCGGCACCTGGCGGGACAATACGTTTCCCGGCCTCTTTGTCGATGTGCTGTCGCGGCAATACGAATTCCCGTTTCAGCCGAATTACGGCTGGTCGCGCAAATACGCCCCGGCCGCCGAGATTTGGGACTATGTCAAAAAGGTCGCGCGCGACCGCGGCCTGACGCGGTTCATCCGGTTCAACGAGGAGGTCGTCGCCGCGCGGTATGCCGGGGGCCGCTGGCAGATCGAGACCGCCGGCGGCGGCACCGATGTCGCGGACGCCTTTATTTGCGCCACCGGCTTTTTGCACCAGCCGCTCTATCCGGAGATCGCCGGACGCGACAGCTTTGCCGGGCCGTCTTTTCACTCCGCGTGCTGGGACCACGGCGTGCCCTATGACGGCAAGCGCTGGGGTGTGATCGGCAGCGGCGCCAGCGGCGTGCAGATCACCGAGGCCTTGGCCTGGGCCGGGTGCGAGGTGACCCAGTTCATCCGCCGCGCGCAATGGGTGCATATCCGCGAAAACCCGCGCTCGACCTGGCGCGAGCGGGCGATGCTGCGGCTGCCCTTTGCCTACCGGCGCGAGCAGCGCCGGCTGTGGCAATTCATCAACGAATTCGACCGCTGGCGTCTCGAGCCCGGGCCGCAGCGCGCGGCGATGGAGCGCGACTATGCGTCCTATCTCGACTGCATCGAGGACCCCGAGCTCAAACGCAAGCTGACGCCCGACTATAATCTCGGCTGCACCCGCATCCCCAAATCGGACAAGAACTATTACATGGCGGTGCAGCGTCCGAACGCGCACATCGTCAAGGGGCGGATCGACCGCATCGTGCCGGACGGCGTCGTCATGGCCGATGGCACCGAGGTGGCGCTCGACGTGCTCGTCTATGCCACGGGCTTTGACGCGCACGCCTATATGCGGCCGATGCAGGTGACGGGCCTCGACGGCACGACGATCGACGAAGCCTGGAAGGACGGGATTTATTCCTACGGCGGCATCGCCGTGCCGGGCTTCCCCAACCTCTTCATGCTCTACGGGCCGTTCGCCCCGGTAAACAACGTGCCGGTGCCGCTGGGCCTCGACCAGGAGATCGCGTGCATCATGCGGCTCCTCGCAGAGGCTCGGGCGCGCCGCGCCGCGGTGACGCCGACCGTCGAAGCGACCGAAGAGTTCCTCGCCCGCCTGCGCCGCGCTTTTCCCGCCACGGTCTGGGTCGGCGGCTGCCAGAACTGGTACACCGGCGACCAGGCGACACCCGTCCTGTGGCCGTTGCCGCAGAGCGAGCACAAGGCTTTTCTCGCCGCCGCACCGCTGGACGATTTCCGGTTCATCCCGACCGGGCAGGGCGACTGACCGCGCGGTGGCGCCGAATGACCAAAGAAATCCGCCTCAACGCCTTCGACATGAATTGCGTCGGCCACATCCAGCACGGGATGTGGACCCATCCGCGCGACCGCTCGCTCGACTACAACACGATCGAATATTGGCAGCACCTGGCGCGGCTCGCCGAGCGCGGCAAGCTCGACGGGATTTTTCTCGCCGACATCGTCGGGGTTTACGACGTCTACCAGGGCGGGCCGGGACCGTCGATCGCCAATGCCGTGCAGGTCCCGGTCAACGACCCGATGATGGTCGTGCCGGCAATGGCCGCAGCGACGACGCATATCGGGTTTGGCGTCACCGCCAATTTGACCTACGAGCCGCCCTATTTGTTCGCGCGCCGGCTGTCGACCTTGGACCACCTGACGCGCGGCCGGGTGGGCTGGAATATCGTCACCGGCTATCTCGACAGCGCCGCACGCGGCATGGGGTCGGCGGTCCAGCCCGACCATGACGGACGCTACGAGGTCGCCGACGAATATATGGCCGTCGTCTACCAGCTGTGGGAGGGAAGCTGGGAAGAGGATGCGGTGCTGCGCGACAAGGCGGGCGGCATCTTTGCCGATCCGGCCAAAATCCACCGCGTCGAGCATCGGGGCCCCCACTATCAGGTGGACGCGATCCACCTCGCCGAGCCGTCGCCGCAGCGCACCCCGGTGCTCTACCAGGCCGGCGCCTCGGCGCGCGGCCGCGAATTTGCCGCGACGCATGCGGAATGCATCTTTATCAACGGGCCGGATCGAAAGATCACCCGCGGCATCGTCGCCGACATTCGCGCCCGCGCCGCAGCGCATGGCCGCAACCCGCGCGACGTCCTGGTGTTTCTCGGCCGCGCCGTGGTCACCGCCGGCACCCACGCCGAAGCGCAAGAAAAGTATCAGGAATATCATCGGCATGCCAGCATCGACGGGGCGCTGGCGCATTTCTCCAGCTCGACCGGCATCGACTTGTCGCGCTACGGCATGGACGAGCCGATCCGCCACGAGAAGAACGACGCGATGAACTCGGCGGTCGAGGCGATCACCCGGCTGAGCGCCGAGCCTTGGACGTTGCGGCGGATCATCGGCCAGATGGGGCTCGGCAGCCGCACCCCGCCGATCGTCGGCTCGGCCGAGGAAGTGGCCGATGAGCTGATCGACTGGGTCGAGGACACCGATATCGACGGGTTCAATCTGAGCCGCATCGTCACACCCGAAAGCCTCGAGGATTTTGTCGATCTGGTCGTCCCGATCCTGCAGGAGCGTGGCGTCTACAAGCGCGACTATCGGCCGGGCACCTTGCGCGAGAAGCTGTCGGGGCGGGCAAGGCTGCCGGCGACGCACCCGGCCGCGGCCTATCGGCGGCCCCTCCCCGGCTGCGGTTGACCGGGTCTTTGCCATCCCGCCGGCGCGAGTGCGCGCATTCCCATTCTGCATGGCGTTCGCGCTCGCGCGGCTTGCGCCGCAGGGTTAGCATGCCCGCACCGTCCGATCGCAGCCGGAGGGAATGATGACGAGCCGCGCCGACAATTTCGCCGACCCCGACAGCCAGACCCGCGAGCAGCCCGACCTCTTGGATGCGGTCGTCATCGGCGCCGGGGTTTCCGGGCTTTACACGCTCCATAAGCTGCGCGAGCTCGGGCTCCAGGTGCGCGTCTTCGAAGACGGCAGCGGTGTCGGCGGCACCTGGTACTGGAACCGCTATCCCGGCGCCCGCTTCGATTCGGAGAGCTACACTTACGGCTATTCCTTTTCGCCGGAATTGCTCGCGGAATGGGATTGGACCGAGCGCTTTGCGCCGCAGCCCGAGACCGAGCGCTATTTGAACCACGTCGCCGACAAGCTCGACCTGCGCCGCGACATCGACTTCAACAGCCGCGTTGCCGCCGCGCATTATTGCGAGGAAACGCGCAGCTGGGACGTGGCGCTCGAAGACGGCAGGCGCTGCCGCACCCGTTTCCTCGTCACCGCCGTCGGCGTGCTCTCGGCCCCGACGATGCCGCAGATCCCCGGTGTCGATACCTTCAAAGGCCAGTCCTGCCATACCCATTACTGGCCGAAGGAAGGGGTCGCGTTCGAAGGCAAGCGCGTCGCCGTGATCGGCACCGGCGCCAGCGCCGTGCAATTGATCCCGCAGGTGGCCAAGACCGCGCTGGCTCTGAGTGTGTTCCAGCGCACGCCCAACTGGTGCGCGCCGTTGCACAACGACCGGATCGGCGCGGACGAGATGCAGGAGATCCGGTCCCGCTATCCCGAGATTTTCGCGCGCTGCAACGATACCCCCGGCTGCTTTATCCACGCCCCCGACCCGCGCGCCACCTACGAAGCGACGCCCGAGGAGCGCGAGGCTTTCTGGGAAAAGCTTTATGGCGAGCCGGGCTTTGGCATCTGGCAGGGCAATTTTCGCGACATCCTGACCGATCGCAACGCCAATGCGCTGGTTTCGGATTTTATCGCGCGCAAGATCCGCGAGCGGGTGCACGATCCCATGGTCGCCGACAAGCTGATCCCGAAAAACCACGGCTTCGGCACCCGCCGCGTGCCGCTCGAAACCCGCTATTACGAGGTCTACAACCAGCCGAATGTCAGGCTCGTCGATATCAACGAGACGCCGATCGAGCGCATTACGCCCGCCGGCATCGCGACCAGCGCCTCCGAATACGAATTCGACATCATCGTCTATGCCACCGGCTTTGACGCGATCACCGGCAGCCTCGACCGCATCGACATTCGCGGCACGGGCGGCGAGCGGCTCAAGGACAAATGGCGGGACGGGCCGCAGACCTTTCTCGGCATCCTGGTCGAAAGCTTTCCAAACCTGTTGATGGTGATGGGTCCGCATGCCGGGCTCGGCAATTTCCCGCGCGCCGCCGAATACAGCGTCGAATGGGTGACGGGCCTCGTCCGGTTCGCGCACGACCGCGGCCTGACCCGGATCGAGGCCACCCCCACCGGCGTCGCCGATTGGACCGCGCAGGTCCTCGCGGCCGGCGAAGGGCTGCTGATGAACGAAATCGACTCGTGGATGACCGGCGTCAACCGCAACGTCGCCGGCAAGCAAACCCGCAAAATCATGCGCTACAGCGCCGGCCACCCCGCCTTCCGCGCCCATTGCGACGCCGTCGCCGCCGCCGGCTACCGCCAGCTGGCGCTGGGCTAGCCGCGCCGCCGACAATCGCCGATCCTCAGTGCCGCGCCCGCCCTACCCCCAATTGCAGCAGATCCTCGCCGATGACGAGCTGTCCGGCAAAGTCTTGCTGCGCCGGGAGGAGCTCCTCGGCGCGGGCATTGCCGGGCACGATGTGATTTAGCACGAGGGTAGATACGCCCGCCGCCTCGGCGATCTTGCCGACCTGCTCGACCGGGGTGTGGGCCCTCAAGAGGTGCGCCCTCAGCGTCTCCTGCGCCGGGTTGCGGGGCGGCGGCAGAATGCGGTCGATCCAAGCCGATACGATGACTTCATGAACGAGGATATCCGCACCCTTCGCCAGCCTTACGAGATTTTGGCTCGGCGCCGTATCGCCCGAGAAGACGACCGCACCCGCATCGGTGTCGAAGCGGTAGGCAAATGCCGGCCAGATCGGCGCATGGTAAACGAGTGTCGCCGATACCCGCACCCGGTCGTCCTCGTAAATCTTGAACGGCTGCATCGCCGGCTCCGGGGTCTCGTTCGGCGATTTGAACCCGGCAATTTCGGGCAGCTTGATGTCCTGGGCCACGACCAGTTTCCGAATGTCCTTTTTCCCGTTGTCGCGCATCCGGTCGTTTATGTCGGTGGCGAAGGCTTGATAGAGATAGCCCGTCATGTCCTCCGTTCCGGGTGTCGGATTGCCCGGGTTCATCACCGGGGGCTCTACCGCCTGCCGTCCCGGCGGCGTAAAGACCGGCTCCATCTGGCCCCTGCGCCCGGGTCCGAGCACCCGCAGCGGGGACGCCGCCGCTTCGATGCCCGCGTACCACCCGTACAGCAATATATTGGGGTAATCGACGGTGTGGTCGGAATGCAGGTGGGTCAAAAAGACCGCCCGCAAAGTCTTCATCGTCGCGCGCTCGGTCGGCGGGTCCAGCGCTTCCTGGAGCCGCTTGCCGACACCATCGCCGCAATCGACCAGATAGACCGCGTCGCCGACGACCAGAGCGGACGAAGCGCTGCGCCGATTGGTATTCGTCCAATAGACCGGGCCGCCTGCGGTGCCGAGGAGAAGCAGGCGCGTGCCGAACGGTGCGGCCGCGGATTTTGCCTGCGCGATTCTCGCCTGCTGCTGCGCGGTGTCGGCAGCCGAGGCCGGCTTCCCCAAAACCGCGGCGAGAACGCCAGCGCCGGCACCGCCCAGCAGGCGCCGCCGCGCGATTGCCTGACCGATCGCCCGTCCAATCAGCTCGCACATCGCTCAACCCAAATGGTGGTAAAAACGCGCCGGGTGAACCGTAAAGCTTAAACAGGGGACAAGATACGCCGCGCAGCTTCGCCCCTCTCCGCCCCAGGGGCGGAGAGGGAGAGGTTGTCGCGTTTGCACCCCTGGGAAGATGAGTGGTGACGGCGAGCGCTCTGGCATCCGCCACCTCACCCCGACCCTCTCCGCCCCCAGGGGCGGAGAGGAGAGCTCTAGTGCTTAGATGCGTTCAGATGATTCAACGCGGAGACCTTGTAGGATGGGTTGAGCGACAGCGAAACCCATCTTCTGCGGTTGTTGCGATGGGTTTTGCGATGCTCAACCCATCCTACGGACCTTTTCCGGTGAATCAGATGATTGAGCCGGAGCCTAGTTGAGATTGTATATCCGAACGGCATTGCCGCCAGCGATCTTGACCTTCTCTTCTTCAGTGCAGTCCCTCAGAACCTCCTCGATGATTTGGTGGCTCCTGGGGAAGGTGGATTCGACATGGGGATAATCCGAGCCCCAGAGGAGATTGTCCACGCCGATGATGTGGCGATCGCGTATCCCCATGGCATCTTCCTGGAAGCCGGCAAATACGTTGCGATGGAAATAATCGCTCGGCAGCATCGCCTCTTTGAACCGATAGCGCTCTTGCTGGACCCGTTGGGTGTAGGTGTAGTCGATGCGGTCCAGGAAGTGGGGAATCCAGGACAGCTCGTGCTCCACGGTGCCCACCTTGAGCTTTGGATGCCGCTCAAAGACGCCGCTGAAGATCATGTCGGCAAGAGACATCCGCACCCAGTGGTCGGCGTTGGCCAGGAAGGAGTTGCGGACGCGGTTGCGGTCCTCGAGCCCAAAATCCTGGCCCGGGCCCGGCCGGTTGGTCGCAATGTGCATGCCAAGGGGAATATCCAGATCCTCGGCCGCCGCCCACAGCGGCTCATACATCGGATTGTCGTACCCCTTCCCCTCCGGGGGATAGACGGTGACCATGCCGCCCGCCAGCCCCATCCCGGCACAGCGCTCCAGCTCTTTGACACCCTCCTGCACATCGTCCACGTTGATCATGCCGATGCCTTTGAGGCGCTTTGGCTCCCCGGTGCAGAACTCGGCGAGCCAGTTGTTGTATCCTCTGAAAATCTCCGACAGCAGCGCAGTGTCCGGCACGCTGTACAGCAGCAGACCAACCGTGGGATAGACAATGCTTACATCCACCCCATCGGCATCCATGTCCTTGAGGTGCTCCTCGGGGACGTAGCCCCCGCGGCGGACTTTATCAAAGGTCATGGTGCGGACCATCTTTTCCGGTTCTTCGAACCGCATCCCCGTCTGCGCTCCAGGGCTCAGCCCGATCGTCCGGTGGCCGTCGCAATACCACCAATCGCCATCATACTCGCGGACAAGTTGCGGGATCCGGTCCTTGAACGCCGGCTTGGCTCTGCTCGTCCATAGGTCCGGCGGCTCAAACACGTGATTGTCCGAGGATATAACCCGGTAATTTGCCATGATTTGACCCTCCTGCTCGACGGTGAGCGCTTAGGGCGGTCCGACCGTCTCCACGATGCCCGCCAGCCCCACTATACCGCATCCGGGACCGTCGCCCACATGGACGGAAGGGGGCCGGAGGGGGAGACAGGCGGCGATGCCGTGCTGGTCAGCCGGCGAAGGGGGCGATCAGGGCGCGGGCGTCGGGCAATGTTTCCAATCGGCCGATCATCGCCAATGCCGCCTCGACGCTGGCGTCCGAGAGAGGCTTTACGGCATTGCGGGCGCAGTCGCGGAATTTGGCTTCGAGCTGAGCCGTGGTGAGCGGCTTTTGCGGTGAGCCCGTCGGGGCGGTGGCTTCGACAGTGAGCGCGCGGCCGTCGGTCGTTTGCACGGTGATGGCGACCGATCCTTTCGGGCGGCCGTCGCGCGCGGCACCGGCGATCCGGTCCGAGAGCGCCAGGACCGCGGCGTCGCCGAGGCCGCCCACTTCCGCGATCCCGACCCTGCCGTGCACCAAAGCGGTCGCGATCAGAAAGGGCTGGGCGAATTGCGCCTCGACGATTTGGGTCGGGCGGCGCTTTGCCGGCCCGCTGCCGAACTGGTCGTCATGGCCGGCGGGGTCGGCCTCGACCGTCACCGATGCGATATCGTCTGGCCCGTCGATGTCGAGCCCGGCGCGGGCCGCGAGCGCGGCGTCGATCGCCGCATGCAAGGGCCGGCCGCAGGGATAGGGCTTGTAGCTCAGCCCCTCGCCGCGGAAGGCCGTGCCGAGACCGTCGAGCAATGCCGCGGCGTCGTGTCCGTTTGGCTGGTAGAGCTCGAAAAATCCGAAACGGCCATTGAAGATGTTGCGCGCCCCGGTAAACCCGGTCTGCGCCAGGACCGCCGAGAACACGCCGGCGCTCGCCGCCTGGCCGGCCTGCAGGCGCTTGGTCAGCGCCCCGTCGAGAATGCATTGGCGATTGCCGGCGGCGTGGCTGTAGGCGATGCCAAAAGCGGCGAGCATCTGCTCCGGATCGAGGCCGATGAGCTTCCCCGCAGCCGCGGTCGCGCCAAAGACACCCATCGCCGCGGTGCGGTGCCAGCCGCGGTCGAGCGGGCTCGCGAGTGCCACGCGGCACGAGATGTCGAGGCCCAGCGCCACCGCCAGCAGCACGTCGCGCCCGCTGACGCGGTCGAGGCTGTCGCATACCGCCAGCACCGCGCCCAGCACCGAGACGCCGGGATGGATCGAGCCGCCGGTATCGAGCGTGTCGTCGAAATCGAGCGCATGGCCCATGCCGGCGTTAACGAGCGCCGCCTGCGGCGCCGGCAGCCGGGCGCCGCGCAGCAGCACGCGGCTTTCGCGCGAGCCCGCCCCAGCGCGACGACCACCCCGAAGAGCTCGTCGATCCCGGGCGCGCCGCTGCCGCCGAGCATGCAGCCAAAGGTGTCGAGAATGTCGCGGCGGGCAGATGCGACGGCGCTCGCGGGCAGATCGGCGTAGCCGGTGCGGCAAACATGCCGGGCGAGCGCCCAGGCCGGATCGTCGGTCATCATTCCCTCGCGCCGGTTGCGATGTTCCGATATTAACCGGTGGCGCAGCCCGAGCCATGCGGCCTGATCCGCGGCCAAGGGAGGACAAAATTCATGCTCAAGCTCTATTACGCTCCCGGCACCTGCGCGCTGGCGACGCATATCGCGCTCGAAGAAGCCGGCGCCCCCTATGAGGCGCTGCGGGTGGATTTCGGCGCGCAACAGCAGCACAGCCCCGAATACCTCGCGGTCAACCCGAAAGCGCGGGTTCCGGCGCTCGTCACCGAAAACGGCACGCTGACCGAAACCCCGGCGCTGTTGTGCTTTGTGGCGCAGCGGTTTCCCGAGGCGGCGCTCGCCCCGCTCGACGACCCGTTCGCGCTCGCCCGGCTGCAGGAGTTCAACAGCTATCTGTGCTCGACCGTGCATGTCGCGCACGCCCATGGCAGGCGGGGTGCCAGATGGGCCGACGACACCGGCGCGATCGAGGCGATGAAGCGCAAGGTGACCGCGAACGTGGCGCAATGCTTCGAGCTGATCGAGCGCGAGCTGTTGCGGGGCCCGTGGGTCATCGGCGACCGCTACACGATATCCGACCCCTACCTTTTCACGATCGCATCATGGCTCGAGGGCGACGGCGTCGACACCGCGAAATTGCCCCGGGTCATGGCGCATCGCGCGCGCATGCTGGCGCGCCCGGCGGTGCAAAAGGCGGTTGCCGCCGAAGGCACGCGAATCCCATGAAGCGTGAGCACAGCAAGGAGATACCCATGTCCGATGCCATCGATCAAAGACCGGCGGTTGCGGTCGGCCATGTGCGGCTTCCGGTGGTCGATGTCGGCGCCGCGGCGCGCTGGCTGGAGAGGGTGGGCCTGCGCCCGATCGTGACGATGGACGATCTGGCGGTGCTGGAGCTGCGCGGCGGCACGCATGTCGTCGTCCGCCATACCGCGGCGCCGCCCGAGCGCGAGGCCGGAGCGCCGTTCGACCTGATGGTCGACGATATCGACGCCACGCACCGCGACTATGCCGCCAAGGGGTTGGCGCCGTCGGCCGTGCGCCGCGGCCAGATCCATGATTCGTTCGATCTCGCCGGCCCGGACGGCTGGAAGTTCACAGTCAACTCGTCGCACGCCGGCGGCCGGCCGGTCTGAGCGGCAGGCGTTCGGGCGGCCGAGCGCGCGATCCGGCGACAGGCGAGCGATGGCTCCTCGCGACCTCGCGCACATCGTGGTGGTCGGCGCGGGTGCCGCGGGGCTGATGGCCGCGCGCGACCTCGCCCGCGCCGGAAAAGAGGTGACGATCCTCGAAGCGCGCGACCGATGCGGCGGGCGCATCTGGCCGCTCCCGGCCGAAGAGTTCGGCTATCCGGCGGAGGGCGGCGCCGAATTTGTCCATGGCGCGGCACCGGTGACGCGCGCCGTGCTGCGCGAGGCGGGGCTGGCGCTGTCGCCGCGCGCCGGCACGCGATGGAGTGCTCGGAGTGGGACATTGTCGCCGTCCGATCCCGCGCTGCCCGATATGGCGCGGTTCTACCGGGTCTTGAGCGAGGTGAGGGCCGATCTGCCGATCGCCGAATTTCTGGAAACGCATTTCGCCGGCGACCGGCACGCCGAGCTGCGGCGATCGATCACCCGCACCGTGGAGGGCTACGACGCGGCCGATCCGCGCCGCGCCAGCACGCTCGCGCTGCGCGACGAATGGACGGCGCGCGACGATGGCGAGCACGGCCGGCTCGCCAACGGCTATGGCGCGCTGATCGGGCACCTTTTGCGCGAATGCCGCAGGCACGGTGCGGCACTCCATCTCGGTGCCGTTGTCGCGGCGATCGACGAGGCCGGCGGGCGAGTCGCTATGCGCTGTCACGACGGCGCCATGCTCGAAGCCGATGCCGCGGTCCTGACCGTGCCGCCGCCGCTCCTTTCCGAAATCGTGCTGCCGCCGAGGGCGCGCGAGCGGGCGGCCGTCGCGGCCGATATCGGGTTTGGCAACGTCGTCAAGCTCCTGCTGCGCTTTCAGACAAAATGGTGGGCCGATACGCGCGGCCGGGACCTCTCCGATATGTCGTTTATGCTTTCCGATGCGACGGTGCCGACCTGGTGGACCCAGCATCCGGCCGAGCACCCGGTGCTGACCGGCTGGTACGCGGGACCCAAGGCCGACACGGTGTCGCTGCTGACCGAGGCGGAGCTCATCGCTATGGGGCTCGCCTCGCTCGCCGCGATTTTCGACCGGCCTCTCGACCGGCTGAGAGACGGTCTCGTCGCGTCGCGAGCGATCAATTGGGGCAACGACCCGTTCGCGCGCGGTGCCTATTCCTACGCCACGCCCGAGACGCGTGCGGCGCAAGCGGTGCTGAGCAAGCCGCATGGCGACGCTGTCTTCTTTTCCGGCGAGGCGCTCTATGCCGGCCCCGATATGGGCACGGTCGAGGCGGCGCTGGCCAGCGGCCGGGACACGGCGCAGACGATCCTGACCCGGTGAGGAAACAGCCCGACCGGTCGGTGGAGCGGAGGGATCGCGTGATCAACGGCCGTACCGAGCTGATCGCCCATCTCGGCTATCCGACCGAGAGCTTCACCGCGCCGATGATCTACAATCCGTGGTTTGCCGCGCGCGGCATCAACGCCGTCGTGGTGCCGATGGGCGTGCAATCGGAAAATTACCCGGCGTTTTTCCGCCCCTTGTTTCGGCTGAGCAATATCCGCGGCGCGTTGGTGACGATGCCGCACAAGGTCACGACCGTGGCTCTGCTCGACGAGGCCGCCGTCGCGGTGCAGATAGCGGGCGCTTGCAATGCCGTCTTGCGGCGCCCGGACGGTTCGCTCTATGGCGAGTTGTTCGACGGTGTGGGCTTTGTGCGCGCCGCAAAATGCAAGGGCTTCGATTTTTCCGGCGCGGATTGCCTGATCGTCGGCACCGGCGGCGTCGGCTCGGCGATCGCCGCCGCGATTGCCGCCGAGGCTCCCGGCTCGCTCGCGCTGTTCGATATCAACGCCGCGTCGTCCGCGCGCCTCGCCAGCCGCTTGAGCAGGCATTTCCCCGGCCTGGCAGTCCGGCTCGGTGACAACGACCCGGTCGGATACCGCCTGGTGGTCAATGCGACCCCGCTCGGGATGGCCGCCGACGATCCGTTGCCGTTCGACCCGGCCCGGCTCGACGCCCACGCCCTGGTCGGCGACGTCGTGCTGAGGGCGCAGCCGACCCCGCTGCTCGCGCAGGCGGCGCAGCGCGGCTGCCGCTGCCTGATCGGGACCGACATGCTGTTCGAGCAAATACCGGCCTACCTCGAATTCTTCGGCTATGGCACGGCCGCTCCGGAGGAATTGCGAGCTGCCGCGCGCATTGCGTACTGAGCGGCCACACAGCGATAATCGCCGGATGCATGCTCGTCACCCTCCGCGAGGCTCGAGCCGTAATTGATTTGCGGGATCGCGCCGCGGCGCGCTCGAGTGACGCTATCGGCCGATGGTGTCGAGGGGATCGGTGCGGGCACGGAGGGTTTGATGTCACGGCCGCGGGCAGCAGACGATTTCGAGACGATCCGCGCGCGGTTGGAGGAATTGCGGCGCGAGAAGTCGCCAAAAAAACCGGCCCGGACAACCGACCCCGGCGTCACGGGTCACCGTGGACCTTGCGCCTGCGGCAGGAGCCTCTTCCCCGACGAATGCGACGGATCGTGCAAATTTTGAAGGCCGATGAGAGGAAGCGATGCCGTTTATTGGGTCGAACGGGCTGACCGAAGAAGGCACCAGCAAGACCGTCGCGGTGGGCGGCATGCCAGGGGGCATCAACGTGCACTACCACGATCTGGGCGCAGGCGAGCCGGTGCTGCTCCTCCACTCCTACGGCCCCGGCACCACCGCCTGGATCACGTTTCACAAGGCCGTGGGCGCGCTGTCGCAGCATTTCCGCTGCATCCTGATGGATTTGCCGAATTTTTCGAAGACCGGCCCGATCGTCTACCGCGAGGGGGTGCACGCGGTCCAGGCGCGGACCGCGGTCGCACTGCTCGACGCGCTCGGCATCGCGCAAGCGCACTGGGTCGGCAACTCGCAGGGCGGGCAGTCGGCGATGGTGGCGGCGATCGCCTATCCCGAGCGGGTCCGGAAATTTGTCATGGGCGGCTCGCATATCGGCACCGGCGGCGACCGCTACCTGTTGGCCAACCGCCCCTCGGAGGGCAGCCGCGCGACGCAGCGGGCGCATCGCCGACCCGAGCCGCGAGAACATCGCGAGCTACCTCAGGGTGCACATCGACGACGAGACCCTCGTTACCGACGAGCTCGTCGACTACATCCACCACGCCCACACCTGGTCACCCGAATTCATGGCCGCACGCGCGCAATCGGTGAGCCTGCCGCACGACTACACCCCCGACCTCGCCCAAATCCAGGCGCCGGTCCTCCTGATCCACGGCCGCTACGACCGGATGGTCCCCTTCGAGGTCTCGATCGCGATCCTCAACCACATCGCCAACTCGCGCCTCGTCCTCCTCAACAATTGCGGCCACTGGCCCCCCTTCGAAAAGCCCGCCGAATGGACCGCCCAAATCCTCGCCTTTCTCAACGGCTACTGAACCTTGACCCGCGAATTCGCCGCGTGATAGGGAACAAAATATGGACGACAGCATCCTTGATGCGCGCGCCGGCTCCTATACGGAAATCACCCTGCGCGTCCCCGACGAGTTGGCCCGGCATCTCGGTAAGGCCGGCGAGATCGAGCGCCGGGTGCTCGAAGCGCTGGCCCTCGAAGAATTCAAGCTCGGCCACCTGACCAAGCCCGAGCTGCGCCGGCTGCTCGGTTTCGGCACGCGCATGAAGCTCGATGAATTTCTGAAGGCGCACGACGTGTACGAGCCCTACACCCTCGACGATCTCGAACGCGAACGCGAAGACCTTGCCGCGATGGTGCCCGACGATGAGAGCCGCGCCCGTCAGGCCGCGGCCAACATCATTGCTCGGCGCAAGGGCGTGACCCTCGGCGGGCTCTCGATCAAGGACCTGATCAACGAAGGGCGTCCGTGAGCCTGGTCATCGACAGCTCGATGACCCTCGCGTGGTATTTCGAGGACGAAAAAACAGCGGCAAGCATCACTGTCCTCAATCAGGTGGTGGAGATTGGCGCGGTCGTGCCCGCGTTGTGGCGCCTCGAAGTGCTCAACGGCCTTCAGGTTGCGGTGCGGCGCGGCCGCATCACTGTCGCGTATCGGGATGCCTCGCTCGACGATCTGCGCGCGCTCGCCATCGCGATCGATTCCGGCACCAATCGGCAGGCCTGGTCTGCGACGTTGCGTCTGTGCGACCGGTTCGGGCTCACGCCATACGACGCGGCCTATCTCGAATTGGCGCAACGCCGACAGCTTCCGCTCGCGACGCTTGACGGCGAGTTGATCCGCGCGGCGCAAGCCGAGAATGTGCTGCTGATCGGCGCGACATAAGGGGACGGGGACGCGGAGCGGTTGGTGGCCGCGCGCTGATGATCATGCCGCTGAATGGAGGCGCGCCGGCAATCGGTGAGCCTGCCGCACGACTACACCCACCGCGCCCAAATCCGGGCGCCGGCCCTGCTGATCCACGGGCGGTACGATCGGATGGTGCCCTTCGAGGTTTCGATCGCGATCTTGAACCACATCGCCGATTCCCGCCTCGTCCTCCTCAACAATTGCGGCCACTGGCCCCCGTTCGAGAAGCCCGCCGAATGGACCGCCCAGATCCTCGCGTTCCTCAAGGGTTACTGAACCTTGACCCTCGACTCGGCAGGGTGATAGGAACAAAGTATGGACGACAGCCTCCCCGACCCTCGCGCCGATGCCTACACGGAGATCACCGTGCGCGTCCCAGGCGAGTTGGCCCGGCATCTCGGTAAGGCCGGCGAGATCGAGCGCCGGGTGCTGGAAGCGCTGGCCCTCGAAGAATTCAAGCTCGGCCACCTGACCAAGCCCGAGCTGCGCCGGCTGCTCGGTTTCGGCACGCGCATGAAGCTCGATGAATTTCTGAAGGCGCACGACGTGTACGAGCCCTACACCCTCGACGATCTCGAACGCGAACGCCGCGACCTGCAACGGCTCGGCTTCTGACCGCGCATGCGATGCGGGCGAGTAATATTATATGTAGATATAATCGAGGAGGCACCCATTGCACACGACCAATCTGCGCAAGGTCGGTGGCTCGGTAATGCTCGCAGTTCCGCCCGCCGTTCTCGACATGTTGCAGTTGCGAGCCGGCGCCACGGTTGCGCTCGTCGTCGATAGCGGCCGTCTGATCGTAGAGCCGCAACCGCGCCACCGGTACACGCTCGATGAGCTGCTGGCCCAATGCGATCCAACGGCCGAGCCGACACAAGAGGACCGCGAGTGGCTCGACGCTCCGCCGGTCGGTAGAGAGCTCCTGTAGTTGGAGCGCGGCGATATCTACCTGGTCTCGCTCGACCCGACCCAAGGGCATGAGCAGCAAGGCCGCCGGCCCGTGCTCGTCGTATCGCCGGGTGCCTTCAACCGGCTGACGAAGGTGCCGATCGTGCTGCCGATCACGACCGGCGGCAATTTCGCCCGCACGCGCGGTTTTGCCGTGTCGCTTACGGGGGCCGGCACGCGGACCACCGGCGTTGTTCGCTGTGACCAGCCGCGCGCCCTCGACCTCGACGCACGCGGTGGGAGAAAGCTCGAAAGCGTGCCGGGAACCATCATTGACGAAGTGCTGGCCAGGCTCGCCCCCCTTTTCGATCAAGGGGGTAAATAACTCTCGCTCACGACGGGTCCGAACGCGTTAGCTCCCGCTTATGAAGAAAGCGGGATGATCCGCCGGTGACAATCCGAAGCCGGCGCACAGATGCATCTGAGAGGGATGGCTAGAGGAACACGCTGAGGTTTTTGTCGAGGAGGACGTTGGCGTCGAGGACGATTGTACGCCGGGCGATTTTCCACATGCCGCCCACCTTGCGCAGTCGATCCTCGCGGCAGCCGGAGAGGAGCTGGTGGTCGGTTTCGAGGTGCGAGCGGTAGACGAGAAACGCGGTCTTGGCCGCGACCTCGCCGTTCTCCACAGGTGTTGCTTCGAGATTGCCGACGAGGTGGCGGGTGCGCGACGGCGGGTCCTCGGCCCAGGCCATGCCGGTTTCGAGCCGGGCGACCCGCATTTCGAGATAGCGCTTGTCTTCCTCGAGGATCGCCAGATCGCCGAGGGGTGTGACCTCGCGGCGCAATTCGCGGCGCGGCACGTTTTTGCGGCGCGGCATGAAATAGAGCACATCCTCGGTGAAAAGATCGAGCCACTCCTTCAATTTGCGCTCGTCGAGCAGCCACGCCTCGCGGATGTAGAACTGCATCAGCTCGAACCACAGCGCCTGCTGCGTTGTCGGCGCCACCCGGTCGGCCTCGTGCGCGCGTTTCGTGTTCACCGGATCGCTGCCCGCTAAATCCCCCTCTCCCCCGCCGGCCGGGGGAGAGGGAGGGGTGAGGGGGCCGCAACCGCCGTCGATGCGGCGCCAATGGTTTCCACAGGGCCGGCGCAACCTCTGCTGCAACCACCCCCCTCACCCTGCCCTCTCCCCCCGATTTCGGGGGGCGAGGACAAAAATGACGCGTGGAGGGGTCTATCCATCTCTCCCTAGCCCATCCCTAGCCCCGCATCGTCGCGGTGCCGTCGAAACGGGCCGTGATCGGGGCGAGCGGGATTTGCGCCCAGCTTTCGGCGTTCATGAACTCTTCCCAGCGCCGATAGAAGAGGCGCTGGTTGTTCTCCGAGATGTAGCGCTCGGAGACGAGCCCCGGATAATCCGGATGCGGCCCGGCATGCCCCAGACCCATCGACAGATCCTGGGGGACTTGGCGCCCGAGGCGGCTCGTGCTCGCTTGGGTCACCTGGCGCCAGTTGTCGACGTCGTCCTGCTCGAACATGCCGGCCGCACCATTGTTGCTTTGGCTGCCGATCCGGACCACGCGTTTCAATTCCTCGGGCATATCCCGGTCAAGCAAAACAAAGTGCCAGAACTCGGTCTGGAGCGGACCGCGCGGCAGCGCCAGCCGCAGCCCCAGGATCCCGTTCGGAAAGATCGAATGGTTGCCGAGCTGCACCCGGCGCGCGCGCAACCTGCCGAGCCGGCGCTCGACCTCGGGCATCGTCGCCTCGTGGTATTCCTGGAAGAGCCGCATCGTGTCCTTCGACATGCCGTGCACATAGCGCGGCCTGCCGTCGTCGGCGTCGCGGAAGGTGACCCCGTGCCCGTTGACAAAGGCGTGCCGGTTGGGGCTCGCGAACTGGTCCTCGTGCGACAGCGGCGGGCGGCCGATATAGCGGGTCTGGACGCGGGCGCTGGCGAGATGGCTGGTCGGCACGTGGTAGTTGTCCGAGCAGTTGTCGACGAGCGTCTTCCAGTTGACGGGCTCGAGCCATTTGATCGGGCCCAGCGCCTGCATGCCGCCGTCGCGCCGATTGAATAGGGTGTCGAGATACCAGCGCGCATCGCCGAGATAAGCTTCGAGGCTCGGCGCGTCCTCGGCCCAGGTCGCAAAGACGATCCCTGCATAGGTCTCGATTCGGGCCTCGATCAAGCCGAGGGGCGACTTGTCGAGCGCCGCGTAATAGGCTTCGCCCTCGCCGGGGACGTATTCGAGCGCGCCGTCGTTCCGGTAGGTCCAGCCGTGATAGGAGCACATAAAGCGCTTGGCGTTGCCGTCGTCGGCGCGGCACACGCGGTTGCCGCGGTGGCGGCACATATTGAGGAGCGCATGCAGCCGGCCCTCTCCGTCGCGGGTCAGGATGACCGGGTCTTCGCCCATATAAGTGTGGAAGAAATCGTCCGGCTCGGGCACCAGGCTCTGATGCCCGATCATCAGCCAGGCGCGAGCGAAGATTTTCTCCATCTCGGCGTCGTAAACTGCCGCGTCGCTGAAGATGCGGCGATCGAGCTTGCCGGTGGCGGGGTCGATCACGGCGTATTTCCGATTGGCGCCCATACCGGATCCGCTCCTCTCTCGCGGTCAGGACAGCGATTGTACCACTTTGCGGCGAGCGGCGGTGGCGTTAAGCTGGCGCCAGGCCGAAGGAGGAAAAAGAGCCATGATGATCGATATGCATACCCATTGGCGGCCCGCCGAAGCCGCCGACGCCTTGCGCGCGCGGACCCGCGAGCCGCGCATCGTGCACAACGAGAACGGCGTCGAAGTGTTGAAATCCGGCCGGATGGGCGAGGCGCCGCTGGCCGAAGCCTTTGACGACGTGGATTTCCACTTGGCGCGGATGGACCGCCAGGGGGTCGAGACGAGTGTCTTGTCGCTCCTCGGCTCGTTCAACTGGGTCGAATCGCAGCCGCCCGAGCTGTCCGGGCCGCTGTGCCGCAAGGTCAATGATGGGCTCTCGGCGATTTGCCGCAAGCATCCCAGCCGCTTTGCCGCTTTTGCCGCGCTGCCCTTGACCGACATGCCGGCCGCCGCGGCCGAGCTCGAACGCGCGCTCGGATTGCCCGGAATCATCGGCGCGCAGGTGCCGGGAAACTACTTTCTGACGAGCCAGGACGCCGCGACGATGCGGCCGCTGCTCGAAATCGCCAACCGCGAGCACGCGGTCCTCTTTATCCATAACGGCCCGCGGCCGGGCGACGCCTACCCCAAGGTTTCGGGCGACACCGACAATGCGCGCCGCCGCAACGGCACGCTCGACATGCAGGCGAGCCTCTCCTCGGTCATGGTCACCTTGTGCCTGACCGACCTCCTCGCGGATTATCCCGACGCCACGGTCGTCGTCCACAATCTGGGCGGCAACATTCCGTTTGAGATCGAGCGGATGGACCATCGCTCTTTGCTCGACACGCCGGCGGAGGAATTGCCGTCCTCGCGCATCCGCAAGGCGAAGGTCTATGTCGATTGCAACTCGTTCGGACCGCATTCGATCGAGGCGGCGGTGCGTCTTTACGGCGCCGAGCGCATTGTTTGCGGCACCGACGGCACCGAGTTCGGCTGCGAGTGGACGCGTAAGGCGCTCGCCGAAGCCGAGATCGGCGAGGCGGCGCGCGAGCAGATCCTGCACGGCAACGCCGCCGCGGTGCTGGCGCGCGCGACCAAAGCCGCGCAGCCTGCCGCCGCCGCCTGATCCCGGCGGCCCTGTCCGTGATGCCGCGGCCGCGGCAATCACCGCCGCGGCGGCCTCGGCGGTGATTGCCGCGGTCTTGCGGGCAACGGCGAAGCTGGTGTCGGTGATCGTCAGGGCGAAGTGCTTGGCCATCTTGTGCTGGTCGAGGACAGGATGGCCGGGGGCGAGCCGCGGTTCGGGACCGTTTCGACATACATGGCGACATCAAAACCACCGCGTCATCAACCGCTTGGCGCCAGTCAAAGACGGAAGCTCCGATTAGGGAAAGAACGTAATAAACGAATCAAAATATAGATGTTTTATGCGGTGATTGATGTTGCCGCCATCAAGTCGCGTTTTGCCGCCGTCGCGCCGTTCCTTGACGCGCGCGGGCGTCGGCTGGTTGCGCCGACGCATTGCAGGAGCGCGGCTTTGCGGCCAGCCATGAGCATCCGGCGCCAGCCATCGGGCGCCGATCTCGGAGACAGACTGCCATATCATTATAGCAATTTTACCTTTGCTTAAATGTTACGATCGGCCGGATCAACCGGTTGCGGTCGCGATTGCGGCGGGGAGGGTGAGGTGGACCGCCAGCGCTGTCCCCCGCCACCCGGCTCTTGGAAAAAGCCGATGCCGAGGCCTGCCAACCGGCAGAGGTGGAACGGCCGCTGAGCAGACCCCTCCCGCCCGTGTTCCGGCAGGCCCGCGGTGCCGGCTGGCGAGTGGCGGTTTTCGTCGACAGCGAGTACATGATGCCTCGGCTGCGAGCACTTTGCGCAGCCGGGGGGCTGCGGTTGAGGTCACTCGCGGGATCGCCTGGAAGGCTGGCGCGCGGCTGCGCACGAGAGATCGCGATTGCTCGCGATGGCGGTCGGGCATATGCCGCAACCGCGGCGGAAAGGGCGGCTTGACCACCGTCGGCGCACAGGCGCGCAAGCTAGCCGCCCGTTTTGGCGGCCCGTTCGGGCGTGCCCGCGCCACCGGTGACGACCCGCTGTGGCAACGCCCGCCGCGCCGGCTGAATTGGCCGTTGCGCGGGCTGCTCGTGCTGTCGCTGGCGGTGCCGCTGTTGCTGCTGGCGATCGCCGCCTGGCAAAACTTTCGTCTCGTCGAGCGCCAGGCCGCGGAACGCGCGACGATCGAAGCGGGCGAGCTCGACGCGCACGCGCTCTTGGCGTTCGGCACCTACCGCCTGGTGCTCGGCTGGATCGACGATCGGACCCGCGCCCAGGATTGGGCAGAGATCGAGCACAATGCCGAGCTCCACCGGTTTTTGGCCAATATCGAAACCCTGCCGCAGATCGACGCGGTCTGGATCGCCGACAGCACCGGCCGGATCCGCGCCGGCGGCCGGGTTTTTCCGGTGCCGGCCGATGCCGACGCCGCTTCCGACGACGCTTTTGCCGCGCAACGCCGCCCGGATGCGGGCACCTTTGTCGGGGCCGAGCATATCGATCCGCTGACCCACGACCGGGTGTTCGACGTGAGCCTGCGCCGCTCGGCTGCGGATGGAAGCTTTGACGGCGCCGTCATCGTTTCGGCCCGTCCTCGATATTTCAGCGATTTCTACGCCACGGTCTCGCGTGAAAAGGGCTACGACGCGATGCTCTTCAAGAGCGACGGATCGGCGTTGGCGCGCTACCCCGAATCCTCGGCGCCGCCGGTCTTCCCGGCAGACAGCCCGCTGCTCGAGGCGATCGCCTCGACCTCGGATGGCGGCGTGTTCCGGGTCCGCTCGATCACCGACCGGATCGAGCGCATTTGCGCCTACCGCCGGGTGCCGGGCTATCCGGTCGATGTCGTGTTCGGCATCCCGGTCCGGGATGTGCTGCCCTCCTGGCGCGCCAACCTCGTCAACTACCTTCTGTTCGCGGTGCCGGCCTCGATCGCGCTGTTCGGCATGACCTTGCTCGCCGCCCGCCAGATCCAGCACCAACAGATCGCGAGCTGGCGCTGGCGCACTACGGCGCGACGGCTGCGGCGCGAGATCGACCGCCGCGCCCGCGCCGAGGCCGAGCTCCACCAGGCGCAAAAGATCGAGGCGCTGGGTCAGCTGACCGGCGGAGTCGCTCACGATTTCAACAATTTGCTCGCGATTCTGCAAGCTTCGCTTGAAATGCTGAGCGGGCGCCAAAAGGACCGGCAATTGCAAAAGCGGGTCGACCAGGCGTTGGAGACCGTGGCGCGCGGCGAAAATCTGACCCGCCAGCTCCTCGCCTTTGCCCGGCGCCAGCCGCCGGCGGTCACGCGGATCGACCTCAACGCCGAGCTCTTGCGCATGATCGAGCTGTTGGCGCGCACGGTGGGCAGCGGCATCGCGATCGAGACCGCCTTGGCGCCCGATCTGTGGCCGGTCGAGGCGGACCGGACCCAGCTCGAGCTGGTCATTATCAATCTCGCGGTCAACGCCCGCGACGCGATGCCCGATGGCGGGGTTCTGCGCATCGCCACGGCGAACCGGGTCGAAGCGCCGGCTGAGGAATTTGTCGAGCTGGAAATCGCCGATACCGGGACCGGGATGCCCGCCCCGGTGGCAGCGCGCGCCTTCGAGCCGTTTTTCACGACAAAGGAGCCGGGCAAGGGCACCGGTCTCGGGCTCAGCATGGTGGACGGTTTCGCCCGCCAGGCCGGCGGGACCGCGGCGATCCGCAGCGTGATCGGGCGCGGCACCACGGTCACCTTGCGTTTGCGGCCGAGCCAGCGGCAGCCCGTCGCGGCTGCGGCGGAGGGCTTGCCTCAGGCCGGGTCGGCGTGAAACTCTGCCGCCATCGCGGGCGAGACCGAGGGAGGGAGCCAGGATGCGCATCGTCATTGTCGGCCAGCAGGCTTTTGGCAAGGCCGTGCTCGACGCTTTTATCGCGCGCGGCGACGAGGTGGCCGGCGTCTTTGCCGCGCCGGAAAAGCCGGGCTCCCGACCCGACCCGCTGGTCGTGGCCGCCCAGGAGCGCGGGCTGACCGTCCACCGCCATCCGCGCTATTCGAGCGACGAGGCGAAAACGGCGCTCACCGATTTGAAAGCCGATATCGGCGTCATGGCCTATGTCCTGCTGTTCGCCCCGCCCGAATTTTGCGCGATCCCCAAGCATGGGATGATCCAGTTCCACCCCTCGCTCTTGCCGCTGCATCGCGGGCCGTCCTCGATCCCATGGGCGATCATCCGCGGCCGCAACGAAACCGGGTTGTCGATCTTTCGCCCGACACCGGGGCTCGACGAGGGGCCGGTCATTTTGCAAAAGCGCGTCCCGATCGGCCCTGACGACACCGCCGGCTCGGTCTATTTCGACAAGATCTTCCCGCTCGGTGTCGAGGCCTTGGTCGAAGCCGCCGACCTCATTGTCCGTGGGCGCGCCAGCGAAACCACCCAGGACGAAAACAGGGCAACTTACGAGGGCTGGGTGCGCGACGCGGAATCCGAGATCAATTGGGCGAACCATGTCGATTTCGTCTACGACCTGATCCGCGGCTGCAATCCCGCACCCGGCGCCTGGACCAAATTCGGCGAGCAAAAGCTGTATCTGTTCGACGCCAAAAAGATCACCGCCCCGACCTTTGGCGCGGTGCGCGGCAAAAAGCCCGGCGAGGTCGTTTCGTCCGGACCCGCGGGCATGCGCATCCTCGCCCAAGGCGGCTCTATCGAAGTGTCGCGCGTGCGCCTCGACAACGGCGCCAAAATCCCGTCGAGCGAAGCCGGCATCCCGGACGGGACCATCCTCGGCGGGACCATCCTCGGCGGGGCAGCGCCGACCGCGACCGCAACCGCTGCTTAAGGGTTCTCCGCGGGCCGGCTTTGCGCCTGCTCGATCGCGGCGACGACGCGGCGGGGGGTGATCGGGGTTTCGTTGACCTCGGCGCCGCCCATATCACCAAGCGCGGCGAGCGCGTCGCGCACCGCGTTGGCAATCGCCGCCGGCGGCGCGACCGCACCCCCCTCGCCCATCCCCTTCATGCCGTATTCGGTGGCGGTCGCGGGGGTGTGCAGATGGCCGATCTTGATCGCCGGCATCTCGGCCGCCCCCGGCATCAGGTAGTCGGCCAAGGTCCCGGCCAATGGCTGGCCGAAATCGTCATAAGGGATCTCTTCATAGAGGGCAGTGCCGATCCCTTGCACGACGCCGCCCCTGATCTGGCCCTCGACGATCATCGGGTTGACCATCGTGCCGCAATCCTCGGCCACCGCGAAATCGAGCAGCTCGACAAACCCGGTCTCGGGATCGACGGCGACAACCGCCCCATGCGTCGCATAGGAAAAGACGCCGGTGCCGACCGAAGGCTCATAGGTCGCGGTCGCATCGAGCAACGGATCGACGCCCGGCGGCAGCCCGTCCATCCGCAGATGTGCGACCCGCGCGATTTCGGCGATCGACACCGACCCCTGCGGCCCCTCGATCATTCCGTCGGCGCAGCGCACCAGCGCCCTGTCGCATTGCAAGAGGTGCGCGCCGATTTGGCAGAGCTTGTCGCGCAGCATCCGGCTCGCCCGCGCCACGGCACCGCCCGACATGACCATGCTGCGCGAGGCAAAGGTGCCAAAGCCGAAGGCGGTCGTCTCGGTGTCGCCGTGGCGCACCGCAATTCGCGCCGGGTCGATGCCGAGCTCGTGATATGCGATCTGCGACAAGGTGGTTTCGAGCCCCTGCCCGTGCGATTGGATGCCGACCGTCAGCACCAGGCTGCCATCGGCCAGGATCCGCGCGGTGCAGCTTTCGAAGCCCGGCACGATCGTCGCCCCGCGCCGGACGAACTCGGCGGCACCATGCGCCGTCTGCTCGGCAAAGGAGGCAAAGCCGATGCCGACGAGCCGCCCGTCCGGCTCGCCGCGTTTTTGCCGCGCGCGCACCTCGGGCTCGTCGAGCAATTCGGCGCAGAGCCGCACGCTCTGCGGGTAATCGCCATTGTCGAAACACATGCCGCCGATCGCGGTGAACGGCATTTGCTCCGGCCGCACCATGTTCAGCTGCCGCACCTCGTTCGGGTCGCGGCCGACCGCACGCGCGACCTCGTCGATCGTGCGCTCGATGGCAAAGCACGCGCCGGGCCGGCCGACCCCGCGATAGGGGCCGAGCGGCGCCTTGTTGGTCGCTGCCGTGATGGCGCGGACCCGGTAATGCGGGATCGTGTACGGGCCAGGCAGGTTGCGCGCCGCCATCGCCGCCTCGTTATAGGGCCCCTGCGGCCACAGCCCGTAGGCGCCGGCATCGACGATGATCTCCGCGTCGATGCCCAGGACGCGGCCTTCTCGGTCGGCATAGGCAGTCATCTTGTAGCGATGGTCGCGGGTGTGCGCGGCGGTCAGCAAATGCTCGCCGCGGTCCTCGACCCAGCGCACCGGGTGATCGAGCTCGAGCGCGAGAGCGGCCAGGATGATCTCTTCCGGGTAGAGCCGCGCCTTTGGTCCAAAGCCGCCGCCGACATCGGGGGCGACGACGCGCAGCCGGCGCAAATCGAGGTCGAGCAGCTCGCCCAAGGCGACACGCACCGTGTGCGGCGTCTGGGTCGAGGCGTAGACGACGATCTCGTCGAGACGGTGGTCGCGGTAGGCGAGAACGGCGCGGCCTTCGAGCGGGGCGCCCGATTGCCGGTGCATGCGGTATTCGCGCGTGACCGTTGCCGCGGCGGCGCGGGCCGCGGTGTCGATGTCGCCGCCTTCGAACACCCGCTCGCTGTAGAGGTTGTCGCCCCAGTGGTCGTGCACCGGGTGTCGGCTGCCGCGCATGTCGCGGCGGGGATCGACGACCGCGTCCAGCGGCTCGAAATCGACCGTCAGCGAGCCGGCGAGGTCCTCGGCTTCGCCGCGCGTGGGTGCCAGGCAGGCGGCGATCGCTTCGCCGACATAGCGCGCCTTGTCGGTTGCGAGCGGCGGCCAGGCGGGCGATTTGGCACCCGCCGCTTGCGTCACGACGCGGATCGGCTGGACCCGCGGCAGGTCGGCGGCGGTGAAGACATGGCCTCTGGCGGCGGGCGGCACCGTGATCGCGCGGATGCGCGCATGCGCATGCGGGCTGCGCAAAAAGGCGACCTCCATCGTGCCCGGCAATTTGACGTCGGAGACAAATTCGCCACGGCCAAAGAGATGGCGCTCGTCCTCGCGGCGCAATACCGAGGCGCCGAGCCCCCGCCCTTCATCCGGCATCGCCCGCTCCTTCATCCGGCATCGCCCGCTCCTTTGGCCAGCAGCGCTGCGGCGTCGGCGATTGCGGCAACGATATTGGTATAGCCGGTGCAGCGGCAGATGTTGCCGGCGAGACCGCGGCGGATCTCGTCCTCCGACCCGGCGCGCCCGCGCCGGACCAGATCATGCGCGGTGATCAGCATCGCCGGCGTGCAAAACCCGCATTGCAAAGCGTGGCAGCGGTGAAAAGCGTCGCGCAAAAGGGCCATGACCCGATCGTCGGCAAAGCCTTCGATGGTCCGCACCGCGCGCTCGTCGCAGGCGACCGTCAGCATCAGGCAAGCACGCACCGGCTCGCCATCGACAAGGACCGTGCAGGCGCCGCACACGCCGTGCTCGCAGCCGAGATGGGTCCCGGTCAGGTGGCGCCGTTCGCGCAGAAAATCGGCGAGCGAGAGCCGCGGCGGCACGTCGTCGGCGACCGCGGCACCATTGATCTCCAAACGGATCGCGGTCATGCCGTCGCCTGCTGCGCCGCCCGCGTCGCCGCCGCAATATGGAGCCGGCGCTGGAACCCGTCGAAATGCCGGTCTGCCGCACGGTCGAGATCGGCGGCGATCGCGCTGGGGTCGCTGCGCCCTTCGGCCAGCGCGCGCGAGGCTTCCTCGAGGACGAGCGGCGCTCCCTCGGCAGCGCCGAGCACGATGCGAGCATAACCGCTTGCACGCTCGGCCACCGCGACCGCCAGCGCGTTGGCGAACTCGCCCGATTTGCGGCAAAGCTTGACATAGCCCCAGCGCGCGCCGGGCGGCAATTTGGGGATGCGCAGCTGCTCGACAATCTCGTCCTCGCCGAGCGCTGTCGTAAAAACACCGGTGACGAATTCAGCACATTTGACCGTGCGTCGGCCATTTGGGCCGCGCAGCCGCAGCTCGGCGCCGAGCGCGGTCAGCACGGCCGGCCATTCGGCCGCAGGGTCGGCGAGCGCGAGGCTGCCGCCGATCGTGCCCCGATTGCGGATCGCACGATAGGCGAGGCCCGCGGCAACCTGCGGCATCAGCCCGCGCGAGGGGTCGGGCACGCGCCCGTCCTCGATCATGGCGTGGGTGATGCCGGCGCCGAGGCTTACGCCGTCGGCCTCCTCGCCAACCACTGCGAGCTCCGGCAGGCGCGCAATGTCGATCAGCAGCGAGGGTGTGGCGACGCGCAGATTCAGCATCGGCAGCAAGGACTGACCGCCGGCGATCAGCCGCGCCTCGCCCGCACCCCGCGCCAATTCCGCGACCGCCTCGTCGAGGCTTTTCGGTCGCAGATATTCAAAGGCGGGAGCTTTCATGACCGGGCGTTCCGATCACCAATGTGGGTGTTGGGTTGGTGAGGGGGGTGATGCGGGCCTGGCGGCGACCTGCTCTTCCGCCGCTTGAGCGGCAGTACCATCGGCGCAGAGGGTTTTCACGGCCGAGTTCGGGATGGGATCGGGTGCTGGGCCCCTCGCTGTGGCCACCAGGCCGGCATCACCCCCCGGATCGACGCGCTTGGGTTGCGGGCTTGTGCCGGGGTTGGGGGGGTGATGGGAGGTTGTGATGTGGGGCAAAGGCGGGGAGGGGAAGTGTCTTGTGGCGCTGGCCGCTGCACGCGGCGCGGGATGGTTTTGGGATCGGGCGCATTCGAGCGATTAGTACCGGTCGGCTCGAACGGATTGCTCCGCTTCCACTTCCGGCCTATCGACGTGGTGGTCTTCCACGGCTCTCGACGAGACCTGGTTTTGAGGGGGGCTTCCCGCTTAGATGCGTTCAGCGGTTATCCCGTCCGCACTTAGCTACCCGGCGTTGCGGCAGGCGCCACAACCGGTCCACCAGAGGTGCGTCCCTCCCGGTCCTCTCGTACTGGGGAGAGCGCCTCGCAAGTCTCGAACACCCACGGCAGATAGGGACCGAACTGTCTCACGACGTTCTAAACCCAGCTCACGTACCGCTTTAAATGGCGAACAGCCATACCCTTGGGACCTGCTCCAGCCCCAGGATGCGATGAGCCGACATCGAGGTGCCAAACGACGCCGTCGATATGGACTCTTGGGCGTCATCAGCCTGTTATCCCCGGCGTACCTTTTATCCGTTGAGCGATGGCCCGTCCACATGGGACCACCGGATCACTATGGCCGACTTTCGTCTCTGCTCGAGCTGTCGCTCTCGCAGTCAGGCGGGCTTGTGCCATTGCACTCGCGGGGCTGATTTCCGACCAGCCTGAGCCCACCATCGCGCGCCTCCGTTACTCTTTGGGAGGCGACCGCCCCAGTCAAACTACCCGCCATGCAGGGTCCCGGACCCGGGTTCACGGGCCGCGGTTAGAGGCCAGAGATCGCAAGAGCGGTATTTCAAGGTTGCCTCCACCCCAACTGGCGCCAGGGCTTCAAAGGCTCCCGCCTATCCTACACATGCCATCCCTAACACCACTGCAAAGCTGTAGTAAAGGTGCACGGGGTCTTTCCGTCTGACCGCGGGTACTCCGCATCTTCACGGAGAATTCAATTTCGCTGAGCCGGTGTTGGAGACAGCGGGGAAGTCGTTACGCCATTCGTGCAGGTCGGAACTTACCCGACAAGGAATTTCGCTACCTTAGGACCGTTATAGTTACGGCCGCCGTTTACCGGGGCTTCGATTCAGAGCTTGCACCCCTCCTCTTAACCTTCCGGCACCGGGCAGGCGTCAGACCCTATACGTCGTCTGGATGACTTCGCAGAGCCCTGTGTTTTTAGTAAACAGTCGCCACCCCCAACTCTGTGCCCCCCCTCCCGGGTTGCCCCGGAAGAGGGCCCCCTTCTTCCGAAGTTACGGGGGCAATTTGCCGAGTTCCTTCAACACCGTTCTCTCAAGCGCCTTGGTATGCTCTACCGGTCCACCAGTGTCGGTTTCGGGTACGGTCTATATGCCGGCGCTGTTTCCCGGACGCCTTGAGCCGCCCTGTCAATCCAATAAGACAGAACAACCTTTGAGCGTCGTCGCGCTCCGGCAGGCGGAGGAATGTTAACCCCCTTCCCATCGGCTACGGCTGTCGCCCTCGCCTTAGGGGCCCGGCTAACCCTGCGCGGATTAACCTTGCGCAGGAACCCTTGGACTTTCGGCGCGAGGGTTTCTCACCCTCGTTTACGCTACTCATGTCAGCATTCGCACTTCCGATGCCTCCACGGCCGCTCGCGCGCGCCGCTTCACCGGCCTACGGAACGCTCCGCTACCGCGTTCAGAAGACAGGGATCAGGAATCAGGGATCAGAATCCAGGGATCAGGGTTCAGAAGTTCTGATAACTGATACCTGATGCCTGTCTTCCGGGATCCCTGATCCCTGTCTTCTGAACACCCGCAGCTTCGGTAGGTGGCTTGAGCCCCGTTACATTTTCGGCGCCGGACAGCTTATATAGACCAGTGAGCTATTACGCTTTCTTTAAAGGATGGCTGCTTCTGAGCCAACCTCCTGGTTGTCTTGGCCGTCCCACATCCTTTCCCACTTAGCCACCATTTGGGGACCTTAGCTGGCGGTCTGGGCTGTTCCCCTCTCGACGACGGACCTTAGCACCCGCCGTCTGGCTGCCGCCCTCCACTCGCCGGTATTCGCAGTTTGGTTAGGTTTGGTAAGGCTCGCGCCCCCCTAGCCCATCCAGCGCTCTACCCCCGACGGTGAGCAAGCGACGCTCTACCTCAATAGATTTCGCGGAGAACCAGCTATTTCCGGGTTTGATTGGCCTTTCACCCCTAGCCACAAGTCATCCCCGACTTTTGCAACAGTCGTGGGTTCGGTCCTCCAGAGCGTGTTACCGCACCTTCAACCTGCCCATGGCTAGATCACCCGGTTTCGGGTCTGATCCCGGCAACTCATCACCGTTGCTCGGAAACGACGCCCTATTCAGACTCGCTTTCGCTGCGCCTACGCCTAGCGGCTTAAGCTCGCTGCCAAGACCAACTCGCTGACCCATTATACAAAAGGTACGCCGTCACCCCAGTGATCAGGTATCAGTAATCAGTTATCAGAACGGCACTGCCAGGCTCACGCCTCGCCACCATCCGACCACGTTGCCGCCATCGGTTCTGATCCCTGATCCCTGATTACTGACCACTGCAGCTCCGACTGCTTGTAGGCATCCGGTTTCAGGAACTGTTTCACTCCCCTCGTCGGGGTGCTTTTCACCTTTCCCTCACGGTACTGGTGCACTATCGGTCACTGAGGAGTATTTAGGCTTGGAGGGTGGTCCCCCCATCTTCAGACAGGATTTCACGTGTCCCGCCCTACTCGAGGACACGACCAGGGGTTTCCCGTACGGGGCTGTCACCCGCTGCGGCGCGCCGTTCCAGACGCTTCCGGTACCCGTTGATCGTGCCGCTGGCCTGTTCCGCGTTCGCTCGCCACTACTAGCGGAATCTCGGTTGATGTCTGTTCCTCCGGCTACTGAGATGTTTCAGTTCGCCGGGTTCGCCTCCTGCACCTATGGATTCAGCGCAGGATACCCGCAAGAGTTGCCCC
>CAVPDQ010000009.1:0-257500 GCA_963702685.1 uncultured Alphaproteobacteria bacterium | reverse complement strand
TCGCGCTCGACCCCTTCTTCCTCGAACGGCCGGTACCAGAAGGGCAGCGGGTCGAAATAGCGGGCGATCCGATCGCGCTGCGGGGCTGGCGGGACGATCGCGCCATGCCCTTGCGCGGCGAGGCGAAATCGCTGCAGCGGCTCGACATAGAGCTGCAAGACGATCGGCTCGGCAGCCGCGATAAACCCCATCGCCGCGGCGGTTTCGAGATAGGCCTTGTTGGCGTGCTTGAAATAGAGCTGATCGTCGGGCAGGCGCTGCTTCCAGAAGCACCCGTTGGCGATGTAACGCTCGAGCTGGCGCGGGTTTGGCGCACCGCGCCCGGCCAGGCTGCCATCGCCGCCGCGCCATCCGGCGAGGGGGCCCAGACCCGGCCGGCGCTCGTGATTGACGATATAGTCCGAGTAGCCGCCCGGATAACGCGGCCGCCCATCCGGCATGGCAAAACCGGGCAGCCCGAGCCTGGCGCCCAATTCGATCAGCACGTCCTGAAACGGCCGGACATCGCGGTCGGGCGCGAGCACCGGCTGGCGGATCGCGTCGCCCGGGCCGTCCGCCCCGCCGATCGGCCGGTCGAGCAGCGAGATGCAGTCCCAGCGCTCGAGATAGGTCGTGTCGGGCAAGACCAGATCGGCATAGGCCACGGTTTCGGAATAGTAGGCGTCGGAGTAGATGATCCGCGGGATCCGGTATTCTCCGGTCTCCGGGTCTTTGTCGCTCAACATGCGCATCGTCTCGGCGCTGTTCATCGCCGAGTTCCACGCCATGTTGGCCATATACATAAAGAGCGTGTCGATCGGGTACGGATCGCCCGCCCAGGCGTTGGCGATGACCATCTGCATCATGCCGTGCGCGGCGAGCGGCGCTTCCCAGGAGAATGCCTTGTCGATGCGGGCCGGCCCGCCATCGGCGTCGAGGATCAAATCCTCCGGCCCCATCGGATAGCCGAGCGGGATCCCCGGCAACGGCCGCCCCGGAGCTACCTCCTCCGGCCGGCCGGCGGGTCGCGGCCCGGGCGGGCAAGGCTTTGGATGCGGCGACCGGTAACGCCAGCCGCCCGGCACATCGACGGTGCCGAGCAGCAATTGCAGCAGATGCAGGGCACGGCAGGTCTGGAACCCGTTGGAGTGCGCCGAGATGCCGCGCATCGCGTGGATCGAGACCGGGCGTCCGCGCATCGTGTCGTGGCGCCGGCCGGCCCAGTCGGTCCATGGCACCCGCAGCTCGATCTCCTGCTCAAACGCCGCCTCGGCGATTTCGGCCGCGAGCCGCCGGATCGTCGCCGCCGGAACGCCGCAAGCATCGGCGACGGCCTCGGGCGCATAGCGCGGGTCGAGGCAACGCTCGGCGACGAGCTGAAAGACCGGCACCGCGCGCCTGCCGTCGGGCAGCCGCGCCTCGCCGACGAGATGCGCCGGAACATCGGGCGCCGCCGCATCGGCCAGCGATCCCGCGGGTCCGAGCACCATGGGCCCACCCGCTTCGTTGCGCGCGAAGAGCCCGTCATCGGCCTCGCCCGGCGCCTGGATCACCAGCCAGGCGGCGTTGGTGTAGCGCGCGAGATAATCGAGATCGACCCGGTCGGCTTCGAGCAATTGGTGGATCAAGGCCAGCACCAGCAGCCCGTCCGTCCCCGGCCGAATCCCGACCCATTCGTCGGCGATCGCCGAATAGCCGGTGCGCACCGGGTTGATCGAGACAAACTTTGCGCCGCGCCGGCGCAGCCCCGCGAGCCCGATCTTGATCGGGTTCGAATCATGGTCCTCGGCGACCCCGAACATCATGAAATAGCGGGTGCGCTCCCAATCGGGCTCGCCGAACTCCCAAAAGCTGCCGCCCAAGGTGTACATCCCGGCCGCCGCCATGTTGACCGAGCAAAACCCGCCATGCGCGGCGAAATTGGGGGTGCCGAATTGGGCGGCCCAATAGCCGGTCAGGGATTGGCTCTGGTCGCGGCCGGTAAAAAAGGCGAGCTTTTTCGGGTCGGTGTCGCGAATGGCGCCGAGCCATTCGACCGCGGTCGCAATCGCCTCCTCCCATTCGATCTCGCGGAACTCGCCCTTGCCGCGCTCGCCGACCCGCAGCAGCGGCTTTTTCAGCTTGGCCGGCGACATCTGCTGCATGATGCCCGAGGCGCCCTTGCCGCAGATCACGCCGCGGTTGATCGGATGGTCGCGGTTCCCTTCGATATAGCGGATGCCGCCGTCTTTCAGATGGACTTTGATCCCGCAGCGGCAGGCGCACATGTAGCAGGTTGTGGTTTTGACCTCGTCGGCGATTTTGGGCGAGGTGTCGATGATTTCGTGCGGCGTGAAATAATCCCGCACGCGCTCGACAAAGCCCATTTTGCCGCGGCCGTCCGGGCCGGTTTGCTGCCTGCTGCTCACACTGCCGACCTTTGTTCCGACGCCACCGCGGCACCGAGAACATCATGGATAGGGCACGATTGCAACAGCACGCGGAACGAAAACGCCGACCGGCGAGATCGGTGGATGGTGTCCGGCTTCAGCTCCGCCGCGGCATGCGCAGGGTCGAGCCGGCATCGACTGCGACGACCGAGCCGGTGATGCCGCGGGCATTGGCGCGCGAGGCGAGAAACACATAGGCGCCGGCGAGATCGGATGGCTCGAGCGCCAATTCGAGCGGGTTTCCGGCGGCGATCCGCTCGGCGGCGCCGGGGGCGGCGAAATGCGAGCGGTCGTCGAGCGACAGGGCGGCGGCACTCCTCAGATCGGTCATCGTGCCGCCGGGAGCGACCCCGTTGACCCGGATTTGCGGGCCGAGCTCGACCGCCAGCTGGCGGATAATACCGATAACCGCGTGCTTGGAGGCGGTGTAGATCACCCCGCCGCCGGCCGAGGTGAAGCCCGCGCCGGACGCGGTAAAGATCATCGAGCCCGAGCTTTTGCCGAGCTCGGCGAGCGCCGCCTTGGCGCCGAGGATGCAGCCTTTGACGTTGACCGCGAGCAACTCGTCGCAGGCCGCCGCGAGCCGGTCTTCCGGCATTTGGGCGAGCGGGATAAAGCCGTCGAGCACCCCGGCATTGCCGACAAAAATGTCGAGCCGGCCAAAGGCAGCGACCGTCGCCGCGACCGCGGCCTTGTTGTCGTCGAGCCGGCTGACATCGCCGCCCAAAGCGACGACGCTGTCGCCGAGCCGCGCGCGCAATTCCTCGCCGCGGGCGGCGATCCGGTCCATCACCGCGACCCGCGCCCCTTCCTCGACATAGCGCTCGACCACGGCGCGGCCGATCCCCGAGCCGCCGCCGGTCACCAGCGCAACTTGACCATCAAGCCAGCCCATGACCTGCCTCCTGGTGGGCATAGCCTACCTTATAGCATGGCCCCCACCAGGAGAATGCGGCATCGGTCGGAATGCGGCGGCTACTTGGAGAACTCGAAATTGGTCACCACGACCTCGTAGGGCAATGTCTTCGGCGGCAGATGCGGCGAAACATTCCCGCGGTAATTTCCCATCCACAGGTTCAGATGGAACCGCTCGCAGTTCGTTGCCGGGACGAAAATGTTTTGGTCGCTCGACGTGGTCCATTGGTTGGCGGCTTTGGCCGGCAAGTTCTTGAGGGTAAAGCTGCCATTGTATTGCTGAAAGGTCACCGGCTGGCTTTGGCCGCGCCAGGTCATGACCAGCGTCACCGTCTGCGCAGTTTTGGCGATCGAATACCGGTGCACGTTATCGGCTTTGTTTTCCCACCAATTCTGCAGCGTGAATTGCGCGTTCCCCTGACACAGCTGCGGCGGATCCGTTTGTTTGGGACACGAGCTGTCGTTCGGCGGCCATCCCCAATGCGAGATCTCCGCCAGGTCGATTTCCCGGCTGGGATTGTTCATGGTTCCGGTGCCGGCGCCGGTGCCGATGCGCTCGAAAGTGAAGACGCCGAAGGCGGCATTGAGATCGAGAGCGTCCCAGGTGCTCGCTGTCTTCGCCGTCGCGGTCACCAGATATTTCCCATAGCCCAAATTTGCCGGGGAGCCATTGGCGCCGAACATCGCGACGACCTCGGCGCCGGCCGGCTTCGACCCCCCTCCCAAGTCTTGGTTTTGGATTGTCAGATGCAGGCCGGCCGCATCGACAAACGCGTTTGCCGGAGCAAATGCAGTCTTGAGGGCATCGTTCCAGTAATAACTCTTGTCGGGAAAGCTTTCACCGCGAAAATTAAAACTTGTCCACCATTTGAATCCCTTAAAATTGAGCAGGCAGTCGGACCCCGAGCTGCATTGACCATTGTCGGGAAGCGGGTCCAGCCCGTCCGGGGCCAGCTCGCTGGTCGGGCACGAGGCGTCCTCCTTCACAACTTTACTGCTTACCGCTGGGCGGGTCGCCGCTCGCTTGGTTTTATCAACGCCGGCAATAAACTGCCCGCCGCCGCTGAAGGTCAGGCTGACCGGGGTCGAGCCGGCCTTGTCGCTGTTCACCCGGCCGGTCAAGCTTACATTGCAGATGACTGCGTCTTCGGAACCGGAGCCAAACACATCTGCGACCTGCGCCGTAAAGCCGTAGGGGGTGAAGGTAGCGCTCGAGTCCTTCAGCTGCCGGCGCAGCACGGTCTGAAAGAAGTTGGCGGCGGACGGATCGTCGGGAAACAGCCGGTATTCAGTATCGCCGGTCAGGCTGGAGCGAAAGGTGGTAAGATCCCCGGTTATCTTCAGCTCCCTTTCGTCCGACGAATGCGGGTCGCCGAGGTCCATCACAAACCTGTTGGCGGCGAGGGTGCCCCGCGGGCCGGCAAAAAAAGCGCAAACACCATGATCGCGGAAGCTTTTGCCGGCCGGGTTGTTTTCGTTAAAATTTCCGGTCGTGAAATTGCTGCTGGCACCGGCTGGCGGCGCCAATGCGCAGGCCATTCCTGCGGCAAGAACGAGGCCGCAAAATTTAAGGTTCATTATGCTTTCCTTACACTACGTGGGTTGGTTTCGAAGCCCAGCTATTTTGGGCAGAGGTCGCCCACCGTGGCAACGCGGTAATACTATCTGATTTCCATTAATTCAACAAGCGCGATCGGCCCCCAATGGCGGAAAGCCGATCGCAATCTTGCCGGATGCCGGCCCTGCGCTGCCGGGCTTGCGTCTTCTAACTAACGGGTCCGCTTGTATTGGTAGTCCTCGCGCTCACCTTGGCCCACCCGCAATTCGGGCCGCAACGGCGGCCGGGTGCTGTTGAGCTTGGCGTGGGTATCGAGCGCCGCCTGGTCGCTCCAGCGTTCGAGCAAGGCCAGCCGGTCGGGGTCGACCACGCTCTGAAACACCTCGAACTGCTCGCAGCCCGGCTCCTTCACGACCTCGGCGCAGCGGGCCTTATAGGCTTGCGCCAGCTCGCCGCCCTTGCCCGGGGCGGCGGCGATCGAGACCACCAGCCTGACGGACATGGCATTTCCCTCCCAATATGGCCGTTCAAACCGATGCCCTTCGAGACGCCCGCTGCGCGGGCTCCTCAGGGTGAGGTAATGTCCTCATGCTGAGGAGCGCTTGTGGGCGCGTCTCGAAGCATGCACGCGTCAGTTCAGGCCGTAGAAGCCCATTGCGCCGCCGGCCATGACCTGGTGCTTGGTCTCGGGGGACACCCCTTCGAGCCGGTCCATCATCATCTTCGGCGCGCCGGGGAAGAAGCCGTCGGGATGCGGGTAGTCGGTCGCCCACAGGATCTTGTGCGGCCCGATATAGTCGGCCAGCACCTTGATGCTGCCCTCGACCGGCTCGAACGAGATCCAGCAATTGCGCTGGAAGATTTCCGAGGGCCGCATCGTGAGGCCGGAATCGTTAAAGCCCTGGTCGTCGAAATGGCGGTCCATGCGGTCGAGCCAGGGGGCGATCCACCCGCCGCCCAATTCGAGAAAGCCGACCCGCAATTTCGGATGACGGTCGGCGATGCCGCCCCAAATGACGCTCATGCAGGCCAGCATCATCTCCATCGTGTGGCTGATGATGTGGCGCGCGCCGCGGCCCTCGAAACGGTCGACGCCGACCGTCGGCATGCCGCTCGACGCCCCTTCGTGAAAGCCGATCGCGAAATCGAGATCCTCGGCCGCCTGCCAGAAGGGCTCGTAGCGCTCTTCGTGGATCATCTTGTCGCTATAGGGGTTGGGCCGGATAAAGCCGCCGCGCATGCCGAGCTTTTCCTTGGCAAAGCGCATCTCGTCGACGGCGAGCTCGACCGATTGCAATGGCAGCATGGCGACGCCGAACAGGCGATCGGGATAGGGCTTGCAGTAATCGGCGAGCCAGCGGTTGTAGGCGCGGCACACCGCCGCCGCCAATTCGGGGTCGTGGATCGCGCCGGAGAAGAGGCCGAGGCTCGGATAGAGGAACGCCGCGTCGATGCCGTCGGCATCCATGTCGGGGATGCGCTTGTGCGGGTCGAACCCACCGGGCTTGCCGTCTTTATATTCCATCGTATCTGCCGCAACGACCCCTTGGCGCGCGCCGACCGCGCCGATCCGGCCGATGCCGCGATTGCCGTCGCCGACCGGCGTCTCGTCCATGACGAGCCGCTCCTTGCCATTCTCGCTCTTGACCAGGCGCGGCGCCCGGTCGCGGAATTTCGGGTCGATGTATTTGGTCCACAGGTCGAGCGGCTCGAGGATATGACCGTCGGCGTCGATGACATTGTACTGGTTGCGCATTGACCCGGCTCCTTATTGGGGTGGTGGCGCGGCCGTCAAACCAAACGCGCGTTTGGTTCCTCGAACGCTAAGCCGCCAAAAGGGGGCTGTCAATCGCCGCCGGCGCGATGCCGGCGAGGGGATTTCGGTCGTTTAAAATCTGGGCCGCCGCGACGCGGCTTACGGCGGCAGGGACGAGGATTACGGTCCGGTCGGCGACGCCCTGTTGTGGACCCTCGAGCAGGGCCTCGGGGCCGATTTCACTCCCGAGGTGCAGGACGCGTGGCGCAGCGTCTGCGGATTGCTCGCCGACAGGATGAAGAGCGCAGGACAGCAGGCCGCTAAGGAGACAACCACTGTTTTGGCGCAAAGCAGCGCGGCACCAGGCATTACGGTGACAGGCATTACGGGCATTACGGCATTACGCGGGCATTGCGATGACAGTGCATTTTATTTGGGCATTACGGTGACAGTGCATTTTATTTGCAAAACCCCCTCATTACGGTGACAGTGTCATTACGGTGACGGTGCATTTTATTTGCAAAACCCCCTCATTACGGTGACAGTGTCATTACGGTGACGGTGCATTTTATTTGCCCCCTGTCAATTAAGTGCACTGTCACCGTCATTCCCCCGTAATTCCCAGTCCAGCCCACCTCATCTCGTAAGCGGAGCGAACCTCGTGACCGGCAAGAATGTCTCGTAGCCCTCTGGCGCATTATGATCCAGCAACAGGCGCATTCGCCTCTTTCCGAGCGTAGACAATCACGCGCTTTACCGGATCGATCCCGAGTCCCTCGTAAACTTCTGTCACGATCTCTTCCGGCGTCAGGTCGCGGGCGTTCAGCAGCACGTCGTCTACCGGAATACGAGTGCCGCGCATGAGCCAACGGCCCGACACTTTGCCGGGAATTCTCTCGACCTCGGAACAACGGGACCAGTCTATCATAATCGAAATATGGGATGTTCCACCGGCAGCAAACAAGGCACGGCGAGCAGATCCTTTGCCGCGGCCAACTTGGCGGCGCCCTGGCGTCGCACGCCTCATTCGGGCGGCTGCCGGGCGCGGAAGCGCGGGATGACCTCTTCGCCGAAGAGGCGCAGCGTGTGCAGCACCTCCTCGTGCGTGGCCGGGCCGACCGCGCAGAGGAGGATCGCCTCCTCGATGCCGAGGGCTTCGTAGAGTTCGAGAAAGCGGATGCATTCGGCGGGGGTGCCGACGCAGAATTTGCTGCCTTCCGCGCGGATTTCGGCGGGTGTCGCCTCGCCCGGATAGGGGCCGCCGGCGAGGCGCTTGTCGCGCGCGTAATAGCCCTCGTAGTCGGGCGGCACGGTCGAGGGGTCATAGTCGCGCCAGACGAGGCGGGCGCGCTCGCGCTGCTGCTCGATATACCAGCCGACGAGCTCGGTGCCCCGGCTCGCGGCGATCTGCGGGTCCTCGTGGCAAAACCCGGCGGTCATCAGCGCCGCTCTTGGAGCGGATGCGGCGCCATTCGCCGGCGCCGTCGCCAGCGCCTCGCGATAGAGCGCCATCAATGCCTTGATCCGGTCCGGGCCGCCTTCGCTGCCAAAGAGACCGCCCATGCCGAGCGCCCCGGTCTGGCGCGCGGTCTCGTCGCTGCCGCAGGCCGACCACAAGGGCGGGTGCGGCCGCTGCACCGGCTTGGGCAGAACTTCGCGGCGCGGAATCTGGTAATAATGCCCGTGATAGGCGACCTCCTCCTCGGTCCAGATGCGTGGCAAGACGTCGGCGAACTCCTGCCACATGCCGCGCGTGTCGGCGAGGTCGGTGCCGTAGGGTGTGAGCTGGTAGGGATAGCCGGTGCGGCCGAGCCCGACATCGACCCGGCCGCGGCTCAGAATGTCGAGGGTCGCCATGCGCTGCGCCACATGCAGCGGATGGTGGATCGGCGCCAAGACGACGCCGACCCCGAGCCGAATGCGGCTGGTGCGCTGGCTGACCGCCGCCAAGGTCAGGTCGGGCGCGCTGTTGTGCGACCAGACCGGGCGAAAATGGTGCTCCGAGAACCACACGCTCTCAAACCCCTGCTCCTCGGCAAACGGGATCTGCTCGAGCGCCTCATAGATGCGCTGCGATTCGCTGGTGGGGGTCCAGGGCTTGGGCACCTGGATCTGGTAAAAGAGGCCGATTCTCACGGGATTGTCTCCCCAATCGCCGCAGCGGGCCGCGCGCCCGGATGGTCCGCGCATCGGCTCGGCGGCGTAATCGTTGCCGCGGCGCGGCGCAGCGGGCCAAAACCGTAGTGGAAAAGCCGGATGGCCGAAAGCTGGATAACGCGTGTGTGCGCGGGATTGGCAGGCCGCAGCATTCTCATTAGACTCGCTGGTTGAGAGATTGCCCGAGCCAAAGAGCGTTTCGGTGCCACCCCCAGTATCGGAGGCCGCGATCGCGATGCAGGACTGGCGCCCTGCGACACCCGCCGCGCCGAGTGATGCGCAGCCCCGGCGTCGGCATCTGCGGCGCTGGGCGGTGGTATGCGCCGCGTTGCTCGTCGCCTCCTGTCAACGCACCGGCATACTCGATCCGCAGGGGCCGGTGGCTGCGGCGCAGCGGCTGCTGCTGATCAACGCCACCGAGATCATGCTCGTGGTCATCGTTCCGGTGATCCTGGCGACCCTGGCTGTCGCCTGGTGGTACCGGGCGTCCAACGCCCGCGCGCAGCGCAGCGAGGGGCTGACCTATGAGGGCCGCATCGATTTTGTCGTCTGGTCGATCCCGGCGCTGGTCGTGATCCTGTTGGGCGGCGTCGCCTGGATCAGCTCGCATCAGCTCGATCCGCGCGCGCCGCTCGCCGGGAACGCCAAGCCGCTCGAAATCGAGGTCGTCTCGCTCGATTGGAAGTGGCTCTTCATCTATCCCGATCAGGGCATTGCCGCGGTCAATCAGCTGGTCGTTCCGGCCGGAGCACCGGTCAACTTTCGCCTGACCTCGGCGACGGTGATGAATTCGTTTTTCGTGCCGCAGCTCGGGAGCCAGATCTACACGATGCCGGGGATGACCACGCATGTGAACCTGCTGGCCGACAAGCCCGGCGAATTTCCGGGGTTTTCCGCCAATTTCAGCGGCGACGGCTTTGCCGATATGCGCTTTACGGTGAAGGCGGTCGCTGCCGGCGATTTCGACGGCTGGGTCGCGCAGGTGCGCGCCGCCGGCGAGGCGCTCGACGATACCGCCTATGCGGCGCTGGCAAAGCCGAGCCAGGCGGTGCCGCCGCGAACCTATCGCGCCGTCGCCCCCAAGCTCTTCGAGCGCATCATCGATCAGACCGGATCGACACCGGGAAAGGCCCATGCCAGCGCCGGCCCGGTCCCGGCGGCGCCGCGGACAGGAGGCTGACATGCTGGGTAGGCTGAGCTGGTCGGCGATCCCGCTCAACCAGCCGCTGCCGCTCTATGCGATGGGGGTGGTCGGCATCGTCATTCTGGTCGTGCTCGGCATCGTAACCAAGAAAGGGTGGTGGCCCTATCTGTGGCGCGAGTGGCTGACCAGCGTCGACCACAAGCGGATCGGCGTCATGTATGTGATCCTGGCGCTCGTTATGCTGCTGCGCGGCTTCAGCGATGGGATCATGATGCGCTCGCAGCAGGCGGTCGCCATCGGCGGCGCGCAGGGCTACCTGCCGCCCGATCACTACGATCAGATTTTTTCGTCGCACGGCACGATCATGATCTTTTTCGTGGCGATGCCGTTCCTGATCGGGCTGATGAACTTTGTCGTGCCGTTGCAGCTCGGCGTGCGCGACGTCGCCTTTCCGGTGCTCAACTCGGTCAGCTTTTGGCTCACCGCGTCGGGCGCGCTCCTGATCAACGCGTCCCTCGTCATCGGCAGCTTCGCGCGCACCGGCTGGATGGGGTATCCGCCGCTTTCCGAGCTCGCTTTTTCGCCTGACGAGGGGGTGGATTATTACCTTTGGCTGCTGCAGATCTCGGGCATCGGCAGCCTGCTCGCCGGCATCAACATGGTCACCACCATCCTCAAATTGCGCGCCCCCGGAATGACCTATTTCCGCATGCCGATATTCTGCTGGAGCGCTTTGACCTCGAGCATCTTGATTGTCGTCGCCTTTCCGATCCTGACCGCGACCTTCGCGATGCTGCTGCTGGACCGGTATGTCGGCATGCACTTTTTCACCAACACCGCCGGCGGCAACCTGATGATGTACGTCAACCTCTTTTGGGCGTGGGGCCACCCGGAGGTCTATATCCTGATCTTGCCGGCATTCGGCATCTTCTCGGAAGTCATCGCCACCTTTTCCGGCAAACCGCTCTTCAGCTACAACTCGATGGTCCTCGCTTTGCTGGCGATCTGTGTGCTGTCCTTTATGGTGTGGCTGCACCACTTCTTCACAATGGGGGCAGGCGCCGACGTCAACGCCTTCTTCGGCATCATGTCGATGATCATCGGAGTGCCGACCGGAGTTAAAGTCTTCAACTGGCTGTTCACCCTGTTCCGTGGCCGGGTCGTGTACCGCACACCCGTCCTGTTTTCGATCGGCTTTATGGTCACGTTTGTCATCGGCGGCATGACCGGCGTCCTGCTCGCGGTCCCGCCGGTCGATTTTGTGCTGCACAACAGTGTCTTTCTGGTCGCCCATTTTCACAACGTCATTATCGGCGGCGTAATTTTCGGCGTATTGGCCGGCTATAACTACTGGTTTCCGAAGGCGTTCGGCTTCACCCTCGACGAGACCTGGGGCAAGGCCAGCTTCTGGTGCTGGCTCATCGGGTTCTATCTCGCCTTTGGGCCGCTCTATGTCCTCGGGCTGATGGGCATGACGCGGCGTCTCCAGCACATCGCCGACCCGAGCTGGCGGCCGTTGCTGCTGGTCGCGGAGCTCGGCGCCATCGTCATTTTTCTCGGCATCCTGTGCCAGATAGTCCAGCTTTATGTCAGCATCCGCGACCGCGCGAGCCGGCGCGACCTCAGCGGCGACCCGTGGAATGGCCGGACCTTGGAGTGGTCGACCTCGTCGCCGCCGCCCGCCTACAATTTTGCGGTCCTGCCGCGGGCCGAGACGATCGACGCCTTTTGGCAGATGAAGCAGCAGGGCTGGCCCGCGGCCGAGCCGGCCTATGAGCCGATCGAGATGCCGCGCAACACCCCGCTCGGCTTTATCATCGCCTTCTTTGCTGTCATGACCGGCTTTTCGCTGATCTGGTACATCTGGTGGGCCGCGGTCATCGGGCTGCTCGCCATCCTGGTCGCGGTCCTGGTGTTCGGCTGGAGCGAGGACCGCGAGCGCGAAATCCCGGCCGACGAAATGGCGCGGCTGGAGCGGGCGCGCCTCAGCCTCGGGCACCCGGCATGACGATCGCGACGATCGAGGCGGTCGACACCGAGCTGGTGCGCGGTCGGGGCGGCGGCGGACCGGCCCCGACCCGGACCGTTGTCGCCTATGGCTTCTGGATCTTTATCCTCAGCGACATCACGATGTTCTCCGGCCTGTTCGCCGCTTATGCGGTGCTGGCGGGCCGAACCGCCGGCGGACCCACCGGGGCCGAGCTCTTCAATCTCCGCCATGTCTTTATCGAGACGATGTGCTTGCTCGTGTCGAGCTACAGCTGCGGGCTCGGGGCGTTGTCGGCCGAACGGCGGCAGAGGGGGCGCTTTCTGGTCGCGGCGGCATGCACCTTTGCGCTCGGGGCGGCGTTCCTTTTTGTCGAGATCACGGAATTCGCCGGCATGGTCCGCCAGGGCGCCGGGCCGTCGCGCAGCGCCTTTTTATCGGCCTTCTTCACCCTCGTGGGCATGCACGGCGCGCATGTGACGAGCGGCCTTCTCTGGCTCCTCTACATGGTGGCGCAAGTCGTCGTCAAAGGGCTGCGGCCGAACGTCCTGCGCCGCCTCTTATGCTTCAGCCTGTTCTGGCACGCGCTCGACATCATTTGGGTCGGGGTGATCACGGTGGTCTACTTGATGGGAGCCCGCTGATGCAGGGCATCAATCCCCGTTACGACCGCTCTCCCGGGGTCGAGCAAGGCGAGACCAGAGCCAATTTCCTGTCCTACACGGTCGGGCTCGGCCTCGCCATTCTGCTGACGATCGCTTCCTTTGTCGTCGCGCAAACGGATTTGCTGTGGCCGCCGGGCGTGCCGGTGGGCCTGATCGTCCTCGCCTTTGCCCAGATCGGCATCCACCTCGTCTTTTTTCTGCACCTCGGCACCGGGCCCGACCACACCAACAACATCCTGGCGCTCGCCTTCGGCCTGCTGGTCGTCTTTCTCGTGATCGCCGGCTCGTGCTGGATCATGGCCAACCTCAACGCCAACATGATGCCGATGCCGCACTGACCCGTTGCCGGGTGGATCGCCCCCAGCGATGTCGCTTAACTTTGTTCATGTTTTACCCTATAGTGGGTAGTCATATGTCGGAGGGAATTGTTTGCCAGAGGTTGTCGCGACCTTGCAAGGGCTCGCGGCTCGCAGAGTCGCCGGGTCGTGGTCGATGCCGACGGAGCGATGCTCGGGCCGGATTGCGTCCTGGTCCGCCGAACCCCCACAGGCTATCGCTGCACGCACTTTGAGGAAGCGGCGAGAATAGAAAGCGTTCTGAGGCATCAGTTTGAAGGCCCGGGTTGGCTGTTTCGGCAATGCTGCCGGATAGCCAAGGCGCTCGACGAGGGACACTTGTCGGTCGGTCAAATCTACGGACTATTCATTCGGACCCAACCGCTCGACGACGGCCAAGTGAGTCGGTTGGCGGCGCTTGCGCCCATTGTCAAAGCAAACTTCAATCCCGACGAACCGCGGGATGCGCACGGCCGTTGGACCGATGAGGGTAAGCCTGATCCTCAGTCAGTGAAGCCGACCGGACACGATCAGGCGAGCCTTACACCTCAGGAACGGCATCGGCTTTGCGTCGATCAGGGAGCCGATTGCGCCGCGTCTCAGCCACTCGCCGAGGGTACGGCGAAATCTCGCGCGACGCGGCGTTTATGTGACCGGTGACTGGCATCTGTGGGTCCAATACGGCGATTGGACGCTCTCGACCTTCGGCGGCTCTCTGACCAGCGAAGATGCGCCGGGCTCGCCGTCGGACGAATGTCTGCGCGATCTCGACGGCCAGCGGTTCGTGTCCGTCGATCGCGGCGAAACCAAAGGCTCGTGCGCGTTCCGGTTCGATCTCGGCGGGGTGCTGGAAATCCGGCCCTCCACCGAGATGCCCGACGATCAATGGAGCCTGCACATCTGGAAGAGCGAGATTGTCTCCTACACCAGCGACGGGAGATTGGTCTTTGACAAGCCCGCTCCCGATGACGAAAGATTCAAACGGCTTTAACAGGCTGCTGAAAAATGCGCATCTTTCGTCTTGATCCTTCGAGACGGCCGCCCTAAGGCGGCCTCCTCAGGATGAGTGCTTTTCCATTTCAATGGGTTACCTCACCCTGAGGAGGCCCGAAGGGCCGTCTCGAAGGGTGACCACGGAGGTTACCCGACTTTTTCAGCAGCCCTGTTAGGCAGGCTACTCCGCCGCCTGCGGCAATTGCTTGAGGTCGGTTGAGTATTTGAAGTGCACCGGGGCGTCGGTCTCGAACGGGTCGCTCAAACCCAGCTCCTTGCCGATTTCGCGCATCGCCGGCATCACCTCCTGGCCGAGGAGCCGGATGCAGGTCTTCGCGTCCTCGTTCGAGACCGTGCCGTCATTGCCCCAGATGCCGTAGATGCTGGGGCGGGTCTCTTCGAGAACGCGGCGCAATTTTGGGATCACCGTCTTCGGCGTGCCGAAGAAGACGCGCCCGTCGGCGACCTGCTGCTCGAAGGTCGGCCGGCCGCGCGGGTTTTCGGCCCGCCCGACCGCGAACTCGACAAAGCTGCGGCGCAACGTCGGCGAGAAATAGCCGGCCGGGTTCGCCCACACCGGGTGCGCCAAGCCTGTGAACTCGCCCTGCATCCACAGAAACTGGCGCGCGTTCTTTTCCGCTTTTTCCTCGCTGTCGGAGACGTGCACCTGCTGCAGATAGCCGCGGTTTTGCGGTCCCGCCTCGTAGCCCGTCTCGAGGGCAACCTTGTCGTACAATTCCCAGATCTTCTTGGTCGCCTCGATCGAGGTGTTGAGAGCGATGTAGGGATAGCGCTGCTTCGCTGCCCAGACGATCGTCTCCTGGCTCAAGACGCCCGGGATCCAGACGCGCGGATAGGGCTTTTGCAACGGCACCGCCCAGGGGTTGACGACGCGCTGCTGGTAGTGCGTGCCTTCCCAGCGGAACGGGCCCTGCCTGGTCCAGGCGGCGACGACGAGGTCGTGCGCCTCCTCGAAACGCTCGCGGTTGAAGGCCGGGTTGACCCCGTTCGCCAATTGCTCCTGGCCGCCGCCCCGGACAAAGCCGGAGACGAGCCGGCCCTTTGAGATCATGTCGATCATCGCCAATTCTTCGGCGAGCCGCACCGGGTTCTCGGCCAAAGGCAGCGGGTTGCCGAGCAGCACGATCTTTGCCTTTTTGGTCACGGCGGCGAGGATCGCGGCAAAGATATTGCATTTCGCCTGCATGCAGAACGGCGCGTTGTGGTGCTCGTTCAGCATAAAGCCTTCGACGCCCATCTCCTCGGCATAAATGTAATGTTCGAGATATTCGTTATAGAGGCGGCTGCCGGCAACCGGATCGAAATGTTTGTTCGAGAACATCAGCGCGGTATGGCCGGCTTCGAGCCCGATATCGGCGGGATAGGCGGACATCGGCTGCTCGGTGAAATACATCACATGCATCGTCTCTTCCTCCTCGCCGGCGCCGCCCCGTGGCGCCAAGTTTGTGGGCACCAAGTTTTTGGGCGCCTAATTTTCCTCGATAAAGCTGGTGACGAGACGGGCGAGCGCGTCCGGCATCTCCATATCGACGCAATGGCCGGCACCCCGCACGATCTCGAACCGCGCCTTGGGCAGCGATCTCGCATAAAGCTCGCCGGCGCTCCGCGGCACCACCTTGTCGTGCTCGCCCCAGACGACGAGCGCGGGCGAGCGCACCCCGCCCAGCAAATGCGGCAGGCTCTGGCTGTACATATAGGGCTTCCAGGCGATGCGGAAGCTCATCTCGCGGCACAGATCCCAATCGACCAGCTGGTCGGTCGTGACCTCGCCATAGATGCGGGCGAACGCCGCCGGATCGTGAAACCCGGCCTGGGCATAGTCGATATAGCTGATGATCGCCTGGTCGAGGATGTCGCCTTCGGGCGGCTTCACCCCCATCGCGCCGACCAGCACCAGCCGGTGAAAATCGCGCGGCGCCAAGGCCGCCATCTCGGCCGCGACCCAGCCGCCAAAGCCGAGCCCGACGAGGGCGGCGCGCTCGACCCCGATTTCGGCCAGGAGCCACTGGTAGAGTGCCGCCAGATCGCGCGGGTGGCGCAGCCAAGCCGCCCGTTCGGCCTTGCTGCCATAGCCCGGATGGGTCGGGACCAGCACATCGAAGCGGGCGGCGAGCGCATCGTAGAACGACAGCCGGTCGGGTGTGCCGATGTCGTGATGCAGCACCAGGACGGCGCGGCCGCTGCCAGCCCGGGCGAGCTGCAATTTGACCCCCGCCAGCGCGATTTCGCTGTTCGTCCAGCCGCTGCCCGTCGCCATCGCCATCCTCTCCGTGCTGCTCCGTTGGGCAGCCTAGCCCCGCCCCGACAAGAGCCGCAACCGGCCGTTTGGTCATTGCAGGGTTGCGAGTTGATAAGCACCCGAGATTATCAGCCTAGCTGCCAAATCGCAAAATAGGGAGCAAACATCATGCTGGTCGTCACCACCGAAACCGTCGCCGGCCACCGGGTCAGCGAAATCAAGGGCCAATGCTTTGGCGTCGTCGTGCGCAGCCGCGGGCTCGGCGGCAATATCATGGCCGGGCTGCGCTCGATCGTCGGCGGCGAGATCCACGAATACACCCAGCTGCTCGAAGAGGCGCGCCGGCACGCGATCGACCGGCTGGTCGAAAACGCCACGGTGATGGGCGCCAACGCGATCCTGATGATGCGTTTCGACTCGGCCGAGATCGGCCAGACGATGAGCGAAATCGTCGCCTACGGCACCGCAGCCGTGATCGAGCCCGCGGCGGGCTGAGCCCCGCTATGCTGCGGGCGGTCCTCGTCATTATCGGGATCGGCCTGATCGGCGCTGCGGTCGGGGCGGCGCTCACCGGCTGCGGCCTCGGGGCGGTGCTGCGCCTCGGTCTGCCCGGCCTGATCCTGGTCGCCGCCCTCTTCGTCGAGCGCTGGCGCTATCGGCGGCTCGGCGCGTCCGACCCCGGCCCCCTTTGGACCGCGACCGGCGAGCGCTTTATCGATCCCGAAACCGGCCGGCTCGTCAAAGTCTACTGGCGCCCCGAAACCGGCGAGCGCCACTACCAGGCGTCAGCCAGCGATCGGCTGGCGGGCGGCGCGCCAAGCGGGTATCCTCCCGCTCCGGGTCCCCGTAGCTCAGCCGGATAGAGCAACAGTTTCCTAAACTGTGGGTCGCGTGTTCGAGTCACGCCGGGGACGCCATGGTTTCCAATAGGTTAGAACGTAGTCCAAATGGTTCGATTTCAGATAGGTATCCCCGAATGCGAACTCGGCCCCTCAGTTTCCGGTCACAAACAGCCCGGAAGGAGAAGGCTGCGAGATGGGGTTCCATGGCGTGCAGGCTGGTGGGAGTTCGCGGGCGACGCTACCCGGAGTATTGAAGCAGTCGTGCGATATCGGAAGCCCCTCGGGACGCGAGCGATCGATATCGCGGTTGCTTAATGGCTCCGCCCCGGCAAAAAAATTCGGCTCGCCCGGCCGTCCACATCACCACAGTTGAAGCAGCCGCATTGCAGCTCATAGCAAGAAGCGGTTGGCGGCGAAAGCACCGCGCGCCCGCCGCAGGGACTTAGGTTGCGGCCAACGCTATTTGGATTTTGGCCTTGCGGGGACACGGGCCGCCTTATCCCCGCGGATGGATGTTGCGGTCACGCGGCCTGTAGGGTCGGGATCGCGGCGATTTCGGCGGCTTTCTCGCGCCGCAGCCGCTCAAGGTCGTGGCGGGTTTGCAGGGCGAGCCACAGCTCCGGGCCGTTGCCGCACAGCTTGCCGAGGCGCAGCGCCATGTCGGGCGTCACCGCGACGCGCTCGGTCAGCACCGCATGAAGAGCCTGGCGCGACACGCCGAGAAGCCGCGCGATCTCGACGCGCGGCCGGCCCAGCGCCGGCAGGATGTCCTCGCGCAACAGCTCGCCCGGATGCATCGCCGGCAGCCCGGTCTCGATCCTCAGCTCGCCATCAGCGTTGCTTGGTGTCAATGGTAATCCTCCAAATCGACAGCGACCGCGTCGGCGCCATCCCAGCCAAAGGTGATCCGCCAATTCCCGCTCACCCGGATCGTCCACCGCGCTTCGCCTTGCAGCGCGTGCCAGTGAAAGCCCGGCAGGTTGAGTTGCTCGGGGCGGGCTGCGGCGTCGAGCGCGCGCAGCATGCGCCCGACCCTTGCAACGTTCGGCACGCTCAAGCCGCTCGGGTCGCCCGCCTCGAAATACCGCCGGAGCGCCCGACTGCGGAAACTGCGTATCACCAGCGGAAACGTGACGCTGCGGCCGGCAATCGTCAAGCCTCACTTGACGCAGGCCGCCATGTTCGCCAACGGGGGGTGAATTTCGAAGTTGCGGGGCTGCCGCCATTCTGTCAACGCACCAACGCGTGTTCGAGTCACGCCGGGGACGCCATGGTTTCATCAAAGCCGGCGCCGACATCGCTGCGACGGCGGCGCGCCCGCTCTTTCGCGGCTCATTGCTGGTGAAAATGCTTCTTGCGCCCTTCTAGGCGGTATTGCGGCAAATAGACACCCTTGCTGCGGTCGTCGATCGCCCGTCCGATCACCCATGCCTTCAGATGATGCTTCGCCATTATCGACAGCACCAAATCTACATCATCCTTTGCGACTATTATACAAAAACCGACCCCCATATTGTACACCTCGAACATTTCCGCGGTGCTTACCGATTGGTATTGCTGCACCATCTTGAAGATCGCCGGCGGGTCCGGCAGGGCGTCGATGACAAACCCCACTCGCTCGTTCTCGACGCGGGCCAGATTGAGCAGCCCATCGCCGGTTATATGAATGAGGGCCTTGACGCTTTGCGCTTGCCGAAGCACCTCCATCACCGCGCGCACATAGATAATGGTCGGCCGCAGCAGCTCTTCGCCGAGAGCTATATCGGTCCCGGGCACCTTGACCTCCAACGACAACGGGTCCCGCCGCTTGAAAAACGCTTTGCGGGCGAGGCTGAAGCCATTGCTGTGCATGCCGCTGCTCTCAACCCCGACGACAAGGTCGCCCGGCTCCAAATTGCGACCGGTGACGATGCGATCGAGCGACACGAGGCCCACCGCGGTCCCGGCCAAATCAAAGCCGCGGACGACATCCTCGAGCTGCGCGGTTTCACCGCCCGATATCGAGACGCCCGCTTCCTCGGCGCCGCGGGCGAGCCCGATCCCAATCGCATCGAGCATTTGCGAATTCACGCGATCGACCGCGATGTAATCGACAAAGGTCATCGGCTCGGCGCCCAGACAAATAAGATCGTTGACATTCATGGCGATGCAATCGATGCCGATCGTGTCGTATTTCCCCATCATTTGCGCGACGATGGCCTTCGTCCCCACGCCGTCGGTGCAGATCGCGAGCCCCCTGCCGCCGCCGATATTGATCACATTCGCAAAGTAGCCGATCGGCAGCTGGACCCCGCCGAGCTCTGCCGGGCGGCAGCCAATTGCGCCGGATGCGATCGACGAGCTTGCCGAGGCCGCGCTCGACTTCGTCGGTATCGACCCCGGCCGCCGGATAGGCGGCGCGCGGTGTGGGATCGTCGGCTGTCATCGGCGGCGCTCCCGCTGCGAGGTCGAGCTGCTCAGGTCTAATCCCGGGCCTAAGAGGGTGCTGAAAAACGTGAGTTAGAGCGGTGCCGCATCCTTCGAGACGCGCTCCTGCGGAGCGCTCCTCAGGATGAGGTCTTTTGTTTGAAGCACGTGCCTTACCCTGAGGAGGCCCGAAGGGCCGTCTCGAAGGGTGCCGATACAGAACAACCGCATTTTTCGTACACCCCGCTAATACTGGCCGCGCGGCTCGAGGCCAAAGGCGTGCTGGCCGTACATCGTGCCGACCGCGTCCCAGTTGAGGCTGACATGGCGGGCGACGGCGTTGACGTCGCGCCAGGCGCGCTGCACCGGGTGGCTCAACATGAGGCCGGCGCCGCCGGTCGAGGCGTTCAAGGCTTCGACCGCCTGCAAGGCGAGCTTTGTCGCATAGGCCTGGTTGCGGCGGGCGCGGATGCGGTCGGCGACGGTAACCTCGCCGCCGGCATGCAAGATCGCCGTGGCGCTGCGCAGGTCGCTCAGCAGGATCAGCTCGGCCGCCTCGACCGCGGCCGAAGCCTCGGCGACACGCAGCTGGATGGTGGCGAATTCGGCCATGGCCAGCCCGCCGCCGGCCAAGGCGCCGCGCGTCTCGCGTCCCGAAACCATCTCCAGATAGGCGTCGAGAGCCCCCTTCGCCGCGCCCACCGCTGTCGACGCCAGCATCGAGGCGCCGAGCACCAAAAGCGGCAGGCGGTAGAGCGGATTTTGGTGATATTGCCCACCCGGCGTCGTGCCGGCACGAGTGTCGGCAAACAGCAGCACCCGGTGCTGCGGGACGAACACCTCGCGGGCAATGATATTCTTGCTGCCGGTGCCGCAGAGACCGTAGACAAACCAATTGTCCTCGATCTCGATATCGCCGACCGGCAGCAGAAAAAACGCGCCGTCCTGCGGCGCCGCGGCACCGGAGCGGACCGATCAGCGCGCCGAGCCTGACCCAGCTCGAATGATCGACGCCGCTGGCAAACGACCATTTCCCGGTCAGCACATACCCGCCCCCAGTCGGGATTGCGGTGCCGGTCGGAGCAAAGCAGGCGCAGCTGAACGGGTCGGCGCCGGCGCCCCACAATTCGCGCTGCGCCGCCACCGGATAATGGCCAAAGGAAATGCCGTTGGACAACGCGCCGTTGATCGCCCAGCCGGTCGAGGCGCAGGCGGCCGATATCGTCAGCGCGATTTCGAGCGCGACGACGGGGTCGCATTCGAACCCGCCGAACTCTTTCGGCCGGGTCGTGCGCAGCAATTCGGCGTCACGGATCTTGGCGATGATCGCGGGCGAGACCATACGGTTGCGCTCGGTCTCCTCGGCGAGCGCCCGGATCTCGGGCACCAGCGCGCGGGCGCGGGCGATCAGCTCCTGCGGGCTCGGCGGGCCGATGCGGCGGATCGCGGCGGTAGTCATCGGCGTCTCCGATTTCGGCCGGCTGCGGGTCTACCCTGCAACCCTTTTCTCAAACCCGCAACCCGGCCGCGCCGTCCTTTGCCGGACCGTCACGGACGCCCGGCGCGCAGCGAGAAGGCGAGCGGCAGCCACGCCTTGTCGGGCCAGCGATACATCCCCTCCCGGTCGCGGAGGAGGCAGCGGAACATTCGCCATGCCACGCTGTCGTGCTCGTGCAGCCAGTCGAGGCTAAGCCCGGCCGCGCGCAATGCGCCGACGATATCGCCGAGCGGATGGATCCAGGTGTAGGTCGTGGCATTGCGCAATCGCGCGCTCTCATCGACGTAGTCCGAAGGATCCTCGAGAACCAGCGGCCCGCCGCCGAAATAGGGCGCGTAATAGCCGGGCATTCCGTCCGGCAGCCCCGCCCGGTCGTCGAGCACCAGCGCCGCAGGATGGGCCTCGGCGAGGTAGAGGGCGCCGCCCGGCTTCAGAAAGCCGGCGACGATCTTCGCCCACCCGCCGATATCCGGCAGCCAGGTGATGGCGCCCCAGGTGACATAGACGAGGTCGAAGGACGCGGGCTCCGGGATCGCGGCCGGCGCATCGTAGAGATCGGCCGCGACAAAACGCGCGCGGTCGCCGAGGCCGATCTCGGCGGCAAGGTGCCGCGCCGCCATGATCGCCGGCGTCGAAAAATCGAGGCCGACGATTTCGGCGCCGCGCTGCGCCAAGGCCAGGCTGTCGCGGCCGAAATGGCACTGCAAATGCAAGACCCGCAGCCCGGCGACGGATCCCAGCTCGGCCTCCTCGATGGCGTTGAGCCGGCCATGGCCGGCGCGCAGCGGCGCCAGATCATAGGCGGCGAGGTGGATGCCGACCCGCTCGTCCCAATTCGCCCGATTGGCGTTTCTCCAGACCATATCCTGCATGGCGGGCGCGTGACTTAGCGTTGGCGGCGAGCGGCCGGGATATCGCATTCTTGGGCGGGATCGTCCATGCGCGAGGATAAAGGGTGCCATGAGATTGAGCGTCGTGACGTTTATGCACCCGGGGGCCGAGCCGCATGGCCGCTCGCTCGACCGCATCGCCGAATACGCGCGCCGGGTCGAGCGCAGCGGCTTTCCCGGCATTTGGGTGACCGATTCCCTGGGCCGCGGCCGGCCCACGCTCGAACCGATGGTGGCGCTCTCCGCCCTCGCCGCGGTGACCAGGCGGGTCGAGCTCGGCACCGCGGTATTGCAGGTCTCGCTGCGCCACCCGGTCGATCTCGCCCACCGCGTGCAGTCGGTTCAGGCATTGTCCGGCGGGCGCCTGCGGCTCGGCGTCGGCAGCGGCTCGACCCAAGCCGATTTCGACCTGTTCGGCGCCGATTACGCGCAGCGCTTTCGCACGTTGATGTCTTCGCTCGACATCATGCGCCGCACCTGGCGCGGCGAGAGCGTCAACGGCGGCGCCTTGACCCCGTGGCCGGGCAGCGAAGGCGGTCCGCCGGTCCTGCTCGGCGCCTGGCGCAACCCGCGCTGGATCGCCTACGCCGCCAAACGCTGCCAGGGCTGGATCGCCTCGGGCCTCTACAGCAGCTGGGAGGATCTGGAAAACGGCATGCGGCTCTACCGCGAAGCCGGCGGCACCAACGCGGTCCTTGCCAATGTCGTCGTCGATCCGTCCGGCCGCACCGACCCCGGCAGCCTCGCCGAGCGGGCCAAGGTGTCGCTCGTCTGCCCGCCCGACGACGCGCGCGGGCGGCTCAAGCGGATCGAGCAGATCGGCTTTGACGAGGTGCTGCTGATCTCGCCGGGAAGCGCGCTTTCCGACCTCGAGCGGGTGCGCGATTTTCTCTGAGCCCAGCAGCGCCTGCCGCCCTCCGCCCGCCGCTGGCCGATGTCGGTAGCGCGTGAAGATGTCCGCCTTTCGTAGCACATCATATGTCCGCTTCTTTGGTTGATGTTGAGCCTGTGGGGTTGTGGGGAACCCGTAGGGTTATCCACAAATCCACAGGCTGGCGCCGCCGAGCGGAGTTAAGCGGCGCGCGAGACATCGATCGGCTTTCCAGTTGCATCGAAGCGGGCGAGGCAGCTCGGCCCGTCGAAGATGGCGAGCTGGCCATCGGGGTATTGGTGCACCCGCACGGTCGCCTTGACGTAGTGATGGCGATGGCGCTGCGGCGGGATTTGTAGGCTGATCCCATTCCAGTTGACGCAGTTGTCGCGGCCGACCTGGCGGCTTTCCTGGATGCACAGGATGTCGTCGAGCGGCCGACCAGCGTAGGGGATGAAGGCCGTGCCCTCCTCGGTCGCCGGCACCGCGAAGCGCGCGTTGTAGTCGGGCACGAACTGCTCTTTGAGATAGCGGTTGGCGGCCTCGGCTGTAGCGATCTCGGCCAGGCGCAATTCCGGCGGCAGCCGGCTTTGCAAGGTGCCGAACACCCGCTCCATGCGGCCGCGCGCCTCGGGCGAGTAGGACGGGATGTGGGTGATGCCGAGCTGCGCCAAGGCGCGGCCAACTTGGGTCGGCTTCGACTTGTCGACTTTGCCGCCGGCCTTCGGCGTAAAAAAGTAGTGTGACCCGCGGTCGGTATAGAAAGCGCGGAACAGGCCGTGGGCGGCGATCGTTTCGGCCAAACCCAGAAAACTCGACATGGTGCCCTCCTCCTCCACCAGCAGGGCCGAGTAGATCGCGCCCGTCGCATCGTCGAGGGTGACGATCAGATCGAGATCGTGCTCGAGCGCACCGATCCAGCGGTGGGTCGAGCCGTCCTGAAAGAGCAGCATGCCGGGGAGCGGCCGGCGCGCGCGCTTCTTGCGGTGGGTGCCGCCGCGGCGCTTGTGCCGGGCGACCAGACCGGCGCCTTGCAGGCTCAGCCGGGTCACCGTGTAGCCGAGCCTGTAGTTGTGTCGCTTCTGCAGCTGCTCGTGGAAATGCTTCACCGTGAAGTCGCGGTAGCGCTCCTGATAGAGGATCTGCATGCGGGTCAGCTCGGCTGCCGGCGCCCGCCGCGGCGAGACCCGGCCCAGCCGGCGATCGCGCAACCCTTCCGCCCCCTCCTCGTCATAGCGCACGGTCAGCCGGCGGAAATGCCGCCCCGACATGCCGAGCAGCTCGCCCGCCTCGTCCGCCGTCAGCCGTCGTTTCCTGTAGCGCTCCAGCGCCTCTTCGAACCTGAGCACGAATACCTCCCATAACGCGCTTGCCCGCCGCATCGCCCCCTCCAGAACAGGAGGCGAACTTGGCGGACAACTCACGCGCTACGAAGGCGGACAACTGACCCGGCACCAACACGCCCGCCGCTGGCCGATTGCGCGCAGCGGCGCCGTTGGCTAGTCTCGCCGCCCGCGCCCGAGCGCGGAGGGGTGGCCGAGCGGTCGAAGGCGCACGCCTGGAAAGTGTGTAGACGGTGATGAATTGTCTCGAGGGTTCGAATCCCTCCCCCTCCGCCACCCCAGAACAGAACTGCGAACGCCGGGCGTAACCGGTGCTACGGTTCAACTCGCCTTGCGCGACAGCGTGGCTTGGTCACTATTCGGGCCGGGACAAAGTCCGGCGCTCCGGCCTGTGGAACCAGCGACATGTGGACGAAAATTACGCGCCTGGGTTTCTTGACGTGCTGGGAGCGGCCATCGAACGCAACGCCAATCAGAGGGTTATGGCGTAGACATAGTGCTCATCATCGTCGGTCGCGGCCCGCCACCCCCATTTGCCGTCGTTTCCGCCTGTCGCACCTACCCGCCTAGCTGGAGCGGCTACAGCGCGCCGGCGAGGGCCGCTTGGCCCGGGCGGGCGGATCGACGCGCTGCGGTCGAGTGAGCTGCCGGCGGACCGAGACGCCAGCTCAGCCTCACAACCACGGCCTCCGTGACACAATTTTGCCTTGAGCCGGAAGTCGTGGTCGATCCGTTTTGGATGGGGTGTGAGCCAAAGAAGGGCGGGGAGCAAATGACACGTTTGGGTGGCTTCGCAGCGCTGCTGATCGCATCGCTGTCTCTCGCCGGCTGTGGTGTAACGCCGGGATGCCGCGCAGTGAGCACCGGCGCCCTTGGAGCTGGCACCGGCGCCGCAATCGCGGCAATTGCGGGCGGACCGATAGGCTTGGGCGCCGCGATCGGCGGCGCGGCGGGGGCGATCAGCGGTGCAGCAACCTCGCCCCACGCGGCATATCTTGGACGGTCGCCAATCTGTTACTGAGAATTTGAACGTCGCTGTCTTCGCCGTCCGCATCCGGGTGCCCGGCCCCATGCTGGACGCAGCGACAATGGCGGATTCGGCCGAACGGCGGGCGGATCGAGCTCGGCGAGGATCGCCCACGGCCGGCGCAGCCGTGGCGAATGCGGGAACGAGTTGGTTGCGATCACTCGGTTAAGGTGATCGAGGAGCCCGCGTGTCTCATCATCGGTAAAGTCGAGCGGCGTGCGCCCGATTTGGTCATCTTACCGGCCTCGATATCCGGCGCGCGGCGCAACTTTGTTGGTCCCGACGCTACGGCGCGGTTGCCGAATTCGAAGCGGCGATCCGCGCCAAGCGGTCCATCGGTTCGGCAATCGCGGCCGCGGCGAGGAAGACCGCCAAAAGATCGGCCGGCTGAACGCGTTGCGGCTGCTGCAGCGGGGCCGAGGGCGCTGCCTTGCCTTTTCGTGCTACTCGTGCAGCGCGCGGCAGGCGCGGTCGATGCGGTCGCAGGCCTCGCGCAGCACTTCGGTCGAGGTCGCGTAGGAGATGCGGAAATGCGGCGCCAAGCCAAAGGCTTCGCCGTGCACGACCGCAACACCCGTCGCCTCCAGCAAATAGCGCGCGACGTCTTCGTCGTTTTCGATCGGCTTGCCGTCCGGCGTCTTTTTGCCGAGGAGGCCGGCGCAGGACGGGTAGACGTAGAAGGCGCCTTCGGGCGTCGGGCAATGGAGGCCCGGGATCCGGTTCAGCATGCCGACGACGAGGTCGCGGCGCTCCTTGAACACCCGCGCATTGGGCTCGATAAAATCCTGCGGGCCGTTCAGCGCCTCGATCGCCGCAGCCTGGCTGATCGAGCACGGGTTCGCCGTCGAGTTCGACTGGATCGCCCCCATCGCCTTGATCAGCAGCTTCGGCCCGGCGCCATAGCCGATCCGCCAGCCGGTCATGCAATAGGCCTTGGAGACGCCGTTGACCGTCAGCGTGCGCTCGTAAAGACGCGGCTCGACCTGGGCGATCGTCTTGAATTCGAAATCGTCGTAGACGAGGTGCTCGTACATGTCGTCGGTCATGACCCAGACATGCGGATGGGCGAGCAGCACATCGGCGACGGCGCGCAGATCGGCCTCGGTATAGGCCGCCCCCGACGGGTTCGACGGCGAGTTCAGGATGAGCCACTTGGTCCGGGGCCCGATCGCCGCGTCGAGGTCCTCGGGCCGCATCTTGAAGCCGTTGTTCTGCGGGCAGGCGACCGGCACCGGGGTGCCGTCGGCGAGCAGCACCATCTCCGGATACGACACCCAATAGGGTGCCGGGATCACGACCTCGTCGCCGGGGCTCAACGTCGCGACCAGCGCGTTATAGAGCACCTGCTTGCCGCCGGAGCCGACCGTGATTTGCGAGGGCGCGTAATCGAGCCCGTTCTCGCGCTTGAGCTTGCCGCACACCGCTTCTTTCAATTCGATGCGGCCGTCGAACACGGTATAGCGGGTCTCGCCGCGGCGGATCGCGGCGATCGCCGCCTCGCGGATGTTCTCGGGCGTGTCGAAATCGGGCTCGCCCTGGCTCAGCGCGATGATGTCGCGCCCGGCCGCCTTCAATTCGGTGGCGAGTGCTGTGATCGCCATGGTCGGCGACGGCTTTACCCGGGCGAGACGATCGGCAAGAAACGGCATGGCGGACCTGGGGGCTGGAGGGTGGGCAAACGCGTCACGCTACACGCGAACCCGGCCGCTGTGAAGGCGCCGCCATAGGGTCGGGGTGCGGCTTATTGATCGCGATCCGGCCGTTCGATACGATCGGCGGCAAACCACGAAGGCAGAAGCATGAACAAGTTCAGCTGCACCCGGTCGCTCGGCGAAGAAATCTATTTCGCGACCCTGATCGCCGAAAACCCGCAACAAGCCAAGGAAATGGCGATCGTGGAGGTCGATCGGAAATTCCATAAAAGCGGCGGCCGCATTAGGGAATGGAGCATCCGAGTGCTGGAATCGGAGGTCGACGGCCCCGCCCGCATCCTCGATTGCGGCTACCGCGAAGCGTGAAAGCGCCGCTCGCCGCGCTCGAGCCGGCGACGGGCGCGCGGCCCGAGCGTATCGCCAAGGTTTTGGCGCGGGCCGGGTTGTGCTCGCGGCGCGACGCCGAGCGCTGGATCGCCGAGGGCCGCGTCTCGGTCGATGGCGCGGTGCTGGCGAGCCCCGCCGTCACGGTCGCGGGACGACGCCGATATTCGCGTCGATGGCAAGCCGATCCCGCAGCCCGACCGGGCGCGGCTGTGGCGCTATCACAAGCCCGCCGGTCTCGTCACCACGCATCGCGACGAAAAGGACCGGCCGACCGTGTTCGCGGCCTTGCCCAAGGAATTGCCGCGGGTCGTATCGATCGGCCGGCTCGACTCTGAGTTCCGAGGGGCTGCTGCTCCTGACCAATGACGGCGCGCTCGCCCGCCGCCTCGAATTGCCGGCGACCGGCTGGGTGCGGCGCTACAAGGTGCGCGTGCACGGCGCCCCCGACCCCGACCGGCTCGCCGCGCTCGCCAAGGGGGTGACGATCGACGGCGTCTCCTATGGGCCGATCCGCGCCGCGCTCGAACGCAACCAGGGCAGCAACGCCTGGGTCGCGATGGCGCTGACCGAGGGCAAAAACCGCGAAATCCGCCGCGTGCTGGACTATCTGGGCTTGGCCGTGACGCGGTTGATCCGGCTCTCCTACGGGCCGTTTCAGCTCGGTCTTCTGGCGCGCGGCGAAGTCGCCGAAATCTCGCAAAAAGCGCTGGCCGAGCAGCTCGGCGGGCAGGCGCCGCGCTGGGCCGCCAGCGGCCATCGCCGGCGATAGCGGAATGGCGCATTCGCTGTTCGCGGCACTCCACCGCCGGTTCGGCAAGCCGGCCGATGCGCCGACCCGCCGTGAATTTTTGCGCGCGTCGCTGGCGGCGGGCGGCGCCCTGTTGCTCAGCGGCCGGGTGGCGCCGGCCAAGCCGGTCGGGAAATCGGTGGTCGTCATCGGCGCCGGCTTTGCCGGTCTCGCCGCGGCATATGAGCTTGTGGCCGCGGGCTACGAGGTCGCGGTTGTCGAGGCGCGCGACCGGCTCGGCGGCCGGGTCTTGTCCTTCGACCGGTTTGTCCCCGGCCGCACCGTCGAGGGCGGCGGCGAGCTGATCGGCGTCGAACCATCCGCTCTGGCTCGCCTACGCGAAAAAATTCGGCCTCGGTCTCTACGAGATCGGCGACGACGCCGGTGCCTCGCCGATCGTCATCGACGGCCGGCTTCTCTCCGACACCGAGGCGAAGCAGCTGTGGAACGACATAGCGGCAGCCTCGCAATTGATGAACCGCGACGCCCGCGCTGTCGTCGAGGACGAGCCGTGGCAGACCCCCGGCGCCCAGCGCTCGACCGACGCAGCGTCGCCGAGTGGCTCGCCGCGATTCCCGCATCCGCCCTGGCAAAGAGCGGCTTTGCGGCACAGCTGACCGCCGATAACGGCGTCGCCACCGACCGGCAGAGCTATCTGGGCCAGCTCGCCCAAATCAAAGGCGGCGGTGTCGAGCGCTATTGGACCGAGACCGAAATCTATCGCTGCCGGGGCGGCAACCAGCAGCTCGCCGACCGCCTCGCCGCCGCGCTCGGCCGCGAACGAATCCACACCGGGCTCGCGGCATCGAGCGTGACGATCGACAAGGGCAAGGTGACGGTCGGGTTGAGCGACGGCCGCCCGTTCACCGCGGACGATGTGGTCCTCGCCGTGCCGCCGAGCGTGTGGAACAAAATCGAGTTTTCGCCCGCTTTGCCGCCGGCGCTGACGCCGCAAATGGGCAGCAACATCAAATACCTGATGTCATTGCAGAGCCGGTTCTGGAACGAGCGGCATAAATCGGCCGATTCGCTGAGCACCGGCAACGTCCAGATCACCTGGGAGGGCACCTCGGGCCAGCCGGGCGACAGGCCGGCCGAGATGGTGGCGTTTTCGGGCGGCCCGGGTGCCGAGGCGATGCGGGCGGTCCCCGGCGGGCGCCGCGACGCGGCCTACCGGGCGGAGCTCGACAGCCGCTATCCGACGCTCGGCCGGGCCTTTGTCGCAAGCCGGCTTATGGACTGGCCCGCGGCCGAATGGACCCGCGCCGGATATTCGTTCCCCGCCCCCGGCCAGGTGACGACGGTCGGGCCGCTGCTCCATGACGGGATAGCAGGCAGGCTGCATTTTGCCGGCGAGCACGCCTGCTACAAATTTGTCGGCTATATGGAGGGGGCGCTCACCTCCGGCGTCTCGATCGCGCGACGTTTGGCGCAGCGCGACGGCGCCATCAAGGGCTGATGCGGACAAGGGCTGATGCGAATCGTCGGCGGCAGCCATCGCGGCAGGCGCCTGCTCGCCCCGTCCGGCGATATTGTCCGGCCGACCAGCGACCGCGCCCGCGAAGCCGTGTTCGACATCCTCTCGCACGGAAGCTTTGCGGCAAACGGCGTCCCGTTCGCCGATGCCGCGGTGCTCGACGCCTTTGCCGGCACCGGCGCCTTTGGCCTCGAAGCCTTGTCGCGCGGTGCGGCCGAAGCCGTCTTTATCGAGCGCGAGCGCGAGGCGCTGGTCTTTTTGCGCCGCAATATCGTGGCGCTGGGCGAAACCGGCCGCTGCCGCATCTTCCCGGGCGACGCGACCCGCCCGCCGCGCGGCGACAGAAGCTGCGCGCTCGCCTTTCTCGACCCGCCTTATGCGAGCGGGCTCGCCGCCCCGGCGCTCTCGGCATTGGCGGCGGTCGGGTGGATCGCCTCGGGCGCGCTCGCTGTCGTCGAGGTCGCGGCGCGCGAGGAGCTGGTGGCGCCCGCCGGGTTCACCCAGATCGACGAGCGCGTCTATGGCGCCGCGCGCCTCGTCTTTTTGCGCTGCGACGGCGCCGGTGGAGACACGAGATGAGCGAAGCCTTGCCGCAAGTGACCCTCCCCGGCGGCGAAACCGTGCCGGCTTTGGGTCAGGGCACCTGGCATATGGGCGAGGACCGCCGCCAGAGGGCGCAGGAGGCGGCCTCGGTCCGGCTCGGGATCGAGCTCGGCATGACCCTCGTCGATACCGCCGAAATGTACGGCTCGGGCGGTGCCGAGGAGGTCGTCCGCGAAGCCGCAAAGGGGCTGCGCGACCGGCTCTTTATCGTCAGCAAGGTGTATCCGCACAACGCCTCGACCCAAGGTGTCGTCGCCGCCTGCGAGAAAAGCCTGAAGCGGCTCGGCACCGACCGGATCGACCTTTACCTGTTGCACTGGCGCGGCTCGGTGCCATTGGCGCAGACGGTCGAAGGCTTCCATCGGCTCGAGCGCGACGGCAAGATCCGCTACCACGGGGTCAGCAATTTCGACCGCCGCGACATGGAAGAATGGGTGGCCGCGGGCGGCGACGGGGTCGCCACCGACCAGGTGCTCTACAACCTTGCGACCCGCGGCCCGGAGTGGGACCTCGTCCCCTGGTGCATCGAGCGCAGCGTCACGATCATGGCCTATACCCCGCTCGGCCAGGGCCGCATGCTGGCCCGGCCCGAGCTCGCCGAGATCGCCCGCCGCCACAATGCGACGCCGGCCCAGGTGGCGCTCGCCTGGCTCTTACGCAAGGACGGGGTCATCGTCATCCCCAAGGCGTCGCGCGCCGAGCACATGCGCGAAAACCGCGGCGCCCTCGACCTCGATCTGACCGAGGACGACCTCGCCGCCCTCGACCGCGCCTTCCCGCCGCCCGCGCGCCACACCCCGCTCGGCATGGGCTGAGCAACCTCGTCTCGCCGGCGCCTGCCGATCCGACGACGATCGCCGATCCGACAATGGTTGAATGACGGCCGAGGCCGCTTCCCGTTATGCTGCGCACGTCGCCGGTCTCGTCCGCGGTGTCCTCTTGACGGCCACGCGGCGGGGGGCCTACACGGCGACACCCGTTTTTCGGCAAGCGCCGCTACCGAGGGAGATCAATCATGGCTCGTATCCGGCATATCGCGCTCGTGACCGACGATCCGGCAAAGACCGCCGAGTTCTACAAGCAGCATTTCGGGCTGACCGAGCTCTATCGCCGGCCCGGCGACACCGGGGAAAAGGGCGTGTGGCTCAGCGACGGCTATATTTATTTTGCGGTGCTGAAATACGGCGAGCCCGGCGCGCCCAAGCTCGGCCCGGGCCAGAGCTCGGATCTGCGCGGCATCCACCACATCGGCTTTTACGTCGATGACGAGCAGGCAACCGCCAAGGAGCTCGAAGCGGCGCATTTTTCGCCGGTGCCGATCCCCAAAGCCGAACGCGCCGAGACGACCCCGATGGGCGACGCGGTCAACCTGAAGTATCTCGGCCCCGACGACGTCCAGCTCGACCTGCGCAGCCGCGGCTGGAACGAAGCGATCAGCTTTGCGATGGAGCGCTATGAGCTGACCCCGGTCAAGGAGGAAGAGACCGTCTAGCGAGGCCGGTCGTCAGCCCGAACAACAAAAGGGGCGTGCGCTGCCGGTCCGCCGGCCGCGCATTTCCGCCTTTCAGCTGGAGGATGCGACGATGATCTATGAAGTCCGCACCTACACCTTGCAGCCCGGCAGCGTCGCCGAATTCGAGGAGCGCTACCAGAAGCGGCTGGCGCTGCGCGAAAAGCACTCGAAATTGGGGGCCTTCTGGCACACCGAGTTCGGCCCCTTGAACCAGGTCGTGCACGTCTATCCCTATGACGATTTGGGCCATCGCACCCGAGTGCGCATGGCAATGGCAAACGACGCCGCGCGCAACGCGCTGCCCGGCGGCGGCGACCTGATCGCCGCGCAAGAGGCCGAGATCATGACCCCGGCGCCGTTTATGAAGGCGCTCGGCAGCCGCAATTACGGCAGCGGCAACGTCTATGAGATGCGCACCTACACCTACGCGCCGGGCAACATTCCAAAGGTGCTCGACGGCTGGGCCAAGGCGATCGAAGCGCGTGAGAAGTTCTCGCCGCTGGCGGCGTGCTGGACGAGCGAGCTCGGCGGGCTCAACAAATTTGTCCATGTCTGGGTCTACAAGGACCTCAACGAGCGCGCCCGGGTGCGTGAGGAGTCGCGCCGTCCGGGGACGGGCTGGCCGGCCCAGACCGGGGTGCGCCCGGTCCGCCAGGAAAACAAGCTCTTGATCCCAGCCGCGTTCTCGCCGGTGCGATAGAGCGGCTTCCGACCAAATTGCACCGCGCTCACCCCCTCCCAAACCCTCCCCCATCAAGGGCGAGGGCCTTTATCAGCACGCCTATTGGTGCTCCCGCCCCCTCGATGGGGGCGGGTCGGGGTGGGGGTGATGCGTGCCGAGTGCATCGAAGACGACGATAAAGGGGCCGAGCATCTTAAAACGCTCGGCCCTTTTCGCAATTTAATGGTGAAACAACAGGGCGCTTCTCATTCAAGCGGGGCGAATGACGGTCTTCTTTACCGCGGACACGCATTTCGGGCATGGCGGCGCGCTCGGCTTCTATCGCCGGCCGTTCGCCTCGGTCGCGGCGATGAACGAGGCGCTGGTCGCGCGCTGGAACGAGACCGTCGGCGCCGGCGACGAGGTCTGGCATCTCGGCGATTTCGCGATCCGCCAACCTGAGGGGGTCGTGGCCGGGCTGCTGGCGCGGCTCAACGGCAGAAAGCATTTGGTCACCGGCAACAACGATCCCGCGGCGACCACCGGGCAATCCGCCTGGGCGAGCGTGCAGCCCTATGCCGAGATCGAGGTCGAGGGCGTGTCGCTGGTGCTGTGCCATTACCCGTTTCGCAGCTGGCGCGGCATGGCCAAAGGCTGGCTCGACCTGCACGGCCACAGCCACGGCCGCCTCAAGCCGCAGCCGCGGCAATACGATGTCGGCGTCGATGTCTGGGACTTCCGCCCGGTCACCCTCGCCGCGATCCTGGCGCAGACGGCCGGGCGAAGCCGCGATTGTGAAGCAGCAGGCGCGGATGCACTATGACTTCGCCGCTTGAAGGGAGGGTGCTGTGCAGCTGAGCCGCGAGGAATTGCTCAAAGCCTATCGCGCGATGGCGACGATCCGGCGCTTCGAGGAGCGGGTGCAGGAGGAGTTTTCCAAGGGCAGCATCCCCGGCTTTGTCCATCTCTATGCCGGCGAAGAGGCTTGCGCCGTCGGGGTCTGCTCGCATCTTTCGGACGCCGACTACATCGCCTCGACCCATCGCGGGCACGGCCATTCGATCGCCAAAGGCTGCGACCCGGTGGCGATGATGCAGGAATTGTTCGCCAAGGAGGGCGGGCTGTGCGGCGGCAAGGGCGGCTCGATGCACATCGCCGATCTCGATCGCGGCATGCTCGGCGCCAACGGCATCGTCGGCGGCGGCCCGCCGCTCGTCGTCGGTGCGGCGCTCAGCGCCAAGACCTTGGGCCGCGGCACCGTCGCGGTCTCGTTCACCGGCGACGGCGGCTCGAACCAGGGCACCACCTTCGAGGCGATGAATTTGGCGGTCGTCTTGAAATTGCCGGCGATCTTTGTCTTCGAGAACAACCAGTACGGCGAAGGGACCGGGGTCGCCTACCATCTCGGCAGCGGCGACATCGCCGGCCGCGCCGCCGGTTTCGGCCTGCCCGCGGTCAAGGTGTCGGGCGACGATTTCTTTGCCGTGCACGAGGCGGCGGGCGAAGCCATCGAACGCGCCCGCGCCGGCGGCGGCCCCTCGGCGATCGAAGTCGATACCTGCCGCTTTTACGGCCACCATTCGGGCGACGCCCAGCTCTACCGCGGCAAGGACGAGGTCCGCCGTTTGCGCGACGAGCGCGACCCCTTAAAGCATTTCCGCCGCCGCGTCGGCGAAGCCGCCCTGCTCGACGCGAGTACGCTCGACGCAGTCGAGACCGAGGTCGCCGCCTTGATCGACCGCGCCGTCGAGACCGCCCGCGCCGGGGCGCCCCCGGCCGAAACCGACCTCCTGACCGATGTCTACGTGTCGTACTGAGCACAAGCTGCCGCAAAAGCCGAGCCGAGCGGAATTGCTCGCGGAACTGGAGCGGATCCGAAGGATGGCGCCGCCCCGTAAGCCCGGTGTGAGGTATCCCGCTGCCGAGGAGCTGATTCGAGAAGTCCGCGACAATCGATGAGCACCGTCTGCGCGCTGAGCGATCTCCCCACCGATGATGCGGTCCGCTGGCGCGAGCCAAATCCCGATGACGAAGAACGAATTTCGCAACGCTGTTTTTGCGGGCTTTGCAGAGCACCTGCGGCCGAAATATGCGGAAGCCAGGCTTGCGCGACACAGGCTTACCGCGTTCATTTGCCGTGGAAGCTGCACGGACTTGCATCCGGTGTTCCCCTTAGAGCGCAATATCCTCGGCATCGGATTGCAGGCTGTGGACCAAATGTATCTTGGAGCAGATTGGTTCTATCGGGTCGTCGACGTGGCGGTCCGGCGCGTGTTGCCTGACAAATGGCGTAGCGTTCGTCCGGGTCAGCGGCCACCCGCCGGGTCGCTTTGGGGCAGACCTGGAGCTGCTCCTTGCGAGATCTCGGACCCTTCAAAGGCAAGTAGTTGCAGAAACGATCGAGCAACCGTCGGGCGGCCAGGTACGCGATCGGCTGAACCGGCCACTCGAAATGTGCAAACAAGGAGACCGCGATGCCGCAGAAATCGATCCGCCAGGCGTTGAACGAGGCGCTGGCGCAGGAGATGCGCCGCGATCCGCGGGTCGTCGTGATCGGCGAGGACGTCGCCGGCGGTGCCGGGGCCCAAGGCCAGCGCGACGCCTATGGCGGTGTGCTCGGCGTGACCAAGGGGCTCTTTGCCGAGTTCGGCGAGGGGCGCGTCATCGATACGCCGATCACCGAGTTGGCGATCATGGGGGCGGCCGCCGGGGCGGCCGTGACCGGGCTGCGGCCGGTCGCCGAATTGATGTTTTCGGATTTCTTCGGCGTCTGCTTCGACCAGATCTTCAACCAGGCGGCCAAGTTCCGCTATATGTTCGGCGGCAAGGCCAAGACGCCCTTGGTGATCCGCACGATGATCGGCGCCGGCCGCAGCGCCGCGGCCCAGCATTCGCAAAGCCCCTATCACATCTTTACTTCGGTGCCGGGGTTGAAATGCGTGGTGCCGTCGAACGCCTATGACGCCAAGGGGCTGCTGACCCAAGCAATCCGGGACGACGACCCGGTGATCTTTTGTGAGCACAAGCTGATGTACGATTTGCGCGCCGAGGTGCCGGACGAGCCCTATACGATCCCGTTTGGCGAGGCGAACATCGTGCGCGACGGCGAGGACGTGACCGTCGTCGCGTTGTCGCGCATGGTGCATTACGCGGGCGAGGCGATCGAAACCCTCGCCGGCGAGGGCATCGAATGCGAATTGATCGATCCGCGCACGACCTCGCCGTTGGACGAAGATACGATTTTGGAGAGTGTAGAGCGCACCGGGCGGCTCGTCGTCGTCGATGAAGCGACGCCGCGCTGCAATATGGCAGCCGATATCGCCGCACTCGTCGTCGAGAAGGCGTTTGCGGCACTAAAGGCGCCGGTCAGGCGGGTGACGGCACCCCACACCCCGGTGCCGTTCGCGCCTTCGCTCGAAAGGCTCTACATCCCGAGCCCCGAGCGTATCGCCGCCGCGGTCCGCGATGTCTACGGGTATGGCCGATGAGCCCGGCGATGGAAGAAATTTACACCTTCGCCGGCAATCCGCTCGACCGGGTGAGCCAGCGCCGCCGGGATGCGGCGTGGATCGCCTCGCTCCTCGACGCGCCCGAGACGCGCCTGTTGCCGTTGCGTGAGCTGAAGCCGTTGGTCCGCAACGGCTCGGCCGACGAGCTCGATTGGCAGCCCGTGGCGCCGTGGCGCGGGTTGATCGAGGGCGGTGCCATTCTGATCCTGCTCGGGCTGAGCGACGGCCGCGCCTATTTCGCGCTCGATGCGAGCGCCGCACCGGGTGGCATCGATGCGGCGACGGCCGATGTGCGCGCGCTCGCTGCCTCGATCGGCGGGGGCGAGGCAGCGATCCTCGCCGAAGCGCGCTCGCTGATCGATTGGCACACGCGACACGGCTTTTGCGCGCAATGCGGGACGCCGAGCGTCGCCGATTCGGGCGGCTGGGGGCGGCGCTGCCCGAATTGCCGGGCGCAGCACTACCCGCGCGTCGATCCGGTGGTGATCATGCTCGCGACCAACGGCGAGCGCTGCCTGCTGGGCCGCGGCCGGCGGCGAGCGGGCAGCCGGTTTTCCTGCCTCGCCGGCTTTATGGAGCCGGGCGAGACGTTGGAGGAGGCGGTGCGGCGCGAGATCCTAGAGGAATCCGGCATTCGCGTCGGCCGGGTGCGCTATCTCGCTTCGCAGCCTTGGCCATTTCCCTCGACCTTGATGATCGGCTGCCTCGGCGAGGCGCTGAGCGAGGAAATCGAGATCGACCCCGAGGAAATGGCCGAAGTGCGCTGGTTCGAGCGCGAGGAGGTGCGCGCCATGGTCGCCAGGTCGCGCACGGACGCGCCGGTCCCGAACCAGACGACCCTGCCGCCGCCGCTCGCGATCGGGCATCAGATCGCCCGCCGCTGGGCCTTTGGCATCGACAGCGTTTGAGCGACGGCACGCCGCCGACCGCAATCGTCACCGGAGCGAGCTCGGGGATCGGGCTCTATACGGCACTCGGCCTCGCGCGCGCCGGCATGCATATCGTGATGACCGGGCGCGACCGGGCGCGCACCGAGGCGGCACGCCGCTTTGTTGCCGAGCGGGCGGCCGGGGCACCCATCGATGTCGTGCTCGCGGATTTTGCGTCGCTCGGCGCGGTGCGGCGCCTCGCCGGCGAAATTCTCGCGGCGCACGACCGGATCGACGTGCTGGTCAACAATGCCGGCCTGTTTTCGCCGAAATATCGAGCTTCGGCCGACGGGTTCGAGCTGACCTTCGCGGTCAATCATCTGGCGCCCTTTTTGCTGACGAGCTTGCTGCTCGACCGCATCGAGGCGTCGGCGCCGGCGCGCGTCGTCACTGTCGCTTCGGAAGCGCACCGCCGCAACCGGATCGATCTCGCCGAGATCGCCGGGCCGCGCGGGTGGAGCGCCTACCAGGCTTATGGCCGCTCAAAGCTCTGCAACCTCCTCTTCACCCGCGAGCTCGCGTCTCGGCTCGCCGGCTCGGGTGTCGCGGCGGTTAGTCTGCACCCCGGAATCGTCGCCACCGGAATCGGCCAGCGCGGCGGTCTCGCCGAAATCGCCTGGCGGCTGATGAAGCCCTTGATGAAGAGCCCCGAGAAGGGTGCGGCGACCTCGGTCTTTCTCGCGACCGTGCCGGATCCGGGACCGTTTGCGGGCGGCTATGTGATTGGACGGGAATTGGCTCGGCCCGATCCCGCGGCGCTCGACACCGACCTCGCCCACCGGCTGTGGGAAGAAAGCGCCCGGCTCGTCGCCGGCGGTTGAAGTTGGCCGCGGCGATGCCTTTCTCATAGCTGTTCCTCTTGATCCGCAAAATGACCACCGACGAGGTGCTGGCGGATCTGCAAGGGGTCGGCGGCACGTGCTGCGGACTTCCTTCGACCACACCAAGGAGGAGGCGTTGCGCGCGGCATTGGCGGGAGCAACAAATTCGGCCCTGGCGCCATCCGTGTGAGCCGATGCGCGCTCGCGGAATAAAGCTCCGCGCCGGCGGTCATAACGTGACGTGGCCATAAACGGCCGGCGGCGCTGTCGACGTCGCGTCTTGACCGCAAATTGCCACCCTGATCGACCGTCCGGGCAACCTACCTTGCATGCAAGCACATCGATGATGCCCGTCCTTCCGGTCTTGGCGCCGGCGGTCGGGCGAGGACAGCAGCCGGTGCAGCGGATTCGCCTGGGGCTCCCCGGCAGCCGTCTGCATTTGGGGAAGGCGATGCCGGACCAGGCCGCCCTGATTGAACCGCATATCCCCGGTCTGCGCCGCTTTGCGTGCGGGCTGCTGCGCGGCGATCGGGAACGCGCCGACGATCTGGTTCAGGACAGCCTGGAGCGGGCGCTGTCCCGCTGGCATTTGCGCAACGCCAAGAACGGCTTGCGCGGTTGGCTCTACACCATCCTGTACAATCGGTTTCTCAGCGACCAGCGGCGCTGGGCACGGCGCGGCATCCACAACCCGCTGACCGAAGCGGTCGAGGCTGAGCTGCCGCGAATTTCCGGCGGGCAGGATTCCGCCCTCGAGCACCGTGACCTGGTGCGTGCCTTTTCGACGCTGCCGGAAGAGCAGCGCTCGGTGCTTCTGCTGATCGCGGTCGAAGATCTCTCCTACGAGGAAGCAGCACGCGTGCTCGGCGTGCCGACCGGCACTGTAATGTCCCGGTTGTCACGCGGCCGCGACCGTCTGCGGCAATACCTGAACGCCGATCCGCACCGCACGGACGTCAGCGCGAGAGGCGCACGATGAGCGGGCCGCGCGCCATCGTGGAGGAGAGCGACCTGCACGCCGGCATCGACCGGCAGCTGACGCCGCAGCGCGCGACGACGGTCGAGAGCTGGCTCGATGCCCACCCCGAGGAGAGGGCGCGCTTCACCCAATATGCGGAGCAGCGGCAGGCGCTGCGGGCGGTCTTTGCGCTCCCCGATGGCGCATCGATGCCGGGCCGCCTGCGGGTTGCCCGTCTGCTCGCCGCGCAGCGCCAGCGCCGGCAGTGGCGCTGGACCCGGATCGCTGCCGGGCTCGTCTTGCTGGCGCTTGGCGGAGCAGCCGGCTGGACCGCGCAAAGCCTGGCGCCGCGCTGGCTGTTTTCGGCCGGCGGCGGCACGACCGTCGCGCGGCGAATTACGACCGACGCCATCAGGGCGTACCGGACGTTTTCCGTCGAGGTGCGCCATCCGGTCGAGGTCGATGCCGCGCAGGAAGTGCATTTGGTGCAGTGGCTGTCGAAGCGTCTCGGCCGGCCGCTGATCGTGCCGGACCTGACTTCGGCCGGGTTTCAGCTGATGGGCGGGCGGCTGTTGCCGGCCGAGGACGGGCCTGCGGCGCAGTTCATGTACCAGAATGCCAAGGGCGAGCGGTTGACTTTGTACCTGCGCTCCGGTGTCGACGGCGAGACGGCGTTCCGCTATCGCGAAGATGCCGGCATCGGCGCCTTTTATTGGTCGGACCAAGGGTTTGGCTATGCGCTTGCCGCCAAAGCCGACCGCGCCGCGTTGATGCGCATTGCCGAGACCGTCTACCGTCAGACGACCGGCGACGCCGGCAAAGCCAAAACCCCAACCGCGCCCGGCAAGCCCAGCTGATCCGCTCGGTTGGGGCCTGAAGCCGGCGCGGCCCCCTCGAAAAAACCGCCGCCGGCGCCAAAGATTTGCGCGCCGCTTTTCACGCCAATGTGATCACGCGATGGATGCCGCCGATTACCGGCGGACTATTGTCCCCCGCATCGGTGCTTATCGATCGAAGAGTGATGCTATGCCCAGCAAGGCCGCTCTGATCGAGCCGCACATTCCCGGCTTGCGCCGCTTTGCCCGCGCGCTGCTACACGGCGACCGTGAACGGGCCGACGATCTGGTCCAGGATACGCTCGAGCGCGCGCTCTCGCGCTGGCATCTGCTGCGGGTCGAGGGCAGCCTGCAAGGCTGGCTTTACACGATTTTGTATAATCGATTTTTGAGCGACCAGGAGCGCGAAAAGCGTTGGGGCATATTCGACCCTTTGACTCAGATCGCGGAACGAGAACCGCCCGGCGTCAATGGCGGCCAGGACACCGCTCTGCAGCATCGCGACCTGCTGCGCGGTTTTGCCAGCTTGCCCGAAAAGCAGCGCACGGTGCTGCTGCTCGTTGGCGTCGAAGACCTCTCCTATGGTGAAGCGGCGCGGGTGCTGGGGGTGCCGATCGGCACGGTCATGTCGCGGCTGTCGCGCGCTCGCGAGCGGCTGCGCCGCCTGATCGACGGCGACGAGGCCGAACGCTCGAAACACCGGGCCGCCGCGGCATCGCGGAGCGTCAAGCATGTGGAGTGAGCGAGCCTCCGGACGAAAAGAGCTACCCGCGCGGATCGAAGCGACCGCCGCCGGGGCGCTGTGAGCGGCGCGCGCCGATGATCCTGACGCCGATCCCGCGCGAGCATCTCGGCAAGGCGCTCGACCATTTTATGGGAGGGCTGCGCGACCCGGCCTCACGCACCGCATTTCTGAAGATACGGACGACCTCACCCGACCGCGCCGCGCCTGCCCGGCGGGCGGAAGCGCATCGGCTTGCCGCGCTCGATCTCGCTCTCACCTTTGGCGTGCCGGTCTATCCGCCCGAAGCGCAGTGCGCCTTCAATTGGGACGGGACGGCGCTGAACGGCGGCACGGAGGCCTATGTGATCCTGCACGAAATCGCGCATTTCGTGCTGGCCCCGGCCGAGCGGCGGCGGCTCGTCGATTTTGGCCTCGGCCCCGGCCCCGACACGCTCGATCGCGCGACCGCCGAGCGCGCCGCGGTGCTCTCGCCACTGGCGCGCGAAGCCGACGAAGCGGCGGCTTCGCTGCTCGGCATTTTGTGGGAGGCCGAACTCGGCCAGCCGGCGCTCGCCTCGTTTCTCGATCAGAACTGGCTCGAAGGCCTCGGCCGCTCGGCCGCCGCCCATTTCACCGCGACGCTCGCCGATCTGCGGCGCCGCGGCTTGCTGGAGACGGCGGCCATAGCGGTCAGGTGACCGCAGGGCTCAGTTCGTCGCGCATTTCTGGGCGCCGCCTGGGCACGCCAGGAACATCGACCAGACGAAATCGCGGCGAATCCAGGCATTCGACGGCAGCGGCTTGGGTGCGCCGACCGGGTTCGAGGTCAACAACGTAATGCCGTCGGTGCCGTTGTTCTCGATCGACGAAATCGCGTGACAGGAGATGCACGACGCTTGCGACAGCGGCATGCCGACATTCTCCCCTTCGATGATCGAATTGCCCGACAGCCCGGGGTTGAAGAAGCTCGTCTGCACCGCGTCGAGGCGGTAATTCTACCATTCCGGCGCCAGGTTCGCGGCCGTCATCAACGTCTTCAGCCTCGTGGTTATCGTCTGGCTGTTTCTGCTCGATCCGTCGACCATCGCCGGCGAGGAGCCAAACTTGTCGATGCAGCCCAGCACCACGCAACGATTGGGGTTGGTCGTGTTGAACTGCGGCTCGAACGTCGCCCAGATCCATTGATCCAGCAGCTTCGAGATCAGATGCATCCCGGCGAGCGCGAAGCAGTTGCCGTTGACCATCTCGACGTGGATCATGGTGGTGGCAAACCCGGCCGGAAGCTTGCTGCAAGTTGTTGCTGTACGCGCTGCTTGGTCTTGAGATCGATCAACGACGAAGTTTGAATCCAATCGGATTTGTATTCGATCGCCGCAGCCGGGAACTGGATTTTTTGGTCGGCGATCGCGGCATTGGTTTGGCCGGCCCGGTTCCAGAAACCATTGCCGGCGATGTAATCCTCGGCCGCGCCATTCAGCCGGACCTCTTCGCAAATGACCAGGTTCGGCTGGTTCTTGGGCGGCTTCCCCGCCTTGTTGCAGTTCTGGTCGGCGCCGCCGAGCAACCCCGGCACGGTGGTCCCGAGTTTGGGGTTCCGCAGCAAGGTGAACGGGCTCTCGTGCAGGAGATGCGTCGGCGCGCTCGCCGGCTCCGCGTTGGCGTTCGGGACGACAAGGCCGTTTGCCGGATTGGCCGGGTACATCTGCGTCCTGCTCGATCCAGTTTTCCCATACCACAAACGGATATTTGGCTGGAATTGACCGGGCAGGTGGCGGCAACGAGCAGCTGCCACGCCGTCTCGGATATGTTCGGGCTGATGGCGCTCGGGGGCGCGCACGGGTTTGCGGTCGTCCCCGGTGTCGCCGTGGCCGCCTTGGCAACAGCAGCGCCGAGCGGCGACCGGATACCGCCGGGGCCTGTCAACGGCACGAGACCGGCCGTCAGCAGCAGAGCCGCCGCCAACAGCATGCCGCTCTTCTTCATCGCGTGCTCTCCTCGATCGCGGGATTTGCGTTGAGCGATCATAGCTCGGCCTCCAGGATCGCGCAGCGTCAAAAATCCGTCAACAGGGCGGCTGCTCCCACAACCTGTGACGCCGCCAAAAGGCGGGCAGACTGGAAAGACGATTGGACTCGCTGCGCCGGGTGGCGTTGACACGCCGGAACGGCATGGATTTGATCCGGCAAGGCGGGCGCGCGTGGGCGCGCGGCATCTCAAAGGAGACCGGACAATGGAGCGCAGAACGCTGGGCCGCACGGGGGTCGCGATTTCCGCGCTGGGCTTTGGCTGCGGCGCGGTCGGCGGGCTTATGGTCAAGGGGGCGGCGGCCGACCAGGAACGCGCGGTGGCCCGCGCGATCGAGCTCGGCATCAACTACTTCGACACCGCGGCGATGTACGGCAACGGCGAATCGGAGAAGAACCTCGGCCGGGTGCTGAAAAGCCTGAAGCCCGACATCGTCGTCGGCACCAAGGTGCGCGTCCCGGCCGCCGCCAAGGGCCGCATCGCCGCGGCGATCACCGAATCGCTGGAGGCGAGCTTGGCGCGGCTCCAGCTCGACCATGTCGATCTCTTCCAATTGCACAACCACATCACACTTGCGGGGGATGATTCCGACCTGACGCCCGAGACAGTGCTCGGCGAGGTGGTGCCGGCGTTCGAGCGATTGCGGCGGGACGGCAAGACCCGGTTTTTCGGCATCACCGCGGTCGGCGACAGCGTGGCATTGCACCGGGTCGCCGATGCGCATGCCTTCGATACCGCGCAGGTCAGCTACAACATGCTGAACCCGAGCGCGGGGCGGGCGGTGCCGGCGGGCTATCCGGCGCATGATTTCGACGATCTCCTGGCGCATACGAAAGCGGCGTCGATGGGCGTGATCGCGATCCGGGTCTTGGCCGCGGGCGCGTTGAGCGGCACCGAAGCCCGCCATCCCTTGGGCTCGCCCTCGGTCGAGCCGATCGGCTCGGGGTCGAGCTACAAGACCGATGTCGAGCGCGCCCGCCGCCTCGAAGCCCTGGTCCGCGAAGGCTTTGCCGCGAACCTGATCGAGGCATCGATCCGCTTCGTCATCTCCCACAACGCGGTGACGACGGCACTCGTCGGCTATTCGACCCTCGAACACCTCGAAGCCGCCGCCGCCGCCGCCGAAAAAGGCCCCCTCCCCGCACCCGCTCTCGTCCGCCTTGCCGCATTGCAAGACACTTTCGCCGGCGAACCCCGCTGACCCGACGGCGGCATGCGGGCTTGATTGTCGCAGCCTTATACGTATTAAATACGTGTTCGGAAGGGCGCGATGTCAAAAAAGCTGACGATCACCGTCGATGACGAGGTCTACGCCGGCCTCCACAATGTGGTCGGACGGCGGCGGATCAGCCGCTTTCTGAACGACCTCGCCCGCCCCCATGTGATGCAGCGGGATTTGATCGAGGGCTATCGGGCGATGGCCGCCGACGAAGCGCGGGAGCGCGACGCGGCGGAGTGGGTCGAGAACCTGGCCCCGGACATTGCCGACGAGCCCCGCTGACCCGCCGCAACGCGGCGAGGTATGGTGGGTGGCGTTCGACCCCGCGATCGGCGGCGAGATCCGCAAGACCCGGCCCGCCGTCGTCGTCAGCAACGATGCAGCGAACCGCGAGCTCAACCGCGTCCAGGTGGTGCCGCTGACCAGCAACGTGGCACGCCTCTACCCGGCCGAAGCCTATGTCAGGCTCAGGGGCGCGCAGCGAAAGGCGATGGCGGACCAGCTCAGCACCGTCAGCAAGCTGCGCCTGCGCGATCGCGTCGGCCGGCTGAGCCCGCCCGACATGGCGGCGGTCGAGCGGGCGATTTGCGTCCAGCTCGGGCTTTGAGAGCGGGCGCGGTGGGACACTGATTCTTCAGGTCGCGGACGGCGATCGCCAGCTCGTTGCGGAGATTGTCGAGATCGGCCTTGGTGGCGACGTTGTCATGGATGGCCTCGTAAATTTCGGTCGCTATCCGCTCGGCATCGGTGCCTTGCAGGCCAGCGCCCTCAAACGCGCGGGTCAGTGTCAACCGACCGGCCATCTGTCCATTCCGTTGCGGTGCCGAATGACGATTTAATCCGGGAAGCCGCCAGCGTCGACGCACTCGTGCGGGCGGCCGACAGCATCGATTTGCGATTGATACGAGGGGAAGGTTCGTGATGGCGAATGTCCTGACGTTTGCGCCCGGCGGCTACCGCTTTATCGAGCATGCGTTCCAGTATTCGGGCGGGGTTGCGGCCGAGCCGGGCTTTGCGATCGAGCGGGCGCGGCTCTCGCGAATGCTGCCGCTGGCGGAAGGGTTCGATGCAATCGAAGCTCATCTGCAACGGCGCGGCCGTCCGCCCGGCGCGTTTTGCGCTTGCGAGCTGCGCTCGCCGGCCCAATTCACCGATCAGGGGTTTGTCGCCTTCAACCGGCATTACGTAGAGCGGTTGGCAAGCTGGGGCATCTTTCGCGACGAGATCAACCCGGTGGCGCGCTCGAACGTGTGCCCTGAGATCGACCCGCCGGCGACACCCTCGCTCTACGCCTTCTGCTACACGGTGCCGGCCGAGGCGGGCTATGCCAGGACCGATTTCGTCGCGGCCGGCAGTGGCGAGGCCGATGGCGCCTCGGGCCCCTATGCCGAGCGGATCGTCCGCCACGGCGACACCTCGCCCGAGGGCTTGCGCGAGAAGGCGCGCTTTGTGCTCGGTGCCATGGAGACCCGCATGGCGGCCCTCGGCCGCTCCTGGGCCGATGTTACGGCGACGCAGCTTTATACTGTCTTCGACATCCACCCGGCGCTGGCCGACGCGTTCGTGCGCCGCGGCGCCACCGCCCCCGGGCTCACCTGGCATTACGCCCGGCCGCCGGTGCTGGGCCTCGATGTCGAAGTCGATGTCCGCGGCGTCAGCCGCGAGACCGTGTTGTAGACGAGCCGCGGGATACAAAGGGAGGGACGAATAGAGATCGGGCGCGGCGCTTCCCAAATAGGGTGGCGCGATGACCTCGCTCTCTGCGCAGCCCGATCTCTTCGGCGAAGTGCCGCTTCCCGGATTGTCCCAGGCCGACGCCATCGTCACCCCGAGCGAGGAGCGCAGCCTGATTGCGGCGATCGACGCGGCGGACCTCTCGCCGTTCCGCTTTCACGGCTGGTTTGGGAAACAGCTGACCGTGTCCTATGGCTGGGGTTACGATTTCGACGATGCGAGCCTCGCTCCCTCGCAACCGATCCCGGACTGGCTGTTCCCACTGCGCGCGAAAGCGGCGCGCTTCACGCGGCTTGCGGCGCATGAATTCGTCCAGGCTCTGCTGATCCGCTACGATCCCGGCGCCGACATCGGCTGGCACCGTGACCGTCCGGTGTTCGAACACATTGTCGGCATCTCGCTCGGCACCGCCGCCGCGATGCGCTTCCGGCGGCGCCGCGCCGGCGGGTTTGACCGGGCATCGGCACGGCTGGCGCCGCGCTCGGCCTATCACCTCACCGGCGAGGCGCGGCACAAATGGGAGCACCCCATCGCTCCGATGCCGGCGCCGCGCTGGTCGATCACCTTCCGCAGCCTGTCGGAGAAAGGCCGGCTGCACCGCGCAACGGATCAGCTCGGAAGCACGGTCAAACCCTGCCGGCCGTAGGGAATTGCTGTAGGAGTACGACGCGAGCGCTTGTAGGATGGGTTGAACGCAGTGAAACCCATCAATGTCCCGGCGAGGGCAGCCGATGGCGATGGGTTTCGCACAGCTCAACCCATCCTACTCACTGAGATGTGCACGGCGCGTTCTCATCAACGATGATATGCTAAGCGGTTGCTGCTTGGCGAGAATTTTGGCTACGATCCTTCATCCAGTCGGTCCAGTTTGGACCTTTAGAACGGGCGCTTCCAATCCGATTTGGCGTCCGCGTTTGGCGATTTGCACGGCTTGATGTCACCACGCTTCCCGGCCTCGGGTCGGGCGGGCCGGCGCCCCGGCGGCGCGGGCGGCCTGCTCGGCTTTCGTGCTTGTCGAACATGGCTTTGGCGGCGGCGTTGCGGTTGGCGCTGAATTCGGCGCGGTTGTCGCCGCACCATTCATAAGAGGCGGCGCGCGGGGCGTTGGCGCGGCTGAAATGCGGCATCACGTAGCGGGCGTAGAGCTCGTAGGAACGCTTGGTCGCGGCGAAATCGGCCCAGTTGTGCGCCTGGTGCAGGAAAGCGCCGAAGCTGCCCTGCTTTTCATGGAGCCGCTCGATCAAGCGCGATGGCGTCGTCGGGGGTGCCGCAGACGCCGTAGCGGTTTTCGACAAACCATTCGAGCGGGTCCTTGCCCGCCGGCACGATAAAACGCGGCTGGTTGTTGTTGAGGTAGCCGAGGTAACGCTCAAAGCCGAATTTGGCGTTCTCATAGGCCTGGGCGCGCGTCTCGGCGATGTGCATCGGGCCGACGAGGCGCAGGCGCTGCGGGTCCATCTCGCGCCCGTGCTCGGCGGCGACGTCGCAGGCGATCCCCCAATTCGAGCCGAGCGCGTCAAAGCCGAACGGGTTGGTTGCGGCGACACAGATCATGCCGAGGTCGTATTTGCCGGCGAGCCTGCCGCCCGACGGGGTGACGGCGCTGACCACCGCCATCTCGGGGTGGGGCTTGGTGTAAGGCAAGAGGTGCAGCCGGCATTCCTGCATCGTGTACCAGTCGGTCTTTTCGGTGACGATTTCGCCGTTGAAGAGGCGCAGGATCACGTCGATCGCCTCGGCCATGCGGTCGCGCTGGGTCAGGGGGTCGATCCCCATCATGATCGCGTCCGACGCCAGGAGGCCCGGCCCAGCGCCGAACATGACCCGGCCGCGGGTCATGTGGTCGAGCTGGACGATGCGGTCGGCGACCATCATCGGGTGGTGGTAGGGGAGCGAGACGACGCCGGTGCCGAAGCCGGATATGGCGTGTCCTCTCGGCGGCAAAGGCGATGAAAATCTCGGGCGAGGTGATGATCTCGTAGCCGGCCGAGTGGTGCTCGCCGATCCACGCCTCATGAAAGCCGAGGCGGTCGAGCCACCCGATCAGCTCGAGGTCGCGCTCGAGGCACTGGGTCGGGTTCTCCTCGTTCGGATGAAACGGCGGCAGAAAGATCCCGTGGCGAAGATGGTCGAGCGGCATCGTGGGCCTCGCTCCGATTGGCGCCGGAGAGGCGCCGGGCGTATCATCGGGGCCGCATTATAGGGAAAGGGGAAAGGATGGCGATCAAGCGCGAGAAGATTCAGCCGCAAGGCATCCATGTGCGGCTGGTCGACGGCCAGGCGCGATACACCCAGGTCGTCACCGTCAGCGGCACCGGCAAGCTGATCTTTGTCGCCGGGCAATTGGCGCGCGACGCCAACGGGGTCTGCGTCGGCAAGGGCGATATGCGCGCGCAAATCCAGCAGGTCGGCGAGAACATCAAGACCTGCCTCGAAGCCGCCGGCGCCGGCTTGGCGGACATCGTCAAGACCAACACCTTCGTCACAAATTACGAGGAGTTCGCCAAGCACCCCGATATGCGGATGCGCTATTTCGGCCCGGCGACGCCGACCTCGACGACGGTCCAGATCAGCCGGCTCGCCGACCCCGACGCGATGATCGAGATCGAAGCGATCGCCGTCATCGACGGCTGAGGGAGCCTGAGCTCGCGTGCGCGATCGGCGCGGCCGGCGCGGAATATTAATGATGCACGTCGGGGTTCGGGCATTCATCCCGGACCTGCTGATACTCGCGGCCATCGAACCGCGCCTCGCAGGGCGCATATATCCGATGATATCCGCGGTCGCGCTGATCCAACACGGTGAAGCTCTTATCTCCCATGCCGTCGTAGAGCAGCCGGCAGCTTCCGTCATGCTCCAGTTCGCCGATCAGCAGCGGGCAGCCGGCGGTGCCGCACCATCCGTCAGCTTCGAAAACAAAGACAAACGCAGTGCGCCTGCCGCCGAGCTGTGCGGCGGCGACCTCTGCGGCTTTTGGCATTTCCGCCCGAGATTGAGGAGAATAACCCCAGTGGCTGCTATGAATTACATCGGTTAGGCAGCTTTTCTGGTCAGCAGAGAGTCGACCTGAGAATCGTAATCTTTCGGCAAATGTGGCGGATGGAATAGAAGCCGCTATGGCTGCAACGACCGCTAATAGGGTTACTCGGCGCAATCGATGGCTACTCATAGGTTGCAGCCGAAAACGTCCGCAATCTGGTCTCTATTGCCAACTCTGGTTTGCTTAGCCGGAGTCCCTTGCTTGTAAGGCCATTTCTCGTGACGCGGTTCAGGTAGTCTCTGGTCGCATTTACGCCCTCGCGATGCGCCGCCGCGATGATGCCAGCCAGAGCTACCGGAAACCGCGCTCTCACTCCGTCGATGGTCTGGCCGATATGCGCGAACGCCCCGTTTGCCCGAAGCTTGCGGATGTTGTCGTTAAGGTAATCGGTTAGCGTCTGTTCCTGCGCGTCGGGGTCGGCAAGAAACTCGGCGCGCGAACGGATTCCGTATTTCCCGGTCCATTTCCCGGCGTGGTTCATCACGCCGGCCGCCTCGAGGCCAACCGGCGTCATTTGGTAACGGCCCAGAGCGACCCTCTTGGGATCGTTGCCGTTGTTCACCTCGCCATAGCCGAAATTCTTGTGGTCGGCCGTCTGCTCGGCTGTGGCCAGGCGGTTGCGGAAATCGGCGTTGGGGCAGTGCTCCCAGGCGCGCGGGACGGTTGGGCCGTTGCCGCCGGCGCTGGTCGGGCTCAGATCGCCCCGGCTGCTGCCGGCGGTGCCCTCGTCTGGCGGATCGTCCAAGATGAAATCGCCGCCGATATCGTCGGTCCAGCGGCCGCGGTCGTCGCGCGGCTCGTCCGGGTTGAAATTGGCCTTGAGCAGGTCATCGGCACGGGCCAGCCGTTCGATCCGGTCCTCGGCGATCTCACCGAGGCGCAGCATCACCGCTGCGATCATCGCCAAAGGCAGATTGCCTTCCGAGAGATAAGCCGCGGCGCGGCGCAGCCGGGCGACGCACTGTGTTGCATCGGGCGGCGCGGCATAAGCAGACACCAGCAGTGCCTCGATTTCGGCCGCCGGACGCAGCCGATAGCCGCCTGCACCATTTCGGCCAACCAGCTCCGCCGGACCGAGCCACACCCCATCCTGGCCGCAATAGACGCCATCCGTCGCGGCGCGCCGCTCGGCCAGTTTGAACATCGGTCCTCCCTCTGGAACGAACCATGAATCTGGCGAAGGGTTCACCAATGTCAAGCCCGGCGAGTCACAATTGCGGGGAACCTGCGGTGCTCTCGGCGGCCTGAGGCTGGGGTCGGTCTTCACAGCCGCAGCAGGCGCTCGGCGTTGCGGAAGCAGACCGCTTCGCGCTCGGCCTCGCTCAGGGGGGCGGTCTCGATGAAGCGGGCGGCCTCGTCGCTGTCCTCCAAAGGGTAGTCGATGGAGAAGAGCACGCGGTCGAGGCCCATCGCATCGATCGTGCAGCGCAGCGGCTCGGGCGAGAAGGCGCCGGCGGTGGTGACCGCGATGTTGCGCCGGATGTAGTCGGACGGCAGCTGCCGCAGCGCCACCTTCGGCGCGCTGATCTTGAAGCGGCTGTCGATGCGCCAGAGGTAGAACGGCAGCGCTTCGCCCATATGGCCGAGGATGATGTTGAGCGACGGAAGGCGGTCGAAGAGCCCGCAGAGCACGAGCCGCAGCGCATGGCCGCCGGTCTCCGCCGCCCAGCCGAAGATCGCCTGCGCCAGACCGGGATAGCCGTCGAGCACCGCCGGGATCGTCATCGGGTTTGCCGGGTGGAGGTAGACCGGCACGTCGAGGGCGGCGACGCGCTCCCAGAACGGCAGGCAGCGCTGGTCGTCGAGATAGACGCCCTGAGTGTGGCCGTTGATCAGCGCGCCCTTGAAGCCGAGCTCTTTGACCGCGCGCTCGAGCTCGTCGGCAGCTTCCCGCGGATCCTGCATCGGCACCGCGGCAAAACCGCGGAAGCGTGTCGGGTGCTTCGCGATGCGCTCCGCCAAGCTGTCGTTGACCGCCTTCGCCTTCCTGACCGCGGTCGCGGGGTCGGGCTCGCCCTGGATGCCCGGCTGGAACAGCGAGAGGACGGCGATGTCGATGCCGGCCTGGTCCATCGCTTCGAGGCGCAGCGCGTCGATCTCCGGCAGCCGCTCGGCCGCTTGCCGACGGAACGCCGCCGCCGGCCCGCCGCCCTGGGTGCCGCCGATATTGGCGAACCCCTCGGCGAGAAAATGCTCTTCGAGCGCGATCTTCCGGGTCATCGGCCGCTCCCTCCGCTTTGGCGAACTCACATTCGGCTGATTGTAGCGCGGGTTTTGGCGATGTGCGGTTCGTCATGGATACCTGAACCGCCGCGAGCCGGCCCGCTTGCACCCGTGCGAGCCGGCGGGGTGCGTCGCAATTTTAATGGTGCACGTCGGGGTTCGGGCATTCCTCGTGGAGCTGCTGATATTCGTGGCCGTCGAACCGCGCCTCGCATGGCGCATAGATGCGGCGATAGCCGTGGTCGCGGCGCCGCAGCACCGTAAAGGACGTCTCTCCCATGCCGTCATAAAGCAGCCGGCAGCTTTCGTCCCGCTCCGGCTCACCGATCAGCATCGAGCACCCAGCGGTACCGCACCATGCACTCTCTTCGAAGAGGTAAACGTAGTCGGGTAGACCCCTGTTATTGAGCACAGCAGTCGCCACCTGCCCGATTTTCATCATCTCTTTATGGAATTGCCGGGTCCAGGCGATATCGAGAAGCTTCTCCAGACAACTCTTTTGCGAGTCGCTTAATTTCGCGGTGAAGCTCAGCTCTTGAGCCTTGACGACAGAAGGCGTCGAGACCGCCAACCATGCCCACGCGGCCAGTAGCGGGGCGGCGCTGCACCTCCCCAGCTTACTCATAGCTGGCACCCGAGAAGGTCCTCAGCCGGGTTTCAATCGGCCGGTCCGGGAGCTTCAGCCGAAGTCCTTTACTCGAGAAGCCATTGGCTTTGACGCGCTTAAGATAATCGGCGGTCGCCGACACGCCTTCACGATGCGCGGCGGCGATGATGCCGGCTCGGGTCACCGGAAAGCGTGCTTTTACTCCGTCGATCGTCTCTCCGATGTAGCCGAAGGCGCCGTTGGCCCGAAGCTGGCGTATATTGTCGTTGAGATAATCGGTCAGCGCATTTTCCTGCGCCTCGGGATCGGCGAGGAACTCGGCGGGCGAGTGGATGCCGTATTTCCCGGTCCAGTTCCCGGCGCGGTCCATCATGCCGGCTGCCTTGAGGCCAACCGGCTTCATCTGGTAACGGCCGAGAGCGATCAGTTTCGGGTCGTTGATGTTGTTCGCCTCGCCATCCCGAAATTCTTATGCCCGGCCGATTGCTCGGCGATGGCCAAGCGGTTGCGGAAATCGGCGTTGGGGTAATGCTCCCAGGCGCGCGCGACGGCCGGGCCGTTGCCGCCGGCGCCGGTGGGGATCGGGTTGCGGCCGGTGCTCCCGGCGCTGCCCTCTTGGCCGTTGCCGAGATCGTCGAGGATGAGGATAAAATTGCTGCCGATCTCCTCGGTCCATCGACCCTGCGCATCGCGCGGCCCGTCGGGGTTGAAGCCGGCTTTCAGCAATGTGTCGGCACGCGCCAGCCGTTCGATCCGGTCTTCGGGGATTTCCCCGAGGCGCAGCCGCACCGCCGCGATCATCGCGAGGGGCAGGTTGCCTTCTGCAAGATAAGCTGCCACCCGGCGCAGGCCGGCGGCACAGTCCGCCGCGTCGGGCGCCGCCGCGTAAGCGGACGCCAGCAGCGTCTCGATTTCGGCTGCCGGGCGCACCCGGTAGCCGCCGGCTCCCTGTCGGCCGACCAGCTCCACCGGTTCGAGCCGGACCCCATCCTCGCCGCAATAGACCCCACCGGTCCCGGCGCGCCGCTCCGCCAGCTTGAACATTGACTCTCCCGGAGAACGAACCATGAATATCGAATGGCGAGCGGCCAATGTCAAGATCGCCGGCCCGCGCTTGCGGGTCTCGATGATCGGGCGGGCTTGCGGCCCCATCGCGGCGACGCCATTGTCAGGCAGGAACAGCCGGAGGAATCCATCATGACGACGGCAGCGCTCCCTCGCGAATCAGGGTTCAAGACCAACCCCGATTACAAGATCACCTTCGAGGCCTCGCCGCGCCGGGTGCGCGTCGCCTTGAACGGCGAAACCATCGCCGACAGCACCAACGCGCACCTCTTATTCGAGACGCGGCATTTGCCCGTCTATTACTTCCCGCGCGCCGATGTCCGCATGGACCTTTTGACCCCGACCGACCACCACAGCTTTTGCCCATACAAGGCGCAGGCCTCGTACTGGACCATCAAGGCCGGCGGGCGCACCACCGAGAATGCGGTCTGGGGCTATCCGGACCCGTTCGAGGAAGTTTCGGCGATCAAGGATTACGTCGCGTTTTATTGGGACCGGGTCGATCATTGGTACGAGGAGGACGAGGAAATCTTTGTCCATCCGCGCGACCCCTATAAGCGGGTCGATGTCGTGCAGTCGTCGCGGCCGGTCGAGGTGGTCCTCGGCGGCGAGGTCGTGGCCGAGACGCGGCGCGCGCGCTTTCTGTTCGAGACCCGGCTGCCGACGCGCTACTACATCCCGCCCGAGGATGTGCGCATGGATCTTCTGCTGCCGAGCGCCAAAAAGAGCCGCTGCCCATACAAGGGCGAGGCGCGCTATTGGTCGGTCAAGCTGGGCGACCGGCTGTTCGAGGATATCGTGTGGAGCTATCCCGAGCCGATCGCCGAATGCCCGAAAATCAAAGGCCATCTTTGCTTTTTCAACGAGCAGGTGGACGAGATCAGGGTCGACGGCAAAGCGGTGCCGCGGCCGGTGACGCCGTGGTCGAAGGATTGGAAGGAAAAGGCGCAGACCGTCCCCGACATGCGCGGCCCAGTCGTGCGTCCCTAGAGCAAGATCCGGTCAGGTTGCATCAGCCCGTCAGCCCCCCTCACCCTTCCCTCTCCCCCAATTGGGGGGAGAGGGTTGCGAAGGTCGGACGCATTGCGGGCACCGAAGGCGCGGATAAAGGTATCGACGGCGGCGTCGATGACGGCGCGCAGGCCCGGCTGATCGGTCCGGGCGTCGAGCCGCAACAGGTGGCGCAGCTGGGTTTCGCCGCGCACCAGCCCGACAAGCTGCTCGGCGGCGAGCCGGGTGTTCGCCAGGTCGAGCGAGCCTGCCGCCACGGCGCTGCGCAGGAACGCCTCGATCTGGGCGAGGTTGCGCTCGGGGCCGGCGCGCCAGAACACGTCGCCCAGAGCCGGGAAACGCGGCACCTCGGCCAGAATGATGCGGTGGAGTGCTATCGCATCGGGCGACAGCAAGAGATCGAGAAAGCGGCGGGCGAGCACGGTCAGCGACGCGCGCACGTTGCGGGGATCGAGCTCGGGCGCCGAAAAGCCGGCAAAGCGCTCTTCGCATTCGCGCCCGATGACCGCGCCGAACAGCTCCTCCTTGCCAGCGAAATGGGCGTAGACCGTGGCTTTCGAGACACCGGCCTCGCGCGCGATCGTGTCCATGCTGACCGCGCCGAAGCCGCTCTCCAGAAAGGTCCGCTTGGCCGCGGCGAGGATGCTTTCGGCCTTGGCCCTCGGCGCTGTTGCGCTGCGCTCGCTCACCCTGGTCCGATCCTGGCCGGCGCTGCCCGGGATTGTGCCAGCGCAGGCTTGACAACGATAGGAGAAGCTTTAGGTTTGGCGCAACCCTAAACTGAACGGTTCAGTTCAGAAAAAATGCGCACAAAGCTGATTGTCGCCGTTTTGGTGCTGGTCTTGGCCTCGGGCGGCGCCGGCGGCTGGTACTGGTTGACCGTGTGGCAGTTTTTGCAATCAACCGACGACGCCTATGTGGCGAGCGACGTGTCGGTGATCAGCCCCAAGGTCGAGGGCTATCTCAAGGAGGTGCGGGTCGGCGACAACCAGGCGGTCAAAAAGGGCGCGGTGCTGTTCGTCATCGACGACAGCGACTTTGCCGCCAAGGCGGCGCAGGCCGAAGCGGCGGTGGCGACCGAGGAGGCGGCGGTCGCGACCTATAAGAGCCGGCGGCAATTGCAGCAGGCGATGATCGCGCAGGCGCAGGCGAGCGTGCAGTCCGCCGATGCCGATTTGACCCGCACGCAACAGGACTACAAGCGCTATGCGGCGCTGATGTCGACCGATTTTGCCAGCCGGCAGCGGTTTGAGCAGGCCCAGGCGGATGCGCGTAAAGCCGCCGCCGAGGCGGCCAAAAGCCATGCGGCGCTGGCGGCGGCCGAGAGCCAGCTCGGTGTGCTCGAATCGCAGCGCCAGGAGGAGATGGCGAAATTGCAGCAGACGCGGGCCAATCTGCGGCTGGCGCAAAACGACCTCGCCAACACGATGATCAGGGCACCCGTCTCGGGCGTCGCCGGCAACCGCGGCGGCCAGGTCGGGCAATATGTCAAGCCCGGCACCGAGCTCCTCTCGCTGGTGCCGCTGCCGCGGGTCTATGTCACCGCCAATTTCAAGGAAACTCAATTGACCCGGATGCGGCCGGGGCAGCGCGCCGAGATTTCGGTCGATGCCTATCCCGATCATGCCATCGAGGGCAAGATCGACAGCTTTGCGCCGGCGAGCGGCGCCGAGTTCAGCCTCTTGCCGCCCGACAACGCGACCGGCAACTTTACCAAGATCGTGCAGCGTGTGCCGGTGCGGATCGCGCTGCCGAAAAACGGGCCGCTGGCTCGGCTACTGCGGCCGGGATTGTCGGTGACGGTCACCGTTGACACGCGCGAGGAAGGCGAGGCCACGGCCGGCGACGGCATTGTCGGCGCCGCCGAAGCCAAGCCCGCCGCCGCACCGGGTCCCGGCAGCGCCAAATGAGCTGGGCGCTGTCGCCGCTGCGCCGCGGGGGTGCTGCGCGCGCCCCGCTCACGCTGGCGCCCCGGCCAAAGCCGGCGGCGGCGGCCCCTGCCGCGACGAGCGGCCCGGCCGCAGCGGGGGAGCCCAGCCTGCGCGACTGGGTCGGCGTCATCGCCATGGTCGTCGGCCTCTTCATGGCGATCATGGACGTGCAGATCGTCACCAGCTCGCTGACCCAGATCCAGGGCGGGCTGTCGGCGAGCCCGGACGAGATCAGCTGGGTGCAGACCGCCTATCTGATCGCCGACGTCGTTATGGTGCCGCTGTCGGGGACGTTGTCGCGGCTCTTATCGACCCGCATCCTGTTTGTGACGGCAACGCTGGGGTTTACCGCGGCGAGCGCCTTATGCGCGACGGCGACGACCCTGACCCAAATGATCGTTTTCCGCGCGCTGCAAGGCTTTAGCGGCGGCGCCATCACACCGAGCGTATTTCCGGTCGTTTACACCAAGTTTCGCGGACCCCAGCTGGCGACGGTCATGGTGCTGATCTCGCTGATCCTAAACCTGTCTTCGACCCTCGGCCCGACGATCGGCGGGTTTTTGACCGACACCTTTTCCTGGAATTGGCTTTTTCTGGTCAACATCGTGCCCGGCATCGGCGTCGTCGTCACGGTCTGGCTGACGATCGACATCGACAAGCCGGATTTCTCCTTGCTGCGCCGGTTCGACGTGATCGGCCTCGTTTTGATGGCGCTCTTTCTCGGCTGTCTCGAATATGCGCTCGAAGAAGGCCCGCGCTGGGATTGGCTGCACGACACTACGATCCTTGCCGCCTCCGTCGTCTCCGCCGTCGCTGCGGTGCTGTTCTTCTGCCGGGTGCTGACCTACCGCCAGCCGATCGTCGATCTGCGCGCCTTTCTCAACCGCAATTTCGCGATCGGGTCGTTCTATACCTTTGTCGTCGGCACCGGGCTTTACGGCGCGACCTACCTCGTTCCGCTGTTCCTGGCCCAGGTGCGCGGCTTCAACGCGATGCAGATCGGCCAGACGGTGGTCGTCACCGGCCTGGCGCAGATGCTGCTGTCGCCGTTCACCACCTATGTGGCGCGCAATCTCGATTTGCGCATCATGCTGGCGATCGGCATGGGGAGCTTCGCGGTGGCGATGTATATGACCGCCGGGCTGACCAACCAGTCGAGCTTTGGCGAGCTCTTGGTGCCGCAGGCATTGCGCGGCTTCGCGCTGATGTTCTGCTATTTGCCGGCCAACCTCTTGGCGCTCGGCACGACCCCACCCGACAAATTGAAGAATGCCGCCGGGCTTTACAATTTGACCCGGGACTTCGGCGGCGCGATCGCGCTTGCCGTGCTCGGGACCGTGCTCAGCACCCGCCTGCAGTTCCATTGGAACCGGCTGATCGAGGACATCAACATGGCGCGCCCGGCGGTGCAGCATTTTCTCGACATGCAGAGCGCGCGCCTCGGCGATTTGCTGCCCGGCGACGCGCACCGCGCCGCCGTCAAATTGCTTTACGATATCGTCCAGCGCGAGGCGCTGGTGATGAGCTTCAACGATGCGCTGATGCTGCTCGGCGCCGGCTTTGCCGCCTCCCTCGTTCTGATGCCGCTGATCAAGAGCCCGCGCACGGCGCTCAACGCCGACCGCCACTGAGAGCGCGGCCGGCGATGGGCCGCGTCAGCGGTCGTTGAGCCAGTCTTCGATCAGGCGGCGGGCGATCGAGTCGCGACGCGGCATCCGGAAACCGTCGTCGTCGCTGTGGGACAACAGCCAGCCGCGCTCGACCCAGCGGGCGTCTTCGAGCTCGCCGAGATCGACCGTGATCTCGGTCGTCAGCGCTTGCGCATGAAACCCGAGCATGATGTTGGCGGGGAACGGCCAAGGCTGCGAGGAGTGGTACTCGACCGCGCCGACCTCGATGCCGGTCTCCTCGCGGACCTCGCGGGCCACCGCGTCTTCGAGGCTCTCGCCCGGCTCGACAAAGCCGGCGAGGGTCGAATACATGCCCGGCGGAAAGTTTCGCGAGCGGCCCAGCAACGCCTGGTCCCGATGGGTCACCAGCATGATGACCGCGGGGTCGGTGCGCGGGAAATGCATCGCGTTGCAGGCGGGGTCGGCACAGCGCCGCATGTGCCCCGCCTCCTCGCTGCGGGTCGGGCTGCCGCAGAGCCCGCAAAAGCGATGACGGGCGTGCCAGTAAAGCATCGCCCGAGCCAATGCCAAAAGCGCCCCCTCGCGCCCGTCGAGCCGCCCGGCCAATTGCCGCAGATCGGCAAAGCGCAGCCCGATCGGATCGACACCGGCCGGCGCCGCCAGCGCCTCGAGCGGCGCCTCCGCCGCCGACAAATCGACCGCGAAATGCGCGCGCTCCTCGACCATGCCGAGAAACACGACCTCCCCGGTGCCGAACCGGTCCTCCGGCGCAGCGCCGTCGCCCAAGATCGGGACCGCTCCGGCCCAATCCAGCACCACGGCACGCGGCTCGGCGCCGGCGACCTCGACGACCAGGCTCTGGTTGCGCCAGACCGGGACAAAGCGGCTCTCGGCATGACCGGCGCGCTCGCGGATCCAGCCGCCGTCACGCCGGCGCAGCCCAGCCCGCTCGAACCCCGGCGCCGCGTAATAATTGTGCGCACGCATGCGCAAAGACTGACATATCGCCCGGCGGCCGGGCAAGCCGGAGCGTCGGCGCAGGCGCCGGCAAAGGCCCGCCGGATATTTCGATTGCGTTACGGGCGGCGGGCGGGCGAAATTCCGGAACAAGCCGGGTGCGGCCGGGCATCGCCCGAGCGCGCCGTACCCGTCGAGACGGCTGGAGGCGCCCCCATGGCGAGTACGTCCGCGAATGCGATTTCGGCCCCGCGTTGCGCCGCCCTGATCGGCCCGTATTTGTCGGGCAAGACGAGCCTCTTGGAAGCGCTGTTGTTTGCCAGCGGCGGCACCGGCCGGCGTGGCAGCGTGCGCGACGGCAACGCGGTCGGCGACCATGCGCCCGAGGCGCGGGCGCGACAGATGTCGACCGAGCTCAACGTCGCCTCGACAAATTTTCTCGGCGACCCGTGGACCATTCTCGACTGCCCGGGCTCGGTCGAGCTCAGCTACGAGGCGCAGGGGGCGATGCTGGCGAGCGACGTCGCCGTCGTCGTCGTCGAGCCCGAGCCCGAGCGGGCATTGACGATCAGCGCGCTGCTGCGTTTTCTGAACCAGCAGAAAATCCCGCATATGATCTTTATCAACAAGATGGACACCGCCAATGCGCGGGTGCGTGACGTGCTGGCCGCATTGCAATCGGTGTCGGTGCGGCCCTTGGTCTTGCGCCAGGTGCCGCTGCGCGGCGCAGATTCGGAGATCACCGGCTATGTCGATCTGGTCAGCGAGCGCGCCTACCGCTATCGGCCGGGCCAGGCCTCCGACCTGATCAAATTGCCCGACAATTTCTGGGACGATGAGCGCGCGACCCGCGCCGGGCTGATTGAAAAGCTCGCCGATTTCGACGACTCGCTGTTGGAAAAGCTGCTCGAAGAGGTCGAGCCCTCGACGCAGGAAATTTATCAGCACCTGACAAAGAGCCTGAGCCAGGTCGAGGTCGCGCCGGTGTTTCTCGGCTCGGCGGTCGCCGATCATGGCGTGCGCCGGCTATGGAAGGCGCTGCGCCACGAGACGCCGCAGCCACAGCAAACCGCGGCACGTCTCGGCATCGCCGCCGAGGGCGAGCCGTTGGCGCAGGTCATCAAGACCTATCACCTGCCGCATACCGGCAAATTGTCGCTCGTCCGGGTGTGGCGCGGCGCCATCAACGAAGGGATGGTGCTGAACGGCAGCCGCGTCGCCGGCTTGTTGCGGCTGACCGGCGCGCATCACGAAAAGGTCCCGTCGGCTCAGGCTGGCGAAGTGGTCGGGCTGACCCGGATGGAGGAGGTCACGACCGGCGAGGTGCTGGCCCCGTCCGGCAAGGCCGAAGCGATGGGACGCCCGGAGCGCCCGCAGCCGGTGTTCGGTCTCGCCATCGCCGCCGAAAAGCGGGCCGACGACGTCAAATTAACCGGCGCCATCGGCAAGCTCGTCGAGGAGGACCCGACCCTCGAGCTCGAGCAGAACGCCGACACCCAGGAAATGGTGTTGTGGGGCCAGGGCGACATCCATCTGCAAATCGCGATGGACCGGCTGCGCAACCGGCACAACCTCTCGGTCAACGGGCGCCCGGCGGGGGTGCCATACAAGGAGACGATCCGGCGCGGGACCCAGCAGCATTCGCGCTTCAAACGGCAGAGCGGCGGGCACGGCCAGTTCGCCGATGTGACGATCGAGGTCAAGGCCTTGCCGCGCGGCTCGGGCTTCATCTTTACCGACAGCGTCGTCGGCGGGGCGATCCCGCGGAACTACATCCCGGCGGTCGAGGAAGGGGTGGTCGAAGCGCTGCGCCGCGGCCCGCTCGGCTTTCCGGTCGTCGACGCTGCGGTCACTTTGATCACCGGCCAGTTCCACGCGGTCGACAGCTCGGACCAGGCCTTTCATACCGCCGGGCGGCAGGCGGTCCAGGAAGCATTGCCGAAATGCGAGCCGACCCTGCTCGAGCCGATCGATACGGTCGAGATCTCGGTGCCGAACGCCTTTACCGCTCGTGTCCAGCGGCTGGTTTCCGGCCGGCGCGGCCAGATCCTCGGCTATGACGCCAAGGAGAGCTGGCCCGGCTGGGACGTGGTCAGCGCTCATATGCCGCAGAGCGAATTGCACGATCTGATTGTCGAGCTGCGCTCGCTGACCTTGGGGGTCGGCAGCTTCGCCCATCGCTTCGACCATATGCAGGAATTGACCGGGAAGCCGGCGGAGAAGGTATTGGCGATGCGCACCGCCGAGGCCGCGCAGTAACCGCATAGGTTGGCCGGTCGCGAAAGCGTGACTTGGCCGGAAATCCCGGCGCCCCAGATTAGAGGCGGCAACGGTTTTCGGGTGCGGCAATGTTGATCCGGCGCAACAGGGGGTGGGAGCTCGGCGAGAAGGACGCGACCCCGGAGGCGGTCTATCTCGGCCGCCGCGCGTTGTTGAAGGCGATCGGCATGGGCTCGATGCTGGCGCCCGGGCTGTTCGGCGCGGTCGCGGCAGAGGCCGCCGCCGAGACGGACCCGTCGGCCGGTCTTTATCCGGTCAAGCGCAACCCGCATTACACGGTCGACCGGCCGATCACCGACGCCAAATACACCGAGAACTATAACAATTTCTACGAGTTCGGATCGGAAAAGGAAATCGCCGACGACGCCCAGGCGCTGAAGATCCGGCCGTGGACGATCAAGATCGACGGCATGGTCGAGAAGCCGTTTACGATCGGCATCGACGATTTGTTGAAAAAGGTGACGCTCGAGGAGCGGGTCTATCGCCACCGCTGCGTCGAGGCGTGGTCGCTGGTGGTGCCGTGGAGCGGGTTTCCGCTGTCGGCCCTCGTCGCCTTGGCCAAACCGCTCGGCTCAGCCAAATATCTGCGCACCGAGACCTTTCTCGACACCGCCCAAGCGCCGGGCCAAAAGCAGTTCTGGTATCCGTGGCCCTATATCGAGGGGCTCACGATGGCCGAGGCCAATAACGAGCTCGCTTTTCTCGTCACCGGGATGTACGGCAAGCCGGTGGCGAAGCAGGACGGGGCTCCGCTGCGCCTCGCGGTGCCGTGGAAATACGGGTTCAAATCGGCAAAGTCGATCGTGCGCTTCGAATTCACCGACAAGCGCCCGGTGTCGTTCTGGGAAACCGTGCAAGGGAACGAGTACGGGTTCTGGGCGAACGTCAACCCCGACGTGCCGCACCCGCGCTGGAGCCAGGCGACCGAGCGCGTGATCGGCACCGACAAGCGCGTGCCGACCCTGATGTGGAACGGCTACGGCGAATTCGTCGCCCACCTTTATGACGGGCTGAAAAGCGAGCGCCTTTTCGTCTGATCCGTCCGGGGTCATTTCTCGGGCAGGCCCAGCGCCGCGAGCTCTTCGCGCGGCAAGAGCCGCGCCGCGGCTTTGGCGACCTCCGGGTCGAGCGGCGGCGGCTTCAATTCGATGCCTTCGCCCAATGCCTCGACCGCCGTTTTGACGACTGCGACGCGGGCGAACCACTTATATTCGCCCGGCACGACATGCCAGCGCGCCGCCCTGGTCGAGGTGCGGGCGAACATGTCGTCGAGCGCTCGCAGGTAATCCGCACGGCGGGCGCGGTTGCGAAAATCCTCGGCATTGATCTTCCAGCGCTTGGTCGGCGTGGCGATGCGTTCGGCGAGGCGCCTCAATTGCTCCTCGGGCGAGATGTGCAAAAACAATTTGACCAGCCTGACACCGTCATCGACGAGCAGCTTTTCGAAGCCGTTGATCTCGTCGTAGGCGCGCCGCCATTCTTGGTTCGTGGCATAGCCCTCGACCCGTTCGACCAGGACGCGGCCGTACCAGCTGCGGTCGAAGATCGCCAGATGTCCGGGCGGCGGCAACAGCTGCCAGAACCGCCACAGAAAATGGCGGCCCTGCTCCTCGGGGCTGGGCTTGCCGATCGGGCAGACCCGCAGCCAGCGCAGATCGAGCTTCTCGGTCATCCGCCGGATCGCGCCATCCTTGCCGGCGGCGTCCCAGCCTTCGAGCACGATGATGCCGCGCCGACCCTCGACCCGAAAGATTTGCTGAAGCTGCAGCATCGCGATCTGCAATTTGCGCAGCTGACGCTGATAGCTTTCCGCGTCGTCGAGATGCCGGGCGAGATCGACTTTGCCGAGGTCGAAACCCGGTTTGACCTGATACGTCAGCGGCATCACCCCCTTCGCCTACCTGAGATAGATTCAGATAAAAAATTTATCGTTTTTCGTGAAAAAAGAACTTGCAATCCCGATCGTGGTTTGTTCTTGTGTTCCTGGTTGGTTCAAGCCGAGATCGGGAGCATAGCATGAGAGGATGGACAATGGCGGCAGCCGCGGCAGCGCTCCTCGCTGCCGGATTGTGGCATTGGCCCGCGACCGCGCAAAAGGCGCCCACGGTGGCGGCGACGCAAGCCGCAAAACCCGCCGCACCGCAGCCCGCCGCACCAAAGCCCGTCGCACCAAAGCCCGTCGCACCACTGCCGATCACCTTTGCCGAATACCGCGATTTCCGCCTGCAAGCGATGGCGCGGCGCCAGGCGCAGCTCTCCCGGCAATTGGCGGCGCCCGACCTCTCAGCCGTGCAAAAGGCCACGCTGGAGGGCAAAAAAGCCTATTACGACCGGATCGCGGCGATGTCGGCGGACGACCGCGACAAGCTCTACCGCGCCCGCTTCGGCCAGATCGACACCGACCATGACGGCACGATCGACGAGGCCGAGCGTGCCGCCTGGCGCGAAAAGCAGCACGCCTATTACACGCAGCTCGCGGCCGGGCGCGCCGGCGCCGGCAACACCTCACATTAGAACCGGCTGGATCAGCAGGGCGCTTTCGCCGGCCGAGACTCTGTTCTATCGTCGCGAACGCCGGAGCCATTCGAGGGGTGCCGCGCATGCTTTCCTCGGCATTGGTGCTGAGCCTCGACAGCCTGGCAGCAGGTGTCGCAATCGGGGCTATCGTCGCTCGGCAGAGGGCACGGGTCGGCTTGGCGCTGCTGTTCGGTGTCGGCGACGCGCTCGCCGGCTGGACCGCTTGGCGGCTCGCCATCCTATGGCCGCATTGGCTGTCGCCGCTGGCTCCGATCGGGTTCGCGCTTTACGGGATTTATCTGTTGGCGGCCGGGGCCGCCGCCATGCGCCGGCCGTGGCTCGTCTGGCTGCTGCCGGTGTTGTTTTCGCTCGACAATTTGTTGTGCCCGATGTCGCCGCAGGCGGCGCTCGTCTGTGGTGCGGCGAGCGGCGCTCTTGCTTGGGCCGGGCTCGCGATCGGAGCTGCGGCCGGACCGCGTGCCGGTGCCTGGCGCGAGCGAGGCGCGGGGGCCGCCGCTCTCGCCGCTGCCGCGTCGATGCTCGCCTTTTGAAGCGGGAGCCGCCCTTATGGGGGTCGCCTATCACGCGCATGCACGCTTTCTCGATGCGCACGGCAACCGGGTGACTGTGCCGGCGTCGGGCGACACGGGCAATCCAAATGCGCCTTGGTGGTACGACTGGATTGCGGCGAATGCTGCTTTGCTGCGCCGCGCCGGCTTTACCGCGATCCTCTATCCGCCGGTGTGCAAGACCCAATCCGGTCGTGCCGACACCGGCGACGGCTACGGCGTCTTCGACCAGTACGATATCGGCTCGAAAAACCAGATGGGCGCGGTCGAGACCCGGTTTGGCACTCGCGAGCGGCTGCAGCGCTCGATCGCGGTCGCTCATGCCTGCGGGCTCGATATCTATATCGATGTGGTGCTGCACCAGCTGATCGGCGGCAATAATGGCGTCTATCGCTATCCGGGCGCAGGCGGGGCGCCGGGCATCGGCCGGTTTCCCAAGAACCCCGGCTGCTTTCGCGGCGCGCCGCCACGGCGCCCGCAGGACCCGGTGCCGGTGCCGTCCGACGATTTCGCTTTTGGCGACGAGCTCGTCTATGTGAATTGCGACCCGCCCGGCTATACCGCAAACGGAATGATCGCATTCGGCGACTGGCTGACCCGCTCGCTCGACTGCCAAGGCTTTCGGGTGGACGACACCAAGGGCATGGCGGCGTCTTTTGTTCGGGAATGGATGAATTCCGGGTCGATGGCCGGCAAGTTCTGCGTCAGTGAATATTTCGACGGCAACCCGCAAAATCTGTTTGGCTGGCGCCATGGCGGGGTCGCCGGCCGCTCGGCGGTGTTCGACTTTACGACGCACTTTGCCGTGCAGGCGATGTGCGACGATCCGGGCTTCGATATGCGCCGGCTCGACGGCGCCGGCTTTACCGCGCTCGACCCGCTCGGCTCGGTCACCTTTGTCGACAATCCCGACACCGATTTGTCGCCGGGCGAGCAGGTCATCAGCAGCAAGCTCTTGGCCTATGCCTTTATCCTGACCACCGAGGGCTACCCGTTTGTCTATCACAAGGATTACAGCACCGAGCCCGGCTGCTACGGCCTAAAGCCGTGGATCGACAATCTCGTCTGGATCCATGAGAACCTGGCGGCCGGCACGACCCAGACGCGCCACGCCGACCCGCAGAATTTCGTCTATGAGCGCCAGGGCCATCCGGGATTGCTGACGGCGCTCGGCAAAGACCCGTGGAGCCGGCACACGATCACCTGCGCCACCAGCTTTGGCGCCAATGTCGAGCTGCACGACTATACCGGCCGCCACCCCGACATCCGCACCGATGGCGCGGGGCGGGCGAGCTTTACCGTGCCCAGCAACGCGTTTGGCCGCGGCCAGAGCTATCTCTGCTTTTCACGCACCGGTCTGGGCACCGTCGCAGCGCTGCATCCGCGGCCGACGACACAGACATTTTTTGGCGCTGCCGATCTCGATATCGCGCCGGCCGGAAACGGGAGGGCCGCGATCGGGCGGGTCTGGGCGGCTTCAGGCACGCCGATAGCCGCTGCTTTTGCGCCGGAGCTGTCGCCCTGGCCGCACGGCGCCGCTTTGATTGTCGAGCTGACAGGCCCCGACGGAGCGGCGCTCGGCCGGGCCGATGCGGGGCTCGCCGACCGCCGCGAATTGCACGCAACCGCGGCACATGCCGGCTGGCACAGCTTCAGCGCCGTCGGGACCAACCTGCCACGGGACGGCGTGCCGTTCGCGCTCAGCGTCAGCTATACCGCGACGCAGGAGCTGCGATCCGAATGAGCGTCTCGGTCCTGACCCGCGCCTACAGCAACGCCCGCCACGGCACCAATACCGCGGAGACCGTGCTGACCGCGGCGGCGGTCAGAAGCCGCGGCATCCGGCGCCTCTTTTCGCTGGCATTGCCCGGAGACGCGCGCGGCGCCGAGGCGCAGCCGCTGATCGTGCCGGGCGTGCTGCTGCCGGGCGGCGGGGTCCGCGACCTGGTATTGGTCGCGACGATGGCGAACAAGGTTTTTGCCTTCGACGCCAATGACGGCACCCCGATATGGGAAGCGAGCCTGGGCACGCCGATCAACGGCTCGCGCGACATCGACGCCCACCTCGTCAACGATCATTGGGGGGTGCTGTCGACCCCTGTCGTCGATGGCGCGGCCGGGATCATCTATGCCTGCGCCTGGGCGAGCCAGGACGGCTCGGTCGCCGACGCGCGGCATTCATTGCATGCCCTCGCCGTCGCCGATGGCCATGCGGCGCATCCGCCGCTCGATCTCGAAGGTGCGGTTTACAATCCGGGCCACGGGCTTGCGGTCCAACGCTTTGCCTCCGCCACGCGCAAGCAGCGCGCCTCGCTGCTGCTCGCCGACGGCACCGTGTTCATCGCTTTTGGCTCGGTCAAGGAGACGAGCAGCGACAGCCGCGGCTGGATCATTGCCTGCGATACGCGGGCGTGGCGGATTTCGGCGGCCTGGGCGGCGGCGGCGCGCGGCTTTGGCGGCGGCATCTGGCAGGCGGGCTCGGGTCTCGTCGCCGATGCCGAGGGCCATCTCTACTGCATGACCGGGAACGGCACCTTCGACGCCGAAACCGATTGGGGCGAGTGCTTTTTGAAGCTGCGCTACACGCCTCCCGCCGGCACCGGCACCGGCTCGCTCGCGGTCGTCGATTGGTGGACGCCGTGGACCGACCGGGAGCGGGCCGGACCCGAGCCGCTCGGCGCGATGCCGGAGATCGCACAGCCGACCAATCTGCGGCGCTATGCGATCGCGGCCACCGCAGACATGGGCTGGGACGATATGGATCTCGGCTCGGGCGGGCCGGTCCTGGTCGCCGATCACGGGCTTCTCGCCGGCGCCGGCAAGGACGGGATTCTTTTCGTCCTCAAGACCGGCGACATGGGCAAAACGCGCCCCGCTGACCTCGCCGCACCCGCCGGCAATTACGCCAAGCTCGCCGCACCGGCGATCTGGTTCACCCATTATCCGGGGCCGCAGCCGAGCCCGATGCCCGGCGACATCAAGGTGCTGAACCGGCTCTTCTTCGGGCGCACGCACCACCAGCATGGCGCTCCCGTTTATTGGAACAGCGCCGAGCACGGGCCGATGCTGTTTTGCTGGGGCGAGAACGGCAATTTGCGCGCCTGGAGCCTCGCCCCCGGTGGCGCCGTAAGCTATCTCGCTTGCAGCGCCGAGGTCGCCTCGGCGAATGCACCGGTGCCGCCCGGCGGCATGCCCGGCGGGATGCTGTGCCTGAGCGCGAACGGCACCGTGCCGAGCACCGCGGTCGTATGGGCCGCGATCCCCTATCTCGACGCGAACCTCTTGGTGAGCCCCGGCCGGCTTCTCGCCTATGACGCGACCGAGTTCGGCAGCTTTGGCGACGGCAGCCGGCAATTGCGCGTGCTGTGGGACAGCCGCGATTGGAACCTCGCGTTCAGCTATTGCAAATTCACCCCTCCGGTCGTCGCCAACGGCAAGCTCTACCTGCCGACCTACGACGCGCGCGTCGATGTCTACGGGCTCGCCTGAGCCGTCGCGGAAATCTTGTCTCCCGGCGCCGGGTGCGTGCTAGGCTCGGCCAACCAACAAGATCGACAGCCGACAAGATCGCCGGTTCCCCAAAGCCGGTCACCCAAAAAGGAGAAAACCATGGCGCAATCGCAACCTTCGACGGCCCGCGAGCAGGTCCGCCACGTCGTCCCCAAGCTGATCGACCTCAGCGAAAAGGTGCTGTTCGGCGATGTCTGGGAGCGCCCCAACCTCTCCAAGCGCGACCGCAGCCTGATCACCTGCGCCACGCTCATTGCCCTCGGCCGCGAAAAGCAGCTGGTCGGCCATCTCCAGCGCGCGCTCGACAACGGCGTCACAAAAGACGAGATCGGCGAGATCATCACCCACCTCGCCTTTTACGCCGGCTGGCCGGCGGCGATGACCGCAGCCCTCGTCGCCAAGGACGTCCTGAAATAACGGCAGAAACCGCAATCGGGGATCGGAGGGCGAGATGAAGGTCGGATTTATCGGCTTGGGGATGATGGGCTCGGGGATGGCGGCCAATCTGCAAAAGGCCGGGCACGACCTCATCGTGCACGACCTGCGGCGTGCCGCGGCCGAACCTTATCTCGCCAAAGGGGCGGTCTGGGCCGACAGCCCGCGCGCCGTCGCCGAAGCCTCGGAAGTGGTCTTCACCTCGCTTCCCGGCCCGCCGGAAGTCGAGGAGGTGGCGCTCGGGGCAAACGGCATTCTCGCCGGAATGAGCCGCGGCAAGGCTTATTTCGACCTGTCGACAAATTCGCCGACAATGGTCCGCAAGATCAACACCGCTTTTGCCGAGCGCGACGTCTATATGCTCGATGCGCCGGTCAGCGGCGGCCCGCGCGGTGCGCGCACCGGGAAGCTGGCGCTGTGGGTCGGCGGCGACGAGCAGATCTTCAACCGCCACAAAGCCATGCTCGACGCGATGGGCGACAAGGCGCGCTATGTCGGCCCGATCGGCGCGGGCTCGGTGGCAAAGCTGGTGCATAACGGGGCCGGCTATTGCATCCAGACCGCGTTGGCCGAAATGTTCACGGTCGGGGTCAAGGCCGGGGTCGAGCCGCTCGCCCTCTGGGAGGCGGTGCGCGACGGCGCCACCGGCCGGCGGCGCACCTTCGACGGGCTGATCGACCAGTTTCTGCCCGGCAAATACGAGCCCGCGGCCTTCGCCCTGCGCCTGGCGCACAAGGATGTGACGCTCGCCACCCAGCTCGGCCGCGATTTCGGTGTGCCGATGCGGGTCGCCAATTTGGCGCTCGCCGAATTGTCGGAGGCGCTGAACCGCGGCTGGGGCAACCGCGACTCGCGCTCACCGATGCTGCTGCAGCAGGAGCGCGCCGGGGTCGAGATCAAGGTCGATGAGGCGCGCATCAAGGAAGTCCTCGACCGCGACCCGTCGTGAGAAGGCCGATCCCGAGCAGGGTTGACGGTCAGACCGCCGGAGCGCGCAACGGGCGAAGGTCGGGGGCAGGGCGAAGAGCGGCCTCGGTTTTGGCCTGCAATTGGCCGAAGTCGATATCTTCGGCGATTTCGCGGACGATGAGGCCGTCCGGCGTCACGTCGATGACGGCGAGATCGGTATAGATCCGGCGCACCACGGCGGCGGCGGTCAGCGGGTATTCGCAGCGTTTGCGGATGCGCGGCGCGCCGGTCTTGGTCGTGTGCTCGAGCAGGACCCGGATCTCCTTGGCGCCGGCCGCGAGGTCCATCGCACCGCCGACGCCGGGCGGAAAGCCGGGATCGTCGGTCGTCCAATTGGCGAGATCGCCATTTTCCGCCACCTCGAACGCGCCGAGGAGCGCGAGGTCGAGATGGCCGCCGCGGATCATCAGAAACGAGTCGGTGTGATGCACATAGCTGCCGCCGGTGACGAGCGTGATCGGCTGCTTGCCGGCGTTGATCAGATCGGGATCGGCCTCATTGGCGCCGGGCGCCGGTCCGACACCCAATATGCCGTTCTCGCTGTGCAGGACGATCTCGCGTTCGTCGGGGATGAAGTCGGAGACCAGGGTCGGCAACCCGATGCCAAGATTGACATAGGCGCCGTCGGCGAGGTCCTGCGCGGCCCGCCAGGCGATCTGGCGGCGTTTGAGCGGCATCGGGCTCCTCCTCTGATTCACTCACAAGCAGTAAGAACAAACGCTTAACGCGGAGGGCGCAAAGGATACGCGAAGTACGCGAAGCGTAATCTTATAATCCATCGCGGACTTTGCGATTCCTCTGCGCCCTTTGCGTTCAAGTATTTTTTTCTCACTGCCTCACTGCCTCATTGTGAGACAGCCTAAAACGCGACATGGACGACGCGGTCGATAAAGATGCCGGGGGTGACGATATGCTCGGGGTCGAGCTCGCCCAGCTCGACGATGTGGCGGGCTTGGACGATCGACAGGTCGGCGGCCATCGCCATGGTCGGGTTGAAGTTGCGCGCTGATTTTCGGTAGGTCAGGTTGCCCCAGCGATCGGCGCGGTCGGCGACGAGCAGCGCCACGTCGCCTTTCAGCGGCTTTTCCAAGACATACATGCGGCCGTCGATCTCGCGGTGCTCCTTGCCCTCGGCGAGGCGGGTCCCGACCGAAACCGGCGAATAATAGCCGCCGAGCCCGGCGGCGGCGCAGCGCATGCGCTCGCTCAATGTGCCTTGCGGCAGGAGATCGAGCTCGATCTTCCCGGCGGTGTAGAGCTCCTCGAAGACGACGCTGCCCGAGCTGCGCGGAAACGAGCACATGATCTTGGCGACGCGCCCGGCCGCCATCAGTGCTGCGAGCCCGGTGCGGCCGGTGCCGGCATTGTTGGCGACGACGGTCAGGTCGCGCGCCCCCTGCTCGATGACCGCCTCGCACAGCGCATCCGGCAACCCGGCGCCGCCAAAGCCGGCGCACAGCACGACCGACCCGTCCCTGATCCCGGCGACCGCCTCGGCGAGGCCCCTGACCCGTTTGTCGATCATCGCCCTGCCGCCTTCAAAACGCCACCGCGTCGCCGCCCTTTAGCGCCAGCATCGTGCGGGCTTCGTCGGGGCTGGCGATTTCGAGCGACAGGTTTTCGAGGATGGCCCGCACACGGCTCACCTGGTCGGCATTGCTTTGGGCGAGCTTGCCGCGGCCGAGCCACAGCGAATCCTCGAGCCCGACCCGGACATTGCCGCCCATGATCGCACCCATCGAGACGAGCGGCAGCTGGTGGCGGCCGGCGGCGAGGATCGACCAGGCATAGGAATTGCCGAACAATTTGTCGGCGATCCGCTTCATGTGGACGAGGTTGTCCGGGTCGGCGCCGATCCCACCCAATATGCCGAAAATCGTCTGCACAAACAGCGGCGGCTTGACGAGGCCGCGGTCGAGGAAATGCGCGAGGTTGTAAAGGTGCCCGACATCGTAGCATTCGAACTCGAACCGCGTGCCACAGCCCTCGCCCAAGTCTTTCAAGATACGCTCGATATCGGCGAAGGTGTTGCGAAAGATGAAGTCGCGGGTCATTTCGAGCGCCCGCGGCTCCCATTCGTATTTCCACTCCTTGTAGCGGTCGAGCATCGGATAGAGACCGAAATTCATCGAGCCCATGTTCATCGAGCACATTTCAGGCTTGGCGCGCAGCGGGGCGGCGAGCCGTTGGTCGAGGGTCATGCCGTGGCCGCCGCCGGTGGTGATGTTGACGACGGCGTTGGTCGCCTGCTTGATCCGCGGCAGGAATTGCATAAAGACGTTCGGATCGGGCGTCGGCCGGCCGTCTTTCGGATCGCGGGCATGGAGGTGCAGGATCGCCGCCCCGGCCTCGGCTGCGGCGATCGCATCGCGCGCGATCTCGTCCGGGGTCAGCGGCAGATAGGGGCTCATCGTCGGGGTATGGATCGACCCGGTGACGGCGCAAGTGATAACGACCTTGCCGCCAATTGGCATTTTTTGCTCCCTCGTCACCGGCGCCCGGCAGCAAACCTGGCGCGTCTGCGGCCATAATGGCTCAGTTTCGACCGTGAGCGACCCATCTTTTTCCGCCGCACCATCATCGCCGTTGCAGCTTCCCTCGCGGTCGCCTGCCTACGATACTCATACATCACGCAAGAGGGTGCCATGGCCGGTCCCGCTCGAACTTTCGCGACGATGTGCCCGATGAACTGTCACCCGACATTATGCGGCATGCTGGTCGATGTGCGCGACGGCGAGGTTCTGGGCGTCAGGGGCGACGAGGACAATCCCGACAGCCAGGGATTCTTGTGCGTGCGCGGACAGGCTTCGCGGCAAATCATCGGCAACCCGAAACGGCTCTTAAAGCCGCTGATCCGCGCACGGCGCAGCGACGACGCCTGGCGCGAGGCAAGCTGGGACGAAGCGCTCGACCTGATCGCCAGCCGGATCACGGCGGCGGGTCGCCAAGCGACCGCGCTATGGGGCGGCCACGGCAACATTGCCAATGGCTACGGCCCTTCCGCCGGGAGCCAGATGCTCGCCCGCTTCGCCAATCTCGCCGGCTGCCAGTATTGGAGCGCGTCGATGATCTGCTGGGGCCTCGGCGGGTTCGGCATCGGCCTCACCGGCGCCTTGGAGATCAACACCAAGGAAGACATGGGGGCGAATTCCGAGCTGATCGTCATGTGGGGGGCCAATCTGGCGAGCCAGCCCAATACCGCGCGGCATTTGATCGCCGCAAAACGGCGCGGCGCGCGGGTCGTGACGATCGATGTCCGCTGGAGCGAAGCCGCCGCCCAATCGGACGAGGTCATGCTGATCCGGCCCGGATCGGATGCGGCGCTGGCGCTGGCCGTGATGCACGTCATCATCGGCGAGGAATTGTACGATCCGGCGTTTGTCGCCGAGCATACGCTGGGCTTTGCCGAGCTCTCCCGCCATGTCGGCAAATTCAGCCCCGAATGGGCCGCGGGCGAAACCGGTATCGCCGCCGACCGCATCATCGCCTTTGCCCGCGACTATGCGACCACCAAGCCGGCGATGATCGTTCTCGGCGGAAGCTCGCTGCACAAGGGCGCCAACAGCTGGCACGGCGCGCGCGCCATCTCGTGCCTGCCGGCGCTGGTCGGCAGCTATGGCATTGCCGGCGGCGGACTTGGCTCGCGCCACGCGGCCACCGCTCACGGCGCGGGCTATGCGACGATCGCGGCTGCCGACCGGCGCCCGCCCGGGACTTACATTCCGAGCCAGATGTCGGAAATCGCCGCAGCGCTGAGCGACGGACGGGTGCGGGTATTGCTGCTCTTTGGCACCAACATGCTGTCGTCGTTTGCGGATTCGCGACAGGTCGCGGCCGGGCTCGACAAGCTCGACCTCGTCGTCTGCCACGAGCTCTTCGCCAATGAAACGACCCGGCGCTTTGCCGATATCGTGCTCCCCGGCACCGCTTGGCTCGAAGACATCGGCTGCAAGGCGACGCACACGCACCTCTATCTGACGGAGCGGATCCTGGCGCCCGCCGGCGACGCCCGGCCAACGCAAGAGGTGCTGAAAGGGCTCGCCGCCCGGATGGCGATCGAGGATTTCTATCCCTGGGCGTCGCAGGAGGAATTGCTCGACAGCATTCTCGATCACCCGGCGACCGGCCGGGCGACGATCGCCGCACTCCGGGCGAACGATGGCAGAATGCCGTTGAACATATCGCCTGTCGCCTATCCGACCCGCCGCTTTCACACGCCCTCGGGCAAGATCGAATTCCATTCGGCGCGGGCCGCCGCGGCCGGCTTGCCGCCGCTGCCGGTCTACGAGGCGCCGGGTCTGCCGACCGTCGCCGCCGGTCCGCTGGCGCTCTGCCAGGGGCGCACACTGACGCAATTCCATTCTTTTTACGACCACGGCCGGGCATTGCCGCTGCTGGCCGAGCGCGACCTGGGCCCGATGCTGTGGGTCTCGCCGGACGACGCGTCGCGGCGCCGCCTGGCCGAGGGCGACGCGGTCCGGGTCTACAACGCTCGCGGCGCGTTCACGGCCAAAGCACACGTCACCGACCGGATACCGCCGGGCGTCGTGTGGATGCGTGACGGCTGCGTCGATCTGAACCAAGTCACCTCAGGCGCGCCGGCTCTGCCGGAAACGGCCCTCGGCCTTTTTCACTTCACCGTGGGTCAGGCCGAGTACGAGGCGATGGTCGAGGTCGAAGCCGCATGACCCCTAGCACTACCCCTGCGCCCGGATGAACGCCCGGACCTTGGGGTAGGTCTCGGTCTGCCAGCGGCGACCGTGAAAGACGCCGTAATGGCCGACTTTGGGCTGGAGGTGGTGGGTCTTTTTCGCCGCCGGGATGCCCATGCACAAAGCCTGCGCCGCGACGGTCTGGCCCGGTCCGCAGATATCGTCGCGCTCGCCTTCGACGGTCATCAGCGCGGTCTGCTCGATCGCCGCCGTCTCGACCCGGTTGCGGCGCACGATGAGGCGGCCCTGCGCCAAGTCCTGGTCGTGAAACACCCGCTTCACCGTCTCCAGATAGAAATCGGCGGCGAGGTCCATAACCGTCGTGTATTCGGCGTAAAAGGCGCGGGTTGCCGCGGCACTCTCGCGGTCGCCCTGCACCAGGTCGCGGAACATCTGCCAATGCGCGGTGACGTGCCGGTCCCAATTCATGCCGAGAAATCCGGCGAGCTGCAAAAACCCGGGATAGACCCGGCGCATCGCACCCGGATATCGCGCCGGCACCGAGGTGACGACCTTGCGCTCGAACCAATCGAGCGAATGCGCGGTGGCGAAGCGGTTGACCGCGGTCGGATTGGCGCGGGTGTCGATCGGGCCGCCCATCAGGATCGTCGAGGCCGGCTGGCAGGGGTCGCCCGCGGCGGCGAGAAGCGCTACCGCGGCCAGCACCGGCACCGCCGGCTGGCACACCGCCATGACATGGAGGTGCGGGCCGAGCAGCCGGACAAAGCGGATCACCAGATCGACATAATCGTCGAAACCGAACCGGCCGTGGAGCAACGGCACATCGCGGGCATTCGCCCAGTCGGTCAGAAAGACGTTGTGGTCGGGCAGCAAGGTTGCGACGGTGCCGCGCAACAGGGTCGAAAAATGGCCCGACAGCGGCGCGGCGACCAGCACCGTCGGCTCGTCGCGCGCGCCCTCCTTGCGGAAATGGACGAGATTGCAGAACGGGTCGGAGGCAACGACCTCCTCGGCGACCGGGACCCGCTCGCCAGCGATGGTTACGGCATCGATGCCAAAGGCCGGGCGCTCATGCGAGAGCCCGGCATGGGAGATCAGCGCCAACGCCGCCGCCGCGCGGCGCAGCAAGGGGGGATTGCCAAAAATCGGCCAGGTCCGGTCGAGCATCCCAAAGGATGCTTCGGCCATCAGCCGGATCGGTGTCAGCGCGTCGTCGTAAGCCTGATAGGCGCCGTAAAGCATGTACCCTCGTATAATCGCGACGCCCGCCGCTGCGCGGGCGTCCTGAATGTCGAAACGCCTTCCTGCCCCGATCGATTGTCACGCGATCCCATCCCATACCGGAAAGCTCGTTATTTCAAGAAATTATATTGGCTTTCCCGGCGTGCCCGACAAGATTGGCGGCGGCCGCCGTCAATCCGGTGGTGCGGCCAGCCCGCCGCGCACCTCGTGCACGACGACGCCGGCGAGCCGCGACGGCGGCGCCAGCCAGTGCCGGTGCGCGAGGCTCGTCGCCACATCGCTTTCCCCCGCCCTCCAGCGCCGCGCGACCGCCCCGGCCGAGAAATCGGTCATCTTGGCGCGGAGATCGGCGGGATCGACCTCGTGCACCAGGTGCAAAACCGTCGTCGTCGCATTGCTGGCCTCCGCGAGACATCGGCGCACATCGCTCTCGCCCCGCTGTGAGGCCGGCAATCTTTCGCCGAGCAGCCCGATCATCCGCCGCAGATCGTGCACCCGGCGCATCGCCGCGATTTCCCGCCGGGTGCGGCTCAACCCGCCAGAGCCGGCGGGGCCGCCATCATAGCCGTCGATGGCAAAGCACAGCGTGTCGGCCGGCCGGGCATTGTCCAACGCCGAAACCGAAACCGCGCCGCCGCCATAGAGCTGGCGGTCGATCGCGACCGGCGGGGCGCCGGGCAACGGGGTGCCGGCGAGGACATGGTCGGGGCCGAGCACGTGGCGGTCGTTGTCGAAAAAAGTCTCGGCCCCGGTCGCCAGATTTACCGCCCCCAGCACGAGGCGCACCGCACCCGAATTGACCCGTTCGAAATCGACCGTCTCATCGATCAATTCGCGCAATTCGGCGGCGTCGAAGACGGGCTTTGGCGAGCGCGGCGGCGGTTCGGCCTCGCGCCGCAGCACCGCGAGACCCTGCGCGGTCTTGCTCCCGAGCCACGCGCCCAATGCGCGCCGCGACCGGCCGCGAGCGCGCCGGCTCGCCTCCTGCCAAAACCGGCGCAGACGCAGGGTGCGCTCATGCGGCAGGCTGCCCGCGATAATTGCCGCGTTGACGGCTCCGATTGCGGTGCCGGCGATCCAATTCGGCCGCACCCCGGAGCGTTCGAGCGCTGCATAAGCCCCCGCCTGATAGGCTCCCAAGGCACCGCCGCCCGACAACACCAACGCAATCCGTTCGAAACGGGCCAGGCTTTTTTCCGGTCGCCCTCGGGCCAAGACGTGCTCCTCGCGCCAGTATGCCGGCCCATCATAGAAAGTCTTGGGCCGGCGTCCAATCACCGTCAGACTGCCGATTTACGGTTTTTCTGGTGACCGCAGCGCCGGCACCGAGCGCAAATAAACGGCGATCGCGTGGCGGTCGGCGTCGGTGAGCCGCGCCGTGCTCTTCACGACCTCGGCCATGGCGCCGCCGACAAAGTCGAATTCGGGGGTCATTCCGTCCTTCAGCAAGGTGGCGATGTCATCTTCGCTCCAGCGCCCGATCCCGGATTTTGGATCGGGGGTGATGTTCGGCACCGCCTTGCCGTCGGGCCCGTGCGCCGTGCCGGCGAGAAAGCGGCTTGGTTCGGAGGCACCCAGCAGGTTTCGCGGCGTATGGCATTCGCCGCAGTGGGCGAGCGCGGTTACGAGATAGGCGCCTCGGTTGTAGGCGGCGCTGCGGGCCGGGTTCGGCTGGAATGGCCCGGCGTCGAAGAACAGCCATTTCCACACAGTTTGCAAAAGCCGCCACGAGAAGGGGAACGGCACGTCGTGTGGGCGGTTGTGCTGCCGCACCGCCGGCAGGGAGAAGAGATAAGCTTTGATCGCCCGCGCATCGGCGTCGACGATTTTGGTAAAGCTCGGATACGGGAACACCGGGAAAAAATTGGCGCCGTCCGGGCGGACGCCGTGGCGCAGGGCGCGCAGAAATTGGGCGTCGCTCCAGCGCCCGATCCCGGTCTCGGGATCAGGGGTGATGTTGGGGGTGTAGAAGGTGCCGAACGGCGTCGCGATCGCGCGACCACCAGCGTAGGGGCGCCCGCCGTTTTTGACATCGGTGTGGCATTGCCCGCAATCGGCCGCGTTCGCCAGATAGGCGCCGCGCTCGACCGCATCGGAGGGTGCCGCCAGGGCGGAGGGCGGTGCTGCCAGTGCCAGCAGGACCGCCAGCGCCGCGCTCCTCAGTGTTTGAGGGTCTCGCGGAATTTGCCGTGACAGGCACCGCAGCCGTTCTTGCCGAGATCGGCAAAAGCGGTCTGGATTTGCGGCTTGTTGCCGCTCTTGACCGCGGCGAGCAGCGCCCGGGCCTTGTTCTCGGCGTTCTTTTGCGCCGCGAGAAAGCCGGCGTGATCGCTCCAGATCTCGGGCTTGGGAGCGTATTTGCCGGAGGGGCTCGGCGCGTTGCTGCCCGGCGGAAACACGCTGGGGATCTTCTGGATCGATTCCGCCACGGCATTGGCCGACGGCTCCGCCAGCGACAGATCGGCCTTGCCGTCGAGATAGGCCTTGATATTGCCGAGGTTCTTCGCTTGGCCCTTCATCAGGGTCTCGCGATCCTTGATCACCGCACTCTTGTCCTGCGCCGGCGCCGTCCCGCCGATCGCGACGAGGATGGCGAGCCCCGCACCGAGGGTCAGGCATCGCGATAGAACTCTCATTCGGCCTCCCTGTTTCCCACGGCCGGGCTTGTGCCCGCCGAGCCGCCCCAGACTATGCGCCGCGCTCGACAAAGCAACCGCGGCCGGCGCCGATCACCGTTACGTGATCGGGATTTCGATGTGCGTCGTGAAACCGGGGCGTTCGCGCATCCGCTCGTGCCACGATTTGAGATGTTTCAGCGGCGGCCGCTCGATCGCAAAAGCATGCCAGCGATAGACGAGGGTCCCGAGCGCGATCTCGGCGAGGCTCAGCTCGGCGCCGGCGAGATATGGGCGGCCGTCGAGCGCCTCCTCGACAATGGTCCAAGCGGAGAGCGCCCTGCGCCGCGCCGCTTCGATCGCGGCATGGTCGCGCGCTTCGGGCCTGGTCCGGATCAACGCGAAGAGGAGCGCGCCCATCGGCGGGCCGATGGCAGACAATTGCCAATCCATCCAGCGCTCGACGAGCGCCCGCGCCGCCGGTGCCGCCGGATAAAGCCCCTCGCCGCCGCGGGTCGCCGCGAGATAGCGGCAAATCGTGTTCGATTCCCACAGGACGAGGTTGCCGTCCTCGACCGTCGGCACCAGACCGTTCGGGTTCATCGCCAGATAGCCGCGGTCCTGGTTGCCGCCAAACGGCCCGCCGAGATCGACCCGCTCGAAATCGATGCCGAGCTCGCTGCAGCACCACAGGACTTTTTGCACATTCGACGAGCTTGCCCGTCCCCAGATCTTCAGCATCGCACCCTCCTGCGGGACCCGCTCATGGAGCACGAGTTTCGGGAGGCGCGCAACATCGGGCAGGCAGCTCGTATAATAGTTGCCCCGTGGCGGATCGATCGAGGAGGCGCCGATGAACCGATTGGCGGTCGTGCTTTTCTGGATCGCCCTGCTGGCCGCGAGCACGGCCGAGGCGAGCCAGCAGGGAGTCCAGGCAATGGCCAATTGGAAATTGATGGACAAATGCACCCGGCAGGCGCAGGCGGCCTTTCCCGATTTCACCGCGGAATCGAACGCCAAGCGCGACGCCAGCCTGAAAACCTGTCTCAGCAGCGAAAATTTGCCGCCTCGCCCCGATCTGGCGGCGCCATCGCGCTGATCCCACCGCGTCGTCAGCCGGCGCGGTCTTCGCCCCAGCCTTCCGCCAGCCGCGGCAGGCGGTGCCGGGCGGGCCTCGGGGCACCGGACCGGACCCGGTCGAGAAACGCCAGCTGGGTATCGACATCGATGTCGATGGTAGAGGGGATTTCGAGCCGCGGGTCCTCGAATACATTGCCGCGCCGACGCTGACGCCACTCCGTCACCTGCCGGTCGCGGTCGCGCAGCAGCTCCCCGATCTGCGGCGAAAACAACTGGACAAGCGCGCTCAGCCAACGATTGAGAAGCGGCGTCGGCAGCGCTTCGGCGAGGGTGAAGCGATCGAGCATGCGGGCCACGTCGCCCGCCGGGTACCAGGTCTCGCCGGTAACCCAGCGATTGGTGGTGAACAGCCGAGCCGGCCGGCCGCTATGGTCGAGCGCGATCGCGACGAGATGGCTGATCTCGTTCTTGCCACCGCGTTTGAGGGGTGCGGCTTGCGGCGGCAGCCGGGCATCGGCGACCCCGATCTCGGGCAGGACCAGCGGCGCCACCCCCGGCGGCATGCCCTCGGCGCGCAAAAAAATGTGGAAATGACCGTGCTCATCCTCCGCCTGCTGCGCCGCAGGATGCGCGTGGTAGAAATATTGCGCGTGGCTCGCCGGATCGTAGACCTCGCCCTCGGGGTAATGCTGCCAATCGTCGCACCGGCCGGCACCGGGCATGATCTCGTCGAGGACACTGCCGTCTCCGAGACAGCGTCGGCAATCGCCGACGATTTGGGCGGCCCGCTCCATCCGCTCGATATCCGAACGGCTTACGCGCAGCTCTGGCGATCCGTGACGATGGGCCAAATCGACACTCCGTCGAACAAAACGTGTCCATGATAGCGGCTGCGCCGCGGCAACGACAAGCGTCACGCTTTAGTCGCCGCACCGATCAATCGAGACCGGGCGCCGGTCGAGCGGCTTCACTTCGAGGTTTGGGATGCGCCGGGTTTTGCAGCAGATTTGCGGCCACGCTGACCGGCGGCATGGAAGCCCGCTTGGTCGGCGTCCTTGCGGCACATATAAGCGCCCTGGTGGGTCTTGCCGTAATATCGGTCGCCACTCGCATGATAGGCCTTGGAGACGCCGAGATTGGCCCAGACCACGGTGTCCGAGGGGCAATGCGATTTTGCCGCCTGCTCCGAGGTGAATTGGTTGGCCGCCAAAGACGGCGTGGCGGCTGGCGCCGGGTGCGTGGCGGCCGGCGCCGGGTGCATGGTGGATTGCGCGTGCACCGGGTTCGCCGCGGCCAGCAGCAAAGCGGCAAAGACGACAACCATCCTCAGCATCGCGTAACCTCCGTGCAGGATAGCGGCGCGGACTCTAGTCCCATAGCGCGGCACGCGCAATTGACTGGTCGGATTGCGCCCTCCGGGCGGGTGGCCGCTACGCCCTGTCACCCGCTAGGCCCTGTCATACGGGTTTTTGCCGTGGCGCAGCATCATCCGGATCGGGGTGCCGGGCAGACCGAAATCCTGGCGCAGCGCGTTGACGACGTAGCGCCGGTATGACGGCGGCAGCTCGCCGGGCTTGGACGCGAAGAGCGCAAAGCTCGGGGGGCGGATATTGACTTGCGTCGCATAGCGCAGGCGCAGGCGGCGGCCGGCAACCAGAGGCGGCGGGTGGCGCTGCTGGACCGTGGCCAACCAGCGATTGAGGTCGCCCGTCGAGACCCGCCGGTTCCAGATCTCGTCGGCCGCCACGACCGCCGACATCACCGCGTCGAGGCCAAAGCCGGTCAGCCCCGATACCGGGACGATCGCAACCCCGTGGAGCTCGGCGAGCGAAGTCGCCGCCCGGTCGCGCAATTGCCGCAGCGCCTGGCTGCGATCGGCGACCATATCCCATTTTGTCGCCGCCAATACCACGGCGCGGCCTTCTTCCACGACCAAGCGGGCGATCGTCAGGTCCTGGCGCTCGAGCGGCTGCAGGGCGTCGACCACCAGCATCACCGTTTCGGCAAAGCGAATGGCGCGCAACGCGTCGCCCACCGCCAACCGCTCGATCTTGCCGTCGACCCGCGGCCGGCGGCGCAGTCCGGCGGTATCGACCAGCCGGAACGGCCGGTCGCGCCACAGCCAGTCGATCGCAATGGCGTCGCGGGTAATCCCGGCTTCGGGGCCCGTCAGCAGCCGTTCTTCACCGATCAGCCGGTTGACCAGTGTCGATTTGCCGACATTGGGGCGCCCGACAATAGCGAGCTGCAGCGGCTTTGCCCGATCCGGCGTTGTCTCCGCGGCAGCAGCCAGATCGGCGACGGGCGCCAGCCGCTCGTAGAGCAGCCCCAGCCCCTCGCCGTGCTCGGCGGACAGCGGCACCGGATCGCCGAGGCCGAGCCGGTAGGTTTCGGCCAGGCCCGGCGGCGGCGCGCGGCCTTCGGCTTTGTTGGCGACCAGCACCACCGGCTTGCCGCTCTGCCGCAACCATTCGGCGAAATGGCGATCAGCCGGGGTAACGCCCTCGCGCGCGTCGACGACGAGGAGCGCCACATCCGCCGCCGCGAGCGCTTGGCCCGTCTGCGCTTGCATACGGCCGGCAAGCGAGACCGGTGCAGCTTCTTCGAGCCCCGCCGTGTCGATGACGCGGAAGACGAGGTCCGCGATGCGGCCTTCGCCTTCGCGGCGGTCGCGGGTGAGGCCGGGCGTATTGTCGACCAAGGCAAGACGGCGGCCGACCAGCCGATTGAACAAGGTGGATTTGCCGACATTGGGCCGCCCGAGGATCGCAACGACAAGGCTCATCGCGCACCCGCGCCGATGCCCGCTCAGCGATAGGCGGAAAGGGTGGCGTCGTCGGTCAGCACATAGAGCGTGTTGTCGGCGATCACCGGCTCGAGGAACGCTCCCGCCGGCATTTCCTGGCGGCCGAGCGGCTCACCGGTATAGGGCGAGACCGACAACGCCCAGCCATCCGAGGCGAGCACGATCAGCCGGTCGCCGCCGAGCACCGGGCCCGCCCATTCGATCGGGTCCTCTTTTTTCTTTGCGTTCTCAAAGCGCGGCAGCTGGCGCACCCAACGGACCTTGCCGTCGTTGCGCGTCAAGCTGACGAGCTCGCCGTTGTTCGACAGGACATAGAGGTAATCGCCGGCGATCCACGGACCGTGCGTCGTGCCGATGTCCTGTTCCCAGACGTGATCGCCGGTGCGCAGGTCGATCGCCGCAAGGCGCCCGCTGTGGCTCGCTGCATAGACCCGGCCGCGGTCGATCACCGGGCGGCCGCGAATATCGGCAAGGGCGGCGACCGCGTCGACATTGCGCGCCGAGGCGAGATTGTCCGACCAGACCGGATGACCGTTCTCGACGGTAAGCGCGAACAGCTCGCCCGAGGTATAGGGCACGACGACGACTTCGCCCTGCACCGCCGGGCTCGCGGCGCCGAGCAAGGTCGAGGTTTCCGGGATGCCGTTATGGCTCCACAGCCGGCGGCCGTCATCCGCCGCCAACACCACCAGCTCGTTCTCGACGGTGACGACAAACACCCGGCCATCGGCCACGGTCGGCCCGCCGCGCACCGGGGCGCCGACATCCTTGCGCCAGATCACCTTGCCGTCGCCCGGATCGAGCGCCAGCACCTGTCCATAGCCGGTAGACGCATAAAGCCGCTTGTTCCACACGGCGAGGCCGCCGCCAAAGGCATTGCCGAGATCGCCCTTGGGCTTGAGGTCGACGCGCCAGAGCTGGTTGCCGGTTGCGGCGTCGATGGCGCTGACCTGGACGGCCCCATCCATCGCATACACCCGGCCCTTGGCCACCACCGGCTGCGACAGGACGTGCGAATAGCGCGACGAGCCCTCGCCGACGCTTGTTTTCCACACCTGGGTGAGCCTGCCGGGCAGCGCCAGATGCTGCATCGCGTGATTGGGATACCCGCCCGACTCCGGCCAATCCGGATTGACCACCGGCCGCGGCAGCGCGATCGGCGTCTTGGCGAGAGCGGGATCGGGCTCGAGGCGGCGGTCGAGGCTGAGCACCGAGATCCGCTCGCCCGGCAGCGGCTGCTTTTTGCTGTCGAACCAGCCGCAGCCGGCCAGCGCCGCAACCCAAGGCGACAGCAGCCCAACCGACAGCAGAAAGAGGGCGCGTGACTTCATCCCGGTGCGACAGCGATCACGACGGGGCGAGCGCGGTCGCCATTTCGGCGGCGTGAGCGCGCGAAGACGGCGATGCCTCCAGATCGTCGGCGAGGCTCTTGTAGAGCTCGACGGCGCCTTTTTTGTCGCCCGCTTGCAGCCGGGCAACCGCGGTCAGCTCGAGCGCGGTCGGGCGCCAAGGATTGCCCGCAGCGGTCAAGGGCGCCAAACGGGCGATCGTTGCCTGCGGATCGGCCGATGGCATGCTTTGCATCACCGACAGCAGCACCGCGAGGTCGTGAAAGGCCGAGCCGATCCCGCTTCTCGCGGCAATCCGGTCATAAGCCGCTGCGGCGGCCTTGTGGTCTCCGGATTTTGCCAGGAGCCCGGCCTGCTCGAACGACGCCAAGACCGCATAGCCGCCGCCTCCGCCGGCGATCAAGCCGAGCACTTTTTCGGCATCGGCCGGCTTGCCGGAGGTGGCGAGCTCCAGCGCCCCGGCAAACCGGGTAGATTGCGCCCGCCGCTCGCTGAGCTGGTGGTCGCGCCAAGCGACGACGCCGCCCGCGACCAGCAATGCGGCCACGGCCAAGGCGACGATATAGCGTCCGTACTTCGACCACAGCTTCAGCCAATTGTCGCGACGGAGCTCTTCGTCGATTTCGCGGAAGATATCGCTCACGAGAGATCCGACCCGCCGACGCTCAGCAACACATCACCACCATATCCGCTTGGTCCAAAGGAGGCAAATGGACGCGCGGGATCACCGCGGCGCGAGCTTGTCGAGCAACGCGCGGATTTCCAGCAATTCGCGCCGGACCTTTTCGAGCGCCTCGCGCAGCGCCTGGCGGGAGGGTGCCGGGCCGGCGGCCGGCCCGGGCGGCTCGGGGACCGGCTCGAGCGCAAACAGCACGGCCGACGCGACCTCGTCGCCGGGCGGTGGCGGCGGCGGCCCGCCGCTGCGCAAGGCGCCCTCGCGCAGCAGCTTCTGGACCCCGCGGATCGTATAGCCCTCCTGATAGAGGCATTGCCGAATCCGGCGCAGCAGATCGACATCTTGCGGCCGGTAATAGCGCCTGCCGCCGCCGCGCTTGAGCGGCTTGACCTGAGGAAATTTCGTCTCCCAAAAGCGCAGCACATGCGGCGGCAGACGGAGCTCGTCGGCGACTTCGCTGGTGGTGCGAAACGCCGCCGCCGATTTGACGACCCGCCGAGCTGCTCCCCCCTCCTCCGCTCGGGTCACGTCAACCGGACGAGGCCTTGGTCGCCGCGCTCGTCTCTTCCACCGCCTCGGCCATGCCGTGATTGATCTGGTGCTTGAGCGTATGGCTGGCGCGAAACACCAGCACCCGGCGCGGCCGGATCGGCACCTCTTGGCCGGTTTTCGGGTTGCGCCCGACCCGTTCGCCTTTCTGGCGAACGGCAAAGCTGCCAAAGGACGAGATCTTGACCATTTCGCCGCGTTCCAGCGCGCCCGAGATCTCGGCGATCACCGATTCGACCAGCTCGGCCGATTCGTTGCGCGACAGCCCGACCTCCTGATAGACCGCTTCACTGAGCTGAGCGCGAGTCACTGTATGCCCGGCCATCAACCCCTCCCCGCTTTCGAGGAAGGTTAGACCCGCAGGAAAATCGCGTCAAATTCCAAAGTGTTGTCCGCGCCCGGGCAATGTCGCGCGCTACCAGCGCAGCAGGCTCGCCCCCCAGCTCAATCCGCCGCCCAAGGCTTCGATCAGCACCAGATGACCCGGCCTTATTCGACCGTCGGCCACCGCCGTGTCGAGGGCGAGCGGGATCGAGGCGGCCGAGGTGTTGGCATGGCGATCGATCGTGACGACGACTTTCTCTGCCGGCAGCCCGAGCTTGCGGCCGACCCCGTCGATGATCCGGCTGTTCGCCTGATGCGGCACCAGCCAATCGATATCCGCGACGCCGAGGCCGTTGGCGGCCAGCGCCTCGTCGATCACTTCGCTCAGATGCTGCACCGCCTGGCGAAACACCTCGCGCCCCTCCATACGCAGCAAGCCGGTGGTGCGGGTCGAGGACGGGCCGCCATCGACATAAAGGATGTCGTATTGCCGGCCATCGGAATGCAGGTGGTTCGACAAGATATACCGCCCACCCGTTTCCGCCGGGACCGCCTTCAGGACGAGGGCGCCCGCGCCGTCGCCGAACAAGACGCAGGTGCCGCGGTCTTCCCAGTCGAGGATGCGCGAAAACGTCTCGGCCCCGATCACCAGCGCGGTTCGCGCCTGGCCGAGCCGCAGCGCATTGTCGGCGGTCGCCAGCGCAAAGACAAAGCCGGCGCACACCGCCTGCACGTCGAACGCCGCACCTCGCCGCATGCCGAGCCGGGCCTGCACCCGCGCCGCGGTCGCCGGAAAGGTGTTGTCCGGGGTGGCGGTCGCGACCACCAGAAGATCGAGATCGCTGCCCTCGATCCCGGCGCTGGCGAGCGCCCGCCGGGCGGCGGCGAGAGCGAGGTCCGAGGTCAATTCGCCGGCGGCGGCGACGCGGCGCTCGGCAATCCCGGTGCGTTGGCGGATCCACTCGTCCGAGGTGTCGAGACGCGCGGCGAGCTCGTCATTGGTGACGATACGCTCGGGCAGATAGGCGCCGCACCCGGCAACCTGAGAGCGAAGCGCCGTCATCGGGCGCTTAGAGCGCCGGCTGCGGCGCCGGCGAGGCCTCGTTGAGGCGCGCCAGATCGATCCGGATCTTGTCGAGAAACCCGTTCGCCATCATGTCGACCGCGACACCGATCGCATTGGCGAACCCGAGCGCGTCGGCCGAGCCGTGGCTTTTGACCGCGATCCCGTTCAGCCCCAGAAACATCGCGCCATTGTAGCGCCGCGGGTCGATGCGCAGGCGCAGCTTGGTAAGGGCGCCGCGCGCGAACAGCCAGCCGATGCGCGCCGGCAGCGAATGATGAAACGCACCGGCGAGAAATTCGCTGAACAATTTGGCCGTGCCCTCGGCCGTCTTGACCGCAATATTGCCGGTGAAGCCATCGGTGACGACGACGTCGACGGTGCCGGCGGCGATATCGTCGCCTTCGACAAAGCCGTGAAAGCGCAGCGGCATCATCGGGTCGCGCAGCCGCAGGCTCGCCCGCCGGACTGCTTCGCTCCCCTTCTGGTCCTCCGAGCCGACATTGAGCAAGCCGACCGTCGGCTCGATCAAGCCGAGGACGGTGCGGGCGAAGACGTCGCCCATCAGCGCGAACTGAACCAGGTTCTCGTCATCGCAATCGATGTTGGCGCCGAGGTCGAGCATCACGCTCTCGCCGCGCCGCGTCGGAAAAAACGAGGCGATCGCGGGCCGGTCGATCCCCGGCAAGGTCTTCAGCACGAATTTGGCCATCGCCATCAAGGCGCCGGTATTGCCGGCCGAAACGACGCCATCGGCCCGGCCGTCGGCAACGGCGTCGATCGCGAGGCGCATGCTGGTCGGCCGCCCGGCGCGCAGCGCCAGCGACGGCTTGGCGTCGCCCGGCACCATCTCGGTCGTATGAAAGACGCTCGCCGCCGCAGCAAGGTTCGGCAACTTCGCCAAAAGCGGGCGCATCTCGCTCTCGGCCCCGAACAGCAGAAAATGCAAATCCGGAGCGCGCTGCGCAGCGATCTCGGCGCCCTTGAGGACGATGTCCGGGGCGTGGTCGCCGCCCATGGCGTCGAGCGCGAGCGTGACGGCCTGGCTCACCGCTGCGCGCCTCCGCGCCGGCGCTCTTCTCTCAGCCCGGCTCCGAGCGCGGTGCGACGACCTCGCGCCCGTCGTAATAGCCGCAAGCCCGGCACAGATGATGCGGCCGCCTGAGCTCGCCGCAATTCGGGCATTCGCCGTAGGCCGCCGCCTTTAGCGCATGGTGCGAGCGCCGCATGCCGCGGCGCGAGGGCGAGGTTTTCTTTTTTGGAACGGCCATGGGTTATCCGGGGTTCTGGGGCAACGGGCGAGCCAGCGGTAATAAGCCCAAAACCGCGGCGACGGCAACAGACAAGCATTCACCGGCCGTGCCGGGCGGCTCACTCTTGCCCATGATCGCGCCACCGGGCGAGCGCGCCAAACACGTTTTCTTCGGGCGCCGCCGTCGCCGCCTCGTCGAGCGTCGCGTCGGGGTCGCGCGGAAAAGGCGGCAAGGCCAGCGACAATTCCTGCGCCACCGCCTCGCCGATATCGACGGCGTCGCCGTGGAGCGGCTCGAAAGCAGTTTCTTCGGCGTCCAGCTCGAGCTCGGATGCGGCATCGCCGGACGGGCCGTAAACCAAGGTAAAGGACTGCGCCACCGTGCCGTGGACCGGCTCCAGGCTGACCACGCATTCCTGCGCGAGCTCGGCCTCGAAAGCCGCTTCCAACTCGAATGTTCCGCCGCTCCGGCGCCGCAGCGCGACGGTCGCAACGAGGCGGTCGAGCGCGATCAGGCCAAAGCGCAGGGCGAGCTGCCCGCGCTCTTCCGCGGTGGCTTCGATCGCCTGGCGATAGTCTTCGGAGCCGATTCGGCTGAGCGGCACGAGCCGGCAAAATTCGGTCATCGCGCCACCATCGGGGCTGCGCGAATCGCCGGCGGGTCGAACCGGACCCGCCCGGCCAGCAATTCGGCGGAGGATTGCCGCGCCAACGCCGCCGTTGTCGCGCGGACATAATCGACAATTGCCGCGGTGGGCCGAGCCTCGCCCCCGACCGTGCCGAGGAGATTGCGGGCGATGGCCGCGCCGAGCACCGAATCGCCGGCGGCGAGCCCCGCCTCGTAGGCGCGGATTCGGCCGTAGAACCCTTGCGCCATGCGCTTTACCTCCTTGCCGACGCGCAAATCGCCGATGCCGCTTTCGCGCAGCGCCCGGTCGAGCTCGGCAAACATCGTGTCGAAAAAGCGCTGGCCGAGCCGGGCAGAGCGCGGCCGTTCCGATTTGAGGCGGTGCAGATAGAGAAAAGCGTGCAGGCAAATCAGCTCGAACCGGCCGTCGGGCGTGTCAGGCACGCCCCATTCGGTGAAGAACGCCCTATGCCGCGCCTGCTCGACGACGATGCGATAGGCGAGGTCGGCCGCGATGCGGATCGATCGGCGCCGGCCAAGGAATATCACCGCGGCGTCCCGCGCCATCGCCGGCGTTGACAACGCACGGCTCTCGGCTGAAGGTATAAATTCGAAATGGGCACCACCCTGGACCCGGTTCGATCGGAACCGGTCCTTTGACCTGTCTTGCGACGACCAGCCATGACCATAGCGCGATTTTGCTCCCTTTTCGCCCCGATTGCCGCTGTTGCGATCGCCGGCTGCGCGCCGAGCGTCGAGCAGCGCGGCAATTTGCCTCCGCCCGATGCGATGGCCGAGATCCATCCGGGAAAAACCACCAAGGACGAGGTGGTCAAGATCCTGGGGACACCGTCGAGCGTCGGCATCTTCGACGACAAGTCGTGGTATTACATCAGCAAGCGGACAAAGCAGGTCGCCTTCTTTCTGCCCGACACGACCGACCAGCAGGTCTTTGTCGTCGATTTCGACAAGAACGGCGTGGTTTCGGCGGTCGATCACAAGGGCCTCAAGGACGCCGAGGTGATCACGCCGGCGCCGGGCGCGACACCGGCCCCGGGCCGCGAGCTGACCTTCCTCGAGCAGATCCTGGGCAATCTCGGCCGCTTCAACGGCGGTGGCGGCAGCCCTGCCAGCACCGGCAGCGGCGGCGGCGGCGAAGGCCAGCCAGGCCCCGCGCCGCACGATGATCGCTGATCAGACGGCCCATTTCGCCAGGATCGCCAGCAGCAGCAGCGCCACGATATTGGTGATCTTGATCATTGGGTTGACCGCCGGGCCGGCGGTGTCCTTGTAGGGGTCGCCGACGGTGTCGCCGGTGACCGCCGCCTTGTGCGGCTCGGAGCCCTTGCCGCCGTGGTGGCCCTCCTCGATGTATTTCTTGGCGTTGTCCCACGCACCTCCGCCCGAGGTCATCGAGATCGCGACAAAGATGCCGGTGACGATGGTGCCGAGCAGCATGGCACCCAAGGCGCTGAACCCGGCGGCACGCCCGCCGATGGCGGCGATGACGAAAAAAAGGATGATCGGCGCCAATACCGGCAGCAGCGACGGCACGATCATCTCGCGGATCGCCGCGCGGGTTAAGAGATCGACGGCGAGGCCGTAATCGGGCTTGGCGGTTCCTTGCATGATCCCGGGGATTTCACGGAACTGGCGCCGCACCTCGACCACCACCGAGCCGGCGGCGCGGCCGACCGCGGTCATGCCGAGCGAGCCGAACAGATAAGGCAAGAGGCCGCCGATAAAGAGCCCGATCACGACATACGGATCCTGCAGCCCGAAATGGACGTCGAGCTTGGGGAAATAATGCTTCAGGTCTTCGGTGTAGGCGGCGAACAGCACCAGCGAGGCGAGCCCGGCCGAGCCGATCGCATAGCCCTTGGTCACCGCCTTGGTGGTGTTGCCGACCGCGTCCAACGCGTCGGTCGTGCGCCGCACCTCGCGCGGCAGATCGGCCATTTCGGCGATGCCGCCCGCATTGTCGGTGACCGGGCCATAGGCATCGAGCGCCACGATCATCCCGGCCAAGGCCAGCATCGTCGTCGCGGCGACGGCGATGCCAAAGAGGCCGGCGATCAGAAACGAGGCGATGATGCCGACGCAGATCACGATGACCGGCAGCGCCGTCGCCTCCATCGACACCGCCAGCCCCTGGATCACATTGGTGCCGTGGCCGGTGGTCGAGCTCTGCGCGATGCTGCGCACCGGGCGGTATTCGGTCGCGGTGTAGTATTCGGTGATCCAGACGATAAAGCCGGTGACGAGGAGGCCGACGATCGCGCAGAGCCACACATCGAGCCCGTTGACGATCGTCCCCGAGATCATCGTCAGCGGCGCCCGGAAGCCGAGGAGCCACCAGACGACAAGGGCGATCGCTCCGACCGACAGGATGCCGGTGGCGATAAGACCTTTGTAAAGCGCCTTCATGATGCCGTTGTCGGGGCCCAGCCGGACGAAGAACGTGCCGATAACGCTGGTCGCGATGCACACCGCGCCGATCGCCAGCGGCAACAGCAGCATCGTGTCGCGCAGCGGCGGCGCAAAGAAGATGTTGGCGAGCAGCATCGTGGCGACGATCGTCACCGCATAGGTCTCGAACAAATCGGCCGCCATCCCGGCGCAATCGCCAACATTGTCGCCGACATTGTCGGCGATGACCGCGGGGTTGCGCGGGTCGTCCTCGGGGATGCCGGCCTCGACCTTGCCGACGAGGTCGGCGCCGACATCGGCACCCTTGGTGAAGATGCCGCCGCCGAGCCGGGCAAAGATCGAGATCAGCGAGGCGCCGAACGACAACGCCACCATCGCTTCGAGCACCGGGCGCAGATCGTTGCCCGGGGTCAGCGCGCGCAGAATGAAATAATAGATGCCGACGCCGAGGATCCCGAGCCCGACCACCAAGAGGCCGGTGACCGCCCCGGCCTTGAAGGCGATCGCCAGCCCCGGGCGCAGCCCGCCGCGCGCCGCCTGGGCGGTGCGCACATTGGCCCGCACCGAGACGTTCATGCCGATATACCCGGCCGACGCCGACAGCACCGACCCGATCAGGTAGCCGATCGCAACCCGCAGCCCCAAAAAGATGCCGAGCAGGATCAGGATCACGACGCCGACGATCGCGATCGCGCGGTATTGCCGGTTCAAATAGGCGCGCGCCCCGACCTGCACCGCGCTCGCAATCTCCTGCATGCGGGCGGTGCCGGCATTGGCGCTCAGCACTTGACGGCTGGCGACGAGGCCGTAGAGGAGGGCGAGCACGCCCGAGGCAATGACGAGATAATAGACGGGAGGCATCCAAAAACATCCTTCGCCGCGGGCATACGAAAAAACGCCCGCCTCCATCTTGCCCGGCCGGGCGGCAGAGGCGGGTCAGCGCCGGCCGACCTTGCCAGAACCGCCGGCGTTAAGCAACCGCGCGGGCGCCGCGCAGCCGGTCCTCGTCCGACGCATGGGGCCGGCGGATAATCGGATTCCCCGGCCGGCACTTTACCGCTAATCTGCGCCACAGACGTCTTCGAAACCGGGCCCGGCGGCGTTCTCGAGGTCGGTCGGCGTCCGCCCAACACACGGGAGAGAGAAAAATGGCTGAGATCGATGGCGCCACGCTGATCGCCAGGAGCCTCAAGCAGCAGGGGATCGACCATCTCTTCGGGGTGGTCGGGTTCCCCGTCGGCCCGATCGCCGCGGCGGCGCAAAAGGAGGGTGTCGCCTATATCGGCATGAGAAACGAGCAGGCCGCGTCCTATGCGGCGCGCGCCTACGGCTATCTGACCGGGCGGCCGGGCGCCTGCATCGTCGTCACCGGTCCCGGCGTCGTCCACGGCCTCGCGGGCCTTGCCGACGCGCAGCAGAATTGCTGGCCGATGATCCTGATCGGCGGCGCCTCGGAGACCTATCGGGGCGGCATGGGCGCCTTCCAGGAAGAGCGCCAGGTGGTGATCGCCTCGCCGTTCTGCAAATTCGCGCACGCGATCGATAAAGTTGCGCGCATCCCCTTTTACGTCGAGATGGCGACACGGCACGCGATCTATGGCCGGCCCGGCGCCTGCTATCTCGACATGCCGGACGACATCATCACCGGCACGTGCGACGAAAAGGACATCGTAGAGGTGCAGAAGGCGCCCGACCCGCCGCGCACTATCGCACCGCAGGAGAATATCGAGCAGGCATTGAACCTCCTCGAGCGGGCCGAGCGGCCGCTCGTGCTGGTCGGCAAGGGGATGGCCTGGGCCAATGCCGAGAGCGAGGTGCGCTCCTTTATCGAAAAGACGCAAGTGCCCTTCCTGCGCTCGCCGATGGGCAAGGGGATCATGCCCGACGACCACCCGCTGTCGGTCGCGGCGGCGCGCACGCTCGCCTTGCAGAACGCCGACGTCGTCTTTCTGATGGGCGCGCGCTTCAACTGGATCTTTCATTTCGGCCAGGCGCCGCGCTACGCCAAGGACATGAAGGTGATCCAGCTCGACATCGCGCCCGAGGAGATCGGCCACAACAAGCCGACCGAGGTGGCGCTGGTCGGCGACGGCAAGGCGATCATGGCCCAGCTGAACCAGGCGCTCGGCGGTCGCCAGTGGTTCCATCCGAAGGAATCGCCGTGGCGCCAGATGATCAGCAAAAAGGCGGCCGAGAACGCGGAGCAGATCAGGCCGCAGATCAACGACGACAGCGCGCCGGCGACCTACTACCGCGCCTTCAAGGACATCGCCGCCTGGATGCCGCGGAACTCGATCCTCAGCGCCGAGGGTGCGGGCACGATGGATATCGGGCTGACGATGCTGCCGGTGTTCAGCGCCAAAGCCTGCCTCAACGCCGGCACCTACGGCACGATGGGCCTGGGGCTGGGCCAAGCGATCGCCGCCGCGATCGTGCACCCCGACCGCCCGGTCATTCACCTCTCGGGCGATTCGGCGATCGGCTTCTCCGGCATGGAGATGGAGACGCTCTGCCGCTACAACCTGCCGGTCAAGATCGTCGTATTGAACAATGGCGGCATCGGCCCGGGCATGCCGGAAATCCCGGAAAACCCGATGATGAACATGCGGCCGAACACGCTGATCTACGGCGCCCGCTACGACAAGGTCATGGAAGCTTTTGGCGGCAAGGGCTTCTTTGTCGAAGACCCGAAGCACATCAGGGGTGCGCTCGACGAGGCGATGAACCACCGCGGCCCGGCGCTGGTCAACATCGTCCTCAGCCAAGGCTCCGCCCGCAAGCCGCAAGCCTTCCGCTGGCACTCGTAGCAGCCTGGGCTTCCCCCCTCTCCCCGCAAGCGGGGAGAGGGCCGGGGTGAGGGGCCGCGCCGCAAGGGGCGGCCCTGTCTTTTGAGTACAGTGTCGTGCTAGTACGGCGCCATGAACGCCGAGCAAGTCCTCGCCACTCTACGCCGCTCCCAAAGTGCGCTGCAGGCTCGCGGGGTGGCGCATGCCGCGCTGTTCGGCTCCGTGGCGCGCGGGGAGAACCGCCGCGACAGCGATATAGACATCCTGGTCGAGTTCGACCCCGGCGCCCATGTGACCGTGTTCGACTATGTCGGCGTAAAGAATTATATCGCGGGCCTATTTGTCGAACCTGTAGACGTAATCGACCGCGACGCCCTCAAGTCCCATCTGCGCCCGCCCGCGGCTAGGGATGCACTCTATGCGTTCTGAGGCCGAGCAGAACGCGCTGCGCGACATTCTGGATCAAATCGGCCTCGCTCGGGAGTTCACGCGCGAACAGGATCAGGAGACCTTTTGCGCAGACACGATGCGAGTTTATGCGGTAACGCGCTGTCTCGAAATCATTTCCGAAGCCTCGCGCCGCCTGTCTGACCCGTTCAAGGCGCGCCATCCCAGCATTGCATGGCGCGAGATTGCCGGCGCCGGCAACATCTACCGCCACGCCTACCAAGACGTGGCCGCCGCGCGCGTCTGGGACACCGTTCAATTCGCGCTGCCGCCATTGCGCGCCGCGGTCGAGCAGGAGCTCGGCCATTGACTAGCTTTAGCTGAGCATGCCGGAGATCCCCGGAAAACCCGATGTTCAACCTCGGCAATTCCGCTGGCATAGCCGACGAGCCGGCGCCTCACGCATCGGGGACGGCCCGGGAGGGGCGGCACGATTTCAATCGACGGAAAGGCTCTACGCTCTTGGCGGGCGGCGACGCATCAGAGGGCTGAACCCTGCCAATGCCGCGAGAAGCAGCCCTAGCGTGCCCGGCTCAGGAGTTGGTATCCCCCCCAGATCATTTATCGAGACGTCGTCGATAAAATAGGTTCCGCCGACGAGATTGAGCCCCTCATACTCAAACGTTGAAGTTGGACCGGCCGCCGTCGCAGTAAAGCTGAGCTCCGTATAAGCGCTTGGAGCGGGGCCGGATCCCTCGGGCACGCTCGTTGTGTTAAATATTGGGCCAATCTGGTCAAAAAGAGTAGAGCTTCCGAATGAAATCAATATCTCGTCGGGAGGACCGGCTTCCGCATTCTGTCCAACCCACATGTCGATCGAATATGAATGCCCAGTAATCGTCGAAATGTCCTGACTGACAGATCCGGAGTTGGGCGGCATGCTTACGAGACCACCGGCATTCACGAATGCCGTCCACGCGCCGCTGTGGGTCCCATCGTGATCGTCGGGCCCGGCATTCCCGATGAAGGTCCACCCGGCTCCGCCGCTTTCGAAGCCCGGATCGACGACCAGGTTCGCGCGGGCCGCAGTCGTGCCGAAACCCAGCGCAAAGCAGCCGGCCGAGATGAGCAGGTTACGTTTCCGTCCCATGTGCTTGCCTCCCAAGTTCATCGCGCGGCGGGCTTTTTTCCAGCCTCTGCTCCGGTCAGCCGTTACGCTAGCAATTTTTTGTTTTTTGTCAAGAGCGATAACGCAAGGGCGGATGCAACCCACCGAGACTCACGGGTTACGCGGTTACGGGGCGGTTACGGGGACAGGGCGGTTACGGGGACAGTTTGGTTACGGGGTTACGGGGACAGTTTACTAAATCACCCCGATGCCCGCCGCTCTGAGCTTCAGCTTCGCCGGCCCGCAGCCGGCGATCGGAGAAGCCGCCATCTGGCGCCGCGGCAAACCCTAAAGAAGGCGGATTGCATCCGCCCTACCCCCGAAGGCACAGCTGACCGGTTGACGGATCATTGACGGGACCGCGCTATCATGGCGCGGCCCCTTCGGTGATTTTGTGGGCAGGAGCACGGCATGCACCTTCCGGGTGCCGCGGACCATCGAGCATGTTGACGCGCGGTCTTCAGGCGGCCGCATCGGCGATCGCGTTCGCGACATGGCTCGGCCTCTGCGGTCCGGCTCGGGCCGATCCGGCGCCGCAGCCCGGCAACTCGCGGGTCGAGGCTGCGCTGCAAAATATAATGGCCTTGGTGCGTCCCGGGCAGGATGGATTTGCCACGATCTGGGACGGCAACAAGTATGTGCAATGCGGGCGCCGGCCGGACCGCAGCCTGCGCTGCGAAGCGGCCGGAGCGCTGATGCAGCCGTCGCTCGGGCATGTGCTCTCAGCGGAGCGGGCCACCCGCCTCGCGGCGCTCGGCTGGCGCCTCGACCCGAGCTTTGGCAATTATGTGCAGAGCTTCCCGCCCGACATGCCGATAGGCCGGATCGCGGACAAGATTCTGCAAGCGCTCGCCGAGGGCTACGATGCCGAGCTGGCCGATGTGGAGGTGCAGAGCACATGGGTGGCGAGCGAGCCATGCCCGCCGCGCAACGGGCCGAGCCAGAACCTTGCCGGGATCGTCAGCAATGCGCCCTCGATGGCGGCGACAGCGGTGCATGCCTGCGCCTACCGGCCCAAGCCGGATCAGGGGCCTGGCCTCCCCGCGGGCTCGGCGGCGGAGCTGATCGACCTCTATGGCGCGCGAGTGACCGGTGAAATCCAGCGCTTGCGGGTCAATCTCGACCGCCGCGTGCACGTCGTGTTCGAAACGCAGATCGGCTACATTCAATGCGAGCCGCAGACCTCGCCCGACGCGATCTATTGCGAGGCTCAGTCCGCGGACAGCTGGCCGGCGCTCGCCGGCGTCCTCTCCCCGGATCGGGTGGCCCGATTGCACGCCGCCGGCTTCGCCGATCCGGGACGTGCGCCGAATTATTGGAAGATCTATCCGGCCGACCAGGTCGACGATGCCGCCATAGCCCGTGAGGTGCTGACGATCCTGCACGATGTGTACGGCTATACCGGGTTGCCGAAGCTCGAGGTGAAAACCGAGGAGCACAACCGCTAGCTCGACCAGCCCCGGACTGGTGGATGGCGCCCGGCCGGAGAGCCCCGGTTGGGACAGAAGCGGCCGGGCGCCCGCCTACTCGACATAGAGACGCCGCGGCGGCGGAACGTTTTTGGCCGCGCCGCGTCTTTCTGTCGAGAGGAGGCGAGCTCATGACCGAGGCATCCCCGCCGAGCGGCCCCGATCTGGCCGCCGGCCTCGATTTGGCGCAGCTCGCAGACGGCGGCATGGTGCTCGGCCGGGTCGGCGAGGAGGCGGTGCTGCTGGCGCGGCGCGGCGACGACATCTTCGCGATCGGCGCTGTTTGCACGCATTACGGCGGCCCGCTCGGCGACGGCCTCCTGGTCGGCGACACCGTGCGCTGCCCCTGGCATCACGCCTGCTTCAGCCTGCGCACCGGCCAGCCGCTGCGCCCGCCGGCGCTCAATCCGGTCGATTGCTGGCGGGTCGAGCGCCGGGACGGCATGGTCTATGTGCGCGAAAAGCGGCAGCCGGCGCCGGTCGCGGCTCCCGCGGTCGCGGCCGGCGCGCCGCGGTCGATCGTCATCCTGGGCGGCGGCGGCGCCGGCAACACCGCCGCCGAGACGCTGCGGCGCGAGGGCTATGCCGGCCGGCTCGTCATGGTCAGCGCCGATTCCTCGGTCCCCTATGACCGGCCGAACCTGTCGAAGGACTACCTGGCCGGCAGCGCCCCGGAGGAGTGGATCCCGCTGCGCCCGCCGGAATTCTACCGGGAGCGCGACATCGAGCTGCATCTGGGCGCCCGCGCCGGGTCGATCGACCGGAAAGCCCGGCGGCTCGTGCTCGAGAGCGGCGGCGAGCATTCCTACGATATGCTGCTGCTCGCGACCGGCGCCGAACCGGTCCGCCTCGGCGTTGCCGGAGGCGATCTGCCGCATGTCTGCTATTTGCGCTCGCTCGCCGACAGCCGCGCCATCATCGGGAAGGCGGCGGACGCCCGCAGCGCCGTTGTGATCGGGGCGAGCTTTATCGGGCTCGAAGCCGCCGCCGCGCTGCGCGCCCGGAACCTCGACGTGCATGTGGCAGCACCCGAGGAGATCCCGATGGCGCGGATCATGGGGCCCGAGATCGGCGGCTTTGTGCGGGCGCTCCACGAGGAGCACGGGGTACACTTTCATCTCGGCACGACGGTGGCGGCGATCGAGCCCGGCCAGGTCAGGCTGGCGAACGGGCAAACGCTGGCGGCGGATCTGGTGGTGGTCGGCATCGGCGTGCGTCCGGCGCTCGATCTGGCGCAGAGGGCGGGGCTCGACATCGACCGCGGCGTCGTCGTCGACCGGCATCTGCGGACCAGCGACCCCGCTATTTTCGCCGCCGGCGACATCGCGCGCTGGCCCGACCCGCACACCGGCGACAAGATCCGCGTCGAGCATTGGGTGGTCGCCGAGCGGCAAGGGCAGACGGCGGCGCGCAACATGATCGGACAAAGGGAGCCGTTCGACGCGGTGCCGTTCTTCTGGAGCATGCATTACGACACCTCGATCCTTTATGTCGGCCACGCCGAACGGTGGGACGCAATCGAGATCGACGGCCGGCCGCAGGACCGGGACTGCCGTGCAACCTATCGCCGCGACGGCCGGGCTCTCGCCGTCGTCACGATCGGGCGCGACGCCGAGAGCCTGCGGGCGGAGCGCGCGTTCGAGCAGCAAGCGTAAGAGCGGGTGCAATCCGCCCTATTGCAGCATTAGAGCAAGATCCGATCAGGTTGCATCAGCCCGCCGGCCCCCCTCACCCTTCCCTCTCCCCCCAATTGGCGCCAATTGGGGGGAGAGGGTTGCGAAGGGCTGCATTCGGATGCGCGGATCAAGCCCGCGCAAGACGATCTCAGGTTGTGCCCGAAGGAGATTGAGCTTTCCCCGGACGCGGCTGCGCGTTCGCGGGAAAGACGAAGAGAAGCACGCGGGCGTCGCGCCGGGCTAAGTCGCGAACTGCTCCTTAAAGACGCGCTCTTCGAGGTTGGCGTCGTGGTCGAAGAGGAGGGTCGGCGCGATGTCGCGGTTTTCGCGGATTTCGACCGTGACCACGTCGCGCACCTCGGTAAAGTCGGCGACCGCGCTGACCGGCCGCTTCTCGACTTCGAGCGCCTCGATCCTGACCCGCGCATCGTGACGCAAGAGCGCGCCGCGCCAGCGCCGCGGGCGAAACGCGCTGATCGGGGTCAGCGCCAGCACCCCCGCGCCGAGCGGGATGATCGGGCCGTGCGCCGAAAGATTGTAGGCGGTGCTGCCGACCGGGGTCGCGACCAGGATGCCGTCGGCGGCCAGCTCGTCGATGCGCAGGACGCCGTCCACCGTGACGCGCAGCTTTGCCGCCTGGCGGCTCTCGCGCAGCAGCGACACCTCGTTAAATGCGAGCGCCCGTTGCGTCGCCCCCTCGCGGCAGGTCGCCACCATTTCGAGCGGATGCAGGACGACGGGTTGAGCCTCGGCCAGCCGCTCGAGCAGCCGGTCGACCCGATAGGGGTTCATCAAAAAGCCGACGGTGCCGCGATGCATGCCGTAGATCGGCACCCGCAGCGCCAGAAACCGGTGCAAGGTTTCGAGCATAAAGCCGTCGCCGCCGAGCGAAACGATAATCTCCGCCTCGGCGGGCGCCACCTGCGCGTAACGCCCCGACAACTCCTGGAGGGCCTGCTGTGCCGCCGGGGCCTCGCCCGCAACGACGGCGATGCGCGGGTCGCTCACCCCCCGGTCACGCTCATATGCCGGCCGACGGCCGGGCGGTTGTGGCGGCGGTCGATGATAAAATCGTGGCCCTTGGGCTTGCGGGCGATCGCCTCGCCGATCGCGGCGACAAGTGCCGCGTCACCTTCGGACTGGCGCATGGGCGTGCGCAGATCGGCCGCGTCCTCCTGGCCGAGGCACATATAAAGGGTGCCGGTGCAGGTGAGCCGCACCCGGTTGCAGCTTTCGCAAAAATTATGGGTCAACGGCGTGATAAAGCCGAGCCGCCGCCCGGTCTCGCGCACCACCGTATAGCGCGCCGGCCCACCGGTGCGGTAATCGGTCTCGTCCAATGTCCAACGGCGCTGCAGGCGGGCGCGCACCATCGACAGCGGCAGGTACTGATCGAGCCGGCTCTCGCCGCCGATGTCGCCCATCGGCATGACCTCGATAAAAACAAGGTCAAAGCCTTGCTCGCCGCACCAGGCGACGAGGTCGTCGAACTCGTCCTCGTTGACCCCGCGCAACGCCACGGTGTTGATCTTGACCGCGAGGCCCGCCGCTTTTGCCGCCCGGAGCCCGTCGAGCACGATATCGAGCCGGCCGCGGCGGGTGATCTCGGTGAATTTTGCCGGATCGAGCGTGTCGAGCGAGACGTTGAGCCGGCGCACGCCGCACTCCCAAAGCTCGCCGGCGTAACGGGCGAGCTGGCTGCCGTTGGTGGTCAAGGTCAGCTCGTCGAGGGCACCGGTATCGAGGTGCCGGGCGAGCGCCCGGAACAGGCTCATGATGTTGCGCCGCACCAAGGGTTCGCCGCCGGTCAGGCGCAGCTTTTTGACGCCGAGCCCGACAAAGGCGCTGCATACCCGGTCGAGCTCTTCGAGGGTCAGAAGCTCGGCCTTTGGCAGAAAGCTCATCTCTTCCGCCATGCAATAGACGCAGCGGAAATCGCAGCGGTCGGTGACCGATACGCGCAGATAGGTGATGGTCCGTCCAAACGGGTCGATCATGCCGTTCTCATTTTGCGGCGCGGCCTAGCTCATAAGATAGGGCGGCGACGGGGCAATGTCGCCCCCGATCTCGCAAACGCCCGCTTCAGCCCCGCGGCTCCTCGGGGAACCAGTCGCCGAGCACCTGCTCCTCGGAATAGACGGTGGCGCGCACCAACGGCAAATCCAGCCGTGAGAGATCGTCGTATTCTTCCATATCCCGGATGGCGAGCTCCACCGCGTGGCCTGCTTCCTCTTTGATCAAATGGTCCATCTCGCGCTTCAGGCTGGGGCTGTCGTTCAGGATCTGACGGATCTCCGCCCTGGCCTGACGGATCGTGCGACGCCAGCCTTTGCGCGGGTCGAGGGCCGGCGAGTGGAGGAGCTTTACATGGTGCTGGATGATCCGCGAGATCTGGCTGCGCAAGCCGAGTCTGAGAGCTTTCCCCAAGCTTTCGATCTCCTCGGCCAGGTTGCTCCAGTCGAGGAGCTGGTTCGAGCCGGTGCGCGCGGCAGCGCGCAGCGCCGTCGCCTGTTGCTCCGACCAAGCCGCAGTGTCCTCGTCGTAAAGCGTCTTCAAATCGGTCATCACCGCTCCTCGGGGAACCAGCCGCCGAGCACCTGCTCCGCGGTGTAGAGGGTGGCCCGCACCGCCGCCTCCGTTGCCGCGTCGATCTCTCGGTGGCGCGCGAGGTCTCGCAATGCGAGCGTAATCCCCCTCTTGACTCTGCCGCTCGATATCGCGGTCCAGCCCCGTTCGCAGGCTCGGGCTTGTTTCGAGCAAGTCCTCGACCTCGGCCCTGGCGTCCACGATCAATTCCTCCCAGCCGCGACGCGGTTCCTTGGCCGGCGAATTTTGGAGCTTAAGAAGATGGCGCACAATCCGCCGGATTTGGCTTTGCAGCTCGCGCCTGACCGAAATCCCCAAATCCTCGATCTCCTCCGCCAGGTTCTCCCAATCCAGAGATTGGTTCGAGCCGTCATGCCGCGCGGCGCGCAGCGCCTCGGCCTGCTGCTTCGACCAGGCGAGGAAGTCCTTGTCGTAAAGCGACAGCAGTTCCGTCATATCGATGCCTTCGATCTCGGCGATATCAGGAAACATGGGATTTGTCGGCTTCCGACGGAAGCCGCCCGCGGTCGTTGTCTTCGCGGCAATTACCAGCGCCAGCGCTTGAATCAACCGTGCGGCTCGTCGGGAAACCAGTCGCCGAGCACCTGCTCTCCGGTGTAACGCGCCCGCCGCAGCACGTTCGCCTCAACCTCGTCAATCTCGCCATCCTCTTCGAGGTCCAGAATTGCGTGCTCTATTCCGTCTCTCGTTTCCTGCTCGACGAGGCGACCGAGCTCCGAGCGAAGACTGGGGTTTCCACGCAACCGCTGTTCTATCTGCAGCCGGCCGAGACGGACCGTGCGACGCCACCCATTGCGCGGCTCGACCGAGGGAGAATACTCGAGCGTCACCAAGTGCTGGATGATCCGCAGGATGTGGCTGCGGACCGCATCTCGTTGGGAGTTGCCCAAATCCTCGATCTCCTCGGCGAGGTTCTCCCAATCGAGCTGCTGGTTTGTCGCGCCGCGGGCGGCAGCGCGCAGAGCTTCAGCCTGCTGCCGCGCCCAGGCAAAAAGGTCTTCGCCGTAGAGTGTCTCGAGTTCCGTCATGGCCGCTCCGCTCGACGATATATAACATGGCATTTGCCTCCTTGAAGCGGAAGGCGGCGCGACCCATCATCGGCCTATGCAGGAATTTACCGTGCGCCCTGATCCCGATCACCCGCGGCTGACCCGCGCCGTCGGCGGCATCGATCAGGACGGGAAGGCAATCGAGACCAGGGTCGTCATGGAGCGGCCACTGACCTTGTTTTTGAATGGCCGCGAGATCGTCACGATGATGACGATCGGCGACCATCCCGATTGGCTCGCGGTCGGCTATCTCCTAAACCAGAACATGCTGCGCGCCGACGACCGGGTCACCGGGATCGATTATGACGAGGAGCTCGAAACCGTCGTCGTGCGCACCGCCGGCGAGACCGATTTCGAGGACAAGCTGAAGAAAAAGACGCTGACCTCGGGTTGCGCCCAGGGCACCGTCTTTGGCGATCTGATGGAGAATTTCGAGGAGGTCCGGCTCGATCCCGGCGCGGTGCTGCGCACCTCCTGGCTCTACGCGCTGTCGCGCAAGGTCAATACCGCACCCAGCCTCTACCTTGCCGCCGGTGCGATCCATGGCTGCGTCTTGTGCGAAGAGGACCGGCCGCTGCTCTATATGGAGGATGTCGGCCGGCACAATGCGATCGACAAGATCGCCGGCTATATGCGCCTTTTCGATGTCTCGCCTGTCGGCAAGATTTTCTACACGACCGGGCGCCTCACCTCGGAGATGGTGATCAAGACCGTGCAGATGAGGATCCCGATCCTGATTTCGCGCTCGGGGTTTACTGCCTGGGGTGTCGATCTCGCGCGACAGGCGGGGCTCACTCTGATCGGTCGCGCCAAGGGCAAGCGGTTTGTGGCGCTCGCCGGCAGCGAGCGCATCGTCTTCGACAGCGACCCGCGCCATATCGCCGACGAGCCTGCGCGGCTCGCGCGCAAAGCGAGCCTCGCCGAGGAAGAAGCGGCGGCATGAAGGTCGTCGGAGTTTTGCTCGCCGGCGGCCAGTCGCGGCGCATGGGCGGCGGCGACAAGGCGCTGCGGCTTTTGGGCGGCGTCACGCTGCTCGACCGGGTCGTCTCCCGGTTGCGGCCGCAGGTCGCATGGCTCGTGCTCAACGCCAATGGCGATCCGGCGCGGTTTGCCGGTTTTAACCTGCCGGTCGTCGCCGACAGCGTCCCCGATTTTGCCGGCCCGCTCGCCGGGGTGCTCGCCGGTCTCGATTGGGCGGCGGAGCACGCTCGGGATTGCCCTTATGTCGCCAGCGTCGCAACCGACACACCGTTTTTTCCGCCCGACCTGGTGGCGCGGCTCGTGCGTGGCTTGGCCGAGGCCGGGGCCGATCTTGCTTGCGCCGCTTCGGGCGGACGGGCGCACCCGGTGTTCGGCTTATGGCCGGTGCGGCTCAAGGAGGAGCTGCGGCATGCGGTCGTCGCGGACGGCATCCGCAAGGTCGATCTCTTCACCGCGCGCCACAAGCTCGTGACGGTGCCGTTCGACGAGCGGCCGGCCGACCCGTTCTTCCCAGCCGGCCCGCTATTCCCAGCCGGCCCGTTTTTCCCAGCCGACCCGTTTTTCAACGTCAACCGGCCCGAGGATTTCGCCGCCGCTGCGGCGCTCGCCGCTGCTAGTGGAACAGCTTGAGGGCGTTGAGCGCGGTCTCGACGACGCCCCAGGTCAAGGGGATGCCGACAAGCCCCCAGGCCAGAACCAGCTTTATCGCGTTGCCGGGCATCAGTGACTCCCAAATACCGGGGCGGCTTCGACCTCGTCGTCGGCCGCGATCGCCCTCATGTGGTAGCGCGAGCTGACCGCCTTGACCAAGGCGTTGCAGATGAGGCCGACGACCAGCAGCACCGCCATGACATACATCGTGACGTTATAGGCCTGGGCCTTGGCGACGCCGTGGGTCAGGTTGTACTCGCGGATGTAGTTGACCAGCACCGGGCCGAAGATGCCGGCCATCGACCAGGCGGTCAGCAAGAGCCCGTGGATGGCGCCGACATAGCGGGTGCCGAACATGTCGCGCAGATAGGCCGGCACGGTCGAAAAGCCGCCGCCATACATGCTGATGATGACGCAGAAGCACGCCACGAACAGCGCCACATTGCCGATCCTGCCGGCATGCGGCACGACCGAATAGAGGATGATCCCGAGGACAAAGAATACAAAATAGGTGTTCTTGCGCCCGAGATAATCGGAGACCGACGCCCAGAAAAAGCGCCCGCCCATGTTGAAGAGGCTCATCAGCCCGACAAATCCGGCCGCCGCGACGACGGTGACGCGCCCGGGGAACATCTCCTGGCTCATCGCCGAGGCCTGGCCGAGCACCCCGATGCCGGCGGTGACGTTGAGGCACAGCACCCACCAGATCAGCCAGAATTGCGGCGTCTTCAATGCATGGTAGACAAAGACGTTCTCGCGGGTGACGAGCCCGGTCGATTGCGTCGGCGCCACATAGCCGGCCGGCGCCCATCCCGGCCGTGGCACACGCACGATCGCCGCACCCACCACCATAAAGCAGAAATAGACCACACCCAGCACGATAAAGGTCTCGGCCACCCCGACATGGGTCGGTGTCGAAAACCGGTGCATCAGCCAGACCGACAGCGGCGCCGCGATAAAGGCGCCGCCGCCAAACCCCATGATCGCCATGCCGGTCGCCATGCCGGGCCGGTCGGGGAACCATTTGATCAGGGTCGACACCGGCGAGATGTAGCCGATGCCGAGGCCGAAGCCGCCGAGCACGCCATAGCCGATGTAGATCAGCCAGATGTTGTGCGCATAGACGCCGATCGCCGACAGAAAAAAGCCGCCGGCCCAGCACAAGGCGGCGGTGAACATCGCCCGCCGCGGCCCGCCCTCCTCGACCCAGCGGCCGAGCAATGCCGCCGAGACGCCGAGAAAGAAAATGCCGAGGCTGAAAATCCAGCCGAGCTCGGTCAGCTTCCAATCTGCAGGCGCCGATTTGGAGATGCCGATCAATTTGGTCATCGGCAGGTTGAAAACGCTGAAGGCGTAGGCTTGGCCGATGCACAAATGGACGCAAAGCGCCGCTGGCGGGATCAGCCAACGGCTATAGCCCGGCGGCGCGACAATTCGCCGTTGGTCGAGAAGCGACAATAGAGCCACGTCCTGCCCTCCCTAATGTTCGCTGGCTCGCGTGATAGCGGACCTGAACGCGAATGCGCAAGGTGTTCCTCGTCGCACTCGGCATCCGAGCATAGCAAATCCCGCCGGAGGTGTGCAGTCGATTCTGAGCCCGGCCTTCGCGGCCTTGCGGCGAGCGGGCCGGCGTGCCAGCATTAACCATGCTGGCGGCGCCCGATCTTCGCTTGATCTCCTTGCTGACGGCGCGGCTGTGCCACGAATTGGTGACGCCGATCACCGCAATCGGCAACGGCGCCGAGCTGATCGTCGAAGGCGACGCCGATTTTGCCCGCGAGGCGACGGCCCTCGTCGCCGACAGCGCAAGGCGGGCCGCGAGCCGGCTGCAATTTTATCGTTTCGCCTATGGTTTTGGCGGTGGCGATCTGGCCCCCGGACTGGCCCCTGGCGACCTCGCAATCGGCTTTTTCGAGGCCAGCGGGATCGCCGTCAGCTATCCGGCGGCGGTTCGGCAGCTCCCGCTCGAGTGGCAGAAGCTCGCTTGCAATCTGCTGCTGCTCGGACGCGAAGGGCTGCCCCGCGGCGGTGCGCTGAGCTTGGAGAAGGACGCCGCCGGGCCTGGTCTGCAAGCGATCGGCGACAGCGCCGCCTTGGCCGCCGATTTCCGGACTGCGCTCGCTTTGGAGGCGCCGACCCAGGCGCTGACGGTGCGCACGGCGCAGGCTTGCTTTACCGGTTTGCTCGCCCGCAGCCTGGGCTGCCGCCTCAAGGCGACGGCAGCGCAGACCGGAGGGTTTCGGCTGGGCTTGACCGCGGCGGCCTAAGCCGTCGCCGTGTCGTGCCGCGGCATGGCGTTGCCCACCCCGGCAACCGACGCGGCCGCCGCGGCAGCGAGCGGAGATTCGAGCGGGTCGCGCAGCACATAGCCGCGGCCCCACACGGTCTCGATGCAATGCCGGCCGCCGCTCGCCTCGGCGAGCTTTTTGCGCAGCTTGCAGACAAAGACGTCGATGATCTTGAGCTCGGGCTCGTCCATCCCGCCGTAGAGATGGTTGAGAAACATCTCCTTGGTCAAGGTGGTGCCTTTGCGCAGGCTGAGCAGTTCGAGGATGCCGTATTCCTTTCCGGTCAGATGCACCGGCCGGCCATCGACCTCGACGGTGCGCGCTTCGAGATTGACGACGAGCTTCCCGGTACGAATGACCGACTCGGCATGCCCTTTCGAGCGGCGCACGATGGCCTGGATACGAGCCACCAGCTCGCGCCGATCAAATGGCTTGGTCAGAAAATCGTCGGCGCCGAAGCCGAGGCCTCTGAGCTTGTGATCGAGCTCGCCCAGACCCGAAAGTATCAAGATCGGCGTGCGGACGCGCGCTGCGCGCAACCGGCGGAGCACCTCGTACCCGTCGATATCCGGCAGCATCAGATCGAGCAGGATGATGTCGTAGTCGTACAGCTTGCCGATCTCGAGCCCGTCTTCGCCGAGATCGGTCGCATCGCAGATGAAATTCTCCTTTCTGAGCAGCATCTTGATGTTTGCGGCCGTAGCCGAGTTCGTCTTCGACGAGAAGCACACGCATAACAGCCTCCGGGGGAAACGGGGCCGGCAACCTCAGCCGGCGGTGCCGTGATTAACATTACCCAAGGTAGTTAACATATCGTTGTCGGAGAGTCCATAGCCGTGTCATCCATCCTATGCCAACAACTGAGGGTAGCAAGACGGCAATTTGGCCGCCCCGTTCCCTCTGAGCGAAGAAATTAAGCATTCCGGAGTCCGCCGGCGATAACGAGTGTCGGTTCGGGTTTCTGCCGGATGATTCCGGCACTCCCCCGATGCGCATCCCCAGCGGTCAGCCGCGCCCATTGCACCGCGGCAACGCGTGGCATCGATCGACCGCCACGGGCCCGCATGTTCCCTGTAGGTTCTAGGCGAGGGTCGGACCACGATGCCCGGCCCGGCGCCGGCTGATGGCCGCTCGCGGATCGCGTCATGAGTTGTACAAGCCCCCCTCTATGCGTCTTTTATGTGGTAAACAGCAGGCTAGGGCGGGGCGGGATCGGCAAGTGTGAGCTGGCTCACACTCGCCTGCGATTTTTGCTTGCGCGATTTTTGCTTGCGCCCGGGCCCGGCCGAGCCTCACCTCATCGCCGCAGCGAGAAAGGAAGGCCATGGATCTGAGGCTCGTGGGCAAGACCGCGCTGGTCACCGGCGCCAGCATCGGGATCGGCCGCGCCATCGCCAAAGGGCTCGCGGCCGAGGGTGTGCAGGTGGCGGCGGTAGCGCGGCGCGGCGCTTTGCTCGACAGCCTCGCCGGTGAGATCGAGCGGATGCAGGGGCCGCGCCCGGTGCCGATCGTCCAGGACATCATGGCGCCCGATGCGGCGGCACGGCTGCGCGACGCCTCTCTCGCCGGGCTCGGCCATGTCGATATCCTGGTCAACTGCGCCGGCGGCAGCAGGCCGCTGCCGGTCGATGCCCCGGAAGACAAGTGGGAAGAAGCGATCACCCTCAACTTCACCCGGCAGCGGCAGATCACGCATGCGCTCTTGCCGCAGATGATCGAGCGGCGCTGGGGGCGGATCATCAACATCACCGGCAAATCCGAGCCCGACCGGCTCAACGCCGCGTTCTCGGCAAAGGCCGCGGTGCATGCCTGGGCCAAGGGCTTGTCGCGCGAGCTCGGGCAATACGGGATCACCGTCAATTCGATCCCGCCGGGACGGATCATGAGCGAGCAGATCCGGCGCAACTACCCGGAGGAATATCGCAGGAGCCATGCCGCGGCGGAGATCCCGGCCGGCGCCTATGGCGAGCCCGAGGATCTTGCGGTGCTGGCGGTGTTTCTCGCTTCGCCGCTCGCGCATTACATCAGTGGCGCCGTCATCCCGGTCGATGGCGGCCTCAGGCGTTATGCTTTTTGAGGCGAGGCGGCAAAATGACGGAGACGACCTCGGCGAGCCCACCCGATCGGCCATCGGCGCGGCGGCGCTTGCGCCCGTTGCTGCTGGTGCCGGTCGTGGCCTTTATCGGGCTCGTCGCCGCGTTGGCGCTGGGCCTCCAGCACGATCCCCGTCTGGTTCCCTCGCCGCTGATCGGCAAGCCGGTGCCGGCGTTCGACCTGCCCCCGGTCAAGGGGCATAGCCTCGGTCTTTCGTCGAAGGATTTGCGGGGGCATGTGACCCTGGTCAACGTCTTCGCGTCGTGGTGTGTCGCCTGCCGCGAGGAGCACGCGCTCCTGGTCCGGCTCGGACAGCAGCGGATCGTGCCGATCGAGGGGCTCGACTACAAAGACAAGCCCGACGATGCGGTGCGCTGGCTCCAGAGCATGGGCGACCCCTATGCCCGAACCGGCGCCGACGCCGACGGCAGGGTGGCGATCGATTGGGGGGTCTACGGCGTGCCGGAAACCTTTGTCGTCGATCGCGGCGGCCATATCGCGTACAAGCAGATCGGCCCGATCACCCCGGAAATCCTCGATCGCACGATTCTGCCGCTGATCGAGCAGCTGCGCAGCAAAACAGCACCGGCGGGCGGGCGGTGAAGGCTAGCGATTGGCCGATGCGTTATTCGGCGGTTCGAGCGTCCGCGTGGATCGCGGTTGCCGCGGCAATCGCGCTCGTCGCCGTCCTCAGCGGGCTGACGCTGTCGCAAAAGCGGCCGGTGCCGCGCGCGACCGATCACGCCCGCTCGCCGGATTCCTTGGCGCTCACCGTGTTCGCCACGCCGCGGCCGATGCCCCCGATTTATTTCGACGACGCCGCGGGCCGCTCGCTGACCATCGCCGATTTTCGCGGCCGCGTGGTCCTGCTCAACTTTTGGGCCACCTGGTGCGAGCCGTGCCGGCAGGAGATGCCGACGCTCGACCGGCTGGCGGCCAAGCTCGGCGGCCCGGGCTTCGCTGTCGTGCCGGTGTCGATCGACCGGGGCGGGGCCGCCGCGGTCAAGCCGTTCTACAAAAAGCTCGGTCTCGAAAAGCTGGCGGTCTACCTCGATGCGTCGGGCAAGGCGCCAGCGACCCTCGGCCTTCCCGGCGTGCCCACCACCTTGCTGATCGACCGCGAGGGACGCGAAGTCGCGCGCAAGATGGGCGAGGCCGATTGGGACAGCCCACAGATGATCGCGCTGGTGCGCCGCTACCTCGGCCCGGATGGCGCCGGCGCAAAGCCGGGCTGACGACAAGCCGCACACACGCCCCACATCGGCGGCGGCCGGCTCAGCTCATGGCGAGCGGCCGAGCGCTTGGCGCAGACGGCGCGCGGCGACGATCAAGAGCGCCAGATCGGCGCCGGCGCCGGCACTCAATTCGCGGGAGACGGCTTCCGCCGGGTCGAGATCGGCGGCATGCGCGGCGGCCCAGGCGGCGGCCGGATCGGGCTCGCCGCCTTCTTCGCTCGCCAGGACGCGCCCGGCGAGGTCGGCTTGCAGCGCCCAGAGATCGTCGAGGACGACATCGATGGCGAGCTTTTGCCATTGGGTCTCGACCGGCAAACCGCGGGCGGCGGCGCGCATCTGGTAGAGCGAGAAGCGCTCGCCGACGGCGTAATAGACCCGAGCGGTGCGTTCGAGCGGCTGTGCCGCCGTTTCGGCCAGCTCGGCGATGTCGAGCGCCGGTTCGAGAAACGTCATCGCGCCGATTTGTGCGGCGAGCGCATCGGGCACACCGGCCGAGCTGAAATGCAGCGCGCGGGCAGCGGCGATGCCGCCGTCGCGCGGCGGCAGCAACGACGGGAGCGCGGCGGCGAGCGCGGCGACGTTCGGCCCCAGCCGCGCCCGGTCGCCGACGATGTCGAGGCGCCGTTGCTGCAACAGCCAGATCGTGGCGTGCTCGACGACCAGCGAAATTTCGATCAGCATCTCGGTCTGCACCCGTGCCGCGGCCTTGCCGTCGAGCGCCTCGATCTCGGCCCAAAGCCGCGGCAGGTCGAAAATTTCGCGCATGATCAGATAAGCGCGCGCGACATCGGGCGCAGCACAACCGGTGCGCGCCCGCACGGTGGAGACAAAGCCGATCCCGGCGCGATTGACGAGGTTGTTGGTGACCGAGGTCGCGATGATCTCGCGGCGCAACGGATGGGTCGGAATTTGCGGCCCCAGCCGCTCACGCAGCGCCGCCGGGAAATAGCGGGCGAGCTCGTCGGCGAGGTCGGGCGCGTCGGGCAAATCGGAGGCCAGCAATTCGTCGTCGAGCGCCATCTTGGCATAAGCCAGCAGCACCGCGAGCTCGGGGCGGGTCAACCCGCGATGCCGCGCCGCACGGTCCGCCAGCTCCTCGTCGTCGGGCAGAAACTCGAGCGCCCGGTCGAGGCGACCCACCCGTTCGAGCTCGCGGATCAGCCGCACCTGCCGGTCGAGGAAAGCGACGCCGTGCGCCTCGGCGACCGACAGCGCTTCGCCCTGCAGATAGTTGTCGCGCAATACGAGGGCCGCGACCTCGCCGGTCATGGCATGCAGCAGCGGCAGGCGTTCCTCGGCCGACAACGCGCCGATGGCGATCGCGCGGTCGATCAGGATCTTGAGGTTGACCTCGTGATCCGAGGTATCGACGCCCGCAGAATTGTCGATCGCGTCGGTGTCGATGCGGCCGCCGGCGAGCGCGTAGGCGATGCGGCCGCGCTCGGTCACCCCGAGATTGGCGCCCTCGCCCACCACCTTTGCCCGGACCTCGGTGCTGTCGATGCGCAGCGCGTCGTTGGCGCGGTCGCCGATTTCGCCGTGCCGCTCCTGCGGCGCCTTTACAAAAGTGCCGATGCCGCCGAACCACAGGAGATCGACCGGCGCGCCGAGCAATTTGCGGATCAGCTCGGCAGGTGTGAGCCGATCGGCCTCGATCCCGAAAAGGCGCTTCATCTCGGCGCTGACCGGCACCGATTTGGCGCCGCGGTCAAAGACGCCGCCGCCGGGCGAGATCAGCGCCGCGCTGTAATCGGCCCAGCTCGAACGCGGCAACCGAAACAGCCGCTCGCGCTCGGCAAAGCCCCGCTCGGGGTCGGGGTCCGGATCGACAAACACATGGCGGTGGTCGAACGCGCCGACGAGCCGCAAACGCCGCGACATCAGCATGCCGTTGCCGAACACGTCGCCCGACATGTCGCCGACGCCGACGACGCTCGGGTCGCTCGTCTCGAGGTCGCGGCCGAGCTCGCGGAAATGGCGCTTGACCAATTCCCAGGCGCCGCGCGCGGTAATGCCCATCCCCTTGTGGTCGTAGCCGGCCGAGCCGCCCGAGGCGAAGGCGTCGCCGAGCCAGAAGCCGTATTCTTCGGCGATCGCGTTGGCGTAATCGGAGAAGGCCGCGGTCCCCTTGTCGGCGGCGACGACGAGGTAGGGATCGTCGCCGTCATGGCGCACGACGCGCGGCGGCGGCACGATGCGATGACCGCCCTCGGCGGCGCCGTCGGCGACGATATTGTCGGTCAGGTCGAGGAGGCCGCGGATCAGGATTTTGTAGCACTCGACGCCTTCGGCGCCGAGCTGGTCGCGCGCCGGCGGCGGCCGTTTGACGACAAACCCGCCTTTCGCCCCGACCGGGACGATGACCGCGTTCTTGACCGTCTGCGCCTTCATCAGCCCCAGGATTTCGGTGCGGAAATCCTCCTTGCGGTCGGACCAGCGGATGCCGCCGCGGGCGACCTTGCCGGCGCGCATATGCACGCCCTCGACGCGCGGGCTGTAGACGTAGATTTCAAAGAGCGGGCGCGGCAACGGCAGCAGATCGAGGGTGCTGCTCGCGAGCTTGACCGCGACATAGGGTTTGGGGCCGCCTGACGGCAACCTCTGGTAGTAGTTGGTGCGGACCGTCTTCAGGACCAGCGTCAGATAGCTGCGCAGGATGCGGTCTTCGTCGAGGCTCGCCACTCTGTCGAGCGCGTGGTCGATCGCCTGGATTTCAGCGACCGCGGCGAGCGAGCGAGCGGCCGTGGAATCGGGGGCCGTGGAATCGGGGTCGAAGCGGATTTCGAACAGGCGGACGAGACGCCGGGCGAGCGCCGGATGGCCGCCGAGCGCATCTTCCATATAGGCTTGGCTGAACGCCGTCCCGGCTTGCCGCAAGATCTTGGCGTAGAGCCGCAGCAAGGCTGCCTGGCGCGCCGAGATGCCGGCGCCGAGGATCAGCCGGTTGAACCCATCGTTTTCGACCCGGCCGGTCCAGATCGCGACGAGCGCGTCTTCGAACCGCTCTCTCGCCCGTTCGCTCGGCTCGGCCGCGGCGGTGGCGCCGGCGAGCTGGAATTCGTCGATCCAGACGGTCTCGCCATCGGCGCAATCGATCCGGAACGGCTCCTCGGCGACCACGCGCAGGCCGAGGTTTTCGAGGATCGGCAGCACATCGGACAGGACGACGGGCTCCCTGGCGCGGTAGAGCCGCAACCCGCGCGCCCCGCCCTCGGCAAGCGGATGCAGCGAGACTTCGAGCGGCGATCCGGCGCGCACAGCCTCGATCCGGTTGAGATCGGCGATCGCTTGGCCGATGCCGGTACGCACCTGGTAGGCGGCCGGGAACGGCCGCAGGCGGCGCAATTTATCGATTGCCTCGGCCTCGCCGAATTCGGCGACGGCGGCGGTTTCGAGCCGGTCGCTCCAGCTCCGCCCGGCCTCGGCGAGCTGGCGCTCGACGAGCGCGGCATCGGCCGCCCCCACCGCACCCCGCCGGGTGCGGATGATGAACTGGACGCGGGCCAGCACCGAATTGTCGAGATGGGTGAAAAATGCCGAAAGCCGCCCGGCGAAAGCCTCTTCGAGGATCGCCGCAAAGCGTTGGCGCAATTGCGTGTCGTAACGCTCGCGCGGCACATAGACGAGGCAGGAGACAAAACGTTCGAGCGGGTCGCGGCGGACAAAGAGCGCGATGCGCTGGCGCTCTTGCAGATCGAGAACCCCGGTGACCGTGTCGAACAGCTGGTCCTGATCGGCCTGGAACAGCTCGTCGCGCGGCAGCGTGTCGAGGATGTGCAACAGCGCCCGGCCGTCATGGCTCGACGGCGCCAGCCCGGTGCGCTCGACGATGTAGCGCACCTTCTGGCGCAGCAGCGGGATGGCGCTCGGGTTGCGGCTGTAGGCGTTCGACGTAAACAGACCGAGGAACAGCCGGATGCCGACCACCTCGCCATTCGCCCCGAACCGGCGCAGGCCGATCGCGTCCATATGGGCGGAGCGATGCACGGTGGCGCGGCGGTTCGATTTGCTGATCACGACGAGCGCGCGGCGGCGCACAAAATCCTGCACGTCCGCCGGCAGCGCGGACAGGTTTCGCAGCCCGCCGAAGATCGGATATTCGGGGTCGCGCAAGATCCCGAGCGCCGGTTGCGCCGGCTCGGCGGCACCGTCGAAATCGTATTCGCGAAAGCCGAGAAAGGTCAGGTTGTCGTCGTCGAGCCAGCGCAGGAATTCCTGCACCTCGGCAAGCTCGGCCGGCGGCACCGGCGGCGCGGGCGCGAGCGACAGCTCGTCGAGCAGCGCGTGCAGCACGCGCCGCATCGGCTGCCAGTCTTGGACGACGGCCCGCACATCGACGAGCACCGCCGCCAATGTCTCGGCCAGGCGAGCGAGGTCGGCCGGGTCGGCTTCGCGGGTGATCTCGATCTGCATCCAGGATTCGCGCAAGCCCGCGGCGCCGTCGTCGAGCAATTCGCCGAGCCGGCCATCGGCGCCGCGCGCAACCCCCAGGATCGGGTGGATGACGAGATGGACGACGCGGCCGCCGGCGTTGATCGCTCCGCTCACCGAGTTGACGAGAAACGCCATATCGTCGTTGGCGATCTCGACGATCGTATGCGGCGAGGCCCAGCCATCGGCCGCGGGATCGGGGTTGTAAACCCGGATCTTAGCTTGGCCGGGGCGGCGGCGCCCGGCAAAGCGCCAGAGCGACAGCGCCGCGCCGGCGAGGTCGCGCGGGCTGCGTGCGGCGACGTCGGGGGCGGGGACGTGCCGATAAAACTCGGCGATGACGCGGTCGGCGACGGGCCGCGCGACCGGATCGACCGAGGCCGCCGCCAGCGCTGCCGCCTTGGCGACGAGCTTTGCCTTTTTTGCCTCTCCCGGTCTTGTCGCCGTCTGCGGCTCGACCAGCTCGATCGTGTTCGCCATCCGGCCCCTGGCGCATCCGAAGCCGCCCAACCGACGGCGCGATCGTCGAACACTGGCGGCTGTGACGCGTCCCGGCAAGCTGTTTGGCGGGGCGAGGGCGGGGCGAGGGCGGGGCGAGGGCGGGGCGAGGGCGGGTCGAGGAATGTGGAATTCAGGGCCGGCTTGCGCAAAGATACGGCGGAGATGATCCGGATATTGTCGCCCGCCGGGATGCGGATTCCGGGGTTGCTTCGCCGCGGTGCGATCTATTTGCTGCCGCTGGCGGTGCTGCTGGTGGCGATCGCCGCCCGCGTGGCGGCACCCGACCTGCTCGATCGCCTATCCCTGATCTGCTTTGATTTTTACCAGCGCGCATCGCCGCGCGCGCCGGGCAACGCGCCGATCCGCATCGTCGATATCGACGACAAGAGCCTCGCCAAGATCGGCCAATGGCCGTGGCCGCGCGCGATCGTGGCCGAGCTTCTCGACAAGCTGGGCAAGGCCGGGGCCGCGGTCGTCGCCTTCGACATCGATTTTGCCGAGCCCGACCGCACCTCGCCCGCGATGCTGCTGCCGCTGCTGTCGCAGAACCACGCCGGCGACGCCGATATCGGCAAGCTGCTGGCGGCCCTGCCCGACCCCGACCAGCGCTTGGCGGCGGCGATGCGCACCGTGCCGACGGTCACCGGGTTCATCCTCTCCGACCACGGCGAGACCCGGCCGCCCGCGGCAAAGGCGGGGTTCGCCTTTGCCGGCGACGACCCGCTCGGCCATGTCGGCGAATTCCCCACGGCAATTTCCGACCTGCCGGTGCTGGAGCAAGCCGCCGCCGGAAACGGGTTTCTCAATCAGTCCGTCGATTGGGACGATGTCGTGCGCCGGGTGCCGCTGATCCTGAAATTCCGCGGCAAGCCCTACCCGTCGCTCGACGCCGAGGCGCTGCGGCTGGCATTGGGGGCATCGACCTATATCGGCCGCGCCGCCGGCGCCAATGGCGAGCACGATTTTGGTGAAAGCACCGGATTGACCGCGATCCGCATCGGCCCCTTGACCGTGCCGACCGACGCCGCCGGACGGGTGTGGCTGCACTACGCGCCGCGCCAGCCCGACCGCACGATTTCGGCGGCCGATGTGCTCGCCGGCAATTTCGACCGCAGCATTTTCGACGGGCATATCGTGCTGGTCGGCACCTCGGCCGCCGGCATCATCAACGATCTGCAGGCGACGCCGATCGGCCCCGCCGTGCCGGGGGTCGAGATCCATGCCCAGCTGCTCGACGAAATCCTTCAAGGCGTGTTTCTGTCGCGGCCCGATTGGGCGGTCGGGGCGGAGATCCTGTTCGCGCTTTTGGTCGGCGCCGGGCTGATCTTTATATTGCCGCGGATCGGCGCCTTGTTGAGCGCGGCCCTCGGCGGCGCGTCGGTGGCGCTCGCTTTCGGCCTCTCCTGGCTCGCGTTCAAACATCTGAGCTGGCTGATCGACCCGGTCTACCCGTGGGTCGTCATCACGATCGTCTATCTGGTGGCGACCCTTCTCGGCTATTTGCGGACCGAGGCGCGCCAGCGCGAAATCCGCAGCGCGTTCTCGCGCTATATGTCGCCGCATTACGTCGAGGAGCTGGCGGCGCACCCGGAAAGGCTCGTCCTCGGCGGCGAGACCCGCGACATGACGATCATGTTTTGCGACATCCGCAACTTCACCAGCATGGCCGAAGGCATGGATGCGCACACGCTGACGCATTTCATGAACAGCTTTTTGTCGCCGATGACCGAGATCATCACCGAGCACAAGGGCACGATCGACAAATACATCGGCGATTGCGTCATGGCGTTCTGGAATGCGCCGCTCGACGACCCCGAGCACGCGAAGAACGCGGTTCGCGCGGCCCAAGCGATGCGCCGCCAGCTGATCACGCTCAATCGCGGCTGGGAGGCCGAAGCAAAGGAGGCCGGCAAGCCGTTTCGGCCGATCCGGATCGGCATCGGCCTCAACAGCGGCGAATGCTGCGTCGGCAATTTCGGCTCGGAGCAGCATTTCGACTATTCGCTGCTCGGCGACCCGGTCAACCTCGCCTCGCGTCTCGAAGGCCTCGGCAAGGTCTATGGCATCGATCTGGTGATCGGCGAAGAGACCGCGATTCGCCTCGACGACCCGGCGCTGATCGAGGTCGATCTGGTCGCGGTCAAGGGCAAGTCCCAGGCAGGCCATGTCTACACGCTGCCGCCCGAGCGAATCGAAGAGGCGGATTTCGCCGACCGGCATCGCGCGCTGCTCGGCGCCTATCGCGGTCAGGATTGGGCCGCCGCGCTGGGCTTGCTCGACGACGGCCGGCTCGCCGCGGCGCGCCACCTCGCGCCGGTCTACGAGCTCTACCGCCGGCGCATCGCCCATTTCCAGTCCGACGCGCCGCCGGCCGGCTGGGACGGGGTATTCACCGCCGAAGAAAAATGATTAATGCGGTGGATAAACCACGATTTGTGTCAGATCGTAACAAAATTGACTTTATTTGAAGGATTGCCTCCGCGATAATCTGATCGACGGGAAGAGAAGCCATCGGGGACCAGACCCGCCAGGGCGGCCGGCGCCGCTCAAGGAGTGCTGCGGATGAGCATGATGGAGTTTCGGGTGTGCCGGCACGGCCGCGAGGCGCGCTGGGTGGTGACGCTCGGGAATTCAGTTTACGGCGCCTATCTCGACAAGGAGCAAGCGGTGCTCGACGCGGTCGACGCGGCCCGCGACGCGCTCCAATCCGGCCGCGAAGCGCAAGTCTGGGTCCGCGACCGCGCCACCGCCGACAGAGTCTTCTGAACGCGGCACCGCCGATAGCGCGGCACAGCAAAGCTCAGAGGCTGTGAAGCTATTGACTTGCGCCGGGATCGGCGCCGTGGATCCTTCGAGACAGCCGCTGCGCGGCTTCCTCAGGATGAGGTGCCTCGTTAATATCCTCGACGGCTTACCTCATGCTGAGGAGCGCCCTCCGGGCGCGTCTCGAAGCACGCACGCCATGCCCTCCGCCACAGTTTTTCATGCCTCTCCAATTCATTCACATCCTCTCACTCGAGGTCGGCGAGCATTGCGGCGGTGACGAGGGTGACGCCGCCGTCGCTGCGGTAAAAGCGCTTGGCGTCGAGCACCGGGTCTTCGCCCACCGCCAGCCCTTCCGGAATATGGCAGCCGCGGTCGATCACGACCTTGGTCAGCCGCGCGCGGCGGCCGACATCGACATCGGGGAGCAGCACCGCCTCGCGCATCTGCGCATAGGAATTGACCCGGCAATTCGAAAACAACAACGAGCGCCTGACCGTGGCGCCCGACACGATGCAGCCGCCAGACACCATCGAATCGACCGCCATGCCGCGCCGCTCATCGTCGTCGAACACGAATTTCGCCGGCGGGAATTGCTGCTGGTAGGACCAGATCGGCCAATAGGGATCGTAGATGTCGAGCGACGGCACCGGCATGACGAGATCGAGATTGGCCGCCCAATAGGCATCGATCGTGCCGACGTCGCGCCAGTAAGCCTCCGCCTCCGGCGTGGTCTTGACGCAGCTGTCCTCAAAGGAATGGGCGACGGCGAGCCCGCGGCCGACCAGGCTCGGGATGATGTCCCGCCCGAAATCGTGGCTCGACGACGGGTCGCGATGGTCGCGCTCGAGCTCGGCATAAAGAAAATCGGCGGTGAAGGCATAAATCCCCATGCTGGCCAATGCCCGGTCGGGCTTGCCGGCCATCGCCGGCGCGTTTGGCGATTTTTCGTGGAAATCGACGATGCGCATCGAAGCATCGACCGCCATCACGCCCAGCTCAGAGGCTTCGGCGAGCGGCACCTCGATGCAGGCGACCGTGCAATCCGCACCCTTTTGGACGTGGTCGAACAACAGGGTCGAATAATCCATCTTGTAGATGTGGTCGCCGGCCAAAACCACGAAGTAGCGCGGGCCGGCGGCGCGCAGAATGTCGAAATTCTGGTACACCGCGTCGGCGGTGCCGCGATACCAGGTGGCCTCGTCGAGCCGCTGCTGCGCCGGCAGGAGATCGAGAAACTCGTTCATCTCCGGGCGCAAGAACGACCAGCCCATCTGCAGGTGCCGCAGCAGGCTGTGCGCCTTGTACTGGGTCAGGACGGCGATGCGCCGGACCCCCGAATTAAGGCAGTTCGACAAGGTAAAGTCGATGATGCGGAACTTGCCGCCGAAAAACACCGCCGGCTTGGCGCGCCGGTCGGTCAGCTGCTTCAGCCGGCTGCCGCGACCGCCGGCGAGAACGAGGGCGAGCGCCTGTCGCGCCAGCCTCTCTTGAACGCGCGCGCCCGCCAGCATCTCGTTCTCCCTTGGCCGAGCCGCATCGCCACGCGGCGGTTGGACGATATCGCCCGGACGTGAACGGCGTATGACCGCGGCGAGCTGCGCCACGCGGCAGCGGCGCCTTATGGCGACGCCGACACTTATCTGGCGATGCCGACTGCGCCGCGATGTCGATCCCCTACAAGCGCGCGGCATTTTCGCCCAAGGTCTTGCGTTTGACCTCCAAGATCAGATCGACATGGTATAGCCGGACGGGAAATCGCACGTGACCTCGTCGCGGATCGTCATTGCCCTCGGTTATAGATCAGCTTCGCCTCGCCACCGCATAAAATCCCGATAACATCCCGGGCTGCCCGATCTCGCCGGTCGCCCCGCGGGCCGAGGGACGGCGCGGCAGCACGAAGCCGTCATCGCACGAGGTCGAGAATCCGCCGCAGCCGCGGGTCCTCGGCCGTTCCCAGCCATTCGAAAAGGACCATCTCGGTGGTCACGATCTCGGCGCCGTTCTTCTCCATGCGGCGCAGCGCGGTCTCCTTGCTCTCGGCGCGGCGCGAGCCCATCGCGTCGCGCACCGCAAAAATCCGCCGCCCCGCCTTGAGCAAGCCCAGCACCGTCTGCAGCACGCAGACATGGGTTTCGCACCCGGCGACGATCAAATCGGGACGGTCCGGCAACGCGGCGAGAAAGCCCGGCATGCGGCACGCGTCGAACGTCATCTTGTGCGCCAGCTGCGCCGCATCGGAGCGCAGCTCCGCCACCGTGCCGCCGAGGCCGCGGGGGTTCTGCTCGGTGAACAGGACCGGCACCTCGAGCATCCCGGCGGCGTCGAGCAGGCGCCGCGCATTGGCGACAGCCGCGGCGCCCTCCTCGATCGCCGGCATCAGCCGCGCCTGAAAATCGACCACCAGGAGGCCAGAGCGCCCGCGCTCGATCACCGGCATGGCTTTGGCCCTTCCCGCGTCCTCGGCTCGGGTAAGCTTAGCAGCTCGATCAGCATGCGCTACATGCCAGTCAAGGCGGCCAGCTTGCTGCGAACCTCTTCGAGAATTACGGCGGGAACCGCGGCTCCGGCATAGCTGATCGGGCGCGCCAGCGTGTCGATGCTGCGCACATGACTGGTCAGGATTTCGCCCGACACGGGTAGCCCCGGCGGCAACACGACGCTCGTGCCAAAAGGGCGAACACGGGAGGTAATCGGGCACACAATTGCGAATTCGGTCACTCGGCAGAAATCGGCGGGTGAGATAACCAGCGCGGGACGCCGGCCGCTCTGCTCGCGGCCAACGCGGGGATCAAAGTCGGCCCAGATCAGATCACCCGCGTCCGGCACGTAGGGCATCGCCTCACTCGATGATCTCGCGGCCTTTATCCGGTCCCCAATCGAACGCTTGCCGCATCGCCTCCGGCGTCATCCCCTCCAACAGATCGGCGAGGACATAGCGTGGCCGCGCCGGAGAAATAATGATTCGGTCTCCCTCCGCCTCGACATCGACGCGAACGCCCTCCCGCAACCCGGCTCGGCGTGCGATATCCTTGGGGATGCGCAGCCCGAGGCTGTTGCCCCAGCGCGCGACTTGGACTTGCATCAGGCCCCTCCGAAATCTCTTGAAGGATATACATAAAATATCCGGCCGTCGGCATCAAGCGGGAAGGTGCGCCTCAACCCTATCGACCACCTTCATGCCAATGAGCGGCCCGATCACGGTACCCGGACCGATCGCCGTCAGTTCGTCCGGTGTCGCGTCATAGCCGGCGTCGGCGAGCTCCGCCTCGATTTCGAGCGCAATTTCTGCCAGTTGCTGCTGTCGGCGCTCCGGCCAAGTCGGAACCCGTTCCAATACCGCCCTAACCTGATCCTTGGTCATGATGTATCCCACCCGATCCCGGCCGGCCCGTTTCGGGCGGTGCTTCACCGGTCAATGCCGCCCATGCAGAGGTATTTGACTTCGAGATATTCTTCGATGCCGTATTTTGAGCCTTCGCGGCCGATGCCGGATTCCTTCATGCCGCCGAAGGGGGCGATCTCGGTCGAGATGATGCCTTCGTTGATGCCGACGATGCCGTATTCCAAGGCCTCGGCGACGCGCCAGATGCGGCCGATGTCGCGGCTGTAGAAATAGGCGGCGAGCCCGAACTCGGTGTCGTTGGCCATCCTGATCGCCTCGGCCTCGCTCTTGAAGCGGTAGAGGGGTGCCACCGGGCCGAAGGTCTCCTCGCGGGTGATCATCATGTCGGTGGTGACGCCGGTCAGCACCGTCGGCTCGTAAAAGCTGCCGCCCAAGGCGCTGCGCTTGCCGCCGATCACCACCTTGGCGCCCTTTTGCAGCGCGTCGGCGACATGGGCCTCGACCTTCTCGATCGCCTTCATGTCGATCAAGGGTCCGATCACCGCACCCGGCTCGAACCCGGCCGCGACCTTCATCGCCCCCGCCGCCTCGGCCAATCGCTTGGTAAAGGCGTCGTAAACGCCGTCCTGCACCAGGATGCGGTTGGCGCACACGCAGGTCTGCCCGGCGTTCCGATATTTGGAGGCGATCGCCCCCTTGACCGCCATCTCGATGTCGGCGTCGTCGAAGACGATAAAGGGCGCGTTGCCGCCCAGCTCCAGCGACAGCTTTTTGACCGTGCCGGCGCACTGCTCCATCAGCAGCTTGCCGATTTCGGTCGAGCCGGTGAAGGAGAGCTTGCGCACGACGGGGTTCGAGGTCATCTCGCCGCCGATCTCCTTCGCACCACCGGTGACGCAGGAGAGGACCCCCTTCGGCACCCCGGCGCGCTCGGCCAATTCACACAGAGCCAGCGCCGAGAATGGTGTGGCGGTCGCCGGCTTCACCACCATCGTGCAGCCCGCCGCCAAAGCCGGGCCGGCCTTGCGGGTGATCATCGCCGAGGGGAAGTTCCATGGCGTGATCGCGGCGGTGACGCCGATCGGCTCCTTCGTCACGACGATGCGCTTGTCGGATGCGTGCGCCGGGATCGTGTCGCCGTAGACGCGTTTTCCCTCCTCGCCGAACCATTCGATAAAGGCGGCGGCATAGGCGATCTCGCCCTTCGACTCGGACAAGGGCTTGCCTTGCTCGGCGGTCATCAGGGTCGCCAGGTCCTCCTGGTTCGCCATCATCAGGTCGAACCAGCGGCGCAGCACCTGGGCGCGCTCCTTGGCGGTCTTGGCGCGCCAGGCCGGCAATGCCTTGTCCGCCGCCTCGATCGCCCGGCGGGTCTCTTCGGCCCCCATCCGCGGCACGGTGCCGAGGGTTTCGCCGGTCGCGGGGTCGGTCACCGGGATCGTGCCGCGGTTCAAGGCGTCGGTCCACGCGCCGTCGATATAGCATTGCTGGCGGAAGAGCCTCTGGTCCTCGAGCTGCATCTTCGACCTCCCTCGCGCGGCGGCTCCGGGCCGACCCGACAGGTGATAGGTAAAGAGCGGCCCGCACCTTGGCAAGGCGCGGCCGGCGAAGCTCGGGAAAGGCTGAGGTGCGGCGCCGGTCAGGCCCAGCGTCCGGCCAGAAGCCCGCCGGCGCGGTCGGCGACGGCCATGATCGTGCCGACCGGATGTGCGGTTACCGGCGCCGGCAAGAGCGAGGCGTCGACCACCGCGACGTTCGATGTGCCGCGCAGGATCAGGGTTTTGGGATCGACGCCGCCCTTGCCTTCGCTCAGCGCCGCGGTGCCGCCAAAATGATTGACGATCAGCCGGTTGAAGTAGATGCCGTGGGCCGGGGACGGCCCGGTCACGTAGCGGCGGATGTCGGCGAGGCTATCGGGATTCAGCTTCGGGTGGCTCGGGCCGCCCGGGCCGAACCGGATTTCGAGCCCGCGGTCGCGAGCAAAAAGCCGGATCATGTCGGCGACCGCCCGCGTCATCAGGGCCGTGTCTTTGTCGCCGTCCGGGGTAGCCGGCAGGTAGATGTCGGGGGCGATGACGTTCTCCTTTGCATCGAGGCTGACGATCCCGCGCGCCTTCGGGTCGAGCAGCATGACAAAGGCCGAGAGCGTGCTCGGTCCATAATAAAGCCCGCCCGGCGTGCCGGCGCCGTTCGGATTGAGAAAGATCTCGACATCGGGGATTTTGCCGGCGCTGGCGTAGTTCAGGATCGATACCGGCTGATATTGCGCATAAGGGCCGCGGCCGCTCGCGAGATAGGCCCTCAAATCGGCCGCGTTCCCGGCGTAATCGCCATAGTCGTAGGCCCGGTAGGGGACCGGGCCGCCGTAATCGTAGGTCACCATCGTCAGGACATGGTCGAAGACGCCGACGCCGACCCGCGGATTGTCGATCGCGAAGCTGGTGCGCGGCCCGTGCGGAAACAGCTCCGCTTCCCGGCCGCGCGGGCCGACGCCGCTCAGCAGCAGCAGGCGCGGTGTGGCCAGCGCTCCCGCGGCCAGCACCAGAAATCCGCCGGGGCGCAGCCGCGCCAGGCCGGGTGTCGCCGGCAACGACTGTTTGAGGCCGCCGCGCATTTTGTAATGCACCCCCTGCGCTGTCCCGGCCGTGTCGAGCTCGATCCGGTGGGCCTTGCTGTAGGGCAGGATCTCGAGGCCCGGGGCCGGCTCGCCGCGCCGATCGAACTGAGCGAAATACCCGCTGACCGGCCCCGCGCGCCGCCCGCCCGTCGCCGCGACGTAAGGCCGGCTGTAAACCCCCGGCGGCCGGAACGGCAGGCTCGTGTTGGCCGCGCTCCAACCGGCGGCGGCGTAGAGCGGATGGGCGATCCGCGCCGGGCCGGTGTTGTAGGCGATCCCGTCCGGGGACGGCGTGTTGCTGACCGGGACACGCTGGCGCACGCGATCGAAATGCGGGAGCAAATCGTTCCATTGCCAGCCCTTGGGCCAGGCGCTGTCGAACACCTCCTTCGGGTTCGTTTGGAACAGCATGCCGTTGAACATGCTGTTGCCGCCGAGCCCGATGCCCTGAAAGGTGAACGCCGTCTCGGTCAGCTGATAGGGTGCCCCGAGCGGCATGTGGGCGATCTGGGAATATTCGCCGGGGACGTCGAAGATCGTCGGGCCGCGACGGCCGCGCGGCAGCCAGGGCGGAAAATCGGCGCCGCCGATCGCGGCGGCGGTCGGCCCGCCGGCCTCGATGATCAGGATGCGCTTTCGGCCTTGGCCGGCGGATTGGAGCCTGGCGGCGACGATGGCGCCCGCGGTCCCGCCGCCGACGATGATGACGTCGTACCGGCCGGCGGGTCGGGTGACGGCCCGAGCCGCAAACGGGCCGATGCCGAGACCGGAGCCCACTCCCAGCGCGAGGCCCGCCTGCCCCAGAAAGCGCCGGCGACTGACCCGCGGGGCGGTCATCCGCGCACCGGCGCGCTCGCCGTCGATCCGGCATTGCCGCGGAAAAAGTTCTGGTCCTCGAGCTTCATCGCGCACACCGTCGCCGTTCGCCGGAATGGTAGGTACGGCCGGCCCCGATCTTTGGCAAGATTGCCGGCACTGGCGCAGCCCAAGCACGGGAGATGACGCGATGGCCACGACGATGGAGCCGGCAAGCAAGACCCTGAGGGCCAACGGTCTGGCGTTGCACTATCTCGAATGGGGTAAGCCCGACGCTCCGCCGATCGTCTGCGTCCACGGCTATACCAGCAGCGCGCAGGCGTTCAACGCGCTGGCGCGGCACCTGGAGGACCGCTGCCGCATCATCGCCCCCGATGTGCGCGGCCACGGCGAGAGCGGATGGGCGCCCGATGGTGCGTATGGCTATCTCGACCAGGCGGGCGACCTCGCCGCCTTTGCCGACGCGCTCGGTCTCGATCGGTTCATCCTGATCGGCACGTCGATGGGCGGGATCGTTGCGATGGCCTACGCCGCGGCGCACGGCGCGCGGCTCAAGGGGCTGGTGATCAACGATATCGGCCCCGACGCCGAGGCCGGCAGCCAGCGCATCACCCAGACGGTCGGCGCGCGGCCAGAGCGCTTCGCGACGCTCGACACGGCGATGGCCTATCGCCGCGAGGTGTCGCCGATCACCGCCGCTCGGCCGGCCGCGGACCAGCGCGAGCTGGCGCTCGGCGTGCTGAAAGAGGCAGCGGACGGCAGCTGGGTGTGGAAGATGGACCCGACCTACATTACCCAGCGCGCCGCTCGCGTCGCGGCCGGCCGGCCGGTGCTGTGGCCGACCCTGGCGGCGCTGCAATGCCCGACGCTCTTAATCTGGGGCACCGACAGCGATGTGCTGCTGGAGCCGCAGGCGCGGCGCATGGCCGCGACGCTGCCGCATGGCGAGCTGGTCGCGGTGCCGGGCGTCGGGCACGCGCCAACCCTTGTCGAGGCGGTGGCGCTGGCGGCGCTCGATCGCTTTCTCGCCAGCCTCTGAGGCGGCCGGCGCGGCGCGCAAGGCTGGCCGGGCGGGCGGCCCGAGATGATCGCCGCCGACGCCGTGCTGGCGGCGCATCTCGCGATCATCCTGTTCAATGTGCTCGGGCTGGTCGCGGTGCCGCTCGGCGCCGCCTGCGGCTGGCGGTTTGTGCGGATTCGCTGGTGGCGGATATTGCATCTCGCGCTGCTGGCGGCGGTGGCGGGGCAGGCGCTCGTGGGCCGCGCCTGCGTCCTGACCCTGTGGCAGGCGGCGCTGACCGGCCCGCCGGCAGAGAGGACGCCGCTGATCATGCGCTGGGTCGGCCGTCTGATCTATTGGCGACTGCCGGTCTGGAGTTTCGCCGTCCTCTATGTGGTCGTCCTCGGTTATGCGCTGGCGCTGTTGCGGCTGGTTCCGCCACGGCCTATCGCGGTTTCGCGTCGGCCCGTGAGGCTGTCAGGAAATTGTTTGCCGAGCAGAAAAGCGTCGCATCGGCATCGAGCGTGCTTCGAGACGCGCCCTTCGGGCACTCCTCAGCATCTCAGCATGAGGTAAGCCTTTGATGGCACTATCGAAGTTGCTCATCCTGAGGAGGCCGCGAAGCGGCTGTCTCGAAGGACGCACGGCGCTCCTCCAAGCCAATTCCAATTTCCTGACGGCCTCCTATGCCGGGGGCGACATCACGCCGATAAAAGCCCCGCGCGACCGGCGCATGCACCGGCTTTCTTACAACTGACACGAAAGCGTGCTATTCGCGCAAGGCCGGTCGTGCCGCTGAGGCGGCGGCACGACCGCGGCGATTGGGGGCATGATGACCATCCTCAGGCAAACCCGCCGCAGGTTTCTGCAATCGGCCGTGGCGACCGGCGCCGGCGCGCTTTTGACCCGGCCCTTCGCCCGGTTGGCGCGGGCCGCCGCACCGGCAGCGCCCGATCTTCAGGGCTTGCGCGACAAGATCGACCACATCGTCGTGATCTTTCAGGAAAACCGCAGCTTCGACCATTATTTCGGCGCCTATCGGCCGGCCAACGGCGCTGCGGTCGCCAACCTCCTCGACAAGGACGGGAACATCGACCCGCGCTTTACCGGCTTGCAGAAAAATGCGGCCGGCGTGCGCTACAAATACCTCCCGGTGCCCTATCAAATACCTGGTTTTGCCAATGCGTTGCTCGAAAATCGCCCGTTCCACCTCGCTCCCTACATCCCCGCCGGCGCCAACGTGCTGTGGGACCCGCAGCACCATTTCTTCCGCATGTGGGCGCAAATGGACAATGGCGCGATGGACCGGTTTGTGGCGCTGGCGCTCGCCGGCAAGCACACCCTGCTCGAAAACGGGCCGCTGACCGATCCCGCCGAGCAGATGTTCGCGCAATCCACACCGTCGGGCGCGGTCGTCGGCTTTTACGACCGCAGCGACCTTCCGGACTACCATCATCTGGCCGACGAGTATGTCCTCTTCGACCATTTCTTTCAGGCGATGTCGGGCGGCTCGACCGGCAACGCGCTCTATTTGGCCGCGGCGCGCTCGGCGGTGCGGAAAAACCCGCCGGCAAAGCAGGTCGGCAGCCTTGTCCCGCCGATTTTCGACAAGCACTACGACAAGGCCGGCATCATGATCAACGACATGGCGCCGGTGAACGGCCCGACCGAAGTGTTTATGGGGCCGCTCGATGCGGGCCCGCCGCCGGAGGAGCAGACCTATCCCAATATCGGCGATCGGCTCAACGCCGCCGGGCTCGATTGGGCCTGGTACAACGAGGGCTGGAACCTGGTCAAGCCTTGGGCCTTGAAGACCGCGTTTGGCTCTGGCGACGGCTCGATCGTCATCGATGCGCCGTGGATGTATTTGTCGCACCACAACCCGTTCCAATACTATCCGAGCTGGTTCGGCAACGTCAGGGCCGGCCATATCCGCGACGCGCAAGACTTCTTCGAGGATCTGAAGACCGGCAAATTGCCGCGCGTCTCGTTTATCAAGGCGACCGGCGGCCATGACGAGCACCCGGCCAACTCCGCGCCGCGCTGGGGCCAAGCCTGGGTCATGCGGCTTTTGAAGGCGCTGGGTGCGAGCCCGCAGTGGGGCAAGACCGCCGCGGTCGTGACCTATGACGAGGGCGGCGGGTTGTGGGACCATGTCGCACCGCCGCATCCCGATGCCTATGGCTGCGGCACCCGCGTGCCGGCGTTGCTGATCGGCCCGTGGTCGCGCCGCGGCTACATCGACCACCGCATCGCCGACACGACCTCGGTCCTGGCATTGATCGAGGCGCGTTTCGGGCTTGCCCCCTTACAGCAGCGCGACGCCCAGGCCTACAACCTCATCGACGGCCTCGACTTCACCCAAGCCGCCCGCCCGCCCGCCTTCGGCTGACCAGCATAACGGTTAAGAGCGCCTTCATCCGACGAGGATCCTGGGGCGGGCGACGGGTTGCACCCTGACCGCCTACCGAAACCCATCGGCGCGGAACAATTCGCCATCTCTTGATGTTGTGAGTACGACGCCCATGTAGGAATGGACATCATGCTCAAATCAACCGTGCTGGGACTCGGCTTTGCCGCGGTGATTTCTACCGCCGCGGCGGCGCAGCCTTATTATCCATATTATTCGCCGGGATACAGCTATCCTGCCTATAGCTATCCTTATGGGTATCCGTCTTACGGCACCTACTATCCTTACTATTATCCGGCCTATCGTCCGGCACCTGCTTATTCCGACCCCTATGTCGCGCTGCGGCCTTATTCGGACCGCGCCGGCCCCGCGGCGAGCGGGCATACCGGGTATTGATCGCCGGGAGCCACCCAATGACCGAAGAACAAGCGCGCAGCCAGGCGGCGGCCCTCGCGCAGGGGCTCGGCATCACTTTTTACGTCATACGCAGCCGTGAAGGCCGCTTTTTGCCGGTGCAGCTGCCGGCCGACGATTGCGAGATCCTGGCGACGGTAAAGCCGCCGAGCAGCATCCACGACCGCCGGATGGCCTGATCGGGATCGATCGCCGGCCCGCGGGTATCCCGGCTGCGCGGCCGGTTCCTGGTTCCGGTTCGCGCCGGCCCGGCCGGTATCAGTTCCCCGTTAAAGCTGGCCCCGTTGAGCTGGGCCCCATTAAAGCTGGTCGGCGACGGCGGTGTGGTAACGGCGCAGCGCCGCCAGATGGTCGGCCATGCCGTGACCGGCGATGCGCCGATGGTGGCGGCGGTTGAAGGTCGTGGTCAGCGCCAGATGGGTGGCGCCGGCCTTTTTCCAGAAGGCGGCCTCGCGGCGCCAATCGGCTTCGCCGCCGCTGCCCATCGAGACCCACACCTCGATCCCGACTTTCGCCGGGTCGCGCCCCGCCCCTTCGGTCATCCGGCGCAGCTTGGCAAAGATGTCGAGCGCCTCCTGGCCCGGCGCATACGCGTTCGGCATCCAGCCGTCGCCCCATTTGGCGATGCGCTCCAAGGTGCGCTCGTGGTGGCCGCCGAACCACACCGGCACCCGCCCGGAAGCCGGCCGCGGATTGATCCCGGCATCCTCGATCATATGCCACTTGCCCTTGAAGCTGACATGCGGGGAGGCCCACAGCGCCTGCATGACCTCGACCTGCTCGGCGGAGCGGCGGCCGCGATTGTAAAAATTCTCGTTGAGACCGGTGAACTCGACCTCGTTCCAGCCAACCCCGACACCGAGCCGGAACTTGCCGCCGCTCAACACGTCGAGGCAGGCGGCCTGCTTGGCGACCAGCACCGCCTGGCGTTGCGCCAGGATCAAGACACCCGTTGAAAAGCCGAGCTTTTTGGTGCAGCCCGCGAGATAGCCGAACAGCACGAACGGATCGTGGAACAAATCCTCCGAGCTGTTGCGGTCCCAGCCCGGCCGGCTCGCCGCGTTGACGCCCAGCACATGGTCCGGCGCCTCGATAAAGTCGTAGCCGATCTCCTCGACCGTGCCGGCGTATTCGCGCAGCACCGCCGGATCGCCGCCAATATCGCCCAATGGCAGCAGAGCGCCCAATTGCATCGTTTGTCTCCTTTATTCGGAAGTCTCAATTCTTTGCCCTCTCCCCCGCCGGCCGGGGGAGAGGGAGGGGTGAGGGGGCCGGTGTCCGAAGCACGTCGCTCCCCCCTCACCCTGCCCTCTCCCCCCAAGCGGCGGGCGAGGATAAAGCGGCGTTCGGCGGCGCGCGGCCGAGGGCGACGATCATCGGGTCGCTCTGATCCTCGACCCATTCCCTGAGGCGCCGGGTCTCGATTTGGCCAAAGCCGGCCTGGCGCAGATAATGCTCGACGAGCCGGGCATGGCCGTCGTCGTCGAGCGCCCGCCAGACCGCCACCGCCTTGGTCCAAAAGCAGCGGTTGGAAAAGCCGACGACCAACGGGCCGTCGGGCCGCAGGATTCGCGCCAGCTCGCGCAGCACCGCGACCGGCTGCTGGAGGTACTGGATCGACACGCAGATCATCGCCGCGTCGATGCTGCGGTCGGCGAGCGGCAGGACCGGGTCGCGGTTGAGGTTCTGCACAAACCAGCGGTCGAGCCGAGGGTTTGCCGCCAGCTCCTCGGCGTTCATGCCGTGGCCGATGACCTCGCCATAGCCGATTTCGGGCGGCAGGTGGCTGACCCAGCTCGACATCAGGTCCAAAAGGACGCCGCCCGCCGGCAGCACCGCCCGGTAGAATTCGGTCAGCGCCGCGACAGCGCCGTCGTCGATATGGAGGACGAGGCGCGGCGGCTCGTAGAAGACCTCGTCCTCCTCACCGTCGAGCTTATCAAAAGCGCCCGGCGCCAGCCCCGGCAGCTCCGCCATCGCGCCTGCGTCCCGCCCGTGCTCAATCCCCGCCTGTTCAATCAGGGTGCTTGAAGCGCAGGATCAGGCCGGCCGAGCCCTTGACGTGGCCTTTGACGGCGGCGGTCAGCGCGGCGCGGTCGAGACCCGCCTGCAACGCCTTCGGGTCGAGGTCGAGCGCGATCAAGGTCAGCGTATAGTGGTGATAGTCGGTGCCGGGCGGGGTGCCCGGGCCGGTATAGGTCGCCTTGCCCATCGTGCTTTTGCCGCCGACATATTTGTCGGAGGGCTTGCTGATCTCGCCCTCGGAAAACCCGGTCACCGCGACCGGGATGTCGTAGATCACCATATGCGAAACGCCCGCCGGTGCCCGCCCCTCCGGATCGAACATCAACAGCGCAAAGCTCTTGGTGCCGGCCGGCGGGTTGGACCAGGCGAGCGGCGGCGATACGTTCTCGCCGACGCAGTTGGGGCTGCGCTGCTTGTCGCCGCAGGCGCTCTTGTTCGCCAGCACCGCATCGTCCTGGTATTGCGGCGAGGTCAGCTTGAACGGCTCGGCCGCGCTCGCCGCGCCGGCCATCGCCAAAACGATGCCGCCAGCCAAAACCAGATTTCCGATCGCCTTTGTCATCATGCTTCTCCCCGGTGAAAGCTGCGTCCCCGACAGGGCTTCTACCACTGCCGCCGCAGCCGATGAAGCTTGCTGATTTATCCGCGTGGCCGCAGCCGGAAAGACGGCGGATGGTCGGGCTGGGTGGTGACGATGCCGCGCGGCACGACCGGCTCGTCGTCGGCGCGCTCGACATGAAACGCCTGGATCATCGTCGCCAGCACCAGCGTGGCTTCGGTCAAGGCGAACTGAGCGCCGATGCACACGCGCGGGCCGATGCCGAACGGCAGATAGGCAAAACGCGGCGGCGGCGGTGCCTCGGGCAGAAACCGCGACGGGTCGAAGATGTCGGGCTCGGTCCAGAATTTCCTGTGGCGGTGCAAGACCCAGGGCGCGATCAGCACGACCGTCCGCGCCGGGATCGCAACACCGCCGGCGAGATCCGGGCCGATCGCCTGGCGCGCCAGGGTGAAGGCCGGCGGGTAAAGCCGCAAAGCCTCGTGCACGACCGCGCGGGTGTAGACGAGCGCCGGCAGAATTCGGGCCGCGTTCTCCGGCCCTAGATCGACCCGGGCGACTTCCTCGGCGATCCGCTGCCCGACCGCGGGAGCGGCGGCGACGAGATAGAGCGACCAGAAGAGCGCCACCGCCGTCGTCTCGTGCCCGGCGACGATCAGGGTCGCCACCTGGTCGGCGAGCTGGGCCGGGGAAAACCCGGCCCCGGTCTCCGGATCGCGCGCCGCCGCCAACAGATCGAACAGGTCGCGCGGAGCGTCTGCGCAAGCCTGATCGCGGCGCGCGGCGATGATCCGCCCGATCAAATCGAGCCAGCGCCGGCGAAACCGCCAGCGGCCGATGTCGCGCGGGCTCGGGATCGTCGGCGGCAACATGAAGTCGAGCAGGCTCGGCCGGCCGAGACGCGCGGCGTAACGAGCGACGAGACCGCGCAGCTCCGCCCCGAAGCGCTGGGTTTCGAGCGAGAACATCGAGGCGCCGGCGATTTCGAGAGCGAGGAATTGCATCGCGGCGAGGAGATCGACCGGCGCGTCGATTGCGGCAGCGAGCCGGGCGACGGCCGCCGCCGCGGCGCGGGCGACATGCCGGGCCAAGAGCGGCATCGTGCGCGGGGCAAAGGCGGGTGCGATCGTGCGGCGCTGGTGCCGCCACGCCTCACCTTGCGACAACAGCAGGCCCTGCCCCAGCAACGGCCGCAGGATGCGGATGCCGGCGGCGGTGCGCCGGTAATTGTCGGGATTGTCAACGAGGATGTGCTGGATCGCGTCGGGCCGGCTCAGGATGATCTGCCGGCGGCCGTAAAAGCTGCGATAGACGACCTCCTCCTCGAACGCCTGCGGCGGAAAGATGCCGAGCGCATTGTTGCCGAGCGAGCGCGCCACCCCGAGCATCGAGGCCTCGGTCGTCGCCGCGGGAATTTTTTGCGCGTCGCTCGTCACGCTGCTTATGCCGTGCGGTCCTGCGATGCCGCTCTGCGCGGCCGATAAATAGAGCACCATCAAGGCCGGCAGCGACAGCGCCGCCACTATGCCGATCGCGAGCCAGGCGTCGTTGAGGGCGGCGACGAGGCCGGCGCGCTCGACGAGCGGCGCCACCAGCTCGCGCGTCGCCTGGTCGATGGGGCCGATCGGCACCCCGGTAAACCGTGCGGCCGGCAGGCCGACGAGCCGCGCCGCGGCGGCATCCCCGGCCTGGAGCCGCGCGACGAGGGCGGCGATATGGGCGGGGGTGCGCTGCTGCAGAATGGTGCCGATCAAGGCGAGCCCGACGGCACCCCCGAGATTGCGCATCAGGTTGAACAGGCCGCTCGCATTCGGCACGTCGGCCGCATCGAAGCCGCCCAAGGCCAGCGCGGTGCTCGGCAACAGGCACAGCATGATCGCCGCGCCGCGCGCCAGCTGCTGCCAGAACAGGCCCCAAAAATCGGTGGCAAAGGTCATCAAGCCGTTGCCGAGGAGACCCGCCGCCAGCAATCCGTAGCCCGCGCCGATCAGGAGCCGCGGGTCGAGGCGGCGTTCGAGCACCGTCGCGATCGGCGCCATCAACAATTGGGCCGCACCCGTCACCATCATGATCTCGCCGGTCGGCAACGCGTCGTAATTGCGCACCAGGCCAAGAAACACCGGCAGCAAATAGGTGGCGCCATAGAGCCCGGCGCCGAGGGCAAAGCTGAACCAGCAGCCGACCGCGAAACCGCGCTCGCGGAACAGCGAGAGGTCGATCAGCGGCGGCTTGCGGCGCAGGCAGCGGGCGATTGCGCCGAGGCCGCAGGCGGCGCAGCAACCGGCCAGCAGCAGCATCGGCGGGCTCGTCCAGCCGCGCCTTGGCGCCTGGTCGAACAGAAGCTGCAGGCTGGCGAGAAACGCGGCGAGCAGCGGCAGCGCCAGGAAATCGACCGAGCCGAGGCGGCGCCAGTCGGGGCGGTCGATGCGGACCGCCCATCCGGCCGCGACGGCGGTCGCGATCCCGGCCGGCAGGTTGATCAGAAAAAGCCAATGCCACGACCAGCTTTCGGTGACATAGCCGCCGATCAGCGGGCCGAGGGTCGGCGCCAGCATCGCCAGCACCCCGGCGGTCAAGGTCGCACGGCTCCGCGCCGGCCGGTCGAACATCAAGAAGATCGAGGAGAAGACGAGCGGGATCAGCGCGCCGCCGCAAAACCCTTGCACCGCGCGCGCCGCGATCAATTGCCAGAACCCGGTCGACGCCGCGCAGCCGAGGCTCGCGACGGTGAAGCCGCCGATCGAGGCGCAGAATGCGCCGCGCGTCGACAAGAGGCGGGTCAGCCAGCCGGTCAGCGGGATCGCGACGATCTCGGCCATCAGATAGGCGGTCTGGACCCAGCTCAGCCGGTCGAGCGGAATGCCGAGGCCGGCCTGGATTTCCGGCAGGGAGCTGGCGACGATCTGGATGTCGAGGATCGCCATGAACATGCCGACCGCCATCGCGGTAAAGCCGATCCAGGTTTTGGTCACGGCCTTTGACGCTGCGCCAGAACGGCGTCCTCGATCTCGATGCGCCGCGCGATCAGCAAGAGGTTCAGCACCGAAAATATCGCGGCGATCGCCACCGCGCCAAAGGCGAGCGGCAATAATGCGATCTCGAGGGTGACGACCGCGTAGTTCGGATGGCGCAGCCAGCGATACGGGCCCACCCGCGCCAGCGGCGCCCCCGGCAGGGTCAGAACGCGCGTCGTCCAGTACGGCCCGAGGCTCAGGATCACCCAGAGCCGCGCCGGCTGGAGCAGCGCGAAAAGGCCGAGGAGCGGCCATGACGGCGGCATCGCGGCCGGGATCAGCAAAAGGCTCGCGAGCCATGTGGCATGCAGCACGACAAAAAACGGATAGCCTGCGGCATCGGCCTCGACCGCACCCGCCTGGCGCAGCCGCGCGGTGTTGCGCTCGGCCCAGGCGAGCTCGGCCAGCCGTTGCACGGCGACAAAGCCGATCACCGCGTAGAGCACCGTCACCGGTTGTCGAGCACGAGAAAGCCGGCGGTAAAGCCCGGCCCGAGCGCGCTCAGCAATGCCCGCCGCCACGGCGTCGCGGCAGCGAGCGCCCGCTCCAATACAAAGAGCACGGTCGCAGCCGACATGTTGCCATAGTCGCGCAGCACCGCACGCGCGTCGGCCAAGGCGCCCTCCGGCAGGCCAAACGCGGTTTCGAGCCCCGCTATCACCTTGGCGCCGCCCGGATGACAGATAAAGCGGTCGATATCGCTAAAGCCGAGGCCGTTGCGCGCGAGAAAGCCCTGCGCAGCACCGCGCAGCCGGGTGGCGACAAGACGCGGCACGTCGCGTGAAAAGACCGCGCTGAGCCCGTCATCGGCGATCTCCCAACCCATCACCGCGAGGGTGCCGGGCCAGGTATGCTCGCCCGAGGCGGCGATCACCGGACCCGCGCCTGCGGTCGTCAGCAACGCGGCGGCGGCGCCATCGCCGAACAGTGCCGTCGCCACGATATTGCTTTTCGACAAATCGTCGCGCCGAAACGAGAGCGCGCATAATTCGACGACCAGCAGCAACACCGTCTGGCCGGGATGGCCGGCGGCTTCGGACGCTGCCCGCGCCATGCCGATGGCCCCGCCGGCGCAGCCGAGGCCGAATAGTGGCGAGCGGCGCAGATCGGCGCGCAGCCCCATCCGCTCGATCAGCAGCGCGTCGAGGCTCGGTGTGGCGATGCCGGTCGAGGAGACGGTGACGATGGCGTCGATCGCCTCCTTGCCGAGGCCGGCGCGGTCGAGCACGAGCCGCGTCGCGCTTTCGATCAGGTCGAGCGCCGAGGCGAGATAGATGCGGTTGCGCTCGGCCCAGCCATGCGCGCGGTCGTACCAATCGATCGGCACGCAGGAATAGCGGGTGCGGATGCCGGTGTTGGTGAAGACCGGCAGCAGCCGGTCGAGATCGGCCGACCCGCCAAACAGGCGGCGCACCCGTTCGACCACGTCGTCCTGGTCGAGCGGATAGGGCGGGACCGCGGTGGCGACCGCGAGGAGGCGGGGGAGATCAGACATCGAGCACCAATCTGTGCCGGGCGCGGGAGGCGCCTGCGAGGCTTCGATATGACACCGCATCCCCGCCCGGTATTCCCTTGCCCAACGAACACCACTCGCGCTCGCCAGGCTTAGAATTCGGTCACCCCGCCACGGGATCTTTGCGCTGGCTCCCTTCCAGTAGCTCGTCTCGACGTCAGATGCGAGCTTGGCGCAGCAGGCCCAGCTATCATCCAGGCCCAGCTATCATCCAGGCCCAGCTATCATCCAGGCCCAGCTATCATCCAGGCCCAGCTATCATCCAGGCCCAGCTATCATCCAGGTAGGTGAAGGTCGTGCAGTTGCCGTCGCTGTCCGGGGCGCTGCCGGTCAGCACCACCGCCAAGCCCAGCGGCTCCAGTCAAGCAAACTGTCACCGTAACTGGGGGTAAGTCAGCACCACGCCCGGGGCTGGAATCGGTCTCAGCAATGTCGCGCGATCGAACAGCGGGGGTCGGGGTCCCGTAAATCAATGGACCCTCTGCCCCGTAAACCGATCTCGCCCGTGCCAAAATTCGCAAACCGGGCACCATTCGCCTTCGTAATCGATACCCTCCTCGTGCGGGCACCCAATTATGCCATCGGTAATGGCGACGGACCGCACCTGATGCTGCTCGATAAATTCAAGTATCTCGCGGGCAATGCCGGGGTTGGCGCGGATATCGCCACGATCCACTTTCCAGTCGCGCAGCTCTTCCACCCCTGCATTCTCGGATGGCACGATGCCGACAGCGGCCTTGGTCGCTTGGCTCAGGTTCGGGCCATAGAAGGCAATCGTCGCAATCGGCCAACCCCGCAATCCCTTCCGCGCTTTCTTGCTCAGGCGCTTAAAAAACCGATCTTCGATCATGTTGCGCTCTCCAAGACCGCGACGTTCACGATCGACCCTGCCGATCTGCGGGGATGAAGGGAATGATCCCTTTGGCGAAAGCCACCTCCTGAACTTCACGGGGCATCGTGCGCAAATCGACCAACAGACCATTCACTTCCGCCATCCATACGATCGGATTGCTGCCGACCAGGCTGGGAAGCGTCCACTTCGGATCGAACATCCGGACCCTGAGAGTCTTCTCGATGACGCGCGCCTTGGCGTGGAGGGTGCTCTCCCCGACGCCGAATGCGGCGCAAAGGTCTGCCGTTGTCATGTGCGGAGGAAACGATCGGTCGCCGAGAAAATTGGCCCTTCCCAGGACGTAAACGATGCCACCCGCCCAGGTACGCGGTTGTCCAGAAGTGAGTGGACTCGGACGCTTCCTGCACAGGACTCCGGTCATTGCGCGCGCGAGGTTCCGGTATTCGGAGGTTAGCTGCTTGTCGCAAACATCATCGGTCAAGCCGACAATCCTCTCGTAGACGGGCAGCATTCCTTTTGGAATCGCGTTCGACCGAGTAGGGCCCGTGATCAAAGGAGCCGCTCGCAATTACGCGCAATTACGGTGGCAATTACGGTGACAGCAATTACGACAGCAATTACGCGAATTACGGTGACATTACGCAATTACGGTGACAGTGCATTTTATTTCCGAATTACGGTGACAGTGCATTTTATTTGCTCCCTGTCAATTGAGTGCACTGTCACCGTAACCTCTCTGTCACCGTAACCTCTCTGCCTGTCAATTGAGTGCACTGTCACCGTAGCCTCTCACGTAACCTCTCGCAATTGAGTGCACTGTCACCGTAACCTCGTAACCTCGTAACCTCGCCGTAACCTCGCACCGTAACCTCGACCTCGCGTAACCTCGACGTAACCTCGAGAACTTGATGTTTCCGATGATCCCGCCTGAGTTCGTCACTGTATTTGTGATGCCCGTCCCGGTGAAGGTGATCGCGCCATCGATGCTGCCGGCGTTCGTGAACATGTCGCCGCCGGAGGCGCCGAGGTCAAGCATTACGGCCGATCCGGCCTGGTTCCATAAGCCGGCGTTGTCGATATCGAGATTGACCGACGAATTGAGCGCGCCGGTAATCGTTCCGGAATTGGTGAGGCTGTTGGCGGTCCCGGTGCCAGCTCCGGTGAACGTGATCGCGCCTTCCATGACGCCGGCGTTGGTAATCATTTCTCCGCCGGCAACGTCCAGGCTCTCGTCAGGCCCTTCGATCGTTCCGTAATTTAGGATTACGTTACCCCCGCTCGTGTCAGAAACTCCAATGAGGTCTCCCGGCACGTCGCCATAATTTACGAACGTTTCGCCTGCCGTATTCATGACGACAGCGTGAAAGCCGAAAACGGACCCTCCACGTTCGTTATAGAAATGATCGTTACTGCTTTCGAGTACTACCCCGTCATTGTTCGCGACAATGCTACCGTTATTTTATATAAAGAAGTTAGCCGTATTGTCAGCAACTATTCCATCTACGAATTGTGACTCTAGTACAACGCTGTTGGCGATGATGAAGAACGATTCGTCGCCGCCGGTGAGATCAACTGCATTGTCGCTGGTCGCGTCGATATTGGTCGTCTGAATGGTCATGAGTCGCTCCCACGATGGCGCCGGACGAGGCCGGCTATGAAGGAGAGCTTAGCGCAGGCGATCGCCGAGACGATCACCTTCATCGCACCCCCTCAGACTTACGCGACAACGGCCGGACGGCTTCTACCGGAACCTGGCACGATTTTCTCGCGGCGGTCGAATAAAAATGTGTGACCTGGATCACGACATGGAAATCTGTTTCGACCGGCGCCCGGATCGGCAGCCTGAAATGCGGCTCGACCTCGATGCGGCGCCACGTCACAGCATCTGGCCGCCGTCGACCGCGATGTTCTGCCCGGTGACCCAGCCGGCGAGCGGCGAGCACAGGAACAAAGCGACGCGCGCCACCTCTTCCGGACGGCCCAGGCGGCCGAACGGGATGCTGCGCAGGATCGCGCCATAGAGGTTCGGGTTGTTGTTCTTGGCGCGCTCCCAGGTGCCGCCGGGAAATTCGATCGAGCCGGGGGCGATGCAATTGACGCGGATCGACTTGCGCGCGAGCTGTGCCGCGCAGGTCTGGGTGTATTCGAGGACCGCCGCCTTGGCGGCACCATAGGGCGGGGTGCGGGCGGAAGCGCGAAACCCCGAGATCGACGAGATGTTGAGGATCGCCCCGGCCGACGATTTTTCGAGATAGGGCAAAGCCGCGCGCGTCGCCCGCACGGTCGCCATCAGATCGACCGCGAGGCTCCCGGCCCAGCCGGCCTCGTCGTCGCTGGTGCCGAAGGCCGAGGCGTTGTTGACCAGGATATCGATGCCGCCGAGCGCTGCGGCGGCGGCCTCTATATAGCGCGGGATCGCCGCGGCGTCGGCGAGGTCGCAGGTCGCGGCATGAGCCTGGTTGCCGTGACGGGCGATATCCGCGCGGGCCGTTTCGAGCGCCGCGGCGCCACGCGCGCAGATCGACACACCGGCCCCGGCCTCGGCAAAAGCGAGCGCGATCGCCCGCCCGATGCCGCGGCTGCCGCCCGCCACCACCGCCCGCGCCCCCGCCAGATCGATATCCATCGCCGCGCTCCGTTCTGCGATCCCGATGATCGATTTTCGCCGCCTTCAGCGGACACGTCGAGCGCCGAGCGACATGGTCGCCGCCAAAGAGCGACGCTGTGGCGCGCACGGTTATGGAAGCGCCCGGCTCAGGCGGCTGTGGCCCGCCCGCCGGCGGCAAATCGGCGCTGTTGCGTGAGGATCGATCGACGGCTATGTGACCGAGACGGCGGCGCGACCGGATTACGCGATCGCGGCCGGGCCGGAGGAACACCGATGCTTGCAAACATCGATGCCGAATTGATTTTATCGATATTGCAGCAGCACCGACCCGAGCTCGAGCGCGCCGGCATCCGTCACCTGTCGCTGTTCGGCTCGATCGCGCGTGGCGAGGCCGGCCCCGACAGCGATGTCGACCTCGTCGCCGAGCTCGACAGGGACGCGCATATCGGCCTGTTCGGCCTCGTTTCGCTGGAAGGTCGCCTCGGGGATTTGCTGGGTCGAAAGGTCGATCTAATTCCCGAGCCGGTCCAAAAGCAGCGATTGCAAAAGAATATCGACAGAGACAGACGCCGTGCGTTCTAAGCACGATCCGCGCGACAGCCTCGCGGATATCATTGATAACATCGAGCGCATCGAGCAATACCTAGCCGGGCTCGAGAGAGCTGCGTTTGAGCAGGATGGCCGGACTCGGGACGCGGTCGAACGATGCCTCGAGCGGATTTGCGAGGCGGCTCATCGAACTCGGCGACCAGGCTTCTCTGCTGATGCCATCGCAGCCATGGCACGACATCCGCGACATGGGCAGCTGGTTTCGCCATGCCTGCGACCGGATCGACCTCGAAACGGTTTGGGATACCATCCAATCTCATCTGCCGGGGTTGAAGGCCGATGTCGGGCGGGCCCTGGCGCTATTGCAACGCCGGCATCCGGACGCAGAGCCGCCGTGACCTCCGCGCAGCGACATCGGAGCGCGAGATAACCAATGGCTGAATGGACCGAGACCTATCGCGGCACGGTGGCGCCGTGGGAATGCGACGTTACCGAGCATTTCACGGTCGCCTATTATTTCGACCGGATCGACCAGGCCGCAGCCTCGCTCGCCGATCGGCTCGGCCTCGGCGACAGCCGCGCCGCCGGCGTCTTCCCGCGCCGGCTGAACCTGCGCTTTGCCCGTGAATTGCGCGCCGCCGCCAGCTTTCATATTGCGAGCGCGGCGATCGGCCTCGACCCGGCATTGCGGCTCGGCCATCGGGTCATCGATTCGGCCAGCGGCGAAACCGTGACCTGGGTCGAGGACATCTGGGAAACACCCTCGGCCTCCCTCTCGGCTGAACGGCGCGACGCGATCGGCCGCGAGATCGCGGTCTGGGAGGCGCCGGCGGGCGAGGCGCGCCCCGAGCCCAAGACCTTGACCGGCGCCATCCCGACCGCGCGCGGGCGGGTGCAGCCGGCCGATCTCGACGAGCGCGGCCAGCTCTCGCTCGCCGGCTTTGTCCATCGCTTTACCGATGCGCTGCTGCAGGCGATTGCCGCGATCGGATTTACCGCCGACTACACCAAGACCGCCCGCCGCGGGTTTTCGACCTTCGAGCTGGCGCTGCGCCTCGCCGCCGCACCACGACTGGGCGACGCGTACCTGGTCGAAACCGGGATCGCGCATCTCGGCGGCTCCTCGGTCCGCTTTATCCACCGCATGAGCGATGCGCGCACCGGCGCCGAGCTCGCCCGCCTCGGCCAATTCGGCGTCCAGCTCGATCTCGACGCCCGCCGCCCGGCACCGCTGCCGCCCGAGCTCCGCGCCGCCGCCGCCAAGCTGATGCTGTCGTTCGATTGACGACCGCAAAAACCAGCCGGCACATTCACGCGCCCGGCCCGGCTCCGGCGCGCATCTCGCCAACGACGCGGACGCGGATTCGGAGCGCGTTGCCGGGCAGATAGGCGAGCGGCAGGTCTTCGACATCGACGGTCGTGAGGGTGGCGCGGTCGGCGCCGGCAGCGACCGCGCGCTCGTTTGCCTGCGCCTCGGCGGCCCGGATCGCCTCGTCACGGCCGAGGCCGCGATAGATCTGGTCGGTCTCGCCGCTGATTTGCGCGATCGCGGCACCCACCGCATTGGCGCAGTCGCCATGGGGCACCCGGATCACTTGCGAGACGCCGGCGAGCCGGTCGGGCACCAGAAAGGCGCCGCCGCCGACCGCGATCAGCGGCGCGTCGCCGGCCTCGGTCTTGATGCGGTCGACAGCGTCCTCGATCTTTTCGCGCACGCAGGCGAGCACCGCCGCCACCAGCTCGGGGGAGAGACCGGCCACCGCCGCGGCATCGCCGATCCGGGCGATCCCGGCCGCCACCGCCGCATCGGTCGCGGTCAGTGTCGTGCCGCCAAAGACGAGCGCCTCATCGACCAGGCGATAGCCCACACTCTGCGGGCCGACCGCCGGCGGCTCGCGCTCGACGATGCTACCGCCGCCGAGGCCGATCGACAACAAATCGGGCATCCGAAACAGGGTGCGCACGCCGCCCACCTCGACGACCGAATTCGCCTCGCGCGGAAACCCGCGGCGCAGCTGGCCGACATCGGTCGAGGTGCCGCCGATATCGATCACCGTCGCGTCGGCGAGACCTGAGAGAAACGCCGCACCGCGCATCGAATTGGTGGCGCCCGAGGCAAAGCTCATGACCGGCAGCGCCGCGGCGAGCGAGGCCGGCATCACCGTGCCGTCGTTCTGCGTCAGGTAAAGCGGGGCGCTGATCCCGCTCTCCGCCATCGCCGCGGTAAAGCCCGCGACCGTCACCCGCGCCAGGTCGATCAGCGCGGCGTTGAGGAGCGCGGCGTTTTCGCGTTCGAGCAGACCGATCCGCCCGAGGTCGTGCGACAAGGTGACCGCGGCGTCGGGGCATTCCTCGAGCAAGATCGCGCGAGCGCGCGCCTCGTCCGAAGGGTCGAGCGGCGAGAAGATCGCGGCGATCGCGACCGAGCGGATGCCGCTCGCACGGATCCGCCGCGCCGCCGCGCGCATGCCGGCCTCGTCGAACGGCATGATCGGCCGGCCGTCGTAATCATGCCCGCCTTCGAGCATCAGCACCTCGCCGCGCACGAGGTCGGCGAGGTCCGCCGGCCAATCGCAAAACGGCGGCAGCGAGGCGGCGGCCGGCAAGCCGATCCGCACCGCGGCGACCCGAGCCAAGCCCCGCCGCTGCACCGCGGCGTTGACGAAATGCGTGGTGCCGATCACGACCGCATCGATCGGCGTTCGCGCCGCCGCGGGGGCGCGGGCGAGGAGGCCGAGCGCCGCGACGATCCCGCCCGTCACATCTGCGGTGGTCGGCGTCTTGACCGCGTGCGCCACCTGCCCATCCTCGACCAGGACCGCATCCGTGTTGGTGCCGCCGACATCGATGCCGATGCGCCGCATTCGCCGCCCCTCGCCGCCCTCGGTTGCCGATGCCTCGCCGGATCGAGCAGCAATCCGACGATCGCGAAACGCCGCATCCTGCCAAACCACGAAGCAGTGCACAAAACCAGCCCGCGATCGCCTATGCTTGCGCATTTCCCGATCGGGAGACCATGGGATGGATTTCGCGGACAGCCCCGAGCATGCGCCCTTTCGCGCCGAATTCCGGCGTTGGCTCGACGCGAACCTGCCGGAGGACATCAAGGTCGATGATGCGGCCGACCAGCGCGTCGCGCCGGATCGCGAGACGCTCGAAAAGCGCATCCTTTGGCAAAAGCAGATGCACGCCGCCGGCTGGGTCGGGATTTCCTGGCCCACCGAATATGGCGGGCGCGGCGCCGGCTTTATGCAGCAGGTGATCTTCGACGAGGAGTATTTCCGCGCCCGCGCTCCGATATTGCCTGCCCAGGTCGGGTTGAACCTGCTCGGACCGACCTTGATTCATTGGGGCACCGAAGCGCAGAAGAAACGCTATCTGCCAAGGATCCTCGGCGCCGACGAATTGTGGTGCCAGGGCTATTCCGAGCCCGGCGCCGGCTCCGACCTCGCCGGCCTGCGCACCCGCGCGGTGGACCGCGGCGACCACTTTGTCGTCAACGGCCAGAAGGTATGGACCTCGGGCGCGCATTTCGCCGATTGGTGCTTTCTCCTGGTGCGCACCGATCCGGAGGCGCCGAAGCACCACGGCATCAGCTATCTATTGGTCGACATGAAGACCCCGGGCATCACCGTGCGCCCGCTGGTGCTCTTGAACGGCCACCGCCATTTCAACGAGGTGTTCTTCGAAGACGTCCCGGTGCCGAAGGAAAATCTGGTCGGGCCGTTGAACGAGGGGTGGAAGGTCACGACGACAACGCTGATGTTCGAGCGCAGCGGTGCGGGCGGGCGCGACCATGCCGCCCAGATCGCCCGTTTGCTGGAGATCGCCAAGCAGTTTCCGAGCCGCCAGGAGCCGGCCTGGAACGACAGCCATATCCGCCAGCAAATGGCCCAGCTCGCGATCGACGTGAAAGCGCTTCAGGTAACGCGGCTGCGCGGGCTGACGCGCCGCCTGCGCGGCGAGCCGCCCGGCCCCGAAGGCTCGATCCTCAAGCTCTTCGGCTCCGAGCTGGCGCAGCGCATCGCCGATTTTTCCTCGACCCTGCTCGGCCCCTACGCCACCGTGGACGCACCGACCGAGGCGGTGCCGGATGCGGCGCGCTGGCACCACCGCGTGCTCGGCGCCCGCCAATACACGATCGCCGGCGGCACCAGCGAAATCCAGCGCAACATCATCGGCGAACGCGTGCTGGGCCTGCCCAAGGGATGAACCCGGAGCCGACAATGACGACACCCGCCCTCGACGAGCTGACCGACCGCCAGCGCCGCGAGCTCGAATACCACCGTGGCCACGCCGCCAAGCTGCGCAATTCGATGACCCGCCGAGTGCCGCTGGGGGCGGTCCGCGACACGCGCCGGCGCTGGTGGAATGCCTATTGGTCGGCGTACACGCTGATCCGCCGGCTCGACCTCGCCGGCAAGCGCGCGTTGGTGCCGGGCTGCGGCATCGGCGACGACGCCGTGATGATCGCCTCCACCGGCGCGCTCGTCTCGGCCTTCGACCTGTCGCCGGACATCATCGATATCGCCCGGCACCGCGCCGCCTTGCACGACGGCATCCAGGTCGAGTACGCGACGATGGCAGCGGAAAAGCTCGACTATCCCGACGACACGTTCGACCTCGTATTCTTTGTCGACATCTTGCACCACGTCGATATCGCGGCCACGATGCGCGAGGTCCGGCGGGTTGCCAAGCCGGGCGCCAGGGTGATCGGCGACGAGCTCTATACCCATTCGGCACTGCAGCGGATCCGAACCAGCCGCGTTGTCACCAACACGCTGCACCCGCTGATGAAGCACTATATCTACCAAGGCGACGCCTACATCACCGAGGACGAGCACAAAATCGACGAGGACGAGCTGGCGATCGTACGCGAGACATTCGCCGACCGCTGGACCGAACAATATTTCGGAGTTCTGCAAGGCAGGATTCTGCCGATAACCGACTGGAACCTGCCGTCTCAGCTCGATCGCCTGACGCTGATGGCGCTCGGCCGGCTCGGCCGCTTTCTCGCAGCGCGCATCGTTTTTACCGGGCTCGTCGTGAAATGAGCCGCCCCCGGAGAGCTCGCTGATGGAGCGGCAGCAAATGACGCAAAAACTGCATCCGTCGGAGCGGAAAATACTCCGACTGCTGTTGTCGCGGAAATTCGGCGAGAGATCAGCTGTTGTCTCTCGTCTTCGCGTGCTCCGCTGTACCAGCCGAGAGATGACGGGGACAGGATACTATCTGAACTTCGATGCTCAGCATGACTCGACCCGGATCGACCACCCTGACGATGAACTGAGCGAAGATTTCCCGACGCGTCTGCCAGCGCCGCAGGACGTCGTGGGATTTACGCTTTTCATCCGCAACGGGCGGCTGAGCTGGCTTGAGGGCTACACATTCGGCGACGTCGCTTGGCCGACGACGCCGATGGAAAACTGGTTGCTCGTCGATAGCGGCGCCCAACAGCAGGTCGGTTGATGGATATCGGCTTTAGCGAAGAGCAGGAATTGCTGCGCGAGACCGCGCGCAAGTTTCTCGAGGCCGAGTGCGACACGAAATTCGTGCGGGCGCGGATGGCGGATCCCGCTGCCGTCACCGCCGGGTTTTGGCAACAGCTCGCCGCGCAAGGCTGGCTCGGCATCGTCTATCCGGAAGAGCATGGCGGCTCCGGGCTCGGGCTCGTCGATCTTGTCGTGCTGATGGAGGAGATGGGGCGGCGGGTCATGCCCGGGCCGTTCTTTTCGAGCGTGCTGCTCGGTGGTGCGGCGATTATGGAGGCGGGCAACCCCGCCCAGCAGGCAGAATGGCTGCCGCGGATCGCCGCCGGCGAGAAAAAGGCTGCACTCGCCTGGACCGAGCCCGCATTGCGCTGGGACGCCAGCGGCGTCACCCTCCCGGCGCGCGAGACGGCCGGCGGCTTTACGCTCTCGGGCACCAAGCTCTTTGTCGGCGACGCGCATCTCGCCGACCTCCTGGTCGTCGCCGCGCGCACCCGCGACGGCAGCACGATGGCGGACGGGGTGAGCCTCTTTCTCGTGCCGAAGACGACTCCCGGCGTCACCGTCACGCCGATGCCGACGATCGACGAGACCCGCAAATCGTGCGAGGTGCAATTCGACAACGTCGCCCTGCCCGCCTCCGCCTTGCTCGGCGAGCTGCACGGCGGCTGGCCGCCTTTGTCGCGCGTCGGCGCGCGCGCCACCGTGGCGCTCTGCGCCGAGATGTGCGGCGGCGCCCAGCAGGTGCTCGACATGACCGTCGATTACGCCAAATTGCGCGTCGCCTTTGGCAAGCCGATCGGCAGCTATCAGGGCGTCAAGCACCAGGCCGCCGACATGCTGGTGGCGCTCGAAAACGCCAAATCGCTGACCTATTACGCTGCCTGGGCATTCGACGAAGGCGAAGCCGACGCGCCGCTCGCCGTCGCGATGGCCAAAGCCGCAACCTCCGACATGGCGCGCAAGGTCGCCGGCACCGGCATCCAGCTGCATGGCGGCATCGGCATGACCTGGGAGCACGATTTGCAGCTTTATTTCAAGCGCGCCAAGGCCTCCGAAGTCGCCTTTGGCGACGCCGCCTGGCACCGCGAGCGCGTGGCGCGGCTGATGGCGCTCTGAACGCCGCGCGCAGGGGCGTCGCCGGGCGATATAAAGGCGCCTCGCCCGGAATGAGCGCCCGTCGCAGGCGTTTGGACATCGATCCGACGCAAACGGGGCTCGGCGATGGCGGCCGCCATGACGCGGCACAACAATTTCGATGCGCTGCGCCTCCTTGCCGCAGTCTCGGTCATGTTCTCGCATTCGTTTCTGATCGCCGAGGGCACGCAGCAGAACGAATGGCTGATCCGTGCGACCGGCAACCAGGCGATCCTCGGGCTGTGCGGCGTCTTTGTGTTCTTCGCGATCAGCGGCTTTCTGGTCACCCAGAGCTTTGAAACGACGCCCGATCCGCTGCGCTTTCTGGCCAAGCGCGGATTGCGGATATTTCCGGGCCTGTTCGTCGCCGCCATAGTCTCGGCGTTTGTCCTCGCACCGCTGGTCACGACCCTGGAGCCCGGCGCCTATTTCAGCCAGGCCGCACCCTACCGCTACGTTGTCGGCAACACGCTCCTCGACCAGAGGGTGCACGAGCTGCCGGGGGTCATGTTTGTCAACAACCCGGTCGGCCTCGAGATCAACGGCTCGATGTGGACGCTGCGCTTCGAGTTCATGATGTATCTGATGGTGCTGGCGCTGGGCCTCTTCGGGCTGTTGCGCCTGCCGGTGATTTTGACGCTGCTCGCGCTCGGCATAGCCTGCCTGCGCTTCCAGGCGCTCGATTTTCTCGGCGGATGGGGCTGGCTGCTCGGTTTTTTCGCGGCCGGCATGGCGCTCTACAAGCTGCGCCAAACCCGTCTTTTCGATGGCCGCGTGGCGCTGCTGGCGCTTGCCGGCCTCGTCCTCAGCGGGCTGCTGCGGCAGCTGATCCCGCTGTTTCCGCTGTTCGGCTGCTATCTCGCGCTATGGCTGGCGCTTAATCCGCGCCTGCCGGCAATCCCGGCCGCACGTCTCGGCGACTTGTCATATGGCCTCTACATCTATGGCTGGCCGGTCGAGGCGGCGGTGGTCCGAGGCCTTGGCGGTCACGCCTCTTGGTGGCAGGTGCTCGCCATTGCCCTACCAGCGACAATGGGGCTCGCGTTTTTGTCCTGGCATCTGGTCGAGCGCCCGGCGCTGTGCTTGAAACCGGGTCCGGCAAGCCCGGCCGCGTTCGGCGCCGCTGCCCAGCGCGCCTGACCCGCTGCCCGCGTCGAGAGGCTGGCGCCCGGCCCGCAGCCGCCGCTAAAATGCGCCAACGGGCAATCGCGAGGAGGGGTGCCGTGCGAATCCACAATCTTTACACCGACGCCAGCGGGCAATCTCATTTCCGCGACGTCGAGGTCGAATGGGTCGAGGAAACCCGTTCCGGCAAATTGTCGAAGCGGCTGCCGGCGACCGGCATCATCTTTCGCGAGGTGCCGCCGACCTACGACCTCGATTGGCACCCGGCACCCCGGCGGCAATACATCATCAATCTCGACGCCGGGGTCGAGATCACCGCGAGCGATGGCGAGGTCCGCAAGATCGGCGCCGGCGAGGTGTTCCTGGTCGAGGACACCAGCGGCAAGGGGCACCTGTCGAAAGCGCTCGGCGGCAAGATCCGCAACTGCATCTTCGTCCCCATCGAGTAACGGGAGCAAAGACTGTCGTCATTCCCGAACGACTGTCGTAATTGCCCAAAGACTTTCGTCATTCCCGCGAAAGCGGGAATCCATTTGCCTCGGGCATCGCTGGATTCCGGCTCTTCGCTGCGCTGCGGCCGGAATGACGATATTCGAATTCGAAACCGCAGCCGGCCTAGGGAGCACCGGAGATGAAGCTGGTCTATTTCGACGATTTCAAGCTCGGCGTGGTCAAAGGCGACCGCGTCGTCGATGTGTCGGCGGCGGTGCGCGACATCCCGCATACCGGCCCGGGCGACCTGATCAGCGGGCTGATCGCCCGCTTCGACCAGTACAAGGGCAAGCTCGCGGATGCCGCGGCGAACGGCCAGGGCGTCCCGTTGACCTCGGTCAGGCTGCGCCCGCCGCTGCCAAAGCCCGACAATATCGACTGCATGGCGGTCAACTACATGGAGGACGGCACGCGCAGCGCGCCCGCACCGATCAATGCCTTCCAAAAGACCGCGAACGCGATCTGCGGGCCGGGCGACACGATGGTGCTGCCCGACGCGCCCGGGACGATCTTCGAGGGCGAGGCCGAATTGGCGCTCGTCATCGGCAAGCGCGCGAGCAACGTCAAGGCCGCCGACGCGATGGATTACGTCTTCGGCTACACCTGCTTTATCGACGGCTCGGCGCGCGGCCTGCCGGCCCCCGGCTTTTTCGCGATGAAATCGCGCGACACCTTCGCCCCGATCGGGCCGTGGATCGTGACCAAGGACGAAGTTCCGGACCCGCAAAAATTGCAGATCCGGCTCTCCAACAACGGCACCTTGATGCAGAACTTCAACACCAGCGACATGGGGCACAAAATCCCGCGCTGCATCGAGTGGCTGAGCTCGGTCCACGCGCTCGAGCCGGGCGATATCGTCGCCACCGGCACCAACCATCGCGGTCTCAACCCGTTTATGGACGGCGACAAGATCGAGCTCGAGATCGAGGGCGTCGGCAAGCTCGCCTTCAACGTCAAGGACGAGCTCGGCCGCAAATGGGAGCGGCGCACCCGGCTGCAGATGCACGAGGCGGCGGCGCAAAAGACCGCCGGCGCCTACCCCGACATCACGCCGCAGGTCTCGGGCAAATACGCCCGCTGACGCCGAAACGGCTGATCCGCCGCGGTCCCGTCGCCCCCCTCCCCGCCCCTCCGCCACCCGCGGGGGAGGGACGGGTAGGTGCACGGCACGGGACGGTCGGCGGGGGATGCCTGCCGCGCCAGCGGGGCAAGGAAGATAATTGTGCCGATGCCGCCCGACCTGGAGGCTTGCTTCGCTCTTGCCGCCAAATTGGCGGATGCCGCGGGGGCGGCGATCCGTCCGCATTTTCGCACCGCGATCGAGGTTGACGACAAGCCCGATCTGACGCCGGTCACCATTGCCGATCGCGCGGCCGAGGCGGCGATGCGGCAATTGATCGAAGCGCGGTTCCCGGCGCACGGGATTATCGGCGAGGAATATGGCCGGGTGCGCGAAGATGCCGAGCTCGTTTGGGTGCTCGATCCGATCGACGGCACCAAATCTTTTATCAGCGGCGTCCCGCTCTTCGGCACGTTGATCGCGCTCGCCCATAACGGCCGGCCGATCCTCGGCATCATCGACCAGCCGATCTCGCGCGAGCGCTGGGTCGGCGCCGCCGGACGGCCGACGACATTGAACGGCGCGCCGGTCCGCTGCCGGCCTTGTGACGTGCTCGACCGGGCGACCCTGTTCGCCACCACGCCGGACATGTTCCACGGAGCGGACGCCGCGGCCTTTCGGCGCGTATCGGCGGCAGCCAAGCTCACCCGCTACGGCGGCGATTGCTATGCCTACGGCCTCCTCGCCGCCGGGTTTATCGACCTCGTCCTTGAAGCGAGCCTCAAGCCCTACGATTTCTGCGCGATGATCCCGATCGTCGAAGGCGCGGGCGGCGTGATCGGCGATTGGCGGGGCAATCCGTTGACCCTCGCCTCCGACGGGCGCGTCCTCGTTGCCGGCGACCGCCGCATTTTTGCCGCGGCGTTGGCCTTTATAGGCGGTTGAGGCGATCCTTCGAGGAAACCGGTGATGCGCAAGGTTTCGGCGGTTGCCGCCGGCGTTTTTCTGCTGCTCGGCACGGCCGCGACGGCAGCGGTCGCGACCTATGGGTTGTCGCTGTTCGGCGATTTGAAATACGGGCCGGGCTTTACCCATTTCGATTATGCCAACGCGCAAGCGCCAAAGGGCGGCACGATGCGGCTCTCGGCGATCGGCACCTTCGACACGCTGAACCCGTTTGTCATCAAGGGTGTGCCGGCGGCCGGCATCCGCCAGATCTTCGACACGCTCTCGGCCGCGTCCGAGGACGAGCCGGCGAGCGAATACGGGCTCGTCGCCGAGAGCATCGAAAAGGCGCCCGATAAATCTTCGGTGCTCTACACGTTGCGCGCGCAAGCAAAGTTTCACGACGGCACGCCGATGACCCCGGAGGACGTGGTCTGGACTTTCGAGACCTTGCGGGCCAAGGGGCAGCCCATGTACCGCTCCTATTACGGCGACGTGGCCAAGGTAGAGAAGGAAGGCGAGCGCGGTGTGCGGTTTGTCTTCAAAACGACGCAAAACCGCGAATTGCCGCAAATCATCGGCGAGATGCCGGTATTGTCGAAGAAATATTGGTCGGGGCGCGATTTCGAGAAGACGACGCTCGACCCGCCCGTTGGCAGCGGCCCGTACAAGATCGAAAAGCTCGACCCCGGCCGCTCGATCACCTACCGCCGCGTGCCCGATTATTGGGCCGCCAATTTGCCGGTGGATAAAGGCCGGTTCAATGTCGATACCATCCGCTACGACTATTACCGCGACGCGACGGTGGCGCTCGAGGCGTTCAAGGCCGGGCAATACGATCTGCGGGTCGAAAATTCATCGAAGGACTGGGCGACCGGCTATGACGGTCCGGCCTTGCGCGCCGGCTCGATCAAAAAGGAGGCGATCGCGAACCAATTGCCGAGCGGCATGCAGGGCTTTGGCTACAATCTGCGCCGGCCGATCTTTCAGGACCCGCGGGTGCGCGAGGCGCTGGCCTATGCTTTCGATTTCGAATGGTCGAACAAGAGCTTGTTTTACGGCGCCTATACGAGGACGCGCAGCTATTTCGACAATTCGGAATTGGCGGCGACCGGCGTGCCAAAAGGCGAGGAGCTGAAGATCCTGGAGCCGTTTCGCGGCCAGCTTCCGGACGCGGTGTTCACCACCGAATACGACCCGCCCAAATACGACGGCTCCGGCAATATCCGCGAGGGGCTGCGCAAGGCGCTTAAGCTGTTGAAAGAAGCGGGCTGGAGCTTCAAGGACGAAAAGCTCGTCAACGACAAGACCGGCCAGCCTTTCGAATTCGAAATCCTGCTCGACAACCCGCAATTCGAGCGGATCGTGCTGCCTTTCGCCGACAATCTGAAGCGGATGGGGATCATCGCGCGGGTGCGCACGGTCGATACCGCGCAATACCAGCGGCGCATGGAGACCTTCGATTTCGACATGACGATCGTCCTCTTTGGCGAATCATTGTCGCCGGGCAACGAGCAGCGCGAATATTTCGGATCGAAGGCAGCCGACCAGCAGGGGAGCGGCAACCTCCTCGGGGTCAAGAGCAAGGTTGTCGACCAGCTGATCGAAGAGCTGATCGAGGCGCCGGACCGGGCGAGCCTCGTCGCCCACACCCGCGCGCTCGACCGGGTCTTGCAATACGGCTATTACGTGGTCCCGAACTACCATTTGTCGGCATTCCGCGTGGCTTATTGGAACAAGTTCCGGCGGCCGGCGACGTCGCCCAAATACGCGCTCGGGCTCGACACCTGGTGGGTCGATCCTGCCGCCGAGCACTCGGTCGAAGCCAAAAAGGACGCAGCAGCAAAGAAGTGAGAGGCCGGGGATGATCGCCTACGCGATACGGCGCATTCTGCTGATCATCCCGACGCTCTTTGCGATCATGGTGGTGAATTTCGCCATCATCCAGGCCGCACCCGGCGGACCGGTCGAGCAGATGATCGCGCGCCTCAAAGGCAACAATGTCAGCGCGACCGAGCGGGTCAGCGCCGGCAGCGGCGAGATCAAGACCTTGGGCGGCGGCGACAATCAGCGCTATCGCGGGGCGCGCGGCCTCGACCCGGCGCTGATCAAGGAGCTCGAAAAGCAATACGGCTTCGATAAGCCGCCTCTGACCCGGTTTGCGCTGATGATGCGCAACTATCTGACCTTCAATTTCGGCACCAGCTTTTTCCGCGACCAGCGGGTCGTCGACCTGATCAAGGCAAAGCTGCCGGTGTCGATCTCGATCGGGCTGTGGACGACCCTCATTACCTATTTGGTCTCGATTCCGCTCGGCATCCGAAAGGCGGTCAAGGACGGCAGCCGGTTCGATGTGTGGACGAGCGGGGTCATCATCGTCGGCTATGCGGTGCCGAGCTTTCTGTTCGCGGTATTGCTGATCGTGCTGTTCGCCGGCGGCAGCTATTTGTCGATATTTCCGTTGCGTGGGCTCGTCAGCGACAATTGGTCGTCGCTCTCCTGGCCGATGCGCATCGCCGACTATTTCTGGCACATCGCGTTGCCGATCACCGCACTCGTCATCTCCGGCTTCGCCACGCTGACGATGCTGACCAAGAACTGCTTTCTCGACGAGGTCAACAAGCAATACGTGCTGACCGCGCGCGCCAAGGGGCTCAGCGAGCGCCGCGTCCTCTACGGTCACGTCTTCCGCAACGCGATGCTGCTCGTCGTCGCCGGCTTCCCGGCCGCGCTCGTCGGCATCCTCTTTACCGGCTCGCTCCTGATCGAGGTCATTTTCTCGCTCGACGGCCTCGGGCTCCTCGGCTTCGAGGCGGCGATCAACCGCGACTACCCGATCATCTTCGGCACGCTCTACGTCTACACGCTGATCGGCCTCGCCCTAAAGCTCGTCAGCGACCTGACCTATATGCTGATCGACCCCCGCATCGACTTCGCCACCCGCCGCACCTGACCGGCCACTTATAGAATCGGATGCTCTTCGGCATCGCCGCGAGGTTGCGCCGGCCTTCGTCCGGCAGTCACGACGAGCTGGCCGACGCGGAGTTACGGGAGTTACCGGAGTTACGGGAGTTACGGGAGTTACGCGGAGTTACGGTGACGGAGTTACGGAGTTACGGTGACAGTGCACTTAACGGGAGTTACGGTGACAGTGCACTTAATCGCGGAGTTACGAGTTACGGGGAGTTACGGGGGAGTTACGCGAGTTACGGTGACAGTGCACTTAATTCGAGTTACGGAGTTACGGTGACAGTGCACTTAATTGACAGAGGAGCAAATAAAATGCACTGTCACCGTAATGACGTAATGAAAATAAAATGCACTGTCACCGTAATGACACGTAATGACACAGTAATGAGTAATGACGTAATGACCCACCGTAATGACCGGCTCAGGACCAAAGCGATGCGCCAAACTGACCTTTTCGAAATCGCTCCCGATTCAACAAAGCTGCGCGCGCAGGAGACGCCCGATCCGAACGCGATTCGTGTGCGCCTGCACGCGATGCTGGCGCTCGTGCGCGATGCCGCTGTGATGCCCTGGGAGCCGCCGCGCGCGAGGGCTCAGGAGCATTTGTTCGTCAACATGGCGGCTTGGCTGCCCCCGGAAGAACGCGACGCCCTCCGCCGAGACTTTGCAGCGCAAATGAGCCGGCTGCGGGAAATCCGGGCTTGATTCGACCCGGCACAGGTCACGGCGTTTGAACTGGACCCCGGCTGATCCGCGCGTGATCGTTCGAACTTTGCACGTCTCTGGATTCCGAAGCTGCGTCGGGCGAGAATCATCGAAACAACGAAGGGGAATCAGATGAGCCTCGAATTGCGCCAATTGCATCCGTTGTTCGCCGCCGAGGCGAGCGGCGTCGACCTCGCCGGACCGATCGACCCGGGCACGGTGGCGGCGATCTGGCGGGCGATCGACGAATATGCGGTCGTGGTGTTTCGCGGCCAGCGGCTCGACGACACCCAATTGCGCGATTTCGCCGCCCGCTTCGGCCCGCTCGAAATCGGCCGCGCCGCGGCGGCGGGCGGCAGGCGGCGGCTGGCGCATCCGGAAATCGGCGACATCTCGAATTTGGATGAGGACGGGCGGCTGCGCGCGGTCGACGACAAGCGCCGGCTCGACAGCCTCGGCAACCGGCTCTGGCACACCGATGCGTCCTATATGGAGGTGCCGGTCGTGCTCGGCATGCTGCATGCGGTGGCGGTGCCGCCGGCGAGCGCCTTGGGCGGCGGCGAAACCGAGTTCGCCGATATGCGCGCGGCCTATGACGCGCTGCCGGAGCCGATGAAAGAGGCGTTGGCCGGCCTCGTCGCGGTGCACGACATCTTTTGGTCACGCGCCCAGATCGGCTTTGCCGATTTCGCCCCCGGCGACCGCGAGAAATACCCGCCGTCGCGCCAGCTTCTGGTGCGGCGCCATCCGGGCTCGGGGCGCAAGACGGTCTATCTCTCGGCGCACGCCTCGCACATCGAAGGCTGGCCGGTCGCCGACGGCCGCATCCTGATCTACGACCTGAACCTGATCGCGACCCGGCCCGAATTTGTCTACAGCCACCAATGGCGGGTCGGCGACCTCGTCATCTGGGACAACCGCTCGACGATGCATCGCGGCCGGCCGCATGACGACACAAGGCCGCGCGATTTGCGCCGCGCGACGACGCTCGAATTGCATTCGACGCTCGAAGAAGCCGCCTGAGGCGCGGACCCTCAGCCGGGCCGAGCCGGCAGCGCTATCCGGCGGCCGATCCATTCCGGTCGTGGCAGGTGCGCATGCGCCGCCGCCGCTGCTGCGATATGCCGGGCGGCATCGGGCAGAAACGGCACCACCCGGCGGCGGTCGAGGTCGATCGACAAAAACATCAGCTCCTGCATCGCCGCGCGCTCGCCATCCTCGAGCCGGAACATCTCGTGCGCCAGATGCAGCCTTTTGCCGTCGGCGCCGATGATTTGGCTCGCGACCCGCACCCTTTCGCCGACCAGCAATTCGCGCTCGTAGAGATTGTGGGTCTCGACGACAAAGGTGCCGTGGTGGGTGGCGTCCTTGTAGCTGCGGCCGATGCCGATCGCCTCGAACAAGAGGTCGGCCGCATAGTCGAACAGCACCGTGTAATAGGCGAGGTTCATATGCCCGTTCATGTCGATCCATGCGGGCAAGACCTCGCCCCGATAGCGGTCGAACGGCGCCGGAATACTCATGCGCGGCAGGTCCAGAGCGTGGCGGGAGGGGCGGCGGCGAATGTAGCGGATCGGCCGGGGCGGGTCTCGGGCGTAGGGCGGGCCTAGGGCGGTGTCGCGCCGGGCTGCCGGGCCTGCTATGCTCCGGCCGGCAAATTTGTGAGGGCACCATGATCCATCATCTGTCCATCGCGGCGCGCGATCCGCAGCATGTCGCGAATGTCCTGGCCGAGCTGATGGGCGGGACCGCGGTCCGGTTTCCGCCCAATCCGGGGAGCTTTTTCGCGCTCCAGCTCGACGAGCACGGCTCCGGCGTCGAGGTCCATCCGGCCGGTCTCGCGCTCGAGCCGGGCGGCACCGTCGGCGCCGGCTTTGCCAGGCATCCGGAGGCGGCACCCGGCTTCAGCGCGGTCCATTTCGCGCTCAGCGTCGCCACCGACGCCGCCACGGTCGAGGCGATCGCGAACCGCGAGGGCTGGCAATGCCATAACTGCAGCCGCGGCCCGTTCCACGTCATCGAGGTGTGGGTCGAGAACCATTCGATGGTCGAGATCCTGCCGCCCGAATACGCCGCCGAATATCTCGCCTTCACCCGCCCGGACACGGTCGTGGCGACGATGGCCGCGGCCCCGACCGCGCATGCGCGCCAGCGCCCGTCCTAATTCCGGTCCTCTTCCGACATCAGCGAGCTCCTTTAGCCGGGCGAGGCATTGGGTGCGGTCGGCGGCGAAATCGCCGTCTTCCCACCAGCGGCGCAATTCGCCGAGGAGGCGGCCGACGCGCTCGCCGGGCGGAACGCCGAGCGCCGTCACATCGCGGCCGGTGAGCGGGAAGACCGGCGCCGGTGCCCGGCTGGCGAAGTCGAGGAGCTCGGCCAGCCGCGCGGCGGTCGTGGCACCTGCGGCAGCCGTTAAAAGGGCGAGCTCGCGGTAGCGCGCGGCGCCGAGGCGATAGAGGGCGTGACGCTGCGCCGGCCAGTCTGCGCCGGGTTCGAGCGGCCAGGGCGGGGCGAGGCCGGCGAGCCGCTCGCGCCAGGCGTTCGGCAAACGCAGGCGGCGAGCAAGGGCCGCGGCAGCTGCCGCGTCGGCTTCGATCAGCGCGGCGAGGCGCAGCGGCGGGTCGGGCTCGGGATCGAGGGCGATCAATTGCGCCAGGCGGTCGATCCGGCGGGCTTCGGGCAGCACGACCGCGAGCACGCCGTCCTCGGCCATCATGCGCAAGGCCGCCACCGGGCTCGCGCCGTCGAGGAGCTTGACCAGCTCTTGCGTCACGCGCTCGGCCGAGAGGGTGGGCAGCAGCTGGGCCGCGGCATGGCAGGCGGCGCGTGCCGGCGGATTACCCTCGCCGGTGCCGAAACGCGCTTCGAACCGGTAATAGCGCAGGATGCGCAGCACATCCTCGGCGATGCGAAGCGCCGGGTCGCCGACAAAGCGCACGCGGCGCGCCTCGAGATCGGCCAAGCCGCCGACCGGGTCGTGCACCGTGCCGTCGGGGTCGAGATAGATCGCGTTGATCGTGAAGTCGCGCCGTGCTGGCATCGGCGGCCCAATCGGCGTCAAAGGCGACGCGGGCATGGCGGCCATAGGTCTCGACATCGCGGCGCAAGGTGGTGATCTCGAAATGGCGCGGCGGCACCACCGCGGTCACCGTGCCGTGGGCGAGACCGGTCGGCACGGTTTTGATGCCGGCCCGGCCGAGGAGCTCGATCACCCGCTCGGGCGCGGCCGGGGTGGCGATGTCGATATCGGTGCGCGAGCCCGTGAGCCCGAGCAGCGCATCGCGGACCGCCCCGCCGACAAACCGCGCCGTCTCGCCGCCCTCGGCGAACGCCCGCAGCAGGGCGGCGGTGGCGGGCTCGGCGATCCATGCCGGCGGCGGGATTTGCAAGGCCGGCTCGGTCATGGGCCCGGTTTCGGCACGACATGGCCAGGGGCGAGATGGCCGGGGACGATATGGCCGTTTTGCCAGCGCGGCGGCACATAGGTGCCGTTCTTCTGCGGCACGCCAAAGCCGACGGTCACGACAAAGAGCACGATCGCCAGCAGCACCGCACCCGCGGCGGCGAGCCAGATCCACGGCATCGCCGCCCAGGAAACCGCGCTCCCCTCCTCACGCCACGAGCCGAACGCACCGACCCACAACAGGTAGAGCGCGCTCGGCACCAGCAAGGGCAAGACAATGGTCAGGAAAACCCGCAGCATGGCGGCTTACCCGGCGAGCACCTCGGCCAGGTTCACCAGCATCCCGGCCGTCGCCCCCCAGATGTTTCGGCCTTCGTACGGCAGCACGAAAAACACCCGCCGGCGCCCATCGACGACGCGCTCGGTGCGGTGATGGTTCGCTGGGTCGAGGACAAAATCGAGTGGCACCTCGAAAGCTTCGGCAACCTCGAACGGATCGATCGCGAGGCGGAACGGCAGCCGCACGATGCCGACGATCGGCGTAATCTCGAACCCGGTGCCGGTGACGTAGGTGTCGAGCCGGCTGATCACGGTGATGTGATCGCGCTGCAGCCCGACTTCCTCCTCGGTCTCGCGCAGCGCCGCGGCGATCGCGTCGGCGTCGTCCGCCTCGATTCGGCCGCCGGGGAACGAGATCTGCCCGGCATGCGCCGACAGATGCGCGGTCCGCCGGGTCAGCAGCACGGTCATGCCGCCGGCGCGGTCGACGAGCGGCACCAGCACCGCCGCGGGCCGCAGCGCGGCGCTGGGCGGGGTCATGCCGGGGTTGAGGTCGTGGTCGCCGCGGGTCGCTGCGCGCACCGCCGCCGCCTCGAAGGGATCAGCAGCGCCGCCAAACCCGCGCCGTCCCGGCCGGCCGAGCCGGGCAAAGCGGTCGGCGACGTCTTGCCGCGTCAGAAAAGCCGATCGCATTTTGTCACCAATCGGGTCCGGGCTCGCCGAGCCGGAAGAATACGCCTTTGCTCCATACGCCGTATTGCCGCGTGCCGGCGATCTCTTCCTCGATGCCGAGCTCGACAAGCTCATAGAAGACCGGGCGCGTGAGCCGCGCCTCGAGACCGTCGCGCACCAGGAGAAAGGGTGCCGGCGCGCCATCGGCGGCGGTTTCGACCCGCAGCGGATGGTCCGGCCCCGCGGTCACAATCTCGTCCAGATTGGTGCGCAAAGTGAGCTCCTGCTCGGGGCCCCGGCCGGCCACCGACAGCTCGACCGCGAGAAACGGGACGTCTTCGACGTCGATGCGGCCGCGCTCGGCGGGGGTGACGAGCCAATAACCGCCGTCCGCCTCGCGGCGCAACACCGAGGCAAACAGCTTGACGAGCGGCAGGCGAAGGATCGGAGACCCGCGGTAAAACCACGTCCCGTCGCGCGCGATGCGCATGTCGAGATCGCCGCAATCGACCGGCGGCCGGCGGGCGCGTGCGGCGCCGGGGGAATTGCCGCGGCCGAAATTTTCGCCCAGGCTCGAAGCCGCCGCAACATCGGCAGCAGCATCGGCAGAAGGATCTGAGCTTTTGTCCTCGCTTCCCATCGACGCCGCCTCCACCGATCTCGCTACCGAGGTCGAAGCTTTGGGCCGCAGCCTCGGTCTGGTTCGCGGCCGCATCGGCGAGGTCATCTTCGGGCAGCGCGAGGTGGTCGAACAAGCCCTGATCGCGCTTTTGTGCGGCGGCCATGCGCTGCTGATCGGCGTGCCGGGCTTGGCCAAGACCCGGCTGGTCGAAACCCTGGGTGCCATCCTCGGGCTCGACGAAAAACGCATCCAGTGCACCCCCGATCTGATGCCGGCCGATATTCTCGGCTCGGAGGTGCTGGAGGAAAGCGAAACCGGGCGCCGTTCGTTCCGCTTTATCCAGGGGCCGGTGTTCTGCCAATTGCTGATGGCCGACGAGATCAACCGGGCGAGCCCGCGCACCCAATCGGCCTTGCTGCAGGCAATGCAGGAGGGCCGGGTGTCGATCGCCGGCCAATACCACGCGCTGCCGCGGCCGTTTCATGTGCTGGCGACGCAGAACCCGCTCGAGCAGGAAGGGACCTATCCGCTGCCCGAGGCGCAGCTCGACCGTTTCCTGCTGCAGATCGATGTCGATTACCCCGATCTCGACGCCGAGCGCCAGATGCTGATCGCGACCACCGGGATTGTCGATGACCGGCCGCGGCCGGCGATGAACGTGGCCGAGGTGATTGCGGCACAGCGGCTGGTGCGGCGGTTGCCGATCGGCGAAAGCGTCGTCGAGGCGATCCTGTCGCTGGTGCGCTCGGCCCGGCCCGATACCGCGGCCGTGCCCGAGATGCGGCGCCTCGTCTCGTGGGGGCCGGGGCCGCGCGCGAGCCAGGCCTTGATGCTCGCCTGCCGGGCGCGGGCGTTGATCGACGGCAGGTTCAGCCCGTCGCTCGACGATGTCGTGGCGCTGGCGCCGGCGGTGCTGCGCCACCGCATGGCGGTCAGCTTTGCCGGGCGCGCCGAGGGGGTCACGGTGGCCCGGATCATCGAGCAGATACTGGCGCCGTTCCGGTGATTTCCACCGCGTCCGAGCTGCGCGCGTCGCTGTTGCCGCGCCGGCGGGCGCCAACCGCGGCGTTGCGCGACCGCGCCGAGGAGGTCGCCGCCCGTCTGCCGCCGCTCTTGATCGCCGCCGAGCGGGTGGCTGCGACCGTTGCGCAGGGCGTGCACGGCCGGCGCCGGGTCGGTCAGGGTGAAACCTTCTGGCAATTCCGCCAGTATCAGGCGGGCGACCCCGCCGCCGCGATCGATTGGCGCGAGAGCGCCAAATCGCAACGCCTTTATGTGCGCGAAACCGAATGGGAAGCCGCGCAAAGCGTGTGGCTGTGGCGCGATGCGTCGGCCTCGATGGACTACAGCTCGGCCGATTATGTGGCCGACGCGGCTTGGCCGAAAAAGCGCGATCGCGCCGAATTGCTGCTCGCCGCATTGGCGAGCCTTTTGGTGCGCGGCGGCGAGCGGTTGAGCCTGCTCGGCAGCGGCGTTGCGCCGATGAGCGGGCGGCTCGCCTTGTCGCGGATCGCCGAGCTGATCGGCCGCGACCCGGCCGACGCGCCGAGCCTGCCGCCCTTCGCGGCCTTGCCGCGGGCGGCGCAGCTGGTGCTGATCGGCGACTTTCTGTCGCCGCTCGACGAGGTCAACGCGCTGCTCACGCGCTTTGCCGCGAGCGGGCTCAAGGGCCATCTCTTGCAGATCGTCGATCCCGCCGAGGAGGACCTGCCCTTTGCCGGCCGGGTCCGCTTCGCCGGCGTCGAGGAGCGCGACGAGCTTGTCGTCAGCCGCGTCGAAGGCATCCGCAGCGACTATGCCGAGCGCTTTCGCCGGCACCGCGACGGCCTTGCCGCGACCGCCGCCCCGCTCGGCTGGACCTTTGGCTCGCACCGCACCGACCGGCCGCCCGAATTGGCGCTCCTCGCGCTCTACAGCGCCCTGTCGGCCGACCGCCACCGGTAGCGCCAGGCCCGATCGGTGCAAAACGTTCCGCAGGTCGGAGTTGGGGGCTCCCCCAACCTCACCCCGACCCTCTCCGCAAGGGCGGAGAGGGGGATATTGGGGCTTTGAGATCTGTGCATGCCCTAGCCGGCCGGCGGGGGAAAGGGCGATTTCGCGGTGGCTCGGCGACTGGCGGATCAACCGTTCATGACCAGCGCTCGGCGGGGCGAAAACAGGGCGGCCGATGCTGAGCTTCGGCAGCTTCGCCTTTGCCGCGCCGTGGCTTTTGGCGGCGCTTGCGGCGCTGCCGATCATCTGGTGGCTGCTGCGGGTGACGCCGCCGGCGCCGCGCCGGATCCCGTTCCCGGCGGTCCGGCTCCTGTTGGGATTGGCGCCGCGCGAAGAAACGCCGGCGCGAACGCCGCTGTGGCTGATCCTGCTGCGGATCACCCTGGCGGCGCTGGTCATCGTCGCGTTGGCGCATCCGCTGCTCAACCCGCAGCAGCGCCTCGCCGGGACCGGCCCGTTCCTGCTGGTCGTCGATGACGGCTGGGCAGCGGCGGCCGATTGGCCCGCCCGCCAGGCCGCGCTCGACCAGGTTTTGGCCGAAGCCGAGCGCGAGCAGCGCCAAGTCGTGCTGGTCGCGACGGCGGCCGCAGCGACGCCGCCGCCGCTGGCACCGATGCGCGCCGCCGATGCGCGCGCCGCGGTCAAGGCAATGCTGCCAAAGCCCTGGCCGGTCGATCGCCGGGCTGCGCTCGAGCGGATCGACGCGTTGGCGCTGCCGGGCTCGCCGTCATCGGTCTGGCTCAGCGACGGCCTCGCCGACAACGGCAGCGCCGCGCTCGGCCAAGGCCTCGCCGCGCGCGGCGAGCTGCGCTATCTGACCGCCGCACCGACCGACCGGCCGCTGCTCCTCGTCGCCGGCGACCCGCAGGCGCGCGACCTCGCCGTGTCGTTGCGCTCGCTGCCGACGACCGAGCCGCGCCGCTACGAAGTGCGCGCCAGCGGCGAGGACGGCCGATTGCTGACGCGCCGCGCGGCGACCCTGGAGCCCGGCGCCGGCGCCGCCGCGGTGCTGCTGCCGATGCCGAACGAGCTCAGAAACCGGGTGACCCGGATCGAAGTGGAAAACCAGCAATCCGCCGGCGCGGTGCTGCTGGTGGACGAGCATTGGCGCCGCCGCCCGGTCGCGATCGCCACCGGACCCGACCGCGCCGGCGAGCCGCTCCTCAGCGAGAATTACTATCTCGAACGGGCGCTGGCGCCATTTTCCGAGATCAGCCGCGGCCGGGTGCCGGATTTGCTGAAGCGCCGGCCGGCGGTGCTGGTCTTTTCCGATTCGGGCCCGGATTCGCCGACCGAAGCCCAGGCGATCGGCAAATGGGTCGAGGATGGCGGGCTTTTGCTGCGCTTTGCCGGGCCGCACCTCGCCGAAGAAAGCGACGATTTGCTGCCGGTCCGGCTGCGCCGCGGCGGCCGCACGATCGGCGGGGCGCTCTCCTGGGAGCGGCCGGCCAGGCTCGCCCCCTTTGCCCCCGACAGCCCGTTTGCCGGGCTCGCGATCCCAAAGGACGTCACCGTCTCGCGCCAGGTGCTGGCCGAGCCGACGCTCGATCTGGCGGCCAAGACCTGGGCGCGGCTCGCCGACGGGACCCCGCTCGTCACCGCCGAAAAGCGCGGGCGCGGCCGGATCGTGCTGGTCCATACGACGGCGAATGCGAGCTGGTCGAACCTCGCCCTCTCCGGGCTCTTTGTCGAGATGCTGCGGCGGATCGTGGCGACGAGCCGGGGTGTGGCCGCCGCCGGCGAAGCGGCGCTGCCGCCGCTCGAAACGCTCGACGGGTTCGGGCGATTGGAGCCGGCGCCGCCCAATGCGCGCGCGATTTCGGCGGCAGAGATTGCTCATGCCGCGGTCTCGCCGGCTCATCCGCCGGGTTTTTACGGCACTGCCGACGCCCGGCACGCGCTGAACCTCTCGGCCGGCGCCGCCGGTCTGAAGCCGATCGAGGGCCTGCCCGCGGGCACGGCGGCAGCATCGTTCGGACGCAGCCAGGAGGTCGATCTGCGCCCGCCGCTGTTGACCGCGGCGCTGCTGCTGGCGCTCGCCGATCTGCTGATCGGCTTCGCCTTGCGCGGCCTCTTCCGGCGGCGTCCGGCCCGGCTCGCCGGGATCCTGCTGCTCGCGGCGCTCGGATTTTCGGGTGCGGCGCGCGCCGACGACGCCTTTGTCGTGCGGGCGACCTCCGAGCTGCGGCTCGCGTATGTGCGCACCGGCAACGAGGCGGTCGATGCGACGAGCCGTGCCGGGCTCGTTGGCCTCAGCGACATCCTGAACCGGCGCACCGCGGTCGAAACCGGCGACCCGATCGCCATCGACCTCGAAGCCGACGAGCTGATTTTCTTCCCGTTGCTCTACTGGCCGGTGGTGGCGGACCAGCCGCGGCTGTCGCCCGCTGCGGTCGAGCGGGTCAACCGCTATATCGACACCGGCGGGACGATCCTGTTCGATACGCGCGACGGCGACGAGCAGACGCCGGGCCCCTATGGCGGCGGCGCGGTGGCGGCGCAGCGGCTGCGCCGGCTCGTGGACGGCGTCAAGATGCCGCCGCTGGTGCCGATCCCGCCCGATCATGTGCTGACCAAGTCGTTCTACCTGCTGCACGAGTTTCCCGGCCGCTGGAATGTCGGCACCTTGTGGGTCGAGCCGGTCGAGGACCGGGTCAATGACGGGGTGTCGAGCGTCATTGTCGGCGCCAACGATTGGGCAGCCGCCTGGGCCGTCGATCGTGAGGGGCGGCCGGAATATGCTGTGGTGCCGGGCGGCGAGGCGCAGCGCGAGATGGCGCTTCGGTTCGGTATCAACCTCGTCATGTACGTGCTGACCGGCAACTACAAGTCGGATCAGGTGCACGTGCCGGCGATCCTGGAGCGGCTCGGCCAGTGACCGGCAGCGGGTATGTGCTGGCGACCGCGCCGTTGCTGCCGTGGCCGGCGATCGCGCTCTTGGCCGCAGCCTGCGCGCTCGGCCTCGGCTTTGGCGTTTGGCGGCGCGCCCGCGGCGTGGCGTTGCGGGCGGCGGCGATGGCGCTCCTGATCGCCGCCCTCGTCAACCCGTCGCTGGTGGTCGAGCGCCGCTCGCCGCAGCGTGACGTCGCCGTCGTTGTCGTCGATGATTCGCCGAGCCAGGGGATCGGCAACCGCCGGCAAGCGACCGAGGCTGCGCTCAAGACCTTGCAGGAACGCTTGTCGCACGAGCAAAACCTCGACGTCCGGGTGGTCCGGTCGAGCAGCCGGCCGGACGACAGCGGCGGGACTCGGCTTTTTGCCGCGCTCGACCGGGCGATGTCCGACGTGCCCCGGCGCCGTCTTGCCGGGATCGTCATGATCACCGACGGCGAGGTGCACGATGTGCCGCCGGGCGACGCCAAGACGCTGGCGGCAAAGATCGGCGCGCCGCTCCATGTCCTCTTATCCGGTCAGCCCGGTGAAGGCGACCGCCGGCTGGTCGTCGGTCAGGCGCCGAGCTTTGGCCTCGTCGGCAAGGACCTGACCCTGACCGTCCGGGTCGAGGACCTGCCCGAAAGTGCTGCCGACACCAATGGCGCAGAGGCCGCGATCAGCTGGAGCAAGGATGGCGGGCCGGCGCATCGGATGATGGTCCCGGTCGGCCGCGATGCCCGGCTCACGATCCCGATCGACCATGGCGGCGCCAACGTCGTCCAGATCGAGACACCGCCGGGTCCGCACGAATTGACCCTGGCCAACAATCGCGCCGTCGTCGTCGTCAACGGCGTGCGCGACCGGCTGCGCGTGCTCTTGGTCTCGGGCGAGCCGCATGCCGGCGAACGGGTCTGGCGCAACATCCTCAAATCCGACCCGTCGGTCGATCTCGTCCATTTCACGATCCTGCGCCCGCCGGAAAAGCAGGACGGCACGCCGATCCGCGAATTGTCGCTGATCGCCTTTCCGATCCGCGAATTGTTCGACACCAAGCTCGACGATTTCGACCTGATCATCTTCGACCGCTACACCCGGCGCGGCGTGATCCCGGCGACCTATCTGGAGAACGTCGTGCGCTATGTCAGGAACGGCGGCGCTTTTCTCGAAGCCTCCGGCCCGAATTACGGCACGCCGCTGAGCCTTGCCCGCACGCCGCTCGGCGCGATCCTGCCGGCCGAGCCCACCGGCAATGTCTACGAGGAAGGGTTCAAGCCGGAATTAACGGCACTCGGCCGCCGCCATCCGGTGACCGAGGGGCTGCCCGAGGCCGGGCCGGCCGGTGGCGAGCCGCAATGGGGCCGCTGGTTCCGGCAGGTCGAAGCCAAGGTCCATCATGGCACGACGGTGATGACCGGCGACCGCGGCGACCCGCTCCTCGTCCTCGACCGGGTCGGCAAGGGGCGGGTGGCGCAGCTCTTGTCCGACCAGATGTGGTTTTGGGCGCGCGGGTTCGAAGGCGGCGGCCCGCAGGCCGAGCTGCTGCGCCGGCTCGCCTATTGGCTGATGAAGGAGCCGGACCTCGAAGAAAACGATCTGCGCGCCACGGTCGATGACGGCCGGCTCGTCGTCACCCGGCAATCGCTCGACCCGGACAGCACGCCCGTCACGGTGACCGCACCCGACGGACACAAGGAAAGCCTGACCCTGACCCCGGAGCAGGGCGGGCGCAGCAGCGGCTCGCTGCGCATCGACGGCTTGGGGCTCTACCGGGTCAGCGACGGCAAGCACACGGCCTTGGCTGCGGCCGGGCCGCTCAACCCGATCGAATTCGCCGATGTCCGCACCACCCCGGAAAAGCTGGCCCCGGTTGCCGCCGCGACCGGAGGCGGGGTGTTTTGGGCCGGCTCCGGCAGCATCCCCGCAATCCGCCGGGTGGCGCCCGACCGGTCGGCAGCCGGACAGAACTGGATGGGCTTTCGCGAGAACGGCGACTATACCGTGACCGGGTTCAGCGAGATGCCGCTGCTGCCGGCGCTGGCCGCGTTGGTGCTGATCGTCGGCGGCCTGATCGCGGCGTGGCGGCGCGAGGGGAGCTGAGCCCCGGGGCTTCGCCATGCGGGACGATGGGGCGTGCTGAGAGGCGATTTTCTGACCCCGCTGCATCCGGACGGCCTCAAATTCGTCGTCCCGGCGGCGGTCGTCACGGTGCTGCTGCTTGCGCTGTGGTCGCCGATCGGCTGGATCGCGCTGATCCTCACGCTATGGCTCGGCTATTTCTTTCGCGACCCGTGGCGGGTCACGCCGGACCGCGCCGGATTGCTGGTCAGCCCGGCCGACGGGGTCGTCGTCTCGATCGCCCCTGCCGCACCCCCCGCCGAGCTTGCGATGGGCGAGGCGGGATTTGTCAGAATCGGGATTTTCCTCGATCTTTTTTCGGTCCATGTGACCCGCGCTCCGATCGGCGGGCGGGTCGCGGCGCTGCGCTACACCAAAGGCCGGTTTGTCGATGCGAGCCGCGAGGAGGCGAGCCTCAACAACGAGCGGATGGCGATCCGCCTCGCTCCCGCGGACGGGCCCGAGATCGCGTTTGTGCAGATCGCCGGCCTCGTCGCCCGGCGCATCGTCTGCGATCTCTATGACGGCCAGCAGGTTGCGAGCGGGCAGCGGATGGGCATCATCCGCTTCGGCTCGCGCGTCGATGTCTATGTTCCGCCGCCTTATGTGCCGATGGTGATCGCCGGACAGCGCATGGTGGGCGGCGAGACCGTCCTCGCCGACCGTCTGGCGCAGGAGCCGGCGCGTCAGGGGATCGCGCAATGAGAAGCCGTGGGTCGAGAATGCGCCGGCCGCGGGTGCGGGTGCGCCGGCTGTCCCCGCTCTCGGTCAACCGCATGGTGCCGAACGTTCTGACCCTCTTGGCATTGTGCGCCGGGATGACGGCGATCCGCTTTGCCACGCACGCGAATTTCGAGCGCGCTGTGTTCGCGATTATCGTCGCCGGCATCTTCGACGGCCTCGACGGGCGTATCGCTCGCCTCCTCAAATCGACCTCGAGCTTTGGCGCCGAGCTCGACAGCCTGTCGGATTTTGTCAGCTTTGGCGTGGCCCCGGCAGCGGTGCTCTATTTGTGGACGTTGTCGCAGCTGCACAGCGTCGGCTGGGCGATAGTCCTCTTTTTCGCGGTCTGCTGCGCGCTTCGCCTGGCGCGGTTCAATACCCAGCTGGGCGCCGACCAGCCGGCCTACGCGGCCCCGTTCTTTACCGGGGTGCCGGCCCCGGCCGGAGCCGGGCTCGTCATGGTGCCGATGTTTTTGAGCTTCGAATGGGGCGATTGGCTGTTCCGCTCGCCCTATCTGAGCGCCGTCATCGTCACCGGCGTGGCGCTGCTGATGGTGAGCCGGGTCCCGACCGTATCGCTGAAGCGGATCCGCGTTCCCCATCATCTGGTGGTTCCGACCTTGCTCGGGATCGGCGTGCTGACCGCGTTTTTTACGAGCGCGCCTTGGCCGACCTTGACCGTCGTCGGCATCGTCTATGTCGGCTCGATCCCGGCGACGATCCACGCCTACTGGCGTCTGCGCCGCGCCGCCGAGGCACAGCGCAACGAGACCCCGCTGCCGCCGACCCCGAGCTTGGCGCCACCGGACCCCGCCCACCCGCTGGCGCAAGGGGGTCCGCCTTTGGACAGCTCGACAATCATTAGAGGTAACGATCATCGTTAATTCTATTTTAGAGAGATCATGTCCGACTCCCGATTCGATAGCGGTTCGCAGCGGGAGGAAAATTTATGTCGAGCATCGTCCAGCCGTGTTTTTGGGATGAGGCGGCGGCGCACGCCAAGCTCGGGCAAATAGTCTGGCCGAACGGCCCCGAATGCCCGCATTGCGGCAACACCGAGCGGATCGGCGCGGTGATCGGCAAGGGCGCGCGCACCGGCTTGAAGCTGTGCTGTCGCTGCCGAAAGCAGTTTCGCGTCACGATGGCGACCATCTTCGACAGCAGCCACGTGCCGCTGCAGAAATGGCTGCAGGCGTGCTTTCTCTTGGCGTGCTGCAAGACCCGGGTCAACGCGCATCAGCTGCATCTCAAGCTCGAAGTGACCAATAAGACAGCGCTGCGCATGCTCCAGCAGCTCGATCCCTTGGCGACCCGGATCCGCCGCGATTCGCACACGGCCGAGGCAAGGCGTGGTGAGCCGCTGCCGGACGCGTTCGAGGCGGATTTATGGGCCGAAACCCTCGGATCGACGCTCGGCCGCGGCGCGCGGGACGGCGCTGGCGAGAGCCGGTTTTCGCGGCCGCCGACAAGGCAGTTTTTTGGTTTTGTCGAGATTGCGCGGTTGCTCGGCTGGCGCGACGACGAGCCGGCGTTCGAGGCCATGCTGGCGGCATCGAAACGGTCGCGCCGGCGGAGCGGGACCGGCCTCGACTTCGCACCGCGCGCCGAATTCGTTCGCGGCGAGCTCCTGTCGCCGGCGCCGGCCGGATGATCCTGCTGCGCGGGCCGGACCTTCTGCGCGGGCAGGACCCTGGGATCGAGGGGGATGGAGGCGGTCGTTTGGGCGCGCCCGAACGGCTGGTGTATGGTTGGCGCGCTATTCGAACGACGCGAGCGCCATGCCCGGCCTCACCGACAGCTCCTCACTCGACCTCGTTGCCCACGTCATTCAAGTGGCGCTGACGCCGATCTTTCTCTTGTCCGGGATCGCCACCCTGTTGAACGTGTTTTCGACCCGGCTCGCGCGCGTTGCCGATTTGATCGCCAAGGCGGTCGAGGGCGCCGATGGCGACAAGGCGATCGAGGGCGCCGACGGCGACAAGGCGATCGAGGGCGCCGATGGCGACAAGGCCGTTGCCATGACCGCCGAGCTGCTGCACCTGCGCCGGCGGTCCTTGGCGCTCGACACTGCGGTCGTTCTCGCCGCCATTGCCGGGGCGGCCACCTGCGCCTCGGTGCTGACGCTCTTTGTCGGCGCTTTGAAGGATGCGACGGTCGCCTCGATATTGTTCACGACCTTTGGTCTCGCCGTCATCTCGACGATGGGTGCGATCGGCGCCTTCACCCTCGAAATGCTGATGGCCGGCAGCGGCATGCGCGCCCGCGCCAACGCGCGCCGCTTGTTCGAGCCGAGGTGAGCCGCCGCGGGGTCCGGCAAGGCTATGGCAGCAATTCGGGCAAGCTGCGAATGATCCGGTCGGGCCGCACCGGGCAGTCGGGCGGCAATCCGACGCCGTAGCCGTCATGCCAGATCGCGTAGATGCCGAGACGCTGCGGTGCGGCGACCTCCCATTCGAGGTTGTCGCCGACCATCCACGCCTCCTGCGGTCCGACCCCAAGGGCCTGCAGCGCATGCCGGTAGGCGCGCTCTTCCGGCTTGCCGAAACCGTGCTCGCCCTCGATCTGGATATGGTCGAAGCGGTGCTCGAGGGCAAAGCGAACGACTTTGGCGCGCTGCGGCTCGGCGGCGCCGTTGGTGATCAGCGCCAGGCGCACGCCCAGCTCCTTCAGCCGGTCGAGAGTTTCGTGCGCGCCCGGAAAGCAGCGCAGCTCGGCGTTGTGCAGCGCGTTGAACTCGTCGGCCAGCGTATTGCTCAGCGCTCGCTCGGGGACCCGATGCCCGGCCGCCCCCAGCCCGGCAAACGCAGCAGCGACGATCCGGCGGCGCGCTGCGACGATCCGGTGCCGCCAATGCTTGTGCTGCGTCGGGTCGGCCCACAGCTCGCGTGAGCATTCCTGAATCGCGGCGATCAAGGCGTCCGGGCCGATCGGCGCCAGACGGTCGGCGACCGCGCCGACCACCCGCTGCCATTGCGACTCCGCCTGACCGAACGCCGAAATGATCGTGTCGTCGAGATCGAACAATATGGCGCGCGGCAAATCGGTCATCGCCGTCATTCTATCACGCCAGCTCGGTTAAGCATGCTTCAACCATGTGTCGCTATACCGGCGGCACCCCGGCGGAGGCTGCCGAAGTGCATCCGTACAACACTGATTTCTACGATTTTCTGGCGTCGTTTGCCATCCGCTCAGCCGCAGCGATCGTGCCGTTGCTGACCGGCTCGATGCCGATCCGCAGCGTTGCCGATTTTGGCTGCGGCGAAGGTGCGTGGCTCAGCGTATGGCGCAACACCGGCGCCGAGGTGGCCGGCATCGACGGCCCCCATGTCGATCGGCGCCGGCTGATGATCGAAGAACGGCAGTTTTATGCCGCGGATCTGAGCCGCCCGGTCGATCTCGGCCGGCGTTTCGATGTCGTGCAGAGCCTCGAAGTCGCCGAGCACCTGCCGCCCGGCTGCGCATCCGATTTTGTCGCGACGCTGACGGCGCACGCGCCGCTCGTGCTGTTTTCGGCGGCGGTGCCGGGGCAAGGCGGCGAGCACCACCTCAACGAGCAGCCGCTCGAATATTGGCGGTCGAAATTCCGCGAGCGCGGCTACGCGGCAATCGATTGCATCCGGCCGCGAATTGCCGGGAACCCGCGCATCCAGAGCTGGTACCGCTGCAACATGCTGCTCTACGCGGCCGAGGCGGGGCTCGGCGATTTGCCGCGGCAGCTGCGCGCCGATCGCGTCGCGGAGACGCAAAGGCTGCGCGAATACCGGCCGCTCGCCGACCGGCTCCAGCACGCGGCGGTCCGGCGGTTGCCGCGCTACGCGGTCGATTATCTCTCGCAGCACCGCTCTCGGCTGGCCGCATCGCGCGCAGCCGCCTCGGGCGCGGCTCGCCGTGCCGACGAGCGAGATGCCGATCGCGATGCAAAGGACGCCGAGCCACGAGACGGGCGAGATCGCCTCGTGCAGCAATATGCCGGCGGCGAGGATTACCGCGACATGCTTCAGCATCAGATTGGCGCCGACGGTCAGGCCATCATCCCGGCAATCCCGAGGAGCGGCAGGTAGCCCGACATTAGAGCCTGATCGTGTTCAGCCACGCCCGAGCTGGGCGGAGGGGGACATGGTCATTGGCTATTGTCGTCGTCGTGATCGTGCCCGCGATCGAAATCCTGCTTATGGACCGCGGTCGAGCACGGTGACGGTGTTTGGAACGTCGTCGATATAGGCGAGCCGGTCGGTGTCGCGGCTGATCCGGGCGACGGCTAGGCCGAACGCGCCGCCCTGCATCGCATCGACATTGAACTGGCTGACGAATTTGCCTTTTTTGGTGAATTCGACGATCTCGCTGGGCTGGGTCGGGTCCTGGTTGACCGCGTCGCCGTTGGCGGTCAGCAAATCGCCGTTCGGGGCGAGCACCAGCGCCAGCGGCCCGCGCAAATGCGGGTCTTTGAAGATGACCGCACCCGTCCCCGACGACCCGCTGCGCGAACCCGCATGGGCCACCGCAAAGACCTCGTTGTCGTTGGTCGATGCGACATAAAGAATATCGCTGCCACGGTCATAGGCGAGGCCGGTCGGCCCCAGGATCAGCGCCGCCGAATTGAGCGCGACCGAATAGCCCGAGGCGATCACGGTGGCGCTTTTGACCGTGATGGCGGTCAGCGACACCATTAGGTTCAACCGGGTGACGGTGCCGTTGTTGACGTTGGAGACAAACACCAGCGCGCTATCGAGCTCGTCGTCGATCGTCAGGTCCCACGGGCCGTCGAGCTGGTTGGTGTAGGGCGACGGCGCCACCATTTTGCCGTTGCGGTCGAGAAACAACAGCGACCCCGGCGGCTGGATCACCCCGCCCGAGGTCGGGACGTTGCCGACCAGCACAAACCCGCGCTGCAAGACGCCGAGGGCGGTGGTCAGACCGAGGCCCGACCCCTGGAAGAACACGGTGGCGCTGCCTTTTTGCCCGGCCGGCACGCCGGGTGCGATCGTATCGTCGGGCGTGAATTGGATGATTGTTGTGCCGGTGCCCTGGTCGTTCTTTTTGTTGTTGAAGTTCGAAACCAGCACATCGCCAGGTGCAATCTTCCCGCCCGCCGGAAAGCCGCGCGGCACGATCGCCACGCCATAGGGGTTGAGGTCGCCGTTCGCCGGGATCGTGGAGGATGTGATCGCGTCCGGCAGAAACGGCTGCGGCTGGTCCCCAGCCCTCGCCGCGGCGGCAATCGAAATGGATGCTGCCATAGCCAAAGTCGCGAGCACCATGCGCGCCCAGCCGTTGACGAGATGCTTCATCACGCCGCCCTCCCAGCTCACAGCCGCGTTCCCGGCCTGCTGACCGCGGTCAGCAGGCCGTTTGATCATTTTGATCATTACGACGCAGCGCGCCGCGATCTATTCCACCCGCTCCCCGCCGCAAAGCCGCATCGACCTGCGGAGCTGGAGCGCGACGATTGGGCTCCGGCAAGATCGACATCGCCCTTGCAGAAAATCCGCATCGCCTGCCTCAGATCCGGCGGCTTATGGTCGGGAAGCTTGCCGTGCGCGCGGCCGCTGCTGATATAGTGGGGCGGGAGCCCGGCGGCGGGCAGGCCTCTCGCCAACCCGGTCAGGTCCGGAAGGAAGCAGCCGTAACGAGTTGCGGCCTGGGTCGCTGCCGGTCTCCCACCCGCGATCCCGGCTGTGTTCGTGGTTTTCTGAATGAGCGACCCGGCAAACGCCTATCGCGTTCTCGCCCGCAAATACCGGCCGCAGACCTTCGCCGAGCTGATCGGGCAGGAGGCGATCGTCCGCACCCTGTCGAACGCGATCGCGACCGGGCGCATTGCGCACGCCTTTATGCTGACCGGGGTGCGCGGGGTCGGCAAGACGACGACGGCGCGGATCATCGCCCGCGCCTTGAATTGCGTCGGCAAGGACGGCGCCGGCGGCCCGACGATCGAGCCGTGCGGCGAGTGCCAGCATTGCCGCGCGATCGCCGAGGACCGCCATGTCGATGTGATCGAGATGGACGCGGCCTCGCATGCCGGGGTCGCCGAGATCCGCGACCTGACCGACGGGGTGCGCTATCGCCCGGTATCGGCGCGCACCAAGATCTACATCATCGACGAAGTCCACATGCTGTCGAAGCAGGCCTTCGACGCATTGTTGAAGACGCTGGAGGAGCCGCCGCCCAATACCGTCTTTGTGCTGGCGACGACCGAAATGCACAAGGTGCCGGTGACGGTGCTGTCACGCTGCCAGCGCTTTGCGCTGCGCCGGGTGCCGGCCGAGCGGCTGGTCGAGCATTATGCGCGCGTCGCCGCGGCCGAGGCGGTCGAGGCCGAGCCCGCAGCACTGGCGCTGATCGCGCGCGCCGCCGATGGCTCGGTGCGCGACGGGCTCTCGCTGCTCGACCAGGCGATCGCCTTGTCGGACGGCCGGGTGACGCAAAGGGCGGTGCGCGACATGCTCGGGGGCGCCGACCGCGGGGCCGTCTTCGATCTGCTCGAGCTGGTGTTGCGCGGCGACGCGGCGGCGGCGCTGGATGTGCTCGACCGGCTCTATCGCGACGGCGCCGACCCGCTCCTGATAGTGCAGGAGATGCTCGATCTCGGCCATTTCCTGACCCGTCTCAAGCTGGCGCCCGAGGCCGGCATCGGCGACCCGGCGAGCGAAGGCGAACGCGCGCGCGCCCAGCCGCTCGCCGAGAAATTGTCGATGCCGGTGCTGGCGCGCCTGTGGCAGATGCTGCTGAAAGGGCTTGCCGAGGTGCAGACGGCACCCGCGCCGATCCAGGCGGCGGAGATGGTGCTGATCCGGCTCGCCTATGTCGCCGACCTGCCGGCGCCGGCAGAGCTGGTCGCGACGCTGCAGCGGCCAGCCGCGCCGACGCCGCGGCGGACGGAGGAGCCGATGCCCGCGTCGCCGCAGCGACGAGTGGAGGAGCCGATGCCCGCGTCGCCGCAGCGACGAGTGGAGGAGCCGATGCCCGCGTCGCCGCAGCGACGAGTGGAGGAGCCGATGCCCGCGTCGCCACGGCCTTCCGGCGCGGCTGCGGCGCCGCTGCGCGTGCCGGTCGAATTGGCTGAGGCGGCGCTCGATCCGGTCGAAAGCTCCGGCCCGACGGCGCCGGTGGCGTCGCACGAGCCGGTGCCGCAAAATTTCGACGAGGTCGTGGCGCTGTTCGACCAGCGGCGCGAGGCGGTGCTGCGGGCGCACCTCGTGACGCATCTGCATCTGGTGCGGTTCGAGCCGGGGCGGATCGAGTTCCGCCCGGAGCCGGCGGCGCCCCGCGACCTCGCCAACCGGCTCGGCGCCTTGCTCGGCGAGTGGACCGGGACGCGCTGGATGGTCGCGGTTTCCGAGGCCGAGGGCGAGCCGACCTTGCGCCAGCAGCAGGAGCGGCATCAGAGCGAGCTGCGCAACGAGGTGACCCGGCACCCGTTGGTGCGGGCGGTGATGGAGACCTTTCCGGGAGCGACGATTTCGGCCGTGCGCGAGCATCCGGCGGAAGCCGGGGACGGCATGGTCGCAGACCCCGAGACAAACGATTTGGCAGACGGAAAACGATTTGCCAGAGGAAGAGCCATGAAAAATCTCGGCCAGCTGATGAAGCAGGCGCAGGCGATGCAGGAAAAGATGGCCGAGATGCAGGCCCAGCTCGAAACCGTCGAGATGACCGGGGTGGCCGGCGGCGGGCTCGTCGCGCTGACCTTGAACGGCAAGAGCGACATCAAAAAGCTCAAGATCGACAAATCGCTGCTCGACCCCAAGGAGGTCGAGGTGCTGGAGGATTTGATCGTCGCCGCGTTTGGCGACGCCCGCCGCAAGGTTGCCCTCTACGCCGAGGGCGAGATGCAGAAGCTGACCGGCGGCCTCAACCTGCCCGGCCTCAAGCTGCCGTTTTGAAGCCCCCTTCGCCCGGCACCTTCCCGCAATGGACAATCATGTGAATTCGTCTTGCGCGGGCTTGACCCGCGTATCCACGCCTTTCTTTTCGGCGCCGAAAGACGTGGGTGCCCACGGATCAAGTCCGTGGGCTGTCGGCCCACGGGTCGAGCCCGGTCGAGACGATGATCCAGGGGCAGCGCAAGGTTGGGCGAGAGTGACGAATTGTCCGAGCTCGACACGCTGATCCAGCTTTTGGCGAAATTGCCGGGGCTCGGGCCGCGCTCGGCGCGCCGTGCCGCACTTCAGCTGATCAAGCGGCGCGAAACCCTGATGATGCCGCTCGCCGCGGCATTGGCGAAGGCGGCGGACGCGATCCGGCCGTGCCCGATTTGCGGCAACCTCGACACCGTCGAGCCGTGTGCCATCTGTCGCGACCCCGAGCGAGACGAGAATACGATTTGCGTGGTCGAGGATCTGGCCGATCTGTGGGCGCTCGAGCGCACGCATGCCTTTCGCGGCCGCTATCACGTGCTGGGCGGGACCTTGTCGGCGCTCGACGGGGTCGGCCCCGAGGATCTGACGATCGATCGCCTGGTGGCGCGGGTCGAGCCCGGCCAGGAATTGATCCTGGCGCTGAATGCGACGGTCGAGGGCCAGACCACCGCGCATTACCTCGCCGACCGCTTGGCCGAGAGCGGCGTCAAGCTGACCCGCCTCGCCCAGGGTGTCCCGATCGGCGGCGAGCTCGACTATCTCGACGACGGCACCCTGACCGCAGCGCTAAGGGCGCGGCGCACGCTCTGAGCCGGTCGGCTCAGAACCAGCGGGCCTTGTCGACGAGGTTGCGCAAGGGTTGGCCGGCGAGAAAGCGGCGGCAATTGTCGAGGATGATCTCGTAGCGGCGCTCGTCGAGATAGGGGCCGTACCCGGCGGTGTGCGGGGTGATCAGGACACCGGGCAAGGTCCACAATTTATGGCCGGCGGGGAGCGGCTCCTCCTCGAACACATCGAGCCCGGCGCCGGCGATCTCGCCCGCCTCGAGCGCCGCGGCAAGGTCGTCGAGCCGGGTCGTCAGGCCGCGCCCGATATTGATAAAGAACGCGGTCTTTTTCATCTCGCCGAACCGCGTCCGGTTCATAAAGCCCTCGGTCTCGGGCGTGTGCGGCACGGTCAGGATCACAAAATCGGCTTGCGGCAGCAGGGCATCCAATTCGTCGCTGCGATGCAATTCGGCAACCCCGGGCGGCGTGTCGCGGCGGCGCTCGTCGACCCCGACGACGCGCATGCCAAAGGCGGCGCAGAGCCGCGCGATCTCGCTGCCGATGCCGCCGACGCCGACGACGAGCGCGGTCGCCCCGGGCAAGTGCACGACCCCCTCGTTCTGCGCCGGCTTTTTCCATTCACGGCGCAATTGCTGCGGGATGTAGCGCTGCAGGCCGCGGGCGAAGGCCAGCACAAAGGCCATCACATGCGCCCCGATATGGTCGTTGTAGATCTCGCGGAAATTGGTGATCGCGACCGGGTGCGCGACGAGCTCGGGGTAATAATAGCCGGCCGGCGGCGCCGCCTGCGGCGCTTGCAGCCATTTGAGCCGTCGCGCCTGGCGCAAGAGCCCGGGCGCGATCGTGCCGAACGCCGCTTCGGCCTCGGCGATCGCCCCCTCCGCCCGCGCCCGGTCCTCGGCGACGACGACCTCGAGCTCGGGCAATGCAGCGGCAAGGCGTGCGCCCCATTCGCGCGTCTTCTCGCCCTGCGGCGGCAGCATCAGAAACGTGACGGACATGGCTTACCTCCGCGCATCATCAAACCCTTCGCCTGAAATTGGTTCAGCACTCTCACACCGCCGGATCGAGCACCCGCAGCTGCTCCGACCGCGCCGCTTCCAGAAGCCGATGGTCCGAGCAAATAAACGTGAACGCCTCATTGGCAATCCCGCAGAGCACGAGGCATCCCGCCAATTGGAGGCTATCGTAGGCACGCAGCGCATAGCGATCGATCATCTCCAGCGCGGTATCGATCACAGTGTCGTTGATCACCTGCCGGAGAAATCGGCTCTCTATGTGCTTTTGCACACTTTCGAGAACTGCAGCAGCAGCGGCGGCGTCTATGTCCCCGGCGCGCTGCCGACGTCTGATCGCAGAACGGATTTCGACGACCGAAACCGCGAGCACTGCAAATCGATTTTCCGATTGGTCGCCGACGAGCGGCAGAAGCCGGTCTGTGCCCGGCTCCTGCACGTACAATTTTACCAGCGCGCTGGTATCCAAAAAGTAGAGCGCCAAATCACCGCCTGTCGCGCAGGATCGTTTCGGACACCCACTCTCCACGGACGGTTACCGGCCGAAAGACGGGTGAGCTTCCGGTCCGGGTCCCGAGCGCCGCATTCACCTCGGGCATCTGCCGATTCAGCCGGATCGCCGTAACCGGAAAATTCGGTGGCCTCGGGTTCGCGACCTTGCTGGTCAGAATCCACCGTCTGTCGATTGCTTCACGCAGAACGTCGTGCCGCGCGAGCTCCTCCAAAGCCCAGGAGTATCCGTCATGAGCCAGCGCGGTATCGCGGAACCATTTCAGCGAGACAAATTCGTAGCCAGGCCGTCCTTCCGCGCGATCCAATGCGCGAACGAGGTCCGCCAACCGATCTTCTGCAGCGATCAGATTCGCTGGCTCAGGAGAAGCAGCTGCCGCAGTGGCGATCTCCAGCTCTTCTTCCATCGGCGAAAATGCAATCCGAATCGAATCGGTATCCGGCTTCCAGCTCGTCGCGAATTCGGCATCTCGCCGCTTCTTACGATTTCCGCGATGAAGATGTACTTCGCATTGGTACCCGTCGGACAATATCTTCAGCTTACGCAGAAGATCGAGGATTTTGTGCTCAAGTTCTGATTCAATGTCAGCATTGGTTGTCATCTGAAACTTCTATCTAAGTTCCAATTCAGCCAAATCTCTGATCGATATGTAATATAAGGAAAAAATGTCGTTTGTCAAGGGTGGCTCGCCGGCGGCACCGAAAACCTGCGCCGCCGCAGACGCGTGGGCTCGTCAGCGATGGATTTTTCACCCGGCCAGCTCGTGATTCAGGATATGCATGGGTTAAAGGCGACAACCCGGAGAGATCGATGGCCCAGACCGCACAGACCAATCGCAAGAAGATCATGGTGCCGACGACGCTGTCGAAATCCGGCTGGGCGGTGATCCAGGCGCGCGACGATGTCGAGGGCGTCGAGTTTGTGCCGAACCTGCCAAAGGCCGAATTCCACAAGATGCTCGAAGAGGCGAGCGGCATCTGCCTCGGCGTGCAGCCGTTCAGCGACCCCGAGCTCGACGCGGCACCCGAGCTCGAGGTCGTCTCGCGCATCGGGGTCGGCTATGACGCGGTCGATGTGCCGGCGCTGACCCGGCGCAAGGTCCCGCTGATGATCGGCGGCACCGCCAACTCGGTCAGCGTCGCCGAGGCCGGCGTCTTTCTGATCATGTCGCTGGCCCGGCGGGGTGCCGCGATGGACGCGCTCGTCCGCGAAGGGCGCTGGCACGACCGCTACAAGGAGATGCCGGCCGATCTCTACGGCAAGACCGTTCTGATCATCGGCTTTGGCAAGATCGGCACGCGCTCGGCCAAGCGTTTCGCCGCGATGGAGACCCATGTCCTGGTCTACGACCCCTATATGTATTCCGAGACGATCCGCGGCATGGGCTACGAGCCGGTGGCCGACCTCGACGCCGCGGTCGCGCGCGCCGATTTCATCACGGTCCATTGCCCGAAGACGCCGGAGACCGTGGGCCTCTTCGATGCCGCGCGGCTCGCGCACATGAAGCGCAGCGCCTACATCGTCAACACCGCGCGCGGCGGCATCATCGACGAGAAAGCGCTCTATGACGCGCTCAAAGCGAACCGGATCGCCGGTGCGGCGCTCGACGTCTTTGTCGAGGAGCCGACCCCGCAGGACAACCCGCTTCTGACCTTGCCGAACTTTATTGCGGCCCCGCATGTCGCCGGGGTCACGCGCGAGGCGGTCGACCGCATGGGTGTCGCCGCGGTCGAGAATATCCTGAGCGTGCTCGACGGCAAGCCGAACCGCGAGAATGTGATCAACCGCGAAGTGCTCGATTGAGGCTGGTTTAGGCGCGCGTCCCTTTGCACAACTTTGAATTTCGTTCATGCCCGGACTTGGTCCGGGCACCCCCGTCTTCCTTCGCCGTCGGAAGGCATGGATAGCCGCGACGAGCGCGGCCATGAACGGACGGGATCCAGAGTAGTCGACCCGCTCGGGATACGCGCTCTTGCAGGAGGTAGGCATGCCGCTCGAAAACGAACGCGTCGCCTGGTTCAACGGCCGGATCGTGCGCGAGAGCGAGGTCCTTATCCCGTTCCGCGACCAGGGGTTTTTGAAGGGCGACGCGGTCTTCGACATGACGCGCAGCTTCAACGGCAAGGCGTTCCGCTTGAAGGAGCATGTCGATCGCCTCTACCGCTCGCTCAAATACCTCGACATCGATCCGGGGATGGCATCGGCCGAGATGACAGCGGTCAGCGAGGATGTGCTGGCCCGCAACCGGCATCTCCTGGGGCCGGACGAGGATTACTGGATCGGCCAGCGGGTGAGCCGCGGCGTCGCCAAGGTGGCGGGCGACAATTGGGACCATTATGGGCCGAACGTCATCGTCGAATGCCTGCCGCTGCCGTTGCGCGAGCGGGCCAGGCATTTCCGCGACGGTATCGAGGTGATCACGCCCGCCTTGCGCCGCACCCCGCCCGACTCGCTCTCGCCGCGCGCCAAGATGCACCAGTACCTGAACCTGATCCTCGCCGACCGCGAGGTGAAGGCGCAGAACGCGCAGGCCTGGGCGGTCCTGCTCGATGTCAACGGCAACCTCTGCGAGGGGCAGGGGAGCAACATCTTTCTGGTCCGCGACGGCGGTCTTCTGACCCCGCGCGAGCGCTATGTGCTGCCGGGCGTCACCCGCCAGACGGCGATCGATTTGGCCGGCCAGCTCGGCATCCCGTGCGAAGAGACCGATATCGACCTCTACGACGCCTATACCGCCGAGGAATGCTTTCTGACCTCGACCAGCCTGTGCATTTGCGGTGTCTCAAGCCTCAACGGCCGCAAATTCGCCGATGGCGCCGTCCCCGGCCCGGTCACGAGGCGCCTGACCGACGCGTTCGGCGAGCTCGTCGGCTGCGATTTTGTCGCGCAATATTTGCGCCACCTCTAGCGAAGTAAGTAGGACGGATAAGGAGGAGGCTGCGAAAGCGATGGTCTGAGAATTTCCGAAGCGGTGAGCCCGCTTGCTCGACTGTCGCGGAACATCTGCTCGGCTATCCGCGACGAGCCCGTTAGCCCGCGCCCATCTCTCCCAATCAACATTCTCTTCGTCGATAACTTCCAGCCGCTCATTCAGGAGATGATTGGTCTGATAAATCATTAGATTGTCGCAGGTCCAACGGGCAGAGGGAGCAATCAGGCCGTCAAGCCCCAAAAACGCGAGCGCTGCGCCGATGTTCTGCGTACGGCTGTAGTCGCGTTCGCCATACCTCGCCGGCTCGATTCCGAGCCCTTCAAAACGAGCGCGCGCGAGGCGCAGCGTCTTTGCGGTTGACACGCCAAGCCGCGATACCTTCAGGGGCCGCGAGGTCGGCAGTGGCGTCAGCAGCGCAAGATAGGACACCACTTCGGCAAGCGCGCCGTCTCGTTCGAGGCTCGTATAGAGAATCGGCACACCAACACCGTCCCGCGCCGCTGGCGCCCAGCGGCCGCCATTGACCGAGAAGGCCAAAGGATCGGTGCTGACACCGGCTACCCGAAAGACTTCGCCCTCAAATCGTTCAACAGAAAGCGCGCTGAGCTGATCGACGAGAGCCTGATCGTGAAGCATGCCCCACGCGCTGTTTAGAGATAAACGGCGTCGCGGAGCTGGCCCACCAGCCGCATGACTTCATCAATCCGTCCGGTGCGGATCAGCTCGGCGGGCGATATGCCTCCCAAAAGCTTTTGAGGTGCGAAAATCCACTGGCGCGCTTCATTCGGCTCGTAAAAATCCGCGAGCTGGTCGACGATATATTCCAGCTCCAGAAGCGTCTTTTCCGTGTTGGCATGTGGATAGGCGCGCCCCTGATTCCAGCGCGAGACAGTCTCCGGCCGCATCCCGAGGAGGTTGGCAACCTCGATATTCTTCATCGCTCCCTTTATGCGAAGCGAATCCAGCTTTCTGGCGACCGCGCTTGTCATGGCCCTAGCCTCCTCCACGCACGATCCGTTCCCTTATTCGCATCGCCTACCCACCTTTTCGCGCCTGGCGGCGCGGTGGAACGAACGCTCTGCGGCACTGCGTTCAGGCGCTCTATTTTCCGTGCTCGCTGGTAGATTGCATGCCGGGCCGGACGGTCGAGCCTGTCGCGCGAGCCACGCGGACAGCAATGCGTATCTCGGCACCCGCACAACGCCTTGATTTTTAAGGAAACCACGAAAAGCCTCCTCGACGATCTGCACAGCGCGCCGCTGACCTTTGCGGCCGTCGAAGTCGGTCACGTTGTGGTGTCATTGGACATTAGTGGCTCAATATGATATTATCATAGACATTTTGAGTGCGCAATAGGATGATGTATGGCTTGATGTTTCTATTGACGATCGGCAACGTCGCGCTGATGCACCCCTGCGGCGCACCGCCAATTGGGCGACTCTGTAACGTCGAAGGGTGGCGGACAACACGCAGTCGGCCAAGCCGGCGGTGAATTTCCAGGACAGTTATCGGACAAAGCAAAAGCCGGCCCGCTTGGGCTTGTCTGTCATAGGGTTCGGTAGACGGAGGTCGCTTGGGGCCGCCAGGCCGCGGGAAACGGGGGTTTCGCGCGCCGGGCGAGGTCGGTGCGACCGCGTGGGGATCGTGCGCCGGCCGCCTGCATATCTCTCGTCGGGAACGGCCCGGACTCGGTCGGGCCGGGGTTGACGGAGGCCCTTGGTGAAAACAGCATTGCTGGCGGCGCTCGCCGCGCTCGCCGTGACGATCGGCCCGATCCATGCCGGCTCGGCCCAGAGCGCCGGCGATCAGCCGGCCCAGGCCGCGCCACCAGCGGCAGCCCCGGCCCAGAGCAGCAACAGCAACAGCAACAGCAGCGGCGACAGCGAGGCGGCGCGGCCGATGCGGGGCTGGGGCGGCGGCATGCACGGGCCGATGATGCGGCACATGATGATGCGCCGGATGATGATGGGAGGGATGATGCGCGGCGACCCGCAGGAGCGCTGCATCGATCGGCTCGCCTGGCGCGCGGCGCGGTGGGCCTATGTCGAGACCAAGCTCGATTTGACCGCGGCGCAGCGCCCGCTATGGGACAAGGTGCAGAGCGCCGCTCAAGCCGGGGAGCAAAAGGAGCGGCAGCTGTGCGGCGCGCTCAAGGCCGGGGCGCCGGGAAATTTGCTCGACCGGATGGACCGGATGCAGCAGTTCCTCGCGGCGCGGCTCGCCGGCCTCGAAGCGGCAAAGCCCGCGCTGCAATCGCTTTACCAGGCGCTGACGCCGGAGCAGCGGGCGATCATCGACCATCCGTTCCAGCGCTCGTAGCTCCCGACGCGGCGTGCGCGTCGATCAGGGCGAGCGTGCGGACCATCTCGTTGGTCTGGATCATGAGCGCCTCGTCGCCGCCGAAGCCGGGCTTCGACAGCAGGAAATCGGGCCGGGTGGCGAGCCCGACCTGCGCGGTGATGCGGGCCGATTGGTCGGTCTCGTTGCCCGAGCCGCCGAGGCAGCTTCCCATCCCTTTGGCGCGCGCATAGAGCACCGCCTCGATCGAATTGTTGATGCCGCCGAGGTCGGGGGTCTTGATCTGCGCGTAATCGGCCGCCGCGGCATCGGCAAACGCCTTGATGTCGTCGAGCGTGTTGCACCATTCGTCGACGATGATCCCGACGCCGAGCCCGCGCCGCGCGATGGCCGCGCGCAACGCCCCAAACGCCTCGATCTGCGCCGCCCGGCTCCGGGCGATGACAAAGCTCTCGACCAGCAGCCGGTGCGGGCGCGCCGCGGCTTCGAGCTTTGCCAAATAGGCGGCGATCGCCTCGATGTCGCCGTCGAACAATTCGCCCAAGGTGCCGTAAAGGTCGAGATGGATCATCGGCCGGTAATCGGGGTCGCCGATCTCGCCGATGCGCCGGACGATCCCTTCGGCATAGGCGAGGAGCTTTTCGCCTTCGAGCCCGATATCGCGCTCGACCTGCTGAAACGACGCGTGCGGCAGCAATTCGACGCGCTTCAGGATCATCCGGTCGATCATCTGCACATCCTCCTTGTGGCAGGAGGCGAGGATCGGCAGCGGGTTTGCGGCGATCGAAGAGCCGTATTCGCGCGCCACGATCTCGGCCATCGTGCAGCGGTTGGCCAATGACGCGGCATGCAGCAGCGCCTGCGTCAATCCATAGCGCAGCGCGGTGTGCAGCGGCTTTCCGTGGTGGTGAGAGCCATCGATCTCCTCGGCGAGCTCGCGAAAGCGATCGACCGGCCGGCCGCGCAGCCGCTCGCGCATCGCCGTGCGCAAAAAATCGAGATGCTCGTCCGGCCGGAACAGCGGGTCGCGCCCGGCGACACCCGACAGGATCACATCGACGCAATCGCCAAACGCGACCGCGCCGTCGTCGAGCAGCAGCATGACCGAGATGGCCGCGCCGGGCTGCACGATGCGGGTAAAGCCGGGGCTGACCGGACGGCCCGGATAGGCAAAGCCGTCGGCGCGCGCGCCCCCCTTGACCGCCGCCAGGTCGCGGTTGAAAAACCCGGCCCGGCCGACGGCATAGACGACATCGGCGATCTTCATGACGGTTGCTGCTTATGCTCAGCTCTTTGCTCAGAGCTTGAAAATTCCCACGCCTCACTCGTCATTCCCGCGGAAAAGAGCGTGTGAAAGAATTGGCGGGGATCGGAAATAGGGCGCTGCATCGGCACCGTGCGTGCTTCGAGACGCGCCCGAGGGCGCTCCTCAGCATGAGGTAAGCTTCTGATGGCATTAAGAACATACCTCATCCTGAGGAAGTCGCGAAGCGACTGTCTCGAAGGACGCACTGCGTCGATCCAGCCGGTCTTCAATTTCTTCACACGCTCGGGAAAGCGGGGGTCCAGGGTGCCGAGGCCTCAGCGCCCGCCCTGGACCCCCGCTTTTGCGCTACGGCATGCACAGATCTCAAAGCTCTAATATTCCCCTCTCCGCCCTTGGGGGCGGAGAGGGTCGGGGTGAGGTGGGGGGCCCCCATACTCCGACCTGCGGCGCGACCCACCTCACCCTCCCACGCCTCCGGTGTGGGCCCCTCCCTCTCCCCCCGCAAGCGGGCGGAGAGGGGCAAGGCGCGGCTTGAACATGTGTGCATGCCCTAGCGCTTTTGCGGGGGTGACGAGAAGGGGCTGGTGGTCTCCGGCTCATTTTCGGCCGGCCTCTCAGCCGGCGAGGTGCGCGGCGCGGCGCGCGTAGAGCTCGTCGTCGGCATAGCCCATCGCATCGGGCCGGGCGCGGCCGAGCATGACCTGAAACCAGACCGGCTCCAGGCTCTCGTTCTGGTAGCCGTGGATAACGCCGGGCGGGCAGGCGATGCATTCCCACGGACCCAGGGTGCGGCTCGCCCGGTTGCCCGCCTCGTCCTCGACAAAGACGCTCAGATACCCTTGGAGGACGAAGAAACACCTCCTCGACCTCGTGGGTGTGCGGCGCGTTCCCCTGGCCCGGCGGCACATACATGATGCTGAGCGTAAAGCCGCGCGCCGGGACCACGCCGGGATCGTCGTGCTTCCCCGACCCGCCGGCGCCGATAAAGCGGTGCTGGGCGCGCCGGTAGCCCTCGATCTTGGCGTCCTCGAAGGCTTCCCAATCGCCCTTTTTGTCGCGAAACCGCCCGATATAGCGGGTGATGACCTCGTCCGGCGACAATTGGGCGACCTCGGGCGGCATCGCGTGCCTCGCCTTAGCCATGCGCTCGACCTCCCTCCCGGCTCAGCCGTGGCGCTGCTGGCGGCGGATAAAATCGATGAAGATCGCGGCGAGGAGGCCTTCTTTTGCCTGCCAATCTTCGGTCGCGACATCCTGGTCGGGGCGGTCCTCGGTCAGCACCTCATGGTATTCGGCATGCGGCATCAGCCGGTGCGCGGCTTGGCCGGGGGCGCGCGGATGGACCCGGTCGTTGCCGGGGACGATGCAGGCCGGCATCGTCATCGCGCGCAATTCGGCCGGGCTCAACCCGATCACCGGGTGGTCGGCGCCCTCGTTGAAGCTCTGCCGCCAGCGCTCCATGCGCGCGATAAAATCCTTGGGTGCGATCGCCGTCAGCCGCGCGCGGTTCGACGGGTTGGCGCGGACCATCGCGCTGAAATGCTCGCTGTCGCAGACCGCCGCCATGCCGCCCGTTTCGGCCAGCTCGATAAACTGGGTGTAGTACTGCTGCACCAGGCGCTCGGCCGCATAGGCGCCGCCGGTGACGCGCCACAGCAGCAGGCCGCGCACCGCCGCCGGGTGGCGCAACGCCAAGAGCAGCGCCAGCCGGCAACCGGACGAGCTGCCGCCGACAAAGGCCGGCAACGCGTCGAGATGAAGCAGCAGCTCGCGCAAATCCTCGGCCCAGACCTCGTTCTCGGCATCGCCCTCGAACGCCACGCCCGAGGCGCCGCAATTGCGCCGGTCATAGACCAATACCCGGTTGCCGGCCTCGGCCAATTTCTCGCCGAGCGATTTGACCCCGTCGAGCCCCCGCCTGCCGCCCGGCTGCAACGCCACCCACGGCCCGCGCCCGCCCAAAACCTCATAATTGATCTCGACGCCGCGGATCGCCGCAACCGGCATGGCTCACCCCGCATCGAAGTTTGCAGCATTCTAGCCGATCCGCGCATCACCCGCAGGGGAATCGATTGGCCGACACGGCCCACCCGTCGGGCGCGTCGGGCGGTACGATGATCATGGGCATAGTGATGCTCCTTAGGGTGACCACGCTGTCGGCCTTGAAGCCCGCGCGACCGCTCCTATGGACGGCGCACGCCTTGCTACAGGCCAAGCTCGCTGTGGGAACCAAGCCGGACAAGCTCCAGGGTCGCCGCGTCCGGCTTGCGGTAAATCAGAATGAGGTCGGGCCGAATATGGCAATCGCGGTGATCGTTCCACTCGCCGCCAAGCGGGTGGTCAAAATAGCGGAGTGGTAACGGCTGGTCCTTGGCCAACGCATTGACGGTTTCAAGCAATAAGGCATCGAGGCGCTTGCCGTGCTGTCCCGATTTCTCCCGCTTGTAGTCACGGCGAAAGCGGCTGGTATATTTAACAATCCGCATTCAGGCTGGTGAGCAGCTTTCCGGGCGGGCCGGCGGTCGTCAGATCGCCGCGCCGGGCCGCCTTCATCGCCTCGATGGTCTCGCTGTTGGGAACCAGCGGCTCAAACGGCAGTGCTTTTTCCTTGGCAATCCGCTTTACCAGCATGCGGAAAGCATCGGACAAGGTCAGGCCCATAGCGGCCAGGACGGCGCTGGCTTCGGCCTTATCCGCCTCCTCGATGCGGGCGCGCACGACGGCGTTAGTGGTCATTGTAAGCATCCTCTGTGAGCTACGTTGTAGCGCGCCTCAGATGGAATTCAAGGATAACGAGGGTCAAGGAGGCTCGTTGGGGTTGAGCGATCCAAACAAACGTGCAGGCCGCCCTGCCTGTCTTTCCGCACGGAAAACCGGTAGAAAGTGGCGATGGCCGATCGGGGTTGCCCAAAAGGACGCGCGGCATGATCCGGGAAGAGCTGATCTTTGTCGCGACTTGCGACATTTCGGGGCATGTGCGGGGGAAGGGGTTTCCGGCGTGCGAATTGCCGGCGCGGCTCAAGAAGGGGGTCGGCTGGACCGGCAGCAATCTGATGATGTCGCCGCAGGGGCCGATCTGGGACACGCCCTTTGGCACCGCCGGCGATCTGATGATCGTGCCCGACCCCGCGGCCGAGGTGCGGGTCGATTTCGACGACGGCTCGGCGGTCGAGCATTTCTTTCTGGGCGACATCTGCACGACCGACGGCCTGCCCTGGGAATGCTGCCCGCGCGATTTTCTGCGCCGCGCCGAAAAGGAGCTCGCGGAAGCGGCGGGGCTGCGGCTCGTCGCGGCATTCGAGCAGGAATTCCTTTATACCGGCACCGACGACCGGCCGGGCGACGCCTATGCGCTTGGGCGCCTTTCGCCGCCAGGGCGGGTTCGGCGAGGCGTTTATCGCCGCCTTGCGCGAAGCGGGGCCGGTGCCCGACAGCTTTTTGGCCGAATACGGGCCGCGCCAATTCGAGGTGACGGTGGCGCCGCAGCCGGCGCTCGACCGCTGCCGACCATGCGGTCGTGACCCGCGAGATGGCGCGGGCGACGGCGCACCGGCTCGGGCAGCGCGCGGTGTTTTCGCCAAAGCCGGCGCCCGATGCGGTCGGCAGCGGTGTCCATATCCATATGAGCCTGTGGGACGAAGCCGGGCGGCCCGCGACCTACGCGGCGGGCGAGCCGATGGAATTGAGCGCGACGGCCCGGCACTTCGCCGCCGGCATATTGCACCATATGCCGGCGATCTGCGCGGTGACCGCACCCTCGCCGGTATCGTATCTGCGCCTTGTCGCCAATGCCTGGGCGCCGACGACGATCGATCTCTTACGCCAGGACCGCGGCGCCTGCCTGCGCATCTGCCCGGTCTTTGCCGCCGCCGACGCGGCCGACACGGCGCGGCAGCTCAATCTCGAATTCCGCGCCTGCGACGCGTCGGCGAGCCCCTATCTGGCATTGGGCGCGGTGCTCTTTGCCGGCGCCGACGGGGTGCGCCGCGGGCTCGAATTGCCGTCGGGGGAAGCTCCGCCGCCGTCGCTTCCCGGCTCGCTCGACGCCGCACTCGACCATTTCGCCGCCAGCGAGACCCTCAAGGGGTGGTTCGGGCCGCTGCACCACGACGCCTATCTGCGGTTCAAGCGGGTCGAGGCGGAAAAGGTCGCGGGGCTCTCGCCGGCCGAGCTTTGCGCCCAATACGCCGAAATCTACTGACCTTGGGTGCTCACGCTTGGGGTGGGGTCCGGCTTCCGAGCCTTTGACAAGCTCCGCCGCGGCAAACAATGTCATTCCGGGATGCCCGCAGGGCAGGCCCGGAACCTATGAACACCGCGCTTCGGCAGCATATCACCGGCTGGTGTTCTTGGGTTCCGGGCTCGCAGCTATGCTGCGCCCCGGAATGACAAATTTTTGTATTTTCTTGGTCCCGCGAGCTTCAGAACGGGGACACCGGCGGCATATCGTCGTCAAATCGCGCGGATCCGCGGCAATACCTTGTCGGCGAAGAGCTCGAGCGATTGCATCAGCTGCCCCGTATCGGGGGCGCCGGGGTTCTGAAAGGCGAGATCGAGGACGCCGACGCCGACCTCCTCGCGGCATTCTTTGATCTGCTCGACGACCGTGTCGGGGCTGCCAAAAAACGAGGTCGGCAATCCGCCGCCGACATTCGGCGCCCGCGGTTCGCCCGCGACATTGCGCTGGTCGAGCTGCAGCAGGGCGTCGCGCACTCCGGCGCGCATCGGAAAGGGCGCCGGCCCCCGGCGTTGCTGCTCCAACAGCTCCGCGGCCTCGCCGTCGGTTTTGGCGAGCAGGATGTTGGCGCGGTAGAGCATCTGCTCCGGCGTCGGCTCCCAGCCATAGCGGGCGCAGGCGTCGCGGTAATATTTGGTCGATTTGGCGACGACCGGGAACGGTGCGAACGAGACGCCGAGCCCGATCTGGTGGCGGGCGGCGATCTCGCAGGATTCGCGGCTGGTGCCGAGCGAATAGGTCGGCGGCATCGGCTGCTGCAACGGCCGCGGCCAGACCGAAACCGTGCGGAACTGGTAGTGGCGGCCCTGCCAGCCAAAGGGCTGCGGCTCGGTCCAGGCCTTCAGGATCAGCTCCAGCCCCTCGGTGGTGCGCTCGCGCGCTTCGGCCGGGTTGAGGTCGAAGGTCAGATATTCGTTGGTGGTGCCGCGCAATAGCCCGACCACGAGCCGGCCCTGCGCCAGATTGTCGAGCATCGCCAACTCTTCGGCGACCTGCACCGGGTTGCTTTGCGACACGATGGGCCCGAGCACGGCGATCTTTATCGTCTTCGAGCGCGCGGCCAGATAGACGCCGAGACCGCGGTGCTCGGGGTCAGGATGCGCGGCGAATAATGGTGCTCGGAGAGGCTGACCCAGTCGAAGCCCAATTCCTCGACGAGCCGCACCCGCTCGACCATGCCCTCATAGGCCGCGATCCCGGCCTCGGGGTCGTAGGCGGCCGGCGCCACCGGCCATTCCGCCGGCACATTGGGAGAGACCTGGTAGCGCGCTGTTTCGAAATACGAGACCCGCATGGCTCACCACCCCCAAAAGCTTGACGCGAGCCTATCGCGCGGGGCTGATCTGCGACAAGCAGCCAAACATCCTCGACGGCAATTGCGGAGGTCGCCATGTGCCGCAACATCAAGGTGCTCTACAACTTCAAGCCGCCGGCGACGGAAGCCGAGATCCGCGCGTCGTCATTGCAGTTCGTGCGCAAGCTGAGCGGCTTTGCGCGGCCGTCGAAGCCGAACCAGGCGGCGTTCGACCGCGCCGTGGACCAGGTGGCCGACGCCGCCCGCGAATTGCTCGCCGCGCTCGTCACCAACGCCCCGCCGCGCGACCGCGAGATCGAAGCATCACGCGCTCGGGCAAGGGCGGCCGAGCGCTTCGGCTGATCCGCTGATAGGCGCCGAGCCCCCTTCCGGCAGCCCGAATATCGTCATCACCGGGCTCGACCCGGTGATCCGCAATTTGCGGGACCACAAGGAAAGACGTGGATGCGCGGGTCGAGCCCGCGCAAGGGGAGCTTTGCTGCTTCTCATACAGTGGCCGGTGCCATGACCCACTCGGGTATGCTGGCTTTCAGTTATCTCTGATGAGAGAATTTCGCGGGAGATGCAAATGAAGCTCGGCGTGGCATTGCCGATCGTCGATATCGGCGGCGGGCCGGAGGAGCTGCGGGAATTTGTCCAGGCGGCGGAGGCGATCGGCTTTGACGGGATCGCCGCACCCGACCATGTGCTCGGCGCCAATGTCGCGAGCCGCCCGGGCTGGACCCAGGCGCGTGCGCGCTCGACCGACCTCTATCACGACCCGTTTGTGCTGTTCGGCTTTCTCGCCGGCTGCACCAAAATCTCGGATTTTTCGACTCAGGTGCTGATCCTGGCGCAGCGGCAGACCGTGCTCGTGGCCAAGCAGGCGGCGTGTCTCGACGTCTTGTCGGGCGGCCGGTTCCGGCTCGGCGTCGGGGTCGGGTGGAACGAGGTCGAGTTTACCGGGCTCAACGAGAATTTTCACAACCGCGGCCGCCGCTCGGAGGAGCAGGCCCTGGTCATGCGCGCGCTCTGGGCCGAGCCGCATGTCACATTCAACGGCAGATGGCACACGGTCGAGGACGCCGGCATCAACCCGCTCCCTGCCGCGCGCAAGGTGCCGCTGTGGTATGGCGGCCACGCCGACGTGACCTTGCGGCGCTGCGCCAAATGGGGCGACGGCTGGATGCCGCTCGCCTATCCGCCGGGCGAAGAGGCGCGCGCCGCGTTTGCGACATTGCACCGCTATGCCGAGGCGGCCGGCCGCGACCCGGCGGCGATCGGCATCGACACGCGCGTCTCGGCCGGCGCCGGCAGCGAAGCGGAGTGGCGCGCCGAGGTTGAGGCGTGGAAAGCGCTTGGCGTCACCCACCTGACCTTGGCGAATTACTACGAAAGCGGCCATTTGCACCGCATCGCCGGCCGATCCCTGGCCGATCATATCGAGGCCATGCGCCGCTACTGGAACGCCGTCGCCGACCTGCTGTAGCGCCGCCGCCATCTCGCCGATCGGGACCGGACGAGCGACATCGGCATCGATTTCCCGGTCCGGTCGATCAGCGGACCGCCTGCTCAGCCAGCGCTTTTACCGAGAAGACGACGAGGGCCGGGCGGTCGGTCTGGATATCGTGGCCGCTGCCTTGCGCGACGATCAGATGTCCCTGCGGCGACAGCCGCGCCAATTGCCGCTGCACCACAGCTGAGAATCGCCGCGCTCGGCCGTGGACTAAGGTAGATTGTCCCCGAAAATCCGTCCCCGAAAATCCAATCGCGGATCGCACAAGTGCATGGCGCGCCGCATGGGCTGGGCAGCGTCATCGATTTCGCCATCCGCACGGCCGACAAGACCTGGCCGATCCCGGGCGGCGGCGGCCCTGACATGGGCAACGTCAGCCTCGACGGCAAGGTTGTAGATTTTCGCCGTGAAGGGTTCGGGGAAGCGCATGCCAGTGCGCTCGCTGGACGGGCGACAAGCCCTGACAAGGCGGACTAGGTGACCGGAACGAGTTGCTGTTTTGACCGCGGATACCGAACGACACCAATGCCTGAGACATCATCATCCCGTCACGTCTGCGCAGCTCTGACAGGTCACGGCCACCTCCGCCAGCCCTTTGAGGGTCGGTAGATTTACCCCATTCGGTATGATACCCTCCACTTTCTCCGACCTAACAAAAGGCTTGGCGACTGGAGGAAGTAATGAGGAGGGAAACCCTGGGGGGACTGGGGGGAAGCTTACGATATATCGTCCTGATGGCTCGAATGCATCCCCAAATGAAGGTCTTTGCTCTTTTATTTGTTCTTTCCGTGGCCGCTTCCATGTCTTTGGCCGGTATCCGCGCCTTCGGCAAGAGCGAGCTGCAAAAGAAATATAGCGAGAAGAGCGGCTTTTACTGCCAGGACAAGGACACGAACGCCAAAACCCGGGAAAACGGCGTCGGTTTAAAATTGTTTGCGCACGAGCTGAACCCCGACAAGACGCTACGGTTCGCATTTACAGTATTTTATTCCAGTTTAAGCGACGCTTCCTTTGGGATTTTTGCAGCGCATGCGACGCCGATAGGGCCCGACAAATGGCGTTATGAAACAGGTATGACATCGGCCAATCCCGAGGACCGGTGCGCCGTGAATGCATCGATGATAGATACCGGAACCTGGCTCATCGAAAAGGACCCCTCGACAAGCTGCTACTTGTATCAGGGCGCCCGGGTCCGGTTCGGCTCGATACTGATTGACAAGGAAACCCGAATCGACAGTGTGACGGCAAAGGATGTCGCCAACCAGCTCTGGAATATGGATACATGGAACCATGTCCTGGACTGCACGCACAAAGGCGCCATCCCCAAACCGATCGCCGGCCGGACACCGTAATTTGATCGATCACGCCCACGAGATCTTGCTGTCCCTGTACTCAGGGACTATGCGGACAAGAGCGAGAGGCAGCGATTTCCCGTTCCCGAACGTGATCCGATCGGGCAAGAGCGTGACATTGCCGGTAACAGCGATCGCGGTTTTGCGTTATGCCGTCCAGCGCTCCGTCCATTGCCCGCCTGACTGAGGTAATGAGATGGTAATCCAGCTCGACCCCGCGACGGAGCAGATTTGGCAGCGCAAGCCGACCGAACCGAATCTTGGTAGGCCATTTCGTGGACGAACGCTTTAACGGCTAAAATGCCGACGGGCAGTGAGAAAGCTTGCCGATCGCGTCCGCCGCTCCCGTGAGCGGGAAGGTCGGTCCGGGCACCCCGTCATAGTAGACGCGGACGCTGCGGCCGCGGCGCAAAGCCGTACGCTCCCGATTCGACATGCCTGCGGCGCATTGCGAGCCGCCGTCGTTGCATACCATGTCCAGGCTGTAGGATTTTCGGTCGATCTCCAGCCCGAGTTTGAGCACAACCTTGCTGGAGGTATCCGGCCGGGGGGCAATATCGAGCTGTATGCCCAACCCTCCGTTACCGCAGGTGACGAGAAAGCTGCGACGCGCGTCCAGCTCGACCCCGGCGTATCCTATGGCCATGCCGTGAGACGGTGCAGTATAGGTCCAGCTCTGACCGTAAGCAAAATCAGGAGCCAAAAGCACGCCGACCGCCACTGCGAAAAGGCTCATGATACGCCCCCTTCCGTGGCGCTTCTTAGTCGATGGTGACGCGCATCGCAAGCACGTCTTGATAGGGCGATAATAAAGATCAAGAAGTCGCGAATGATCCGATCTTTGATTTTGCGTATTGAGATATTTATAAGATCTCATCACCGGAGTTTTTGAATTTTCAGCGAAACAAACAGAACTGCGGTACGGCCCTGTCTGTGATCGGTCATCCACCGAGAATCTCCAGCTAAATTTAGGGCTTGAAAGAGTGGAAAAGGGTCAGAGTGATTTATTGGAAAAGGGGAAGGCGGCTCAGCTGATTCCGAATTCGGCTTGGAAGTCGGCGATGACCTGGGTGCGCGAGCGGGTCTGCCAGCGGCGGCGGCGCCCGATCGGCTCGTTCTCGATTTCCGGATCGACCTTGCAGGCGGCAAAGACCGGGCCGGGACCGGCCATGATCGAGGGCAACGCGCGCGAAAATTCGCCCAGCTCGGAGAACGCGAAGGCGCGCGGATAGCCGGCGCCCCGGGCGATCAGATCATAGCTGATGTTTTTGGCGTTCGGCACCGGCTGGCCGCCGGTCGTGGCGTAGCATTCGTTGTCGATCAGGAAATGATAGAAGTTCGCGGGCTGCTGCTCGGCGATCGTGACCAGGATGCCGAGGCTCATCAGGATGTCGCCCTCGGTATCGAACAGGATCACCTTTTTCTCGGGTCGGGCCAGCGCCAGCCCCAGCGCAAACCCGGCATGGCCGCCCATCGCCGGGTCGCCCAGCGGCAGGTCGCGGTTCGGATGACCGGTCAGATCGACCCAAAAGCGGCCACCGCGGCCGGGGACGACGATCGCGTCCTCGCGATAGGGGGCAATGGCCTTGAGCATGTCGGCGGTGTGCATCATCGCGGGCCTCGCGGGGATCAGCGGTTGAAGCCGTGATATTCGTCGCCGACGAGGACGACGACGGGTTTTTTGGTGCGCGCGGCCTCGTCGAACGCGATCGAGATGCGCTGGGCGTCAGCACCGCTTTCGACGAGGTAATAGTTGAGGCCGAACGCCATCAGAAACCGCTCGGTGTAGGTCGCGGCGGTGTCCGAATTGACGCCGTGGCGGGTCCAGCCGCGATAGCCGACCATCAGCACGACCGGGATGTCGAGGCTGAGGAGCCAGCCGCGTATCGAATTGCCCGATTCCATCATGCCGGTGTTCTGGATCAGGATTAAGGGCTTCGCCCCGCCCGCCCAGAGCCCGGCGGCGACCGAGCAGGCATGCCCCTCGCGGCTGACGCCCACGAGCCGCAACGACGGCTCGGCCTGCATCAAGAGGTAAAGCCAGTTGGTCTCGCTGTCCGGCAGCCACACGACATGGGTGACACCGTTCTTTTTCATCTCGGCGAGCACCGTCTCCGGGCTCAGCGCCGCCGTCGCGGCATCGTTCATCGGCTGTCCCCCACGACTTGAGATAGGACGAGTGTAATTCGCCCCGCCGGCCAAAGCGACCGCACCGCCGCCATACCACCTATTCGCATGCTGTTCATGTTCCAGTGTCGGGGCGCAGGCGGACGCGGGCGACGAGGATCGCCGACAGGCTGAACCAGAGTGCCGCGATCGCAAAGGCGAGGCTGTAGGCAAAGCGGGCCGAGACCGCGAGCTTGGCGCCGGTGATGATCCAGCCCGTTAAGGCCGGGCCGAGGACCTGCGGCAAGACCAGCGCCACATGCCAGATGCCCATATCCTTGCCGGCGGTCTCGCTCTGCGGCAGGACCCTGAGCGCCAATGCCCAATCGACCGCCTGGTAAGCGCCCCAGCCGGCGAAATAGACGAGAAAGACCGGCACCGTCAGCCAGAGACCGGGACGCAGCGCGATCAGCACGTAAGCGATCGCCGCGCCGGCCATGATCCAGCTGGTGGCCCTGACGACCGCGAGGACGCCGTGGCGGTCGACGAGACGGGCGGCGACGAGGCTCGCCGGGATGCCGAGCAAGGCGCCGAGCCCGAGCAGCATCGGCAGCACCTTGTCCGGCTCGGCGACGCCGATCACATCGCGCAGATAAAACAACAGAAAGGTCAGCACCGACCAGACGCCGAGATTGGCGAAAAGCCGGGTCACGAGGACCCAATAAAAGCTTTGATGCGCGCCGGGGCTGAGCCAGAACGAGCGGATAAACGGGACGATTTCGAGCCGGTGGCGCGGGCCGAGCGCGGGCGCCTCGTGCACCCCCTTCAGGGTCAGCCACAGGCAGGCGAGGTTGATGATGATGAGGCTCGCGATCGCCGGCCCGGCATTGCCGTGCACATAGAGCACGACCGCGATGCCGTTGCCGACAAAGGTGCCCAGGATGCTCATGATGTTCATCCAGGCGCTGGCGCGGGCCTGCTCGGCGGCCGGCACGACATCGGGGATCAGCCCGGCATAAGGGCCGCACAGCCAATTCCACCAGAACTGCAAGTTCAGGATGACGAGCGCGTAGAGCCAGATGCTGCGGCCGGGGCCAAACGGCACCAGGAGCGCCAAGCCGATGCAGGTGCCGATCATGCCGGCGACCAGAAACGGCCGGCGCCGGCCCAAGGGATGGCGCACCCGGTCGGAGAGCGCCCCGGCCAACGGCGCCATGATCAAGGCGATAAAGGCGCCCGCGGCCTGGATGCTGCCGGCGATCCCTTCCTTTGCCGCCGCGTCCGGGCCGAGGATCGAAGCGATCTGGTCCGGCACGATGACCGGCACGACGGTCAGCCAGTTGGCGAACAGCGCAAACCACAGAAGCGAGACCGCGAGCTGGCTCCACAGCGAAAACGCGCCGGCCCCGCGCAAGGGCAGCGCCGCGGCGGCCCCGGATCTGTCGGTCATCTCGGTCGCTCCCCCGGTCCCCGTTCCAATCGGGCGCAGCATGCCGCAATTTTGCGCCGGCTGCGAAACCCACTGGCCGGGTGGCGGCGAACCGGGGCAAGGTCTGGCTTTGGCGCATGGGGAGGGGGCGATGCAGGCGGTGGTGTGCGAGGCGTTCGGCGGTCCCGAGGTGCTGGCGCTGCGCGATGTGCCCGACCCGCCGCCGCCCGGTCCCGGCGAGGTGCAGGTGCGCATCCGGGCGCGCGGCGTCCAATATGTCGATGTGCTTGATGCTGGCCGGCAAATACCAGTTCCGGCCGGAGCCGCCCTTTGTGCCGGGAAACGAGGGGGCGGGCGAGGTGATCGCGGTCGGGCCGGATGTGCAGGGGCTCGAAGCCCGGCGACCGAGTGATGAGCCGGCAGCGGCTCGGCGCTTTTGCCGAGCTCGCCAATTGCAAAGCCGAGGATTGCGACAAGGTGCCGGCGGCGCTGAGCCTCGAAGAGGCGGCGGTGTTCCGCGGCGCCTACCAGACCGCCTATCACGCGCTGATGCAGCGCGGCCGGCTGCAATCGGGCGAGCGGGTGTTGATCCACGGTGCGGCGGGTGGCATCGGCCTGCCGGCAATCCAGATCGCCAAGCTTTTTGGCGCCGAGGTGATCGCCACCGCCGAGACCGACGAAAAGCGCGCGGTCTGCTGCGCCGAAGGTGCGGACCATGCGATCCCCTACCAGGGCGGGTTTCGCGATCGGGTCATGGAGCTGACCCGAGGCCGCGGCGTCGATATCGTCTACGACCCGGTCAACGGCCCGACCTTCGAGGAATTGCTGCGCTGCCTCGCCTGGGGTGGGCGTATTCTGATTTTGGGCTTTCTCGGCGGGGCGCCGGCGGCGGCGCGGAGCAATTATCTCTTGATCAAAGGGATCGAGGCGATCGGCGTGCGTATCGGCGGGCTCAACGAAGCGCACCCGGAAATCGCCGCCGCCAACACCAGGACCTTGCTCGACCTCGCCGCCGCCGGAAAGCTCGAGCCGCGCATCTGGCGGGAGTTTCCGTTGGCGCGGGCGGCGGATGCGGTGCAGGCGCTGATCGACCGCGCGGTCATCGGCAAGGCGGTGCTGGTCGGCTGAGAAGCTGTCCGCTCGAGCGGTGCGCATCGAGTTGTTCCGGGATGCCCTGCAAGGGCAGGCCCGGAATCCATGAACACAGCCGATTGCAAGACGTCGCAGGTAGGTGTTCATGGGTTCCGGGCTCGCGGGCTGCGCCCTCGCCCCGGAATGACCTCCGGGAAGCCGGATCTTGCGAGCATGGTGGGCCTCTTCCTCCTTCCGGCGAAAGCTGAGTCGCGGGATGAGTGCTTCGCGCCGGGGCTGATTGGATTACAGTCTCCATAAAGACGACCCATAAAGACGACCCATAAAGACGACCAAGGGGGAGGAACGGCGATGAGCGAGACCTGGAGGAGCACGACTTCGGCGCCGACCGATTACCGGCTGGCCAAGGTGTTGGGGGTATTGGCGATCACCGCGTCGGCGGTGTCGGCCGAATATGGCGCGGGGATCAATTTCGTATCGACCCGCAGCCTGCAAATCTATCCCGGCATTCACGGGCTCGTGCCGCTGGCGATGTTCGTCACCGGCATCCTGATGCTGCCGAAAACCTATCTTTACGTGATGTTTTCGCGGGTCATGCCGCGCGCCGGCTCGAAATATGTGTGGATCGCGCGCAGCCTCGGCGTGCCGGCCGGGTTTCTGGTGACCTTTGTGTGGTGGCTGACGGGGCCGGCCGGCGCCGGCGTCCTGGCCTTTGCCTTCGGCACCTTTTTCGGACAGGCGGTGCTGGGCTTCGCCCCGGCGCTCGGTGCGGCGCTGCTGACGCCGACCGGCCATTTATTGACCGGGCTCGCCGCGATCTGGATCACCTATGCGGTCAATGCCGCCGGCGTCCACCGCTACGGCCTCTTTGTCACGGTGCTGATGTTTATCATCGTGGTGACGGCGCTGGTAATTTGCGCGATCGGGTTTTCGACCTCGCAAGCGAGCTTTGTCGCGGCGGCGAGCAAGGTGGCGCAGGTGCCGCTCGTCGCCCCCGCGGTGCCGCCGCCCGACAGCTTTTTCGACTTTGTCGCGGTGTGCTCGCTCTTTGTCTTTGCCTATGCCGGGCTCGGCGCCGGGCCGGCCTTGGGTGGCGAGGTCGGCGACCCGCACCGGAAATTGCCGCTCGGCATCATCTACGGGTTTATCGTCGCGCTGGTGTTGTTCACGGCGGTCGCAGCGGCGCTCTTTCATGCCGCACCCTGGTGGGCGATCGCCGGGCTGCTGCACGCGGGCAAGGGGAATTACGCGACGGCACCGGGTCTGGTCGGGCTGGTCGCGCCCAATTGGCTCGCCGTGCTCCTCAACCTCGCCGTCGCCGTGATCGTCGGCAAGACCTTGGCGCCGGGCTACATGGTGTCGTCGCGCTTTGCCTTTGCCTATGGCCAGGACCGGATGCTGCCGGCGGTCTTTGCCGAGACCTCGAAGCGCAAGGTGCCGCTCGCCGGGCTCGTCCTGCACGCGGTGCTGAGCACGCTCTTTCTGCTGCAGACGGTCTATGTCGGCTGGGCGATGGGGGTGGCGGTCCGGTCGATCGCCGTGCTTTTGGTCTGGCTCGCGATCGCCGTCGGCGTCTTGAACCTGAAATGGCACCCGCGCTGGCGCGAAGCCGAATGGGCCGCCCCGGTGCTGAACCAGCCTTTCGCGACGACGACGGCGATTGTCTCGATCCTGATCGCCGTGCCATTGATCGCCTCGATCGCGATCGTGCCCAAGACGCCGCTGATCTTTCAGCCGCTGTTCCAGGGAGCCGTGGTGCTGGCGATCGGGCTCGTCTGCCTCGTCTGCGCCGGTCGTTACGCGAAAGCCCGCGGCGACAGCTTCGGCGCCATCGCGATGCGCGTCCCGGTCGAGTGAGCCGGCAACCGCCGCGATGATCTTACCTCAGTGCACGAAGAGCTTGACCAGGATCGCCAGCTGCAAGGCATACATGATCCCTATCTCCCACTGCAGCAGCCGGATGTCGGACTTCACCCCGGCGATGTCGGCTTTGGTCGCGACATCGTCGCCGAGCGCTGAGTTCATGGTGTCGACGACTGCCATGCCAAAGCGAACATTGATCGCTGCGGTAAAATAATCAACTTCTTCCGCGTCCATGCCAGATGCGCTCGGGAGTGGATGCACGTGGCAAAGTTATCGAAATCAGCAAACTGCTCCCTCTCCGCCCCGGGGCGGAGAGGGTTGGGGTGAGGTGGGGATAACCTCGGCCGTAGCCTCAGCCCCCCGCGCCGGAAGCGCCGGACCCCCTCCCTCTCGGCCCTCGAGGGCGGCGAGGGCTTAGATAGCTTGGCAGCTGGGGCTGATGCGCGACACCGGGATCGACATCCCGGCCGTCAGCATTGTACCGTTCCTCGATGAAAATCACCGATGTCACGCTGACCCTGTTTGCCTGGGAGAGCATCCCGCCGACGATCTACGGCCACCATACGGCGCGGCCGACCGGGCAGAGCGATTTGGGCCTGCTCGCGGTCGAGACCGATCAAGGGGTCACGGGCCATGCCTTTCTCGGCACCTCGTCGAACCCGGCAAGCCTCGACGGGCCGGGCCTCGTTCGGTTTCTAAAGCCGGTTTTGCTGGGCCAGGACGCGCTCGACCGCGAGCGGCTCAACCGCTTATTATGGGCGCGCGCACGGGTGGCGAGCGTGCGTGCGATCGGCGCCTGCGACGTGGCCCTCTGGGACATCGCGGGGAAGGCGGCGGGGATGCCGATCCATCGTCTGCTGGGCACCTGCCGCAGCACGATCCCGGCCTATGCCAGCTCCGAGATCCACGCCACGGCGCAAGAATATGCCGAGCAGGCGCGGCATTACCGAGATGCCGGCTGGGCCGCCTACAAAATCCATCCGCCGCAGCGCTGGCGCGACGACATCAAGGTGTGCGAAGCGGTGCGCCGGGCGGTCGGCGACGACTATACAATCATGCTCGATTCGACCTGGAGCTATCGCTACGAGGAGGCGCTCAGGGTCGGCCGGGCGATCGAGGAAATGGGGTTTTACTGGTATGAAGACCCGCTCGCCGAGCAGGACATCTACAACTACGTCAAGCTAAAGCAAAAGCTCGAAATCCCGATCCTCGCCACCGAATATCCGATCGGCGGGCTCGATTCCTATATTCCGTGGATCATGAGCCGCGCCACCGATTTTCTGCGCGGCGATGTCGCGGTCAAAGGCGGGATCACCACATTGGTCAAGACGGCGCATTTGGCCGAAGCCTTCCGCATGAATTTCGAGACCCACCACGGCGGCAATTCCTTGAACAACGTCGCCAACCTCCATGTCATGATGGCGATCCGCAACACCGAGTTCTTTGAAGTGCTGCTGCCCGACGCGATGCAGAAATACGGCCTCGCCGAAGACATCGCCGTCGGCCCCGACGGCCTCGTCCACGCCCCCACCGGCCCCGGCCTCGGCGCCGCCATCGATTTCGGACTGATCGAGCGCAAGAAGGTGGGCGTGCTGAGCTGAGCCGGGTGCGGGATGCGGGAGCCGGTCAGCGGGCCATCAGGACCGGGAGCTTGGCTTCCATGATGATGTGGCGGGTGGCGCCGCCGAAGATCATCTGGCGGATGCGGCTCTGGGTGTAGGCGCCCTTGAGCAGCAGATCGGCGCCGGCCGCCATCGCCTCTTTCAAGAACGATTCGCCTTGCGGCTTTTGCCGGCCATAGGCGGTGCGCAGGCTGACCTCGACACCGTGCCGCGCGATCGCCGCCGCCAGCTCCTCGCCCTCGGGGCCCGGCTCCGGCATGTGCTGCGGGCCGACGGCGACGATCACGACCTGCTTGGCCCGCGCGATAAACGGCATGCCGAGCGCCACGGTCAGCGCCGTCTCGGTGCTGCCGTTCCAGGCGATGGCGACGACCTCGCCGAGCGTCCTCGGGGGCCTGGGCGGCACCATCAGGATCGGCCGGCCGCTTTCGAAGAGCGCGTCCTCGAGGGTCGCTTCGGCGATCGAGGCGAGCTTTTTCGGCTGCTCGACCAGGATCAGATCGTAGACCCGGCCGAGCATGCCGACGATCGCGTTCTGGCGGCCGTCCTCCTCGCGCCAGGAAGCGCTCGGGCCCTGGTGCCCCGGCGGCGTCGCACCGAGCGGCACGCCGTGCTCATCCATAAAATCGGAGAACAGGCGGCGCGCCTGGTCGCGCCGGTCGTGGCCCTCGCGTTCGAGGGTGCGGTCGACCTCGGACGAGATCGAAAACCCCATCTCGCCGCCAAACACGACGGCGTATTCGGTCGTCAGGCTGTGCAGCCCGATGATATGGCTGTCGAACCGGCGCGCCGCGAGCAGCGCGGCTTCGAGCACCGGTGCGGCGTCGCCGTCGCCGACCACGGTCAACAGATTCTTCATCGCCCAATCCCTGTGCCTGCCGCCCCGTTTTTGAGAAGGGGCGTATCGACCGGTCAACCTACACCCGTGCCGCGGTATTTGCGAGGGGCCCCGGATCGACGTGTGGCCGGCTCGACGCTCGGATGGGCGGCGTTTACACTCGGCCGCGGTGCGGATCGGAGGAGCGGAGGGGAGGAATGCGGGTTCTGCTCGGCGTCTTGCTGTGCGCGGTGAGCCTGGCGACGGCTGGCGCCACATTCCCGGCCAGCGCCCAGGCCCAGGCCAGCGCCCAGGCGCAAAAGATCGTGTTCGGCACCGATTGGAAGGCCGAGGCCGAGCATGGCGGCTATTACCAGGCGATCGCCACCGGGATCTACCAGCGTTATGGCATCGAGGTCAGCCTGCGCCAGGGCGGGCCGCAGGTGAACCAGGCTCAGCTCCTCGCCGCCGGCCGGCTCGATTTCAACATCGCGACCAATTCCTTTGTGCCGCTCAACTTCGTGCGCGAGAACATCCCGATGGTCGCGGTCGCCGCGCTCTTTCAAAAGGACCCGTCGGTGCTTGATTGCGCATCCGGGGCAGGGCGATGACAGCCTCGCCGCGCTCAAGGGGAAGCCGATCATGATCGGCGCCGACACCCGCATCGGCAGCTGGATCTTTTTGAAAAAGAAATTCGGCTACAGCGACGACCAGATCCGGCCCTACACCTTTAGCGTCGCCCCGTTTCTCGCCGACCCGAAGGCGATCCAGCAGGGCTATCTGTCGAGCGAGCCGTTTACGATCGAGCAGGCGGGGGTGAAGCCGGTGGTGCTGTTGATCGCGGACGCCGGCTATTCGAGCTACAGCTCGCTGATCGAGACCTCGCAAAAGCTGGTGCACGACAATCCGGGGCTGGTGCAGCGCTTTGTCGATGCCAGCATCGAGGGCTGGAAGAGCTATCTTTACGGCGACCCCTCGCCCGGCAACGCGCTGATCAAACGCGACAACCCGGAGATGACCGATGCGCTGCTCGCTTATGGCATCGCCAAAATCAAGAAATACGGCATCGTCGACAGCGGCGACGCCAAGAAAGACGGGATCGGCGCGATGACCGACGCGCGCTGGCACGATTTTTTCGACACGATGGCGGATGCGGGGGTCTATCCCAAGAACATGGATTACAAAAAGGCGTTCACGCTCGAATTCGTCGACAAAAAGGTCGGGATGCGGCCCTGAAAGACGCCGGTGGACCCGCCGCGAAACGCGCCGGTCGTATCGTTGCGCGGCGTCGCCAAGCGCTTTGCCGGCGGTGTCGCCGCACTCGACCCGATCGATCTCGACATCGCCCGCGGCGAATTTTTGAGCGTGCTCGGCCCCTCCGGCTGCGGCAAGACGACGCTGCTGCGGATCGTCGCGGGGTTGAGCGCGGCCAGTGCAGGCGAACGCCGGCTCGATCTCGGCGAGGATGGCGGCGCGCGCGCGCCGGCGGGCCGGATCGGTTTTGTCTTTCAAGACCCGACCTTGATGCCGTGGAGCACGGTCCTCGGCAATGTGCTGCTGCCGTTTCGCCTCGAGGGGCGCATCGGACCGGCCGAGCGGGCGCGCGCCGAGGCCGAATTGCGCACGGTCGGGCTCGCCGGGTTCGAACGGACCTATCCGCGGCAATTGTCGGGCGGCATGCGGATGCGCGTCTCGATCGCCAGGGCGCTCGTCACCGACCCCGACCTCCTGCTGCTCGACGAGCCGTTTGCCGCGCTCGACGAGATCACCCGGATGGGCCTCAACGACGATTTGATGCGGCTTTGGGCGAGCCGGCGCCCGACCGTCGTCTTTGTCACGCACAGCGTCTTCGAATCGGTCTATCTCTCGACCCGGATCGCGGTGATGACGGCGCGGCCGGGCCGCATCGCCGCCGACCTCCCGGTCGATCTGCCGCAGCCGCGCGAGCGCGCCTTGCGCAGCGCCGCAGCCTATGGCGAGCTGTGCACCGTGGTTTCGGGGCATCTCGCCCGGGCGATGGCGGCCGGTGCAACGGTTTCGGGATGATTGCGGGTTCATTTACCCTCCCGCGGCCGGACGATGGCCCCCACCCTAACCCTCCCCCGCATGCGCTCACCTATGCACACATCTTTTACGAAGGGTGCGGCATTTTGACTCACCCTGGGATTGGGCATTGCGCAGCTCCCGCATCATGTGAGCTTGTTGGCGCGAACCGCTACATGTTGAAGAGGGGATCGGCATGGACGGGTTCGCGATTGGCCAGTTCGGGGATGCCCGGCTGGAAAAAGGGGGCGCTGTTTGTCGAGCGCCTGGTCGAGCGTTCGACCGTGCGGCTGCGGCAGCTGGCTCGCCATCGCGCCGAGGAGGTTAAGCTCGGCCGCTTTCTGCGCAATGATCGGGTGAGCCTGGAAGCGCTCAACCGGGGGACCGGCGAGTGGGTTGGGCGAGTGGCCCAAGGCTGTCGCCATGTCTTGGCGATCCAGGACACCACAGAGCTGAATTTTCAGCGCCATGCGCGGCGCACGCGCGGACTGGGCCCGGTCGGCAACGGCACCGACCAGGGCTTGTTTCTGCACCCGCTGCTGGCCATCGAGGCGGCGGGCGGGCGCTGTCTCGGGCTGGCCTGGGCCAAGCTGTGGGTGCGTCGCGGCAAGATCACGACACCCCGTCGCCAGCGACCGATGGCGGCCAAGGAAGCGCAGCGCTGGCAAGACGGGATCAGCGCCGCCGAGACGGTGTTGGCCGGCGCCGAGCTGGTCACCGTGGTCAGCGACCGCGAGGCCGACATTTACCAGAGCTGGGCGCGGCCGCGCGCGGCCAACCTGCACCTGCTCGCACGTGCCGCGCAAAACCGCTCTCTGCGCGGCGGCGGTTCGTTGTTTGCCACGACCGACCGGCTTGCCATCGCCGGCTGCTTCGAGTTGGAGGTGCCCCGCCAGCCGGGCCGCCCGGCGCGCCGGGCGCAGATGGAGCTGCGCTTTGGCATGGTCGAGCTGAGGTGCCCGCACTGGCTGCGCCGGTCGTCGGATTTGCGCGGAGCGCTGCCCGAGAGCGTGGCCCTCCATGTCGTCGATGTGCGCGAGTGCGCCGCGCGCGCCGGCGCCGCGCCGCCGCTGCATTGGCGGCTCCTGACCACCCACCTCGTCAACACCGCTGACGACGCCCGGCAGATCGTCGAGTGGTATCGCCGGCGCTGGAATATCGAGCAGCTGTTCTGGACCCTCAAACGCCAGGGCCTCGATATCGAGGCCAGTCAAGTCGAGACCGCCGAGGGCCTCGGCAAACTCGCCTTTCTTGCCACCCTCGCCGCCACCCGCATCATGCAACTGGTCCATGCCCGCGACGGCACCACCCCAATCCCCGCCGCGGAGGTCTTCACGGCCGACGAGATCGAAGCTCTCGGCCTCCAGCAGCCCGCCCTCGAAGGGCGAACCGCAAAGCAGAAAAACCCTCATCCCGCCGGTTCCCTGGCCTGGGCAAGCTGGATCATCGCTCGCCTCGGCGGCTGGAAGGGGTACGCCTCGGAAAGTCCACCCGGGCCGATCACGATGCGCCACGGGCTCACCAGGCTCGCCGCCTTCAGCAAGGCCCGTGCCATCCTGAGAAATGTGCATAGGTGAGCCCGCATGCGGGGGAGGGAAGGGAGGGGGGCGAGGCGGGTGAGGGCCGCGCTGCCGGGTCATGAAGCGGCGCACAGCCGGGCATCTATGGCGGATCGCCGCACCCTTCGCCGTCGGTGTCGCGTTCCTCGCGCTGTGGGAGCTGGTGGTCCGCGCCAAAGGCATTCCGGTCTACATCCTGCCGGGGCCGTTGGCGATCGCGCGGGCGTTGTGGACCGACGGGCCGAGCCTGTTGGGCTCGCTCTTGGTGACGTTGCGCGTCACGCTCGCAGCACTGGCCGCGGCGGCCGTCCTGGGGGGCGCGATCGCGCTCCTCTTTTCGCTGTCGCGCGTCCTGGCGCTGAGCCTCTTTCCTTACGCCGTCATCCTGCAGGTGACGCCGGTCGTGGCGATCGCGCCGCTTATTATCATCTGGGTCAGGCAGCCCTTTCTGGCGCTTCTCATCTGCGCCTGGATCGTCGCGTTTTTTCCGATCGTCGCCAACACGACGGTCGGGCTCAACAGCGCCGACCGCAACCTGTTGGATCTGTTCCGCCTCTACGGCGCCTCGCCGGCGCAGACCTTGCGCTATCTGAAATTGCCGACCGCACTCCCCTATTTTCTCGCGGGCTTGCGGATCAGCGGCGGGCTCGCGCTGATCGGCGCCGTCGTCGCCGAATTTGTCGCCGGCACCGGCGGCAGCGAGACCGGCCTCGCCTTTCGCATCCTCGAAGCCGGCTACCGTCTCGCCATCCCGCGCCTCTTCGCCGCGCTGTTTCTGTTGTCGGCGACCGGGATCATCATCTACCTCGTCCTCGACGGCCTCTCGCGGCTGGTGCTGCGCCACTGGCACGAAAGCGCGATCGAAGATGAAACGGAGTGAGCCGGCTGTCTGCGCCGATATGACGCGTGACGACGCCGGCGCAAAACCCTCAGCTTCTTCGCAGTGGCGGGGATGATCGGTTTCTACCCGAGAGGTGTGCGTTGGGATTTGAGCAAAAAGCCGGGTGGCGCGAAACCGCGTTGACCAAGGTGCCGGAAGTTACGCTCGCGTTCTGGATCATTAAAATCCTGGCGACGACGCTCGGCGAAACCGGCGGCGATTCGGTGACGATGACGCTGAACTGGGGATATTTGGCGGGAACCGCGATATTTGTTGTTCTTCTTATAGTATTGGTCGGCCTGCAGATCGCGGCTAAAAAATTCTACCCTTTCCTTTATTGGGGAACGATTGTCGCATCGACGACATTCGGCACGACGATGGCGGATTTCGCCGACCGTTCCTTGGGCATCGGCTATACCGGCGGCTCGGCGCTGCTGCTTTGCTGTCTCGTCGCGGTGCTGGCGCTGTGGCACCGGTCGCAAGGCTCGATCTCGGTCGAAACCGTCAGCACGCCAAAGGTGGAGGCGTTCTACTGGGCCGCGATCACCTTTTCCCAGACTTTGGGAACCGCGCTCGGCGATTGGATGGCTGACACCACGGGCCTCGGCTATGCGGGCGGTGCGCTGGTCTTCGGTGCGGGCCTCGTTGTCCTCGCCGTGCTTTATTTCGCGACCGGCATCTCGCGAGTGCTGCTGTTTTGGGCGGCGTTTATCCTGACCCGGCCGCTCGGCGCGACCATCGGCGATTTTCTCGACAAGCCGATCCATGATGGCGGGCTCGCCCTCAGCCGGCCGCTCGCTTCGGCGGTGATCGCGGTGTTGATCGTCGGCTGCATCCTGGTCCTGCCGCAGCGGGCCGGCACCCATCCGCGGGCGCCGGAACCCGCATAGCCTCCGCGCCTGCCGGACACCGGTGACGCGGGGGGCATGAAGCACTCGACGAGAACGCGGTCTCCTCATCCCTCGTTTGTGACCGGCCTTGTGCCGGTCATCCACGCCTTGGGGTGGGCCGCCGGTGGACGGGCCCGGCCACGAACGAAGCGGGGCAGAGGGGTACGATCACTATTCTCGCACCCCGACGCGTCTCCTAGGAGCCTGTCCTGGTTTTGGCGGACGATCGGTTCGGTGATGGTTGGCGGGCACGGGCGATTTGTCGTGCCGGCGGGAGACTGCCGGCGCGGTGGTGCGCGAGGCTTGGCAGGGAGAGCTGGAAGCGGAGGGTTTCCTGCATTCCCTGTGTCCTATGCCACAATTGCTATCTTTGGTTGCATAAGGGAGCGCGCCGCGGCCAATTTGAGCAGGTTGTGGACGGTGCAGATCAGCGTCCACTCGCTCTGCACTTGCGCCAGCCCGCGCCGCAGGAACTGGCGGAAGCCGCGCGCCTGCTTGATCTGCCCGAACACCGGCTCGACCACCTGCTTGCGCAACCGGTAGGGGCCTTCGTGACCGGCGGCGCGCAATTTTGCTGCCATCGCCGCTACCCGGGTTTGCGGCTGGGCGGGTCGCGCCTCCGGGGCCGCCGCGCCGTGCTTGTGCCGGCCGGTGGCGATGTGAGCGTCGATCTTGTGGGTTTCGAGGGCGGCGAGATTGTCCTCCGAGCAATAGCCGGCATCAGCGGAGACCTCCGCGGGCACCGCCTGGAGGTTGGTCGTGATCTGCTCGACCAAGCCCACCAGATGCGGGCAATCGCTCGCCTGGTTGCTGACCGTCTCGGCCACGATGACCTGCGCCGTGGCATCGACCGCGGCCTGGGCGTTGAAGCCCTGGATAAAGCCGTCCGCGGTCTTCATGATCCGGCTCTGCGGATCGGTGAAGTTGCGCTGCGCCCTCGGCCTGACGCCGGGGCAGGCTTTGCCCGGCGGCGTGCCGGGCGGGTCCTTGCCGCGGCCGGTCGGCTTGTCCGCGGCAGCGGCCTGCGCCTCGGCTTCGAGCGCCGCTTTGGCTTCCCGGATCTTGGCCAGCCGGCGCTCCTTGCTCGCCACCCAGTCCGGCATCTCGTCGCCGCGCCGCTCGGCCCCGTGCGCGCGATCCTCGGCGCGATCCATCTGGCCGGCCGCCTTCAGCCAGCCGGCCACCTCGGCGGCGAGCTTCGGCTCCGCCTCGACCATGCGGGCGTAGCTCATCGCTTTGTGCTTGGACGCGTTCGCTTTAATCTTGGTGCCGTCCAATGCGACATGGCCGAGCTTGACCAGTCCCGCCTCGCGGCACAACCGCAACACCTGCACAAACAGCCCCTTGAGCGCCTCGCCATGGCGCTTGCGGAAATCGCTGATGGTGCGGAAATCGGGACGCTGCATACCCGTCACCGCAGCAAAATCAAACCGCTCCTCGCAGCCCCGCGCGATCCGCCGCGACGAATACACCCCCTGGCTGTAGGCGTAGAGCAGCAACGCGACCATCATCTCCGGATGATACGGCGGATACCCGCGCGCCTCATCATAGCGCGCCATGATCTCGCCCAGGCTCAGCCCGCTGCGCACAGTGTCGCGCACAAAATGCGCCACATGCCCCGCCGGCACCAGATCCTGCAGCGTCGGCGGCAGCAGCCAGACCTGATCCGGTTCCCAATCGCGAAACGTCTTGCTCATACCAAATATGGTAGCAGATACTCAACGCCACCGCGAGCCCCTGTTACTCGGACAGGCTCCTAGCCGCGGCCGACAAACGGCATCTTGGTCGCCATCACGGTCAGGAACTGGACGTTGGCTTCGGCGGTCACGGTCGACATGAAGACGACCGAGCGGGCGACGTTCGCCACATCCATCGTCGGCTCGACGATGACCGCGCCATTCGCCTGCGGCACGCCGCGGGTCATCCGCTGGGTCATCTCGGTCAGCGCGTTGCCGATATCGATCTGGCCGCAGGAAATGTCGTATTTGCGGCCGTCGAGCGACGTTGATTTGGTCAAGCCGGTGATCGCGTGCTTGCACGAGGTGTAGGCGACCGAATTGGGCCGCGGCACATGCGCCGAGATCGAGCCGTTGTTGATGATCCGGCCGCCCATCGGCGTCTGGTCCTTCATGATCTTGAAGGCTTCCTGGGTGCACAAAAACGAGCCGGTCAGGATCGAGCCGACCACCGCCTGCCAGCGCTCGAACGGCAATTCCTCGATCGGTGCGGCGGCGCCAAAGCCGGCATTGTTGAACAACACGTCGAGCCGGCCGTAGGTCTCCTTGGTTTTGGCAAAGAGGTTGCGCACCGAGTCGGGGTTGCTGACATCGGTCGGGACGCCCAAGGCGCGGCCCTGCGTGCTCTCGACCTCGGCGACGACCGCCTGCAGCGGTTCCGGCCGGCGGCCGGCGACGACGACCGCAAACCCCTCTCTCGCCAGCGCCAACGCCGAAGCCTTGCCGATGCCGCTGCCGCCGCCGGTCACCAGCGCCACCTTGCCGTTCGAAGCCATCTTGTCGCTCTCCCGATGCGGATGCCCAATCATTCTCGGGCGCAAGATATCAGCTTATCGCGGGTGCGCCAGAGCGGGTTCGCGACGATAATCGGCCGCAGGCTTGGTTCGACGAGCCGGCGTGAAGAGGCTGCGGTCGCCGGTCGAGGCGATCAGGCGCCTGCGGCGCGAAGGTTGGGCAGAGCGGCCGGGCAAAGGTTCGCACCTGATCTTTCGGAAAGAGGGAAACCGCGTGGTCATCGCGAACCATCCGGGCGATATTCCGACCGGCACCTTGCGCGAGATCTGCCGGCAGGCCGGGTGGGAATGGCCGCCCAAACCGTAGGGGTCCCGATGGCGACACGGCATTACATCGCGGTTGCCGACCTCGCGCCAGGCGAGAGGATATGGTCCATCGTGTTCCCGGACTTTCCGGGGGTAACCTCGGCCGCCGCCCGATTTGCCGAGGTTCCGGCGCAAGCGCACGACGCGCTGGCCTCGGCGGTCGAGGACATGATCGCCGAGGGCGAAGACTTGCCGCAGTCGATCGGCGAGGGTGGGCAAGCGGAGCCCGATCTTTCAGAATTTTGCAATCCGCGCTACATCGTCGTGCCCGTGGAAGCCGCCGACAATCCGACCCGGATCAACGTCGGCATCGACCGGGGGCTGTTGCGGCGCATCGATTACGCCGCCTCGCGCCGCGGCATGACCCGCTCGGGGTTCCTCGCCGAGGGCGCGCGAAAGCTGCTGCGCACACTCTCCGATTAGGATGCGAAGAGGGCGCGCGGGGCTCGCGGACGGATCGGGGGAGCGGTCATGGCTGAAATGATCGAGCTGAACGGGCGGAGGTACCGGAAGCCGGCGCGGCCGACCGTTGTGATTTGCGCCGATGGCTGCGACCCGGCTTATGTCGAGCGCGGCATCGAAGACGGCGTGCTCGGCACGATCGGCGGGTTTGCCCGCGGCGGGTTTCTCGGCACGGCCGATGCGGTGATGCCGACCTTCACCAATCCGAACAATGTGTCGATCGTGACCGGTGTCTCGCCTGCGATGCACGGGATCGCCGGGAATTATTGCCTCGACCGCGACACCGGGCGCGAAATCATGATGACCGATCCCGCGCTGATGCGCAGCGAGACGATTTTGGGGCTGATGTCGCAAGCCGGGGTGTCGGTTGCCGCGGTCACCGCCAAGGACAAATTGCGGCGCCTTCTCGGGCGCGGGCTCGACGGCATCTCGGTTTCCTCGGAACGCGCCGGCGCCGATATCGAAGCAATGGTCGGACGCCCGCGGCCGGACATGTACTCGGCCGATCTGTCGCTCTTTGTGCTCGACGCCGGGCGGCGCCTCCTCGAATCCGGCCGGGCGCAGCTCCTCTATTTGTCGCTCTCCGATTATGTCCAGCATGCGCACGCGCCGGGCGCGCCCGAGGCCGACACGTTTCATCGCGCGCTCGACGAGCGGGTCAGGCGGTTTGTCGAGCTGGGCGCGGTGGTCGGTCTCGTCGCCGATCACGGCATGAACGAGAAGCCGCGCGTGATTTTTCTCGAAGACGAATTGAACGAGCGTTTTGGCGCCGGAGCGGCGCGGGTGATCTGCCCGATCACCGATCCGTTTGTGCGCCATCACGGTGCCCTCGGCTCGTTTGTGCGCGGTTACGCGCGCGATGCGGCCGAAATTCCGGCGATGATGGCGGCGAGCGCGGCATTGCCGGGGGTCGCGGCGGTGCTGGACCGCGCCGAGGCGGCGCGCCGGCTCGAATTGCCGTATGACCGCGAGGCCGATTTTGCGGTGCTGGGCGATGCCGATACTGCGATCGGCGCGGCGCGCGCCGAGCATGATTTGTCGGGTCTCGCCGGCCACCGGCTGCGCTCGCATGGCGGGCTCGGCGAGCAGCGCGTGCCGTTTATGCTGTCGCGGCCGTTGACCGCCGAATACCAAAGCCGCGCCGAGACCGGCGGGTTGCGCAATTTCGACATCTTCGATTTTGCGCTGAACGGCGTCGACTAAGCCTGAAACGCCCGTCCGCTCATGATCTCGCGCGGACCGGGAGAAGAGTGGATGCGACGACCCGAAGATCCTTTCCCAGCTTGGCATCCGGCGAGCGCCCAAACGAAGATTGCGAGTAAAAAGGCGAGTGACAACGCCAGAGAACCCGGCTCGGGTACCGACACGGCAGAGCTGATGACGCCGGTATCGCGGAGAACGGTGCCCGACGCGTCGAGAAATGATTCCTCAAAGGCAAGCTCAACCGGAGGGTTCGAATCCGGAAGCGCGTCCGGAGCCGTCAACGTCATCAAGCCAAGAAAGGTGCCGGGATCCAACGTGGTTTGCCCGATATATTGCAACGTCAAATCGGCGGCATCGGGCCCGTACGCGTGCTCGATGACAAAATCGGCAGCGAGCAGCCCGGTCCGCTCGATCGAAGCGGGGTTCAATTTGCCGAAGCCGAAAATCGTGATGCCGCAGCAATCCTCCCCCGCGCTGCCGGCCGAACCGGAAGCGGCAGAAGTAAGATCGTCGGCACCTCGGGGCTGAGCGGACGCGGAAACACCTGCCGGGTTGGGCACAGTCCAAACCCAAGTCCAAACCCACGTCCCGGCCGGAGTGAAGGTCCAAAAGCCCGACCAAGCGGCCGACGCCCCGGTCAGGCCTCCGGACAGCATCAGCACGGCGATGCCGATCAGTGCGGAGCGCCAGACGCGTGCGCGCGACCGCGCTCTTTTCCCATGGCAAAGCTTCTGCAAGGCGATCATGCCACTCCTCCCTACGCTTCGGTCTTTTCTCTTCGAAGGCAGGCCCGCGGCGATCAAAGAAAGCCCTCAATTCCGAATTGCGTCGTTCGGTCCCGTGCCCACTCGGGCCACGTGCATTCTAGATGATTTCGGGCAGGCGCGGTATCCACATAGGCCAGCTCGACGCCGTTTTTTGCGAGGTGGGGAGGGCTCCACAGGCGCGTCGGGGCCGATGCTGTATCCTTCGATTTTGCGCTGAACGGCGTCGCTTAGCTCAGGCCGGGTGCAGGCGGCGTTTCGCAGAACGCGCGGTCGCTTCGCGCAGGGCGCCGGCGATGGCGACGGCGAACCCGATTGCCAGCACCACGACCGCCGGCCGGAGGCCGGTTTCGAGCGACAGGTCGGCGTCGAGCACGCGCATGACAGGCGCGTGAAAGGCGAGCCCGAAATAAACCGCTTCGGCCAGGGCGGTCGCGGCCAACGCGGCAAGGCTGAGAAGGGCGGTAAAGCCGATCGTCAAATAGATCCGCAGGGCGATCTCGCTGGCGACCTTGCCGAGGTCGAAAGCCTGGCTGACGACGTAAAGCGAGAAATGCAGCAGCACACAGGCGAAGCCGGCGCGGGCCGACCCGACGCCGCTTCGCCGTGCAGCGCCGCCAGGGCCGCGAACGGGTCATAGGGATAGCCGGCGTAGACCAGGCTTGCCCCGCTGCCCGAGGTCAGAAGCGCTCCGACTTTGTCGACCGTCCGGCCGATGCCGCAAAGCAGCGCGACCGTGAAATCTCGTCGCGCCCGCGGGTAGGCCGACGTCACGCGGGCTTGGCTGCTCGATGAGCGGCCAGGCAAGCACCCGCGATTGTCGTGACGGGTCAGCCAGTGCCGCTCACGGCGGCGTGGATCGCCCGGCAGTGGCCGACCATGTGCGGCTGTAATGTGAGGAGCTCCTTCAGCGGTGTGTCTATGTCATAGAAGTAGATATTGGCGGTAAAACCATAGATCGCGGCATCGATGCTGCATGGCTTCGGGCCGAGCACGAAGCCGCTCGCCGGAACAAGCTGCGAGAGAACCCGAAGATCGGCGATACCCCTCTCATAGGCGGCATCGGGCGGATAGCGTCCGATGCCTTGAAAGTAGTACCGCTTGAAGTTGTACTGGCGCGCGGCTTCCATCGCCTCCGCCGTCACCTCCGGATGGGTCCGCAGAAGCGCATCGCGGAACAATGGCCAGAAGCGGTCATCCTGCCAGCGTGAGTAGGACATCACCCAATAAAGGTCGTCGAGCAGCCGATTGACCATCAGGTTGGTATCGCGCTCGCTCGGCGTCAGCCCGTCGTCGATGGTCAGCGCGTAGCGCGAAGCGAGATGCCTGATGATCGCGTCGCTGTCGCCGATGGCGAGCTCATCGTCCGCCAGATACGGAAGCTGACCGCGCGGGGCTTGCGACGCATCGAAGACGTGCTCGTGACGGAACGTCAGGCCGCAAAGTCTGAGAAAAGCATAGACCTTCAACCCGAACGGGTTGTTGTCGGCGACGCCGAACAGGTCGGGGTAGGAGTAAAGGGTGAGCATATGCCTTGCCTCCAACAGAAGCGATCAACCCCGGCCCGCGGTCTGCCGGTAGCTGTAGTTCCTGTCGAGGCGTTCCATCACATAGTCGCCGTAGCGCACCGGTCCATGGCGCGGCGCTTCGCCGGGCATCACGCAGGTCGGCAGGCAGGATATCGTCGCAGACATTGCCGGATCGAAAAAGAACGGCACCGAGTAGCGGTCCCTTTGCGTGCGGTTCTGCACGCGGTGCGGGGTCGATTGCCAGCGATCGTTCGTCCAGCGGGACAGCATGTCTCCGACATTGACCACGAACGAGCCCGGCAGCGGTGTTGCCGGCAGCCAAGTCCCGTCCCGGCGGCGCACCTCGAGGCCACCGATCGCGTCCTGCGCCAGGATGGTGATGAACCCGTAATCGGTGTGCGGTGCCGCGCCGAACTCATCGGCGGGCGCTTCCGGCGCCTGCGGGGGATAATGCAGGAGCCGCAGCCAGGTTGTCGGTTTCTCGAAATAGCGGTCGAGAGCGTCCGGCGGAAGCTGCAGGGCACGGGCAATCAGCCGGGTCAGGCGCCGTGCCATACCCTCCAGCGCCCCATTGTAGCGGGTGACCGCCTCGCGAAAGCCCGGCAGCTCCGCCGGCCACTGGTTGGGCCCTTGCAGCGGCTGGCCCCAGGCGGGGTCCTGCGGGCTCACCTCGTGCATCACCATGAACGACTTGCTCAAATTCGCCTTTGTCACCTTCGCCACCGACGAGGTCGCCAAGAGCGAGGTCTTCGACGCCATATAGCCGCGATGGAAGCGGTTGATCGCGATCGCCTCCTTCCTGGCCTGCGCTTGCGCATGGAAGCGCCGCGACGCGGCAAAGATGCCGTCGACCAGCTCCGGCGCAATTCCGGTGTCGGCGATGCAGCAAAAGCCGATCTCGCGAAAGCTGCGGTCGAGCTCTCCGGCGATCCGCTCGGCCCCGGCCGCAGCGAAGTCGAAGCGCTCGAGATCGACGATCGGCAGCCCGTCAAACCGCGGGGTCCGGGCGTGGGCGGTCTGGTCGGTCATGCTTGGGCTCCTCCGTGCTTCTCCCGACGCGTCTTTACGACCCGCATTTGCCGATCTTTATCGTGACATCGGCGTTGGACAGGCCCTCCGCCGTCTGCACGACGACCGGCAGGGCCTTCCCGACTGGCGCGGCGCAACGGCGTCAATCACGATGTCGCTCGTCGCCGTGAACTGGGCCGGGGAGAGAGGTGCGCCGCCGATCAGGACGCTGCTCACCAGCGACGGATAAAAGCCGGTCCCGGCGATCGCGAAGGTGCTGCCGGGGGCGACGCAGGCCGGGGTTGCACTCGCCACGGTCGGCTTTTGCAATGCGAAGGTGTCGCCGAAGGGCAGCGGAACCTCCGATCTCATGACCATATTGATAAAGCAGCCGCTATTGCCTTGATCGGAACAAGGCCGCCAGTTTGAAATACCGCCCGATCCGACCGTGGCGCTCTGCTGTCCCTTGCTGTAGCTCGAAAAAGGTACCTCCCAAACCCACTGATTGACGAAAGACGTCAAATTCGGGCTGCTCGGGGCGCCGGCTACATATTCCCACCTGCTTATGCCGGTGGTCGGATTGCTCTGATTGGTTATGAGCACGGACGGGCATGTCACGGTTGTGGAATTGGAAATGCTGACGCCACCGGTCAGCCCGGCATTGACGCCTTGCGCCTGGTTCCAGCCGGTGCTCCCTCCAATGCTGAAGCTCACCCCGCTGGTCGTCGAGTGTGCGCACTGCGTCGAAGCCGGGCTCGGTTGGATCAGCGTCGGCATCGCTCCGATCATGGCAAGGCCGCTGGAGGTTTCATTGTCCAACTCGAAAACGAAGATAAAGGGAAAGGCCGGAGGCGGCGAGTAAAAATAATCATCTTCTTGAAAAACTTAGTAAAAATCCGCCTGATTGAGAAAAGAACGGACATTCCAGACCGAGCTCACGAGCTGGACCGAGCCGCCATACGTATTCCGGGCGATGTTGCTCGTCGTATAGGAATCGGCGAGCTGGAGCAGGTCGTCCGACGGAGCGCCCGCCAGGGCCTCGGGAACGATCGCGGTCGCCGAGAAGACCCGGCTGAGCAACGCGATATTCTGCTCGTCGCTGCGGCGGCTGGCGGCCGGCGATGCCGGGGTCGGCGCCTGGATGAAGCTACCGGTCGCGTAATCATACGCCTTGGTTCCGGGACGCGGCGCCTTGCGGAAAAAGATCAGAGCGGCCCGCTTTCCCGGTGCGGGCCCTCGCACCGCATTCGGCTGGCCCAGCAGCCGGCGCAGCCGCGCCGCATCGGCCGCCGTCGCGTCGGTCAGCGCCACCGCCTGGCCGGCATCGTAGGTCTGCTGCAGCAGCGGCGCGAACTGCGGATCTCTGAGATCGGCCGGTCCAAGCAGGATCGGGTTCGGCACGGCCTCTTGTCCGGCAGGCGGGCCGGAACCTTGCGCAATCGACCGCAGCGTGTAGACGCGGGCCAACAGCGGCAGCAATTGGCCGGCGGCCGAGGGCGTGACCCGCAGCTCGCCCATGCGCTGCGGAACGATGATGCGGTCGTTGCCGGTTCCGGGGTCGAGCGCCGGCCGCCCGGTTCCGGCGATCAGCACATCGTTGCCGTTCCCGCCGAAGAGCTGATCGCCGGCCGCCGGGTCCGCCGCTCCCTCGAGCGCAATCGATGCTGACCCGGCGCCGCCTTCGCGATACGAAGAGCCGGGGACGTTGACCGGCTCAACGGGCATGCTTTTCGGCGCTAGCCAGGCCGCGCGCGGAAGGTCGGATTGGGCGGCGGCTATCGCCGCGCAATCCTTCCCCACGGAGCGAAGCGCCGCGACGGGGCTCAGAAGACCTCTTGAATAAAGGGTGCGCATGGCAGCCTCCAGTAGCGATTATCCGGTGGCATGTGCAGAAATTGTTCCGGAGAAGAGCCGTCATTCCGGGGCGGTCCGAAGGGCCGAGCCCGGAACCCAAGAACACCTGCATTTCCAATATGTTTGCAGTCCGGTGTTCATGGGTTCCGGGCTCGCGGGCTGCGCCCGCGCCCCGGAATGACAGCGGTTTGGTATTTCTTGACACGCTCCTTCGCGGGAATGACGAATAACGCGCTGATTTTACGCTGTTCCCTGCCGTCATCCTCAAGGCGAAGCCGGCGCCGCTTCGCCGTGCAGCGCGGCCAGGGCCGCGAACGGGTCGTAGGGATAGCCGGCGTAGACGAGGCTGGCGCCGCTGCCCGAGGCCAAAGAGCGCCCTGTCGACCGCACGGCCGATGGCGCTGCGCGGGTGGCCCTCCGCGAGCTGGCGCTTTTTCGCCGGCCAGCCCGATATGGCCATCGAGCACTTCGAGAGGACGAGGCGCCTCAGCCCGCAGGATGCCCTGGAGCCGCGCTGCCTGAGCGGGATCGGCTGCGCCCACTTTTTCAACCGTCGGTTCGACGACGCGGCGCGGCTGCTGCGGATGTCGATCGAGGGGCTTCCGGCCTACGCGCCGACCTATCGCTTTCTGGCAGCCTCTTATGCTCATCTGGGCCGAACTCGATGAAGCGCGCGCCGTCCTCGCTCGTCTGCGGCGGATCACCGGCGCGGTCGAAGCGCACGCCGAGCGGCGGTTCCGCAAGGCCGAGCATCGCGAGCTCCTGCGGTCGGGCCTGCGGCTGGCGACCGGGGCGGACCGGCCGACCGAGGCGGCGGCCCCGCCTGCCGAGCCCGAGCTGCGCCAGCTCACCGCGATGTCGTGCAATCTCGTGGGTATGCCGGCGCGATCCGATGGCAGCGGGCTCGAAGACTGGCGCGAGGCCGTCACTCTATTTCGGCGCTGCGTCGTGCAGGTCGCCGATCGGCACCGGGGGCTCGTCTACCGGGATCTCGGGAGCAGCGCGCTGCTCCTGTTCGGCTACCCCTGGGTGCGCGAGCACGACGCCGAGCGGGCGATCCGCGCCGGCCTCGGATTGTGCGCCGCGGTGCGGACCTTGCGACCCGAGACGCCGGCGCCGCTGCGCTGCCGGGTCGGGATCGCGACCGGCATGGTCATCGTCGAAGATCCGGCCGGAGCCGAGCCGACACGCGGCCGGGGCATCGCCGGCGAGGCGCCCGATCTGGCCGCGCGGCTCGCGACATCGGCGCCTCCCGATACGGTGACGGTCGAGCCGGCAACAAAGCGCCTGATCGGCGACCTGTTCGAGTGCCGTGAGCTCGGCGCGATCGAAAGTGGCGACAGCGGCGCGCCGCTCGGCCGCTGGGAGGTGCTGGGCGACGGCATCGTCAAGAGCCGGTTCGAGGCCTTGCGCGGGCCGGCGCTCAGCCCGCTCGTCGGCCGCGACGACGAGATCGACCTCTTGCTGCGGCGCTGGGCGCGCGCCAGGACCGCAGACGGACAGATCGTGCTGGTCTGCGGCGAACCCGGCATCGGCAAATCTCGCCTTGCGGCGGCGTTGGCGGAGCGGCTGGCCCGTCACGGTCGCATAATTCGTATTCCGGCGAAATCACTGCACCTGGGGCAAAGCTGCAACCGCCGCCGCCGGCGCTGCTGCTGGCGGAGCATGGATTGAGGCAATGGCTCGCATTCGGCACGCGCGCTCTTGGCCGGCGCTTCCCGGTTTACAGGTGCGAATGGTCCGGATCACGCCGCAGATCATTTTTTAGATCAACTGGGCTATTTGCCGGCTGCCGGCAAACCCCGACAATGACGGGGTAGCTGGAGGTCCCTTGGCAGTTGCGCATCCTGCTCTGCGGAATGTCAAATTTGCTCGCCACCATCGTCACCGGCGCGTTGGCTCCCTTCCCCGACATGGTCGTCGCCGGCCGCGTCGATGGCGAATTTGACCTCAGTGCACAGATCCGATCTGAACAAGCCGATGTGGTCATGATGCCGGCAACCGAGCCCGACCGAGCCGCAGATTTCGAGCCGTTGCTGCGTGAATTCCCGATGCTGAAGGTCGTGGCCATCCGGGTCGGTGGGGACCGCGGCTGCCTGCACGAATTGCGGGTTTATTCACTGCCTTTGGCGGAGCTGTCGGCCGACGCGCTGAACACCGTGCTGCGTGCAGCGCCGGGCCCGCCATGACGCGCCGCTCCGGTGTCTCGGCCAGTGCCGACCGGTGCCCTCTGCGGCGACTCAGGTAAATTGCGAAAGGAGCCGATATGGCGATCACGCCAACCTATCCCGGCATTTATATCGACGAGCTGCCGGCGCTGGCCCGCCCGATCGCCGGTGTCGCGACCTCGATCACCGCCTTTGTCGGCTATACCGCGCGCGGTATCGACAACCGAGCCGAGCGCCTGTTGAGCTTTTCCGATTACGAGCGCCAGTTCGGCGGCATTGCCGCCGACAGCGAGCTGTCCTATGCCGCGCAGCAGTTCTTCGCCAATGGCGGCTCGCAGGCCTATGTGGTCCGCGCCAAGCGCATCGGCGCCACCGGCGCGCAGGTCACCTTCGCAGAGCTGCTCTTTACCGCGCTCAGCAGCGGCGATTGGGCCAATGGCACGCTGATCATCGACATCGACTACAATGGCGTAGACCAAACCGCGGACCCGACCGCGTTCAATCTGACCGTGACCGATCTCGAGGACGGCACCAGCGAACCGTTCCTCAACCTGTCGCTCAACCCGGCGCGAACCAACTACGTCTTGGCGGTGATCAACGACCCGGACACCGGCTCGCAGCTGGTCAATGTCGCAACCGCCGGGGCATTGTCGACGACCGACCCGCCGACGGCGACCGGGGCCATCGGCACGGGCCTGACCCAGACCGCGGTCAACACGGCGCTCGGCGGGGCCTCCACGGCGGCGATTGCGAACGGCAATTTCGGCGTCGTGCTGTCGGTTTCCCAGCCCGCTGCGGCGCCGCAGCCGTTGCCGCTGACGATCAGGGTTTTCGCCCAGAACGGCCCGATCCCACAGACCGTCGCCGGGCTTGCCGCGCAGCTCGAGCGCGCGCTCAACGCCGCGCTCGCGGTGAGCTGGCCCGGCGCCTCGGTGCGGTGCAGCGCCGTTGCCGCAACAGGCGGGACCCAGGCGATCCGGGTCAACGGGTTCTTGCCGAGCCTCGGCGATGCGGTGCTGAGCTTTGCCGCGCCGGCGGCACCATTGGGCAACGCGGCAGCGGCGCTCGGCCTGGCAGCGCCCGCGACGGCCAATGTCGCGCACTACACGCTCGGCACCGGCAATGCGTTCGGCTCGCAAACGGCGTCGGCCGCCGGCAGCAACGGCACCGGTTTGCCGGGCACCGACGAGCTGATCGGCGACCCCGGCCTGTTCACCGGGCTTTATGCGCTGCAGCGGGTGGATCTGTTCAACCTGTTGAGCATCCCCGACGCGACCCGGGCCGCCGCCGGCAACCCCTCGGCGTTGGATACCTCGGTCGATCCCAACAGCATCTATGCCGCGGCGATCAGCCTCTGCCGCGACCGCCGGGCGATGCTGCTGGTCGATCCGCCGCCGGCGGTCAACGACGTCGCTTCGGCGGTCGATTGGAAAACCAGCGGGCTCACCGTGCACCAGGAAAACGGCGCGGCGTTCTTTCCGCGCCTGCGCCTGCCGGACCCGGCAAACCAGTACCAGCTGCGCACCTTTGCGCCGAGCGGCGTCGTCGCCGGCCTCTATGCGCGGATCGACGCCACGCGCGGGGTGTGGAAAGCGCCCGCCGGCACCGAGGCGACGCTGAGCGGGGTGCAGGGCGTCGTCTACAAGCTCAACGACCTCGAAAACGGCGTCTTAAACCCGCTCGGGCTCAATTGCGCGCGCATCTTCCCGATCTACGGCCCGGTGATGTGGGGTGCGCGCACCCTGGTGGGCAGCGACGCCGAAGCCAGCCAATGGAAATATGTCCCGGTGCGGCGGCTCGCGCTCTACATCGAGGAAAGCCTTTACCGCAGCACAAAATGGGCGGTGTTCGAACCGAACGACGAGCCGCTCTGGGCGCAGCTGAGGCTCAATATCGGCTCGTTCATGCACGATTTGTTCCGCCGGGGCGCCTTCCAAGGCTCGACGCCGGCCCAGGCCTATCTCGTCAAGTGTGACAAGGACACCACGACGCAAAGCGACATCGACAACGGCATCGTCAACATCCTGGTGGGATTTGCGCCGCTCAAGCCGGCCGAGTTCGTCGTGATCCAGATCCAACAGCTCGCCGGCCAGCTGCAGACCTGAGCCGGGTCGGGCACTAGAGATTGGAGGCAGGAACATGGCCGAGTTCGTCGTCAATCCCAGCCGTTTCGACCCGTACAAGAACTTCAAGTTCCGGCTCAAATGGGATGGCCGCTATGTCGCCGGCATCAGCAAGGTGTCGGTGCTGAAGCGCACCACCGAGGTCGTCCGGCATCGCGAGGGCGGCGATCCTTCGACCAGCCGGAAATCGCCCGGCCGCACCGAATACGACGCGATCTCGCTGGAGCGCGGCGTCACGCACGATCTCGAATTCGAGAAATGGGCGAGCAAGGTGTGGCAATTGAACGCCTCGCTCGGCAGCGAAGTGTCGCTCGCCGATTTCCGCAAGGACGTCATCCTCGAATTCTACAACGAGGCCGGACAGCTGGCGATCGCCTACCAGGTGTTTCGCTGCTGGGTATCGGAATATCAGGCGCTGCCGGACCTCGACGCCAATGCCAATGCGGTCGCGATCCAGCACATCAAGCTGGAGAACGAGGGATGGCAGCGCGATCCGGCGGTGGTCGAGCCGACCGAGCCGACATTGAGCCCGTAGCCCGGAGGAGCGGGGACGATGCAATGCGAAGCTGTGCATCCGCTCGCCGGCGCCGCGCTGCTGACCGCCTGGGAGCGCGGCAGCGGCCAGCCGCCGATCGCTCGGGCGCTGACCCTCGTTGCGGCCGGCTTCCCCGACATGACCGAGACCGCAGCCAGGGCGTTGAGCCTGGCTGAGCGCGATCTGGCTTTGCTGCACCTGCGCCGCATCAGCTTTCGGCGGCCAATGTCCCTCTTCTGCGTGTGCAGCGGCTGCGGCGAGCGGCTGGAATTCACGCTCGCCGAGGACGCCTTGATCGCGACTTTGCAGAGGGCCGCGGCGGCGGCGCGCGGTCTGACGCAGGACCGCAGCACGATGCGTCTGCGGCTGGCGAACAGCGAGGATGTCGCGGCGGCGGCGGCAATGACCGATCTCGCCGCCGCACGGAAGGTGCTGCTGGAGCATTGCGTCACGGCGATCGACGGCGAGGCGCAAACGGTGCCGCTCGGCACCCTGTCGCCAGCCGCGCAACAAGCGGCTCTCACACAGTTGGAGGCGATGCACGACGCGGCCGAGCTCTCGGTGTCGCTGGTATGCCCCGATTGCGGCGCCGGCGAGACCGCGGTGCTCGACGTCCCAGCCCTGCTCTGGGCAGAGGCGCGCCACGCCGCCCAGGCTCTGCTCGACGAGGTGCACGAGCTGGCTTGGACCTATGGCTGGGCCGAAGACGCAATCCTGGCGATGAGCCCCGCCCGCCGCAGGGCCTATCTCGAAAGGCTGAACGCATGAGCGACAGCCTGACGCGGCTCCTTTTGCGCGCGCAGGGCGCGCCGCCGAGCGTCGAGCCGCTGTTGCCGTCGCGCTATGCCGCCCCGGAGCCGGCGCCGTGGGAGCAGAGCGAGCCGCGGTCGGAAATATCGCGACCGGCGGCAGCGCCCGAGGCACTCGATGCAACAGGACGGCATCCGGAACCTGCGGCGGCAATTTCGCCGAACGCACCAATGACGATGCCGGCAGCAAGCGAGCCGGTCGAGCCGCTGGTGTCATCTGCCACCACCGCAGCCGCGCCGCTGGATGCGCCGCCGGGGTCCCGGAATGTCGCGCCCGCGGCGCTCCCGCCGGAGCAGCCGATGCTGTTGCGCACAGCGGTCCAGTCGCCGGAAGACAGCTCCCCGGAAGACAGCTCCCCGGTTATTGCTCCCGTGCGTATCGCCCGAGCGGCGCCGCCATTGTCGGACGCCCGCCACGAGCCGACGCACCCGGCAGGAGCTTTCGCGACCGAAATCGAGACGCCGGACCTCGCTCGTATGCCCTCCCGTCCCGAACGCATGGCCGGCCCGGAGCCGCGGGCGCCATCTTCGCCGCTTCGTGCCGCAACGAACGGCGCGGCGGGCTTTACGGCGTCGGGCTTTACGAATGCGGAGGTGCGCATCAGCATCGGCCGGGTCGAGGTGCATACCCTGCCGCCGCCGCCAAGGGCGGTACGGCAGGTGCCGCCCCGCCGCCCGACCGTCTCGCTTGCCGACTATCTCGCGCGGCGCGGCGGCAGAGCGCCATGAGCGACTTTTTGGCGATCGCCGGTGTGAGCTCGGTGTTGCGCTGGGTCTTGCTCGACGCCCTCGCCGGCAGCGGTCTCGACAGCGTGCTCGGCGTCGCGCCGGCGGTCACGGCGCTGCCGCCCGACCGGATCGTCGTCGGCGACAACGAGAGCCCGCAGCTCAACCTCTTTATGTATCACGTGGCGCCGAGCGCGGCCTGGCGCAACAACGACCTGCCCGAGCGCGACAGCGCCGGCCGCCGGGTCTCGAGCCCGCCATTGGCGCTCGATCTTCATTTTCTGTTGTCCGCCTACTGCCGGCACGAGCTCGACGCCGAGATCTTGCTCGGCTGGGCGATGCAGATCCTGCACGAGCAGCCGGTCCTGACCCGGGACCTGGTGCAGAGCGCACTCGCCGCGTCGAGCAGCGCGCCGGGTGCCACGACCGAAGTGCAGGCGGTCGGGCTCAGCACGCTCGCCGACCAGTCCGAGCTCGTCAAGCTGACCCCGCAGCCGGTATCGACCGAAGACACCTACAAGCTGTGGACCGCGTTTCAGGCGCGCTATCGCGCGACCGCGGCCTACACCGCCTCGGTCATCTTGATCCGACGGCAGCGCCCGGCGCGGGTCAGCCTGCCGGTGCAAACCCGCAACATCCTGGTGCAGCCGCTGGAGCGGCCGGTGATCGGCGACGTTTCACCGGCAATGATCGCGGCCGGCGAGGTCCTGACGATCCAAGGCCGGCATTTTGTCGGAGAGTCGGTCGCCGACACCTCGGTCAGCTTCGACGACGGCGACCCGTTGACGCCGGACCTGGCGCAAGACCGGTTCGCTCGGATCACGGTCCCGGCCACGCTCTCCGCCGGGGTGCGCATGGTGCAGATCCGGCGCAACGTCCGTTTCGGCGCACCGACCGATCCGCATAGCGGGCTCGCATCGAACCCCGCGACCTTTATGCTGCTGCCGACGATCACCGCGCCGCCGAGCACGGTGCAGGTCGGCGCCACGTTGACGTTGACGATCAGCCCGCCGGTCGGACGGCGTCAGCGCGCGGCCGTGCTGATCGGCAGCCAGTCGGTCGAGATCGAGCCGCGGCCGCTGTCGGCGCCCGACAGCTCGGCGATGGTTGCTTTCCCGATACCCGCCGGCTTCACGCCGGTGCCGGCTCCGGGGGCGCCGCTGCGGGTCCGCATCGACGGCGCCGAGAGCCGCGTCAGCTGGGATACGAGCCTGCTGCCGCCCGCCTATGTGCCGCGCATCACGGTGACGCCGTGAACGCGCCGACCGCCGCGGCTTGGCAGGCAGCCAACCAGGCGGCGCTCGGCGCTGCGCTGGAGCCGGTCTATGCGGCACTCTGCCGGGCCGCCGGGCGAGCCGTCGATATGCCGGGCCGCGCCGCGGCGGACGGCCCTGCGGATCGGCCTTCGGCGCTGAGCATCCTCTGCGAGATTTTTGGGCTGACCCCGTTCGAGCGCGACGTCTTGCTGCTGTGCGCCGGGGTCGAGCTCGAAGGCCGTTTTGCCGAGGCTTGCGCCGCCGCGCATCGCGATCCGCAGCGGACGAGCCCGTCCTTCAGCCTGGCTTTGTCGGCGCTGCCCGGCGCGCATTGGAGTGCCGTCACCCGCGACCGGCCGTTGCGGCATTGGCGAATGGTGGAGGTCCTGCCCGGCGAAACGCTGGTCGGCAGCGCGCTGCGGATCGACGAGCGGATTTTGCATTTTCTCGCCGGCGTCGATTGCACCGAGGAGCGGCTGGAGGGCATCGTCACACCGCTCGCCGCGGGCTCGGCATTGCCGGGCTGGCTCGATCCGGCGGTGGAGAGCGCGGCCCGCGCGCTCGGCGAGGGTGAACGCGTCGCGCTCGTCGGCGGGTCGGCGCCGGACCGGGAATTGGTCGCAGCCTCAGCCTTGGCGGCGGCAGGGCTGCGCGGCTGGCGCCTCAATGCGGCCGATATCGCCGCCGACCCCGCCGATCGGGAACGGCTCGCCCGCTATTGGGTGCGCGAATCGTGGCTCGGCCGCGCCGGCTTGCTGGTCCAGGCCGATCCGGCCGCAACGGACGAGGCGGCGCGGGTCGCGCAGAGCTTTGTCGGCCTGATCGGCGGCGCGGTCGTCATCGACGCCCCAGGCGCCGGCGCCTGGGGCGGCCTCGGCGCGGTGCGGATCGAGCTGGCCGAGCCGTCCGCCGACCAGCGCCGCCAGCTCTGGGTCGCCAATCTCGGTCCCTCGGCGGCCCGGATGAACGGGGTTCTCGACGCGATCGCCGACCAGTTCCGGATCGACACGCCGACGATACGCTCGGCCAGCGCGAGATTGCGCCAGCTCGCGGCCGAGTGCGACGAGGAGACGCTGCAACAGCGCGCCTGGCAGGTCTGCCGCGAGCATGCGCGCCGCTCGATGCAGCAATCGGCGCGGCGCATCGTGCCGAAGGCCGATTGGGACAGTCTGGTATTGCCGGCGCCGCAGATGCGCATCCTGCGCCAGATCGCCGCGCATCTGCGCCAGCGCGCGACGGTCTATCAGCGCTGGGGCTTCGGTGCGAAATACTCGCGCGGGCTCGGCCTCACCGCGTTGTTTTCGGGCGCCAGCGGCACCGGAAAGACCATGGCCGCCGAGGTGCTGGCGCGCACCTTGGACCTCGACCTCTTCCAGATCGACCTGGCCGGTGTTGTCAGCAAATACATCGGGGAGACCGAGAAGAACCTGAAGCAGGTCTTCGACGCCGCCGAGGACAGCGGCGCCATCCTGCTGTTCGACGAGGCGGACGCGCTGTTCGGCAAACGCAGCGAGGTCAAGGACAGCCACGACCGCTATGCCAATCTCGAGGTCAGCTATCTGTTGCAGCGGATGGAGGCTTATCGCGGCCTGGCGATCCTGACCACCAACATGCGGCATGCGATCGATGCCGCCTTTGTGCGCCGGATCCGCTTCATCATCGAATTTCCGTTCCCCGATGCGGCCCAGCGGGCGCGGATCTGGCACGGCGTTTTCCCGGGCGAGACGCCGACTGCCGGGCTCGATCCGGAACGGCTCGCCCGGCTCAACGTCACGGGCGGCATCATCCGCAACATCGCGATGCACGCCGCCTTTCTGGCGGCCGACGACAGCTCGCCGGTGCGGATGTCGCATCTCTTGGAAGCGACCCGCACCGAATACGCCAAGCTCGAACGGCCGCTCAGCAGCAACGAAGCCGGAGCCTGGGCATGACGCCGGCGCGCGCCCAGCGCCGCCGCGAGCGCCGCCGTCCCGCGGCTGCGCCGCCGGCAGTCCGGCTGCATATCGAGCGGCTGGCCTGGCACGGCGTGCCGCCGGTCGAGGCGGGTGCGATGACGGCGGCCTTCGAAACGGAGCTGGCCCGGCTGGCCGCGGCGCCGGGCCAGACCTTCCGGGCGGCGGACATGCCGCAGCTCGAGGGAGTGCGTTTCGCCATGGCCGGCGGGCCTGAGCGCCGCGGGCGCGCGGTCGCCGCCGGGCTGTGGCGCGGTGTTCAGCATTCGGGAAGGGACTAGCGCGATGCCATCACCGATTTCGCCGCGGGTGCTGAAGGGGGGCATCGTCACGCTCGATCCCGACACCGGGATCCCGCTCGGCTCGATTGTGCTGCAATACAACCCCGACACCTTGACCCGCCGGCTGCAGCCGCAGGCGATCGCCGACCCGGTCGACCGCACGGAAATCCTGCGGCTGAAGGGGCCGCCGGTCGAGACGATCACCGTTGCCGCCGAGATCGATGCGACCGATCAGCTCGCCGCCCCGGCAGACAACCCGGTCACCGTCGCTTCCGGGATCCAGCCGCAGCTCGCCGCACTCGAGCTCCTGGTCTACCCGTCGAGCGTCGAGCTGTTGTTGAACGAGGCGCTGACCTTGGCGGGCACGATCGAGATCCTGCCGATGCAGTCGCCGCTCTCGGTGTTCGTCTGGAACCCGACGCGCATCACCCCGGTGCGCATCACCTCGCTCGACATCACCGAGGAGGCGTTCGACACCAACCTCAATCCGATCCGCGCCCGGGTCTCGCTCGAGATGCGGGTATTGAACGTCAACGACACCGGGTTTCTGAACCCGGCCGGCGCCCTCTACATGGTCTACCAGATCGAAAAGGAAGCGTTGGCGCTCGCCAATACGCTGCAGTCGCTCGGCACCCTGGCAGGGAGCATTTCGCTGTGACGAGCCCGGTCGATGCGTTTGTCGCCGCCGGCGGCACGAGCGGCGCGCCAAACGCGCAGAACAGCCGCTATTACGGGCTGCCCACGGCAACCTGCACGCAAAAGGACGGCACCGTGGTGCGCTACCTCCAGCGCCGGATTATTCCGCAGCCCGACCAGTTCGCCACGATGCGCCAATACGTCACGATCGAGGGCGACCGCATCGACAATATCGCCAACGCGCAGCTCGGCGATCCGCTGCTCTATTGGATCATCTGCGACGCCAACGCGGCGGGCGACCCCGACGCGCTGGCCGCGGAGCCGGGCAAGGCGCTGCGGATCACCCTGCCGGCCGGCATCGCGGCGGGAATGCCGGGCGGCCCCGGGGGCGGCAGTGGCTAGCGCCCTTTACATGACCCTGCTTGGTCGGGCCGATGCTGCCATTGCCGGCGCCAAAGCCGGTGCTCGACGCGCTGACCTCGGTCGAGGTAACCACCAGCGCCACTGGCCCCAGCGGCTTCAGCCTGCATTTCACGATCAGCAACCGGTCGATCCTGCATACGCTGTTCCTGCTCGCCAGCGGCGGTCCGGCGGTCGAGCTGCGCGTCGTGATCATGGTTACGGTCAACGGTCTGCCGCAGGTGCTGATGGACGGCGTCATCCGTCACCAGGAATTGCAGCCGGTCGGCAGCAGCGGGTCGTCGACGATCACGATCATGGGCGAAGACCTGACCGCGGTCATGAACCAGGTCGATTTCTCCGGCCTGCCCTACCCGATGCCGATCGAGGCGCGGGTCGGCGCGATCCTCGGCAAATACGCGGTTTACGGCGTCACCCCGATGGTCGTGCCGAGCTTTATCCCGGACGTGCCGCTGCCGGTCGAGCGCATCCCGAGCCAGAAAGGCACCGACCTCGCCTATATCAAAGACCTCGCAAAGCAGGTCGGCTATGTCTTTTACATCGACCCCGGGCCCCTCCCCGGCGTCAGCACGGCGTATTTCGGGCCGCAGGTGAAGTTCGGCGTGCCGCAGCCCGCGCTGAGCATCAACATGGACAGCTGGACCAATGTCGAAGCGCTGAGCTTCCGCTACCAGCCGCACGGTTCGACGATCCCGATCGTCTACAGCCTGGACGAGACGACCCACGCGTCGATCCCGATCGCGATCCCGCCGGTTACCCCGCTGAACCCGCCGCTCGGCGCCTACACGCCGCCGCCGACGCACACCGAGCCGCTGCCGGAAACGGCAAAATACGGGCTGGGGCAGGCGCTGATGATCGGCATGGCGGCCGCCTCCGCCAGCGCCGACGTGGTCAGCGGCACCGGCACGCTCGACGTGCTGCGCTATGGACGGGTGCTGAAGGCGCGCCAGCTGGTCGGCGTGCGCGGCGCCGGGCCGGCCTTCGACGGGCTGCACTATGTCGACAGCGTCACCCATCGCCTGTCGCGCGGCGAGTACAAGCAGGAGTTTACGCTGACGCGCAACGGGCTGATTTCCAATACCCCGGTCGTCCCTTCGCTCGGCATCTGAGGAAGGAGCCGGCCAATGGCGCAATTCCTCGGCAAATACCGCGGCACGGTGCTGAACAATACCGACCCGATGCAGATGGGCCGCATCCAGGCATTGGTGCCGGATGTCTACGGCGTCGTGCCGAGCACCTGGGCGCTGCCTTGCGTGCCGATGGCGGGTCCGCAAGCCGGCCAGTTTGTCCTGCCGCCGATCGGCGCCGCGGTCTGGATCGAGTTCGAGCAGGGCAACCAGGACTATCCGATCTGGTCGGGCTGCTTCTGGGGCTCGGCGGCGGAGGTGCCCGGGCTGGCGCTCGCCGCACCACCGGCGATCCAGCCGATCGTGCTGCAAACCACCGGTCAGAACACGTTGATGCTGAGCGACGTGCCCGGCCCGACCGGCGGCATCCTGCTGAAATCTTCGAGCGGCGCGCTGATCCAGATCAACGAAATCGGCATCACCATCAGCAACGGACAGGGCGCCACGATCGTGCTGGCCGGACCGGCGGTCACGGTCAACCAAGGCGCGCTTGCGGTTGTCTAGCGGAGAATTGGCAATGCCCGGTCTCATGCTGCATGTCGGCGCGACGGTGCTCTGCGCCCATGCCGGTCAGGCGCAGCCGACCGCGCCGAACCCGCGGGTTACGCTGTCGGGCCAGCCCTCGGTATCGCTGAGCGCACCCTATGTGGTTGCCGGTTGTCCGTTGCCGCCGGTCGCGGGCGGGCCGTGCGTCAGCGCGCAATGGATCACCGGCACGCTGCGCGTGACCTCCAACGGCCAGCCGCTGCTGATCCAGACGAGCCAAGCGATCTGCGCGCCGACCGGCACCCCGCTGCTGCCGGTCGTGATGCAGACCCGGGTCACGGCCGAGTAACGGCATGGACATCGCCTTCCCATACGGCTTCGACCGCAGCGGGCGCACCGCCGCCGCCGACCCCGATCAGCATATCCGCGACCTGATCCGGCAGGTGCTGCTGACCGCACCCGGCGAGCGGGTCAACCGTCCGACCTTTGGCAGCGGCACCGGCCAGCAGGTGTTCGCGACCAATGGCGACATGCTGGCGATGGCGCAGCAAAGCATGATCCGCGCCGGCCTGCAGCAATGGCTGTCGGATCTGATCCAGGTCCAATCGGTCGAGGTCCAAAACGACGACGCGACGTTGCTGGTCAAGGTCTCGTACACCGTCATTCTGACGCAGCAGCAGCAAATGGCGCAGTTCGTCGCCGGAGCGGCGGCGCCATGATCTATTTCTGCGCCCAGCGCAACCGGCGGACCCTGGTGCTGGCGCGGCCGGCCTTGAACGGGATCGACTATCTCGAAGTGCCGGACGAAGCCGAGCAACGGGTGCTGGTGCTGACGCTGCTGCGCGATGCGGCAGCACTCGCTCTCGGCCCTGAGCAGGTAGCGATCCTCGGCGGCGAAAGTGTCACCGGCATCGCGACCGTGTCGGTTGCGCCGATGCCGGATGCGGCGAATGCATTGCGCATCGAGGTCGATCGCGGCGGCGACTTCTCGACCTACACGCTGGTGCTGCGGGCCGACGAGAACACCGACGAGCCGCCCACCGGCATCGACCCGGCGCTGGCGCAGATCGAGTTTTCGTTCAAGGCCGGGCTGCCCGGTCACCACCGACTGCGCTCCCGTCTCGTGCTGCCCGGTCGCGGCGCCGGTCGAGCCGGACATCAACTATCTGGCCAAGGATTATCCCGGCTTTGTGCAGGTGATGCTCGACCGGCTGGCGGTGACGGCGCCGTCCTGGACCGAGCGGCACGCGGCCGATCTCGGCGTGGCGCTGGTCGAGGCATTGGCTTATGTCGCCGACCATCTGAGCTATCGCCAGGACGCCGTCGCGACCGAGGCCTATCTCGGCACCGCGCGCAGCCGCATCTCGCTGCGCCGGCATGCGCGGCTCGTCGATTATCGGGTGGACGAAGGCGAGAATGCGCGTGTCTGGGTGTTTCTGCGCGCCGATGGCGAGGGGGTCGGCGTGCCCGCCGGCACGCTGCTGCTGCCGCGCGTCGCCGGCGTTGCACCGCGCCTCGACCCGGAGGGCGCCGTGGCGAGCAGCCTCTTGGCGGCGGGCGGCGTCGTGTTCGCCACCTCGGCGGATGCGACGCTGAGCCAGGCACTGAACGAGATCGCCTTTCACACCTGGAGCGACGAAGCCTGCTGCCTGCCGGCCGGCGCGACGGCGGCGACCCTCAAGGGCCACCTCGATACGCTCTCGGTCGGCGCCGTCCTGATGTTCGAGGAGGTGCTGGGGCCGGATACCGGGGCGGCCGAAGACGCCGACCGCACGCATCGCTGCGCCGTGCGGCTGACCCGCGTGCATCACACCGACCGGTTCGGCCAGGTGCTGACCGACCCCGTGACCGGCGAGAGCATCACCGATATCGAGTGGCAGGCGGCGGACGCGCTGCTCTTTGCGCTCTGCCTCTCGGCGGTCACCGACGCCGAGCACGGCGCCCGTCTGATCGACAATATCAGCGTCGCCCGCGGCAATATCGTGCCGGCGGATCACGGGCTGTGGTCCGGGGCGGATGCGTGGGAAAGCCTCGGCACGGTGCCGGAGCCGCCGACGCCGCCGATAAACGCGACAGCCGGGGCCTGCTGCACGGCGGCCGCCCAGGTGACGCCGCGGCTGCCGCAATTTTTCCCGTCGCTCGCCGCCGCGCCGCTGACCTTTGCCCGTCCGTATGACGCGACCGCGCCGGCCTCGGCATTGGGGAGCGCGCCCGCGGCAAATGCGGACCCGGCAACGCCGCAGATCGAGGTCCGCGACGACCACGACAATCTTTGGGAACCGGAAACCGATCTCCTGGCATTGCCGCCCGCGGCGCTCGGCTTTCTCATCGAGATCGAGCGCGACGGGACCGCCTTTTTGCGTTTTGGCGACGGCGAGCACGGTGCCGCACCCGCCACCGGCCAAGCCTTTCGGGCGCGCTACCGGGTCGGCAACGGCGCCGCCGGCAATCTCGGCGCCGACACGATCGGCCATGTGCTGACCGCCGAGAGCCGCATCTCGGCGGTCCGCAATCCATTGCCGGCGCGCGGCGGCCGCGATCCGGAGACGATGGAGACGATCCGCCAATCCGCACCCTGGGCCTTCCGCAGCCAGCTCCGCGCCGTGACCGAGAGCGATTACGGGGTGGCCGCCGAGCTCGACCCGGACGTGCATGCCGCGCGCGGCACCTTGCGCTGGACCGGCAGCTGGCGAACCGCGTTTGTGGCGCTCGGCCCCGCGTCGGCGGCACCTCCGGTCGCCGACCTCGCGCTCGCCACTTTGAACCGCCTCGACCTCTTGCGCATGGCCGGGGTCGATCTCGCGGCCGAGCCCGCGGTCATCGTCGGGCTGCGGATCGCGTTGGGGATTTGCGTCAAGCCGCATTATGCGCGCGCGGAGGTCGGCGGTGCGCTCAGCCGCGTGTTCACCGCCGGCCTCGACTGCGACGGCCGGCCCGGCCTGCTCGCTCCGGCGAATTTCAGCTTTGGCCAGACGATTTATCTGAGCCCCTTTGTCGCCGCGGCGCAGCAGGTGGAGGGGGTCGCCTCGGTCCGCGCCACCGCCTTTCAGCGCGTAGACGACCCGGCGCACGACGCGGCGAATACCGGGTTCATGACCTTGCAGCGGCTGGAGATCGCCCGCATCGACAACGATCCGAGCCGGCCGGACCGCGGCATCTTCGAGCTGGCATTGGACGGCGGCCAATGAGCGACAGCAGCGACATGCCGACGCCGTGCGGCTGCTGCGCCGGCGTCACCAGGGAGACCCCGGCGGCGATTTTCAACCGCGCCGGGCTGTCGTCGATCGCCTACCGTGCCGGGACCCATGCGCGCTTCAAGGCGAGCATGCTGGCGGCGCTGTCCGATCCCGCGTTTCCTGCATTGGCGCCGCTGACCGCCCGTGACGACAGCGACTTCTCGATTGCGCTCATCGATGCATTTGCCGTCGCCGCCGATATCCTGACCTTCTATCAGGAGCGGCTGGCGAACGAATCCTACTTGCGCACCGCCGTGCAGCAGCGCTCGGTCAACGAGCTGGCGCGGCTCGTCGGCTACCAGCCGGGGCCGGGCGTTGCCGCCTCGGCGCCGCTCGCGTTCACCCTCAACGAGGCGCCGGGCTCGCCGGACCCGGTGGTCATCGATGCGGGCTCGCGCGTGCAGAGCGTGCCCGCACCGGGCCAGCAGCCGGCGGTGTTCGAGACCGAAGCGCCGCTCACCGCGCGCATCGCATACAACGCGCTGCCGGTCGAGACGTCGAGCCCGGTGAGCTGGCAGCAGGTCACCACATCGCTCTGGCTCGCCGGGACCGCGACCGGGCTCAAGCCCGGCGACACGATCCTTTTGGTGGACAAGTCGCGGCTCGGCAATCCGCCGAGCGAGGTCTGGGAATTGCGCGGCGTCACTGCCGTCACACCCGACCCGGCGAACAACCGCACCCGCATCGACTGGGACCAGGGGCTGTTCACCACGTTCCAGCAAGGTGCGGCTGACGTCCAAATCTATGCGATGCGCAAGCGGGCTTCGCTGTTCGGAGTGAACGCGCCCGATCCCTCGATCCTGCCGAGCCTGCCATCCACGGGTCTGGTGCTGCGCACCGCCGCTCGGATCACGGAGCGGACCGGCGACTGGAATTTTGTTCACGATAACGAGCAAGCCGATCTCGACACGGTCTATCCTGATATTGCCCCGACCCAGGCGGACGCCGGCCAGTTCGACAGCGCGCCCGAACGTTTCTCGTGGCTCGTCCTGTCCTTTCCCGACGCACATTCCAACTTTCGCAAGCTGTACCGGATAGTTCGGGCCGCCGACCGGGCGCCGCTGCGCTACACCCTCTCTTTCAAGACGACGAGCCTGACGCTCGATACCGACAACGACCTCGACGTATTCGTCAATGCGACGCGCCAGACGACGGCGTTTGTTCAGAGCGAGCCGCTGGTCGTCGCCGAGCAGCCGCTCAACGCGGCGATCGACGGCTACGCGCTCGGGTCCGGCACGTTGACGCCGGTCGCCGGCGATGGCGCCACGGTGCTCGGGGGCGGGGTGCTGAATCTCGGACAGACGATCGCGCTGACCGGCAAGCGCATCCGGCTGCAGCTCGGCGACGACCCCGCTGCGACGCTGGTGGGCTCCGACGGACGGACCTCGATCGCGCTTGCGGCCGGCGACGTGCTTCTGGCGGATGCCTATCCGCCGGTCGTCGATGCCGGCCTGGCGACGTGGCAGGTGCTGACGACCAAGGGCGTTGCCGGCACGCTGACCGCCGCCGAGGGCGCGATCACCCTGATCGCCGCCGACAAGGCCGACCCCGAGATCAGCGAAGCCGCGATCATCGCCGGCGTCGATCCGCGATCCGCCCGCACCAAGCTCGGTTTTGCGAGAACGCTCGGCCGCATCTACGACCGTGCCACGGTCCGCTTCAATGCCAATGTGGTGGCCGCAAACCACGGCGAGACGGTGAAGGAGCTGCTCGGCGGCGGGGACTTGTCGGTCGCCAACCAGCGCTTTACGCTGAAGCAGGCACCGCTGACCTATATGGCGGTGCCGCAAGGCCAGGGCACCCAATCGACCTTGCAGGTCTGGGTCAACGATCTGCAATGGCACGAGGAGTCGAACCTGCTCGGCGCCGGTCCGCGTGACCGCGTCTTCGAAACCCGGCGCAACGACACCGGCGGCGTCATGGTGCAGTTCGGCGACGGGCAGCACGGCGCGCGGCCGCCGACCGGCCAGGTCAACATCCGGGCCACCTACCGCAAGGGGCTGGGCAGCGCGGGGATGGTCGCCACGGGCCAGTTGAGCCAGGCGATCGACCGACCGGCCGGGCTCAACACCGTCTTCAATCCGGTTGCGGCGAGCGGCGGCGCCGACCCGGATACCGCGGAAGAGGTGCGCCGCAGCGCTCCGTTGCACGTGCTGACCCTCGACCGAGTGGTGTCGCTCGAGGATTACCAGGACTTCGCCGCAGCTTTTGCCGGGGTGGCCAAAGCGCTGGCGACCTGGACCTGGCACGGCCGCACGCGCGGCGTCGTCGTTACGGTCGCCGGGTCCGGCGGTTCGAGCCTCGATCCCGACGGCGAAACCATTGCCGACCTCGCCGCGGCAATGCGCAGCGCCGGCAATCCATACGTGCCGGTGGCCGTGCTGCCGCACCGGACGGTCCCGTTTCAAATCGGTGGACTGGTCCGGGTCGACGAGACCGACTACGACCCCGACCAGGTATTGGCGGCGACGCGCGCGGCGCTCGCGACAGCGTTCGGCTTCGACGCTCGCGGGCTCGGGCAGGGGGTGGCGCAGAGCGAGGTCGTTGCGGCGATCCAGGCCGTGCCCGGGGTCGTGGCGGTTCGGCTCACCGAATTCAGTCGCGAGGACGTCCAAAGCAATCTGCCCGAATTCCTGATCGCCGCCGCTCCGGTGGCCGGCGAGCGCGGCATCGTTGCCGGGGCGGAGCTGCTGCAGATCGATATGCCGTCGCTGGTCGGGCTGGGGCGCTGGCCATGAGCTTGTCGGCGGACCAGATCTACGCGCTGCTGCCGGCGCTCTACCGCACCGCCGATGCCGGTGCCGGCGCACCGCTGCAGGCATTGCTGGGCGTCGTCGCCGAGCAGGCGGGCGTGCTCGAACAGGATTTGCAGGGCCTCTACGCCGATCAGTTCATCGAAACCTGCGCGCCCTGGGTGGTGCCCTATATCGGCGACCTGATCGGACGGACGCCGCTTTTGGCCGGCGCTCCGGGCGGTGACGGCGGCCGCGCCGAGGTTGCGAACACGATCGGCTATCGCCGGCGCAAGGGCACGGTCATCGCACTGGAGCAGCTCGGCGCCGATATCATCGGCCGCTCGGTGCGGGCGGTCGAATATTTCAAGCGCCTGGCAGTCAACCAGAGCTTTCGCCATTTGCGATTGGACGCCGGCGGCACCGTCGATTTGCGCGACGGCGGCGCGCTCGACCGGCTCGGCGGCCCGTTCGACACATCGAGCCGCACCGTCGATGTCCGTCGCATCGCGCCGCGGGTGCGCAGCGCGCCGGTCCCCGACCGCGCGCCGCTGGACGTGGCCTTGCACGGCGGCGGCCGGTTCAACATCCCCGATATCGGCGCCTGGGTCTGGCGCTGGATCGCCTATGCGGTCACCGACCAGCCGGCTTTCGCGGTGGACGAGCGGCGGTTTCTGTTCAGCCCGCTCGGCGCCGACATGCCGCTCTTCAACATGGCGGCGGCACGCCAGCCCTTCGACCATCTGACCGCGCGGGCCGATGTGGCGCAGCCGATCGCGCGGCGCGAATTCGCGCTCGACCCAGCGGCTTTTTACGGGCCCGAGCAGGGTCTCGTCATCCATGCCGCCGGGAACATTGTGCAGCTCGGCGACATCTCCGTCTGCGATCTTTCGGACATTTCCTCGGGCGACGACTGGGCGCCCGGCCGGCCCGGCAAGGTGGCGATCGATCCGGTGCTGGGGCGCATCGCCTTCCCGCCGGACCAGCCGCCGCCGGAGACGGTGACGGTCAGCTATGGCTACGGCTTTCCGGCCGATCTGGGCGGCGGGCCGTATGACCGCACCGAAAGGCTGCCGCTCGACCGGGAGACGGTCACCTGGCAGATGGCGGTCGGAGCCGGCGCCACCGACATCTTCGGATTGCCGCTGACCCTGGAGGCGGCGGTGGCGGCTTTCAACGCCCAGCCGCCGGGGGTGGTCGGCGTGATCCTCGTCGCAGGCTTCGGCGTCTCGGCCGTCGATCTGACCGGCCCGGCCGCACCGCGCATTCCTCCCGAAAGCCAGCTCTGGATCATCGCCGCAGAAATCCACGGGCCCGGTCCCGATGCCGGTTGGAGCCCGGTGCGCGCCCGCGCCACGCTGCACGGCGATATCGACGTCATCGGCACCGACGATCCGGCCGACACCGACGACACGGCCCCGATGGGCCAGCTGTTTGTCAGCGGTATGCTGTTGGCAGGCGGCATCAGGGTGCTCGGCCGCCGTCTTTCGGTCACATTGCAGGATTGCACCGCCGTCCCCGGACGGGCGTTGATGCGCGACCGCGAGCCGGTCGATCGGTTTGCGCCGTCGATCAGCGTCGAAGCTGTTGGGGCGGCGCTGACGCTGGAGCGCGCGATCACCGGGCCGTTGCGGATCGACCCGTCGGCGGCGGCGCGCGTCATCGACAGCATCGTCGATGCAACAGCGCCGTGGCTCGTTGCATTTGCCGGGCTGGACGGTACCGGCGAGGGCGGCTCGCTCCATGTCGAGAACAGCACGATTATCGGCAAGCTGCGCGCCCGTGCCTTGCCGCTCGCCTCCAATACGATATTTCTGGCGCGCCGGCCGGCATTCGACCCGTGGCGGGCGGCGGTTTGGTGCACGCGCCGCCAATCGGGGTGTGTGCGCTTTTCGTTTGTGCCGAGCGATGCGCTGACCCCGCCGCAATACCGTTGCCTGCCTGGTGATCCCGCGCTGGAGCATGCGCTCGCCCCGCAATTCGTCAGCCTGCATTACGGAGGTCCGTCCTACGGGCTGTTGAGCGGCGCTTGCCCGGTGGCGGTCTGGAACGGGGCCGACGACGAGAGCCAGATCGGCGCCTACCACTTGCTGTACGAGGCTCAGGGTGTCGCGAACTGCCGCGCGCGCCTCGACGAATACCTGCCGTTCGGGCTCGAGGCCGGGATCTTTCTGATCCCGTCGTGCAGCGAATTGGCCGCGCCGCTGCCCGAAGGCCCGTACGGCATGCCGCGGTTTGGGCTCGAGCTGCCGGAGCCGCCCGACGATGCGCTGCAATGGCTCGCCATCGGCGCTTCGCTGATCTGAGGCGGAGCCACCCGGAGGAATGACATGAAAGCCGACATCAGCCGGTTTCGCTTCGATCGAGGGAAAAATTACACCTCGGTCGTCGCCCAGCAAGGCAGGGTGCAGCTCGATTCCGACGCCAACGAGCAGCGCGCGATCGATGCCTGGCTGCGCGCGACCGGGCTGATCGATGTCGTCGGCCGGACCGGGGCGCCGCGCCACGACGCCGGCTTTGCCATAACCGTGCCATCCGCCGGCGACGCGATCCAGATCGGCGCGGGGCGCTTTTATGTCTACGGGCTGTTGTGCGAGGCGCTGCAGGCTGCCGACTACATGCAGCAGCTTTGGCTCGCCGATCCGCAGCCCTCGGCCGCGGTCCTCCTGTCCGATCTGAGCCTCGGCCGGTCGTCGGCGATCCAGGTGTGGCTCGAAGCTTGGCAGCGCCTGGTCACCCCGATCGACGATCCGGGCATCAAGGATGTGGCGCTCGGCGAGGCCGATACGACCGATCGGGTCCAGACCGTATGGCGCGTCGTCGCCACCGCGGTGGCACCGGTCCTGGAGCCCCTACCGTCGAGCGGCGCCGTGCCGAGCTGCTGCGATCTGATGCGCCAGCCGCCGGCGGCGGCAGCGCCGGGCAGCATGCACGCCGGCACCGACGAGCCTTCGGCGCAAAGCTCCTGCCTCCCTGCCCCCAGCGCCGCCTATCGCGGGCTCGAAAACCAGCTCTACCGCATCGAGGTGCATCGCGGCGGTCCGATCGGCAGCGCCACCTTCAAATGGTCGCGCGAAAACGGCTCGGTGGTGACGCGGATCACGGCGGTCAGCGGGCCGGTCGTCACCGTGGACAATCTCGGGCCGGACGCCAATCTCGGCTTTGCCCCGCTCGATTGGGTCGAAATAGGCGACGACAGCGACGAGTTCGGACAAGCGGCGAACCAGCCCGGCGAATTGCGCCAAATCCAATTCGTCGATCAGGAGCACCGGCGCATCACCCTGACCGCACCCTCCCCTGCGGTCGATTTCGACAGCGGGCACGCCAAGCTGCGCCGGTGGGACCAGAGCGACGGCGCCGGTGTCGACGGGGTGGCAATGAACCCGTCGGGGCCGAATTCGCTGGAGAACGGCATCCACGTCCAATTCGCCGGTGACCAGCCCTACCGCAGCGGGGATTATTGGCTGGTCCCGGCCCGTACCGCCACCGGCATGGTGGAATGGCCGCCGAGCGACAGCGACGGCGCCGACTACCAGCCGGCGCATTACATCCGGGTGCATCGGGCGCCGCTCGCCTGCATCCATCGCGATGCGCAGACGCAGGGCTTCCGTGTCGATGATTGCCGCGACCTGTTCTCGCCGCTGACCGAGATTACGCCGCCGAACGTGCCGCAAGCATTGCACGTAGCGGCCATCAGCTGGCCCAACGACGACATCCTGACACTCGACCAATTCCTGTTGCAAGGCTTGCAAATCACCTTGGATGGGCCGCCGGCGAGCGGCATCGGGCCGGCCGAGCTTATTGTCGTCCTGGAGCTGCCTTTTCTCACCGCGCAGGACGGATTTTCACCGGGATCGGCAGCGGTCGGGGGATCGGCAGCGGTCGGGGGATCGGCAGCGGTCGGGGGATCGGCAGCGGTCGGGGGATCGGCGACGATCGGGCGATCGGCGGCGGTCTTTTCGATTTCGCTGTTGCGCTTTCCGCTGGTGATCGACAGCACCGTGACGATAACGGGCAACCTGCTGTCGTGGGTGCCGGGGCGCAACGTGTTTGTTTATCTGGTGCAGCTGCTGGATGGTCTGACGGCGCTCGCCAATGACGGACAGTTCGTGCGCGCCCGGCTCACATTAAAGGGACGCAGCTTGCGCGACGCCACCGGCACGCTGTTTCTCGACGGTCAGGCGTTCGCAACGCCGGCGACGCGACAGGACGGCACGACACCGCGCACCGCTCTGACGCTGCCCTCGGGGAGCTCGGAGAAGGCAAGCGATTTCGAGAGCTGGTTCTACCTCGCGCCGATCCAACGGATCGACACCATGACAGTCTCGCCGGCGAGCGTCGCTTTTGTCATCGTGCCCGGCGCCCGCCTGTTGCGGCTGGTGGACAACAGCACCGGCCAGCCGAGCCCGGCCGGGCCTGCGGTGGCGCCGACTTTGTCGCTGGCGCTGCACTATGACGCATTGGTCGATACGACGGTGGCGCTTTCGGTATCGGGCGGCACCGCGGGCACTGTCACGGTGCCGGCCAGTGTTGCGGTCCCCCGCGGCAGCGTCTCGCCGGCGCAGCCGGTGCCGGTGACGGTCGCCAATCCGGGACCGGGGACGCAAACCTACACGATCACCGCAACCCTGACCTTGCCGAGCGGTCAGCAAACCAGCAACAGCGCAACGATCACCGTGACCGGCCTGCTCCCACCCGGCCCGATTTTGACCGGCCCGCCCGGCCCGATTTTGACCGGTCCGATTTTGACCGGCCCGATTTTGACCGGAACCATCGTTAATCCCGGGACGATCGTTAATCCCGGGACGATCGTAAACCCCGGGACGATCATAAACCCCAGAACAATCGCCATCCCCGGAACAATCGCCGCTCCCGGCACGATCGGCTGACCGGAGCGGCGGGACCAAACGATGCGCGCGGTGTGGTCGTTCTGGAGCGAACCGTTCCGCACCCATTACGCGAGCGTCTGGGGCACGCCGCTGAACCACGCGCTGGCCTGGGTCCTCTCGGTATTGAGTGCTGCGCGCCACTACCCCGACACGATGCTCGTCACCGACACGTTCGGGGCGGAGCTGCTCGTCGACCGATTGGGTCTGCCCTTTGGCGAGGTTTCGACCGAGCTCGACCGGCTGCGCCGGCACGATCCCGGCTGGTGGATGCTGGGAAAGCTCGTCGCCTACGCCGCACAGGACCGGCCGTTTGTGCACATCGATTCCGATGTGTTTTTGTGGAAGGCACTGCCGGCGCGCCTCGAAACCGCCCCGGTGCTCGCGCAGCATCCGGAACATTACGGCCCGGAGCAGCGGATCTATTGCCCGCAGGATGTCGAAGCGGCGTTTGCCGACACCGGCGGCATCGTTCCGGTGGAGTGGCAATGGGCGCGCTCGCGCGGTCCGGCGCTCAGCGCCGAAAATTGCGGCATTCTCGGCGGCCGGGATATCGCGTTTCTGCGCCATTACGCACAAACTGCGCTGGCGCTGGTCGAGCGCCCCGAAAATGCCGCCGGCTGGGCCCGCCATCCGGAAAAATGGCGCTTCACCTATATTGTCGAGCAGTTCCTGCTGTCGGCCTGCCTCGGGTATCATCGCTATGATCCGAGCTCGCCGCACCGCGGGGTACGCTGTGAATACCTGTTTTATTCCTGGGACGAGGCGCGCAACCCGAACCAGGCGGCAAAGCTCGGCTACACCCACCTGATGGCGCATTCGAAACGGGCGCCGGAAATCATGCGCCGGTTGGCAGAGCGGGTGCGCCGCGACTGGCCGGAATATTATCGCCGCTGCATCCGGTACGCTCAGGCGAGCCCGAGCGGCTGAAGGAGGCGCAAATGCAGGCCCATGTTGCGGTTTCGCCGACGCGGAGCGCTGCGGCGCGATCGGCCGCTTCCGCGGGGGCGGTGCGGCAGACGGCCGCGCCGGCCGCGCCCGCCTTTGCCGCGCACGACTTTTCCAGGATAGCGGTCGCCGCACCGGCATTGCAGTGCAAGCTCGTTGTCGGCTCTGCCTCCGACCCGCTCGAGCGGGAAGCCGATGCGGTTGCCGACGAGGTTATGCGCATGCCGGCATCGAGCCCTGAGCCACCTCGCGCTTTGACGGCAACGGCGGGGATGGTGCAGCGCGCCTGTGCTGCGTGCGAAGCCGATGACGAGACGAAGGTCCGCCGCAAGCGCGCCGGCGAGGACGAGATCGACGGCAAGCTGATGGGTCCGCCGCCGCCGATCACAGCAGCGCTCGAGCACCGCATCGGCAGCCTCGGCAATGGCGCAGCTCTGCCGGCATCGGAACGGAGGTTTTTCGAAACCCGCTTCGGCCACGATTTCGGCGATGTGCGCGTGCATGCCGACGCCGAGGCCGGAGCGCTCGCCCGCGACCTGAACGCGCGGGCTTTTACAATGGGCACCGACGTCGTCTTCGGGTCGGGTGAATTCTCGCCCGGCGCCGCCGGCGGGCGCTTTTTGCTGGCCCACGAATTGGCGCACGTCGTCCAGCAGCGGCCGGCACCCGGAAATACGGTGCGGCGCGACCTCGCCACCGAGCCGCCCACTCCGGCGGCGGCAGCCCAGACGGATTTGACCCCGGCGCAAATCCAGGCCGCGATCCGTTTCAACAAATTCACCTATGACGAAGCGCGAACCAAGCAGCTGCAGGACCTGATCGGCACCGAGCCGACCGGGACTTGGACCGACGACGACATCCTGGCCGTTGCCTCGTTGCAGGAGGAATTCGGCCTGCACAAGGACGGTATGATCGGCCCGCAGACTTTCAATTTTCTCGACCGGGAGACGCGGGCGGAGGGCTTGGCCAAGACCGACGAGAACTGCCTTCTGGCTTTCAACGTCGGCCTCGATAATGCGGTGCCGGGTCCGGTCGCCGCCGGCGAGCGGCCGGTCGCCGGCCACCACACGATGCACGCCCAGTTTTCGCAATATTGCGGGTGCGCCGATTATGAGTATCGGCAGTTCATCCGCGGTCACAAGCGGCGCACCCGCGGCGGCGTCGTCACCGATCTCGGCGCGGAATTCGGAAACCTACCCGCGGGCAGGATCAACGACGCCTTCCAGGAAGACGGCAACGCCGCCGATGCGGTGGCGGTAAATTACGGCCATCGCGGGCAAGGCAACGAAGGCCCGCTCAACGGCTATTTCACCGACGCGGCGGGAACGGTGGCAAACCAGGCCGCGGGTTGTCACTTTATCGGCTTTGACCGGCCGCGCGCCACCTTCCACGGGGTGGTTCCCGGCGATGTACTCGATGTGCTGCTCGCCTTTCACGGTGACATCCTGCGCCATGGCAAGGTCGTGCAGCAGCAGTTCTGGACCTCGATGAACGACCGCTTCACCGTGCCGTGATCGGCCGCGCGGCGATTGCCGATCGGCTGTCCGTCAGAACCGCAACGGCCGCGGCGCCTCGAACGGCGGGAATTGCAGCGGCGGCAGGCTGTTGCGCGCAAAGGTCACGCGGACAACCCGGTCCTGCGGCTGTGCCGCGCTCTGGTCGGCCTGCGTCTCGCCGCAGCTCCAGCGGCCGGTCCCGAGCTTCTGACAGCCGGTCTCGGCGCCGTCGCCGAAGAGCGGGTCGGCGACCCTGTCCGCCAGACCGCGGCCGGCGCTTCGCCCTCGGTGCTGATGCCGGTGCTGCGCGCATGGCGTGGTTCTCGGCGCTCAGAGCGCTCCGAACAGCGTTCCGACCATCATCATCGGTGCGATGACCGGCTGAAGCCAGGTTTCTCCCCGCCACAGCCGAGCGAGCTCGCCCCGACGCTGCAGGTTGAGCTTCTGGAGAACATTGTGCACATGGTTTCGGATCGTCGAGCCGCTGAGGCCGAGCCGGCGCGCGATCTCCTTGTTGGCCAGGCCGATCACCACCAGCGCGCTTATCTCCCGCTCCCGGCGGGTCAATCGGGCGGCGACCGGCGCCGCCTCGCCGGCAATCGCCAGACTGCCGACGCGGTTGAACAGCGAGGACGCGATCCGCGGCGGGCATAAGAGCTCGCCGCTGATCGAACGGCGAACCGCGTCCACCAGGTCGTCGATCGAGCCGTCCTGCGGAATATAGCCCGAAAAACCGGCTTCGGCGCAGGCCAGCACATTCGCCTCGGCCTCCGCCACCGCAAAGGCGACAAAACGCAAACGCGGCGCCAGCAGACGCGCCCGGCGCGGCAGCGTCAGGCTGTCGGGCGCGGTCACATCGAGCAGCAACACATCCGGCCGCGCGCCATCGAGCTGATCGAGCGCGTCCGCGTGCCCCCCCGCGCCGACCAGCAGCACCCGGTCTTGCCGACTAAGGCTGCCGATCAGCCCTTCGCGATACAGACGGATTTCACTGACTATGTAGAGCCGAGGCGGTCCCTCACCGACAGGGTCCGGTCCAAGCCGAGGATCGTCAGAGGCGCACGAATCCGATGCTCTCTTGGGCATGGCGAGCCTCCCGAAGACGGGCTGGTGCCGCGAGCCGTGCGGTATCGAGCGTCTATTGTAATCATAAAATATCCTTTCAGAACAAGAAACCATTTCTGTGAGGATTGCATAAATTCGATCAACCGGTCGTTGATAGCCGCGGCAACGGCGGGGGATGCGATACCGGCTTCGTTCGCTCGGCCGGGGATTTGGGCCGCGGCCCTCTGCTTGACAACTTTCGGCCCCGCTCGCCGTAATGGCCGGCCGCTCTGCCGGAGGACAAAGCCATGCAGGTCATGCAGGTCATCGCCGAAATCTTGAAGAAGGAAGGCGTCTCGACGCTCTTCTGCTTTCCGACGACGCCGATCATCGAGGCCGCCGCCGCGGTCGGCATCCGGCCGGTGATCTGCCGGCAGGAGCGGGTCGGCGTCCATATGGCCGACGGCTTTGCCCGCGTCGCGAACGGCCATCCGCCCGGCGTTTTCGCGATGCAATACGGGCCGGGGGCCGAGAATGCGTTTGCCGGGGTCGCGACCGCCTTTTCCGATTCCACACCGGTGGTGTTTCTGCCGCTCGGCCACCCGCGCGAGACCGCACAGCTCTTCCCGATGTTCAAATCGAGCCGGACCTATGCCTCGATCACCAAATCGGTCGAGGAGGTGCAATTGCCGCACGAGATCGGGAACATCATGCGGCGCGCTTTCTCCCAGGTGAAAAACGGCCGGCCCGGCCCGGTCATGGTCGAGGTGCCGGCCGATGTGACCGGCATCGAGGTCGATGTCGACCCGGCGCAGTACCAGCCGGTGCGCGCGACCCGCTCGCAGGGCGATCCGCAGGACATCGACGCGGCGGCAAAGATGCTGCTCGACGCCCAATGCCCGATCATCCTCGCCGGCCAAGGCGTCTTTTATGCCGACGCGACCGACGAATTGCGCCAGCTCGCCGAATTGCTGCAGGCGCCGGTCATGACCACCTTCGACGGCAAGAGCGCGTTTCCCGAGGACCACGCGCTGGCGCTCGGCTCGGGCGGCGGCACCTTTACCGGCCCCGGCCGCCATTTCCTGCACAAAGCCGACCTGGTGCTTGGTGTGGGCTGCAGCTTTACCCGGCACGGCATCGCCACCCCGGCCTTCCCGCACGGCAAGAAGTACATCCACGCGACCAACGACACGCGCGACCTGCACAAGGCCTTTGCCGCCGATCTCGGGATCCTGGGCGACGCCAAGCTCGTGCTCGGGCAGCTGGCCGAAGCGGTCCAGGACCGGCTCGGCGCCAAACCGCGCGGCGATGGGGTCGCCCGCGAGGTCGGAGAGAAGCGCGAGGAATGGCTCGCTCGCTGGCACGCGAAGCTCCATTCGAACGAGCGCCCGATCAACCCCTATCGGGTGATCTCGGAATTTATGCGCGTCGTCGATCCGAAGGACGCGATCGTGACCCACGATTCCGGCAGCCCGCGCGAGCAATTGAACCCGTTCTACCGGGCGACCCGGCCGCGCGGCTATCTCGGCTGGGGCAAGTCGCACCAGCTCGGTACCGGGCTCGGCCTCGTCATCGGCGCCAAGGTCGCCGCGCCCGACAAGTTCTGCGTCAATATTATGGGCGACGCCGCCTTTGGCATGACCGGCCTCGATTTCGAGACCGCCGCACGCTGCGGCATCCCGATCACGACGATCGTCTTGAACAACTCGACGATGGCGATCGAGACGCATGCGATGGCGCTGTCGCACGAGCGCTACCGCGCCCGCGACCTCGGCGGCAACTACGCCAACATCGCCCGCGATCTCGGCGGCTGGAGCGAACGGGTCGAGGACCCGGCCGAGATCGGCAATGCGATCCAGCGCGCCCGCCGCCAAAACGACGACGGCCATGCCGCTCTCCTCGAATTTGTGACGAGCCAGGAGCAGGGCTTTTCGCACCGCCGCGGCGGCGCCGAATAGCGCGGAGGGGCCGGCACCGGTCCCTTTGGCTCAGCTGCGCAGGTATTTGTTGAACCAGTCGAGGGTGCGCTGCCAGGCTTGCTTGGCGGCGGCTTCGTCGTAGCGCGGTGTCGTGTCGTTGTGAAAGCCGTGATTGGCGCCTTGGTAGATATGGCCTTCATGCGTCACATGCGCGGCGGTCAGCTCGGTGTCGAAGTCCGGCCAGCCCTTGGTGATGCGGGTGTCGAGCCCGGCATATTGCGCGTTCAGCGGCGCCTTGATTTTGGCGGTCTCTTCGGCGGTTGGCTGGATTCCGTAGAACGGCACCGCGGCGGCGAGGTCCGGGCCCATCCGCACCGCCAATTGGTTGACGACCCCGCCGCCAAAGCAAAAGCCGACGGCACCCAGCCTGCCGGTGCTGTCGGGGCGTGATTTGAGCCAGACCGCGGCGGCGAGGAAATCCTGCAGCATCTTGCCGCGATCGACCTGTTTGAACAGCGCCGCCCCCTTTTCGTCGTCGCCCGGATAGCCGCCGACCGAGGTCAGCCCGTCGGGCGCGAAGGCGATAAAATCGGCAACCGCGAGGCGCCGCGCGACGTCCTCGATGTAAGGGTTGAGACCGCGGTTTTCGTGCACGACCAGAACGCACGGCAGCTTGTCGGAATTTGCCGGCCGTGCGAGGTAGCCCTTGATTTCGCCGTTTCCCTTTGGCGACGGCACCGTGACGCGCTCGGTCTTGATCCGCTTGTCGTCCGGCGGGACCTGGATCGCCCAGGCATAGTTCGGCCGCAGCATCTGAAAGAGCGCCGCCGCGGTCACCCCGCCGACGGCAAATTTTTCGATGCTTTGCAGAAACCGACGACGGCTGGTGCGCCCGTGCACGTAGCCGTCGAACAAATTCAGCAATTCCTGCGGAAAATCCGATGCCTTCTTGCGTTCCATCGGCGCGCCTCCCCAGAGCCTGTCGTCGCCGGGATTATAGCCACCCGGCGCTGCTCAATGCGACAACACTGCCGCCAGCCCCAGCTCAGCCGCGACCCTTTGCAGGTTGCGGTCGTAGGTCCACAATTTCGCCTCCGGCGTCAGCCGCGCCGCGGCCAAAAGATGCGCATCGACATAGCCGATGCCGCGCCCGAAGAGGCTTTGTCGCTCGATCAATTGGAGCACGTCGTCGTCCGTCGCGACACCGGCCCGAGGCAGATCGCGCAAGTCGTCGAGGAAGGCGTCCCGCCGGCGCAGATATCCGAGGGCGAGCTCGCCGATCACAAACGGGTGAGCCAACACTTCGCCGCTGTCGAGAAGGGCGGCGAGCCGCTCGTCGCCGGCACGCAGATGCGCGACCCAGACCGAGGTGTCGACCAGGATCACGCGCGCTTCATCCGCCGGCGCGGGATCGGCTTCAGATCGGGCTCGCTGCCGCCGAGGCGCGCCAGCCGGCGCGCCGCCTCGCGCTCGACGAGCGCCGTGAGGGCCGCTCGGACCAAGGCGGCTTTTTCGCGTATCCCGGTATATTTCATGGCCTTTTCCACCAGCTCGTCGTCGAGCGAAAGGGTTGTGCGCATGGTTTCGTCCCAGCGGTATCGAGGCACGGAATATGTCATCGTTTGATGTCTTGATCAACGCCGCCGCTGCCACTGCCGCGGCCGCCCGATCAGCATTGCCGGCCGGTGCGTCGCTATCTCCGCCCGTCGGCGAAACCGAGTGAGGCGCCGCAGGTTTCTGGTTAGACTGCGACAGCCTGTGCGGGGTTGAGAACGATGCCGGACGGACCGCGCTACGAGGATGATTTCTACGCCTGGACGCAATACCAAGCCGAAGTCTTGCGCAGCTTGGGCACCCGCGACAACCGCTTCGACCGCGAGCACCTCGCCGAGGAGATCGAGGATTTGGGCAGGAGCGAGCGCGACGCCGTGCGCAGCCAGGTGCGGCGCATCCTTGTCCATCTCCTCAAGCTCGGCTATTCGCCGGCGCGCGAGCCGCGTTTCGACTGGACCGGCTCGATCATCGACGCGCGCGCCGCGCTCGACGACAAATTGAGCCCGACCCTGCGGCGCGATCTCGAAGAGGCGCTGATCCGGCTCTATGCCGTTGCCCGCAAGCAGGCCGCCGTCGATCTCTTAAAATACGGCGAACGCGAAGCCGCCGGCTCGCTGCCGAGCGAATGCCCGTACACGATCGACCGGATCCTCGCCGAAGACTGGTATCCGGAACCGGCCTCCGGCGTCCCCGGCCCACCGTCCGATCAGGAGCAGCAGAAATGACCAAAGCCCTTGAAGGCATTCGCATCATCGACATGACGCACAACCAGGCGGGGCCGGCCTGCGCCCAGATATTGGCGTTTCTCGGCGCCGATGTGATCAAGCTGGAGGAGCCGAGGGGCGGCGACGTCGCGCGGCGCAACATGCGCGACAAGCCCGACAGCGACAGCCTCTTTTTCCTGTTGTTCAACGCCAACAAGAAAAGCCTGACGCTCAACCTGAAGACCGGGCGCGGCAAGGAATTGTTCCGCGGGCTGATCGAGAAATCCGATGTCTTGCTCGAAAACTTCGGGCCGGGGGCGCTCGACCGGCTGGGGTTCGGCTTCGACGCGCTGTCGCAGATCAACCCGCGCCTCATTTACGCGACGATCAAGGGGTTTGGCACCTACGGGCCCTATCGCGACTACAAGAGCTTCGAGCCGGTGGCGCAGGCGATGGGGGGTGCGATGAGCATCACCGGCTTTCCCGAAAACCCGCCGACCTTTGTCGTCCCGGCGATCGGCGACAGCGGCACCGGCATGCATATGGCGATCGGCATCCTCGCCGCCATCGAGCAACGCCACAAAACGGGGCGCGGCCAGCAGGTCGAGGTGTCGATGCAGGACGCGGTCGTCAACATCATTCGGGTGAGCCTGCGCGACCATCAGCGCTTCGGGCAGCCGATGCCGCGGCGCGGCAATCAGATGGGCCGAGGTGTCCCGAGCACGACCTATCCCTGCGCCCCGGGCGGCCCCAACGACTATGTCTTCATCACCGCGCAGCAGCAGATGTGGCCCGCCTTCTGCCAGGCGATCGGCCGGCCCGAGCTCGCCCAAGACCCGCGCTTTGCCAATGAGGACGCGCGCTGGGAGAACCGCGCGGCGCTGACCGCGATCATCGAGGCATGGACGCGCGCCCGCTCGAAGCACGAGGCGATGCGCATCCTCGGTGCCGCCGGTGTGCCCTGCGGCGCCTGCCAGGACACCGGCGAGGTCTTGGCCGACCCGCATTTGAAGGCGCGCGAGATGATCGTCGATCTCGACTACCCGACCCGCGGCCCCTACCAGACCGTCGGCTGCCCGGTCAAACTCTCCGACTCCCCCGCCGCCCTGACCCGCCCGCCGCTCCTCGGCGAGCATACCGCCCAATTGCTCGGCGAGCTGTGCGGCCTCGACGAGCGCGAGGTCGGCCGCCTGCGCGACGACGGCGTCGTCTGATCCGCGGTCCGACCCGGTGCTGCGGCGGGCGTGATCTTGCCGCATGGCGCTGCCGCCAGCACCGTGGACAGCACCGGCGAGATGCCTCGGCCGGGAGGCATCGATCGAATGTCGAGCGGGCGCAGCAGATGGGGCTTGCGGTCGAGGAGGCCGGACAAGGCCCGGTGCCGAGCGGCCGGGCGGCAAGATCGGGCACGCGCCGCCTGGGATTTCGGATGCCGCGCGGGTTGCCGCGTGGGTTGCCGGAGCTTCCCTCGGCAAAGCGTCCGCACGCCCCGCGCGCGGGGCAAGAAGGGACCAGGATCCACCGATTGAGATGGCTCTGACGGACTCTCACGCATCGGTTTCATGCTGAATAAGAATCGCGGTATAAACGGCGAAACTCGAACACCCAAGGACACCCGCCGGTGCAGCGGCAGACAGCTACAGGAGTATTTAACATAAGTGCCAATCTTCCCTACGAGCTGCGGCTCCGGGATTTTGAAATGGCAATGCAGGACGTCTTCGATTTTTTTTACGATGTTAATCAGATTTTATTGGAAAAAGGTCTTAATCGGATGGACGACATGCTGAGGCCCGCCGCCATGTCGGGTATGATTTCCGATATGCTCACGGCGAGCATGGCAAAACACTCGCGAACACTTGTCGAAAACCAGCACTTCAACGGCCACCCGGATTTGATCGTGCAGGGCCGGTATCCGGAAAATTCTGTGCGCGCCGGCGAACATGGCATCGAGATCAAGAGCACTCGGAAGGCCGGCGGCGCGGTCGATACCCACGGTGCACGCGATCAGTGGATGAGCGTCTTTGTGTATAAAACCGACCATACGACCGAGCCGGCGGAGGACAGAGCGCCCATGCGGTTTACCGAGGTGTATCTCGCCCGAGTGACGGTGACGGATTTTCGCCGCAACCCGCGTGGCGAACTTGGCACCCGCACCGCAACACTCGACCGGGCTGGGATTCAGAAGCTACGGGCGAACTGGATTTATCGCAGCCAGTGACGACAGCTTGGGAATCGCCTGTAGGGCCATCTTCACATAACGAGCATCAGATTCAATACCGATGCTCTTATGACCAAGGGCGTTTGCCGCTGCTAAAGTCGAGCCGGCCCCGGCAAACGGATCAAGGATTAGGCCTTCTCCGAGCGGTAACACGGCCCGCACCACTTGCCGCAGGAACGCTTGCGGCTTAAGCGACGGATGTGCAGCCAAGGCTCGCTCCGCCTTCGGCGTCGGCCCGGATTTGATGACATCTCCAAATGGCCGATCTTCGGAGGGCCGGCGGAAGCCTCCCGTTCCCCACTTGCGCAAATTATCCTGCGCTCGCCCGTCGAGCGGACGGCGCAACATGACCCACGGCTCCCACATAGCGCGCGGGATCACGCTGACGTCGGGAAATTCGAGGTGAGCGTTCTTTGGGCGATCACCGCCCCGCATCGTCATCACCAGCCGGATGATGCTGCCCCGCAGCTCTAGCCCCGATTCCGCCATTGCCGACGCGACGATATGTGACAGCAAGGGATTGCTCGCGATGAGAATATTTCCGCCTGGCACGGTCACGCGCGCGAGCAGTAGTCCCAAGCGTTTGAAAAAACGGTGCAGCGCCTTGTGATCCTCGTCATCCAAGACGGTAAAACGCGGTAACGGCGCGCGCTTATGACCGTCAAATGACGGCGGTATCCGCCAGACCCCGCCTCGCCCGCTGCGCAGCTTCCGTTGCTCGGCAGCGCTATACTCCACCAGCCCATAAGGCGGATCGGTGACTACCGCGTGAACCGATGCCGGCCGGCGGTTGGAGAGCCAGTCGAAACAATCCGCGTGGTAAAACTCTGCGGCGCCAGCCGCAAAGGCCGGCTCGATCGCGACTTTTCCGACGTCGGCGGCTCCATTGGTCTTTAGGCGGTAGCATCCCCGCCCCGTGCGCTCGAAGACCTCTGAAGTGTTCAGGTTCAAATATGACCGCACCGACGACGCAGCCACGGCCCCGATCTGGCTGGCGACCGCACCGTGAATTTCCGCCACCGAGGCCGCCCGGCCCACCGCCGATAGATAGCCGATGATCGAATCGCGGATGTTACCAGGCGCATGTGTCATGGAAACCTCGCGAGGAGACGTTTACAACGTCCCTTCGCAAATCAGCGGGGCGTTGTCAATGCCAACCAGCCATAACCAACTCGCCGAAAGTCGCGCTACATAAGGTGAGAACGAAACCGGCCATGCGCTACGCCTTGAATTCTTCCGCTCTCGCCTTACATGCCGTAGCGGTGCCGGCCCACGCCGCGCCATGCAAATTTTTTGCAGGGGTAACAGCTAATAATGCCCGAGCACGATTGCGGAAAGCATGTGAAAAAGTTGTCGTCACCATCGATAAAAGTGAATTAGAAAAAAATCAGCATACGAATTTGATAGCCGCTCTACTTCGTCAGGTCGCCGATTATACCGACGGTTGTTGCTCAACCAAATATGCGAAAGATGTCAATATAACGTCAAATTCGGGCATGATTTTCTATTTCACAAGCGAGGATAAACGCAATCTATTTATCAGCCGTATCGGTGTGACCTGATCGAAATTTTCTCTGCAGGAGGCCGGTCAATATCCGCGCGCCGGGTCGACCTGGTGGCGGAGCGGGTGGCCGTGTTCGAGGCGGCGGAGGTTGTCGAGGATCGAGGGGGGCGGCGGTTTCGGGGTTGGTGGAGCCGGCGATGTGCGGGGTGACGAGGATGCGCGGGTGGGTCCAGAAGGGGTGCTCGGGGGGGAGCGGCTCTGTGCGGAAGACGTCGAGGGCGGCGGCGGAGAGCTGGCCGCTATCGAGGGCGGGGATCAGGTCGTCCTCGACGAGGTGGCGGCCGCGGCCGGCGTTGACGAGGCCGGCGCCGCGGGGGAGCGCCGAAAAGGTGCGGGCGTTGAGGATGCCTTCGGTTTCGGCGGTCAGCGGTAAGAGGCAGACGAGGATTTCGGACGCCGCGAGCAGTGCCGCGAGGCCGTCGGGGCCGGCATGGGTGCGAAAGCCCGCGACCGCGCGCGGGCGGCGGGTCCAGGCTGAGACAGGGAAGCCAAGGGCGGCGAGCTTTTTCCCCGCTTGCTGGCCGATCTCGCCAAAGCCGAGGATGCCGACCGCGCGCTCGGACGCGTTCTTTTGGTCGAGCTCGCGCCACAGCCGTGCCGCCTGCTGGGCGCGGTAGTCGAAATCCTGGCGGTGCAGGCGCAGGACCTGGAGCGCCACATATTCGGCCATCGCGTCGGAGAGGTAGGGGTCGATCAGCCGGACAAACGGCACCTGGCGCGGCAGCGCGGGGTCGAGGAGCAGGTGATCGACGCCGGCCCCCAAAGAGAGGATCAACCGCAAATTCGGCAGCGAGGCGAGAAAGCCCGGCGGCGCGCGCCAGACGAGCGCGTATTCGATCTCATTGGGGTCGCCGATCTCGGGCCAGGCGCGAAATTCGAGCCCCGGCCGCAATCGGCCGAGAACCTCTTGCCAACGGGCGGCCGAATCGACCGTGGAGCGGAACAACAACGCCATCGCCCGGCTCATAGCACAAAGCCGGCTCATAGCATAAAGGCTGGCGGCGCGATAAGCTCGGGGTTCCCCGGTGCCATGGCGCCGGTTCTCCTCTGCCCACGGCTTGCGACGGATACGAGCCCGGGACGCCGGCTGCCAGACCAAGACCCGAATAGGTTGCATCAGCCCGTCAGCTTCCCTCTCCCCCGATCGGGGGGATCGGGGGGAGAGGGTTGCGAAGGATTGGCGAGGGCCACGGGTCCGGCCGGAAGCCGGCCCGCTTTCGCGGGGCGACGAGAAAGAGATGATCGCTACTATGTTATCTGTCTGAGCTGCACCACCAGGAGCAACGAATGCGAAAGCTGCTGTCGGCGGGTGTCGCAGCGGCGATGGCCATGATCGGCATTGCCCACGCGGCGGCGCCGGGCCCGGCGATCTACCAGGTCGGGCTCGCGACGCGCGCCTTTGCGCCGCCCGAGCCCTATGACTGGCGCGGCGACGCCAACCACAAGCTGACCGCGACGGTGTGGTATCCGGCGGCGGCCGCGGCGGACGAGAAGCCGCGTCAGGTCGGCGCGCCGGGGGAGCCGTTGTTCGCAGGCGTGCGGGTCGCAACCGCTGCAGCAATCGAGCCGACACCCGAGAAATTTCCGCTGGTCGTGCTGTCGCATGGCACCGGCGGGACGGCGGATACGGTCGCTTGGCTCGGCACCGCGCTCGCCGCCCGCGGCTACATCGCGGCCGCGGTCAACCACCCCGGCAACAATGCGATCGACGGCTACACAATTCCGGGCTTTACGCTTTGGTGGCTGCGGGCGCGCGACCTCGGCGCCGTCATCGACGGCATGCTCGCCGACCCCCGCTTCGGGGCGCGGATCGACCGGCAACGGATCGGTGCCGCCGGGTTCTCGCTCGGCGGCTATACGGTGATCGAGCTCGCCGGCGGCGTCACTTCTATGGCGCAGCTCCGCGCCTTTTGCGCCTCGCCCGAGGCCGACGGCATGTGCAAGTCGCCGCCTGAATTCGCCGATCTCTTTGCCAAGTCGCGGGCGTTGGCCGAAAGCGACCCAGCCTATCGCGCGGCACTCGCCAAAGACGGCCAATCCTATCGCGATCCGCGCGTGCGGGCGGTGTTCGCGATGGCGCCGGCATTGGGGCCGGCTTTCACGCCGCAGGGCCTCGCCGCGATGGCCGTGCCGATGGCGATCGTCGCTGGTGCGGGCGACGAGGTCGTGCCGATCGGCAGCGGCGCGCGCGCGCTCGCCGCACATATCCCAAAGGCCGAGCTGACGATCCTGCCGGGGGAGGCCGGCCATTATGTGTTTGCGCCGGTCTGCACCAATGCCGGCCGCGCGGCGCTGCCGGCGATTTGCGACGACCGGCCGGGCGTCGATCGCGCCGCGATCCACCGGCAGGTCGTGCAGCTGATCGAGGCGTTCTTTGCGCGCCAGCTGAAATAAGCAGCCTCAAATCTGCCACAGCCGCGGCAGCAGCGGCGGCAGCGCCAACGCCTCGGCGCGCAAATGGCCCGCGAGATCGGCATAAGCGCGGCGCAGCGCCAACGTGTCGGCGGCGAGCCATCGCGCGATCAAGAGGCCGGCGAGCGCGGTCGCACCCGCCCGGACCCCATTCGCGATTGCGGCGGATTGGACATTGCGGGCGCCTTCGAGAAATTCCCGCGGGTCGCGACCAGCCGGCGCCAGGATCAGGGTGGCGAAGCCCGCCGCGTTGTCGAAGCAGGCGGGGTCGGCGATCGTGTCGCCGATATCGCCGTCGAGATGGAGCGCGTCGCCCCAAACGAGACGCCCGTCGCGCCGGACTTCCCACACCTCGTGCAATAAGCCTTTGGTGAACCGTTCGCCGCGGGCGCGCCGGCCGAAAACGACGATCTCGCCGCCGAGAAATCCGGAACCCGCAGCCAGCTCGATGATGGTCTTGCGCCGCAACCGGGCGCCGTCGAAGAGGATCGTCTCCGGCGGCAGGAATTCGAGCGCGGCGCCGGCGCCGACGGTCAATTTTTGGCCGACCTCGGTCGTCGCACCGAGCGAGCGATAGATCTTCTCCGCGGCCGACGCCGTGACATGGGCACAAGCCCCCGCCTCGACACGCGCGGCGATATCGAGCTTGTCGCCGGCAACGAGCCCGCCCGAGGTGGTGACCAATACCGCAACCGGCGGCTCGCCGGCGGCTGCGGCCGGAAACAGCACGCGCAGCGGGTCGCGCTCGTAGAGGTGGGTGAGCCTGGTGACCCCGCCGCGCCGGGCAAAGCCGATTTCCGCGGCGCCGTCGGTCAATAGCCGAGGGCGAGACCGTCCTTGCGCGGCTCGGAGCCGCCGATCAGGACGCCGCGCTCGTGGTCGATCCAGATCGCCTGACAGCCGCCGAGCGGCACCTCCTGCACCGCGATGTCGTGGCCGCGGGCGGCGAGGTCGGCGACGATCGGCTGGGGCAAGGTGGGCTCGACCTGCAATTGGCCGTGCAACGCCAGCAGGCGCGGCGCCTCGGCCGCCTGCTGCGGGTCCATGCCGCGGTCGAGCAGGCGATGCAGAAAATGCGCGTGGCCCATCGCCTGGTATTGCCCGCCCATGACGCCGAACGGCATCATCGCGCGCCCGTCCTTGACCAGCATGCCGGGGATGATCGTGTGGAACGGGCGCTTGCCCGGCGCGATCGCATTGGGGTGCCCCGGAATGGTGCGGAACCCGGAGCCGCGGTTGTGCAGCAAAATGCCGCTCTCCGGCGCCACAATGCCGGTGCCGAACGACGAGAACAGCGAATTGATAAACGAGCACGCATTGCCGTCGCGATCGACGACGCACAGGTAAACCGTGTCCTTGTGCTCGATTTCGGCCCAGCGCGGGCCGGGCAATGCCTGGTCGAGCCGGATCGCCCGGCGGCTTCGCTCGGCGCGCGGCTCGGACAGGAAATCGGCGACATCGACCGGCACATGATCGGGGTCGCAGATAAAATTGTCGCGCACCCAGTAAGCCGCCTTTTGCGCCTCGACGAGGAGGTGCAGCCGATCGGCCGCGCCAAACGAATCGCCGCCGAGCGCATAGCCGGCGAGCGTGCGCAGGATCATCAGCGCCGCCATGCCCTGCCCGTTCGGCGGGCATTCGTAGACGTCGTAGCCGCGATAGGGGGCGGTGATCGGCTCGACCCAGTTCGAGCGCTGCGCGGCGAAATCCCCCTCCTCGTGCAGCCCGCCCCGAGCCTTTAGCGCGCCGAGGATGTCGCGCATCACCGCGCCGCTGTAAAACGCCTCGCGGCCTTCGCGGCCGATCCGGCGCAAGCTCGCGGCGAGCGGCGGGTTCGCCATCCGGTCACCGGCATCGGGTGGCTTGCCGCCCGGCAGAAAGAGGGCGGCGGTGGCGGGATCGCGCAATTTCGCCTGGTTGCGGTGCCAGTCGGTGGCGATCCGCGGGGTCACGACATAGCCGCCCTCGGCCGCCTTTGCCGCCGGCTCGAGCAATTCCGCGAGCGGGCGCGTGCCGTGTTCGCGGTTGAAGAGGCACCACGCATCGACCGCCCCCGGCACCGTCGCGGCGTGCGGGGTCTGGACCGCGATCTCGCGGATGCCGTGCTCGACATACCATTCGACGGTCGCTTTCGCCGGCGCCCGGCCCGAGCCGTTCAACGCCACCGGCAACGCGCCGCCCTTTGAATAAAGGACAAAGCAGTCGCCGCCGATCCCGGTGCTTTGCGGCTCGACGACGCATTGCATGGCGACCGCCGCGATCGCCGCGTCGGCGGCATTGCCGCCCGAACGCAAGACATCGAGCGCGGTCAAGGTCGCCATCGGATGCGAGGTCGCGGCCATCCCGTTTGCCGCCATCGCCGCCGAACGGCCGGGAATATTGAAATCTCGCATTCGCCCGCTCCTCGCGTTCCGGGCAGCTTGCCCGCCGACCGACGCAATCCAGACCGGCGGGGCCGCCACTTGCCGGGTTGTAATGCCCTGTCCTAGGTTGCGGGTCAATTCGCCGCCGGAATCACGAAAACGTCATGGACGGAATTTTGACGCCGCTGCGCTTCCCGGTTGCGACGCCGCCAGGACCGGGCGAGGTATTGGCGATCGCGCCGGGCGTGCATTGGCTCAGGATGCCGCTGCCCTTTGCCCTCGACCACATCAATTTGTGGCTGCTCGAAGACGGGCCCGGCTGGACGATCGTCGATTGCGGCTATGCGACGGCCGAAACCCGCACCTTGTGGGAGCAAATCTTTACCCGGCATCTCGACGGCCGGCCGGTCGAGCGGGTCATCGTCACCCATTACCATCCCGACCATGTCGGGCTCGCCGGCTGGCTCACCGAGCGCTGGCAGGTGCCGCTCTCTGATCACCGAGAAGGAATGGCTCCATGCCCGGGTGATGAGCCGGGAGAGCGATGATTTTCTCCCGCTGCGCCGCGACTTCGCCCGCCGCGCCGGGCTCGACGAAGCGGCCGGCGAAGTCTTTGCCGAGCACGGCAAGGGCTATCGTCGCGGCGTCCCGTCGGTGCCGCCCGCCTATCATCGGCTCGAAGACGGCATGGCGGTTTCGATCGGCGGGCGGCAATGGCGGGTCATCGTCGGCGAAGGCCACGCGCCCGAGCTTGCCTGCCTCTATTGCGCCGAGACCGGCGTCTTGATCGCGGGCGACCAGGTATTGCCGCGGATTTCGCCCAATGTCAGCGTCCAGGCGCACGAGCCCGACGGCGACCCGCTCGCCCGATTTCTGCGCTCGCTCGACAAGCTGCGCGCGGCGTTGCCGCCCGAAACCCTGGTATTGCCGTCGCACAATCTGCCGTTTTTCGGTCTGCACACGCGGCTCGACGAGCTCGCGGCACACCACCGCGCCCGTTTGAGCGAGGTGCTCGCCGCTTGTGCCGTGCCGCAAAGTGCGGTCGATCTCTTGCCGGTGCTGTTCCGCCGCCCGCTCGACCGGCACCAGACCGCGTTCGCCCTCGGCGAAGCCCTCGCCCACCTGCATTACCTCGTCGCCCAGGGCGCGCTCGCCCGCGAGCTGGAGGCGGACGGGGTGCAGCGCTTCCGCGTGCTGTGACGACGTTTCCTTTCTCGTCGTCCCAGCGAAGAAGCGTGTGAATTTATCCCGCGGCTGGGTGCTTTACCTGCTTCCCCGGCGAAAGCCGGGGTCCATCGTGCCGCCCGACGGCCGTCGAGAGCTGGTATGCCATTGCCACCTGAGGAAAATTTGGAGCGTTGGAAAGGTGGGTCCCGGCTTTGCGCCGGGACGGCGATTTCTATCTCGGCCGCCAAGCCTTGATACGCGAATGAAACGCGTCTGGCGAATGGGGGCCTTCGCCGGCGCTGGACTTGCGGGGTTGCGCGCGCAACGATCAGGAGAAGGCCACGCGACGAGGGAGGGTGATGTGATTTGGGGGAAAAAGCTGGGGCATGTCGGCGCCGCCGCGGCATTGGTCGCCGCACTCGCGTTTCCGGGCACCCCGCGGGCGGCCGAGCCGATCGTGATCGGGTTTGGCATGGGGCTGACCGGCGGGCTCGCCGCCGCCGGCAAATCGGCGCTCCTGGCGATGCAGATCTGGCGCGACGACGTCAACGCCAAAGGCGGCCTCTTGGGCCGGCCGGTCAAGCTCGTCTATTACGACGACCAATCGAACCCGGCGACGGTGCCGGCGCTCTATACCAAGCTCCTCGATGTCGACAAGGCCGACTTTATCGTTTCGGGCTACGGCACCAATTTGACCGCACCCGCGATGCCGGTGGCGATCGAGCACAAGCGCCTGTTCCTCGGGCTCTTCGCGCTCGCGGTCAACAGCCAGTTCCACTACCCCAAGTATTTCTCGATGCTGCCGGCGGGGCCGGACCCGAAACATGCCTTCTCGGAGCCGTTCTTCGAGGTCGCGATGGCGTCGAGCCCGAAGCCGACGACATTGGCGCTGCTCGCCGAGGACGCCGAGTTTCCGAAAAACGCGTCTGAAGGCATCCGCGACCTCTCCAAGAAATACGGGTTCAAGATCGTCTACGACAAGACCTACCCGCCCGGCACCGCCGACTTCACCCCGATCGTCCACGCTATTCAAGCATTGAACCCCGACATGGTGTTTGTCGCGTCCTATCCGCCGGGCTCGGCCGGGATGCTGCGCGCCGCGACCGAAGTGGGGCTCAAGACCCGGTTCTTTGGCGGCGGCATGGTCGGGCTGCAATACACGCCGTTCAAAGAACAGTTTGGGGCAAAGCTCAACGGCGTGATCGATTACGATTGGTGGATCCCGGCGCCGACGATGCAGTTTCCCGGCATCCTCGCCTTTCTGAAGAAGTACCAGGCCAAGGCGCCGGCCGAAAAGGTCGACCCGCTCGGCTGGTACCTGCCGCCTTTCGCCTATGCGGAATTGCAAGTGCTCGGCGACGCGATCACCGCGACCAAGACGCTCGACCAGGACAAGCTCGCCGACTACATCCGCAGCCACCCGTTCAACACGATCGTCGGCGACATCAGCTTTGGCAAAGACGGCGAATGGTCGAAGCCTCGGGTGCTCGAAGTGCAATGGCAGGGGATCAAGGGCAACAGCCTCGACCAGTTCAAGGACACCAAGACCGAGGCGATCCTGGAGCCCTCGCAATTCCGGACCGGCAAGGTCATCGCACCCTATAATGGCGGGCAGGAATAGGAGACGGAAATATGGCCAAGATCAATCACGTGGCGCTCAAGGTCAACGACCTCGAAGCGGCGACCAAGTTTTACGAGAACGTGTTCGGGTTTCGCCAGGTCGGGACCGGGCGCTCGCGCGGCCACATCTCGCGGCATTTGACCGACGGCTATGTCGATCTGGCGCTGATGCTCTATGACAGCGAGGCGGACGAGGAGGCCAAGCTCGTCGGCGAAGGGCCGGCGATCCACCATTTCGGGATCGCGGTCGCGGTCGAGGACCGCGCGGCCACGCTCGCCAAGATTGCCGCCAACGGCGGCACGATCCTCTCCAAGCCCGATGCCGGCACCGTCAAGTTCCGCTCACCCGACGGCACCATCGCCGAGATCGCCGACCCCGGCCGCTACGAAAAGCTCGCCGCAGAGCACGGCAAAGAATAACACGGCAAAGAACAGCACGGCAAAGAATAGCTGCGCGCGCTGTTACTGCTTTCTCGCGGCGACGTGCTCGGCCTTCGACAGCGTCAGCTTTTCCGGGTGGACGATAGTTTTGTTGGCCGCGGCGCGCGCCGCCCCGAGATTGGGGAATTCGGTGTCGGCGCCGTCGCGCTGCAGGACATAGGTGGCCGTCATCGGCTTTCCCGATTTCTGGTCGGCGAGCGAGCGCTTGACGATCGTCCAATGGACGCGGCGGGTACCGTTGTCGGCGGCCTCGTCCTCGATATCCTCAAAGCCGCGATCGACCACCGCTTCGAGCGCGTAGAGCTTTTGCTCGACGCGTCGTGGCGAGGCATCGCGACGCCCGCCGCGCGGCCCGCCGGTGCCGCGCCCGCGCGCCCCCCGTTCCTGCGCATCGCGCCGTTCGGGGCCGCGCCGTTCGGGGCCGCGCTGTTCGGGGCCGCGCTGTTCGGGGCCGCGCTGTTCGAGGCCACGCTGTTCGGGGCCACGCTGTTCGCGGTCCGCCCCGGTGGTCTCTCCCGCCTGCCTCTCGCCGGCGCCGCGATACCGTGGACCTCGGTTTTGCGTCGCACGATCGGATGCGTCCGCCGACCTCCCCTCCCCGCCCTGGCTTTTGCCGGCGGGTGTCCCCGGCCGGCGGTGCGGACGGCGTGGGCGACGCTCACCCGGAGGCCGCGCCGGGCTCGGGCCGGTTGCGCCGGCAGGTGTGGCGGCAGCCGCTTCTCCCACCGGCAGCCCCGATCCGGTCCCGGTCGGCCGCGGCGGCCGGCGGCGGCGCGGGCGCGTATAGAGACGCAGCGTGGTCGGCCGCGGCGCCGGCATATCGCCTGGCTGCTCCCCCTCTGCGCTGCCATCGGCCGGGCTTGCGCCACCAGCCGGCAGCCCATGACCGGGAGCCCGCCGCCGACGGCGACGGCGACGCGGCCGCGGCACGCCGTCTGCGGGCATGCCGTCTGAGGGCACGCCGTTTGGGGGCACGCCGTCCGGGGGCACGCCGTCCGGGGGCACGCCGTCTGCGGGCACGCCGTCTGCGGGCACGAAACCAGCGGCTGAGGGCTCGCCCGGTTGTTGATCGGCGCTTGGCGCGGCTGTCTCGGATGCGGCTTTCCCGTTCTCCGCCAGAGAAGGCGGCGCTGCAGCTTGCGACGCTGCCCCGGGCGGCGACCGTCGGCGACGGCGGCGGCGCTGCCGGGGACGGCGCTCGCCGCTCGGCGGCGCCTCGCTCATCTGGCTCTCGCCGCTCGGCGGCGCCTCGCTCAGCGGGCTCTCCGCGGCCGGCGTGGCCGGTGGCTCCGCGCTGACCGGCTCGCTCGGCGGGTCGTCGGCAGAAGGCGGCATCGGCGGCGTTCCTCGGGCGGCGTTATCGGGATCGCAACCGTAGCACGACCGGGCATCGCGGGCGAAGCCGCGAAGCCGCCCGATGTCAGATTGGCGCTGCCGCTGCACCGGTCGCCCGCGGCGAGGCGAGCGGCCCGGCATAGAACAGGACAAAGAGGCCAAAGGCAGCGCTCCACGCGGCCCCGGCAAACCACAGCAACAGCAAATACGACCCGCCGCCGAGCGGGGCGACGAGCCGCAGAGCTGCGGCGATCGTCACCATGACGTAGATCGCGGTCGTGACGGGCCCCGCCGACAGACCGCGCCCGGTGTGGCCGAGCGAGGCCCGCGTCATCACCGCCAAGGTCATCGTGCCGACAGCGCCGACAGTGAGCGCATGCAAGGCTGCGCTCGGCGGCAGCACCGGCACCAGCGCGTCGAAGCCGAGCAGCAGAAGGCCCAACGCCAGCCACAAATAGCCGAGGTGCAATACCCAAACGAGCGGCTCGCGCCAGCTCGCTCGCCCGTGCCACCGGACCAGCCGCAGCCCGATGGCGAGCCCGGCAGCGAGCCCGGCCCATGGCGTTGGCGGCGCCTCGGGGCTGGCGGCCCAGAGCACCAGAGCGATCGCGACAATCGCCAGCACTGCGCGGTCGAGGCGGCCGAACGGCGCCGGCGCCCCGATGTCCGGCCGCTCCTTGGCGAGCCAATTGCGGGTAAAGCTCGGGATCAGCCGTCCGCCGACAAAGCTGATCAGCATCAGCAAGGTGGCGAGCCCGATCCGGTTGCCGAGCGCGGCGGTCGAGGCGAGCCCGACCGCCTCCAGATGGACCAGGAGATTGCCGGCCAGCAGCAAAGTCAGCGCCCCGACCATCGGCAGATTGCGCCAGTTTCGGCCGGCGACGATCTCTCGCGCCATGGCCGCCAGAAAGACCGCGGGGAAGGCCAAATCGCAGGCCATCGCCGCCGGCGCGCCGATCTGCGCCGAGGACAGCACCGCGACCCGCCCGAGCGCCCACAGCGCCACCAGCACGGCGAGCGGCACGCCCTGCAACGGCATGCGCCCGGTCCAGTTCGGGATCGCGGTCAGCAAAAATCCGGCGACCACCGCTGCGGCATAGCCAAAGATCATCTCGTGCGCGTGCCAGATCGCGGCGGGGAGCGCGGTCGGGAGCGTCGCCTGACCGCCATAAAACGCCAGCCACAGCGGCATCGCCAGCACCGCCCAGAGCGAAGCGGCCAGAAAAAACGGACGAAACCCGGCAGACCAGATCGCCGGGCCGGCCTGCGGGCGATAGCGGGGGATTGCGCTCAATCGCGTCCTTTGGGTGAGGCGCCGATTATGCGCCATGGTACAATTTGGGTATGACCAGCATCCCGGCAACGCCCCGCGCGACGAGCGGCGATCGGATCAGCAATGTCCTCAAATGGGTATTGCTGGCGACCGCGTCGCGACCTTCGGGCTGCTCGCCTGGGCGACCGACGTGACCTATCGCACCGCGCCGCCCCAGCCCGACCGGTTTCTCGCCGCCGACGGGTCGGTGCTGATGTCGGCCGCCGGCATCGAGGCCGGCAAGGCCGCCTTCCAGCAGGCCGATTTG
>CAVPDQ010000008.1:0-373170 GCA_963702685.1 uncultured Alphaproteobacteria bacterium | reverse complement strand
GGTGCATCGGGCGGCTGAATCTGAGAAAATCGTGTTGCGAGAGCGGTTTGTCTCAGGATCAGGGGAAGCCCGATGCAGACAGAGTGTAGCGCGGATCCGTTTGGTTTTACAGCGGTTGACGGGCGCGCGGTGGTGGCCGGGTTTGACGGCGGCAAGATGACCTCGGACGCCGGCGCGATGTTGCTTGGCGCCACCGACCGGGCGATCGGGTTGATCGCGCGGTTTGCCGGCTGCTTCAAGGACCACCGCGCGGCGGAGCTGATCGAGCACACGGTGCCAACCCTGGTTGGGCAGCGGGTATTGGGGATTGCGCTGGGTTACGAGGATCTGATCGACCACGACGAGTTGCGCCATGACCCGGTGATGGCGATATTGGCCGGCAAGCTCGAAGCCCGGCGCTCGGATTGTGCGCCGCTGGCCGGCAAATCGACGCTCAACCGGCTGGAGCTGAGCCGGGCGGAGCCCTCGCGCTATCACAAGATCAGCTATGACGCGGCAGAGATCGAGGGGCTGTTTGTCGATCTGTTTCTCGACGCGCACGTCGCGCCGCCGCCGCAGATCATCCTCGACCTCGACGCCACCGACGACCCGCTGCACGGGCATCAGGAAGGCCGCTTCTTCCACGGCTATTACGACAATTACTGCTATCTGCCGCTCTACATCTTCTGCGGCCGGCATCTGCTGGCGGCCAAATTGCGCCCGGCCAACATCGATGGCAGCGCCGGCGCGATCGCGGAGGTGGCGCGCATCGTCGCGCAGATCCGGCAGCGCTGGCCGGCGGTGCGCATCCTGTTGCGCGCCGATTCCGGTTTTGCCCGCGATGACCTGATGGCGTGGTGCGAGAATAACGGCGTGGATTTTCTGTTTGGCCTGGCCAAGAACCGCCGGCTGGTTGCGCAGATCGAGGCCGAACTCGCCGAGGCGGCCGAGCTGAGCGGCCGGACCGGCAAGCCGGCGCGCCGCTTCAAGAGATGCTATGGGGCGAGCGGCGAGGGAATGGCACCATCGTCGCGGTGACAACCGACGGAGTGCCCCATGCCACAGTCGAATGACCTGAGCAGATCGCTCGCCGCTCTGGATCAGGATAGCACACTGATCGCGGTCATTGAGATGAGCCATTCGAGCTGGCTGGTCGCCGGCATTGTGCCCGGCATCAGCCGTCAACCGCTGAAGAAGCTCGCCGCGGAGGAGGAGGAGCTGTTGCGGCTGCTGCAGCGCTGGCGCGACGAGGCGACCAAAGCCGGCCGCACGGTCAGCCGGATCGCGGTGGCCTACGAAGCCGGTCGCGACGGCTTCTGGCTGGCGCGATGGCTGCGGGCGCGTGGCATCGAAGCCCAGGTCATCCACCCGACGAGCGTCGCCGTGTCGCGCGAGCATCGCCGGGCGAAGACCGACCGACTCGATACCGAGTTGCTCAAGCGAGCCTTTCTCGGCTGGCTGCGCGGCGAACCGGGTCATTGCAGCATGGCCGCGATCCCCACGCTCGAAGAGGAGGATGCCAAGCGGCCAAACCGCGAGCGCGAGGGCTTGGTCGGCGAGCGCACCCGCATTGTCAACCGGATGAAAAGCACCCTGGCTCGTCTCGGCATTCGCGGCTTCAAGCCGACCTTACGCCGGGCGCCGGAGCGGCTCGCAGGATTGCTCACAGCGGAGGGTACGCCACCGCCGCCGAACACCCTGGCCGAGTTGCGCCGCGATATGGCGCGGCTGGGCTTTGTTGTCGGCCAGATCCGGGAGATCGAGGCGGCGCGCTTGGAACGGCTCGAGCGGCACCCTGAACAAGGCGCCCACGCGATGGTCCGGCTGCTGGCGCGGGTCGTCGGCGTTGGTGTCGAGACCGCGGACCTGCTGGTGCATGAGATCTTGTCACGTAACCTGCGCGACCGGCGAGCGGTGGCGCGTTATGCCGGGCTGACCGGCGCGCCGGACGAGAGCGGCGCGCGGCGACGCGAGAAGGGGCTGGCCAACGCCGGCAACGCTCGCGTGCGCCGTGGCATGATCCAATTGGCCTGGCGCTTCTTGATGTTCCAGAAGGACAGCGCCCTGGCCCAATGGTATCGGGCGCGCACGGCCGATGCCCGCGGCGCCACCCGCAAGACCATGATTGTCGCGTTGGCGCGCAAGCTGCTGATTGCGCTGTGGCAACTGGTGACGACCGGCGAGGTCCCGCAGGGCGTCGTCCTGCGTGCAGCGGCCTGAGCAACCGGCCAGAAAGGAGATTGCTGACAAACGGTTTCGGCGTCGCGTCGCGCGAACAGCCGCGCCGATAACGATCCGAGGCGGCGGTGACCCGAGGCAGGCATGGCTTGCACGCCGTCTTAGAGAATGGGCCTGCCGTCTCGGAGCTTTGCCGCCGATGCGCATGACTGCATCATGGTCCAGGTCCCATGCGGACCTACCGAATACAAGGGTGTGGCGCGATGTTCCGCGCCCGATGGCGAGCTCCCCTCGGATCGTCCGGCACCGAGCTGCGGCCAACACCGAGACCCGACACTGGGAGAAAATGCAGCGTGCGTCATCGGGCTTGACAACCAACGCCCCATACAAGCCTGCCCCCGCGCAGGCGGGGGACTTCATCTGGCGAACGCGGGACAGCTGGAGCCGCGAGCGCCGGGTCGTCGCCAAGGCGGAATGGACCCAGGGCGAGGCCAATCCGCGCTTTGTCGTCACCTCGCTGTCGCCCCGAGGAGCACGAGGCCCGCCACCTCTACGAGAAGGTCTACTGCGCCCGCGGCGAGATGGAAAACCGCATCAAGGAATGCCAGCTCGACCTCTACGCCGACCGCACCCCGTTCAGGCCACGGCTCTCGGCCAAGACGATGCGCGCCAACCAGCTGCGGCTGTTCTTCGCCTCGATGGCCTATGTCCTCTTCTGCGCCTTGCGCCGCATCGGCCTCGCCCACACCCAGTTCGCCAAGGCCACCTGCGGCACGATCCGGCTCAAGCTGTTGAAAATCGGCGCCCTCGTGCGCACCAGCGTGCGCCGCATCAAGCTCGCCATGCCCTCGGCCTTCCCCTATCAGGCCGAGTACCGCGCCGCCCACGCCGCGCTCACGACGAGCGGCAACTGAACCGGGAAAAGCGCACCAAAATAATGACCCGACCGCGACAGCCGAACTCCGCCCGCCGCCACGCCCTATCCGTGTCGCCAAGCCGTGCAGACTCGCTCAACGCGAACCGCATCCGCCTCACACCGGCAAACCGCCCGGCTGTGAGAAATGCGGGCTAGCCCCAATACTGTTCACTTAACGATCAGAATCGCGATTGCGATGTCGATTGCGGGAAGCGGCGGGTCGGAGCGGCGGCGGAGCGGGAAGTTGCTCATCTTACGCTTGACGCCGCGCCGGTTTCGCCGGTTGCGGCTGCAGCTGACGCGTTCTTGGAGGATTTCGTCGAGAACCGCGTCATGGAAGGTCTTCCTCTTCCGAGGGGGGAATAGCGATGGCGATGGGCAGCCTGCGGCGGACCACGCGCACAGCATGCAGGAAGGAGAGTTGGTCGGGGTCCTCGTCGGCTTTCAGCGCGGCCTCGTGGATCAGGCTGCGGATAGCGAAGTGGGCCATCATGAGGCCGTAGAACTCCTGTCTCACGAGGTCCGGGGTCTTGCTGCGCAAGACGATTTTGGCGCCGCGCAGATGGGTCTTGAGCTCGTCGAGCGCTGTCTCGATTTCCCAGCGCTCGTGGTAGAGGGCGGCCAACTCCTGAGCCGGCGCTTGGTCGGGATCGAGAATGCTGGTGACCAGGCGATAGATCGGCTCGGCGTCGGCCACGCCTTCCAGCCGGTAGTCGACCACCCGCAGGCGCACGCCGTTGATCTTGTGCCGCCAGTCCCGCTCGCTCGCATAGATGCGGCTTTCATACGAGCCGTCCGGCCATCGCCGGTCGACCGCGAGGCGCATGTTGCGCTTGATCCGCCAAACCAGATCGGCGCCCGTGCCGAGCGCTTCCTGCCACAGCGCGAACCCGAAGAACTGCCGGTCGGCCAAGCACAGCATGCCCTTTTGCAGGCCGACGAGCACAGCCCTGGCGAGCGTGATCTCGCCGGTCCGGTAGCCGGCCATCCGGCTGCCGAACAAAACATGGGTGCCATTCTCGACCAGCGCCACAAAGCGGATCTGCGGGTAGGCGCTGTCGCCGCGACTGCTTCCCGGCCGCCCGAACGCAAGCTCATTGGCCTGCTCGTCGGCAACATCGAGCGTGCTGCCGTCCAGGCTGACCAGCCGCCAATCACGGTACCAGGCCCCCTTCGTCGCCCGAACCGCGATCGGCGTCACAACCGCATCGTGCAAGTCGCTCAACGGCTTCCAGCCGAGCCGGGTGCGCGCCTGCGAAATGCCCGATTTGCCGGCAACCTTGAGCGCTACCGACGGATCCACCAGCCACTGAATGCCTTCCAGCAGACAGCGCAGCACCTCGCGATACGAGGCCTGCATGAAGAGCGCCAGTGCGATCACGTAGTAAACCACGACGTGCGCTGGCAGATCGCGCTGCCGCACACTTGCCTTCCCCGTTGCTGCCAGGACCGACCGCACCCGGGCCAGAGGGAAGGTCTTCGCGATCACACCAAGACTGATGTAATCCGTAATTCGCGTGCCTTCCGGAAGTGCCGCAACCGTTCGTGCCATCCACCGCTCCCCCCGCCCCCAGCGGGAGGATACCGTACTCCATACCTTAAATGAACAGTATTGGGGCTAGCGCATGCGGACCATCCGAGGCGCTCGCGCCTCGGCCTCATTGAAGCCAAAGGTCGGGTCGCCGAGGAGATCGAGACCGCCGCGCCATCCGAGGCGCTCGCGCCTCGGCCTCATTGAAGCCTGTCGGATGGCGCGGCACATACGGACATTTCCTGCCATCCGAGGCGCTCGCGCCTCGGCCTCATTGAAGCGCCGATTGCGGCCAGCTTGCGACGACGCCCGATTCCATCCGAGGCGCTCGCGCCTCGGCCTCATTGAAGCGCGCGCTGGCGGCTCGCCGGCGCGTCAGGGTCGCCCAGCCCATCCGAGGCGCTCGCGCCTCGGCCTCATTGAAGCGCCGTGACGCTTTCAATCCCTAGTCGCGAGTCGGCCACCATCCGAGGCGCTCGCGCCTCGGCCTCATTGAAGCGGCGAGATGCCGGCGACCGGCCGGCGATAGCGGATGCCATCCGAGGCGCTCGCGCCTCGGCCTCATTGAAGCGCGATCGCGTCAGCTCGGCTCGGGATGCCATCGGCCGCCATCCGAGGCGCTCGCGCCTCGGCCTCATTGAAGCATCGGCGACGTCGCGACGCCGACGGCATCGCCGGCCATCCGAGGCGCTCGCGCCTCGGCCTCATTGAAGCGGGCGTGCGCTTCGTCGAGCACGACGGCTCGACGCACGCCATCCGAGGCGCTCGCGCCTCGGCCTCATTGAAGCGCTGCGTCGGGATCGCGGCTCAGCCGACGGTCGCGTGTCGCCATCCGAGGCGCTCGCGCCTCGGCCTCATTGAAGCGCGATGGCTGGCGACGGTGCGATGCCGATCGCGCCGGCCATCCGAGGCGCTCGCGCCTCGGCCTCATTGAAGCATCGCGATCGCCGCGCCGGCAGCTTCGACGCCGACACGCGCCATCCGAGGCGCTCGCGCCTCGGCCTCATTGAAGCGGCGATAGCGTCGCGCGGATGCTCGATAACTGCCAGCGCCATCCGAGGCGCTCGCGCCTCGGCCTCATTGAAGCGCTCAATCGATGACGCGATCAGCTCGGCGTGTCGTCGCCATCCGAGGCGCTCGCGCCTCGGCCTCATTGAAGCTGCCTCCGGTACCGGCGTCGGCTGATCGCCGTCGCAGCGCCATCCGAGGCGCTCGCGCCTCGGCCTCATTGAAGCTGACGCGGCGTCGCCAAGCGCGCGTCGCGGTCGCGTCGCCATCCGAGGCGCTCGCGCCTCGGCCTCATTGAAGCGCATGCGATCGTCGACGCTGCGGCGTACTGCGACGCCGGCCATCCGAGGCGCTCGCGCCTCGGCCTCATTGAAGCGTCTCGATCGCCGGCGAGCCGCACGGCGATCGGCGATCCATCCGAGGCGCTCGCGCCTCGGCCTCATTGAAGCTGGTCAGTCGGCGATGCGCTCGATCGCGGGCATCGCCGCCATCCGAGGCGCTCGCGCCTCGGCCTCATTGAAGCGCCGGTCGACGCGCGTCAGCGCGACGTCGACGCGACCGCCATCCGAGGCGCTCGCGCCTCGGCCTCATTGAAGCGCAGTGACGCGCTCGTGACCGCGCATCGGCCGCGCAGCGCCATCCGAGGCGCTCGCGCCTCGGCCTCATTGAAGCGCCGACTCGCGCGGCATCGGCGCCGCGTCGAGCCGCCCATCCGAGGCGCTCGCGCCTCGGCCTCATTGAAGCGACGGCATGCGACGTGCCGATCGTCGCACGGCGACCGCCATCCGAGGCGCTCGCGCCTCGGCCTCATTGAAGCGCGGCCGCATGCGCGGATCGGCGCTCGGCGCAGCGCGCCATCCGAGGCGCTCGCGCCTCGGCCTCATTGAAGCGCCGATGTCGCTGACGCTGGCGCACGCTGCCGCGACGCCATCCGAGGCGCTCGCGCCTCGGCCTCATTGAAGCGGACGTATCGCAGGCGCGCGATCGGCACGACGTGGCAGCCATCCGAGGCGCTCGCGCCTCGGCCTCATTGAAGCGTAGCTCGAGTCAGCGCGATCGGCGATCGCCGGCGACGCCATCCGAGGCGCTCGCGCCTCGGCCTCATTGAAGCAGTGCGGCAGTCGGCGGTATGCGCATGCCGCGACCGCCATCCGAGGCGCTCGCGCCTCGGCCTCATTGAAGCGTGGCAGACACGGCGCCGACGTGCCGCGCTCGCGCAGCCATCCGAGGCGCTCGCGCCTCGGCCTCATTGAAGCTGCGATCTGGCAATCGCGACGTGCACGGTCAGCGCGTCAGGCCATCCGAGGCGCTCGCGCCTCGGCCTCATTGAAGCAGCTGCGAGCATCGGCCTGGATGCACGACCTGCGGTGACCCATCCGAGGCGCTCGCGCCTCGGCCTCATTGAAGCGCGACGACATCGATCCGGCGCATTCGAGCGCGCCGCGGTCCATCCGAGGCGCTCGCGCCTCGGCCTCATTGAAGCATGTTCGGGCTGCCGCTCTGGCGATGCAGCATCGCAGCCCATCCGAGGCGCTCGCGCCTCGGCCTCATTGAAGCGGAGGGTCGCGACGGCTGGCGCCGACGCGATGCACGCCATCCGAGGCGCTCGCGCCTCGGCCTCATTGAAGCCGACGAATCGCGCCGTCGCGGACAGGCGCTGCGAGCTCCATCCGAGGCGCTCGCGCCTCGGCCTCATTGAAGCCGATCAGCGATCGCGCAGTCGTCCGCGCTGCCGGCGCTGCCATCCGAGGCGCTCGCGCCTCGGCCTCATTGAAGCGGTGCCAGGGTCGACGTGCCGCGCTCTGCGTCGGCCCATCCGAGGCGCTCGCGCCTCGGCCTCATTGAAGCTTGAGGACGCCGGGCGGGCTGTCGTCGGGGTCGAACCGCCATCCGAGGCGCTCGCGCCTCGGCCTCATTGAAGCGCTGGCAGTTCCGGACGCATGAACCCCGGCAGCGTGCCATCCGAGGCGCTCGCGCCTCGGCCTCATTGAAGCGGCCGAATTGGGCATATCGGGATGGAGCGTGGGCGACCATCCGAGGCGCTCGCGCCTCGGCCTCATTGAAGCGCGGCGTCGGTGAACGGAACAAACAGACCTCGCCCTTCCATCCGAGGCGCTCGCGCCTCGGCCTCATTGAAGCACGACGGATGCGGCGCTGCGGCAGACCGGAGGGGGCCCATCCGAGGCGCTCGCGCCTCGGCCTCATTGAAGCATGAACATCGGCCGGATAATGATTCTCGAAATCCATCCCATCCGAGGCGCTCGCGCCTCGGCCTCATTGAAGCTTTGGGTCTGGCGGGTTAGTGTTGGACGCTAGTGTAGTGTCTCACGCAAAGCTTTACAACAGGGATTGCGCGGGTTAAGCTGCCCGGCATGTGGGAGAGCAATGCGGCATTGGCGGTAACCCCTGAGGCCAGGCGAGAACTCGAACGGCTGGTCCGGTCCGGCAAGACGGAGCAGCGCATCGCGTTGCGGGCGCGGATTATTCTCGGTGCGGCGGACGGCCAGTCGAACAACGCGCTGGCCAGGGAACTCAACACATCGCGACCGACCGTGATCGATTGGCGGCGGCGCTTTGCCGAAGGCGGCGTCAAAGCGCTTGCGGGCGACCGTCCGCGCGGGCGGAGTTTTGCGCCGTTGGCGCGTCGCCAAGGCCGCCGAGATCATCACCCGGACGCAAAGCGCTCCGGAGCACGCCACGCAGTGGAGTTGCGGCCGCATGGCCAAGGCCTGCGGCGTCAGCAAGGCGTCGGTGCAACGCGTCTGGCATGCCAACGGCTTGAAGCCGCATCTGCTCAAGACGTTCAAGCTGTCGAACGATCCCGATTTCATCGCGAAGCTGGAGGATGTGGTTGGCCTCTATATGAACCCGCCCGAGCACGCGCTGGTGTTCTGCATCGACGAAAAGAGCCAGATTCAAGGCGCTTGATCGCACCCAGCCCGGTCTGCCGATGAAGAAGGGACGGGCCGGAACCATGACGCACGACTATAAACGCAATAGCCTGCCCCGAGCGAAAGCCGGGGGCACGACGACCTTGTTCGCCGCGCTCGACGTCCTCAAAGGCGCGGTCATCGGGCGCTGCATGGCGCGGCATCGCCATCAGGAGTTTCTCAGGTTTCTCAAAGCCATCGACCGCAGCACCCCGAAAGCTCTCGACATCCACTGCATTGCCGACAACTACGCGACCCACAAAAAACAGGAAGTCAAGGACTGGATCGCCAACCACCCGCGCTTCCACCTCCACTTCATTCCGACATCGTCATCCTGGCTGAACCTGGTCGAGCGCTGGTTCGCCAAGATCACCACCGAGCGGATCCGCCGCGGGGTATTCACCAGCGTGCCGCAACTCGAACGCGCCATCTACGACTACATCGAACGCAACAATGCCGACCCGAAGCCTTTCGTCTGGACGAAATCCGCCAACGACATCATCCGCAAGGTCAACCGCGGCAGAGCGACCCTGCAAATGCCGCCGTTGCCGCAGCATGACTGATTGTAAATGTTTGCATGAGACACTACACTAGCATGCCATCCGAGGCGCTCGTGCCTCGGCCTCATTGAAGCATGTCGCCATGGGCTTTGTCGTAGCGTTCGACTTCGGCCATCCGAGGCGCTCGCGCCTCGGCCTCATTGAAGCCGACCCTCTGGTTCTGGCCATCGTCACTGACGCAAGCACCATCCGAGGCGCTCGCGCCTCGGCCTCATTATTGGCCTCATCAAGGGTCAGGGACGGTGAAATCGGCAGTGCCGGCAACCGGCGTCAAATCGCTGCTGTGAACGAGTGTCGGTCGCGGCCGCTATGCGGCCGCGCGGTCAACCCTGCCTGCAAGCCGTCGGAGCCACGCGCGAGGCCCGCGTTGTCCGCGCCGCGGCGGATGGCGCCTACGCCGATGTGGAAATCCAGAAATCGGCGATCAGCGCCAAGCCCGCCGCCGGCATCGCCGGAGTCTGGACACATAGGAACGGATGCGGCCGTGCGCCAAACCGCGCCGCCCATTCCATGGCAACCCCGGCGAACGCCGTCACGTCGGAGACGAAATATTGGGCGCGCAGCAGGTTCGCCATCGACGCGCCGGCCGCCCGGCACAACGCTTCGGCATAGTCGTACACCACAGCGGCTTGGGCGCAGCCGGCATGCGACAATCCGGCAAACCCCGCCGACAAGGCACTGCCGGCCACCTCCCCGTTGCCGTCGATCGCCATCAGCCCCGATGGCAGCAAAAATTCACCGGCCTTGATCGCCGGCCCATAGCTGGCCATGCCGGGAATGTCGGTCTCGATCACTTCCTTTTTGCGCGCCGCGGTATTGGTCAACGCCAGCAGATTGATTTCGATAATCCCGCCGGCAGTGGCAAAAGATTTGGTCGGCACCACGGTCACGGCGCAGGGAATGCCGGCAAAGTGTCGGGTCCAGACATCGAGGCAATCGGGAAAGTCTTCGAGATTGGCCAGGTAAATTTGCGCCTTGAGCGATTGTGCGAGCGACGAGCCCGCCGCCGCGAGCGCTGGCTCGAGCTTGTGCGTGATCAGAAATTCGGTCTGCTTGCGGATCGCGCTTTCGGCCCAGGCCGAGTGCGCGAGAATTTGCGCCCGCGGGTCGAGCCCATGCCCGCTATTGTGGGCCATCTGCCCCGCGACAAAGACAAACTCGTTGCAGACGACGGCAGGGACAAAGCCCGAGCTCGGCGACGAAGCGACGCCCGGCGGATAAATCTTGCGGATCTCGTATCCCGGCCCCGGTGCCGCGGCGATCAACGAGGTCGATATTGTCGTGTCGGCGCCAAAGCAGCGCTCCATGACCACCGAGGTGCTCGGCGGGATGTAGTCGCCGAATTCGGCGTGCCGCGCCAGATGATAGGGATGGACCGCCTTTGGGGTCGGGTAGTACTGGTCGAGGCGCACCGCGTTCGTGAGGTCGGCCCCCATTTCCCGCAGGATGCCTCGCATCCGCCGCAGGATAAAATCGGCCTCGCGCCGGCTGCGCGACCGGCCGTAAAGCGGGAAGCCCGCGGGGCCCGCCACCTCCGCCGGCACACCGCTGTCGAGCTCGAAGGCCTCGTGCCCGGTCAAGAAAATCCATGGCCCCGCCTTGACCGCATAGGCATAGGCGACCGGCGTGCCCAGCAGCTTGTCTACCGATTTGACCTCGAGCCCCGGCATAGTGGCTTCTCCCGCTTGTCGCCTCAGCCGGTCACGGCCCGCAGCGTCCCTGATACCGCGCATGTATTGCGAAACTTGCCCTCGGCCGCGGTGCCGTTAAAGAACACCCGTTCGGCGATGCCATTTTGCACCTTCGTGTAAATCGCATTATAGCGTGTGCCGTTGATTGTCAGCGTCGTCGCCGTATTCGAATAAGCAACGGTCGAGTGCAGCGGGGTTTCCCGGATGCTGCCGGCCTTGGCAGCGATCGGCGGGCCGCCGACCACTGTCTCATCGATATCTACGATTCCTTTGTAGTGGTTTTTGGCGTCCGGCGTGAAATCGGCGAGGCCGACCGAGCTGCTGACGCTGCCCGGCTTGAGAATCGCGGCGCCGGATACTATGGCCTGGCAGGCGGTTTGCAGAATGATCGCATACTTGCCGGAAATCCCCTGAGCGCTCGCCGGTTTTGCGCCGGCGAATGCGAGCACCGCCAACAGCGGCGCCGCGGTTTTGAAATTCATGCTGCCCCCCCCCGCGGCGGCAACAATCCAGGTGACCGCACCGCCACAAAACATTGCCGAGACTATCATCTCCCGCCGGTCATCTCCATCGGTGCGCCGTCACCACGCAGGCGGGCTTGCCGCTCGGTGTTGCAGCGCCGGATTTCCAGGGTATCTTCGACACCCAAGGTATGGCCGAGCTCCGGGAGGCAAGCCGCTGAAGCTGGATCTGGACCCCTCGATCGGGCCGCTCGTCGGCCGCTCGGTGGCGCGGCTCGAAGATCCGCCGCTCTTATGCGGGCGCGGCCGGTTTGTCGGCGACATCGATTTTCCTCACCAGCTGCATATGCGCATCGTGCGCTCGCCCTGGGCGCATGCCGTGCTGCGCGGTGTCGGCACCGCCGCAGCAGCTTCGGCGCCGGGAGTGGCCGCGGTGTGGACCGGTGCCGACATTGCCGATCTGCCGCCGATCGATTTTCGCGATCCGGCGGGCGAGGGGCTGCGCCCCTATCGACAGCCGATCCTGGCGCGCGACCGGATGCGCTATGTCGGCGAGCCGGTGGCGGCCGTGTTCGCAACCAAGCCGGAGCTCGCCGAGGACGCTGCCGCGCTGGTGTCGATCGAGGCCGAGGAGCTCTTGCCGCTGCTCGACGCCGAGGCCCCACCCGGCAATTTCGCGCCGGGGCTGTCGACCGAGGCGACGGTGCTGCGCGCCGCCTACGGCGAGGTCGATGCGGCGTTCGCAACCGCACATGCCGTCATCGCGCTCGATCTGGCGATCGGCCGGCATGGCGCGGTGCCGCTCGAAACGCGGGGTGCCCTCGCCTGCTACGACGCCTCGCAGGATGTGCTGGAGCTCCATGGCGCCGCCAAGGTGCCGCACCGCAACCGCGACGCGCTCGCCCGGATGTTCGGCCGCAGCCTCGCCGGGGTGGTGTTGCGCGAAGGAAACACCGGCGGCGGGTTCGGCGCGCGCGGCGAGCTCTATCCCGAGGATTTCCTGGTTTGCCTCGCGGCCTTGCGGCTCGGCCGACCGGTCAAATGGATCGAGGACCGGCGCGAGCATTTGATGGCTTCGAACCATTCGCGCCAGCAGCAGCATCATGTGCGCGCCGCGGTCGATGCCGACGGCCGGGTCTTGGCTCTCGAAGACGAGTTCTGGCTCGACCAGGGCGCCTATGTGCGCACCCATGGCGCCCGCGTCCTCGAATTGACCATCAGCATGCTGCCCGGCCCCTATCGCATTCCCGCCTTTCGCGCGATCGGCCGTTTCCGGCTGACCAACAAAACACCGGCGGCGACTTATCGGGCGCCCGGCCGGTTCGAGGGCAGCTTTGTGCGTGAGCGCCTGATCGACGCCGTCGCCGACCGGCTCGGCCTCGACCGCGTCACGGTGCGCCGGCGCAATCTTATCGCCGCCGCCGAGATGCCGTTCCACCGGCCGCTGACGGCGCTCGGCGATCGGATCATCTACGATTCCGGCGATTATTCCTCGCTGCTCGACAAGGCGCTGGCAAAAATCGACTGGGTGGCGCTGCAAGCCGGGCTCCATAGTCGCCGCGCGGCCGGCGAGTTGGTTGGGGCCGGGATTGCGGTCTTTGTCGAAAAGGGCGGGCTCGGGCCGATGGACGGGGTCCGGGTGCATATCGACCCTACCGGCGCCGTCGAGCTGGTGACCGGCGGCTCGTCGGTCGGGCAAGGGTTTCAGACCGCCATGGCGCAGATCTGCGCCGCAGCGCTCGGCGTCGATTACCGCCGGGTGCGGGTGGTGCGCGGCCAGACCGACCGCATCCCCTACGGCATCGGCGCCCATGCTTCGCGCGCTTCGGTGATGACCGGCGGCGCCACCCATATAGCGGCGGTGAAATTGCGCGCCAAGGCGCTGGAGATGGCGGCAGCGCTGCTCCAGGCCGATGCGGCGGAGCTCGACATCCGCGACGGCATGGTGGTGCACCGCGGCCGGCCGCACGGGCCTTCGATCGCCCTCGGCGACATCGCTCGTCATTTGGCGCCGGATTCGCCGCTCCTCGGCGACCGCGAGCCGGGGCTCGGCGCCGAGGGCTGGTACCGGGCCGAGCACATGACCTATCCCTATGGGGTGCAAATCGCCGTTATCCGAATCGATCGCGACACCGGAGCGGCGGCAGCCGAGCGGGTTCTGCTCGCCTATGACATCGGCCGGGCGATCAATCCGATGATGGTCGAGGGCCAGCTGGTCGGCGGTTTCGCACAGGGGCTGGGCGGCGCCTTGCTCGAGGAGTTCCGCTACGACGAGCACGGCGAGCCGCTCGCTGCCAGCTTCGCCGATTACGCGCTGCCGCGGGCGTCGGACATGCCGCCGGTCGAAGTCTTGCTGACCGAGGATGCACCGAGCCCGCGCCACCCGCTCGGCATCAAAAGCGTCGGCGAAGGCGGCATTACCGGGGCCGGGGCCGCGATCGCGGCGGCGATCGACGACGCGCTCGGTATCAATGGCGCGGTAACGCAGCTGCCGATGACGCCGCAGCGGATCATGGCGCTGCTCCGCGCCCCTGCCGGTGGGAGCGGGTCATGATGGGCGGGCATGGCTTTGCCTCGGCGGCACGCTCGTTGATCGGCCATCCGCCGACCCGGCCGGACATGCCGGCCCGGTCGGACCTGCCGGTTTGAGGCGGGGAGCCGCATGCATCAGGGCCTGTTGACACTGCTGAATGCAACGACGGTGGCCGAGCATACCGCGGCCGGGTTTTGGGGCCACGAGACGATCTATCGTCTGGCCGCGCGGCACGCCCGCGCGACGCCCGATGCCTTTGCCGTGCGCGATCGGAGCCGGCGCCTGACCTATGTCGAATTGGTCCAGTCTGCCGACCGGCTGGCCGCCCATCTCGAGGAGCAGGGTGTGCGGCCGGGACAGCGCGTGGCGGTGTGGCTGCCGAGCCGGGTCGAAACCGCGGTGGCGCTCCTGGCGTGCTCGCGCAGCGGCTTTGTCTTTTGCCCGTCATTGCACCGCGACCACCGGGTCGCCGAGATCGCCGCCCTCGTCGACCGCATGCGCGCGGCGGCGCTTGTCGCGCAGCCTGGCTATGGCATCGACGCCGACCGCCACGACATTTTCGCCGCGCTCTCGGACCGCGAGTTTCTGCGCTGCGCCTGGCCGGTGGATCCCGCCGCCGCCGCGCCGCTCGCCAGCCTCCCGGCACCCGCCCGCGAGGCATCGATCGGCAACGACCCGAACCAAATCATGTATTTGGCCTTTACTTCGGGCACGACGGGGGCGCCGAAAGGCGTCCTGCACAGCGACAACACGTTGCTCGCCACGGCGCGGATGATGGTGCGTGATTGGCGGCTCGAACGGGCGACGCTCTACACGCTGAGCCCGCTCAGCCACAATCTCGGCCTTGGCGCGCTGATCACCGCGCTCGCCGGCGGTGGCGAGCTGGTGGTTCACGACCTGCCGCGCGGCGCCAGCCTGCTCGACCGCTTGGCGGAAACCGGCGCCGGGTTTCTGTTCGGCGTGCCGACCCACGCGATCGATCTCCTCGCCGAAATGCGCGAGCGCGGGGCGCAACGGCTCGGCGCGGTGCGCGGTTTTCGCATCTCCGGCGCCACGGTGCCGCCCGCGGTGGTCGCCGAATTGATCGGCCATGGCGTCACCCCGCAGACCGGCTACGGCATGACCGAAACTTGCTCGCACCAATATACGAGGCCGGACGATCCACCCGAGCGGATCGCCGGCACCTGCGGCCGCGCTTGCGCCGGCTACGAGCTCCGCATCTGGCGCGACAGCGAGCCCGATATCGAGGCCGGTCCGGGCGAAATCGGTGAGATCGGCGGTCGCGGCGCCAGCCTGATGCTCGGCTATTTCGACGACCAGGCCGCGACCGAAGCGGCTTTCAATAGAGAGGGCTGGTTTATGACCGGCGATCTCGGCTGGCTCGACGAAGCCGGCTATCTGCATGTCACCGGCCGCAAGAAAGACGTCATCATTCGCGGCGGGCGCAACATCCATGCCGGCCGCATCGAGACACTGGCGGTGCAGGGCGCCGGGATCGACAAGGCGGCGGCCTTTGGGGTGCCGGATCCGCGGCTCGGCGAGCGGGTTTGCCTCGCAATCGTGGCGCGGCCGGAGACAGCGCTCGACCCGACAGCGCTGCTGGGTCAGCTCGATCAGGCGGGGCTCGCGCGCTACGACATGCCCGAATTGATCCTGGAGCTGCCGGAGCTGCCGCTCACCGCGACCGGCAAAATCCTCAAGCGCGAGCTGCAGCAATGGGTGGCCGAAGGGCGCGTCCGGCCGGTGCCGGTGCGCTTTTCGGGGAGCTGAGGCTTGCGCGCGATCGTCGTCGCTGAGTTCGGTCCCCCCGAGCGGATGCGCTTGGCCGAGGTTCCCGCACCGGTGCCGGGCCGTGGCGAGGTCTTGGTGGAGGTGCGGGCCGCACCGGTGAATTTTGTCGATCTGCTGGTGGTGGCCGGCACCTACCAATTCTTGCCGCCGCGCCCGTTCATCCCCGGCAAGGGGCCGGTCGGCACCGTGGCAGCGCTCGGCGCGGGTGTCACGACGCTGGCGGTCGGCGACCGTGTGCTGGCGATGGCCGAGCATGGCGGCTATGCCGAAGCGGTCGCGGTGGAAGCCGGCCAATGCTACCGCTTGCCGGAAAAAATGTCGTTCAGCGAGGCCGCTTCGCTGAGCCTCGTCTACGATACGGCGTGGTTTGCGCTGCGCGAGCGTGCCCGGCTGGCGGTGGGCGAAACGGTGCTGGTGCTCGGCGCCTCCGGCGGTGTCGGCCATGCGGCGGTGCAATTGGCCTCGGCGATGGGCGCCACCGTGCTGGCCGGGGTATCACGGCCGGAGCGCGCGGCGTCGGCGCGCGCCGCCGGTGCCGCCGTCACGATCGACCTGTCGCGGCAAGGTTTGCACGCCGCGCTGCGGGAGCAGGTCTATGCCGCGACCGAAGGGCGTGGCGCCGACGTTATTCTCGACCCGCTGGGCGGCGCCGTGTTCGAGGCGGCGATCCGCGCCCTCGCCTGGCGCGGCCGGCTGGTGGTGATCGGCTTTGCCGCCGGTGCCATTGCCACGCTGAAGACCAATTATCTATTGCTCAAAAACATTGAAATCAGCGGTTTGCAGGTCAGCGACTATCGCCAACGCCGCCCGTGGCAAGTGGCCGCAGCCTATGCCGAGATTTTCGATTTTTATAAAGAAGGAAAGGTGACTCCCGCAGCCGCCGCAATCTTCCCATTGGCGCATGCGGCGCAGGCATTGACCGCGGTGCGCGACCGCCGCATCACCGGCCGCGCCGTCTTGCTGCCGAGCCATGCACCAACCGCCTGAGAAATCCGGGCTCGGCAACGCGCGTCTCGTCTTCACCGATTCGGGCGGGGTGCAGCAGGAAGCCGGTGTCCATCACGTTCCCTGCGTAACCTTGCGTGACAACACGGAGTTGACTGAAGCCTTGGCGATCGGCCTCAACCGCTTGTCCTCGCACAAACGGCGCCAATAAAGCGCAATTCTTAACCGGCGGGCAGCGGCCTCGGAACAAAGCGGAAAGGCAAGGGCATTGAGGGGACGGGCGGGTTTGCCTTATGCTCCGGCGGTTGGGGGTGTCATAGGGGCTTTTCGTTGAAGAGCGCGGCGAGAGTGCCGCCCCGCTGCGCTGTAGCGAGCTGGGTCGCGGTCGGTGTCGTGCTCGCAGGTTGCGCAGCCGTGTCCGCTCCCGGCGAGCCGACCGCATCGCAACAGGCCGCAGCTTCGGCAGCCGGCACTCCGGTCGCCGCCGATGCCGCGCGGATTTTGACCAATGCGCCCTCCGGCGGTCAGTTGACATACCGGCTCCTTGACGGCCGCACGGCGGTGCTCGTGCTCGGACCGATCCGGCAATCGGGGCTGGGGGAGCCCTGCCGCGTCGGGCGACTGAGCCGCAGCGAGGTTGGTGAGGCGCGCCCTACGGCCTATGCGTTCTGCCGACGCGGCGACCGGTGGTATGAAATGACGCCGGTGGTCGTCAGCGGCTATTGAGGCCAGCGGTTATTAAGGCCTGCGTGGGGCTGACCGGCGCAACCAGGCCGCAGGCGTTCGAACCGTCGCGGGGGGAGCTTCGGGTCGCCGGCCAGGTACGCAACGCGGTGCCGGTCTGGCCGGCGGGTGGGGGACGACAATGAGGGGCTTCCTGGCGGGGTTTCTATTCTCTGTCACGGCGGCGAGCGCGGCCGTCGCACAAACCAGCATCGAAACCCAGGCGCCGGTGCCGATCGGTGGCGCGGACACGCGCAGCCTGCCGAGCCGGAGCACACTGCCGCCGATGTTCGGCGCCAATTTGTTCCAGCGCGGCCTCGGCACGACCGTGCAATTTGCCGGGTCGGCCCCCACCACCTCGCGGCTTGCGGCGGGATCGACCCAGGCAGCAAACGGCGGTCTCGGTGCGATCATCAATGCCGCGCTCGGAGGCGGGCAAGCCGGCGCCGGTGCTCTGGGCAGCATGCTGCCGCAAGCAGCCGGCGCGGCGGCGGCGGGGGCCATGGCCATAAATCCCATTGTATCGGCGACCAATGTCCAGCCGCCCCCGGGGCTGGTATCGTTCGATCCGAACCATGTCTTGGCCCCGGGCGACGCCGTCCAAATTCATATCTACGGAGCAGCGACGCTCGATCAGCAGGCCACGGTAGACAGCAACGGCGATATTTTTATTCCTTCGATCGGGCCGGTGCGCGTCGCCGGCATAACCGCCGGCAATCTCCAAACCACGGTCGCCGCCGCCATCGCCTCCGTTTATCATTCAAACGCAATGGTTTATGTGACGATGTCGAATGCCGTTCCGGTCAATGTGTTTGTTACCGGCGCGGTGATCTCGCCCGGCCAGTATGTGCAGCCTTCGACCGCGAGCGTCATCACCTTTTTGCAGGCCGCGGGGGGCGTCGACCCCAATTTGGGCAGCTACCGCGACATCCGGATCTTGCGCGACGGCAAGCCGATCGCCACCGCCGATCTCTATGATTTCCTGCTGCGCGGCCGGTTGCCGACGGTTCGGCTGCGCGATCGCGACACCATTCTGGTCGGTCCGCAAGGCTTGACCGTGGCGGCCGAGGGGGATGTCGGCGGGGTCTTTCGCTACGAGCTTTCGCGGCCTTATTCGGGCGCCGAGCTGATCGCTTTGGCGCGGCCCTTTCCCGATGCCACCCATGCCGATCTCGTCGGGATCCGGGCCGGGAGGCCGGCGGCTTTTTATTTTTCGCTGCCCGAATTGCGGCGCGCCAGCCTCGAAAACGGTGATGTCGCCACCTTTAGCCCGGATACGCCGACCAATGTGATGACGATCAGGTTCGACGGCCGGATCGACGGCCCGACGACACTGGTGGTGATCCGGCAGGCGCGGCTTCTCGACGTGTTGCCGTATTTGCCGGTCAACAGCTATTTTTCTGATACTTCAGCGATTTATGTCCGCCGTTTGAGCGTGGCTCAGGCGCAGACCCAAGCCATCAAGGACGCCTTTCAACGGCTCGAAAGCACCGTCGTAACCTCGCCCACGGTAACCGCCGAGCAGGCGCAGATGCGCCAGCAGGAGGCGGAGATAATTTTCAAGTTCGCCGCGCAGCTCACCAATGTGAAGCCCGAAGGCCGCCTCGTCGTGCAGCACAACGGTCGTCCCGCAAATGTCCGGCTCGAAGACGGCGACGTCATCGTCGTGCCGTCGCGCACCGATCTGGTGCTGGTCAGCGGCGAGGTCAGGGTGCCGCAGGCGATGGTCTGGGTTCGCGGCGCCGATGTGGGCCGTTACATCGCCACCGCCGGCGGGTTCACCGAACGCGCCGACACCTCGAACCTTCTGGTGATCCGGCAGAGCGGAGAAACGATCGTCGCCGCGCACCCGCCGGTGCGGCCCGGCGACGAGGTCATCGTGCTGCCCTCGCCAGACAATTGGGCCTTGCCCTTCATCAAGGACATCACCCAGATCATCTACCAGGTTGCCGTGGCGACCGGGGTCGCGCTGAGGTTCTGACGCGGCTCGCATTCCGACAGCATTCCGAAATATTTGTCGGCGGGAATGAACTCGGCTTCGCGGCACTTGCGCAATCCGCTGATGTGCTCGACCGCCTGCTTGCCGCAACCGACGAGGCCGATTTTCATCGCGGCAGCAGGCTCGTTCCCATCAGGAGCTGGTCGATCGCCCGCGCGCATTGCCGACCCTCACGGATCGCCCAGACGACCAGCGATTGGCCGCGGCGCATATCGCCGGCGGCGAACACCTTGTCGACCGAGGTGCGGTAATCGGCCGTGTTGGCGCGGACATTGCCGCGGCCGTCCAGCGCCACCCCCGATTGCTCGACCATGCCGTCTCGGCGCGGGCCGACAAACCCCATCGCCAGCAAGACGAGGTCGGCCTTTAGCGTAAAGGCGCTGCCGGCCACTTCGGTCATGGCAAAACGACCGGTCGAATCCTCGACCCAATCGACGCGGACGCATTCGAGCCCGGCAACCCGCCCATCCTGCTCCAGCGCCCGTTTTGTCAGCACCGCCCAGTCGCGCTCGCAGCCTTCTTCCTGCGACGAGGAGGTGCGCAATTTCATCGGCCAATCGGGCCAGGTGAGCGGCTTGTTCTCGCGCTCCGGCGGCTTTGCCAGAATTTCGAGCTGGGTGACCGAAAGGGCGCGCTGGCGCACCGAGGTGCCGATGCAGTCCGAGCCGGTGTCGCCGCCGCCGATGACCACGACATGCTTGCCGCCGGCGCTGATGGCCCCGCCGCTGGTGGCACGCTCCTCGCCGTCGCCGGCGTTGCGCTTGTTCTGCTGCGGCAAAAAATCCATGGCGAAATGGATGCCGTCGAGCGCGCGCCCCGCCACCTCGAGATTGCGCGGCGCCTCCGCTCCGCCGGTCATCGCCACCGCATCGAACGTATCGGTCAGCGCGGCAAACGGGATGTCGACGCCGATTTCGACCCCGGCGCGGAACACCACGCCTTCGGCCGCCATCTGCTCGATCCGGCGGTCGATCAGATGCTTTTCCATCTTGAAATCAGGGATGCCGTAGCGCAGCAGCCCGCCGATGCGATCGGCTTTTTCAAACAGCGTGACAGCGTGGCCGGCGCGCGCCAATTGCTGGGCGCAGGCGAGCCCGGCCGGGCCCGAGCCGACCACCGCGACCTTTTTCCCGGTTTGCCGCGCCGGCGGCACCGGCTCGATCCAGCCTTCGGCCCAGCCGCGATCGACGATCGCGCATTCGATGGTTTTGATCGTGACCGGGTTGTCGTCGATGTTGAGCGTGCACGCCGCCTCGCACGGCGCCGGGCAGATCCGGCCGGTGAACTCGGGGAAATTGTTGGTCGAATGCAATGCCTTCAGCGCCGCCCGCCACTGGTCGCGGTAGACGAGGTTGTTCCAGTCCGGGATCAGGTTGTTGACCGGGCAGCTATTGTGGCAGAACGGGATGCCGCAATCCATGCAGCGCGCGGCTTGGTTGCGGGTCTCGGGCTCGGGCAACGGCCTGACGAATTCGCCCCAGCTGCGCCGGCGGGTGTCGGCCTTGTCGTAAGGCCGGTCGCGACGCTCGATCTCCAGAAAGCCGGTCGGCTTGCCCATCCCTCGGTCCTTGGCATTCGTGCCCGCTCGGGCCGGTCAACAGTGCTGACTTATATCAATGGTGCCCGATTTCTTCCCCGGCAGCAACGCCGGCCTTGCCGCAGCCTTGCTCGGACCGGGCGTCGCGGCCGACCACCGGCGGCGAGCATCTTATTCGATGATCGCGTAGGCCCGGGCGATCAGCGCTGCTATGCCGCGCGTTGCGCCCTGATCCGGTCCGCCTCTGCGGGCTCGATCTGCCGCCGCGCCATCTTCGGGTCGTACCGACTCTGCAAATTAATCCAGAATTCGGCTGTGGTGCCGAAATACAGACCGAGCCACACCGCGGTATCGGCGGTGATGCGTCGCCGATTGTTGACGATTTCGGCTACCCGGTTGGGCGAGATACCGACAGCCTTCGCCAGCCGGTTCTGCGCCAGGCGATACTCTGCCAGGAGCTCGTCCCTCAGCATCTCACCCGGAGCCGCCGGGGCAAATTCGTCGTCGCTCACGTTCGCTCACCACATCGCTGCTTCACTCTAGAGCACGATCCATTTTGACGGGAAATCGTTCACAGACTCTCAGGATGAGGTGTGTTCTTGATGCCATCAGGAGCCTACCTCATGCTGAGAAGCGCCCTCGGGCGCGTCTCGAAGCACGCACGGTGCCGATGCAGCGCCCTATTCCCGATCCCCGCCACTTCTTTCACAAGGACGCGATGAAGCCTTCGCGTACTTTGCGTATCCTTCCCGTCCATCGCGTTGAAGCGTGCCTTATTTCTGCGGCGGCAATCCGAGGCGGGGGATTTCGATGGCGGGGCAGCGGTTCATGACGACCCGAAGGCCATGCGCTTCGGCGCGGGCGGCGGCTGCGTCGTCGCGCACGCCGAGCTGCATCCAGAGGATTGCAGCCCCGGCCGCGACCGCTTCGTCCGCCACCCCTCCGGCCGCCTCGGTGCGGCGGAAGACATCGACCATGTCGATCGGCTCGGGCACCTCGGCGAGCGTGGCGTAGCAAGTTTCGCCGTTGATCTTGGTCCCGGCCGCGTTGGGGTTGACCGGGATCGTGCGGTAGCCCTGCTGCTGCAGATAGGCCATGACGCGATGGCTCGGCCGGTGCGCGCGGGGGCTGGCGCCGACGACGGCGATCGTGCGCGCGCCGGTCAAAATGTCGCGCAGATAGCTGTCGGGATAATGCTCGTGGTCCATCGCGGCCTCAGCGGTCCTGCCACACCGGGGCGCGCTTGGCGAGGAACGCGTCGATCCCCTCGCCGGCGTCGCGGGCCAGCATGTTCTTGGTCATGATTTCGGCGGCGTAGCGGTAGGCGGCGGCGAGGTCGAGCTCGGCCTGGCGATAAAAGGCTTCCTTGCCGAGCGCCACCGAGAAGGCGGATTTGCCGGCAATCTGCTGGGCCAGCGCGTCGGCGGCCTCGCGCAATTGGGCGCCGGGCACGACGCGGTTGACGAGGCCGATCTCGCGCGCCCGCAGGGCGTCGATCAGATCGCCCGTCAGCAGCATCTCCATCGCCGCCTTGCGCCCGACCGCGCGGCTGAGCGCTACCATCGGCGTCGAGCAGAAGAGGCCGATATTGACGCCCGGTGTGGCAAACCGCGCCTCCTCCGCCGCGACCGCGAGATCGCAGCTCGCGACCAATTGGCAGCCGGCCGCGGTCGCCACCCCGTGCACCTCGGCGATGACCGGCTGTGGCAACCGCACGATCGCCAGCATCAGCTCGCTGCATTGGGCGAAGAGCCGCTCATAGGTCGCGCGCCGCGGGTCGCCGCGGATTTCGCGCAAATCGTGCCCGGCGCAAAAGGCGGGGCCGGCGCCGGCGATCACGACGACCCGCACGTTCTTTTCGGTGGCGGCGCGGGCGAGCGCCTCTTGCAACGCCGTCATCAGCGCCACCGACAGCGCATTGCGCGCCCGCGGCCGGTTCAGGGTCAGCCGCAACACCCCCCGCGCGCAGCTCTCGACGAGCAGGGGCGCCTCTTGGACCATCCTCGGCATCGCGCTCATCGCCGTCACCCTTGCCTCTGCGACCCGGAAACGCGACTTTCCCGCGGTCGCCATCCCGGCGGCAACAGTTATTTCGGGGGGCAGGTGGAGGACGCGGCGGCACCGCTGCGCGAGGCTTGGTATTACGCCCTGCCGAGCCGGCAGCTGCGGCGGCGCGCGATGCTGGGCAAAACCATGCTCGGCGAGCCGGTGCTGATCGGCCGCGACGCCGCCGGTGCGCCTTTCGCCCTGCGCAATTTGTGCCCGCATCGCGGCATGCGGCTCAGCGACGGCCGGTTCGACGGAGGTGAGGTCGAGTGCTGCTATCACGGCTGGCGTTTCGACACCGCCGGGCAGTGCACGCTGATCCCGTCGCTGCTGCCGGACCAGGCCTTCGCTCCGGCGCGAGTGCGCACCCGCGCTTATCCCGCCCGCGAGGTGCAGGGCAACATCTGGGTGTTTTTTGGCGAGGACCCCGCCGGCGCCCCGGAAATCCCGGTGCTCGATGGGTTCGCGGACGCAGCACCGAGGCTCGTCGAAAGGGTGCGCTTTGCCGCGGCGATCGACCATGCCGTGATCGGGCTGATGGACCCGTCGCACGGGCCTTTTGTGCACAATGCCTGGTGGTGGCGCTCGCGCCGCTCGATCCAGGTCAAGGCCAAGGCGTTCGCGCCCTCGGCCTGGGGCTTTACGATGAGCCGGCACGCGCCGTCGGCGAATTCGCGCGCCTATCGGCTGCTGGGCGGAGCGCCCGAAACCGAGATCGCCTTTCGCCTGCCGAGTGTCAGGGTCGAGCAGATCCGCGCCGGCCGCCATCTCGTCGCCAATTTGACCGCGCTGACCCCGGTCGACAGCGAAACCACCGAGATCAACCACTGCATTTACTGGAACGTGCCGTGGCTCGGGCCGCTAAAGCCGCTGCTGCGGCCCTATGTGCGGGCGTTTCTGCGCCAGGACCGCGACATCATGGAGCGCCAGCAACGGGGCCTCGCCTTCGACCCGCCCTTGACCCTGATCGACGATGCCGACACCCAGGCGAAATGGTATTACCGCCTCAAGCGAGAATATCGCCGTGCCCATGCCGAAGGCCGGCCCTTCGTCAACCCGGTCGAGCCTTGCACCCTCCATTGGCGCAGCTGAGCGGACGGGTCGGGCTCTGCCTCGCCTCGCCAACCCTTCGCAACCCTCTCCCCCCAATTGGGGGGAGAGGGAAGGGTGAGGGGGGCTGACGGGCTGATGCAACCTGATCGGATCTTGCTCTAGTTTAACGCCGGCGGCGGACCAGCCCCATGCCCAGCAGGCCCACACCCATCAGCAAGAGGCTCGCCGACTCCGGGGTCGACACCGGGTTGAGCGTGATGTCGGCGTCGACCTCCAGCCCGGCTTGGACGGTATGCCGATCGGCAAAAAACACGTCGTTGGTCCGGTTTTCGAACGCGGCAGGCGCCCAGGCGCGGCTGTAAAATCTTCCGACAACGAATGATTGAGGTTTTGCCGTCATCCCCCGGCCGCGTTGCGGCGGGCGAGGATCGCGGCAACCGTGCCGACGACGCCGCGGCGGAAGGCGAGGACGCAAAAAACAAAGATCAGGCCTTGCATGACCGTGACCCAGGAGCCGAGGCTGGCGAAGTAATGCTCCATCGCGATCACGATAAAAGCGCCGACGATCGGCCCGGTCACGGTGCCGAGCCCGCCGACCAGGGTCATCAGCACCACCGCGCCCGACATCTCCCATTGCACATCGGTCAGCGACGCCAGCTGGAAGACGAGCGCCTTGACCGATCCGGCGAGGCCCGACAGCGCCGCCGACAGGACAAAGGCGAGGAGCTTGTAGCGCTCGGCGTCATAGCCGAGCGAGACCGCGCGCGGCTCGTTTTCGCGGATCGCCTTCAGCACCTGCCCAAACGGCGAATTTATCGTGCGAACGATGATCGCGAGGCCGATGAGGAACATCGCCAGCACAAAATAATACATCGTCAAGGTGCCGCCGAGATCGACGAGGCCGAGAAGCCGGCCGCGCGGCACCGCCTGGATGCCGTCCTCGCCGCCGGTGAACGGGGCTTCGAGCGCGGCGAAATAGACCATCTGGGCCAACGCCAAGGTGATCATCGCGAAATAGATGCCCTGGCGGCGGATCGCGAGCCAGCCGAAGACGGCGCCGAGCAACGCGGCTGAGGCGACACCGGCGGCGATGCCGGCTTCGGGCGGCAGGCCCCACGCCTTGACGGCATAGGCGGCGACATAAGCGGCACCGCCGAAAAATGCGGCATGGCCGAACGACAGCAATCCGACATAGCCGAGCAGCAGATTGAAGGCGGCGGCGAACAAGGCGAAGCACAGCGCTTCCATCAGGAGCACCGGATAGAACACGAACGGCGCGGCAATCGCCAAGACCAGCAGCGCCGCGGTCACGATCTGGCGCCGCCGGCGGTCGAATGTCGCCATCTCAGCGCTGCCGGCCGAAGAGGCCCGCCGGCTTGACCAGGAGAACGAGCGCCATGATGACAAAGATCACGGTGCTCGACGCCTCGGGCCAGAACACCTTGGTCAATCCCTCGACGAGGCCGAGGGCGAAGCCGGCGACAATCGCGCCGAGGATCGAGCCCAGGCCGCCGATCACGACGACGGCAAAGACCGTGATGATGATGTTGCGGCCCATCAGCGGGCTGACCTGGTAGATCGGCGCCGCCATGACCCCGGCGAAGGCGGCCAGCGCCGCGCCGGCGCCGTAGGTCAGGCTCACCAGGCGCGGCACGTCGATGCCAAATGCCTGGGCGAGCTGCGGGTTCTCGGTCGCCGCCCGCAGATAGGCGCCGAGCCGGGTCCGCTCGATCGCGAACCAGGTGGCTAGACAAATTACGAGCGAGGCGAGGATCACCCAGGCGCGATAGGTCGGCAGAAACATAAAGCCGAGATTGCTGCCGCCGGCGAGCGAGGGCGGTATGTCGTAGGGCAGCCCCGAGGAGCCGTAGCGCTGGCGAAAGACGCCCTCGATGACCAGCGCCAAGCCAAAGGTCAGCAGCAGGCCGTAGAGATGGTCGAGCTCACGGATGCGGCGCAGCAGGGTGCGCTCGATCGCGATGCCCAGCGCGCCGACGGCGAGCGGCGCCAGCACCAGCGCCGGCCAATAGCCGAGCCCCAGCGCGCTCAGCAAAAACCAGGCGCCGAACGCGCCCAGCATGTATTGCGCGCCATGGGCAAAGTTGATGATGTTTAAGAGACCGAAAATCACCGCCAGCCCGAGGCTCAGCAGCGCGTAAAACGCGCCGTTGATCAGCCCGACCAGCAGCTGCGCGAACAGCGCCGGCGCCGGCGGCATGGCGAGGTGGATCGACGCGAGCATTCCGGGTCGGCGGCTTACCGGGCGTTGAGCTTAGTTCGCCTCGGCCGCACAATTTCCGGTCATCCCTTGTCGAGCGGACACTGGCTCGGGCCGGGGAGCTTGAAGGCTTCGTCGCCGGGGATGACTGCGATCTCTTTGTAGTAATCCCACGGGCCTTTCGATTCCGAAGGCTTCTTGACCTCGAACAGGTACATGTCGCGGACCAAGGTGCCGTCGGGCCGGATCTTGCCGTTCTTGGTCATAAAGTCGTTGACCGGGTGCGCCTTCATCCAATCGATCACGGTCGGGCCGTCGTCGCTGCCGGTGGCTTTGATCGCGTCCAGGTAATCGGTGACCGCACCATAGACCCCGGCCTGGACCATCGTCGGCTGGCGTTTCATCTTGCCGAAAAAGCGCTGCGACCAGGCGCGCGTCGCATCGTTCTGGTCCCAGTAGAAGGACTCGGTCAATTGCAGTCCTTGCGCGGTCTTGAGCCCCAGGCTGTTGACGTCGGTGATAAAGACGAGGAGGCCCGCCAGCTTCTGGCCAGCGGCGACGATGCCGAACTCGGCCGCCTGCTTGATCGAGTTGATCGTGTCGCCGCCGGCATTGGCAAGGCCGATGATCTGCGCTTTCGACCCTTGCGCCTGGAGCAGGAAGGACGAGAAATCGGCGGTGTTGAGCGGCACGTTGACATGGCCCAGGACCTTGCCGCCATTTGCCTCGACGACGCGCGTCGTGTCGCGTTCGAGCGCGTGGCCGAACGCGTAATCGGCGGTGATGAAGAACCAGGTCTTGCCGCCGGATTTGACGACCGCCGCACCGGTGCCGTTGGCCAGCGCCACGGTGTCGTAGGTCCAGTGCACGGTGGTCGGCGAGCACGCCTTGCCGGTCAGGTCGGAGGCGGCGGCGCCCGAAATCAGCAGCGCCTTTTTGCGGGTCCGGGCGACCTCTTGCACCGCGAGCGCCACACTCGAGGTCGGCACGTCGGCGATCATGTCGACGCCGTCATTGTCGAACCAGCGGCGCGCGATCGCCGAGCCGATATCGGGCTTGTTCTGGTGGTCGGCGCTGACCAGCTCGATCTTTTTGCCGGCGACGGTGCCGCCGAAATCGGCGATCGCCATCTGCGCCGCCGCGACCGAGCCCGGCCCGGCGAGATCGGCATAGAGGCTCGACATGTCGGTCAGCACGCCGATTTTGACGACGTCGCCCGAGATCTGGGCGAAAGCCGGTGGGGCGAGCGCCACCAAGGCGGCCAAGACAAATCCAAAGGCGGTCTTCAAGGGGATGTCCTTTCGCGGAATTGCGCTCGCTCAGACGCCGAGATAGTGCTGCAGCTTGGCTTGGTTTTGCGCAAGGCTGTCGTTGGCGAAACAATCGACGACGCGGCCGTTCTCGACGACCCAATGGCGATCGGCGAGGCTTTCGGCAAAGCGCAGATTCTGCTCGACCAATAGGATCGTGAAGCCGCGCGCTTTGAGCGTGCGCACGACGTTCCCGATTTCCTTGACGATGACCGGGGCGAGGCCCTCGGTCGGCTCGTCGAGCAGCAGCAATTTGGCGCCGGTGCGCAGGATGCGGCCGATCGCCAGCATCTGCTGCTCGCCGCCGGACAGCCGCGTGCCCGGGCCGCGGCGCCGCTCGGCGAGGTTTGGAAAAATCGCGTGGATTTCCCCGACCGTCATCCCGCCCGGCTGCACCCTCGGCGGCAACAGCAGGTTCTCCTCGACATCGAGGCTGGCAAAAATGCCGCGCTCCTCCGGGCAATAGCCGATGCCACGGCGCGCGACATGGTGCGGGGCGAGCCCGATCAATTCACCGTCGCGAAAGACGATCGAGCCTTGCCGGCGCGGCACGATCCCCATGATCGCGCGCAGAGCCGTGGTCTTGCCGGCGCCGTTGCGGCCGAGGAGGGTTGCGACCTCGCCCTCGCCGACGGCGAAATTCATCCCGTGCAGGATGTGCGATTCGCCGTACCACGCGTGCAATTCCGCCACTTGCAGCAACGCCGCAGCCTCAGGGCGATCGCCGCAGCCTCGGGCATCGCCGGGGCCTCAGGCATCGCCGGTGCCCATATAGGCTTCGACCACTTCGGGGGCGGTGGCGACCGTGGCGTAATCGCCCTCGGCGAGGATCTGGCCGCGGGCGAGGACGGTGATCCGGTGCGAGAGATCGGCGACGACCGAGAGGTTGTGCTCGACCATCAGAATGGTGCGGTCGGCCGCGACCCGGCGGATCAGCGCCGAGATGCGCAGGATGTCCTCGCGGCCAAGCCCCGACATCGGCTCGTCGAGCATTAGGAGCTCGGGATCGAGCGCCAAGGTGGTGGCAATTTCGAGCGCCCGCTTGCGGCCGTAGGAGAGCTCGCTCGCCGCAATATCGCCGAGCCCGGCGAGGCCCACCGCCTCGAGCAGCGCATCGGCACGCGGCCCGAGCCGGCCGAGGACCCGGCCCGAACGCCAGAAATGGAACGAGCCGCCGAGCTTCCTCTGCAGGGCGACGCGGACATTGTCGCGCGCCGGCAGATGCGGGAACACCGCCGAGATCTGGAACGAGCGGCCGATGCCGCGCCGGGCGATCTCGGCCGGACGCAGGAGGGTTATGTCGCGGCCGTTGAAGAAGATCCGGCCGGCCGAGGGTTCTAGGAACTTGGTCAGAAGGTTGAAGACCGTGGTCTTGCCGGCGCCGTTTGGCCCGATCAGCGCGTGGATCGTGCCGCGCCCGATTTTGAGGTCCAGCCCCTCGACCGCGGTGAAGCCGCGAAATACTTTGCCGAGGCCGCGCGTCTCGATGATCCAGTCGTCCAAGCGCAAGCCGCCCGGCTGCTATTGCTTTCGCCGCGCCGGCACCCTAATGCGCGGTATCGGCGGCGGCAACCGGGAGGAGAGGAGGTGCAGGTGGCGGATCCGATCGACGACGCGCTGGCGCTGATCCGGTTCGGGCCCGATGGGCTGGTGCCGGCAATCGCCCAGCAGCACGACACCGGCGAGGTGCTGATGCTGGCGTGGATGAACCGCGAGGCGGTGCGGGCGAGCCTCGCCGAAGGCCGCGCCTGCTATTGGTCGCGCTCGCGCAACCGGCTGTGGCGCAAAGGCGAAACCTCGGGGCAGGTGCAGCTGCTGCGCGAGGTCAGGCTCGATTGCGACGGCGACGCGCTCCTGCTCCTCGTCGAGCAGCAGGGCGTGGCCTGCCACACCGGTCGGCGCAGCTGCTTTTTCCGGGCGTGGCGCGACCGCGCCTGGATGACGATCGCCGCGCCGCAAATCGCCCCGGAAGCGCTCTACCCGGAGGGTGGCGGCTGATCTGTTGCAGTCGGATTTATTGCAGTGGCGGGCAGGACAGGTGCGCCTGCATCTCGGCCATCATCGCCGCGTCGAACGGGTGGTTGGCGCAGTTCTGGTTGTACTGGTTGACATTCGCGTTGTAGCGGGCGACCGCCTGGTCGGCTTGCGACACGACCGGGCCGATCGATTGCTTGTAGGCGGCGTCGCGCCGGTCGAGCAATGCCTTGTACTGGGCGACCGAATTGGGGTTGTTGACCTGGACATTCGGCCGGGCTTGCGACAGCTGGCTGTCGAGATCGGCGAGATGCTGGCGGACCGCGGCGAGCGCCTGGGTCCTGGCGTTCATGTCCGAGGACAATGCCGCGAGCCCCTGCTGCAGGCAGAGGCACGCATTGACGGCGGCGGCTTCGCTCGGCGGCATCTGCGCCTCTGCTTTACCCGCCGCGCCCAAGACCAGCAAAGCCACCCCGACGATTCCGGCGCGCGCGCCGATCGAGCCACTCATAACGCGCTCCTTCTGTAATTTGTGAACAACGACTATGCCCGGCTGGGACTATGCCCGGCTGGGCAGCGCAGGCAAAGAGCGCGCTAATCGTGCGCGCCAAATTCGCCCGGCCCACCAAATTCGCCCGGCCCACCAAATTCGCCCGGCCCGTGCGTTGGGGGCGGGCGGTCGGCCATCGCGCGCATGCAGTCGGCGGTCTCGCGCCCGAGCTCTTCGGCCTTTTCCCACAAGCTGTCGCGGGCGTCGGCGACGAGCTTTCGCTCGCCCTGGGTCGCGGGCAGCACGAATGCGGCGACAGCGCCGCAGGCGAGCCCGATCAGGCCGGCGGTCAAAGGATCGCCCTCGATGCGCTCGACCAGCCCGGCGCCGGCGCGCTTGACCCGCCCGCCGGCCGTCTCGGCCTCTTCGAGATAATGGCCGGCCCGCTCCAGCACCGCATCGCCGCCGCTGCGCAACGTGCTCCAGGCGCCTTGCGCCGCGTCGCCGGCCTTCTCGGTCCAGCTCCCCCCGTTGGCTTGCCCACTGCGACGGCGCAGGAGGCCGGTATTCTCGACGACGAGCCACAAGGCGCCGGCGCCGATCAGGGCGAGGGCGATCGGGCTTGCCCGCAGCGCCGCGCCGAGCCCGGTGGCGGGCTCTCTATCCGTGTCGTTCATCCGAGCTTCCTCCGGTGAGGCGTTCATGGCAGCTGGTCCTTGACCCATGCTTCATCCTTCCCGAGCGAGCGCAGGGTGCGCCGCGGCACCAGCGCCCGACTGTTGAGGCGGGTCTTGCCGAAATAGAGGACCGCCAATCCCGCCAGCACCAGCACCCCGCCGATGATCAGCGCGGCGAGCCAGGGTGCGAGCACCCTCGCCAAGCCGAGGATGGCGGCGGCGAGGAGCGCGAGCCAGCCGCTGAAAGCAAGAACGCCGCCGATCGCCAGCGCCGCTCCGCCGACGCCGAGGCGCCCGAGCTTTTGGTTGAGCTCGACCTTGAACAGCGCCAGCTCGTGGCGGATCAGCGCGCCGGTCTCCTCGGCCAGCGCCGCCAGCAGCGTTGCGACCGAGCGGTCGGCCGCACGCCGGCCGTCGCCCAAATCCGCGGCGGTAAACCGGTCCTGATCCATCAACCGATCTCATGCCCGGGTATCTCGTGCCCGGGTATCTCGTGTTGCCCTGGGCCGCCCCGCGCTTTGCCGGCGAGCTCGCCGTTGCCGGCGCTGCTCGACACCGCCGCGGTGACCGCCGCGGTTTGGCGGGCAATCGCCGCGCGCGCCGCGCCGGCGGCTTCGGTTTTGGCCGAGGACCGCAGCATGCGGCCGGCGATATAGCCCAGCGCCGCCGCGCCCAGGGTAAAGAGGCGCGGTTCGCGGCGGGCAAAGCTCTCGGCGTCGGCGACGATGTCGTTCCAGCGGCGCTGGCGGACCGCATCGGCAAAGCGGTCGATCGTGGCTGCGGTCTGCGCGGCACAGCGCGCGCTGCGGACGTTGCTGCCGCCGCCGAGCGCTTGCGCCGCCGCGTGCGCCGCACCGGCGAGGCCCGCGATCTGATCGGCGGCCAGCCGGCGCTGCTCGTCGGCGATCGACAGGGCTGCGTTGCGGGCGGCCTCGACCAGCTCGTCCAGGATCGTCCGCGCCCGCTGCCAGCCCTGCTCCGCTCCGCGGGCGTCCGTGCCCGGCCCGCCACCGCCCGGCCCGCCACTGCCCGGCCCGCCAATGCCCGGCCCGCCAATGCCCGGCCCGCCTGCGCCCGATTCGCCTGTGTCGGTCATCTGCCCTGCTCCCGCAACGGTCGCACCTGGCGCCGGATGATAAAAAAGCCCGCGACAGAAACAACTCCATCGATGCCGGAGTTCCGCCGGCTCGCGCGTGCAATCGCTTGTCGAACCATCGCCATAGTTTGGCCGATAATGGCCGGCCGCAATGGGGGGAGAGCGTGGCTGACCGCATCGCCGCGACAGGCGCCGATGGCTGACCCGCGGTTGCGCGCCGATGGCTGACCCGCGGCTGCGGGCCGATCCGGCCGATCGCCCGCGCCGGCCGCCGCCGCACCGCCAGCCCCCGGCGCCGCGGCGCAAGCCCGCGGCGCCGCGCCGGCGCCGCGGCGCGCTCGCCAAGGTCGCCATCTTGCTTGTGCTGTGGGCGGCGATCCTCGGCGGCGGCACGCTCGGCTATTTCGCGCTCACCCTGCCCGACACCAGCGGTCTCGCCCGCTCGGCGCGGCGCCCGAGCATCACCATTCTCGCCGCCGACGGCAGCCTCTTGGCGACCTATGGCGATCTGTTCGGCCAGCCGCTGACCTTGCAGGAAATGCCGCGCTATCTGCCGCAGGCGGTGATCGCCACCGAGGATCGGCGCTTTTACAGCCATTTCGGCATCGACCCGATCGGCCTCCTGCGCGCGCTTTTCGCCGATCTCTCGGCCGGCCGTGTCGTCGAAGGCGGCAGCACGATCACCCAGCAATTGGCGAAGAACCTGTTTCTGACGCCGGAGCGCAGCCTCGGCCGAAAAATCCGCGAGACCTTGCTCGCCTTGTGGCTCGAGCACCGCTTTACCAAAAACCAGATTCTCGAAATCTACCTGAACCGGGTCTATCTCGGCGCCGGCACCTATGGCGTCGATGCAGCGGCACATCGCTATTTCGGCAGATCAGCACGCGATCTCGACCTCTACCAGAGCGCGGTCATCGCCGGGCTGTTGAAGGCGCCGGCGCGGTACAACCCGGCGCGCGACCGCGACCGGGCGGCGACGCGCACCGCGCAGGTGCTCGCCAACATGGTCGATGCCGGGTATCTCGGCGAGGCGCAGGCCGAGCTCGCGGAGCAAGAGGCGGGCTCGCTCGGCGCGGTCGAGATTGCGCGGCCCGGGATGCGCTATTTCGCCGACTGGATCGCCGACCGGCTCGCCGATTTTGCCGGCGGGGGCCGCGACCTGACCGTGCGGACGACCCTCGATCCGCGCATGCAGCAGGCCGCCGAGGCCGCGATCGCCGACACCCTCGCGCGCGACGGCGCCAAGGCGGCGGTGCGCGAAGGAGCGCTGGTCGCGATGTCGCCCGACGGCGCGGTGCGCGCCATGGTCGGCGGCGCCGATTACCGGGCGAGCCAGTTCAATCGCGCCACCCAGGCGCAGCGTCAGCCGGGCTCCTCGTTCAAGCCCTTTGTCTATGTCGCCGGGCTCGAAGCCGGGCTTCATCCGTCCGACCATTTCGACGACGCGCCGATCCGGATCGGCGGCTGGCGCCCGCACGATTACGAGAACCATTATCGCGGCGATGTGACGATGGCCGAAGCGCTGGCGCAGTCGATCAACACGGTGGCGGTCGAGGTGGCGCTGCGCGCCGGCATCGACAATGTCGTCCATGTCGCCCACCGGCTCGGCATCGCCTCGCGCTTGACCCGCGACGCCACGATCGCGCTCGGCACCGACGAGGTGAACTTGCTCGAGCTGGTCTCGGCCTATGCGCCCTTCGCCAATGGCGGCATCGGCATCTGGCCCTACGGCATCGCCGAGATTCGTGATTCCGGCGGCGCGGTGCTGTTCCAGCGCGCCGGCTCCGGGCCGGGCCGGGTGCTGAGCCCCGAGCTCGCCGGCGAAATGAACGACATGCTAGAGGGCGTCATCGGCCACGGCACCGGCAGAAGCGCTCTCCTGCCGCGGCCGGTCGCCGGCAAGACCGGCACCACCCAGGATTACCGCGACGCCTGGTTTATCGGCTACACCGCCCAGCTCGTCGCCGGGGTCTGGTTCGGCAACGACGACAACCGGCCGATGAACCGGGTGACCGGCGGCTCGCTGCCGGCCCGGACGTGGCGCCAGTTCATGCTCGCAGCGACGCAAGGGATGCCGGTGCGGCCGCTGCCGAGCGCGCCGGCGCCGGCGCCGGCCCAGACCGCCGCCGCGCCGCACGGCCTCTTCGACAACTTCTTCGGGCTGTTTGCCCCCTCTACCCGCCAATGACGTCCCCGCGAGCGTTGCCAGACGGCCGGCCGGTTGCTATATCGCGGGGGTGAAGCCGCGGGGCCGGGCCCGCCGGCATCGATTGTCGCGTCCGCGCATGAAAATCCTCGCCTGCAACAGCAATCAGCCGCTCGCCGAGGCGATCGCCACCTATCTCGACCTGCCATTGACCAAGGCGAGCGTGCGCCGCTTTTCGGATATGGAGGTGTTTGTCGAGATCCTGGAGAACGTCCGCGGCGAAGATGTTTTTGTGATCCAGTCGACATCGTTCCCGGCGAACGACCATTTGATGGAGCTCTTGGTCTGCCTCGACGCGCTGAAGCGCGCGTCGGCGCGGCGCATGACCGCGGTCATTCCGTATTTCGGCTATGCCCGGCAGGATCGCAAATCGGCCTCGCGCACACCGATTTCAGCCAAGCTCGTCGCCAATTTGATCACCGCCGCCGGCGCCGACCGGGTGCTGACCCTCGATCTTCATTCCGGCCAGATCCAGGGCTTCTTCGAAATCCCGACCGACAATCTCTACGCCGCCCCGGTGCTGGTGAAGGACATCCAGGACCATCATTCGCACCACGACCTGGTCATCGTCTCGCCCGATGTCGGCGGCGTCTACCGGGCGCGGCAGATCGCCCGGCGGTTCGATGCGGATCTCGCCATCATCGACAAGCGCCGCGAGCGGGCCGGCGTCTCCGAGGTCATGAACATCATCGGCGATGTCGCCGGCCGCCGCGCGATCCTGGTCGACGACATCGCCGACAGCGCCGGCACGATATGCAATGCCGCCGTGGCGCTGCTCGAGGCCGGCGCGTCGTCGGTTTTTGCCTATGTCACGCATGGCGTGCTGTCGGGCGGCGGGGTGGCGCGGGTCGCCGGCTCCCGGATCGAAGAGCTGGTGATGACCGACAGCATCGTCGCGACCGAGCCGGTGCGCGCCGCCAGCAACATCCGCCAGGTCACGATCGCGCCGTTGATCGCCGAGGCGATCCGGCGGATCAGCGAGGAGCGGTCGGTTTCGAGCCTGTTCGATTGACGCGCCGGGCACCGCGGCGCTGCGAAGCAACCCGGCTCGACCGCAACAAGACAGATATATCAGGAGTTGTCATCGATGCCCGAGATTACCGCCCTCAGCGCCGAATTGCGCGTCCAGACCGGCAAAGGCCCCGCCCGCGCGACGCGGCGCCTGGGCCGCGTGCCCGCGATCATCTATGGCGCCGGCCAAGACCAGGTGCTGATCAGCCTCGAACCGCGCGAATTGTCGCGCGCCCTCGGCAAACGCGGGTTTTTCGCGACACTCGTCGATGTGACCGTCGATGGCGCCACGCACCGCACGCTGCCGCGCGAGGTGCAATTGCACCCGGCCACCGACGCGCCGCTGCATGTCGATTTTATGCGGGTCGGCGCCCACAGCCGGGTCACGGTCCAGGTGCCCGTCGTCTTCGTCAACCATGAGATGTCGGTCGGGCTGCGCCGCGGCGGCATTCTCAACACAGTCCGCCACGGCATCGAGCTGAGCTGCCCGGTCGAAGGCATCCCCGATCACCTGACCGTCGATTTGAACGGGCTCGACATCGGCGACAGCGTCCATATCAGCGCCGTGTCGCTGCCCGAAGGCTGCCGCCCGACGATCACCGCGCGCGACTTTACGATCGCTACCGTGGCCGCCTCCTCGGCCGTGCGCGAAGAGGCGGCGACCGCAGCGGCAACCCCGACCCCGACGGGCGTCCCCACCGGCGCCGAGCCGGCGCCGACCGCGCCGGCCGCCTGAGCCGCCGCTGCCGATGCGCCTCATGGTCGGCCTCGGCAACCCCGGCGCGCGCTACGCCAGAAACCGTCACAATATCGGGTTTATGGCGATCGACGCGATCGCACGGCGCTATGGCCTCCCCGATTTCCGCAGCCGGTTCAAAGGCGAATTGGCCGAGGGGCCGATCGCCGGCGAAAAGCGCCTCCTCTTGAAGCCGCAGACCTTTATGAACGATTCCGGCGAGGCGGTGCTGGCGGCGGCGAGCTTTTACAAGATCCCGCCCGGCGAGATCGTCGTGATCCACGACGAGATCGACCTGCAGCCGGGCAAGCTGCGGGTCAAGCGCGGCGGCGGCAATGCCGGGCATAACGGCTTGCGCTCGATCGATGCGCATTTGGGCCCGGATTATTGGCGGGTGCGGATCGGGGTCGGTCATCCCGGCGTCAAGCACCTGGTCCTGCCTTACGTGCTGCAGAACTTTCCGGCCGACGAGGTCAAGGAATGGGTCGCACCCTTGATCGAGGCCATCGCCGAGACGGTCCCGCTCCTCCTCGCCGACGATGCGCCGGCTTTTATGAGCGAGGTGGCGCGCCGTTTTACCGCGCCCGAGATCCCCGACCTCGCCAATTACGGTGACCCCTGATGGGCTTCAACTGCGGCATCGTCGGGCTGCCGAATGTCGGCAAATCGGCTCTGTTCAACGCCCTGACCGCGACCCAGGCGGCCGAGGCGACAAAATACCCGTTCTCGACGCGCGAAGCCAATGTCGGCCGGGTCGCGGTCCCCGACGAGCGCCTCGAAGTCTGCGCGCGGCTCGCCAAATCGCGGCGGATCGTGCCGACCCAGCTCGAATTCGTCGATATCGCCGGCCTCGTCCGCGGCGCCTCGAAGGGACAAGGGCTCGGCAACCAGTTTCTCGGCCATCTGCGCGCGGTCGATGCGATCGCCCATATCCTGCGCTGCTTCGAGGACGAGAACATCGTCCATGTCGAAGGCTCGGTCGATCCGCTCCGCGATGCCGAGACGGTCGAAACCGAATTGATGCTGGCCGATCTCGAAAGCCTCGAGCGCCGCGAGGTGGCGGCGCAAAAGCGCGCCCGCGGCGGCGACCGCGAGGCGAAGGCCCAGCTCGAATTGATCGAGCCGGCACTCGCCGCCTTGCGCGACGGCAAGCCCGCGCGCCTTGCCGAAATTGCAGCCGGGCGCCATGGCGAATTGGCGGCGCTCCAGCTCCTGACCGCAAAGCCGATCTTCTACATCGCCAATGTCGACGAAGAGGCCGCCGCGTCCGGCAACGAGGCGAGCCGCCGCGTCGCCGGCTTTGCCGCGGCGCAGGGGGCGCAGACGGTGGTGGTCTCGGCGGCGATCGAGGCCGAGCTCGCGCTTCTCGCCGACCCCGCCGAGCGGCGCGAGTTTCTCGCTACGATCGGGCTCGGCGAGACCGGGCTCGACCGCGTGATCCGCGCCGGCTATGCGCTCCTCGACCTGATCACCTTTCTGACCGCCGGCCCCAAGGAGGCGCGCGCCTGGACCATCACCCGCGGCACCAAGGCGCCGCAAGCCGCCCGCGTCATCCACAGCGATTTCGAAAAAGGCTTTATCCGCGCCGAAACCATCGCCTACGACGATTTCGTCGCTTATGGCGGCGAGCAGGGCGCCAAGGACGCCGGCAAGATGCGCCTCGAAGGTGCGGACTACACCGTCCGCGACGGCGACATCATGCATTTCCGCTTCAACGTCTAATGGCGACAGGACCGAGTTGATTGCCCGGGTCTCTAAAGCTCCGGCCGGATTCGAGCGGACTCGCTGTCAGGCAGTTTTTTGTACCCACGGCAACACCGTGCCCGGCGGCGGAATACTTTACACCGATTTTAATCTATTGGGCTGGATTCCCCCCATTTTCGATGTCGTGCCCGGCAATTGCTGTCGGCATACTTTACAGCCCGAGGATCGCTTCCCTCTCAACCCATTGATTTTTCGTATTGGCGCGGTCCTTGCATAGAGAATCTGGAAACCTGAATTGGTCAGGCGGGAGATTTGAAAAATGACGCGCAAACAGGCTTTTTTGAACTTTTCGGCGGCTGCATTTGCGGCGAGCTTGCTGGCCCTCCAACCGGCTCAGGCCACGCTGAGCGTCAGCGGCTCTGTCGGTGGCGCACCGACCGGCGTCACCCTCGACAATCTCGACGCGCTGACCGTCGGCGGTGGCAGCCCGCAGACCACTGCGACCGGTATCGTGGTCAGCTTTGCGCCTGATGCCGCAGTTGTGCAGGGCTCCTCGAGCGGGATTGATGCGGCGCCCTTTCTGTCCGGCGGGAACGGCACGGGATTTGGCAGCCTGAACCAACCCGACGGTGCTGACACCACGGCCTATCTGACGACCGGCTCGACGGGTTCGTTCGCCGGCGCCCAAATCACCCTCACGCTGCCGGGCGAAGAAAAATATTTTGGCCTGTTGTGGGGTTCGGTGGACGCCTACAACACATTGCAGCTCTTCGACGGTGCAACATTGGTCGGGACGTTGACCGGGAGCGACGTGACGGGAAGCCCGAACGGAGATCAAGGTGTCAACGGCACGCTCTATGTGAACATCAACTCCGATTTGAGCTTTAATAAAGTCGTGGCGACCAGCTCGCAATACGCCTTTGAGTTTGACGATGTTGCCTACAATCCGACTGCGGTTGTTCCGGAGCCCGCCAGCCTGGCGCTGATCGGCGGCGCGCTCGGCGCATTAGGCCTATTCCGCCGCCGCCGCAACCGTGCCTAAAGAACCCGACCTTCGGTAGGCAACCCCGCCACCCCCGCCGGGTGTCGCCCCGGCGGGGGCTGATTTTGCAGCTTAGTGCTGTCGGTACCGTCGACGCCGGCGCGCCCTTGCGCTCGGTACGCAGGATGCGTTTAGGATGCCGGGCTGAGCCCCGGGGTTCGGCGTCGGCCCGCGGCGCCGAGGCTCAGCGGGTGCGCAGCGGGATTTCCTTGAAAAGGAGCGCCGCGACCGCGGTCACGGCCGAGATCACCGCGGCGTAGAGAAAGGTGTGGGAGAAGGCGGCGCGGGCGGCGTCGCCGAGACCGGCGAGCAGGACCGGGGAGAGTATCTCGTGCTGGTCGAGATGGAGAAAGGCGAGCCCCGGATTGGCGCCGAGGACGTCGTGGCCGGGGATCGCCAGCGCGCGCGCATTGAGCTCGCCGATCAGCAGCGCCATCAAGAGGGCGACGCCAAAGGCGCCGCCCATCAGGCGAAAGAACATGACGACCGAAAGGCCGATCCCGGTGTCCTCGAGCTCGAGCGCGTTCTGCACCGCGACCGTGACCGCCGGCAGCTGAAAGCCGAAGGAAAGGCCGAGCCAAATCGTCAGCGCGGTATCGACCGGCCATGAGCGGCCGAGGCCCAGGACGGCGATCGTGGCGCAGGCCAGCATCATCGCGGTGGCGCCGACGATCGGATAGATCCGGTAGCGCCCGGTGCGGCTGAGCAACTGGCCGGCGATAAACGCGCCGAGGACGGTGGCACCGGTCATCGGGATCAGCCGGATGCCGGCCGCGTTGGGCGGCAAGCCTGCCACCAGCTCGAAATCGAGCGGCACCAGGATAATCAGCGCGATCATCACCATCGACATCGTGAACCCAATCACATTGGCGACGGCGAAAATGCGGTTGGTGAAAAGGCGCAGCGGCAGCATCGGCTGGGCCGTCTCGCGCTCCCAGGCGACGAGCGCGGCGGCGAAGACGAGGCCGATCCCCAAGAGCACGAGGATATCGAGCCGCGCCCACCCGCCCGAGGCCTCCGCTCGGCCGACCGCGATCAAGAGCGGCGTCGCCGCGCCGAGGATCAGCGCCGCCCCCAGCCAATCGATCACCGGCTTGCGCAATGGCCGCGTCAGCCGGCGCAGGTTGCGGTTGCACAACAAAAAGGCCGCGGCGCCGATCGGCAGGTTGATCCAGAAAATCCAATGCCATGTCAGGTACTGCGCGAAAAAGCCGCCGAGCACCGGGCCCAGCACGCTCGACATCGCCATGACGCTCGAAAAATAGCCTTGGTAGCGGCCACGCTCGCGCGGCGGGACGGCGTCGGCGACCGCTGCCTGCGACACCGCGCGCAGCCCGCCGCCGCCGACCCCTTGGAGCGCCCTGGCGCCGATCAATTGCAGCATCGACTGCGACAATGCGCACAGCACCGAGGCGGCGACGAACAGCCCGATCGCGGCGAGCAGCACCGGCCGTCGGCCGTACAGGTCGCTGAGCCGGCCGTACAGCGGTGTCGTCACCGTCGAGGCGACGAGATAGGCCGAGACCACCCAGGACATCAGCGTCCAGCCGTTCAAATCCTGCGCCATCGCCGAGAGCGAGGTGGCGACGACGGTCTGGTCGAGGCTCGCCAGAAACATCGCCAGCATCAGCCCCGACAGGATGCGGACGATCTCCGATTTGCTGAAGCGAGGCGGCATCGGCCGGGCCGGGGCCGAGCTCGGCGGTTGCACGGCGCGCGTGTCGGCGCGACGATCGGGCGGAGGCTCCGCGTGGAAGCTGGGGAATTGCGGCATGGACCAGACGAGCGATACGGCGATGCGTTGGCAGGATGCACTCTACGACCAGTTGCGCCGCAACAACGTCACCCAATTCGCTTATGTTCCGGATGCCGGGCATCGCATCCTGATCGACCGCTCGCTCGCCGACCCCGGCGCGCGAGCGGTGGCGCTGACGACCGAGGAGGAGGGGGTGGCGCTGCTCGCTGGGGCCGATCTCGGCGGCGCGCGCGGCGTCTTGCTGATGCAGTCGAGCGGCACCGGCAATTGCATCAACATGCTGTCCTTGGTCAAGGGCGGCCGGTTTCCGTTGCTGACGCTCGTCAGCATGCGCGGCGATTTTGGCGAAGGAAACCCGTGGCAGTTCCCGATGGGCCAGGCGGTCGAGCCGATCTTGCAGGCGATGGGGGTGATTTGCCTGCGGGTCGAACGGCCGGAAGAAGTTCCTGCGACGGTCGATGCGGCGCTGACCATGGTGTTCCAAGGCGGCAACGCCGTCGCCGTGCTCTTGACCCAGAAATTGCTCGGCGCCAAGCAATTTTGAGGGGTTGGCTCAGATGATGAAGCCGTCAACTCCAACAAGCTGCCGAACTGATTGGGCCAATGCACCTCCTTCGTCTTGCGCGGGCTTGTCCCGCGTACCCACGCCTTTCCTTTCGGCACCCGAGGGCGTGGGTGGCCGGGTCAAGCCCGGCCAAGACGAATTTACATTGTCCCGCGTAACATAAACCAACCGGAGCTCCCCGTAGGAACGATAAAAAGAGCGCCGGAGAAGGAGGTACCGAATGCCCGTCGCATCCCCTGATTTCATCCTCGACCGGCGCGAGGCAGTGCCGGCGCTGATCGGCCGGCACGAGGATTTCCTGATCGTCACCGGGCTCGCCGGCACCGCCCGCGATGTGGCGGCGCTGACGCAGGACGGTTCGCATGCCTATACGATGGCCGGGGCGATGGGCGGGGCGGCGATGTTGGCACTCGGCCTCGCGCTGGCGCGGCCCGACAAGCGCGTCCTGGCGGTGACCGGCGACGGCGAGCTCCTAATGAATGTCGGCGCGCTGGCGACGATCGCGGTCTTGAACCCGCCCAATCTCGCGATCCTCTGCGTCGATAACGGCCATTACGGCGAGACCGGCTATCAGAAGAGCCATACGAGCCTCGGCGTCGATCTCGAAAAGATGGCGATCGGCGCCGGCATCAAGGCGACGCGCACGATCGCCACCGAAGCCGATATCGCCGCTGGCGCGCGGCTCTTGCGCGAGGGGAACGGCACCGCGTTTGTCGTCCTTCGCGTCAAGCCGACCGATCCGCCGGCCTTCAGGCGCAACATGGACCCGGCCGCCTGCCGCAACCGCTTTCGCGCCGCGCTGCTCGGGCCCGGCTGACTTTTCGCGTGCTGATTTTTCGAGGAGGAAACCACATGCTTCCCGCCCCCGGCTTTCATCACCTGCACCTGAACTCGGTCGATCCCGAGGCGGCGATCGGCTTTTACACGCGGCAATTCGCGTGCAGCGCAAAGGCGAGCTGGGGCGGGTTCCCGGCGCTCAAATCGGCAAACGACGTGCTCGTGCTGTTCACCAAGGTGGATAAGCCGCCGCCGACCGGGCCGCAAAGCGCGATCTGGCATTTCGGCTGGCATGTCACCGACGCCCGCGCCAGCCTCGCCGGCTACCGGGCGCGGAGCGAGGTCGAATTGCTGCCGCTCTACACGACCGACGAAGGCGGCAGCGTCGAGATCAGCAGCGATACCTGGCCCAATCTCGGCGGTGTCCTCGGCCTCACCCGCGCGCAGATCGCCGAGGCGAAGGCAAAGGGTCTGGGCCCGGCGGGCGGCGGCGGATTTTCCTATATGAAGGGGCCCGACGAGGCGCTCGTCGAATATGCCGGCAACCACCCGGTCGAGCGCTTCAACCATGTCCATCTCTACCAGGAAGACCCGATTGCCGCGTTCCACTGGTACCAGACGCATCTGAACGCGCCGGTGCGGCCGGGCTATGCGCCGGCGGCGGCCCCCGAGGGGATGCGCCGCGGCCCCGACCGCACCTGGCCGGCGCTGAACGCGGAAGGCATGTTCCGCACCCCGCGCGCCGGGGTCGAGTTCGGCGACGTGTCGATGATGTGGTACGCGAACCAGGGCGACGAGCCGCTCGCCCCGTCGCGCGGCCAATTGCAGGACCACATCGCGCTCTCCGTCGCCGACCTCGACGCCTGGGTCGCCAAATTGCGCGGCGAAGGTGTCACTTTCCTCGAAGACCTCTACCCCTTGGGCGACACCCGCGCGGTCATGATCGAAGGCCCGAGCCGCGAAGCCATCGAGCTGGTCGAGGTGAGATAAGTTTGATAGGTGGCCGATCATGCGGACAAAAGGACAAGCCTTCGACGCCGAAATAATGGGCGAACCGGACGCCCGGGACCTGTTCGAGATGGCAAATCTCTATCCCGATACGACCGGGCTGCCGATGACCGTCTGGGTTTCGCCGCGCGGCAAGGCGCGCCACGATGTCCGCGTCAAGGTCAACATGACGCACGGCAATCAGATGGACATCGCAAACACCGCGACCGTGGGTGTCCGGCCGACGCCGCGGCTGATTGCGGGTCGACTGTCCTCAATGGATGCGCAGCTTGTGTTCGAGTGGATCGCGCTGAATGTTGATCTGCTGGTTGACTACTGGAATGGACGGATCGACACGGCGGGCATGATCCGCGGGCTGAGGGCGTTGCGGACTTAGAGCCGGTAGAATTTGGTCGCGGTTCCGGCGAAGAGGGCGGCTTTCTCGGCGGCGGAATATTGTGCGGCGATGCGTTTGAAGGCGTTCCACAAGACGTGGTAGCTGCAGCTGCCTTTATCGACCGGGAAGTTGCTTTCGAACATCGCGCGGGTCGGGCCGAACGCCTCGATAGAGGTCTCGATATACGGGCGCCAGGCGGCGGCGAGCTCCTCCGAGCTCGGCGGCGCGTCGCGGGTGTGGACGTCGAACCCGAACATGCGCATGCCGAGCCCGCCGAGCTTGATGTGGACATTGGGGCATTGGGCGAGGTCGCGAATTCGCCCGCGCCACTCGGCGAAGACTTCGTCGCGCCGGCCGGCATAGCGGCCGAGGCCGATCGGCCCGCCGACATGGTCGAGCACGATCTGCGTTGCCGGAAAGCGGCGCGCGAGATCGCCGAGATCGGCGAGCTGGGTGTGGTACATCCAGGCGTCGAAGCTGAGGCCGAGCGGGGCGAGCCGGGCAAAGCCTTCGCGCAGCCTGCGGTCGCTCAGCAACCCCTCGGGGCGTGTCACCGGCGACCCCCAGGCCGCCTGGTCCGGGTGCGAGGCGGTGATAAAGCGGATGCCGCGATACCGGCCGCCGCCGGCTTCGATTTGCGCCTCGAGCACCTTCTCCACCGCGGCGCCGAGGGCGAGGTCGGCATGCCCGACGATGCCGGCGCAGGCCCGGGCCGCGCCGTAGGTGCCGCTCGCGCTCATCGCGGCGACCCCGTTGGCGAACTCGATTTCGCCGACCGGGCGCAAATCGGCCGGACCTTGCGCGCGGTGCATCGACAGCCATTCGAGATAAACCGTAGCGGTGATGTTGTGGCCGCTGCCGATATCGGCGAGCAGCTCCGGCAGCAGATAGCGCCCGGTCTCGGGCCGCTCGACCAGGTGATGGTGCGGATCGACGATCGGCAGATCGGGCTCGATGATCTCTTCGCGGCGGCGGTCGAGCCAATCGGCGCGCACCGGCAGATGCAGGCTCGTCACAGGCGCGGATGGTGCGGTTTGCATCGGTCTCCCCCTCTGACCCGATCCGGCAAGGCGCGGTCGGCGTTTCGATGGTATCATGCACCGGATCACGAGCTGCCGGAGCAGCGAATGAGCGAGAACCCGTTTTTCGAGGAATGGAATACGCCGTTTGGCGCGCCGCCCTTCGACCGCATCCGGCCCGGGCATTTCGCGCCGGCCTTCGAGCGCGGCATGGCCGAGCAGAATGCCGAGATCGCCGCGATCGCGAGCGGGGCCGAGCCGCCGGGCTTTGCCGACACGATCGAGGCGCTCGAACGCAGCGGGCAGCTTCTCGACCGGGTGAGCCGGGTGTTCTTCAACCTCGAATCGAGCAATTCGAACGAGGCGCTCGAAGCGATCGCGCGCGATTACGCGCCAAAGCTCGCCCGGCATCAGACGCAGATCGCGCTCGATCCGGCGCTTTTCGCAAGGGTCGATGGGCTGCACGCGCGGCGGGCGGAGCTCGGTCTCGCCGAGGACCAGATGCGGCTTCTCGAACGGCACCGGCTTCGCTTTGTGCGCGCGGGGGCGATGCTGGGGGCGGGCGAAAAGGAGCGGATGGCGGCGATCGGCGAGCGGCTGGCGAGCTTGCACACGCTCTTTGGCCAGAACGTGCTGCATGACGAGCGCGATTGGCAGTTGGTGCTCGCCGACGCCGACCTCGACGGGCTGCCGGCTTTTGCCCGCAGCGCCGCTGCCCAGGCCGCGGCCGAGCGCGGGCTCGATGGCCGCCATGTCGTGAGCTTGGCGCGCTCGTCGGTCGAGCCGTTTCTGACGTTTTCGGCGCGCCGCGATCTGCGCCACACCGTGTGGCAGGCATGGACCGCGCGCGGCGGTCATCAAGGAGCTGCCGACAACGCGCCGCTGATCGCGGAAATCATCGCGCTGCGGGCCGAGCAGGCGCGGCTGCTCGGCTATCCCGATTACGCTGCCTATCGGCTCGACGATTCGATGGCCAAGGATGCCGCCGCGGTCGAGAAGCTGCTGCTGCAGGTGTGGCGCCCGGCAAAGGCAAAGGCGCGGGCGGAATTGTCGGAAATCGAGCGGGCCGCTGCCGCCGACGGGCTCAACACCGCAATCGAGCCGTGGGACTGGCGCTATTACGCCGAACGGGTGCGGCAGGCCGAATACGATTTGGACGAGGCCGAGCTGAAACCGTATTTCGTGCTCGACCGCATGGTCGAGGCGGCGTTCGACACCGCCGGGCAGCTCTTCGGCGTCAGCTTTGCGCCGCGCCCGGATGTCGCCGTCTATCACCCGGATGTGCGGGCCTGGGAGGTGCGCGACCGGGCAGGCCATCATGTCGGCCTTTTTCTACACGACAATTTCGCTCGCCCCGGCAAGCGCTCGGGCGCCTGGATGAGCCGCTACCGCGACCAGCAGATGCTCGATGCTCCGGTCGCGCCGATTGTCGTCAACAACAATAACTTTATCAAAGGCGACCCGACGCTGTTGAGCTTCGACGACGCGCGCACGCTGTTCCACGAATTCGGCCACGCCTTGCACGGGCTCTTGAGCCGGGTGCGCTACCGCTCGCAATCGGGGACCTCGGTGCGGCGCGATTTTGTCGAGTTCCCGTCGCAGATTTTCGAGCATTGGATGTCGGCGCCGCAGACCTTGCGCCGCTATGCCCGGCATTATCAAACGGGCGAGCCGATCCCCGAGGAATTGCTGCGCCGGCTCCTTGCTGCGCACACCTTCAACCAGGGCTTTGCCACGGTCGAATACACCGCCGCAGCCCTCATCGATATGGAGCTGCACCGTGCTCCGCCCTCGGCGGCGCTGGAGATCAACGCCTTCGAGCGCCAGTTCCTCGCGCGGTTCGAGGTGCCAAAGGAGATCGGCTTGCGCCACCGCCCGGTGCATTTCGGGCATTTGTTCAATGGCGGGGGCTACGCCGCCGGCTATTACGCCTATCTCTGGGCCGAAGTCCTGGACGCCGACGGCTTTGCCGCCTTCACCGAAAAGGGCGACGTGTTCGATCCCGCGCTGGCCTCGCGCCTCGAAGATATCTACAGCGCCGGCGATACTCGCGACCCGATGGCGCTCTACCGCGCCTTTCGCGGCCGCGAGCCGAAAATCGCCGCCCTCCTCGCCCAGCGCGGGCTGAGCGGAGGCGAGACAGCAGCTGTCTAGGCGGCGGCGTGGACGGCGGCTTTCTTGACCTCGTCGCCGACATGGGGCTCGAACTCGCGGAAATTCTCCGCGAAGCGATGGGTCAGTCCGCGCGCGGTCTCGTCATAGGCCGTCTTGTCGGACCAGGTGCCGCGCGGGTCGAGCACCTCGCTCGGGACCCCGGGGCAAGCCTCGGGCACGAAAAGACCGAAATTCTGGTCCTTGCGCAGCGGCGCGTCGTTGAGCCTCCCGTCGAGCGCGGCGCGCAGCAACGCTCGCGTATGGGCGATCGACATCCGCTTGCCGGTGCCGTAGGCGCCGCCCGACCAGCCGGTGTTGACGAGCCAGCACCGGGCGTCGTGCCGCTTGATCCGCTCGCCCAGCATCTTGGCGTAGACTGTCGGGTGGCGCGGCATAAAGGGCGCCCCGAAGCAGGTCGAAAAGGTCGCCTCCGGCGCATTGCCGAGCCCGGTCTCGGTGCCGGCGACGCGCGCGGTATAGCCCGACAGAAAGTGATACATCGCCTGCTCGGCGGTCATCTTGGCGATCGGCGGCATGACCCCGAACGCGTCCGCGGTCAGCATCACGACATCCTTGGGATGCGGGCCGAGCCCCTTGGGGTCGGCGTTCGGGATAAAGTCGATCGGATAGCAGGCGCGGGTGTTCTCGGTCAGGCTCGCGTCGTCGACATCGGGGTGCCGGGTCGCCGGGTCGATAACGACGTTTTCGAGCACGGTGCCGAACCGTCCGAGGGTCGCATAGATCTCGGGCTCGGCGGTCGGCGACAGGTGAATTACCTTGGCGTAGCAGCCGCCCTCGAAGTTGAAGAGGCCGTTGTCGCTCCAGCCGTGCTCGTCGTCGCCGATCAGGGTGCGCGAGCCGTCGGCCGACAAGGTCGTCTTGCCGGTGCCCGACAGCCCGAAAAAGATCGCGGCATCGCCGTTGGCGCCGACATTGGCCGAGGCATGCATCGGCAAAACGCCACGCGCCGGCAAGACGAAATTCAAGTAGCCGAAGACCGACTTCTTGATTTCGCCGGCATAGCGGGTGCCGCCGATCAAGACGAGCCGTTGCGCAAAATTGACAAAGATGAAGACGTCGGAGTGGATGCCGTCAAAGTCGCGCACCGCGCGGAACTCGGGCGCGTGCAGGATCGTGAAAGCCGGCTCGAACCCGGCGAGCTCCTCGGCCGGCGGGCGGATGAACATGTTACGCGAGAAGAGGCTGTGCCAGGCGCTGTCGGTCACCACCCGCACCGGGAGGCGATAGGCCGGGTCGGCGCCGGCATAAAGGTCCTGGACGAAGAGCTCGCGGCCTTGCAGATAGGCGAGCATCCGTTGATGCAGGCTGCCGAACCGCTCCGGGGACACAGCTTGGTTGACCTTGCCCCACCACACCGTGTCCTTGGTGCCGGGCTCCTCGACGATGTATTTGTCGCGCGGGGTGCGGCCGGTAAACTTGCCGGTATTGGCGGAAAAGCTGCCGCCGGCCACCACTTCCCCCTCGCCGCGGCGCACCGCGTGCTCATAGAGGACCGGCATCGACGGGTTCCAATGCACCGCGCCCAGGTGGTGCAACCCCTGCCGGTCGAGGCCAAAACGGCTCTTCAGGCCGGTCATCGGATCGTCCTCTTCATGCGACATTTCCTCCTGGGGGCGGGCCCGGCGCGCCTTGGGCACGTCCGCGCCCCATTTGTCGCCGCGCCCGTATCATACACTGCCGCTTGTGTCAAAAGTTCTCCCGACTTCTGCGTTATTTGCGCGCGGCGTCGGCAAGCTCGCAGAGCTTCGCGCGCCCCGCTTCCGGCGTCGCAGCAGCGGTCGCGAAATCGAGCCGGGCGGTCTCGCCGCCGCACCGCAGATCGGCCCCCTCCGGGTCGAGGCCGATCAGCCGCCAGCCATCGCCCGTGCGCCCCAGCGAGCGCTGTGCGATCGACGCGATCAATTCGGCGCGATCCCGGTTGATCTCGGCAACAATTGCTGCCTCCGTCGCGGCGAGCCCCTCGGCATCGGCGCCGAGCTTCAGCCGGCACCCGTCGATCCACTCGATCCGGCCAAAGCCGGCAACCAGATGCCCGCGCTCGGCGGCAACGCGGTAGAGCCGGAAATCGGCAAACCCGGCATAGGCCGCACTCGTCGGGTGATGCCGGACAAAGCGCTCGCGCAAACCCGGCGCGGGGACAGCTTCGGCCCGCCCGAGCAGGGTGAGGCGCGGGCCGGTGAGCGGGTCGTCACGACCGGCGGTGCCGTCGAAGAGCAGCGAGACGCGCGGGTCGAAGGCGATGTTGCGGCTGTGCTGAGCGAGGTCGGAGAGCAGCAGCAGCGGGCTCGCGTCGAGATCGGCCGCGACCAGCACGAGCGAGGCATAGGGCGCGCCCTCGAAGCTGGTGGCGAGTGCGCCCCGGTCGCAGCCTCGCACCAGCCGCCGGGCGATAATCGCGGCGTCGGGATCTTGCGCGCGCGGGCTCATTCGAGCGGCGGGTGCCGGTCGACCCAATGGGTGGCGGCTTCGTACGCCTGAGCGATGCGATAAACCGCCGCCTCCTCAAACGGGTGGCCGACGATCTGCACGGACAAGGGCAGGTGCTGGGCGCGGGTGAAGCCGGCCGGGATGACGAGCGCCGGGTAGCCCGTCAGGTTGAACGGCATGCGGGCCTGGCGTTCATAAGCATGGGCGAGTGCCGTATCGTCGTCGATGCGGGGCGCGGGGTCGTGGCTCGATACCGTCACGAGCGCGTCGAGGCCGCGCATCGCCTCGGCCATCATCCCCGTCAGCTGCGCGCGCTGGCGCTGCGCCTGAATGTAGTCGGCGGCGCGCAGCAATGCCCCTTGCAGCAGCCGTTCGCGGCCGCGCGCGCCGTAATCGCCGGGCCGCTCGCGCAGCCAACGCTCGTGCACGGCAAACGCCTCGGCGGCGATGATCACGCGGGTCGGCGCGTTCCATGCTTCGAGCGGCGGCAGCCGGACTTCCTCGATGACGGCGCCGGCGTCGCGCCAGATCGCGAGCGCGTCTTCGATGGCGGCGCCCTGCTCCGGGTCGGCCGCGCAATCCTCGGTGTAGAAATGGCGCAGAGCGCCGATCCGCAAGCCGCGCACCCCTTGGTCGATCGCGGCGAGATAGTCGTCGACCGGCTCGTCGGCGCTTGCGGGATCTTGCGGGTCGTGGCCGGCGATCACCGCCAGCAGCATCGCGTTGTCGCGCACCCCCCGGGTCATCGGCCCGACATGGTCGAGGGATTGCGCCAACGGCACGACGCCGCGCCGGCTGACCCGGCCATAGGTTGGCTTCATCCCGGCGATACCGCACATCGAGGCCGGGTTGCGCACCGAGCCGCCGGTGTCGGTGCCGAGGGCGGCCGGGAAAAAACCGGCGGCGAGACCCGCACCCGACCCGCTCGACGAGCCGCCCGGGAAATGCTCGCGGCTCCACGGGTTGCGCGCCGGCGGCCACGGCAGGTCGAAGCTCGGCCCGCCGATCGCGAATTCATGCGTCGACAATTTGCCGAGATGGACCCCGCCCGCCACCCTCAGCCGAGCCGCGACAAACGCGTCCTCCTTGGCGATATTGCCGGCGAGCACCTTTGAATGCGCGGTCGTCGGCAGCCCGGCATAGTCGATGATGTCCTTGAGCGCGTAGGGGACGCCGTGCATCGGGCCGCGCCAACGCCCGGCGGCGATCTCGGCTTCGGCCGCCTTGGCCTCTCCCAGCGCTGCCTCGGGCGTGAACCTCAGGAATGCGTTGAGCGCCGGATCGAGCTGCTCGATGCGGCTGATCAGCGTCTGCGTCAGCTCGACCGGCGACAGCTCGCGGCGGCGGATTTCTCGCGCCGCCTCGGCGAGCCCGAGATAGGCGAGCGACCCGCTCATTGCGGCACCCGCCGCCGCAAGCGCAACACCAGCGCCGGCTCCGCGTCGAGCGGCAGGTCGCGCGGCAGCCGATCGGCCAGACGCCGCGCCAGCGCCGTCGCCCGCGCCAATTGCGCGAGCTCGTGCGGGTTGAGGTCGAGACCGATTTCGGCGGCCTGGCGGCCGAGATCCTCGGAATTCATCGCGTTCTTCCCTTGCCGGCGGCGGGAGCGCGATTAGAGAACGATTGCCGCCGCGGCATCAAGCCTGGGCGGAACTCTCGACGTGCTCCGGGCGAAACCCGAGGCCGATCAGCCGGGCCGGGATGCGGCGCAGAAACGGCAGCCAGCCCAAGAGCTTGAAAGCGAAGGGCGGCTTCGGCCGCGCATCGGGCTGCAGGACGCGGCGGATCACCCGGTTCTGAATAAACAGCTGCAAGCGCTGGGTCGCCCAGGTCGGGAAGGTGCGGCGGCGCTGGACCCGGTGAAGATCGTCGTCCGAAGCCGCTCCTTGCAGCAGCCGCGCGGCCAGGATGTTGGCGGCGGCGACCGCATCCTGGATCGCGAGGTTGATGCCGACGCCGCCGACCGGCGACATCGCATGGGCGGCGTCGCCGATGCACAAGAGGCCTGGCCGGTGCCACCTCTGCAGCCGATCGACTGCGACGGTCAGCAGCCTGACCTGCGACCAGTCGTCGATTTCGCCGATCCGATCGGCGAGATAGGGTGCCAGCGCCACGACCTCGTCGCGGAACGTCGGCAAGCCGCGGCCCTTGAGCTCGTCGAACCCGCCCTTCGGGATCACGAACGCGCATTGCCAATAGTCGCCGCGATCGAGCATCACGAGAAACCGGCCGGCATCCGCCCGCCCCAGGATCTGCCCCGGATCGCCCGGCCGCCGCGACACCCGCGTCCACAACACATCCATCGGCGCGCCGAAATCGACACCCCGGAGCCCGGCCTTTTCGCGCACCGTCGAATGCCGCCCATCGGCGCCGACGACGAGATCGGCATGCACGATGAGCTCGCCCTCCGGAGTCTCGGCGCGCAACCCGGTCACCCGCCCGCCGGTCTCGACCAGATCGGTAACCTCGGCCTCCATTTCGAGCCGAAACGCCGGATAGCGGCGCGCCGCTTCGGCCACGAAGCTCAAGAAATCCCATTGCGGCATCAAGGCGATAAAGCGGCAGTGGGTCGGCAGGTGGGTAAAATCGGCGATGTCGAGAAAGGCGCCGCCGATCTGGGCGCCGAACTGCCGCACCTCCTGATGCGGCCGGCGCAAAAATTCGTCGAGCAGGCCGAGCTCGTGCATGATTTCGAGGGTCGAAGCGTGGATCGTGTCGCCGCGAAAATCGCGCAAGAAATCGGCGTGCTTTTCGAGCACCAGCACTGCGACACCGGCGCGCGCCAGCAGCAGGCCCAGCATCATGCCGGCAGGGCCGCCGCCGGCGATGCAGCAGCGCACGGAGATGTCGTCGGCAGCCATGGCAGCTTCCTCGGCAGCAGCTATAGCAGTGTCGGCACCCGTAAACGAGCCGCCTCTTGCGAGGCTCTCAACCTTTCGCGGCGTTCCGCCTCGCGTGCCGCCACATAGTCGCGATAGGCCGCGCGATCGGCTTCGGCGACCGTCGCCTGGGTCGGGACCACGCATACCGTCGGGCAGCGCGTAACGCCCTTGGTGCGCAAAAATGCCGCGATCGCATCTTGGTAATCGGGTGGCAGCATCGGTTTCTCGTTGCGGTTGGGGGGACCGCTCCCTGACTAAGCCGATCTGGTTAACGACAGGTTTAGATGAACATCCCGAAAAAAAACGTCAAAACCCGCAGCCCGCGCCGTGCCGTCTAGCTTTTTTTCCGAATTTCAACGATATATTGGTCGTAGCGTGGCGCGGCGAGGGATTGGGCCTTGGCCCATTCGGATTATTCGGTGCGGTTTTGGGGCGTGCGCGGCAGCATCGCCTGCCCGGGGCCCGACACCGTGCGCTATGGCGGCAACACCTCTTGCGTCGAGATCAGATGCGGCGAGCGGCTGATGCTGTTCGACGGCGGCACCGGGCTGCGCGTGGCCGGCAACGAGCTGATGCGCGCGGCGGCACCGGTCGAGCTCGACCTGTTTTTCAGCCACACCCATTTCGACCATGTCTGCGGCTTGCCGTTTTTTGCCCCGTGCTATGATTCGCGCAGCCAAATCCGCATCTGGGCCGGCCATTTGAACGGGGTCCGCATCGAAGCGGTGCTCAAGAAAACGATGATCGCGCCGTTGTTCCCGGTGCCGATGGGTATCTTTGCCGCCAAGATCCGGTTTGTCGATTTTGCCGCCGGCGCCGCCTTGACGCCGCATCCCGGCATCCGGATCGCGACCGCTGCGTTGAACCACCCGAACGGCGCCACCGGGTATCGCATCGAATTTGCCGGCAAGACGGTGACCTACATCACCGATACCGAGCAGCGGCCGGGCGGCCTCGACCGCAATGTGCTGGGTCTGGCCGACCATGCCGATGTGATGATCTACGACGCCACCTACACCGACGCCGAATATCCGTCCCACAAGGATTGGGGCCATTCGACCTGGGAGGAAGGCGTGCGCCTGGCCGATGCGGCAAAGGTGGGCACGCTGGTCGTCTTCCACCACGACCCCGGCCATGACGACGCGTTTATGGACCGGATCGCCGCGGCCGCAGCCGCCGCCCGCCCCGGCACTATCGTCGCCCAGGAAGGGCTGGTCCTGCGGCCCTGAGTGGTGCTGCGGCCTGAGAGTGCGGCTCAGTGGTAGGGATCGGCGGCGTCGCGCAGCCCGTCGCCAAAGAAGTTGAAGGCGAGCACCGTGACGATGACGGCGACGACCGGCAGCATCAGCCACGGGTAGAGTGCGACGACATTGATGTTCTGGGCCTCGTTCAAGAGCACGCCCCAGCTCGTCATCGGCGGGCGCAAGCCGAGGCCGAGGAACGAGAGCGCGGTCTCGCCGAGGATCATGCTGGGGATCACCAAGGTCGCCGAGGCGATCAGGTGGCTCATAAAGCTCGGCAGCAGATGGCGGCCGATGATGCGCGCCGGGCGCGCGCCCATCAGCACCGCCGCGGTGCAAAAATCCTCCTCGCGCAAGGCCAGCAATTTGGAGCGCACGGCGCGCGCCAGATGCGTCCACTCGATCATGCCGAGGATCACGGTGATGCCGATATAGACGAGGATCGGGCTCCAGCTGACCGGCAGGATCGCCGACAACGCCATCCACAGCGGCAGATGCGGGAAGGACTGGACGACCTCGATCCCGCGCTGAATGAGGATGTCGGTCCAGCCGCCGTAATAGCCGGCGATCCCGCCGATCAGGATGCCGAGGGTAAAGCTGACCGAGACGCCGAGGAGTCCGATCGTCAGCGAGATGCGCGCCCCGTACAGGATGCGCGAAAGCATGTCGCGGCCGAGCCGGTCGGTGCCGAGCAGAAACAGCTGCCCGCCCTTGGCGGCGCAGGCGAGGTGCAGATCGCCGGGCAATACGTGCCAGAAATCGTATCCGCCGCCATGACAGAAAAACCGCAGCGTTTGATGCTTTTTCGCGTCCGGCGTGTAGACCCGGGCCAGCCGGCTCATATCGAGGTGATAATCGTAGCCCAGCACATAGGGTGCCGTGAGCCGGCCGTTCTCGTCGAAAATATGGATCCGCATCGGCGGCGCGTAGATAAAGTCGGTGTTGCGGGCGTCGAGCGGGTAGGGGGCGAGAAACTCGCTGATCAGGATCGACGCATACATGACGAGGAGGATCGCCCCGGCAACGACGGCGACCCGGTGGCGGCGCAATTTCCACCACACCATCCGCCACTCGGACGCCATGTAGAAGCGCTCTTGCGCCGCCGTCATCCGCTCGACGAGGTAAGGGTCGAACGGGGCGTCCGAGACGTAGTGCGGCAACGGCGCGCCTTCCGCCGGAGGCGGCGTCCCGCCGGGGACGAAGGTGATCCCGCTCATTGCCGCCGCCCGGCTTGAAGCCGGATGCGCGGGTCGAGCACCGCCAGCGCCATGTCGGAAACAAACACGCCGATCACCGTCATAAACGCCATAAACATCAGAAACGAGCCGGCGAGATACATGTCCTGGCTGCGCAGCGCTTCGAGCAGCATCGGCCCGGTGGTCGGCAGCGACATCACCACCGAGACGATCGCCGCCCCGGAAATCACCTGCGGCAGCAGCGAGCCGATATCGGAAATAAACGGGTTCAACGACATCCGCAGCGGGTATTTGAACAACAGCCGCACCGGCGGCAGGCCCTTGGCGCGGGCGGTCACGACATATTGCTTTTGCAATTCGTCGAGCAGGTTGGCGCGCAGACGGCGGATCATGCCGGCGGTGCCGGCCATGCCGATGACGATGACCGGGATCCACAAATGCCCGAGCAGCGACAGGAATTTCGACCAGGTCCACGGCTTGTCGAGGTAGCGCGGGTCCATCAAGCCGCCGATCGAAATCCCGAAATAGACGTTCGCCAAATAGAGCAGCACGAGAGCCAGCAAAAAGCTCGGCGTCGCCAGGCCGAGAAACCCGATCAAGGTCAAGACGTGGTCGGCCCAGCTATATTGATGGGTCGCCGAATAAACCCCGATCGGGAAGGCGACGAGATAGGTAAAGACGATCGTCGTAAACGAAACGATAAAGGTCAGGAGCATCCGGTCGCCGACCACCTCGTTGACCGGCAGGTTGTACGAAAAAGAAAAACCCATATCGCCGTGCAGCAGCCCCTTTGCCCAATAAAGGTATTGCTCCCACAACGGCCGGTCGAAGCCGTATTCGACTTCGAGAAAATGGATCTTGGCGAGGTCGGCGGGCTCGCCGGTTTCCTGCAATTCGGCAACGTAAGTCGTGAAGTAGTTGCCCTGCGGCAGATTGATGATCGTAAAGATAACGACGCTGATCGCGATCAGCGTCGGGATCATGATCAGGAGGCGGTGGATGATGTAGTTGAGCATAGTCGGTTCGGCCTCTCAGCGGGTCGCGGTCGCGCTCGGCGGCACGGCGCCGGCGGATGCCGATTTGACATGCGCCGCGCTGTTGTCGAACCAGAACTGGTCCGGCTTGTAGATGCCGAAATAGGCGCCGGGGTCCCAGTTCCAGATCCCTTTTTCCGGCACGTTGCGCAATTTGTTGTTGACCACGACCGGTTGCAGCACCCCGGCGACGGTGCCGATCGAAAATACCTCGTCAGCCCAGCTCTGCAGCATTTCGTGCCAAATCTGCGTCTGCGCCTCGCGCGAGGTCGATCCGAGCCAATTCTGGTAGAGTTCTTTCAAGCGCACCGCGGCGGGCAGATCCGGGGCCTCGCCGGCTTTTCCCTTGGTCTCGTAATACTGGCCCCATTTCGGCCATTCGAGCTGCTGCTGGCTGGTCGGCGCGAACTCCCAGGGCGAGGAGGACGCATTGGCGAGACCGTTCTCGATGCCCTTGTCGATCGACATCAAGGTTTCCCCGGCAAACACCCGCCGTCGGAACAGGGTCAGCTGCGACGGCTTCGCATAGAGGCGAATGCCGATCCGCCGCCAGGAATCGCGGACCAGCTCGAGCACATCGGATTGCTCGGTCGATTCACCGGCATCCTCGACAATAATGTCCATCGGCCGGCCGTCGGGCAGCTCGCGGATGCCGCCGCCGCCCTTTTTCAACCCGATCCGGTCGAGCAGATCGTTGGCCTTGGCGATGTCGTAGCTCGCCCAGGCCGAACGGTATTGCGGCTGGTAGAGCGGGCTCAGCGGCAGGACCGTGTTCTGGCCCTCGATCGCCAGCCCGAAATAGATCACCTGGTTGATCTCGTGCCGGTCGACCGCGAGCGACAAAGCGCGGCGAAAGCGCTCGTCGCGCACCAGCGCGCGCCACACCGGATCGTTGACGTTGAGGTTCGGATAAAGCGCCAGCTGGCTGCCCGGGCCGGTGCGCCACAGCCGTACTTGGAAGTCGTTGCGCGCCTCGCTCTGCTTCAAGAAGGTATAGTTGTCGAAACGCAAATAGCGGCCTTGCAGATCGCTTTCGCCGGCGCCGGTCTTGGCCGGAATGATCTTGCTGTCGGCCATGTTCATGACGACGCGGTCGATATAGGGCAGCTGATGCCCCTTGCCGTCCACCCGATAGTAATAGGGGTTGCGGTCGAAGACGACGCGCTCGGCCGGCGGCTTGGTCTTCAGGACCCAGGGATCGAGCGACGGCAGATTGGGGTTGTCGTTGCGGTACATGTTGCCGAGGCGGGTGTGCAAGGCCGACCAGTTGCGCACCTTGGCCTTTTTTATCATTGCCTTCAGCGCCGCCGGATCGGCATATTTCTCGTGAAACTGCTTCAGATAATGCGCAGGACAATAAATAAAGAGCGGATCGGGGCCGGCGATATTGGGCAGAAACAGCGGGTTCGGGTGCTCCCAGCTATAGCGGACCGTCGTGTCGTCCAACACTTCGAAGCGCGGCGGCCGGCCCTCCGGCAGCATCGTCACCGGCAGGCCCGATGGCGACAATTGCGGGTTCTGCGCCACGTCCTCGAACCAATAGCGGAAATCTTCGGCGGTAAAGGGCTGGCCGTCCGACCATTTCATCCCTTTGCGCAGATGAAAGGTAAAGATGCGGCCGCCTTGGACATCGATCGATTTCACGATATCGGGGTGCAATTCGAGCTTGGGCGTATAGCCGACGAGCCGGGCGTAGCCGTAGACCACCATCATCCGGGTGTCCTTTGGCCCGGCCATCAGCATCCGCAATTCGCCGCCCGGCTTGCCGGCGAGGTCGGGATGGGCGACCGCCGGCTCCTGCGGCACCCGGTCTTCGACCTTGGGCAATTTGCCGGCTGCCACCGCTTTGGCAAAAAACGGCGTCTCCTTCAGCCCATCGGCGCGCGCACCGCCCGCCGCTGCCACCGCCAGCAGCAGCGCGGCGCAGACCGCCGCCCATAAGCCCGCCTGCCGCGCCTGCGCCGCAGCCACTCGCTCACGCCCGCGCGAGGTCGCCGCGGCCGAGCACGGCGAGCGGCGGTGGGGCGGTCGCCTCGACCAGATGACCGGGGGCGATCTCGATCAGCCGCGGCGGGCTCAGCGGGTCGCGGCGAAACGGCTCCGGCCACGAAGCGGGGTCCGATGCGCGGTCTTCGATCAGGCGCTGAAAGTCGAGGCGATGCGACGGGTCGGGCTCGGGCACCGCGGCGAGCAAAGCTTGGGTGTAGGGGTGCGCCGGGCTGCGGAACAGGCTCGCCCGATCGGCGATCTCGACGATCCGGCCGGCGCACATGACCGCGATGCGGTCGGCGATGTAATCGACCACCGCCAGGTTGTGGGAAATGAACAGATAGGTCAGGGACAGCTTTTCTTTCAGCTCCATCAACAGGTTCAAGACCTGCGCCTGGATCGACACGTCGAGCGCCGAGGTCGGCTCGTCGCAGATGACGAGGTCCGGCCGCAACGCCAGCGCGCGGGCGATGCCGATCCGCTGCCGCTGGCCGCCGGAAAAGCTGTGCGGATAGCGCTTCAGGTGATGCAGGTCGAGCCCGACCAGGCTGACCAGCTCGTGCACGATCTCGCGCCGGCGCCGCGGGTCGCCGATGTGGTGGATGACGAGCGGCTCTTCGACGATCTCGAACACCGTCATGCGCGGGTTCAACGACCCGAACGGATCCTGGAAGATAAACTGGACCTGGCGCCGGAACCGCTTCAGGGCGTCGCTTTCGAGCGCCAGCACATCGGTCATTTGACCATGGTCGTTGAAGGCGACGGTGCCGGCATCGGGGGTCACCGCACGCAGCAGCACCTTGCACAGCGTGGTCTTGCCGCAGCCGCTCTCGCCGACCAGGCCCAGGCACTCGCCGCGCTCGATCTTCAGGCTGACATCGTCGACCGCGACGATGCGGGTCGCCGCCCGCGATCCGAACCAGCCGCCGCGGCGCGAGGTGAAGCTCTTGGCGATGCCGGTGCATTCGAGGAGCGGTGCGGCGGCATGCTCGGGCCACTCGATCTTTTCCGCCATCAGATGGGGTGCGGCACCCGAGGAGATTTCGCGGATCGGCACCAGCCGCTCGCCAGGCTTCATGTCGAAGCGCGGCACGGCGCGCAGCAAGGCTTGCAGATAGGGATGCTCGGGATGGGCGAAAATGTCGTCGAGCGTGCCGCTCTCCATGACCTCGCCGCGGTACATCACGACGATCTCCTCGGCGATGTTGGCAACGACACCGAGGTCGTGGGTGATCAGCAGCACCGCCATGCCGAGCTCGTGCTGCAATTCGACGACGAGCTTGAGGATCTGCGCCTGGATGGTCACGTCGAGCGCGGTCGTCGGCTCGTCGGCGATCAACAGCGCCGGGCGGCAGACCAGCGCCATCGCGATCATCGCCCGCTGGCGCAGCCCGCCCGACAATTCGAACGGATAGGCGTGCAGCGCCCGCGCCGGCCGCGGAAAGCCGACCAGACGCAACGTCTCCTCGGTCAGCTCGGCCGCTTCGCGCGCGCCGACCGTGCGGTGCAGCCGCAACGCCTCGCCGACCTGGTTGCCGATCGTGTGCAGCGGCGACAGCGAGATCATCGGCTCCTGAAAGATGATCGAGATGCGCCCGCCGCGGATCGCCCGCATCTGCGCCCCGTCGCGCGGCAATTTCGCCAGATCGACGACGGCGCCGTCCTGACGCGGATCGGCAAACAGGATCTCGCCTTTGGTGATCTCGCCGCTGCGCGGCAGGATGCGCAGGATCGCTTGGCTCAGCACCGATTTGCCCGAGCCCGACTCGCCGACAAGGGCGACGATCGAGCGTGGGCGCACCCGGAACGAGACGCCGGTGACGGCGCGGATGACCCCGCCGGGCGCGGCAAATTGGACATGGAGGTCGCGGATCGACAACAGATCGGTCACACCGCACCTCGCCCGAGAGCTTCGAGATTGGAGGTGGTCGCCGCGCTCAAGACCAAGCCGCGACCCCGCGCCGCCGCGGCCGCCCGCTCGACCACGAGGGCAAACCCCTCGATCCGGCTGTCGAGGCGCAGCGTCGATCGGCCGGCCCGCAACTCGAGCTGCATCCAGCCCGCTTTGCGGTCGCGCCGGGTCGAATAATAGGCGAGCTTGATGCGGTCGAGCTCGGCCCAAGGGATCGCCGCGCCGAGCGGTCCCGAGGCGACGAGGCCGGTCTCGCTCAGCTCCAGCCGCGTGCTGTGGCGCAGCGCGGTGCGCAGGCCGAACACCCCGAAGAGCGCGGTCAGCGCCGCCAGCACGGCGGCGGCGGGCGATGCCAGCGGCATCGTCGCCAGGATCGCCGCGCTCGGCAGCAGACCGGCCGCGGCGCGCGCGTAATCGCCGATCATCGCCGAGCTCGGATAGGCATGCTGGCTCATGCGCAGCCGCCATCCGCGGCGCCGAACACGGCGCGCGCATCGAGCCACCGCGCCGCCGGACAGGTGCTGGTCACCGCCACGAGCCGGGCAAGAAACGCCTCGGCCCTCTCGTCCTGCACCAGATGGTGGGTCAAAATTCCAGTCGGCTCGCCGGGGTCGCAGCGACCCCGCCGGCGCCCGCGCAAATGCCCGACAATGCCGGCAAGCGCCGCTCCCTCGCCGACAAATCCGCGATCGCCGCGCCACGCGACGAGATCGACGTGAACATTGGCCTCGAACACATCCGGCGCCGGCCATGCCGTCCGCCTCGCCTTGATCCGGGAGAGCGCGCCGATGCCGTAATCGGCGAGGACCGGCAAAAAGGCATCGTCGAATCGGTTCCAGGGCGGCGCCAGGACCGCGAGCGCGGTCGCGCCGAAGAGCTGGCCGAGCCGCATCCGGCCGGCGCCGAGATCGGCAGCGACCGCAGCGCGCTGGCGGCCCGGCGGAAACTCGCTTTTTTTGCGGTCCACGGCGTGGTTGAGATGACGCCAGCCATGCTGCAGCACCGCAACCGACGGCATCTCGGCAAGCCGCCGAGCGAGGCCGGGCTCCGCCGCCGCCGGGATCACGGCGAGCGCCAACGGCACGCCCCCGGCGAGCGCCAGCAACCGGTCGAGCCGCTCGCTCGCCGCCGCCGCATCGTCGTCGCGCCACCACAAGGTGGCCATCCGGCCGGTTTCCTCCCAGAGCTCGAGCTCCTCTTCCAGATCGCGCCACCCCGCGCTCGCGACCGGCGTCTCGGTGTCGCGCGGCAAATCGGTCATCGACCGATCATACAATCACTCGCCCGCGTTACAAAATTCCGAACGCCGCCGCGCGCCCGGCGATCAGCCGCGCCACGATCCGCGCGCTGCGCGGGGCCCCGGCGGTGTCGATGGCGAGCATTGGCGGGCGCCGGCCGAGGCTGCGCTCGACCGCGGCGGCGAGCCGGGCGGCGGTGAGCTCGCGCTCGGCGACGAGCTCGACGACGCCGCGCCCGGCGAGCTTTTCGGCGCGCAGCTCTTGCTCGGTCTCGCGCTCGGCGGCAAACGGCACCAGCACCGCGGGGCAACGGGCGGCGAGAATGTCGAGCACGGTGTTGTACCCGGCCTGGCTGATCGAAACCCGGCAATGCCGCAGCATGTCAGGGAAGTCGGCGCGATAGCGTTCGAGCATGACGCGGTCGGGCAAGCCTTGCGCCAGCGCTGAATATTCGGATTGCGGCAGGTTGGGGCCGGCGAGGAGCCGCCACGGCACATCGGCGAGGCAGCCCCGGCGCCGGGCTTCGAGCGCCGCTGCCAGCAATTTGCCGCCGACCGCGCCGCCGCCGGCCGACACCAGGACCTCGCCGGCGCCCGCGGCGGCTTCCGCCGTTTGGTCGGAGGCGGCGACATAGCCGGTATAGATCAGGCGCTCTCCGAGCTGCGCCGCGGGCGGAAAGCTTTCGTCGAGCCGGACGAGGCTCGGGTCGCCATGCACCAGCACCGCATCGAAATCGGCGCGCACCCGATCGAGGATGTCGCGCTGGCGGCGCGGATCCTCCGGCAGCACGACGATATCGCGCAGCGAGCACAAGACGAGGGCGGGCGGCTCGCGCCGGCGCGCCGCTTCAATCAGCGGGTCGAGCTCAAAGCGAAAAGCGCGCCGGCCAAACGGAAACGCCTCCAGCATCAGCGCATCGGGCCGCGCCGCGGCAAACGCGGCGAGCAGCGCCTCACGCCGCGTCTCGCGCAGCCGGTCGGTCACCGGGGCGCCGGCTTCATCGACCAATTCCCTGAACCCCGCATCGCGCGCCCGGATCGGCGGCAGCTGGACCAGGGCCGCATCCGGGATACCAAAGGACGGCACCGGCTCGCCGCCTGCAACGACGGTCACCGCCATCCCCTCGGACCGCATGGCCGCGGCCAGATGCATGGCGCGCCGGGCATGCCCGATCCCGAGCAGATGCTGGACGTAGAGCAGGACCGATGGGGTCACGCCGCCTGCCGCCGGCATAAGCCGTCGAAGATTTCGTCGAGCCGGCGGGCGGCGACAGCAAGATCGTGGCGGGCCAGCACGCGCCGCCGCGCCGCGGCGCCAAAGGCGGCGAGCCGCTCGCGGTCGGCCAGCAGCTCGCGCACCGCGGCGGCGAACGCCACCGGGTCGCCCGGCGCGACAAGGAGCCCCGTCAGCCCGCTCGCAACGACCTCGCCGACCCCGCCCGCCAACCCCGCCACCACCGGCAGCCCCACCGCCTGGGCTTCGAGCAAGGCCATGCCAAAGGCCTCGTTGACCGCCGGCCAAACGCAGAGATCGGCCGCCGCGAGCCGCCGGGCGACATGATCGGCGTCGAGCGCGCCCGACCACCGCACACGATTGCCGAGCGGCGCCAGCGCCCGCTCGACATCGGGCCGCGCCGCCCCATCGCCGACCACCTCCAGCGACCAAGGGAGATCGCCGAGCCGAGACAAGGCGTCGCCGAGAACGCGATAGGAGGCGAGCTTGTCGCCCTGCCGCATCATCGCGACGGCGATCAGCCGCGGCGCGCCGGCCCCGGACCCCGCCCGCACCGGCAGCGAGCGGGCGTCGAGAAACGGCGTCATCGCCACCCATTGCGCCGCGCAGCGCAGCAGCGGCAGGACGCAGCCGCGATCGGCGGGGTTGAGGCCGATGACCAGGGCGGCCTGCCGGATCGCCTGCTCGGCGGCGCGATGCCCCAAGGCCCAGCGCCCGGCGGCCTGCTTTGGCGCAAACGAGGCTTCGGCCACGACATAGGGAATGCCGAGCCCGGCGGCGACGGTCGGCCCGAGCCAGTCGGGCGCCTTGTGGTAGAGGTGGTAGGTGAACCACAGCTCGGGTGCCGCCTGCGGCGCGGCGCGGCACTGGCGCAGATACCGCAGCGCGAGCTTGCGCCCGAGCGCCTCCAGCCGCTCCTGCCGCAACGCGTCGCCCGGTCCCTCGAAGCTGCGCAGGCGCGCCGCCAGCGCCGGCTCGTGACCGGCCCCTCTGAGCGCGGCCAGAAACAGCTGCGCCATCCGCCGGTCGCCCGACGGCACCGGATGGTCCGGCGGCTTGAGCGGCGCATAAAACGCGATCCGCATCGAGCCGCGGCTCAGCCGGCGTCGATCGATTGCGGCGCGCCAACGCGTGTTGCCGCCGGCAAGCCAAAGCGGCGGGCGAGCGCGTCGATGCCGCGTTCTATCGCAAAGGCGGTGCGCACCCGCCGCTCGCCGGCGAGCCCGAGAGCGGCGCGCCGGACCGGGTCGCGGATCAGGCTTTCGAGCGCTGCGGCGAGTGCGGGCGGGTCGGCCGGCGGGAGGAGGACGCCGGTCGCGCCATCCTCGATCAGCTCGGGGATCCCCGACACCCACGTCGCAATGCAGGCGAGGCGCTGGCTCTGCGCCTCCATCAGCACATTGGGCAGGCCGTCGCGGTCGCCGTCGGGCCCGATCTTGGCGGCGAGCACAAACAGGTCGGCGGCGCGATAGGCATCGAGCACCTCGGGTTGAGGCAACGCGCCGCGCCAGTCGATACGCTGCGCCAAGCCCAGCTCGCCGGCCCGGCGCCGCAACGCCGCCGCCAGCCCGCCGCCGCCGATATGGACGAGGCGCCAGGCGAGCCCGTCAGGCAGCAGCGCCAACGCCTGGAGCAGATCGTCATAGCCTTTTTTGGCGACCGCACGGCCGACCGACAGCAGCACCACCGGGCGCTGCGGATCGCTGCCGTCGCCGCGCGGCGGTCGCGGCGGCGGCGGTGGAAACCGCTCGAGATCGAGCCCGTGATAGACGAGGCCGACGCGGCTCGGGTCCGGCGCCAGGGCAGCGAGATCGGCGTGGCCGGCGCGGGTGCAGGTCACCGCCCACGCCGCCGATCCGAGCTTTTCCGCCTTGTCCCAGCCGGGTGTGGTCCAGATGTCCTTGGCGTGCGCCGACACCGTCCAGTCGAGCCCGCAGATCAGCGCCGCATAACGCGCGACCGAGGCCGGCGTATGCAAAAAATGGGCATGGAGATGGCCGATATCGGCCGGCAGCTCGGCCGCCAGCACCAGCGCCTGGCCAAAGCGGCGCACCCGGTTCGGGGTCGGGTCGCGCCAGAGATCGGCGAGCCAGATGCGCCATGCCCGGCGATAGCCGGCTCGCCGCCGCGCGCGCCGCCAGCCCCGCCCCACCCGGCGCGGCTCCCGATAGAGGTATTCCGGCAGATAGAGCAGCGCCGCCGCGATCTGGCGGTGCACGGGGTGCGCCGCCCGGTCGGTCGGCTGGCGCAACGAGACGATCAGGATGTCGAGGCCGCGCCGCTCGAGCGCCAGGATCTCCTGCGCGATAAAGGTTTCCGACAGCCGCGGATACCCCTTGAGGACAAACGCGACCCGTCCTGCGCCGCGCGCCGCCAGCGAGTCCGGCACGGGTCAGGCGCGCAATCGCGCTCCGGCGGCGGGACGCAGGCTGCGCCCGCGCCCGAGCCATTTGCCGGCGAGCCGGTTGACGTTTTGCATGCCGTCGAGCAAGCCCGGGATGATCACGCTCGACGGCACCGGCTGCCGGGTCAGCCGGCGCAGCGCCGCCGCCATCACCCGCGGGTCGCGCCCCTCCTCTTCGGACAGCATGGCAACGAGGCCGAGCGCGGCGGCGCGCTCGATCCTGATCTGCTGCTCCAGCCGCGGCACGGTGCGCGGCACGATCAGCGCCCGTTTGTCAAAGGACAGGATTTCGCAAAACGTATTGTAGCCGCCCATTGCGACGACGCCGGCGGCACGCGCCATCAGCGCTTCGAGCCGGGCATCGAAGGTGATCGCGCGGATATTCGGGAGGCGCGCCGCGCGGGCGGTAAAAGCCGCCTGCTGCTCGGGCTGCATAAAGGGTCCGTAAACGAGGAGCGCCGGGAGCGGAATGTCGCGGTCGTGCTCATAGGCGCCGAGCACCAGGTCGATCAGCGCGTCGCCGTCGCCGCCGCCGCCGGTCGTGACCAGCAAAAACTCGCTGTCGAGGATGCCCTGGGTTTCGGGCGACGGCACCGGCTCGTTGGCGGAGCGCCGCAGATAGCCGGTATAGACCATGCGCCGGCGCACGCTCGCCGGCACCTTCAGCCCCGCCAGCGGGTCGCAAATCTGCGGCAGGCCGTAGACCCAGATCTCGTCGTAAAATTCCGACAAGGCCGGGATCGCGTTCTTGCGTGCCCACTCGCTTTCGAGCGCGTCGGGGTCGTCCATCACGTCGCGCAGCCCCAGGATCACCGCCGCCTTGCGCCGCTGCAACAGGTGCAGCGTGTCGCGCACCTCGCCGCGCAGGCCCAGCGGCTCCTTGTCGATGATCATCAGATCCGGATCGAAGATGTCGGCGGTGTGGCGGATGATCGACGAGCGCATCGCCAGCGTCTCGTCGATGTCGATATGGAGGTTGAGCGAAACATATTCGCCGTTGCGCAGCTTGATGACGCCCGGCACCCGCACAAAATCCACTCGCGAGCGGAAGTCGAAGCTGCCGATGATCGGCGACCCGGACAAGATCAGCACCGAGAGCGCGGGGTCGGCATCGACCAGCGCATGGGCGATCGCCCGGCAGCGGCGCAAATGGCCGAGGCCGAAGCTGTCGTGGCTGTAGATGAGCACCCGTTTATGGTGACGACGTCCGGCCACGCCTGGCCCCCCGCACAACAGCGCGCCTGAGACTATTGCATAGAAGCCTGCGCCGCGAAATGATCTTTTGGTGAAAGCCCAGGCGATGACAGGAATCCCGGGGTTCGCCACCGCTGCCGAAGAGCTGGTGCGGCCGGCGCGCGGCCGCCTGCCGCCGTCGCCGGCCCAGCGTCTGGAGCGGGCCGCGCCGCCGCCCGAGCCGCCGGACAAGCCGGCCGAGAACCCGGCCGCGCTCGAGCCGTCGATCTATCGGTTCATCCTGCGTTACAGCCTGCGCCACCAGATCATCCTGTTGCTGCTGACCCTGGCCTCGTTCCCCTTTCTTTATTATTCGCTGGAATTGCCAAAAGTTATTACCAACAAGGCGATCAAGCCGAAATACACGGTCCAGACTTTTTTCGGCATCCAGCTCGACCAGATCAGTTATCTCTTGCTGCTGTGCTTTGCCTTTCTGCTGCTGGTCCTGATCAACGGCGCCTTCAAGTATTATCTAAACACCTATAAGGGCCGGCTCGGCGAACGCATGCTGCGCCGCTTCCGCTATCAGCTCTATCAGCGGATGCTGCTGTTTCCGCTGTCTTATTTCCAGAAGAATTCGTCCGCCCAGATCATCCCGATGATCACCGCGGAATGCGAGTCGCTGGGCGGTTTTGTCGGCGACGCGGTGGCGCTGCCGGCGTTTCAGGGCGGCACCCTGCTGACCAACATCTTTTTCATGTTCATGCAGGATCCGGTGCTCGGCCTCGCGGCGGTGGCGCTTTACCCGATCCAGGGCTACGTCATCCCGAAATTGCAGCGCAAGGTCAACCTGCTCAACCGTCAGCGCGTGCGCACGGTGCGCCAGGTCGCCGACCGGGTGCAGGAATCGGCGAGCGGGATCGCCGACATCCTCGCCAATGACGGGGCCAAATTGCAATTGGCCGGGTTCGCCGCGCTTTTGGGCAGGATTTACGACATCCGTTTCGAGGTCTACCAGCGCAAGTTTTTCGTCAAGTTTTTGAACAACTTCTTGAACCAGCTGACGCCGTTCTTCTTTTTCTCGATCGGCGGCTATCTGGTGATCAAAGGCAGCCTTTCGGTGGGCTCGCTGCTGGCCGTGCTGCTCGCCTACAAGGACCTGGCGTCGCCGTTCAACGAGCTGCTGGTTTTCTACCAGAGCTTTCAGGATTCGAAGATCAAATACGACCAGATCGTCGAGCAGTTCCAGCCCGGCGGGCTGATGGATGCCCGGCTTCAGCTCGAAACCCCAGCCGATGTGCCGCCGCTCGCCGGCGAGATCGTTGCCGCCAATTTGTCGCTCGCCGAGGAGGACGGCAGCCGTGTCGTCGATGCGGTCAGCTTTACCGCGCCGCTCGACCGGCATATCGCGATCATCGGGCAGGGCGGCAGCGGCAAGAACGAGCTCGCGCTGCTGCTCGCCCGCCTGGTGCGCCCGACCAGCGGCCGGATCACGATCGGCGGGCTCGACCTCGCCACGGCACCGGTTGCGGTCGTCGGCCGGCGCATCGGCTATGTCGGCGCGACACCTTATTTGTTCGCCGGCAGCTTGCGCGACAATCTGCTGCTGTCGTTGCGCCATGCCCCGCTGCGCCCGGCCGAATACGAGCCGGCGGAGGCCCGCCGCCGCGCCAGGCAGCTGCTGGAGGCGCAGAAATCCGGCAACATCGATTTCGACCTCCACGCCGACTGGATCGATTACGAGGCGGCCGGGGTGGCCGACCACGCCGCGCTGCTGCGCCGCATCACCGAAATCCTCGCCGCGCTCGATTCCGACAACGACGTCTATGCGCTGGGCTTGCGCTGGCGGCTCGATCCCGACGCCTTCCCGGAGGCTGCCGCAAGGCTTCTCGAAGCGCGCCATGCGCTCGGCCGCCGCCTCGCCGAAGACGGCATCGCCAACCTCGTCGAGACCTATGACGTCGAGCGCTTCAACGCCAATGCCTCGGTGGCCGAGAACCTGCTGTTCGGCACGCCGATCGGGCCGGCCTTCGAATTCGACGCGCTCGCCGGCAACACCTATGTGCGACAGGTGCTGACCAAGGTCGGGCTGATCGAGGATTTGATCGAGACCGGCAGGGAAGTCGCCGAAACCATGGTCGAGCTGTTCGCCGACCTGCCGTCCGACCACGCGTTTTTCGAGCAGTTCAGCTTTATCAGCGCCGATGACCTGCCGGAATTCAAGGCGATCCTCGGGCGCATCGGCAAGGGCGGCGCCGCGGCGCTGAACCGGGCCGACCGGGCGCAGCTGCTGTCGCTGCCGTTCCGGCTGGTCCCGGCGCGGCACCGGCTCGACGTGCTCGACGAGGACATGCAGCAGCGCCTGCTCGAAGCGCGGCGCGTGTTCCGGGCCGATCTGCCACCCGAGGCGCAGGACGAAATCGCGTTTTTCGACGCCGAGCGCTACAACGCCGCCGCCTCGGTGCAGGACAACATCCTGTTCGGCAAGATCGCCTATGGCGAGGCGGACGCTCCGGTGCGCATCCCGGCGCTGATCGCCGAGGTCATCGACCAGCTCGGCTTGCGCCAAACGGTGATCGAGGTCGGGCTCGACTACAATGTCGGCACCAGCGGGTCGCGCCTGTCGCTGGCCGAGCGGCAAAAGGCGGCGATCGCACGCGCCGTCCTCAAACGCCCCGATCTGTTGATCCTGAACGAGGCGACCTCGGCGCTCGACGGCGCGGTCCAGGCCAAGGTCGCCAAGGGGCTGCGCGACGAGCTCGCCGGCCGCGGTCTGGTCTGGGTGCTGCACCGCGCCAGCCTCGCGCGCAATTTCGACCGGGTCCTGGTGATGAGCAGCGGCAAGCTGCAGGAGCAGGGCACCCCGGAGGAGCTGGCGCCCAAGGGTTCGCTGTTGTCGATGCTGGTTGCGGCAGAATAAGCAAGCCGGACAGACCGGCGGGAGGAGGAAATGAGCCTGAAGCAGGAGTTCGAGCTGCTGCGGCGCGTGCGGTACTTCGCCGAGATCGAGCCGGCCAAGCTCAAGCTCTTGGCGTTTATGAGCGAGCGGGTCGCGTTCGACGACGGCAAGCAGCTGTTCCGCCAGGGCGACCCGGGCGACGCCGCCTATCTGATCATCGAAGGCGAAGCCGAGGTCGTCGCCGAAACTTCGGCCGGGCCGGTGGTGCTGGCGACGCTCGGCGCCAACGAGATCACCGGCGAGATGGCGATCCTCGGCAATGTGCCGCGCTCGGCGACGGTGCGCGCCAAGGGCCGGCTCGTCACGCTGCGCATCTCAAAAGACCCGTTTATGCGCATGGTGCGGGAATTTCCGAGCATAGCGGTGGCGATGATGCAGGAGCTGGCCGAGCGCCTGGCCGCGAACAACAACCAGCTGAGCGCCGCGCTCGCCGAGGTGAAGCGCCTGCGCGAGGAGGCCGGCGTCCCCGCATGAGCCCCCGCATCAGCCCCCCGCATGAGCCCCCTGCATGAGCCCCCTGTGAGCGCTTGGGGGTGAGCCGGCTCGACAGCTTTATCCGGCGGCTCGAAGCGCAGCGCGCCTGCCTCGGCCGTGCCGCCGAGCTGGTCCGCGAGCGGCCCGGCGACGTGCTGGAGCTCGGCCTCGGCAACGGGCGCACCTACGACCACCTGCGCGAGCTGTTTCCCGAGCGCCGCATCTGGGTGTGCGAACGCCGCCTCGCCGCGCATCCCCAATGCGTGCCGCCGCCCGAGCTGCTGCTGCTCGGCGATATGCGCGAAACGCTGCCGGCCGCCCGCAACCGGCTCGCCGGCCGGGTGGCGCTCGCTCATCTCGACCCGGCGAGCGGGGACGCCGCAGCGAGCCGGGCGCTCGCCGCCGAGCTGGCACCACTGATCGTGCCGCTGCTGTGCCCGCGAGCGATCCTGGTCAGCGAGCCGGAGATCGCGGCCGACGGGCTCGTGCCGCTCGCCCTGCCGCCGGGGGTGGCCGAGCGCCGCTACCACCTCTACATGTGCACGCTCGCGGCCGAATTTCAGCTTCTGCCGTAGCTGTCCTCGAGGCGAACGATGTCGTCTTCGCCGAGATAGCTGCCGGACTGCACCTCGATCAGGTGGAGCGGGATCTTGCCCGGGTTTTCGAGGCGGTGCCGGGTGCCGAGCGGGATATAGGTCGATTGGTCCTCGGTCAGGATCATTTCCTCGTCGCCGCGGCGGATCTTGGCGGTGCCCTGGACCACGATCCAATGCTCGGCGCGGTGATGGTGCAATTGCAGGGAAAGCCGGCCGCCGGGCTTGACGGTAATGTGCTTGACCTGCACGCGATGGCCGTTGTGCAGCGCTTTGTAGGTGCCCCACGGGCGATGCACGGTAGGGAGCGCGTCGGCTTCGCCGCGGCCTTCTGCGACGAGGCGGGCGACGAGCCGGCGGACCTCTTGCGTGCGCTCGCGCGGCGCCACCATGACGGCGTCGCCGGTGGCGACGACGACGAGGTCGGAGACCCCGATCGCGGCGACGAGCGCCGCATCGGAGCGCAGATAGCAATTCTTCGCGGCCTCGGCGACGACATTGCCCTCGATCAGGTTGCCGGCCTCGTCCTTTCTTCCCATCTCCCACAACGCGTCCCACGAGCCGACATCGCTCCATCCGATCGCGGCCGGCACGACGGCCGCCGCGCCCGCATGCTCCATCACCGCATAATCGATCGACTCGGCGGGGCAGCCGGCAAACGCTTCCTTGCCCAATCGGGTGAAATCGGCGTCGGACTGGGCCGCGGCGAGCGCGCTGCGGCAGGCGGCGAGGATATCGGGGCGCAGCCGCTCGAGCTCGTCGAGATAGCGCCGCGCCGGGAACAGAAAAATCCCGCTGTTCCACGAATATGTGCCCGCGGCGAGAAATTGCCGCGCGCGTTTCGGCTTGGGCTTCTCGACAAACTCGGCGATCGCAAAAGCGCCTTCGGCGCCGTCGATCGGCGCGCCGCGGCGAATGTAGCCATAGCCGGTCTCCGGTCGCTCCGGGGTGATGCCGAAAGCGACGAGCGCCCCCTGGCGTGCGGCAACGGCGGCGCGGTCGATTGCCGCGGCAAAAGCGGCGGCGTCGCCGATCGTGTGGTCCGACGGCAATAGCAGCATCAGCGGGTCCGGCCCGCCCGCCGCCTCGGTCAGCATTAGCGCCGCAACGCAGGCGGCCGGCGCGGTGTTGCGGCCGATCGGCTCGAGCAGCAGTGTTTGCGGCACGATGCCGACCTCGCGCAGCTGCTCGGCAATGATGAAGCGATGCTCCTCATTGGCGATGACCAGCGGCGAGGCAAAGCGTTTCCCATCGGCAACCCGCCGCGCGGTCTGCTGCAAGAGGCTCTCGCCGCCGACCAGCGCCAGAAGCTGCTTCGGATACAGCGCGCGGGACATCGGCCACAGCCGCGTGCCCGAGCCGCCGGATAAAATGACCGGGTAAATCATCGCTCCATCCTATCCCAGATTGCACCGCGCGAAGAGCCAAATAAGCCAGGTGGCGAACGCCAGAAACGGCCCGAACGGGATCGCCGAGCGGGCGCCGAGCCGCACTCCGGCGAGCCTGAGCCCAAAGACGGCGAGGAGGCCGGCGACCGCGGCGGCGAGGACGACCTGCGGCAATGCCCAAGCGCCGAGCCACGCACCCGCGGCGGCCAGCAATTTGGCGTCGCCTTGGCCGAGCCCGTCCTGCCCGCGCCAGGCACGGTAGCCCCAGGCGATCAAACGCAGGACGAGATAGCCGAAGGCGGCGCCGAGCGCGGACGCAAAGAGCGCCGACGGGTCGAGCCAGGCGGTGACGGCGAGGCCGGCCAGGATCAATGGCAAGGTCAGCCGATCGGGCAGCAGCCACTCTCGCAGGTCGATCCAGCCGAGGGCGAGCAGCCACCAGCCCAACAGGCAATCGAGCCAGACCGCCGCCCCGCGATCGACCGCGAGCGCGGCGAGCGCCACCGCGAGCGCCGCCAGCTCGACCGCCGGGTAAAACCAGCCGAGCGCTTCCCCGCACCGCCGGCAGCGGCCGCGCATGGCGAGCCAGCTCGCCAGCGGCACAAGATCGCGCGCGGCAAGCGCGGCGCCGCACCACTCGCACTGCGAGCGGGCCACGACGATCGGCCGCCGCTGCGGCAGGCGCACGATGACGACGCCGACAAAGCTGCCGACAAACGGGGCAGCGAGCACCGCACTCCACCCGAGCACCCCCGAGCCGGCCATGTTTTCGACCAAATCGGCCCCGAACATCGGTTCTCGCCCCCGCCGGTAATCGTTTATTCTGTGTTGCGGGCCAAAAGTCGAGCGCCGGCGCCCGCCAGGACGATACGTTGCGATGACCTTCGAGCCGACTTTCTCCCCGACCGCGTTGGATGCCGAGGAGGCGCTCGCGAAGCTCGGCCTCTCGCTTCTCGACAGCGGAGCGATCGACCAGCGCACCTTGGACCGCGCCCGGCGCGTCGCGGCCGAGACCGGCGGCCGGCTCGACCGCGTGCTGACCCAGCTCGGGCTGATCAGCGAGCGCGGGCTCGCCGAGGCGTTTGCGCAATTGCTCGCGGCACCGATCGCCACGGCGGCAGATTATCCCGACGAGCCGCTGTTCGTCGACCGGCTGCAAGGCAAGTTCCTGCGCCGCGCGCACGCTTTGCCGATCGGCGCCGGCGAGCAGCGGGCCACCTTGGCGATGGCCGACCCGCTCGACTCGTTCACCAGGAATGCCGTTGCCGCCGCGCTCGGCTGCCCGGTCGCGGTCGCGGTCGCGGTGCCGATCGAGCTCGAAGCCGCGATCGACCGGCTCTATTCCGAAGCGGTCGATGGCGAGCTCGCGGCGGACGAGATCGTCGCCGATGCCGAGCCCGCCGAGGAAGACGCCGAACGGCTCAAGGATTTGGCCAGCGAAGCGCCGGTGATCCGGCTCGTCAACCAGTTGATCGCACGGGCGGTCGAGACCCACGCCTCCGATGTGCATCTCGAGCCGTTTCCCGACCGGATGCGGGTGCGCTATCGCTATGACGGCGTCTTGCACGAGGTCGAGCCGCCGCCGCCGCGGCTGCAGGCCGCCGTCATCTCGCGCATCAAGATCATGGCGCGGCTCGACATCGCCGAGCGGCGGCTGCCGCAGGACGGCCGCATCAAATTGACCGTGCGCGGCCACGAGATCGATTTTCGGGTATCGACGGTCCCCGCGCTTTACGGCGAAACCGTCGTGCTGCGCGTGCTCGACCGCACCGCCGTCGAGTTCGATTACGCCAAGCTCGGCCTGCCCGAAGACATCCGGGCCGGGGTCGAGCGGGCGCTCGAATTGCCCAATGGCATGATGCTGGTCACCGGCCCGACCGGCAGCGGCAAGACGACGACGCTCTATACCGGGCTGTTACGGCTGAACACGGTGGCGCGCAAGATCGTCACCGTCGAGGACCCGATCGAATACCAGCTCACCGGGATCAACCAGATCCAGGTCAAGCCGCAGATCGGGCTCAATTTCGCCAGCCTCCTGCGCTCGATCCTGCGCCAGGACCCCGACGTGATCATGATCGGCGAAATCCGCGATCTCGAAACCGCGCAGATCGCGGTGCAGGCCGCGCTGACCGGGCATTTGGTGCTGTCGACCCTGCACACCAACTCGGCCACGGCGACGGTCACGCGGCTGCGCGACATGGGCCTGGAAGACTATCTGCTGACCGCGACCTTGAAGGCGGTGCTGGCGCAGCGGCTGGTGCGGCGGCTGTGCCCGGCGTGCAAAGTACCTCTCCCGGCGCCGCCGGCGATGGTCGAGCGGTTTGCGCTGCACCGCCTGGCGCCCGACCGCGAGATCGTCCTCTATCATCCAACAGGCTGCCCCGCCTGCCGTGGCACCGGCTATCACGGCCGCCGTGCCATCGCCGAGCTCCTGCTGCCGAGCCGGTCGATCGACCGGCTGATCTTCGACGGCGCCGACGACAATGCGATCGAGAGCGCGGCGGTCGCCGACGGCATGCGCCCGATCTTCGACAGCGGTCTGATCGCCGTCCTCGAAGGCGACACCACGATCGAGGAAGTCGTGCGCTGCCTGCAAACCGAAGCATGACCCGGCTGCCGGGAGGGTGAGATGGCGGCGTTTCGCTGGTCGGCGATCAATGGCGGCGGCGAGGTCGTCAACGGCGTCATGGAGGCGCCCGACCGCGGCGCCGTGGTCGAGCGCTTGCAGCGCCAGGGCCAGATTGTGCTGCGCGCCGATCTGGCGGGGGCTCGCCGCGGGCTTTCCGAGCTGCTGCAGGTCGAGCTGGGCCGGGTCCGCGGGATCGACAAGAATGCGCTCAGCGAGGTGACCCGCGAGCTCGCGATCATGCTGGCGGCGGGCCAGGACCTCGACCGCGCGCTGCGCTTTGTCGTCGACAACACGCGCAGCCCCCGCGCCCGTGCGGTCCTCGGCAATGTCCGCGATCGGGTGCGCGCCGGCAGCTCGCTCGCCGCAGCGCTCGCCGGCGAGCCGCGCAGCTTTTCCCGACTCTATATCGGGCTGGTGCGGGCCGGCGAGGCGGGCGGCACGCTCGCCGCGACCCTCGACCGGCTCGCCAGCCTGCTCGAGCGCGAGCGCAGCCTCACCGCGAGCCTGCACGCGGCGATGGTCTATCCGGCGCTGCTGGTCGTCGCCGCGATCGGCTCGATCCTGTTTTTGCTCGACTATGTGCTCCCCCAGTTCACGCCGATTTTCCAGCAGGCCGGCGCCCAGCTGCCGGCCGCGACACAGGTGCTGATGACCTTGGGCACGGTGGTCGGCGCCGCGGCACCCTGGCTGCTGCTGGTCACCGTCGCCCTCGTGCTCTTGGCCCGACAGCTGTTGGCGCGGCCGGCCTATCGGCTGCCGTTCGACCGCTTTGTGCTGCGCCTGCCGGTGGCCGGCAAGCTGTTGCGCGAAACCCTGGCGGCACGGCTGACCCGCACCCTCGGCAGCCTGCTCGAAAACGGGGTGCCGCTGATTGCCGCGCTCGGCATCGCCAAGGATGCGCTCGGCAACCTCGCCGCCGCCGCCGCGGTCGAGGCAGCCGCATTGCGCGCCAAGGACGGCGCCGGGCTCAGCCGGCCGCTCGCCGCCGCGGGGCTCTTTCCGGCGCGCACGATCCACCTCTTGCAGCTCGGCGAGGAAGCCGCGCAATTGGCGACGATGGCGCTGAAAGCCGCCGAGATTCACGACGAGCAGGCGCGGCTGATGATCCAGCGGCTGGTGGCGCTGGCGGTGCCGCTGATCACGATCGCGATGGGCCTCGCCGTCGCCGGCATCATCAGCGCGCTCTTGACGGCGATGCTGAGCCTCAATGACCTCGCCGGCTGACCCGGATTTTCGCCGATGGCCCGGTCGAGCGGCCGGATTTTCGCTGATCGAGCTGATCGTGGCGCTCGCGGTGCTGGGCCTCGCCCTGGTGCTGATCACCGGCTACAAGCCGCCCTGGAGCAGCACCTTGGGGCTCGACGGCACGGCGCGCGAGCTGGCCGCGCAATTGCGGCTCGCGCGCTCGCAAGCGATCGTCGGCAATCGCCCGGTCATGTTCGGCCTCGATCTCGCCGGGCACCGCTATCGGGTCGGAACCGACGCGCCCCGGCCGCTGCCCGCCGGATACCGGATCGCGCTGCTGACGGTCGCCGGCGAAAAAGCGAGCGCCACCGCGGGCGGCATCCGCTTCAATCCGGACGGCAGCTCGACCGGCGGCCGGATCACGCTCGCCGAAAGAAAGCGGCAGGTCGCGGTCGGCGTCGATTGGCTGACCGGGCGGGTCAGCATCGCCGATCTGCGCTGAGCCGATGCCGCGGAGCGCCGGCTTTACCCTGCTCGAAGTGGTGGTGGCGCTGGCGATTGCCGGGCTGGCATTGGTCGGCTTGTTCGAGGCCGGCAGCGGCGGGCTGTTCGCGGTCGATACCGCGGCGCGGGCCGAGGAGGCGGTCGAGCGGGCGCGCTCGCACCTCGCCGCGATCGGGCGCAACGCGGCGATGACGCAAGGCGAATCCCAGGGTGACGACGGCGGCGGCTTTCACTGGAAGATTCGCGTGCAGCCGCTGGCGTCGCGAACCATGCCGAGCCCGGATGCCGCGGCCTCGATGGCGATCGCGCTCTACGCTGTCGAAGTCGACATCACCTGGGAGGAAAAGGGCAAGCAGCAGGCGGTGGTGCTGAAGACGCTGCGGCTCGGCAGCGCGACACAGAGCGGCTGACATGTCGCCGGCATCGAGCGCTGGCGAGCGCGGCTTCACCCTTCTCGAAATCCTGGTGTCGCTGGTTGTGCTCGGGCTGCTGGTGGTCGGATTGACCCAGGGCGTGCGCGCCGGTCTGGCATTATGGCAGGCCCAGTCGCGCCGGGTCGGCGAAACCGCCGAGATCGATGCCGCGGCGCGCACGTTGCGCGGCTTGTTGAACGGGATCGCGGCACCGCCCTCGAGTGGTGCCGCGGCCGGGGCGGCAAAGTTCAACGGGGACCAGCACCGCCTGTCGTTTATCGGCGACCTGCCGACCGGCCTCGGCACCAGCCAGCGCGCCGATATCGAGCTCGAGCTCGCCGGCAAGCGCCTGGTGCTGAGCTGGACGCCGCATCGCCACGAGGTGTCGAGCAGCCCGCCGCCAAAGCCGATCGTCACCGAGCTGATCGGAGGGGTCCGCCGTTTCGATCTCGCCTATTGGGGGGCTGCCGCCCCGGACCAGCCGGCGGGTTGGCAGACGCGCTGGGACGGCCCGCAATTGCCCGACCTGGTCCGCGTGCGGCTCGGCTTTGCCAAGGGCGACCGGCGGCGCTGGCCCGACTTGATCGCGGCGCCGATGCCGTGACCGCGCCGCATCGATTCGCCGGCGTGCCAGGCGGCCTCGGCCCGAGCCGGGGCAAGCGCCCCGCGCTATGGTTAAGCCGAGCCGCGGTGCTGGCGAATTCGCTTACGCCATCTGGCTTCGCCATGATCGAGCCACATTCGGCACCTCCGTTGGCAGACCGAGCCGCCCTTTGGTTGCCCGGCGGCTCTGGGTAGAAGGCGGTTCGGCCGATCGCGATCATGCTGCGCGAATTTTTCACCTGGTGGTTTGGCCAGCTGGCGGATCTGCTGCCCCAGGGCTTGCGCCGGTCGCCGCCGAACGCGGCCGATGCGACGGTCGTCACCCCGGTCGGGCCGCTCGCCCAAGGCATCAATGCGGTCGCGGTCGGCATTCGGCGCAACGGCAAGGAAAATCCGCTCGGCCGCTTTGCGCTCGGCGCCGCCGGGCTCGCCGAATTGCCGCGTTCGGCCGACCGGCCGACGGTGCTCCGTCTCGCCGAAGCGGACCTCTTGGGCAAGACGCTGAGCTTTCCGCTCGCCGCCGAACGCGAGCTCGACCAGGTCCTCGCCTTCGAGATGGATCGGGAGACCCCGTTCAAGGCCGAGGAATTGTACTGGAGCCACCGCATCGCCGCCGTCGATCGACAAAACGGGAGATTGACGGTCCGCCTGGTGCTGGTCGCCAAAGCCAGCCTGGCGCCGCTGCTCGGCGCGCTCGGCCATATGGGCATCGAGCCGGCGCGGGTGGAAATCGCCGACGGCCCCGACGCCGGGTCGTGCTTGCCGCTGGTGCCCGAAAACGGTCATGTGCGGCGTGCCTCACGGCGACGGCTCGTCTGGCTGGCGGCGGCGTGCTGCGCCGGGTTGGCGGTGGCCAGCCTGGTGACCCCGTTCGTGCGCCAATCCGCGGCCCTGACCAGGCTCGACCAGGCGACTGCGGCCGGCCGCGCTGCCGCCGGCGAAGCCGACACGCTGCGCCGCGAGATCAAGCGCCTCTCGGGCAGCGCCGATCTGATCCAGAGCGAGCAGGACAAATTCGGCCAGCCGCTCGCGGTGCTGGCGGCGGCCACTCGCGTCCTGCCGGACGACAGCTATCTGACCGAGCTCGAGCTGCACGAGCGAAAATTGACCATGAGCGGCCGCTCGGCTGCGGCCGCCCGCCTGATCGGCGCCTTTGCCGCCGACAAGGAGTTTCGCAACCCCGCCTTTGCCGCGCCGGTGACGCGGGTCGAGGCGCTGAAGCTGGAAATTTTTACGATTGTTGCGGAGGTGGCGCCGTAATCTCCTTGGCAACCATGCCGACCGGCCGGCGCGGCCGGCTGTTGGCCCTGGGCTTGGCTCTGATCGCGCTGGGGGGCGTGTATCTGGTGGTGATCGCGCCGATTGTCGATTTCTATGCCGAACGCGAGGCGAGCCTGGAAACCCGCCGCATGCTGCTGCCCCGGCTGCAGGCCGCGGCGGGCACGCTGCCGGCGCTGCGCGCGCAGGTCGCCGAGCTGCGCACCGCTGCGCGCGCCCGCAAGGTCACCCTGGAAGGTGCGAGCGACGCGATTGCCTCTGCCAGTCTGCAAAGCCGGATCGAGGCGCTCGCCGCTGCGTCCGGCGCCGCCATCGGCAGCACCGAAAGCCTGCCCGCCGAGGCGCGCGGAGCCTATCGCCGCATCGGGCTGCGGCTGGCGCTGAGCGGACCCTACGAGACCTTGGTCAAGCTGATCGCCGCGCTCGAGGAGGCAACACCGCCGCTCGTCATCGACAACCTCCAGATCCACGGCGTGCTGCGCAGGCCGGGGCTGCCGCCGACGCCCGGCTTCGACCCGGGGCTCGATGCCGGGCTCGACGTCTACGGCTTTCGCAACAACGACAAGCCGGGCGCGGCCCCGGGCGCGGCCCCGGGCGCGGCCAAGTCATGAGCGACCGCTTGGTGCTGCTGCTGCTGCTCGCCGGCTCGGTCGTGTTCGGCGCGATCTTTGTCGCCGAGCGCGAGGCGGCCGGGCCCGACCCGGCACCTTCCGTCGCGATCGCGGCCCGCATCGGCCCGCCGGCGCTGCCGCCAAAGCGCGAGCTTCCCGAGGCCGAGCCGATGGCACCGATTTTGGCGCGTCCGCTGTTCAGCAGCACCCGCCGCCCGCCGCAGGCCGCCGACGCCGCGCCCACGGACACCGGCCTCTCGGACACCCGGCTGACCGGGATCGTGATCGCGCCCGGCCGTCACATCGCGATTTTTGCACCGAGCGGGGCCAAGCTTTTGACGGTCACCGAAGGCGAAACCATGAGCGGCTGGCGGATCGACACCATCACGCCCACCGAAGTGTCGTTGAGCGGTCCGGAGGGAACCAAGACGCTGCAGCCGAAATTCGACCCGAATTTGGCCCCGCCGACCCCGCCGCAGCCCGAAGCGGCGACCGCGCCGCCGACCGCGAACGGCGTCCAGCGGCTCAGGGTCCGCACCGCCCCGGGGGTGGTCCTGCCGCGGCCGGGCGCGCCTGTCCTGCCGCCGCGGCCGGCACCGCTGCGCCCCGGTCAGAGGCGGCGATGATGGCGCCGCACGGCATCGCCGCCGTTGCCGCCGTGGCGCTCGCCTCGATCCTGTTGGCCGGTTGTCAGCCGCCGCCTCCCGGCCTGACGCCACTCGAGCAGCCGGGCGCGCTTCAGGCCGCCGCCCCTCGAACGAGCGGCCCCATTCCCAACGACCTCACCCACCAGCGCATTTTCGAGAGCCGCGCCCCCGGCGTCGCGCCGTCGTCGCCGACAAGGGCGGCACCGCCGCAAGGGGTCGCAAGCGGCGAGGCCGGCGACATCACGCTCAATTTTGTCGATACCGATATTCGCGAGATCGTGCGCACGATTCTCGGATCGACGCTCAAGGTCAACTATACGATCGACCCTAACGTGCACGGTACCGCGTCGATCGAAACCGGCAAGCCGTTGCCGCGCTCGGCGCTGATCCCGACGCTCGAAACGCTCCTCAACCAGAACGGCGCCACCGTCGTCGAGCGCAACGGCATCTATGCCGTGCTGCCGATCCCGGCCGGTGCGGCGACCAACCAGTCCGGCGCGGGCGGGATCGGCGCCGGCGCGCAAGTCGTCCCGCTGCGCTACACCAACGGGAAAGACCTGGCCAAGATGCTCGAGCCTTTTGTCGCCGAGGGCGGCAAGATCGCCGCCGATCCGAGCGGCAACGCGGTGCTGGTGACCGGTGACCAGGCGGTCCGGCAGACGCTGGTCGGGCTGATCCGCGCCTTCGACATCGATATTTTGGCGGGTCAATCCTACGCGCTCTTCCCGGCCGGCGACGGCGATCCGGCCAAGCTCGCCGCCGAGCTGCAATCGGTGCTGCAAGCGCAAAGCCAAGGGCCGCTTTCAGGCCTCGTGCGCGTGTTGCCGATGGAGCGGGTCAATGCGGTGCTGGTGGTGTCCTCGCAGCCGCGCTTTATCGATGCGGCCAACCGCTTTTTCAATCTGGCGACGCGGGTCGAGGACGCCACCGCGCGGACCTGGCACATCTATTACGTGCAGAACGGGCGCAGCGACGATCTCGAGGGACTGCTCCAACGCGCCTTTACCCCCGGCCACGTCTCGCCGACCCCGGCGCCACCGGGCAGCACGACCCCCTTTGCCGGACAATTGGCGGCGGCCGGCGGCGCTGCCGGAGGCGGTACCGCCATGGGCTTGGGCGGCGCTGCCGGCGGATCGGGTGCCCCGGGCGGCCTCGGCGGCCTCGGCGGCGGCTCAGTCGGCGGCCTGCCCGGCGCTGGCGGCACCTCCGGCACGAGCGGAGCGACCGGCGGCCTCGGTGCCGCGATCCCGTCGCCGACCCTGACCGCCGGGGGAGGGCCCCAGCCGGCGAGCGAGCCGCTGTCGCCCGAGACCGGTGCCGGCGGCGGCGGCGGCAACGAAAACCGCATCCGCATCATCGCCAACCGCGTCAACAATGCGCTGCTGATCTTTGCGACCCCGAGCGAATACACGGTCATCGAGGGCATGCTGCGCAAGATCGATATCGTCCCCTTGCAAGTTCTGATCGAAGCCACCATCGCCGAAGTCGATCTCAACGACCAGCTGCAATACGGCACACAGTTCTTCTTTAAGACCGACCATTTCGCCGAGACGCTCGGCACTCCAACCAATCCGAGCTTCCCGTCCCTGACCAGTCTGGCGTTCCCATCGAGCTCGCCCTTTTTCATACTGAGCAAATCGCCGAATTTCGTCCTGGCGGCGCTCGCCTCGGTGACCAAGGTCAAGGTCTTGTCGGCGCCGCAGGTCATGGTTCTCGACAACCAGCCGGCACGCCTGCAGGTCGGCCAGCAAGTGCCGGTCCTGACCGGGACCGCGACCAGCACGCTCGCCGCCGGCGCGCCGGTCGTGAACAGCGTCGATTATCACGAGACCGGCGTCATCATGCAGGTGACGCCGCGGGTCAACACCGGCGGTCTGGTCACTCTCGACATCGCCCAGGAGGTCAGCGATGTGGCGGCCGCGGCGACCAACACCGTGCAAGGATCGCCGACCTTCGACGATCAGGTGTTTCAGACGCGGGTTGCGGTTCAGGACGGCCAGACCGTCGGCATGGCCGGCCTGATCCGCGACAATTCGTCGGAAGGCAACAGCGGGTTGCCGTTTCTCAAGGACATCCCGGTGATCGGCACGCTGCTGTCGAACCAATCCAACGCTCGCACCCGCACCGAGCTTCTCGTGCTGATCACGCCGCATGTGGTTCACGATCAGCGCGATGCGCGCGCCTTGACCGAGGATTTGCGCAGCCAGGTCATCAATGCCGGGCTGGTGCCGCAGCAGCTCGAGCGCAAGGGTATCTCGGGTGCCGCCAATCCGAACCGCTTCTGAGCCCGAGCCGGACCGGGCGGGCGCGGCCTTCGCGCGGCGCCGTAACGGTGGTTTCGCGCTCCTCATCGTGTTGTGGACCTTGGTGCTGATTGCTTTTCTCGTCGCCCATCTGACGGCGAGCGGGCATACCGAAGCGCGCATCGCCACCAATCTGGTCGAGAATGCCGTCGCCGAGGCGGCGGCCGACGGCGCGATCTCGCAAGCGATTTTCGCGCTGTCCGATCCGCGTCCGGACCAGCGCTGGCGTCCGGGCGGGGCCGCGCGTCAAGTCACGATCGGCGACAGCCGGGTCACCCTGGGGCTCGAGGACGAGGCCGGGCGGATCAATCCCAACCTCGCCTCTCCGGACCTGCTCGAAGCGCTGCTGACCATCCTCGGCGCCGATCCGCAGCATACCGGGCGTCTCGCCACGGCGATCGGCGAATGGGTCGGATCGGCCCAGTCTGCGCAAGACCCGGCGGCGACGCTGGCCGAATATCAGGCAGCGGGCCTCGATTACCGGCCGCCGGGGGAGCCGCTCGAAAGTCTCGACGAGCTCGGCCGCGTGATCGGCATGACCCCGGCGGTGCTCGCCGCGCTGCGGCCGCATTTGACGCTTTACGGCCCGGCCGAGCCGAACCCCAACAGTCCGGACCCGGTTGTCGCAGCAGCGCTCGCCCGGCTGCCGCACACCGGCGACAGCCAGCTGCCCGCCGATCAGCAGGGCGCCGATTTGCAGACCGTGCGGATCATTGCCACCGCGCAGGGGCCGGGCAACGCCCGCGTCGTGCGCACCGCGATCGTCCAGGTCGGCGCGATGCTGCCGAGCGGCTACAACGTCCTCGCCTGGCGCAGCCGCATCGACTGAACGCAGCCGGCTCGGTCCCAGCCGGGTCAGTCGTTGACAATCTGTTCCGACTTGGCCGTCCCGGTCGCCTGGCCGGTCGGCCCGAGCGAATAAAGATCGTAGTCGTGGCCGGGCCGCTCGCTCGGCATCCGGTAGACATAAGGGTGGCCCCAGGGATCTTCCGGCACTTTTTCACCCTTGAGGTAAGGGCCGCTCCAGTGGGTCACCCCGGACGGACGATCGAGCAGGGCTTGCAGGCCTTGCTCGGTCGTCGGGTAGCTGCCGATATCGAGCTTGTAGATATCGAGCACGCTCGCCAGCCGTTCGATCGATTGATGCGCGATCTTTATTTTTGCCGAGCCGAGCTGGCGCAACGCCGCCGGCGCGACCAGACCGATCAGCAACCCGAGGATCGCCAGGACAACCAGCAGCTCGAGCAACGTAAAGCCGGCCTCTCGGCGGTGCAGCCGGCGGCCGGCTGCGCGCCGCCGGGGGGCCATCGTCAGATCGGTCAAAACCACCAAACCGCGACCTCTTCGACGGCTTTACGTTGGCGCCGGATTGGGGCTTCTTTACGGCGCGGGCGAAAAACCGCCCCGTCAGCCCCGGCCTGCAAGCCCCGGCCTGCATGCCCCGGCCTGCAAACCATTGCCCTTCAGTGGTGAAACAGGTTGAGCGCCGAGCCTTTGCGGAACCATTCGAGCTGCGAGGCGCTGAAAGTATGGTTGAGCTTTAGCGTCTCGCCGGTGCCGTCGGCGTGCTTTATGCGGCACTCGACCGGCTGGTCGGGAGCCATCTCTTCGAGCCCGACGAGGCTGAGGCGATCATCGGCGCGAACCCGGTCATAGTCGGCCGGACTCTGAAAGGTCAGCGCCAAGAGACCTTGCTTTTTCAGGTTCGATTCGTGGATGCGGGCAAAGCTGCGCGCGATCACCGCCGCCCCGCCGAGCAGCCGCGGCGACAGCGCGGCATGCTCGCGGCTCGATCCCTCGCCGTAGTTATGGTCGCCGACCGCGACCCATTTGACCCCGCGCGCCTTGTAGTCGCGTGCGATCTTGGCGATCGCCACACCCTTTTCGCCGCTCAGCACATTGATCCCGGTGCCGGTCTCGCCGGTAAAGGCGTTGGTGGCGCCCATGAACATGTTGTCGCTGAACTTGTCCAAATGCCCGCGATAGCGCAGCCACGGGCCGGCCGGCGAGATATGGTCGGTGGTGGTCTTGCCTTGCGTTTTGATCAGCACCGGGCAATCGACGAAATCCTTGTGGTCCCAGGCGAGCCACGGCGACATCAGCTGCAGCCGCTCGCTGTTCGGATCGACCGCCAATTCGATGCCGCTGCCGTCTTCGGGGGGCGCGATATAGGTCGCATGCCCGGCGTCGAAACCGTGCGCCGGCACCTCGGGCGCAGGCTTTGGCGGGTCGAGCCGGAACGGCCGGCCGTCGGCGCCGGTCAAGCTGTCGGTCAGCGGGTTGAACGACAGCCGGCCGGAAAGCGCCATGGCGGTCACGATCTCCGGGCTGCCGATAAAGTTCATCGTCGTCGGCTGCTCGTCGTTGCGCCGCGGGAAATTGCGGTTGTACGAGGTGACGATCGTGTTCGGCACGGTGCTTTCCGCCGTCGCCCGCCGCCATTGGCCGATGCACGGGCCGCAGGCATTGGCCAGCACCGTGCCGTTGATGTCCTTCAGCGACTGCATCTGGCCGTCACGCTCGATCGTCGCCCGCACCTGCTCGGAGCCCGGCGTCACCAGAAACGGCACCGCCGCCTTGATGCCGTGCGCTTTGGCTTGCTCGGCAACATCGGCCGCACGGCTCATATCCTCGTAGGAAGAGTTGGTGCAGCTGCCGATCAGCGCCGTCGCGATAGGGTCGATAAACCCGTTCTTGGTGTCGGCCACCTCGGCGGCGAGCTTGGAGATCGGCCGCGCCCGGTCGGGCGAATGCGGGCCGACCATAAAGGGCTCGAGCTTTGAAAGATCGAGCTCGACGACGCGGTCGTAATATTTGGCCGGGTCGGCTTCGACCTCCTTGTCGGGTGCAAGCATGTCCCGATGCTGCTCGGCGAGCGGCACCAGCCCCGCCTTGCCGGTCGCGCGCAGATAGCGCGCCATGTGCTCGTCATAGGGGAACATCGACGTCGTGGCACCCAGCTCGGCGCCCATATTGGTGATCGTCGCCTTGCCGGTGGCGCTGATCGTGCGCGCGCCGGGGCCGATATATTCGACGATCGCGTTGGTCCCACCCGACACGGTCAGCGCCCCGGCGACATAGAGGATCACGTCCTTGGGCGCGGTCCATCCGCTCATCTGCCCGGTCAGATAGATCGCGATGTGCCGCGGGTAGAGCACTTCCCACGGCAGCCCGGCGGTGACCTCGACCGCGTCGGCGCCGCCGACCCCGACCGCGCACGCGCCGAGCCCGCCGGCATTGGGGGTGTGCGAGTTGGTGCCGATGATCAGCTCGCCGGGAAAGGCGTAATTTTCCAGCACCACCTGATGGATGATGCCGGCCCCCGGCCCCCAGAAGCCGAGACCGTATTTGGCCGCGGCCGAGCGCAGGAAATCGTAGACCTCCTGGTTCTCGGCCAGCGACTCGCGCAGATCGCGGGCGCCCTCGACCCGCGCCTGGATCAAATGGTCGCAGTGGATGGTCGAGGCCACCGCGACCCGCGGGCGGCGCGTCTGCATGAACTGCAAGAGCCCCGTCTGGCCGAGCACATCCTGAAAGACGACCCGATCGGGGCGGACCAGGAGATAGCTGCGCCCGGCCTCGAGCTCCTGGTGCTCCGGATCGTCGAGATGCCCGAGCAGGACCTTGTCGGCCAAGGTCAGCGGTCTGCCGAGGCGCCGGCGGACCACCGCGAGGTTGCGCGCCATCGCGGCATAGACCTTCTCCGCCATTTCCGGGGTCGATTCGATAGAAGCCATGCTCCAGCCCTTCCTGCCGATTGGTCGAGCGCGTTCTGCGCACGAGCGTCACCTGCCCGCAACCGCGAAATTCCGCGCGTCGATGCGAGGATGCCGATCGAAATTGGGTCGCAGATCATGCCCGAGGCGGCCCAGCCGGTCCAGGGGTTCTCCGGTCCAGGGTTCTTGGCTTGGCGGCGGTCCCGCGCCGGGCTCAGCCGGCGGTTTCGAGCTGCGCCGGGGCTGCGGCCGGCGGCGCCGCCACCGCCGCAAACCGAATCGTGAACACCGCACCACCGCCCGGCCGGTCGCCGACCGTGATCATGGCGTTGTGCATCTCGACAATGCGCGAGACGATCGCCAGCCCAAGCCCGGAGCTGCCGCTGCGGCGGCGGTCGCCGCGCCAAAACCGTCGAAAAATGTGGGCGCGGGCAGCCGCCGGCACACCCGGGCCGTGGTCCATGACCTGCAACGCGCCCGCCCGATCGACGACGATCTCGACGCTGGTGCCGGGCGCGGTGTGGGCGAGCGCGTTCTCGACCAGGTTGCGCACCGCGCGGCCCAGCGCGTCGCTGTTGCCGCGCACGCGAACCGGACGGCGCGGCTCGGTCACCGCCACGGTCTTGCCGCGCGCCAATGCAAGCGGCGCGATATAGGCGGCGATCTCGCTCGCCACCGCGCCCAGGTCGGCGATCTCGTCAGCACCGATGACAAAGGCTTCGAGCTCGGCCATCTCCAGGAGCTGGTTGACCAGCCGGCTCATGCTTTCGACATCGTTGCGCAGCGCATCGGCGAGCTCGCGGTCCTCGATCATGTCGACCTGGGTCCGCAGGATCGCGAGCGGAGTGCGCAATTCGTGCGCCGCGTCGGCAGTAAACTCGCGCTGAGCGAGAAACGCTTCTTCGAGCCGGTCGAGCGCCTGGTTCACCGCGTGGACGAGCGGCTCGACCTCGCGCGGCATCGAAGCTTCGGGCAGCCGCAGCCCGGTCCGGTTCGGCCCGATCTTTTCGGCGAGCGCCGAGGCATCGACGATCGGGCGCATGGCGCGGCGAAAGATCACCACGTCGATCAGCAGCAGCAGCAGCAAGATCGGGCCGATGATCCACCCCACCCGCGGGAAAAACTGGGACACGATGTCGTCGATCAGCACATCGCGGTGGGCGAGGTCTTCCGAGACCTGGACAAACAGTGTGCGACCGGCGGCCTCTTCTGCGACGCTGGCCGCGGCGACATCGCCACCCTTGCGATGAAGCGTGAAAAACTCGACCGGCGAGCCGCTCTGCTGCACCGGCCCGATCGCCCGGTTCCCCGGCAGCGACGAGAACAGCACCTGGCCTTCGCGATCGAGCACGGCAAAAGCGGCCCGGCCGTAGGCGCCGGAATAGAACTCGCGCAGCGCCGCCGTCAGCGACAGACGAGGCTGGCCGTCCGGCCCTATCCGCAGATAGTGGGAGATTTCGGCCGCCTGGTCGCGCAATGCCCGCTCGTGCAATTGTTGCGCCGCGCTTTTCAGCATCAGGTACAGCGCCATCGGCATGCAGATCGATGCGACGACAATCGCCGCGACATGCAGCGCGACAATCCGCGAAACGACCGAGCGGAAGCGGATCAACTCATCTCTTCTCGGCGATCAGATAGCCGACGCCGCGCAGGGTGTGGATCTGGACCGAAGCACCGACCTCGGCGAGCCGCTTGCGCAGCCGGTGGACGTAGACCTCGACTGCATTCGAGCCGATTTCCTGCGAGAGCCCGTAGAGGTTGCTTTCGAGCAGCCCTTTGCCGACCACCCGGCCGCTGCGCCGCAGCAGATGCTCGAGGACGGCGATCTCGCGCGGCGAAAAGAACAGCGGCTGGCCGCCGACAAAGACTTGCCGTGCAGAGGTGTCGAGGGTGACGTCGCCGAGCTCGAGCGCAACACCCAGCAAATTGCCCGGCCGGCGCAGCAAGGCGCGCAACCGCGCCACCAGCTCTTCGAGCGCAAACGGCTTGACCAGATAATCATCGGCGCCGCTGCCGAGACCGGTGATTCGGTCCTTCAGGCTGCCTCGGGCGGTCAGGATCAGCACCGGCGTCGCGTCGCGCCGGCCGCGCATGTCGCCGAGCACGTCGAGCCCGTCGGCGTCGGGCAGGCCGAGATCGAGCACCACGACCTCAAAGCGGTTCGCCCGCAACGCGGCGATCGCATCCTCGGCGGTGCCCAGCATATCGACAACAAAGCCCGCCGCCGAGAGGCCCCGCCGCAGCAGCGCGGCAAACCGTTCATTGTCTTCGACCAGCAGCAATCGCATCGGCTTATCCTCGTCCGGCCCTCTGCCTGCTGCGGGCGATGGGCGTTCCCCCCGTCAGATCGCGTCGAGCTGCCAAGCGACATCGTTGCCGATGCCCCAAAGATAGCCGATATCGGCCTGGCCGACGAGGGCATAGGCACGGCCCTGATGCCGCCAATACAGCACGTTGACATCCTGCCGGCGGTCGAAAGTGGGCGAAATGTCGGCCTGCTTCGACGAGCCGATGATCAGCGCCAAAGGGCCGATCGCTTTGTTGTCGGTGGTGTAGACCAGCTGGGCGGCGGGGCGCCCTTCGACGACCACCAGGCGGGCGCCGCGAAAAGCCAGGCCCCACGGCTTCAAATCCGGCAGGCGGACCGTCTGCGGCAGGCTTTGGCTGATCTTTTGCAGCGCGGCGCGCACGTCGCCGGTCGCCGGAACATCGACGAGCGTGTTGTCGCCGGTGCTGACGAACAGCTTGAAATACCCGGCTGCGGTGTCGAGCCACATGTTGTTGGCGGCGGCGGCCTCCAGCGCAGGCCGCTCGGCATCGCCGGGGCGCGCGAGCATCCCGGCGCCGAAATAGGCGCCGCCGGCGCCGACGACGACCCCGAACAGCCCAGCCGCCACCGGCAGCGCCGCCCGCCAAAATTGCCGCGCTGCGACCCGCCGTTTCCCCGGCCGGCGGACAAACGGCACGATCCGCGCGCCGGGCGCCCTCGCCCTCTCGCCGCGGACCGCGGCAATCAGCCGCTCCGGCACCGGCTCGCGCACGACCTCGCCGAGGGTGCGGCGCAGCAATCGTGCCGATTGGGCAAAGGCTGCCGCCTTCTCGGCCGCGGCCGGATCGCGGTCGAGCCGGATGGCGACTTCTCTGTGCTCCGCTGCGTCGAGCTCGCCGTCGAGATAGGCGATCAGACGCTCGTCGCTGAGCTCTTCCATCCCGATGTGCTCCTGTCCCTCCCAGCCCCGGCTTCGAGCTGCACCTGCAACGCGGCGCGAGCGCGGGCCAAGCGGCTCATGATGGTCCCGACCGGCACCTGCACGACCTCCGCAGCCTCCCTATAGGACAGCCCCTCGACCGTGACGAGCAACAGCACCGTGCGTTGGTCGGGCGCCAGGCGATCGAGCGCGCGCCCCACCTCGCCCAGCGCCAGCCGGGCCTCGGCGCGTCGCACCGTTTCGTCCGATCCCATCCGTTCGGCGGCGATCTCGCTGCCCTCCTTGCGCACCTTGCCGGCGCGGATCTGGTCGATCCAGATCGTCTGCACGATGCGAAACATCCAGCTGTCGAACCGGGTGCCCTCCTGAAACTGATGACGCCGAGCAAGCGCCCGCTCGCACGCCGCCTGAACCAGATCGTCGGCCGCGACCACGGAATGCGCGAGCCCACGCGCAAAACGGCGCAGGCGCGGCAGCACCGCGATCAGCTGGTCGCGAAAAGCATCTTCCGCCGGCGCCTCGCTGGAGACGAGGCGCAGCCGCGTTTCCGCCGTTTCCTGCCGCAGCGACAACGGACCTCCTTAAATCCTATTCCCATTGCGCCGCCCTTGGTATGCGGCCTCCGGCAAAAGCGTCCCCATAACAGCTCCGCGCCGATCGCCGCGCCACCGCATGCCGCCCCAGCCCGCGCCAGCGCGTCCCATCCTAGCGCGGCATTTTACCACGTCGCGAAAAGACCTCACAGCAGGGTGAAACGGGCCTACCGCCATGGGTTCGCTCTTCACAAAGCGCCGGGCTGACGGCATTGTGGGCGCTCGCCGGCCCGCCCAATCAGGATCAGCCGCTCGATGAAGGTTGCCGTCGTCAAGGAAAGGCGGGCGTTCGAACGCCGCGTCGCGGCCTCGCCCGACACCGTCAAACGGATGGTCGCGATGGGTCTCGAGGTGGTGGCCGAAGCCGGCGCCGGCGCCGGCGCATCGTTTACCGATGCGGCCTTTGCCGCGGCTGGGGCCACGATCGCCGCGGACGCGGCGGCGGCGCTCGACGGTGCCGACATCGTGCTCAAGGTGCAGCGTCCGCTGATCGGCGAAGACGGGATCGACGAGCTTCAGCATATCCGGCGCGGCGCCATCCTGATCGGCCTGCTGCAGCCGCTGGAGCACTCGGCCGATCTCGAGGCCTATGCCGCTGCCGGGATCAACGCCTTTGCCGTCGAGCTGGTGCCCCGCATAACCCGCGCGCAGGCAATGGACGCGCTCTCCTCGCAGGCGAACCTGGCCGGCTACAAAGCCGCGCTCGACGCCGCCGATGCGTTTGGCCGGGCGTTTCCGATGATGATGACCGCCGCCGGCACGATCAAGGCGGCGCGGGTCCTGGTGATGGGCGCCGGCGTCGCCGGCTTGCAGGCGATCGCCACCGCGCGCCGGCTCGGTGCGATCGTCTCCGCCACCGATGTGCGGGCCGCAGCCAAGGAGCAGGTCGAAAGCCTCGGCGCCACCTTCGTCTCGGTCGATGAGGCCGCCGCGCGCAGCGCCGAGACAAAGGGCGGCTATGCCCGCGAGATGGACGAGGATTACCAGCGCCGCCAGCGCGAGAAGATCGGCGAGGCGTTGCGCCGCACCGACGTTGTGATCTGCACGGCGCTCGTTCCCGGCCGCCGGGCCCCGCTGCTGCTGAACGAGGCGATGGTCGCCGGGATGGCGCCGGGCTCGGTCGTCGTCGATCTCGCCGTCGAGCAGGGCGGCAATGTCGAAGGGAGCCGCGCGGGCGAAATCGTCACCACGGCGAACGGGGTCACGATCATCGGCCACCTGAACGTGCCCTCGCGCATCGCCGTCGATGCGAGCCAGCTCTACGCGCGCAACCTCTTGGCGTTTCTCGGCCTCTTGATCGACAAGGAGGGCCACCTCAAGATCGACGCCGAGGACGAGATCGTCAAAGCCACCTTGCTGACCGAGAACGGCGTGGTGGCAAACCCGGCCTTCGCCCGGCCGGCCGAGGCGGCAGCGCCCGCCGCCAACGGCTGAGCGAGGACAATATGGCCGACCCCCTTTCGCTGATCGATCGCGCCCATGGCCTCGCCGCCGATGCCGACCGCCTCGCCCACAATTTGGAAGCGCTCGCCCGCGGCTTGACGGTCCCGGCGCCGGCCGCAGCAACCGGCGTTCCGTTTGTCTTCGAGCTGACGGTCTTTGTGCTCGCCGTCTTTGTCGGCTACCACGTGGTGTGGCGGGTGACGCCGGCCCTGCATTCGCCGCTGATGAGCGTCACCAACGCGATTTCGAGCGTCATCGTCGTCGGCGCGCTGATCGCCGCCGGCCCGCTCGGCTTGAGCTTTGCCAAGATCATGGGCTTCGTCGCGGTGACCCTCGCCGCGGTCAACATCTTCGGCGGCTTTATCGTCACCCAGCGCATGCTGCAAATGTTCCAGCGCAAGAAATAGCGGGCTGCCGGTGAGCGAGAACCTGTCGGCGTTCTTTTATCTGATCGCCTCGATCTGCTTTATCCTGGCGCTGCGCGGCTTGTCGTCGCCGCGGACGGCGCGCGGCGGCAATTTCTTCGGCATCGCCGGCATGGTGATCGCCGTGCTGACGACATTGGCCTCGCCGCATGTCGTCAGCTACTGGCTGATCGTCCTCGGCATCCTGATCGGCGGGGCGATCGGCACCTATATCGCGCTCAAGATCCAGATGACCGCGCTGCCCCAGCTGGTGGCCGCGTTTCACAGCCTCGTCGGCCTTGCCGCGGTGTGTGTCGCCGCCGCCGCCTTCAGCGCGCCCGAGGAATACGGGATCGGGGTGCGGGGCGCGATCCACGGCGGCAGCCTCGTCGAAATGTCGATCGGCATGGCGATCGGGGCGATCACCTTTACCGGCTCGATCGTCGCCTTTGCCAAATTGCAGGGGCTCGTCACCGGAAGGCCGCTGACCTTTCACGGCCAGCACCCGGCGAACGCCGCCTTGGGCGTTCTCCTGATCCTCTTGATCGTCCTCTTTGTCGCGACCGGCGGGGCGCCGGCCCTGTTCTGGCTGATCCTCATCGCCTCGCTGCTGCTCGGCTTTTTGTTGATCGTGCCGATCGGCGGCGCCGATATGCCGGTCGTGATCTCGATGCTGAACTCGTATTCGGGCTGGGCCGCCTGCGGCATCGGCTTTACCTTGTCGAACAGCCTCCTGATCATCACCGGCGCCTTGGTCGGGTCGTCCGGCGCCATCCTCAGCTACATCATGTGCAAGGGGATGAACCGCTCGATCTTCAATGTGATCCTGGGCGGGTTCGGGACCGGAGGAGGTGCGGTCGCGTCGAGCGCCGCCGCGGGCGACCGCTCGGTCAGATCGGGGAGCGCCGAGGACGCGGCCTTTATCCTCAAGAATGCCGGCTCGGTGGTCATCGTCCCCGGCTACGGCATGGCCGTGGCGCAGGCCCAGCACGCGTTGCGCGAGATGGCCGATCTCCTCAAAAAAGACGGGGTCGGCGTGCGCTATGCGATCCACCCGGTGGCGGGCCGCATGCCCGGGCACATGAACGTGCTCTTGGCCGAAGCCAACGTCTCCTATGACGAGGTGTTCGAGCTCGACGAGATCAACCGCGATTTCGCCGCGACCGATGTGGCGTTTGTCATCGGCGCCAACGACGTGACCAACCCCGCCGCCAAAACCGACCCGCATTCGCCGATCTACGGCATGCCGATCCTCGAGGTCGAGCGCGCCAAGACCGTGCTCTTCGTCAAACGCTCGATGGCCTCGGGCTACGCCGGCGTCGACAACGAATTGTTCTACCGCGACAACACGATGATGCTGTTCGGCGACGCCAAAAAAATGTGCGAGGAAATCGTCAAGGCGATGGAGTAGCCGCGCCTCTTCCTCATTCCATCGCCTCATCGGCTCGCGCCAAGTGACAGCGGGTCGTCAACCCGAGCGCGTCAGCGGTGCCAAGATCGATGACGAGCTCGAATTTGGCCGGCTTGTGGACCAAGCTCCGCGGTCGTACCTACATCGTAGCCGTCAATGTCGGGAGTGGGTCTCCATGGCGTCGGATAGCGTTGTGCGCGCCCGTATCGACGGGAAGGTGAAGGAAAAGGCTGCCAAGGTGCTGGCCGATATGGGCCTGTCGGTTTCCGACGCGATCCGGTTGTTGCTGGTCCGGGTGGCTGCCGAGAAGGCGCTCCCTTTCGAGATCGAGATACCAAACGCGGAAACCCGCGCGGCAATGGCAGAGCTCGAGCAGGGGGCGGGCAAATCGTTCGACAGCGTGGCCGCGCTGATGGCCGACCTGAATGCTGAGAATTGAGCGTGCAGCCGCTTTCAAACGCGACTACCGCAGGGCCAAGGCAACCTCCCGCTACCGTGACCTCGACGAGCGGCTTGCGGCTGTGCTGGAGCTCCTGGCCAACGACCGCCCGTTACCACCCCGCAACCGCGACCATGCCTTGTCCGGAAATTGGTCAGGCTATCGCGGATTGCCATCTCTGGCCCGACCTTCTGCTGATCTACGCCAAGCCCTCGCCCGAGGCCCTGCGCCTCGTCAGGCTCGGTTCCCACAGTGATCTCTTCGATTAGCACTATCGCACCGATGGCCTCGGGCTATGCCGGCGTCGCGAACGAATTGTTCTGGCGCGACAACCGATGATGCTGTTCCGCGCCGCCCAAAAAATGCCGGGGAAATCGTCAAGGCGATGGAGTAGGCCCCGCCGCGATTGACCGGATGGCGGAGATCGACCTCGCCTATCGCTCGCGTTTCCCGTCAGCATAGGGACGGACCGATCTGACCTGAAACCCCGGCTACCGCGCTGCAGTTCGACGCACCCTGCGCGTGCTCCTTGTATCTCCGTTCACGCAGTCCCGGGGTCGCGGCGCAGCTACCCCCCGAAGCCGAATTCGGGGCCGGCGCGGCGGCGGAGCTCGGTGCCGAGGTCGCGGCCGATGAGGGCGGCGTCGGCGGGCGCGCCGGTGCGGGTGGCGCGGATCGCGGCGCTGCCGTCGGGGGTCAGGAGCAAGCCTTCGATCGTGAGCTGGCCGTCTGTCGATTTCGGCGAGGGCGGCGATCGGGGTATGGCACGAGCCGTCGAGAGCGGCGAGCATGGCGCGCTCGGCCGCGGCGCAGGCCGCGCTCGCCGGATCGTTCAGCGGTGCCAGAAGCCGGCGCACCTTGTCGTCGCCGGCGCGGCAGGCGACCGCCAGCATGCCTTGCCCGACCGCCGGCAGCATGATCTCGCGCGCCAGGATCTCGCTCGCCCGGTGCGCGAGGCCAAGGCGTTCGAGGCCGCAAAGCGCCAGCAAGGTGGCATCGACCTCGCCGGCGTCGAGCTTCTTGAGCCGGGTGTCGGCATTGCCGCGAAACGGCACGATCCTGAGGTCGGGACGGCGGCGCAACAGCTGGGCCTGGCGGCGCAGCGAAGCGGTGCCGACGACGGCACCCCGCGGCAATGCGTCGAGGCGCCCCCCGCTGCGCGACAACAGCGCGTCGCGCGGGTCGTCGCGCGTCAGCACAGCGCCGAGCTCGATCCCGTGGGCCAAGCTCGGTTTCGAGGTCCTTCAGCGAATGCACCGCGAGATCGATCCGGCCGGCGAGCAATGCGGCGTCGATCTCTTTGGCAAAGAGGCCCTTGCCGCCGATCTCGGCGAGCGGGCGGTCCTGCACCCGGTCGCCGGTGGTGCGGATCGTCACGATCCCGGTCGCCCCCTCGGCGCCGAATTCCGGATGCGCCGCGGCGATCAGCTCGCGCACGCGCGCCGTCTGGTAGAGCGCCATCGGGCTGCCGCGAGCTGCCGATGCGCAGGGTGTGGGACGGCGCCGGCATGACCCTATCGCGATGCGCCGGTCGCGACCCGCTTGCGCCGGCGCGCCCAGGCGGCCCCGGTGAGCCAGGCTCCCAAGAGCGCGAGGGTGGCAGGCTCCGGCGCCCGGACCAGCGTATTGGCGCCGAGGGTGATGTTGTCGAAAAAGAATTGATCGGCCGCGCCGCCGAAATCGACCGAATGCGCGGTGCCGGGGAAGACCGTGCCGAGCGGCGCAAACGGGCAGAAATCGGCAACCGTGCACGCACCCGTTCCGATATCGCTCGGCGTTGCCGGCAGCGCCAGCGTCGCAAGGAGCGTGCCGGTGGCATCGAGCCCGCTCCAGATATCGACCGTCCCCGGCTTGACGATGCCCGTATAGAACAACGAGAAAGCGGTGGTAAATCCGCCGGCGACATCCATCAAATCGGGCCCGCCGCCGGCAAAGAGCACCGCGGTCGTCGGCGACGGCTCGCCCTGAAAATTGCCGGTGCCGCCGGAGTTGCTTTCGATCGACGCAAACGCATTGGCAGAAAAGGTGATGCCGTCCGCACTGTAAAACGACCCGATCGGCACACCGTCGGGAGGCCCCTCGAAGGTCAGGGTGAGCGCTGTCGCCTGCGCCGCAACAGGCGTCACCGCGACGATGGCCGCGACCGCGGCAGGCAACAAGCTGGCTTTCATGTGCTTCTCCGTTTCGGATGGCGATGCGGCAGGGTCCACTAGCAGGTTGCTGAAACACGACGCGTGGTCGCTGCGATCCTTCGAGACGGCCGCCTATCGGCGACCTCCTCAGGATGAAGTCCTGCCGTATCAAGGATTTGGCCTCATCCTGAGAAGGCCCGCAGGGCCGTCTCGAAGGGTGCTTGCCGAGGCGAACGACATTTTTCAGCAGCCTGCTAATACATCTCGGGCGCGATCACGTTCTGCGGCCGGTTGGTCAGCAATGCGGCGCGCATCGTCTCGGCCGATTTGACGCGCGTGTCGTGCTCGGATTGCGGGGTGAACCAGGCGGCGTGCGGGGTGATCACCAGCCGCCCTTCGAGGCCGGGCTCACGCGCGCGATAGGCGGCGAGGATCTCGGGGACCGGCTCGACCGGCGGCTCGACCGGCAGGACGTCGATCCCGGCGGCGGCGATATGGCCGCTGCGCAGCAAGGCGAGGAGCGCGTCGAGATCGACAATCGGCCCGCGCGCGGTGTTGACGACGACCGCCCCCGGCGGCAGCAGCGACAATTGCGCGCGGCCGAGGAGCCCTTTGGTCTCATGGGTCAAGGGCGTGTGGACCGAGAGCGTGTCGGTCTGGCGCAGCAGGTCTTCGAGGCTCGCCGCCCGGCCGATGCCCAACGCCAATTCGGCGCCGTTCGGCAGATAGGGGTCGTAGAACGTGACACGGCAGCCAAAGGCACGGGCGCGCAATGCCACCGCGGTGCCGATCCGGCCGAGACCGAGGATGCCGAAATTCTGCACGTTCATGCGCCGGATCAAATCGTTCTTGACCGCACCCCAAGGGGCGGGCGGGTCGGCGCGCATGCGCTCATGGTAGAGAACGACGCCGCGGCGCAGCGACAAAGCCAAGGCCATCGCATGGTCGGCGACCTCGGTCGTGCCGTAATCGGGCACGTTGCAGACCAGCACGTTCTTCGCCGCCGCCGCCGGCCGGTCGATCTTGTCGTAGCCGACCCCCATGCGCACGATCGCGCGCAGCCGCGGGAAGCGCGCAATGTCCTCGGCCGAGACCGCATGGCGCATGATCATCAGCCCGTCGATATCGGCGCAATCGGCGGGGTCGAGCTCGGCGAGCCGCCCTTTGGCGCGCCGCACGAGCCGCACCTCGGGGCCGAAAATTTGCGCTTCGAGATCGAGGTCCGGAACCTGCCGGTCCTCGGGATAGAGCACGGTGACGGGCATCGTTTTTTCCTCGGTTCAGTCGCGCGCGACTTTGACCGGCTGACGGGTCGCCGCCGAGCGGACGATCGCTTCGAACGCGGCGACGCCGTGCAGGATCTCGTCCGCCGCGATCGGGTAAGGCCGCCCGCCCTCGATTGCCGCGGCAAAGCCTTCGAGCTCGGCCCTGAGCGCGTTGAAGCCCTTGTATTCGATGATCTCGGGCGGCGGGGCGGCATAGCGGCCTTCGGGCGGCTCGGCCGGGACCGGGGTAAAGCGGAATTCGGCGTCGCGGCCCCTGAGCTCGACCGCGCCCTTGGTGCCGTAGACCGCGAAGCGATAGGTCGGCGCCGTTGCCAAGCGAGCAGTAAAGGCTCGCCGACATGCCGTTTTCGAGGCGAAGCAGGACACTCGTCGTGTCCTCGAGGGTCGGCACCAGCCGGCGCAGATTGAGGCAATAGACCTCGTCGATCCGGCCGAAGAGATAAATCATCGCGTCGAGGTTGTGGACCCCGGTCGCGGTCATCGCCCCGGCCGGCGCCTCCTGCGGATCGGCGCGCCAGTAATAGCCATCGGGCATGAAATGCCCGGCGGGCGACGCCTGCGCCGCCTCGCAATGCGTCGGCAGCCCGAGCCTGCCGTCGTCGAGCCGCGCCTTCAGCTCGAGCATCGCCGGGTGAAAGCGGCGCGGGTAGGCGACCGCCAATGTCACCCCGGCGCGCGCCACCGCCCCGAGCGCGCGCTTCGGCGCTTCTTACATCGAGCGTGAACGGCTTTTCCATAAAGACGTGCTTGCCGGCAGCCGCGGCGCGCTCGACCTGCGGCCCATGCTGGCTGTGCGGCGTCGCAAAGGCGACGGCGTCGATCTGCGGGTCCGAGAGGATTGCATCGAGATCGTCGCGCCAGGCGATGCCGTGCTCGGCGCAAAACGGCTCGGCCGAAAGACGGGTGCGGCTATGGCCGGCGGTAAAGCGGATCGCCGCACTCTTGCCGTCGACCGCGTTGACCAGCGTGCGGCCCCAGCGGCCGAGGCCGACGATTGCCGTGCGGATCACTTTTTCGCCGCCAGCATGTCGCGCACCCCGCGCAAGGCGACGTAATAGCCGGGCAGGCCAAAGCCGGCGACGATGCCGTGGCTGACCGCGGCGGTCTGCGAGGCGGGCCCGCGCCGGATCGGGTTTGAGATATGGACCTCGATCGTCGGAAAGCTGACCTGCGAAATCGCCGCGACCAGTGCCGGGTAGCCGGTGCCAAAGGCCGCCGGGTTGAACAAGGCCGCCTCGAAGCCCTGGTCGTTGGCTTCGTAGAGCTTGTCGATGATCTCGCCCTCGACGTTCGAGTGGAAGATCTCGATGTCGAGGCCCAATTCGGCGGCATAGCCGCGGATGCGCTCGTCATATTGCGGCAGCGTCATCGGGCCGAAGATCTCGGTCTGGACCTTGCCGCGCATGTTCATGCCGGCACCGTGCACAATCAGGATTTTCGCCATTGGAATTGCCTCGGGAAGGGGTGGCGCGAAATGGCAATGCTATATCCTGCGCGCCGATTTCCCGACAAGCGCCATCCCGAATGCTTGACATCGATCGGGATCGTCCGGCACCACATCCTCATGGGGGGTCGGCGTTTTGCGGCTGCGATCGCAGCATTGCTGGCGTGGCCGGTGGCGTTCGGGCCGGCCGCGGGCGCTCAGGCTGCGGCCAAGCCAAAACCGCGCGTGAGCGTCGCGGTCATCAATATCCTGATCCGCAAGCATGCCAAAAACAGCGAGATCGTCGTGTTCGGCGATCCGCGCCAGCCGCCGGTCAGGATCGTGCGCGGCAAGCCCTTAGCGGGCTCGGCCGGCAATCCCGGCACGGTCCAGCTCGCCGGCATCGGCGGCGTCCAAAATCTGGCGGTCCGGGTGGTGCATGGCGGCACCTCCGCGGCGCCGGTCGCACGGATCGACCTGGTGACCTTTGCCGATCGCCGCTACCAGCCGGTGACGGTGCTGCGCGGGTCGCCGGTCTATCCCATCGATATCGGCCTCTTCGCGCCGGCGAGCGGCCTCGATCTCGACCGCGTCGCCTTTGCCGTCGACGGTGCGGAATCGAGCCACGGCACCGATCCCGGGATGTGGCGCCCGCTATTCGACGGGCCGCAAGGACCGATGCAGGTCTCGGCCGCGGCGGCGATCGATTTGGGCGGCGGCGACCGCTTCGACCTCGTCCAAAACCGGCAGCTCGGCCGCGCCTATCTCGCGCTCCTCTATCGGCGCTACGGCAATTGGCCCGACGCCGTCGCCGCCTACAATTGGGGACCGGGCAATTTCGACGCCTGGGTCAACAGCGGGCGCGCCACCGACAAATTGCCGCTCGAAGTAGAACGCTACCGCGACCGCGTGCTCAACGATGTCGGGCGTTGCAGCAAGCCCCGACCCTCGTCGCGGGCCGTCCTCAATAAACCCGCTCGCCCGGCGGGAAGGCGCGGACCTCGTTCGACAACGGGTGCAAATGGACCGGGCGCGAGCCGAGCCGCACCACACCGTCGGCGTGGCACCAGGCGAGGGTGTGAACGAGCCAGCTGCGGTCGTCGCGTTCGGGGAAATCCTCGCGCGCGTGAGCGCCCCGGCTCTCGCTGCGATAGAGCGCCGAGCGCAGCACGATTTCCCTCCATCATCTTCTCGAGCTCCAGCGCCTCGACGAGATCGGTGTTCCAGATCATCGACCGGTCGGTGACGGCGAGATCGCGCGAGCACCGGCTCGACCTCGGCCATCTTGCGCAAGCCCTCGTTCCAGCACCGCCGCGGTGCGGAACACGGCGCAATGATCCTGCATCGCCCGCTGCATCGCGAGGCGCATCGCGCCGGTCTTTAGCCGACCCCTGCGCATGCCGCATCCGGTCGAAGCGTTCGAGCGCCGGCTCCGCCGCAGCGGCCGGCAGTGCCGGCGTGCGACGCGCCGGGCTCGACGATTTCGGCCGCGCGCTTGCGCCGCGGCCGGCCGAAGACGATAAGGTCCAGCAGCTATTTGGTGCCGAGCGTTTCGCGCCATGCACCGTGACGCAGGCCGCCTCGCCGACCGCCATCAGCCCGCGCACGACGCGCTCGGGATCGTCCGGCGGTCGGGTTCAGCACCTCGCCGCGAATATTGGTCGGGATGCCGCCCATGTTGTAATGCGCGGTCGGCAATACCGGGATCGGCTCGCGCGCCACATCGACGCCGGCAAAAATCCGCACGGTCTCGGAAATGCCGGGCAGCCGCTGGTGCAGCAGCTGCGGATCGAGATGCTCGAGATGCAGCAGAATATGGTCGCGCTGCGGCCCGCAGCCGCGGCCTTCGCGGATCTCGATCTCCATCGCGCGCGCCACCACGTCGCGCGAGCCGAGGTCCTTGGTGTTCGGCGCGTAGCGCTCCATAAAGCGCTCGCCCTCGCCGTTCGTCAGGTAGCCGCCTTCGCCGCGCGCCCCCTCGGTGATCGAGGCAGCCGGCGCCATAGATGCCGGTCGGGTGGAACTGGACGAATTCCATGTCCTGCAGCGGCAACCCGGCGCGCAGCGCCATCGCATAGCCGTCGCCGGTGCAGATATGCGCCTGGGTCGTCGAGAAATAGGCGCGCCCGCCGCCGCCGGTCGCCAGCACCACCACTTGCGCGCGAAACAGGTGCAGGCTGCCGTCTTCGAGGCCCAGGCGATGACGCCGCGGCAGACGCCTCTTCCATCAGCAGATCGAGCGCCACGTATTCGATAAAGAACCCGGCGCTGTGCTTCAGGCATTGCTGGTAGAGCGTGTGGAGCAGCGCGTGGCCGGTGCGGTCGGCGGCGGCGCAGGCGCGCTTGGCGAGACCCTTGCCAAAATGCACGGTATGCCCGCCGAACGGCCGCTGATAGATCTGCCCGTCCTCGGTGCGCGAGAACGGCACGCCCCATATGCTCCAGCTCGACGACCGCCGCCATCGCGTTCTTGCACATGTATTCGATCGCGTCCTGGTCGCCGAGCCAATCCGACCCCTTGACCGTGTCGTACATGTGCCAGCGCCAGTCGTCCTCGCCCATATTGCCGAGCGCGGCGCCGATCCCGCCTTGCGCCGCCGACGGTATGGCTGCGGGTCGGAAACACCTTGCTGATGCACGCGGTCTTCGAGCCCCGCCGCGGTCGCGCCGAGCGTCGCGCGCAACCCGGCGCCGCCGCCGCCGACCACGACGACGTCGTAAGCGTGGTCGTTCGATCGGATAAGCTCGGCATGATCGTCTAGCCTTCGTGATCCCCGAAATCTGATGCGGCAATCACGTTGACACAATCGAGCATTTGGCGCATCCTCGCTTCGCTAAATACGAAGGCCGCGGACGCACTCGATGCGTTTCGATCTCGCCGATCTGCGGCTTTTTCTCGCAATTGTCGAAGCCGGCAGCATCACCCGCGGCGCCGAACGGCTCAATCTCGCGATTGCCGCGGCGAGCACGCGCATCCGCAACATGGAAGCCGAGCTCGGCATCCCGCTGCTGCTGCGCGAGCGTCAAGGGGTCGTGCCGACTGCGGCCGGGCGCACCCTCGTCCAGCATGCCCGCGTTCTGGCCGAGCAGGCCGAGCGCATGCGCGGCGACCTTGCGCAATATGCCCAAGGGGTGCGCGGCCAGATCCGCCTCTTCTCGAACACCAATGCGCTGAGCGAATTTCTGGCCGAGCCGTTGAGCGAATTCCTGGCCGCCCATCCGCAGGTCAATATCGACCTCGAAGAACGGCTCAGCGGCGAGATCGTCGCGGCGGTCGCCGACGGCACCGCCGAAATCGGCATTGTCGCCGGCATGGTCGAGACCGCGGGGCTCGAAACCTGGCCGTTCCGCACCGACCGGTTCGTGCTCGTCACGTCACCGGGCCACCCGCTCGCATCGCTGCCGCAAGCGGCTTTTCTCCAAACTCTCGATTACGACTTTGTCGGTCTCGACCGCGCCAGCGCCCTTCAGCGCTTTCTGTCGGAAAAGGCCGAGCGCGCCGGGCGCCACCTGAAATTGCGCGTGCAGCTGCGCAGCTTCGACGCGGTCTGCCGGCTCGTCGAATGCAATGTCGGGATCGGCATCGTCCCGGCGACGACGGTCGAGCGCCAGGCGAGGACGATGGCGATCCGCCGGGTCGAGCTCGCCGACGACTGGGCGGTGCGCAAATTGGTCATCTGCGTGCGCCGCGCGGCCGATCTGCCGAGCTATGCCCGCCAGCTGGTCCGGCATCTCGCCGCCTCGGTGTAGGAACATTTCGGGATTCTGTCGGGTGGCGAGAGCGGTTTTCGGACGGAGCGGGGCGGGGGGTTCTCCGAGATGGCGGTCGAGTTCGGGTGCCCCCACATCGTCGGCATCGAAGGATCGCTGAAGCAGCATCCCGATAGACGACTGGAGAAGACGATGTTTACCGAGACGACGCAGCACCTCCCGAACGCCAATAGCGAAACCCGGCAACCGAGCCTGCTGAAAAAGACCCTGCACGGCGCAATCGTCGCCGGTGCCGTTGCCGCGCTGTCGTTGACGACCCTGACCGCGGCGCCGGGCACGGCTCACGCGGGTGGGCGGGGGGTCGGCGCGGCGATCGGGCTCGGCATCCTCGGCGGCGCGCTCGCCGGTGCCGCGATCGCCTCGTCGGCGCCGCCGGTCTATGCCGCCCCCTCGCCCTATTACTACCCGAACGGGTATTACTACGGCACCGCGCCGGCTTATTATTCGCAGCCCTATTATAATAATTACGCCTACCCGTCATATTCCTACCCACAATATTACGGAACTACTACAGGTAAGCGTGCGGACGACGGGCGGCCGGAATTACCCGGCCGCCCAATCGAAGACCCGGCCCGGCCTCCCCAGCGGAGGCCGTCGCCGTTTATGGACCTGGTACGGTTGCCGTCACAATTGCCCGCGGCGGCTCGTGCCAGAGGCATTCGACCCGGCCAAAGCCGGCCTCGCGCAGCGCCGAAAGATGCGGCTCGACCCCATCGGCAAACCGGTCGCAATTCAAAAACCGGGCGCCCGGCGCCAAGAGGGTCCGGATCGCGCGATAGCAGGCAAAGATGTCGTCCGTCCGCGGCAGATTGTGCAATACGATCGCCGACACCGCGAGATCGAACGGCCCACCGGCCCTCTCGGCCCAGGCCGGGTTGGTCAGGTCGCACACCACCCATGTGAGCCGGTCGGCGTGGCCGGCGAGGCGTTCGCGGGCGCGGTCGAGCATCGGGCGCGAATAATCCTGGAGCGTCACCCGCGCCGCCGGGAACGCGCGCAACACCTCCTCGGTGACCACGCCGTAGCCGGCACCGATATCGAGCACACGCGGCGCCGCATCAAGCGCCAGCCCCGCCGTCGCCAGCATCCGCCGCAACAGCGGCCGGCGATCGTCGTCGCGGGTCACATCGTGGTCGATCCAATGCGCGACGTATTCTTGCGATTGCCAATCATGCGGGTAGAGCGGGAATTCCGAGCTCATCGTCGCGGCTCCGTCTGCCGATCGCGGGTCTTTGACCAAAGGCTGGATCGCCGCACCGAGCCGGTCAAGCCCCTGGCGCGTTGGTGGCCCGACAGCACATCCCGGCGCAGGCGTGTACGAATTAACGCGGAGCTGTGTCATTCCGGGGCGCTGGCGTTGCCGGCGAGCCCGGAACCCAGGCACACCGGCATGCGATATGCTGGCCCACGGCGGTGTTCATAGGTTCCGGGCCTGCCCCGCGGGCATCCCGGAATGACACAGCTTTCCGCGTGGCATCTCTTCACCCACACGGTCGGGAAGCCGTCGACTTTGTCCTTGCCTTCAAGGCGCGCCGCGTCAAAGGGCGACGAGCTTGCCGGGGTTCATGATGCCTTGCGGGTCGAGCGCGCGCTTGATCCGGCGCATCAGCTCGATCTCGACCGCCGGCTTGTAATGGGTGATCTCGTCGCGCTTCATGATGCCGACCCCGTGCTCGGCGCTGATCGAGCCCGAAAGCTCGCGCACGACGCCATGGACGATGTCGTTGAATTCCTGCCAGCGGGCGAGATAGGCCGCCTTGTCCATGCCCTCCGGCTGGGTCAGGTTGAAATGGATGTTGCCGTCGCCGACATGGCCAAAGGCGATCGGCCGGATGCCGGGGAGGCGCTCCGCGACCGCGGCCGAGGCGCGGGTGACGAATTCGGCGACACGGCTGACCGGCACCGCGACATCATGCTTGATCGAGCCCGAATAAAGCTGCGCCTCGACGATCGCCTCGCGCACCCGCCACAGCGCGGTTCGCTGCGCCCCGCTTTCGGCGACGACACCATCGGCCACCAGCCCCTCGGCCAGCGCCTCTTCGAGCAGCCGTTCGAGGAGCGCGCGGATGCCGCTCTCGCTCTGGCTCGACGACATTTCCAACAGCACATGCCAGGGGTGACGCCCCTTGAGCGGGTCGAGCGCGTCGGGCAGATGGGCGAGCGCCAAATCGATCCCGGCGCGCGGGATCAGCTCAAAGGCGGTCAGCTGGTCGGCGCTGGCGGCGCGCGCATGGGCAAAGAGCGCCATCGCATCCTCGATCCGCGCCAGCGCCACAAACGCGGTCTCGATCTCGCGCGGCTTTGGGAAGAGCTTGATCGTGGCGGCGGTGATGATGCCGAGCGTGCCCTCGCCGCCGATAAAGAGCTGCTTCAAATCGTAGCCGGTATTGTCCTTTCGCAGCGCGCGCAGCCCATCCCAGACCCGGCCGTCCGGCAACACCACCTCGACCCCCAAGGTCAGCTCGCGGGTATTGCCATAGCGCAAGACCGCGATCCCGCCCGCATTGGTCGAGAGATTGCCGCCGATCTGGCAGCTGCCCTCGGCCCCTAGGCTCAACGGAAAGAGCCGGTCGACCTCGGACGCCCGATCGTGCAGATGCGAGAGGATGCAGCCGGCCTCGACCGTCATCGTGAAATTATTGGGATCGATCGCCCGCACCCGGTTCATCCGGCCGAGCGCCAAGACGATATTGTCGCGGTTTGCGGGCGGCACCCCGCCGCCGACGAGCCCGGTATTGCCGCCCTGCGGCACCACCGCGAGCCCCACTTCGGCGCAAATCTTGACGACCGCCGCAACCTCTTCTGTCGAACCCGGCCGCACGACGAGCCGCGTCGCCCCGCGATAAAGCCGCCGCGCCTCGACCAAGTACGGCTCCTCGTCGTGCGGATCGGCGATCCAGCCGCTGGGGCCGACGATCTCCTTGATCCGCTCGATCGCCGCGCCGCGGCCCATCACCTCTCCTCCTGAAGGACTCGTTGCACCGCGGCTATGCGTGCTTCGAGACGCGCCCTGCGGCCGCTCCTCGGCATGAGGCAAGCTATTGATGCCACTATGAGTCCCTCATCCTGAGGAAGCCGCGCAGCGGCTGTCTCGAAGGACGCACGGCGCCGATCCAGCCCAGACGAATTCCTTCACATCCTCCGAGGAAGCCGCGCAGCAGTCGTCTCGAAGAGCCTGCCCTCGCGAAGGCGGGGGACGTGGGGCGATTCTCCAGCGCCATTTCAGGTGTCTCGGGCGCCGGCGGCGAAATGCGGCATCACCTCGGCGGCGAAGCGGGCCATCTCGTCCTTGACCTGCGGGTGCGGCTTCAACCCGACATTGAAATAGAGGATCACCTCGTCGAAGCCGGCGGCCTCGACCTGCTTCAACGCTTGCGTGATCCGCGCCGGCGAGCCCAAAAGGACCGAATTGTCGCCGAGGTCCTCGGGCCGCACGTTGCGCAGCCGCTCGACCATCTCGACAAAATAATGGTAGCTCGGCGGCGCTGTTTTCGGGTCGCCCGGAAAGGCGGCGGTGGCGCACTCCCGGTAATAGCGGATCTGGCGCGCCCGCGCCGCCGCTTCCTCCGCGGCGGTGTCGGCGAAATGGATGAAATAGCTGCACATCAGCCGGCTCGCCGGCTGGTTGTGCTCGGTGCAGCTCTGCTGGTAGAGCTCGGCCACCCGGCGCAGCCCGCCAAAGGTCATCGCAGCGGCGAACGGGGCCACGATCAGCCCGCAGCCGAGCCGCCCGGCGAGTGCTATCGAGGGCTGCGAGAACGACGCGACATAGGCCGGCAGCGGCTGCTGCACCGGCCGCGGCGTGATCGCCACATCGTCGAACTGAAAATGCCGGCCGCGGTGCGACACCGGCGCCGCGCTCGCCCACAGCCGGCGGACCACCTCCATGCCTTCCTCGAAGATCGATTGGTTGTCCTCGAACGACACCTTGAACGGCCCGTATTCGCGGCGGTCGTAGCCGCGGCCGGCGGCGAAGTCGACGCGCCCGCCGCTCAACAGGTCGAGGGTCGCCCATTGCTCGGCGACGCGGATCGGGTGATGCAGCGGCAGCACGGTCACCGCGGGCGCGAGGCGAATGCGGGTCGTGCGCGCTGCGACATGGGCCAGCACCAGGTCGGGGCAGGACAAGACGCCGAGCGTGCTGAAATGATGCTCGCCGATCCAGGCCGAATGGAGACCCAGCGCGTCGGCATAAACCGCCTCGTCGACGATGTCGCCGACCAGCCGGTTGGCGCTGCGGGAATTCTCGTCGTAGTGGTTGTCGCTGAGCGTGAAATAGCCGAAATCCATGTCGCCCTCCGCGGTTCGGCGACGATGCGCCGACGCGCCGCACCTGTGCAAGCGCGCGACCGGAATGCCGGCGCTCGGGGCCGGCGTCTTTTCGGATCGATCGTGGCGGCGGCAATGATGCCGAGCGTGCCTCGCCGCCGAAAAAAAAGCCTCTTCAAATCCTAGGCCGAATTAGACAGCAAGCGGCGGATAGAGCAAGACCGCCCGCTTCTCCATATTGGCCCTGTTGCTGATCGAGAGGAGCGCAAGATGCTGGATTTCGAGGAGTGCTGGGCGGCGCTGGAAAATCGCGACGCGGGCGCGGCCGGCCGGTTTTTCTATGGGGTCAAGACCACCGGCGTCTTTTGCCGGCCGGGCTGCACCTCGCGCCTGCCGTTGCGCAAGAACACGGCGTTCTTTGCGACCACGGTGGAGGCCGAGGCGGCCGGGCTGCGGCCGTGCAAGCGCTGCCGCCCGCTCGACCCCTCGATGGCCTCGCGCCACCTCGCCGCGATCGAAAAGGCGTGCGCGCTGATCCGGGCGAGCGAGGCGATCCCGACCCTCGGCCAATTGGCCGACACCGCGGGGCTCAGCCGCTATCACTTTCACCGCGTCTTCAAGCAGGTGACCGGCACGACACCGCGCGACTATGCCCGCACGCACCGGCTCGGCCGCCTCGCCGACAAGCTCGACGCCGGCGAAAGCGTGGCCGAAGCGATCTACGGGTCGGGCTTCGAGGCGAGCTCGCGCGCCTACGCGGCCGCCCCCTCGGCGCTCGGCATGACGCCCGGCCAGCGGCGCCGCGGCGGCAGCGGGCAAAGGGTCCGCTATGTGACGGTCGAAACCCCGCTCGGCTGGGCGCTCGTTGCGGCGAGCGAGCGCGGCATCTGCATGACCGCCCTCGCCGACAACCGGGCGAGCTTGGGTGCGATGGTGCACGAGCGCTTCCCGGCGGCCGAAATCATCGCCGAGGATGCGGGTCTCGCGGCCTGGGCGCGCCGCATCGTGCAGTTCATCACCGCCCCCGGCCCGATCCCGGACCTGCCGCTCGACATCCAGGGCACCGCCTTCCAGGCGCAGGTCTGGCGCGCCCTGCAAAAAATCCCGCTCGGCAAGACCGCGACCTACAGCGAGATCGCCGCGGCGGTCGGCCGGCCCGAGGCGGTGCGCGCCGTGGCGCAAGCCTGCGCCGTCAACAGCGTCGCCTTGCTGGTGCCGTGTCACCGGGTGATCCGGCGCGACGGCACGCTCGGCGGCTATCGCTGGGGGCTCGAGAAAAAGCGCGAATTGCTCGCCCGCGAGCGCGCCGCGGCGGAAAAGCCGGCGGAAAAGAATGCGGCGGCCTGAGCCCGCGCCCGCGCGCGTCGCCGCGGTCGATTGGCCTGCGGTCGCGGCCGCGCTCGACGAGCGCGGCCATGCCGTCACCCCGGCCTTGCTCGATGCCGAGGAATGCCGGGGCCTCGCCGCCCTCTATGCCGAGGATGCCGCGTTCCGCCGCCGCGTCGTCATGCAGCAGCACGCCTTTGGCCGCGGCGAATACAAATATCTGCGCTACCCGCTGCCGGCGGTCGTCGAGGAATTGCGCCGGACGATCTATCCGCAGCTGGCGCCGGTCGCCAACCGCTGGGCCGAGCGGCTGCGCGAGGAAGCGCGCTTTCCGCCGACGCTCGACGCTTATCTCGCCCGCTGCCACGAGGCCGGACAGGACCGCCCGACCCCGCTCCTCCTCAAATACGAGGCCGGCGATTACAACTGCCTGCACCAGGACCTCTACGGGCCGCTGGTCTTCCCGCTGCAATTGACGATCCTATTGAGCGACCCGCAGCAAGATTTCGCCGGCGGCGAGTTCCTCTTGGTCGAGCAGCGCCCGCGCGCCCAATCAAAAGGCGAGGTCGTTCCGCTGCGCCAGGGCGAGGCGGTGATCTTCCCGGTCCACCACCGCCCGGTCGAAGGCACCCGTGGCCCCTATCGCGCAACGATGCGCCACGGCGTCAGCCGCCTCCATTCCGGCCACCGCCAGACCCTCGGCATCATCTTCCACGACGCCGCGTGAAGGGCAATCCCCCCGAATTGCTGGCGCTCGCCGCCAGGCACCTGCTCGACCGCGGCCGGCTCGATTTGGCGCGCGAGGTCGCCGCCGCGGCTTTGGCCGAGGACGCAACCTGCGCCAACGCGCACAGCGTGCTGCAGTCGTCTGCGACGAATTGGAATTTCGGGGGCAGTTTACTTTTGAATTTCGGGAATTTCGGGGACATTTCGGGAATTTCGGGGACAGTTTACTTTTTGGGGAATTTCGGGGAATTTCGGGGACGGTTTACCTTTTGCCGGAAATCTGCGAAACAACCATCAACGCCCGCTTCGGCTGGACCGGACATCTGTTTCAGGGCCGCTTCGGTGCGGTGGCGATGGACGAGACGCATCTTCTCGCCGCGGTCCGCTACATCGCGCACAACCCGGTCGCCGCCGGGCTCGTCGAGCGGGCCGAGGACTGGCCCTGGTCGAGTGCCTGCGCACAGCTCAGGAGCCGCGACGACCCGCTCGCAAAGGTGGCGCCGTTGCGCGCGCTGATCCCCGATTTCGCCGGCTTTCTCGCCGCCGCCCCGAACGCGCCCGACCCGGCGACGGTTCTGCGGATCGAGCGCGCGCCAACGATTGGCCGGCCGGTCGGCGCGTCCGAATGGCTCGCCGCGCTCGAACGGCAGCTCGGCCGTCCGCTCGCCCCGCGCAAGCGCGGCCGCAAGCCCCGCGCCGAACCCGCCAGCGCCACAATCGGAAATCCCAGCGCGCGCCGGTCCCGAATAAAGTAAACTGTCCCCGTAATTCCCCGAATAAAGTAAACTGTCCCCGTAATTCGTAATCCTAATTCGATCCTTTCAAATGTGATCGCTCGTTCTCATCGCCCCCGCGAAAGAGCATGTGAAGAAATTGTTCTTTCCGAGAAACGTCATTCCGGGGCGGCCCGAAGCGCCGAGCCCGGAACCCAAGAACACCTGAATTTCCAATATGTTCGACGTCCGGTGTTCATAGGTTCCGGGCTCGCGGCCCTTCGACAGGCTCAGGAGTGCCCGCGCCCCGGAATGACGACGTTTGGCATTTTTTCACACGCTCTTTCGCGGGAACGACGAAAGAAGCGGGGTTATTCAATTTTGTGGGGTTATTCAATTTTATTGTATCACGCTTTCTAACGGCGCTCGAACACGTCCTTGGCGACGAGGGCGGCGGTCATCGCGGCGGGCCAGCCGGCGTAGAAGGCGAGGTGGGTGATCAATTCGCCGAGCTCGTCCCTGGTGAGGCCGTTGTCGAGAGCGCGGCCGAGATGGCCGACCAGCTGCTTCTCGCGGCCGAGCGCGACGAGGGTCGCGACCGTGATCAGGCTGCGGTCGCGCTTGGAGAGGCCGGGGCGCTCCCAGACATCGCCATAGACGACCTTTTCGGCGAGCTCGATCAGCTTTGGCGCGATCGGCCGGACCTGCTCGCGGGCCGGCGACGGGGCGGTTTGGGCCATCTTGTTCTTTCTCCCGAATGAGGGCGGATCGCCGCTAGAATAGGCCGGTCGCGGCGGAAGTCACATGGGTGGAAGAATGCGGATCGCGGTTATCGGCGCCGGCGGGATCGGCGGCCCCTACGGCGCCGCGCTCGCCAAGGCGGGGGCGGAGGTCACCTTTGTCGCGCGCGGCGCGCATCTCGCGGCGATGCGCGAGCATGGCCTGCGGGTCGAAGGCGACCGCGGCGAAACCCAGATCCGCCCGGCCCGGGCGACCGACGACATCGCGTCGATCGGCCCGGTCGATTACGTGCTCTTTTGCGTCAAGCTTTGGGATGTCGAGAGCGCCGGGGCGCAGCTCCGCCCGCTGATCGGGCCGCAGACCGCGGTCGTCGCCTTGCAGAACGGCGTCGATGCGGCCGACCGGCTCGCCGCAATCCTCGGGCCCGAGGCGGTCATGGGCGGCACCGCCTTTGTCACCGGCTCGATCGTCGCCCCCGGTATCGTGCGCCAGACCGGCGCCTATCAGGAAATGACCTTTGGCGAGCTCGACGGCCGGGCGAGCCGGCGCGGCGAGCAGCTGCGCGAGCTCTGCGCCGCGGCTGGCTTCGACGGCATCCTGAGCCCCGATGTGCGGGTCCCGATCTGGCAGAAATTCCTGCTCCTGGTGCCGCTGTGCGGGCTCAACGCCTTGACCCGCGTGCCGCTCGGCAAATGGCGCGCCGACCCCGATCTCCTGGCGCTGTTCGATGCGGCCTCTGCACGAGACCGAGGCGGTCGGCCGCGCCGAGGGCGTGAACCTGCCGGCGGACAGCGCTGCGCGGGTCATGGCGACGATGCGCTCGATGCCCGACCATCACATGTGCTCGATGGGCAACGACCTGATGCGCGGCAACCGCCTCGAATTGCCCTGGTTCAGCGGCAAGGTCGCCGAGCTCGGCCGCCGCCACGGCATCCCGACCCCGGCCAACGCCTTTATTTATACGGCGTTGAAGCTCTACGCCGACGGCGCCCCTGCCTGAGCGGGCCGGGCCCGGCGACGATTGATCCCACCCCCTCCAATCCCGTAGTTTCCGGCGTTTCATCCGACTTGGTTTGCAATGCCCGATCGTCCGCCGCGTGTGGCGCTGTTTGTGACCTGCCTCGTCGATTTGTTTCGCCCGACGGTCGGCTTTGCCGCGGTCGAGCTGCTCGAGCGGGCGGGTTGCGTCGTCGAGGTGCCGCGCGCCCAGACCTGCTGCGGGCAGCCGGCGTATAATTCGGGCGACCGGGCCGACGCCAAGGCGATCGCACGGCAGGTGCTGGCGGCCTTTGCCGGCTACGACTATGTCGTTGCCCCCTCCGGGTCGTGCGCCGGGATGATCCGGCAGCATTACCCCCTGCTTTTCGCCGACGAGCCGGCGGTGCTGGAGCAAGCGCAGGAGCTGGCGGCGCGCAGCTGGGAGCTGGTCTCGTTCCTGGTCGATGTCTGCGGCATGAGCGCGGTTGCCGCGCGTTGGGACCGCGAGGTGACGTATCACGATGCGTGCTCGGGACTGCGCGAGCTCGGGGTCAAGGACCAGCCGCGCCGTCTCTTGGGTGCCGTCGCCGGGCTCAAGCTGCGCGAATTGCCGGGGGCGGAGATTTGTTGCGGCTTTGGCGGCACGTTCTGTGTCAAATACCCCGAAATCTCGGACAAGATCGTGACCGAAAAGGCGGCCGATATCGTCGCCACCGGCGCCGAGGCGGTGCTCGCCGGCGATCTGGGTTGCCTGTTGAACATCGCCGGGCGGCTGCAGCGCGACGGGCGCAAGATCGAGGTGCGGCATGTCGCCGAGGTATTGGCCGGGATGACCGGCGCGGTGCCGCCGATCGGGCTCGCGCGCTAGGCCGATGCTGGCAACCAGCCGCAGCTTTGAGGCGAATGCCCGCGCCGGGCTCGCCGACGCCAATTTGCAGCGCGCGCTGGGCAAGATGCAAAGCGGCGGCTTCCCGCTGCATCGGCGCCGTGCGGTCGAGCGGCTGCCGGAATTCGAGGCATTGCGCGAGGCCGGCCGGTCGATCAAGGACCATACCCTCGCCCATCTCGATCTTTACCTGGAGCTTTACGAGGAGCGGGTCGTCGCTTCGGGCGGCAAGGTGCATTGGGCGCGCACCTCGGCCGAAGCCTGCGCCGCAGTGCTGCAAATCTGCCGCTCGGTCGATGCCCGGATTGTGACCAAAGGGAAGTCGATGATCGCCGAGGAGATCGGCCTCAACGACTTTCTGGAGAAAAACGGCATCACCCCGGTCGAGACCGATCTCGGCGAATACATCATCCAGCTGCGCCACGAGCCGCCGAGCCATCTGATCGCGCCGGCGATCCACCTGATGAAAGAGCAGGTGGCCGAGACCTTCCGGGCCGAGCACAAGACGCTCAACCCGCAGCGGCCGCTGGCCGAGCCGCGCCAGCTTTGCGACGAGGCGCGGGCGATCCTGCGCACCCGCTTTCTCGCCGCCGATGTCGGCATTACCGGCGCCAATTTCCTCGTCGCCGAAACCGGGTCGAGCATCATCGTCACCAACGAGGGGAACGGCGACCTGACCCAGACCTTGCCGCGCGTCCATATCGTCGTGGCGAGCCTCGAAAAGCTGGTGCCGGCGCACGAGGATGCGGCGACCTTGCTGCGCCTGCTGGCGCGCTCGGCGACGGGCCAGGAGTTCTCGACCTACACCACGGTCTCGACCGGGCCGCGGCGGGCGGGCGATCTCGACGGCCCCGAGGAATACCACGTCGTGCTCCTCGACAACGGCCGCAGCGCGCTCCTCGGCGGCGAGTTTCACGACATGCTGCGCTGCATCCGCTGTGCCGCCTGCATCAACCATTGCCCGGTCTATGGCGCGATCGGCGGCCATGCCTATGGCTGGGTCTATCCGGGGCCGATGGGCTCGGTATTGACCCCCGGGCTGATCGGCGTCGCCGAAGCCGGCCATTTGCCGAACGCCTCGACCCTTTGCGGCCGCTGCGAAAGCGTGTGCCCGGTCAAGATCCCGCTGCCGCGGATGCTGCGGCAATGGCGCGAGCGGGAGTTTGCGGCAAAGCTCGCCCGGCCGGCCTATCGGAGGGGGCTGTCTTTCTGGGCGTGGGTGGCGCAACGGCCGCGGCTCTATCACGCGCTCGCCGAGGCCGCCAGTCGTGTGCTCGGCTGGGCCGGCGGCCGGCGCGGCCGGTTTCGCGCGCTGCCGCTGGCGGGGGGGTGGACCTCGGTGCGCGATCTGCCGGCGCCGGAGGGGCGCAGCTTTCACAGCCTGTGGGCGGCGCGCGGCAAGCGTAGGAGCAACCCTTGAGCGAGGCGCGGGCCGCGATCCTCGCCGGGGTCCGCCGGGCGCTGAAACGCGCCGCGCCGAGTGCGGAGGCGGAGGCCGAGCTGCGCGCGCGCCTCGCGGCGCATCGCCGCAATCCGGTCCCGGCCCGTGCTGTGGCGCTCGACGAGGCCGGCCGGGTCGATCTCTTTGTCGCGATGGCCGAAGAAGTGCAGGCGAGCGTGGCGCGGGTGGCGTCCTTGGCAGAGGTGCCGGGCGAGATCGCGCGCTATCTCGCGGCCGAAAACCTGCCGGCCGAGCTGGTCGCGGCACCCGCTCCGGAGCTGGCGGAAATCGCCTGGTCCGATCGGCCGCTGCTGCGGGTCCGGCACGGCCGCGCCGAGCCGGGGGACGCGGTCAGCCTGACCCCGTGCTTTGCCGCCGTCGCCGAGACCGGCACGCTGATGCTGATCTCGGGCGCGCACACGCCGACAACGCTCAATTTTCTGCCGGATACGCATCTCGTCGTGCTGCGCCGCCGCCAGATCGCGGCGACTTACGAGGACGCGTGGGACCGGCTTCGCGAGGTGCTGGGCGAGGGCGAGGTGCTGCCGCGGGTGGTCAATTTCATCACCGGGCCGTCGCGGACCGCGGATATCGAGCAGCAGATCGTGCTCGGCGCGCACGGGCCGCGCCGGCTTCACATCATTCTTGTCGAAGATGGGGTTCTTGTCGAAGATGGCCAAGCCGCCGCATAGCGCCGCTGGGCATAGCGCCGCTCAGCTTGGCGCCACTGGGGCGGCCGGCGATTCGGTGCTGTGGCGCCGGGCGATGCATGGGGTCAGGCCGTTGCGCGACCGCCCGGCGGCAGCCCCCGAAACACCGCCGCCCACCGCCGCCCTGACCCAGGAACCACCCGCCGCGCCGGACCGGGAACCGCGCGCCGCGCCGCCGCCGCCCGACCGTTTCGCCGGGATCGACCGGGCCAACGCCGAGCGGTTGAAACGCGGCCGGCATCCGATCGAGGCTCGTCTCGATCTGCACGGCATGACCCAAATCGAGGCCCATCGCGAGCTCGCCGCCTTTGTCCGGCTTTGCGCCGACGCCGAGCGGCGATGCGTGCTGGTCATCACCGGGCGAGGGCTCGGCCCGAACGGCCCGGGCGTGCTGAAAAGCGCGGTGCCGCGCTGGCTGGCGGAGGTTCCGCTGCGGCACCGCATCCTGGCGATCGCACCGGCCCAGCCGCGCCATGGCGGCGCCGGGGCACTTTATCTGCTGCTGCGCCGCCGCCGCTGAGCGCGTTCTTCTTGCCACGTTGTTCTTGCCACGGGCCCCTATTGCGGCCACAACATCGGCCGCATTGGGGCAACGGCAAATCGCGATGGCCGACAACAGCGATCTGCTATCCTGCATCGAGCGCCTGAAAGAGGCGCGCGTGCTGTGCATCGGCGACGTCATGCTCGACCACTATGTCTACGGCCAGGTCGAGCGGGTGTCGCCCGAAGCGCCGATCCCGGTGCTGTGCGTCGAGCGCGAGCTGACGACCTTGGGCGGCGCCGGAAACGTGCTGCGCAATCTGAGCGCGCTGGGCGCTGCCGCGTCGTTTATTTCGGTTGTCGGCAACGACGACGCCGGCCGCGAGGTCGGGCGGCTCTTGGAGGCGCAGGCCGGCACCGAGATCCACCTTTTGGTTCAGCCGCAACGCACAACCACGGTGAAGACCCGCTATGTCGCCGGCAACCAGCAGCTGCTGCGCGCCGATCGCGAAACCGCGGTCCCGCTCGACCCCTATATTCGCGATGATCTGTTGCGGCTCGCGCGCGAGCTGGTGACGGTTCATCCGGTGGTGATCATTTCCGACTATGCCAAAGGGGTTTTGACCGAGGGGGTGGCGCTCGAAATCATCCGGGCGGCGCAGGAGGCGGGCGCACGGGTGATCGTCGACCCCAAAGGCGGCGACCCGATCCGCTACCGCGGCGCCGATCTCTTAAAGCCGAACCGGCGCGAGCTCGGCGAGGCCACCGGGCTCCCGGTTGCGACCGAAACCGAGATCGTGGAAGCGGCGCGGGTGCTGATCGAGCGCTGCGGCTTCGCCGCCGTCCTGGTCTCGCTGGGGCCGGAGGGGATGGTGCTCGCCGCGGCCGACGGCACGGTGCATGTCCAGCGCGCGCAGGTCCGCGAGGTGTATGATGTCTCCGGCGCCGGCGACACTGCGGTGGCGCTGCTCGCGGCGGCGTTCGGCGCAGGCTGCGGCGTGATCGAAGCCGCGCGCCTGGCCAATATCGCCGCCGGCATCGTCGTCGGCAAGGTCGGCACGGCGGTGGTTTATGCCAGCGAGCTCGCCGCCTCGCTCGGGGCCGGCGATCCGGCCGGCTCGGACAAGGTGATGCCGCGCCCGCGGGCGCTCGATCGGGTCGAGCGTTGGCGCCGGCAGGGTCTCAAGATCGGTTTTACCAATGGCTGCTTCGACCTGCTGCATCCAGGTCATACCGCGTTGATCGAGCAGGCCAAGGCGGTCTGCGACCGGCTCGTCGTCGGGCTCAACACAGACGCCTCGGCGGCGCGGCTCAAAGGCCCGGGGCGCCCGGTGCAGAACCAAGAGGCGCGCGGCGCGGTGCTGGCGTCGTTGGCGGCGGTCGACCTGATCGTCGTGTTCGACGAGGATACCCCGATCGACCTGATCGGCGCGGTCCGGCCGCACCTCCTCGTCAAGGGCGCGGATTATCGGCTCGACGAGGTAATCGGCGCCGACTTCGTCAAGAGCATCGGCGGCGAGGTGCTGCTCGCCGACATCGTGCCCGGCTACAGCACGACCGCGACGATCGCCCGCTTCGCCCGCTCGGCCTGACCCGGGCCCGGGCGGCCTCAAAACCCGTCGAAGCGGAGGGCTTCGGGGTCGAGCGAGCGGTGCAGGCGGGACGCGGCAATCCGGGCAAAGCGCAGGGTCAGCGCGCGCCGCCGTGCGGCGGCGAGCGGTGTGGCGACGCCGTCGCGCAGCACCGCCGCGCCAAACCCATCCGCCACCAAGAGGCCACATTCTTCTGGGATCAGCACCTGCGGAAAGCCGCTCGCAACGGCGAAATAGAGGCGGTCGGAAAAGTCGCGGTAGGCCGGCCATTTGCGATCGGCACGAAAATCGGCGATCGAGGTCTTGATCTCGACAATCGTAAAGTCGCCGGATTTGCCGAGCGCCAAGATGTCGGCACGCTGCCCGTTGGCGAGCGGAAACTCGATCAGCCCGACATAACCGAGCTGTCCGAGCGCACGGCAGACGCCGCGCGCGAGCAGCGTCGCGGTGGCGGGCGTCGTAGTGCTGGGCGTCGTAGTGCTGGGCGTCGCGGTGCCGGGCGGCGAGAGCGGCGGCGGGGTGGTGATGACGGGCGGCACCGGATCAGGATAGGCTCGGCCGAGCGGAATTGGCGAGCGGAATTGGCGAGCGGCGTTGGCAGGCGAGAGGGCGGAGGAGAAGGATGGCGGCACCCGAGCGTGGGTTCCTGCGCGAAGCGTGGGACTTGGCCTGGCCTTATTGGAAATCGGAAGAGAAATGGTCGGCCATCGGCTTGCTGGTCGCTGTCGTTGCCCTCAACCTGGTCACCGTATGGCTCAATGTTCGCTTTAACTATTGGAACAACGACTTTTATAATGCATTGCAAGAGTATAAATGGGCCGAATTCTGGCGACAGTTCGCGATCTTTGGGGTGATCGCGTTGTCGATGATCGTGGTCGGCGTCTATTCGTATTACTTGCGTGGGATCCTGCACATCCGGTGGCGGCGCTGGCTGACCGGGCGTTTTCTCGATCATTGGCTCGACAACCAGGCCTATTATCGGATGCAGCTCAACCGGACGGCGACCGACAACCCGGACCAGCGCATCTCCGAAGACCTCGACAGCTTTGCCACGATGACCCTCGGCCTGTCGCTCGGGCTGTTGAACGCGGTTGTCACGCTGCTGTCGTTTCTGTCGATCTTGTGGATGTTGTCCGGTGCGCTGCACATCCCGCTCGGCGGCGGCCGGTCGCTGACGATCCCCGGCTATATGGTGTTCGCCGCGCTGATCTATGCCGTCGGCGGCACTTTGCTCACCCGCTGGATCGGCAACCCGCTGGTCCGGCTCAGCTACGACCAGCAGCGCTTTGAGGCCGATTTCCGCTTTAGCATGGCGCGGCTGCGCGAGAATTCGGAGAACGTCGCCTTTTATGGCGGGGAAAGCCGCGAGCTCGATACCTTTCACACCCGCTTTACCCGCGTCGTCGCCAATTGGTGGGGGATCATCCTGCGACGCAAAAAGCTGATCTGGTTTACCCAGGGCTATGACCAGCTGGCGATCGTGTTCCCGTTCCTGGTCGCCGCACCGCGCTATTTCAACCGGACCATCCAGCTCGGCGGGCTGATGCAGATCGCCTCGGCCTTTGGCCGGGTGCAGGATTCGCTGTCCTTTATCATCAGCTCGTACACCGAGATCGCCCAGTATCAGGCGGTGGTGCAGCGGCTGGCCGGATTTCGCGCCCGCCTCGACGAGATCGCCGCCGAGCGGCAAGAGGTCCAGCCGATCAAAATCGAGCGCGCCGGCGAAGGGGTCGAGGTCAGCGGGCTCGATCTCGACCTGCCCGACGGGCGCAGCTTGGTGCGTGACGTGGCGCTGAAGGCGACCCCGCAGACGCCGCTCCTGATCACCGGCCCCTCCGGCACCGGCAAGAGCACGCTGATGCGCGCATTGGCCGGGCTGTGGCGGTTTGGCCGCGGCCATATCCGCGTCGCCGATGCACGTGCGCTGTTTCTGCCGCAGCGGCCCTATCTGCCGCTCGGCAGCTTGGCCAATGCGATCGCCTATCCGCACGCCGCAGCGGACCGGCCGCCGGGCGAATTGGCCGAAGCGTTGGCCGCGGTCGGGCTGCCGCAGCTCGCCGACCGGCTCGACGAGGAGGCCAACTGGTCCCAGCAGCTGTCGATCGGCGAGCAGCAGCGCCTCGCCTTTGCCCGCGTTCTCTTGGCCCGCCCGGAAATCGTCTTTCTCGACGAGGCGACCTCGGCGCTCGACGAAGCCGCCGAAATGTCGCTTTATCGGCTGTTGCGCGAGGCGGATTGGCGTCCGACGATCGTCAGCGTCGGTCATCACCCGTCGCTGCGCCGCTATCACGACACGATCGTCGATCTCGCCCGCCAGCCGCTGCCGCAGGCGGTGGCCGGATGACCGAGGCGGCGCGGGAGCATCCGATGGCGGAAAACGAGCGCCCGGCGAGCGCGCCGGAGGATCCGCTGCGGGCGGCGCGGCTCGCCAAGCTCGACGGGCTGACCGCGCTGGGCATCGACCCCTACCCCTATGGGTTCGAGCGCAGCGATGAGGCGGCGGCGCTCGAAGCGCGCTATGCCGAGCTGGCCCCGGGGGTTGCGACCGAAGACCGCGTCTGGGTCGCCGGCCGCATCCGCGCGATGCGCAACAGCGGCATGTTTATCGACCTGCACGACAGCTCGGGGAAGATCCAGGTCTTTTGCCACCGTGATTTTCTCGATCCGGCCGGGCTTGCGGTGGTGCGGCTCCTCGATATCGGCGATCTGATCGGGGTCGCGGGGCTGGTGCGCCGCACCCCGCGCGGCGAGCTGACGGTCAACGCCGGGGCGGTCACTGTGCTGGCCAAGAGCCTGCGCCCGCTGCCGGAGAAATATCACGGCCTCGCCGATGTCGAGCTGCGCTATCGCCAGCGCTATCTCGACCTGATCATGAACCCGGCGAGCCGCGAAACGCTGCGCCGCCGCAGCCAGATCGTCTCGACCTTGCGCCGCCATCTCGTCGAGCGCGGCTATCTCGAGGTCGAGACGCCGATGCTGCACTCGATCCCGGGCGGCGCCTCGGCCAAGCCCTTTATCACCCACCACAACGCGCTCGATCTCGACCTCTATCTGCGGATCGCCCCCGAGCTGCATCTGAAGCGGCTGATTGTCGGCGGGCTCGCCGACAAATTGTTCGAGATCAACCGCTGCTTTCGCAACGAGGGCATCTCGCCGCGGCACAACCCGGAATTCACCACGCTCGAGCTTTACGAGGCCTATGTCGATTACCGGGCGATGATGCGGCTGGTCGAGGAGCTGGTCGGCGCGGCGGCCGAAACGGTGCTCGGGGGCACGCGCATCGACTATCTGGGCGCGGCGATCGACCTGACCGCGCCGTGGCCGCAGCGCAGCATGGCGGAATTGGTGCTGGCGGAAACCGGGGTCGATTTTCTGGCGCTCGGCGATGCCGCGGCGGCGCGCGCGGCGGCGGCCGATCTCGACGTCACGCTGGCCGGCGGCGAGAATTGGGGGCAGGCGCTCGAAGCGGTTTTTGCCGCGCGGGTCGAGGACAGCCTGATCCAGCCGGTCCACGTCACCGGGTTTCCGCGCGACATCTCGCCGCTGGCCAAGGCCGACCGCGCCGACCCCAGGCTCGCCGAGCGGTTCGAGACCTATATCTATGGCTGGGAGATCGCCAACGCCTTTTCCGAATTGACCGACCCGCAGGACCAGCGCGCCCGGTTTGCGGCGCAGATGCGGGCCCGCGCCCAAGGCGACGAGGAGGCGCAGCCGCTCGACGAGGATTACGTCACCGCGCTCGAATACGGGCTGCCGCCCTGCGGCGGGCTCGGCATCGGCATCGACCGGCTGGTCATGCTGTTCACCGACAGCCCGTCGATCCGCGACGTCATCGCCTTTCCGACCCTGCGGCCGCGCTGAGCCGCACGATCACAGGCAGCAGGATCAAGCCCGCAGGATCACGCCCGCAGGATCACAGGCAGCGGATCGTCCAGTTGGTGAACACGCCCGACTCGTCGGCATAGCGGTCGGGTGTGTTGCGGTGCACGGTTGTGTCGATGACCCGATAGCCGCCCGGGCAGACCCGCTCGGCCATGCGCCGGTTTGGCGTATCCGAGCCGCCCGGGATGCCGCCCGACTGGATCAGAAACGTGCGGCTGTCGATCCGGCTCATCGTGGCTTGGGTGCAGCCGGCGAGAAGAACAAGAACGAGGACGAGCAAGCTCAGCACACGCATTTCGGCTCACGCAAAAGTGAGACGGTCGCTCGGAGACGAACCCCGATCGAACCATATATCGCATAATCGGGCCGAATGCGCCGTGCCGCGGCGATATGCCCGATCGACGCGCTTATGGAGGCGTCCAATGCACAGAAACGTTGGTCCGCTCTTGCGATCATTGAAACGCGCCGCGCCCGCGGGCTTGCTGCTGGCGGTCGCCGGCTGTGCCTTGCCGTCCACCACGGCGGCAGTCAGCATCCCGCCGCTACGGCCGGGGGCGGCCCGAATCTGGGTCTACCGCGCCTATGAGCCCTACGCCGGCAAGGGCCTTCCCGCGGTTGACGCCAATGGCGGCTATCTGGGCCTCGCGCAATTGGGCGGCGCCTTTTATCGCGATGTCGTGCCCGGCGCCTACCACGTGACCGTCGACAGCGTCGGCAAGGACACGAACCAGTCGGCGAATGTCGCGCTCGGCTCCGGCCAGCAGGCTTATGTCAAGATCGTGTCGCTGCCGAGCTGGGTCGAGGGTGGCGACCGGCATACCTATGAGCGTCCGACCTTTTACGCCTGGCTGATGCCGCCCCAAATCGCCGCGGCCGATGTCGCGCAGCTCGCCTTTTACGGCGGCAGCTGAGCCGCCGCCATGTCCCGATTTGGCCGGGCGCTGCTGGCCGCAGCGATTTTCAGCGGGCTTGCCGTGGCCGGCTGCGCGCAGGCGCCGGCGGTGGATGCCTCCGCGGTCCCGCCGGTTGCGCCGGGAAAGGCGCGGCTCTGGATCTATCGGACGTTCGATCCGTCCGAAAGCCGCAACCTCGCGACCGTGCTGATCAACGGCGCCGTCACCGGATACGCGCAGCCGGCGGGCGGCGCCTTTTATCGCGACGTGCCGCCGGGCCGGTACCACATTGCCGTCGATAGCTTTGGCCGCGACACCAACCAATCGAGCAATGTCGATCTCGCCGCCGGGCAGGAGGCTTACGTCAAGATCGAAACCCTGAACGCGTGGACCACCAGCGGGGATTTGGGCGCGTTCACCCGCGACACGTTTTATGCCCGGCTGATCGACCCTGGGCTCGCCCAGGTCGAGGTCGCGCACAGCAAGTTCGACGGCGGCAGCTGATCGCATCGGTTGCGGGCTCGCGGGCACTCACCCCCTCCCCAACCCTCCCCCATCAAGGGCCCATCAAGGGGGAGGGCCATTACGGGGAGGGCCATGACCAGTACCGCTATTTGTACTCCCGCCCCCTCGATGGGGGCGGGTTGGGGTGGGGGTGATGTCGCCGAGCGCGTCGGCTTGGTCGAAACTCGCGCTAGAAATTCTCGAGGCTGAGCACCTGGTCGTCGTAGTCGTAGGCAAAGATCTCGGCATGCCGGCCCCAATTGATGACCGTGTCGAGGACGCGCTCAGCCTCCTCCTCCGACAGATGGTCCTCGATCTCGCGCAAAAACCGTGCTGCCGGGGCGCGGTGGCCGGGGCGCTCGTCGAGGACGCGGCGGATATGGTCGACGAGCGGAACGTGCTTTAAGAGCGCTTCCGAAAAGAGCTGCTTGCGGGCGAGCATATCGGCTTTGGCGTAGGCGCGGCCAGGCATCGTCAGCTCGATATCGCCGCCGCTGACATGCGCGAGGCCGAGCAGCTGCAACGCCTCGATCAGCGGAAACAGCTCGTCCATGCCGAGGCCCACCGTGTCGGCGAGGTGCGGCAGGTCGGCGCGGCCGCTGTAGGGCGGCTCGAGCAAATTGTCGATCAGCCCGGAGAATTGCTGCACCGCGGCGTCGGGCAGGCGATAGCCGATGCCGATCGTCTCCGGCTTGGCGCCGCGCCGGCTGTCGCGGCCGGGATCGGTCGTCAGCAACGTATAGACCTGGTCGACGGTCTGCCGGAATTCGGTGCTGCCCCAGCCGCGCGGGCGCGGCTGGGTAAGGGGGATTTCGGCGTGGATACGGCCAGGGTCGCTGCTGAAAATCAGGATGCGGTCGGCGATTTCGACCGCCTCCTCGATGTTGTGCGACACGATCACGATGCCCTTGGTCGGGATGCGGCCCTCGTCCCACAAATCGAGGAGGTCGCCGCGCAAGGTCTCCGCGGTCAGCACATCGAGCGAGGAGAACGGCTCGTCGAGCAGCAGGACATCGGGGTTGACGACGAGCGCCCGGGCAAAGCCGACGCGCTGGCGCATGCCCCCCGACAGCTCTTTCGGATAGGCGTTCTCAAACCCGTCGAGACCGATCACGTCGATCGCTTCGACCGCCCGCCGCCGCCGCTCGGCGCCGGCGACGCCCTGCGCTTCGAGCCCGAGCTCGACATTGCCCAATACGGTCAGCCACGGAAACAGGGCATAGCTTTGGAACACCATCGCGATGCCTCGCGCCGGCTCGCTCACAAGCCGGCCGCGGTATTCGACCTTGCCGTCGCTCGGCGGCACGAGCCCGGCGAGGATGCGCAAAAACGTCGATTTGCCGGAGCCGGATTTGCCGAGGATCGCGACGATTTCGCCATCATGCAGGGTGAACTCGACGTGGTCGAGCACGAGCCGGGCGAGATGGTCCGGCATCTGATAGGTCTTGCACACGGCCTGGGCGCTCAGCAGCGGGGCGGGCATGGGCGGGGCGGGCATGGCGGACTCCGGTTCTCGGGGCGCGGGGCATGATCGGAAGACGGCGCGGCATCGTCGGTCAGTCGAGCCGCAAACGCTCGGCGGCGATGTTGTAGAGCCGCCGCCACAGCAGGCGATTGAAGGCCAGCACATAAAGGCAGAGCACGCCGATCCCGAGCGTGATGCGGGCGCCGTCGCCGGCGGCGGTGGTCTGGGCGATATAGGCGCCGATGCCGGTCGCGGTCAGCGTCGTTTTGCCCCACTGCACGACCTCGGCGACGATGCTGGCGTTCCACGAGCCGCCGGCGGCGGTGAGCGCGCCGGTGACGTAAGCCGGAAAGATCGCCGGCAACACCACCCGCCGCCACCATAAGAGGCGCCTGACACCGAGATTCTGGGCGGCGCGCCGCAATTCGAGAGGCAGCGCCGTCGTGCCGCCGATCACGTTGAACAGAATGTACCATTGCGTGCCGAGGATCATCAGCGGCGAGAGCCAGATTTCCGGGTTGAGCGAAAATCGCAGGATCAGGACGACGGCGATCGGAAAGAACAGATTTGCCGGAAAAGCGGCGAGGAACTGGACAATCGGCTGGACCCGGTCGGCGAGCCGCGGGTGCAGACCGATCGCAACGCCGATCGGCACCCAGATCACCGAGGCGATGGCGATCAGGATCAGCACCCGCATCGCGGTGATCAGCCCGAGGACAAAGACCCAGCCGATTTCCCCGACGCTGACCCGCTGGCGGATAAAGAGGATGATCCAGACCGCAGCACCGCCGGCGAGCCCCAGCAAGACGAGGTCGAACAGCCGATCGTAAACCGGGCTCGACCGGCCCTCCCGCCGCCGCCGGCGCGGCTGCGGCAGCCCGGTGATCGCCTTGTCGACACCCCGGCTGACCACCAGCAGCCCCGCTTGTATCAGGTCGAAGATGCGCGCCCGCTGCAGCGCGATCAAAAACCACGGGCGGGGGTTGTCCTCGTCGGCGGCGGCCTCGGCGACGAATTTCCGCGACCAGGCGAGCAGCGGGCGAAAGAACAGCTGATCGTAGAGCACGATGACGATCAGCATTGCCAGGATTGCCCAGCCGATCGCCGCAAGGTTGCGCTGGTCGATCGCCGTGGCGATATAGGAGCCGACCCCCGGCAGCACGATCGTTTGGCCGTTTACGGTGATCGCCTCCGAGGCGACGACAAAGAACCAGCCGCCCGAGACCGACATCATCGTGTTCCACACGAGCGACGGCATCGCGTGCGGCACTTCGAGCCGCCAGAAGCGCTGCCACGCCGAGAGGTGATACATGCGCGCCGCCTCGACCAGCTCGCCCGGCACGGTGCGCAGGGACTGGTAGACGCTGAACGTCATGTTCCATGCTTGCGAGGTGAAGATGGCGAAGATCGCCGCACATTCGACGCCCAGGAGCCGGCCTGGAAAGAGCGCCATGAAACCGGTCACGGTGATCGACAAAAAGCCGAGGATCGGCACCGATTGCAGGATGTCGAGCACCGGGATCATGATCTTCTCCGCCCGCCGGCTCTTGGCGGCGAGCGCCGCATAGGCGAGGCTGAAGACGAGCGAGGCGAGGAGCGCCAAAGCCATCCGCAAAACCGTGCGCAGCGCATATTGCGGCAGGTACCACGGGTCGAGGCTGATCGTCAGCGGCTGGCCGAAATGATAGCGCGCGCTCATCGCCATGCTGCCCCAGGCGACCAGCGCCAAGAGCGCCAGCACCAGGGGCAGGGCGACGAGGTCCCAGGTGTTCGGGCGCAGCCGCGACGGCCAAGCGAAGAGCGGCAAGCCCCAGTGCTGTCCCATGCCCCCCTCAGCTGCCGATCGCGGATTTGGCGCCGCCACGCTAGCCCCTACCTCTAGCCCACCCGAGCGATGCCTGCGAAGCGGTTATTAAATGCTCGCGCGCGCTGCGTCGCCCGGCCCGGCCGCCGAAAGGGTTGCGCCGAAATGCGAAACCCGCATGATCGGCGCGCGGTTCGGCGAGCGGCAACGAAATGGCCACGATCGGCGAAACATATACGTCGGCGCGGCGTCATCATCAGGCCGGCCGGCTCGCCGACGCGCAGCGCCTCTACCGTGAGGTCCTGGCCCGCCAGCCCAGGCACGCGGGCGCGCTGCAGCTCCTCGGCGTGGTCGCCCATCAATCGGGTCGCGGCGATATCGCGATCGACTTGATCGGCCGCGCCCTAAAGCTCGATCCGCGTTCGGCCGATGCCCATGTCAATCTCGCCAATGCGCTCAAAGACCAAGGCCGGCTCGACCCGGCGATCCGCCATTACCGGCGCGCCTTGGCGCTGAGGCCGAACGACGCCGACACCCATTATTCGCTCGGAGTCGCCTGCCAGCTGCGCGGCCGGCCCGATGACGCGGCGACGCATTACGAGCAGGCGTTGGCGTTGCGCCCGGACATCGCCGAAGCGCTGCTGAACCTCGGGACCATCCGCGCCGATGAGGGCGATTTGCCGCGCGCGGCCGAGTGCTTTGGGCGCGCCGCGACGCTGCGACCGGATTATCTCGCGGCCCAGACCAATCTGGGGATCGTCCTTGCCCGGCAGGGCGACCGGGAGGCGGCGGCAGAGGCGTTGTCGCGCGCGGCAGCGATCGCGCCGGGCGATGCCGAGGCGCACCAGCGGCTCGGCGCGGCACTGGTCGAGCTGGGGCGGTTCGCCGAGGCCGCGCCGGTCTACCAACGGCTGGCAGCGCTGCGGCCCGATGCGGGGGCGTATCTGAACCTCGGCAGCGCGCTCCGGGAGCTCGGCCGGCTCGATGAAGCGACGGCCCAGCTGTACTGCGCGCTCGACTGCGATCCGGGCTTCGCCGAAGCGCATCACAGTCTCGGCCTGGTGCTGCAGCAGCAGGGCCGGGCGGACGATGCGGTGGCAGAGCAGCAGCTGGCGCTGGCGTCGCGGCCCGATTACGGGCTCGCCCATTTTGCCCGCTGCGTCGCCGAGCTGCCGGTGGTCTATGCCGAGGAGGCCGAGATCGCTCGGCGCCGCGCCGCCTACCGCGAGCGGCTGGAGCGCTTGTGCGCAGATGTCGGCCGGGCCGGCGCGATCGACGATGCGGCGGCGGCGGTCGGGTCGAGCCAGCCGTTTTTTCTCGCCTACCAGCAGCAAAACGACCGGGAGCTGCAGGCGATCTATGGCGCCATGGCTTGCCGCGCGATGGCGGCAAAATATCCGGCGGCGCCCAGCCCGCCGCGTTCGGGCAAAAAGCTGCGGGTCGGGATCGTCAGCGGGTATTTCTGCTGGCACACGGTATGGAAGCTGTTCCTCAGCGGTTGGCTCGGCCAGCTCGACCGGTCTCGTTTCGAGGTGTTCGGGTATCACACCGGAAATCTGCGGGATGCGACTACCGCGGCGGCGGCCAGCCGGTGCGACCGCTTTCTATCGGGTCCGCTGCCGGTCGAGGGCTGGCGCGAGGCGATCCTGGCCGACGCGCCGGATATCCTGGTCTACCCCGAAATCGGCATGGACGGGGCGACGGCACCGCTCGCGGCGCAGCGCCTCGCCCCGGTCCAGTGCGTCGCCTGGGGCCATCCTGAAACGACCGGTTTTCCGACAATCGATTATTTCCTGACCAGCGCTGCGATGGAGCCGCCGAACGGCCAGGACCATTACACCGAGCAATTGGTTCGGCTGCCCAATTTGTCGATCTATTACGAGCCGTCGGCGGTCGCGGCGGCGCCGATCGGCCGGGCCGAATTGGGCTTGCGGACGGATGCGGTCGTGTTCTGGTCGCCCCAATCGCTTTATAAATATCTGCCGCAGCACGATTGCGTTTTTGCGGAAATCGCCGACCGGGTCGGCAACTGCCAGCTCGTCTTTATTCGTTTTCCTTATGGAGATCACGTCACCGAAATTTTCCGTGACCGTCTGGATCGGGCGTTCGCCGCGCGCGGCCTCGCCGCCGCCGATTATTGCGTGCTCCTGCCGCCGCTCGACCAAGAACGCTTTGCCGCCGCGGCCGGCCAGTGCGATATCGTCCTCGACAGCATCGGCTGGTCAGGCGGCACGACGACGCTCGAAAGCCTCGCCCATGACCTGCCGATCGTCGCCATGGCCGGCCCGTTGATGCGCGGCCGCCACAGCTCGGCGATGCTGGAGCTGATGGACCTGCCGCAGACCATTGCCGCCTCGCCCGATGAGTATGTCGCGCTCGCCGCCCGGCTCGCGCGAGACGTCGAATGGCGCACCGAGATCAGGCGGCAAATCGCCAGCCGCAAGCACCGGATCTATCGCGATCGATCGTGCATATCCGCGCTCGAGGCGTTTTTCGACCGGGCCGCCGCGGAGCGGTCTTGACGCTCGCATGCGCGGTTCCGAGCAAGCAGCCCGAACCCGGGTAGCGGGATTGCGCTGCCGGGCGGGATTGCGCGGTCGGGCGGGATTGCGCTGTCGGGCAAATCCTGCTTTATCCGAAAGGCTCAAATCCGGGAGGATGGTCTGGGCGTTCTCGATCTCGACCGGTTGCGCGCGGCGCCGCTCGAATGCGACCCCTTCGATTTTGTCGTCGTCGAGGATTTTATCCGCGCCGCCATGCTGCCCGCGATCCTTGCCGACTTTCCCACGGTGCGGGGCAGCGGCAGCTATCCCATCCAGGCTCTCCAATGCGGGCCGGCCTTCAGCGGGCTCGTCAGCGCGCTTACCGGGCCTGCGCTCGGGGAGGCGATGGCCGAAAAGTTCGGCATCGATCTTGAGGACCGGCCAACCTTGCTGACGGTGCGCGCCAACAGCGACGGCAAGGACGGTCGCATCCACACCGATTCCGACACCAAGATCATCACCCTGCTGCTCTATCTGAACCCGGTCTGGGCGGTGCCCGAGGGTCGGCTGCGGCTCCTGCGCGGCGCCGGCGATCTTGAAGATTGCGCCCGCGAGGTCGCGCCCCTCGCCGGAACAATGCTGGCGTTTCGCCGCAGCGCGCGGTCGTTTCACGGCCACCGGCCGCATGTCGGTCAACGCCGGGCGATGCAGCTGAATTGGGTCACGGACATGAGCGTGGTCCGGCGCGAGCTCGGGCGCCATCGCTGGTCGGCGCGCCTCAAAGGCTGGCTCCCGTTCGGCTGAGCGGCCGGGCGCAAGAACCTCGGCTCGCCGGTGCTGCTTCATTTGAGCTTGGAGCTCGGCCACCGGTTGACCCGCACGGTCAGCGTGCCGGCCTTTATCGAACATATATCGAACACCGACCTCGCTCGCGAGAATGACGGGATGACCGATGCCGGTGCTCGTCCAGGCGTCAAGTTCCGAGCGCTCTCGCGCAACCCGCTAGACAAAATTTTTACCGCAACCGGGTCCGATCGCGCTTTGATAGGAGAGTCACTGAAAATTTTTATTCATAAATATCAACTATATAGAATTATATGTTGCAAGTTGGACACGCTGCGACGAAAACACCACGCGAGTGCCAGACCGCGCTTGATCGGCACGGGGGGTAGAATATTATGGCGCGAGAGGATCGGGTGTCCTTTGTGCGGCTGGCCTCAACCTTTGATTTCCCGGGGGAGTGATGACCAACAAGCGAAATATCGGTGGGGTGGCGGCAATCGGCGGGATGAGTGCCGCCGTCCTGCTGCTGACGGGCCTGCCTGCGGCCAAGGCCGACGAGCTGGCCGATCTGCGCGCCAACCAGCAGCTGCTGCAGCAGCGCATCGACCAGCTGGCCCAGGTCGCGCCGGGCAACCCCTATGGGCGGGGGGCGCCGAACCCGGCGGCGACCGCCGGGGCGACCGGCGGCAGCTTCCCGCGCTCGTTTCTGATCCCCGGCACCGACACCTCGATCCGGGTCGGCGGCGAAATCCGCGAGGTCCTCGACTACTGGTTCCAGGGCGGCCAGACCAACGGCAGCCAGAACACCACGGTCGGCGACAACGGCAACGCGCTGTCGCAGCCGCTCGACGTGCACGGCCAGACGGTGCCCGGCTTCCCCAAAGCGGGTAACCTGGTGCCGGTGCAGGTCAACCATTCGCGCGGCAACGGCATCTTCCAGCAGAGCCCGCGCGAGTCGAAGCTCAATGTCGAGACCCGCACGCCGACCGCCTATGGCGAGGCCCGGACTTTTATGGAGTTCGACTGGGCCGGGTCGAACAATTTCAGCAGCAACCAGCTGCTCAGCGTCTCCGACAATTTGGTGCCGCGTCTCAGATACGCCTATGGCACGTTGGGCGGCTTTCTCGCCGGCCAGGCCAACTCGAACTTCTCCGACTCGGACGCCAACCCCGAAACCCTCGATTTCGGCGGCGATGTCGGCCAGGCCGGCGTGGTCCGCATCCCGCAGGTGCGCTACACCTATGCCGGGCCTTGGGGCAGCGCCTGGTCGATGTCGCTCGAAACCCCGCAGACCGATGTCTTGACCCCGGGCGGCAAGGTCACCTCGGACGCCAATCTCGGACAGAACCCGGTGTCGCTTAGTGCCAGCGGCGCGACGACCACCGGCTGCGTCGCCAACGGCACCATCCAGCCCGGCAGCGTCACCCCGGTCGGCCTCCTCGCTCCGGCCCCGGGGACCGCGGCGTCGATGACCTCGACCTGCGCCTTGCCGTTCAACATCGCGATCGCAAAAGCGCCGGACATCACCTTTGCCTCCTATTGGTCGCAACCCTGGGGGCATGTCGATTTCCGCCTGGTCGGGCGCGAGCTGACCGTCAACGACGGCAAGTTTGTCGATCGGAGCTTTTTCGGCTATGGCGGCGGCGTCTCGGGCTCCGTCAACACCGACTGGTTCGGCTGGGCCAAGGATAATTTCGTCTGGCAGTTCACGATCGGCAACGGCATCGGCCGCTACCTGAACGAAAGCGACGATGCCGGGCTGGCGACCAACTACATCGTGGTGCCGACCACCTCTGCGGCGGCCAGCAACGTCCTCGTCAGGACAATCCCCGAATTCGGCGCCAGCGCCGGCTACCAGCATTGGTGGTGGCCGAACCTGCGCTCGAATGTGACCTTCGGCCTGTCGCGCGAGCAGATCCCCTCGCAGCTGGTCGGGCCGCTCGAAGTCGGTCAACGCCAACAAGCAGGTGATGACCGCGCACGTCAACCTGATCTGGAGCCCGGTCGCGTTTGTCGACACCGGTATCGAATATATGTGGGGCCAGCGTCTGGTGGTCGCCAACATCCGCGGCACCGAGCAGGCGCTGATCGGCAAGTTCGCGGTCAAATTCTAACAAAGACCGCAAGACCTAACCAAAAACAACTTACGACCTTGGTGGCCCGCCGGGATCCCGGCGGGCCTTTCTTTTTTTGCGGTTGCGGTGCCAAGGGGACCTCTTCAGGCGAGACGTCTTCAGGCGAGACGTCTTCAGATCTGGGCGGCGACCTCGCGCAGCACAGAACGCAGCCAGGCGAGAGCCGGCTCGCTGCCGATGTCGCGCTGCCACAGGCTCATAATCTCGAAAGGCGGCGACGGATAGGGCGGCTCGAACAGCCGCAGGCGGTACCAATCGGCAAAAGCGGCAGCCAACCGGCGCGGCAACAGCGCCGCCATCTGGGATTGGCTGACCACGGCGAGCGCGGCAAGAAAATGCGACGTCGCCAGGCCGACCTCGCGCCGCAGCCCGCGTGCCTCCAACGCACCTTGCAAGAGCCCGACCTCGCTGCGGGTCACCAACCGCTCCAGCCCATGATCGACGACATAGCCGCCAACCGCATTCTCGTCCTCGCCGGTCGCGGTGATGATCAGGTGCGAGAGGGCCGCGAGCCGTTCGAGGGTCAGCTCCTGCGCAGCGGCGGGATGATCGGCGCTGAGCGCCCAGACTTGTGTTTCCCGGAACAGCGGCTCATGGCCGAAGCGCTCGGGAATGCGACGAAAGCTGCCGATCGCCAAATCCGCGCGACCGGCGAGGATCGCCTCGGCCACGCCGAGATTGCTCGGCCAAATTCGCAAGGTCGCGCGCGGCGCTTCTTTTCTGAGGCGAGCGGCAAAGCCCGGCACCAGCACCGCCCCGACATATTCGCCGCACACGATCGTGAACCGCCGCTCGGTCCGCTCCGGAACAAATTCGGCGGGGCCGAGCGCCAATTGGAGCCGCTGCAAGCCCTCGCGCAAATGCGGCGCGATCGCCACCGTGCGCGGTGTCGGCTGCATGCCCGCCGGACCGCGGACAAACAGATCGTCTTCGAGCGCATAGCGCAACCGGTTCAGCGCGTGGCTGATCGCCGACTGGCTGAGGCCGAGCCTTGCCCCGGCGCGGGTCACGCTGCGCTCTTCGATCAGCGTGTCGAGAACCCGCAGCAGGTTCAAGTCGAGGCCATTAGAATGAACCGAATTCATGGTTGCGATGCAATATTATCATTTGCACAAAGATGGCTCAGCCCGTCAAATGACAGCCTCGAACGATTTGACTCAACTGGAGACGGTAGTATGACGAGCATGGTGAAATCGACGGTTTTGAGTCTCGGGCTGGTAGCCGGCTTTGCAATGGCGGCGCAGGCCCAATCGGTTTCGTCGCTGCCGCCGGGCGGCGAGGCGCCGGCGCAAACCGCGGTCACCCAACCCTATGGCTCGACCCAGAGCTTTCTGCCCAAGCCCGGCGGCGGCTCCGTGTGGAAGGAAGAGCATTACCAGCCCCCGGCGGATTATGCCTCGAACCCGGCCGATCACCCGTACTCGACCTCGATCGGCCCCAAGCCCGGCTCCCATTCCTCGGGTGTTGACAGGCATTACCAGGCCTCCGACTGGGACAACCAGCGCGCCGAGCATCCCTACACCGCGCCGGGCGTAGGCCCCAAGCCCAACTGACGATCTTCGTCCCCCGGCCATGGATCGGCCGGCGACAAAAAGGCGAGACCCGCCGGCGTCATGGCTGGCGGGTCTTTCTTTGATCCATTTCGCTCGGCTCACCGGGCGCCGGCAAAAACCCCCGCAGCCAAATACGCCGGCCCCTTGAGCGCGAAGCTGCCGCCGGTCTCGCTCGCCGGGAATCCTGGAATGTTGCCGAAGAAGGTTCCGGCCGCCTCGCCGGAAAAGCCGGCGGGGCCGGTCAGCGGCCCGCGATAGCCGGCGCCGGCGCCCTTGACGGTGCCGGTAAAGTTGCGGGCATCAAAACCGTTGATCGCGAAGGCGCCTTGGCGCGTGCCGAAATTGTAGGTGTTGGTGAACGCTCCGGCAGCCAGATAGCTTTTGCCGCTGTTGACGACCGAGCCGAGCGCATTGCCGCTAAAGCTGCCGACGCCCGCCGCCGGCAAGGTGACGCTCGGGATCCCCGCGACCCAAGTGTTGATGTGCGCAATGTCCAGGCGGCCGGCGCTCGAGGTATCGAGCGTTCCGGTCCAATAGCCCCATTGCAAGAATTGGCAGCGCGAGCAGAGGCCGCCGGCCGGCAGCAGGCTGTTTCCCGGCACCACGCCCGAGCTGACCAGCGCGACCTGCGTGCCTTGCGTCGGGTTGCCGCTGAGCGCGGCGCTGACACCGTTGACTTGCGATGGCGTCGATGGATTTTCGACCGCCGCGTAGCGGCTGTCGTCGACAAAGGTGCTGCTCGGCTGCGAAGTGCCGGCAAGGCCGCCGAATTGCACCGTCAAGGTGGTGCTGCGAGGGTTGAACGCATCGGCGCCGTTGAATGTCGCGCCGACCCGGCTGCTCGTCGCATCGGTCCGGATCGAGGCGGTGCCGGCCGCGGCATAGGGCGCACGACGCACGCCCCCGACGACCGGGTACATGATCCCGCCAAACGAGCCGGTAAGCGTCTGCGTCGTCCTCGATCCGAGCGCGGTGCTCGGGGTCAGCGCGGTCGCTGTTGCCGGCTGGTTGAAGGCATAGCTCGACGAGCTGCCTCCCACCGGTGTCTGTGTCGCGGTTTGGTTCGGCACAAAGCTCGCGTTGGCGTTGTATTGGTTCTGGTCGAGCACAAAACCGCTGATCGGCTGCGCGCCGGTGCCGGTGCCGAAAACGTTGTTGCTGTTGCCGTCGGGGACGGTCGCCGCACCCGAGCCGATCTGCACCGGCACGGCCCCGTTGCCGACAAACGAGCCGCGCATCACCCCGTTCCCGGCCACGGCTCCGGTATCGGACGAGGTGAAAAAGCTGCCGGTCTGCACCACGAGCGCCGAGCTCTGGTTGGCGCCGCTGCCGTTGATCGCCAAGCTCGCCTGCAAGGTGCGGGTCGGGGTCGCGCCCGGATTGGTGTTGGGATTGAACGCACCGAACGGGGATTGCGCCGGCGCCACGATATAGAGTGGTGAGATCGTCGGATTGGGAATGTTGCCGCCGGTCTTTTGCGTGATGAACGGCACCGGCGAGCGCAACGCGGCATCCTGCTGGAGCGCGAAGGTGTAGAGCTGCGGTTGCGCGCTCGCTGGTGCGGTGGTCAGCAACGGCGAATTTGCCGGCACCGCCTGACCGCCGAAGATAAAGGCACGCTCGTTTTGGAGCGAGGGTGCGACCGGGGTCAAATTGGCATAGAAAAACGTCGAGTCGGGCGACATGTAGCTCGTCCCGGTAACCGGGCCGAAGCTGCTCGCCGTCCCGCCCGGCCCGAAATTGACAAAGCCGGACGCGACCGAGCCCGGCGCCAACGGAAACTGCACGGTTACGGGTCCGTCGGTGGTGGCCAATGTCGTCTTGAACACACCGGCGGCAGGGTCGCCCACCGGATAGGTCAGCGTCCCGCCGGTATAGGGGATGCGGCCGAGCCCGGCAGTTTGGTTGATAAAGCCTTGGGTCGTTGCGTTGGCGCCGTTGCCGGCGGTGCTCTTGGCTAGCCCGGCATAGCTGATCACCACCGGCGTCGGCGTCGGCGGCGGCGGCGGCGGCGGTGGTGGCGGAGGCGGCGGTGGTGGTGGCGGCGCCGCCACCGGCAAGCCCTGGTTCGCGGTCAGCTGCAAATTCGCTTGAGCTTGCTGGACTGCGTTGGTCAGGTTGGGCGCCCGGCCTTGCAGCGGCTGGTTTTGGTTGGCGGACTGGACGGCGGCGGCAACATTGTTCGAATTGACGTTGGCGATGCCGCTGTTCTCGACCGTCTTGTCGGTCGGGACCGTTTGGGCGCCGCCATTGCTGCCAGGCCGCCCGTCGAGCTGGCTCAGGATGGCGGTGGCCGCGCCCCGCGGCGCCGGCGCCGGCGGCGAAGGTGTGGCACCCGGCCCGGCGACGGTAACCTCGAACCCAGGCCGGGTGAGCGTCTGCGAAATGCCGTTCACCCCGGTGACGGTGACCCCTTCGCCATAAGCAAAGATCACCTGAAGCTCGTTGCAGCCGGCGGTTTGCACGGCGCGGCACGCCGGCTGCAGATTCACCAGCATGACACCGCCGCGGATGCCGATCGTGGCGGTCGGCGTGCGTATCGTGACTGCGTTGTCGTGCTTGCTCAGAGCACCGCCGACAAAACGGAACACACCCTTTGTCAGGCTGGCCGCGAGCTTGCCGGTGCCGGAATTCGGGTCGTAGACAAACTGGTCGATCACCATGTTCGAATTCGGCCCGACGGTCATCGTCGAGGCGTCGACAAACAGGATCTGGGTTTGCCCTTGCGCCTGGGTGGCAATCCGCTCGTTGTAGACGATGTCCTGGCCGATCACCAGGCGGCGCGGTGCGGCGCCTGGCGGGGCGCCGGTCGATTCCGGGTTGACCGCGCTGTTGACCCCGACCCGTTGCTGCGCGATCGCCGCCGGGCCAGCCCCGAGCGCGCCGAGAAGCACCGGAACAAGGATGGCGGCGCGCCGCAGATGCCGAAAGCTTGCCATCCTCGAATGCTCCCTAAAAGCGGATCTGCGGGCCGATCAGAACCGAGGTGTTGTTGTAAGCATAGAGCGGCAGGTTCGACGAGATGATGTCGCGCTCGAGCTGGAGCACGATCGCCGCGTTCGCCGTCACCGGCCAAGTCTGAGTAATGCCAAATCGCCAACGCTGGGTCAATTGCGTGCTGAGCGACGGCGTCAGCGGGTTGCCGCTGGTGTTGCAGCACGGGTCCGGCGCGCCGTAAATGCTCCAGGCGCGGCCGACATAGAACGTGCTTTCCCAAGGGCCTGGGGTGTGGCCGGTCGGGTCGGCGTAGTGAATGTCGTAGGCGCCCGACACGATGTACGTATTGTTTGCATAAAAGGCGAGCTCGGTCGATTGGTTGAGGTAATCGAATTCGAGGTTCAGCGAGGAGTTCGCGGTGACCGGCTTGATCGCCGCCAAGGTGAACAGCTTGTCGCTGCCGTTGAGACCGGTCGATAGCGGGCGCGTCGGGGCGTTGGCATAGGTTTTTTGCCGAAACTCGAAGGTCGATTTCAGCGCTATGTCGTGCCAGACGAACTGGTCGTATTCGAGCCCGCCGCCATAGCCGGCGAAATATTGGTCCCAGCCCAAGCCGACCTCGTCAAAAATCGCGTATGGCTTGAACGATGCGGGCTTGCCGGGGGTGAAGGACCCGTTTGGAAAATTGAAGCGCGGCCCGCCGGTGACTTCGAGCAGGGCGAGATCGAGCCGGTTTACCGCAGAGTTGAAGTAGTGGCTCAGATAGCTGACGCCGGTGACGTCGATCGTATCATGGCTCTGGGTCTCCAGATCGTAGCTGTAGAGCCCGGAGCCGCTGGCGAACAGGCTGCCCGAGGACTGCTTGGTGAACTGGCTGTTGAGCAGCACCGGAAACGGAAAGACCGGGGTCAGGATCGCCGACGCGCCGGCGACGTTGGCGTTCGACTGATACTGGCCGCCGGAAAAGAAATAGCCGGTGAAGTGGCTGCGCGATTGGGCCTTGTCGATCAGCGCCAGGTATTCGGCGACCTTGTCGCGGACCGCGGCCGGCGGATGGGCGGCGAGCGCCTTGGCAAAATAATCGCGGGCGAGCTCGAACGACCCCATGCGGAAATAGAGGACGCCGAGCTCGAGCTGGACCCGCGGCAGATTGGGGTTGAACAGCAGCATCCGCTCGAGGGTCGATACCGCTGCCTCGTAGTCTCCGAGCTGCGTCGCGACGTCGGCATAGGAAAAGGCGATGTCGAGGTTCGCCGGATTGTTCAGCATTTGCTGGAAGAGGGCGTTTTTCTGCGCCTCGAGCCGCTGCTTGTCGGCGGTTGGGAGCGACTGCGCCGACGCCATCAGCGGCGCCAGCAGCGCCAGGAATACGATTACCTCTCGGATGAAACGCAAAAATCCAAATCTGCTGCGTGCTGCCTCGCGGCGTTTTTGCTGTGCGTGCACCGCTCGCTCTCCGATTGCGCCAACACCGCGCCTCGCGGTCTCGCCAAATATGCAGGGTATCCGAGGGACTGACAAAACTGCAAGTCTGGGGCCTCCGCTCCGGATACGGTCTCTCGGCGCCGTCTGCCGGCGCGGCCCGCGCTTGCCCGCGAGTGCCGTCCGAGAGCACAGTGGACCCCGGCCGGCAACGGAGGCTTCCGGGTGGACAGCCGATATTTCGACGCGCTCGAGACCCGCGACCCGGCGGCGCGTGAGGCGGCGCTCTTCGCCGCGCTGCCCTCGGTCGTCGCGGCGGCAAAGGCGGCGAGCCCCGCCTATCGCGAGCTGTTCGCCGAGATTCGCCCCGAACGGGTGACGAGCCGGCAAGCCTTGGCCGAATTGCCGTTGACCCGCAAATCGGCGCTGATCGAATTGCAGCGCCGCGATCCGCCGTTTGGCGGTTTCGCCGCAGTGCCGGTCTCGGCCTTGCGCCGGGTTTTTGCGTCGCCCGGCCCGATCTACGAGCCCGAGGCGCGGCGTCCCGATTATTGGCGCTTTGCCCGCGCCCTTTACGCCGCCGGGTTCCGGTCGGGCGATTTGATCCATAACGCCTTTTCCTATCACCTGACCCCGGCCGGCGCGATGGTCGAGAGTGCGGCCGAGATCCTCGGCTGTCCGGTGATCCCGGCCGGCACCGCGCCGACCGACCAGCAATTGCGTGCGCTCGCCGATTTGCGGCCGGCCGGCTATGTCGGCACGCCGTCTTTTCTGAAGGTGCTGCTCGACCGGGCCGCCGCCGAGAAGATCGACGCGTCGTCGCTGAAAAAGGCGCTGGTCGGGGCCGAAGCGCTGCCGGGGTCGTTGCGCGCCGAGCTGCGCCAACGCGGGGTCGACGTGCTGCAATGCTACGGCACCGCCGAGCTCGGCGTCATCGCCTATGAGAGCACAGGTGCGGACGGCGCCCTCGGCGAGGGAATGGTGCTCGACGAAGGCATCCTCGTCGAGCTGGTCCGCCCCGGCACCGGCGAGCCGGTCGCGGCGGGCGATGCCGGCGAGGTCGTGGTCACGACGCTGACCCCGGAATACCCGCTGGTCCGCTTTGCCATCGGCGACCTGTCGGCGGTCCTGCCGGGGCTGAGCCCTTGTGGCCGGACCAACCAGCGGCTCAAGGGATGGCTCGGCCGCGTCGATCAGGCGACCAAGGTGCGCGGCCTCTTTGTCCACCCGCAGCAGATCACCGATGTGTTGCGCCGGCACCCCTCGGTCCGCGCCGCGCGGCTCGTCGTCGAGCGGCCGGGCGCCACCGACGCGATGACCCTCTTCGTCGAGACCGGCGACGGCGCCGAAGACCCGGCGCAAATTGCCGCGAGCGTGCAGGCGTTGACCAAATTGCGCGCGACGGTCACGGCGGTGGCGCCGGGCAGCCTGCCGGCCGACGGCAAGCTGATCGAGGACCGCCGGGCGCTCGATTGATCATCATCGACCCGAGCAAATTCATCGACCCGAGCGAATTCATCGACCCGGGTGAAATTCATCGAATCGTCAAACTTCCTTCAAACGGAAGACCCAATCGGACCCCCATATAGAATGCGTAAGGCTCATCCTTACAGGTTTGTCCCCCAAACCTCGTGCTCGGCCGAGGGTTTCGGCCGAGGACTGCGCGGCTCCGGATTTCCCCCTCCGGGGCCGCTTTTTTGCGCGCCGTGAACAAGGCGCTCCCCGAGCTCGTTGCCGAGGGCCTGGCCTGCCGGCGCGGCGCGCGGCTCGTCTTTGCCGGGCTGTCGTTCCGGCTGCCCGCCGGTGCCGCGCTGGTGTTGACCGGGGCCAACGGCAGCGGCAAGACAAGCTTGCTGCGGCTCGCCGCGAGCCTGATCGCACCGGCCGCCGGGCGGCTCGCCTGGGGCGCTGCGCCGGTCGCCGACGATCTCGCCGCCCATCGCGCCCGCCTCCACTATATCGGTCATCAGGACGGGCTCAAGCCGGCCCTGACGCCACGCGAGACCCTCGGCTTTTGGGCGGCGCTGCGCAGCCTGCCGCCGCGGCATTCGGCGGCGGCGGTCGAGACGGCGCTCTGCGCGTTTGGGCTCGAAGGGGTCGGCGATTGGCCGTGCCGCTGGCTCTCCGCCGGGCAGCGGCGGCGGCTGGCGCTGTCTCGGCTGGTGCTGGCCCCGGCGCCGCTGTGGCTGCTCGACGAGCCGTCCCTGGCGCTCGACGACGACAACCGGGTGCGGCTCGAGGACGCGCTCGCGGCGCATCGGGCGGCGGGCGGGCGGGTATTGCTCGCCACCCATACGCCGCTCGCGCTCGACCGCCCCGACCATCTGGCCCTCGACGCCTTTGCGCCGGGCGCCGCCGCCGCCGATTTCTGCTGACCCGGCATGACGGGGTTTGGCGGGCTGTTGCGGCGCGACCTGCGCCTCGCGCTGCGGCAGGCCGGCGACACCGGCCTCGTCCTCGGCTTTTTTGTCCTTGCGGTGGTGCTGTTTCCGCTCGGCGTCGGCCCCGAGCCGGAAATCCTCGGGCGCATCGCCGGCGGCATTATCTGGGTCGCGGCGCTGTTGGCCGCGCTCCTGTCGCTCGACCGGCTGTTTCAGACCGATTACGAGGATGGCGAGCTCGACCTGATCGTGCTGTCGCCGCTCCCGCTCGAATTGGCGGTGCTGGCGAAATGCGCCGCTCATTGGCTCGCGACCGGGCTGCCCTTGACCCTGGCGAGCCCGGCCCTCGCGCTGATCGTCGATCTCGATCCGCGCGCGATCGGGACGCTGATGCTGGGCCTCTTTCTCGGCACTCCGGCGCTGAGCCTGATCGGCAGCGTCGTCGCCGCCTTGGCGCTCGGCGCCCGCCGCCAGGGCGCGCTGCTGGCGCTGCTGGTGCTGCCGCTTTATGTGCCGCCCTTGATCTTTGGCGCTGCCGCGGTCGAGGCGAGCGTCACCGGCGGCCTCGCCCGCCCGCATCTCTTGCTGCTGGCGGCGCTGAGCCTCGCCGCCCTCCCGCTCTGCCCATGGGCGAGCGCTGCCGCGTTGCGCCAGGCGCTCGAATGAGCCTTCCGGCTGCGACCGCTTCGACCGCTGACGCGGCACCCGGTTTAGGCTACAACGCTTTCGGTCGCGAGCGAGGTTTGCAGACGATGATCAGCCGGTTGGCGAGCCCAGCGCGGTTTTCGCGGATGAGCGCCACGGTGCTGCCGTGGTGCGGCTGGGCGAGCCTCGCCGTCCTCGCCCCGGGTCTCTATTTGGCGCTCGTCGCGGCACCGCCCGATTACCAGCAGGGCGAGGCCGTGCGCATCATGTATATCCATGTGCCGGCGGCGTGGATGGCGCTGTCGGCTTATCTTTTCATCGCCGTCGCCAGCGGTGTGGCGCTGGTCGCACGCCACCCGATCGCCGAGATCGCCGCCCGCGCCGCCGCGCCGATCGGCGCGGCTTTCACCTTTGTCTGTCTCGCCACCGGCTCCTTGTGGGGGCGGCCGATGTGGGGAACATGGTGGGTGTGGGACGCGCGGCTGACCTCGGTCCTGGTGCTGTTTTTTCTCTATCTCGGCTATATCGCGCTGGTGAACGCGTTCGACGACCCGACCCGCGGCGCGCGCGCCGGCTCGGTTTTGGCGCTCGTCGGTGTCGTCAACCTGCCGATCATCAAGTTTTCGGTCGATTGGTGGAACACCTTGCATCAGCCGGCGAGCGTGCTGCGTTTCGGCGGGCCGAGCATCGCGCTGTCGATGCTGGTGCCGCTCCTCGTCATGGCGCTCGGCTTTGCGCTGCTTTTTGCCACGCTGCTGCTGGTGCGCATGCGCACCTTGTTGAACGAGCGCCGGGTGCTGGCGCTGCGCCTCAACCGGGTGCCGGCGCGCGGCCGTCGCCCCACGCGCCGCCGCGGCGCGATGAGCCGGCTCGGCGCTTATCTCGCGATGGGCGGCTATGCCACGTTTGTCTGGCCGGCCTACGCGTTGACCGTCCTCGTCCTCGGCGGCTTCGCGGGCTGGTCGTGGCGGCGCTATCGGCAGAGCCTTGCTGCGCTCTCCGGCTTGCAGCAGGGGACGGGTCGGCGGCATGACCCGTAAGCAGCAGCGGCTCGGCGTGCTGGCGCTCGGCCTTTGCGCGCTCGGCGGCGCCACCGCGCTGGTGCTGACCGCCTTCAGCAGCAACCTGGTTTTTTTCTACAGCCCGAGCGACCTGCATGCGCGCGCCGTCAGCTCCGACCGCCGGGTGCGAATCGGCGGGCTGGTCGAAGCGCACAGCGTGGCTCATGGCGCCAATGCCGCCATTTCGTTCCGCGTCACCGACGGCAAGACCGACCTCGCCGTCGCCTATCGCGGCCTTTTGCCCGACCTCTTTCGCGAGGGCCAAGGTGTCGTCGTCGAAGGGCGGCTGCGCCCCGACGGGGTGTTCGCCGCCTCGACCGTGCTGGCCAAGCACGACGAGAAATACATGCCGCGCGAGGTTGTCGAGGCGCTGAAGAAAAGCGGGCATTGGCAGGAAGGCGCGCCGACCAAGGACGCCGCCGTCTCGCCCGCCGCGGTCTCGCCCGCTTCCGCCTCGCCCGCTGCGGTGCGGCGCTGAACCGAATGGGCGAGTTACGGCTGACAGGCGAGTTACGGTTACGGTGACGGTTACGACGGTTACGCAGAGTTACGGTGAGTCACGGTGTCACGGAGTTACGGACGCACGGTTACGGTGACGGCGACGGTTACGGTGACAGCGCCGGTTACGGTGACAGGCGCCGGTTACGGTGACAGTGCACTTAATTGACGGTACCGGTTACGGTGACAGTGCACTTAATTGACGGTTACGGTGACGGTGCACTTCATTGAGTTACGGTGAGAGTGCGCGCACTTAATTGTCAAGGGAACAAATAAAATGCACTGTCACCGTAAGGGCGACAATAAAATGCACTGTCACCGTAACTGCCGTAACTGCCGTAACTGCCCCCGTAACTGCCCCACCGTAACTGCCCGTAACTGCGCGACCAAGGACGCCGCCGTCTCGCCCGCCGCGGTCTCGCCCGCAGCCTCGCCCGCTGCGGTGCGGCGCTGAGTGCATCCCGGGACGCCTCAAGCCTCCGCGGCAGACGGAGTTACGGGAGTTACGGGAGTTACGGGAGTTACGACGACGTTACGAGTTACAAATAAAATGCACTGTCACCGTAATGACCGTAATGACGCGCACCGTAATGACGCGTAATGACGTAGCGACGCGCAACAGACCGCCTCGGTTTCGGGGACAGTTTACTTATTGGCCTGACCGCGCTGCACGCGCGGCGCTCCGCGCGGCTCAAGCCTCCGGCTCGCGATCCTCGCTCGATACCGCGGCGAGAAACCCCGGCAAATCGGGCCAGCCATAGCCGACCGCGGCAACCATGCCGCCGCCGACCGGCAACGCCTTGCCCGTGACCTGGCGGCCGCCGAGCCGCTCGTAAAAAAACCGGGACGGGTTGTCGCGCAGCACCCAGATGATCGCCGAGTCGCGACCGGCTGCGACGAGCCGCCGGAACAGCGCGATCAAGAGGCGCCGGCCGATCCCCCGGTTCTGCCAATCCGGTCCGACATAGAGCGTGAACACCTCGCCGGCAAAGCCGCGGTCGCCGCGCGCCGGTCCGCAGCTGCCAAAACCCAGAATGCCGCCGCCGGCGTCGGCCGCCACCCGCACGTCGCGCGGCTCGGCGGCGATGACACCGCGCCAGCCGGCCTCGCGCCGACGCTCGGAGAGCCCGACGAGATAAGGCGTGGACAGCACTCCGGCATAGGTTGTCCGCCAGGTTTCGACATCGAGCCTGGCGATCGCACCCGCATCCCCGCGAGCGGGCGGGCCGGATCGTGACCTCGTCCATGCGCCTTATTCTGCCCGGTTTCAGGGGCCGGTGGGAGCGTCATGCAAAGCGGCGCGGTTTGATGTAGCATCGAGGCCATTGCAGCTGCACCGCGAGTGCGAGCATGCCGAGCGAATATTTCACGACCTGGGCGGGCTACAATGCTTGGGCCAATCGCCGGCTCTATCAGGCCTGCGCGAGGCTCGGCGAGGCCGATTATCTCAGGCCGCGCGGCGGCGCCTTCGGCTCGCTGCACGCGCTCTTGAACCACATCCTTGTCGTCGACCGCATCTGGATCGCGCGGATCGACGGCCGCACCGTGCCGACCCTGCGGCTCGACCAGGTGCTTTACGCCGACCTCGTCGCGCTCGAGGTCGCGCGCGCCGCCGAGGACGAGCGCCTTCGTCACTTGGTCGCCGGGCTGTCCGACGCGCGCCTGCACGAGCCGCTCGCCTGGCACGATGCTGCGGGTGAGCGGTGCCGCGCGCCTCTCCCCCTCGTCCTCGGACATTTGTTCAATCATCAGACGCATCATCGCGGCGCGGCGCAGGCGCTGTTGTCGCAGGTCGGTGTTTTGGCGCCGGCGCTCGATCTGACCGCTTTCCTGCGCGAAACGGGTGCGGCATAAGGCGGGCGCGCAGAAGCCAATTGAACTTTTTAGGGGCGGGGTCATCGGAATGTTTCGGCCAGCCGGAATCGGGGTGCTGTTGTTGCTGGCGCTGCTCGCATTGCCGGGCCACGCCCAAACCGTAAAGAAGGCGCCGGCCAAGCATCCGGTCGCCACGACGAGCCCGACCCGGCGGCTCGGCGTGGCCGACGGCTGGAGCGCCTACACCTATCGCGAGAAATCCGGGCAGGTTTGCTATCTCGCCGCCGATCCGCGCAAGACCGAGCCGGCGAATATGAAGCGCAAGCCGGCGAGCGCGATGGTTACTCACCGGCCGCAAGAAAACGTCGCCAATGTCGTCAGCTTTGTCGTGGGCTATCCGTTGAAGGACGGCAGCGACGCCGCGCTCGACATCGACGGGACGAAATTCGATCTCTTCACCAAGGGCGATACCGCCTGGTCGCGGACCGCCGACATCGACAAGACGATCGTCGAGGCGATGGCCAAGGGAAAGCAGGCGGTGATCAAGGCGACACCGCAAAAGGGCGCGCCGACCACCGACACCTATTCGCTCGCCGGCTTTGGCAAAGCCTTGGCGCTGATCGACAAGGCCTGCGGCATCAAGCGCTAGCCCCTATATTTCCGGCATGATGCGCAATCTCGTCGGGCTCGGCCGTGACGCGCTTGCCGCCGAGATGGCGGAATTCGGCGCCGAGCCGTTTCGCGCGCGCCAGCTGTGGCATTGGATCTATCACCGCGGTGCGGCTGATTTTGCGCAAATGACCTCGCTGTCGCGGGCGTTCCGCGAGCGCCTCGCCGGGCAATACGAGCTGCGCCGGCCGGCGGTGGGGCAAAGCCTCGTCTCGGCCGACGGCACCCGCAAATGGCTCGTGCGCTTTGCCGACGGGCAGGAGGTCGAGACCGTCCACATTCCCGAGGAGGACCGCGGCACCTTGTGCGTCTCCGCGCAGGTCGGCTGCACCCTGAATTGCACCTTCTGCCACACCGGGACCCAGCGCCTGGTGCGCAACCTTGATGCTGCCGAGATCGTCGGCCAGGTCATGGTGGCGCGCGACGCGCTCGGCGAATGGCCGTCGCCGCAGGAGGACCGCCAGCTCACCAATATCGTGCTGATGGGGATGGGCGAGCCGCTCTACAATTACGAGAATGTCGCGGCGGCGGTGAAGATCATCCTCGACCCCGAGGGGCTGTCGATCTCGCGCCGCAAGATCACCTTGTCGACCGCCGGCGTGGTGCCGGTGATCGCGCGCTGCGGCGCCGAGCTCGGCGTCAACCTCGCGGTGTCGCTGCACGCGGTGCGCGACGATGTCCGCGACCGGCTTGTCCCGCTCAACCGCAAATATCCGATCGCCGAATTGCTCGACGCCTGCCGCACCTATCCGGGCGCCAGCAATGCGCGCCGCATCACCTTCGAATACGTCATGCTGAAGGGCGTCAACGACAGCCCGGCCGAGGCGCGCGAATTGGTGCGGCTGATTGCCGGCATCCCGGCCAAGGTCAATCTGATCCCGTTCAACCCGTGGCCCGGCGCCCCCTACGAGTGCTCGACCGAGGCGGCGATCGCGGCGTTTTCCGACATCGTCTTCGCCGCCGGCTATTCGGCCCCGGTGCGCACCCCGCGCGGCCGCGACATCCTCGCCGCCTGCGGCCAGCTCAAATCGGCGAGCGTGCAGGCGCGCCGCAGCGAGCGCGCGACCGGCCGGCGCTGCCCGCCGCCTGATCGCTCTCGCCATCGCCCGTGCTTTATTCGCTGCTCGGAGCGGCGCTCGCCGCCTATGGCGCGCTTCGCCGCCGGGCTCTTCCTGGGTCAGCGGCAGCTGCTCTATCGCCCCGACCGCAGCCGTCCCGATCTCGGCGAGCTGACCGCGCTCGGGGTGCGCGAGGTGGCGCTGACGACAAGCGACGGGCTGAGCCTGCTCTCGTGGTATCTGCCGCCGCGCCCGGGCCGGCCGGTCATCGTCTATTTTCACGGCAATGGCGGCCATATCGGCTATCGCGCCGGGCGCCTGCGCCGCTTCGCCGGCGAGGGCTACGGCGTCTTCATGGCGGAATACCGCGGCTATGCCGGCAACCCCGGCACGCCCTGCGAGGCCGGGCTCTTCGCCGATGGCGAGGCGGCGCTCGATTTTCTCGATGATGCACGGATCGACCCCGGCCGGCTCGTGCTGTGGGGCGAGTCGCTGGGTTCGGGGGTCGCCGTCGCGCTGGCCGCGCGCCGGCAGATCGGCGGCCTGGTGCTGGAGGCACCGTTCACCAGCGTCGCCGCGGCGGCCCAGCATGCATTACCCCTTTATTCCGGCCGCGCTGATGGTGCGCGACAAATTCGACTCGCTGTCCCGGATCGGCCGGGTCGAGGCGCCGCTCCTGGTATTGCACGGCGAGCGCGACAGGATCGTTCCGGTGCAAATGGGCCGCGCGCTGCTCGCTGCCGCGATGTCGCCGAAGGAAGGCTGGTTCGCGCCCGAAGCCGGTCACGAGGACCTTCGCCAATTCGGTGCGCTCGACGCCGCGATCGCCTTTATCGAGCGCCGGGTTGGCCGTGCACAGCCGATGGCGGTTGCCGCAGCCGACAATTCGGATTAGTGCGGCACAGGCACTGAAGCAAGGGGTGAGGGCCATGCCCGATCCGGTGAAAAAGGTGGTGCTGGCCTATTCGGGCGGGCTCGATACGTCGGTGATCCTGCGCTGGCTGCAGGAGACCTACCGCTGCGAGGTCGTCACCTTCACCGCCGATCTCGGCCAGGGCGAGGAATTGGAGCCGGCGCGCAAAAAGGCCGAATTGCTCGGCGCCGCGCAGATCTTTGTCGACGATCTGCGCGAGGAGTTCGTGCGCGATTTCGTTTTTCCGATGTTTCGCGCCAACGCGCTCTACGAGGGCGCCTATCTGCTCGGCACCTCGATCGCGCGGCCCCTGATCGCCAAGCGCCAGATCGAGATCGCGCGCCTCGTCGGCGCCGACGCCGTCGCCCACGGCGCCACCGGCAAAGGGAACGACCAGGTCCGCTTCGAGCTCGGCTATTACGCGCTCGCTCCCGACATCAGGGTCATCGCGCCCTGGCGTGAATGGGACCTGACCTCGCGCACCCGGCTTCTCGACTATGCCGACCAGCACCAGATCCCGATCGCCCGCGACAAGCGCGGCGAAGCGCCGTTCTCGATCGACGCCAACCTCTTGCACGTCTCGGCCGAGGGGAAGGTGCTGGAAGACCCGTGGGCCGAGCCCGAGGAATTCGTCTACAGCCGCACCGTCGCCCCCGAAGCGGCGCCCGACGCGCCGCAATATGTCGAGATCGCGTTTGAGCGCGGCGACCCGGTCGCGGTCGATGGCGAGGCTTTGTCGCCGGCGGCCTTGCTGACGCGGTTGAACGAATTGGGCGGCCGGCACGGCATCGGCCGGCTCGACCTGGTCGAGAACCGCTTTGTCGGCATGAAGTCGCGCGGCGTCTACGAGACCCCGGGCGGCACGATCCTCATGGCGGCGCATCGCGGCATCGAAAGCCTCTGCCTCGACCGCGGTGCGGCGCATCTCAAGGACGAGCTGATGCCGCGCTATGCCGAGCTGATCTACAACGGCTTCTGGTTCTCGCCCGAGCGGGCGATGCTGCAGGCGCTGATCGACAAGAGCCAGGAGGATGTGGAGGGCGTCGTCCGGCTGAAGCTCTACAAAGGCTCGGCCCGCGTCGTCGGCCGCAAATCGCCAAAGAGCCTCTACAGCCAAGCCCACGTCACCTTCGAGGAGGACGCCGTCTACGACCAGCGCGACGCCGAAGGCTTCATCAAGCTGAACGCCCTGCGCCTGCGCCTCGCCGCCCGCCACCCCCACCTACGCCCTCTACCATACCCAATCGCGCAACGAGTCGAACCCCATCACGCCACGTCTTCAACGCCGACAGTGAGCCGCTTGCCGATGACCCGCAGCGCCTGATCGATGTGCTCGATCGTCGAGCGGTGATTGGTCAAGCCCGTGCTTTGTATCGGCCTTGTCGAGCCGGTGCAGTAGACCCGGTGTCTGCGGTGCACCTTCGATACAGATCGAACAGGCGGTCCACCTGCGTGGATGCGCGCCGCGCTGATGCCGGCGCCGGTGCGCAACGGCGAAAGCGGCTCCAGCCGGATATTCCGCTGTTGACAGTGCGGGCCGCACCCTGCGACACCTGAACTTTTGTGCGCTGCGTGGTCACGTACGCCCATTCTGGGCGTTGAAGCCGAGGATCGTACGGAGTACGATAAAAACCAGAGGCGTCTCGTAGACGGCCTCAATGATTCGTCCGGTCAAGAACTCACGAAAGCCCTGAGTGATCCTCTTCAATATTTCGTAGCCGTGCTCGAACGTCGGGTACTCTACGAATCCAGCGTCTTTAGGCAAAGTCAAAAACTCGGACTGAAGCGCGCCAAAGACCTCATCGACGTACGTGTCAAGCTGCGCTCTAACCTGTTCGAACGGCACCTCAAAGGGGAACCGCATGATGTTCTCTCTGGGCGAACACCCGCGCCGCTGGTGGATCTCGATTGGGCGCAGGCGCGAGCCTGTCGATCATTGACTGCGGTCTCCGAAGAGCCAACGGCCGCGGCGAAACGTTCTCGGCGCTCGGTGTCGGCCGTGTCAGGTCCCAGCCATCGCGCAGACGCCAGACGGCGATGCGAGTTAGATGACCGAAGACAATACAACGAATGTCTCCCGCGGTCCGCTTCATGCCAGCCGTGCGGAGCCGCGCTAGATCGTCGCGATCCAACGTCGCCACCCCTTCGGCCGTCTCGCAGAGCTGACGGCGGCGAACGCGGCCGTGAACGCGGCACACGAAAACGGTGTCGACGATAGACGAGCCGGTGCCGTGGATATGTATGGAGCCGCCCATCTCCGCTGGGCAAGGAATTGCGGCGGTGCAGGTCTGGCCAGCATCCAATATTGCCACGGCAACAGCGGCGTAGGCCTCGAGTTTATTATGGTGGAAGGTATAAGCCAGCGTGCGACACGCTACAGAGCGAGCTCCACCTTGCCGTAGTCACTGGACGGCATCGGTGGATCGATCCCGCGAGCCGCGTCTTGCTTCCCGTGAGCTCGGCTGGACGGTTCTCTCCGATCACTAAGCCCACCTAGTCCCGATGAATCGTTGGAGCAAGCTAGCTAAAGTGCGTCAGTTCCGCTACCGAACGTTCCCAGACACCGACGGCATCGGTAACATCCTCGCGGCGGGAATTCGGGCGCCAAGTCCAACGCTTCTCGACTGGCGCATCGAGTGATATAGCATGTCCGCGTGCTCCATTTATCTGTTCTCCGATCCATTCACCTTTTATCGGTACAGTAATTTTTCGACTAGCCTTGTGCCGCACTTCAAACGGCAAATCACAGTATTGTTTAGCTTTGGAATATTTCTCGACTATATTGGCCCAGCCACCAGATCCAACGTCTGCGCCACCACCATTCACTATCCGAGAAGATTGATTCGCAGCACGGTGCACCGCATCGGTCTCGTCTTCCCCAAAGGTGGTTACCTCCGGCAAGTCGGGGCAGATCACGAGGATCGTGCCGTTGTCGTCAGGCCTGAGGATTACTTCGTACATGAACAGCCTTTACGGATCGGCTAATCGAGGCCAGATCTTTTGATCTTGTTGACAACTCCACCGCCCAGCTCCTTATTGCTGCCGTGCATTGGCAGCTGAGACTTTCGGTCTCCATGCACCACAGTGAGATGGCCGCTTCCGCCTTTATGGCTCTCGAAGCTGCAGCCTCGCTGAGCTAACCACCGCCGGAACTCTCGCGCCGTCACCTGCGCAACGCAGATGTTGTGGCCTTGTGCAGATGCAGCAAGAGGGCAGCGTTCACAACTCTGAGCACCAGCCCACGAAAGAGTGTGCCCGGGCGGCGGGCAAACCATTTGTGCACTGCGATGATCGGCCTGTAGTTCTGCTGTATCTGCTTCTCTTTGAGCGCCATAGCGGCTACGAACGGAACGTCGAATAGGGTCTCTATCGCCATCTGAGCGGCTATCCTCCCGCCGTACGCTACAATGACCGGCTGCGCCCATTTTCCGCATCAAGATATAAGAAATATCGAACAAAGGAAGAACTTTTTACCTATCTCCGCACAAATCCCTGTGAGATGAGCGTTGATGGCACCGGGATGTCCTCTCCGTGAACGATCCTCGCGGCGAACGCCTCTTCGATTGCAGCGGCGACGCGCCGCAGCGCGTCCTCCTGGTCCTCGCCAAACGTGGTGACCTCCGGCAGATCCGGGCAGGTCACGAGAAGGGTGCCCTTGTCGTCGGGCTCGAGATCACTGTATACATGGGCGACCTTCCGGTCAGCGCAGGCCGCGCTGCGCGTCGAGCCAACCCAGCATGAGGCGGTTGAAGGGGCCGGGGGCTTCGACGTTGGGGAAATGGCGCATGCCGGCGATTTCCTCGTAGCGGGCGCCGGGGACGAGGCCGGCGAGGAGGCGGTTTTCGCTGGCCGGGGTGCCGGGGTCGTCGGCGCCGCATACGACCAGCACCGGCAATCGCAGCGCGGGCAGCCGGGGCACGAAATCGTAGCTCATGATCGCCGCCGAGCAGCCGAGATAGCCCGCTGGCGTCGTCGCGGCGACGGTGTCGCGGATCTGCCGCCAGCGCGCCGGGTTTCGCGGCCTGAACGCGTCGGTGAACCAGCGTTCGACGGTCGCGTCGGCGAGCGGCTCCAAGGAATTGGCGTGGCGCACCGTGCTCATGCGCTCGGCCCAGACCTCGGCCGCGCCCTTGGGGCTCGCCGGCAGGGTGTCGCACCACATCGCGGAGATCAGCTTATCGCCGTGCTCGAGCGCGACAGCCTGGCCGATCATGCCGCCGATCGACAGCCCGATGTAATGGACGCGGCTGAGCCCGAGCGCCTCGAGCGCCGCGGCGACGTCGCCCGCGAGCTCGCTCATCGTGTAGTCGCCGGCGACCGGGTCGCTGCCGCCATGCCCGCGCATGTCGAGCCGCAGCACGCGGTACTCCGCCTGCAATAAGGCCGGCACCTGCTCGGCCCAGCTGCCGCCGTCGGAGGCGAGCGAGTGGGTGATGCAGACCACGGGGCCGTCCTCGGGTCCGGCGAAATCGTAATAAAGGCGGCGTCCGGCGAGCGGCAACAGCATGGCGAGCCTCCGTGATTTTCGGGCGGGTCCAGGCCCGGTCCGGTCAGACGAGGTATTCGAACATCAGGTTGCGGATGAAATACAGCAAGAGGATCACGATCACCGGCGAGATGTCGATGCCGCCGAGATCGGGCACGATGCGGCGGATCGGCCGCAGCACGGGCTCGGTGATGCGCCACAAAAAATCCCCGACCGTGGAAACGACGCGGTTGTGGCGGTTGACGATGCCGAAGCCGACGAGCCAGCTCAGCACCGCCTGGGCAATCAAGAGCCAGATATAGATCGAGATGATCGTGTCGACGAGGCGCAAAAAGGCATACATCCGGGCGAAACCTCGCCGCCAATTGGTGCCGCGACGGTACTGTCCGCGTTGACGCTCCGCAAGCGGAGCGGCGCCCGGCTTGACAGCAAACCACCCCCCGACGATAGTCCGCGGCACCCGGCGGCGGGCCGGAAAAAGCGCGATGGGGCCGTAGCTCAGCTGGGAGAGCGTCGCGTTCGCAATGCGAAGGTCAGGGGTTCGATCCCCCTCGGCTCCACCAAAATTTCACGACCGTGCCGCGGCCGGCGCCAATCCCGGCTCGATCTGGCGCAGCACCGGGTAGGCGTAGGGCCCGAGCCGGCTGATCAGGGCGACCGCGACGACGAGGGCAACGGCGGCGCCGATCAAGGCCGGCGTGTAGGAGCCGGCGATATCGTAGACAAAGCCGCCGAGAAACCGGCCGAGGCTCGAGCCGAAGCCAAAGACCATAAAGAAATAGCCGTAGAGCTGGCCGAAGGCGCGCTGGCCGAAATAGCGCGTCGTCAAAAACGCGATCAGGTCGATCTCGGTGCCGAGGCCGAGCCCCATCAGCACGACACCGGCGGCGGGCAAGGCGCCGGCAGCGCTGGCGAGAAAGACAAAGCCCAGGATCGGGGCAAGGAAAAAGCAGCTCGCGACATAGGGGGCAAAGATGCGGTCGACGAGCCAGCCGGCCAGCAGCCGTCCGGCCAGGGTCGAGAGCCCGAACAGACCCAGAGTGGCCACCGCCCGTGCCGGCGCCACGCCGCGATCGGTCAACAGAGGCACGATATGCGCCACACTGCCGTTGACCGCGACCGCGACCAGGAAAAATGCCGCGGCGACGGTCCAAAAGCGCAAGGTGAGCGCGGCCTCGCGCGGGGTCAGGCCCGGGCGAAGTGCCGCTTGGGCGACGGCATGTGCTCGCCCTCGCCGGGAAGCGGCTCGCGGATCCACAACGCGACCGCCGGGAATGCGATCGCCAAGGTCAGCACCGCGAGCCAGACATAGGCGCCGCGCCAGCCGAACCGGCCGATCAGCCGCAGCGCCAATTGCGGGACCACAAACCCGCCGAGCCCGACCCCGGCCATCGCGATGCCGAGCGCCAATCCGCGCCGCCGGTCGAACCACGCCGCGATCGCCTTGGCATAGCCGACCGGGGTCTGGATTGCGCTCGCCGTCTCGGCGAGGGCGAAGAGCGCGGTGAAGACCCAGAGCGAATTCGGGCTGAGGCCCAAAAGGCTCATGCAAAAGGCATAGATGACGATGCCGGGGAGCGCGACGCGGCGGATCGTCCAGCGGTCCATCATCGAGCCGAGCACCGGCACCGCGATCGCCGAAAAGATGCCGCCGAACGACAAGGCGAACGACGCCTCGCCCCGCGTCCACCCGGTGTCGGCCATGATCGGCTTTAGAAACACGCCAAAGGTGAAGGCGAGCACCGGCCCGTTGCAGACAAAGAGGCCGACGACCGCGCCGACCACCACCCACCACGGATTGGTGAATTTCAGGCGCATTTCCCCCCTCCACCGGCCGTGCCCTAGCAATGCTGAAAACGATGCATGGTCGCCACGATCCTTCGAGACGGCCGCCTATCGGCGACCTCCTCAGGATAAGAATCCCTCCAGATCAAGGGTTTGGCCTCACCCTGAGGAGGCCCCCTTCGAGACGCCGCTTGCGGCGGCTCCTCACGACAGGCGGGCCGTCTCGAAGGGGTGCGTGCCGAGGGGCACGGCATTTTTCAGCAGCCTGCTAGCTCAGCGCCACTTCAAAGCCGCGCCTGGTGCCGGGCCGGGCCATGATCTTGTCGTACCAGCGTGCGACATTGGGAAAGTCGGCGAAATCGACCTGATGGCGCTCGTGCCGCCAGGCCCAGCCGAGGATCGCGAAATCGGCGATCGAGATGTCGCCGGCGACGTATTCGACCTCGCCGAGCCGCTTGTCGAGGACGCCGTAGAGCCGGCGCGTCTCTTTGGAATAGCGCGCGAGGCCATAGCGCCGGTCGGTCTCGTCCTTGACCTGCAAGAAGTGGTGCACCTGCCCCGGCATCGGGCCGAACCCGCCCATCTGCCACATCAGCCATTCCAGCACCGGCACCTGCCGGCGGCGGTCGGCGGGCCAGAATTTCCCGGTCTTCTCGCCGAGATAGATCAGGATCGCGCCCGATTCGAAAATGCTGATCGGCGCGCCGCCGGGGCCTTCGGGATCGACGATCGCCGGGATCTTGCTGTTCGGGCTGATCTCGACAAAACCCGGCGCGAATTGCTCGCCCTTGGAGATGTTGACCGGGTGCACGGTGTAGCCGAGCCCCATCTCTTCGAGGGCGACGCTGATCTTGCGGCCGTTCGGGGTGTTCCAGGTATGCAGCTCGATGGTCATTCGGGGTTCGCCTTTTGATGAGCGCGTTACAATTCGGTCAGCGGCTTTTTAGCACGGCACAGGCGGCGGGCAGCAGCCGCGCCAGCCGCCCGGCCCATTCGTCCTGGCCTGCGGGCTCGGTGATCAGGTCCTGCCGGATCTCGATCTCGACATGCACGAGGCCCCGCTTCTCGCCGTGCACCGGCACGGTGTAGTCGCTCAAATCGCCGATCGCATAGGGTTGGTTGTCGCCGACGACAAGCCCCTGTTCGGCGCGGAGCAGCGCCAGGAGCGGACGGGCGAGGCGCGCGTCGCGATGATAGAGGATGCCGGCATGCCAGGGGCGCGAGGCGCCCTTGAAAACCGGGGTGAAGCTGTGCAGCGCCACCAGCACAGAGGTGGCGCCGGCAGCGCGCCGGTGGTCGAGGGCGGCAGCGATCGCGTCGTGATAGGGGCGAAAGACCGCCGCGCGGCGCGCCGTTCGCGCGGCTTCGCCGAGGCCGCGATTGCCGGGGATTTCGGTCGTTTCGCTGATTTCCGGGATCGAGCTCGGCACGGCGGGGTCGCGGTTGCAGTCGATCACGAGCCGCGAGTAGGTCTGCAAGACGAGTGCGGCATCGAGCAGCTGCGACAGCCTGCGGCCGACCTCGGCGATGCCGATATCCCAGGCGATGTGGCGCGAGGTGTCGGGTTCGGCGAGGCCGAGCCGGCCGAGCCGCCGCGGGATCGCGCGCCCGCCATGGTCGCAGGTCAGGAAAAGCTCCGAGGCGCCCGTCGCGTTGACCAGGGTCACCGGGCCCGGCTCGTCGGGATCGAGAAGCGGCGGTTGGGTCATGGCGCTGCACGAGCGGTTCGGGATAGCGAAAATCTCATGCCGCCGCAGCGCACGGCAACAGCTAATCGCGCTGTTTGGCGGAGCCTCCCCAGCCTAGAGCGGAGGGGCGGCTCTACCTAATCGGATCATGCTGTAGTCAGCCTATGGCGAGGCGGCGAAAGACAGAGCGCAACAGGATAGACGCAGCGATGACGCCACAATGCCCGGTGAGGATCAGGTCAGCTCGGTGCGCAGCGCGCTGATCGACGGCATAAAGAAATAACCGGCGGCGGTCAGCACCACGAATTGGTTCGGCAGCTCGAGGGTGGTACGTCGGCTCCCGGCCGGGAAGTTGGGAAAGGGCTCATCCATCTTGCGAGCGCCGTCGCCTGGGGCTTGTCCGATGATCGGATCGAACCCGGGCGTGACCGCGCCGCCGCCAGGGCGCGTCTTGCCGCCGACAAAATCGGGGTCGTTTGCGTAGCTGCGCTGAACGAACTCGAATTGCCGCTCGATCGAGGTTTGATAACAAACAAACATCAGCCCGCGGCTGTGCCGTGTCGTCACCTCGCCCGGCTCGACCTCGGGGCCGAACGGGATGCCGGCACGGATGATCCGATGCCGCTGTGCCTCGGCCTCGTTGCCGAAATCGTCGCGCGGATAGGATTTGCGGATATGGGCCGCGTAGGGGCACCGGCGTTGAAAGGGATCGTCGCCATATTCGAAATCGTTGGCGCCTTGCGCATGTCGTCGCCGCCGAGGCCAGGGTTGTCGCGCAGCGGCGACAGCTCCAACGGGGCCCCGCTCCTCCAGCGGCCGACCAGCCGCGCGGCCAGCAATTCCCGGTCCATGCCGAGCCGAACCGCACGGTCGGCAACGAATTTGCGGAACTCCGGCACTTTTTGCTCAAGGCGCCGAAACACCATCAAGGAGCCATTGCGCATCCATGGCGCCGCCATGTCCGGGCTTGGACCCGGCTTGACCGGATCGCCGGGGTCTTGGCCCGGATAGCCGAACACGAACTCGCCCGGCCAGATCAGGTCCTGCCCCGGCAGGCCCTGGTCGGGCCGGTGCTTCGGGTCGGATGGTGGCGTCAGCCCGCGGATGCCCGGCTGCGACACGCCGTCGAGAAAGCCGAAATGCTCGTGCCCGCGCTGTGCGCCGGGGCGAACGTTCGCCATTTCGGCATAAACGACTTTGATCGACGGGCTCAATAATCGGATCAGTTCATCGGAATAGGATATCACCGAAGGGCGATCCGAGCCGGTGATCAGGAGCACGCCGTCGATCCGGTCGGAGAGAAATTTTGCCAACCAGCGCGATTTAGGTGGATCGTTTAGGCGTTCGAGAGTACCGGGATGGTCGGCGCCTCTTTCAAATGCCGCGTCGAGCCTTGGCCGCCCGGCGCCGATCAACCGGTCCAACCCGTCTTTGCTAAACCCGAGGTTGATGCCGATAAAATTCTGACGTGGGCGGCCGCCGGATTTTTGCCGCTGGCCGATGATCTCGCTACGCCGCCGGGCAAGCGTCGCCGTAGTAATGCGGTTGATGCAGTAAAATTTTATCCTTTGCTTAAAGGATATGTGATTGATAATCTTGAAGAAGATGAAATTCTCGAAATCCTTTTGGAGGCCGACAACGACATCACCCTGAACATCGTTCAGATCGAGCACGGTCGTCCTCCATGCTGTTACGGCCATCCGCGCTGCTGGCTACGCCTCTGTCCGAAATCTCGGCCTCGATCCATCGTTGTTGGAAAGCAGCGGGCGACGCTATCCTACGGGAAGCCTCGGCGGTCACCCTCGGCTTCCCAAGCCAAATCCCCCATCGAGACGGGATCAGCGGCGTAATGTGGTTCTGCGCAATCCATGTTTGTGTTATGTTCACGCAAAAAATCGGCAGCAAACGGCCCTGGTCTCAGCCGCCGCTTCGCGCCTTCGAAGCCGACCAGCACGTAATCGGTGATCCATACGGTCAAGCCGTCGACTGTGTAAGGCCAGCGGTAGGCGATGCGAACCGCCTTGGCGATGCGATGCGGCTGCTCCTTGAATTCCCAATGGGGGTGCTGCTTGTCTATCTCGATCCACACGCCGGTCATGTCCGGGGAAGGAGCGGGAGTTGTGCCTGAAGCCGGCGCCGCCGTCGTGGTTGCGGCGCCGCCGGCGGCCGGAGGCAAGGCTGGACCCGAGTAGTCGGCGGGAATGAACACGTGGGGATCCATCGCGTTCTCCTTGCCGTATGTATAGGGGTTCAACATGCAGATCAACGCGCCGAGATCTTTGTCTATCGACATTTGCTTGTCCTCCATCGCAGGTACCGGCTTATGGCGATCACGCCGTGGACGAGTGTAATCCATTTCACATTGGGATAAAATTTTTGCGGCGCCTGCGCGATGCCGGCTGCGTCCCGACAAACGGGCCGAGAGTTCACGCCGCGCCGGCGAAGAGGCGTATCGCGGAGCCGCGATCGAGCGCGGCGAGTGCAGCCTGGACCCGCTCGGGTTCGTTGCGGGTCCTGATCGCGCTGAAAATCGCATGCGCCCGTTCGAGCAGCTGGCGTGCCGCCGCGACATCCCCGGCGATCTGTCGCAAGGCGGCATGGGTGACCATTGCTCGGGCGAGATCGTTGCGCGCGCCGATCTGCTCAAAGATCCGGATCGCGGTTTCCGCGTAATCCTCGGCGGATTCGGCTGCTTCGGCGGCGAGGCATTCGGCCAGCAGCCAGCACGCCCGACCCTCGTACTGGAGATAGCCGGTGGCGCGACTGGCCGACAATACCTGATCGATCAGCGGTAGAGCGCTCGACGCGGTCGCCGAGGAGGAGCCGGCCTTCGGCGAGCCAGACCGCGCAGATCACATAGGTCCAGCGCATCCGCGCGTTGTCGAACCACGCGATCGCGTCGCTCAGCTCTGCGATTCCGGTAGTCGAGCCGGCCCGCCTTGATGTTCCCGAGCCCGCGGACCGCCCTGGCGAACGCCGCATCGCGAGGGATCGGCGAAAACGCGAAGCGCTTCCTCGCAGCATTCCAACCCGCGCTCTACGTCGCCTTGCTGGATATGAGCCAGGCCGATTCGCGTCCAGCCCACCGCCTTGAGGCGCAAGTCATTGAGGGCGTTTGCCGTCCTCGAGCCCGCGGCGGCAATAGTCGAGGCTGCGTTCCCATTCCCCGAGGTAATTCGCGTTGGCACGTCAAGAACCAGAGCGTCCGCCCGGCCCACCAGCGATTGCCGCGCGCCTCGAAGCTCGCGAGCGCCCGTTCGCCGGCCTCGATCCCGTCGCGCAGCCGGCCGGTGATCATGTAAACCTGGGAAAGGCAGGATTCGGCAAAAGCCTTGATCTCGTCGAGACCGGCAGCCGCGGCGAGCGTCGCCGCTTCCCGGCAATGGTCGATCGCGATTTCCGGCCCGCCGCCGGTCAGGCTGTGCAAAAACCCGGTCCAATAATGCCAGGCGGCACGGCGGCGCGGGTCGCCGAGCTCGTCGACGATCAGCCCGCGGATGCGGTCCAGCGCCTCGATGTGCTCGGTGTGCTCGCCCGAGCGCGAACTTGACCTCGGCCTGCTTGATCACGGCGTCGATGCGGCGCAGCCGGTTCGGCGCGCGTGTCGGGCACCGCTCGAGCCGCGCGCAGCGCATCGTCGAAATAGCCACCGCTTCGCTGTTGGCCCAGCGGCGCTGCGACTTTTCGGCGGCCACGATCGCGTAATCGACGGCCTTCTCGGCCTCGTCGCTGCGGCCGAAATGCAGCGCCAGCAGTTCCGCGACCTCGTGCGCCCGACTCGGCGTAGAGCCGCTTCGAGGGCGCGCCCGACAGCGCCGTGATGGATGCGGCGATGGCGCTCGAGCAGGCTGCCATAAGCAGTCTCCTGGGTCAGCGCGTGGCGGAAGACGTAGACCGGGCCTTCGCGCTCGACGCGCTCCGTAGACGAATTCGAGCCGGGCGAGCTCGCGCAAGATGGTCTTCGGGCGGCGTGTTTCCCTTGCCAAACCGCGCTCAAAAGGCGCAGCGGGAATTCGCGGCCGATGACGGCGGCGGTCTGCAGCAGCCGCTTTGTCTCCTCCGGCAACCGGTCGATGCGCGCCATGACCACATCGTGGATCGTCTCCGGCACCGCGAGCTCCGGTGCGCAGGTCGCGCGCCTCCCCGGCATGCAGCGCCAGCTGCTCGAGGAACAGCGGATTGCCGTCTGCCTTGGCGACGATTTCCCGGGTCACCCGGTCGATCAGGTGCTCGACCCGCAGCACCGAGCGCACCATCGCCATGCTGTCGTCGCGCGACAATGGCGACAGCGGATTTGCCCGGCATAGGATTTGTCGATCCATGGCGGCCGGTAGCCGGGCCGGTAGGTCGCCAGCAGCAGAATCCGGATTTCGCTAAAATTTTCTGCCAAAAAACCGAGAAATTCCTCGGAAATCCGGTCCACCCAATGCAGGTCTTCGACGATAACGATCAAAGTCCGGCGGCTGCTGCCCTTGACGCAGAGCTGGCGCAGCGTTTCGAAAGCCTTGGCCTTGACTGCTTCGGGATTGGCAAGGCCGGGATCGCCGGCGGAGCTTTCGATGCCCAATAGGTGCAGCAGGACCGCAGCACCCTCGTCCGGGTCGATCCCGACCTCGCGCAGCCCGGCGCGCACTTTTTCGGCCGCCGCCTCAGGCAGATCGGTGTCGCCGATCCCGCAATTGCCGCGCAACAGATCGAGAACCAGCTGGTAGGGGATGCTGCTGCCGTAGGAAAGGCAGCGGCCCTCGAGCCAGGTCGCGCGGCCCGCGGCGAGCTGCCGGCGGAACTCGGCCAAGAGGCGCGACTTGCCGATGCCCGGCTCGCCGACGAGGCCGACCGCATGGCCGTGCCCGGTCTCGACCCGCTGCAAAAAATTGTGCAGGACCGCGAGCTCGCTATTGCGGTCGACAAAGCTCCGCGGTGCGCGGCGACGGCGTCTCGCGCAGCCCCGATCGCCGGTGTGACGCGCCGATGAGCCGGTAGGCGGTGATCGGCTCGGCCTTGCCCCTGAGCGCCAGCGGGCCGACCGGCTCGACGCGGGCATAGCCCTCGGCCAGCCGGGCGGTCTCGGCGCTGATCAGGATCGTGCCCGGCTCGGCGGCCTCTTCCAGCCGGGCGGCGACATTGGCGGTGTCGCCGATCACCGTGTCGTCCCACGGCAGCCGGTTGCCGACGGGTCCGAAGACGACCGGGCCGGTGTGAATGCCGATCCGCACCGGCAGGTCGAGCCCCGCGCCCTCGGTGGTGCCGGCGCCGAGCGCCCGCTGGATCGCGAGCGCGGCCAGCAGCGCGCGCCGGACATGGTCTTCCTGTGTCACCGGCGCTCCGAACAGCGCCATAAAGCCATCGCCCCTGAATTGCGGCGCGATGCCGCCATAGCGGCGCACCTCGGCGAGGCTGGTTTCGAGAAACCGGTGAACGAGCTCGCGCATTGCCTCGGATCCGAGCCGCTCGGTCAGCGGTGTCGAGCCGACGATGTCGCAAAAAAAGACCGTGACCTGCTTCATCTCGCCGGGCGGCAAGCCGGCGCCCGGCGAGCCCGTGGCGGAGGATGGCTGCTGCGCGTAGGGCCCCGGCGACGCCGGCTCCCGAACCCCCGGCCGGTCGAGCGCAACGCCGCAATGACCGCAGAATTTGTGCTCCGGGCGGGTTCGCCGCGCCGCATGCCGGGCAGGCGGCGTCGAGCGGCGTGCCGCACCGCCCGCAAAACCGCATGCCGGCAGGGTTGTCGGCGCCACATCGAGGGCAGCTCACTCCGGGCCTCCACAGCAGCGCCGGGATGCAGCGTGGAAATCAACTATTAGGCAGGCGCCGGCAAAGGATCAAGCTTTGGCGCCGATTTCTCAGGGCCGGCCCCACAATTCCCGGGTCGCCAGACGCGCGCCCTCGGCGAGTGCGGCAAGCTTGGCCCAGACCACGCTCGGATGGACCTCGCACGAGGTGGAAAAGCTGGCAAAGCCGCAATCCGCGCCGGCGATCACCCGGTCGCGCCCGACCACGCCGGCAAAACGGGCGATGCGCTGGGCCACCGTTTCGGGGTGCTCGACCAGGTTCGAGGCGTGGGTGACGACGCCGGGGACCAGGATCTTGTCCGCCGGCAGCGCGACCTCCTGCCAAATCCGCCATTCGTGCTCGTGGCGCGGGTTGGCCGCCTCGAACGAATAGGCGCCGGCGGCGACCCGCAGCATGATGTCGACGATATGGCGCAATTCGAGGTCGTGAACGCGCGGGCCCATGTTGATGCTGTAGCAGGTGTGGTAGCGGATGCGCTCGGGCGGCAATCCCGCCAGCGCGTGGTTCAAAAGCTCGACGCTGGCGCTCGCCCAATTGCGGCATTCGGCGAGATCGAGCTCGGGATGCATCGCCCAGTGGCTGGCCAGCTGCGGGTCGTCGATCTGCAAGACGAGCCCGGCATCGATGATCGCCCGGTATTCCTCGCGCAGCGCCTCGGCCAGCGCCACCCGGAATTCTTCGTCGGTCCGGTAGTATTCGTTGCTGTTCCAATTGGCGAGATTGGCGGGCGACACCGCCGGCATAAACGCTTCCTCGGCGGCAACCGCGGCCAGAGCGGCCTTCAGATCGGCGATGTCGCGCTCCAGCGCGGCACGGCCGCGATAGGAGATCGGCCCGGTGCAGACCCAGCTGGTCGGCGGCGCCCGCCCGGCCGTCCCCGGCATTTGCGCCGCCCAGGCGTAGTATTCGGGAAAGGCGAGGTGCTCGCGCGATTGCGCCCAGCCGCCGGCGCGGGCGCTGTTGGGGCGCGGCTCGATGCCGGTGAGGCGCTCGTTGACATAGGGGATAAAGCCGAAGCGGCCCATCTCGCCATCGGCGAGGATGTCGATGCCGCACTCCGCCTGGCGGCGCACCGCCTCGGCGACGGCGCGCTCGATCCGGGCGGCGAGCAAGTCGGGCGTCGAACGGCGCGCCGCGCTCCTTCGCCTCGATCATCGCCAGAAGATCGGGCGGACGCGGCAGGCTGCCGACATGGGTCGTCAGGATCCGCTCGGTGCTGCGCTTCATGCCCCTCTCCGAACCATGGCGCCGGGCGACAGCTTAGCCGCCGGGCCAGCCGCTTGCCAGAGCCGCCGCAAAGGGCGCCGGCCCGCTCCGTGCAAACCCACTGCCAATGCGATTTCCCAACGGCGATCAGCACGCGCTGGACACGGCGTTGACGATTGGGCAAGATCGCCCCCGGTCGTGCTCTGCGATAGGGGGTATCGCATGAACTCGTGGGTCCCGGCCGCTCTCGCCTTCGCCGTTTTGGGCGCAGTTGCGGCTGCGAGCGCCAATGCCGGCCCTTGCCCGCACAGCAAGTCGCGCAACTGCCTTCAGCTGCCGCCAACCATCGATTTCAGCTCGGTCCCCGACATCTCCGGCCGGATCGTCGGCAGCGAGGCGACGGCCGGGCCGGCGGCGGCGCCGAGCTTGGCCGCGCCGGAACCGGCAAGCCCCTATACCGGCCCGATGGTCGGGATCAGCACCAAGGCGCGGGCGCCGACGGTCGGATATTACTGGTCGATCAACTAGCGTTCCCTGCGGCTGCTGGCACCTGGCCGGCGCGCCGGCTCGGGCCGGCGCCGCGCCAGCAAATCGACGACCTCCGCGTCGGTGAGCTGGGCAAAATCGGCGTAATGCGCGCCGACCGCCACAAATGGGCTCGGGGTTTGCAGGCAGACGATCTTGTCGGCCTCGCCACGCAGCGCTTCGATCGTGTCGCCGGGCGCCACCGGCACCGCCAGCACGATTTTGGCGGCGCCCGCCTGGCGGATCGCGCGTAACGCCGCCCGCATGGTGCTGCCGGTGGCGATCCCGTCATCGACGACGATCACGGTCCTGCCGGCGAGCGGCACCGGCGGGCGGTCCCCCAGGTAGGCCGCGCGGCGGCGCTCGATCTCGGCCCGCTGGCGGGCGGTTTCGGCCTCGATATAGGGCCTCTCGACACCGAGCTCCGCGGCGATGCGATCGCTGATCACGATATGCGTCTCGATCCCGTCGGCGACCGCGCCCAGGGCCAGCTCCGGCTGCCCTGGCGCGCCGATCTTGCGGACCATCACCAGGTCGAGCGGAGCATCGAGCATGTCGGCAATCTCGCGGGCGACCGCCACGCCGCCGCGCGGCAAGGCCAGCACCACCGGCCGATCGCCCCGCAAGTGCCGCAATCGGCGGCCAAGCCGACGGCCTGCCGATCGCCGATTGGCGAACATGGCTCGGCCCCCTCGCTCCTTTTGCGCTCCCGGCTTATATGGTGGCGCTGCTCACCCCGCCCAGGACCGCTCGCCTAAACCCATGCCCGGCTCTGCTACGTTTTTCCGCCCCTCCGAGCGCGCCGTCGATCTCGGCGTTCTCGGCGGCGGCGTCGCGCTCGGCGCGGGGGGTGCCGCCGGGCTGACCGCCGCGGTGCTCGGCACGCCCGATGCCGGCCGGGTGGTCGCCGCCGTCTTGCTCTATGCCGCGGCATTGCCGGCGACGTTTCTGTGCGCGCTCTTGCTGACCGCAGCACTCGGCGGCCCGCGCCGCGTGCTGCTGCGCCGCATCGACCACGCCGCGATTTTTGTCATGATCGCCGCCACCGCAACTCCGTTCGCCCTCGATCGGCTGGGCCTCGGCTGGGGCTGGGCCGCCACCGCGGCGGTCTGGGCGTCGGCCGCGATCGGGGTCTTTGTCAAGCTGCGCTTTCCAATCGGCCCTCCGCGCCGCTCGGCCGCGGCCTATATCCTGCTCGGCTGGTTCAGCCTGCTGGCGATCGGCCCGGCGATCGCCTCGCGCCGGACCCTCATCCTGATCGCCGCCGGCGTCGCCTGCTACCTGGTCGGCCTGGTCTTTCATTTGTGGCGCCGGCTGCCCTACCACCGGGCGATCTGGCACGTCTTTGTCGTGCTCGGCGCGGCCTGCCACTATGTCGCGGTGATCGACGGCGTCGTTCTCGGCTAGCCGAAATGCCCGAGCAATGCCGCGAGCGTCTCCTCGGGCGCCTCCTCCGGCACGTAATGGCCGCAGGGGAGCGCGCCTCCCGTGGCGTCGGTCGCGTAATGCTGCCGCCACACCGCCAGCACGTCGCCGTGCACACCCTCGGTATGGCTTTTGGCGCCCCAGATCACCAAGAGCGGCAGCGTGATCTTATGCCCGGCCGCAAAATCGGCGGTGTCCATCTCGAGGTCGCACGTGGCGCACGCGCGGTAATCGGCGCACGATCCCTTGATCGTCTTCCAGTTGAAGCAGCGGACATATTCGGCAAACGCTTCGGGGTCGAAAAAGCCGAGGCCGAGACCGGGCTTCGATAGTTTTTTCTCCATGTACCATTGCGCCGGCACCCCGGCCAGCATGCGCTCGGGAAAGTCGTAGGGCTGCGCCATCAGCGCCCAGTGCCACGAGCGCAACGCCCACTCCTTGGAGGTGTGGGTCCAGATGTGATGGTTGGGCAGGATGTCGATCAGCGCGGCGCGCTCGACCCGGTCCGGGTGGTCGAGGCACATGCGCGCGGTGGTGCGCGCGCCGCGGTCGTGCCCGGCGACAAAGAATTTGCGATAGCCGAGCTTTTCCATGACCTCGACCTGGTCTTGCGCCATCGCCCGGAACGAATAGTTGATGTTGTTTTCGCCGGGTTCGTCGGGGCCGACGCTGTCGCCGTAGCCTCTGAGATCGGGGGTGACGACGTGAAACCGCTCGGCAAGACGCGGCGCGATCTTGCCCCAGGACGCATGGGTCAACGGGTTGCCGTGCAGCAGCAGCAAGGGCGGCCCGTCGCCGCCATGGCGCAGGTTGATTCGCGCTCCGCTGGTTTCGATCTCGATCCGCGCAAACCCCTCTAACATCGCTCGCCCCTCGCCCGCCGGTGAACGGCGTAGACTATCGGCGAATAGGCGGCGGCGATAGGGGCCGGTCCCGCCGGACCGAGAAGAGGAAAAGCGTGATCCACCGCGATATGCCCGAACCTGCGTGCATGTCGCCGCCGGTCCGGCACCCGGCGCTCGCCGCGCTGTTGCCGCTCTATGTCGTCGTCTTTGCCGGCTTTGTCGGCTACAGCCTGATGATCACGGTGTTCACGCCGATGCTGCTGCGCGCGGACACCGGGATGGTGGCCGCCGGCGCCTCGACCTCCGATCGGACGATCGCCCTCGGCGTGCTGCTCTCGCTTTATCCGTTCGGGCAGTTTGTCGGCTCGCCGGTGCTGGGGGCGCTTTCCGACCGGTTCGGGCGGCGGCCGGTGCTGCTGGTCTCGCTTGCCGCGACGACGCTGTGCTACGCCGCGATCAGCGTTGCGATCGAGATGCAGAGCCTCGCGGGCCTCGGCGCGGCGACGCTCGTTGCCGGGCTCGCCGAAGGCAACATCGTCACCGCGCAAGGGGCAATCGCCGACCTTGTGGCCCCGGCCGAGCGCAACCGCTATTTCGGCTACATATACTTGGCGGCGAGCCTCGCCTACATCGTCGGGCCGCTCGCCGGCGGCAAGCTCGCCGATCCCGGGCTCGTCCTCTGGTTCGGCGACGCCACGCCCTTCTGGGCGAGCTGTGCCCTGCTCCTGCTGACGGCTCTCGCGGTGCTGCGGCTCTTCCACGAAACCAAGGTGCGGGACGCCGAGCGGAGCTTTCGCCTCGGCGAAACGGTCTCCGGTCTCGCGCGCATCGTCACCGACCGTCGCCTGCGCCGCTATTATGGGGTCAATTTTCTGATTTACTTGGCGATGTTCGGGTTTTTCCGCTCCTACCCGATGTATCTCGTGGACGAATTCCATCTGAATGTTTCGCGAATGTCCGAATTCGTCGCGTTCACCGGTGTCGGGATCGTGCTCGCCAATCTTTGGCTGACCGGGTTTTTGTCGGCGCGTATCCCGGTCAAAATCATGACCGTCGGCTCGGCCGTCTTCGCCGGCATCTTTATGGCCATGATCCCGGCGCCGGCGCATCTGGCAGCGATGTGGCCGCTCTTGTTTCTGACCTCGGCCGGTGTCGCGATCGCTTTGCCGAGCTGTGCGAGCCTCCTTTCGACCGCCACCGACCGCGCCGAGCAAGGCCGCGTCATGGGCAACAACCAGGCTTTGCAGGTCGCGGCAGAGGCGCTCTCCGGTCTCGCCGCGGGCTTGCTCGCTGCGATTGTCGTCAAATTGCCGCTGCTGGCGTTGGGCGCGGTCTCGATTATCGCGGCCATCCTCGCCGCGGCCCTGATCCGAGAATGAACGATGTATTTGTCGATCACGGCAGATCCGAAGCGCGAGGCAATACCGGATCGGGACGGAGGTCGGCCTTTCCCTGCGAGCACAATAAGGGTAAATGGGTTGCGGTGAAATCCGCCGGGCGAGGGCGTGGTGGGGGACCGCAAATTCGTCGTCGAGCTCATCGAGCCGTCGCATTACGACGATGACGGCTATGTGATCCAATGGTGGAAATCCTGGATCCCGTCGAACTCGCTCGCCTGCCTCTTCGGCATCGCGACCGAGCTGGCGGCGCGCCGGGCGTTCGGCCCCGATATCGCGATCGAGATCGGCGCCTATGACGAATGCCATACGGTCATCCCGGTCGGCCGCATCGTCAGGCGGATCAAGAGCGCCGATGCCGGGCTCGTCGACACGCATGTTCGGCTCGCCGCCCTTTATCTGCGCCTGCACCGTATCCGCCGCCGCGTCGAGCGCGACCGGCGGCCTTACGCCGATCCGGCGCTCGGCCTCGCAGCCGACGAGCCGGCGTCTCGGACTCGCAACAAGCAGCCGGTTGCCGCCGCCGCCTAGCCGGCAAGGCTCGGGCCCCTCCAACCTCCGACAGAGAGAACTCAATGCGGGCGATCGTGGCACTGTATCTGGCGATCGGCATCGTGCTGCTGGCGATCGGGTTTTTGGCCACCGGCCCGTGCCCCAGCCGCAACACCGACATCGTCAACAATATCGTCTTTGTGCTGACTTGGCCGGTCGGCCTCTATTCGGAAGTGTACCGTGGCCACCAGTCGGTCGAGGATTGGCTGCACGCTCAAGCCTGCGCCGGCGGCGGCGGGCTCGGCACCAAAAAAATCTGACGCGGTCGCCACGCTGCACTCTTTGGCCCGTCGCCACCCTGCACTCTTTCGAACGACGCCAAGGACAAGCGCGCGGCCGAATTTGGTGAGGGAGGCCGGGGGATGCGGCGGTTTGCGGTCCTGCTGTGCTGGTGGCTTGTCGCGGTGGGCGCGCCAGGCGCGAATGCGGCCGAGCCGCAATGGCTGACCTTGCCGCCGACCCCGACCTTGCCAAAGCCGGTCGAGAGCGGGCTCGCCCCGGTCAACGGCATCAAGATCTGGTACGCGACCTTTGGCCGGGGCGAGCCGGTGATCCTGCTGCATGGCGGGCTCGCCAACGCGAGCTATTGGGGCCATCAGGTGCGCGCCCTCGAACCCTATTACCGGGTCGTCGTCATGGACAGCCGCGGCCATGGGCGCAGCACCCGCGACGCGCGTCCCTACGGCTACGATTTGATGGCCGAGGATGTGGTCGGGCTGATGGATTATCTCAAAATCCCAAAGGCGGCGATCGTCGGCTGGAGCGATGGGGCCATCATCGGCCTCGACATCGCGCAGCGCCACCCGGAGCGGCTGTCGAAGCTCTTTGCCTTTGCCGCCAACTCCGACCCGTCCGGTGTCGCGGACATCGCCCGTAGCCCGGTGTTCAACGCCTTTATCGCCCGCGCCGCAAAGGAATACGCGGCCCTGTCACCGACTCCCAAGGAATACAGGGAATTCGTCGCCCAGATCACCAGGATGTGGGAGACCGAGCCCAGCTGGACCGCCGCCGACCTGCACAAGATCACGGTGCCGCTATGGATCGTCGATGCCGACCATGACGAGGCGATCAAGCGCCGGGACACCGAATTCATGGCCGCCAATATTCCCGGCGCCGGCCTGTTGCTGCAGCCCGAAGTCAGCCACTTCTCGTTTCTGCAAGACCCGGAGCAATTTTCCACCGACCTGCTGCACTTTCTCGCCCACGTCAAGGGTAAGTGAGGCCATTCGACAAGGGAGAACACGATGAGCAACAAGGAGTCGCGCGAGAATCCCGGTGGCGCAGCACCGAAAAGCGGCGACGGCCTGAAGCGGCGCGACCTGCTGCTGAGCGGCAGCTCGCTGTTGGCGGCATCGGCGTTGACCGCGACCGGGTTGCCGAAACCTGCCGCGGCGCAACAGCCGCAGCCGGCCGCGGCACCGCCGGCTCCCGCGCCGGCGAGCGGAAAGCGGCCCAATATTCTCGTCATCTTCGGCGACGACGTCGGCCAGTCGAACATCAGCGCCTACACCTTCGGGCTGATGGGCTACCGCACCCCGAACATCGACCGCATCGCCAAGGAAGGGATGATGTTCACCGACTATTACGCCGAGCAAAGCTGCACCGCCGGACGATCCTCGTTCATCACCGGCCAGGCGACCCTGCGCACCGGCCTCTCCAAGGTCGGCATCCCCGGCGCCACGATCGGCTTGCAGGCCGGGGACATCACGATCGCCGAGGCGCTGAAGCCATTGGGCTATGCCACCGGCCAGTTCGGCAAGAACCATCTCGGCGACCGCAACGAGTTCCTGCCGACCGTGCACGGGTTCGATGAATTCTTCGGCAACCTCTACCACTTGAACGCTGAGGAGGACCCGGAGGACCCCGACTATCCGAAAGACCCGCGCTTCCGCGCCAAGTTCGGCCCGCGCGGCGTGCTCAAATGCACTGCGACCGACATCGACGACCCGACCGTCGATCCGCGCTTTGGCCGGGTCGGCAAGCAGAAGATCGAGGACACCGGCCCGTTGACCAAAAAGCGCATGGAGACGATCGACGACGAGACCACCGGGGCGGCGATCGACTTTATCGGGCGCCAGGCCAAAGCGGCGAAGCCGTTCTTTGTGTGGATGAACACGACCCGCATGCACCTCTACACGCATGTCCGCCCGTCGATGCGCGGCCAGAGCGGCATGCCCGACAACGAATACGGCGACGGCATGGTCGAGCACGACGGCGATGTCGGCAAGCTATTGAAGACGCTCGACGATCTCGGCATCGCCAACGACACGATCGTCGTCTACACAACGGACAACGGGCCGCACATGAATTCGTGGCCCGACGCGGCGATGACCCCGTTCCGCAGCGAAAAGGACACCAACTGGGAGGGTGCCTTCCGGGTCCCGGCAATGGTGCGCTGGCCCGGCCATATCAAGCCGGGAAGCGTCTCAAACGAGATCTTTTCGGGCCATGACTGGTTCCCGACCCTGCTCGCCGTGGCCGGCGACACCGAGGTCAAGGATCGCCTTTTAAAAAGTTGGCAGGCCGGCGGCCGCACCTACAAGGTGCATCTCGACGGCTACAACCAGCTCCCCTACCTGACCGGCCGGCAGGAAAAATCGGACCGCAAGGGTTTTATCTACTTCAACGATGACGGCCAGGTCGTCGCGCTGCGCTTCAATAACTGGAAGCTGGTGTTTGCCGAGCAGAAGACACAAGGCACCTTGGACATCTGGGGCGAGCCCTTCACCTTCCGCCGGCTTCCGCTGTTTTTCAACCTGCGCATGGACCCGTACGAGCGCGCCCAGATCACCTCGAACAGCTACTACGCGTGGACGATCCACAAGGCGTACCTCTTGATGGCAGGGCAGGCGATCGTCGCGGCATTCATCGGCACGTTCAAAGAATTCCCGCCGCGTCAACGCCCGCAGAGCTTCAGCGTCGACCAGATCATGGAGAAATTGCAGCAGCCGGCGAACGACTAGCCGAAACATCGAGAGCCGGCGACGTTCTTCCCCCAAGCCCAACCATCGGGTGATCATCGCCTCTTCAGGGGAAAGCCACGCCGGTCTCATCGGCTATTTCTTCACCCCGGTCACCGCCGACAGCGGCTCCGGCGCCAAGCTCGGCGCCTTCGAATCGCGGGTTGCCGGGGTCGGCCCGCAAATCGGCTGGCTGGTGCCGGTCCATGGGATGCAGGCGTTTATCGGCGTCAAGGGGTATAAGGAATTTGCAGCTCGGAACCGGGCGTCGGGCTGGAACCTGTGGCTGACCTTTTCGGTATCTCCGGCGCCGCCGGCGGCCGCGGGCATCAGGTGAGCCGGGCTGGCGAAGGGACGCGAGGGGGCGTGGGAGGAGATCATGGCCGCATCGGTTGACGCAGCGAACCCTCGCCGCCCGGACGACTGCGGCGGCGATCCCCCGGCGGCGAAACGGCGCGACGCGGGCAGGGTGCTGCGGCAGCATTGTCCGCGGTCGAGCCATGCCGAGCTCGGTTTCACGGCGGAGGGTCGCGATGTCGTCGCCATGATCGAGGCGTCGAACGAGGGCCGCGTGGCGAATTTGATCCCGGTCCGCTATTCGCGGATGGTCGAGTCGCCGTTTGCGTTTTTTCGCGGCGCGGCGGCGGTGCAGGCGAGCGATCTGGCGCAAAGCCCTGCCTCCGGCATCAAGGTGCAAGCCTGCGGCGATGCTCATCTGATGAATTTCGGCGGGTTCGCCACACCCGAGCGCAACCTCGCCTTCGACGTCAACGATTTCGACGAGACCTTTCCGGCGCCCTGGGAATGGGACGTAAAGCGGCTTTGCGCGAGTCTCGTGCTCGCCGCCCGCTGGCGCGGCTTTTCCACCGGGCAGGCGCGCGATGCCGCGAATGCCGCCGTCTCGCGCTATCGGGAGCGGATGACCGCCTTTGCCGACATGCCGACGATGGCGGTCTGGTACAGCCGGTTGAACCTGCTCGATCTCGTTGCCGAGGCACAGAGCGATCGCCGTCTCGCGCGCCTCGTCAACCGTGACATCAGGCGCGCCCAAACCAATACCTCCGAGCACGTCTACGGCAAGATCACGGCTACCGTGAACGGGGTTACGCGGATCATCGACCAGCCGCCGCTGCTGTCGCACCCCAACCAGGATTTGCAGGCGCTCGGCGAGGAATTTCTAAAGCAATACGGCGTCACGCTTGCGCGAGGATTTTCGCGCCTTGCTGCAGCGTTTTCGGCTCGTCGATGCGGCGCTGAAGGTGGTCGGGGTCGGCAGTGTCGGGACCCGCTGCTACATCGTGCTCTTGCTCGGCGAGCATAACGAGCCGCTGTTTCTGCAAGTAAAGGAGGCGCGGCGTTCGGTGCTCGAAATGCATGCCGGGCCGTCGCCGTGGCGCAATCAGGGCGAGCGCGTCGTCGCCGGCCAGCATCTGATGCAAGCGGTCAGCGACATTTTTCTCGGCTGGGCGCGCGGACCCGAAGGCCGCGACTTTTACGTGCGCCAATTGCGCGACATGAAAATTGCCGCCGAGATCGACCAGCTCGACGCCTCGGAGCTGGCGCTCTACGGCAGGCTTTGCGGTGGCGCGCTCGCCCGCGCGCACGCCAAGGCCGGGCAGTCGCCGGCAATCGCCGGCTATCTCGGGTCGAGCGACGCGTTCGACGAGGCGATCGCGAAATATGCGCTTGCTTACGCCGACCGGATCGAACGCGATTACGAGACGTTTCGCGCCGCAATCCGCAGCGGCCGGCTCCGCACCGAGACCAGCGCCTCGCTGGTCGAGACGATGATCGCCTAGCCCTATCTGGGTTGAGCGCGCGCGGGCCTTGGCGGGCTTGCCCAGTTCTGAGAGAGTCGCGGCATGGCCATCGATCCCGACATCGCCGCGCTCGCCCGCCTGATCGAGCGGGCGCGGCGCGCCGTCGTCTTTACCGGCGCCGGCATCAGCACCGAATCCGGCATCCCTGATTTCAGAAGCCCCGGCGGCATCTGGACGCAGATGGCGCCGATCGATTTTGCCGAATTTCTGGCTTCGGAGGAGGCGCGACGCGAGACCTGGCGCCGCCGCTTTGCGCTGGAGGAGACATTGCGCGCCGCCGCCCCGAACCGCGGCCATCGCGCCGTCGCCGAATTGGTGCGCCGCGGCACGGCCTCGGCGGTCATCACCCAGAATATCGACGGGCTGCACCAGGCCTCCGGCATCCCGGCCGGGCAGGTCATCGAGCTCCATGGCAACACGACCTACGCGCATTGCCTCGATTGCGCCCGGCGCTACGAGCTCGACGCCGTGCGCACCGGGTTCGAACGCGCCGAAACGGCACCCCTGTGCGAGGATTGTGGCGGCTTTGTCAAAACCGCGACCGTGTCGTTCGGCCAGGCGATGCCGCCGGCGGCGATGGGGCGCGCCGAAACCCTGACCTTGGCGGCCGACCTCTTTATCGTCGCCGGCTCCTCGCTCGTCGTCTATCCGGCGGCCGGGTTCCCCGAGCTGGCCCAGCGCAACGGCGCGGCCCTCGTCATCGTCAACCGCGAGCCGACCGGCCTCGACCGGATCGCCGACCTGGTGCTGAACCGCGCCATCGGCGAGACCCTGGGTGCCGCGGTCGGGGTCGATTGAACAAGTAGGAGAGAGCGCCATGAGGCTCGAAGGCAAGGTTGCGCTGATCACCGGTGCGGCCTCCGGCATGGGCGCCAGCATGGCGCGGATCTTTGCCGCCGAGGGCGCCAAGGTGGCGGCGGCCGATATGCTCGAAGCGGAGGGGAAGGCGGTCGTCGCCGACATCGTCAAGGCGAACGGGGCGGCCATGTTTTTTCGCCTCGACGTGTCGAGCGAAGCGGAATGGAAGACCGCGGTCGAGGCGACGGTCGTCGCCTACGGCCGGCTCGACATCCTGGTCAACAACGCGGGGTTGAGCGGCAGCGCGGTCGAAGACCTCTACGACACCGCGGCCTGGGACCGGCTGATGGCGGTCAATGCGCGCGGCGCCTTTCTCGGCATGAAATTCGCGGTGCCGCTGATGAAAGCCCAAGGCGGTGGTGCCATCGTCAACATCTCGTCGATCTCCGGCGTCACCGGCCAGCACGGCATTCATGTCGCCTACAACGCCTCGAAAGGGGCGGTGCGCACCTTGACCAAGGTCGCCGCGGTGCAGCACGGCGCCGACAATATCCGGGTCAATTCGGTGCATCCGGGGCTGATGCCGCCGATGCGCTCGTCGGGGCGCACCGCCGACCCCGCGACGCGCGCCCTGATGCTGCGCCAGGTGCCGCTCGGCCGCGCCGGGCGGGTCGAGGAGGTCGCCAACGCCGTCCTGTTCCTGGCGTCGGACGAAGCCTCCTACATCACCGGCGCGGAGCTTTATGTCGATGGCGGGTATCTCGCGACCTGAGCTCGGGAGCAAAGGCTGATGGCGACGATCGGATTTATCGGGCTCGGCAACATGGGCGCGCCGATGGCGGCGAACCTGCTGAAGGCGCAGCACCGCGTCACCGGCTTCGACGTCGTGCCGCGCACCGTCGAGGCGCTCGCGGCGGCGGGCGGCCGAGCGGCCGGCGCCGCGGCCGAGGCGGCGGCCGGGGCCGAGATCGTGATCACGATGCTGCCGGCCGGGCCGCAGGTGCGCGAGGTCTGGCTCGGCCCCGCGGGGCTGATCGCGCGCGCCGACAAGGGGGCGCTCCTGATCGACTGCTCGACGATCGATGTCGAGAGCGCGCGCGTTGTCGCTGCGGCGGCGGCCGAAGCTGGCTTCGACATGCTCGACGCGCCGGTTTCGGGCGGCACCGCCGGGGCAGCGGCGGCGACGTTGACGATCATGGTCGGGGGCAGCGACGCCGCTTTTGCCCGCGCCCGGCCGATCCTCGCGGCGATGGGGCGCACGATCGTCCATGCCGGGCCCGCCGGCAACGGCCAAGCCGCCAAGATTTGCAACAACATGATGCTCGGCGTCGCGATGATCGGTGTCTGCGAGGCCTTTGTGCTCGCCGAGAAATTGGGGCTCCCGGCGCAGACCCTGTTCGACATCACCGCCAAATCTTCGGGCCAATCCTGGGCGTTGACGAGCTATTGCCCGGTGCCGGGCCCGGTCCCCGCCTCACCCGCCAACCGCGGCTACGCGCCGGGCTTTACCGCCGCGATGATGCTCAAGGATCTGCGGCTGGCGCAGCAGGCGGCCGGGGCGAATGCAGCGCCCACACCGCTCGGCGCCGCGGCCGCGGGCCTCTACCAGATGTTTGTCGACCACGGTGCGGCCGGTCTCGATTTTTCCGGCATTTATCGCTTTCTCCACGGCGACGGTAAAAATTAGAAACGATTAATTTACAATCCCGGCATTAACCTCGCGCCAACCTATCGGCATAAGAGGTTGCAAATGACCGGTCCCTATCTCGACGCGATCTCGCTCGTCGAACGCCTGCACCGCCATTTTCTCGAAGTGGTAAAGCTCGAGCTTGAAGGGCTCGGCATCCACGACATCAACAATATCCAGGGCATGATGCTGTTTAATATCGGCGACGCCGAGATGACGGTCGGCGAATTGACCTTGCGCGGCTGCTATCTCGGCTCGAACGTCTCCTACAACGTCAAAAAGATGGTCGAGAACGGCTATATCGTCCAGCAGCGCTCGACGCACGACCGGCGCTCGATCCATGTCCGCCTGACCGACAAGGGGCGGGACTTGCGCGACAGCCTGATGGCGATGCACCGCCGGCACATCGATTTGCTGTCCCAGGCGGCGGTCGAGGTCCAGGATCTCGAAGCTGCCTGCATCACCTTGCGCCGCCTCGAACGGTTCTGGATCCGCGCCGCCGACATGGTGCAGCGCCCGCCGCGCTACGCCGCCTGACCCGCGCTACGCCGCCTGACCCGCGCCCGGCCGATTTTTGGTGACCGCGGCGGCCGGGGCTGCAAATCTGCCGCGACGGCAATCGCGGAGACGAGAGATGGCAGCCGAAACCTTTCCCTTGACCCCCGGGCTCAGCGTCGCCGGCCGGCTCGACCGGTCGGATATCGAGGCGCTGGCCAAGGCCGGGGTGCGCACGATCCTCAACAACCGCCCCGACGGCGAGGACCCGGGGCAGCTCCCGGCCGCCGATGCGCGGCGCCTCGCCGAATCGCTGGGGCTATGCCTACCGGCATATCCCGGTCACGGCGGCGACCCTGACCCGGGCCGATGTCGATGCCTTTGCCGCCGCTTTGCGCGAGGCAGCGACCCCGGTTGTCGCCCATTGCCGCAGCGGCACGCGCTCGACCTTGCTGTGGGCGTTGACCCGGATGCGAGAGGGCGCCGATCCGCTCGCGTTGATCACCGAAGCCGCCCGCCACGGCATCGACATCGCGAGCCTCCCCGCGCTCGCGGCACGACTGCGCTGAACCCATCTCCGGCCGAGGGCTGGCATGTGGTTCAAGTGGCTGCGGGCTGCACCCGGCTGACGAGCTGCCCGATGGGGCTCAGCTTTACCCCTGATGTTTTTGGCAGAGGGCGGGAACGGCGAAGAGGCCGCTGGCGAGCAGGGCGAGCGAGGCCGGCTCGGGGTTGACGGCGCCAAGCTCGGTGATCGCCGCCTCGCCATTGCCGCTCATCGAACAGAAGGCAAAGACCGGCAAGCGCCCAGACCGCGTGCATCGCCCATTTGAGGCCGCGAAGACGACGCGAGCGACGGCGCCGGTCAATTGCATGGCGGCGCCGGGTCCGGGCGCGGCGCTGTTTCATAACCGGCGGCCGGCAGACGGCCCGGATCGCCAAATTGATAATGGATCCGGATCGGCCCGCCGCTTTTGACGCGGGTGTTGGCGACGCCTTCCTCGTCGAAGGGCCCGGTGAGCTATTCGAGCGTGACGCCGCCCAGTTGCTCGGCATCGACAATGGCGACGGCGCGGCGAGATCGAATTGACCGCGATCGGCATCGGCCGCGACCGACCCGCTGTTACGCTGCACCGTCACGATGATGCGACCTTGCCGGTCAACCCCGGCAACTGCCTCGAAAAGCATTTGCACGAGGTGATCCGCGCGATCTCGAGGTAACGGCGGCGACGTTGCGCCGGCTCGAAACCTATGAGGGTGCCGTCAATGCCTGTGCAGTCAGCAGGAGGATGCCGCAGCCGACAAGGAGCAGAAACGGTCGAGCCGGGAAGCGAAAAACCCAAGCAGAGCAAGAAAAAACCGGCAAATCCGCCGCCAAGGCGCAGCCGGCCAAGCCCTGAAAATCCCCGGTAGCGCTCCCGGCAGGAAGCAAGCGTTATGCCGGGGAGCTCGGGTCGGGCGGGTCGGTCGCCAGGCGCAGGCCCGAGATCGGCAGCTCGCGCTGGCCGCGGTTGCGAAACCAGGCGGCGTCGGTCATCACCGCGCCGGTCACGGCTCGATCCGCGGCGCCGATCGCGGGCTCATCCGATTGCCGTCCTTCGCCTTTTTTGCGGTATAGCTGTCGGCGCTTTTACGACCGACCGAAGCGTTGGACACGCCGCCCGCCTTGCTACCCACGCGAGTATCTTTCGATGATCACAGAGTTCGGCGAAGAGCAGCAGCGCCGTATCGTGCTGGACTATTTTGGCGGCGAGGCGCGGCTGCGCCTGTTGCGCCGCGCCCCGACCTTTGGCGCGCCGGTGTTTGTCATCGATTTCGACCGCGGCGCGCGCCATTTCCGCACCTTGGGATCGTTTGGCGGCGGCATGCAGGTGACCGAGCAGTCGAGCATGGACATGCTCTACCCGGCCCGCCTCGTCTTTCATTACGAGCGGCTGATGTCGCTCGCCTTTGCGATGGGCCGGCAAGCGGTGAGCGCATTGCTGCTCGGGGTCGGCGGTGCCGCGATGTGGCGGTTTATGCGCGCCTATCTGCCCGACACCGCGGTGACCCTCGTCGATGCCGACGAGACCGTCGCCGGGGTCGCCCGCCGCTGGTTCTATCTGACCCAGCCGGTCACCATCGAATCGGCGCAGCGCTTTGTCGCGGCAACGAATGCCCGTTACGACGCGATCCTGGTCGATCTCTACGATTCGGGCGGCCCCGCCGACAGCAACGAGGCGTTCTGGGCGCGCTGCCTCGATGCGCTGGCACCGGGCGGCGTGCTCGCCAACAACTGGGCCGATTTTGCGGTCAACCCGGCGGTGCGGCCGATGGCCGACGCGTTGCATGCGGTCGCCCGCGCCCGCGGCCTCGAGCCGATCTATGTCACCCGCCGCGGCTTTCGCGACAACCTCGTGCAATATGTGCCGACCGAGCCCGGTCTCGGCGCTGAGGCGATGGCCGATGTCCACGCGCGCTTTGTGCACGAGCGCCATCCGCCCGACCACGGCCGCGGCATCCTCGAAAACTGCCTGATCGCAACGCAATTCCCGATCGTGTGAGGCCGGCCCGGAGCGGCGCGTCAGCCGTCGAAGATTTCGAGCTCGTCGCCGAAATCGGCCGGATCGTGCCGGCCGAGGCTGCGGCGGTCGATCGCCACCGTCTTGATCACGGCAAATACCGGGCGTCCGGGCGCCAGCGCCAGGGCCTCAGCCGAGCGCCGGGTGACCCGCGCCAAGAGCGGCTCCTCGCCGACGCGCAATTCGACCTCGACCGCCGCCCGTTCGCTCGGCACCAGCCTTTCGACCCGGCCCGCCAGCACGTTGAGCGCGCTGATCCCCGGCGGCGGGGCGGTGGCGAGGATCACGTCGCGGGCGCGGATGCGCACACGCAGCGGCACTCCTTCGGCAAGATCGAGCAACGGCACGGTGAGCCGGCCGAACCCGCCTTCGAGCTCGCTCAGCCCCCAGCGCCGGTCGTGCCGCGCGACATGTGCCGCCAGCACCGCCCCCGCCTCGGCAGCGCCGGCCAAGGGCTGGGCTTCGGCGCGCCCCAGCACCTCGGTGACCGGGCCCACCATCCGCACCTTTCCATCGGCGATCAGCACAATCGTGTCGGCGAGGCGCACGACCTCGGCGACCGAGTGGCTGACATAGACGATCGGCACGCCCGCCTCGTCGCGCAATCGCTCGATATAAGGCAGGATCTCGTCCTTGCGCTCGGCGTCGAGCGCGGCCAAAGGCTCGTCCATCAGCAATAGCCGCGGGTTCGCCAAGAGCGCGCGGCCGAGCGCGACACGCTGCTTTTCGCCGCCCGAGAGCCGTCCAGGGCGCCGGTCGAGCAGGCCGTCGAGCGCCAAGCAGCGCCACCACCTCGTCGAGCCGGGCGGCATCGCGCGCCTGCCGCGCGAGCCAGCGCCCGAACATCAGGTTCTGGCGCACCGTCAGGTGGGGAAAAAGCCGCCCCTCCTGAAACACATAGCCGATGCGGCGGCGATGCGGCGGGACCGCGATGCCGCGTTCGGTATCGGTCAGCGCCCTGCCGTCGACGAGGATGCGTCCGCGGGCGGGCCGGTAGAGCCCGGCGATCGCGTTGACGACCGAGGTCTTGCCGGCGCCCGAGCGGCCGAACAGCGCGGTCAGCCCGCGATCCGCGGTGAAATGAATATCGAGCGCAAAGGCGCCGAGCTTGTGCTCGAGATCGACTTCGATCATCCGCTCACTCGCCGACCAGGCGCCGGCCGACACGGCGCGCCAGGATTTCAGAGGCGATCAGCGCCACCAGCGACAAAACGACGGCGATCGCAGTCAGCCGCAATGCTGCCGGGTCGCCGCCCGGGGTCTGGGTCAGCGTGTAGATCTCCAAGGGCAGGGTCCTCGTCTCGCCCGGAATGTTCGAGACAAAGGTGATCGTGGCGCCAAACTCGCCGAGGCTGCGGGCGAAGGACAGCACCATGCCGGCAATGATCCCCGGCGCCGCCAGCGGCAAGGTGACCAGCACGAAGACGAAGAACCGGCCGGCGCCGAGGGTGGCGGCGGCTTCCTCCAGCCGGCGGTCGACCGCATCGAGCGACAGCCGGATCGCGCGCACCATCAGCGGAAAGCCCACGACCGCCGCAGCGAGCGCCGCACCGGTCCAGCGAAAGGCGAAGACGACGCCGCAGCAATCGGCCAAGAGCCGGCCGAGCGGGCCGTTGCGGCCAAACAGCAGCAGCAAGAGATAGCCGACGACGACCGGCGGCATGACGAGCGGCAAATGGATCAGGCCGTCGAGGAGGCCCTTGCCCCAAAACCGCCCGCGCGCCAGCAGCAAGGCGGCGGCGATGCCGAACGGCAGGCTCGCGAGCATCGCCCAAAAGGCGACGCGCAGGCTCAGCCGCACCGCCTCGATTTCATTCGCGCCGAGTGCAAAAAAGCCGCTCAACAGCAAATCCCTCCGGTCCGAGATATAGCATCGCGGCGCGATCGTGGCGGTGCGCCGCGGTCTGTGCTAATCTGCCGACGCTGAGGTTTGTGCTGGAGACGCGCGATGAAGGTCAGGATCGAATACTGCGTGCCTTGAAACTACGAGCCGAGGGCCCTCCGTGCGAGGGCGCGATTGGTCGAAAAATACGGCGCCGAGGTCGAGCTGGTCAAAGGGGTCGCCGGGGTGTTTGAGATCACCGTCGACGGACGCTTGGCGTTTTCTAAAAAGCAGCTCGGGCGGTTTCCCGAGGATGCCGAGATCGACGCGCTCGGCGACGGGTAGCGCTCAGGGGCCGAGAGCGGTTCGGGTGTGGATGACGGCGTGCGCGTCGCTGTAGACGCGCCGCCACCCCGGCAAACGGTCGAGCACGGGAACGGCGCCTTCTTCCGGCGCCAGCAATGTCCATTGGATACGGTAACGGTCGAGCAATGCAGCAAGGGCCGCCGCATCGCCGCCCGCCGCGGCGATAAAGCGCGTCAGAAACGCGTTGCCGTAGAGCTCGATGCGCCCGTCGATAAAGGTCGGCACGCCCTGGTAGACGAGATAGCCGCCAAACCGCTCGCTGTTGAGCACGGGACCGTCGAGGCCCAGCGCCTGCGCGGCGGCGAGGGCCGAGGCCGGGGTCACCGGGCCGTCGCCGCGCTCGAGCGGCCGCAACAGCAGCGGCAGGCTCATCGTCAAAGCGATGGCGAGGGTCAATATCGCCGCCGGGGCTGCGGCCGGGCGGGCGCGCCGCTCGAGCAATCGGGTCACCGCCGAAACCGGCTCGGAGCGCAAGCGGGCGGCGAGCTGCGGCCCCAGAGAAGCGGCCAAGGCGAGCGGCCCGACGAGGCCCAAGAGATCGGCGTGGCGGATATGGGCGAGCGCCATGTGAGACAGCAACGCGACGAGCGCCACGCGCGGCAGTGGTGCCCTGACGCCGGTGGCGAGGCCAAGCCCGAGAAGCCCCAGCAGCCAGATTTCGAGCGGCTGAAAGTGCTGGAAATCGGCGCTCTGCCATTCGCCGAACGAGGCCTGCAGCGCCGGCATCGCCATCAGCCTCAATGGCTCGATAAAGCCGGCGACACCGTTCGGCGTCAGCATCGCCGCAGCAGCCGCAAATGCGGCGAACCACCCCCACCGCCCACGCTCCGGCGTCGCTGTTGCCTCGGCGAAAAGAAAGAGCGCCAGCCCGACCCCGGCGAGAAAGCTCGCATGCAGATTGGCCCACAGCACCATGACCGGCAGCAGCCGATAAGGCGGCGGCGCACCGCTGTCGCGGGCGGCGAAGAGCGCCCCCGACCACCAGACCAGGAGCGGCATGGCGAGCATATGCGGGCGCGCCAGGACATGGCCTTCGACCAGGGCGGCGCCGAGCCCGGCCGCGATCAGCGCCGTAAAAGGCTCGGCCCAGCGCAGCAGACAGCGGGTCAAGAGCGCCACGCTCAGCGCAAAAGAGGTCGCGGCGAGCAGCACCACCCCGCTCCACCCGGCGCCGCGATAGACGGCCGCCAGCACCGCCTCGGCCAGCCATTCATGCGGCACCCACAACGCCCCGGCGAAGGTGTGGGAAAACGGGTCGTGCACCGGCAATGCCGCATGGGCGATGATCCACCGCCCGGCGGCGATGTGGAGATAGGTGTCCGGGTCGTTGAGCAACGCCCGCGGCTCGGCCAGCGCCCGCGCCAGCGCCATGAGCCCCACGATCATCGGCAGCGACGGAACCAGCCGTCGCCACCCGCCAGCCCCGGTTTTTGCCAGCTCGCCGGCGAGAGACCGGCCGATGACGCCAAGATCGCCCAATGAAGCCAAGTCTCGCCGGTCGCTCCGCGGCAATAACCGGCCGACAGCAAAGCAGCGAAAGATTGAAATATCGATAATTCGGGTTCGCGTAATACCGCTCGGGAGCGCGACTGCTCGTGGTTTGGGGCGAGCTGCGGAGGCCGAGCAGATCATTTTCGTCGACGCAGCGACAGCTTACCTCCGTACTCCACCTGTTAATGCAGTGCCTCTGCAAGCAGGGACGACGGCATTTGGCCCTTGCCGCGCCACCGGCCGCTAAGCAGCGTTTGAACGGCAGCTATACCGCGGTGTCCTCGATCCTGCGCGAAATGCTGCGGCAGGAGTTGCGCGCGGGCGGACCGGGCAGGGGCAAGCCAGTTTGCCGAAAGTCTTAATTTTGAGTGGCTGGCCCGTCACCGGCTCGATGTAGGTCGAGCAGCGGACCGTCAGAGCAGGGGATGATCGGCCGTTTGATCGCCGGCGCGTATCGGCGGCTGTGGTGCGTCTTCAGGATGCGCCTTGAACCAAAGCGCGTCGGCGCAGAAATCGAGCTCGCCCGGCCATTCGAGGCTGCGCCCGCCCTCGCCGACGCGCACCTGCACAAAAAACGCCGTGTCGGCGAGCGGCGCAAAACACGCCCTTGCCGATCACATGGCGGAAGCTGTTCTCAGTCGTCGCGCCGTTGGCCCAGCTCAGCGTCACGCTGCCGCTTTCCGGGTGCGGCGTGGCCGCGGTGATGATGTTTTCCAAAACCTTCGGCATGGCTCAAATCCTGTCGGGCGGCTCTGCGTGAAAGTGCGGCGGGGCGTGGTCGTCGTAGAACATCTGAATTTTGACCCAATCCACGATGGCTATGGTCGGCATTAAGGCCCTTTTGCTGTCATGCGCGAGAGCAAAACTACACGGATCTTGTATAATATCATCGCCGCGGCGGCTTCGCGAGGAATTTCAGTTGCGGCGTCCAGCAGGGGGCCGGTGTCGCGCGGACGGCCTTCTTTGGGTTCGCCGTTTCTGCGGCGCTGCATCACGGCCTGACGGTCGTGCCCGCGACATCAGCGGCTTCAGCAAGGCCGGCGTTCCGGTGCTCGACCCGTGGCGCGAGGCCAACGCCGGATGAGCTGCGCTGCCGAGGGTGGCGCCCGCTGGCTCGGCCGAGCGGTGGTCGGGGTTGGCTTGACGGTTGGGGAGGGGCGGCGACACAATCGGCGGCGAGCGACGCGGAGGAGGGTGGCATGGCCGAGGTGCGGATCGTGGCGACCGGGTTGCGGTTTCCCGAGGGGCCGGTGGCGATGAGCGACGGCTCGGTCATCCTCGGCGAGATCGCCGGCGGGGCGGTGACGCGGGTCACACCCGATGGCGCCAAAACCGCGATCGGCAATGCCGGCGGCGGCCCGAACGGCGTCGCGACCGGCCCCGACGGCGCGCTTTACGTGTGCAACAACGGCGGCAACGAGTACGCGCATGGCGGGTTTCTGTCGACCGGACCGGCCAGGGATTACCAGGGCGGCTATATCCAGCGCATCGATCCGGCGACCGGCTCGGCGCGGGTGCTTTACAGCGAGTGCAACGGCCATAAATTGTCGGCGCCGAACGACATCGTCTTCGACCGGCACGGCGGTTTCTATTTCACCGATCTCGGCAAGCGCTACGCCCGGCGGCGCGACCATGGCGGGCTCTATTACGCCTTGCCCGACGGCTCCAAGGTCACCGAGCTCGTCTATCCGATGCTGACCCCAAACGGCGTCGGCCTGTCGCCGGACGAAACCACGCTCTATGTCGCCGACACCGAGACCTCGCGGCTCTTCGCCTTTGAGGTCGTCGCGCCGGGCGTTCTCCACGACGAGCCGTTTCCGGCCCCCTATGGCGGGCGGCTCGTCTGCGGGCTGCCCGGCTTTCAGCGCTTCGACAGCCTCGCCGTCGAAGCCTCGGGCAATATCTGCCGTCGCCACCCTCATTACCGGCCACATCACCGTCATCGCGCCCGACGGGCGGGTGGTGCGCCAGGTCAAGATGCCCGACGTCTACCCGACCAATATCTGCTTTGGCGGGCATGACATGAAGACCGCCTATATCTCCCTTTCCGGCACCGGCCATCTCGGCGTCCTCGACTGGCCCGAGCCCGGCCTGAAGCTCAATTTCGCAGCCTAGCTATCGAGGGAGGTCATCATGCGCAACCAAGTCGCGATCCCGGTCCTGGCGGCCCTGGGCGCGATCCCGGTCCTGTGCGCGGCACCCGCCTTCGCCGGACCGCCGCCGCCCGACGGGTCGAAACCGCTCTCCGCGATCCTCGCCCAGGTCGAGCAAAAGCCGGGTTTTCGCTATGTCGACGAGGCGGAGCTGAAAAACGGTCTCTACAAGGTCGAATATTACACCAAGGACGGGGTCGAGCATAAGCTCTACATCGATCCGCAAACCGGCAATCCACGCTGAGAGCGATACCGAGGATCAGGGAGAGCGCCGATGAAAGCCGCCGTGCTGCACGCGCCGAACCAGCCGCTGACGATCGAGGAGGTGTCGCTCGAAAAGCCCGGGCCGCGCGAGGTCTTGCTGCGCACTGCCTTTGCCGGGCTGTGCCACAGCGATTTGCATTTTATCGACGGGCTCTACCCGCACCCGACACCCTGCGTGCTCGGCCATGAATCGGCCGGCATCGTCGAGGCGGTCGGCGAGGGTGTCACCTATGTCAAGCCCGGCGACCACGTCATCACCTGCTTGTCGGTCTTTTGCGGCACCTGCTCGCAATGCGTGACCGGCCACCCGAACCTGTGCGAGAACACCGAGGTCAAGATGCCGCCCGGCGTCGCGCGCCGCCTCAGCTGGAAGGGCGGCGAATTGATGAACCAGTTTCTGAACCTGTCGTCCTTTGCCGAAGAAATGCTCGTGCACGAAAATTCGATGGTGAAGATCGACCCCGACATCCCGCTCGACCGCGCCGCGCTGGTCGGCTGCGGCGTCATGACCGGGGTCGGTGCGGTCTTCAACGCCGCCAAGGTCGAGCCCGGCTCGACCGTCGCGGTGATCGGCTGCGGCGGGGTCGGGCTGTCGGCGGTCAATGGTGCAGCACTCGCCGGGGCCGAGCGGATCATCGCGATCGACACCCAGCCCTCGAAGCTCGAACTGGCCAAGGAAATGGGTGCCACCGACACGCTGAACGCGAGCAATGCCGACCCGGTCAAGGCGATCCGCGAGATGACCGGCGGCGGCGTGCATTACTCGTTCGAGGCGCTCGGCACCAAGGGAACCGCCGAGCAGGCCTTCGGCATGCTGCGCCCGGGCGGCACCGCGACGATCATCGGCATGGTGCCGTTCGGCGTCAAAATCGAATTGCACGGCTACGATTTTTTGCGCGACCGCAAGATCCAGGGCACCTCGATGGGCGGCAACCGCTTTCGCGTCGACATGCCGCGGCTGCTGTCGTTGTGGCGCCAGGGCCGGCTCAAGCTCGACCACCTGATCTCGGGCCGGATCAAGCTCGCCGAGATCAACGAAGGCTTCGCCGCGCTCAAATCCGCCGCCCCGGTGCGCCAGCTGATCGATTTCAATGCTGTCTGATCGGGGCGCCCTCCCGGCCTGTCGTCTTCAGCTCACCCCTCGATCTCGCGGATCAGATCCTCCGCACTATAGATCGGCAAGTGATCGACATCGGCAATCCAGGGGCCTCGGGCGCTCAATGAACGCCACTGCTCGCGGACGAAACCCAACGCATCTCGGAGAGTGTCGAAAGCCATGGGGAGACCCCAGGTCCCCCGATTGCCCGGCGATACCCCCGCCGATACGGAGCTGCCGCACAGCAGGACCGGGCCGTAATCCGGGTCGAGTGTGCGATACCGCTCCGCTCTGATTTCGTCCGATGGGACCCGAAGCACCGCAGCCAGCTTGCGGATCGCGCCGTCGCTGCCAGGTTTGCGGCCGCTTTCGATCTCGGCAAGGTACCCGCTGGCGACGCCGGCGGCCGAGGCGAGCGCGCGTTGCGACAGGCCCCGCTTTTTTCGCCAGAGCTTCAGCGGGTTTTCCCCAACGAGCAACCGACCCGCTTCGTCTCCGGTCAGATAATCGCGCCGCGCATTATCCCTGCCGACCCGGCGCTCATAAGCACGGCGCTCGGCAACGGCCGCACAATCCTGCAATGTGTCCAGCTCCTGCTGAAGGCTTTCCCAATCGTCACGGCTGATCGTGACTGAATCTTTCGAACTCGGCGATAATCCTTATCGTGCTCATCTGTACACCTCCCGGCGGTGCGCGACCTTGTCGAGGATGACATCGCCGTCTTCGATCGAGAAAACCGCCCGCCAGGAGCCTTGCCGCAGCCGATAGGAACCGGCTGCGCCGCTCAGCGGAATCACATTGGCGTGCCGCTCGTCCGGCGCGGCGGCAATCCGCTGGAGACGCTCCAGCAGGCGTCCCGCGTCGGCCCGAGGCAATCCCGCAAGCTGCTTCATAACCGGCGGCGGTACGATCAGCGTCACTCGCTCGATGCTCGCTCATAGAGAGCATGTAGTCAAGCCCGTCGATCGCGCCGAGACCTTCTTGGCCGTGATCGACGGCTCGCACGCATGGCGCACCGCGTAGGCGACCTTCCCGGCGGCACCGCGACGATCATCGGCATGGTGCCGTTCGGCGTCAAAATCGAATTGCACGGCTACGATTTTTTGCGCGACCGCAAGATCCAGGGCACCTCGATGGGCGGCAACCGGTTTCGCGTCGACATGCCGCGGCTGCTGTCGTTGTGGCGCCAGGGCCGGCTCAAGCTCGACCACCTGATCTCGGGCCGGATCAAGTTGGCCCAGATCAACGAGGGGTTCACCGCGCTCAAATCCGCCGCCCCGGTGCGCCAGCTGATCGATTTCAATGCTGTCTGATCGGCCCGCCTGACTTGAGCGAGTAGACAAATATCGGGGGACGGCACGGGCAGGCAATCAGCGCGGCGGTATCCTAGGGAACGCAGATTTCGTAGACTGCAAAGGCAGTCAGGAATTCCCGCATCCCGGGCAATCGGCAGAACCGATGGGCCAGCGGGAGCCGTTTGAGCTGCTGCAAAGGGTGGAGCTCGCGGCGCAAAAAGGCAAAGCCTTGCGCCGCGCAAAGCCGCTCAAACCGGGCAATTGTCAACCGGTTCAGAAAGCCGAACGAAGTGCTTCCTGCAAATCGGTCGCGTCGATTGCCGTCTTCATCGAGATCCCAATATGGAGGCACGTATTCCGGACAATTGACTATCTTCGAACAGACCGAATTGATGATCCGGCCGTTGCAGAACACGTGCATCCATGGGATTGGGGCATAGCTATGGCAATGATGGCCATAGGGGTGGAAATAAGGGCTCCACCAGATCAGAATACGGCCGTCCGGCCGCAGCACCCGTCTCCACTCGCCAATGATCGATTCGAAGTCCATTACATGCTCAAGGACGTCGAAGCATAAAATAACGTCAAAGCTGTCGTCGGGAAACTCGATTACATCGGGCCTACGAGCTACGCGAAAATCCACGCTGATATTACCGGCGGTCGCAGCATCAATCGCCAATGCTATCGCCTTGGAATTAAGATCCGTTCCGGAGACATGATTGGCGCCGAGGCCAGCGATCGCTAATGCAAGATTTCCAGACCCACAGCCAAAATCCAAAACATCCTTCTCCGTGATCGATTTCCGGTCAAAATGATCAGAAAATTGCGTTTGGAGCGCGTCTTCGCGCCAAGCAACATAATTATCCGAAGAGTTTACAATACCCCGGTTTTTGGAATTTCTGATCGCCTGCGGTTTTGCTATGCGAAACAAGCATTCCGTAACAAGGTCTTCCGCTATACGCATGACAAGTTTCCGATCCGAGCCATGGCGCGCCTGGATTCTGCGCGGCAGGTGAGCCGATAACCGCTGACAACAAATGACAGATCTGTTCCTCCACTGCAACTGGCTGTTGTTAATTTCGCCTTTAGGGGGGCTTAATGCTGTCGGAAAGCTACATCGGCAAGGCCGAGCGCGGCTGGTTCTGACCCGGCTGCTGCCGCCGCGGCGGTCGGCGCAACGCCCAAAAGGCGAGGCAGCCACATACATAGGAGGCGATCGACAACAGAAACGCCAGCTCGTAGCTGCCGGACAGGTCGAAGATCCGGCCGGCCGCCCAGGAGCCGGCGGCCGAGCCGATGCCGCTGCCGATCGTGATCACCCCGAGGATCGTGCCGAGCTGGCGGCCAGGAAACAGGTCGGCGACCTTGGCCGTGATCGCCGGGCCGCGCGCGCCCCAGGTCAGGCCAAACAAGCAAGCGAACAGCCATAAGAGCCAATCTTGCGACGGCCCCCTGATAAAGAGGGCGCAGACGACGCCGAGGATCGACACGCCATAGGCGAGGATCGCCGCCAATTCACGGCCGATATAATCCGACAAGGCGCCGGTGACGATCGTGCCGGCGATCGCCAGGAGGCTGCCGGTGCCGAGCACCTCGGCGGCATAGAGCTTGTCAAAGCCGCGGTCGACGGCAAAGGCGAGCTGGTGCAGCGAAACCAAAAAGCTGCCGAGCCCGGTAAACAGATAGACCGCGAACAACAGCCAGAAATGCAGGGTGCGCGCCGCCTCGGCAAGGGTCCAGTCGGGCGGCCGCTCGGCAGCGGCGGCCGGTGCCGGCGGCGCGCGCGCCCGCTTCGACCGCGGCCGGGGCACGCACCCCGCGCCGCAGCAGCGCGGCGAGCGGCACCGTCGCCGCAGCCATAAACAAGGCCTGGACCAGATAGGTGGCCCGCCAGCCGATCCCGGAGATCGCCAGCTGCACCAGCGGCACCGACAGGGCGCGGGCAAAGCCGTTGGCCGATTGCACGACCGAGATCGCCGTGCCCCGGCGGCGCACGAACCGGCGCGACAACAGCGGCACGAACACGACGAGCCCCAGGCAGTTGGCGCCGATCGTCATCACGACGCCGTAGAACACGATGATCTGCCACAGCGACGACATTGCCGCGCAGCCCAAGAGACCGGCGACGAGCAGAAAGCTGCCGAGAAACAGCAGCCGCAGCGGGCCGAGGCGATCGACCAGCGCGCCGACCATCGGCGAGCTCGCGCCGGCGACGAGCTGCGAGACCGAATAGGCGATCGAGGTCTCGGCCCGGCTCCACGCGAAAGCCTGGATAAAGGCGACCAGAAAGACCGCATAGGAGTGCATCATCACCGAGCTGACGGTGAAGGCGGCAAAGGCGCCGGCCAGCAGCAGCCGGGGCGAGGCCGAGCTCCGTGCCGCGGGGGTCGCCGCTATCGGGCCGATCGAGCGCATCGCCCACAGAGCCGCAGCCGGCGGCGCAAAATCAAGGGCCGGCAAGTCGCGTCTGGAATGCCGGCTCGGCGCGTCCGGGAAATCGCCGCCGGCACGGTTAAACGTTCTTTAAGCGTTCGGACCCACGATGCGATCCGATCGATATCGCATCGGAGCCCGTCATGCCCGGTCGCCGGCAGCGCCCGCATCAAGCTGCATCGTCTGCGCCGCCAATTGCGACCTGCGCGGCCGGGACCGGCACGCCTGCGACCGGCGCACCTGCGACCGGGGAGATGGTCGCGACATGATTGGTGCTGCGCCGCAGCTCCTGGTGCTCGGCGGGTTCGCCGCGCTGATGGCGGCGGCGGCGTTCGAGGATTTTCGCCGGCTGGTCATTCCCAATCGGCTGGTCCTCGGCCTTTGCCTGCTGTGGCTGCTGCGTCTCGCCGTCATGCCGGTATCAGAGTGGCTCGCTGCGCTCGAAACCGCCGGCGCCGCCGTCGCGATCTTTGTCGCGGGCGCGCTGCTGTTTTCGCGCGGCCTCGTCGGCGGCGGCGACGTCAAGCTGTTGTCGGCGGCGGCGCTGTGGGCCGGCGCCGTCGAAGTGCCGGCGCTGCTGCTCGTCACCGCGCTCTTTGGCGGGCTGCTGTCGCTGGTCTGCTTGACCCCGGTCGGGGCCCGGCTCGCGGCGGCCCGGAACGCGCGGCGCAACCCGGCAGATCGGAATGCGGCCACGACGCGCACGATCGCGGTGCCTTACGGCGTCGCCATTGCTGCGGCCGCCCTCTTCGTGACGATCCCGCCGCGGCTCGGCTGAGGGGGAGGGCATGCGCGGGCGCACCGTGGTCCTGTTTCTGGTCGCCCTGCTGCTGGCCGGCGGCACGGCCATGCTGATGCGCTCATGGCTGGCCCAGCGCGGCGCGCCGGGAGCAGCGGCACCCGCCCAGGCCGCGCCGCCGCAAAAATCGATCCTGGTGGCGCGGGTGGCGATCGCCCGCGGGCATCTGCTGAAGCCGGCCGACATTGAGGCGCGGCCCTGGCCGCAAAGTGCGATCACCAGCGATTATATCCTTGCCGGCGGCGAGAAATCGCTGACCGGCTCGGTTGCCCGCGAGCCTTTTGTCGCCGGCGAGCCGCTGATCAAGGCCAAGCTCGTCGCACCCGGCGACCGCGGCTTTCTCGCCGCCGTGCTGCGGCCGGGCATGCGCGCGGTCTCGGTCGCGGTCGACCAGACCTCCGACGTTTCGGGCTTTATCATGCCGGGCGACCGGGTCGATCTCTTGATCACCCTGCCGTTGCCGCACGCCGACAGCGCCGGCGGCAACGCCTATCAGCACAAGGCGGCGCAGACGGTATTGCGCAACCTTCGCGTGATCGCGATCGACCAGCAGCTCGACAGCAAGGCCGGCAAGGCGGTGCGCGCCCGCACCGTGACCTTTGAGGTAACGCCAAAGGAGAGCGAGATCGTCGCTCTCGCCGCCGACATGCCGGGCAAGCTGTCGCTGAGCTTGCGCAGTCTCGCCAGCCGGCCGCACGGCGAGCCGAGCGTGCTCGCGCTTGCCGGCTCGAGCGCGGCGGATACGGAGGCGGACACGCCCGGGCCGCGCTTCGACTCGGCAGAGGACAAGGTATTGCCGCAGCAAGCTGATTTGGTCGACGGCCACGGCTCCGACGGCTTTACGCTCGACAACGAGGTCAGCCCGCTGCTCGGAAATCCGTTCAGAATTAACCATAACTCAGGCGATGGTAAAGTTTGCATATTGCGCGGAAACGGCAATTCGAGCAATGGTTGCGAATCGCAACCCGCGGCTCGAGGCTCGTGATGCACAGCTGGTCGCTTGTCGGTCTTGCCGGATCGATGATTGTTCTCTCGTTCGCCGCTCTCGCCGGGCCGGGCCGGGCCGGCGCCGCGGCGCCGGGTGAAGCCCGCGTTCTCCATCTCGGCAGCGCCGACGAAATCCCGGCAAACGACGCCGGGATCGTGCTCGAACTCGGCAAGGGCACGCTGATCCGCCTGGCGCGGCCGGCGGCGACGGTCTTTGTCGCCGATCCGAACATCGCCGACGTTCAGGTCAAATCGCCCTCGCTCGTCTATGTCAGCGCCAAAGCGCCCGGCGAGACCGTGATCTATGCGGTGGATTCGGGCGACAAGGTGCTGCTGAACGCGCCGGTGCGGGTCGAGCTCGATTTGTCGCAATTGCGCCGGGCCTTGGCGCAGGAGCTGCCGGGGCAGCGCATCGCGCTCGCCTCGGTCGGCAGCAATCTGGTGCTGAGCGGCGCGGTCGCCAGCGCCGGGCAGGCGGAAAAAGCGCGTGCGCTCGCCGCCGCGGTCGCCGCCGGGATCAAGGGCAGCCAGGTGATCAACCGGCTGACGGTGGCGACGCCGAACCAAGTCAGCCTACACGTAAAGATCGCCGAGGTCGATCGCAGCATTCTGAAGCAGATCGGCGTCGATTGGAGCAAGCTTGGTACTGGGGTAAATTTCAATACGACTAACACGACCGCAACTGAATCAATATTAGGCGGAATAATTCCGGGGACGAATTTTCTAACTGCCGGTGTATTTCCTCCCTCTTCTGGAAATGAGGTTGCTGCCATCGTCGAGGCACTCGCGACCGAAGGGTTTCTGACCGTCCTAGCCGAGCCCAACCTGACCGCGATCTCGGGCCAGACCGCGAGCTTTCTCGCCGGCGGGGAGTTTCCGGTCCCAGTCGTGCAAAACGTTTCTTCCGGCACCTCGGCGATTTCGGTCCAGTTCCAGCAATTCGGCGTCCAGCTGGCCTTCACCCCGACGATCATCGACGCCAACCATCTCAATCTGCGGGTTCGGCCCGAAGTCAGCCAACTCAGCAGTAATGGAGCGGTACAGATCAGCGGCTTTGTGATCCCCGCGCTAACCGTCGACCGCGCTGAGACGACGGTCGAGCTCGCCAGCGGGCAAAGCTTCGCGCTCGCCGGGCTAATGCAGCACAACACCGAGCAGGACATCTCAAAGGTTCCGTGGCTTGGCGACATCCCGGTGCTCGGGGCGCTGTTCCGCTCAAACAAGTTTCAGAACAACGAAAGCGAGCTGGTCGTCATCGTCACCCCCTACCTCGTGCAGCCGACGGCGACGGCTCTCACGGCTCCAACCGATGGGTTCGAGGCCCCGCACGACGCGCAGCAGGTGCTCTGGGGCGACACCTGGCGCCAAGGGTTGCCGGCGCCGGCACGAGGTCCGCTCGATGCCGGCGGGAGAGGCCTGATCGGACCGGCCGGTTTCCGGCTCGACTGAGCGAGGTGACAGCCATGAACAAGCGTCTTCTTCCGATCGCCGTCCTGCCTCTGCTGGCGCTCGCCGCCTGCGTGCCCGGCGCCGCCGAATACAGCAAAAGCGAAGCGCCGGCCCAGCTGCGAGTTGATGGTGCCGCGACCCGCTTCGAGCTGGCATTCGCCCCCGGCTCGGCGCGACTGAGCCCGGGCGAGGCGGCGCGGCTGGACCGGCTCGTCTCGAACGGCGGCATCGGACGCGCCGACCGCATCTCGGTCGCAGCCGCCGGCAGCCCCGATCTCGCAGCGCGGCGAGCCAGCGCGGTCTCGAGTGAATTGCTGCGTTACGGGATCGTGGCCGATCCGCGTGCGCTCGGAACCGTGCCGCCCAACCGTGCAATCGTGGATATCGGCCACGACGCTGTGACCCTGCCGGCCTGCCCGAACTGGAGCATGCCCGCAGGGAGCGATTTTACGAATGCTCCCACGAGCAATTTCGGCTGCGCCACCGCGAGCAACCTCGGGCTGATGGCGGCGAGCCCGGCGGATCTCGTATCGGGGCGATCGCTCGCGCCGGCCGACGGCATGCCTGCGGCGTCTGCGGTCAACCGCTATCTCAACGACAAAGTGAAGCTGCCTGCTGGGCCCGAAGTCGGCCCGTTCGCGGCAGCGGGCGGGGACCAGGCGCCGAGCGCGCCGCCGGCCGCCGGGACCGGCCCGCAGTGAGCGCGTTGCGGCCCGCCTCGGCAAAAGCCGCACCCCGCGAGGGGGTGCTCGCGATTCTGCAGGAGCAGGCGACGCTCGAACGGCTGCAGGACGTGATCCGCGAGCTGCAATTGGACGACGAGCTGATCGTCACCGACACGCTCGACGCCGCGCTGCGGCGCATGCGCGCCGGCTATACGCCGCGCATCCTGGTCGTCGATATCGCCGATCTCGCGGCGCCGATCGCCGAGATCGGCGCGGCGCGCGCGGTCGGCGGCGCCGAGCTCGAGCTGGTGGCGCTAGGTGCGGTCAACGACGTCGCACTGTTCCGCGACCTGCTGGCGGCCGGCGCCAACGACTACCTGGTCAAGCCGCCGAGCCGCGAGGCGCTGGCGACGATCCTGGAAAAGCGGTCCGGGTCGGCGCTCGGCGCCGACGGCAAGCTCGGGCAGGTGATCGTGTTTGTCGGCAGCCGCGGCGGGGTCGGCGCCACGACCGCCGCCGTCGCCTGCGCTTGGCTCCTCGCCGAAGACCATCCGGAGCAGACAGCACTCGTCGATCTCGATCTGCATTTCGGCACCGTGGCGCTCAAGCTCGATACCGACCCCGGCAGCGGGCTGTGCGAGGCGCTGGAGCAGCCCTCGCGCATCGATAGCCTGTTTATCGAGCGCGCCACGGTCAAGATCACCGACAATTTGCGCGTGCTGGCGGCCGAGGCCTCGACCGCGCAGCACCTCGCCGTCGATGGCGGTGCCGTCGATATGCTGCTCTACGAGCTGCGCCGCAAATTCGCCCGGGTCGTTGTCGACCTGCCGCGCGGCGCCAGCCCGATGCAGCGCGTCGTGCTCGCCGCGGCGAGCCATGTCGTGCTGATTTGCGAGCGCAGCCTAGCCGGTCTGCGCGACACGATCCGGCTTCAGACCTTGGTGCGCGAGCAAGCCGCGCAGGCCCGCCTGTGGCTCGTCGAGGCCGGCGCCAGCGGCGAACGCGCGCTGATCGGCAAGCCCGAATTCGAGAAGGGTGTCGGTCGAACGCTCGATGCGCGGCTCTCCTACGATCCGAAATCGGTGGGTGCCGCCGGCAATTCCGGGCAGCCGCTGCCGATCGCCGCACCGCGCAGCCCGGTGGTGCGCGAGCTGCGCGAGATTGCCGTCTTTCTCGCCGGGCCGGCATCGGCCGCTCCGAAACGCCGCTGGTCGCTGCGCTCGCTATGGTAGCCCTCTTCAAACGCGCCCCCGAAACCGACAACACGCTCGACGCACGGATCGCCGGGCTGTCGGCGCGCCGCATTCCGGCCACCCCGCCCGCGCTCAGCGCGATCCCGGCCGCACCGGCGGCGGACGCGCCGCTTGCCGCCTCGCGCGAGGACCGGCTCTTGGCGGCACGCGCGCAGCTGCTGGCGCGGATCAGCGCGGAAATCAGCCCGGAGCGTCGCGGTATTTTGAGCCGGGGCGAGCTCGCCAAAATTGTCGATGCGGCGGTCCAGGCCTATCTGCTGCGCCACGGGATCGAGGCCAACCCGATCGAGCGCCGCGACCTTATCACCGCGCTGATCCAAGGGCTGCTCAGCCCGCCCGCCGCCGCACCCGATGCCGAGACCAGCGAGACCAGGCGCTACGCCAAGCGCGTCGCGGTCGAGGCCGCCAAGGCGCAGATCCAGCCGCTCGTTCTGGAGCATATGGACGTGACCGCCGCAGCGGAAATGCCGCGCGCCACCTTTGAGGCCCAGCTCGGCGGCTGGGTCAAGGAGCTGCTGACCGAAACCAAGATCCAGCTGAACTTTGTCGAGCAGCGCGAGCTGGTCGAGGCGCTGATCGCCGACATGCTCGGCCTCGGGCCGGTCGAGCCGTTGCTCGAAGACGACACCGTCAGCGACATCATGATCAACGGGCCAAAGCAAATCTATGTCGAGCGGCGCGGCAAGCTCGAGCTGACCGATGTGAGCTTTCGCGACGATCAGCATGTGATGAACGTGGCGACCAAGATCGTGTCGCGGATCGGCCGCCGCATCGACGAATCGCAACCCTTGGTCGATGCCCGCCTGCCCGACGGCAGCCGGGTCAACATCATCATCCCCCCCTTGGCGATCGACGGCCCGGCGATCTCGATCCGCAAATTTTCGAAAAAGACGATCACGCTCGACACCATGGCCCAGCAGGCCAACATCTCGACGGAGATGGCGACGCTCTTAAAGATCGCCGCGCGCTGCCGCCTCAATATTTTGATTTCGGGCGGCACCGGCTCGGGCAAGACGACGATGCTGAACGCCTTGTCGCGGCTGATCGACCCGGCCGAGCGCACCGTGACGATCGAGGACGCGGCCGAGCTGCAATTGCAGCAGCCGCATGTCGTGCGGCTCGAAACCCGGCCGCCCAACCTCGAAGGCACCGGCGAGATCACGATGCGCGACCTGTTGCGCAACGCGCTCAGGATGCGCCCGGACCGGATCATCCTCGGCGAGATCCGCGGTGCCGAGGCGCTCGACGTGCTGCAGGCGATGAACACCGGTCATGACGGCTCGATGAGCACGATCCATGCCAATCGGCCGCGCGAAGCGCTGACGCGCCTCGAAAACATGGTCGGCATGACCGGGATCAACTTGCCGTCGCGCGCGGTCCGCACCCAGATCGCCGCGGCGGTCAATTTGATCTTGCAAATCAACCGGATGCGCGACGGCATGCGGCGCGTCACCGAGGTCGTCGAAGTGGTCGGCATGGAAGGTGAAATCATCACCACGCAGGAGCTGTTCACCTATCAGTATCAAGGCGAGTCGACCGACGGCAAGCTGCGCGGCGTCTTCAAGCCGACCGGGGTCCGGCCGTATTTTTTGCCGCGCGCCGAATATTACGGTCTCGATCGCCCGTTGCTCGAGCTGATCTAGTGTTGGGCGTGAGATCTATGTTTCGCCAGTGGAGCAGTCCTTCGTCGGCCCGGTCCCTTCCCCTCCCCCCGCATGTGGACGCATGGGTGGGAGGGTTATGGGGTGCATCACGGCAACAGTTGCCGGACATCGAGCGTCGGGAGCGCGCCGCTAGAGCACGATCCTCGGAAGCTGAACCGTTTCGCTCCGCGCAGCTGCTCCGTCCGCTTTCCCGTGGGCTAAAGGCCCACGGGAAAGCCGGAGGGACTGGGATCGCGGCCGATGCGCGGTGCGACGGGAGGTTTCGCAAAATCCGCTTCGACCTGAACGGATCGCGCTCTAGATCATGACGTTTGCGTTCGACAAGACATACGGCATCGTCGCCTTGTCGGCGGTCGCGGTTGCATTGTGCTTTGCCCTGGTGGCGGCCGGGTTCAGCGATGCGGTCGGGCGCCGGCGCCTGAAGCGGCGGCTCGGCACGATCCGCGACCGGGCGCGCGGGGTCCCGATCGCCGCCGCGGCCGCGGCACGCTCATTGGCGCGGCGGCAGAGCGCCACGCCGAATATCGACCGGATCGCCCATCGCTGGCTGCCGCGTCGCGACATCCTGGCGGCGCGGCTGGCGCGCACCGGGCGGCAGATCAGCATCGGACAATTCGCGATGGCCAGCGCCGTCGTGGCGGCGGTGGCGGCGACCGCTCTGATCGCCGCAACCCCGATCGGGAGCGTCCCGAGCCTGCTGCTCGCCTTGTTCATCGGCACCGCCTTGCCGCATTTCGCGATCGGGTTTCTCGGCAAGCGCCGGGTTGCCGCCTTTATCGCGCTGTTTCCGGAGGCCATCGACCTGATGGTTCGCGCCTTGCGTTCCGGCCTGCCGATCAGCGAAGCGATCATCGGCGCCGGGCACGAGATCGCCGATCCGGTCGGCGCCGAGCTGCGCCTGGTCGAGAGCGGGATGCGGCTCGGGCGCGACCTCGAAAGCCTGCTGTGGGACACGGCAAAGCGGATCGACGCGGCCGAATTCCGATTTTTCATCATCGCGCTGAGCGTGCAGCGCGAAACCGGCGGCAATCTGGGGGAGACGCTTGCCAACCTCTCCGACGTGCTGCGCCGGCGGCGCCAGATGCGCGCAAAGGTCCACGCCATGGCCGGCGAAACGCGCGCCACGACGGCGATCTTGGGCGGTCTCCCGGTTGCGGTGATGCTGCTCTTGATGGTGATCTCGCCCGGCTACCTGATGCCGCTCTTTAAGGATGTCCGTGGGATTGTCCTCGACGGGTTTGCGCTGGTCCTCTTTGCCACCGGCATTTTTGTCATGATGAAGCTCGCCCATTTCGAGATCTGACCCCGATGCCGCTGCACGAATTCGCGATCGACCGGTGGCTGCCGCTCGGCCTTGGTGTCGACGATTTGATCGCCTTGCTCGCGGCGCTCGCGGTGCTGGTGACCATGTTCGCGATATGGCAAGGGCTGCGCGCCCGCAGCCCCTTCGAGCGCCGCCTGGCGCAGATTGTCGAGCGCCGCGAGAGCTTGCGCCAAACTGCGCTCGCCGCGCGCCCGCGCCGGCCGCGCGCCGGCCCGGTCGGCTTGATGCGCCAGGCGGTGACGCGGCTCGACCTGTTGCGCTCGCGCCATGCCGCCGAAGCACGCGGCCTGCTGCAGCGCGCCGGCATCCGCTCGCAAGACGCGATGGTGGGCTATCTCTTTGCCCAGATCACGCTGCCGTCGCTGTTCGGTCTGGTGATGCTGGCCGACACGCTGGGGCTCCATCTGCTGCCGGTGCCGGCGACTTCAGGTATTTGCCGCCGCTGGTGGCGGTGCTGCTGGGCTTTTATGCCCCCAAAGTCTATTTGCGCAATGCCGCGGCCAAACGTGCCAAACGGCTCCAGCTGGCATTGCCGGACGGCCTCGATTTGATGGTGATCTGCGCCGAGGCGGGCCTCAGCCTCGATGCCGCGCTGCTGCGGGTGTCGCGCGAGCTCGCCGGCACCTGGCCCGAGCTTGCCGAAGAGCTGGCGATCACCGCTGCCGAATTGACCTTTCTGCCGGACCGCCGCGCCGCGTTCGACAACCTCAACAACCGCTCCGAGGCGGAGGGCGTGCGGGCGGTCGTCAACACCATGCTGCAGACCGCCAAGTTCGGGACGCCATTGGCTCAGTCGCTGCGTGTCCTCGCGAGTGAAATGCGCACATCGCGGATGACGCGGGCCGAGGAAAAGGCGGCTCGCCTGCCGGCATTGCTGACCGTGCCGATGATCCTCTTCATCCTGCCGACCCTGTTTATCGTTCTGCTCGGCCCGGCGGCGATCAATATCATGGATACCTTCGCCAAGCATTGAGACGCCCTCAGCGTCACGAAATCCCGCCCGCGGCGGGGGCGCGGCCGGCCGACAATACGGCGCGGCTGCGCGCCTGCGGCGACAGCCCGCGCAGGGTGCGGTAATAGGCGAGGTTGTGCTCGACCGAAGCCTCGTCGAGATCGATCCGGCCGAGCCGCGCCGCTTCGGCGACGCTGCCTTGCAACCCGTAGATCAACGCCAGGCTCTGCCGCTCCTGCGCCGTGCCCCGGGGCGCCATCGCGAGCGGCTGGAGGACGGCGATGGCGTTTGGATAATCGCCGCTGAGCGCCAGCGACAGGGCGAGATCGACGCTGAGCGCCGGGTCGCCCGGCGCATAGCCGAGACCGCGGCGATAAACCTGCTGCGCGGCAAAATGGTCGCCGGCCTGGTCCTTGACGACGCCGAGCAGCACCAACGCCCTGGGGTCGTTCGGGCGCGCCGCCAGCGCCTTCGACGCCGGCACCAGCGCGAGCCCGGGGCGTCCGCTTTCGAGATAAGCCCGGCCGAGACCGAGCTGAGCCGCGAAATCCCCGCTGTCGCGCGCCAGTGCCGAGTTGTAGGCGACAATTGCGTCGTTGACTTGGCCCATTGCCAAGAGGGTGTCGCCGACCGCGACAAAGGGTGCGGGTGCGGTCGGCTGGATCGCGGCGGCGCGGCGGAACACGGCCAACGCATTGGTCAAATCGCCGCCGGCACGCGCCGCCGTGCCGATCCGCATCAGCGCATCATAGCTCGGCGGCGGACCGCCGCCGTCGCGGCCGTTGACGCTGACCGGGTCGAGATGCATCGGGAACGGCGCGCAGCCGGCCAGCGCCACCACCAGGAGCACAAACGGCAGGGGCACAAACGCCAGGGATCTCCTGATGCAAAGCCCGTTTTGATCGCGCCGGCCAGAACCTCGGTGTTCTGCCCATCGAGAATTCCCCGTCGGACAAAATGTTCCTGACCGATTGATCGATGCCGAGTCGTCAAAAACCCGTCCGGCGTAAACAGGAATCGTTTTGTTACAATGTGTTAGAGAGTTTCACTATGACCGCGGGCCAAACGCAAAAAGCGAATCGCCGGCTTTGCTCACTCTTTGCCGGCGACCGCATGCTCGACGATGGCGAGCGCCGCCTCGGCGTGCGCTGCTTCGGGGCCGCCCGCCTGAGCCATTTCAGCGCGGCCGCCGCCGCCCTTGCCGCCGAGCGCCTCGGCCCCCCGGCGAACCAGCTCGACCGCGTCGAACCGACCGATCAAATCCGGGGTGACGCCGACCACGATCGCCGCCTTGCCGTCGGCGCGCGAGACCACGGCGACGACGCCCGAGCCGATGCGCCGCTTCATCTCGTCGGCGAGCGATTTGAGCTCGCGGCCGGGAACGCCATCGACGACCCGGCCGTCGAAAAGGATCTCGCCGAGCCGCTTTGCGACAGGCTTGGCCGCCGGGCCGGCGCTCGCCAGCGCCCGCCGCGCCTCGGCCAATTCGCGTTCGAGACGACGGCGCTCGTCGACGAGGCTCGCCAAGCGCGCCGGCAATTCCGCCGGGCTCGTCCGCAGCGTGGCGGCGGCCTGGCGCAGCATCCCTTCTTCCGCCGCCAGATGGCCCTCGGCGGCGGCACCGGTCAGCGCTTCGATCCGGCGCACGCCCGAGGCGATCGCACTCTCGGAGACGATCTTGAAGAGCCCGATATCGCCGGTGCGCCCGACATGCGTGCCGCCGCACAGCTCGATCGAGAATTGCCGGTCCTCGCCGTCGAGCACGCCGCCCATCGCGACGACGCGAACCTCGTCCGGGTATTTTTCGCCGAAGAGGGCGAGCGCGCCCTCAGCCACGGCGCGGTCCGGCGTCAAGAGCCGGGTCCCGACCTCGGCATTGGCGCGGATGCGGTCGTTGACCTCGGCTTCGATCGCCTGGATATCGTCGGGGCTGAGCGGCTTCGGGTGGCTGAAGTCGAAGCGCAGCCGGTCGGGGGCGACGAGCGAGCCCTTTTGCGTCACATGCGCGCCGAGCCGGCGGCGCAGCGCCTGATGCAAGAGATGGGTCACCGAGTGGTTGGCGCGCAGCAGGCGGCGGCGGGCACGGTCGACCCGCAATTCGACCGCATCGCCGACTTTAAGCCCGCCGCGGGTCAAGCGGCCGAGATGGACATGCAGGTCGCCGGCTTTCTTGACCGTGTCTTGCACCGCAAATTCGGCGCCATCGGCAGAAAACATGCTCCCGGTGTCACCCATCTGTCCGCCCAATTCCGCGTAGAACGGGGTCTGGTTCAGGACTACCGCGATGTCGTCGCCGGCAGTGGCGCGACCGACCCGGACCCCGTCGCGCAAGATCGCGTGCACCACACCCTCGGCGGCTTCGGTTTCATAGCCGAGAAACTCGCTGGCGCCGATCTCCTCGCGCAGGGCGAACCACACCGCCTCGGTCGCCGCCTCGCCCGAGCCCGCCCAATTGCGCCGGGCTTCCTCGCGCTGCCGCGCCATCGCCGCCTCGAACCCCTCGATCGCGACCGCTGCGCCCCTGCCCGCGCAAAACGTCCTCGGTCAGGTCGAGCGGAAAGCCAAAGGTGTCGTAGAGCCGGAACGCGGTCTCGCCGGGAAGCGGCCTGTCGGCCGGGAGCCGTGCCGTCTCCTCTTCGAGCAGCCGCAGCCCGCGGTCGAGCGTCTGCCTGAAGTTGGCTTCCTCCAATCGCAGCGTTTCGGCGATCAGCGGCTGGGCGCGCGCCAGCTCAGGAAAAGCCGCGCCCATCTGCTGCACCAAAACCGGGACCAGCCGCCAGAGCAGCGGTTCGCTGCAGCCCAGCATATGAGCGTGCCGCATCGCCCGGCGCATGATCCGGCGCAGCACATAGCCGCGCCCTTCCTTGCTCGGCAACACACCATCGGCGATCAAAAAGGCCGAGGCGCGCAGATGGTCGGCGATGACCCGATGCGAGACCGCGTGGACCCCGTCGGCGGCCACCCCCGAAGCGGCGGCCGAGGCCTCGATCAGCGCGCGGAACAGGTCGATGTCGTAATTGTCGTGCTTCCCCTGCAATACCGCGGCGATGCGCTCGAGGCCCATCCCGGTGTCGATCGACGGGCGCGGCAGCGGCACGCGCCGGTCCGGCGCCTGCTGCTCGTATTGCATAAAGACGAGGTTCCAGATCTCGACAAAGCGGTCGCCTTCGCTGTCGGCGCTGCCGGGCGGCCCGCCCGCGACCGAGGGTCCATGGTCCCAAAAGATCTCGGAGCACGGCCCGCACGGGCCGACCTCGCCCATCGCCCAGAAATTGTCGGAGGTGGCGATCGGGATGATCCGCTCGCGCGGCAGCCCGGCGATTTTGGCCCATAGCGTCGCCGCCTCGTCGTCCTCGGCGTAGACCGTGACCCAGAGCCGGTCGCGCGCGAGGCCGAATTCGCGCGTGATCAGGTCCCAGGCGAGCTCGATCGCCCGCTCCTTGAAGTAATCGGCAAACGAAAAATTGCCGAGCATCTCAAAAAACGTGTGGTGCCGCGCGGTATAGCCGACGTTCTCGAGATCGTTGTGCTTGCCGCCGGCGCGCACGCATTTCTGCGCCGTGGCGGCGCGCTGGTAGGAGCGTTTTTCGAGCCCGGTAAAGACGTTCTTGAACTGGACCATGCCGGCATTGGTAAACAGCAAGGTCGGGTCGTTGCGCGGCACCAGCGGGCTCGACGCCACGACCTGATGGCCGTTTTTGGCGAAATAGTCGAGAAACGCGGCGCGGATGTCGTTGGTCGTCTGCATAGCCAAGATTGTGGGCTTCGGCGGCAATCATGCAAGAGGCGGCATCGGCAGAGGCGGCATCGGTTGCAGACGCCGGCAGCGCCAGGGTGGTATCACAGCCGGTGGTATCACGGCGGGTGGTATGACGGCGGTCGCAATTCCGGCCGCCCGGCCGCGCCAGCACGGAGACTATCGCGATGGTCGATTTTACGGGAAGCCATGTCGTCGTCACCGGCGGCACCGGAGCGCTCGGCCGGGCGGTCATCACCGTCCTGCGCTCGGGCGGGGCGGTATGCCATGTGCCGAATTTCGCCGCCGCCGAGCTTGCCGATTTTCCCTATGCGCACGACCCCGGAGTCCATGTCCAGCGCAATATCGATCTCGCCGACGAAGCCTCGGTCCGCCGGTTTTACCAGGCATTGCCGCCGCTTTGGGCGTCGATCCATCTCGCCGGCGGGTTTGCCATGGCCCCGGTTGGAGACACGTCGGCGGCGGATTTTCTGGCTCAGTTCCGGATGAACGCGCTGTCGTCGTTTTTATGCTCGGCGGCGGCGATCGCGGCTTTCCGCGCCCGCGCCGAGCCCGGGCCGGGTGGCGCCAAAGGCGGGCGCATCGTCAACGTCGCGGCGCGGCCGGCGCTGGAGCCCCGCCTCGGCGCCGGCATGGTTGCCTATACCGCGGCGAAATCGGCGGTGGCGGCGCTGACCCAGGCATTGGCGCAAGAGACCGTCGATGAAGAAATCTGGGTCAATGCGGTTGCACCCTCGGTCATCGACACGCCGGCGAACCGGCGGGCGATGCCCAACGCCGATTACAGCCGTTGGGTGGCGCCGGCCGATCTCGCCGACTTTATCGCCTTTCTCGCATCGCCGGAAAATCGCGTGACCCGCGGCGCCGTCATCCCGGTCTACGCCGGATCGTGAGACCGCCGGCCCTCGGGCCGGATCGTGAGACCGCTGGGCTCGGCCTCCGAGATTTTTTGTCGATGTAACAATAATTTAACGCAAATTGCATATCAGACTAGCGGCAGCCGATGTTGCAATGCAGCATGGTGCGGGCTATAACTCGTGCAGCAGATTCATATAGTGGAGCTAAGAGAATGAAGGAGCGGTTGGCGAGTCTCGACGGCATTGCCCGGCAGATGAACGGGTGGCTCTTGGCGCTCGCGATCGGCTTGGGCATGCTCGACCTGACTGTCCTGGTGGCCAAGTGCATGCCGGTGCTGCCCGACCTGCCCGCCGCCGGCGCCGACGCGTCCGAGCAGCCGGGCGGCGCTGCGCCGGCGCCGCACGCGCCGTCGCGAAGCTAAACCGGCAGCGGTTTCACATCCGTCCTTTGAAGCGCGGGGAAGGGGTCTCGGCCGCGCCGGCGGCTGCGCAGGATTTCGGCCTCGATCGCGCGTTTTTGCAATGCCTCGCGATCGGCGGGGCTTACCGTGCCTTGGGTTCGCACGAGGCAGGCGGTCGGGCAGCGGGTGACCCCGTTGGTGCGGATAAACGCGACAACCGCAGCGTCTTGATCGCTTCGCGACATGTTTGGGTTTCCTTGGCTGGTCGAGCCCCCGTCTCGCCCGCCAAATCTATGTCGCCGGTTGCGAATCCCTCTCAAAATTAGTGGTTAATTTACTATCATTGATGGTTAACGCCGCACCGGCCGGCGGGTCTATTCCTTGTCGGGGACGTTCGCCTCGAGCTCGTCGAGCCAGACCTTGGCGGTGGCGTCGGACGGGGCGCGCCAATCGCCGCGCGGCGACAATGAGCCGCCCGACGAGATTTTCGGGCCGTTCGGCATCGCCGAGCGCTTGAATTGGCTCTGCTGAAAGAAGCGCATCAGGAACACCCGCAGCCAGCGCTTGATTTCGGCGAGGCTATAGGCGCGCCGCGCTGCCTCGGGGGTATTGGCCGGCCATGAGCCGCGGGTCGCATCGCCCCACGCGTGCCACGACAGATAGGCGATCTTGGACGGGCTGAAGCCGTAACGCGTCGCATAGAAAAGGTTAAAGTCTTGCAGCGGATAAGGGCCGACGACGCTCTCGGTCGATTGGATCAGGCCGTCGGCGCCGGGCGGCACCAGCTCGGGCGAAATCTCGGTGGCGAGGATCGCATCCAGCACCGGCGCCGCCTCCGGACCCAGCTCGCCCGACGCAGCGGCAAAGCGGATCAGGTGCTGGATCAAGGTCTTGGCGACCGATGCGTTGGGGTTGTAATGCGACATCTGGTCGCCGACGCCATAGGTGCACCAGCCGAGGCCCAGCTCGGACAAGTCGCCGGTGCCGACGACGAGCCCACCATTGTGGTTCGCCAGCCGGAACAAATAATCGGTGCGCAACCCGGCCTGGACGTTCTCGAAGGTCACATCGTAATGCGCAGCCCCGCTCGCCGCCGCGTGGCCGATATCCCGCAGCATCTGGCGCGCGGCCGGGCGGATATCGATCTCCGCACCGGTGGCGCCGAGCGCCTTGATCAGCCGCCAGGCATTCTTCTTGGTCGCCTCGCTGGTGGCAAAGCCCGGCAGCGTATAGGCGAGAATGTTGCTGCGCGGCATGCCGAGCCGGTCCATCACGCGCGCCGAGACGATCAGCGCCTGGGTCGAATCGAGCCCGCCCGAAACCCCGATCACCAGCTTTTTGCAGCCCGTCGCCTCGACCCGGCGGGCCAAGCCCTGAACCTGGATGTTGTAGGCCTCGTAGCAATTCTCCCGCAGCATCGCCGGGTCCGACGGCACATAGGGAAAGCGTTCGACATTGCGGCGCAGCTCGAGGCGCTCGGCCGGCGCCTCGAACGCGAACGAAACCGTGCGCAGCTGGCGCCGCTCGGCGCGCGCGCAATCGCCAAAGGTGTTGATGCGCATCCGCTCCTGCCGGATGCGGCCGAGATCGATGTCGGCAATCGCGAGCTCGGGCTCGGCCGAAAAGCGCTCGGTTTCGGCGAGGCCCTCGCCCAATTCGAAGATGCCGGCCTGGCCGTCCCAGGCGAGGTCGGTCGTCGACTCGCCGCCGCCCGCCGCAGAATAGGCGTAGGCGGCGATGCAGCGCGCCGATTGCGAAGCGCATAAGACGCGCCGCATCTGCGCCTTGCCGATCGTGATGTTGCTGGCCGAGAGGTTGAGCAGGATTTCGGCGCCGGCCAAGGCGGCCGCCGTGCTCGGCGGCTGCGGCACCCACAAATCCTCGCAAATCTCGACATGAAAGACAAAGCCGCCACCGCCCGGCGCCGCAAACAACAGGTCGCTGCCGAACGGCGCCTCGTGCCCCGCGACCGACAATCGAGCGCAGCGCCACCCCCTCGCCCGAGGTGAAATGCCGCCGCTCGTAAAATTCGCGATAGTTCGGCAAATAAACCTTTGGGACGACGCCGAGCAATCGCCCGCGATGGATCACCAGGCCGCAATTGTAGAGCTGCCCGGCCGAGCGCAGCGGCGCGCCGGCGACAAAGACCGGGAAGAGCTCGCCGCTCGCCGCGATCAGCCGGCCGATCTCGCGCTCGACCGCGTCGAGCAGCGCGTCCTGAAACAAAAGATCGTCGATCGCATAGGCGGAAAGGCCGAGCTCCGGAAACACCATCAGCCCGACGCGCGCCTCGGTGCCGGCGGCGAGCAGCGCCAAGATGTGGTCGGCATTGCGCCGCGGCTCGCCGATCGCAACCGGCGGCACGCATGCGCCGAGCCGCAGAAACTGGTGGCGGTACGGGGAAAAGAACGAGGACATCGCGGGAGGGGCTCGCGGTCGGCCGGATCGATATCAATCTGGGGGCCTTTGGCCGCAGAATAAGGGCTCGATGCAGCATCCGCCGCGCGGGTCCGAACGGTCAGGCAAACCCACATGCGCGAGCATCCGGCGCATGCAGCAGGATGCTCGCTCGCGGCAGGGCGGTGGCGTTAGAGCGGTTTCCGACCGGGTCGGCGCGCTCGACGACGCATCACCCCCACCCCGACCCGCCCCCATCGAGGGGGCGGGAGCACCAGCAGGCGTGCTGTTAAAGACCCTCCCTTTGATGGGGCGGCCGGCTAGCCCCAGGTGGCTTGACCGCCGACCGCGGTGATCGTTATGTGCCCCATCGTCGTACTGGCCTTGGCGCCGTGCCAGTGCCGTTCGCCGGCCTTGATATGCACCACGTCGCCGACATTGATCGCGTGCTGCTCGTGCTCGGTGGCGACCATGCCCGAGCCCGATGTTACAACGAGGATTTGGTCGCAGGTATGGGTATGCCACCCGGTCGTGCAACCCTGGCTGAAATTTACCACGCTGCAATTGTAGTTCGTCGAATCTCCCGGCTGGATGATGGTCTGCCGCGACCGCGAAACCGGCCCGGTCCAGCCTTCGATCCGATCCGCACCTTCAACCGGAAGATCGGGTATGTCTTTGAGCGTGACCACCTTCATGATGCTTCTCCCCAGGTTTACGAGCGTCACGATATCGGAAGGGTGCAGTATGTCCGCACTGTTGTCGCGGCTCAATGCGCATCGGGCCATCCCTCCTGCGCGGCCCGAGCGAGGGCGCAAAACTCCTCGACCGAGAGCTCTTCGGCGCGGGCGGTAGACGCCACCCCGGCGCGTTCGAGCAGCTCCATCGGAGGCAGGCCGAGGGTGGCGAGGCTCGACCGCAGCATCTTGCGGCGCTGGCCGAAGGCGGCGGCGGCGACCCGTTCGAGAACCGGCTTCGACGCCGGTGCAAGCGGTGCCGCGCGCGGGCGGATGGCGACGACGCTGGAGGTGACTTTGGGTGGCGGCACAAAGGCGCGCGCCGGGACGTCGAACAGGATGCGCGGCTCGGCCAGCCATTGGACCATCACCGAAAGCCGTCCATAGGCTTTGCTGCGGGGCAGGGCGGTCAGGCGCAGCGCGACCTCGCGCTGAAACATCAAGGTCAGGCTTTCGAATTCGCCGATCCGGTCGAGCCAGCCGAGCAGCAGCACCGTGGCGATGTTGTAGGGCAGGTTGGCGACGATTTTGCGCGGCGGCTGGGACAGCGCCGTCGGGTCGATCGTCAGCGCATCGCCGGCGACCACCTCCAGCCGGCCGGGATAGGCGGCGCCGAGGGCCGAGAGGGCGGCAAGACAGGCCGGGTCGCGCTCGATCGCGACCACGCGGCGAGCCCCTGCCGCGAGCAACGCCCGTGTCAACCCGCCGGGGCCGGCCCCGATCTCGACGATATCGACCGGTTCGAGCGCGCCGGCGGCACGCGCGATGCGCGCGGTCAGGTTCAGGTCGAACAGAAAATTCTGGCCGAGGCTTTTGCGCGCACGCACGCCGTAGCGGGCGACGGCCTCGCGCAGCGAGGGCAGCGCGGTCGCGGCCGGCGCCTCAGGCGGCAGCGCGCCGCCTCGCCGCAAGCTCGGCCGCCAGCCGCAGCGCCGCGATCAGGCTCTCGGCGCGCGCGATCCCCTGGCCGGCGATGGCGAACGCCGTGCCGTGGTCGGGCGAGGTGCGCACAAAAGGCAGCCCGAGGGTCACATTGACGCCACCATCGAAATCGATCGTCTTGATCGGGATCAGCGCCTGGTCGTGATACATGCACAAGGCCGCGTCGTAATCCCGCCGCGCCGCCGCGTGAAACATCGTGTCGGCGGCGAGCGGCCCGCGGGCGTCGATCCCCGCGCGCTGCAATTCGGCAACGGCCGGGCCGACGATCTCGATCTCTTCACGGCCGAGGCCGCCCGACTCGCCGGCATGCGGGTTGAGCCCGGCAACCGCGAGGACTGGATCGGCAACGCCGAAATCGCGGCGCAAGGCCGCCGCGGCCACCCGGCCGGCATGAACGATTTTTGCCGCGTCGAGCGCTTCGACCGCGGCGCGCAACGCCAGGTGGATCGTCACCGGCACGACGCGCAGCTCCGGGCACACCAGCATCATTACCGGCGCTGCGGCGCTGCCGGCGAGCTCGGCCAAAAATTCGGTATGCCCCGGATGGCCAAACCCGGCGCGATACAGGCTGTCCTTGTGGATCGGATTGGTGACGACCGCCGCGGCACGCCCGGCGACGACATCGGCGACCGCGGCGCGGATCGCGCCGATAACGGCCGGCGCGTCGGCCGGATCGGGATGCCCCGGCTGCCCGCGCAACGGCCGGCCGATCGGCGCTACCGGCAGCGCCTCGGCAAAGACCGCCGACGCCTCCTCGGGTTTGTCGATCGGCCGAACCCGCACCGCCCAGCCGAGACGCTGCGCCAGGGCTGCGATGCGCGCGGGATCGTCGATCAAATAAAACGCCGGGACCCCGTCGCCGCGGGCGCGCCACGCTTTCAGCGCGATTTCGCCGCCGATCCCGGCCGGCTCTCCGATCGTCAGAGCGAGCGGCAGCAAGGCCTACACCCTGACATCGACAAAGGCGGCGCGGCGCAAATCGCGCAAATATCGACGTGCCAGGATATCGAGCCGCTGACGCATCAGGGCTTCGGCGACCTCGTCGCGGGTCGGGGCGGCCGCAGCGGTTGCTTTGCCGGCCTCGGCCTTGCTGCACACCATGATCACGCCGACCCCGTTTTTTTCGACGATCGGCTGCGAGGCCTGCCCAACCCCGAGCCCCAGCACCATGCTGCGCATCGTCGGCGAGATCTGAGACAGGTGCACATCGCCTTCGCTCGAAAGCTGGGGCGCCCGTTCCTTGCCGATGCGCAGCATGTCCGGGCAATTTTTCGCCTGCTGCCGAGCGCTTTCGGCTTCTGCCAGCGCCGCCCTGCGCTGGGTTTCGCTCGCCTGCGCGGGCAGCGGGAACACCACCTGCACGATGTGCAGCGTGGTGTCTTGCTTGCCGGCGCTGGCGCTGGCGCCGTGCGCGTCGCGCCGGTCGAGCACGAGCAGCAGGTAATACCCGGCCGGTGTGCGGATTGGCGGCGACAACTGGCCCGGCTGCATCTGCGTCACCGCCTTGGCCAATTCCGGGGTCAGCGCTTCGGGGCGGATCCAGCCGAGATCGCCGCCGACCGCAGCGGTCGCCGATTGCGAAAATTGCTGGGCCACGGCGGAAAAGCGCGCGCCTTGCTTCATCTGATCGGTCAGCCGCAGCGCCAGCTGGCGGACCTCGTCGTCCTGCTGCGGGTTGTCGACCGCCAGAAAGATTTCCGCCACCCGGGTTTGCGGCTCGCCCGCGCTCTGCTTGAGCCGCTTCAACGCATCGTCGATCTCCTGATCCGAGACCGGGTTGGCCTCGGCCGCCAGCTCACGCACCAGCTTGGTCCACACGATCGATGCCGTCAGCTGGTCGGTAAGCGCGCTCAGCTCGATCCCCTTGGCTTTGAGCACCGCCTCGAGCTGCGCTGTTTCCATATGATTTTGCTTGGCGATGGAAGCCACCGCCTTTTTGAGCTCATCGGCGGTGGCGACGATGTTTTTGTGCTTGGCCTCCTGCATCTGCAGCTTTTCGTCGATCATCGTGCGCAGCACTTGCGCAGCGATGCGCTTGCGGGTGTCGAGCGAATCGGTGAGCCCGGTCGACAGCAAGACCATCCTGATCCGCGAATTGAGGTCGGCGACCGAAATCACTTGGTCGTTGACGACCGCGGCGATGCGCATTTCGGCGTATTGTCCGGGCGGCGGCGCGGTCGGCCCCGGCGGGCGCGCCGCGGCCTGGCGGGCCCGAGGCGCCGGCGCGTCGGCGGCACCGGCGGCGAGCGAAACGCCGGCCACACCGAGCAAAACCACCCCGAGCCAAAAAAACAGCCGCATGCCGCGCCTCCGCAGCATCGAGACTACACCCCTCGTTCGATCCTTGTCGCTGCCGATCCGGATCATGGGCCGGATCATTGGCTTGGGCCGGATCATTGGCTCGGGCCGGATCATTGGCTCGGGCCGGATCATTGGCTCGGGCCGGATCATTGGCTCGGGGCGCCGCCGAACGATGCGACGTTGCCGCCGATCTCGCCCAGATTTTTGAACACGACGCTGAACAGCACCGACACGCCCGGCGACACCGCTCCGGTGCGGATCCCCGACTGGGTTATCGCGGCGACAAAGGCCAAGCATTCGTCCTGATACATCGCCGACAGCGAAGCATAGAGGCTGGCGCTGCTCGATTCCGGCGTCAAGACCCCGTTGACGATGTTGTTGCTGTTGGTGAGATTGAGCGTTTCGCTGCCCTGCAGCGACCAGTATCGTGTCAGCTTTGTCGTGACCATAAAGGAAAGCTGCTCCTGCTTGCCGTAGAGCACGGTCTGGCCGGTCGCCGGGTTGGTCACGACCTCGCTCTGCAATTGCGCCGGGACCAAAATAAAGCTGGTGCTGACCCGCAGATTTGGCGGTCCGGCGCTGACCGTGACCTGCTGCCCGCGGTAGCCCAAGGTGCTGCCGTCGAGGCGGAAGCGATAGATCAGGTCGAGATAGCTGTTGGGTGAAAGCACGACGCGCCCGACCACATCGGACAGCCGCTTTTCGGCGCCCGACCCCGGCGGCAGAAACGGGTTGGTCTCGGCCCGGTAGCTCTGGCCGATCAGCGCGCGATAGCTGCCGCCGCTGGTGTCGTAGATGCCGAACTTGCCGCCGTAATCGACCCGCTGCCCGGTGTCCAGGATGTCGTAGCCGGCCAAGCGGTCGGCGCGAAACAGATCGGAATCGTCATATTGGAAGGCGAGGCTGTCCTCGTCCGGGATCTTGCGCTGGTTGCCGCCGTTGGGCGCGGCATAGGCAGCGACGATCGGCTCGATCCAAGGCGTGACGTCGGAGCCGCGGCGGATCAGCGGATAGCTCCATTGCAGCCCGACTTGCGGGTATACGCGCCCGGTCAGAAAGTTGGTGGCGATCGGTTCGGCGGGCGGCACGCCGTTGACCGGGAAATACGCCGACGGCAGGCCGGGGTTCGACAGCGGGCTCAGATTGTTCACCGAATAGCCGTCGCCGCGAAAGCTGGCGGAGAAGTTGTACTGCCCGCCGATCCCGTCGCGAAAGGTGCGGTCCCACTCCGAGCCGAGCGACAACCGCCGGGTCTGCGTGCCCACCTCGCGGACGATGTTGAGAATATTGGCATTCAGGTTCCAGCGGCCACCGAGCTCGTCGGGCTCGCTCTGCCAGTTGCGGTTGGCGACCGGGAGCACGATTGGCTGCGTCGAATCGCCCAGGCCCGGCAGCAGCGGCTGAAACATGTAGGTGTCGATGTCGGTCGACGCCCGCGGCTCGAAGCCTTCGAGATAGCCGCGGCTGATCTCTGCGTTCAGCAGCGGGTTGCCAAAGCCGAATTGCAGCAGATAGCTCTGATCGGAGACCCGCTGGATATCGAGCCCGGCGCGATAGGTATCGCTCAGATCGAACGTGCTGTGCTCGTCGATGTTGCCGCGCAGCTCCTTTCCCGAGCTGGCGCCGGCGGTATCGGGGTTGCTGTAGTTGAGGCTGCCGATCGCATCGAGCTCGCCGTTGCCGAAGCGCTCCCGGTATTCCGCCCCGAGGACCGGGCCGGCCAAGGTGGTAAGCCGCGGCGCCAAGGTCAAATCCTTGTCCGGGCCGAGCACCAGGAAATAAGGGAGCGTTATATGCGCCCCGACGTTGTTGGAGCCGCCAAACGAGGGAGCGAGAAAACCGCTGGCGCGTTTTACCGAGGGGTCGGGCACCGACATGTATGGCGCATAAAATATCGGCCAGCCGTCCAGCTCCATAACCGCATCGCGGAACTCGACAATCTTCATGCTCTTGTCATGGTCGATCTCGCGCGCCGCGAGCTGCCATGCCGGCGGTGCGCTCGGGTCGCTTTTGCACAAGTCGCAGGGCGAATAGACAGCGCGGCGCAGCTCGGTCCGGTTGCCGTTGGTGCGCCGGGCGGTGTTGGCGGCGAGACGCGAACGGTCGGACAACAGCATGCGCACATTCTTGGCGAAACCCTCGTTCATCGCGTCGCGCAGCTCGAGGTAGTCGGCGAACAGAATTTCGCCGGTCGGCTGCGACAGGCTGACATGCCCGGAGGCGGTGATGGTGTCGGTGCGCTGGTTGTAGGTGACCGTGTCGGCCAGCAGGATTTTGCCGTTCTGCGAGATCTCGACGTGCCCGCGGGCAACCGTCAGCGCCAAATCCTCGTCGTATTCAACCTCGTCGGCGCGAAAGACGACGGGCGCGTTGCTGTTTGCCCGGCGCGTCTCGCCGTGCCCCAGCTGGGCGCTCGCCGGAGGCGCGACCCCGGCGCAGGCGAGCCCGAGGGCCGCGGCCAAGACGAGCAGCCGTCGCCAGACCCCCCGATCCGGCATCAGCCGTCTTCCATATGGAGCAGCATCGAGGCGCCGAAGATCAGGCTGACCCCGGTCGGGGTCCAGGCGGCGAGCGCGACCGGCACTTTCGCCGAAAGCCCGAGGGCAAAGACGATGTCGGACAGGACATACAGCGCAAACCCGCTGGCCACGCCGCCGACGATCATCAGCCGCACCCCGCCGCGCCGCTGCATGCGCAAGCTGAAGATCGCCGCCACCAGCACCATCGCGCAGAACAAAAACGGCCGGGCGAGCAGAACGTCGAAATGCAGGCGATGGCGCTGCGCGGGAAATCCCGACTGCTCCAAGAGCGCGATGAACCCGGGCAGCTCCCAGAACGACATCGTGTCGGGCGAGGCAAAGCTTTCCTCGATCTTGCGCGGCGTCAGCTGGGTTTGCAGCCGCAATGTCGCAAACGGCTGCGGCGGCTGGTCGGGGGACCAGCGAATCCCGTCTGCGATCAGCCACGCGCCGTCGGCGAGCCGCGCGGTGCGCGCATCGACGCGCGAGGTGAAGCGGCCGAGCCCGTCGAAATAGAACAAGGTCACGCCGTCGAGGCGCAAATTGGGCGAAGCCAGCTTGTCCGCATGAATGATAACCTGATTGCCGGCGGCGTCGCTTTGCCGAAGCCACAGCCCGGCGCTCGACAGCGACGGCGCGTCGGAGGATTGGCGCAAAATCCGGGCGTCGAGCTTTTCGTAGGCCGCCTCGGACAGCGACGCGATCGGGTTGAACACGGTGACCGCGAAAATGCCGACCAGCAACGCGGTCAGCACGGCCGGGGCCAGGAATTGCCATACCGAGATCCCGGCCGCGCGCGCGACGACCAGCTCGTTGTTGCGCGTCAGCCGCCAGAACGCGAGCATCGTGCCGAACAGGATCGCAAACGGCAGCACCTCCTGCGCGGTTTGCGGCAGCTGGAGGATCGCCATTTCGAACAGCAGCGCCAATGTCGCCTGCGCTTTGACGCCGCCGCGCCGGATCAGCTCGATATAGTCGAGCAGAAAGGTAACCACCGCCATCGCCGCGAAAACGCCGCAGAACCACAGGAAAAACTGGCGCGCGATATAGGTGGAAAGGGTCCTGGCGAGCTGCACCGGCAACGGCTCCCGATCGTCGTCTTCAGCGCCCGCGACCGACCGCGAAGGCCGGCAGCCAACCGCCGATCCTGATGCTGCTTTGCGCCAGGATGCCGGCCCCGATCAGCAACGGCAGCAGATCGGCCACGTAGAGCAGCGGGATTGCTTCATGGAAGCGGGCGGCAAGATCGTTGGCGCCGACCCCCAACAGCTCGAACAAAAACGCTACTCCGATCGCCAGGAAAACGCGCTTGCTGTGCCCGCGGCGGTTGAACTCGCCCGGCAGTAGGCAGATCAGGGGTATCAGCGCCAGGCTGAACGCCGAGAGCGGCACGACGATTCGCTGGTGCGCCTCGATCGCAAAGGCGTGACGCGAGGCGCGGTCCATGCCGGCAGGCGGAAACAGCAGCTCGTTCAAAAGACGCTCCTGGGGCTCGCGAAACCGGACACCCGGCGCGTCGTGCAGCGCGTCGAGGTCGAGCGTATACCGGTCGAAGGTCAACACCGAAAGCTTGTGCGCCTTCTTGTCGTATTGCTGCCGGTCGCCATTGACCATGACGATGCGCGAGCCGGACGGCATGTCGACAAAGGCGGCCCGCTCGGCGAGGATCGTGACCGGGCGCGACGGGTCGCGATTGTCGTTGATCAGCAGCCCGACGACTTCGCCATGCTCGTCGCGGTTGCGGATGTAGAAGGTGAGCTTGTCGGAGATCGTGGTAAAGGTCCCCTCCTGGATCAGGCTGGAGACAAAGCGGTTGCGGATCTCGAATTGCAAATCCTTGAACGCCCGGTTCGCCATCGGCAGAAAATAAAGCGACAGGCTCATCAAGACGAGAAAGGCGATCCCGGCCAAAATCAGCACGGGCTTGGCCAGCGCCAGCGGGCTCAACCCGGCCGAGCGCATGACGACGAGCTCGCTTTCGGCAGTCAGCCGGTTGAACGCGAACAACACCGCGATGAACACGCCGATCGGCAGCACGATGTCGAGGAACCGCGGCAAGATCAGCACCGCGAGGTAAAGAAACACCTCGATCGACAGACCGCGGTTGACGATCAGGTCGATAAGCCGCAGCGACTGCGCAAGCCAAACCGCGGCGCTGAGCGCTGCGGTGACAAACACCATGATGCCGAAGCATTGCCGCAGGATGTAACGGTCGAGGGCCGTCATCGCGGCCGATCATAAAGCCTCGCGCCCCGCCCGGCCAGCGGCATCGCCGGCCAGCGGCATCGTCCCCTGCGGCATCGCCGCCCAGCGGCGGGCTCTGGCGTCGGCCAAGCGCGCTGTCGTATCCTGTCGCGCGACCGAAGCCGGGATTTCCGGCGGTCCGATCGGCCAAATTTTTCGAGGCGCAGTCATGAAGATCCGTTTTGCCGAGCCCGACCTGCCGGCGGCGGGTGCCGTCGTGGCGGGGGTGTGGGCAGAATCGGCGTTGACCCCATCGGCCAAACGGCTCGACGAAGCCTCGGCCGGCGCGGTTTCGCGCGCGCTCGCCGCCTCGCCGCGCTTCGCCGGCAAAAAGGGCGAGCTGCTGACGATCCTCGGCCCGGCCGAGCTGCGGGCGAGCCGAATCGTCCTGGTCGGGCTCGGCAAAGCGGACGCCGCCGATGCCCGGTTGTACGAGGAGCTGGGCGGCAGGCTGGCGGCCCATCTGAATGGCGGCGGCGAAACAGCGGCGACCGTTTTGATCGATCTCGGCGCCGGCGCGGCGATCGACGAGGCTGGCGCTGCGGCACGGCTGGCGCTTGGCGCGAGCCTCAAATCCTATCGTTTCGCCAAATACAAAACGAAGCAAAAACCCGAGCAGAAGCCGTCGCTCGAGCGCCTGACCCTGGCCACCACCGCCCCGGCCAAGGCCAAGCGCGCCTATGCCCCGCTCGAAAAGGCGGCGGCGGCGGTGGCGTTCACCCGCGACCTCGTCTCCGAGCCGCCCAACGTGATCTATCCCGAGACCTTGGCGGCGGCGGCCGAGACCTTGCGCGACCTCGGGGTCGAGGTCGAGGTTCTCGACCCCGACAAAATGCGCAAGCTCGGCATGAACGCGCTGCTCGGCGTGGCGCAAGGCAGCATCCGGCCGGCACGCCTCGTCACGATGGAGTGGCGCGGCGGGGATGAGGGCGATGCGCCGCTCGCCTTTATCGGCAAGGGCGTCACCTTCGACACCGGCGGCATCTCGATCAAGCCCGCCGCCGGCATGGCCGACATGAAATGGGACATGGCGGGCTCCGCCGTGGTGATCGGCCTCCTCCGCCTGCTGGCCGCGCGCCGGGCCAAGGTCAACGCGGTCGGGGTCGTCGGCCTGGTCGAGAACATGCCGTCCGGGACGGCGCAGCGGCCGGGCGACATCGTCACCTCGATGTCGGGCCAAACCATCGAGATTTTGAACACCGACGCCGAAGGCCGCCTCGTGCTCGCCGATGCGTTGTGGCACTGCCAGGATAAGTTCAAGCCGCGGCTGATGATCGATCTGGCGACGTTGACGGGTGCGGTCATCGTCGCGCTCGGCCACCACCGCGCCGGGCTCTTTGCCAATGACGACGAGCTCGCCGCACGGCTGATCGAGGCCGGCAAAGCGGTCGGCGAGGAGGTTTGGCGGCTGCCCCTGGCCGACAGCTACGACCGCGAGATCGACAGCGACGCCGCCGACGTCAAGAACATCGGCGGGCGCGCCGGCGGCAGCGTCGTCGCCGCGCAGTTTTTGCAGCGGTTTGTCAATGGAGTGCCCTGGGCGCATCTCGACATCGCCGGGATGGCGTGGTCGTCAAAGGACGCCCCGATCGTGCCCAAAGGTGCGACCGGCTTTGGCGTCCGCCTGCTCGACCATTTTGTCGCGCAGCATTACGAGCGGGATTAGCGCTTGGCCGAAATCGGCTTTTACCATCTGTTGTCGACCCCGCTCGAGCGGGCTTTGCCGAGGCTGCTCGACCGCGCGCGCCGCGAGGGGCACCGGATCGTCGTCCGGACCGGCTCGCCCGAGCGCGTCGAAGAGCTCGATACGCTCTTATGGACCTATGACGAGGCGAGCTTTCTCGCGCACGGCAGGGCCCCCGACGGCAACGCCGCGGCCCAGCCGATCTGGTTGACCGACGGCGACGAAAACCCCAACGAGGCGACCATGCTGGTGCTGGCCGACGGGGTCGAGGCCGGCGATTTGGCGGCCTTCGCGCGCTGCGCCGATCTGTTCGACGGCAACGACGAAGAGGCTGTCGCGGCGGCCCGCCGGCGCTGGCGAAACGCGCGCGAAGCCGGTCATGCGCTGACCTATTGGCAGCAGACCGCGTCCGGCTGGGAACGGCGGGGCTGAGCACCCGGGCATTGTCGCTGGGTAGATTGCCGGTGCGACGGGTGGGCGCTATAACCCGGCACCGCTCCCGACACCCGAGACATTTGCCGATGGCCATCGAACGGACCTTGTCGATCATCAAGCCCGATGCGACCGAACGTAACCTGACCGGCGCGATCAACGACCGCTTCGAGCGGCGCGGCTTGCGGATTGTCGCGCAAAAACGCCTGCAATTGACCCGGGCGCAAGCCGAGCAGTTTTACGAGGTGCACGCCGGGCGGCCATTTTATCGCAGCCTGGTCGAGTTCATGGTCTCGGGACCGGTCGTCGTCCAGGTGCTCGAAGGGCCGGGCGCGGTCGCGCTCAGCCGTGAAATCATGGGCGCCACCGATCCGGCGAACGCGGCGGCCGGCACGATCCGCAAGGATTTCGCCCGGTCGATCGAGGCCAATTCCGTGCACGGCTCCGATGCGCCCGATGCCGCCGCACGCGAGATCGCGTTTTTCTTCTCGGCGATCGAAATCTGCTCGTAGTGCGGGCTGGCCTGCGGTCGGAACGCGCTGCCCAGCCGCCGCTGTCGCCGGGTTTGGCCGGTCGGCTCGCAACGGCATCCGAGAGCGGTCTCGATGCCGCGGCGCTGATCTTTTTTCCGCTTCTCGTCCTCGCCCCGCGCGGCGTCGCGGCGCTGACCTCGGTTGCGGGGCTGCTCGCTCTTTGCTTGCTGGCCGCGTCGGGCGAGACGGCGCGGCTGCGGTCCCGGCTGCGGTCTCGGCTGCGGTCCCTGGCCGCCCCCGCCGCGCTAATCGGCTCGCTTTTGGTCTGGGGGGCGGTATCGGCGGCATGGTCGCTCGACCCGCGGCGCAGCCTCGAGCTCGCGGCGCGTCTCGCCGGGCTTTCTGCCGCCGGCCTGGTGCTCGCCGCCGTTGCCGGCAGCCTCGCCGCGCCCCGCCGGCTGGCGCTGCTTTCAGGCGTCGGCCTTGTCATCGGCATCGCCATGGCGCTCGCCGATTTTGCGACCCATGGGGCGGTGAGCGGACCGTTTTCGTCACGCGCCTACCAGCCGGCCCGGCTCAACCAGGCGACGGTCGGGTTTGCCATTCTGCTGGCGCCGGCGAGCGCGCTGCTGGCCTGCCTCGACCGCAAGATCTCGAGCGCGCTCATCGCGCTCGCTGCGGTGGCGAGCGTATGCGTTCTGGCCGGAACGGCGGCCAAGACGGCGCTCGCCTTTGCCCTGCCGATGGCGGTCGTCGTCTACGCCGCTCGGGCGCGGGCCATTCCTGTGGCGGCGTCGATTTCGGTGCTGATCGTGATCACTGCCCCGCTGACCTTTGCCCGGCTCGAACGTTTGCCCGCGTTCACCCAAACCGCCGACACGATCAAGCAATCTTTTGGCCACCGGCTGCTGATCTGGTCCTTCGCCGGCGACCGGATCGACGAGCACCCGCTCGCCGGCTGGGGGCTCGACGCTTCCCGCGCCATGCCCGGCGGCAGCGAGCCGATCGAGCCCGGCGAGACCTGGCTGCCGCTGCACCCGCACAATGCGCCGCTGCAGCTGTGGCTCGAGCTCGGCGTGCCGGGTGCGGTGCTGTTTGCCTTGACGGCGGCGTATGCGTGGCTCGCTCTTGCGGCGACCGAGTGGCCGGCCCTCTTCACCGCCGCGGCCGGCGCTGCTCTGACGGCCGCTTTTGTCGCCTCTCTCGGGACCTACGGGATCTGGCAGGAATGGTGGCAGGGGACACTCTGGTTCTCGCTGTTCCTCGTTCTCGTCATGGGGCGAGCGGCGGTGCAGCGGGATCGGCGATCGGCAGCGGCTTGATCGGTCGTCAGGTCGGCGAGGCCCAGCGAGCGCGGCAAATATCGGGGCCGGGCGGCACCGGCGCCGTCATGCTAAAATCCTCGAATGGCGTCCGATGTCATCGATCTCAGGGATTTCTACCTCACCGGGCTCGGCCAGGTCGCGCGCCGCATGATCCGCCGCGCGGTGCGGCGGATGTGGCCCGATCTCAATGGCATGCGCCTTCTCGGGATCGGCTATGCGACCCCGTTTTTGTCCGCGCTGTCACCCGAGACCGAGCGCACCCTGGCGTTGATGCCGGCCTCTCTCGGCGTCCTCGGCTGGCCGGCGGACGGACGCAACCTGGTGGCGCTCGCCGATGAAGCCGAGCTGCCCTTTGCCGATTATTCGATCGACCGCGTCCTGTTGGTCCATGCGCTCGAAACCCGCGAGCCGGCGGGGCCGATGCTGAAGGAGATCTGGCGCGTGCTGGCCGGCGGCGGGCGGCTCTTGATCGTCGTGCCAAACCGGCGCGGCATCTGGGCCCGGCTCGATCGCACCCCGTTCGGCTCGGGCCGGCCCTATACGATGTCGCAGCTGTCGCAGCTGTTGCGCGACGAGCTGTTCACCCCGATCGGATCGGATGCGGCGCTGTTCATCCCGCCCGCCCGCAAGCGCATGATCCTGCGCGCCGCCCCGGCCTGGGAGCGGATCGGCAGCCGTTGGTTCCCGCGTTTTGCCGGCGTCGTGCTGATCGAGGCGACAAAGCAGATCTACGCCAAGCCAAAAGCCCAGCGGGTCACCCGCCGGCGCCTCGTCTACGCACCGGCGGCGGCCCCGCACGGCATGTCGCGGCGATAAATCCGGCTCCAAGCCCGGCGCCGCGCCTACGGTTTCCCCGACAATACGAACACACCCTGCTCCGCCAGCAGATTGGCGAGGGTGCCGTGCGGGTTGAGCGAATAGGGCCGGCCGTGCCGGTCGAGGGTGACGCTGCGCTCGACCGTGACCCCGACCTCGTCGCACAGAGCGACAAAGTCGCGGATTGTGCACAGGTGGATGTTGGGGGTCTCGTACCAGGGGTGGGGCAACAGGTCGGAGACCGGCATCCGGCCACCGAGCAAAAGCTTCAGCCGAATCCGCCAAAAGCCGAAATTCGGAAACGACACGATCGCGCGCCGACCGATGCGCGCCAGCGTCTCGATCACGCGGCGCGGGTTGCGCGTCGCTTGCAAGGTCTGGCTCAAGACGACCACGTCGAAGGCGCCCGAGGGATAGGCTTCGAGGTCGCGGTCGGCGTCCCCCTGGATCACCGAAAGGCCGTGGCCGACGCAGGCATTGACCCCCGATTGGCTCAGCTCCATGCCGCGGCCGTCGACATCCTTGTGCCGCGCCAGATAGGCGAGCAATGCGCCGTCGCCGCAGCCGATGTCGAGCACCCGCGATCCGGCAGCGATCATGTCTGAGATCAATCGCAGGTCGCGGCGCAGCTCGTCGGCGCCGACCGCGTCGTCAGCCGGCCGCCCCGATGCCGCGGCCGGCTTTGGCAGGGCGCTCACCGCTCAGGACCGGGCGAGGCCGCGATGCTCGCCGCAGCCGGCGAGAAAGCCGCGCAAGGTTTCGAACAGCTCGGGCTCGTGCAGCAGAAACGAGTCGTGCCCGGCGTCGGTCTCGACCTCGACAAAGCTGACATTGGCGGCGGCCGCGTTCAGCGCGTGCACGACCTCGCGGTTCTCGGCGGTCGGGAACAACCAGTCGCTGGTGAACGAGATCACGCAAAACCGGGTGCGGGTGCCGGCGAAGGCGGCGGCGAGCGAGCCGTCATGCTCTGCCGCCAAATCGAAATAATCCATCGCCCGAGTAATATAGAGGTACGAATTCGCATCGAACCGGTCGACAAAGGTGCTGCCTTGGTGCCGCAAATAGCTCTCGACCTGGAAATCCGCGTCGAACCCGTAGGTGACCGCGCGCCGGTCTTGCAGGTTGCGGCCGAATTTGCGGTGCAGCGCCGGCTCGGAGAGATAGGTGATGTGCGCCGCCATGCGCGCCACCGCGAGCCCGCCCGAAGGCCGCCGCCCGGTATCGAGATAGCGCCCGCCGCACCAGTCGGGATCGGCCATGATCGCCTGGCGCCCGACCTCGTGAAACGCGATGTTCTGCGCCGAATGACGCGCGGCGCAGGCGATCGGCACCGCGGCAAAGACGCTGTCCGGGTAGCTCGCCGCCCATTGCAATACCTGCATCCCGCCCATCGACCCGCCGATCACGCAAAAGAGCGTCTCGATGCCGAGATGCTCGATCAGGCGCTTTTGCGCGCGGACCATGTCGTGGATCGTGATGACCGGGAACGACAAGGCCCAGGGCGCGCCGGTCGCGGGGTCGAGGTCGCGCGGCCCGGTGGTTCCCATGCAGCCGCCCACCACGTTGGCGCAAATCAGGAAGTAGCGCTCGGTGTCGAGCACCAGGCCGGGCCCCACCATGGTCGTCCACCAGCCGGGCTTGCCGGTGATCGGGTGCGGGTCGGCGGCATATTGGTCGCCGGTCAGCGCGTGGCAGATCAGGACCGCATTCGAGCGTTCGGGGTTGAGCGTGCCATAGGTCTGGTAGGCGATCGTGAACGGGCCGAGCTCGACCCCGCAATCGAGCCGCAACGGCTCGTCGACGACGAGCCGATGGCCGGGCCAATCCTGGTCCTGGCGGTCGCGAGAGAGCGGCAAAATCAGGCTCGACACGGGAGCTCCTCGGGTGCGCCGTCGTCGCGGAGCATCCGGCCGGTTGTCGGTGAAGCGTTGAGAGGTAGGGAGCGGCGGCCGGATGTGTCAACGTTTTCTTTGATTTTGCCGGGTCCGGACCCTACTACTGTGGCTCCCCCGCAGCGAACCTCAGCATGGCCGCCATTTCGCTCGACCTCCAGGATTTGCGCCAGCGTCTCGACCGGATCGACAACGGGCTGCACGACCTGTTGATCGAGCGCGCCGAAATCGTGGCGCAGGTCGCCGGCACCAAGCGCAGCGAAGGAACGGCGTTTTATCAGCCGGCGCGCGAGGCCGAGATCATCCGCCGGCTCGTCGCCCGGCACCGCGGCTTGCTGCCGGGCGGGAGTGTCGTGCGCATCTGGCGCGAGCTGCTCTCGGCCACGGTAAGCCTCGAAACACCATTCGCCGCCGCCGTCTTCGCGCCGCCCGAAGCGCCAGGCTTTTGGGATTTGGCGCGCGACCATTACGGCAGCAGCACGCCGATCTCCCCGTATCGCTCGACCGGCCAGGTGATCCGCGCGGTGAGCGAAGGACGGGTCGCGGTCGGCATCCTGCCGATGCCCCAGGAGGGCGCGGCCGACGCCTGGTGGCGCCAGCTCGTCTCGCACGACGTCGAGGCGCCGCGGGTCATCGCCCGGCTGCCCTTCGGCCCCCGCGGCAACGCCCGCAGCAACGGCGCCGATGCGCTCGTCATCGGCCGCGGCGCCGCGCAAAAGACCGCTGCCGACCGCACCCTGCTGGCTGCCGAAACCATGCCGGAAATCAGCCGCGCCCGGATTTTCCGCGGCTTGTCGGCGGTGGGGCTCGCTTGCACCTTCTTTGCCGCCGCCGAGCATGGCGAAGGCTCGGTCAGCCTGATCGAGATCGATGGCTTCGTGGCGATTGCCGACCGGCGGGTCGAGCAGCTGCGCTTCGAGATCGGGCCGGCCCTGCATCGGCTGCTGCCGCTCGGCGGCTATGCCGTGCCGATCGCGGCGCCGGTTGCCGCACCGGCCGTGGCGGGCGCAGGGTGAGCGCTGATGACCCTGATCCAGCCCGGTGCCGCGCCCCAGCCCGGTGCCACATCCCAGCCCACCGCCGCGCCCCGGTATTCTCGATATCGCGCCCTATGTCGGCGGCGACGCCAAGCTCGCCGGTCACGCGCGCCCGATCCGGCTCGCCTCGAACGAAAGCGCGCTCGGGCCCAGCGCCAAGGCGATGGCCGCCTATCGCGCGCTCGCCGGCGACATCCACCGTTATCCCGAAGGCAATGCCGCGGAGCTGCGCGAGGCAATCGGCCGCCTGCACAATCTCGACCCGGCGCGGATCGTGTGCGGCGCGGGCTCCGACGAGCTGATCGCGCTCTTGCTGCGCGCCTATGCCGGCCCCGGCGACGAGGTGCTGTACAGCCGGCACGGCTTTTTGATGTATCCGATCGGCGCGCTGGCGGTGGGTGCCACGCCGGTCGCGGCGGAGGAGCGGGATTTGACCGCCGATGTCGATGCGCTCTTGGCGCGGGTCGGGCCGCGCACCCGCGCGGTCTTCATCGCCAACCCGAACAACCCGACCGGGACCTATCTCGGCGCCGACGAGATGGCGCGGCTGCACGCCGGGCTGCCGCCCACGGTGCTGCTCGCGATCGACGCCGCCTATGCCGAGTTCGTCAACCGCAACGACTATTCCGCCGGTGCCGGCTTGGTCGATCGCGCCGACAATGTTGTGATGCTGCGCACCTTTTCAAAGATTTACGCGCTGGCTGGGCTGCGGCTCGGCTGGGCCTATTGCCCACCGGCGATCGCCGATGTGCTGAACCGGGTGCGTGGCCCGTTCAATGTCGGCGCAGCGGCGCTTGCCGCCGGAGTCGCCGCGGTCGAGGACACCGAGGCGCTCGCCCGTGCGCGCGCGCACAACGACCGCTGGCTGCCGTGGTTTGCCGAACGGCTCGCCGCCCTCGGCCTGCCGTTGACGCCGAGTGTCGGCAATTTCGTGTTGCCGCGCTTTCCCGACGCGCCCGGCCGCGACGCCCAGGCAGCCTTTGCCTTTTTGCAGTCGCGCGGGATTTTGACGCGCAAGATGGCGGGCTACGGCCTGCCGCAGCATCTCAGGATTACGATCGGCACCGGCGAGGAGATGGAAAAGGTGGCGGCAGCACTCGGCGATTTTATGGCGCGGCGATGAGCGCGCGCTCTTTCGATCGGGTGGCGCTGATCGGCATCGGCCTGATCGGCTCGTCGCTGGCGCGGGCGCTGCGCCGCGACAGCCCCGGCACCCGGATCGTCGCCTGCGCCCGGCGGCCCGAGACCTTGGCGGCGGTGCGGCGGCTCGACCTCGCCGACACGACGACGCACGACCCGGCCGAAGCGGCGGCCGGCGCCGATCTCGTCGTCGTCGCCACGCCGCTGTCCGCCTATGCCGAGATCGGGCGGCGTATCGGCCCGGCCCTGGAACGGGGGACGATCGTCACCGATGTCGGCTCGGTCAAGGAAACCGCGATCCGCGACCTCGCCCCGCATCTGCCCGATTGGGTCGAGCTGGTCCCCGGCCATCCGGTCGCCGGCACCGAGCATTCGGGTCCCGAAGCGGGCTTTGCCGAGCTCTTTCGCGACCGCTGGTGCATCCTGACGCCGCTCCCCGAAACCGCCCCCGAGGCGGTATCGGCGGTCGAGGCGATGTGGGCGCGCTGCGGCATGCGCGTGACGCGGATGAGTGCGGCGCATCACGACCGGGTGCTGGCGATGACCTCGCATTTGCCGCATTTGATCGCCTACACGATCGTCGGCACCGCGACCGATCTCGAAGACAGCCTCAAATCCGAGGTCATCGAGTTTTCGGCCAGCGGCTTTCGCGATTTTACCCGCATCGCCGCCTCCGACCCGGTCATGTGGCGCGACATCTTTCTCGCCAACCGCGAGGCGGTGCTCGACGTCTTGCAGCGCTTCAGCGAAGACCTGACCGCGTTGCAGCGCGCGATCCGCTGGGGCGAAGGCGACAAGCTCCAGGAGCGGTTCACCCGGACGCGGGCGATCCGCCGCTCGATCATCGAAGCAAAGCAGGCTTGAGCCTGCCGGAGAGGTCGGATGCACGCAGTCATTTTCGAGGTCGAGCCCGAGCCCGACCGGGTCCAAGAGTATCTCGACATCGCCGCGCGCCTTCGCCCGGAGCTGGAAAAGATCGACGGCTTTGTGTCGATCGAGCGCTTCCGCAGCCTGAGCCGGGAGGGGAAGATTCTGTCCTTGTCGTTCTGGCGCGACGAGGAGGCGGTGCGCCGCTGGCGCCAGCACGCGCAGCACCACGAGGCGCAGCTCGCCGGCCGCGACCATGTGTTCCGCGATTACCGGCTGCGCGTCGCCGCGGTGGTGCGCGACTACGGCATGCACGAGCGCCAGGAGGCGCCGCAGCAGATGCCGCAGAAGCCGCGGGCGAGCTGAGGCTTATTGCCAGGCGATGCGCGGCGCCGGGCCGAGCTTGGCGGGCCCGAGAAACATCCGGCCGTTCTCGATTGTGAACGAGGTTCTGATCTGCGGCCGGCCGTCGGGGCCGGCCTTGGCCAGCATCGCCAACGCCAGCCGCGCCAGCCCGGCATCGCGGGCATGCAGGGTCCCGGCCCGGACCAGCGCCGCAAGAATCCGGTCATAGCCTTCGATGGTGCCGGAAAACCCGCCGATCGGCTGCAAATCCTGGTCGAGCGCGATCGTGCCGGTAGCGTCGGCGCCGACCCCGCCCCATTCGAGATGCAGATTGTCGAGCTCGATGGTGCCGCCGGCATCGCGCCAAGCCGAGACCGCTGGAACGATGTCCCCCTTTGGCAAGGCGCCCTTGACGGTCACGCCAAAGGCCAGCTCGTCGACAGCGCCGCCAAAGATGCCGGCGGCTGCCGGCAATTGCAGGCGATGCAGGACGAGGGCCAGCCCGAGGCTCGGGTCGGCATGCCCCGGGTCGGTATGCCCTTGCGGCGGAGTTGGCGGCAGCACGATCCAGGCGTCGGCCGCCGCGGCCTGCACGCGGACCCCGGAATTGACGCTCGGCTGTTGCAGCCTCAGCCAAAATCGGGCGCCTGCCCGCCGGTCGAGCGCCACCGACCCGGCCGCCGTTTGGGCGGCGAGCCGCAGCTCGGGACGAGCGCCGCTTCCAGGCAGCGCGCCCGACAGCCCCTCGCGCGCCGTGAGCTGCCAGACGGACAAATCCCAGGGGCGGGCAGCGCCGGAGAGTGCCGGTATGCGCAGCTCTGGCGCCGGGGTCAGCGCCCCGTCGCGCAGCGCCGCAGCGTCGAGCGAGACGCGAAAGGCCAGCGGAAAGCCGCCGACCCGCAAGCTGCGCCACGACACCTCGATCGCGCCGGAGCGGGCCGATTGCGCCCATGCGGCGAGGCCGTCCTTGATCCGCTGCGCGGCGATCAGCCAATAGGCGGAATAGCCTCCGAGCAGCACCAGCAACAAGACAAAAGCGGCGAGGCAGAGAACCGTCGCACGGCGCATCGCGGCGTTATAGCGGGCGAATGCGCCGCCCGCCAGCGCGCCCGCCGACACGCGGTCGACGCGGTTTCGGGCTTGACCATCGCAATGCGTTGTAACAAACTGCACAAGAATTTCGCTTACATGGAGAATTTTAACCAGATGATTTTCTACCCGGAAGAACGGATTGCCATATTCATCGACGGTGCCAATCTCTATTCGGCAGCGCGCGGCTTGGCATTCGACATCGACTACAAACGGTTGCTCGATTTGTTCAGCACCAAGGGGCGGCTGATCAGGGCATTTTACTATACAGCTTTGGTCGAAGACCAGGAATATTCACCGCTTCGGCCGTTGGTCGATTGGCTCGACTACAACGGCTATGCGATGGTGACCAAGCCGACCAAGGAATTCACCGACGCGATGGGGCGCCGCCGGATCAAAGGCAACATGGACATCGAGCTGGCGATCGACATGCTCGAAATGGCGCAGTTTATCGACCACGCGGTGCTGTTCTCGGGCGATGGCGATTTCCGGCGGCTGGTCGAGGCGGTCCAGCGCCGCGGTGTGCGGGTCTCGGTGGTGTCGACGATCCGCTCGTCGCCGCCGATGGTGTCGGACGACCTGCGGCGGCAAGCCGACAATTTCATCGAGCTGCAGGACCTCGCCCCCAGCATCATGCGCAACCACCATCCGCGCGACGAAATCCACCACCAGCGCGACGAAATCCCCCGCCCGCGCGACGAAATCCCCCGGCAGCGCGACGAAATCCCCCGCCCGCGCGACGAAGTCCACCGGCCGCGCACCGAGCCCGACGAAGAGGAGTGAGCGCCGCGTCATCGGCGGCGTTGCCGTCGCGCGATTGCCCGCTCTGCCCGCGCCTCGCCGCGTTCCGGGAGACCCAGCGCGCGGCCCACGCCGATTGGTTCAACGCGCCGGTGCCGTCTTTTGGCGATGCCGGCGCCGAATTGCTGATCGTCGGCCTGGCGCCGGGGATGCGCGGCGCCAACCGAACCGGGCGCCCCTTCACCGGCGACCATGCCGGCACCCTATTGTACGCGGTGTTGCGCAAGCTCGGCCTCGCCGAAGGGGATTACGATGCCCGGCCCGACGACGGCTTGGAGCTGCGTCGGGCGCGCATCACCAATGCGGTGCGCTGCCTGCCGCCGCAGAACAAGCCCGAGCCGCGCGAGATCGCCCAGTGCCGCAGCTTTCTCGCCGCCGAGATCGCCGCGATGCATCGTCTGCGCGCGATCCTCGCGCTCGGGTCGATCGCCCATAACGCCGTGCTCGGCGCGCTCGGCTTGCGGCGCGCCCTGCTGCCGTTCGCGCATGGTGCGGTCCATACCCTGCCCGACGGCAGATGGCTCGCCGACAGCTATCACTGCTCGCGTCTCAACACGAACACCGGCCGGCTGACCCCGGCGATGTTCGAGGCGGTGTTCGCGGCACTGCTCGCCCTGCTCGACCGCTGAGCGCATCGCTCGAGGGGCAGCGCGGCGGCCGACTTGCATTCGGCGCATAGCTGGCCAGCGGCTGCCGACTGACTTTGCGATTGATTCGCAAGCCGCCGGCCCGGATATTGCGAGCGGTTCGCATTCGCAACCACCTTCGCAACCGGGGCCGGGATCAATCCATGCGCGGTGTCATCAGCCTTGCCTCGCTGCTCGCCTTTGTCGCCGTCGCGGCCCCGGCTTTCGCCGACGATCCGAGCTTTTCGATCGCGCTGAAGAACCAGCAATTTGTGCCGAGCGATCTCACGATCCCGGCCGGGGTCAAGGTCAAGCTCGTCGTGCGCAACGACAACCCGACCGCCTCCGAATTCGAAAGCAACCAGCTGCATCGGGAAAAGGTGGTGGCGCCGGGTCGGGAGATCAGCGTGTTTGTCGGTCCGCTCGACCCGGGGAGCTATGAATTCTTCGACGATTTCCACCCGCAGACCCGCGGCCATTTGATTGTCAAATAGCGGGCCGGAAAATGTTGGCGACTGCGATCATCGTCTTTCGCGAAGTCATCGAGGCGGCGCTGGTCGTCGGCATCGTGCTGGCGGCGAGCCGCGGCGTGCCGCGCCGCGGCTCGTGGGTGACGGGCGGGGTTGCCGCCGGTGTGCTCGGGGCCGCGATCGTCGCGGCCGGCGCCGGCGCGATCGCTTCGGCGATCAACGGGATCGGCCAGGAATTGTTCAACGCCGCGATCCTGTTCACCGCAGTGGCCATGCTGGGCTGGCACAATATCTGGATGAACCGGCATGGGCGCGAGCTGGCCGCGTCGGCCGCCAGCCTCGGCCGGGCGGTGCAGGGCGGCGACCGGCCGCCTTACGCGCTGGCGATCGTCGTGGCGATCGCGGTGCTGCGCGAGGGCTCTGAAGTCGTGCTCTTTCTTTATGGCATCGCGGTCGGCTCGGGGATCGGCGGCGTCAGCATGCTGTCGGGCGGCATCCTCGGCCTCCTCGGCGGCGCCGCGGTCGGCGCGGTGATTTATCTCGGTCTGCTCACGATCCCATTAAAGCGGCTCTTCACGGTCACCAGCTGGCTGATCCTGCTGCTCGCCGCCGGCATGGCCTCGCAAGGGGCGGCGTTTCTCGCGCAGGCGAATTTGCTGCCGTCGCTCGGCAACGATTTGTGGAACACCTCCTCGATCGTCGGCGACAGCAGCATGCTCGGTGTGCTGCTGCACGTGCTGATCGGCTATTCGGCACAGCCGGCCGGGATCCAATTAGTGTTCTACCTCGCCACGATCCTGGTCATCGGCGGGTTGATGCACCTCCTCGGCAGCAACGGGCCTAACCGTCAGTCCGGCCGGCCGACCGCGCCCGCCACTCCCTGAGCCGACCGCCGCGCAGCTCGTCCCACACCTGATCCCGCCTGATCCCGGGGCAAAATTAGGAGATGCGAATGCGTCGCGTTAGCGCCTGTGCCGCCATTTTGGTCTCGGCCGCCATTGCCCTGGCCGGGGCGGCTGCCAGGGCGGATTTCAAGGTGCAAATGCCGGACGCCGAGGAGGGAGAGCTCTCGATTGAACCCATTGGCGACATCGGCCAGGACCCGGTCGCCGATCACAATGGCGAGTTGAGCTCCGTCCTCGAGTTCGAATACGGCGTCAACCATTTCTGGCGCACCGAGCTCGAATTGGAATCGGAACGCGAGGCCGGCCCGGGCGCGCCGATGCGCTTCACCCAAGTCACCTGGGAAAACGTTTTGGCGCTGGGCGAGCGTGGTGAACATTGGGTGGATAGCGGGTTTTTTTTCGAGTTCGGCAAATCCACCCTTGGCGGCACGCCGAACGAGGTGACGTTCGGACCGATTTTCCGCAAAGAATTCTTTCATACGATCAATACGGTGAACCTCTTCTTGACGCATGACGTGGGCACGGGGTCCGCCTCGGGAAGACCCGGGTTTCTCTACTCTTGGGAAACCCGCATCGCGCTCGGAACTCCAATCGAGCCCGGCTTTCAAGCCTATGGCCAGCCCAGCAGCTTTGAGGGGTTCAATTCCGGCTGGCCGCAAGACAATCGCATCGGCCCGCAGCTCTTCGGCACGATCCACAATATCGGACTCGGCACGCTCAACTGGAACGCCGGCGTTCTGTTTGGCGTTCGGCCAGCGGCGCCACTGGCAACATGGCGCTGGCAGGCGGAGTACGAGATCCATTTCTGACCGGGATGATCCGATTAGGCAGAACCCCCCTCACCCTTCGCAACCCTCTCCCCCCAATTGGCCCCAATTGGGGGAGAGGGAAGGGTGAGGGGGGCTGACGGGCTGATGCAACCCGATCGGATCTTGCGCTAATGCAGCGGCGAGCACGCGGCCGGGACGACCAGCATGTTCTCCTGCTTGACAAACATGCCGCGGGTGGCCGGCGGCCAATTGCCGTCCTTGCGCGATTCATCGCGGATGCGGGCGCGCTCGTTGGCGTCCTTGTAGGCCCAGATGTGGATCCACTGGTTCAGCGGCCCGAGCTCGGTGTGGCCGGCCGCCGCCAGCGGCGACAGCTTGACCCGGCCGGGCATGCGCTCGGCCCAGCGCTCGACGACTTGGCCGACGACCCCCGGCTTCATCGTATAGGTGCGGATCTCGTAAAGATTGCCGTGCTGGCGCGGGGTGAAGGCCGGGCAGAACGGCGCCGCGACAAAGATCTTGCTCTCCATGTTTTCGATGAATTCCTGGATCTTCGGCGGCCAGTTCGGGATCGGCTGCGAGCGCACGCGGGTGCGGTGCTGCAGATCGTCATAGGGCCAGATGTGGATGATGTGGTTGAGCGGGCCGACTTCGGTATGAAAGAGCGCGCCGAGCGGCGACACCTTGGTGCGCTCGCCGAGCGCCTCGCCGAACCGCTTTTCGACTTCCGGCACCGATCCCGGCTGCAAGCGGTAGGTGCGCATCTCGAAGATCATCGACTTCTCTCCAATCAGAGTTCAGCGCCGGGCATTCTAGGAGTGCCGCGAACCCTGTCAAACCCGGCGCTGGACCCGTGCCGCGTCAGATGGATTTGCGCCGCCGCCGCAGCGCGCCGAAGCCGACGAGCCCGACGGCGAGGATGGCAAGCGACGCCGGCTCCGGCGTCGCGGTCGGCGTGGCGATAAAGCCGACGACGCTGTCCGTATCATTGTCGGTAAAAAAGCCGACGATTTGGCCGGCGGCATTGACGCCGTTGATTGTCGTGCTCGCCGAATCCGGCGGGTCGAACATCGTGAACACGCCGTTGATATCGACATAGCCGTGCTGGAAACCCATCGCATCGGTTTCAACTCCGACGATCTCGCCATTGTCGTTGATCCCGAGCGCCTGGGTGAACGTCGAGCCAAACGGGTCGATGTTTGTGATCACGCCGCCCTTGTCGAGAAAGCCCGTCGAAGTGGCCCCCGTCGGCATATAAAACCCGACGACACTATGGGCATCATTGACCCCGGTCGCCTGGCTGTTGGCATTTGCCGGCAGCAGCGCGTTGATGTTCGTGTAGCTGCCGCTGCTGAGCGAAAACGCTTGTTGACCGGTCGCCCCGGTCGCATCCGAGAAGGACGAATATCCGGCAATCTCATTGCCGCTGTGGTTTATTCCGAGCAGCTGGTTGAACACCGAGCCGGACTGATCGACAGTCTGGAACGCGCCGGCAACGGGTTTGAAGAAGCCGTGGGTGCTCCCGTCGGGGTTGACATAAAATCCAACCGTGTCGCCGGCCGCCATCGATCCCGATTACCTGTGTGCCGCCCGTCGCCCCCGGGAAATTCTCGCGGGTGAAGCCCGCGGGCGGCACCAGTTGAAACCCGTCGAACGTGGTGGCGTTGCCGTAGCCGACGACCGTGCCGGCGTTGTTGATGCCGAGCGCCTGGGTGAAGGTGGTGTTCAGCGGATCGACGATGTCCTGGATCGTATAGCCCGCCTGCGCCGGCTGGATGCCCCAGCCGAGCGCGATTGCGGCCAGGGCGCCGAGCCCCGCAGCGGTCTGACGACCGCTATGCCGTGACAGAGAGTTCATGATCGCCCCCGAGGAAAATGGCATTCGCTAAGGTTAAGGCAAAATTCGTGCCAGACCCTGAAGCACCGCCGGATTCGCTTGGTTCAAGACCTCCTTCGGCGGATTACGTCGAGCGGCGCTCAAATAACGTCGGAATTTTTTACAAGTATCGACTGGACGCTTGTGTAATTAACATGTAAGATATGGTTAATAGTGCATCAAATTCAGCAGGTTGAGCCTTTGGCGCAGAGGCTTCCGAAGGGTGTAAAAAACACCGACACCCGGCCGCGGCTCATTGGCGACAGGGCAACGCCGGGCGACCCGCTCAAAAATTCCATGGTCGAAATCCGATGGATAGCGGGTCATGCCCAAGGACGACCCGCGTGTCGGTAATTTTGACAATGGCTCCCGGCAAACACCGGAAATCATCCGTCATCGGATTGTAATGTAACGCATTATAACCAGACATCGTCGTGTTTCGCCGGGCGCTGCCGCATTCAGGCAAGCCGGGCGAGACGCTCGGTCAACAAGCCGTAAACCCCGTCGGCATCGACCTCGGTCAAAAAGTTGGCGTTGGGCGCGCGGCCGGTGACGCCCCACCAATCGACGACGCTCATGCCCAGGGTCAGCGGGCTTTCGGTTTCGATCGCGACGTTTGCGGTGCGGCCGCGGAACAGCCCCGGCTGCAGCAGGTAGGCGATGACGCAGGGGTCGTGCAGCGCCATCGCGCGCTCGCCAAAGCGCTCGACGCGCGCCTTCTCGAACGAATTCAGCAATGTCGCGACCGCCGGTCCGCAGCGGTTGGGCAGCGCGCGCAGCGCCGCGATACGCGGCGGCGTGCTGAGCACCCGATGGGTCGCGTCGAGCGGCACGATCGTGATCGGCACGCCGCTCTCCAGCACCAGCCGCGCGGCATGCGGATCGACAAAGAAGTTGAACTCCGCGGCTGGCGTCACATTGCCGAGCTCGAACCCGGCCCCGCCCATAATCACCAATTCCCGGACCAGCCCGGCGATTTCCGGCGCCTTGACCAAGGCTACCGCGATGTCGGTCAAGGGCCCCAGCGCGCACAAGGTCACGCCCCCCTGTGGGGCGCGGCGCAGCGTCTCGATCAGGAAATCGACGCCGTGCTGCGGCCGCAGCGGCATGACCGGATCGGACAAGTCGAGGCCTCCGAGCCCGGTATCTGCATGGATGTGCTCGGCCGCAGCCGGGCTCCGCAGCATCGGCCGCGCACAGCCGGCATGGACCGGAATGTCGCGACGCCCGGCCAATTCGCAGATCCGGCGCGCGTTCCGCTCGGTCACCGCTACCGGGAGATTCCCGGCGACCGCGACGATGCCGAGCACCTCCAATTCCGCGGGCGAAGCGAGCGCCAGCAGCAGTGCCACGGCATCGTCGATGCCGGGATCGGTGTCGATGATGACCGGCCGCGCGGTCATTGCGGCGCAAACGGGTTGACGATCTCGACCCCGAGCGGCTCGAAATGCCGCCGGTTCAACGTCGCCACGACCAGCTCGCGAGATTTCGCGATGGCCGCGATCGCCACATCGGCAAATCCGGGATGCCGGCCGGCGGCGAGGGCAAGATCGCCAAGGACGCCGGCGACGACCGCCGCTGCCAGATCGAAAGGAAGGACACGGTCACCGTACAGCTCGACGATGCGCTCGAACCATTCGCGCAAATTGTCGGCCCGCGCACCGGAGCCCATTCGACGCAGTCGGGCGATGCCCGCTTCCACTTCGGCTGCTGTGACGGTCGAAACATAGAGGCTATCGGTCCGCTCCTTGAACCAGGCTACCACTGCCGGCGGAAGAGGCCGCTTGCCGGGGCCGGTCGCGCTCAAGACATTCGTATCGAGCAGCCAGCCTCTCACAGATCGACCTCGCGCATCGGCGTGGTATCCCGCTCGATCTCGATGTCTTCCGGAATGCTCAGGAGCAGCTCGGCAAAGCTCGGGCGGTCGGTCGGATACAATCGGCGTGCGTCCGCCAGCGGCACGACGACCGCGGCCGGCTGCCCATTTTTGGTGATCGTCGTCGCTTCGCCGCGCTCCGCCGCCTCGACCACGGCGGACAATGTCGCCTTGGCCTCGCGCAGGCCCAGCATTTTCATAACAGCCTCCCGTTGTGACTACATGTGGTCACATAGGACGATCCGGAAACCGCGGCAAGCCAGATTGGCCGACGTCACGCGACGCGGTCGCCTGCTTTGATCTCGACGGTGCGGTTGTCGACGGCGGGGAGCATCCGCGCCGGGTCGCGGGTGACGATCACGTCGAGCACGGTCGGGCGGGTGCGCTCGGCGATGCCGGCGGCGAGTGCCGCGGGGAGCTGGTCCGGATCCGCGACACGGATGCCGATGCAGCCCATGGCGCGGGCGATTGCCGCGTAATCCATCTCGACCAGGTCGGAGGATTGATAGCGGCCTCCGAACATCGCGTGCTGCAACGCCTTCACATAGCCCGAAGCGGCGTTGTTGACGACGACGATCGTCAACCCGATACCGGCACGGCGCGCGGTTTCGAGCTCGCCCAAGGTCATGTTGAAGCCGCCGTCGCCGCCGATCGCGACGACCGGGGTCTGGGGTGCGGCGAGCGCGGCGCCGATGCCGCCCGGCAGCCCATAGCCGATCGAGGCGAGCCCCCGGTCGGGGATAAAACGCCGCCCGGCGGCTTTCGTGTCATAGAGAAGCCCGGTCCAATGCCCGGCAAACCCGCCATCGGCGACGAGAATGCCGTCCGCCGGCATGGCCCGGTTCAGCTCGCGGCAGAGCCGTGCCATATGGATCGGACGCTCGGCCGAATCGAGCCGGGCCGCCGCCTCCTCGCGCCATGCCGCCATCCGTGTCGGGACCTCGGCGACATAATCGGCGCGCGCGGCGCGCGCCTGCCGCGCATCGTCGGCGAGCGCTTCGCCGAGGTCTTCGAGCCCGGCGCGCGCATCGCCCCACAGCGCCACCTCGGCTGGTAAAGAGCGGCCGATCTCCTCGGCGACGATTTCCAGATGGACGAGCGGCACCCGGCGCGCCGGCAAGGCGTAGCGCTTGGTCGCGATCTCGCCGAGCTTGCAGCCGACGACGAGAAGGCAGTCCGACGCCTCGATCAGCTCGTTCGCAATCCGCGAATAGCGGCCGAAGAGGCCGGCCGACAGCGGGTGCGTGCACGCGATGCCGCCCTTGCCGCTCATCGTGTGCGCGACCGGGATCGCTTGCGCCTCGGCGAGCGCCAGCAGCGCTTCGTACCCTTGCGAGAGATGGACGCCGCCGCCGGCGAGGATCAGCGGCCGTTTGGCGCGCGCGATCAAGGCGGCGGCGCGGGCGATGTCGGCGCGGTCCGGGCGGATGCGCCGCGCGGGTGCTGCGAGCGTCGTCGGGTCGATCGCAAAATCCTCGGCCGCGAAATCATGTTGGCCGTGACAGACATCCTCGGGCACATCGACGAGGACCGGCCCCGGCCGGCCCGAGGTCGCGATCGCAAAGGCGCGGGCCAAGAGCTCGGGGACCCGGCGCGTCTCTTCGACCCGGATCAATTCCTTGACCGCCGGGCGCAGGATTTCGACCTGGCGGCATTCCTGGGTCATGTTCTTCCAGGAATGGGCGCGGTTGGTGTCGCCGGCAAAGGCGACGACCGGGGTCCCGGCGTTGAGCGCTTCGATCAGCCCGGTGACGAGGTTGGTGGCGCCCGGCCCGAGCGTGCCGTCGCACACCCCCGGCCGGCCCGTGACCCGGGCATAAGCTTCGGCGGCAAAGGCGCCGCAGCGCTCGTCGTTGATCAGAAAGTGCCGCAGCCCGAGCTGGGCCAGCGCGTCATAAAACGGCAAGAGCTGAAACCCGCCCATGCCGAACATCGGCCCGACCCCGGCCAGCCGCAGCATCTCGGCCATCGCGCGACCGCCGTTCATGCGGCCCGACGGGCGGTTGCCGGCGCGGCTCGCTTGGTTCAAACGGCCGGCTTCGCTCATGGCGCTTTCTCCCGGTCCGCCGCGGCTGCGGCGCGGCAAACGATGGCGACAAGCTCGCGTGCGGCGATGCCCGGCGCGATGCCGAGCGCCGCGGCGCAGGCATTGACGCGCGAGACGATACCATCCTCCCAGGTCGAGCGCGCGTCGCCGATGCGGGCGCTGGAAGCGGCGACAGTGGCGGCGGCGATGCCGCGCGCGTCGAGCGCCGGAAGCCGGGTGACACCGGCTTCGTCGATGCCGATCCCGGCGTCGTTGTAGAGGGCGGCTAGCGCATCGTATTTGAGCGCCGTCTCCGGCCGGCCGCCCAAGAGGCCGCCATGCGACCCGGTAACGACGATCGCGCCGACATGCTCGGGGCTGACCGCAGAGGCCGAGTTCGAGCGCCCACACCGCGGGCGGCCCGGGGATCAGCAAAAACGCCGACTCGCGCTCGGGTGGCGGCTCGCGCCCGTCCGCCTCGGCTCGCGCCAGCACCGCGGCGGCGTCGCGACAGGCCATGCCGGCACCGCAGCCGAGTGCCGCCGCCAGCGTATTCGCATGGGTCACCAGACCCCGCGCCATCATATCGGCGCCGTCGCCGATCCGCGCTGTCATATGCCCGACCGCCGCCGCCGGAACCCCGAGCCGGGCGAGATAGTCGAGCCCGGCGATCCCGGCTTTGTCGCGCCCGACCCCGGCATCGTTGAAGATCGCCGCCGCGACCCGCAGCTTCGCCGCGGCATAGGCGGCATAAGCCCCGCCATGCGAGCCGTTGACGACAACCGCACCCTTTGCTTCGTCTGCGACGCGGGTGATGCTGTCGGCGATCACGATCGGTGCGGGCTTGGCGGGCATGGGACCCTCTCGCGCGGGAAAGCGGCCCCCATCATGCAACGACGGAAAAAGCGCGCAACAGGGCAAGCGAGAGCGTCGGAAGATGTGATTGGGCATTGTCCCGGTCGCCGGCTATTGTCGGCGCCGGTCTACCGCGGGAGATCCGATGATGAGCATGCGCCGAGCTGCGGTTGTGGCCGCGTTCGCCGCCGGTCTCGCCGCCCTGCCGCCGGCGGCTGCCGAAGCGCAATACTACCCGCCCTGCCCGCCGTTTCCGCTGGCTTGGCCGTTTTGCGTCGTGGGCGCGGTCATCGGCACCGCTGCGGCGATCGTCACGGCGCCGTTCGCGGCGCTTGCGGGGCCGCCGCCGCCCTACGGCTTCTACGGGCGCCCTTTTTATCCGCCGCCGCCGCCTTTTCCCGGGCCCGGACCCTACGCGCGCCCGTATTACGCTCCGCGCTGAGCCGGCCGCGCATCGCAACGGCGAGGCCGGCCTGCGGCGCGAGGTCAGTCGGGGGTGCGGGTCGATTGCCAGGCGACCATCTGCCATTGGCCGCCCTTATTCGACCACACGTCGGTAAAGCGGACACCAAAGCTGTTCGGCCGGCCCTGCGACATGACGCTGATTTTGCACGACCCGGTCAGCACCACGGTGTCGCCCAAATCCTGCGCCTTGACGTCCGACGGCACCACCGAGGTGTAGACCGTGCCGCCCCCCTCCATATTGCCGATCAGGCTCTGCTTGGTGTCGAGCCGCGCCGTCGAATGCGTGTAGACAAGCTCGTTCGAGATCAGCGCGTTGAGCTTGGCGATGTCCTTTTTCGCCATCGCGTCCATGCGCTCTTTGTCGAGATCGATGACCTTTTGCCCGTTGCCTGCCATATCTTCCTCCTTGTTGGAATTGCTGCCAGTGGGATTCCAGCGGGTTAGTGGGATTCCTGCGGGTCAGTGGACTTCCAGCACCAGCTTGCCTTGCAGATGGCGCCCTTCGCTGACCCGGTGCGCTTCGGCCGCGTCGGCGAGCTTATAGCGCACAATGCTGGGCGGCCAGACGGCACCGGCGGCATAGAGCGCCTTCATCCGCTCGAGATGAGCGCGGTCGCGCACGACATTCGGGCGCAATACCGTGACATCCTTGCGGCCCGGCTCGAACCCGGCGGGTGCGGCGGCGATCCAGACGAGCCGCCCGCCCGGCTTCAGCACTTCGTAGGAACGCACTTGCACCGCGCCGCCGACGGTGTCGAAGACGACGTCGCAATCGCCCGCCGCCGTGGTGAAATCCTCGTTGTTGTAGTCGATCGCGCGATCCGCGCCGAGGCTCTTGACGTAGGCGTGGTTGCCGGCGCTGGCGGTCGTGACCACGGTGGCGCCGAGATATTTTGCCAGCTGGATCGCAAAGCCGGCGACACCGCCGGCCCCCCCTTGGATCAGGATCGTCTCGCCGGCTTTGACTTTGGCCGTATCCTCGACCGCCCATAGCGCGGTCAGGCTGGTCAATCCCATCGCCGCCGCCTCGGCATGGCCGAGCCCGTCCGGCTTTTTGGCGATGAGCGCCGCCTTGATCGCGAGCTTTTCGGCGTAGCAGCCCTCGATCCCCTGGTCGGTCACGCCAAACACCGCCTCGCCGGGCTCGAAGTCGTCGACACCCGGTCCGAGCGCCGCGACCACGCCGGAAAAATCCCGTCCCAGAATATGCGGGAATTTGAGCTCGGAATATCGGCCGGAGCCGAGCCGCACCTTGTAATCTGCAGCGTTGACGCTGGCTGCATGGATATCGACGACGACCTCGCCGGGCCCGGGGGTGGGGTCGGGCGCCTCGCCGTAGCGCAGCACCTCGGGCCCGCCGTGCTTCATCAGCAGAACCGCCTTCATCGCTCCCTCCTCGGCCGTGTCCTCAGCCGAGACTAGCGGCGGCGCCGGTCATCGGCTAGAGGCCGCTCCGCATATCTTCGATGATATGGCGGGCGGCGCCGGCCGGGTCGGGGGCTTTGACGATCGGGCGGCCGACGACGAGATAGTCGGCGCCGGCGGCGATCGCCGATGCCGGGGTCCCGGCGCGCTTGTGGTCGTCGAGCGCGCTGCCGGCGAGCCTGACCCCAGGGGTGACAACCAACAGGCCCTCGGCATCGGCGGCGCGGCGGATCGCGTTCGGGTTGTCTTGCGGCGCTGCGATGATCCCGTCGCAGCCGCAATCCCGGGTCATCCTGGCGCGCTCGACGATGAGATCCGCGAGATTGCCGCTATAGCCGAGCTGGCGCAGCCCTTGCGCGTCGAGGCTCGTCAGCACCGGCACCACCAGAACCTTCAGCTCGCTCCCCGCCTTGCCGGCGGCAGCGGCGCGAATGATGTCGGCGTCGCCATGGACAGTGACAAAGCTGACCCCGCGTTCGGCGGCGCGGGCGACCCCTTGGCGAACGGTCTCGCCGATATCGAACATCTTGGTGTCGAGGAAAATCTTCTTGTCCCGCGCCAGGACCTCGTCGACGAGCCGCTCGAACCCGGCGGCGAACATCAGCCACAGCCCGAGCTTGAAGAACGAGACGATGCCGTCGAGCCGGTCGACGAGCAGGCGCGCCGCGCCGATCGTCGGCACGTCGAGCGCCACGATCAGGCGGTCCTCGATGCGGGCGGGGATATCGCGGAGGCCGGGCATCGGTTGCGTGTCCTGTGCTATCCTCCGGGGGAGGCTAATCCGGGAGGCGGGCGATGGCCAAGCGACAGATCACCTCGCCGCGATTGCGGCAGCCGAGCGGGCATTTTTCGCACGCGACGATGGTCGAGGCGCAGGGCCGGCTCGTCTTTATCTCGGGCATGACCGCGCGGCGCGCGGACGGCACGATCGCCGGGGTCGGCGACATCGAGGCCCAGACGCGCCAGGTCTGCGAAAACCTGAAGGCTGCGGTCGAGGCCGCCGGCGGGCAGATGGACGATATCTGCCGCGTCGATGTCTACATCCGCAACATGGAGCATTTCGAGGTGATCCACAAAGTCCGGCGCGAATATTTCACGGAGCCGCTGCCGGCCTCGACCATGGTCGAGGTGGTCAAGATGACCTCGCCCGACTATCTGATCGAGATCAGCGCCATCGCGGTGATCCCGGAGCGCGGCTGAGGCGGATCAGGACGTGCAATGACGCAGACAAGCAAGGACCGGCAGCTCCAGGTGCTCCGCGATTATGCGGCGGGCCGCCTTGGCACCCGCCGCGCCATCGAGCTCGCCGGCCTCGATGACTATGCCGATCTGATCATCGCGTTGTCGCAGCACGACCTCGACTTGCCGATGCCCGCCGATACTGCGGAACGCCGCGCCAATATCGAGCGCGCCCGTGCGATATTGCAGCCGCTTTTGCGCAATGCCGGTTGAGGTTCGCATCATCGATTAAATCATGGATGGCATCTGTCGGATCTGACCGACTACCAGCCATACCGGCGAAGGCCGGTACCCATGGCAGAGATGGGTCCCGGCCTTCGCCGGGAAGGCAAGAACGGAGTCAAGTGTCTGGTTCCTACCATTTAGAGTTCCGGCTCAATCACATGATTCACCGGAAAACAGCGTAGGATGGGTTGAGCATCGCGAAACCCATCGCGACAACCGAAAAAGATGGGCTTCGCTGTCGCTCAACCCATCCTACAAGTCTTTTCAGGTGTGATCACTTGTTCTCGTCACCGATATAGCACGATAAATTTCGGGTCGGACGCTAAAGGTCGAGCGCCAGATAGGCCGCGCCGGGCAGCGGGTTGTCGTAATAGGGTGCCGTCGGGCGGAAGCCGAGCGCGGCATAGAGCCTGTGGGCAGCCATCATCGACGCGACGGTGTCGAGCAGCATCCGGCGGTAGCCCTGGGCGCGGGCGTCCTCGATCAGCGCTGCGCACAAATGCCGGCCGAGCCCGGCACCGCGAAAGTGCTTGCGGACAAAGAGCCGCTTCATCTCGCAGACCCCCTCGCACCGCGGACGGTAGGCGACCATGCCCGCCGCCTCGCCTTTCTCCCGCGCGATCAGCACGACACCCTGCGGCCGCGCATAGCTGCCCGGCAGCCCGGCGAGCTCGGCGGCAAAGCCCTGAAAGCCGAGATCGATATCGAGGCTCGCGGCATAGTCGCGCATCAGCTGCACGACTTCCTCCCGATCTTGCGGCCAAACGGCAGCGCCGATCGCGGTCACTTGGCGGCGGCGGCGCGGAACGCCTGCTCGAATTTGGCGAATTCGCCGGGGGCGGCGTCGGACACCGCCCAATAGCCGATGTCGCCCTCGGTCCAATGGTGCAGGGTGTAGCCGCGCCGGCTGGCGGCTTCGCCGAGATCCCCCTTCTGCGCCGGCAGCACGAAGACGTTGATGACGTGCTTGCCGGCGCGATAGACGAGCGCCGGCACCGGCTTTCCCTCGACCAGGTCGAGGCGCCCGCCGATCGAGCGGGAAGCCCTGTGCGGCGAGGTCGATCCCCGGCGGCGACAATTCGGTGCGGCCGGCGAACCACGGCTTGACCGTGTGCTTGTCGGAAGAGGCGACATCGGTCAGATGCGTGCCGAGCAGCGAGCGCAGGTGGTTGTCGATGATCTCGTTGGCGACGGTGTTTTCCTGCTGCGCGCCGGTCAGCACATAGGTGCCGCCGGCGCCGACCGCGACCGCGACCAGGATCGAGGCGGCATAGGCGAGCCAGCCCGGCGCCCGCCAGGCAGTCGCGACTGGCGCCCCCCGTTCGCGGCGCAGCGCCGCGTGGATCTGCCGGCGCAATTCGGGCGGCGCGCGATACAGGGGGGCCGCTTCGCGGATGCCGGCGCGCAAACGCTCGACCGCCTCCGCCTCCGGCCCGCATTCGCCGCAGCCCGCCAAATGCTCGCGCAGCGCGGCCCGCTCGGCCTCGCCCAGCTCGCCGTCGATATAGGCGTCGAGCCGGGGACGGGCCTCCTCACACCGCATCGCCGCCCTCCTTTCCGTCCCAGGCCCGGCGCAGCGCGCTTCGGGCGCGATGCAGCCGCGACATGACAGTGCCGATCGGCACCCCCGTCACCTCGGCGATCTGGCGATAATCCAGCTCCTGCAATTCGCGCAGCACGATCGCCTCGCGCAACGGCGCCGGCAGCGCCTCGATCAGCCGGTCGAGCCGGCGCAGGTCGGAGCGGCTTTGCAGCAAGGTTTCGGTGCTCCCGCCGCTCGCCGGCGCGAACCCCGCCTGGCCGGGCTCCTCCTCGTCGTCGAGCGGCACGATTTCGGCCGGCCGGTTGCGCTCGAGCCAGCTGTAGGCGCTGCGCCGCACGATCCGCAGCACCCAGCTCTTGGCGTCGCCCTCGCGATAGCTGTCGAAATAACGGAACGCCCGCAGCATCGCCTCCTGCACGACATCGGCCGCATCGGCATCGTTGCGCGTCAGCCACCGCGCCAGCGCATAGGCGGCGTCGAGATGCGGCAATACCACCGCCTCGAACCGGCTCCTGCGCCGCCGCTCGCCAGCCACGCCATTGCACGATATTCTACACCACCTGTGGCATGACCACAGCCGAGCGCGGTTTTATTCGCCGCCGACCGGCTTAGCCGCCCGGGTCGCGGCCGCGCCGTTGCAATCGTCGGCGCGCGCCGTTGCAATCGCGCCGACCGCCCGACCACACTCTCGCTGACGATCAAAGGATCGTGCCGATGGAAATGACTGGCGAATTTCATATCCCCGCACCGCGCCAGCGGGTGTGGGAGGCGTTGAACGACCCGGAAATATTGAAGCGGTGCATCCCCGGCTGCGAGACGATCGAAAAGGTGTCGCCGACCGAGTTCACCGCCAAGGTTGTGGCCAAGGTCGGACCGGTCCGGGCGAATTTTGCCGGCAAGGTCGCCCTGTCCGATCTCGATCCGCCCAAGGGCTACACGATCTCGGGCGAGGGCAGCGGCGGCGTCGCCGGCTTTGCCAAAGGGAGCGCCAAGGTCGATCTCGACGAGGAGGGCGGCGAGGCGACCTTGCTCAAATACGCGGTCCAGGCGCATGTCGGCGGCAAGCTCGCGCAGATCGGCTCGCGGCTGATCGACGCGACCTCGCGCAAGATGGCGGCCGATTTTTTCGAGCGCTTTGCCGGGGCGATGGCGCCCGAGCCGGCATCGCAGGAAGCGGCCGGACCGGCCCCGGCCGCAGGCGGGCCGCAGGCGGCGGCGATGGAGCGCCGGGCGGCAGACGCGCCCGCGCTCGCCGGCGCCCCCACTCTTGGCTCAGCCCCCGCTCTTGCCGCAGCCCCCGCTCTTGCCGCAGCCAAGGATATGCGCATTCCGCCGGCGGTTTGGGTCACCGGGCTCGCCGCGCTGGTCGCGGCGATGCTGTTCTATTTCACCCGCCACGGCGGGGTCCGCTAAAGCCGTCCGCTGCCGCCCGCGAGCGCCTTGACCGGAGGCGGGCGGGCATGATCATTAGCCGGGCAGCGGTCGTCCGCGGGCGGCCGGGCGAGATGGCGTGACGCAGGGAGGTGGCGATGCAAAAGACGGTGAGCCTGACCGTGAACGGCAAGCCGGTGTCGGCGACGGTCGAAGGGCGCACCCTTCTGGTCCAGCTGCTGCGCGAAGAGCTCGGGCTGACCGGGACGCATGTCGGCTGCGACACCAGCCAATGCGGCGCCTGCGTCGTGCATGTCGATGGCGAAGCGGTCAAATCCTGCACGCTCCTGGCGTTGCAGGCCGAGGGCCGCTCGGTGCTGACGATCGAAGGGGTGGCGACGGGAGACACCTTGCACCCGATGCAGGAGGCGTTCCGCAACAACCATGCGCTGCAATGCGGGTTTTGCACGCCCGGCATGGTGATGAGCGCGCTCGACCTCGTCAAAAACAACCCGAGCCCGACCGAGCGCGAGATCCGCGAATACCTCGAAGGCAACCTCTGCCGCTGCACCGGCTACCACAACATCGTCTTGGCGATCGCCGAAGGGGCGGCGGTGATGCGCGGCGAGGCGCCACCGGAAAACCCCCACGGGGTGGCGGCGGAGTAGGGCCGTGGCTACCATCGGCACGGCGGTCAGGCGGCGCGAGGATTTCCGCTTTCTGACCGGGCAGGGCAACTACACCGACGACATCGACCGCCCGCACCAGCTCCACGCCTATATCCTCAGAAGCCCGCACGCGCATGCCCGCATCACCGGCATCGATACCGCCGCCGCGGCGCGGGCAGCCGGGGTCGCCGCCATCTATACCGGCAAGGACATGGCGGCCGACGGGGTCGGCGGGCTGCCCTGCGGCTGGCAGGTGCATTCGAAGGACGGCTCGCCGATGGCCGAGCCGGCGCACCCGCCGCTCGCCACCGAGCGGGTGCGCCATGTCGGCGACCAGGTCGCCGTCGTGATCGCCGAGACGCTCGACGAGGCGCGCGAGGCAGCCGACCAAATCCGCGTCGATTACGCCGAGGAAAGGGCGGTCACCGACCCCGCCGAGGCGCTGAAGCCTGGGGCGCCCCAGGTTTTCGCCGAGGCCCCGGGCAACCTCTGCTACGACTGGCATCTGGGCGATCCGGCCGCGGTCGATGCGGCGCTCGCCACAGCCGCACGCGTCGTCCGGCTCGACCTCGTCAACAACCGCCTCGTCCCTAACGCGATGGAGCCGCGCGCGGCGATCGGAGAATACGACAGAGCTACAGGTGACTACACCTTATACACAACCAGCCAGAACCCGCACGTCATCCGCCTCTTGATGGGCGCCTTTGTGCTGCACATCCCAGAGTCGAAATTGCGCGTCGTCGCCCCCGATGTCGGCGGCGGCTTCGGCTCGAAAATCTATCATTACGCCGAGGAGGCGATCGTCACCTGGGCCGCCGGCAAACTGCGCCGCCCGGTCAAATGGACCGCCGAGCGCTCGGAAAGCTTTATGTCCGACGCGCATGGCCGCGACCACGTAACCCATGTCGAATTGGGTCTCGACCAGCAGGCCAAGTTCCTGGCGCTCAAGGTGTCGACGATCGCCAATATGGGCGGGTATCTCTCGACCTTCGCCCCGTGCATCCCGACCTATCTCTACGGGACCCTCCTCGCCGGCACCTACACCACACCCGCTATCTATGTCGAGACCAAAGCGGTGTTCACCCACACCGTCCCGGTCGATGCCTATCGCGGCGCCGGCCGGCCGGAGGCGACGTATCTCTTGGAGCGCATCGTCGATCTCGCCGCCGACGAGATCGGCATGGACCCGGCCGAATTGCGCCGCCGCAACTTCATCCCGAAGGACGCCTATCCCTATCAGACCCCGGTCGCGCTGCAATACGACAGCGGCGACTACGGCACGACCCTGGAGATGGCGTTGCAGGCCGCCGACTATGCCGGTTTCGAGGCGCGCCGCCGCGACGCGCTCGGCCAAGGCAAATTGCGCGGCATCGGCATCGCCACCTATATCGAGGCGTGCGGCATCGCCCCCTCGGCCGTGGCCGGCTCGCTCGGCGCCCGCGCCGGCCTCTACGAGAGTGCCGCGGTCCGGGTCCACCCGACCGGCAGCGTGTCGGTCCTGACCGGCTCGCACAGCCACGGCCAGGGACACGAGACGACGTTCTCGCAGCTCGTCGCCGACCGGCTCGGCATCCCGCTCGAGAGCATCGAGATCGTCCACGGCGACACCGCCAAGATCCCCTACGGCATGGGCACCTACGGCTCGCGCTCACTGGCGGTCGGCGGCAGCGCGATCGTCAAGGCGATGGACAAGGTCGTCGCCAAGGGCCGCAAGATCGCCGCCCACCTGCTCGAAGCCGCCGAGGCCGATGTCGAATTCGCCGACGGCAAGTTCACGGTCGCCGGCACCGACCGCTCGAAAACCTTTGGCGAGGTGGCGCTCGTCGCCTATGTGCCGCACAACTACCCTGAGGATCTCGAGCCGGGGCTCGACGAGACCGCGTTTTACGACCCGAAAAACTTTACCTATCCGTCGGGCGCCCATATCGCCGAGGTCGAGATCGACCCCGAGACCGGCCGCACCTCGGTCGTCAAATTCACCGCGAGCGACGATTTCGGGCGGATCATCAACCCGATGATTGTCGCGGGCCAGGTCCATGGCGGGCTCGCGCAAGGGATCGGCCAGGCATTGCTCGAAGGCTGCGTCTACGACAAGGAAACCGGGCAGCTCTTGACCGGCTCCTACAACGATTACGCGATGCCGCGCGCCGACGATTTGCCGTTGTTTTCGTTGTCGACCAACACGACGCTGTGCACGCACAACCCGCTCGGCGTCAAAGGCTGCGGCGAGGCGGGTGCGATCGGTGCGCCGGCGGCGATCACCAACGCGCTCGTCGATGCGCTGAAGCCCTTGGGCGTGCACCATGTGGACATGCCCGCGACCCCCGAAAAGCTGTGGCGGCTGATCCAGCAGCACCGCCACCCGCTCGCCGCAGAGTAGGGTGGGGGAACGGCCGCCGACGTAAATAGGGAGAGCCCGATGTACGAATTCACCTACCACAAGCCGGCGAGCCTCGACGAGGTCGCCAACCTGCTCGCCGCCGATGAGGAGGCAAAGCTCGTCGCCGGCGGCATGACCCTGATCCCGACCCTGAAATTGCGGCTGGCAAAGCCCTCCGACCTCGTCGATCTCGCCGCGATCGCGTCCTTGCGCGGGATCACCGACGCCGGCGATGCGGTCGTCATCGGCGCGATGACGCGGCATGCCGAGGTCAACCGCTCGCCGCTCGTCAAGCAGGCGATCCCGGCCTTGGCGGCGCTGGCCGGCATGATCGGCGACCCGGCAGTGCGCAACCGCGGCACGATCGGCGGCTCGATCTCGAACAACGATCCGGCAGCCGACTATCCGGCGGCATTGGTGGCGCTCGGTGCGACCGTGCACACGGTCAAGCGCGAAATCGCCGCCGACAATTTCTTTACCGGCATTTTCGAGACGGCGCTCGAGCCGACCGAGATCGTCACTTCGGTGCGGTTCCCGAAGGTGCAGACCGCGAATTACCAGAAATTTAGGAACCCGGCCTCGCGCTATGCGATCGTCGGCGCTTTTGTCGCGCGCACCGCCGCCGGCGTGCGCGTCGCCATCACCGGTGCGGGTGCCTGCGTCTTCCGCGTCCCCGAGATGGAAGCCGCCCTCGACCGGTCGTTTACCCCCGACGCGATCAAGGACATCACGATCCCCGACACTAACCTCAACTCCGACATCCACGCCTCAGCCGAATACCGCGCCCACCTCGTCGGCGTCATGGCCCGCCGCGCGGTCGCCGCCTGCGGCTAGCGGAGCCGGCCCGACGTTCGGCCCCGGCGCCGCGCCTGTTGTCGCTGTGAGAGGCCGCCCGTGGCCCGACGCAACATCCTCTTTATCATGTGCGACCAGCTGCGCTTCGACTACCTCGGCTGCTGTGGCCATCCCTCTATCGAGACGCCGAACCTCGACGCGCTCGCCCGGCGCGGCGTGCGCTTTACCAATGCCTATGTGCAGTCGCCGGTCTGCGGGCCGTCGCGGATGAGCTTTTACACCGGGCGCTACATGCGCTCGCACGGCAGCAATTGGAACGGCTTTCCGTTGCGCGCCGGCGAGCCGACCTTGGGCGACCACCTGAAGCCGCTCGGCGTGCGCAATGTGCTGGTCGGCAAGACCCACATGGCCGCCGATGTCGCGGGCATGGCGCGGCTCGGCATCGAGCCGGCATCGGCGATGGGCGTGCATCTCGGCGAGTGCGGGTTCGAGCCGTTCGAGCGCGACGACGGCCTCCACCCGGCGAGCCGGCCGGGGCAGCGCTACGACGCTTATCTGCGCGAGCACGGCTTTGCTGCCGAAAATCCGTGGGAGGAATGGGCGAATTCCGCCGAGGCCGCCGACGGCAGGGTGCTGAGCGGCTGGCTCTTGGCGCATGCCGACAAGCCCGCGCGCATTCCGAAGGAGCATTCGGAGACCGCGTACACGACCCGCCGCGCGATGGAGTTTCATCGACGGTGCCTCTGGGGACGGGCGCCCGTGGTGCCTGCACCTCTCCTATATCAAGCCGCATTGGCCCTATATCGCGCCCGCACCCTACCACGCGCGTTACGGCGCCGCTGACATCGTGCCCGCGGTGCGGGCGCAGGCCGAGCGCGCCGACCCGCACCCGGTCTTTGGCGCCTATATGGCGATGCGGCCGTCACGCAACTTTTCCCGCGACGAAATCCGCGCCCGCGTCATCCCGGCCTATATGGGCCTCGTCCAAGAGATCGACGATCAGCTCGGGAACCTGTTTCGCTTTCTCGACGAGCGCGGGCTCGCCCAAAGCACGATGGTGGTCTTCACCTCCGACCATGGCGACTATCTCGGCGACCACTGGCTCGGCGAAAAAGATTTTTTCCACGATTGCGCGGTCAAGGTGCCGCTGATCGTCGCCGACCCCGACCCGGAAGCCGACCGGACGCGCGGCACCAGCTGCGCGGCTTTGGTCGAGGCGATCGACCTGGTGCCGAGCTTTATCGAATATTTTGGCGGCGAGGCACTGCCGCATATCGTCGAAGGCCGTTCGCTCCTGCCATGGCTGCGCGGCGAAACGCCGGCGCAGTGGCGCCATTGCGTCTTTTCCGAATACGACTATTCGATGCTCGAGGCGCGGCTGACCCTCAACCAGCCGATCGGCGACTGCCGGCTCCACATGGTGCGCGACGGCCGCTGGAAGCTGATCCATGCGAAGGGGTTCCGGCCGATGCTCTTCGACCTCGCGACCGACCCGCAAGAGCTCGACGATCTCGGCGCCGATCCGCGGTTCGAGAGCGAACGGGCGCGGTTGCGCGATGCGCTCTTCGACTGGGCGTTGCGCGACCACAACCGGATCACAATGCCGGACCAAAAGATCGCGGCCTATGCGCAGGGCCGTCAGCTCCGGTCGGGCATCTTGATCGGCTATTGGGACGAGGCCGAGCTGGCCGCGGCCAGAGCCGTGCTCGGCCCCGAGGCGAAATCGAATGGCGGCGGTTAATTACCGAAATTCGTGGTTAATTTATCGAATATGAATTGCACCTGAACTGGTTTTGATGCAAGGTATTGCTTGCATCGTGATTGTCCCCCCAACGATGCGGTTTCCCCCGCCGGACGGGCAAGCCGGCGGGGGCAGAAGCCCCGGTCCTCCCCGGCCGGGGCTTTTCTGCGTCTGGCGCGCCGTCGCCGCCTCTCTCTAAGATGGCGGTTCGAATTCCGAACGATGGGGGGCCCCCGATGGCGCTCGAGCCGGACCGCGAATGAGCGCTCGACAATGGCTCCGGCTGTTGCCGGTCGGTCTCGGCGCATCGGTCGTGCCGCTCGACACCGCAGTCAATATCGGCTTCCCCGACATCACCAAAAGCTTTGGCCTGCCGATCGAGATGATCCAGTGGGTCGTGATCTGCTATGTGCTGACCTATGCGAGCCTGCTGCTCGCCTTTGGCCGCATCGGCGATATCTTCAGCCATGCGCGCGTGTTTCGCATCGGCCTCGCCTGGAGCGTCGTCGCCCTGCTGCTGTGCGCCGCCGCCCCCGCCTATGGCTGGCTGTTGTTCTTTCGGTTTTTGCAGGGGATCGGCGCCGGGCTGGTGATCAGCGTGGCGCCGGCCCTGGTGACCGGGCTTTTTCCGGAAGAGCGGCGAGCGCGCGCCGTCGCCGCCTTTACGATGATGTTCGCGATCGGCTCGGCCGCCGGGCCCCTCCTCGGCGGGGCGCTGGTCGCGCATTGGGGCTGGCCGGCGGTGTTCTGGTTTCGCGCGCCGATCGCATTGGCGGCACTCCTGCTGCTCAAAGGATTGCCGGCGCCGTCCGCCGCCGCGGCGCGCGAGCCGCTCGACATCCCCGGCGCGGCGCTGCTGGCGCTCGGCATCAGCGCCTTTCTTCTGATGCTGAACGAGCTGGCGCGCTTTGGCCGCGACAATTGGCTCGCGATCCCGCTGGCGGCAATCGCGGTCGCGAGCCTCGTCGGGTTTGTGCGCCGCGAGCGCCGCGCCCTACAGCCGATCGTCAGCCTCGAATTCTTCGCCATTCCGAGCTTTGCCGTGATCAATCTCGGCAGCGTCGTCGTCTATTTGTCGAGCTTTACGGTATTGCTGTTCGGCCCCTATTACCTGGTGCGCTTCACCGGCCTGCCCTTGGCGGCGGCGGGTGCGGCGCTTGCTGCCTCGTTCGCCGGCACGATGGCCGCCTCACCCTTGGCCGGGCGGCTGATCGAGCATCTGCCGGCAGCCCGAATCGCGCTGCTCGGCGCGGTGCTCGGCGGCATCGGCCTTATTCTGGTCGGCCAATGGACGCCGCACGGGTCGGGCGAAACGGCGGCGATCGTCGGTGCGTTGGTGGTGCAAGGGTTTGGCGTCGGCCTCTTTCAGGTCGCCTATATGGACGCGGTGATGGCGACGATCCCACGCCGGCAGCGCGGCATCGCCGGGAGCGTCGCGATGCTGACCCGCACGCTCGGCATCGTCGGCGGCGCCACCCTGCTGACCCTGTTGTTCCACGCCGTCGAAGGTGCCGCAGCCGCCGCCGGGCACGATGCGGCAGCGAGCTTTCTCGCCGCCTTTCGCGCCACCTTTCGCGTCGCCGGGGCGGCCTCGATCCTGACCGGGGTCGCAATCGCGCTTGCCGTCCCGGCCCGCCGCTGAAGCTATTCGTCTTCGAGGGTGAACCCGACCTTGAGGATCACCTGGTAATGCGCGACCTTGCCGTCCTCGACATGACCGCGGGTCTGGAGGACCTCAAACCAGCCGACCTGGCGCAAGGTGCGCGACGCCCGCCCGACGGCGCTCTGGATCGCATCCTCGATGCTCTTTTCCGAGGAGCCGGCAACTTCGATAATCCTGTAGACATGGTCCGGCATCGGTCCTTCTCCTTGTGAGTTGTGGGCACGCTGTCCCAGGCGCGCAGGGGAAACGCCTGCGGGCTTAGTTCGTCCTCGGACGGTCGCATTTAAAGGCCCCGCACGAGCCGGCCGGCGCGCTATGCTCACATGTCACGCCTGCACCGGAGGACGGAAATGCCGGTCACGATCTATCACAACCCGCGCTGCACCACCTCGCGCAAGACCTTGGCGCTGCTGCGCGAAAAGGGTGTCGAGCCCAAGATCGTCGAATATCTGAAGACGCCGCCCTCGGCGGCCGAGCTGAAGCAAATCCTCGGCCAGCTGAAGCTGCCGGCGAGCCGCCTGCTGCGCAAAAAGGAAGCCGCCGCCGCCGGCCTCGACCCCAAGGCCGTGTCGACCATGTCCGAAGACGCGCTGATCGCGGCAATGGTCGCCCACCCGATCGTCATCGAGCGCCCGATCGTCGTCTCCGGCACCAAAGCCGCCCTCGGCCGCCCGCCCGAAGCGGTGCTCGCGGTGCTGTAGCGGCGCAAGCCAGACAGATGGCGCCTGCTAATTTCTGTTCATCGCCCCCGCTTTCGAGCGTGTGAAAAAATGCCAAACGTCGTCATTCCGGGGCGCGGGCACTCCTGAGCCTGTCGAAGGGCCGCGAGCCCGGAACCTATGAACACCGGACGTCGAACAGATTGGAAATTCAGGTGTTCTTGGGTTCCGGGCTCGGCCCGTCGGGCCGCCCCGGAATGAGTTTTCTTGGAAAGAGCAATTTTTTCACACGCTCGAAAGGGGTCCAGGGCCAGAGACGCGGCGTATGTCGCCCCCTTATTCAAGCCAGGGGCCCGCTTTCGCGGGCAGGACGAGAGCGAGAGCGTGGGTGTCAGGTGTTGGATTGGCACCACCGGCCGGCCATTCGCGCCTTGTCTTAGCGGTGTATTCGGTGGCGCAGAAGGTGCCGCCCTGGTATTGCTCGGCGATCGGGTCGGCGCCGGCAGGCTCGGCGGCCAGCACCGCCGCGGCATAGGGCTCGGAATCGTCCTGCGCGCGATAGCCGAGGCGCACCGCGTTCGCATTGTCGTACCAGGAGCGGCGGTTATCCGAGACGCCGTAGACGATCTCGTAATGGAGATCGGGGTGGTCGAGCCCGATGCGCACCAATTGGGTCAGGTCGCGCGGGCTGATCCAGATCGAGAGCCGCCGCTTGTCGATCGGGCGGGTCCCGAAATTGCCGATCCGCACGCACAAAAAGCCGATCCCGTGCTTGTCGGCATAGAGGCTGGCGAGCGCCTCGGAAAACGCCTTGCTGACGCCGTAGCGGCTGTCCGGCCGCGGCACCACGCGGTGATCGATCGTCTGGGCGCGCGGATAAAACCCGACCGCGTGGTTGCTCGTCGCCATGACGATGCGCTGGACGCCGGCCCGCCGCGCCGCCTCGAACACATTGTAAAGACCGACGATGTTCGATTGCAGGATCACGTCCCACGCGGCTTCGCCCGAATTGCCGCCGAGGTGAACGATGCCGTCGCAGCCCGCGACCATGCGCTCGACCGCCGCCATATCGGAGATTTCGGTCCGGTCCACCTCTTCGCCATCCCGCGCCGCCGCCAGCTCGACCCGATCGGACAGCCGCAGCACCGGATAGGCCCCGCGCAATGTCTCGCGCAACGCTCTCCCGATCCCGCCCCCGGCCCCGGTAATCAATACCCGATGCATATTTTGCCCTCCGTTCTGAAATCCTGCGTCAGCGGCACATGCGTATCCGAAACACCTGCCATCGCCAATTGACAAGAACGCGGCTCTGAGGGAGGCACGGCAGCTATGGGAGGCCCAACCCGGCACGCCCGACGGCGACTGCATCGAGGTGCTTTCGACCCTTATCGAAGCGTATGATATAATAGGGGTCCTTGTTGTAGGCGCGAGCGAGCGATTCCCAGACCTGCTCCTGGCGCGCATGGTCGTTGGTGACCGTGATGCCGCTATAGGCCCGGCCTGTCGAGGCATTCTTCGGCAGGGCGAGCGGGGCGCGCACGCCGCCCCAGGGCTGCACCCAGGGCAGTCGTCCCTGTTCGAGCTCGGCAATGATCTTGTCGGTGATCTCCTGATAAAGGCCGGATCGGTCGGCAAAGGATTTGTGGGCTGGCGCCCGGTGAGGCATGGGCGGTCTCCGCGGCGGGCGGGCGAAAGCCTCTCTCTCGTCTGGTGCACCCGTCGCGGACCCGCCGCCGCTCTTTGCCTTTCCTTTTCAGGCGATCCCTGATTCGACAGCCGGGCAGGGACCTCGCGTCAGCTGGGGTAATCGGATCCAGACCCTTAGGGTCGGTCTGGATTCAACCAGCTGACCAGGGAGGCGTCCATGCGTGTTTTCATCGGGCTCGGAGTATCACTCGCCAAAGCGAGCCCAGCCCGCTCATCAAGCGCCTGGCAGAGTGGTCCGGCGTGATTGAGCTCGCCGGGATCGAGGCCTGTCCGTTGTCGGAGTGGCTCCACGCGCCCGGTCAAGACCTGACACGAACGACGCCCGCGGCATCGCCGAGATGATGCGGCTCGGCCACTACCGGCCGGTGCAGGTCAAATCGCCGGCCGCACAATCGGTGCGGACAATCCTCACCGCCCGGATGCAGCTCATCACCTCGCAGCTACGCGGGCGAGCACGGCGTCCTGCACGGCTGCCCTACTCTGCGTGGTCGTGTGCTAAGATGGCTCCCCAGTTGTCTCTCCTGGGCTCCAGGCGTGAGGACCGGGTGCCAACGAGACGAGGCAAAAAGATGGCGGCTACGCTTCACTGAGGAGACGGACACATGGCACAAAAAGGTCGCGGGATTTTCATGGTGTACGTTGATATCGACGCCCAGCACGTGCAGGAATTCAACAAGTGGTATAACGAGGAACATCTACCGGAATTGCTGTCGGTGCCCGGCATTCTCTCAGCGGCCCGCTACGAGGCGGTCAAGGGTGGCCCGCAATACCTGGCATGCTATGAGCTGGAAAACGTGGCGGTGATGCGGACGCCGGCGTTTGCCAACCGGCCGCGGACGCCGTGGGGACAGAAAGTCTCACCGTCCGTGATTGGGAAGAATTTGACACGCATTGTCGGGGAACAGATTTACCCGGACGGCATGGAAATGCCGGAGCGTGGCATGGCGCCGGTGTTGCAGATTGGCCGCATGTCCGTCCCCGCCGAGGTCGATGCGGAGTGGAACGCCTGGTACAGCGGGGAATATGTGCCGGGCTACCGCAAGGTGCCGGGAGTGATCTACGCTCGTCGTTATCGGGTTCTCGAGGGTACCAGCGGCTACAGCACGGTCTACGAATTCGCCGGCACGGCGGTGCCCGAAAGCCCGGAGTGGAAGGAGCAACAGCAACATTCCTCGCCCAATTCGCCGCGCATGCGGCAGGCCATGACGCATGCACCGGGTTCTGCCGGGGTGTACGTACGGGTGAATCCCTAAAGTCCAGGGTGCGGTAGATGTTCATTTTGTAAGTCCTGTGCCAGCTATTTGGAGCCGCGTGTGCATTTCACCAGAAGGGTACGGTTTCACGCGACGAGCAAACGGCAAACGGTGAGGCAAAGCGCACCCAGGGCAGGCGTCCCTGTTCGAGCTCGGCGATGATCTTGTCGGTGATCTGCTGATAAGGGCCGGATCGGTCGGCAAAGAGGGATCGTCACCGAACGGCTGGGACGGCTTCCCCGGCTCGGGGAGCGCCGGGCGTCGGCGCGCGTAGAGCCCGGCCCCGACGGGCCGCGTCACGCGGCTCTCACCTTGACCCAAGGTAGGAAACGACGCTCTCGAATTTCTGCTTGGCTTCGACGGTCGCATTCATCGCCTGGAGGAGGGCTATTGGCTCAAGTTCGAGATCAAGCGCGTCACCGCGACCGGAAAGCAGCCGTACGGCCTGTCGTGCTCGTTCACGCTTCATGCTCCGGACGGAAAGCGTCTCGTCGGCTTTGACAACGCTCACGGGATCCCAGCAAGGGCTTCGCGTTTCAAAAGACCGGAAACAGCGAGCGATCACCGGCATCGCACCGAGAACGACCCGGGCCAACCCTACCGGTTCAAGGATGCGGAAACGCTGATCGCCGACTTATTCGACGAAGTCGAGCGAGTGTTGGCAGAGCGGGGAGTCGGCATGACGGTTGTCGCCGTCGAAGAGAAATCGAGGTCAAAATGACGACGTACAAGATACAGGGGCTGCGGTCCTTGAGAGACGAGATGAAGGCCGTCGCGCGGGGCGAGCGGCCGGCCCCGGCCGATGCGGCAAGGTCGAGCTTCAATTCGGTCGAGGCGGTAGTGCGGCTGTTGACGCCCGAAAACCGCGCGCTGCTCGCGATGATCCGCGACAGGCAGCCCCAATCGGTTGCGGAATTGGTTCAGCTGAGCGGGCGGTCGCAACCGAACCTCACCCGCACATTGGCGAAGCTCGAAGCCGGCCCGCGACACGTCCCGCCCTGGGTTCGCGAGCTCCGCATTCCGGTCGTAGATGCGCCACCGGAAACCCCGGAAATTCATGCAGAGTCGTGCGCCAGTCCGCGGCATGAGGCCCTCGAAGCGCTGCGATGGGCGCGCGAGCTCGTCGCCAGCAGACGCGCCCGGCCGGAAGAAATCGCCATCACCGCCACCTCTCCGGAAGAGTGGGCGTCCGGAACGGCGATCGGGCATCGAAAAGCAGTCAGGAGGACAGCAGCCGACGCCGCGAAGATCGTCTTCCCACCTCAAAGCGGGCTCGTCACCGAGACGCTGGGCGGCGAGCTCCAAACCTTTGTGACCGATGGCGAGTACGGGCGCGGCCTGATACGCATTCTTGAATTGTTTCTGGCGGCACTCGGTCGGGGCGATCAAGGCGCCGTCTGGATCTCCGGCTTCTATGGCTCGGGCAAGTCGCATCTGGCCAAGATGCTTGGCGCTCTCTGGGACCGATTTCGAGTTCCCCGACGGCGCGCGTGCCAGCGGTCTGGTACCCGAGATGTCGGAGGATTTGAGGGCGGGGCTCCGCTCGTTGCGGGCCGCCGCGGCTCGCGCCGGCGGGCTCCACTGCGCCGGTGGGGGCCTCGACGATGGTTCCGACAACCCGATACTCACGACACTGCGGCTCGTCCTCGTCTCCGTCGGCATGCCGGACGATTTCCGGGCTGCGCGAGTCGCGTTCTGACTCGCCGACGAGGGTATTCTCGACGCTATACGTGAAAGGCTCGGGGCCGTCGGATCAGTCCCCTGGAGCTGAAGGCGACGACCTTGCTCGGCATGACTATCGAAGAAGCATCGGCGAAAGTCCGCACGCGGGGGGCCCGGTCGACGACGAAGAGGATTACGCCGCCGATTGCTGGGCCGGGATCGTGCCGATCACGCCCCGTATCGGCGCCGCGATTCCCGATCTCCGGCTGAAGCCCGGCATTCCGGCAGCGCCCGGGATCGGCCATTTCACCGAAGGCGGCGCGTTCAACGAGGTCTTGCTGGCCCTCGCCCGCAAAGCAGAGGCATAACGTGCGTCTCACAGTCCCGCGGTTGTTTGTTTCCTTGACGGTTGCTGCGGGTGGTCCTCCTCAGGCCGCCGGTCTGTCGAATGAGAAAACAGACCGGCAAGGTAATCACGGATAGCCGGAATGTGTTCGCCAACCTAAAACGCTGCCGTCTCGGGCGCCGCCATCGGTGGCAATTCGTTCATGATGGTACGGAGCCGAGCGTTGGTTTCGGGCTCGAAGCTGCTGTGTCCGGCCGTTGTGATGAAATAGCTGACCGCGTTATTCCCGGCATCGCGCAGGGCTCGCACCAGGGCTTCCGCCTGGTAGAGATTGCACACCCGGTCGTAACGACCATGCACGATATGGACGGGGATATTTCGCAGAGGAGCAACATGGCCGAGAATATAGTTGTTGTCGCGATTGGTCTCGCCGTTCGTGCCGAGAAACCCGCCATTGACCATGTAGTGAACCATGATTTTAGCGGCGGCCAGGGCGTATTTCTGGTTTGGCTGGTCTTGGCTGACTTCATTGCGGTTGAGGCGGCTGGCGCTACCCTCCCAGGCGACGCAGGCCGAGGCCTGTTTCACCAGACGCTCCCGTTCCGCCTCGGTCCGCGGGGGCGCAGAGAATGCCTTGGCCAACCCCTTGACGATATCGCTGCGATCTTGCGGCGGAATGGCGTCGACAAAGTGCCGCCAGGCCGTCGGGAAATCCAGATAGGCGCCGGGCGCCGGCATGGCGAGCGGGTCTGCCGCGAATTCGGCGGCATTGCCCTGGAAGAAATAATCGACATCTGCTCTTCGGCACAAAAAGACGCCGCGCAGGATCAGAGTCTGCACCGTTTCGGGATGCGCGATCGCGTAAGCCAGGGCGAGGGTACTGCCCCAGCTGCCCCCGAAAACATGCGTCTTGCCGGTGATATTCAGCTCGTGGCGCAGCGCTAACACGTCGTCGATGAGGTGCTGAGTCGTATTGTCGGTGAGCGCCGACGTCGCGTCATCCTCGCTCGCACTCGGCGTGCTCTTGCCGCAACCCCGCTGGTCGACAAGGATGACGCGGTACCGCTGCGGGCAAAAAAACCGGGCCAATGAGCCGTGGCTACCCGCACCCGGCCCACCATGCATGACGATGACCGGCTCGCCGGCGAGCGAGCCGTATTCTTCCCAGTAGATCCGATGTACGGAAAATCCCGCGGCGACGAGATGGCCGGACCGGATGAAGGGCGGGTTCAAAGGTCGATTTGCGCTGGCCTCGTTTGGCGCGGCTGTTTCGATGATTTCATCCACGGAGGTGATTTCTGCGATAAGTGGGAGCTAGGTTGGCAGTGCAGGTCGGCGCTCGCCATCCCAGGCGGCGACGTAGCTTACGTAAAAACGCTGGCGCTGTCGTGCGACCGCTCGGTATCGGCGTCGCTCGTTTGTTCGAGCCGGCAATCCGTGCGGACCTCAAACAAGCGAGGACTGCGGTTCGCGCGAACCGACTACCCATAGCGTCGGTTAGCGCCATCAGCTAACTTCCTGCCACCAGACGAGGCCACAGCAACGGAGAACAGCATGCATTTCGGCGGAGTAATGTTCTTCACCGACTATTCGATGTCGGCAGTGGAGCTTGCCCTTGCCCTCGAGGAGCGCGGTTTCGAGTTGATGTGGGCGCCGGAGCACTCACATATCCCGCTCTCCCGCAAAACGCCATTTCCAGGAGGCGGCGAACTGCCCAGACCGTATTACGACGCCATGGACCCGTTCGTCGCGCTGGCCGCGGCCGGCCAGGCTACGAAAACTATCAAACTTGGCACGGGCGTGGCACTCGTACAGCAGCGCGACACGATCCAGACCGCCAAACTGGTCGCCTCGCTCGATCAGGTGAGCCAGGGGCGCTTTCTGTTCGGCATCGGCGGCGGCTGGAATCAAGATGAAATGGAGGACCACGGCACCGTCTACGCGACCCGCTTCAAACGGGTGCGCGAATCTATCGAGGCGATGAAGGAAATCTGGACAAAAGAAGCGGCGGAATATCATGGCGAGTTCGTCAATTTCGACCCGATGATCGCCAGGCCCAAACCAGTGCAGAAGCCCCACCCGCCGATCCATGTCGGCGGCACCTTCCCGCACGGTGCGCGCCGCGCCATCCGCTACGGCGATGGCTGGATTCCAACCGCCCGAGGCGATGTTACCGAGGTTCTGCCGAAATTCCGCGAAATGGCTCGGGAAGCCGGCCGCGATCCGGCCTCCATCGAGATCACCTCGTTCGGCGTGGGCGATGATCTCGACCGGGTAAAGCGACTCGCCGATTCGGGGGTGGCCCGCGTTGTGGCGTCGCTTCCGGCCGAGAAGGCGGATACGGTGCTGCCGATTGTGGACCGGTGGAGCGCGATCATGCACCGTGTCAACGGCTAAATCATTCAAAGGCCCGGCAGCCTCGCACCACGACCTCTGCCGGCGCGATTTTCCACACCAAATCGGATCCAGGATGCCGACGTGAGCAATAGAGACAGAGATTTCCGCCCGAGCCGCCGCCGGGATTTCGACGACGACAACTACCAGCCACCATCCCGCAATTTCGGCTATGCGCCGCCGCGCGGTACGCAGTTCGACAGCCCCACCGGCCCGCCCGTCCGAGCCACGGTCAAGTGGTACAATCCGGACAAAGGCTTTGGCTTTGTTGCGCTGGCTGACGGTTCCGGCGACGCATTCCTCCATGTCAGCGTCGTCGAGCGCGGTGGCTACGCCAGTGTGCCGCCCGGAGCGTCCCTCGAGGTACGTGCCGGTCCGGGACCGAAAGGGCCTCAGGTGACGGAGATCCTCAGCCTCGACACGAGCACCGCCTCGCAGGAGCAGCCCCGGCGTTCTCGGCCGGAGCGACCAGCATACCCGTCCGCCGACCGACCCACGGTCGAGGAACTTGGCACGGTCAAGTGGTACAATGCTACCAAGGGATTTGGCTTCATCGGTCCGGATCACGGCGGCAAGGACATCTTCGTGCACGCTTCGGCGCTGGACCGTTCCGGGGTCACGGGCCTGGCGGATGGGCAGCGCGTCGCCGTTGACGTAGGCGAAGGCCAGAAAGGACCCGAGGCGGTCAGCCTGCGGCTGATCTGAACCCCATTCCGACTACTTACAGCACGATGCGCTCGACCTGATCGAGCGTAACCGGGTCGTTTCGGCGGTTGTGGAGCTTGGTCGTTTGCAGTTGAGCAAATAAACCGTGATTCCGGTCGGGTCTTCCCTGACGGGCGATCCGGCGATCCCGGAATGACGGCTTCACGCGCTCCTGTCGTAGCCGTTTGCGGCGCGGATCGCGCGCCACACCTTCTCGCTTGTAGCCGGCATCTCGACCGCCGGCGCGCCGATCCGTGCCAGCGCCTCGTTGACTGCGTTCATCACCGCAGGGATCGCCCCCAGCGTGCCGGCCTCGCCGACGCCCTTGACCCCGAGCGGGTTGCGGTCGGTCGGACTCTCGTTGTTGCCGAGGTCGAAATGGCAGAAATCGCCGGCGCGCGGCATGCAGTAATCCTGGAATGAGCCGGACAGGAGCTGACCGCTTTCCTCGTAGGCGATGTTCTCCATCAGCACCTGGCCGATCCCCTGAACGATCCCGCCATGGATCTGCCCCTCCGCAAGCAACGGGTTGAGCACGACGCCACAATCGTCGATCGCGGTATAGCGGGTCAATTCGACCTGCCCGGTCTCTGCATCGATCTCCACCTCGGCCAGATGCGCGCCGGACGGGAAGGTCGCCGAACCATTAGGGCCAAAATTGGCTCGTTGGGTAAACCCGGTCTCGATGTCGTTTGGCAGCAGCTGCGCGTGAAACGAATGCCGCGCAACCTCGGTGAGCCCGACAGAGCGGTCGGTGCCGGTGATCACAAACCGGCCGGCACGAAAGCTCACATCGTCCGACGACGCCTCCATCATATGCGCGGCGATGCGGCGGCCCTTGTCGATCAGCTTGTCCGCGGCAACGACGATCGCCGACCCCGCGAGCTGCGCCGAGCGTGAGCCGAAGGTGCCGATGCCCATCGTCACCAGGTCGCTGTCGCCATAACGGTAGCGGATCAGGTCCGCGTCGATGCCGAGCTTTTCCGACAGCACCTGCTTGAAGGTCGTCGCGTGGCCCTGGCCGTGGTCCATGGCGCCGGTCAGCAGCACGACCCCGCCCGCCGCGTCGAAGCGGATCTCGGCGTGCTCGTAGTCGCGCCCGCCGGTCGCCGCGGTCGCGGTGGCGACGCCGATGCCGAACAGCTTGCCGCGGGCTCTTGCCGCAGCGGCGCGCGCCGCGTGTCCGGCGTGGTCGCCGAGCGCCAGGCAGTCGTCGAGGTTCTTCGCAAAATCGCCGCTGTCGTAGACCTGCTGCATCGGTGTCGGATAGGGCATGGCACTTGCCGGTATGGTGTTGCGGCGGCGCAGCTCGGCCGGATCGACGCCGAGCTGACGCGCCGCCCTTTCGATAATGCTTTCGGTGACATAGATCGGCTCGGGCCGGCCGCCGCCGCGATAGGGCGCCACGGTCATTGTATTGGTCAGAACCGCGGTCACTTCGACATAGAGCGCCGGGAACGCGTAGGTGTTCACCAGACAGCCGAGGCCGGTCGTGATCGGGATCGTCGGCCGATCGGTCGAATAATAAGCGCCGATCGGGTTCACCCATTTGACCCGCAAGCCGAGGAATTTGAGATCGGCGTCGAGCGCCAGCTCGCTGTCCATGATGCTGCCGCGGCTCTGCTCGTCGCTCATGAGTCCTTCCGAGCGTTCAGCGATCCACCGCACCGGCCGCCCGACAATTTCGGCCGCCCACAGCGCCAGCGCGTATTCGGGATAGCAGCCGCCTTTCATCCCGAACCCGCCGCCCATGTTGTCGCACAGCACGCGCACGCGGCTTTGCGGCACCTTGAAGATCTGGTCGGCGAGCGCCGCCCTGATGCCGTGCACCGACTGGACCGTGCAGCGGATCGTGTATTTGGCGTCGTCCGGGTCGTATTCCGCGAGGCAGCCGCGCGGCTCCAGGCTGTTGGCGGTGATGCGGTTGTTGATTGTGCGGTGCTTGACGATATGCGCCGCGCCGGCGAGCGCGGCATCGACCGCCGCCTTGTTGCCGGCGGCGTGATGAAAGGCCTCGTTGCCGGGGTTGCTCGGCCACAGCGCCGGCGCACCTGGTGCCAGCGCCGCCTCGGCCTCGATCACTGCCGGCAGGATCTCGTAATCGACCTCGATCAGCTCGGCGGCGTCCTTGGCTTCGTTCAGCGTTTCGGCGACGATGAACGCGACCGGGTCACCGGCGTAGCGCACCTCGCCATCGGCGAGGATCGGCTGCGGACAGACAAAGGCCGGCGAGCCGTTGCGCCGCCTGCGCGGCACCAGCGGGCGCAGCGTGCCGAGCCCGCGCACCGTCAGATCGTCGCCCGTAAGGATGCACAGCACCCCGAGCGACGCCATCGCCGCAGCCCTATCGATCGCTCGGATGCGCGCATGCGCATGCGGCGAGCGCAGCACATAGCCGCGCGTCTCGCGCGGCAGGCGTACATCGTCGACATAGCGACCGCGGCCGCGAAGCAGCCGCAGGTCTTCCCCGCGCCTGATGTGATCGCCGATCTTCTGCAGGCTCATGCACCCCTCGCCGCGGTTCTGCTTCTCCCCATGCGCGCCGAAATGACGGCGGGGATCGTATCGCGGTTTGACCGGGCGGGATCAGCCCCAGAATTCCGGGTCCGGTGGATGGATCGTGCTGCCGTCGTAGTGGAGCCCCGGAAAGCGGTCGACAGCCAGGAGCAGCGGGCCGCCGAGGTCGACGATCTCGGCCTGCTGCGCGACGAGCAGCGCTGGTGCTATCGCCAGCGATGTGCCGATCGTGCCGCCGACCATGATCCGGAAACCGCGCCGCTTGGCTTCCGCCGCGAGCGCCAGCGCCTCGGTCAGTCCGCCCGCCTTGTCGAGCTTGATGGCGACGGCTTCGTATTTCCCGTCGAGCCGGTCGAGATCGGCAAGCGTGCGGCAGGATTCGTCGGCGCAGAGCGGGACCGGATGTTGCATCCGCGCCAGCGCGGCGTCGTCGTCGGACGGCAGCGGCTGCTCGATCAGCTCGACCCTGAAATCGACGAGCGCCGGCATGAATTCGCGGAGCTGGGTCTCGTTCCAGCTTTCGCTGGCGTCGACGATGAGGCGCGACGCCGGTGCGGCATGCCGCACGGCCCGCACCCGTTCGACATCGCCGTCGCCGCCCAGCTGCAATTTGAGCAGCGGCCGGGCGCGATGGCTGGCCGCCCGCTCCGCCATCTTTTCTGGCGTATCGAGAAGGAGCGTGAAGGCCGTCACGACTGGCGCCACCGCGCCGATCCCGGCCAGTTCCGCGACGCTGCAATAAGCCCGCTTCGCGTCGAGGTCCCAGAACGCGCAGTCGAGCGCGTTACGCGCCGCGCCAGGCGGCAGCACGCGCTGCAGTGCCTGACGCTCGAGCCCCGAGAAGACCGCGCCCTTCATCGCTTCGAGCGTCGCGGCGACACTGTCGATACTTTCGCCGTACCGCATCAGGGGCACGCATTCGCCGCGGCCGCGCCCGTCGCCGTCGGAGATTTCGGCGACCAGGACGTCGGCCGTCGTCTCGATCCCTTGCGCGGTCGTGAACGGCCGGGCGAGCGCCCAGCCGCGGCGCGTGACCGTCAATCGTTGCGGATGTGGCGCCATGTCCGTCGAGCCCCTTCAGCGATTTTGGACGAACGCGATCTTACGGCCGAGCGGAATGCGCGGCACGACCTCGTCGCGGCGAGCGCGCATCATGTCGGTCTCGATCAGCGACGGCGCGACCGCGTTGACGGTGATGCCTTCCTTTACCAGCCGCGCGGCATAGCCGCGGGTCAATCCCTCGAGCCCGGCCTTTGAGGCATTGTAGTGCAGGCCGATGCCGCCCGCGCCGCGGGCCGCGCCCGACGAAATATTGACGATGCGACCCCATTTCGCCGCCCGCATCGCGGGCAGCACCGCCTGGGTGCACAGAAACGCCGATTTGAGATTGACCGCGATGGTCAGGTCGAAATCGGCCTCCGTCAAGTCGTCGATGCCGCGCACCAGGCCGATCCCCGCATTGTTGATCAGCACATCGACCGGCCCCAGCTGGGCGGCGATCCGCGTGCTCATCGCCGTCACGGGTTCATGCTGCGAGACATCGGCGCCGACCTTGATCGCCCGTCCACCGCGCTGGCGGATCGTCGCGACGACGCTTTCGGCATCCTCGGCGCGCTCGCGATAATTGACCGCGACGGCAGCGCCCGCTTCCGCCAGGGCCAGGGCGATCACCGCGCCGATGCCGCGCGATGCCCCGGTCACCAGCGCGACGCGGTTCTGCAAATCGGGAACGATGGCCATGGCGAAGCTCATTGTGGAAGTACCGGCTTATCCGAAGGTGAGGGCATAGGCCTGGACGCCGGGATCGAGAAACCGGATCTCGAAGGTGTGGTCGCCGATGGCGCCGCTTTGCCGGATCAGCTGGTAGAGCCGGTGCCCGGTCACGCTGCCTCGGCCATCGGCATCGATGTCCACGCCATGGCTGTCGCCCGGCGGCTTGCCGTCGAGCGACACCCGAAAGCGGATCGGGGCATTGCCCGGCGACCCCAGCACGAGATGGAGGTCGCGTGCGTGAAACCGATAGAGGATGCTGCCCTCTTTCGTGTCGAGGACGGCGCGTTCCTCGCCGACGGTCCAGTCGCCGGAGAGCCCCCATTCGTTCAGCCGCGGTTCCCCTGCGGCGTAGCCGTGCGCGGCGTCTTTGACCGCGCCGCCGGGCGACACGAAATGCCCGGCGCGCCCGTAGCCGATATAGGTCTCCGGCGATTTGTCGTCGTTTTCATCGGGGGCCAGCTGCGCGCCGGTCGCCGATACTCGCATCAAAGTCTTCGATTTCCACGAGACCGGCCGGAAGGTGCCCTATACCTGCACCCAGTGCGACGAGGCCTGGTGCCTGCATGCCTGCCCGGTCCAGGCGATTACCGTCGACAAGGCGACAGGTTTGCCGATGGTGCGGGCGCTAAGTGTCCTGCTGCACATCCCGACCGAGGTGCTCGTCCAACCATACGAGACCCGGTCTGCGGCTTGAGGCGCTATCGCCTGATCGCGTTAGATTGGAGCATCTCAAGCTTTCTCGCCTCCCCCGGGCTTGATGGGGTGGATGGCCCCCGAACGGCATCGATGTGCCAAGGTTGGGTTGTCGCAACTCCAACAGAGGGAGTCATCCATGAGCGAGGTTACAACGATTGGGCTGGATCTGGCCAAGCGGGTTTTTCAGGTGCACGGGGTTGACGCGGCGGGCACGGTGGTGCTGCGGCGCCAGCTCAAGCGTCGCCAGGTGGCGCCGTTTTTCGCCAAGCTGCCGCCTTGTCTGGTCGGCATCGAGGCCTGCGGCACGGGGCACCATTGGGGGCGCACTCTGCAAGGTCTCGGCCATCAGGTGCGGCTGATCCCGCCGGCTTATGCCAAGGCTTATGTGCGGCGGAACAAGACCGATCCGGCCGACGCCGAAGCCATCTGCGAGGCGGTCGGCCGCCCCTCGATGCGCTTTGTGCCGCTCAAGAGCGCAGCCGACCAAGCCATGGCCGCGGTGCACCGGGTGCGCGAGCGGCTGATCGCGCAGCGCACCATGCTGATCAACGCGCTGCGCGGCCACATGGCCGAGTTTGGCGTCGTCGTCGCGGTCGGGCCGCAGCATGTCAAGGAGCTGGTCGCCGAGCTGGCCGAGCCCGACAACGTGCCCGAGCCGCTGCGCCAGGCGCTGCTGGGGCTGGTCCGGCTGTTGGCCGCGCTCAAGGAGCAGATCACGGCCCTCGACAAGCAGATCGTCAATTGGCATCGGCACAACCCATGCAGTCGTCGGCTGGCCGGGATCGACGGCTTTGGCCCGATCCTGTCGACCGCGCTGAGCTTGCGAGTGCAGCAGCCCGAGCGGTTCCGCAGCGGGCGCGACCTGTCCGCCTGGATCGGATTGGTGCCGAAACAGAACTCCTCGGGCGGCAAGATCCGGCTGGGATCGATCAGCAAGCAGGGCGACGTCTATCTGCGCCGGTTGCTGGTCAACGGGGCGATGGCGGTGCTCAACGGCAAACGGGCCAAGACCGACCCGTGGATCGTGCGTCTGCTCGAGACCAAGCCGCGCCTGGTGGCCGCGGTGGCGCTGGCCAACAAGATGGCACGCATCGCCTGGGCGGTGATGGTGCGCGGGACCGACTTCCGGCGCGCGCCGGCGACGGCCTGACCGGGCCGGCCGAACCGCGCCGGGAGGCTTGCCAGGAAGAAGGTGCATACGGATGTCGACAGTCGACCGACAAGGTGGTGCAGATCTGCCGGGTCAATGGGACATCGATCCCGAGGGCTTGATCAAGACCGCCACCTTACGGTTCCCACCTGGGCCAGCGGTCATCCGACCGCACTACAAAGGCCGGACACATGACTGCAAGCGACTTCGCGCACATCCACCGCAGTTTCTTCTTGCGAGCCGGGGGCCATCCACACATGACCCGGGGGCTCTACCGCGCCATTCGCACCGGCGGCACTTCGCGCGGGATGATCAAATTGCAGCCGGTCGCGGCTTTGATCTCGTCGACGGTGACGCCGGGGGCGATTTCCTTCAGCGCCATTCCCTCCTTGGTCACCTCGAAGAGGCCGAAATTGGTGATGACGAGGTTGACGACACCGCGGGCGGTGGCCGGGATCGCGCAGCGCTCGACGAGCCGCGGGTGGCCGCTCCTTGTCTGGTGCTCCATCGCGATAAAGACGTGCTTGGCGCAGGCGGCGAGGTCCATCGCCCCGCCAATGCCGCCGCCCGGCTGCCCGCCTGTTTTCCAATTGGCAAAATCGCCATTCTCGGCGACCTCGTAGGCGCCGAGCACGGTCACGTCGATCCGGCCGCTGCGGATGATCGCGAACGAATCGGCATGGTGCACAATCGCCGCGCCGGGGTTCAGGGTCACATGCTGGCCACCGGCATTGACGAGGTGAAGGTCCTCCTCGCCGGCCGGTGTCAAAGGGCCATAGCCGATGACGCCGTTCTCGGCGTGAAAGATGATCTCCCGGTCGCCAAAATCGCAATTCGAGCACAGGGTCGGAATGCCGATCCCGAGATTGACGATCCAGCCGTCACCGAACTCCATCGCCAGCCGGTCGCACATCTGCTGGCGGCTCAGCCCCTTGGCCCGTTCGCTCATCCTCACCTCCGACGCAGATTTTCAACGCGATGGACGCAAAGGTTGCGCAATGGTCGCGAAGGCTCAGAGACCACTGACCAGCCTCACAATTCCATCGCGATGTGCGCAACACGACAATCCGACAGAAAGCCCAGCGCCGATGACCGCGTGTCCGATTTCCTCCTCGGTCATCGCGTCCTTCGCGTGTCCTTGCCGCCCTTCGCGTTGATCCTACCTTCCGATCTCCCCTGGTCGTTGCGGCCACCAGCCTTCGGGGGGCGGCGGGATTTTGACGAGGCGGTGGACGAAGATGCCGGGCGTATGGACGTCGTCGGGATCGATCGCGCCGACCGGCAGGATGTCCTCCTCGACCTCGACGATCGTGATGCGCGCGGCCATCGCCATGACCGGGTTGAAATTGCGCTGCGAGCGGCGGAACCGCAGGTTGCCGGCAGCATCGGCCTGATAGGCGCGGATCATCGCATAGTCGAGCGGCAGTGCCATCTCCAAGAGATATTCGCGGCCGTTGAAAACGCGGGTCTCGCGGCCCTCGGCGAGCTCGGTGCCGACCGCGGCGGGGGTATAGAAGGCCGGGATGCCGGCACCCGCGGCGCGCATCCGCTCGGCCAAGGTGCCTTGCGGCACGAGCTCGGCCTCGATCAGCCCCTTCTCGACATATTCGGTCAGCACCAGCCGCTGCGAGGCGCGGGTGGGTGCGGTAAAGGCGCAGACCGCCTTCACCACCTGCCCGTTCCGGATCATCTGCTCCATGCTGGGCGCGTCGGCCGGCAAGGTCGCGCCGGCGCGGGTCGAATTCGACACGCAAGTGAGCCGCTTCGCCCCTTGCCTCGCCACCGCTTCATAGAGGTTTACCGGCATCCCGACGACGGCGAACCCGCCAAAGCCGATCACGGCGCCGTCCGGGATGTCCCGCACCGCCTCGGCAAAGCTCGGATAAATCTTGCTCTTGGCGCTCATTCCCCCGCCCGGCTTTGATGTTTCCGCACCATCATGCGGCAGAGGCCCGCAGGCGGCAACCGCCGGCTCAGCGCAACTCGCGGCCCGCCGCCTCGCCGCCGAGGAATATGTTCGGCTTTAGAAAAAACGAGAGAACGAGGGCGCCGTTGGGCGAGCGGGCCTTGTGCCGGTTGCCTTTGGGGCGCCAGACATAATCGCCGGCGCGGACCTCGCCTTCCTCATCGACGAGGCTGCCTTCGAGGACAAAGGTCTGCTCGATCTCGACATGCTCGTGCAGGGTCAATTCGGCGCCCGGCTGCCAGCGAAAGAGCGCGGTCATCAGCCCGCTCTCCGGCTCCTCCATCAGCACCTTCATCTCGATGCCGGCGCAGGGTGTCGGCTTCCACGGCAATCCCTCGACCTCGACATAGCGCGAGGCGAGCGGCCCGAGCCTGCCGGCGTTTTTCAAAAACGGCGTGGTGGCGGTCATCGGCGTGTCCTCCGCGGTCCGCGCCGATCATAAGCGTGAACCCGGTCCCGGACGTTGCCGTTTTTTCGATTCAGCGAGACACGGGCTGCAGGATGTAGCTTGCCAGGGTCCGGATTAGGGTCGAGGCCATGATGGGGCAAGGTGCCAGGCAATCGAAGCTGCTGATCGCCGTCGCGGCGCTGCTGGCAATCGCCATCGCCCGGCCGGCCGCAGCCGAGCATGACCACGGCGGCGGCGGCGGCCACGGCGGTGGGAGCGGCCATGGCGGCGGCCGGCATGAAGCGGGCCGGCCGACGGCGGGTGGCACGGCGGCGGCTGGCACGGCCATGGCGGCTGGCACGAAGCGGGCGGCTGGCATAATGACGGCCACGGCGGCGTGCTGGCATGGCCATGGCGGCTGGCACGAAGCGCATGGCTGGGGCGGCGAGGGCTGGCACGGCCATGGCGGGTGGCATGGCGGCGGCTCGCACGGCGCATGGGGGCGCTCGGGATTCCAGGCGGCTGCCTTCGAAGGCCGGTCGGAATGGTCGCATAGCTGGGGCTGGAGCGGCTGGGGCTGGGGTGGCTGGGGCTGGGGCGGCTGGGGCTGGGGCGGCTGGGGCTGGGGCTGGCGCACCAGTTTCCGGCCGTGGGGCTTTTGGCCGTGGCAGCGATTTGCGTTTGGCGCGTCGTTTGGCGTGATTGTGGCACCTCCGATCATCATTGCGCCGCCGCTGATCTATGCTGCCCCACCGCCGATCGTCGCCGCTGTGCCGGCGATCGCCCCGCCGCCGATTGCCTCTGCCCCGCCGCCACCGCCGCAGCACGGCCCGGCGCCGCATCATGTCGCCGCGGCACCCCCGCCGCCATCGACCGGCGCGCTGATCGGCGCCGCCGCCCCGCCGCCGATCGTGGTGCTGCCGCCGCCCCCGGTGGTCGCCGCCGTGGCGCCGCCGCCACTGATCTTCGCCCCGCCGGCCTTTGCCTTGGTGATCGCCCCGCCGGTTTTGGCGTTTGCCCGGATCGGGCCCGCCTTCTTTGTGCACGGTTTTATCGGCGGCGGCTTTGTCGGGTTCCACGCGCGGGTATTCGCGAGCTTCCACCACGGGGCAGGCTTCGGCTTCCGCGGCGGCCCGGGACGGGAGCATTGGGCGGCGGCCGGATGGGGCCCCGGGCATGGCGGATGGCATGGCGGATGGCATAGCCCCGGGTTCGGCGGCGGGCACGGGATGTGGCGCGGCCCCGGTTTTGGCGGCTGGCATGCGGCATGGCGCGGCCCCGGCTCTGGCGGCTGGCGCGAGGCGCGGCGCGGACCCGATCCCGGCGGCTGGCACGACCGCTGGCGGTAGCGGTGAGCGGCCCGATCGCAGCCGACACCAACGCTTCCCCGGTGAAAGCCGGGGTCCATGCCGGTCGAGAACACGGCCCTGCCGCCCCTTCTCCGGCGGATCGCAGCACAGCGGATCGAGATACCGCAGCGCCGATGGGTTGGTCCCGGCCGGAGCTTATCCTCGGGCCGCGCTCGGCGCGGACCCGTGGGCCGGGACAGCGGAAGAAAATCGCCCGCGCTCTAGCGGTCGCAGTTCTGGCGACGATCGTCGTTTCCGCTCTCGCGCACGGTCAATCGCCGCCGGTGGCACCAATCCCGGCGCCGCCCGCTGAAACGGCGCGCACGGCGCCGCCGCCGGCGCTGTCGCCGGAAGCGAGCGCCGCGGTCGATCAGCGGATCACAAAATTGCAGACCGAGCTCGGCATCACCGAGACGCAGCTGCCGCTTTGGTCGGGGTTTGCGCAGGCGATGCGCGACAATGCGGCGAGCACCGACGCGCTCTTCACCCGGCGCGCGGGTGCGGTGGCGAAGATGAGCGCGGTCGAAAACATGCATTCCTATGCCGAGATCGCCCGCGCCTATGCCGACAACACCGAGCATCTCGCCACCGCCTTCAACTCGCTCTATGCGAGCCTGTCGCCGACGCAAAAAGAGGCCGCCGACCGGCTTTTCAGGGAGCAGGCGACGGCCGCCGCCAAGCCGCAATCCCGACATTAGGTGATGAGCACCGATCGGGCGAACCGAGGAGCGGACCACCCGTCATGTCATTGAGCTGCGGGCTCGTCGGAATGTTCGTTTCCCCCTTGCATCCGAGGGGCCGTCCACACATGACTGCCCGTTTGCTGGCTTGCAACCGTAGGGGCGAGCCGGAGGTCGGATCACTTTGCCGCAGCCCGCAGCGGCGAAAGGAGAAGCGCCCTGATCCGAGGATTGGGGCGCTTTCCTTTGGCCTTATGGCTTGGCTGGGATCGTGACCAGCGCGGCCGGCCCCGTGTAGGTCTCGACATCCTGCACGACGCCCGGGATCTCCAAGAGGAAACGCTGCGCCACCAGCGCGTCGGCCGCTGCGGCTACCGCTGCGAGGTAATTGGCGTTGGTCCCGGAGGCGTTGCCGTAGCGCGCCTGCAATGACGGGCGCGGGTCCCCGTTGCGGTCGGCCTCGGTAGCGGCGAACGGGAGCCGCTGGCCGCTGGCGTCGCAGCCATCGACCAGCACCGTGCCGCCGGTCTCGCCCGCCGGGGTCGCACGCAACGCCCAGCCGGTAAAGGTCGCGAGCGGCGCCGCGACATCGGGCACGCGGATGCCGGCGACGTCGTTGCCGTCGGAATCGGTCTTCGGCACAAACGCCGGATAGGGCGTGCCGAGCGATTTTGGCGGCAAGACAGTCAGGACGCCCTCATCGAGCTGGTGGCCGAAATCCCACAGATTGCCGTTGTGCATGATGCCGTTATAGGCAACGCCGGGAATGTTCGGGAAACCCTCGCCCGCTTGCGGCAAGGCCTGAACGAGCGTGCCGTCGAGCCGCCGCGGTACACGGTTTGCCGGGGGCTCGACCCCCTTGCTGACCCAGTCGTCGAGATCGACCAAAAGGGCGCGCAGAACCGGGTCGGGCTTGATCGGGTTTTGCGGCTCGCGGCAGATGCCGGCAGCCGAGCCCGCGCCGTGCGGCTGGCTCGAAAACAGATAGTAGCGCACGTTCGATTGCAGATTGAGGTCGAGATCCCGGCCGAAAGTATCCGTTGTCAGCAACGAACCGGCCTTTGCCCAGTATTCGTTTGCCGAGTTTGCCTCGATCAGCTTGGGGCAAGTGCCGCTCTTCTGGCAGGCCCGGAGGCGCCCGTCGAATTTGCCGGTGAACGGGTCGAACAGGAGCTGATTGGCAAAGGGGAACTGGATCTCGGGATACCAGCGGGCGATGTGCTGCCGATGGGTCCGCGTCGGCTGCGAAAAGCGATAATTGCCAAAAATGCCGCTACCGCCGGCCTTCCAGTTCAGCACGCCGTCAACCGCCATCTCGGGCAATCCGCGATCGTCGCGGTGGCGGCCGAAACCGAAACCGTGCTGCCATTTCGAGCTCGTCGCGCGATCCACCTGGTTGAAGCCGAGCAGCAGGAAGTCGTGCATCGTCCGGCACGGCTGCGACGAGCAGAAGGTGTAGATGTCCTGCACATCTCCCGCGAGCGGGTTCGCGTTGCCCGAATCGTCGGTTTGGGCGTCACGGAAAAAGGCCGCGATGTCGCGGATCGCGGCGAGACCGAGCCCCACCACTTTCGGGTTCACCGCCTGATAGCTGAACTCGTAAAGCCCGCTCGGGCCAAAAACCGACGGGTCGCCGAATTTGGTCCCGGTCGGGTTCAAGTGGATCGCGGTCAGGGTGCTGTCGGTGTAGTCCCAGCTCGATGACGGCAATGCGATCGGCGCGTCGCCGAAATTCGCGCGCACGGTGAGGAGCGCTTGCGCCTTGTTCGGGCTCGCCGCCGCATAGGTCAGAGGCTCGCTCGATGGGGTCGAGCCGGCGTCGATGTCGAATTCTTCGACCGCGACGCCGGTGATCGGCTTTTTGCCTTTGGTGACAACCGGCAAGGTGACCCCGAAGCCGCCGCCCGGGTCGCCCTGCGCGACGGTGATATCCCAGCCGGTTTCGAGGATCGAATACCCCTCGTTCATCAGAAAACCGTTGCCGGGGTCGCCCGGTGTCGAGGTTTTGTTCGCGGTGCCCGAGGAGTTGAGAATCGAAAGCGCGTCGGTGCGGCCTCGGTTGGTCACGTCGTAGAGGAGCCGGTGGTTGCCCTTTGTCAGATCGGTCGGGACCAGCAGCTGGAAATCGGTCGAATACCCGACCATGCCGTGCGCGTTGCGCGGTGCCAGACCGATATCGACGATGACGGCGTTGAGCGGATCGTTCGGGTCGACCTCACCTGAGATCGTCCCATTGATCATCTGATAAGCGCCGGTGGCGCCGAAAGTTGTGCCGGTATAGGTCGGCGATTGCGACGTGGTCGTGTTGATGGTGATTTGCGTCACCCGCGCCGGCGCCGCCGGCATCAGCGCCAACAGTGCCACACCGGCCGCCAGGCCGCCCATTGCGGGCCTGAGCAAAAAGGGCAGAGATCGAGGCTTCATTCCAGGCTTCCCCCATTGATGAGGTGTGTTTTGCCCGGCTCGCTATGGCCGGGCGGCTGCCAGCCTGCCGCGAAGCCGCCCTATTCACAACATCATTCGGCCTGGTTTCGCCCCAATCAGGGCAAGAACCGCCGTCCAGGCGGGTCGCGACTATTCACAAATCTGTGATGATCGCCGCGCGGGCCGACCGTTTTCGGCTCATCCTCGCCCGATCCGAAGCCGCGCCGGCGCCGCGGGCGGCGTTGTCGCCTCCTATTGCGCGCGGGTGTAGCGGCGGCAGTCGAAGCGCAGATGATCGCGGAAATGCGGGCGCAACTTTTGCGTCCAGGGTGTGTCGGCGGCTTGGCGCCATTCGGCCGAGGCCGGCACGTCGGGCGATGCAAAATGGTAGAGGGCGACATAGCGCTGGGTGGCGCCGGTGCCGCGGTAGCGGCGCGCCGAAAGCGTGCCCGGGACGGCACCCAATGCCGGGATGTGCTCGGTGTTGTACCACTCGTTGAACTCGTGCTCGTGCTCGGCGGCGACGTTCATCGCGATGACAAGCAACGCCTTTGCGTCCGCGGGTGCGGTGCGCTCGCCGGGAAAGAGCTGCTCGCCTTCGTAGCGCATCAGCCCCTTGCGAAAGCGGGCGGTGCGCTTGGTCCAGGGCGAGGAGTTCGCGCCGCCGATCGCCCGGTAGGGAGCGCTGTGCAGCACCTCGACATTGTCGAGGTCGTAGGTCGCAACCGAGACCTTTGGGTTGTTGGCGTCGATCCAGCGCTCGCCGTTCAAAAAGCCGGGCACGCGCAGCCGCTCGGGCACATGCTCGAGATCGTACCAGTCGTGAAACTCGTCTTCGGGGGCGGCCGAGAAATCCATCGCCGCCAATAGAATGCCCTTTGCCATCGCTCTCCTCCCGAACGGTTCTGGCCATCATCGCCGAGCGCGCCGGCGATTTCCAGTGCAGCGCGGCTCTAGCGCTTAGATGCATTCAGATGATTCAACGAGGAGCCCTTGTAGGATGGGTTGAGCGACGGCGAAACCCATCTTCTTCGGTTGTCGCGATGGGTTTCGCGATGCTCAACCCATCCTACGGACGTTTTCTGGTGAATCAAGTGATCGAGCCGGAGCACTGGCGGGAGGGCGCCCGCTGCGTTCGATCCTTCGAGACGGCCGCCTTGCGGCCTCCTCAGGATAAGGGGCATCTCAATTCGAGGGCTTTACCTCATCCTGAGGAGGTCGCCGACAGGCGGCCGCCGCGAAGGATTGCAGCGATCATGCGTCGTGCTTCAGCGTCCTGCTACAGGCGGGTGGAAAGCCAGATGGCGGCGCGCGAGCCGGTCTTGATCGCGGCGGCGAGGAGATCGTAGCCGGGCGTCTCGCGCGCGCCCTGCGCGAGCGCCGCGTCGCGATGGGCCAGCTCGTCGGCGCGGAACTCGAGGATCGTGCGGGTCAGCGCCGGGTCGTCCGCAGCCAGATATTCGGCCTGCGCGCGGTAATGCTCGTCGATGACCTCCTCGACCGCGACGGTGCAGGCCATCGCCGCGCGCTCGCCCAGGAGCGCCGTCGCGGCGCCCAAGGCCCAGCCGGCGACCGACCACAGCGGGTGCAGCAAGGTCGGCCGTACCCGCCGCTCGCGCAGCAACGTCTCGAACCGGGCGAGGTGGCGGTCTTCGGCTTCGGCCATATGGCGGATTTCGGCGGCGGCGCGGCTCGACCCCAGCACCGCGAGCTGGCCCTGATAGATGCGCGTGGCACCGTATTCGCCGGCATGGTCGACGCGCAGCATCCGGGCAATCTCGTCGGCGGGCGGCGGATCGCCGGGCAGCCGATGCGGGTGCTGCCGGCTCATGCGAAGCTGCGCCGCGATCCGCGCAGCCGCCGCACAAAGGCGAGGCAGACCGCGGTCATGATCAGCGAGGCGACAAGGTTCCAGCCGGCGAGCGAGATGCCCCACAGCGACCAGGCCGGCTCGTCGCAGCGCACCGGCTGCTGATGCAGAATCTGCGCTTTCAGCGCCTCGACCGTGGTCGCCGCACCGGCGGGTGCGGTGCAGGCGCTGGGCCCGGCGAACCAATGGTGCTCGACCCCGACATGGTAGAAGGCGAGGGCGCTGCCGGCGGCAAACACCGCGACGAGCAGCCATGCCACCCGTGGCAGCGCCGAGCGCCCGGCGGTCGTGACCGCGACAAACGAAACGACGATCGCCGCGGTCCAGGCCCAGCGCTCTTTGAGGCAGAGCTCGCACGGCGCCAGCCCGCCCCAATATTGCGACAAGAGCGCCGCGCCGAGCACGACGACGCTCGCGACCAGAATAAAGACCGGGAACCCGCGCTCTACCCGCTGCATAGGGTCATAGATAGCGCAACGCCGCGAAGCCGCCAACGAGGGCGACGGCAAAGAGGCTCGTTACCAGGATCAGCCGGCGCTCGATAAAGGCACGCATCGGCTCGCCAAAGCGCCGCAACAGGGCGGCCACGAGAAAGAACCGCAGGCTGCGCGAAACGAGCGAGGCGAATGCGAAGGCAGCGAGGTTGAAATGCACGACCCCGCTGGCGATGGTGACGAGCTTATAAGGGATCGGGGTCAGCCCCTTCAAAATGATGATCCACACCCCCCATTCGGCAAAAGCGGCCTTCAGCGCCTCGTAATGCCCCATCGCCTGGTAGAATTCGAGCAGCGGGCGGCCGATCGCCTTGAACAGGAAATAGCCGATCGCGTAGCCGAGAAAGCCGCCGAGACCGAGGCGAGGGTGCACACTCCGGCGAGCAGAAACGCGCGCCGCGGCCGCGCCAGGATCATCGGGATCAGCAAGAGGTCGGGCGGCAGCGGAAAAAACGAGCTTTCGGCGAAAGCGACCGCAGCCAATGCCGGCAGGGCATATCGGCTCGACGCCAGCGCCAATGCCCGAGCGTAGAGGCGGTCGAGCATCCCTACCGGGTCGAGCGTTCGGTGATCTCGTCGCCCGCCAATATCGATGCCCGAATAAAGCTCCGCCATCGGGATCGAAAGCTCGACCGAGGACAGTCTCAGCAACGCATCCGGCCCCTGCACCAGCTCGGTAATCCAGCGGCCACCTTCGCGCCGAAGGATCTCGGCGTAGATGCTTTGCGAGTTGATCAGCAAAATCTCGGCGACGCTGTCGATCGCACGGTAGGCCGGCACCTTGATCAGGCGATCATGCCGCTCGGTTCCGGGGGACAAGATTTCGACAATCAGGATCGGGTCTTTGATCGCCTGCCGCCCGCGCTCGTTCGGAGCGCAGGTGACCGCGATATCAGCGACAAAATAGGAATCGGCCCGGTCCAGGCGCTCGATCCCCGCCTCGACCTGCGCATTGCACGGCCGCCGATTTGCCAAGGCCGCATCGACGCGCGAGCCCAGCCGCATCGCCAGCATCCGATGCGCTTCGGCCGGCGGCGCCATCGCGAGAGGAAAACCAGCGACGAGCTCGTACCGCGTATCGGTGCCGTCGTCCCAATTCAGAAACTCGTCGAGGGTCATCGGTCGGATCGCCGGCTCGGCCATCTTTGCCGCCTCCCGAAAAAGCTATTGCACGCCGGCCTCGATTTCGATTCCGTCGTAAAGCTCGGCCATCGGCACCGAGAGGTCGGCCGAAGCCAGCCTCAAGACGGCATCCGCGCGCTGCACCAATTCGGTGATCCAGAAATTGCCCTCGCGGCGGAGCACCTCGGCATAGCGGCTCTCGGAATCGATCAGCAGGATCTCGCGAACGCTGGCGATCGCGCGGTAGGCCGGCACCTTGACCCGACGGTCGTGCCGCTCGGTTCCGGGGGACAGGATTTCGACGATCAGGATCGGCTCTTTGACCAGCTGCTCGCCTCGTTCGTACCGGCGACACGTCACGGCAATATCGGCCACGTAAAAGCTGTCCTCGCGATCGGGACGCGAGATGCCCGCCTCGGTCTGGGCCGTGCATGGCCGCCGCTGCCGCAGGCCGGCATCGATTGCGCCTGCCAGCCGGGCACAGAGGATGCCGTGCGCCCGCGCCGGCGGGGCCATGGCGACCGCAAAACCAGCGATGAGCTCGTACCGCGTGTCGGTGCCGTCGTCCCAATCGAGGAACTCGTCGAGGGTCATCGGTTTGATCGCCGGCTCGGCCACCTCTGCCTCCCCCGATATAGGCTATTCGGCGGCGGCGTCGAGGATCGCCGGCGGCGCCGGATCGAGAAACCCGCCCGATTGCCGGCGCCAGAGGCGCGCATAGGTGCCGTCGCGGGCCAAAAGCTGGGCGTGGGTGCCTGCTTCGACGATCCGGCCTTTGTCGAGGACGATGAGGCGGTCGAGCCGGGCGATCGTCGAGAGGCGATGGGCGATGGCGATCACCGTGCGCCCGCGCATCAGGCTTTCGAGCTGCTCCTGGATCGCCGCCTCGACCTCGGAATCGAGCGAGGAGGTTGCCTCGTCCAGCACCAGGATCGGCGCGTCCTTGAGGATCACGCGGGCGAGCGCGATGCGCTGGCGTTGCCCGCCCGACAATTTGACGCCGCGCTCGCCGACATGCGCGTCAAAGCCGCGGCGCTGGTTCCAATCCTCGAGGTCCTCGACGAATTCGATCGCGTGCGCCTGCGCCGCCGCCCGCCGCACCTCCCATTCGCTCGCCTGCGGCCGGCCATAGCGGATGTTGTCGCGGATCGAGCGGTGCAGCAGCGAGGTGTCCTGCGTCACCATGGCGATGTGGCCGCGCAGGCTCTCCTGGGTGACCTTTGCGATGTCTTGCCGGTCGATCCGAATCTGGCCGTGCTCGGGGTCGTAAAAGCGCAGCAGAGGTTGACGAGCGTCGATTTTCCCGCCCCCGACGGGCCGACCAGGCCGACCCGCTCGCCCGGCGCAATCACCAGCTCGATGCTGTGCAGCACACCGCGCGCGGTGCCGTAGCCAAAGCGCACGTCTTCGAAACGCACCTCGCCGCGGTCGATTCGCAACGGCACCGCATCGGGCCGGTCCGGCATCTGCCGCGGCACCGCGATCGAGCGCATGCCTTCCTGCACGACCCCGATATTCTCGAAAATCGTCGTGACGTTCTGCGCGACCCAGCCGGCGATGCTGGCGATATGCCAGGTCAAGGGCAGCGCCATCGCCACCGCGCCGACCGTGATCCGGCCGCTGTTCCACAGCCAAATCGCGGTGGCGCCGGTGCCGACCACCAAGGCCGCGTTCAGCATGGCGAGCGCAAAACCTAAGAGCGTGATCAGCCGCAGCTGGTTCCTATGCGCCTCGGTCAGCTCGTCCATCGCCTCGCCGACAAAGGCGTCCTCGTCGTTCGGCCGGGCGAAGAGCTTGACCGTCAGAATGTTGGTGTAGCTGTCGACGACGCGGCCGGACAATTGCGAGCGGGTCTCCGACATGCGCCGCGAGCGGTTGCGCAGCTGCGGCACCAGCCAACGCAGCAGCCCGGCATAGCCGGCAAACCACAGCAATACCGGGACCGCGAGCCGCGTATCGGTCGATGCCAGCAAGGCGATCGCGCCGCCGCCATAGACGAGGATGTACCAGACCGCGTTGGTGGCCGAGACCACGCTCTCGCGCAACGCCGGCCCGGTTTGCATGACCCGGTTGGCGATGCGGCCGGCAAAATCGTTTTGAAAAAAGGTCCAGCTCTGGCGCACGACGTGCCAATGGCTCTGCCACCGCACCATGTTGGAAAAGCCGGGGACGATCGCCTGGTTGGTGATCAGGTTCTGCAGCAGCATCGCGCAGGGCCGGGCGACGACCAGGACCGCGGCCATGACGAGGAGCTGCGGCCAGTATTGCTGCAAGAGCGCTCCCGGCCGGTTGACCGAGATCATCGTCACGACCCGGCCGACAAACACCGGGACGAGGGTGTCGAGGAGGGCGACAACAAAGCCCGTGACAAAGAGGGCCGCAACGAGATTGCGCGCCTGGCGCGCATGGTGCCAATAGAACGCTGCAAGCCCGGGCGGTGGCGCCTCTTGCGGCGCGGTCGCGGTCGGGTCGAGCAGCAATTCGAAAAACCGGAAAACACGCATGGCCTGAAATTTATTCTCGATTGTTGGGGCCCCGGGCGCGATTTTTGGGCCGCGCTCGGGCCCGTTCGGTCAGTCTAGCACAGCCCAATTGGGGACGACGATCGGCCGCCGCAATCGACCGGTGCCATCGTCGAGCAAGCCGACTAACTGGCGAGGCCGCTGCGAAAGCCCTCGCGCCAGCTGGGGTAGCGCGCCCGCCAGCCGAGCTCGCGCTTGGCCTTGGCATTCGAGGCGCCGCGGATCTCGTTCATCATCGCCAGCCCATGCCGCCCGACCAGCAGCCGGCCGAGCCAAGCCGGCAGATGCCGCGGCGGTGCAGCACCGATCGCCGCGGCGAGAAACGGCAGCCATTCGCGCACCGGCGCCGGCTCGTCGTCGGCGATGTTGAAGAGGCCCGACGAGCCCTGCTCGATGGCCGCAAGCGTCGCCGACAGCCACGTCGTCGATATGGATGAACGACCACATGCCGGTGCCTGCGCCGATAATCGGAAAACGGCGTTGGCGAATCGCCTCGACGAATTGCCCGGCGGCGGCGATGTAAGTTCCAGGCCCGTAAAACCAGCCATACCGCAAGACCGTGCCGACAAACCCGTCGCCGCCGAGCACGGCATTTTCGAGATGACGGATCGCCTCGATGGTGCGGCGGAACTGCGCCGGCGGATCGGGGTCGAGCGGATCGTCCTCGTTTTTGACCATCGCGCCGACGCGGGCATAGGGCCAGCCGGCAAAGCTCTGCGCGACGATCCGGCGGACGCCTGCGGCGCGAGCGGCTGCGATCAGAATGTCGGTCCCTTCGGTGCGCAGCCGGTTGGTCGTCGCAAACTCCCGGTCGAAATGCCGCAAATCGCCAAAAGAGGCGAGCGCGGTCAGCTCGTGAACGACGATTTCGGGCGCCGCCGCCGCGACCGCCCGCACCACCGCGGCGCGGTTGAGCGCATCGGCCACGACCGGCTCGACCCCGGCGGCACGCAACGCACCGGCTTTTGCCTCGGACCGCGTCATGCCGACGACCGCGTGCCCGGCCCGCAACAACAGCGGGACGAGCCGCCGACCGACGGCCCCGGTAGCGCCGGCGACGAACAGCCGCATCACACGTTCCTCTCCCGGTCTTCCGTCGCGTAACCAACGCGCCGGAGCGGCGAAAGCTCCCGCGTCAGCGCTGAACCGGCCCGGTGAGGGCGGCGTAGACGAGCTGGCGCGAGAGATAGCGGTAGTGCAGGCGGCGGTCGGGGGCTTGCGAGAGAAAGACGGCGACGAGGTCCTCGGCCGGGTCGATCCAGAAATAGGTGCCGGTGACGCCACCCCAGAAATAGTCGCCGACCGAGCCCGGCACCGGCGAGCGGCCTTGCTCGGTCCTGACCGCAAAGCCGAGCCCAAAGCCGTAGCCCATCTCCGGCACCGGGGCGAGCGCGCCAAAGCGCGGCCGCGCGGTCTCGCCATAGGCGCAGCCGGGCGGCAGATGGTCCGAGGCCATATGGCGCACCGTCTTTGGCGACAGGAGGCGCCGGCCGTCGAGCTCGCCGCCGTTCAGCAGCATCTGGCAGAAGCGCAGATAATCGGCCGCGGTCGATACGAGCCCGCCGCCGCCCGAGGCCCAGCGGTGCGGGCGGGTCACGTTGCGCATCGGCGGGCGGGCGTCGCTCGCGGCATCGACTTGCGGCTCGGCGAGCCGCTCGGCGCGTTCGCCCAAGACTTCGAACGCGGTGTCGGCCATGCCGAGCGGGCCGGTGATGCGATCGGCAAAAAACTCGGCGAGGCCCCGGCCCGAAACCACCTCGACAACCCGGCCCAGCACATCGGTCGACATGCTGTATTCCCAGGTCGTCCCCGGCTCGGACATCAGCGGCAATCGGGCGAGCTTCTCGACGAGGTCGGCGTTCGACTGGTCCTCGTCCATCAGACCGGCGTCGCGCCACACCATCTGCACCGGCGAGTCGCCAAAAGCGGCGTAGGTCAGCCCCGAGGTGTGGCGCAGCAGATCCTGCACGGTCATGACGCGCCGCGCGCGCACCCGCTCGACGCCAACCGTGCGCTCCTTGAATTCCGGCAGATAATCGGCGACCGGGGCCGAGATTTGCAGCCGGCCCTCTTCGGCCAATATCATCGCCGCGACCGAGGTCACGGGCTTGGTCATCGAGGCAACGCGAAAGATCGCGTCGAGCCTCATCGAGGCACCCTTCTCGCGGTCGCGAAACCCGAACGCCTCGGCATAGCCGACCCGCCCGCCGCGAGCGATCACCATCACCGCCCCGGGGATCACCCGGCGCTCGACATCCTCGCGCAACAGCGCCGAGATCCGCCCCAGCCGCTCGCCCGACAACCCCAGCTCCGCCGGGCTCCCCGCCATCGCCAACCCCAAACCGCTCATATTCCCGCCTCCTTCAGCCGTCCGGCGCCCCACCAATATAGACTGATGCGAGCACGGCTCATGGCCGCTCCTCGAGGCGGCGCAGCCGGTTGTCAAAGCTGCTGTTGTAGACGCGCGTGTCGCGCAGCTCGGTCAGGATCGCCTCCATCGTGGTGCGCACGGTGGCGATCTCGGCGCGCATCGCGGCCAGGTCGCCGCGCAGCGCCGTCATCTCGGTGGCGAGCCCGGCCATGCCGGCGCGGTTGCCGGCCATCTCGCCGAGCACCCGGCGATTGTCGGTGCGCATGATTTCCATCTCGGCGCGGTTGTCGCGCAGCTCGTCGAGAATCTTGCGGCCTTGTTCGGCGATGAAGGTGAGGGTTACCGTTTCGTCAGCCACGGCCTGGGCCTCCTTTCAGGCTTTGGTCAGGGCCCGGGCCGGGAGCGCAGACCGGCCTTGGCCTCGCCGGGCTCAGCCGGCGGCGAATAATTATACCGCGGGCCGGGTTCGGCAGTCCCCAGGGCGGCGGTTCTTCATGCGGGCCGGCCGCTGCTGCATCGACGGCTGGCAATATAGACCGATGCGAGCGCAGCTCACAAACCGTGCCTGCTCTGGCCGGCAACGGGACGACACCTGCCGCGAGCGCGACGGCGAGGTGATTTGCCGGTTCAAGGGGCTGCCCTCGCGAAGGCGGGGACGACACTCTACCGAGCGACCTCTTCCGCCGCAGCGTCATCTTGAGCTTCCAGCAGGACGCGATCGGTATTCGCGTACGAGATGTCATCGGCGTCGCCGACATGATGTGGGGCTCGGATTACCCGCACAGCGAGTTGACGTCTCCGCGGTCGCGCAAAATCCTTGCGGAGATTCCTGGCCGGCGTGCCGGACGACGAACCGGCCAATATCCTCGGTGGCAACACCATCCGCGTATATAATTCCGACGTGGCGAAGCCGACCGTCTCTGCTTGAGAGCCGACCTCAACCAACTTGTGGGCGCGAATCTTCCTGCTTTCAAGCCAGCCCTCAAGGCATTTCGAATGCATAAGGGTGGATAGAGGTAACCATAATGCACCTGATTCTGAATGGGATTAATGGCCACTCTCTCCGAAATCTGACGGAGAATTGTGCCCCCAGAACGGAGGAAGTGATAGCCGCTGTCGCCTACGCGACCGCCGCCGATATTCTTTTTGAGTGGTGTTGGAAACACAACATTCCGTTGCGTTTTTACGGCCGCCTCGACGAGAGCGTTGCCGTTAGTGTCCCGATACTCCGAAAATTCCTGTCCCACAAATCCGCTCGGTTTGCATGCAGCCTTGTGGAACGTCACCACGCAAAAGTCATCTGGTGGCGAGGTGTAGGCGTCTATATCGGCTCCGCCAATCTCACTGCCGCCGCCTGGCACAGCAACGTCGAAGCCGGGTGTTTCTTTCCCGACGAAGAGATCACCGACGATATGGCAGGCGATTTGCTTTCTCTTTTCGCCATGCTTCAGCAACACGAGACGCCGTTGACAGAGGAACTGGTCCAGGCAATGGCCGCGCGCGCGGCCGGCATCTACGCCGCGGCCCCCGACCCCAAGCAATTCTGGGCCAATCCAAGCTTCACGCGGTGGGGAGGCCTAGTTCACACCGCGCCCAGGGCCGCTATGGATCGAAGACGTCAGGTCTTTCTCAAAGAATGGTACGCGACCTTGCAGCACCTTCGAAACATCGGATCAGCGGTGACTCTCGTTCAAAACCGGCCGAAATGGATCAGCGCCAGCGCTCCGCCGGGAGCGCAGACGGATCAGTTTCTTCATGCCCACTATTATCAACGGACATTCGACGGCCCGAAGGCGAATTACATGGCATTCTTTGAGCAGAACAAAGAACGGCGTGACGAGGCGTTAGCCGAGGCGATGCAGTGGTGGAGTCGTCTGCCCGCGGCACCCTCCTCTGAGGCTGAGATGCTCAACACAACGGCGCCGTATCTCCAGGCCGCGCTCAGCCCAGATGGTCTGAGCGAGATGACGGTCCAAAAATTTAAAGAAATCTGCATGGGTGTGCACGCAATCAAAGACTATTCGCGCCGCGTGGCAAATAAGGCGGTAGCCCTTCCCGAGGGCACCGCTTACACGATACCGCGGAAGGTGGCCGCACTGTCGGCATGCATTTGGAACGACAGGTCCTCCAAGGGTGACCGCGTCCGAGATTTGCTTCGTTACATGCTGCATGATGGCCCGCCGGAACTCCTTCCCGAGCGCTTGTGGCAAGGCGTGAACGACCCGAAGTGGAAGATCGACGGCCTCGGCATCAGTGCGCTGGGTGAAATCGTTGGCTGGGCCTTGCCGGAGCAGTTTCCACCGAGGAATGGCCGGACCTCAAAGGCCCTGAAGTCTTTAGGCTACGACGTGACAGTGCACGTGGAGTAAACAGGATTTCGGCCATCCCACTGTCCAACGCGCCAGGGCTGATGCTACGGTGCAGGCAGCGGTAACGTCCCTCACAACCAGTAAATGAGCGCCGCTAATAGAGGAAAACTCGCTCAAAATTGGGCTTCGCTGCATCTCACACCGCCGCCGGATGGCCCATAATCACGTCTTCATTCTCGATCGCGACGATAAAAATCAGTTTGGAAGAATTAGAAGCGGTTCTCGACCGAGTCGACGCACTCACCGCGCATCACCCCCACCCCGACCCGCCCCCATCGAGGGGGCAGGAGTACAAATAGGAGTGCCGACACAGGCCCTCCCCTTGATGGGGGAGGATTTGGGAGGGGGTGCGCGCGGTGCAATTTGATCGGAAACCGTCCTAGTTTGGCACCCAGGCTGCGGCCCGGATCTCGCCGAATTCGCGGGTGATCTTGCGCCAGGACGAGCCGGCATCCTCGGTGACGTAGACCTCGCCGAACAGGCTGAACGCGACGATGCGGTCGGCGTCTGTGTGGTGCGTGGCGAGGCCCCACATCGTGGCGTTGGGCTGGGTGGGGAGCGGCAGGATCTCCCAGGTCTCGCCGAAGTTTGTGGTGCGCAGCACGTACCCCTTTTCACCGGTCGTGGTCTCGCCGCACCCGGCGAACAGCACACGAGGATCATCGGCCTTGACCACCATGCCGCGGGCATAGGGCGCCCGTAAGATTCCGGCGGAGCTCACACTTTCATTCGCGAACAAGACAGAGCGGGGACGCTGCGTCTCAAAATGCCGCCCACGGATCGATCACGGTGAGACCGCAGCCGGCAAACCCGCCGAGGTCACGCGTGGCGATGCTGGCGCCGGCGGCCAGCGCCGTTGCCGCGATCAGCGCGTCAAATTTCTCGATCGGCTTTCCGGCCCGGCGTCGGGCCACCACGATCTCGGGATAGCGCGCTGCCGCGCGCGCCTCGAAGGGCAGCAAGCGGCCGGCGAAATCCTCGGCGAACATGGCCTCGGCCGCGGCCGCCAATGCCGTGCGCCGGCGTCCGTCGGGCAGGGCGGCAATCCCGTGGAGAATTTCCGCCTGGCTGACATAGGTCGTGTAGAGCAGCGAGCGTGGTTGCGCTGCCACCCAGGACAGCACCGCCGGATGCGGCTCGCCGCGCATCAGCTCCGAGATCACATTGGTATCGACGACGATCACGGATCGAACGACGGCGGATCGCCGACGAGCTCAGGCGGCGGCAGCTCGAGGTCGACACCGCCAAGGGGCGCAAAACGCCGGCGAATCGCCTCCGCCAGGTTCGGCTCCGGCTGATCGCCATCCGACGCCACTGCCTCGCCGAGGATCGTGCGCGCCTCGGCCTCCATCGACCGCCCGTGCCGGGCCGCGCGCAGGCGCAGCCGCTCTTTCACCGCCGCATCGACATTGCGGATCGTCAGGGTCACCATCGGTGTCTCAAGCTCTTACGTGCCAGCATAGCATACAAAATGCTGGCATTGAATGCAAGCCCACTTCCTCGCCGGGCGCAATGGGCCCGCGGAACAGCGGCCCGCAGTCCGCATTCGCAATACCGCGACCTCTTGGTTTTTTATTCACGACGATAAAAATCCAGTTTGGCACCCAGATCGCGGTCCTGATCTCGCCGAATTCGCGGGCGATCTCGCGCCGGGAGGCGCCGGCGTCGTCGGTGACGTAAACCTCACCGAATGGGCTGAACGCGACGATGCGGCCGGCGTCGGCGGTGTGCGTTGCAAGGCCGCACATGGTGGCATTGATTGCCCCGCGCCTCAGTCGCCATGTGCCGAGCGCTCGCCGAGCCCTTGCGCCAGCAGCGTCACGGCGAGGGTGTTGAGGCTCACCCCTTCGCGCTTGGCGCGCTCGGCGAGGCGGCGATGCAGCGATTTCGGCGCGCGGAGCTGCCATTTTCCGCTATAGCCCTCCGCCGGCTCGACCGAAGGCGGCGGGATGGGCCGGCCCGCTTCCTGCATGGCTGCAATCCAGCAGCGCTTCGCATCCTCGGCGTTGGCGATGGCCTCCTCGATCGTCTCGCCGTCCGACATGCAGCCGGGCAGGTCGGGGTGCTCGACGAGCCAGCCGCCGCCTTCTTCCTCGCTCAGCGGCCGGACCGTGAAGCGATATTCGGTGCCGCTCATGGCTGGCTCGCACCGCCTCGATAAACACGACAAGCTGATGCCGAAAATCTCGTCACACCGGCCTACGGGTCCGGCCGTTGGGCGGCCCGAGGACAGGCTCCGGCCGGTGCCTATGGCATAGATGCGTCCCGGCCTTCGCCGGGAAGGCGATCAGGAAGACACCGCGCTAAATCATCTTAATGCACCTGAACATTGGCCCCCCGCTTTTGCGCTACGGCATGCACAGATCTCGATCTGGTTCTGGAAATCGCGCAGATTTGCCCCTCTCCGCCCTTCAGGGAGGAGAGGGAGGGGCCCGGCGCGAAGCGCTGGGAGGGTGAGGTGGGAGCTGGCGAGCGCTCTGGCATCCCCCACCTCACCCCGACCCTCTCCGCCCCCAGGGGCAGAGAGGGAGAATTCAGGGACGCTCGGCTCTGGGTCCGAGATGTGTGCATGCCCTAGCGCTTTTGCGGGGGCGGCGGGAACAGCAATTGTCAGGCGGCTGGTGGCGGGCCGTGGAGCGGGTCGGCAAATCCTACAGCGGCTTGATCTCGACCAGGCGAAACTTGACGATGCCGGCGTCTTTGACTTTGGTCGTGCCGTATTGCAGCGCGATATGGCCGGTTTTGTGCTTGTCGTTTTCGCCCGTCGGCGGTCTTGACCCCGTTGAGGATTGCGGTCAGGTGCGACCCCTTCGCGGTGATCTCGTAGGTGTTCCATTTGCCGCCGGCCTTTGGCATCGGGTCGACCTTGGCGACATTGACGATCGCCCCTGTCCCGTAGGTCGGGTCCGGGCGCTCGTCGTAGATGTTGACTTCGTAGGCCGTCGCACCCGCGACCTTCTTCGGGTCCTCGGAGCGGATGAAGACGCCGCTGTTCGCTGCGTCGTTGACCCAGAACTCGACCTTGAGCTGAAAGTCGCCATAGGCCTCCTTCGAGACGAGAAAGCCGTTGCCCTTGGTGGCGACCACCGCACCATCCTCGAGCTTCCAGTTGGCGTCGCCGATCTGGTTCCATTGGTCGAGGTTCTTGCCGTCGAACAGCGTGACCCAGCCGTCGCTGCTCCCTTGGGCGTGCGCCGTGCGCGGCGGCAACGGCACCGCCAAAGCCAGCAAGCAACAGAATGTGGCGAAGAACAGCGTCCTCATCGTCTCTCTCCCGGGTGCTTATGCGAAGAGCTTACCGGAGCGGGAGCGGCCGATCTACGACCGCGGCTGCCCCTCACCCCGGCCCTCTCCCCGCCAGCGGGGAGAGGGAGGCGGAGCGAGGAGGGTCAGCCCGCCTTGCCGCGGAAGGACGGCATGATTTCCTCGGCGACCCATTGGAACTGTTCGAGCATCGTCGCCTTGGGGGTGCCGATCGGGCTCGAGAGGCTGATGTGCTGCATGCCGGGATAGCGCTCCTCGAAGCCCTTCAGCAATTCGACGAGCTCCGCGGGCGTGCCGGCGAACCACGAGCCCAGCTTCATGTAATGCTCGACGGTCGGCACGCCGGCCGCGTCCCAGCCGCCGCGGCGCGCGACCGCTTCCTGCTGCGCCTCGCTGAGCCCCGGCACAAAACCGAGGGGGGCGAACATCTTTACATGCTCTTCATAGATCGGCTTGATCTCGCGGACCGCCTGCTCGCGGCTCCGCGCGAGGTGGAAATGCAGGCCGAGCTGCAAATCCTCGCCCAGCTCCAGTTGCTTCCCGGCGCGCGCAGCAGCGTCGCGATAGGCGGCCATCGGACCCGCCTGCATCGTCGCCGCCCCGCCGCCGACCGCACCCTTGATCCCGTGCCTGATCATAAAATCGAGACCGCGCGGGCTGGCGCTGACCACCGGCTGCCAGCATTCGACCGGGCGATGGATCGGCCGCGGCACCAGGGTCAGCTTTTCCAATTCGTAGCCGCGATAGGGGACCCGCGCCGGCAGGGTGAAATATTTTCCCTGGTGCGAAAACGATTCCTCGTTGAACGCCTTGAAAATGACGTCGACCCCTTCCTCGAAAAAGTCGCGGTTGGCGGTCTGGTCGAGCATCGGGCCGCCCAGGCTCTCGACCTCGCGGGTGTGATAGCCGCGCCCGACGCCGAACACGACCCGGCCGCCGGTCAGGATGTCGGCCGCGGCGAAATCCTCGGCGAGCCGCAGCGGATGCCACATCGGCACGATGTTGAAGCCGCAGCCGATCTTCAGCGTTTTCGTCACGCGCGCGAGATGCACCGCCAGCATCAGGATGTTGGGGATGCACTCGTAGCCTTCGTGCTGAAAATGGTGCTCGGCGAGCCACAGGGTCTCATAGCCGAGCGCGTCCATCTTTTTGGCGATCGCCTCGGTCTTTTCGAAGACGCTGGCGAGGTGCTCGTTCGAATAGCGCCGCTCGTTCGCCGGTGTGGTGTCCTGGCCGCGGTCGGGCAGATCGACATGGCCGGCATAGACGGTGGTAAATTTGGTGATCATGCTCGGTCTCTCCTCGGCGAAGCGCGGGTGGGGCGAAGCGCGGGTGGGGGCGAAGCGCGGGTGGCGGCGATCGGACTGGCCCGAGTGTCGCGCAATTCCGCCCGGCTGGCTACCGGGCTCGGCTTGACGGGCGGCGCCGCGGCCGGCAATTTGCGCGGCACCCGTGGTCGCAGAGGCGGATGCCCGCGCCGAGAACCGATGATCTTGTCGCGCAGAAGGCTGCTCGCCGCCGCCGGTGCCGTTGCACCCGCGATCCTGCATTGGCCTGCCGACGCCGCCGAGTTTGCTTATCGCTGCGGGACGGCGCTGCCCGACGCCCATCCGATGTCGATCCGCGGGCGCGAGGCGATGCAGGCGATCCGGGAGGCGAGCAGCGGCCGGCTCGCGATCAAATTGTACCCGAACAGCGTGCTCGGCCAGGGAGCGGCGATGATCGCGCAGACGATCGCCGGCCGGCTCGACATGTATTATTTGCCGCTCGACCTGCTGGCGCCGAAAAATCCGGCTTTCGGCATCTTCGGGGTCGGTTTCGTCTTTACCGGCTACGGCCACATTTGGCCGGCGATGGATGGCGCATTGGGCGACCATTTGCGCAGCCTGGCGCGCCGCGTCGGCTTTCGTGTCGTGCACAATTGCTACGACCATGGTTTTCGCGAGATCACCTCGAAAGCAAAGCCGATCGAAACCCCGGCCGATCTCGACGGCTTTAGGATTCGCCTTCCGGTGGCGCCGATCCTGATCGCGCTGTTCCAGCATCTCGGCGCCGCCCCGGTCCCGATCGACATCGACAAAGCCTACCGCGCGCTGCAAAGCGGCATCGTTGACGGCGAGGAAAACCCGTTGGTGCTGATCGACACCGGCAAGCTCTACGAGGTCCAGAAATATTGCAGCATCACCAACCATGTCTGGGCCGGGATCCACGTTTCCTTTGGCAACGCCGCCTGGGCCCGGCTGCCGGCCGAGCTGCAGCAATTGGCCGACCGGGAATTCAACGAGAAGGCGCTGCTGGAGCGCGCCGATTGGCAAACGATGACCAAGATCGAAATCTCGAAGCTGAAAGGGCACGGAATGATCTTCAATACGCCCGAGATCGAGCCGTTTCGTGCGGTATTGAAAAAATCCGGCTTCTATCCCGAGATGAAGCGGCAATCGGGCGAAGAAGCGTGGGCATTGCTCGAAAAATACGTCGGCCGGATGGCATGAGCGCAGCGGGCGAAATGGACTACACCACACTCGGCCGCACCGGGCTCGAGGTAAGCGTCGCCGGGCTCGGCTGCGGCGGGTTCAGCCGGCTCGGGCTCGGCACCGGGAAAAGCGAGGCCGAGGCGGTGGCGCTGGTCCACCAGGCGTTCGATCTCGGGGTCAATTTGTTCGATACCGCCGCCGTCTACGGCACCGAAGCCGTGTTGGGGCGGGCATTGAAGACAATGCCGCGCGATCGGGTGGTGATCGCCAGCAAGGCCTGGATCCCGCGCGGCGCCGGTCCCTCGGCCGGCGAGCGTGCGGTCGCCAGCCTCGACAATTCGCTGCGCGCGCTCGGTGTCGATTATATCGATGTGTTCGAATTGCACGGTGTCTCGCCCGGCGCCTACGACCGCGCCCGCGACGAGATCGCCCCGGCGCTGCTCCGGGAAAAGGCGAAGGGCAAGATCCGGCATCTCGGCGTGACCGAGACCGGCTCCAGCGACGGCGAGCACAAGATGGCGCGCCGCGCCGCCGAGGACGGCATCTGGGACGTGATGATGGTCGCGTTCCACATGATGCACCAGAACGCGCGCACCGAGGTTTTCCCGCGGACCCTTGCCAACGGTGTGGGCACCTTGCTGATGTTCGCGGTGCGCAACATCTTTTCAAAGCCCGAACGGCTCAAATCCGAGCTGCGGCAGCTCGCTGCAGCGGGCAAGGTGGCGGGCTGGCTCGGCGTAGCGCCGAACCCGCTTGGTTTTCTGCTCCATCCCGAGGATGGCGGGGCCGCGACGATCACCGAGGCGGCCTATCGCTATGTCCGGCACGAGCCGGGGGTCGATGTCGTGCTGTTCGGCACCGGCGATCCCGAGCATCTTCGCGCCAACATCGCCGCCATCCTGAAGCCGCCCTTGCCCGAGACCGACCGCCGCATTCTCGCCAGGCATTTTGGCCATCTCGTCGGCGTCGGCCTCGACCCGCCCACCTACATGCCCGGCCTTGTCTCGCGTTGACGCCGCAAGCTCGGATGAAAGGGAGCCGATCAGGCTCCCCGCGCCGCCGCTTTTAGAAGGAAAATCTCCATGTCCGGCATTACCCCCTGCCTATGGTTTGACGGCAACGCCGAAGAGGCCGCCGGGTTCTATGCCTCGCTTTTCCCCGACAGCCATGTCGAGGCGGTCCATCGCGCCCCGAGCGACTACCCCTCGGGCAAGACAGGCGACGTGCTGCTGGTCGAATTCACACTGATGGGGCAGCCGTTCACCGCCCTGAATGGCGGACCGCAATTCCGCTTCAACGAAGCGATCTCGTTCCAGATACCGGTGGCGACCCAAGCCGAGGCCGATCGCTTTGCCGACGCGCTCTCGGCGGTGCCCGAGGCCGAGCAATGCGGCTGGGTGAAGGACCGCTTCGGCGTGTCGTGGCAGATCGTTCCCCGCCAGCTTCTCAGGCTGATCGGCGATGTCGATCGCGCCCGCGCAAGACGGGTCTTCGAGGCGATGATGCAAATGAAGCGCATCGACATCGCGGCACTCGAACGCGCCGCCGAAGGCATCGCCTCGCCCGCCTAACCGCCAGCTCCGGTTTGCGTGCGCTGCCGGGGGTGGCTAGTGTCTGGTCCGCGGCTGGGCCGAGGCGAGCGGCGGGAGCGGGTGATGCCGGTGCTGTTGGGGGCGGTTGCCGACGATTTCACCGGCGCCACCGATCTGTGCAACACCTTGGTCCGGCGCGGCATGCGGGCGGTGCAATTGATCGACGTGCCGGCAGCGGGTGCGGCCGTCCCCGATGCCGAGGCGATCGTGGTCGCGCTCAAAACCCGCACCGTGGCGGCTGCCGAAGCCATCGACAAAAGCCTGAAGGCGCTCGCCTGGCTGCGCGATGCCGGGGCAAAGCAGATTCTGTTCAAATACTGCTCGACCTTCGATTCGACCGACGCCGGCAATATCGGCCCGGTCGCCGAGGCGCTGATGCAGGCGCTCGGCACCGATTTCACATTGTTCTGTCCGGCGTTTCCCGAGGCCGGCCGCACCATCTATCGCGGCTATCTGTTTGTCGGCGATGTGCTGCTGTCCGAATCCGGGATGCGCGACCACCCGCTGACGCCGATGCGCGACCCCTCGCTGGTGCGAGTGCTGCAACGCCAGAGCCGCGGCCGGGTCGGGCTGGTCCCGCAGGCGGTCGTGGCGCGCGGTCCGGCGGCGATCGGCGATGCCTTTGCGGCATTGCGGCGTAACGGGTGCGCCCATGCCGTCGTCGATGCAATCGCAGACCGCGACCTCGAAGCGATCGGCGAAGCCGCCGCCGACTTTCCGCTGATCACCGGCGGCTCGGGCATCGCCCTCGGCCTGCCCGAGAATTTCCGTCGCCGCGGGCTGCTCGATCGGCACGCTGCCGCCGACCGCCTGCCTGCGATCTCGGGGGCGGCGGCGGTGTTGTCGGGCTCGTGCTCGACCGCAACGCAGGCGCAGGTCACTTATATGAGCGAGCGCGCCCCCGCTTTTGCAATCGATCCGGTCGTCGCCGCCGAAAGCGATGTGGCGCGGCAGGCGCTCGCCTGGGCCAAGCCGCTGCTCGGTGACCGGCCCGTCCTGATCTCGGCGACGGCACCGCCCGACCAGGTCGCCGCGGCGCAAAGCCGGCTCGGCCGCGACCGTGCCGGGGCAGTGGTGGAGGAGACTTTGGCGGCGGTCGCCCGCGGTCTCGTCGCCGCCGGTGTGCGCCGGCTCGTCGTCGCCGGCGGCGAGACCGCCGGGGCGGTGGTGCAGGCGCTCGGCGTCACCGGATTGCGCATCGGCCGCCAGATCGACCCGGGCGTGCCGTGGACGGTCAGCCTCCCCGCGAGCCCCGGCGCGCCGGCCCTGGCGCTGGCGCTCAAATCCGGCAATTTCGGCGCGCCCGACTTTTTCCTGCGCGCCTTTACCGTCCTCGGTGAGGGGGAAGCGACATGACCGAGGCGAGAGAGCGCGATGCGATCTGCGAGATCGGCGCCTCGATCTTCGACCGCGGGCTGACCGCGGGCTCCTCGGGCAATATCAGCCTGCGCGTTGCCGATGGCTGGCTGATGACGCCGACCAACGCCTCGCTCGGCCGGCTCGACCCGGCGCGGCTCTCCAAGCTGGATGACGAAGGCAGGCTCATTTCCGGCGACCCGCCGACCAAGGAAAGCTTTTTGCACCGCGTCATGTACGAAGAGCGGGCCGGCACCGGTGCGGTCGTGCATTTGCATTCGACCCATTCGGTCGCGGTCTCGTGTCTCGCCGAGATCGACCCGAAGGACGTGCTGCCGCCGATCACCGCCTATTACGTGATGCGCGTCGGCCGGCTGCCGCTCATCCCCTATTTCAAGCCCGGCGACCTCGCGCTCGCCGAGGCGGTGCGCGGCTTTGCCGGCAAGCACCATGCCGTGCTGCTGGCCAATCACGGGCCCGTCGTCGCCGGGTCGAGCCTCGACGCCGCGGTCAATGCCATCGAGGAATTGGAAGAGACCGCCAAGCTCTATCTCATGCTGCGCGGCGCCAAGACCCGCTTTCTCAGCCCGGCACAGGTAAAGGAATTGCAGGCATGAAACCGCTTTATATCTGGTTCGCCGCGGCGTTGCTGATGGCGGCATCGACGGCGCGCGCAGCCGAGCCGATCACCATCGGGTTGTCGATGGAATTGACCGGACCCTTTGCCGTCGTCGGCAAGACCGGGCTTTTGGCGATGCAGATCTGGCAGGACGACGTCAACGCCAAGGGCGGGCTCCTCGGCCGACCGGTCAAGCTCGTCTATTACGACGACCAGTCGAACCCGGCGAACGTGCCGGGAATCTATACAAAGCTGATCGATATCGACAAAGTCGATTTGCTGGTGTCGAGCTACGGCACCAACCTGACGGTGCCGGCAATGCCGGTGGCAATCTCTCATAACCGCCTCTTCTTCGGGTTGTTCGCCATGGCGGCTAACGACAAGTTTCACTACCCGAAGTATTTTTCGATGCTGCCGTTCGGGCCGGAGCCAAAAAAGACCCTTTCGCGCGATTTTTTTGTGCTGGCGATGGCGCAGACGCCGAAACCGAAGACGATCGCGATCGTCGGCACCGATGCCGAATTCCAGCACAAGGCGACCGACAGCGCGCGCGACGGAGCCAAAGCCGCCGGCCTCAAGATCGTCTACGACCGGGCCTACCCGCCAAACACGGTCGATTTTACCCCGATCGTGCGCGCGATCGGCGCGGCGCAGCCCGATCTCGTCTATGCCGCCGCCTACCCGTCGGACACGGTCGGAATCCTGCGCGCGGTCCAGGAAATCGGGCTCAAGACCGACATGCTCGGCGGTGCGCTGGCCGGGGCGCAGGCGGCGGCGATCAGGATGCAGCTCGGCCCGGCGCTGAACGGCATCGTCAATGTCGAATTGTGGGAGCCGGTCAAGACAATGGAATTTCCCGGCGTCATTGATTTTCTAAAGAAGTACCAGGCCAAGGCCGGCGCCGCCGGGGTCGATCCGCTCGGCTATTTCCTGCCGCCCTACGCCTATGCCGAATTGCAGGTGCTGGGCGAGGCGGTGGCCGCCACCAAGACGCTCGACAACGACAAGCTCGCCCAATACATGCACAGCCACCCGTTCGACACGATCGTCGGCAACATTGGCTTTGGCCCCGACGGCGAATGGACCGAGGCGCGGGTGATCTGGGTTCAGTACCACGATATTAAAGGGCACGGCGTCGATCAGTTTCGCGGGCCGGAAACGGTGTCGATCCTTGCGCCCGCCAAATACCAGACCGGCGAACTGGCCTATCCCTATGCCAAGGCGCGCAATTGAGCCGATGTTCTTACTCCTCGTCATACCGGCGAAGGCCGGTATCCACCCCAGCCATGGACCCCGGCCTTCGCCGGGGTGCGAGGAAAGAGACGCTGCCGGCTCAAGATCGGAACGCTGGTCTGGCGCGTCGGGTCACGTCATGTTGCTGAAATATTGCTCATAGGGAATGTCGTTGCTGATCAGGACGCCGCCATCGACATCGAGCGCGATGCCGGTGCACATCGCGCGACTGGTCGCCGGCCAGGAACAGCACCGCGTCGGCGATGTCCTCGGGCTCGACCATGCGGCCCAACGGGATTTTCTTCGCCCGCGTCGCGCGCTGCTCGGCTGTCGGCAGATGCCCGCTGAACGGGGTCGCGGTCGGGCCGGGGCAGACCGCGTTGACGCGGATCTGGTCGGGTGCGAGCTCATAGGCCGCATGCCGGGTAAAGCCGAGGAGGCCGGCCTTCGAGGCGCTGTAATGGGCGCCGCCGCCAAACGAGATCCGCCGCCCGGCGACCGAGGCGATGTTGACGACCGCACCGCCGCCGCGCGCCCGCATATGGGGCAGCACCGCCTGGAGGCCGTTGAAGGGACCGCGCAGATTGACCGCCATCACCCGCTCCCAAGCCTCGGCCGGCATCTGCGCAATCGTGTGCCGGGTGATGGTTCCGGCGCAATTGACGAGCACGTCGATGCCGCCCTGCGCCGCCGCGACTGCGGCTGCGACCCGCGCGAACGCCGCCCCATCGGCGACATCGAGCGTATGGGCGCCGGCCTGCCCACCGGCTTTGCCGATGTCCTCGGCGATCCTCTCGGCCGCCGCCGCATCGCGGTCGAGCACCGCGACGTAAGCCCCCGCCTTCGCCAAAGCCTGGCAGGTCGCAGCACCGATGCCGCTGCCGCCGCCGCTGACGAGCGCGACTTTTCCGGCAAGTCCCTCGTTCATCTCGGTCTCCAAACCGCCCGATTTCGATCCGAGTGTCGCCCGCTTTGACGCTGACCGCCACAAGGAACCGGAGTTGCCGGTGACCGAGCGACCGGAATCTTTTGCCCTGTCGCCATCCGCCGAATGGCCGAGCGAGCGCCGCTATCTCGCCGCGACCCTCGCCGCCATCGCCGCGATCACCGCATTGCGGCTTTTGTGGCTGGCGGTGCAGCCGGCCGATCTCTACCCGGACGAGGCGCAATACTGGTTCTGGGCACAGCATCCGGCCTTTGGCTATTACTCGAAGCCGCCGCTCGTCGCCTGGCTGATCGCGCTGACCACCGGCCTGTTCGGCGACAGCGAGCTCGCGGTCCGGCTTTCGGCGCCGCTGCTCCATGCCGGCACCGCCTCATTTATCTATGCGATCGGCGCGCGCCTCTACGACCGCCGCGTCGGGTTCTGGTCGGCGCTCGCCTATATGAGCCTGCCGGGGGCTTCGGTTTCCGCCTTTATCATGTCCACCGACGCAGCGCTGCTGCCGTGCTGGGCTGCCGCACTCTACGCCTTTATCCGCGCGCGCGAAGCGCGGGGTTCGGGCTGGTGGTGGCTTGCGGTCGGCATCGCCGCCGGCCTCGGCCTCTTGGCGAAATACGCGATGGCCTATTGGCTGCTTTCGGCGCTCGGCTTTGTAATCCTCTTCCCCGAGGAGCGCCGCCATCTTCCCGCGCTTCTCGCCGCCACCGTGGTGGCTTTTGTCATCTATTCGCCAAACCTGTGGTGGAACTGGCAGCACGGCTTTGCCAGCTATCTGCACACCCGCGACAATGCCGAGCTCGGCGGCCGGCTGCTCCATCCCGCGGCCGCGCTCGAATTCTTCGGCTCGCAATTCGGCGTGTTCGGGCCGCTCTTCTTTGGCGCGCTGATCGTCGCCCTCGTGACGCCGCGGACGCTCGCCGAGCCGCGCGCCCGCCTCCTCGCCGCCTTTGCCTTGCCGACCCTGGCGATGATGCTGGTCGTCAGCCTGCTGTCGCGGGCCGAGCCCAATTGGGCCGCACCTGCGTATCTCTCGGCAATCATGCTGGTGGTCGGCTGGACGTTGCAGCGCGGCCGGCGCGCGTTTGTGGCGTGCTCGATCGCCATCAACCTCGCCGCGGCGATCGTGCTGTTCGGCGGCTACCAGGCGCTGGCCGCCGGCGGGATCGTACTGCCGGCCCGATACGACCCGCTCGTCCGGCTGCGCGGCTGGCGCGAGCTCGGCGAGAAGGTCGGCGCGGCGCTCGCCGCCCATCCGGGCTTCCGCCTCTTTGCCGACGACCGCGAGGTGCTCGCCGCCCTTGTCTATTACGTCCACCCGCACCCGTTTGGCGCGGTCAAATGGGAGCTGATGGACCGGGTCAAGGACCAGTGGGACCTGACCAACGACATGCGCCGCTATCGCGGCGGCAATTTTCTTTTGGTGTCGGTCCACCATCTCGCCAGCGAGATGCGGCCGAGCTTCAAGTCGATGGCGCCGCTCCCGCCGATCACGGTGTCGCTCGGGCCCGGCGAAACCCGCACCTACTCGCTCTATCTCGCCTACGATTTCACCGGCTACCCGCAATACCGGCATTAGAGCGGTTTGCGACCAAATTGCACCGCGCTCACCCCCTCCCAAACCCTCCCCCATCAAGGGGGAGGGCCTTTATCAGCACGCCTGTTTGTGCTCCCGCCCCCTCGATGGAGGCGGGTCGGGGTGGGGGTGATGCGTGCATCGATTCGGTCGGAAACCGCTCTTTAGCCGCCGTCTGATGGCAAATGCAGGCGGCGGCCGAGATAGAGCGGCAGGGGGAGCGCCGCGCGGCTATCGTGCCGCACGCTCGACGGGGCGAGGGTCTCGATCGAGTCGAACAGCCGGCTGTAGCCCGCGGCGATTTCCGCCGGCGCAACCTTTGGCGCCACGATCAGCACATCGCGGCCGGCATACCGCGCTACGGGCGCGATCAGCCCGTATTCGCGCGGATCGTCGCCGAGGCAGACGACCGGGAGCCTTCCGCCGAGCGCATAATCGATCTTGCCGGCATCGAGCCAGCGCGTCGCCGCGACCACCAGCCCCGGCCGGTCGAGCAAGCCGCGGGCGGCGAGATCGGCCCGCAGCGAGGTCCAATCGACCGCCGCGAGCGCCGGGTCGCGCCCGCCGATCGGCGGCAGCCAATCGAGCCGCACCTCGCTCGCCACCAGCGCCATGCCGAAGAGGACGAGCGCCGCGGTGGCGGCGATCCAGCGCCGATGCCCGTTGCGGCGGGCAATCGCCTCGCCGAGCAGCGGCACCAGCATCAGATAGCCGGGGGCGGCCCAATGAAACAGGACCCGGCTCCACAGCGACACGACCGTAAAGAAAACAATCGGCGGCGCCGCCAGGCAAAGCAGCAGCCAGCGCCCCTCGTCGCGCGGGCCCCGCCGGAGCGCGTGCCAGCCGCACAGCAGCAGCGGCAGCCAGACCCACGGCAAGAGGTAGAGCGCGGCGCCGGCCGTCGTCGAAAGCGGGCCGAGCGGGTGAAAGCCCTGGGCGGCGCGCGCTCCCTGAAACCGAAACGAAATCCAGCCGTGCCGCGCATTCCAGACCAAGCACCGGGGAAAAGACCAGCACGGCGACGAGCGCGGCGACCCAAGGCTGCGGCCGGCGCAGCCAACGCCGCCCGCCCGGCTCGCTCAGCAAAAAGATAAGCGCGCCGAAGAGCGTCAGGATCGCCGAATATTTCGACATCAGCGCGAGCCCGGCGCAGATCCCGGCTCCGAGCCACCAGCCCCACGCGCCGCGCCCGGCATTGGCCAGCGCCATGACGAGGCAAAGCGCCGCCCCGAGCAGCGCCGCCAACAGCGGCCCGTCCGGCAGCACCCAGCTCCCGGCGGTGACCGACAATACCGGGATGAGGTTCAGCACCACCGCCGCCCACAACCCGGCGCGCGCCCCCCACAGCGCCGCGGTCAGCTGGTACATCAGCCCCGTCGTCAGCGCGAAAAGGGCGATAAACGGCAGCCGGACGACGATCGCCGCCTCGCTGCCGGCGAGATGCACGGCGGCCCAGGCGAGCCACCAGGCGAGCGGCGGGTGGTCGAAATAGCTCAGCTGCAGCCGCCGGCCGGCGGCGACCATATAGCTCTCGTCGATGCCGAGACCGAGCGCGGCTGCAAAGATGAGCCGCACCAAAAAGGTGCCGAGGATCAGCAACGTCAGGCCGCCGGCCGGCGTGGCCGCCCACGACGACGCAACAGCCCCCGCCCATTCCCTGCCCCGCCTGGGTTCGCCAAGCTTTATCATCGGAGCGCGTCGGGCTTCTCGCCCAGGACCCGGCGCAAGGCAGCGATCTGGACGGTGAGGTTGCTTTCCTCGACGGCTCGGCCCCGCCACGCGGCCTCGATCAGGCCGGCCTCGGAAACCACCGCGCCGGGCCGTTCGACCGACACTCGCAGCAACGCGATCACGCGCCTGCCGAGCGCTGTGGGCTCGGCGTCCCGGAGCAGCAGGTCGTCCTGTGTCTTCAGGTGAAACGGCCCCAACGCGTAAATCGTCATCGCGATCCGCTTCTAGAGCATGATCCGATCAGCTGGAAGCGCCCTCCAATCCCCTCGGCCGGACTTGATCCGGCCGTCTCCGTCTTTATCGTTCCATCGGCGCGAAAGCGGTGCTGGGTCGCCAGTTGTGCGGATTTTATATTTAGGACCCATTCGCCTTTTTCGTCATGCCCGCGAAAGCGGGTATCCAGAGCAACACACGCCCCGCTTGCAGCCCCCTGTTCATGCCAGAGCCTGCCCCCTGTCACGCCAGGGGCAGGCTCTGGACCCCCGCTTTCGCGGGGGTGACGGAGGGATGGCCGATGGGGATCATCTGTTCGGCTCACACCACTGGCACCGCCCGGCGAGGAAGCCGCCGGCGGCCGGGTCGGAAACGACGGCAGCGAGCCCGGAGGCGCGCTTGCCGGCCCGAGCACCGCAATGCTCGGGTTGGCGCGCGGCTCGGGGCCATGCGACAATCCGGGTTTCGACAGGGAGGCAAAGATGACCCGGCAAGAGCTGACCGCCAAAATCATCGAAGTGAAGCGTTCAAAAGGGCTGAGCTGGAAAACGATCGTCGGCGAGATCGGCGGCGGCTCGGCGGTCTACCTGACCGCCGCGCTCTTGGGCCAGATGAAATTGCGGCCCGAGCAGGCCGAGCGGGCGGCCAAGCTCTTCGGGCTCGATCGCGACGAGACCCTGCTGCTGCAAGAAATCCCCTATCGCGGCTCGCTGCCGTCCTTGCCGCCGACCGATCCGGTGATCTACCGCTTTTTCGAGGTGCTTCAGGTCTATGGCACGACCTGGAAGCAATTGATCCAGGAGGAGTTCGGCGACGGCATCATGAGCGCGATCGATTTCGAGATGGCGATCGAGCGCCAGCCCGACCCCAAGGGCGACCGGGTCAAGCTGACCCTCAGCGGCAAATTCCTTCCCTACCGGGAGTATTGATGGCGGGGCGCGGTCAGGCGCCGAGCCGTGGCGCGGCGGCGGCGGGCTGGACCCGGAGCAAGGCGAGGGCGGCCAGCGCGGCGAGGCTCAACCCGGCCGAAACGGCGAGCGCCGCCACGCCCATCCGGTTCATCAGGAGGCCGAACAGCAACGGGGCGGCGGCGGTCGTCACCCGCGCCGGTGCTATGATGATCCCGGTGCGGCGGCCATAGCCAATGGGGCCGAAGAGGGCCAGCGGCAAGGTCCCGCGCGCAATCGTCAGGAGCCCGTTGCTGCCGCCGTGCAAGAGCGCGAAGCCGGCCGCACCCGGCCCGCCCAGAACGCCCAGCAGCAGCGCGCCCGCCGGGTGTAAGAGCAGAGCGAGCCGGGTCGAGACCAGCGGGTGCAGCCGTTTCAGCACGCCGAATTCGAAGAGCCGCGCCGCCACCTGGGCGGGGCCCATCAGCGAGGCCGCGGCGATCGCCGCCGTGGTCGAGGCGCCGGCCATTTCCAGCAGCCGCGGCAAATGCGCCGCCATCGCCCCGGTGACAAAGCCGACCGCGCCAAAGACAACAGCCAGCACCACCATGCCGTTCGCTGGCGCCGGCGCCGCGACCTCCGTCTCCGCGGTCCCTGTGGCGCCGGAGGGGCGTGGGATCAGCAGCAGGTTGATCGGCAGGCAAAGGCAAAGATTGACCGCCGCCCAGCCAAAGCAGGCGCCGCGCCAGCCAAAGCCGTGGTTGAGCCAGGCCGAGACCGGCCAGCCGACGGTGCTGGCAAACCCGGCGATCAACGTAATCCCGGTGATGGCGCTCCTCGCCTCGCGGCCGTAGATCGCGGTCAGCGCGGCAAAGGCCGGGTCGTAGAGCCCGAGCGCCATGCCGAGCCCGAGCGCCACCCAGGCGCCGGCGAGCGAGACCGGCCCCGTCGCGGCGCCGAGCCAGGCGAGGCCCGAGCGCCAGCACCACATTCGACAATGCCAGGACACCGCGGCCGCCATGCCGGTCGATCGCCCGCCCGATCGCCGGCCCGAGTGCCGCCTGCAGCAAGAGCGCCACCGAGAAAAACCCGAAAAACAGCGATTTCGAGACCCCGAGGCCGGACGCGATCGGGTCGGCCAGGATCGCCGGCAGGTAATAGCTCGACGCCCAGGCGAGCGTCTGGGTCGTGCCGAGGGCGGCGACGGTGACCGTCTTGCGCGTCGGGCGGATCGCGATCACCGCTTTTTGGCGTCCTCCTCCTTCAGCACCTCGGCGGCGATGCGAAAGCTTTCGAGCGCCGCCGGCACGCCGCAATAGACCGTCGTGTGCAGCAGCACCTCCTGGATCTCCTCGCGGCTGACCCCGTTGTTCAGCGCGCCGCGCACGTGGAGGCGCACCTCGTTCGGCCGGTTGAGCGCGGTCAGCATCGCCAGGTTGATGATGCTGCGGGTCCTCTTGTCGAGGCCGGGCCGGTTCCAAACCTCGCCCCAGCACCATTCGGTGACGAGCTTTTGAAAGGGCTGGGTGAACGCGTCGGCGTTGGCGATCGAGCGGTCGACGTATTCGGCGCCGAGCACCGCCCGCCGCATCGCCAAGCCTTTGTCGAACAGCTCGCCCTGCCCGCTGCCGTCAGCCATCTGCTTTCTCCATTGGCATCTGCTTCTCGTTGCAAAAGGGGCATCACTATGCGGCCCGCAGCGGCGGATGAAAACCCTCGCCAGCCACCGGCCGGTCCGCAGCAACGCAGGACGGTGTTGCCGTCGGCGGTCGTTTCGTGTAATATTCGAGTAAGTAACGGAAGCAACGGAACGCACTTTGATGCCCGCAATCCGTCGCTTGGTTAAAGCATTTGCGGCCGGAGGATTGCGGTCATGACCAAGCCCACCCTCGACCCATCCCGGGTAATCCGGCACCTGACCACGAGCTGGGGCGATGGGGTCACCCACCAGCGCGTCTGGTACACGCCGACCGTGACCTTTTCGATCGGCCTCGGCGCCACCAGCTCGGCCGGCGGTGAAAATTCGGGCCTTGTGGCGATGACCGCGACCGAGCAAAACTCGGCCCGCTTACGCCTTCAGCCTGTGGCAGGATTTGATCCCGGTCAATCTGGTGCAGGTCGGGAGCTCGGCCGCCGACATCACGTTGAACCTGTCGGCGTCTGCGAACGACGGGTCGAGCCCCCTTGGCAAATCGAGCTACACCCATCCCGATCTGCGCACCCTCAGCGGCCAGCCGGACCAGATTCTCGGCGAGCAAATCTGGATCGGGACCCAGTTCGGCGAGATTTTCGATCCGAAAGCCAACAAGCTCGTCACCCCGACCGACGACGCCTATTATTTTCTCGGCAGCTATTCCATTTTGAATATGGTGCACGAGATCGGGCATGCGCTCGGCCTGTCGCATCCCGACACCTACGACGTCTCGACCGGCCAAAAGCTCGGCTATAACAACAACGCGACGTATTCCGGCGATTTTCGCCAATATTCGATCATGTCGTATTTCGGTGCCTATAAAACCGGCGTCGGCTGGACCACGGCCGACGATTTCAACGGCAAGGTCGGCACCGATCTCTATCCGCAAACACCGATGCGCGACGACATCGCTGGCCATCCAATCGCTCTATGGCGAAAACCACAACACTCGGTCGGGCAATACGCATTACGGGTTCAACGCCGACCCGGCGCTGAAAAACACGGTCTACGATTTCAGCTATAACCGGACACCGGTCCTGACCATCTGGGACGGCGGCGGCAGCGACACGCTCGACCTGTCCGGCAGCAGCGCCAGGCAGGTGATCGATTTGAACCCCGGCGCCTATTCCTCGGTGATGGGCCTGAGCGACAACGTTGCGATCGCCTACAATTGCATTATCGAAAACGCCGTCGCCGGATCGGGCAACAACACCATCATCGGCAATGCGTTCGCCAATCTTATCGTCGGCGGCGCCGGCAAGGATGTGCTCAAAGGCGGCGGCGGCAACGACATTATCGAGCTGAGGGCGGCCCAGCCTGAGCGCGTCCGACAAGATCGAGGGCGGCTCCGGCGCCGACGAGCTGTTGATGACGAGCGCCGGCACGATCAGGGCCGGCGGGGTCGACGGGATCGAGACCTTTACCCTCGCCAGTCGCGGGGCCAGCTCCTTCACCCTCGCCGCCGCGAATTTTGCTGCGGTCGCGGGCGGGCAAATCACCGTCTCCGACGGGAACGGCGGCGATACCGTCTACGCCGCCCGCCTGCCGCGCGCGGACCGGATCCTGGTGCACGCTGGCAACGGGCGCGACCGGCTTACCGGCGGTTCCGGCGACGACACATTTTTTGCCGGCGGCGACACGAAAATGACCGGCAAGGGCGGCGCCAACAAATTCGTTTTCGCGGCGACCGGCAGCAATACGATTACCGATTTTGCGGCGTCGGCCGCCAACGAGATTGTTTTCGTCAGCGGCGCCGGTTTTGCGCTCCCGGGCGCCGGCAAGACCGCCAAGGCCGTCGGCGGCCTGCTCCACCGGGACGCGACCGGCAGCTTTACCGCGTCGAGCCAGCGCTTTGCTTACGACACCGCCAACGGCAACCTGTTTTATTCGGCCTCGGGCAGCAGCTCCAACAAGGACCTGATTGCAGCACTCGACGGCCATCCGGCACTAAACCCGGCGCATATCCTCTTTATGTCCTGACCGCCTCTTTATTTAGTTCCTGAGAGCTTGTGAAGGAATTGGCGAGGCGTGAAAAACTGTGGCGGCGGGCACGGCGTGCGTGCTTCGAGACGCGCCCATGGGCGCTCCTCAGCATGAGGTTAGCCGTTGAAAATATAACCAAAATTATCTCATCCTGAGGAAGCCGCGCAGCGGCTGTCTCGAAGGGCCTGCCCTCGCGAAAGCGGGGGACGCACGGCGCCAATCCAGCCCCAAGTCAATAGGTTCACACGCTCTGACGAGGGCGCCGCAGCACGGCGCGCCTGCCCGGCCGCATTCTTCTCCTCGGCCACGCCGGGAACCGAGCGGTCTCCGCCGCAGTTGTTTTAGCGCACGCAGAGAGGGGCGCGCTGTTTCGCGATCGGCGCGCGCTGCGCCAGCAATTTGGGCCGGCAACGGGCAACCGCATGTTGAAAACCTCGATCGTCCGCCTGGTTGGTCTGTGCACGCGCCGGCCCTGGTGGGTGATCGCTGTTGCCGTGCTCTTGACTGTCGCGTCGGCCGTCTATTCGGCACGAAATTTCACTTTGTCGACCGACGTGAAGGCGCTGTTTCCGCCGAGCCTGCCTTGGGCGCAGCGAGCCTTCCGCTATATGCGGGCGTTCCCGGAACCGGGCATCGTCGCCGTCATCGATGCGCCGACCGCCGAAAATGCCGCCCAGGCGGCCGACCGGCTCGGTGCGGCGCTCGTTGCGCGCAAAGATGTGATCCGCGCCGTCCACCAGCCGCAGGGCGGCCGGTTCTTCGAACGCAACGGCTTGCTTTATCTGCCAAGAGACGAGGTTGCGCGGTTGACGGGCGGTCTCGCCCAGGCCGGCCCGCTGCTCTCGTCGCTGAGCGCCGACCCGAGCCTGCGCGGCGCCCTCGATGCCCTCTCGCTCGGGCTGGCGGGGGTCGAGGCCGGGGCCTTGCCGCTCGACGATCTGGCGCCGCCGATGAACCAGGCTGCCGACATCGCGGCGGCGGCGCTCGCCGGCCGGCCCGCGAGCTTTTCCTGGCAAAGGCTGGCGACCGGCAGCACCGTCCAGCCGGACCAGCTCCGGCGCTTTATCGAAATCGAGCCAAAGCTCGATTTCAAAGCGCTGCAACCTGGCTTGGCGGCGACGCAGGCGATCACCGCGACGGCGCGGGAGCTCGACCTCGCCGGGCAATACCAGGTGCGGCTCCATCTGACCGGCCTCGTGCCGATCAACGACGACCAGTTCGCCAGCATCAAGGACCATGCCGGGCTCAACGCCGTGCTGACCTTGACGGCGGTCGGGATCATCCTTTGGCTGGCCTTGCGCTCGCCGCGGATCATCCTGGCGGTGGTGCTGAGCATCGCCGCCGGGCTTTCGGTTTCGGCCGCCGCCGGACTGCTGATGGTCGGCGCGCTGAACCTGATCTCGGTCGCATTTTTTGTGCTGTTTATCGGTCTCGGCATCGATTTCGGCATCCAGCTCAGCGTGCGCTATCGCGCCGAGCGGCACGACCTGGGCGAGCTGCGCCCGGCCTTGGTCGGGGCGGCAAAAAAGGCCGGCCTGCCATTGGCCCTCGCCGCAGCGGCGACCGCGGTCGGGTTTGCCTCGTTTGTCCCGACCGACTATCGGGGGCTGTCGGAGCTCGGCGAGATCGCCGGCTGCGGCATGCTGATCGCCTTCCTGTTCAGCATTACGTTGCTGCCGGCGTTGCTCGCGGTGCTGAAGCCGGGCGCCGAAAAGCGGCCGATGGGATTTGCGGCCTTGGCGCCGGTCGACCGGTTTCTGGTCCGGCGCCGGGTGCCGGTGATCGCGGTCACCCTCCTCGCCGTCGCCGCGGCCTCGCCGTTGCTGACCCGGTTGCGTTTCGACTTCAACCCGCTCCATTTGCACAATCCCGGCTCACCGTCGGTCGCGACCTTTCTCGACCTGCGAAAAAATCCGCTTTTGGGCGCCAATGCGATCGAGCTGACGAGCACCCGGTCTTGCCGCTGCCGATGCGACGGCAAGGCGGCTCGCGGCGCTGCCGCCGGTAGCGCGGACGATGACCTTGTCGAGCCTGGTGCCGGGCGATCAGGACGCCAAGCGCGCGCTGATCGCAAAGGCCGCGAGCGCGCTTGGCGCCGCACTCCACCCGGCCAAGGTCGAGCCGCCGCCGAGCGACCGGCAAAATATCGAGGCGCTGCGCTCGACTGCGGCCGCGCTGTCGCAGGCTGCGGCACGTCATCAGGGGCCAGGTGCCGGCGCGGCGCGGCGACTTTCCCGGCTCTTGTCCGGGCTGGCGGCCGATCCCATGGCGCGGGCGCGCGCTGTTGCCGCGGTCGTGCCGCCATTGCGCTACTCGCTCGCAACGCTGGCGCAAGCGCTCGACCCGCAGATCGTCACCGTGCAGACGATCCCCTCCGAGCTGAAACGGCAATGGCTGGCGCCCGATGGGCAGGCGCGCGTCGAAATCCTGCCAAAGGGCGACCCGAACGATACCGCGGCGCTGCGCCATTTTGTCGAGACGGTGCTGAAGGCCGCACCCGAAGCAACCGGTCCCGCGGTGCTGCTTTACGAGGCCGGCAACACTGTGGTGCGGGCCTTTGTCGAGGCCGGCATTTTCGCGGTCTGCGCCATTGTCCTGCTGCTCTGGGCCGCGCTGCGCCGGGTCAGCGACGTGCTGCTGACGATAGTGCCGCTGCTGGTCGCCCTCACCGTGACGCTCGAGCTTTGCGTCGCGTTCGGCATCGAGCTCAATTTCGCGAATATCATTGCCTTGCCGCTGCTGCTCGGGGTCGGCGTCGCGTTCAAGATCTACTACATCACGGCATGGCGCAGCGGCAAGACCGCGCTGGTCCAATCGACATTGACGCGGGCTGTCGTGTTCAGCGCGATGACGACGGCGACCGCCTTTGGCAGCCTGTGGATGTCGAGCGACCCGGGGACCTCCAGCATGGGCGAGCTGATGGCGCTGGCATTGGCCTGCACCATGGCGGCGGCGGTGCTGTTCCAGCCGGCGCTGATGGGGCGGCCGCGCGAGCGGGCGGCCGGGTCCCGGATGCCCGAGCCGCTGCGCGAGCTGCCGTTTGCGGCGCGCGAGCCTCGTCCTGCGCTGCGCACGACACGCATCGGGCAGCCCGCGGACACCCGCCAACCGGCCAGCGCGGACGAGCGCATCCCCGAAGAAACGCTCGGGCGATGACTGCGAGGCCAGCCTCGCGGACGAGCCGCGCGCTCGGCAATCTGCGGGCGATCGTGATCCTCTTGGTGCTGTCGTTCCATTCCGTCCTTGCCTATCTGAATTTTCTGCCCGCCGCCCCCTTTGCCTTCGACCGCCCGCCCTATCTCTGGCGCGCATTCCCGATTGTCGACAGCCAGCGCTGGTTCGGATTCGACCTTTATTGCGCCTGGCAGGACGTCTTTTTGATGTCCTTGTTTTTCTTTCTCTCGGGCTTGTTCGTCTGGCCGAGCCTGAGCCGGAAAAGCACCGCATCCTATGTGCACGACCGGCTGCGCCGGCTGGGGCTGCCGTTCGCGCTCGCCGTGGCGCTGCTGATGCCGGTGGCGCTGTACCCGACCTATCTGCAAAGCGCCGCCGGCCCGGGTGTCGCCGCCTATTTCCGGCATTGGCTCCAATTGCCGTTCTGGCCGTGCGGCCCGATGTGGTTTTTGTGGCTGCTGCTGGTTGCCGACCTCGCCGCAGCGGCACTATATGCCTGGGTCCCGAGGTCGCGCGGGCTGTTCGGTGCCCTGGGGGCGAGCGCCAATCGATTTCCGATGCGCTTCCTCGCCGGTGTCGCAATCGCCGCGATCGTCGCCTATTCGGCGCTGGCGCTCGCGTTTGGGCCGAGCGATTGGGCGCAATGGGGACCCTTCGCCTTTCAGCTGAGCCGCCCGGCGCATTACGCGGTTTATTTCTTTGCCGGGATCGCTGCCGGCGCGCGCGGCATCGACGGCCGGCTGCTCGCGCCAAAGGGGCCGCTCGCCGGGCATTGGCTGGCCTGGCTCGGCGCGGCGCTGGCGGGCTTTGGCCTTTGGCTGGCGCTGACCGGATTGCTGCTGCATGCCGGCGCGGCGGCATCCCTCGGTGTGCAGATCGCCGACTATGCCAGCTATGCGCTGGCCTCTTTCGCGAGCTGTTTTTTTGTGCTGGCTGCGGTCCTGCGTTTTGGCGCCATCCGCTCGCCGGTGCTGGACAGTCTCGGCGCCAATGCCTACGGCATGTATCTGGTGCACTATCTCTTTGTCGTGTGGCTGCAATACGCGCTGCTCGGCGCGGGCTTGCCGGCGGTCGTCAAAGGCGCCTTGGTGTTTGCCGGGACGTTGGCGGCGAGCTGGGGCTCGGTCGCCGGCTTCCGGGCGCTGTTGCCGGCGCTGCGCGGCACTGTGGCGGGTCGGGCGGCGGGTCGGGCACCGGGCGCGGCGGCATCATAGAAAGGGGCGCAGAAACTCGCCGATGCGGCCAATCGCGCGGCGCGCTTCGGGCAATATTCCGGCAAAGAGATGCCAGACATGCGGCATCCGCGGCCAGATTTCGAGCGTCGCCTCCGCACCGCCGGCACGCATCCGCTCGGTCATCCGCACCGCGTCGTCGTGCAGGATTTCGTCGCTGCCGACCTGGATCAGCACCGGCGGCAAGCCGCGGCAATCGCCGTAGACCGGCGAGGCGGCGGGCTGGCGCGGGTCGGCGCCGTCGAGATACCAACGGGTGACGCGCGGCAGCTGCCGGGCATCGAGCAGCGGGTCTTTGGCGGCATTCTCTTTGAGCGAGGCGCCGGTCAGCGCGAGATCGGTCCAGGGCGACAGCGCCGCGGCGGCGGCCGGCAATGGGCGCCCGCTGTCGCGCAGCCGCAGGAGCAGCGAAAAGACGAGCCCGCCTCCGGCCGAATTGCCGGCCACCGCAATCCGGCGCGGGTCGGCGCCATCGGCCAACAGCCAATCGTAAGCGCGGGTTGCGTCGTCGAGCGCCGCCGGGAACGGATATTCCGGCGCCAGCCGGTAATCCGGGACCAGCGCCGTCGCCCCGGCCGCACCCGCCAGCCGCCAGGTCAGGTTGCGGTAGAGCTGCGGCGACCCCCCGCAAAAAGCGCCGCCGTGCAGATAGAGGATATGGCGATCGGCGCGCGAGCCCGGTGCGGTCACCCGGTCGGCCGGGACGCCGCCGGCGTCGAGCGCGATCGTGCTGACCGCGGCCGGCAGGCGCGGCACAAACCGCGCGGCCCGGGCCATGACCCGGCGGCCCTGCGCCACCGTAGTCTCGGAGCTCGTGCGCGCCTTGATCAGCCGGCGCATCGCGAGCCGCAAAAGCTCGGCTCGCAGGCTCACCCCACCCCCCGCACCGCCGCTCGCGTTAAATTTTCGGTCTGATTGCGCGCCGGTCTCAACGATTGATTTTCACAAACTGCTGCCGCCAAAGCTTAAAGCCGATCCACAGGCCGCTCGCAACGCCGGCTGCATAGATGCAGCCCATGCCGGCGAGCACAGCGAGCATGTTGCGGTCGATCATAACGAGGCTTCCCTTTATCAACTCGGCAAGCGGTAGGCCTTGGTTGCGGCGCCGCTGAAGAGCGCGGTTTTCTCCGCCGCCGAGCAGCCGGCGGCGATGCGCTTGAAGGCGTTCCACATGACCGGGTAGCTGCACATGCCCTTATCGACCGGGAAATTGCTCTCGAACATCGAGCGCCGGGGGCCGAATGCCTCGATGCAGGTTTCGATATAAGGCCGCCACGCCTTTTCCAGATCCTGCGAGGAGGGCGGGGTGTCGTCCTCGAAAAAGGTGAAGCCCGAGAGCTTCATCCCGAGCCCGCCCAGCTTGACATAGGTGTTGGGCGAGGCGGCGGCGATCTCGCCGATCGACTTTTTCCAGGCGGCGAAGGCCTCCTCGCGCTTGCCGGCATAAGGGCCGATCGCCAGCGGCCCGCCGACATGGTTCAGCACGATCGTCGCCTGCGGAAAGGCGCGCGCCAAATCGGTCACGTCGTCGAGCTGGGTCTGGAACACCCAGGCGTCGAAGCTCAAGCCGAGTGCCGCGAGGCCGGCAAACCCCTCGCGAAAATTCCGGTCGCGGTAAAGCCCCTCGGGTGCCCCCGAGCAATAGATCGCAAGGTCCGGGTCGGCGTGCCAGGTGGCGCCGTTGCGGATGCCTTTGAAGCGCCCGCCCGAGATCGTCACGTGCTGCTCGAGAATGCCCTTGGCGCGGCCCCCGATGCGCAAATCGACATTGCCGATGATGCCGGCGACACAGCGCGCAGCACCGTATTTGCCGGACGCGCTCATCGCCGCCACACCATTGACAAACTCGGTCTCGCCCAGCGATTTCAGCTCCTGCGGGCCGTCGGCGCGGTACATCTCGCGGCATTCTTCAAAGCAGGTCGCGGCGATGTTGTGGCCGCTGCCGGTGTCGGCCAACAGGTCCTGGAGCAGATAGCGGCTGCCGGGCCGGTCCCACATGTGATGGTGCGGATCGACGATCGGCAGGCCCGGCTCGATGATCTCCTCGCGGCGCTTGTCGAGCCAGTCCGGGCGGATCGGCGCATGGCGGCCGGGCGGGATTTGCGATTGCGGCATGGGGCGGTCTCCCGAAATTGGCGTTTGCTCCGCGCGACTTTGCCCCGCCGTCACGCGCGGCGCCACGGTTTTGATCCGGCTTGATCGTAAGGTTCAGCAGCCTTACTTTGGTGGCTGTCCGGTTGCGAGGCAGCGATGACGACATTGACCGTGACAGCGAAAGGGCAGGTGACGCTGCGCAAGGAAGTGCTGCGTCATATCGGTGCGGCACCGGGCCAGAAGATCGAGGTCGAGCTGCTGCCCAACGGCCGAGCCGAATTGAGGGCGGCAAATTCCCGAGCTTCGATCGAAAATTTCTTTGGCTGCCTTCAGCGGCCCGGCACCAAAGCGCTGACGATCGAAGAGATCGGCGAGGCCGCCGCGGCAGGCTGGGCGGGCCGGCGTTGAAGGTCATCGCCGACACTGTTCGCGAGCTTTGACCGCCGCGGCGTCGAACTGGTTGTAGCAGCCGGCGGGAACGGCACGCTCCTTTGAGCGGGCCTTGCGCTCGGCGCCAGCCCGTCATCGGCATTGGAGCGATACCCAAAAGACCGAGCTTCGCTCGGCTGGGGCTCCCGGCTTTCGAGTGTGTGAAGAAACTGCTCTTTCCAAGAAACGTCATTCCGGGGCGGCCTGAAGGGCCGAGCCCGGAACCCAAGAACACCTGAATTTCCAATATGTTCGACGTCCGGTGTTCATAGGTTCCGGGCTCGCGGGCAGTGCCCGCGCCCCGGAATGACGACGTTTGGCATTTTTTCACACGCGCTTGCGCCGGAACAGCGGCGGTGCCGGCGGCGTCCCGGCGCGGCAGCCCGTCTTGCGCATCGTGCCGGCGCGCCGTCATACTCCGGCAAAACCCGAGCCTGCGCGGAGGAGCCAGCAGATGGCATACCGGATCACGCCCTTGACCCCGCACACCGGTGCCGAGGTTCGCGGCATCAATCTCAACGACGGCGTCGATGGCGAAACCCGCGCCGCGCTGAACCGCGCCTTTGCCGACCACCATGTGCTGGTGGTCCGCGACCAGGAATTCACCCCGCCGCAATTCATCGCCGCGGCCGAGGTCTTTGGCGAATTGTTCCAGCACGACAAGCGCGAGATGCACGTCCCCGGCTGGCCGCAGATTTATTATGTCTCAAACGAGCAGACGGTGCCGGGCAAGCGCTACATCTCGGGCGAGACGTTTCATACCGACCATTCGAACCACCCGACTCCGCCCAAAGCGACGATGCTCTATCCGGTGTCGTTGCCGAGCCATGGCGGCGACACGCAATACGTCAACATGCACCAGGCCTATGACGATCTGCCGGAGGCGACCAGGGCGCGGATCGACGGCCTCAAAGCGGTGCATGTCTATCTGAGCAAATACAGCCCGCGCGAATTGCGCCCGCTGAGCGAGGACAGCGCGCGCCAGGTGCCGCCGCCGGGCGTGCATCCCTTGGTCCGCACCCACCCCGAAAACGGCAGGAAAGCGCTCTACCTGAACCCGGTGCGGATCGAAGCGATCGAGGGCATGGCAGATGCGGACGCGCTCGATCTCGTTGCCGGGCTGATGACGCATGCGATCCAGCCGAAATACGAGTATCGCCATCAATGGCGGCGCGGCGATTTTGTCATCTGGGACAACCGCAGCGTGATCCACAAAGCCAACCCCGATTACGACATGAACGAGCGCCGCTACCTCTACCGCCTGATGCTGAAGGGCGAGACGCCGGTCTAGCCCATCGGGTCTTGTAATTGCCGGCCCTGCGCGACAGTTTTCCTTGCGCGACAGCCTCACGGCGTCGGACCGGCCACCGGGTGGAAATCGAATGAGCGTGCCTGCCGTGGTCGTCGGGGCCGGCATCAACGGGCTCGGCGTCGTGCGCAGCCTGGCGCGGGCGGGCGTTCCGACATGGCTGGTCGAATCGGATCCGTCCGATCCCGCGCTGCGCAGCCGATATGCCCGAACAGTCGCGGCAGCCTCGCTCACAGGCACGGCGGTGGTCGAGGCGCTGCTGACGTTGCGGGCGCGCTTCGCCGTCGATCCGGTGCTGTTTCTGACCCGCGAAGAAACCGTCGAGGCGGTGTCTTTTGCGCTCGACCGCATCGCCCCGCGCTATCGCATCTCGATGCCGGACGCGGCGCTGATGCGGCAGCTGATGGACAAAATCGGGTTTCAGTCGCTCGCCGAGCAGCACGGGTTTCCGATACCGCGTGCCCTTCATTTGCGGCATGCCGACGATCTGCCGCGCGCCGAAGAGCTCGAATACCCGTGCGTGCTGAAACCCGTGGTAAAAACCGAGCGCTATTCGGCCTCTTTCAAAAAGGCTTATAAGGTCGAAAGCCCGGCGGAGGTCCGCGATATCTTTCTCGACGTCGGCGGCGCGGCTGAAATGGTTGCCCAGGAGTGGATCGAAGGCGGTGACGATCGGATCTACTTCTGCCTGCAGTATCGTGGGCGCGGACAGTGCGCTTTGACCAGCTTCACCGGGCGCAAGCTGCGCTCCTGGCCGCCGCAGACCGGCGGCACGGCAAGCTGCGTGCCGGCCGACGCCGCCGCCGAAGAGCTCGAGCGTCTGACCAACGCGTTCTTTTCCGCGGTCGGCTATTTCGGCATCGGCAGCATCGAGTTCAAGCAGCATGCCCGCACCGGGCGGTTTATGATGATCGAGCCCACTGTCGGCCGGACCGATTTCCAGGAGGAGATCGCGACGTTGAACGGGGTCAATATTCCTTATGCCGCCTATTGCGGCGAGCTTGGCCGCGACCTCGCGCCACCGCGCCGGAGGGTGCCGCCGGCGGGCTGGGCCGAGGCCGTGTCCGACCAGCGGTCGAGCGAGGCTGAGGCGTCCTCGACGCGCGAATTTCCAGCCGGTGTACGCCGTTACGATGCGCTGTGGCGGCTCGACGATCCGTTGCCATGGTGCTATGCGACAGCCCGACGCGTAAAATCGCGCCTATCGCGATGAGCCTGCACGTCGTCCGATCGGCCGCCGATGTCTCGCGCTCGCGCGGCTCGTCCGCCGCCCCGGCCCCGACCGACGGCTGATGCTGCTGCGGCGGTCAAAGTCCCTGGCCAAGGCCGTGCTGAAGCCGGTCTTCGACTCGGTCGAATTCCATCGCCTTCCGGCAGCGGCCAAGCGCGCGGCGCGCATCGATGCCGCGGGGCTGCCGAAATTCGACCCCGGTCCCGACGCGGCGATCGAGGCAGCGCTCGATTGGCTCGGGCGAGCGCAGGACCGTTCGCCGAGCGCCGATGGCGGCGTTGCGCGCCATTACAGCTTGATTACCGGCTGGGGTCCGTCCTATCCCGAGACCACCGGCTATATCGTGCCGACGATGCTGGAGCAGTCGGTGCGACGCCAGGATGCCGCGCTGCGCGAACGGGCGCGCCGGATGCTCGATTGGCTGGTCTCGATCCAATATCAGGAAGGAGGGTTTCAGGGCGGCGTCATCGGCCAACCCGCGCCGGTGCCGGTCACCTTCAACACCGGGCAGATTCTGCTCGGTCTGGCGGCCGGCGCCAAAACGCTGGGCGAGCGGTACCGTGGCGCGATGCGCCGGGCGGCGGACTGGCTCGCCAATTCGTTGGACAGCGACGGATGTTGGCGCAAGCATCGCACGCCGTTCGCCTCCGCCGACGACAAAAGCTATGAAACCCACGTTTCCTGGGGGCTTTTCGAGGCCGCCCGCGTCGAGAGCAACGGAAGCTGGGCCGAAGCCGGGTTGCGCCAGGTGCGCTGGGCGCTCACCAAAGAGCGCCGCAACGGCTGGATGGAGGCGTGCTGCCTCGAAGATACCGCCCGCCCGTTGACCCATACGCTCGGATATGCCCTGCGCGGGATTCTCGAATGCTGGCGCTTCTCCCGCCAGGAGGAGTTTCTCGAAGCGGCGCGCCGCCTCGCCGACGGGCTATTGACGGCGCTTGGTCCGGAGGGGCGCCTGCCCGGGCGGCTGCAGCCCGATTGGTCGGCGGGCGCATCGTGGGTGTGCCTGACCGGAACTGTCCAGATTGCCCATTCGTGGCTCATTCTTTACCTGGAGACCGGAGAAGAAAAGTATCGGGACGCCGGGCTCGCAGCCAATGCTTTTGTCAGGCGGACCGTTGCTTATGACGGCCCCGACGATGTTCGCGGCGCGGTCAAGGGCAGCTTTCCGGCAGATGGCGACTATGGCCGGTTCGAATACCTGAACTGGGCGGCCAAATTCTTTATCGACAGCAACCAAGCCGAGGCGGACCTGCGCCGCGAGGCGCCCGGCGCCCGCTCGGTACCCTAAAGCAGTCGATCAGGTTGCATCGCCCGTCAGCCCCCCTCACCCTTCCCTCTCCCCCCATTGGGGGAGAGGGTTGCGAAGGGTTGGCGAGGAGCGCGAGTCTTACCGAAGCTTGCGGGTCCCGATCGGATCATGCTTAGCCTCGCTTTTCGCCCGCGATATGCGACGGATATGGTTGAATGGCAGTGCCCTCGAACCGATGCGAAGGGGCGTGCGCATGAACACCGAATATTACGGCGACGAAGAAGTCACCGCGGAGGACCGTGCCTATCGCGGCTCGCGCTTCTCGGAGGTGCGCGAGGCGGTGCTCGCCAACCCATACCAGCCCGTCTGGGGCGGCGCAGGCGGGCCCGCATTGCCGACCTACGCGGTGACCCTCGGCGGCGTGCTGCGCGGCGCGTTCCGGGCGGGCCGGCCCTATCTTTTTCGCCAGGCCGTTGCCAGGGCCGTCGATTTGCATGGTGACTTGCGCTGGGGCGCGGACCGCAGAGGCTTTCGCCGGATCATCCATCCAAACGGCATCTGCCTGTTCGGCACCTGGGAGATTTCCGAGCCCAGCCAATATTCCGGCTATTTTCGCCAAGGGAGCCGGGCCGTGCTGGTGGCCCGGTATTCGACCTGCTGCAAGGAAACCCGGCGCGGCCACACGCGCTCCTTGTCGATGGTCGGCAAGCTGTTCCCGACAACGGACAGCGACCATGCCGAGCCGCTCCGTACCGCCAGCTTTATCACCCAGCAGGACCTCGGCGGCGACCATACCGGCTACATCAACGATGTCGAGCTGCGCAACGCGCCGAACACCAGCATCTGGCGCCGCGGGCTCGGCGCCCCCATCCTCGCGGTCGAGGGGCTGATTTTCGGTCAGGTCGACAAGCAGCCGACGGTCCGCCAGCTCTACCAGATTGCCGAGCTCGGCAAGCCCAAAGACGAGCCGACCCGGACGCCCGCCTTTATGCGCCTCCTGGTCGATCCCGACCAGCCGCGGATCGGAGGCGACGGGTTGGATTTTCGCGACGAGATCATGGCCCAGATCTACGATCGGGGTGACCCGGCGCCAAAACGCCGGCTCGTCTTTGCCATCGAGGTCACCGATGACGGGACGACCCGCGGCCCCAATTTCTTCCAGCGGCGAGCTTTCGCCAATTGGACGCGCATCGGCCGCCTGGTTTTCGACGAAGCCGCAATCTCATACAACGGCGACTTTGTCATCCACTTCAATCACCCGACCTGGCGCGACAACCCGAACGACCTCGCCACCGCAACCCGCGTCAACGAGCGCAAGGTGCGCTGACATCGCGGTCAGCCGCGGTCGTTGCGGCGGATAAAGTCGAGGGCCGCGGCGGCGCAGCGCTCGGCGTGGCTCGCCGCGACGTGGTAGGAGTTGCCGGGCAGCACGACGAGCGATGAATTCGGGATCTGCTGCTGCCAGGCGCGGGTTTCGTCGACCGAGGCGAGGCCGCTGCCGTCGGTGGTGACGATGAGCGTCGGGCAGCGGATTTTCGGCACGTCCTCGCGGATGTCGGCGCAGGCGATCGTCTTCATAAAGCCGATCTGGGTCGAGACCGCGGTGCGCGCCATAAACCGGACCCACCATTCGACGCCTTCGGGCGGAAAGGTGCTGCCGAGGCGCCCGGCCATGCTGTTGCGCGCCCAGGGCTCGACCCCGTCGCGCTCGAACGCGGCGTTCAATTCGGGGACGCGCTCGGCTGCCCCGGCGCGCAGCGGCGGCGGCGTGCCGACGACCGTCAGGGTGTCGATCCGCTCCGGCCGGCGCGCGGCAAAGGCGCGGGCGACCGTGCCGCCGATCTTGGCGCCGACCAGGTGAAAGCGGTCGATGCCGAGATGGTCCGCCAGCGCCACGAAATCATCGATGATGCGGTCCAAGGTCCACGGGTAGTCGCGCGGCATCGGCGTCGATCGGCCAAACCCGCGCATGTCGGGCCGCACCACCCGGTAATGCCGCGCCAGGGTCGGGACCCAGCCGTACCACGCCGCCCCGCTCTCGGCATTGCCGTGCAGCATCAGCACCGTTTTCGGCGTGCGCCACGGGTCGGTGAAATCATCGACCTCGTAATGCATGTCGAGATCGGGGGCCGGGCGGAATGTCGGCATCGGTGTTCTCCCTATCCGGTTTCGCCCTCACCCTACCCTCTCCCGCATTGCGGGAGAGGGTGCCGAACGGAGGGAGGCGGGTGAGGGTTACGCGTGCAGGCCCTTAAAATAGGTGTTGCGCAAGATGCGGCCGGGGAGGGCGCCGGTGTGCTTGCCGTTTTCGAGCAGCACCTGGCCGTTGACGATCGTCATCATGATGCCTTCGGCCGGCTCCTTGATGCGCTTGGCGCCGGTCGGGAAGTCGTGCAGCACTTCGAGCGGCAATGGGCGCACCGTGTCGGGGTCGAAGATCACGATGTCGGCAACCATGCCCGGCCGCAGCAGGCCGCGGTCGTAGAGGCCGAAGGTCGAAGCCGAGTTCGAAGGTCAGCCGCCGCACCGCCTGCTCCAGGGTCATGACCTGCTTGTCGCGCACCCATTCCGACAACAGCCGGGTCGAGAAGCCAAAGCCGCTCTGGAACTGGACGTGCGCGCCGCCATCGGAGAGGCCGATAATCGCGTTGGGATAGGTCAGGATTTTCGCGACCGCCGCGTCATCGACGTTGTTCTCGCCGTGCAGCCACTCGGTGTCGAGCTTCTCTTCGACGACCAAGTCCAGGAACGCATCGATGATGCCCTTCCCCTGCGCCGCGGCGATCTGGCCGAGGGTCTTCCCCTCGTATTGCTTGTTCTTCGGCAAGACCGCGGTCTGCAAGACCATGTAATCCCACCAGGTCGAGCACAGGCCGATTGCCGGCCCGCTTTTGAACTCGACCGCTTCGGCATGCAGCTTTTTGCGGGTTTCCGGGTCGGCGTAAGCCTTCAGCATCTCCTCGGGGGTCGAGAGAGAGATCGGATGCCACACCGGCAGGCCGCGGAACTGCTGGGTGTTGCGCATCGTGAAATAGTCGGTGATGCGGTTGGGGGTGCACATCGGGAAGGCGCGGATACCCTTGGCCGTCGTCGCATCGACCTGGGCCATGTGCGCTTTCCACTGGTCCGGGCGGCGCATCGACTGGCCGAGATTGTTGTAGACGACGGTGCGGCCGGTCGCTTCGCTCAGCCGCGACATCAGCCCGTCCTTCATCTCGGCCGCATTGCCGCCGCCCGACTGGATCAGGCCCGTGCCGAGCTCGCGCAACACGTCGCCGAGCGCGAAGATTTCCTTTTCATCGGCCCAGATCGCCGGAATGTGCACCCCCTGCGGGTCGAAATGGCCCTGGTTGCGCGACACCGAAAGGCCCAACGCGCCGGCTTTGATGCCGTCGCGGACGAGGCCCTGCATTTCCGATATCTCGTCGTCGGTGGCGGCGCGCTTCTGGCACTCGTCGCCCATCACGTAATAGCGCACCGCGGTATGGCCGATCAGATTGCCGACATTGACGCCGAGGTTCCGGTCCATCTGGTCGAGATATTCGGGGACGGTCTCCCAGGTGATTTCGAGCGTGTCGAGCACCTCCATCGGGATCGCTTCGACATAGGACAGGAACTCGGAAAGCCGCCGCTCCTTGCCCTTGCGCACCGGCGCCAAGCTGAGCGAGCAATTGCCGAAAATGACGCTGGTGGCGCCGTGGTCGCAGGAGAACGAGCAGAGCGGATCCCAGGTCACCTGGGCGTCGTAATGGCAGTGGTTGTCGATAAAGCCGGGTGCCACAGCGCGGCCCTCGGCATCGATCGTGCGCTTGGCCGGGCCCGCTCAATTTGCCGATCTCGGCGATCTTGCCATCCTTGACGCCAATGTCGCCGCGGAACGACGGCATGCCCGAGCCGTCGACGATCCGGCCGTTCTTGATCAACAGGTCATACGCCATCGCTGCCCCATCCCTCATCGTGGAATCCCCATCGAGCGGCAAACCCTAGCACGACCCGCGGCAGCGCGACGCAGCCGAATTCGGCGGCATGGCCTGCCCGCCCCGCATGGCTGCGGGCCGCAACGGCGCGGGTGGGTCGCCCAAAGATCGGGGCGGCAACCAGTCGCTTCGCCGAAGGAAGCCGGCTGCTCATCCGGTATGGAGATTCGCGGCTCCGGCAGAGGCTCAGACCTGGCCGGCGCCATCGGCGCCCGCCCCTTACGCCGACATGCGGCGCTCGCGAGCACCCCCCGGCACGGCCGGCATCTGCATCGGCAAGCCGGCAATCGGCGCCGCCGCGTGGCCCATGACCGGCCACCGACGAGCATCCGGGATAGTCCGTGCCAGCCAGTCTCGCAGCGCACCACGTCGCAGCTCGGTGATGCTGCCGAGCAGCGCGACCGCAGCGAGCGGGACGACGACGAGATAGACGCGGTTGCGCCAGTCGGCCGCCGGCCACGGCGAGATTGCGCGGTTGAACTGCAACAGCGGCATGTGAAACAGATACAACGAAAAGGTCAGCCCGGCCAGCCAGCGGATCGCTGGCTTTATCGGCAGCAGCAGCCACATCATGCGTGCGCCGACCGCGTCGAACCCGACGATGCTCGCGGCCACCAGCAGCCCGACCAGATAGTCGTAAAGGCTCCAGCCCTGTGCGCAGCAGAGGGCGAGAACGTGCTGCGATGCCAGCGCTTCAGCCAGATTCCGGCTGTGCTCGCGGATGCCAAAAACCTGACACAGCGCGAAGACGGCGGCGGAGCCCAGCAGCATGACCCAACCAAGCCGCGGCCCCGCGCGAAAACGGCGGATGCCCCAATAGGTCCCGACGCCGAGCAGCCAGATCGGCAGCAAAAGGGCGATCTTCGGTCCGGCCACTGCCATCGCCAGCGCCGCGCCGACCCAGCGCGCCCGGCCCGGCAGAAAACAGATCGCGGCGAACAGGACATAATACCATACCTCGTAGGGCAATGACCAAAAAGGCCCCATCGAGAAGATCTGGTAATCCGCAAACCAGATATCGCTGGTGAAGGTCAGCGCGGAAGCCACGCGCAGCAGCGGGTAGGAAGCGGCATATCCCCAATCCGCCGTATACAATTGGGGAGCCACCCGCGTGCCGACCGCATCGACCGTGACCGTCAGCAGGATCGCCGGAAGCACGACCGAATAGAGCCGCGACAGCCGGCTGACGCAGTAGGCGTGCAACGTCCGGTCTTTGGCATCCGTCGAATATGCGATCACCAAACCGGAGAGCACAAAAAAGGCCATGACCGCCAGGTGGCCGTAATCCTGGATCTGCCAAAACAGCCCGCCGGACAGCCGTGCCGACGAATAATGCGCGAAAAAGACCGCCAACGCGGCGGCGAAGCGGAGTATGTCGAGATAGAGCGAGGTGGCGGGTTTCATCTCTCACCGCCACGCTGGTGAAGGCGCCACATGCGCATTGCCGCCGAAGTGGCGGCACCACCCGGCCACCCGCGGCGCCAAACCCGAAGCAAATTCCCGAGAACCCGCCTTTGACCGGCAAACAAACCCTAACATCAGGGAACCCGTGGCGGCGGCGCGGCGGCGCGGCGGTCAGCGTATGCGAACCTGGCTGCGCTGTCCATGTTGATGGCCTGGACGCACGGGGTTACAAATGCGCCTGGGGCAGCGCCGAGCGGCCGATTGCGATTACCATCAGCGCGCGAGCTGCAGCAATCCGCGGGAGGAAACAAATGCGCCAGAAAATATCGCGCCGCTCGCCGTCGCGGCGCACGGTTCTGGCCGCCACCGCGGGGGCCGCGGCGGCGGCGCTCGCGGGCCGGACAACGCTGGCGCAGGAAAAGGCCGCGCTCGGCACGCCGGCGAGCGTCATCAGCAACCCGCCGCGCAGCTGGGCGCGCGGCCATCCCTCGATCTACCCCGACCCCGACGTGATCGTCGTCGATCCGTCCTTTCTCGCGTTGCGGCGGACCCAGGGCGCGATCTACCGGTTGTGGACCGGGGCGCTGTGGGCCGAGGGGCCGGCCTGGTCGAGCCAGGGCCAATACCTCGTCTTCAGCGACGTCTCGGGCAACACGCAATACCGCTACATCTGGGACGACGGCCGGGTGACGGCGTTCCGCAAGCCCTCCTACAACACCAACGGCAACACCTTCGATTACCAGGGCCGGCAGATCTCGTGCGAAGATTTCTTCCGCCGCGTCGTGCGCTGGGAGCATGACGGCAGCGCCACCGTGATCGCCGACAGCTTCGAGGGAAAGCCGCTCAATTCGCCGAACGATGTCGTGCCGCACCCGGACGGCAGCATCTGGTTCACCGACCCGCCCTATGGCGATTCGATCCCCGAAGGCCATCCCGACGTGGCCGGCGGCCCGACCAACCCGCAGGGCATCCTGAACCCGAATATCGGCGCCGAAAACGCCGGCTTGATCGGCGGCAAAAAGCGGGAATCGCCAAACGCGGTCTATCGCTGGGACCCGAGCGGCAAGCTCGAAGTGGCGCTTACCGAGGAGCAATTGCCCGACCCCAACGGCATCTGCTTTTCGCCCGACCATAAGATTCTCTACGTGATCAGCACCGGCAAAGGCCCGGGCGACACCGGCCCCGGCGGCAAGCGGCTGATCTATGCCTTCGACATGCAGGGGACAAAGCCCGTGAACCCGCGCGTCTTCAGCGACACGACCGTGGACGGCGTCAAATGCGGCCCCGACGGGATGCGCGCCGATGTGCTGGGCAACCTGTGGTGCGGCTCGAACGCGCCGCTCGGCTATGCCGGCGTTCTGGTGTACAACCCGCAAGGCAAGCTGATCGGCCGCATTCGCCTGCCCGAGGTGTGCGCCAATGTCGCCTTTGGCGGCCCCAAGCGCGACCGCCTCTTCATGGCTGCGAGCCAGTCGCTCTATATGCTCGAAGTGTCGATTCAGGGCGCCGCCCCGGGCTGATCTCGCTATTCGCGATCGGCCAACCGGTCGAGCGTGTCGCCGAGGCGCGCGAGCTCGGCCGCGGTCGAGAGGCGGTGGTCGCCGTCCTTGACGAGGATGACCGTTACGTCCCGGCTGGCGAGACACTCGGCGAGGCGGAGGCTCGTCTGCCACGGCACCGAGGTGTCCCGCATGCCGTGCAAGAGCCGCACCGGGCAGTCGAGCGCGATGGTGCCGCGCATCAAGAGGTGCCGCCGGCCCTCCTCGATCAGATTGCGGCTGTAGCTGTAGCCGGCAGGATCGTATTCCGATGGCAAGGTCACCGCGCCGTTGGCCGTCAGCTCGCTGCGCTGGGCTGCAGCGAGGCGGGGCCACAGCAAATCTTCGGTGGCGTCCGGGGCGGCGGCGATACCGACCAGCGCCCGGACCCGGTCGCGCCGAGCGAGCGCCGCCAACAGCATGATCCAGCCGCCGAGGCTCGACCCGACCAGGATTTGCGCGCCCTCCGTCAGCGCGTCGATGACCGCGACCGCATCCTCGGACCAGCGGCCGACGGTGCCCTGGGCGAAATCGCCGCTCGATGCGCCATGGCCGAAATAGTCGAACCGGACATAGGCGCGGCCGCGGCGCCGGCAATACTCGTCGAGAAAGACCGCCTTGTTGCCGGTCATGTCGGAGCGCAAGCCGGCGAGAAAAACGATCCCCGGCGCCGCTCCCGAAACCCGGCGATACGCCAGCGCAGAGCCGTCGGGGCGCGACAGGAATTCAGGCGGGTCCATCGGGCTTGCCGGGGCGGATGCGGGCGGCAACGATAGCACCGCGGCGCGAGCGCAATAAGGGGAGGCGTATTGGTGAGCCGGCCGTTGCTTGTCATCGACGGCGACTCGTTTGCGCACCGCGCCTATCACGCGCTGCCGAAATCGATCCAGCGGCGCGGCGACAAGGGCGGCGGTGCGATTGTCGGGTTCGCCAATTTCCTGCTCCGCTTTCATGCCGAGGAGCAGCCGCGGGCGGTGCTGGTCGGCTGGGACACGCTCGACGCGCCGACGTACCGGCACCGCGCGCTCGAAACCTATCAGGCCGGGCGGGTGTTCGACGCCGAGCTCGTCGAGCAGCTCGATGTGCTGCCGCAATTCGTCACCGCCTGCGGCTTTGCCAACGCCAAGGCGCCGGGATACGAAGCCGACGATTTCCTCGCCGCCGCAGTCGCGCACGAGGAACGGCATGGCGGGACGGCGCTGGTGGCGAGCGGCGACCGCGACGCGTTCCAGCTCGCCTCGGCATCGACGACGATCTTGCTGCCGGTGCGCGCCGGCGAAATCGCCCGCATCGGACCATCCGAGGTACGCCAGCGCTATGGTGTCGACCCGGCGCAGGTGCCCGACTTTATCGCGCTGCGCGGCGATCCGTCCGACAAGATTCCGGGCGCGAAGGGGGTCGGGCCAAAGACCGCCGCAGCGTTGCTGCGCCGCTACGGCTCGCTGGAAATGCTGCTCGCCGACGGACGGTTCGCTGCCGAGGCCGAAAAGCTGCGGCTTTATCGCAGGATCGCCACGATGGACGCTGCGGCGCCGCTGCCGGCGCTGGACGACCGGAGGCCGAGCTGGGGCGAAGCCGCGAGCCTGGCGCGCGATTGGGTTCTCGACCGGCTCGCCGACCGTCTCGCCGAGCTCGGGTGACGGTCCGCCGCCGCCAGCCCATGCCGGCGGCCCTACAAATTCCCGCTCGAATTGCCGTTGGGGCTGCGCACGAGCGCGTCGAGGGCCGGGCCGGGTTTGTAGAGGTGGGTTCGGGTCGCCCAGTCATGCGACCAGTTCGATCCCTTGCGCGCCTCGACCGTTGCGTCCTCGCGCCATTTCTGAATGTCCTCGTGCCGTCGCTGCAACAGCTGGGCGAGTAGCTGCGCCTGGTCCGCCGCCGCTGTCTGACCCGGCGACGCTTCGTCCGGCGACGGCGTTTGGGATTGGGATTGGGTTTGGAATTGGGGTTGCGAGAAATTCGGCGGCGGAGCGGGCGTAAAATTCGGCGGCGCCTCGGGATTGTCGACAGATGCCTGCATTTTTCTGACCGCCGCCTCGATCGCCCGGTCCTCGACCTCACGCAGAAACCGCAATTGCTCGCTTTGCGACGTATTCAACGGAAACCAGATTTGCAGCGAGCCGGTGGTGTGCCTGGTCGTGTAATCATCGACGAAAATTTGCTCGAGCCGCCGCGCCGCTTCGAGCGAGCTGCGTTCCCAGCACGCGATCGAATATTCGACATCGGCGAGGCAAACCGAGACGACAAAGGCCGGCGCCGCTTGCGCCCGCGGCATTCCCGGCGCGCACAGCAAAACCGCTCCGGCAAGGACACATCCCCGGTGCCGCAGCAAATTCAACCGGTGCCGCTTTCGGCGAGCTCGCGCAGCGCCGGAAGGACGCGCTCGATCTCGTCGATCGAGCGCCGCGCCGCCGGCGAGTGCAATTGCATATAAGCGAGCAATTCCTGCTGCGGCACCGGGCCGGCGATGCGGCCGATATCCGCGGCGCGAACCCCTTGGCGCAGCAGAAAGGTCAAATAGGTGTAGCGCAGCGCGTGCGCCGTCACCTCCTGCGGATGGTCGAGCGCGGCATCGTAAGCGCCGAAGAGGACGAGGTGCGCGACCTCGTCGGTTGCGAGCGACCCGCCATCGGCCCGCCGCATCAGCGTCCCGTCGGCTTCGGGCTGCTGCCGACGGCGCGCGACGAGGAGCCCCTGCAGCGGCTGCGCCAGCGGCACGCTGCGCGCCCCCTCGCCGCCCACCTCGATCACCCTGCCGGGGAAATCGACCTGGTCCCAGCGCAGCGCCGCCAGCTCCTCGGCAGTGAGCCCCATCAAAAGCCCGACCACGGCGATCTGCGCATCCTCGGCCGTGGCCGCAACGAGCGCCCCGATCTCGCGATCGGAAAGCTCCCGCGGCGACCGTTGAGAAGCCGGGAGAAGACCGATCTCGGGCGCCGAAAGCAGGTTCGGCGGCGTCATTTTTTGGGCGAGCAAGGCTGGGTCCGGTGCGAGCAAGGCCGGCCCCCAGGAATGCTGGTGCTGCACCACTGCCGCCGGCAACGGCGCCGGCCCGGCGATGAAATCGGCGAACCACGCCGCGAAGAGGCCGAGCCCGAGCGATCCGCCGACCGCGATCAGCGCATCGAGCCGGTAGTCGGGGCGCCACGGCTCGCTGCTCGGCGCGGCAGCCTCCAACAAATCGGCGTGCGGTGCGCGCTCGCGCTCGCTCACCTGCAATTTGGCGAGCCGGTCGAGCGCCGCCCGGTGCATCCCTTCGAGATGGTCGAGGTCCTCCCGCATCGTTTTGTATTCGTTGAGATGCGTCGCAAATTCCTGCGCCTCTTTCTGGTTGTCGGCGACGTTTTTGCGCAGCCGGTCGACCTCGGCCTGGGCCGACGACGCATCCTCCTGCGCCTGGGCCAGCGCCGCCCGCTCGCCGGCGCCGTGCTGCGCCTTGAGCTGGTCCTCGAGATTGTCGAGCCGCCCCCGCAACGACTTCGCATCGGCGTCCATCGCGAGATAGTCGGGCGTGAACCGGCGCTGCATGTCGTGCCACTGCTCGCGCGCCACCGAGGCGCGCTGCTGCAAATCGGCGAGGGTCGGGTCGTCCTTGGCGCGGAAGACGGCCTTGCCGGCGGCGATCGAGCTCCTGAGCGCCTGCAAATGCCCTTGCGCCTTGGCCAGCTTTTCGTTGGCGTCGGTATAGGATTCGCTCAAGCCTTCGATATCGGCGAGCACGTCGTTTTCCTTGTGCTCCATCGAGACGATGTCGTAGCGGTCGCGAAACGCGTTGATCGCCTGCCGTTTTCCGGTCACTTCCTTGTCGAGCGCCCGAATTTCGTCGCCGACTTCGCCGGTGGTGCTGGCGGCGAGGCTCTTATACGCATCGGCGACATGCTGCCGATAAGCCTGCGCCACGGTGTTGACGAGCCGCGCGCCGAATTCCGGCTGCGGCCCAACCGCCGCGAGCTGCACGATCTGCGTGCCTTCGATCGGCTCGGCGTGCAGCATCTGCTGCGCCCCAGCCACCGGGTCCGGCCCCAGATCGGGCAGCCCCCCATCCTGTTTCAGCCGATCGAGGACATCTTGCAGCAGCGGACGGCTGGTCAATGTCTGGACTTCGGTCAGAAACGATTTCGTGTCGGTCTCGACCGTCGGGGCGTCCTTGGCGTCGCTCGGCTGGGTCACGACCGACGCGGGTGAAATCTGCAGCCGCGCCACTGCCCGGTATTCCGGCGGCAGGGTAAAAACATAAACGAGGCTCGCCGTCACCGCCGGCAGGAACACCGCGCAAAAGACGATCGCCCGGCGTCGCGCCGACTTTCCTATCGAGGCCATCGCCGCACCATCAGAGACAACTGACATCGCCGTACCGCAATCGCCGATTATAGGAGAATTCCCGCCTCCCGCGGCGGAAATAGGGCAATTCAGCAAAGGCTTGAAACAACACCGATAGCGGAGCATGCCTACGCCCGCGAAACAATGCGAAGGCCCGGCGCGATGAGGCGACGCATCATCCGGACAAGGCTGGCGGCCCTGGTGGGCGTTCCCCTCGCTTTCTGCCTCGCCGTTTCCGGCTGGCCTTGCCATGCCGCACCGGCCGGGCCGCCGCAAGCCGTCACGCTGGCCCAGGCGCAACCGGCGGCCCAGCCGCCGAATGTCGAAGCCGACATCGCCCAGCTGCACCAACGCCTGGGCATTAGCCCTGCTCAGGAGCCACGCTTTGCCGCGGTCGCCGAGATCATGCGCGAGAACTCTCGTGCCGCCGCGCGACTTCGGCCACCGGCCAACTCGAGCGCGGTCGAAGCGCTGCGCATGGCGATCCAATACGGCGAGCAGGACCTTGCCGGCATGAGACGGCTGTTGCCGGCGCTCCAGGCGCTCTATGCCAGCCTCTCGCCAACGCAGCAGCGCGCCGCCGATATGGTGTTTCGCGAGAGCCCCGGCGAATAACGAGCCCATCCCGAAGAACAGGAGAAAACCGCCGATGACTACCGCGTCCCTGCCGCTCAACGATTTCTTCGTCATCGACCTGACCGCGCATCGCGCCGGACCGACCGCGGTCCGCCAGCTCGCCGATTGGGGTGCGGACGTGCTCAAAATCGAGCCGCCGGGCGAGCAGGTCGACGCCACCGGCAGCCGCCGCGACGGTTTCGATTTTCAGAATTTGCACCGCAACAAGCGCTCGATGACGCTCAATCTGAAAAGCAAGGAGGGGCTCGAAATTTTCTTCAAGCTCGCCAAACGCGCCGATGTCGTCGTCGAAAACTACCGCTCCGACGTCAAGCACCGGCTCGGCGTCGATTACGAGGCGGTCAAGAAGATCAACCCGAAGATCGTCTATGGCAGCATCTCGGGCTTTGGCCAGGACGGGCCCTATGCCGGCCGCCCCGGCGTCGACCAGATCGCCCAGGGGATGGGTGGGCTGATGTCGATCACCGGCCATAAGGGCCAAGGCCCTGTGCGCGTCGGCATCGCCATCAACGACACCTCGGCCGGCCTCTTGTTGTCCTACGGGATCGTGCTGGCGCTCTTGAACCGCGAGCGCACCGGCGAAGGCCAATGGGTCCACACCTCGCTGCTCGAAGCCCAGATCTACCTGCTCGATTTCCAGGCGGCGCGCTATCTGATGAAAGGCGAAGTCGCCGGCCAGGAGGGGAATTTCCACCCGACCTCGCCCGGCACCGGGATGTTCCAGACCGCCGACGGCCATATCAACATCGCCGCCTCGGGCGACAATCTGTGGCGCCGCTTTTGCGAAGCCGCGGGTGCCAGGGACCTCCTCGAAAACCCCGATTTCGCGACCGTCGCCGCGCGCGCCAAAAACCGTGAGGCATTGATCGCGCATCTGAACGAGATCGTGCGCCGGCACCCGAGCGCCTATTGGGTCGAGCTCTTAAACAAGGCCGGCGTGCCGTGCGGGCCGATCAACACGATCGACCGGACCTTCGCCGACCCGCAGGTCCAGCATCTCGGGATTGCCAAGCCGGTCACCCACCCCAAGCTCGGCGCGCAAAAGGTGGTCGGCCAGCCGATCCATCTGAGCGCCTACCCGCAGCCCGACGAATTGCAGCCTACCCCCGACCAGGGCCAGCACACCGAGGCGGTGCTGCGCGATCTCGGCTACGATGCCGCAGCGGTCGCCGGCTTGCGCGAGCAGGGCGTCGTCTGATCCCAGCAGCCGGAGAGGGACGATGATCGTCCATTTCGTCGGCAGCGTTCCGCTGCCCGACGCCGAAGCCGTGTTCCGAATGCGGCATGGCGCGCGGCGACCCGGCGCGGCTATCCTCGCTCCTCGCCGCGCACGTCCGCTTGGCCGAAATGGAGCATGAGAGCAATTCCCGATCAGGCTGCACCGCCCGTCGGCCCCCCTCACCCTTCCCTCTCCCCCCGGCGGGGGGCCGCCGGGGGGAGAGGGTCGAGAAGGGTTGGCGAGGGAGCAACCCGGTCGGAAATTGCTGTCGCAGGGGCGGCTGAGCCGTCTTTATTTGGGTTGGAGGGGATTGGATGGCACGGATCGACATCGCCGGGATCGCCCTCGACGGGTTCACCGCCGGCAACGGCCCGCCGCTCTTGTTCCTGCACGGCGGCGATTACGTTGCGCAAAACCGGCCGCTGCTCGATCGCCTGGCGCGGCATTGGTCGGTGACCGCACCCCGGCATCCGGGATTTGGCGCTTCGGAACGGCCCGCCGAGCTGCGCACGGTCCACGACCTCGCTTATCTCTATCTCGATTGGCTCGACCGGCAGAAAGGCGGCGATGTCGCCGTTGTCGGCTCCTCCCTCGGCGGCTGGGTGGCACTCGAAATGGCGGTGCGCTCGGTCGCGCGCATCGGCCGGCTCGTCCTGATCGACCCGCTCGGCGTCAAATTCGGCGGGCGCGAGGAGCGCGACATCGCCGACATCTACGCGCTCCCGGAAGAGGAGGTGCGCCGCCGCACCTTTTTCGACCCCGCGCGGGCGTCGCCCGACTACGCAGCGCTCGGCGACGACGAGCTTTTGGCGATCGCCCGCGACCGCGAGGCGACGGCACTCTACGGCTGGCGGCCTTATATGCACGACCCGGGCCTGCGCCAATGGCTGCACCGCGTGCGGGTCCCGGCCCTGGTGCTGTGGGGCGAGGCCGACGGCATCGTCGGCCCCGACTATGGCGAAAAGCTCAGCCGCGCGCTGCCGCAGGCCCGTTTCGAGCGGATCGCCGCCGCCGGGCATTACCCGCAGATCGAGCGGCCCGACGAGGTCGCCGATCGCATCGAACGCTTTTTGGGCGCGGAGGCAATGCGATGAACGTCTGGCATTTCAGCGAGATGGCCTATCACCCGGCTTGGCCGCATCTCGACCGAACCTACCGGGTCACGGTGCCGAGCCGGCTCTACGACCCCAAAATCGGCGCCGATCTCTACCACCGCTATCTCGACGAATGGGCGCTGTGCGACGAGCTCGGCATCAACATCATGACCAACGAGCACCACGCCACCGCCACTTGCAGCGATTCGGTGTGCACGATCCCGATGGCGATCCTGGCGCGCGAGACCAAAAAGGTGCGCCTCCTGGCGCTCGGCATGCCGATCGGCAACCGCAACGACCCGATCCGCGTCGCCGAAGAATATTCGATGATCGACGTGATCTCGCGCGGCCGGCTCGATATGGGGTTTGTCAAGGGCGTGCCGTTCGAGATTTCGCCGGCCAACACCAACCCGGCCGATCTGACCGACCGCTTCTGGGAGGCGCACGACCTGATCCTGAAGGCGATGACGAGCCATGACGGCCCGTTCAGCTGGGAGGGCCGGCATTTCCAGTACCGCTCGGTCAATGTCTGGCCGCGCCCTTACCAGGAGCCGCACCCGCCGGTCTGGACCCCGGTCGGCAGCCCGGAGAGCGCGATCGAGGCGGCGACGCGCGGCATCACGATCGGCGTCCTCAACACCGGCTGGGTCCGCACCCCGTCGATCTTCGAGGCCTATCGCAAAAAGGCCCGCGAGGTGGGCCGCGATCCCGAACCGGATCGCCTCGCCTACATGGCGCTGATCGGGGTCGGCAAAACGCGCGAGGAAGGTCGCCGCCGGGCCGACCAGATCCTCGGCTACAGCCGCACCTCGGGGATCGTGGCGCCCGAATTCGCCAACCCGCCAGGCTATGCTTCGGCGCGCGCGACGGCGCAGATGCTGAAATCAGGCGGGGCGATGGCGGCGCGCGCGACCCGGGTCCAGACCAAGGACGGCCACCCGATCAACCCGCGCACGATGACGGTCGAGGAGGCGATCGACGCCGGCCTCTCCTTCGCCGGCACCCCTGACGACGTCTTCGACCAGCTCAAGGCGTTCTACGACCACGTCGGCGGCTTCGGCCACCTCTTGATGATGGCCCAAGGCGGCCTGATCAGCCACGACGACACCGTCGACAATCTGACTTTGTTCTCGAAGGAGATATTGCCGCGGCTGCCAGAACTGAGGTGAAGCGGTGCCGCTCTGGACAAAAAAAGACCGGCGGCCTCGGAAGGCTACCGGTCTCTTTAAAATCCAGGTCAGGACGAACGACGACGCCGTCGTGCCAAGCCGAGCCCGGCGAGCGCCGCGCCCAGAATGCTCAACGAGGCCGGTTCCGGCGTCGCAGGCGGATTGATCGGGGTCTCCTGGACCAGCGAAATATCCTCGAAATTGCCGGCGCTCAGCGGGGTCGCCGCGATGAAGTTGCCGGACAGGTCGTCCTGCACGATCGAGTTGAGCCCGCAGTCGAAATAGAGCGAATTGCCGCCGAGGAACGCATCGTTGTCCACCCCGGTCGATGATCCGCACACACCGTTTGCATCGTGAGCCTGGATCGTGGTGCCGGCTATTTCATTGCCGGTCAGCGGGTCGAACTGGCTGTAGCTGTTGACCGCGTCGCCAGAGTTGATCAGCCAATTTCCGTTCGACAGAACAGTGAAGCCGTCGCTGTCTGCCAAACTTGCGCCACCGAGGTCATGGAGAGTGACCAGCGAACCGATGTTGTTGCCGTTTCCGTCGGTCTTCTGCACCACCTCGGGACCGGCCGGGTAGCCGGTCATGGCGAACAGCGCGCCGCCGGAGGCCGCCAGATCGACAATACCGGTTCCCGGCACCGGGTTCGGAAAGCTCTTGATGTCGGCTCCGCCGGCGCCGTTGTTAAACGGAGCGACAAAAATGCCGTTGCTGGCATCAAAACCGTTGGTCAGCTCGGTGTAATATACAAAATTTCCAAGGACTTCAACGCCGCGGCCGTTGGCTTCGCCAATCTTGGCCTGATCGGGAATAAACGAGTTGACGAAGGTGTGCGTCGTCAGGTCGACGGTCTCGATCAGGCCGTTCCCGAACGACGCCTGATTGGCGATGGCGAATACGTCGGCTTTAGCCAACCCGGTGGTGCCGAGCAACGCCGCGGCCGCGCCAAATGCCAACGTCAGCCCGCCGAAGCTCCGGGGTGCTGCTCTGCTCCAATCCATATGCGGTTTCCTTGCTGCTGGTTCGGCGCATAACCTGCGCGAGAATCTGCACGCAAGTTTCATGCCATCTAATATATTGGCCGATTCTAACGGCTTGCGGCCGGACCGTCACCATCTGATAGCGGTATTGTCAAAAATTCCGACGGCGAGGCCTTACGCTTCCGGATAGTCCGCCACCTGTTTTGGCGTCATCAGTCTGATGTCGGCGCGCATTTTTGCTTTAGTTCAGGCACGATTTAGACGTAATTGAGCGGCCCGTTGTGGAGGCTCATACACGGCGCAGAGATACACTTGTCTGATACCTCTAATGTGGTTGTTCGATGTTTGCATTAGATGGGTTTGCCTCCGTATCTATTCTGGTTTGGGCCGGCTGGAAGCGGCGAACGGATTGGATAGCCGATTTGCAGAGGGGGATTTGCTAATGGAGGATGTGTAAAAAATCTCGACATGGCGGAATGCTGATCTCACGCTGCCCCGCACGCCGCTGAGGCACCGCTCGCAAATGGCCGTGTGAAGTGCGTAGGATGGGTTGAGCGGGAGCGAAGCCCATCGGCTTTTGAGGCGGGCGCTGGTGGTGGGTTTCGCGTGCTCAACCCACCCTACGAATACTGGTCGATGGAAAAATCGGTTTCGATGCAGCGCCCTGCTCACCGGTGACTGCATCGCAATATATGATTATGCGTTCGGCGCCGGAAAGGTCGCTGGCTGCTCCCGCCCGTCTTGCCCGGGCTTGTGCCAGGAATCCTCGTCCTTGACGCCGGCATCAATCCGCCAAAGGAAGACTTGGATGGCCGGGACGAGCCCGGCCAAGACGAAGTGAAGCTTGTGTGCGCGTCGGCGCGCCTGGCGACGATGGGACCACCGAGCCGGCCAGCTCGGCGCGTCGCAGGAACGTCGTCGCCGGCCCGCCAAGCCTATCTGCGGCAGCTCGCCGAGCTGATCAAAAAGGCGCCGCCCGGCTGACCGGCGCTCCCGCCACCGCGGCTCAATAGGGTCGATAAGGCGGCGGCGGCGGTGGGGGTGTCGTGACCACGCCGGTCACCGCACCGACCGCACCGCCGATCGCGGCACCGGTCGCCGCACCGGCGCCACCGGCAGCGGCACCGCCGATCGCCGCACCGGCGCCGGCGCCGATCAACCCGCCGCCGACCGCGCGCTGCGCCGGATCATAAGGGTTCGTGCAGCCGGCCAGCGCCAGGATAAAGCCGGCTGCCAGCACGCCCTGCGTCATCGATCGTTTTGTCACACCCATTCCTTCCCAGTGAGCTGCCAAAAGGTCCTTGCTGACCTGCCGGCGGCATAAACGGCCGATGCCCGGGTCATCTTCCATTCGGACAGGCGGCAAACGAAACCGCTGGCGGCGAGTTCCCGTTATTTTGCGCTCGGCGCGCTTGAGCGATCGCCGCCGAGGGTGCACGATGCGGTCAAGCCGCCCAGTCGGCGTAGAAGCAATAACAACGGAGGAAACAACAATGACCGCAGCACCCACCCTCGGCCGCCCGGATATCCCGCCGAGCCATCTGATGGGTCTCAAGCTCGACAGCATCCCGTTCAGCGCCTATCACGTCGTCATCATCCTGGTGCTCGGGTTTGTCGGGTTTATCGAAGGCTACGATCTGGCGCTGACCGGCTCGCTCCTGGTGCTCGCGAAAGCGCCGTTGCACATGGATGCCAATCAGGTCCGCGCGCTCGCCACCTGGCCCACTTTCCTCGTCGTGATCGGCGGCTTTTCAGCGGCGGCGATGTCCGATCGCATCAGCCGCGTCGCGGTGATGCAGGCCGGGGTCATCTTCAGCACCTTGTGCACCCTCTTGATCTTGCTGGCGCACAGCTACGAGACGCTGTTCATCCTGCGGCTGATCACCGGGTTTTTCCTCGGCTTTACGATCTCGGCGCCGTTTCCGATCGCGGCCGAGCTGATGCCGGCGCAGCATCGGCGCACCTATGCCGCAATCTACGAAACCATGCTGGCGATGGCGTTCACCTTGCTGCCGTTTGTCGGCTTTGTGCTGGCCAATCACCCCAAGGGCTTTCAGCTGGTCGGGTTGCCCGGCGGGGTCACCCTGTTCATCGCGCCGGTGCTGATCTATTTCCTGATCCCGGAAAGCCCGCGCTGGCTGTTGCGCCGCGGCCGGGTGCAGGATGCGATCGACAACGTGAACCTGATGATCCGGCGCTGCGGCAACCAGGTGCCGGCGATGACGAGCGCCGACCTCGGAGGCGGCCATGAACGGGCGCGCGAGCAGCTGCCGCCGTTCTGGAAATTGTTCGCCGCCGGCCAGCTCCAATGGACGGCGACCGGCATTCTGTGCGGCATTTGCGCCGGGACCGTTTATTACCTGATCGCGATCCTGCTGCCGAAAGCGCTGGTCAGCCAGGGTGCGGCCGTCGCCTTGAGCTTTGGCTTGAGCTCGCTGGTGTTTGCGGCGAGCATTCCGGGCAAGCTCTTCAACGGCTTTATCATGGAGGTGATCGGCCGGCGCTGGACGATCACCGGCGCCTTCCTGCTGTCGATCCCGGGGCTGCTGCTGATGGTTGTCGCGCATCGCGCCGGCTCGGCCGCGACCATCGTATTCAGCGCCGGCGCGCTGATCACCGGGTTTACCACGCTGTCGATCTTCCCGGCGGTGCGGATGTACCTGTCCGAGCAGTTCCCGACAGCGCTGCGCGGGCGCGGGCACTTTTTCGGCAAATCCTTCGGGCGGATCTTTGCCGGCGTGCTCGTGCCCTTATGTGATGGTCTCGCACACCGCCTCGCCGACGATCTTTCTTTGGCACGATGATCGTCATGGTGCTGATCGGCGCGTGCATCCCGTTTGCGCTCGGCCGCGAGACCCTCGGCAATCTCGAAACCTTCACCGAGGTGTTGCCCGAGCTGGCCTGACCCTTCCCCCGGGCGCCGGTCATTTTCCGAATGGCCGGCGCCGGGCCGGCGGCATCGCGGAAGTATCGAGGCTGCGCGGCAGCCTCACCCGCTCCGGTTCTGCTGGCTGGGGAAGCGGTGGCTCATGCCGAGCACAACCGCCGCCGCGAGCTGCAGCGCCAGCGAGGTGGCGACCAGCGCCGGCAGGCTGACAGCGTAAAGCACGCCGAGCACGACGCTGCCGGCGAGCCATGCCGTCCCGCGCATCAGGTCGAACAGCCCATAGGCGGTGGCGCGCCGGTCGGCTGGCACATCGCGCCCGAGCAACGCATAGAAAATTGTGTCCTGGACGGCGGTCCCGATGCCCCATAGCCCGGCGCCGGCCACAGCGGCGGCAGGGCCGCCCAGGAAAAGCAGCGGTGTGGCCAATGCGGCTACCGCGATCGCGACGGGTACGACGCCGCTGCCCCGCCGGTCGAGAAGCCGGCCCAGCGCCAGCGCGCCGAGCCCTTCGACCGCCATCGCCAGCGCATAAAGCAGCGGGATCCAGGCCGGCGGCGTTACCCCGGCGCGGGTCAAGTGGAACCCGATCAGGGCAAAGTCGGCGAACCCGGCGCCGACCAGCGCCGCCGCCGCGGTATAGACCCGGAAGCTCCGATCGAACCCGGACCAGGCGGCAAGCTCGGCCCGGCTCACGCGCAGCTCGAGCCGGCGCGGGTCGGGGTAGAGGATGCGCGCCGCCGCGAGCACCGCCAGCGAGGCCAATGCCGGCAGCAGCAGCACGGCAAAGCTCCACCGGTAGCCCGCGCCGATGGCGAGCAGACCCGCGACCAACAACGGCCCGGCCGTGCCGCCCGTCTGGTCGAGTGCCGTGTGCAGACCGAAGCCCCAGCCCGCGCCGGTGCGGCTGGCGGCGTGCGACAGCATCGCGCTGCGGATCGGCGAGCGAATCGCCCGCCCGACCCGCTCCGCGATCAGCAGCAGCACGGCAGCGGGCCACGAGCCCGCGAGCGCCAGCAACGGCACCGACAAGAGGTTGACCAGATAGCCGGCGATCATGATCGGCCAGTATCGGCCCCGCCGGTCGGCGGCGCGGCCGGAGAGATAGCGCACGCCGTAGCCGAGAAACTCACCCAGACCGGCGACCGTGCTGACAACCACCGCCGACGCGCCGAGCGAGCCGAGGAATGGGCCGGCGATGCTGCGCCCGCCCTCGTAGGTCATGTCCGCAAACAGGCTGACGCAACCGATCAGGACGATAAAGGCGATCGCGCGCCGTCGCGCGCCGGTCGGCGGCGAGCCGGCGGGCAGGATCGGTTCCGTCATCAGACGAAGCTCGCGGCTCGAGGCCGGCTAGGCGGTTTCTTCGGTGCTGAGGCCGAGCTCGGCGAGCATCTGCTCGCGCATCAGGAATTTCTGGATCTTGCCGGTTACGGTCATCGGGAAGGCGTCGACGAATTTGACGTAGCGCGGAATTTTGTAATGGGCGATCTGGCCGGCGCAGAAGGCCCGGATCTCCTCGGCTTCGGCGGCCTCGCCGGGGCGCAGCCGCACCCAGGCGCATAATTCCTCGCCGTAGCGAGGGTCGGGCACGCCGATCACCTGCACATCCTGAATCTTCGGATGGCGGTAGAGAAACTCCTCGACCTCGCGCGGATAGACGTTCTCGCCGCCGCGGATCACCATGTCCTTGATCCGGCCGACGATGTTGCAATAGCCCTCGTCGTCGATCGTGGCGAGGTCGCCGGTCCGCATCCAGCGTGCCGGGTCGATCGCTTCGCGCGTCCTTTCCGCGTCGTTCCAATAGCCGAGCATGACGAGATAGCCGCGGGTCAGCAATTCACCCGGAGTGCCGCGCGGCACGATCCGGCCCTCGGCATCCACGACCTTGGCCTCGACATGCGGGTGCACCCGGCCGACCGTCGAGACCCGGCGCTCGATCGGGTCGTCGGGCGATGACTGAAAGCTGGCGGGGCTCGTCTCGGTCATGCCGTAGCCGATCGTGATCTCGCGCAAATGCATGCGCTCGATCGCGCGCTTCATGACCTCGACCGGGCAGGGGCTGCCGGCCATCATGCCGGTGCGCAGCGAAGTGAGGTCGAACCGGTCGAATTCGGGGTGGTCCATCTCGGCGATGAACATGGTCGGCACGCCGTACACGGCCGTGCAGCGCTCGGCTTCGATCGCCTCCAAGGTGGCGAGCGGGTCGAAGCCATCGCTCGGATAGACCATTGCCGCACCATGCGTCAGGCAGCCGAGATTGCCGATCACCATGCCAAAGCAGTGGTAGAGCGGCACCGGGATGCAGACCCGGTCGTGCTCGCTGAACCGCATCTCTTCGCCGAGAAAAAAGCCGTTGTTGAGGATGTTGTGGTGGGTCAGCGTCGCACCCTTCGGAAAGCCGGTGGTGCCGCTGGTGAATTGGATGTTGATCGGGTCGTCGAATTGCAATTTTTCGGCGAGATCAGCGAGCCGGTCGCGCTCGGCCGCGCTGCCGAGACCGTAGACGTCGTCGAACCGGAGCGTCCCCGACGCCGGCTCGCCGCCGATCGCGATCACGAGACGCAAATCGGGGAGGCGGGCGGCATCGAGCTTGCCGGGTGCCGCCGACGCCAGCTCCGGCGCGAGCTCGCCGAGGATGCCGAGATAGTCGCTCGACTTGAACCGCGCGGCGGTGACGAGCGCTTTGCAGCCGGCCTTGTTCAGCGCGTATTCGAGCTCTGTCACGCGGTAGGCCGGGTTGATGTTGACCAGAATGAGGCCGGCCTTGGCGGTGGCGAATTGCGTCACCACCCATTCAGCGTTGTTCGGCGACCAGATGCCGACCCGCTCGCCGGGATCGAGGCCGAGCGCGACGAGGCCCGCGGCAAAGGCATCGACCCGCTCCTTGAGCGCCCGCCAGCTCCAGCGGATCTCCTGATGGCGCACGACGAGCGCATCGCGCTCGGCAAAGCGCGCAACTGCCCGGTCGAAACAGACGCCGATCGTGTCGCCGATCAGCGGTGTCGTGCTTCCCCCGTGGACATAGCTCAGCTCTGCCATGCTGCTCGACGCTCCCGTCCGCTCCGGTCGCGCAGGTCGATCTCCTGACGCGACAAACCGACTACCGAGATTGTAGCGCGATCGCCGTCGAACCGCAGGGGTGATCGAGGCGTTGGAGCGTTCTGGCTAACGCGTTGTCACTGTTCCGTCTAATATGTGCCGTCGCATATGACGGCAGGGCGGAACATGCCGCCCCGGCCGCCGTTGGCAAGGCGATCGCACAGGAGAAGAGGCATGCCGGCCGCCCCTCGACCCTACTGGACCGGGTATCTCAAATTGTCGCTGGTGACGATCGCGGTGCGGCTCTACACCGCGACCACCGAGAAGGAGCGGGTCCGCTTCCACATGATCCACGAGCCCTCGGGCGAGCGGGTGCGCACCCAGACGGTGGTGCCGGGGATCGGGCCGGTCGAACGCGACGAGATCGTCAAGGGCTACGAATACGAAAAGAACCGCTATGTCACGGTCGATCCCAAGGACCTCGACAAATTGCGGCTCGAAACCACCGACACGATCGACATTTCCGAGTTTGTCGAAGATGGCGGGGTCGATCCGATCCTTCTCGACAGCCCTTACTATCTGGTGCCGGACGGCAGCGTCGCGGAGGCCGGCTATCGGGTGCTGCGCGAAGCTTTGCGCCGCACCGGCAAGGTGGCGCTGGGCCAGGTCGTGATCAACGCGCGCGAACGGCCGGTGGCGATCCGCGCCGCCGGCGACGGCCTCCTGGTCAACGCGCTGCGCTTCGAGGACGAAGTGCGCCCGGCCGAGCAATTTTTTGCCGGTATCGGGGAGGGTGAGGTCGATGAGGACGAGCTCGCGATCATGGAGCAGATCATCACTCGGCGGACGCGCAAATTCGACCCCGGCAAGTTTGTCGATCACTATCAGACGGCGCTGCGCGAGCTGATCGAGGAAAAGCTCGCCGGCAAGCTGCCCGAGCGCCCGGTCGAGCGCCGGCCGGCGCAGGTGATCAACCTGATGGACGCGCTGAAGCGCAGCCTCGCCGAAGCAACGGGCGACGGCCCGGCGGAGAAGCCGGCCGCTGCTGGCCGCAAGACGAGGGCCGCGGCTCCGTCGCGCACCGCAAAGACCTCCCGTACGCAGCCGAGCCTGTTGCTGCCGGTCGCCGGCGGGCGCGCCCGCGCCCGGACCGAGGCGGCGCCAGCCCCGCCGGTCGCCGAGGAAGCCCCACCGGCCCGCCGCCGCAAAAAGGCCTCATAGCCGGCGGTCTTCCTGACGAGGCGGAAGCTCAGCCGCGCTGTCGCTGAGGCGGCGAAGCGCTCACAAGAAGCCGCGCAGGAGGTCGAGAAAGGCGTCGAGCCGGTCGTGGTGCACCCAATGGCCGGCCTCTTCGAGGGTGACGAGCCGGGCGTCGCGAAAGTGCCGCACCCGCCCGTCCTCGCCCGGGTTCGAGGCCCAGCTCTCCTTGCCGTAGACGAGCAAGGTCGGACAGGCGATGCGGCCCCACAATTCCTCGATCTCGGCCGTCGTCATCTCATAGGGCGGCTCGGCCCGGACATAATTGTCGAATTTCCAGCTATAGGTGCCGTCTTCGTTTTGGTTGACGCCGTGCTGGGTCAAATGGCGCGCCTGCTCGGGCGAAAGGTGCCGGTTCGCCTCCTGCATGCGAAGGAGCGCGTCCTCGATCGACGGGTAGCGCCGCGGCAGCCGACCGGAGAGGCCGCGCTCTTCGTCGATCCAGCTCTGCATCCGCCGGGCGATCGGGCGCGTGCCGCGCTCGCGCAGCCGCCGCGGCGAAGCCCCGAGCCCTTCGATCGCGACGAGCCGGCGCACATTCTCGGGATATACCCCGGCATAGCGCAACGCGATGACGCCGCCGAGCGAATGGGCGACGATCGAGACCGGCGCCAATTCCTGCTGATGGATCAGCTGGGCGAGATCGTAGACATAGCCGGCGATCGTGTAGTTGCCGTCGGGCGACCACTGGCTGTCGCCATGCCCGCGCAGGTCGGGAGCGAGCACATGCCAGTCTCGGCGCAACGCTTCTGCGACCCAGTCCCAGTTGCGGCAATGGTCGCGTCCGCCATGGACGAGCAGCAGCGGCGGCGCCGCGGGATTGCCCCAATCGACATAATGCAGCCGCAGGCGCTGCGAAAAATAGATGCGCGAGGTCGGGCCGGAGCTATCGAGGGTCATCCGTTCTGTTCCGCTGGGCCGTGATCCGGCCGCGAGCCTAGCGCCCGCGCCTCCCGACCGAAAGCCCGAGCGCGGCCAAGCTGCCGCGTCGCCTGAGAGGCGGTCGATAGCGGAAAAGCAAGGACCCCCGTGCGCACAAGGCGGCAAACGGGGGTCGCATTTGCGAAGCTTGTTCGCACCCGGATCGGGGTCCGGGCTAAATCTTGGACTTGGTGCTGGGTTGCCGATGCCAAGCGGTCGGCAACTGCGGATTCCCGGGTGGCATCATGTCTTTGGGACACCTCCTGGCTGGTTGCCGACGCTCGCTATGTGGGACCGCCGCCGAACGGCGTCAACCGCGGGCATCGGCCGATGCTTGAAATCCGTCGCGCGCCGATTTATTTTGCTAGCACTCTCGGCCGCCGAGTGCTATCCCGCCGGCCGAGACAATCAGCTTGCTATGGAGGGGTACGGTGGCATTTCGACCGTTGCAGGACCGCGTGCTGGTCCGGCGCACCGAGGAAGAGGAAAAGACCAAGGGCGGCATCATCATTCCCGACACCGCCAAGGAAAAGCCGATGGAAGGCGAGGTGCTGGCCGCCGGGCCGGGCACCCGCGGCGACGACGGCAAATTGCATCCGCTCGACGTCAAGGTCGGCGATCGGGTGCTGTTCGGCAAATGGTCGGGCACCGAGATCAAGATCGACGGCGAAGACCTCGTCGTTATGAAAGAATTGGACATCATGGGCGTGGTCGAGACGGCCGCGTAACGGAGGGAACCATGGCAGCAAAGGAAATTCGGTTTCACGCCGACGCGCGCGAGCGGATGCTGCGCGGCGTCGATATCCTGGCGAATGCGGTCAAGGTGACCTTGGGCCCCAAGGGTCGCAACGTCGTGCTCGACAAATCCTTCGGCGCGCCGCGCATCACCAAGGACGGCGTCACCGTCGCCAAAGAGATTGAGCTCGCCGACAAGTTTGAGAACATGGGCGCGCAGATGGTGCGCGAGGTGGCCTCGAAAACCAGCGATCTCGCCGGCGACGGCACCACCACCGCGACCGTGCTCGCCCAGGCGATCGTGCGTGAGGGCTCGAAGGCGGTCGCCGCCGGCATGAACCCGATGGATCTGAAGCGCGGCATCGACCGGGCGGTCGAAACCGTGGTCAAGGACCTCGAAAAGCGCTCGAAGAAGGTTTCGACCAACGACGAGATTGCCCAGGTCGGCACGATCTCGGCCAATAACGATCGCGAGATCGGCCGGATGATCGCCGAGGCGATGCAGAAGGTCGGCAACGAGGGCGTGATCACGGTCGAAGAGGCGAAGAGCCTCGAGACCGAGCTCGACGTCGTCGAGGGCATGCAGTTCGACCGCGGCTATGTCAGCCCCTATTTCGTGACCAATGCGGAAAAGATGCTGGCCGAGCTCGACGAGCCCTACCTGTTGCTGCACGAGAAAAAGCTGTCGAGCCTGCAGTCGCTGCTGCCGTTGCTCGAAGCGGTGGTGCAGTCGGGCAAGCCCTTGTTGATTGTCGCCGAGGATGTCGAAGGCGAGGCGCTGGCGACCCTCGTCGTCAACAAATTGCGCGGCGGGCTCAAAGTGACGGCGGTCAAGGCGCCGGGCTTTGGCGACCGGCGCAAGGCGATGCTCGAGGACATGGCGATCCTGACCGGCGGCCAGGTGATCAGCGAAGACCTCGGCATCAAGCTCGAAAACGTCACCCTCGACATGCTGGGCAAAGCCAAGCGGGTCCGCATCGAGAAGGAGAATACGACGATCATCGACGGCTCGGGCGCCAAGGACGACATCCAGGGCCGCATCACCCAGATCCGCCAGCAGATCGAGGAGACGACCTCCGATTACGACCGCGAGAAGTTGCAGGAGCGGCTGGCCAAGCTCGCCGGCGGGGTCGCAGTGATCCGGGTCGGCGGCGCCACCGAGACCGAGGTCAAGGAGAGGAAGGACCGGGTCGACGATGCGACCCATGCGACGCGCGCCGCGGTCGAGGAAGGCATCGTCCCGGGCGGCGGCGTCGCCCTCCTCTACGCCGCCAAATCGCTCGACGGGCTGACCCCCGAGAACAGCGACCAGAAGGTGGGCATCGACATCGTCCGCCGCGCCTTGCAATCGCCGATCCGCCAGGTTGTCGAGAACGCCGGCACCGAGGGCTCGGTCGTCGTCGGCCGGCTGCTCGATGCGGCCGATCCCAACCGCGGCTTCGACGCGCAGTCGGGCGAATATGTCGATATGGTCAAATCCGGGATCATCGACCCGACCAAGGTCGTGCGGCTCGCCTTGCAGAACGCCGCCTCGGTCGCCGGCCTCCTCGTCACCACCGAGGCGATGATCGCCGAAAAGCCCGAAAAGAGAGCGGCCCCGGCGATGCCCCACGGCGGCGGCATGGACGGCATGGACGACTTCTAAGCCAAGCCCCAGCTCCCAAAACGAGGCCGGCACCCGGAGGTGCCGGCCTTTTTTGTTGGCAAGCCGGGTATGACCGCTGTCGGCTCAGCGCGGTTTTCGACCGAGGCGACGCGCTCGACGACGCATCACCCCCACCCCGACCCGCCCCCATCGAGGGAGCGGGAGCTTAGCCTTGACCGCGGCAACGACGTGGTTAACCATGCTGGAATGGTCATGCCCCGACCTCCCGCAGAGGATCGTGATCAGGAGGGAGCATGCAGTCCACGATGACCACGCCGGTCGATGTGGCCGATGACCCGATCAGGACGAAGCAATACGGCTGGCGGGTCGTCTTGTTTTCGGGCGCCGGTTGGTTTTTCGACGGCTACGTGATCAACGTATGGCCGCTGGCGATTCCCTTAGTCATGGCCGACTTGCATCTGACGGTGAAGGAAATCGGGACGATCACCACAATCTATGTCACCGCCTACACGCTCGGCACCCTGCTCGGAGGGACATTCTCGGACTACCTCGGGCGGCGCAGCGTGTTGTCCTTTTCGGTGCTTTTCTACATGTTCGTGGACGCTCTTACGGCGTTGGCGCAAGGGTTCTGGTCTCTGGGCTTGTTCCGATTCTTGACCGGCACCGGAACCGGGATGGAGCTCCCGGTCGGCTCTACCTTTATTACTGAAGCTGTCGATAACAAATGGCGCGCGCGACTGCTCGCCGTCATGAACATCGGCTATCCCGCCGGCTATGTCCTGGCAGTCGCAGCGTTTGCCACGATCGGCGCGGTATGGGGCTGGCGCGGGGTTTTTGTCGCCTCGATCATTCCCGGCATCTTTGTCTTTATCGTCAGGCTCAGGGTGTCCGAGTCGCCCCTCTTCCAGGTGGCGCGCGAACGGCTCGCGCGCGGTGAAGTAACCCGCGACCGCGTGGCCAACATTACCGTCTTCAGAAAGCCATACGCTCGCGATTCGCTGCCAGCCGTGCTGTATTGGATCGGCAACGCGTTTGCTTTTTGGGCGTTTTACACGTTTATCCCGCTCTACTTTGTAAAAGTCCGGCAAATTTCGACGCCGGTCGAGCTGACGTGGCTGGCGAGCTTTCAGGTCTGGGCGGTCGTGATCACCTACCTCGGAAGCTGGCTGTCCGACCGTTGGGGCCGCCGACCGTTCGCCATCATGTTCGCCCTGCTGACGCTGATATTCGTGTGGGCAGTAACGCTCGTCCCGGACGGCGCTCCGCTGTATCTCGCCGCAGCGCTGCTGTTCGGCTTCAACAATGCGACCTGGACGATATCGTTTGCCCATTCGACGGAGCTTTATCCGACCCACATCCGCGGTTCAGGGATCGGGACGACGATGGCCTGCGGCCGGGTCGTGTCGATTTTTGCTCCGCTGTTCTTTGGCGTGGTGGCGGCGCGCTATGGCATCGCGGTCGCCTTCCGCCTCGGCGCGCTGGCCTGGATCCTGACCATCATCGGCTATCTGCTGTCGCGCGAGACCAGCGGCATCGCGCTCGAACATATCGAGGAAAGGGCCGCCGCGGCGGCAGCATCGCCGGTCGGCGCGCCGCTGCCGCAACCCTCGGAATAAAACCCGGCTATTCTGTCGCGTGAACCGCCCCTTGCCCGCGTCGCGGGTGTCGGCGGACCCTCAATCGGAGGATCGGCAATGCAGCACGATCAGATCATCGATTGCGACGGCCATCTCGTCGAGCCGCCCGATTTGTGGGAGCGCTACCTCGAAGGCCCGTTGCGCGCCAAGGCGCCGCGGCTCGTCGCCGACAAGAACGGCTTGGCCCGGATCGCGCTCGAAGACCGGCTCTATCCGCAGCTCGAAGGCAACGGCAAGGGCTTTCCCGGGCTGCCGGTCGAGTGGTTCCGGCCTGACGACGGGGGCCGCTTTCATGCCCAGCCGGGGATCTCGCCGCAGGCCCGGCTCGCCGCGATGGATCAGGAGGGCATCGACATCGCCGTGCCGTTCCCGACGCTCGGGCTTTACACGGTCGATGCGCGCGAGGCGGAATTGAACGCCGCGATCTGCCGCGCCTACAACAACTGGCTGCACGAGGAATACCTCGCCGCCGACCGCCGGCGGCTCGTCGGCGTCGGCATGGTGACCTTGCTCGATGTCGCGGCGGCGGTCGATGAATTGCGCCGCGTCGCCACGACGCTCGGCTTCAAAGGCGTCTATCTGCGGCCCAACCCGGTCGGCGGCCGTGCCTTGCACGATCTGGCCTTCGATCCGTTCTGGGCCGAAGCGGAGCGGCTCGGCGTGCCGGTCATGTTCCATGAAGGCACCGACGGACAGCTGCCGACGGCCGGGCTCGACCGCTACGACAATTTCTTTATGACCCATACGGTCTCGCACCCGTTCGAGCAGATGCTGGCCGCGCTGTCGATGATCGCCGGCGGCGTGGTCGAGCGCTTTCCGCGGCTCAAGATCGCATTCCTCGAAGCGGGCTGCGGCTGGCTGCCGTTCTGGCTGCACCGCATGCACGAGCACTGGGAGAAGCGCCCGCACGAGGTGCCCTGGCTCAAGACCGACCCGATCGCGTGCTTTCGCCGACAGTGCATGATCTCGTGCGATCCCGACGAGGCGACGATCCCGGCGGTCGTCGATTTTATCGGCGAGGATTATGTCTGCTGGGCTTCGGATTACCCGCACTGGGATGCGATCTTTCCCGGTGCGGTGGCCGAGCTGCGGCAACACATGACCGGGCTCAGCGAGGCCGCGCAGCGCAAGATCCTCGGTGACAACGCGCGCCGTTTCCTCGGTCTGCCGGTCTAGGCCGGTCTAGGCCACGGCTAGGAATGGCTGGGGCGGGAGGATTCGAACCTCCGTATCGCGGAATCAAAATCCGCTGCCTTACCACTTGGCTACGCCCCACCGGCGTGGTGCGAAATTATCGGGAAAGCGCCGAGCCGGCAACCAACCCGCCGGCAACAAACCCGCCGGCGGCGCACCACCATTGCGGGCAGGCCGCGGCGAGCGCCGCGCGACCGCGCCGGGCACAGGCGCTGTCTGCAAAGAGGGCAAAGCAGGTGGCGCCGCTGCCGCTCATGCGCGCAATCAGCGCGCCGGGGAGCCGGCCGAGCTGTGCCAGCACCGCGCCGATCTCGGGCACAATGCCGATTGCGGCGTCGGTCAGATCATTGCGCCGCCGCATCAGCTCGGCGGCCAGCCCGGCAGCGTCCCTCGGCATCGGTGCGAACCGGCCAGCTTCGCTAAAGGCGCCGCGCCTGGCTGCGAACACGGCGGCGGTCGGCAACGCGACCCGCGGGTTGGCGAGCACGATCCCGGACATCGGCAATTCCGGCGCCGGTGCCACCTCCTCGCCCATCCCACCGACCCAGGCCGCACCGCCGTACAGGCAGGCGGGCAGATCGGCACCGAGCGCCAGACCCAGCCGGGCCAGCGCGGCTTCGCCGATCGACACCCGCCACAGCCTTGCGAGCGCTCGCAAGGCCGCTGCCGCGTCGCTCGACCCGCCGCCGATCCCGGCGGCAACCGGCAGATTCTTTTCCAGATGGAGCGCCGCCCCGCCGGCGATCCCGGCATGGGCAGCGAGCAGGCGAGCGGCGCGCAGCACCAGATTGCCTTCGCCCAGATCGGCGAGGCTCGCCGCCTCGGGTCCGCCGAGATCGAGCGACAGCGCCGCGGCCGGCCGCGCGGTGACGCGGTCGCCGATATCGGCAAAGGCGACGAGGCTGTCTACCAGGTGATAGCCGTCGTCGCGGCGCCCGGTCAGGTGCAGATAGAGGTTGATCTTCGCCGCGGCGAAGACCGCAACCGCCACTACCCCGGCTCAGCCGCCGCCGGCGCGGGTCGGCGGCTTGGCGCCGTCGAGCTTTGCCTCGATCGGCTTGATGTCGCCCTTGTCCGGGCCGAACTGCAAGGCGCGCCGCCACTGGTAGCGCGCCTCGGTCGAGCGCCCCGCCTGCCAGTAGGCGTCGCCCAGATGATCGTTGATGGTCGGGTCCTCGGGCACCAGCTCCAGCGCCTTTTCGAGGTATTGCACCGCGGCCGAATAGTTGCCGAGCTTGTAATGGGCCCAACCGAGGCTATCGACGATATAGCCGTCCTCGGGCCGCAGCTCGACCGCCTTTTCGATCATCTTGAGGCCGCGCCGCAATTTTTCGCCGCGGTCGATCCAGGAATAGCCGAGATAGTTCAGCACCAGCGGCTGGTCGGGCTCGAGCTCGAGCGCGTGCTGAAGATCGGCCTCGGCGCGCTGCCATTGGCCGGCGCGCTCGAGCGCGATGCCGCGGCTGTAGTAGAGCGACCAGCGCTCGGGCGTGCCGGCCGCCTTGAGCCGCTTGATCGCTTCGTCATAAGCGGCGGCGGCTTCGACAAAGCGCTTTTTTTCGCGCAGCAGATCGCCGAGCTGCATATCGGCCGCCGCCCGCTTGGGCTCCGCCGCCGCCATTTTGCGCAGCATCGCGATCGCTTCGTCGCCGCGGTCGAGCGTCTGCAGATTGGCGGCGACGCGCAGCTGCGCCGACCAGGAGTAGGGCGAGCTCGGCGGGATTTGCGCCAGCACCGCCAAGCTTTCCTGCGGCTTGTCCTCGGCGCTCATGATGTCGGCGAGCAAGAGCTGCGCCACCGCGAATTGCGGGCGCAAGGCAAGCGCGCAGCGGTCGTAGAGGAGCGCCACGTCGATCGTCTCCGGCCGGTTCGCCACACTCGCCAGATCGAAAAACGCCTCGGCCAGACCTTCCCTCGGCGAATCGATGATCGGCGCGGGCGGCTCGGCGGGGACGCTCAGCGCAGATTCGGCAAGCTCGCTGCCGGCATTCTCGGCAATAAAGCGGCGATAGATCGCCTGCGCCTTGTCGGCACGGCCGTGGCGCGCATAGAAATTGGCCATCGCATCGGTCAACCGCCAATTGAGCTTGCCGGTCGCGTCCAGCGCCTTTTGGAAATTCTCCTCGGCCTGGTTCGGATCGCCGGCAAAATCATCGATCAGCCCGCGCTGAAAAAATTCGAGCGGTGCGAGCCCGTCGAATTTGTCGAGCCCCTGCAACGCCGCATCCGCGCCGGCGAGATCGCCCATCGCGATGCGCACCCAGGCGACGGCGGGCGGGCCGGCATAACGATAAAGGCCATCGGACGGCAATGCCTGCGCCCGCGCCAAGGCCCCTGCCTTGTCGCCCGCCTCGATCCGGTCGACCAGCAGGACCAGGTTCGCAACCGCGTCGGAGGGGTCGAGCGTCAGCGCTTTTTGGGCGAGCGGGATCGCCCGATCGAAATTCCCTTCATACGCCTCCATCAGAAAAGTGCGGCTGATGAGCTCGGAGGATTTCGGGTCGGCGTGCAGCGAATTCTCGAACCACGTGGCCGCCGCCGCGTATTCGCGCACCTCTTGCGCGTGACGGCCCGCGAGATAGGTGCCGTAAGGCGTGTCGCCCGCCGTCGCAGAGGGCTCGCCGCTCGGCGCCGCGAGTGTCGCGCCGCTCGCCAGCACCATCGCCAGCAGAGCCGGTGCGCGCCAGATCCGGTAACGTGCGATCGGTGACATCTTCATCTTTAATCTACCCTGTCGGCCGGCGTCACATGTTCGGATAATTGGGTCCACCGCCGCCCTCCGGCACGACCCAATCGATGTTCTGCTCCGGGTCCTTGATGTCGCAGGTCTTGCAGTGCACGCAATTCTGCGCGTTGATCTGCAAGCGCGGCTCTCCCGAGCCGGCGTCCTCGACGATCTCGTACACCCCGGCCGGACAATAGCGCTGTTCGGGGGAATCGTAGAGCCGATAGTTGACCGCGATCGCCTTTGCCGGGTCGCGCAGCCGCAAATGCGGCGGCTGGTCCTCCTCATGATTGGTGTTCGAGATAAACACCGAGGAGAGCCGGTCGAAGCTCACTTTCCCGTCCGGCTTAGGATAGTCGATCGGTTGCGCCTCGCGCGCCGGCACCAGCTGGGTGTAGTCGGGATGGTGGTGCATGGTCCAAGGTGCCGCGCCGCGCAGCACATAGGTGTCGAAGGCCGAATAGGCCAGCCCGGCGTACAGGCCGCGGCGAAAGCTCGGGCGGATGTTGCGCACCCGGCGCAATTCGCCCCACACCCAGCTCTGCTCGAGCGCTTGGCGCACCTCGGCGCCGCTGTCGCCGCCGAGCCGGCGGAAGATCGCTTCGGCCGCGACCATCCCCGATTTCATCGCGGTGTGGCTGCCCTTGATTTTGGGCACATTGACAAAGCCCGCGGCGCAGCCGGTGAGCGCCCCGCCGGGAAAATCGAGCCGCGGGATCGATTGCAGGCCCCCTTCGTTCAAGGCACGTGCACCATAGGCGATGCGTCTTCCGCCTTCGAAATAAGGGCGGATCGCAGGATGGGTCTTGAACCGCTGAAACTCCTCGAACGGGCTTAAAAAGGGGTTTTTGTAATCGAGCCCGACGACAAAGCCGACCGCGACCTGGCGCTCTTCGAGATGATAGAGGAACGAGCCGCCATAGGTGGCGCTGTCGAGCGGCCAGCCGACGGTGTGGAGGACGAGCCCCGGCCGGTGCCGCTCGGGTGCCACTTCCCACAATTCCTTGAGCCCGATCGCATAGGTCTGCGGGTCGATCCCGTCGCGCAGCCGAAACCGCTCGACCAGCGTTTTCGTCAGCGAGCCGCGGCATCCTTCGGCAAAGAGCGTCTCGGTGGCGACGAGCTCGACGCCCCGCTGAAAGCGCTCGGTCGGCTCGCCATCTCGGCCGATCCCCATATCGCCGGTCGCGACCCCCCGCACCCGGCCGGCCTCGTCGTACAAGACCTCGGCCGCGGCAAAGCCCGGATAAATTTCGACGCCCAGCGCTTCGGCCTCTTGCGCGAGCCAGCGGCAGAGATTGCCGAGGCTGATGATGTAATTGCCATGGTTGCGCATTTGCGGCGGGGTCGGCAGGCGCAGCGCGCGGTTTTGCGTCAGGAGCAGAAACCGGTCTTCTGTAGCCGGCGTGACGAGCGGGGCGCCGCGCTCGCGCCAGTCGGGCAAGAGCTCGTCGAGGGCGCGCGGCTCGAACACCGCGCCCGAGAGGATATGCGCGCCGACCTCGGAGCCCTTTTCGACGACGCAGACCGCGACCTCGCGCCCGGCCTCTGCGCCGAGCTGCTTCAGCCGGATCGCGGCGGCGAGCCCGGCCGGCCCGGCCCCGACCACGACCACGTCGTAGGTCATTTGTTCCCTTGGGACCATCTCCTCGCGCGGCGCCCGCTCCTCGCCCATCCCGCCTCCACCGGCCATCAGCACCGCCCCTTACTATACGGGATCGGGTCAGCGAAACGGATCGATGATAGTAATCCCTTCAACCTCGCGGCCGTGTGGCGGCCGATCGCGCGGGTGGCAGCGATGGAATTCAGTATCGAGAAAAATGCGGCAGGATCATGCCCCGCGGTTGTGGACTTCATCGCGTGAAAGCCGGTCGGATGCCCGGAAATCGGTGATCTGCTCGCGCAATTCCCGCTCCCGAGCTTTCAGCCGTTCGACCTTCTCGCCGGTGCCGAGGTCGGTCAGGAGCTTGCGCACGAGCGCAGAAACCGACGTCTGCAGTCGGGCAGCGATGGTCCGGGCGCGCCGATACGCCTCGTCGTCAAGCGACGCTGTAATTTTTTTCATGGGCCTCTTCTCCTCACATCGCCATCCAGCCGCCATCGACGTTCCAGGCGGCGCCGGTGACATAGCTGGCGCGGTCCGAGCACAGCCAGACCACCATCTCGGCGATCTCCTCCGGCTCGCCCATGCGCTTTAGCGGCGTTTGCGCCAGGATCGCCGCACCGCGGCGCTGCATCGCCTCCTCGGTCATCCGGGTCTTGATATAGCCGGGGCAGACCGCATTCACCCGGATCCCGGCTTCGGCGTATTCGAGCGCGGCAGTCTTGGTCAGCCCGACGACACCATGCTTTGCCGCGACATAGGCGCAGGAGGTCGGCAATCCGGCGAGCCCGGCGATCGAGGCGGTGTTGACGATCGACCCGCCACCCTGGGCCTGCATATGCAAAAGCTCGTGGCGCAGGCAGAGCCACACGCCCTTCAGGTTGACCTCGATCATCCGGTCGAAGGCTGCCTCGGACCACTCCGCGGTCTTTTTGCCGGCGGCCTCGACATGCCAGCCGGCGATCCCGGCATTGTTGAAAGCGCAGTCGAGCCGGCCATAGGCGGCGATCGCGGCCTCGACCATGGCCCGCACCTCGGCGTCGCGCCCGACCTCGCCCGAGAGCGAAATCGCCTGGCCGCCGCCGGCATTGACCAGCGCCACCGTCTCCCGTGCAGCCTCGGCCGCGATATCGGCCACTGCGACCCGCGCCCCCTCGCGCGCCAACGCCAGCGCCGCCGCGCGCCCGATGCCGCCGCCACCGCCGGTCACCAGCGCCGACTTCCCCTCCAGCAGCCCCGCCATTTGCTCCTCCCAGTCCTGCGCCTCGGCACAATAACGCCGGCCGGCCGTGGCCGATCAAGATTCGACGCTGTTCATTTGGGGGCACGTGACGGGACCGGTTTCCTGCGGCAGGTTGTTTGCGAGCTTAGGGCACAGGCTATAGAGCCCTTTCCGCAGTACCGAGGCATCGCATGGCGCACCCGTGCCGGCGCTCTGCAACGGCCGGTGTGAGATACCAGAGTTTCGTGGTATCATAATGCGATGAACGGTCAGGAGATCATCGCTCGGCTGAAGGAGAACGAGGCGGCTCTGCGAGCGCGTGGGGTCAGTCACGCAGCAGTGTTCGGTTCACGTGCGCGCGGCGATGATCGGCCGGACAGCGATATCGACATTATGATAGAAGTCGATCCGGCGGCCGAGGTCGGCGTCTATGAATATGTCGCGGTCAAAGATTACATCGCCGAGCTTTTTGATGGGCCGGTCGATGTTGTCAGCACGCTAGGGCTGAAACCCTACGTTCGGCCAGCCGTGACGGCTGATGCGATTTATGCGTTCTGAGGTAGCGCTTGCCGCTTTGCGCGATATCGCGCACCACATCGCCCTTGCAGTCGGCTTTGTCCAAGGCTTCGACTATCAGGCGTTCGTTGCCGATCAGCGCACCCTATACGCCGTGACGCGCTGCCTTGAGATCATTTCCGAAGCCTCGCGTCGCCTGCCTGACGACCTGAAGGCCCGGCACCCTGAAATACCGTGGAGGCAGATGGCTGGCGCGGGCAATGTCTACCGGCATGACTACGAGGACGTTGCCGCTTCTTATGTGTGGACGACGCTCCGCAACCATGTGCCGACGCTGAGCGCCGTGATCGCCGAGGAGCTGGCCGCATTCGATCCGCCCGCGGCAAAATAGACGCTTCACCGTAAGAAAAAAGCCGACACCACTGACAGCATCGCTTTGGAGACCGGCCGGCTTGGGTTGCGGCTTCAGCCGCTTGGATTACGGTCGTCTCCGCGGCAAGCTGAAGCCCAGCGATGAGACGGGAGGATACGAGGTGGTACACGATCATCATGACGATTGCCATCATGCCGATTGCCATCATGCCGATTGCGATTCTGGCGTCATTTCGCGGCGGCGGTGGCTCTGCGGGGTGGCGGCGGTGGGGGCGAGCGCCGCTTTGCCTGCTAAAGGGCTGTGGGCCCAGACGCCCGCGGCAAACGGCCGCCTGATCGACATCCATCACCATTATTACCCGCCCGAGATCATCGGCGGCTGGCAGGGATATATGAGCCGGCACGGCGGCGGAAAGCTGTCGCCCGGCGTCGCCCATTGGACGCCGCAGGCCTCGCTCGACGAGATGGACAAGAACGGGGTCGCGAAATCGGTGTTGTCGTTGGCCTCGATCCCCGGCGTCTGGTTCGGCCTCGACGCCGCGGGCATGCGCAAGATCGCGCGCGCCTGCAACGATTACGCCGCCAAGATGGAGCAGGACCATCCCGGCCGCTATGCGCGCTTTGCCTGCCTGCCGATGCCGGATGTCGATGGGTCGCTCAAGGAGATCGAATACGCGTTCGACACGTTGAAGGCCGACGGCATCAACCTTTCGACCAGCTTTGGCGACCGCTGGCCGGGCGACCCGCTCTATAAGCCCGTGTTCGAGGAGCTGAACCGGCGCAAGGCCATCGTCTTTTTTCACCCCTATGCGCCCTTTTGCTGCGCCGGGCTCAACGACACGACCCCCGGCGGTGTGCTCGAAAACCCGTACGACACCGGGCGCACGATCACGAGCCTCCTTTTCAGCGGCACCCTCGCCCGGCTCCGGGATATCCGCTGGCTTTTCTGCCATGGCGGCGGCCCGATGCCGATGCTTGCCGGCCGCGTCGAATATTTCGCCAACCAGCGCAAGGACCTCAAAGAGATCGCGCCAAACGGGGTGCTCGCCGAATTGCAGCGCCTCCATTACGACACCGCCAACGCCGCCTGGCCAATTTCGCTGGCATCGCTCTTAAAGATGGTGGCGCCGTCGCAAGTGTTGTTCGGCACCGACTTCCCCTACGTGCCGACGGCCATGCAGAGTGCCGCGCTCGCCAAGGGCGGCCTTTCCGCGGATGCGCTCTCCGCGATCCGATCCGGCAATGCCGAGCGGCTGATCCCGCGCCTTAACGGATAATTTATCACGAAGGCGCAGCATGCTCCGCGCATGATAGGCGACACGTTGCCGCGCAAGATGACATTCCTCTCCTGGGATGCGGTCACGATAAAGGCACGATGGGGCTTCGCGCCGAAAGCGCCGAAGCCTGCCGGCCGCCTCGCGGTCACGCTCAGAGCGCTGGCACCGTTGCGCCCGGGTTTTTCGGGTGGCTTGCTGATGATGGCGGGCAACGAAGTTCTCTGCGGCGCCGGTCCGGCGCAGCGCGCCGCCGCCGAAGTGGTTCGCGCTGGGCTTGCCGCGGTCGGGATTCAGCAAAGGACGGCGCATGTCGGATAATTGGATGCATTTCTTTCCGGCCGACCCGCGTCGGCCCAAGCCCGACTGGCCGGGCCTGCGCCGGCAGCTGATAGCGCAGGGCTTCATCCTCGACCCGCGGGCCGGTGGGGCCGATGTGGGGACGCTCTACCGGCTGTGGCGCGAGATCCTCGGCGCCGCCGGATTGCCGCATCCCCAGGAGGCAAGGCTGCACACCCTCGACGATCTCGCCGCGGCACTGTCCAAGGCCGGTTTGCCGCTCGGCTTTTTGGCGCCCGACGGCGCTGCGCTCGGCGTGCCGCAATTTGTCAACGCTCTTGTCGGGAACGGCGCTCTTCCCCCCGGCTTCCGATTTGAGCAGGAGGAGCGCTGTCTGCCGGGACCACTTTTCCATGCGACCTGCGACGTGCCGCATGCCCGCTACGATTGGGACGACACTTACATCTACTTTCAGGATTTCGGCGATCGGATCGTGATCGAGGTCGGCGCGGACCTCGTGGCGCCGCCCGGCATTCCCGGCAGCGCGCGCGTGGTCGAGGAATGGAAGGATTTTCTGGAACGCTGGATCAAGGACCCCGACGAGCAGTGGGTGGATCCGCAGACGGGCCGGGGCTACGGCCTGCTCGATCTCGATTGGGAGAATTCGCTTGGCGCCGGAAAGATTTTCGTCACCGTTTTCGCGCCCGGCTATCTCAACGGCGAGCGGGCGGCGGCGCTGATCGGCGAGCTCGCCGGGCAGCCGTTCCAGTACTCGCGGGTGCATCTTTGACCGAGCCGCCCGGCCACTGACGGCCCGCAAGCTTGCTCCCGAGACGGCGGTGCGCTAAGGGGTCGATCGCGCGGCGAGGAGGGGACGATGAGCGAGGCGAAGGGTAGTCCGTGTGCTGGCGATTTGCGGCAGCCTGCGCGCGGGCTCGTACAACCGGGTGGCATTGCGCACCGCGATCGAGCTGAAGCCGCCGGGCATGACGGTCGAGATCGCGGATATCGGCTCGATCCCGCTCTATAACGAGGATGTCCGCGCCCAAGGGTTTCCGCCGTCGGTCGAGACCTTGCGGCAGTCAGATCAAGGCGGCCGACGCGCTGCTGTTTGTGAGCCCCGAATACAATTATTCGATCTCCGGCGTCTTGAAGAATGCGATCGACTGGGCCTCGCGCCCGCCCGACCAGCCTTTTGCCGGCAAGCCCGTGGCGATCATGGGAGCCGGCGCCGGGATGGCCGGCACCGCGCGCGCGCAATATGACCTCCGCCGCTGCTGCGTCTTTCTCGACATGCATCCGCTGAACAAACCCGAGGTCTTGATCGGCCAGGCGCAGACCAAGTTCGACGCCGCCGGCCGCTTTACCGACGAAGCCGGCCGCGGCTTTATCCGCGACCTTATGGCGGCGCTCGAAACCTGGACCCGCCAGCTCGCCCGCAGAGGCTGAGAGGCTGGCTTGGATGCGCCGAACGTGTTCGTCGCCCCCGCGAAAACGCGTGTGAAAAATTGCGAAACCGCTGTCATTCCGGGGCGCGGGCGCAGCCCACGAACCCGGAACCCATGAACACCGGGCTGCAAACATATTGGAAATGCAGGTGTTCTTGGGTTCCGGGCTCGGCCCTTCGGACCGCCCCGGAATGACGGTTCTTCTCAGAAGTAATTTCTTCACACGCTCGCAAGCGGAGGTCCAGTGCCGCCGCACCTTGCTTGCCCCCCTGTTCAGGCCAGGGGCAGGCTCTGCGTTGCCGCTTTGGCGGGAATGACAAAAAAGGAGAAACGCCATGGATCTCGATTTCACCGGCAAGGTCGCGCTGATCACCGGCGCCGGCAACGGCATCGGCCGCGCCACCGCGCTCGCCTTTGCCAAAAGCGGAGCCAAGGTCGTCGTCGTCGATCGCGACGCCGCCGGCGGCGAGGCCACCGCCGGGATCATCCGCCAGCAGGGCGGCGAGGCGCGCGTCGTCGGCGCCGACGTGACCAAATCGGCCGATGTGCAGAACTACGTCAAGGCGGCGCTCGACGCCTATGGCGCGATCGACTGCTTTTTCAACAATGCCGGCGTCGAAGGCAAATGGGCGCACACGGCCGAGCATGACGAGGACGCGTTCGACCAGGTCATTGCGGTCAACGTCAAGGGCGTGTTTCTCGGCTTGCGCCACGTCTTGCCGGTCATGCTGCGGCAAGGGCGCGGCGCGATCGTCAACACCGCCTCGGTCGCGGGGCTGGTGGCGACGCCGGGGATGCCGGCCTATGTCGCCTCGAAGCACGCGGTCATCGGGCTGACCAAGACCGCGGCCGGCGAGGTCGCGCGCCAGGGCATCCGGGTCAACGCGGTCTGCCCGGGCCCGGTCGATACCCGGATGATCCATTCGCTCGAAGCCCAGCTCAACCCCGCCGACCCGGCGAGCGTCGGCCGGCGCTATCAGGCGGCGATCCCGCTCGGCCGTTATGTCGCGGTGGACGAGATCGCCAATACTGTCCTATTTCTATGCTCGGATTTCGCCTCGGCGATCACCGGCGCGCAATATGTCGTCGATGGCGGCCGCACCGCCACCGGTGGTGCGGTGACTCAGGCGATAGAGCACTGAGCGGCGGCAGCACCGGTTCCGCTCGGCGGGAAGGGTGACTCATGGACGAGACGCGCACGCTGGCGATCGATATCGGCGGCACCGGGATCAAGGCGGCGCTGCTCGACGCGGCCGGGCAGATGATCACCAAGCGCCAGCGCGTGCCGACCCCGCCAAAGCCGGTGGCGCCCGATGCGCTGGTGCACGCGATCGGCCAGGTTACCGCGCCCCTCGGCGAGTTCGACCGGGTTTCGGTCGGGTTTCCCGGCTATATCCGCGACGGCAAGGTGCTGACCGCCCCCAATCTCGGGACCGAGGCGCTGGCCGGTTTCGATTTGCAAGAGGCATTGGCTCGACGCTGGGGCAAGCCGGTGCGGGTGTTGAACGACGCCGATGTCCAGGGCTATGGCGCCATCAAGGGCGCAGGGATCGAGATGGTGCTGACCTTGGGGACGGGTGCGGGCACCGCGATCTTTCGCGACGGTGAGATCATGCCGCATCTCGAGCTCGCCCATCACCCGGTCAGCGGCAAAAAGACCTACGACGAATATATCGGCAACGCCGCCCGGCAAAAAATCGGCCGGAAAAAGTGGGGCAAGCGGGTTGCCAAGGTCATTGGCATCCTGCGCGAGGTGATCCGTTTCGACCATCTCTATCTCGGTGGCGGCAACTCCGAGGATTTGCGCTTTCCGCTGCCCGACGACGTGACCATCGTGTCGAACACCGACGGGCTCACCGGCGGCATCGGGCTGTGGCGGGCCGCGTCGGGCAAAGCCGCGGGGGACACCGCTGGGGACACCGCCGGCGATGACGCCCCCGCGGCGGAAGCCGGCGCGTAGCCGCTTTCGCCCGCAGCAAGCACATTTCAGGAGCGGCGCGCCGATGCTGCGATCGGCCACGATCTTGGCAGCGCTGCTGCTCGCCGGCTGCGCCGCCGCACCCAGCGAGCAGCCGACGCCGCGGGGGCGCATTTCGGCGACGACATCGCTCAACGCCCACATCCCGCCTTTTGCCCGCTGGCCCTATCAGCCGTTTTCGCGCGAGGCGGCGGTGCAGCTGGCGCTCGGCGAATGGCGCGCCTTCAAGCAGCCGATCGTCTACCCGAACCAGGAGCTGCCGGAGGACGAGGAGCGCGAGGAAGGGCTGTGGCAGCGGGTCGGGCTTTATTGGTGGCTCGGCCTCGATCCGAGCTGGCGCGAGCAGGGCTGGACCGGCATTCACGACGAGAACGGCCGGGTGTTCTCCGACACCCGCGACGGCTTTTATGCGTGGTCGGCCGCGTTTATCTCGTATGTGATGCGGCTTGCTGGGGCCGGCCCGAGCTTTCCCTATTCGGCGACCCACTCGGATTATATCAATGCTGCCGCGCGCCACGATCCCGGGATCGCGCTGACCCCGGAACGCGTCGAGGCTTATGCGCCGCAGCGCGGCGATCTGATCTGCTTGTGGCGCGGCCGGCGGCAAGTGACGTTCGACCAATTGCCGGCCGGCCGTTTTCCGGGCCATTGCGACATCGTCGTCGGCATGAAGCCCGGCGAGATCGAGGTGATCGGCGGCAATGTCGACAACGCCGTCGCGATGAAGCCGATCCCGGCGACCGCCGACGGCCGCCTCGCCGGCCCCGACGGCGTCGTCCTCGACCCCGACCATCACTGGTTCGTAGTGCTGAAAGTCGATTATCAGCAGACCGGGACGCCGCCGCCGACTGCAATCTCGGCGCTGCCTGCCCCGCGACCCGGATAGGCTGGGCTTGACCACGCTGACCGGGGCGACAGTGCGTGTGGCGCTGGTGAGCGAGGTCTCACGCGCCCGAGCCGTCAGCGGCGCCAACGGTCCCCCGCTACAATCTCTTGCGGAGTAAGGATATGTGACCCGCGCCGGCTCAGGACCCGAGGCGATGTAGGATTCAGCACAGGGGCCTCCAGCTGGGCTTCTTTTGATGCTGATAACGCGGCGGCAACCCCAGCCTCGCTGCCGCTTACGATGCGCTTAATTTTTGATTGACAAATCGACAGGCATTAAGTTTCCTGTAATGCATTGGGTCTCTGCGTGTTCGAGCCCTGCTTTATCCTGAAGGGGTCGAGATGCCTTCGAGCTCCGTCCGCAATTTTCTCGACCCAGATATGTATTTTTCGGGGATCCGAAATTTGCAGATCGAGGGAATCGTGACAAAGCGCGGCGATTTCCACGCGGTATCGACGCGCATCGACCTGCACCGCCTGTGGATGCATCGCTTTGACGAGAGCCTGCCTCGCATCATGCGGATCACGCCGAGCGGGCAGCGGTCGCTGATTCTGTTCGCGACCGATCGCCATCAGCCGAAGATGCAGGTCAGCGGGATCGAAACATCACAAGATCAAATCGCTGTGTTGGGGTTGCATTGGCCGTACTATCTTCGATCCTCTGCGGCCTGCGGCTGGGGCACCATGTCGCTGACGCCCGAAGACCTCGCCGCCGCCGGCGAGGCGATCATTGGGCAGCCGGTGACGCCGCCTTCATTCCCTCGCTGGACCAAACCGCGCGCGCCTGTCACGTCCCGGCTGTTGCGGCTGCACGAAGCGGCCGGCCATCTGGCGAAGACCGCTCCCGACATTCTCGCGAACCCGGAGGTAGCGCGAGCGATCGAGGAGGCTTTGCTCGAAGCCATGGTCTTGTGTCTGACCGAGGGCCAGGCAAACGATGCGCGCAATGTCCATCGCCACCGCACGACGGTCATGCGGCGTCTGGAAGAAGTCCTGACGGCCACGCCCGACAAGCCCCTCTATATGCCCCAGCTGTGCGCGACGGTCGGCGCTTCCTATACCGCGCTGCGCGATTGTTGCCAGGAGTATCTCGGCATGAGCCCGAAGCGCTATCTATGGCTGCGGCGCATGCACCTGGTGCGCCGGGCCTTACAGAGCGCGGATGGGGAGAAAACGACCGTGACCGAGATCGCCACCGATTATGGCTTTTGGGAATTGGGCCGCTTTGCGGTCGCCTACCGGTCACTATTCGGCGAACCCCCCTCGGCGGCGCTGCGCCGGCCGCCTGAAGATATAAAACCGGACGAAATCATCACACCGGCATGGAAATTTATTAAACCTGCGTAAGCTCCGCGATCGAGCGATCTATGTCATCTCGGCGCAACTGGACCGGCAGGATGTAGATCGCTCCGGCCATCGGCGCGCGCCGGCGCAGGCGGAGCAAGAGTGGGCCGGCTCATACGGTGCCCCAAGGATGATTACGCAATAGCCTAGCACATGCCGTGTTGGCTCAACGATTGGCCAGCCCACGAGCAAGCGGTATGAGTACGATCAATCCGACGATCGCGACAACAATCACCATGACGACCACTTTTGGGTCGCTGAAGCTTTGGCTTGCGACAACGATTGCAGCGGCAATGTTGCGTTGGCTGGTACCGAGCGCCATGACCCGTCTCGTGTCGCTGTCAGAACCGCCGAGCAACCAACCAACCCCAAAGCCCAATGCGATATAGAGAAGCCCCGCAAAAATTCCTCGGGTGCCAAATACTTGCAGGACTTTATCGATGTTCGCTACAGTGATCAACAATACCAGCAGGATGAGGCTGATGTTTGAAATCCAGTCGAGCATGGGCTTCACCCGACTGGCCATTTCTTCGTATAGGGCCTTCAGGACAAGTCCGGCGGCGAGCGGGAGCAGCATGAGGAGGACGAGGGAGCGAGCAATATTCCACGGATCAACGGTGACCCCCGGGAGCAGCAGGGGCATGACGAGAGGCAGGTAACCGACCGTGACGACCATCAGGAGCACCATCGCGCCAACCGAAAATGCGAGGTTGCCCTTGGCAAGCTCGGCGAGCTTCGGCAAGAACGGCGCGCCGGCGGCGCACCCGAGCACCAGCAGTCCAACGGCAAAGGGGTCATCGAGCCGGAGCACCTTCGCCAGGGCGAGCGCGCCAAGGGGCATCAAGACGAAATTGCCCAACAGCGCAAGCAAGACCAGACGGGGATTGCGCAGCGGTTCGAGGATCTGCCGGACGGTGAGCCCCGAGCCCATTGCCAGCATGCTCGAGACCACAAACCCAAGCATGGCCACAGTGACCGCTTTGTTCAATAGATCCATCAGCACGGCTGTCGCTCCGATACGGAGACGCGTACGCTGTCAATGCGGGGGGCCATGGCCCGGCCACGCTTATTTCATCAGTGCCAGATTCCGCCAGAAGTTTGTGAGACTGTCCGTGCCGCCGAACAGGGTGGTGAAGTTCGTCGAATCCACGAGCACGATGTCGCCGGCGCGCTGCTGATTTGGCGGCATCCAGAGCAGGCAATTGAACTCCGTGTTGCCGGCTGCGGTGAACGGATGCGGACGGTCGGGATCAATGGGCTGGCGCGCCAGCAAATGCACCGACTTGGTGTCCTTGGTGGTCAGCTCATAGTGCGGCAGGTGTGGATGGAAATTGAGTGTAGGGACGTTTTTGAGCAGACCCAGCTTGTCAATGTCCCGGAAGGCCGTAAGCGGCGCGATCTCGTTTGTGCCTTTGACGAGCGCTGGCCGGAGGCCCCACAGGTTGTGCACTGGGACGTCGAGAGCCTTCATCAGCGAACGGGTGTACTGCCCGAAGCGTTGCTGGCGCGGCACGAGTGGGTCGCCATGGTGGAGGTATTCCATCTGGCGCTGCTCGAGGTCGTCGGCGAAACCGACATCGTGGTGCGGCGCGAGCAGCAGGCAGGTGCCTTCGCGCTTGAGCCACTCGCGGATGGCCGCGACTTCCTCCGGCGCGGCTTCCTGCTCGGAAAGGAGGTGGTCGAGTCCAAACACCATCAGCGTGTCGGTATCTGCGAGGATCCTTTCATCGATCGGCAGCCTGAAACCCGCCTGGTCAATGCGCTGGAAAACGGCGACCGGATGGCCGGTGGCTTCGCCGGCAATCTGCTGGAAGCTGAGCGCGGAACGGTGGAAAAGCTCGAGCGTACCCGCAATCCCTTGTAGAAATTGTCCTGCGCTCCACGCCGGCGTCTCGTAATTCGGCCACAGGGCGGTGCGCACTTCGGTCATCGTTGAGAAGCGGTTTTCCATCGCCGCGGGGTCGCGCTGGGATTCCCACGGATAACTCCACGTCCAATAGATGCTCATGCGGCGTTTGCCCGGCGTGTGCTTGCGCGCAACGTGCTCTTGGTTGTAGGTGCGTGCCGCTGGCAATGCGCTCATGGTCGTTCCCCCTCGATCTAAGGCTAGGCTGGGCTCGCATCGCCGAGCGCCGTGAGATATCGAAGCGCCTTGATACCCGGAAGGAAGAAGTAGGCGCCGCCCCTCACGGTGGTGAACGCTGGAAGGCCGGTGATCATTTTGCGGATTGGGCGTTTGGGGATTTTGAATTCGAGCGTGCCGTCCTGGTTGCCGATGATTGGGTCGCGCTCATTGCCGAGCTCATGGAAAGCTTTGTCGTTCACCCATACGTTTTGTGCGAACTCGAACTGGCGGATCAGGCTCGCGCAGATCACGAACGCGGCAATGCCACGCTCGGCCCCGTCTTCCGCAGCGCTCTCCGGCAGGTGAGGGCCATAGGTGGCGCCGCGGCGAATCATGCGGCGGCGATTCATATTGTGCGCCGTGTCGCGGGGGTTCATGCGCCGGATATGCGAGCCGAGCGGCACCGCATAGCCATGCGGGTCCATCTGCTTATAATTGAAGTCGTTGTTGCGCTGCGGATCGGCGCCGAGCGCCGGATCGTCCTTGTCGGGGGCCAGCACCAACGGTGCGCCGCTGCGCCAGCGGCCCATCAGCTTTGCTGCAATCAGCTCCTGTTCTTCGGGCGTCTTTCCGTGCTCGCGCAGGAAGTCGCGGAACTTGCCGACATGCTCTTGCAGTCGGCGATAAGCCATGTAGCTGCCGTTGCGGGACAGAATTTCAGGTTGTGGCAAATTGGCAGGCGGTCCGTCTTCGTCCGCGTAGCCGAGGATGAATTCACCGGGTTTGAGCGGCCCCCCAGAGCCGGCAGTCGGAACCTCTCCGGTGCCTTCCATGACCGGCTGGGAGAGCCGGTCGCGGTAGCCGAAGTGGTCATGTGCATAGTCGAACGGCGGTGTCGCCTCCAGGTCGAGCGTCGATAGCACGTCCACGCCCTCGCACCGCGCCACGAGGTTGGCGTGCTCGACCTGACAGCGACCGCGCTCGGCGGCGTCGCGGGCAAACAGGATAACGATAGCGTGGAGGTCTGAGCGGGCTACGCCGCCCACCCAGTTGTCAGGATGGCTCGGTCCGGTGTCGCCGAGCATCTCCGCGCGCGCGACCATGCCTTGCCTGAACTCCTCCGGGAACGTAGCAAGTGAACCTTCGTCCAAACCGAGCGCCCGCAGTCCGTTCCAGGTGAAGGCTACGCTCACCCAGCGATTGTCCATCTCCGTCGAAGCGCGGACCTCTGCGGCCGACTGCACCTTTGGAAGGAGCGCCGACAGCCAGTCGCGACCGCCCGCGGTGTTGCGAAACGAAAGGAATTCGTATCGCCCCGTAAGCGCGGGCACGCGCGCCAGCAGGATGTGTTGGATGTCGTCGAATTCAAGCAATGGCGCACCCATGGCGAATTACTGCATCTGGTCGAGCATGTTCGAGAACGCCGCCTTGAGCTGCAGGGCCTTCTTGACCTCGTCCGCGCTCACGAACGGATATTCGCCATATTCGAGGAAACTCGGGCGATGATGGTCACGGACGAACTTGATGAATGCCGGGGCGTTCGTTTTCCAATCTTTCGGAAACCCCTCCAGATTTTCGAAAACAGTGTTGAAACCGGATGCCGAAAAAATGCTGATAGCATCCTCGGTATATTTGTCGAAGTCGGTGTCGAAGATTCCCATGTACTGGAAATAGGTTTCCCCATTGATGTCGAAAAGGTTCCATCGGAGGTAATGCAGCTTGAGAACGGCGAGGATGTCAGACTGACCAGCTACGGCTTTCTCGATGTTTTTGGCGTACTCATAGAAGACCTGCTCTCGTCCGGGGATGATCTTAGCGATGATGGAGAAGCCGTAGCAAGCCGGGGTCTTGGGAAAGATCGGGCCGTATCTGCCTTGCTCAACTTTATCCTCGAAGAAGCCCCCTTTGGGGATCGCCATGGCCGCGGGCTTCGTCCAGTCGCCTTGCCTCGATGTGTCAGACATAGCTTCCTCTTTCCATTCCAGCACTGGCTAGGATTGTGATGACCGAAGTTGCTTCATTGGCTGCGACAGTCACAGTGCTCGGGCCGGCGACGAGGCAGCCTCTGATGGCTTTGCCGCTTCCAGGGCTCGGACGAACTCGCCGGACCCGGCACCCCATCTCGTAAAAACCCGGAGTGCTGCGGTAAACGGCACATCCACTGGATGCACTCGCTCCGGCGGCAGGATGTAGACCGCTCCGGCCATTGGCGTCGGCACCGAAGGCACCAGCACCGTAAAGGAACCGTTTTCCAATTCCTCAACAATCAGTGCGGGAACCAATGCCTCCTCAATCTCGGCGAGACAGGGCGCGAATGCCGGGTCGTCCGCCTGACCCATGACGCGTCCGGTGAGGCCCTGCAGCAGCGTGTAGCCGGGGAGCCTTTGCAGCACCCGCCGTTCAATGACATTCTTCGCTCGTAAACCCGCCCTGGTACGGACGATCAAACCGGCGATGAAGCAAATGGCTGCGAGTATTAGGATCGCCAAGATCTCCTCAAACTTCACGGAACCGGGGATTGCAGCCGTAATCGGCTTCACCGCGGCCACAAGACCTTGTAGCGCCTTCAAGATTAAAAGCACCGCGATATAGACCGGTAGAACAATGAGCAATCCGCCGATCAGCGTGGTTTTGATGAATTCGGCAATCGTTCGCATCGGGGTCTTGCTCCAAACAAGTTATTGGCGACGGCCCTTCTTCCGCCACTCACTGCGGATCAAACCGGCCCGCTCCCCGAAGCTTGCCCATAACACCACGCTAAGCCGCCAATTGTGCGTCGGCTATGCAGAAATAGCGGATTTTATGGAACAGCTAATCGCGCCCGGAGCTGACCCCAACCGGATATGTGCTGTTGCGTGGGTTGCACCAGATACGCGTTTGCGCTGCGTGGCGCCGATCCGGGGGCAGCAAACAAGAGTGAACCACGCATAGCCAGTGCTTCCGCCTCCGGGGAGGGCGCATTGCGCCAAAACCGAGACGGCCGACCTGTCGGACCGCCCCTGAGTGTCGGCGACATCGGCAACGCCGAGTGGAACCCGGCAACAAGCTGCCCCGGGCGCCGAGCCGGTGACAAGGCGCCACACCGCGATGACGTCGATGCGCCACGGCGGCAGTGCCGCGACTAATTTTGGCGTCCTGTCTGTTTGCAGTTGCGCTTGTCCGCGCCGATGGCCCCATTCGCCTGACGGCAGTTCTGCCGGGTGTCCCGACGCTCCTGGCCGTTGGTTTGGGCGATGGTGAACGAGCCGTCAGTTGATGCCTCATCCATCACCTTGACAGATTTTGCGTTCGTCGAGATGGACATGCCAACGACCATGCAAAAAATGATCATCGATGATCTAATGACCGTGAACGATCCAGAGGCGAATTCATGTGTCATGTCTTGGTCCTCCTTTGGGGACAATTCTTACGAATCTTCAGCCAGAACCTATGAGGAGGCCGCGAGCCGACGTTCCTTAGAGCCTGACTAGGAATCAGAGCCGGCGACCGCGCTCGTGTCCTCCGCCTCATACGAGGCTAAGCCGCCAATTGTGCGCCGGCTATGCGAAAATAACGAATTTTACGGAGTCGCTTATCGCCCCTGGAGCCGAGCTCAACCCGGTATATGATGTTGCATCGATTGCGCCAAATACGTGTTTGCGCTGGGTGACGATGCCGGGTCACAGTGCGGATGCAATCAAACAAGGCTCGACCCGGGCGCTAGGGTAGCGGAGATGCCGGCGAGCGCGTTCGCCGCGTCGCAGCGCGCCTTGAAGACCGCAGTGAGCGTTGTGTCGGCGCAGATCGCTCGCGCGGCCAGAGCAGCGCCATCATGCACAAAGTGTACCCGACCGCCAACAGGACGTAGCCGATCCGGGTCGTGAACGACTCTGGGGTCGTCGTGGGCAACGGCGCTATGCCCGACCCGAACAGAATGAGGAACGTCGTGAGCGCTCCGGCATACATCTCGGCACGACCGGCTGCGGCCCGCCCGCCCAGGATCAGCCCGACGAGAAAGACGGTCAGGAACAGGAAGGGCAGCTCCGGGCGCAGCTCGACAAAGGCAAAGGCCAGGGAGGCGAGCACCCCGCTCAGCAGATTGACGGCGACAAGGCTGAGGGCGGAGCGGACGCTGGTTGCGAAGTCAAGCTGAAGCAGAACGGAAGCAACGGTGATCGGAAGGACGAGCGCCAGGGAGAGGGCGTTGTTGGTCAGGCACAGCGTCATGGCGCCGAGCAGGATAGCCGCATTGGCGAGAGCCCGCATCGCGGGTCTGTCGGTGGCGGGCCTGTCGATGGCCGGGGCCGCCGGCGGCGCGTCCCGCGGTCGCATCGTGGCTTGGCAGGACCGCATGGGCGAGCCACGACAAGACCACGGCGCTCAAGTAAGCTTGGAGCAATATTGCAATTATGCCTGAGTTCGAGCGTGTCGTGCACGCGATCGAGCAGGGTGACCGTGATCGCGATTACCACGCAGAGGAAGATGACAGGGCCACCCCGTCCCCGCGCCTGCACGAAGAAGCATACGAAAAAGAATAGGCCGAGCAGCGCCAGCAGCTGGACCGGGTGGTTGCCAAAAATGCCGCTGAGAACAATGAAGGCCTGTCCGACGGCCAGCACGAGCCCGACGACCGCCATCGCCTTCGACAGCGGCAAGGGCCCGGCGCCGAAAATCAGCAATTGCACTGCGAGGAGCGGGCCAAAGAAGGGGATGACCGCACCAGTCGCGAGGTTCCAGGCGAACCCGGCAGCGACCGCGAGCGCGACCCGCAGCCCGATGCGGCGCTGGCGTGACAGGACGGCCGCCGCGGCGGACGCGTCAGCTGGCATAGGTCAGGATGGAGATCAGGCGAATAAATGCCGCGCCCAGAGCGTCGGTGACGGGATTGTTGCCGGCATAGACGACGACATTCACCTGCGAGCCGACCCGCACGCTGCCCCGCGGCGGCCTCTCGTCGACGATCAAACGCACCGGGAAACGCTGCGGGTCGCGCACCCAGCCGGTGGCGTTCTTGATCGTGGGCAGGCCGGTATTGGGGTCAACGCTATTCTGGGAGACGCCCCAGCCGATGCTCTCGACGTGGGCTTTGAAGACCGCGCCCGGCAACGCGTCGAACACCAATTCGGCGCGATCGGACGTAGCCATGTATTCGAGGCTGTTCTCCTTGAAATCCGCCGACACCCAGACCGTGCTCAAGTCGATAAAGGTAAGGGCCGCCTGCCCCGCCCCGATGAACTGGCCGGTGGCAAGCTGGAGATTGGAGACCAAGCCGGCGGCCGGGGCCTTGACCGTTGTATAAAGAAGATTGAGCCGCGCCCGCTCCAACGCCGCAAGCGCCGCCTTGAGCTGGGGATTGTCGGCACCCTTGGGGCCAAGCTCTTCGCGCGCCTTGGCGAGGTCGGCCTGGCTGGCCGCCAGCACCGCGCGTGCGGACCCCTGTGCGGCGCGGGCGGTATCGGCTTTGGAAGCGGGGTAGACGCCCCGTTTGACAAGCTCGAAAACCCGCTCCGCCTGGGCCTGAACGTTTTCGAGCTCGGCGACCTCCTTAACGACGCGCGCCTGCGCCGATTCCACCGCGGCCGTAGAGGCCCCCAGCGTCTGACCGATCTGCTCGACCTGGGCCTGCGCCTCGGCCACGGCAATTTCGAAAGGCCGCGGATCAATGCGGAACAGGAGCTGCCCTGCGGCGACGCGCGCATTGTCCGCGACGTCTACGCTGATGACGCGGCCCGCGACTTCAGGAGCCATGCGGATAACATATGCTTGCACGAACGCTTGCGAGGACGAAGGCGTGTAACGCTCCATGACGATCGACAAGGCAAACAGCAGAATGGTCACGATGACGACAATGAGCGCCGCCCGGCGCAGCGGGCTCGCGGAGTCGGCGTCCGCGCGCGCCGGCTTGGCAGGAGCAGGTTCCTCTACCGCAATTTTGTTGATGGTTTTAGGATCTGTGCTCATCGAGGCAACACGCGTTTGGCAGCCCGAGCACAGCGGCCAGCTTCCTGGATCCCCGCGCGTGCCGACCGCAATAGTCGCATTTTACGGTGTCCGATCGGCGGTCTGCGGCCCCCTCTGGGCGCGGCGCTGTTGCATCCATTCAATCAGCAGTATATAGCCGACGGCCAGGACCACAGGCCCCACAAACAGCCCGAGAAGGCCGTCGGCAATCATGCCGCCGATGACGCCGATCAGAATGACCGGCATCGGCACTTCCAGTCCCCGGCCGAGCAGCAATGGCTTTAGGACATTGTCGCTGAGCCCGGCGGCGAGGGTCCAGGCGAGGAAGATAACAGCGGGCTGCGTCGCCTTCGTCGCAAAGACATAGGCGATGATCGGCAGTGTCACCAGCACCGCCGGCACCTGCACGATACACAGCAAAAGCAACAGGACCGTCCACAGACCGGCTGCCGGAAGACCAATCGCGAAGAAGCCGACCGCGAGGAGAAGCGACTGGATCACCGCGACGCCGACAACGCCTACCGCCACGCCACGGATCGTAGCTGCCGTCAGCGCAGCCAGATGGCCCCCCCGCTCCTCGCTGCCGATAAACAGCCCCAGGAGGCGCCGAGCGAAATCGGCGGCGCCCCTGCCGTAGGCGATGATGACGGCAGCGATCCCGAACGACAGAACAAACGATAGTTGGCCGGCGGCGAGGCCACCGGCGGACGACACGAGCCGTGCCGCCGGTTGGCTCAACGCCCCGCCGTATTTGGCGACCGCCGCCGGCATGTTGGTGGCGACGAGCGTCCAGGCTTCGGTCAGCTTCTGGCCCACCAGCGGGAGTCCGGCGAGCCATCGCGGCGGCGGTGGGACGCTCAGGCTTTGATTGTGCAAGCCCACGATCAGCGAATAGAGGGAAGACGCAATCGACGCCACGACTGTGACCATCGCCACCAACATCACCGCGACGCCGACCAGCCCGATCAGCAGCGCCGACCAGCGGTTGCCGAGCCGAACAGCCAGCCGGAGATGCAGCGGATAGAGCATCACCGCCAAAATTGCAGACCAGATCAGGAGGTTGATAAAGGGCGATAGGTACCGGCTGCAAGCGTAGACCAAAACGCCTACCAGTCCGATTTGGAGCGCAAGATCGAGGACGGTCGAGCGCGAAGGTGCGTGGTCAGATTTCGGCACATTCGGGTCGATCATTTCTTACCCCCTTTCCCCTCACGAAAGACGGCCGCCAGGTCGAGCCGAAGCCGCAGCGCCGCGTCTTTCATTCTCCAGCATCGCGGGCCGCCGCTCGCAGCGCCTCCACGCTCACCGCCGCGACCAGGCCGGTCAACACGATGCCGGCAAGGCCAATCACCACCGCGAGCAGCCGCGACACGACATGTCGCGGCGTCAGATCGCCGTAACCGATGGTGAGGCCAGTCACAAAGGTGAAATAAAGAGCGTCTACAACGCGCCACCTCTCTATTAGCCCGATCAGAAGTCCGGGTCCGATCATCGCGAGAAGAACCCCGGACAGGATCGGCCAGACTGCGCGAAGAATGCTAAAGAGCTCGACGAAGAAGATGCGCCTGGTTTGGCGTGATCGCGTCGGTTTCCGACCCGCAGCCGAGCTACGATTTGCGGGCCGGCGCAACAGCGCATCCTCGACCACGCCGCCTTGCCGTTCGCCCGGCTACGCCTCTCGTGGCATTCATCCCTCACACCCTTCTGGACCGGTCGATTTTGCCTCAACCAGCCTTCCATATCCGGAGCGGAGAAGACCATCGGCTGACCGGGTCGTCTATGCATTTTCCACAAATTTTGAGAGCCGGAACCTCGATCCGACCGGTCACTATTCGGCGAGCCGCCCGCGGCAGCGCTGCGTCGGCCCGCCGAGGACTCGAAACCGGACGAAATCGGCGGGCCGGTGCGTAAATTCGTTAAATCTGCATAGGCGCGGCGATCGGGTGATCTATCCTCGCTTTGGCAAAATGCTCGGCCTGTATTGTGGTTCATCGATTGTGCAGAGGGATGAATGCCGGGAGGCGGCACGCGCACGTTCCTCGAACCCGATCACTACGAGGCGAGCCTGCGTCAGACCCAAATCGAGATTGTCATCACACTAAGCTCCAAGTCCAAGTTCAACGCCCGCCTGACCTGGGCGGAGCTGCACGATTTGCAGGTGTTGCGGTGCGAGGAAGAGTTTGCGCGGGTTTCCTATGTTTGCCTGGGCTCGCAGCTTTCCTTCGTGACGTTTCCGGCGCATTCCGGGCCCCCGCCGGTATCTGGCGGGATGGAATTGCAGCCCGGCGAGATTGTGTTCCACGGCCGCGGCGAGCGGCTGCACCAGTCAACACCCGGCCGCTTGGTGTGGAACGTCATAGCACTGGACCCGCTGCGGCTCGAACATTATGGCCGGGCTCTTTCCGGAACGCCTTTCTCTTTGCCATTGGAGGGAAAGATCCTGCGCCCCTCCCCGCGCGATGTGGCGCGCCTGCAGCGCCTGCATGCGCAAGTCTCCCGCCTCGCCGAGACCAACTCGAAACTATTGGCTCATACGGAGGTCGCGCGCGCCATCGAGCAAAGCTTGATCCAGACGCTGGTCGCCTGCCTAACCCGCACCAGCATGCAAGCCGACGGCGCGATCAAACGCCGGCACGCCCGCATCATGATCAGGTTCGAGGAGGTGTTGGCGGAGCATCTCGGCGAGCCTCTGCACACGATAGAGTGGTGCGAGCTGATCGGGGTGACCGAGCGGACCCTGCGCTCGTGCTGCGCCGAATTCCTTGGCATGAGCCCCGCCCGGTATGTGCTGTTGCGCCGGTTGAGCCGGGCACGTGTCGCGTTGCGTGACGCCGGCCCCGACGGAGCAAGCCTGTTCGAGCTTGTCCGCGGCTTCGGTTTCGCCGAGCTCGGGCGTTTCGAGGCGGCCTACCGAGCGGTATTCAGCGAGACCCCGCTAGCCACCCTGCAACGGCCTCCGGGGCCGCGGTTCATCAACCCGTAAATCCGTTATTTCTGCATAGCCGCCGGCGAACCCCGCTGTTTAGGCTCTAAGGACCGGCGAGCCTTTGCTCGTCCTTGGAACAGAATTCTGACATGCCCCGGAACCGTGAACCCATGGGAGAAAGATAAATGAACCGAGCAAGCTTAACCTTGAGCGCGTCCGCGTTGGTCTTGGGACTTTCCCTATCCAGCTGGGCACAGGAGGTCAGACAGCTCCCGACACAGACCATCACCCTTTCGGGCACCGTGGCGACCATCGATCATGAGAAGCGCACCGTCAACATCAAGAAAGCCGATGGCAGCTTCGAGACGGTCGACGTGCCGCCGAGCGCGAAGCGGTTCGATGAGCTCAAGGTCGGGGACCACGTATCGGTGAGGTATGACAACAACGTCTCGGCGAGACTGAAGCCGCCGGGCGAGGCACCTGTCGATATGGCGACCGGCACCTCCACTGCGGGGCAGGGAGAACGACCCGGGGGCACGGCATCCGTGCAGCGAACGATGACCGCGAGCGTCGACGCCATCGACAAGAACGCATCGTCGATCACCTTCGTTGGTCCGAACGGATGGAAATACAGCCGCCATATCGTCGATCCGGGTGTGCTCGACAACCTCAAGGTTGGCGACAAGGTCGACATCACCTGGAACACAGCCGTCACGGTTGCGGTGCAGTAGCTTTGTGGTCAAGAGGATTCCCGTAGAGTGATGATCGAGCTCCAGGAGCGGGGATGATGCCGACAATAAATTCCGTTGAGGCTAAGGGACCCGCTCCTGCCAGTGGTAGCCACCAGATGTTTGACTCCCTTCTCGTTATCCCGGCGCAGGTCGGGATCCACCGCTGCCATGGATACCGGCCTTCGCCGGTATGACGAGTGGGTTGAGGCGATCTGTTAGGTGCTGTCCGCTAGATACTGAGATCGCCGTGTGGTCGAAATCTCGGAGGCCGAACATGACTACAGAAGTGAATCGAAAATGGTCTCGCGTCGCAGGCTGTTGCCCGTTCTCGGAGTAGCGGCAGCGGCGGGCCTCGCCCTTCGATACACAGCCGCCGAGGCGCAAACCAACGGCATGGAGCGGCGTCAAGAGCGGCGCGGAGGGCGCGTCGAGCGGCGTTACGAGCGCCGCGGAGGCACGCCTGCAGCAAAACAGCCTGCAGCAGGAGCAGGCCAACCCGGCCAGGGTGCGCCTGCACAGGGCCAGCCTGCACAGGGCCAGCCTGCGCAGGGCCAGCCTGCACAGGGCCAGGCGGGAGCACAAAAACAGTAGTTGACCTACGAGGAGGAACAGATGAAACACGCGTTCTTTTTATTCGCGTCCATCCTCGCAATCGCCGGTTGCGCTCAACAGCAACCCGCACCGGCGGCGATGGAAGGTCCGATCACGCCGACCAGCTACGCAGCCGGCTCGGCGGCGAATACGACGACCGCCTACGACGGAACGTGGATCGGCGGCACGGTGCACAACATGAGCAAAGGCAACGCTCTGCCAAACGCATCGGAGGGTGTCTCCGTTTGCCCGAACTACACCGCGCCGGAGATGACCATCTCCAACGGGCTCGCACAACTCGACGTCCTCAACATCAGGTTTCAGGGTTACGTGACGCCACAAGGCGTCTTGGTGATGCGGACTGGCGTTGGGCAAAAGTTCGAGGGCCAAATAGATGCTCAGAACGTGCTCAGAGGCAGGGTGATCGGGGCGTGCGTCTATGACGCGATGTGGCATAAGAGCGCTTAAGCCTCGAAGGCGAAGAGTGTCAATTGGTAAAATTAAGTGATCAATACGCCAGTAGGTGCCGCGCTGAACATCATTAGCGAGTTTATAAGGAAGGGCAAACGGATGCGATCGTATCATCTTCGGGCCACCATATTGGCGCTGGCTTGCCTGGCAGCTGCCGGCCCTGCATTGGCCCAGAAGCCCTCGACCGCCACTGCCGCACCCGCACCCGCACAAGGTGTGCCGACGCCACCCGCTGATAATCAATCCTTCCTGGATGGGCTGCGTCGTGTCGGTGTAATGGCCGGTCAAGTGGTCGAATGCTCGGCCGACGCGGATAAGCAGGCGCAGATCTCGCGAGCAATGGAATTGGCCAACCTGATCGCGATCCATTTTGGGCTCAAGGCCGCCTTTACCTTTACCGGCGCCCTTGGCTACGGCTCCGGGCATCCCTTCGACAAGGCCGGCTGCAGCCAAGCGATCGACGGCTGGAAACAGATCCAAGCCAAGTACCTCAAATGAGGTCCCCGGTCATGAAGAAGCTTTTGATCTATGTCGTGCCCGTCGTGTTGGTGGCCGCGCAGGCGTCGGGTGCCCCGTCATCCGGATGGAGCGCGATAGGGGCTTCCGGCTTTGCTGCCGGGACCGGGGCCGGAAAGGGCGCGCCGTTGGTGCTGGTCCAGCGCCGCGGCGGCGGTGGCGGCAACCGGGGCGGCGGCGGGGTCAGCCGTGGCGGCGGCGGCAACCGGGGCGGCGCTGGGGTCAGCCGCGGCGGCGGGGCCACCCGGGGCAATTTCAACAGCGGCAACTTTCAACGCGACGTATCGGGCAACCGCAACGTTTCGGGCAACCGCAACGTTTCGGCGAACCGCAACGTCAGCGGAAACGTGAATGTGAACCGCAACGTCGCGGTCAGCGGTGGCGGTGGCTATTACGGCCCCAACTGGGGCGGTGTCGCCGCCGGCGTCGCGGTCGGCGCTGGTGTGGCGGCAATGGCGAGCAGTGCCGCTGCCTCCTCTACATATTATGCGCCGCCGCCCTATCAGTATTACCCGTCCGGCTACTGATCGTGTCAGACAGACGGGGCGACAACAAAGCCGGGTGAAGTCTGCGTGGAGACGAGGCTCACCGATCTGCACCGCCTGTGGCAGTCCGCTCCAGAGACGACAGCAGCGCAGCGCCGGGCCGCAAACCGGGCTCGTCTGGACGTCGTATCAGAAATCCGGGACTACCTTCTGAAGTCACTCGGCCGCCATCACCTCGCGGCCGCGGCCGCTATCGATCATCGCCTCGGCGAGCCACGGCTGGCGGTAGAGCGCTGCGCGGTAATGCGCCCGGACCGCGGCAACCAGCTCGCCATGGCGGCCGAGCAACGCGTCGCCGAGCTCGATCAGGCGAAAATTGGGCCAAGCGCGCGGCCGTAGCCGCACCACCTCGCGGACAACCCAAGCGGCACCCCGGCTCGGATCGTGCTGGGCCAGGATCAAGATCGCGGCGGCGGTCGAGCGCGAGATGCCGGCATGGCAGTGGATGAGGAGATGAGCACCGGCGTCGTCGCCAGCGGGGACCAGGCCGCGGCCGAAGGCGAGCAATACTCCGACATCCCAGGATTGCGGCGCCTGCCGACCGGCACCCGGCTCGATCACGTCGTGAAAATGCAGCTTCAGCCGCCGGTGGAGGTCGAAGCGGCGCAGCGCCTCGGGCTCGGGCCAGCCGGGATCGAGGATCGAAAGCACATGAGTTACGTCGCCCACGCAACCGGCGAGCTCATCGAGCCCGCAAATCGTGATCCGCAACGGCGGCGGCCCCGTATCGATCACCCGCTCCTCCTTCCTGTCGGCACGGAACCTATCGCGGGCTTGTGGCAAAACTGTGTGCCCCCCGGCAAGCGGTCAAAAATGTTTGGCCCTTCGGGACGGCGAACCTATCGGCGACTGGCACCTACCCCGATGGCCGCTCCGATGGCCGCCGACCAGCCGGTGGCGCCATAACGCCGCGCGCACCGATTTCAGCGGTATTCGTCGCCGCAATCGCCGATCAGCCGCAGCAGGTCGCGCGATTTGGCGAGCACCGCCTCGATCGCCGCAAGGTCGGGATCGTCGAGCGCAAAGCCAAAGACACGAGCGTTGTCGGCGAGGTGCTCGGCGACCCCGAGCCGCGCGCCGACAATGACGCCGGCAACCACCGGCCGGTCGAGCACATAGCGGGTGCCGACATTGGCGATGCCGACCCCGTGCTTGTCGGCAATATCCTGCAAGACCGCGAGCAATTCCTGGAACAGCCTCCAGCCGCCCCAGGCGTCGATCATGCGCTTGTATTTCTGCAACGAAGCGGTACCGAGCTGGGTCCGCGACGGCTCGGGCCGCCCCAGGAATTTCTCGGACAAGAGGCCGCCGAGCACCGTGCCGTAGGCCAGCAGCACGATGCCGTGCTCGGCGCAAAACCCCGCCATCCGCGCCTCGGGCCGGCGATCGATCAGCGAATACTGCACCTGGTTCGAGACGATCTGGATGCCGCGGCCGGCGATGGTCCGCAGGCGCTCGGTATCGAAATTGGTCAATGCCAGATGCCGGATCTTGCCCTCGCGTTGCAGATCGGCGAGAAGCTCGATCGCGTCGAGATAGCCGGGATCAGCGTAATCCCACCAGTGGAATTGCAGCAGGTCGAGGCGGTCCACACCCATCCGCGACAACGACACCGCGATCGCCCCCTCGACGACCGGCCGGGTCATCCGTCCGGGATGCGGCACCCATTTGGTAAAGGCCTGGATCTCGCCAAGCCGCTCGCTGCCGCGACGGGCGGCAAAGCGGCGCCGAAATTCGCCGATGAAATCCTCGGCGGGGCCATAATGGTCGGCCAGGTCCCAGGTGGTGAACCCGGCGTCGTGATAGGCGAGCATCGCCTCGATCGCGCGCTCGGGGTCGATGGCGCCATGCGCGCCCGAGACCTGCCACATCCCGTTCAGCACCCGGCAAATTTCGAGATCGCCGGCAAACGGAAGTCGGCTCGACGGGGGAAGAGTCATTGATCCTCTCAAATGCATCGCTGGCGGCCAAAGTCGTGGATGGCCGGCACGAAGCCGGCCACGAACGAGGGGACGGCTTGGATTCGGGCCAATTTTCTCGTTCGTGGCCGGCCTTGTGCCGGCCATCCACGACTGACGATAGCCCTCCGCATGACGGCATGCGATGAAGAGGGTGGCTCAGAAGGATAACGCGAATGGGCAGTCGAATCGATGAGCTGGCTCGGTTTGTCGCCGAGACGCAATTGGAGGAAATCCCCGAACCGGTCCAGGACCATGCAAAGCTGGTGCTGCTGGATACGCTCGGTGTGATCCTGGCGGGATCGGACCGTCCCGAGGTGCGCGGGCTGCGCCAGCGGCTCGCGCCGACCGCCGGCAACGGGGCCACGGTCTATGCGCGCGGCTGGCCGGCGCATGATCCCCGCACCGCGGCGCTCTTGAACGGCATCGCCGGCCGGGCGATCGAATTGTGCGAGGGGCTCCGCCTCGCCTCGGGCCAGGTCGCGATGCAGGTGCTGCCCGGCGTGCTGGCGGTCGGCGAGCACAGCGGCAGCACCGGGCGCGAGATGCTGGCGGCGTTCATCCTCGGCTACGAGACGGCGGCGCGCCTCGCGCTGGGGTTCACACCGCGCCCGCTGGCGCACCAGAACGGCCAGGCTCTGCTGTTGGCGGCGGCGGCCGCGGGGGCGCGCCTCAGAGGTCTCGACGCCGCCGGGGTGAGCCGGGCGATGCGCATCGCCGCGATCCTGATGCTGACGCCGAGCTATACCAACGCCGTCGCCGGCGCCACGGCGCTCAACGTCGCCGGCGGCATGAGCGGCTTTGCCGCGGGATTGGCGCCCGAGCTGGCGCAGGCCGGGTTCGAGGCGCGCGACGATGCGATCGAAGAGTTGCTGGGCCAGCTTGTCGGCGACGGCTTTACGCCCGACCATCTCACCGACGCGCTCGGCACGCGCTGGGAGATCACGCGCAACTATTTCCGGCTCTATGCCTGCTGCAACCCAATCCATCCGGCGCTCGACTGCCTCGCGGCAGCACTCGCCGAGCTGCGGCCGCGCCCCGAAGAGATCGCGCGCATCGAGTTTGCCACCTATCGTTTCGCCTCGGTCATGCGCAACCCGGACCCGCCCAACTATTTCGCTTCGAAATATTCGCTGCCGCATGCCGCCGCGGTCATGGCGGTGCGCGGCGGGGCGGGCTTTGCCGAAATCGACGACACCGCCCTGGCCGACCCGGCAGTCGCAGCCTTGCGCCGGCGTGTGGAGATCAGCGAAGACCCGGCGATGTCGGCGCTCGCCCCGCGGCTGCGGCCGGCGCGGGCAACCGTGACCCTCGCCGACGGCCGGCGCAGCACGCATGCTTGCGACAGCCATCGCGGCGATTTCGAGCGGCCCTTTGCACCGGCCGAGCTGCGCGGGAAATTCCGTCAGCTCGCGGGCACCGTCCTGACATCCGAGGGAGCGCGTGATGTCGAGCAGGCGATCGATCGCTGCCAGGACTGGCGCAATGTCGGCGAGCTGACCGCGTTGCTGCGCCGCAGCGGGCAATCATAGCGAGACGCGCTTCGCCGGTGCGCGCACCGCGCTGCGGTGCGGCGAGGTCATGACTTTTCCCGGCAGGTGCTATGGTGCCGGCGATCATAGAAGCACCGTCATGCGAGGACACCGACCATGCCAAAACCGAATTACGAACGCGCGCTGATCGTCGGCGCCGGGCGCGGGCTCAGCGCCTCGCTGGCACGCCTCTTCGCCGGAGAGGGGATGCAGGTGGCGCTGGCCGCGCGCGACACCGAAAAGCTCGGCCCCCTTTGCGCCGAGACCGGCGCCAAGGCTTATGCCTGCGATGCGGTCGATCCGGCGCAGGTGGCAAAGCTGTTCGACGCGGTCGAAGCGGCGTCGGGTGCCCCCGATGTCGTCGTCTACAATGCCAGCGCGCGTGCCCGCGGGCCGGTCGCCGAGCTCGACCCGGCCGAGGTCGAGCGGGCGATCATGGTCAGCGCCTATGGCGGGTTTCTGGTCGCGCGCGAGGCGGTCAAACGGATGCTGCCGCAAAAGCACGGTGCGGTCTTGTTCACCGGCGCTTCGGCGAGCGTCAAGGGCTACCCGCTCTCGGCCCCGTTCGCGATGGGCAAGTTCGCCTTGCGCGGGCTGGCGCAGAGCATGGCGCGCGAGCTCGCCCCGCAGGGCATTCACGTCGCCCATTTCGTTATCGACGGCGCGATCCGCAATCCGGGCCGGGTCGAGCCGGCGGACAAGCCCGACAGCATGCTCGACCCCGACGCGATCGCCGCGAGCTATCTGAGTGTGCTGCACCAGCCGCGCTCGGCCTGGGCCTGGGAGGTGGAATTGCGGCCCTGGGTCGAGCGCTTCTGAGCAAGCATTACGCGCGCGGCGGCTTGCGCAGCGGCGATGGCGGGGCGGCAAGCGGCATAAACCTTCTCGACCGAAAGATCGGCGAGAGCCGCGCTCGACCAGCACCGTGACCGCGGCGCCGCGCGGGGCGCACAGGCCGGGCTCGGAGGCGCGTGAGAACAGCACCACGACCGGCCGGCCGCCGGCGGCAGCGACATGGGTGGCGCCGGTATCGTTGCCGATCGTGAGCGCGGCCATCCGCGCCAATGCGGCGAGTGCCGCAAGATCGGTGCGGCCGACGAGGTCGAGGCAATCGGGGCAGACGCCGCGGATCGCGCGGGCGATCGTCTCTTCGCCGGCAACCCCAGCCACGACGGTCAACAGCCCAGCCCGATGCAACCGCCCCGCCAGCTCGCCGTAATAGGCCGCGGGCCAACGCTTTTCCGGCCGATGCGGCGCCGATCCTGGGATCAGTATCGCGAACCGCCTCCCGGCAACGACTTCCGGCAATGTCCCGATCGCGGGCAGGCGCGGCGCTGTCGCCGACGGATAGATGCCGGCCATCAGCAATTGCTCGGCCTGCCGGTCCATCGTGTGCTGCCGGTTGCGCTCGAGGTTGGCGTGGGGATGGGAGCAGCCGGCAACGATCCCCGACCATTCCGGCATCGGCCCCGGCCGAAACAGCCGGGCATAGAGCGCGGTGCGGTCGGAGGTCTGGAAATCATAGACCCGATCGAAACGGCGCTGCCGCAACAGCCGGCGCAGCGCGAGCAAGCCGCGGAAATCGAAGCCGCGCGGCCGCGGATCGACCAGGACGTCGTCGAACAGCCCCGTCTGCGCCGCGAAATCGGCATAGGGCGCGGTCGTCAGCAGGCTGATCCGGGCGCCCCGATGATGCCGCCGAATGTCGGGCACCGGCCCCAGCGCCTGGATAAAATCGCCGAGCGCGCCGAGCTTGATGACCAAAATCTCGCGCGGCAAAGATCGTGCCGGCACCGCTTTGCGGCGCGGATGGCGGCTGGCCAAGGCAGCGAGATCGACGTTGCTCGCCAATTCCTCGCAAGCCCGAAAAAACGCTGCATGCGCCGCCGGGTCGCGATTGCCGACAGATGCCAGGAGCGCATCGATCAGGGCGCGCGCAGCACCGGAAGCGGTTTCGAGCATTCCGCGCGCGGTACGGCGCCGTGTGGCGGACAAGACCATCCGGTTGCCGCGGCGCCACAAGATGACGGGCTGGCCGGAGAGATGGGCGGCCGGCACCTCGATGTCGCCGCCGGACTGCCCCAGCAGATGGTAGATATCGCGGGCGATGATGTAGCGGCGGTCGCGCCCACCGCGCCGCGCCTCGTTCCAGGCGAAAAAGGCGTGGAGCGGCGTGTCGGCAGGAAAGGCGGCCGCGCTCAGGCCAGGTGGCATCGCAGGCTCGGTTGCCAGCAGGGCAAGCCCGGAATTTATGGTAGCGTGGCGGTTATGGCGAGAGCGGGCGACGGGCTCGGCCCACACCCCGGCAAGCGACCGGGCAAAACCTGATGCGCGTCTTCACCTCTCTCCCGACCAAAGATTGGCGCGAGGCGGCATCATTTGCGGCAACGGCCGAAGCCGCCGGGTTCGACGGCCTGACGACAGCCGAGCTCGGCCACGATCCGTTCACGCCGCTCGCTTTGGCCGCGCTCGCGACCGAGCGGGTCGAGCTGACGACATCGGTCGCGGTCGCCTTTCCGCGCAGTCCGACGGTCATGGCGAGCCAAGCCTGGGACCTGCACGCCAATTCGCACGGCCGGTTTGTTCTCGGTCTCGGCAGCCAGGTCAAAGGCCATAACGAGCGCCGGTTCGGCATCGCGTGGAGCCCGCCGGCGCCGCGGCTGCGCGACTATGTCGGGGCGTTGTGCGCGGTTTGGCGCTGCTGGGAAACCGGCGAGCCGCTCGGCTTCGAGAGCGCGCACTACCGGCTCACTTTGATGACCCCCGACTTCTCGCCGGAGCCGACCGGGCTGCCGCCGCCGCGCGTTGCCATCGCTGCGGTCGGTGAGGCGATGCTGCGGCTTGCCGGCGAGGTCGGTGACGGGGTGCGGCTGCATCCGCTTTGCTCGCGCCGCTATCTCGCAGAAATTTGCCTGCCGAAGATCGAGGAAGGCAGGCGGCGCGGCGGCGTCGCACGCGGGCATTTCGACATTCATGGCGGCGGCTTTGTCGCGACCGGCCCGGACGAGGCGGCGGTCCGCGCGGAGATCGACCGGGTGCGCCGGCGCGTGGCGTTCTACGGCTCGACCCGCACCTACCGGCCGATCCTCGCCTTGCACGGGCTCGACGAGCTCGGGGCGGCGCTCCACCGCTTGTCGATCGAGGGGCGCTGGGGCGAAATGCCCTCGCTGGTCTCGGACGATGCCGTTCGCCTGTTCGCCGTCTGCGCGACCTATCGCGAAATCGCCGGCGCGGTCGCGGCGCGCTTTGGCGGCCTCGCCGACTCGATCGAGCTCGATTTCCCGGCATCGGCGCCCACGGGCTTGCAGCGCGAGCTGGTCGCCGACCTCCACCGCATCCCGCACGCCTTCACCGGCTTTGCCGCCCACCGCTGAGCGCGCATTACCGCGGACAAGCAGCTCCGGGCTGCGGGCGACGGCGCACACGAAATTTTTCCGGCTGGCTTGACAATGCCCGATCACATTGTGCACCCCAAAGTGGGCAATTGAGGAGATGACCTTGAGCGACAACCCGATCGGGGCTTCGTATCTCTATTTGCTGGAGCCCGAGATTTGCTTTCTGGAGGCCGCCGTCGAGCATCTGATTCCGACCGATGAGCTGGGCCCTGGCGCCCGCGATGCGGGGGTGGTGGTCTATATCGACCGCCAATTGGCCGGCTCCTGGGGGGTCCATGGCCGTCAATATCGCGGCGGCCCATGGCTGGAGGGCACGCCGCAGCAGGGCTACCAATCGCGCTTTACGCCGCAAGAGGTCTATCGGATCGCGATTCGCGAGATCAACCGGCACTGCCGAGCCGAGCTCGACCGGCCTTTCGCGCAGCTGGCGAGCGAGCGGCAATTGCGCCTGCTCGACCAGTTGGAGAAGGACGAGATCGCGCTGCCGTCGCTGTCGTCGAAGTTTTTCTTCGACATGCTGTGGCGCAACACCGAAGAGGGGTATTTCGCCGATCCGCTGTACGGCGGCAACCGCGACAAAGCGGGGTGGAAGCTGCTCGGCTTCCCCGGAGTGCCCAGCGGCCGATACCGCGAGCTGGTCACCAGCAGCGAGCCGTACCACGCCGAGCCCGTCAGCGTGCTCGATCTCCAAACCGGCAAGGTGCCGGTCGATGCCGAAGGCTTTCCGAAGCACGTCATCATCAAGCGCAACAGCAACACCAACAGCAGCGAGGAAAGCTGAGATGTCGGCTGCGAAACTAAAACCTGTCGATGTCGTCGTCGTCGGCAGTGGCGTGGTCGGCTCGATCATGTCCATGGAGCTGGCCAGCGCCGGCTTGAGCGTCGTGTGCCTGGAGCGCGGCAAAGAGTTCGATATCGACACCGACTTTCAGAAGCCCAACGTGTATGACGAGCTGAAGTTCGATCGCCACAGCGACATCTTCCAGAACCTGGCGCGCGACACCATTACATTTCGCAACAACAACGCGCAGACGGCGCTGCCGATGCGCGAGATGGGCGCGTTCAAGCCGGGCGAGATGGTCGGTGGCACGGCGGCGCACTGGGGCGGCAATGCGCGCCGCTTCTTGCCGCATGATTTCGAAATCCGCTCGCGCATCAAGGAACGCTACGGCGCATCGTTCATTCCCGAGGACTGCAATCTGCAGGACTGGGGCGTCACCTGGGACGAGATCGAACCCTACTACGACCAGTTCGAGGAAATCTTCGGCGTCGGCGGCAAGGCCGGCAACCTCGACGGCGAGATCCAGGCGGGCGGCAATCCTCACGAAGGGCCGCGCTCGCGCGAGTATCCAAACCCGCCGACTAGGCGCACGTATCAGGGCGCGCTCTTCGCCGACGCGGTGAGCTCGCTGGGCTACGTGCCGTTCCAAGGCCCGACCGCGGCGATGACCCAGGACTACCGCAACCTCTACCGCGTCCAGATGCTCGAATGCGCGCTCGGCGGCTTTTGCTCGAGCCATGTCTGCGCGCAAGGCGCCAAGGCCAATCCCCTCAGCGCGGTGCTGCCCGCGCTCGCCCGGCAGCCGACCTTCGAGTTGCGCCCGCTGTGCAACGTGCTGCGCGTCAACACGGATTCCACCGGCAAGAAGGCCACCGGCGTCACCTACATCGACCCGCGCGGCAACGAGGTCGAGCAGCCGGCCGGCATCGTGGTTCTGGGCGCCTATTGCTTCAGCAACGTGCGGCTGCTGCTGCTGTCGGGCATCGGCACGCCCTACGATCCGCTCACCGGCAAAGGGGTGGTCGGCCGCAACTACTCCTACCAGCAGGGCGGCTCGGTGCAGGTGTTCTTCGACGATCGCGAGTTCAATCCGTTCATCGGCGGCGGCCAGGTCAACACGTCGATCGACGAATTCAACGGTGACCTGATCGACCGCGGCCCGCTCGGCTTTATCGGGGGCGCGTATATGAACACCGCGACGAGCGGTGCTACGCCGATCAAGGGCAAGCGGGTGCCGCCCGGCACGCCGCGTTGGGGCGGCGAATGGAAGAAAGCCGTCGCCCAATACTACCGCCGAAACATGTCGATCACGATTCACGCATCGTGCCTCAGCTATCGGCACAACTACCTCGATCTCGATCCGACCTACAAAGACGCTTACGGCCTGCCGCTCTTACGCATGACGTTCGACTGGAACGACAACGACCTGCGTATGATGAGGTACCTGAACGAGCGCTGCACCGAGATCGGCCGGGCGCTCAACGGTTCGCGCCTGGGCGGCTCGAACAAGGGCACGCATTTCGGTATCACGGGATACCAGAGCACGCACAATGTCGGGGGTGCGGTGATGGGCAGCGATCCGTCGACCAGCGTCGTCAACAAATACCTGCAGTCGTGGGACGTTTCGAACCTGTTCGTGGTCGGCGGCAGCGCGTTCCCGCAAAACCCCGCGAACGGCCCCACCGAGACGATCGGCATGCTGGCCTGTTGGGCGGCCGATGCGATCAAGGACTACGTCCGCAACCCGGCCTCCCTGGCCTGAACAGCGACGCGAAACGGTCTGATTTTATCCGCTAGAGTGGCGACAGGCTAAAGCATTGCAC
>CAVPDQ010000007.1:0-24250 GCA_963702685.1 uncultured Alphaproteobacteria bacterium | reverse complement strand
GAAATTCTTGATTTCTGCAACATGCGCAAAAACTCGGTTTCTGTTCACGTTGGCGAAAGCTACATCCGGTAAGATGGCCAAAAAACTGGGCTACGCTTCCTAACGTGGCCTTACGGCTCGGCGAGGGAACGGATGCTTGCTCGGGCGCGCTGCATGTCTCGGGCGATAACCAGAAGGTCGGTAGTGTCACGCGACAGACGGTCAACGGCCGGGGTGATCACCACGTCGCCGGCGGCGAGCGCCATGACCTGGGCTTTGCGGATCACCGGCACGGCCTCGAAGTCGAAGGCGTCGAGGGTTTTGCCGGGTCGCACGCGGGCTTCGGCGAGGTGGCGTTCGAGGCGACGCCAGCTGCATTCGGCCACCTCGTGTCTGGAGCCGTCAATTAGACGGTCTCCTACGGCATGGGCGTTGTCCAAGGTAAGGAAAATCGGAATGAGCACGTTATGTCGATCTGTGAGGCACCAGAGCGGGAGAAGACACTATGGATACGAGATTCGGTGAGCGCAAATCTCCAATGTTTCTTTTGGAAGACCGACCGCGGATACGGGCTATCGTGGATCATCACCGGACCTCCCAAATGCTCTTGAAACTAGAGCAGGTACCGAAGATTCGTGCCGATGTTTACGGACATGCGCTTGCTCCCAACGCCTCCTTGGATGATATATACTATTGGATCACGTATCCTATTTACCCCAGCTTAACGGTTTTAATTTATGCAGCTGGGGAAATATATTCACAGTTTAACGGAACTACTCAACCTCTTGTTTTCACCTATACATCAAAGATGACCAATACCTTTTCCATGACCTTCCAGGGCGAGGTTGGGTTTCCAGTTGACATTTTTTCGTTCAAATTTGACTTCTCATACCAGGAAACGGTCACGGTCGAGGCAGATCAATCCATCCAAGCTACTGCCCAGCCAGGACAATGGCTGACCGGGGTCCACGGAGGCTGGTTTGATGTGCGCCAAGGTTGCACCAGCCACCTCCACAATAGGGATGGCTCTGATTCCTTACTCTCCTCAAATTTTGCGCTTTGGACGCCGACCGGTGCTGTAGGCTGGTCATTCAACAACGACCCACCTTCTTAATCCTAAGGTCTGGTGGAAGCATAACGTGGAGGCTATCACATGGACATTGTGCACTCGAACGATGCGGGACGTTATGGTGGATCGAAACCATCGGACATGGTGTCTCAATTCATGGTTTTAGCACAGCAACTACGTGCCGTTGATGAACTACCGACTACTCTTGGAAACATAGTTCAAATTGTTTACATACCCTCGAATATGGTGCTCGACAATAGAAATCAACTACTCAATGCTCTGCAGAATTTTGTGCTCAATGGCGGGGAGTCATGGCACAATGACTGGTTCCTTTGGAATGTGGTGACGGTAACTGATCAAAACGTGGGCGAAATACGCATGGTCATTGCGTAACTGTCGGCAACGGCGAGGCCCCTTCGTCTGGCACTCGGATCGCGCCGCTGCGGTCCTCGCTGGCGCAGGCCGAGGCCGAAGGCGCGTGCCGGTTGATTTGGGATTACCACTTCGCCGGCCGGCCGCACCGGATGACGCTCGGTGTCTACCCTGCGATAGGGCTGGCCGATGCGCGGGTCAAGCTCTCCGATGACATGGCAAGCGCGTTACCGCGGTTCCATGAATTTACCTTTTGTCCGTTCGCGACCGAAATGACCGCTGCCATTTTCGGGGGCGTATCGATCTGCTGCGGTAGAGCAGCAAGCAACGCTTTGATTTGCGCCAGTTCGAAGCGGATTTCTTCAAGGGACTGCGTTACGGACTTTCTAGCGGTGGTCATTCCGAAACCTCTCCCCCTGTTTTCTAGATGTTTTGTTCTTTGCACGGCGCGCGGGCTTCGTCAAAGCCGCATAAGCGGCATTCCGGAAACCGAGCGTTTGTCACTACATCCGTTCCGCGGCATCCGCCGCCGGCGCGCGATCCGGGGCTGTGTCTACCGCCCGAGGTCTGGCCCGTGCCGCTGCCGGCCGCGCTGCCCGGTTTCCCAGGCCAGATCGCTTGAACGCGCTCCCGTTGTGCCGACCGGCATGTGACCGGGGTATCAATTCGACATAACATCCGTTCCCCGGCTTCTACATCTGGTAGGGCGGCGGCGTTCGTGGCGCGCGACGAAAGCCGCATGCTACAAAAAATACGCGTTCTGGCTCAGTCGGTACCCCGCGAGGCCGATTCTCCTCGGCCAGTTCGCGCCGCGCCGCCAGTTCCGGCGTCTCGGCGCGCCGGATCGAGCATGCTCAAGGTCTGGCATAGGCCGACCTCTATCGGCGGCGGTCGCGGCATAAAACGCCGCGATCATCCATGGTAGTCGCCGCCGGAGTGCCTGCTGCAACCAGCAACGGGTTTTCTAGCGATTCGCGGCTGCACGCGGTCCGCTTGGCCGGACCGCGATAAGATACCCGGCTGATCGGGTCGATCTTGCCGAGCGCGCTCCTCAGCAAATGTGCGGCAGAAACGGGGTTTTGATGCCGCGCCGGGCTTTACAGCATTGCAGGTCGCTGCGGCTAGCGCGTAGTCCGGGGGCAGGCATGGCGGCGCGCCGCAAGCAACCCTGGAGGAGATCGATGGCGACGAAAAAGCAGGAGAAAAAGGCGAGCGATGTCAAAGTGAATGCTCTGCAGAAGCCGCTGCAGCTGTCGGAGGAGCTGGCCGCGGTAATCGGCGCGGGCCCGCTACCCCGGGGCCAGGTCGTGAGCAAAATCTGGGAGTACATCCGTTCGCACAACTTGCAGAACCCGGAGAACCGACGCGAAATCGTGGCCGATGACCAGCTCCGGAGGGTCTTCGGCAAGGACAAGGTGACCATGTTCGAGATGAACAAGCACCTCGCCGCGCATCTGACGTGATTGGCGAAAACGACAGGCGGCTACTAGCCGGCATTGAGCAGACTGGCCTCGGCTAACATTCGTGACCTTGTAGGGGGCCGGCCCAGTGACTGCGACGGTGGATAAACTGGGGTGGCAAACTGTCTCGTTAGCTTTCTATCCCCATCGCCGATGTCGTTTTATATCGCGTTTGATTGACGCGGCAACCGCACCGCGCCGCTGCTGAAATCCGCTTGAGTGCCCGAAGCAGCCATTCCCAGCAATCGTAGGGACGATCTTGGCAGGGCGCCGCCGAGGGCAGATAGAGCCGGGCTGATGGGCGAGCGAACCTCTACCGCAAACCGAGTCATGGTCGCCGTCTCGCGTCTGCGAGCCGTTGCTGCGGACCGCGCCGAGGTATAGAACAATCGCGGAACTCGACGTTCTTGCCAGGCGGAGGTCGAGCATGTTCTTCCGGTTTCCACCGGATGTCCGATGGAGTGCCGAACGAGCGGCTGTCGAGTTCGGCATCGGTGTCGGCGAATACGAAGGTGTGGTCCGCATCTCGCGGCGGGTGTTCCAGTCGCTGCTCGATCAGGCGCCGACACCCGAACGCTGTCTCGAAGCCTACCACCTCGACCGGACCCGCTTTGAACTGATCGCCGAGCGCAAGTTGCGGCGCCGGCAGCTGACCGACGACCTCAACGTCGAGATCACCGGCCGGGATCTGCGGGAGCGCGGACGGGCTCCCGCGGGAAGACGACACCATTGAGGAAATTCTCGGCGCTGACGGCAGGGCTCGCGGTTCAGCCTGAGTTCGCCTGGTATTCGGCGATCAGATCGAGAGCCGCGCCGATGACCGAGGCGGCGGCGGGCCGGGCGCCATCGGGGCAGTCGAGATAGAGTGGGGCGAGCGGGGCCAGCGGCAGGCGGGCGATGCTTTTGGCCAAGGCGCACGCCGGGATGCCGTGCTGCAGCGCGATCGAGATCACAACGCTGGCGTCGTCGAGGATCGCCGCCATCCCCGAGCCGTCTTTCGCTCCCGAGAGAAACAGCTCTGCCGCGCGGCCGGCAGCGTCGAACCCGATTGTGGCGGTCAGGACCGAGCCGCCGACCGCCAATTCGCGGGTTTCCGCTCTTCGCCGGCTGGGCAGCCGATGACGCCGCGGCGGTTCGCTCATCGCTTCGCCTCGATCCGGTCCCATATACGATATTATGTCGTCTGGAGCCATTTATCTACTATATACGGTATGACCTCAGCGATCTGAGAACACCGCCGGCGCCAGCGCCGGCTTCAGGGTCCCGGCGAGGTAGTATTCCGCCATCGCCTGGTCAGCCGCCGGCGAGGCCGCGGCCCCGACCCGCCAGGTCAGCATGATTTCGCCCGCGGTTTTTTGCATTCCGTCAGGAGTGCTGTGCCCCAAATGGGCACTTCCATGACCTGCGCGTTCGCGTCCAAAATCTCGGTGGAAGCGCCTGCCGCGCGCATATCCGCCCGACAAGCGGCTGTCCAGGATGTCGCAGGGGCCACCCCCCCTTTCGCGCCGCTTTCGCGGGGGCAGGCTGGCGCTTCTGGCGGTGGCGACAACGCCAAAAATGGGAGGGTTCCGATGAGCAGGGTCGCCCGTTGCTGCTGCGGGTCGCTGCGCGCCGAGGCGACCGGCGAGCCTCCGATCGCCCTCTGTCACTGCACGGAGTGCCAACGGCGTACCGGCTCGGCTTTCGGAGTCGTCGCCTTTTTTCCAAAGGAGCAGGTGCGCATCGAGGGACCCAGCAAAGTCTACGTGCGCGGCAGCGGCTCGGGGCGAAAAGTCGAATTTCATTTTTGCCCCGATTGCGGCACCTCGGTGTTCTGGCGCGCGGAGCTCCGCCCGGATCATGTCGGCATCGCTGTCGGCGCGTTCGCCGACCCGTTGATGCCCCGGCCGGCGGCATCGGTCTGGGAGGCAACGCGGCATCCGTGGGTGACCTTCGAGCATCCGATCGAACGGTTTACCGACCAAGGATTGACGCCGGTAACACCCGCAACACGCTGATACGGACGCCGCGAGGCGACAGCCGAGTAGCGACCGGCCCCGCGTGAGCCGGGGAGGACACGCGTAAACCGCATTCCAGAAATTCGACCTGATTCGCCTGACCTGACGGGATCGGGCTGATCGGTTGATCTGAGCCGCGCGGCTTCGGCGAAATCGACCGCTTCGGCCGCTCGGCGAGTTACATTACCGACCAAACCTCGACGACAATCCTGCCGGCCGAACTGTTCGGTCTGAGCTACCGTCCCGCCGCCGGCTTGATTGAACCACCTGCCGGCACGGCGATTCGGATCGCGCGCGTCCCCCATCTCGAAGGCAAATTGACCGTTGCCGGGCGGCTTCCTTCCGGCCGATGGCGCCGTCCAGCCGCTGACGTTTTGGTATTGCCCTCGGGGTCATGGCACCTCACCGTGATTCTGTTGCCATAGCTCCAGCGGCGGTAATATCTCGGGCGAATTTTCTACCCGAGGGCGTGAGGGCGATTGGCACAGCCGGCAGGGAGCGCGGACGGCGAGCGGCAGCTGATAATCGAATTCGGGCGGCGTTTGCGCGAGGCCCGCCGGCGGGCCGGCCTGAGCCAAGCCGAAGTCGCGAGGCGTCTGCGGATAAGACAGAGCTACGTGTCTCGCGTCGAGCTCGGCACGGAGAATATTACGCTGTCGGCCTGCGCAAGGTATGCCCAGGCGGTGGGCTGCCTGGTTTCGACCGAGTTTACGTCGCCGCCAAAGCCGCGCGACAGCGACAGCGGCATCGCCGAATTCGGGCGGCGTTTGCGCGAGGCGCGCCTGCGGGCCGGGATCAGCCAGGTTGAGCTCGCGGCTCGTCTCGGGATGACGCAGGGTTATGTATCCCACGTCGAACGCGGCGCCCAGAATATCTCGCTCTCGGCCTGCGAGGCATTTGCGGCGGCGGTGGGGTGCATGTTTACGGCGGCGTTGACGCCAAGGCCGCGCGACCGTCAAAATTAATGTTAATGGTTCAACACCAGCGTCAATCGTTATAATATGTAGCCGTATTAGTAAAGAAGGCTGCCGATCTACCCGCTGGCGGTCGCTACCATATCCGCCGTTACGAGCGCGCCCGCATGGATGCAACCCTGGCAACCCGCTATTAATAGTAGCATAGCTGACCTTGTCACGCTACCTGCTGATGCTATGTCTCGCTCGGCGACCGCAATGCCATCGCCCGCGGATCAAAAATGTCCCTTGACAGCCCAAACTGCGGCCACCCAGGTTCACTCTGCTACGAAGGCATAAATCGGAGTCGCGGGTGATCTTACCGCTGGCAGTCGTAACCACGCTCGCCGCTACCTGCGCGCCGCAGGTCGCGCCGGCGACGTTCGCCGCAATCGCCGAGACCGAGAGCGGGCGTGATCCGCTCGCGATCGGCGACAACACCGCGCATCGCTCCTATCACCCGGCCGCGAAGCCCGAGGCGGTGGCGCTCGCGGCGCGACTTGCCGACGAGGGCCACGACCTCGACCTCGGCCTCATGCAGATCAATCAGCGCAATTTCGGGTGGCTCGGCCTCGCCGCCGACAACGCCTTCGAGCCGTGCCGATCCTTGGCGGCGGGTGCGGCGGTGCTGACAGCCTTCAGCCGGTACAACACGGGCTCGCCCCGCGCCGGCTTTGAGAACGGCTATGTCGCCCGGGTGCTTGCCGCCGGGCGGGATGCGGGGACGGCCAAGGCGGCTTTGCCAGCGGACAAAGCCGCGCCGCCGATTCGCGATTCGGGCGCCGGGTGGAATGTCTTTCCCGATGGCGCGCCGGCTTCCGGCGAATCGGCATTTCCGCAGAGAGGGGATCAAATTGAGCATACTGACGCGACCGACCGACGCTGAATTTGCCGTCGCCCGCGATCTGTTCTATCAGCCGCCTGCCAACCGGGCTTTGCAGCGGATCCGCAAGACGGCAACGCGCATTCTCCCGATAGTTGCGGCGGCGGGTGTTTTCGGTGCACCGGCGGCGCACGCACAGATCGTCGGCGGCGGCACCGACCCCAACACCATCCTGCAAGCGATCACCACCTATATCTTGGGGCCGTTCGGGCAGTCTCTCGCCGTGCTCGGCCTGATCGCGGTGGGTATTTCCTTTCTCCTCGGCCGGCTCGGCCTGTTTGTGCTCGCCGCCTTTATCGGCGGGCTGATCCTGATCTTTGGCAGCAGCTATCTGGTGAGCCAATTCCTCGGCGGGGTCTAGGCCGGCCCGTGGAACGCCTCGACGAGGCCCCGCTGTTTGTCGCCGCCACGCGGCCGGCGCTGATCATGGGCCTGCCGCTCGGCCTCTTTGTGCTGTTCCTGATGGCGTTGGCGCTGATCATGATTTTTGTCCAGAACCCCTTTTACGAACTCGGCCTGGTCCCGTTGTGGTTCGGCGCGCGCCTCTTGGTGCGCTACGACTACAACGCCGTCGGCGTCGCAGCCCTCTGGCTGCAAACCAAGGCGCGGTCGTTCGACGCCCATCATTGGGGCGGCGCCTCGCCGGCCCCCTTCCCTATCCGCCAGGCGAAGCTGCCGCGCGGTATCGCCGATGCTGCGCGGTAATTCCGGCTGGGCCGAGCGGTCGGCCGAGCCTTATCTCCCTTATCTCGGGCACGCAGCACCCGGTGCCGTTCTGCTGAACGACGGCTCGCTGCTGGCCATGGGCCGGCTGCGCGGCATGCCGCACGAGCTGGCCTCGGCCGCCGAGCGCAATGCCGCCGCACGGTTTCTCAACGGTCTGTGGCGCAACATCGCCGACGACACGGTGACCATCGGCGCGCATCTCGTGCGGCACCGACAGGTCGACGACCTGCCCGCGGCAGCGTTCCGCAACGCGTTCGCGGCACGGCTCGACCACGCCTATCGCAGCCGTGTCCTGCAGGACCGGCTCTACCAGAACGACTGGTACCTGTCGGTGATCGTGGCGCCGCGCACGCCGGGCGGCGGCCAGGCGGCCGGGCGGCAGCTCAACAAGGCGCTGAGCGCGCTTTCGCAAACAGGCCGGCCCGGCCGATCCCGAGAGCCTCGCCGCAATCGAGGATTTGTGGACGGCGCTGGCGCGCAGCCTCGACGGCTACGATCTGCAGCGGCTCGGGTTGCGCGAGGAGGGTGGCGTTCTCTTCAGCGAGATTGCCGCGGCGCTGCGGCTGATCCTGACCGTCGATTACCTGCCGGTGCCGCTGGTGTCGGGGCCGCTCGGGAACTGCATCTATACCGACCGCGCGATCTTCGGGCGGCATGCCTACGAGATCCGCTCGCCGGGCGGCTCGCGTTACGGCGCCATCTTCGGGCTGCGCGAATATATGGCGGCGACGCATCCGGGGCTCTTCGATGCGCTGTTGCCGCTGCCGATGCCGCTCGTGCTGTCGCAATCCTGGCGCTTTCTGGCGCGGCCCGATGCGCTCGGGAAACTGTCGCTCAAAGCCAGTCAGATGATCGCCGCCGGCGACAAGGCGGCCTCGCAGATCGCGGGCCTTGGCGCGGCCCAGGACCAGCTGGCCTCGGGCGAGTTTGTGATGGGCAGCCATCACCTCTCGCTCGCGGTCTATGCCGAGAGCCTCCCCGAGCTCGAGCGCCGGGCGGGTATCGCGCGCAGCGAGCTCGCCAATGCCGGTGCCGTCGTGGCGCAGGAAAGCCTCGGCATGGAAGCGGCGTATTTCGCGCAGCTGCCGGGCAATCTCGAATGGCGCACCCGGCCGGGTGCGATCAGCTCGCGCAATTTTTCGCATCTGGCAAATTTCGGCGCGTTTCCGCAGGGCGCGCGCCACGGCCGCTGGGGGCCGGCGATGATCCGGCTGCGGACGACCGCCGGCACCGCCTACGACTTCATCCCGCATGTCGACGACGTCGGGATGACGGTGATTTTCGGCCGCATCGGGTCGGGCAAAAGCACGTTTTTGATGACCCTGTTGGCGATGTTCGACCCGTGCCTCGGCGACGACGGCATCGTCTTTTTCTTCGACAAGGACCGAGGCGGTGAGCTCTTGGTCCGCGCGGTCGGCGGCAGCTATCTCGTGGTGCGTTCCGGCGAACCGAGCGGGCTCGCACCGCTGCGCGGGCTTAGGGACAACCCGGCCGACCGGCAGTTCCTCGCCCGATGGATCAAGGCGCTGATCCAGCTCGACGGCCACGGCCCGCTGCCGCCGGAGGACGATGCGCGGCTGGCGCGCGCCGTGGCGGCGGTCATGCGCCTGCCTGTGGGGCTGCGCAGCCTCGAAGGGCTGCGGCAATTTCTTGGCTGGCGCGATCCGCGCGGCGCCGGCGCCCGGATCGAGCGCTGGTGCCGGGGTGCGGGCCTTGGCTGGGCGTTCGACGGCGAAGCCGACGAGGTCGATATCGCCGCGCGCATGGTCGGCTTCGATCTGACCGCGGTCCTCGGCAACCCCGAGATCGTCAATCCGGCGGCGCAATACCTGCTCTACCGCATCCGCTCGGTGATCGACGGCCGCCGCGCGGTGATCAGCCTCGACGAATGCAAGGCCTACCTGCTGCACGAGCAATTCCGCGAGGAGACCGAAGATTTTCTGCTGCGCGGCCGCAAAAACAACGCGGTGATCATCCTGGTGACGCAGGAGCCCGAGCATCTGCTCGAAGGCACCTTCGGTCCGACCATGGTCAATCAGTGCTTCACCAAGGTCTTCTTCCGCAACCCGACCGCGGACGAGGAGGTGCACCGCGGCAAGCTGTTCCTGACCGAGGGCGAATACCGCGCCATTCGCGAAGACATGCTGCCGGGATCGCGGCAATGCCTGATCAAGCGCGACAGCGGCAGCGTGATCGTCGATTTCGATTTGTCGGCCCTGCCGGAATTCGTGGCGGTGCTGTCGGGCCGCGCCAACACCGTGCGTTTTGCCGAACGGCTGCGCGAAGGGACCGGCCCGGCGGCCGAGAACTGGCTCGACGAATTCATGCGCCGCCACAAGGAGGCTGTGGACTGATGAACCGGCTTCATATCGTCCATCACGGGATGGGGAGCTTCCGGCCGTTGCGGGCGATTTTCCTCATCCTGATCGGCGTTCTGATGGGGTTGGGCTTCGCCCAGGGGAGAAGAGCTGCGGGCCGACTCGTCTGGCCGAAGAATTATCTGCCGCCGCAATTACCGTCCGGTGCCGCCTCGGCGCACCGGCGGCACCGGCCGCGGCCCCCGGCTCGGCTCGCCCGCGATGAGCATGGCGGTTAGATGCTGGCGGCGGGGCCGGCTGATCGCGCCGGCAACGACCGCGGGAGGCGCGCGCTCAGGGCAAGGCGGATTGCCGCGCAAGGTGTTGCTGATCGGAGTGTGCGCAGCATCGCTGCTGGCGGCGCACCCGGCGCCGGCGCAGCTGCCGGTGATCGACTCTGCGTCGATCGCGCAGCTGGTGAACGAGATCACGGTGCTCAAGCAGCAGCTGCAAGAAGCGATCCAGACCTATAACGAAGCGATCCAGATCTATCAGCAGGCGCTTGGTATCAAGAACAGCGTTTCCGGGCTGACGCAGGCCGGGAATTGGGCGGCGGCGCTGAATAATCCGGCGCTGCAGAACCCGCTGCCGTTCACGACCACGGCCTTTCCCGGATACCTCGGCGGCAACACTTCACCCGCCGGCCTGCCTTACGGGCAGACCTACCTCAATCAGAACCTGGCGGCCAATTTTCTCGCCGATACCGGGCCGCAAGGGACGCTGCTGCGCCAGGCGCTCTATACGATCTCGTCGATCGAAGCGACGGTGACCAACAATCTGCAGGCGCTCGAAACGCGTGCCCAGCAGCTGCCGCAGATCGAGAGCCAGCTCGCCGCGGCGTCGAGCGTGCAGCAGATGCAGTCGATCACGGCGCGTCTCGCTGCGGAATCGAACTTCGTCGCCAACCAGAAAGCCCAGGCGGAAAACATCCAGGCCTCCGCGGCGGCGCAGGTTGCCCAGCTCCAGCAAGCGCAGGTGCAGATGTCGTTTCAGGACGAGGCGACCGGCATCACGAACATGTGCAACAGCTTCACGCAAACCGGCGTCGGCGTCGCGCTCTCGGTTTGCGCGGCTTCGAATTAGGCGGCGGAACGCCGCGGGGTGAAACGATGCGTCGATGGGCGTGGATGATTGTCGTCGGTTGTGCGGGGCTCAGCCGTAGCCGCGCAGGCGCAAGACCTGGCGGCCGATTGCTCGGCAATGCGCCGAAGAGATTGACGCCAAGACCGGATGCGGTTCCTGCGGGGGTTTGTGGCCTTCGTGGGCCGATTGCGCGGTTGACCGCTTCTACCGGGGGGCGGTCCCGGAAGCGCGGGTCAGGGCGTGCATCAAACAGGTCTATGCCGAACGGTTACGGACCAGGGCTTGCCATGCCTGCGGCGACCCGGTCGCGCGATGTGTTTCGCTGCGTGGGCGGATAATGGCCCTCGATCCGCTGACAGCCATTGCCCAGGATGGAGAGCTCCTACGGCACCAGTCTCTTTAATCCGACGTCGAGCGCGACCGGAATTTTCCAGGACCTGGGCTCGACCTGGCAGTCGGCATTACCGGCGATCGGCGGCAATCCGGCGCAGTATCCGACCGCCGCGAGTTCGCGCCAGCGTCGGTTCAATTCGCGGTCGATTCGTATCTCTACAATCACTCAGGGGTTTGCGCCGTGGACTGTCGGCGATCCAACGCTCGCGGCCCAATATCCAGGCCGCGGGCGGGCCTCGGCCTTTCGCATGCGCCGGGGACCTTATCAACGCAATCCGAGCGCCTATGCCGCGGCTCGATACAGCCAGGCGCTTTAGCCGACCTATTTCGATGGCCATGGCGGGACGGCGGTTGCGGGCGCCGGCGGGAATGGCCTGACGGTCAGTCAGGTGACCCGTCGACCGCGGCACCGCCGGGCGCAACGGCGGGGACCGACGGCCGCCGGCGGCGGCGTGCTCGCGCGGCCGTTCGAATGGGCCTATCAGCAGCTGATCACCGGCGTGATCGGCCAGGTCAACGCCTCGATAAACCAGGTCGAGACCCTCGCGAACGGGCCGTTGTCGGCGATCCTGGTTCTGGCGGTGGTCGTCATGGGCATCGGCACGCTGATGGGCCGGATGCCGATCGGCGAATTCAAATCGCGCATCCTGCGCATGGCGTTCGTGATCGCCTTCGTCGCACCGGGAACACCTTTTATCAGAACTGGGTCGAGAACGCGGTTTTGGGCCTGCCCACTTATTTTGCGAACGCCGTGGCGCGATCCGGTACGGCGTCGGGCACGGCGGTCTCCGCGCCGGCACAAATGTTCGACGCGGTTTACGCCGCGACCTGGGCGGACGCCGAGCATATCTGGCACGAGACCCCGTGGAGCATGAAGGCCGTCTTCGTCGGGCTGGCCTTGGTCCTCATCTTGTGTTGTGATTATCGGCGCGCTGATCTCGATGTTCTTCGTCTTCGCGGCGATCACGTTCCTGGCGCTGGTGATGCTGTGCGTCGGGCCGGTCTTCATCCTGGCACTTCTCTTTCGCGGGCTCGACCGGTTCCTGCGCGGCTTTGTCGATGTCATGGTCACCTTGCTGATCATGCTGCTGATCATCGACATCGTGCTCGGGTTCTTCATGACGATCATGATCAACTTGATGACGACTTTTTCGCCGGGATCGGCACCCAACTCGGATCTGCCGGGGTTTGCCGGCATGGCGATCGTGCTGGTCGTGATGGGCTATTCGATGACCCATCTGGCGCGCCTCGTCGAGCGTGTCGGCGGCGGGGTCACGATCGCCCTCGACAGCGCCGGCTATTGGATGCGCGGGCAGGCGCTCGCCGACGCGGCGCGGTTGGCGAGCCGCACCGCCGCATTTCTGGGTCGGGGGTAATTCCGGTGAGAATTGTTGCCCTTCTGTTGCTCGCGGTCCTCGCCGGCTGCCAGAACGGCGAATACCTGCCGCTGCCGCATGGCCCCTGGGCGCCGCTGAATGCGGGCTATTGGACCCCGGCGCCGGGTCAGCTCGCGGCGCTGCCGAGATGACCGACGCCGCGCAATGGCCGGCCCTGCCGGTGCGGTCGGCCGAGCTCGAAGCGCATTTCGCCGAGGTCAGGAGCTTTCAGGCCGAGCGCGCCCGGGCGGCGGTGCGGAACAACCGGCTGGCGTGGGGCGTGGCCGGCTGCGCGTTGCTCGCCAATCTCGGCCTCGGCTGGACGGTGGCAACGACATTCCCGCTTGTGCGGATCGCACCGGTTTATCTCTGGGTGCGGGCGGACGGCACGGTCGACAGCGCCGTCTCGATGAGCGATCTGCCGGCGACGCAAAGCCAGGCCGTCGTGATGGCCGCGATCTGGCAGTATGTGCGCGACCGCGAGGCCTATTCCTACGCCGACGCGGCCTACCGCTACTCCGTGGTGACGGCGATGTCGTCGCCGGCGGTGATGGACGGCTACCAGAAATGGTTTTTGCCGTCCAACCCGGAGAGCCCGCAGCTCAAAGTCGGCAAGCGCGGCCAGGTCAATATCGAGAAGATCGGGATCTCGTTTGTGCGCCCGCAGGTGGCGCTGGTGCGCTACTGGCGCACGGCTCGACATGTACGGCGAAAAACCGGTGCGAACCTCGTGGTCGGCCACACTCGGCTTTGACCTGGTCGCCAAGATGCCGGCCTCGGCGCGGCTGATCGACCCCGGCGGCCTCAAGGTGACCTCCTACCAGAGTGCGGAAGACAGCCCATGAAGAAGGGCATTCGCAAGGCCCCTCCCCTCGTGCCCGGATCGGGTCACGGCGCAAGCTCTTGCCGGCGCCGTGCTTGCGCTGGCGCTGGCGGGACCTGCGGGTGCGGCCGAGCAGCCGCGCGCCGGCACGGCCGACACCCGGATCCGCTATGTCGCCTATGACCCCGGCAATGTCGTCGAGCTGTGGTCGACGCCGGGTGCGGTCATGGTCATCCAGTTTGCCGATGACGAGACGGTCGTCGACGTGGCAGCGAGCGACAGCCACAACCTGATTTCCGGGCCGCGGCAGAATTTTCTGTTCTGGAAATTCAAGGGCTGCCTGATCCCGCAACCGGTTCTGGTGTTGACGCGGACCGCGTCGGGCAAGCTGCGCCGCTACGATTTCCAGGTCGAAACCCACCCCGATGTGTGCAGCAATCCTGTGGTCACGGCTTCGGCCGGCGGCGCCCTGCCCTCCTCCGGCCCCGACTTGCGCTACGTCCGCCCGGACGATCTCGCGGCCGGCGCCGACGTCTCCTATACGGTCGTCTTCCGCTATCCGGGCGATGAACGAGCCCGCCGCGCCGCGGCCGCGCGGGCGGCGCGCGAACGCGCGGCGAAAGCGCGAAGCGGCGTTGCTATTGAAGCAGCAGACCGAGTGGCCCTCGGGCGATCCCTATGACGGCACCCGCAATTACCGCTATGCGGCGCGCGGCGACGCCGGGCTGACACCGCGCTCGGTGTGGGACAACGGCTATTCGACGGCCTTTGTGTTCCCGGCGCAGCAACGGGTTCCGGCGCTGTTCCGCATCGATCCCGACGGCAAGGAGGCGACCGCCGATTATTCGGTGCACGGCGATACCGTCATTGCCGCTGGCACGGCGCGCGAATGGCGGCTGCGCGACGGCCAGACGGTCATGGAAATCTACGACCTCGGCTATAACCCGATCGGCCGGACGCCGGGAACCGGGACCGTCAGCCCCTATGTGCAGCGCACATTGAAAGGCGGCGGCAATGGCGGTTGAGCCGCAAACCGCCGGTGACGGCGCCTCGGCGGTTGCGCGCGCCCGGCCGCATCTCTCGGGCCGCCGGAAGATCGCCATTCTCGGCGCCTGCGGCGGCGCCGCACTCGCCGCGATCTTTCTCTCTCACATGCTCGGCGGCGCCGGCGGAAAGGGTCTCGACAAGGGCGCCGAAAACCTGGTCACGGCCGGGATGCCGTTCTCCGCACCCGCCGCGCCAAAGCCTGTTCCGGCCCCCGCCCCGGCCCCGCCGATGCCCTATTCGGTCCCGGCGATGCCGCAGCTCGTCCCGCATACCGGCAGCGGAAAGGATGCCGCTCTCGATGCGCCGATCTTCTCCTACAGCGCCGGCGGCGGCGAGCCCCCTGCCCCGGCGCGCCCGACGGCCGCGGGCGCCGGGGAACAAGGCGGCGTCAAAGATGCGCTGTCGAACGCTCTGAAACCCTCCGATCTCGGGGCGCCGGCGCGGGCGCAAATGCTGCCGCACCCGCAGCTGACGATCCCGGCCGGGGCGATCATCCCCTGCACCTTGCAGACCGCGATCAACAGCCAGCTGATGGGCTTTGTCGATTGCGTGCTGCCGGCGGAAGTGCGCGGCGCTACCGGCACGGTGACGTTGCTCGACCGCGGCACGCAGATTTTCGGGGAAATCCGCTCGGGGCTGCGGCAGGGGCAGGATCGCCTCTTCATTCTTTGGGTGCGCGCGCGGACCCCGGACAACGTCGTCGTGTCGCTCTCCTCGCCGGCGGCGGACGAGCTCGGCCGCGCCGGTGTGCCGGGTGCGGTCGACAATCATTTCTGGCAACGGTTCGGTGCGGCGATCCTGTTCTCGGTGATCGGCTATGGCCCGCAGATCGCGGCCAATGCCGTCCAGCACGGCAGCGGCAACAATTACATCCAGTTTCTGACACCGCAGCAGGAGCTCGCCAACACCGTCCTCGAGGCGCAGATCAACATCCCGCCGACCTTGGAAAAGAACCAGGGCGACACGGTCTCGATCTTTGTCGCGCGCGATCTCGATTTTTCGGGCGTGTACGACCTGCGGGTGCCGCCATGAGCCCGGCCGCACCGCTGCTGCAGCACCTGCTCTCGCCGCTCGGTCCATGGCTTCAGGATCCGGCAACCGAAGACATCGCGGTCAACCGGCCGGGCGAGGCGTGGATCCGGCAGCGCGGCCGCATGGCTGCGGGATGATGTGGCGCTCGACGGCGAGGCGCTCGAAGAGATCGCCATCCTGGCCGGGTCGCTGCGCAAGCAGGAGGTCGGCGCGCTCTCGCCATTGTGCGCGACCGAATTGCCCGACGGCGAGCGGTTGCAGATCTGCCTGCCGCCGGCGGTGCCGCAAGGGCCGTCTCGCTGACGATCCGCAAGCACGAGAACAAGGTGGCGCCGCTCGCAAAGCTCGCCAGCCGCTATCGCGCCAAGACTGGAACCGCTGGCGCAATCTGCGCGCGGGCCGGGACCTGGCGGAACTCCTGGCCCTCTATGATGCCGGCGACCTGGAGGGCTTTCTCGCCGCCGCGGTGCGGGCGCGGTTGAACATGCTGCTGTCCGGCCGCACCGGCTCCGGCAAGACGACCCTCTCGAAATCGGTGCTCGCTGCGATCGACCCCGGCGAGCGGCTGGTCACGATCGAAGACACGCTCGAGCTCACGGTGCTGCAGCCCAATCAAGTGCGCCTCCTCTACAGCAAGGATGGGCTGTCGGGTGCTGCGGTCGATGCCGAGGCGCTGTTGCAGGCGAGCCTGCGCATGCGCCCCGACCGCGTGCTGTTGCAGGAGCTGCGCGACGACGCGGCCTGGACCTATGTCAACGAGGTGATTGAGCGGCCATCCGGGCTCGATCACGACCATTCACGGCCAAGGTGCCTCGCAAGCCTTCCGGCGGCTTTTTGCGCTCGCGAAATCGTCGCCAAAGGGTGCGGCGTTGCAGGACGGCACGCTGATCGGCCTGATCGCGGCGGCGATCGACGTGATCATTCCGCTCGAGGAGAGCGGCGGGGTGTTTGACATCGGGTCGGTCTGGTTTGCGGCCGACGCCGCCCGGCGCGGCGAGACCGCGGCCGATCTCCTGCGCGAGACATGATCCCCATCCCTCTGGCAGCGTGGATCGTGGCCGGCGCCGGTCTTTACCTCGCCACCTTCACGGTGCTTGCGACGCTGTTTTTCCTGGTCGGAACCGGGCTCCTCGGCGCGTTCGCGCATCCCTTCTGGCAGTGGTGGCTCTATGCCCTCTGGTATTCCGGCAATCCGGTGGTGCGGGCGTGGCTGGAAGTGAGCGGCGTGCCCGCCGCAATCCTGCCGCTCGCGGTCGGCGGCAAGCATCTGGTATCGCCGCCGCCGGGTTCGCGGCTGGACATTGCGCGCAAATCCGGCCCCCGCGCGCGCCGTGGCGCCGCCGATCCGCGGCACGACCGACAATTATGGCCATGCCCGCTGGGCGCTGATGGCGGAGGCGCAGGCCCTGTGGCCGGGGCCGAGCCCGTCCCCCGGATCGGGGTCCGGGGCAAGCCCCGGATCATTGTCCGGGGCAGGCTTTGGCGGGGTCGTGGTCGGCGAGGCTTATGACCCGCGGCAGGCGCGCGGCCCGTTCAGCCCGCGCAATCCGGCGACCTGGGGCCAGGGCGGGCGGGCGCCGCTGCTGGTCGATCCCTGCGTTGAGGGATCGACCCATTCGCTTGTCGTCGCAGGGTCCGGCTCGTTCAAGACGACGAGTGCCGTATCGACCTTGCTGACCTGGACCGGCTCGGCCGTGGTGCTCGACCCGGCGGCCGAGCTCGGGCCGATGCTCGAAGCGGCGCGGCGCGGGATGGGGCACCGGGTTTTCGTGCTGAGCCCGGACCAGGCGGCGGCCTGCGGGTTCAATGTCCTCGACTGGATCGACACCGCCTCGCCGCTCGCCGAAACCGATGTGAGCGCGGTCGTCGAGTGGGTCTGCGGCGCCTCGACGGCAGCCGCCGACGCAACCGCCGAATTCTTCGAGTTGCGCGGCAAGGCGCTCATTACGTGCCTGCTCGCGCACCTGCTGTGGGACCCGGCTTTGCCGCCGCCCGCTCGCAAGACCCTCCGAACCCTGCGGGCCGCTGTCGCGGCGCCGGAGAGCAAGCTGCGCGACATCCTCGACGGGATTCATCAAGACTCGCCGAGCCCGATGGCGCGGGATCTGGCGGGCACACTCAAAGAGCTGGAGGACCGGACCTTCTCCGGGATTGCCGCGACCGCTGCCGCCAAGACCGATTGGCTTTCGACGAAGGCCTTCGCCGATCTCGTGTCGGGCAATTCCTTCAAGACCCTGGATGTGGTCAACGGGCAAACGGACATTTTTGTGTGCCTGCCGTTGAAGGCGCTGCAAAGCACGCCCGCGGTCGCGCGCTGCATCATCGGCGCGCTCTTGAACGCGGCCTACGAGGCCAACGGCGCCGTCAACGGGCGAATCCTGTTTCTCCTCGACGAGGCGTTCCGCCTCGGCCGCATGGACATCATCGAGATCGCCCGCGACGCCGGGCGCAAATACGGCATCACCTTGCAGCTTCTCTACCAGTCGGTCGGCCAGATCGTCGAGCAGTGGGGCGAAGCCGGAAAGCGCGCCTGGTACGAGAGCGCCGCCTGGCGGGCCTATGCCGCGGTCAAGGACCCCGAGACCGCGCGCGAGCTGTCGGAGACGATCGGCAATTATGGTGTCCTCGCCTGGTCGGAAGCGCAGAACAGCGGGACCCACGGCCGCCAGCTCGACGTGCGCTCCCGCTCGCGCGGCCACAACGTCACCTATTCCGAACGCATCCGGCCGCTGATCCGCCCCGAAGAGATCATGCACGACCTGCGCGAGGATGCGCAGATCGTCATTCCCAAGCGCGGCCGCCCGGTGCTGTGCGGACGTGCCATCTATTTCCGCCGCCGACGAATTTGCCGGGCTGGCCGAGCGCCAACCGGTTTGCTGCTGGAAAGGAGTTGATGAATGGCTGAGAGCGAAGAGACCAAAGCCGCCGTCGAGTACTGGGACCGGGTCGCCGCAAGCTCGAAACGCCGCGCCGATGCGGAGACCGCCGAGCGCAACCGCGACCGGGCCGAGGAACGGGACGCCCGCAAGCGCGCCGCCGAGCTCAGCCGGGGGCGCTGACGCTTCCCGCCCGGCCCGGGCGCCCGCCGTCAAGACAGCGGTCTCGCCAGGCTGTAGCGGCTCCCAATCAGCGGTCGCTAAGGCTAAGCGCGCACGCAATGATCACGCATTTCGCGGAGGGCTTACCCTCGGTGAGACAGAAGAAACGAGGGGCTTCGAACCGCAATACGAGGGGCCGGACCCGATGCCCGCTTGGGGATGGTGAGCCGAACTTCGCTGAAGTCGGAGTGAACGGAGGGGTTGCGCCGTAAACGGTCATTCGCGGGGCCTCCAATGGAACCGACGGAGTTGAGCCACACCGGACTTTCGGTGCGAGGAGCAGCGCGTCAGTTGCCACGGTTACCAGCCCAAGATCATGGAAAAGAAAGACCATTCCACGGCCCCAATGTGGAACGGCTGCCATTATGTAGCACGCCTCCTCGCAGTATAGTGGCCGTCCCGCCGCAATCCGATAGCGCCGGCCATGCCGCTTTTCCGCCAGCTGCCGGACCGTATCAGACTGACCCTGTGGTTTACCGCGATTGCTACGGTGGTCGGTGGCGCCTACGCCCATTTCATCTCCATGCAAAATGGCGCCCCGCTCTTTGGCTTCGTGGGCGTCATGCGCGGCATTCTCACCGGTGCGGTCATGGCCAGTATGGTCGGCAGCGTCGAAACCTTGATCGCGACGCAGGCGTGGGCCGCACGGCTGCGCAACGCCTCCTTCGCGGCACATCTCACAATCAAGACGGTCATCCTGCTGGCCGTAATTCTGTTCGGTCTTGTGCTGGGCGCCTGGCTGTTCCCGACGCCGCGTGAGGTCGGCCTGTGGCTGCCTTTTCAATGGGGGGACGTAGCATTTTGCCTGGCGGCATCCTTTGTTTTTAACTTCCTCATCGAGGTCAACCGGTTGCTCGGACGGAACGTGCTGCTCAACTTCATCACCGGCCGCTATCATCAGCCGAGGCTTGAGGAGCGCGTATTCTTGTTTATCGACATGGTGGGTTCGACCGGCATCGCTGAGCGGATTGGCGAACGCGCCTTCCTGCGCCTGCTCAACCGCTTCGTGGGCGATCTCACCATGCCGATCGTCGCCGAGCGCGGCGAAATCCACCGCTATGTCGGTGACGAGCTGATTGCCACCTGGAAACTGGCGGATGGCCTGGCCGATGCTCGTTGCGTGCGCGCCTGCTTCGCTGCGCTCGCTCGTTTGGAACGGGAGGCGCCGGCCTACCAGCGCGAGATCAGCACCGTAGTCACCTTTCGCGCCGGGCTGCATTGCGGCCCGGTGGTGACGGGCGAAATGGGCACGGTGAAGAAGGAGATCGTCTTCCTCGGCGACACGGTTAACACCACCGCCCGCATCCAGAACTTCTGCCGCGAGACCGGCGATCAGATCCCTAGCGTCGGCGACCCTGCTCGACCGGCTCGCCCTGCCGTCCGGCATCGCCAAACGTCCGCTCGGCGATCGGCGCCTGCGCGGCAAGGAAAGCGACATCGCGCTTTATGCGCTGGAAAGGGCGAGCGTAGCGCCCGCCTCGGCGGCCTGATGGTCGGCGTGTAATTTCCGACTATATTTCCGGAAGGTTCCGGATATTTTGCAGCCTTCCTCGGCGACGCAGTGGTCTGTGTTGACGCGCTGATACGCCTTTGGGTCTAGCCCGCTGTGGATGCGAGTGACGGCTTCGGGGCATGACTGCCAGCTTCGCCCGACCGAGCCCGAATGGCCGCAGTCGGTTAACGAGAGCGGTCCTTCACCCCAACGCATCAACTCTGGCTTCGAATTGCGTTTCTGTAGGCAAATTCTGTCACGGGGCTCGACGCGGTCGCGGAACGTCGGATGTCGCACGATCGCAGCCGCCACAGCTAGCGGCCGAGGCCGCGGTCGTGCCCGCGGGTTCGTTCGCGCTCGGGCGCAGCCTCGCGGATCGCGTCGAGCGCGGCCCGCGCTGCCGCTGCCTCGCGCTGTCGCTGTGACAGGACGCGCGTCGCCTCCGGTCTGATCTTGTCGAGTGCTGCCGCCGCCGACCGCTCCGTGACGGCCAATTTCTCGATCAAGGCCCCGCGCCGCGCGGTGAGCCGGTCATGGCGGTGCCTGGCACCCTCGGCGTTCTCTTTGTATTGCTCGAGTTGCTTGTCGCGCCAAAGACCGGTGACGTGCAGGGTCTTTTGCGCCCAGTTCAGATGCCACCAGCAGACATCGACGCCGTTGTCGAAGCCGCGTGCCGAGCTGTCGCGGTCCTGCATCGCCTTCTCCGTGCGGGCGATCAGGCCGCGCAGCCGCTCGCCGTATTTGACCCGGTCGGCGTATTCCGGGCTGAGCTCGCACGCCACATCCTCGACCGTCGCACGACGCCGGCCGCCCGGCACGTAATCGGCCCGCGCCGCTTTTGTCAGCGTGTCGCGCGCCGCATGGCGGCGCCGGGCGGCGGCCTCCTCGACCTGTGCGCGCCGCTCGGCGAGATCGACCGGGGCTCGCGGCTCCGGGTTCTCCTGCCTATGGAATTGCGAGGCGGCGCGGCAATCGTCGACCCGCGCCATCTGCCGCGCGAGCTGGCCGAGATCGCGCGCCGTCTCGGTCGCGACAAAGAGCGTGACGTTCTCGCGGTGCCGGGTCAGCGCGACATAGCTCGTCGCGCTGCGCCAATGCTGGCTGTGATAGAGGTAGGTCTGGTCGAGCGTGCGCCCCTGCCCCTTGTAGATCGTGCCGGCATAGCCGTGCCGGAACTGGCCGAATTCGCCGGCGGCCTGATCGTTGCCGGCGACAAACGAGACGAGCCGCTCCGGCTGCGCCGGGCTTGCCGTCGAGCGCGACGGTGACGCGGTCGCCCTCGATCGCGCGGATCGTGCCGACCCCGCCATTGACGATGCCGGCTCGCCGCTCGTCGCGGCGCGCGCGCGGTGCCGGTGAACTGGATCCGGTCGCCTTCGGCAAAGGCGGCCGTCCGTCCGCCGTCGTCAGCCTGTGGTCGGGGCCGAGCGCCCCCTGCTCCTTGCGCACTTCGCGCAACGCGGCGTTGAGCTCGAGGACATCGGCGTTGGTGTAGGCGAACACAAAGCGGGTCTTGTCCGGATCGGCCGCGATGTCCCTGCCCCATTGCCGCGACCAGCGCCGCGCAGGCCTCGTCCTGCCGGCCGGTCCAGCGGATCGCGCCCTGCCGCGCGAAGATCGCCAGCGCCGGCAGGAACTCGCCCTGGTGCATCAGGTTGAAGGCGCGCCGCTGCTCGGCGTCCGACACCCGCACGACCTCGTGCAATTCGGCGCCGCCGTGTTTCTCCTTGAGCGCGCCGAACAGGCCGCCGCGCTCGATGCTGGCGAGCTGCTTGTCGTCGCCGGCGAGGATCAGCTTGGCGCCCGGCGGCCCGCGCCTGGCCGGTGACCGCGGCCAGGTGCTTGGTCGACAGCATCCCCGCCTCGTCGACGATCAGCACCGTGCGGCCGTCCCATCGGCTGGCGCCGGTTTCGAGCCGCTTGAGCTCGGCGGCGATCGTCGTCGCGTTGCGAAAGCCGTCGCGCTGCAGGTTCTGCACGACCGGTTGGTCCAGGCCATGCCGATGACCCGGTAGCCGGCGCTCTCATAGGCGTCGCGCACCGCCGCCAGGGTCGTGCTTTTGCCGGTTCCCGACTCGCCGGCGATGACCGCCAGCCCGCCCGCTTCGGTCGCTGCCAGAAGGCGGCGCGCCGCTCGCCGGTGACCTGCGGATGCCGGTCGAGGGCGGCCTCGCCCTGCGCCGTCGTCAGCCCGTAGCCGGCTCTCGCCGGCAAGCGCCGCGGCGTCCTCGATGACCCGGGCTTCGCCGGCGAGCACCGCCCGCGTCGTGTAGCGCGACACCGGCGCCGTCTCGGTCTCCTTGAGCCCGACCACCTCCGGCAGCGCCAGAATCTCGATCGGTCAGCGCCGCCCGCTGCCTTCGGATCGGGGATCACCTTGGCAAGCTCGCGGTTGAGATCGCCGCGGCTGAAGGTCGAGCGCCGCTCGGTCAGCACCTCGAGGATCCTCGGCGGGCTGTGCGTGCGGATCGCGCGCGCGCAATTCGCGCTCCGCGTCCCGCCGCTCCCGCTCGGCCGCGAGATCGATGATCTCGGCCGACACCGCCGCCCGGTCGCCCTCGAGCCGTTCGCGCTCGGCATTGCGCGCCTGCGCCGCCCGGTTGCGGTCGCCGAGATCGGTCGCCTCGCCGCTTGCGCTCCATGCCCGAAGCGACCGGGCCCAGATGCACCGTCGCCTCGCGGTCGAGGCCCTGGTCGGCAAAGCTGCGGCAGTCGATGCGGATGTCGAGCCCGGCTTGTTCGAGCGCCCGATTGCCGATTCGTTCCCACTCTTGCCGGATCGCTTCGATCTCGCGCGGCCCGGTTTTGAAATCGTCGAGCTCGCGGGTCTTCGCGCCGAACCCGTCCGGCGCCGATCCGCCGCGTCGTCATCAGCAGATGCGCGTGATAATTCCGCTCGTCGCTGTGCCGGTCGGGCGCGTGGATCGCGAAGTCGACCGCGACGCCGTAGCGCTCGACGAGCGCCGCGGCAAACTCCCGCACCGCGTCGATTCGCTGCTCGTCGCTGAGCTCGTGCGGCAACGCCAGGATGATGTCCCGGCCCGTTGTCGCGCTGCTCCGGCGCGTCGATTTATCCTCGGCGCGCTCGGCGGCGTTCCACAATTCGGCGCGATCCCTGGCCCATTCCGGCGCGCCCGCGGGGGCCATTATCTCGCTGTGCAGAACCCCGCATTTGCGCGTGAAGTCCCACACCACGCCGAGCCGGTCATCGCCGATATTTTCGGCCGCACGATAGGCAGCGGCCGCGACAACGCTGCGGCCGGCGCTTCTGGAGACCGTCTTAACGTGCAGCGAATAGATCGCCACGGCGCGATCTCGGCGCCGCCGGTTCAAGGCCGGCAGAACCGCGGCCGGCGCATGGGGGTGCAGGGGAACGCCCCTGCCGTCACTGCATTGCCGCAGGTAATGCATAAGTGCGCCCTTCGCAAACGCTCGGGATGGCCCGCGCTGAACCACCGGATCATAACCGGCGATTGCGCCAATCCGCCGCTATGACACCATCACCACCAATTGCCCGAATCACAGAAAGACCGATGCCGCGCAAGTCCACCACCGACCGGCTCGAACTCCTGCGGCAAAAACGCGACCAGCTCGACGCCCAATTGAAGGCGCTCGAAGCCCGCAAGAAGCAAGCCGAACGCAAAGCCGATACCCGGCGCAAAGTCATCGCCGGCGCGCTCGCGTTGGAACATTTCGAGAAAAACCGCGACAGCGAGTTCGGCCGCGATCATGTTCCGGCTGCTCGACGAATATGTCGTCCGCCCGCATGACCGCGCGCTGTTTCCCGACCTGCCGACGCCGAAGCCGGTCGGCGCAGACGCGGCGCCGACACCGGCGCCGAATTCACCCGCGCCGGCCGCGAAACCGATTCGCCATCCCCCACACCCTGATAATCCCCTGCCGTTCACCGCGGCAGACCCGCAGCGGCGCTGCGCGCCGGCGAGAGACTCTGCCTCCCGCACTCTCCGGAGTATTTGAACAAGAAAATTATCCTGTTTCTGGGAGAGGATTTCACCGGCCGGAGATCGGGGATTATGATCGCAGCACGGTACAGCCGGGAGCGGCGATGACCGTCAAGGAAATGGGGCCGGCGATTGGCATCTCGCCGGC
>CAVPDQ010000006.1:0-595160 GCA_963702685.1 uncultured Alphaproteobacteria bacterium | reverse complement strand
ATTTTGAGGTGCGCAGGCGGTAGTCGGAGCGGAACTGGGCTTGGAGCGACGCGACGAGGAGGGGATTGCGGAAAATGAGGCCCATTTCGCGGTTGAAGGTGATCGAATCGGGAGAGAGGCTGATCGAGCCGAGAAAGGCGATCCTGCCGTCGACGATCGCGGCGCGCGCGTGCATGTAGGGAAGCTGCGGGGTCTGGTCCGGGCCGCTGACATGCACGTCCACCCCCGCTTTCGCCAACGCCGCCAGAGAATCGTGCTGCAATTTCTGGTCATCAGGCGTGCCGCCGTTCACCGTTTCGGGCGCGATCAGGCGAACCTGGACCCCGCGCTTGACCGCCGCCGCCAATTCGCTTTCGAGCGTCGGGTTGCCGAGAAGCTCGGTGTAGACATCGAGCGTGCGCTCCGCCGCCTGATAGAGCCGCACCAGCCGCGCCGCGCTGGTGACGGGCGAGATCAGGAGGTCGGGCCGGGTGACCGGAGGGGTCGGGTTGAACGCGGGCGCCTTCTTCCCGACTGCCGCGGAGTAGGACCAGTCGTTGGCGAACAGGTTCAAGAGATCACGCACAATCTGTGGGTCTCGACTGGTCGTCGCGAAGTCCCGGTACTGCATAAAAGTCGTCGTGTCGAGGCAGGCCGAGCCATAAACCAGGAGACTGGAATCGACGAGAATGATCTTGGGGAAGCTTCTCGGGAATATCGGATTGCTCAGATGCAGCTGGCCGCCCGCGCCCACCAGGTAGCGCGCGAGATTTGTCTGCTCGGCGGGGAGGGCTGCGTACTTCCCCTGATCGACGATCGCGCGGACCCGAACGCCGCGCCGCAGCGCTGCCCGCACGTGCTGCAATATGGCGGGATCCTCGAGGACGCAGATCTCGATCACGATTTCGCGCTTGGCGGAATCGAATGCCTGGAAATAGAGCGTGCGGCCGTCCTGGGGCAGGACCGTCAGCATGCCGGGGGCGAGCGCGAGGGCAGCAGCGGACGGGTTCGCATCGCTTCGGATTGCGCCCAGAGCGATGCCGGACTTAGCAGCAGCAGAAACAGAACGGATCCCGAACCATCGGTTTTTCATCGGCTCCTCCCTGAACGGCGCGCTGCCGCCTCACCCTAACCCTCCCCCGCCGGCGGGGGAGGGAAGCGATCCCAACCCGCCCCGCATCGCTGAGGTATCCACGCATTTCGAGCCGCGCCTTGCACCTCTCCACCCGATCGCGGGGGGAGAGGGAGGGGCCCACGCCGGAGGCGTGGGAGGGTGAGGTGGGTCGGGCCGCAGATCGGAGTATGGGGCTCCCCCCACCTCACCCCGACCCTCTCCGCCCCCAAGAGCGGAGAGGGGGTATTCGGGCTTTGAGATCTGTGCATGTAGGAAGGGGAGACGAGACGGAGGCCCAACGGCTCAGAGGTCTTCGCTGTACGGCAGCGCGGTCGCTTCCGCCGGCGACAGGATCGTGTTCCAGGCGCCGGTCGGGATGCGCCGGTTGGCCGCGGGCTCGCGGACGACGTTGATCGGGTCGAGGCCCTCGTCGATACGCGCGAGCTGCTCGCGCAACAGCCGCCGCAGCATGACGATGCCGGTGTCCGAATGCGCCAGGTTTTCGAGCGCATGGATCGCGATTGCGCGCTGGCCCTCCTGCGCTTCGAGGTCGTCGGGCTTGCGCTGCCGCTCCTCATAGCTGCGGACCAGCGACGAGCCCGGGCGGATGTCGGCGATCGTGTCGGTCCCCGGCGTCCAATCGGGTTTCGGCGCACCGTTTTCGAGCGGCCAGGCGACGATGCTGATACCGCGCACATGCTCGTTGTCGATCGGCACCGCCCAGGACAATTCGGTGCCGCGCTCCCTGCGCTTTGGCACCGTGCCGGGCTCGCGGATGCTCGGGATGACGAACATGTTCGGCACGATGCATTCGGCGTGGCGCACCATGCGGTTGCCGTTCGGCAGGTCCTTGATCACGTTGTAGCGCACGCCGAGCGGCGTCTTCTCCCAGCCGATCGCGGGCTTCCCCTGCATCAGCGCACCCTCGAACTGGTCGCCGCTGATCCATTGGTGCAGCATCAACAGGTGGTACGGATCGACGATGTTCTCCCAATGCTGCAGCCAGTTGCAGTCCTTGACCATGCCGACCGCAAAGTCGCCCCAGAGCCGCATCCCGCGCAATACGACGTCCTCGCCGCGGTCGGGATCGATGATGTCGAAGCGCGGGAACAACGGCTCGGTGCCGGGCGGGCCCATATAGACAAAGACGAGCCCGCCATATTCCATCGCCGGGTAGGCCGGCTGCCACACATCCATCGCTTCGCGGAACTCTTGCGTCTCGCACGGCATGTCGAGGCACCGGCCCTCGGTGTCGTAGAGCCAGCCGTGATAGCAGCAGCGCAGCCCTGCCGCCTCGACGCGGCCCCATTCGAGCGAGGTGCCGCGATGCGCGCAATGCGGGTCGAGCGCGCCGACGCGGCCCTCTTTGTCGCGAAACACGACAATCTCCTCGCATAAGAGCTTCTCCTTCCTCGGCAGATCGCGCAATTCGTCCGAGGTGCACACCGGCTGCCAGTAGCGGCGCATCAATTCGCCCATCGGGCTCCCCGGCTCGACGCAGGTCAGCTCGTAATCGGGTGCCGGGGTTTGCCGTCCATAGGCCGATTTCATCGCCTTCCTCCCACTCTCGCCGCGGGCGATCCTAGCGCAAATTTCGCGCGAATTGACCCGCCTCCCGACCGCGGCTCCCCGCTTCGTTCGTGGCCGCGCTCGTCGCGTGGGCCTTCAGCCCACGGACGTGATCCGTGGGCATCCACGTCTTTGCCGCCGGCAGGAAAAGACATGGATGCCCGGAACAACGTCCGGGCACGAACGAAGTCTAAAGCTCGGGATCGATCAGCAGCCGTACCTGGTCGAGTGCCCGGACCAAGTCCGGGCACGAGCGAAGTCTGAGGCATCGTCACGACCGCTCAGATCGGCGGGGGCTTGGTGACCTGGAAGCTTTGGCGGGTTTCGATGCGGTTGAGCCAATTCTGCAATTTCGGATGCTCGGCCAAGGGCGCCCGGCCCTCGGGCACATTGCCGAAATAATAAAGGAGCGGGGCGGCCGAGAGGTCGGCGAGGGTCACATAGGGGCCGGCAAGAAACGGGTGGTCGGCCATCAGCCGGTCGATCTCGGCGACGCACAGCCTGGCGCGCGGCACGGCCGCGGCGATCGCATCCTCATCGGGCGCGCCGCCGAGGCGCGGCACCAGCATGCGGTTGTAGAGGATGGCGCCGGCGATGCTCGGCCAAGCATAGGCGTCGACGATGCCCATGATCTGGTTCATCCGCGAATATTCGTGCACGTCGGTCGGCTGCAGCGGCGCGCCGGCAAAGCGCTCGTCGATATAGCGCATGATCGCCTGCGTCTCGTAGAGCGCGAAATCGTCGTGCTCGAAGGCCGGCACCTTGGCAAACGGGTGGCGCGACAAATGCGGTTCTTCCTTGTGGCCGCCAAACGGCACCGGAACAAGCGTGTGGGTGACGCCCTTTTCGGCGAGCGCGAGCCGCGCACTCCACACATAGGTGCTGCCGGCCGGGCCATAGACGATCGGATGGGCCATTCCTTCAGTTCCCCCTTCGCTTCACTTCTTGGTCGATGTCCCGGACAAGGCCGATGATGTCCCGGACAAGGCCGGGGTCGCCGCGCCGCCGTTGTTGAGGAGCGCGCCGAAGATCGCCGCGGCGCTGTCGATCCCGCCACCGCTATGGCCGCCGCCGGTGTTGACCACGGTCTGCGGCACCAGCCGCCCGACCAGCGAGACGATCTCGGGCTTTTGCTCGACCGCTTTCAAAAATTGCTGGACGAGGTTGATCGTCAGCACCCGGTCTTGGCCGAGCACATCGGCCTGCGCGCGTTGGCCCTGCGCAATCTCCTCGAGCTCGAGCTTTTGCCCCTCGCCGCGCAATTGGGCGGCATCCTTGTTCTGCGCGGCGACCTGGACGCCGATCAGCGCCTCGACCAATTGGTGCTGCTGCTCGGCGGTGGCGCGCGCCTTTTCGGTCTGGATGCGCTGGGTCTGCGCCTTTTGCTCCTGCTGGTAGGTCAGCTGCAATTGGTCGGCGAGCTGCTGGCGCAAGCGCGACACCAGCAGCTCGGGCGGCAATGCCACATCGCCGAACTTGACCTCCTTGATGACGATCCCGGCGCGCAATCCCTCGGGCCGGATCGCCTCCTCGACGGCGCGCTCCAGCGCTGCCCGGTTGTCGGCGAGGTCGAGCACATGGCGGCCGTTGGCGCCGACGACGTTGCGCACGATCGAGCGGATCGTCGGCACCATGATGTTGTTCTCGATCTCGGGCAAGCCGCCGACCGCGGCGACGACAAAGGGGGCGTTGTCGGGTGTCACCTGGGCCAGCACCCTGAGCTCCAACGGCACGAGCCAGCCCTCGACAAAGGGCGTCACCGCCGGGTCGGCCGCGCCTTTCGGCACCGGAATGTCCTGCGAGCGCTGGGTTTGCGTCAGATTGCCGGCCTGGTCGAGGCTCAGATCGATATAGCGTTTTTTGTAGCCGCCCTTGAATTCCCAGGTTTGCACCCGCGTGCTGATCATCGTCACCTTGTACGCCGCCTCGTTGACGTAGTAGCGGCCCGGCTGCAACGCCTTCTCCCACACGCCGATGCAGCCGACCGGCACCAGGACCGCGGTCAGGACGCCTTCGTCCTCCTTTTTCTGGCCGGCGACGACGGCTTCGCCGCTCGAATTGGTGAACACCCGCTTTTGCTGGCACGAGGTCGGCTTTGGCGCCACCACGCTGCCAAAATTTACCGCGGCGACGACATTCGATTTGACGACGCCGACCGCACCCTTGGGGATATCGACCGCGTCGAGAACGCTGACATCCCACAGATAGGTGTTGAGGCGGTAGTTGCCCGGCGTCAGGACCGTGGTCTGCGGCCCGCGCTGCCCGCCATGGCCGAGGAAATATTCGGCGTCGAGCATGTCGAGCTCGTGTCCGGGCGGGAAGGCATCGGCCAGGTATTGATCCGGCTGAAGCGGAAGTCCGTCCTTGGCGCTTAAAAAACCGTATTTGCCCGATGGGATCGAAACCACCTTTTTGTTTTCTACTTGGTAAATAACATTGACCAAAAACCAAGGGTGCCAGCCGGGGGCCAGGATTTCGGCCTGCGGGCCTTTTTCGCCGTGGGTGGCGATGATGTGCTCGCCCGGCAGGGAGGCGGTGCCGTAGATCTTGTTGAGGACCGCAATCTCGTCGGATTCGACATGGACATAGGAGGTTGCGGCGAGGCAAATCAACGCGATCGCGACAAACGCGATGCGCAGCGACAATGACAGGCTGCGAAAATCGGGCCGGGTACGGCTGACGAAAAGGCCGAGGATGCTCGGTGCAACCGCCGCCAGCACGAAATAGAGGATCGCGACGACAACCCAGAACATCAGAGCCTCCCGTCATCCGCGTCTCAGCTCAGCCTCAGCTCCACCCGCTATGATAGCACCGTTGACGACGCGAAGAGCGGCACTTCAACCCATATACCGGCAAGCCCCCATATACGGCAGGCCCCCCACATACCGGCAAGCCCCCCACGCACTGACAAGCCCATGGAGCATCTCGTCCAGCCGACGCTCGCCTTTATCGCCGCGCATTCCGGCTGGGCGGTGGCGATCATGTTCGTGACCGCGTTTGGCGAGTCGTTCGCGTTTTTGAGCCTGCTGTTCCCCGGCACCTCGCTCTTGATCGCCGCGGGCGCCTTGATGTCGGCCGGGACCCTGCCTTATCTGCCGGTGCTGGCCGGGGCGATCCTGGGCGCGGTCCTCGGCGATTCGGTCTCGTACTGGATCGGCCGCCGGTTCGGGGGCGGCGTCGGGCAGATTTGGCCGTTCACCCGCAACCCGAGCCTGCTGCCGGGCGGCATCCGGTTTTTTGAGCGGCATGGCGGCACGAGCGTCTTTATCGGCCGGTTCTTCGGCCCGGTGCGCGCGGTGATCCCGCTCGCCGCCGGGATCCTGCAGATGCCGCCCGGACGCTTCTGCTTCGCCAACGTCACCTCGGCGCTGGTCTGGGCGCCGATGCTGCTGTTTTTTGGCGACGCGGTCGGCAGGGCCGGCGAGCATGTGATCGGCTCGGGGAGCACGGCGCTCGTGGTGTTCGGGGCGCTGACCCTGTTCGGCATCGCCGGGGTGGTGTGGGCGGTGATCAAATCGACCCGCCCGCGCTCCTGAGATCCAGCCCGACCCTGGCCCGACCCGGCCCGAGCGATCGGAAATTGACTCCGGCCGCGGCCCCGCTATAGTCCGGCCGCATTCGACAGCAAACACGCGAACCGGATACCGAAGCTGATGGGCAGCAAGCGCGAGGAGCCGAAATACAAGATCAACCGCCGTCTGGCGGTGAATTTGTGGGGGCGGCCGAAGAGCCCGCTCAACCGGCGCGAATACGGGCCGGGCCAGCACGGCCAGCGGCGCAAGAAGCCGTCCGATTTCGGGACCCAGCTCGCCGCCAAGCAGAAGATGAAGGGCTATTACGCCAATCTCGGCGAACGTCAGTTCCGCCGGCTCTATGAAGAGGCGGTGCGGCGCCGCGGCGACACCGGCGACAACCTCGTCGAATTGCTGGAGCGGCGGCTCGATGCCGTCGTCTACCGGATGAAGCTGGTGCCGACCCCGTTCGCCGCGCGCCAGCTGGTCAATCACGGCCATGTCCGGGTCAACGGCCGCCGGGTCAACATCCCGTCCTACCGGGTGCGCGACGGCGACGACATCGAATTGGGCGCCAGGGCGAAGACGATGGCGCTCGTCATGGAGGCGGCGCAATCGGGCGAGCGCGACGTTCCCGATTACATCGAAATCGACCACGACCGCATGAAGGGCCGCTTTGTCCGGGCGCCAAAGCCTGCCGATGTGCCCTATCCGGTGTCGATGGAGCCGAACCTCGTCATCGAGTTCTATTCGCGCTGACCCCTGCGATTTGGGCTAAAAGCCGCCCCTCCGGGCGGCTTTTTTGTTGCGCGCGCCGATCCTGCGCCGACATTGATGGGCAGAATTGCAACGGGCGGTGGCGATGCTGGTCCTGCAACTCTCGATCATCCTCTTGCTGATCCTGCTCAACGGCTTTTTTGCGATGGCCGAGATCGCGCTCGTCTCGGCCCGGCCGGCGCGTCTGCGCCCGCTCGCCGACAACGGCAATGCCGGGGCGCAGGCGGCGCTCGAATTGAAGGCCGACCCGTCGCGGCTGCTGGCGACGGTGCAGATCGGGATCACCGTGATCGCCGTCCTCTCCGGCACCTTCGGCGAGGCCACCTTGGGCGATCGGCTGCAGCAGGCGCTCGCCGGCGGCTCGGGGTTCGCCGCGCGCTATGCGCATGCGATCGCGATGGCGGTGGTGGTCGCCGGGATCTCCTATGTTTCGCTGATCCTCGGCGAGCTGGCGCCAAAACGGCTGGCGCTGCTGCGCCCCGAGCGGATCGCCGCCGGTCTCGCCCGCATCATGCGGGTGATGGCGCGGGTGGGCGCGCCGCTCGAATGGTTCTTGAGCGCCTCGGCCGATCTGGTGCTGCGCCTCTTGCCGCTGCGCAGCGCAGGCCCCGCACCGGTGACCGACGAAGAGATCCGCTTTATGCTGCGCGAGGGGGCGGCGAGCGGGCACATCCATCAGACCGAAACCGAGATCGTCTCGATGGCGCTGCGGCTCGGCGATCGCCGGGCGAGTGCCGTCATGACCCCGCGCACCCGCATCGAATGGCTCGACCTCGACGACCCGGAGGCGGAAAACCGGCGCCGGATCAACGACAGCCCCTATTCGCGGTTTCCGGTCGTGCAGGGCGGCTCGCAGCATGTCATCGGCGTGGTCCAGGCGAAGGACCTGCTCGCCCGCTGCCTCGCCGCACTGCCGTTCGACCTGCGCGCGGCGACGCGGCCGCCGCTCTATCTGCCGAACACGGTGACCGTGCTGCGCGTCCTCGAAGTGTTCAAGAGCGCCGCCGAGCCGATGGCGCTGATCGTCGACGAGTATGGCGACCTCGAAGGGCTGGTGACGCCGAGCGACATCCTCGAAGCGCTGGTCGGCGACATCCCCGGCACCGGCGACACCGACCAGCGGGTGGTGCGGCGCGAGGACGGCACCTGGCTGATCGACGGCCTCGTCGGCCTCGACGAATTGAAGCAATTGCTCGGCCTCACGCGGCTGACCGGCGAGGACGCCGATTTTCACACGCTCGGCGGCTATCTGATGGCGCGGCTCAACCGCGTGCCGATGATCGCCGACCGGATCACCGCCGACGGCTGGCAGCTCGAGGTCGTCGATATGGACGGCCGCCGCGTCGACCGCGTGCTGATCTCCCCCCTCACCGCCAAAAGCCGGCGCTGACCCGCCCGCGCGCTACCCCAGTGCCAGCCGGCGCGCGTCGCGGTAGCCGGTTTCCGACAGCTCGCCCCAGTCCATCACCCCCGCAAGAGAGGGGAAGTGGGGTCGGAGTGGATTAAGGGGAAGTGGGGTCGGAGTAAGGGAAATGGGGTCGGAGTCGGTTAACAGAAAACGGGAAACGCGAGGGGAAGAAGGGGAGCAAATCGCGTCAGAGTGGACTTGATTAATCGCTCGGAGCGAAAGGGACCGTCTCGCCGCCCTCGTCGTTTGGATGGTCACGCTTGCCGATCTTTGCCGGTCGGCCTTTCGGCAGAGGCTCCGCTCGCCGGCCGGCGGCGGTGGCGACCCGTCGTTTGAAGCGGGCATCGCCGAGGACCCAGCCGCCATTCGTCGCGGCGCGTACGGCCGCGAGAAATGTGTCGTCGAGCATCCCCTGGAAGAGCGCACGGTAGGCCTCTTGCCGCGCCGCCGGTGTCGCGCCCAGCGCTTGGTAAAGCGGATGCGGGACGAGCAACGAGTCGGCAACGCCACGGGCATGGGCGCGGTGGCTCGACCAGCGGTAAGAAGCCGGGTGCCGAGCCAAGCCGGCGCGCACCGGGTTCAGCTCGATATAGCGGCAGCAGGCGAGAAAATATGCCTCGCTGTCGATCGGCGCCGCGCGATAGCGCCCTTCCCACAGGGTTCCACTGCGCCCTCGGCTCGCATTGACGTAGCCCACGTACCGTCGGCCGAGCGACTGCATCGCGCGCGGCAGGCTCTCGGCCGTGGTCGGGGTCGCGAGCAGGTGCACATGATTGGTCATCAGCACATAGGCGTGGACGGCGCATCCGTTATCCGCCATCGCCGCGGTGAGCCAGGCGCGGTAGCGCGCATAGTCGTCCTCGGAGAAGAAGATCGGCTGCCGGTTGTTGCCGCGCTGGATAACGTGCAGCGGCTGATCCGGCACAAAATATCGACCGAGCCGCGGCATCGGTGATCTCCGAAGGTTTGCCTGCGGTGCAAGATGGCACACGGTGGCCCTTATGTCCACTCTGACCCTGTTTCCTCCCTGTTTGGTTGCCGAGAGGCCTGGCAATTGCGCTGCACGATTTCGGACGGCGGATGACGATCAAGATGGGCAGCATGCTGATTGTCGCGGTCGGGATCATTCTGGGAAAAATGGGTCGGACGAAAATGGGGTCGGACTCGGTTTAGGGAATAATGGGGTCGGGAATAATGGGGTCGGACTCGGTTTGGCGGGCAAGATGGCATGCGGCAGCCGTTATGACCACTCCGACCCCTTTTCCTTCCCTTATGTCCACTCCGACCCCTTTTCCTTCCTTATGTCCACTCCGACCCCTTTTCCTTCTTTTCCTTCCACTGTCCACTCTGACCCCGTTTCCCCGTTTCCCACCGCCGGCGATCGCCGCCAAAAGGCCGGCGCCGAGCGGCGCCCGATGCATCACCGTCGCGCCGGTGCTATACGCGTCACGCGGACGCGGTTTTGGCTGCCGAGGAAGACCTGCAAACCGCGCTGCACGATTTCGGACAGCGGATGACGATCGAGATGGGCAGCATGCTGATTGTCGCGGTCGGGATCATTCTCGCGGCCTTGCGGTTTATACCGCCTGCCCGTCCTTGATCGCGTGCCTCGGGAGCCTTTGGGACAATGCGCGGTTGTGGCGCCGCCTCGCCGCCGTTCTTGCTGTATTGGCGTCGGCGCTCTTTGTGGCGGCGCTGGTGGCGCGGCCGGCGCCCGATTTTTCGGCGCTGCGGGTCGTGGCGGTGGTGACGGACGCGGCCCAGCGGCCCGCCTGGGCGATCCGGCTCGCGCCGGCCGCGCACCAGATCGCCGCCGATGCGTGGCACCCGCAGCCGGCTCCCGCGGGCCGGGCCTACCAGCTCTGGCTGACTGGTGCCGGGAAGGCGCCGCCGCGCCCGCTCGGCCTGTTGCCGCAGGCGGGCCGCAAGGTGATCCCGGTGAGCCCGGAAAATGCGCGGCTGATGGCTGGTGCCGGCGAGATGCTGGTCACGCTCGAACCGGCCGGCGGCTCGCCCCGGCAAGGGCCAACGGGTCCGGTAGAGTTCCGCGGCGCCTTCAACGATTCGTGAACTTTTCGCGAAGACTCTGCGCCAACCCAGGCACCCCCTTGCGCGGGGCAATGGTGCCGCAAATCTTCAACGGCAATATCGGATCGACCGGCCGCGGCCATCGGGTGCATAGTGGCAAGGCCACGCTCGCAGTGGCAAGGCCACGCTCGCGGTGGTGATCAGAGGGGGACGGATTTGATGGTGCCGGCGGGCTCGATCGACGAGGTTTGCGTCAACACCATCCGCACCCTGTGCATCGACGCGGTGCAGCAGGCCAACTCCGGGCACCCGGGGACGCCGATGGCGATGGCGCCGGTGGTCTACACGCTGTGGCAGGAATTTCTGCGGTTCGACCCGGCCGACCCGATCTGGCCCAACCGCGACCGCTTCGTCTTGTCCTCAGGCCATGCCTCGACGCTGCTCTACGCGTTGCTGCACCTGACCGGCGTCACCTCGGTCGACGAGAAGTACGAGCGCCTCGGCACGCCCGCGGTCTCGCTCGACGATCTGCAGCATTTTCGCCAGCTCGGCAGCAAATGTCCGGGCCACCCCGAATACCACCTGACCTCCGGGGTCGAGACCACGACCGGCCCGCTCGGCCAGGGCATCGCGACCAGCGTCGGCATGGCGATCGCCGCCTTGTGGCAGGGCAAACATTTCAACCGGCCGGGCTTTGACCTCTTCGACTATCATGTCTATGCGCTCTGCGGCGACGGCTGCATGATGGAGGGGGTGGGCAGCGAGGCCGCCTCGCTCGCCGGCCATCTGAAGCTCGGCAACCTGACCTGGATCTACGACAGCAACCACATCACGATCGAAGGGCATACCGCACTCGCCTTCAGCGAGGATGTCGCCGCGCGTTTTCTGGGCTATGGCTGGCAGGTCTTGCGGGTCAGCGACGCCAACGACAGGGACCGCATCGCCGACGCGCTCGCCGACGCCAAGCGCACCACCGACCGGCCGACCTTGATCATCGTCGAAAGCCATATCGGCTATGGCGCGCCGCACAAGCAGGACACCTCGGCCGCTCATGGCGAGCCCTTGGGCGAGGAAGAGGTCAAGCTGACAAAACGCCGGTACGGCTGGCCCGAGGATGCGAAATTTCTGGTGCCGGACGGGGTCCGCGAGCATTTCGCCGGCAATTTCGGTGCGCGCGGCAAAAAGCTGCGAAGCGAATGGCTCGACCTCTTCGGCCGCTATCGCGCGCAATATCCCGATCTCGCCGAGGCCTGCGAGCGCATGCAGCGGCGCGATCTGCCCGAAGGCTGGGACCGCGACATCCCGAGCTTTCCGGCCGACCCGAAGGGGATCGCCAGCCGCAATTCCTCGGCCCAGGTGCTGAACGCGATCGCCCCCAGATTACCGTGGCTTTTGGGCGGGGCGGCCGATCTCTCGCCCTCGACCAAGACCCGGCTCACCTTTGCCGATGCCGGCGATTTCGAAGCCGGCGACTACGCCGCGCGCAATTTTCATTTCGGCATCCGCGAGCATGCGATGGGCTCGATCTGCAACGGGCTCGCCCTCTCCAAATTGCGCCCCTATGGCTCGGGCTTTCTGATCTTTTCCGACTACATGAAGGCGCCGATCCGGCTCAGCGCCTTGATGGAATTGCCGATCGTCTATGTCTTCACCCATGATTCGATCGGCGTCGGCGAGGACGGCCCGACCCACCAGCCGGTCGAGCAGCTGGTCGGCTTGCGCGGCATTCCGGGCCTGATCGTGCTGCGCCCGGCCGATGCCAACGAAGTGGTCGAGGCTTGGCGTCTCGCTCTCGGCCATAAGCACCAGCCGGTCTGCCTGATCCTCTCCCGGCAGGCGCTGCCGACCCTCGACCGCGACCGATATGCCGCGGCGAGCGGCCTCGAGCGCGGCGCCTATGTGCTGGCCGATGCCGGCGGCAAGGCCCCGGATGTGATCCTGATGGCGACCGGGAGCGAGGTGGCGCTCTGCGTCGCGGTCTACGAGAAGCTTGCCGCAGAGGGGGTCGCCGCACGGGTCGTCAGCATGCCGTCCTGGGAATTGTTCGAGCAGCAGGACGAGGCTTATCGCGCGCAAGTCTTGCCGCCCGCGGTCACCCGCCGCGTCGCGGTCGAGCAGGCCTCGACGCTCGGCTGGGAGCGCTATACCGGCTTGCGCGGCACGATCATCGGCATGAAAACCTTCGGCGCCTCGGCACCGTTAAAGGAATTGCTCGTCAAGTTCGGCTTTACCCCGGAACACGTCTACGACGCTGCCAAGCAGCAGCTCGCCCGCAAGGAGTAACGGCAAATGCCCAATCCGCTGAGGACGCTCAATGAATACGGGCAGTCGGTATGGCTCGACTTTGTCAGCCGCGACCTGTTGAAGAGCGGCGGGCTCACCCGGCTGATCGCCGAGGACGGGTTGCGCGGCGTCACCTCAAACCCGTCGATCTTTGAAAAGGCGATCGGCCATGGCGACGATTACGACGCCCAGATCGCCCAATTGCAGGGCTCGGGCGATCTCGACCCCGGCGCCTTGTTCGAGCGGCTCGCGGTCACCGACATCCAGAACGGCGCCGACGCGCTGCGCTCGGTCTATCACCAGACGCAAGGGCGCGACGGCTATATCTCGATCGAGGTCTCGCCCTATCTGGCGATGGATACCGGCCGCACGATCGAGGAGGCGCGGCGGCTGTGGCACGAGGTCGGCCGCGAAAACCTGATGGTCAAGATCCCGGCGACCAAGGCCGGGCTGCCGGCGATCCGGGCGATGATCGCCGAGGGGGTCAACATCAACATCACGTTGCTGTTCTCGCAGCAGGTCTATGCCGAGGTCGCCGAGGCGTATCTCTCGGGGCTCGAAACCTTGGTCGCCAAGGGCGGCGATCCGCACCGTGTGGCGAGTGTGGCGAGCTTTTTTGTCAGCCGCATCGATACGCTGGTGGACGAAGCGCTCGACCAGAAGATCGCCGCCGCCGGCCCCGCCGACAAGCCGCGGCTCGAAGCCTTGAAGGGCAAGGTCGCGATCGCCAACGCCCGGCTCGCCTACGCGCTCTACCAGAAGCTCTTCTCGGGCGAGCGCTGGCAGCGGCTGGCGCAAAAAGGCGCCCAGACGCAGCGGCTCCTCTGGGCCAGCACCGGCACCAAGAACAAGGCCTATAGCGATGTCCTCTATGTCGAGGAGCTGATCGGCGCCGACACGGTCTCCACGATCCCGCCGGCGACGATGGACGCGTTCCGCGATCACGGCCGGCCGCGCGCCAGCCTCGCCGAGGATGTCGAGGGCGCGCGGGCGGTGATGGACGCTTTGCCGCCGCTCGGGATTTCGATCGATGCGGCAACCTCAAAGCTCGTCGATGACGGGGTGCGGCTTTTTGCCGACGCCGCCGACCACCTCTATGCCGCGGTGCAGAGCAAGCGCCGCACCGTGCTCGGCGGCAAGCTCAACCGGATGAGCATAAAATTGCCCGACGCGCTGGCGAAAGAGCACCAGGCCGCGCTCGAAGACTGGCGCAAGGAAGGCAAGGTGCGCCGCCTCTGGGACGGTGACGCGTCCTTATGGACCGAGAACGACGAGAGCCAGTGGCTCGGCTGGCTCGGGGTCGTCGATCAGGGGATCAAGGCCGCCGACCATCTGCGCACCTTTGCCGACGGCATCGAGCGCGACGGCATCAAGGACGTGCTGCTGCTCGGCATGGGCGGGTCGAGCCTCGGCCCCGAGGTGTTCGGCATGACCTTCGGCGCCAAGCCCGGCTCCCCCAATCTGCATGTGCTCGATTCGACCGACCCGGCGCAAATCCGGCATTTCGAGGGTCTCGTCGATCCGGCGCGCACGCTCTTTCTGGTGTCGAGCAAATCGGGCAGCACGCTCGAGCCCAACATCTTCAAGCAGTATTTCTACGAGGTCGCCAAAAAGGCGGTCGGCCCGGCCGAAGCTGCCAAACGCTTTGTCGCGATCACCGACGCCGGCTCGTCGCTCGAAAAGCTGGCGCGCAACGAGGGCTTTCGCTGCGTCTTTCACGGCCTGCCGAGCATCGGCGGGCGCTATTCGGTGCTGTCCAATTTCGGCATGGTGCCGGCCGCGGCGACCGGCATCGACGCACGCGCCTTTCTCGAAAGCACCGCCGAGATGGTGCGCTCCTGCGCGGCGAGCGCGCCGCCCGTCGAAAACCCCGGCGTCATCCTCGGCGCGGTCTTGGGGGTGTGCCAGCGTCACGGCCGTGACAAGGCGACCATCCTCGCCTCGCCCGGCATCGCCGATTTCGGCGCCTGGCTCGAGCAATTGCTCGCCGAATCCACCGGCAAAATCGGCAAGGGCATCGTCCCGGTCGATGCCGAGCCGATCGGGCCGCCCAGTGTCTACGGCAACGACCGCGTCTTTGCCTATCTGCGGCTCGCCGCCGACCCCGACGAGGAGCAGGACAAGGCTGTCGCGGCGCTCGAAGCGGCCGGGCATCCGGTGGTGCGGATTGTCGTTTCCGACACGATGCAGCTCGGCCAGGAATTCTTCCGCTGGGAGATGGCGACCGCGGTCGCCGGCTCGATCATCGGCATCAACCCGTTCGACCAGCCCGATGTCGAGGCGAGCAAGGTCAAGACCCGCGACCTGACGACCGAATATGAAAAAGCCGGTGCCTTGCCCGCGGAGCAGCCATTCTTCGACGGCGACGGGTTTGCACTTTATGCCGATCCGCGCAACGAGGCAGCGCTAAAGCCGCAGGCGACGAGCCTCGCCGCGGCGTTGAAGGCGCAGCTCGGCCGGGTCGGCGCCGGCGATTATGTGGCGCTCCTTGCCTATATCGAGCGCAACCCCAGCCATATCGAGACGATGCAGCGGCTGCGCCTGGCGATCCGCGACCGGCTTAAAAGCGCGACCTGCCTCGGCTTTGGCCCGCGCTTTCTGCATTCGACCGGGCAAGCCTATAAGGGCGGCCCGAACAGCGGTGTGTTCTTGCAGATCACTTGCGACGACGCGCAGGATTTGCCGGTGCCGGGCCAAAAATACACCTTCGGCATTGTCAAGGCGGCGCAGGCGCGCGGCGATTTCGAGGTGCTCGCCGAGCGCGGCCGGCGCGCGCTTCGCGTGCATTTGAAAGGCGACCTCGACGCCGGGCTCGCGGCGCTCAGCCGCGCCGTCGATGAGGCGTTGCGGTAATTTGGCGCCACCTTCCCCCACCCTGACCCTGGGTGGGGGCCAAGCGGCGAAACCGAAACTGAAGGCGACAGCGGAGGGTTCACATGCAACTCGGAATGATCGGCCTCGGCCGGATGGGCGGCAACATCGTGCGGCGGCTGATGAAAAACGGCCATAGCTGCGTCGTTTATGACAAGAGCACCGACACGGTGCGCGAATTCGCCGGCGAGGGCGCCAAGCCCAGCCGCGACCTGGCTGATTTTGTGCGTCAGCTGGCAGCACCCCGCGCGGTCTGGGTCATGCTGCCGGCCGGCAAGATCACCGACGAGACGGTCGACGAGCTCAACGGCCTGTTGTCGTCGGGCGATATCGTCATCGACGGCGGCAACTCGTTTTATCACGACGATATCCGCCATGCCGAATTGCTGAAGCCCAAGGGCATCCGCTTTGTCGATGTCGGCACCAGCGGCGGGGTCTGGGGCTTCGAGCGCGGCTATTGCATGATGATCGGCGGCGACAAGGAGGTGGTGGACCATCTCGACCCGATCTTTAAGACACTCGCCCCCGGCCGCGGCAATATCGACCGCACACCCGGCCGCGAGCACCGCAACCCGCGCGCCGAGGAAGGCTATCTCCATTGCGGGCCGGTCGGCGCCGGGCATTTTGTCAAGATGGTGCACAACGGCATCGAGTACGGCGTCATGCAGGCTTATGCCGAGGGCTTCGACATTTTGCGCAACGTCAGCTCGCCGGCGGTCCCGGAAAACCGGCGCTATAGCCTCGAATTGCCCGACATCGCCGAGGTGTGGCGGCGCGGCAGCGTGATCTCGTCGTGGCTCCTCGACCTGACCGCGATCGCGCTGGCCCAGGACGCCGAGCTTTCCGAATTCACCGGCGAGGTCGCCGATTTGGGCGAGGGCCGCTGGACCATCCAAGCCGCGATCGAGGAGGCGGTCCCGGCCGAGGTCTTGTCGTCGGCGCTCTACACCCGTTTTCGCTCGCGCCAGGACCACACCTTTGCCGAGCGCATCCTGTCGGCGATGCGCCACGAGTTCGGCGGCCACCAGGAGCCCGGGACGATGGTCGGGAGCTGAGCCATGGAGGCACGGCCCATGGACGCACGGCCCAAGGACGCACGGCCTGACGCACGGCCTGACGCACGGCCTGGGGGCGAGACGGCGGCTCCGGCGCAGCGGGCGCAAAAAGCGCCGCCCTGCGCGATCGTCATTTTCGGCGCCGGCGGCGATTTGACGAGGCGCCTGTTGATGCCGGCGATCTACAACCTCGCCAAGGCCAAATTGCTGTCCGACAATTTTGCCGTGATCGCCGCCGACCGCACGCCAAAGCCGGCCGAGGCCTATCGCGAATATCTCGCGGACGGGGTTCGCGGCTTTGTCTCCGACACCGCCTCGGGCGGCGAAGCCGAGCCGTTCGACGCGACGGCGTGGGACTTTGTCGCCAGCCGCATCACCCATTTCGCCGGCGACTTTACCTCGCCCGACACCTACAGCAAGCTGTCCGACCTGCTCGACCAAACCGCGGCGAAATCGAAGACCGGCGGCAATGTCGTGTTTTATCTCGCCGTCGCCGCGCAATTGTTCGGCACCATTGTCGAGCGGCTCGGCGAGGCCAAGCTCGCCGAAGAGAAAAACGGCGCCTGGCGTCGCGTCATCATCGAAAAGCCGTTCGGCAGCGACCTTGCTTCGGCCAAGACGTTGAACGCGCGCATCCTGAAAGTATTGGAAGAGCCGCAGATCTATCGGATGGACCATTTCCTCGGCAAGGAGACGGTTCAGAACATCATGGTGCTGCGCTTTGCCAACGGCATCTTCGAGCCGCTGTGGAACCGCGACCATATCGACTATGTGCAGATTACCGCGGCCGAAACCGTCGGCGTCGAACGCCGCGCCAATTTCTACGAGGTGACGGGCGCGCTGCGCGACATGGTGCCGAACCATGTCTGTCAATTGTTGAGCCTGACCGCGATGGAGCCGCCGAACTCGTTCGACGCCGACGCGGTGCGCACCGAGAAATACAAGGTGCTCGAAGCGGTGCGGCCGCTCGACCATGAGGAGGCGTTGCGCCGCGCGGTGCGCGGGCAATATGCCGCGGGCACGATCGAGGGCGCGAGCGTGCAAGGCTACCGCCACGAGCCCGGCGTCGCCGCCGACAGCATGACCGAAACCTATGTCGCGCTGCAGCTCGAAATCGACAATTGGCGCTGGGCCGGCGTGCCGTTCTATTTGCGCACCGGCAAGCGAATGGCGCGGCGCACGACCGAGATCGCGATCCAGTTCAAGCGCGCGCCCTTTGCCCTCTTCCGCGACACCCCGGTCGATACCCTGACCCCCAATGTGCTGACCTTGCAGATCCAGCCGGACGAAGGGGTGTCGTTGCAATTCGGCGCTAAGGTGCCGGGGCCGGAAATCTCGCTCGGCGGCGTCAAGATGGATTTCCGCTACAAGGATTACTTCAAGGTTTCACCGAGCACCGGCTACGAAACCTTGGTGTACGACTGCATGATCGGCGACCCGATCCTGTTCAACCGCGCCGACGGTGTCGAAGCCGGGTGGGAGGTGGTGCAGCCGGTCCTCGATTTGTGGCGCGACGACAAGTCCGTGCCGCTCGAAAGCTACGCCGGGGGCAGCGCCGGGCCGGAGGCGGCCGACAACCTGTTGTGGCGCAGCGGCCGGCAGTGGCGGCCGATCTCCTGAGGCGCCGATGACCCGCCCCGTCATCGTCGCCCCGTCGATCCTGTCGGCCGATTTCGGCCGGCTCGCCGACGAGGTGCGCGCCGCCGACGAAGCGGGTGCCGACTGGATTCATGTCGATGTCATGGACGGCCGGTTTGTGCCGAACATCACGATCGGGCCGGTCGTCGTCGAGGCGTTGCGCCGGGCAACCAAAAAGCCGGTCGATGTGCATCTGATGATCGTCGAGCCCGAGCGCTATCTCGACGATTTCGCCAAGGCCGGCGCCGATCATCTCTTGGTGCATTGCGAGCCGGCGGCGACGATCCATCTGCACCGCACGCTGTCGCAGATCCGCGAGCTCGGCAAGGTCGCGGGCGTCGTGCTGAACCCGGCCACACCGCTCGTCATGATCGAGCAGGTCTTGCATTTGTGCGGCGTCGTGCTGGTCATGACCGTCAATCCGGGCTTTGGCGGGCAAATGTTTCTGCCCGAGATGCTGGCGAAAATTCGCGCGCTGCGGCAGCTCTGCGACGAGCGCCGGCTCGACCCGGTGATCGAGGTCGATGGCGGGCTCTCCGGCAAAAATGCGTGGCAGGCCCTCGAAGCCGGGGCCAACGCGATCGTCGCCGGCACCGCCGTCTTTCACGCGCCGGACTATCAGGCCGCGATCGCTGCGATCCGCCATTCCGCGCCACCTCGGTCGTAGGAGCGCCCATGCCGCAGACCCAAACCCGCATCGAAGCCGTGACCGACGCCGAGGCGCTGGCGCAAGCGGCGGCGCGCTGGATCACCGGGCTCGCCGACGCGCAAGCCGGCCGGTTCGCGATCTGCCTCTCCGGCGGCTCGACCCCGCGCCGGCTCTATCAGCTGCTGGCGGCGGCACCCTATCGTGACGCCCTGCCCTGGGACCGGGTCCATTGGTTCTGGGGTGACGAGCGCTTTGTGCCGTGGGACCACCCCGACAGCAATTATCGAATGGCGCGGGAAGCGATGCTGGCGCATTCGCCGGTTCCGGCGCAGAACATCCATCCGATCGAGACGACGGGAACGCCGGCCGATGGCGCGCAAGCCTACGAGCGGACTTTGAAGGCTTATTACGGCGCCGATGCGCTCGATCCGGCGCGACCGCTGTTCGACGTGATGCTGCTGGGCCTCGGCCCGGACGGGCACACCGCCTCGCTCTTTCCCGGCAACGATGTCCTCGACGAGCGGCGCCGCTGGGCCGCCGAGGTGATCGGCGCCCGTGAGGAGGACCGCATCACGCTCACTTATCCGGTGCTCGAAAGCAGCCGGCACTCGGCGTTTCTGGTGGCGGGTGCGGACAAGCGCGAGATGCTGGCCCGCGCGCTCGCCGGCGACCGGGCGTTGCCGGCCGCGCGTTTCCACCCGGAGGGCGAGCTCGTCTGGTTCGCCGATCTGGCGGCGCGATCGGCCGCATGACCCTCAACGACAAAGGTGGCGATCGCGACCGGCTGAAACGGGCGGCGGCGCTGCGCGCGATCGAAGAGGTCGAGGACGGCATGGTCCTCGGCCTCGGCACCGGATCGACCGCCGCCTTTGTCGTCGAGGGGCTGGCGGCGCGCGTCCAAAAGGGGCTCAAGATCGTCGGCATCCCGACCTCCGAACGCACCGCGGCGCAGGCGCGCCGGCTCGGCGTCCCGGTCGCCACCTTTGCCGAATACCAGAAGATCGACCTGACGATCGACGGCGCCGACGAGGTCGAGCTCGGCCCGTTGAACCTGATCAAGGGGCTGGGTGGCGCCTTGCTGCGCGAAAAGATCGTCGCCGCGGCGAGCCGGCGCCTCGTCATCGTCGTCGACCAGGAAAAGCTGGTCGAGCGGCTCGGCGAGCACACCCCGGTGCCGGTCGAGGTGACGCAGTTCGGCTGGCAGGCGACCGCCGATGCGCTCGCGGCGCTCGGCTCGGTCCCGGAGCGGCGCTACGCCGTCGGCGAGCAGCCCTTTGTCACCGATGGCGGCAATTTTATCCTCGATTGCCGGTTTGGGCCGATCGCCGACCCGGCGCTGGTCGAAGAGCGCATCGCGATGACCGTGGGTGCCGTCGAAAGCGGGCTCTTTGTCGGCCGCGCCGCGATCGTCGTCGTCGCCTCGGCGAGCGGCGTCGAGGTGCTGACCCCACCCCCGAGAAAGACCCCGCCCCCGAGGAAAGCCCTATGAGCAAATATTCGCTCGTCGTCACCGATGTCGACGGGACCCTGGTCAAGACCGACAAATCGCTGACCCCGCGCGCCATCGCCGCGGTCGGGCGGCTGCACGAGCGCGGCATCGCCTTTTCGATTTGCAGCAGCCGGCCGCCTTTTGGCCAGCGCATGCTGATCGGGCCGCTGCAATTGAAATTGCCGTTCGGCGGCTATAATGGCGGCTCGATCGTCAATCCGGACCTGAGCCCGGTCGAGCAGAAATTCTTGTCGCCGGCGGCGGCGCGCGATGCGGTTGCCATGTTCGAAGAGCACGGCGTCACCAGCATCTGGGTATTTACCGGCGGTGAGTGGTTGATCCGCGACGCGTCCGGCGACCATGTCGATCTCGAAATCCACACGATCCAGACGCCGCCGAGCGTGGTCCCGAGCTTTGACGGGCGCCTCGACCAGGTGTCGAAGATCGTCGGCGCCAGCAAGCAGCATGACCGGATCGGCGCCTGCGTCGCTGCCGGGCAAGCCGCGCTCGCCGGTCGTGCGACGGTCGCCCGCTCGCAAGCCTATTATTGCGACATCACCCCGCCCGGCATCGACAAAGGGCGGCTGGTCGATCTGCTGGCCGAGAGGCTCGCTGTGCCGCATGGCGAGATCGCCGTGCTCGGCGACATGGGCAACGACGTGCAGATGTTTGCCCGCGCCGGCTTTGCCATCGCCATGGGCAACGCCACACCGGAGGTCAAGGCGCTGGCCCAAGCGGTCACATCATCGAACGACGAGGACGGCTTCGCCGCCGCGATCGAGCGCTACATCCTCGCGGACTGAATCCTCAAGGACTGGCCAAGACCGCCCGCTCGGACGACCCCGGTCGGATCAAAGGACGGGGCCGCCCGCTCGGACGGCCCCCGGTCGGATCAATCGACGGGGCGCCCGCCCGGACGGCCCCGATCGCATCCGATCCGGCTCAGCGGCCGGCGTTGCTGTTGTAGCGGTAGCGATGCGGCGGCGACGACGACCCGGCCATCGGCTCGCCCTGGCTGAAGCTCGCCAGACAGCTCGCATGCAACTGCGCATCGGTGATCGGCCCGCATTCCTTGCGCATCCGCGCTTGGCGGAAGCCCGGGCTGGTTTCGACCATCCGGTCATAATGTTGGCTCTGGATCACGTTCTGCCGCGCCGACCAATTGACCGCTTCATCGCCCCTGCTGCTCTGCGGGCCATTCGTTACCATTTGGACGGGCCGCATCTGGGCCTGCGCCGTGGGGACCGCCGCGACCGCCGTCAGGCAGCCCGCGGCGAAAGCCAAGCTCGCCAAAGTCGTCCGCATCATGACCTCTGCCTCCTCGAAAACTCATGGTCATGCCGGCAAACAAAACGGCGGCGCCATCGTTCCCGCCGCGATGCGGTGGCAAAAGACGGGCATCGTACCGGCCGCTCTCATTCGGTTACGTGGGGTTACGCGCGGGTTACGGGGTTACGGCGGGGTTACGGGTTACGGCGGGTTACGCCGGGTTACGGTGGCGAGGGTTACGGTGACAGTGCACTTAATTGCAGAATGGTTACGTGCAGGCCTACGGTGCCGCCTCGCCGTGACTGAAGTGGCGCTCCTACCCGCATCCCGCGTCGGAGCATGCGAGTGAGACCATTTGGTGACAGTGCACTTAATTCGCAGACTGCGCCGGTACGGTGACAGTGCACTTAATTGCAGAATGGCTCGCCTCTGCCGCCTCGCCATGCTGAAGTGGCGCTCCTACCCGCATCCCGCGTCGGAGCATGCGAGTGAGACCATTTAGTGCACTGTCACCGTAACTCCGTCCGTAACTCCGCACGTGCTGCACCGTAATTGCGTAGACATCTCCAAGGGGTGAGGGGGGCTGACGGCTGACGGGCTGATGCAACCTGATCGGATCTCGCTCTAGATATCGGCGTAGGTATGGGTTTCGGCGCGGGCGCCGGGGTGGGTGACGGCACCCTTTTCGGCGTCGCCCACGGTTTGCGAATAGCGCCACAGGCAGCCCGATTGATAGTCGTGGCGCCGCGCCGCCCAGGCCCGCCGGCGCTCGGCGAATTCGGCGTCGCTCAACGCCGCCTCGATCGTGCCGGCGGCGGCGTCGATCGTGATCCGGTCGCCGTCGCGCAAGAGCCCGATCGGGCCGCCGACCGCGGCTTCCGGCCCGACATGGCCGACGCAAAAGCCGTGCGTGGCGCCCGAGAACCGGCCGTCGGTGATCAGCGCCACCTTTTCGCCGACCCCTTGGCCGTAAAGGGCCGCGGTCGTCGACAGCATCTCGCGCATGCCCGGCCCGCCGCGCGGCCCTTCGTAGCGGATGACGATGATGTCGCCTTCCTTGTAGGCGCGGCGCTCGACCGCGGCGAAGGCGTCCTCCTCGCAATCGAAGCACAGCGCGGTCCCGGTAAAGCGCAAATTGGTCATGCCGGCGACTTTGACGATCGCCCCTTGCGGCGCCAGATTGCCGGTCAGCACGACGAGCCCGCCGGTCGGCGCCAATGGCCGGGAAGTCGGCCGCACCACGTCCTGGTTCGTCGGAAAGCGGACATCCCGCAAATTCTCGGCGATGGTCCTGCCGGTCACGGTCAAGCAGTCGCCGTGCAGATAGCCGCCTTCGAGCAACGCCTTCATCAAGACCGGCACGCCGCCGATATCGTGCAAATCCTTCATCACATAGCGGCCGCCCGGCTTTAAATCGCCGATATAGGGGGTGCGCTTTGAGATCGCGCCAAAGGCGTGCAGGTCGAAATCGATGCCTGCTTCGTGGGCGATCGCCGGGATGTGCAAGCCGCCATTGGTCGAGCCGCCGGCCGCGGCGACGACAGTCGCTGCATTCTCGATCGCCTCGCGGGTCACGATGTCGCGCGGCCGGATATTGCGGCGCAACAATTCCATTACCGCCTGGCCCGAGGCTTCGGCATAGGCATCGCGCAAGTCGTACGGGGCGGGCGCGCCGGCCGAGCCGGGGAGCGCGAGGCCCAGGGCCTCCGACACGCAGGCCATCGTGTTGGCGGTGAAGAGCCCGCCGCACGAGCCCGCCGACGGGCAGGCGACGCATTCCAATTCGTGCAATTCCTCGTCGGTGAGATTGCCGACATTGTGCGCGCCGACGCCCTCGAACACGTCGCCGATGGTCACGTCCTTCCCCTTGAATCGGCCCGGCAGGATCGAGCCGCCATACATAAAGACCGCCGGCACGTTGAGCCGCAGCATCGCCATCATCATCCCCGGCAGCGATTTGTCGCAGCCGGCGAGCCCGACCAGCGCGTCGTAGCAATGGCCGCGCATCGACAATTCGACCGAGTTGGCGATGACCTCGCGGCTGACGAGCGAGGATTTCATCCCCTCATGGCCCATCGCGATGCCGTCGGTCACGGTGATCGTGGTGAACTCGCGCGGCGTGCCGCCGGTGGCGGCGACCCCCTTCTTCGCCGCCTGCGCCTGGCGGGCGAGCGAGATGTTGCACGGCGCCGACTCGTTCCAGGTGGTGGCGACGCCGACCAGGGGCTGGGCGATCTGCTCGTCGGTCAGCCCCATTGCATAAAGAAACGCGCGGTGCGGCGCCCGCTCCGGCCCGACCGTCACATGCCGGCTCGGCAGCCGCGATTTGTCGATGGCGGGGCGGCGAACGTCGTCAGGCATGGCAAAAGCTCCGGTCGGCGGCGGTTGGGGCCGGCACCGTAACGCCGCCGCCGGGTGCGATCAATGCTGCGGGGTGCCGCGCTCAGCCCCAGCGGGGCTGCTCGCCGAGGTCGATGCCGAGGGCGGTCTTGGCGACGATCTCATGGGTGAGAAAGGTGTTGGCCGGGTGAAAGCGGCCGCAGCGCGCGTCGCGGAAGAGCCGCTCCAATTCGTTCTTGCGGAACATGCCGGCGCCGCCCGAGACCTCCATCGCCTTGTCGACGATGCGCCAGCACGCCTCGACCGCGTGATACTTGGCCGAGACTATTTTCGCCGGCCAGCCATGGCCGTAATCAACCCCGTTCGACCAGTCCTCGGCCACCTTGTCGAGATGCGGGCCGATCGGGTCGAAATCGAGCATCATCTCGGCCACCATGTGCTGGATCTCAGGATGGTAGGCCATCGAGCGCGTCACCCCGAGCGAGGCCTTGCCCTTGATCCCCGGCAAAGCGAGATCGATCGCCCGCTGTGCCACCCCGCAATAGGTGTTGGCGAAGCCGAGCAATGCCCAGGCGAAGACGGCGACGATATAGTTGTCGGCGCCGCCGGCCGGCAGAATGCGCGCGACGTATTTGTCGGGGACAAAGGCGCCTTCGAGCAGCGTGTCGTCGCTGCGGGTCGCGCGCATCCCCATCGTGTCCCAGGTTTCGACGATGCGGTAGCCGTCATTGTCCCGCGGCATAAAGGCGTGCACGATCTTGGGCCCGCCCTCGGCGTCGGCCCACATGCCGTGCATTCCCATGCGGGTCCACACCGGCATCATGCTGCCGAACATCTTGTGCCCGGTAAAGCGGAAGCCGCCCTCGACCCGCTCGGCCTTGGTGGTCGAGAGCAGCACCGGCAGGTCGTTGCCGCGCTCGGAATGGCCAGCGTTGAAGATCTCGCCTTCCATCGCCTCGAGCAGCAGCCATTCGAGCGAATGGTCGCCCTGGCGCCACAGATCGGCGGCAACTCCGAGCCAGTAGACGTGCATGTTGACGCCGAGTGCGGTCGCCGGGGCGTGATAGCCGAGCCGGCGCTGCTCGCGGCAGATTTGGGCGAGCGTAAAACCGGCGCCGCCCAATTCTTTCGGCACCGGCAGCGTCAGATAGCCGGCATCCTTCAGATCGTCGAAATCCTCCTGAAAAAACCGGTTCTCGCGGTCGTAGCCGGCGCAGCGCTCGGCGAACCGATGCAGCAGATCGTCGGACAGGATGTGCTCACCCATTGTCGCCTCCAGAAAGATCGGCGCGGCCCCCTGCCGTGCCCATTGCCGATCTTACGGGACCGCCAAATCCGATAAATCGTCAGAACCGACGAGATGCGCTCCATCGCGCCACGAGCCGCTTCCTCATCAGGAATGATGAGACGCCGCCTCCGGTCGCAAAGGACAGTGTCGTCCATAGCCAAAACCGTCATGGCCGGACTTGATCCGGCCATCCCCACCCCGCCGTCGGTGGCGGAGGGGATCACCGGGTCGAGCCCGGTGATGACGAAAACGCCCGGTGATGACGAAAACGCCCGGTGATGACGAAAACGCCCGGTGAAGATCGCGGCCGCCCGGCATCGTCTATGACGATTACGGCGCCAGCCCGTGGCGCATGGCGTAGGCGGCGGCTTCGGTGCGGTTGGCGCAGCCGGTCTTGGCGAGGATGTTGCGCACGTGGGTGGCGACGGTGTTGAGGCTGATCGAGAGCACGAGGGCGATGTCGGCGTTGCTGCGGCCGATCGCAACGAGGCGCAGCACCTCGGACTCGCGCTGGGTCAATTCGTCGGGCGAGGCGACGGCGGACAATTTGTCGAGGCGGCGGCGGGCGCGCTCCTCGATCACGCGCATGCCGATCTCGCGCGCGCTCTCCAGGCACGACCGCAGCAACGCAACGGCACGGTCGCGGTCGCCGGGCTCGGCTCGCGCGAGCAGCATCGCCGCGTAATCATACTGGGTGTGGGTGATGGGCAGGCGCGCGCCGATCCGCCCGTTCATCGCCAGCGCTTCTTCGAAATGGCGTTCCGCATCGGCACACCGGCCCATCGCGGTAGAGAGCAGCCCGAGATAACGATCGGCCGAACCGCAGCCGGCAATGGCCCCGCCCAAAACGATATTGCGGCCGGCATAGGGGGCGAGCAGCGGGTAGAGGATCGCCGCTCGCGCGGCGTCGCCGAGCGCCCCGCAGACCTCGCTCAGATAGACCATGCAAAACAGCCAGCGCCCGTCTTGGGGCAGGTCCTTGAAATCCCGCGCCGCCAATGCCTCGAATTCACGGCGCGCGTCCTCGGTCTGGCCCATCTCCAGGTAGAGCACGGCCAGGCCGGGACGCCAGACGGCGCTTGCTGCCTGCTCGCGCAGAAATGTCGCGACGACCGGCGCCAGCTCGGCAAGCCGCCCCTGCGCGCGGCGCAACGCGAAGATCTGGACGCCGAGCTGCTCTCTCTGCCCGGTTGGGCTGCGCCGCAGCTGCGCCATGATCTGGAGATAGTTGCGTTCGGCGTGGTCGAGCCGGCCGCGCAGCATGGCCAGCATCGCCTCATAGCTGAGGACGGCGTTCGAATAGGTCGGCTGGCGGATAAATTGATCGATGCGCTTCAATGCGTCGATCTCGGCATCGGCGGCGGCGATGTCGCCGAGCGCGAGGTAAAAAGCCAACCGCAACGTGTGCGCGATCGAGGCGGCTTCGAGATTGCCTGACGCATCGGCGGCGGCCAGCAATTCGCCCGCGTAATCGAGGCCTTCCTTGCTCTGATCCGGGCCCCAGATGAAATCGGAGAGATAGAACAGGTTGCTTGCCAAAACCGCGGGGTCGCCGAGCTCGCGCGCCAGCGCGACCGCGCGGGCGCCCTGGACCTTGGCCTTCTGTTCCCCTTCGGAATAGAGCAGCGCCCGCGTCAGCGCCCCCTCCACCTGCACCCGCGTCGCGGTGCCGTTTGCGGGAAGCGCGCGCAATGCCCGCTCCAGGAGATCCTTTGACAATTGCACATCGACAAAGGACGAGGAGCGCCACATCACCAGCTCAAAGGCCAGCGCCGCGCGCGCCAGGATTTCGGCGAGCCCCAGCGCCTCCGCGGCATCGGCCGCTTCGTGCAGCGCCGCCTTGGCGCGCGGGAAATCGCCGGATTTGCGCTGCGTCTCGCCCAATTCCAAGAGGAGACGGCAGCGCTGGGCCTGGTCCCTTCCACTGCGTCGTTCGTGAGCGTCGAGGGCTGCTTCGAAAAACTGCGCCGCATCCTCAAAGGCCAGCAATCCGTCGGCGCGGCGCCCGGCCCGCACCGCATAGTCGATCGCCCGCTCGCTTTCGGCGTCGCCGCCGGCCGCCTGGAAATGGCGAGCGAGCTCGGGCAAATGCGGATCGAGGTCCGCGCGGTGCACCGCCTCGATCGCGTTGCCGACGGCGCGGTGGAATTGCCGCCGCCGGGCGATGCGCAATTCGTCGTAAAGGGTCATCCGAATGAGGTTGTGGGTGAACTGGTAGCGCCCGCCTGCCGTCTCCTCGACGATGTGCGCGGCCATCGCCTCGTCCAATGCTTCGAGCAGCATGTCCTCACCGAGCGGTGCGGCGGCGCGCGCCAGCACCTCCCAGGCAAAATCGCGGCCGATCACCGAGGCGAGCGTCAGCACCTCGTTGCAGCCGGCGGAGAGGAAATTGAGCCGCCGGCCGATCACCTCGGTCACCCCTTCGGGGAGGCGGATCGTCGGCGGCAAGGCGTCGTCCGCGGCCTCCTGCCCCGTCCCGAGCACGCCGCGCTGCTCGAGAAAGCGCACGATCTCGCGCAAGAACAGCGGATTGCCCTCGGTTTGGCCACGCAGCGCCTGGGCCAACCCGGAGGGGGCCGTGCTCCCGGCGCTGGCCACAAAAGCCTGCACCTCCTCGGCGCTCAACCCGGCGAGGTTGATCCGCGCGAAATGCCGCACCCGCTGCAAGCCGCCCAGAGCGTTCGACAGCGGATGCTGACGCGACAGCTCGTTCGCCCGGTAAGTCCCGACCAGCAGCAAGCGGGCGGCGGCGAGCTCGGGTGCGAGAAATTCGAGGAGGCGCAGCGAAGGCGCATCGGCCCAGTGCAGATCGTCGAGCACGATCAGCAGGGTGCGCCGCCGGCACAGGCTCGTGAGCAGTCGCCGGATCGAGTCGAACATGCGGAAGCGCGCCTCGGCCGGGTCTCCCAACGGGGCCGGCGCCTCCAGCCCCGGCACGAGATCGCGGATCTCCGGCACGATATCGGCGATGTCGCCCGCCGCGGCACCCAATTCGGCAAGAACCTCGGAGCCGGCTTCGCCGAGCGCAGTGCGGATGACCTGGACCCAGGGCCAGTAGGACGGCGCTCCGGATTCTTCATGGCAGCGGCCCCACAGCACCGCCGCCTCGCGCCCCACCGCATGACCCGCCAATTCCTGCGCGGTCCGCGTCTTGCCGATGCCCGCCTCGCCGGCGAGCATGACGATGCGCCCATGCCCGGCGCACGCCGCCTCGAACGCGCCGTGCAGCACCTCCAGCTCGCGCCGCCTCCCGACAAACCGGTCGCGAGGCGCGTCCGCCGCCGCCGCCGGACGGTGCCCCTCGAAATCGGCGAGCGCTGCGCGCCGGGCGGCGCCATGCCCGGCAATTGGAACGCGAAAGACATGCACCGGCCGGGCGATGTTCTTGACCCGCTGCTCGCCCGCGTCTTCAAAAGCGATGTCGAGCTTGTCGCGGACCTGCTCGCGCACCACCCGGCTGACGCAGATGTCGCCGGGCGCGGCCAAGGCTTCGAGGCGGGCGGCGATGTTGACGCCGTCGCCGTAGATGTCGCCCTCGTCGAGGATCACGTCGCCCAAATTGATGCCGATGCGGAACTCGATCCGCCTTTCGGCCGCCAGCTCGACGTTGCGCGCGGCGATCGCTCGCTGCAATTCGACGGCGCAGCGCACCGCATCGACGACGCTCTGAAATTCGACGAGAAGCCCGTCGCCGGTGGTTTTGACGATGCGGCCCCTGTGCTCCTCGACCCTGGCGTCCCACACTTCGCGCCGGATCGCTTTGACCGCGGCGAGGGTGCCTTCCTCGTCGACGCCCATCAACCGCGAGTAGCCGGCAATGTCCGCCGCCAATATCGCGGCGAGGCGGCGCGTGGCGGTCATCGGCGGTGCGGCCCATCCTGCTCAGCTTGCGTTCAGGATATCACAAGCTTGCGTCTTGCCTGCGGCATCGTTTCATTCGATGTTGAGGCGAGCCTGTTCGGAGCGGAGGAGTCGGCGATGCCGCTGTTTTTGATCGAGCGAAATTTTGCCGAGGTGGTGCAGAGCGATCCCGAAACGATGGCCGCCATCAAGGAGGTCAACGACGAGATCGGGATTCAGTGGCTGTTCTCGTTTCTGAGCGCCGACAAGAAAAAGACCTATTGTCTTTACGAGGCGCCGAACCCCGAGGCGATCCGCGCCGCGGCCCGGCGGCTCGGCGTTCCCGCCGACACCATCGTCGAGGTCGGCGAGATCGGCCCCTATGCGGCGATGATCGCGCCGCTCCACGGCGCGGCGGCGGAGGGCGATCGGCCGCCCGGCTAGAAGGCGGCGGCTGCCGGGGCTAGAAGGCGGCGGCGGCCGCCGGGAGACCGAAGCACACGATCGCCACGCCGAGCGAGACGAGCCACGCGCCGATCACGTCGCGGATCCCCAATGCGGGCGCATTCGACCGGTCGGGCATGGCTCGCCGCCAATCCCGGCTATGACGACTTGCCGGCGGGCGTCACGACGATCCTGCCGATCATCATCGGATGGATCGTGCAGAAATAGGTGAACTCGCCGGGGCTCGCGAAGGTGTAGGAAAAGGTATCGCCGGTATCGAGCCCGGCCGAGCGGAAGACGCGGCCCTTGTCGGTGACGGTGTGCGGGTTGCTGTCGCCGTTTTCCCAGGTGACCGTGGTGCCGGCGGCGACCGTCAGCGTATTGGGCACAAAATGCATGTTCTTGATCTCGACCGCGGCCGGGCTCGCCGTGGTTTGCTGGACCGCCGCGCCGGCGAAAGCGAATGACGGCGCTGTTGCGAGCAATATTGAAAACAAGAGGGTCTTCGACATTGTGAATCCTTTTGCGACGCAGTTTCCCGTCATGGCCGGACTTGATCCGGCCATTCACGTCTTGGCGCCGCGGTGGTTTCGGGGATGCCCGGATCAAGTCCGGGCATGGCGCGGGGTTGCGCGGTTGCGGGAGCCTTCGCGCCTACGCGGCGAGCGGGCTGTCGGTCAGCGCCGGGGCGCCCGTGCGGCGCACATAATCGACGGTCCTGACCCCGAGATATTTGCGCAGCTCGCCGGCCGGCACTTGCTTCATCGGGCCGGGGGCGGGGGCGGTGCCCGGTGCGGGCTGTGGAAACGCGGTCGAGGCGGCGGTGTGAAAGGTGAGGTTGCCTTCGACCTTTTGGATGATCTGGTGGATGTGGCCGTTCAGCACGGTCACCGAGCCGAAACGCTTCAAATAGCCGAGCGCCCTGCCGGCATCGGCCGTGCCCCAGCCCCATTGCTCGTAGATCGTCCATAGCGGCAGGTGCGCCAGAACGACGATCGGCGTGCTCGCCGAGCGGCCGGCGACGTCCTTTTCGAGCCATTCGAGCTGGTCGTCGCCGAGGACAGCGAGCCCGGCAGATTTGAACCCCGGCTGGAAATTGAAGACGTTGATCAGTGCGATGAAATGCACGCCCGCCGCATCGAAGCTGTACCAGCCCTTGCCTTGCGTATTTTTGCCGTAGCGCGCGAGATAGGCCTTGCCGTTGTCGGCGTCGGCGACGTCGTGCTCGCCCGGGATGTGAAAGACATCCTTGCCCGCAGCCTTGATCACCTGGTCGGCGGTGTCCCACTGCGCGTCCTTCGAGAGATGGCTGATATCGCCGGTGTGCACCAGAAAGGCGGGCTGGACCGGCATCGCCTTGATCTTGGCGACCGCCTCGCCGAGGGTGGCGGCCGGGTCGGGGTTGGGCGGCAGGTGAAACCCGATATGGCTGTCGCTGATCTGGACAAAGAGGAGGCCCTTTTGCGGCGCCTCGGCCGCGGCGGCCGAGCCGAGGAGACCGAGCGTGCGCGGCACCCCGCCGCTCAAGCCCCAGACGACCCCGGTGCCGCCCCAGCTCATGCACTTCAAGAGGCCGCGGCGGTTGATGCCCGCAGCGCGCCCCAGCTTTGTATCGTTGCGATCGGCCATTGCTCTCTCCTCGATGGCGTGGTGGTTCGCGCCGATCCAGACCGCATCCGCCGGCGGTTTATTCCCCGGCCGGCACCGACCCGACCGGCCGACACCGACCCGACCGGCCGGCACCGACCCGACCGACCGACACCGACCCGACCGGCACCGACCCGAAGGGAATCGCAATTCCGCTTGCACGGCGGCGCCAGCGCGCGGAATCTGACCTCTGTTCGAGAGGCAGGAGAAGGCGATGCGGTATCCGGCATGGCTTGCGGCGGCGCTCGTGCTGGGCGCCTGCTCGTCGGGGTCGAGCCATTCGGCCACCCTGGTGCTGAACGATCCCTCTTGGGACCGGATCAACGTCCAGGCCGTGATCACGACCAATCCCGATTGCAGCAGCCGCGAGCACGGCTATGTCACGACCAAGGAATTTACGATGACCAAGGGGCATAACCGCCAGATCGTGGCCCCCAACGCCGAGATCATCTGCTGGCGGCACGACGCGAACCCGAACAGCCCGTCGCCCGGCAACTGGTCGGACTGGAGCAAGGCCACCCTGTTTCCCGGCCAGAACGCCGAAACCGATCTCTAACAGGCTACTGAAAAATGCGGCTTTTCTGTATCGGCACCCTTCGAGACGGCCCGTCTGGGGCCTCCTCAGGGTGAGGCAAGTGCTTGAAATAAAATACCTCATCCTGAGGAGCGCTTCGCAGGAGCGCGTCTCGAAGGGCCTGCCCTCGCGAAGGCGGGGGATGCGGAACCGCTCTCTGTTCACTTAAGTTATGGAGTACGGTATCCTCCCGCTGGGGGCGGGGGGAGCGGTGGATGGCACGAACGGTTGCGGCACTTCCGGAAGGCACGCGAATTACGGATTACATCAGTCTTGGTGTGATCGCGAAGACCTTCCCTCTGGCCCGGGTGCGGTCGGTCCTGGCAGCAACGGGGAAGGCAAGTGTGCGGCAGCGCGATCTGCCAGCGCACGTCGTGGTTTACTACGTGATCGCACTGGCGCTCTTCATGCAGGCCTCGTATCGCGAGGTGCTGCGCTGTCTGCTGGAAGGCATTCAGTGGCTGGTGTTTCCGTCGGTAGCGCTCAGGTTGCCGGCAATCGGGCATTTCGCAGGCGCGCACCCGGCTCGGCTGGAAGCCGTTGAGCGACTTGCACGATGCGGTTGTGTCGCCGATCGCGGTTCGGGCGACGAAGGGGGCCTGGTACCGTGTTGGCGGCTGTCAGCCTGGACGGCAGCACGCTCGTGTTGCCGACGAGCAGGCCAATGAGCTCGCGTTCGGGCGGCCGGGAAGCAGTCGCGGCGACAGCGCCTACCCGCGATCCGCTTTGTGGCGCTGGTCGAGAATGGCACCCATGTTTTGTTCGGCAGCCGGATGGCCGGCTACCGGACCGGCGAGATCACGCTCGCCAGGCTGTGCTCGTCGGCCTGCAAAAGGGCATGCTGTGCTTGGCCGACCGGCAGTTCTTCGGGTTCGCGCTGTGGCAGGAAGCGCTCGGCACGGGCGCCGATCTGGTGTGGCGGATCAAGCGCAACATGCGCCTCGCGGTCGACCGGCGATGGCCGGACGCTCGTATGAAAGCCGCATCTATGCGAGCGAGCGGGACTGGCGGCACAAGATCAACGGCGTGCGCCTGCGGGTGGTCGACTACCGGCTGGAAGGCGTGGCCGACGCCGAGCCGATCTATCGCCTGGTCACCAGCATTCTCGATCCCGACCAAGCGCCGGCTCAGGAGTTGGCCGCCCTCTACCACGAGCGCTGGGAAATCGAGACAGCGCTCGACGAGCTCAAGACCCATCTGCGCGGCGCCAAAATCGTCTTGCGCAGCAAGACCCCGGACCTCGTGAGACAGGAGTTCTACGGCCTCATGATGGCCCACTTCGCTATCCGCAGCCTGATCCACGAGGCCGCGCTGAAAGCCGACGAGGACCCCGACCAACTCTCCTTCCTGCTGCTGTGCGCGTGGTCCGCCGCAGGCTGCCCATCGCCATCGCTATTCCCCCCTCGGAAGAGGAAGACCTTCCATGACGCGGTTCTCGACGAAATCCTCCAAGAACGCGTCAGCTGCAGCCGCAACCGGCGAAACCGGCGCGGCGTCAAGCGTAAGATGAGCAACTTCCCGCTCCGCCGCCGCTCCGACCCGCCGCTTCCCGCAATCGACATCGCAATCGCTATTTTGATCGTTAAGTGAACAGTGTTCATTTAAGGTATGGAGTACGGTATCCTCCCGCTGGGGGCGGGGGGAGCGGTGGATGGCACGAACGGTTGCGGCACTTCCGGAAGGCACGCGAATTACGGATTACATCAGTCTTGGTGTGATCGCGAAGACCTTCCCTCTGGCCCGGGTGCGGTCGGTCCTGGCAGCAACGGGGAAGGCAAGTGTGCGGCAGCGCGATCTGCCAGCGCACGTCGTGGTTTACTACGTGATCGCACTGGCGCTCTTCATGCAGGCCTCGTATCGCGAGGTGCTGCGCTGTCTGCTGGAAGGCATTCAGTGGCTGGTGGATCCGTCGGTAGCGCTCAAGGTTGCCGGCAAATCGGGCATTTCGCAGGCGCGCACCCGGCTCGGCTGGAAGCCGTTGAGCGACTTGCACGATGCGGTTGTGACGCCGATCGCGGTTCGGGCGACAAAGGGGGCCTGGTACCGTGGCTGGCGGCTGGTCAGCCTGGACGGCAGCACGCTCGATGTTGCCGACGAGCAGGCCAATGAGCTTGCGTTCGGGCGGCCGGGAAGCAGTCGCGGCGACAGCGCCTACCCGCAGATCCGCTTTGTGGCGCTGGTCGAGAATGGCACCCATGTTTTGTTCGGCAGCCGGATGGCCGGCTACCGGACCGGCGAGATCACGCTCGCCAGGGCTGTGCTCGTCGGCCTGCAAAAGGGCATGCTGTGCTTGGCCGACCGGCAGTTCTTCGGGTTCGCGCTGTGGCAGGAAGCGCTCGGCACGGGCGCCGATCTGGTGTGGCGGATCAAGCGCAACATGCGCCTCGCGGTCGACCGGCGATGGCCGGACGGCTCGTATGAAAGCCGCATCTATGCGAGCGAGCGGGACTGGCGGCACAAGATCAACGGCGTGCGCCTGCGGGTGGTCGACTACCGGCTGGAAGGCGTGGCCGACGCCGAGCCGATCTATCGCCTGGTCACCAGCATTCTCGATCCCGACCAAGCGCCGGCTCAGGAGTTGGCCGCCCTCTACCACGAGCGCTGGGAAATCGAGACAGCGCTCGACGAGCTCAAGACCCATCTGCGCGGCGCCAAAATCGTCTTGCGCAGCAAGACCCCGGACCTCGTGCGACAGGAGTTCTACGGCCTCATGATGGCCCACTTCGCCATCCGCAGCCTGATCCACGAGGCCGCGCTGAAAGCCGACGAGGACCCCGACCAACTCTCCTTCCTGCATGCTGTGCGCGTGGTCCGCCGCAGGCTGCCCATCGCCATCGCTATTCCCCCCTCGGAAGAGGAAGACCTTCCATGACGCGGTTCTCGACGAAATCCTCCAAGAACGCGTCAGCTGCAGCCGCAACCGGCGAAACCGGCGCGGCGTCAAGCGTAAGATGAGCAACTTCCCGCTCCGCCGCCGCTCCGACCCGCCGCTTCCCGCAATCGACATCGCAATCGCGATTCTGATCGTTAAGTGAACAGTATTGGCTCTAACTCTCGTTTTTCAGCACCCTGCTAAAGCCACTTCGGCAGCGACAAAGGCATCGGCCGCGTCGGATCGATCGGGTTAACATCGCGCGAATATCAACCTGCGGAGACACCGATGGCGCAGCACCACACCTTGCGGGCCGGTCCGGAGACCTGTCATTGGGGCTTTTTCGACGCGGCGCTGAAGCCGGTGCTGCGGGTCGCCTCGGGCGACACCGTGACACTCGACAGCGTCTCGGGCGGCCCCGACATCCTGCCGCAGGACAGCCGCTTCGAGGTCCTCCCCGAGCATCTGGCGATCCACCGCGCGATCGAGCCGCGCCTCGGCGCGCACATCCTGACCGGGCCGATCGCGGTCGAGGGGGCGGAGCCCGGCGACGTGCTCGAAATCGAGATCCTGTCGGTCGATCCGCGGCAGAATTGGGGCTACACCCGCATCCGCCCGCTCTCAGGCACCCTGCCCGAGGATTTCCCGATCCGCAAAACCTGGCACACCGCGATCGACCGCCAGCGCGGGATGGCGACCGTGCCGTGGGGCGCGGAGATCGAATTGGCGCCGTTTTTCGGCGTGATGGGCGTGGCGCCGCCGCCGGTCTACGGTGCGGTCACCTCGATCGTGCCGCGCGAGTTCGGCGGCAACATGGATTTGAAGGAGCTGGTCGCCGGCACCACGCTCTATTTGCCGGTCTGGGCGCCGGGCGCCTTGTTCTCGGCCGGCGACGGCCATGGCGTGCAGGGCGATGGCGAGGTTTGCGTGACGGCGCTCGAAACCGCGCTGACCGGCACGTTTCGCCTGATTGTGCGCAAGGACATCAAGATCGAGCTGCCGCGCGCCGAGACCCCCTCGCACCACGTCACGATGGGCTTTAACGAAGACCTCGACGATGCCGCCAAGACAGCGCTGCGCCAGATGATCGTCCTGGTCGGCGAGCGGCTCGGCCTCGCACCCGAAGACGCCTATATGTTTTGCAGCCTCGCGGTCGATATGCGCGTCACCCAGCTCGTCGACGGCAACAAGGGCATCCACGCGATGCTGCCCAAACGCTACGCCGGCGCCCCGAGCTAGGGGTCCGAACCAGACAGGGGTTCCCAATTGCTGTGCTTCGTCGCCCCCGCGCAAGCGGGGGTCCAGAGCCTGCCCCCTGTTCCAGCCAGAGCCTGCCCCTGGCATGAACAGGGGGCCGCGGGCAAGGCGTATGTTGCCCCTGGGTCCCGCTTTCGCGGGCATGACGAAGAAGGGCGCGGGCACCAAGTTTCAAATTCGTACCGCTAGACTAGTGGTGACCTGATTTTGGACGGTGCCGGTGCGATTTATGGCACGGCGGCCATCTGCGGCAACTTGGCAGCCTGCTCCTTCGGCTGCGGTGTCGTATTCAAGCTGACGCCGCCGACGGCCCCGGACGCCGCCTGGACCTACAGCGTGCTGCACAGCTTCACGGGCGGCAGCGAGGGCAGCGGTCCGATGGGCAAGCTGACTTTCGATCCCATGGGGGCGCTCTACGGCACGACGAGCGACGGTGGCAACACGGCCTGCGTCTACGGCTGTGGCGTGGTCTTCAAGCTAACCCCGCCGGCGTCCTCGGGGGGCGCCTGGAGAGAGCGCGTACTTTATAAATTCACCGGCGGTAGCGATGGGGTGGGTCCCAATGCATCACTGACTTTCGACCCCGCGGGCGCGCTCTACGGCACGACGGGTAGCGCAGGCAATTTGAAATGTGAGCCACTGTTTGACCGCCCCGCGCGCCGTCGGCGAGTGAGGCGGCGTCGGCGCAGCCCGAGCCGCGTCGGCCCGCGACAAAGCCGCCGCGCCTCGACCAGATACGGCTCCTCGTCGTTCGGATCGGCGCCCCACCCCGCCGGCCCCACCACCTCTTTGATGCGTTGCAGCGTCAAAGCGAGACCCACAGGCTGTCCTCTCTAATTGTGGCGCGTCTGCGTCATTTTGTGCTATTAAGAGCAAAACTCGCTTCTGGCAACAGACGCCGCCGGCTGCGATCGTGGGAGGATCCAGCACATTAACACTCGGCCCGACTAACCGGTTTCCTGCGCGCCTTGGGGCGGGATTGCTCTTCAGAGAATTTAGGTTGATCGTGTTGATCGGTTTGGCCGCGTTGCTTACCGCGGGCAGCATCGCGAGCGCTGCGACCAAATTCAAGACGCTTTACGAGTTTCAGGAAGGCAGCGACGGCAACGGTCCGAATGGTCCGCTGATCTTCGACGCGGCGGGTGCGATCTACGGCACAACGATTAACGGCGGAGGTGCTGGCTGCATCTTCGGCGGCGAAGTCATCGGCTGCGGGACCGTATTCAGGGTGACCCCGCCGGCAACGAAGGGCGGTGATTGGTCCGAGACCGTGCTCTATCGTTTCAAAGGCGCCAGCGACGGTGCTTTTCCCCATGGAGACTTAATTTTCGACGCGTCGGGCGCGCTCTATGGGACTGCAAATGCGGGCGGCAATTCGGGCTGTCCCAATCTGGGTTCTATCGGTTGCGGTGTGGTATTCAAGCTGACCCCGCCCGCCGCGAAGGGCGGCGATTGGAGCGAAACGGTGTTATATCCTTTCGCCGGCGTTGGCGACGGCGCTGGTCCGAATGGTAACTTGATTTTCGACAACTTCGGGACACTCTACGGCACGACCTCGTTCAGCGATGCCTCAGGCGCCTGCGGCGGCAAGCCGGGGGGATGCGGCACGGTATTCAAACTTTCTCCGCCGATGGCCAAAGGCGCCCACTGGCTTTCCGGGCAGCGGCGTGAGCTTTGACGCGACCGGCGCGCTTTACGGCACGACTGACACGGGAGGCATCCCGACCTGCGTGCCTGGAGGGTCCGGGTGCGGAACAGCATTCAAACTGATACCGTCGGCAACAAAAGGCGGAGCGTGGAGGGAGAGAGTGCTCTACCGCTTTAGCGGTGGGAAGGACGGTGCCCTTCCGGACAGCGGCGTGATCCTTGACGCAACGGGTGAGCTCTACGGCACGGCCAGTAACGGCGGCAATTGCTCGATCTCGGGCGGCTGCGGCGTGGTATTCAAGCTCACGCCACCGGCCATAGGCAGCCGTTGGACCGTAAGCACGCTCCATCCCTTCAAGGACGGCAATGACGGTTTACTCCCGGATGGCCTGATCTTCGACGCTGCTGGCCACCTTTACGGAACTGCTAGCGGGGGCGGAAGCTCGACTACGGGCTGCGGAGGTTTGGGCTGCGGGACGGGGTTTGGCCTGAGTGGCGCGGGGATGCCGTTGAGCGGGAACCCGCAGAGCGCTGATTTCAACGCGGACCGTAAATCCGACATCCTGTTTCAGAACACAAATGGTGCCGTTGACATTTGGGAGATGAACGACACCAAGGCCGTCGCGAATGGTAGCCTCGGCAATCCGGAGGCGGCCTGGCGGGCGATCAGGGCGGGCTTTTTCTTCGGAAGCCCCTATGCCGATATCCTATTTCAGAACCTCGACGGGCGCCTTGAGATCTGGCAGATCAATCAGACCAAGGCGGCGGCCGAGGCAGTGGTCGGTAATCCGGGTCGAACCTGGCATGCGATCGGCACCGGTGATTTTAACGGCGACGGCGTCTCGGACATTCTGCTCCAGAACACAAACGGCGCGGTGGCGATCTGGCAGATGGACGGGTTCACGGTTGTGGCTAAGGCCACCGTCGGCAATCCCGGACCCGCTTGGTCCGTCATCGGCGCGGGTGATTTCGACGGCGACGGCGATTCCGACATTCTGCTGCAAAACTCCGTCACCGGGCAGGCCGAGGTCTGGTTGATGAACGGCTTCAAGGTGACCAAAAGTGTGGTTGTCGGCAGCCCGGGCTCCGGCTGGCGCGCCATCGGGACCGGCGATTTCAACCGAGACGGCGACGCCGACATTTTGTGGCAGAACAAGAACGGCGCAGTCGAGATTTGGGAGATGAACGGCACCAAGCATGTCGGCGGCGGCACCGTCGGCAATCCGGGGATGACCTGGCACGTAATCGGCAGCGGCGATTTCAACGGCGACGGCTATTCCGACATCCTGCTCCAGAACAGCAATGGTGCGGTCGAGATCTGGGAGATGAACGGCACCAAGGTCATTGGCCGCGGCAGCCCCGGCAACCCCGGCACCGCTTGGCCCGCCGTCGGCGAGCGAGGCGGCATCGGCGCAGCTCAAAGCCGATCCTTCTGCTCATTTTTGGAGGGGTGAGCGTGGATTACCGGGTCGGGTCCGGGGCTCTCCGGTTCAGCAAAATCGGTTGCGCAAAGTAAGATGGAAGCAACTGAAAGCCCCCTTGCGCGGGCTCGGCCCGCGTACCCACGTCTTGCGCTTGCGGGGCGGGCGCGCCGGAAAGACATGGATGCCCACGGATCAAGTCCGGCCACGGGGATCGGGGGTTGTCTTCTCGTTTTTGGGGCCGCGAAATAGCGGGGTCGAAGTATCGAGCCGGATAGCCACGGGTCGAGCCCGGTGATGACCGACGGCTCGTGTGTTCGATGGGCCAGCGGGGCTCATTCCCGGTGCGCTTCGGCCCGGCGCAGCGCGCGCCAGACGGTTTCGCTTTTGGCCGGCATGTCGAGGGCGGTGACGCCGAGCGGAGAGAGCGCGTCGATGACGGCGTTGACGACCGCCGGGAGCGCCCCGACCGTGCCGGCTTCGCCCGCCCCTTTGGCGCCGAGCGGGTTGAGCCCGGTCGGGACCGGGTGCGAAAAGACGTGCATGCCAGCGAAATCGTCGGCGCGCGGCATTGCGTAATCCATAAAGCTGCCGGAGAGGAGCTGCCCCGATTGCGGGTCGTAGGCGACCTCCTCCATCAAGGCTTGGCCGAGCCCTTGCGCGACACCGCCATGGATCTGGCCTTTCAATGTCGTTGGGTTGACCACGGTGCCGACGTCGTCGACGACCGTGTAGTCGAGGATCTCGACGGCTCCGGTGTCGCGGTCGATCTCCAATTCGCAGAGGTGGCAGCCATTGGGATAGGTGTCGGCCTTGGGCGCAAACGTGCCGGTCTCGTAGAACCCGCCTTCCAAATCGGGCGGCAGCCGGCCGGGCTGGAAGGCGGCGCGTGCGACCTCCTTTAATGCGATCGAGCGGTCGGTGCCGGCGACGGTGAATTCTCCATCGGCGAAATCGAGGTCGGCGGTGGCGACTTCGAGGAGGTGCGCGGCGATCTTCTTGCCCTTGTCGATGATCTTGTCGGCCGCTTTCCACACCGCGGTGCCGCCGATCACGGTCGAGCGCGAGCCGGTCGAGCCGGTGCCGAACGCGACCCGGTCGGTGTCGCCGTCGATAAACTGGACCTCGGCGGGGTCGAGGCCGAGCCGCTCGTTGAGGATCTGCTTGAACGTCGTCTCGTGGCCCTGGCCCTGGTTTTTGGTGCCCATCAAGAGCATCGCCGTGCCGCCGGGGTTGAAGCGGATCTCGGCGAATTCGAGACCGGGGGCGGCGGCGCGCTCGATCGCAAAGGCGATGCCGAGGCCGCGTAACTTGCCCTCTTCGAGCGATCTGGCACGGCGCGCCGCGAACCCGGCATAGCCGGCCTTGGCGAGCGCCTCGTCCAGGACCGCGGCGAAGTCGCCGCAATCATAGGTGATGCCGAACGGGTTTTTGTACGGCATCGCGTCCGACGGGACGAGGTTGCGGCGGCGCAGCTCGACCGGGTCGCGGCCCAATTCCCGCGCTGCGTCCTCGACGAGCCGCTCGATCACATAGATCGCCTCCGGGCGCCCGGCGCCGCGATAGGGGGCGACCGGGTTTTTGTTGACGAAAATCCCGGTCACCGCGACGTGCGCGGCCGCAATGCGGTAGACGCCGACCGAAGTGCCGACATTGGCGAAGCTCGGCAGCAAATTGCGCTCGGACGAGAGATAGGCGCCGTGGCCGGCGAGGGTGGCGAGGCGAAATCCGAGAAAATTTCCGTCGGCGTCGAGCGCCAATTCGGCTTGCGCGACATTGTCGCGGGCATGCTCGTCGGCGAGCACCGCTTCGCTCCTCTCGCAGGTCCATTTGACCGGCCGGCCGAGCTTTTTCGCCGCCCACAGCACCAGGCGATGCTCGACATATTGCCAGCCCTTGGTGCCGAACCCGCCGCCGACATCGCCGGAGACGACCCGGATTTTGCTTTCCGGCACCTTGAAGATGTTTTGCGCGAGCGCGTTTCTGACCCGGTGCGGGTATTGGCAATCGCAGTAGAGCGTGTAGCGGCCCTCGCCCGGATCCCAGCTGCCGATCGCACCCCGCGGCTCCATGTAATGGGCAAAGACGCGCGAGATCAGATACCGGCGGCTGACGACATGCGCGGCTTTGGCAAAGGCGGCGTCGGCCGCCGCCTTATCGCCGGCCTCGAACAAATTCGAGACATTGTCCGGGCATTCGTCCCAGACCGGCGCCGCGCCGGGCCCGGCGGCGGTGGCGGTATCGGTGACCGAAGGCAATTCCTCGTAATCGACCGCAACCAATTCCGAGGCATCCTTCGCCTGGGCGATTGTTTCGGCGACGACCAGCGCCACCGGATCGCCGACATAGCGCACCCGGCCCTGCGCCAGCCCCGGATGCGGCCGGGCGAACATCGGTGTCCCGTCCGGCCGTTTGCGCTGGAGGCGCATCGCCATCGTGCCGAGCCCATCCTCGGCGAGGTCCGCGCCGGTATAAACCGCGAGCACCCCCGGCGCCGCCGTCGCCGCGCGCGTGTCGATCGCGCCGAGCCGGGCATGCGCAAAGGGCGAGCGCACCAGCACGGCATAGGCTTGGCCCGGCAGGCTCAGATCGTCCTGATACCGCCCGCGCCCGCGCAACAGCCGCGGATCCTCAAAGCGCGAGACCGGCTGGCCGATGCCGTATTTGGTCATGGGCACCCCTTTACCCCTCCGCCGATTTCGCCCCCACCCCTCCCTCCCCGCGCTCGCGGGGGAGGGCTGTCCGGGGAAAGTTCGTCTGCCCTTCTCGCCTGCTTGATCTCCTTCGGAGGCGACCTGAGATCGTCTTGCGCGGGCTTGACCCGCGCATCCACGGCTTTGTTGCCGAGGCCGGGAAGACGGGGATGGCCGGGTCAAGCCAGGTCAAGCCCGGCCAAGACGACCTCTTCTGGTTCAACAGAAGAATGACACCCGGCAGAGATGCGAGCGGCATTTTCCCCGGACAGCCCTGCCGCTCGCGGGGGAGGGCAAGCATCCCGATTGCAGCAGAACTTCCCTCCCCCGCGAGCGGGGGAGGGTCAGGGAGGGGGCTACCGGCTCAGGGTGAGGCGTGGCCCATGAAGATTTGCGGGATCGGCTGGCCCCAGGGGCCGCCGCCGCCGGCGCCGCGCTCCATCAGGTTGGGCGGGGTGCTGGCGTTCAGCACGTCGGTATCGGCCCAGTGCTCGTGCACCCGGCCCCACGGATCGGCCCAGTAATCAAACAGCTGGCTGCCGATCAGGTGGCGGCCGATGCCCCACATGTGCTGATAGCCCTTGCCTTCGAGATGCTCGTGGCCGGCCATCACATCGTCGATGTCGGCGGCCTCGTAGGACAGGTGGTTGAGCCCGCTCTTGTCGCCGCGGATACAGAAGAACGCGTGATGATCGACATAATCGTCGCCGCGGTCGAGCCGGTTGAACGAGCCCACGACGTTCGACTTGTCGCCGGCATAGAATTCGTCCGAGCAGCGGAAGCCCAAGGTCTCGCGATACCAGCCGAGCGTCTTCTCGAAATTCTTGCTCATCACGACAAAATGGCCGAGCCGCTTGATGTGCGACGGGCCGGGATCGACGCGGAACAATTCGCCCTTGCGGCGATACTTGTCCTCACCGGAATTGACTTTCGGCCGGTGCACCGGGATCGGCGCCAGCATCTCCATGCCATGAACGACCTCGACCTGATAGCCGTCGGGGTCGGTCAGGCGCACGCGCTTGCCGCCGCCGGGCTCGTCGATGTCCTCGATCTTGGAGGCGCCCGCGACCCGCGCCACGCGCTCCAGATCTTCCATATCGGCGGCATGGACCGCGATCCCGACATAGCGCGGCTCGCCCAGCTCGGTGACATGGAGATGGTGCGGCGCATCGCTGCCGCGCATATAGAGCGCCGTCTTGGTGCGCGCGGCCCTGACCATCCCGAAATCGGTCAGAAACTCTTCTTGGCGGTCGAGATCGGGCGAGCGCAACCGCCCATAGGCGAGATCGAAAGCTTTGATCACAGGCATCATGGACCTCCGGCAAAACATACTGCCGCACGATCCTAAAGCATTTGCGCTATCGCCGCGACTCCCGCCTCGTGCGCCATTGACGAGGTTTGTGATGCGGCCTAGCTTTGCGGCCATGGTCGTTATCGACAAAATCGCGATCGAGCGACGCCGACGCCTCTCCGGCGGTGGCGCCCCGACGCTTTGCGCCGGGCGGAAAATCGGTCGTCGCTGACCGGATTTCCCCGGATCGAGCCACCGCCCCGCCGATTGATCCCGGCGGGGTTTTTTGTTGCACTCCGGCGTTGGGGGCTGATGAGATGACAGCGAACCGGCCAAAGGTGTTTATCGACGGCGAAGCCGGCACCACCGGGCTCGGGATTCGCGCCCGCCTCGAAGCGATGCCGGCGATCGAGCTCAAAAGCATCGCCGAACGCCACCGCAAGGACCCGGCGGCGCGGCGCGACATGATGGCCGAGGTCGATCTCGTCGTCCTCTGCCTGCCCGACGCCGCCGCCAGGGAATCCGCGGCGCTCGCCAAAGGGCTCGGCCCCGCTGCGCCGAAACTGCTCGACGCCAGCACCGCGCACCGTGTCGATCCCGCTTGGGAATACGGATTTCCCGAGATGGCCGCGGGCCAGGATGAACGCATCGCGGCATCGCCTCGGGTGGCGAACCCCGGCTGCTATGCGACCGGTGCGATCGGGCTCCTCCGCCCGCTCACCGATGCCGGGATGGTCCCCGCCGACTGCCCGGTCACGATCAATGCGGTGAGCGGCTATTCCGGCGGCGGCAAATCGCTGATCGCGACGCACGAAGCGGCGGGCGGTCCGGCGTTCGAGCTCTATGCGCTCGGCCTCGAGCACAAGCACATTGCCGAGACCCAGCAATATTCGGGGCTGACCCGCCGCCCGCTCTTTGTCCCCTCGGTCGGGCATTTCCGCCAGGGCATGCTGGTATCGGTGCCGCTGCACCTCGACACCCTCCCCGGCAACCCGGACGGCGCCGATCTGCGGGCGGTGCTGAGCGAGCATTACCGCGGCTGCGCGCACGTCGCCGTGGTCGGTCCCGCCGCCGGCGGCAAGCTCGACCCCGAAGCGCTCAACGCCACCAACCGGCTCGAATTGTCGGTCCACGCCAACGATGCCCGGCGCCAGGCGGTGCTGGTGGCGCGCCTCGACAATCTCGGCAAGGGTGCGTCGGGCGCGGCGGTGCAGAATCTGTGCCTGATGCTCGGGCTCGCCGCTGCGTTATGATCGGCCGGATGCCTCAGCCTGGCCATGCCGTCCGATTTCTATGTTCCGTAAAATCCTGATCGCCAATCGCGGCGAGATCGCCTGCCGCGTGATCCGCACCGCGCGGCGGATGGGGATCGCGAACGGTCGCGGTCTATTCCGAAGCCGATGCCGAGGCGCTGCATGTGCGCGAGGCTGACGAGGCGGTCATGATCGGGCCGGCGCCGTCGGCCGAGAGCTATTTGAGGATCGACCGGATCGTCGCAGCCTGCCGCGAGAGCGGCGCCGAGGCGGTGCATCCGGGCTACGGGTTTCTGTCCGAAAACCCGGCCTTTGCCGAGGCGCTGGAGGCGGCCGGCATCACCTTTATCGGCCCGCCGCCATCCGCGATCGCCGCGATGGGCGACAAGATCGCATCGAAAAAGCTCGCGCGCGCCGCCGGTGTCTCGACCATTCCCGGCGGGCTCGATGTCGTCCCCGACGCCGAGGGTGCGGTCAGGGCGGCGCGCGACATCGGCTATCCGGTCATGATCAAGGCGTCGGCCGGCGGTGGCGGCAAAGGCATGCGCGTCGCCGCCGATGACGGTGCCGTGCGCGACGAGTTCCGCGCCGCCCAAAGCGAGGCGAAGTCGAGCTTTGGCGACGACCGCATGTTTATCGAAAAATACATCGAGGAGCCGCGCCACATCGAGATCCAGGTGCTCGGCGACGCGCACGGCAATATCGTCCATCTGGGCGAGCGCGAATGCTCGATCCAGCGCCGCCACCAGAAAGTCGTCGAGGAGGCGCCGAGCCCGTTTCTCGACGCGGCATTGCGCGAGACGATGGGGGCGCAGGCGGTGGCCTTGGCGCGCGCGGTCCAATACCACTCCGCCGGCACGGTCGAGTTCGTCGCTGACCGCAGCCGCAATTTCTACTTTCTCGAAATGAACACGCGGCTTCAGGTCGAGCACCCGGTGACCGAGCTCGTCACCGGGCTCGACCTCGTCGAGCTGATGATCCGCGTGGCCGCCGGCGAAAGGCTGCCTTTTGCGCAAGAGGATGTCCGGCTTTGGGGCTCGGCGATCGAAGCGCGGGTTTATGCCGAGGACCCGACGCGCAATTTCCTGCCGTCGATCGGCCGCCTCGTGCGCTATCTGCCGCCGCAGGGCGACGGGCTGCGGCTCGATGCCGGGGTCTTCGAGGGGGCCGAGATCAGCCTCTATTACGACCCGATGATCGCCAAGCTTATCGCTTACGGCCCCGACCGCGACCGCGCGATCGACCGGTTGAGCCAAGCGCTCGACAGCTTCCATGTCACGGGCGTGCAAAACAACATCGCGTTCCTCGCGGCGGTCGCGGCCAAGCCCCAGGTTCCGCGCCGGCGCCTTGACGACGAATTTCATCGCCGAGGAGTTCCCGGCGGGTTTCGCACCGCCCGCGGGCTTTTCCGCCGCCGACCGGGTGATCCGCGCCGCCGCCGCCTTGGCGCATCGCCGGCTGCGCGAGCGCGAGGCCGCGATCGACGGCCGGCTCGCGGGCGCCGGCGCCGGCATCGCCGAGGATTGCGTCGTTTTGCTCGACGCGGCGTCATACCCGGTCGCCGTCCGCGCCGAGGGCGGCGGCTATCAGTATCGAAGCCGATGGCGACAGCATGCTCGCGAGCACCGACTGGCAGCCGGGCCAGCCATTGCTGCATATCAGCCTCGGCGAGCGGAACGCGACCGTGCAGATTGAGCCGCTGCCGGGCGCCGCCTTTCGGCTGGTGCATGGCGGCGTCGTGCGCCGGGCGCAGGTATTGTCGCCGCGCGCCGCCGAACTCTTGGCGCTGATGCCGGAAAAGACCGCGCCCGACACCTCGCGCCTGGTGCTGTCGCCGATGCCGGGGCTGTTGAGCGAGGTGGTGGTGACGCCGGGCCAGGAGGTCAAGGCCGGCGAGCCGCTCGCCATCGTCGAGGCGATGAAGATGGAGAATGTGCTGCGCGCCGAGCGCGACGGCCGCATCGCGCGAATTCGCGTCAGCCCCGGCGCCAGCCTCGCCGTCGATGACGTGATCCTCGAATTCGAGTGACCGGCCGATGCGGACCGTTCGGCTGCGCATCGAGGGCCAGGTCCAGGGGGTCGGCTACCGGATTTGGGCAATGCGCGTGGCGGCGAGCCTCGGGCTCGATGGCTGGGTGCGCAACCGCCCCGACGGCACGGTCGAGCTGCTGGCGACCGGCGCCGAGCCCGCGCTTGCCGCGCTGATCGAGGCCTGCCATGACGGCCCCGCCGGCGCTGGCGTCACCGCCGTCGAAAGTGCCGACGACGAAGCCGATGGGTCGCGAGGGTTTGCCGCGCGCCCAACCGCATAGCATCGCCGCAAGGATCTGCCGAAGAGGAGAGCAGTCAAGCCACCCTCCTCGTCTTGGGCCCGGCCGTCCAGTTCAGTTGTCAACACAACTTGGCATGTCTGTATTCGGTCCTATAAAACCTCAGACACCCCTTTCCCGGACTTGATCCGGGCATCCACGCGTGTGAATGTATCTTGCCGTCAGCAAGGGGTGAGATTTTTTTGTACAGAGTAGTAATCGATTGAAAATTTGGAGCGTTGGAAAGGTGGTGCCCGGCTTTCGAGCCTGTGAACGATTTCCCGTCAAAAAGGGAATCGGCAAATTTCCTTCGTCGCTTTCCCGTGGGCTGAAGGCCCACGGGAAAGCGAGCAAAACGGGGATGGAAGGTTGCTTTCACACGCTGCCATGAAAATAGTGATCTCAGGCGCCTGCCGTGAGCGGGCTGAGGGCGACTTTGTAGCCAAGGCGATTGAGGCGGCGAAGAAGAGCTTTCGTGGTGCGCTGTTGGTCGCTTTCTCCAGGTGGTCGGTGCCGAGAAAAGGCCCCATCGAGCACGGCATAGACCGGCTGCCAACAGATCCCGGCACTCTCCGTCGCAACGTGCGTGCAGCCGTTCTCCTGCAACCACTGGCGCATCACGGCGTCGATCCAGCCGGTCTTCGATTTCTTCACACGCTCGAAGGTGGTGCGCCGGAGCTTTGGGAGCTTTGGGTCCTGGGTTCCCGCCTGCGCGGGAACGACGAAGAGAAGCGGGGATTATTTCATATTACTTGGTCATGCGCTAAGAAGTTTTCATTCGGGCATGCCGGAGAGCCAATCGAGGCGGGCTTCGTCCTCCAGCCGGTCGAGCCGCCGATAGAGCGTGGCGGCGGCGGGCTCGCCGAGGGCGGCGCGGGTCAGGCGCTGGAATTTGTCGGGCAGCTCGCCGGGGCCGAGCATGCCGCTCTCGACCGAGCGTTCGAGGCGCCGACCGTCAACGAGAGCGATCGTCACCGTGCTGCCCACGGCATCGTCGGGCACGAGCCGCACCTTGCGGGTCAGCGCGCGGATCTGCGGGTCGCCGAGCGCGCTCTCGTCGTAGGATTCGGGGTTGCGCGCCTCGCGGCACAGCGCCAATGCGATGCAGAACGGGATGCTGTATTGCGCCAGCATCAAATCCGCCGGTTCCGGGATGTTGTGGCGCTCGACCATGCGCGAGGTCGCGGTCACCGTGACCGCGCCGATGTCGCCAGCGGCAAAGCCGTGCGCGGCCTGCAATTCGCGCGCCGCCCGCACCGGGGCATGCGCTGTGGCGTGGCACGGATAGCGTTTCAGCACCGCGGTCATGACGGCGAAGTCGCGGCCGAGGCCACGGGTCAGCTCCGCCTCGTCCCATTCGCTGCAAAACACGCGCAAAAACCCGAACTGCCCTTCGATGACCGTGCGCGGCCCTTCGAACCCGCCAGCGGCGAGGCTCGCCGCCAGCACCCCCGCTTCCGAGGCGCGCCCCAAATGGAGCCGCTTGACCATGCCGCCCGAGCCACGGGCGAATTCGAGGAGGCCGCCGGCGAGCGAGCCGGCGATACCGAGCGCGTTCGTCATCGCCGCCGCGTCGAGGCCGAGCAAATGGCCAGCCGCGACGGCACCACCAAACGGCCCCGTCGTCCCCGGCGCGTGAAAGCCGCGCGCCTCGTTGGTGTGGCCGGTGGCGCGGCCGATGCGGATCATCACCTCGTTGCCGGCGACAAAGGCGGCGATCAACGCCTTGCCGCTGCTCCCTTCCTGCTGGGCGACCGCGAGCGCCGCCGGCAGACCGGTGGCGCCCGGATGGACCCCCGCCCCCGGCCGGGTCAGGCTGTCGAGCTCGAAGGCATGGGCGAGCGCGCCATTGGCCAAGGCCGCGGCCGGCGCCTGCACCGCGGGGCCGCCCGCGCCGAGGATATGGCTCGACCCGCCTGGTCCGGTGCGGCGCGCGTAATCGACGACGATCCGGCTCCACGGCAGCACCGCGCCGCAGATGATCGCCGCCACCGTGTCGATGATGCATTCTTTCGCCCGCCGCACGATCTCCGGCGGCAAGCCCTCGTAGCGGAGCGAGGAGGCATATTCGGCGAGCCGCACGGTTTCTTGCGCCATCAGCTTGCAACCTTTTGCTAAGTCGGGCTTTGACTGGTCTGGGCGGTGGAACGTAGACAGGTTCGCCATCGTTGGACGAGAGTCGATCCGGAGCCCTCCCTCAACCCCACTCTGATGCAATGACGGTTTCACGATGGCGCAGCAACGGATCGAAGACTACGCGCTGATCGGCGATTGCGCGACGGCGGCACTCGTCGGCCGCAACGGCTCGATCGATTGGCTGTGCCTGCCGCGTTTTGATTCCGGCGCCTGCTTTGCCGCCCTCTTGGGCAGTCCCGAGCACGGCCGTTGGCTGATCGCACCCGCCGACCCGAAGCCCAAGGTCACGCGCCATTACCACGACGGGTCGTTGATCCTCGAAACCCGCTTCGATACCGCCGAGGGCAGTGTCGCGCTGATCGATTTCTTCCGGCCGCGGCACGGCACGCCAAACCTCGTGCGCCTCGTGCGCGGGCTCAGCGGGCGGGTGGCGATGCGCCACGAATTTATCCTGCGCTTCGATTACGGTCAGGTGGTGCCGTGGGTCGAGCGGCTGCCCGATGGCGGGCTCTGCGCGATCGCCGGCCCCGACCGGGTGGTGCTGCGCACGCCTTCGCCGCTGAAGGGCGAGGATTTGAAGACGGTCGGCGAATTCGCCGTCGCCAAGGGCGAGACGGTGCCGTTCGTATTGACCTACGGGCCGTCGAGCCAGCCGCCCTCGCCCCCGGTCGATCCCGAGCGCGCTTTGCACAATGCCGGCACGTTCTGGCGCGGCTGGTCCGCGCGCTGCGCCCCGGCGGGACCCTGGACCGATATGGTCCGGCGCTCGCTGGTGGTGCTGAAAGGGCTGACCTTTGCGCCGACCGGCGGCATCGTCGCGGCGCCGACGACCTCGCTTCCCGAGAGCATCGGCGGGGCGCGCAATTGGGATTACCGGTTCTGCTGGCTGCGCGATGCGACCTTCACGCTGTTGGCGCTGATGAATGGCGGCTATTACGACGAGGCGCGGGCATGGCGCGACTGGCTCTTCCGCGCGGTCGCCGGCAGCGCCGACCAGCTCCAGATCATGTACGGCATCGGCGGCGAGCGCCGGCTCAGCGAATGGGAGGTCCCGTGGCTGCCGGGCTATGAAGGCTCGCAGCCGGTGCGCATCGGCAACGCCGCGGTCAACCAGATCCAGCTCGACGTTTACGGCGAGATCGTCGATGCGCTCTACCACGGCCTGCTCAACGGGTTGCCGGAGGCGCCGCGTGCCGGGCCGATCGGCCGGGCCTTGCTCGACCACCTGGCGACGATCTGGGACCAGCCGGACGAGGGCATCTGGGAAGTGCGCGGGCCGCGGCAGCATTTCACCCATTCGAAGGTGCTGGCGTGGGTCGCCTTCGACCGCGCGGTCAAATTGATCGAGCAGGCGGACAGGCATGGCCCGGTCGAGCGCTGGCGCCGGCTGCGCGACCGGATCCACGCCGATATTTGCGAAAAAGCCTTCGACCCGATGCTCGGCAGCTTTGTCCAGGCCTATGGGTCGAAAGTGCTCGATGCGAGCCTTTTGCTGTTGCCGCTGGTCGGCTTTCTGCCATCTGCGGACCCGCGCATCGCCGGCACCGTCAAGGCGATCGAGCGCGACCTCCTCTGGGACGGGTTTGTGCTGCGCTACGACAGCAAGGCCGGCATCGACGGGTTGCCGGCGGGCGAAGGCGTGTTTCTGGCATGCAGCTTTTGGCTGGCCGACAATATGGTCCTGCAAGGCCGCATCGCCGAAGCGAGCGCCTTGTTCCAGCGCCTGGTCGGCCTCGCCAACGATGTCGGCCTTTTGGCCGAGGAATACGACCCGCGCGCCAAGCGCCAGCTCGGCAATTTTCCGCAGGCCTTTTCGCACGTGGCGCTGATCAACACCGCCTACAACCTGACCCGCAGCGCCGGCCCGGCCGAGCAGCGCGCCGGCGAGGCCGCACCCCCGCCCTAGCCGACGCCCCCGCTTTTAGAGCGTGTGAAGAAATTGTTCTTTCCAAGAAACGTCATTCCGGGGCGGCCCGAAGGGCCGAGCCCGGAACCCAAGAACACCTGAATTTCCAATATGTTCGGCGTCCGGTGTTCATGGGTTCCGGGCTCGCGGCCCTTCGACAGGGCTCAGGAGTGCCCGCGCCCCGGAATGACAACGTTTCGCATTTTTCACACGCTCTTTAGCCGGCGCGAAGCCCTTGGCGCAGGGCGGCGGCGCAATCGGCGAGCGCCCGGCGAGCGGTCCCGATCAGCCGGCCGTAGCGGATAAAGCCATGGTTGAGGCCGTCATAGACGGTCAGCGCGCACGGCACCCCGGCAGCGTCGAGGCGCGCCTTCAAATTGTGGCTGTCGTCGAGCAGCGGGTCGCGGCTGCCGACGATCAGATATGCCGGCGGCAGGCCCTTGGGCTCGGCCAGCATCGGGGCCGCGCGCCAGTCCTTTTGCTGCTCCGGCCGTTCGAGATAGGTTTCCCAAATCCAGCGCATCTGCGTCTGCGACAGGCCGGCACCCTGGCCAAAGCGCTGCCATGACGGGCTCTCGCTGTCGGCCGAATAGACGCCGTAGATCAAGAGCAGAAACGACAGCGCCCGGTCGCCGGCATCGCGCAATGCGGCGGCTGCGGCAAGCGCCAGATTGGCGCCGGCGGAATTGCCGCCGACGGCGATGCGGCTCGGGTCGATGCCGAGGCCGGCACCCTCGCGCGCCGCCAGCCGGATCATCGCCACGATTTCCTCGAATGCCTCGGGGAAACGGTGCTCGGGCGACAGCCGGTAATCGACCGACAAGGCCGCCACCCCCGAGCCGCGCACCAGGTCGCGCAGCATCGCGTCCCACGATGCGAGGCTTCCTTGCATAAAGCCGCCGCCATGGGCGTAGACGATCAAGGGCGGCCGTTCGGCGCCGTCCGGCAGATAGAGCCGGCACGGCACCTGGCCGTAGGGGCCTGACAGCGCAAGGTCGCGCTCCTGCCGCAGCGGCGCCGACCCCTCGCCGAGAAAGGCGCCGATCCGGTCGACCGCGGCGCGCACCTCGGACAACGGCGCCGTGGTCCGGTCGGGCGCCACCAGCCCGCGCTCTTGCAAGAGCCGCCCCACCGCCACCAGCTCGGGATCGATAAAGGCTGTCGTCGCGTCGTTCATCGGCTTGCTCCCATCAAAACCCGTGCCGTTCAAAACAGCGTGCCGTCGGTGATGATTACGATCGGCGCGGCGCCGTCTCGCCGGCGCTCGAAAGCAATCTCGCGGCCCGCCGCCCAGCTGCCGCCTTCGAGGACGCAGGCGAGCGGAAATTCGGCCGCACTCTTCCCGAGCCGCGCGCGCACCAGCGGCGCCAAGCGGTCGAGCAAGGCTACGGTCAAGGCCCGCCATTCGACAACCGGCTCGCTTGCCGCGTCGAGCGGTCGCGACACGAGACCCGGCTCGCGCGGCGCGATCACCCCGCAATCGAGAAACAGGCCGCCGTTGCGGTATTCGGCGAGACCGGTCAGCTGGTCGAGGCCGTGGATGCCGAGGCCCGCCGCCTGCAACGGCTCGACCAGCGAATAGGCGAGCCATTGCGACAATTTGTGAAACGGCACGAGCCCGTCGCCCGGGACCGCCGAATGCCGGCCGCAATCGCCGAGCGGCACGCCGCCGAGGCTGATCCGGGCCGGCCAGACCGCGCCGAACGCATCGAGCACGGTCTTCAGGATCTCGGCGGCGGACAGGCGGTCGCCCCGGGCGCGCCAATAGTCGAAGAGATGACCCGGACGCGCCGGGGCGCCGAACCGCAGCTCGGTCGCCGCGCAGACCTCGCCCAGGCGGCGCAGCAAGCCGGCACGGCTTTCAAGACCGGGCAGCTCGTTGCCGGGGCCATGCTGAAACGCGGCAGCGAGAAGCTCCGCTGGCAGCCGCGCCAGCGCCGCGGCATCGGCGCGCCAGGGGTTGTCCGGATCGGCCGAGAACAGACCGCGCTGCATCGCCCGCAGGCTCGCCACTGCGAGCCCCTCGGAACGCTCCAATATTTGCCCTGTGGCGGCCTCGCGATAGCGCCACCCGCCGCCCGCGCCGGCATCGAGCAGGACCGACAGGACGGCGAGGTCGATCCGTGCCCACGCCTGCTCGGTCGAGCCGGCTGCGGGCGCCACCAGCGCGGCACGGTCGATCCCGCCCGCCGAAAAATGCCGCCAGCGGCTGTGATAGGGTACGCTCAGATCGGGATAGCGCCGCCGCGTGGTCGCGGCGACGCGGTCGGCGGCGGCGCCGAGGAACGCGAGATCGAGCTGGAAATGCCGCGTCTCGCCGCGCTCGGCTGCGGCAAAGACAAGACCGCACCGCTCGCGCACCGCCGCGGCGCACAACAGCGCCTCGGCCGCGCGCCCTTTATTCGCCGAGGGCACGGCCCTTGACGCTGTGCAATTCCTCGGCGTCCGGCATCCCCGCCGGGGCGAAATAACCGGCCGCCTTTTTTGCTTCGATCTCGACCGTGGCGTCCGGCGGCACCAGCCGCTCGGGGATCGCCACCTGCTCGACGACCTCGATCCCCTGCGCCTTGAGCGCGTCGAGCTTCAGGTTCGACATCGACACCCAGCGGTCGATGCGGCGGATGCCGAGCCAGTGGAACACGTCCGGCATCAATTCCTGAAAGCGCAGGTCCTGCACCCCGGCGACACACTCGGTGCGGCGGAAATAGGTGTCGGCGCGGTCGCCGCCGGGCTGGCGCTTCCTCGCGTTGTAGACGAGGAATTTGGTGACCTCGCCGAGGCCGCGCCCCTCCTTGCGGTTGTAGACGATGATGCCGAGCCCGCCCCGTTGCGCGGTCTCGACGCAAACCTCGACGCCGTGCACCAGATAGGGCCGGCAGGTGCAGATGTCCGAGCCGAACACGTCCGAGCCGTTGCATTCGTCGTGCACCCGGCAGGCGATCGTCGTGCCGGGCTCGGCGAGCCGCGTGACCGGGCCGAAGAAATAGACCGTCATGCCGCCGATCGGCGGCAGAAACACTTCGAGGTCGGGCCGGGTCACGAGCTCGGGAAACATGCCGCCCGTTTCTTCGAACAAGGTGCGGCGCAGCTCGGTTTCGGCGACCGCGAAGCGGCGGGCCAATCCCGGCAGGTGCCAGACCGGGTCGATCGCGGCCTTGGTGACGCGGATCTCGCCATTGTCGAGCAGCACCGTCCCATCGGGCTTCAGCGCGCCAATGGCGGAGCCAGCGCCCAGCTCCGGCAAGGCGATGCGGGCGGTCGTGATCGCGATCGTCGGGCGGGCGTCGACACCGGCGCGGATGGCATCGGCAAAGACCTCACCGACGAGATGCCCCCACGGGTCGAGCGACACGATCGCTGCCGGATCGGCCCATTTCGGATTGGGCGCGATCGGCGCCGCCGGGGCGGTGTCGGTCAGGTCGGGGCGATGGTCGCGCGCCAAGGCCCGCGTCGCCACGGCGAGCGCACGATAGATCGCATAGGCGCCGGAATAGGCGCCGATTGCGTTGCGCCGGCGCGGGTCGGCCGGGCTCGCCACGACCGGACCGCGTGCGGCCGGATCGGCCGCGCCCCAGCGCAGCGGGACCGCCCCATGACCGGCGCTCCCCGGATGCGAGGTGAGCCGGATGTGGCGAGGGATCGGCTGCTCCATCTTCGCCGCGCCTAGCTCGCCCCTGCCCGCGCGGGCAGGAATGGGTGGGGACTTGCCGCGCACAAGCGTCCGGCCGGATGCATCCGGCCGGCGAGACCCCGCAGGCTCACGGCTCGATCAGGCGTTGCCACCAGCCGCGCCGTGGGTTGGCGGGCTTTTCGGTCACCGCCTGCACCGCGGAGTCAGCAGCCTCAGGCGCGGCCGCGAGCGGTTCGGCGGTCTGCTTCTCGGCAGCGGCTGCGGCCTCGATCGGTTCAGCCGGTCCCAGCAGCGCTGGCGGCTCCATGGGCGGCGGTTCTACGGGCGGCGGTTCTACGGGCGGCAGATGCACCACCTCGATGATTGCAGCCGCCGGTGCCTCGACCGGCACCGCCGCCATGCTCGGCGGCGCATCCTTTTCGGCCGCCGGTGCTTCGACCGGCACCGCCGCCATGCTCGGCGGCGCGTCCTTTTCGGCCGCCGGTGCTTCGACCGGCACCGCCGCCATGCTCGGCGGCGCGTCCTTTTCGCCCGCCGGTGCTTCGACCGGCACCGCCGCCATGCTCGGCGGCGCGTCCGTTTCGGCCGCCGGGCGCAGCGCGCCGTCGCCGGCGAGCGCCGGCAGGCTCGCGGTTTCGAGGCCGGAATCGGCTGCCTCGGCCCCGAGCTCGACGCCAAGCTCGGCGGGCCAGCCGGCGATCAGCTCCGGCAGCTCGGCTTGCGGTTCTTCGATGGCGTCGGTCGGCAGGATCTCGACCGTGTCGAGCGCCGCACGCGGGTCGGCAAAAATCGGCTCGCCGCCGGTTTCGCGCCGCCCACGGCGCCGCCCGCCGCGCCGCCCGCGGCGACGGCGCTGCGCCTCCTCGCCCTCCTCGCGGCTGGCAATGGCGGAATTGTCCGCGGCTTCCACCGTCTCGCCGCCCGTCTCGCCGCCCCTCTCGCCGACCTTCTCGCCGGCCGGCTCCTCGTCATGCTTGCGCCGCCGGCGGCGACGCTTGCGGCTGCGCGCACGCGCCTCTTCGGGCTCCTCGTCCGGCGTTGCCGCCTCGACGGTTTCGGCGCGCTCCTCCTCCGCCTCCGCCTCCGCCTCCTCCGCCGCTACCTCCTCCTCGTCCTCCTCCTCGAAGGCCGTCTGGGTCAATGGGGCCGGTACCGCCGGCACGGCCTCGTTGGCCTCAAAGGGGCGCAGCCGGTCGAGCCGGAAGGCCGGCGGGATCAGCGTGTCGTCGCGCGCCACCAGCACATGCATGCCATAGCGGCTTTCGATCTGGGAGAGCGACTCCCGCTTTTGGTTCAAGACGTAGAGCGCCACATTGGTCGGCACGTAGACGCAGACCTCGGCGGCACGGCGCCGCATTCCCTCTTCCTCGATCGAGCGCAGCACATAGAGCGCGGTCGATTCGGTCGAGCGGATAGACCCGCTGCCGCCGCAATGCGGACAGGGCTGGGTCGAGGCTTCGACCAAGGACGGGCGCAGCCGCTGGCGCGACATTTCGAGAAGGCCGAACGGGCTGATGCGGCCGACCTGGATGCGCGCCCGGTCGTGCTTCAGCGCGTCCTTGAGCCGGCGTTCCACCGCGCCGTTGTTGCGGTGCTCCTCCATGTCGATGAAATCGATCACGATCAGCCCGGCGAGGTCGCGCAGCCGCAATTGGCGTTCGATCTCCTCGGCTGCTTCGAGGTTGGTGCGCAGTGCCGTCTCTTCGATGTTGCGCTCGCGCGTCGAGCGGCCCGAATTGACGTCGATCGCGACCAGCGCCTCGGTCTGGTTGATGACGATGTAGCCGCCCGAGCGCAGCTGGACGACCGGCGAATGGATCGCGTCGATCTGGCTTTCGACCTGAAAGCGATGCAACAGGCCGATCTGCGGGTCGCGATAGGGCTGCACGCGCTTGGCATGGCTCGGCATCAGCATCTTCATAAACGCCTTTGCCGTGCGGTAGCCCTCCTCGCCCTCGACCAGCACCTCGTCGATGTCGCGGGTGTAAAGGTCGCGGATCGAGCGCTTGATCAGATTGCCTTCCTCGTAGATCAGCGCGGGTGCCGTCGAGCGCAGGGTCAGCTCGCGGATCTCGTTCCACAAACGCAGCAGATATTCGTAGTCGCGCTTGACCTCGGCTTTCGAGCGCTCGGCGCCGGCGGTGCGGACGATCACCCCCATGCCTTCGGGGATGTCGAGATCTCCCAGCACATCCTTTAAGCGCCGCCGGTCGCCGAGGCTCGTGATCTTGCGCGACACGCCGCCACCGCGCGCGGTATTCGGCATCAGCACGCAATAGCGCCCGGCGAGCGACAAATACGTCGTCAGCGCGGCGCCCTTGTTGCCGCGCTCCTCCTTGGTGACCTGGACGAGCATGATCTGCCGCCGCTTGACCACCTCCTGGATCTTGTAGTGGCGGAAGCTGTGCGAGCGCTGCCGCTCGGTGTCCTCGAAATCGTCGCCGCCGATCGTCTCGACCGGCTCGGTCTCGTCGTCCGCGCCGTTCAATTCGGCCGCCGGCGCCGCCTCTGCGATCTCGGCCTCGGTCATTTCGGGCCAGGACGCCTCCGGCTCGTCGATCGCCACCCCGTCGCTCGCCGCTGCCGTGTCCGGCTCGGCAAAGGGCGCGGAATGCGGTGCGACCGGATCGTCGCCGGTGATCGCATCGAACGAGGCTGCCGCGGAGTAGCGCGGCTCGTCCGGCGCCTCCGGCGAGCCGTCCCCGACCGCCGCGCCATGCCGAACCGGCGCAACGGTTTCGCCGTCGCCCCAAGAGGCTTCGCCGGGCTCGCCGCCTACCGGCTCGGTGTCGGCCGCCTCGTCCTCGCCGGGCTCCGTCGGCTCGGGAACCGCCACGATCTCCGGCAACGCGGCCTCGAGCGGCACACCGGTTTCGTCGCCGGCCGCAATCGCCATTTCCGGCATAGCGGCGTCCGTCCGGTAAGGCTGGTCTTCAGACGGCCCCCGGTCGCCGACCGGGATGCGGTAATAATCGGGGTGGATCTCGCTGAAAGCCAGGAAACCGTGTCGGTTGCCGCCGTATTCGACAAACGCCGCCTGCAACGATGGCTCGACGCGTGTAACTCTGGCCAGATATATATTGCCTTTTACTTGTTCCTTTGTAGAGGATTCGAAATCGAACTCTTCGAGACGATTAACGTTGACCACGACCACCCGGGTCTCTTCCGGGTGAGTGGCGTCGATGAGCATACGCTTTGCCATTCGGGCATAACTCCGAGGCTCGCCGCCGCCGTGCCGGTATCGGCCGGCGGCGCGGTCCCGTGTGTGGGGAAGCCGGCTGCGCCTGAATTCACTTGTTCGAGGAACCAGCGGGTAAGGGCCATGGCGACTTTCGTCCGCGGACGGCTTCGGGTTTCAACAATCCGCCGCGCCCGGCATTGCGCCCCGACGCAGCGGCCAACGCCGCTGGTCATCGGTGCATGCAATACGCCGTCCCGCCAAGCGCAACGCCCGGCGGGCGGGGGCGGTGTTTCGCGCTTTGCAACCTACAGAATGACGGGTTCGCCTACAATATATTCCTGCTGCCGGGGCGTTGCCTCGGGTCCGGGGCCGGCGGGACGGCCGAAACGGGCTTGGAAATGCGATCGATTCGGCGCATAGGAACGGACGCCGCCTCGGATCAAGGCCGCAGGCCCGGCGATTGGTGCGAGCAAGAACGGCCGCGGTGAAGATGGTCAAGCTGATCCGGTTTCTGTTTGTTTGCGCCGTGGTGCTCGCCGTCCTCGGCTGCGGCTTTGTCGGGGTCACCTTGTGGTATTTTGGGCGTGACCTGCCCGACTACCAGCAGCTCGCGCATTTCGAGCCGCCGATCACGACGCGGGTGCAGGCCGGCGACGGGCGTCTTTTGGCCGAATATGCGACCGAGCGACGCGTCTTTGTGCCGATCCAGGCGATTCCGAAGCTGGTGACCGACGCTTTCATCTCGGCCGAGGACAAGAATTTCTACAGCCATCACGGCATCGACCCGCTGTCGATCCTGCGCGCCGCGATCACCGATGCCGGCCGGTTCCGCGCCAACCGGCGGCCGATCGGCGCTTCGACGATCACCCAGCAGGTCGCCAAGAACATGCTGCTGACCAACGAGGTCTCGATCGAGCGCAAGATCCGCGAAATCCTGCTCGCGACCCGCATCGAGGCGGCGCTGCCCAAGGACCGCATCCTCGAGCTCTATCTGAACGAGATCTATCTCGGCAGCGGCGCCTATGGGGTGGCGGCGGCGGCGCTGACTTATTTCGACAAGCCGCTCGACCAATTGACCCTCGGCGAAGCTGCCTTTCTCGCCGGATTGCCAAAGGCGCCGAACCGCTACAACCCGAAGCGCTATCCCGATGCGGCGAAGGCGCGGCGCGACTGGGTCGTCGAGCGCATGGTCGAGGATGGTGTCGCCACCCGCGCGGCGGCCGAAGCGGCCGAGGCGCAGCCGATCGAATTGCGCAAGCGCCAGCCGGCCGAGGAGGCCAGAGCGCCCTATTTCGCCGAGGAGGTGCGCCGCCAGCTGCTCGCCCGCTATGGCGAGAAGGGCCTTTACGAGGGCGGGCTCTCGGTGCGCACCAGCCTCGACCCGCGGCTCCAGGCGGCAGCCGACAAGGCATTGCGCGACGGGCTGATCGCCTATGACCGCGGCCATGAGGGCTGGCGCGGCGCGGTGGCGCATATCGACGCGACCGGCGATTGGGCGGCGCGCCTCGCGCACATCGCGGTGCCGCCGGTAGCGAGCGATGTCGGCTGGCCCCTCGCCGTCGTTTTGCGTACCGAGCCGGGCGGCGCCGAGATCGGCTTTGCCGACGGCCAGCTCGGGCACGTCCCGTTTGCCGAGATGCGCTGGGCCCGCCGCCGCTATGCCAATGGCAGCCTCGGACCGTTCCCGCGCGGCGCGGCAGATGTCGTCAAGGTCGGCGACGTCGTCATGGTGACGCCGATCACCCAGAGCGCGCAGAAGGACAAGCCGGGGAAGGACAAGCCGGCCGGGGACAAGCTGGCCGCGGACAAGCCGGCCAAACCGGCCGCGCCCGGCGGCTACAATTTGTGCCAGGTGCCCGAAGTCTCGGGCGCCCTCGTCGCGATGGATCCGCATACCGGCCGGGTGTTGGCGCTGAGCGGCGGCTTCAGCTTTTACATCAGCCAGTTCGACCGAGCGACCCAGGCCTACCGGCAGACCGGCTCGGCGATCAAGCCGTTTGTCTTTCTGGCCGCGCTCGACCACGGCTTCACCCCGTCGAGCCTGGTCAGCGACGCGCCGATCTCGTTGCCCCAAGGCCCCGGCTTGCCGATGTGGTCGCCGTCCAATTACGAGGCCGACCGGTTCCGCGGGCCGACCCCGCTGCGCATCGGTCTGGAGCAGTCGATCGACACCTTGACCGTGCGGCTGGCGACAATGATCGGGATCGAGCCGGTCGCCGAAACCATCGAGCGGTTCGGCATCCTCGACCACGCGCCGCGCGAATACGCGATCACCTTGGGCGCCGGCGCCACGACGCCGCTGCGGCTCACCACCGCCTACTCGATGCTGGTCAATGGCGGCAAGCGCGTCACCCCGACCCTGATCGACCGGGTCCAAGACCGCAACGGCAAGACCATCTTCCGCGCCGACAACCGGCCCTGCCCAGACTGCAGCAATGTCGATTGGCATCGCCAAGGGGTGCCGACGATCCCCGACAACCGTGAGCAGGTGGACGATCCGGGCTCGATCTATCAGCTGATCACGATGATGGAAGGGGTCGTGCAGCGCGGCACCGGCACCGCCGTCAAGGCGGTCGGCAAGCCGCTCGCCGGCAAGACCGGCACCACCAACGATTTCCACGACGCCTGGTTCGAAGGCTTCAGCCCCGACCTCGCCGCCGGGGTCTATATCGGCTACGACGACCCGGACAGCCTCGGCAAGGACGAAACCGGCGGTCATGTTTCCGCCCCGGTGTTCCGCGATTTTATGATCGCAGCGCTCAAGGACAAGCCGGCGACCGATTTCCGCATCCCGCCGGGGCTGCGGCTCTACCGGGTCAGCGCCGCCACCGGCCTGCCGGTATCCGGCAGCGGGCCGGCGATCTACGAAGCCTACAAGCCCGGCACCGAGCCCGGCAAAAACCCCGATATCGCTCGCAACGGCGAGCCGGCGGGCGGGACGCAGGACAGCGAAGCCCCGGTCGCAGCGGAGGCGTCGGGCGATGGCGCACCGCCCATGGCGGCGCCGCCGGCGACAGCGGCGCGCGGCGTTCCCGCGAGCGGCACCGGCGGCCTATATTAGGCCCAGCCAAATCAGGCACAGCGAAATCAGGCACAGCGAAGCAACCGATCGGAGGCAGGCATGCGGGCCGAAATCGAGGCGGCGGCCGGCGACATCAGAAAGTCGCTGGCGCTGCTGAGGAGGCATCTTTGACTGGGATGTTGCGACACGGCGGCTCGCCGAGCTGAACGCCGCGGCCGAAAACCCGAAATTGTGGGACGATTCGGCCGCCGCCCAGGCGGTATTGCGCGAGCGCAACCGGCTCGACCGCGCGATCGGCGGCTATCGCAGGATCGAGCGCGAGGTCGCCGAGGCGCTCGAATTGATCGAGTTGGGCGAGGCCGAGGGCGAGGCGGCAGTCGTGGCCGAGGCCGAGGCCGCGCTCGAAAACCTGCGCGCCGAGGCCGCCCGGCGCGAGCTCGAAAGCCTCTTATCGGGCGAGGCCGACGGCAACGACTGCTATCTCGAGGTCCATGCCGGGGCCGGCGGCACCGAGGCGCAGGATTGGGCCGAGATGCTCTTGCGCATGTACCTGCGCTGGGCCGAGGCGCACGGCTACAAGACCGAGTGGATCGAGGAATCGGGCGGCGAGGAGGCCGGGCTCAAATCGGCGACGGTTGCGATCCGCGGCCTCGACGCCTATGGCTGGCTCAAGACCGAGAGCGGGGTGCACCGGCTGGTGCGGATCTCGCCGTTCGATTCGAATGCAAGGCGCCACACCAGCTTCGCCTCGGTCTGGGTCTATCCGGTGGTCGACGACAAGATCGAGATCGAGATCAACGACAAGGATCTGCGCATCGACACCTATCGCTCCTCGGGTGCGGGCGGCCAGCACGTCAACAAGACCGACAGCGCGGTGCGCATCACCCACAACCCGAGCGGCATCGTCGTGCAGTGCCAGAGCGAGCGCTCGCAGCACCAGAACCGCGCCCAAGCCTTCGCCATGCTGCGGGCGCGGCTCTATGAGGCCGAATTGGAGCGGCGCGAGGCGGCTACCGAGGCGAAGAACGCGACCAAGAGCGATATCGGCTGGGGCCACCAGATCCGCTCCTACGTGCTGCAGCCCTACCAGATGGTCAAGGATCTGCGCACCGGCGTCGAGACCGGCAACACCGGCGCGGTGCTCGACGGCGACCTCGACCGGTTTTTGGCCGCCGCGCTCGCCGCCCGCATCGAGGGCTCCGACGCGATCGCGACCGACGCCTAAAGCCGACGCGATCGTCGTCCTCGGCTGTCCGCCCTCGGCGCGGCTGCGCCGGCGGGTCGGGCGCGGCGTCGCGCTGTTCGAAGCCGGTGCGGCACCCTATTTGCTGCTGTCGGGCGGTGGCAGGGGGGTGGTCCCGGAAGCCGAGCTGATGCGGCAGATCGCCTGCGCGCAGGGCGTGCCGGACCAGGCCCTCGTGATCGAGCCCCGATCGCGCGATACCGGCGACAACGCCCGCGAATGCGCCCGCCTCCTGCGCGCACGCCAATTGCACTCGGTCGTGCTGGTCAGCGACCGTGCCCACCTGCCGCGCGCCGCGCTCCTCTTTCGTCTCGAAGGTGTCGCGGTCGCCGCCCGCGCCGCAGTGCCGGCCGCCTCGTGGCCCTCGGCTCTCGCCGCCGCAGCCTATGAAGCGGTGGCCTTGCCGCGCAGCCTGATGCGCTACCTCATCCGCAAATCAGGGCTGACCCGGCAAAGAAAAAGCCAGCATGTCGATCATTGATTTACGTTGCGCGGCGGTTCGTAGAAAACGTGCCGCGCTTGCCACGAAAGACATAAGAAAAACGCGCACTGGCCGCGGTTGGTTTCGACGCGAGACTGCGGATGACTGTGCCAGGGACGCTGCTTTGCTGTTGCGATGCGCGCCGCCGGTGAATGCCGGCGGGCCTCTTTCGGCTTGTGCTGGGCTGGTTCGTCGGGTGGCGCCGGTTCGTCAGCCACAGCGGGAGCTGTGCCCGTGCCGGCCGCATCTTTTGCCGCATCGCGACCGGCGGGGCCGGCAGGAAGCGAGCCCGAGCCTGCTGCGTTCGCGGACCCCTGCTCCGACCCGCCGGGAGCCCGGTCGGATGGAGGATTGGCAATCGGGAGCGGCAAAGAGGCGCTCTTCGCCGGCGGCGCAGGCTGCCGGGCCGGGACCTGCTGATGCGCGACCGCTGGCGGCGCGGGTCGTGTCGGCGCGCGTTCGCTCCACGACAACAGCGCCAGCATCACCGCGGCGGCGATGCCAAGGCCAAAAAAGAAAATGGCGGATCGGTTCAGACGTTTCGCCTGCTCCCGCGGATCTGCTGCCGCCGGCGACGCTCGCTGCGTGGCCGCGGCTGCATCGGCCTTATTCATACCCGGATCAGCGTCCTTCATGGGCCCCATCCCGGCGACCGCGTCCAGTCGGCCAACACCGCGATCGCAATCGCAATCGCGCTGCTGGCGATGCCGGATCGCGCCGATATCGACAAAATAATACCGCACCGCGGCGATCGGCAGAAACAAAAGCGACAGGAGGCGATCATGCGCCTTCACCGCCGCGAGCGCGAGCTCTCAGGCCGTGCCGAAACGGTAGCGAATGATCGCGCGGCAGTCGTCGCCGGGGCGTAAGATCGTCGACGGAAACGCGGCGTGATGCGGCGCATCGGGAAAGCCTTGCGGCTCGAAGGCAAACCCCGCCGATTGGCGATAGATGACGCCGCCGCGCCCGGCAACCGAGCCGTCGAGCTTGTTGCCGGTATAGAGCTGCAAGCCCTCTTGCGTGGTGTGGATTTCGAGGCTGCGCCCGCTCGCCGGATCGAAGGCGCGCGCGGCGAGGCGCGGCGCCGGCCCGGTGGCGAGAGCAAAGCACTGGTCGTAGCCCCGGCCGTAGATCAATTGCGGGTCGGCCCGACGAACTCGCACGCCGAGCGGCGTCGGTTGGCGAAAGTCGAACGGCGTGCCGTCCACCGCACGGATTTCGCCGGTCGGGATCTGCTTGTCGTCGGTCGGCAGAAAGGCATCCGCCATGATGGTCACCACATGGCCCAGGACATCGCCCTGCGCGGCGCCGGCGAGGTTGAAATAAGGGTGTGCGCTGAGGCTGACGAGGGTCGGCTTGGTCGTCTGCGCCGCAAATTCGAGCCACAGCGAATCCCCCTCCAGGCGGTAGGTGGCCCGAACCGACAGCTCGCCCGGGAAGCCCTGGTCGCCGTCAGGGCTCAGATGGGTCAAGACGAGGGTCGGCGCGGCCCCAGCCGTAGCCGAAACCACCTTCCAGAAGACCTTGTCGAAACCGACCGGCCCGCCATGCAAGGTCGAGGTCCCGTCATTCGTTGCGAGCCGATAGGTGTGCCCGTCGAGCGTGAAAGTGCCGCCGGCGATGCGGTTGGCGTTGCGCCCGAGCAATGCCCCGAACGCGCCGCCGGCCGCGACATAGCCGGCGACGTCGTCAAACCCGAGCAGCACGTCGCCGCGGCGTCCCGACCGGTCGGGCGTCTCGATCGAGACCATGCGCCCGCCGTAATCGGTGATCCGCACCCGCAGCTGCGCATTCTCCAAGGTGTAAATCGCCGCGGACCGTCCGTCCGGGGTCTTGCCAAACGATTGCTTGTCCATGACCGGCGAACACCGGGGCGGATTCCCGGTTCATCCACCCGACGCTTCACCCTTGCGCTTTATCGAGACGAAGAGGGGCCGCAGCAAACCCGGGCAGCATCCGCCAAAACAGAACCCCCACCGCGATTGTCGCCACCCCGGTCAGCAGAAAGAGGCCGGGGATCGTGACCCCCGCTGCGGCGAGCGCGATCACCGCGACCGCCGACAGCACCATCGCCGCGGCGTTTATGACATTGTTGGCGGCGATCGCGCGGGCGCGCTCCTCGCGCGGGCTCGCCGCCTGCAGCAGCGCATAAAGCGGCACGATAAAGATGCCGGCCGATGCGGAGATGCCGAAGAGGTCGGCGAGGATGCGCCAATGCGCCGGGCTGGCGAGAAAGGCGCCGATGCCGCTGAGCACGGCGCCCGCGGCGGCTGCCGGGCTCGCGAGCCACAGGTCGATCGAGAACAGCCCGATGCCGAGCGCCCCCCACGGCACCGTCCGGGCGCTGATCCGGCCGGCGAGAATTCGGCTGCAGGCAAGGGACCCCACCGCAATCCCGACCGAAAAAACGGTCAGGAGCAAGGTCACGACCGCTTCCTCGCCGCCGAGATTGAAGCGTACATAGCCCGGAAACTGCGACAGGTAGACCGCACCCGCGAGCCAGAACCAGGAAATCCCGAGCATCGCGCGAAACGGCGTCTTGCGGCGCGCCGCCTCGCGGATCACGCGGGCGGTGTCGGCAAAGATGTTCCAGCGCGCCCCCCGGCTCCGCGCCGCCGCGGCCCCTGTCGGCGGGATTGCCAGGCTCGCACCCCAGGCGGCGCAGGCGACGGCGACGATCAGCGCCGCGACGACGGCAGCACCCTGATGTCCGGCGATCAGCACCCCGGCAATCGTGCCGAACAGGATCGCGAGAAACGTCCCAGCCTCGACCAGCGCGTTGCCGAGCAGCAATTCGTGCGGCGCCAAAAGGTCCGGCAGGATCGCGTATTTGAGCGGGCCGAAAAGGGCGGCCTCGACCCCCATCGCGCCCAGCAGCACGAGCAAAACCGTCGTGCTGCCGGCCAGCACCCCCGCCGCCGCGACCAGCATCAGCGGGATCTCCGAGAGCTTTATCAGCCGAACGAGCCAGGCCTTGTCGTGCTCGTCGGCGAGCCGCCCCGCCCCGGCCGAGCACAAAAAGAACGGCAGCATAAAGATCCCGCCGGCGAGCGGAACCAAGATCTGCGCCGACATCGGCGACCCCGCATCGGCCTGGTAGGCGATCATCAGCACCAGCGCGTTCTTGACCGCGTTGTCGTTGAACGCCGACAGCGCCTGCGCCCAAAACAACCCGCCAAACCGCCGCCCCGCCAGCAGCGCCAGCGCGCCGACGGGCCGATCGACGCTCGCCCTTGCCGCAATCATCGCCATGGTCTCGCACACTCGCCGTTGCCGCGCGAGCCCCGCGGCAGAATTTGGCACGGCAATCCAGCCGATCGGCGAGACAGCCTGAGCTTTACCCCCTCACGCGATCGCCGCGCCCTTGGGCGGGATACCGTTTTCCAAGGGGAGGCTCGGGCAGGTTTTCGGCGGTTCGCGAGGGGGCGACAGCGTCCCGCCTGGTAGGCATTTTGGTGCGAAAAACTTGAGTTCAAGAATTGGCAGGCCGCGATTTATGCGCAGTCTGACGACAGTCAACGTCGTGCAGGCAGGCGCGTGAATCTTGCCGGACGGATGTTCCCAATTTCAGAAAGGCCGCTGATCGATGACAGTCATAGACACGGCGGGCATAGACACGGCGGGCGCACAGCCTTTTTACCACGGCACGAAGGCGGATCTGGAGCAGGGTGATCTGATCGGACCCGGCTACGCCTCCAACTACGGCAAGAGAAAGAAGGCGGCTTACGTCTACCTGAGCGCTACCCTGGACGCGGCCACTTGGGGCGCAGAGCTGGCTTTGGGTGAAGGACCAGGAAGGATTTACATCGTGGAGCCGACCGGCCCGCTCGAAGACGATCCCAATCTGACGGACAAGAAGTTCCCGGGTAATCCGACGAAGTCATACCGCACCCGTGATCCGCTCCGGATCACCGGCGAGGTCACCGATTGGAAGGGGCATTCGCCCGAACAACTCAAGGCTATGAAGGACCACCTTGCGCATCTTAAGCGCCTTGGCGTCGAGGCAATCTTGGACTGAGCCTGAAGACGAAAGGCGAAGCGGAGATCGCAACACCCCTTCTGCGCTATTGCGCTATTTCGGGGGCAGGATGGGCGGCATCGTCAGGATGCCGGGGGTGTCGAAGAGGAGGGCGAGGCGCTGCATCAGCGGCACAGCCGCAGTGACGGCGCGGACGAGCGGGCCGGCGGCGAGGCCGGGTTGCGGCTCTTTGCCGAGGAGGCGGTCGAGGACCAGGTCGAGGGTTCCTTTTTCGCGCGGGAACACGGTCAGCTCGATCGGCGCGCCGGCCGGGATCCCGGCGGCTTCGCGGGCGAGGCGGAGTGCGGTCTCGTAGCCGCCGAGCGCATCGACGAGCCCGCGCGCCTTGGCCTCTTCGCCGGTCCACACCCGGCCCTTGGCGACCGCCTCGACCGCTTCGGCCGACATGTGGCGGCCGTCGGCGACGTGCTGCTTGAAGCCTTTGTAGGTGTCGTCGAGAAAAGCTTCGAGGCGGGCATGCGCCTGGGGCGAAAAATCGACGGTCGGGCTGAACATCGCCGCGTTCGCGCCGAGCTGCGCCGAATCGATCGAAACCCCGAGCTTTTCGAGGAGCTTGGCGGCGACGAGCTTGCCGGCGAGGACGCCGATCGAGCCGGTCAAGGTGGCGGGCTCGGCGACGATTTTGTCGGCGGGCGCGGCGACGTAATAGCCGCCGGAGCCGGCGACGTCGCCCATCGAAACGATGACCGGCTTGCCGTGCTCGCGGGCATAGACCACATCGCGCCAGATCGATTCCGAGGCGACGACCGAGCCGCCGGGGCTGTCGATGCGGAACAGGATCGCGCGCACCCGCCGGTCGCGGGCGGCGGCGTGAAAGGCGCGGCCGATGTCTTCGGCCGTCATTTCCCGCGATCCGGCGAGAAGGTCGGTCGAGCCGCCGCCGCGGACGATCAGCCCGTTGCCGTAGATCAGCGCGATCCGATCGCCGCTCGCGTTGGGATGGCCGGCGCGGTCGAGATAGCTCGCCAGGCTTACCAATTCCGCGTCGGGCCCGGCGCGCTTTTGTGCCGCTGCGAGCGCCTGATCGCGATAGCCGAGCCGATCGACGAGCTTTGCCTTGCGCGCTTCATCGGCCAAGAGCGGCCCGCGGTCGATCGCCGCGCGCACCGCATCGGGCGCGAGCTTGCGCCGCGCGCCGATGCCCTCGACGATCTGCCCGCCGATCGAGGCGAGCAGCCCCTCGACCTCCTGGCGATGCGGCGGCGTCATCTGTGTCTCGGTCAGCATATTCATCGCGGTCTTGTATTCTTCGCGATGATCGAATTCGGGGGCGATCCCCAACAGGTCGAGCGTGCCCTTGAGAAACGGGACTGGCGAGTAGAGGCCGGTCAGGCCGACGCTCCCCATCGGCTGCAGCCAGATTTCGTCGAACGCCGTGGCCAGATAATAGGGGCGGGTGCCGGGCCCGAACTCGCCAAAGCTGTCGGCGTAAGCGAGCGCGAGCTTGCCCTTGGCACGAAACGCGGCGATTGCGTCGCGCACCTGCTGCGTCTCGCCGAGACCCAGATTGTCGGCCCCCACAATGGCGAACAGCCCCTTGACCCGCGGATCGGCCGCGGCCTTGTCGATCCCGTCGAGAAAGTCGCGCATCGTCGGCTCGGCGCCGAAGAGGAGCTGCGCCAGCCGGCCCTTGCCGGCGTTGTCGGCGAGCCCCTTGGTCAGGTCGACGGTGAGGAGGATGTTTTGCGGCAGCGCCGCCGCGCGCGGCTCGAGGCGCCAGGCGAGCAGCCCGGCGGCAATGACGAGCAGCACCGCCAGCAGGCCGATCGCCGCAAAAAACCCGACGATAATGCGGCGCAGACGGGTCAGACCGCACCGCCGAGCGCGCGGTGGCGCAACAGATGGTCGGCGAGCACGCAGGCCACCATCGCTTCGCCGACCGGGACCGCGCGGATGCCGACGCAGGGGTCGTGCCGGCCGTGCATCGCAATCTCGACCTCGTTGCCCTCGGAATCGACGGTGCGCAGCGGGGTCGGGATCGAGCTCGTCGGCTTGACCGCAAAGCGGGCGACGATGTCCTGTCCGGTCGAGATGCCGCCCAGGATGCCGCCGGCGTTGTTCGACAGAAAGACGACCCGGCCGTCCTCCATTCGCATCTCGTCGGCGTTCGCTTCGCCGCCGAGTGCCGCGGCGGCAAACCCGGCGCCGATCTCGACCCCCTTGACCGCGTTGATCGTCATCAGGGCGCGGGCGAGGTCGCCGTCGAGCTTGTCGTAGACCGGCTCGCCGAGGCCGGCGGGCACGCCGCTCGCGACGATCTCGATGACCGCCCCGGTCGAGGAGCCGGCCTTGCGCACCTCGTCGACGTAATCGGCCCATTGGCGCGCCATCGCCCGATCCGGGCACCAGAACGGGTTCTCCTCGACGGCGCGCCAATCCCAGGCGTCGCGATCGATCCGATGCGGCCCGATCTGGATAAGCGCGCCGCGGATCGCGACACCGGGGCCCAGCACCTTGCGCGCGACGGCACCGGCGGCGACGCGCGAAGCGGTCTCGCGGGCCGAAGCCCGGCCGCCGCCGCGATAATCGCGCACGCCGTATTTTTTCCAATAGGTGTAGTCGGCATGGCCCGGCCGGAACCGGTCGGCGATATTGCGGTAGTCTTTCGAGCGCTGGTCGGTGTTTTCGATCATGAGCTGGATCGGCGTGCCGGTCGTCACCCCGTCAAAGACACCGCTCATGATGCGCACGAGGTCGTCCTCGCGCCGCTGCGTCGTAAACCGCGACTGGCCGGGCTTGCGCTTGTCGAGCCAAACCTGGATATCGGGCTCGGCGAGAGCGAGGCGCGGCGGCACGCCATCGACGACGACGCCGATCGCCGGCCCGTGGCTCTCGCCCCAGGTGGTGAACCGGAACAGGGTGCCAAAGGAATTGCCGGCCATCGCTCAAGTGCCCGGCGCCGAACGCGATTTCGGCGCAGCAGAAGTGAAGGATCTGCACTCTTTGGAATCCCGTCTTCGAGCCGGGCTCGACCCGGCCATCCACGCCTTACCTCGCCCGAAAGCAAAACGTGGATCCAATAGTTCGACGCCGGTGATCTGTGGATCGCGGACAGTCCGCGCCGGACGACTTTGTCTTGTACGGGACAACGAGCGACATTAGCGGCAGGTGAGCGCATCTCACACGACCGAAATATCCGGCGCGTCGACGGCTTTCATGCCGACGACGTGGTAGCCGCAATCGACATGGTGGACCTCGCCGGTGACACCCGCCGACAAATCGCTGAGCAGGTAGACGCCGGCGCCACCGACCTCGTCGGTCGTGACATTGCGCTTCAGCGGCGAATTGTACTGGTTCCATTTGAGGATATAGCGGAAATCGCCGATCCCGGATGCGGCCAGGGTCTTGATCGGCCCGGCCGAGATCGCATTGACGCGGATGTTGCGCCCGCCGAGATCGACCGCGAGATAACGCACGCTGGCTTCGAGCGCGGCCTTGGCGACACCCATCACATTGTAGTTCGGCATGACCCGCTCGGCACCGTAATAGGTCAGGGTCAAGAGGCTGCCGCCGTTGGTCATCAAGGGTGCGGCGCGGCGGCAGATATCGGTGAACGAGAAGCATGAAATGTCGAGCGTGCGAAGAAAGTTTTCCCGCGTCGTGTCGAGGTATTTTCCCCTGAGCGCATTGGGATCGGTGGCGCCGATCGCGTGCACGGCGAAGTCGAGCCGACCCCAGCGCTGCTCGATCGCGGCGAACACCAGCTCGAGGCTCGCCTCGTCGGTGACGTCGCATTCGACGACAAAATCGCTGCCGGTGCTGGCGGCGAGCGGGCGCACCCGCCGGCCGAGCGCCTCGCCCTGATAGGTGAAGGCGAGCGCGGCCCCTTCGGCCGAGAGCGCCCTGGCGATGCCCCAGGCGATCGAGCGCTCGTTGGCGACCCCCATCACCAGGCCCTGCTTACCCGCCATCAGCGGCATTTTTGTCCCCATTCCCGAATGGCGGCCATCCTACACGAAGCCGTCGGGCGCGGCCAATCGGCGCGCGGGCACGAAGCCGCCGGGCGCGGCCAATCGGCGCGCGGACCAGAGCCGCTACCCGCGGGCCACGGATCGGCGACCCGGCGCGCCTTGTTTACGGCGACGGAGGCTCGTAGGCTCTCGGCATGACGCACGCGGACGGCGAGGGGCCCGAAGACGAGGGGCCCGGCGGCGCGGGCCGCGGCGGCGTGCGCCGCCGGGCGGCGGCGATGGCGGCGTTCGCCCTCTACTCGCTGCGCCGCTTCAGCGCCGATGGCTGTTTTGCCGCCTCGGGCGCCTTGAGCTATACCACGCTCGTGTCGCTGGTGCCGCTGGCGGCGATCGCGCTCGGCTCGCTGTCGGCTTTCCCGATTTTCGCCAAGGTGCACGACCAGATCCTGGCACTGGTGTTCCGCAATTTTGTGCCGTCAATCGGCGAGCAGGCGGCTTATTGGTTCAGCACCTTCACCAATTCCGCGGGCCAGGCGACGGCGATCGGCGTCATCGGCATCGCCGGAACCGGCGTCCTGCTGCTGGTGACGGTCGAAGACCAGCTCAATCTGATCTGGCGGGTGACCTCGGCGCGGCCTTGGGGCCAGCGCGTGCTCGCTTATTGGACGCTGATCACGCTCGGGCCGCTCTTGGTCGGGATCAGCCTGTCGCTGTCGACCTATTTCGAGCTCGCGGCGAGCCGCGCCGGCTTTGGCCAGCAGGCAGCGCAATGGATGGCGAGCGGCTGGCTGCACGGCTTGGCGCGCACGGTGCCGGCGCTGCTCGAATTTCTTGCGCTCAACCTGCTCTATTGGCTGATCCCGAATTGCGCGGTGCGCTGGCGCGACGGCGCGGTCGGCGCGCTGATCGCAACCCTCGCGATCGAAATCCTCAAGGTCGGGTTCACCCTCTATATCGGCGCCATGTCATGGTACCAGACGGTCTATGGGACATTGGCGGCGATCCCGATTTTTCTCCTGTGGATGTACATCTCCTGGATGGCGGTGCTGCTCGGCGCGGTGGTCGCGGCCGCGCTGCCGCATTGGCGCATCGACGAGCGCTTGAGCAAGCTCTCGCCCGGCGGCATCCATCTCGGGCTGAGCCTGGCGGTGATTGCCGCGCTCGCACGCGCCCAGCGCCATGGCCGAACCGTCACCACCGTGGCGCTCGCCGTCGATCTCGGCGTGGCGACGACGGTCATCGACGAGCACGTCAAGCCGCTGGTCGATGCGGGTTTTGTCGCCCATACCCAGGGCGGCAATTGGGTCTTGGCATGGAGCCCCGAGGCGGCCACGCTCGGCGACCTTTATCAGGCGCTGCACATGCCCTTTGCCGGGGCCTGGATCGGTGGCCGGATCGCAGCGCCGTGGCAACGGCTGGTGGCGCCGGCGCTGGAGCGGATCGCCGAAGCCGAGGCGGCCGCGATGCAGCTGAGCGTGGCCGAGCTGATCGGCGAGGCTTCGGCGCCGCCATCGGCGCCGCGCCGGGCGCGCCGCCACCCGGTCCCGGAAAACCTGGTCCAACGCTGACCGCCGGGGAGCCGAGGGAACATGGACGAGATCACCGATCCCGAGCCGCTCGGCCCCTTCGCCCGCTGGTATCAAGCGGCCCAGCAGGAGGAGCCGGACCCGCATGCGATGACCTTGGCGACCGCAACCAAGGACGGCATGCCTTCGGCGCGGATCGTGCTGCTCAAAGGCTTCGACCGCAGCGGCTTTGTCTTCTACACCAACCTCGAGAGCCGCAAGTCGCTGGAGCTGTTCGAGAACCCGCGCGCGGCGCTGTGCTTTTTATGGAAGGTGCGGCGCCGGCAAGTGCGGATCGAGGGGCCGGCGGAACCGGTCGCCGATACCGAGGCCGACGCCTATTTCGCGAGCCGCCCGCGCGAGAGCCGGATCGGCGCCTGGGCCTCGGACCAGTCGCGCCCGCTCGACAGCCGCGCGGCGCTCGACCGTCGGTTCGAGACCTTTGCCCGGCGCTTCGGCAGCGCGGCCGGAGACGTGCCGCGGCCCGGCTTCTGGTCGGGTTTTCGCATTGTGCCGCAGCGCATCGAGTTTTGGCAGGAGCAGCCGTCGCGGCTGCACGATCGATGGCTGTTCGTCCGCGAGGGCGAGGGATGGCGGCGGCAGCGGCTCTACCCCTGATCCACGGCGCGGCGGCCGACCGGCTGCGGCGGCGGGCGACCTATGCCTCGGTCGCGGTCGCGGTGGTGCTGATCGCGGTCAAGTTCGTCGCCTGGCTCGACACCGGGTCGGTGGCGCTGTTGTCGAGCGTCATCGACTCGCTGCTCGACGCCGCCGCCTCGATCGTCAACCTGCTCGCGGTGCGGCACGCCATGACGCCCGCCGACCGCGAGCATCGCTTTGGCCACGGCAAGGCCGAGCCGCTCGCCGTCCTCGGCCAATCGGCATTCATCACCGGCAGCGCCCTTTTGCTGCTGGCCGAGGCAGTGCGGCGGCTCCTCCATCCGACGCCGGTCGAGAACCCGCCCCTCGGCATTGTCGTCATCGTTTTCTCGATCATCGTGACGATCGCCCTGATCACCTTTCAACGGCATGTGGTGCGCCGCACCGGATCGATCGCGATCACCGCCGACGAGCTGCACTACCGCAGCGACCTGGTGCTGAACGGCAGCGTGCTGCTGGCGCTCGTCCTCGGCGGCAGCTTTGGCATCGAGCTTGCCGACCCGATTTTCGGGGCCGCCATCGGACTGTGGATCATCTGGTCGGCGGTGCGGCTCGCGCGGCTCTCCTTGTTTCAGCTGATGGACCAGGAATTGCCCGACGACGAGCGGGAAAAGATCCGGGCGATCGCGCAGTCGCATCCGCAGGTGGCCGCGGCGCACGATTTGCGCACCCGCGTCGCCGGGCCTACGGCTTTTATCCAGGTGCATCTCGAAATGGACGGCAACATGACCCTGATGCGGGCGCACGAGGTTTCCGACGCGGTCGAGGCCAGGCTGCGCGAAGCCTACCCCAATGCCGAGATCATCATCCATCAGGACCCCGAGGGGGTCGAGGAGCCGCGCTCGGATTTTCCGCGGCGGGTCGAGGCGCAATGACCGCCGCGGTGGCCGGCGGACGCAAGATCCTGCTGCTGACCGGCGCCAGCCGCGGCATCGGCCACGCCACGGTCAAGCGTTTCAGCGATGCCGGCTGGCGCATCGTTACCTGCTCGCGCGAGCAGGTGCCGCCCGAATGCAAGCGCGACCCGAACTGGACCCACCACATCACCGCCGATTTGGGCGACCCCGCCGGTCTCGACCACTTTGTCGCCGAAGCCGAGGAGTTTCTCGACGGGCGGCTGGATGCCCTCGTCAACAATGCCGGGGTGTCGCCAAAAACACCGACGCATCAACGCCTCGGCGTTTTGAACGGCGACCTCGACGATTGGCGCCGCGTGTTTCACCTGAATTTCTTTGTGCCGCTGATCCTGTCGCGCTCGTTTGCCGGGTCGCTGGCGCGGGCCAAGGGGGCGATCGTCAACGTCACCTCGATCGCCGGGCGCCGCGTGCATCCGTTCGCCGGCTCGGCCTATTCGACCTCGAAGGCGGCGCTGTCCGCGCTGACCCGCGAGATGGCGGCCGAGTTCGCCGAAGAGGGCGTGCGCGTCAACGCCGTCGCCCCCGGCGAGATCGAGACCGCGATGCTGTCGCCCGAGACCGAGACATTGCTGCCGCGCATCCCGCTGCATCGGCTCGGCGTCCCCGCCGACGTCGCCGGCACGATCTTTTTTTTGTGCAGCGACGACGCGGCTTATGTCACCGGCACCGAAATCTTCGTCAACGGCGGCCAGCACGTCTATTGAGCAGCCTGCGGTGAGCATGGCTCGATGACGGCGGCGTGGCCGCCGGCAACGCGGTATGATGCGTCGTGATGCGATCCTTTGACGACAGGCGGATGGAATCGCTGTTCGAGGACGAGGTTGTACGCGACTTTCAAGGAATTGCCCGACGCGCCAAACGCAAGTCCGGAAGCGATCAATTAACGACAGGCCAAAAATCTCGCCACACCGGCGAAGGCCGGTGCCCATGGCCGAAATGGATCCCGGCCTTCGCCGGGAAGTAAGTATTGGCGGATATAACGGTGAATCTTTTGACCGAGTTCTGAGCACTAGAACGCGATCCGTTCAGGCGACACCGGTATTGCTGACCCTCCCGGTGGCGGCGATCGTTGCTGGGTTCTGGGTCGCCGGATTGCTGAGGACGATGCCGTTGACGTAAGTGCCGTGACAAACGGTCCCTGTCACGTCGGTCTCCCTACGGGCTCCTTTTGATCGGGCGATGGCCCTGTCTCACCCCGACTATTCCCGCACCCTCTGCCAGTCTATTGGTAAAATTCATCGGCCAATGTCGAGCGCTATGCCCAGACGATGAAGCCGACCCTGCGGTCCTGCTGCGGCAAATACATAAAGGGCGAGCCGCTGATCCTGCCCCGAGGCGGCGCCCTCAGCTGATGAAAAAGAGCTGGCTGGCGCCGATCGCGGCGTGGTCGGTGAGGGTGGCGACGAGGCTCTTTGGGCCGCCGCTGCCGTCGCTGCCGGCAAAGAGCTGGCCGGTGCTGTTGTCATAGGCGAGGCGCTGGCTCGCGGCGGTGAAGTTGCCGGTGGTGAACAGGGTTGCCGCCTGCGCCGCGGTCAGCTCCGTCGGCGTCGCGGTGCCGCCGGCGAGGCCGAGGTTGAAGCCGGCATTGCTGAACACCAGCTCGTTCGTCGCGGACACGTGGAAGTCCTTGATCGTGTTGCTGCCTGGCGCGGTAAATATAAACTCGTTGGCGCCGATATGGCCGGTCATCGTCGTGTCGCCGCCGGCATAGAACACATCGTTCCCGAGCCCGCCGGTCAAGACATCGGCGCCCTTGCCGGCATGGACAACGATGTGGTCAGCCGCGGCCACCCCGGACGCGCTGACCGTGCTTCCTTCGTTGCCGTCGGTCACGGTGATCGTCGCACCCGTCACGCCGGTGAAGTTCGCGGTCCTCAGGGTCAGCGTGTCGACGCCGCCCTTAAACAAGACGATCGTCTCGAACCCGCTGAACCCGGCCACCGCGAGCGTCCCGGCCGCGCCCTGCACGATCTCGTTGGTGCCGCCGCCGCCCGTGACCGCACCGGCGAAGACCGCACCCGCATCGACGGTCAGCACATCGTTGCCGCCGCCGAACGCCACCGCCGTCCCGCCGGTCCCGACGATCCGCCCGGCATTGGTCAAGGTTGCTCGCGGCCGTATCGCCGGCGGCGACGGCGATACCGGTCGCCCCGGTGATCGTGCCGAAATTGGTCACCCGGCCGCCGGCGCCGAGGTAAATCGCCGGATTGATCGTGCCGGTATCGTCGATCATGCCGAAATTGGTCACCGTGCCGGCCGCACCGGTGATATTGAGCGCAATATCGTTGCTGCTGATCAGGGCTGTCAGCGCCGTGGCCGCGCCATTGGTGACCCGTCCTCCGGCAATCAGGTTGACGGTCGGATGAGCCGCATTCGTGCTTGTCAAAGTGCCGAAATTCGTCAAAGTTCCGTTGCCGTGCATCGATACGGCGACCCCGTCTACGGCGGATATCACTGCCTTAGAGTCTACGGTGCTGCCGTTTGTGACGCGGCCTCCTTTTTCCAACAAGATGCCGTCGCCGGTAAACGTGATCGGGGTCGCTTTCTGCGTGCTTCTGATTGTGCCGAGATTGACGACCGTGCCGGTGCTGGTCGCCGTGTTCGCATAGATGCCGACATGATACGCCGAGATCAACCCGGTATTGCGGACGTAGCCGTTCGCGTGAAGATCGACACCAAAGCCGTTCTCTCCGGCGCTGGTGATCGTGCCAAAATTGGTTACCTTGACGGCACCCCCGGCAAGAAAGATGCCGGTATTGCCCGGATTGCCCGTGCCGGTGCCTTCGATGATGCCGTGATTGGTGACCACGCCTCCTGACGAGAGGCTTATGACCGAGCCGTTGCCGGTGCTCTTGATCGTGCCATAGTTGACAATTGTCCCGGCCGCGCCGACGCCGTACGCGGCACCTGTGTGCGGGCTGGTGCCGCCGACGATACCCGAGCTCAAACCGCTGATCAGGGCGTTGGTCGCAGTGGCTGAACCGTTGACGATCGTGCCGCCGTGATCGAGATTGACGGCGTTGTTGCCGTTGGTCGAAAGGATCGTGCCGAAATTGCGGATCGCAGCCACGGCGTTGTGGGTGGTGATCACCCCTTGGGGACCGCCGGTGGACGGCACTGCTCCTTTGATCAAACCGTAATTCGTGATCGTCCCACCGCCGCCGAGATAGATCGCCGGCGCAAGCGGCACGAGACCGGTCCCAGTAGTCACGATCGTGCCGAAGTTGGTCACGGTGCCGCTGCCGCCGGCCGTCCCGCCGATCGAGATCGCTCTGCTATTGACGGCCGAAATCAACGCTGCGGTCTTGCTCTTTGACCCGTTGGCGACGCTGCCGCCCACAAACAGATCGACCCCGCTAGAGTTCGTGCCGGCACCCTCAATAGTGCCAAGGTTGACCACCGTTCCGGTACGTCCGCCTATAAAAACTGCGAAAAAGCCGGTGCTCTTGATCAGCGCTTTTGTCTCAGCGCTCGATCCGTTGGTGATCTCGCCACCCGATTCGAGCTCGATTCCGATCCCCAATGTGCCGGTGCCGTCGATCCTGCCGAGATTGCTTACAGTCCAGGCGGTTGCGCCCTCACCGAGGAGGGCGATGCCGGTGTTGGCGACGGTGCCGTTGGCGGCGATAGTCGCCGGGTTCTGGGTCGAGGGGTCGTTGAGGAAGACGCCGGTGAGGTGGGCGCCGGTGATGATGGTTCCTGTCACGTCTCGCTCCCCGCAAGTTGCTTGCGATCGGACGGCGGCGCTGGGTTGCGCCAGCTACGCGTTTCGATGTCGTCAGCTTATTGTAAGTATCTGACGTTAGTGACCGTTACACTACAGAAGATCGATGCCCAGTGCAACTACAAAACCAGATCGTGCTCTTGCGGGCTGCGCGCAGGCGCCCTCGCCCGTCACGACATCCGAGCGCGCTCGACGCGGGCTGTGGCCGTGGGGGAGCGGGGGTGGCGGGGAGGGTGGGGACGGCGAAGGTGGCGCGGCGGTCGTGGTGGAAGCCGGCGGCATCGGCTGCGGCAGGTGCTGCGCCTCGATCCGTGCGTAAGGTGCGGCCGGCCGCGGGTTCAGTGGACAAACAGCTTGACGAGGATCGCCAGCGACAGCGCCCAGCTGATCGCGATCTGCCAGCGCAACAGGCGCATATCGACTTTGAGCGGCGCGATCTCGGCGTCGATATAGGCCCTGAGCCCGGCAATCTGAGCGTCGATGTAGGCCTTGAGCTCGGCGATGTCGGCTTTGGTCGCGACCTCGCCGCCGATCGCCGCGCCCAGCGCTTCGGCCGTCGCCTCGGCGGCGTCCTGGGAAAACCCGGCCCGGTCGCGCAGCACCCGGCTCAGCCGCAGCGTATCGATTGTCGCCATCGCGCGACAACACTGCTGCCGTGCCGGCAAAAGTCAAGCAGGCCGCCGCCGGGCGACCGTCAACCAGGGAAAGCCGTGCATGGAACGGCTCGGGCGTGGCCGGCTGCGCCTTCAGTGGACAAACAGCTTGACGAGGATCGCCAGCGACAGCGCCCAGCTGATCGCGATCTGCCAGCGCAACAGGCGCATATCGGCTTTGAGCGGCGCGATCTCGGCGTCGATATAGGCCCTGAGCCCGGCGATCCCCGCGTCGATGTAGGCTCTGAGCCCGGCGATCCCCGCATCGGTGTGGGCCTTGAGCTCGGCGATGTCGGCTTTGGTCGCGACCTCGCCGCCGATCGCCGCACCCAGCGCTTCGGCCGTCGCCTCGGCGGCGTCCTGGGAAAACCCGGCCCGGTCGCGCAACACCCGGCTCAGCCGCAGCGTGTCGATTGTCGCCATCGCGCGACAACACTGCTGCCGTCCTGGCAAAAGTCAAGCAGGCCGGCGCCGGGCAGCCAGCACAACCATGGATCGTCATGGCTGGTCAAGCCCGCAGCCGTCGCCTCGGCGGGCGCCACAACCTGCGAAGGTTCGTCGTCGGCATTTCGACAATCACACAGACCCCTTGCCCGGACCTCGATCCGGGTATCCACGCCTTGACGACGCATCTCGTCGTGCGGGCCCCGCGGCAGCGGCGGGACAGCCTTCACTCCTCGCCGCGGTCCGGCGTGCGGCCGCCAAACCGCCCCGGCTCGGCTCCGCTCGCACGCAGCATTTCGCAGCACATCGGGCGGGGTTTCGAGCACCCACTCGAATTTCATGTCGAGGACGCGCGCATCGCGCTTTTTCACTTCGAGCTCGAACGGACCCGGCCCTTCGGAAGCACGGTCCGCATTGGCGCTGCCGCGGATGCGCCAAGTCTCGCCCCGATCCTCGACCGTAAGCGGCGCTTGCCGTCCCAGCGCCGCCGTTCCCGCCGCGTTTTCGAGGATGGCGGCCGCGAATTTCTCCGCGATCGCCGCGTCGCCGAGCAGATCGCGCGCGAAAGGACCCTCGGCGGGAACGATCGCCGCATCTCGCTTCCGAATCTCCAGACGGCGGACGACACCACCATCGGCGCCGACCCACCCCGATAATGGGACCGACCAACTATCGCCGCGATCAGTGATGTTGATCGGCAGTCTTGCCGACGCCTCATTGCCGTGACCAAGCGATTCTTGGACGAGATTCGCCACTTTCAACGCAATGTTCGCGTTGTTGATAACACCGCCATCAAACAATTCAATAACCGCCAGGTGCAAATCACGATCTGAGGTTGGCATGAGACGGGCTCCGCGTCCTGATGTTCTAGAGGCCCGATTACTGGATGAACTCGGGGGGAGGAAGCCACTCTCGAATGACCGGTCGTCCTGGCGCAGGCGCCCAGTAGACGAGCACCCGAAGCGGTGGCAGAGGCTTGTTCGGCGTCAAACCAACCGATGCGATGTCCGCCTTCGCCGACGTTACATGGCCTCCGATCTGGAGCATCGGGTAAACCCGTCGCTGCGCGTCCGTAAACCGCGGATGTTCACCTGTTTTCACCTCGATAAGAAAGGTTCCGTGACCGGGCAGGTTCACAATTAAGTCGGCTATGGCAGTCGTTCCGTCAATTGCGGTCAGCGGAACGTGTGTTACGGCGCTGCCGCCCCCTGCTACTGTAATCTGCCGTAGGAGATCGACAACCTCGTCGTGGTAGTAGCCTTGATATGCAGCGGGAATAACATTGGGGTCGGCTTGGTGGGGACTCTCCAGGTTTCTAATCCCATAGGGATGACTCACAGTATCGCCGCCATCGGATGCCGGGCGGATGTCGCTCTCGCCGCTCGGCCCGGCTGAGCCGTCCAATCCCGTCAAGAAAGTCGGGCCGTCGCTGGCCCACTCGCCGCCGTTCGACTGCCCGGCCGGGATTCGCGGCTCGTCGGGATTGAAATTGGCCCTGATGAACGGGGCCGCGCGCGAAAGCTGCCGCAGCCCGGCTGGGTCGAGATCGACGATCGGGAGGTGCAGCCCAGCGATCTGGGCGAGAGCGACCTGGTTATCGGCCAGCGCCTGGAGGATTCGCCGACACTGCTCGAACAGCCAATCGGGCTGCTTCGCCTCGCCGAGCAGGAATTCTTGCAGAACAGCGCCTTCCTGGCGCGAGATGCAGCGGTAGCCCTGCGCCGTGCGACGCACCAGGACGCAATCGGGACCGAGCATTGCGCCGTCGGCATCGACCGCAAGCCCGCGATTTTCCGGGCCGCGCGGATACAGCCGCCGCATATTGTCGAACATCGCGCTCAGCCTGTCCTCAGCCCACTGGGGTGCACGATAGTACAAACCAGGAACGATGTCAAGCGAATTCGTTACGGTGCGTGCACCACGGCGGCCGCGGGTCAGAGCGGGGTGGCGAGGAGGGTGGGGATGGCGAAGGTATCGAGGAGGACGAGCTTGTCGCGGATTTTGAGGCTGTGCCCGCCGGCGTCGAGGCGGTCGCGGTAGAGGCCGGTGGCGAAGAGGCGGGTCTCGCCTTCCTGGTCGGTCTGGTAGACCGCGAACGGCGCTTCGAGGTCGAGCCCGTCGCCCAAGAGGCGCGGCAGGCCGATCAAATGGCGGTCGGTGTGGATATTATATTTGTTGGCGGTTTTGAGCGCCATGATGCGGTCTTCGAGGACGGCGCGGCTGTCGCAAAAGATCAGGCCCGCCGGCAGCCCGCGGTCGTAGTTTTCGCGTGGGATCACCCGGTAACGGCACTCGGCGGCGAAAAGGCCGAGCCATTCGTCGTATTGCCCAAGGTCGATGAGTGCCGCGTATTCGGCGAGGAGATCGAGGATCGCCCCACGCTCGACAATCATCGCATGGCACCCGCGGGCTCCACCCCCAGAAGCTCGGCCCAATACGACCAGAAGCCGCGCAACGGCACGTCGGTCACCCGGTAGTCGCGGTCGGAAATGACGCCGCCGCCGCCCAATTCGATGATTGTGCTGCCCTCGGGCTCGGGGCGCGAGGCGCGGTGGGCGATCTCGATCGCCTCGCCATCCTCCATCGAGACGAGGCCCGGCCGGCCCGACGAGGTTGACCTGGCGCAACCGGTGCAATGCCAATTCGGGCGGGTCGTCCGCGTAGCCGATCATGGTCTGGAAGACTTCGAGCTCGTCCACACCGCGCGGCCTGATCTGGCGGATCGCCAGGCTGTTCGAAATCTGGACAAAGACCGCCGCCGGAAAGACCGAGGTGACGACGAGGTTCAACGGGTCGGCGCGCTCGCGGCGAAAGGCGACGAGCGAGGGCTCCTTCAGCGCCAGGAAATCGTTGCGCACCCGGGCGCCGGCATAGGCCTCGCGCGCGATCTCGGCGGTGTCGCTGTCGGCCTCGGCCCAAGTAATATTGTGGCGGTGCCGCCCATCCATCGTGACCCCGCCCTTCTGGGTCGAGCGGTCGAGGCCGAAAGTGACGAGAAACTCGTGCAATAGGCTCGCATGGTAATTGTCGCGGGTGTTCTCGGCATAAAGCTTCCAATTGCCGCGGATGCGCTGGCGGTTGTAGCCGAGGACGCGCACCCTTCGGTCGAGCAAACGCCGGATCTGCGCCAGGATCGGGCGCCCCAGATAATCCTCGAGCGGCTCGGCATCCGCCGAAAGCGTGCCGAAAACGGCGCCGTTGACGCTCTCGACCCGAAGCCGCTCGAGCCCGTGCGCGCCCATGTCGAAGCCGGCGTCGAGCCCACCCTTGCCGCGAATGCCGCGCCGGAACGGGATCGCCTTCAGGCTGCCGTCCGGCCCATAGCACCATTGGTGATAGATGCAGATGTGCTCCGCGGCATTGCCGGAGAGCTCGCGCCGCACCAGGGCGCCGCGATGGGCGCAGCGGTTGACAAAGGCGTGGACCGCGCCGCCCGCGTCGCGATTGACGACGACCGGGGTCTCGCCGACATAGCTCGCGCGAAAATCGCCGGGGTTCGGGATCTCGGCTTCGAGCGCCAGGTAATTCCACACCGGCCCGCGAAAGATGCGCTGCTGCTCGCGCGCGTAGATTTCGGCGTCGTGGTAGAGCCGGTAGGGCACTCGGCTGTAGTCGAGGGCCGGCCAGATCGCATCGCTCAGCATCGTCATCGGGGCTCGGTCGGGCGGCGTCGGAAGCTGCGATCCTAGTCTTCTCACCCCCTCCCGACAACGGCGCGAAGCTCGCCGACGAGAAAGCCGAAACGCGGCATCGCACACGCGGCCGGGTTTGGCGGAACACGCCCGCCGGCTCTGTGTTGACCGGATAGGGTCGGCCGCAAGGCACCCGCCGATCAGCCACCGCGCAGCCCGTCTTTGCTATGGCGGCTGCGCTTTTTCAGGGACATGGATAATGGCCAAGACCGCCGGAGACGTGCTCGTCGAGACGATCATGGATTGGGGGGTGGATACGATCTTCGGCATCCCCGGCGACGGCATCAACGGCATCATCGAATCGCTGCGCAAATACCAGGACAAGATTCGTTTTATTCAGGTGCGCCACGAAGAGGCAGCGGCCTTTGCCGCGTGCGCCTATGCCAAATTCACCGGCCGGCTCGGCTGCTGCATCGCCACCTCGGGGCCGGGCGGCATCCATTTGCTGAACGGGCTCTACGACGCCAAGCTCGACGGCGTTCCGGTGCTGGCGATCACCGGTCTGCAATTCCACGACCTCTTGCACACCCATACCCAGCAGGATGTCGAGCTCGACAAGCTCTATATGGATGTCGCCAAGTACAACAACCGGGTCATGGGCCCGGCGCATGTCGAGAATGTGGTCGAGCTCGCCTGCCGCACCGCGCTCGCCTATCGCGGCGTCGCCCATGTGACGATGCCGGTCGATATGCAATCGATGCCGGTCGAAGACGGGGCGCGCTCGCCGCGCAACCGGCCGCACCATGTCTCGGAAATCTGGGCCGACAGCGCGCATGTCCCGACCGACGCGGCGCTGAAACGGGCAGCCGAGATCCTGAATGACGGCAAAAAGCCGGTGATCCTCGCCGGCCGCGGCGCTTTGGGTGCAGGGAAGGAGCTCGAAGAGATCGCCGAGATCCTGGGTGCCCCGATCGCCAAGCCGATCCTCGGCAAGGCCTGCGTGCCCGACGACAGCCCTTATTGCATCGGCGGCGTCGGCTTGTTGGGCACCCGCCCGTCGCAGGAGGCGCTCGAAGGCTGCGACACCTTGCTGACCGTCGGCAGCAGCTTTCCCTATATCGAATTCTACCCCAAGCCCGGCCAGGCGCGCTGTATCCAGATCGACCTCGATGCGCCGCGTATCGGGCTGCGTTATCCGGTCGAAATCGGCCTCGTCGGCGATTCGATCCGGGTGTTGCGCCGGCTGATCCCGTTGCTCGACCGCCATGCCGACCGCTCCTGGCTCGATCAGGCGCAGGAGGGCAAGGCCGAGTGGATGAAGCTGATGGAAGAGCGCGGCACGCGGCAGGACATGCCGATGAAGCCGCAGGTCGTGGCTCACGAGCTCGGCAAAAGGCTCAAGGACGACGCCATCGTCTGCACCGATTCCGGCACGATCACGACCTGGGCCGGGCGCCACATCCAGATCCGCGACGGGCAGATGTTCTCGCTCTCGGGCAACCTCGCGACGATGGCCTGCGGGCTGCCCTATGCGATCGGCGCGCAGGCCGCCTATCCCGAGCGGCAGGTGGTGGCGATCGTCGGCGACGGCGGGCTGACCATGCTGATGGGCGAAATCGCCACCGCGGTCAAATACAAGCTCCCGATCAAGATCGTGGTGATCAAGAATAATTTGCTGGGCCAGATCAAATGGGAGCAGATGGTCTTTCTCGGCAACCCCGAATACGTCTGCGATCTGCAGCCGATCGATTTCGCCCAAATCGCGCGGGCCTGTGGGGCGACCGGGCTCAGCCTCGACCGCCCGGAGGATTGCGGCCGGGTGCTCGACGAGGCGCTCGCCACCAAAGGGCCGGTCGTCGTCGAAGCGCTGGTCGATCCGCACGAGCCGCCGATGCCGCCCAAGATCAAGGCCGAGCAGGCGCTGCACTTTGCCGAATCCCTGGCGCGCGGCACCCCCAACCGCGGCAAGATCGCCGCCACCGTCTTGTCCGACACCGTGCGCGAGCTGGTGTGAGGCCAGTCCGTTTTTTGCAGCGCGCGTGCCGAAGCTCGCAAGAAGCAACTTAAGCCCGTCTTGCGCCTTGGCATCCGGCGCCGCAAGACGTGGATGGCTCTGCTTGGCGAATGCTGCGGTCCGGCCCGGTCCACCAGCCGGGCCTGAAATCGGGGAAGTCTCATGAGCATCAGCGAAACTTTGACGCCGCCGCGGCGCGTCCATGTCAAGGCGGCGACCACCGCGCGCGAGGCGGCCGAATTCATCCCGTATTCCGAGGGAGCCGCGGCAAAGCTCGCGCGGGCGCTGTCGCGCAACATCGCGGGCGAAGTGCGGTTTTCCGCGGGCGACCGCGCGCTCTATGCGACCGACGGCTCGAACTACCGCCAAGTACCGATCGGCGTCGTGATCCCGAAGAGTGTCGCGGATGTCGTCGCGACGATGGCGCTGTGCCGCGAGCATGGCGCGCCGGTGTTGTCGCGCGGCGGCGGCACCAGCCTCGCCGGCCAGTGCTGCAACACCGCAATCGTCATCGACTGGTCGAAATACCTGAACCACATCCTGACGATCGATGTCGCGGAACGGCGCGCCTGGGTCGAGCCCGGCGTCGTCCTCGACGATTTGCGCAACGCCGCCGAAAAACACCATCTGACCTTTGGCCCCGACCCCTCGACCCACGACCACAACACCTTGGGCGGCATGGTCGGCAACAATTCCTGCGGCGTCCATTCGGTGATGGCCGGGCGCACCGCCGACAATGTCTTGGAATTGGACGTATTGACCTATGACGGGCTGCGGCTGCGAGTGGGCGCGACGAGCGAAAACGAGCTGCGCGCGATCGTCGCCGCCGGCGGCCGGCGCGGCGACATCTACCGCCGGCTCGATCAATTGCGCCGGCGCTACGCCGGTCTCGTCCGCGAGCGCTATCCGCACATCCCGCGCCGCGTCTCGGGCTACAACCTCGACAATCTGCTGCCGGAGAACGGCTGCAACATCGCCCGCGCCTTGGTCGGCAGCGAGGGCACCTGCGTCGCGGTGTTGAAGGCGGGGCTGCGGCTGGTGCCGAGCCCGCCGCACCGCGTCGTCGTCGCGATCGGCTTTCCTGATATCTTCGCCGCCGGCGACGCGGTGCCGCAGATCCTCGATCATCATCCGATCGGGCTCGAAGGCATTGATCAGCGGCTCGTCGATTATATGCGCCTAAAGCATGTGCACGAGGCGGCCCTCGGCGCATTGCCGCAGGGCCACGGCTGGCTCGTTGCCGAATTTGGCGGCGACAGCGAGGAGGACGCGGTCGAGAAAGCGCAAGGGCTGATCGCCGACCTGCGGGTCCGGGTCGCGGCGGCGGACGCAAAGCTCGTCCGCGACCGGAGGGCGCAGGCGCGGATCTGGGAGGTGCGCAAGGCCGGGCTCGGCGCCACCGCCTTTGTCCCCGGCCACCCCGACGTCTGGGAAGGCTGGGAGGATGCAGCGGTGCCGCCCGACCATGTCGGCGCCTATCTGCGCCAGTTCGATCGGCTGCTCAAAAAATACGGCTACCAATCGGCGCTTTACGGCCATTTCGGCGATGGCTGCATCCATTGCCGGATCGATTTCGGGCTGCGTACCGAGACGGGTGTCGCGCATTGGCGCGCGCTTTCTCGGCGAGGCCGCCGACCTCGTCGTCAGCCATGGCGGCTCGATCTCGGGCGAGCACGGCGACGGCCAGTCGAAGGCCGAGCTCCTGGGCAAGATGTACGGCCCCGAGCTGATCGAGGCGTTCCGCGAGTTCAAGGCGATCTGGGACCCCGAGGGCCGGATGAACCCCGGCAAGATCGTCGATCCCTACCCGATCACCTCGAATTTGCGGCTCGGTCCCGATTACCGCCCGCCCAAGCTCGCAACCCGGTTCAGCTTTCCGACCGAAGGCGGCGGTTTCGAGCGGGTTGCGGTGCGCTGCGTCGGGGTCGGCGAATGCCGGCGGCACGACACCGCCGCCGGGGTCATGTGCCCGAGCTATATGGCGACGCGCGAAGAGCGCTATTCGACCCGCGGGCGCGGCCATCTGTTGTTCGAGATGCTGCATGGCGGCCCGATCAAGGACGGCTGGAAGAGCCCCGAGGTCGAGGAGGCGCTCGACCTCTGCCTCGCCTGCAAGGGCTGCAAGCACGATTGCCCGGTCAATGTCGATATGGCGACCTACAAGGCCGAGTTCCGCCATCACCACTATGCCGGCCGGTTGCGGCCGCGCGCCGCCTATTCGATGGGCCTGATTTATTGGTGGTCGCGCGCGGCGAGCCGCGTGCCGGGCTTTGCCAATCTCTTGATGCAGACACCGGGGCTCTCTGCGGCAGTCAAATTCGCCGGCGGACTCGCCCCCGAGCGCCAGATGCCGGCCTATGCGCATCAGACGTTCCGCGACTGGTTTCGCCGTTACCGGACCAAAAATCCGGCCGGGCCGGAATTGCTGCTGTTCCCCGACACGTTCAACAATTTCTTCCGTCCCGCGACCGCCATTGCCGCCGTGCAGGTGCTGGAAAAGGCCGGCTGGCGGGTCACCATTCCACAGCGCTCATTGTGCTGCGCCCGGCCCCTCTACGATTGGGGCATGCTCGACGCGGCCGATCATCTGCTGCGCCAATTGCTCGATACCTTGGCGCCGGCATTGGCGCGCGGTGTGCCGGTCGTCGGTCTCGAGCCCGCCTGCATCGCGTCGTTCCGCGACGAGGTGCCGGCGCTGTTCCCGCAGGACGACCGGGCAAAGCAGCTCAAAGAGCAGAGCTTTTTATTGAGCGAATTCCTCGATCGGCACGGCAAGGACGCAGCGCTGCCGCAGCTCGGCCATGGCGAAAAGGCGCTGGTTCAGACCCATTGCCACGAGCACGCGGTGCTCGACCCCAGCGCAGAGGAGCGCGTGCTGCGGCGCATTGGGCTCGAGCCCGAAACGATGCCGACCGGCTGCTGCGGCATGGCCGGCTCGTTTGGCTTTGAGGCGGGCAAATACCAATGGTCGCGCAAGATCGCCGAGCACGCGCTGCTGCCGCGACTCCGGCAGGCCGATCCCGACGCGCTCGTCATTGCCGGCGGGTTCAGCTGCCGCGAGCAGATCGAAGAGCTGAGCGGCCGGCCGACCCGGCATCTGGCCGAGATCATTGCGCAGGGCATGGGCTTTTCGCCGCCGCAGCCGCCGAGAATGGCGCTCGGCGACATGCTGCTGGCGGCCGGGGGTGTCGCCGTCGGCGGCCTTCTGGCAGCGGCGCTCTACCGTGCCGCGGCGCGCGGTGCCAGCAACAAGGCCGCCAGACCCGCAGCCAGCCCGAGGCCGACCGCAATCGCCCATCCGGGCTGACGCACCAGCGCGAGCTCGGCGCTGGAGGATTTGGCCTCGGCGTCAAAGCGGCCGTGCGCGGCGCAATCATCGGCTGCCGGGGCAAAGAGATTGCCCGGCTTGTCGGGGTCGGCGGGCTCGGAGGTGAGCTGGCCGTCCACCGCGCGCCATGCCAACAGATGGTCGAGCAGGCCCGGCACCGCCTTGTTGCCCCAGACCGCCTCGACGGTCGGGCCGCCGACCAGCACCTCACGGCGGCGCGCATGCGCGGCATAAAGGATCGCCTCGGCCGCCACCTCGGGCTGAAAGATCGTGCCCATCGGCCGCGGGCGCCGGCCCATTTTGTTGCGCGCCCAGTCGAATTGCGGCGTGTTGAGCGCCGGCATCTGCACCATCGTCACATGGACGCCGCTCTCTTCGTGCAGCAATTCGCAGCGCAGGCTGTCGGTAAAGCCGCGGATCGCGTGCTTGGCGCCGCAATAGGGCGCCTGCAACGGGATCGCGCGATAGGCCAATGCCGAGCCGACCTGGACGATGGTGCCGCGGTTGCGCGGCCGCATCCGCTTTAAGGCCGCCATTGTGCCGTGGACGCAGCCGAGATAGGTGACCTCGGTCGCGCGGCGGTACTCCTCGGGAGTGATTTGCGACAATGGCGCAAAAATCGTCGCCATTGCATTGTTGACCCAAATGTCGATCGGCCCAAAGGCGCGCTCGACGGCCGCGGCCGCGGCCTCGACCGCATCGGCATCGGCCACGTCGGTCGGCAACGCCAAGGCCTCGCCACCCGCTTGCCGCACCTCGGCCGCCGATGCATTGAGCCGCTCGGCGCCGCGCGCCAGCAATCCGATGCGCGCGCCCTTCTCAGCGAAAGCGCGTGCGGTGGCGCGGCCGACCCCGGCGCTGGCGCCGGTGATGACGACGGTTTCGACTGTCATAGCTTTCTTCGCGCTCCTGCGCTGCCGGTGCCCATGGTGCTTTTTTTCCCCGGGACGCGTCATTCCGGGGCGCGGACCTCTGCCCGCGAGCCCGGAACCTATGAACACCGGACTGCGATCACATTGGCGGCGGGGTGTGCTCGGGTTCCGGGCCTGCCCCCTCAAGCCAGAGCCTGCCCCCCTGTTCGTGCCAGGGGCAGGCTCTGGCTGGAACAGGGGGCAGGCACTGCGGGCATCCTGGAATGACCCTCCTGCGGCCGAGCAATTTGTTCAGTGTCTCTTGGTCGGGCAACGATAGAGATTCCGCCGACCAGCTTACGCGCCGTAGCCGGCCATCGGCTCGCCGTCGCGCAGGTTGCGCTCGGACCGGCTGAGGCTGCGGTCGGCGCCGCCGTTGGGCTTGCCGTGCCGGTGCCGGCTGTCGCTATTGGGCGCCGAACGCGGCCACATCAGCCAGCCGAGCCCGGCTGCAACCAGCAGGAAGAGCCACACATCCGCGCGCGCGGCGGCACTGGCGATACCGCCATCGGACTTTATCGAAATGTCGCTCATGGTCGTGCCCCTCCCAGGGTGGTCAGGCGAACAGTGGTCAGATGAACAATGGTCAGATTTCCGCGTGCCGGCCGGTCTGCATCGCCAGCCCGGCCTCGGCCGGGAGGTCGTGGAGGTGCAGCTGCGCCGACCAGCGCCGCAACACCTCGACGGCGCGCTCTTCGGCGCTCCGGTCCTGGAGGCGAACCCACAGCAGGACACCGCCGCGCGCGAGCTGGGCGTCGAGCAACGCCTCGTCGTCCTTTGCCAATTTGCGGCCGAGCCAGGTGCCGGCGGCACCGACCCCGCCTGCCGCCGCCACGGCGGCGATCGCAGCCGCGGCGACACCGCCGGTCGCCACGACAAATCCCGCCGCGACAAAGGCGGCGACCGTCGCTGCCATGCTGGTGCCGAGCACGCGGCTCTGCGCCTGGTCGGTCTCGCTCGTCACCGAGACGCGAGGTGCGGCGGGGTCATGCGCAAGTCGCGTCGCCGTCGCTCCGGGGTGCTCACCCAATGCCTCCGGTGCCAGAAAGCTCAAATCGGCGCGGTCGAAGCCGCGGCTTTGCAATTCGGAGACCGCATTCTCCAGCCGTTCGGGATCGTCGAACACGGCCACGGCCTCGCGGATCGTCGGGCCCCTCATGATGCCGCCTCCCATGATGCCGCCTCCTGTGCTAGCTAGCCGGGGTCGCGCGCGATCAGCGCCAGCCCGGTCGCGGGGTCTTTCACCTTGCGCAGATAGCTCGGCGGCTGGATCAGGATCGCTTCGAGCGTCGGCCGCACCTCGGCTTCGAGCAGATGCCCGCCGATTGTGCTGCCGTCGCGCCGGCCCAGGACCGCATGGATATGGAGGCCGGGGCCGTCATCACCGACGGCAACGTCGCCGATCAGCGACAGCAGCTCGACCTGCTCCTCGACCGAAATTTTCTTGTACTCTTTCGATTCCCACTCGAAATAGCCCAGCACAGCGCGGCGAAATGCGCCGATCGCGGTGATCGAGGCCGCCTCGACCTCCTGCTCGCGGACAAACCGCGACAGCGCGCCCACGGCCTCGTCGCCGGTGTCGAGCACCACCGCATAGGTCACCGGTGGATCGACATTCAACAATTTCCAGTGCATGCGCCCTCGCCCGCCGCTCACCCCTAGAACCCGGCGGGCGTTGTTTGGTTCCGGGCGGCAGACGCCTGGCGGGCTTGGTTTGGTTCCGGGCGCCTCCAGGTCAGCGCGCGGCGAGCCCGGTCAGGGCACTGATGTCGGCGAAGCCGTCGAGCCCGGCGACCGCTTCGCGCAATTCGCGGGCGCGCGGGGCACCCAGCACCGGTGCCACCAGCGTGTCAAACTTGGCGGCGAGGCGGCGGCCCTGCGCGGCGATGTCGGCGGCGGGGATGCCGGAATCATGGCGCGCCGAGAACTGCCGGCCGTCGTCGAGCTCGATGTCGATCTCGCCCAAGGTCTGCGGCCAGCCTTTCTGGAAATCGAAGGCGAGCCGCCGGCGCAGCGCGACGAGCCCCGGATCGTGCGCATTCGCCTCGCTATAGGCGCCGAGGTTCGCGGTATCGACGCCGGCGAGCGCCATCGCCACGGTCTGGCGCAGGCTGAACTTGCTCTCCAAGCCGTCAACGGGGCTCGGGATGTTGCACACGCGGTCGGTGCTCCGGTCGATGCGCAAGGTGATGTTGGCGATGTGCTCGGGGATCAGGTTGTGCGCGCGGCGCAATTCGCGGGCGCATTCGATCGGCGCATGGGTAAAATAGCAGGCGGCGTGGTATTTGAAGAGGTTGGCGAGGATATGCCAGCCGCCTTCCGGCTCGGCGAGTGCGGCTTCGGGCGCGAAATCGGGGCCGTGCGTCGCGGCAAAGCCCTGCACACATTCAATCAAATCGGGACGGCTCGAAAACCCGCGCGCCGCGAGCCGCGCCGCCAAGAAGCCGTTTTGCGCCGCCTTCCCCGCATGAAACGGCTTGCACATCGTGCCGAACTCGGATTTGAGCCCGGCCGCCTGGGTCCCGGCGATGCCGAGCGCGGTCGCGGTCTTTTCGGCGTCGAGCCCGAGGAGGCGCGCGCAGGCCGCCGCCGCACCAAGCGTCCCGATCGTTGCGGTCGAATGAAAGCCGAGATCGTAATGGCCGGGGCTCATCGCGGCACCGATCCGGCATTCGGTCTCGTAGCCGGCGACAAAAGCGGTCGATACGTCGCGCCCCGAGCTGCCCAAAAGCTCGGCCAGCGCCAGGAGCCCCGGCAATACCGCGACCGTTGGATGCCCCGGCATCGCCACATTGACATCGTCGAAATCGAGCGCGTGCCCCGCCGCCCCGTTGACCAGCGCCGCCGACAGCGCCGGCAAGCGCTCCTTATGCCCGACAACGCTCGCCTGCGCCGCGCCACCCGCTTCCGCCATCTCGTCGAGCAGCATCCCGACCAGCGGGTCGCCCGCACCCGCGACCGCGACGCCCAAATAATCGAGCATGCATTGACGCGCCACCTCGCGCACCGGCTCCGGCAGGTCGTCGTAAGAAAGCGTCGCCGCCCGCATCGCCAGCTCGCGGGTCAATCCGGCGATGTGCGTGCCGGTCTTCAGATCGCCGTCCATTTCCACCTCCCGATAGCCCAGGCCCGACAGATTGCGTCGCCGCGCCACCCCCCGCAATGCCGACATCGCCGACACACCGGTTTTGCAGGGTGGGTCGAGCCCTTCGCAAAACCCACCCTTCCGGCCCCAAACGATCGCTTCGCCTTCGCTCAACCGATCCGACGCTTGCCGAAACGATTTTGGGGCGTCAGGACCATATTGCGGTAAAACTGCGGTCGTTCCCATATGCGTGCTCGACGTTGCCGAGGAACCTCCCATGCCCGCCGCTACCCAAGCCCTGATCGAAAAAATCCAGGCGTTGCCGGCCGAGCGGATCGCCGAGGTCGGGGATTTCGTCGACTTCATCCGCTTGCGCGAGCAGCAGCACATGCTGGCCCGCGCCGCAGCGGCGGCGAGCGAGCCCGCCTTTGCCGCCGTCTGGAGCAATCCGGACGACGAGGCCTACGATGCCCTTTGAACTCGGCGATGTGGTGCTGGTGCCGTTTCTGTTCACCAATCAAGCGACCTCCAAGAGGCGCCCCGCTGTCGTCGTCAGCAACTCCACCTACAACCTTTCCCGGCCCGGATAAAGCCCGAAGCGGCAACGGCGCCGTCGCCGCGGGCCGGAGCTTAGTCACAGGAAGCCTGCCAAATGACGAGTGATCCGGTTCGGCTTTGGCCCTACGAAACCCGATACGCATTGCTCGCCGCGCCGATCCTGTTCGTCGGGGTGCTGCTGTTGTTTGGCATCGGCCATTTGGCCTTCGGCTTCCCGGATAAGCTGGAAGGCGGTCTGGTATCGGTTCTGCTGCTCGCCAGTCTCGCTCCGGTCGCGCTGTTGCTGGTCGACGCGCTGGTCGGGCGCGGCGCCACTATCGAGTATTTGGGCATCAAGCTCGCGCTCGGCAGCGGAGCGAATATCCCGGCATCGGTCGCGGTGCCGACCAATATCGGCGTCCCCGCCGAACCAGTGAGCGACAGAGGCACCGGGCAGATTTTGGATGCCCTTCGCGCGGCGGTGAGCAAGGAGGTGGTGATCGTCGACCTCGAAAGCGGCAGAGCGTGGTGGGAGACCCGCCTGCTCGTGCTGGTCGCTGGTGCCGAGCGCCACGGGCGACCCCTCGGGATCGTGTTCCTCGCCACTGCCGGCGGCGCACCCGGTTGTTTTCAGGGCTGGGGTCGTCCCACGGATTTGTTGCCCGCATTGCTCGATGCCAATCCCAAATACCAGCTTTGCTACGCTCGGGCGAGAGCTGCGGCAGCCCAGTGGGCGCTGGTCGATACGACCGAGACACCCGCACCGCCACCCATACAACCTTGGATGAGCAGGCTCGCAACCCAGCACCCCTTGATGGCGTTCGACCCTGGATCGGGTCTGCCGAACCCGTTTGCCTTTGAGCAGTTCTTCGCCAACGAGCTGGGAAACGAGGTCGAAATGGTGACGGGAGGTGGTTGGGTCAGCGCCGTTCGCCTGAAGGAACTGCTCGTGTCGGTGTTGCACGAGGAGCGCATCGAGGACGATTGGCCGGAGGACCAAAAGGTTGCCGGTTTTCTGGGAGCAGCAGGGCGTTATGCCGCGATTACGCGGGGCGGGATATACCAGCGGCTGATCGAGAAGGACGCCGGAATGGCCGCACTTGTGCGATCTTTCTCAAAGGCGGCTCCAGCAGGATGACGGGCGGGTTGCGCATGCGGCGCCGAACCGCGAGAACCGTGACGACCCAGCATCGCCGCATGGAATTCTAAAGCTTCGCTTGCGCTGTCGGTCGGATCGCGATCCCCGCCCATTGGAGCTTGTGGCTAACTCGCTCGGCCATTGCGGGCCGCTGCCGGGTTATTGACATGGCAGCCAATGTCGCCTGCGGGTCCCACGGCGGCGACCCGCGTTCATCCATTCACATTGAGCGAAACGAGCTGATGCCATCAACGGCCTCCGTCATGCCGAGAGCGTGTGGATCTTTGGTCGTAATGCCACTTGATCCCCAACATGTGGTTCAGAACCTCGCTACTGACCCCCAGATGCGGTACGATTTTGATCAAAAATCCAAAGATTCACAGGCTCTGAGGAGCGCCCGAGGGCGCGTCTCGAAGCACGCACGACCGTAACGCAGCCCTCCCCTATTCGATTTCATCACACGCTCTTTCCCCCGGAACGATCGGCGGGCGAGCGGCGGGGATCGTCCGCCTGATAGCTTGCCGTGTTCTGGACGCTCTGCGAGCGCTGCTCGCGGCCGGCCATCGCTTCGCAAATGCGGGCGGCGACCGTGAACCCCTGCCAGCCCCAGCCCTGGGCCTGGGCGCGGTGCAATACTCCGTCAGCGAGAGGAGGCCGAGGTTGGCCCGTCGGAGGTCAGCGGCCCTTGAAGCGGGGTTTGCGTTTTTCGTTGAAGGAGGCGATGCCTTCGCGGCGGTCGGCGGTCGGGACCATGCGGTTGTAGGCTTCGATCTCGAGTAGCATGCCGCTCGCCAGATCCATCTGCAGCCCATGGTGGATCGCGTGCTTGGCTTGGCGCACCGAAATGGGCGCGTTGTCGGCGATATGGCGGGCGGTTTCGAGCGCCTCCTCGACCAGCCTTCCCGGCGCGCAGAGGCGATTGACCATGCCCCAATCGTAGGCCTCCTGCGCGGTGAACGGGCGGCCGGTCAGGATGATCTCCTTGGCCCGGCGCTCGCCGACCGCGCGCGGCAAGTTCTGCGTGCCGCCCGCACCCGGCATGATGCCGAGCGTCACCTCGGTCAAGGCGAAGCGCGCCGCTCTCGGCGGCGTAGATGAAGTCGCAGCAGAGCGCCAATTCGCACCCCCCCGCATAGGCCGCCCCGTTGACCGCGCCGATCACCGGCACCGGGCAGGCGAGAAAGGCGCGGACCATGCGCTCGAACAACAGATGCTGGTCCTGCCACGCTTCGTCGGTCATGCCGTTGCGCTCTTTCAAGTCGCCGCCGGCGCAAAAGGCGCGCTCGCCGGCACCCGTCAGCACGATGCACCGGTATTGCGCGGGGGCGGCGTTGACCGCGTCGAAAAACGAGAGCAGATCACGCCCCATCCGGGTGTTGAGCGCATTCGCCGCCTGCGGCCGGTCGAGCGTCAGCAGCACGAGCCCGCCGCCACGGTCCTCTGACTGGATCGTCTCGAATGCGCGGTCCATCGCTTGCCCTCCCGAGGCTCTTTCCCGAGCTTCGATCATAGCATGCGATTCGAGGACCGGGCCGGCCGAGCGGCAGCGGCGCGGCGCGAGCGGCAGCACCCAGCGCCCGTCGACGGGATCGCTTGACAGCGTTACGCTCGGCTCGCAACTAATGGCGGTCCAGCCCGCTCAGGGGACAACATCTTGCCAGATACTCTCGAACCGAGCCTCAGCCGGCCGCTGCAACCCGAGTGTCTGCCGTTCGACGAGGATGATATCGACCGCTGCTTTCCGGGCGGGATCGGCAAGGCGCGGGCCTATCAGCGCCGGGGTGCCGTGCGCGATTTGCGCGCCGACAAGGGCGGGCAAAGGCTGATCGCGTCCGTCCAGGGGACGCGGCCGCGGCCCTACCATGTGTTTGTCGAGATCGGCAGCAGCGATCCGGTCAAATTGTCCGCCCAATGCAGCTGCCCGGTCGGGCGCGGCTGCAAGCACGCGGTGGCGGTGCTGCTGGAGGCGCTGGCGCACCCGCCGCTGCTCCAGCCGATCGCGAAGGACCCGCTCGCCGGGCCGGTCGGCGACTGGCTGCTGCAGCTGGCGCGGGCCGCAATTGCCGCACCCGCACCCGAGGAGCTCGCCTACCGCCTCGACCGCCCGCCGCAGCCGGGCTCGACCTTTGTCCTCGATTTGCGCGTCGTGCGGCTCTTGAAATCGGGCGGCTTGGGCGCCGACCGCCCCTGTCCGCCTCAGCAATTCCAGAACCCGACCGCGAAATATGTGCAGCCGGACGACCGCGCCGTTCTGCGGCTGTTGAGCGGCGGACTGTGGCATTCGCCGCCGCCATTGCCCGATGACCCCGATCTCGTCGATCTGCTGCTGCGGCGGGTCCTCGCCACCGGCCGCTGCCGCTGGCGCAAGCTCGATTCGCCGCCGCTGGCACTCGGCCCGCCGCAACCCGGACGCCTCGCCTGGCATCTCGCCGGCGACGGCACGCAAAGCGTCGCGGTCGAGCTCGACCAGCAGGGTGCGGTGGTGCTGCCCGCCGCTTCCCCCTGGTATGTCGATCCGCACCGGCATCTGGCGGGGCCGGTCGCCTTCGACATTGCCCGCCCGCTCGTCAAGATTGCGCTCGCAGCCCCGCCGGTCACGATCGAGCAGGCGGCGGCGGTTGCCGGCCGCTTTGCCCGCGAGCTGCCGGGTCTCGCCCTGCCGGCGCCGCGCGCCGACATGGTCGAGGAGTTGCGCAGCGAGCCGCCGGTGCCGCTCTTGGTGCTCGGCCGGCGCAAGCGCAGCTTTGGCTATTGGGATTGGCGGACCAAGAGCATCGAGCAGACGGTCGATGCGGCCTTGCTCGGCTTCGCCTATGGCGGGGTGCCGATCAGCCTCGAAGCGCCGCGCGAGGTGCGCTCGGTCGAGGACGGCAAGATTATTGTGCGCCGTCGCAACCTCGGTGCCGAGCGCGCCGCCAAAAAGCGCCTGGAAGGGTTTGGCCTCTCGCATTTCGTGGCCGCCGATCCGGGCGACGACCGGCATACCGCTTTCGGCTTTCTCGGCGACAGCGAAGATTGGCCGCGCTTTATATTCGAGGGCCTGCCGCAGCTCGAGCGCGAGGGCTGGCGGGTCGAGATCGAGGACGGCTTTCGCCATCGCGTCGTCGATGCCGGCGGCGAATGGGTGGCCGACATCGAGGAGGGCGGCGGCTGGTGGTTTTCGCTCGATCTCGGGGTCGTGATCGACGGCGAAAGGGTACCGCTGCTGCCGGTCATGACGTCGCTCCTGGCGCGGCTGCACGATCTCGGCGCGCCCGACGGGCTCGACGCGCTGGCGCAGAACGGCCGGGTGTTCGGCACCTTGCCCGACGGGCGCCACGTGGCGTTGCCGCTCGACCGCACCAAGGCGATCCTGGCGACCCTGGTCGAGCTCTATCACCCCGAGACCCTTTCGGGCGAAGGAAGGATCGGGATCTCGGCGGGCGAGGCGGTCGGGCTCGCCGCCCTCGAAGCGGCGATCGGGCTGCGCTGGCTCGGCGGCGAGCGGCTGCGCCGGTTGGCCGAGCGGCTGGCGAATTTCGCCGGCATCGTCAAGATCGACCCGCCCGCCGGCTTGATGACCGAGCTGCGCCCCTATCAGCGCGACGGGCTCGACTGGTTGCAATTTCTGCGCGAATACGAGCTGGGCGGCATCCTCGCCGACGATATGGGCCTCGGCAAGACCGTGCAGGCGCTGGCCCACATCCTGGTCGAGAAACGCGAGGGCCGGCTCGACCGGCCGTGCCTCGTCGTCTGCCCGACGAGTGTCGTGCCGAACTGGCTCGCCGAGGCGGCGCGGCTCGCACCCGAGCTCAGGGTGCTGTCGTTGCACGGCGCCGACCGGGCGCAGCGCTTTGCGGAGATCCCCAACGCCGACCTGGTGGTGACGACCTATGCGCTCCTGCCGCGCGACGAGGACCATCTGCTGCCGGTCGCCTGGCACGTCGCGGTGCTCGACGAGGCGCAGGCGATCAAGAACGCCGCCGCCAAGGTCACGGCGCTCGTCTGCCGGATCGAGGCGCGGCAGCGGCTCTGCCTGACCGGGACGCCGATGGAGAACCATCTCGGCGAATTGTGGTCGCAATTCGCGTTTCTGATGCCGGGCCTGCTCGGCGACGCCAAGCAGTTTGCGCGCGTCTTTCGCACGCCGATCGAGAAGAAGCAGGATGGCGAGCGCCGCGCCGTGCTCGCCCGCCGGCTGAAGCCCTTTCTGCTGCGCCGGACCAAAGCATTGGTCGCCGCCGACCTGCCGCCGAAGACCGAGATGCTGCGGCCGCTCGAATTGGCCGGGCCGCAGCGCGACCTCTACGAGACGGTGCGGCTCTCGATGCACGAAAAGGTACGCGAGGCGGTCGCCGCCAAGGGGCTCGCGCGCAGCCACATCATCGTGCTCGACGCGCTTGTTGAAATTGCGCCAGGTGTGCTGCGACCCGCGCCTCGTCAAGCTCGCCGCCGCAAGGCGGGTCGCCGCCAGCGCCAAGCTCGCGCATCTGATGGAGATGCTGCCGGCGCTGATCGAGGACGGCCGCCGCATCCTGCTGTTCTCGCAATTCACCAGCATGCTCGACCTGATCAAGCCTGCCGTGGCCGAGAAGGGCATCGATTTTGTCGAATTGCGCGGCGACACCATCGACCGCGCGGGGCCGGTCGCGCGCTTTCAGAAGGGCAAGGTGCCGCTGTTCCTGATCAGCCTGAAGGCCGGCGGCACCGGGCTCAACCTGACCGCCGCCGACACCGTCATCCATTACGACCCGTGGTGGAACCCGGCGGTCGAGGACCAGGCGACCGACCGCGCCCACCGCATCGGCCAGAAAAAGCCGGTCTTTGTTTACAAGCTCGTGGCGCAAGGCACCGTCGAGGAGCGCATGCTCGAATTGCAGCGGCGCAAAAAGGCGCTCGCCGCCGGGATCTACGCCGAGGGCGGCGGGGCGGCGGCTACCCTCGCCCCCGCCGATATCGAGCACCTGCTCGCCCCGCTCGGGTGAACCGCGTCAGGCGGCTTGCAGCCCGAGCAGCCGCTCCATCGGCTCGAAATCGCGGTCGGAATGCAACAGCGCGTGCCCGCGCTCGATGCAGAACGTGCCGATGACGAGGTCAATCGTCTTACGGATCGTGATGCCGCGCCGCCGCAACAAACGGTAATTCGCAGCCGCTTTCACCGCGAGACCTGCATCCAACAGCGAGGCAACGATGTATCGCCCCAACACTCGCTCGACCAGTCGCGCCTCAGCCTCGGTCCGCAATCCTTGCAGCACTTCGCAAAGGATCAAGTCGCCGACCAAGATCGGCCCGGTCGGTAATAGCGCGCGCAGGCGACCCGTCGCGGGCGTCGCCGCATTGTTCAAAAGATCGATCCAAACCGAGCTGTCTACCAGGATCACCTTTGGTTCCGACCCTGTCGGCTTTCGTCCAGATTGCCTTCCCAGCGCACCTTGCCCACGAGGGCCAGGATGTCCTCCTGCCGCTTCAGGCCCACGAGCGTTCGAAGACCCGCCTCGACCACCGCCTTCTTTGTCTTGAGCCCGCTGCGGCGAAGGGCCTCCGCCAGCAGCTGGTCGTCGATTTCGATATTGGTTCGCATCGCAAGCTCGATGTGCAGTAAAGAGTACAACCATACACATAGGGCCGATCGCTCGCGGGCGCAAGCTACGGCCCGTTGTCGAGCGCAGCGCGCAGCGATTGCCATTGGGCGAGCTTGGCGGCGAAGTCGAGGCGGGCATGGGCCGGGCTGGTGGACGGCATCGCCAGATAAAGGAGGCCCGCGCGGCGCGGAAAATGGCGGTCGTGGAGGCGGCGCGCGCCGGTGCCGTTAAAGGCGACGGTGCCGATCAGCGGATGGGCGTCGAGCAGCCGGCCGATCGCGTTCGGCTGCTCGCCGCGGATCGAGGCGTCGGCGCTGGCCGCGCGCTCGCCCGTCTCGCACACATCCCACAGCGCCACCCGCTGGGCCGCCGGCAAAGGCGAGCTTTGCCACATAGTCGCCGGCCGGCGCCAGATCGAACAATGCAAACAGGATCGGCCAGAACAAATTGCGCGGATGCGCATAGTATTCGTGCCGGCGCAGCGACTCCTCGCCCGGCAAGGTGCCGAGCACGAGAACGCGCGCACGCTGATCGACGACCGGCGCAAAGCTGCGCTTTTTCCGAAGCGGGCGCCGCCGTCACGCGACAAAGCGGCCGAGGCGGACCGCGGTCTGGCCTTTGGCGAGCCGGCGCGACGGCATGATCAAGACGCAATCGTCATAGGGGGTGCGCACCGGCCGGCCGCCGTCATGGCCGATGACCGTGCCTTCTTTTGGCAATACTTCGAGACCGCGGTAATCATCGACAAATTCGAATTTGTCGCCGGCGATCGTCACCGCTTGGGTCACCTCGATGACGCGCTGGCGCGGATGGGCGTCAAAGCCGGGGCTGCCGAGCGGTCGCGCGTCGTCGGGCGACACGGTGCCGACAGCCACCAGAAAGCGCAGCATCACGTCGGTCGCGATCTCGCCCGTGCTCTTTTGCCAATGCTGGCCGGCTTCGATCAAGAGCGCGGTCTGTGCCGCCCCCGGATCGCCAAAGGCCCCATAGTCGCGCATCCGCGGGCCGGCGGCATGGCCGGCGTCGCACATGATCAATTCCGGAATGCCGACCTGGCGCGCCAATGCCAGCGAACGCGGCAGCGTGCCGGCCAGCATCAAGGGGGCGGTCGCGTATTGCATCGAATGGATGTCGAGCAGGAAATCGGCGGCATCGACAAACGGGCGCAAGCGCGCGGGCGCGGGCGAGCTCGGTCGACCGCCGCGGGCCGTCGAGCGTCGCCGGGTGCCACAACCGGTTGAAATCCTCGTCGACAAAGCGCGAGGCAATCGGGTAGCGGCGATCGAAGGTGTGGAACGCCGCGACATTGTCGAACGCCAAGGTCAGCTTGCCCTGGCGCGGCCTCAGCCCGGCGCGGAGCAGGCGGTCGAGGGCAACCGCGCCGCACAGCTCGTTGCCATGGGTCAGCGCGGTGACCAGCACATGCGGCCCGGCCCGGCCGCTGTCGAACGTCGTCACGTGCTCGACGCCGGTGTTGCCGGCGCGATAGGGCTCGATATCGGGCGGGCTCAACTCGACCGCATAGCTCGGCTCGGGCAAAGGGCGCTCCCGCTGTCCTGGTTAAAGGCGGGCGCCATCTTGCACCCGATCCCAAATCAGGTCACGCGGGCAGCAATCCGTGCGCGACCAATGCCGCGCGCAATCCTTGGGCATCGACAAATCGGTGCGCGCGAAAGCCGAGCGCTGCCGCCGCGGCGGCGTTGATCGCCGAATCATCGACAAACAGTGTCTGCGCGGGATCGAGGCCAAAGCGGTGGATGGCGCGGTCGAAGATCTGCGGATCGGGCTTTTTGACTCCCTCCTCGCCCGAGACAACGATGCCGGCAAACCATTCGAAGAAGCCGAAGCGGGCACGGCCCACCGGAAATTTCTCGGCCGACCAGTTGGTCAGCGCAAAGAGCGGCACGCCACGCCGGCGCAGCTCGTCGAGAAGCACGACACTCCCGGCGATCGGGCCGCCCAGCATCTCGTGCCAGCGGATGTCATAGGCGCGGATTTCTGCCGCATGATGCGGGTGGCGCTCGACGAGAAGCCGCACGCCCTCGGCAAACGGCCGCCCCAGATCCTGCTCCTCGTTCCACTCCTGGGTGCAGATCGCCGAGAGAAACTCCTCCATCGCCCTTTCGTCGGCGAACAGGCGACGGTAGAGGTGCCGCGGGTTCCAGTCGACCAGGACGCCGCCGAGATCGAACAGCGCCGCGCGCGCCGGCCCTGCTGCCTCAGGCGGTGGCATGGTCGATCAGACCGCGCAAAAACCTCTCGCATTGCGTGATCTGGTCGAGATCGACAAATTCGTCGGGCTTGTGCGCCTGCTCGATCGAGCCGGGTCCGCACACGATGGTCGGGATGCCGGCCTGGTGAAACAGCCCGCCCTCGGTGCCAAAGCTGACCTTGCCGGTGCCGTTGGCTCCGGTCAGCGCCATCGCGAGCCGGGTGATTTCGGCGTCTTCGGCGGTGTCGAGCGCCGGAAACGAGCTCAATTCGGCAAAATCGATCCCCGCCTCGGCCCTGACCGCGCGCATCTCGGGCAACAGCCGCTCCTCGGCAAAGGCGCGCAATTCGCGCAGCGGCACCTCGGGGTCGTCGCCCGGCAGCAGCCGGAACTCGAAGTCGAAGCTGCATTCCTTGGGCACGATGTTGAGCGCGGTGCCGCCGGCGATCAGCCCGGTATGGATCGTTGTATAGGGCGGCTCGAAAGCGCGATTGAACGGGCCTTGGTCGCGCCGGCGCCGCGCCATCGCCTTTAGCTGCACCACCAGCTCGGCCGCCGCCTCGACCGCGTTGACACCGAGATGGGTCAACGCCGAATGGCATTCGAAACCCGCGACATGGCAGTGAAAGCTGCGCTTGCCCTTGTGCCCGGTTGCGGGCTGCATCAGGGTCGGCTCGCCGACGATGCACAGGCGCGGCCGGTTCGGGCGATCGGAGAGGGCCGCGATCAGCCGGCGCACGCCGAGGCAGCCGACCTCCTCGTCATAGGACAAGGCGAGGTGGATCGGGATCCGCAGGTTGCGCGATACGAGCTCGGGCAGCAGCGCGAGGGCGGCGGCGATAAAGCCCTTCATGTCGGCGGTGCCGCGGGCGAACAGCTTGCCCTCTTTTGCGGTCACCGCAAACGGGTCGCTGTGCCAGTCCTGGCCGTCGATCGGAACCACGTCGGTGTGGCCCGACAGCATGATCCCGCCCACCTCCGGCGGCCCGATCGTGGCGTAGAGATTGGCCTTGTTGCCGGTTTCGTCGAACACCAGCTCGCTCGGCACGCGATAGCCCGTCGAGATAGTCGCGGACAAACTCGATCAGGGCCAAATTCGAGCCGCGGCTCGTCGTGTCGAACGCGACGAGCCGGCGCAGCATCTCGACGCTGCCGATCGCGGTTGCGGTCATCGCGCGAGGCTAGGCCCAATCGCCATCGAGCGCCAGCAACAACGAGAACGCCGGCCGTTGCCGGATCCGCTGGTAGTGTCTCAGTTTGAATTGTAACAGGCTTGACCGGCTCGCGCGTCACCCGCACCGTCCCCACATGCTTGCCGGAAAGCAAGGACGGAGCAATGGCAGAGATATGCGAGGCGGCGATCCTGAGGCTGGCCAAGGTGTTCGCTCGGCAAGATGGCAGCGATTGGGAATGGAACGGAAACCCCCGCTGCCTCAGGGGGCCAAACCCGCTCTCAAACCGATCTTAGATGAGCGGGACGCCAGAGGTACTTGATACGCGCCCGCGAGCGATTGGCGCGAGAGAGCGGCGAGGCCCCGAGGCGAGAGCAGCCCGCCGACGTAATCGGCAACGCCGTCAAGATCATGCGGATCGCGACCGGCGAGGAAAGCCAGGAAATCGATTCGGCGAAATCGGCAGCGGCGGGACTAGGGGCTTGTGGAGGCAACGCCCGTGCGGCGCGGACTGAGACCCCGGAGCGGAGAAGGGAAATCGCCAAAAAAGCGTCCCTTAGTCGTTGGAGAGCGGCAACTCTGGCTGTTCGGGGGAAGAAAGAGCCCGCTTAGCGCTCTCGTCAATCACATTGTCTCTGATTTCGCGCATGATGACATATGGTTGCATACTCGGCTTCTGGAACCGGAACCGATACGATCGCGGTTCTCCCACACGCTCCAAGATCGGCCCTCGCGTTTCCGCAAAATCCTTTAGCGTATCTTGAAAGTTTGCTATATGCATCGGCCGTTTAAGAATACTCGATAGCGGTTCCCTCACTGCGGCCGGCATAAAAAACCCCGCCTCGTCCACCTTAGCTAAAGCGCATGCCGTCAATACATGCCGAAACTGTGCCTTGGTATTGTTACTGTGCACTGCCGCCTCGTAAATATCACGAAGGCTTTGTTGCGATGATTGAAGCCCGTCATTGATGGCATTATCAACGTCCTGCTCAGTGATAACGACGCGACGCTCTTGTAGCGCACTAAACACAGCGAACTTACCTAATGTATGTACGTATGCGGGCAGTCCCTTGGAGAGATTTAAGATTTTCCATCTGGCGTCGCCAGAAATATTCATACCAAGTCGGGACAACCGACGATCCAGGACCTCGCGCCGCTCGTTGACTGCCATCCTTGGCATCGGAATCTCTTCCGTGCACCGCTCTATCGACTGATGTCCTCTAATCAAATTTCCAACATTATCCGCAACTCCAACGATTACTATCGTCACTTTACTAATGCTGTCGGATAACGCCTTAATTATCTTTGCAATTAGGGTAGAGGTTTGTTCATCGTCAATTTCGTTGAATTCATCTATTACAATTATCGGAAGTTCATTTTCTGAAAATACGCTCATCTCAGATAGAAAATCATCGATCGTAACATCGTTTGGGTAAAACTCCGAAACGTTGTAATTTTTTTTGCCCTCGCCGTAGTCGGCAGAGAAGTGGATGTTGTGAAAAACTCGCCGTGCTACATCAGAAAATGTGTCGCCTGGAAACGCTTGAATACGAATATGGCGCACTGTCTCAATGCCGCTCGGCAGCAAGAAGGGAATGATTTGGGCAAGGGACGATTTACCAACGCCAGGTTCGCCGTAAAGGATAGCGTGCCGCCCACGCTCTCCGATGGCGTCAATGATTTGAGCCAGTTGCTTTTGGCGGCCAGCAAATAGGTCTGCTATCGCGACCGGCGCTGAAGGGGTGAAAATCTGGTTTGTCTTGAATTCTCTTTGCGGCGACATCCGCATCCGACAGGGCAGTCCGCTTGGCCATCACGCTCCCCAACTTTGATGGCGAGTCGGTATACTCCCGGCGCGAGTTGGTCAAGTGGCATTGTCAGTTGACGATTTTGCTGGACTTGAAAACCACAACTTCGTCCGGGTCCACAAGACGTTGCGGATGAGCCCGGCGATCGCACCGGGAATCGAGAGCCGGCTTGGGTCGATGGAGGACGTGGCGCGGCTGATCGAGCGCCACGATGACCTACGCTCCGGCGCATTGCTCGTCGGCTGATCAGGCCACCTCCGGCAATAGTTCTGTCTGCCGTACGAATAGCGGGCGATCACTCCTCCCGGATGCGATGACCTTCCAATCAAACCAATCTAGGACGCGCTTTTGATCCGACCTTGCATCCCATACGAACCACGCAAAACAGGTGTTGCTTGGAGCCCGCGGCCCTTGCCAGCCATGGCGGTGCATCATTGGCAAACGCCTTGACGATATCCAAATCCGTGCCGGTTGGTGTTCTCTAAAAAACTCAATCCTTGACGTGCTTTCCAAGAAATTGGTTCTCAATAATAGAGCCAAATAAAATGTCTCGTTGAGAGCTTTTTTTGCAAATTTCATCGCTAGCTTGTAAGGAGGGTTAGTAACGATTCCATGTGGCTCATTAATTGGCTTTGCCTTAAGATAATCTACTCCTGAAAGGCAACCATCTAGTCCATAATTAACTAAATCCGACGCGATCACTTTGAAGCCGGCGTTTAATAGCGGCCGCACAATCGCTCCGTCTCCGGCGGCAGGTTCCCATATGCACTTCGGCAGGTATTGCGCTTCAATGTTCAACAAGCTTGCTGTTGCTTCTGGTGGGCTGAAATAGGCATCGAGACCGCGATCGGCATGATGATGGCTGCTTTGAATCCTCACGTCCGCTTCCCCCTAAGCGTTTCGGATACCCTGCCGGGATTGATGTTTAGCCGTTTGCCAATCTCGGCCTGTGAAATGCCCGGTTCAGCCTCCTTCATCGCTCGGATTTGATCCCTGAGCGAATCGGTGATCGGAACAGACGTTGCGGCGGCCCGCTGTCCGGACGATCTGCGCCCGATCTCATCGGCTAGCCCGTCCAACTCATCGCAGTGTAACTCAATCGCGAGTTCGCGTAACCGGTTGGAGATCTCCGGCAGCCTCATAGCCCCTCCCTAGGATAGATTTTTGCGTTCGAGGGGAATTGATTGCGGGCATAATCCCGCCGTCAACAAGGAATTTGGCAGCTGCGGTCATAAGGCGCACCCCGCCTCTTTCCATGAGGCGGCTTCCTGTTACATTCAAACGGAGACACTACCGATCCGCTTCCTCGCTTGCCCGCCATCGGCGCCATCCGTAAATTCGGCCGATGAGGTTTGAGATACCGGGCGTGCTGTGGCGCGAGGACCCGCGGGGGACAGAGATCCCGCTGGTGTTCAACTCGCCGCATAGCGGGTCGCTCTATCCCCAAGATTTTCGCTTCTCCTGCCCGTTCGAGGTGTTGCGCCGCGCCGAGGACGCCTATGTCGACGAGCTTTACCGGGCCGCGCCCGAACATGGCGCGGCGCTCATCGCGGCATTGTTTCCGCGCAGCTATCTCGACCCCAACCGCGCGGTCGACGACCTCGACGAGGCGCTGTTCGACGGGGCGTGGCGGTCGCCGCTCAAACCCTCGCATCGCACCCGCGGCGGGCTCGGCCTTGTCCGCCGCGTCGTCCGGCCCGGCACGCCGATCTATAGCCGCAGGCTGACGATCGACGAAATCCTCGGGCGGGTCGAGCGCTGCCACACCCCCTATCACCGCGTGCTCGACGAGGCCTGCCGGGGCGCGCACCGCAAATTCGGCGCGGTCTGGCACGTCAACTGCCATTCGATGCCGTCGAGCTCGACGGCAAAGCAGGAAGGCGAATGCGCCGATTTTGTCTTGGGCGACCGCGACGGCACGACCTGCGACCGGGAGTTCACCGATTTTGTCGCGAGCCACCTGCGGCGCCGGGGCCATGACGTGCGCATCAACGAAATCTACAAGGGTGTGGAGATCGTCAAGCGTCAGGGGCGCCCGTCGGAAAACCGGCACAGCCTTCAGATCGAGGTCGACCGCGGGCTTTACATGAACCAGAAGACATCGGAGAAGTCGGCGGGCTTTGCCGCGTTGCAGGGCGAGATCACGGCGCTGATCGAGGCGATTGCCGGCTATGTCCGCGCCCGGACCGCCGACTTGCCCCAGGCCGCCGACTTGCCCCAGGCCGCCGACTTGCCCCAGGCCGCCGACTTGCCCCAGACCCGCCGACTTGCCCGAAGGAGGAATTGCCACGTGACCAGGATTCCGAAGGTATTGCAGCCGCACATCGACACCGCGTTTCCGGGCGATGTGTGCCTTGTCGGCAGCGTTCTGCCAAACGGCTTTGCCCAGGTCACGCCGCGCGGCAGCACGATGGCGTTCGACGACAGCCATATCGCGTTGTGGGAGCGCGGCAAAGGCTCGACCAGCGCCCATATTGCCGACGGCACGCCGCTGACCGTCTATTTCCGCAAGTCGCAATTGCGCCAGGACGGCATTTTGCCAAAGGGCGGCATCGCCCGCTTCTACGGCCGCGCCCATGTCCACAAATCCGGGCCGCAATACGAGGAAGTCTGGCGCCGGCTGGTCCAGCCGGAAAAGGACCGTGACCCGGACAAGAAAGGATACGCGGTCCTGATCGAGATCGAGCGCGCCGAAGACCTGGACGGCGACCCGCTCAAGCTCGACTGAGAGGATGAGAATGAATTGGCGGGGATCGGAAATAGGGGCGCTGCATCGGCGCCGTGCGTGCTTCGAGACGCGCCCCTTGTCCTGAGGAGCCGTCGCAGGCGGCGTCTCGAAGGGGGCGCTCCTCAGCATGAGGTAAGCTGTTGATGTCAGTTATGTAATCCCTCGTCCTGAGGAAGCTGCGAAGCAGCTGTCTCGAAGGACGCACGGCGCCGATGCAGCCCAGACCAATTCCTTCACAGCCTCTGAGCCGCCGCCCTCTGCCGCTGCGACCCCGCGACACCGCCGATATCGTCGTCAAAACAAAAAGGAGAAACGCCGTGAGCAAGACGACGCACCGCCGGTACTGGGTGTTCTTTCTGCTGCTGCTGTTCAACGCGATCGCCTATCTCGACCGTGTCAACATGTCGGTCGCCGGCAAGCCGATCGCGCACGAGTTCGGGCTGTCGCCGGTGGCGCTCGGCTATCTGTTCTCCTCGTTCCTGTGGGCTTACGTGCTGATGATGCTGCCCGGCGGCCGGCTGATCGACCGCTGGGGCTCGCATCGCGTGGCTTCGGTCGCGACCGCGGTATGGTCGGCCGCGCAGCTGGCGACCGGCTTCGCCGCCAGCTTTGCGACGATGCTGATGACGCGGCTCGGCCTCGGGGTCGGCGAGGCGCCGTTTGCGCCGATCACCTACAACAGCGTGCGGTCATGGTCGCCCTATACCGAGCGCGGCACCGCCATCGCCGTCATCTCGGCCGGCTCCAGCCTCGGCCTGTCGGTCGGGGCGCCGATCGTCGCCTGGCTGATCGAGAGATTGTCGTGGCGCTGGTCGTTCATCATCACCGGCGGGATCGGGTTTCTTTGGGTGGTGGTCTGGTCCGCATTGGTATCGACACCGGAAAAGACGCGATGGCTGCCGCAGGCCGAGCGCAACAGCATCCTCGCCGAGCGCGATGCCGGCGTCCCGCCGCCGAGCCACGGCGGCGTCGGCTATCTCGGGCTCGTCCGCTGCCCGGCGATGTGGGGCCTGTTCATCTCCCAGGGCTGCCTCGTCTATACGAGCTATCTCTATATCTCGTGGCTGCCGAATTATTTCCAGACCGCCCGGCATCTGTCGTTGGTCGGGTCGGGCGTCTACACCTCGATCCCGTTTTTCACCTCGGCGGTGGTCAGCATCCTGGCCAACTGGATCGGCGACAAGGTGTTGAGCGCCGAGGCGGTGCGCGCCGGCAGCCGCCGCTATCTGGTGGCGCTGTGCCTGCTGCTGACCGCGGCGGGCCTGGCGATCCCGTTTGTCCAGTCGCTGGCCGCGGTCGTCGCCATTGTCACCGTCGCGGTGTCGTTCGCCCATGTCGGCCCGGCCACCAACGGGGCGCTCGTCAGCGACCTCTTGCGCTCGCCGGGCGATGCCGGCCGGGCTTTTGCCTTTCTCGTCCTCGGCGGCAACACCTTCGGCTTGTTGGCGCCGATCGTGACCGGCTACCTGATCGCCGCAACCGGCAGCTTCAACTCGGCCTTTGTCGCGGCGGGGGCGCTGGCATTGGTCGGCGCGGTGGCCGCGCTGGTCCTGTCGCGCGGCACCCTCGGCGAGCACGCCCGGCCCAGCATCGCCAAACCGGGCCTTGCCAATTGACTTTCGGGCGCTCGCCCTATGCGGCGCCGCGGCGGACGAGACGGCCGGGCAAGGCGCCGGTGTGCTCGCCATGCTCGAATACCGGGGTGCCGGCGACCAGGGTCGCGACATAGCCGTCGGCGCGCTGGACGAGGCGCTTGCCGCCGGCCGGCAGGTCGTGGGCGATTTCCGGCGGATGGAGGCGCAGGCGCTCGAAATCGATCAGGTTGAGGTCGGCGCGCTTGCCCGGCTGCAATCGGCCGCGATCGTGAAAGCCGAAGAAATCGGCGGTTTCGCTGGTCAGGCGCTTGACGACGAATTCGAGCGGCAGGCCCGGCCCGCGGCTCCGGTCGCGCGCCCAATGCGTCAGCATGTAGGAGGGCATGCTGGCATCGACGATCATCGCCACATGCGCGCCGCCGTCGCCGAGCCCGAGCAGGGTGCCGGGATCGGTCAGCATCTCGCGGATCGGCCCGTGGTCGTCCTGGGCATAGCCGGTGACCGGGAAGAACAGCAGATTGCCGGCAGCCTCGGTCAGATAATCATAGGCGACCTCGTCCGGCGAATGGTTGGTGCGCGCCGCGATCGCGGCGATGCTCGCTTCGGCGCGCGGCTCGTAGTCGGGCGGGTCGCCCATCGGATACATGCGGTCCCACCTGGCCGCGACCAGCTGCACCAATGGCCCGAGCCGCGCCATCAATGCCGGCGACGGCTGGTCCGCGATGATCGCCTGGCGCACCGCCGGGTCGCGCAACAGCACCAGCCGCTCGGCCAAAGGCAGCCCCTCATAAGGCTTGTAGCGCTCGCGGATCGAGAACGGGTTCAGCGATGTGGCGATGCCGAGGATGACGCCGACCGGGCGGCCGGCGATCTGCGCCGTGACCGAGGCGCCCGCGGCGCGCGCCCGGTGCACGCCCTGCATGATCCGCCGCCAGCGCTGCGGGTCGGTCGGCCGGTCGGTCAAGAGGAACCACATCGGGCGCCCGGTGTCGCGCCCGAGCCGGGTCAGCCATTCGAGCTCGGCTGCCTCGTCCTCGAAATCGCTGTTCATGCCAAAGGTGCCGGCGCCGACCGCGCCGATGCCGGCGCCGATCCCGGCCAATTCCTCGATCTCGGCAAACCGGCCGGGCACCATCTCGCCATGCGTCGTCTTGTGCGCATTGGTGCGCGACGTCGTAAAGCCAAAGGCGCCGGCGCGGACTGCCTCCTCGGTCAATCGGCGCATCAGGGCGATGTCGCCGGCAGTGGCGGGCTCGCGCCGGATCGCGCGGTCGCCCATCGCATAGACGCGCAGCGGGTGGTGCGGCAATTGCGCCGCCACATCGATCGTCCGCGGCATCCGTTCGAGCGCGTCGAGAAAATCGGGAAAGCTTTCCCAATCCCATTTGAGGCCCTCGGCCAAGACCGGGCCCGGAATGTCCTCGACCCCCTCCATCAAATCGATCAAGGCATCGCGGTGGTGCGGGCGCACCGGAGCAAAGCCGACACCGCAATTGCCAAAGAGGATCGTCGTGACCCCGTGCCATGAGGACGGCGCCAAAATCGGGTCCCAGGTGGCCTGGCCGTCGTAATGGGTGTGAACATCGACCCAGCCCGGCGTCACCAGCAGACCGTCGGCGTCGATCGCCCGCCGCGCCGGTCCGGCCTTGCCGCCGACCGCAGCGATTCGCCCGCCGTCGATCGCGATATCGCCGCTGAAGGCCGCTGCACCGGTGCCGTCGAGGATGGTGCCGCCGCGAATGACGATGTCGTGCATGGCCGCGCCCTTTCGTTCTGTGCCGTCGCAGCATGCGGTAGGCCCGCCGCGCGCGCTATGCCGAGCGAGCAAGGGTGATCTGCATGCGCGAGGCCGGCTCGCTCGTTTGCCGGTCCATCGCGCATCGCCGGGCAAAAGTTGCCGCTGATTGCGGCCGAGGTATACAATTTCCGGGTGACGATCGCCGTCGATTTGCCCGATGAAACCGCCACCGCGGCGCTCGCCGAGCGGGTCGCGGCGCAGGCTGCGCCGGGCGACGTCATCGCGCTCAAAGGCGATCTCGGCGCCGGAAAAACCGCGTTCGCACGCGCCTTTATCGCCGCGCGGGGCGCCGGGGACGAGGTGCCGAGCCCGACCTTTACCCTGGTGCAAACCTATCGCACCGAAACCGCGGCGATCTGGCATTTCGATCTCTATCGCCTGCAATCGCCCGAGGAGGCTTGGGAGCTCGGCATCGAGGACGCCTTTGCCGACGGCATCTCGCTGATCGAGTGGCCGGAACGGCTCGGCTCGCTGTTGCCGCCGCGCCGGCTCGAAATCGCCCTCGATTTTGCCGATCGGCCGCAGGCGCGCCGTGCCGCGCTGTCCGCCGGCGCCGAATGGCGGGCGCGGCTCGCGAGCATGTTCGGCAATGCCTGAGCCGGCCGCGATTTCCGGCCTGCGCGATTCGCCTGCAGCCGTCGCCGCTGCGGCGACGGCGCATCCGAAGCCGCGCCGGATGGCGATGGCGGCGTTTCTCGATGCCTGCGGCTGGGGCGGCGCGGTGCCCGCCCCGCTCGCCGCCGATGCGTCGTTCCGCGCTTATTGGCGGCTGCGGCAGGACGATCGGCGCGCGGTCGTCATGGATGCGCCGCCGCCCCGGGAGGATGTCGGCGCCTATGTCTCGATCGCAGCGATTTTGCACGGGCTCGGGCTCAGCGCGCCCGAGATTTTCGCCGAGGACCGCGCGCAAGGCTTTCTGCTGATCGAGGATTTCGGCGACGACAGCTACAACCGGGCGCTCGCCGGCGGCGCCGACGAGCCGGCGCTTTATGCGCTCGCCGTCGATACGCTGGTGGCGCTGCAGCAGGCGGTCGCGGCCAACGGCCCCGCCAAATTGCCGCCCTACGATTTGACGCGGCTCCTCGACGAGGCGGCGTTGCTGGTCGATTGGTATCTGCCGGCGGTGTCGGGTCGGCCTCTCGATCCGGCGTTGCGCGAGGAATATCTGACGCTGTGGCGGGGCCTCCTGCCGCTGGCGACGGAGCCCTTCGCGCCGACCCTGGTGCTGCGCGACTATCACATCGACAACCTGATGCTGCTCCACGACCGCGCGGGGGTGCGGCGCTGCGGGCTGCTCGATTTTCAGGACGCGGTCCGCGGCCCGCCCGCCTACGATCTGGTTTCGCTGGTCGAAGATGCCCGGCGCGATGTCGCGCCGGCATTGCGCGAGGCGATGATCGCACGCTGGCTCGGTGCTTTCCCCGCGCTCGACCGCCGGACCTTCCGGATGTCGGCGGCGGTTCTCGCCGCCCAGCGCAACTCCAAGATCATCGGCATCTTCACCCGGCTGTGGCGGCGCGACGGCAAGCCCGGCTATCTCGCGCATATCCCGCGGGTATGGCGCTTGCTCGAGCAGGATCTTGCCGCGCCGGCGCTGGCGCCGATCGGGAATTGGCTCGACCGCCATTTGCCGCCCGGCGCGCGCCGCGCTCCCGATCCGCAGGGGATTCCGTGACCGTTCCGGAGACGGCGATGGTGCTGGCCGCCGGGCTCGGCACCCGGCTGCGGCCGCTGACGGAAACCCTGCCAAAGCCGCTGATCGAGATCAACGGCCGCAGCTTGCTCGACCACGCCATCGACCGGCTGGCGCAGGCCGGGGTCGCGCAGGTTGTCGTCAACACCCATTACAAGGCCGCGATGATCGCAGCCCGGCTCGGCGATCGCCGCCATCCGCGCATCGAAATCTCACCCGAAGCCGAGCTGCTCGACACCGGTGGCGGCGTGGCGCACGCCTTGCCGCGGCTGGGCGAGACATTCTTTGTCGTCAACGCCGACGTGTTTTGGCTCGATGGCCGGGATATGGCCCTGCATCGCCTCGCGGAGGCGTTCGATCCGCGCCGGATGGACGCCGTGCTCTTGATGCAACGCACCGCGACGGCGATCGGCTATGACGGCATCGGCGACTATTTCGTCGATCCGCTCGGCCGGCCGCGGCGCCGCGGCGAGGGCGAGCCGGCGCCGTTTCTGTTCGCCGGCGTCCAGCTTTTGCACCGCCGCCTGTTCGACGGCGTCAAAGACCGGGTCTTTTCGCTGGTTCGGCTGTTCGACCGGGCCGAGGCCGCCGATCGGCTCGGTGCGATCGTGCACGATGGCGAGTGGTGCCATGTCGGCACCCCGGCCGGGCTCGACGCCACCCGCGCGCGGCTCTCCACCCACCGCATCGAACGCTAGATTTGCGCCGGCCACGCCTGTCATGGCGCACCGGCATACGTCTAAGGTGATAATTCCGTTAATTTATTCTTTGACCCGTCGCGGCGCTTTGCCGGGAATAAATTTACCCTCTCCGTCGAGCACGCCTATGCCTTTGGCATCAACGCCGCCAGCGCCGGTCTATAGCGCCGAACGCTACGACACCTGCGCGATTTCGCGGGTGCGGGCGGATTGGGCGGCGGCGAGATGGTCCTTGGCCAGGACCGTATAGACCGCGGGCAGCACGAAGAGCGTGAAGAGCGTGCCGATCGACATGCCGGCGACGACGACGATGCCGATCGAAAACCGGCTCGCGGCCCCGGCGCCGGTCGCCGTCAGGAGCGGTATCAGCCCGACCACCATCGCCGCCGTCGTCATCAGGATCGGGCGCAGCCGGACCCGTGCGGCCCGCTCGATCGCGCGCCGCCGGTCGAGCTTTTCGCTCAATTGCAATTCGTTGGCGAAGGCGACCATCAGGATGCCGTGCTTGCTGATCAGGCCGATCAAGGTGACGAGCCCGACCTGGGTATAGATGTTCATCGTCGCCAGGCCGAAGAACAGCGGCAGCATCGCGCCGCAGATCGACATCGGCACGCTGACCAGGATCACCAGCGGGTCGCGCAGGCTCTCGAATTGCGCCGCCAACACCAGAAAGATGATGATCAGCGCAAAGACAAAGGTGACCGCGAGCTGATTACCTTCCTTCACGTAAAGGCGGGTATCCGACAAATAATCATGGCTGAAGCCCCGCGGCAACGCCTTGACCTGGCTCTCGAGAAAATCGACCGCCTGACCGGTCGTGACCCCCGGCATCGGCACCGCCTGAAACGTCGCCGAGTTCAATTGGTTGTACTGGGTCAGCGCATTGGGCTCGGTCACCAGCTTTAGCGAGACCAGGTTCGACAACGGCACCGGCTGTCCTGCGGCGCTCTTGACGTAATAGCGGGCCAAGGTATCCGGCGTCAGGCGGCTGGTCCGCGGCACCTGCGGGATCACCTCGTAGGAGCGGCCGGCGAGGTTGAAGCGGTTGACGTAGTTCTCGCCGACGAGCAAAGCGAGCGTGTCGCCGATCGACTGCATCGTAATGCCGAGCTCGTTGGCCTTGGACCGGTCGATCGTGACCTTTATCACCGGCTGGTTGAAATCGAGGTCGCTGTCGACGACGATAAAGAGGCCGCTCTTGCGCGCCGCCGCCTTGATCTTGTCCATCGCCTTGTAGATCGTCTCAAAGTCGCCCGGCGAATAGATCACCATCTGGATCGGCAGGCCGCCGATCGTCGCCGGCAATGGCGGCAAGGAAAAGACAAAGGCGCTCAACCCCTCGACCGCGCTCACTTTTCTTTGCATCAGCGGCTTCAGCTGCTGGGCGCGAACGGGTGCGCTCGTCCCACGGCTTCAAGATGACGCCGGCGATGCCCTGGTTGGGCCCGAACCGGCCGTTCACGATAAAGCGCAGAAAGGTCTCGGGGAACGAGGTGAACGCCTTGTCGAGCTTGCCGTCGTAAGATTCGGCATAGTCGAGGTTTGCATATTGCGGCGATTTGGTCAGCGCGAACAGCACACCCTGATCCTCCTCGGGGGCGAGCTCGGCTTTCGTGTTCATATACATAAAGGCGATGCTGGCGAAGACGGCGCAGCCGAACAGCGCGGTCACCGGGCGATAGTCGAGCGAGCGCTCGAGCTTCCTTCCGTACCAATTGGCGAGCCCGTGAAAGACGCGGTCGACCACCCGCACAAAGCGGCCGTTCAGCATCTCGCGCGACAGCAACATCGAGCACATCATCGGCGACAGCGTCACCGCGACGATGCCCGAGATGATGACGGCACCCGCAAGCGTAAAGGCGAATTCGCGAAAGAGCGCGCCTGTCACACCGCCCAAAAAGCCGATCGGCGCATAGACCGCGGCCAGGGTCAGGGTCATCGAGATGACCGGGCTTGCGATCTCGCGGGCGCCGATCAGCGCCGCCTGCGCCGGGGTGCGGCCCTGCTCGATATGGCGGTAGACGTTTTCGACAACGACGATCGCGTCATCGACGACGAGCCCGATCGCCAGCACCATCGCCAGCAGGGTGAGGAGGTTGAGGCTGAACCCGAGCGCCGCCATCAGGGTCCCGGCGCCGACCAAGGACAGCGGGATCGTGACGATCGGGATCGCCACCGCGCGCAGGCTGCCGAGAAACAGGAAGATCACCACCACGACGATGACGACCGCCGCACCCAGCGAAAACTGCACCTCGTCGATCGAGGCCTGGATGAACCTGGTCGAATCGTAGGCGACCTGCATCGTTACCGAAGGCGGCAGGTTGTGGGTGATCTCGGGCAGAATGCCGCGCACGCCCCTGACGATGGTCAGCGGGTTGCCGGTCGGTGTCGCCTGGATGCCGATAAAGACCGCCTGCTGGCCGTTCATCACGACGCTCGAGGTCCAGCTCTGCGCGGCGAGATCGATGGTGGCGATGTCCTCCATCCGCACCACCGCACCATCCTTCGACTTCACCACCATGCGCTTGAACTGCCCGACATCGTCGAGCCCGGTATTGGCGCTGACATTGATGACGGTGAAAAAGCCTTTCACCTGGCCCGGTGCCGATTGGTAGTTGTTGGCCTGGATCGCGGCGGCAACATCCGAGGCGGAAATCCCGCGCGCCGCCATCCTGAGCGGGTCGAGCCAGAGCCGCATCGCAAAGACCTGGCCGCCCAAGATATCGGCCGAGGCGACGCCCGGCACCGTGACGAGCAACGGCTGCACCACCCGCGTCAGATAGTCGGAGACCGCCGCGCTCGACAATTCCTTGCTGGAAAAGCCGATATACATGACCGCCGTGGTCTGTCCGGTGGCCTTGACGATGATCGGATCCTGCGCCGCGGTCGGGATCAGGTATTTGACCTGCTGGACCTTGGCCATAACCTCGGTCAACGCCTGGTCGGGGTCGAAATCGAGGCGGATATAGGCGGTGATCGTGCTCGTCCCCTGGATCGAGTTCGAGGTCAGGTAGTCGATCCCCTCGGCGGTCGCGATCGCCTGTGTCAAAGGCTGGGTGATGAACCCCTGCATCAAATCAGCCGAGGCGCCGGGATAGATCGTCGTCACGGTGATCGTCGTATTCGACAATTTCGGGTACTGCCGGATCGGCAGCCCCATCATCGCGCGCAGCCCGAGCAGCAGGATCAACAGGCTGACCACCAGCGCCAGCACCGGGCGGCGGACGAAAAGGTCGGTGAACGACATTGCCGATTACCCACCTTCAACGCGTTGAAGCGATTTCCGATCGGGTGACGTCCCCTCACCCATCCCCGGGCAAGGCTCGACCTTACCTCGCCAACCCTTCTCAACCCTCTCCCCCCGTTCGGGGGGAGAGGGAAGGGTGAGGGGGGCTGCTCCGACCGACGCCATCCAACCAAAAAACCGCGTCAATGCATTGTCGGCTCGGCCGGCGGCTGCGGTGCCGGCGCGCCGATGATGACCGCGGCCCCGTTCTGCACCTTGACCTGGCCCGCGGCAACGACCTGCTCGCCGGGCTTCAGCCCGTCGAGGATCGCCACCTTGCCGTCCCAGCGGTCGCCGGTCTTGACTGGGGTGCGCACCGCTTCGAGGATGGGCTTGCCCTTGGCGTCCTTGCCCTTGGCCGCGATGACAAAGACGCTGTCGCCATAGAGCGTGTATTCGACCGCGGTCGCCGGCAGCACCATCGTGTCCGGCCGCGACGGCAACACCACCTCGGCGTTGACGAACATCCCCGGCAGCAACGCGTTATCCGGGTTCGGCATCGTCGCCTGGACCTGGATCGTGCGCGTGTCCGGGCTGACCTGCGGCTCGATCGTCGTGATCTTGGCTTCGAAAGCGCGGCCCGGATAAGCGTCGGAGGTGACGTTGACCAGCTGGCCGACCTTGATCTGCGGCCGCATCTGCGACGGCAAGGTGAAGTTGACATAGAGCATCGACAGATCGGTCAGGGTGACGATCGCCGCACCCGGGTTCAGATACTGGCCGAGATTGATCTGCCGCATGCCGAGGCGGCCGGCAAACGGCGCCCGGATCAGCTTTTGCGCGATGACTGCCTTGGTCTTGGCGATCTGGGCATTGGCCTGGTCGAGCTGGCTGCGGTTCTGGTCGACCGTTTCCTGAGGCGTGAACTGGCGTTTGACCAAAGCCTGCGAGCGCACCAGCGTGATCTCGGCGAGCCGCGCCTGCGCCTCGTAATTGGCAAGGTCGCCCTGATCGGGCGCGTCGTTGAGCTGGACCAGCGGGTCGCCGGCCTTTACCGCCTCGCCCGGCTGGAACAAGATCTTGGTGACCCGGCCGCCGACCTCGGGGTTGATCGTCACTTGATGGACCGCGACGAGCGAGCCGATCCCGGGCGCAAAGCGCGGCAACGAGGTGGTCTCGACCGTGGCGGCGCTGATCTGCGCCGGCGGCGGCTTGTTGTGCGCAAAGAAATTGGCGATCGCGTGCTCGCGAAACCGGTTGAAGCCGTAGAGGCCGCCGAGGACGATCGCCAGCAGCAGCCCGACGATGACAAACCAGCGCACCGCCTTCGGCCGCGGCGTTTCCGAGCCCCGGCTGCGCCGTGCATGGTCCAGCGGCTCGCCCCGGATGTCGGGCATCTGATCGCCGTCCATAGAGAAGCTCCCTCGGATCACGCGGGAATAAGCTCGGGGGCGTGCGGCATCTGGTCGAACGCGGCGGCGATCGCCGCGTCGGTCATGCCGATGCCGCGCAAAATAAAGCGGCTCGCTTCTTCGACGAGGGCCGCCGGCGTTCCCGGATAGGCGATGCAGGCGCGGCCCGGCAAAAAGACAAACGCCATCATCGCGGCGATGTGCTGGCCGAACCAGAAGAGGTTGGCCGAGGCGATCGCCGCACCGGCGAGGTCGCCCGCCGCAGCCGCGGCTTCGAGCGAGGCGGCGAACAGCGGGTGGACCCGCTCGAACACCCGCTCGAACAGCTCGCGCGCATATTCGCCGTCGTCGAGAAAGCTCTGCAAGACGAGGCGCAGCCTGGTCTCGCACTCGGCCCGCTCGACCACGCCGCCGAGCACGAAATAGCCGACCATGAAGTGGACCATATGCACGAGCGTGGCGCTCGACGGCGCCAGGCTCGCCAGTCGTTCGAGCACCGGGTCGCCCTCGCAGCCGAGTGCGAGGATCTCGCCATAGAGGTGCTTTTTGCTCGGGAAATGCCGAAACAGCAGCGCCTCGGAAATGCCGGCCGCCTCGGCCAATTCCTTGGTCGTGGTCCCGGCAAAGCCTTTCTTTGCAAAGAGCGGCACCGCCGCGTGCACGATCGCCTTGCGCCGCTCGTCGCTGTCCAATCGCACTGCTGCCATAACGGCCGCGCAAGTAAGCACTCACTAACCATATGTCAAGCCGGCAGCATCGCGGCGCGAGCGCGCTGCGCCGGCCCCAATCTCCCCGGCGGGCCGGCGTGTTGCGGCTCCCGTCTCGTCTTCCTGGAAGAGGATCGGCGCGCCGGCCTTGCGAGACCCGGCCGGGCGCTCTAAAACCCGCGCGGGTTTTGCCGGGGCGTGGCTCAGCCTGGTAGAGCGCCTGCTTTGGGAGCAGGATGTCGGAGGTTCGAATCCTCTCGCCCCGACCATTTCTGGCTCCGACCATTTCTGGCTCGAGGAGGGTTGGCATGGCGCAGGCGCGCATCTTTCGGCCGGCAAAGACGGCGATGCAATCGGGCCGCGGCCAGACGCGGCGCTGGGTGCTCGAATATGCGCCCGAATCGAGCCGCCGGCCGGACCCGTTGATGGGCTGGGCGAGCGCCGCCGACACCTTGAACGAGGTGCGGGTCCAGTTCGCGACGCGCGCGGAGGCGGTCGCCTTTGCCGAGCGCAACGCGATCGATTATGTCGCGACCGAGCCGCAAGCCGCCCGTGAGCGGCCAAAAAGCTACGCCGACAATTTCCGCTACGACCGCGTCCGCTGACCGGCCCGCCCGCCGCCCCGCCCCCCGACCCCGTAGCTCAGCTGGATAGAGCACTCGCCTTCTAAGCGAGTGGTCGCAGGTTCGAGTCCTGCCGGGGTCGCCACCGGTTCGGTATTGTGTATCAACCGCCGGCCTGTCGCGCTCGCGATGGCGAACCGGCCGAGGGTCGATTTCTGCGGGTATTGGCAACGAGCAAGATAAATTAAGCGCGGCCGCGCTCTCCTTCTTCGGTGTCTGTGCCGAAGTCTGTCTCGATATCCACCGGAATCAGCTTGAAGAAATCCGACGTCGTCCTGGGTATTGAAGGTCTTTTTGCCCCATATCGCCCATGCCAAAAGCATGATACATCTGCCTTTAACCCTTTTGTTTGCGACAATAGTTTTTTCAACTTTGTGATAGGCTCCGCATCATGTCCATTTGGCATAAGGATGCCTATTAGATGTTGCAAATGATATATGATGTTATCGCTTGCCACACGCTTATCTGTAGACAGCAACCACACCCCGGTTTTCCCCGTTAATGGGCCCGAACGGAGTCCAGCGTTATATTTGTCACCTTTTCTATATGATATGGTTGGAACTGACCTCAGCATTCGAGTAACTTGATCAGGGTCGAGCGAGTCGCCCATTATACGCAATGTAGCGTAGACTTTTCTGGTTTCCTGGTCAGATTTCGTCATGGATGTTTCCCAGGATCTCGCCAGCCTCGTCCGCTACCGAACCATCATCATAGATGATAACGCGGTCGGTGCCAGATAATCCGCAGCGGCGCTTGATCCGATGAATGGCATTGCGGAGCTGCCACTCCTCGATGCCCAGGCTGCGGCTCACATAAGGCGTTGGGTTCCTTAATCTATCCCAAATTATGTGGCGCGACGGCATAGCGCGGCCCAACTAGCCTAGTTTAGGCACGACGCGAGCCAATCCATTGGCAGCAGCACCAGCGCCCTATATTGTATTTCGGGCTGTTTGTCAATAGCTTACAGAGAGAACTTTGCCCATCTCGGCCTCGTTGCACGGCGCGCAACAGATATGACGGGCGAGCGGCGCGGCACGCCGGGCAACCGGGGCTCGAACGTCATCCGGCGCCTGGCCTGACAACCGTTAACCATATTATCGGCGGGCCGGCAAGGACGTGATCAGGTGACGGAATCGTTTACGGCGGATTCGGCCAAAAATTCGGCTAACTCGTTAGAAGTAAATGATTAACCATATTTCGCCGCTGCCGGAAAATTTTACAAATCCCTTGAAGAGTCGTCGGAATATATCAGGTGCGTGCTTCTTAACTCCTTATATTTACGCAATATGCGCAAAATGGCACATTTTTTCTCCTCGTTTGGCAGTCCGCTTGCTGACGCGCCTCCGGGCGCTTTTAGCGGCTGCTTTGATGAGGAGCAATCTCGATGAGACCCTTGCTTCCCGCGTTGGCAGTCCTTGGTCTTGCCGGGACCCTGGGTACTGCGAACGCTGCCCCGATTGTCGCGACCAGCACATTGATCTGGAACCAACTGACACCCGGCGACCCCTCAGGCACCGGCCCCGAGCAGAAAGCCTTGCCGGGAAATCCCATCATGATTCCGGGCAATCTGGTCCCGATCACCGCCGGCGGCACCGGCGGGATCAATTTCGTTCAAGAAAGCGGCGGGTCGACGATCGCCGACTTTCTTAATACAGGCGCTCCCGGATACACCTACACCTGTGCGGCCTGTGCAACGACCACCATCAGCCAGAGCGGCTTCGCGCAAGTGTCGTTGTTCGAGTTCAAGTTCACGGCTGCCAGCAACGGCACCTTGAACATCGAGCACGACGATGGCGTCAGCCTGTTCAAGGACGGGGATACCATCACCGACCTGCTGCCGGTGAGCGATGCGGACCCGACGGTCGAAGCGCCTTCGAGCGTCAGCCTGACGGGTGGGCAGGTCTATGATCTGTTTTACGCGGAAGACAACGGGTTGCCTGCGGTCTTGACGACCGACTTTGTCGCGGTGGCGACCCCGGAACCGGCATCGCTGACGCTGCTCGGTGCGGCGCTGATCGGTTTTGGCTGGATCGTGCGGCGTCGCCGCCTCGACACGTAAAGAAATCCGACACCTCAAAACTGCGATGGCGCCGTCACGGCGCCATCTTTTTTTGGCGCGTGGCCGGCGCACTGGGGGCGGTTTTCGGTTTTCGGTTCTCGATGCCGGTTGCGTCATCGCAGGGGCGGGTCCTGCGCCAGGCTGGCTCAAGCGCGTAGGGTGAGGGCGATGCCGGCGACGATCAGCGCGATGCTGGCGAGGATATCGCCGGTGACGGCGCCGCCAAAGATCAGGGTCGACAACAGAAAGCCGCCGACCGGGGTCAAGGCCAGGACCTGCCCAGCGGTCGCCGCCGGCATCAGCGTCAAGACCTTGCTCCACAAGAAATAGCCGAGCGCGGTCGTCACCACCCAGTTGTAGACGAGGACCGCGAAGAGGAACGCCGTCCAGTGGATCGGCTCGCGGCCGAGGCGCGGCACGAGCATCGCCGCCACCGGGATCATGCTGACCGCGAGCTGCCAGAAGGTCTGCGCCCAGACCCCCGAGCGCCACAGCCGCCGGCGGTAGAGACAGGAGCCGAGCGCCCAGGCGATCGCGGCGAGCAGCAGGACAGCGTTGCCGGCCAAGACGCGACGGTCGCCCCAATCAACGAGCCCCGGGTTCATAAACAGGAAGAGGCCGGCAAAGCCGACCGCCGCACCGGCGAGCTGATACCGCCCGATCGGCTCGGGCCACAGCCACAGGCCGATCGGGATCGACCACAGCGGCATCGTATAGGCGAGCACGATAGCGCGGCCGGGCGGCACGATCGCCAGACCGATAATGCTGAAGATCAGATAGGCGCCGACCTGGAGCAGGCCGACCCAAAAGAGGCCCCAGCGCTCGCCGCGCTCGGGCACCAGCGGCGACCGCCGGGCGACGAGCACCGCGGCGATCAGCGCCACCGAGCCGCCGAGCCGCAGCAGCACGAACATCAGCGGCGGCGCCGAGGCCAGCGCCAGCTTCATCAGCGGCCAATTGCCGGCCCAGCTGAGGACGATGATCGCCAGATAAAGGTAAACCACCCGCGGCATCCGGCCGTCGCTCCAACGCTCCAATGCACCGTTGGCCACATCCCTAGAGCATGATCCGATTAGCTGGAAGCGCTCTCCAGTCCCCTCGGCCGGACTTGATCCGGCCGTCTCCGTCTTTTTGTTCTGACATCTGCGCATCAGACGTGGACCCCCGGGTCAAGCTCGGGGGAGGCGAGAAAGCTTGAGATGCTCCAATCCAGCGCGATCAGGCTTTAGGAACACAGGAGCAGCGTGGCAAGCCGGCTGATGGTCGATTACGATGGTGCGGCGGCACCGGACATCGGCGAGCCTCGCGCTCCGCCGGTTTGGCCGGCCGACGACCACAGGGAGGACGATCATGCGCCAATCGCGCGGGACGATGGCGAAGGGCTGTGGCCTTGCAATTGCTTTCATCGTGCTCGCCGGCTGCGCGGCGCCGGCGCCGCAGACCGCTTCGCCTGCCCCGGCGATCACCTCGGGGATGGCGCGGCTGTGGGTGCTGCGGCAGGCGAGCCCGCCGGGCGGCAATGTCGATGCCGCGGACCCGGTGGTCTACGCCAACAGCGTGCCGCTGGCGCCGTCCAAGGAGGGCACCGCGTATTTTCACGATTTTGTGCCGGGCACCTACCGTTTGACGGTGCAGGCCTACGGCACGCCGACCGGGCGCGGCGACACCGTCCAGCTGGCGCCCGGCATGCAGAGCTATGTTCAGGTCATGGGCGTGCCGAATTGGCAGGTCGGCTCGGCGGCGGGCGGCGGCAGCTTCCAAGTGCTGGCAATGGAGCCGCAGACCGCGCAGCAATATCTGCCGACGGTGACCGATCTCGGCCAGCGCTGATCGGGCGTGGCGAGGCGTTGCAGGCGGGCCTTCCGCCACCCGCCCGCAAGCCCGCAAGCCCTCTGGGCCGGCCCTATTCCGCGAACAGCCCGAGCTTGAGCTGCAAGCGGATGCCTCCCACAGCGTTGCCGGTGCCGTCGCTGACCACGACCCTTTGGTGCTCGCCGTCGTCGATCAGCTCGCGGGCGCGCCGCAGCGCCTCCGCTTCGGAGCCAAAGGTTTCGGTGCGTGCCGCATCGTCGTTGCGCCATTTGCGGATCGAGATCGGCACCCCGTCCTGATACGAGATTTTATAAGTCATCCTCGCTTTTTCCCCTTGGTCGGTTTCGATGCATCGCCGCGGAAGAGCGAGCTTCCGGACGTGGGCAAGGTGCAACCGGAATTCAATTGACCGATAAATAAGGAAGTTTTTTGGGCGTCAATATGACATTTGCGAGTTGATGGGTAAATCGACCAGGACAATAAGGCATTGCTTTGAAAGTCTTTCAGATGAGGCGCTCTATATTACAATAAGCTGGCGGGGCCGTCGCCTCGCCCGCATGCAGGCGTTGCATGACCGGGTTGTAGATCGGCGGCGAGCAGCCCGTGCTATGATGCGGGCCAGCCGACGAAAACCCAGAAAGGGGAAACGATGGAAGCGATCGTAGGCAGCGGCGACTACACCTATCGCGTCAACGAGGATTGGGCCCGCCCGCCGGCCGATGTCGAGGTTCGGGCATGCGCCGTATCGGTCGATTCACAGGACCGGGTTTATTGCTTCAACCGCAACCCCGCGCATCCGGTCGTGATCTTCGACCGCGACGGCAATTTCCTCAAATCCTGGGGAGCGGGCCTCTTCACCTTTCCGCATGCGATCCGCATCGACGAGCACGACAACGTCTGGCTCACCGACGAGCATCACATGCAGTTTATGAAGTTCACCGCCGACGGCGAGCTGTTGCAGACAATCGGCGTCAAAGGCCAGCGCTCCGACACCGGGGTGCCGGACGACGATTTCAGCTCGGCCGCTTGGAAAAAGGTCACGCATGGCGGCGGCCCGTTCAACCTGCCGACCGACATCGCCTTTGCGCCCTCGGGCGAGATGTTTATGAGCGACGGCTACGGCAACGCCCGCGTCCACAAATTCTCGGCCGACGCCAAGCACCTCTTTTCCTGGGGCGAGCCCGGCAACGGGCCGGGCCAGTTCAACCTGCCGCACGGCGTGTGGATCGACCGGCGCGGGCGCTTGCTGGTCGCCGATCGCGAAAACGACCGGGTCCAGATTTTCGACCAGATGGGAAAATTGCTGGAAGTCTGGCCGACCGAGCTGATCGGGCCGGCATTCTTTTATGTCGACCAGGACGATATCGTCTATATCCCCGAGCACAATGGCGGCATGGTCAGCATCCTGACCTTGGACGGCGAACGGCTGGCACGCTGGGGCGGCCCGATCCACCGCTCCTGCCACGGGATCTGGGTCGATTCACACCGTGACCTCTATGTCGTGCAGCCGGGCGAATGGGGCCGCGTGCGCCGCGTCGTCAAATACACGCGCCAGTAAGCACGATTAAGCGCGCTACCTGCGGCTCAGCCCCGGGCTGGGCCGCGCCGGCGCCAAACCAGCGCGGCGAACGGCAGGCCGAGCAAGGCAAATGTGGCCGGCTCCGGGACCGGCACCAGATCGATGCGCATTTCGCGCGAGACCGTGAGCGACCCCACCGATATTTCGGCGAACACGTCGAAGAAGCTGGTGATCAGGAAATCGGCGCCGGCCGGCGTGATCGAATCCGTGCCCGTGGTCGGGTTATTGGGATCGAGCCCGACCGTTACGAGCTCACCCTCGACGATGCCGGAAAGGTCGAGCGAGGCGAGGCTGGCCGCCCACGTCCCGATATCGCCGGGTCCGAGCCGGTCGGCGACCGCCTCCTCGGCGCTCCCGCTCAGGGTCAGCCGGCCGAGCGGCATGTGGCCGGTATCGGTGGTCAGCGCCGCGGTGAAGACGCCGTCGATATCGATATCCTGACCCGATGGGCCGAAGGAGCTCGTCGCCGACGTGATCGTCAAGGTGCCGGCGCCGACGCAAATATTGAGCGTGGGGAAGCAGCCGGGCGGGTTCTCGCCGACATAAGCCCCGTTCGCCGGCGTCAGGGTCGGTGTCGGGCTGATCACCGAAGCGTGCGCGGCAACGCCGGAAAACCCGGCAAGGACGAGCGCCGCCGCTCCGTGTTTCAGATCGAGGCGCGGGCGGTGTCGGCGAGCTGGCATCGGGCGCTTCCTTTCCGAGCGTGGAACGCCCTTAACCATACATAATCCCGCCACCGCCCGCCAGTCGCCGTCGCAGGCCGGCCTCGGTTGCGATCGCATCCATCGGGATATCGAAATCCTGCGGATGGATGGTGTCGAGCGACGACATTTCAAAACCGACGCCGATCGCCAGCGGCCGCGGCTTCAGCGCCGCCAAGGTCCGGTCGAAATAGCCGCCGCCATAGCCGAGCCGGTAGCCTTCTCGGTCAAAGCCGACGAGCGGCGCCAGCACCGCCTGCGGCACGACGATATCGCGCTTTTCCGGGACCGGAATGTTCCAAACGCCATCGACGAGCGGCTCGCCCGGTCGCCAGGCGCGGTATTCGAGCGGCCCTTTTTTTTCGATGACGACCGGGAGCGCGATGCCATAGCCGTCGGCGATCAGCCGATCGACCAGCGGGCGCGGGTCGAACTCGGCCCGGAACGGCCAATAGACGCCGAGGGTGATCCCCGGCCGCTCGGCGAGCAGCGCCCGCAGGCGCGGCTCCATCGCGCTGCCCCATGCGCGGCGCTGCGCCGGGTCGGTGCCGGTGCGCAATGCCAGCAGGCGCTCGCGCTCGGCCCTGCGCCAAACCTTTACCGCCGAAAGATCCACCTTCGGGCCCCGATCGCTATTCGGGGATCAGATCGAGCACGTCTTTCCCGTCATGCAGGCGTTCGGCCAGACGGGTATGAAAATTCTTTAGCCAATCGACCATCTCCTCCGCCGGCCTTGTCGGCCGCGCGTCTTGGTATTCGCCTGCGACGAGATCGATGATTGACCGCATGTTACGAATTTCGATGCCTCCGAACGGATAATCGTAGAGAAGGTCGAAATAGAACTTGAATGAGCCGGTCCGATTGCTTGGCTTGAGCCGCAGCACCTGTATTTCATTCAACCAGGTGCGCATCTCACGTTGGAAATGACGACGCATCTCCGGCGGGAAATCGAATCCGACCAATTTGACGAGATGCCGGTTCAACGGGTTCGACAGGCCGAGAACGATCTGCTCGACGAGCTTGCGCGGGTAGGCCAATTCGACTGCTTCGGCGAGCTTTATCGGCATCGCAAGCGCACCTCAGAAGAGGCCGGTGATCTTGCCTGCGGCGTCGACCTCGATGTTGTTCGCCGACGGCACGCGCGGCAGGCCCGGCATCGTCATGATCTCGCCGCAGATCGCGACCACGAACTCGGCACCCGCCGAGAGGCGCACCTCGCGTACCCCCACGGTATGGCCGCTGGGCGCGCCCTTGAGGCTGGGGTCGGTCGAAAAGCTGAGCTGGGTCTTGGCGATGCAAACCGGGAAATGGCCGTAGCCCTGGTCCTGGAACTGGGCGAGCTGATCCTGCACCGCTTTCCCTGCCTCGATGTCCGCGGCGCCGTACAGGCGCTGGGCAATGGTGCGGATCTTGTCGATCAGCGGCATCTCGTCGGGATAGAGAAAATTGAGCTTTGCCGTGCCGCTTTCGGCGAGATCGACAACCTCGCGGGCGAGCTCGATCGCTCCGGCCCCGCCTTGCGCCCAATGGTCGGCGATGACCGCTTTCACCCCCTCGGCGGCGCACAGCTCCTTCAACCGCTCGTGCTCGCGCGGCGTATCGGCGCTGAACCGGTTGACCGAGACCACCGCCGGCAGCCCGAACTGGCGGATGTTGGCAAGATGGCGGTGAAGATTGGCAAAGCCTTTTTCGAGCGCTTCGACATTCTCCTCGCGCAACGCGTTGAGCGCGACGCCGCCGTGCATCTTCAACGCCCTGACCGTCGTCACCACCACCGCCGCGGCCGGGCGCAGCCCCGCCTTCCTGCATTTGATGTCGATAAATTTCTCGGCCCCGAGATCGGCGCCGAACCCGGCTTCGGTGACGACGTAATCGGCCAGCTTCAGCGCCGAGGTCGTGGCGATCACCGAGTTGCAGCCATGCGCGATGTTGGCGAACGGCCCGCCGTGAATAAAGACCGGATTGTGCTCGATCGTCTGCACCAAGTTGGGGGCGAGCGCGTCTTTGAGGAGTGCCGTCATCGACCCCGCCGCCTTGACGTCGGCAGCGGTCACCGGCTTGCGCTCGCGCGTCTGGCCGACATGGATGTTGCCGAGCCGGCGCTGCAAATCCTGCAGGCTCGTCGCGAGCGCAAAGGTCGCCATGACCTGCGAGGCGGCGGTGATGTCGAACCCGTCCTCGCGCGGATAGCCGTTGGCGACCCCGCCGAGCGAGGAGATCGTCGAGCGCAAGGCCCGGTCGTTCATGTCCATGGCGCGGCGCCAGGTGACGCGGCGCGGATCGATCCGCGGTTCGAGCCCGTAATAGATGTGGTTGTCGACGAGGGCCGCGAGCAGGTTGTTGGCGGCGCCGATCGCATGCAGGTCGCCGGTGAAGTGCAGGTTGATGTCCTCCATCGGCACGACCTGGGCATAGCCGCCGCCGGCCGCCCCGCCCTTGATGCCGAAGCACGGCCCCATGCTCGCTTCGCGCAGGCACAGCATCGCCTTTTTGCCGAGCAGGTTGAGCGCGTCGCCAAGCCCGACCGTGGTCGTCGTCTTGCCTTCGCCGGCCGGGGTCGGCGTGATCGCGGTGACAAGGATCAGCTTGACGTTCGCCTTTTCGGGCAGCGCCCGGACATAGTCGAGCGCGATCTTGGCCTTGTACTTGCCGTAGGGCTCGATCGCCGAATCCGGGATGCCGAGCTTATCGGCGATGGCGCCGATCGGCCGCATCTCGGCCTCCTGGGCGATCTCGATGTTGGATTTCGGGTTTTTGTGCTGGTCTTCTCCGCGCGCCACGCCGCCTCTCCCCTCGCTGAATGCTAAGGCCCGGTCTTAGTCCTTTGCGGCGGAAGCGCGCAACCGTTTGCAGTGCCGCAGGGCCTCGGAGGGGGAAATAGCGCGCCGCATCGGCGCCGTGCGTGCTTCGAGACGCGCCCCTGGGCGCTCCTCAGCATGAGGTAAGCTGTTGATGCCAGCTATGGAATCCCCTCGTCCTGAGGAAGCTGCGAAGCAGCTGTCTCGAAGAGCCTGCCCTCGCGAAGGCGGGGGGCGCACGGCGCCGATGCAGCCCGGACCAATTCGCGCCCAAGGTTACGGCAGTTTCGGTCGATCACGGCCACAATCATGCCGACCGGCGACCCCAACGGGCCCGATGGCGAGGTCATGCTCGATATCGAGGTCGCCGCCGCGGTGGCGCCGGGCGCGCGACATCGTCGTCTATTTCGCGCCCAACACCGACATGGGCTTTGTCAACGCGGTGACGACCGCGATCATGGATGCCAAAAACAAGCCCTCGGTGATCTCGATCAGCTGGGGCGGGCCGGAATCGCAGCTGGACGCAGCAGGCGATGACGGCGTTCGACCAAGCGTTTCAGGCGGCCGCCGCGATGGGCATAACGGTGTGCGTCGCATCGGGCGATGACGGCTCCGGCGACGGCGTCGGTGACCGCGCCGATCACGTCGACTTCCCGGCGTCGAGCCCGCATGCGCTGGCCTGCGGCGGCAGCCGCCTCACCGCTTCGGCGACCGCGATCACCGCCGAGACGGTGTGGAACTACGGCGCGCAGGGCGGCGCCAGCGGCGCGGTAAGCTGTTGATGCCAGCTATGGAATCCCTCGTCCTGAGGAAGCTGCGAAGCAGCTGTCTCGAAGAGCCTGCCCTCGCGAAGGCGGGGGGCGCACGGCGCCGATGCAGCCCGGACCAATTCCTTCAGAGCCTCTGAGCAAACCTCAGCTCGCTTGCCCCGAGCGGCGCGAAATAGCCATCGACAATCGTCTCGCTGACCGCCTCGAGCGTGGCCGGCCGCCATTTCGGCGCTTGGTCCTTGTCGATCAGCAGCGCCCGAACGCCTTCGTAGAAATCGTGCGCGGCCATAAAATGCTGGGTCAGCCGGTATTCGAGCACCAGCGCCTCTTCGACACCGAAGTCTTGCCCGACCGCGAGCTGGCGCAAGGTGACTTTGAGGCTGGTCGGGGATTTCGCCAGCAATCCGGCGCGCGTCTCCGCCGCCCAGCCGGCCTGCGGGCCGCCCGCGGCTTCGCGATCGAGAGCATCGAGGATCGCCTCGATGCTGGCGCCGGCAAAACAGCGGTCGATCGCCGGGCGCAGCGCGGCGAGCGGCGCCGGACCCAAATCGATCATGTGCCGCCCCAGCAGCTGATCGGCCTGCCGATGCTCGCGCCCCCTTTCCCAGCCGGTCCGAGCGAGATCGGCGATCAGCGCCTCGACCGTCTCTTGCGCCACGACATGGGTGGCAAAGCCGCAGTAGAGCGCGTCGGCGGCGCGCAACCGGGCGCCGGTCAGGCCGAGATAGCGTCCGATCCGACCCGGGCAGCGGTTTAGAAAGCGGGTCGCGCCGACATCGGGGAACAGGCCGATCCCGGTCTCGGGCATCGCGAACAACGTCCGCTCGGTGGCGAGGCGGTAGGCGCCGTTGACCGAGATCCCGGCGCCGCCGCCCATCGTGGCCCCGTCGATGACCGCGATATAGGGCTTCGGAAACCGGTGAATGTCGCGGATCAGCTCGTATTCCTCGCGGAAAAAGACCGCGGTCAGCTCGCGCTCGCCGGCGATCCCGCGACCGGCCGCGTAGATTGCGCGGACATCGCCGCCGACGCAGAACGCTCGCTCGCCGGTCCCGCGCACGACGACGGCATGCACCCTCGGGTCGGCCGCCCAGGCCGCGAGCGCCGGTGCAAAGCTGCGGTAATTTTCCAGCGTCAGCGCATTGAGCGCCTGCGGCCGGTTGATCGTCAGCGTGGCGAGCCCACCCTTTCGGCCAAGCAGAATCTCCGGTTCTGTCTCCATGCTTTCCTTCATTTATGGCCGGGCTCGACGAGGCGTGCGGCGATGTGTGAGCGAGGCTACACCGGCCGGCGGCGACATACAGCGTCCCGTGCGGCCGGTCGAGACGAGCTAGACCCCGCCGCCGGCCGCGATTAGAGTCTGCATCGCAAAATCCCGGCTGAAACCAAACCCCGCCGCCACGGCATGGTGATCAGAGAATGCGCGCCCGTTTTCGTTACCGGCTGGGGCTGAACCAGCCCGAGGGGAGCCCGACCGCGAGGCGGCTCGGCGAGATGGCCGCGGCAATCGGGCGCGAGACCAATGACGAGCTCCGACTCGAGGTGTTTCCGGAGAGCCGGCTCGGCCCCGATCCGAAGATGCTCGCCGACATGCAGGCGGGGGCGCTCGAATTCTTTGTCGCCGGGGCGACGCTGGGCGATCTGGCGCCGTCGAGCGCGCTGCCGTTGCTGCCCTTTGCGTTCGACGATTCGAAGGCGGTGTTCGCGGCCCTCGACGGCGCGCTCGGCGACCGCATCCGCGGCGAGCTGGCGCAGCACGGCATCCACGCCTTTCCCCAGGCGATGCAGAACGGGTTTCACCACCTGACCACCAGCCAGCATCCGATCCGCGCTCCGGGCGATCTCGCGGGGCTCAAGATCCGCAGCCCCGGCGGCGCCATTGCCGGCGATTTTTTTGCCGCACTGGGTGCGGAAGCCGGCTATGTCCCGTTCAATCAGATGTACCAGGCGCTCAAGGAGCGCCGGTTCGACGGCCAGAGCGATCCGCTCGGCGTTGTGCTGTCGCTGAAGCTGTACGAGGTGCAGACCCATTTGAGCCTGACCCGTCATTGGTGGTCGGGCTTCACCCTCCTCGCCAATGGCGCCATGTGGCAGGCGCTGCCGACCGACATTCGGCGCGTCGTCGAGGCGAATGCCGAGAAATCCGCGCTGCTGCAGCGTCAGGACATCGAGGCGGTCAATGCCGCCGGCGCTGCCGAGCTGGAGCGGCTGGGGATGCTGGTCAACACCGCCGACGCGACAGCGATGCGCGCAAAGCTCGGCAGTTTTTACAGCCGTTGGCGCGAGCGCGCCGGCGCCGAAGCGTGGTCGCTGCTCGAAAGCTTCGCCGGCGCGATCGGCTGAAGCCCCGCCGGCCGTCTCGGGCTCGCCATCGGCGGCATTGCTTTTAGGGCGCCACCGGCAGCGGCCGGCCCGCGGCGGCGGCGGCGTCCCACATCAGGCGAGGGTCGAAGGTTTCGGCGGCGAACATGGTCAGGATCACGACGGCGCAAAAGGCCAGCGCCCCCACGCCGGGCTGGATCGTGATCACCGTGCCGAAGGTGACGAGCGCCCCCAGCAACGACTCCATGAAAATGTCGATCATCGACCAGCGGCCGATAAAGCGGACGATATGGTAGAGCCGGGTGCGGTCGCGCAGCCAGCCGAGGCGGCCGGTCTGGGTCGCGGCCAGCATGATCGACAGCCCGGTGAGCTTAAGCACCGGCACCGCGATGCTGGCGAAAAAAACCAGCGCGGCGAGCGGGTATTGGCGCGCCCTGATCAATTCCTCGACGCCGCCCAAGATCGTGCTCGGCTGCCCGGCGCCGAGCTGCACGACGCTCAGCACCGGATAGTAATTGGCCGGGATATAAAGAATCGCCGCGGCGATCACCAAAGCCCAAGTACGCGCAATGCTGTTCGGGCGGCGGCGGTGGAGCGCGCTGTCGCAGCGCGGGCAGCGTCGATCGTGCCGTGGATGGCTGACGAGGCCGCAGGTGTCGCAGCCGACCGCGTCTTCGATGCCGGCGCGGGGCAAAGCGCCGGGCCGGTCTTTGCGGTCGAGCCGCTCCCAGACTTTCTCGCGGTCGAAGGCGGCATCGACCCAGACCAGCACGATGGTGAGCGCCAGGAGCGCAAAGACGCCGGTGCGCAGCCCGATCGTGACGAGATCGCCGAGCTTGACGTAGGCGACGAACACGCCGAGCACGAACACCTCGATCATCGACCACGGGCGCAGCCGTTCGGCCAGCGCAAACACCTTTCGCAGATGGCGTGGCGGATGCCGCTCATGCGCCCTGACCGCGACATAGAGCGTGCCGAAAAGCTTGCCGAACGGCGCCAGCACGGTGACGAACACGACGACCGCAGCGAGCGGCGCCATGCCCTGCCGCACCAGCTCCTCCGGCCCCGAAAAGAGGTTCGCGACATGGCGGATGCCAAAAGTCTCGACGCTCATCAGCGCGCTTGCGCACATCACGCCGAGCAGCGTCAGCGCCGCCACAGTGAGCGCGATCACATGATCGAGGTCATGAGCCGTGGCGCGGCGCAAGGTCGTCGGGCAGCGCGCGCAGTATGCGGTGGTGCCGGCGGCGAGCGCCGGGACCATCTGCACGAGGCCGCAGCCGGGGCATTCGCGCAATTGCGGCCGGGTCGCGGGTGCTGCCGCGCGGGCAGGCATCAGCCGGCCGCACCTCCCACCGTCAGCATCGGCGCGATGCCGTCGGCGAGCTTTCCGACCGCCACGCTGATTGCCGCCACCTCGCCCGCGACGCCGGCGGCAGTGGGGGGAACGCTGAAGCGAAAGCTGCGCAAAATCGGCTGGGTCTGGCCGGTGTAGCGCACCGCGGCTTGCGCCTGGAGGATCAAGCTGCCGGCGGCGTCCTCGTCGAGACGTTCGATATTCACCTCGATTGTCGCGTTCGCCCGGGCCGATACGGCACCGGTCTCGCTGAGAATGGTGGTCTGCGGCAGGCGTTGGCCCAGCTCCTCGGCAAGCACGCGCCCCAGCATCGCAGCGAGCGGCTCGCCCCACCAATCGTTCTCCATCACTTGGAGACGGTAGTTCTCCGACGAGCGGACGATTTGCGAGCGCTCGAGGTAGCGAGCGAGCGAAACCTGGTGCAGCAGCACGATCCTGGGACCGCCGACACGGACCGCACCCGGGGCCGCCGCCAGATTGTAGAGCGCCGGGTCGGGCGACGAGCACGCGGCAAGCGCGGTCGCAAACGCGATCGCGGCGAGCCGGAGCAGGGGCCGGAGTAGGGGTAGGGGCTTTGCGCGGCTCATTCGACGCCGCTTGCCGGCCGGCCCTTGACCAGCGCCTCGGGGTGGCGCGCCAGCAAATCGGCGAGCGAGCGGATCGAGGTCACCGCGTCGTTCAATTGCACCATCAGACGCCCGAGGTCGCGGTTGAACTTGGTGTTGTCGCCATAGCCGCTATCGAGCGAAATGAGCAGCTTGTTGGCGTTGGTCACGGTCTTTTGCAGCTGGTTGGCCATGTCGGGGAGCCGCTTCAGGGCCGGGGCGGTGCCGGCATCGACATGCTTCATCACCTGCTCGGCGGTGGCGACCGTCGCCGCGAGCCGGGTCAACGCCGCGCGCGTCTCGGGCCCGCTCGCCAGCGCATTGACCGATTTCAGGATGCCGTCGAGGTTTTTGCCGATCTGGTCGAACGGGATCGTGTTGACCTTGTCGAGGAGATCGTTGGCCGAGGCCTGAAGCCCGGCGAAGCCGCCGGCGGCGGCGGTCGGCAAGACAAAGGCGCCGTCTTCCTCGGCGAGCTTGACCGCCGGCTCGTTGGGCAGGAAATCGAGCGCCACCTGCTGCTGCCCGGTGATCAAATTGGCGCTCTGCAAGGTCGCCCGCAAGCCGCGCTGCAACAGCCCGTCCACCGCCTCGGCCTCGCTTTTGTAAACCTGGACGCCGACCCCGACGACCCGTTCCGGCTCGACGTCGTAGCGCACGGGCGCCAATACCATGTCCTTTTCCTTGTCGTAGACGAGGCGCACATCGGTGACATGGCCGACGACGAGACCGTGCATCGTCACCGGCGATCCCGGCCCGAGCCCGCTGACCGACCCCGGAAAATACGACACGACCTGGATCTTGCGGGTGTAGGAGGCGGCCGTGGCCGTATCGCGGTCGGCGAACAGCGGGAAGACGTGGTTTTCGGCGCTGACCGGCCGGCCGTGCGCTTCGCCCTGCGGGGTGTCGAAGGCGATGCCGCCGAGGATCAGCGCGCGCAACGACTCCATCTGGATGTCGAGCCCGGTGCCGGCGAGCTTGACCGAAAGCCCCGAGGCGTTCCAGAAGCGCGTGCCGTCATGCACATAGCCGTCGTAGGGGGCGCGGACAAAGGCGTGGATCGTCACGTAATCGGCCATGTCGGCAATGTCCCAGCCGAGCACCTCGCCGACGCTCAAATCGCGGTAAAAGATCGGCGAGCCCAACGACATCGAGCCGAGCCGCTTGGCCTTCAGAAAAAAGACGTGGCCGGGGACGTGCTCGCTCAGGATCGGCGGATCTTCGCGCCCGGTGAAATCGCGCTCGGCGGTGCCGGCGCTCGGCCCCGGCAGCATGCCGACATAGCTGCCCGAGAGCAGGGTTTCGAGGCCGGAGACGGCGCCGGCGAAGAGCCGCGGCTTGACCACCCAGAACACGGTCTTGTGGGTCAGAAGCGGCTCGGCTTGGCGCGTCGTGGCAATCGTCACGACCACATGGCTGTGGTCCGGCGACAACGCCAGGCTTTTCACCGTGCCGAACACGATATCTTTGAATTTGAGCTGCGATTGGCCGGCTTGCAGCCCCTCGGCGGTGTTGAAGGCGATGGTGATCGTCGGCCCTTCCTTGGACCAGGTGTCCCAGGCGAGCCACGCACCGATCGCGATCGCCACCAGCGGAATGACCCAAATCACCGACACCCGCCGCGAGCGCCGCGTCGTCGCGTGCACCAGCATCGGCGGCTCGGCGAGATTGGTCATCGCTGGCTCCCATCGCCCAGCGCGGCCGCGCGCCGCCCTGATCCGGGGCTCCCAGTTTCGTGCGCATCCCGGTCCGGGTCAATGCGTCCCATCGATCGCGGCGGCCTCGGCGGCAACCCTTGCAACCTGCCGCCCCTTAAAGCGACCGGCCTCAATTCTGGCGAGCGACCCCCGATACCTTCCACAATCCGTCGAGGATCGAGGGCGCTGCCTCATTGGTGACATTAGTCAACACGGCCACCGGCGTGGTCGTAACCTGCCCTATGCTTACTGCGGCAAATGGAGCCATACTGAGCGGCTCGCAATGCCAAAAGGCGCAGCAAGCCTTTTGAAGCGTAGCCACTCCCGGTTTCGTTCGTGGCCGGGCTCGTCCCGGCCATCCACGCCTCAAGCCAGCCGATCGTAAAGATCCTCCCAGTCGGGATTTTGACCGTGGATTAGGCGCACCTTCCAGGCCCGCGGCCAGTGCTTGATATTCCGCTCACGTTGCCGTGCAGCGAGCATGTCGTCATATTTCTCGAGATAGACCAGCATTTTCAGCCCGTATTTTTTGGTGAACCCTTTGCTCTGGCCGGTCCGATGCTCCCACGCTCGCCGCGCCAAATTGTCGGTGACGCCGGTATACAGGCTCCGTTTCGACGGTTTGTACATCATGTAAACCCAACCGGGCATGGTTCGACCCCATCGTCAAAGGCGTGGATGACCGGCACAAGGCCGGTCACAAACGAGTGAAAGGTATAGCTCTTCGGTTGACGGGCGCCGCCGCGCTGGGCACTCCGATGCTGCAACAAGAAAGCAGATTCGTTTAATGGCCGGGCGTGTTCCGGCCATCTAGGCCTTTTGCGCTCCATCGAGCGCTCATGAATGCACACTGTGCATTATATTAATGCATTGAGTGCATCTCGAATATTTCCGCTGGCGAGCCTGCGAAATTGTTGCCGGCTCGTTGATCGGGGCGTAGCCTTTTGTCACAGCCTGCGAATGGGCGCGTTCGGGCGCCGCTTTGGAGGAAACAGCTGCCGCGCTCGGATCGGGGGCGCGGGGGCAGCAAGGAGAAAAATCATGGCGTATGATCTCTTGATCAAAAACGGGCGCGTCGTGGACGGCTCGGGCGAGCCCGCGTTCCAGGCGGATGTCGCGGTCAAGGACGGCAAGATCGTCGGCGTCGGGAAATCCAACGGCGCCGCCGCCAAACGCACCATCGACGCCGCGGGCCGGGTCGTCGCCCCCGGCTTTATCGATCACCACACCCATTTCGACCCGCAAGCGGTGTGGGACCCCTATTGCGGCTCGTGGGTGCACAACGGCCACACCACAGTCATTGTCGGCCAGTGCGGCCAGGTCATCGCCCCGGTGCGGCCCGGCGACGCCGAGTGGTATCTCGAATTCTTCTCCGATGCGGAGCAGATCCCGCTGCCGGTGCTGAAGGCCGGGGTCGATGTGACCTGGGAATCGGTCGGCGACTATCTGAACGCGCTCGGCAAAAAGCGCGGCATCAATGTCGGGACCCTCGTCGGCCATTCGGGCATCCGCCGCTATGTGATGGGCGAGGCGTCCTCCGAGCGGCAGGCGACGCCCGAAGAAATGACGGCGATGAAAAAGCTGATCCGCGAGGCGATGCATGACGGCGCGCTCGGCTTTTCGACCGCGCCCAAGGATCGCGGCGATCCGGCCGGGGTCGGCAATGACGAGGAGCGCTGGGAGTTGGCGAGCGTGCTCGGCGAGCTCGGCACCGGCGTGTTCCAGGTCGCCGGCGGCGCCCCGGGCGGCACCAAGCAGACGCGGCAGGTCGCCCGCGAGCTCGCGGCGCGGACCGGGCGGCCGTCGATCTACAACTTGATGTCGGATCCGATCGGCAACCCCGATGAATGGGTCGAGCACCTGAAATGGCTCGAGGACGGGTTTAAGAGCGGCGCCCGCTGCTACGGCTCGTGCCTGTCGACCGTCGCCGGCGCGATCTTTGACCTGCAGCGCGGCCTCAACGTCCCGCAGGACGAGGACATCACCCATCCCGAGGGCTTCTTCCGCGGCATGCCGACCTGGGACAAGGTCATGGCGCTGCCTTATCAGGACCGCATGCGCGCGTTCCGCGACCCGGAGATCCGCAAGGCGATGTCGGCCGAGGCGGTCGAGGGCACGGTCGCTCAGGAAGGCGGGATGACCGATCGGCGCGGCCGCGCCCGCGGCCAGTTCAACCGGCGCTGGGACCTCGTCGAGGTCTTTATGACGACCAAGGGGCAGAACCGGCATCTCGAGGGCAAGAGCATCGAGCAGATCGCCAAGGAGCAGAACAAGGGCATCATGGACGCCTTCCTCGATCTGTCGCTCGATGAGGATTTGCAGACCTGCTTCCAGGCGATCGACCGCAACCATGATCCGAAGACGCAGAAGCACATCCTCGGCTCGCAATTCACCGTGATCGGCACCAGCGACGGCGGCGGCCGGCCGCACACCGCCGACCGGCACGAGACCAGCACCAACCTCTTGGGCCATTGGGTGCGCGAAGAGCAGGCGCTGACCCTCGAAGAGGCGGTCTATCGGCTGACCGGCAAGACCGCGCTGATGCACGACATTACCGATCGCGGCTTTATCGCCGCCGGCAAGGTCGCCGACATCACGATCTTCGACCCCGACACGATCGCCTCCAAGCCGCGCGAGCCGGTCGCCTCGATGCCGGCGGGCGGCGTCCAGGTCAAGCGCGAGGCGGTCGGCATCGACCACGTCATCGTCAACGGCGAGGTCCTGCTCGACCACGGCCAATTGACCGAAGCGCTCCCCGGCCAGATCGTCCGCGGCCCGCTCTACCAGGGGGCGTAACGGCGCAAGCCTGACGCAGGCGGCGGGAGGCCCTCCCGCCGTCCACCGCGCGAGCGCCCGAATATCCCCCTCTCCGCCCTTGGGGGCGGAGAGGGTCGGGTGAGGTGGGGGGAGCCCCAACTCCGACCTGCGGCGCGACCCGCATCACCGGCATTGGTTGCGTCCTCACCCTCGAGCTCGAACACGATCGGCCAATAAGGCTACCGGGCATCGGCCCGCTCTACCGAGTGGCCCGAGCCTGTGCTAGTGTTCAGACGCAATCACCTGATTCAGCAGCAAGGAGCTGTAGGATGGGTTGAGCATCGCGAAGCCCATCGCAACCACCGAAGAAGATGGGTTTCGCTGCGCTCAACCCATCCTACAGGGCATCTAAGCACTGGTTAAGCTCGCGTTATAGCTAGCGGGGCGCTGAGAGTGACCGCCACGAGGCAATTGCATTTGGGGGCGTTTATGCGCCCGGTCGGCATTCATACGGCGTGGTGGCGCTATCCCGGCGCCTATACGGACGCCAACTTCAACCTGCAGCACCTCGTTCGGTTCGCGCAGACCTTGGAGCGCGGGCGGTTCGACGCGTTTTTTATGGCCGACCATCTGGGTGTCTTGAACATGCCGATGGCGGCGTTGAAGCGCAGCGCCACGGTCACCTCGTTCGACCCGCTGACCCTGCTGCCGGCCTTGGCGATGGTGACCGAGCATCTGGGGCTGATCGCCACCGCCTCCACCACCTTTGAGCCGCCCTATCTGATCGCGCGGCGCTTTGCCTCGCTCGACCACATCAGCAATGGCCGCGCCGCCTGGAACCTCGTCACCACCTCAAACCCCGATACGGCGCTCAATTTCGGCTTGACCGGGCATATGGAGCACGGCGAGCGCTATCGCCGGGCGCGCGAGTTCTTCGATGTCGTGACCGGGCTGTGGGACAGCTGGGCCGACGACGCCTTTGTCCGCGACGTCGAGGCCGGCGTCTATTTCGACCCCGAGCGGCTGCATGTGCTCGACCACAAGGGCGAGTTCCTCTCGGTGCGCGGGCCGCTTGAACATCGCGCGGCCGGTCCAGGGCTGGCCGGTCATCGTCCAGGCCGGCGCGTCGGACGCCGGGCGCCAGCTCGCCGCCGAAACCGCCGAGGTGATTTTTGCCAGCGGCGGCCGCTTCGCCGACGCCCAGGGCTTTTACGCCGACGTCAAGGGACGCATGGAACGGCTCGGCCGCGACCCCGAGCTGATGAAGATCATGCCCGGCGCCCTTGTCGTCGTCGGCGACAGCGCGGCCGAGGCGCGCGACAAGCGTGGCCTTCTCGACAGCCTCGTCCACCCCGACAGCGGCCTTGCCTCGCTCTCGATCGCGCTCGGCCACGACGCCTCGGGCTTCGACCTCGACGGGCCGTTGCCTGACATCCCCGAATCGAACGCGAGCAAAAGCGGGCGGGAACGCGTCATCGCCCGCGCCCGCCGCGACAACCTGACGGTTCGCGAACTGGCGAAGATCGCCGGCAGCTATGGCGGCCTCGCCATGGTCGGCACCCCCGCGATGATCGCCGACGAGATGCAGGAATGGCTCGAAGGCCGCGCCTGCGACGGCTTCAACATCATGTTTCCGTGGGTCCCCGGCGGCCTCGACGATTTTGTCGACAAGGTCGTCCCCGAGCTGCAGCGCCGCGGCCTCTTCCGCACCGAATACGAGGGCAAAACCCTGCGCGAAAACCTTGGCCTGCCGCGCCCGCCAAACCGCTTTTTCAAAAACCGCGGATCCTGATCGCCGCGCGCCACGGGGCCAAAACGCGCGCCACGGGCCGAAATTTGTGCGCTCTTCCGGGCTCGGTGCGATCCCCTCACAGGTTGCCGCTGTCGACCGGGGACGCCGGCGCCGGGGTTTGCAACGAGCGCCGCCATCAGCCCGGCCACATCGGGGACGACGCGCATCAGGTCGAGGGTCGGCGGCCGGGCGAAGCCCGCCTCGACGATATGGCCGAGGAGCAGGCGCAGCGGCGCCCAATAGCCCTCGACATCGACCAGAAAGATCGGCTTTTGGTGCAATCCGAGCTGCTTCCAGCTCAGCATCTCAAACATCTCGTCGAGCGTGCCGATGCCGCCCGGCAGCACGGCAAAGGCGTCCGCCCGCTCGGCCATCGCGCGCTTCCTCTCGTGCATGCCGGCGACGACGAGAAGCTCGCTGAGCCGGTCGTGCGCCAGCTCGGCAGCGCGCAGCCGCTGCGGAATAATCCCGGTCACCCGCCCGCCGGCGGCGAGCGCCGCGTCGGCCAGGAGCCCCATCAGCCCGACCCGCCCGCCGCCGAACACCACCTCGATCCCGGCCGCGGCGAGCCCGACGCCCAGCTCGCTCGCCGCCGCCCGATACGCCGGCGCCACTGCGCCCGACGACCCGCAATAAACGCACACCGCCCGGAGCTTCCCCATCCCCCACCATCTCCCGCCAGCTCTCCGCCGCGCAAGCGCGAAAGCCGGCTCTGCCGTATGCCGAAGCGCATCACGTCATCATAAAATTGCCATTATGATATGGTACAAGCCCACATCGTCGCCGACAACGGGGGAGGCCCGAGCCGCCTGATCTCGATCTGATCAACAGGCGGAGCAGGCGCGCTGCCCTTGCTTCCCCGCAGAACGACTCATTCGGGGCCGGCGAGCGGCGGCGGGGCGGGGTGCGGCGGCGGGTGTGCAGATAGGATTGCCAGAAGAGGCACGATGCGACCGCGCGCCACGGCCGCCATTGCTCGCCGAGCGCGCGCAATTCGGGCTCGGCCGGGCGGGCCGCGAGGCCGAGGCATTCGCGGGCGCCAAGTTGCAGGCCGAGATCGGCGGCGGGCCAAATGTCGGGCCGGCCGAGGGCAAAGATCAGATAGACCTCGGTGCTCCACCGGCCGATCCCTTTGAGCGAGCGCAGCGCCGCCTCGTGCCGCTTCGTCGTCGGCTTTGGCGAGCCGGGCAAAATCGAATTCGCCGGACTGCACCTTTTCGGCGAGGTTGCGGGCGTAGCCGGCCTTTTGCCGGCTGAAGCCGCACCGGCGCAAGCTCGCGTCGTCGAGGGCGAGAAACCGCTCGGGCGCGAGCGGCCGGCATGCCTCGCTGAGCCGCCGGTGCATCGCCGCCGCGGCATCGATCGACACCTGCTGCTCGAGAATGATGTGCAGCAAGGTCGGAAAGCCGTTGCGGCGCCGGCGAAAGCGCGGCGGGCCGGCGCGCGCCAGGATCTCGGCAAAGACCGGCTCGCCGGCGAGGGCCGCGATGCCGTCGGCGAGACCCGCCGGCGCGTAGATCGACAGCTCCTCCTCGGCCGGCCGCACCCCTTCGTCCATCCCGATCCAACCTCCAATGCGGCGGCGTTTATCGCATGCCGGCGCCGGCGCCTCCAGCCGCAGTCCGGACGTGCCCGATCCGATCGCCCGGCGGCTGGACACCGCAGGGCGCCGGCTTTTACATTCGGGCCCCCTGCCCCAGATAAAGCGCATACCCTGCGAGGAGATCGTCCGATGGCCGATATCGTCATTGCCGGCGCGGTTCGCACCCCGGTCGGCGCGTTCAACGGCGGGCTCGCGAGCCTGCCCGCGCACAAGCTCGGCGAAATCGCGATCGGCGAGGCGCTGCGCCGCGCCGGGGTCGAGCCCAGCGAGGTCTCCGAGGTCATCCTCGGCCAGATCCTCGCCGCCGGCGAAGGCCAGAACCCGGCGCGCCAGGCGGCGATCGGCGCCGGATTGCCGTTCGAGGTGACGGCTTACGGCGTCAACCAGCTATGCGGCTCGGGGCTGCGCACCGTGGCGCTCGGCTATCAGGCGATCCGCGCCGGCGACAGCGACATCGTCGTCGCCGGCGGCCAGGAGAGCATGAGCCAGGCGCCGCACTGCATTCATCTCAGAAACGGCGTCAAGATGGGCGACGCCGAGCTGGTCGATACGATGATCCGAGACGGGCTCTGGGACGCCTTCAACGGCTACCATATGGGCAACACCGCCGAGAACGTTGCCCAGCGCTGGCAGATTACGCGCGAGCAGCAGGACGCCTTTGCCGCCGCCTCGCAGCAGAAGGCCGAGGCCGCGCAAAAGGCGGGCCGCTTCAAGGACGAGATCGTCCCGGTCAAGATCGCGACCCGGCGCGGCGAGACGGTCGTCGAGGATGACGAGCATCCCAAGCACGGCACCACGGTCGAGGTGCTGGCGAAATTGCGCCCGGCTTTCGACAAGAACGGCACCGTCACCGCCGGCAACGCCTCCGGCATCAACGACGGGGCGGCGGCGGTCGTGCTGATGACCGCCGAGGCGGCGCGCAAGCGCGGCGTCACGCCGCTCGCCCGCATCGTTTCATGGGCTACCGCCGGGGTCGATCCGGCGATCATGGGCACGGGGCCGATCCCGGCGAGCCGCATGGCGCTGAAAAAAGCCGGCTGGTCGGTTGGCGATCTCGACCTGATCGAGGCCAACGAAGCCTTTGCGGCGCAGGCCTGTGCGGTCGGCAAGAGACCTCGGCTGGAATGCCGAAAAGGTCAACGTCAACGGCGGCGCCATCGCGCTCGGCCACCCGATCGGCGCATCGGGGGCACGCGTGCTGGTGACACTCCTTTACGAGATGCAGCGGCGCAATGTGAAAAAAGGGCTCGCGACCCTGTGCATCGGCGGCGGCATGGGCATCGCCATGTGCCTCGAGCGCGATTAGTCCAAAGAACAAATGAGAGGGAGGTAACGCATGGCCAGGGTGGCGGTGGTCACCGGCGGGACGCGAGGCATCGGCCGCGCGATCTCGACCGCGCTCGGCAAGGCCGGCTATCGGGTCGCGGCAATCTATGCCGGCAACGATGCGGCGGCGAAGGAATTTGCCGAAGAGACCGGCATTCCGGTGTTCAAGTTCGACGTATCCGATTTCCGCGCCTGCGCCGGCGGCGTCAAGGCGATCGAGGCGGCGCTCGGGCCCGTCGAGGTGCTGGTCAACAATGCCGGCATCACCCGCGACGCGACGATGCACCGGATGAGCTTCGAGCAGTGGAACGCGGTGATCCAAACGAACCTGTCATCCTGCTTCAACATGTCGCGCCAGGTGATCGACGGGATGCGCTCGCGCGGCTTTGGCCGGATCGTCAATATCGGCTCGATCAACGGCCAGGCCGGGCAATACGGCCAGGTCAACTACGCCGCAGCGAAATCGGGCATCCACGGCTTTACCAAGGCGTTGGCGCAGGAGGGGGCGGCGCGCGGCATCACCGTCAACGCCGTCGCCCCCGGCTATGTCGATACCGAGATGGTGCGCGCGGTGCCGCCCGAGGTCCTGGAAAAGATCATCGCCCGCATCCCGGTCGGCCGCCTCGGCAAGGCCGAGGACATCGCCCGCACGGTCCTCTTTCTGGTCGCCGAAGAAGCCGATTTCATCACCGGCTCGACCCTCTCGGTCAACGGCGGCCAACACATGTATTGAGCCGAGCATCGGCTATTGAGCCGAGCATCGGCCCGTGGATGGATGGAGAACGAATGGCCGAAAAAGCGATCGCCACCGATCCGATTATGGAGCGTTTCCGCGCCGCGCTTGATGAAATATATGGCGAGCGCATCGAGCGGGTGGTGCTGTTCGGTTCGCGCGCGCGCGGCGCCGCCGGGTCCGATTCCGACTATGACGTTGCAGTGTTTCTGCGTGGAATGACCGATCGGCCCGCGGAGATGGACCGGCTGGCGGATGCCGAGACAGAGATCCTTTACGACACGGGCGCGGTAATCAACGCGCTGCCGTTTCCGGCCCGCGCCTACCGGGAGCGCACCGGCTTCATGCACGAGTTGCGTCGCGACGGGCTCAATCTGTGACACCCGAGACGGCAGATTATCTCGATAAGGCACGCGAATCTCTGAGCAAAGCGCGAGACCTCCTCGATCTGACGCACTACAGTGACGAAGCGGCCCGCGCGGCGTACTTGGCGGGCTTCCATGCTGCACAGGCGCTGATCTTCGCGAGCCTCGGGCGGGCTGTGAAAACCCATAGCGGCTTACGCAGCACCTTCGCCCGGCTGGCGAAGGACGAGCCGCGGATCGAGCGGGAGTTCACTCGGTTTCTTGCGCGGGCCTACAAACTCAAAGAGATCGCCGACTACGGGGTCGGCCCGCAATCGGGCGTCCCCAGGTCTGAGGCTGAGGAAATGATCGAGATTGCCGCACGGTTCATTGAACGCATAGCCGAGATCTTAGCATGATGGGAAAGCTATTGCGCATCTATTCTGCCATTTGGGCGCCGACCTGGTCGAGCTCGACCTTGAGACCCTCTGCTTTGGCGCGCCATATCCCTGCCGCGATTGCCCGGCCACGAGCCCGGCGTTTCTCCTTTTCATATTCAGATAGCAAGCTTTCGACTTGCGCTTCCAAGCTCCTAAGGCGTATCTCAAGCTCTGCAATCTTTTCAGCATTGAGCTTGCTGACACCTAGTGTCCTGAATCTCAATTGCCGATCAATAACTCATGCGGCGGAGAGATTTTCGAGGGTGGCGCGGGCGCGTTTGATTTTGGCGAGGATGTCGGCGCCCTGTGCCCGCCAGCGGTAGGGCTTTGGATCGGCGTTGCGCTCGGCGAGATAGGTGTTGATGTCGCGCACCAGGTCGTTGACCGAGGCGAAGCTGCCGGCGCGGATCACATCGGCGGTCAGATCGGCGAAGAAGCGCTCGACCAGATTGAGCCAGGACGAGGAGGTCGGCGTGAAGTGCATGGTGAAGCGGCGGTGCTGGTCGAGCCAGGCCCGCCCCCGCCTTCGCGAGGGCAGGCTCTTGGGATGTTTGTGGGTGGCGTAGTTGTCGGCGATCAGATGCAGATCGAGCTCGCGCGGCGTCTCGCGATCGATCTGTTTGAGAAAGCGCAACCATTCGACATGGGTGTGGTTGGTCTCGGTGCGCGCGATCAGCTTGCCGGTCAGTTGGCTCAGGGCGGCAAACAGGGTGACCGTGCCGTGCCGGGTATAATCGTGCGTCATGGTGGGGGGCCGTCTCGGCGCCAGCGGCAGGCCGAGCTGGGTGCGTTCGAGCGCTTGGCATTGCGATTTCTCGTCGCAGCACAGCACCAGCGCCTGGGCCGGCGGGTCGAGATAGAGCCCGATCACATCCCAGAACTTCTCCTCGAACTGCGGGTCGTTCGACAGCTTGAAGGTCTTCATGCGGTGCGGCTTCAGCTCGTTCTTCGACCAGATGCGCTGAACCGAGCTCGGCGAGATGCCGGCATGCCGGCTCATCGAGCGGATGCTCCAGCGGATTCGGCCGTTCGGCGGACGCGTCGCCTCGCTGACGACACGCGCCGCTTTCGCCATCGGGATCGATGGCTTGCGACCGCGCCCCGGCCGCTCGTCGAGGCCTTTGAGACCCGAAATCTCAAACCGCCGCGACCAGGTCGAAACCCGCTTGGCCGTGGTGTTCAGCTGCGCGGCGACGGCGGCGACACCGATCCCCTCCAGCCGCAGCAGGATGATCGCGGCGCGGTCGCGACTCGCGCACCCCGATGGTTGTCGAGCGCGACCGCCGGCGAAGCTCCTTCGCAACATCCGGCTCCGTCACCAATCGCTTGATCGGCCGCGCCATCCCCGCAATCCTTCCACAAATTCACCCACCGCAGATATTAGTCGATATTTGCGAGCCAGGACACTAGCGCAGCATATGCCATATTGATGGCGGATCGAACGGTGTCAACGAGCCCATAGAAAGGATCAGCCATAGCGAATTACTCTATTTTTTTGGGGAAATCTTGCGTTCAAGATTTCTTACCCGGACTACTTGCGTCTCAACAACGTTCTGATGAGCAAGCGCTACGATTATGGCCTTTTGGGCCACTTCATTGGCATGTTGGGCACGTTCAATGAGCCCCTTCATCACATTTGCCATTTCCGCTTCCACGACAAAGCTGTAGGTTGAAAAATATGTGCAGGCGACGCACCGGTTCAAGAGGCTGCGGCCCAACGCCGTCGCACCCGGCTATGTCGATACCGAGATGGTGCGCGCGGTGCCGCCCGAGGTCCTGGAAAAGATCGTCGCGCGCATCCCGGTCGGCCGTCTCGGCAAGGCCGAGGACATCGCCCGCACGGTCCTCTTTCTGGTCGCCGACGAGGCCGATTTCATCACCGGCTCGACCCTCTCGGTCAACGGCGGCCAACACATGTATTGAAGGAGCGGGCATTCCGGTAAAGCCGCGCATGGATGGAGAAGGAATGACATCCCCGACCGGTGTTGCCGATCCGATCATCAATGCGCTGGTCTTTCCATCGGGCGCTTACAGGGAGCGCACCGGCTTTATGCATGAGCTGCGTCGCGACGGGCTCGATTTGTGACGCCGGCACCAGCGGCTCCCGTCGTCTTACCGGCGAAGGCCGGTATCCAGGACGGCCGTGGGTCCCGGCCTGCGCCGGGAAAACAAAAGCCTCACCGATTCGTGAAATGCCGCACCGGATGGCCGAAATTTTGAAATAGCGAAGGAGGTCCCAGCGTGCCTGAAGAGCTCGTTTTTTATACGAACCCGCAATCGCGGGGCCGGATCGTGCGTTGGATGCTGGAAGAGGCCGGCGAGCCCTACCGCACCGAATTGCTCGATTACGCCACGACGATGAAGGCGCCGGCCTATCTCGCCGTCAACCCGATGGGCAAGGTTCCGGCGTTGCGGCACGGCGACACGATCGTGACCGAGGCGGCCGCGATCTGCGCCTATCTCGCCGACGCGTTCCCGGCAGCGGGCTTGGCGCCTCCGCCCGGCGACCCTTTGCGCGGCCCCTATTACCGCTGGCTGTTCTTTGCCGCGGGCCCGGTCGAGGCGGCGGCCAGCAACCGGATGATGGGCTTTGCCGTGCCGCAGGAGCGCGAAAGGATGATCGGCTACGGCACCTATGCCGCGGTCATCGAGGCGCTCGAAGCCGCCGTATCGCGCGGCGACTATCTGGTCGGCGACCGGTTCAGCGCGGCCGATGTCTATGTCGGCTCGCATATCGGATTTGGCATGCAATTCGGCACGATCGAGAAGCGCCCGGGCTTCGAGCGCTATTGGTCGCGCCTCGGCAACCGCCCGGCCGCGTTGCGCGCCAAGAAGATCGACGACGATCTCGCCGCTCCACCGTGACCGACGGCTTGCGGCAGGCCGCGGCGTCCTGAGATCAGTGCCCGCGGCGCTTGTACCAGGGATGCGGGTTGCCGGGCACCTTGACGCGCAATGTGTAGACCGAGGTGTGCGCGCAGCAGAACAATGTCCGCAAATCCGGCCCGCCGAACGCAAAGTTGACGGCTTGCTCCGGCCAGCGGATGACGCCGATGCGGCGGCCGTCCGACGCCATGACCCAGATGCCGCCTGGCCCGGTGCAATAGACCCGGCCGATGCTGTCGACCTTGAGGCCGTCCGGAATGCCCGGCTCGCTGCCGTTCAAGTCGGCAAAGATGCTGCGCCCGACCATGTGGCCCGCGGCGTCGAGCCGGATCGCGTGGATGTATTGCGAGGAGCGCGTGTTCGCGACGTACATCGTGCGCTCGTCCGGCGACAGCGCCAGCCCGTTCGGGTATTCGCAATTCGCCAGCACGCTCAACCCGCCGTCGGGCGCCAGGCGATAGACGCGCGCACCGTCCCACAAATTGTCCTCGCCGGCCGGGCCCGGGATCTCGCGCTCGTGATAGGGGCGGCGCTTTTCGGGATCGGTGAAATAGAGACATCCGTTCGAATGACAGATCACGTCGTTCGGCCGGTTGAAGCGCCCGCCGTTGAAATTGTCGACCAGCGGCCCGACCGTGCCGTCGGGGCGCATGCGGGTCAGCCGGCGGTCGTCGCCTTCGCAGACGATCAGGCGGCCTTCGAGGTCGAAGGTCGTGCCGTTGCCGCCGATCGTGGTCCGGACGACCTCCGGCGCCTTGCCGGGGGTCAGCCGCAACAGCTGATTGCGGCGCAGATCGACAAAATACCACCAGCCCTCCGGATGCCACAGCGGGCCTTCGGTAAAGATAAAGCCGGTGGCGAGGCGCTCGGGCTGCGTGGTTTCGAGCACATCGGGCAAGTCGTTGGCGGTCGGCATGGCGATCTCCTGTATTGAGGGTGGCTAGGCCCAGGCCGCGATCGCCGCCGCGATGACGTGGTTCAGCGCGAGGAGATCCATCGGATGGTCGGTCTCGTTGCTGACCGCGACGGTCAGCCGGTGGCGGCGCAGGATAAAGATGCGCTGGTCGGAAGCGCCCGAGGCCCAGGCGGTGTCGGGCGGCAGATCGGGGAACTGGCGGTCGATATTGGTGCGGAAGCACGCCGCATAGCTGGTCCCGGTATGCGTCGCGTCGAGCGCGTAATCGGTCCAGCCCTGCGGCAGCAGCCGCTCGCCGTCCCACATGCCGTTCTGCAGGTACAGCACGCCGAGCTTGGCATAGTCGCGCAGGCTCGCAAAGCCGGCGCCCGAGGCGATCAGATTGCCGGCAATGTCGGCCGAATGCTGATAGCTCGCCATGCCGAGGCGATCGACCAGGAGGCCGTACAAGGTTTCGTAATACGGCAGCCCGCGCTGTTCGATCCGGTCGCGGACGATCGCGCCGAGGACATTGAGGCCGCTGTTGATGTAGCGATAAACGGCACCAGGGAGGGTGGCGACGATCGAGCGCTGCGCCGCCTCGAACGCGTCGGCGGCATCCTGGTAGACCGCGCTGTTCTCAAAGCCGAGGGTCACCTGCCCGTCGCCATGCGCCACCGGCAAGGCGAGCCCCGAGCGCATCCGTAAGAGGTGATCGAGCGTGATCAGGCGGTGGATCGCGCGCGGATCGCGCCACAACGGCGCCGGTGCTGGGTCATAGACCGAAGCGAGCCAGCCCTCGTGGATCAGGCGGCCGATCACCGTGCAGGTGACCGCTTTTGTCATCGACCAGCTCGGGGTCGCGCGATCGGCGGCGCCGAATTCGCTGTAGCGTTCGGCGAGGATGCGCTCGGGCGTGGCGATCAAGACACCGTAGGCGCCGGTCGATCGGGCGAAAAAGGCGTCGAGCGCGCGGGCAAGTTCGGCGGGCGGTGCCGGCGGAGCCTCGACCGCATCGCCGAGCGGCCAGGCACGCCCGGGCCCCGGCCGCTTGCGGGCGATGGGCTGCGGATCGAAGCGCGGCTTCGCATGCGGGCCGAGGACGATGCCGCCATAGCCGGGCCGCGCCATCGCGGCGCCGACAACCGGCTCGCCAAAGCCGGTATCGTTCCAGCGCACGGTCACGCGCCGGTCGGCATCGTCCATCTCGACGGCGATGTCGCCACGGCGCTGCGCGGCGGCGAGCTCCACCTGGCCGTCGGGTGCCGCGCGAAACCCGAGCCCACCCGGCGGCGCCACCGGCCGCCAGCGGAAATGCCGCTCGGCTGTGGCGCGATCGAGCCCGCTGACGTAGCGCATATCGGCGAAACGCTTGGCGGCAAAATTCACCGTGCGCTGACGCAGCGCCCGCGGCGACGCATCGTAAACCAGCGGGTCCGGCGGACCCTCGCCAAAGGGCTGCGGCGTGCGATCGAAATAAGCCTCCGGCAATGCCGCCGATTCCCGCCGCTCTTCGCTCATCTCTACGCTCCTTCTTGCGCTGTCACGCCGACAGGGTGCCGCTTTCGCGACGATGCGGCAATCGGACGGGCCGCCATCCTCTTTCGCCATCGTGATAAGGTTCGCCGTCCGGATGCAAGAGAGCGCCATGGATCGCAAGCTCGTCCCACACCATTCTCACTGGGGTGCCTTCAATGCCGTCGTCGAGGGGGGCCGGGTCGTCGGCGCCGTTCCGTTCGACTTCGACCCCGATCCCTCGCCGCTGATCGAGGCGATCCCGGATGCGGTCCATTCGCCGACCCGGATCGCCCGCCCGATGGTGCGCGCCGGATGGCTGGAAAAGGGCAAGGCCAGCGGCGCCGGCCGCGGGCGTGAGCCGTTTGTGCCGGTCGCCTGGGAAGAGGCCCTCGATCTCGTCGCGGGCGAAGTGGCTCGGGTCAGGCATGAGCACGGCCCCGCGGCGATCATGGGCGGTTCGCAGGGATGGTCGTCGGCCGGCCATTTTCACGAAGCGCGCGGGCAATTGCGGCGGTTTCTGGCCGCCTCCGGCGGGTTTGTCGACCAGACCAGCAATTACAGCTTTGGCACGGCGCTGACCTTCCTGCCGCATATCCTCGGCAGCGCGCAGGCGGTGACCGGGCCGTTGACCTCGTGGTCGTCGATCGCCCGCCATACCGGGCTCTTGGTGCTGTTTGGCGGCGCCAACCCGAAGAACACGCAGGTCGCCAAGGGCGGCTGCGCCGGGCACGGCACGAGCGGCGCCTTTGCCGCGCTGGCGCGGGCCGGCGTGCGCGTCGTCAATATCAGCCCGATCCGGGAGGACGGCCCGGAGGCGGTCGGCCCCGAATGGATCCCGATCCGGCCGAACACGGATACCGCGTTGATGCTGGCGCTGGCGCATACGCTGGTGTCCGAAGCCCGGCACGACGAGGCGTTTCTCACGCGCTATTGCACCGGCTTTTCACGCGTGCTGCCCTATCTGACCGGCGCGAGCGACGGCCGGCCGAAGGATGCGGCCTGGGCGGCGGCGATCACCGGCGTGCCGGCCGATACGATCCGCGCTCTGGCGCGGCAGATGGCGGCGGAGCGCACGATGCTGACCGCGTCCTGGTCGTTGCAGCGCGCCGACCATGGCGAGCAGCCCTATTGGGCGCTGGTGCTGCTGGCGGCTTGTCTCGGCCAGATCGGGCTGCCCGGCGGCGGTTTTGGCTTTGGCTACGGCTCGGGGGCGGGGCTCGCCGAGCCGCCTTTGATGTTTCCCGGCCCGGCGATGCCGGCATTGCCCAATCCAGCGCGGCTGGCGATCCCGGCCGCCCGCATTGCCGATTGCCTCTTACACCCGGGCGAGCGCTACGATTTCGACGGCAAGAGTGCCACCTATCCCGACATCCGGCTCGTCTATTGGGCGGGCGGCAACCCGTTCCACCACCATCAGGACCTGAACCGGCTGCGCCGCGCTTGGGCCCGCCCGGAGACGATCGTCGTGCACGAGCCGTGGTGGACGGCGACCGCGCGCCACGCCGACATCGTGCTGCCGGTGACGACCTCGCTCGAACGCAACGACATCGGCGGCTCGCCGCGCGACCGGTTTGTGATCGCGATGCACAAGGCGATCGAGCCGATCGGTGAGGCGCGGCACGATTTCGACATTTTCCTCGGGCTTGCGCGGCGTCTCGGCTGCGCGACGGCGTTTGCCGAAGGGCGCGACGAGACCGCCTGGCTGCGCCACCTTTACGGCGCCTTTCGCGAGCGCGCGCAATCGAACCTCGTGCCGGAATTCGACACGTTCTGGGCAAGGGGCTGGGTCGAAATACCGCCGTGGACGGACGAATACGTGCTCTTTGCCGAGCTCCGCGCCGACCCCGACAAAAACCGGCTGCGCACACCTTCCGGGCGGATCGAGCTCTATTCCGACGAGATTGCCGGGTTCGGCTATGACGACTGCCCGCCGCACCCGACCTGGATCGAGCCCGCGGAATGGCTGGGCGGCGGGCAAGCGGCGGCCTTTCCGCTGCATCTCGTCTCGAGCCAGCCGCGCTACAAATTGCACAGCCAGATGGATGCGGGGCCGGTCAGCGCGCGCGGCAAGACAGCGGGCCGCGAGACGCTGGCGATCAGCCCGGCCGACGCCGCCGCCCGCGGGATCGGCAATGGCGAGGTGGTGCGCGTCTTCAATGCGCGCGGCGCCTGTTTCGCCGGTGTCTCGATTACCGAGGCGGTGCGCCCCGGCGTCGTCAGGCTCTCCTGCGGCGCCTGGTACGACCCGGTGGCGAGATGACGAGCGCGGATGCGCGCACGGCAATGCGAATGTCCTGACCCGCGACCACGGCACGTCGCGGCTGAGCCAGGGTCCGAGCTCGGCGACGGCGCTTGTCGAAGTCGAGAAATGCTCGGCCCCGCCTCCGCCGGTCAGGGCGTTTGCGCCGGTGGCGCTGGCGGATGCCGGCTGAAAAGGCCGGTTGCGTCGCGTGCTACGCCGGCGCGCGGTCGAGGATGCTTTGCAGCGTCGCGGCGCCGTTCAATCCGCTGGGTGCCGCATGGCCTCCTTCGGCGATCCGCCGGTTTTGCGCCGCTTCCCAATGCCGTCCGTCGAAAAAGCGGGCGGGCTTTAGGCTCGGCCCGTCGATCCCGTCGAGACAGCGCGCATTGACCGTGATCCGGTCCGGCTGCGAGCGCGGGATGTAAAACGCGTGCATGCCGCAATCCGAGCAAAAGCTGTGCTGCGCCACGCCGCTGCCGAAGGTGTAGACGGTCAGCGCATTCTTGCCGCGCAGCAATTCGAAATCTTCGACCGCAACCGGCAAGTGAAGGATGCCTTTCTTCGTGCAGATCGAGCAGCTGCACTGCGACAACAAATCCAGATCGACCCGCGCCCGAAAGCGCACTCGCCCGCAATGGCAGCCACCCTCACGTTGCTCCAGCATTATCATTCCCCCAGCATTGCCGCGACCTGGTCGAGGGTCCGGATGCGGGCGTACATTTTCATCGCCTTGTCCAGGCTGTAGGCGTGCGCGGCCGCATCGCCGCTCCAGCAGCATTCGCGCACGACGATCGCGGCGAGGTCGAAATTGAAGGCCTCGCGCACGCTCGTTTCCACGCCGCGATTGGTGGCGCCGCCGGCGATGATGATCGTGTCGCGCCGCAGCATGTGCAAGAGCTCGGTGACGCCGGTCCCGTAAAAGGCGCTCGGCCGGCGCTTCAAGAAGACGTAATCCTCGGGGCGCGGTGCAATCTCGTCGGGGAAGCCGGCCTCCGCCGTGCCCTCGACGGCGTTGGTCAGCGGCGGCGCACCGGTTTGCGCCGACAGGTCGGTCGGCAGCAGGACCACATCGGCGCCATCGGCGCGGCTGACCGGCGTCGTGTAGATCACCGGCAGCCCCGCCGCCCGCGCGACCGCGATCATCTGCACCCAGGCGTCGAGCACCGGACGCATTGCAGCCCGCCTTGCGGCGTGCGATGGAGAGAGCGCGCGGCGGCAGACATCGTAGGCGATCAGCGCCGCACGCCGCCGATCGATGCGTTCCGGTTCGGGCATCGCAGCCTCCGCGAGTGAAGAAGAACGGTGTTTTTCTAAGGCCGCATCTCGATTGCGGCAAGCTCGGCCCTGAATAACGCCGAGGCCCGACCCTCAACGGTGAAGGCAGAGGGGATAGCACGAAAATTCAGGATCGGCCGCGCGAAAGGCATGGCTGGTCGGGCTGGTTCTGTGTTGACAATCGGCCGCAGCCTCGTGATCCTGCCCGCGTAGAGTGGGCGATGGAGTTCGCCTTGTAACCGCCCTTGGGGCTGATGACTCCTCCAGAAAACGTCTGCGGACGCAGGAGGAGCGTGCATGATTAGTCCCGACCGGCCGATCACGACAATGCGTGTGCTTTCGGCGTCGGCCGGCTTGGACGCGGCCGGCGGTGGAGGGCGTTCGTGAGCGCGCGCGACATTGTCCTGCAAATCGCCCAGGTCGCCACCGTCCTCTTCCTCTCGCCGTTGATCCAAGGGATCGTCACGCAATTCGAGGAGCGGGTGCAGCGGGCCCGCGGGCCCGGCATCTTCCAGCCCTATCGCGACCTCTGGAAGCTGTTCCACAAGCAGATAGTCGTGCCGGAGACCGCGTCCTGGCTGTTTTGGGCCGCCCCGGTCGTCGCGTTCACCTGCATGCTGACGGTGCCGATCGTCATTCCGGTGCTGACCGATTTCCCGCTGCCGCTCTCGGCGATGGGCGATCTCCTCGGGGGGGGCCTGATCCTGACGCTGGGCTCCTTTATGGTCATCCTGGCCGGGCTCGACACGTCGAGCGCCTATGGCGGGATCGGGTCGAGCCGCGCGGTCATGGTTTCGATCCTGGCGGAGCCGACCTTGATCCTGGTTTTTGTCGGGATCACGCTGCTCGCCAAATCAATGCTGCCCTTTGTCGTCAATCATCTCTTGGTGGCGAGCTGGGCCGCCTATGTCAGCCCGGCCCACCTGTTTCTCGTCGCCGCCTTTTTCATCCTTCTGCTGGTCGAGACCGACCGCATGCCGATCCATTCGAGCACGCATATCGAAGTATACATGATCGAGGAGGGCCGTATCCTCGAATATTCGGGACCTCTTCTGGCGCTCCTCAAATGGGCGTCGGCGATGAAGCAGTTCATCATGTACACCATCTTCTGCAATGTGCTGGTCCTGCCTTGGGGCCTGTCGATCCAGGGGACGGCGCTGGGCGCGGCCGGTGCGGCGGCGGGCCTCGTCGTCAAGTTCACGCTGGTGGCTTGCGTCGTCGTATTTGTCGAAACAGCGCAATCCCGGCTGCGCTTTTACCGCTACCAGGAGCCGCTCGCCGCCTCGTTCCTGCTCGCAGTCCTGGCGATCATCGGGACCGAGCTGAGCTGAATGCCGTGCTGAGCCAGCATCTCGACCCGATTGCGGCGTCGCTCTTCAGCCTGCTGGCGATCGCGAGCCTGTTGCTCGCCTTCGTCATGCTCGGGTCGCGTTGGCTCAACAACTACCTCTATGCATTCGCCGCGGAGTCCTGGATGATCGCCGGGCTGGCCGTGGTGGCCGGATACTTCGGAAATTATCCCGAGCTTTATTTTATCGCCGGCTTGACGGCGCTGTTCCGCGGCCTGGTGCTGCCTTGGCTGATCTGGCGGATGATCCGGCGTTGGCAGCTTACCCGCGAGCTGCACGAGGCGATCCGGCCGGCTTCGGCGCTGGTGATCGGCGCGTTCGGCGTCGTTTTCGCCCTCGCCGTGGCGTATCGGCTCGGCGCGCGGCTCGGCCTTGACCAGACCATCGTCATTCTTGCCCTGACCGTGATGCTGGCGACAAAGCTGATCGGGTTTTTGATGTTGTCGATCCGTCAGGAAGCGGTCAGCCAGATCATCGGCCTTTTGCTGTTGGACAACGGCATCCGCATCGGCGCGCAGATTCTGATCCCCGGCATGCCGCTGTTGATCGAGCTGATGATCGTCTTTGACGCGCTGGTGTTCGTCGCCTGTTTCGGTGTGCTGGTCCGCTATTTGATCACGCATGCCGGCACCTCGAGCACCCGCGACCTGCAACGCCTGGTGGGCTAGCCGCGATGGTTGGCGCGCTCCTCCTCGTCCTGATCGCGGCCCCCGCCGTCGTCGCCGCCGGGTGCCTCTTTTTGCGCGGTCAGCGCGCCGCCGCGGCGCTCAACCTTGTCGGCAGCGTCGTCGTCTTTGCCGCCGCTCTGCCGCTCGTCGTGCTCGCACCCCTGGGACGCTACCGCTATTGGGCGGATTACATCGTGCTCGATGCGCCGGGCGCCTGGGTGGTGCTGTGTGCTGCGACGGTCTATTTGCTGTCCTCGATCTATGCCGTCGGCTATATGCGGCTCCTCGGCGAAGACCAGCGGCTGCCGCGCTTTTATGCGTTGTTTGCGGGGTTTGCGCTGGCGATCCTGGTCAGCCCGCTGATGAACAACGCCGCACTCTATTGGATCGCGATCGAGGTGACGACCCTGGTCAGCACGTTTCTGGTCGGGTTCGAGCGGGCTGCCGAGAGCCTGGAGGCAGCCTGGAAATACATCGTCATCGTTTCGGCCGGGATCAGCCTCGCGCTGCTCGGCACCGTGCTGCTCTACTGGAGCGGCAGCTTCACGCTCGGCGCAAGCTACAACATGACCTGGGATGCGCTGCTGCGCGCAGCACCCGGCATGAACCCGGCGCTGGTCGTTTTTGCCTATCTGCTGGCGCTGGTCGGCTACGGCACCAAGGTCGGGCTGGCCCCGATGCACAGCTGGCTGCCGGACGCGCACAGCGAGAGCCCGGCGCCGATTTCAGCCATGCTGTCGGGTGCGCTGCTCAACGCCGCGATGCTCGGCATCGTGCGCTTCCTCAAGATCGCGGAAACCGCGCCGACCGGGATTTTCCCGCGCCTCGCGCTCGTCGTCCTCGGCGCCCTTTCGTTGCTGGTCGCCGCGCTGTTCATCGTGCGCCAGCGCGGGATCAAGCGGCTGATGGCCTATTCGAGCGTCGAGCATATGGGCGTGGTGGCGCTCGGCTTCGGCTTTGGCGGCCCGCTCGGGATCGGCGGCGCGCTCTACCATATGCTCAACCATTCGCTGAACAAGTCGCTGATGTTCTTTGGCGCCGGCAACATGATGCGCGCCTATGGGACAAAGGAAATCTCCGACATCAACGGTGTCGGCCGGTATTTTCCGAGGCAGGGCGCGCTGTGGCTGGCCGGCGCCGTCGCGATTACCGGCGCGCCGCCGTTCGGGCTGTTCCTCAGCGAGTTCACGATCATGCGGGCGGGGCTGAAGCCCGCCTATTCATGGGCTGTCTATGTGATGGCAGTGCTGCTGATCGTGATTTTTATCGGGTTCCTGAACCATTTCCGGTCGATGTATTACGGTTCGGCAGCGGTCGAAGGAGCTCTGGTCGGCCGCGTCAGCTCGTGGTGCGTCGTTCCGATGTGGCTCGCGCTGGCGCCGCTCCTGATCCTCGGCCTGTGGTGGCCGGCAGGTGTGTGGGAATACCTGGCCGCGACGGCGCGATTGATGGCGCCGGGGATGCCATGAAGCGCGGGCGCCGTCATCGAGGCCGGCGCCATCACGCCGGTCGAGCCGATTTCGATCGAGCCCGGCGAGCTGCCGGCAGCGATCGGCAACGTGCTGCAAGACGGCGGCCGGATGCAAATGGCCTATGCCCGGCACATCGGTCCCGGCCGGGTCGAGCTGCGTTACCTCGGCAGCCGCGCCGAGCAGCGAGATTTCTTTATGTGGCGCTGCACGGCCGGCGGGCCGGTCCCGAGCGTTGCGCCGATATGCCCGCTCCTCGGCTGGTACGAGCGCGAGATTGCCGACCTGTTCGGCGTGGAATTCCGGGGCCATCCGCAGCCCGATCGCCTGGTCCTCCAGCCCGGCGCGCGGCCGGTCGTGCCGCCGTTTTCGCCGGATTATCCGGTCGATGCCCTGCTCCCCTTCGCGCCCGAAGACACCAGCCTCCCGGAAATCGACGGCAGCGACGTGCAGCGGCTGCCGTTCGGTCCGGTGCGGGCCGATGTCGTCGAATCGGCACAGATGATCTTTCTCTATGTCGGCGAGCATATCCTGCACTTCCATCCGCAGCTTTTTTTCAAGCACCGCGGCATGGAAAAGCGGTTCGAGGGCCGTTCGCTCGCTCATGCCGTGGCGCTGGCCGAGCGGGTTTCCGGCGTCGGCAGCTTCGCCCACGCGCTCGCCTTCTGCCAGGCGGTCGAGCAGGCCGCCCGGTGCAGGGTGCCGGTCCGTGCGCTGCTGCTCCGCTCGATGCTCGCCGAGCTCGAACGGCTCTACAACCACCTCCACTATCTGGGCCATCTCTCGCACACCACCTCGCTCAAGGTCGGCGAGGCGGAGGGCAAGCTCCTCGAAGAGCGCGTCAAGCAGATCAACGGCCGGCTCACCGGCAGCCGGTTTTTGCGCAGCCTGCTGATCCCCGGCGGCCTGCGCCGCGACCTCGACCCGAAGCCGTGGCTGGGCCGCGAGCTGGAGCGTCTGCGCGGGCAGATCGCAACCTATGCCGGGATGCTGGAGGCGACCAACAGCCATCTCGACCGGCTGATCACGACCGGTGTGCTGGCCCATGAGGTAGCCTTCGACCAGGGGGCGACCGGGCCGATCCAGCGGGCCTCCGGCTTCGACCGCGACCTGCGCCGCGACCATCCTTATGCCGCTTATAGGGCGTTGCCGCCGACCGTGCCGGTGAAGACGAGCGGCGACGCGCATGCCAGGGCGCAAATCCGCATTGCCGAGATCTGGGCCAGCCTCGACCTGATCCGGGGCGCCCTGGAATTGCTCGAAGACGGCCCGGTGCGTGTCGAGTGCATGCCGCGCCCCGATTCCGAAGGGTTGGGATGGGCCGAGTCGCCGCGCGGGTCCTTGTTCTACGCGGTCCATTTCGCCGCCGGCGGCGCGTTGTCGCGCGTCAAGATCAAATCGCCGTCATTCTCGAACTGGCGGGTTTTCCCGTTCACCGTCCACAACAGCAACATGATGGACTATGCCATCAACGAGGCGAGCTTTGGCCTCACGATCGCCGGTTGCGACCGCTAGGGGTGACGATGCCGCTCTGGACATTTTTTGGGCTGAAGCAAGGGCAGGCGACAACCGCATGGCCCAAGAGCGCGCAAGATGCCGCGGGCCAGCAAGGCGTCCTCGGAATGCCGCGTTTCGAGCCGGAGCGCTGTGCGCCGGATTGCGAAGAGTGCGCCGCCGCCTGCCCGACCGCGGCGATCGCCGTCGCCGCCGGCGAACAGGGGCCGGGGCGGCTCGCGGTCGATTACGGGCGCTGCGTCGTCTGCCAGCTGTGTGTCGAAGCTTGCCCGTCGGGTGCCGCGGTCGAATCTTTCGACTGGGCGTTCGGGACGACGCAACGGGCCGATTTGCTGCTGTCGGACAATGCTGCTGCCGAAGCGCCGGCAAAGCGGGCGGCTTCGCGCACCGGCTTTCGCCGCAGCCTGCATATCCGCCATGTCGATGCCGGCTCGTGCAACGGCTGTGAATCCGAGCTGCAGGCGCTCAACAACCCGTTCTACAACCTGCATCGGCTCGGTGTGTTCTTCACCCCTTCGCCGCGATTTGCCGATCTCCTGCTGGTGACCGGCCCGGTCACCTATGCGATGCGCGAGCCGCTGCGCCGGGCCTATGAGGCGATGCCGGAGCCGCGCTGGGTCATGGCCGTGGGCACCTGCGCGGTCTCGGGCGGGCTCGCCGGCGGCGGCTATGCCTGCGGCAACGGCCTCGAGGGAGTGCTGCCGGTCGATCTTTATCTGCCGGGCTGCCCGCCCAACCCGGCGGCGATCATCGAGGCGTTCCTGATGTTTCTCGGCCGCCTGCCGCAAAAGCTCGACGGGAGGCCGCCTTGTCGAATAGCCTTCTCGGCATGGCGCTCGCGGCATGGCTGATCGCCGCATTCCTCGCCCTGACGGGGCGAGCGGCGGTGATGGCGCGGGTGCTTCTCGGCCTCGGCGGCTTGGCGCTTCTTGCGCTGATCGCAACGACGCTGCCCGGCGGCACCGCGGCGCTGCGGATACCGCTCGGGATCGGGCCGGAAGGCGCGCGGTTCCAGCTCTCCCCCGACGCCCTGTGGCTGTTGGGCTTTGGCGCCATCGGGGCCGTGCTCGCCGTCTGGCTCGGCACGCCCGCGCGCCGTCAGCAGGGCTGGATCTTTGGCGCGGCGGCGAGCTTGATCGGCGCGCTCGGGGTTTTTGGCCTGCAAGACGCGGTTACGTTTCTCGTGGCCTGGGAGATCATGAGCCTCGGCGGCGCCGTGATGATCCTCGGCGAGAACATGGCCGCGGAATCGGGCCGGCCGGTGCTGTTCATGCTGGCGCTGCTCGAAGCCGGCGCGGTTGCTCTGGTGCTGGCCTTTCTGCTGCTCGCCGGGCAAGCCGGCAGCCTCTCCTTTAGCGATTTCGCCGCAGCGGCGGGCGCGATGCCGCATGGCGAGCAGCTCTTCCTCGCCCTGCTGCTGCTTGTCGGGTTTGGCGCAAAGCTCGGCCTGCTGCCGTTTTACGAGTGGTTCCCGGGCGCTTATGGCGCGGCCAGCGGGGCGACCGGGGCGATCCTGTCGGGCGTGGTCCTCAATGCTGCGTTCTTCGGCCTCGGCCGCGGCCTGATCGAATGGCTGCCGGTCGATCGGGCGTTGCCGGTTTCGGTCGTCGGGATTTTCGTTGTCGCGATCGCGGTGCTGAGCGCCATTTTGACGGCACTCTACGCCTTCCAGCAGGAATCGTGGCGCGAGCTGCTGAGCCTGTCCTCGGCCGAGAACGGGTCGATCGCGGTGTGCCTGTTGGGCGCGGCATTGCTGTTCCGCCGGGACCACCTGCTGGACCTCGCCAGCCTCGCCTGGACCGTCGCGCTGCTGCACCTGGCGGGGCACGCCCTCGCCAAGGGTGCCCTGTTTCTTTCAGCCGATGGGGTCTACCGCGCGCGCGGCGACTACCGGCTGGCGCAGCGCGGAATTCTGGCCGCCAGCCCATGGGTCTTCGGTCTTGGCGCCCTGTTCGCCGCTATGAGCCTTGCGGCGATGCCGCCGCAAGCCGGGTTTGTCAGCGAGTGGTACTTGCTCCAGACTTTCTTTCAAGGCTTCCATCTCGGCAGCCTCGGCAGCCGGATCACGACCGCGCTCGGCGGGGCCGGGCTCGCCCTTACCGCGGCCATCGCCTTTGCCACATTCGTCAAGGTTTTCGGCATCGGGCTGCTCGGCCGCGCCGACCCGGCCGCCACGCCGGTGCCGTTGGGCAACGCTGTCGCGGTCGGGCTTTTGGGCTTGCTGGTGCTGGCCTTGGCCGCCGGGATGCCGGTCTGGCTCGACGCGCTCGGTCCGGCGGCGGCAAGCTCGTTCGGGACAGCGGCGGTGGCGAAGATGCATGTCGGATGGCTGCTCGTGCCGGCCACGGGTGCGCCGATCCGCCTGAACGGCACGTTCGCGTTCATCTCGCCGAGCCTGCTCGTTATCGTCATGCCGCTGCTGGCGCTGATCCCGATTGCGCTGCTGCTGCTGTCGAGCCGCCGCCACCGCTTGCGAACCGCACCCGTCTGGTATGGCGGACGGGACCATGATCCGCCGTGTGCGACGACAACCGCGCTGACCTTTTCCAACGCGCTGCGCACCTTCTACAGCTTTATCTACCGGCCGAGGGTCGAGACCGAGCACGAGCTTGCCGAGGGGTCCAACGGCCGCCCCTATTTCGTCAGGCGGCTCGTCTTCAGCCATGATGTCGCGCCGGTCTTCGGACCCTATCTCTTTGCCCCGCTCGAACGGCTGGTGATCGCCGCCGCGTTGCGGTTGCGTCTCATTCAGTCCGGCCGGCTCAATTTCTATTTGTCCTTGATCGGCATCCTGCTGGTCGTCATTTTGTTGATTATTCTCGTCTGACGATCGCAAACCCTGGTGAAAATCGCAAGCCCGGGGATGCGCCTCGAGGGATGCGCCCGGAGGGATTTGCATGACCACCAAGATCCTCCTGGTGCGGCATGGCCACGTCGCGGGGATTTCGCCCGAGCGCTTTCGCGGGCGCGCCGACCTGCCGCTGACCCCGGAAGGCCGGGCTCAGGCCGAGGCGACATCTCGACGCATCGGTGCTTCGTGGCGCCCGGCGGCGGTCTATGTGAGCCCCCTTTCCCGATGTCGGGACACGGGTGCGGCGATCGGCCGTCCCTTCGGTCTGGCGCCGATACCGTTCGACGGGCTCGTCGATATCGACTACGGCGCATGGCAGGGGCTGACCCCGGACGAAGCGAGAGCCCGCTGGCCGGCGGAGCTCGAGCTTTGGCATCAGGCGCCGGATCGGGTGACGCTGCCCGGTGGAGAGACCTTGCAGAAAGTCGAGGACCGGGTCGCCGCCGCGCTGCAAGCCGTCCGTCAGGCGCATCGGCAGGAAACCGTCGTCATGGTCGGGCATGACAGCGTCAATCGGGTGCTCCTGATGCACGCGCTCGGCGTGCCGCTGTCAAAGTATTGGCACATCCGTCAAAGTCCTTGCGCAATCAACGAGATCGATCTGGACGAACGTGGCTTTTTCATCATTACGGTAAACCAAACGGACCATTTGCGCGATGTATGAAATTACCGCGTGGTCCGTTCCGATCGAGCCGCGATCGAGGAAATCCCTCGGCTCGCCGAGCTTGGCGCAGCAGAGGCGCGGTTGCGCAGGTCGAGGCCGTGCAAGGGGGTGCCAGGCGAGGAGCGGCGTCGGTTCGATATCCACGGCGGCGGGGGATAACCCGGTGGACAAGCTGGTTGGCGTCGGGCCGCGGGTCAGCGACCGCCTCGCGCTCGACGGATTGCTCAATATTTAGGCGATTTTTCTAAGTTATTGAGAATCCCCGTAAAACCTTGTTACTTGCGGTAACGCATTGTCGGCGGTGGTAAACCGTTGGTGACAATGCCAAAAAATTGGGGGATCGCGCGAGGCGTGCGGCGGCATGTGCACAACCGGGCGCCCGGCTTGCCTCGCGAGGCCGCCGTCATTATCTTCGCGCGCCTGCGGCGGCCCCGGCCGGCGCCCCCTTTCGGCCGCTTCCCGAGGATTTCAGCAATGGCAAAAATCAAGGTCGCACGCCCGGTCGGCCTCGGCATGGAGGGCTGCGACCCCTTACGTCAGCGCGACAAGACAGGCCATAATCCTCAATAGATCAACTCAGCCGAATCGAAAGCGGCGCACGGAGGCGCAAGCATGTCGGATCTCGAAATCGTTTGGACGAAGGTTGATGAAGCCCCTGCGCTTGCTACGTTTTCCCTTCTGCCGATCGTCGAAGCCTTCGTCGGGGCGGCCGGCGTGAAGATGAAGCTGAAGGACATTTCGCTGACTGGCCGCATCATCGCCAACTTCCCCGACAAGCTGACGCCAGCGCAAAAGATCAACGACGAGCTCGGCGAGCTTGGCCAGCTTGCGATGCGCCCCGAGGCCAACATCATCAAGCTGCCCAACATCTCCGCCTCGATCCCGCAGCTGAAGGCCGCGATCAAGGAGCTGCAGGGCAAGGGCTACGACTTGCCCGACTATCCGGACAGCGACGCGACGCCGGCGGATAAGGAAATCCGCGCTCGCTACGGCAAGGTGCTCGGCAGCGCCGTCAATCCGGTGCTGCGCGAGGGCAATTCCGACCGCCGCGCCGCCGGCGCGGTCAAGCAGTACGCGCGCAACAATCCGCATAAGATGGGCGCCTGGACCAAGGATTCGAAATCGCGCGTGGCGGACATGTCGGGCGGCGATTTCTACGGTTCGGAGGTTGCGGCGACCCTTGCGGCGCCGACCAATGCCCGTATCGAGCTGGTCGGCAGCGATGGCGCGGTCACGGTGCTCAAGGCAAAGACGCCGCTCCAGACCGGCGAGATCATCGACGCCTCGGTGATGAGCCGTAAGGCGTTGCGCGCCTTCTTCGCTGCGCAGCTCGACGCCGCGAAGAAGGACGGCGTCCTGTTCTCGCTGCAGGTCAAGACGACCATGATGAAGATCTCTGATCCCATCATCTTTGGTCATTGCGTTTCCGTGTTCTTCGCCGATGTGCTCGAAAAGCATGGCGCCACACTGACGCGCCTGGGCGTTGATCCCGACAACGGCGTGGGCGACATGCTGACCCGGATCGAGAATTTGCCGGAGGCCGAAAAGGCCGCGATCAAGGCCGATATCGAGGCCGCGTACGCGAAGCAGCCCGGCCTCGCCATGGTCAATTCCGACCGGGGAATCACCAATCTGCACGTGCCGAGCGATGTGATCATTGATGCATCGATGCCGGCGATGATCCGCGAATCGGGGCATATGTGGGGCGCTGACGGCAAGCTGCACGACGTGATCGCCGCGATCCCTGATCGTAGCTACGGTCCCTTGTTCCAGGCCGTCATGGAGGACTGCAAGGCGCACGGCGCCTTCGACCCGAAGACGATGGGCTCTGTGCCGAACGTTGGATTGATGGCGCAGCAGGCCGAGGAGTACGGCTCGCACGACAAGACGTTTGAGGTCGCCCCGGGCGGAACGGGTGGCGGAACGGTGCGCGTGGTCGCCGATGACGGCACGGTTCTCTTGTCACAGCCGGTCGAGACCGGTGACATCTTCCGGATGTGCCAGGTCAAGGACGCGCCGATCCGGGACTGGGTCAAGCTCGGGGTGCGCCGCGCGCGCCTGACCGGCACCCCGGCGGTGTTCTGGCTCGACGCCAAACGCGCGCACGACGCGCAGTTGATCGCCAAGGTCGAGACATACCTGAAGAACGAGGACACATCGGGTCTCGACATCCGCATCCTGGCGCCGATCGAGGCCATGAAGTTCTCGCTCGAGCGCATCCGCAAAGGGCTCGACACCATCTCGGTCACCGGCAATGTGCTGCGCGACTACTTGACCGATCTTTTCCCGATCATGGAGCTGGGCACGTCGGCCAAGATGCTGTCGATCGTTCCGCTGCTGGCGGGCGGCGGGTTGTTCGAGACCGGGGCCGGCGGTTCGGCCCCCAGGCATGTGGAGCAGCTCCAGCACGAAGGCTATCTGCGCTGGGATTCGCTGGGCGAGTTCCTGGCGCTTGGCGCTTCGCTGGAGCATCTGGCGCAGACGAGCGGGAATAAGGACGTGCAGCTTCTCGCCGAGACGCTCGATCAGGCCAACGGCAAAATCCTCGAGCACAACCGTTCGCCGGCGCGGAAGATTGGCGAGCTCGATAATCGCGGCACCCATTTCTACCTGGCACTGTATTGGGCGCAGGCGCTCGCTGGGCAGAATAAAAGCTCGGCGCTGGCAGCCCGCTTCAAACCGCTGGCGCAGGCGCTGGCGGCCCACGAGGCCAAGATCAATGCCGAGCTGATCGCCGCGCAGGGCAAGCCGGTGGATACCGGCGGTTATTATCTGCCCGATCCGGCTAAGACATCGGCGGCGATGCGGCCGAGCGCCACGCTGAACGCGGCACTCGCCGCTCTCTGAGGCGGCGCCGGGCGGAGCCGCCCAAGGCCGCCCACCGCAGCCCACCGACGATCGGATCACTGTCGCAAGGGAGGAAAGTATGGCGGCGATGCGGCTCAGCATTCTCGATGATTACCAGGGCGTTGCCCTCGACATGGCGGATTGGGCGCCGGTAAAGAGCCGAGCGGTCGAGATCGCGGTCGAGCGCCATGCCTTTGCCGACGAGGACGCGGTGGTGCGGGCGCTCGCCGATTCCGAGATTGTCGCGGCGATGCGCGAGCGCACGCCCTTTCCAAAATCGGTCGTCGATCGGCTGCCCAAATTGAAGCTTCTGATCACGACGGGCATGCGCAACGCGTCCTTCGACATGGCGGCGCTGAAGGACCGCGGGGTAACCGTTTGCGGCACCGGCGGACCCGGCGGCGGCAACGAGGACACCGCCGAATTGGCCTGGGGGCTGATCCTGGGTGCGGCGCGGCGGATCGCCGAGGACCACGCCTTGATGCGGCAGGGCGGCTGGCAGACCCGGATCGGCCACCGCGTCGCCGGCAAGACCTTGGGGCTCCTCGGCCTCGGCCGGCTCGGCAGTGCGGTCGCCCGCGTCGGCCTCGCCTTTGGCATGAAGGCGATCGCCTGGAGCCAGAACCTGACCGCCGAGCGCGCGGCCGAGCAAGGGGTGGAGCGGGTCGAGAAGGATGACCTCTTCCGCCGCTCGGACATTCTCTCGGTGCATCTGGTGCTGAGCCCGCGCTCGCGCGGCCTCGTCGGCGCCCGCGAGATCGGGCTGATGAAGCCCTCGGCGATCCTCGTCAACACCTCGCGCGGGCCGATCTGCGACAGCGAGGCGATCATCGCCGCCTTGCAAGGAGGCCGCCTCGCCTATGCCGGGCTCGACGTCTACGACAAGGAGCCGCTGCCGCGCGACCACCCGCTGCGCACCGCACCCAACGTGATCCTGACCCCGCATATCGGCTATGTGACCGAGGAGAACTACCGCAGCTCCTATCCGCAGATCGTCGAGAACATCACCGCCTTTCTCGACGGCAACCCGGTCCGCGTGATCTAGGCGCTGGCCAGTGGGATGGGCTCGGAACCAACGAAAGGCCGCGCCCGGAGCACTCCGTTGCGGCTTTCCCGGTGAAAGAGCGTGTGAAGAAATGGGAAATGCGGTCATTCCGGGGCGCGGGCAGCGCCCGCGAACCCGGAACCCATGCACACCGGCACGCGATCTGCTGGCGCGCTTCAGTGTTCATAGGTTCCGGGCCTGCCCCGTGGGGGCATCCCGGAATGACCTCCTCCTTTGTGAGGCACCTCTTCACACGCTCTTTCGCTGGGAAAGCGAGGAGGATTGGCGCGGGCTGCAACGATGAGCGGCGACGGTTTTGCGATCCGTGATTCGGCGGACGGCGATGTCGCGCGGATCGCCGCGATCTACGGCCATCACGTGCTGCACGGGGTCGCCTCGTTCGAGGAGGTGCCGCCCGAGCCGGAGGAGCTCGCGCAGCGGCGGCGCGCGATCCTGGCGCACGGGCTGCCCTACCTCGTCGGCGAGGCGGCGGGTCGCGTCGTCGGCTATGCCTATGCCAGCCCCTACCGCACACGTTCGGCCTATCGCTTCACGGTCGAGGATTCGATCTATATCGACCCCGCCGAAACCGGCCGCGGCATCGGCCGGGCATTGCTGTCACGGCTGATCGAGCGCTGCACCGCAATTGGGCTACCGCCAGATGGTCGCGGTCATCGGCGGCAGCGACCAATGGCCGTCGATCGGGCTGCACCGGGCGCTCGGCTTTGCCCGGATCGGCGTCTTGCCGGCGCTCGGCTTCAAATTCGGCGGCTGGGTCGATATCGTCCTGATGCAGCGGGCCCTCGGCTCGGGGAGCACGAGCGGTCCGGTCGAAATCGGAGGTGAGAATGGCTGACGACTTTGCCGATCCCGGCGGGATCGCAGGCTATCACGCCCACATCTATTATGATCCCTTGACCCGTGCCAAGGCCGAGCGGCTGCGCCGCGGCATCGGCGAGCGGTTCGAAGCTCGGCTCGGCAATTGGCACGACGAGCCGGTCGGCCCGCACCCGATCGCGATGTACCAGATCGCCTTCGCCGCGGCGGAGTTTCCGCTGCTGGTGCCGTGGCTGATGCTGAACCGCGACGGATTGAACGTGCTGGTTCATCCGAGCACTGGCGACAGCTTGGCCGACCATACGCGGCACGCGCTATGGCTCGGCGACAAGCTGCCGCTGCGCCTCGATATTTTGCGGCGCGCTGCGGTTTCCGGCTGAGCGCCGCCGTCGCTATATGCGGCCGACCACCAAGAGGATGATGACGACCACCACCAGGAGCCCGAGCCCGCCGCTCGGATAAAAGCCCCACCCGCCGCTGTAGCCCCAGGTCGGCAACGCGCCGATCAGCAGCAGAATCAGGATGATCAGAAGGATTGTCCCCAGCATCGCAGCACGATTGTGTTGTTGGTCCTCCCCGAAGAACCCGAAGCAAAGCGGCCGGGTTCCCCAACCGGTTTCAGAAAATTCGTGAAGCTCGCCGGCTGCGGCAGCCGGGCCAGCAGGGGTTCAGGCGCGCACCGGCCCGAGCCAGCGGCGCACCGGGCCGCAATCGACATGGACGAAATCCGAGCGCGGATAGTAGCCGACGCCGCCGCAGCCGAGGCTCAGCGCCGCGTCGCGCACCTGCGTCAGGCTGCGCCGCTCGCTGCGCAAATCGACCGCCATCCCCTTGATGTGATAGCTGTGCTTGGCCACCCCCACACCCTCGTAATAAAGCCGGCGGTTGGTGGTCGGCGAGCGGTAGCCGCACACCACGAGAAACGGGTCGGGTGTGTCGAGGCGCTCGCGCAGCATGCTCAGCACCTCGAGGACGCCGGCGTTCATCGGCCGAATCTCGCCCGAATCATGGTCGCGCAGGATCCAGTTGATGTCGCGCACCGCCTCGTGGATGTAATGGCCGTCTGCCCAATAAACGGTGCGCAGCCATTCCCCGGTATGGGTGTTGTAAAGCGACACCGATCGCGGAGCAAAGGACAGCGCTGGCGCGGGCTTGACAAAACCGACGGCAGTCGCCGCCACCGCAGCGCCGAGCAGCCGGCGCCGGCTCAACAAGGAAGACGTATACAAGGTCTGCTCCCCCCAATTCCCCGAACCGGGGTTAGCATCCGAAATCCGGCAGGACAAGCCCGAAGATCGAAAGCGGGCGCAATTATTCGCGGTTTTTGCCGCCTATTACCATTTAGTTGATTTAATCCGCGAGATATATCACCCTTTACGATGCACGAGCGCGGCATCCTGCGCTATCGGCCGCTCCGGCGACCGGTTCAGGCGGCGCCAGATCTCCTCGTCGCGCTGATAAGGGTCGCCCCGGAGCACGATCGTGCCGTTCGATTCGACATACGCCGTTCGATAGACGATGAACACCGCCAGCGGCCGCGGCAAGGCCCGGCTGTGCGTCCGGTCGAGGCCGATCGCCTTGTCGATCTCTTCCGGGCTCCAGCCGAGCAGCAAAGCCGCCAGCGTCCGCGGGTTCTCGACGCGCACGCAGCCGTGGCTCATCATGCGGCTGGCGGCATGGAACCGCCATTTTTCCGGTGTGTCGTGGAGATAGACATCAAACCGGTCGTCCATCTCGAACTTGATCAGGCCGAGCGAGCTGTAGGGTCCCGCCTCCTGCTGCAGCCGCGAGCCGTGCCAGCGCATGTGGTGCTGCGCCAGATAGCCGGGATTGCCCTTGAGCTTGGGCAGAATCTCTTTTTCCAGGATCGAGCGCGGGATATTCCAGGGCGGGTTGAACAGAACGTCGGTGATCGTCGTGTGCAGCTCGGGGGTCTGCTTGTCGGTCTCGCCGACCACGACCCGAGCGGTGAACACGGCGCGCTCGCCGCGGATCAGCACAATCTGCTCGGCAGCGGTATCGACGACGACGCGATCGGCCGGGATCGTCCGCGGCAGCCAGCGGACCCGCTCGAGATTGACCGCGAGCTGGCGCATCCGTTGCGCGGCCGCCGCGCGGCCGTCCCGCGCGCGCCGGTCGAGACCCGGGCCATCGACAATCGCGCGACTTTGGGCATAGGCCCGGCGCATCGCCAGGTAATCGGCCGAAAGAGGCGCCAGCGCTTCGATCACCCGCGCCGGGTCGGGCGCGCCGATCGCGGTGTCCACAACCGCGACGACATCGACGGGTGCCGGCGCCAGATTCTGATCGTCGTCGCGCGCCTCGACCGGAACCGCGCCACGGGCGAGCGCATCGGCATAGGCGAGAAACGCATCGGACAGCAGCAAATCGCGTTCCGCCAACGACAGCGCCGGGCCCCGCGCGGTCAGCACGGCCGCGTGGAACAGACCCGGGTCGAGCCCTTGGCCGGGGGCGCGCAGCACCGCCTGCCACAAGGCGCGCGCCGCCGCGGCGTAATGGTCCCATACGGTGCGGTCGCCGTGGCCCTCGTAAAAGCGGCGCAGCAATTTGACGTTGAGCCGTTCGCCGGCCACGGTGAGCCGGGAGCCGGCGTCGAGCCGGGCCGCGAGCTCGGCATCGTCGCTGCGCAGCACGCCGGGCGCGGATGCATGGCGCGGCGGGTCGGCCGCGGCCCGCGAGAGGGGGAGGGAAAGCCCGGCGCCGGCGCTGATCAGCGCGATGACGCTTCCCGCCGTGAGCCGCATGGCACGCTGGCGGGTCGTTTGGTATATGCGCACGCTACCTCGCTCGTCGAGCTGGCCGCGATCCGGTCGGCAGCGCGGCGCCTGATACCGCCCCCTCCGCTAACAGCTCCCCGCTGTCACCGCCGGAGCCCAGCATACCACCGCCGGAATCGCTTTGCATTCGCCATATGCGCGCGCCGGTGGCAAAGGAGACGCGGTGCGGCATTCCCCGACTGAGCGTGCGCCGGCCGAGACGCCGCCCGAGACGCCGCAGGGCGTGCTGCGCCGCGTGTTCGGCTATGACAGCTTTCGCGGCTCTCAACTTGCCGTGATCGAGCAGGTGCTGGAGGGCGGCGACGCCGTCGTGCTGATGCCCACGGGTGGCGGCAAATCGCTGTGCTACCAGGTGCCGGCCTTGCTGCGCCCCGGGCTCGGCGTCGTCGTCTCGCCGTTGATCGCGCTGATGAAGGACCAGGTCGATGCGCTGCGCCAGGCCGGGGTGCGCGCGGCGGCGCTGAATTCGCGTCTCGCGCCGTGGGAAGCGGCCGAGATCGAGCGGCAGGTGCAGGGCGGCGCCTTCGATCTTCTCTATGTCTCGCCCGAGCGGCTGATGACAAGGCAGTGCCTCGATCTCTTGTCGCGCTGCGAGCTCGCGCTCTTCGCCATCGACGAGGCGCATTGCATCTCGCAATGGGGCCATGATTTCCGCCCCGAATATCAACAGCTCAGGGTGTTGCGGGAACGCTTTCCCGGCGTCCCGCTCTTGGCCTTGACCGCGACCGCCGACGAGCCGACCCGGCGCGACATTGTCGCTCAGCTGCATCTCGAAGCCGCCGCGGTGTTCGCCGCCGGCTACGACCGGCCGAACCTGTTCTACCGCGTCGTCGCCAAGCGTAGCCCGTTGGAGCAGCTCTGGCGCTTTCTCGCCGACGAGCATCCGCGCGACGCCGGCATCGTCTATTGCTTTACCCGCCGTTCGGTCGAGGAGACGGCAGAATGGCTCGCGGCAAAGGGGCGGGTGGCGCTGCCCTATCACGCCGGGCTCGACGGAAACGTGCGCGAGCGCCACCAGGAGCGGTTTTTGCGCGAGGAAGGGGTGATTGTCGCCGCCACGATCGCGTTCGGCATGGGCATCGACAAGCCCAATGTGCGCTTTGTCGCCCATCTCGACGCACCAAAAAACCTCGAAGCCTATTACCAGGAGACCGGCCGCGCCGGGCGCGACGGGCTGCCGGCCGATGCCTGGATGAGCTACGGCATGGCCGATGTGATGAACCTGTTTCGCCTCGCCGACGACAACAGCGGGGCCGATGACGCGCGCCGCCGGATCGAGCGCCAGAAGATCGAGGCGCTGCTCGGCTATTGCGAGACCGTCGCCTGCCGGCGCCAGGCCTTGCTCGGCTATTTCGGCGAGCAGGACCATCCGGCCTGCGGCAATTGCGACAATTGCCGCGATCCGGTGCCGAGCTGGGACGGGACCGTCGCCGCGCAAAAAGCGCTCTCCGCGATCTACCGCACCGGTCAGCGGTTTGGCGCGCACCACCTGGTCGATATCCTGCTCGGCGCGAAGAGCGAGCGGGTCGAGCGGCTCGGTCACGACGGGCTCAAGACGTTCGGCGTCGGCACCGAGCTCGATCGCCGCGGCTGGCTTTCGGTGTTCCGTCAGCTGGTCGCGCACGGGCTGGCGATGCCGGACCCCGGTGGCCATGGCGGGCTCGCCCTGACGCCCGCGGCGGCGGCGATTTTGCGCGGCAAGGGGACCGTCCGGTTGCGTCGGGACGCGCGCACCGGCGGGCGCCGGGAGGCCAAGGCGGCGCCGGCCGCGGCGGCGCTCGACCCGGCGGCGGAAGCATTGTGGGAGGCATTGCGCGCCTGGCGGCTCGACGCGGCGCGGCAGCAGCAAGTGCCGCCCTACGTGATCTTTCACGACACGACCCTCGTCGAGATCGCCCGCCGCCAGCCGCGCACCCTTTCGGCGCTGGCGGCCATTCCCGGCATCGGCCGCAGCAAGCTCGACCGCTACGGTGCCGCCCTCCTCGCCGTGGTCGCCGCCGATCAGCCCAATCCCTCGAATTCGAACAATTCCTGAAAATTCGGCGCCGCCTTAAAGCTTTATCAAGATTTTTCTTGCAGCCTGCGCCGGTTTCCACCCCCAGGAGAATTCGATGCTTTGGACACTCACGAGGCTCGTCAAAGACGAGGAAGGCGTTACCGCCGTCGAGTACGGGCTGATCGCGGCGCTGGTCGCGGTCGTGATCATCACCGCGGTGAGCCTGCTCGGCACCAACTTGAGCACCCTCTTCAGCACCGGTCGCCACCACCATCTGACCGTCGAACAAAAAAGCGCTGCTGCGGTCGCCCTTCGGCGGCGCACTTTGCGCTGTCGGGCGACCGCCTCGGCGCTTTGGCTCGCCAACCACCGGCTTTGGGCATAACCCATGAGCGTGAGCCCGCAGGAGAACCGCATGCGTTCGACCGTTGCTCGGCTGTTCAGCTCAGAGGCGGGGGTCACGGCCGTCGAGTACGGGCTGCTGATCGGGTTGATCGCAATCGTCATGATCGCCGCGCTCTCCGCGCTCGGCACCGCCATCAGCACGACGCTCAGCACCATCGCCATGAGCTTGTAAAAGCGGCGCTGGACCGCAGAAGCGAGCAGGACCGGCGTTGCGCCCGCGACTGCGCCGCCATAGCCACGCCTACCGCTGCGGTCACGCGGACATTCGCGGTGCGGCGAATTTCCATGTTGCAGCGTGATCCTCTGAGGATTCCGTTTGGCAGGGTGATGAAAATGCCGGTTTCCTGTATCAGCACCCTTCGAGACGGCCCTTCGGGCCTCCTCAGGGTGAGGCAAGCCACTGAAACAAAAGACCTTATCCTGAGGAGCGCTCCGTAGGAGCGCGTCTCGAAGGATGCGGAACCGCTCTAACTAACTCTCGTTTTTGAGTAGCCTGCTAGGTATCGAATGTCTGCGACTGGCCTTGCTGCGCCCCCTGAAATGGCCGGCCTCGCCGATCCGAACCCGCGCGTTCCCGCTTTTGGCCAAGTCCGGATTTTAACGGCCGCGCGCTTGCAGGCTTACGGATATGCGGTGGTCACAACCTACGCCGCCATGCTTATGCTGTTCCTTTGGCATCGGGGCTGGATCACCGACCTCCGCAGCCTGCCGATTTACAACGATTTTACCTGCGATTTCGTCGCTGGTCTTTTGGCGCTCCACGGCAAGGTTGCGGCGATTTACCTTCCGCAGGAATTTGTTCAGGCGCAATACGCTCTTGTCGGCGCGCACCCCTATGTCGCGCCGATCTGGCCCTACCCGCCGATTTTTCTGCTGATCCTCGCGCCGCTTGCCGCTTTGCCCTACGCCGCGGCATTTCTGACTTGGGCCGGCGCGACCCTCTTCGGGTCCGTCGTGGTCGTCTGGCGGATCGTTCGGCAGCGGCCGGCGATCCCGTTGACAATCGCATCGCCCTTTGCCGCGCTGAACTTTCTCGGCGGGCAAAGCGGCGCCTTGACCGGTCTCCTGATCGGCGCCTCGCTGCTGACCCTGGAACGCCGTCCCGTGCTCGCCGGTACGCTGGTCGGCTGCCTCGGCTACAAGCCGCAATTCGCGATCCTTTTCCCGGTCGCATTGGCCGGCGCGCGGCAATGGCGCGCCTTCGCCGCCGCCGCCGCGGCCGCAACCCTTCTCGCTGTCCTCTCGGCCGCGATCTTCGGCGCCTCCGCCTGGCTCGAGTTCCCGCAAAAGCTCGCCGCGCAAGCCCAAATGAACCTCGTCGTCGGACCGGGACCGGACGGCGAGATAGCGCTGTGGGGGCTGGTGCAGACGGTCTACGGCCTGGTCCGCCGACTCGGCGGCGGCGCTGTGCCGGCAAGCCTGATCCAAGGAGCGACGACCCTCGGTCTCGCTGCGACGATCTGGCTGCTGTGGCGTTCGCAGACACGCTATCCGCTCAAGGCGGCGGCATTGTCCGCGGCGGCCCTGGTCGCCACCCCTTATGGGTTCAGCTATAGCCTTTGCGCCGCCGCAATCCCCGTCGCCTTTCTGGCAAAGGACCAGATCGAAAACGGAGTGCTGCGCGGCGAAGAGGGCATCCTGATCGGGCTGGCCGCGGCGAGCTTTCTGGTTTTGGCATCGTGGGGCACGGCGCCGATCGGTGGCGCGATCATGCTCGTGCTGCTCGGCATGATCCTGCGCCGCGTCCGTGTCGCCGGCTTGCCATTTGTCCCCACGCAGTGACGGCCATGACCGGTCCTCGCGTGGCGACCGATCCCGGCCCGTCGCCGAACCGAACCCGGATCTTTGCCGGCTGCGGCATCCTGCTCGCCGTCGAGATCGCGGTCTTCCTGTTCCTGGCCGCCGGCACTCATGGCCTGATCGTGCCGATGGCCAAGCCGACCAGCACCGACTTTGTCAGCTTTTACGCCGCCGGCAGCCTGGCGGACGCCGGCACGCCACAGCTCGCCTACGATCGGGCGGCGCATTACGCCGCCGAGCAGCGGGCGACCCAACCGGGAATAACCTACAATTACTTTTTTTACCCGCCCGTATTTCTCTTGCTGTGCACCGTGCTCGCGCGCTTGCCCTACATGGTGGCATTCGTGATATTCGAGGCGGCGACTTTGCTGCTTTACCTGCTGGTCGCCCGCACGATCCTCGCTGAGCGCGATTGGCGCATATTCGTCCCCCTGCTCGCCTTTCCTCCGGTGCTGTGGACGATCGGTCTCGGCCAGAATGCGCTGTTGACGGCGGCCCTCTTTGGTGCCGCGACATTGCTGATCGACCGGCGCCCGGTCGTCGCCGGGCTTTTGTTCGGGGCGCTCTGCTACAAGCCGCATTTCGGCCTGTTGGTTCCGGTGGCACTCGTCGCCGGACGGCGCTGGCCGGCATTGGCCGCGGCCTGCCTCTCGGTCGCCGCGCTGTCGCTGTTGTCGCTGGTCCGGTTCGGTCCGCAGACTTGGCACGCGTTCCTCTCGGCGATGACGGCCTCGCGCGCCGTCTACGAGACCGGCCATATCAGCTTTGCCGGCTATGTCACTCCGTTCGGCGCCATGATGCTGCGCGGCGCCGGCCTTTCGATGGCCTATTCGGCGCAAATCGCGGCCTCCGTCGCCGCGGCCGCTTTTGTCGCGATCGTCTGGCGCCGGGGGCTGCCGCTGCCGATCCGCGCCGCGACCCTCGCCGCCGCCACCCTCGCCGCGGTGCCGCTGGCACTCTTCTACGATCTGATGATCGCGGCGATTGCCGGATTGTGGCTGTTGCGCGCCGACGGCGCCTATCGGCTCCCCGACTGGGGGAAAGTCGCCTTGGCCGTGCTGTTCATCCTGACGCTCGATCCGCGCGGGCTGGCCCAGGCCTGGCATCTGCCGGTTGGCCCGCTTGCCGCGCTGGGGATGACCGCGCTGGTCGCGACCCTGGCGCTGCGCCCCGCCCTCGGCGCCCCCGTGGCGCCGGCGACCGATCCCGCGGTCTATCGGATCGAGTGAATTCTTCGGTTCGGATGGTTTCTCCTGGACCCTCGCCTCCGCGGCGGCGACAATCGCTCGCACACACACACTTAGAAGGCGGAGAGCGATGGCGACCATCGTCGGGCAAGGCGACTACAAGTATCGGATCATCGAGGATTGGGCGAAATTGCCCGACAAGTGGTCGTTCAAGGAGGTCGGCGCGGTCGGCGTCGACAACAAAGACAATGTCTATGTGTTCAATCGCGGCGAGCATCCGGTGATGGTGTTCGATCGTGACGGTAGATTTCTGCGCTCCTGGGGCGAGGGGCAGTATCCGCGCGCGCACGGCGTCCATATGGGGCCGGATGATTCGATTTACCTGACCGACGACGGCGGGCATTTTGTGCGCAAATGCTCGCTCGACGGCAAGGTCTTGTTGGAGCTGGGCGTCCCCGGCGAGCCCAAGCCCTATATGTCGGGTGAGCCGTTTCACCGCTGCACCCATACCGCCCTCTCGCCCAAGGGCGAGATCTACGTCTCCGACGGCTACGGCAACGCCCGCGTCCACAAATACGCGCCCGACGGCAAGCTCTTGATGTCGTGGGGCGAGCCCGGCACCAACCCCGGCGAATTCAACATCGTCCACAATATCTGCACCGACGCCGATGGCTGGGTCTATGTCGCCGACCGCGAGAACCACCGCATCCAGGTGTTCGACGGCAACGGCAAGTACGAGGCCCAGTGGAACAACCTGCACCGGCCGTGCGGGCTCTACATGGATTACACCCGCCACCCGGTCGCCTATATCGGCGAATTGGGGCCGGTGCAGCCGGTCAACCGCAACAGCCCGAATTTGGGCCCGCGGGTCAGCATCGTCGACAACAAGGGCAACCTCTTGTCGCGCTTTGGCGACATGCACGCCGGCACGGCGCCGACCTCGTTTCTCGGCCCGCACGGCCTCACCGTCGACAGCCGCGGCGACCTCTATGTCGGCGAGGTGTCGTGGACGCAATGGCCGCAATTCTATCCGGACAAGCCGCGGCCCGATTACATCCGCTCGTTGCAGAAATACGAGCGGGTGCGCTGAGCGGGCGCCGCCCGCAGGCGGATGAGCCGGCTCGGCGAAGCGCTCGACCGTCTCGAACGCGCCGTCGCACGGCTCGAAGCGGCTTGTGGTGGCGGGGGGCGGGCCGCGCCGGGCAAGGACGAGGCCGCAACGCGCCGCGCCGCCGTGGAGGAGGTGGCCGCGCGCGTCGATGGCGCGCTCGCCCGGATCGGGCGTCTCTTGGGGGAGGGGTGAGATGGGTCAGGTCTCGGTGACGGTCAACAACCGTGCCTTCACGGTCGCCTGCGAGGATGGCCAGGAGCCGCGCATCCGGCGGCTCGCGCAATATGTCGATGCCCGCATCGGCGAGTTCGTCAAAACCCTCGGCCAGGTCGGCGAAGCCCGGCTGCTGCTGCTGGCCGGCCTCGTCATCGCCGACGAATTGTCCGACGCGAACGAAGCGCTGCAGCAGGAGCGCAGCCGCGCGCGGGCGGCCGAAACCGAGGTGGCTGCCGAGGCCGATGCCGCGGCCGGCAACGTGCACGAGATCGCCCAGCGCATCGAGGCCCTTGCAGGCCGGCTGGAGAACCCCTAGTTCTTGCCGCGCGGGACGGGGCTGCGCGGTGCGTCAGGCAGCATGACACCCCGGGGCCGATACCTACCTCTTGGGAGCTGTTCCTGCCGGAGTTGTGGCTTCGGCATATGGCACCCACCTGCTACGGCGGGCCACGGAGGAGTTGCACGTCAACGGCCGAGGCGGCTCCGCCCCGCATAACTGTGGACCACCGATGACCGAAGCCGATAGGACAGAGCTGCTCAAACGCTACTCGGAAGCACGGATTTCGCTGGTCGAGCTGCGCCGCGCTCTGGGCCGGGTCACCTTCGGCGACGTGCTGATCGACCTGGCCAGGCACGATCTGCCGTTGTCGCGCGCGCCCGAAGGGGGACGCGAGCAGCGCATTGCTGCCGCACGCGCCCTGCTGTTTCCAAAAGCGGCATGAGGCGGGCGCGGGTCTCGCTCTTCGTTCTCGATACCCGACCGCGCACCGAGCTTGGCGCTGTCGCGCGTGGCCTCGTAGGACACCGCGTCCGCAGTCACGACCGGCACATTGGGATAGAGCCAGACACAGCCGGGCGAAAAAAAATGATCTCCTGCCGGGTGGAAGCCGAGGAAGCAATGCCGTGAAAATCCTGCTGTGCGGCGATGTCTTCGGACGCGCCGGGCGCGAGGCGGTCAAGCGCCATGTGCCGCGCCTGCGGCAGGATCTCGCCATCGACCTCGTCGTCGCCAATGCCGAGAACGCGGCCGCCGGCCGCGGGATTACCGCGCGCATTTGCGGTGAATTTTACGATTGCGGCGTCGATCTTTTGACCACCGGCAACCACATCTGGGACCAGAAGGAGATCATTCCCTATATCGAAAGCGACGCGCGGCTGCTCCGGCCGGCCAATTTCCCAAACGGCACGCCGGGCGCCGGCTGGGGGCTCCACCGGCTCGCCGACGGGCGCAGCGCGCTCGTCGTCAATTTGATGGGCCGGCTGTTCATGGACGCGCTCGACGACCCGTTTCGCAGGCTCGACGAGATCCTCGCCGCCTATCCGCTGGGGTCGGGCGCCACGGCCATCCTCGTCGATATCCATGCCGAGGCGTCGAGCGAGAAGATGGCGCTCGCCCACTTTGCCGATGGCCGGGTGTCGGCGGTATTGGGCACCCATTGCCATGTGCCGACCGCCGACGCGCAAATCCTGCCGGGCGGCACCGCCTACCAGACCGACGCCGGGATGTGCGGCGATTACGATTCGGTGATCGGCATGCAAAAGGCGCCGGCGGTGCGCCGCTTTGTCACAAAGATGCCGGGCGAGCGGCCACAGCCGGCCGAGGGCGAAGCCACCTTGTGCGCGGTGCTGGTCGAGACCGACGATGCGAGCGGGCTTGCGCGCCGCGTCGAGCCGGTGCGAATCGGGGGCCGCCTCGTGCCAAATCTACCACGAGTCTGACGACGATCGCCGCGCTCGCCGGAACCGGCCGGGGCGCCGCAAATCTGCCATATTGGACAATTAGGCCCGCCGCCGGTGCCTGCCGAGCGTTGATGTGACCTGATACCGGCTTGGAGCCGCGCGGAGACTTATGGCTGGCCATTCGCAATTCAAGAACATCATGTACCGGAAGGGCGCGCAGGACAAAAAGCGCGCCAAGGTCTTTACCAAGATCATCCGGGAATTGACCACCGCCGCCCGGACCGGGCTGCCCGACCCGGCCGCCAACCCGCGGCTGCGGGCGGCCGTGCTCGCCGCCCGCCAAGCCAATATGCCAAAGGACACGGTCGAGCGCGCGATCAAGCGCGGTGCGGGCGGCGACGCCGATTCGGCCTATGACGAGATCCGCTACGAGGGCTATGGGCCGGGCGGGGTCGCGGTCATCGTCGAGGCCTTGACCGACAACCGCAACCGCACCGCGAGCGAGGTCCGCGCCGCCTTTGCCAAGGCCGGCGGCGCGCTCGGCGAGACCAACAGTGTGGGCTTTATGTTCGAGCGTTTGGGCGAGATCTCCTATCCCGCGGCAACCGCCGGCGCCGAGGCGATGCTCGAAGCGGCGATCGAGGCCGGCGCCGGCGATATCGAGAGCGACGCCGAGCAGCATCTGGTCAGCTGCGCGCCCGAGGATTTCAACGCCGTGCGCGACGCGCTCGAGACCCGCTTTGGTCCGGCTGCGTCGGCGGGGCTGGTGTGGCGGCCCAAGACCGCCGCGCCGATCGACGAGGAGACCGCGCCGGGCTTGTTCAAGCTCCTCGAGACGCTCGAGGACAGCGACGACGTGCAAAACGTCTACGCCAATTTCGAAGTGGCCGAGGACGTGATGGCGCGGCTCGGCGCCTGATCCGGGCGCCGGGGGCGGAAGCGGGGGATGCGTGTTTTGGGGCTCGATCCCGGGTTGCGGCACACCGGCTGGGGGGTGATCGACATTACCGGCAACCATCTCGGCCACGTTGCCGATGGCGTCGTCAATCCCGCCGCCGATCAACCCTTGGCGATGCGGCTCGTCTCGCTGTTTCGCCAGATCACCGAGATCGTCGAGCGGTTTCGCCCGGACGAGGCCGCGGTCGAGGAAACCTTTGTCAACCGCAACCCGGCCTCGACGTTGAAGCTCGGCGTCGCCCGCGGCGTCGTCTTGCTGGCGCCGGCCGAGCGCGGCCTGCCGGTCGCCGAATATTCGGCAAACCTGATAAAAAAAGCGGTGGTCGGCGCCGGCCACGCGGAAAAATCCCAGGTGCAAATGATGGTGCGCCGGATCCTGCCCGGCTGCGCCGCCGATGCCGCCGATGCCGCCGATGCGCTGGCGGTGGCGATTTGCCACGCGCACCACATCGAGACGCGACGCCGCTGGGTGGTCCCGTCGTGATCGCCAAGCTCGCCGGGATCGTCGACCAGATCGGCCCAGACGCGGCGGTCGTCGATGTCGGCGGTGTCGGCTATCTGGCGTTCTGCTCGACCCGCACCCTGGGCCGGCTGCCGCCGGCCGGTGCGGCGGCGCGGCTGTTGATCGAGACCCATGTGCGCGAGGACCACATCCACCTCTACGGGTTTATCGACGAGGCCGAGCGGGACTGGTTCCGCTTGTTGATGACGGTGCAGGGGGTCGGCGCCAGGCTCGCGCTGGCGATCCTCTCGGCATTGACGCCCGAGACGCTGGCGTTGGCGATCATGGCTCAGGACAAGGCGGCGCTGTCGAAGGCCGAAGGTGTCGGGCCGCGGCTCGCCGCGCGCATCGCCAACGAATTGAAGGACAAGACCGGCGGGCGCATCTTGGCGTCGTCGACCGCGGCACCCGCCCCAGCGGTCGAAGCGGGTGTCGTCGGCGACGCCGTGGCGGTGCTCGAAAAGCTGGAGATCCCGCGCTCCGAGGCTTACGGCGTGATCGCCGCGGCCGCCCGCCGGCTCGGCGCCGGCGCAGCGCTCGACGCGCTCGTCAAGGCGGGCCTGCGTGAAATCGCCGAGCGGGGGGCGCGGTGAGCGAGGCCGAGGCACGGCTCGTCGATCCCGAGCGCGGCGAGCGCGATTCGGGCGAGGCGTCGCTGCGCCCGGCGAGCCTCGACGAGTTTGTCGGGCAAAACCGGCTGCGCGACAATCTGCGGATTTTTATCGAGGCGGCGCGCGGCCGGCGCGAGGCGCTCGACCATGTGCTGTTTTTCGGCCCCCCCGGTCTCGGCAAAACGACGCTCGCGCAGATCGCGGCGCGCGAGATGGGGGTGGGGTTTCGCGCCACCTCCGGCCCGGTGATCCAGCGCGCCGGCGATCTTGCGGCGCTGCTGACCAATCTGCAGCCGCGCGACGTGCTGTTCATCGACGAGATCCACCGTCTGGCGCCGTCGGTCGAGGAGATCCTCTACCCCGCGATGGAGGACTTTCAGCTCGACCTGATCATCGGCGAGGGGCCGGCGGCGCGCTCGATCCGGATCGATCTTGCGCCCTTTACCCTGATCGGCGCGACGACGCGCTCGGGGCTGATCACCCGGCCGTTGCGCGAGCGCTTCGGCATCCCGTTGCGGCTGTTGTTCTACGAGCCGGCCGAGCTGGCCTCGATCGTCAGCCGCGGCGCCCGCGTGCTCGGCTTCGCTCTGTTGCCCGATGGGGCGTTCGAGATCGCGCGGCGCGCGCGCGGCACGCCGCGGGTGGCGATGCGGCTGTTGCGTCGGATCCGTGACTTTGCCGCGATCGACGGCACCCCTGACGTTGGCGCCGATGCCGCCGATGCCGCGCTCCGGCGGCTCGAAGTCGACGAGCGCGGGCTCGACGCCCTCGACCGGCGCTATTTGCGCTCGATTGCCGAGCATTATGGCGGCGGTCCGGTTGGAGTGGAGACGATGGCCGCAGTCCTCGGCGACGAGCGCGACGTGATCGAAGAGGTCATCGAGCCATTTTTGATTCAGGAAGGCTTTGTCCAGCGCACGCCGCGCGGGCGCCTGTTGACCCGGCTCGCCTTTGCCCATCTCGGTCTGGCGCTGCCGGCGAGCCTGCCGGCTCAGCTCGAATTGCTGGCGCCGCTGTCGCTCGACGGCGAAGTGGAGAATGCGCCGTCATGATGCCGTCAATCGTCCAAAAGACGCCATAAAGGGTCGCCAAGAATGCCGCCTGCTGCCGTCGACACCCTGCCGCTCGCCGGCTCGGTCCCTCACGATCTGTCGATTGTTGCGCTGTTTTTGCAGTCTGATGCGATCGTCAAAGTGGTGATGCTGATTTTGCTCCTGGCGTCCTTCTGGTCGTGGGCTGTCATCTTCGACAAGGTGCTTCGGTTGCGGCGCCTGCGCCATTCGGCGGCAAATTTCGAGGAGAGCTTCTGGTCGGGCGGCTCGCTCGACGATCTCTACGAGCGGATCGGCCAGCGCCCGCCCGACCCGATGACGGCGGTGTTTTCGGCGGCGATGCGCGAATGGCGGCGGAGCGCGGCCAAGGGGCTCTTGGGCACCGCGATCATGCGGGCGAGCCTGCAGCAGCGCATCGAACGGGTCATGAATGTGACGGTCGGGCGCGAGATGGAGCGGATCGAGCGGTTTATGGCCTATCTCGCCACGGTCGGCTCGACCGCACCCTTTGTCGGGCTGTTCGGCACGGTCTGGGGCATCATGGACAGCTTTCAGTCGATTGCCGCCTCGAAGAACACCAGCCTCGCGGTGGTCGCCCCCGGCATTGCCGAAGCGCTGTTTGCGACCGCGCTGGGGCTCGTCGCCGCGATCCCCGCCGTCGTCGCCTACAACAAGCTCGCCACCGATTTCGGCCGGTATGCGGGCCGGCTCGATGCCTTCGCCTCGGAGTTCAGCGCGATCCTGTCGCGCCAGCTCGACGAGCGGCCCTGAGCGATGGCAGCCTCGAGCTTTGGCAGCAACGGCCGCCGCCCGGCCGGGCGGTACCGGCCGATGTCGGAAATCAACGTGACGCCGCTGGTCGATGTCATGCTGGTGCTTCTGATCGTTTTTATGGTCGCAGCCCCGTTGCTGACTGTCGGCGTGCCGGTCGATCTGCCGCAAACCCAGGCCCCGCCGATCACCGACCCGAAAGAGCCGCTGGTCATCTCGATCAACAATGAGGGCCACATCTATATTCAGGACACCGACGTCCCGATCGACTCGCTGGTGCCGCGGCTGCAGGCGATTACCGGCGCCAACCCCGATGCGTTGGTCTATGTCCGCGCCGACAAATCGATCGATTACGGCCGCGTGCTCGAAGTCATGAGCCTGATCAGCGCCGCCGGGTATCGCAAGGTCTCGTTGATCGCCCAGTCGCCCAAGGGGGCGACCGGGAAGCCGCCGGCTGCCGCGGCATTGCCCAATCGGCCGGCGCAGGCGGCCAAGCGCTGAGCTTTGTCATCCGCCCGTCCCGCGATGAGCCTCGCCGCTGCCGAACCACTACCGCAGCAGGAAGCCGCCGCTGTCCCCGATGTGCTTCCCGATGGCGTGGCGCCGCCGGGGCTCGCGTTGTCGGCGGCGCTGCATCTCGGCCTCGGCGTGATTTTGGTGCTCGGCCTGCCGAGGCTCTTCAGCCCGCCAGCGCCACAAGAGATGCCGATCGCGGTCGAGCTCGTCAATATCGGGCCGGAAACGCGAGCGACGCACCCCAATCCCAACCCGCCGCAGCCCAAGGCCAAGCCCGACATTCCGGTGCCGCAGCCGAGCGAAGCCAAGCCCGAGCCCAAGCCGGAGCCGCCAAAACCAGCGCCGCCGCCCGCTTCGGCCGAGGCGCCGCCGCCACCGCCCACGCCGCCGGCGCCGACCGAGACAAAGGCGGAAGAGACGCCGCCGCCGCCACCGCCCGAACCCAAGCCCGCGCCGCCGCTACCCCCGCCCAAACCGGTCGAAAAGGTCGATGCGCCGCGGCCAAGGGAAAAGCCGACACCGCCGCAGCTGGCAAAAAACGACGCCCCCGCGCACAAGAAATACGATCCCGGGCAGTTCGAGAGCCTGCTGAAGAACTTGGCGGTGCAGGATACCGCCCCGTCACCCGATGCGCCGCCGCAGCAGCGAATGGCGGTGGCGACCGGCGCCCCCTCGTCGCAGCCGAAGGCGCCGTTGGGCAGCCGGCTTTCGGCCAGCGAGGAAGACATGGTGCGCGAGCAGATCTCGCGCTGTTGGAACGTCCCGGCGGGAGCGCGCGACGCCAAGGATCTGGTGGTCGAGATCAGGGTCGTGGTCGGTCCCGACGGCAATGTCCGGCAGGCGACGATCGTCGATCAGGGGCGCGCCTCGAGCGACCCGTTCTATCGCGCCGCGGCAGAGAGCGCGCGGCGCGCTTTTTTCAATCCTGAATGCCGGCCGCTGCGCCTGCCGCCCGACAAATACGCGATCTGGAAAGACATGGTCGTCGATTTCAGCCCAAAGGACATCTTATGACGAGAGGCCGCCTCAATTTTGCCGGTGCCTGGGTCGCGGCGCTGGCGGTCCTGCTGCTGTGGAACGCGCCGTCCCGCGCCGAGCTGCGGATCGACATCACCAGCGGCAAGGTCGAGCCGATGCCGATCGCGATCCCGGCTTTTGTCGGCGATCAGGCCGGGCAGCAGATTACCCAGGTCATCTCGGCCGACCTCGACCGCTCCGGCCTGTTCCGGACGCTCGATCCGCGCAGCTTTATCCAGAACGTCGCGGCGGGCGACACCCAGCCGCGCTTTGGCGATTGGCGCCAGATCAACGCCCAGGCGCTGGTGACCGGCTCGGCGCAGGGCCAGCCCGACGGCCGGCTCAGGGTCGAGTTCCGGCTGTGGGACGTCTTTGCCGAGCAGCAGCTGACCGGCTTCGGCTACACGACGACCCGGCAGAACTGGCGCCGCATCGCCCATATCATCGCCGACGAGATCTACAAGCGGATCACCGGCGAGGACGGGTATTTCGATACCCGCATCGTCTATGTCGCCGAATCGGGTCCGGCGCAAAACCGCATCAAGCGCCTTGCCATCATGGACCAGGACGGCGCCGACAACCGCTATTTGACGAACGGGCGGGCTTTGGTGCTGACCCCGCGCTTTTCGCCGACCGCGCAGGAGATCACCTATCTCTCCTACGCCAACGGCGCGCCGCGGGTTTATCTCTTGAACATCGACACCGGACAGCAGGAGGCGCTCGGCGATTTCCCCGGTATGACTTTTGCGCCGCGGTTTTCGCCCGACGGCAACCGCGTCGTCCTGAGCCGCGCCGAGAACGGGGTCAGCAACATCTACGTCTTCGACCTGCGCACCCACCGGATGACGCGCCTGACCAGCACCCAGGCGATCGATACCTCGCCCTGCTATTCGCCCGACGGCAGCAAGATCGTGTTCAACTCCGACCGTGGCGGCTCGCAGCAGCTTTATGTGATGAATGCCGACGGCAGCGGCGTTCACCGCATCAGCTTTGGCTCGGGCAAATACGGCACGCCGGTGTGGTCGCCGCGCGGCGATATGATCGCCTTCACCAAGATCGGCGGCACGTTCGCGATCGGTGTGATGCACCCGGACGGCTCGGGCGAGCGATTGCTGGCGAACGGATTTTTGGTCGAAGGGCCGAGCTGGGCGCCGAATGGACGGGTGCTGATCTATTTCAGCCAATCGCCGAGCGATTCGAGTGGCGCCGGCGGGTCGCCGCACCTCTATTCGGTTGACCTGACCGGATACAATCAGCGCGAGGTGCCGACCCCGGGTGCCGCATCCGATCCGGCCTGGTCGCCGTTGTTGCGCTGAGTCGCAAGGACGATATAACCGAAACCGCATCGAGGGGGGTCCAGCACTATGCGCATGAAAATCTTCGCTCTGGTCGGCGGGCTGCTGCTGCTCGCCGCGTGCAGCTCGCCGCCACCGCCGCCGCCCGGCCCCGGCGGGCCGGGGGGGCCGGGCGGGCCGCCGGGTGCCGGTGCCGGCGCGATCGTGCCCGGCTCGCAGCAGGATCTGGCGGCGACCGCGGGCGACCGGGTGTTTTTCGAGTTCAACAGATCCGACGTCAGCCCGGAGGCGCAGCAGATCCTGACACGGCAGGCCGATTGGCTGCGGCACTATCCCAACGTCAACGTCCGCATCGAAGGCCATTGCGACGAGCGCGGCACCCGCGAGTACAACCTCGCCCTCGGCGAGCGCCGGGCGCAGGCGGCCAAAAACGTCTTGGTCGCGGCGGGCATCCCGGCATCGCGGATCGGCACCATCAGCTACGGCAAGGAACGGCCGATCGTGGTCGGCTCGAACGAAGAGGCCTGGGCGCAAAATCGCGTGGCGATCACCACTGTGCAATAGGGGTGGGCGTGCAGTAGGGGTGGGCGTGCAGTAGCCGACAGGCGCCGTCTTTTTGCCCTAAACCGATCCTAGCACCAAGCCTCTGGCGATCCGCGCCCGCGTCGAGGGCCACCCCCCGGAGCCCTTCTGCGGATTCGAGAGGCCTCCATGATGTGTCCGATGTCGTCGCGGCTGCGAGCTTGTTGTCCGATCCTGATGCTGGCGCTGGCGTTTTGCGCCTATGCCGCGGTGCCGGCGCAGGCGCAGGCGCAGGACGCGACGACGCAGGAGCGGCTCGATCGGCTCGAACGCGACCTGAGCATGCTGCAACGGCAAATCTATGGCGGCGCGCAGCCGGGGGGCGGCAGCAACATCGCGGTCAACACCCAGGTGCGGATGGATCGGCTCGAGCAGGAAATGCGCGACCTGACCGGAAAAGTCGAAAACGCGGCCAACCAGGTCGAGCAGCTGCGCCAGCGGCTCGAGCAAGTCAACAGCGACATCGATGTGCGCTTCGGCCAGCTCGGCCAGAGCCCGGGGCAAGGCCAGACTTCGGGGCAAGGATCGATGCCGCCGCCGGTGCCGCGGCCATCTCGCCACGCCCAGGCCTTTCCCCCGCCGCCGCCGGAGCCGCGGGCGATCGACAACCCGCCGCCGGTCAATGCGCCGCCGCCTTATGCCGCGGATGGCGGCACTTTGACCCCGCCGCCTTTGCCCCCGCCGCCGCCCGATGCCTTCGCGCGCACCCCTCCCGATACGCCGGCCGGGCCGATGCGGTTGACGCCGTCGCGCACCAATGTCGCAGCCGCAGGCGGCAACCTGCGCCCGCCGGGCGCAGGGGCGTTGCCGGGCGGCTCGGCTTTCGACCAATACAATGCCGCCTTCGGGCTCGTCAGGCAGGCGAACTATCCGGCTGCCGAGCAGGCGTTGCGCAATTTTGTCGCCGAGCACCCGAGCCACGCACTGGCCGGCAATGCGCAATACTGGCTCGGCGAAGTCTATCTGAAACGCGGCAGAAACGCCGAAGCCGCCGCAGCGTTCGCCGACGGATACAAGCGCTATCCGAAAGGAGCCAAAGCCCCGGAACAGCTGCTGGGCCTCGCCACCGCGCTCTCTCGTGAGAGCCAAAAGCAGAACGCTTGCGTCGCGCTCTCGCAGCTCGATCACGATTTCCCGCACCCTGGAAGCGGCGTCAAGGAACGGTCGGCGACAGAAAAGAAGCGGCTGGGTTGCTGAGCCGGGCGAGGGCGGCGCAACCCTTCAGCGTCGCCGAGCTCGGGGCGGCGCTCGATCGGCTCGCACGGTTCGAAAGCCGGCCGCTGGTCGCGGTCGCCGTGTCGGGCGGTCCCGACAGCCTGGCGCTGACCATTCTGGCCGACCGATGGGCACGAGAGCGCGGCGGCGAGATCCACGCGCTGAGCGTCGATCATGGGCTGCGCGCGGAAAGCGCCGACGAATTGCGCCGGCTGCATGGCTGGCTCGCGGCGCGGTCGATCCGGCACGAGGTTTTGGTGTGGGCCGGACCAAAGCCGCAAACCGGGATCGAGGCGAGCGCCCGCGCGGCGCGCTATCGGCTGCTCGCCCTTTGGTGCCGCGCCCATGGCTGCCTGCATTTGTTGACGGCCCACCATCGCGACGACCAGATCGAGACCCATCTGATCCGTCGCCGCGCCGGCAGCGGAATGGACGGCCTCGCCGGGATGTCGGCGGTCCGCGAGCTCGATGATTGCCGGATCCTGCGACCGCTGCTCGGCATCGGCCGTGACCGCCTGGCCGCCTTTCTCGCTGCCGAAGGCCAGCCTTTCATCTCCGACCCGAGCAATCGCGACCCGGCCTATGAACGCTCTCGGCTGCGCGCAGCAGGCGATACCGCAGCCGCGGCCGACGTGGCGGCGCTCGGGCACGAGCGGGCCGCGCGCGAACGCCGCCGCGACGCGTTCCTCGCTCGAGGCGCAGCACTCCATCCCGCCGGGTTCGGCGTGCTCGATCTCGGTCTTTTTCGACCGGCGCCAAGCACCGTCGCCCTGCGCGCTCTCGCCGCTCTGGCGATGGCGGTCGGCGGCGGCGGCTACCCGCCACGGCAGCAACGCATGGCACGTTTGCGTGACGCGCTCTGCGCCGGCGAGCCTGCCGCACGCACGCTGGGCGGCTGTCGATTTGTCCCTTGGCGCGGCCGCATCCTGGTGCTGCGCGAGCTGGCCGCGGCCGAAGGCCGGGTGGTGTTGGCGCCCGGCCAAAGCCGGCTGTGGGACCGGCGTTTTGCCGTTGCTTTGGCCGGCGAAGCGCCGGGTCCGGTGGCAATCGGCTATCTCGCGCATGACCGGCCCCGCGCGATCGGCCGCGCCGCGCAGCAGCCGGGCGGGCTGCCGCGGCTCGTCTATCCGGTCCTACCGGCGGTTTGGGACGAAACCGGCCTCGCTGCCGTTCCCCATATCGGATACCGACGCAATGGTGCCGCGATGCCGATGCAGCTCGTCCTGCGACCCGTCAGCTCTCTGACAGGCGCCGGGTTTGCGGTTGTTTAACCGTCCGCCCGCCTTATGTTTTGGACTGGACAAAAATCGTCGCAGGCCGGGGCCGTTCGGCGTAGGGTAAGCTGGCGCGTGATGCCCGGTGCGGTGTGAAAGGCTGTCGCGGTGAACAATTTCGGCAAGAATCTGGCCCTCTGGATCGTCATCGGACTGCTTCTCGTCGCCCTCTTCAATCTGTTTCAGACCTCGTCCAACCGCGGGCCGCAATCGACCCTCGCCTTTTCCGATTTCCTCAACGATGTGAACCGCGGCCAGGTCGCCGACGTGACGATCCAGGGCAACACGATCAGCGGCCATTTCACCGACAGCCGCGCCTTTTCGACCTATGCCCCGAACGACCCGGGCCTCGTCAGCAAATTGACCGACAAGGGGGTGCGCATCACCGCGGCCCCCGTGGACGACAATGTGCCGTCCCTGTTCGGCGTGCTGATCTCGTGGTTCCCGATGCTGCTCTTGATCGGCGTCTGGATCTTTTTCATGCGCCAGATGCAGGGCGGCGGCGGCCGGGCGATGGGCTTTGGCAAAAGCCGGGCGCGGCTGTTGACCGAAAAGGTCGGCCGGATCACCTTTGAGGACGTGGCCGGCATCGACGAGGCCAAGCAAGAGCTCGAAGAAATCGTCGAATACCTGAAAGACCCGCAGAAGTTTCAGCGGCTCGGCGGCAAAATTCCCAAAGGGGTGCTGCTGGCAGGGCCTCCCGGCACCGGCAAGACGCTGCTCGCGCGCGCCATCGCCGGCGAAGCGAATGTGCCGTTCTTTACGATCTCGGGCTCCGATTTTGTCGAGATGTTTGTCGGCGTCGGCGCGAGCCGGGTGCGCGACATGTTCGAGCAAGGCAAAAAGAACGCGCCTTGCATCATCTTTATCGACGAGATCGACGCGGTCGGCCGCCATCGCGGCGCCGGGCTCGGCGGCGGCAACGACGAGCGCGAGCAGACCCTCAACCAGCTCTTGGTCGAGATGGACGGGTTCGAGGCGAACGAAGGGGTAATCCTGATCGCCGCGACCAACCGGCCCGATGTGCTCGACCCGGCCCTGTTGCGGCCGGGCCGTTTCGACCGGCAGGTCGTGGTGCCGAACCCCGACGTGGTCGGCCGCGAGAAGATCCTCAAGGTCCACATGCGCAAGGTGCCGCTCGCCGCCGATGTCGATGCCAAGATCATCGCCCGCGGCACGCCCGGCTTCTCCGGCGCCGATCTCGCCAACCTCGTCAACGAAGCGGCGCTGATGGCGGCGCGGCGCGGCCGCCGCTCGGTCGCGATGAGCGAGTTCGAGCAGGCCAAGGACAAGGTCATGATGGGCGCCGAGCGGCGCTCGCTGGTCATGACCGAGGACGAGAAAAAGCTGACCGCCTATCACGAGGCCGGCCATGCGTTGTGCATGCTTTATGCCGAGGGGCACGAGCCGCTGCACAAGGTGACAATCATCCCGCGCGGGCGCGCGCTCGGCATCACGATGTATCTGCCCGAGCGCGACAAATACAGCCAGTCCAAGCTCGAGATCAAAGCCATGGTGACGAGCCTCTTTGGCGGCCGCGTCGCCGAGGAGCTGATCTTCGGCTCGGAACGGGTGACGACGGGGGCGGCCGACGACATCCGACGGGCGACGATGCTGGCGCGGCGCATGGTCACCGAGTTCGGCTTCAGCGAAAAGCTGGGACCCTTGCGCTACAGCGAAAACGAGGAGGAAGTGTTCCTCGGCCATTCGGTGACCCAGCGCAAGAACGTCTCCGACGCGACCGCCAAGCTGATCGACGAAGAGATCCGCCGGGTCGTCGACGAAGGCGAGCAGAGCGCGCGCGGCATCCTGACCGAACGGCTCGACGAATTGCACGCGCTCGCCAAGGGGCTCCTCGAATATGAGACGCTCTCCGCCGACGAAATCCGGCGGATCGTCAAGGGCGAGCGGATCGTGCGCGAAACCTCGCCCGCTCCGGCGAGCGAGGAGCCACGTGCCGGCCGCCGCACATCGGTGCCGCCATCCGGCCGCCCGGCCGGTCTGGAGCCCGAGCCTCAGCCGGGCGGCTGATCTGGGGCAGATCGGCTTGCGGAACGCGCGGCGATCGGGCACGCCGAGCCGAGCGCGCGCCTAAAAAAATTCATGATCGTGTGATTTGCTTCGACCAAGCGTTGCCCGCGCGGTGTTGGCGCGGAGGGGACGGATTTCATGGCTGGGGGAGGCAATGGAGCGCAAGCTCTTCGGGACTGACGGCATCCGCGGCACCGCCAACAGCGAGCCGATGACGCCCGAGACCGCGCTGAAAGTGGCGATGGCGGTCAGCGAGTGCTTTCACAACGGCACGCACAAGCACCTTGTCGTGATCGGCAAGGACACGAGGCTCTCGGGCTACATGCTCGAGCCGGCCTTGACCGCCGGCTTTGTCACGATGGGCATGGACGTGGTTCTGGTCGGGCCGTTGCCGACCCCGGCGATTGCGATGTTGACGCGCAGCCTGCGCGCCGATTTGGGCGTCGTGCTGTCGGCCTCGCACAACCCCTATGCCGATAACGGCATCAAGCTGTTTGGCCATGACGGCTACAAATTGTCGGACGAGATCGAGGCCAGGATCGAGAGCTGCCTGGCCCGGGGGCCGAGCCGGCGCGCCGCCCCATCCGAGCTCGGCCGGGTCAAGTTTCTCGACGACGCCGGCGGGCGCTACATCGAATTTGTCAAGCAGAGCTTTCCGCGCGGGTTGCGGCTCGACGGGTTGCGTATCGTCGTCGATTGCGCGCACGGTGCGGCCTATAAAGTCGCGCCGACCGTGTTTTGGGAGCTCGGCGCCGAGGTGTTCTCGCTCGGCGTCACCCCGGATGGGCTCAACATCAACTGCGAATGCGGTGCCCTGTCGCCCGAGCAGATGCGGCGTGAGGTATTGGCCCGGCGCGCCGACATCGGCATCGCGCTCGATGGCGACGCAGACCGGCTGATCGTCGCCGACGAGCACGGCATGATCCTGGACGGCGACCAGCTGATGGCGCTGATCGCAACCGGCCTCGCACGCAGCGGCCGGCTCACCGGCGGCGCTTTGGTCGCGACCGTAATGTCCAACCTCGGCCTCGAGCGGTTTCTTGCCGGGCACGGCATCGGGCTGCACCGCGCCGCGGTCGGCGACCGCTATGTTGCCGAGAAGATGCGCGCCCATGGCTGCAATCTCGGCGGCGAGCAATCCGGCCATATCATCCTCGCCGATTATGCAACGACCGGCGACGGGCTGATCGCGGCACTTCAGGTGCTGGCTTCGATCGTCGAGACCGGCCGCCCGGCGAGCGAGGTCGGACGGCTGTTCACCCCGGTGCCGCAGCGTTCAGACAGCGTGAGGCATGGCAAGGCGGTGCCGCTCGACAGACCGCATGTGAAGGCGGCGGTCGCCGAGTGCGAGGCGCGGCTCGGCAATGCCGGCCGCCTGGTAATTCGCCGCTCCGGCACCGAGCCGGTCATCCGGGTGATGGCCCAGGGCGAGGACGAGCAAATGGTCAGCGAAATCGTCGCCGAAGTTTGCGCGGTGATTCGTGCCGCCGCCGAAATCGACGATGTCCCGCCGCGGCGGCTGCACCGAGGCCCCGCGCAGGCCGCCGAATAGTGCGCGGCCGGGTCCTGATCGTCGCCGGCTCGGATTCGGGCGGCGGCGCCGGCATCCAGGCCGACATCAAGACCGTGACGATGCTCGACGGTTATGCTGCGACGGCGGTCACCGCGCTGACTGTGCAGAACACCGAGGGCGTTTTTGGCGTCATGCCGGTCCCGCCCGATTTCATCCGGCGTCAGATCGAGGTTGTGCTGGACGATATCGGCGCCGACGCGGTCAAGACCGGAATGCTGCACGATGCGGCGGTGATCGAAACCGTCGCGGCGGTATTGGAGGAGCGGGCCGCCGCGGTCCCGCTCGTCGTCGATCCGGTGATGGCGGCCAAGGGCGGCGCCCGGCTGATCGAGCCCGACGCGGTCGAAACATTAAAGCGGCGGCTCATCGCGCGCGCGACGGTGCTGACCCCGAACCTCCCCGAGGCCGAGATCCTGTGCGGCGCCGCGATCGGCGATGTCGCCGCGATGCAGCGCGCCGGCGAGGTTTTGCTAAAGCTCGGCTGCACAGCGGTGCTGGTCAAGGGCGGGCATCTTGCCGGGGACACCGTGACCGACGTGCTCGCGACCCGATCCGGGTTTCGCCTCTGGGAAAGCCCGCGGATCGACACCCGCCACACCCACGGCACCGGCTGCACCCTCGCCTCGGCAATTGCCGCCGGGCTGGCGCAGGGCCTCGACACCGAAACCGCGGTCGATCGTGCCCGCACCTATGTCCAGCGCGCGATCGCGACCGCACCCGGTCTCGGCCGCGGCCACGGCCCGCTCGACCACGCCCACCCGCTGCGCCCGGGCTGAGCCGAAATCGGATCGCTGAGACCGAAGCGTCCCGCGCAAGAGCTGGGTGTTGAAGCTGATGCATCGACTCGCAGCGCGTGCTCTGTAATCGTAGCACCGGTCATTATCCGAAAGGGCGGCAGGCAGCGAATGGCCGATACGGTAGGTGGTGAGCCGCATGACCCTGGGGTTGGCGCGCGCGTTGCCAAGCTCGAAGTGGATGTCGCCCACATTAGAGGAGATTTGGCGGAGGTCAGGTCGTTATTGAATCGCCTCGCCCCCCGCATCGACGAGATGCACGGCTTCCTAATCGCCAAGCTGCCCGACCTGGTGACAAGGGCGGATCTGGCTGATCTGCGGCATGAATTGCGGCTTGATATGCTTCAACGACCGACGCGCCGACAGTCGATCCTCGACATTTTTGCCATTGCGGGTTCATCGGGGTGGTCTTGACGGCAGCCGCGCGCTTCGCGCACTGAGCGGGCGTTAGCCGGCTACTCAGCCACCGGCGTCTTCGAGCTTTTCCCGTAGGCGGGCGAGGCGGTAGCCGAGCGCCAGATAGGCTCCCCAGCCCGAGCGGGCGGCGGCGAAGGCAGCGGGGTCGCAACCGTGGTGGTCGCGCAAATAGGCGGTGACCGAGGAATTGACCGGAAGGCGCGAGAAATCGTGCAGCAACAGCCGGCAATGCGCCGCGGCGTAGGGTCCGATGCCCTTGATCGCGATCAGATAATCGTGGTCGAGCCGGGCGGGGTCGCCGTTCCCGGCAGAGTTCGATCGCGCTGTCTTCGACGAGCCGGCGGGTGGCAGCGATCACGGTCGGTGCGCGAAAGCCGAGCTTGGCCCGTTCGCGCAGCCGCGCCTCGCCGTAATCCAGCATCGCCGCGGGCTCGGGGAAGGCTCCGCCGCCCGGCTCGGCGACGAGCGCCGCGGCCATCCGCACGGTCGAGGACCAGCTGGTGTTGATCGTCAAAATGGTTTTGACAAAATCCTCGTAGAACGAAGAGCAGCGCAGGATCCGGCCGCCGCCGCGCCGGATCAGCGCCGCTTCGGCACCGAGTGCCGCCATCGCCGGCCACGGTTCCCAGTCGGCGGACACCCAGCGGCGGACGCGGGCGAGCACGGCAGCCTCGTCGGCGCGCCCGAACCCGGTCCAGCGAACGAGGAGCGCGTCGGGAGCCGACTGCGCTGCCTCGATCGAGCCGAGCCGGCCCGCGATCAGCTCGCGCCGGGCGAGGCGGCCGGTGTCCGGTTCCCAATGCCACGGCGCCAGATGGGCCCAGCCGTGGCTCGCGACCGTCAGCCCGAGATCGATCGGCCACTCGAGCGGCAGGACCGCTTCGCCGCCGAGAACGACCCGCGGCGCCGACGCGGTCACGCCTTGTCGAGCGCCTGCTTCAGATCGGCGAGGATATCGTCCTCGTGCTCGATCCCGACCGAGAGCCGCACGTAATTGTCGGTGACCCCGGTCTGCAATTGCTCCTCGGGCGAGAGCTGCGAGTGGGTGGTCGAGGCCGGGTGGATCGCCAGGCTGCGCGAATTGCCGATATTGGCGACGTGGTAGAACATTTCGAGCGCGTCGATAAAGCGCCGCCCGGCATCCTTGCCGCCGCGCAGCTCGAAGCCGATCAGCCCGCCGAGCCCACCCTTCATATAGGCGTCGGCGCGGCGCTTTTTTTCACCCTCCATCAGGCTCGGGTGAATGACGCGGGTGACCTTGGGATGCTGGCCGAGAAGCTTGCAGACCGCCAGCGTGTTGGCGCTGTGCGCACGCATCCGCAGCGGCAGCGTCTCGAGCCCCTGGATAAACAGAAAGGCGTTGAACGGGCTCATCGCGGCACCGAGGTCGCGCAGCAAGGTCACCCGCATCTTGATGATGTAGGCAACCGGACCCATCGGCTTGACCGCCTGGGTCCAGACGGCGCCGTGGTAGCTCGGATCGGGCTGGTTCAGCATCGGAAACCGGTCGGCGTGCTTTTCCCAGTCGAAATTGCCGCCATCGACGACGATGCCGCCGATCGAATTGCCGTGGCCGCCGATGTATTTGGTGGTCGAATGCATGACGATCGCGGCGCCGTGGTCGAGCGGCCGGCACAGCACCGGGGCTGCGGTGTTGTCGACGATCAACGGCACGCCCAATTCGCGCCCGATCTTCGCCACCTCGCCGATCGGGAACACTTCGAGCTTCGGGTTGGGCAGGGTCTCGGCATAATAGCAGCGGGTGCGCGCATCGGTGGCGCGGCGGAAATTCTCCGGGTCGGCCGGATCGACGAAGCGGACCTCGATCCCCATCGTCTTTTGCATCGTGTTGAGAAAGAGGTTCCAGGTGCCGCCGTAGAGGTCGGTCGAGGCGACGAAATTGTCGCCGGTGTGGCAGATGTTGTTGACCGCGAACAGCGAGGCGGCCTGCCCCGAGGCGAGCGCCAGGGCGGCGACCCCACCTTCGAGCGCGGCGACCCGCTCTTCGAGCACGGCGGTCGTCGGGTTCATGATCCGGGTATAGATGTTGCCGAGCTCGGCGAGCCCAAACAGATCGGCGGCGTGCTGGGTGTCGCGGAACTGATAGCTCGTCGTCTGGTAGATCGGCACCGCGACCGCGGTCGTCGTCGGGTCGCTGCGGTAGCCGGCGTGCAGCACTAGGGTCTCGGGATGCTTGCTTTCGGTTGGCATTGTGGTCTCCGTCGGGGAGCGGCGCGGCCACTTTGCCATGGCTGGCGGTCACGGCGTAAGCGGCTTTTGCCTGAAGGGACAGATCGCCGCCCGGCACGTTCTTCGGGTACGCCAATAGAGGAGCAGGGCATGCGCTCAAAAACGAGCTGGCTCGCCGCCGCGGTCGGGGCCGCCGCGGTTTTGGCGGTGGCGATCGCGATCACGATTTCCTGGAATGCGCTCGGTGTCTCCGAGATCAGCTGGAAGGGCTGGCTGGCGATGGGCTTTGGCGTCGTCGCCACCCTGGGGCTCGGGATCGGCCTGATGTCGCTGATGTTTTACAGCAACCGGCACGGCTATGACGAAACCGGCCACGAGGATTGTTGAGCACCGAGAGACGGCGCTTGCGAGGTCGGTCAGCCACCGCCCGAAGCCGCTTCGCTGATCTAGGGCAATCGCCCCTTCGATCTTCGGCCGAGCCAAACGGGATCAGTGGCCGCGCGTGATCTCCCATCTGAGCCGTCAAGGGCGCAAATCCCCCAGCTTACCTGCGGACGTTACGATCGAGGTTGCCCGTACGCTTCAAATGCGCTAGATTAGCCTGTGTATTTCAGCGACGTGCTTGGCTCCGATAAATCATTTATTAACGCCAATTTGTCGCACATCGGAGTTGATGGGATTGGAATGGGGCGGATAATCCCTATCGAGCTCGACATCGCCGGCAGTCTGGAGGAGTGGCGATAGCGTGCGCGGATATGCCCTGGCCCTCGCCTTTTTTGGGCTGCTGCCCTTCATCTTCATAAAGGGTCCGTTCTTCGGCATCCTGATGTGGTTCTGGGTGTCGTTGATGAACCCCCATAGGCTCGTCTGGGGCGGGCCTTTCGCCGATCCGCCCTATGCGTTGATTGTCGCGGTCACCACCTGGGTGGCTTGGTTCCTGGCGCCGAACGAGCCGAAAACGCCGCCCTGGAACAAGACGACGCTGCTGCTGCTGCTGCTGATGCTGTGGATTTCAGTGACCTCGCTGGAGGGTATCGCTCGTCCCGACCAGATCTGGTCGCGCTGGCAGCTCACCGAGAAAATGCTGCTGATGACGCTGGTTGCTTATACGCTGACTACGACCCGCGCTCGCCTCGACCAGTTGATAGTGGTATGTGTTCTGTCGGTTGCCTTTTTCGGTTTCCGCGGCGGAGTATTCGCGATATTGCACGGCGGCGCCGTATCGGGTTTACGGACCGCCCGGTTCGATGATCGGCGACAACAATGATCTCGGTGTCGCGCTGACCATGGTGTTGCCGTTGCTTTTTTACTTGCGAGAACGCTACCCGCAACCTAGGTTCAAATGGCCGTTGCTTGGACTGATCGGGCTGACCATCATCGGCGATGTTTTCACCTATTCACGAGGTGCGCTGGTTGCCATTACGGCGATGACCGGGATCCTGTGGCTGCGTTCGCGCAAAAAAATCTCGACCTTGCTGGTCATTTTCGTCGCCGTCATCGGAATGTGGAGCTTCGCGCCCGAGCAATGGTTCGAACGGATGGCGACGATCGACAGCTATCAGAAGGACCAATCGGCGGAGAGCCGCCTCTATATGTGGCAGCTGGCGATCGCCATGGCGCGGAAGCGCCCGATTTTCGGCGGCGGGTTCTTCTGGTCTTACGATCCCCCCGCGACCAACCAGGCGCTCGCCGACAGCGGCCTGCCGAGATTGACCAGACCACGCGCGCCCCACAGCATCTGGTTCGAAATGCTCGGCGAACAGGGTTTCGTCGGCCTCGCGATCTTTATCGCGATCATTGGCGAGCCTCGCCATCGACGCTCAATGGCTGCTTCGACATACCCGGAAAAACCCGAACTTATTGTGGGCAAATAATTTGGGGCGAATGCTGCAGGTCGCGTTGGTCGGATATTGTGCCGGCGGCACCTTTGTGACGCTGGCGAGCTATGACGGGCTCTATGCGGTCCTGATCATCGCCGCGGCCGCGCGCCGCGTTGTCGCTGCCGAGCTGGTCAGCGCGAGGCCGATCCGGCGGACCGCGCCGCCCTCGCGTCCGCGGGCCGGGCCGGGCCGCTGCGACCGCAACCGACCGGATGACCGAAACCGCGTCCGAAGGCTGACGGCGCGGCGGCGGCGTCACCGGGCGCGGATGAAGAAAGCTCTGCTCAGACCGGCGCGCGTCCCCTTTACCACGGTACGATGCAGGATCCGCCGGTCTCGGCTCAAATCGTAATTGGCGACGGCGCGGTGCAAAAGACAGCGATTGTCCCACATCACCAAATCGCCGCGGCGCCAGCGATGGGCGTAGACGAATTCCCGCCGGGTCGCGTGGTCGAGCAGCCGGTCGAGCAAGACCGCTCCCTCCGCCTTTGGCAGCCCGTCGATATGCGAGGCGTGATTGCCGAGATAGAGCGCCTTTGCCCCGGTATCGGGATGGGTGCGCACCAGCGGGTGGGAAACCGCCGGGCGCGCCGCCGATCCGCCATACGCGGCCGCGTCCGTTTCGCTGAGGCCGGCACCCCAGCGAAAAACTACCCGCAGCGCGGCGATCCGGCGTTTCGTCTCCTCCGGCAGCGCAGCATAAGCCATTGCCGTGTTGGCAAATTCCGTGTCGCCGCCGGATGATGGCAATTCGACCGCGTAAAGCATCGTCGCCATCGGCGGCACCGGATGATAGGATTTGTCGGTATGCCAGCGATAGTTGCTGACCGCAGAGAAAGACCGGTCGACCGGGTTGCCGCTGGCGTCGAGGTTCGAGATCACATGGGCAACCGCGTATCGCTTTGTCGGCGATCCGCCGTGGCGCTCGACTTCGCCAAAATTCGCCGCAAACGCAAACTGCCGCTCCCGCGTCAGGAGCTGCTCCGGAAAGACGATGACATGGTGATCGCGAAAGGCATCGAGGATGCGCTCGCGCTGGGCGGGCGCCAACGGCTGTGACAGATCGATGCCGGTCACCGCAGCCCCCGCCGCCGCCGATAAGCGCGGGCCGATCGCGCACCCGGCGGGGACACTGCCCGCGCTGCTGCGATCCCGCACCAGGGTCGTGATCATCGTGCTGCGACCTCCCTGTGGCGACGCCGCCAGCATGGGCACCTCGGCGGGTGTCGGCAAGCCCGGTGCGGCTTGTGTCAAAAATCGGTGTTGTCGTCCCGTTCGCAAGCATCGCCCGGACCGATACCCTATAAGCTGCCGAGATCGCGCCGCCTCCCGGCTGACATTGGTTTCTGCTCGGGCTTGCGGTCGGAGCGGGGCTTTTTAGCTCGTTTCCAGGGGCGCAACGCGGGGTATGGCCAGCCCGCCAGCCGCGTCTTTAGAGCGCGCTTGTGGAACGAAGGTTGCGGGACGGCGTTTCCCGCGGCAACTTTGGATAAATCGGCCTGAGCTGCCGCAGGCGGCTCGGGCGCTGCCGACGAGGGTGTGGAAAGAACGTTGATGTCACAATTTCCGACCGCGCGCCTTGCGGCGCTCGATCTGATCGGTGCGGTGCTGCGCCGCAGGCGCCCGCTCGACGATGCAATCGAAGAGAACCCGGCGATCCATCAATTGTCGGGTCGAGACCGCGCCTTTGCCCGGCTGCTCGTCGCCACGGTGCTGCGCCGGCTGGGGCAGATCGATGCGCTGATAGCGCTGTGCCTCAATACACCGCTGCCGCCGCGGGCAGCCACGGTGCACGACATCCTGCGCCTCGGCATCGCCCAGCTGTTGTTCCTGCGCACCCCGGCACATGCGGCGGTGGCGACCAGCGTCGATCTGGCGCACAGCTGCAGCTTTCTTTCGCACAAGGGCCTCGTCAACGCGGTGCTGCGGCGGCTGAGCGTCGAAGGTGCGGCCCTGGCGGAGACGCAGGACGCCGCCCGCCTCAACACGCCCGATTGGCTATGGCATTCGTGGAGCCGCGGCTATGGCGAAGCCACCGCGCGGGCCATTGCAATGGCGCATATGCGCGAAGCGCCGCTCGACCTGACACTGCGCGACGGGGTCGGTGACTGGTGCGAAAAACTGCAGGCGGTCGTGCTGCCGACCGGCACCTTGCGCCGCGCGTCGGGCGGCTCGATCATGGCGTTGCCCGGCTATGACGAAGGCGCCTGGTGGGTGCAGGACGCAGCCGCCGCGCTGCCGGCGCGGCTCTTCGGCGACCTCGCCGGACGCGATGTCGTCGATCTGTGCGCCGCGCCCGGCGGCAAGACCGCCCAGCTCGCGGCGGCTGGGGCGCGGGTAACCGCGGTCGACCGCTCGGCCCGTCGGCTCGACCGTCTGGTCGCCAACTTCAACCGGTTGTCCTTGCCGATCGAGCCGATCGCGGCCGATGCCCTTTCCTGGCGTCCGCCGCAGCCGGTGGATGCGGTATTGCTCGACGCGCCGTGCACCACGACCGGGGCCATCCGCCGCCACCCCGACGTCCCCCATCTGAAGCTGCCCGAAGATGTGACCCGCCTCGCAGCGGTGCAGGAAGGCCTGCTGCGCGCCGCGGTCGAGATGCTGCGGCCCGGCGGCACGCTCGTCTACTGCACCTGCTCGCTCGAGCCGCAGGAAGGCTCGCAACGGATCGATGCTCTGCTGCGCGGCGGCGCAGCGCTCGCGCGCGAGCCCATCGACGCCGCCGAAATCGGCGCCAGCGCCGAATGGATTACCGACACCGGCGATCTGCGCACCTTGCCGTGCCATTTCGCCGAATATGACGGGCTCGACGGCTTTTTCTGCGCCCGGCTGGTCAAACAAACGGCCCCGGCCTCGGTCTAGAACAGCAGGCGATTCCACCGCTGCAATCCAGTCTCCGCCCGAGCGGCCGCCGCCATCGCAAGCTGGGCTGCGGCAGCGCAACACAGGGTTGCCAGCCTCGCCGCGGGTAACATAACCCTAAGCCCTACACGCCAAGATGCCGCGGTGCATCGACGAAGATGTCCCGAAACCCGATTGCGTGCCAAGAATGCCGATGACCAGCAACGACATGAACCTTGCCCTGGCCGGGGCGCCCGCAGCGATCGGCGACGCCCCTGCCGGCGCGGCGGATATCGAGGCGTTCAAGGCGGCGATCCTCGCCAAGCTGACGCTCTCGATCGGCAAGGACGCACCGAGCGCGAGCGAGCGCGACTGGTTTGTCGCGACCGCGTTGGCGTTGCGCGACCAGGTCATCCAACGGCGGCTCGCCGGCGAGCGGGCAAGCGCCGCCAACGGGCGCAAGCACGTTTGCTACCTGTCGCTCGAATTCCTGATCGGGCGGCTCCTCAACGATGTGATCGAGAATTTGCGGATCGGCGACGTCGTCGGCGCGGCGCTCGGCGGTCTCGGTGTCGATTTCGAGCGCATCCGCGATGCCGAGCCCGACGCCGCGCTCGGCAATGGCGGGCTCGGGCGGCTTGCCGCCTGCTTTCTCGACAGCATGGCGGCGCTCGGGATTCCGGCCTGCGGCTACGGTATCCGCTACGATCACGGCCTGTTCCGCCAGGTCATCAAGGATGGCTGGCAAAAGGAATTTCCCGAGCAGTGGCTGTCCTTCGGCAACCCCTGGGAGTTCGAGCGGCCCGAGCTGGTCTACGCCGTCCATTTCGGCGGCCATCTCGAGCGGATCGGCTCGTCCGACGGGCCGGAGCGGTCGGCATGGCTGCCCGGCGAGACGATCGAGGCCGTCGCTTTCGACACGCCGATCGTCGGCTGGCGCGGCCGCCACGTCAATCTGCTGCGGCTGTGGTCGGCCCGCGCCACCGATCCGCTGCGCCTCGAATTGTTCAACGACGGCGACCATGTGGGGGCGCTCTCGGAGCAGTCGCGGGCCGAGGCGATCTCAAAAGTCCTCTACCCGGGCGACAATTCAGCCGCCGGCCGCGAGCTGCGCTTGCGCCAGGAATATTTCTTCGTCACCGCCTCGATCCAGGATCTCGTCGGCCAGCACCTGCGCGCCCATGGCCGGCTCGACACATTGCCGGCCCATGTTGCGATCCAGCTCAACGACACCCATCCCGCGATCGCCGTCGCCGAGCTGATGCGCATCCTTGTCGACCGTCATCACACCCCCTGGGACGAGGCGTGGCGGATCACGCGCGAAAGCTTCGCCTACACCAACCATTCGCTGATGCCCGAGGCGCTGGAAAGCTGGTCGGTGGCGCTGTTCGAGACTGCGTTGCCGCGCCATCTCGAAATCATCCGTGCGCTCGACCGGGATCACCGCGCCTGCCTCGATCGGCGCGAAGCGATCGATCAGGCGCGTTTTCCCGCGGTGTCGCTGATCGACGAGGCAGGCGGACGGGTGCGCATGGGCAACCTCGCTTTTTTTGGCTCGCACCGGGTCAACGGCGTCTCGGCGCTGCATACCGAGCTGATGCGCCGCACCGTGTTTGGCGAATTTCATCGGCTTTACCCGGACCGCATCGTCGCCGAGACCAACGGCATCGCCTTCCGCCGCTGGCTGCATCAGGCGAACCCTCGGCTGACCCGCCTCCTTTGCGCGGTCTGCGGCGCCACAATCCTCGACGATCCGGAAGCGCTCTCCAGCCTCGTGGGTCAGGCCGAGGATGTGGGGCTGCGCGAGCGCCTCGCCGCGGTCAAGCTCGCCAACAAACGGGCGCTGGCGCGGATCGCGCACGAGCGTCTCGGCCTGCGCCTCGACCCGGCCGCTCTCTTCGACGTCCACGTCAAGCGGATCCACGAATACAAGCGCCAGTTTCTCAATCTCTTGGAGACGATTGCCCGCTGGCAGGCGATCCGCGCCGAGCCGGACCGGGACTGGGTCCCGCGGGTCAAAATCCTCGCCGGCAAGGCGGCGGCCGGCTATGCCCAAGCGAAGCTCATCATCAAGCTCGCCAACGATATCGCCGAACGGGTCAACAACGACCCCTTGGTCGGCGACCGGCTGAAGCTGGTTTTTCTGCCCAACTACAATGTGAGCCTCGCCGAGATCGTGATCCCGGCCGCCGACCTTTCCGAGCAGATTTCGACCGCCGGCACCGAGGCCTCGGGCACCGGCAATATGAAGCTGGCGCTGAACGGCGCCTTGACCATCGGCACGCTCGACGGCGCCAATATCGAAATCCGCGACCGGGTCGGCGCCGACAACATGTTCATCTTTGGCTTGACCGCCGAGGAAGCGGCCGAGCACGCTCGCAGCGGTTTCGACGCCGACGCGATGATCGCCGCCTCGCCGGCTTTGGCCGCCGCGGTCGCGGCCTTGGAGGACGGCGAATTCTCGCCCGGCGACCCCCACCGGTTCGCACCGCTGACGAGCCGCCTGCGCCGCGGCGACCCGTTTCTCGTCGCCGCCGATTTCGCGGCTTACCGTGCCGCCCAGCACGCGGTCGACGAACGCTGGCGCCATCCGGCCGATTGGACGCGCGCCACCCTCCTCAACATCGCCGGCATGAGCTGGTTCTCCTCCGACCGCACGATCGCCGGCTACGCCCGCGATATCTGGAACATCCCGATCTGAACGGCTCGAAGCCGGCGTCACCAACGGGCTGGCGCCGTCACTGTCGCCGGCGTCGCTTGGCAAACCGCGTTCGATCGCGGAGAATCGAGCGGAGGGACGGGAGGAGGCCGGGATGGCGGGTTATGCCGAAAGCTACCGGCGGGCGATCGAGCGGCCCGAGGAGTTCTGGGCCGAAGCCGCCGAGGCGATCGATTGGGAGCGGCGCTGGGACCGGGTGCTCGATAAGAGCCGGCCGCCCTTTTACCGCTGGTTCGCGGGCGCGCAGCTCAACACCTGCTGGAACGCGCTCGACCGGCATGTCGCCGCCGGGCATGGCGAGCGCATAGCGCTGATCTGGGACAGCCCGGTCACCGGCCAGGTCGCGCATTTCACGTACCGCGCATTGCTCGACGAGGTGGCGCGGCTCGCCGGGGTTCTTGCCGGGCTCGGCGTCGGCAAGGGCGACCGGGTGCTGGTCTACATGCCGATGGTGCCGCAGGCGGCGATGGCGATGCTCGCCTGCGCCCGCATCGGTGCGGTTCATTCGGTCGTGTTTGGCGGCTTTGCCGCGCATGAGCTCGCGACCCGCATCGACGACGCCAAGCCCAAGGTCGTGCTCTCCGCTGCGTGCGGGATCGAAGGCGAGCGCATCGTCCCTTACAAGCCGTTGCTCGACGCCGCGATCGCCGAGGCGACGTCGAAGCCCGAGCATTGTGTGGTCCTGCAGCGGCCGATGTGTCGCGCCGACCTCGTGCCCGGCCGCGACCATGACTGGCAGGAGCTGACGCAAGCGGCGAAACCCGCAGATTGCGTGCCGGTCATGGCGACCGACCCGCTCTATATCCTCTACACCTCGGGCACGACCGGCGTGCCCAAAGGTGTGGTGCGCGACAATGGCGGCCATGCCGTGGCGCTCCATTGGTCGTTGCGCAACATCTACGGCGTGGCCTCGGACGAGGTGTTTTGGACCGCCTCCGATGTCGGCTGGGTGGTCGGCCATTCCTACATCGTCTACGCGCCGCTCTTCCTCGGCTGCACCACGGTCATGTACGAGGGAAAGCCGGTCGGCACCCCCGACGCCGGCGCCTTCTGGCGCGTGATCGAGCAGCACCGGGCGCGGGTGTTTTTTACCGCCCCCACCGCATTTCGCGCGATCAGGCGCGAGGATCCCGAGGGCGCATTGATCCGGAGCCGCGACCTCGGCAGCCTGCGCGCCCTTTTTCTCGCCGGCGAGCGCGCCGATCCGCCGACCGTCCAATGGGCCGAGGAGCAATTGCATATCCCGGTCATCGATCATTGGTGGCAGACCGAGACCGGCTGGCCGATCGGCGCCAATTGCCTTGGCATCGAGCAATTGCCGGTCAAGCACGGCTCGTGCACCCGCGCCGTGCCCGGCTGGGACGTGCGCGTGCTCGACGCCGAATCCGAAGGCAGCGTGCGCGAGCTCGGTGCCGGCGAAATCGGCGCGCTCGCGGTCAAATTGCCGTTGCCGCCCGGCGCGCTGCCGAGCCTGTGGCAGGCCGACGACAAGTTTGTCGCAGCTTATCTCAGCGCCTTTCCCGGCTATTACCAGACCGCCGATGCGGGCTTTATCGATCATGACGGCTATATCAATGTGATGACCCGCACCGACGACATCATCAACGTCGCGGGGCACCGACTGTCGACGGGCGGCATCGAAGAGGTCCTGGCCGCCCATCCCGATGTCGCCGAATGCGCGGTGATCGGCGTCGCCGACCAGCTCAAGGGCCAGGTGCCGCTCGGCCTCCTGGTGCTGAAGGCCGGGGTCGCGCGGGCGCCGGCAGAGGTCGAGCGCGAAGCGGTCGCGCTCGTGCGCGAGCGGATCGGCCCGGTCGCGAGCTTTCGCCGGGCGCTCGTCGTCAAGGGGTTGCCGAAAACACGCTCGGGCAAAATCCTGCGCGGCACGATGCGCAAGATGGCCGATGGCGAAGCCTATGCGATGCCGGCCACGATCGACGATCCGGCTGCCCTTGCCGTGATCAGTCAGGCCTTGGCGACCGCCGGCTACGCCAAGCCGCCCTAAACGCGAGGTCGTCGCGCCTCGGCCGCCTGCTCGTGCGGCACCCGCTCTAGATTGCCGGCTCGGGGAGGCCGCGGCGACGGGCGGCGGCGATCAGCGCGTTGCGCAGCAGGCAGGCGATCGTCATCGGGCCCACCCCGCCCGGCACCGGAGTGAGCGCGCCGGCGACGGCGCTGACCTCGGCAAAATCGACGTCGCCGACGAGCCGGCTGCCACCCTCGGGCAATGGGACCGAGGCGGTGCCGGCGTCGATCACCGCGGCGCCGGGCTTGACCCAAAGGGCGTTGATCAGGCCCGGCTGCCCGGTCGCGGCGACCAGGATATCCGCCCGGCGACAGATCGCGGCGGCGTCGCGGGTCTTCGAATGGACGATCGTGACCGTGCAATCGGCGCCGACCAAAAGGGCCGCCATCGGCCGGCCGACAAGGCTCGACCGGCCGAGCACGACCGCCTCGGCGCCGGCAATGTTGCCGAGCGCGTCACGCAGCAGCAGCAGGCAGCCCTGCGGCGTGCACGGCACGAGCGCCGGCACCCCGCTCCACAGCCGGCCGACATTGACCGGATGGAGGCCGTCCACGTCCTTTGCCGGATCGATCGCGGCGACCACGCGCCGGGCATCGATGTGCGCCGGCAGCGGCAGCTGCACCAGAATGCCGTCGACCCGATCGTCGGCATCGAGTCTTTCGATCTCGGCGATCAGCGCCCGCTCGGTTGTCTCGGTCGGCAGATCGACCTCGAACGAGACGAGACCGGCGGCGGTGCAGGCGCGGCCTTTGGCTCGGACATAGGCTCGGCTCGCCGGATCGTCGCCGACGAGGACCGTGGCGAGCCCTGCGGTGACATCGGTGTCCCGCCTCAGCGTTGCTGCGGCATCGGCGACGCGCCGCCGCAGCTCCGCGGCGATCGCCCGGCCGTCGATCACCCGCGCCCCCGCCATCTTGTCCTCCGTTGCCGCCGATCCCGACCGTCCCCGACTATGCTCTAATGGGTTCGGCCGGGCTTCGGAAGGCACTCGCGGATGCCGACATGACGACCGCTGGCGTGGTGTTCACGATCGGCTACGAAAAGACGCTGTTGCGCGATGTGATCGCGGCCCTCGGCGCGGCCGGGGTCGAGGTGCTGCTCGACGTGCGCGACCGGCCGATTTCGCGCCGGCCCGGTTTTTCAAAGCGCCAATTGGCGGCGGCGGTCGAGGAGGCCGGCATGCGCTATGTCCATCTCGCCGCCCTCGGCACCCCGCCCGAAGGCCGGCTCGCCGGGCGGCGGCGCGATTGGGAGCGGTTCTGGACGATCGTCGAGGAAAAGCTCGCGCGGCCCGAAGCCGAGCTCGACCTGAGCCGAGCCGCCACGATCGCCGCCGCGGCGCCGAGCTGTCTCCTCTGCTACGAGGCCGATTGGCGCAATTGCCACCGCCGCCGCATCGCCGAAATCCTCGAAGCCCGCCACGGTTTTGCCCCCCGGCATCTCACCATGAACGCGGCCATCGGCGAGGCGGGCTGAGCCGCCGAAGCGCCGTCTCGGGTCTCGGCTAGAGGCCCTTGTTGTCGGCAATGTCCCATTTGAAGGCCTTGGTTGCACCCTTGGCGCCGCTCGCCAGGAACTGGGTGTATTCGAAATCGACCTGAGCGAACGACAGAGCGACGGTTTCGGCAGGCCGGTTTCCAGCCTCGGTCGCCGCCATCGTCACCGAATTGACGACGATGTCTTTCAGATTGACGACCAGAAATTCCTGCGGGGTCGCGCCGGCGCGCCGGACCGTCAAGGTCCCGGTGGCGATATGCGAGCCTTTGGCGGTCGCCGCCAACAGCGGCGCCGAGGCCAGATCGACCAGCTTTTGCAACGACAGCTGGTGAAACTCCGCCTTGCCGGCGCCCCCGCCTCCGCCCCCCGGTGCGGCGGTCTGCGCCACTCCCCAGCTCCAACCGGAGATGTCGATCTCGCCCTTGTGCTTCGCGTCCTGCGACTCCCCCGCAATCCCCGCGAGCTTTAGAAAAATATCCTCCGCCATGTCGTTATCCTTCCATCCGGGTAGGGACCGCCGATGCCGTCAGACAGCTTATGCTTCCATCAGCAATCCGGCGCGAGTACGGCCCGGTATGGTTTCATTTTCGCCGCAGAGAGCGCCTCGCCGAGGCAGGCAGACATCCCCCAACTATCGCAAAACCGCTCGGCTGCTGCGTTATTCCGCCGCCGCGGGCTCGTTGTGCCGCTTCGGAGTGGCCGCCTGATCGCCGCGTGCCAGCACGGCTTCGAGGATTGCGCGGATCTCAGCGAGCTTTGCCGGATGCTCGACTTTATGGCCGAACAGGTTCTTGACATAAAAAACGTCAACGACCTTGGCGCCGTAGGTCGAAATCTTGGCGCTCGAAATCTGCAGGTTGAGCCGGGTCAGCTCGCGGGTGACATCGTAGAGAAAGCCCGGCCGGTCGCGGCCGTTGACCTCGATCACGGTGTGAAGCGCGCTGGCGTTGTTGTCGACCAGCACGCGCGGCGCGACGGTGAACGCCTGGGTGCGGCTCGGGAAGGCCGGCGGGCGCGCCAGCTCCTGGTGCGGTTTGAGCTCGCCGGTCAGCACACTTTCAAAAGTCACGGCGAGCCGGGCGAGCTTGTCGGCGCGATCGAACGGCCTTCCCGCCAGGTCCTGCACCCAGAAGGTATCGAGCGCCATGCCGTTTGCCATCGTCATGATCTTGGCATCGACGATGTTGGCGCCGCTGACTGCGAGCGCGCCGGCGATGCGCGAGAAGAGCCCGGCATGGTCGGCGGTGTAGAGGACGATCTCGGTCACCCCGCGTTTTGCATCGACGCGCTTTTCGACGGTCAAGGGCGCGCCGCTCGCTTCGGCCTCGCGCATCAGGCGCGCGTGCCGGGCGTGGGTCTCGGGGTCGAACGACAGCCAATAGAGCGGGTAGCCGGTCTTGGCGAAGGCGGCGAATTCGGTCTCGCTGAAATCCGGCAGCAGCGGCCGCACCGCGGCGAGCGCCGCGGCAACTCGCGAATTCTGCCCCTCGACCGCGAGACCGCCGGCCATGACCTCGATCGCGCGGTGGTAGAGCTCGCGCAGCAACGCCGCCTTCCACCCGTTCCACACATGGGGGCCGACCGCCCGGATATCGGCGACGGTCAGCACCAAAAGGAGCTTCAGCCGCTCGGGCGATTGCACCCGCTCGATAAAGTCGCTGATGGTCTGCGGGTCGCCGATGTCGCGCTTGAAGGCGGTGGCGCTCATCAGGAGGTGCCAGCGCACCAGCCATGCCACCGTCTCGGTCTCCTCGGCGCTGAGCCCGAGCCGCGGCCCGAGCTTCAGCGCCACCCGCTCGCCCAGCACCGAATGGTCGCCGCCGCGGCCTTTGGCGATGTCGTGCAGCAGGACCGCGACATAAAGCGCGCGGCGCGAGCCGATCGTCGCGGCGAGCTGGCTTACGAGCGGCAATTCGTCGGCGGCGAGCCCCTGCTCGATCCGGTGCAGGATGCCGATCGCGAAGAGGGTGTGCTCATCGACCGTAAAGGAATGGTACATGTCGTATTGCATCTGCGCGACGACACGGCCGAAATCCGGGATGAAGCGGCCCAGCACGCCGGCCTCGTTCATCCGCCGCAGTGCGGTTTCCGGGTCCTTGCGCGAGGTCAGGATCTCCAGAAACAGGCGGTTGGCCTCGGGGTCCTCGCGCAGATCGCGGTCGATCAGCTTCAGCGCATGGCCCGCCGCCCGCAATGCCCGCGGATGAATGTCGAGCTCGTTCTGTTGCGCCGCGTGAAAGAGGCGCAGCAGCGCCACCGGGTCCTTCTCGAAAAAATCTTCGGACGGGATCGTCAGGCGCTCGCCTTCGACGACGAAGCCTTCGAGCGCCCGCTTCGTCCCCCAGCGCAGCCAGGGCAGCCGCCGCTTGCGCCGCTGGTCGGCCTCGATGATCGCGCAAAAGATTCGGGTCAGGTCGCCGACATCCTTGGCGACGAGAAAGTAATGCTTCATGAAGCGCTCGACGCCGCGGCTGCCGGCGTGGTCGGTGTAGGCCATGCGCCGGCCGATCTCGGTCTGCACGTCGAAGGTCAGGCGCTCTTCGGGCCGGCCGGCGAGGTAGTGGAGGTGGCAGCGCACGGTCCATAAGAAGTGCTGGGCGCGGGCGAACCGCCGCGATTCCTCGGCTGACAGCACGCCGAGATCGACGAGCTTTGCGACGTCGTCGATGCGGTAGATGTATTTCGCGATCCAGAACAAGGTGTGCAGGTCGCGCAGCCCGCCCTTGCCTTCCTTGACGTTCGGTTCCAGCTGATAGCGGCTGTCGCCGCCGCGCCGGTGGCGCTCGTCGCGCTCGGCGAGCTTGGCTTCGATGAACTGCGTCGCGGTGCCGCGCACGATCTCGCTGTCGAAGCGCCGCTTCAGCTCGCGATAGAGCGCTTCGTCGCCCCACAAATAGCGCGCTTCGAGGAGGGCGGTGCGGATCGTCAGGTCGGATTTGGCCTGGCGCAGGCATTCATCGACCGAGCGTGTCGCCTGGCCGATCTTCAGCCCCAAATCCCATAAAACATAGAGCAGATATTCGATCAGCTGCTCGGTATGCGGGGTCTGCTTGTAAGACAGCAGAAACAGGAGGTCGATGTCGGAATAGGGCGCCAATTCGCCCCGCCCATAGCCGCCGACAGCGACGATCGCCAGATGCTCGCCCGAGGTCGGGTTGGCGAGCGGGTAGATCTCGCCGCCGACGACGTCGTGGAGCGCCCGGATCAGCTGGTCGGTCAGAAAAGACTGCTCGCGCATGACTGCCGCCCCGTCGCCGCTCGCCTCGAAACGGCGGCGGATTTCGGCGCGGCCCACCGCAAGCGCTCGCTTCAGCAGCGCTACGAGCGGCCGACGGTCGAGCGCCAGAAGCTGCTGCGAGCGCGCAGCTTGCACCAATTCCTCGGCCACGACCCGGCGGTCGATGATATCGCGCTGGCGATGGATCGCGGTCATCGCAGGTTTTTCCGGCCGCGGCGCGGCGGTGGCCGGCACAGGGCTCACAAGACGGGGCTCACAAGACGGGGCTCACAAATGGCGCCCGGCATCGACGGTGACGATCGACCCGGTGGTATGGGTCAAATGGGTGATGCTGGCCATCACCGCCAGCGCCACGTCATGCGCCTCGATCGCGCGCTTCAGGGGTGCCGCCATTGCCGCCTGCGCCATGATCTCCTCGGTCCGCCCCGGCACAAACCCGGTATGCACCATCCCCGGCGCCACGACGACGACCCGGATTTCGGGTGCCAGCACCCGCGCCAAGGCCATGCTCATCGTGTTGAGCGCAGCTTTCGAGGCGCCATAGATGATCGAGCTGCCGGTGCCGTGCTGGCCCGCGCCCGAGGAGATGTTGACGATGACGCCGTCGCCCGACTGCCGCAGCATCGGCACAAAAGCGCGGATCGTCGCAAAGGGGCCGCGGACGTTGGCGGCCAAGACCGCGTCGATCAGCGCGTCGTCGAGCGCTTCGAGGTCGCGGTGCGGCACCATGCGGGTAAAGCCGGCGGAGTTGACCAGAATGTCGGTGCGGCCGAGGTCTTCCTCGACCGCCGCTGCGACGCGCCGGATTTGCCCGGTATCCTCGAGCGGCAGATACATCGCCTTGTGCCCGGCGCCGGGCAATTCGGCGATCAGCGCCATGGCGCGCTCCACCCCTTTGTTATACCCGACGACGACCTTTGCGCCCGCCGCCGCCAACAGCCGCACGCTCGCCGCCCCGATGCCGCTCGACCCGCCGGTGACGACCGCGACCTTGCCGGCCAGAGAAGGACCGTCCGCCATTCTTGCCGCATCCTCGCAGTTGGTGCCGCCCGATGACGGCGGCCGCGCAGAGTTCAGGCCGTGTGCCCGGCCGGGGCCGGCTCGTCCTGGGCGAAATCGAACTCGACCTTGGCGCCGTGCGGATCGTGGAAGAACAATTGCCAGATGCCGCCGCCGGGGAGGCGCCGCAGCTCGTATTCGATGTTCTCGCGCTCGAGCGTGGCGACGGTGCCCGGCAGGTCCTTGGCGCTGAACGCCATATGGTCGAGGACGCCGGCGCGCTCTTTGGGCAGCGGGTTCTGCTGGATCACGTGCAAAATTGCGCTATCCGCGCCCTTGGCATAGAGCCACCAGCCGGGGAACTGGAACGGCGGGCGCCCGCCCACCTCGAACCCGAACAGGTCGCAGTAGAAATGCCGTGTGGCTTCGAGATCGTCGCTCAGCACCGTGAAATGGTTCATCGCCGCTACGGCCATGCAAGCTCTCCTAATCGAAAACAACTGCCGCAAGCGTGCCTACGCGCAACCGCAGGCGGCGTCAATCGCGGATCAGCAGCCGTAGCGTCGCTGGCGTTGCTGATAGGAGCGGATCGCGCGCAGAAAATCGATCTTGCGGAAAGCCGGCCACAACACATCGGTAAAATAAAACTCGCTGTGCGCGCTTTGCCACAGCAGAAACCCGGAGAGCCGGATTTCACCCGAGGTGCGGATGATCAGGTCGGGGTCGGGCCGGCCGGCCGTGTAGAGATGGCCGGCGATCGCTTCCGGGGTGATGCCGTCCATCGCCTCGGCCAGCGTCGTTTGCTGTTCGACCATGCCGCCGAGCAGCGACCGCACCGCGTCGGCGATCTCCTGGCGCCCGCCATAGGCGACGGCGATGTTCAGCTCGATCCCGTCATAGCCGGCGGTAGCGCGTTCCGCCGCGGCAATCGCGGCCAGCACCGGTGGCGGCAGCATCTCGCGGCAGCCGATCGCGCGCACCCGCACCCGGCGGCGGTGGATCGCCGGGTCGCAGGCGAGCTTGCCGAGCTTCCTTTCGATCGACCCCAGGATGCCCGATACCTCGGCCGCCGGCCGGCGAAAGTTTTCGGTCGAAAACACCCACAAGGTAACGGTCGAAATGCCGAGCTCGGCGCACCATTCGAGCACATCGTCGAGCTTGTCGGCGCCGAGGTCGTAGAGCGCGCGTGGCTCGGTAATGCCGAGGGTGCGGCCGTGGCGCCGGTTGCCGTCGAGGATGATGCCGATATGGTGCGGGCGCGGCTGCCGCCTGACCTCACGCGCGAGACGCCACGCATAAACGTAATAGAGCAGGCTGAGCATCGCCGACAACGGAGAGCGCGCCCGGGTGGCGAACAGCAGCCGTCCCACCCCCACCCCCCGAGTCGCATGACATCACTGCCGCACAAATATGGCGTGCGAGTGACGAAACGGTTAAGGGAAAATGCCGCCGCGTTCGACACACCCCGAAGCGGCGGCCTCGATCAACCAGCTATGCCCTGGCCGAAGGCTCGGTCCCAGCCCACGGCCAAGCGATCAGCGGGCGGCACGCAAGGTGATGGCGCCGATGCCGGCGGCGACGTTGAGGCCGGTATTGCCCTCGACGCTCAGCGGTTGCAACGTGATCGTCCGGTTCGAGCCGCCGATCAATACGTTGGCCCCGACCCCAACCCCCGCGGTGGCGCTGGCGGTCGCGCCGGCGTAATTACCGGCGAGCGCCCCCGGCGCCAGATTGGCGGTCGGGGCGACAACCCCCCACACCAGGACGCCGCCCTTGGTGTAGCCGATATCGACGCCGAATTTGGAGATCGAGCCGAAATAATGCGACGGGCGCCCCGCGGGAGAAGCGAAGGAGCAGCGCAGCGATTTGGACGACCCGAATATGAAGCCCCAACCGCCGGCGACATTGCAGGTCAACGTGCCGGCCTTGACACCGGCCTGCGCCCGCGCTGGCGTTCCTTGCGCCGCAATGCCGATCGCCAGCCCGATGGCACAGATCGTCAACCCCGCTCTCTTCAGCATCCCCTGCCCTCCATATCGCGGAATGAGCCCGCGCGCCGATCTTGCCGATTTCCACGGCGGTTTGCTACGGGCCGCCGCGTCGCACCCAGAGGTTTCCAGCGTCGATTGCTGGAGATGGCAACGGAAAGAGAGGGTGTATGCGTGGGCTGATGATCAGCGGGCTTGCTCTGTTGAGCATGGCGTTCCAGACGGCGCAGGCCGAATCGCTGAAAATCGTCGCCGCCGAGAATTTCTATGGCGACATCGCCCGGCAGATCGGCGATCGCCGCATCGCCGTCGTCAGCATCCTCACCAACCCCGACCAGGATCCGCATGCGTTCGAGGCGAGTGTTGCGACAGCACGTGCGCTCGCCGATGCGCAGATCGTCATCTGCAACGGCCTCGGGTATGACCCTTGGGCGACAAAGCTGCTGTCTGCGTCGCCGTCGCCCACCCGCGAGGTCATCATCGTGGCCGCGCTTGTCGGCAAAAAATCCGGCGACAACCCGCATCTTTGGTACCTGCCGACCGCCATGCCGGCGCTCGCCGATGTGCTGGCCGCCCGGCTTGCCCGGCTGGACCCGGCTCACAAATCCGATTATGCCCGGCGCCTCGCGCTGTTCCGTCAGTCGCTGCAGCCGCTCGCCGACGAAATCGCCAAGCTGCGGCGCAAATATGCCGCGACCGCGGTTACGGCGACGGAGCCCGTGTTCGGCTATATGGCGGACGCGCTCGGTCTGGAAATGCGCAATCAGCGATTTCAGCTGGCGATCATGAACGGCACCGAGCCGAGCGCGGCCGACATCGCCGCGTTTGAAGCGGATCTTCGCTCGCGGGCCGTCAAGATTTTGATCTACAACAACCAGACGCGCGGCGGGTTGACCCTGCGGATGCGGAACATCGCCGAGGCGGCCGGCGTGCCGGTGGTCGGCGTCAGCGAAACCGAGCCGCGCGGAGAGGATTATCAGACGTGGATGTTGTCGCAGCTCGACGCACTCGACCGCGCGTTGGCGCGGTGACGAAATATGCGATCGAGCTCGACCGGGTAACCATCGCGCGCGGCCGGCGCATCGTTCTCGCCGATGTCAGCGCCGCGATCCGGCCGGGCGAGTTTATCGGCGTGCTCGGACCGAACGGCGCCGGGAAGACGACCTTGCTGCACGCCGTCCTGGGCTTGCTGCCCGCAGCCGGCGGCGAAATCCGTGTGTTCGGCGAGCGCCCACGTCGCGGCAATCCTACGGCCGGCTATTTGCCGCAGCGGCGCGCCAGGGCCTCCGACCTGCCGGTCTGTGGCTTTGACTTTGTCGCCAGCGCGCTCGACGGCGAGCGTTGGGGGCTGCCGCGCCTCGGCCGCACGGCGCGGCGCGACGTCGAGGCGGCGATCGATACCGTGGGTGCTGCGGCGCTGGCGCGGCGGCGCCTGTCCGAGCTTTCCGGCGGCGAGCTGCAGCGGCTGCTTCTGGCCCAGGCGCTGCTCGGCGCGCCGGACCTGTTGCTGCTCGACGAGCCGCTGATCAGCCTCGACCCGCATTTCCAGATGGAGGTCGTGTCGCTCGTCAAGAACATCCAGCAATCGCGCGGCATGACCGTGCTGTTCACGGCGCATGAGCTCAATCCGCTGCTCGGCGCGATGGACCGGGTATTCTATCTCGGCCATGCACAAGCAGCGCTCGGCACCGTTGGCGAGGTCATCACGAGCAGCGTCTTGTCGGCGCTCTACCGCACGCCGATCGAAGTGCTGCACGTCAACGGCCGCATCCTGGTCGTCGCCGGGCATGGCGCGGTCGAGGCCGAGGCGCATCTGCACGATGCTTGACTATGATTTTATGCGCACCGCCTTTGCCGCCGGCGGGGTCGTCGCCGTCGTCGCCGGCGCGGTCGGGTTTTTTCTGGTGCTGCGCAACCTGACCTTTGCCGGGCATGCGCTGTCGCATGTCGGCTTTGCCGGCGCCACGGGTGCCGTGCTGGTCGGCGTCGGTCCGTTATGGGGGTTGCTCGCCTTCACCTTGGGCGCGGCCGTCGCCATGGGCTTGCTCGGCGAACAGCTGCGCAACCGCGATGTCGGGGTCGGCATCGTGCTGGCGCTGGCGCTGGGTTTGGGCGTGCTGTTCCTTTATTTCTACACGACCAGCGCCAGCGAAGCGACCGCGATCCTGTTCGGCAACGTGCTGGGCGTCGCCGCATCGACGCTGCGCAGCCTCGTCGGCCTGAGCCTCATCGCCTTGGCGGCGCTCGCCGCGATCTCGCGCCCGCTGCTGTTCGCGACCTTGGAGCCCGAGCTGGCCGAGGCCAAAGGTGTGCCGCTGCGGCTTCTTTCAGTGCTGTTCCTCGGCATTGTCGCGATCGCCGTCGCCGAGGCGGCGCAGGTCGTCGGAGTCTTGCTGGTCTTCGCGTTGATGGTCGGTCCGGCAGCGGCAGCGCTGCGCCTCGCCCGCCGCCTTTATTGGGGATTGGCGCTCGCCGTCGGCCTCGCCGTGGCCGAGACCTGGGGCGGCATTGCCCTCGCCTATGTCACCGATTGGCCGACGACCTTCTGGATCGTGCTCCTAAGCTGCAGCGGCTACTTCATCAGCCTTCTCGATCGCGGCTCTGCACCGCTCGAACGCGGCGAAGCTGCTCGCTAGACCCCATGTCCCGGTAATGGCGGATACTGTGCTCGTTGCGGCTTGGGGGCATGGTGGATGTTGTGGTGTCTGGAGGCGGGCGCGAGCGCGGCCGCGCGCGAGGCTTGGTTTGGAGGCTTGGTTTGGAGGCTCGGAAGCGGAGGATTTCCTGCGTTCTCTGTGTCCTACGCCGGGGTAGCCATCTTTGGTTGGATCAGGCGACGTGCCGTGGCCAGCTTGAGCAGGTTGTGGACGGTGCAGATCGGCGCCCACTCGCTTTGCAGGCGTCGATCCCGCGTTCCGCCAACGCCGCCGGGTTGGCGTCGGAGCAGTAGCCAATCTCGGCCACCAGGGGCATGCGGACGCTGGAGCATATTGACACGAAGCAGCCAGCGGCTATGATTTTCCGTGATCGGCTTTCCGACGCCGACGGTACGATCGACGATGCATTACCGACGATGAACAGCAAAGACTGCCGCTTTTGCGGAGGTGCCCTCGCAGAATTTGTTGATCTGGGCATGTCGCCGCTGTGCGAGAGCTATCTGTCAGGCGACCAGCTCAACACGGCGGAGGCGTTCTACCCGCTCGCGGCTTACGTCTGCCGCCGATGCCTCCTCGTCCAGCTCCAGGAATACGTTGCACCCGAACATATATTTTCTGAATACGCGTATTTTTCGGCTTTTTCGAGTGCTTGGCTCGATCATGCGCGGCAATATGTAGCGATGGTTACCGACAGGCTCGGCCTCGGGCCGAAGAGCCGGGTCATCGAGCTCGGCAGCAACGACGGATATCTGCTGCAATTCTTCGTCGAGAGGGGGGTTCCCGTTCTCGGCATCGACCCGGCGGCGAATATTGCCAGGGCTGCCGAGCAGCGCGGCGTCCCGACATTGGTCAATTTTTTCGGCGTAGAGACGGCTTGCGAATTGGCCGGAGCGGGTACCCAGGCCGATCTCGTCGTCGGTAATAATGTTCTTGCCCAAGTCACAAACCTCAACTCATTTGTCGAGGGTATTCGTGTCATCATGAAGCCGCATGGTGTTTGCACCATGGAATTTCCACACTTGCTCAGGACGATCGCGGGAAACCAGTTCGACCAGATCTACCATGAGCATTTTTCATACTTTTCGGTTCTTGCAGTGGAGAATATATTTTCGACGCACGGGATGCGCATTTTCGACGTCGAGGAGTTGTGGACGCATGGCGGTTCGTTGCGCGTCTATGCATCCCATATCGATGACCAGACCCATCCGACCGGACCTGCGGTCGCAGAGCTTGTTCGCCGCGAGCGCGACGCGGGCCTCGATCGTATCGAGACCTATGCCGATTTCGCGGCACAGGTTCATGCGACCAAGCGCAAGCTGCTGGGCTTTTTGATCGAGGCGAAGAGCCGCGGCAAGTCCCTTGCCGGTTATGGCGCGCCCGGCAAAGGCAACACGCTCCTCAACTACTGCGGCATCCGCACTGATTTCCTCGACTACACGGTCGATCGTAACCCTTACAAGCAGGGCAAATATCTGCCAGGAACGCACATCCCGATTTTCGCGCCCGAGAAAATCACCGAGACGAAGCCCGATTACGTGTTGATCTTGCCGTGGAACCTCAAGGATGAAATCACGGCACAGCTATCCTACATTCGCGAGTGGGGCGCCAGGTTTGTGGTGCCCATCCCGGAAGTGTCGGTGCTTTAGCGGGAACGGGCTCGTTGCTCCGCTTCGTTCTCCCGCCGGAGCGGCAAAGGCCGCTAAGGCTGGTTCGCCCCGGTGAAATCTCGGTGAAATCAGACCGCGAGGGGAATCTCAGCGGCGCGGTCGAGGGCTGGCCACTCCAGATCGCGCGCGCTGATCACCGTAACGGGCAGCGGCCAGGCGATGCCGAGCGCAGCATCATCGTAGCGGTAGCCGGCAGCCGCGCCCGGCGCATAGAACGCCGAGATTTGGTACGCGACCTCCGCATCGTCGGTCAGGCTTTGAAAGCCGTGCGCATAGCCTTTCGGGATATAGATCGCGCGCCGATTTTGGGCGGTCAGCTCGAACCCATGCCATCGAAGATAAGTGGGTGATCGAGGTCTGAGGTCCACGATCACATCGAATACCGCGCCTCGGGTGCAGCGCACGATCTTGGTTTCCTCGTGCGGGGAGCGTTGAAAATGGAGACCGCGCACCGTGCCGCGGTGCCGGTTGTACGATAGGCTTTCCTGGGCGATTTCGATATCGAGACCATGTGCCGCCAGCTCTTCTCGGCACCAGGTCCGAGCGAAGAAGCCGCGTTCGTCCTCTCTCGGCTCGATGTCGATCAGGCATGCGCCGCCGAGCTGCGTCGGGGCGAAGATCATTCGGGTCGTCCCGCTCGCGCTTCCGACTGAACCGGATGCCAATAGAAATCGGCATCGATCTGCCGGGTCGCGATCAGATGCTTCAATTGCTCGAGCCGAGTGAAGCCCCTGAAGTTGAACATCTGCTCGGTCATTCCCACTCGGTCGAAAATCTCGTGCAGCTGCCGCGCACCGAGCTCGGCCGGCCAGCGACACCGAAACTCCGGCAAGTGACGGCGGATCTTGCCGAACGAGGTACGATAGCTGCGGTTGTCGCCGCTCGCTCGACCGAAGCTGACGGTGCAGCCGTCGAATACCCGGCCGACGATCCCAGCGATTTCACGGATCCGGTAGTTCTGCTCGTCGTCGCCGACGTTGAAGATTTCATTGTGGACCGCCTCGCGCGGCGCCGAGAGCGCGAGGATGACCGCCTGGCATATGTCCTCGACATGGACGAGCGGGCGCCACGGCGTGCCATCGCTCGTCATCCGGATTTGCTTGGTAGTCCACGCCAACCCGGCGAGGTTGTTGAGCACGATATCGAATCGCATCCGGGGGCTGGCGCCAAAGGCTGTCGCGTTGCGCAAGAACACCGGCGAGAAACCGCTGTCGGCGAGGGCGCCGACATCGCGTTCGACGAGCACCTTGCACCTGGCATAGGCGGTCTGTGGATTGGGCGCCGACTGCTCGCTGCGCTCGCCGCCATCCTCGGCGGCGCCGTAGACGCTGCACGAAGACGTATAGACAAAGCGCGGGACCCCGGCTGCCTTGCAGGCCCGCGCCAGCGCGACCGAGCCCAGGTGGTTGATCTCGTAGGTCGTGCGCTCGTTCAGCTCGCCGAGGGGATCGTTGGACAATTCAGCGAGATGAACGACGGCATCGAACCCTTCCACATCCTTGGGAGTGATCCGACGCACGTCGTTGGTGACTGTGAGCGGCCGCGGGCGGCGATCGTTGTAGAGCCAAGCATCCCGGTAGAAGCCGCAATCCATGCCGACCACATCGAACCCGCGCTCCAAAAGCATCGGTCCGAGAACAGCGCCAATATACCCATCGACCCCGGTAACCAAGACCCGCCTTGCCGTCATCGCTCGCCTCTTTCAAAGATGCTGGGGAACTTCAAAATCTATCTTATTTACCGCAGGTGCAAGAGATTCGACAGGAAACTGTCGGCCGCCGGAACTCCTTTGTTCTACGCTTGCCGCCGATCGCGGTCCCCCGCTGCTGCGGCCCGCGCCGGAAAAGCGGCATCCGACCGCCGCCGACACGCGGCGAACGGCTTGCCGGGTTCCGTTCGCGACCGGACAGACACCCGATCACCCGGTCGGCGTTTATGCGGCCTGCAAGACGAGAACCCAATCCAGATCCCCGTCGCCATTCGTTCCGGGCGTCGTGAATTGCCGGCTGCCCGAATTGGCGAAAGGCGACCCGACAATTGCCGTGTACGTACCATTGCTCGGATCAAACCATCTGGCGCTTGTCATTCCCCGCATGTTCTGCATGTCGACGGTCAGGGTGGTCGAGGTCGGGCAATAGGCCAGCGCCAACCCTCCGCTCGGGGCAATGGCGGCGGTGACGTAGTCGTTGGCATTGATGCTGCCGCTGCTGGCGAAGGTTCCGTAGCCTTGCGTCACGACCGTGTGCTTCTGATCGGGGACCAATGTCCACCACGCCCGCCGGGCAAAAAATCTCTTCATGTAACGCAGTTGCACGATACCCGGCGTGTCGAGGTTCGACTGCCATCCTGGCGCGAACATCCATGTGTAATGATTGCCGTACAGCTGGCCCGTGGCGCCGCTCAGCATCGTCCAGTATTCTTGTCGCCGCAGCGTCGCCGCATTGCCGTAATCCATGCCGGTATTGTTTTCGAATTCGTAGTTCGCTTCCTCCATGAAGGTCGGACGAAAATGGGCCGCATTGTATTCCTTCAGAACCTCGGCATATGTCGGATAGTACGTGTAGGCGCCGGCGAGCGTCGTATATCGCGACAACAGAGGGTCGTCCAATGAACCGCTTGCCCAATAATTCAACTGGGTGGTCTGCAGGTGATTTGGGTCGGTTTCGGCGATCCCGCGCATAATTTCGTAGACGTTCCGGTTGTCGGTCGAATTGGTCCTCCACGTCTGGAAATCGTTTCCCGAAATCCAAATTATATTTCGAAAATTCTGGTAACGGTTGCCCAGATATCGGCCGTATCGATGAGCCTTGACGGGTCCGCTATTATCCAATGCGCCGATCCATCCGCCGGTGTCGACCGTGTCGAGCAGCACCGTGATGCCGGATTGGGCAGCCAGCTGGATCATCTCGTCTACGCGGTGAAAGTATCTCGGGTTCGGCGTCGAGAAATCTCCCGGCGTCAGAAACGGAACGATGCCGTCATAGGTGCTGCCATCGGCGCGTCCTCCGGTATACGCGTCGCATAAAATCTCGATCCACAGGATGTTGATGCCGTACTTCGCACGGTTCTTGAAGTAGAATTTGGCCTGGGCCGGGGTCAGGTTCACAAACAACGAATGCGGGGCATCGCCGACGAGCAAAGCGGGGGTGTTGGTCTGGTCGACGAGATAGCGGTTGTTGGGGCTGGCTCGCAGCGGATAGGACAGTGGGGGTACGATTGCAGTCGAAGCCTCCGCCTCCGACGGGAGCTGGTCGGCGCCGACGACCCCCGGGCCCGACGCCGCGCAGGCGATAGCGAGAAGCAGGCAATAGAACAGGCGCGAGCCGCGCGAGAGGATTCGAAAGACCATGTCGAGAAAGCCTCCAGCAGGGGCGGTTAGGTCTTTAGCATCGGCCGAAGCACGATATCGGTCGCCTCACAGGTACGAGGCAACTGCAGCAGCGAGAAGACGAGCTGCGCCACATCGGTGGGCTGGATCAACCGTTCCGGCGGGTAGGGCCGCGCCTCCGCCGCAAAAATCGTGCGCTGCAGCTCGCTCGCCGTCCGCCCGAGGAAAATCGACGCGACGCGAACGCCCTTGGCGTTGACCTCATCCCGCAAGCTGTCGGCGACGGCTTTTAGCGCATGTTTGGTCGCGGCATATTGACCGACCTCGGCCGCAGCTCTGAGGCCTTGGGTTGAATTGATGAACACGACCTGGCCTTTGGCCTCGAGGAGCGGCGGCAACAGTTGTTGTATGAGCGCGTAGGGCCCGATGAGATTGGCCGCGAGCTGTCGAGCGAATACCGCCGTGTCGCGCGAACGTTCATAGATCCCCGAGCTCAGAACGAGGATATCCAGACGGGCTCTGCTCGAAATCGTCGCGGCTATGCGTTGGACTGCATCATCGTCGGTCAGGTCGGCCGCGACGAAATGACACCTGCCGCGCATCTCCTCCGGAAGAACCGGTTCGGCAAGCCGCGTTAGGCTGCGCCCCAGCATGTACACCTCGATGCCGGCTCCGAGGAGATGGAAAGCGATGGCGCGCCCAATCCCCCGGGATGCACCGGCGACCAAGGCAACGGCGTCGTCCGGTATCATCTGGAGGTTCCTGTATTCCTATTCCCAGTGTCAGTGGTCAGGCCCAAAACCGGGACCGGATCGAGCAGCTGAGCGGCTAAAAGCGCGTCCGCCGCCGCGCGGATGGCCGCGAAGGAGATCCCGGCGCGTTCGGCCATGTCGAGCAACGAGTGACGGCCATCGGCGAGGTTCAAGACCCACAGCAGCGCCATTTGATCACAGCCGGCCGACCGCTGCCCCCCCATAGCCGCATATAAACCACGCCGGCCGAGCTGCGGCTCGCCTTTCGGGTTGCGGCTGCGGTAGATGCCATCGCCTTCGATGACGGCTACGATACGTCGCAGCACAGAGAACGAATGGGCAAGGCTTTCGCCGTGCAGCAGCGACAGATTGTCGGCTGAGCTGTGGTATTCGGGGTATTCGCCGTTCGGCGTGCGCATCAGGCAACCGACGGGCAGGTCGAAACCCGGTGAGCAATACTGCCGTTCGTCGTAGCCGTAAGGAACGAAAGGTGTGATACGGTGCGGGACCTCGTCGTGCCGCAGCACCTCGGCGACGATGCGGTCGATCGCAGCGTTCCCGCGCCGGCTTTGCTTGTATGTCATGCCGCCGGCGTCGCCGAGGCAGGAAAGAACGAGTCCGTGCACGATGTGCTCGATCTGCTCCTCGTTGCGGGCGAGCCAAGTCAACGACCCGATCGTTCCGGGAATAAACAGAAAGCGATAGCTGTGGCGCCGGCGGAGGGTCTGAACATGGCGCGCCAGCAGTGTCGCAACCGCGATCCCCGACAGATTGTCGTTGGCGAGCGAGGGATGGCAGACATGACATGAAAAGAGGACCGTGTCGTCGCTCTCCCCTGGGATCAGCAGCTCGCCATAGGTGAGGTGGCCGGGGCGCAGCTCGGAGTCGATCACCACGCGGTAGCGCCCGTCCGGCAAACGCGACAGCTGCCGGTGGGTGAGGCAGAATCCCCAATTTTCGGAATAGTAGGATGTCCGATAGGGGATCCAGTCGGGCCGCTCCGGGAGGGTATGGAGGTGCTCGCGAAGCTCGGACAGCGGCAGGACCGCGTCGACCGGCCGGCTGTACTGGACAACGTGGAGATTGCTGGCCGCAAAATCGACAAGGCGCGTGCCGTCCTCGAGCGCGATATACGCATCCCGAATGTTCCACTCGGGCGGCACTATCCAATCCAACACGGGGGTTCCCGACGCAACCTCGTTGATCTCGATCGGGATGTGGCGCCGGAGGATCTCGAGCGTCTGCCGCACGCCGTCGCCGGTGATGCTGCGGCAGATCGGAAACAGCTCCTCGATGAGCGCCATCATGGCTTTTGCGTCAGTGCCGCAGGGATACCCCGTAGAGCTCGCAGCATACATCTCTTGCACCGACCCTGGCCTCTTCCGAGGCGGCGCCGGCATCGTAGCTGATCGCCGTGTGATCCGTCAAATCTCATAGTCCATCGTCGTGATAAATTGTAGACAATCATTGCAATCCATGCGATGATTGGGATGTTGAGGTTCTGTTTACTAACATATGTTAGTTTCGGCTTTGGCAAGGCGGTGATAATGCCGCGATGTTGGTCGGCGTCGCACGGCGCTGCAGCTTGGCGCGGTGTGATTGTGAGCACCCTATCAGGGACAGCCATGGCGCGGGACGACGCCCTCGGTGCGGCAGCAGCGGTCCGGGGCCGGGCCGGGGCCGAGGCAGATCTTCTCGCGCCTTCTTTGCGCGTGACGCGCGCTACGCGGCAGGGGAGCGAATTGGCATGAAAGTGGTCTTGTTCTGTGGCGGCCTGGGGCTGCGCTTGCGCGACTATGCGGAACACATTCCCAAGCCCATGGTGCCGATTGGCTATCGGCCGATCCTGTGGCATGTGATGAAATATTTCGCCCATTTTGGACACAGGGAATTTATTCTGTGCCTTGGGCATCGAGGAGATTTGATCAAACAATATTTTCTGAACTATAGCGAATGCCTGTCAAACGATTTTTCATTTTCCGACGGCGGACGGACGATCGAGCTCGCCAACAGTGATATCCATGACTGGAACATCACTTTTGCCGAAACCGGTCTTCGGGCGAACATCGGGCAACGGTTGATGGCGGTCGAGAAATACCTCGGAGGCGATGATATTTTTCTGGCTAATTACACTGATGGGCTGACCGACCTGGATTTTGCGGGCTATCTCGACTATGCGCGGCAACGCGACAAGATCGCGACCTTTCTGAGCGTCCGGCCGAACGTGAGCTATCACATCGCCCGGACTGGTCCAGACGGCCTGGTCACCGAAATCAAGGAGCTGACAAAGTCCGGCGTTCGCATCAACGCCGGCTTTTTTGTCTTTCAGAGGGACATCTTTCGGCATATGCATCACGGAGACGAGCTTGTCATTGAACCGTTTCAGCGACTGATTCGTAAAAAACAATTAGCAGCCTACGAATATGATGGTTTCTTTGCAGCGATGGATACATTCAAGGACAAGCAGCAGCTGGACGATCTCTACGAGAGCGGCTGCCCGCCGTGGCAGGTCTGGCGGGGTGAAAACGGCGGCGCCGAACGGAGAGCATCAATCCGGAACGTGTCGGCGGTCGCTGCACCTCAGCCCGTCGTGTCGCTCGACGATGCATTACTCAGGAACCGCTGACGACGCAGCGAATTCGCAAGGGTGCTTCAGCCGGTCCCAGCGCGGTGCAGCGCGTCTCACCCCACAACAGGATGGCTCGTATTACCCGGCCTTTGAGCGAGGTCAAGCGGTGAAACGGGCCTAGCTGGTGCGCCGGCTCACGCGGAAGGTACAGGCAATCGGTTGAGCTTGGCATGGCATCTGTCGGCTTGGTCCACATGAAAGGTTTGGGGTCGTGGTTGTGCTCGGCGAGACGGCTCACGCCGGCGCGACGCGCGACCCGCAACACCGGCAGCCGATCGGCCGAGAACAAGATAGTCTGGGCACGCTGGACATGCTTCAGCGGCCGGTTCCGATCGGCAATCACCGCTGCCCGATCGGGCGCGATCCTCGTCGCTGACGACCACACAAAGCTCCTGAGCCGTGCACCGATCATCGCATACCCGCCGCTCTGTGTGAATTGTCGGTTTGCGTCATTACACTAGAGGACATCAAAAACGCTCGTCGGCGTGCCTGCGGGGGGATCGCTGGAGGAGCACCGTGCTGCGCAACGCCAGCGCACCTTTATCTGGGAGATTCTGCATCTGGCGATATCTGCGGCATTTCGCGAGAGGGTCGATCGATGGAAAAAAGCGAAAGGGTGGCGAAAGAAACCAACATGCGCGGTGGCAAACAGCGACCAAGGAAAATCGCCTTCTTTGGGCATTTTGATGCGACCAACTTCGGTAATGAAAGTACCTTGCAAGCGATGATTTACAATCTTCGCGATTTTGAACCAAATACTACAATGTTCTGTATCAGCACTGGGCCATCAGCGACAACGGCAACGCACCATATCGAGGCTATCCCAGCTACTGATAGATGGATCAACTTTTGGCGTCCCCGAACCTCTCTGGGTAGAGCCTTGCGCAAAATTTGCATTGGTCTGCCAAATGAGGCTTATCGATGGGTTGATGGTTTCGCCAAGCTCAGCCGCACCGACATGCTCATTATCCCGGGCACCGGATTGCTGACCGACGCTTACGGCCTTTCTAACTGGGGCCCATACACTCTTCTCAGATGGTCTTTGATAGCAAAGATCTGCCGGTGCAAGCTTCTTCTCGTCAGCGTCGGCGCCGGACCTATTTATAGCCTGTTGGGTCGGTGGTTTGTCAGGTCAATCCTTTACCTGGCGGACTTTCGGTCCTATCGAGACGATTCGACGTTGCGATATCTATCTAGTATTGGATTCCACGTGGGTCACGATCAGGTCTCTCCGGACTTAGCGTTCAGCCTACCGGAAGCGGTGATCCCGCGCCGAGACGCCGAGACGCGTCGCAGATCCGTCGTCGGGTTCGGCGTGATGGAGTACGCTGGAAAGTATAGCGTTGCCAACCCGACCGACGAAATCTATGGATCTTATTTGGACAATCTCGTCGTATTCGCGGAATGGCTGCTCACGCGCGGATATGACATCAGGCTGCTGATCGGAGATCTGTCGGACCTAAATACAACCAAAGAATTTAGGCATTTGCTCAAAGAGCGGATACCTCCAGGTCAGGAAGAACGTGTTATCGAGGCGCCGATCCACTCGGTTGATGACTTGCTAGCGGAGATCGCAGAGTCGGACGTAGTGGTGGCGACCCGGTTTCACAACGTGCTACTGTCGTTATTTTGTGTTAAACCCGTGATTTCTGTTTCATTCCATCACAAGTGTAAGTCGTTGATGAGCTCAGTCGGTTTGACGGATTATTGCCTGAATATCGATGACTTCAAGGTTGAGCAACTTATCGAAAAATTTTGTAATCTGGAAAGAGACGCCGAAAAAATCAAGATCTCCATATCAAATAAAAAGAAAATATTTCGGGAAGAGCTGGATGCACAGTACAGGTCTATTTTCAGCGACAGATTTGAGCGCGAAATTTGATCGGCAGGCATCAGCCGCGGAAGTCCGTTTGGGGGCGGCGATACGCCGGCAACCCGGCACCGGGGTCGGAACGCAGACGACGCGCGGTCGCCTATTGGTCTCGTGGATAGTGGCGTTGGGGACGCGGGAGCGTCCAGCGCCTGATGGCTGCCATCGCGCGTCTGAGTCGCTCGGGTCGTGAAACCGGATCCAGACGCCACGATATGAGCTTGGCAGCCGCCGGTCGAGGGAGAACGCCGAGCGCGAAAAACCACATCGCGAGCAGGGCGCGTCGCGCCGCGGGAAGGCTCGCGTCGCGGCTCGCCCAAGCGCCGCGCAGGGCCAACGCAAGGCGGGAATCGCCCGGATCGGGGTGGTTCTGCGGATCCATGACCAAAGAGCCGATCCGGCTGGTGAGATGCTGCGGGTCGGCGAGGCCGAGGCGTCGGGTGACCGCTAGCTCGCGCTCGCCCGCCTTGCGGCGCAGCGCTGCATAGCGGTTGGCGTCGTGCCGCAAGGCACGGCGAAACCTTTCCGGTTCCGCGACACGGCCAAAAGGACCCGTCCAGTTGTTGGTTCCGTGCATCGCGTAAGCGCCCAGTGGCTCATTGATCGACACGATCCTTCCGCAAAACGGCGCGACGGTTACCAGATAGCCGTCCGCCGAGATTCGAAACTCCGGTTCGGGCACAGGCAGGATGGATAGCAGCGTGGTCCGCGCAAACGCATTTCCGCTGGTCACCGTATTCTCGTAACGACCCCGAGCCAGGAGGAGGGGTATGACGTCCCCATCGTCGAACTTAACCTCCGGGGGCGGGAGCAGGTCGATCTGGCGACCCTCGCCGTCTACCAAATGCAAGCGGAACTGCACCTGCGCGACCCCGGCAGATAATGCGGCGACCACGCGCGCAACGGCCTGCGGATACAACCAGTCGTCAGCGTCGAGGAAGAGCACGACGTCACCTCGGCAGGCACGGAAGCCAACATTAAAAGCCGCCCCTTGCCCGCTGTTGCGCTGCTGCAGCACCGGCACCACGTGCCGCCCATAGCTCCGGATGATTTCCCGGGAATCATCCAGCGAGGCATCGTCGACAACGACTATTTCGGTGTCCGGGTAGCTCTGCGCGAGCGCGCTATCGATGCAGCGGGTGAGAAACCTGCCGTAATTGTAGTTCGTAATGACGATGGAAGCGCTCCATGCATTCATTGACTGTTCCTGCACGCAAGGCCAAGGCGCGCGCCATGATCTTGCCGGCGCATCAATCAGGCCCTCTCAGAATCTCTATAAGCACAGCCCATGGCCCTGGGGGTGCATGAGAACCGGTCGCTTGCCCTTGCGACATTATTCCTTCGATCTCCTTGCGGCAAGGGGAGGCGGTTCGTGGCCCACCTGAGATATGATCGGGCGGGCAATACGGTCGCCATCACGGGTCTACGTTGCGGCCTTACGCAAGAAGGTCTGGCGCACGATTTGACGGGCCGCAGGCCGATCTCGAAGCCTGGGGGCCGCAGGCCGATCTCGAAGCCTGGGGGCCGCAGGCCGATCTCGAAGCCTGGACGCTCGATTGCGGCTTGCCGGCGCCACACATCAAGGCAGATGGCGGGGTGCTTCGGCAATACCCGGTCCCGGCCCCTCGACGGCTTCGTCCCACAAGGGAGAAACGCACCGCCGATTGGATTGAGCCACATTTGACAACCGCATCACGCCGGCTCCAAGCAGTCACGGGCTCTCTCAGGATCGAGTATCGACGAATATGGAATATTTCGTCCGGCCGATGGCGCCCCTGCCTGCCTGCATCGCGGACCAAATCTGTGTTTATTCGGGCAACACGTGCCTATGGGTGGCGTGATGATCGACACCGGCAATTTGCGCTATCTCCGGCAATCGGGTTACGCTCGCGGCCACGCGGCCACCCACGACGCCACCTCAAATTGCACAAGGATTGCGGCGCAATGCAACGCGCACCTCTTTTCGCTGCTTCGTTGCTGATTGCGCTTTCGCCGGTAATCGCGTTGGCGGTCAGCTTTCAGAGCAATCTCCCGATCAAGGTTGCGCCCGACCAAAGCGAGCACGGCATCCTGCCGGCCGACCGGGATGCGAGCGCGAATTGGCGTATGGCCGGGATGCTTTCGGTGGGCGGCGTCCCGGTGCGGAAGACGGTTTGTGCCACGGTCAACCCAAAGGGAGACGAGGCCGATGACACGGGCACCATCAATCGTGCCATCAGCAAGTGCCCGGTCGATGATGTCGTTGCGCTCGGGGCCGGCACGTTTACGATCGCCGAAGGCAATTACGTGCTGGTCAACAAGGGTATAACGCTGCGCGGCGCCGGTCCTGGGGTCACGATCTTACAGAGAAAGAACGGTGCCAAGCGGGGGAGCTACATCCCCGGTTCCAAACCGTCGCCGATCATCATCGTCGGGCCTCAGCGCTGGAACAATGCTGAAGCCGAGACACCCCTTGCTGCCGATGCCGCCGCCGGTGCAAATTCGATCCAGGTGAAGAGTGCGGCAGGGTTCTCGGTGGGTCAGATCGTCTTAGTGGATGAGGCCTCGGGCGCCGGCTGGCAAACCGACCCGCAAGGGCGCGGCGAGATTTGGGCCTCTCCCGACTTTCGGGTGGTTTGGCAGAAGCACAAGCCGCCTCAGAGCTACGACGATTTCGGCCCCGACATATATCCGCACACACCGGGCAGCGCTGGGTGCTGGTTTTCCAACTGCGACCGACCCACTAACGAAATAAAACAGATCTCGGCAATTTCCGGCAATACCATCACCTTCGACTCTCCAATCACCATCTCCTACCGTGTCAGCCATCGGGCGCAACTCTACCATTGGCAGACGCCCCACACGCGTCACGCGGGGATAGAGGACATGTCGTTATCCGACGGCGACGACGGCAATCTGCGCTTTGAGTGGGCGGCGTATAGCTGGGCCAAGAATGTCGAGAGCAGCAGCTGGCTCAACGAGGGCGTGGCTATCGACAACTCTTTCCGTGTCCAGCTTGAGGAGTTCTACGTGCATGACCCTGTCTGGCCGGTGCCCGGCGGCGGCGGCTATGCTATCAGCCTTGCGCATGGATCATCCGAAATACTCATCGAAAACGGCATCTCGATCAGGGCCAACAAGGTCATGGTGGTGCGCTCCTGCGGGGCCGGCTCGGTGGTCGCTTACAATTACATGGACGACGGCTACATCAGCGGTCAGGAGTATTGGCAGGAAATTGGGTTGAATGCCAGCCACATGGTTGGCTCGCACCACCTGCTGTTCGAGGGGAACTACAGCTTCAACATGGATAGCGACAGCACGCATGGCAACTCGATCTATTTAACTTACTTTCGCAATTACGCGACAGGTTACAGGCGAAAGTTTAACAACATGCTCAATAATAACAAGCTTGTCGATGACATCGACACCAAACCGGGCGGCAACGGTCCGTTGCGCGCCGCCGGCGCGATGGCCTATTCGTATTGGATGTCGTGGATCGGCAATGTGCTCGGGACGCCGGGGCACACGCACGGATGGGCGTATACCAGTGGCTCCCAAAGAATTGCCGGCATTTTTATGCTGGGGTGGGATGACATTCCTCCCTATCCGACGGACGCCAATGTATCGAAAACCGCCATTCGCCACGGCAACTACGATTACCTAAACGGCAACGTCGTGTGGGATGCGCAGATCAGCAGCCATACGCTGCCGGACTTGCTGTACCTTACCCAAAGGCCAGCCTTCTTCAACCCGGAGCACGGGCATACGTGGCCGTGGGTCAACCCGACCGGCTCGCCCCAAGTCTACACGTTGCCGGCCAAGGCGCGTTACGACGCCGGCACGCCGTTTTCACAACCGTGACCCTTTGGCAGCGCCTGCCCCCGCTGTGCGGATTTCTGGAAGGGCATCACGGATTGCCGCAGGGTGGGGACGAATTTTGGTCCGGGCCGTACCAGGTGCTCCATGGGATGGATGCGTCGCCAGCAAACACCACCCGTTGCGGCAGGGTCGCCGTGCAACAAACGGCGTGCCAAAGCGTTCGTCCAGCAACGCTGTCTCGGTCTCCCTGTCCCTCATCCCCGTACGGCGGCGCGCGCGGCGACCCAAGCGGGCGCGAAGGTTTCGCGAAAGGCTCTCTTGGCGCGTGACATGAGCTCCTGCCGTACCGGGACACGCCAGCCGGCCCACGCGGTCTTGTCCAAAGCTTCAAAGAAAAGGGCTCGCTCCTCGTAGTCACAGCCGGGCAGCCACGGTTTCTCAGAGGTCGTAAAATGGACAATTTCGCGTCGTTTAGTCTGGGGGTCCCAGGTCGGAGTTGCTCTATGCAAGCGATATTCGCGCCAAGGAATTTGCCAATTCCAGCCGAAGTTCAGCTCGCCCCATTCACCGAACAGGACAGCGTTCAATGCTTCCTGATCCTCCATTAGAATAATATTTCGGTATTTTTCCAGGTGGCTAAACACTCTCTCTGTTGTCCTGGTCTCTCTCCATTTTGGAAGATCTAAGAGAAGGACACCGGAGTTGAAGTACGGAGCTTCTGCGGGAATGCCCAGCTCACGGTGATTGGCAATACCCGACCGAGCGCCGATAAATCCTATGCGGTCCCGTGCCGCCAACACAGTCCGCCCGTCCAAAGGCGTGTTCCAGAGCTCCTGGATGTTGCCACAAACTACCAGGTCGCTGTCGAGGTACAAGGCCTTCTCGATTTGCCGCGGAAGGAGGGTAGGAATCAGAAGGCGCGCATAAATTAATGCAGTATGATTGCGATGGGCTATCGGGAGCTCCTTGAGCAGCGGAGAGGCTTCAAGCCAGTGAATGGTGGCTTGGGGTGACCCGGCTAACTCTAAAGAGTACTCAATCTTTCTGCGCATCTCAGCGCCAATGTTGCTCTGGATAACATGGAATTCGAGCCGGCTGGACCTATCGCAATTCGCGACCGCCGAGCACATCGCCACCGCCATCGGTACCGCATAGTTCGCATCCGAGGCGAGGACAATGTGGATTACGTCAGTGCTATTCAACGATCGCATCCTCGAGCGCGACACCCCCTCGCGTTTTTGCGCGCTTCAGGACCTTGGTCATGGTCTGCTTTGGGTTCAGAATCAGATCCAGTAATTTGTTGACAACGGCACGACCCGTTCTGACGCTGTATAACGGACATCCCAGCTCCTGGAGCTCGCGTCTGTGGTATTCCCAGAACTTGCGGTCCCTGACGTTGACCGCTCCGCGCGCGAGGACATCATAGACGTCATCGATGAGCTCTGCCTTTCGCTGCGCAAACTCCTCTGGCAATAGGTATACAGGACCATATGTGAGAAAATCGCGCAGCTGATCAGCGGCGTGTGTGTTTAACTTTCGGCGGCCGGAGGTAGTCGCCTGCTTATGGATCCGTTCGTACGACAGCACTTGGTGCACGAAACCGAAGTCCCGGTCTTTTAGGTATTCATAATAAGAAGCAACGTCTGCGTTCGGCCGGAGGTGCGGGTAGAATGCTGACCTGTCCCGCACGATATCCGCCCGATATAGCGTCGAGGTCGGCGTGCCGAAGACGTATCGACCACCAAGAAGTGTTTGCCTGCAGATGTTCCGGCCGGGCACGAAGGTACAATAGTAAGGCAGCCCGGTCCATCTGACACGCCAAGGCTCGTTACCTCCGCTAAGCTGATAGGAGCCGACGATGGCGATTGAGTGATGAGCGTGAGCCAGCTCCACGGTGCGGGCGAGGAACTCAGGGTATAGCCAATCGTCCGCAGAGAGAACCTTGCAGTATTGGCTTTGTGTGGAAATGAGGCTGAGAGCACGGTTGTGGTTCTCTATAATGCCGACAAACTCTCGATAATCGTGTACCTGGATCCGGCGGTCTGCCTGCGCATACCGCTCGGCGATGCTAAGAGTCGCATCGGTGCTGCAGTTGTTTACAATAATGTATTCGAAATTTTGGTGCGTTTGAGAAAGGACGCTTTTGATGCACTCCTCCAGGTAATCCTGGCCATTGTAAACCGGCGTGACGACGGATACGAAGGGGGCCGAGACATTCATGACCTCACCTGCCCCTCCAAAGTAATCGCTCGCAACTGGTGTGACAGTAGGTCACTGAGGATAGTCCTCGATCACAACAATTGCAACTGGAAAAGCCAATCTTTGCTCCTTTTGAACGCTGACCACAGGCAAGCTGAGGTGGAGTGCAGCGTCATGCGGTGGTGCCAGTGCCGCCCGGGACCATGTATGGGTAAGGATTTACGCCAACCACGGCTGTCGACAGAGTGCCACGGATTTGTGCGCTTGTCTACGCTGATTTTTAAGACTATGTGCAAACAGGCACTCGCCATGGTCCCCGGGTCGACCCTAATAGATGGTTGCAGGGTCGCGCCCTGTGCCGCAATGTTGGTCGGAGGATAATACCGGACCGGTCAGCCTGGGAGACGCCGATTTCGGAACCAAGTGATCCACTGACGCCCTCTACATGAACCACTCGCGACGCTACCTGCTGATTACGCCTTGCCGCGACGAGGCCCGGCACCTCCGCCGCACGCTCGACAGCGTGGCAGCGCAGTCGGTGCAGCCGACGCTGTGGGTGGTCGTGGACGACGGATCGACCGACGAGACCCCGGCCATCCTCGAAGAATACGCTCGCCGATTGCCCTACCTGCGTGTGGTGCGGCGCACGGATCGCGGCCGTCGGGAGGTGGGGCCGGGCGTCATCGAGGCCTTTTACGCCGGCCTGGAGACCGTGCGCCTGGAGGACTTCGACTACCTGTGCAAGCTGGACATGGATCTGGACCTGCCGGTCCGCTACTTCGAGCTGCTGATGCAGCGGATGGAGAGCGATCCGCGGGTCGGGACCACCTCCGGCAAACCGTGGTTCGTCCACCCGCAGAGCGGCGCGCTGGCGCCGGAAATCTGTGGCGACGAGATGTCGGTCGGCATGACCAAGTTCTATCGCGTCGCCTGCTTTAAGGAGATCGGCGGCTTTGTGCGCCAGGTGATGTGGGACGGCATCGACTGCCACCGGGCTCGCATGCTCGGCTGGATTGCCGAGAGCGTCGATCTCGAGGCCCTCCGCTTCGTCCACCTGCGCCCGCAGGGGGCCAGCCAGAAGGGAATCTGGACCGGGCGGCTTCGCGCCGGGTTCGGGCAATACTTCATGGGCACCTCGCCGCTCTACTACCTGGCGGTCGCAGTATATCGTCTGCCGACCCACCCGGTGCTGATCGGCAGCGTCGCCATGCTGTGGGGCTACCTCACAAGCTGGCTCAAGGGCCTGCCCCGCTACGACGATTTGGAGTTCAGGCGTTTTCTCCAATCCTACCAGCACGCCTGCCTGCGCATCGGAAAACGGGCTGCCACGGCGCGGGTCGACGCTGAGCGCGCCCGCCTCTGGCACGCCAACCATCCGGCTCCCGAATCTTGATGTGGCCTCTCGAGCGCAGCGTCGGCGCCGCAGCTGCGTGATCGCTTTCTTGCGGCTTGCTTACGAAAGCAGCGGGCCAATTCGGATAAATCCTAGCACACTTCCAAATAACATTTGTTGGCATGATTAGCTTATTCATTGCAATTAGCCTGAGCGATTGCAAATGGTTGCAGAATTGATAGCGTGACGGTCGCTGCCCGCCACTGCCGACAGGCGGCGCATTGCGCTCGATTGTTACAGTGACAAGCTCTCGGTGCATGACATGCTTGGCGACCGGCCAGTTGAGAAGCCGACGGCTTTTGACGGTGTGCATCGCACCGACGGGGCTGAGCTGCTGGGCCTCTCCTTCGACGCCGTGACCATGGAGACGGCGGTGGCCCGGTGCCTCGATCTCTGTCGCGGCTCGCGCGCCTCGCACACGGTCGTTACCGTCAATGCGTCCCACCTGTGCATGATCCGCCGCGATCGAGAGCTGACCCGGGCCTGCCGGGCGGCTGAGCTTACTGTGGCCGACGGCATGTCGGTGGTCTGGGCCCTGCGGGCATCAGGCCGACCGGTGCCCGAGCGCGTGGCGGGCGTGGACCTGATGGCACGCCTCCTGGCGGCGGCCGGAGAGCACCGGATGCGCGTCTATTTCCTCGGCGCCAAACGCGAGGTGGTCACGGCTCTGGCAGAAGTGAGCCGTGTCCGATACCCCGGCATCGAGATCGCCGGCTTCCGCGACGGCTACTTCGGCCCTGAAGACCATGCGGCCATCGTCGACGACATCAAGACGAGCGGCGCCCACATGCTGTTCGTCGGCATGCCCTCTCCGTTCAAGGAGACCTGGTGCGAGCGCCACCGGCAGCGGCTCGAGGTGCCCGTCATCATGGGCGTGGGCGGCAGCTTCGACGTGCTGGCCGGTTTCGTCAGCCGTGCTCCCCGCCGGCTGCAAACAATGGGGCTGGAGTGGCTCTGGCGGCTCCTGATGGAGCCCCGCAAGCTGTGGAAGCGCTACCTGACGACCAATATCGAGTTCATCTGGCTCGCCGGCCGGGAGATCGTCCGGCACCGCCTGGAGCCGACCGCGACGTGATGCGCCCCAACCAAGCTCCGAATGACCGAAAAGCCACCGAGCTCGGCGACCGCATCGGTCGGGGTTGCCGGTGCTCGCCCCGGTGACGGGCGGCCAAAATCAGGCCACTATCTCCCTATTCGAGTGACCTGATCGATGTGTGGCATCGCCGGGATTATCGGGCGGCTGGACGATCCTAACCGCGCCGCGCTGGCGCGGATGAGCGACGCCATGGTCCATCGCGGCCCGGACGACAGCGGGACATGGATTTCCACGCCGGACTCGCGTGGCTGGGGCGCGCTGCTCGGCTTCCGCCGGCTCGCTATTCTCGACTTGTCTCCTGCCGGTGCCCAGCCCATGGTTGATCCGGTGACCGGGCACGCGGTCGTATTCAACGGCGAGATCTACAACTTCGTCGAGCTGCGACGGCGCCTGGAGGCCGACGGGCAGGAGTTCGAATCCACCGGCGACACGGCCGTCATGCTCCGAGCGCTCGCCCTGCACGGGCCCGGCGCGGTGAGCTGGCTGCGCGGCATGTTCGCCTTTGCCTGCTGGGACCCCAAAGAACGCCGGCTCCTGCTGGCCAGGGACCCATTGGGGATCAAGCCGCTCTACCTGGCACGGTCGCCGGATCCGGCTGCCGGCTGGTCGATCGCCTTCGCCTCGGAGCTGCGCGCCCTGCTCGCCTCGGGGCTGCTGGGCACGCCTCGCCTCGACCCGCAGGCTGTGGCCAGCAGCGTGTGGAACGGCTTTGTGGTCGGTCCTCCTACTGCCGTCAAAGGCATCGAGCTGCTTTGGCCGGGCCACCTGCTCGAGCTCGACGCTGCCGGCAGGGAGGTTCAGCAGCAGGACTTCTGGCGCATCCCCGACCGCAGGTGCGGCCCGATCATCGACGAGGACGATCTCGCCGCCATCCTGGAGGAAGGGCTGCGGCTTCACCTCGCCAGCGACGTGCCGCTCGCAGTCTTTCTTTCCGGCGGCGTGGACTCGTCGGCCGTGGCGAACCTCGCCCAGCGCGCCGCTCAGAGCCCGATCCACACCTTCACCTTGGCCTTTGAGGAGCGCGAGCTGAACGAGGGGCCCGCCGCACGCCGCATCGCCGCCGCAATCGGGACCCGGCACCACGAGGTGGTGCTGACGGAGGGCCACTTTGTCGAGAATCTCGAGACGGCGCTGGACAGCCTCGACCAGCCGACCTTCGACGGGCTCAACGCCTACTGCATGTCGCGCGCCATTCGCGCTGCCGGGTTCACCGTCGCGCTGTCGGGCACGGGCGGCGACGAGCTTTTTGGCGGCTACACCTCCTATCGCGATCTGCCGGTGCTGCACCGCTGGTCCCGGCGCGCCGCCTTGGTGCCGCGAAATTTGCAGACAGCCGCGGCGTCGCTGGCAACCTGGCCGCTGCGGCGCTCCGGCGGAATGGTGCCGCCTCAGACCCGTTGGGCCAAGCTGCCGGAGATGGTCCGTCACGGCGACGATCTCTTGGCGCTCTACCAGCTCGCCTATGCGCTCTTTCTCCCCGGATTCCAGCACGAGCTCCTAGCGCCGGGCTTTGCCGAAGCGCTGGCCGACGGCCTGCCCGCGGCAATGCGGCGGCGGATCACCGCCGAGAGCCGGGGCCGCACGCCCCTCTCGGCCATCAGCGTCATGGAGCAGCGGCTCTTCCTCGGCGAGCGGCTGCTGCGTGACAACGACGTCGCCAGCATGGCTGCCTCGCTGGAGCAGCGGGTGCCGCTGGTAGACCAGCTCCTCTTCGAGAGCGTCGACCGCCTGCCGGATCGGGCGCGCTATCGGCCGCTGGGCCGGAAGGCCATGCTGCGGCGCATCGGTCTGCGCGGCCTCGACCCGGCGCTGTTCGAGCGGCCCAAGAGCGGGTTTGTGCTGCCGTTCGATCGCTGGATCCGGCGCGGCCTGAAGGACACGATGGACCGCACCCTGCGGGACCCTCAGGCTGTCGCGCCGGTCGGGCTCGACCCCGCAGCGGTGGAGCGGCTGTGGCGGGCCTTTCTCGACGGGGCACCCGGCATGTATTGGTCGCGGGTCTGGTCGGTGTATGTCTTGATCCGATGGTGCCACCGCAACCGCGTCTACCGCTGAGCCGGCCGATCGGGGCTGGGCGGCCGAAGATTTCGGATTTATGAGCCCGCAGCGCCTTGATATCCTCTGGGTTTCCCCGATGCCGGCCAGCCCTCCGCGGTTTGGCGCCCAGGCGCGTGTGCATGGCCTTATGACCGAGCTGGCGCGCCGCCACGACGTGACGGCGGCGATGCTGGTCGACGACGAGTTCGACAGCGACGAATGCCGCCGGGCCATGCAGACCTACTGCCGCGAAGTGGTGCTGGTCCCCAACCCCTACGGTCGGGACGGCCTTGCCAAGCGGCTGCTGCAGCTCCGGTCCCTGGCCTCGACCCGGAGCTTCGAGCGGCTCCGGGTCACGCTGCCGACATTGCAGCAGGGCCTGGATCGGGTATTGCGCGCCAGGCGGTTCGACGTCGTCAACCTGGAGTTCCCGTACCTTGGCCATTACCACCTGCGCCAGGCGCCGGCCGGCGAGCGGCTCCCGGCCCTCGTCGTGGATTCGCACGAGATGGCCTACGATCTGGCGCGGCAGTTCGCCCGCTCCGGCGCAAGCCTGGGCCGTCGCCTCTATGCGGGGGCGAACTGGCGCAAGCTTCGGCGTGAGGAGCTCGGCACTTATCGCGACGCCGACGGGGTCTGCCTGTGCAGTGCCGCGGACGAGCGGCGCCTGCTCGACCAGGCGCCCGGTGTCCGCACGGCGATCATTCCCAACGCCGCAGACGTCGAATATTACCAGCCGCGCCCCATCGGACCCGCCTCCCGACGGCCGAACGGTGGTCTATTTCGGGCTCCTTTCCACCGCCCCCAATATCGATGGCGTGACCCACTTCGCCCGGGACATCTGGCCGCGCATCGCCGCGGCGCACCCTCAGGCGCGGTGGAAAATCATCGGCGGCCGGGCGCCGCCGTCGCTGCTGGCGCTGGCCGGGCCCCGAATCGAGCTGACCGGCTTCGTGTCGGACCTGCGGCCGCACTTGGCGGCGGCGGCGGCGGTGGTGGTGCCGCTGCGGCTGGGCGGCGGCACCCGGCTCAAGATCGTCGAGGCCATGGCGATGGGGAAGGCTGTCGTCTCGACGACGCTCGGCGCCGAAGGGATCGCGGCGGTCCCGGGCCGCGATATCCTGATCGAGGATCAGCCCGCGGCCTTCGCGGATGGCGTGAGCCGCCTCTTGGCCGAGCCCGACCTGGCCGCCCGCATCGGCCAATCGGCGAGGCGGCTGGCGGTCGAGCGGTACGCTTGGAGCGGGGCGGCCCAGGCGCTGGAGGGCTTCTACCGCCGGGTCCTGGAGAACACCTCGTGAAGGCGGCGCTGATCGGGGCCGGGCAGATCGCGCGCCAGCACCTCGCTTGCCTGAAGACCCTGCCGGGTGTCGAATTGGCCGCGATCTGCGACCTCTCAGCCGCCACCGCCGAGGCTGCGGCGGAGCGGTGCGGCATCCCCGCTTGGTTCACCGACCACCGGGCCATGCTGGAGAAGGTCCACCCCGCCGTTGTCCACGTCACCACACCCCCGACCTCGCATTTCGGGCTGGCGATGGATGCGCTCACCGCCGGCGCCCATGTCATCGTCGAGAAGCCGGTCACCTCGACCTTCGAGGAGCTGGAGACGCTGATCCGGCGCGCCGAGGAGGCCGGTCGCCATCTGGTCGAGGACTACAACTACCTCTTCAACCGTGCCCCGCTGGAGATCCTGCGGCGCATCGAGTCCGGCGAGCTCGGGGCCGTGACCCATGTCGAGGTTCTCGTCTGCCTCGACATCCTCGGCCCGGACGGGTTCGCCGATCCCAACTCGCCGCACCCCGCGCTCACCCTGTCCGGCGGCGCCATCGCCGACTTCCTGCCGCATCTGGCGTCGCTGGCGCACCTCTTCGTTGGTCCGCACCGGACCGCGCAGACGGTCTGGACCAAGCGCAAACCCTCGCCGCTGCCGTTCGACGAATTCCGCGCCGTGCTCGACGCCGAGCGCGGCACCGCCGCCCTCGGCTTCAGCGCCAGCTCGCAGCCCGACGCGTTCTGGCTGCGGGTCTACGGGGAGCGCATGCAAGCCACCGCCAATTTGTGGGAGACGCGGCTCACCTTCGACGGGCCCCGCAACGTGCCCAAGCCGCTGCGCCCGTTCTTCAGCGCCCTCGATGAGGGAAAGACCATCCGCCGTGCCGCGCTCTCGACGCTGCTGCGCAAGTTCAAGGGTCCCGGGGCCTATGAAGGGCTATGGGAGCTTCTGGCCCGCACCTACCGGGCGCTGGCCGACGGGTCTGCGCCGCCGGTCGCGGCGCGCCACGTCCTCGAGGTCAACCGGATGATCGAGGCCCTGAAACCCAAGGAGCAGTCGCTATGAGGGCGCTGGTCACCGGCGCCAACGGCTTTCTCGGCCGGCACGTGGTCGCCGCGCTGCTTGCGCGCGGCATCGAGGTCCGGGCCATGGTCCGCCCAGCCGTGTGTCTGGAGGCGCTCGGCTTGGCCCTCCTCGGTGCAGGTGTTCAGGGCCGACCTGCGCACCTCGCGCGAGCTCGGGCGCGCCTTCGAGGGTGTCGATGTGCTGCTCCACCTGGCGGCCGTCGTCTCGGGCGGGGAGGACGCGCAATTCGCGGGCACCGTGGCGGGCACCGAGCGGCTGCTCGACGCCATGGCCGGCAGCGCCTGCCGACGGTTGGTGCTGTGCAGCACCTTCTCGGTCTACGACTTCAGCTCGACCCGCCGGACCCTGGACGAGGGCTCGCCGCTGCACCAGGCGCCGGACGTTTACACCCGTGACGGCTATACGATCTCCAAGTGGTGGCAAGAGCGAGTGACGCGGCGCTTTGCCGAGGCGCATAGCTGGGACCTGACCGTGCTCCGGCCCGGCTTTATCTGGGGGCGCGATCACGGCTACCTGGCTGCCCTGGGCCAGCCATTCGGGCGGCACCACCTGGTCATCGGTCCGCTGACCCGCATACCGATGACCCATGTGGAGAACTGCGCCGACGTTTTCGCGCTGGCGGCAGCGGATGCGCGCGCTCGCGGCCAGACCTTGAACGTGGTTGACGGCCCCGGCGAGCGCATCTGGACCTACCTCTGCGATTACATGCGCGGCAGCGGCCGGCCGGGCTGGCGCCTGCCGGTGCCGTACCGGCTCGCCGTCACGATGGTGCGGCTGGGCTTCGCCACGGTGTTCAGAAGCGCCAGCAAGGTGCCGAGCATCCTGATCCCGCGCCGGCTCGAATCGCGGCTCAAGCCGCTCCGCTTCGAGAACCGCCGGCTGCGCGAAACGCTGGACTGGACCCCGCCGCTCGACTACCGGCAGTGCCTCGAGCGGAGCTACGGTCCGGCGGCGCCCGCCGCAGCGGCCGGTTGCTCCGATGCCTTGCCTGCCTCGAACAGCCGTTTCAACCGAAGCAACCGCTTCTCGAAGAGCTCGTAGCTCAGATAGGCCAATCCCAGCGAGAGGGACGCGCCGAGCGTGGCCTGCAGCGCCACCGCCGCCGAATGAGAGCCGAGCCAGCGCGCCAGCTCCAGGTCGGTCCGGTTGCTGCTGAGATAATACGAGATGAAGTGATGGTAGACGTACAGACCATAGCTGTAGGTGCCCAGGAAGACCATGGAGCGGCTGCAGAAGAAGCGTGAGATGGCCGACCGTTCGGGCGCCATCAATGCCCACACCAGCAGGCAAGCCAGCAGCATCAGGATCAGCGCGGCCCGGACCGGCAGGACCAGCTCGAGCCCCTCGCGCGACACCAGGCGGGTCCACACGAAGGTGAGCGCCAGCAGCCCCCCGACCACGGCCACCACCGGCGGCAGCGCCCGCGCCAGCCGTTCCAGGCCCCCGGGCCGGCGGGCCGCTACCGCGAGGAAGGCGCCGAGCGCCAGGCCATCGAGCCGGAAGGGGGTGAGGGTGTACGTCGTCCACCAGCTCAGCCCGATCAGCGATCCGATCAGCCGGGCCAGCATGGCGCTGAGCGAGATAGCCAGGCTCGCCACGATCAGCGTCCGCGGCCGGCGCGCCAGCACGAAGACCACCAGGGGCCAAAACAGGTAGAACTGCTCTTCGATGGCGAGCGACCAAAAGTGGTCGAGGTAGGAGAAGGACCACGCCCCCTGCCTGGCGATGTAGATGTTGATGGCGTAGAGCCACGCCCAGGCTTGGCGGTCCACCAGGTAGTCCAGCGTCGGCCCTCGCAGCAGCGGGATCAGCGGGGCCACAAAGAACACGACCGCCAGCACCCCGTAATAGAGCGGGAAGATGCGAAGGGACCGCCTCATGTAGAAGTTGCGAAAGTAGTGCGGATCATTGCGAGTGTCGTTGAGGATGCCGGTGATAAGGAAGCCGGACAGGACGAAGAACAGCTCGACCCCGTAGGACCCGTAATTGGTCACCCCGGCGACGGCGCGTTCGACCTCGTTGCTCGGCGGCACGGTGCCGACAAAGTGCAGCAGCAGAACCATCAGGATGGCCAAGCCGCGCACCCCATCCAGCACCGGCAGGTGGCCATGCAAGCTGGGCCGCGGGCTGAGGAGCTGCACGCCGGCCGTCGCCGAGACTTGGGTCGCGGTGGCTGGAAGCATGCCCCCGCGTTCGAGCTCATAGACCGCGCCGGCACCGATTTCCGAGGGCATGATCACGAGAGCCTGATCCGCGGCCGAGGCCGCGCGCCCGCCGAGGATTCAAAGCTGCCGGGTCTCGGGCCGCTTGACCTGTCCGCCGCCCTTTTCGGCGGAACAGCCCGCCCGTGTCGCCCAATTTCGGCAGCGAGGATGACAAACACCACCCACAAAAATTCAAAGCCGCGCATCCACAAGCTTTCCAAGAAATTGAACAGTATAATATAGAGCGCAAGTGAAAGCACGAGCCACGCCCGCCTGGGATCGCGGTCGGCGACACGCCCGGTGGCGTGGAGAGTTGCGATGATGAAGAGTATGAGGAGCACAAGGCCGACATGCCCCATCTCCAGCATCGTATCGTAATAGCCGTTGTGGGCATTCGGCATCATCTTGACCCAACCCGGAGCCGCAGCGCTGGGGGAGCCGGGCACCAGCCAAAAGGATTGATATCCCCATCCCAACAGCGACCTGCTGTCGATCTCGTGCTGTACGAAATCCCAGATAATGGTACGGCCCGTAATAGTTGAATCCCCGTACAGCATGTATGATATGCGACCCATGCTGAAATTGGATACCCGCGACAGCACGGCAAAACAAACTGGTATCGACATTAATATCAAAGCGGGAGAGAGCCGTATGACTTTTCTGATTATCAGCGTCAGCGTAGCCAGGAGTGGTGCGACAAACGCCAGCCCCAGCGCCGTTTTGGAATCACTCATAAAGACCAGCACAACAGAAACCGCCATGATGAGAACGCTCAACGTTCGCCGTTTACCAGGATAACGAAATTCATGGCACGCAAATAACAAAGAAACACCGGCACATTCACCTAAATAATTTTTCCCCATGAAATATCCTTGATAACCAATATCTACGAGCATCGTCCCGTATCTGGCCATGGTCACCGACCCGTCGATGACAAAAAACAAATTCAGGATAGATGCGAAAGCGAAGCACAGAAACAGGCCGTGCATCATATCGGCCGATCGAGCCGCCAGCATGGCAGGCAGCACGATGGATGTAATAATCATCACCTGTTGGACAAATCGAGTCAGCGAGCTCTCGGGGCTGAACGACCACAGAACACTTAGGCCGGCAAATCCGAGATACAGAAACAGGCAGACGAGGTGGGGAGGCCAGCCAAGCCTGGCAAGCCGAGCGCGATTTTGCACGGCCAAAGCGCCGGTGATGACCGCCATGACCGGCCAGAAAATTCTGTTCTCCGGGCGGGCTTCCAACGCCTGAAAGTCTGAAGCAGTGAAAAATATAAATAAGGGCGATATTATTAACGCAAAAGCACATGCCGCGATCGGAAGGATCGTGCATTTGTCGATCAGCGGGATGGAGAATCTGGACCGCCTCAATTCACGAGAATGCATTGAGGCTATCGACATTTTTCTTGCTCTGTTTGATGTTGGCGCGGGACGCCCCTAGTGCTCGATACGGTCGCTTGACGTCCCCACAGTTGACCTTTTCGATGATGCGGTCGGGATCGACGGTTCAGATAGAGGGTTTGGGTTTTTGGTGTGGTCGGCGAGATAGCGGTTGATCGCAGATCGACGGGCGAGCAAAAGCCCCCGCGCCGATCGGCGGCCCGGGTGAGGTACAGTCAGGCGCCTCGTTTTGCGAATTTTCGCCCTCAGGGAGCACCAGGCTTGGCGCGCGAGCGGGTCAAGGTAGAGCCCGCCCGCCTCGCTGATTTGGCGGCAACGGCGGGATCCTGCGACAGCTCGAAGCGCCGGTGCGGCTGCACCAATCCCGCCACTCCCTCACCCATCGGCCGGTCTCGCCAGCGCCGACGCACGGCTGGGAAAACCCGGCGTGACGCATGATCGCGGCTGCGCCACACCGGGCTGCCGGCGCCAGAATGCTGTTGCCGCCTGTTCAAATTCGCCATCACCGTCGCCGATCGCGCGCGATCGCCGGGGCGTCACTGCAATGCTGGTGCCCACCATCTGACATTGCCACACAAATCCCGCGCCGATGGAGGTCTTCCGATTGGGCCAGCCCCTAGTCGTGCCGGACCTTTCATGCGTTGCCGACGTACTTGCCTGTGTAAGGATACCGGTAGGCGCCGCGGTATCCCGGGAGTTGATTGAGATCGACCTTGTTGAGCACGACGCCGGCGATACGATGCGCCTCCGGCCGCAAAATCTTGAACGCCTCGGAGATGCTGGCGCGCGGCGTCTGGCCCCACTCGACGATCACCAGGATCTTGTCCGCGACGGTTGCCAGAGCGAGCGCATCGATGACCGGCAACAAAGGCGGTGCGTCCATCACGATGTAGTCAAACTCGCCCCGCAGCCCGGTGATCAGATCTCGCATTCGCTGAGACATCAGCAGGTCGGCCGCATTCGTTACTGGGGATCCGGCCGGGATCACGTAAGTCTTCGTCGCGGGGTCTTGGGTGATTACGTCGGTCAGCTCGGCGCTACCGCGGAGCAGCTCGGACAAACCCGGCAAGCGCTTGCATTGGAATGTCTCGTCGGTCGACGGCTGGTGCAAATCGCACCCGAGCAATATGGTTTTTTTGCCCGAGCTGGCGCTGGAGGCCGCGAGCAGCATCGCAGCGGTCGACTTGCCTTCGGCGGGCAGCGCCGAGGTAATCAATACGGCTTTCGGGTTGTCGCTCGAAATTTCGAGGCCGATCCGCATCGCGCGCACCGCCTCGAGAGGCTCATCGAGCATGCTGTATAACAGCCGATCATCGAGAGTTCCGCGGAACTTGCCACGCTGCACCAACGGAATAATACCGAGGACCGGTCGACTGAAAGCTTGCTCGGCTTCGGCGTTGGACTTGATCCCAGACCGAAAATATTCCAACAGGAGAGCGAGCAGCAAACCGCCACCGAGACCCAACACCCCGCCAGCCGCGTAAAACAGCTTCTGACGGGGCCAGCTGGGTGACCTCGGAAACGTGGCCGGTGAAATGATCCTCCTACCTGTGTCCTGTAAGGTGCGCCGCTCGGAGATGTCGTTATATTGCGAAAGGTAGCTCTGGTAAAGGTTGCGGTCCGCATCAGCAATGCGTCGGAGCTGCTGCAGCTTGACAGAAGCATCGGAGTTAGCCGCGGCGGCGGTGTTCTTCAGATTTTCTTCAAGAGCTTGCTCCTGACGCACAGAGATATTATACGAGCTTTCCATGTTTGCGAGGACGTGCTGCGTCTCGGCCTTTATCTGCTGGCTGACCCCGGCCAGCTGCGCTTGGGTATTGATGACCTGGACGTGATGTTCGCCAAGCTTATTTTGGAGCTCGGTGGCGCGCCAATTCAATTCGACCTGCTTTTGCCGCAGCGCCGTGAGCTCAGCGGAAGCGGCCAGCTCCGGTATGCTTTGGATGCCGATCGGCACGGATAGCGTGCTCTGGGCACTTTGATTGGCGGCCAGCACGCGACGTGCTTGCTCGATGTCCGCGCGCTTCCTTTCAATCTCCGCGCGGACGGTCATAAGCTGGGTATTGAGCTCACGCATTTGCGGCTCGCTGAGACTGTAGCGGCCACCGTCGCGGAGCCCGCTTTCGGCCCGCAATTTCTCTATCGAGGCCTCGGTTTGCAGCACTTGGGAATGCAGATCGTCGACACGGCCTCTGAGCCAGCCAGCCACCCGCTGCAGCGCTTCTTGCCGCGCTTCCCGCTGGCTCGCCAAATAATCGTTGGCGACGGTCGACGCCAGATGCTGCGCCTTGATCGGATCCTGCGATGCGGCAGAAATGGAGATGATATAAGATTGCGACCAGACCTGCAGTCTGCTGCGCAACGTATCGGCCGCCTCGTCCAGCCGTGTGGCCTTCTCCTCTTCCCGGCCGCCGACAGCTTGGGCGCTGCTGTTATCGGCGCGGCCCAGATGGGCAAGGCCAAGCCATGCGTCCAATTCCGCGAGCCGGTTGTGGGATTGGAACTCCGGGTCTTTATCGAGGCCGAGCTCGCGGGCGACGCGCAATGCAACCGATTTCGACTTGATGATGTTGATTTCGGTGTTCATCGCATCGTAGCTGACGGCGTCGACGAAGGGGGAGATCGGTTTCTGAACCGCTGTGTCGATCTGTTGTTGCGGATCGAACACAAGTATCTCGACGTTCGATGTGTACAGCGACGGCACAAGCTTCAGAACGCCGTATACCGCACCCAATGCGAAGAGCGTGAGCACGGTAACCAGCTTCCAGCGTCGCAGCACGGCTGCGGCGAGAGCAAAGAGGTCTACCGACGGAGCAGGCGGGCCGGCGATATCTTCCTCGTACTCCAGCGACGCGGAGGGATTTCGGTCCTGCAATGGCTTAACAGCCCCTCGGCTTTATGGCGGCCCGAACCGGCGCGCCGGCAGGCGAGCCGCTGGCAGCCGGCATCGGATTTCGATACGGCGCTGCTTCGGTCGAGCGGCGCGACCGCCCGGCAGCACGGGTCGGCGGCTGTTCGGCGACGCGCCGCCAAACCAGCGCCGGCTTTTCAGGAGCGGGCTTCGTCACCACGCGCCTTCGCCGGACGAGACCACACCAATCGTCTTCGCCAATATCTTCAGATCGAGCCAGAGCGACCAATTCTCGATGTAATAGAGGTCGTAGGCCACCCGAGCGCGGCCTTTTTCGATGCTGTCCACCTCGCCGCGCAGCCCGTTGACCTGAGCCAAGCCGGTGATGCCCGGCTTGACGCGATGGCGGTGAAGATATTTGTCGACCGCCTCACCGTAAAGGCGGTTGCCGATCTTCATATGGACTGCGTGCGGACGCGGTCCGACGAGCGACATGTCGCCGCGGAACACGTTGATCAATTGCGGCAGCTCATCAAGGCTCAGGCGACGCAAGACGCGGCCCAGGCGAGTGACCCGCGGATCGTCCTGCACCGTGCGCTGCGCACCGGAGGGGTCTTCGCGATCCACCCGCATCGTGCGGAATTTAAACACATGAATTACCTCGTTGTTGAAACCAAAGCGCTTCTGCACGAACAAAATCGGTCCCGCGCTGTCGAGCTTGATCAATATCGAAAGGATGGCCATCAACGGCCCCAATGCGAGAAGCAGGGCCGCTGAAAGCGTCTTGTCCTCGATCCATTTGAGCGCCCTGCGCCAGTGCTTGAGCGGGCGGTCGGCGACTTCCAGGACGGGCACATTGCCCACATGGCTGGTGCGGCGCGCTTGAAGAAGCTCGGCCAGGGGCTCAATGCTGAGGCGGACATCGAGCGCCAGTGTCTTGGTCCGATCGCACAGCTCCTTGATTCGGCTGGCGGCGGTCAGCGGCAAGGCTATGATCACGTCATCGATTGGCGCAGTGCGGGCAAGCCGTAAGAAATCGTCGGTCGTGCCGAGCACGGAGATGCCGCATATCGACTTTGGCAGCTCGAGATTGTCTTCGTCGTCGAAGAAACCGCGAACCGTGATGGAGCTGTCGCCGGACGCCTGCAATTTCGCGATCAGCCGCTGACTTTCTTCTTCTGCGCCTATGATCACGACGTTGCGGGTCAAATATCCGCGTCGGCTGCAGCCGACGATCGCGATCTGCAACAGATAGTTTTTGGCGATCAATATGGCAGGAGCCGCGATCACCAATGCGTACGTCCAGGCCCGCCCGGATTGCTTTCCAAGAAACGCGACCAGCAATAGGCATAAAGCGGTGGAGGCCCAGACCGCGAGCACGTGCGCAGTCTGCGGTTTCGACAGCGACGCTCTGGTGATTCTATAGCCACCGATGCGCTCGAACCCGCCGACGAACAATATCGCGGCCAACAGGGCCAGTGCGATCCAGGTCTCGGGAAGCGATCCGGGGACAAGCTTGCTATACGCTGCCGCTGCTGCCCCGGCAGTCCCCAAGAGGGTCACGAAGTCGCCGGTTCCCATGACCACGCCGACCGCGGCCGGCGAGAGCCGATAGGGGCGTCGCGGACGGCTCGTTCGCGACCAGCTCTGGTCCGGAAATGCCCTTTCGGTGGTTCTCGGGCGTTCGGCAGAGCCGACACCGACGTCGCCAAGATGGCTGACCATGCACTAATGTCCGTCGCCGGGAGGCCAAGTGGTTGCTGCTGCCCTATTGCGAAATCATGGCTGAGGCGGCGCCAACGTATCCGTCCTCCGCCGGATTGCAACTGTGCAGATCAGCCGCGCCACGCCGGTTAGCCCAATTAACAAATGTTGCTTGGTTGCGGCTGGGCGACAGGCATCGATTTGTCAATAATAAGGAGTTAAGGTTAATAAAGTTTGGAATCAAGGCAAACAACAGAGAATTCATCCTTGTTGACAATGGCTTACCTGGACCATGAGCCTGCGCCCGCCTCATTCTCTTGAAAGTTGTATTGCGAAAGCGTGCAGCATAGTGCAAATTGGACGCGATTTTGACGGGCAGCGCGCCTTCGGGCGCGTGACCCGCGGCTTCCGCAGCAAATGGTCATGCCACATGGATAGGGACTGCATTTTCAGCAATCGACAGTCGGGGCGGCCGGCGATTTCGGGCACGATCGAACCCTCGCTGGCGCGCCCCCCCGTAATGTCGGCTGCGGCAAGTCATTCGTCCGCGCTGGGCGAGGCGCTGTTGCGAGGCAAACAGGAGCTCCTTGGCACATTTGCCGATGCCGCGCCTGTCTCCTTGCGCGCCGGTGGAGCGTTCCCAACGGCTGCGGTCGGGCATTACCGTGTCTATCGATTGCGGAGCGGGTGGGCCTGCCAATACGCCGAGCTGCCCGAAGACAGACGCGTCATGATCGACATATACCTTCCCGGCGACTTCATTGGACTTGATGCGGCATTCAAGACGAGACCGTTGGCGAACGTCCTGGCGCTGACCTCGATCGAGGTCCAGGCGGCCGATGCCCGCACCCTGCTGAGCGACGCGATCGCGTCGCCCAGCACGATGCTGTTCGTTGCTTGGCTGCTGGGACGCCGACAGCGGCGCGCCGACCGCCTGCTGGCGGCGATATCCGGTTGCGATGCGCGTGGCCGATTGGCAATGATGGTGCTCGATCTCTACAATCGGCTCCGTACCCGCAAGCTGATCACCACGGCCACTTTCCAGCTGCCTCTGACGCAGCAGCATATCGGCGAATATCTGGGTCTTACAGAGGTGCATGTGAATCGCGTGTTGAAGGCCTTGCGGACCGAGCAGATCGCCCGCCTGGAGAGGCATTCCCTGACGATCCTCGATATGCGGCGTCTCGTCCTGCTGAGCCGAAAGCGTGAGGTGCGGAATATCACGAGCGGGGTCGGTCCACAGGAGACGCCATTCTCAGAAGCCCCGCACGCAATGTACGCGAACGCCGATATCGGTTCTGCGATGGCGGCGGCTGTCTGAGCTAGGCTTTGCCGGATCGGCAAGCTTGGCGCTACACAACGGCGACCCCGGCAATCGGATCAACGAAGCCGCCTGTTGGCCCGATCGGAAACCGCTCCAATGGTGGCGGGCGGTGAATTCGGCGCGGGCGAGGAGCTTGGACCCGTAGGTCGTCCCTGCTCAGCGCAACAACGCGTGCGCGGCGGCGCGGCCGGCGAGGCGGCCGAAGACGGCGCCGGCCATCAGGCCGGTGCCGCTGGCGTAGTTGTGGTAGAAGAGGCCGCCGACGATCTCGCCCGCGGCGTAGAGGCCGGGGATCGGATGGCCGGTCGTGTCTTCGACTTCGGCCTCGCCGGTGATCTTGAGCCCGCCGAACGTGAAGGTGATGCCGGTCGTCACCGCATAGGCGTGATAGGGCGGGCGGTCGAGCGGCTGCGCCCAGTTGGTCTTGTCGATCGCGAGGCCGGTCGTGCGCAGCCCGTCATGGATGTTCGGGTTGAACGGCACCGGCGGCCGCGGCGCGGCATTGAAGGCGCGCACGGTTTCGAGAAAGCGGCCGGGATCGACGCCTTCGAGGCGTGGCGCCAGGGCCTCCAAACTGTCGGCCTCTTCCTTGGTGATGCGCGGGATACGGTATTCCTCGCGCAGCAGATGGGTCGCCTTCTGGTCGAAGATTTGCCAGGCGAACAGCCCCGGCTGGTTCAGGATCTCGCCGCCGTACCGGGCATAGGTATAGCTGTGAAAATCGAGGCCCTCGTCGAGAAAGCGCTCGCCCCGGGCGTTGACGACGATGCCGAACGGGTAGTTGTGCTTTTGAAACCGGTCGCCGACATCGAGGTCGCCAAAGGGCGGCGCGTTCAGGTCCCAGGCCACGGCATGCGCGCCCGACCAGTGGCCGTGCACCGCCGCCCCCAGATCGAGCGCCATTTTCAACCCTTGGCCGGTGTTGAAGCGCGAGCCGCGCACCTTGGCGAGGTCCCAGTTGCGCCCCAGATAGCGCGCCCGCATCTCGGCATTGGCCTCGAACCCGCCGCAGGCCAGCACCACCGCCTTGGCGCGGATATCGTGGAGGCGGCCCCGATGGCGCACCTGCACGCCCTCCACCCCTCGCTCGCCGGTCAACAGCGCCACCGCCGGCGTCTCGTACAACATCGTGATGCCGTCGCGCTCGGCGCGCGCATGCAACGCCTTCATCAGCTCCTTGCCGCCGCCCCAAATGTGGCAGGCGAGCCCGCCCCAGAACTTGAACTTGCCGTCGACGCGAAACGCCTGGCGGCCGAGCCCGAGCTGAAAGCGCACCCCCTTGCCGCGCAGCCACACCCCGGCATCGAAGCTGCTGCGGATCAGGGTCTCGGTCATGTCCGGGTCGCAGCGATACTCGGTCATCCGGCCCATATCGTCGAAATACTGCTCCTCGGTGTAGGTGCCGAAATCGACGTCCTCGAGCTCGGTCTCGCTCATGTCCGGAATGAGCCGCGCCAGATCGTCGCCGCCATGGTAGACGACGCGAAAGGCGCCGCCGGTAAAGGCCGAGTTGCCGCCGCGCTGGTCCTCGGGGGCCACTTCGAGCATCAGCACGCGCGCACCCGCCTCGCGCGCCGACAATGCCGCACAGCTCGCCGCGTTCCCGGCGCCGACCACGACCACATCGCAATCAGCGGCTATCTCGCCCGCCATTTCCCGCCCCCGTCATAAAATCAAAGCGGCGCCAGACCGGAATCCCCCCATTCCGGAAGCCCACGCGTTGCAGATCATTACCACGAAGGAGGCGGTCTGGCGGGTGAACGCGATCAGATTGTGTGGGGCAGCGGCTTGCCGCGGGTTTCCGGCAGGAATGGTGCGACGACGACGCCGAGCAGGAAGAACAGGCCGACGATCGTCGCCGCCTTGCCGTAGCCGCCGAGGCTGACGATCAGGGTGCCGGCGACGAGCGGGCCGATGGCCGAGATCCAGCGCGGCGCGTTGAAGCAAAACGCGACGGCGGTGCCGCGCATCCGCGTCGGGAACAATTCGGGCAGCCATACCGGCGCCCAGGCCCAGATGCCGCCGGTGAAAAAGCCGAACACCGCGACGGCGACCAGCAGCGGCGCCATACCCTTCGCCCACAGATAAACGATCGGCGTCAGCACCAGGCACATCGCGTAATAAAGCATCGTCGTCGGCTTTCGGCCAATCGCGTCGGACAGGAAGCCGAGCGCGATAAAGCCGAAGATCGCAACGCCGGTGCCGAGCAATCCGGCCAATGCCGCATAATGCGGCGCCGACAGCCCGGCCTTGGCCGCGACCGTGCCGACATAGGTCGGGACAAAGGTGGCCACACCCCAGAAGCCGAAGGTCACCGACAGCATCATCAGAAACGCAGCGACGAGGCGCGGGCGGACACTCTTGTCGAGAAACATATCGGCGACCGTGAACCGGGTCAGCGCCGCATGCTCGCCTTTGAGCGCCACCCCGCTGCGCTGCAATTCGCGGGCGGCGCGGCGGCGCTCGTTGGCGTCCTCCCAGCGCGCCGATTCCGGCATGCCGCGCCAGATCCACAGCACCAGGAGCGCCGGCAACACGCCGACCAGATACATAAAGCGCCAGGCGTTCGGGCCGAGCCCGCCGATCGCGAGCCATACGCCCGAGGCGAGAAAGCTGCCGATGCCGGCGCCCGATTGCAGCAAGCCGCCGCCTTTGCCGCGGGCGTGGTCGGGCCACAATTCGGAGACGATCGAGGCGCCGGTCGCCCATTCCGAGCCGATCCCGACGCCGACCAGAAACCGCAAGACCGCAAAGGACTGCCAACTCCAGGCAATGGCGCTGAGCCCGGTGGTCAAGGAATAGGCGAGGATCGCCAGCATCATCGTGCGCTTGCGGCCGATATAATCGGCGGCGATGCCGCCGATGACGCCGCCGGTGGCCCAGCCGAACACCGTCGTCGCCAGAACATAGCCGGCATAGCGCGGGATCTGCGCGAATTGCGCCACGTCGAGCAATTGATGCAGGGCAAAACCGACGGTCAGGAACAGCGCGTAAATCTCGAACCCGTCGAACAGCCAGGCGAGGTTCGAGGCCGCCAACACCTTCCACTGCTCGCGGCTTAAGAGGCGGTACCACGGCAGATACGCGACCGCGACGTCTTCCTGCATGCCTTCCTCCCATTCGAGGGACCGGTGGTCCGATCCTCTTCTTGCCCCGAACGGTAGGACCGTCCCCGTGCCCTGTCAAATCCCGGCCGCGCTGGAACGGCCTGGGTGGTGCATTATTTTACGTTATAACTACGTAATGAAAAATTATTTGACTCTTGAGAGACGTGAATGAGAGGCTGCTATGGCCGATCGGAGCCGGGCAGGCTCCCAGGAGTGACGTCGGATGACAATTCGCGCACATCCCCAAACCGGAACGGCGATGCCAGCGAGGCCGGCGCTCGGCTGCGGCGCGAACGAGGCTTGTTGTCGGGCCTTCGAGAACTCGCTGAGCACCGCGGGGCACCGTCCCGCCATTCGAACGTCACCCGGCGACGCCGCACCAAACCAAGCCTGGTGCCGGCATCGTCGATGCGGAAGCTGATCCGGAGGCTGTTGTGCCGATATCTGCGCCCGACCCGCGAACTCGATTCTGCAATCACCCATGATGACCGTCGAAAGCTCGACCGACGCTCGGAGTTTTTTGTCGTCGATGCGCTGAGCGGTCTCGTTGTTTTTGTCGAGCAATCGGGAGCCTCGGACTGGCCGTCCACGCAGCGCGCCACGGCGCCGCGGCGACCGTTTTGGCGCCCGCTGCTGTCGCGCTGGCTCGCGCCGGCAGCCTCGCTCGCGGCCGCAAAAATCTGGCCCCAGACCGGCCGCTCGCTCGTCATCGGGGCAGTGCTGGCAACGGCCGGGGCCGGCTCCGCCAGCGCCGAGCAGAGCCTGCTCAATGTCTCCTACGATCCGACACGCGAGCTCTACGCCGATTACAACCGGGTGTTTGCCCAGCATTGGAAAGCGCGGACCGGTGAGACGGTTTCGATCCGCGCCTCGCATGGCGGGTCGGGGTCGCAAGCCCGCGCCGTCATCGACGGGCTCGGCGCCGATGTGGTGACCCTGGCGCTCGCCTACGACATCGACGCGATTGCCGAGCGCGCCAAGCTGTTGCCGCTCGATTGGCAAAAGCGCCTGCCGGAGAACAGCGCTCCCTATACCTCGACAATCGTGTTCCTGGTGCGCAAGGGCAATCCGCAGCACATCCGCGATTGGCCCGATCTGATCCGCCCGGACGTCAAGGTCATCACCCCCAACCCGAAGACCTCGGGCGGCGCGCGCTGGGCCTATCTCGCGGCCTGGGGTTATGTGTTGCGCCAGCCGGGCGGCGACGAGGCGAAGGCGCGCGCCTTTGTGGCGGCGCTTTATCACAATGTGCCGATCCTCGACGCCGGCGCCCGCGGCGCGACCATCACCTTCACCCAGCGCGGCCAGGGCGATGTGCTGCTGAGCTGGGAGAACGAAGCCTTTCTCGCGACAAAGGAGTTCGGCGGCGACAAATTCGAGATCGTCGTGCCCTCGGTCAGCATCCTGGCCGAGCCGCCGGTTGCATTGGTCGATGCCAATGTCGACAAGCACGGCACCCGCGCGCTGGCGCTGGCCTATCTGAAAGAGCTTTACACGCCGGAGAGCCAGGAGCTCGAAGCCAGGCATTTTTACCGGCCGCGCGATGCCGCGGTCGCCGCCCGCCATCGCGATCAGTTCCCGCAATTGCAGCTGTTCACCATCAGCCAAGTCTTCGGCGGCTGGAATACGGCGCAGGCCAAGCATTTTGCCGATGGCGGCGTCTTCGACCAAATCTACAAGCCCGGCGACTGAGGCATGGTCTGGAACGTCGCCGCGGCGCGCAGCGGCATTGTCGCGCGCGGTACACTGCCGGGCTTTGGGCCGGCGATGGGGCTGACGCTCACCTATCTCGGGCTGATCGTGGTCCTGCCGCTGATCGGATTGGCGGCAAAGGCGGCCGGTCTGGCACCAGCGCAATGGGTGGCGATCCTGTTGCGGCCGCGCACCTTGGCGGCGTTCCGGGTCAGCTTTGGCCTGTCGATCGCGGCGGCGGCGCTCAATGCGGTGCTCGGGCTGCTGCTCGGCTGGGTGCTGGTGAGGCACCGGTTTCCCGGCCGGCGGGTGGTGGATGCGCTGATCGACCTGCCCTTTGCCCTGCCGACCGCGGTTGCCGGCATCACCCTCGCGACCTTGTACAGCAATACGGGCTGGCTCGGCCGGATGCTGCTGCCGTTCGGCATCGCGGTGTCGTTCACCCGGCTCGGCATCTTTGTGGCGCTCGTCTTTATCGGGCTGCCATTTGTCGTGCGTGCGGTTGAGCCGCTGATCGTCGATCTCGACCGTCAGGCCGAGGAAGCGGCGCGGACGCTCGGCGCTGGCGCGGCGACGATCTTTTGCCGGATGGTGCTGCCCGCCCTGCTGCCGGGCATCCTGACCGGAACGGCCTTGGCTTTTGCCCGCGCCGTCGGCGAATACGGCTCGGTGATCTTTATCGCCGGCAACATGCCGGGGGTGTCCGAGATCGTACCGCTGCTGATCGTCACCAAGCTCGAGCAATACGATTATGCCGCGGCGGCGGCGATCGCATCCGTGATGCTGGCGGTGTCGTTTGCGATGCTGATCGCGATCAACGGCCTCGAGCGCAGGATCGGGCGGCGCTATGGCGGCTGAACCGCGCAATTGGCGGCAGGTCGCGGTGCGGACCCTGCTGACCGCGTCGGCCCTGGCGGTCGTCGCGCTCTTCCTGGTGATCCCGGCAATCTTTGTCTTTGCCCAGGCTTTTGCTCGTGGGCTCGGCTATTTCGTCACCGCTCTGGCGCAGCCCGATGCGCTGGCGGCGATCCGGCTGACATTGATCGTCACGCCGATCGCGGTGATTGGCAACACCGTCTTCGGCCTCGCCGCCGCCTGGTGCATTGCGCGGTTCGATTTTCGCGGCAAGAACGCGCTCGTCACCCTGATCGACCTGCCTTTTTCGGTGTCTCCGGTTGTCGCCGGCCTGGTGTTCGTTTTGTTGTTCGGCGCGCAGGGCTGGTTCGGGCCGTGGACCATCGCCCACGGCATCCATATCGTCTTTGCCGTCCCCGGCATCGTGCTGGCGACGATCTTTGTCACCTTCCCGTTTGTCGCCCGCCAGCTGATCCCGCTGATGCGGCAGCAGGGGAGGGACGAGGAGGAGGCGGCCCTGGTGCTCGGCGCCTCTTTTTTTCAGATGCTGCGCCGGGTCACATTGCCGAATGTGAAATGGGCGCTGCTGTATGGCGTCCTGCTGTGCAATGCCCGCGCGATGGGCGAGTTCGGCGCGGTCTCGGTGGTATCGGGCCGGATTCGCGGCGAAACCACGACGATGCCGCTGCACATCGAGATCCTGTACAATGAATACAATCTGGTCGGCGCGTTTGCGGTCTCCTCGCTGCTGGTTCTGCTGGCGCTGGTGACGCTGGTTGCCAAGGCCCTGATCGAGCGGCGGCACGGCGGCGAGCTCGCGGCTGCAGCGCGCGGGAGTGCCGGATGACGGTCGCGATCCACGGAATATCCCGCCGCTATGGACCGGCGAGCGCGCTCTGCGCCCTCGATCTCGCAGTGGCAGAGGGCGAGTTTGTCGCTCTGCTCGGACCGTCGGGTGCAGGCAAGACGACATTGTTGCGGATCATCGCCGGGCTCGATCGGCCCGACGCCGGCAATGTCGTGATCTCCGGCCGCGACGTGCGCAACCTGTCGCCGCGCGACCGGCAGATCGGGTTCGTATTTCAGAATTACGCGCTGTTCCGCCATATGACGGTGGCGGACAACATCGCCTTCGGCCTCACGGTAAAGCCGCGGCGACAGCGGCCGCCGCGCGCGGAGATCACGGCGCGGGTGAACGAATTGCTCGATCTGATGCGGCTTTCCGGGCTCGGCGGCCGCTTTCCGGCGCAGCTGTCGGGCGGTCAGCGGCAACGCGCGGCATTGGCGCGGGCGCTCGCCGTCAACCCGAAGGTGCTGCTGCTGGACGAGCCGTTTGGCGCGCTCGACGCCAAGGTCCGCGCCGAATTGCGCGAGTGGCTGCGCGACTTGCAGCGGCAGCTTCGCCTGACCACGATTTTTGTCACGCACGACCAGCACGAAGCGCTGCAGCTCGCCGACCGGGTCGCCATTCTCAATCACGGGCGGATCGAGCAGATCGGCACGCCGGCCGAGGTCTACGACCACCCGGCGACCCCGTTCGTCACCGAATTTCTCGGCGCGACCAACCGCATCGAGGTCGAGATCCGCGACGGCCGCGTTATCGCATCCGGCCGGCCGCTGCCACTCTTGTGCGACGTGGCCGCCGACCATCCCGATGGCCCCGCGACCTTGTTCGTCCGCCCGCACGACATCGCGATCGGCGGTATCTCAGGATCGGGTCAGCGGGCGCGTATCCGCGGCATCTCGGTCAACGGACCGCGACGGCTGCTCGACATCGAATTCGGCGGGTTGCGGCTCTTGGCCGAAATCCCGCGCGACCCGGCGGCAGCTGCCCCGGTCCTCGAAACCGAGCCCGCGATCGTCTTTAGAAAAGCGATTCTGTTCAGCCGGCCCGACGCGGCGCACAGCGCCGGTCCCCGCCGGCTTGGTGCGGCCATCCTCGCCGGGTAGGCAGCGAGCATGGGCCGCGTCTTATTCGGCCGGGACAAAGATCGAGTGGCGGATCTTGCCCTCGACATGCTGCGACAGGTGGCCCTTGCCGGTGGTGTCCTCGACCAGGATCACCTCGCCGACGCCGATCACACGGGCTTCGCCGTCGCTGGCGGTGATCTTCACCCCGGCGTCGAGGTTGACGATGTATTGCCGCCGTGGCGCCGTATGCCAGTCGACATTGTGCTCGGCCTCGGTCTGGCGAAAGATGATGCCGCTGGCCGGCAGGCGTTTCGACAATTTGCTGCCGCGCCGCTCCTCGGCCCATTCGATCTCGATATCGCGAAAATGCGACTGGCCGTTGGCGTCGGTATAGAGATTGTGGATGCGCATCGCGCCGCTCCTTGCCGATGGATTTCCCCGCCGCCCTTATACGCCGGCCGGGAAACGCGGGCGACCGGCGCGGCGGGTCGCGGGTCGTGGGTCGCGCGCGCCTGATATGAAAACTGTGCATTTGTGCGCCGCGTGACTATTCGTCTCTGCTCCCTTGGCTGATACCGCCACCGGGAGAAGACAGCCATGATCCGCACGGTCGAGCAGTCGGCCATGCGCAAGGTTTACCTGCGCGTGCTGCCGTTTGCCGTTTTGACCTATTTCTTCTGCTATCTCGACCGGATCAATGTCGGCTTTGCCGCGCTGACGATGAACAAGGATCTGGGTCTCGACCCGGCGATGTACGGCATGGCCGCCGGCGCCTTTTTCTGGGGCTATGTGCTGTTTGAGGTGCCGAGCAACATCATCCTCGAAAAGCTCGGGGCGCGGCTGTGGATCGCGCGGATCATGGTGACCTGGGGCATCATTTCAGGCGCCACCGCCTTTGCCACCGGCCCCTACAGCTTTATGGCGATCCGTTTTCTGCTGGGGGTCGCCGAAGCCGGCCTCTTTCCCGGCTTTGTGCTCTATTTCACCTACTGGTTCCCGGATGCGCACCGCGCCCGGATCAACTCCGGCTTTATCCTCGCCTTGCCGATCGCGGTGGCGACCGGCGCGCCGGTATCGACTGCGCTGCTCGGTCTTGACGGATTTCTCGGGCTGCGCGGCTGGCAGGTCATGTTTATCTGCGAGGCGATCCCGGCCGTGCTGATCGGCATCGCCGCCTTCTTCTATCTGACCGACCGGCCGAGCGAGGCGAGCTGGCTCAGCCGCGACGAGCAGGGCTGGCTCGACCGCACGCTCGCTGGCGAACGCCGCCATATCGAGGCGCAGCACGGCTTTGGCATGCTGCATGCCTTTTTCGCCCCCAAGATGCTGCTGCTGTCGCTGAATTATCTCGGCATCGGCGTCGCCAGCCTCGGGCTCCTGCTGTTCCTGCCGCAAATCATCAAGCAGCTCGGCGTCAGCAATATGCAAGTCGGCTGGCTGACCATGATCCCCTATATCTGCGGCGCCATCAGCTTGGTGGTCGTCGGCTGGCTCTCGGACCGGCTCGGCGAGCGCCGCTGGTTTCTGTTTGCGACCTGCCTCGCCGCGGCGATCGGCCTCGGCTTTGCCGGGCTGATGATCGGTACCTGGTGGGCGCTCGTCGGGATCAGCCTCGCGACCATTGGGCTGTACGGCACCAAAGGGCCGTTCTGGTCGATGCCGACGATGTTCATCACCGGCTCGGCCGCCGCCGCCGGCGTCGCCTGGATCAACTCGATCGGCAATCTCGGCGGGTTTTTCGGACCGACGATCGTCGGCTGGGCCAAGCAGCTGACCGGCAGCTATGCCGGCGGCCTCTACGCGCTGGCGTTGTGGGCCTTGCTGTCGGCGGTGATCTCGCTGTTCTGGCTCAATGTTCCCGGCCGCGCCAGCGAAGCGCAGGGCGCGGCTGCGCTCGCCGAGTGATCGCCCGGCGAATCAGCCGGCAAATCAGAAGGTGGCGCGCAGCCCGGCATAAACGACGCGGCCGGGCGACGGGCTCAATGTCCGCGGATCGGTCAGGTTGATGTTCGGCGGCAGCCCGTCGAGCTGGGTAAAGGTCCCATAGGTGTAATAGGTACGATTGAACAAGTTATCGACGTTGACAAAGAAGGTCGCCCACTTGTTGACCTTCAATGTGGTGTAGAGATTGACGACGCCGTAGGCCGGGAGCTTCGCCTCCTGGTTCAATTCGTCGCCGACGGCGAATTGGCTGCTGACGAATTTTGCGTCGGCGCCGATCGTCCATTGTGGCGTTGCCTGGTAGTTGATGTCGAGAACGACGCGATTGCGCGGCATCAACGGCAATGTGTCGCCGGGCTTTACGAATATATCGCCGTTGACGTCGCCGGCCGGGCTGTTCGACGATAGGGTCAAGGGCTCGAGAAAGGTCGCGTCGAGCAGGCTGTAATTGAGGTTCGCCGTCCATTTTTTCCAGTTGTACGTCAACCCCGCCTCGATCCCTTGGCGCCGAGTCTCGCCGACATTGGAGAAAAAGCCGAACCCATTGATCTGTGTCGCCAGCAGCAGAATATCGTCAAGCACATTGGTCCGATAAAATCCCAGGTTCCACAGAAAGCGGCCGGGGACTGTCGGCGTTGTGAAATTACCGCGCAATCCCGCTTCGATCGTGTGCGACACGACCTGCTTCAACGGCGGATCGGCCACCAAAAACGCACCGAGCAGACAAGGCGTATTCGGGTTCGAGCAGGTCAGCTCAGCCGCCGTCGGCGCGCGGTTCCCCTCCGACCACCCGGCATAGGCCGTCACATGGTCCAGGATTTTGTAGGTCAGGCCGATACCGGGGTTGAAATGGCGATAGAGGTTGGTGCCGCTGACCTCGGGTGCCACGCCGGTCTGATCCTGCACCCCGACCAGCGCAAGATTGAACCGCCCGCTCAGGGTCAGCGCCAGCCGCGGCGTGATATTCAGCGTGTCGGTGGCATAGATGCCGAGATTCTCGTTGACGCCGAGGACGTTGACCGGCTGCTCGATCGGCGGCGACGCGGTCGGGCTCAGCCCCTGGTCGATGATTTGCCCGGAACCGATGATATCGAGGTTGGGCAGCAGATTGGCGAGCTCGCCATGCGCCGAATAGCCGGTAAGGCTGTGATCGCCGCTGATGCCGACGACCAGATTGTTGTCCCGTCCCAGAACGGCGTTGCTGAACTTTGTTTGAAGGCCGGCGCCGAGGGTGTTGGTGTCGGTCGTCGTAAGGTCGATCTCGCCGGGTGTGGCACCGGGCGCCAGAGCGTTGGTCGGCAGAGCGCTGGTCGGCACTATCATGCCGTGCGAATTGAACAGCGCGTCGTCGGGAAACAAATTGTTGCCTTCGAGGCAGAAAAAGTCCCCGTTGTTGTCGCAAGCCGCGACGTCGGTCGTGTTGCCGTCGACCACATGCTGGTTGTAGTGCCGGTAATAGAGGTCGCCGCTGAGCAGCACCGCCTCGACCGGCTGGTAAGTGCCGGTCAGCTGCGCCAGCTCCATCTCGTTGTGCATCGATTGCGGCGTGGTGAAAACATTGCGGATGTCCTGAGCGAGCAGCTGCACCGGGGTCGGCCCGAGCGCGCCGATGACGCTGTCCGCCCCCGCGAACGAAAGATGGACCGTGAACGGGTTGTTTTCCCAGCCGAAATCCAGATAGCCCTGGGCCAAATTGGTCGGCGAATGAAAGCGGAAGCCGTCGTCGTGCGTGCCGCCGGCGGCGCCGTAAAAGGCGAAATTGCCGACCTGCACCCCCTGCTGGGCATAGCCGCTGATATTCCCGAACGAGCCGCCGCCGAGCTGCGCCTCGGTGCCGTGAAAATTGAACCCGTTCTTCATCTCCAGGGTCACGGCACCACCCAGCGCATTGAGACCGAAAACCGGGTTGTTGCCCTGCACCGTCATCCGGCCGACGGCAAATTGCGGGATCAGGTCCCAATTGACCGTGTCGCCGAAGGCCTCGTTGATGCGCACGCCGTTTTGATAGACCGCAATGCCTTGCGGAATGCCCGAGATCGGCGACGCCTCAAAGCCGCGATAGACGAAGTCGGGCTGAAACTGGCTGCCCTGCTCGGCATTGAGGTTGACCTGCGACAGGCGCCGGGCGGCGGCGGTCGGCACCAGGTCGTTCTGGCCGGCGGGCCACAATTGCTCCGAGCTCAGGCTCTGGACATTGGCCGGCACCTTGTCGATGTCGACGCCGCTTCCCGGCAGCGGCGTGACACCGACGACCTCCACGCTGGGCAAGGTAATCGCCGGCACGGGCGCGGCGGCACCGCCCGGCACCAGCGTCGGGGCGGAGCCTGGGGATTGGGCGGGGCCGGCCGTTTGGCCAAAGGCGCCGGCGGCCGACAACACGATACCGGCCGCGAGGATGGCCACTCCTCCGAGCTTCGGCACAATCCCCCCTTGCTCGACCTTATCGCGACGGCGCGAAGATCATGCCGAGGGCCGAACCGTTCTGGCGATGGGCCGTTTTCCCGATCTTGCCGGGAAAGCTTCCCGATCTCGCCGGGAAAGCTTCCCGAGCCGGCGCCGCACCCGCCGGTATCCATGACGGTTCCGCCCATGGCATGCTGACATTCCGGCTGCGCAAGCCGGCGGGAGCCTCGATGTCGCTGCGGTTTCGCCTGAGCAGCCTCGTTTGCGTCGTCCTGGTGCTGAGCCTCGCTTTGGGCGGCCTCGTCGCCTACGGCAACGCCGTCCGCTCGGTGCGCACCGAGATGCGCGCGGCCTTGCTGGTCGGCCGGCAAACCATCGAAACCGGGATCGAGCGGTTGCGCAGCAGCGCCGATCCCTCGCGCGACCTCGACCAGCTGATCGCGTCGTTCGAGGGCAACCGCCATCTCCGCGTCTGGCTCGGCGGGGCCAAGCCGGTGGTTGCCGCCCCGGTCGCCGAGCACCCGCAATTCGGCCGGGTGCCGGGCTGGTTCGAGCGCGTGATCGGGGTGATGCCCCAGACCGACCGGATCCCGGTCGTCGTCGGCGGCAGCGATTTCGGCACGATCCGGGTCGAGACCGAGCCCTACAACGAAATCCTCGAAGTGTGGAACGACTTTACCGACAGCCTGGTCACGCCGGCCGTGTTTTGCGTGCTCACCGTCCTCGTCATCTATCTGTTTATCGGCCGGACGCTGCGCCCGCTCGGACAATTGGCCAGCGGCGCTCGAGGAGGTCGGCGACGGCCGCTACCGGACCCGCATCAGCGGCCGCCTGCCGCCGGAATTGTCGCGGCTGCGCGACAGCTTCAACCGGATGGTGGCACGGCTGGCCGAGGCCGATGCCGACAACCGGCGCTTGAACGAGCAGCTGTTGACATTGCAGGAGCAGGAGCGGGGCGATCTGGCCCGCGACCTCCACGACGAGGTCAGCCCGTTTCTGTTCGCCGTCAACACCGATGCCGCGTCGGCCTCCCGTCTGCTCGCCGAGGGCCGCAACGCCGAAGCCGACGAGCATATCCGCTCGATCGCCGACGCCGTCAGCCATATCCAGCAGCAGGTGCGGCGCATGCTCGGCCGGTTGCGTCCGGTTGGTCTCGACGATCTGGGCCTGGCGGCGGCGATCGAGAATTTGGTGGCCTTCTGGCGCCGCCGTCGCCCGCAAATCCGCTATCGGGTACAGGTTTCCACGGAATGCGAGAATCTGTCGGACATGATCGCCACGACGATCTGCCGGGTCGTGCAGGAGGCGCTGGCGAATGCCGTCCGCCATGCCGAGGCTGAGACGGTGGCGATCGCCGTCGAGCTGCGCCGGGATACGCCCGACGGCCGCAGCGAGATCAGCGTGCGCATCACCGATGACGGGCGCGGCATGGGCGAGGAGACCCGGATAGGCTACGGGCTGACCGGCCTCGGCGAAAGGATCGCCGCGCTGGGCGGCCGGCTGACGTTCTCGAACCGGCCCGGCCGGGGTTTTGCCGTTCTCGCCGTGCTGCCCCGCCGGCAGCAATCGCAAGTCGTTGCCGCGCGCGAGCGAGAGGTCGGATCATGAAGATCCTGATCGTCGAGGACCACCCGATCGTCCGCTCGGGATTGCGAAAGCTATTGGCCGCCGAGGCGGGAGAGGAAATTCAGGAAGCCGCGAGCGGCCAGGAGGCGCTCGCCATCTTCAAGGCATGGCGCCCGGCGGTGACCATTCTCGACCTCAACCTTCCCGGACTGGGCGGACTTGGGGTGATCGAGCGGCTGAAAGCCATCGATCCCGAGGCGCGGATTTTGGTGCTCAGCATGCACGACGATCCGATGCATGTGACGCGCGCGCTGCAGGCGGGGGCGATCGGCTACGTCACCAAGAATGCCCAGCCGGGCGAGATCATCGACGCCGTTCGGCGTGTTGCCCGCGGCCGCACCTATGTCGAGCATGCGATCGCCGAGGAGCTGGTGTTTTCGAGCATTCACCCGCAGCCGCTGCCGCTGACCGATCTGTCGACCCGCGAGATCGAGGTGCTGCGCCTCTTGGCCCAGGGCCGTCGTCTGTCGGAAATCGCCGAAACCGTCGGCATCAGCCAAAAGACCGCGGCCAACAGCTGCAGCCGCATCAAGTCGAAGCTCGGCGCCGCCTCGATCGCCGACCTGATCCGCATCGCGCTCCGCTCGGGTCTGATCGATCGCGACGCCGACCTGTCGAGCGCAGCCGCGGGGTGAATGGCCGGACCGCTGCCGGGCATTTCGCCAGTTGCGCATTTTCGGGGCATGGCGGAAGGCTGGTCCGGGAAAGAGGTCCGGAAGCGATCCGGCGTTCCCGGCCCGGATCGGCCTCGCTGTGTCGTGCGCAGGCCCGGACCTGACCTTGTCGCATCAAGAATCGTGCCAACGGCGTCGCTTGCCGCAGCCGCATCGCCGCTCGTAGGATCGGCGCTGCGCAGCAGCTGGGGGAAAGCGATGCCGCAGCTTTCGACCGATGATGGTGTGGGGCTCTATTACGAAGAGACCGGGTCCGGCACGCCGATCGTCTTTGTCCATGAATTTGCCGACGATTATCGCGGCTACGAAGGGCAGCTGCGCTATTTCGGGCGTCGCTATCGCTCTATCGCCTTCAACGCCCGCGGCTATCCGCCGTCGGATGTGCCGGACGCGCCCGAGCGCTATTCCCAGGACCGGGCGCGCGACGACATCCGCGCCGTGCTCGACGCGCTGGCGATCGAAAAAGCCCATATCGTCGGCATTTCGATGGGCGGGTTTGCGACGTTGCATTTCGGTCTCGCCTATCCGGCGCGCGCCTTGTCGTTGGTCGTGGCCGGCTGCGGCTATGGCGCCGAGCCCGGCAAGCGCCAGCAGTTCCATGACGAGACCGCAAAGACGATCGCCTTGATCGAAGGCCGGGGCATGGGCGAGGCGAGCAAAACCTATGCCCAAGGTCCGAGCCGGGTGCAGCTTCAGAACAAGGACCCGCGCGGCTGGACCGAATTTGCCGCGCATCTCGCCGAGCACTCGACCAAAGGCTCGGCGCTGACGATGCGCGGGGTGCAGGCGCTGCGCCCGTCCTTGTGGGAGCTGACCGACGCGATGCGCCGGCTCGACGTGCCGACATTGATCATGACCGGCGACGAGGACGACCCTTGTCTCGAACCGGGCCTGTTGATGAAGCGGACGATCCCATCGGCGGCGCTCGTCGTCTTTCCCAATACCGGGCACGCGCTCAACCTCGAAGAGCCCGACCTCTTCAACCGCAGCCTCGACGAGTTCTTCCACCAGGTCGAGAGCGGGCGCTGGCCGCGCCGCGACCCCCGCTCGGTCACCGGCTCGATCCTCGGCGTGCGCTAGCTCAGTCGGCGGGCCCGACCGATATCCGCGCGGGAATCCGCGGTTGCAGACCTGGTGTCGAGGGCCGGCCCGGCGCCGCCTCGGCGCGGATGCCGAAACGCGCGACGTAACGCTGGTAACGCTCGCGCTCGCGGGCGGCATCGAGGCCGTGGTCCTCAAAGCGGTAGCGGCGCGCGCCGTAGCCGCCGTTCGGCTTGGCGGCGACAAGACGGCCGATGCGGTCGGCCGCCTCGGGTGTCAAAGGCATCGCAAAGTGGCGATAGATCGCCGCGACCGTGCCCAGCGGGTCGCCGACGAGCTCCGGGTAATGGACATGGCAGATCGGTTCGGCAAAGCCATCGGCATCGGCAGCCGCGATCATCAATTCGCTTGCCGCGAGCCACCGGTCGCTGTCTTGCCGACCGATTTCGAATTTGTCGATGCGGCGGCTGAAGGGCCGGCGCAAGACCGCGGTCAGCCGCGCCACCGACAACAGCACCGCCAGCGGGTCGCGATGGACGAACACCAGCCGGGCGTCGGGATAAACGGCGCGGATCGCCGCCAAGGCGAACACGTGGTCGGGGCATTTCAGCACCCACTGGCGCTCGCCGCCGGCACCTGCCTGATGCTGGAGATGCTGCAAAAAGCGCTTGTGAAAGCGGTAGGCGTCGAGATGGCCGGCCGCGTCGAGCCAGCGGCGATAGCTCGGAACCCGGTAGGTCGTGTCAAAGCGCAGGCTGGCGAAAACGTGCGCCGTAATCTCCGAGCATTCCTGCGGCGAGGTGGCGGAAACCGGATGCAGGCGGCGAAATTCGGGCGCCACGATCCCGAACACCCGCAGCTGACGAGAGACACGTTGCCGGCGATGGTCGGCGCGGGACGTCCGGTCCGGATAGGGATGGATGACCTGCCAGATGCGAGGCGCCCGGTTCGCCGGATCTTCGGCCAAGAGGTTGTGCAGAAAGGTCGTGCCCGACCGCGGCAGGCCGGTGATCAGGATCGGCTGCCGAATCGGCTGATCGAGAATTTGCGGCCTGCGCGTCTCTTCGGCGTGCAGCCGCAGCAGGTTGCACAGAAAGCGAACGGTGTCCCAGCCGAGCGCGACCCGGCCGAACAGGCTCAGATCGGCCTCCTCGCGGCAGGCCCGCAAAAAAATGTCCAGTGATTCTGCGAACGGGGTTTCGCCGAAATCGTCGAGACCGCTGCGCCGCCGCGCGCGAGCAATCAGCTCGGCGGCTTCGGGCAACGGCCACAGTGGCGCCAACGCGTCGAGGATCATCGGGCGGGAGATGAACGGCCGCGGCTGGGCCGCCAGGCTGGGGTCGGCAGCGATCCGGCCAATTGCAGTCCTTTGCGGTTGCGCCCGTCGCGTCGAGCGCGGTCCCCAGGTAGAGATTGCCGGCCGGTTTGTCGAGGGGCCGTTGCCGGCATTCCAAGGAGCCGGCGGCAATTACCGCGGTGTCTCGGCGTGGCCGCACCGCTCCTGGGCGCGAATGCGGCTGGTGGACGCACCCTGCCAATCGAGCACGCTGCGCAGCCGGACCGTCTCGCCAATGACGACGATTGCCGGCGCCTCGATCCCGGCACGGACCGCATCGGCGGCAATTTCGCCAAGCGTCGAGACCAGCACCTGCTGCGCCGGCGTCGTCGCCTTGCTCACCACCGCGGCCGGCTCGTCGCGGCGCCGGCCGCCGGCGAGCAGCCGCTCGGCGATATGCGGCAGATGCTTCAGCGCCATGTAGAGAACGAGGACCGGCGCGCCCCTGGCGATTGCGTCCCAATCGAGCCCATCGGGCACCGCGCCGTTGCTGTTGTGGCCGGTGACGAAGGTGACCGCCGAGTTGATGTCGCGGTGGGTCAGCGGAACTCCGGCATAGGCGAGCCCGCCGATCCCGGCGCTGATGCCCGGCACGATGCGAAACGGGATGCCGGCGGTGACCAGCGCCAGCGCCTCCTCGGCGCCGCGGCCAAAGACGCACGGGTCGCCACCCTTGAGGCGCAGCACACGCTTGCCGGCTTCGGCGAGGCGAACGAGATGCGCCGAGATGTCGGGCTGGCTCGACGACCGCCGCCCGCCGCGCTTGCCGGCGTAGTCGAGCGCCGCACCGGGCCGCGCCAGACGCAGGATGCGGGGATCGACCAGCGCGTCATAGACGACACTGTCGGCATGGGCGAGCGCGTGCCACGCCAGCAGCGAAAGGAGGCCGGGATCACCAGGCCCGGCGCCGACCAGCCACACCGTTCCGGGCTCGAACTCGGGCAGGTCCAGAAGCGCGTTGTCGATCAAGGCCGTCCCTTCTATGCGAAGCAGAATGGCGAGATGCCACAGGTAGTCACCGGCGCCGGTTTTGCTAAGATCAGACAATGAGGACGCAGAGCGCGACATCGTTGAGGCGAGGCTGGACCACCGGCGCCTGTGCCGCGGCGGCGGCGCGCGCGGCAATGACGGCGCTGGCGTCGGGCGGCTTTCCCGATCCGGTCGAGATCGGTTTGCCGCGCGGCGGCACCGCGCGCTTTAGCCTGACGATCGCCGAGCTCGGCCCGGGCCGCGCGTGCGCCGGCATCGTCAAGGATGCCGGCGACGATCCCGATGTGACCGATGGCGCGCTGGTGGTGGCCGAGACGGTTTGGGCAGATCCGGGAGCGGGCATCGTCTTTGCCGCCGGGGAGGGGGTCGGGACCGTCACCCGCCCGGGCTTGGCGCTCGCCGTCGGCGAGCCGGCGATCAACCCGGCGCCGCGGGCGATGATCCGCGAGGCACTCTCGGGCGTTGCCGCGGCGAGCGGGTTGCCGCCGCCCGATGTCACGGTGACGATCTCGATCCCCGGCGGCCGGGAGCTCGCCGAAAAAACGATGAACGCACGGCTCGGCATCGAGGGCGGCCTCTCGATCCTCGGCACCACGGGGATCGTCGTGCCCTATTCCTGCGCTTCGTGGATTCATTCGATCCAGCGCGGCATCGACGTCGCGCGCGCCGCCGGTCTCGGCCATATCGCGGCGGCGACGGGCCGTGTGTCGGAGCGGGCGGTGCAGCAGCTGTACGACCTGCCCGAGCACGCGCTGATCGACATGGGCGATTTTGCCGGCGGCATGTTGAAATATCTGCGCCGGCATCCGGTGCCGCGCCTGACCGTCGCCGGCGGCTTTGCCAAGCTGGCGAAGCTGGCGGCCGGCCATCTCGATCTCCATTCCGCACGCAGCCGGGTCGATACCGCCGCACTCGCCCGAATGCTGGCCGATCTCGGCGGTGAGGCGTCGGCCAGCGATGCCGCCGGTGCGGCCGAAATCCTCGCCCTCGCCGGCGACCGTCGCCAGGCGCTCGCCGAGGCTGTGGCGGTGCGGGCGCGGGAAGTCGCGCTGGCGACTTTGAGCGGCGCGACCGCGGTCGAGGTCGCTGTGGTCGATCGCGTGGGCGGGTTTCTCGCGCGGGTCGGCGGATGAGCGCGCGGCTCTTGATCCTCGGCGGCACCGGCGAAGGGGCCGCGCTCGCCCGCGCGGCGCTCGCTCGCTTTGGCGAAGAACTCGAGGTGACCAGCGCGCTCGCCGGCCGAACCGAGCGGCCGGGGCCGATCGCGGGGAATATTCGCATCGGCGGCTTTGGTGGGCCGGAAGGTTTGGCCCGCTATCTCCGCGAGCACGGCATCGACCGGCTGATCGATGCCACCCACCCTTTTGCCGCGCAAATCTCACGCACCGCACGGCTCTCTTGCGAGATGGCCGGCGTGCCGCGTTTGCTGCTGCTGCGGCCACCGTGGCGCCGTCATCCGCTCGACCGATGGATCGAGGTCGACGACATGGCGGCGGCGGCCGGCATCGTCGGCCGCATCGGGCGGCGGGCCTGGCTGACAGTCGGCGCAGGCGAGCTCGCCGCCTTTGCCGGGACAACCGGCGTGCGCTTTCTCGTGCGCCTCGTGGATCCGCCGCGCGAACGCCTGCCGTTGCGCTTTTACGAGGTCGTGGTCGGCCGCGGGCCGTTCACCCTCACCGAGGAGCGCCACCGCATCGAGCGCCACGCGATCGATGTCCTGGTTTGCAAGGCGAGCGGCGGTCCCGCCACCGAGGCAAAGCTGGTCGCGGCGCGCGAGCTCGGCCTCCCGGTCGTCGTGGTTCGGCGTCCCGCGCCCGAGCCGGGCGAGGCGGTCGAGAGCGTCGAAGCGGCGCTCGATTGGCTCGCCGCACCGCAACTCTCAGCCGCAGCCAAGAGGGTGTCATGAATTTGCGTCTTGCCGCGATCCTGGCGCCGGCGGCGATCGCCGCGGCCGTGTTTTCCTCCGGCAGCGCGCGCGCCCAGATCAACCTCTTTGGCGATTATTTTGAGAATGTCGCGCGTGCGGCCTGCGCCAACGACACCGAGCACGTCAGAGAGCTGGTCGGCGGCAGCGACCACAACCCGAACCAGACCGACGACAAGTCGCGCACCGGGCTCGATTGCGCGGCGATGAACGGCAATTTGCAGATCATCGCGCTCCTGATCAAAGCCGAACGCGAAGCTCGACCAGACCGACCCGTTCGGCAACACGGCATTGCACTGGGCCGCCGACCGCAACCAGACCGAGGCGGCAAAGCTGCTGGTCGATGCCGGCGCCACCGTGGACGCGCAAAACAAGGATGGCATGACCGCGCTGATGATCGCCGCCAGCCACGGCAATATCGAGCTGGTCCGCATGCTTCTGGCCAAGGGCGCCAACCCCGCCAAGCCCGACTACACCGGTCGCGACGCCGTCGGCTGGGCCGCCGAAGGCCATCGCCCGGCCGTTGTCGACGCGCTCAAGCGCGCCGAAGCCGGCGGGCATTCGTAACCTTTTGCCGCATCAAGCGTCGCGTGGCCGCATCAGGTGATGGTGGGCGGGGGCGTAGAGGCGGCTGTCGGGAGCATCGCGGACGGCGAGGACGGGGCCGACCAGGATCAGCGCGGTGCGGGTGATGTGGGCCGCCTTTACCGCGTCGCGGATCGTGGCGAGGGTGCCGCGGATCAGGATTTCGTCGGGCCGGCTGACGCGGCAGGCAACGACGACCGGGCAATCCGCACCGTAATGCGGGGCGAGCGTGCGCAGGATCGGCCCGAGATTGGCGATCGACAGGTGGATCGCGAGCGTGGCGCCGGTGGCGGCGAGACGGTCGAGCGCCTCGCCCTCGGGCATCGGCGAGGAGCGGGTCGCGGTCCGCGTCAGGATCACGGTCTGGGCGATTTCCGGCAGGGTCAGCTCGGTGCCGAGCGCTGCCGCCGCAGCTGCAAAGGACGGCACCCCTGGGGTTATGTCGTACGGGATGCCGAGGGCGCTCAAGCGCCGCATCTGCTCGGCGATCGCGCCATAGAGCGACGGGTCGCCGGAATGGAGGCGGGCGATGTCGCAGCCCTCGCGATGCATCGCGGCGATCGCTGCGATGATTTCGTCGAGGGTGAGTGGCGCGGTGTCGATCAGCCGGGCGCCGGGCGGGGCGGCATCGAGAATTTCGCGCGGCACCAGCGAGCCGGCATAGAGGCAGACCGGGCAGCGTTCGATCAGCCGCAGCCCGCGCACCGTGATCAGATCGGGCGCGCCGGGGCCGGCGCCGATAAAATGCACGGTCACCGCGCACCATCGGTGAAATAGCCGCGCGGCGTATAAAGCCGGGTCGGGTCGCGAGCGAGGCGCCTGGTGGCGCTGTTGCCGACGATGACGATGCTCAGCATGTCGATCTCGGCATGGGCCAGGCTGCCGAGGTCGAGAAGCCGGCATTCCTCGCCGCTGCGGCCGAGGTTTCGCCCGACGAAAACCGGGGTGTCCGAGGCGCGGCGGCGCAGCAATATGGCGGCGGCCTCGGCGAGGTGACGCTGGCGGCGGGCCGAGCGCGGGTTGTAGAGCGCGACGATAAAGTCGGCCGCCGCGGCGGCTTCGAGGCGGGTCCGGATCGCCGCCCACGGGGTCAAGAGATCGGACAGCGAGATCGCGCAGAAATCGTGGCCGAGCGGTGCGCCGGCGCGCGCGGCGGCGGCCTGCAACGCCGAGACGCCGGGGCAGACGGTGATCTCGGCCGTGTGCCATTCCGGGTTTTCGCCGCGATCGAGCAATTCGAAGACGAGCGGAGCCAGACCGTAAACCCCGGCGTCGCCCGAAGAGACCAGAGCCACCGATCGACCCGACGCAGCGAGGTCGAGCGCGTGGCGCGCCCGCTCCGCTTCGGCGCCGAGCGCGCTGGCGTGCTGCCTTTTGCCGATGATCGCGTCATGGATCAGGTCGAGATAAAGGCCGTAGCCGACGATGTCCGTCGCGCCGGCCAGCGCCGCACTCGCCTCGGGCGTGCGCCAATCGGGGTCGCCCGGACCGATGCCGACAATCGTGAGCCGGCCGCGGCGCCGCCCGACTGCCTCGGCATCGATCGGCGATGCCGCACGGGCGACCGCGCAAGTGGCGTGCTGCGATTTGCGCTTCGGTACAACAAGGATGCCGCCGATGCCGGCCGCGGCGAGGGCGGCTCCTTCGGCGACCCCCCAGCATCCAGTGGCGCGAAACGCGGCCTCCGACCGCTGCGTCAGACGCTCGGTTTCGGCGAGCAGGCGCTGTGCGGCGAAAAACCGCGCCGGCACGCCGAGCGCCGCGGCCAACGCATGCACGCCCGGCTCGGCGAGCTTGTGCTCGACCGAAACCACCGCCGCGACGGCATCGGCTGAGAGGCCCGCCTCGGCCAGCGTCGAGCGCGCCAGATCGGCGATCTCCTTGGCGCCGCAGCCACGCTCGCAGCCGATGCCGAGCGCCAGGATCGGCGGGTGAACGACGAGTTCCCCCGGATTTCCGCAGACGGCCCGGTCGGTGACCAGCACGCGGTGCCGTGCGTCTTTGGCCCAGGCGATGCTGCCGGCGCGCAGCCAGTCGGCGCGGCAGACCTCCTCGATCAGCGCTGCCGGCTCGCCGGCGAGCAATGCCGCCGCGATCGGCTTTACCCGATCCGGGTCGCGGATGCGCCAGCCCGGCGGCGGCTCGTCGAGAGCGAGGCCGAGCACGAGATCGCCGGCGGTGGTGATCGCCGCCGTTCCGCCCGCCGCCGCGGCGACGGCGCGGGCCAGCGCGTTGGCGCCGCGATGCCCGCCGAGGAGCGGTACCGCCGTCGATCCATCCTCGGCGACGGCGACTACCGGCGGCTCGTCGCGCTTGGCCGCGAGCAGCGGCGCCACCGAGCGGATCAGGATGCCGCTGGCGCAGATGCCGACGACCGGCCGCCCGGCTTTGAACAGACGTGCGATGTGCAGCGCTGCCCGGTCATAGCTTTCGTCCCAATCCGCCGGGCGCGCGCGTGGCCCATGCAGCCGGGAGCCGGGCAGCGCCGCCCGCAGCCGCCTGCCGAGCTCGGCGGCAGAAGGGCCGAGCGCCACGATCGCGATGTCGTCGGGGAGGGCGGCGGGCATCTTGCGAGTGGCGCGCACGACCGCTCCGAAGTCAACCGAGCCGGATAGAAAGATGGTTTCGCCGGCCGGTTGCTCTATTTTCGGCGCCATCTGGCCGGCAGCACGCGGTTCGGGGGTTGAGGATGGGTGAGTTCGCGTTGGGGCAGGCGGTGCCGCGGTTCGAGGACCCGCGGCTGTTGCGCGGCGGCGGCCGCTATATCGACGACATGGTGCTGCCGCGCATGGTCTTCGGCCATGTGCTGCGCTCGCCGCACGCCCATGCCCGCATCCGCGGCATCGATACGAGTGCCGCAAAAGCCGCACCCGGCGTGCTGGCGGTGCTGACCGGCGCGGATTGGGAGGCCTCGGGCTGGGGCGACCTGCCGGTGCCGGGCGGGCTCAAGCTGCAAGACGGCAAGCCGGCCGCCCGGCCGCGCTTTCCGGCCCTGGTCAAGGACCGGGTGCGTTGGGTCGGCGACTATGTCGCCTTTGTCGTGGCATCGACCCGTCATCAAGCCGAGGATGCGGCCGAATTGATCGCGGTCGATTTCGAGCCGCTGCCGGCGATCGTTTCTACCGCCGGGGCGGTCGAGCCAGGTGCGCCGCTGGTCTGGGAGGAATGCCCGCAGAACGTCGCCTTTTTCCATTTCGAGGGCGATGCCGCCAAAACCAAAGCGGCGATCGCCGGTGCGGCGCGTGTGGTCCGCCGCCGGCTCGTGGTCAATCGGGTGACCGCAGCCAGCATGGAGCCGCGGGGTGCGATCGGCGACTACAACCCGGCCGAGGACCGCTGGACGATCTATACGACGTTGCAGCGCACCCACGCCTATCGCGCCGAGCTGGCGACCCGGATCCTCAAGGTGCCGGAAAGCCGGGTGCGCGTCGTCGCCGGCGACATCGGCGGCAGCTTCGGCATGAAGTCGGCGATCTACAACGAGGTGGCGCTGGTCCTGCTCGGCTCGAAGGTGACCGGCCGGCCGGTCAAATGGACCGGCACCCGCACCGAAGCCTTTCTCGGCGACGCGCAGGCCCGCGACAACGTGACCGAGGCGGAGCTGGCGCTCGACGACGACGGCCGCTTTCTCGCCTTCCGCACCCGGACGATCGCGGCGGTCGGTGCCTACCCGCAGACCGGCTCCAACGCCTTTGTCGCCAATCTCGGCACCTTGGCCGGGGTCTACCGCACGCCGGCGATGCGTGCCGAGGTCACCGCGGTCTACACCAACACCAACCCGATGCGGCCCTATCGCGGCAATGGCCGGCCGGATTTCGCCTTTGTCATCGAGCGCATGGTCGATGAGGCCGCTGCCGAGCTCGGCATCGACGGGATCGAGCTGCGCCGCCGCAACATGATCGCGCCGGAGGCGATGCCGTTCAAATCGGGGCTGACCTTTACCTATGATTGCGGCGAATTCGAAAAGAACCTCGACATGGCATTGCGGCTCGCCGACGCGGCCGGGTTCGAGCAGCGCCGCGCCACAGCGCGGGCGCGCGGCAAGTTGCGCGGCCTCGGCCTCTCGAACACGATCGAGCGAGCCGCGGCCGGTGGCTTCGAGGCAGCCGAGATCCGCTTCGACCGCAGCGGCACGGCAACCTTGCTCGCGGGCTCGGTCACCCAGGGCCAGGGCCACGAGACGGTCTATAAGCAGCTCCTCTGCGACCGCCTCGGTATCCATCCCGACCGCGTGCATTACGTGCAGGGCGACACCGACAAGGTGGCGAACGGCGAAGGCACCGGCGGCTCGCGTTCGGCGGCGCTCGGCGGGTCGGCGGTTTATCTGGCTACCGAAAAAATCGTGACGAAAGCGCGGGCGATCGCCGCCCATCTGCTCGGCGCGCCGGTGGCAGACGTCGAGTTCGCCGACGGCCTCTTTACCGCACCACGCTCGAACCGGGCCTTGACGATCGGCGAAATCGCCACCGAATCGTTCAATCCGCCGAGCCTCCCCGACGACCTCGAGCCGGGCCTGATCGCCAATGCCGCCTTTGTCTCGAAAGATCAGAATTTCCCGAATGGCTGCCACATTTGCGAGCTGGAGATCGACCCGGAAACCGGCGCCGTCGAGGTGGTGCGCTACAGCGTCGTCGACGATGTCGGCACGGTCATGAACCCGCTTTTGCTCGAAGGCCAGATCTGCGGCGGCGTCGTGCAGAGCGTCGGGCAGATGCTGATGGAGGACATCCGCTTCGACCCGGCTTCGGGCCAGCTGCTGACCGGGTCGTTTATGGATTACGCGATGCCGCGCGCCGGCGACCTGTGCGCGATCCAGCTCGACAACAATCCGGTTCCGACCAAGACCAACCCGCTGGGCGTCAAAGGGGCGGGCGAGGCCGGCGCAGTCGGCGCGTTGCCAGCGGTCGCCAACGCGCTCGCCGATGCGCTCTCTCCGCTCGGCATCCGCCACATCGAGATGCCCGCCACCCCCGAGCGCCTGTGGCGCGCGATCCGCGACGGCAGAAAAGCGAATTAGACCAGATCAGGCGCCTTAGAGCGATTTCGACCGGATCGATGGACTGGGCACGCATCACCCCCACCCCGGCCCGCCCCCATCGAGGGGGCGGGAGCAAAAATAGGCGTGCTGATAAAGGCCCTCCCCGCTGATAAAGGCCCTCCCCCTTGATGGGACTTGATGGGGGAGGGTTTGGGAGGGGGTGATCTGCCGCCGCCTACTCGGCCGCAAGCGTTTGCGGACGGGCAGTCTTTTCGCGCATCGTGACGAATTCCTCGGCGGCGCTGGGATGGATGCCGACGGTCTGGTCGAATTGCTTTTTGGTGGCGCCGCATTTGATCGCGATCGCCAGCCCCTGCGCGATTTCGGGCGCGTCCGGGCCCAGCATGTGGCAGCCGAGGACACGGTCGGTCCTGGCATCGACGACGAGCTTCATAAAGGTCCGCTCGTCGCGGCCCGACAAGGTGTTCTTCATCGGCTTGAAGCGCGAGCAATAGATGTCGATGTCGGCATATGTCCGGCGCGCCTCCTCCTCGGTCAGCCCGACCGTGCCGATCGGCGGCTGGCTGAATACCGCGGTCGGCACGTCGTTGCGGTCCATCTTGATCGGGTTTTTGTTGTAGAGCGTCTCGGCGATGGCGCGGCCCTCGGCGATCGCCACCGGGGTCAGGTTGAGCCGGTCGGTCACATCGCCGACGGCATAGATGTGGGGGATGCTCGAACGCTGCCACTCATCGACCACGACCGCCCCATTGTCGTCGAGCTTCACGCCCGCCTCGGCAAGGCCCAGGCGCCGCGTGTTCGGCTTGCGTCCGGTCGCATACATGACAAGATCGGCCGAAATCTCCTGGCCGATCGTGGTGAAGAGCGAATAGCCGCCCTGGGCGGCCTGGGCGATCCGCGCGACCTGGGTGCGGGTGTGGATCTCGACCCCGCGACCGCGCATCTCCTGGGCCAAAGCCACGCGCAGATCGTCGTCGAAACCGTTGAGCAGGTCCTCGCGCCGGATGATCTCGACGACCTCGCTGCCGAAGCCGTTGAAAATGCCGGCAAACTCGACCGCGATATAACCGCCGCCGACGATGACGATGCGGCGCGGCAGGCTCGGCAGATCGAGCGCCTCGTTCGACGAAATCACATGCTCGATGCCGGGGATGTCTGGCACCGTCGGATGCCCGCCGACGGCGACCAGAATCTTGTCGGCGGTATAGCTGCGGCCGGCGACCTCGACGGTGTGCGGATCGACCAGGACACCGCGGCCGTCGATGATCTCGACGCCGCTGTTGTTCAGCATGTTGATGTAGATCTGCGACAACCGGCCGATTTCCTGGTCCTTGGCGGCGATCAGGCTCGGCCAGTCGAATTTCGCCGGCGGCACGGTCCAGCCGAAGCCGGCGGCGTCGGCAAAGGCGTCGGCGAACTGGGCGCCGTAGACCAGGAGCTTTTTCGGCACGCAGCCACGCAAGACGCAGGTGCCGCCGACCCGTAATTCCTCGCAGATCGCGACGCGGGCGCCATAGCCGGCAGCCCGGCGCGAGCTCGCGACACCGCCCGAGCCGGCGCCGATTGTGAACAGGTCGAAATCATAGCGCGGCATAGCGGCGGGCTCCGTCAGAATCAGCTCGGTGGTTTGGTTGTCACATCCGGGCGCGCCCGGCAAGGGGCGGCGCGGTCAGCGCTTGCGAAACCGGTCGAGTGTGACGATTTCGGCGGCGGGCCGTTCGGCCGAAGCAGGCTTTTCGGTCGCCGGAAGGGCGGCCGGCAATGTGGCGGGCGCGGCTGGCTGTGCGGCGGCGGTTGGTCGTGCGGCGACGGCTGGGGCCTCGAACTGCAGGCCGAACTCGACCGACGGGTCGGCAAAGCTCGTCACCGCCGCAAACGGCACGGTCAACCGCTCGGGCTGGCCCTGAAAGCTCAAGGTCACGGAAAAAGCCTCGTCGCCGACTTCGAGCCCCCAGAACTGGTGCTGCAGCACCATCGTCATCTGGTCGGGAAATTTCTCCACCAGATAGCCAGGCAAGACGACACCCGGCGCGCCGGTGCGCAAGCCGATATAGAAATGGTGGGCGCCAGGCAGACCGTCGCGGGCGGCGCGGACGAGCGCCTCGCGGACAACGCCGCGCAGCGCGGCCTCGACCATCTTGTCGTAGCGGAAATGGTCCTGGGCCATGGCGGATGCGCGCTCACCGAAGCGGGTCGAAAGCGAGTGAGGGGCTTCTGTTGCCCGGTGCCCCTCGAACCGCGATTTGCTCTAGGCTTTCACCCCGCGAAGGGTTAGGCCGCGAGCGCCTCTGTTGCGAAGTTATCGTTCGCAGTTGGATTGTGACCCGATAACGGTGGTATCATGCCGGGCGACGGATCTTGCCTTTACCACGCGCGTCGAGCCTGTTTCGCCCCCGTGAGACCCCGCGTCCGGCGGGAGATTGGTGGAGGCGCCGGGTACCGCCCCCGGGTCCGCAACGCTTATTTCACAAGCCGTGTATCGCCATAGTCGGTTGCCCGACCGCAGAGATATAGAGCGAGGAGCCGGCAAACGCAATCCTGCCGACGCGCGACAAGGATCTGGTGCGGCGAGTCCGGAGCGCTTGACGCTCGTTGTCAAATATGACATCAGAGAGGGTGGTCCGATCTTCTCGGCCGGTCGTCTGGATCAGCAGGCTGCTGAAAAACCCGCGTGTCATTCCGGGACGGCCCGTCAGGGGCGGGCCCGGAACCCATGCACACAGGCCAAGCCTGATTTCTCTCGCCTGTGTTCTTGGGTTCCGGGCTCGCGGGCGATGCCCGCGCCCCGGAATGACGAGGTTCATGGCCTTTCAAAAGAAATCGAAGACCGGGATCGGCACGCCAAAAGCGGAAATCGATCTGATCCGACAGCGGTTGAGGCGGGCGAGCGCATCACGGGAATGACCGACCAGCCGATCGAGATCGTGCGCAGCAGCGGGAACCTGTTCCGAGATTTCGGCTGCCCGGACGCGGACCGCGAGCAACTGCGCGCAGTCTTGGCGGCGGAGATCATCGGTGTCATGGACAATCGCCGCCTGTCGGTGCGCGACGCCCAGGGCTTGACCGGCGTCGCCGCCGCGGACTTCTCCCGCATCCGACGCGCCAGGCTCGGCCGCTTCACGATCGACCGGCTGATGACGATCCTCGCCCGGCTCGGCCAGGAGGTCGAGATTTCGATCAACGTGCATCCCCGCCGGCAACAAAAGGCAGCGGCTGTCGGAGTGGCGGATGTTTAGATTGAGCGGAGATCGCCAGGAATGCCGTTGACGCACGAACAGCAGGCCGAGGTTGCGGCTCAGCGCGGCGAGGAGCGGACGACGCGGCGGGCGACGGTGCCGGCGCTCGAAGAGATTCTCTATGAGCCGCTGCCGGTGCTCGACCACGGCTTTGTGCGCGTCGTCGATTACATGGGTGACGATGCGGCTGTGGTGCAGGCGGCGCGCGTCTCCTACGGGCGCGGCACCCGGCGGGTCAGCGAGGACCAGGGGCTGATCAATTATTTGATGCGGCACCGGCACACGACGCCGTTCGAGATGTGCGAGATCAAGTACCACGTCAAGCTGCCGATCTTCGTCGCACGGCAATGGATCAGGCATCGCACTGCCAACGTCAACGAATATTCGGCGCGCTATTCCATTTTGGACAATGAATTTTATTTGCCGGCGCCCGAGCATTTGGCAGCGCAGGCGACCAGCAATCGCCAGGGGCGCGATGGAGCGTTCAATCCGGAAGCGGCACGACATGTCCTCGATCTGCTGCGCGAGGAGGCCGGACGCGCCTATCGCGGTTATGTCGAGCTGCTCAACGAGGATTCCGCAGGCGCGCCGATCGATCCGGGGCGGCCGGGTCTCGCCCGCGAGCTCGCACGGATGAACCTGTCGCTCAATTTTTACACGCAATGGTACTGGAAAATCGACCTATACAACCTGATGCATTTCCTGGCCTTACGCGCCGATCCGCATGCGCAATATGAGATCCGCGCCTACGCGGCGGTTATGCTCGACACCCTCAAGCGTTGGGTGCCGATGACTTACGCGGCGTTCCGCGAGTATCGGATGAATGCGGCGCTGATCTCGGCGTCGGGGCTGGCGGTGATCCGCCGGCTGCTGGCGGGCGAGGAGGTCGATCTGCCATCGAGCGGCCTTTCGGCGCGCGAGTGGCGTGAGCTGATGGCGCTGCTCGGCCGCCAGCCCGAAGGAGGGTGAGCCGTGGCCGGTCACAAAGAGGCCGAAGCCGAAGCGACCGGCGGCTGCCAGTGCGGAGCGGTGCGGTTCCGTGCGGCGATGCCGCCGAGCGACGTCAGCTATTGCCATTGCCGGATGTGCCAGCGCGCCCTCGGCAACCTGTTCGCCGCACTGGCGATGTTCGACCAAGACCGCGTCGAATGGACCAAGGGCGAGCCGGCGGTCTTTGCATCATCCTCGGCGGCCGAGCGGGGGTTCTGCCGCAGCCTGCGGCACGCCGCTCTTTTTCCGCTACAAGGCATCGCCCAGCATCGAGCTGACGGTCGGCAGCTTCGACCATCCCGAGGCGCTGACCCCGGCGCATCATTACGGCATCGAAAGCCGCGTCCCGTGGCATGTCATCGGCGACACGCTGCCGCGCGCCGCGACCGATGAAAACTCGCAATATCTGAAGGGCGCCGTCTCTCACCAGGGCCCGGTGGACACCGTCGCGCCGCCGAGGCGTGCGCGGTAGTCGCCGGGGCTCATGCCGAACAGCCGGTGGAAGCGGCGGTTGAACGTCGACAGGTCGGTGAAGCCGGTATCGAAGGCAATGGCGGTAATGGCGTCGTTCGACCGGCGCACGCGCAGGGCGGCGCGCCTGCACCTATTTGCTTGACCGCTCGCGGCAATTGGTGCGCCGCGCCGCCGCTCGGGCTACAGTCGGATGACAGGACTCGGGAGGAAGCATGATCGGGAAGCTCGCGTCGCGCATCGCGCTGCTGGCGTTCGCCATTGCCTTCATCGGCGTGGCGGCGGCCAGGGCAGACGTGCTCGACGACATCAAGAAGCGCGGCACCTTGGTCGTCGGCACCAAAGCCGACTACCGGCCTTATGGCTATCGCGACCCGTCGGGGAAGATTATCGGCATCGAGCCCGACCTCGCCGCCGACGTCGCCAAACGGCTCGGCGTCAAGCTCGAATTGGTGCCGGTGGTCGCGTCGAACCGCATGCAATTCCTCGGTCAGGGCAAGATCGACTTGATGATCGCGACGATGACCGACACCCCGGAGCGCCGCAAGATCGTCGATATCGTCCAACCCGACTACTACGCCTCGGGCACCAACGTCTTGGCGCCCAAATCGGCGCATCTGACCGATTGGGGCCAGCTCAAAGGAAAGCCCGTCTGCCTGATCCAGGGCTCGTTCTACAACAAGGAATTGCAAGAGAAATACGGGGTCCAGCCGGTCGCGTTCAAGGGCACGGCCGAAGCCTATTCGGCGCTCAAGGCCGGCAATTGCATCGCCTTTGCCTATGACGATACGGCGCTCGAAGGCCAGCTGCTCGATCCTGACTGGAGCAATTACGAGGTGCCGCTGAAATCGATCCTGGTCGAGCCCTGGGGGCTTGCGGTCAAGCTCGGCGAAAAGCAATTCGCCGATTTCATGCACAACGCGGTCGTCGATTGGCACAAGACCGGGCTGATCCTCGCGCTCGAAAAGAAATACGGCCTGCCCAACAGCCAGTTCGCCGAGGAGATGCACGCCAAATACAAATAGCCCCGGTCGGCGGGCGGAGGCGCGCCGGTGCAGGCGGTGTGGGGCTGGTTTGCCTGGCTGCACGGGCGGACCGGCATCAATCTGACGATCTTCTACGACGCCTTTGATCGCCACCGCTTTGCCGCCGGCTTTCTGATGACCGTCGAGCTGGCGATCGCCTGTATCGCGTTGAGCCTCGTCATCGGCGTCGTCGGCGCCTGGGTCCAAGGCTCGAAGCTCAAATTGCCGCGCCGAATCGTCTATTGCTACATCCAGCTCTTTCGCAACACGCCGCCGCTGGTGCAGCTTTATTTCTTTTATTTCGGCGTCGGCGCCTTGCTGCGGCTGCCGGGGCCGAACGGGATCGCCCGCCCGGTGGTCAGCAATGTCGCCTGGGCGATCATCTCGCTGTCATTTTACGCCGGCGCCTTCAATGTCGAGATTTTCCGGGCCGGGATCGAGGCGGTGCCGCGGGCGACGATCGAGGCCGCCGAATCTCTGGGCTTCACCCGGCTCGCCGCCTATCGTCACATCGTGCTGCCGCTCGCCTTTCGCATCAGCCTGCCGGCGCTCAACAACAATCTCGTCAATCTGGTCAAGGCGACCACCCTCGCCTATGCGATCTCGGTGCCGGAGCTCTTATGGGTGTCGAACCAGATCTGGTCCGACGAGCTCAACGTGACAGCGATGATGAACGTGCTGCTGGTCGTCTATATCGGGCTCGTCGGCATCCTCGTCTTGATCATGCATCGTTGGGAGCATGCGATGCGCGTTCCCGGCTTTGGCGCGGTTGCCGGGCGGCGGCCGTGAGCGCGCGGGTCGCCCCGGTCTTCGAGGCGGGGACCGATCTTCCGGTATTATTGCCGGCGGCCGAGCGACTCGTGCGGCGCGCCGCGGCCGAGCGGGTTTTCGGGCTGCCCGCGATCGAGCTCAGGGCTTGGCACGGCGCGTTTCTCGCCGCTGTCTTTGTGCTGGCGACGGGTGCAGCCGCGGCGCAAACCGCACCCGGCCATGCCTCGGTTCTCGCGACCCTCCTCAGATGGACGCCGCTCTTGCTGCGCGGCTTTAGCTTCAACCTGCTTATCAGCGTGCTCGCGATGGCTGCCGGCACCGCCGCCGGCGTCTTTCTCGGCCTCGCCCAGATTTCGCTCGCGCCGCCGGTGCGCCGCATCGCCTCTTTCGTCACCAATTTCTTTCGCAATGCACCCTGGCTCGTCCTGTTGTTCTACTGCATGTTCCTGCTGCCGTTCGAGGTGACCGTTTTCGGCCTCACCATTCACATCCCGGACTGGACCAAGGCCACCTTCGGCCTCGCCTTGCCGGTGATGGCGAACGTGTCGGAAATCGTTCGCGGCGCCATCCAGTCGATCCCGACCGGGCAATGGGAATCGGCCGCCTCGCTCGCTTTTACCCGGCATCAGACGATCTGGATGATCATCCTGCCGCAATGCGTCAGGCGGATGCTGCCGCCGTGGATGAACCTCTACGCGATCCTGACCATGGACACGGTTCTGGCCTCGATCGTCGGGGTCAACGAAGTCATGACCCTGACCGGCGACGCGCTCGCCGCCGAAAACCGGCCCGATTTGCTGCTGCCGTTCTACAGCTACATCCTGCTGTGGTTTTTTCTCTACTGCTATCCGATCGCGCGCTGGACCGTGCGCCTCGAGCGTCGCTTTGCGGTCGGAGCGTAGAGACGCCCGATGCCCGAGCCCGCCGGAGCGCCGATCGTCGAGGTCAAAAACGTCCGCAAGGCGTTCGGCGCCGTCGCGGTCCTGAACGGCGTCTCGCTCGCTGTCGGCAAGGGCGGGGTCGTCTGCATCATCGGCCCGTCGGGCTCGGGCAAATCCACGCTCTTGCGCTGCATCAACGCGCTGGTGCCGATCGACGAGGGCGAGATCCGCGTTGCCAAGCACGAGGTCCACAAGCTCAAAACCGACAAGGAGCTGGTCGCTTTGCGCCGCGAGGTCGCGATGGTGTTCCAGCAGTACAATTTGTTCCCGCACAAGACCGCGCTCGAAAACGTGATGATGGCGCCGATCCATGTGCTGCGCGAGGAGCGCGCCGCAGTCGAGGCGCGGGCGCGGGCGCTGTTGCGCAAGGTGCGGCTCGAAGACAAGGCCGGCGCCTATCCGGGCGAATTGTCGGGCGGCCAGCAGCAGCGCGTGGCGATCGCCCGCGGGCTCGCGATGCGCCCCGAGGTCATGCTGTTCGACGAGGTGACGGCCGCCCTCGATCCCGAAACGGTCAAGGAGGTGCTGGTGACGATCCGCGAGGTCGCCGAGGAAGGCATGACTTGCATCCTCGTTACCCATGAGATGGGCTTTGCGCGCGAAGTGGCCGACCATATGTACTTCACCGACCGCGGCGTCATCGTCGAGCACGGGGTGCCGGCCGAGTTTTTTGCCCACCCGCGCGAGCCGCGCACCCGCGAGTTCCTGTCGCAGATCCTGTGAGCCGGGCCCCCCGCCGGACAATAATAAGGGGCGATACCTGCGATTTTCGTGACGATTTTTTGGACGCGTTCTTGACGGCGGGTTAACGGTCGCAGGGCGCTATGCTCGGCCGGGAACAAATCGACTGCCTGCGCCGGAGGGGATTATGCAAATTCGCGAGCTTGGCGCCGCGCTTTTTGCGGCTGCGCTGCTGTTCTGGCTGCCGATGCGGCCCGCGGCGGCCGATGGTCACGATTTCGAGTTTTGCAGCGGTTATTTTGCCCTTTGCGCCGCCTCCACCTGCACGCCGACCGGCCGGACGATCAAGGTGAACGTCGCCACCGGCGGGACTGCGCGGTTTCCCGAAGCGAATTGCACTTGCCCGATTTTTCAGGGCCGCTCGATCGCCGATCTGGCCGGCGGCAACATGCAGGGGTCATGCGAGGCGCCGACGGCGGACACGATCTGGTCGGCCTACGCGCTTCACGCCCTGATCCCGCAGCAGATCAACCGATGGGTCCCGAACGGCACCGAAGCCCTGGCCCCGCCGCAGATTTGCCCGAAGACGCTGCGGCTCGGCAGCAAGCTCGCCAACTGCTTCAGCTTCCTGTGCGATTCGAAGCGCTACATCAACGGTGTCCCGGTGGCGACCTGCCATTGCCCGATCGGTGAATCGCTGTCCGGCACGCCGGTCGCGCCGAGCACCGCCTTCATCACCCAGGCGGGCCAGCGTGACCAGGCGTTTTGCGCCGCACATCCGGTCTCGGGGCCGATCTCGCTGCCGTAGCCGAGAGCCGGTCCGGTGATCGCGAGCCGCTCGGCTATTCGATGACGATGCGCGGCGGCGCGCGGATAACGGCTTCGGCGCCGGCGACCTTCTCCCAGACCCGCGCAGCGATCCGGCGAAAGACGAGCGAATAGGGGTTGTCGGGGTCCGAGACGGTGATCGGATGGCCCGCATCCGAGGTCTCGCGGATGGCGAGGTCGAGTGGGATTTCGCCCAAAAACTCGGTGCCGAGCCGCTCCGCCTCGCGCCGCGCGCCGCCATGGCTGAAGATTTCGCTGCGGCCGCCGCAATGCGGGCACAGGAAATAGCTCATATTCTCGACGATGCCGAGCACCGGCACATCGACCTTGGTGAACATGTTGAGGCCCTTGCGGGCGTCGAGCAGGGCGATGTCCTGCGGTGTCGAGACGATGACGGCGCCGGCCAGCGGCACCTGCTGGGCCATCGTCAATTGTGCGTCGCCGGTGCCGGGCGGCATGTCGACGACCATGATGTCGAGCGTGCCCCATTCGACCTGGCGCAGCATCTGCTGCAACGCGCTCATCACCATCGGCCCGCGCCAGATCGTCGGCGTATCCTCGGGCACGAGAAACCCCATCGACATGACTTCGATCCCGTAATTGCGCATCGGCTCCAAGGTCTTGCCGTCGCGTGAGCGCGGCCGGCCGGAAATCCCGAGCATGCGCGGCATCGACGGCCCGTAAATGTCGGCGTCGAGCACGCCGACCGCGAGGCCGTTCGCCTTGAGCGCCAGCGCGAGATTGGCGGCGACCGTCGATTTGCCGACACCCCCCTTGCCCGAGGCGACCGCGACGATGGTCCGCACGCCGGGCACCTCGCCGCGCTCGCGCCGCGCCGCGGCCGCAGGCTGCGTGGGGCGCCGTGGCGCGCTTTGCGCGGTCAGCACCGCGCTGACGGAGAGCACATCGGGCAGTGCTGCGACCGCCTGCTCGGCCGCGCTGCGCAACGGTTCGAGACGCGGGGCGCGCTCGCGCGGGACCTCGATGGCAAAGGCGACATTGCCGTCGCGGATGGCGATACCCGTCACCATGCCGAGGGTGACGATGTCGGCGCCGCGCTCGGGATCGGCGATGTGGCGCAGCGCGTCGAGAATTTGTTGTTCGGTCAGGAGGGCCATCACATTCCTCGGGCGGCGGGCCTCGGGCGGCGGGATGGCGGCGCCGCGCTGCTCGCGACGACGCTTGGTTGCAAACGCCGATTGAGGCAGAGTAGCACGGCGCTCGGCCGATGGGCCGCCGGACACGCCGAATCTGGGGCCGGCGGCGCGACTTGGCAACACCGGTGCCGCCCTTCTATCGGCGCAATCCGGAAGATCGCCTCCGGAGATCGGCACCGCTCGGATGGCACGCCGCGGAAAGGTTCGGGTTCGATGTTTTGGTTGAGTCAGGGCGGTGGCCCTTGGGGCGGCGGCCCGCGCGGCGGTGGGCCGTGGGGCGGTGGGCCGCGCGGCGGCGGTCCGGGCGGTGGGCCGCGAGGGCCGCGCCCGCCCGATTTCGAAGAGCTGCTGCGCCGCGGCCAGGATCGGTTTCGCCGCATCCTGCCGGGCGGGTTCGGCACCGGCGCCGGCATCGCCGTCGTCTTGATCGGAATTTTCGTGATCTGGCTGGCAAGCGGCTTTTACCGCGTGCTGCCGGACGAGGTCGGCATCGTGCTGCGCTTCGGCGCCTACAACCGAACCACCCAGCCCGGCCTCAACTATCACCTGCCGAGCCCGATCGAGACCGCGCTGACGCCGAGCGTCACCCGCGTCAACCGCACCGAGATCGGCTACCGCTCGGGCGAGAATGCGACGACCCGCCAGCCGGCCACACGCCAGGTGCCGAGCGAGGCGCTGATGCTGACCGGCGACGAAAACATCGTCGATATCAACTTTACCGTGTTCTGGGTGATCAAAGACGCCAAATCCTATCTTTTCAACATCCGCGATCCCGAGCTGACGGTCAAATCGGCGTCCGAGAGCGCCATGCGTGAAATCGTCGGCCAGACACCGATCGCTCAGTCGCTGGCCGAGGGCCGGGCCAAGATCGAAAGCGAGACCCGCGAGCTCTTGCAATCGATCCTGAACAGCTACGGTGCGGGGATCGATATCACCCAGGTGCAATTGCAGCGGGTCGATCCGCCGGCCGAGGTCATCGACTCGTTTCGCGACGTGCAGGCCGCCCTCGCCGACCGCGAGCGGCTGCGCAACGAAGCCGAGGCCTACCGCAACGGCATCATCCCGCGGGCGCGCGGCGACGCGGTGCGCATCCAGCAGGAGGCCGAAGCCTATCGCCAGGAGATCATCGCCCGCTCGCAGGGCGACGCAGCGCGCTTTTTGTCGGTCTACCACGCCTTCAAATCGGCGCAGAACGTGACGCTCCAGCGGCTCTACCTCGAAACCATGGAGGATGTGCTCAAAAACAGCACCAAGGTCATTATCGACAAATCCGCAGGCGGGAACGGGGTGCTGCCCTATCTGCCGTTGCCGGCGCTCGGCACCGGGCATCCGGCGCCGGCGAGCCCGAAGCCTGCCGGACCCGCCCCCACCAGCTCATCCGCCGCCGACAGCGATGTGTCGCCATTGACCGCGCCGACCCCGCCGCTGCTGCGCGGGGGACAGTGACGTGAACCGCCGCCTCCTCTTCATCGTCGCCGGGGTGCTGATCGTCGTCGGCATCTTTGCAATGAGCTCGCTCTTTATCGTCGATCAGACCGAACAGGGGTTGGTGCTGCAATTCGGCCAACCGCGCCGGGTGATCCGCACGCCCGGCCTCTATGCCAAGCGGCCTTTCATCGAGAACGTGATCATTTACGACAACCGGCTCCTCGATTTCGAGCCGCCGCCCGAGGAGATCATCGCCTCGGAGCAGAAACGCATCGTCGTCGATACCTACGCGCGCTATCGCATCACCAACCCGCTCCTGTTCTACCAGACCGTCGCCACCGAGGAAGCGGTGCGCGCACGGCTCGGCGCCATGGTCAGCGGCAGCCTGCGCCGCGTGGTCGGCAACGTCACCCTGTCGGCATTGCTGTCGCCGCAACGGGCGGCGATCATGCGCAAGATTCGCGACGAGGTCGCCGCCGAAGGGAAGTCGTTCGGCATCGATGTCGTCGATGTTCGCATCCGCCATGCCGATTTGCCGCCGCAGAACAGCCAGGCGATCTATGCCCGGATGCGCTCCGAGCGGCAGCAGCAGGCGGCCAAATACCGCGGCGAGGGGGCCGAGGCGGCGCAGACGGTGCGCGCCAATGCCGACCGCGAGCGGGTCGTGATCCTCGCCGACGCGCAGCGTAACGGGCAGAAGGTGCGCGGCGACGGCGACGCGCAAAGCATCCACGTCTATGCCGACGCGTTTGGCCAGGACCAGCAATTCTTTGTCTTCTATCGCTCGATGGAGGCCTATAGGAACGCCTTGACCGGGCCCAAAACCTCGTTTGTGCTGACCCCGGACAGCGGCTTTTTCCGATATTTCGACAGCCTCGACGGCGTGGCGGCGAAGCCCGCCGCACCTGCTGCGGGAAAGCCGGCGCCGGCGCCCGGCGGCAGTCCTGCGGTGCGATGAGGGATCTGTGGACCGCGCTCGCCCTCGTCCTCGTCATCGAGGGCGCGCTGTACGCGCTGTTCCCCGAAGGGATGAAGCGGGCCGCGGCGCGCGCCGTCGCGGTTCCGCCGCAGGCTTTGCGCATGGCCGGCCTCGCCGCCTGCTGCGTCGGCGTCGGCCTCGTCTGGCTGGTGCGCCATTGACGGCGACCGTGCTGGTGAAAGCGAGGGTGTTTCGGTTAAATTTGCCGGACTGGAACGAGCGAGCTTTTCAAAAACGCCGAGCTTTTCAAAAACGCCCAGCTTTTCAAAAACGCCCAGCTTTTCAAAAACGCGAGGAGTGACCCCGGTGCCCGCCTGTCTGTCTCGCTTGGCGCGCCATGCCATCATCGCCGCCGCTGCGCTCTTTATCGTGGTCCCGGCGGCGCTGGCGCGCCCGGCGCCCGACGGCTTTGCCGATCTGGCGGCGCGGCTGTTGCCGGCAGTGGTCAACATCTCGACGACGCAAACCGTCAAGACGGCGGAGCGCGGCGGCGAGCGGGCCGGGCCCGATATGCCGCAATTCCCGCCGGGCTCGCCCTTCGAGCAATTTTTTCACGACTTTTTCGAGCACGGCCTGCCCAAGGGCGAGCGCCCGGAGACCTTGCCGCGCCGGGCGACCTCGCTCGGCTCGGGCTTTATCATCGATCCGGCCGGCTACATCGTCACCAACAACCACGTGATCGCCGACGCCGACGAGATCACCGTGATCCTGCACGACAACACCAGCCTGAAGGCGCAAGTCGTCGGCCGCGACACCAAAACCGATTTGGCGCTGCTCAAGGTCAAGGCCGATAAGCCGTTGACCGCGGCGAATTGGGGCGACAGCGACAAGTCGCGGGTCGGCGATTGGGTTTTGGCGATCGGCAACCCGTTCGGCCTCGGCGGCAGCGTCACCGCCGGCATCCTGTCGGCGCGCCAGCGCGACATCAATTCCGGCCCCTACGACGATTTCCTGCAGACCGACGCGCCGATCAACCGCGGCAATTCCGGCGGGCCGATGTTCAACATGGACGGCCAGGTGATCGGCATCAACACCGCGATCTATTCGCCATCGGGCGGCTCGATCGGGATCGGCTTCGCCATTCCCTCGACCTTGGCCAAGGCGGTCGTCTCCGAGCTCAGGACCGAAAGCGATCACACGGTCCATCGCGGCTGGCTCGGGGTGCGCATCCAGGCGGTGACCGGCGAAATTGCCGAAAGCCTCGGGCTCGACAAGCCGCGCGGCGCGCTCGTTGCCAGCGTCACCGCCAAAGGCCCGGCCGAGGCCGCCGGGTTGCAGCCGGGCGACGTGGTGCTGAGCTTCGACGGCAAGCCGGTGGACGACATGCGCCACCTGCCGCGGCTCGTCGCCGAAACTCCGGTCAACAAGCAGGTGGCCGTGACGGTATGGCGCAAACGCAAGGAGACGAGCCTCGAAGTCAAGGTCGGCAAGCTCGATGAAAAGGATCAGCAGCAGGCGAATGCGCAGGCGGGCTCGGGCAAAAAAGACGCTCCGGTCACCGAAAACGTCGTCAAGACCTTGGGTCTGACCCTGTCCTCGGTCACGCCCGAGCTAAAAGACAAATTCTCGCTGTCCGACAACGCCAAGGGGGTCGTCGTCGTCGATGTCGCCAAGGACAGCCCGGCCGCGGCCAAAGGCGTGCACCCCGGCGACCTGATCATGGAAGCAGCGCAGGAAGAGGTCAAAAGCCCCGGCGAAATCGGCAGCCGGATCGCCGAGGCCAAGAAATCCGGGCGGAAATCGATCCTGCTCTTGGTCGATCGACAGGGCGATCTGCACTTCATCGCGCTCCGCCTCGACCAGGGCTAGCCGTCACCGGGCGATTTCCTCGTCGCGGTAGCCTTGGGCGTAGAGGAGGGCGGTCAGATCGCTGTGGTCGATGCGCCACCTGGCCGCGGCGGCGACCACAGGCTTGGCGTGAAACGCGATGCCGAGGCCGGCGGCACCGAGCATCTCCAGATCGTTGGCGCCGTCGCCGACCGCAATCACCGCCGCGGGGGAGAGACCGTAATCGGCGACAAGTCCGAGCAGAGCCCGGCGTTTTGTTTCGCCGGTCACGATCGGCGGGAGCACTCGGCCGGCAAGCCGGGAACCGGCAAATTCGAGGCGATTGGCGATCACATGGTCGAAGCCGAGCGCGGTGGCGACCCGTTCGGCGAACACCGTGAACCCACCGGAGACGAGCGCCGTGCGGGCCCCGGCGCGGCGCATTGTCGCGACCAAGCTGCGCGCCCCGGGTGTGAGCCGGATCCCCGCCGCGGCCTTTTCGAGCACGCTGTTCTCGATCCCGGCGAGGAGCGCCACACGAGCCTCGATCGCCGCGGTGAAATCGATCTCGCCATTCATCGCCCGGCGGGTGATCTCGGCGACGCGCGGCCCGACCCCCGAGAGACCCGCGAGGTCGTCGAGCATCTCGTTCTCGATGATCGTCGAATTCGAGATCGGCAACGAGCAGCCGCTTGCGCCGCCCGGCCGCCGGCTGGATCACGACATCGACCGCAGCATCGCCGAGGATCGCGCGGGCCGCGGTCTCGGCCGGCTCGGGGTGGGCCGCCTCGAAGGCAATGTCGCAGGCTTGGCCTTCGGCGAGCCATATCGGGCCGGCGGCGCAGAGCACCTCGGCGATGGCGAGGGCGATGCCAGGGAGAGCGGCCCGGCCAGCCGGCCCGGCGATCAGGGTGAGGGCCATGCGCACGGCCCTTGTGCATATCGCGAAACCGGCAAAGCCGACAAGCCGGCGCCGCCCGTCGTCATCGTTGCCGGGCCGACGGCGAGCGGCAAATCGGCGCTCGCTCTCGCCCTTGCCGCCGATCTCGGCGGCATGGTGATCAATGCCGACAGCCTGCAATGCTATCGCGACCTGCGCATCCTGACCGCCCGGCCCGATGCCGCCGCCGAAGCCCGGGCGCCGCACCGCCTTTATGGCTGGCTCGATGCGAGCCGGCGCGGCTCGGCGGCGGAGTGGCGCGTGCAGGCGCTTGCCGAGATCGCCGCCGCGACTGCCGCCGGGCGTCTGCCGATCCTGGTCGGCGGCACCGGTCTGTATCTTCGCGCGCTGTGCCAAGGGCTGGCGCCGGTCCCCGACATCCCCGAGCCGGTGCGCGCCGAAGCGGCGGCGTTGCATCATGCCCTCGGCGGCGTCGCGTTTCGCGATCGCTTGGGCGAGCTCGATCCGGCGGGCGCGCGACGGCTGGCTCCCGGTGATCGGCTACGGCTGATCCGCGCCTATGAGGTCGTGCGCGCGACGGGTGTGCCGATCGGCATGTGGCGCGAGCGAGCTCATGCGAAGCCGCCCTATCGCTTTGCCGTGATCCTGTTGATGCCGCCGCGGGAACCGCTTTATGCGGCCTGCGACGCACGGTTCGCGGCGATGGTCGATGCCGGAGCGCTGGAGGAAGCCGCCGCGCTCGCGGCCCGCGGCCTCGATGCGGAGCTGCCGGCGATGAAGGCGGTAGGCCTTCCCGAGCTTATGCGGCACCTGCGCGGCGAGTTGTCGCTCGACGCGGCAATTGCCGCCGGGCAACGGGCGACGCGGCGCTACGCCAAGCGTCAGGTCACCTGGTTTCGACATCAGGTTGTACCTGACCTGACGTCGGATGAGCAATTTTCGGAAAGTTTGCTGCGGTGCTCACGTCAGTTTATTGATCATCGGGTGTTGACCCGGCGGGCCTAGCCCACTAGGGTGCGCGCCCCGGCACGGGCCTCCGACACTTGCGGCGGCCGACATCCCTGCCGGCTTGCAGCCGAAGGAGCCTGTCATGACGGCCGAGCCGTTGAGCGGCGCTGAAATCGTTCTCAAAGCGCTGGTCGACCAGGGCGTCGAGGTTATTTTCGGCTATCCCGGCGGGGCCGTGCTGCCGATTTACGACGCCTTCTTCAAGCAGAACGCGCTGCGCCATATCCTGGTGCGGCAGGAGGGCGGCGCTGTCCACGCCGCCGAAGGCTATGCCCGCTCGACCGGCCGGGTCGGCGTTGTGCTGGTGACGAGCGGCCCTGGGGCCACCAATGCGGTCACCGGGCTGACCGACGCGTTGATGGATTCGGTCCCGGTGGTCTGTCTGACCGGCCAGGTGCCGACCCATCTGATCGGCAACGACGCCTTTCAGGAGGCTGATACCACCGGCATCACCCGGCCCTGCACCAAGCACAACTACCTGGTCAAGGATGTGCGCGATCTGGCGCGCACGGTCCACGAGGCGTTTTATGTCGCCAAAAACGGCCGCCCGGGACCGGTCGTCATCGATTTGCCGAAAGATGTGCTGTTCGCGCCCGGGCCGTACACCGGGCCCGAGGAAGGACGGCACAAGAGCTATCGCCCGCAGCGTTCGCCCGACCCGGCGCGGATCGCCGCCGCCCTCGATATGATCGCCAAGGCCAGGCGGCCGTTGTTTTACGGCGGCGGCGGGCTGATCAATTCCGGGCCCGAGGCCTGCGCCGGCTTTACCGAGCTGGTGCGCCGCGCCGACGCACCCTGCACCTTGACCCTGATGGGGCTCGGCGCCTTTCCGGCGAGCGACCCGCATTTCCTCGGCATGGTCGGCATGCACGGCACCTACGAGGCGAACTGGGCGATGCACGATTGCGATCTGATGATCGCGGTCGGCTCGCGTTTCGACGATAGGGTGACCGGCCGCCTCAATGCCTTTTCGCCCGGCTCGAAAAAGATCCACATCGACATCGACCCCTCCTCGATCAACAAGAATGTCCGCGTCGATCTGCCGATCATCGGCGATGTCGGCGAAGCTGTTGCGGCGATGCTCGCCGATTGGCCGAAATCGCGCGAAGCCGGCATCGCCAGCGAGCGCGCGAGATGGTGGCGCGCGATCGAGGGCTGGCGCGCCCGCGACTGCCTGCGCTACGACAAGAGCCGGCGCGACCTGATCAAGCCGCAATATGCGCTCGAGCGGCTCTATGCGCTGACCCGTGGCCGCGATCTCTATGTCACCACCGAGGTCGGCCAGCACCAGATGTGGGCGGCGCAATACTTCAAGTTCGAAGAGCCGCGGCGGTGGATGACCTCGGGCGGGCTCGGCACGATGGGCTATGGCTTGCCGGCGGCCCTCGGCGTCCAGGTCGCGCACCCCGACGCGCTCGTCATCGACATCGCCGGCGAAGCCTCGATCCTGATGAACATTCAGGAGATGTCGACGATCGCCCAGTACCGGCTGCCGGTGAAGGTGTTCATCCTGAACAACCAATATATGGGCATGGTACGGCAGTGGCAGGAATTGCTGCATGGCGGCCGCTATGCCGAGAGCTATACCGCAGCACTCCCCGATTTTGTCAAATTGGCCGATGCCTTCGGCGCCGCCGGCAGGCGGATCGAAGATCCGGCCGCTGTCGATGATGCCATCCAATGGATGCTGGCGGAGCCGCGGGCCGTGATCCTCGACATCGCGGTCGATCAGACGGAGAACTGCTTCCCGATGATCCCGTCGGGTGCGGCGCACAACGAAATGCTGCTCGGCCCCAAAGACGAAGCCGAAAGGCCGGTCTCCGAGGAAGGCATGGTGCTGGTCTAGCGGAGAGACCTCGGTGGACGGCACTGCCAATGTCATTCCGGGGCGCCGCGAAGCGGCGAGCCCGGAACCCAAGAACACGGACCATGGCAGGTTGGCGCGAATGCTGGTGCGATCCTGGTCAGCGGCGGTGTGCATGGGTTCCGGGCTCGCGGGCGGCGCCCACGCCCCGGAATGACGGAGAGATTGGTGGCCGAGAACACCGAGCGTCATGCGATCGCCGTGCTCGTGGATAACGAGCCGGGGATTCTCGCGCGCGTCGTCGGGCTGTTTTCCGGGCGCGGCTACAATATCGAAAGCCTGACCGTCGCCGAGGTCGATCGCAAAAACCGCCTGTCCCGCATCACGATCGTGACTTCGGGCACGCGAATGATCATCGAGCAGATCAAGGCCCAGCTGTCGCGTCTCGTGCCGGTGCACAAGGTCCACGATTTGACCGACGAGGGGCCCTTTGTCGAGCGCGAGATGATGCTGATCAAGATCGCGGGCAAGGGCGAGACGCGGATCGAGTTGTTGCGCCTCGCCGACATCTTTCGCGCTCGCGTCGTCGATTCGACGACCGAAAGCTTTGTCTTCGAAATCACCGGGTCGAGCGAGAAGCTCAACGCCTTTGTCGCATTGATGGAGCCGTTGGGCCTCGTCGAGATCTCGCGCACCGGTGCCGTCGCGATCTCGCGCGGCCCGACGAGCCTCTGAAACACGGGAGATGGCCATGCGTGTCTATTACGATCGCGATGCGGATGTGAACCTGATCAAATCGAAGAAGGTCGCGATCATCGGCTATGGCAGCCAGGGCCATGCCCACGCCAACAATCTGCGCGATAGCGGGGTCCGGGAGGTGGTCGTCGCCTTGCGGCCGGGCTCGGCCTCCGCACCCAAGGCCGAGAACGCCGGCTTCAAGGTGATGTCGAATACCGAGGCGGCGAAATGGGCCGATATCGTCATGGTGCTGGCGCCGGACGAATTGCAGGCGGGGCTCTACAACAACGAGCTCAAGCCGAACATGCGCGACGGCACGGCACTCGCCGTAGCGCACGGGCTTTCGATCCATTTCCGGCTGATCGAGCCGCGCCCCGACATGGATGTGTTCATGATCGCGCCCAAGGGGCCGGGCCACACCGTGCGCTCGGAATATCTGCGCGGCGCCGGCGTGCCGTGCCTGCTCGCGGTCGAGCAAAACCCTTCGGGCAATGCGGTCGAAATCGGGCTGTCTTATGGTTGCGCGATCGGCGGCGGTCGCGCCGGTGTCATCGAGACGACGTTTCGCGAGGAATGCGAGACCGACCTCTTCGGCGAGCAGTCGGTGTTGTGCGGTGGCCTCACCTCGCTGATCCTCGCCGGGTTCGAGACCCTGGTCGAGGCCGGCTATGCGCCCGAAATGGCCTATTTCGAGTGCTGCCACGAGGTCAAGCTGATCGTCGATCTGATCTATGAGGGCGGCATCGCCAATATGCGCTATTCGGTGTCGAACACCGCCGAATACGGCGACTATTCGCGCGGACCCCGAGTCATCGACGAGCATGTGCGCGCGCAAATGAAGCAGATCCTGGCCGACATCCAATCCGGCCGCTTCGCCCGCGAATGGGTGCTCGAAAACAATGCCGGGCAGCCGAGCTTCAAGGCGATGCGGCGGCGCGCCGCGCAGCACCCGATCGAAGAGGTCGGCGAGAAATTGCGCGCGATGATGCCGTGGATCGCCGAAAACCGCCTCGTCGACAAAACCCGAAACTGAGCAATCGAGACCGCTTCAATTGCGGATCAGCACCGCCCCTCGGTAGCGGGAAGCGGCGGGCGCTCCGGCCAGAGAAGGCGGGCTGCCGGTCGCGCAGCCTCCTTCGGCCTTGATCCGGTCGCGGGCGATCCCACGCGTCTCGAGGGCGTCGCGGATCTTGTTGGCGCGCAAGACAGCGAGCGCGTGCACGCCGATGCGCGCTCCCTCGTCCGGCAAGCAATAGACCTTGATCGTGGCGGCGATCCTTGGATTGTCGCGCAAAAACACGGCCTGCCGGTCGAGCGTCGCATTGTCGGATTTGGAGAGGCCGACTCCATCCTTGTCGAAGGATATCGCCTCACCGATGACCGGCACGAGAGGCGCCCGCGAAGAATGAGGCGGTTCGCGTGACCTTTGCCCGACGACCAGCACCAGCACGACCGCGAGGACCACCGCTACGGCGCCGCCGCCGATCGCCGCCGCCAAAGCACGGCCCGAGCGCGATTGCCGGCCCGGTTCCGATCTGCCGGCCGGTGCGGGCGCGGGCTTCGTCTCGCCGAGCGGGATGCTGAAGACGTGCACCGGCCGCGAGATATTCTTGACCTGCTTTTCGCCCAGATCCTCAAAGCCGAAGCCGAGCTTGTCGCGCACCTGGTCACGCACCACGCGGCTGACGCAAATTCCTCCGGGCGGTGCGAGCCCTTCGAGGCGGGCGGCGACATTGACGCCGTCGCCGAAGATGTCGCCGTCCTCGCCGATGATGATGTCGCCGAGGTTGACGCCGATGCGCAGCACCATCGGGTGCGCGTCCTGACGCCGTTTGGCGCGCGCGCCCATTTCGCGCTGGATCGTGACGGCGCAGCGGACCGCATCGACGACGCTGCCGAATTCGACCAAGAGCCCGTCGCCGGTGGTCTTGACGATGCGGCCGTTATGCTCCTCGATCTTGGGGTCGGTGATTTCGCGCCTGACCGCTTGGAGCGTAAACAGGGTCCCTTCCTCGTCCGCACCCATCAGCCGCGAATAGGCGACGACATCGGCGGCCAGGATCGCCGCCAACCTTCGCTCGGTGCGTGACGGCCCCTCCACGCTCATTCGCCGACCCTGATAGAGTGCCCGCGCGGTAATCGGCTATTTATGGTGGCCGCCACCGGAGGCGGCCGGCGCCGGCCGAGCTGCCACCGGGGCCGCCGCATGGCCCACCGTCGCGGCGCCGCGATAGGACGCCGCCGGCGTGTGAAACATTTGCCCCTGACCGAACGACGGCATGCCGCCGCGAGCGGCCTGCGCCGGGTTCTGGAACGTCTGCGGCCGGCCGAATTGCTGCGCATTGCCGCGGTAAGCCTGCGCCGGGTTCTGGAACGTCTGCGGCCGGCCGAATTGCTGCGCATTGCCGCGATAAGCCTGCGCCGGGTTCTGGAACGTCTGCGGCCGGGCTAATTGCTGAGCGTTGCCGCGATAAGGCTCGGCCGCGTTGTGCCCGGTCTCGGCGTGCCCGGTCTGAGCGTGGCCCAAATTTTGTTGCGGCCGCTCGATGCCGCGACCGGTTGCGAGCGCGGGCGCGTTGCGCCTCGGGCCGGCTGCCGGGCTTGAGCGGCCTCGCTCGGCTTCGCCCGGGCTGCCGGAGCGAATGCCGCCGGGCTGGGCGCGCCCGCCGCGGCGGTGCAGGTGCGCCACGCGCTCCGGCAAAGCCTTCGCCGTTGCGCATCACGGCGGGCATGACCCGCGGGGCGCCGCGCATGACCGTCGCGCGCTCCAGCCGCTCGGCCGACACCGGCCGCAGCGCGCGGTCGAGCCCGCGGGAATTGGCGAAGGCATCGCGCGACACGACGGTCGCAAACCGCCGGTTGTAAAAGCTGCCGCGCCACGCATCCCGGCGGACCCCGCCGTGGTCGAGGCCGGCAAAATCATGAAACTGTCCGTGCCAAAAAACGTTGACCCGCGCGACATAGGCCGGGCCCGCCGCGTACCACGGCACATAATCGTCGCCGGGGCCGAGCGGAAACCAGCCGACATCGGGGCCGCCGTCCGGGCCGCCGCCGGAACCGTCCGGCGCGTCGAGAAACGCCACCAGCGCCGGGGCGTAAACCGGATGCGGGTCGGGCGCCCCCGGAACCCATCCCCAACGGCCGTCGACAGTGATCCAGCGGCCGTAATGAAACGGCGCAAAACCCCAAGGCTGGTCGTCGATCCAGGTCCAGCCCCAGGGCGGGATCGACTCCCAATGCCCGAACCGATAGGGCGCCCACCCGTCGGGCACCGAGCTCGGGAACCAGACCGGCCCGGCATCGGGCAAGGTCTGCCATTGGCCGTATTGGTCGAGCGCCTCGGACCCGGTCGCTGCCGCCGAAACATACTGCGCCGATTGCTGAGCCGGCGGCGGGTTGTTGTCGGGATCCTCGACCCAAAACAAAAAATCGTCGGAGGAGCCGCGTGGATTTTCGGCGGTCGCCACGCGCGCTTCGCGCCGTTCCCCTTGGCTGCCGGCGCTGGTTGCGGCGGGGGCCGATGGCGGCGGGGCCGATGGCACCTCGGCGGCCGATTTCGGGGGCTCGGTCACGGCGGGCGGCGATTGCCCCGCCGGCGCGGCTTTGGGCTCGACGGCAGCCGGCGCCGGCACGGTCGGTTGGGCGACGGGTTGGGCGGCGGCGGGCTGGGTGGCCGGCGTGGCCGCTTGCGCCGGCTCCGGTAGCTTGAAGGCCGGCTCGTCGCTGGGGCGCTCGGTGGCGACGACAGCCGGATAATTGCCGCTGACCTGCACCTCGTGGCCGGCGGCGATCGGCAGGTCGCTCTCGCCTCCGATAAACCGCGCCTTGCCGCTGAAGACGATAATTCGCGTCGGCTGATCGGCGGCCCCGGTATCGAGGTCGTAATCGCCGGGCTGGAGCAGCCATAACGAGCCGCGCGCCATTTCGAGCTCGACGACCTCGCCGTGATCGAGCTCGCTGAGCCGCAGATGGATGCGGCCATAGGGGACGCTGGCCTCGATCAGCTGGTCGTTGAGGTTGAGCATGTTGAGCGAGGTGCCGCCCGACAGCTGGATCGCGTCGGGACCGATCCGGACCCTGGCGCGTGCCATCGCGCCGGTTTTCAGCGACATGTCCTGGCACACCGGCTGATTGAAATCGGCCTGTGCCCAGGAGAGCGCATCCGGGCTGCCGGGCTCGCCCTGTTCGCCGCGCAGCGCGTAGCTGACCTCTCCGGAGATGTAGTTGAGGCTGCCGACACGCGTCGGCGGATCCTCGGCAAGAACCGGTCCGCCCAGGAGCATCAGGCCGCCGGCCAGACCAATCAGGACGCGATGGATGACCCGCGCCACCCCAGCGCGCGGGGTCTGGTGCAACCACGCAGCGCGGATCAGTAGCTGGAAAAGCCGAAGGTGCGCCACGTCGTTCCTACCCTCTAACGGGCAAGGTCATTCTACTGCCGATCGGCAGGTCAATCAAGAATTTCGTAATCTCCGTTAACGATTTACCAATGCCACCCTGATTCTGGTTCGATCCGTTCGGCGATTGCAAAAGCGCCAAATTTATGGCATGCTGAATTCTTAAGAATTTTCCGATGCGCTGGTGGTCTTGCCATATGGACAGCGACACGGGCAGGGGTGGGACGACGGGCCGTTGCATGTATCGCAATGCTGCTGATGCGTTGCTCCTCGCCCTGTTCGCCGTCAGCGCGACCGTCTCGATTGCTCCGATCGCCGCTGATGCGGCTGAGCCAGGGGCGTCGGCCGCGAGCACCACGACGCAGTCTGCGGCGATCGAGGAGTGGCTCAACCAAAAAGTCCGCTTGCGCGATACGGTCCAGGCGCTCGATCGCCCGGTGTCCAACGGCAAGCCGGCAGGGGAAATTCGCGCTGGTGCCGAAGTCGAGGCGATCGGCCTCGTCGCGGGCAAGCATTGGGTGCGGATCGAGCTGCCCGACCACTCCCTTGTCTATGTGCCTCGGGAAGCGATCGAGTTCGAAAACGATGCCGCTACGCCGGCGGTGACCAAATCCGCCGCCCCGTCACCGGGCGCCCCGTCACCGGGCGCCCCGCCACCGGGCGCCCCGTCACCGGGCGCCCCGCCACCGGGCGCCCCGTCGCCGAGCGCGGCGTCGCAGAGCGCGCCATCGCCCGGCGGGCAAAAGCCGAGGGCAGTGGCGGTCGCTCCCCAGCCCGGCGCGATCCGCGGGGCGGTCACCAAGGTGCCCAATGCGGCGACTTTGGTTGTGGCTGACCAGCGTTTACGCCTCTCCGGCGTCGACCCCGGGCCGCCGAAAGATCTGCAGGGCTTCGAGAGCTGGGTGCGCGGCCAGGGTGCCCTGCTGTGCGAGCCGGATGCGCAAACCGGCCGCTATCGCTGCTTTACCGGGGCCGGGGTCGATGTTGCCGAGGCGGCCATTCTGAATGGCGCCGGCCGGGTCGGGGAGGGCGCCAGCCCGGCTTATCGCGACAGCGAAACCGCGGCTCGCCAGGGGAAGCGAGGCTTGTGGGGGCAACCTTGACGTGCCCGGATCAAGGACGGGCCGGAGGAGATGAACATGAAAACGTGGAGATGGCCGGCGACGGCAGCGGCGTTGCAAATTGTCGTCCTGGCCGGATGCGTGCCAGCCGTGATGGGACCAACCGTCAGCGCTACGCCCGGGCCGGGAAAGCTGCCCGCGGTCTTTGCTTCCGACCACGCCGCGTGCACGGCGCGAGCCAATCAGCAGCTTGCTCCAGTCGTGCAAGCAGCCAACAATCAGGTCGCCGGCACTGCCTTGTTGAATGTTATGACCGGCACCGGGCAGGATGCCGTCGCCCTCAACACCCAGGCGACGGCCACCCTCCAGCAGCAATACGATGCCGCCTACTCGGCCTGCATGTACGCCGAGGGTGACAACGTGCCGCCTTATTACATGCAGCCGGTCTACTACGCCGAGCCGGAGCCGGTTCATCACGCAAAGCGGCGGGTGGTGCACAAATCTGCCCCGCCCGCAGCGTCGGCGACCGCATCGGCGCCGGCGCCGGCGCCGGGCTCGGGCTTTGTCGTGCCGGCCGCGAGCGCGCCGCCCTCTGCCGGGTCGGGCTTTGTGACGCCGGCGCCGACCATGACGACGGCCTCGGGGACGGCGCCCGCCGCCCATCCCTGACGTGGCGGCCATCGCGGCGGAACCGCAGACCAACCGGCGTTAACCAAAAATCAACCCCTTCCGCGTCCGATGGGTACGGAAGGCGGTCCCCGGGATGCTGTTTGCGGCCAAGCTGCGCCTGTCGCTGCGCGCCCTTGTCATCGTGATGGTCGGGGCGCCGATCATACCCGTCCTGCTCTTTGCGATCCTGGCGCCGAGCCGGCTGATCCAAGGCTGGGCTGAGCTGCCGGCCCTCGGCGAAGTCGCGGTTATCGGCGCGGGCCTGCGGATCATGGGCGGTTGCGCCGCGCTGGTCGCGGCCGGATGGCTGATCCATTCGATTCGGGCGCTGTCGCGGGCCGCCGGGGTTTTGAACGACGGCGGGGCCCCGGCGCAACGCCGCACCGGGATCATGGAAATCGATGCCGCGCTGCGCTCGATGGCGGACGCGGCGAGCTCGTTGCACGAGCGGGCGCAGCAGCGCGAGGCGGCAGTGGCGGCGCAGCGTGAGAGCGAGGCGCGGCTGCGCGATTTTGCCGAGGTGGGCTCGGACTGGTTTTGGGAGACCGATGCGGACCATCGCTTCACCTACACCTCGGTCGCAATTCGCCAATTCGGTCAGGACCCGGGCACTCGGCTCGGCCGCACACGCCGCGAATTGGCTTCCCCCGACGATGCCGACGACGCCAAGTGGGCCGAGCATTTGCGGGTGCTCGACCGGCACGAGCCGTTTCGCGACTTTGTCTATACGCGACGGGTCGGCGACCAGCCCGAGCAGGTGGTGTCGGTCAGCGGCAAGCCGCGGTTCGACGCAGCCCGGCGGTTTCTCGGCTATCGCGGCGCCGCACGCGAGGTGACCGAGGCGGCGCGAGCCGAGCGTCGCTTGCGCGAGGCCAAGGCGGCGGCCGAGGCGGCCAGCCTCGCCAAGTCGCAATTTCTGGCCAATACCAGCCATGAGCTGCGCACCCCGCTCAATGCCGTCATCGGCTTTTCAGAGGCGCTGCTGGCCGGGACCTTTGGCGCGCTGGCGTCGCGGCAGCGCGAATTGGTCGGCTATATTCACCAGAGCGGCGAGCACCTGCTGGCGGTGATCAACGATATCCTCGACTTGGCGCGGGTCGAGGTCGGCAAGCTCGATCTGCGCGAGGAGCGGGGCGTCGATCCCCGTGCTGTCGCGGCAGCGTGCGTCGCCCTGCTGCGCGAGCGCGCCGAGGCAGGGGGGGTGCGGCTCTCGGTCGAAATCGGCGGTCAAATGCCGCGTCTGATCGTCGACCGGACGCGGTTGAAGCAGATTCTCCTCAACCTGCTGTCGAACGCGGTCAAATTCACCGAGCCCGGCGGAGCGGTTGTCCTCACCGCCGACCGCGACGCGGCGGGCGGGGTGATATTCGAGGTGCGCGATACCGGGATTGGGATGACCGCGGCCGAAGTCGAGACCGCGCTCGAGCCGTTTGGCCAAATCGAGACCGGGCTCGCCCGGCGACACGAGGGCACCGGCCTGGGCTTGCCACTGGCACGACGCCTGACCGAGCTGCATCAAGGCTCCCTGCGCATCCTCAGCGAAAGGGGCCGCGGGACGACGGTGCGAGTGACGCTGCCGGCGTCGCGGATACTGCAAGATGCGACGGCCTGGGCCACAGGGGAGCTAATGGTACGAATCTGACATTTGGTGCCGGCACCCTCTTCCGTCGTGCCTGCGAAAGAGGCTGCCACTCCGTCGTCCCCGCGCATGCGGGGACCCAGGGCAAGAGGCTGAAATCTCTGGGTTCCCGCTTTCGCGGGAACGACGAAGAACGGCGCTCGGGTCGAGTCCAGGGATTGGATTACAGCCTGCGAAAGGCAGCCAGAGCCCGCCCCCCTGTTCCAGCCAGAGCCTGCCCCTGGCATGAATAGGGGGGCAAGCCCTGGACCCCCGCTTTCGCGCTACGGCACGCACACATCGTTTCTAATAATATCAAAAGGATATCGTCATGGCCGGGCTCGACCCGTGGGCCTTCAGCCCACGGACTTTGATCCGTGGGCATCCACGCGGCGCCGCCCCCATGAGCAGCTGAGGTGCGGAAAGACGTGGATGCCCGGATCAAGTCCGGGCAAGACGAGTGTGGTAATCGTGGCGGAGTGCAAGCCAAGGCTGTGTGCATGCCCCAGCTCTTTCGCGGGGGTGACGACAAGAAAAGACCGGAATCATCTGTCTCTCTCCACAAATATCGCGGCAGTCGTCATCATAAATAACTTCGATAGAATTTTTTACAGTTAAATAAATTATAATTGATCTTCAATAAAATTTGCCGGGCGATCGACTTGCGCCGCACGGATGCGTCGGTGTCGCACCGCCCGCAGCCGCGGTTGCGGTGCGGGCGAGATGGTCGTGCAGCACCATGCTATGATCGCGGCAATGCGTGTTCTTCATGTCGTCGCCGAGCTCTATCCGTGGGTCAAGTCGGGCGGGCTCGGCGATGTCGCCGCCGCTCTGCCGCCCGCGCTCACGGCACTCGGTGTCGATACCCGTCTGCTGCTGCCCGGGTTTACCGGCTTTCTCGATGCTTTTGCACCAATCGGCGAGGTGGTCCGGCTGCGCACGCCGTTTGCCGCCGAGCGGGTGCGGATCGGCCTCGCCGAGTTGCCGGGCGGCCATGGCCTCGCCTATCTCGTCGATCATCCCGCCTTTTACGACCGCGCGGGTGGCCCTTATGCCGGGCCGGACGGGCGAGAGTGGCCCGACAACCACCGCCGCTTCAGCCTCTTGGGCTGGGCCGCAGCGGCTCTGGCCCGCGGCGCCGATCCGAATTGGCGCCCCGACATCGTGCACGGCCACGATTGGCATGCCGGTCTCGCGCCGGCCTATCTCGCCGCCGAACGGCCTGCCGCGCCCTCCCGCGTCGCCACTCTTTTCACGATCCATAACCTCGCCTATGGCGGGGTCTTTCCAATGTCTGCCTTTGCCGACTTGGCGTTGCCGTCGGCCTTCCTGTCGATCTATGGTGTCGAATTCTACGGCAATCTGTCGTTCATGAAGGCGGGGTTGTACTATTCCGACCGCCTCGCCACGGTCAGCCCGACCTATGCCCGCGAGATCCAGACGCCGGCCTTCGGCTGGGGTCTCGATGGGCTGTTGCGCGGCCGCGCCGACGTATTGACCGGGATCCTGAATGGTGTCGATCCGCAAATCTGGGATCCGCGCCACGACCCGGTGTTGCCGCAAGCCTATGGCGAGGGGGATGCGCCCGCGGGCAAGCGAGCCGCCAAGGCGGCCCTGCAACGGCGTCTCGGTCTCGACCAGAGCGCGGTGGCCCCGCTGTTTGGCGCAGTCAGCCGCCTCGCCCCGCAAAAAGGTCTCGATCTGGTGCTCGCTGCCTTGCCGGGGCTGCTCGCTGCGGGTGGGCAGCTGGCCCTGCTGGGGGCGGGCGACGCCGATCTCGAAAGCGGCTTTGCCGCCGCCGGGGCGGCGCATCCGGGCCGGGTCGCCGTCGAGATCGGCTATGACGAGAGCCTGTCTCACCTGGTCATCGGCGGCGCCGACGTGATCCTCGTTCCATCGCGGTTCGAGCCCTGCGGGCTGACCCAGCTCTACGCTCTCTCTTATGGCGCCTTGCCGTTGGTGCGCCGCGTCGGCGGGCTGGCCGACACCGTGGTCGATGCCGACGCGGCGAGCCTCGCCGACGGCACCGCCACCGGCTTCGCCTTTGACGAAGACAATCCCCGGGCCTTGATCCGGGCGATCGAGCGCGCCGTCGTCCTCTATCGCGAGCCGGAGGTGTGGCGGCGCATGGTCCGGCGGGCGATGACCCGTAATTTCAGCTGGGACACCGCGGCCCGCCGGTATCTGAGGCTCTACGAGGAGCTGCGCCCCGATTTATCGAGGTAGCGCGCGTCAAGCCGTGCGAACGGCTGGCGGCGACGAGCGGGGGCTCGTCGGCAGCCGGGCGAGAGGCCGTGTCAGCGTTTGAGGTAGACGGTGCCGGCTTCGAGACGGACCTGATAGACCGGGACCGGAGTCGAGACCGGACCGTTGACCAATTCGCCGGTGCGCAGGTCGAATTGCGCGAAATGCAGCGGGCATTCGATCAGGTGGCCGCAGAGGCGCCCGCGCGACAGCGGTGCGTTTTTATGGCCGCACACGTCGCGCAGCGCGTGGAAGCTGCCCTCGATATTGGCCAGCACCACGCGCTCACCCTCGACCGCGACCCATTTCATCGCACCCGGCGGCACTTCGTCGGCCTGCGCCACCGGGACAAACCCCGCCTCCTCCTCGCCGGACGGGGAAGAGGCAGGCGCGCTCACCTCTAGTTCGGGCGGAAGCCGAACAATTTGGCGGCGTTGTCCGACGTGATCTTGCGGCGGTCGGCCTCGGGCACGCCCTCGAAGATGCGGTCGAGGAACTGCGCCGATTGCGGCCAGGTCGATTCGGCATGCGGGAAATCGCTGCCCCACAGCATGTTGTCGACGCCGATATGCTTGCGCAATTCGACGCCGAGATCGTCTTCCATAAACTCGACAAACATGTTGCGCAGCCAATAGTCGCTCGGCAGCATGCCGCTTTGCGACTTCCAACCTTTGGTGAAGACCGGCCGCTCGCGATAGGTGAAGTCCATCTGCTTCAGCCAGTGCGGGATCCACGCGGTCTCGTGCTCGACCGAGCCGACCCTGAGCCGCGGAAAGCGGTCGAACACACCGGCGAACACCATCGCCGACAGCGAGTAGCGCACCCAATGGTCGGTGGTCGAACGGCCGGCGCCGGTCAATTCGCCGACATTGATCGTGAACTCGCAGCCAGGCACCCCGGCGCGGTTGGTCGCGATGTGCAGCAGCAACGGCATCTCGTTGTCTTGCGCCGTGGCCCACAAGCGGTCGTAGGCGGGATCGCGATAGGGCTTGTCGGGCAATGGCGACACCGGGATGAAGGCGCCGACGAGGCCCAGCTTTTTGACCCGCTCGAGCTCGCGGCAGCCTTCCTCGACATCATCGACGTTGAGCATCGCGATGCCTTTGAGGCGCTCGGGATAGGGTTTGCAGAAATCGGTGATCCAGTCGTTGTAGACGCGGCAGATTTCGGTCAGGAGCGCGCTGTCCGGCAGCCGGTACCAGAAGAGTCCCTGGCTCGGCTGCAGGCACGAGCCCCAGACCCCGTCCTCCTCGTTTTCGACGATCATCGAATGCGCGTCGTAGCCGCCTTTGCGCACATCCTCCCAGATCCCGAGAAAATCGATCTGCGAGGGGTCCTCGAAGCGCTGTCCGGCCTGCATCACCGCACCCAAGGTGCCGACCTGCATGCCGTTGATCATCCAGGCGTCGTATTCGCGGCCGGCCTCGGTCTTGCGGCGCTCCATCTTGGGGGCGCGGTCGCGGAATTTGGGCGCGATCCGGGCCGCGTACATGTCGGGCGGCTCGACGATATGGGAATCCGCCGAGATCAGCTTGTACCCCGCCATGATGACCTCCTCCCTCGATCGTCTTCTCCGGCCTACCCGGAGCATGGCCGGCGACGGTATTTCGCCGCCGGCGCGGCGTCAAGCCGCAGGGGATGCAGCAATGCGCGGGCGGCGGGAGTGAGCGCCGGAGCCGGTCAGCGGGTTGAGGCAGGATCGTCGTTGAGCTGCGCCTCGCCCAGAACCGTGACGAAGCCTTCAGTCTCGTAGGTCTCGTCGATCCGCCCCTCATTGATTTCGAACGCGTCGGGATAGTCGCGAAAGCCGAGCTTGTCGGCGAGCAGCGCCTGCCCCGCCTCGGCCTCCTCCCGCGTCGAATAGGTGCCGAGCTGCATGTCGTGATCGCGGTCTTCGAGGTCGGTCCGCCGGTGCCACAGCGAGTAATATGCCTGCCCTTCGCGGCGACCGCTGTCACGGAGATTGTCGCCGGAGCACGAATTCGATAGCGGATGGAGCTTTCCCCCATTGCCGAATTTTCGCAATTGATCGAGCTCGTCGTTGTCTCGCGTCCAATTTCCGGGCCCGTAGTGCTCATCCATCAGCCGCCAAGCAAACTCGCCGCCGTTCTCGGCGCCGCGAGGGTTTTGGCCCAGTGCCCAAATGGGAATATCCTTAGGGCCTCTCTCGGTCGCGAACCAAACAGTTTGTGGCGGCAGCTCCTCTTCTCCCCATACCGTAATAAAGCCGTCAATCATACCGGTGTGATTCATCGTGCCATCGAGAACTTCAAATCCATCGGGATTGTCTCGGAATCCAGGCTTATCCCGTAAAAGCATGAGTCCTTGATCGGCCTTCTCCTCCGTTGAATAGACCCCAAGCATCTTGTCATAATCTCGGCCCTCGTCGTCAACTCGTAGGTGCCAGAGCTCGTAATAATCTTGGTTCATCTCTGCTCTCTTGGTCAGATGCTGTCGTCATCGGGAATCAGGATCGACCGCGGATCGCGGAAATTGCGATCCCCGTGCTTCTGGAGTCGGCGATATTCCCGATCAGTCCGTTTCCAGTTGCCGCGCCCATAACGCTGGTCCATCAGCCGCCTGGCGCCGCGTGCCGGGCGGCTACCGGCTCAGCGGCCGCTGGCCGTTTTCGAGCGGGATCGATCCCTCGACCTGGAACATGTTCGGCGCGCTCGTCATCGACGAGGAATTGGGGCAGAGCGAGCCGCGCATGTTTCTGCTGCCGGCCTGCGACTACAAGATCATCGACACCTGGCAGGTGATCGGCCTCGCCGGCACCGGAGCACAGCCTGCGACTGTATTTCGGCACCGGCGCGGCGTCAAGCCGCAGGGTCGATCGGAGCAGGTTTCAGCCGGCTGAACCGAAGGGAATGTCGGGTTCTTCGTCGCCCCCGACGCGGACAAAACCCTCGTCCCAGCTGGTGGCGTCTACCTGCTGCGGATGGATTTCGAAGGCGTCGGGATAGTCCCTGAACCCCGGCTGGGTCCGCAGTTGCTCCGTTGCCGCCTTTGCCTTCTCCTCGGTGGAATAAATCCCGATGAACTTCTCTTCATCGTGGTCTACTTCGGGGTTTGGCTGATAGGAATGCCACAATATGTAAAGAATCATGGTCGTTGTGGCTCGGGCTGAGGGTCGCCGGGAACGGTCACAAAGCCTTCGGTCTCATAGGTCTCGTCGATCCGGCCCTCGTTTATCTCGAACCCGCCGGGATAATCGCGAAAGCCGAGCTTGTCGGAGAGGAGCGCCTGCCCCGCCTCGGCCTTCTCCCGCGTCGAATAGGTGCCGAGCCGCATGTCGTGGTCGCGGTCTTCCGGGTCGGTCCGCCGATGCCACAGCGAATAATAGACCTGATCCGCGGGCCGGGCCGGCTGAAACAAGCGAATGCGCGACGGCAGGTTCAACAGGGGATGGAGGTTTCCGCGGTTGCCGAATTTTCGCAATTGATCGAATTCGTCGTTGTCCCGCGTCCAATCGCCGGGGCCGTAATGCTCGTCCATCAGCCGCCAGGCGAAGTCGCCCCCGTTCTCCCCGGCGCTGGGCTGCTGGCCGACCGCCCAGGCCGGGATGTCCTTCGGCCCCCGCGTCGCCACCGTCCAAACCGTTTGCGGCGGTAGTTCCTCCTCGCCGAATAAGGTAACAAAACCGCTTTTCATATACGTTTCGTTCATTCGGCCCTCGTTGATTTCGAAGCCGTCGGGGTAATCGCGGAAACCAGGTTTCTCCCGAAGTCGCTCAAGTCCGCGCTCCGCCACCGCATTGGTCGAGAAAATGCCGAGCAGCTTATCGTAATCTCGGTCTTCTTCGTCATCGGCTCTAAGATGCCAAAGGGCATAGAATTCCGTAATCATCTTGATCTCCTGTCATATTTCATTGTCGGTCGGAAAAAGGATAGAGCGTGGGTCGCGAAAGTGCCGATTTCCAAATTTTTTAATTCGCTGATATTCCAGGTTATCTTTCGTCCAATTTCCGCGCCCGTATTGGTCGTCCATCAGCCTCTCCGCGTAATCCCCACCGTTTTCGCCGACATAGGGGCGCTTGCCGCGCGCCCAGCTCGGCACGTCCTTGGCGGCCTCCTTCCCGCTCAACCGCGGAATAGGCTCCTTGAAGGGCCGAAAGGTTTTGGGCGGGTCTTCGAAGAAGAGTGGGGGCGGGCGCCGAACGGCAAGAGATCAGGAAGAGGCGGCAGGATTTCCTGCACCGGCACCAAGAGCGGATTGTCGCGGCTGCGCGGCTCGGCGGGGACATAGGCGTTGCCGCTATCGGCCCATCGGCCGTGCCAGTCGCGGGGCTCGTCGGGGTTGAAATTGTATTTGGCTAGCTTTTCGAGACGGGCGCGGCCAGCGGTCGAAACCGGGCCGAGCTGCGCATGGACCGCCAGGATCATTGTTAATTGACGATAACGAAACTGAAAACCGCGCTGTGCTCATACGCGATCAGCCGAGTCGGTGCAAAATGGTTGTAGGATGGGTTGAGCAATTGCGAAACCCATCATAACCGCCGAAGCGATGGGTTTCGCTGCGCTCAACCCATCCTACAGGACGACGGGGTTGAATCATCTGAATGCATCTGAGCATTAGCGGGCTGGCGCCGGCTGGCACCGGCGGCGAGGCACGATTAGAATAGGCGGCCCGTTCGTTGGAGGAGCGTCATGCCCGAATGCAAATCCGATGCGCCTGCCCCAGCCCCGCGCTTTGAGGAGCTGATGGCGCGGGCCGAGGCGCTCGTTCCGGTGTTGCGCGAGCGCGCGCCGAAGGCCGAGGAGTTGCGCCGGTTGCCGGACGAGACGATCGCCGACCTGCATGCGAGCGGCCTGTTCCGCATCCTGCAGCCGGCGCGCGTGGGGGGGAGCGAATTGCCCTATCGCACGCTCTTTGAGCTGACCGCGGTGATCGGCCGGGGCTGCGGCTCGACGGCGTGGGTGCTGGCGAACCTCGCCGCGCATCACTGGCTCCTCGGCATGTGGCACCCGGAAGCGCAGGACGAGATCTGGGGCGAGTCGCCGGACAGCCTGATCAGCTCGGCGCTGATCTTTGCCCGCGGCCGTGCGCGCCGCGTGCCGGGCGGCTATCGCCTCAGCGGCCGCTGGCCGTTTTCGAGCGGGATCGACCCTTCGACCTGGAACATGTTCGGGGCGCTCGTCATCGACGAGGAATTGGGGCAGAGCGAGCCGCGCATGTTCTTGCTGCCGGCCTGCGACTACAAGATCATCGACACTTGGCAGGTGATCGGCCTTGCCGGCACCGGCAGCAAGGATGTCGAGGTCGGCGATGTCTTTGTCCCGGCCTATCGCACGCTCGCCACCGAGCGGATCAAGGGTGGCCCCAATCGCGGCAGCGAGCTCAACCCCGGCACATTGTACAAATTGCCGGCGGTCAGCCTCTTCGCCTTTGCCATTACCGGGGTCTCGCTCGGCATCGCGCGCGGCGCCATCGGCCATTTCAGCGACACGATGCGCAATCGGCTGGGCTCCTACACCGGCAAGAACCTCGCCGATTTCTCGACCTTGCAGGTGCATCTCGCCGAGGCCTCGGCGCTTTCGGATGCGGCCGAGGCGATGGTGCTGCGCGATTGCGACGAGGCGACCCGGATCACCGAAGCCGGCATCGTGCCGAGCGTCGAGCAGCGCGCGCGCTATCGCCGCGACGGCGCCTTTGCCGCGATGCTGTGCACCAAGGCGGTGGACCTCTTGTTTACCGCGACCGGCGGCGGGGCGATCTATGCCAGAAACCCGATCCAGCGCGCGTTTCGCGACGCCCATGCGGCGAACGCCCATTATGTGCTGAACTGGGACGTGAACGGCGCCGTCTATGGCCGGGTAGCGCTCGGCCTGCCGCCCGACGCGCCGTTGTGACGGTTGGATCAAAAAAGGGGCGGACTGTGGCGAACGAGAACCCCAAAGCCCCGACCCCCGGCCGCCCGGCCGTCATCATCCCGGCCGCCAGCATCCCGGGCGCCGAGGCCGAGCATCCGGGCAGCCATGCCGCACCGGTGCGCCATACCGGGGCCGAAGATTTCAACTCGCGCGATTTCCGCAGCGCCCTCGGCAGCTTTGCCACCGGCGTCACGATCATCACCGCGCGCGGCAAGGATGGCGGGCTCTACGGCATGACCGCCAATTCCTTTACCTCGGTGTCGCTGTCGCCGCCGCTCGTCCTATGGAGCGCCTCGCTCTACGCGCAGAGCCTGCCGGCGTTCCAGGAAGGCTCGCATTTCGTCGTCAACATCCTGGCCTGGGACCAGAGCGAGCTCTCCAACAAATTCGCCCGCACCCACGACAACAAATTTGCCGAGATCGACCACATCATCCCGGAATGCGGCGCGCCGGTCATTATCGGGGCGGCGGCGCATTTCGAGTGCCGCAACGAATACCGGCATTACGGCGGCGACCATATCATCTTTATCGGCCATGTCGAGCGCTACGCCCACACGTCAAAACCGACGTTGCTGTTCTGCCGCGGCAAATACATGAAAGGCGAGCCGCTGCCGCCGTGAGGGGCCTGGCGCGAAAGGCATAACTGATCGGTCCGCGCGCGTTCCCTAATCTAACACGCTGCTGAAAAACGCGGTTTTTCTGTATCGGCACCCTTCGAGACGGCGCGCCTGTCCTGAGGAGCCGCCGCAGGCGGCGTCTCGAAGGGGGCCTCCTCAGGGTGAGGCAAGCGCTCGAAATAAAAGACCTCATCCTGAGGAGCGCTCCGCAGGAGCGCGTCTCGAAGGATGCGGTGCCGTTCTAACGCGCGTTTTTCAGCACTAAAAAGCGCTACGGCATGCACAGATCTCGGGCGGCACCTTGCGCCCCTCCGCCCGCTTGAGGCGTGGGAGGGCGAGGTGGATCGCGCCGCAGCTCGGAGTTGGGGGCTCCCCCCACCTCACCCCGACCCTCTCCGCCCCCAAGGGCGGAGAGGGGGATATTCGGGCTTTCAGATCTGCGCATGCCCCAGCATAAAAGCGGCCGGTGATGCATGGATTGCCGGCGTTCGCGGCTCGCGCCGCCGGGATAATGCGTTTGCGAATTATTTTCAGTGCGCGGCGCGGTTGCGTGAATTGAATCTGAATTCTCGAAAGTATGCGCTGTGAAATACTTTCACCATAAAGTCGCGTTATATGAAGCGAAACTGAATTCCGGCGATAAGCCGGCGAAAATATGTTAACTCGGGGGCGCCGGGTGCGTTTGCTCGCGGCCGTCGGCGCCGCCGAGCGCGCCGACGGGGAGGTTTTCAACGCCAGGAGGGACTCATGTTTCGAGGAGATAGTCTTGTTTTCGCAATGCTGAGAAAGCATTGGCGGCCCGCGGTCGTGGCCGTGGCCATGGCGCCCTTGCTGCTGGCCGGGTCGGGCGCCCGGGCGGCCTCGGCGACCGACGGTCCGGTCAAGCTGCTGTTCACGGTCCCGGTCCCGGTGATCAAAGCAAACAATCCGGCCGGCGGGTTGTTCTCCTTTGACATCAGCTATGTCGATAAAACGACGCAGACCTATTACCTCGCCGACCGCTCGAACAAGGCGGTCGACGTGGTGGATGCCAACACCGGCACGTTTCTAAAGCAAATCCAAGCCAAGGCGCCGGGCTTCGCCGGCGTCGGACCGAGCTCGGATACCTCCGGCCCCAACGGTGTGGTCGCGTCCTATCCTTGGCTGTTTGTGACCGATGCCAGCAGCCAGGTGCGTTCGTTCAACCTTGTCACCGGCAAGCAGGTTGACCGCGTCATCACCGGCGGCGTCGGCGCCAACCGTGCCGACGAGGTGGCCTACGATCCGGCGGACGGGCTGCTGCTGGTGATCAACGATGCCGACACGCCGCCGTTCGGCACCTTCATCAGCGTCAATAAATCGACCGGCAAGCTGACCATCGGCAAGATCAGGTCAATATTTCTCGACGCCACCGGCGGCGCCGAGCAGCCGGTCTGGGACCCGGCCAGCGGACGCTTTTTCCAGGCGCTCCCGCAGGTCGGCCCGAACGTGGCGCAAGGGGCGGTCCTGCGGATCAATCCCTCGACCGCCAAGATCGAGGCGGAATTCGGTATCAATCTGTGCAGCCCGGCCGGCTTGACCCTCGGGCCGAGCCAGACCCTGCTGACCGACTGCAGCGCGGTGTTCGATACCCAGGGCAAGCCATGGACCGCCACCGACACCCGTACGGCGACGCCCTACAACGTGATCCTGAGCGCCAGGAACGGCTTTATCCTCGCCTATGTTCCGGGCGCCGGGGCCGGCGACGAGGCGTGGTACAACCCGGGCGACAATCACTTTTATTCCACCGCCCAGAGCAGCCCGCTACGCGCCGCACGACATCACCGGCGCCACGCTGACGGCGCAAGGTGCCGCCGCTCTCGCGGTTATAGATGGGACGAGCATGACCCTCGACCAGCTGGTCCCGACATTCAATGTCCCGGCGAAGACGGCGGCACCGGCGCATGGCGCGGGCACGGCCCATTCGGTGGCTGCCAACCCGCTGAATAATTTGGTCTTTGTCCCCCTGGCGGCGAACAACGCGATCCAGGGCTGCCTGAAGGGGTGCATCGGCGTCTACGGCCGGCAGAACAACGACACCGACTAAACCATAAAACACCGCTCGCAAAGCGAGCGCAACTCGACGCGGACGCGGGCCCATTAGGCCCGCGTTTCGCTTTTTATTCAGAGCACGATTCGGTAGGATGGGATCGCCTCCGTTCTCTTTGGTGTTCCTGGGAAAAGCGGGAGCTCAGCAGCCAACGTTCCGTCGTTTTCCGCTCGATCTCCGCCTTCGAATACTTCGCGGTAGCACCGTCATTCCGGGATGCCCGGAACCTATGAACACCGCTGTCAGCCAGCAAGTCGGATGCCGGTGCGCTTGGGTTCCGGGCTCGCGGGTAAACTTCCCGCGCCCCGGAATGACAAGCTTTACGTTTCTTCACATACACTTGCGCCGGGACGACGAAGACGAGGTGATCACGCTTGACCGGATCGAGCCGGGCGCGCGGCGCCGGCGTTGATCGCCTGCCACACCCGCAGCGGTGAGGCCGGCATGTCGATCGCGGGGGCTTCGGGAAGCGCGTCGGCGACCGCGTTCATGATCGCGGCGAGCGCTGCGGTGGTGCCGGCCTCGCCGACCCCTTTGACGCCGAGCGGGTTGGTGCGGCACGGCACCGGGCGCAGCGCGCTCGTTATTTGCGGCAGGTCGTCGGCGCGCGGCATCGCGTAATCCATAAACGAGCCGGCGAGGAGCTGGCCGCTCGCCCGGTCGTAGGTGCCGGCTTCGAGCAGCGCTTGGCCCGCACCTTGCGCGACGCCGCCCTGGACCTGGCCCTCGACCAGAACCGGCTGGAGCACATTGCCGCAATCATCGACCGCGGTGTAGGCGGCGAGCGTCACCTGCCCGGTCTCGGGGTCGATCTCGACCTCGGCAACATGGCAGCCATTGGGGAAGGAGGGCGGGACATCGGCGGTGCGCCGCGTGTCGAGCGTGTCGCCGGCGAGCTCGGCGGCGCTTTCGGCGAGCTCGAAAAGGCCCACCCGGCGGTCGGTGCCGGCGATCGCAAAGACGCCGTCGCGGTAGACGATGTCGGCCTCGGCCGCTTCGAAGAATTGTGCGGCGAGACGGCGGCCCTTGGCGATGACCGCATCGACGGTCGCAGCGACGGCACCGCCGGCCGACATCGTGGAACGCGAGGCGACGGACCCCGCGCTCGGGATTGCGCGGTCGCTGTCGCCTTGCGCGAATTCGACCCGGTCCACCGGGATCTGGAGCCGCTCGGCGGCGAGCCGGCGATAGAGCGTGTGATGCCCCTGGCCGGTCGCCTGGACGCCGAGCGCGAGCAACAGGCGGCTGGCACCGGGGAACGTAATCTCGGCACCCTCGCCCGGCTGCCCGCCGGCGATTTCGAGAAAGCAGCCGATGCCGAGCCCACGGCGCCTGCCCCGGGCGGCCGAGCCGGTGCTACGCGCGGCAAAGCCGGCGACATCGGCCTCGGCCAGCGCTGCGTCGAGGATCGCCGGGAAATCGCCGCTGTCGTAGCGGGTGCCGACCGGGGTCGCATAGGGCATCATCGCCGGCGCGATCAGGTTCTTCCGGCGCAATTCGATGCGGTCGATGCCGGTGACCCGCGCGGCCTCGTCGATCAGGCGTTCGAGACAGTAATTGGCCTCGGGTCGCCCGGCGCCGCGATAGGGGCCGGTCGGCACGGTGTTGGTGAAAAGGCAGCGGACACGCAGCGCAAGACGCGGGATGTGATACATGCCGGGCAGGCAACGTGCGAAATTGACGGTCGAGATAAAGGCCGAGTGGGAGGTCAGGTAGGCGCCCATATTCGCGCTCGCCTCGATCTCGAGCCCGAGGAAATGGCCGTCGCGATCGAGCGCCAGGGCCGCCTCCATCAGCGTGTCGCGCGCCTGGTTGTCGCTGAGAAAGGTTTCCGAGCGGGTCGCGAGCCAGCGCACCGGGCGGCCGGTCTCTTTTGCCGCGCGCAGCAGCGCGCGGGTATTCGGGATAGGGTGCCGTGCGCATGCCGAAGGCGCCGCCGACATCGCCGCTGACCGCGCGCACCCGCTCGGGCGGCAAGCCCATCACGCGGTGCAGATGCTGGTGCATGACAAAGTCGCTCTGCGAGCCGCTGTAGAGCGTGAAACGGTCGGCGGCCGCGTCGTAAAGGGCGAGGGCGGCGCGCGGCTCGATCGGGGCGACGACGATGCGCTGGTTGACGAGCCTCACTCTGGCGACATCGGCGGCCTCGGCGAAAATCCGGCCGAGCGCCGTTCTATTGGCGTCGTCGCTGCCCGGCCCGTGCCAATCGAGCGCGACATTGCCCGGCGCCTGCGGCCAGACGAGCGGCGCTTGCGCCTGTGCCGCCTCGGCAAGGCCGGCAACCGCCGGGAGCGGGGCATAATCGACAGCGACCAATTCGGCGGCGTCGCGCGCCGCAGCCTCGGTCTCCGCGACAACCAGCGCCACCGGCTCGCCGGCATGGCGCGCCCGGCCGGCCGCGAGCGAAGGGCGGTGCGGCAGGATCAGCGCCTCGCCACCCGGCACCGGGGCGGGGATCGTCAGATTGCCGAACCCTGCCGGCTCGAGATCGGCCGCGGTCAGAACCGCGAGCACCCCCGGCTGGCGCCGCGCCTCCAGCACATCGATCTGCCGGATGTCGGCGCAGGCATGGGGCGAGCGGACAAAGACGGCGTGGGCCGCGCCGGCCAGTCTTTTGCTTTTGTCGTCGACTCTTTTGTCGTCGACTCTTTTGTCGTCGGCAAACCGGCCGGCGCCGGTCAACAGCCGCCTGTCTTCAAAGCGCGGCTCGTATCCGGGGATCATCGCTGCCGCCTGCTGCTATCGGGAGCGCGAAGGTGGCCCGAGCGGCGCTCTCCGATCAAGCGCTTTCCGGCCGCTTAACAGGCGCCGCCGATCCTGCTGTAATGGCGCGGGGCGGGTTCAACGGTCGAAGGGGATCGGGCGTGACGCGGTGGCTTCTTCGCGGACGGGTCGGGCGGCGATGACGATCTCGCTCCAGCTCGCGATCAACGCCGTCATTGCCGGCGTGCTGCTCGGCGGGTTCTACGCCGCGGTGACGGTCGGGGTGACGATCTCGTTCGGCATGCTCGACATCGTCAACATCGCCCACCCGGCCTTTATCATGCTGGGCTCGTTTGCCGCCTATAGCCTGAATTCGCGATTCGGCCTCGATCCGGTGCTGATCGGGGTCGCGATGCTGCCGGTGTTCTTTCTGATCGGCATGGGGGTTTATCAGGTCTACTATTACAGTTTTGAGCAGCGCAACGAGGAATTGATCCAAGGCCTCGCCTTTTTCTTTGGGCTGTTGTTTGTCGGCGAGGTGGGGCTGATCCTGGTCTTCGGGGTCGATTACCGTTTTGTCTCCGCCGCCTATATCGGGCCGAGCCTGCATTTCGGCTTTGTCGAATTGCCGCTGCGCATGCTGGTGCCGTTCGTGACGGCGCTGGTTATGATCGGGGCATTGCAATTGCTGCTCGGCCGCACTTTTATCGGCCGCGCCATTCTCGCGGTGTCGCAAGATCGCCTCGCGCTGCAGTTGATGGCCGCCGATCCGGGACGGATCAAGCGCATCGCGTTTGGCATCTCGATCGCCACTGCCTCGGTCGCCGGCGCGCTCTTGATCATTATCCAGCCGGTCGAGCCGTCGATCGGCCGCGATTACATAGGGCGCATCTTCGCGATCTGCGTGCTCGGCGGAATGACGAGCTTTCCCGGCATGGTCGCAGGCGCCATGCTGATCGGCATCGTCGAAAGCCTGACGGCCACCTTTTACGGGCCGTCCTGGGCACCGGCGGTGGCGTTCGGCTTTCTGCTGCTGACCCTCGCCTGGCGCCCGGCCGGCATCCTCGGCCGCTGACGATGTCCCAGCAGACTTATCGCCCCTCTCCTGCACCGCGGGAGAGGGTGCCTCTGCCCGGACCTCGGTCCGGGTGGAGGCGGGTGAGGGCCGAACCGCGGGTCGAAAATCGGGACATTAGGCATGAGCGTTCCGCGGCGCCCAAAGCCTCCCACGCGAAACGCACGTTGGCTTCGGCTGAATTCCACCGCCGCCGAACGGCGCCTGTGGTCGGCTCTACGCGATCGGCGCTTGTCGCAATACAAGTTTCGGCGGCAGCATCCGATTGGCGGCTTCATTGCCGATTTCGCCTGTACCAGACATGCCTTGGTGATCGAAATCGATGGCGGCCAGCATGCGGACAGCGCTACCGATGCCTGTCGAACGGCTTGGCTGGAACGGCACGGCTGGCAGGTGATCCGGTTTTGGAACAACGATGTCCTTTCCAATATCGACGGAGTGGTCGAGACCATCTTGCGCATTGTGAGGGCACATTAACCCCTCACCCTCCCAGCCTCATGGCTGGGCCCCTCCCTCTCCCGCGGTGCGGGAGAGGGGCTGGCGTCCGGGATACCCGGAGATGAGCGCTTTCAGGTTTTGGCTCGTGTCGTTTTTGTTCTCGGCGGTCTTCCTGGTGGTGACGCGGGGGCTGATCGCCAACGAGTATTTCTTTTTCGCGGGCTATGTGGTGCTACAATATATCGTGCTGGCGACCGCATGGAATATTCTTGGCGGCTATACCGGCTATACCAATTTCGGCGTCGGCGCCTTTTTTGCGATCGGCGCCTACACCTCGGTCGTCTTGCACCAGACGAGCGCGGCACCGCTGCCTGTCATGATCGCCGCCGCCGGCGTGATCTCCGGCGTGCTCGGTTTTGCGATGGGCTACCTGACTTTGCGGCTGAAGGGCGTGTTCTTTGCGATCGCGACGCTCGCCATGGCGATCGTGGCGCAGACCTTGATCGTCAACTGGGATTTTGTCGGCGGCTCGCGCGGCATCTACATCATCCGGCCGCAGCACGCGCCGCTCCTCGGGGGCTATATCCAGTATCTTTATACGCTGATGGTGATCCTGAGCTGGATTGCGGTGGCGGTGGCGCGGAGCGTCGAGCGCTCGCGGCTCGGCCTCGGCTTGAACGCGATCCGGGACGACGAGCAGGCGGCCGAAGCGGGCGGCGTGCCGACATTGCGCCTGAAGCTGGTGGCGACGACCTTGAGCGGCGCGCTGATGGGCATGGCGGGAGCGCCCTTGCCGTATTACGTCACCTATCTCGACCCGGCTTCGAGCTTCAACCTGTCCTACGCGGTCAACAGCGTGGCGATGCCGCTGATCGGCGGCATGACGAGCTGGGTCGGCCCGGTGATCGGCGCGATCCTGTTGGGGACGATCCAGCAGATCGCCACCGTGACGATCTCCTCGGCGCTCAATCTCTTGATCGTCGGCCTGCTGCTGATCGCCTTTGTCGTCGTGGCACCCAACGGGATCGTCGGGCTGGTGCGCGGCTGGCGCGGGAGGCGGCGCTGACGGCGCTGCTCGAAGTCAGCGGGCTCGGCAAGCGCTTTGGCGGGTTTGTCGCGCTCGACGGCATCGATCTCGCGGTGGCACCGGGCGAGCGGCTCGGGCTGATCGGGCCGAACGGCTCCGGCAAAAGCACGCTCGTCAATTGCTTGACCGGCATCCTCCGCCACGACAGCGGCAATCTCGTCTTTGACGGCCGCCCGATCGACCGCCTGCCGGCCTACCGCCGCACCCGCCTCGGCCTCGCCCGCAGCTTTCAGCTGCCAAAGCCGTTCCGCAGCCTGAGCCTCCTCGACAATCTGCGTATCCCGCTCTACTACACGGTCAACGCTCGGCATGGGGTGCGCCTTTCCGAGGCGGAAATCGGCGAGCGCTGCCGTGCCCTCCTCGATGATGTCGGGCTCGCCGACAAGGCCGCGCAGCTGCCGCGCGAGCTGACCCAGGTCGAGATGCGCAAGCTCGAATTGGCGCGCGCAGTCGCGAGCGCGCCGCGGCTCCTCTTTGCCGACGAGGCGATGGCCGGGCTCTCGCCCGCCGAGGTCGAGGAGATCCTGGCGGTGCTGTTTCGGCTCAACGAGGGCGGCATCACGATCGTCCTGATCGAGCACATCATGAGCGCGGTCATGAGCTTTTCGACCCGGCTCGTCGTGCTCGTGGCCGGCCACAAGATCGCCGACGGCCCGCCCCAGGAAGCGATCCGCAACCCCGAGGTCGAAAGGGCTTATCTTGGCGAATAGCGACATCCCAGAATTGGAGAAGTAGAGAGTTTGGCGATATAAACGCTTTGGTTCAGGATCGATGATGATTCCAATAAATTGGGCGCATCTTGCGATCCCGGAACCGCCGAGTTTCGCTGGCGATCGGCTATGCCCACGGTGCTGCGCTTAGAGGGGCTGCGGGCGGTGGTCTACCCGAACGACCACCCGCCCGCCCACATCCATGTCCTCGGACCTGGTTGGGTGGTGGTCATCGATCTGCTAGAACTCCAAGTTCGCGAAGCAATCAATTGCGGCGAGCGGGAGATACGACGGGCGATGCAGCTGACCGTAGAGCACCGGGACGAGCTGATCAACGCATGGAAGCGGTACCATGGTTGAGCCGACTGAGGCAGAGATCGAAGCGGCAATAGCGCGGGGCAAGGGGCGGATGCGCGGCCCGCGTGCCCAAAGCGCGCGTTACGACGCTGGACGCAATCGGATTATCGTGCGGTTGACAACGGGCGTCGAGATTGGGTTCGCGCCGCACGATGCCGAAGGGCTGCAACACGCGTCGGTGGAGGACCTGAAGGCAATCGAACTGCAAGAATTCGGTCTCGGCATTCATTTTCCCAGGCTCGACGCCGACATTTACGTCCCGGCCTTGCTGAGAGGTGTCCTGGGCTCGAAGAGCTGGATGACCGGGCGGCGAGCGGCAGCCGCGGGTCCGATGCGGAATACGGCCGGGCTGGGCCGGCCGCGCCAAGCCGGCACGCGCGGCCGTGGGCGACCCCGGAGCGCCGGTCATTCCGGCTAGCCGGAAGATCGCCGACAGCGCGCTGCAAGAAGCCATCCGCAACCCCGATTTTCGAGAGGGCCTATCTTGGCGAGCAGTCTCAGCATAACCGGGCTCGACGCCGGATACGGCTCGGTGCGGGTGCTCGAAGGCGTGTCGCTCGAAGTGGCGGCGGGCGAGACCGTGGTTTTGCTCGGGACCAACGGCAACGGCAAGAGCACCTTGATGAAATGCGTCATGGGCATGCTGCGGCCGAGCGCCGGGTCGATCATGGCGGAAATCGACGGCGTGCCGGTCGATCTCGTCGGCCGCACGACCGAGGCGATCGTCGATCTCGGCATTACCCTCGTCCCGGAAGGGCGGCGCCTCTTCCCGAAGTTGACCGTCGAGGAGAATTTGCTGCTCGGCGCCTTTCGGCCGACCGCGCGGGCCGAGATCGGGCATAACCTCGAATCGTCCTATATGACTTTCCCGGTGCTGCGCGAGCGGCGGCGCCAGCTCGCCGGCAGCATGTCGGGCGGCGAGCAGCAGATGCTGGCACTCGCCCGCGCCTTGATGTCGGCGCCCAAAATCCTGCTGATCGACGAGCCCTCGGTCGGCCTCGCCCCCGTCTTGGTCAAGCGCACGATCGACAAGATCCAGGAATTGAAGGAGCGGTTTCAGCTTACCGTGCTGATGGCCGAGCAAAACTTCAATCAGGCGGTGCGCATCGCCGATCGCGGCTATGTCATCGTCCACGGCCGTATCGCCTTCGAGGGCCAATCCGCCGAAGACCTCAACAACAACGAGCTGGTCCGCAAATTCTATCTGGGATTGTAAGGACCGCAATCGCGGAGGATCGCATGAGCACCGCAAACGGCTACAACAGCAATCCGACACGCCGCGATGTTCTCGCCGCCAGCGCGCTGGGCCTCGTTGCCGGCGCGCCGACAATCGGCCGCGCGGCACCGCAAGATCAGCTGACCTGGGGGGTGCATATCTCCTTGGCCCCGGTCTGGTTCGACCCGGCCGATATCTCCGGGATTATCATCCAGGCCGGGCCCGGCGCCTTCGGCAACGCCGCGACCCGTATCGAGTCGCTGATCGTCAAGGGCGGCACCTTTGCCTATGGCAGCTATCCTGATATCGACGCGCTCTACCGCCAGCAGGCGATTGAGCTGAACCGCGGCCGGCGCGAGGCGATCCTGCACAAGATCCAGCAGCTGATTTATGAGCGCACGATCTATGCGCCGATCTGGCAGCTGGCCTTTATCAACGGCGTCGGGCCGCGGGTCGGCGAGTCCGGGTTCGGCCGCATCGCCCGCTTCCCCTATACGGCACCTTACGAGGACATCACGCTAAAGGCTGCGTAAAGGACCCGGCCGGCGGGTCCCTTTGCATTTGGGGATGACATCGGTGCATTGCTGACCTACCATCAGCGCAAGGCTCTGTTAAGGAGCTGCTGAACGGGAGGAACCCATGCACACATCCGCCGTCGATCGGATAATTCGTGCCTCCGCCGCAGGCAGGGCCGGTCTGTCGCGCCGCGAGCTGCTCGCCCTCAGCGCGCTCGGCTTGGTCGCCGGCGGGACGCGACCGGCTGGCGCGGCGGCGCCGCAGGGGCAGCTGAGCTGGGGCATCCATGTTTCGCTGGCGCCGACTTGGTTCGACCCGGCCGAGACATCGGGGATCATCACGCCCTTTATGGTGCTCTACGCATTGCACGACGCGATGGTAAAGCCGATGCCGGGGCAAAAGCTCGCACCCTGCCTTGCCGAATCCTACACCGCGGCGGAAGACGGGCTCACCTACGAGTTCGTGCTGCGCGACGGCATCAAGTTCCATAATGGCGAGCCGGTGACCGCCGAGGACGTCAGATATTCGTTCGAGCGCTACAAGGGCGCTTCCCACGATCTGATGAAAGGCCGGGTGGCGGCGATCGAAACCCCCGATGCAACGCATGTGCGCTTCCGGCTCAAAACGCCGTGGCCCGATTTTCTGACGTTTTATGCGACCGCCACCGGGGCGGGCTGGATCGTGCCCAAGAAATACGTCGAAAAGGTCGGTCCCGACGGTTTCAAAAAGGCGCCGATCGGCGCCGGACCCTACAAGTTCGTTTCGTTCACGCCCGGCGTCGAGATGGTCCTCGAGGCGTTCGACCAGTACTGGCGCAAAACGCCAAGTGTAAAGCGCATCGTCTTCAAGGTGATCCCCGAAGAGACCACCCGGCTCGCGGCGCTGCAGCGTGGCGAGGTCGATATCGCCTACTCGATCCGCGGCGAATTGGCCGAGCAGCTGCGCCGGACGCCTGGGTTGACGCTGAAGCCGGTGATACCGCCGGCGCCGTTTTGGCTCTATTTTGCCGACCAGTGGGATCCGAAATCGCCGTGGCACGATTTGCGCGTGCGGCAGGCGGCCAACCTCGCCCTCGATCGGAAGGCGATCAACGACGCGATCACGCTCGGCTTTTCCAAGGTCACCGACAGCCTGATCCCATTCAGCTTCGATTATTATTGGCAGCCGCCGGCCGCGGTGTACGATCCGAAGACGGCCAAGGAATTGCTGGCCCAAGCCGGCTTGCCGAACGGGGTTGACGCTGGCGAGCTGTTCTGCGACTCGTCCTATGCGAATGTCGCCGAGGCGGCGCTCGATAATCTCCAGGCGGCCGGGTTCCGAGCCCAGCTGCGGCCGCTCGAACGCGCCGCCTTTGTCGAGGGCTGGGCCAACAAGCGCTTCAAGCACATGATCCTGTGCGGCAGCGGCGCCTTCGGCAACGCCGCCACCCGGCTCGCCGCCTTTATCGTCAAAGGCGGCCCCTACGCCTATGGCAACTATCCCGATATCGACGCGCTGTTTCACGAGCAGGAAAGCGTGCTCGACAACAAGAAGCGCGCCGCACTGCTCGAAAAGGCGCAACGGCTCGTCTACGAGAAAGCGATTTCGGCGCCGATCTGGCAGCTCGCCTTTATCAATGGAGTGGGGCCCAGGGTCGGCCAGTCCGGGTTCGGGCTGATCGCCGACTTCGCCTATACCGCCCCCTTCGAGGACATTACGATCAAGGGCGCCTGACGAGAGTCCGTGCCCGATCGCGGGAGATTGGCCGAGACAATCGCGCAAAGCTGCGTTACATTGCGCCCCAACACCAACCCGTAAGGGTTATGTAAGGGAGGGAGCGCGCAGATGGTTTCGGGCAATCGGCAAAAAAACGGGCTGAACGGCGGGTCGAATGGGCTGACCCGGCGCCAGATGATGGCGATGACCGCGCTCGGTCTTGCCGCCGGTGCGGCGGCTCCGGCTGCGGCGGCTCCCGCGGCGGGACAGTTGACCTGGGCGGTGCACGTCTCGTTGGCGCCCTCCTGGTTCGACCCGGCCGAGACCCAGGGGATCATCACCCCCTTTATGGTGCTCTATGCGCTGCACGACGCGATGGTCAAGCCGATGCCCGGCAAGTCGCAGGCGCCGTGCCTCGCCGAATCCTGGTCGGCTTCGGAGGACGGCCTCAGCTACGAGTTCGTGCTGCGCCAAGGCGTCAAGTTTCACAATGGCGAGCCGGTGACGGCCGAAGACGTCAAGTTCTCGTTCGAGCGCTACAAAGGGGCGGCGCACGATTTGATGAAGAAGAACGTGGCGGCGATCGAAACCCCCGACCCGCGGCATGTCCGGTTCAAGCTGAAAAACCCGTGGCCCGATTTTCTGATGTTCTATTCGAACGCCAGCGGCTCGGGCTGGATCGTGCCGAAGAAATATGTCGAGAAGGTCGGCGACGACGGCTTCAAACGCGCCCCGGTCGGGGCCGGCCCCTACAAGTTCGTGTCGTTCACACCGGGCGTCGAGCTGGTGCTCGAAGCCTTCGACGGCTACTGGCGCAAGACCCCGGCGGTCAAGCGGCTGGTGATGAAGGTGATCCCGGACGAGGCGACGCGGCTCGCGGCGCTCAAGCGCGGCGAGGTCGATATCGCCTATTCGATCCGCGGCGAATTGGCCGACGAGCTGCGCAAGAGCAAAGGATTGAGCCTGAAGCCGGTGGTGCTGCAGGCGCCGAACTGGCTCTATTTCCCCGAGCAATGGGACCCGAAATCGCCCTGGCACGATCTGCGCGTCCGCCAGGCCGCCAATCTGGCGATCGACCGGGAAGGGATGAGCCAGGCCCTGTTTCTCGGCTATTGCAAGACCACCGACAGCATCGTGCCCTATACCTTCGACTTTTATTGGCAGCCGCCGGCGGCGGTCTACGACCCCAAGAAGGCCAAGAAATTGCTGGCGGAGGCGGGCCATCCCAATGGCTTCGACGCCGGGTTCATGTATTGCGACAGCTCGTATTCGAACATGGCCGAGGTTTCGATCGACAACCTTCAGCAGCTCGGCATACGGGTAAAAATGCAGCCGATCGAGCGCGCCGGCTTCTTCGCCGGCTACACCAGCCAGAAGTACACGCGCGGCATCATTCAGGGGGCGAGCGGCGCCTTTGGCAACGCCGCCACCCGGCTCGCGTCCTTTGTCGTCAAAGGCGGCGCCTACGCCTATGGCAGCTATCCCGACATCGACGCGCTCTACCCGCAGCAAGCCGATGAGGTCGACCAGACCAAACGGGCGGCGATCCTCACCAAGATGCAGCAGCTCGTCTACGACAAGGCGATCTACGCGCCGATCTGGCAGCTGGGCTTTCTGAACGGCGTTGGGCCGCGCGTCGGAGAGTCGGCGTTCGGGCTGATCCCCGGCTTTGCCTACACCGCCCCCTTCGAGGACATCACGATCAAGGGCGCCTAGCCGGACGATCAAGGGCGCCCAGCCGGACGATCAAGGGCGCCTAGCCGGACGATCAAGGGCGCCCAGCCGGACGATCAAGGGCGCCTGGTGCCGGCAACGCTCACCACGCCGTGAGCGCCGGAGATTGGCCGAGACAATTCGGTCCGGCTCGGCTACAGTCGGCTCAAGACTCTGTAAGGGAGTTGTAAGGAGGAGACGGATGAGCGCGGTCGCCGGCAACGACAAAAAGAATGCGATCGACGGCGACGCGACGGCGCTGACCCGACGCGAGCTCTTGGCTTTGACCGCCCTTGGCGTTGCCGCGGGTGCTGCCGGACCGGCCAAAGCTGCTACCATCCCGGCGGGGCAGCTCAATTGGGGCATCCACGTCTCGCTGTCGCCGACCTGGTTCGACCCGGCCGAGACCCAGGGGATCATCACCCCATTCATGGTGCTCTACGCGCTGCACGACGCGCTGGTAAAGCCGATGCCGGGGAAGGTTCGGGCGCCGAGCCTCGCCGAATCCTGGTCAGCCGCCGAGGACGGGCTCGGCTACGAGTTCGTCCTGCGCAAGGATGCGAAATTCCACAATGGCGACCCGGTCACCGCCGAGGACGTCAAATTCTCGTTCGAGCGCTATCGCGGCGCCTCGCACGATTTGCTGCATTCGCGAGTGGCGGCGGTCGAAACTCCTGACCCGCAGCATGTACGGTTCAAGCTCAAGGCGCCGTGGCCCGACTTTATGACCTTTTACGCGACCGCCAGCGGCGCCAGCTGGGTCGTCCCGAAAAAATATGTCGAGAAGGTCGGCGACGACGGGTTCAAAAAGGCGCCGATCGGGGCGGGGCCCTACAAATTCGTTTCGTTCAATCCGGGGGTCGAGCTGGTGCTCGAAGCGTTCGAGGGGTATTGGCGCAAGACGCCCGCGGTCAAGCGCCTCGTCATGAAGGTCATTCCTGACGAGACGACGCGGCTTGCCGCCCTGAAGCGCGGCGAGGTCGATATCGCCTACTCGATCCGCGGCGAGCTCGCCGAGGATTTGCGGCGCACCCCGGGCCTGACCCTGAAGCCGGTCGTGCTGCAGGCCTCGAACTGGGTCTATTTTCCCGACCAGTGGGACCCGAAATCGCCGTGGCACGATCTGCGGGTGCGCCAGGCGGCCAATCTGGCGCTCGACCGCGACGGCATGAACAAGGCGCTGTTTCTCGGCTATTGCAAGATCAACAACAGCATCATCCCCGACACCTTCGATTACTATTGGCAGCCGCCGGCGGCGGTCTACGACCCGGTCAAGGCCAAGAAATTGCTGACCGATGCCGGTTATTCGAACGGCTTCGACGGTGGGCTGTTTTATTGCGACAGCTCCTACGCGAACATGGGCGAGGCGATTGTCGATGGCTTGGGGCAGGTCGGCATCCGCTGCCGGCTGCAGCCGATCGAGCGCGCCGGCTTTCTCGCCGGGTATGCCGGAAAAAAGTACGCCCACGGGATCCTGCGCGGTGCAAGCGGCGCCTTTGGCGACGCCACGACCCGTCTCGCCGCCTTTGTCGCCAAGGGCGGCCCCTATGTTTATGGCAGCTATCCCGACATCGACGAGCTGTTCGCCAAGCAGGCCAATGAGCTCGATCCGAAAAAGCGCGCCGCGATCCTCGCCAAGATGCAGCAGCTGGTATACGACAAGGCGATCTATGCGCCCGTTTGGCTGCTCGGGTTTCTCAACGGGGTCGGCCCGCGTGTCGGCGAGTCCGCGTTCGGCTTGATCCCGGGATTTGCCTATACCGCCCCCTTCGAGGACATCACGATCAAAGGCGCGTAGCCGCGGTGGAGGACGGGAGATGAGCGGCCGGGAGGCGAGGACGCGATGAAGCAGTATATCGGCAGGCGGGTCGCCTATTCGATTCTGTCGCTGTTCCTGTTGTCGCTGACCATCTTCTTTTTCGTTCGGGTGACCGGCGACCCGGCCTCGCTGTTGGTCGAGCCCGGCGCCAGCGAGGCCGACATCGCCGCCATTCACCACCAGTTCGGCCTCGACCAGCCGCTCTGGACGCAATACGGGATCTTCATGTGGAGCCTCGCCCACGGCGATCTCGGCCAGTCGTTCTATTACCGCGTGCCGGTCATGGGGCTCTATCTGTCGCGGCTGCCCAACTCGCTGATGCTGGCGGCGGTGGCGATGACCTTTTCGCTGGCGATCGGCATCCCGTCGGGCATCATCGCCGCGGTTCGGGTCGGCCGGTTTTGGGACAATGTCGGCAAATTGTTCGCGCTTCTCGGCCTGTCGATGCCGGCCTTCTGGATCGGGCTCTTGATGATCCTGTTCTTTTCGGTCTATCTGCGCTGGCTGCCGTCGTCGGGTGCCGGCAGCCCGGCGCATCTGGTCATGCCGGCCTTCGCCTTGGGCTGGTATTTCGCCGCGACCCATATGCGGCTGACGCGCTCGTCGATGCTCGAGGTCCTGGGCTCGGAATACGTCAAGCTCGCCCGCATCAAGGGATTGCCGCAATCGCTCGTCATCGCCAAGCACGCGTTCAAAAACGCGCTGATCCCGGTCTTGACCCTGGCCGGGGTCAACCTCGTGATCATGGTCAATGTGGCGGTGGTGGTGGAAACCGTGTTCGCCTGGCCCGGCATCGGGCGCCTCCTCTACGAGGGCATCACCTTCCGCGACTTCCCGATCGTGCAGGGGGTGGTGCTGATGGGGGGTGCGATGATCATCGGCGTCAACCTCTTGGTCGATATTTGCTACGCCTTGATCGACCCCCGCATCCGATTGGGGAGCTGACCCGCTATGACGGTAATCTCGCCGGTTGAAACCGTCGCTCTAGGTCTGGAGCGTCCATCGCGCTTTGCTTTTATCCGGCGGCCGGACTTCCCGCTGGTGCCGAGCACGATCTTTGCGGTGATCACGCTGGTCGCGATCTTTGCCAATCTGCTGGCCCCGCACAATCCCGAGATCGGCAGCCTCGCGGCGCGATTCAAGCCGCCGTTCTGGGAAGCCGGCGGCAGCACCCGATACCTGCTCGGCACCGACCAGCTCGGCCGCGATGTGCTGTCGCGGCTGATATTCGGCGCGCGGGTGTCGATGGTGGTCGGCTTTACCGCGGTGATCTTCGCCGGGGTCCTCGGCACCGCGCTCGGCATCATCTCGGGCTATCTCGGCGGCTGGGTCGACCAGGTGATCATGCGGCTCACCGACACCTGGCTCGCTTTGCCGGCGTTGACCTTCGCGATTTTCCTGGCGGCGATCGTCGGCCCCAGCATGTGGAACATCGTGATCATCCTCGGTGCCGTCTATTGGACCCGCTATGCGCGGATCATCCGCGCCGAGGTGCTCTCATTGAAGGAGCGCGAGTTCGTCCGGCTGGCGATCGTCGCCGGCTGCTCGAAGCCGACGATCATGCTGCGCCACATCCTGCCCAATGTGCTGAATTCGGCGATCGTGCTGGGCACCCTGATGCTCGGCGTCGTCATCATCGCCGAGGCGTCCTTGTCGTTTCTCGGGGTCGGCGTGCCGCCGCCGCAGCCGGCCTGGGGGCTGATGCTCAGCGACGGCAAGCAGGGGATGATGGTGGGCTATTGGTGGCTGACCGTGTTCCCGGGCTGCTGCATCATGCTGATGGTGCTGTCGGCCAACCTTCTCGGCGACTGGCTCCGTGTCAAGCTCGACCCCCAGCTCCGCCAGCTATGAAGCGGCCGCGCAACGGGCGCCGGCGAAAGCCGCCCCGCTGCTCGAGCTGAGGAACCTGTCGACCCATTATGTTTCGGGTCAGGGGACGCGCGTCGTGCGTGCGGTCGATGAGGTGTCGCTGTCGATCAGGGCCGGCGAGACCTTGGGCATCGTCGGCGAGTTCGGGCTCGGGCAAAAGCACGCTGGCGCTGACGATCCTGCGCATCCTGCCGCCGGCGGCGCGGATCGTCGGCGGGCAGATGCTGTTCGAGGGCGAGGATCTGTGCAAAAAATCAGACGAGCAGATGCGCCGGGTGCGGGGCAAGCGGATCGCGATGATCCTGCAAGACCCGATGGCGTCCTTAAACCCGCTGTTCACGATCGGCGACCAGGTCGGCGAGCCGCTCCGGGTGCATGAGGGCGCCTCGCGTGCGACCGCCTGGAGACGGGCGTGCGAGCTGTTGAAGTCGGTGCGCATCCCGTCGCCCGAAACCCGCGTCACGCAATACCCGCACGAGATGTCGGGCGGCATGCGCCAGCGCATCGTCGGCGCGATCGGCATCTCTTGCGAGCCGCGCTTGCTGATCGCCGACGAGCCGACCACCAGCCTCGACCTGACGATCCAGGCGCAGTACCTCGCCCTGCTGCGCGATTTGCAGCGGGCGCACGGCCTCGCCCTCATTTTTATCACCCACAATCTCGGCATCGTCGCCAAGATGTGCGACCAGCTCGCGGTCATGTATGCCGGGCGCGTCGTCGAATCGGGGCCGGTCTCGCAAATCTTCAATACGCCGATCCATCCCTATACCGAGGCGCTCTTAAACTCGATCCCGCGGATGAGCGACAGCCGCCAGCGGCTGACCGCGATCGACGGCCAACCGCCCGACATGTCGGCATTGCCGCCCGGCTGCTCGTTCGCGCCGCGCTGCCCGCTGGCTTTCGACCGGTGCCGCGCCGAGACGCCGCCCGAATTTATGCCGGGCGAGGGCCGCACCGCGCGCTGCTGGCTCGCCGCCTCGCGCGCCGGTGGGGACGATGGCAAGCGTCCGGCGCTGGGGAATGGAGCGGTCTGATGGCCATCCTCGAAGCGGTGGCCGTCAGCAAGCATTTCCGCGCCAGGCGCGGCTTTTTCGGCGGCGACACGCGGCGTCGTGCGCGCGGTCGACCGGGTGTCGTTTGCGATCGAGCCCGGGCGCACGCTCGGCGTCGTCGGTGAGAGCGGCTGCGGCAAGACGACAACGGCGAAGCTGGTGCTCGGGCTCGAAGAGCCGAGCGGCGGCAGCATCCGCTTCGACGGGCGCGATTTGCACGAGCTCGACACCGCCGGCCGCCGGCAATACCGCAAATCGGTCCAGGCGGTGTTTCAGGATCCCTACGCGTCGCTGAACCCGCGGATGCGGGTCGCCGCAATCGTCGCCGAGCCCCTCGTCACCAACGAGCGCCTGCCGGCCGGCGGGGCGCGCCGTCGCGTCCTCGAGCTCCTCGACCTCGTCGGGTTGCCGCACCGAGCGGCCGATCTCTTTCCGCATGAATTTTCGGGCGGGCAGCGCCAGCGCATCGCCATTGCCCGCGCGCTGTCGCTCTCGCCAAAGCTCATCGTGCTCGACGAGCCGGTCTCGGCGCTCGACGTGTCGATCCGCGCGCAAATCCTCAATCTGCTGCGCGATCTGCAGAGCGAGCTCGGGCTTTCCTACCTTTTTATCGCGCACGACCTCGCCGCCGTCGCCCATATGAGCCATACGATCGTGGTCATGTATCTGGGCCAGATCGTCGAAAGCGGCGACGCGCAGACCATCGCCCGCGCGCCAAAGCACCCCTATACCGAGGCCCTCTTTTCCGCCGCATTGCCGAGCCATCCCGACGAGCGACGCGACGAGATCATCCTCGCCGGCGAGGTGCCGAGCCCGTTGAACCCGCCGCCCGGCTGCCACTTTCACCCGCGCTGCCCGCACGCGATGGCGCGCTGCTCGCGCGACGAGCCGGCGCTCGCCGAAGTCGACGGCCGCCTCGTCGCCTGCCACCTCTACGACACGGCAGAGCGGCGCCCGCCGACAACGAACGGGGCGGAGCGCCGCTTCGGCTGAGTGTCCGATCCAGGAAAAGCATCCCAAGTCACGTAGTTGCTGGTCATTCTCGCAAAGCCGCCTGGGAAGGAATTGATGGGCTGGATCGGCGCCGTGCGTCCTTCGAGACAGCCGCTGCGCGGCTTCCTCAGGATGAGGGACTCCATAAGTGGCATCAACAGCTCACCTCATGCTGAGGAGCGCCCAAGGGGCGCGTCTCGAAGCATGCACGACGGCAAATGTGGTCGCGTTTCCACCCAGTCGGAAGCGCGGGGCGCCCTCGACCACGCAAGTATTAATTTAGGTATAGATGAAGCGCCTTCGAGTGAGCGTTACTGGCTATCGCAGCGATCCGCCTCCGCCAGAACGCGGCGCCCCATCTCCAGTATCCGAGGCACCTGTGGGCGGAGGTGGTCGAATAAATCCAAGGTCCCACGCAATGCATTTCCAGCTAACCAAAGGATGGCCAGCTTGTGCCATCAATGCATCGATCATCCTGTCCGGCATAAAGGTATAGAGAGCTTGCGCCACGCCATTTTCCGTTTTCTTCATAACGGCTGCGCGGATATATGCCCGAACCGGCCCGCAGAAATCCACTTGTGTCCACACGATTGTAGCGGCAATGATGAGGGCCCCGAAAATGATGGCGACCTTCATTCTACGCTCCAATCAGTTGATCCTACATGATAATACACAACTGTGCCGACGGTAAACGAAATCTTGGCGATATACGGTTGTGGTGACGACGGGTTGAACGAGGGCCGACTCGTCTCTTGCCGTATTTACGACGCGGGCAAGCAGCGAGCACCGGACACGAACGGGGCCGAACGCCGATTTGGCTGAGGCAGGTGCGGCTTGCTACCCGGAGGCGGAGAAGCCGCCGTCGACCGGGATTGCGGCGCCGGTGATAAAATCGGCGGCGGGGGAGGCGAGAAAGACGGCGATGCCGGCGAGGTCTTCGGGCACGCCCCAGCGGCCGGCCGGGGTGCGCGCCAGCACCCGTTCGTGCAGCCCCGGCACTTGCTGGCGGGCGTCCTGGGTCAATTCCGTATCGACCCAGCCGGGCAGCACCGCGTTGACCTGGATGTTGTCGGCGGCCCAGGCGACGGCGAGCGATTTGGTCAATTGGACGAGACCGCCTTTGCTCGCCGCGTAGGCCGCGGCATAGCCCGAGCCGAAGATCGCAAACATCGAGCCGATATTGACGATCTTGCCGCCGCCCGCTTGCCGCATCGCCGGATAGGCCGCCTGCGCGCACAAAAAGGCGCCTGTCAGGTTGGTGTCGATCACCTTGTGCCACTCGGCCGCCGAATACTCCTGCGGCGGCTTGCGAACCGAGGTGCCGGCGTTGTTGACCAGGATGTCGAGCCGGCCAAAGCGGTCGGTCGCGGCTGCGATTGCCGCACGGCACGAGCCCTCGTCGGCGACGTCGAGCGGGGTGAAGGCGCATCTCGCGCCGGTCGCAGCGAGGTCCACGAGCGCCTGCTCGGCCTTCCCCCGGTCGCGTGCGGCCAGCATGACCGCGGCGCCGGCGCCGGCGAGGCCCCGTGCCATGCCGAGCCCGATCCCGCCATTGCCGCCGGTGACGATCGCCACGCGGCCGGTCAGGTCGAAAAACGGCATCCCCCACCGACCCGAAGCAAAGCCTTAGTAGACGCCCTTGAGCGGCGTCGTCTCACGCTTTTCGACGGTGGCACCGGCCGCCCCGGTATCGCCATAGCCCAGGAGCTTTGCCGACAGGCTCTGGTCGGCGACGACGCCGTTCGGGTTTGGCCGCTGCGGGCCGCCGAGGTCGGGCAGCTCGTCGGGGCTGCGGCGCAGGCGGAAATCGGCCGCTTCCTTGGTGCCCGCCCCGCCGGGCCCGGCCTGGTCGATGACCTGCTCGGCCTGCTGGCTCGTGCTTTTTTCCTGGGGGCGGGCTGCGCCGGGCTCGGGTGGGCGCAGATCGAAATCGGGCGGGATCGTCAAGGGCGCGCGCGATTCGACCGCGAACTCGTCCGGCATCGTCGGCTCCAGACCGACCATCCGCTTGAAGTCGGTGCAGCCCGTGCCGAACGCGGCTCCGGCGAGACAAACAACAGCCAAAGCAACCAGCCTGCGGCCCGCGCGGTGACTCCGGTATTCGTCAGACATGGTAAAGGCCCCTCCCGCGCGCTATTTAACGCGCTTGACGGCGCAGAAGCAACCCATCGAGCAACATTGCCGCGACGCCGACACAAATCGCGCTATCGGCGAGATTGAAGGCGGGCCAATGCCATAGGCCAACATGAAAATCGAGAAAATCGACGACTGCGCCAAGGCGCAGCCGGTCGATGACGTTGCCGACGGCACCGCCGATGATCAGCCCGATCGCGACGGCGAGAAACGGGCTCGTCACCCGCACCAGCCACCAGATCAGAGCGACCACGATCGCGGCGGCGACGAGCGAGAAGATGAGCGCGTTGAGGCCGCCCGCGCCAGCGTTGAAAAAGCCGAAGCTCATGCCGCGGTTGTAGCCGAGCACCAGGCTGAAAAACGGGGTCAGCGGCTCGCTGAACGGATGCGCGGCAAAAAAGCCGAGAATCGCAGCCTTGCTCAATTGGTCGAGGATGACGACGACAATTGCGACGGCGAGGCCGAGCGTCAACATCAACCGGCGCTCGTCGCCGTAACGGTGCTGTGGTCGAGAACATCGGCGCAGCGCCGGCAGAGGTCGCCATGCCCCGGCTGCTGGCCGACCTCCGGCAAAACCCGCCAGCAGCGCTCGCAGCGCTCGCCGGCGGCGAGCGCGATGCGTGCCCCGACATCGGCGATCTCGGAAAGGGTGAAGGCGTCTTCCGGTACCGGCCCGGCCCGCGCCGTGGCGGCCGAGGCGATGCACAATTCGGCGAGATCGACGCCATCCAGCTGGGAAAGCAGCCGGTCGGGCAGGTAGAGCTCGACCGCGGCTTGCAGGCTCGACCCGAGCCGCTTGGCACCGCGCTCGACCTCGATCGCCCCGGTGACGACACGGCGCAGGTCGCGCAACGCGGCCCAGCGTTCGCCGAGCTTGTCGTTGCGCCACTCGGCCGGAACATCGGCGTAGAGCTCGAGGTGGATGCTGCGGCCCTCGGCATCGCCGTGACGGGCGAGCCAGGCTTCCTCGGCGGTAAAGCAGGTGACCGGGGCAAGCCAACGCACCAGGCAGTCGAAGGTGCGGTCGAGGACCGTGCGCACCGCACGCCGGCGCGGATCGTCGGGCGCGTCGCAATAAAGCCGGTCCTTGCGGATGTCGAAATAGAACGCCGAGAGGTCGTTGGCGCAGAAATTATGCAAAGCGCTGAAGAGGTTGTGGAAATCGAACGCCTCGACCGAGCGGCGGACCAATTGGTCGAGCTCGGCGAGGCGGTGCAATACCCAGCGCTCGAGCTCCGGCATCGCCTCGATGCCGACGGCTTCGGCCGGCGCAAAGCCGTCGAGCGCGCCCAGCAGATAACGCAGCGTATTGCGCAGCCGGCGATAAACGTCGCCGTGGCGCTTCAAGATTTCGGGGCCGATGCGGACGTCTTCCGAATAGTCGGAGCCGACCACCCACAGGCGCAGGATGTCGGCCCCGCTCTCCCGCATCACCGCCTGGGGTGCAATCACGTTGCCGAGCGATTTCGACATCTTGCGGCCGTCCTCGTCGAGCACGAAGCCATGCGTCAGCACCGCCTCGTAGGGGGCGCGGCCGCGGGTGCCGCAGGCCTCGATCAGCGACGATTGGAACCAGCCGCGGTGCTGGTCCGAGCCTTCGAGATAAAGCGAGGCGGGCCACTTCAGCTCCGGCCGCTGCTCCAGCACAAAGGCGTGGGTCGAGCCCGAATCGAACCACACCTCGACGATGTCGGTAACTTTGTCCCATTCCGCGGGATCGTAGGCGTTGCCGAGAAATTCGCCGGCATCGGCGCTGTACCAGATATCTGCGCCATGCTGCTCGACAGCCTGGGCGACGCGCTCGATGACGGCGGGGTCGCGCAACGGCTCGCCGGTGTTGCGGCTGGTGAAGACCGGGATCGGCACGCCCCAGGCGCGCTGGCGCGAGACGCACCAATCGGGCCGGCCCTCGACCATCGCACCGATCCGGTTCCTGCCTTGCGGCGGGACCCAGCGCGTCTCGGCGATCGCGTCGAGCGCCTTTTGCCGCAGCCCGCCCTGTTCCATCCCGATAAACCATTGCGGCGTGTTGCGGAATATGAGCGGCGCTTTCGAGCGCCAGGAATGCGGGTAGGAATGCACCAGGTGGCCGCGCGCGAGAAGCGCGCCGGCCGCGTCGAGTGCGGCGATCACCGCCTCGTTCGCGTCGCCCTCCTTGCCGTCCGGGCGATAGACCCTGCGCCCGGCGAAGAGCGGCACGGTCGCGAGATAGACGCCGTCCGGCCCGACCGTGTCGATGACCGGGAGCCCGTGCGCCTGCCCCAATTCCCAATCGTCGGTGCCGGCATTGGGCGCGATATGGACGAGGCCCGTCCCCTGGTCCGCCTCGACAAACCCCGCCGGCAGCAGCGGCACAGCGAAATCGTAGCCTTGGCCGGCGAGCGGATGGCGCGCGACCGTGCCGGCGAGGTCTTCGCCGGAAAACCGGTCGAGCAGCGCGAATTTCTCGATGCCGGCGCGCGCCGCAACCTCCCCGGCGAGCGTGGCGGCGACCAGCAGGATTTCGCCGGGCCGGGCGCGGCTCCCCTCGGCCGTGCGATCGACGCGCATCGCCGCGTATTCGAGCGTCGCGCTGAAGGCGATGGCGCGGTTGCCGGGCAGGGTCCAGGGTGTCGTCGTCCAGATCAGCGCGGCGGCCCCTTCGAGCGAGGGCCGGGCGGCGCGGCCGATCGGGAAGCGCACCCAGACCGTCGTCGAACGATGATCGTGGTACTCGACCTCGGCCTCGGCGAGGGCGGTTTCTTCGACCACCGACCACAGCACCGGCTTCGAGCCCTTGTAGAGCCCGCCATTCACCAGGAACTTGCCGATCTCGCGCACGATCTGCGCCTCGGCGGCATAGGCCATCGTCGTATAGGGGTGGTCCCAATCGCCGACCACGCCGAGGCGCTTGAAGTCGCGCTTTTGCACCTCGATCCAATGCGCGGCAAAGTCGCGGCATTCGCGGCGGAAGCGGTCGATCGGGATGCTGTCTTTCGACTGGCCTTTGGCGCGGTATTTTTCCTCGACGAGCCATTCGATCGGCAGCCCGTGGCAATCCCAGCCCGGCACATAGGGTGCGTCGCGGCCCAGCATTTGCTGCGCGCGGTTGACCACGTCCTTGAGGATTTTGTTCAGCGCGGTGCCGAGATGAATCTCGCCATTGGCATAAGGCGGGCCGTCATGCAGCACGAATTTCTCGCGGCCCCGAGCCGCCTCGCGCAGCCGCCGGTAAAGGCCCATCGCCTCCCAGCGCGCCAAAATCCCCGGCTCGCGCTTGGGCAGATCGCCACGCATCGGGAACTGGGTCTTGGGCAGAAAAACGGTCGGACGATAATCCGTCGGCATCGCGGGACCCCGGATAAAGTGACGAAGGCGAACGCGTCCCCGACCCTCAGACGAGGATCGGGCCGATAATTCGCGATATCCGGGCGTGCCGCGTCGTCATCGGCCGAGATATAACAGCCGCCAGCGCGGAATTCGAGAGGGGAGGTTGGTAGTTTGGGCTGCTTCTGCGTCGCTTTGCTAATCCGCGTGCGCTTGGCCGAGCACGATATCGCCCGAAACAATGCGGCCGTTCACATTTGCATGGTCCAGATAGATATCGACGGCATTGGTGGTGATGCTGTACGGCGTGAAGACGCAATGCAGGCTGCACGAAATCAAACCCGCCTGGGTTTCTTGGTTCAACGTGATCGTCACGGTCGGGCTCTGAAACAGGATCGTGTCTTTGTCGGCGTTGCCGGTAAAGACGAGCTTTTGATTGCCGACCAAGGTGCCGCTGACCGTCAAGCCGCCAAAATAGGCGCTGCCGATGTCGGTGATGAGGCTCGGGAACACCTTGGTGAAATCCGCGGTCGAGGTGATCCGCCGCGCCGACAATTGCAGAAAGGGCTGCGGCCGCGGCAGGATGACGGTCCCTGGTCGGATCGGCGGCGGCGGGTTCAGCATCAGCGCCAGGTTGAGGCTCTTGGTCAGCGTGTTCGCCTCGGTCGACACCGAATCCACGCCAAAGCCCTTCGAGGCGACATGCGACTCGAAATCGGCGGCGTTGATAAAGAGGCTCGGCGTCACTCCGATCCCGGTCAGCAACGGCACGATCTGATGCACCGGTGCGGCAGCGACCGATTTGTTGTAGGCCGGCGGTATGCGTCCCATCGACCTCGGCGATCGGGCCGAATGTCACCGTGTTGCCGTGGTCGGTGACCTGCGCATAAATCCCGTAAGCCGCGCTCGACGGCCCCAACCCCACCGGCGTCTCGGCAAGTGCCGGACCGGCCACGAGACATGCGAAAAATAGCACCGCCCCCGGAACGGCCGCGCGCGTTGTGCTGCCGGTCATCACGACCTCCTATTCCATTTTTGAAAATCTCACCGCTGTCCGCGACGCGCCGCACGCGCAAATTCCGAGCGCGATCAGCGCCCTGCTCAACCTAATTTATCAGATCGAGATCAGGTCTCGATACCTTCGCGCGCGGCCGATCCTGCGACGCCTCCTGCCGCGAGCCAACGGCCAGCGCTGTGCCCCTCGTCGCTCGCCCCCCCGGCCGCATTTGCGGTCTCACAAAATGAATTTTGACAAATCGGCGTTTTTGGCGAGCTCGCCGACCTGGTCGCGGACATAGTCGCGGTCGATGTTGAAGAGGGTCCCGGCGGGTCGGTCGGAGGCGGTGAAGCTGATCTCTTCCAGAAGCCGCTCCAAAATCGTGTGCAGCCGGCGGGCGCCGATGTTTTCCACGGCGGCGTTGATCTCTTCGGCCAAGAGCGCCAGCTCGTCGATCGCCGCCTCGTCGAATTCGAGGGTCACGCCCTCGGTCGCGAGCAGGGCCTTGTACTGCTTGATCAGGCTCGCTTCGGGCTCGACCAGGATGCGGCGGAAATCGCTGCGGTCGAGCGCCTGCAATTCGACCCGGATCGGCAGCCTGCCCTGCAATTCGGGCAGCAGGTCCGATGGCTTGGACTGATGAAAGGCGCCCGAGGCGATAAACAGGATATGGTCGGTCTTGACCGCCCCGTGCTTGGTCGCGACCGTGGTGCCCTCGATCAGCGGCAGCAAATCGCGCTGCACCCCCTCGCGGCTGACATCGGGGCCGCCATGGCCGCCGGCGCGCTCGCCACGGCCGCTGATCTTGTCGATCTCGTCGATAAAGACGATGCCGTTCTGCTCGGCCGCACCAATCGCCTCGCGCACCACGCTTTCCTGGTCCAGGAGCTTGTCGCTCTCCTCGGCGATCAGCAGCTGGTAGCTGTCGGCGACGGTCATCTTTTTCGGTTTTGACCGGGCGCCGAAGGCCTTGCCGAAAATGTCGCCGAGATTGAGCATGCCCATCTGCGCGCCAGGCATGCCGGGGATTTCGAAGGTCGGCAGGCTGGCGGCGGCGCTCTCCTGCACCGTGATTTCGATCTCGCGGTCGTCGAGCTCCCCCTCGCGCAGGCGCTTTCTGAATTTCTGGCGCGTATCGGCGCTGGCCGACGCACCGACGAGGGCATCGAGGACGCGGTCCTCGGCGGCGATCTCCGCCTTGGGCTCGACCTCCTTCCTGAGCCGCTCGCGGGTCATCGAGATCGCGATTTCGACGAGGTCGCGCACGATCTGCTCGACATCGCGGCCGACATAGCCGACCTCGGTGAACTTGGTCGCCTCGACCTTGACAAAAGGGGCCTGCGCCAGGCGGGCGAGCCGGCGCGAAATCTCGGTCTTGCCGCAGCCCGTGGGCCCGATCATCAGGATGTTTTTCGGCAACACCTCCTCGCGCAATTCGGGGGCGAGCTGCTGGCGCCGCCAGCGGTTGCGCAAGGCGATGGCGACGGCGCGCTTGGCGTCGTGCTGGCCGATGATAAAGCGGTCGAGCTCGGAGACGATCTCGCGCGGGCTGAAGGACGGCATCTGGGTCAGGAGTCGATCTTTTCCAGAGTGATCTTGTCGTTGGTATAGATGCAGATTCCGGCGGCGATCGCCATCGCGCGGCGCGCCACCCCTTCGGCGTCGAGGCCATCCTGGTCGATCAACGCGCGTGCCGCGGCGAGCGCATAGCCGCCGCCCGAGCCGATGCCGATCATCCCGTCCTCGGGCTCCAGCACGTCGCCGGTGCCGGAGAGGATCAGCGAGACGCTCTTGTCGGCGACCGCCATCATCGCTTCGAGCCGGCGCAGATAACGGTCGGTGCGCCAATCCTTGGCGAGCTCGACGCAGGCGCGCGGCAATTGCGTCGCGTATTGCTCGAGCTTGGCCTCGAGCCGCTCGAACAGCGCGATCGCATCGGCGGTGGCGCCGGCAAACCCGGCGATCACCGAGCCGCCGGCCAAGCGCCGCAATTTGCGTGCGTTCGACTTGACGACGGTGTTGCCCATCGTGACCTGGCCGTCGCCGGCGACCACGACCTGGCCCCCCTTGCGCACGCAAAGGATCGTCGTGCCGTGCCAGACCATGCCGCCGGAGTGAGCCATATGCCTCGGGGAAAGCGTGCCGCGCAACCGAACGAGATGTAGGCCCGCGAGCCCGGCGATCAAGCAGGCCGATCTAAGGACCGCGTTGTGCTAGAATGATGCAGCGGCGTTGATGGCATGTCGGTGGACGGAGAATCTCGTCTTGAGCGATGAAAAGATCAGTCTCGAGCTGCTCGGCACGCGGGTGATGACGATCACCGCGGAATTGCGCGATGTGCAGCTGCGGCTCAGCGCGCTCGAACAGCGTCTTGGCGCGTTGGAGGCACGGTTTGGTGCCATGGAAGCACGCATTGGTGCGCTCGATGCGCGCTTTGGTGTGCAGGAGGAGCGGATGGCGGCGATGCTGTCCTTGCTCGTCCGGGTGGCCGAGCGGATCGAAGCGGGGGCGCCCCGGCAGTAGCGAGCGCGCGTCGGAATCGTTACATAGGCGGATGTCGCGTGCGTGCGGCGGACGAGGAGAATGGCCGTGCGGGAGGCGAGGGTCGAGCGCAACACCAAAGAGACGCGGATTGCCGGACGGGTCGATCTCGACGGCACCGGCGCCGCCGACATCGCAACCGGGATCGGCTTTCTCGACCATATGCTCGAGCAATTGGCCAAGCACAGCCTGGTCGATATCGAGCTCTGCGCCAAGGGCGACCTGCATATCGATTTTCACCACACCACCGAGGATACCGGCTATGTCGTCGGCGAGGCGGTGTCGAAAGCGCTCGGCAACCGCGCCGGCATCGCCCGCTATGGGCACGCCGTGGTGCCGATGGACGAGACCCTGACGCGGGTCAGCCTCGACGCCTCGAACCGGCCCTACCTCGTCTGGAAGGTCGCATTCACCCGGCCCAAGCTCGGCGAGATGGATACCGAGCTGTTCAAGGAATGGTTTCAGGCTTTTGCCCAATCGGCCGGCGTCACCTTGCACGTCGAGAATTTATATGGCGAGAACAACCACCACATCGTCGAATCGTGCTTCAAGGGCCTCGCCCGCGCCTTGCGCCAAGCGGTCGAGATCGACCCGCGGCGGGCGAATGCGGTGCCCTCGACCAAGGGCGTCCTCGGCGGCAGCCTCGGATGATCGTCGCCATTGTCGATTACGGCTCGGGCAATCTGCGCTCCGCGGCGAAGGCTTTCGCGCACGCCGCCGCCGATGGCGGCATCGCCGCTGAGATCGTCGTGACGAGCGCGCCGGAAACGGTTGCCGGCGCCGACCGCGTCGTGTTGCCCGGAGTGGGCGCCTTTGCCGATTGCCGGCACGGGCTCGCCGCGGTTCCCGGCCTCGAAGTGGCGCTCGTCGAAGCGGTGATCGCGCGCGGCCGGCCGTTTCTCGGCATCTGCGTCGGCATGCAGCTGATGGCCGATCGCGGCCGGGAATTCGAGACCGTCGAGGGGTTGGGCTGGATCGGCGGCGAGGTCGCGGCGATCGCGCCCAGCGACCCGGCGCTGAAGATCCCGCATATGGGCTGGAACGAGATCGAGCCGAAATCGGCGCATCCGCTGCTCGACGGGCTCGGCGCCGGCACGCATGTCTATTTTGTCCACAGCTTCGTGCTGCGCCCCGGCGAGCCAGAGGACCTGTTGGCCGTTGCCGATTACGGCGGCCCGCTGACCGCAATGGTTGGCCGCGGCAATCTGGCCGGGACCCAGTTTCATCCGGAGAAAAGCCAAGCGGCGGGGCTGCGGCTGATCGGCAATTTCTTGCGGTGGCGGCCATGAGCGAATTTGGCGCGACGGTTGCGGTCGAGCATCTGGTCAAGTATTCGGGCACCGACCTCGATGACCTGTGCGATGCGACCGAGAGTGCCATCACCGAGGGCGGCGGGTTCGGCTGGCTCAAGCCGCCGCCGCGGCAGGTGCTCGAAAATTATTGGAAGGGAGTGTTGCTGGTGCCCGAGCGCCGGCTCGTCGTCGGCCGCGTCGACGGCGTCGTCGCCGGCTCGGCGCAGCTGAGCCGCGCCCCGCGCAACAACGAGGCGCAAGCGTTTGCCGGAACGCTGACCGGCGCCTTTGTGGCACCTTGGGCGCGCGGTCACGGCCTCGGCCGGCGCATCGTCCTCGAAATCGAGCGGCTCGCCCGCGAGATCGGGCTCGACGTGCTGAACCTCGATCTGCGCGACACGCAACAGGCGGCGATCCGCCTCTACGAAGTCCTCGGCTACCAGCGCTGGGGCACGCATCCGGTCTATGCCCGGGTCGAGGGGCGCGTCGTCCCCGGCCATTATTATTACAAGCTGCTCGCCCCCGGGCTGCTCGCCGCCGCGCCGGCGCCGCCGTGATCCTCTACCCGGCGATCGATCTCCAGGGCGGCAAATGCGTGCGCCTGGTGCAGGGCGACATGGCGAGCGCGACGGTCTTCAACAATGACCCCGCGGCGCAGGCGCGGCATTTCGCCGAGGCCGGGTTCGAATGGCTGCATGTCGTCGATCTCGACGGCGCCTTTGCCGGCCGCTCGGTCAACGGTGCCGCGGTCGCCGCGATCCGCCGCACGGTCGGGCTGCGGATCCAGCTCGGCGGCGGCATCCGCGACCGGGCCGCGATCGAGCGCTGGCTCGATCTCGGGATCGACCGGGTGGTGCTCGGCACCGCGGCGCTGCGCGACCCCGATCTCGTGCGCGGCGCTGCCGCCGATCATCCGGGTGCCATCGCCGTTGCCGTCGATGCCCGCAACGGAAGGGTCGCGGTCGAGGGTTGGGCCGAGACGACGGAGCTGGGGATTGTCGAGCTCGCCCGCCGTTTCGAAGACTGCGGCATCGCCGCCATCGTTCACACCGACATCGCGCGCGACGGCGTGCTCGGCGGCATCGACGCCGCCGCGGCAGCCGGGCTCGCCCGCGCGACGGCGGTCCCGGTCATCGCCTCGGGCGGCATCGCCTCGCTCGCCGATATCGCTGCGCTCAAGGCGCACGAGAAGGACGGCATTGCCGGCGCGATTTGCGGGCGTGCGCTCTATGACGGCAGGATCGATCCGGCGGCGGCGCTGCGTCTGGCGGCGGGGGCCCCGCGATGCTGAAGATGCGGGTGATCCCGTGCCTCGACGTCGCCGGCGGGCGGGTCGTCAAAGGGGTCAATTTCGTCGACCTCGTCGATGCCGGCGACCCGGTGGCGCAAGCCCGCTTCTACGATCGCGAGGGCGCTGACGAGCTGTGCTTTCTCGACATCGCCGCGAGCCACGAAGGACGCGACACGCTCTACGACGTGGTCCGCCGCACCGCCGAGGAATGCTTTATGCCGCTGACCGTCGGTGGCGGGGTGCGCACGGTCGAGGATATTCGCCGGCTGCTGCTCGCCGGCGCCGACAAGGTGTCGATCAACACTGCCGCTGTCGCGCGGCCCGATTTCGTGCGCGAGGCGGCGCAGAAATTCGGCAGCCAGTGCATCGTCGCCGCGATCGACGCCAAGGCTGCAAAGCCGGGGCAATGGGAGGTGTTCACCCATGGCGGGCGCCGCCCGACCGGGATCGACGCCGTCGCCTGGGCCTGCCGGCTCACCGATTACGGCGCCGGCGAGATCCTGCTGACCTCGATGGACCGCGACGGCACCAAATCCGGCTTCGACATAAGGCTGACGCGCGCCGTGGCCGATGCGGTCCGGGTGCCGGTGATCGCATCGGGCGGGGTGGGCACGCTCGACCATCTGGTCGAAGGCATTCGCGACGGGCATGCCACGGCGGTGCTCGCCGCCTCGATCTTTCATTTCGGGACGTTCCGCATCGGCGAGGCCAAGGCCCGACTCACCGCCTGCGGCATTCCGGTGCGAGGCTGAGACGTGGCAAAAGAACCGGACCAAAGGGCGTCCCGCCAGAAACAGCCGGCCCGGAAACAGCCAAGCCGGAAAGCGCCAGGCCAAAAAGAGCTGAGCCGGAAAGAGCCGGGCCGGAAAGAGGCGGGCCAAAAAGAGCTGAGCCAGAAAGAGCCGGGCCGGAAAGAGCCGGGCCGGAAAGAGGCGAGCCAAAAAGAGCTGGGCTCCACGCTGGCCCGGCTGTGGCGCGTCATCGAATCGCGCCGGGGTGCGGACCCGCAAGCCTCCTACACAGCGCGGCTGTTTGTGCGCGGCCGCACCAAGATTGCGCAAAAGCTCGGTGAGGAGGCGGTTGAAGCGGTGATCGAAGGGATCCGGGGCGACCCGGAAAAGCTCGTCGGCGAAAGCGCCGACCTTCTCTATCATCTGCTTGTGCTGTGGGCCGATGTCGGCGTCGCGCCAAAGGATGTCGCCGCCGAGCTGACGCGGCGCGAGCGCAAGTCCGGGATCGAAGAGAAACGCGGCCGGGCCAAGCTCTAAGAATCAGCAACGTCGAGCGGGGACGTTATGGCGTATGACCGGAACAACATCTTCGCTCGAATTTTGCGCGGCGAAATCCCGTGCAGCAAAGTCTTGGAGGACGAGCACGTCCTCGCCTTTGACGATATCAATCCGCAATCGCCGACCCATATCCTGGTCATCCCAAAGGGCGAATACGTGTCGCTGGAAGACTTTTCCGCACATGCTTCGGAGGCCGAAATTGCCGCGCTGATCCGCGCGCTCGGCAAGATCGCGCGCGACCGGGGCCTCGCTGAGAGCGGCTACCGCATCCTTGCCAACAGTGGTCGCGACGCCCGGCAGGAAGTGCCGCATTTTCACGTGCATCTGTTCGGCGGACGTGATCTCGGCGGCATGCTGCCGCCCCGCTGACCTCAGCTTTTGCGCAACAAGGCCTGCATGCGTTCGGGCACGGGCTCGTCGAGCACGTAATCGTAAAGCGCGTGCAGCACATCCTCGCCGTTCGTGCGCCCGTCGAGAAAAGCGGCAATCCGCGCTGCTGCCGGCGAGCCTGCCGACGCTTTGTCGTAGAGCACAGGGCTGGCCGGTGCCGTCGGCTTGATATCGGACCTCATTGCGTTCCAAATTGTGACCATCGGCCAAATTGTGACCATCGATAGGAACCTTGTCAAATTGCCCACCTTCTGTGGCGGGCTTGCAACGTAAAAAAACAATGTGTAACGGGGATCGATCCCGGCAAATCGGCAGCCTGCCCATGCGCCGAACGCATGGACTATCTTAGCCGCCTCGGCCCCGATCTCGCGGAACGCCCCAACCTGACCTTTTGTGGTCGGGCGCTGGGAAACCCAACAGGAATTTGGCGATGCGACGACGATGACGCAGAACAAGCTCCAGGGTCGCGAATTCCGCCGGGCCGACCAGGCCGCCTGCAGCGAAAACGACAGCTGTCAATACAGCTACTGACTGGCCACCCAATTGGTGCGGACGGCGGGACTTGAACCCGCACCCTCTGCCGAGGAGCAGATTTTAAGTCTGCTGCGTCTACCATTTCGCCACGTCCGCCGCGCTCGACCTCGTGTCAGCCCTCGCTCAGCCCGTCCTGCGGGTCGCCGCCGAGGGCGCGGATCAGCGCCCGCACTTCTTCGGCGGCGCGGTCGAGGCGGGTTGCGTCGGTGCCGCGCAGGACCAGCGTCACGCCGAAATCGCCGCGCCGGAAATAGGGGTAGGAGCCGATCTCGACATCGGGCCAGCGCGCCTGCAGCGCCCCCAGATCCCTGGCCAGGGCACCCTCGCCGAGGCGGCAGCTGATGCTGCGGCTCAAGATCTTGTCGCCGCCTTTGAGGCGGTGCTTCAGCTCGGCAAAGATCGCTTGCATGATCCGGGGCACGCCCGGCAGGACAAAGACATTCCCGATGCGAAACCCGGGCGCTTGCGAGATCGGGTTTGGCAGCAAGGCGGCCCCTTCGGGCACCATCGCCATGCGCAGCCGGGCCTCGTTCAGGTGCCCCGCCGGGTAGTGGCTTTCGAGGAGCCGCTTTGCTTCGGGGTGCAGCACGAGCGGCACGGCAAAGGCGTCGGCAACGCATTGCGAGGTGATATCGTCATGGGTCGGGCCGATCCCGCCGGTGGTGAAGACATGGTCGAATTTGGCGCGCGCCTGGTTGACCGCGGCGACGATCGCGGCCGGATCGTCGGGGATGACCCGCGCCTCGCGCACCCGGATGCCCGCGTCGTTGAGGCCGTGGGCGAGAAAGGCGAGGTTTTCGTCCTGGGTGCGGCCCGACAGGATCTCGTTGCCGATGATCAGCACACAGGCGGTGACGATGTCGGCCTCCGGCGCCGCGGCGCGGGGTTCGGCGCTGGTCGTGCTCATCCTCTCCGTCGCCCTTCGGCTGCTGCGGCCCCCTTAATAGGCGAAGCACGGGAGCCGTACAATCAGCGGCGAGGATTGCCCTGCGCCGCGCCAATGCCTAATTTCAGGGCTGGGCAAAGGTTGGGCATGCAGCAGGATATCGGCAGGGGCCTCGCCGTCGGCGGGATGCGCGAAGGCCAGATCAGGATTCACGGCGCCGACGCGTTCGAAGGGATGCGGCGGGCGGGTGCGCTTGCTGCGGCGACGCTCGATTTCATCACCCCCTATGTCGGCCCCGGCGTTGCTACCGGCGAGCTCGACCGGCTGTGCCATGAATTTGTCGCCGACCGTCACGCGGTCTCGGCGCCGCTCAACTATCGCGGCTTTCCAAAATCGATCTGCACCTCGGTCAATCATGTCGTCTGCCACGGCATCCCCGGCGACCGGCGGCTGATGGAAGGCGACATCCTCAATATCGACGTGACCCCGATCCTCGACGGCTGGCACGGCGACACGAGCCGCATGTTCCTGGTCGGCGATCGCATCCCGCTCAAGGCGCGCCGCCTCGTCGATGTGACCTACGAAGCGATGATGCGCGGCATCGCGGCGGTGCGTCCGGGCGCGCATATCGGCGCCATCGGCGACGCGATCCAGCGTTATGCCGAAAGCCAGCGCTTTTCGGTGGTCCGCGATTTTTGCGGCCACGGTGTCGGCCGGGTGTTCCACGAGGCGCCCTCGATCCTGCATTACGGCCGGCCGGGCGACGGGCCGGTCATGCGCGAAGGCATGATCTTTACCGTGGAGCCGATGATCAACGCCGGTCGCTGGGAGGTCAAAATCCTGAGCGACGGCTGGACCGCGGTGACGAAGGACCGCTCGCTCTCGGCCCAGTTCGAGCACAGCATCGGCGTGACCGCGACCGGCTACGAGATTTTCACGATCTCGCCCGCTGGTCTGCACCGCCCGCCCTATCCGCTCACGGCTCCGGCAGAAACGAGCGCGACAGCACCTCGTCCGCAGTAAACGGGCATTCGGCGGGGAATTCGGCCTCGGGGAGACCGGTCTCCTCCACCGCATCGTCACGCGCATCGCTGTAGGCCCCCGACAGCGCAGCAGCGACGCCGGGTCTCAGGCTGGGCGAATCCCGCAGCAGCCTTTCGATCTGACGACGCTGCTCGCGGATCGTGCCCGACCAGCTCGTCGATCTCGATCCCGGCTGCATCTGCCACTTCAGCAGATGGGCCAGCAGCACGGTCAGCCGACTTTCGATGGCACGCCGGTCGCTGCGCCCCATGCTTTCGACCTCCTCGGCGAGGTTGACGGCGTCGACGGTGGACAACTCGCCGGAGCGCAGCAGGCGCGCCTGCTCGACGGTCCAGGCGTAAAAATCCTCCTCGTAATCGACAGCGTTGCGGGGCATCGCCGGTCCTCCTTGGCCGACACTGTATCACACCGGCCCGGGTGACGCCGGAACGCGACCTCGGTCGCCCGAAGACCCTCGCTCTCAGCCTTCCGGCAGAAAATCCTCGGCCAGCACCTGGTCGGCGGCAAATGGGCAATCGACCGGGAAGGCGGTTTCGGAAAGGCCGGTTTCATCCGCCGCCATGCGCCGCGCCCGGGCGTACAAGGCTGGCCGGACCGAGCTCGCCACCGGCCGTAAGCTCGGCGACTCGCTCAACAGGTCTCGGACGCGGTCCCGCTGCTCCCGTATGGTCGCCGACCAGCTCCGCGATCTGAAGCCGATTTGGACCTGCCATTTCAACAAGTGCGCCAACAGCACGGTAAGCCTGCTTTCGATTTCGCGCTTGTCGCTGCGGCCCATGCTTTCGAGCTCCTCGACGATGTTCTCGACGTCGAGCTGCGAGAATTCACCGGAGCGCAGCAGACGCGCCTGCTCGACGGTCCAGGCGTAAAAGTCTTCCTGGTATTCGACAGCGTTGCGGGCCATCGGCGGTCCTCCTCGGCCGCCATTTTATCACATAATGCGCGCCACTTGAGGCCGCGCCCCGATTTGTAGCAGTCTGCGCGCCGGCGTTCACCGCGGCAGCGCATCGAGGAGGGGTCATGAAGATCGGTTTTGTCGGGCTCGGCATCATGGGGCGGCCGATGGCCCTCAATCTCATCAAGGGCGGGCACGAGCTCTGCGTCTACGACAAGTTCACGATGCCGCAGGATGTGCCGGCCGCCGGCGCCACCGTCTGCGCCAGCTCGAAGGCGGTTGCCGAGCGCTCCGAGATCATCATCGTGATGGTGCCCGATACCCCCGACGTGAAAGCGGTGCTGTTCGATCCCGAGGGGGTCGCGGCGGGGTTGGCGGCGGGCAAGCTCGTCGTCGATATGAGCTCGATCTCGCCGATCGAAACCAAGGAATTTGCCGCCGAGATCAACAAGAAGGGCTGCGACTATCTCGACGCGCCGGTGTCGGGCGGCGAGGTCGGCGCCGAGGCCGCCAGCCTGACGATCATGGTCGGCGGGCCCGAGCGCGCCTTCGCGCGGATGAAGCCGCTGTTCGATCTGATGGGCAAGAACATCACGCTTGTCGGCGGCAATGGCGACGGCCAGACGACCAAGGTCGCCAACCAGATCATCGTCGCCTTGACGATCGAGGCGGTGGGTGAGGCGCTGTTGTTCGCCGCCAGCGCCGGGGCCGACCCGGCCAAGGTGCGCCAGGCGCTGATGGGCGGGTTTGCCTCCTCGCGCATCCTCGAAGTGCATGGCGAGCGGATGATCAAGCGCAGCTTCGACCCCGGCTTTCGCATCGAATTGCACCAGAAGGACCTGAACCTCGCGCTGCAAGGGGCGCGGACGCTGAACCTCTCGTTGCCCAACACCGCGGCGACGCAGGAGATGTTCAATGCCGCGGCGGCGCTCGGCGGCAAGAGCTGGGACCATTCGGGCCTGGTGCGCGTCCTCGAGCACCTCGCCGGCCACCCGGTCGCCAAAGGCTGACGCCGCCGGTCAGCGTCGGTCGATCCGGCCGGCGCGGCCGAAGACAGCACCGCGGCTTCTTGTAATCGCCGCGTCACGGGTCCACCTCTGGCTCGTCGACTCCGTGGTTCGGCCTGCGTTTCGCGGCTCGTATCGAGCACCGGGCTGCTTTCCGTCCCTTGCCGAAGTTTGACCCGACGCTCGAACGCGCGCGCCGGTATTTTCTCTCTGAAAGGCGTCTGATGGCTACCGGAACGGTCAAGTGGTTCAATGCGCAAAAGGGCTATGGCTTCATCCAGCCCGATGACGGCTCGAAGGACGTGTTCGTCCACATTACGGCTGTCGAGCAGGCGGGGATCGGCAATCTGCAAGAGGGCCAAAAGCTCAGCTACGAGCTGGAGCGCGGCCAGCAGGGCAAGACATCGGCGGTAGCGCTTCGGGCGCAATAAACCATCGCAACCCCGGACGCCGCTCCTTTCGGGGCGCCGCCGGGGGCCATGCCGAGAGGTGCCATGGCAACCCGCAAATTTGCGGGTTGCGCAGGCGGTCTATTTTTCGCCGGACCGGCGTCAGGAACAGACCCGAGGGGGCGCTTTAAGATCGTCCGCTTGCTCCCCGAGACCGGGAATGCGTTCCAATACCGCGTCAAGAGCCAGACGGACGGGCACGAGCGGGTCGTCCGCGAAGATCAACTCGCGCGGTCGTGAAGGCGCGAATTGCCGACGATCAATCTGAAGATTACGCATGCTCCGACGGACATCGCGGCCGGCCCACCGCCTCGGTCCGCCGGGCCGTTGCTGCGCGGAACCGGCGACACCGACTGTCTCTGCGGCAATTGTGGGTTTGTCATTGCGTCGGGATCGGACCGAGGCAACGCGTATCATTAGACTGCGTGAGTTGCTCTGCCTGCGGCGCCGAAAACCAACTCCCACCCGAATTGCGCAGCTGACCCGCAAAGTCGGTTCGCGTGATCAGGCGGCGAGCTTTTGGCGGGCCTCGGCGAGAATCGTCGCCGCACCCTTTTCGGCGATCATGATGGTCGGCGCGTTGGTGTTGGTCGAGGTCACCGCGGGCATCACCGAGGCGTCGATGACGCGCAAGGCGTCGAGGCCGTGCACGCGCAGCCCGCTGTCGACGACGCTCATTGCGTGGTTTCCCATCATGCAGCTGCAGCTCGCATGGTAGACGGTCGCGCCGTTTTGGCGCGCGTAGTCGAGGAGCTCGTCGTCGCTCTCGACGTTCGGCCCCGGCACCGTCTCGCGGACGATGTGCTGTGCCAATGACGGTGCAGCGAACAGCCGGCGCAGGAATTTGAGCCCGCCGACCATCGCGCGGCGGTCGGTGTCCTCGGCCAGATAGCGCGGGTTGATCGCCGGCGGCTCGCGCGGGTCGGGCGAGCGGGCCAGCACATAGCCGCGCGACAAGGGCCGCATCTGCCACGGTCCGCCGGTGATGCCGGGCTTGTCGTCGAGCCGGCGGATCAGGCCGGGCTTGTAGCTCGCCGGGGCGAAGACGCATTGCACATCGGGGGTTGCCGATTCCGGCAGCACCTTGACCGAGGCGGCGCAGAGCGAGGCGCTGTAGGTCAGCATGCCGGTGCCCGTGGCGGCATAGCGCGCGAGCTCCTTGGCAAAGGCGAGGCCGCGGCCGCGCTCGTTCAAGGTCTCCACACCCTGCACCGCGCACGACATGCGGGCGATATAGTGGTCCTGGAAATTATGCCCGACACCCGGCAATGCGTGGTGCACCGGGATGCCGGCCCGGGCCAGGGTCTCGGGCTCGCCGACCCCGGACAATTGCAAGAGGTGCGGCGAGCCGACGGCACCCGCGGCGAGGATCACCTCGCGGGCCGCCTCGGCGCGCTCGACCGCCCCGCCGCCGCGTGAGAATTCGACGCCGACCGCGCGCTTGCCGTCGAACAGGATGCGGTGCGCCAGGGCCTTGGTGACGATCTGCAGATTGGCGCGCTTGGCCGCCGGCTTCAGATAGGTGCGCGCGGCGCTGGCCCGGCGGCGGCCGCCACGGGTCTGCTGGCACCAGCCGATGCTGTCGCCGGCACCCGGCGGCAGGTTGTTGACGTCGGGCCGGTATTCGAGCCCGAGCTCCTGCGCCGCGGCGATGATCGCGTGGCATGCCGCCGGCCGCTCGCTGATCGGCGAGGTGGTCAAGAACCCGCCGGTGCCGTGCAATTCGCTGGTCTCGCCCTGCCAGCTCTCGGCTTGCTTGAAATAGGGCAGCACGTCGTCCCAGCCCCAGCCGCGATTGCCGAGCTGCGCCCAATGGTCGAAATCCTCGGGCTGGCCGCGAATGTAAATGAGCCCGTTGATCGACGACGAGCCGCCCAGCACCCGGCCGCGCGGATAGGGGATGGCGCGCCCGTTGGTGCCGGGATCGGCCTCGGCCTTGAACCCCCAGGTCAGCCGCGGATGGTCGAGCAATTTCATAAAGCCGGCCGGCACATGGATATAGGGGCTCCAGTCGCGCCCGCCGGCCTCGATCAGCACGACCCGGCACGCCGGGTCCGCGCTCAGCCGGTTGGCCAAGACGCACCCGGCCGACCCGGCCCCGACGATCACATAATCCGCCTGCATCTCGGCTCCCCCTCTTCTCTTTTCCCGGTATGTGCGTGCGAAGGGCAATCTTTGATGCGCCGTTCGCCTCGCCCGCTTGAGGTCAGGCGGCGAGCTTTTGCCGGGCTTCGGCGAGGATCATCGCCGCACCTTTTTCGGCGATCATGATGGTGGGGGCGTTGGTGTTGGTCGAGGTGACGGTCGGCATCACCGAGGCGTCGATGACGCGCAAGGCCTCGATGCCGTGGACGCGCAGATGGTCGTCGACGACGGCCAAGGGGTCGGGGCCCATCTTGCAGGTGCAGGTGGCGTGAAACACGGTCGAGCCGTATTGGCGGGCGTAGTCGAGGAGCTCGTCGTCGGTTTCTACCGCGCTGCCGGGGAGGGTTTCGGCGCCGACATAGCGGGATAATGCCGGGGCGGCGAAGAGGCGGCGGACAAAGCGCAAGCCCGCCGATCGCGGCGCGGCGGTCGGTGTCGTCGGAGAGGTAGCGCGGGTTGATCGAGGGCGCCTCGCCGGGCAGGCTCGATTTCGCCTCGACATAGCCGCGCGACAGGGGCCGCATCTGCCACATGCCGCCGGTCATGCCGGGGGTGTCGTCGAGCCGGCGCACCGGGCCGGGGGCAAAGCTGCCCGAGGCCAACAGGCATTGGATGTCGGGGGTCGCCGATTCTTCGAGCACCTTGACCGAAGCGCAAACGAGCGAGGCGGCGTAGGTCAGCATGCCGGTGCCGGCAAAGAGATAGCGCAGGATCTCGCCGGCAAACGGGAGGCCGCGCGACTTTTCGTTCATCGTGCGGATGCCGGTGACCGCGGCGGTGACGCGCGCGATGTAATGGTCCTGCAAATTCTTGCCGACGCCGGGGAGCGCGTGATGGACCGGGATGCCGACGCGGCTGAGATGATCCGGGTCGCCGATCCCGGACAATTGCAGGAGGTGCGGGGAGCCGACGGCACCCGCGGCGACGATGACCTCGCGCGCCGCCTCGGCCCGCTCCAAGACGCCGCCGCGGGCAAATTCGACGCCCGTCGCGCGGCGGCCCTCGAAGCGCACGCGGTGCACCAAGGCGTCGGTGACGACCACCAGGTTCGGCCGCTTCAACGCCGGGCGCAGAAACGTGCGCGCCGCACTCTGGCGGCGCCGGCCGCGCCGGGTCTGCTGGACCCAGCCGATATTGTCGCCCGCACCGGGCGCCAGATGGTTCACGTCTTCCTGGTATTCGAGGCCGATTTCCTTGCCCGCCTCGATGATGATTTGGCACAGCTCGGGCTTGTCGGCGGTGTGCGAGGTCAACAGCGGCCCGCCCTTGCCGTGAAACGCGTCCTCGCCGCCCTCCCAATCCTCGGCCTGCTTGAAATAGGGCAGCACATCGTCCCACGACCAGCCGCGATTGCCGAGCTGCCCCCAATGGTCGAAATCCTCGGGCTGGCCGCGGACATAGATCATGCCGTTGATCGAGCTGGAGCCGCCCAAGACGCGGCCGCGCGGATAGAGGATCGCGCGCCCGTTGGTGCCGGGGTCGGGCTCGGCGTGGTAGCCCCAGGTCAGGGTCGGGTGGTCCATCAATTTCATATAGCCGGCCGGGATATGAATCAGCGGATTGCGGTCCCGCGGCCCGGCCTCGATCAGGACGACGCGCGTCTGCGGGTCGGCGCTGAGTCGGTTGGCCAAGACGCACCCGGCCGAGCCCGCGCCGACAATCACGTAATCCGCCTGCATTCGCCCCTCCTCCCGGAAGAGATGCAGCCTATCACGAAGGATCGGCGTGGCGCGCGGCCCTTGCCGTGGTCTAAGATATTTTCGGCTTGAAAGGTTCCGGGCATGACGCTTGTCAAGGTTCGCCGCGATGCCGAGATCACGCTGCCGCGCGATATCCGAGAGGCCGCCCGGCTGGAGGAGGGCGATTATCTCGAAGCGGAGGTTACGGACGGTGGTGCGATCCTGTTGCGCCCGGTCGGCATCGCCCGGCGGGAACCCACCCTCGAAGAGGAGGCCGAGGTTCTGGCTGCTGTAGACGAAGCCAGAGCCTTGCATGCCAAAAAGCGCCGTCGTTGACGCATCGATATTGGTGAGCGCGTTCCTCTTCCCGAGGAGCATTCGATGCCTTCAGATGATTCAACTTCAATGCCCTGTAGGATGGGTTGAGCGCAGCGAAACCCATCTGCTGCGGCGGTCGCGATGGGTTTCGCAATTCTCAACCCATCCTACAGCTGCCGACACTTCCACATGAGATACGCCTTCCGATCAACTCGTTGATCTTGCCGACGATCCTTGCGCCCGGTCCGCTCGCGGCTCCCGAGCGGCGGGAACGGATCACCCCGCCGGCTGCTGCCGGGTTTCGCGAGAGATCGAATGCCGCACCGCCCGCGACGTAATCCGCCTGCATTCGCCCCCCCAGCGTAGAATGTGCGAGCCTGCTTTGACGGGCCGCGGCGAGGGGAGGGGGTCGAGCGTTGCAGATGACCGGGCGCTTTTTGCACAGATGGTCGATCCGTCCGACGCCGTTCCCCCGCCGCCGATGCTAAGGGGTCGGCTCTCCCAATACGAGCGCGTGCCGATCGTTGTCGACTGTCCACGACGCGAAGCGGGAGAGAAAGCTTTGGCCGAGCAGAAGGTCACCCTGGACCGAGCCGATGCTCGCCGGTACATTTGCAACAGTGTAATTTCCTACTTTCAGTTCATGAATGATGAAGCGGGCGCTCTTCAACTCTGAACCGTTAGACAGGGTATAGGTTTCTTTGCCGATAAAATCGTCCGGGGAAAGAGTCCCCGTCCGAACCAGGGTGAGAGCCACGTCCGAAGGCAGCTGAACATCCGCAGCGCCGCTATCAACGGTGAAGTTTAGGGTAATGCGGCCGTTAATTTGAACCGGCACAGTGTAAATACCCCCGACTCTGTCCATCGGTATCCTGAGCGCAGGCCCCATGTATGGAGCCTCCGATCGTTGCGGGGGGAAACCTTCTTGCGACCCGTTGCGCGGCGCCTCGCGCTCCGGCGCATCAGCGGCCTGGCGGCTCTCCAGCTCTTGCACGATGGCCCGAGCCTCGGCGTCGCCGAGGACGCCGGTTATCGCAAACCCGTGCGCGCTCTGCCACTGCGCGATCGCGGCACGGGTGGCTGCGCCATAAACACCGTCGATCGGGCCGGCGGGCATAAACCCGAGCTCTTGCAGCGCACCCTGGAGCGCGATGTGTGTTCCAAGCGGGCGTGCAGCCTCTTCATGCGCCGGGCCGCTCAGGCGGGCGAGCCATGCCTCGCGCATCTTCTCGTAAGCCTCCGATACGCAATCCCGCGACTGCGGCGCCGGCTGTGTCAATGGGCCGGAAGTCGGTATCTGGCAAACCTCCAGCACCCTGTTGATAAAGGCGAGGTCCTGCGCCTTCAGCTCGGGCTGCCCGGCCGGCCCGACCTGCTGGTAAAGCGCCCAGTACGCCTGATTGAAGCGAAGATCGAGAAAGGAAAGCCCGGGATCCGCGCAAATCAGCACCGGCAGCGCCGAGCTGGCCTTTCCGCAATCGAAGCTCGGGCCGATCCGGCCGCCGGCGAACCCCGAAGACGAGGGTGCAGCAGCGCTGCCGGCTGCCGAGCCATAGCCGCGAAGATAGGCAGTGCGCGCCACTCCGGCCTGCTCAAAGCAAGTAATGACCGATCCCGGAACGGGCTGGGGCGGTGGGCGTTCCGGCGGGACGCCACAGGCTGTCGCATATGACCGGACCCAGGCTTTTTGGTCTTCCCAAAGCGCCGGCCAGCGTTCTTCGCCGATGCGGGCGCGAGCGTCGTTGATCGCCGCCTGCCGTTCGTCGGCCAGTCGCATCAGCTGGCGGCTGCTGCATATCACGATGGTCGATGGCAGCCTGACACCAACGCAATCGAATGCTCTCGCCGTTCCGCTGACCAGCAGCAGCGCGATAATTAAAACAATAATATACATTGCTTACGACACGTCCGACGTCCACCACCATGATAGCGTCGATTGGCGAAAAATTCCACCTTGAAGTGGTTGGATTTTGCAGGTTACCACGAGAGGCGTCACTCCGGAGTTCCGGTCGCCAGGCCGCGCCGATGGGGCTAAGGTCGCCCCAATTGTCGTTATGGAGAAATGGCAGATGCTGCAGATGGCCGGGAGGATGGGGGTTCTCGGGACCGAGACCGCGTTCGAGGTGCTGGCGCGGGCGAACGCGCTCGCCGCGCAAGGCCGCTCGATCATCAATCTCGGGATCGGCCAGCCCGATTTTCCGACCCCCGAGCACATCGTCGAGGCGGGGCGCAAGGCGCTGGCCGACGGGCATCACGGCTATACCGCGGCGAACGGCATCCCGGCCTTGCGCGAGGCGGTCGCGGCCGACCTCTATCGCCGCCACCGGGTCGAGGTGTCGCCCGAGCATGTATTGGTGGTGCCGGGCGGCAAGGTGACGATGTTCTTTGCGATCCTGATGTTTGGCGAGCCGGGTGCGGAGATCATGTACCCGAACCCGGGCTTTCCGATCTATGAGAGTGTAATCCGTTTTTCGGGCGCAACACCGGTCGCGATGCCGCTTTACGAAAGTGCCGGCTTTTCGTTCAGCGCCGAGGAGGTGCTGGAGAAGATCACGCCGCGAACCCGGCTCATCATCATCAACAGCCCGGCCAATCCCACGGGCGGGGTGGTGCCGCGGGCCGAATTCGATCGTCTCGTCGCCGGGCTCGATCGTCACCCGCAGGTCGCGGTGCTGAGCGACGAGATCTATGGCGAGATGCTTTATGACGGCGCCGAGCATGTCAGCCTCCTCGGCTATCCGTCATTGCGCGAGCGGGTGATCCTGCTCGACGGCTGGAGCAAGACCTATGCGATGACCGGCTGGCGCATGGGCTATGGGGTGTGGCCCGAGGCGCTGATCGGCGCGGCGCAAAGGCTCGCGATCAATTGCCATTCCTGCGTCAATGCCGCCGCGCAATATGCCGGCATCGCGGCGCTGACCGGGCCGCGCGAGCCGGTGCGGCGGATGGTCGCCGCCTTTGCCGAGCGGCGAAAGGGGATCATCGCGGCGCTCAACCGGGTTCCGGGCTTCTCCTGCATCGAGCCGGGCGGCGCGTTTTACGCTTTTCCGAACGTCGGCGGGACCGGGCTCGACGCGCGCAGCTTGCAGGGGCGGCTCCTCGACGAGGCCGGGGTGGCGACGATCGCCGGCACCAGCTTTGGCGAATTGGGCGAGGGCTATTTGCGGTTTTCCTATGCCAACAGCCTCGAAGCGATCGAGGAGGCGGTCGAGCGGATCAGAAAGCTGGTCGGCAATCTGCCGGCGGCGGCCAAAAATTAGGCGGCGCGAGGCGGTCTCTGCCGCGATCGCGGGCGCGCCGGCATCCGGCGATTTCTCCCGGTGCGGGACCGGGCTGGCATGGAGTATGCTAGGTTGGGCGTACCGCCTTGGAGAGGTCGGGAGCGATGAAAAAGATCGACGCCATCATCAAGCCGTTCAAGCTCGACGAGGTGAAGGAGGCGCTTCACGAGGTCGGGATCAAGGGCATCACCGTCACCGAGGCCAAAGGCTTCGGCCGGCAGAAGGGCCATACCGAGCTTTACCGCGGGGCCGAATACGTCGTCGATTTTCTGCCCAAGGTGAAGATCGAGGTGGTGATGGAGGACGAGCTCGTCGAGCGCGCGGTCGAGGCGATCCAGCAGGCCGCGCATACCGGCCGGATCGGCGACGGCAAAATCTTTGTCACCTCGATCGACGAGGCGATCCGCATCCGCACCGGCGAGCGCGGCCCGGACGCGATCTGAGCCCGGATGCGACTTAAGTCTGGCGCGATTTAAGTCTGGCGCGATCTGAGCCTGCGCCGCGCCGGGACAAGACCGAAACGGCGTTGCCAAGATCATCGCGAGGAGCGGGCGGCGCTGATTTGCTCGTCCCGCATGGGTGATTGCGACATTCCTGGGCGTATTGGAACCTCGTATGCGGTCGGCGACCGGTGCCGCCCCTGCCGGCGCGCGCCGGCTTGCACCGGATCGATGGGACCGATCGTTAGGGCGGTTTCCGATCAGGTTGCACCGCGCTCACCCCCTCCCAAACCCTCCCCCATCAAGAGCCCATCAAGGGGGAGGGCCTTATCAGGGGAGGCCTTTATCAGCACTCCTATTTGGACTCCTGCCCCCTCGATGGGGGCGGGTCGGGGTGGGGGTGATGCGTCGCCGAGTGCGTCGACTCGGTCGAAAACCGCTCCAGCTTACCGGGTCAGCGCCGGTTCGGAGGACCCCGGCAATGCCGGCTCGGCGATGATTTCTTCCTTCAACCGTTCGATTTCCGGCTCGCTCAGGGTTTCGCTTTCGAGGAGCTGCGCGGCGGCGCGGTCGAGCAAGGCGCGGTTGCGCCGCAACACCGAGGAGGCCAGCTCGAAGGCGCGATCGACCAAGGCACGCACCGCGCGATCGACCGCATGCGCGGTGTCCTCGCCGTAGACGCGCTCCTGCGGCACCGGAAAATTCGGCTGCAGAGAAGGGCGAGCGCTCGCGGTCGTAGGCGACATTGCCGAGCGCCTCGCTCATGCCGTAGCGCAATACCATCGCGCGGGCGATGTCGGTGGCGCGGGCGAGATCGTCGGCGGCCCCGGTCGAGACCTCGGCAAAAACCAGCGTCTCCGAGGCGCGGCCGCCCAAGAGCCCGGCCATCTTGTGCTCGAGCTCGGCGCGGGTCATCAGATAGCGGTCCTCGATCGGCCGTTGGATCGTGTAGCCGAGCGCACCCACACCATGCGGGATGATCGACACCTTGTGCACGGTGTCGGTGCTGGACAAAGCCAGCGCCACCATCGCATGGCCGAGCTCGTGATAGGCGACGACCCGCCGCTCCAGCGGGTTCAACAGCCGGTTGCGCTTTTCGAGACCCGCGACCATGCGCTCGATCGCATTGGTGAAATCGGTCATCGCCACGGCCTCGGCGTTGCGCCGGGTCGCGAGCAAGGTGGCCTCGTTGACCAGATTGGCCAGATCGGCGCCGGTAAAGCCCGGGGTCAAAGCGGCGATCTCGCCCGGCGCAACATCGGCGCCGAGCTTGGCTTTTTTCAGATGCACGGCGAGGATCTGCTCGCGGCCGCGCCGGTCTGGCCGGTCGACCAGGATCTGGCGGTCGAAACGGCCGGCGCGCAGCAATGCCGGATCGAGGACTTCCGGGCGGTTGGTGGAGCCGAGGAGGACGAGGCCGCTCGCCGGGTCGAAGCCGTCGAGCTCGGCCAGGAGCTGGTTCAAGGTCTGGTCCTTTTCGTCGTGGCCGCCGCCGGCAAAGCCGCCGCGGGCGCGGCCGAGCGCGTCGAGCTCGTCGATAAAGATGATTGCCGGCGCGTGCTGGCGCGCCTGCTCGAAGAGGTCGCGCACGCGCGCGGCGCCGACGCCGACAAACATCTCGACAAACTCCGAGCCGGAAATCGAAAAGAACGGCACCCCGGCCTCGCCGGCGACGGCGCGGGCGAGCAAGGTCTTGCCGGTGCCGGGCGGGCCGACCAGCAGCACCCCCTTTGGCGGCCGGCCGCCGAGCCGGCCATAGACGGCCGGGCTCTTCAGAAAATTGACGATCTCAATGAGCTCGTCCTTGGCCTCGTCGACACCGGCGACATCGGCAAAGGCGACCTTGGTCTCCTTCTCGACATAGATCCGCGCGCGGCTCTTGCCGATCGTCATCATGCCGCCGAGCCCGCCGCCTTGCCCCAGGCGCCGGATCGCGAACATCCAGATCGCGACAAACACGATCGCCGGCAGGATCCACGACAACAGGTCGCGGATAAAATGGCTTTCGACCACGCCGCTATAGGTGACGCCGTGCTTGTCGAGGCTTTTTACCAGATCGGTATCGACCCGCGTGGTGATGAAATCCTTGAGCCCGCCCGGCTCGGCCTTTTTGAGCGACCCGCGTATGTAGTTCGGCGCGATCGTGATATCTGCGATCTTGTCCTGGTTGAGGAGGGTCTGGAACTTGCTGTAGGGGATCGAGGTGCGCTGCGTGCTTTGCAGGTAGATGCTCTGGACCCACAGCATCCCGAGGATCGCGGCGATCACGTACCAGAAATTGATATGAATCTTTTTGTCCATCGCGTGTCCGATCTATAGCGAAGCGTCGGAGCCGGCGGTTTCCACCGTGTCGCCAACAGGCGTGTCGCCAGACAGGCGTGTCGCCGATAGGCGGCGGCCGGGCGGCGTCGAGACGCCGGTTGGCGGCGTCGAGAATGACATGCGTCAGGTCGGGGCGGCGGCCCATCAGCTCGCGGAACTCGACGATGTCGAGCCGCAGCAGCGTGCAGGCTTCGGCGGCGACCACCGTGGCGGTGCGCGGCGCGCCGGTCAAGAGCGCGATCTCGCCAAAAAAATCGCCCGGTCCGAGCCGCAACGGCTCGCGGTCGAGCTCGATCTCGACCTCGCCCGAAGCGATAAAGTACATGCAATCGCCGCGCTCGCCGCGGCGAACGATGACGCTGCCGGCGGGATAGTTCAGCGGCCGCAGCAGCCACGCGACCTCGGCGATGATCGAGGCGCCGACCTTTTGGAAAAACGGCACGCGGGCGACGATGTTCCAGGTGCGCAAAAAGTGAAAGCGGCGCATCTCCTCGGCAAAGCCGGTGGCGAGAATGCCGGCCGACAGAGCCAGCACCAGAATGCCGCAGACCATGACGGCGCCCGCCAGAATGCGGCCGAGCGCGGTTTGCGGCACGATGTCGCCGTAGCCGGTCGTCGTCACTGTCGCGATCGCCCACCACAACGCCGCCGGGATCGAGCCGAAGGCTGCCGGCTGGGCTTGGCGCTCGATCAAATATTCGAGGCTGGCCGAGGCGAGCAAGACGACACCGAAGGCGAGCAATACCGACCACAGCGCCTGGCGCGAACGGCTGATCACGCGCTGCAGCCCGGCAAGCCCCGGCGCATAGCGAACAAATTTGAATACCCAGACGACGCCGAAGAGGATCGCATCCGGGGTCGGCAGAAGCAGGTTCAAGACGCCCGGCAAGGCGCCGAAGAGATCGAACACGCCGATCGCAGAGCGCATATAAGCGAGCCGCGCCCAGCGGGGGCGGCGATGGACGGCGCCGGGAGCTGCCGGGGCGGCGCTCAGCCGCAGCAGGTACTCGACAAAGAAAAATGCCGAAATCAGATGGAACGCGGCATCGAACAGCGTGCCGCGCGCCTCGCGCCATGGCGCCACCGTATCCGCCAGCATGACGCCGATGCCCGCCGTCGCCATCAGGTGATGCAGGACGCGAAAGGAGCGCGCAGCCGGGCCGGTGCCATCGGGACGCAGGAGCTGGTAAAGCCGCTCGCGACGCATCGCCATGTTAACGAAACTGGGCCTCATTCGTCATCGGCCGCCGACCGATTTCGTTTCGATGGGATCCAAATCTTTTCTCGGCTCCGGCACCTCGCCATCAATGTCTTGGGGGACCTTGAACCAGCGCCCGGCCGATTGCCAATGTTACGCCGAAGCCGCTCGCCTGCCGGCAGGGGAATCATTAATTTCGATTGGCGGTCGATGACGGGGGAGCGGGTGGCGGATACGAGCGAACCGAAGGCCGGCGCTTCCGGCGTCGAAGAGGTGCCCTTGCCGGCGATCCTCGCCGGGTTTTTCCGGCTCGGCGTCACCAGCTTTGGCGGCAACACGGCGGCGTGGCTCTACCGTGCGATCGTGCTCAAGCGGCGGTGGATCGACGACCGGGCGTTTCTGGCCGGGGTGGCGCTGAGCCGCGTCATGCCGGGCTCGGCCGGGGTCAACCTGACCGTCCAAGTCGGACAAAGGCTGCGCGGCGGCCGCGGCGCGCTGGCGGCGGTGGTGGGGCTGCTGTCGGGACCGCTGGTCATCGTCGTGGCATTGGCCGCCGGTTTCGCCCGGATCGCCGGCAGCGAGGTGGCGCACGCCGTCCTGCACGGGATCGCCGCCGTGGCGATCGGGTTGACCTTTGCGACCGGGCTCGTGCTGATCCCGCGCCGCCCCGCGCAAATCGGCGAGATTTTGCTGTCGGCGGCTACGGTCGTCACGGTCGGCGTGCTGCGCTGGCCGATGCTGCCCGTCGTCCTGTGCCTGGCCCCGATCGGCATCGGGCTCGCCTTTCTGCGTCAACGAGGACGCGTCTGACGATGCCCGGCGATTGGGGGCTTTTGCTGGCGCTGGTCGTGGTGTTCGGTCCGCTGTCGCTGTTTTCGATCGGCGGGGGCGCCTCGCTTTTGGCCGAGATCGCGCATCAGGCCGTCGATGTCCACCATTGGACGAGCGCCCGCGAATTCGCCGATTTGTTTGCGATCTCACGCGCGGCACCGGGCCCCGGCACGATGCTGTCGGCGCTGATCGGCTGGAAGGTCGCGGGCTGGTGGGGTGCCTTGACCGCAACCGTGGCGCTCTATCTGCCGTCCTCGCTGTTGATTTTCGGGGCGGCGCGACTGTGGGGCCGGTGGCGCGGCTCGCCCTGGCACGCGGCGATCGAGCATGGCCTGGCGCCGATCGCGGCCGGGCTCGTGCTGGCGGGCGGGGTCGCGGTGCTGCAAGTATCGGGCGGACCGCCGGTCTGGGTCGCGGCAGTCGTGGCGACCGGGCTCTTGCTGCGTTGGCCGAGGCTCAACCTGCTCGCTCTGTTCGCCGCGAGCGGCGCGATCTTCGGCGTTGCTGCCGCTCTGATAGGCTGACGATTGGAGGCGCCGATGACGGCCGATACCTTGCCTGCCGGGCCTGCCGGGCCTGCTGGGCCTGCCGGACTTGTCGAACGGCTGGCGACCCTTTCTCCCGATGCGGTGATCTATGCCGACGCGGAGGGCAAGATCCGGTTCTGGAACCGGTCGGCGACCCGTATCTTCGGCTACGAGGAGGCCGAGGCCTTGGGCCAGAGCCTCGACCTGATCGTGCCCGAGCGCCAGCGCGCGCGCCATTGGGAGGGTTATGACCGGGTCATGGCCGGCGGCGAGGGCCGCTACGGCGAGGGCGATTTGCTGGCGGTGCCGGCGATGCGCAAGGACGGGACCCGGATTTCGATCGAGTTCACGGTGCTGCCGGTGCGCGACGAGGCCGGCCGGATGCTCGGCATCGCCTCCTTTCTGCGTGATGTGACGGCGCGGTTCGAGGAATTGCGCGCGCTGCGCCGCGAGCTCGCCGCCTTGAAGGCACCGCCAGGGTGACGCTCGCCGACAGCTGCGGTCAGAAGACGGCGCCCGACTGAAGCCAGTGCCGCACGATCTCCTCGCCGGTCGCAAACCACACGCGGTCATGCCCGGCGATATATTTGAGCGCGGCATCGAGCGCGCCGATGCGGTGCGGCACGCCGATCAGATAGGGGTGCAGGCAGATCGCCATGACCCGGCCGGATTTGGCGCCCTCCTCGTAGAGCGTGTCGAACTGGCGGCGGATCGCGTGCTCGAACTCATCGGCCGTCCCGTTGCGGTAATGGATAAAGGGCGCGTCGTTGATCTCGTAGGAATAGGGGATCGAGACCAGGGGCTTGCCGCCGATGTCCATCATGTAGGGCTGGTCGTCGTTGACCCAATCGGCGACATAGAGACAACCCTCGTCGGTCAGGAAGTCGAGCGTGTGCCAGGTCTCGGCGAGACCCGCGCCGAGCCAGCCCAAGGGCTTTTTGCCGGTCATCTCGGCGATGCGGGAAAGGGTGCGGGCGATCGTTTGCCGCTCCTCGGCCGGCTCCAATGTGTCGAGCCATTGGCTGTTGGTGCGGTTGTGGCCGAGGATCTCCCAGCCGAGGTCGATCGCGGCGCGCACGATCTGCGGATGATGGTCGCAAATGTCGCTGTTCAGAGTGGGGCTGGCGCGCACCCCGTATTTCGCCAGCACATCCATGATCCGCCAGATGCCGACCCGGTTGCCGTAGTCGCGCTGGGCCCAGGCGCGCACCGAGGGGGCGGCGCCGGCGGGAGCACCCGCCTGCGGCGGGATGCCTCGCGTCAGCGGAAAGAACTCGATGTTGGGGATGACCCACACCGCGAGCCGGGCGCCGCCGGGCCATTCGAGCGTCGGCCGGTCGTTGATCGGAACATAGGGAAACGGCCCATAATCCTGCGGCTGCATGACGGTGTCCTCCGAAGCTGTACGGACGCTAAGCTCGCCAAAGATCGCCCTTCAAAGGTGGTTGGCCCGAGTTGTCATCTGCTGGCGTGCCGGTCGTTCGAGGGCCAGTCGGCCAAAGGGCGCAGCAGCGCCTGCGGCAGATCCGGCGCCGCGGCGATGTCGGGATCGGGCGACAACAGGACGGCGAGGCGGAGCGGTTCGGCGACGTCTTCGCAGCGGAGCACGATCTTGATGACCCCGGTATTGGGGTTTTGGCCGCTCGGCCCCGAAGGTGTCGCCGGCCGCAGCAGCAATTTCGCCGCAGCCGGCTCGACGATCCGCAGATAAAGCCGGGCCGGCTCGGTGCCGTCGCCCGCCGGCGGAAAGGAGAGAATGGCGCTGTTGCCCCCGACATCGACCGCCGCCGCGGTGTGCATTTGCCAATCGACCGTCGACAACACCCCCTTCGGCTCGATTTCGTCGACGATCAGCACATGCCGGCGGTCGAGCAGCGCAAAGCCGCGCGCGGCGCTGACCGCGCTCGGATAAGCCGCCCTAAGATCGATCACGACCGAGGGAAGCGCTGCCGTCAGATCGATCCCGGCGATCCGGGCGTGGGCCGTGGCGGGCTGGCAGCGGCCGTCGATGACGATGGTGTTATGGCCGATTGTGCTGGTGCGATAATATTGCGATCGGGCTTGCGGCTCGAAGTAATCGGCAAGGTCGTAATCGTCGGGCCCCAAATCCTTCGCCCAACGCACCCCAAGTGCGTCGAGGACAAAGCTGCCGAGGTCGTAATGGCCGTGCTCGCAGGTGTCGTTGGCCCCGGCCCTGATCCCGAGATAGGTCGTCTTGGGGTCGTGCCAATCGCCCCGCAGCATCACGACATCGGTCGATCGGAACCGCTTGGCGGTGGGCAGGTGAAACGGGGCGCGTTCGTCCTCGTCGAACCACAAGAGGTCCATCGGATGAATCTTGCGCTGCTGCCGCTCGATCCAGGCGTCTCTGGGATGGTGGTACCGTTTCGCCAGCCAGAACAGCCAGTAGCCCCCGCTGTGCTCTTCATCGCTGTCGGCAAAATTGAACAATTTCCCCGAAGGGCCGGCGGCGTGCAGCCGGAACAAGCCGGTCCCTGATAGACCGGGCGAGGCGTCGAGCCCCAGGTCGGTGCCGAGCGCGGTGACGAGGCTGTCGAGCAGATAGATCGCGTATTGGGTTGCGTAATGCCAATAGCCCGGCCCTTCGGCCCAGCCGCCATCGGGGCTGTATTCGCCAAGCCCGATCGGGATCGAAGCGCGGCACAGCCGGAACAGGCGGGCGGCCCTCGGATCGGCTTCCAAGACCGACAGCGCCGCGATCATCAGCCCGCCATTGCAAACGAGGTTCCAGTTCAGCGCGGTCCTCGTCCAGAACGGTTTTGACGGCGTGGCGAACTCTGCGAGGCCGGGCTCGATCGCCTTTTCGACGATCGCGCGGGCGACTCCCTCGCGCTCGCGATCGGTCAGGCTTTGATAGAGCCAGTCATAGCCGATGGCGGCGCCAAAGGCGGTCTCGGCGGTGACGAGAAATTTGTCTCCGCGCCAATTTGGAAAATCGCAGGTGCCGAAGAGCTCGTTTTTTGCCCGCTCGCGGTAGCGGGCTTCGCCGGTGAGGAGCCAGACCAAGCCGAGCGTCTGCATGCGCAGGCAAAAGAGACGCGCGATATCGAGCGGAGCAGCCGGGCCGTCGGTGGATTTGGGGGCGCGCACGCGCGGCAGTGGGGCCGCACCGGTTTCGCGCGGGTCGTGGACCCAGGCCGGGTCCAGCACCGGCAGGTCGAGCAACAGATCGGCCTGTCGCCTGACTTCCTCAAACCATTGCCGCGCCGTGGCGTTGCGTTCGAGCAGGGACCTGGTCCGCGCGATATTCGGCGCCGTCGCCATCAGCCGGGGCCGCTCCCTGGCGATCGTCGCGGCAAGATCGGGGCCGTCGCTGCTCATCGCTATATTTGGCAAAGCCCCGCGCGCTCGTGTCGCGTCAACCCGTGTGCTCCGTCGCCAAGCGCAAGCCGGACAAGAACAGCTCGCGGTCTGCCAGGCGGCGCAGCTGGCCGGCGCTCTCCACGATCTGGGGTGTGATCGCGCGCAGCCGGGCGATGGTCGCCCGCGCGTCGTCGAGCCGGCCCATATGGGCATAGCACGCGGCGAGGACGCGGTACGGGTGGGGATAGCCGGGGCTCGCCTGGACGCACAGCAGCAACCGCGAGGCTGCGTCGGCAAATTCGCGTTTGAAGAAGCGGGCCTCGCCGATCAGGCTCATCGGCGTGCCGCCGCGGTCGCGCGGGCTCAGCCGCAGCGCAGTCTCGGCGTGCTCGATCGCGCGATCCGGCTGCCCGGCCCACAGCCACAGCACCCCGCCCAAAAACCAGCCGCGGGCAAAGCTCGGAGTGATCGCCAAAGCCCGGTCGATCAGCTCGGTCATCGTGCCGATGTCCTCGCCGAAGTTCGCCAGCACAAAGGCTGCGTTCGCCAGCACGTTCGGGTCTTCCGCGGCCGCCTGCAGCGCGCGGCGCGCCAGCTCGACGGCGTTGCGGCCGGCGATTTCGGGCGCCTCGCTCCAGCCTTCCCGGACGAGCCGCATCTGGCACATCGCCGCCAGCGACAGCGCCGGGCCGCAGTCGCGGTCGATGCCGGTCGCATGCTCGAGCAATTCGAGCGCATGCAGCAGGTGGTCCCGGGTGATCGGGTAATAGGTCGTGAGCGCGCGCAGGTAGAAATCATAAGCGGTCAGGTCAGTGGTCGGCCGGGCGGCCGAGCGGCGGACCTCGGCGGCCTGCAAGGTCGGCTCGATAATGCCGGCGACGCGCGCCGCCACCTTGTCCTGCAGCTCGAACACGTCTTCCAACCGGCCGTCGAAGCGGTCGGCCCAGAGATGGGCGGTGGTCTCGGCCTCGATCAGCTGCGCGGTGATGCGCACCCGGTCGCCGCCCTTGCGCACCGAGCCTTCGAGGATATAGCGGACACCGAGCTCGCGTCCGACCCGCCGCAAATCGACCGCCTGCCCCTTATAGGTCGAGCTCGAGTTGCGGGCGATGACGAACAGCCAGCGGATGCGGGAGAGTGCCGTAATGATCTCCTCGACCATGCCGTCGGCAAAATAGTCCTGCTCCGGATCGCCGCTCATGTTCTGAAACGGCAGGACCGCGATCGACGGCTTGTCCGGCAGCGGCGGCGGCGCCGCCCTGGCGGTCACATCCGAGATCGAAGCCACCGGCTCACCCGCGATCTTCACGTCGAATATGCGGACCGGACGCGCGATATTCTTGACCTGCTGCTCGCCGCGGTCGTCAAAGCTGAAGCCGAGCTTGTCGCGCACCTGGTCGCGCACGACCCGGCTGACGCAAATTCCGCCCGGCGCGGCCAGCGCTTCGAGGCGGGCGGCGACGTTGACGCCGTCGCCGTAGATGTCGCGGCCGTCTCTGAGGATGTCGCCGAGATTGATGCCGATGCGAAACTCGATACGCTGATCCGGGGCTATTGCCGCGTTGCGCACCGCCATCTCGCGTTGGATGTCGACGGCGCAGCGCACCGCATCGACGACGCTGGCGAATTCCACCAGGATGCCGTCGCCGGTAATTCTGACGATCCGGCCGCGGTGCTCCTTCATCGTCGGATCGACAAGCTCGCGGCGCACCACCCTGAGCTGCTCGAGGGTGCCCTCTTCATCCGCGCCGACGAGCCGCGAATAGCCGACGACATCGGCCATCAGGATCGCCGCCAAGCGGCGCTCGGCCCTCTGTTCCCTCATCCGTCCTTCCCCGGATTTAGTATGCAAGGTGGAAGGTTCTGATTGTGAGAAAAATCGCATTTGCGGAACGATTCGTCCCTTGGCGAGGAACGGCCCCGGCGCCGATCGACTGTAACGCAGATCGCCGTGGTGTTGCACCCGTTGAGGGGCGGTGCGAGGGCGGCGATAATCGCGCGGCCGCGCAGCCTTCCCCAAAGCAATCCGGATTTGCGCAACATGGCAGAAATAGCGGCCGATATCTCCACCCAGTGGTGCCGCTTCGCGGAATTGTCGCCGGCGGCGCTTTACGAGCTGCTGCGTTTTCGCCAGCAGATTTTTGTCGTCGAGCAACGCTCGCCCTATCCCGATCTCGACGGCCACGATGCGGCGGCGGCGCATCTGCTCTTGCGCCGCGACGGCGAGCTTGCCGGCTATCTGCGCGTCGTGCCGGCGCCGAGCGACATCCGCATCGGCCGGGTCGCGGTCGGGGAGCCTTTGCGCGGCCGCGGGCTCGGCCGCCGGCTGATGGCCGAAGCGCTCGGCTTTTGCCGGCAGCGGCACCCGGCATTGCCGGTGGTCTTGACCGCCCAGCATCACCTTATCCGCTTCTATCAAAGCTTTGGCTTTGCCGCGACCTCGGAGCCCTTCGACGATTTCGGGCTGGTCCATATCGCCATGCGAAAAGCATGCGGTAGCCGAAAGGAGGAGATTGATGGTTGACGCAGCCAAGCTGCATCAATTCGCCGGGCAGATGCTGTCGGATCCCATCTCCCCGAATAGAACGACACCATAATTGCGTCGCAATGTCCGCCGAAGCCGGCGGCGGGATGGCTCGAATGCAGGGGAAACCGCCACAGCCCTCGGTGAAGCCCGGAGGCGGGGCCGTGACCGGCCTGGCGTGCCGCGGAGCGATCGGCCGTGCTGCGCCGACCGCCTTTCTGATCGCAGCGTTGCTCTGCGCCTTGCCGGCGCTGGCCGGCACCGATGGGAAATGCCGGCTCATCCCGATCGCGTTGTGGGGCGACGGCCGGCATGACGACACCAAGGCGCTGAACGCATGGTTTCGCGGCGAAAATGTCGTCTGGGCGCAAACCGGCGAGAGTGTCGGCGGCGAAATCTCCGGCCGGGTGTTCAAGCTCAGCGCGGCGGTCTACATCAAAAGCGGCACCGGCCGCCGGCTCGATCATTTCCAGATGATCTGGCCGACGCACGGAGAACGCGTTGCCGGCGGCACGATCGTCGCGGGCGGCGACCGCAACACGCCGCCCGTCGCCACCGGCATCAGCAAAACCGGCGGCGACCCCGGCGAAGGCATCCCGTCCGCCGTCCCCGACCCCGAACCGCAAAAAGCCGGGACCGCGGCAGCGAGCTGCCTCGTCTCGTAAGCGGTAGCCTATTCGGCGGCGAGCAGCGGCGCCTCTACCACGGCGCGCTCGGCCGGCGCCATCGGCTGCGGCCACCAGCGGTCCTCCCATTCCGCGAAGAGGCCCTTGAGCCGCGGCATCACCTGCTCGGCAAAGAGGCGCGTGTTGTAGGCCGCCAAGTCCTTGCCCATATTGCCGAACTGCAAGAGCAGCATCAGATGGCCGACATTGAGGTCGGTCGCGACCTCGGTCAATTGCTCGACCACCTCGTCGGGCGAGCCGACGATGACATAGCCGCGCTCGACGATATCCGAGATATCGGTGGTAGCGCGCGCCTTTTGCCGCGCGTCGAGGCTCGCCGCACGGCCGATCTGGCCCTGGATGCCGGCGCGCTGGGTCGCCTCGGTGATATAGCCGGGCGGCACCGCCCAGCGCGGATCGACGCGCAGGCACCGGCCATAGAAATATTCGGCTGGCTCCTTATAGAGCTGTATCGCTTTTTCGCGGCTCTCGGCGACGCCGACAAATTGCAAAAAGCCGGCGCGGTACGGGTTCCGGTCCTTGCCGAGCCGCGCCATCTCGTCCCAAAACCCCTGCATCGTGGCGCGCCCGTCCTTGGCGCCGAAATAGGACAAGTACGCGTAGACGTAGTCCATCTCGGCGCACCATGCCCAGGTCTCGACCGAGCCGCCGCCCGGGATCCAGACGGGCGGGTGCGGCTTTTGTATGGGGCGCGGCCAGATGTTGACATAGCGCTGCTGGTTGAAGCGGCCGTTGAAGGCAAAGGTGTCGGGCTCGGTCCAGGCGCGCATGACGAGGTCGTGCGCCTCGCGGTAGCGCTCGCGCAGCAGCGAGGGGTTCTGGCCATAGGCAAAGCAGGTGTCCATCGGGGTCCCGACCGGGAACCCGGCGATCAGCCGCCCGCCCGAGATCACGTCGATCATCGCAAACTCTTCGGCGACCCGTGTGGGCGGGTTGTAGAGCGCCAAGGAATTCCCCATCACGCACAAGGCCGCGTTCGAGGTGCGCCGCGCCAGGGCGCTCGCGATCAAATTGGGCGACGGCATCAGCCCGTAGCCGTTCGAATGGTGCTCGTTGACGCAGACCGCGTCGAACCCGCATTGGGCGGCGAGCTCGAGCTCGTCCATAAAATCGTTGTACATCAGATGCGCGCGCTTCGGGTCGAACAGCGAGGAATGGATATCGACCCAGACCGAGGGATGATGCTCGCGAAAATCCTCCGGCAACTCGGTGTAGGGCATCAGGTGAAACCACATCAATTTCATCGCGCCGCACTCCGCACTTCTTCCGACCCGGCCAGCCTGACCCGCCGCTACACGCAGGTCAAGCAATCGGCCCCATAGATCGGCCCCGGGCGAAATCGTGGCTGTCATAAAACAGAAGCAATTGTGGAATGCGACGGCTGGCGGCACGATAGGCCAGGTTCGACGGGAGCGGGCGCGGTGACGGATCTGGCGGCGGGACGGACGAGCGGCGGGACGGCGGCGATCGAGCGGCGCACGCTGGCGGTCGCCTGCGGGGCGCACGCGCTGCACGACGGGTTCACCGACCTGCTTTATGTGCTGCTGCCGCTGTGGCAGGTCGAGTTCGGGCTCGGCTATGCCGCGGTGGGCATTCTGCGCGCGCTCTATGCCGGGTCGATGGCTGGGTTCCAGGTGCCGGCGGGAGCGCTCGCCGCGCGGGTCGGCGGACCGACCTTGCTGGCGCTCGGCACCGCGCTTGCCGGTGTCGGCTATCTCCTTGCCGGGATCAGCGGTGGCGTGGCGATGCTGATGGTGGCGCTCGTTGTCGGCGGGCTCGGCTCGAGCGTGCAGCACCCGATCGCGGCCGACCTCGTAGCCCGTGCTTTTTCCGGGCGGCGCTCTCGGACCGCCCTCGCCCGCTACAATTTTTCCGGCGACATCGGCAAGATGGCGGTGCCGGCGGCGACCGCCTGGCTCGTCGTGCTGATGCCCTGGCGCTCGGCGACGTTGCTGCTGGGCGCGGCCGGGCTCGCCGCCGCCGCCGCGGTGCTGGTGCTGCGCCGCGGCCTCCCCGTGGAAACCGCGGCACCTGCCCGTGTCGCCGCGGCGCCCGCCGCAGCTCTTCCGACCGCCGGCCGCGGCTTTCCGCTGCTGCTCGGCATCGGCGTCATCGACAGCGCGACGCGGATGGGGTTTCTGACCTTTCTGCCGTTTCTGCTGCGCAGCAAAGGGGCGGATTTGCCGACGATCGGCGTCGCGCTGACCCTGATCTTTGCCGGTGGTGCCACGGGAAAGCTCGTTTGCGGTTGGCTCGGCGCCCGGATCGGCGTGATGCCGGCGGTATGGCTGACCGAGGGGATGACCGCGGCCGGCATCCTCATGCTGCTGCCGCTGCCGCTGACCGCGGCGCTGGCCGTCTTGCCGCTGATCGGGGTCGCGCTCAACGGCACCTCCTCGGTGCTCTACGGCACCGTTCCCGAGCTCGTCGCACCCGAGCGTCGCGCCCGTGCGTTCGGTATCTTCTACACCGGGACGATCGGGGCTGGCGCATTGGCCCCGGCGGTCTACGGGCTGGCGAGCGACGCCGTCGGCGTGCCGCACATGATGATGCTGGTCGCGGCCGTCGTGCTTCTGACCTTGCCGCTTTCCTGGGCCTTGCGCCCGGCCCTGCAACGCCTCTCGACAGCGGCCGATCCGGCATAGTCTCGGCCGCGCCATCGATGCGGCGTGGGGGCGGCGGCCCGCACTCCTTGATCCAGGCCGGTGACGGCGCCGGCAAAGCGCGCTATGCTGATCCGGTCGCGTCGCGTGCCATGCTCGGGTGAGATCATGATCGGGCCTCCGGGATTGCCGAAATTCGGGCGCCGAGTGTTTTCTTTTGCCGCGTCGAAACCGGCCCGATTGCGATCGCAGCACAATGCCTGGAAATGGTTGACCGGCTTGTACATCGCCGGGATCCTCGCGCATTTCAGCCATCACATGGTCGCGGTGCCGCCGACACCGGGCGACCCGGCGCTGTTCGAGGCGCTGACCAGCGCGCCCGTCAGCCTCGCCTGGCCGGCCGATTTGATCGGGACCCTGATCGCCCGCACCTGACGGCGCCGCTCACGGCTTCAGCCGGCGGTTCCTTGCCCGCAGCATGCGGTACCAGAACGCCATCACCGCGAGCACCGCGAGACCGCCGACCAGGAGATAGGGCGCCAAGCCGGAAGCGCTGGCCTGCTGCTTGCCGCCGACGCGGATCATGAGCCGGGCGATCTGATCGGGAGTGCGCGCCTCGGCGCTCCACATGCCGTCGCGGTCTGCGTCGAACACAAATTTGCCGTCGGCCCCGGTGCGACCCGTCTGCACCGGATCACGCCGGTCGCCGGGGGCGAAGATTCGCACCTCGGCATTGGCCATCGGCTTGCCGTCGGGTGTGGCGAACTGGGCCGTCACCTCGTGCGCGGCAAAGAGATCGAGCGCCGCGGCGGGCTCGGCGGCGAGCAGCACCGCCATTGCCGCCGCCAGCAGCATCTCCGGGAAGACCAGCATTCGCATGCGATGTAGATGGCGCGCCGGGCCCCGCGCGCCAGACCGCTTGCCGGGTGCCGGTCGCCGTGACACAACGCCTCGCGGGGGAGGGCGAATGCCGGATTTCACGATCGAGCGGCGCTGCCGCGGCATCGTCTGCGGCATCGACGAGGTCGGGCGAGGTCCGCTGGCAGGCCCGGTCGTTGCCGCCGCGGTGGTGCTCGACCCGCGCCGTTTCCCGAAAATGCTGCGCGCCCGGCTCGACGATTCGAAGGCGCTGACCGCCGAAGAGCGCGAATTCTGCTGCCGGGCGCTGTGGCGTTGCGTCGAGCGCGGGGCGGCCCACATCGCCGTTGCCGCGGCGAGCGTGCGCGAAATCGACAGCATCAACATTTTACGCGCTGCCCTCCTGGCAATGGCGCGTGCCGTCGCCGGCCTCGGGGTCCGGCCCGATATCGCGCTCGTCGATGGCACCATCGCTCCGCCGGTCGACTGCACCGTCCGCACCGTGATCGGCGGCGATGCGCTGAGCTTTTCGATCGCCGCGGCGTCGGTCGTCGCCAAGGTGACGCGCGACCGGATCATGCGCGATCTGGCGCCGCGCTATCCCGGCTATGGCTGGGCGACCAATGTCGGCTATGCCACGCCGGAGCATGGCGCCGCGCTGCGCCGGCTCGGGCCGACCCGGCATCACCGCCGCTCTTTTGCACCGGTGCGGCTCGCTCTCGAAGGCGAATTGCCGCTGTTCGCGCCGGCGGCGCCGGAGGTGGCGGCGAGCGCCGATACGGCGTGACGCACGACTTTTTTCATCAGTGTCGGCAGCGCGTGCTCGCCGAGCCGGTCGGTCGCGCTCCAGAGCCCCTCGGCGGTGCCGGCTTCTCCGGCTGCAACCGCCAGCTCCAGGCGGAAATGCGTAAAGCCGTGCTGCACGCTCTCGGGCAGCAATCTCCACGCCGCCGCCGCGGGCGCCGATGCGAGCGCCTCGGCCAAGGTCCAGGGCTCGGCCCGCCACGGGGTGGACGGGACCTCGATCATGCCGCCGAGGAGGCCGTGCTCCGGGCGGCGGCGCAGCAGCACCGCACCATCCGGCCGAATGAGCCAAAAGGCGACGCCGTATCGCCGTGGCCGCTCCGGCTTCTCGTCGCGCGCCGGCAGAGTGTCGGCAATCCCGGCGGCACGGGCGGCGCAGGCGCCGCGCCACGGACACAGCACGCAGCGCGGCCGCTGTGGCGTGCACAGCATCGCCCCCAAATCCATCATCGCCTGGGCGAAATCGCCGGGCCGCTCGGCCGGCACCAGGGCCGCAGCGAGCGTTCGCAGCTGCCGCTTCAGCGCGGAGAGCGGCCCTTCCAAGGCATAGATGCGGGCGAGGACGCGTTCGACATTGCCGTCGACTGCGGCCTCGGGCCGGTCGAAAGCGATCGCTGCAATCGCCGCGGCGGTATAGTCGCCGATGCCGGGGAGAGCACGCAGCGCCGCCCGCGTCCCCGGGAAAGTGCGGCCGTGCCGCTCGGCGACGGCGCGGGCACAGGCATGGAGGTTGCGGGCGCGGGCGTAATAGCCGAGCCCCTGCCACAATTGCATAACCTCGTCGAGCGATGCCGCGGCGAGCGCCGAGACATCGGGCCAACGCGCCACGAATCGGTCAAAATAGGGGCGGACCGTCGCCACCGTGGTCTGCTGCAGCATGATTTCGCTGAGCCAGACGCGGTAGGGGTCGGCGCGGGCGCCCGGCGGCACCCGCCACGGCAGGTCGCGGCGGTGGCGATCGTACCAGGCGAGGAGCGCGTCGGGGCTCGGCTCGGGCAGGGAAGAATCGATTCGGGACAAACCCAGCGGCATGGCGGCAAAAGAGCGATTGTCGAGCCTAGCGCGGCCCGGCGCCGATGACATCTGCCAAAGGGGCCGGGGGCTCCACGCCGTCGGCGTCGCGGTCGCGAAGCTTGCCGCACCCATCGTCAAAAAGCGCGGCGGCGGCGTCCTGGTTCGGCTCAAATCCGAATGGGCAACCATTGTCGGCGCAGAATGGGCGGCCTCGACCTGGCCGGCGGCGCTCGCCCGCGGCGGCGTCCTCAAGCTCCACTGCGCACCCGCCGTCGCCCTCGAGGTACAACACCGCGCCCCGCTGCTGATCGAGCTGCTCAACCGGTTTTTTGGCCGTGAGGCGGTAACCCGTCTTTCGATCGTGCAAGCGCTGCCGCCAGCTGCCGCCAGCGCCCGCTTCCCCTTGGCGGCCCCGGTCTCTGCGGCCCCGGTCTCTGCGGCCGAGGCGGCGTTCGTCGACCGGCATGTCGCCGGCATCGGGGATCCCGAGCTGCGCGCCGCGCTCTCTCGCCTCGGCCGCGCCGTCATCACCGCCAAGGGCCGTAATCAGCGCAAGGGTTGAGCGTTGCGCTGGCGCGCTGGATTCGTTAGCATCAACATCTTGTAGCAAGGAATGCCCGATGCCGAAGATTTGGTTCGTCCTCTGTTGTATTCTGGCTTCCGCCACGATGCCGTCGCGCTGGGCCGGGGCGGCGCCGCCGGGGGAGATGCCGGGCGCGGCGAACCAGCTTCTCAACGTCACCAAAGACGACCGGGTGCTCGGCCAGCCGAATGCCCCGATTACGATCGTCGAATACGCCTCGATGTCGTGCCCGCATTGCGCCCATTTCACCGATGAGGTGCTCCCCAAGCTGAAAAAGAAGTGGATCGACACCGGCAAGGCAAAGCTGGTGCTGCGCGATTTCCCGCTCGACGAGGTGGCGCTCAAGGCGTCGATGATCGCCCGCTGCGCGCCGCCCGACCGATTCTATGCCTTCGTCGACACCATGTTTGCAACCCAGGAGAAATGGGTCGGCGAGAGCGATCCCCAGGCGGCGCTCGCACGTCTCGCCAAGCTCGGCGGCATGAGCCAGGACGAGATCGACGCATGCCTCAAAAACAGCGCGCTCGAAAATAAGATCGTCGAAGGCCGGCTCGTCGCATCGAAAGACCTCGACGTCAACGCCACCCCGACCTTCTTCATCAACGGCACCAAATTCACCGGCGCGCCGACCGAGGAGGCGTTCGACAAAGCGCTGACGGGCCTCGCACCAAAATCGTAACCCTCTGCTCGGGCCCGGAATGCGGATCGATCGGCTGCGCCTCGTCGGGTTCAAATCCTTCGCCGACGCGGCCGAGCTGACGATTGCGCCGGGCCTGACCGGGATCGTCGGGCCGAATGGCTGCGGCAAGTCGAACCTGGTCGAGGGGCTGCGCTGGGCGATGGGCGAAGCGTCCGCCCGCAGGCTGCGCGGCGGCGAGATGGACGATGTGATCTTTGCCGGTGCCGCCGGCCGCCCGGCACGCAACATCGCCGAAGCGGCCCTCGCCATCGACAACAGCGAGCGCACCGCACCGGCCGCCTTCAACGATCGCGGTGAGATCGAGATCGTGCGCCGGATCGAGCGCGGCGCCGGATCGGCCTATCGTTTGAACGGCCGCGAGGTGCGCGCCCGCGATGTGCAGGTGCTGCTCGCCGATGCCGGCGCCGGCGGGCATTCCGGGGCGATCGTCAGCCAGGGACGCGTCGGCGCATTGATCGACGCCAAGCCCGTCGAGCGGCGCCAGCTCCTCGAAGAAGCTGCCGGCGTCAGCGGGCTGCAATTGCGCCGCCGCGAGACCGAATCGAGGTTGCGCTCGGCCGAGGACAACCTGGCGCGGCTCGACGATGTGATCGCGACCTTGGCGGCGCAGCTTTCGGGTCTCGAAAAGCAGGCGCGGCGCGCCCGCCGCTATCGCCGCCTCGCCGAGCAAATCCGGCAGGCCGAGGCGCTGCTGCTCCATGCGCGCTGGTGCGCCGCGTCGGCCGAGGCGGAGGCAGCGGCAGCCGAGCACGGCATGGCCCAGCGTGCGGCTGCCGAAGCGGCCGAGCACGCCGCCGCCGAGCACGCCCGCCGCGCCGCCGCCGAAGCGCTGGTCCCGCCATTGCGGCTGGCCGAGAGCGAAGCAGCCGGCGAGCTGCAAAGACTGAGCCGAACGCGTGAAGCGCTGGAGCAGGAATTGCAGCGGCTGACCGCCTCGCGCGGCGAAGCCGAACGACGCCGCGCCGAGCTCGCCGCCGATTTCGACCGCGAAGAAGCCGCGCTGGCCGAAGCCGTCGCCGCGCTCGACCGCTTGTCGCAGGAACGGCGCAATCTGGAGGCCGCCGCCGCGGAAGACATCCCGGCCCGTCGGGATGCCGAGGTGCGGCAGCGGGACGCGACGACGCGGCTCGCGCTGGCCGAAACCGAATTGCAGCGCGCGACCGCAGAGGAAGCCCAGAACACCGCCCGGCGCAATGTCCTCGAACGACGCAGCAAGGAGCTCGCCGAAGGAACCGGCCGGCTCGAAAGACGCTCGGCCGAAGGCGAAGCTCAGCGCGCTGCTCTCGCCGGTGGATTGGCGGCGCCCGAGGCTGTTGTCGCCGCCGCCGCGGCGCTGGCCGAAGCCGAGCGCCGGGTCGAGACCGGTCATGTCGCGGTCGAGGAGGCCGAGCGCCGGCTGGGCGACTGTCGGATGCGGGAGGCGGCGGCGATCGAGGCGGTGCGCGAGGTCGAGGCGCGGCTCGCCCGCTTGCAGCCCGAAGCCGCGGCGATCGAGGCGCTGCTCGCAGCGCCGGTCGGCGCAGCGAGCGGCCAGCCCATTCTGGCCGCGCTGCGGGTCACGGCCGGTTTCGAGGCCGCGATCGGGGCTGCGTTCGAGGACGAATTGTCGGCCCCGGTTGCCGAGCCGGCCGCTGCTGGCGCGCCGCCGCGCTTCTGGGTCGATCTGCCGCCCCTCGACGGCGGTGCAGTCTTTACCGGAAGGCGCGCATCCGCTGGCCGCGGCCGTCGCCGCTCCCGCTGCGCTTTGTCGAAGCCTGGCTCAAGCCGGCTGGGTCGAAGACGCCGAAGCGGGCTCGCCGCCTGCAAGCTTGCTTAAGGCCCGGCCAGCGGCTCGTCGATCGCGAGGGGCGGATGTGGCGGTGGGACGGCTTCACCCGATTTGCCCCCGGCCCTTCGATCGCAGCCCAGCATTTTCGACACAAGAACCGGCTGGCGCTGCTGTCGAGCGAAATTTCCGATGCGGCAAAAGAGCACCGCCCGCGTTGCACGGCGCTCGCCGCCGCCAGCGCCGACCGCAGCCGCGCCGCCGAAGCGGAGGGGTCGGCCCGGTCCGCGCTGCGTGCCGCCGAGGCGGCGCTCACCGGTGCACGTGCCGCCCAATCGGCGCTCGCGCAGCAAAATCTGGCGGCCGAAGCCCGTCTCTCCGGGCTGGCCGACACACTCGACCGGCTGGCCGCCGAGCTGGCCGAAGCGCGGGATCAGGGAGCTGAAGCCGCGCATGAGCTGCAACAATTGCCATTGCCTCAGCCGGTGCGGGCGATGCTCGATAGGGCGCGCGCCGCAGCCGGCGAAACGCGGCGGCTCGATGCCGAGGCGCGGGCCGCGGTCGAGCGCCTCGCCGGCCGGGCCGAAGCGCGCGGGGCGAGACTGGCGGCGATTGCCGAAGAAGAGCGCTCGTGGCGCCGGCATGCGGACGGCGCCAGCGAGCCAGCGCGCGTCGCTCGCCGAGCGGCGGCGGCTGCTCGACGAGGAAGCTGAGGCGCGGCGGCGCCGGCTCGCCGAGATCGCCCGCGACAGCGAAGCCTCGGGGCCGGCCGTCGCAACTGCTGCCGCCGCGCACCGGCACGCCGCCGATGCGCTGGCGCGAGCCGAGGCGGCGCTGCGCCGGGCGACCGAGAATGCGCGCGCGGCCGAAGAGGCGCTGGGTGAGCTGAAGCTGCGCTGCGCCCGGCTGGAAGCGTTGCGCGACGGCGCCCGCGATGCGGCGGCGCGGCTCGCCCGCGAGATTGGCGAGCGGGTTGGGGCAGGGCCCGAGGCGTTGGCCGAGCTGGCGGGCGTTGCCGCCGATATGCCGCCCGCCGATCCGGCCGAGGCGGCGGCGCGGCTCGACCGGCTGCGCCGCGAGCGCGATGCGATCGGCCCGGTCAATCTCGTCGCCGAGAGCGAGGCCGCGGAAATCGGCGCGCGTGTCGATGAGCTGCGGCGCGAGCGGACGGAATTGACCGAAGCCATCGCCCGGCTGCGGCGCGGCATGGCGGGCCTCGACCGCGATGCGCGGCAGCGTCTCGCCGCCGCGTTCGAGCGTGTCAACCGGCATTTCGCCGATCTCTTTGCGCGCCTCTTTGGCGGCGGCCGCGCCCGGCTCGCGCTGACCGAGGATGCCGACCCGCTCGCTGCGGGCCTCGAAATCATGGCAAACCCGGGCGGCAAGCGGCTGCATGCGCTGTCGTTGTTGTCGGGCGGCGAGCAGGCGCTGACGGCGCTGGCGCTGATCTTTGCGGTGTTTCTGACCAGCCCGGCGCCGGTCTGCGTCCTCGACGAGGTCGATGCCCCGCTCGACGACGCCAATGTCGAGCGTTTATGCGCGCTCGTCGCCGAGATCGCCGAGGAAACCGGCACCCGCTTTCTCCTGGTCACCCATCACCGCATCACGATGGCTCGCGCCGACCGCCTCTTTGGCGTGACGATGGCGGAGCCCGGCGTGTCGCAGCTCGTCTCGGTCGACCTCGCCCGCGCCGTCCGCCTCCGGCAAAGCGCGTAGCCCCGCTCAGCCGGCGAGCACGACCGGCTCGATCAGCGAGGGGTCGTTGTTTTTGACGTTGCCGACACGCTTGGAGACCGGCCATGCCGCCATCTTCTCGGCCGGGTAGGGCGCCAGCAGGGCCTTGAGCTTATCGGCGTCGGCCGGCGCTTCGCCGAGCCAGAGCGGCCAAGCCTCGGGGTCGAGAATGACCGGCATGCGGTCGTGCAGCGGCGCCAGGAGCGGGTTCGGCGTCGTCGTCACGATGGTAAAGCTGCGTAGCCTTTCGCCCGCGGGCGAGCGCCAATTATCCCACAGCCCGGCCATTGCCATCAGCCGCCGGTCGGAGAGCGCCACCGCGAAGGGCTGGCGTTCGTTGCCGATTTTTTGCCATTCGTAAAAGCTGTCGAGCGGGACGAGGCAGCGGCGGCGCTGGAACGGCTCGCGAAAGGCGGGGCGGGTGTCGATCCCCTCGGCTTTGGCGTTGATCGTCGAATAGCCGATCTTGATGTCCTTCGACCAGTACGGCACCAGCCCCCAGCGCATCAGGTCGAGGCTGCGCTCCCCCGCCTGCGCGTCATAGCGCACGATCGGCAGGCTGTCGGTCGGCGCCACATTCCAGCTGGCGGCGAAATTCGGGCTCGGCCGCTGCGGCGGGACCGAAAACACCAGCTTGATCTCGCTGACATCGGATGAAAGCCGCGCCCGCCCGCACATGGCCGCCAAATTGCCCGGCCGCGCGGCGCCGCGCAATAAGAGAGGGTCTTCGGCCCACCCTTCACCACGCGGATGGGTTTGGCTATCGTCGTCCGGCGAAATTCGGGGAGCAGCGATGACGACGGCGGAAGACACTTACGACTTTATCGTGGCCGGGGCCGGGTCGGCGGGCTGCGCGGTAGCCGGGCGGCTCAGCGAATCCGGGCGCTGGCGGGTGCTGCTGCTGGAGGCGGGCGGGCGCGACAGCAACCCCTGGATCCATATCCCGCTCGGCTACACCAAGACCTACACCGATCCGCGGGTCAATTGGATGTTCGAGACCGAGCCCGAAAAGGAGCTGAACGGCCGCACCCTCTATCAGCCGCGCGGCAAGGTCTTGGGCGGCACCAGCTCGATCAACGGCATGGTCTATATGCGCGGCACGCCCACCGATTACGACGGCTGGCGCCAGCGCGGTTGCGAGGGCTGGGATTGGGACAGCGTGCTGCCGTTTTTCAAAAAGGCCGAAGACCAGGAGCGCGGCGCCGATGATTTTCATGGCTCGGGCGGGCCGCTCAGGGTGTCGAACCCGGTGCGTTCGCCGTTGGGCGACGCGATGGTCGCCGCCGCGATCGAGGCCGGCATCCCGGCCAACCCCGATTTCAACGGCGCGCGCCAGGAGGGGGTCGGCTATTACCAGACGACGACGAGCCGGCGCCGGCGCTGGAGCTCGGCCAAGGCCTATCTCGGCCCGGCTCGCGGGCGGCGCAACCTGACCGTCGCGACCAACGCGCACGCCACCCGCATCCTGATCGAGGACGGCCGAGCCGCAGGGATCGAATACCGCACCCCCGCCGGTCTGCAGCGAGCTTTTGCCAGGGGCGAGGTCGTGGTTTCAGGCGGGGTCTACGGGTCGCCGCAGCTGCTGCAGCTGTCCGGCCTCGGCCCCGCCGATTTGCTGCGCGATCTGAGCATCGAGGTGGTGCGCGACATGCCCGGCGTCGGCGCGCATCTGCACGACCATTTCAACACCTATCTCGTTTGGCGCTGCTCGCAGCCGGTCACGATCAACGATCTGGCGGCGAGCGCTGCCCGCAAGGTCCAGGCCGCCGTGCAATACGCGGTCAGCCGGTCGGGCCATTTGTCGAATGCCGGGATTTATGCCGGCGCCTTTGTCAAAAGCGACCCGCGGCTCGAAGAGCCCGACCTGCAGATCAACATGTTCGGCTGGAGCGCGCTCGAACGCCTGAGGACCGGGATCAAGCCGCACCCGTTTTCGGCCTTTACGCTGAGCCCGGTGCATCTGCGCCCCGAAGGCCGCGGCTCGGTGCGGATCAAGAGCCCGGACCCTGCCGCAGCGCCGGCGATCCGGTTCAATTTTCTCGCCAGCGACTATGATTTCCAGGCGCTGATCTACGGCGCGCGGCTCAGCCGCAAAATCGTGGCCCAGCCGGCGCTGAAGCCCTATGTCGTCGAGGAGGTGATACCGGGGATTGCGGTCGACAGCGATGCGCAGATGATCGAAGAGATCCGCGCGCGCGGCGTCTCCAATTTGCATCCGGTCGGCACTTGCCGCATGGGGCGCGAAATCGACGCCGTGGTCGATCCGCGGCTCAGGGTCCACGGCATCGAGCGGCTGCGCGTCGCCGACGCCTCGATCATGCCGCAGGTCCCGGCCGGCAACACCAACGCGCCCTCGATCATGATCGGCGAAAAATGCGCCGCCATGATTTTCGAAGACGCCCGCGCGGCTTAACGCAGTGCATCAATGCGGCGAGGCGAACCGCAGTAGTCCCAACGACAGGCCAAAGGCGGCGGCGAATGCGGCTAGGATAAAGCCCGCTTGCATGAACACGAGCTGAAAAGTCGTCGGCAGATTTCGAGATCTTGCCCTCGATTCTCGCCACATCCAGTCGCATAGCCTGGATATCTTTCCGCATGTCGTCAACGGCGGCCTCGAGAACGGGCAAGGCGAGCCACGATGTCAGGATCATCGGGACCCGAGCCGCCACGCGAACCACGCCAGCGGCCGTGGCCGATTACGTTGTCTGGCGGCTCTTCTTGACCAACCATTCCATAAATACTCCTATAAAAATATTGACCGTATTCCCACAGTTGTTGCAATATACTGGAACAAACTCTACCGCATCGTGCGATGATCCTCTGCTCGACATCTCCGCGTTGGAGGCGTTCACGCTTATGACATTCTCCGTGCCCGGCAGGATGGACCACTCGAAACTCCCGCACCTCTCGCAAGGATTGTGAGGTTTCCATTTTTCCCGCACAAAAGCTTGCACGGTACCCAGGAAATCTTCATCAGCCATCCGTCACTCCAAAATCGGGGGCTCGCCAACAGCCGCTCCAGACCGTCGATATGATACGCTGCCGAGGAATCTGCCATGAGGGATGGCAGAACCCCCCGGCTGTTTTGCTCGCCGCGGTCCTGCGGATGGAGGCTGCACTTTGACGATATCATTCGCGCGCGCGGCCTGACCTGGTCGGACCTCACCGGTCAGAGCACGAGCTGGGTTTGGGTGACGAGGGCCACCAGCCTTCCCTCCGGTGTCGTGATGCGGGTTTGCCACACCATCGTGCGGCGGCCGCGATGGATCGGCGTCGTTTCGCCGAGGACCTCGATCCCGGCCGGCGCGGAAGCCACAAAATTGGTCTTGCTCTCGACCGTCGTCGTGCCGGCGCCCTCGGGCAGGTTGAGGATCGTGCCGGCCGCACCCAGAGTGTCGGCGAAAGCCATGACGGCGCCGCCGTGCAGCACCGCCGGGCGGGTGCACAAATCGTCGCGCACCCGCATTCGGGCGACGATTTTGTCGGCCGCGGCGCTGACGAACTCGATGCCGAGAAGTGCCGCGAAGGGCAGCATCTCGCGGTTGAGGCGGGCGAGCATATCCATATCGACCTCCTCGGCCGAAGACCGGCCGCATGACCGCCGGCGACGATCATGGTCCGGCGACGACCATGGTAATGCCACGATCCTCGGGCTAAGGTCAGTGCCGCAATGTGGCTTTGGCCGCACAACGTGTCGACAAAGGAAGCTGCGCGTGCAGAGATTGGCGATTGGGGCCCTGATGATCGTGCTCGCCGCGCCTTGCGGCGCGGTAGCTCAGCAGCAGCAACAGCAATCCAGCAAGGATTCTGTTTACGAAGAGCTGAACCTGTTCGACGAAGCATTCGAGCGGGTGCGCCAGGATTCGGTCGATCCGGTGACCGACACCAAGCTCGTCGGAGCAGCGATCGCCGGGATGCTGTCCGGTCTCGACCCGCATGCCGCTTACCTTGATGCGGCGGCGCTCAAGGCGCAGAAGGGCTCGGGCGGCAGCGAGGTGCCCGGGGTCGGGGTGGAGGTCACGATCGTCAACGGCGAGCCCAAGGTGATCTCGCCGCGCGATGGCTCGCCGGCGGCGGAGGCCGGGATCAAGCCGGGGGATTTGATCTTCAGCATCGACAAGCAGCCGACCTATGAATTGAGCCTTGCCGAAATCGAGCAGAAATTGCGGGGACCGGCGGGCAGCAGCGTGGCGCTGGTGCTGCGCCGGGGTAATGGCGGCCCGATCCGGCTCACCTTGAAGCGCACGCCGCTTCCCGCGCAGACGGTCGCCGCGCGCGTTATCGACGGTAATCTCGGCTATCTGCGCGTCGCCGGCTTCGACAGCGGGACCCAGCCCGCCCTTGCCGCTGCCGTGCAGCAGCTGCGCGACCGGACGGGCGGCAAGCTCGCCGGCCTCGTGCTCGATTTGCGCAATGATCCGGGCGGCGATTTTTCCGCCGCGGTCGCGGTCGCCGACGCCTTTCTCGACAAGGGCGACGTCGCCGTGATCAAGGGTCGCAAGCCCGGCAGCGTCAAGCACATCAGCGCCACTCCGGGCGATCTCGCCAAGGGGCTGCCGATCGTCGCCCTCGTCAATGGCGGCACCGCGCACGAGGCCGAGCTCGTCGCCGGCGCGTTGCAGGACAACCACCGAGCGATTTTGCTCGGCACCAAGACGTTTGGCGAAAGCGCCATCGAGAGCCTGATACCGCTCGGCAGCGGCGGGGCGGTCCGCCTCACAACCAGCCGGTTCACGACCCCGAATGGCCGCGAGATCGACGGCAAGGGCCTCGAGCCCGACCTGACCGTAACCCCGCTCAAGCTGCAAAAGCTGGCGCAAGAAGAGGTTTTGCACGAGGCCGATTTGCCCGGCGCCTTGAAAAATCCCGACCAGCCCGTCCCCAGTACGGCGGTCCCGGGCACGGCTGCCAATCCCGCCGCCAAGCCGGCCCCGGCCGGGGCACCGCCGGGTGCGACCGCGACCCCGCCGCCCAAGACCGCGCCCTCGGTCGCCACCGGCGAAATCGGCGGCGCGGGCGACGAGCAGCTGACCCAGGCGCTCGACGTGCTGCGCGGGCTCGCCGTGTTCAACCGCCGCGCCTCCGGCTAGCCGATTTGCGGGGCTGCGGCCGGACGGCCGCTGATTGACATCGGCCGTTCGCCGACTGATCGTGACAGGGTGATCGCACCGGGCTTCGACACTCATTCCGCCGTCAAGACATTGACCGCGGCCGGCATGTCGGAAGCCGAGGCGGAAGCGGTTACCGACCTGCTCAAGGTTTCGCGCGACGCGGATTTCGGCGCGCTGGCGACCAAGGCCGATCTCCAGGGGGAGATCGCGTTGCTCCGCAGCGATCTGCGAGGCGAGATCGCCGAGCTGCGCAGCGATGTCCAGCGCGGGATCGCGGAGCTTCGGGGCGGGCTGCTGCGCGAAATCGCCGAGAGCAAAGCCGACATCCTGAAATGGGTGTTCGGCATGATCGCCGGTGCCGTTCTGATCAACGTTGTAGCCATCGTCGGCGCCATGCTGGCGGCGGTGCGGCTCTTCGGGCATTGATCAGGCGTATCGCAGGCGAGGGAAAGCGGGCGATGAAGGTCGGTTTGTTCGTCAACACGCAGTTTCCCGAGGGCGTCGATCTCGCCGCGCGCGTGCCCGAGATGGTGGCGCAGCTGCGGGCGGCACGCGAGGCCGGCTTTGCCTCGCTGTGGTTCCCGCATCACTGGCTGACGCAGCCGATGCAGATGCTGCAGATCACCCCGGTGATGGCCTATCTCGCGGCATATGCCGAGGGCATGACGATTGGGCCCAACATTCTGATCCTGCCGCCGCTCAACCCGGTGCATGTCGCCGAGGAAGCCGCCACCTTCGACGTGCTGACCGGCGGCAACTATGTCCTCGGCCTCGGGCTCGGCTACCGTCAGCCGGAATTCGACGCCTTTGGCATCCCGCTCGCCGAGCGCGCGCCGAGGTTTAACGAGAGCGTTGCCCTGATGCGCCGGCTGTGGACCGAGGAGCGGGTCACCCACCGCGGCCGCTTCTACACGGTCAACGATGCCGGCCTCGGGGCCAGGCCGGTGCGTCCCGGTGGCCCGCCGCTCTATATTGCCGGCCAGGCCGCGGTGTCGGTCCGGCGCGCAGCACGGATCGGCGACGCCTGGCTGATCGTCAACAGCGGCGGTCTCGGCGTCGTCGAGCCGCTGATGCAGACCTACCGCGCGGCGTTGAAAGAGCACGGCCGCACCCCGATCGAATTTCCGATCACTGTCGAATGCTATGTCGGCGACCGCCATGCGACGGCGCTCGAGGAATGCCGCGGGCCGCTCGAATACAAGTACAACGCCTACGCCGCCTGGGGATTGCAGGACCGCACCTTCCCCGATTTCGCGGATTTTGCGCGCGACCGCTTTATCATCGGCGACAAGGTCTCGGTCAAGGAAGAGATCGCGCGCTACCGCGAGCTCCTCGGCGTCGATCATTTCATCATGCGCTGCCAATGGCCGGGCCTGCCGCAGGAGCGGGTGCTGAGCTCGATCCGCCGCCTCGGCGAGATTTTCGCAGCATAGGGTTCGCGTGGCCCCAGCGGCGATTGCCGATATCGTCGCTGATCTCGGCGCTGCTTCGCCGGTGCCGCAGGCCGGGCTCAGTGCGCCTCGTCCCAGCTTTGGGCCCAGCCGGTTTCGACGACCAGCGGCACGCTCAATTCGCAATGCGGCTGGCACGCGTCCTCCATGACTGTCTTCACGATCGCGGCGGTCGCTCGGGTCTCGCTCTCCGGCACTTCGAACAGCAATTCGTCGTGCACCTGCAGCAGCATCCGGGCGCGCAGCCCGGCATCGGCGAGCGCCGCCGGGACACGCGCCATCGCGCGCTTGATGATGTCGGCGGCCGAGCCCTGCAACGGCGCGTTGATCGCCTGCCGCTCGGCCCCGGCGCGGCGCATCGGATGGGCGTCGCGGATGCCTGGGATCCAGCATTTGCGGCCAAAGATCGTCTCGACATAGCCGGTGCTGCGGCACTCCGCCTTGGTCCGCTCCATATAGCCGCGGATCGCCGGAAAGCGCTCGAAATAGGCGCGGATATAGGCCGCCGCCTCGGCCTGCGGCACACCGATCTGGGCGCCGAGGCCAAAGGCGCTGATGCCGTAGATGATGCCGAAATTGATCGCCTTGGCGCGGCGCCTGGTGGCGGCGTCCATCGTCGCGAGCGGCACCCCGAACACCTCGCTCGCGGTCAGCGCGTGAATATCGACGCCATCGTGAAACGCCTGCCTGAGCTCGGGCACGTCGGCGACATGGGCGGCGAGCCGCAATTCGATCTGGCTGTAATCGGCCGACAGCAGCACATGACCCGGCTCGGCGATAAAGGCGCGGCGGATGCGTCGCCCCTCCTCGGTGCGGATCGGGATGTTCTGCAAATTCGGGTTGTTTGACGAAAAGCGCCCGGTCGCCGCGACGGCGAGCGCGTAGGAGGTGTGCACGCGTCCGGTCTCGGCGTCGATTTCTTCCGCCAGCGCGTCGGCATAGGTCGATTTCAATTTGGTCAGCTGGCGCCATTCGAGCACCTGGGCCGGCACCGGATGCAGCGGCGCCAATTCTTCGAGGATCGAGGCGTCGGTGCCATAGGCCCCGGTCTTGCCTTTTTTGCCGCCGGGGAGGCCGAGCTTCTCGAACAGCACGTCGCCCAATTGCTTGGTCGAGCCGATATTGAAGGCGTTGCCGATCGCGGCAAAAATCGATTGCTCGAGCTCGGCGATCCGGGTTTCGAAGGTGCTGGACAATTCAGCGAGCGCGGCGCGGTCGACCTTGATCCCGGCATTCTCCATCGCGGCAACGATCGGCGGCAGCGGCCGTTCGACCGTCTCGTAGAACGCGGTCATCCGCTCGCGCACCAGCCGCGCCTTTAAGAGCATATGCAGCCGCAGCGCGGCATCGGCGCGCTCGGCGGCGAAATCGCGCGCCCGCTCCGGCGCCACCTCGGCAAAGGCGACGAGGCTCTTGCCGGTGCCGACGAGCTCCTTCAGCGGGGTCAGAGAGTGCTCGAACGAGCGCAGGACCAGCGCTTCGATGTCGTGGTCGAACCGGCCGCCGTCGAGCACGTAGGACAGCAGCATCGTGCAGTCATAAGGCGCCAACGCCACACCCCGGCGCGACAAGAGGTGCGCCGCGGCCTTGATGTCGTGCCCGATCTTGAGGACGCCCGGATCGGCCAAAAGGGGCCGCAGACGGGCAACGGCTTCCTCGACCGGAATTGCCGAGGCTGCCGCAAAGTCGAGGCTGTCCGCCTGATGATGGCCGAGCGGGACATAGGCGGCCATCCCCGGCGCCAATGCCAGCGCGATCCCGGCGAGCGCCGGCCGCGCCCCGGCAACCGCACTCGGCGCCGGCCAGATCGCGACCGCGCCGGCTTCGTAGGCCGCTTCGATCCAGCGGTCGAGCCCTTCGAGCGTGTCGATCAGCGCGTAGCTTTTCGCCGCGGTGAACAGCGGGATCTCGGGGATGACCGGCTCGATCGGCCCGGCCGGCGCCGGTGCGGTCATTTCCAGCCGCCGCTCGATGCGCGACCTCAGCGCGCGCAGCTCCATTGCATCGAGAAACGGAAAGAGCTTATCCGGGTCGTAGGGCTTGATCCTGAGCGCGGACAGCGGGCAGGGCAGCGGCGCGTCGTCGTCGAGCTTGACCAGCACCTTGGAGAGGCGCGCCTTGGCCTCGTTCTCGATCAGCGCCTGGCGGCGCTTTGGCTGCTTGATCTCGGCGGCATGGTCGAGCAGGGTTTCGAGGTCGCCATAAACATTGATCAGCTCGGCCGCGGTCTTGACGCCGATCCCCGGCACCCCCGGCACATTATCGACGCTATCGCCGCACAAGGCTTGAACATCGATGACCTTGTCCGGTCCGACCCCGAATTTCTCGCGCACCTCCGCCTCGGCGATCAGCCGGTCGCTCATCGGGTCGCGCATCGTTACCCGCTCGCCGACAAGCTGCATCATATCCTTGTCGGAGGACAGGATCGTCACCGTCGCCCCGGCCTCGACCGCATGGCGCGCATAGGTGGCGATCAAATCGTCGGCCTCGAAATCGGCCATCTCGATCTGGCAGATGTCGAACGCCGTCGCGGCTTGCCGCACATGGCCCATCTGCGGGATCAAATCGTCCGGCGTCTCGCGGCGGTTGGCCTTGTACCCGTCATAAATCCGGTTGCGAAAGCTGGTGCCGGAGGCGTCCCACACCACCGCCATATGGTCGGCGTCGGTTTCGCGGCGGTATTTGTCCAGCATGTTGCTGAACAAGGTCACCACTTCGGTCACCATGCCGTCCGATTTGCGCTGGAACACCGGCTCGCTGCTGCGCGCGCGGGCAAAGTAGGCGCGGAAAATAAAGCCCGAGCCGTCGATCAAAAAGACATGGCGGGGTGCCGCCGGGGGCGCGGCGGCGGGCTCGCCAATGGATCGCCCAGGGGCGACGGCCGCCGCTTCACCGGTCTTCGCCTGGTCGATCGTGCTGAGCAAATCGTCCACTCTTTTTCCTCGCCGCCTCAAGCTTGCCGCTGCGGTTGCGGCCCGTGGGGCGGATCGCTGCCCGCTCCCGGTTCTGCGCCGGGCCCTGCCGCTCGATTGGGCCCTGCCGCCGCTCGATTGAGGTAGAGCCGCGAGCAATAGGGGCATTCGACCCGGCCCGCCGGCGCCAGGTTGAGGTAGACCCGCGGGTGGCCGAGCGGGCCGCCGCCGCCATTGCAGGCCACCACCCAATCGTCGATGTATATGGTCTCGAAAGGTTCCATTCGCCCGCCTATAGCTGTGCGCCGGCCGCAGTGCGGGGCGGCCTGGTTGACCATGCGATCACTCCGATGATACCCGTTGCGGCGATTCGATCAATCGCCGGCTCGGGTGGCTCGCGACCCGGCTGGCATGACTAATCCGGCAGAGGCTGGCTTGTGGACGTTGCGGCGCCGCGGCGCCTGGGGCGGGGTCATCGCCGTATCGCTGATGCTGGCCGGATGCGCGCCGGTCTTGCCTGACCGGTCCCGCGCCGACAGCGCGGCGACGGCGCAGATCGACCCGCCCGCGACGCCGCGCTTCACCAGTCGTGATTTCGTCACCGCCGATGGCCAAAGCCTGCCGCTGCGCGAATGGCTGCCGCCGGCCAAGCCCAAAGCGGTGATCCTCGGCCTGCACGGCTTCAACGACTACAGCCATGCTCTTGCCGTTCCGGCCGCCGCCTGGGCCAAATCGGGCATCGCCACCTACGCCTACGACCAGCGCGGCTTTGGTGCTGCACCCGGCCGCGGGCGTTGGCCGGGTGGTGCGGCGCTGGCCGCCGACGCCGCCGCGGCGAGCCAAATCCTTCGCCGCCTCTATCCGGGCGTGCCGCTTTACCTGCTCGGCGAAAGCATGGGGGGTGCCGTCGCGATCGTCGCGATCACCGGCGCGGAGGGGACCCCGACCCCCGATGTCGATGGGGTGATCCTCGCCGCTCCGGCTGTGTGGGGTCGGGCGACGATGGATTTTCTGCCGCGCGCGGCGTTGTGGGTCGCGGTGCGCGTGGCGCCGGGCTGGGAGCTGACCGGCCGCGGCCTCCACCGCATGCCTTCCGACAATATCGAAATGCTGCGGGCGCTCGCGCGCGACCCGATGGTCATCAAAGAGACCCGCGTCGATACGATCTGGGGCCTCGTCAATTTGATGGACGCCGCGCTCGCCGCCGCCCCGCGCCTCAAGGTGCCGCTGCTGGTGCTGTGTGGCGCGCATGACGAGATCGTGCCAAAGGCAGCAACCACGCGCTTTATTCGCGGCCTGCCGCTCGACTCCGGCGACCGCCGCAGCCTCGCCTTTTACCGGCACGGCTATCACATGCTGCTGCGCGACCGCGAAGGGCCGACAGTCGCCGCCGATGTCGCGGGCTGGGTGCTGCATCCGCGCGCGCCGCTGCTGTCGGGTGCCGATCGCGGCAGCGCCGCGGCGTCGCTCGAGGGCGTCGCGCCGGCCCCGCCCGGCGGCGGCTGACCCGTCACCCGAACTTGTTGCTTCTCCCGACGCCGCGCGCTACGAACATTCCTCTCCGGCACCCGTAGCTCAGCTGGATAGAGCGCTGCCCTCCGAAGGCAGAGGTCGTGAGTTCGAATCTCGCCGGGTGCGCCAGCTTATCGTACGAGCCCTGCGACTTCCGCCCGCGGCAAGGTCGAATTGCTCGCGCGGTATCGATCTCGCCGCCGGGCTCGGGCTTTAGAACATGATTCCGGTTTCGACCATGACCCGGGTTTGCGAGGTGCCGTCGAGATTGGGGCCGAGAGCGGAGCCGGCGGTCACGCCGTTGGCCTTGACCCAGGAGAACTCGGCGCGGGCGAAGAAATATTTGTATTGGTAGGTCGGCGTCAGGGTAAACGAGAAGGCGCCGCTGCCCGGCCCGTAGAGCAGATTGTTGGCGCCGGTCGTGCCGATATATTCGACCCGGCCGCCGAGGTTGAACCCCGAGCCGAGATTATAGTTGACCAGCAGCGCGCCGCCAAAGGTCGAGGCGCTGGCATCGATGCCGATCCTGTGGTTGGTCGGGACATGGGTCGCCTGGAAATATGGCTGGATGATCCACGGGTCCGAATTATAAGTATAGATCAGGTTGTAGATTTGGGAATTGGCCTGGAGCAACGGGGTGCGCAAGGTCGCGATATTGGTGCTGCCGAGATTGCCGCCGGCGGCGAACTCGAAGGAATTGGCCGGGTTCAGCGTGTAGGTGGCCGCACCGGTGAGCCAGTTGTAGACGCCCGAATCGAAGCCGTCGTTCCATGACAGCGAGAGCGCCACCGGACCGATCGTGTAGTTGCCCTGCACGCCTTTGTTGACCGCGTTTTCCTGGTTCCACAGGAGGCCGCGCTCGATATTGATGTTTTCAAACGAAAACGTGTATTCGGCGCCGATCAGCGTCGGCAATTTGCCGCCCTCGATCGAAAAGGAATCGGTCGGGGCGAGCTTGACAAAGCCCTGCGGGAACCAGCCGAACAGATTTCCGGCCGGCGAATTCTGGCCAAAGGTGGCCTGGGCCGCGGACAAATAGGGCGCCCCCAGCGAGCTGATCGAATAGGCGCCGCCCTGCGCGTAAAACTGGACGAGGCCGTCGGTCTTCTGGACGAAGAATTGGCCATTCGACAGATCCGGCTGCCAGGCACGGTTGCCGGGAAACGGGTTGTTTTGCCATTGCCCGAGACCGCTGGCGACGCCGTTGAGATAGATGTCGCCGAGCGCTCCGATCGTATATTTGGTCGGCGGCAATTGGATCGCGAGCGGGCCGGTGATCGACGGCGCGATCAACGGCGAGGTCGGGGCGGCGGCAGGCGGCGGCGCGCCCGGCGGGCCCGGCGATGCGGCAGCGGGTGGCGATGCGGCAGCGGGTGGCGGAGCAGCAGCAGGCGCCGCCTGCGCGACGTAATCCTCGGCCAACGCCGGCAGCGACAATCCGAGCAGTGCGCAAGCGAGAGCGGCGCCGCGGATCCGATTTTTGTTGCTCGAGCTCATTCCGGCCACGCCTTTGTCGAATACGGCAGACCTGGACACAGCAGCAAATACCGTACCATCGCGCGCCGGCCATTCGGTCGCCGGCCGAAACCGCCCGGTTTGCACCGCGAGCGCCGGGCGCGTTCTGGGCGATGTTGATTATTCGGTGGGCAGGCTGGGAGCAGGCTGGGTAATTTTTCGGCGTCGGCCGTCGCGGCTATGGGCGCGCCACGGGCTCCGGCTGGCGCGGATAGACCTCCTGGATCACCGGGTCGAGCCAATGTTCGGTGAGGCCCGGCACCGCGACGATCTCGGCGCCGAGGCCGGCCGCAGCCAATTCGTAGCGCACCGCGCCGAGCCGCTTTTCGCCGGGCATTGCCGGCTGCATGTCGCCGACCAGAAAGCTCGACGCCGGCGCCCAGAGGTAGCGCGTGCCCTCAAGCTGAAAGTCGCGCGCCTTGTGCAGATGTCCGCTGGCGACGAGCGTCACTCGATGACGCCGCAGCAAATCCATCAACCGCGCCCGCGGCTCGGGCTTTACCGACCAATATCCGGTGTCGCTTTCCTCGGGGGTATCGAGAAACAGCGGTTTGTGCAGAAACCAGGCGACCCGCCGGCCCGCCGCGCCCGCGGTGACGGCTTCGAGCCAGCCGGCTTGCGCGGCTTCCTCGGCAAGGCTGCTGCCGAGCAACAGCGCATTGAAGCCGACGAGGCGCCAGCCGGCGATGTCCTCGATCCACCGGTCGGGGCCGAAATGGGCGCGCCAGCGCGCGAGCCGCGCATCGTCGATCGGCTGGCGGCGATGCAGCGCGTCGCCGACATCGTGGTTGCCGGGAAGCGCGCGCACCGGCGCCGCCAGATCTCTCAGCAGCCGGGCGGCGTGCGCCATATCGTCCTCGGCGCCGGCGCCGTCGATCGTAACGTCGCCGGTATGGATCACGAGGTCGGGCTGCTCGCTGTCGATCCATTGCGCGAGCGGCGGCCAGTTGCCGGCGAAATGCGGCTTGCCGGCGCTCAGATGCGTGTCGGTGATCTGGATTATGCGCATCGTGCCTCGCTGAGAAACCGGGCGAGATCGGCCATCCGCCCGAACACTTGCATGCAGCCCGCGGCGGTCAGCGTCTCGGCGTGGCCTTTCGGGCAGTGGCTGCCGCCGCAAAACCCGACCACCGCCATTCCCGCCGCCCGCGCCGCCTCGACCCCGGCGAGGCTGTCCTCGATCACGAGGCAATCCGGAGGCACGACGCCGAGGCGCTCGGCGGCAAACAGAAAGAGGTCGGGCGCCGGCTTGCCGGCCGCGACTTGGATCGCGCTGAACACATGCGGGTCGAAAAACGGCAACAGCCCGGTCAGCGCCAGCCGCTCGCGCACCCGCTCGAGATGGCCGTTGGAAGCGACACAGCGCCGCCCCGGCAAGGCCGCGAGCAGCGCGGCGACGCCGGGCATCGCTTCGAGCTCCTGCTCGAGGACGAGCGCGGTGCGGGCGCGCATCGCTTCAAAGAAGCCGTCCGACAAGGTGCGGCCAAACCGCACCTCGATCGCGGCCGTCAGCGTCGCACGATTGCGCCCGAAGCCGAGCACCAGCGCCTCGTCCGCCGTCGCCGGGCACGCGGCCTTGGTCAGGCACTCGCCGAGCACGCGGGCAAAGATCCGCTCGCTGTCGACGAGCACCCCGTCGCAATCGAAGATGACGAGAGTGGGCACCGCAGACCTTCGCGCGCTTCCTGCAATGGCACATCATATGGCGACGATTTGGCCCCGGACCGATCCCCGCGATATCACCGCCTGACACGATCGGCGTCGGCGAGAAGACACAACGGCTTGCCGGCCCTACCCTTGGCCCTCCGGAGCGGGCGTCGTGAGCCCTCTGAGCGCCGCCAGTTCGTTCTCCACGATGTTCTTGTCTTCGGTCCACTGAACGAACCCGGGCGCTCGTTCTACCAAGGCAGCGAAGATGCCCAGTGACTCCTCGTAGAGTGGCAAGCCGATATCGTTCCTGCCGGTCGCGACAGCAATGCGGGCAATTCGGAGACAGCCTAGGGCCTGATCCCGCTGCCAGCCGATATTGCTCGGGTCCCGTTCCGCCAGTCGCCGGATGATCGCCAAGTCTTGGTCGAAGGCCGCTTGCGCCGCCGCCAACTCACCCTGGGCCTGCTGCACGCTCCCGACCTTGCTGTACGCCACCGCCAGCTCTCGCTGCCAGCCGGCATTGCCCGGGTCCTGCTCCGCCAGCCGTCGGAAGATCGCCAAGTTTTGGTCGAAGGCCGCCTGCGCCGCCGCCAGCTTACCCTGCGCCTGCAGCACATCGCCGACTCGGCTATGCCCCACCGCCAGCTCCCGCTGCCAGCCGGCATTGCTCGGGTCCCGTTCCGCCAGCCGCCGGATGATCGCCAGGTATTGGTCGAAGGCCGCCTGCGCCGCCGCCAGCTTACCCTGGGCCTGCAGCACATCGCCGACTTTGCTATGCGCAACCGCCAGATCCCGCTGCCAGCCGGCATTGCTCGGATCCTGCTCCGCCAGCCGCCGGCTGATCGCCAGGTATTGGTCGAAGGCCGCCTGCGCCGCCGCCAGCTTACCCTGCGCCTGCAGCACATCGCCGACTCGGCTATGCCCCACCGCCAGCTCCCGCTGCCAGCCGGCATTGCTCGGGTCCTGCTCCGCCAGCCGCCGGAAGATCGCCAGGTTTTGGTCGAAGGCCGCCTGCGCCGCCGCCAGCTTACCCTGGGCCTGCAGCACATTGCCGACACGGTTATGCGCCACCGCCAAACTCCGCTGCCAGCCGGCATTGCTCGGGTCCCGCCCCGCCAGCCGCCGGCTGATCGCCAGGTATTGATCGAATGCCGTCTGCGCCGCCGCCAGATTACCCTGGGCCTGCCGCACACCGCCGACACGGCTATGCGCCACCGCCAGATCCCGCTGCCAGCCGGCATTGCTCGGATCCTGCTCCGCCAGCCGCCGGCTGATCGCCAGGTATTGGTCGAAGGCCGTTTGCGCCGCCGCCAGCTTACCCTGGGCTTCCAGCACATCGCCTTCCATACACCTCGCGTCTGCCTCCGCGGGCTTGTCCCCGGCCACCTGTGCAAGCCTCAAAGCTTCTGCGGCAACTTCGGCCAGTCCTGAGGCTTCGCCTCGGAGCACGCGACGCCAGGCGATGGCGAGCAGCGCGCGGGAGCGTGCCCTACCCCCGACGAGATGGGTGTCCACGAGCTCCTGGAGCGTCGCCGTGAGCGCGTTGAGATCTTCGGGGCGCGCAGACCCCGACCATTCCCTGTCCAATCTCTCCAATTCCGACGCGCCGAGGTCGGGATCACCGCAGAGCAGATGATAGATCCATTCGATCCGACCGGCAGGAATGTCAGTATCGGCAAAGCAAGCCGAAGCTCGGGCCGACAGCGCGCGAAATCGTTCGCCGTGCTCGGCGGCGAGCTTCTGTCGCCAACCCAGCCTCGTCTACTCATGCAGGTTGAAGCGCTGGTCCGATGCTCCCCGATAATGTTCAACGAAGGAATGATGCGTGAGCGTATCCAGCCGGCCTCGTGCCTCGCCCCGCGGGATTTCCAAGACCTTTTCCAGCAGCTCGGCATCAAACCAGTGGAGTATCGCCGCTGCGTCCAGTCCGGCGCGCAGCGGCTCCCGCTCAGGCTCCGGTCGCGTCATTACCAAGAATTCGACATTAAGAGCAGACTGGACGCGAGTATCACCTTTTGCCTTCTCGATCTGTTGCAGGAGATCCCGGACCGAGTTCCACTGGTGAACTCAACTTTTGGAAATCGTTTCGCAGAGGTTAGACACGACCGCAGGATTGCCCTGAGCACACATCATAACGGTGTTAAGGTCGGCGCCTTTCTTCTGGAAATCGGGGTAATGCTGTTCGACCCATGATCTCCAATGCTCGATTTCGGTAATCGGCTCCAAGCTAAAATGCCGAGACAAATCACGCCAACGAGCTCCCCTGGAGTTGGGGACATGCTGTCCCGCGACGATTACGGCCAGGCCCAGAGCCGTTTCGACTTCGGAGAGAAACTGCTGATCGAGCCAGTCCACGACGGGCTTGTTTCCAGCGCAACCCTCGTAGGTGTCGAAAATGACCAGCGCGGGCTGGCGCAACCCGCGAAGGTCCTTGCGCAGCAAATGGGTCTTTCTCGCCCCCTCGCGGGAAAAGTTCGGCAGGTTCTGGCCCAAATCGAGATCGAACTGGCCCAAATCCCCTCGACGTCCAGCCCACCCCCTTTCAAGTCTATCTGAACCACCGGGACGTCCAAGCTCCTTGCGTACGCTGCCGTCTGGCGGATCAGCGCCGACTTTCCGAGGCCGCTGGGCCCCTCGAGCAGCAAAATGCGCTGGCGCGATCGGCCGGCCAGCAATTCGATTAGGGCCGGCCACTCCCTTACGCGGTCTGCCAGGCTCGGCTGAAACTCCAGCGGTTCGGGCCATCTGACCGTCGGCAGCTCGATATTCCCCAACCCGAGACAGCCGGCGATCCAAAATACACGAGATCGGGCACCAGCTCCCCTTTGTTTGCGACCGGCATCGGGCGGTGCCGATACCTACATCTTCAGCCGCGGCCGATATAGGGCATTTTGGTTGCCATCACGGTCATAAACTGGACGTTGGCGTCGAGCGGCAGGGTGGCCATGTAGACGACCGCGCGGGCGACATGCGCGACATCCATGCGCGGCTCGGCCTCGACCCGGCCGGTCGCCTGCAGCCGGCCCTGCGCGGTGTCCTCGTTGCGGCTGGTGGCGGCGTTGCCGATGTCGATCTGGCCGCAGGCGATGTCGTAGGGCCGCCCGTCGAGCGACAATGACCGGGTGAGCCCGGTCAGCGCGTGCTTGGTCGCGACATAAGGGGTCGAGCTGCGCCGCGGCACATGGGCCGAGACCGAGCCGTTGTTGATGATCCGCCCGCCCTGCGGCGTCTGGCTCTTCATCATGCGGAACGCGTGCTGGGCGCACAGGAACGAGCCGGTCAGGTTGACCGCGACGACATTCGACCACTGCTCCAAAGTCAGGTCTTCGAACGGGATGCCGCGGGTGCTGATGCCGGCGTTGTTGAAGAGGAGGTCGATCCGGCCATAGGTCGCCCGCACCTTCTCGAACAGGGCCGCGATCTGCGCCGGATCGGAAACATCGGTCGGCACGACGAGGGTGCGCGGCGATGTGGCGAGCGCGGCGGTTTCTTCGAGCATCTCGCGGCGCCGGCCGGCCAACGCGACGGTAAATCCGGTCTCGACAAGCGCCAATGCCGAGGCACGGCCGATCCCGCTCCCGGCCCCGGTGACGACGGCGATTTTGTCTGATGCATCCATCTCGATCCCTCCAGCTTAGAGACGCCGCAACGCCAGCGTGCGGCTTGGCGCGACAAGCTCGTCCTGGGCCGCGACCAGCGCCAATTCGCCGTTTGGCGCGCGCAGTGTCGCCTCGACGACCCCCCAGATCGCGGCGATCGTCACGGCGAGCGCTTCCGGCGCGGTTTTCCCTTTGAGCAGCCAGGCGAGAAAGAGCGCGGCGACCGCATCGCCGCAGCCGGTCGCTTCGATCGGCAGGCGCGGGGTCTCCACGACCCAGACACCGTCCGCCGCCGCGGCGATGGCGGCGAGCCGGTCCGAGGCGGGCTCGAGGCTCGTCACCAGCACAATTCCCGGTCCCCGCCGGCGCAACGCCGTCGCGGCGTCCGCAGCCTCGGCCAGGCTTTCGACCGGCTTGCCGGTCAGCCATTCGAGCTCGAACCGGTTCGGCGTGACGATGTCGGCCGCCGCCATTGCCCGGTCGCGATAGAATTCGCGCACGCCCTCGCCGACATACCAGCCCGTCCCGAAATCGCCCATCACCGGGTCGCAGCAATAGAGCGCGCGCGGGTTTGCTTCTTTGGTCCGCCCGACGATATCGAGCAGCACCCCGCCCTTGTCGCAGCCGCCGAGATAGCCCGACAGCACCGCGTCGCAGCGCGGCAAGGCGCCGAGCTCGACAATCCCCTGGAATAAGGCCGCGATCTCGGCCGCCGGCACCGCGCCGCTGCGCCATTTGCCGTAGCCGGTATGGTTCGAAAATGCGACGGTGTTGAGCGACCACGCCTCGACGCCGAGCCGCTGCAACGCGAAGAGGGCCGCATTGTTGCCGACCATGCCGCAGGCGACCCAGGACTGGATCGACAGCACCGTCGGCATGTCAGCGGTGCTCCCGCTCGCGGCAATCGAAGACGTGCTTGATGTCGAAAAAGATGAAGAGCCCGCTGACGACAAAGAGCGCCACCCCGGCGACGTGCAGCCTTCCCTGGTGCGCGGCGCCGAGAAAGAGGCCGAAAATCCCGATGACCGTGAACATCGGGATGACGAAGGCAAGGCTGCACATGTCGTCGACCAGCAGAAAGTCGCTCCAGCCCGCGCCGCCGTCGAGCCGCCGCTTCAGCCACAAAAAGGCAAAAGCGACCGCGCCGAGAAAGAGGGCGAGGCCGCACGCATAGTCGCCCGGCTGCCGCCCGCGGCTGGCGGCGAACGCGCCGATCACCGCCAGCGCCGCCGCCACGAACAACGGCAGCCAAAAGCCGAGCCAGGCCGGCGGCCGCTGTTGCGTTTCCGCGCTCACTGCGCTCCTCTCGTCGTCCATCCCATCTCCTCGCCGGCTCGGCTATAGTCGACCGTCTCCGATGCCCGTCTCGATCCGCCCGCGCCGCAGCCTTCTCTATATGCCCGGTTCCAACCCGCGGGCACTGGAAAAGGCGCGCGAATTGCCGGTCGACGGGCTGATTTTCGATCTCGAAGACGCGGTGGCACCCGCGGCCAAGGAGAAGGCGCGTGAGAATGTCGCGGCTGCTCTCGCCCCCACGGGACGCGCCCCAGGGCTGAAGGCGCACGGCGGCTATGGCGACCGCGAGCTGGTGCTGCGGGTCAATGCGCTCGACAGCGTCTGGGGCGAGGGTGATCTCGCCGCCGCTGCGGCGCTGCCGCTCGACGCGGTGCTGCTGCCCAAGGTCGAGAGCCCGGAAACGGTGCATCGCGCGCTGGCGCGGCTCGACGAGCGGGGTGCCGGCGGGCGGGGTGTCGGCGGGCGCCTCGACATCTGGTGCATGCTCGAAACCCCGCGCGGCATTCTCGCGGCGCGCGACATCGCGGCGGCAAGCCCGCGGCTCGGGGCGCTGGTGCTCGGCACCTCGGATTTGACCCGCGATCTGCATGCGCGCCATACCCCGGACCGACGGCCGCTGCTCGCCGCGTTTGGCCTGGCGATCCTTGCCGCCCGTGCGCACGGGCTGGCGGTGCTCGACGGGGTCGAGCTCGACCTCGCCGACGACGAGGGCTTTGCCGCGCTGTGCCGGCAGGGGCGCGAGCTCGGCTTTGACGGCAAGACCTTGATCCACCCAAAGCAGATCGCCGCCGCCAATGCCGCCTTTGGCCCGAGCCCCGACGACATCCTATGGTCGCGCCGTGTCGTCGCCGCCTGGGCCGCGGCCGAAGCCAGGGGCGAGGGCGTGGTGCTCCTCGACGGCCGGCTAGTCGAAGCGCTGCATGCGGCGGAGGCGCGGCGGCTGTTGACGATGGCCGAAGAAATCGAAAAGCGCGACCGCGGGCCTTCGTTGACACCCGCCATCGGCGGGCGCTAATTCACGCGCGGCGCGCGGCCGCTGCCCGCCTCGGATGGCAATAACCGGAACTGCTGTAAATGGATTCCGCCGATCGGCCGCTGTCGCCGCACCTGCAAATCTACCGCTGGCAGCTGACTTCGGTTTTGTCGATCCTGCACCGCGTTGCCGGCGTGGCGCTGAGCGTCGGCGCCATCCTCTTGGTATGGTGGCTGGTCGCTGCGGCGAGCGGACCGGCGGCCTATGACCGGGCGGCGGGGTTTTTCGGCTCGTGGATCGGCCTTGTCCTGCTGTTCGGCTGGACCGCGGCGCTGTTCTACCATCTCTGCAACGGCATCCGGCATCTCGTCTGGGACACCGGCCACGCGCTCGACCTCGGCTCGACCTATTTTGGCGGCTGGCTCGTCGTCGCGGCGACGGCGGTGCTGACGGTGATCGCCTGGATCGCCGGGATCTGGCACTGGGCCGGTTGAGATGGCAGGACCGCGAATGCGCTCGCCGCTCGGGCGCGTGCTCGGCCTCGGCTCGGCCAAGGAAGGCGTCGAGCATTGGTGGCTGCAGCGGCTGACCGCGGTGGCGCTGGTGCCGTTGGCGCTGTGGTTCGCCGCCGGCATTGTTCGCTTGGCCGGGGCCGATCTCGCCGCTGTGCGCGATTGGGCCGGGCGTCCGCTCTCGGCGACCTTGCTGGTGCTGCTGCTGGCCGCCACATTCTATCATGCAGCGCTCGGCTTGCAGGTCGTGATCGAGGATTACATCCATGCCGCGCTGACGCGGATCGGCCTCGTAATGGCCGTCCGCCTCGGTTGCGCCGCGTTCGCCGCCGCCGGCATCATCGCCGTCCTCGGCATGGCGTTCGGCGCGGCACACTGAAGGGCCTTAGCGATGGCGCCCGCCTACAAAATCATCGAGCACAGCTATGACGTCATCGTCGTCGGCGCCGGCGGGGCCGGGTTGCGCGCCACGTTGGGGACGACCACCGAGGGGCTCAAGACCGCCTGCATCAGCAAGGTGTTTCCGACCCGCAGCCATACCGCGGCGGCGCAGGGCGGGATCAGCGCGGCACTCGGCAACATGGGCGCCGACGACTGGCGCTGGCACATGTACGACACGGTCAAGGGGTCGGACTGGCTCGGCGACCAGGATGCGATCGAATATCTGTGCCGCAACGCCGGCGATGCGGTCATCGAGCTCGAGCATATGGGGGTGCCGTTCTCGCGCACCGACGACGGCCGCATCTATCAGCGCCCGTTCGGCGGCCACATGACCGATTACGGCGAGGGCGATCCCGCCAAGCGCGCCTGCGCTGCCGCCGACCGCACCGGGCATGCGATCATCCACACCCTGTTTCAGCAGTGCCTGCGCAACCGCGCCGAGTTCTTTGTCGAATATTTCGTGCTCGACCTGATCACCGACGACGAGGGTGCGTGCCGCGGGGTCATGGCGTGGTGCCTCGACGACGGGACCTTGCACCGGTTTCGCGCCCATCTCGTGATCCTCGCGACCGGCGGCTATGGCCGCGCCTATTTCTCCTGTACTTCGGCGCATACCTGCACCGGCGACGGCAATGCGATGGTGCTGCGCGCCGGGCTGCCGTTGCAGGACATGGAGTTCATCCAGTTCCACCCGACCGGCATCTATGGCGCGGGCTGCCTGATCACCGAGGGCGCGCGCGGCGAAGGCGGCTATCTGACCAACAGCGAGGGCGAGCGCTTTATGGAGCGCTATGCCCCGCACGCCAAGGATCTCGCCTCGCGCGACGTCGTCAGCCGGGCGATGACGATCGAAATCCGCGAAGGCCGCGGCTGCGGGCCGCAGCAGGACCACATCCTCTTGCACCTCGAGCATTTGTCGCCCGACGTGCTGCATCTGCGCCTCCCCGGCATTTCGGAAACCGCGCGCATCTTTGCCGGCGTCGAGGTGACGCGCGAGCCGATCCCGGTGTTGCCGACCGTGCACTACAACATGGGCGGCATTCCAACGAACCATCACGGCGAGGTTCTGCGCCCGACCGAGAACGATCCCGATGCGGTCGTCACGGGCTTGATGGCGGTTGGCGAAGCGGCCTGCGTCTCGGTGCACGGCGCCAACCGGCTCGGCTGCAATTCATTGCTCGACATCGTCGTCTTCGGCCGCGCCGCAGCCCGCCGCGCGGGTGCCATCGTTGCCCCGGGTACCGCGCACAAGCCGCTCTCGGCCAACGCCGGCGACGACGCGGTGGCCCGGCTCGACGCGGTGCGTCACGCCAAAGGGTCGCTGCGGGCGAGCGAGATCCGGCTCGACATGCAACGGGTCATGCAGGCCAACTGCGCCGTCTTCCGCACCGCCGAGATCCTGCGCGACGGCGTCACCAAGATCGACCGGGTGGCGCGCAATTTCGGCGATCTGGGGGTCGCCGACCGGTCGATGATCTGGAACACCGACCTCGCCGAAGCGCTCGAGCTCGAAAACCTGCTGGAGCAGGCGGTCGTCGCTTTGCATTCCGCCGAGAACCGCACCGAAAGCCGCGGCGCCCATGCGCGTGAGGACTATCCCGAGCGCGACGACCGCGACTGGCTCAAGCACACCTTGGTCAAGCTCGACGCCGAGGGCACGGTCGAGATCAGCTATCGGCCGGTGCATCAGTTCACGCTCTCGAACGAGGTCCAGCCCTTTCCGCCAAAGACCCGCGTCTATTGAGGATCGGCGATGCCGGAGTTCACCCTTCCCGCCAACTCGAAGGTCGGCGCCGGCAAGCGCTGGCCCGCGCCCGCCGAGGCGACCCGCGTGCGGGAATTTGCGGTTTATCGCTGGAACCCGGACGACGGCAAAAACCCGGTCATCGACAGCTACCCGGTCGATCTCGACCGGTGCGGCCCAATGGTTCTCGATGCGCTGATCAAGATCAAAAACGAGATCGACACGACGCTGACCTTTCGCCGCTCCTGCCGCGAGGGGGTGTGCGGCTCGTGCGCGATGAACATCGACGGCGTCAACACGCTGGCCTGCATCACCGCGATCTCCAGCATCAAGCGCACCGTGCGGATCTACCCGTTGCCGCACCTGCCGGTGATCAAGGACCTGGTCGGCGACCAGACGCATCTGTTTGCGCAATACCGCTCGATCGAGCCGTGGCTGCAAACGGCCGAGCCGCCGCCGCCCGATCGCGAAAGGCTGCAATCGGTCGAAGAGCGGGAGCGGCTCGACGGGCTGTGGGAATGCATCCTGTGCTTCTGCTGCACCACCGCTTGCCCGAGCCATTGGTGGAACGGCGAGCGCTATCTCGGGCCGGCGGTGCTGCTGCAAGCCTATCGTTGGATCGCCGACAGCCGTGACGAGCGCACCGGCGAGCGGCTCGACGCGCTCGAAGACCCGTTCCGCCTCTACCGCTGCCACACGATCATGAATTGCACCCGCACCTGCCCCAAGCACCTGAACCCGGGCAAGGCCATCGCCGAAATCAAAAAGCTCCTGGTGCTGCGCCGCTAGAGCAAGATCCGATCAGGTTGCATCAGCCCGTCAGCCCCCCTCACCCTTCCCTCTCCCCCCAATTGGGGGGAATTGGGGGGAGAGGGTTGCGAAGGGTTGGCGAGGCCCACCGGTCCGGCCGGAGGCCGGCCCGAGCTATCTCGATTGCGAGCCCCATAAGCTCGGCACAATAGAATAGACATTTTTGCATGTCTGCTATACGGTCGCGCGCAGACCCGGCAACAGGGTCGTTCCGAACGGGAGGCAGCGATGACACCAGGGTTCTGGCTCCGGGGGGCCGCGTTTGGCGTCGCCGTCGTGGTGACGGCACCTGCGCCAGCGCAGGAAACGGCAAAATATGGCGGTACTCTAACCTACATGATCCCGGCCGATGCGCCGCCGAGCTTTGATGCGCATCGCGAGGAAACCTACGCGACGATCCACTCGGCGGCGCCGTTCTACAGCGTCTTGGTCAGGATCAACCCCAACAATCCGGGATCGAGCACCGACATCGTCTGCGATCTGTGCACCGTGGTGCCGGAGCCGACCGATGCCGGAAAGACCTACACCTTCAAGATCCGCGACGATGTTAAGTTCCACAACGGCGACAAGCTGACCGCCGAGGATGTCGCTGCCAGCCTGAACAAGATCGCCTTTCCGCCGCCGGGCAGCTCGAGCCCTCGCGCCACCGATTTCATGATGGTCGACAAGATCGAGGCGACCGACCCGAACACCGTCGTCATTCGTCTGAAATTTGCCACCAGCGCCTTTCTGCCGGCCCTGGCCGATCCCTACAACTGGATCTACCAGAAGAAGGTGCTCGACAAGGACATCCACTGGTACGAGCACAACATCCTCGGCTCCGGCCCATTCAAATTCGCCGGCTATGAAGTGGGCCAGGAGATCAAGGGCGTGCGCAACCCCGATTACTACCGCAAGGGGCTGCCCTATCTCGACGGCTTCGTCGGCATCTATGCCCCCAAGCAGGCGGTTCAGCTCGACGCGATCCGCGCCGACCGGGCCGCGACCGAGTTTCGCGGCTATCCGCCGTCCGCCATAGACCAGCTGAAGCAGGAGCTCGGCGACCGGATCGTGGTGCAGCAGAGCGACTGGAACTGCACCCTGGGAGCCTGGATCAACCACAAGAAAAAGCCGTTCGACGACGTCCGGGTGCGCCGCGCCCTGACCCTGGCAATCGACCGCTGGGGCAGCGCCGAGGGCCTCTCCAAGGTGAGCCTGATGCACACGGTCGGCGGCCTGATGTTCCCGGGCTCGCCGCTGGCGGAGAGCAAGGATCAGCTCGAAACCATCGCCGGCTTCTGGCCGGACATCGAGAAGTCGCGCGCCGAAGCGCGCCGGCTGCTGAAAGAGGCCGGCGCCGAAAATCTCAGCTTCGAATTGATCAACCGCAACGTCGATCAGCCTTATAAATACCTGGGCACCTGGCTGATCGATCAATGGGGCAAAATCGGCTTGCATGTGACGCAGCGCGTCGTGCCGACCGGCCCGTGGTTCGCTGCGCTGCGCAGCGGCGAGTTCAGCGTCTCGACCGGCGGCAATTGCCACGGCATCGTCAACCCGGTGATCGATGTTCAAACCTGGTTGTCGCACTCGGTCAGCAGCCAAAACTACGGCTACTACGAGGATCCGACGGAGGACGCGATCTACAACAAAATGCTGCACGAGACCGACCTCGCGAAGCAGCGGGTTCTGGCCTACCAGTTCGACAAGCGCGTGCTCGGCGAAGAGGCGCATTACATTCACACCTTCTGGTGGAATCGGCTCGTGCCCTTGCGCTCCTACGTGCACGGCTGGAAGATCGGCCCGAGCCATTACGCCAACCAGGATTTGGCGACAATCTGGCTCAGCCCGCCCCACTGCGGGAAGTGTGCCGATCACCTGACGATGACAAAAGCCGAAGCCAAAACCGGCAAGCCACCTGGCAACTAGAGCGTGATTCGTTCAGGCGTGATCACCTTGTCTTCCGTCGCCCCGGTGCAAGTCTATGTGAAGAAACGTGAAGCTGTGTCATTCCGGGGCGCGGGTAGTTTACCCGCGAGCCCGGAACCCAAGCACACCGGCATCCGATATGCTGGCGGACGGCGGTGTTCATAGGTTCCGGGCCTGCCCCGCGGGCATCCCGGAATGACACTGCTTTCCGTGAAGTATTCGAAGGCGGAGATCCAGCGGCAAACGACTGAACGTTGGTTGCTGAGTTCCCGCTCTTCGCAGGGCCAGCAAAGAGAACGGAAGCGATCCCATCCGACCAAGCGGCCTCCGAAGCCAGCCGTGCTGTCTTGGCCGTCGATCATGAGCGGCACCCGCTGAGCCGATACGTCCCCTGCGCTCAGAAATCGGGCTTGGGCAGCGGCCGGGTGGGGGTACGGATGACGAGCGGCGGCGGTGCCTCGTCGTCGATCGCGGCCCAGCCCCATTCGAGCAATGGCATGACCCGACGGGCGAATTCGACGATCCGCTCGACGAGGGCGGGCGATTGCATCTCGTCGTCGCTGAACCCGCCATGGGCCGTAAACGACTTCCAGCCGATATATTCCGCCACCGGCGTACCTTTGGCCGCTTCAAAGCCGCGCGGCGGCCGGCTCAGCCGATCCTCGGTCGAGAGCGGATGCCCGGCCTCGCTCCAGCACCGCAGCCATTGCCAAAAAACCGTCGGCGTCGCCGAGAATGGCGCGGCGCAACTTGCCGAGAAGATCGGGCCGCGGGTGCCAGAAGCCGGCCCCCGCCATCGATTCGCCGGGAGCTACATGGAAATAGAGGAGGCCGGGATCGCGTTTGTCTCCGGAGCGCGTCAAGACCGCGCCGGCATGGGTTTTGTAGAGACGCTTGTCGGGCGAAAACCGCACGTCGCGATAAATCCGGAAGATGCCGTGCCTCGGATCGCCGACGAGCGGCAGGCCCGCCCGAGCGAGCGCCTCCCCGGCCGCGGCAACGAGCGCCCGAAACGGAACCAGCACCTCGGCCTCGTAGACCCCCTTGCGCGGCTTGAACCAGGCAGGGTCGTTGTTGTCGCGCAAGCCATTGAAAAACTCGAACGCCGCCGGCCGAAATCCGGCGAAACCACCGCTTGCCGCCGGCGTCACCCGACCGTTCCGTCGGCGGCGCGGCGCAGCACCGTGCCCGGCAATGCCCCGGTATGGCGGGCGTCTTCGACGACGACGGCGCCGTTGACGAGGACCGTGGTCCGGGAGCCCGTCGGGTATTGGTGCGGGTCGGCGTAGGTCGCGCGGTCCTTGAAATCGGCGGGGTCGAAGATTGCGATGTCGGCGCGCCAACCTTCCTCGAGGAGGCCGCGGTCGCGCAGCCGCAAGGCTGCGGCGGTCGCCCCGGTCATCTTGTGGATCGCCGTTTCGAGCGGCAAGCAGATGCTCCTCGCCGACGAAACGGCCGATAATGCGTGGGAAGGTTCCGTAAAAGCGCGGATGCGGCATGCCCTGGGCGACCACGCCGTAATCGGCGACGCAATTGCCGTCGGAGCCGACAAGGGCGGTCGGCGAGCGGACGATGTCGCGGATGTCGTCTTCGGCGATCGAGGTGATCAGCACCCGGGTCGCCGCCTTGTCCCTTATCAGGTAGTCGCAGACGACATCGATCGGGTCGGCGCCGCGCGCCGCCGCGAGCGCGCCAAAGGTCGCGCCCGCATGCTGGGGAAGATTGGGCGAGATCGAAACCTGCACATTCTCCCAGGACGGGATGCGACCCCAATTGTTGAGCCCGTCGCGCTCGATCTCGGTGCGGATGCGGGCGCGGGTCTCGGGCGATGCCAGGCGCGCCAGCATCGCCTCGACGCCGCCCTCCTGCACCCATTGCGGCAGCAAGTTTTTGAGTGGGTTGCTGCCCGCGGCGTAAGGGTAGGCGTCGCAATCGACCGCCAGCCCCTCGGCCCGTGCCTGCTCGATCATGCCCAGGATTGCCGCGGCCTTCCCCCAATTGTCGAGGCCCGAGCATTTCAAATGCACGATCTCGACATGGACGCCGCAGGTGCGCGCGATGTCGATCGCCTCCGCGACCGCTTCGACGACCTTGCTCGATTCATCCCGGATGTGGGTGAAATAAAGACCGTTGCGGTGCTTCAGCACCTGGCAGAGCGCCACGATCTCGTCGCGTTCGGCATAGCTCGACGGCGGCGTGAAGAGCCCGGTCGAGAGGCCGAGCGCGCCGGCCGCGAGCCCTTCTTCGAGGAGCGCCATCATCGCTTCGAGCTCGACCCGGCTCGGCGCGCGCGCTGCCATCCCCATGACGTTGAGCCGCAGCGTGTGGTGGCCGACCAGCATCCCGGCATTGACCGAAGTCGCCGGAAAGCTGTCGAGATATTCCGGAAAACTCGTCTCGCGGAACGGCAGCCAGGGAGCGCTGGCGCTCAAATAATCCCGGATCAATTCGAGCTTTCCCGGCAGCACCGGAGCCACCGAATACCCGCAATGGCCGACAATCTCGGTCGTCACCCCTTGCCGCACCTTGCTCTCGGCCTTGGGGTTGATCGGCAGGGTAAAGTCGGAATGCGTCTTGATGTCGATAAAGCCCGGCGTCACCGCGAGCCCCGCGGCGTCGATGACCTGCCCCGGCTCGGCGGACAGCGACGAGCCAATCGCTGCGATCCGGCCATCGCGAACGAGAACGTCGCCGATCTCGCCCGGCCTTCCGCTGCCGTCGATCACCGTCCCGCCCTTGATCAGGATGTCCTGCGTCACGGCTTGCGCGCCGCCGCGGCCCTGAGATCGAAGCCTTCGTCGGCTGCCTCCTCCGGAGAAAGGCGGGGGTCGCCCACCAGCATGCGGCGGGCGGCGATGTGGTCGGCCGGGCGGTGCACCAATTCGACCGCGACCAGCGTGCCGCCGCGATAGCAGAAGACCGAGAAGCTGCGGCTCTCCGGGTTGCCGCGCACGACCCAGTCGTCGCAGCCGATGGCGAGGCCGGCGATCTGCAATTTCAAATCGCCCTGGTCGCTCCAGAACCACGGCACCTTGTCATAGGGGGCCGACTTTCCAACGATATGCGCGGCGACCGCGCGCGCCTGATCGACCGCGTTCTGTACCGATTCGAGGCGCACCCGCGAGGGCGCGAACCGGGTCGGAAAATTGGCGCAATCGCCGATCGCCGAAATCGCCGGCTCGGCGGTCGCCAGCAACCCATCGACGGCGATGCCGTTGTCGATGGCGAGCCCGGCTGCGGCGGCCAGCTCGGCATTGGGAACGACGCCGATGCAGACCAGGACGAGATCGGCCGGCAGACGGCGCCCGTCGCCGGTCTCGACCCCGGTTACCCGGCCATTGTCGCCGATGATCCGGGCAACACCGGTGCCGAGCAGCAGCTCCGCCCCCCAGCGGCGGTGCGCGTCGGCATAGAATTGCGAGACCGGCGGCGACACCACCCGGCCCATCGGGTGTGGGGTCAATTCGACGATCTGCACCGCGGCCCCCGCGGTGATCGCGACCGAGGCGAATTCGAGCCCGATAAACCCCGCGCCGATGACGACCACGTCGCGCGCACCCTCGAGCCGCTCGCGCAGCAAATCGGTATCGGCGAGCGTGCGCAGGCCCAAGACGCCGTCGAGATCGGCGCCGGGCACCGGCAAGGGCCGGTTGCGCGCGCCGGTGGCGAGGACGAGACGGTCGAACGCGATCTCGCCGCCCTCGGCCAGACGCAGGCAGCGCCCGCGCCGGTCGATCGCCGCCACCTTGGCGCCGGTGACCAGCTCGATCCGCTGCTTTTGGTAAAACTCCACGGGCCGCAGCCATAATTCGTCGAGGCCGCTGTCGCCGGCGAGATAGGATTTGGACAAAGGCGGGCGCTGATAGGGCAATACCGGCTCGTCGCCGAGCAGCAGAACCCGGCCGCCGAACCCCTCCTGGCGCAATGACGAGGCAGCCTGAAACCCGCCTTGGCCGGCGCCGATGATGGCGACGACCGGCTCGGCCATCAGATTTGCGTCTCCGGCAGATGGACGACGAGCCCGTCCATTTCCGGGGTGACGACCAATTGGCAGCTCAGGCGGCTCGTCGGCTTGCGCTCGCTCGCGGTGAATTCGAGCATCGATTTCTCATCGTCCGACTGCGCCGGGGTCAGCGGCAATTGCGCCTCCTCGACATAGACGTGGCAGGTCGCGCACATCATCTCGCCGCCGCATTCGGCGACGATGCCGTCGACATTATTGAGGATCGCCCCGCGCATGACGCTGGTGCCGACCGGGACGTCGATCGTCTCGCGCGCCCCATCGGCGTGAACATAGGTGATGTTGGGCATTTTCTTCCTGTCGGTTGAGGGCGCTCGGCCGCAGCGGAGCGGATTAAATCCGTCACCCGCCAGGCGCCGTCAAGCCCGCGGCCGGACCGTCACCTGGTCACCTTCCGCCACCAGCTCGGCGCCGAGAGCGGCACTCTCGCGGGCGAGCAGGTCGAAGGCCGCCCCCTCGTTTGCCAGCGCGCACGGCACGGTCCGGTTCTGCGCGTCGTGGCGGACGAGCTGGAAGCTCGTTTCGGCGATGCGGTCTCCCTCGCAGGCCACCCGCAACATCATGCCGAGCCAGTCGCCGTGGCGGTGCCCGCCATGGCCGGTATGGAACGAAAAGCTGCCGAGCCCGTAAAAGATCGGCCGACCACGGTAGATCTCGACCGGCAGCGAATAATGCGGGCCGTGGCCGATGACGAGGTCGGCGCCGGCGTCGATCGCGGCATGGCCGATCTCGGTCATGTAGCGCAGCACCTCGCGGCCGACCCCCCAATGGCACGAGGCGACGACGATATCGGCCTGCTGCCGCAACGCCGCGACATCCGCGGCGAACCATTCGAGATATTGCTTGTCGGCCCAGGTGACGATCTGCGGCGGCAGCCCCGGCCGGTTTGCCGGCGGCCTCCCGCCATGCATCGGCACCTGATAGGCGGTGTGGCCGCGGATGACGGCGATCCCGGTCGAATTGTCGCCGGCCTCGTGATTGGTCGGCCAATAGACCGAGCTGCGCTGCAAAAAGCCACAGCGCGCTCCGCCCGCCTCGACGATCGCCGGCGCGCGGGCATTCGCCCGGTTGTCGCCGGCCCCGGTATGGCGGATGCCGAGCTGATCGAGCCGACCGATCGATGCGGTGATCGGCGCCTCGCCGTAATTGACGTTGTTGGCGACGCCGACCGCGCGAAACCCGGCCGACCGCAACGCTTCGCCAGCGATGGCGGGGTCCGCAAAAAATCCCTCGCGCTCGAGCGAATGCGCACCGGGCGGCGGGCACAGACAGCATTCGAGATTGCCGAAGACGATGTCGGCGGCGCGGAGCTCGTCGCGCAGCAGCGAAAACGGGACCGCTGCATCGTCCACATTCATCAAATTCACGTCGCCGGTCAGGATCATCCTCGCCATCTTCCCCTCCAGCCGATCAGTACGAACCGGTCAGTACGAAAAAGCGTAGACGCGATCGTCGGCGCCGACATAAAGCCGCCCGGCGGCGGGCAGCAAGGTCTGGAAATGGTGGAGGCCGGCGAGAAGGCCGCTGGTGACGAGCGGCTCCCCGGTGTCGCCGCGATAGCCGTGCAGAAGGTTGTCGCCATCGGCGCCGAGGACCCAGACGATCGGGTCGGAATGGCCGTCGGTCGTCGTGACGATCGGCGAGCCGGCGCCGTCCAGCGCCGCGCACCAGGCGGGCGCAATCGTGGCCGGCGGCCCGGCATGGATTGCGAGCACGGTCAGCCCGTTGCCGCGCCGCGGCGCCGGGCAATCGGCGCCCTCGACCGGCAACGCGACAAAAACACCGCCGGAAGCGGGAAAGGCGGCGGGTGCGGTGCGGATCGGCTCGGCCGAGACCCTTCGCGTCGCGAGGCCGCCGCCGATGCCGCCGAGCTTGTCGGCGTCGAGCAAATAGCCGCGCCCGTCCTTGCCGAGCGCCAGCACCAGCTTCCGGACCCCACCCGCAATCGGCAGCCGCAGAGGCAGCGGGCTGGTGCCGCCGAGGTCGAGATCGTCCCCGTCGAGTATGCGCCAATTCGCAGGCGCGAAATAATCCTGCGCCCGGTCGTTGCGGACGAGATCGGGCGCGAGGCGAAACACCGCCTCGCCATCGCTCCATTGCTGCGCGCCAAAGGTGTTGCCGGTGGCGACATAGAGCGAGCCGCCGTCGCCAGCGATGCCGCCCGGCGCCCAGATGCCGCCGCCGCGAGCGCGCGTGCTCCAGCTGACGATATCGCGCGGGCGGTCGAGGCCGATCCCGACCACCCAGCCGTGATAGTCGCCGCAATCGCCAAAATGCCCGCCATAGGGCACATAGACCCGGCCGCCTTGGATCAACAGCGCGCCGCGCTCGTTCTGGTCGGCGGCGACAAACCGGCGGCCGAGCGCGGCCCCGACATCGACCGGCCAGCCGGGCAATGTCGCGCCATTCGCCAGCGACAGGGCGAAGACCTGATGGTGCGCGCCGTCCGCCTCGGCGACCATCGCATCGAGATAAAGGGTGCGCGAGGCTTCGTCGATCGCCGGCGTGCCGGTGATGCCGAGCGGGTCGATGTTGCCGCAGGGCTGCGTTCGCAATGGCACCGCCCGGCCGAGCGAGCGCGTCCACACAATCCGCCCCGAGCCCGCGTCGATCGCGACCACGGTGTCGTTTTCGGTCGCGACGATCAGCATCCCTTGCCAAAAAAGCGGCTGGGCATAGACATGCCCGGCAAAGCGCGGCGCAAAATTCGGGTCGAGCCGCAGCGCCTTTGCCCGCGCCCAGGTCAGTCCGGGAACGACGAAATTGCCGCTGCGGTCGGCGCCGCCGTGAAACGTCGCAACCGTTTGCGGGAAGCCACTCGGGCATAACGCAAAGGTCCAGACCAGCACCCAGGCGGCCAATCGCAAGCAAAACGCGCATGCCGCGAACGATAGCCGGATGGCAGCCTGAGCGCTATCGGGCCGCTTGCGCCGGGCTCACCGCCGACAGAATGAGGCAGATCGGGAAGCCGCCCTCACGATCACCAAAGGGTGAGCTTGCCCATCGACAGGTCCGCCGGCGGCGAGTGTTGCCACCCGAAACGGAAACGAGCTTCAAGCAGCGATCGCGGTCAGATATCCACGCGCGGCGTAGTCGAGAATGCGCCGGTCGCGGGTCATCAGCGCGGCGTTGGCCACCCGCGCCGTGGCGACGATCAACCGATCTGCCGGGTCGCGGTGAAATCCGTCCGGTAGAGAATATGCCTCGATTGCGACCTGCGGCAGCAGCGGCTCAACCGACAGGCCCGGAGCGGACACCGCTTGCGTCATCCATTGCGAGAGTGGTCGGCCGAGAACAACACGGCGGCCCGACACCAAAAGTGCGGTTTCCCAAAGCGATATCGCCGCGATCCTGAGGCGGCCCGCCGCGGCCGCACGGTTGATCACGTCTCGCTCGCGGGTCGACAGCTCGACGTCTGCAAGCATGAACCAGATCCACACATGCGTATCCAGCAACAAGGGCTGCGGCTCAGATGTTCTCGTCATCGCCGGTCCAACCCGCGTCCTCGATCGGATTGATGATGTCGCCACAGATCCGGGCTGTCCCCGCCATGTAGCCAAAGAGGTCTGTCGGCTCTGCCTCCACCGGGACCAGCTTGGCGACCGGCTTGCCTCGCTTGGTGATGACGATCGCTCGGCGGTCTTTTGCCACCTCGTCCATCAGGCGCAGGCATTTGGCCTTGAAATCGGCTGCAGCGACGTGCCTCTCGACCATAAGATCCATCCACTGGTCATCTTGACCCGACCATATTGCCCCGACCGCGCGCTCGGGGCAACCCGAGGCTCCTGGGATCGGCTCGGTCGAGGGATGCCGCCCTTGCCGCAGCTTGGCGATCCCGACAGAATATTTCAGCGGCGGGCGAGGAAGCGATGCGGCGCATGGAGCAATCACCTCTGGCGGTCTATCAGGCCCATCTCGACAAGGGCGAGCTCGCCTATCAATGGAGCCCGGAGGCGAGCCGTGCGGTGTTCTACCCGCGCGTGATCTGCCCCTATACCGGCAGCGAGCGGCTCGAATGGCGATTGAGCGCCGGGCTCGGCACGGTCTACGCGACAACGGTCACCCATCCCCGCGAGGGTGCCCCCTACAATGTGGCGCTGATCGATATGGACGAAGGCTTTCGGCTGATGAGCCGGGTCGAGGATTTGGCGCCTGAAATGGTCGCGATCGGGATGCGCGTCAAATTCCGCATCCATCGGCCCGGCGGCGACGATCCCGCCTATCCGGTCTTCGCTCCAGCGGAGGCGGCATGATGGAGGGCTTGCAGCGTGGCTCGGCCGCAATCGTCGGCGTCGCCGAAAGCGATTTGGGCGCGGTCGCCGCCGAGATGAGCCCGATCGACCTGATGGCGCAGGGCATCCGGCGCGCGCTCGACGATTGCGGGCTCGCGCTCAAGGACATCGACGGCCTCATATGCGCCACCGCGCAAAGCCGCACCTCGGGCCTCAACCTCGCCGAATATCTCGGCATTTCGCCGGCCTTTACCGACACGACGATCCTCGGCGGCTCGTCCTTCATGTTTCATGTCGTGCACGCCCAGGCGGCGCTGCAGCTCGGGCTGTGCAAGGTCGCCGTCATCGCCTATGGCTCGACCCAGCGCACGATCGGCCGGCGCCACGCCTCGGTGCGCGAATACAACCCCTACGAGACCCCGTTCCGGCCGTTTCTGCCGTCCACCGCCTATGCGCTCGCCGCCTCGCGCCACATGCACCTATACGGCACGACGCGCGAGCAATTGGCTGCGGTCGCGGTGGCCGCACGGCAATGGGCGCTTCTGAACCCGGTCGCCTGGGAAAAGAAGCCGCTCTCGATCGCCGAGGTGCTGGCGGCACGGATGGTCAGCTGGCCGTTCACGGTGCGCGACATCTGCCTCGTCACCGACGGCGGCGGTGCGGTCGTGATGACCACCGCCGAGCGCGCGCGCTCGCTGAAAAAGCCGCCCGCCTATGTGCTCGGCTGCGGCCAGGCGATCACCCACGCCAATATTTCGAGCATGCCCAACCTGACCCAGACCGGCGCCTTGGCCTCGGGCCGCGCCGCTTACGCCATGGCAAGGCTCGGCCCCGCCGAGATCGACGTCCTCGAGCTCTACGACGCGTTCACGATCAACCCGATCCTGTTTTTGGAAGACCTCGGCTTTTGCCAAAAGGGCGAGGGTGGATCGTTTGTCGAGGGCGGCCGCATCGCCCCCGGCGGTGCCTTGCCGGTCAACACCAATGGCGGCGGCCTCTCCTACTGCCACCCCGGCATGTACGGCCTCCTCCTCTTGATCGAAGCGACCCGCCAATTGCGCGGCGAATGCGGCGCCCGCCAGATCGCCAATGGCGCCGAAATCGCCCTCGCCCACGGCAATGGCGGCGTCCTCTCCTCGCAAGCCACCGTGATCTTAGGCACGGTGGCGACGGTGTAGGTTAGCTTGAACAATGAGGCTGTGAGACAGTGAGAGGCCGAGCTGGTGGGAATGCCGCACGAAAACGATCTGCTGACCGAAAAGATTATTGGCTTCGCCATAGAAGTACACCGGCAACTCGGTCCCGGCTTGCTGGAATCGGCGTACGAAGAATGTCTGTGTTTTGAGCTTAAAGAAAACAACCTCGATGTGCGACGGCAAGTCCCGTTGCCAGTTATCTATAAGTCGATGCGACTCGAATGTGGTTACCGCCTCGATCTCGTTGTCGGTAAGCAGATTATCGTTGAATTAAAGACTGTCGAACGCTTGCTGCCGATACACGAAGCGCAGCTACTAACTTATATGAAGCTGAGCGGAATTCGTATCGGCTTATTGCTGAACTTCAATACGCCGGTTCTGAAGGACGGCATCCGGAGGCTCATGCTATGAGGAAATCTCATTGCCTCGCTGCCTCACTGGTGAATTTATCCGGAGGGACATGACATGCCCGAAAACACGTTGGTTCGGTTTGAGAATGTGGACGGGGTGGGGGTCATCACGATCGACAACCCGCCGGTCAATGCGCTGTCGCCCGGCGTGCCCGAGGGCATTGTCGAGAGTGTCGAGCGCGGCAATGCCGACCCCTCGATCCACGCGATGGTATTGATCGGGGCGGGGCGGAGCTTTATCGCCGGCGCCGACATCCGCCAGTTCGGCACCAACCGGCCGCCGCCCATCGAAGGGCGGCGCCCGCACCAGGTGCTCGATGCGAGCCGGAAGCCGGTGGTCGCGGCGATCCACGGCTATGCCTTGGGCGGCGGCTTCGAGATCGCCCTCGCCTCGAACTGGCGCATCGCCGTGCCCTCCGCCAAGGTCGGGCTCCCCGAGGTGCTGATCGGCATCATTCCGGGGAGCGGCGGGACGCAGCGCCTGCCGCGGCTGATCGGCCCCAAGGCGGCGCTCGACATGATCGTCACCGGCCGCCATGTGCCGGCCGAGGAAGCTCATTCTCTCGGCGTCATCGACGAATTGGTGCCGGCGGGCGGCGATCTGCGCGAGGCGGCAATCGCCTTTGCCCGCCGCGTCGCCGACCTGCCGGTGCCGCGCATCCGCGACCGTGACGGCAAGCTCGCCGAGGCCCAGGCCGATCCCGGCGTCTTCGAGGCGATGCGCCGGTCGATCGCGCGCCGCGCGCGCAACCAGAAGGCCCCCTATCACGCCATCCAATCGGTCGAAAACGCCTGCAATATGCCGTTCGACGACGGTGTGCGGCGCGAGCGCGAGCTGTTCGACGAGCTCGAAAATTCGGACGAAGCGCGCGCTTTGCGCTATGCCTTTTTCGCCGAGCGCGAGGTGGCGCGGCTCCCCGACATCCCGCGCTCGACGCCATTGCGCCCGATCAGGAATGCGGCGGTCGTCGGCGCCGGCACGATGGGCGGCGGCATCGCGATGAGCTTTGCCGAATTCGGCTTCCCGGTGAAGTTGCTCGAAGCGAGCCAGGACGCGCTCGACCGCGGCCTCGCCCGCATCCGCGCCAATTACGAAACCAGCATCCGCCGCGGCAGCCTCAGCCAAGCCGAGATGGACCGCCGCATGGGCTTGATCGAGCCGGTCACCGGCTATGACGACATCAAGGATTGCGACGTCGTGATCGAGGCGGTGTTCGAGCGCATCCCGGTCAAGGAGGAGGTCTTCAAAAAGCTCGACGCGGTCATGAAGCCGGGCGCGCTCCTCTACACCAACACTTCAGGCATCGACATCGACATCATGGCGAACGCGACCGGGCGACCGCAGGACGTTTGCGGCACGCATTTCTTCGCCCCGGCCAACGTCATGAAATTGTTCGAGGCCGTAAAGGGCGCCAAGAGCGCGCCCGACACCTTGGCGACGGCGATGGATTTGGGCCGCAAGATCGGCAAGGTCAGCGCCATGGCCGGGAATGGCGACGGCTTTGTCGCCAATAGGAGCCGCACGCCCTTCGGCACCGAGATGACCATCATGCTCGAAGAGGGGGCGCTGCCCGAGCAGGTGGACAAGGTCATGGTCGATTTCGGCTATCCGATCGGGCCGTTTGCGACCTCGGATTTGTCGGGTCTCGACATCGGCTATGACAGCCGCCAGCGCCGCGCCGCGCAAAACCCGAACTACAGGAAGTTGCCGATCGCCGATCTGATCGTCGAGATGGGCCGCTTGGGGCAAAAGACCGGGGCCGGCTGGTTCCGCTATGAACCCGGCGACCGCACGCCCTATCCCGACCCCGAGGTCGCGCGCGCCATCAGGGAAAAAGCGGCCGAGATGGGCGTCGAGCAGCGCAGCTTTTCGGACGAGGAAATCCTGCGCCGGCTGCTTGTTCGCTTCGGTCAACGAAGCCTGCAAGATCCTGGAGGAGGGCAAGGCCTACCGCGCCAGCGACATCGACGTGATGTGGCTCAACGGCTTTGGCTTTCCGCGCTACCGCGGCGGGCTGATGTACTGGGCCGACACGATCGGCGTCGCCGAGGTCTACCGCCAGATCGCGGCCTGGCACCAGCGCTACGGCGAGCGCTGGGCGCCCTCGGCCCTGTTGCGCCGGCTCGCCGAAACCAACACCCCGCTGCGCCAGGCCAAGCCCGGCCGGCCGATGTGAGGCGGCAGGCTCGACCCGCGCGTGCCGGTCGAGGGCGATCGGTTTCGCCCGGCCGGCCGATTTGCGCTCTTTTGCAGCAAGGCCGCCAGGATCGCCAAGGTCCCACGAGGATTTTGGTCTAGGATTTTGGTCGATGCCCGCGGCAACGCCGCCGGCAGCACGCGCCTGGAAATCGCCACCCTGACCAACCACCCCTTGCTCACCGCCAGCGACATCACCTTTGTCGCGTGAGGCGGCCGCTCCGCCAGGGAAGGTGGTCTGCAAAGCTTTGCGGCGGCATCCTTATGGCGCCGCCGCAGCTCCCGGAAAGAAAGCAAATCGCCTCGATCCTCGGCATCTGCCGGCAGCGTTGCCGATGAATGGCGTTGTAAAATCTTAGATTGTACTTTATTATCCGGAAATTGCGAAAGCCGCTGCGCGCCAATGACGCGGCGACGGGGAGCGCCGATGTCGAGCAAATACATTAACAACAGCAGCTATGCCACCACCGGCTATGTGCTGAGCGGCGTCAATGCCGGGGTCACGATCGGCCCGGCGGGCTCGGTCGGCGGCGTCGGGCTGGTCGGCGGAACCGTGACGGCCTACACGCTCCTCAATCTCGGCCGGGTCGCGGCATCGACGCCGGGTGCGGCGGGGGTCGCGCTCCAGGCCGGCGGCACGATCACCAACGGCACAACCGCCGACACGACGGCGCTGATCGCCGGCGCCGCCGGCAGCGCCGGCACTTCCGACAGCCCGAATGGCGGCGACGGAGGTGCCGGGATCAGCCTGTCGAGCGGCGGCGGCATCGCCAATGCCGGCACCATCGAGGGCGGCAGCAGGCGGCGACCGGCACTATCGTCACCACCGGCACCATTGCCGCCGGCTCGAATGGCAATGGCGGCGCCGGGATCAACCTGTCCGGCGGCAGCATTGCCAACACCGGCACCATCGCGGGCGGCACAGGCGGCGGCACGGCACCGTCTTACCTGAATGGCGGCAATGGCGGCGCCGGGATCAGCCTGTCGGCCGGCGGCAGCGTCGCCAATGCCGGCGCAATCGAGGGCGGCAGCGGCGGGGACGGCTATTTCACTCGAGGGGCCATTTTACTCATATTTCGGCACCGGCGGCGGCGCTGGCGGCGCCGGGATCAATCTGTCGGGCGGCGGCAGCATCACCAACACCGGCACCATCGAGGGCGGCAGGCGGCGCCGGCTTTACGGCGGCGCTGGCGGCGCCGGGATCAGTCTGTCGGGCGGCGGCAGCATCACCAACACCGGCACCATCGAGGGCGGCGCCGGCGGCGCCAGCGCCACCGGGGGCGCCGGGATCAGCCTTTCGGGCGGCGGCAGCGTCGCCAATGCCGGCGCAATCGAGGGCGGCACCGGTGGCGCCGGCAACTTCAACGAGGGGCCAATGACTCATATTTCGGTACCCCCGGCGGCAATGGCGGCGCCGGGATCAGCGTGTCCGGCAGCGGCAGAATCACCAACACCGGCACGATCGGCGGCGGCGCTGGCGGCACCGGCTTCGTCCTCGGCGGCGGCAGCAGCGGCGGCGCCGGGATCAGCCTGTCGGACGGCGGCAGCGTCGACAACACCGGCACGATCGGCGGCGGCGCCGGTGGCGGCGGCTTCGACCAACCCGGCGGTGTTGGCGGCGCCGGGATCAGCATGTCCGGCAGCGGCCGCATCGACAACACCGGCACGATCGGCGGCGGCGCCGGCGGCGCACGGCGCCAGCGCGGTTCTACGAGGGCGCCGGCGTCGGCGGCGCCGGCGGCGCCGGGATCAGCGTGTCCGGCAGCGGCAGCATCACGAATTCCGGCACGATCGGCGGCGGCGCCGGTGGCGCCGCCAGCGGGGCTACGTAGGCGCCGGGATCGGCGGCGCCGGCGGCGCCGGGATCACCCTGTCGGCGGGCGGCCGCATCACGAATTCCGGCACGATCGGCGGCGGCGCCGGTGGCGCCGGCTACTACGCGCCGAGCCATCGGCGGCGGGGCCGGGGGCGCCGGGATCAGCCTGTCGGGCGGCGGCGTCATCAGCAACACCGGGGTGATCGCCGGCGGGTCCGGTGGCAGCGGCGGGGCCGGCGCCAGATCGGGCGGCGGGTCCGGCGGCATCGGGATCGTCCTCTCGGGTGGCGGCAGTGTCGTCAATGCGGGAATCGTTGCCGGCGGGTCGGGCGGCGGTGGCTACAGCGGCCCTGCGGGCGCGGGTATCGTCCTTTGGGCCGGCGGGACCGTCAGCAACGCCGGCGCCGGAACGATCGAGGGCGGCATCGGCATCCAGGCCTATGGCACGGTCGGCGTTACCGTCGACAATCACGGCACGATTGCCAGCACCAACGGGACGGGCGGCATCGCTGTGCAATTCTCGGCAGCGAGCGACACGCTGATCGTGGAGCCCGGCAGCAAGCTCGTCGGCAAGGCGGTGGGCGGCGGCGGCACGCTCGAGCTGGCCGGAAAATCCGGCGCCGCCACCTTGTCGGCGATCGGCAGCCAGTATGTCGGGTTTTCGCCGATCGTGGTCGAGGGCGGCGCGGCCTGGACGGTCGATACGCTGGCGGCGGCGCTGAGCAAGGTCACGATCAGCGGCAACGGCCACGGTGCGCTGGCCGTCACCGATTCGGGCACGATCGACCTGTCCGGCGTATCCGGGTTCCCGACCGTCAGGCTGGCGAGCGCCGGCAGCAACACGCTGACCTTGACCAACGCAAATTTCGATTTTGCAGCCGCCAAAATCACGATCGTCGGCGGGGCGGCGGGAAACCGGGTCACGGTGTCGCCGCTGGCCTCCGGCCACACCGCGGTGATCGAGGGCGGCGCCGGCAACGACACCGTCGCGCTGGCGGCGGCGACCCTGCCGAGCGTGACGGTGAAGGGCGCAGGCGGCGCCGACACGCTCAAAGTGACGACCGCCGGCACGGTCGCGGCCCGTGGGATCAGCGGGGTCGAGACCTATAAGCTGGCGAGCGGCGGCGGCGACGTTCTGACCCTGGCCGATGCCAACTTTGCCGATGTCACCGGGCGGACGATCACCATCGATGGCGGCAGCAAGGGCAACACCGTCGATGCGGCGGCTCTGACCGGCAGCAACCGGGTGACCGTCATCGGCGGCGCCGGGAAGGATGTCTTCACCGGCGGCGCCGGCAACGACGTCTTCAAATTCTCGCATGCCGATCTGACGGCGACCGACAAGGTCAAGGGCGGGGCCGGCAGCAACGAGCTGCTGATGACGACCGCCGGCACGGTCGCCGCCGGCGGGTCAGCGGGGTCGAGATCTACAAGCTGGCGAATGGCGGCACGAACACGCTGACCCTTGCCGCCGCCAATTTCGCCGGGGTGATCGGCAAGGTCATCACGGTCGATGGCGGCAGCAAGGGCAACACGATCAGCGAGGCCGGGGTAGCGGCGGCGGACCAGGTGGTGATGAAAGGCGGCGCCGGCGCCGACACGCTGATCGCCGGGCGCAATGCGGTCATGACCGGCGGCGGCCGGCGCGGATCGGTTCGAGCTGACGGAGAAGGGCACGGCCAAGACGCCGGACACACAACACGATCGCCGATTTTCGGCACAACACCGACAAGCTCGCGTTCAGCAAGGCCGGTTTCTCGCTCGGGTCGAGCCCCAAGGCGGCGACCCTGTTCGCCACCAACGCTTCCGGCACGTTCACCACCAACGCCCAGCGCTTTGCCTATGACACGAGCAACGGCCACCTGTTCTACGACGCGCACGGCGACGCGCACGGCAGCTCGCGCCTGGAGATCGCCACCTTGACCAACCACCCCTTGCTCACCGCCAGCGACATCACCTTTGTCGCGTAGGCCTCACCCTAACCCTCCCCCGCCTACGGGGGAGGGGAGCCGCTTGAACCCTCTCCCGCTTGCGGCGGAGGGTTGGGAGGGGCTTCCTGTGGGCGTGCGGCGCGGGTCAGCCGGCGAGGGGCGCGCAGCGGAAGCCGTCGGCCCAGCGCTTGATGTGGCCGACGGACGGCGAGGGGAAGTGCATCGTGCAGCACGAGCGTGTCGGTGTCGCAGTAGCGCTCGAGAAAGGCGCGGCGGGTGGCGGCTGCCTGCTGCGGGTCGTAATCGACGCGCATGACGAGGTCGGGATAGCGCGCCTGGATCGGCGAATGGATCAAATCGCCGGTGAAGACCGCGCGCTCGCCGCCGCGCCCGGCCGAGACCGCGAAATGGTCGGGGGTGTGGCCGGGGGTCGGGACCAGCCGGATGTGGTCGTTGAGCGCATGGTCGCTGGTGACGAGCTCGGCCTTCTTCGCCTCGATGATCGGCAAGACGCTGTCGCGCATCGGGTCGAGCGGGGTCTCACGGTCCACCCCTTCCCAATATTCGTATTCCTTTTTCGAGAAGAGATATTTGGCGTTGGGGAAGGTCGGGACCCAGCGGCCGTTCTCGCGCCGCGTGTTCCAGCCGACATGGTCGCCGTGCAGATGCGTGCACATGACAAAGTCGATGTCGTCCACCCCGACGCCGGCGGCGTTCAGCGCTCCCATCCAGTTGCTGTCGGTCTTGCGGTGCCAGGTCGGCCGGTGCGGGAAATTCTTGTCGTTGCCGATGCAGGCATCGACGAGGATCGTGTGGTGCGGCGTCTTGACGACATAGGATTGGAAGCACAGCACCGCCATGCCGGCCGGGTCGAGTGCTGTGGGCACCAGCCATGAGCGGTTTTCGTCGAGCCGCTCCGGGCTCAGGCTCGGCAGGAATTCGAGGATCGGGGTAAAGCCGGCCTCCTGCTCGACAATTCGGTGAATCGTCATGTCGTTGACGGTAAAGCTGGTAGGCATCGCGGCAGTCCTCTTCGGGATTGGGGGCTGGGCGCGATCGTAGCCGCCCGCCGGCCCGCCGGTAAATAGCCGCGCGGCGAGGAGCAACCGCCGGTCCTGCGGCCCCTCCTCGCGGCCCCGGCGTCATCCCCGTGTAATCGCCTCATCCGCTCGCCTTCCGCTAGTGGCAGGAAGCAGGCACTTGACGCCGTCTGTGCCTTCCGGCAAAGGCCGGAGCGGCTGGGCCACGGCTATCGCTCCAAGTTGCCATTGCCGCCGACGCCTGCCCGCCGACGCGCTCGGCCGCCACGCCGACAACACGCATGCCAGTCAATTTAGCCGCTTGAGGACCGACAGAACCGATCCGCCGCTCGACCCCACCTGATTTGTGAGGCGCAGCTCATCGCCATTGATAGAAAAATGCCGTTGTTGCGTCGCACCATACCAGTTGGGGAAAGTTGCTGCGTCGATCGGAACACCAGAAGAATACAAAAGCAACGTGTACAATTCAATAGCTTACTATGGCGTCTACAAAGTCGATGAGGCAGCAAAGACTATCACTTGGTCCTGCCGTCTTGCTTGGTCGTCTCGTTGACGACGTATTTCCAGGTGCCTACGAGGTCCCTTGCTGTCTCGGCAAACGATGAAGGCAAAAACAATACGAACGATATAAATAAGCTCGCTGCGGTAAGGACGGACTTCATCATCTCCTCCGGATCGTTCGGCACGCGGGGGCAGATCGTTGAAACGCTGCCCCATCGCGGGCCACGCGGCGCCGCGGCCTATAAACCAACAGAAGGCCCGTCCACGCTCGCCTGGGAGGGAACCCAAAATTTTCCCGGCCCCGTGGGCGCGGGAGGGTCAGGGAGGGGGCGGGGCCCCCTCCCCGCCCCGGCGAACGACGAGAGAGAGCGCCCTCGTCCGGAGAGCGGCGCGCAACGGCCTATTGCTTGCAGAAGGCGATCTGGTCGAAGAGGTCGCTCGGCACGCCGTCGCCGGTCGTCAGCAGGAGCTGGACCTCCAAGGTGACGATGTAGGCGCAGGGCTGCAGCGCGGCGACGCTGAAGCTGGCGGGGGCGGTGCCGAAACGCTCGCCCGTGACCGCCGGCGGCAGGGTGAAGCTGTAGGGCCCGCCGGGGCCGGTCATCGACACCGAGACGGCGCCGAGATTGGGATGTGCGGCGGTGAACAGCACGTCGAGCGCGTTGGTGATCTCGACGCAGCCATTCGCCAGCAGCTGCTGGATGTCGAGCAGCCTGACCCCGATCGTCCCCGGCGGGTCGGTGAACCCGGCCCAGGACGGGTGATGCACGACATTGTCGTAGCCGGTGTTGTCGATCGCGATGTGCTGGCAGATGCCGGCGTCGGTGCCGGGCCCGGCGGTTCCCTGCTCGCGCACCTTCATGCGGATCGCGAAGTGGCGGTCTTGTGCCAAGGGTTGGCCGCCCGAGGTGGCGCTCTGCCCGGCCAGGACACCGGTCTCATTGACCGAGCCCCAAGCCGCGATCGACGGCGAGATCAGGTTGATCATGTTGCCGTTCGGCTGGAAGAAGCCGGTCGGGCCGAAGACGTTGCTCTCCTGCGGCACCTCGACGAAGCCGTCGGCGGTGAAGGCGGCGACGAGCTCGTTCGGCCCGGGCGTGCCGTTGACCGTGTAGAGCTTGGTCTTGACCGGGTTCGGGTCGCCCGGAAAGGCCGGGGCGAAATGCTCCCAGATGCCGATCATGGTGCGTGCGATCTGGGCCGGCGCGACCGGCGCCCAGCCGACCGGGTTCTGGCCGTCCGGATCGGTGGTGGCGACCTCGAACCGGTACTCCATCGGGTTGCCGTTCAATTTTTTCGACAAGATGCCGTTCAAGCGCATCGTCGCGAAAAAGGCGCGGTTGTCCGCGGCGCCGAGGCCGCTGCCGGGCGGCGTCGAGCCGATGTCGGTCAGGTACTGGTAGCCGCCGACCGCGGTGAACACCGGCAGCGGGTCGGTGTCGACCGGCGGCTGCTCGCTCAGACACAAATCGACGCAAAAGCAGGGGCCGGCATTCTCGCGGTCGGGCTGGCGGCCGCGCGCGCGCGGCTCGACCAGGAGGGGCGTATCGGCCAGGGTCTCGACCCGGAAATAAAGGTCGGGCCCGCCGATCAGCTCGACATTGAGCCCGGGCGAAAAGATCGTCTTCTGGAAATCGGCGGTCGTGTAGTCTATGCGGAAGCGGCCGTCGCCGTCGGTCACCGCCGAGCCCAGATCGTCGTCCTGCAGCCAGTCGACATCGAAAGCGCGCACCCGCACCCCGCCGACCGGGTTTCTGGTGTCGCAGACGGTGATCCGGCCGCAGATGGTCCAGGCGCCGAACAGCCCGCGCAGGTAGCACCAGATGCGCTGGGGTATGCAGTACTCCCAGGCGGCGACAAAGTCGCCCTCCGCCGGCCGCCAGGACGGCTGCAGGATCGTGAGCGAGAATTGCCGCGGCTGCGGCGGCGTCGGCGTCGGCTTGCGGTGCGGCACCGTCCCGCAATAGATGTCGATCTCGAAGGCTTCGCCGCGGTAGCCGCGCCCCTCGTCGATGGCGATGCTGAAATTGCCGTCGGCGTCGGTCGAGCCTTCGGCGAGCAGCGCCGAAGCCTTGGCGTTTGCTTCGGCATCGCCCAGCACCGCCAGGGTCTGCTTCGGGTCGGCGGCGGCAAGCGCGGTCACGTTCTGCTCGGCGCGGCTGCGGTAGAGCCGCAACGTCACCACCGACAGGGGCTCCGGGCACTCGGCGCAGATGTAGCCGCAGAGCCGTCCTTTGAAAATGTAAGCCATCCTGGCCTCCCGGTTCGGTCATCGAAAGCTTACAATACACTTGCAGCGAAAACACGACTGTGATTGCGCTCACACAGCTCGATCTGTGCCGCAATCGACCGGCTCTGGCGGCGCGAGATGACCGCGCCCCGCGTCACGGTGGACAAGCCCCGCCCCTCGCAATAGAAGCGGGTCACGCGCCGTTCTCCAACACGGAGGCAAAAAATGATCGTCGAGCAGATTTGGACCGCCAATGCCGGCCGCAACTTCAACTATCTGATCGCCTGCGCCGAAACCGGCGAGGCGCTGGCGGTCGATCCGCTCGACCATCAGAAATGCCTCGCCGCGGCCAAGGCCAAGGGCTGGACCATCACCCAGGTGCTCAACACCCACGAGCACCACGACCATACCGGCGGCAACACCCAGGTCATCGCCGCGACCGGCGCCAAATTGCTGGCGCATGCCGGGGCGAAGGACCGCATCGCCGGGATCGACCGCGGGCTCAAGGCGGGCGATGTGATCAAGGTCGGCAAGACGGTCGAGCTCGAATGCCTCGACACGCCGGGCCACACGATGTCGCATATCTGCATCCGCTCGCACACCGACACGCCCGCCCTTTTTTGCGGCGACACCCTTGTTCAATGCCGGCGCCGGCAATTGCCACAATGGCGGCCACCCGAACGAGCTCTACAACACCTTTGCCAGCCAGCTCGAAAAATTGCCGGAGACGACGCTGATCTATCCCGGGCACGATTATATCGCGCGCAACCTCGCCTTTACGCTCGACCGCGAGCCCGACAACGCGCGGGCCAAAGGGATGCTGCCGACGGTCGAAAGGCAGGATACGACAAAGCCGCTCGTCACCACGCTCGGGGTCGAGCGCGAGATCAACACCTTTTTCCGGCTCACCAGCCCCTCGGTGATCCGCCGCCTGCGGGAGGCGTTCCCCGACCTCCCGGAGAAGCCCGATCCGAAGACCGTCTTTCTGCGGCTGCGCGAGCTGCGCAACAAGTGGTGAGGGGGGGTCCGTCGGGCCCGCCGCGTGATCCTGATCGGTCTCGGCGGCAATCTCGCGAGCGCGCGCTTCGGCCCGCCGATTCGGACCTTGGCGGCCGCGCTTGCCGAGCTCGAGGCCCGCGGCATCGGCGTCGCCGCCCGCTCTTCCTGGTATCGCAGCGAGCCGGTGCCGCGTTCGGACCAGCCGTGGTTCGTCAACGCCGTCGCCGCGCTCGACACCGGGCGTGATGCAACCGACCTCCTCGGGCTGCATGCAATCGGTCGAGGCGCAATTCGGCAGGATCCGCAGCGTGCCGAACGCGGCGCGCACCCTCGACCTCGATCTGCTCGATCACAACGGCGCGCTGGTCGAGACGCGGCACCTGGTTTTGCCGCATCCGCGCCTGCATCAGCGCCGGTTTGTGCTGATGCCGCTCGCCGAAATCGCGCCGGCCTGGCGGCACCCGCGGCTCGGGCTCACCGCTGCGGAGCTGCTCGCCCGCCTGCCGGCGAGCGAGCGGGTCGAACGCCTGCCATGCGGCGCCGACAGCCCGGCCACCGATTGTGCTCGCTCCACCGGGCCGATATAACGCCGTTCGTTATTCGCGGGCGTTATTCGCGGGCGGGGGTGGGATGAGCGAGCGCGAGGCGGCTCGATCGGCGATGATCGAGAGCCAGCTTCGGCCAAACAAGGTCACCGACGAGCGCGTCATCGGCGCCTTTGCGGCGACCCGGCGCGAGCTGTTCGTGCCGGCGCAGCTGCGCGCGATAGCCTATGTCGACGAGGACCTGCCGCTCGGCGGCGGGCGCTGCCTGCTGGAGCCGATGGTGGCGGCGCGCCTGCTGCAAGCGGCGATGATCGGGCGCGGCGACACGGTGCTGCTGGTCGGCGCCGGATCGGGCTATGAAGCCGCGTTGATGGCGGTGCTGGCGCGCAACGTCGTGGCGCTCGAAGAGGACGCCGAATTGGCGCGCCGCGCCCGTGCCGCTCTGGTCGAGCACGGCATTTCCGCGGTCAATGTCGTCGAGGGGCCGCTCGCCGAGGGCTACGCCGCACGCTCACCCTATGACGCGATCCTGTTCGGTGGCGCGGTCGCCGAGGTGCCGGCCAAGATCACGGCTCAGCTCGCCGAAGGCGGCCGCCTGGTGGCCGTGATCCGCGCCAATGCGGGCGTCGGACGCGCGACGGTCGTGACCCGGGCTGGCGGTGTGGTCGCGCAGCGCGTTATCTTCGATGCGGCGATCCCGTTTCTGCCGGGCTTTGCGCCCAAGCCCGTCTTTGCGTTCTGACCCGGCTTTGCGTTCTGACCCGGCTTTGCGTTTTGACCCGTCTTTGCGTTTTGAGGTGACCGTCTTGCCTGCTCAACCGCCGAGGCTATGATGCCGCGAGCCGAGCGATTGGCCCGTCGCGGCGCGGCGGCGACGGTTGGCGTTGGCCTGCTGCTCGCCACGGCTTCGGCGCAGGCTCAGACGCTGACCCAGGCGCTCGCCGAAGCCTACAACACCAACCCCCAGCTGCTCGCCCAACGCGCGCTGTTGCGCGCCACCGACGAGCAGGTGCCGCAGGCGCTGGCGGGCTGGCGGCCGACGGTCAACTTCACCGGCCAGGTCGGCCTTCAGCGGGAAGGGTTGCTGGCCAAGGAAACCGTCAATAATGTCATCGCCAACACCCGGCCGAACCAGGTTGGGATCCAGGTAACCCAGCCGGTTTACAGCGGCGGCCGGACGGTGGCGCAGACCCGCCAGGCGACCGAGACCGTCGAATCGACGCGGGCGCAGACCTTGGCGGTCGAGACCTCGGTGTTCCAATCGGTGGCCCAGGCCTATCTCGACGTGGTGCGCGACCAGGCGCTGGTCGAGGTCAACCGCAACAACGAGCAGGTGCTGAAAAAGCAGCTCGAGGCGACGCAAGACCGGTTTCGCGTCGGCGAAGTGACCCGCACCGATGTGGCCCAGGCCGAATCGTCGCTGGCGCAGGCGAGCGCGACGCTGATCGCGGCGGAGGGCACTTTGGCGCAAAGCCGAGCCAACTATGTCCGCGCGGTCGGCCGCCCGCCGGGTCGCCTGCTGTTGCCGCGCGAGCGTCCGACCCTGCCGGCGACGCGTGAGGAAGCGCAGACGCTTGCCGCCCATAACAACTTCAGCGTCATTTCGGCGAACTTCGCCGAGCTTGCCGCGCGCGACAATATCGATGTCGTACGCGGGCAATTGCTGCCGCAGATTTCGATCGTCGGCAATGTCGCGCGCCAGCAGGACCCGTCGATCACGTTCAAGGGATTTTTAGCCAACACGGGCACGGTGCTGGCGCAGATGACGATGCCGCTCTACGAAGGCGGGGCAATCTATTCGCAGACCCGGCAGGCCGAGCAGACGGTCGGGCAGCGGCGCAGCCAGGTCGATGATGCCCGCCGCGCGGCGGTGCAGACGGCGACCCAGAACTGGGAAGCCCTGAAGGCGGCGCGGGCCAGCATCCAGTCCTTCGCCGCAGCGGTGCGCGCCGCCCAGATCGCTCTCGAAGGCACCCAGCAGGAAGCATTGGTCGGCTCGCGCACCACCCTCGATGTGCTGATCGCCAACCAGCAGCTTTTTGTGACCCAGCAGCAGCTGATCACGGCCGAGCACGACGCCGCCGTCGCCGAATACAACATCGCCGCGGCGATCGGCCGGCTGGTGGCGCCCGAGCTGCATCTGCCGGTGCAGCTCTACGATATGGAGCGTCATTTCAAGCAGGTGCGCGACAAATGGATCGGCTTTGGCGGCGGCCTGAAAGAGTGAAGGGTCTGGCTCCGCCGCCGGTGCTGGAAAATCGGTCCGCCATCCTCTAGGTTAGATGGTCACCTGCCCGCGGTGGTTTGCTCGATGTCGGACTCGAACCCTTTGCCAAAGCCCTCGCCGGAACCGTCGATGGAGGAGATTATCGCCTCGATCAGCCGGATCATCGCCGAGGACGGCCGGCCCGGCGATCCGCCCCGTCGGGCGCCAACCGAAAAGAGCGACATCCTCGAGCTCACCGAAGCGGTTGGCGAGGACGGCTCGGTGCGCCGCATCCAACCCGGGGTGCCACCCGATGGCCCAAAGCTGACTCCGCTGGAAGCGGCGGCGACGCCTTCGCCATTGCCGCCATTGCCGCCGTTGGGCCCGCGCATCGAGCCCGAACCGCCGCGCGCCGAACCACCGCGCGCCGACCCGGCGGTCGGACCGAGCCTGCCGCCTGTGCGCGAGCGGATTCTTTCGGCGGCGACCTCGGAGGCGGCAGCCGCGTCCTTTGCCCGCCTTGGCGCCATGCCGCGCGACCGCTCGCGCGAGGGAGAATTGCTGATGGGCCCCGGCGACCGCACGCTCGAAGAAATCGTCCGTGAGACGCTGCGTCCGTTGCTGCAGGCGTGGCTCGACGAGCACCTCCCGACGATTGTCGAGCGGCTGGTGCGCGAAGAGATCGCCCGCGTCGTCGGCGAGGCGGGTATCCGCTGACGGCACCGATCTCCAGCCCCGCGGCGGGCGGGGCCGCCACACTCGACAAGACCTATCAGCCCGGCGCCGTGGAGCGGCGGCTTTATGCGCGCTGGGAGGGTTCGGGCGCGTTTGCCGCCGATCCCGCGAGCGGCAAAATCCCGTTCACGATCATGATGCCCCCGCCGAACGTGACCGGCAGCCTGCACATGGGGCATGCGCTGACCTTCACGTTGCAGGACGTGCTGGTCCGCTATCGGCGGATGCAGGGGCGCGACGTGCTGTGGCAGCCGGGCACCGACCATGCCGGCATCGCCACCGAGATCGTCGTCGCCGGCCAGATCGCCGATCAGGGCGGGTCGAAGCGCGATCTCGGTCGCGAACGCTTTGTCGAGCGGGTTTGGCAGTGGAAGGAGCAGTCGGGCGGCACCATCACCGGCCAGCTGCGCCGTCTCGGCGCTTCGCCCGATTGGCGGCGCGAGCGCTTTACGATGGATGCGGGCTTGGCCGCCGCGGTGCGCCGGGTCTTTGTCGCGCTCTACAACGAGGGTCTCGTCTACCGCGACAAGCGGCTCGTCAATTGGGACCCGGAGATGCACACGGTGATCTCCGATCTCGAAGTCGAGGCGCGCGAGACCCAGGGCTCGCTGTGGCACATCCGCTATCCGGTCGAGGGCGAGGCCGGGCATCACATCGTCGTCGCCACCACGCGGCCCGAAACCATGCTCGGCGATACCGGGGTCGCGGTCCATCCGGATGACGCGCGCTATGCCCATCTTGTCGGCAAGCGGGTGCGGCTGCCGTTGGTCGGACGGCTGATCCCGATCGTCGCCGATGAATATGCCGACCCCGAAACCGGCAGCGGTGCGGTCAAGATCACGCCGGCGCACGATTTCAACGATTTCGAGGTCGGCCGCCGGCACGGGCTCGACCGGCTCAACATCTTCGACGCCGATGCGCGGCTCAACGACGCCGTGCCGGCGCGCTATCGCGGCCTCGATCGTTTCGCTGCGCGCGAGCGGGTCGTCGCCGACCTCACCGCCGAAGGGTTTTTGGAAAAGGTCGAGGACCACACCTTGATGGTCCCGCACCACGACCGCTCGGGCGTGGTCATCGAGCCGTGGCTGACCGACCAGTGGTTCTGCGACGCGCGGGTGCTGGCGGCGCCGGCGATCGCCGCGGTCGAAGACGGTCGTACCCGGTTTGTGCCGCGGCAGTGGGAAAGCACGTTTTTCGAGTGGCTGCGCAACATCCAGCCTTGGTGCATCTCGCGCCAATTGTGGTGGGGGCATCGCATCCCGGCCTGGTATGCGCCGGACGGCACGGTCTTTGTCGCCGAGGCCGAGGCCGAGGCCGAGGCGCAAGCCGCGGCGAAATTTGGCCGGCCGGTCGCGCTGGTCCAAGACGAGGATGTGCTCGACACCTGGTTTTCCTCGGCGTTGTGGCCGTTCTCGACCTTGGGTTGGCCGGATGAGACGCCGGAGCTCGCCCGCTACTACCCCGGCGACGTGCTCGTCACCGGCTTCGACATCATCTTCTTCTGGGTCGCGCGGATGATGATGATGGGGCTGCATTTCATGGGCGAGGTGCCGTTCCGCACCGTCTACATCCACGCGCTGGTGCGCGACGAGCGCGGCCAGAAAATGTCGAAGTCGCGCGGCAACATCATCGACCCGTTGGAATTGATCGACCGCTACGGCTGCGACGCCTTGCGTTTCACATTGTCGGCGATGGCGGCACCCGGTCGCGACGTCAAGCTGTCCGAGAGCCGGGTCGAGGGCTACCGAAATTTCGCGACCAAGCTGTGGAACGCGGCGCGCTATGCCCAGATGAACGGCTGTCGTCCGGTCGACGGCTTCTCTCCGGCGACGGCGCGGCTGATTGTCAATCGTTGGATCGCCACGGCAACCGCCGATTGCGCCGGCGCGGTTACGGCGGCCCTCGACGCCTACCGTTTCGACGATGCGGCGGGGCGGCTCTACCAGTTTGTGTGGGGCACCTTCTGCGACTGGTACATCGAGTTCTCAAAGCCGATCCTGCAAAGCGGTGATGCCGAGGCCCGCCGCGAAACTCAGGCGACGATCGGCTGGGCGTTGGACCGGATTTTTCGGCTGCTGCATCCGATCATGCCGTTCATCACCGAGGAGCTATGGTCGCATTTCGGCGCAGAAGACGGCGGCTTGTTGATCGGCGCCGCATGGCCTCCTCCCTCGCCCGAGCTGTTCGACCGCGCCGCGGCAGCGGAAATGGAGTGGGTAGTCGAGGCGATCTCGGCGGTCCGCGCGGTGCGGTCCGAGATGAATGTGCCGCCGGCCGCCCGCGTGCCGCTGCTTCTAAAAGATGCCGAGCCCACGGCCCTTGAGCGCATCGAGCGTCACCACGAGCATTTTATCGGCCTCGCCCGCCTCGACCGGATCGAGTCTGCGGCAGACACCGTCCCTGCCGGATCGGTCCAGGCGGTGGTCGCCGGCGCCACCCTGATCCTGCCGCTCGGCGACATCGTCGATCTCGCCAAAGAAAAAGCGCGGCTCGCCAAGGAAATCGGCCGCCTCGACCAGGAAATCGGCAAATTCGCCGCAAAGCTGACAAACCCGCAATTCCTCGCCAAGGCCAAGCCCGAAGTGATCGAAGACCAGCGCGAGCGCGAGGCCGCCGCCAGCCGCGACCGCGACCGGCTCAAGACCGCCTACGCCCGTCTCGCTGCGATCTGACGGCGCACGGCTCGGCGGCTTTTTCCAATAGAGCGCGTCGCGGCCACGCCGGCGCGAGCACAAAACGAAGGGAGCAACGGCGGTGCAGATCATCGACGCTCAAATCCATCTGTGGGGCTCGGGCTTGCCGAGCAACCTGTCGCATCGCCAGGTGACCGCCTTCACCCCGGAGGAGGCGATTGCGCTGATGGACGAAGCAGGCGTCGATGGCGCGGTTATTCACCCGCCCGGCTGGGACCCGAATTCGACCGAGATGGCGCTCGCTGCGGTCGAGAGCTACCCCGGCCGCTTTGCCGTCATGGGTGCCGTGCCGCTGGACCGGCCGGAATCGCGCGCCCGGCTCGCGAGCTGGCGGGGACAACCCGGCATGCTCGGGCTGCGCTATGGGTTTCTCGCCGATCCGGCGCGGCGTTGGCTCGCCGACGGCACGATCGATTGGCTCTGGGCGGAAGCCGAAAGGGCCGGTGTCCCGATTGCGATGCTGGCGACCGACTCGCTCGCGGAAATCGGCCGTATCGCCGAGCGCCACCCCGGCTTGCGTCTGACGATCGACCATTTGGGCGGCCGCGGCGGCACCAGCGCCCTCAAGGACGCCGCGGCGATGACCCACATGCCGCAGCTTCTGGCCTTGGCGAAATTCCCGAATGTCGCGGTCAAGGCGACCGGTGTGCCGCACTATTCGAGCGAAGCCTACCCGTTCCCGGCGCTGCACATCTATCTGCGCCAAGTCTATGACGCGTTCGGCCCCGAGCGCATGTTCTGGGGCACCGACATCACCAAGATGAAGTGCTCGTGGCGGCAATGCGTGAGGATGTTCACCGAGGAATTGCCGTGGCTGAAAGGCCGCGACCTCGATCTCGTCATGGGCGAGGCGCTCTGCGCCTGGTGGAGCTGGAGCCGCGCCGCCTGACGAGGTGCTGCTGCTTGCGGCGGCCTCAACGAAAATAGCGGCCCGAGTTCGATCACCATCGTCTGGCCGGTCATGGTTTCGGTGCGGCACATCGTGACCACCATGTCGGCGCAGTCGTCCTTGTCGGCCGGCTTTTTGAGCAATGACGTGCTGGCGGAGTTTTGGATCTGCTCGGCGCGAAGATTGGAGGTCGCGCGCGTGCCTTCGAGAAGGCCGGGTGCGACGCAATTGACCAGCGTTTCAGGCGCCAAGGCGACCGCCATGCAGCGCGTCAAGTGGATAAGGCCCGCTTTCGACACTGCATAGGCGATCGACGAGCCGGTCGGCCCGACCCCGGCGACCGAGGCGATGTTGACGATGCGGCCGCGCCCTTGCGCCTTCATGACCGGCGCCACCGCTTTGATCAGGCGCATCGGCCCGGTCAGGTTGACCGCGATGATCCTGTCCCAAACCTCCATCGTCAGGCTGTCGAGATCGGCGAATGGGATCGCCTTGTTGTAGGCGGCGTCGTTGACGAGGATGTCGAGACGGCCGAAATGCCCGGTGACCTCGCCGACCACCCGCTCGACGGCGGCGCCGTCGGTCACGTCGCAGGCGAAAGCGGCGGCATTGATCTGGTAGCGCGAGCCGAGCTCGCGGGCGACACCCTGGGCCTGGTCGTGGCTTTGCGCATACATGACGGCGACATGCACCCCCTCCCGCGCCAACGCGCGACAGATGTGCTGGCCGAGCCCGCCATTTCCTCCCGTCACCAGCGCGACCGCACCCCTCAGCTCCATCGGTTCTCTCCTCAATGCGCAATCAGGCGGCGGCGAGGGCTTCGGCCATAGCCGGACGGCGGTTGCGGAAGTCGGTGGCCTCCTCGAAGCTGTGCGCGATGCGGAGCAGGGTCGGCTCCTGGAACGGCTTGCCGACGAGCTGGATCGCGACCGGCAATCCGCCTTCGCCAAACCCGGCGCAGACCGAGATCGCCGGATAGCCGGCGACGTTGAACGGCATCATAAAGCCCGGCTTTTCGAACAGGTCCCATTTCGGCACGGCGTCGATCTTTGCCGCCTCGGCCGGCTGGGTTGCGGTCAGGACCGCATCGAGCCCCTTCATCGCCTGTTGCAGCTCGGCGCGCAATTCGCGCCGGCGCCGCAGCGCCTGGACATAATCGACCCCCGAAACAAAGGCGCCGAGCATCAGGCGGCTCCGCATCCGCTCGCCAAAATCGCCGAGCCGGGTGCGCGCCCATTCCTCGTAGGCCGCGGCACGCTCGGTGATCGAGATCAGCGAGCCGCAGGCCGCCCAATCCTGCAGCGGCGACAATTGCACCTCGCGGATTTCGGCGCCGAGACCGCGGAACGTCGCGATGGCGCCGTCGATGCCGCGCTGGGTCGCCGGGGCGACCTTGTGGTCGGTCTCGTGGAAATGGTGGATCACGCCGATCCTGAGCCCCTTGACCCCACGGCCGAGGAGCGCGGTGTAATCCGGCACCGGCCGCTTGGCGCTCGCCGGGTCGCGCGGGTCGTGGCCGGCCAGGGCTTGCAGCATCAGCGCGCAATCCTCGGCGGTCCACGCCATCGGACCGATATGGTCGAGGCTGAAGGCGGCGGGGGCGACCCCGGCACGGCTGACGAGGCCATAGGTCGGCTTGATCCCGGCAATGCCGCACAGCGCCGCAGGCCCTCGGATCGAGCCGCCGGTGTCGGTGCCGATGCCGCCGAGGATCATGCCCGAAGCCACCGCCGCGCCGGTGCCGCTGCTGCTGCCGGCGGTGAAATGCTCGGGGTTCCACGGGTTGCGTGCCGGCGGTGCGGGCAGGTCGAAGCTCGGTCCGCCATCGGCGAACTCATGCGTCGTCAACTTGCCCATCAGCACCGTTCCGGCGGCGGCAAGGCGTTCGGCGCAGGTTGCGTCGGCGTCGGGAATGTTGTCGGCGAGGAGCTTCGACTGGCAGGTGGTCGGAATGCCTTTGGTGTCGACGATGTCCTTGAGCCCGATCGGGATGCCGTGCAGCGGCCCCTTCGGGCCATTCGCCATGATCGCTGCTTCGGCCGCCCGCGCCTCGGCCAGCGCCCGCTCGGGTGTGGGATGGATAAAGGCGTGCAATCGGCCGTCGAGCGCTGCGACGCGATCGAGGCAGGCGCGCGTCAATTCGACCGGCGACAGCTTTTTCGCCGCGATCAGCTTTGCCGCTTCGGCGAGGGTCGGGATTCGCTCGCTCATTGCAGGTCCTCCTCGGCAAAGCCATAGCTCGTCGCCGGCTCGGCCATCCGGCCGCGAGGCCGTCTGACCCGCTCGGCCATCGCCGCGAGACCCGCATAGACGCTCTTCAACTCGGCCCTTTGCTCGTCGCTCAAATGCAGCCCAGCGCGGGCCAGCAGAAAGTCGAGGGCTTCGTCGGTGATTTCCGGTGGCATCGGCAGGCTCTCCCCTCCGGTTCGGAAGCCGAGGTTAACAGAGCCCTGCCGACCCGTCACCGCCGGACCCGACGGCGAGCCCGGCTCCGGCCTCCCGGACGTTTGTCGGCAAAGCCGATCGCGTGGGATGGCGCAAATTCTGGACATCGGCCGAAGTTCTTTTTACTGTCGGCAATAGCGATCATGCGCAATCCTGGATTTCGCACGGTCTCTGTGGGGGAAGCGGGGGGTGTGGTGAAGGTTTCGAAAGACCCGCCTGGCGGCGCTCGCCGCGGGCACAACATGATTTTTTGGGCGCTCTGCGGCGGCGGTATCGCTGGCTTGGTCTTGTTCCGGCCCACTCCGGCCGAGGCGACACACCATGCGCATCATCACCATACGCAGGCGGCCACGACCGGCTTCGCGCCGGCGCCGGTCAGCGAATCGATCCTGCTCGACGCCGATACCGGGAAAGTGCTGAGCGAGGAAAACGCCGACGCGCCGACCTATCCGGCGTCGCTGACCAAGCTGATGACGCTCTACCTCACCTTTGAGGACTTGAATTCGGGGCGCGTGCGGCTCGACCAGTATTTCCCGGTTTCGGCGCTGGCGGCGAGCCAGTCTCCGACCAAGCTCGGCTTGCGGCCGGGCGATTCGGTGCAGGTGCAGGATTTGATCCTCGGCGTCGTCACCCGCTCGGCCAATGATGCCGCCGTGGTGCTGGCCGAGGGTCTGGCCGGCAGCGAGCCGGCCTTTGCCGAGCGGATGACCAGCAAAGCCCGCCAGCTCGGACTGACTGCCACCGCCTACCACAATGCTTCCGGCCTGCCCGATCCGGAGCAGCACACGACGGCGCGCGACGTGGCCCAGCTGGCGCTGGCGCTGCTGCATGATTTTCCGCAAAAATATCGGTACTTCTCGACGCGGCAGTTCGAATTTCACGGCCGGATCATCACCAACCACAATCATCTGCTCGATTGGTATGCCGGGGCCGACGGCATCAAGACCGGATATATCCGCGCTTCGGGCTTCAACCTCGCCGCGTCAGCGGTGCGCGACGGTCACCGTTTGCTCGGGGTGATCATGGGCGGCCCATCGGCTGGCACCCGCGACCGCGAAATGGGCGCTTTGCTCGACCGCGGCTTTGCCGAGCTCGGCGTCGCCAGCCCGACCTTGGCGCGGCGTCAACCACCAGCGCCGCCGCATGCGGCGGTGGCGACGGCGGAGCCGACACCGCCCAAGCCGAAGCCGGGTTTGTTGACCAAGGCCGCGGCGCGCCTTGCCAAGCATCTCTCGCCGGTGACCAAAGCCGATGCCGCGGTGCTGCCGCATCAACCGCGCGAAGCCGCCCCCGCCGAGCGCTGGGGCATTCAGCTCGGCGCGTTTCATGCCGAGAGCGGGGCGGAGAAGGCCGGCCATGCTGCCGCCGGTCTCGCCGTCGCCAAAGGCAAGCGGCTGCAGATCGTCGAGACCGGCAAGACCGCAAAAGCTCGGCTCTACCGTGCCCGGCTGACCAATTTCACGCCGCAGGAAGCGCAGAGCGCCTGCGCCTCGCTGCACAAAAAAGGGATCGATTGCGCGGTCGTGCCGCCGTCGAGCTTGAAGGTCGCCATACGCTGGTGACGCAGCGCCGCCGGTCAGGCCGACGGCAGCGCGACCCCGCTCGCCGCGAGCTGGGCCGCGAGATCGGCCTTTAATCGGTCGAGGCCGGCCTCGGTCGGCGATTCGGCGCGGGCGACCAAGACGTCCTGCGTGTTCGAGGCGCGCAACAGCCACCAGCCATCGGCGGTGCGCACCCGCATGCCGTCGATCTCGTTGACCTCGGCCGCGGTCCGGCGCAACCGGTCGCGAACCTCCTCGATGACTGCAAATTTGCGGCTGTCGGCGCATTGGAACCGCAATTCCGGGGTGTTGACGACAATCGGCAGCTCGTCGCGCATCCGGGTCAGGCTCTGCGGCGCGCACGCCAGGATCGAGAGCAGGCGCACCGCGACATAAACCGCATCGTCAAAGCCGTAATAGCGGTCGGCAAAGAAGATGTGCCCGCTCATCTCGCCGGCGAGCGGCGCCCCGGTCTCGGCGAGCTTGGCCTTGATCAGCGAATGCCCGGTCGGCGACATCAGCGGGCGCCCGCCGAGCCGCGCGATCTCGTCGAACAGCACCTGGCTCGATTTGACGTCGGCGATGATCGCCGCGCCGGGGTGGCGGGCGAGCACGTCGCGCGCCAGGATCACCATCAGCTGATCGCCCCACAGGATGCGGCCCTCGGCATCGACGACGCCGATCCGGTCGCCGTCGCCATCAAAGGCGATGCCGAGATCGCATCCCGCCTGCGTCACCGCCTGCTGCAGCTGGGCGAGGTTTTCCGGCACCGTGGGGTCCGGGTGATGCGCCGGAAAGCGGCCGTCGATCGTTTCATTCAACAGCGTGTGGCGGCCTGGGAGACGCTCGGTCAATTGCTGCACCACGTCGCCGGTGGCGCCGTTGCCGGGGTCCCAGGCAACCTTCAGCGGGCGCCGCCCTGCGTAATCTTGCGCCAGGCGCGCCACGTAATCGTCGCGAATTGCGTGCTCTTCGACCCGGCCCCAGGTGGCTCGCGTCTCGCCGAGCCCGAGCGCCGTCTCGCCGAGTGCGGTGATCGCCGCGCCATACAAGGTCTTGCCCTGGCGCACCAGCTTGAAGCCGTTGTGATCGGGCGGGTTGTGCGAGCCCGTCACCATGATCCCGCCATCGACCTCGAGCGTCGCTGCCGCGAAATAGAGCATCGGCGTCGGCCCGCGGCCGATGCGCACGACATCGACACCCTCCGTCGCCAGACCCTCGACGAGGGCCGCTTCGAGCTCGGGCGAGGTCAGTCGTCCGTCATAGCCGGTGGCGACCCGTCGGCCGCCCGCTGCGGTCAGGGTCACGGCATAGGCCCGGCCGAGCGCCAGCGCATCCGCCGGCGACAGGGTCTCGCCGACGACCCCGCGGATGTCGTACTCGCGCAGGATCGTCGGGTGAAAACGGTGCGGCATCGGCGGCTCCAGTCAGAGATGCGCGGCCATGATCCGACGCAACCCCGGCCCGAGCTCCGGATGGTCGAGGCCCAGAACGAGGTTGGCTTCGAGATAGCCGAGCTTGTCGCCGCAGTCGAAGCGCCTTCCCTTGAAGCGCAGCCCGTGAAACGGCTGACCGTTGTCGATGAGCCGGGCGAGCGCGTCGGTCAGCTGGATTTCCCCGCCGCTGCCGGCCTCGCCGCGTTCGAGATGGGCGAACACTTCGGGCTGGATGATATAGCGGCCGATGATTGTCGAGGTCGAGGGCGCGGTTGCCGGGTCCGGCTTCTCGACGACGCCTCGTGCCCGCACCAGCCTTCCGTCATCGGCGACGATATCGAGCACGCCATAGCGTCCGGTCTGCGCCCGCGGCACCTCGATGATCGCGGCGAGGTTGCCGCCGGTCTCCCGATAAGCCTCGACCATTTGCGCCAGGCACGGCGGCTCGCACATCATCAAATCGTCGGCGAGCAGCACGGCGAAGGGCTCGTCGCCGACGAGCCCGCGCGCGCACCACACCGCATGACCGAGCCCGAGCGGCGTCTGCTGGCGGGTGTAGGCGATCTGCCCGGGATCGGGCAGCAGCGCGTAGAGCTCGTCGATCAATTCCGTCTTGCCGCGGTCGCGCAAGGTTGCTTCAATCTCGAAAGCGCGGTCGAAATGGTCGTCGATGGCGCTCTTGGAGCGCCCGGTGACGAAAAAGAACTGCTCGATCCCGGCCGCTTTCGCTTCCTCGACCGCATATTGAATGAGCGGCTTGTCCACGACCGGCAACATTTCCTTGGGCATGGCCTTGGTCGCCGGCAGAAAACGGGTCCCGAGACCAGCAACCGGAAACACGGCTTTGCGAATGGGCTTGTGCATGGCGCCTCGAATTTATCGGCCCCGGCGACGGGCCGGGTTAGCTGCTTTGGGTGAATGCCACGGTGCTAACGATCGAGCCGGGCTATAAATCCGTGAGCGATGAGCCTATCACAAAAGCGCCAAAAGCGCCAGGAAAGCTCGACAATCGGCTTTTCGTGCTGATCTTGCAGCATCCACGCGAGCAGAAAGAGAGCGCGGCAACCGCGGCGCTGGCGCCGGCGATGCTGCAGCGCGCCGGCCTCGTCGTCGGGCTTTCCTGGCCCAATCTGGCGCGTCTCGTCAGCGGTCGGGCGGACCCGCGGCGCTGGGCGGTGCTCTATCTCGGCTCGGCGCGGCCGGCAACCCTGGGCGGCGCCGAGCTGGTGGCGCTCGATCGCCGGGGCGAGCCGGCTGCCGACCAGAAGGCGGCGCTCGCCGGTCTCGACGGGGTGGTGCTGCTCGACGGCAGCTGGAGCGAGGCCAAGGCCATGTGGTGGCGCAACCCGTGGCTGCTGAAATTGCGCCGGCTGGTGCTCAACCCGCAGCACCCGTCGCGCTGGGGCCGGATCCGCCGCGAGCCGCGCCGCGAAGCATTGTCGACGATCGAGGCGGTCGCCTTGCTGCTGCGCCGGCTCGAAAACCGGCCCGACATCGAGGTCGCGCTCACTGCGGCGCTCGACCGGCTCATCGTCGCAGCGCGCGCCACCCGCGGGGCCCCTTCGCGAGCCGGCTCCGGACCCTAATCGAGCTTGCTCCAGGTCAGCTCGTGCCGGTTGTGGTGGAGGTGGCGTAGCTGCGAGCCGGGGATGGCGGCAAAGCGCCGGGCGGTCGCGTGGTCGGTCTCGCCCTGGAACTTGATCGTGCATACAAAATAGCGGCAGGTGCCGGCGGCGAGCCAGCGCTCGATCAGCGCCAGCAGGCGCGCCGGATAGCACACGATATCCGAGAACAGCCAATCGATCGGACCGACCGCGCGAGGGTCGAGGCCAAAAGCGCTTTCGAGCCGGAACGCGATGCCGGGCAGATTTGCGATTTCTTTGTCGAGCGGCGCTTTGTCGATGCTGATGACCTTGGCGCCCATCCGCTGCAATGCCCAGCTCCAGCCGCCGGGGCTGGCACCGAGGTCGAGACAGCGCTCGCCCGGCTGTGGCCGGCGACCGATCAGGGTCAGCGCCTCCCATAATTTGAGGTAGGCACGGCTCGGCGGCCCCTCGCGGTCCTCGACAAAATGCGCTTCGCCATTGGCAAAGGGGCTCGTGCAACGGGGTGCCGCGAGGATCGTGCCGCGATCGAGCAAGGTCCATGAGCCGAGCGGTGCGGTCGGCGCCGGCTGGCCGAACACCAGCGGCTTTGCCGACACCGTGGGCAGCTGCTGCTGGATCAGCACCGCGCGGCGATGCAGCACCGGCGCATAAACCGCCCAATTACGCTGGATCGCGCGCAATTTCGCCGCCGCATCCGAGACCGACGCGATCGGAATTTCCTGCGGGTCGAGCCAAAGATTGGCCGCCCAAGCCGCCGGCTGCGGCGACCCCGGCGCAATCAGCAGCCGGTCGTGCGCGCGCTCGACAGTGCCGAGCTCCGCGGCGAGCTCGGCGACATAGCCCGCCGCGGCGAGATACGCGTTGCGCGCCGGCCTAGTTGACCAGGCCGTAGAATTTGGCGGCGTTTTCGCAGGTGATTTTGCGCACGACCTCGGGGGAGAGGCCGGCGAACTGCTCGTCGATATATTTCGAGGATTCGGGCCAGATGCCGTCGGTATGCGGGTAATCCGAGCCCCACATCATGGTTTCGACGCCGATTTCGTCGACCAGCTTGGTGCTGATCGGGTCGAACTGGAAGGTGCACTTGCACTGGCGGCGCCAGTATTCGGAGGGCTTCAGCTTCATCAGGTCGCGGAAACGATCCTCGAACTCGAAATCCATGCGGTGCAGCGCGTAGGCGAGCCAGCCCGCACCGCTCTCGCCGAACGATACTTTGAGCCGCGGATAGCGGTCGAACACACCCGCCCCGATCATCCCGGCGATGATGTGGATCAGCCCCATCTGAAACGCCGAGACGCCGGTGAACATCGCTGCGCGGCGGACCTGCGGCGCCTCCTGGCGGGCACGCGGCGGGGTCGTCGGGAAGGTATGGAAATGCAGCGGCAGCTGCACCTCGTCGATCGCCCGCCACATCGGCTCCCAGCTCGGGTGCCACATCGGCTCCATGTCCCACGAGCACGACAGCTCGAGGCCTTTGAGGCCCATCTTGGCGACGCGATGGACCTCCTCCACGGCGCGCTCGACACTGCCATAGGGTAGGCACGCGAGGCCGATCTGGCGGTCCGGGTAGTGGCTGCAGAAATCCTTCAGCCAGTCGTTGTAGATGCGCAGCACCTCGTTCGAGGCCTCGGTGTCGCTGAGCTTGGAGGCGGTGCCGAGGACGCCGTAGATGACCTCGGCGTCGACGCCGTCGGCCTCCATGTCCTTCAGGCGCAGATGCGGATCGTTGCAGCGCGTCTTGCCTTTCTTGGCATCGTCGTAGAGGCCGCGCTCCGCCATGATATCGACGCGGACGTTTTGCCCCGGCACATGCTTGGCGCCGCCCGGGCCGACTCCATAGAGCAGGCCGAAATTGGCGCCGTTCTTGGCCACCCATTGCGGCCCGTCCGGCCCGTCCTCGACATAGGGCATCCGCTCTTTCAGGTCGCGCCGCGCCTGCGAGACGAACAACTCGGGCGGCATCCACGGCATGTCGAGGTGGCAATCGGCCGAGATCCTGCGGTATTGCATGTCGCGATCCCCGTGTCAGGTTGCGTAAAGCTATGACGACTATACTCTTGCCGCGCGCCGGTTTCCTAGCGTCGGAGGCGCGCGAACCCCCTCGTTTTTGCCGATGCGACATGAACAGGATGCAATGCCGCTCTTCGATCCCGATCCGCTTGCTCGAGCTCGACGGGATGCGGCATCATTGCGGAGGTCTTAAATGATGCGTTCGGCTGCAATCGCACTGATCCTCGCGCTGTCGCTGCCGCTTGGCGCTGCTCTCGCGCAGAGCCCGCCCGCCGGCGCGCCCGCGCCGGAGGCTGCTCCACCCAGCGCTGCGCCGCCGTCTTTGCCGCGCGGCGCCGTCACCCGCGACCAGTACATCCAGCGCGCTGGAACGCTGTTCGACCAGATGGACACCGACCATGACGGCGTCCTGACGCGGGAAGAGCGCCGTGCCTGGCATGCCCAGCATCGGCGTACCGGCCAGCCGTCGCCGCAATAGAGCCGAGCCAAGCCAAGCCGAGCCCCGAGCGGGAAAGGAGCCGACGATGCCCGATACCGTTGCCATCCAGCCGCAACCCCAGGCCGCAGCCGATGCCGCGATCCGCATCGGCGGCCTCGACCATGTCGTGCTTCGGGTCGGCGACCTCGATCGCGCGATCCGGTTCTACGAAACCGTGCTCGGGCTCCATGTAGAACGCCGGCTCGATCAGCCCAAGCTCGTGCAATTGCGCGCCGGCTCCTCGCTGATCGACCTGGTGCCGGCGCCGCTGCCACCCGATCAGGCGGCAGACAGCGCGGCGGACAGGGCGGCGCGCAACATGGACCATTTCGCGATCCGGGTTGTCGGCTTTGACGCGGCTGCGCTCAGCGCGCATCTGTTGCGGCACGGCGTCGATCCGGGCGAGGTGCGCGAGCGCTATGGCGCCGAGGGATATGGGCCGTCGATCTATATCAGCGACCCCGACGGCAACACCGTCGAATTGAAGGGCGAAGCGACGCGCGGGCTTTAGCCCCGCGCTCGGAGCGCGATCACCGCCGCTTGGTGCCGTCCCGCGGGTGCTCGATCATCGGGCCGAGGCGCACGATCATCATATCCGGCCGGTTGTGAAAGGCTTCGCGCACCCGATCCCAGCCAAACCAGATCGCGCCGGAGACGGCCAAAAACAGGATGCCGAAGGGGTCGAGCGGGCCGGCAGGGGCGGGTGCGGCGCCAAAAAAGCCGCCTGCCGCCAACAGCAGCGCTGCCAGTGTGACCAAGATCCGGGCGGCCATGGAACCCTCGCGCACCACTCGCCAACGTTTGCAGATTATCCGCTCTTTTCAGATTCTTGGCAACAACACGCTTTTTAGGGGAACGGGCCATGGCCGATTTCTTTCCCGGCTTTGAGCAACGCCGGATCGCGACCTCGGGCGCCGAGATAAACCTCGTCACCGGCGGCAAGGGTCCGCCGCTCCTATTGCTGCACGGCTACCCGGAAACCCACCTGATGTGGCGCAAGGTGGCGCCCCGCCTCGCCGCCGATTTTACGCTCGTCATCCCTGATCTGCGCGGCTATGGCGACAGCTCGAAACCGCCCGCCGGCCCCGAGAATGCGAATTACGCCAAACGCGCCTTGGCTCGGGACCAGGTCGAGACCATGGCGGCGCTGGGCCACGAGCGGTTCATGGTCGCCGGCCACGACCGCGGCGCGCGGGTGGCGCACCGCCTGGCGCGCGACCATGCCGAGCGGGTCGAGCGCCTGGCGCTGCTCGACATCGTGCCAACCCTCCACCGGTTCGAGACGATCGATCAAAAGGCGGCAACCGCGAGCTGGCACTGGTTTTTTCTGATCCAGCCGCGCGGGTTTCCGGAGCGGTTGCTCGGCAACGACGCCGAGTTCTTTCTGCGCCACCAATTCGCCGGCCTGCTGCGCGAGCCGCCGGTGCTCGAGGCGGACGCGTTCGGCGAATATTTGCGGTGCTTTCGCAACCCGGAAACAATCCGCGCCACCTGCGACGAATACCGTGCCGGGGCGTCGATCGACCTCGATCACGACCGCGCCGACCGCAGCCGCAGGCTCGCGATGCCGCTCCTTATGCTGTGGGGCCGGCGCAGCGCGCAGGGCGGCGGCTACGACATGCTCGCGGTGTGGCGCGACCACGCCGCCGATGTCCGCGGCGAGCCGATCGACAGCGGGCATTTCCTCCCCGAGGAAGCGCCGGACGCAACCTATCGGGCGCTGAGCGGGTTTTTCGCCGGCCGGTCCGGCTGAGCCCGCGCGGGAAAGCCACAGCCGATGCTCGCAGAGCTGGTCCGCAGGGCGCTGATCGTCGCGTTCGCGGTGGTGATGCTGCTGTTTGCGCTAATCTCGATACGCTCGATCGGGCTAAATCTGGCGCAGCACAACATCTGGTCGAATGACTTCTTCGGCATCTGGTCGTTTGCCAGGTTCACCACCGTTCATGCGGCGGCGACAATCTACAACGATACGGCAATCCACGATTTTCAAGTCGATCTGGGCAGCGTGCCCACGTATTACCTGCCGTGTCCGTATCCGCCGAGCTTCCTTCTGCTGATCTATCCTCTCGGTTTTTTGTCGTACTATGCCGCCTATGCAGTTTGGATATTCGTGACATTCGCATTCTATTTTATCATTTCCGTATGGCGGCAAGAACGCGGCCTCGGCGCCTCCCTGGTCGTCTTGGCGCCGGCCTCGATCGTCACCTTTGCCAGCGGACAGACCGGGTTTTTGACCTCGGCATTGATTGTCGGCGGTCTTCGTTTTGCCGGGCCGCGCCCGATTCTGGGCGGTGTCCTGCTCGGGCTGGCGACGGTCAAGCCGCAGCTGGGATTGCTGGTGCCGATCGCGCTGGTTGCGGCGCGGCTGTGGCGTGCCACGGCAGCGGCCGGCGCGACGGCAGCCCTGCTGGTGCTGGCGAGCACGGCCGCTTTCGGGTGGCAGGCCTGGCCGTTGTGGCTCGGTAAGCTTGCCGGGCATGCCGATTGGGCCGCCGGGGTCGCCAGCCGGTACACCGTGACGATACTGGGAAACCTGACCTTGCTGGGCGTCGGCTTGACCTCGGCCCGCATCGTCCAGGGCGGCGTCGCGCTGCTCGTCGTCGCCGTCCTTTGGCTGTGCTGCCGGCGCGGCCTGACCGCCCGTTCGGCGGCAGCGGTCCTCGTCGGCACCTTTCTGGCGACGCCCTACGCCTTTGTCTATGACACCCCGATGGTCACCAACGCGGCTCTGGCGGCGATCGGCGACCAGCGCCGCCGGCCCCTGGGCATCGCCGGGATCCTGATTATCGGGACCGCGCTTATCCTTCCGGTCATCATCGCCATGACCTGGAGATTGTCGATGCTGAGGAGCCTGCCGTTGCTGTTTTTGTTTGGGCTGATCGTGTGGGACGTGCTGCAATCGCAAAACCGCCGGCAGATACCGGTGGCGGGGCATAGTCGGAATCTGGCGGCGACCCGGTGACCGCCGTCGAACGCGGGGCCGCGCGTGCCGCTGTCGGATCTGCCGCTGTCGGATCTGGAGTTTCGCCGGAGCCGCATGCGTCGGCAGCCGTCGTGCTGTCGGGCGCTGCCGTGCTCCTGTTGGCGTTCGCGGTGCGGCTCCTGCCGGTCTTTGTGTTTCCCGGCGTCAACCACCCTGACGAGGTGTTCCAGACCGTCGAGCAGGCGCATCGGCTGGTCTACGGCACCGGCCTCGTGCCGTGGGAATTCGTTTACGGGACCCGGTCCTGGGTGTTGCCGGGTGCGATCGCCGGATTGATGGAGCTGGCCAAGCTGCTCGGTCATGGGCCGCGCTTGTACGCGCCGCTGATCGGGTCGGCGCTGGCCGCGCTCGGCGCCGGCACAGCACTTTGCGCGTTTCTCTGGGGGAGGCGGCTTTTCGGGATTTCGGGGGCGATTGTCGCCGGTGTTTTCACGGCAATCTGGATCGACAATATCTATTTTGGGCCGCGCGCGCTGAGCGATTCGGTCGCGGCGCATCTCCTGGTGCTCGGCCTTTATGCGAGCATGCCGGCCGATCTCGAGACCGCCGGTCGAGGCCGCGCCGGCGTTGCCGGTGCGTTGCTGGCATTGGCCGGGATGCTGCGAATTCAGCTTGTGCCGGCGATCGCCGTCGTCGGGGTATGGTCGTTGTGCACGGGCTTGCGGCGCCATCCTCTGGTTCTGATAGCGGGCGCCGTATTGGCGAGCCTCGCCTATGGCGGTGTCGATTGGCTCTCCTGGGGCTATCCGTTCGAGTCGCTGTGGCGCAACGTCGTCGCCAATTTGTACTACGGCGCGCAGCACGCGTTTGGCGTGCTTCCGTTCTATTGGTACGTCGCGATCGTTGTCGAATACTGGACCGGCTTTGCCGCGCTGATGCTGTTGTTGTGCCTGGTTGGGGCGCGGCGGCTGCCGCAACCGTTGGTCGCGGCAGCGGTGATCTCGCTTACCCTGTCGCTGATCGGGCACAAGGAATTTCGCTTTATCTATCCGGCGCTGCTGCTGGTGACGATCGTCGCCGGGGTGGGGCTGGCGCAGATTGCAGCATGGGTCCGCGAAGCGCTGGTTGCTCGAGGCTCGGCCTGGCGCAGAGCCACGATCGCGACCACCGGCGCGGCGCTCGCCGTTACCGTGCTGGCCCAGCTCGCGATGGCCGACGGGTCCGGCCCCTACCACAAATTATGGACGCGCGGCCGCGATATGCTGCTCGCCTCGCGTTACGTGGCGCGCTTGGGATCGGTTTGCGGGATCGGCATTCTCGACCACGATTGGGTCGTGACTGGCGGCTATGCCGCGTTTCACCAAGCGGTTCCACTTTACTGGTCAGGCCCGCTGGTCGGGCCGCTCGATCCCGACTCGGCTGCGTTCAACACGGTCATCTACGACCGGGAAAAGGCGTTCGGCGCCGGCTATGCCGAGCGCGCCTGCTTTGGCGATGACTGCGTCGCCCAGCGCTCGGGCAAATGCACGCCCGCCCCGCCGGAAACCATGTCGTATCCCCCGGTCCACCTCGGCAATTGGCAACCCGCCAATGCGCGGTGAAGCAGAGCTGCGTCAGAACCATTGCCTCAGCTCGATGCGGCGGCCGTCCGGGTCGCAGATCTCGGCCCGCGCATAGGTGTCGCGGACGAGCGGCCCCCAGACGATGTCGACCCCCTTCGTCTTCAGATATTCGGCCGCCTCTTTCATGTCCTCGACTTCGAGCGCGATCATGCGATAGCCGAGATGCTCGCCTTCCGGGTCCGGCGCGACCGTGGCTCCGTCATAGGAGATCAGCTCGACCACCGTGCCGCCGAGATCGAGATAGACGAGATCGATCGGCACGCCGAGACCGGGACGCTCGACCCGGTCGCGCGCCTTCGGCTTGAACCCCAGGACCTCGGTATAAAACCTCTCCAGCCGCTCCGGCCGGTCGGTCACGATCTCGACATGGTCGATCCGCTTGAACATCGGTGTCTCCTCCTCTATTCGGCCGTCGCGCAGCCTGTGGCGGCGGGCTACTCCGGGCGCGGGGCAAACCAGCAGATCGGCTCGGCGAGGTTGGGATCGTGACCGGCGGCGACCCATTCCCGCTCGATGCGGTCGAGCACCGCCTGATACCCCTCGTCGGGCCAATAGTCGAAATCCCCGCCCCAATAATCTCCCGGCCGCAACCCCCGTTCGTAGAGCTGCCGGACCACCGCCAGGCTTATTTCCCGCGCCCCGTCTGTCGTGCGCGCGCCAAGCCGACGTCGGGCGGCACTGGCCACCTGCCACAATCCGACGTGATCAATCTTGGCTTCTTCCAGATATCCGCCCACAAGCTTGTCAAGCTCCGTCATCGTGCTCCTCACGGGAAATATATTTTATCAAAAGAAACGCCAGGAACGTTTATATCGATCGCAGGATCCTTACTTTCGGACACGTGTCTTAATGTTATAAAGCCGGCGTCGTAGGGCAACCTGATTACGATCATGTTGGGAGTCGACGTGTGGACGGTTCCTCCGACCCGCAAATAATTGAACAACTCCTGCGCCGTCTGGGCGCCGCCAGGAAGAACCCGGATTTCCTCGCTGGTTCCCGGTTGACCGATCGGCACGCCACCGGGCATGACTTTGTCGGTCACCCGCTTGATTGCGGCGGCTTCGACCGCGGCGTTGAGGCGGCCGAGCGCCTCCCGGCTTGGCGCCGAGCCGGGATTGGAGAAATAGGTCAGGTTCGGGTTCTTCGGGTCGATCCGGCGCAGGGTGGCGATGGCCGCCTCCCACTGCGCCTGGCGCACCGGCGCCATCGGATCGAGCAGCTCCTCGGGCGCGCGCTCCTCTTCCTCGCTCTGGGCGACCTGCACCGGCCCCTGCTCGCTTCCCGCGGGCGCGAACCAGCCCGGATTGGGCAGAACCCCGGCGCGCGGATGCTCGGCCGGGTCCCAGCCGCTGCGGGCAAGGCGATCGGCGCCGTGTGTGCTCTTGATCAGCCGGTCCTCGGCCTCCAGGCTGTCTCGCGCAATGTCGTTGGGCAGGTCGGGCAGGTGCAGATGAACGGCGGCGATCTGCGCCAGGCAGAGGTTGCGTTCAGCCAGCGCCGCGGCGACCGCCCGGCATCCGGGCATCGCCCGGTCGACGGCGACCCCGGCGCCATAGGCCCGCGCCAACAGCCGTTCGAGATCGCCCGGCGCGCGCACCACATAGCCCTGCGCCCGACGCTCGACGAGCGCGGTGCGGCCGAGAAACAACCCGTCCTCGGTACAGGACAAGCCGAGGCTGTCCCTGCCGCCCGAGCTCAATTTCCAAAGCTGCATGCCCGGTGGCAGCATACCCGCCTCGCCTTTATTGTACGGCTCCTTGTACCCTATTCGTTCGCAAATGTCAAGCGGAATTTCGGCCGGATGACAGGCTTGGCTACTCCGCGGCCGCCGCTTCGGCCCGCGCGACCTGCACCGAGTTGGGGCCGTAGCGGTCGCGATAGAGCGAGGTGTCGATCTCTTCCAATTCGATTTCGCCGCGCAGGACGCGCTCTTTCCACGCCTGATGCTCTCCCTCGCGGTCGTGGAATTCGGGCATGACCTCCTTGGCGAACAGCTCGAGGCTTTCGCAGATGTGCTCGTGCGTGTTTTTGCCGGCCTGGTTCAGGAAAATCACCTGGTCGATGTTCGAGGTCTCGAACCGCCTGAGCTTGCGCCGGATCGTCTCGGGCGAGCCGATCAGCCCGCCGGCGAGCGCGCGGGCGAGGCCCTCGGGGTTGGCGCGCTTCCACTTTTCGTATTCGTCCCAGAGATTGACCGCGCCCGGCTTTGGCCGCTCGCGGTTCGGGCTCAGCCCATAAAACCTGAGCGCGAACTGAAAGAACGGGATGCCGTCGGCGCGACGCCGCGCCTCCTCGTCGGTTTCGGCGCACATGAAATAGCTGGTCAGCGCCAGATTTGGGTTGGCCACATAATCGGCGAGCTTTTCCTGGCGCTTGGTAAAGGCGTTGTAATAGGCGTGCACCCAGGCATGCGCCGCCTCGGCCGAGAGAAACTGGAACGCCAGGGCGCCGATCCCGCGCCGCCCGGCCATCTCGATCGTCTCCAATTGCGAGCAGGCGCACCACAAAGGCGGGTGCGGTTTTTGCAGCGGCTTTGGCACGACGTTGCGCAGCGGGAAATCGAAATAGGGGCCGTGATATTCGCAGCCGCCGTCTTTGAACATCGGGATGATCGCGCGGACCGCGTCTTCCCATACCGCCCGCTTTTCCTCGAATGCGCGGCCGAACGGCTCCAATTCGGTGATGCTGGCACTCTCGCCCATGCCGAATTCGACCCGGCCCTGGCTCACCAGGTCGAGGGCCGCGATCCGCTCGGCGACCCGCGCGGGCGGGCTCGTCGTCAATTGCATGATGCCGTGCGCGAGGCGGATCTGCTTGGTGCGCTGGCTCGCCGCCCCGAGAAACACCTCGGGTGCCGGCGAATGCGAATATTCTTCGAGAAAGTGGTGCTCTACCTCCCAGGCGAAGTCGTAGCCGAGCCGATCGGCCAATTCGACCTGGTCGAGCGCGTTCTGATAGAGCCGCAGCTCGCCTCCCGGCTCCCACGGCCGCGGCAATTGCAGCTCATAAAAAATCCCGAACTTCATTCTTTTCTCCTCGGCCGGGCACGCTGCAAGACGAATCCCGGGATACAAAGGCGACTATGGCCGACCGTGGTCGCGCAACTCCCTCCAAGGGATACCGCCAAGCGTCGTGGTCTTGCGCAAGGCTTTGAGCTTCTCGAAGGCCGCCCGCGCCCGATCGGCCGTATGGGTCTTCGCGCGCCCTGCGACGGCTTCATCGCCGTCTGGCGGATGGACCCGCCGCTGCTTATCTGGTACCCGCATTGCCATGCCGCTCACTCTCTATAATTCGCTGACCCGCCGCAAGGAGGCGTTCGAGCCGCTCGATCCGAACGATGTGCGGATGTATGTCTGCGGCCCGACCGTTTACGACCGCGCCCATATCGGCAATGCGCGTGCGGTCGTCGCCTTTGACCTGCTCTACCGGGTGCTGCGCCACACCTACGGCACGGACCATGTGCGTTATGTCCGCAACATCACCGATGTCGAGGACAAGATCATCGCCGCCGCGCGCGACAACGGCGAGCCGATCGAGGCGCTGACCCGGCGCACCACCGCGGTCTTTCACGAGGACATGGCGGCGCTCGGCAATCTTCCGCCCGATATCGAGCCGCGCGCCACCGAATACATCCCGCAGATGATCGCGCTGATCGAGCGCCTGATCGCCTCGGGCCACGCCTACGCGGCCGAAGGGCATGTGCTGTTCGCGGTCGCGTCCTACCCCGAATACGGGCTGCTGTCGCGGCGCAGCCGCGCCGACATGATCGCCGGCGCGCGCGTCGAAGTGGCGCCCTACAAGGCCGACCCCGGCGATTTCGTGCTGTGGAAACCCTCCGGTCCGGATCAGCCCGGCTGGTCGAGCCCATGGGGGCGCGGGCGGCCGGGCTGGCACATCGAATGCTCGGCAATGAGCGAGAACACGCTCGGCGAGACCTTCGACATCCATGGCGGCGGCCTCGACCTGATTTTCCCGCACCACGAAAACGAGATCGCGCAGAGTGTCTGCGCCCATGATGGGCGCCCGTTCGCCCGCTACTGGCTGCACAACGGGATGCTGACCGTCGGCGGCGCCAAGATGGCGAAATCGGAGGGCAATTTCATCACGGTGCAGGACGCGCTGGCCGCCGCACCGGGCGAGGCGGTCCGGCTCGCGCTCCTCGGCACGCATTACCGCGATCCGCTCGACTGGACCGAAGATCGGATTCATCAGGCGCGGCAAAGTCTCGACCGCTGGAGCCGCGCACTATCGTTGTTCGCTGTCGAATCGCCAGATTCTCCCCTAGTTTCGCCGAAGGTGCTCCGCGCTCTAGAAGATGATTTGAATACCCCTCAGGCTATCGCGCATCTGCACGAGACAGCAGCAGCGATTTTCCAAAACGACGTTGATCGGTTCCCTTTACAGAGAGAGCTGTCGGTCGGTGCCGAGCTGATGGGCTTATTAGCTTCGCACCCCCTAGGGCCGCTTCATAGAGGCCAAGCCGAGTACTCGCGGCAGACCAAGGAAAGCGAGGTTCCGCCGCGGATCAAGGAAAGCATAGCGCGGCGCAGTGCGGCGCGGCAGGCGCGACGTTACGACGAGGCCGATCGCATCCGTGCTGAACTCGCGGCGGAAGGTATTCTGCTCGAAGACCGCCCAGACGGCACCACCGCCTGGCGACGCAACGATTGAGGATGGCCGGCACGAACATCCACCCCGCCTATGCGCATGTCGTTGTCTTTGCCCGCTCGGCGCCTCATCGCCGCGCTTTTGTCGCGGCACCGGCGCAAGGCGGCTATCGACGAGAGCAAAGCAAACCACATATTCCGCATCGCCGATGGCCACTTTCCGATCGATACGGCCGCCAATCGTCGGTTATTGCTCCGTGTCGCCCGCAATCCGGGAAGTCATTTTGGCGCGGATCGTTTCGGCGTTATCTGGGCAGCGCAGACGATGCGGGATGGACGCCAAGTGTGGGTACAAATCTGGCATGGCCGGATCGTCAACGGTGGTATCAATTCGATACCTCGGAGCTTCAATCCTATGACCGGCCTCTCCTCTGAGATTGGAAGCGCGCATGACGGTGAACAATAAGCTGCTGTCTGAGGCACAAGCGTTCCACGCGATGTCTCAATTTCTCGAACAGTATTATGAGCGGGCGGGAGGAAATATCGAGCTGGCGGTGGTGCTGAGCGATATACAGGTGATGCCCGACGGGCGGCCGGCTGACCCCGCGGCATGGGAGGATTGGTTGAGTGCGGTGCGCACCGTGCTCGAAGACACCGGCGGTTAGATGGCCGGGACCGACCATCGGCGGCAGGGCACGGCGGGCGGGCCGGCGATCATCCTGGTCGAGCCGCAGCTCGGCGAGAACATCGGCACCACGGCGCGGGCCATGTTGAACTGTGCGCTCGACGATCTTCGGCTGGTGCGCCCGCGCGACGGCTGGCCCTCGAAAAAGGCGGTGGCGGCGGCGAGCGGCGCCAACAGCGTGCTCGACAAGGCGCGGCTCTATCCGAGCCTCGCGGCGGCGATCGGCGGCCTTGTCCACGTCTATGCCGCCACCGCGCGCGACCGCGGCATGGTCCGCCGCGAAGTGACACCGCGCCAGGCGGCCGGCGAAATGCGCGCTTGGCTCGCCGCCGAGGAGCCCTGCGGGGTGGTGTTCGGGCCGGAGCGCACCGGCCTTTTGAACGACGACGTGGCGCTCGCCGACACCGTGCTCATGGTGCCGCTCAACCCAGGCTTTGCCTCGCTCAATTTGGCGCAGGCGGTGCTCGTCGTCGGCTATGAATGGTATATGTCGGAAAGTGCCGCGCCCGCCGAGCTCTTGCGCCGCGGCGGCAGCCGGCCGGCGACCAAGGACGAGCTCTTCAATTTTTTCGACCATCTCGAAGAGGAGCTCGAAAAAAACGGATTTTTGCGCAATCGCGAGAGCCGCCCGGGCATGGTTCGCAACTTGCGCAGCCTGTTTCAGCGCGCGCAGTGCACCGAGCAGGAATTGCGCACCCTGCACGGGGTCGTCACCGCCTTTGCCGGACCGCGCGCCCGCCGGCAATCCCCCGACGAAGAACCCTGAGAGCCCGACCCGAAATGAATCTCCTAAAATCAGCACGTTGTTCGTCATTCCCGCGAAGGCGACGGGAAGGCGGGAATCCAGGGCTCCAAGACCTCAGCGGTTGCCCTGGACCCCCGCTTGCGAGCGTGTGAAGAAATTGCTCTTTCCAAGAAAACGTCATTCCGGGGCGGCCCGAAGGCCGAGCCCGGAACCCAAGAACATCCGAATTTCCAATATGTTCGACGTCCGGTGTTCATAGGTTCCGGGCTCGCGGGCCAGTGCCCGCGCCCCGGAATGACGACGTTTGGCATTTTTCACACACTCTTTCGCGGGAGCGACGAGTAACGCCTTGATATCGCGCAGATCATTTTGAACCGGACATTGAGAAGCGTTTATCGGCTCGAACGGGGTACGGCGACGAGAGCCGCGCAAGCCTTTGGCAGGTCGCGCATCAAAAGCGGCTTGGCCGGACCCGCCGGCGGGTGGCGGCCGGCCGGGGTGAACCACCAGGCGAGCTCCTTGCCGCAGCCGTCGCCCTGCGGCGGCGGCGGCTGGCCCCGACATTCGGCCGCACCCGGCGGGCAGGAAAGGCGCAGATGGAAATGCGTCTTGTGCCCCCACCACGGCCGGATCTTGGCGAGCCAGGCGCGGTCCGACCCGGCCTCGCGACACAATTCGCGCTTGATCGCCGGGTTGACAAAGATGCGCGCCACCTCGGGCTGGCGCGCGATCGTCTCCAGCAGCCGCCGATCGGTTGGCGACCAGACGTGCGGATCGACCTCGGTCCCGTTCTCTGCAACGACCTGGAGCGCCGACATGTTGTCGCGCTCGGTCGGGCTCAGCCGCCGGTCCGGCATCGGCGTCAGCCAGATATCGGCGTCGAGCCCGATCTGGTGCGAGGCATGACCGGTCAGCATCGGCCCGCCGCGCGGCTGGGCCATATCGCCGATCAAAAGCCCGGACCAGCCGGCCTCTGCCGGCAGTTGCGGCGCCACCCGCTCGATAAAGGCGATCAGCGCGGGATGCCCCCAGGCGCGGTCGCGCGACGGGCGCATAACCTCCCAGCCGGGTCCGTCGGCCGGCAATTCGACCGCTCCTTCGAGACAGCCGCGCATATAGGCGCCGATCGCCTCGGGCGGTCCGGGCGCCGGCTTTTGCTCACGCCCAAAGGCGAGCTGCGCCGCCTCGGCCGGCAGCCGCGCCATCACCGCCGCCCGGTGCGCCGCCTCCTCGGCCGCATTGTCCTGCGCCGAAGCGGTCCCGCACCCGGCCCACAGCGCCAGCGCCGCGGCGCAGGCGGCGGCCAGCCGCATCACGGCTCCGCGTCGAGCCAGGTGCCGCCGGTCCAGCCCCGCTCGTCGTATTCCGCCATGCAGCGGTCGACGAGCGCGGTCATGCCGTCCATCGTGCCGTTGCGGCGGGCGCCGGTCAGCGCCTGGATCCGGATATCCTCGTGATTGCCGGCGTAGTTGCGCTCATAGAGCTCGTGCCGGCCGCCGAACTCGGTGCCGACCGCGTCCCACAAGAGCTTCATCAGCTTGATGCGCTCCTTATAGCCGATGCCGTTCGAGCCGCGCACATAGCGCCGCAGATACGGGTCGATCGCCGGATTGGCGAAGTCCTTGACCGAAGACGGCAAGTAGATCAGCGCCGAGGCGACGATCTTGTCGATGATCTCCTTGATTTTCGAATAGGCGTCGGGGGCGAAGACGCGATAGGAAAGGCCGGCCTCCAGATTGGGCAGCAGAGCGTCGCCGACCCAAGGCTGCGGGTTGGTCGCCATCGCGTTCGACAACGACCAGAACAGGTTGCGCCATGAGACGATCTCGCCGAGCATCGCCTGGTTGCCGCGGAATTCGTCGCCGCCGGTCGCGTGGAGCGCTTTCGCCACCAGCCCGCAAATAAAGTCGAGCTTTACCGCAAACCGGGTGCACCCCTGAAAGCAGAACCCGTTCAAAAAGCCCGAGCGCGGGTAAAAGCTCAGGATCTTTTCGGTGTCGCGGTGGACAAGAATGTTCTCCCAAGGGATCAGCACTTTGTCCAAGATAAAGATCGCATCGTTTTCATCAAAACGCGAAGAAAGCGGGTAATCGAATGGCGATCCCAGAGCGGCGCCGATCCGCTCGTAGGAATTGCGGCAGATCAGCTTTACCCCCGGCGCGTCCATCGGCAGGATGAACATGATCGCGAGGTCCGGGTCGGCGGTGGCGGTGGCAGCGTTCTGGCCGAGAAAATTATAGTGCGTGATCGCCGCCGCGGTCGCCACCACCTTCGCCCCCGAGACGACGACCCCGGCGTCGCTCTCGCGCTCGATCGTCACATAGACGTCCTTGACCTCGCTGGTCGGACGGCCGCGATCGACCGGCGGGTTGACGATCGCGTGGTTCATGAACAGCACGTTCTCCTGCACCCGTCGGTACCAGCTGCGCGCGTTTTGAGCAAATTGACCGTAATATTCGGCATTGGCGCCGAGCGTGTTCATCAATGACGCTTTGTAATCGGGCGTGCGGCCCATCCAGCCATAGGTCAGGCGCGACCATTCGGCGATCGCCCGTTGCTGGGCAACGAGCTCCTCGCGCGAGCGCGCCACCCGGAAATATTTGTGCGTAAACCCGCCAGAGCCGGTATCGGTCGGTGAAGTAAGCACCTCTTTCGTCGCCGGATCGTGCAGCGCATCGTAGAGCCGGGCGATCGACCGCACCGAATTGCGAAAAGCCGGGTGACTGGCGACATCGGCGACCCGCTCGCCGTCGATATAGACCTCGCGCCCATCCTTCAGGCTCTCGATATATTCGGCCCCGGTAAACGGGCGCGGCGTTTCGCCGCGGATTTTTTGCTCCGGCCTCATGCCTGTGTCTCCGCTGCCTGTTCCACCGCCCAGCCGGCCCGGATAGAGATCCGGGCGCAGCCGCTCCCGGCTGATCCCGCTCGCCGCCTCGACCTCGATCACCCGCGCTGCCGGCACCCGCCGCCATTGCGAGACCGCCTGCGGCGTCGTGCCGATCGCCCGCGCCAGCGCCGCGGTGCCGCCGGCCGCCTTGACTGCCTCTGTAAGCATTGCTTGCTCAGCCATCACGTTTCTGTAAGGCGTTCCTGTGAACGCGTCAACGATCAAGCTCCCTGCGCGGAACCTTCATCCGCCGCGATGCGATCACTGGTCGAGGGCCGTGGCGCGGCCGAAATTACGATCGCGGTGATCTGAGATGAGCTTCAATCGTTTACGGGCGATAGCGGCGGGCGCCGCCGGCGCGGCATTGGTTTTGGCTCCGGTGGTGTGCGGTGCGCAGACATCACCGAATCCCGCCGCTTCGCCGGCGGGCCGCAATCTGAGCCGCGAGGCGCAAAATGCCGGGCCGATCGCGCTGCCGAGCCTGGCGCCGCTGGCGCATCGGGTATTGCCGGCGGTCGTCAACATCTCGGTCCAATTGTCCGAGCAAGCGGCGCTGCAGCAGGAAGGCGAAGGCACCAGCGAGGTGGCGCCGGCCATTCCCGGCGGCACCCCGTTCGATCAGTTCATGCGGCGCTTCTTTGAAAATCCGAGCCCGAACCCGGCACAGCAGATAACGGCACTCGGCTCGGGCTTTATCATCGACCCGCAGGGCGACATCGTCACCAACAACCATGTCGTCGCCAACGCGACCAAGGTTACAATCATCTTTCAGGACGGCAGCCGGCACCCGGCCAAGGTCGTCGGCCGCGACCAGAAGACCGATCTGGCGCTGGTCAAAATCAAGGCCGACAAGCAACTGCCCTTTGTCGCCTGGGGCAATAGCGACGACGTCAAGGTCGGCGACTGGGTCGTCGCGGTTGGCAACCCGTTCGGCCTCGGCGGCACGGTGACGGCAGGCATCGTTTCGGCCCTCGGGCGCAATATCGACGAGGGGCCCTACGACGATTTCCTGCAGATCGACGCGCCGATCAACCGCGGCAATTCCGGCGGCCCCACCTTCGATCTCTCCGGCCAGGTGATCGGCATCAACACCGCGATCTATTCGCCCTCGGGCGGCTCGGTCGGGATCGGGTTTGCGGTGCCTTCGAACATTGCCAAGCACGTTGTTGCCGAGCTGAAAGCGCACGGCAAGGTCGATTGGGGCTGGCTCGGCGTGGCGATCCAAAGCGTCACGCCGCCGATCGCCAAAAGCCTCGGCCTCGACCACGGCCAGACAAATGGCGCGTTGGTCGCCTCGGTGGTGCCCGACAGCCCCGCGGCCAAGGCCGGCCTTAAAGCAGGCGACGTGATTACCGCCGCCGGCGGCCACGCGATCGGCCATGTGCATGATCTGCCGCGCCTTGTCGCCGACGAGCCGATCGGCAGCAAGCTCGACCTGACCATCGATCGCGACGGCAAGACCCGCACGCTCACCGCCGATATCGGGGCCATGCCGGAGCACCAGACCGCGGCGGCGGAAACCGGAGCGCCCTCCGCCACCGCTGCGGCGCTCGGGCTCGAGCTCGGCTCGCTGACGCCGCAAATCCGCCGGCAGCTGAAGATCGGCGCGGATGTGAGCGGGGTCGTCGTGCTGCGTGTCGCGGCAAATAGCCCGACCCAGGCGCTCGGCCTCCAACCCGGGGACGTCATCGTCTCCATCGACCGTCAGCCGGCGGCCGCGCCCGCTGAAGCCGCCGCGGCACTGAAAAAAGCCGCCGCGCAGGGCAACGTCCTGTTGCTCCTGAACCGCGGCGGCACCACCGAATTCGTCGGCCTTTCGATCGAGGGGAATGGCGGCAACGGCTGACGAGCAGCGGAGTGAAGCCCTCAGACTAAACTAAATCACGGGCGGCGGCGGAGATCGAGAAAGCGAAGCGGCGTCCGCCGCCCCCGGCTATTGAAAACAAGAACGTTGCCCGCAAAAGAGTGGGTCCGGGCAATCCTCACCCGAACTTGTTTGTTCGGGGGAAGCCGGCGGGGACGACGTGGCCGGCAGCGCCGCGCGCGCCGCGCCAAGGCGCAAGGTCGGTCTCGGTGCGGGTGCGGCTCTCGCCTTGGCGCCAGGAAAGGCCGTCGGCGAGGCGGAACACCTTGGCGTCGGCGAGGCCGCCCGTCTTGTAGCGCTGCAGGATCACGCCGCGCCCGCGGGTCATCAGCGGGATGTCGTCGAGCTTGAGCACCACCATCCTGCGGTTGTCGCCGACAATGGCTACGGCGTCTCCGCCCTCGGCCTGAACGCAAATTCGCGCAACCGCGCCCTCGGCCGGGGTCAGCACCTGCTTGCCGGCGCGGGTCTGCGCCACAGCCTCCTCGCCATCGACGACAAAGCCGCGCCCGTCGCTGGCCGCGACCAACAGCTCCATGCCCGGGCGATAGGGGAACATCGCGACGACATCATGCTCGTTGGGCAGATCGACCATCAGCCGCAGCGGCTCGCCCTGGCTGCGCCCGCCCGGCAATCGGTCGATGCCGATCGTGTAGAACCGGCCGTTGGTGGCGAACACGATCAGCCGGTCGGTGGTCTCGGCCGCCAGCGCAAAGCGCGGCCCGTCGCCCTCCTTGTATTTCTGCTCGGCGGCCGAGCCATTGTGGCCCTTGACCGCCCGCACCCAGCCCTTGGCCGAGCACAGCACGGTCACCGGCTCGCGCTCGACCATCGCGGCGGCGGGCAGCTCGATCGGCGCCGGCGCGTCGCCGAGGGTGGTGCGGCGGCGGCCGAGCGGCGTGTCGCCGCCGAACTCTGCGGCGGTTTCGCCGATCTCTTTTGCCAAGACGCGCCACTGCCGGTGCTCGCTCGCCAACAGCCGGGTCAACCCGGCTTCCTCCGCGGACAGCGTTTCCAGCTCCTTGCGGATCGCGATCTCTTCGAGCCGGCGCAACGCGCGCAGCCGCATGTTGAGGATCGCTTCGGCCTGAGCGTCGCTCAGCTCCCAGCGGGCGATCATCGCCGCCTTCGGGTCGTCGGCCTCGCGGATGATCCGGATCACCTCGTCGAGGTTGAGATAGACAATGATCTGGCCCTTCAGGACCTCGATGCGGTGCGCGACCGCCTCCAGACGATGGCGGCTGCGGCGCTGCAAAACCTCGCGGCGATGGTCGAGAAAGGCCTGCAATGCCTCTTTCAAGCTCATCACCCGCGGCACGCCGTCGGCGTCGAGGACATTCAGATTGAGCGGCACCCGCACTTCGAGCTCGGTCAGCCGAAAGAGCTGCTCCATCAGCATCTCGGCATCGACATTGCGGGTCTTCGGCTCGAGGACGAGGCGGACATCCTCGGTCGATTCGTCGCGCACATCGGCGAGGAGCGGCAGCTTTTTGTCTTCGAGCAGCCCCGCGATCTTTTCAACGAGCCGGCCCTTTGGCACCTGATAGGGCATCTCGGTGACGATGATGCGGTAGGCGCCGTGGCCGAGCGTTTCCTTGTCCCAGCGTGCCCGCAGCCGAAAGCTGCCGCGGCCCGTCTGATAGGCCGCGCAGATTGCCTCGGCCGGCTCGACCAGCACGCCGCCGGTCGGGAAATCGGGGCCGCGAATATGCGCAGCGAGGGCCTCGATCGGGCAAGCCGGCTCGTCGATCAGATGCAGCAAGGCCGCGCACAGCTCGCCGGCATTGTGCGGCGGGATGCTGGTTGCCATGCCGACGGCGATCCCCGCGGCACCATTTGCCAGGAGGTTCGGAAAGCGCGCCGGCAACACCAGCGGCTCGCGGTCCTCGCCGTCATAGGTGGCGCGAAAATCGACCGCATCCTCGTCGATGCCGTCGAGCATCGCCTGCGCCACCGCCGAGAGGCGGCTTTCGGTGTAGCGCATCGCCGCGGCGTTATCGCCGTCGATATTGCCGAAATTGCCCTGGCCGTCGACCAACGGGTAGCGCTGCGAGAAATCCTGGGCGAGCCGGACCAGCGCGTCATAGACCGCGAGCTCGCCATGCGGGTGAAACTTGCCGATCACGTCGCCGACGACGCGGGCGCATTTTTTGTAGCCCGAGGCCGGGTCGAGGCGCAGCTCGTGCATCGCATGCAGGATGCGCCGGTGCACCGGCTTCAGCCCGTCGCGCACATCGGGCAGCGAGCGCGACATGATCGTCGAGAGCGCATAGGAGAGATAGCGCTCGCCGAGCGCATCGGCAAAATCGACGTCGCGGATCTCACCGGCAAGACTCGTCACGGCCATCGGCCAATCACCTCGGAGGGCTCAGCCGGTCAACCTATCAGCCGCTGCCCTCTGCCGCATCCGCTGGGCGAGGCGCGCCCGCGCCGGCGGCATGGGGCGGCCGTGCGGCAGCAGGACGTGGTGCTGCAGAAAGTGCTCGGCCAGACGCAGGCCCTGCGCGATCTGAGAGCTGTCGGCCGCCGCCGCCCGCCACAAAAATTCGGGCAGCGGCAACAGCTTGTCATGGTAGGGCCGGCCGGCCTCGCGCGACACCGCGCGGCCGGTGCGGGGCGATACGTAAGCGAGGCCATCGGTCGCGCCGGTCACCGCGCAACGGGAGAGATCGAGGCCGAAGCCCAGCGCCGAAAGGAGCCCGCATTCCCAGCGTACATAATAAAGCGGCCAGTCCTGGGCCGAATCGAGGGCTTCGAGGAGCACGGCGAACCCGGCAAAGACATCGGCGTGCGGCTCGCGCTCGGGCAGGCACGCGGCCACCAGCGAGGCCGCCGCCGCGAGCGCGGCGAGCCGGTCGGGGTCGTCGAGCAGCCGCGCCGGGTGGGCCCGCACCAATTCGCAAGCGAAGCTGCCAAGCTGCTCCGAGAGCCGCCCGCGCCACAGCGCCCAGACCTCGTTCCCCGGCTGCAGCGCCGCCCGCGCCTTTGGCGACTGCCCGCCGCGCACCAGCCCCAAATGCCGCCCGTGCTCGCGGGTCAACAGCTCGACGATGACCGCACTCTCGCCATGCCGGCGCACCGCCACGACAAACCCGGCATCATCCCACTGCATCGGCGTGCGGCAGTCCCGCGATCTACAGCAATTTTCTCAACCCTCTCCCCCCGGCGTCGGGGGAGGGAAGGGGAGGGGGCGGCTCCGGCCGATGCCATCCGACTGAAAACCAGGCTAGGGCTTGCCGAAGGTGGCGATGCGGTCGATCCGGCAGACGAACAATACCCGCTTTTCGTCGATCTTCGGGTCGCGCAGGCCGTAGGGCGGCGGGTTGCCGGTATATTTGGTCCAAATCCGGTCGAGCTGGCGGGTAACGTATTCGCCGCCGGGCTCCCACTCGCGCAGCTCCTGCTCGACAGTGTGCTTGATCTGGACCCAGTGATAGGGGTTGTCCGGGTTGACGAGGAGGCTCGTCAATCGCGGGCTTTGCCGAATCCATGCGCATTTGGCGCGATGCGAGGCGGTGTTGACCAGGATCTTGTCGTCCTCATGGTCGAACCACATCGGGGTCAGGCTCGGCCGCCCGTCCGGGCCGACGAGGCCCAGGGTCTGGGTGATCGGGCGATCGAGCAATTGGCGGTAGACCGGGTCGAGGTCGGCGAGGCTCGCCGCCCGCTTGCGCGCGCCAATGGCGAACTGGCCCTCCTGCAAGCCGTCGGCGACATGGCGGAAATCGGCGATGACAAAGGGCATATGTCCCTCCCTTGCTCAATGCGACCGGTCGATAAACCCGCCAACGAGGCGGCCGATATCGCCGGCCCGTTCGAGATGCGGCAAATGACCGGTGTCGTCGAGGATCTGTGTGGGAAAGCGCGCGGCCAAAGCCTCGGCATGGGCGACCGGGATGATCCGGTCGTCGCGGCCCCAGAGGAGCTGCACCGGCATCGTCAGCTCGGCCAGAAGCGGGCGCAAATCAAAGAGCTGCCGCCCGCCGCCGAACCAGGCGCCGGCAATCGTGGTCAGCGCGGCGGTGACGCCGTCGAGCCGTTTGTAGCGCAGCACCTCCTCGACCATTGCCCGGCTGACCAGCGCCGGATCGCGAACCAGCTCTCCGAGCACCTCGACCGCCTCGCGCCGGCGCCCCGCCCGGATAAAGCCGTCGATAAAGCCGGAATTGATCTCGACCCCCAGCCCGGCGCTGGCGATCAGCGTCAGGCTCGCCGTCTCTTCCGGATGGCGCAATGCGGCGAGTGCCGCGACCGCACCCCCCAGCGAATGCCCGACGAGATGCGCCCGCCCGATGCCGAGCGCCGCGCGGGCCGCATCGACGGCATCGGCCATCGCTTCGGGATCGCCGGCGCCGACCTCCTTCGTCGAGCCGCCATGTCCCGGCAGGTCGAAGGCGACCGTGCGCCGGCCCTCGGCCAGTGCCGGTTGGATGAACATCCAGGTGTTCAAATCGCCGCCAAACCCGTGGATCATCAATACCGGAACGCCGCCTTCGCCGCGTTCGAGACAACGCAGGCGGCGCCCGGCCGCGTCGATCTCGCGCGGCGCCGGTTCTTCGGGTGCGGTCTCGGCGGCGGCGGGTGCGGTTGCGGCGAATTCGGCGACAAAGGCCTCGATCTCGGCCTCTGCCACCTCGGGTGGTGCCGCCACCGCCAGCAGCGCGCCGACCGGCATCGTCGCCCCGGCCGGCGCCACGATGCGCCTGATGGTGCCGGCCTCGGGCGCTTCGAGGGTATTGGTGATCTTGGTCGTTTCGATTTCGAGGATTTCCTCGCCCTCGGCAAAGGCCTGGCCTGCTTCCTTGAGCCAGCCGACGACCTTCCCCTCGGTCATCGTCAAGCCCCATTTCGGCATCGTGATCGGGGTGATCGCGCCGGTCATTGCCGAGCCTCCTTCCGCCGTGCTGCCCGGCAAAGCTCTAATCCAATTTGCCGGCCCGGCGAATTATGATCTTTGATCGCCGACAGGGCAGCATCGCGACGGCAGGAAGCAATGGACATCCGGCTCGACGGCAAGATCGCGCTAGTCACCGGCGCCGGGCGCGGGATCGGCCGTGCGGTGGCGCTGGCCCTTGCCGCCTCGGGCGCCGAATTGGTGCTGGTCAGCCGCACGGCGAGCCAGCTCGACGAGGTCGCCGCCGAGATCGCGCAGCAGGGCGGCCGGGCGCGGGCATTGCTGCTCGATGTAACCGACAGCCCTGCGCTGCGGGCCGCGTTTGCCGGGCTCGGCCGGCTCGACATCCTCATAAACAATGCCGGGCTCAACCGCCCGCAGCCGTTTCTCGAGGTTGACGAGGAAACCCTCGACCGGCTCTTGAGCCTCAACGTCCGTGCGGCGTTTCTGGTGGCGCAGGCAGCCGCACGGCTGATGGTTGCGAACAATGCGGGCGGGGTTATCGTCAACATGTCCTCGCAGATGGGGCATGTCGGCAGCGAGCGCGACCGCGCCGTTTATGTGATGACCAAGCACGCGGTCGAGGGGCTGACGAAGGCGATGGCGGTCGAATTGGCGCCCAAAAATGTGCGCGTCGTGTCGATCGCGCCAACCTTTATCGACACGCCGCTGACCCGCCCTTTCTTCGCCGACCCGGCGTTCCGCCGATGGGTGCTCGACCGCATTCCCTTGGGCCGCCTCGGCACCGTCGAGGAGGTCGCGCAGGCCGTGGTGTTTCTCGCCTCGCCGGCCGCCGCGCTGGTCACCGGGTCGAGCCTCCTGGTCGACGGCGGCTGGACCGCGTGGTGATGAAGCGGCGCGATCTCTTGACCCTACTCGCCGGCGTGATCGCCTGGCCGTTCGCCGCCCGCGCGCAAAAGAAGCCGCTGCCGGTGATCGGCTATCTCAGCGGCTCCTCGGCCGGCCCGAGTGCTCCGTTTGTGGCCGCGTTCCGCCACGGGCTGAGCGACACCGGCTACGTCGAGGGTCAAAACGTCGCGATCGAATACCGCTGGGCGGAGGGCAGCTATGATCGGCTGCCCGCATTAGCCGCCGAGCTCGTCGGCCGCAGCGTCGATTTGATCGTGGCAAGCGGCGGCCCCCCTGCGGCACAAGCGGCGAAACGCGCCACCTCGACGATCCCGATCGTCTTCGCGAGCGGCGACGATCCGGTGGCGACGGGTCTGGTCGCCAGTCTCGCTCGGCCGGGCGGCAACCTTACGGGGGTCAGCTTCCTGGTCGCCGACCTGAATCCCAAGCGGCTCGAACTGCTGTCCGAGCTGGTCCCCCAGGCCAAGGTGATCGCCCTGCTGGTTAACCCGAAACTCCCGGAGACTGACCGCGTCATGCGAGACGTCCAGGAAGCGGCGCGCGCAAAGGGGCTGCAGCTCCCTATCCTTAAGGCCAGCGATGAAAGCGAGATTGACGCCGCGTTCGCAACCCTCGTCCAACTGCACGTCGGTGCGCTCCTCGTCGGCAGTGATCCGTTCTTAAACAGCCGGCGCGAGCAGCTCGTGGCGTTGGCATCGCGCCATGCCGTTCCAGCGATCTATGCGTGGCGCGAGTTTGCCGCTTCCGGCGGCCTGATCAGCTATGGAGCAAGCTTCACGGCTGACTTTCGCCAGCTCGGCATTTACGCCGGAAAGATCCTGAAGGGCGCCAAGCCGGCCGATTTGCCGGTCGAGCAACCGACCCGGTTCGAGCTGGTGATCAACCTGAAGACCGCAAAGGCGCTCGGGATAACGGTGCCGCCCTCGTTGCTGGCGCGAGCCGATGAGGTCATCGAATGAGGCGGCGCGATCTGATCCTCGGCATGGTCATCAGATGAGGAAATTGTCTATCCTGCCGCGGCACCACCTCCTGCGTGCCGATCTCGCGCTCGCGCCCTGCGACCGGCCATTGCTGTTCCGATCGTAACGCGTTACATTATCCTGCATCAGGGCGATCAAGGAGAGCAGCATGGCCGAGCCGGCCGAACGGATGAAGATGATGCGTGCGCGCCGCCGACGGAACGGTTTGCGCGAATTGCGGCTCGTCGTGCCCGACCCCCGTTCGGCCGTTGTGCGCGACCGGATCGCAGCCCAGGTTGCAAAGCTGGACCCCGCCAGCGAGAGAGACGCGCTCCTGTGGATCGAAGCCGTCTGCGAATTCGACGCCGATGAGCCGAGGTGACCTGGTGATCGTTGCTGCACCCGGCGATTACGGCAAGCCGCGACCGGCGGTCATCGTGCAGTCCGACGCCATTCCGGAGAGCCATGCCTCGATCGTGATCTGCCAGATGACCTCGGAATTGGCGGAGGCGGATTTCCGGGTCACGATCGAGCCGGGGCCGCAGACGGGCCTGCAAGTTCGCTCGCAGGTGATGGCGGACAAGCCGGTCACGATTTGCCGAGAACGGATCGGACAACGGATCGGTCGCCTTGGGGCAGCGGACATCGCTCGGCTCAATGTGGCGCTGGCCTTGGTAATGGGCCTCGCAGACTGACGCGCGTTGAGCAATTCCGGGGCAATGTTGGAGGAGATGATGGCGCGACACATCAAGGCCGCCACTCTGGCGGGGACCCAGGAGGAGACCGACGCCAACGTCCGCGGCACGGTCGAGGGGATCATCGCCGATGTGCGGACCCGCGGCGATTTGGCGGTGCGCGAATTGTCGGAGAAATTCGACAAATGGTCGCCGCCGAGCTTTCGCCTCAGCGACTCCGAAATCCACGACCTCGTCGCCCGGGTGTCGCCGCAAACGATCGACGACATCAAATTCGCCCAGGCGCAGATCCGCAATTTCGCCGAGATCCAGCGCGCCGCCTTGAAGGATGTCGAGGTCGAGACCCTGCCCGGTGTCATCCTCGGCCACCGGCACATCCCGGTCGGGCGGGTCGGCTGCTATGTGCCGGGCGGGCGCTATCCGATGGTCGCCTCGGCGCATATGTCGATCGTTACCGCCAGGGTTGCCGGGGTCGGGCATATCGCCGCCTGCACTCCGCCGAACCAGGGCGGGCCGCATCCCGAGACGATCGCGGCGATGCATCTGGGCGGCGCCGACGAGATTTACGTGCTGGGCGGCGTCCAGGCGGTGGCGGCGATGGCGCTCGGCACCGCGACGTTCCAGCCGGTCGACATGCTGGTCGGCCCCGGCAACGCCTATGTCGCCGAAGCCAAGCGCCAGCTTTACGGCAGGGTCGGCATCGATCTTTTCGCCGGCCCGACCGAGATCCTGGTCATCGCCGACGACAGCGCCGACGCCGAAATGTGCGCGACCGACCTGTTGGGCCAGGCCGAGCATGGCCCGACCTCGCCGGCGATCCTGCTGACCACCTCGGAACCGCTCGCCCACGATACGATTGCCGAGATCGACCGCCAGCTGACGGTCTTGCCGACCGCCGATGTCGCCGGTGTCGCCTGGCGCGATTACGGCGAGGTCATCCTCTGCGCCGACGACGACGAGATGGCGGCCGAAGCCGACCGCATCGCCGCCGAGCATGTCGAGGTCCTGACCCGCGAGCCGCGCGCCTGGCTCGGCCGGCTGAAAAATTACGGCGCGCTCTTTCTCGGGCCCGAGACCAACGTCGCCTATGGCGACAAGGTGATCGGCACCAACCACACGCTCCCGACCAAGGGTGCCGCGCGCTACACCGGCGGCCTCTGGGTCGGCAAGTTCTTGAAGACCTGCACCTATCAGGAGGTCAAGACGCCCGGAGGCGAGCGCCTTGGTCGGCGAATATTGCAGCCGGCTCTGCGCCATCGAGCGCTTTTGGGGGCACAAGGAGCAGGCCGACCTGCGGGTCCGCCGCTACGGCCGCAAAAACGCGGCAGAGTAGCCGGGCGGATTGGCCGGGCGCCGTTTCCGCCGGCCCTGGAGCCGCTCGCTGCGACCGAAAAGGCGCCCTCCGCGGGGGCCGTCGCGGAGGGACAACAGGACGGCGCAGCGCTAGGCGAGCGCCTTCAGCATCGCTTCTGCGCTGGAGGCTTCGACCTGGCCGGGCTGCGCTTCGACATTGAGCGATTTGACGACGCCGTTCTCGACCAGCATCGAGTACCGCTTCGAGCGGACGCCGAGACCGGCTTTCGACAGGTCGAGCTCGAGCCCGAGCGCGCGGGCGAGCTCGCCGCTGCCGTCGGCCAGCATCGTGACCTTGCCCTCGCTCTTTTGCTGCTTGCCCCAGGCAGTCAGAACCGCGGCGTCGTTGACCGCGACGCAGGCAACCTCGTCCACCCCTTTTCCCTTGATCTCGGCCGACCGCTCGACAAAGCCCGGCAGGTGGCGCTGCGAGCAGGCCGGCGTGAAGGCGCCGGGCACGGCAAACAGCGCCACCTTTTTGCCGCGGAAGAAATCGTCGGTGCTGATCTCTTTTGGTCCCTCGGCGGTAACCTGCCGCAGCGTCGCCGACGGCAGCCGGTCGCCGACTTTGATCGTCATGAGCTTTCCTCCGATGGTAAAATTGGCCGGGCGGAGCGATAGCACAGGGCAGCCGGCGCGGCAAACGCAGCGGCTGCCACGACCTCGACCGGATCGGATTGGACCGCACGGGCTCGTGCACATGCCGCTGCGGTCGGGATGCGTATATAGAGGTGCAAGTTCTGTCGCCCGGCAGCAATCGGGAGGGCTGCGCGATGAAGGGTCGGAGGCGGGTGTGACGTCGCTGGCAGGCCAGCTGCTGGTGGCGATGCCGCAGATGGGAGACCCGCGCTTTGCCCGTTCGGTCATTTACATGTGCGCGCACAGCGACGAGGCCGGGGCGATGGGCCTGATCATCAACAAGCCGATTGGCGCGCTGACCGTGGGCGAGCTGTTCGACCAGCTCGAGATCAGCCCGCGTCGCGCCGGCGCCACGCGCCCGGTGCATTTTGGCGGGCCGGTCGAAACCGGGCGCGGCTTTGTGCTGCACACCGCCGATTACCAGGAGGAGGCGACGCTCCACGTCGAAGGCAACATCGCGGTGACCGCGACGATCGAGATCCTGCGCGCAATCGGCCGCGGGCAGGGGCCGCGGCAGTCCCTGTTGGCGCTCGGCTATGCCGGCTGGGGGCCGGGCCAGCTCGACGCCGAGATCCAGGCCAATGGCTGGCTGTCGGTCGCGGCCGACGATGCGATCGTGTTCGATCCCGACCACGACGGCAAATGGCAACGAGCGCTCGCCAAGCTCGGCATCGATTTGTCGATGCTGTCCACCGCCGCCGGCCGCGCTTAGCGCTATTTGCTCGGCTGGCCGCGCGGGTCTTGCTGCAAGATCGCGAACAGCAAGTGGTCCTGCCATTTGGCTTCGATGCAGAGGTATTGGCGGGCGTAGCCTTCCTGCTGAAAGCCGGCGCGCACCAATAGCGCGCGGCTCGGCATGTTGGTCGGCAGGCAAGCGGCCTCGACCCGGTGCAGGCGCAGCCGCTCGAAGGCGAAATCGAGGACCAGCGGCAAGGCCGCCGTCATGTAGCCTTGGCGGGCATGGGGCTCGCCGACCCAATAGCCGAGGCTCGCCGTCTCCGACACGCCGCGTCGCACATTCGACAAGCCGATCCCGCCGAGGAGCGCCTCGTCGTGGGAATAAATAAAGAAATTATACGCTTGGTCGGTGCGCCAATCCTCGGTGTAGCGGGCGATGCGGGCGCGGAAATTCGCGCGCGACAGAGCGTCGGGCGGCCAGATCGGCTCCCACGGCACCAGAAAATTGCGCGAGCCCGCGCGCAGGCTCGCCCAGGCCTCATAGTCGCCGCGCTCGGGCAGGCGCAAAAACACGCGCTCGCCGGTGAGCCGGAACGGGTCCGCGCGAGCAAGAAAGAGGCGCGGAAACGATTTGCGCTGCGGCGCCATCGCAGTCGTCAGGCGGCGAGCCGCGCGCGCACGCGGTCGAATTCCTCGAGCCTGGCGAGCGGCCCGATCGCGGCCAAGGTCGGCGGCGCCGTGCGCCAGCCGGCGACGATGCGCCCGATCGCGGCATCGTCGACCGCCTCGATCTGGCGCACGATTTCCGGCGGGTCGAACGGTGTGCCGTGGATCAGCAGGTGCTGCGCCAATTGCTCGCACCGGGCCGAGGTGCTTTCGAGCGACATCAACAGCCCCGCCTTCATCTGGGTCTTCGCCCGCGCGAGCTCGACCGGGGTCAATCCGTCCTGGAGCCGCATCGCCTCGTCGCACAACGCCGGCACCAATTCCGCCGCCTCTTCCTCGCCAGTGCCTGCATAGATGCCGAAGAGGCCGGTATCGCGGTAGCTGTGGACAAACGAATGGATCGCGTAGACGAGACCCTTTTTCTCGCGGATCTGCTGGAAGAGGCGCGACGACATGCCGCCGCCGAACGCCGTCGACAGCACCGCCGCAGCAAAATAGTCCGGATCGCCGAGCACCGGGCCGGGGAAGCCCAACACCAGATGCAGCTGCTCGAGATCGCGCGCCTCGCGCCGGTCGCCGCCCTCGTAGCGCGCCGGCTCGGTCGTCAGCGGCAGCTCGGCCGGAAGGTCCGAGAGCAGCTTTTCGGCGAGGGCCGCCACGTGGTCGTGGTCGAGATTTCCCGAGGCCGTCAACACCATGCGCGAGGCGCTGTAATGTCCGCGCAGATAGCCGATGATCGCCTCACGGCCGAGCCGCCGGATGATTTCTGGGCGTCCCAGCACCGGGCGGCCCATCGGCTGGTCGGGATAGGCGCATTCCTGGAAATTGTCGAAGATGATGTCGTCGGGCGTGTCGTTGGCTTGGCCGATCTCCTGCAAGATCACGGTGCGCTCGCGCTCGAGCTCGTCGGGCTCGAAGGTCGAGTTCTGCAGGATGTCGGCGAGGATATCGAGCGCGAGCGGAACATCCTCCTTCAGCACTTTGGCGTAGTACGCGGTGCTCTCGCGCGAGGTGTAGGCGTTGAGATGACCGCCGACCGCCTCGATTTCTTCGGCAATAGCGAGCGCGCTGCGCCGCGCGGTACCCTTGAACGCCATATGCTCGAGAAAATGCGCAGCACCATTGATCTCCCCCGGCTCGTGGCGGGTGCCGACATCGACCCAAATGCCAAGCGAGACCGTGTCGACGGTGTCGACCCGGTCGGTGGCGATGCGCAGCCCGTTCTTCAAGGTTGAAACGCGTGCGGTCATGTTGTTCTCCGGGCACGGCGCGCCTGCGCGCAAATAAAGCTTCCGACTGCGCCGAGATCGTTCGGCAGCACGGTGACCCGCTCGCGCCGCTCGAAGAGATCGCCGGCAACGGGCGGCAACGCCGGGCGAATGCCGGTTGCGCGCTCGACCGCGTCGGGGAATTTCGCCGGGTGAGCGCAAGCCAGCGCGATCATCGGTGCGCCTTCGGGGGCATCGGCGATTTCGGCGCGGGCGGCGGCAACCGCGACCGCGGTATGAGGATCGATCAGGATACCGGTGCGGGCATGGGTTTCGGCGATCGTGCGCATGGTTAGAGTGTCGTCCACCCGATAGCCGGAAAACAAGCCGCGCGCCGCGCGCCACGCCTGGCCGTCTTCAGGCAACGTTCCGGTGCGCCGGAAAGTCCCGACCGCCTTGGCGACGCCAGCCCCGTTGCGGCCTTTCAGCTCAAACAGCAGCCGTTCGAAGTTGCTCGCCACCTGGATGTCCATGCTCGGGCTCGAGCTCGGCTCGACCGCCGCCACGCTCATCTCGCCGGTCGCCAGATAACGGGCGAGGATATCGTTTCTGTTGGTGCCGATTGCCAGCCGCTCGATCGGGAGACCCATGCGGCGCGCGACGTGCCCGGCATAGACATTGCCGAAATTGCCGGTCGGCACGCTGAACGACACCGGCCGCGCCGGGCCGCCGAGCGCCGTGGCGGCGGCGAAGTAGTAAACCGTCTGGGCGGCGATACGCGCCCAGTTGATCGAATTGACCGCGGCGAAATTGAGCCTCGCGCGCAGCTCGATGTCGGCGAACAGCGCTTTGACCAGATCCTGGCAATCGTCGAAGGTGCCCTCGATGGCGATCGCGTGCGCGTTTGGCGCCTCGGCTGTCGTCATCTGCCGGCGCTGCACCTCGGACACCCGGCCGTGCGGGTAGAGCACGAAGATGTCGATCGCATTGCGGTCGCCGCAGGCGGCAATCGCGGCCGAGCCGGTGTCGCCCGAGGTCGCGGCAATGACCGTGGCATGCTCCTGCCGTCGCGCCAACGCCATATCGAACAGCCGCCCGACGAGCTGCAAGGCGAGGTCCTTGAACGCGAGGGTCGGGCCGTGAAACAGCTCCATCAGCCACAACCGCTCATCGAGCTGAACCAGCGGCGCCACCGCAGCGTGGCGGAACTCGCGATAGGCCGCGGTTGCAAGGCTGTGGAGCTCCGCCGCGGCAAAGTCGTCGCCCGCGAACAGCCCGACCACCCTCGCGGCCAGCGCGGCATAGGGCAGGCCGGCAAAACCGCGAACGGTTGCGTCGTCGAGCACCGGCAGCTCATCCGGCACAAAAAGCCCGCCATCTTCGGCGAGGCCCTTCAGCAGCACGTCGCAGAACCCGAGCGGGCTCGGCTGCGGCCGAATGCTGCGTGTGCTGAGGTATTCCACGACGACGCAACCTAATCTCGCCCCGGTGCCGCTGCAACCGCCGGTGCCGTGAACCCGCGGTCGCGCGCGACTGTTCGCGGATACGACATCTTGCAGCAGGATTCGTGATGAAGCTCACATTGCCGACGGCGGTCTGCGCCATCCTGCTCGCCGGGGCGAGCGCAGGGCCAGCCGATGCCGCCGGGTGGCCTGAAAGGTGCAGTCGTCGGCGGTGTCGCCGGTGCATCTTGCCGGCCACCCGGGCTGATCGGCGCCGTGCCGGCTGCGCCATCGGCCACCACGAGGCGGCAAAGCACGCGCGCGAGCAGCAGCAAAAGTCGCAGGGGCAGCAGAACTCGAACGCCGGCCGCTGAGACTGGGATCACGACGGTTTGAGATCGCAGAACGGGACCGGTGGGACTAAGCTGGCGAAATTGCACAACAACCATCGCGAGCGTCCCGCCATGGATCCGCGCAAGTTTCAGGATCCGCTCGTTACCGCCAAAGGCGAGCAGCGCGCGCAGGTTGCGCTCGTCGGGCTCGAAACGCTGTGGTTCAACACCGGCACGCTGTGCAACCTGACCTGCGGCCATTGCTATATCGAATCGTCGCCGAAAAACGACCGGCTCGCCTATCTGAGCGCGGCCGAAGCCGCCGAATACCTCGATGAAATCGAAAGCACGGGCCTGCCGACCGGGCTGATCGGCTTTACCGGCGGCGAGCCGTTTATGAACCCGGAATTGCCGGCGATGCTCGATGATGCGCTCGGCCGCGGCTTTCGTGCGCTCGTCCTGACCAACGCGATGAAGCCGATGGCCAAATGCAAGCCGGCATTGCTGCGGCTCAACGAGCGGTTTGGCGAACGGCTGACGATCCGCGTGTCGATCGACCATTATGGGCGCCCGGTGCATGAGGCGGAGCGCGGCCGGCGCAGCTGGCAGCCGACCATCGACGGGCTCCTATGGCTCGCCCGCAACGGGTTCTCGCCGCATGTCGCGAGCCGCCGCCTTTCGGGCGAATCGGAGGACGAAATCCGCGCCGGCTTCGCCCGGCTTTTTGCCGGGCTCGATATTGCGATCGACGCCGACGACCCGGTGGCGCTGATTGTCTTTCCCGAGATGGACGCCGCCGCCGATGTGCCCGAGATCACCGAGGCGTGCTGGGGCATCCTCGGCAAATCACCTGAGAGCGTGATGTGCGCGAGCGCGCGGATGGTGGTCAAGCGCAAGGGCGCCGAACGCCCGGCGGTGCTGGCCTGCACGCTGTTGCCCTATGACGAGCGCTTTGAATTGGGGCCGACGCTCGCCGCCGCCAGCGGTGCGGTGCCGCTCAACCACCCGCATTGCGCCAAGTTCTGCGTGCTCGGCGGGGGCGCCTGCAGCCGCAGCTAGTGCTTTGGCAGGTTCAGATGATTCACCCGGATAACCTTGTAGGATGGGTTGAGCGCCAGCGAAACCCATCTTCTTCGGTTGTCGCGATGGGTTTCGCGATGCTCAACCCATCCTACGGTCAATTTCTGGTGAATCATGTGATTGAGCTGGAGCACCAGCTGGCCGACGCAGCAGCATCACAGCTTTGCTCCCGAGCTCGTCGGCGAGACGTGGGAGCGGGGGTGTTGCGGGCCTGAAGCCTCAAAGCCCGAGCGCCGCGGTCTGGCCAAGGACTTCGGTCGAGCCCTCCCAGATCATCCGCGCTGCGACAAAGGTGATGATGCCGAGCCCGACCCACGAAATCCAAAAATGCCGCTCCAGCAGCCGGGCGATGAAGGTCGAGGCGACGCCCATCAGCGCGACCGAGAGGACGAGGCCGAAAGCCAGCACCCAAAAATGATCGCGCGCAGTGCCGGCGACGGCGAGGACGTTGTCGAGCGACATCGACACATCGGCGAGAACGATGCGAAACAGCACTTCCCTTGCGCTCTTGCGTCGCAGCGCCGGGGCCGCGTCGCGACGCTCGGACATCCGAGCCGCCCGCTTGGCGCGCCGGGTTTCGCGCAGCTCGCGAAACATCTTCCAGGCCACCCACAGCAGCAGCACGCCGCCGGCCAGGGTGAGCCCGATGATTTCCAGCAGCCTGGCCGTGTAGTACGCGAACAATATGCGCAGCACCGTGGCCGCGGCGATGCCGAGCGCAATGACGCGCCGCTGTTGCCTGGCCGGCAGCCCGGCGGCCGCCATCCCGACCACGATCGCATTGTCGCCGGCGAGCACCACGTCGATGATGACCACCGACAGCAGCGCGCTGAGTTGATCTACCCCAATCGGCACCCTCGCCACATAGGCACTGATGCGCACATCGTCGAGGCCGCCGGCGAGATCGACAGGGCTTGCCGGCCTCCCCGCCGCCCGGCTCTCCGGGTTTTACGCCGCCGCATTTCTGGTAAACGGCATCCAGCTCCCGTTCTGGCCGGTCTGGCTCGCCGCGCGTGGTCTCGGCCCCCGCGACATCGCGTTCCTGTTGGCTGCGGCGATCTGGGCGAAGGTCGCCGTCACACCGGTGATCGGCATGATCGCCGACCGGCTCGGGCGGCGCCGCGCCGTCATGACCGCACTTGCCGCAACCGCGCTCGCCGCCTATGCGGCGCTGCTGCCCGCCGCCGGGCTCCTATGCCTCTTTGCGTTCAACCTGGCGGCGCTGACGGCGCAATCGGCGCTGATGCCGCTCGGCGACACGGTCGCGCTCGCGTTTTCCCGCACTCGCGATGTCGATTACGCGAGGGTCAGGGTGTGGGGCTCGATCAGCTTTATCCTCGCCGCGCTCGCCGCCGGCTGGATCCTCGCCGCGACTTCGGCAAAGGCGGTGCTGCCGTTGGTGCTCGGCGCCTCGACGCTGCTGCTGCTGGCGTGCCGGGCGATCGCCGACAGCGCCCGACCCCATGGCGTCCGACCCCATGGCGTCCGACCCCATGGCGCGCGGCGCGGGACGACGCGGCATCGGCGCGGTTGCCTCCAGCCCGCGTTTTTGGGGCGTCGTCGTCACCGCTGCGGCGCTGCAGACGAGCCACCAGGTTTATTACGGGTTCGGGACCCTTTATTGGCGTTCGCTCGGTTTCTCCGACGCTGCGGTGGGCTGGTTGTGGGCCGAGGGCGTTGTGGCCGAGATTGTGCTGTTCTGGCAGGGACGCCGGCTCGTCGGCCGATTCGGCCCAGCCGGATTGATGGCATTCGGCGGCGGCGCCGGCATCGTGCGCTGGACGCTCGCCGGCGTGCTGCCCGGCCTGCCGGCTGCCGCGGCGCTGCAATTGCTGCACGCGCTGACCTTTGGCGCGAGCCATCTGGGCACGATGTATCTTTTGTCGCGAATCGTGCCTCCGGAGGCGGCGGCCGGCGCGCAGACCATCTATGCGGCGGCCTCGTCGGGGCTCGGCGGCCTCGTCATGCTGGCCGCCGGAGTGCTTTTCGCTCTATACGGCGGCCACGCCTATTTCTTTATGGCGCTGTTGTCCGCTGCCGGGCTCGCCGGCGCGGTGCGGCTCGGCGGCCCATCGCGAACCGCGCGTTAGCGACCGCATCTCGGGTGCGTGACGGGGGAGGTCGCGATATGGGCCACCGCATAATCGTGGAAGCCTTTGGAATCCAAGGTGCTTGCCATTTTGAGCATGTCCGCCGCCTGCTGACACACCTGCCCCGTCGGCATCGCTCCCTGCTTCAGCGAGATCTCGTTCGCGAGGCTGGTGTTCCAGGTGTCGAACTTGCCTTGGGCGTTGCGAAAGCCCTCGCGGCGGAAATGCGCGATCATTTCCTTTTGATAGGCGATGATCGCGTTGCTGTTGCGGGCGCGAAACTCACCGTAGACCGTATCCCGGCAGGCCGAGCTGACCACCATCAGATTGGTTTGAAACACCAGCGCCTGCTCGGCCTCGAGATCCGCTTGCGAATAGCAGCTCCGGTCGGCCGCCACCGCCGGCAGCGTTCCGGCCGCGACCAGCAGCGCTGCCGCCAGGACCATCTTCCCCATCGATCTTTCCCCCGAATGAACTTTGCGACCGGGGCAGCATACCCCGCCGCCGCCGTCGATCAAGAGAAACCGTAACGCGACGGATCACCCCGTAAAGAACAGTGCCGGGTTAATCGGGTGCGAACCCTCTCTGAATATCAACCCGCGATTGCCCCTGGTCGTGTCACTCGGGATAAACAGATATTCTATCCTCGAAACCGGAGGCGAGGCTGCCATTGCCGGGCGCGGAGGCGGGGATGATCGTGCTGTTTACCGATTTCGGCCTCGCCGGACCCTATCTCGGACAGCTCAAGGCGGTATTGCATCGCGAGGCGCCGCGGTCGGCGGTCATCGACTTGTTTGCCGACTTGGCGCCCGGCCTGCCAAAGCCCGCCGCCTATCTTCTCGCGGCCTACGGATCCTGGTTTCCCGCCAAAACGGTGTTTGTCGCCGTCGTCGATCCGGGCGTCGGCAGCAGCCGGGGGGCGGTCGCGATCGAGGCCGACGGGCGCATCTATGTCGGCCCGGACAACGGCCTGTTCGAGCTGGTGCTGCGTCGCGCCGAAAAATTTCGCGGCTGGGAAATCCATTGGCGACCCGAGCGATTGTCGGCGACGTTTCACGGCCGCGACCTGTTTGCCCCGGTAGCGGCGCGGCTCGCCCGCGGCGACGCGCGCGAAAGCCTGTTGCGCGACGGCCAAATCCAGCGCTGCCCGGAATGGCCGGATGACCTGTCCGAAATCGTCTACATAGACGGGTTCGGCAACGCCATGACCGGGCTGCGCGCCGGGGTGGTGCCGCCAGCCGCGCGGCTTGCCCTCGGCGACCGTGAGCTGCCTCGCGCCCGGACCTTTTCCGAGGTTCCGCCAGGTGCGGCGTTCTGGTACGAAAATTCGAACGGGCTCGCCGAAATCGCGGTCAATGGCGGCCCCGCCGACCGCCGGCTCGGCCTCGTTATCGGCAGTCCGGTCGCGGTCGTGCCCGCCGTTACGATCGCGGCGCAGCCCTCGGGCCCGCCAGGAAGATCTTGAGCTGGCGCCGCTTTTGCAGCCGATGCACGACCCCGACGGCGACCGCGAACGCGACAAACACCGCCAGCAGGCTGAGGCTGAACGAGTGGACGATGTCGCCGAGGATGGCGCGAAAGGCGCCGCCGAGGAAGTAGCCGATCGCGATAAAGCACCCGGCCCACAGCATCGCCGCCAATAAATTCAGTGAGAGAAAACGCTGCCAGCGGATCGCGCTCAACCCCATTGCAAACGACGACAGGTTGCGCACGCCATAGATAAAGCGGAAGGACAGGATAAAGAGCGTATTATAGCGTGCGAGCCAGTGCAACGCGCCTTCGACACCGTCTTGCCAGCGCGGGAAACGCTCCAGCAGCTTTGGCCCGAAATGGCGCCCGATCCAGAAATAGGTCTGGTCGCCGGCAAAGCTGCCGAGCCCGGTCGCGGCGAGCAGCAGCAACGGGTCGAGCAGCCCTTGCGCTGCGGCAAAGCCGGCGAACAGGACGATCGTCTCGCCTTCGAGAAAGGTCCAGACAAACGCGATCGGATAAAACCAGACGCCGTATTCGGCGATGAGCTGGTTGATGTCCATTCCCCGACCGAATTCCCACCCACCGCGCGCCTCGGGCGGCCGGGCAAGACACCGCGCCGCCCCTTCGAGTGGTTGTCATGCTAGGTTGTTCGGGGCCGATGGTCGAGCGGATTTCAAAAACCCCGCAGCGCCGCCGCTCCGCGCGTCGGGTTTGCCGCCGAGCCGCCGTCCCAATTAATCTTGGTAATCTTTGGCGGGGCTGATCGGGGCAGGCCATGACGGGGCTGTATTTCGACGAGTTCAGCGACGGGCAGGTGTTCGAGCACGCGGCGACCCGCACCGTCACCGAGATGGACAATGTGCTGTTCACCAGCTTGACGATGAACCCGCAACCGCTGCATCTGGACGCCGAATTTGCCAAAACGACCGAGTTCGGCCGGCCGCTCGTCAACAGCATCTTTACGCTCGGCCTCGTCATCGGCCTCAGCGTCGGCGACACGACCCTGGGCACGACCGTGGCCAATCTCGGGATGACCGAGGTGCGCTTTCCAAAGCCGGTGTTTCACGGCGACACGTTGCGCGCGCGGACGGTCGTGGTCGCCAAACGCAAAAGCCGGTCGCGTCCCGATGCCGGCATCGTCGAATTCGAGCATCAGGGCATCAACCAGCAGGGCGCGGTCGTCGCGATCTGCCGCCGCGCCGCGCTGATGAAATGCCGGCCCGCCGCCGCATCGAGCGGGGAGGGGTGAGTGCGCTCGTTTCTGTTCGTTCCTGCCGACAGCGAGCGCAAGCTCGCGCGCGCCCCCGAATCGGGCGCCGACGCGCTGATCCTCGATCTCGAAGATTTGGTGGTGCCGCAAAACCGGGCGCTGGCCCGCAGCCGGGCGCGCGCTTTTCTCGAAGCGACGCACGCGGCCGGGTTCCGCCGCTGGGTGCGCATCAACCCGCTTGTCGGCTCGCTCGGCGGCGGCGATGCCGCGCTCGACGATCTCGCCGCCACCGTTCCGTGCCGGCCGGACGGTATCTTGCTGCCGAAATGCGTGCCCGAGGATTTGCGCCGGCTCGATCACTGTCTCGACGCGTTCGAGGCCGCTGCGGCGCTGCCGCGGGGCGCCATCCAGGTTATCGCGATCGCCACCGAAACTCCGGCAGCGCTGTTCGCGCTCGGCGGCTATGCCGGTGCCTCGGCCCGGCTCGCCGGCATCACCTGGGGTGCCGAAGACCTCGCCGCCGCGATCGGCGGCAACAACCGCCGCCTCGACGGCGCCTATGACGATATTTACCTGCTGGCGCGTTCGCTGTGCCTTGCCGCGGCGGCCGCGGCCGGGGTGGCGCCGATCGATACGATCTTTACCGATTTCCGCGACCTCGGAGGGCTCGCCACGGAATGCGCGGCGGCGCGGCGCTCAGGCTTCACCGGCAAGATGGCGATCCATCCAGCGCAGATCGCCGCGATCAACACGGCCTTTTCGGTCGCCGACGAAGAGCGCGCCTGGGCCCGCAAGGTCGTCGATTTGTTCGCCGCCAACCCCGACGCCGGGACCATCGCCCTCGACGGCAAGATGCTCGACCGGCCGCATCTGACCCTGGCCCGCCGCCTCCTCGGGCTCGGATCGTCATAAGCTTTAGCGCCGTTGCGCCATCTGGTAGCGCACCACGGCGCTGACCGGCTCCAGCATCAGCCCCTTTGCCGGCAAGGTCGGCAACCACGCGGCGAGCGCAGCCAAGGTCGGATCGTGGGCGTGCCCGATGGCGACGGCGCTGCCATGCCGCTTTGCCAGGCGTTCGAGGAGCGCCAGCTGCCGCTCGATCGCGGCCGGCGCGAGGTCGTCGTCGAGAAACACGTCACGCGCCGCGTGCGGCACGCCATCTGCGGCCGCCAGCTCGACCCCGGTGCTGCGCGCCGTCGTCCGCGAATCGAGAAACACCAGGCCGCGGGCTTGCAGCTCGGCCATGACCGGCGCCATCGCCCGCGCATCGGCGGTGAAGCGGCTGCCCATGTGGTTGTTGATGCCGACATAGCCGGAAAAACGATCGAGCCCCCAGCGCAGCCGGTCGAGGATCGCCGCGCGCGAGAGCGAGGTGTAGAGCGCGTGGGGGCCGGGGTCTTCACGCCGGTCGATCGCCTCCATCGGCACATGCAGCATAAGCTCGTGCCCGGCCCGCCGCGCCGCCTCGGTCTGCTGCGGCAGATCCTGCGCATAGGTCATGAACGACAAGGTCAGCGTTCCCGGCAGCCGGATCGCCGCCGCTGTCCGCGCCCGGTCGAGCCCGAGATCGTCGAGCACCACGGCAACGATCGCGCGACCGGCGGCCGGTCGCGCCGGCACGGCAAACCGCAGCCAAGCCGGCTCCGAGCGCTGCGGCGCCGGCAGCGCCGGCGGCGGTCGAAACATCGCTTCCTCGGCCGGCTTTTCTACCGCTGGCGCCGACGGCTTTGCCACAGGCGCCGGTGCGAGCGACACGGCCCGGTGCGGCGTGACAGGGTGCGGCTCGCTGCCGCGATGCAGCGGCAGGCTCGCAAGCCAGATTGCAACACCGGCGACAACCGCCAGCACAGCGAGCCCGATGCGCGGGCTGCCGCCGATATGCCGCCGCGAGGCTCGCGCCCATCGCCGCCATCCGGCCCGCTTTCCCTTGCCGGCTGCAACGCGCATGTCGGGCAATCAGCGGGCCGATCGAATGCCAGTCGGAAACGCGCGCGACGCCGTCATCGGCGGAATATAGGCAAAAAGAGTCGAATTTTTATCCGGTCAGCGCTAAGCCACCGATATGGATGCGGGCTCGACCGTGGTTTTGGTGGCGGCGGCGGCGCTGGTCGATGCCGATGGCCGCGTCCTCCTGGCCCAGCGCCCGCCCGGCAAGTCGATGGCGGGATTGTGGGAGTTCCCCGGTGGCAAGATCGACCCCGGCGAGACGCCCGAGAGGGCGCTGATCCGCGAGCTCGCCGAGGAGCTCGGCATCGACGTGGCCGCGAGCTGCCTCGCCCCGTTGACCTTCGCCTCGCACAGCTACCCCGACTTTCATTTGCTGATGCCGCTCTATGTCTGCCGCAAATGGTCGGGGATCGTCACCGCGCGTGAAGGCCAGCGCCTCGCCTGGGCACGCCCGGCGCGGCTCGGCGACTACCCGATGCCGCCGGCCGACAAGCCGCTTGTGGCGATGCTGCGCGACCTTATCTAGCCGCCGCCGGCACGCGCGAGCTCGGCGCCGAGATAGCGGGCGAGCGCGTCCATCGCCGAACGGCCAGCGCGAGCTTCGGCCTCGGGGTTGTAGTTGGTGTTGGTGTTGACGTCGTAGGTATAGGCCCGGCCATTGGCGTCGGTGATGAGCTCGATCCCGGCGACGCCGATATTGTTGGCGGCGAGAAAGGTTTCGTAGCTGAGCTTCAGCGCCGGGTCGATGTCGTCGATGATCGTGAATTTGGCGCGCCGCACCTCGCCCGCCGGACACAATGCGTCGCCGACGGCGCAGGCATCGGCCGGGCATAATTCAAACCCGTCGCTGGTATCGACCTCGACCGCATAGAAAAACCGGCCGCCGACGAATTCGACGCGGGTGATCAGCGGCAGCGGCGCGCGGACATATTGCTGGACGAGGTGGAGGCCATCGACCGGCGCCTCGTAATCCGGCGAGGCCAGATAATCGGCAAGCGCGCCGGCGCTGCGGAAGAGCCGCACGCCAAGCCCCTTGCCGCCGCGGTTGGGCTTGAGGATAAAGGGGCCGTCGCCGAAATGGCTCTGCGCCGCCGCGACCAGCAAATCCGCGCCGGCGACGAGGACAGTCTCGGGTGTGCGGATGCCCGCGGCGGCGAGTGCGGCGTGCTGGCGCGCCTTGCTGATTTCGAGATCGAGCGCCCGCGCGCCATTGACGACCTTACGCCCATGCCCTTCGAGCCAGGCCAGCACCGCCGCGGTCAGCTCGGCGGCATAGCGATGCCCGCGCGTATGCGAGGAGGCGCTCATCCGGTTGTAGAAGACGCCCTCTGGCGGCGGCCCCGACAAATCGAAAACGCCGGTGTCGAAAAACCAGTCCCGCCAGGGCAGGCCTTGCCGATCGAGCGCTGCGGCCAGCGGTTCGAGCCAAGCCGCATTCTCGTGGATCACATGGATATGGGTCATCGCCGCCTCTTTTCGCGGCAAAGCATAAATACCGTAAAACTTTCGATCAATAGGAAATTTTCACTAATTTACCTTGGTAATAATTTTGCGCGGCACGCCTCTGGGGGCGGAGAGGGCAAAATCCCCGGCTACATCAGGAACACGCCCTTGCCGGTCGTTTGCGTGTCGAACAGGCGATAGGCGTCTGCCGCCTGGTCGAGCTGCCAGCGGTGGGTGAAGAGGCGGTCGACATCGATGCCGCGGTCAACGATGAACTGCGCGCATTCGGCCTGGCCGATCGACGAGAAGGTCCAGGACGCGACGATCGTCAGTTGCTTGCGGAGCATGTCGGGGCTCACATCGATCGTGACGTTGTTGCGCTCGCCGACAAAGGCGACGGTCCCCCAGACCTTGGCGCTGCGCACCGCGGCGATGCGGCCTTCGGGTTGGCTCGAGGTGTCCAGGGTGAAGTCGGCGCCGCCGTGGGTCAGCTCCTTGACGGCTCCCACCGGGTCGTTGGAGCGCGGGTTGACCGTCTGCCAGGCGCCGAACTCCTTGGCGCGCTCGAGCCGCTCGGGGCTGACATCGAGCGCGATGACCCGCGCCCCCATCGCCGCAGCGAGCTGGGTCGCCGAAAGGCCGACCGGGCCTTGGCCAAACAGCGCGATCGTGTCGTTGCCGGAAAGCTTCAACCGGCGCAGCGCGCCATAGGCGGTGCCGGTGCCGCACGAGATTGCCGCCCCCGCGGTGAACGACAACGCGTCGTCGAGCGGCACCAAGGTAAAGGCCGGCACCTTGAGCCAGTGGGCATGCCCGCCATTGGCGTTGTTGCCGTAGACCAGCACCGGCTCTTCCTGGCACAGCTGCGACCAGCCCGAGCGGCAATGGTTGCACACGGTGCAGCCCTTGTAGTGGTGCACCATGACGCGCTGGCCGATCCGCGCCTGCTTGTCCGCGACCCCGGCGCCGATCGCGGCGACGATGCCGCAGGGCTCGTGCCCGCCGATGACCGGGTTTGGATTGGAGGGAATGCCGCCGACGGCTTCGCCACCCTTTGCCCGGCGGTATTGGTGCAGGTCGCTGCCGCACATGCCCGAGGCCTTCATCTCGACAACGACCTCGCCGGGGCCCGGGGTCGGGTCGGGAAACTCCATCAGCTCGATTTCCCGATCGCCCATAAAGACCACGCCGCGCATCGCTCCCTCCTTTTTCCGCCGGGCCGCCGTGGCCGCGAGCCTACGCTCTTTGATGGCGCTCTGGTACTGTCGCCTGAGAATCGCGGCGGTGGGAATATGACATGAAGAGCTTTTGGGGCGCCTGCGCCGCCGCGGCCCTCCTGTGGGCGCCGATCCCTGCTGCGTTCGCGGCTGCCGGGTCCCCGGACCTTCCGAAATACGACCACATCGTTGTCGTCATCGGCGAGAACAAGGATTTCGCCCAGATCATCGGCAACGCAACCGCACCTTACCTCAATAAATTGGCGGCGCAGGGCGTGGTCCTGACCCGGATGTTCGCCGAAGAGCACAACAGTCAGGGCAACTACTTTTGGCTGTTTTCAGGCAGCAACCAGAATGTCGGGTTCGACGACAAAGTGCCGAAGGTGAAATTCACCGCCAGCAACCTCGGCGCGGCGCTGATCGCCAAAGGGCTGTCGTTCAAGGGCTATTCGCAATCGCTGCCGGCCATCGGCTCCGAAGTCGCAGCGCTGCCGGAAGGCTGCGTCTATCCCTGCCTTTACGGCCGAAAGCACGTGCCGTGGATCAGCTTTGCCAATGTTCCGAACGGGACGACCGCCGACACTTCGTCGAATTTGCGCTTTGCCGATTTTCCGTCCGACTACACGAAATTGCCGACGGTTGCGTTCGTCATTCCCGACCTCGATCACGACATGCACAATGGTGCGCCCAAGGACAGCATCCCGGCCGGCGACCAATGGCTGCGGCAAAACCTCGACGCCTATTACCAATGGGCAAAGACGCACAACTCGCTGTTGATCGTCACCTTCGACGAGAATGACGACAAGGGCGGATACAAGGGGCTGACCGATCCGGCGGTCGACCCCGGCCACGACCGTGCCCGCCTCGATCGGCAAAACCGGATCGCCACGGTCATCGCCGGCGCCCATGTCAAACCGGGCTATCGCGATGCCGAGCCGTTGACCCATGTGAGCCTGCTGCGCACGATCGAGGCGATGTACGGGCTGGCAAAATCGGGCGCGCAGCAGCCCAACGCGTTGCGCGCCGGCATCGCCGACAACGCCGTAGCCGGCGGCGCCTTCACCCCGGCCAGATGAGTGGGCGCCAGCCTCCCGCGCCGTGCCTCCCGCGCCGTGCTCCGGCAGCTACGCGCTTACCCCGCTCGGCAGCCGTCCGCCGCGCCCGTGCGGCAGCGTGTGCAGCTTGAGCTCGACCGGGTTGCCGAGCCAGACCGCGTAGCTGCTGTGGTCTTCGACCGCGTCCGTGGTCAGCGGGTGCACCAAGACGTCGAGCCCGGCGCGGTTCAGCATCAGATAGGGCACGACTTGCTCAAACTGCTCGGGCTTGAACACGACCAGAACATTCGAGATCGGGTGCGGTCCGACCGGCATGTCGCGGAATTCCTCGATCTCGACCGGAAACTCTTTGCCGAGCGCGGCGCACACCCGCTCGGCGGCGGCTCGGGTCCTTACCGGGTCGTAATAAATATGAGCGTGATAACCCAGGTTCCCAACGGATTGCGCGGTCTTCTCGATCATCCGGCGGCACTCCCTCAAAGCTCACACGGCACGCGGCATTCTTGCACGGCGATGCCCGCTCGTCGACGAATCCGACGGAAATCCCCTCTTGCCATCCCGCTCCTGCGCGACCCAGACCGACAAAATGTTCAGGCCCCGCTGCCTCGCGCTTTTGCGCAAATGACGATAAAACTGCCGGCACGTCCCGGTCCGCCCGTTGCAGGAGATCCAGAATGCCGCGTTTGAAGTTCGGCGCCTTTCTCGCCCCGCATCACCCGGTCGGCGAGAACCCGCTCTTGCAGTTCCGCCGCGATCTCGATCTCGTCGAGCAGCTCGACCAGCTCGGCTATGACGAGTTCTGGTGCGGCGAGCACCATTCGAGCGGCTGGGAGATGATCGGCTCGCCCGAAATGTTCCTGGCGGCCGCGGGCGAGCGCTCGAAGCGGATCAAGCTCGGCACCGGTGTCGTGTCGCTGCCCTATCACCACCCGTTCAACGTCGCCCAACGCATGGTGCAGCTCGATTGGATGACCGGCGGGCGGGCGATCTTCGGCTCCGGGCCGGGCGCTCTCGCCTCGGACGCGCACACGCTCGGCATCGACCCGATGGTCCAACGCGACCGCCAGGACGAGGCGATCGGCGTCATCCGGCGGCTGATGCAGGGCGAGCGGGTGACCGCGAAAAGCGACTGGTTCACCTTGCAGGATGCGCAACTGCAGCTGTTGCCGTTGCAGGAGGAAATGCCGTTCGCGGTCGCCTCGCAGATCAGCCCGTCGGGCATGACGCTCGCCGGCAAGCACGGGATCGGCGTCATTTCGATCGGCTCGCTCGCCGAGGAGGGCCTCAACGCGCTGCCGACGCAATGGGGCTTTGCCGAAGCCGCGGCGAAAAAGCACGGCCGGACGGTCGATCGCAAGGATTGGCGGGTGCTGCTCTCCTGGCACATCGCCGAGACCCGCGAAAAGGCGATCGCCGAGGCGGGCGGGGGCCTGATGCGCCATCACAACCAGTACATCGTCGGCACCTTGCAGCGGCCCGGTGCGACCCCGTTCAAGAGCCCGGACGAGGCGATCGAAAAGACCGCCTTCGGTGCCGGTGCGGCGGCGACGATCGGCACGCCCGACGATCTGGTGGCGCGGTTGAAGCAGGTGATCGAGACGAGCGGCGGCTTCGGCACCATCGTCGGCTTTGTCCACGACTGGGCCAACCCCGAAGACACCCGGCGCAGCTGGGACATGGTCGCCCGCTATGTCGTGCCCGAGATCAACGGCTATCTCGCCGGGTTGCGCGGGTCGCAGCATTTTGTCGCCACCAACCGCGGCGTTTTCGACCGCGCCAAGGAGGCGATCATGGCGAAGATCGGCGAGAACGAGGCCGCCGTCGCCGCCCTGTCGTTGACCCGCGGCTCGCGGCTCGGCGACGCCGCCTCGGCCAGCAACCTCCCCGACCTCGACCAAGCCCGCGCGAAAGCCGCAGCACGCTAGCCGTCGGCCACTACGTCGCGCCCTCCGAACTTGCGCGCATAACGCTCGACGCAATGCGACGTTCGCGCCGAGACCAGTTGTGGGAGAGGGCGGTCGCGGGTGACCTCCGCAATATCGGCTTCGATGAATTCCGCAGGCTCATCGAAGCTTTCGGTTTTAGGCTACGCCGAGTGAGTGGAAGCCATTACATCTACACGCATCCGCAAGCCACACGGCCGCTGAGCTTGCAGCCAAGAGACCGGGAAGCCAAGCCCTATCAAATCGCCCAATTCTTGGACTTGGTTCGGGAATTCGGCCTTACCATCGAGCGCCGACAATGATGCCCAAATATCATATCAATCTGTTCTGGTCGGAGCCGGACGGCGCCTGGGTCGCCGATGTGCCCGATCTGCAATCATGCTCGGCCTTTGGCGCAACTCCGGCCGAAGCCCTGGCCGAAATCGAGCAGGCGATTGAAGCTTGGCTCGCCGTAGCGCGCGAGGATGGTCTGCCAATTCCGGAGCCCCGCTGTCACGCGCCGGTGCGCGCCGCCGGCTGAGGTTCAGGACCGCGACAGACAGCCGCCGGATTCCCCAAGCCGAAATCGAAGCATCGACAATGCCGCTTTCAAGGAGATATAAATGGCGCTGCTTCTGATCAATCTCGAAAGGCGGATCGGCAATATCGAGGCATGGCTCGACACCTTTGCCGAGCAGCTGCCCGATCTCGAAGTCCGCGTCTGGCCGGAAGCGGGCGCCCCGGCGGATATCGAATACCTGGCTTTTATGCATCCCGATTTCGATGCTTTGCCGGCATTCCCGAATTTGAAGGCGATGTTCAGCCGGTCCGCCGGGGTCGAGGCGTTTATCGACCACCCGAAATTGCCCAAGGTGCCGCTCGGCAAGATCGAGCCGCCGGGTGGCGACCCGATGATGACCGAATATGTCGTCATGCACGTGCTGCGCTTTCACCGCGACATGCCGGGCTATCAGATGGCGCAGGCGAACCGCGAATGGCGCCGCACCCGGATCGTCCGGCCCGAGGAGCGGCGCATCGGCTTTCTCGGCTACGGCATGATGGCGAAAGCGCCGGCGCTGGTGCTGAAATCGCTCGGCTTTCATGTCTCGGCCTGGGTCCGCTCGCCGCGCGAGAAGGAAGAAGTGCCGATCTTTCACGGCCGCGACCAGCTCGGGCCATTTCTGAGCCAGACCGACATCGCAATCTGCCTGCTGCCGCTGACCCAGGAAACCGAGGGCATCTTGTGCGCCCGCACCTTCGCGATGATGCCGAAGGGGGCGATGGTGATAAATGTCGGTCGCGGCAATCATGTGGTAGAGGCCGACCTGATCGCCGCGCTCGATTCGGGCCAATTGTCCTACGCCGCCTTGGATGCGCTCTGGCCCGAGCCGCTGCCGCCCGACAACCCGCTCTGGGCGCACCCCAGGGTTACCGTGATGCCGCACGTCGCCCGGCGGCCGACCGTGGCGCAGCTCGTGACCGAGATCGCCGCCAATATCCGCAGCCTCGAACAGGGCCGCGGCCTATTGCAGCAGATCGATATGAAAACCGGGTATTGACGCGCTGACAGCCGCGCCCCGGCGAACCAACGCAAAGGCTCGGTTGACAATTAAGGAGCTCGCTCCTTATGCTCGGCTTCGACAATGCGAGGCGTGGAAGCCGGTGAGAGCCCGGCACGGTCGCGCCACTGTAATCGGCCGGCGCCGAGAGGCCCGGTCGAGAGTCAGACCCCCTCGTGACGGATGGGCCGCTAATCGGGACGCGAAATCCCAGGAGCTTGCGCAATGACCACCACCCCGTTCGCTGCCGCCGAGCCGGTTGCCATTCCGGTCCGCGCGGTGCTGCCGTGGTTGATCCTCGGCGGCTTGCTGTTGCTGCTGGCGCTCTATTTTGTCGGCGCCGAAGAGGGTGCGACATCGCTGATTCGCGGCATGTATGTGCACGAATTTGTGCATGACGGGCGACATTTGCTGGGCTTTCCCTGCCATTAGGCGGGTGCCGGTGCCGGCGTCATGGTGGGTGCTCTGCTGGCGCGGGGGATGCTGATCGGCATTGTCGCGGGTCTGCTGTGCTTTGGTTTTTTGAAGGTGGTCGGCGAGCCGCAGGTCGATCATGCCATCGCGTTCGAGACACAGCTCGACCAAGCCAAGGCGGAAGCCGTGGCGCGCGCGCTGATCGCCAAGGGCCTGCCCGCGCCAAAGGAAGAATCGGAGCCCCCGCTGGTCAGCCGTCCGGTGCAGGCCGGCATTGGCCTCTTCACCGGGGTCATGGTCTACAACATCGCCTTTGGCGGGTTGTTTGGGTTGGCCTTCGCGCTGGCATACGGCCGGATCGGCGATTTCGGGCCGCGCGCCGCGGCGGTCGTTCTGGCGGTTGTCGGGCTGATCGCGGTCTATATCGTCCCGAGCCTCAAATACCCGGCGAGCCCGCCTTCGGTCGGCGATCCCGCAACGATCGGACCGCGCACCGCGCTCTATTTCAGCATGATCGCGATCTCGCTCGCGGCGATGATCGCCGCCGGGATGCTGCGCCTTCGGCTGCTGGCCCGCTTTGGCGCGTGGAACGCGTTCCTGATCGCCGCCGCAGCCTATCTGGTCGTCGTGGTCGCCGCCGGCCTGGCGTTGCCGGCCATCAACGAGGTGCCGCCCCAGTTCCCCGCTGCCGTGCTGTGGCGGTTCCGCATCGCCTCAGCCGGCGCACAGCTGATCATGTGGGCGACGATCGGCCTCTTCTTTGGCGCCGCCGCCGAACATATCGCCGCCCCCCGATCGGCGCCGCGGGCCAGAAAAATAGTGTTTTGAGGTCGGCTTCCCGGACTATCCGAACGCTGCCTCGCGGCCGGTGTCGGATGCCTGTTTAATCGCATCGACCAGGTGGTGCAGCTCGACCGCGGTATCGAAATCGGGCGGATGGCTTCTCTCGCCGCGGATCGCATGGGCGAACAGCGTATACATCTGGCCGACATTGAACGGCTCGCCCGGCGGCGTGGCCGAGGCGGCGAGAATATGGCGGGCGGGCACCGGGATCGGCGCCAGCGCGTTGCCGCGTTGCGCGCCCCTCAGCGTGACCTCGTTCAATTGCGGTGAATCTGCGCCGGCCGCGACCAGGGTGCCGTCGCGGCCGTAGATCTCCATGCGATAGCCGCTGCCGGCATAGGGAATGGCGGCGATATGCACCGAGGCCACCGCGCCATTTGCCAGCCGGCCGCTCACCAGCACATTGTCGGGCGAGGTCACATCGAGCCAGGTGTTGGTGCCGGTGTCGAGCCACTGCTTGGCCTGGGTCGCCACGACCGTGGAAAGCCGCGCGAAATCGCCGGTCACAAACCGCATCGCATCGACCGTGTGGCCGTTGGCGATGGTCAAGGTGTTGGCGCCGAGTGTCGCGTCGCGCTGCCAGGTGCGGTTTGACGGCCGGGTCAAGACACCCTCGCGCATCAGGCTGACATGGACCGCCATGACCTCGCCGACATAACCGGCCGCGACCAGTTCTTTCATATGCATGATCGCGGGGTTGACGCGGGCCTGGAGGCCGATGGCGGTGACGAGCCCACGCGCCTTGGCCAGTCCCGCCAACTCCGTTGCCTCGGCGGTGGTGCGCCCGAGCGGCCATTCGCAATAGACGTGCTTGCCGGCCTCCAACGCCGCTTTGGCCGGCGGATAATGCGACGGCACGCGCACGACGACCGCGACCGCGTCGATCTCGGGCGAGGCGACCATCCGGCGCCAATCGTCAAAAGCAAGCTTGGCATCCCAAGCGTGCCGCGCCGCCTCGGCGCTCTCCGCCCGGGTCGTGCACACCGCGGTCAGCTCGACCTCTGCGCTCTCGCGCAGCGCCGGCAAATGCGCGCGCGCCGACCAGGTTCCTGAAACGCTGGCGCCGATCAGCCCCAGCCGGATCTCGTCCGCCATTGCTTTCTCCCGAGGATCGAACCGGACCGCATCTAATCGAAATCGGCGCAGCTGTCGCGGGTGATGACGCCGACCGATTGCTGATGGAACCGCGCCTTGTAGGCGTCGATCACCCCCGATAGCCGGCGTGCGAGGTCGGGCGTGCGCTTCGTCGCGACCAGCAGGATTTTGGTCGGATCGCGTATGATCCGGCCGGTCCGCGGGTTGCGCCATTGGCCCTCGCCGTCGAGCACGGTAAAGCCGTCGGGAAAGCTCGGCGTGACGGTCTGCGCCGCGAACTCGGCCCATTCTGCATCGCTGAGCGGCGCGCGGCCCTCGATGTTGCGGCCAAAGAACAGCTCGGCGACCAGCATCTGCTGCTCCCCCGGCAGCAGGCAGGCGTAGGGAGCGGGGTGCGACGGTGGCTGCGTCGGGGGCGCGGCGCAGCCGACGACGAGCATCGTCAACGACAGCGCCGACGCCAAATTTGTCCCGAGCCCTGCCAATTTTTCCCTTGCCCGGACTCTATGGGGTGGCAATGGGACACCAATCGCGCGGACTTGATCGCGGCCCCCATCGCGGATCTCACCTGGGCCAGCGATCCGGGCACCCACGTTTTTGTGACGGCCGTGGCCCTCGGCCAGGTCGCGCCCGGCCGAGGCCATCGTCTCCGCGCCGGAGGCTACTCCGCGGCCTGGCGTGCCGGCGGGAGCGCGTCGAGGGCGGCACGCAGCCGGGGCGGCGACATCGGCAGGTCGCGCAGGCGCACCCCGATCGCGGCGGCGATCGCATTGCCCACCGCGGCCATCGGCGGCACGATCGGCACCTCGCCGACGCCGCGCGCGCCAAACGGGTGACGCGGGTTCGGCACCTCGACGATCACCGCCTCGATCATCGGCAGGTCGGAGGTGACCGGCACGCGATAGTCGAGAAAGCCCGGGTTTTCGAGGCGGCCTTCCTTGTCGTAGATGTATTCCTCGTTGAGCGCCCAGCCGATGCCCTGGGCCACACCGCCCTGGATCTGGCCTTCGACATAGGAGGGGTGGATCGCCCGGCCGCAATCCTGGACCGCGGTGTAGCGCAGGATCTTGACGTGGCCGGTTTCCCTGTCGACCTCGACATCGCAGATGTGGGTGGCAAAACCGGGGCCCGCACCCTGCGCGTTGATCGACACCTCGGCGGTGATCGGACCGCCCGTGCGCCCCGCCTTGAGCGCGATCTCGGCCAGGGACAGGGGCTCGAAGCCGCCGGCGTTGGCGCCGGCGGGATAGGCCTTGCCGTCTTTCCACTCGACCGCGTCGGGGCTGATGTCCCAGATCATCGCTGCGCGCTTTTTCATCTCCTCGACCACCTTCTCGGCGGCCTGGGTGGTCGCCATGCCGGTGGCAAAGGTGACGCGGCTGCCGCCGGTCAGAAACGAAAAGCCGATCGAGCTGGTGTCGGCGACGATCGGGCGCACGCGCTCGACCGGGATGCCGAGGATTTCGGCCGCCATCATCGCCATCGAGGCGCGCGAGCCGCCGACGTCCGGGGTGCCGACCGCGACCACCGCGGTGCCGTCCTCGTTGATGTGGCAGGCCGCGCTCGAACTCGCCGCCGATGTTGAACCAGAAGCCCGAGGCGATGCCGCGGCCCTGGTTGGGGCCGAGCTTTTCCTTCATATGCGGGTGGTTCAGCGCCGCAGCGACGGTCTCGGCATAGCCGATGTTTTGCCAGGTCGGCCCGTGCACCGCCTTGACCCCGTCCTTGGCTGCGTTTCTTTGGCGCAAGACCAGCGGGTCGATCCCCAGCTGCTGCGCCAGCTCGTCGAGGCAGCTTTCGACACCCCAGGACGAATTCGGCGCGCCCGGCGCGCGGTAGGCCGCGACCTTGGGCCGGTTCGAGACCACATCGTAGCCGGTCACCTGGGCATTGGGCAGGTCGTACATCGCAAACGCGCACATGCAGCCGGGCCCGACGGGCGACCCCGGAAAGGCGCCGGCCTGGTATTTGAGATTGACCTCGCCGGCGGTCAGCCTGCCGTCCTTTTTGGCGCCGAGCTTGACCTCGACGACCGAGCCCGCAGCCGGCCCGGTGCCGCGGAACACCTCCTCGCGGCTCATCACCATCTTGATCGGGCGGCCGGTCTTCTTGGCCAGCGCCAAGGCCACCGGCTCCAAGTAAACCAGCGTCTTGCCGCCGAACCCGCCGCCGATTTCGGCCGGGATCGCGCGGATGTCGGCGATGTCGAGACCGAGGAGCTTGGCGCAATAAGCGCGCACCATGAACTGGCCCTGGCTCGAGCTCCAGATCGTCGTCTGGTTGTCGGCCGCGACCGACACGACGCAGGCATGCGGCTCGATATAGCCCTGATGCACCGGCGGGCTCGTATAGCGTCGCTCGATGATGACGTCGGCGTCGCGGAACCCGGCCTCGATGTCGCCCTTGGTAAAGCCGATCTTCTTGGCGATGTTCGAGGGACGCGTCGGCTTCGGGTCCACCCCCTGGGTGAAGAGGTCGTCGTGCAGCAGGGGCGCATCGGGCTTCATCGCGTCTTCGACGTCGATGACGTGCGGCAATACGTGGTAGTCGATCTCGATCAGCTCGCACGCTTCTTCGGCGATCGCGGCCGAGGTGGCGGCAACCGCGGCCACCGCATGGCCGTCGTAAAGCGCCCGCTCCTGCGCCATGCAGTTGCGCGACAGGTCGCGGAAGTTCATCGGTCCTTCGCCGACAAACGCTTCCTCCGACGCGATCGGCGGAAAATCCTCGGCGGTGACGATGGCCTTGACACCGGGCAGCTTCAGCGCCCTGTCGAGGTTGATCGACATGATCCGCGCATGGGCGTGCGGGCTGCGCTTGACCTTGCCCCAAAGCATGCCGGGCATCACCATATCGGCGCCGAAATTGGCGCGGCCGGTGACCTTGTCGACGCCATCGGGGCGGATCGGCCGGGTGCCGACGATCTTTTGAAATTCCTTGGCGATGTAAGTCATCAGGACCTCTTTTCGCGATGGCCGTCTTCCCCGCGAAGGCGGGGACCCAGGGCCACCGACGAGACCTGTGGCCCCTGGGTTCCCGCTTGCGCGGGAATGACGGCGTTAGGTTCTACTCCGCCGCTTGGCGCAGCGGCAGGGCGTCGTCGAGCGCGGCCAGGAGCCGCGGCGGCGACATCGGCAGGTCGCGCAGCCGCACTCCGGTCGCGTCGCAGATCGCATTGGCTACAGCCGCCATCGGCGGGACGATCGGCACCTCGCCGACGCCGCGCGCGCCAAACGGGTGGCGCGGGTTCGGCACCTCGACCATGACCGTGTCGATCATTGGCATGTCCGAGGCGACCGGACAGCGATAGTCGAGAAAGCCCGGGTTTTCGAGGCGCCCATCCTTGTCGTAGATGTACTCCTCGCTCAGCGCCCAGCCGACCCCTTGCGCCACCCCGCCCTGCATCTGGCCTTCGACATAAGACGGGTGGATCGCCCGGCCGACATCCTGGATCGCGGTGTAGCGCAGGATTTTGACGTGGCCGGTCTCCGGGTCCACCTCGACGTCGCAGATATGGGTGGTGAAGCCCGGGCCTTGCCCCTGCGCGTTGATCTGCACCTCGGCGCTGATCGGGCCGCCGGTGCGCGCCGCTTTCGAGGCGATATCGGCCAAGGACAAGGGATCGAAGCTGCCGGCATTGGCGCCGGCCGGGATCGCTTTCCCATCCTGCCATTCGACCGCCTCGGGGCTGATATCCCACATCACCGCGGCGCGCTTTTTCAGCTCTTCGACCACCTTTTGCGCCGATTGGGTCACCGCCATGCCGCCGGCAAAGGTGACGCGGCTGCCGCCGGTCGAGGCGCTGAAGCCGATCGCCGTGGTGTCGCCGACGACCGGGCGAACCTGGTCGAACGGCACCCCCAAGACCTCGGCCACCATCATCGCCATCGAGGCGCGCGAGCCGCCGATGTCGGGGTGCCCCTCGGTCACGGTGACGGTCCCGTCCTCGTTGACATGACAGGCCGCGCTCGATTCCCCGCCGGCATTGTGCCAGTAGCCCGAAGCGATGCCGCGGCCCTGGTTCGGGCCGAGCCGGATGCCCAGGTGCTCGGTCGCCTTTGCCGCCTCGATCGTCTGCTGATAGCCGATATTGACCCAGGTCGGGCCGTGCGCCGCCTTGGTGCCGTCCTTGGCGCCGTTCAGCCGGCGCAATTCGAGCGCATCGATGCCGAGCTCGCGGGCCAGCTCATCGACGCAGCTTTCCACCGCAAACGACGCGATCGGCGCCCCCGGCGCCCGGTAGGCTGCGACCTTCGGCCGGTTGGACAAAACGTCGTACCCGGTCACCAGGACGTTCGGCAGGTCGTACATCGCAAAGCCGCACATGCAGCCCTGGTTGACGGGCGACCCCGGAAAGGCGCCCGACTGGTATTTGAGGACCGCTTGCGCCGAGACGATACGGCCGTCCTTTTTGGCGCCGAGCTTGACCTCGATAACGGCACCCGAGGTTGGCCCGGTCGCGCGAAACACCTCCTCGCGGCTCATCACCATCTTGACCGGCCGCCCCGATTTTTTCGACAGCATGTAGGCGATCGGCTCGAGATAGACGATGGTCTTGCCGCCAAACCCGCCGCCGATCTCGGCCGGGATCGCCCGCACGTTGGCGATGTCGGCGCCGACGATGCGCGCGGTGTAGCCGCGCACCATGAACTGGCCCTGGCTCGAGCTCCAGATCGTGGTCTGACCGTCGGCCCCGACCGCGACGACGCAGGCATGCGGCTCGATATAGGCTTGGTGGACCGGCTTTGTCGTATAGCGCCGCTCGATAACGGTGTCGGCCTCGGCAAATCCGGCTTCGACATCGCCCTTGGCAAAGCGAACCACCTTCGAGACGTTCGAGGGCTTGGTGGGCTTCGGCTCGACGCCCGAGGTAAAGATGTCGTCGTGCAGCAAAGGCGCGTCGGGCTGCATCGCCGCTTCGACATCCATCACATAGGGCAACGGCTCGTACTCGACCTCGATCAGGTCGAGCGCCTGCTCGGCGATCCCCGGCGAGACCGCGGCCACCGCGGCGACCGCATGGCCCTCATAGAGCGCCTTGCCCTTGGCCATGCAATTGCGCGACAGGTCCCACAGATTGGCGGGTGCGGCGCCGATCGTGCGCTTGTCCGGGGGAATATCCGAAAAGTCGGCCCGCGTCGTCACCGCCTTGACGCCGGGCAAGGCCAGCGCCTTGTCGACATTGATCGACAGGATGCGCGCATGCGCATAGGGGCTACGCTTGATCTTGCCCCACAACATGCCGGGCATGACCATGTCGGCGCCAAAATTGGCGCGGCCCGTGACCTTGTCCACCCCGTCGGGGCGGATCGGCCGGGTGCCGACGACCTTCAGGCTTGCCTTGTCGAGAAAGCTCATCGCCCGGCCTCCGCCCGCATCACCGCAGCCGCGTCGAGCACCGCGCGGACGATCTTGTCATAGCCGGTGCAGCGGCACAGATTCCCGGCGAGCCAATAGCGGGTTTCTTCCTCGGTCGGGTTCAGGTTTTCGTCGAGCAATGCCTTGGCCGCGACGATAAAGCCCGGTGTGCAGAAGCCGCATTGCAGCGCCGCGTGCTCGAGGAATTTCTGCTGCACCGGGTGCAGCTTGTCGCCCTCGGCAATGCCCTCGATGGTCTGGATCGCGCGCCCCTCGGCCTCGGCCCCGAGCATCAGGCACGAGCAGGTGATGCGGCCGTCGCAGATCACGGTGCAGGCGCCGCAATCGCCCGAGCTGCAGCCTTCCTTGCTGCCGGTCAGGTTGAGCTCGTCGCGCAATACGTCGAGCAAGGTCTGCTGCGGCTCGCACAGGAATTCGACGGGTTCGCCGTTGATGATTGTCGATACGTGGTGTTTGGCCATTAGCGTGCTCCAGCGCGTTCAAAGGCGATCTTGGCCGCGCGGCGTGCGAGGACGCCGGCGACCTTGGTGCGGTATTCGATCGTGCCGCGTTTGTCGGTGATCGGCTTGCAAGCGCGTTGCGCCGCAGCGTCGAGCGCGGCCAAGGTCGGCTCGTCGAGCCGATGCCCGATCAGCGCCTTGGCGGCATCCTCGACAGTGACTTGGGTCGGCGCCACCGCGCCGAGCACGACACGGGCGTCGGTGCAGACCCCGTTGGCGTCGAGCGTCACGTTGACGGCGCAGCCGACGACGGCGATGTCCATCTCGGTGCGCGGGATAAAGCGCAGATAGGCGTCCGACTGGTGCGGCTTTGGTTTTGGGATGTGGAACTCGACGAGCAGCTCGCCTTTTTGCAGCGAGGTCCGCCCCGGTCCGGTGACGATCGCCTCGACCAGAGCCTCGCGCCGTCCGTTCGGTCCGGCAATCACACAGGCGGCGCGCGCCGCGATCAGCGCCGGCACGCTGTCGGCGGCCGGCGAGGCGTTGCAGAGATTGCCGGCGAGCGAGGCGCGGCCCTGGATCTGCTCCGAGCCGATCAAATCCATGCCCTCGACGATCCCCGGCCAAGCCTGGGTCAGCGCCTTGTTGTCGTACACCATGGTCCCCGGCGTCGAGGCGCCGATGACAAACCGATCGCTCTCCTCGCGGATGCCGATCATCCCGGGGATGCGCTTGGTATCGACGATCAGATCGGGGCGGGCGCGGCCCGAACGCAGCTGCACCAGGAGATCGGTGCCGCCGGCCAATACCTTTGCCATCCCGGACGCCCCGGCCAGCATCTTGACCGCCTCGTCGATGCTGGTCGGCGCAGAGAAGCTCAAGCTGGGCATGTTTGCTCCTGAATTCGTGCGGATGCACCGCCGCTATGCGAAGCCGGGCGGGTGCGCTCCAAAGGGAATGATGCACCCGCTTACACCACCATCCTATGCGGCGGGAAGCGCTATGTTCAACTGTCTCCCCGGCAACGGCGGCACCTCGGCAAAGCGATGATCCCGATATCGGACCACATTGCGCTCGACGAGCGCGACATCGAAGAGAGCTTTATCCGCGCCTCCGGGCCCGGCGGCCAGAACGTCAACAAGGTTGCGAGCGCCGTCCAGCTGCGCTTTGACCTCGCCCATGCGGCATCCTTGCCGGCCGAGGTGCGCGAACGCGCCGCCCGCCTTGCCGGACGGCGCCTCACCCAGGATGGCGCGCTGGTCATCACCGCGCGCCGCTACCGCACGCAGGAGCGCAACCGCCAGGACGCGCTCGACCGCCTCGTCGAACTGGTCCGCCGGGCCGCGCTGCCGCCGGTGCCGCGCCGCCCGACCCGACCCTCGGCCGCAGCAAAAGCCCGCCGTTTTCAAGACAAAGCGCGCCGCGCCGCGCTCAAGCAGCAGCGCCGAAATATCGGGAACGAGGAAGCCGGTTGACCGGCGGCGCCGGGCGGATTGCCAGCGGATTAAACGAAACATGGACGAGCTGCGGACCGATATCGCCGCAAAAAAGGCCGAGCTCGACCGGCTGCGCTCGCAGCTCGGCGGCGGGCTCGGCAACCTCGAGCACACCCACGATCTCGAGCTGACCTACACCTCGAACGCAATCGAGGGGAACACGCTGTCGGCCGCCGAGACGACGCTCGTCATCGAGCACGGGATCACGATCGGCGGCAAGCCGCTCAAGGACCACCTCGAAGCCCTCGATCACCACGATGCGCTCCGTTATGTGCGGGCGCTGGCGCGCCGCGGAGAGCCGCTGGCCGAGGCCGATTTGCGCCAATTGCACCATCTCGTCGTGCAGCGCTCGCAACCCGAGATCGCCGGCCGCTATGCCGACCAGGGCCGTCAGGTGCTGACCGACAGCGGCCGGCACAGCTTTCCGTCGCCGGTGGAAGTGCCGGCGCTGATGGGCGGCTTTGCACGCTGGCTCGGCGCCGCGCCGGACACCCCGCAGACGGCCTTCGCAGCGCACCGGCGGCTGGTCGGCATCCATCCCTTCAACGACGGCAACGGCCGCACCGCGCGCCTCTTGATGAACCTGGTCCTGATCCGCGGCGGCTACCCGCCGGTTGCGGTGCGGCCACAAGACCGGCCGGACTATATTAGCGCCTTGCAAGACGTAGAGGCCGGGCGCGGCAGCCGGAGCTTCGAGCGGCTGCTATACGAACGCCTGAACGCAACGCTCGACGAATATCTGGACGCCGCGCGGCAGGCCCTGGCGGCGCGGGCGCGCCAGCCGAAGGCCGGCGGGCTCGTGAACCCCGGCCCCGACTACGACCACGACAACTACGATTTGCAGCGTTTCGTCGAGGCCCAGGAAGGGGTCATCGAGCGGGTCCGCGCCGAGCTGCGCGCCGGGCGCAAAGAGAGCCATTGGATGTGGTTCGTGTTCCCGCAGATTGCCGGTCTCGGGTCGAGCCCGACGGCACGGAAATTTGCGCTCTCGTCGCTCGACGAAGCCCGAGACTATCTCGACCATCCGGTCCTCGGGCCACGGCTCAGGGAATGCACGCAGCTGGCGACGTCGGTCGAAGGCCGCTCGGCCGAGCAGATTTTCGGCCATCCCGACGATCGCAAATTCCGCTCGTCGATGACGCTCTTCGCCCAGGCCGCCGCCGACGACCGGGTCTTCCTCGACGCATTGCAAAAGTATTTCCCGGCCGGCTTCGACCCGGCGACCCTCGCGCGACTGTAGCCGCGGGGCGGAAAGCGCGCTCGCGCAAGCCGGCTACCCGTTGCCGCGGCGGCGGTCGAGCAGACGATCGACCATCGCCGGGGCGGCGCCGAGGTAGTTGGCGGGATCGGTCAGGGCGCGCAATTTGTCGGCGCCGAGCGGCCCGGCGACCGAAGGCGTTTCCATCAGCACATCGAACAGCGGCCGGTCGCTTTCGATCGCGGCCCGGCAGGCGTCGTAGACGAGGTCGTGCGCTTCGTTGCGCCCGATCACCGGCGCCAAGCCCATCATCACCGCCTCGGCGACGATCAGCCCGTGGGTCATGCCGAGGTTTTTTGCCATGCGCGCCGGATCGAGGATCAGCCCGCCCAGCAGAAACCGCGACTGCTGGACGGCACCCGCGGCATAGCCGAAGGCCTCCGGCACCGCCGCCCATTCGGCATGCCAGGGGCCGGTCGCCCGCTCGAAATCGGCGACCATCGCGTCGAGCACCAAATCGGCCTGCGCCCGCAGCGCCTTGCCGGCGGCGAGGATCAGCTCGCACGAGATCGGGTTTCTTTTTTGCGGCATCGTCGAGCTCGACCCGCGGCCCGAGACAAAAGGCTCGGCCGCTTCGCCGAATTCGGTTGCCGACATCAGCATCACATCAAAGGCGATCTTGGCGAGGCTGCCGCCGAGGAGCGCCAGGAGCTGCACGGTCTCGGCAATCCCGTCGCGCGCGACGTGCCAGGTGATCGGCGGGTCGCCGAGGCCCAGCTCGCGCGCCAATTCGGTCCGGCACGCCACCGCCGCGCCGCCTTCGCCGAGCGAAGCGAGCGTGCCGGCCGCACCGCCGAGCTGCGCCATCAGCACGCGCGGGCGCAGCTGCGCCAGCCGTTCGGCGTGCCGGTCGAGGGCCGAGAGCCAGACCGCCGCCTTGTAGCCGAAGGTCACCGGCAGCGCGTGCTGCAGATGGGTGCGCCCGGCCATCGGTGTCGCGCGATGGCGGCTGGCGAGATCGGCGAGATGGCCGCGCGCGGCCGCGAGATCCGCCTCGATCAAATCGAGCCCGGCGCGGATCTGCAAGACGACCGCCGTATCCATGATGTCCTGGGTCGTCGCCCCCCAATGCAGCCATCGGCCACCATCGCCGGCAGCGGCAGCGAGCTGGCGGACGAGGGGCAGGATCGGGTAGCCCACCGTCTCGGTTTCGCGTTTCAAGCGGGCGAGATCGAGACTTTCGGGGTGCTCGGCGATCTGCCGCGCCGCCTCGCCGATGGCCGCCGCCGCTGCGGCGGGCACGATGCCGAGCCGCGCCTGGGCGCGCGCCAACGCCGCCTCGACCTCGGCGCAGCGCGCAAGAAACGCCGTATCGCCGAACACCGCGCGCATCGCAGCGGTGCCGAACATGTCGGCAAAAATCGCGGAATCGAGAACCCCGATCGCCATCGCCGCTCCAGCCCTGGGCTAGGAGCCTGTCCGGGTAACCGGGGCTCGGGCCGGGAAATCGGCCCAGCCGGCGGCGGTCAGCGCTTCGAGCGCCGGGAAGCGCGCCTTGTACGCCATCTTCGGGCTCGCGCCGATCCAATAGCCGAGATAGACATGCGGCAGGCCGCGGCGGCGGCACTCCTCGACCAGCCACAAAATGCTCCAGCTGCCGAGGCTGCGCTTTGGCCGAAACGGGTCGTAAAAGCTGTAGACGGCGGAGATGCCGTCATCGAGGAGATCGATCAACGATGCCGCGGCCAGGTTGCCCTCGCCGTCGCGGAACTCGGCGATCCGGGTCCGGACCGGGCTGTCCTCGACCATGGCTCGGTAATCGGCCCAGCTCATCGTCGCCATGTCGCTGTCGCCGTGGCGCAGCCGCTGATAGGCCGTAAAGAGGCGAAACTGCTCCGCGGTGGCTCGCGCCGGCGCGAGCACCGTGTCGAGATCGCGATTGATATTGCGGATGCGCCGGGTCGAGCGGGTATGGGCAAAGCGGGCGACGACGATGCGCACCGGAATGCACGCGGCACAGTCGCGGCAGGCCGGCCGATAGGCAAAGCGATGGCTGCGGCGAAAACCGGCGCGCGACAGATCGCCGTAAAACCGGTCGTCGTCATCGATGCCGAGCTCGACGATCACCTTGCGCTCGGCCCGGCCCGGCACGTAGGGGCAGGCGGTCGGCGTCGTCGCGAAGAACTGGCGCAGTGGCGCTGCGAGTGGCGCTGCGAGCGCCGCAGCCCGCCGTCCTTCACGGTGCAAGCCGTCGCCATCCTTCCGGTCGCCCTTCGCCGGGCCGATGTCCATGCCGCTATCCTCTCCCTTCGCCGACGCCGCTTTGGCCGAGTATGGACGAGAGCGGGGCGGCAGTTCCAGCCCGACGCTTTTTCCGCGCTCCCGGCATCAGGTCGGGCCCTTCTTCCAGTGGAACCCGGTCAACACGCTGTTGTCGAAGCGGCATTCGGCCTTCAGGTCGCGCGGAAGCGGCGTATCCGGCGGCAAATCGCGGCGCCAGCCTTCGACCTTGGCGACAATCGTGGTAATGCTGGTGGCGGCGGCCTCGCGCTTGAAGACGTCGATATCGGCGCCCGGATAGGCCCTTTGCACGATGTCGGCGCAGCGGTCGGCCATTCCCCCGGCGGGGGCGAGGCTGCAGCCGCCGGCAAGGCAGCAGAGCAGCCCTGCGGCGAGCGCGACCGTTATCTGGCGGGTGCCGAGCATCACTCGATAGTGTGCTGGGCAAAGCGGCGAATTTCAAACCCGGTGCGCTGGGGAAAGAGCGGAATGCACGCACAGCTGATGACCGCCGCCGGCCGGCCGCTCGCTGCGGCGGAATTGCCGGAACCCGAGCCGGGCCCGCACCAGGTGCTGATCAAGGTGCACGCCTGCGCGGTATGCCGCACCGATCTCCATGTGCTCGACGGTGAATTGCCCAACCCCAAGCTGCCCTTGGTGCCGGGCCACGAAATTGTCGGCACCGTGGTCGCGGCCGGCGCCGGCGCCAACGCCTTCGCCGCCGGCGACCGGGTCGGCGTGCCGTGGCTCGGCTGGACTTGCGGCGAATGCCGCTATTGCCGCAGCGGGCACGAGAATTTGTGCGATCGCGCCCGCTTCACCGGCTATCAGATCGATGGCGGCTATGCCGAATTGACCGTCGCCGACGAGCGCTATTGCTTCGCGCTCCCGGCGAAATACGACGATGTCGCGGCCGCACCCCTGATGTGCGCGGGCCTGATCGGCTGGCGGACCTTGCAAATGGCGGGCGCCGCGCCGCTCGTCGGAATTTACGGGTTTGGGGCCGCCGCGCACATCGTGGCGCAGGTGCTGCGCCATCAGGGCCGCCGCCTCTTCGCCTTCACCCGGCCGGGCGACACGGCGGCGCAGGATTTTGCCCGTAGGCTCGGCGCCGAATGGGCCGGGTCTTCGACCGACCCCTCGCCCGAGCCGCTCGACGCCGCGCTGATCTTTGCCCCGGTCGGGGCGCTCGTCCCCGCGGCTCTGGCGGCAACGCGCAAAGGCGGCACCGTCGTCTGCGGCGGCATTCATATGAGCGACATCCCGGCCTTCCCGTATTCGATATTGTGGGAGGAACGGGTGCTGCGCTCGGTCGCCAACCTGACCCGCCGCGATGCGCAGGAGTTTCTGGCGTTGGCAGCAGAGGCCGGCATCACGACATCGACCGTGGCCTACCGCCTCGCCCGCGCCAACGAGGCGCTCGGTGATCTGCGCAGCGGCGCCTTGCACGGCGCCGCTGTGCTGTTGCCCTAACCCCCTCTCAGCAACCCGATCAGGAGACTAGGATGAGCGCTCATTGCTGGTGCCAGACCGCCGCCCTCGGCCGCCGCCATTTTCTGCTGGCGGCGGGGCTCGCCGCCGCCTTCCCCGGTGTCGCGGCGGCGCAAACCGAATACGAGGCGATGCTGCTCTCCTGCATCGACCCGCGGATGGTGTCGCCGGTCTACAAATATATGAACGGGCGCGGGTTGACCGGGCGCTACAGCCAGTTTGTCATCGCCGGCGCGGCGATCGGGGTCGTGGCGCCAAAGTTCAAAGCCTGGCACCAGACGTTTTGGGACAATCTCGGTGCCTCGTTCCAATTGCACCAGATCAACCGGGTGATCGCGATCGACCATCGGGATTGCGGTGCGGCACGCATCGCCTACGGCGCCGACAGCATTTCGACGCCGCAACGCGAGACCGAAACGCACCGCAAGGTCTTCCTGGAGCTCCGCGCGGAGATGAAAAAGCGCCATCCCGAGATTGACCCTCGAAACCGGCCTGATGGCCCTCGACGGCGCCTTGCAGCCGCTCGGCTAAGGAGCCGCGCGCGCGGCTTGCGCGACGGCGAGGAGCGCCTCGCGGCACAGGGTTTCGGCCGGGAAGCCGGTGCTTTTGATGCCGATCTCGGCGCGCGCAATATGGTCGAGCGCAGCGCGCAGCGGGGCCTCGCGCCAGCGTGCGAGCTGGCGCCTGAAGCTGTCCTGATGCTTGAAGAAGATCGGCGGACGGGCGGCGCGCATGACCTCGTCCACCGGGATCCCGGCAGCGACGCGGGCGGCGAGCAATTGCAGCCGATGCAGATGGCGCGCCGTGGCCCGAACCACCGATACCGCCGATTCGCCCTCCTGAAACACCCGGCCGAGGACCCGGTCGAAACGGGCCGCATCGCCTTCGGCCGCCGCCATCACCGCATCGTCGAGCTCGAGCGCGGCGCTGTCGCCGACCAGGAAAACCGCGTCGTCGAGCTCGATTCGGCCGCCGTCGCCGACATAGAGCGCGAGCTTTTCGAGCTCGGAACGGGTCACCAGCCGATCGCCGCCGAGATAATCCACCAGGTATTGCGTGGCGTCGCGGCTCGCCGTCACCCGATGGGAGGCCAACGTGTCGCGGATCACCGTGGCCCGGTCGCGCGGGGCATCGGCATAGCAGGCGACCGCGGCGGCACGGGCCGCATTCTCGAACCCGCGGCGCAGCGCCGAGGCGGGCGGCAAATCGCCGGCCTCGACAACGACCAGCGCATCGCCGGGCGTCCCTGCGAGAAAACCGGCGAAGAGCCGCGAATGCGCATCCTCGGTGCCGCGCACCCGCACCACGCGGCGGCCGCCGACGAGGCTCATTTGCGCGGCTTCGTCGGCCAGCCGCGCCGGATCGGCCGCAAGGGCTGCGCCGCTCAGCTCGACGGTTCGAAACGGGTCGTCGAGGTCCGGACAAACACTCCGCGCCAGCGCCACAGCACGCTCGCGCACCAGCCCCGCATCGGGGCCGTAGACCAGCACCGCCCGAATCGCGGGGTCGGGCCGCCGCAAAAACTCGGCGATGCGCGCCGGCGCCAGCTTCATTGCCGTTCGGCTCGCTTGTCCGATTTCCCGCCGCTCCGTCGCTCCATGTAGAGGGTCAGGCGCGAAACCATTTCGTTCGTGATTTCGGCGACGCAGCGCACTCCGGCATCATCCTCGGCGACGACGGTGGAATACTGGTTCGGGTCGAGACTGAACGAGTTCTGCGCGTGCACCTGGCTGCTCAGCAACGCCTGCCCGCTCTTGAGGTCGCTCAGAGAATAGGTGGCAAAAACGTCGACCCGGCCGAGCACCGCGGTCCCCTGGGTCTGGATGCCGAGATCGGAGAGCGCGACGGTCAGCACCGTGTGCAGCCGATATTGTTGTTTGGCCTGAACGCCGCCGGGGTCGAGCGCATTGCGCAACGCCATTTCCAGCCGCTGGCCGATGCGCTCGGAGATCGGATCGACCTTGATCGCCGCAAGCTCAGTCGCCGCTGGCCCGGTTTCGGGGTCGGCATAGAGCGGCGCCCAGCCGCAGCCCGACAGCGCCAGAAGGGTCATGGCGAGAGCGGGCAGCGCGAGAGCGGGCAGCGCACGGGCAAACGCCATTTCAGGCGACGATGCTGACGATCCGGTTGGGCACGACGATGACCTTGCGCGGCGGCTGGCCGTCGAGCCAACGCAGCACCTGCGGCAGCGCCAAGGCGGCGCTCTCGACCTCGTCCCGCTCCGCGTCGCGGAGCATATCGACGGTGCCGCGCAGCTTGCCGTTGACCTGAACCGCGATCGTCACCAGCTCGTCTGTGGCGAGGCCGGCATCGGCTTTCGGCCAAGCCACCTCGGCGAGCGGCCGATCATGGCCCAGCCGCTGCCACATCTCGGCGGCGAGATGCGGCATCATCGGCCCGAGCAGCTGCACCAAAACCTCCAGCCCCTCGCGCAGCGCGTGCCCCGCGCCCGGTGCTTCGCCGGCAAAGGCCTCGATCGCGTTCGACAGCTCGCGGATGCGCGCCACCGCGCGGTTGAAGCGGAACTGATCGAGGTCCTCGGTGACCGCCATGATGGTCTTGTGGGTGGCCCGGCGCAGCGCCAAGGCCTCGGCCGGCAAATCGGCCGGCATTGCCGCGCCCGCCGCCGGCAACGGCACCGCCGGCTCGTCCACCAGCCGCCACAGCCGGTTGACATAGCGCCAGATCCCCTCGATCCCGGTCTCGGTCCATTCGAGGTCGCGCTCGGGCGGGCTGTCCGACATCAAATAGAGCCGCGCGGTGTCGGCGCCGTAGGTCTCGACGATCGTGTCGAGCCCGACGACATTGCGCTTCGATTTGCTCATCTTTTCGGTGCGGCCGGCGGCTACCGGCTGTCCCGCGCGATCGACGGCGCGGCCGGCGGCGTCGATCTCGACCTCCTCCGGGAAGAGCCACTCGCCGGCTTCGCTCTGATAGGTCTGGTGACAGACCATGCCTTGGGTGAACAGCCCGGCGAACGGCTCGGCGAGATCGAGATAGCCGCAGCGCGTCAGCGCGCGGGTGAAGAACCGCGAATACAGCAGGTGCAGGACCGCGTGCTCGACCCCGCCGATATACTGGTCGACCGGCATCCAATAATCGACCGCGGCGCGGTCAAAGGCACCCTCCGCGCGGGCCGAGCAAAAACGCAGGAAATACCACGACGATTCGAAGAAGGTGTCGAGCGTGTCGGTCTCGCGCAACGCCGGCCGGCCACACGCCGGACAGGCGACATGCTTCCATGTCGGGTGATGGTCGAGCGGATTGCCGGGCACCTCAAAGCTGACGTCCTGCGGCAACGTCACCGGCAAATCCTGTTCCGGCACCGGCACGATGCCGCACTTGCCGCAATGGACGACCGGGATCGGGCAGCCCCAATAGCGCTGGCGCGAGACACCCCAATCGCGCAGCCGCCAGGCGATCGTGCGCTCGCCGCAGCCCAAGGCTTCGAGCCGCTCGCCGGCGGCGCGCTGTGCCGCGGCCACCCCGAGCCCATCGAGAAAATCGGAATGGTAGATCGTGCCGTCTTCGACATAGGCGTCCTCGCCGATTGCGAAGCGGGCCGGGTCGGCACCCGGCGGCAGCACCACCGGGATTACGGGAAGACCGTATTTGCGGGCGAATTCGAGATCGCGCTGGTCATGCGCCGGACAGCCGAAAATCGCGCCGGTGCCGTATTCCATCAGCACGAAATTGGCGACCCAGACCGGCACCCGCCGGCTCGGATCAAACGGATGCACCGCTTCGAGCCCGGTCGGATGGCCGCGCTTCTCGGCGGTCTCGATCGCCGCCTCGCTCGTGCCGGTGCGGTTGCATTCGGCGATAAAGCGGGCGAGCGCCGGGTCGCTCTCGGCCAGGCGCTGGGCGAGCGGATGATTTGGCGACAACGCCAGAAACGACGCGCCGAAAAGCGTGTCCTGCCGCGTCGTAAAGACTTCGACCGGCTCGGCCTGCCCGGCAATCCCGAAGCGGACGCGCGCGCCCTCGGAGCGGCCGATCCAATGCTCCTGCATCAGCCGCACCCGCTCGGGCCAGCGGTCGAGCCCCTTCAGCGCTTCGAGCAATTCCTCGGCATAACAGGTGATCCGCAAAAACCATTGCGACAACAGACGCTTTTCGACGATCGCGCCGGAGCGCCAGCCGCGGCCTTCGATAACCTGCTCGTTGGCCAGGACCGTGTTCTCCGCCGGGTCCCAATTGACCCAGGATTCCTTGCGGTAGGCGAGCCCCGCCGCGAGGAAATCGAGAAACATCTTCTGCTCGTGGCGGTAATAGCCGGGGTGGCAGGTCGCGATCTCGCGCGACCAGTCATAGGCAAAGCCCATGCGCTGCAGCTGGGCGCGCATCGTCGCGATGTTTTCGCCGGTCCACAAGGCAGGATGGGTATGCTCGGCGATCGCCGCGTTCTCGGCCGGCAGGCCGAACGCGTCCCAGCCCATCGGGTGGAGCACGTTGAACCCCTGCGCGCGGCGATAGCGGGCGACGAGGTCGCCCATCGTGTAATTGCGCACATGCCCGACATGGAGCTGCCCCGAAGGATAGGGAAACATCTCCAGCACATAGTATTTCGGCCGGCCCGGCTCCACGGCGCTTTCGAACAGCCGCCGTTCGCGCCAGATGCGCTGCCATTTCGCTTCGGCTTCCCGGAAATTATAGCGTGCCATCGTGTCCGATATGGGTTTTGCCGCCGGCCGGCACGAGACCGGCGCGTTTTTGTTGCTTCAGCTCGCCTTTGCCATCGCCGCCATCCAGGCCCGTTTCAGCTGGCGGGCGCGATAGAGGATTTTGGTTTCGAGCTCGTCCTCGACCTTGCGCGCGATCGACGTCGCCACCCATTGCCCGCTCGGCGACAGCTCCTGGCGATCGACGGTCACGGTCACCGAATTGGACGCCAACGCCCGCGACAGGATAAAAACCGTGATCCTGTAGCGCACGTTGGGGTTGTTCTTCGGCGAGTACCAGTCGGTGATCATCGAGCCGCCGACCGGATCCTGCGAGGCAAATTTGACGAAATTCAGCGTGTCGAGCGCCGCCTGCCACAGGATCGGGCTGACCTCGCTGCCGGTCTGCGGCCCCGGATCGTTGTAGCTGCGCTCTTTGGCGAGGCCGAGCACGGTCCAGATCGTGGCGTCGGTATCGATTTCCGGCGGCTGGGTCGGCGCGGCCAGCGTCGCGGCAGGCTGGCCCGCCACCTGAGGGCCGGGCGGCGGCGTGGTCGATGCGCAGCCGGTCAGAACGCCGAAGAGCGCCGTCGAAAGACTTGCAGCAAAGACCGCGCAGAGGCGGTAATGGAAAACGGGCATCGTACGATCCTCGGCCGCACGGCCCTCGGACCGCCGCAGCCGGGAACAGCTTGTGCCAGGAACGAGGTCGATATGGAAGGGGTTATCGCCGCCAATCTCGCCGCCGTGCGCGAGCGCGTCGCTGCCGCCGCCAACGCGGCCGGGCGGGCGCCGGCGAGCGTCAGCCTCGTCGCCGTCTCGAAAACCCACCCGGCCGAGGCGGTGCGCGCGGTCCTCGCCGCCGGCCACCGCAGCTTTGGCGAAAACCGGGTGCAGGAAGCCGAATCGAAATATCCGGCGCTGCGCCAGGAGTTTCCCGACCTCGCCTTGCACCTGATCGGGCCGTTGCAGACCAACAAGGTCCGCGACGCCGTCGCCTTGTTCGATGTGATCGAAAGCGTGGACCGGCTGCGTCTCGCCGAGGCCTTGGCAAAGGAGATGGACCGGAGCGGCCGTCGCCTGCCCTGCCTCGTCGAGGTCAACACCGGCGAGGAGCCGCAAAAGGCCGGCATCCCTCCGGCCGAGGCCGATGCCTTTATCCGCGATTGCCGCGAGCGGCTCGAGCTGCCGATCGCCGGGCTGATGTGCGTGCCGCCGGCGAATGAGGAGCCGGCGCCGCACTTCGCTTTGCTGCGCGAGATCGCGCGCCGCACCGGGCTCGATCTCCTCAGCATGGGGATGAGCGCCGATTTCGAGACCGCGATCCGCTTTGGCGCGACCCACATCCGCGTCGGCACCGCAATCTTCGGCGCCCGCGGCCCAATTACCTAAAGCACGATCCGGATGTATCGAATTACCCTTTACCGTCGTTGCCGCGAAAGAGGTTGTGAAGGAATTGGTCTGGGCTCGATCGGCGCCGTCCATCCCCGCCTTCGCGAGGGCAGGCTCTTCGAGACAGCCGCTGCGCGGCTTCCTCAGGATGAGGGATTCCAAAATGCCATCAGCAGCTTACCTCATGCTGAGGAGCGCCCGAGGGGCGCGTCTCGAAGCACGCGCGGTGCCGGTGCAGCCACGATTTGCCCGCTATCGCCATTTCATTCACATCCGCGAAAGCGGGACGACGATGGGGTGATCTGGATCATGGTTTAAAGGACGACCCGGACCAGGGAGCCCGGTGCTGCCGCGCGCAGCAGCATCAGCAAGTCGCCGAGCGCCAGCGCGACGCAGCCGGCGGTCGGCGCGAAATCGGGGCGGGCGACATGCAGGAAGATCGCGCTGCCGCGGCCGGGCAGCACCGGGTCGTCGTTGTAGCCGAGCGGGACGATGACGTCGTAAACCCGATCGGCGAGCCACAGCTCCTCGCAATGCGCCCGATAGGGCAGGCGCACCATCCGGTTGTAGGCCGGGTCGGCCGGGTCGTCGCACCAGCCGTCTTCGGGCTCGAGCTCACGCGCCGGCAACGGTGTCACGATCTCGCCGAGCCGGTCGCCGCGGAACAGCACCTCGCGCATCGGCCAGGTGCCGGCCGGAGTCCCGCCGTCGCCCTCGCGCTTGTCGCCGACGATGCCGGCACGCCCCACAGCGCAGCGCAGCCGCCGCCCGGCCCACCGCGCCTCGCCATTCGCCCGCACGACCAGCTCCACCGGCATTCGGCCTCCGCTCAAGCTCGACTATAAAACAATGATGCACAAAGTTGGCGATGCAGGCGGAACGATGCCGCGCCCAAAACAGGCTGCGCCGCAGCGGCGCCGACCGGGAGGGACATGATGACAGCAGTGCGGACGGGCGGGTGCTTGTGCGGCCGGGTGCGCTACGAATTGCTCGGGCCGCCGATCTTTTCGCTCTTGTGCCATTGCCGCGATTGCCAGCATCAGAGCGGCAGCGCCTATGTCGCGGCGATGCGGGTGCCGGCCGAAGGGTTTCGCGTCACCCGAGGCGATCCCACGCTCTATGTCAGCAAAAGCGACGCCGGCAACGAGGTGACGCGCGCCTTCTGCCCGGATTGCGGCTGCCCACTTTTCATCCGGGTCTCGGCCCGACCCGACATCGTCGGCCTCAGGGTCGGCGGCCTCGACGACCCGCGCGAGTTCCGCCCCGAGGCCGACATCTTTGTCAAAAGCGCTCAGCCCTGGGACCGCATGGACCCCGACCTGCCCAAGCACCAGACCTATCCGCCCGGCCGCGCCTACACGCCGAGCAAATGAGCGGCTTTCTCCGCTTTCAAATGTAATCGCTTGTTCTCGTCGCTCCCGCGAAAGAGCGTGTGAAAAAATTGTTCCGGAGGAGAGCCGTCATTCCGGGGCGGTCCGAAGGGCCGAGCCCGGAACCCAAGAACACCTGCATTTCCAATATGTTTGCATCCGGTGTTCATGGGTTCCGGGCTCGCGGGCTGCGCCCGCGCCCCGGAATGACAGCGATTTGGTATTTCTTCACACGCTCGAAAGCGCGATCCGGTAGGCCCGCGCTGCGGTGTCGTGAAACAGGCCGGCCCGGTCCGCCGCCGAATAGCCCGCAGAGAAGCGTTTGCAGGCGTTGAAAAAGACGTGGTGGGAAAACGACACCTTGTCGACGGGAAAGTTGCTTTCGAACATGCACCGGCTGGGACCGAAGGCTTCGATGCAGGCGGTCATCAACGGCGCCATCGCTCGGGCCAGCTCCTCGGAGCCGACCGGCTTTGCCCGCGCGTGCCAATCAAAGCCGAGCCGCGGCATGCCGATGCCGCCGAGCTTGATGTTGACGTTCGGGCATTGCGCCACCGCGGCGAGCCCGCGCCGCCACTGCGGCAGGATCTCGTCGTCGCGCCCGGCGAACGGCCCGACGCGCTGCAACCCGCCGAGATGGTTCAAGACGATCGTCAACTCGGGCACGGCGCGGGCAAAATCGGCGAGCTCGGGCAGCTGCGGGAAGCACACGCCGACATCGAGCGACAATCCCATGCGCGCCAGCACCCGCGCGCCGGCGCGGTATTCCGCCGACCCCAAAACGCCCTCCCGCTCGCGGTTCTCGACCTCGGGATGCGGGTCCCAGGTGACCGTGTGGCGGATGCCGCGGAACCGGTTCGGGCTCGCCGCGTGCAACGCGTGCAGCACCGGCTCGACCCGGTCGCCGAGCTTCAGGTCGGCGTGGCCGATAATCGACGACGCGGCTCGGCATGGGCCATAGAGCCCGGTGGCGCCGGCGGCGGCGAGACCCTGCACGAACTCGACCTCGCCGACCGGGCGCATTTCCGGCGGGCCGTCCGGCCGGTACATCGACCGCGCCTCGATAAAGACCGTGGAGCGGACATTGTGGCCGGCGTTCACATCGGCAGCCAATTCGTGCAGCAGATAGCGCTGATAGGGAATCCGCTCGGAACGGAAGTCCCAGAAGTGGTGGTGCGGGTCGCAGATCGCGAGCGCCGGCTCCAAGGTTTCTTCCTGGGTCAGGGCCAGCCAGTCGTTTCCGCCAAAGGGCATCGCCGTCTCCTCGGTTGCTGTTGCTTTTCCCTCACCCGGCGCGACAGCATAGGAAGAAGGCGGCGGCCGAACAATCGTCGCCCGGAGGATCTCCGATGATCGTCGGCAGCGGACGGTTCAAATATCGCGTCAACGCCGATTGGGCGAAATTGCCCGAGGGCTCTTCGTTCAAGGAGGTCGGCGGCGTCGGGGTCGATGCCCGCGACAATGTCTATGTGTTCAATCGCGGCGAGCATCCGATGATGGTGTTCGACCGCGCCGGCAACTTTCTGCGCTCCTGGGGCGAGGGGCAGTACCCACGCCCCCACGGTGTCCACATGGCGCCCGACGACACGATGTTCCTGACCGATGACGGCGGCCATTTCGTGCGCAAGGTGACGCTCGACGGCAAGGTGCTGTTGGAATTGGGCGTGCCGGGGAAGCCGGCACCCTATATGTCGGGCGAGCCGTTCCATCGCTGCACCCATACCGCGCTCTCGCCAAAGGGTGAGATCTACGTCTCCGACGGCTACGGCAATTCGCGCGTCCACAAATATTCGCCCGACGGCAAATTATTGTCGTCCTGGGGCGGGCCCGGCACCGGCGAAGGCGAATTCAACATCGTCCACAATATCTGCACCGACGCCGATGGCTGGGTCTATGTCGCCGACCGCGAGAACCACCGGGTCCAGGTGTTCGACGGCAACGGCAAGTACGAAGCCCAATGGAGCAATCTGCACCGGCCGTGCGGCATGTATATGCCTTATGGCCACGAGCCGATCTGCTATATCGGCGAGGTCGGCCCCGCTGCCGCGGTCAGCCGCGACATTCCCAATTTGGGCCCGCGGGTCAGCATCGTCGATCACCGGGGGAAGCTGATCGGCCGTTTTGGCGACACTCCGGCCGGCACCGAAATCGGCCGGTTCCTCGCGCCGCACGGGCTCGCCGTCGACCGGCACGGCGACATTTATGTCGGCGAGGTGTCGTGGACCGCGTGGCCGCAAATCTACCCCGGCCGGCCGCACCCTGCCGATTTGCGCTCATTGCAAAAATTCGAGAAGGTCGAGTGACCGCCCGGGCGCGTCACTCCGAAGGCCCGTCACTCCGAGGACAATTTCCGATAGCTGCGGCGCAGCGCCTTGCCGAGCCGGTGGGCGGTGTCGGTCCAATCGTCCTTGGGGGCGGCGGGCGCGGTCGATTTCCGGATGCCGCCCGCCCATTTGCCGAGCCGGAAGATATTGTCCGACCAGTCCCCGGCAGGCGAGCCCGCTTGCCGCAGGCGCTGCTCGAGCCGGGCCTTGAGCGCACGCGCGTTCGCCCGCTCATGCGGTGTCGCAGCGCGGTCTGCGCCCACCGCCGCGATGGCGCGCAGCTTGCGACGAAGATCCTCGACCGATCCTCTGAGCGAGCCGAAGCGCATCACCATCCGCGAGCCTGACCCAATCGGTTATAGATTCCATCGATAATATAGACAAAATCGGACCGGCACACTTCCCCTCTCCACGCCCGGAGCGCAGCGGGTGGCAAGGGGCGGCGCCTGGAAGCTGCGGCGCGCGGGCCGGCACGGGCTGAACAATTGAAGCGAGGGTAGGTTGGCCAGTCACCTCAAAGCGGATTATGTCGTGATCGGAGCCGGGTCGGCGGGGTGTGTCGTCGCCGCGCGCCTCAGCGAGGACGGGGCGCAGGTCGTGCTGCTCGAAGCGGGCCCGCGCGACTGGCACCCGATGATCCATGTCCCGGCCGGGGCGCTGCATTTGCGCGCCAATCCGCTGGTCAACTGGAACTATTACACCGAGCCCGATGGCCGGGTCGGCGACCGCGCGCTGCATTGGCCGCGCGGCCGGGTATTGGGCGGCACCAGCTCGATCAACGGCATGCTCTATGTCCGCGGCAATCCCGCCGATTACGACGGCTGGGCGCAGATGGGCTGCCGCGGCTGGAGCTATGAGGAGGTGCTGCCCTATTTCAAGAAATCCGAGAACTACGCGTCAGGCGACCCCGAATACCGCAGCAAAGGCGGGCCGCTGCCGGTCGAGGATTACCGCACGATCCTGCCCCTGACCCACCGCTTTGTCGAAGCCGCGCAAGAGGCCGGGTTCGCGCTGACCGCCGACTACAATGGTGCCGTGCAGGAAGGGGTCGGCTATTCGCAGATGACGCGGCGCGGCCGGTTTCGCGGCTCGACCGCGCAGACTTTTCTCGCCGAGGCGCGGCGGCGCAAGAATTTGCGGGTCGTGACCGGTGCCGTCGCGACCTGTCTCGGCTTTGACGGACGGCGCTGCACCGGTGTTGCCTATCGCCGGCACGGCGCGGTCAGCCATGTCGAGGCGGCGCGCGAGGTGGTGCTGTGCGGCGGCACCGTCAACTCGCCGCACCTGCTGCAGGTGTCGGGGGTCGGGCCGGCGGCGCATCTGCAAGGGATCGGGGTGCCGGTGGTGCTCGACCTGCCCGGCGTCGGGGCCAACCTCTCGGACCATTTCGCCGCAAGGGTGACGCACCGGGTCAGGGACGAGGTCTCGATCAACCAGCTCGCGCGCGGGCTGCGGCTCGTGCGCGAGATCGGCACCTATGCCGCATCGGGGCGCGGCGCGCTGACCTTCGGCGTCACCACCGCGATGGTGTTTTGCAGGAGCCGCGAGGGGCTCGCCAGCCCCGACCTGCAATTGCTGTTCACGCCGGGGAGCTACGACCCGGGTCGCATCGGCCGGCTCGAACGCGAGCCGGGGATGACGATCGCGGTCTGCCTCGCCCGGCCGGACAGCCGCGGCACGATCATGGCGCGCTCGGGCGACCCGCTGGCGCGGCCGGCGATCCGGCCGAATTATCTCTCGGTCGAGAGCGATGCGCGCGTGCTGCTGTCGGGCGTCGCACATGCCCGCCGGATTTTCGCGGCGCCGGCCTTGGCGCAGCACAGCGCGGCCGAAACGATGCCCGGCGCCGATGTGCAATCGGCGCCGGAGCTTGCCGATTTCCTGCACCGGGCCGGCAGCAACCTGCACCACCCGGTCGGCACCTGCCGGATGGGCGAGGACCCGATGGCGGTCGTCGATTCCCGGCTGCGCGTGCGCGGCGTCGGGGGCTTGCGCGTCGTCGACGCCTCGGTCATGCCGGCGGTGACCACCGGCAACACCAACGCGCCCTCGATCATGATCGGCGAAAAGGGGGCGGCCATGATCCGCGAGGACGCCGCGGCGGCGGGCCGCGTCCGCGCCGCCTGAATAGGCTCGACAGAGCGGCGGCGCACGCCAAAATAACAGGGCGTGGAGGCGCCGCCGATGACTGCAAGCTCCAACCCTTATGAGACCGGGCTCGACAAGAACGCGGCCAATTTTGTGCCGCTGACCCCGATCGGCTTTTTGCTGCGCTCGGCGGCGGTCTATCCCGACCGGCCGGCGGTCGTTCACGGCGCGCGGCGCTACAGCTGGCGCGAGGCGCTGGAGCGCTGCCGGCGGCTGGCATCGGCATTGGCGGCGCGCGGCATCGGCCGCGGCGACACGGTGGCGATGATGGCGGCCAACACGCCCGAAGCGTTCGAGGCGCATTTTGCCGTGCCGATGGCGGGGGCGGTGCTGAATGCGCTGAACATTCGCCTCGACGCCGAGACGGTCGCGTTCATCCTGCGCCATGGCGAGGCGAAGGTGCTGTTGACCGACACCGAATTTTCGCCGGTGGTCGAGGCGGCGCTGGCCCGGCTCGAAGAGAGGCCGATCGTCATCGACATCGCCGACCCGGCCGGACCCGGCGGCAAATGCCTCGGCGAAACCGATTACGAGGCGTTTCTCGCCACGGGCGACCCGGCTTTTGCCGAGCGGATGCCGCACGACGAATGGGATGCGATCACGCTCAACTACACCTCGGGCACGACAGGCAACCCCAAGGGTGTCGTTTACCACCACCGCGGCGCCTATCTGAACGCGCTCGGCAACATCCTCGTCTGGGGCATGCGGCAGCACCCGGTCTATCTGTGGACCCTGCCGATGTTCCACTGCAACGGCTGGTGCTTTCCGTGGACCGTGACCGCGCTCGCCGGGACCCATGTCTGCCTGCGCCGGGTCGAGGCGGCGGCGATCTACGAGACGATCGCGCGCGAAGGTGTCACCCATCTGTGCGGCGCGCCGGTGGTCATGAACATGCTGCTGAACGCCGGGCCGGGGCTTGACCGGTCGTTGGACCGCCGGGTCGAGATGATGACCGCCGGGGCAGCCCCTCCGGCCGCGGTCATCGAAGGCATGGAGGGCCGGGGCTTTCACATCACCCATGTTTACGGGCTGACCGAGGTCTATGGGCCCGCGACGGTCTGCGCCTGGCACGACGAATGGGACGCGCTCCCGGCGCAAGAGCGCGCGCGGCTGAAGGCACGCCAGGGGGTCAACTATCCGGTGCTCGACGGGCTGATGGTCGCCGAGCCGGAGACGCTCCACCCGGTGCCGGCGGACGGGGCCACGATCGGCGAAATCTTTATGCGCGGCCACATCGTCATGAAGGGCTATCTGAAAAACCCTGCCGCCACCGAGGAAGCGTTTGCCGGCGGCTGGTTTCACACCGGCGACCTCGCCGTCACGCATCCCGACGGCTATGTCGAAATCAAGGACCGCTCGAAGGACATCATCATTTCCGGCGGCGAGAACATCTCGACGATCGAGGTCGAGGACGCGCTCTACCGCCACCCGGCGGTGCTCGAAGCCGCCGTCGTCGCCCGCCCCGACCCGGTCTGGGGCGAGACGCCCTGCGCCTTTGTCACCTTAAAGCCCGATCGGACGGCGACGGCCGAGGACATCATCGCCTTTTGCCGCGAGCATCTCGCCCGCTACAAGGTGCCGCGCACCGTGGTCTTTTCGCCACTGCCCAAAACCTCGACCGGCAAAATCCAGAAATTCCTGCTGCGCGAGCAGGCAAAGGCGCTCGCCTGAGAGGCTGCAACGAAATTGCGGCCGAGTGGAAACCGCCGAACGCGCCCACTCGCTGTCGCGGTAAACGCCGGGCGCACGGCGATACGGCAACGGAAAGCTCGGGTCCTCCTTGATCACCAGGAGAAGGTTGCGCGCGGCCTCATCGATCGAGCGGCGACTTGATAGCGCCTCTCCGCGCCGAAAATCCGATCCTAATCCCGCTGGATGGCTCCCGGATCCCGCTGCATGGTGCCCGGGCATCGGGCTCAACGGGAATTGCGCCGGATCGTCGTTCCAGGGATCGAAGATCGGTGTGCCACTCGACCGAACATCGCTGACGTTTCGCGTAACGAGATAAAGGTCGTGCTCCAGAGCGGTCGCAGCGAGCAGCGTGTCGATTACCGGCGGCGCGTGCCCGGTCATCCGTTTGACGGTTCCCGAAATCGCGCCCCAGCGGCGCACGACCCCATCGCCGACCGACACGATGCGGCCGGCAAAGCGGTTCGCGAGCCGGTCCCGCGCCGCTATGAAACGCAGCCGATTGGGATGGTCGTCGGGCAAATTGCGGATGCCCTTGTCATACTCTCCCAAAGTCGAGACGCTGAGAAAAAACCGGCCTTCGTTCTGCGTTGCGGCCCATTCTTTAACGGTCGGGGCGCCGTTCGGGTTGATGATCGTGCCCACGACATTGGTATCGAGAAGCCATCCGATCACAGCTCGACGTCTCGGCCGTAATCTGGCTCACGATCGAGATCCAGGCCCGCGACATGGAGGCTCTCCATGAACTCGACAAACGGGAGACGCCGCGCATCGGGCAACAACCGCCCCAGCTCCTCGGCGCTGATGACCACGACGGCATCCCGGCCGCGCACGGTGACGCGCTGCGGCCCCTCGCTCTGGGCGCGGCGCACCAGCTCGCTGAATCTGGCTTTGGCGTCCTCGAGCTTCCATCCTCTGAACGCTTTGATGGACGGTATGCCTGCAGCTGCGGGGCAGCGCGCCCGCCGTGCCCGCGGATGAAGCTCGCTCATCGATTTCTTTCCTGACTAGATAGTCAGCAATAGCGTCTCGCGGTTGGCAACGCTACGCCTCGATCGGGCGGCCGCCGGAGATGCGCCGCCTGGACGACCTCGCCACGGGTTGCATTCGCCACGGGTTGCATTCGGGGGCGCGCTGCGCGAGCCTCGGGCCGGCATTTGCCCCAGCGAGGAGCCCCGGAGATGACGACGCGCCCGCCCGCCGAGATCGGCATGTCGCTCGACGAGGTCGATACGCCGGCGCTGGTCATCGATTTGGACGCGTTCGAGCGCAACCTGGCGCGGCTCCCCGAGCGGATCGCCGGCAGCGCGGTGCGGCTGCGCCCGCATGCCAAGACGCACAAATGCCCGGTCATCGCGCTGCAGCAGATGGCGCGGGGGGCGGTCGGCGTGTGCGTGCAAAAGGTCGGCGAGGCCGAGGCGATGATTTATGGCGGGGTCGGCGATGTGCTGGTGACCAACGAGATCGTCGGCCGGCAGAAATTGCGCCGGCTGATGGCGCTCGCCGGCATCGCCCGGGTGGCGGTGTGCGCCGACGATGCCGGGCAGGTGCGGGAGCTCGACGCCGCGGCAGGCGAAGCCGGCGTGACGTTGCCGGTCTATGTCGAGGTCAATATGGGCGGCAACCGCTGCGGGGTCGAGCCGGGCCGGCCGGCGCTCGACCTCGCCCGCCATGTCGCCGACGCGCCGCATCTCGCCTTTGCCGGCTTGCAGGCCTATCACGGCTCGGCCCAGCATCTGCGCGGGTGGGACGAGCGCCGCCAAGCCATCGCGCAGGCCGCTGACAAGGCGGGCATGACCCGCGACCTTCTCGAAAGGAGCGGCATCCCGTGCCCGGTCGTGACCGGTGCGGGCACCGGCAGCTTCGAGTTCGAGACGGCGAGCGGCGTCTATACCGAGCTGCAGTGCGGCTCCTATATCTTTATGGACGCCGATTACGGCCGCAACCTCGACCGCGACGGCGCCCCGGTCAGCACCTTCGATCCGAGCCTCTTTGTCTGGGCCACGGTGATGAGCCGGCCCGCCGAGGAGCGCGCCATCGTCGATGCCGGGCTAAAGGCGCTCGCTTTCGATTCCGGGCCGCCGCTCGTCTGGGACGAGCCCGCCGCGACCTATGAGCGCGCGTCCGACGAGCACGGCCGCCTCGCCGTCACCGCCGCCACCAACCGCCTCCGTATCGGCGACAAAATCCGCCTCGTCCCCGGCCATTGCGACCCGACGGTCAACCTCTACGACTGGTATGTCGGCATCCGCCGCGACCGCGTCGAAGCGATCTGGCCGATCACCGCCCGCGGCGCTGTCTATTGATTTCCCGCCCGACCTCGAAGAAACTCTGAAACGGTCGCTGGTGGCGGGACCTTGGGGGAGGCCGCGGGCTTGTCAACGGCAAACGGCAGCGTCGCGAGCGAAAAAGAGCCAAAGGGAAACACTCGGCGCGCGGAGATTCTCGCCTTTGTTACCCTGGCGATCCTGATCTGGCCGGTGCTTGCGATCGGCGTGGTCGGCGGCTATGGGTTTGTCGTCTGGATGTCGCAGATCGTCTTCGGGCCGCCCGGCCCGCCGCATTGAGGACCGGTCGATGCCCGAACGCCGCCGCGCCTCGGCCCGCCCTATCTCGAGCGCCGTCGTCACCGTGTTGCCGCCGCGCCGCGCCGCGGTGGTGGCCCGCCTCGAAGGATTGCCCGATACCGAAATTCATCGGGTCGAGAACGCCAAGATCGTGATCGTGCTCGAAGGGCGGGACAGCGGCGAGATCGGGGGCCGGCTCGCGGCGATCGCGCTCTTCGACGGGGTCGTCTCGGCAAACTTTGTCTATGAGCAGGCCCCGCCGACATCCGGGAGCCGGTCCGGCGCGCTCACCCGCCGTGCGCTGTTGAAAGCCCAGGCTGCCAGCATCGCCGCCCTCGCGGCAGGCATGACTGTCCCGGCCGGCGCGCAGCCCGTTCCCGGCGGGATCGACGCTCTGCAGATCAAATGGTCGAAGGCGCCCTGCCGCTTTTGCGGCACCGGCTGCGGCGTCATGGTCGGGGTCAAGGACGGCCGGGTCATCGCCACCCAGGGCGACCCGCAGGCCGAGGTCAACCGCGGCCTCAATTGCGTCAAGGGCTATTTCCTCTCGAAGATCATGTATGGCGGCGACCGACTGACCCGGCCGCTGCTGCGCAAGAAGGGCGGCGCCTACGCCAAGGACGGCGAATTTACGCCGGTGTCGTGGGGGGAGGCCTTCGACGTCATGGCGGCGAAGGCGAAGGCGGTGCTGCGCGACAACGGGCCGACCGCGCTCGGCATGTTCGGCTCGGGCCAGTGGACGATCTGGGAAGGCTATGCGGCAACCAAATTGATGCGGGCCGGGTTCCGCTCGAACAACCTCGATCCCAACGCGCGCCATTGCATGGCATCGGCGGCTTACGCCTTTATGCGCACCTTCGGCATGGACGAGCCGATGGGCTGCTACGACGACATCGAGGCCACCGACGCCGTTGTGCTGTGGGGCTCGAACATGGCCGAGATGCACCCGATCCTGTGGACTCGGGTCGCCGATCGCCGGCTCGGGCACCCGCATGTCAAGGTGGCGGTGCTGTCGACGTTCAGCAACCGCAGCGGCGATCTCGCCGACATCCCGATCGTTTTCAAGCCCGGCACCGACCTGGCAATCCTCAATTACATCGCCAACCACATCATCACGACGGGCCGGGTGAACCACGAGTTCGTCGACAAGCACACGACATTCGTCCGCGGCGCCACCGGGATCGGCTATGGCCTGCGGGCCGACGACCCGCGCGAGACGGCGGCCCGGAAGGCGGCGGATGTCGCCGCCACCGAGCCGATCGACTTTGCCGCCTATGCCGAGTTCGTCAAGGACTACACGCTGAAGAAAGTGTCGGACCTGAGCGGCGTCGACCCGGCCTCTCTTCAGCAGCTTGCCGAGCTCTACGCCGACCCGAAGCGCAAGGTCGTCTCGTTTTGGACAATGGGGTTCAACCAGCATGTCCGCGGCGTCTGGGCAAACCAGCTCGCCTACAATCTGCATCTCCTGACCGGCAAGATCGCCGAGCCCGGGAACAGCCCTTTCTCGCTGACCGGGCAGCCCTCGGCCTGCGGCACGGCGCGCGAGGTCGGCACCTTCGCGCATCGGCTGCCGGCCGACATGGTCGTCACCAACCCGGAGCACCGCCGCCACGCCGAGGAGATCTGGCGCGTGCCGCACGGCATCATTCCGGAAAAGCCCGGCTATCACGCGGTCGAGCAGGACCGCATGCTGCACGACGGCAAGCTCAATTTCTACTGGATCCAGGTCAACAACAATTTGCAGGCCGCCCCCAACATCACTCATGAGACCTATCCCGGCTACCGAAACCCGAAGAACTTCATCGTCGTCTCGGACGCTTATCCGACGGTGACGGCTTTGGCCGCCGATCTGATCCTGCCGGCGGCGATGTGGGTCGAGAAGGAGGGCGCCTACGGCAACGCCGAGCGGCGCACGCATTTCTGGCATCAGCTGGTCGCCGCACCCGGCGAGGCGCGCTCCGACCTGTGGCAGATCATGGAGTTTTCAAAGCGCTTCACGACCGACGAGGTCTGGCCCGCGGCAATCCTCGACGCCAATCCGAGCCATCGCGGCAAGACATTGTTCGAGGTGCTCTACAAGAACGGCAACGTTGACCGCTTTGCCGCAAGCGAGATCGACCCGGCCTACGACAATGCCGAAGCGAAATATTTCGGCTTTTACGTTCAGAAAGGACTGTTCGAGGAATATGCCGCCTTCGGGCGCGGTCACGGCCACGATTTGGCGCCGTTCGACACCTACCACAAGGTGCGCGGTCTGCGCTGGCCCGTTGTCGGCGGCAAGGAGACGCGCTGGCGCTATCGCGAGGGGCTGGATCCCTACGTCGAGCCGGGCAAGGGCGTCGAGTTCTACGGCAACCCGGACGGGCGGGCGAAGATCATTGCGGTGCCCTACGAGCCGCCCGCCGAATCGCCGGACCAGGAATACGATCTCTGGCTGGTGACCGGGCGGGTGCTCGAGCACTGGCATTCCGGCTCGATGACGATGCGCGTCCCGGAACTCTACAAGGCTTTCCCGGGCGCGCGCTGCTTTATGCATCCGGAAGACGCACGCAAGCGCGGCCTCAACCAGGGTGCCGAAATCCGTATCGTCTCGCGGCGCGGCGCGATGCGCACGAGGGTCGAGACGCGCGGCCGCAACCGCATGCCGCAAGGCGTGGTCTTTGTTCCCTGGTTCGACGCGAGCCAATTGATCAACAAGACCACGCTCGACGCGACCGATCCGATCTCCAAGCAGACCGATTTCAAGAAATGCGCGGTCAAAATCGTCGCCGCTTGAGCGTCTTCGGGGCCGCCTTCGGCTGCTGCGTCGCGGTCGCGGTCGCGGTCGCCGCCGCGCAGGAAAAGGCTGCGGTGACGATCGTGCCGCGGCTGACCGGCGAGGCCGCCCCGATGAGCGAGGCGGACATTCCGCCGCTCGACCGGCCGGTCGTCGACGATGTCAGGCGCACGCGCAATTTCCCCGAGCAGCCGCCGGTCATCCCGCACTCGATCGACGGCTATCAGCTGACCTTGAACACCAATCGCTGCCTCTCCTGCCACAAGCGCGAATTCACCGAGGGCTCGGGGGCACCGATGATCAGCCTGACTCATTTTACCGATCGCAACGGAGAGGTGCTCTCGGACGTCGCGCCCAGGCGCTATTTCTGCACCCTGTGCCATGTCCAGCAGACCGACGCCCGCGCGCTGGTGCCGAACCGATTCCGCTATGCCGGCAAGAAAAACCAATAGCGGGCCGCGGTCATGGCCACACCGAAAGTGCTTTATTCATGCTTGTGGGCCGGCGCGGTCCGGTTCTGGCGGATCATCAGTCGGCCGAGCGCACATTTGAGCCTCGGCTTTCTGACCTTGGGCGGCTTTGTCTGCGGTGTGATCTTCTGGGGCGGCTTCAACACCGGACTCGAGGTCACCAACACCGAGAAATTCTGCACCTCCTGTCATGAGATGCACGACAACGTCTATCAGGAGCTGATGCAAACGGTCCACTATTCGAACCGGTCGGGGGTCCGCGCCACCTGCCCCGACTGCCACGTGCCGCACAATTGGACCGACAAGATCGCGCGCAAGATGCAGGCGTCAAAGGAGGTATGGGGCAAGATCTTCGGCACGATCTCGACCCGCCCGAAATTCCTGGCGCACCGCCTCGAGCTGGCCGAGCACGAATGGGCGCGATTCAAGGCGAACGATTCGCTCGAATGCCGCAACTGCCATTCCGCGATTGCGATGGATTTCACCAAGCAGACGAGGCGCGCGGCGGAAATCCATCGCCGTTATTTGCTGACCGGGCAAAAGACCTGCATCGACTGCCACAAGGGCATCGCCCACCTGCTGCCCGACATGACCGGCGTTGCTCCCGGCCGGACCGAGCCGCCGCAGCCCCACGCCGAACGGACGAGCCTCGAGCCGCGCTGATATCAGCTCAAGGACCGGCCGCGGCGAAGGCATGCGGCAGCTGGCCGGCGTCGTTGCGGCCGGCGAGAAAGGCCTTGATGTTGCGCGCAGCCTGGCGCAGCCGCTGGCGGTTCTCGACCAGCGCGATGCGGACAAAGCCTTCGCCGTATTCGCCAAAGCCGATGCCGGGCGAGACCGCGACATTGGCGCGTTCGAGCAGGAGCTTGGAAAAGGCGAGGCTGCCGATCGCGCGGAAGCGCTCGGGGATCGGCGCCCAGGCGAACATCGTCGCCTCCGGCGCCGGAATGTCCCAGCCGGCCTGGCGCAGCCCGTCGACCATCACGTCGCGCCGCGCCTGATAGCGCCCGCGGATCTCGGCCACGCATTCCTGCGGCCCGTTCAAGGCCGGGACGAGTTCATCTTCAGCGCGCTCGGCAGCAATGCGATCACCGATTTCCACGCCTCGAAGACAAACCGGATCGTGGTCAGCAATTCCGGGTTCGGCCTTGGCGAGACCGGCGCGGGTGCTGCGCCAAAGCCATTGCCGGCGGCACAATTCATCAACGGCGCGTTCAACAATTCTGCACAGCGCTTCGCCTATAACCAGGCTACGGGCGCACTGTTCTTTTCCGCCGACGGCAATGCCGTGTCCGAGCACCTGGTCGCCAGCCTCACCGACCACGCCGCGTTGAGCGCGGCGCAATTGTTCTTCATCACCTGATCGCGATTACCTGATCGCGATTACCTGATCGCGGCGGCGCCGATATCGCGGCGGCAAAAGCCGGTGGGCCAGTCGATCCGGTCGATCGCGGCATAGGCGCGCTCGCGGGCGGCGGCGAGGTCGGCTCCTTGCGCGGTAACGCCGAGGACGCGCCCGCCATCGGCGACAATGCGCTCGCCGTCGCGCCGGGTTGCGGCATGAAAGATCTTGACCGCCGGATCGGCGCCGGCCGCGGCATCGAGGCCACGGATCTCGCTGCCGCGCTCGGGCTCGTCGGGGTAGCCCTTCGCCGCCATGACGACGCAAACCGCCGCGTCGTCGCGCCAGCGCAGATCGACCTGGCGCAAGATGCCGTCATGCGCCGCGAGCAATGCCGGCAGCGGATCGCTGATGAGCCGCATCATCAATGCCTGCGCCTCCGGGTCGCCAAACCGGACATTGTATTCGAGCAGCATCGGTCCCGATCGCGTCAGCATCAGCCCGGCATAGAGCACGCCCTTATACGGCCGCCCCTGCTCGCGCAGCGCCGCCACCGCCGGCTCGATGATGCGGTCCATGATTTGAGCTTCGAGCGCCGGGGTCAGGCAGGGTGCCGGCGAATAGGCGCCCATGCCGCCGGTGTTCGGCCCGGTGTCGCCGTCGCCGACCCGCTTATGGTCCTGCGCGGCGGCGAGCGGCAGCGCGTCTTTGCCGTCGCAGAGCGCGAAAAAGCTCAGCTCCTCGCCGTCGAGAAAATCCTCGACGACGATCTCCATGCCGGCGGCGCTGAACCGGCGCTCGACCAGGGCGGCATCGACCGCGCGATAGGCGGTGTCGAGATCCATTGCGACGGTGACACCTTTGCCGGCGGTGAGGCCGTCGGCCTTGACCACGATCGGCGCGCCATGCCCGGCGATATAGGCTTTCGCCGCGGCCGGATCGCGGAACGCGCGGTGCGAAGCGGTCGGGATGCCGGCGCGCGCACACAAATCCTTGGCGAAGGATTTCGAGCCTTCGAGCGCCGCCGCCGCCGCACTCGGGCCAAAGGCGGCGATGCCCTCGGCTTCGAGCGCATCGACGAGGCCCAGGACGAGCGGCGCCTCCGGCCCGACGACGACGAAATCGATCTGCTCCTTGCGGCAGAACCCGACGATCGCCGCCAATGTCGGTCACCCGGATCGGCACGCATTCGGCCTCCTCGGCGATCCCGGCATTGCCCGGCGCGCAATAAAGCCGGTCGACCAAAGGGGAGGCCGCAATCGCCCAGGCGAGCGCATGCTCGCGCCCGCCCGAGCCCACCACCAGCACCCGCATCAGCCGGCCCTCCGACTGCGCCATCCCTCTCCGCCCCGCAAGCGGGCGGAGAGGGGGTCATTGGCGTCCCGCATCGCGCTTGCTCCTGTGCTCGGCTACCATATGGGCATGGATGATCTGCTGACCGCGGCGCCGCCGCGCTCGAACCTCGGCGAATATACCGTTTCCGAATTGTCGCAGGCGCTCAAGCGCTCGATCGAGGACAATTTCGGTTATGTCCGGGTGCGCGGCGAGGTCTCCGGCTTCAAGCGGCACGGCTCGGGGCACTGCTATTTCGCGTTGAAAGACAGCGACGCGGTGCTCGACGCGGTGTGCTGGCGCATGACCGCGATCCGGCTCGCGCTGAAGCCCGAGGATGGCATGGAGGTGGTGTGCAGCGGGCGGCTGACCACCTTTCCCGGCCGCTCGAAATACCAGCTCGTCGTCGATTCGATCGAATTGGCCGGCATCGGCGCGCTGCTCAAATTGCTCGAGGAGCGGCGCCAGCGGCTCGCCGCCGAGGGCCTCTTTGCGGCCGAGCGCAAAAAGCCGCTGCCTTACCTGCCGGATGTCATCGGCGTCGTGACCTCGCCGTCGGGGGCGGTGATCCGCGACATCCTGCACCGTCTCGCCGACCGGTTTCCGCGCCATGTGCTGGTTTGGCCGGTGGCGGTGCAGGGCGAGGCGGCGGCGGCGCAAATAGCGGCGGCGATCCGGGGGTTCAACACATTGCCGCAGGGACGGGTGCCGCGCCCCGACCTGATCATCGTCGCGCGCGGCGGCGGCAGCCTCGAAGACCTGATGGCGTTCAACGAGGAGGCCGTGGTGCGCGCCGCAGCGGCCTCGGCGATCCCGCTGATCTCGGCCGTCGGGCACGAAACCGACACCACGCTGATCGACCATGCGAGCGACCGGCGCGCGCCGACGCCCTCCGCCGCGGCCGAAATCGCGGTCCCGGTGCGGCTCGACCTCGTGGCCGATCTCGCCGGGAAATCGTCGCGGCTTTCGGCCGGCCTCTCGCGCCTCTTTGCCGAGCGCCGGCTGCGCCTCGCCGGCCTCGCGCGCGGGCTTCCCGACCCGCGGGACCTGATCGGCCAGCGCGCGCAGCGGCTCGACGACCGCGCCGAACGGCTGCGGCTCGCCGCCGCCCGGCATCTCTCGACCGCGCGCCACCGGCTCGACCTCGCCGCCGCCAAATTGCGGCCCGAGACGCTCAAGGCCGACCTCGCCCGCACCCGCACCCGGCTCGCCGAAATCGATGGCCGCCTCGATGCCGCTGTCCGGCGCGCGATCGACGAGCGCCGCGCGGCTGCCGACAATTTCGCCGGGCGGCTCGCCACTCATTCCGAGCGGCATGAGAGCCTCTTGGCGCGCGGCTATGTCGTGGTTCGCGACGGCGCTTCGCGCGTCCTGACCGAGGCTGCCGGTGTCAAGCCGGGCGCGGCGCTCGACCTCGAATTTTACGACGGACGCGTCGGCGCCATCGCCGGCCGCACGCCGCGCCGGCCGGTCCGCCGTTCCCCGCCCCGCCCGGAGCAAGGCAGCCTGTTCTGATCGACAAGAAGCGCCGCGGCGATGCTTTGCGGCGCTGCTTATCCGACCGGGCGCGGCGGCGCCCGCGAGAAGGCTTCGGCAATCGCGGTGCAGGCCGGTTTGGGCTGCAAATCGGCGTCGAACGGCAACGGCCGCGACGGCAGCCCGTCCTTGCGCCATTTTGCTTCGTTGGTCTCGTGGCGGACAATCCAGCTGTGCCGGTCCGAGAGACCCCAGGTCACGACCAGCTTGACCGCCGGCTCGCCGAGCGCGGCATCGAGAAAGCGCGAATAGGTGTCGGCCACCAGCCGGTCGCGACTTCCGATATCGGCCGGGGCGCGCGCGTCGGTCACGTCGAGCTCGGTGATCTCGATTTCGAGGCCGAGCGCGGCGATGTCGGCGAGAAACCGCTGCAATTTCGGCACCGACAAGGGCGGCCCGCCGACCGCCGCCAGATGCGCTTGGATGCCGACCGCATCGACCGGGGTCCCGGCTTGCTGCATATGCCGCAAGAGGTCGAGCAAGACCCGGCGCCGCGCGTCGTGCTCGGGCGCGTCGAGCTCGACATCGTATTCGTTGACGACGAGACGGGCCTTCGGGTCGGCCTCGCGCGTCGTGCGGTAGGCGAGGTCGAGATAGCCGGGACCGAGCGCTTCGAGAAACACCGCCTTGCGCAGCCCGTCGGGGCGGCCGTCCTTGGGCTCGATCGGCTCGTTGACCACGTCCCAGCTATGCACCCGCCCGCGATAGCGCCCGGCGAGCGAATGGATGCGCGCGACGATCGCTTGTTCTTTTGCCGCCGCGCTCGGCAAGTGAAAAAACCAGCCGGGAGTGCGGTAATACCATAGGAGGTTGTGGCCGCGCAGGACGAGGCCGTTCTTGGTCGCAAAATCGGCAACCGTGTCGGCCGGCCCGTAATCGTCGTCGCCCGGCGCGCCGCGGTTCATGTCCTGCCATTTCATGTCGTTCTCGGCGACGACGAGACCGGCCTCGCGCAAGACGAGGGCGACAAAGGCGGGGTCGCCCTTGATCTGGTCGGCGGCGATCGTCGTGCCGTAGACGAGCCCCTTTGCCGCCGCCAATCGGCGCAACGGCTGGGCCTCGGCCGCGCCGGCAGATGCCGCAGCAAAGGGTGCGGCGAGCCCGGCGGCGAGCAATTCCCGGCGCGACGGCCCTCTTCTCATGGCTGCTTTGGTCTCATGGCTGCTTTGGTCTCATGGCTGCTTTGTTGGGCGCCGGGGGTTTCGGCGCGGCTTTTTGCTGCAGCGCCAGATGCTCGAGATTGGCCCGCGCCGCCATATCGGCTTGGCTGCCCGGCGCGATCTTGCCGACCTCTACCCAATCGCGGTGGGCGCCGTCGAGGTCGCCTTTGAGCCGCCGGATGTCACCGCGTTCGAGCAGGGCCGGCGCCGAATTGGGCGAGCGTTTCAGCGCCGCGTCGATATCGGCGAGCGCCGGGTCGAGGCGATCGAGCGCGCGATAGGCCGAGGCCCGGTAGATCAGCGCATCGACGCGATGCGGGTCGCTTTTCAGCACCCGGTCGAGATCGGCGACCGCCTTGTCGTAATAGCCGGCCTCCGCGGCTGCCTCGGCCCGGTCGATCAGCAGGTCTGCGTTGTTCGGCAGCAGGCTGACGGCCGCACCCGCATCGGCATAGGCGCGGACCGGCTCGCCGGCGAGGAGCCATGCCTGCGCCGCCTGGTCGAGCACATCGGCGCGCAGCGAGGCGGGCGCCTTTGCCATCGCCTTGGCGAGGGTGTCGAGGCGGGTCGCCCCGTCGCGGTATTTGCCGAGGGTGATCAGCGCCACCGCGGCGCAATGGTCGGCGGGATGCGCCCCGCCTTTTTTGTGCCAGGCCTGGGCCAGAGTCTCGGCCGCGCCGGGGTCGCTCTTGGCCAGCTTCATGCAGCGCGCATAGGTCTCGGCTTCGGCCTCGGCCGAGGGCGGCGTCGCCATCGGCCCGGCCGGCTCGGCCTTCACCGCCGTCGCCATCGGCAACAGGAGGAGCAGCAGGCAACAGAGCCGCCCTCTAGGTTTTGCGCGCCACACTCTCGGCAATTCCCCCAACCCCCGCGTGCTCCGACTATAACGCATGATTGCAGCCGAATCGTGCCGGGCGGTACGATCGGCCGCAACCCTTTCATCCACCGGAGCTTCGCGTTTTCGTGGTCTTCATGCTCGGCCGCCTGGCCCCGGGCGGCATCGGCAATGTCGCGCTGGCGCTCGCCCACCGCAATTACCGCATCTATGCGGGCGGCAACGCCGTCTCGCTGGTGGGCGTGTGGATGCAGCGCGTGGCGGTCGGCTGGCTCGCCTGGACCCTGACCCATTCCGGCACCTGGCTCGGGGTCATGTCGATGGCCGAGTTTTTTCCGGTCGTGTTTTTGAGCCCGCTTGCCGGCGCGCTCGCCGACCGGCGCGACCGGGTGCGGATCATCCGGGTGACCCAGATCGCCGGCACCGCCGAGGCGACGCTGCTCGCGGTCTTGGTCATCACCGGCGTGATCACGATCGAGTGGCTGCTCGGCCTGACCTTTCTGCTCGGTGCCTTCAACGCGATGGCGCAGCCCTCGCGGCTGGCGCTGATCCCGACGCTCGTCGACCGCCCGGCGCTGCCTTCGGCGCTCGCCATCAATGCGATCATCTTCAACAGCGCGCGGTTTCTCGGGCCCGCGGTCGCCGGGCTGGTCATTGCCAGGGCGAGCGTGGCTGCGGCTTTTGCCGTCAACGCCGCGACCTATGTCGTGTTTCTTGTCGCGATGGCCAATCTGCGCGGCCTGCCGCCTTTGCCGGTCGTGGCGCGGCAGGGGGTGATCGGCGCCTCGATCGAAGCCTACGGCTATGCCAGCCGGCATGCCGGGATCGCCCCGATGCTGCTGTTGTTCACGGTGACGACGATCGGCACCCGCGGCTGCGTCGAATTATTCCCCGGCTTTGCCGACCGGGTTTTCGGGCGCGGCCCCGAGGGGCTGGCGATGCTGACCTCGACGGTCGGGCTCGGCGCCATCTGCGGCGCCATCTGGCTGCTGCTGCGCCCGGGCATCGCCGGCCTGACCAATGTCGTGCTCGTGACGACCTTGATGATCTCGCTGGCGATCCTGGGCTTCACGGCGACGAATTGGTTCTGGTTTGCGCTCCCCTGCATCTTTCTTGCCGGGACCGCGATGACGATCACCGGGATCGGCGCCCAGACCCTGATCCAGGCGGCGGTCGAAACCGGCATGCGCGGCCGCATCATGGCGCTCTACGGCATGATCTTTCGCGCCGGCCCGGCCTTGGGCGCGGTGCTGATGGGGGCGTTGAGCCAACGCTGGGGCCTGCGCCTGCCGTTGGCGCTGGGGGCGCTCGTCTCCTGCGGCTTTTGGCTCATGACCTGGCTCAAGCAGCCGCGCATCGCCCAGGCGCTCGAAGCGCCCGCAGAAGACCGGTCGTGACCCACAGCTTGCTCTGCTTCGGCCTCGGCTACAGCGCGCAGGCGCTCGCGCGCCGGCTCGCCCTCCGAGGATGGCCCGTCGCCGGGACCTCGCGCAACGGCGAGAGCGGGGCTGCGGTGTTCAACCGGGCCCAGCCGCTCGCGGCGGATGCGCTCGCGGGGGTCACGCATATCCTGGTCTCGGTGCCACCCGACGAGGCCGGCGACCCGGTGCTCGATTGCCATGGCCGGGATATCGCAGCGTTGCCGGGCCTTGCCTGGCTCGGCTATCTGTCGACGACCGGGGTGTATGGCGATTGCGGCGGCGGCTGGGTCGATGAGGGCGCGGCGCCGACGCCGACCGGCGAGCGCGGCCGGCGCCGGGTTGCCGCCGAAGCAGGGCTGGCGCGACCTGCACCGGCGACATGGCGTCCCGGTCCACATCTTTCGGCTCGCCGCGATCTATGGCCCCGGCCGCAGCCCGTTCGACGCCTTGCGCGCCGGCACCGCCAAGCGCATCGACAAGCCGGGCCAGGTCTTTTCGCGCATCCATGTCGAGGACCTGGCGAGCGTCCTGTGCGCCTCTATGACGCAGCCGCGGCCGGGTGCGGTCTATAACGTCTGCGACGACGACCCGGCACCGCCCGAAGCGGTTGTCGCCCACGCCGCCTCGCTCCTCGGCCTCCCGCCGCCGCCGCTGGTGCCGCTCGAAGAGGCCGGGCTGTCGCCGATGGCGCTGAGCTTTTACGACGACAACAAGCGGGTCCGAAACACCCTGATCAAGACCGAGCTCGGCATCGCTCTGCGCTACCCCGACTACCGCGTCGGGCTTGCCGCGATCCTGGCTGACGAAGGCTTGCCGAAACGGCCGGGGTCCGGCATCGTCCGGGGATTAAGCTCCGTCCGGGTTAGGGAGGAATGGGTCGCATGACCACTTACAACGTGCTGACGTTCGGCGCCGCCTACGGCTCGCTGCTGGCGACCAAGCTCATGTTCGGCGGGCACAAGATCACGATGGTGTGCCTGCCGGCCGAGATCGAGGCGTTCAATTCCGAGGGTGCGCGCATTCGCATGCCGATCCGCGGGCGCAAGGCACCGATCGAGCTCGAACTCGCGCAAGCTGCCGGGAAGCCTCAAGGCAGCAGGCCCCGGCGACGTCAACCCCGCCGACTATGACCTCGTGGCGCTCGCCATGCAGGAGCCGCAATACCGTTCGCCCGGCGTGCGCGAGCTGCTGGATAAAGTGGCGACATCCAAGGTGCCGTGCATGTCGATCATGAACATGCCGCCGATGCCCTATCTGAAGCGCATCCCGCATCTGGCGACCGACCCGCTGAAGCCGTCCTTTACCGACGCCGGCGTGTGGGACAATTTCGATCCCGGCCTCGTCACCCTGTGCAGCCCGGACCCGCAAGCAATCCGCCCGCCGGGGGAAAAGATCAACGTGCTGCAGGTCACCTTGCCGACGAACTTCAAGGTCGCTCGGTTCGCCGCCGAGCAGCCGACCGCGATGCTGCGGCAGATGGAACGCGACATCGAGGCGGTGCGCTACGATCCGGGCGACGGCCCGATCGAGCTGCCGGTCAAGCTCAAGGTGCATGACTCGATCTTTGTGCCGCTCGCCAAATGGGCGATGCTGCTGACCGGCAATTACCGCTGCGTCACCAAGGACAAGGCGATCGACATCAAGGATGCGGTGCATGGCGACCTCGCCCAATCGCGCGGGGTCTACAACTGGGTCATCGGCGTGTGCGAAAAGCTCGGCGCCTCGCCAAACGACCTGGTGCCGTTCGAAAAATACGCCGCGGCGGCGATGGATCTGGTGCGGCCGTCCTCGGCGGCGCGGGCCTTGTTCAACGGCGCGCCCAATATCGAGCGGACCGACCGGCTGGTGCAGACGATCGGCGGCCAATACGGCATGAAGAACGACATCGTCGACCGCACCGTGGCATTGATCGACGAACGGCTCGCCGCCAACCGCAAGGCCGCCGCCTGAAGGTCCGACAGGTCTGAGGTTCCGACAGCATCTTTGGGCCGGCGGACAACCGTCGGCTCGCGAACAGGGAGAGGAAGATGACGACGAGAGTGGGACGGCGCAGCGTGCTTCGCGGCGCCGCCGGCGCGGTTGTGGCGGCGAGCCTGCCGCTGCCGGCTTTCGCCCAGCAAAAGCCGGTCAAGATCGGGCTGTTGACGGTCAAGACCGGGCCGCTGGCGCAGGGCGGGCTGCAGATGGAGCAGGGCACCGACCTCTATCTGAAAGACGTGGGCTCCATGATGGCCGGGCGCAAGGTCGAGCTCATTGTCGGCGACACCGGCGGCAACCCGGCCGGCGCCAAGACGAAGGCGCAGGAGCTGATCGAGCGCGACGATGTCGACATGATCTTCGGGCCGTTGGCGGCGTTCGAATTGCTGGCGATCAGCAGCTACGTCGCCAGCAAAAAGGTGCCGATCCTGAGCCTCGCCGCCGCCGAGGACATGACCCAGCGCAAGCCCAACCCCTATTTCGTGCGCGCCTCGGCGACCGCGGCGCAGGCGATGCAGCCTTTGGGCGACTATGCGGCCAAAGAGCTCAAATACAAGACCGCAATGACGATCACCGAGGATTTCGCCTTTGGCTATGAGCAGATGGGCGGGTTTCAGCGGGTGTTCGAGGATAATGGCGGACGGGTCACAAAGAAATTGTGGCCGCCGATCGTCACCCCCGACTACACGCCCTATCTCGCCCAGCTCGGCGGGGTCGATGTCGTCGTGCAAGGCTTCGCCGGCTCCAACCCGCTCAAGTTCATGAAGCAATACAAGGATGCGGGGCTCAAATTGCCGGTCATCGGCGGCGAGACCGCCGGCGACGATGCGCTGTTGAAAAGCTTTGGCGACGAGGCGATCGGCCTGATTTCGGCTTCGCCGTACAGCTCCGATTTCGACAGCCCGAGCAACAAGAAGTTCGTCGCCGGGATGCTCAAGAACTACGGCAATATTCCTGGCCTTTATGCCGCCGGCCTCTATTTGAACGGCATGGTCGCCGCCGCAGCGCTCGAAAAACTGGGCGGCAAGACCGACGACAAGGAGGCGCTGATCACGGCATTGCGCGCGGTCTCGTTGACCGACACCCCGCGCGGGGCCTTTCATTTCGACCATTTCGGCAATGTCGTCGGCAACATCTTTATCCGCCGCTGCGACAAGAAAGGCGGGAAGCTCGTCAACACCACGATCAAGACCTACCCGAACGTGAGCCAGTTCTGGACCTATGACGAGAAATGGTTTCTCGCCCAGCCGGTCTATTCCCGCAACTATCCGCCGCTGAAGAGCTGAGCGTCCATTCCGGCCTCGGATAAAGGATTGTGGTCTTGTCATAAGCGGCCGCCCATATATCGGACATGTCGATTGCCGCTGGCGAACCGCCGCGCGCGCCCCGTAGAAAGGTGGTCACATGTCCATCGCCGAAATGACGCATTCCCACCGCCAAGCTGATCTGCGCCGAGCCCGGATGCTGATCGGCGGCGCTTGGGTCGAGAGCTTGTCGGGTGCGGCCCTCACGGTCGAGAACCCGGCCAACCGCCGGCCGATCGCCGAAATCCCGCGTGGCGGCGCCGCCGATGTCGATGTCGCGGTTGCCGCCGCCGCCCGCGCGTTCCCGGCCTGGAGCAAGCTGGCGCCGCGCGACCGCGGGCGGCTCCTGCTGCGCATCGCCGAGGCGATGGAGGCCAAGGCCGAGGAAATCGCGCGCACGATCGCGCTCGAAACCGGCAATGCCTTGCGCACTCAGGCGCGCGGCGAGGCCCGGCTTTCGGCTGACATCTTCCGCTATTTCGGCGGCCTCGCCGGCGAGCTCAAAGGCGAAACGATCCCGCTCGGCGAGCAGGTGCTGAGCTATACCCGGCGCGAGCCTTTGGGTGTCGTCGGCGCCATCATCCCGTGGAACGCCCCGGTCCTGCTGGGTGCCCTAAAGATCGCGCCGGCACTTTGCGCCGGCAACACCTTGGTGCTGAAGGCGGCCGAGGACGCGCCGCTCGGCGTGCTGATGATGGCCGAGATCGCCCAGGAATTTCTGCCGCCGGGCGTGCTCAACGTGCTGACCGGCCTCGGCGAGGAATGCGGCCAGCCCTTGGCGCAGCACCCGCTCGTGGCCAAGCTCTCCTTCACCGGCTCGACCGAGGTCGGCAAGATCGTCATGCGCGCCGCCGCCGAGCGGATCGTGCCGGTGTCGCTGGAGCTGGGCGGCAAGAGCCCGTCGATCGTCTATCCCGACGCCGACGAGGATTGGGTCGTCGAGGGCGTCATCGCCGGCATGCGCTTTACCCGGCAGAGCCAGTCCTGCACCGCGGGCTCGCGCCTCTTCCTGCACGCCGACATCTTCGACAGCTTTCTCGACAAATTGCGGGTCAAGACGCAGGCGCTAAAGCTCGGCGACCCGCTCGACGAGGCGACCGATATCGGCGCCATCATCAACGAAAAGCAGTTCCGCAAGGTCTGCGGCTATGTCGAGGAGGGGCTGAAGCGACGGGAGGCGAGGCTCGTCTTTGGCGGGCTGCCGCCAAAGGAGGGGCCGCTCAGCAGCGGCTATTTCGCGGTCCCGACCGTCTTTGCCGACAATTCCAACGATTGGCGGCTGGCGCGCGAGGAGATCTTCGGGCCGGTCTTGGTCGCGATCCCGTGGCGCGACGAGGCCGACGCGGTCGGCATGGCCAACAACAGCCATTACGGGCTCGCCGCCTATGTCTGGACGCATGACATCGGCAGCGGGCTGCGCACGGCGCACGCCATCCAATCCGGCTGGGTCCAGGTCAACCAGGGGCTCGGCCAGTCGCCCGGCCATTCCTATGGCGGCTACAAGCAAAGCGGCATCGGCCGCGAATTCTCGCTCGAAGGCATGCTCGACAGCTTTACCCAGCGCAAAAACGTCACGGTCAATCTCGACACACCGCGCCGGCAATAATCGCCGACCCGCCAGGGCGGGTCCGCCAGGGCCGATCCGCGGCGCTCGGGCCGGCGCGACGCTCAGGCCGGCGCGGCGATCCCGCGGCTCAGCCCGGCGCCGACTGCCGCCATGGCGGCCAGCATCGCCAGCACGGCGGTGAGCCCGCCCGAGGCATAGGCGATGCCGCCGATCGCGACGCCGATGCTGCCGCCGAGAAAGGTGCAGGCGCTGATCATGCCGGAGCCCTGGCCCGCCTGCGCCGGCGACAAAGCCGAAAGCGCCAGCCGCGGCGCGCAGGCATAGGGCAGCGCGAGGCCGGCCCCCATTGCGACCAGGCCGACGCCCGACAGGACCGGCAAGCCGCCGGCAGCGCCCACGGCGATCAGCGCCGCGGCGCCGATGACCGCGGCCATGCCACCGCAAATCGCGGTGCGCATCCCCAACCGCGTGGCCAGGGCCGGGGCGGCGAGCGCGAAGCCGAGAATGGCGCCGCTCATCGGCAGCAGCGACACGCCGGCCGCAATCGGCGTCAGCCGCAGCCCAGCCCCTTTCTGCGCAAACAGCCCGTTCTGCGCATAGAGGTTATAGTAAAGCAGAAACGTTATGATCCCGAGCATCGCGACCGAGCCGATCGCCGCCCCCAGCGCAAAATCGCGGAGGGCAAAATAGCCGAAATCGACCAGCGGCTCGGATTTCCGGCGCTCGGTCGTCAGCAGGCCTGATCAGGGCTGCCGCGGCGACGGCGAACGCGGCGAGCGCGCCGATCGGATGCGCTGCGAGCGACTGCAAGGCGATGATCAGGCCGGTCATAAAAGTGGCAAGCAGCAAAAAGCCGAGGCTATCCCGGCGCCCGGCATTTGCTGAGAGAGCACCGCCGACGGGTCCGAGATCCAGTAGAAACCCGGCCAGCGCCGTCAGCATGATCGCGACGTTCAGCCAGAAGATCGTGCGCCAGCCGAGAAAATGCGTCAGCACCCCGCCGACCAGCGGCCCGATGCTGAAACCCAGCATCACGAAACCGGTCCAGGCGCCGATCGCCGCCGGTCGGCGCGACGGCGCTGCCGCAGCGCCGACCGCGGCCAAGGTCGCCGGAACCGCGAGGGCCGCGCCGATCCCTTGCAATCCACGGCCGGCAATGACGACGGCGGCCCAAGGGGCGACGGCGATCACGGCCGAGGCGAGCGCAAACACCAGGATACCGGCCATCGAGATCCGCTCGGCGCCGTGCCGATCGGCCATCTTGCCGCCGAGGATGATGCATACCGCCGAGGCCACGAGATAGGCGTTGACGACCCATTGCAAGCCCGCGGAGCCGAGCGCCAGCTCGCGCCCCATTGTCGGCAGCGCCGCCATCACCGCGGTGCCGTTGACCCCGACCGCCAGCATCGCCAGGCACGATGCCGCCAGGATCGCCGGCCGCCCGCCCGGGGGCCTCATTTGCCGGATGCCGGGTGGGCCGTCTCGTCCCGCGGCGGGAGATCGAGCGCGTAGATCTCGCGCGGCTCGCGAAGCCCGCGCAACGGGTGCCGGCCCAGCGGGCGAAGGCGGCGGCGATCGGCGGCGGCGGCGAGCTCGGCGGAGACCAGCACCCTGGCGCCGAGCGGCTCGCACAGCGCTTCGATGCGGGCAGCCTCGTTGACCGCCGGCCCGATCACCGTGAAATCGAGGCGATCGACCGCGCCGACATTGCCATAGAGGACTTCGCCCAGATGCAGCGCCAGATCGACCTCGGCGCCGGGCTTCCCGGCCGCATCGCGCGCCGCATTCAGCCGGTCCACTGCGGCCATCGCCTCGGCTGCGGCGTCGAGCGCCGCGCGGCAGACACGGTCATGGTCCGCATCGGCGACCGGGAAAATCGCCAGCATCCCATCGCCGAGAAATTTGAGCACCTGACCGCCGCGCGGCCGCAACGCCGCGGTCACCGCCTCGAACACCTCGTCGAGCAGGTCGATGACGACGAGGCCGGGCGAATTGTCGGCAAGCGCGGTAAAGCCGCGGATATCGGCATACCAGATCACCGCGCGAATGGTTTCGACCGAGCCGCGCGCCACCGCCCCCTTGTGCACTCGATGCCCGGCATCGCCGCCCAAATAGGCGGCGAGCAGACCGGACGCGATGCGGTGGCAGGCGTCGGTCATCATCGCCAGCGACACCGCCGGCAATGCCGCCCGCAGCAGCAGGATGTCGTCCTCGGCAAAGCCCTCGGGCCGGTCGGTGGTAAACGAGCAGCCGAGCCCGGTGCCGTGCGACGGGTCGTCCGGCCCGCCAAACGACAAGACCTGGGCGAAATAATCGGTGCCGCCGGCGACGGCGAGCTCGCCGAGGATCGGGAAGTCGAGCTGCGCCGCCGGGCCGCGCAGGCGCCGCCGCAGCCACGGCCAGGGGTCGCCATCCCGGCCGCCCGCCCCGATACGAGCGATCAGATCGACGAACGGGCTGTCGAGCCACTCCCGATCGGCCTCGCCGCCTTCGTAGCTGCCGCGCTTATAATATTCGTAGCGAACCGCGCCGGTGTCTCGCTGCCAGACATAGCCGTAGCCGCCCCATTGCGGGTGCAAGGTGCGCAACGCGGCAAACCCGCGCCATAGCGGCATGCCCGTCTCGATCAGCTTGCGGCAGAACCCGTCGAACAGGCGATCGGCCGGCACGCCGCGCAGCCCTTGCCGCACCGCCCAGATATGGAGCGATATGATCCGGCGGCCGATCGCGCCGTCGAAGCTCGCAGGCTGCGCCGGCAGGTTCGGGAGGGGAGGCGGGTCGCGCATCGGCCTATAGCTATGGTCGATGTGCCGCCGGGACAATTGCCCGCGGCTGCCGTCTCGCATTCGCCGCCGCATGATGCTAAGCCCGGCCGGCACAGACCGGAGCCAGCGCGTGCTCGACCGCATCCTGATCACCAATGACGACGGCATCGCCGCGCCCGGCCTCGAAATCCTCGAAGGGATCGCCGCCGAGCTGGCGCACGAGGTCTGGGTCGTCGCCCCCGAGCACGACCAGAGCGGAATTTCGCATGCGGTCAGCCTGCACGACCCGATCCGGGTCGCTGAGCGCGGGCCGCGGCGGTTCGGCATCTCGGGGACGCCCGGCGATTGCGCGGTCATGGCGCTCGGCCGGCTGATGCCGTCACCGCCGCAGCTCTTGCTGTGCGGCGTCAACCGCGGCGCCAATCTCGGGATCGAGACCGTGTTTTCCGGCACCGTCGGCGGGGCGATGACCGGGATGATGCTCGGCGTCCCGTCGATCGCGCTGAGCCAGGCCTGGACCGACCGCGCCCATGTCCGCTGGGAAACCGCCGCAGCGCTCGGCCCGGGCGTCGTGCGGCAATTGCTGGAGCTCGGCTGGCCGGCGGGGGTGTGCCTCAACGTCAACTTCCCCGACCTGCCGCCGGACGAGGTCGGGCCGCTGACCCTGGCGCGGCAAGGGGCGGGCGTTATCGAAGGGATCGATGCGCAGCCGCGCACCGATTTGCGCGGCGTGCCCTATTTCTGGATCGGGTTTCGCCGCGGCCCGCGCGACCAGGGGCCGGAAAGCGATCTCGACGCGGTCTTGGCCGGCCGGATCGCCGTCACCCCGTTGCGCTGCGACCGCACCGACGAAGCGGCCTATGCGGCCCTGGCGCGGGCGCTGCCGCGCTGACCGCCGGCCGGCTCAGGGCCGGGACAGGCCGACCGGCTCATGGCCGGGACAGAAAGATCCGGTGCGACCCATAGGACAGCCAGGCGCGCCGCGTGCGCAGGAAATCGGCGCCGAGCACCAGGTCGGCGTCCTGCAAGCCGAGCGCGGCGACAACGATGACCGGGTCGCGCACCACCTCGCCGCCGATGTCGAGACGGTTGAAACGGTGGGCGCGCGACTTGACGGTTTCGGCCGCGGCCCCGCGCAGATTGGCCGACGGGTCGCGGGCCAGCGTCGCCCCGGTGACGCCGGCGGCGGCCGCGGCTTCGGCATCGAGCGCGGTCAATTGCGCGCCGGTGTCGATCAGCGCCGCCAGCCGGTGCCCGTCGAGGCTGACCGGAAAGAACAGCCGGTCGTGCAGCGACCGGTTTGCCGAAATGGCGATATAGGGCTCGCGCCACGGCGGCGCCGAGATCGGGCAGGGCGGCTTTTCATACAGGACCAGCCGGTCTTGCGGCAGGTCGATCTCGACCTCGAAGCTGCCGAGAAAATCCGCCCCCAACAGGCCGTCGAGCGGCTTGCCGCCGGCGCTCGGCAGCGACACCGAGCCGACCAGCACACGGAAATCGGTGATTGTCGCGCTGCCGAGGCCGAGGCTGCGCAATCGCGCGTCGCCGCTCGACACCGCCGCGCCGAGGCTGCGCATCCGCCGGGCATATTCGTAATGCGCGGCAACCCCGAGCCGTTTCGCCGCCGCGATGCTCAAGATCGTCCGCTCGGCGCCGGTGTCGGCGAGAAAAGTCGCCGGCGCGCCGTTGACCCGCACCGTGACGAGCGGAACATTGCCAAGTCGCGTGACCGGAATCTCGGCCGGCCGCCCCGGCCGGCACTGTGCCGCAACACCCGCGGCGCCGGCAGCGAGCGCGAGCAAAACACCCGCCACCAGCCCAAGGAGCCGCGTCACCGCGACGCTGCGAGGAACCCCTCCCCCTCGATGGGGGAGGGCGCGGTGGGGGTGGGGGTGATGTTGCGGCGCCGCCTCGACGACACGGCGACCTCACCCTCTCCCAGCCCTCCCCCATCGATGGGGGAGGGCTTTAGGTGAGGCAATTGAGGACATGCTCTAGCCGACGACCGCCATCCCCTGGACTTCGACCAGCAGCTCCGGGCGGGCGAGGCCGGCGACGGTGATCAAGGCGCTCGCCGGAAAATTGTCGCCGAAGATTTCCCGGCGCAGCTGCGTGAAGCGGTCGCCATAGCGCGCATCGGTGATGAACACGGTCATCGTCACCATGTCGGCGAGCTGGCCGCCGGCTTCGGCCAAGGTGGCGCCGAGCCGGGCAAACACTTCGCGGACCTGCCCGTCGAAATCGGCGGCGAGCGATTTGCCCGACGCGTCGGTCGCGCCGACCTGTCCGGCGAGCCACACGATTCGCCCGCCTTCGGTGACGACCGCCTGCGAATAGGCGCGCGCCTGCGCCGCTTCCCGCTTCAGCCACCGCCTTTCGACGCCCGCCATCGCTCCCTCCCGCCCGATCAAAACCGTCGCCACCGCGCGGCACCGGGCCGACGGCGACAGTGACCTTGGCGCAGCGCAATGAGCATGTCCAGCCGCCGGGAGCCCGCCGATCGGCTTGGACCGCCGCGATCGAAAATGGCACAGTGCCTTCGATGGCGGTTGCTTGCGTGCCCGCGGCGCCGCCATTCCGCTGCCCCCGATTTCGCAGGTCCACAGCTTGAACTGCCGGCGCCGTTAGGAGATCTGCATGTTTCGTTGGAGTAGACTGCGCTTTTCTTTGAATCTGACATACGACCGCTTTGAAACGGTCATTTCCTCGATCGTCATATTTCTTGTATCCTTAGTCATCATACATGCGATCGTCATCGTCGGGATCATGCTGTTTCAGGATTTCAGCGCCGGCATCAATGCCCAGGAATCTGCGGCGATGAAGGAGACCTTCGGGGTGATGCTGACCGTGCTGATCCTGGTCGAGTTCAACCATTCGATCGTGCTGGCGATGCGCCGGCATTCCGGGGTGCTGCAGGTGCGCGTCGTGGTGCTGATCACGATCATCGTTATCGCGCGCAAGCTGATCCTGCTCGACTACGCGACGACGAGCATGCAGACCCTGCTCGGGCTCGGCGGGCTGGCGCTGTCGATGGGTGCCCTTTATTGGCTGTTGAGCGATGTCGATCGCCGCCGCTCGCGCCGCGCCGACGAAGCGGACGAGCTCGCCGCCTCCGGCGAAGGGGCCGCTGCTCAGCGATAAAACTGGACCTTGGCCTCGCGGAACCAGACGGTGTTCGGCGGCGCGGCGGAAATCGGCCCGTTGATGCCGAAGACGGCGAGCTGAAAACGGTCGCCCGGCTCGACCGCATCGCTGAGCACGAGGCGGTTGGGCATGTTGAACCCCTGGATCGTGGCCGGGCTCGGCCGGCCCGCGGCGCGCGGCAAGTCGCCGTTCACCCAGATCTCGGCATAGTCGTCGATATTGGCGGTCAGCACTGCTTTGGCGCCGGCCGTGTCGAAATCGCCGATCCGCGCCGGGACCGTCAGCAGCGCGCGAAACCAGATGAACGATACCCGGCCGCCGCCGCGCTTGGCCGCGAGCTCCCCGGCGCCGATCACCGGCCAGGAGGAATCGTCATAACCGCTTTCGCCGGCGTGCGGCGAGATGTCGTAGGTGGTCTTGAATTCGGGCATGGCGCCGGGGATCGCCGCCGCCTCGACGATCTTTGCCTCCATCGTCTTCCACTTGGCGCCGAACAGCGCCGACCCCTCCGGCGTCATCAGATCGACCGCGCAAAAGGGCGGCAGCGACGGGGCGATCGCCGGCACGGCAGCGGGCAGGGCGGCAGCGGCCATGGCGGCGGCGGGCAGGGTGGGCTCTTTCGCAGGCTGAGTGGGCATTTACGGGTTCTCCATTACCGGTGGGCCTGACGCTAGCAGCGGTTTTCGACCAAGGCGACGCACTCGGCGACATCACCCCCACCCCGACCCGCCCCCATCGAGGGGGCGGGAGCACGAGTAGGGGTGCTGATAAAGGCCCTCCCCCCAATTGGCCCTTGATGGGGGAGGGTTGGGGAGGGGGTGAGCACGGTGCAATTTGATCGGCACCCAGTCTAACCGATCAAGCTCGCGGCGAAACGCGCGGAGACGGCGAGCAGAAAAAGGCCAAAGCCGATTTCGAGCCGGCGCTTTGGCAAAGCGTGGGCGAAGCGCGCGCCCAACGGCGCGATTGCGCTCGAAATCGGCGCCATCAGGACGATGCCGATCACCGAGACAAAACCGATCGACAGCGGCGGCAGCAGGTGCTGGCGCGGCAGGCCGGCGAGCGCATAGCCGACCGTGCCGGCAATCGTGATCGGCACGCCGATCCCGGCTGCGGTCGCGACCGCATTGTGGATCGGCTTTTTGTAAAGGGTCAGCACCATCGTGGCGAGCGAGCCGCCGCTGATCCCCATCAGGCTCGACCCGAGACCGATCGCAAACCCCCAGCAGCGCATCGCCGACCGCCCCGGCAGCTCGCCCCCCAGCGCCCAGCGCTCGCCGCCGAGCAGCAGCTTTGCCGCGATGACCGCGGCGATCACGACAAAGGCGATCTTGAACACATCTTCCGGGGCAAAGGCCGCAACGACCGAGCCGACACCGACGCCGAGAACCGCCGGCAATGCCCAGACGCCGAGCACGCCCGGAACCACCAGCCCCCTGGCGCGGTGCGCCCGGTAGGATCGGATCGCGGTCGGCACGATGATCGCGAGCGAGGTCCCGACGCAGAGCTGGAAGCGCACCGTCTCGGGCACGCCGAACACCCGGAACGCCTCGAACAGCACCGGCACGATAACCGCGCCGCCACCGATGCCGAACAATCCGGCGAGCAATCCGGTGACGATGCCGGCGGTGACGATCGCCACCGCGAGCCAGAGTAATTCGCCGAACGGCGCCGCCATGACGGTTCCTTGCTCGATTGGCGCATTTGGCTAGGGTTTATCATAATCGCCCGCCGACCAACCCGGCGCCTACAGGAGAGACAGATGAGCGACAGCGAGATCGGCGCCTTGCGCGCAAAGCTGGCAAGCCGGCCGCGTTCCGACGATTACCGCCAGCGGCGCCGCGATATCGACGCGCGCGGCCTGGCGTACCGGCTCGCGAGCGATATCGGGGTCGAGCCGGTGACGGCGGGCGGAGTGCGCGCCGAATGGACCGCGACGCCGTCAGACGACCGCAACGCCGCCCTCCTCTATCTGCATGGCGGCGGCTATGTCATCGGCTCGCTCGACAGCCACCGCCATCTGGCCGCCGAGGCCGGCCGCGCCTGCGGCATGCCGGCGCTGGCGCTCGATTATCGGCTCGCACCCGAGCATCCTTTTCCGGCGGCGGTCGAGGACGCGCTCGCCGGCTATCGTTTTTTGCTGGGCCGCGGGGTTCGCGCCGGCCCGGATCGCGCTTGCCGGCGACAGCGCCGGCGGCGGCCTGGTGGTGGCGCTGATGGTGGCGCTCCGCGAGGCCGGCCTGCCGCAACCGGGCTGCGGCTGGTGCATCTCACCCTGGGTCGATATGGAGGCGATCGGCGACAGCATGGCGGGGAAGGCCGCCGCCGACCCGACCGTGCAGCGCGCCGGCATCCTCGACATGGCCCGGCTCTATCTGAACGGCGCCGACCCGCGCTCGCCATCGGCGGCCCCGCTCTACGCCGATCTCAGCGGTCTCGCGCCGCTGTTGATCCAGGTCGGCGCCGCCGAGACCCTGCTCGATGACGCGGTCCGCCTCGCCAAAGCCGCCGGCGCGGCCGATGTCCGCGTCGATCTCCAAATCTGGCCCGAGATGATCCATGTCTGGCACCTGTTTCATCCCGAGCTCGCGGCCGGCCGGCGCGCGATCGAAGCCGGCGGCGCTTTCGTCCGCGCCACGGCCAGGTGACCCGCTGCGGGGTTTGATGCCGAGGGCCTCGATGCAACCAAACGCGGAAGGAGCGCGTTGACCAGCACGGCTTCTGCTGCCGATCACGGGTGACACCGGTCAGTTCCGTATCATGCGAGATATGCCGGAGCATCCGGGCGAGCGACCGGAACCGAAGGATCGGCGTCCATCCGACGCTGCGACGGCGCAACAGCCGGGTCGCCGAACGGCGGCGGCGGGGCTCGAATTCCTCAAGGCGCTGGGCGGCGATCTCGCGGCTCTGGCGGCATGGCTGCTGCCCTTGCTGGCATCACAGGGCGGCCGGCTAGCACGCCGCCTGCCTCCGCACATCGCCCGCCTGCCGGCCGGCGCGGCAATGGTCTTTGCCGGCGGCCGGGTGGTCCGCCGGCTCGCGCTGGGGATCGTGCTCGCCGGTATCGGCGGCGCTCTGGTCATTGCCTGCGCGATGCTGTGGGCGCTTTATGGCGTGCCGCTCGGCCGGCCGATAAATGCTGCTGTCAAGCCGACACTGATCCTGGCGGCGGCAAACGGCGAACCTCTCGGCCGGGTCGGGCCGTTCCAGGTCGCCGATGCCCGGTTGCAGGATTTTCCGCCGGTCCTGGTCAAGGCGGTGCTCAGCACCGAGGACCGCCATTTTTACGAGCACCACGGCATCGACCTGCGCGGCATCCTGCGCGCGGCGCATGCCAACCGCGTCGCCGACGGCATCGTCGAAGGCGGCAGCACGATCACGCAGCAGCTGGTCAAGCTCGATTATCTCGACCGCAACCGCACCTACACCCGCAAGCTGCGCGAAGCCTTGGTGGCGATCTGGCTCGAAACCCATCTGAGCAAGGACGAAATCCTGACCCGCTATCTCAACCGGGTCTATCTGGGCGACGGCGCCTACGGCATGGCGGCAGCGTCGCGGCTCTATTTCAACAAGGCGCCGGCCGATTTGACACTCGCCGAGGCCGCGATGCTGGCGGGGCTGATCAAAGCCCCCTCGGATTTCGACCCGCTGCGCCATCTCGCTGCGGCGCAGGCGCGCGCCGCCACCGTGCTCGACGCGATGGTCGCCAACCACGCGATCGATAAAAAGGCCGCCGATGCCGCCAAGGCGCGCCCGGCCGCGATCAACTCTCCGCCGGGGCTGGCCCAGGCGGGATCGTGGTTTGCCGACTGGGTCGCGAAAGGTGCAGCACAGCTCGCCGGCGCGCAAGCCGGCAGCGTCGTCGTGCGGACCACCTTGCGGCTGGATTTGCAGCACCTGGCGCAGCAGGCTGTCGACGATGCCTTGGCCGGCGCGGGCCAGCGTCTCGGCGTCTCCGAGGGGGCGCTGGTGGCGATGCGCGCCGATGGCGCGGTGCTGGCGATGGTCGGTGGGCGCGACTACCGCAACAGCCAGTTCAACCGTGCGGCCGATGCCAAGCGCCAGCCGGGCTCGCTGTTCAAGCTCTTCGTCTATCTGGCGGCACTGCGTCAGGGCTACACCCCGGAGGATACGATCGACGCCGGGCCGGTCGACATCAAAGGCTGGCAGCCGGCAAATTTCGATAACGAGCATTACGGCCGGATCACCCTCGCCGACGCTTTTGCGCATTCGGTCAACACCGCCGCGGTGCGCCTCGCGATGAAAGTCGGCCTGCCCAATGTGATCAAGGCCGCGCGCGACCTCGGCATCACCGAGCCGCTGCCCGACGTGCCGAGCCTGGCGTTGGGGTCCGCCGGGGTCAGCCTCCTCGACCTGACCGGCGCTTTTGCTGCGGTGCTCCAGGACCAAATGCCGGTGCGGCCCTGGGGTGTTGCTGCGATTGGCGAGGCCAACGGCTCGCGAATGCTGGCGACGGTGCCGCCGCTCGCTGCGGCACGATCCCTGGCGCCCTATCGGACGCCGTTGATCGAATTGCTGCAAGGGGTCGTCCGCTACGGCACCGGACGGGCAGCGGCGTTGGGCGACAGCTTTGCCGCCGGCAAGACCGGCACCAGCCAGGACTATCGCGACGCCTGGTTTATCGGCTTCGACGACACGCTGGTCGTCGGTGTCTGGGTCGGCAACGACGACGACACCCCGATGCGGCGGGTCGTCGGCGGCACCCTGCCGGCGATGATCTGGAAGCGGTTTATGACCGAAGCGGCGCCGCTGATCGGCCAGCCGGCTTTGCGGGTCTCCCAGGTGCCCGGCATGACACAGCCGCCCGACATGATGCAGCCGCCGGACAATGCGCCCGCGACGCAAGACCGGGCGGCGCTCGACGCTCCAGCGGGCGCCGGGTCGTCGGACGGATCGAGCGCAGGCAGCTGCGATGTCGAAGCCTGCGCCGGCTTCTACCACTCGTTCCGCGCATCCGATTGCACCTACCAGCCGTTTGACGGCGGCCCGCGCCAGCTTTGCCAAAAATAGAATCGGGAGGAAGCTCGAGGCGCTGTCGTCTTCGAGACAGCCGCTGCGGGTCCTCGATGGCAAAGGTCAGGTGCTGGGTCGGCTGCGGTGTCGTGGTCATCAGAGCGACGCCATCGGGCGCGACAAAGCGGTGCCAGCTACCCTGCGGCACCACCACGACCGTCCCGGCCCCGATGGCAAAGGATTGCGGGCCGTCTGTCAGCATGCTTCCCTCCGCTGGCGGCTGCGCGCTTATTATAACGCCAATCTGGCGGCAGCGGGAGGCGACCCATGGAGCAGCGGCGCAGCATCAACGTGACCGGGGCGAGCCACGTCAATCCGATCCCGAGCGCGAGCCGGCGCGGGCCTTTTGTCGTCTCGGGCGCGATCTCGGGCGCCGACCCTGCGACCGGCAAGGTGCCGGACGATCTCGACCAGCAATGCCGGCTGATGTTCGAAAATGTGCGCCGGGTCATCACCGCGGCCGGCGGCACGCCCGACGACATCGTCAAAATGAATGTCTGGATCACCGACCGCGCGCTTCGCCCGATCCTGAACAAGCACTGGGTCGAAATCTTCCCCGACCCCAATTCCCGCCCGGCGCGCCACACCATCGCGTCGGGCGATTTCACCCCGCCGATGCAGATCCAATGCGACCTGATGGCCGTGATCGCCGAGGGATGACCGGCCCCGCAGAAGCAAGATGAGCCATCGGGCGGTGCCCGGCGCAGAAAGCAAAATATAGTTCTCGCTGCTGCACGATTCGGCCAATCCCAGCCGCGGGCGATGGCCGGTGGAATCTGTGCAATTGCCCAAGAGACCTGCCGGCCGGAGCGAGATCGACAATCGATTGTTGCCATCCTTCGATCGGTCCGCTAGGGTCCGCCGATCGAAGATTGCCGCAGCCGGGCGCGTCCCGGGGTCAGGGGGCGGCGCCTTCGACACGACGAAAGCCGAAACCTGGTCCGGCCTTGCCCGCCGGACACCCACGGTGCGGCCGCAGGCGGGGGGACATGACCGCAAAAAGCTCTGGCTGGGGAAGAGGATTCTTCCCGGAGATTCGGGTGTCATTGCCGGTGGCGACACGGCTGCCGGCTGTCATGCTGCCGCCCGTCGTGCAGGCGGCGGTGCTGCTGGCTTTAATCGCGGGGGCGGCGGCGCTCGCCGTTCTCGGCTGCGGCCGGATCGGCGCCAACCGGCTGATCGCAGAGAAAAACGCGGCCGTGCTGCGCGTCCAAGCCGCCAACGCCGATTTGCAGGGCAATATTGCCGGCTTGCAGGGCAATATTGCCGGGTTGCAGGGCAAGCTCGCCGCCGCTGCCCGTGACCGCCGGCAGGCGGCCGAGCGCCTCGCCACAGCGGCGGACGAGGCCGTGACATTGCGCGGCCTCCTCGCCGAGGCCGCAGCAAAGCTGCACACATTGCAAGCCGCCGCCGCGGTCCCTGCCGGCAATGACGCAAAGGAGCCGCCACCGGCTCCGCCGCCCGCGGCACAGAACGCGGCAGAGACCGCGGGCGGGCGGGCTGCCCAGCTCGCCAAGACGCTCGATCAGACCCGGCTCGCCTTGCATCAGGCGGCGGCGGAAGGGGCGACCCTGTCGGCGCGGCTCAGCAAGACCGAGGCCGATCGCGCGCAGCAGCAGGGACAATACGAAGAGACGACAAAACAGCTTCAATCGGTGATCGGCCAGCTCGAGCGCGAGCTGCTGCGCCGGTCGGCGGGATCGCGAAAGCTCGCCTCGGCGTCGCCAGTCGTTCTCGGTGCGACCGGCCTCGCCGGTCTCGGCCATCAAGGTGTCGGCCATCAAGGTGTCGGCGGCGTCGCCCAAGTGCTCGCCTCGGCCGGGGTCGATGTCGCGCACCTGTTCTCCCGGTTCGGCATCGACCGGGGCGAGGGCGGGCCGTTTGTGCCGCCGCGCAAAGCAGCCAGCGCGCCGGCGCACCCGATCACCCCGCAGCAGCTCGCCGCGCTGCGCGGCATGATGCAGTCATTGCCGCTCGGCACTCCAGTTGCGCATTACGTGATCGGCAGCCCGTTCGGCGCGCGGACCGACCCCTTCAACGGCCGCGCCGCGATCCATACCGGCATCGATTTCGACGCCCCCTATATGTCGGCGGTCTATGCCACTGCCCCCGGCACGGTGGTCTTTGCCGGGTATCGCGGCGAATACGGCAAGGTTGTCGAGATCGACCACGGCGACGGCATCCATACGCTTTACGCGCATCTCCACCGGGTCGCGGTCGCAGTCGGCGAAAAAGTCGGCGCCCACGGCCAGATCGGCTGGCTCGGCACCACCGGGCGCAGCTCCGGCCCGCATGTCCATTACGAGGTGCTGGTCAACGGCGAGCCGCAGGACCCCGAAAAGTTTATCGGCCTCGCCCGCCTGATCCCCGCCGCCGCCCGCTAGCCTACGGCTGGCCGGCGTCGCCAAGAATGTCGATGTGAGCGTGCTCGGCCGGCAGGTGCAGGAATTGCGCGCTATGAAGGACGATGTCACCGTGCTGACGGTGATCGCTCAGCGTCTCGACAATACGATGACCCGGCAAATGAGCGATGTGCTGACCGAGGTGCGCGCCGAGCACAGCCGGCTGGAGCGGCTGTTGAACCCCGTGCGCGTGCTCGAAGAGGCGCAGCTGTCCGACCCCGGGCGCTGACACCCGGCTGCCAGCTGACGCCGGCGCGTCTCAGGCGAGCGGCTTGCCGAGCCGGCCGGCGAGGTCCTGGATGAATTGCCACGCGACCCGGCCCGAGCGTGCGCCACGGGTGATCGACCACTCGTTGGCTTCGGCTTCGAGCTGCCCCCCAGGCAAGGCGAGGCTGTAGCGTTCGGCATAGCCCTTCACGATCGCGTGGTAGGTCGGCTGGTCGACATTGTGAAAGCCGAGCCACAACCCAAAACGGTCCGACATCGAGACCTGCTCCTCGACCGCTTCGGCCGGATTGACCGCGGTCGAGCGTTCGTTGTCGATCATGTCGCGCGGCATCAGATGGCGGCGGTTCGAAGTCGCATAAAGCACGACGTTCGCCGGCCGCCCTTCGATCCCGCCTTCGAGCACCGCCTTTAGCGATTTGAAGCTGGTGTCGTGCTGGTCGAACGACAGATCGTCGCAAAACAAGAGGCATCTCCGCGACACCGGCCGCAGCAGCGCCAGGAGGCGCGGCAGGCTCGGAATGTCCTCGCGATGGATCTCGACGAGGGCGAGGGCATGCGGCCTGTTTGGCGTTGACGGCGGCGTGCGCGGCTTTGACCAGCGAGCTTTTGCCGGTGCCGCGCGCACCCCACAGCAGCACGTTGTTGGCCGGCAATCCGGCAGCGAACCGCTCGGTATTGGCCAGCAGGATGTCGCGCACCCGGTCGATCCCACGCAACAGCCCGATCTCCACTCGGTTCACCGCCTCGACCGGCTCCAGCGCCAGGCGGTCGGCATGCCAGACAAAGGCATCGGCGGCGTCGAGATCGATCGGCTGCGGCGGCGCCGGCGCCAGGCGTTCGAGCGCATCGGCGATCCGCCGCAGCAACGGCATCAAATCGGGGTCGGTCATAGTGGGAAGTTGCAACCTCGGGCGCAGGGCGGCGGAGCCTACCACGGGGCGGGCCGCACAAGAAATCAGCGCGTGCCCGCCCATTGCTCTTTAACCGGGCATCGCGTACCAATCCGCTCGCTGCCGCGCCCTTCGTGGGGAAGCGGCGGATGATGCTCGGGATACCGCTCGATGCTGATTTCCACGGCCTATGCGCAAACGACGGGTCTGCAAGGGCTGCTCGACAGCCAGAACGCGCTGCAGTTTCTGCCGCTGGTGCTGATCTTTGTCGTCTTTTACTTCCTGTTGATCCGGCCGCAGCAGCGCAAGGCCAAGGATCACCGGGCGACCCTCGCGGCATTGCGCCGCGGCGACCGTGTCGTGACGGGCGGCGGCATCATCGGCACCGTGGTGCGCGTCGAGAGCCCCGAGGAAGTGAGCCTGGACATTGCCGATGGCGTGCGCGTGCGCGTGGTGCGCAGCACGATCACCAATGTCCTCGCCAAGCCCGACCCCGGCGCCGCGCGCGAAGCCGCCCGCCAAAAAGACCAAACCCGCGCCAAAGCGGAGACCAAGGAGTGATGCAGCGTAACCGGTCGCCGCAGGGTCTATCCGAGGCAGTCGAAGAGGTCGTCCCAATCGGGATTGTGCTGCAGGATGAGGTCCACTTTCCAGCGGCGGGACCAGTGCTTCAGGTTTCGTTCTCTCTGAATTGCTGAGCGAACATCATCATGACGTTCAGCCCAGACCAATCGTTTCAAATTATATTTCTTGGAAAAGCCGTCAACGACGCCTTCGCGATGCTCCCAAATCCGACGCGCCAAATCGCTGGTCACGCCGATATAGAGGGTCCCGTGCGGACGGTTCGTCATGATGTAAACCCAGCCGCCGGACATCTGCGGAGAATGAGCCGCCCATACCCGATTCTCAACGAGCGGATCGCCCCCCTCTTCCCACTGTCCCGGCTTCCCGTCAGCACCGGGCTCGACCTCCTCGTCAGCACCGGGCTCGACCTCTTCGTCATCACCGGGCTCGACCTCTTCGTCATCACCGGGCTCGACCTCTTCGTCATCACCGGGCTCGACCTCTTCGTCATCACCGGGCTCGACCCGGTGATCCCCTCCGGCGCGGGCGGCGATGGCCGGATCGCGTGCGGCCATGACGGAGCTGCGGGGTTGCGATCTTCACCCGGCATTTTCATCACCGCCGGGCGTAGCTTCTTTGTCATCACCGGGCTCGACCCGGTGATCTCTTCCAGCGCGAGGGATGGCCGGATCGAGTCCGCCCATGGCGGTTTTGCGCCGGCCCCGGGCGGGAGAGGCGTATGCTGACCACGACGACCGGCGACCGGATACGGCCATAGCATGCTCTATTTCGCCAATTGGAAAGTCATCCTGATCTGCACGGTTTGCGCATTGGGGGTGCTGCTGTCATTGCCGAACCTGTTCAACCCGGCGTTTTTGGCAAAGCTCCCCGAAGCGGTGCCGCACAAGCAGGTGTCGCTCGGCCTCGATCTGCGTGGCGGCTCGTATCTGCTGTTGGAGGTGGATGTCGCCGCCGCCCAGCGCGACCGGCTCAACGCGATCATCGACAACGTCAGAAACGCGCTGCGCAACGCGAACATCGGCTATACCGGCCTTGAGGTCGAAGGCGCGGCGATCACCTTCAAGCTGCGCGATCCGGCAACGATCGAGGCGGCGCGCGACGCGCTGCGCAAGATCGACCCCGACCTGACCGTGACGATCGCCGGCGACGGGGCCGGAACAGTCGCCTTCAGCACGGTTGCGACCGAGGCGAAGCGGCGCCAGGCGGTGGACCAATCGATCGAGATCATCCGCCGCCGCATCGACGAGACCGGCACCAAGGAGCCGCAAATTCAGCGCGAGGGCGAGAACCGCATCCTGGTGCAATTGCCGGGGGTCGACGATCCCGAGCACGTCAAGTCGCTGCTCGGCCGCACCGCCAAGCTGAGCTTCCAGCTGGTCGACACCAGCGCCTCGGTCGAGCAGGCGCGTGCCGGCCATCTGCCGGCCGGCGACGAGATCCTGCCGGCGGCGGAACGGAACGGGTCACGGGCCGGCCCCGATGCCTATGTCGTGCGGCGCCGGGTCATGGTCGGCGGCGACACGCTGGTCGATGCGCAGCCGACCTTTCAGAACAACGAGCCGGTCGTCAGCTTTCGCTTCGACGCGATCGGCGCGCGGCGCTTTGGCGAGGCGACCCGTGAGAATGTCGGCAAGCCCTTTGCCATCGTGCTCGACAACAAGGTGATCAGCGCGCCCGGTGATCCGCGAGGCGATCCTCGGCGGCTCGGGCATCATCTCCGGCAGCTTCACCGTGCAATCGGCGAGCGATCTGGCGCTGCTGCTGCGCGCCGGCGCGCTGCCGGCGCCGATCACGATCCTCGAAGAGCGCACTGTCGGCCCCGACCTCGGCGCCGATTCGATCCATGCCGGGGCATTGGCCTGCATCGTCGGGGTGACGCTGGTCGTGGTCTTTATGGTCCTGTTCTACGGACTGTTCGGCATCTTTGCCGACATCGCGCTGTTCTTCAATTTGTGCCTGATGCTGGCTGCCCTGTCCTTGCTCGGCGCGACCTTGACCTTGCCCGGCATCGCCGGCATCGCCTTGACCATGGGCATGGCGGTCGATGCCAATGTGCTGATCTACGAGCGCATCCGCGAGGAATTGCGCAGCGGGCGGACCATGCTGTCCTCGCTCGAAGCCGGGTTCAAGCGCGCCTTCGGCACGATCCTCGACAGCCATGTGACGACCCTCGTCGCCGGCGCCCTGATGTTCTGGCTCGGCTCCGGCCCGATCAAAGGCTTTGCCGTCACCCTCAGCATCGGAGTGCTGACCTCGCTCTTTTCCGCGATCCTGGTGACCCGCCTGCTGATCGTCACCTGGGTGCGGCAATGGAAACCAAAGGCGATACCGATTTGACTTGCTGCGCTTTTCTGATGGCTCGCCGCCGATGCTGAGGCCGCTGATCGTCATCCGCCACACGCGGACCATCGACTTTATGGCGTGGCACAAGATCGGCTTTGCCTTCTCGGCGTTTCTGACCACGGCTTCGGTCGTGCTGTTTCTGACGCTCGGGCTCAATTACGGCATCGATTTTGTCGGCGGCACCTTGATCGAGGTGCGTTCGACGACCGGCCCCGCCAACCTCGCCGATATGCGGCAAAAGCTCGATGCGATCCATATCGGCGAGGCGTCGCTGCAAGGTTTCGGGCCGCCGACCGATGTGTTGATCCGACTGCCGCGCCAGCCGGGCGGCGACGCCGCGCAGGAAAAGGCGGTGGCGCTCGCGCGCAAGGCGCTGGGCGCCGGCGTCCAATACCGCCGCGTCGAGGTCGTTGGCCCGAGTGTCGGCAGCGAGCTGATCCGCGCCGGGGTCATCGCCACCGTGCTCGCCCTCTTTGCTATTGCCGTCTACATCTGGTTCCGTTTCGAGTGGCAGTTCGGCGTCGGCGGCATGGTCTCGACCCTGCACGACGTGCTGACGACGATCGGCCTCTTTGCGCTGCTGCGCCTCGAATTCGACCTGACCACCTTGGCCGCGATCCTGACCGTCGCCGGATATTCGGTCAACGACACCGTGGTGATCTATGACCGGGTGCGCGAGGCGATGCGCAAATACCGCACGATGCCGTTGCGCGACCTGATCAACCTCGCGCTCAACGAGACCTTGTCGCGGACGATCCTGACCGTCAGCACCGTGGCCTTGGCGGTATTGTCGCTGCTGTTCCTGGGCGGCCCGGTGCTGCGCGGGTTCAGCATCGCGATGCTGTGGGGTGTCGTGATCGGCACCTATTCGTCGCTGTTTATCGCCGCCCCGATCCTCTACTACGTGCGCCCGAACCGCGCCGCGATCGGGCGCTCGGGCGAGCCCGCGGCCGGGGCGCCGTCGCGGGCGCGCTGACCGGCGCGCGCCGGCGATGGAGCTGACCCCGCTCGTCCCGCCCGGCCGCCAGCTGGTCGAACGCTACGGGCCGAGCGGATTTCGCATCAGCGGTGTGATCTGGCCGGGCGCGGTCCTCGTGCTTCCCGACGAGACCATCGCGTGGCCGGTCGCGAGCCTCGCCGATGTGACCCGCGAGAGCCTCGACCCGATCCTCGGGCGCGATGTGCAGATCCTGCTGCTCGGGCTCGGCCGCCGGATGACCGCGGTCGCACCATCGCTGCGCGTCGCGTTGCGCGAAGCTGGGATCGCGCTCGAGCCGATGGATACCGGGGCGGCGTGCCGGACCTACAATATCCTGGTCGCCGAGGGGCGCCGCGTCGCCGCGGCCTTGCTGCCGCCGGTCTGACATCCGCGGCCCGGGCATCGCGGTCCGGCATAGCGGTCCCACATCGGTGGCGATCGGCACGCTTCTTGCTCGCCGATCCGATCATGTTTCCCGGCGACATCGGCACAGCGGCACCCGGGCTCGGCCATAACGGCGGCCCGCCGCTCGACCCGCCCGATCCCGGGGCCGGCTGGCGCCTGTTCTGCTGGCGCAAGGCGCATCGGGCGGCGTGGCGCACACCGCCGCGCGAGATCGCGTTGGCGCGGTTGGCGCGGGCGCAGGGGCTCGGCCTCACCGCCCATGAATATACCGCGGTGCTGCTCGATCGCGGCGTTCATCTCTGAGCGTGCTGCTCGCGCCGGGAACTCGCCGCCGCGGGCGGCAGTTTGCTCAGAAACAGCTACCAGAGAGCAGAGGCCCATGAAACATCGTGCATACGTCTTGCCCGCGGCGCTGATCGCGGGATTGGCGACGGCACCTCTCGCGCACGCCGAATGGCACGGCCGCGGCCATTGGCATCATCACGGCGGCGGTGGCGGCAATGCTGTGGGTGCGGCGATCGCAGGCGGGCTGCTCGGCTTCGGGCTCGGCGCCGCCGTCGCATCGGGCGGTTATGCGCCCTACTATTACGCGCCGCCGCCCGTCTATTACGGCAGCGTGCCCTACAACTACTACGCACCGCCGCCGGCCGTCTATTACGGCTATTACCGCTAACCGAGCCACCGCTTCGACGACAACCCCGATTCACCATCAATCCAGGGATTGCTTCCGATGAAGATCAACCTTTCGACCCAGCTCGCCTCCGTCGCCGTTGCCGCGCTCCTGTCGATGCCGGGACTGGCGGTCGCTCAAGCGACAAAGGCACCCGCGACGATGCCGCAGGCCGCAGCGCCGCCGCCCGGTGTTGCTGCTCCGGCGACGACCTCGCTCAGCGGGAAAACCATGGAGGAGCGGGTCGAGCACCGCATCAACCAACTGCACGCGCAGTTGAAGATTACCCCGGCAGAGCAAAAGCAATGGGATAATTTTGCCGGCGTCATGCGCGACAACGCCAAGGCGATGGATCAAACCTTTATGCAGCGCGCCCAGCAATTCCCGCAGATGAACGCGGTGCAGAATATGCAATCCTACGAGCAGCTGGCGCAGGCGCATGCCGAGCATCTGCAAAAGCTGGTCCCGGCCTTCCAGGATCTCTACAGCGCGATGCCCGACCAGCAAAAGCAAGTCGCCGACCAGGTGTTCCGCGCCCACGCGGAAAATCACGCCGAGCACGCGCAACGCCCGCATCGCAGCGCCAACGACTAGGCGCCGCGCCCATTCCCCAATTTCCTGGTGCAAGGTCCGATCAGGTTGCATCAGCCCGTCAGCCCCCCTCACCCTTCCCTCTCCCCCAATTGGGGGAGAGGGTTGCGAAGGGTTGGCGAGGCGAAGCCGAGCCTTACCCGAAGCGGGTGAGGGGGCTCTACTAATCGGATCATGCTTTAACCAAAAGCCCCGCCGTTGGGCGGGGCTTTTGCCGTCGGCGGCTGGCGGAGCTCAGCGCGCTTTCGCCAGGTTTTGCGCGACGAAATCCCAATTTACCAAATGGTCCAAAAACGCCTGCAGGAAATCCGGCCGGCGGTTCTGGTAATCGAGATAATAGGCGTGCTCCCACACGTCGCAGGTTAAGAGCGGCGTCTGCCCTTCGGCGAGCGGGGTCACCGCGTTCGGCGTGGCCGCGATCTTGAGCTGGCCGTGGTCGGAGACGAGCCAGGCCCAGCCGCTGCCGAACTGGCCGGCGCCGGCCGCCTTGAACTGCTCCTTGAACTTGTCGGCGCTGCCAAAGGCGCCGTTGATCGCCTGCGCCGCGGCACCGCTCGGCGCGCCGCCGCCATGCGGCTTCATCGAATTCCAGAAGAAGGTGTGGTTCCACACCTGGGCAGCGTTGTTGAAGATGCCGGTCTTCGAGCTGTCCTTGTAGCTCGATTTGATCAGCTCCTCGAGCGACTGGCTCTCCATCGGCGAGCCTTTGACCAAATTGTTGAGGTTGGTGACGTAGGCTTGATGGTGTTTTCCGTGATGGAAATCGAAGGTCTGCGCCGACATATGCGGTTCGAGCGCGTTTTTCGGAAAGGGCAGGGGCGGCAGTTCGAAAGCCATGGCGACCATCCCGGGTTATTTGAGAGAAGTCCGTCGGAAAACGCTGCTTCGGGACCGCCGTTCCGTCGTGGCGGAGCGTCTTGCTCCCGTCGCGGCGCTGGTGCGGCGCCACGACCGCGACCGCTTCCAGACGGCGCTGTTTGCACCGGCCGCGGCCCGCGAGGCGCTGTTCGCGCTTTACGCCTTCAACTACGAGATTGCAAGGGTGCGCGAGAGTGTGAGCGAGCCGATCCTCGGCCATATCCGTCTCGAATGGTGGCGTGAAGCCGTCGCCACCGCCTTCTCGGGCGGCCCGGCGCGCCGGCACGACGTGGTCGAGGCGGTGACCGCGGCAATCCGCGCTCATAATCTGTCGCGCAACCTGCTCGACCGGCTGATCGACGCCCGCGAACACCGATTTCGACCAAGACCCGCCGCCCACCCTCGCGGCCCTCGAAGCTTATGCCGAGGCTACCTCGTCGGGGCTGATCTCTCTGGCGCTGGAGGTCCTGGGGGTCCGTAACGCCGCCGCAGCCGAGGCCGCGCGACACGTCGGAATTGCCTATGCGCTCGCCGGGCTGCTGCGGGCATTGCCACTGCTCGCCGGAAAGCGGCCGATCATTCCCGCCGACATCGCGCGGCGCGTCGGGTCCGACGCCGCCGATCGATCGACACCCGCCCTTTGCGCCGCCGCGGCGGAAATCGGCACGGCCGCCCTGGCGCATCTGCAAGCCAAGCCCAAATCGATCCCGCGCGCGGCATTGCCGGCGCTGTTGCCGGCCGTCATCGCCCGGCGGGCGCTCGAGCGGCTCGCGCGCGCCGGCTGGGACCCGTTCGAGCCGGCGCTGGCGCGGCCCGACCCGTTGCAGAGCTGGCGGCTGGCGATGGCGGCGCTGCGCCGGCGTTTTTGACGGCGCGCCTCAACGGCCCTGGAAATTCGGCAGGCGGCGGTCGGCCATGGCCTTGACGCCCTCTTTGAAATCCTCGGTGCGGCGCAGCCAATCCTGCTCGACGAGCTCACGCTCGGTCGCCGCCTCGACCGCATCGACGAGCCCGCGCCGCATCGTCTCCCGCGTCGCGAGGACGGCGAGCGGCGCCGATTGCGCGATTTCGAGCGCCAATGCCTCGGCGGCGCTGCGCACCTCGCTCTGCGGCACCAGCAAATCGGCGAGCCCGATCCGCACCGCCTCGTCACCGTGGATACGCCGGCCGGTATAGAACAGGAGTGCCGCCTGCTGCGCGCCGACGAGCCGCGGCAAGGTCGCGGTCAGGCCAAATCCCGGATGAAAGCCGAGACGGTTGAAATTGGCGCTGAACCGCGCCTCTTCGCAGGTCACGCGAAAATCGGCGACGAGGGCGAGGCCGAGCCCGCCGCCGACCGCCGCACCTTGCACCGCGGCGACAATCGGCTTTCTCGTGCGGAACAGGCGGGCGGCCTCCTTGTAAAGATGCTTTCCGGAGCCGCTGCGGGTCCCTTCGGCGACGGTGCCGGTGTCCATGCGGCTCGAAAAATCGGCGCCGGCGCAAAACGAGCGGCCCTGGGCGGCAAAGACGATGGCGCGGCAATCCGGATCGGCGTCGAGCCGTTCGAACGCCTCGCCGAGCTCGGCGACGAGCGCCGAGTCGAAGAAATTGTGCGGCGGCCGGCGCATCTCGACCGTGGCGACATGCCCGTGGCGCTCGACGCCGATCTCGCGGTAGGCGGGGGTGTCGGTCATCGTGCAGAATCCTTTCTCCGGATCGGATACAACCGTGGTTTGAGTCGAATGTTACCTGCCATCCTGTTTTATCAGAACGAGATCAGGCCGTCTTCGTGCATAGGTTGTCGCCGAACGCCGGCAAATCGGATACGGCTGCCCACTTGCGGCTGCTGCTCGCTGGAAACGGCTGAGATTGTCTCATACATGCGTGTTCCGGTCACCGGATTTGCTCACACATATCATAATCGCAATTTGTCTAAATGTCAAGCACACAAACCCGCCCTCCGCCTGCGAGCCAACGACCACCAGCCCCGGCCCCGGCCCTGGCCTGCCCTGAGAGCGTGTGAAAGAATTGGCGCTGAGGACTGCATCATGGTCGTGCGTCCTTCGAGACGCGCCCTTCGGACGCTCCTCAGGATGAGGCAGGCCTTGGATGGCATTGAGAAATTCTCTCATCCTGAGGAAGCCGCGAAGCGGCTGTCTCGAAGGACGCAAGGCGGCGACCCAGCCAAATCGATACCTTCACACGCCCTGAGCCGACCTTCTCAACCGCCGCCAGCGAATGGGCGGGCCGACTGGGAGCGGGTCGCCGTTTGACGGTTCGGCGCCCCTCGCAGCGAGGCAAGTGCCGGCGGCAATTGCGCGTCGATCAGAATGTTCGCTTAGCGGCAGACACCAGGACCGGATGATCCGATTCCTCGGCCGCGTAGGCCAGCGCGGCGCGTATGTCTTCGGCCTCCAGATACGGGTAGTCGGCGAGAATGTCCGCCTCGCCGACCCCGGTTGCCAACAGATCGAGGACATCCTTGACGCGGATGCGCATGCCTCGAATGCATGGTCGTCCGCCGCATTGCTCGGGATTGAAGGTGATCCGCTCCATGGAATGAAACTACCCATCCGATGGGGCGCGGTAAAGCGCGCGCACGGCGTTTCGCATCGGGCACAATGTGACGTTTACCTCATTAACGGTTGAGCCACGCGTGGGCTATAAGCCAATGCATGGCTCGCATCATCTGGGATAAGCCGGGCAATCCGCCGAAGCATGTCAGCGATAGGCTTCGCATTCATCATTGGCAACTCGGCGATGCGATCCACGAGCTCAAAGCTTCAGGCAACATCAGCCCTGCGGAGCGTGTTATCATATATGATGACGGCACCGTCACGGATGAGACTGGCTATGTCCTCGGTAACGTCCACAACGAAATCTGACAGTCGGATCAGAGTGTTCGCCACGCTTCGGTTCGCGGGCGATGCGCTCGATCCCGACGAGATCTCGCGTGTCATCAGGGAACAGCCTACAAAAGCATATCGGAAGGGTCAGACGTACCGGTCTGGCCCACACGGTCCCGATGTTACCGGCAGAACTGGAGTTTGGTATTACAGCACAAAACAAAAAACTCATAGTAAAAATCTCGTGAAACATTTTAACGTGCTGGAAAGTCTGGTTGCGCCGTCTGGTGACCAAGGCGCCCGTCTAAAAGAGCTTCGCGATATTATGGAAAACCGGAACCTCCAGGCTCACGTTACTTTCTTTTGGCGCGGACCTCCCGGAATCCAACATCCCTCTATTCCGCCGATTGTGACTGCAGCATTGCGTCGGCTGCCGGCTGATATCGAACCAGACGTAGACACAGAAGATTGCTGATCACCATCCGCATCGTCAGGTTCGCCCGCTCGACATAGGACCTGCCGACTCGCTTTTGGTCGGGGTTGCCGGTGATCTTGTCTTTGCGCGTCCCGACGCATCAGGTGGGTGGGCAGCGGACTTTGGGTTGTGGCCCTATTCGCCTCGCGACTGGTAGTCGGCCGCCGCCGAGCGCATGCGAGGACGCAGAACGTTTACAAAGGTGTTCACCCGCTCGGCGAGCCAGGAAAACGCCTTTTTCCTTACCTCCGGCTGCTCCAGCGATCCGACCTGCAACGAATCGATGATGCTGTCCCGGCTGCCTCCCGCAACCTTGTACAGCCTCGCAGTCCCGCCCAGCTCGTCCTTGACCGCGCCCCCCGCTTTCCACTCATCCACGATTGCCTGCATGGCGTAAGCGCCAGGGGTGTTCCGCCAACACGACAGGAAAATCCCGACCTCGCCAGGGTGTAGGACACGATAGACCGTGAGCCAGCTGGTGCGCGCCGGAAGAGAGAGGGAGATGTAGCCCAGCCGCGCTGGCTTTGGCTTCGGCTGTTCCGGATCATCGAGCTTGAGGTAGTTGTCTAGGAACTCGGTCCAAAATCGCTGAGACTGGTCTCCGAGCTCGGTACGCTCGGGGTCGATTTCTGCGACGCTCGCGAGGTCTTCCGCCTCGTCAACCGCGTATCCGTCGGGCACCGCCACGACATTGCGGGTGATGAGGGCGGTTCGTGCGAGCACCCGCGGCGCCACCAGGCGGTCGCCGTTCGGCATGGCGTAGATCGGCAGCTCGACGAGACCCAGGGAGAAATGCAATCCGGCGTGACGTTGCAGATATTCGGCTATTGCCTCCACCCCCTCCCGGATCCCGTCGCCGACGATCAGGAGGAGGAAGCGCCCACGCCGGAGGTTTGCGGTAAGCGCATCGTTGAATTGCTGTTCGTCGACCTCGGGGGCAACCGCCCGCACCATATCGAGCAGCGGGTTGCCGTCGCGCTTGAGGCGATGGCTCACCTCGCGCTGCACATCGGATGAAGACCAGCGGCTGAGTTCTTTGGCGTAGTCGAGAATTTGGCTCACGACATCGCGCCGCGCTTCCGGATTGCGCCAGAGCTTGCATTCGACGAGCACCGGCAGGCCGGACGGCGTGACCATGAAATTGTCGATCGGGCCGGCGAGCGTGTTCAGCTCGGTGCAAATCGGCACCGGCCCTGAAAACATCGCGTCGATCTCGGCGATCGGCAAGCACGCGGGGTGCTCGTGAACGAGCGCCTGGATGTAGGCCTCGCTCACCGCGTCGCCGCCGCCTTGCTGGGCGACGAGTTTTAGCGGCTCCGCGGCGCCGGTGCCCGAAGCTAGAAGAAGCGGAACGCCATGTTGTCTCTCCAACCCGAAAACTCCCGTCTTGAGGGCTGCCTCGAGACCTTACACGGGTTGATTGCGCGCGTCTCATCCGCTTTTAGTCGAACCCGGCGGTTGGTCGGAGCGGCTGGAACGACCGGAATCGGCGCGACTCGGCCACCCGCCGGCCATCGACCACGGACCATCAACCACGGGCTGCATTCCGCCCATGGCAGACCCCAACGGCGCGCGGCGAGCCGCGACTTTACGGGTTCGCGACCTGGCGCTTGACGATCAGCGCGTCGACGACGCTGAGGCCTTGGCCTTGGGGGTGGACGATGACCGGGTTGAGGTCGATTTCCTCGATCTGGTCGGCGTGGTCGGCGGCGAAGCGCGACAGGGCGGCGATCAGCTCGGCGAGCGCGGCGCGGTCGGCGGGCGGCGTGCCGCGCACGCCGTCGAGGAGGGCGGCGCCTTTCAGGTCGTCGATCAGGGCGAGCGCCTCGTCGGGTCCGATCGGGACGGGTGAGAAGGCCACGTCGCGCAACACCTCGACATGGATGCCGCCGAGCCCGACCATCAGCATCGGGCCGAAAACCGGGTCGCGCGTCACGCCGAGGATGATCTCGACGCCGGGCGGCGCCATCTCTTGCACCAGCACGCAATCGATGCGGGCGTCGGGCACCGCCGTCGCGGCGTTGCTCAGCACCCGCCGGTAAGCCTCGCGCACCGCTTTCTCGCCCTCGATCCCCAACGCTACCGCGCCGGCCTCGGTCTTGTGCGCAATATCGGGCGACTGGACCTTGAGCGCCACCGGGCCGCCGATGCGCGCGGCAGCGGCAACAGCCTCGGCTTCATCGTGCACGACATGCTCATTCGGCCGCGGCACGCCGTAGCCCGCGAGGATCGGCTTTGCGACGGATTCATGGAGGGTGTGCGTGGCGTGGAAGGCACGCAGTCCGTTGGCCGCAAGCGTGCGTTCGCGCGGCGATGTCGCCGCCGGCGCCGGGCGGTGCCGCCGCGCCTGAAAGCGCGCGTAGTCGACGAGCGCCCGGATCGCCCGCGCGCAGCTCGGCATCGAGGTGTAGCAGGGGATGCCGGCTTCGGCGAAGGCCGCCATCGCACCCTCGGTCGCGGTCGTGTAGGTGGAGAGGATGATCGGCTGCTCGGGTCTCGCCGGTGACCGCGGCCAATTCCTCGGCGCGGGTCTTCGCCGTCGCCTCGTTGGCGAGCGAGCCGATCAACAGGATCGTGTCGATCCGCCGCGACTCGCGCACGATCTCGACGAGCTTCGCATAGCCGACCTCGTGGATCGCCTGCGCGGTGGCATCGACCGGGTTTTGCGCCGACGCATAGGACGGCAAGAGCGCCATCAGCCGCTGTTGCAATTCGTCTTCGAGCACCGGCAATTCGAGACCGTGCGCGGTCAGGATGTCCGACATCCACACCGCACTCCCGCCCGAGCCGGTGATTACCGCGACGCGGTTGCCGCGCGGCAATTTGCAGAAGGCGAACGCGGCGGCGATGTCGAGCATGTGGTCGAGGTCTTCGCCGCGGATGATGCCGTGATGGCGGAAGACCGCGTCGTCGACGGCACCCGAATGCGCCAGGGCGCCGGTATGCGAGGCCGCGGCGCGCCGCCCCGCCTCGGAGCGGCCGACCTTGGCGAGGATTATCGGCTTGCCGGCAGCGGCCGCCTTGTCGGCGACGGCGCGAAAGCGCGCCGGGTCGCGGATCCCTTCGAGATAGGCGAGGAAAATGTCGGCGCCGCCGGCGTCGAGCAGCCAGTCGATATAATCGTGCGCTTCGAGGCCGATCTGGTTGCCGGCGCTCGCCTGGTAGGTGAAACGCAGCTGGCGCGGCCGTCCCCGGCTCAAAAAGGCGAAGGTCAACGCCCCGCTCTGGCAGCTGACCGCGATCGGCCGGCTCTTGGCGCTCAGTGGGAAGAGGCTCTGCCTGGGATCGTGAAACACCGGGCTGAAGGTCGCGACCAGCGGCTTCAGCGGGTTGACCAGACCCTCCGAGTTCGGCCCGCACAGCACGATGCCAAAGCGGTCGATGACCTCGCGCAACGCCCGGTCGCGCGCCTGCGCCGCATCGCCGCGCTCCTCGGCAAAGCCCGAGCTGATCACGACCGCGGCGCGCACGCCCTTCTTGCCGCATTCTTCGAGGGTCGGCACGACATAGGCCGCCGGCACGACGATTACGGCGAGGTCCGGCGCCTCCGGCAATTCCGCGACGCGTCGCGTAGCAGCTTGAGCCCGAACACCTCCCTTTGGCTGCGCGTCACCGGATAGACCCGGCCGGGATAGCCGTGCGCCAGCAGAAACTGCGTCGTCCGCCCGCGCAGACCGTGGGTATCTTCCGACGCGCCGACAATGGCGACGCTGTCGGGAGAGAAAAGAGGGCGAAGGTCAGTCATGAATAAAGAGACTCACTTACCGCAGAGGGCGCCAAGGGTTCGCAGAGGGCGCAATGCGATCGGACCCTCTGCGTCCTTCGCGCATCCATGGCGTCCTTTGCGTTAAGGGTTGATCTCAGCGCAGGCCGAGGCCGCGGGCGATGATGCCGCGCAAGACTTCGCGGGTGCCGCCCTGGATCGTCAATTTGGGGGCGATCAGCGTGGTGTAGCGCAGCGCCTCCTCGAAGCGGTCGTCGTTGGCGTCGGGCTGGGCGTCGCCGATTTGCGGCGCCAAGAGCCGCACCTTGTCGGGCAATGCCTGCTCGAAATTGGTGCCGAGGTCCTTGACCACGGCGGATTCGACCGCCGGCGTCTTGCCGGCTTGCAGCATGCCGGCGACCGACAACGACATGCGGCGCAAGGTGGCGAGGTGCGCGACCTGGCGGCCGATCCCTTCGGCGAGCCGCTCGCTCGGGCTCTCGCCGGCCTGGCGCACCAGCTCCTCGAGGCACGAGAAGGTCTCGATCCAGCGGTCGGGGCCGCTGCGCTCATAGGCGAGCTCGTCGGTCGCCTGCTTCCATGCCATATCGACTTCGCCGATCAGGTGGCTGTCGGGCAGGAACGCGTCGTCGAACACGACCTCGTTGAAATCGTGGCCGCCGGCGAGGTTGACGATCGGCCGGGTCGCGATCCCCGGCGTCTTCATCTCGACCAGGAACTGGGTCAGCCCGTGCCGGCGGTTCTCCTTGGTCGAGGGCGAGGTGCGCAGAAGCGCGATCATGTAATCGGATTGGTGCGCGTTCGAAGTCCAGATCTTGCGCCCGTTGACGAGCCAGCCGCCATCGGTCTTGGTCGCGCGGGTCGAGGCGGCGAACACGTCGGACCCCGAATTCGGCTCGCGACAGGCCGATGCAAAAGCACAATTCGCCCGACGCGATCCTCGGCAGGATATTTTGCCGAATTTCCTCCTGGCCGTAGCGCAGGATGACCGGGCCCGATTGCCGGTCGGCGGTCGAGTGCGCACGGGTCGGCGCGTGCGCCGCCAGCATCTCCTCGGTCACGACATAGCGTTCGAGCTGCGAGCGCTCGTGGCCGCCGTATTTTTTGGGCCAGGTCATGCCGATCCAGCCCCTGGCGCCGACCTTGCGGCTGAATTCGCGCGAGAACCCGCCCTTGCCGCCATCGGGCGAAAAGGTGCCGGCCGCGGCCTCCTCGCGCAAAAAGGCGCGGACCTCCTCGCGCAATTCGAGTGCCTCGGGCGGCAATTCGACCGGGTCGAAATGGAAGCTCGTCGTCATCGCGGCCTCACGAATTTTCGGTGATGAAGGGCCACAGGCGGTCCGCACCTTCGGCTGCGACGAGGCGCCCGAGCCGCGTCGCCCACACCGCCTCGTTGCCGAACTCCTCGCGCCACGCCCAGAGGCGCCGCGTCGCGTGGTGCAGCGAGTGCTCGTAGGTAAAGCCGATGGCACCATGCACCTGATGCGCGATCGCCGCCGCGTTGCCGGCCGCCTCGCCGCCGCGCACCTTGGCGATCGCCACCTCGGCGGCGCGCGGCTCGGGACCGGCGCAGGCTTCAGCGGCAAGATCGGCGGCGGCGCCCGCCGCGGCGACCTCGCCGGCCAAGGTCGCCAGATTGTGCTGCACCGCCTGAAATTTCGCGATCGGCCGGCCGAATTGCGAGCGGTCGAGCGCCCATTGCACCGACTGCTCGAGGATCTTTTCGAGGGCGCCCGCCATCTGCTGCAAGCGCACCGCGGCGCCGAGGCGCTGGATCGTATCCTCGTCGAGAGCGGCGGCTTTGACCGCTTCGGGGACGGCGCCGTCGAACGAGACCGTGTCACGCGGCTCGCCAGCGAGGCTGCTGGCGTGACCGATCGGCAGGCCGGAGGTCGCGACCAGCGCCACCACGGCTTCGTTGCCGCGATGGGCGAGTAGGGCGAGATGGCCGGCGTTGCGGGCGAACGGCACCTGCCGCGCCCGACCGGCGAGCTTGCCGTCGGCGCCGAGCACGATATGGCCGTCGGCATGGACCGGAGCGATCGTCGCAGGCCCGCCCGGCACGTCGATCCCGGCACGCGCCAACAGCCAGCCGGCCATCAAGGTCTCGGCCAATGGCACCGGCACGGCAAAGCGGCCGGCCGCGCGCAGCACGGCAAACCCGTCTGCCATCGCCGCCCCGGCGCCGCCCCGCTCCTCCGGGACCCAGGCGAGCGGCAATCCCGATTCCTCGAGCGCCGCCCACAGGGCTTGCGGCCACACCCCTTGCTCGGCGTCGTTGACCGTGGCCGGCTCGCACAAATCGCGAAAGATCCGGGTCGCGGTATCGACGATGATGTTGTCGCTGCTGTCGCTCATCTCGTTCCCGGCTGCGGCTCTCTTCGCTGCGATCGTAAAGCAGCGGTGGCGGCACGGGAAGGCGTGCTGGCGATGCGAACCATCGTGCTGTAAGCTGATCAGCCATCGAAATTGGAGGGGAACGCCGGTGGGACGATGTTTATCGCGATGAACCGGTTCAAGGTCGTGCCCGGCGCCGCGGCCGAGTTCGAGCGGGTGTGGACGAGCCGCGACACCCAATTGGCCGAGGTTCCGGGCTTTATCGAATTCCATCTGCTGCGCGGGCCCGAGCGCGACGACCATGTGCTCTACTCGTCGCACACGCTGTGGCGCAGCCGCGCCGATTTCGAGGCCTGGACCCGGTCCGAGGCGTTCCGCCTCGCACATCGCGACGCCGGATCGAACCGCCCGCTCTATCTCGGCCACCCCGAATTCGAAGGCTTCGAGGTGATCCAGACAGTCGAAGGCGCACGGTCCGCCGATCGCAGCGGAGCGTAACGGCTGGCGGCAGCAGCCTCATTCGCTGCCGATCGGCAGCAGCCGCACCCGCAGACGAGAATCTTCCAGAACCGCGCTGCAGCCGCGCTCACAATCAAAAACTTCACGGGACCGTCAGCGGCAGCTCCCGCACCGCTTCGGCAGCGTAATGCAATGCCTCACGGATATCCTCGCGCTCGAGATCGGGATAGGCCCCGAGGATTTCTGTTTCCGTCGTGGCGTCGGCGATCATGCCCACCACGGTCGCCACCGGGATGCGCAGGCCCAGGATGCAGGGCACCCCGCCCATTTGCCGCGCATCGACCGTAATCCTCGCAAACTTCATCTCACCCTCGGCCACTCTCTTCAGACCTGGCACGATATTACATCGGCCCGAGACGAAGGGCGCCCTCCCGGCGCTGACCATCCCGAATTCGCGGGCCTCGATGCGATCTGGCTCGTCACCGGCGCCGGGAAGTCGAGCGCGCCCGCTGCGGCGCCAACGTCCTCGCCAAATCGAAAAGAGCCGGCTACAACCCGCTCAGCACAGCCGTCGAGCCGCCATGCCCGAAGATTTCTATCGCATCAAGCGCCTGCCGCCTTACGTCTTTACCGAGGTCAATGCGCTGAAGGCCACCGCACGCGCCGCCGGGCGCGACGTGATCGACCTCGGCATGGGCAACCCCGACGGCCCGACCCCGCCGCATATCGTGGCCAAGCTCGTCGAGGCGGTGCAGAACCCCAAGACCCACGGCTATTCGGTGTCGCGCGGGATTGCCGGGCTGCGCCGCGCCTGCGCCGGCTATTACGCCCGCCGCTTTAATGTCGAGCTCGATCCCGAGCGCGAGATCATCGTCAGCCTGGGCTCGAAGGAGGGGCTGGCCAATCTGGCGCAGGCGATCGCCGCACCCGGCGACATCGTGCTCGCACCCAACCCGTGCTACCCGATCCACGCCTTCGGATTTATCATGGCCGGCGCCTCGGTGCGCCATGTGCCGGTCGGCCCCGAATTCGATTTCCTCGCCGAGCTGAAAAAGGCGGTGCGTGACAGTGTCCCCGCACCCTTGGCGATCGTGCTGAACTTTCCGGCCAACCCGACGGCGCAGACCGTCGATCTCGATTTCTACGGCGAGATCGTCGATTTCTGTCGGCACCACGACATCGTCGTCTTGTCCGACCTCGCCTATGCCGAGATCTATTTCGACGGCAAGCCGCCGCCCTCGATCCTCGAAGTGCCGGGGGCGCGCGACATCGCGGTCGAGTTCACCTCGCTCAGCAAGACCTATTCGATGGCCGGCTGGCGCATCGGCTTTGCGGTCGGCAACGCGCGGCTGATCGCCGCCCTGTCACGGGTCAAGTCGTATCTCGATTACGGCGCCTTCACGCCGATCCAGGTGGCGGCGACCGCGGCCCTGAACGGGCCGCAGGATTGCGTCGCCGAGATCCGCGGGCGCTATCAGGCGCGGCGCGACGTGATGGTCGACGGGCTGCACCAGGCCGGCTGGGACATTCCGGCGCCGGAGGCGACGATGTTCGCCTGGGCGCCGATCCCCGAGCGCTTCCGCGCGATCGGCAGCCTCGCCTTTTCCAAGCTCCTGCTCGAGCGCGCCAATGTCGCGGTCTCGCCCGGCATCGGCTTTGGCGAATACGGCGAAGGCTTTGTCCGCATCGCGCTGGTTGAAAACCGCCAGCGCCTGCGCCAGGCGGCGCGCAACATCAAAGCCTTCCTCGCCGGCCGCAACGACGCCGGCGAGCCGCAGCGCGCTTTGGCCACGGCTGGCTCCTGAGCCGAATTCAACGGGTCTCAAGGCTCGTCCGCTCGGCGCGAGGGCGAAGCTCGGGCGCCACCTTCCAGCCGGGATCGACGCCGGTCATGTCGGGAAGCAGGTGGGCGATGCCCTTGTGGCAGTCGATGCAGGTCTTTTCCCCGGTCAGCAGATAGCGGCGATGGATCTCCGCCGCCCGGCGCGTCTGCTTGGTGAAGTCCATCGAGACCGCGGAATGGCAGTTGCGGCACTCGAGCGAGTTGTTCGTTTTCAACCGCGCCCATTCGCGCTCGGCCAATTCGAGCCGCTTCTGCAGGAATTTGGGGCGGGTATGATGCCGGCAAGAAGATCAACGGGCGCAAGCGCCACGTCCTCACCGACACCAACGGCTGGCTGGTCGCGGCCGTGGTCCATGAAGCCGACATCCAAGACCGTGACGGCGCTCCGCTCGTCTTGGCCAGCGCCCGTTATCTCTACCCCTGGCTGCGACATGTCTTCGCCGATGGTGGCTACCGCGGAGCCAAGCTCGCTACCGCTCTCGACAAAATCGGCCGGTGGACGATCGAGATCGTCAAGCGCTCCGACACGGCCGCGGGATTTGTCGTTCTGCCGCGGCGTTGGGTGGTCGAACGCACTTTCGCTTGGCTGAACCGCAACCGACGTCTCGCCAAAGACTTTGAAGCGACCCCGAAAAGCGCCCTCGCATGGCTGTTTCTCGCCAGCGTAAAGCTACTCATGCGGCGGTTGGCCAGAACATCACAGCCACAAATTGTAATCTGAGTCGTACTCTCAAACTTTCGCCTAATTGCGCAGCAAGCCGGTCAATTCCGAAACATTGCCGAGATTGCGGAAATCGCGGATGAGCGCGAGGCTCGCCTCGATCCGCTCGGGGGGCAGGCCGGCATAGGGGACGAGGGCGCGGTATTTGACCTCGATGTCGGCCCAGGCGATGCCGAGCATCCCCGCGCCTCTGGGCACATGCACGGTGGCGGTCTGAGACCGGCCGTCGCGGGTGCGGATCGTCACCGTCGCACCTTGCCGGTAGCGCGCGACATCCTCGCTCGGCTGCGGGCCGACCCGCACCTTGTCGATCAGCCGGTGGATGACCGGATCGGCGATCTTGGCGGGGGTCGCGTGCGCCCACGAAAAATCGCGGTCGGCCGCACCGGCGGCGAGGAAATAGGCGGGGCTGTGCGCCATCTCGATCAAATCGGCCGGGTGCAATGGCCCGGCGAGCGCGGTCACACCGGGGCGCGACAAGATGATGCTGTCGATCTCGTCGGCCGCGATCCGCCCGTCGCGCGCCGCCTTGGCCGCGGCCTCGGCGAGCGCGTGGTGCGGATGGCCGCCCGGCACCAGCTTTACCGCCATATCGGTGACGATGTCCCAGGATTGGCCGAGGTCGCGGGTGACGCCAGCCCCCGCCGCAGCCCCGTCCGCGACGCCGCCATAAGCCTCGAAAAAGCCGTGCCGGGTTTCGAGGATGCTTTCCTCGGCGCGGTAGCCGCGCCCGGCGGCGAGTGCGGCATCGATCCCGAGCCGCGTTGCGAGCCCGGCGTGATATTCGCGCGCGACGCTGGTGTCGGCGGCAGCGGCGAGCCCGCCGATCGAGGTCGCCGACAAGGCGATCGCCTGCGCCGTCTGCGCCCGATCGAGCCGCAACAGCCGCGCGGCAGCGACCGCGGCGGCAAAGATCGCGCCGTGGCAGCCGTGAAAGCCGCGGCGGCGAAAGCCCGGGGTGATCGCCTCGCCGATCCGCCCCGCCGCCTCGTAGCCGATGACGATCGCCGCCAGCACCTCCTCGCCACGCGAGCCGGTGTGCTCGGCGATGGCGAGCGTCGTCGCGGTCAGCGGGGTGCCGGCATGGACGATGTTGCGCAGATCGCTGTCGTCCGAAGCCGCGGCATCGCTCATCACCGCATTCGCCTGCGCCGCCTCGGCCAACGGCAATCTGCCGCCCTCGTCAAACCACACCGACGCGTCCGCCCGCCCGCCCTTTTCACGCGCGAGCGCGCGAACGATCTGCGCCAATTCGATCCCCGCGCCGAGTGCGGCGCTGGCAATCGTGCTGGCGATCAGCATCGCCGCATGCTCCATCGCCTGCGCCGGCAGCTCCGCGGCGGAGATCGGGGTCAGGAAATCGGCGAGCTCACGGGCAACGGTCATCGGCGTGCGGCTCCGTCGGGGTGCGGCCGCAAGCTAAAGCAGCCTCGCGCCCGGCGCCATTGCTCGCTTTCCTCTTGTCGGAAAGCCGGGTAGCGTGGGGGTCGAACGATTGTGAGGCGGGCGATGAGCGAAGCCGGGGCGGCGGGGTTTTTGGACGAGTTCAGGGCGCGCGGAGAGGCGATTGCCGAGGCGTGCACGCGCTGCGGCGAGTGCTTTCGCGCCTGTCCGATGGCGCCGCCGGCGGGGCTCGGGGAGGCCGACCCGGGCGAGGTGACGGGCGGCATCGTCGATCTGATCACCGGCGGCGCCGGGAACGAGGCGGCGGTGCGCTGGGCCAATGTGTGCAGCGGCAGCGGCAACTGCATCCCGGCCTGCCCCGAGGGGATCAATGCGCGCTTTATGGTGCAGCTCGCCCGCGGCTTTGCCCGCGCCGGCAAGGAGGGAGCGCCGCTCAACACGCGCTGGCGCAAGGGTTTTGCCAATATGAGCCGCGGCGTGCGTGTGCTGTCGCGACTGCAATTGCCGCCCGAGACCTTGGCGCGGCTGCGCGGCCAGGACCAGCCGGCGCGCGAGAGCCCGCCCGACATCGTCTTCTACACCGGCTGCAACATCCTGAAGACGCCGCACATAGCACTTTTGTGCCTCGACACGCTCGACCTCTTGGGCGTCGATTACGAGGTCATGGGCGGCCCCGGCCAATGCTGCGGCGTCTATCAGTTTCGTGAAGGCGACTATGCCAATACGGCAAAGGTCGGCTATGCGACGATCGACGGCCTCGCCGCCGCCGGCACCGCGACGGTCTTGTCCTGGTGCCCGAGCTGCCAGGTGCAGATCGGCGAGGTGCAATTGCCGAACTACACCGCACGCTTTGGCAATAAGCCGTTCGATTTCAACCCGTTCCTCGTCTATCTCGCCGACCGCGCCGACGAGCTGGCGCGGCTGATGAAATACCGGGTCGAAAAGCGCGTCGCCTTGCACGAGCGCCCGGTGCTGCCGCAAGTCATGGCGGCGGTCAAAAAGCTGCTGTCGATCGTGCCCGGCGTCGAGCTCGTTGATATCGACGTGCCGCGGGTCGGGACCCAGGCGAACAGCCTGGCGGTGTTGCCGGCTTACAAGCGCGAGCTGGTCGAGCGCGAGCTCGCCGCCGTCGCCGATGCCGGAGTGACGACGCTCGCCACGGTCTATCACGCCTGCCACCGCGAATTGTGCGACGCCGGCGACGGCCGCAGTTTCGAGATCATCAATTTTATGGAGATTTTGGGCGAGGGCCTCGGCCTGCGCGCCGAAGACCTCTACAAGCGGCTGAAGCAGATCGGCGACATCGACGACATCGTCGTCGAGACCGGCCCGCTCGCCGCCGCGCATCGGCTCGACCTCGACACCGTGCGCGACGCGCTCGTCCAGGAATTCGGCGGCGCCGCAGGCCGCTAGTGTAGTGTCTCACGCAAACATTTACAATCAGTCACGCTGCGGCAGCGGCGGCATTTGCAGGGTCGCTGTGCCGCGGTTGACCTTGCGGATGATGTCGTTGGCGGATTTCGTCCAGACGAAAGGCTTCGGGTCGGCATTGTTGCGTTCGATGTAGTCGTAGATGGCGCGTTCGAGTTGCGGCACGCTGGTGAATGCCCCGCGGCGGATCCGCTCGGTGGTGATCTTGGCGAACCAGCGCTCGACCAGGTTCAGCCAGGATGACGATGTCGGAATGAAGTGGAGGCAGAAGCGCGGGTGGTTGGCGATCCAGTCCTTGACTTCCTGTTTTTTGTGGGTCGCGTAGTTGTCGGCAATGCAGTGGATGTCGAGAGCTTTTGGGGTGCTGCGGTCGATGGCTTTGAGAAAGCTGAGAAACTCCTGATGGCGATGCCGCGCCATGCAGCGCCCGATGACCGCGCCTTTGAGGACGTCGAGCGCGGCGAACAAGGTCGTCGTGCCCCCGGCTTTCGCTCGGGGCAGGCTATTGCGTTTATAGTCGTGCGTCATGGTTCCGGCCCGTCCCTTCTTCATCGGCAGACCGGGCTGGGTGCGATCAAGCGCCCCTGTTCGTGCCAGGGGCAGGCTTGAATCTGGCTCTTTTCGTCGATGCAGAACACCAGCGCGTGCTCGGGCGGGTTCATATAGAGGCCAACCACATCCTCCAGCTTCGCGATGAAATCGGGATCGTTCGACAGCTTGAACGTCTTGACCAGATGCGGCTTCAAGCCGTTGGCATGCCAGATGCGTTGCACCGACGCCTTGCTGACGCCGCAGGCCTTGGCCATGCGGCCGCAGCTCCACTGCGTGGCGTGCTCGCGGAGCGCTTTGCGTCCGGGTGATGATCTCGGCGGCCTTGGCGACCGCCAACGGCGCAAAACTCCGCCCGCGCGGACGGTCGCCCGCAAGCGCTTTGACGCCGCCTTCGGCAAAGCGCCGCCGCCAATCGATCACGGTCGGTCGCGATGTGCCGAGTTCCCTGGCCAGCGCGTTGTTCGACCGGCCGTCCGCCGCACCGAGAATAATCCGCGCCCGCAACGCGATGCGCTGCTCCGTCTTGCCGGACCGGACCAGCCGTTCGAGCTCTCGCCTGGCCTCAGGGGTCACCGCCCCTCACCCTTCCCTCTCCCCCAATTGGGGGAGAGGGTTGCGAAGGGTTGGCGGGGCGAAGCCGAGCCTTACCCGAAGCTGGGTGAGGGGGCGGCCGAGGGGAAAGGCCCGAGCTTTATTTTATCGGCTGGCGGCGTGCACCGGGCGCTGCGCGCCATAGCTGACCCGATAGACCGCGCCGTTCCAATCATCCGACACCAGCATCGAGCCGTCTTTCAGCCATTCGATATCGACCGGGCGCGCGACGTATTTATTGTCCTGCAAAAAGCCGGTCATAAACGGGGTGATCGAGCGCACCGTCCCGTCCGGATTGAGCCGGGCGACGACAACCATGCCGCCGTTCTTCTTGGTCTTGTTCCACGAGCCGTGCTCGGCGATGAAGAGCGCGTCGTGGTACTCCTTCGGGAACATCCGCCCGGTATAGAAGCGCAGGCCCAAGGGTGCGGAGTGCGCGCCCAATTGCGCCACCGGCTTGGTGAAGTCGCTGCAGCTGTGGCCCCAGCCATAGATCGGGTCCGGGATATCGCCGCCGTCGCAATAGGGATAGCCGAAATTGTCCTTCCCCGGATGGAGGAGCCGGTTGAGCTTATCGTTGGGCTGGTCCTCAGACAGCCAATCGCGTTGGTTCTCGGTGAAATAGAGCACTTTCGAGACCGGGCTGAAATCCAGCCCGACAACTTGGCGGATGCCGTGCGCGACGATCTGCGGGTCGCTGCCGTCGAGATTGATGCTGCGCAGCTGCGCGTTGGTCGGCGGCGGCATGCAGATGTTGCAGGGCGCGCCGACATTGAAATAGAGCCGGTTGTCGGGGCCGACGGTCAGAAATTTCCAGCCATGCGGCTCATAGCTCGGCAGGTCGCTGTAGATGACGGTCGGCTTTGGCGGGTTGTCGAGCTGGCCTTCGATGTTGTCGACCTTTGAGATCTTGTTGAGCTCGGCGATGTAGAGCGTGCCGTTGTGCAGCGCGATGCCGTTCGGCCAGTGGAGCCCGGTCAACAAGGTCTTGACCTCGCGCTTGCCGTCCTTCTCGGTGACCGCATAGATGCGGTCGAGCACGCGGGTGCTGACAAACACGGTGCCTTTGTCGCCGACGCGCAGCGAGCGGGCGTTCGGCATGCCGCTGGCAAACACCTCGACATGGAAATTCTTGGGCACCTTGAAGAGCGCCACCGGCAATTTATTGGCGGGCGTCGGCAGGGGCGAGGGCACGTTCGGCGCCAGATGCGAGCTCTCGGCCGTGGCCGGCGCCCCTTGCATAAATCCCGGCGGCGGCGGCTTTGCCGGCTGCGTTGCCGTTGTGGTTGCCGTTGTCGCCGGAGCCGAGGGTGCCGCAGCCGCCGGGGCTGTGCCGGCAGGCGCCTGCTGCGCCGCCGCCGGCCACGCCGCGGCAAAAACGCCGGCCACCGTCCCCGCGAGGAGCAGCGCTCGCAGTCCCGCCATACCTGGTTTCATCGCGTGTCCTCCCAAACCGCGTTCGCCATGGCCGCGGCACCTTCTCGGCCCACCGCGCCAGTCGCATTAATCAACTACATGGATTATCCAATTGCAACAGCACCCTTTCCCAACCGCGCGAAGCCCCGCAGCGGCAAGGCGACGGGGTGCTCGACCGCAATCGCGATTTGCCCGAAGATCGGCGGGCTTCAGCAGGAACCCGCAACAGGAGCCCACCGCGCATGAACTCGACCGAAGCGGCGTCCCTGATCCCGGTGACCTTGCTGACCGGCTTTCTCGGCAGCGGCAAGACGACCGTCCTGAACCATGTCTTGAAGCAGCCTGAGATGGCCGCCACCGCGGTCATCGTCAACGAGTTCGGCGAAATCGGCATCGACCATCTCTTGGTCGAGCGCGCGAGCGACGACATCGTGCTGCTGAACAGCGGCTGCCTGTGCTGCACCGTGCGCGGCGACCTCGTCGATACCTTGCTCAATCTTTTTGTCGGCCGCGCCAATGGCAAGCTCCCGGATTTCACCCGCGTCGTCATCGAAACGACCGGTCTCGCCGATCCGGCGCCAATCCTGCACACCCTGATCTCGGACCCGCTCATTGCGGCGCGCTATACGCTCGACGGCGTGGTGACAACCGTCGATGCGGTCAATGGGGCGGGCACGCTCGACCGCCAGCCCGAAGCGGTCAAGCAGGCCGCGGTCGCCGACCGGCTGCTGCTGACCAAGACCGATCTCGGCGGCGGCGAGGCAGTGGCGGCGCTAAAGGCAAGGCTCGCGGCGTTGAACCCGAGCGCGCCGGTCGTTGCCGTGGCCCAGGGCGTGGTCGATCCGGCGCTGCTGTTCAACCTCGGCTTTTACGACCCGCAATCGAAGAGTGTCGATGTGCGCCGCTGGCTGCGCGACGAGGCGTTCGAAGCCGGCCACGGGCACGGCCACGAGCATGCGCCGCTCGACGTGAACCGGCACGACGACCATATCCGCGCGTTTTGCATCACCCGCGACGAGCCGATCTCATGGGCGGCATTGTCCACCTGGCTCGACGCGCTGGCGACGATGCGCGGCGACGATCTGCTGCGGCTGAAAGCCATCGTGGCGCTCAGCGACCGGCCGGGCGAGCCGGTCGTCGTGCACGGCGTCCAGCACCTGTTCCACCCACCGGTCCTGCTCAAGGAATGGCCGAGCGAGGATCACCGCACCCGCATGGTCTTCATCACCCGCGACCTGCCGAAAGAGGCGATCGAAAAGACCCTCGCCGCCTTTGAGGAAGCGGTCGCCGAGCCCCCGTCCTAACCCTGCCTCGATCACGCGGCCTTCGCCGTCGAAAATCGAGCATGATGCCCGGCGACACTTCCTCCGTACCCGCAGATTTGACGCCTTCCGGGCCGAACCAGACGAACATCGCGTCGGCCTCGGGGTCATTGGAAGTTCTGATCATCGCCGGGCTCCGCGATCGATACGCACAGTGATGATCATCCAGAGATAGCCGTCCGGGACACCCCGTGCTAATGGTGGAGCTGCATAAAAATCAAGGCGACGGTGCCGGCGAGGTTAAAGCCGACCATCGATTTGAGAATGGCGAGATCGGTGTCGACTTTGGCAAATCTGTTCTCGTAGGCGGCAACCGTCTCTGCGGCCTTGCGCGCCTTTTCCTCTGCGGCGCCGGCATCCTTCAACGCGTCGTAAAGTTCGGTGATCATCGTCGTCATCAACCGGTCCCTTTTTCGGCGCGCCTGCTGCGTTCCAGATATGCATCCGAGAGGCTCCGCGCCATCCTCACCGTTCCGTAACTCGGCCTGCGCGCGCGCCAATGACCATGCGCCCGCTCAGATTTCGTGGCTGCAAAACCGCACGGTGGTGGCGCGGGCGCGATAGTCCTCCCTTCGGTTTTGACCGACGCGGTATCCGGTCGCCCGCGGTCGGGCTTCTTCCGGTCCCGCTATTCGGCGGCGGCGGGGAGGCGGGTTTCGGCCAATACCGCCGCGGCCTCCTTGGCGACGCGGGTGCCTTCGAAAAAGCGCGGGTTTTGCGTGCCCCAGAGCCTGACCGCGTTGGCAAAGGTGAAGTCGCGGAAATCGAGCGGCGGTGATCAGCCCGTCCTCGACCAGCTCATGGGATTCGGGCAGCGGCATCAGCATGTCGGGCACGTCGAAATGACCGATGTCCGAGCTGAAGATCGCGTTGATCCGCGCCCCCAGCGGCATCGTCTTGCCGAACGCCGTCGCGTTCATCCGGTCGTCGGCCTCGCAGCCGAAATAATAGGGGGTGGCGTAGAGGTCGATCCAATCCTGCTTGCGCGCGATATGGCATGCCGCGTAATCGTCGAGCGGGACGCCGCCGGTCAGCTCGTCCTCTTCGCGCGAGGGCCAGCCGTCGCGCCGGTCGAGCTCGGCGGCGATGTCGGCATAGCCGTATTGGTCGACAAATTTGCGCAGCAAGGGGCGGTCGAGCTTTTTCGGGTCCATATAGGCGAGGCCCGCCGCACCCCGCCGCTCCCAATGCTCGATCAGGTCGCAGAACAGCTGGCAGCCCCAGCCGGCGCCACCCTCCAAAAAGGCAAAACGCAGATCGGGAAAGCGCCGGGTGACGCCGCCGAGGAACAAGGCCTTGGCCACCGCGTGCCCGGCCGCGGCGAAATGGCCGATATGGTTGAAGGTGAAGTTCGACGGCGAATTGCGCTCGCCGTAGCTGCGCCCGCCGGTGTGGAAGGTGGGTGCAACCTTCAATTCGCGGCATTTCTGCCAGAGCGGGTCGTAATCGTGATCGCTGTCGATGCCGAGCTGGTCGAAGCCCGAGACAAAGCGGGCGACGTCCGGCTCCGCCCCGGCAGCCTTTGGCAAGGGCCGGCGCACGCCGCTGCCGAACATGCAGACCTTGGCGCCCAATTCCCTGGTGACGAATTCCAATTCGGCGATCGCCTCGTCCGGCGTGTGCACCGGGATCACCGCCGCCGGGGTCAGCCGGTCGGCGAAATCGCGAAAATAATCGGCGGTGACGATGTTGAAGCCGCGGATCACCGCGCGCCTGGTTTCGCCGTCGGCGATGCGCGGGATGCCGAGCCCGGCGGTCGGGTAGATGACGCCGAAATCGATCCCCAGCTCGTCGAGCCGGTCGTACAGCATCCGCGGCATCATCGCCGTGGCGCGGTCGCGGGTGTTGGTCGATTGCCGGCCCCAGAACCCCTCCATGCCGACCCCGCGGCGTTGGCGCTCGGCGGTCGAGAGGCTCAAGGAATCGGGGATGCGGCGCTGCGCGGCGAGAAACCCGTCCGCCCCCTTGTCGCCGACCGCCTTGCGGATCTTCTCGGCGAAGACCGGCGTGTACTCGACCCAATGGCCGTCGCCGTCGATAACCGGATGGCCGAGCTTGGCACGGACCGCGGCGGGGCTGGCATGAGCGCTCATTCTTGTCCTCCGGAAGGGCGGCAGAGGGCCGCGCATTGCGAAGGAAACGCTAGACGCGAGCGGGGGCCGAGTCAAACCGCCGGAGGTCAGAAGCCCGGGACTTTGAACGAACACAGAAATCTCGTCATTCCGGGGCGCGGGCACAGCCCGTGAGCCCGGAACCCAAGGACTCAGGCCTGCGGCAATTCTGGCGGATGGCGGTGTTCATAGGTTCCGGGCCTGCCCGATCGGGCAGCCCGGAATGACACACAACTTCGGCGAAGCAAATCTCCTAACGGGCGCTTTCGCCGGATGAGCGCATCCTGCCACCGTGAACCCCCGAAAAGCAGCGGCGGGCTCAGCTGCGCGGGGCGTGCTTGCCGAGGATGCGCTGCAGGGTGCGGCGGTGCATCTTGAGACGGCGGGCGGTTTCGGAGACGTTGCGCTCGCACAATTCAAAGACGCGCTGGATATGCTCCCAGCGCACCCGATCGGCCGACATCGGGTCTTCCGGCGGTTCCGGAGCGGCATCCTCCTGGGCGAGGAGCGCGCGCTCGACCGCATCGGCATCGGCGGGCTTTGGCAAATAATCGACGGCACCCGCTTTGACCGCGGCGACCGCGGTGGCGATATTGCCGTAGCCCGTCAGCATGACGATGCGCGCGCCGGGCCGGGCCTGGCGCAAGGCGCTGACGATCTCGAAGCCGCGCCCGTCGCCGAGCCGCATATCGACGACGGCAAAGGCCGGCGGATGCTGGCTCGCCGCGGCCGTGCCGGTGGCGACGCTGTCGGCGGTGGTGACGACAAAGCCGCGCCGTTCCATCGCTCGAGCCAGGCGCTGGCACAGCGGCGCGTCGTCATCGACGATCAGCAAGGTGCGCTCGCCCTCGGGCAGGCCGCGCAAGGCGGCGGAAACTCCCTCGGCGGCGCCGAGGCGGGTCGGTCGGTCGATCGCATTCATGATTTCTGCCTCCGGCGTCCGCTTGCAGCCTAATCGGAAGCTGCCGCCGCGGGTCGGCGGGTTCGCTCTACGGTTTCCAGATTGGCACGGTTCCATGAAATCGCAATATGGGCGCCACCCTCGGCGAGGTTCTCGAAGGTTACCCTGGCACCACTGCGCTCCAACAGGCTCTGGGCAATAAAGATGCCCAGCCCCATATGGTCGCCGGCCCCGGCGCGGGTCGAAAGATAGGGTTCGCCCAAGCGGCTCAACAGGTTGAGCGGGAACCCCGGGCCGTCGTCGGCCACCTCGACGGCAACATCGGCGGCGTTCCAAAAGGTCGTGACGCTGACCTCGCGGCGGGCGAACTGGACTGCATTTTGGATCAGGTTGTTGAGCCCGTGCATGATCTCGGGGCTGCGCCGCACCAACGGCTCCTCGTCGGCCGAACCGCCGGCAGTGGCAAAGATCAGCCGGATGCGCGAGGTTCGCGACATGGCACCGGCGGCCTCGACCAAAGCCGAGATCGGCAGCCGGGTGTAAGGCGAGCCGCCATCCTCCTCCGGCTGGCGGGCGAGCCCGGCCAGGATTTCGCGGCAGCGCTCGGACTGGCTCAACAGCAGTGCGGCGTCGTCGGCGTAGGGGCTGTCGGCGGGGAGATCGAGCGCCAGCTCGCGGGCGACGACGGCGATCGTGGCGAGCGGGCTGCCGAGCTCGTGCGCGGCCGCTGCGGCAAGCGCGCCGACCGCCGAGACCCGCTGCTCGCGGGCGAGCGCCAGCTGGGTCGCCGCCACCGCGTCGCGCAGCCGCCGCACCTCCTGCGCCACGCTCCAGGTATAAGTGGCGATAAACATCGTCGCCAGCACCAGCGCCGCCCAGGTGCCGACCGCGAGCTCGATCGGGAACACCGGCGGCTGGCCGAGCCACGGCAACGGCAAGTGCCACCCGGTCAGCCAACTGATCGCGGCGATAGCCAACGCCGACAATGCGATGACCGAGCGCCGGCCGAGCGCCGTCGCCGCCACCGTCACCGGGGCCAGGATCAGGATCGCAAACGGGTTTTGCAGCCCCCCGGTCAGATAGAGCAGGATGGTCAGCTGCACGATGTCGTAGCCGAGATAGGTTGCGGCATAGCGCTCGCCGAGCCGGCTGGCGATGCGCCGGGTCAGGATCAGCACGATGTTGAGCAATGCCGAGGCGGCAACGACGCCAAAGGCCGGCAACAGCGGCAAGCGAAAGCCGAGCCCGTAATGCACAAAAAGAAGCGTCAGCGCCTGGCCGGCGATCGCCACCCAGCGGATCGGTATCAGCGTGCGCAGGCTGATCCGGCCGAGCCCGGCGGCGGGCTGGTTCGGCGCGGCGAGGCTGGTGTCGGTCACGACAGGGTCTTGCTCACTGCAAAGCGGGCCGGCTGGCCGAGCGGCGGATGATGCCTCATATATGGGCGATGTCCGAGCCCGCCGTCAAAATCGACAATCTGGTCAAGCGCTATCCGACCGCGGTCGCGGTCGATGGGATCAGCTTCAGCGTCGCGCGCGGCGTGACCGCGGCGTTGCTCGGCGGCAACGGCGCCGGCAAGACGACGACCTTGGCGATCCTCTTGGGGCTCTTGCTGCCGACCGCGGGAAAGGTGCGGATTTTTGGCGAGGACATGCTGCGGCACCGCTATCGGGTGTTGCCGCGAATGAATTTCTCCTCGCCCTTTGTCGATCTGCCGCATCGGCTGACGGTGCGGCAGAACTTGCTGATCTATGCGCGGCTCTACGGGCTGCCGCAGCGCCGCCGGCGGATCGACGAGCTCGCCAACGATCTGCAGATCGAAGCCTTTCTCGATCGGCCGGCGGGCAAGCTCTCGGCCGGACAGAAAACCCGCGTGGCGCTCGCCAAGGCATTGCTCAACGAGCCCGAATTGCTGCTGCTCGACGAGCCGACCGCCTCGCTCGATCCCGACACCGGCGATTGGGTGCGCAGCTATCTCGAAACCTGGCGCGAGCGGACCGGCGCCACGATCCTGATGGCCTCGCACAACATGGCCGAGGTCGAGCGGCTGTGCTCGGAGGTCTTGATGATGAAAGCCGGACGGATTGTCGATCGCGGCAGCCCCAAGGCGCTGATCGGCCGCTATGGCCGCGCCAACCTCGAAGAGGTGTTTTTGCACATCGTGCGGCAAACAGAGCCCGCGCTGGAGCCGGTGTCGTGAGCCTCGGCGGCAGTGAGCGTCTCGGCGAGCCGCGTCTGGGCGATGCTGCTGCGCTATCTCTACCTGTTGCGCAGCTCATGGCCGCGCGCGCTCGAATTGCTCTATTGGCCGACCTTGCAGATGCTGATCTGGGGGTTCATGAGCCAGTTTCTCTACGTCAACAGCAACTATGTCTTCCGCGCATTTGGCGTGCTGCTGGCGGCGGTGATGCTGTGGGACGTGCTTGTTCCGCGGCCAGCTCGGGCTGTCGATCTCATTTCTCGAGGAAATGTGGGCGCGCAATCTCGGGCATTTGTTCGTCACCCCGTTGCGCCCCTATGAATGGGTCTTTTCGCTGTTGTCGATGAGCCTGCTGCGGGTGCTGATCGGCGTCGTGCCGGCGGCGCTCTTGGCGATCGTGCTCTACCACTATTCGATCTTTTCGCTGGGCCTGCCGCTGCTCGGCTTCTTTGCCGTGCTGCTGGTCATGGGCTGGTCGCTCGGCCTCGCTATCTGCGGCATGATCCTGCGCCACGGCATGGGCGCGGAGAGCCTCGCCTGGCTCGCGGTCTTCACATTGTCGCCGATCAGCGCGGTCTATTACCCGGTTACGATCCTGCCGCGCTGGCTGCAGCACGTCGCCTGGGCGCTGCCCTCGACCTATGTGTTCGAAGGGATGCGCGCGGTGCTGTTCCAGAAGGTCTTCCGCGCCGATTACCTGATGACCGCAGGCGCCCTCGACCTGGTTTGGCTGGCGCTGGGCGCCACCGGCTTTTTTATCGCGTTTCGCGATGCCCGCCGCCGCGGGGCGCTGCTGCAGATGGGCGAGTGAGCGCCTAGCCGCCGGCGCCGAGCACGGCAAAGCCTTGCTTTTCAAAGGCCGGCCGGGCCTTTGGCGATTCGAGAAATTGCAGGAACTTTATCGCGTCGCGGTTCCTGCTCGCAGCGGTCAGCGCCACCGGATAGATGATCGGCGGATGGGTGTTCTCGGGAAAGGTGCCGGCGATTTCGACGCGCGGGTCGGAGGCGGCATCGGTCGCATAGACGATGCCGAGCGGGGTCTCCTTGCGGTCGACGAAAAGGAGTGCGGCGCGCACGTTCTCGGCGCCGGCGACATGCGGCTCGACCGCGTTCCAGATGCCGAGCTTTTGCAGCGCCGCCTTGCCGTATTTGCCGGCCGGGACGCTGGCCGGGTCGGCCATCGCCAGCCGCCCGCCATGCAGCAGCCCGACCAGGTCGAAACCGGGCTTCACCTCGATCTTGACGCCGCTGCCGGCCGGCGCCACCAGGACGAGGCGGTTGCCGAGCAGGTTTTTGCGCGTCGCCGGCTGGATCAGATTGCTCTTCTGCACATAGTCCATCCAGGCGAGGTCGGCCGAGATGAAGATGTCGGCGGGCGCGCCGTTCTCGATCTGCTTGGCCAGCGCCGAGCTCGCCGCGTAGGAAATCTTGGTCGCGGCACCGCCTGCTTTGCGGTAGGTCTGCGCCGCGTCGTCGAGCGCATTTTTCAAGCTGGCGGCGGCAAAGACGACGACATCCGCCGCCGATGCCGCTCGGCTGAGCCCGAACGGCAGCAGCAGCAGCGACAAAATCCAGATGGCGCGACGGGGGTGACGCATTAGGCTCTCTCGATGACAGGTTGTGCAAGCGCGCGATATATACACTGAGATATCTCGATCGCGTGCGTCAAGCCGCCGAACCCTTTTGACGTACCACCGACACCAGCCTCGAGGAGGTGAGGACATGCCGTCGCGCTATACCGCGACCGATCCGCAGGCTTACGAGCGGCTGATGGGGCGGTGGAGCCCGCTTTTGGCACGCCAGCTGATCGATTGGGCCGGCATCGCCAAGGGCGACCGGGTGCTCGACCTCGGCTGCGGCACCGGCAGCCTGGCGCTGGCGCTCTGCGCCCGGCCAGAGCCGGCGGCGATCGTCGGCATCGACATCGCCGCACCCTACATCGCTTATGCCGCCGGGCGGTCGGCCGACCCGCGGCTGAGCTTTGCGGTCGGCGACGCCGGCGCGCTCGAATTGGCCGAGGGCAGCTTCGACCGCACGCTGTCGCAGCTGGCGCTCAATTTCATGTCCGAGCCGGCGCGCGCGATTGCCGGCATGCGCCGCGTGACCCGCGTGGGCGGCGTGGTCGCGGCAGCGGTCTGGGATTTCCCCGGCGGGCTCGTCTACCAACGGATTTTCTGGGACACGGCGGCGGCCCTCGACCCGGCGGCGGACCGCGCCCGCGCCCGCCATTATTCGAGCCCGTTGACCGGCCCCGGCCAGCTCGTCGACGGCTTCGGCGCCGCCGGGCTCGACAATATCGAAGGCCGTTCCTTGACCATTCGCCAGGAATATCGCGACTTTGCCGATTACTGGCAGCCGATCGAGCACGCCCAAGGCCCGGTCGGCGACTATGTCAAAAGCCTCGAGCCGGAGCGGCTGGCCACCTTGGCCGAGGCGGTGCGCCGGGCCTACCTCGCCGGCGGCGCCGACGGGCCGCGCTCGATGGCGGCGACGGCCTGGGCGGCGCGCGGCATCGTCCCGTAATCCGCCCGGCTCACCCGGGATCGCTGACCCCAACCGCGCCGCTGACCCCGGCTTCGGTGAAGGTCGCCATGCCGTTGTGGCACGCTGCCGCGGCCTGCAACAGGCCGAGCGCGATCGTCGCGCCCGAGGCTTCGCCGAGCCGCATGCCGAGATCGAAAAGCGGCCTTTGGCCGAGACGGTCGAGGAGAACGCGGTGGCCGGGCTCGGCCGAGACGTGGGCGACGACGCAATGGTCGAGCGCATGCGGGTCGGCGGCGTAGAGCGCCGCGGCGGCGGCAGTCGAGCTGAAGCCGTCGAGCACCACCGGGACCCGGCCCAGCCGCGCCGCCATCACCGCGCCGGCGATCGCCGCCAGTTCGAGCCCGCCGAGCCGGCGCAGCATGTCGAACGGGTCGCGCGCCTCCGGCAGATGCCGCGCCACCGCCGCAGCGACGACCCGGCGCTTGTTGTCGAGCGCGGTTCCGGCCACACCGGTGCCGGGGCCGGTCCACAGCTCGGCCCCGCCGCCAAAGAGTGCCGCGCACAACGCCGCCGCGGCGGTCGTGTTGCCGATCCCCATCTCGCCGATGGCCAGCGCATCGATGCCGGGCTCGACCGCCATCATGCCGTAGGCCATCGCCTTGCCGCATTCCGCCTCGGTCATCGCCGGCCCCTCGACGATGTCCGCGGTCGGCTGGTCGAGGTTCATCTCGTAGACCCGCAAATCGGCATCGACGACGCGGCAGAGCTGGTTCACCGCCGCACCGCCGGCAACAAAGTTCTTGACCATCTCGGCGGTGACCGCGGCGGGGTAGGCCGAGACGCCGCGCGCGGCGACGCCGTGATTGCCGGCGAAGACGATCGTGCGCGGATGGTCGAGGCGCGGCGGATGGCGCGCCTGCCAGGCGGCGAGCCAGATTGCCAGCTCTTCGAGCCGGCCGAGCGAGCCCGCGGGCTTGGTCAGCTGCGCCTGACGCTCGGTCGCGGCGTTCGCGGATTCCAGATCAGGTCCCGGCAAATGGTTCAGCAGCGCGCGGATTTCGTCGAGATCGGCAACCGGCTCGTTCATCGGCACGCCTCAAAAAAGATCGGCTATGGTCGGGCGATGACCGGTCCCGAGCAACCCCCGTCCCGGCGGCGCGGCATTGTCGCCGGCTTTGCCGCCGCGGTCGCGTTCTTTACCTGCGTGCCGATGGCGGCACCGGCCGAGAATGGCTGGCGGCTCGCCGATTCGGCTTGGGCGTTTCCGCTCGCCGGCGCCGGGATCGGCGCGGTCGCGGCCTTTGCCTATCTCGCGGCGCAGCTGATCGGCCTCGGCGATTGGGCGGCGGCGCTCCTCGCCGTCTTCGCCGGGATCGCATTGACCGGGGGCTTGCACGAGGACGGGCTCGCCGACACCGCCGACGGGCTCGCCGGCGGCCGCGACCCTGCGCGCAAGCTCGAGATCATGCGCGACAGCCGGCTCGGCACCTTTGGCGTCCTGGCGTTGGTGCTGAGCGTCGGGCTGCGCGCCGCCGCGCTCGTCGCGATGGGCGAGGCGATTTATGCGGGCCTCGCCTTGGTCGCGGCGCATGCCGCCTCGCGCGCGCTCGTCGCCGCGGCGATGTGGGCATTGCCGCCGGCCCGCGCGCGACGGGCAGGGTTTTGCCGCGGGACGGCCGCGGCTCGTGCCCGCGACAGCTGCGATCCTGATCGCTGTTGCGATCGGGCTGGCGGCGCTCGGGCCGGTGCGCGGCGCGGTTGCGCTCGGCCTCGCGGCAGCGGCGGCCGCGTGCGGTGGCTTTGCTCGCGCGGCGTCAGATCGGCGGCCAGACGGGCGACGTGCTCGGCGCCGTTCAGCAGGTGGCGGAGATCGTCATCCTGCTCGCCGCTTCGGCCCGATGACCGAGATCACGGTGCCGGCATCTTCGGGAAGCGCTGCCGCTCGCCGCCGAGGCTCACCCAGGGCTGCGCGCTGTCGCAGAAGATCTCCATGGTCGGGCTTGAGCCAGCTCGCATCGTCGAGGGTCCCGGCCAAGATCATCGTGACGTTCGGCAGGGCCTCGGCCTCGTCGATCAGCGTCGATCCGCATTCCGGGCAAAAGCGCCGATAGGTGGGTTTGCCGCTGTCGCCCCGACCGGTAAAGGTCTGCAGCGTGCCTTGCACATCGAGCGCCGGCTTGGGCACGCCCACCACCACGGCAAAGGCGCGCTCCCGTGCCCTTCTGGCAGTTCTTGCAGTGGCATACGCCGACAAAGGCCGGCTCGGCGTCGGCCGAATAGCGCACCTTGCCGCACAGGCATCCGCCCTCGATCTTCATCCGCCCCTCCTCTGTCCGGGTCGCGCAGGATATGTCGGCGGCACCGCACCGGCAACGACCGGGTGACGCCGCGCGCTGCGGCGTGCTAGCATGCGGCCGGCGATGCGACAGGGAAGTCCGGTGCAATGCCGGCGCTGCCCCCGCAACTGTAAGCGGCGAGCCCGCGGCAACCGCCACTGGACCCTCTGTCGAGAGCGGGTCCGGGAAGGCGCCGCGGGCGACGACCCCGAGCCAGGAGACCTCCGCATCGCCGCGCTGGGACGATTCCTCGGGCGGAGGAGGAGATACCGATGTCATCATCAAGCCGGGCGGATTCGGCGCTGGCCGCCGGTTACGCTGGTCCTGGGCGGCGCGCGCTCGGGCAAGAGCCGCTATGCCGAACGCCTGGTCGAAGCCGGTGCGGCGTGCGGCACCTATTGCGCGACGGCCGAGGCGGGCGACGCCGAGATGGCGGCGCGCATCGCCGCGCACCGGGCGCGCCGCGGCCCCTTCTGGCGCACCGTCGAGGAGCCGCTGGCGCTCGCCGCGGTGATCGGCGCCGAGGCGCAGCCCGAGCGGCCATTGCTCGTCGATTGCCTGACCTTGTGGCTGTCGAATGTGATGCTCGCCGGCCGGCCGGTCGAGGCGGCGGCCGAGGCGCTGTGCGCGGCGCTGCGCCTGGCCGCCGGGCCGGTGGTGCTGGTCGCCAACGAAGTCGGGCATGGGCCTGGTGCCGGAAACCGCGCTCGGCCGCGAGTTTCGCGACGCCGCCGGCCGGCTCAACCAGGAGGTCGCGGCCCTCGCCGACCGCGTCGTCTTTGTCGCGGCCGGGCTGCCGCTCGTGCTGAAGGGAAGACCGCGCTCCCCCGAGCGGGGCGGGATGGCAGCGCGGCGGGAGGTGTCCCGCGCCGAGCACGGTCGATCACCGGCTTTCTCGGCGCCGGCAAGACGAGCCTGGTGCGGCACCTGCTGGCGCATGCCCAAGGCCGGCGGCTCGCGATCGTCGTCAACGAGTTCGGCGCGCTCGGGATCGACCGCGAATTGCTGCTCGGTTGCGGCGACGCCGCCTGCGCCGAGGACGACATCGTCGAGCTGGCCAATGGCTGTCTGTGCTGCACCGTCGCCGACGATTTCCTGCCGACCTTGACGCGGCTCCTCGACCGTCCCGGCGCCGCCCGACCACATCCTGATCGAGACGTCCGGCCTCGCCCTGCCAAAGCCGCTGGTACAGGCTTTTGCCTGGCCCGAAATCCGCACCCGCACCACGGTCGACGGGGTGCTGACGGTGATCGACGCCGCCGCCCTTGCCGCCGGCCGGTTCGCCGACGACCCGCAGGCGGTGGCGCGGCAGCGTGCCGCCGACCCGGCGCTCGCCCACGACAACCCGCTCGAAGAGGTGTTCGGCGACCAGCTCGCCTGCGCCGATCTGGTGATCCTGAACAAGACCGACCTGGTGATGCCCGAGCGCCTGGCGACCTTGCGCGGCGACATCGAGGCGCGGCTGCGCGCCGGTGTGAAGCTGGTCGCGACCCGCGACGGGTGCCGTGCCGCCCGCGGTGGCGCTCGGCCTCGCCGCCGCGGCCGAGGACGATCTCGCCGCCCGCCCGTCGCTGCACGATGCTCGAACAGGCGCATGACCACGACGATTTCGAGAGCTTTGTCGCGAGCCTCGGACCGGTTGCCGACGGTGCGGCGTTTCTGGCGCGGCTGAAGGGTGCCATCGCCGCGCACGACGTCTTGCGGGTCAAAGGCTTTGTCGATCTTCCCGGCCGCGACCGCAGGCAGGTCGTGCAGGCGGTGGGCGACCGGGTGCTGCATTATTTCGACCGGCCGTGGCAAGCGGGCGAGAGCCGCGGCACGCGGCTCGTCGTGATCGGCAAGAAGGGCCTCGACCGGGCCGCGATCACCGCGGCGCTGGGAGGCTGAATGCACCTGCTCGCGACCCAGCCGGGGGTGATCGCCGACGGCACGTCCGCGGTCGATCTCGCGCAGACGCCGGGCGACATCGTCGTGCTGTCGAGCGCCGACACCGAATTGGCGCTGCTCGCCGCGGCGCAACAGCGGCGGCGGGCGCAAGACCCGGCGGCGCCGACCCTGCGCCTCGCGCCGATCGGGCGGCTCGCCCACAACCTGTCGGTCGACCTCTATATGGAGACGGTCGCGACGGCACGGCTGGTCGTCGCCCGCATCCTCGGCGGCAGCGGCTATTGGCGTTATGGCGTCGAGCGGCTCGGCGAAATCTGCCGCGCCGACAAAATTCCGCTGGCGCTTCTTCCCGGCGACGACAAGCCCGACCGGGAGCTTGCCGAATTCTCGACGGCGCAGCCCCAGGCGTTGCGGCGGCTCTGGCGCTACCTGGTCGAAGGCGGCCCCGGCAACGCCGAGAATTTTCTGCGCTATGCCGGCACGCTCTTCGGCCGCGCGGCGGATTGGGCCGAGCCCGCCCCGCTGCTGCGCGCCGGGCTCTATTGGCCCGATTGCCCGCTGCCGAGCCTCGACGAGATTGCGGCGCGCTGGCGCGGCGAAGGCGGCGTCGTGCCGATCTTGTTTTATCGGGCATTGGTGCAATCCGGCAACACCGCACCGGTCGATGCGCTCGTTCAAGCCATTGCGGCGCGGCGCCTGCGGCCGTTGCCGGTCTTTGTGCAAAGCCTGAAAGACGCCGAGGCAGGCTCCTTGCTCGACGAGCTGCTCGCTGCGGCCCCGCCTGCGGTGATCCTCAACGCGACCGGATTTTCGGTGCGCGCCGGCGCTGCGGCGGACCCGCTGGCGGCGGCCGATTGCCCGGTTTTGCAGGTGGTGTTTTCGGGCGGCGACGAAGAAAGCTGGCGCGACGGCACGCGGGGCCTCAACCCGCGCGACCTGGCGATGAATGTGGCGTTGCCCGAGATCGACGGCCGCATCCTGACGCGCGCGGTGTCGTTCAAGGCGCCGCTCGGCCGCGACCCGGAGACCGAGGCCGATCTGGTCGGCTATCGGCCGGTCGCCGACCGCATCGCCTTTGTCGCCGACCTCGCGCGCAATTGGGCGCGGCTGCGGCAAAAGCCGGCGGCCGAACGCCGGGTCGCGCTGGTCCTCGCCAACTATCCGAACCGCGACGGCCGGATCGGCAACGGCGTCGGCCTCGACACGCCGGCCTCGGCGATTGCGATCTTTCGGGCGCTGGCGGCGGCCGGCTACCGGATCGGCGATGCGCCCGACGACCCACGCGAGCTGATCGAACGCTTGCTCGCCGGCCCGACCAACGCGAAACCCGCGGCACCGGCCGAGGAAACGCTGTCGTTCGCAGACTATTCGGCCTTTTTCGCGACCCTGCCGCCGCCGGTGCAGCGCGCCGTTGCCGAGCGCTGGGGAGCGGCCGAGCGCGACCCGTTTTTTCGCGAAGGCCGGCTCGATTGCGGCCGGTTTGCGATCCCCGGTTTTCGCGCCGGCAATATCGCGGTGCTGATCCAGCCGGCACGCGGCTACAATATCGACCCGAAATCGACCTATCACGACCCGGCGCTGGTGCCGCCGCACGGTTATCTCGCCGCCTATGCCTGGCTCGCGCAGGAGTTCCGCGCCGACGCGGTCATCCATCTCGGCAAGCACGGCACGCTCGAATGGCTGCCGGGGAAGGCGCTGGCCTTGTCGGCCGAATGCTGGCCCGAGGCGGCGATGCCGCCGTTGCCGCATCTCTACCCGTTTATCGTCAACGATCCGGGCGAGGGGACGCAGGCAAAGCGCCGCGCCCAGGCGGTGATTGTCGATCACCTGACCCCGCCATTGACCCGCGCCGGCAGCTATGGCGCGCTGGCCGAGCTGGAACGGCTGATCGACGAATATTACGAAGCCGCACGAGGCGATGCCGCGCCGCGTCGCGCCGCTCGCCGCGGCGATCCTCGAGCAGGCGCGTGCCGCCGGGCTCGACGGCGACTGCGGCATCGCCGCCGGCGACGACCCGGCGACGGCGTTGCCCAAGCTCGACGCATTCTTGTGCGAGCTGAAGGAATTGCAGATTCGCGACGGGCTTCATGTGTTCGGGCAAAGCCCCGCGGGCGAGCAGCTCGACGCGCTCCTCGTCGCCCTCGCCAGACCGGCCCGCGGCGCCGCTCCCGAAGACGCCTCGCTGCTGCGCGCGCTGGCCGAGGATCTCGGTCTCGGCTGCGACCCGCTGGCCCTCGACCTCGCCGCGCCCTGGACCGGCCCGCGCCCGCGAATCCTGGCCGAGGCCATGCCCCCTCCCCAACCCTCCCCCGCAAGCGGGGGAGGAAGGCCCGTGGAGCTGGCGGGTGGCGGTTGGCGGACGGCGGGCGATACGGTCGAGCGGCTGGAGGCGCTGGCGCTGCGTCTCGTTTCAGGGGACACCCAACCGAAGGAGGATTGGCACCAAACCCGCACCGTGCTCGGCTGGACCGAGCGTGTGCTGCGCCCGGCGGTGACGCGTTGCGGCGCGGCCGAGATTGCCGGGCTGCTGGCGGGTCTCGACGGGCGGCTGCGTCGCGCCCGGCCCTTCGGGCGCACCGAGCCGCGGCCGGCCCGAGGTGCTGCCGACCGGACGCAACTTTTTCTCGGTCGATATTCGGGCGGTGCCGACCGAGACCGCTTGGCAGCTCGGCTGGAAATCGGCGGCGCTGCTGGTCGAGCGCCATGCCCAGGAATACGGCGCCTATCCCGGAGCGGATGGCGCTGTCGGCTTGGGGCACGGCCAACATGCGCACCGGCGGCGACGATATCGCGCAAGCCTTGGCGCTGATGGGCGTGCGCCCGGTCTGGGAGCGGGCGAGCGGCCGGGTCACCGGGTTTGAGATCTTGCCGGCTGCGGTGCTCGACCGGCCACGGGTCGATGTCACGTTGCGCGTCTCGGGCTTTTTCCGCGACGCCTTTCCGGGGCTGATCGATCTCTTCGATTCGGCCGCGCGCGCCGTCGCCGCGCTCGACGAGCCGGCCGGCGTCAACCCGCTCGCCGCCCGCTTCACCGCCGATCGCCACACTCTCGAAGCGCGGGGCACAGCGCCCGAGGAAGCTGCGCGCCGCGCCGGCTACCGCGTCTTTGGCGCGAAGCCCGGAAGCTATGGAGCCGGCTTGCAGACCCTGATCGACGAGCGGATTTGGGATCAGTGAGGCCGATCTCGCCGAGACGTGGCTCGGCTGGAGCGGCTATGCCTATGGCGCCGGCGCGGAGGGCCTCCCCGAGCGGGGGATGCTCGAAGCCCGGCTCGCCGCCGCCGATGCGGTCGTGCACAACCAGGACAACCGCGAGCACGATTTGCTCGACAGCGACGATTACTACCAGTTCGAAGGCGGGCTCGCGCTCGTCGTCCGGCAGCTGTCGGGCCGCGTGCCGGCGGTCTGGCACAACGACCATTCGCGCCCCGAAACGCCGCGCATCCGCAGCCTGCGCGAGGAATTGGGGCGCGTCGTGCGCGGCCGTGCGGCCAACCCGCGCTGGATCGCCGGCGTCATGCGCCACGGCTACAAAGGGGCGGCCGAGATCGCCGCCACCGTCGATTACCTCTTTGCCTTTGCCGCGACCGCGCGCGTGGTGGACGACACGCATTTCGAGGCGCTCTACGACGCCTATCTCGCCGACGACACGGTCCGCGGCTTTATGGCCGAGCACAACCCCGCGGCCTTGGCCGAGACCGGCCGGCGCTTTCTCGAAGCGATCGAGCGCGGCTTGTGGCGCCCGCGCCGCAACAGCACCCGTGAGACGCTCACGCAATGGAGCGGCGGGTGAGCGACCTCGGCGAGACCGAGGACGGAGATCAACCGCCGGCACAACGAAAAGGCGGCGCGGCGCAAGGCGGCGCGCGACCGCATGCTGGCGACCAAGACGCAAGAGCGCGGCCTGTTGATTGTCCACACCGGCACCGGCAAGGGTAAATCGACCGCCGCCTTCGGCATGGTGCTGCGCTGTCTCGGGCACGGCATGCGGGTCGGGATCGTGCAATTCGTCAAGGGCGCGTGGACAACCGGCGAGCGGACGGCGCTCGAACGGTTTGGCGACCTCGTGACCTGCCGGGCGATGGGCGAAGGCTTCACCTGGGACACACAAGACCGCGCCCGCGACATCACCGCCGCCCGCAATGCCTGGGAGACGGCCAAGGCGATGCTCGCCGACCCGTCTTATCACCTCGTCCTGCTCGACGAGCTGAATATCGTGCTGCGCTACGACTACCTGCCGCTCGCCGAAATCGTGGCGGCGCTCGCATCGAAGCCGCGCGACCTGCACGTCGTCGTCACCGGCCGCAATGCCAAGCCCGAGCTGATTGCGATTGCCGACCTGGTGACCGAGATGACGCTGGTCAAGCACCCGTTCCGGGCCGGTGTCAAAGCCCAGCAGGGCATCGAGTTCTGATGGCGTGCCCGTGAGACGCAACCGGCCCGATCTGCACCGCTCTCGTCACACCGGCGCAGGCCGGTGCCCACGGTCGGCGTGGATCCCGGCCTTCGAGCGCGTGAAAAAATGCCAAACGTCGTCATTCCGGGGCGCGGGCACTGCCCGCGAGCCCGGAACCTATGAACACCAGACGTCGAACGTATTGGAAATTCAGGTGTTCTTGGGTTCCGGTCCTGCCCCTTCGGGGCATCCCGGAATGACGTTTCTGGGAAAGAACAATTTCGTCACACGCTCCTTCGCCGGGAAGACCAGGACGGTGTCGGGTCGTCATCACCCTCGCCGGGGCTCGCAGTGAGTATTGTCAGCACCCGCGCGCTGATGCTGCAAGGCACCGGGTCGGATGTCGGCAAGTCGCTGCTGGTCGCCGGTCTGGCGCGCGCTTTCACCCGGCGCGGGCTCGCGGTGCGGCCGTTCAAGCCGCAGAACATGTCGAACAATGCGGCGGTGACCGCCGATGGCGGGGAAATCGGGCGGGCGCAAGCGCTGCAGGCGCGGGCTTGCCGGGTCGAGCCCACCACCGACATGAACCCGGTATTGCTCAAGCCGCAATCGGAGAACGGTGCGCAGATCGTCGTCGCGGGCCGGGTCCGCGGCCACGCTTCCGCCGCCGAATATAGGCGGATGGCGCCGAGCCTGCTGCCGGCGGTGCTCGCCGCCTTTGCGCGGCTTGGCGAAGGCGCCGACCTGGTGCTGGTCGAAGGCGCCGGCAGCCCGGCCGAGATCAACCTGCGCGAAGGCGACATCGCCAATATGGGCTTTGCCGAGGCGGCCGATGTGCCGGTCGTGCTGGTCGGCGACATCGAGCGGGGCGGCGTCATCGCGCAGCTGGTCGGCACCTGGGCGCTGCTCGGCGAGCGCGAACGCGCCTTGGTCGCCGGCTATATCGTCAACAAGTTCCGGGGCGATCAGCGGCTGTTCGACGGAGGCATCGCAGCGATCGGCGCGCGCACCGGGCTGCGCACGTTCGGGGTCGTGCCGTTCTTTCCCGCCGCCTCGCTGCTGCCGGCGGAGGATTCGCTGGCGCTGGCCTCTCACCCGGCCCCGGGGGGACCGGCAGGGGAAGCCCCCGTCGAGCAAATCCGTATCGCGGTGCCGGTATTTCCACGGATCGCGAATTTCGACGATCTCGACCCGCTGCGCGCCGAGCCGGGTGTCGAAATCGTCATGGTCCGGCCGGGGCGGCCGTTGCCGCGCGACGCTGCATTGGTGATCTTGCCCGGCTCGAAAGCGACGATCGGCGATCTCGAATTCCTGCGCCGCGAGGGCTGGGACATCGATCTCCGCGCGCATCATCGGCAGGGCGGCCGGGTTCTCGGTCTGTGCGGCGGCTATCAGATGCTCGGCCGGACGATCGCCGACCCGCTCGGCCGCGAGGGCCGGGCGGCGACGGTGCCGGGTCTCGGCCTCCTCGAGATCGACACGGTCCTCGGCGGCGAAAAGCGGCTCGCCAAGGTCGCGGGCGAAGAGGTGGCGACGGGAATGCCGGTTGCCGGCTACGAGATGCATCTCGGCATCACCACCGGGCCGGGCCTGGCGCGGCCGATGCTGCGGCTGGCGGGCCGGATCGAGGGAGCGGTCAGCGCCGACGGCCTGGTCGCCGGCTCATATCTCCACGGCATCTTCGACAGCGACCGCTTCCGCAACGCATTGCTCTGTCGGCTGGGTGCAAGCCCGAGCGGCGATGCGCACCAGCACCGGGTCGAGACCACCCTCGACACGCTCGCCGACCATCTCGAAGCGAGCCTCGATGTATCGGCGCTGCTCGCCGCCGCCCGTCCGCCCCGGCTCAATGCGACCAGTTGAAATGTCCGGACAGCACGTTGAAATATCCGGCGAGCCAGGCACCCAACACCAGCCCGCCCTCGATCAGGCAGGCGATCTTGTAGACACCGAGCGCGCGGCCGATGTCCGAGGTGTCCGCACGCGCCGTGCCGTCGCCGACCCACGGGTCGAGCGCCATGCCCTCGGCATAGCGGCGCGGCCCGGCGAGCGCCAGGCCGAGCGCCCCGGCCATCGCTCCTTCCGGCCAGCCGGCGTTTGGCGAACGGTGCTTGCGGGCGTCGCGCAGCATGACCGCAAGCGCGCGGCGCGACCGACCGCCCGCGGCGAACAGCGCGGCAGCGGCGATCAAGAGGCCGCTCAACCGCGCCGGCACCAGGTTGATCAGGTCGTCGAACCGCGCCGCGGCCCAGCCAAAGGCGCGGTAATGCGGCGTCTTGTGGCCGATCATGCTGTCCAAGGTGTTGGCCATCTTGCAGGCGAAGAGGCCGGGCAGCCCGAGCACCAGGTACCAGAACACCGGCGCCACGACGCCGTCGCAGAAATTTTCGGCAAGGCTCTCGATCGCGGCGCGGGCGACACCGTGACGGTCGAGGCTCGCCGGGTCGCGGCCGACGATGTGCCGCACCGCATCGCGGCCGGCGGCGAGCCCGGCGCCATCGAGCGCCAAGGCGACGGCGGCGACGTGCTCGAACAGGCTGCGCTGCGCCACCAGGATCGCGATCAGCACAACCTCCACCACCGCCCCGGCCAGGCTGCCGCGGCAGAGCAGCCGAATTATCAGCCCGAGCAGCGCGGCCCCGCCGACCAGCACGGCCGCGGTGACGATGCCGCGGGCGCGACGCGACGCTTGCTGCGGATGTCACGGTTGAGCTTGCGGTCGAAAAAGGCGACAGCGCGGCCGGCGAGCACGACCGGGTGCGGAATGCGGGCGAACACCGCCGGCATATCGCCGAACCAGGCATCGACGGCGAGGCCGGCAGCGAGCAGCAGCAACGGATCGGCGGCGGCCGGCATCATCGCGGCGACAATCTCGGCCGCGCGCGCGAAGGGGTCAACCGATGAAAGAAGCCGCTGTCCTGATCTGCGGCCACGGCAGCCGCGATGCGCAAGCGATCGGCGAGTTCGAGCTGCTCGCGGCAGGGCTGCGGCGGCGCCTGCCGGAGGTCGATTTCGCCGCCGGCTATCTCGAGTTCGCCCGGCCGACGATCCACGACGCGCTCGCGGCGCTGAAGGCCCGTGGCGCGCGGCAAGTCCTCGCGGTGCCGGGCATGCTGTTCGCCGCGAGCCACGTCAAGAACGACCTGCCCTGGGAGGTCAACAGCTTCGCCGCCGAAAACCCGGATGTCGAAATCCGCTTTGGCCGCGATCTGGCGATCGATCCGAAGCTGCTGACGGCCGCGGCCGATCGGATCGATGCCGCCGCCGCACCGAATGGGGTCGCCCGCGCCGACACCTTGCTGGTCGTCGTCGGACGCGGCACCAACGACCCCGACGCGAACTCCAACATCGCCAAGCTCACCCGCATGTTGTGGGAGGGGATGGGGTTCGGCTGGGCCGAGACCGCGTTCAGCGGGGTGGCCCACCCGCGCGTCGATGCGGCGCTGACGCGTGCCGCCCGGCTCGGCTTTCGCCGGATCGTGGTCTTCCCCTATTTCCTGTTCACCGGGGTCCTGGTCAAACGGATCTATGCGCAGAGCGACGGCGTGGCGGCTCTCTTCCCCGATATCGAATTTATCAACGCGCCGTACCTGCGGGACCATCCAGCGGTGCTCGACGTTTTTTGCGAGCGCATAGCGGAGCTCGGTGCAGGCCAGCCGGCGATGAACTGCCAGCTCTGCAAATACCGTGCGCAGATCATCGGCTACGAAAGCGAAGCCGGGGCGCCGCAGACGGGGCATCACCATCATGTCCGCGGCATCGGCCACCATAACCATCACCATGACCATCACGACGACCCCTGATGTTCGACAGCTATATGATGGTCGATTGGAGCGCGGCGAATGTGCCGCGCACCGGCCGCGACAGCATCTGGATCTGCCGGCTCGGGCCCGACGGCGAAACTCTTGCCAATCCGCCGACCCGCCACGCCGCCAAGGCGCTGCTCGGCAATATGCTCATGGCGGGGCGCGCGCGCGGCGAGCGCGTCCTGGTCGGCTTCGATTTCCCGTTTGGCTATCCGACGGGGTTTGCCGCCCGGCTCGGCATTCCCGGGCCGCCTTGGCGTGCCGTCTGGGACGAGATCGCCGCGCTCGTCGAAGACGACCATACCAATCGCAACAACCGCTTTGAGGTCGCCGCCCAATTCAACCGCCGGATCTCGGCCGGCTTGTTCCCGTTTTGGGGCTGCCCGCGCGGCCGCGACACGGAATTTCTCGGGCCACGGCATCATCGCCGACACGAGACGGACGGGCTCGCCGAGCGCCGGCTGATCGACTGCTATATGCGCACCGCCCAGCCGTGCTGGAAATTGCTGGGCAGCGGCTCGGTCGGCGGCCAGGTGCTGACCGGGATCCCGGTGGTGCGGGCGCTGCGCGACGATCCGCGCTGGTCCGGTGCGGCACGGGTCTGGCCGTTCGAAACCGGGTTGCGGGCGGCCGACGACCCCGCAATCGTGTTCGCCGAGATCTATCCGTCGCTGTGGAAAGTGGCGCCGTTGCCGGACGAGCCCAAGGACAGCGCGCAGGTCCGCGCCGTCGTCGATTTTCTCGCCTCACGCGACCGCGCCGGCGAGCTTGCCCCTTTTTTCATCGGCGATCCGGCGCTTACGGTCGAGCAGCGCCGTGTGGTCGAGGCCGAGGAGGCGTGGACCCTCGGCGTGACCGCGGCACGGCAGCCGCCGATCCCGATGCCGGCTTCACCCGGCGATGGCAAACCGCGATACGCCTATCTTCGCGACCCGGCGGAAATCTCGCGCCGCTCGTTTGCGCTGATCCGGGAAGAGGCCGACCTCTCGCGGTTCCCGCAAGCGCTGCGGCCGCTGGCGCTGCGGCTGGCGCATGCGGCGGGCGATTGCGCGATGCTCGACGACCTCGTCTGGTCGAAAGCGCGCGGCGGCGGCCGGGCGGCGCGCGCTCGCCGCCGGCGCCCCGGTGCTCGTCGATTCGGCGATGGTCGCGGCCGGCATCGCGCGCGACCGGCTGCCGGCGCAAAACGAGGTGGTGTGCACCTTGCACGATCCGCGCACGGCACCCCTGGCTGTGGCGCAGCGCAACACGCGCTCGGCGGCAGCGGTCGAGCTGTGGCGGGACATCTCTGGCGGGCGCGGTGGTGGCCATCGGCAATGCGCCGACCGCCCTTTTTCGCCTCCTCGAGCTGATCGCCGAGGGCGCCGCGCCCCCGGCGCTGATCCTCGGTTTTCCGGTCGGCTTTGTCGGCGCCGCCGAAGCCAAGGCGGCGCTTGCCGATTTCGGCCACGGCCTCGCCTATGTCACCCTCCTCGGCCGGCGCGGCGGCAGTGCCCTCGCCGCCGCGGCAGTCAACGCTTTGGCGTCGGCAAAATGAAGCGCTGGCTCAGCGTCGTCGGGATCGGCGAGGACGGGCTCGCCGGACTTGCCCCGGCCGCGCGCATCCTGGTCGATACCGCCGAAATCCTGGTCGGCGGCGCCCGGCACCTGGCGATGGTGCCCGAGAGGGCAGCCGAGAGCGGAGCCGAGCGCCTCGTCTGGGACCGCCCGCTCGAGCGCACGATCGAGGCGATCGCCGCCCGCCGCGGAAAGCGGGTGACGGTGCTGGCGAGCGGCGACCCGCTGTGGCATGGGGTCGGCGCGACCTTGCTGCGCCGCTTTCCACGCGAGGAGATGACGGTGCTGCCGCAGCCGAGCGCCTTCAGCCTTGCCGCCGCCCGGCTCGGCTGGCCGCTGGCCGAGTGTGCGGCGATCAGCCTGCATGCCCGGCCGCTCGACGGATTGCGACCTGCACCTGGCGCCGGATCGCCGCATCCTGGCCTTGGCCGAGGACGGCAGCACGCCGCGCCGCGTGGCCCGGATGCTGACCGAGAGCGGCTGGGGGGCGAGCCGGATCGTTGTGCTCGGCCATATGGGCGGACCGCGCGAGGCGGTGGTTGCCGCCACCGCGCGGGAATGGGGCGAGCGGCAGACCGCCCACCTCAACACGATCGCGATCGAGTGCCGGGCGGGGCCCGGTGCGCGCGCCTGGTCGCGGCTCGCCGGGCTTCCCGACGCCGCCTTTGAGCATGACGGGCAGCTGACCAAGCGGGAAATCCGTGCGGCCACCCTGGCGGCGCTGGCGCCACTGCCCGGCGAGACATTGTGGGATATCGGCGCCGGCTGCGGCTCGATCGCGATCGAATGGCTGCGCGCCGCCGAGAACAGCCGAGCCTTTGCCGTCGAGCGCGACCCGGTGCGCGCTGCCATCATCGCCCGCAACGCGGCGGCGCTCGGGGTGCCGGCGCTCGACATCGTCGTCGGCGCCGCCCCCGAGGCATTCGCCGGGCTGCCGCCGCCAAACGCCATTTTTGTCGGCGGCGGCATCGCCGCGCCGGGGCTGCTGCCGGCGCTGTGGGCGGCGCTGCCGGCAGGCGGCCGGCTGGTCGCCAACAGCGTGACCACGGCGGCCGAAGCCGTGCTGATCGATTGGCAGGCGCGGCACGGCGGCGCGTTGACCCGGATCGCGGTCAGCCGGGCCGAGGCCGTTGGCAAGCACTATTTGTGGCGGCCGCTGGCGCCGGTGACGCAGCTCGCCCTCGTCAAGGCCGATTGAGATGGCGCAAAAGCCGGGCTGCCTTTTCGGCCTCGGCGTCGGTCCTGGCGACCCCGAGCTGGTGACGTTGAAGACGTTGCGGCTGTTGCGCGAGGCGGCGGTGATCGCCTACCCGGCGCCGGAGGACGGCGAGAGCTTTGCCCGCTCGATTGTCGCCGCGTGGCTCGACGGCACCCGGCCCGAGATCGCGATCCGTTTTCCGATGCGGCCTGGGCCGCCGCCCGCCGCCATCTATGACGCGGCGTCGGCGCGCCTCGCGGCCGAGCTCGACCGGGGCCATGACGTGGCGCTCTTATGCCAGGGGGACCCGTTCTTCTATGGCAGCTTCATCCCGATTTTTGCCCGTTTGGCGCAGCGTTATCGGACCGAGATCGTTCCCGGCGTCTCGTCGCTGGCCGCCTGCGCCGCCGCCGCGGCGATGCCGCTCGTCACCCGCGACGAGGTCCTCAGCGTGATCCCGGCGACGCTCGACGAGGCCGAGCTCGCCCGCCGCCTCGCCGCGGCCGAGGTCGCCGCGATCATCAAGCTCGGCCGGCACCTTCCCAAGGTGCGGGAGGTGTTGGCGCGGCTCCGCCTCCTCGACCATGCGCTCTATGTCGAGCATGCGAGCCTGCCGGGAGGGCGCGTGCTGCCCCTGGGCGAGCTCGATGGCGCGACCGCCCGCTATTTTTCGATGGCGCTGGTGCGCCGCGCCGGCGCGGGCACCTTGCCCGCAGGCTATTCTGCCGCGGCGGATTGCCCCGAAGCGTAGGCCGAGAAGTCTGCGTTGCCGACGATCTCGCCGCATCGGGCACCCTTCTCCGATCATCGGCGCAGGTGGGAGATTCGAGGCCTCGATCCGGTCTGATTGCCTCGGTCTGGTCTAAGTGAATGACAACAGGTCACGAACGAGCGGCCAGCTATGGAGCTCCATTCCCCGGGTTGCGCGGTACCACCGGCGGAACATCGCCATGCTCTCCGGAAATTCGACGGCATTTTCGTACCCTATAGCGCCAGCGGCGCGGGCGCTGCTGTGAGTCACGCCGCGGAGCTGCTGCGGGTTGTAGCGGGAAACGAGGCGGGCACCGCTGACAACCTTCGCGATCTGTCTGGGCCCGCCGATCCGGTCGCGCAACGTGTCGCGAAACCGCGCGGGCAATTTGCCGACGAGCCCGCGCATCGTTTCTTCCGCCGCATCGAAGACCGGGTCGGTGCGAAGCGCCGCTCGGACATCGGATGACACGAGATGCTTCGCGGCCCGTCGAAGGGAAAAGCGACGATGCAGTGTTGCCGGCAGAGCAATCTCGCTCCGGGGTACCGAGGGGAGTGGCGCCGCAAGCTCGGCCAGCGGCAAAAGCTCGTCGGTGAAGTGCCGCCAGGTGATGCCGGGGCCGTCGGTGACAAAGATCCGCCGGCCGTCGACGCTGTCGGCCATCAGCGCCAGCATTATCGCATGGCAAAGGTTCTCGACGTCCACGACGTTGATCGGCAGCTGACCGTCTTCGACGAGGGCCAGCCTGCCTCGGCGCATGTCCTCGATGACATTGCAAACAAAGGTCGAGTAAAGCCCTGTGATATTGGGTGGACAAAGAATGGCGCTGCTGAGGCCGCCGGCGTGAGCGCGCTCGACCAGTCGATCCTGCTGCAGTTTGAGCGCGCCGTAAGAGCCAGGCGCGGGGTGGGCCGAACTGTCTTCGCGGGCGCTCTCCGGGGGCGGCGGATCGCCGTAGACGGCAACGCTGCTGATGTGAACAAACCGCCGAACCCGCTGCTTGTTGGCTGCGCTCAGAAGGTTTTCAAGACCTCCGATCATCACATCGTCCGAACCCCGGCTCAAGTTCACCACATGCGTGCAGCCCTGCAGGGCCTCCGCGACTTCGGATCGAGACAAAAGGTCGACCGAGCGCAGTGTCATTCCTCGACGCGAAAGACGCCAAGCGCTGCCGGCTGTATGGATCATCGGCGTGGTCTCGACACCGCTTCGCCGAAGCCGCTCGACCAGCGCCGATCCGACGAACCCCGAGGCGCCGAAGACGGCCACCCGCATGCTCTCCGTCTGCCGCGCCCCGGGTGTGAGCTTGAACGGCAGCGGCGCCTCAGCGGCGTCGAAGCCAGGCTCGCTCAACTGCTTTCGACGAGAATAAAGTTGATCGAGCAGGCGGACCGAAAGCAGCCCTTGCTCGCAATCGACCAAGGGGCGCCGTTCGCCACGGCAGCCCGCGACAAAATCCTCGAGTTGAAGCTGAAAGTTGTCTACCCCGTCGGGAAAATAGGGCTCGCCGTGCGGGCGCAGCACGATTTGAAGCTCAGGGTTTCGGCATGGCCGAAACACCAGAGGTGATTCCCCCAATCCCAGAAATACGCGCCCCTTCTCGGCCTCGATCACAAGACCCGGCGTAAGATCGAAGACCTTCGACAGGCGAATGGTCCCGTCGATCCGGCGACCGCCGCGGCGATAGCGTACCGTCACCTCGCAGTGTGCCTCGGGGCCGCCAGCGGCATCGTCCACCATCTCGCAATCGTCGGGATAGCCAAACCAATAAAGCATCCGGTCGAGAAAATGGGTGCCGACCACGACCAGCACACCGCCGCCACTCGCCTTGCGGTCGAGATTGTAAGCGGAGACCGGAGACCATCCGCCGAGAGTGCCGTCTTGAAAATAAAAGCGGCTAACGGTGCCGAAGTATCCGGTGTCCAGCAGATGCTTCAACAGGACGACCTGGTTGCGGAAGCGGGTTGCATAGCCAACCGCTACGGTGACGTTCTGCTCCTTGGCGGTGTGGCAGATCGCCTCTGCGTCCTCTACGGTGGTCGCCAGAGGTTTTTCTATAAGACAATGGATTCCCCGCGCGGCGCAGGCGACCGCGAGAGCCCGATGGGTGTCGTTGGGTGTGGCAATGATCGCGCCGTCGATCGGGCCGCGGATATCTTCGATGCGCGCTCCGATTTCCGGCTGCAGGCCCCATCCTCGCGCCATCGCCGCGGCGCGGTGGACAGCGGGATCGATAAAGGCGACGATCTCCACCAGATCGGAGGCGAGCGCGGCCGGCAAGTGAAGCATCTCAGCCGCCATCCCAGTGCCGACAAGGGCGAGGCGGAAGCGCGGCTTGGTCATGTATGCCGAGTGGTGGAAAGAGACCTGAACCGCTTATCAAAAAGCCAGGCCAGCGTCAATAACCGACCGGTCCGGGTCCGCAGCAGGGGGGCGCCGCCTCGGGCGGCGGATATTCTATGCCGGCCGTTGCCGGGATGATGCCGCAACGGATCAAGGAGAGGCGGGTCCGGCGAGCGGCGCCTCCGCGCCTAACGGATAGCTGAGGTGCAGCACTGCGGGATGGCCGGGTGACCACTCTTGAATAAACCAAATCGACATCGCAGGATCCGGATGGTACGCAGGCGTGACGCGCGGCCAGGGCGTGACGCGCAGCCAGTTTATGCTTAGCGAGGATAGGATGCTCACAAAAGCGTTAAATAAAGATTTTTATGACCATCTTTATCTGGTCGACGATCGGACCTATGAAAGACCGCTGACCAGCCCCTATTACGCATTGTATGCCGAGGCTCGCAGGGCAGTGCAAGCCGCGGGCCCGCGCGTGGTGTTGGAAGTCGGCTGCGGCAGCGGGGTGCTGGCCGGGATGCTGATCGAAGCGGGTGTGTCCTACACCGGGTTCGACTTCAGCTCGACGGCGGTCGAAAAGGCCAAGGCGCGCCGCCCCGAGGGTGATTTTTTTGTGGGCGATGCGACCGACCCAGCGGTGTACGAGCGGCCATATGATGGAATCGTATGTTGTGAGGTGTTGGAGCATATAGACGGAGACCTGAACGCGGTCGAGCTTTGGAGGAGTGGTGCAATTTGCATCTGCTCTGTCCCAAATTTCGACGGCGAGCATCATGTTCGTTTCTTTGAATCCGAGGAGGCGATCATGACGCGCTACAATAAATTTCTCGATATTCGATCGATAATACGAATTCCTAAATCGGCGCGGGCCAATCTGACTCCTTCCGAATACTTTCGGCGGGTCAGGTGGGCGCGCAACCAGCCAAAGCGGCTGTTGGGGATACTCGGCATCAACCGCTTTTCCTGGTATGGCGGCTGGTTCGTTTTTGTCGGGCGGAGACGCTGAGGGATCGATCGGCAAGATCGGCTGCCGTGCCGTTAATTCGGCGGCCACCGGCCGCACGAACCGGATCGCGTGGCCGGGACAGACGGGCACCCCGCGGCAATCAGCCGTCGGGTTTCTCAAAACTGCGCGAGAGCGTCTGGTTTGGCGCCCGATCGGGCCTACCGCCGAACGAGCCCCGTGAGCTCGGAAACAAGAGGGCGAAGGAAAAGCGCGGTGTAGCCGATATAGACGAGCACTCCGCTGGCAACCAGCCAAGCGAGGATGCTCCAGATGCCCGCCCCTGCCGGCAGCCAGGCGTCCACACCACGCACCGCGGCGTACATGACCAGCGACCCGGCGAGCGGCGCCAGCAGCGGGGCGACCAGGTCAAAAATCGCGACCTGCCCGACGATCGCCGCGCGGCGGAGCAGGACGAAAAACTGGATCGGGTAGGCCACGAGCGCTGCGACGCAGATCCCGAGCAAGCCCCAGTGGGCGCCGACGATAAAGGCGACGGGAAACAGAATCGCGGCAAACACGGTATTTTTGAAGCTCGCCATGATCTCGCCGAGGCCAAACAAGAACGACGGGATCAGCAGACCGATCGGCCGCAATGTCATGGCGATCGCCAGGATGGCGAGCGGCGTCGTCGCCTGGGCCCATTTCGGGCCGAGCGCGACCGAGACGATCTGCGGCGCGGTCGCGGCGATGCCGAAAAACACCGGAAAGCAAAAAAAACCAAGAAGGCGCATCGCCTTTTGCAAATAACGAAGCGATTCGGCGCGATCGTGCTGCACCTGGGCAAAAGCCGGGAAAGCAACCGGCTTGACAACCCCTGCGAGCTTCTCGACCGGCAGGGCGGCGATGGTGCGAGCAACCGTGTAAATACCAAGAATATCTGTCCCAAGTAGCTTGCCGATGACGAACACATCAGAATTTATATAAAATGCCCAAAGCATGTTCTCGACCGACCGCAAGCCACCGAAATACAAAATTCCCGTGATGCTGGCAAAGCTGAAGCGGGGGCGCCGGAAATACGGCGCGCAGAGGGCGAACCCGATAACTTGGAGCAAGCCGCGGAACAGCAGCCCCGCGAGCAGGGACCAGACGCCGGCACCCGACCAGGCGAGCAGCAGCACCAGCATGCCGCTGAGAATGTTGGAAACGAGATCGATCCGCGTCAGGGTCTTCAGGTCGAGCTTTCTTTCGAGCAGCGCGCGCGGCACCGCCTGCAGCGCGGTGACCACGAAGACAAAGCTCGCGGCCACCAGCAGCAAGGCAAGGCGAGGCTCGGCATAGAGCCACGCCATGGGGTAAGCCAGAGCACACAGCAGGACGAGACCGGCCGCGTTGATCGAGAGGATCAGGCCGAAGACCGAGCGAAGGTCGTCCTCGCTCGGGCGGCGCTGCACGATCGCATCGGTAAAGCCCGAATAGCTCATCGATTGGAGAAAGCCGGTGATCGCCATCGTCACCGCCATCAGCCCGTAATCCTCGGGGCGCAAAAAGCGGACGGTGGCGAGGGTCATGGCCCAATTGATGAGCTGCCCTAGGAGCCGAGTCGCGGTGGCCCAGCCGACCGCGCTCATCACGCTCCGCTTCAACGAGCCGGTGTCTGCCATGTCCCTTTCAGCCGGAGCCGTCGAGCGCCGGCCATGATCGTGCCCATGCGGGGGGAAGCTGCGGCGCTTATAGAACACTGTTTGTTAAAGGACGCTATAAAATTGATGGTGAATGCGTGGCGAGCGGATGCGAGAACATCGCAGCTTTGGGGGAAGATTTATGGATTTGGATCGCGACCGGCGCCTTCTGTTCGTGTTCCGGCATGGTGAAACCGACTGGAACCGCGCGGGCAGGCTGCAAGGACATAGCGACGTGCCGCTCAACGAGAGCGGTTTGGCCCAAGCGCGGGCGCTCAGCCAAAAGCTGCTCGCGCACCGTCTCGACGCCGTCCTGTCGAGCGACCTGGCGCGCGCGCTCCACACCGGGCGGATGGTGGCCGAGGCCGCGGGTGCGCCGCTGATCATCGATCCGGGGCTGCGCGAGACCAATGTCGGCGAGGCCGAGGGCCTGTTGTGGGCCGAGGCCAAGGCGCGCTTTGGCGCCGAATTGACCGAGCGCTGGTTCGCCGAGGAGGATGTGGCGTTCCCCGGCGGCGAGACCGGCCTCGCCACCCGGACCCGCGCGCTCGCCGCGTTGCGCCGTTTCGCCACCGTCCATCGCCACCGTCGCATCGGCGTCTCGACCCATGGCGCCATGGTGCGCCAGCTGATGAAGCACGCGCTGCCGCCCGGCAGCCTGCCGGTCAAGACCGGCAACACGGTGCTTTATATCCTGCATTACGAGCCGGTGCTCGACCGCCTCGTTCCGGCTGCGGAAAACGAGATCGAATAGGCCTCGGACCGACCGGCCCTCCCTCCCCGTTGCCGCTCCCCCACCACCGCCGCCCCCGATGGTCCTTGCAATGCGTGCAAGGCTGTCCGGGGAAAATCCTGGCTACACCTCTGCTGGGTTTTGTTGCGATGTTGAACCAGAAAAGGTCGTCTTGGCCGGGCTTGACCCGTGGCTGTCCGGTTCCACGTATTTGGTTGTAAAACTGGTATTTTATCTCAACCCAAACTCGTCATGCCCGTGCTTGACACGGGCATCCTGCGCCCTCTCCGAGCGGCAGCAAGGGCCATGGATGCCCGGATCAAGTCCGGGCATGACGATAATATGGTTGTGCTCAGCCAATGCATCGCTACCGCCTCCCTTGCTCTTCGAAGCTGAACCGGACAGCAGTGGGCTTGACCCGGGCACCCACGGCTTTGAGCGCTTGCAACAAAGACATGGATGCGCGGGTCAAGCCCGCGCAAGACGATCTCAGAGGGTTTCCGAAGGAGATCAAAAGAAGCGAACGGCAAAACGGCTTTGCCCCGGCCAGCCTTCCA
>CAVPDQ010000005.1:0-275560 GCA_963702685.1 uncultured Alphaproteobacteria bacterium | reverse complement strand
TACGGGGACAGTTTACTAAATTTAATCGACGGCGGAGACTCTACAACTCTGGCGTGCTCCCACACCGGACCCCGCGCCACTTCCACTCCTCGACGATTTCGGGATCGGCTTCCTTGACCAAGGAACGCAGCCGGCCGAGCATCTCGCCCCGCCGGTCGCCGAGCTACTGCGGCGATCAGATGGAAGTGTGTGAACGCATGGCGGCCGAGGTGGAAATCGGAAAACGCTCCGCCCCGCTGTCCTGTGCGCCGTGAGCCCACGGACTGGTTCCGTGGGGCAAAGCCGGGACCCACCAATCCGCCGCTCGAAATCGTCGGGATGTGGCAATGGCTTACCGCCTATCGACCGCTGGATTTGCGGGACCTGGACCCCGGCATTCCGCCGGGGAAGCGACTAAAAGCATCGGCAGAATAAGCTCATCCGTTCCTCCCCGCTCGGCGTTCGCGTAGCATCGCGCGGTGGGGATCGCCGGACGGAAAGGAAACGGCATGGTGGCGATGCGGGTCAGGGTGGGGCGTCGGCCCGCTCGGCTTCTTGAGCGGTCCGGAGCGGGGCGATGAAGCTGGCGATGACGTTGCGGGTCGCGCCCGGCGCCGGCATCGATATGGAAACGGTGTGGGAGGCCGAGCGGCTCGGCTTCGAGGCGGTCTGGGTCGGCGAGGCCTATGGCACCGATGCGGTGAGCCCCGTTGCCTGGGTCCTGGCGCAGACCAAGCGGATCAAGGCCGGCACCGGGATCATGCAAATGCCGGCGCGCACCCCGACCTGCGCCGCGATGACGGCGATGACCTTGCAGGCGCTGTCCGGCAACCGCTTTTTGTGCGGCATCGGCCCGTCAGGCCCACAGGTGATCGAAGGCTGGCACGGCGTCCCGTTCGGCAAGCCTTTGGCCCGCACCCGCGAATACATAGCGGTCATCCGCCGCATCCTCGAACGCGCCGCCCCCCTCGAGCACAAGGGTGAGCATTACCGCATCCCCTATGACGGGCCGGGGGCGAGCGGGCTCGGCAAGCCCTTGCGCAGCATCATCCACGGCGACCCGAGCCTCAAAATCTATACCGCCTCGGTGGCGCCGGCCGGGTTGCGCGTGGCGGGCGAGATCGCCGACGGCACCCTGCCGTTCTTCATGTCGCCGGAGAAGGCGGATGTGGTCGCCGGGCCGGTGGCCGAAGGCATCGCCAAAGCCGGCGGCGGCAAGAGCCTCGCCGACTTTGATCTGGCACCCTATGTGCGGGTCGCGATCGGCGACGACCTCGGCCGCTGCCGCGATGCGGTCCGGCCGAATTTTGCGCTCTATATCGGCGGCATGGGCGCGCGCTCGAAGAATTACTACAACGATCTGGCCAAGCGCATGGGCTACGAGGCGGAGGCGGCGGCGATCCAGGAGCTTTATCTCGCGGGGAGGCGAAAGGAGGCCGAGGCCGCGGTGCCCGACAAGCTGATCGACGAAACCTCGCTGATCGGTCCGCAGGAGCGCGTCAAGGACCGCCTCCAGGCGTGGAAGGAATGCGCCGCGGATCATCGCGTGGGCTCGCTGGTGCTGGCCGGCGCCGGCATCGAGGCGATGCGCGTCGTCGCCGAAGCGGTATTGTGAACGTGGCGCAGCAGCAGGAGGCTGACGAAAAATGCCGCTTCCCTGTATCAGCACCCTTCGAGACGGCCCTTCGGGCCTCCTCAGGGTGAGGCAAGCCATTGAAAAAAATACCTCATCCTGAGGAGCGCTCCGCCGGAGCGCGTCTCGAAGGGCCTGCCCTCGCGAAGGCGGGGGATGCCGCACCGCTCTAACTCACGTTTTGCAGCAGGAGGCTGGGGTGAGCACCGTCGATGCCAACCGCGTGGTCCTGACCGGCGAAAACTCGGTCATCCGCCTCGGCACGGACGACAGCGACAATTTCTCGACCAACGCCACCTTTTGGCGCCTGCTGACATCCGGCGCCGGCCCCGGCCATGTTCTCTACATAAAGAGCGAGCTGACCGGCTCGCGCTGGCAGATCTATTCCGACAACATCGCCATGGCGCGCTGGCTGCAAGCGACCGTGCTGGGCGCGATCAACGCCGAATTGCGCGACCCGGCGATCCCGGTCGTCGAGGCGTATTTCAGCAAATCGGGAGACGCGCGCGATTTTTGGACCGAGCGATTGGAGGCGGGCGGCGAGGACATCGCGCTGACCTGGTACCGGCTCGGCGAGCCGTTCCTGGTCCATACCCAGCCGAACACGATACCGGGGCGCCCCTACGGCATGTGCACGGTCTTGGTTCCCGCCTTGGGCGCGCGGCTTACCCGCAACGGCCGCGAGGCAAAAGGACGGCCCTGGCCGCGCGACCGCGAAGGCCGCCCCTCCAGCACCTGCGTCCTCGGCTTGTGCGAAAGCTGGACCGAAGGCCGATAGGCAAATCGCCGATGACGACATCGCTCGCCCCACTCGCCGCCACGGTCGCCGCCTCCGTCGAACATGACGGCTTTGCCTTTGCACGGGCGCCTGAAATGGGTGCGATCCTGGAGAAGGCAGGGTTGCGCGACTGGCCGTCCTTTGCCGCGAGCTGGGACGATCTCGGCGTCGATGCCTATATGGCCGATGGCGGACGCTATCGCCGCCGGCGCTTTGCCGCGTTCCGCGCGGGTCCCGCCGGCATCGTCAGAAAACCGCACCAGCCGCATTACCAGAGCCGCGATTACAATGCATTGAATGGCGGGATCGAGCGCTGGTTCGAGCCGGTGACCGATGCGGCCGCAGCCCATCCGGCGCTCACCGCGATCCTCGGCACCTGTCACAAATTGTTCAATCGGCTGACGCCGCCGGCAATTCGACCGCAGGCTTGGCATGTCGAGCTGCACCAGTTTCGCATCGAGGCACGGCCCGGCGAGGCGGGGCGGCCAACCCCCGAGGGCATGCATCGCGACGGGGTCGATTGGGTGCTCGTGCTGATGGTCCGCCGCGAAAACGTCGCGAGCGGCGAGACCACGATCTACAACCTCGTCAAGGAGCCGCTCGGCAGCTTTACCCTCGCCGCCCCGCTCGATGCGGCACTGGTCGACGACAGCCGCGTCTATCACGGCGTCACCCCGGTGACGCCGCTCGACCCGTCGCGGCCCGCCTATCGCGACGTGCTGGTCGCCACCTTCCGCCGCGAATAGCCGCCTCGCACCGGTAGATTGCCGGGGCCATCGCGGTCCCGCGCCGCGCGCCGGCTGCCGGGGCACGCCGGCTTTGAGCTATTGGAGCTGACCCTTAAGCTAGGCCTCGGCGGCGGCGGCGATCTTCTCGGCGATGCCGGCGCGCCATTCCTCCATCGGCTTGAAGCCGGGGAGGGTGCGGGCGTGCGCTTCGGTGCTGCGGACAATTTCGGCCTCGGGCTTGTCGAGGTCGATCGCAAAGCCGCAGGGCTGCTGCACATACCAGGGCGTGTCGCAAAACATCTCGATGCGGTTGCCCTCGGGGTCCTGGAAATAGATCGACCAGGCATTGCCGTGGCTGACCGGGCGAAGCTCGGTGCAGCCGGCCTCGCGCACCTTGCGGAAAGCGCGCTGGACATTGGCGAGGGTGCCGACATTGAACGACACCTGCTGCACCATCGGCACCTCGACCGCGGTTTCGCGGCCGCGCACCAGCACCACCTGGTGATGGTCGCTCGGGTTGCGCGACAAAAAGGTGATGCGCCCGTCCGGGGCGGCGTCGCTGACCACAAAGCCGAGCGTCTTGGTATAAAAATCGACCATCTTCGGCACATCGCTGACATAGAGCCCGACATGGCTCAAGCGGGGGCCTGTCTCCTGCGGCATTGCGATGTCTCCTTGGCATTGCCGGTTATTTCCACCCCAAATGTAAGTGCGTCTGCGGGCGAAGTCCACCGCCCGGTCATTTGCCGAGGTCGATGACCTCGTGCGAGGCGGTGGTGACCTCGACACCGGGCATCCCGTCCGACTGAAAGCCGCCGCCGATGACATGCAGCTGGTTGCCGACAAAGGCGGCGGCAAAGCCGTGCCGCGCCACCTGCATATGCGGCAGGTCGGACCATTGGCCGGTCGCCGGATCGAACACCTCGACCGCCCAAAAGGTCATCTTGCGGGCGAAATCCTGGAACTCGCCGCCGGCGACATAAAGCTTTGCGTCATGCTCGCCGCCGGTCACGTCGCCGCGAGTGACCGGGGCGCGCGACGCATAGGCCCAATGGTCGGTCGCCGGATCATAGGCTTCGACCAGATCGATCACGTCCGATTTGGTGACGAAGCAGGTGCCGATGCGGCCGTCGACCGCATAGATCTTGCCGTTGACCGCACCGGCAAAGAAATGGTTGCGCGCGGTCGGCATCGGCGCGCGCTCCTGCCATTTGTCGGTCGCCGGGTCATAGGCCTCGACGGTGCCGACGACGAGCTGGTCGGTCGAGCCGAGCAGGATGGGAGCACCGGGATCGCCGGGCTTGCTCGATCGCGCGCCGCCGATCACATAGATTTTGCCGCCGACCTCGACCGCCTCGCCGGCGCCGCGCGGGGTCGGCATCGGCGCGAGCTTTTGCCAGTTGTCGGTTGCCGGGTCGTAGACCCAGGCATCGGCGATCGGCTGCCAGGCGGCGACATTTGCCGGCCGGACAAAGCCGCCGAACACATAGACTTTGTTTTGCCAGACGGCGACCATGATGTGGTGCGCCGGCTCCGGCATCTTTTTGCGCGTCGCCCATTTGTCGGTCGCCGGATCGTAGACCCAGTTGTCGCCGGCCGGCGCGTGCACACCGGGCCGGTTGTCGAGACCGGAGAGGACGTAAATCTTGCCGCCGACCGTGGCGGCGACGATCTCGCCGATCGCCTGCGGCAACGGTGCCGCCATCTTCCATTGCGGCAGCGGTTGCGCCGCCGCCGGCGCCGCCATTGCCGAGAGCCACAACGCCAACCCGGCGACCAGCATCTCCACCCGATTCATCCTCTGCCCCCGCTTATGCCACGCTCGCTACGGCGGTTGACGCCAGCTGCGCGCCGATGCCGCGGCTTTGGCCCTCCCCTGCCCTCTCCACCCCGCGGGCCGGCGAGCTGCGGTCGTTGCCGCGGCACAGCTGGTGCGGGGGAAGCGTCGGACAGGCTCGACCCTTCGGTGTCCGGGTTCAGATACATCGATCGCGGCGCCGCGCCAACCGCCCGACGGGAAAGATTCGACGACCTCTCCGGCCCTCAATTCGCCGCATGCGGGCGACACCGCGATGGAGCTTGCGGCGCGCCGGCCTATACTCGGCGCCAAGCGCAATCCGGGCGGAGGAGCAGGAGCCGATGGCCGTCACCCTCTACGATCTCGCCGGCGTCGAGGCCGGCCGCCGGTTCAGCCCGTTTTGCTGGCGCAGCAAGATGGCGCTCGCCCATAAAGGGCTCGCGGTCGAAACCGTGCCGTGGCGGTTCACCGAGAAAGCGAAGCTGCCGCAGCCCAACCAGGGCCGGGTGCCGGTGATCGTCGATGGCGGCCGGGTCGTGCACGATTCGACGGCGATCGCCGATTATCTCGAAAGCAGCTATCCCGACCGTCCGTCGCTGTTTGGCGACGAGGGCGCGCGCGCCTTGACCCGGTTTGTGCAGAACTGGGTCGATACCGTGCTGCACCCGGGGATCATCGGCTTTGTCGTGCTCGACATCCACAACCACGTCGGTGCCGAGGACCAGGCCTATTTCCGGCGCTCGCGCGAGGAGCGCTTCGGCGGCACGCTCGAAAACGCGGTCGCCGGCCGCGCGGCGCGGCTGCCGGCGTTTCGCGCCAGCCTCACCCCGTTGCGGCGTACCCTCGAACGCCAGGACTATCTCTGCGGCAGCGCGCCCGCCTATGCCGACTACATCGTTTTCGGCGCGTTCCAATGGGCGCGGGCGATCAGCGATTTCGAATTGCTTGCCGCCGACGATCCGGTCGCCAAATGGCGCGGGCGCCTGCTCGACGCCTTTGACGGCCTCGCCCGCAAGAGCCCGGCTTATGGGGGCTGAGCAGTGAGCGGAACTGCCGCCGGCGCGACGATTGCGCTGATCCTCCACATCCTCTCCGCCGTCGTCTGGGTCGGCGGCATGTTCTTCGCCCACCAGGTGTTGCGCCCCGCCGCCGCCGGGCTCGATCCCGGGCCGCGCCTGATGCTGTGGTCGCGGGTGTTGCGCCGCTTTTTCGCCTGGGCTTTCGCCGCGATCGTCTTGCTGCTCGCGAGCGGGTTCTGGATGGTGTTCGCGCTCTTTGGCGGGTTTGCCACCGCCGGCCTCTACATCAACCTGATGACCGGCCTCGGCATCCTGATGATGCTGCTGTTCCTGCACATTTATTTCGCCCCGTGGCGGCGCTTTCGCCAGGCGCTGGCGCGGCAGGATTGGGCCGAGGGCGCGCGCCGGCTCGGCCAGATCCGCATGGTCGTCGCGATCAACCTGGTGCTCGGCCTGATTACCGTGGCGATCGGCGGCAGCGGCCGCTATTGGGGCTGAGGCCCTATTGGAGCTGAGCCTGGTCGCCGCTAACGCTGGGCGGTGCGGCGCGGCAAAGCGGCGGGATCGATCTGCCGCAAGGCGGCATGCATCGAGATTTTGCCATCGGGCGCGGTCCACACCGCGGCCAGGCCGCCGCCTTCGCGCGGGTTCAGCCGCAACGTGCTCTTGCCTTTTTCGGCAAAGACGAATTCGTCGCCGACGATCCGCCCCTTGCGCCGCGCCCATTCGGCGGGCTCGTTCGGGTCGATGCCGGGGCCGATCGCATAGACCGCGTCGAGCGCATGGCCGTGCACGCCTTCGATCGCGATCAAGACTTCGCGCCCGTTTGGATAAAACCCGTACCACGAAGCCGGGGCCGCGGCGGCGGTGTGCGCCGCGCGGGCGGCGGGTGCGGAGGCGCCGGTGGCGGCGGCAGCGACCGGCACCACCGTCTTGACGCGGAACAGCTCGGCCGGCAGGCGCAGATCGGCGCTCGGCGCCTCGCCCCAAGCCGGGTCGCAATCGACCTCGCCCTTGTCGCGGCCGGCATCGACAAAATCGCGGATGCAGCCGGCGAACCGGCGCAAAAACAGACCCGAGGACGAGGCCCAATGACCGGAGAGATAAGCCGGCTGGTCGATCACGGCAAAACCGAGGCCGCGGGCGGCGAGGATCGCGCGCGACCGCACCCCGCGACCACCGGGGTCGAAATCGTCGCCGTGGAAAAAGAACAGCATGACCCGCGCCCGCCTGACCTGCTGCAGCAGCGGATAAAGCCGGGTCGCGTTCATCCGCCAGGTCGGGTAGAAATTGTCGAAATCGCCATACGCCGCGGGCGCGGTCGCGACCACCGCATCGATCTCGTTGGAGGCATCCGCCGCCATCAGCGCCAAAAAGGCGCCGAAAGACTGTCCGGCGAGGACGACGCGGCGATACCCCATATGCTTTAGCTCGCCGACATGCTGCACCAGGCGCTCGGTGCTGCGGGTCAGCGTGTCGCCGTCGCGCAGCCGGTCGAAGCGCAGCACATCCCAGCCCGCATCGCGCAGCACCCGCAAATAGGGCGGGGTCGGCGATTGCGAATCTTCGGCGTCGATCGAACGGCCATGGCTCCAGACCACCGCGCCTTTGGCATGGGCGGGGCCGAGCAAAGCCTGAGGAAACGCAGGATCGATGCCAAAGGCCGCTGCCGGATTGCCGGCCGTCAGCACAAATCCCGCCGCCAGCGCAAAAACGAGCGCAAGAATCGACTGCCGCATGTCTCGCAATCCCCCCGCCCCCAGCCTTGCTCGAGGCTGCCCGGGAGGAAGTTTAGCGAAACGATTTCCTTTGTGTCACTTCGTAAATGGCGTTGCCGGCGGCAAAACCGCGCATGCCGCAATGTGCGGCGATTGTTGAACGCTCAGGTTTCGCGGAATGTCATCAGCACAATCGCCGCCAGCAGCACCCCCATCGGTGCCAGCCCTGCCGCGATCTGGCCGCAGGCGATGCTGACAAGGGTGGTCGCGGCGGTGGCGGCTCCGATCAGAAACGGCATTGGGGAATCCCGGTGATTGGCTCAAGGGCAATGACCGGGTTAAAACGGGCGAGGGCCGCCGCTATTCCGAATCGGCGGGCCCAAAGCGAGGGCGGATGGCGACGATCTATGTCGCACGCAGCGTCAAGCTCGGCCGCTGGGCCTCCGATGTCGGGCTTGGCCGGCATGTGTTCAAAATCGGCATCGCCGACGGCGACCCAAAGGCGCTCGCCGCTTCCGGCTGGGCCGGCGAAAACGACTGGACGATCCTGCGCCGCCAGCCGGTCGAGAGCCTCGACGAAGAGGAGGCGCTGGCCCGCCTCGCGCGCCGGGAAAAGATGATCGACCCGAACCTCTATCCAAAGCTCAAGGGGACGGCCGGTGTGTTCCGCCTGACCCCGGCACGGGTCGAAAACCACATCCTCGTGACCCGCGCCCTGGCCGGCGACAGCAACCGCGCCGAGCTAAAGCTCAAGCCCGCCGATTTCGCCGACTACCTGATCCACAACGCGCTGCGCTGACCTCTTCCGCGATCAGCCGGCCTCCGGCTCCTCGTCTCCCCAGAGGCGCACGAAGCCGTCGTCCCAGGCGGTCGCGTCGACGCGCTGCGGATGAATCTCGAAGCAATCGGGGTAGTCTCTAAACCCGGGCTTGGCGCGGAGCAGCTCCATTGCCGCTCTTGCCTTCTCCTCGGTCGAGTAGATGCCGATGAACAGTCTCTTCGTCATGGTCGACCTCGGGTCAGGCTGGTAACAATGCCACAGCATGTAGAGAATTCAGTGCCTCCTCTTTGGTACTCAGATTTGCCCGCGAATTGCAAGGCTAGAATGGATCGGGTGCCCGATCTACCGCAAAGTTCCGAAGCCTTCGTCCCGTCAACTCGTCATTCAGCCTGTTGTCTCCGGATTCCGGATCGGTTCCTCGTCCCCAGATTGCCGCGAAGCCGCGTCCCAGGCGGTGGCGTCAACCGTTGTGGCGAAATTGAAGCAGCCGGTAGTCTCTGAACCCGGCTTGGGGGAGCGCTCCCTCGCCGCTTTTGCCTTCTCCAGGTCGGGTAGATGCCGATGAACTTTTCTTCGTCATGATCGACTCGGGGTCGTTTGACCGCTCAGAGCATGTAGGAGCATCATCGTCTCCTTGAACGTCGGATCGGCTCAGGACGGCGGCTCTTCGAAGAAGAATGGGGGACGGGCGCCGAACGGCAATAGGTCTTGCACCGGCGGCAGGATTTCCTGCACCGGGACGAGCAGGGGTTATGGCGGCTTGGTCCCAAGCGCGGGGCGTAGGCTCCCTCGCTGTCGGTCCACCGGCCGTGCCGGTCGCGCGGTTCGTCGGGATTGAAATTGTGCTTCGACAGCTTTTCGATCCGGTCGAGGCGGGCGAGCCCATCGGCCGAGACAGACCCGAGCCGCGAATGGACGGCCAGGATCATCGCATTGCAAAGGTCGCTCTTCTGCAACGCCTCGCGGATCAGCCCCAGCCGCGACAGGAGACCCGTCGCCTGATCGACAGATCCGTAGGCGGCGGCGAGCAGCGCCGTTATTTCGCTTTGCGCCCGCAGGCGATAAGCGCCCTCAGAGCGAACAATCAGTGGGCTTGAGCCGAGAAAAAGACCTTCCGAGCCACAGTAGAGGCCGTCGCCGCCGCCAGGGTGGTCGGCCAGCTTGAACATGCCGGATTCCTCAAACTGACTCGATGATCCGGCAGCATAGCAGAAAATGACGTTATTGTCAATATAATAATTGCTAAACGGCGTTCAGCTCTCGGCAGCGAAGGGCTTTCCTGGGCGCCGCAACGCTTCGAGGGCTTCGGGGGTGTCGATGTCGGTGAGGATCGCGTCGTCGTCCATTTCGATTTCGGCAACGAGCTCGGCGTGTTCGCCGATCAGGTGGCGGGCGCCGACATCGCCGGCGATCTGCGCCATCTCGGAGAAAAAGCGCCGCGCCCACAGGACCGGGTTGCCGCGCTTGCCATGCCGGGTCGGCACGATGATGGCGCGGCCTTCGAGCGGGTTGAAGGCGGCGATCAGCCGGTCGAGATGGCGGCCTGAAACGAGCGGCATGTCGCCGAGGGCGACGACGGCGCCGTCGAGATCGGCGGGCAGCGCCGCGAGCCCGCGCTTCAGCGAGGTCGAAAGCCCGTCCGCAAAATCCGGGTTGCGCACGCGCTCGACCGGCAATTTGCCGAGGGCCGCATCGACCTCGTCGGCGCGGTTGCCGAGGACGGCGACAATCGGGCGGGCGCGTGAGGCGAGCAATCGCCGGGCGACGCGCGCCACCATCGGCACGCCTTCGATTTCGGCCAGCATCTTGCTCGGGCCGCCCATGCGCCGCGACTGCCCGGCAGCGAGCAGCAAGACGCCGATATGCGGTCCGGGCGGGCCTTTCTTTTCCTTGGCCGCGGGCGGCTTCGCCTCGGCCCGCGGCAGCGGCCGCGACGGGATTTCGGCGAGGAGCCCGCCGCTCCCCATGCGCATGATCTCGGCCGCCCCGACCGGCAAGCCGGCGACGATCCGCTGCAGCACCCAGTCGAAGCCGTTGACCTTGGGCGAGCGCGCGCAGCCCGGGAGCCCCAGCATCACCCGCTCGCCGACATGGCCGAGCAGCAAGAGGTTGCCGGGATCGACCGGCATGCCGAAATGGTCGATTCCGCCGCCCGCCGCGACGATCGCGGCCGGGATCACGTCGCGCCGGTCAAGGATCGCCGAGGCGCCGTGGATCAGCAAGAGATCGACCCCGCGCGCGGTCGGCGTGGCGATAACAGCCGCCAGCTCGGCGGTTGCATGGGCGCAGCGCTCCTCGAAAGCGAGGGTGCAGCCAAGGGCGGCGAGCCGGCCCTCGGTCACCTCTCGGGTCTTGTCGAGGATCGTCTCCTTGAGGCCGGGCAGCCGGGTCTGCACGAGGCCCACCGACAGCGCTCGGAACGGCGCCACCCGCAGCAGCGGCCCCTCGGCGATCGCCGCCTTGACGCAGTCGTTGACGGCGTCCTCGGGTGCGGCGAACGGGATGATCTTGGCGGTGGCGACCATCTGCTTCGGCTCGACCACCGCATAGGGCGGCAACGTGCCAAACGTGATCGCCTCGTGCACGAGGTTCAGGCGGTCGATGCGCTCGGGATCGAAAACCAACACCCCGCGGGCGTCGGCAAAGAGATTGGCACGGCCGGTAAAGGGTGCCGCGACCGAGATACCGGGGCCGACCGCCGCCAACGCCACGCGCTGCGCCGCCTCGTTCTCGGCAACGTCGCCCGGATCGAGCCGAGCGACGACGATCCGCGAGATGCCGGCGGCCTCGATCAGCGCGAGATCGGCCGCAGAGAGGGTCCGGGCTTTTTTGAGCGCGGTCGTGCCGAGCCGCAGGCTGTGCGCGAGGATCGCCCCCTCGGCCTCCGCAACCGCGACCTCACCGAACTTCATGCCGCTTCCACCAACTGGATCGGCGGCGTGAAAAACTGTGGCGGCGGGCACGGCGTGCGTGCTTCGAGACGCGCCCAAGGGCGCTCCTCAGCATGAGGTAAGCCATTGAGAATATTAACGAAGTACTTCATCTTGAGGAAGCCGCGCAGCGGCTGCCTCGAAGGGCCTGCCCTCGCGAAAGCGGGGGATGCACGGCGCCGATCCAGCCCCAAGTCAATAGGCTCACACGCTCTGAGGAGCGATCGAGAGCGCGGCTCGAAGCACGCGCGGCAACATCGGCGCGGTGCTTCATTGCGCCGTCTCGCCCTGGCGCAGCACGCGGGTCATCTCGGCGACGATCGAGACCGCGACCTCGGCCGGCGACACGGCGCCGATGGCGAGGCCGACGGGCCCATGGATGCGCGCGAGATCGGCGTCGCCAAAGCCCAGCTCCTTCAGCCGCCCGCAGCGCGTGGCGTGGTTGCGGCGCGAGCCGAGCGCGCCGATGTAGAAGCACTCCGAGCGCAACGCCGAGGCCAATGCCGGATCGTCGAGCTTTGGGTCGTGGGTCAGCGCGATCACGGCCGAGCCGCGATCGGGGTGAAGCTTGTCGAGCGCTTCGTCGGGCCATTCGGTGACGAGCTCGACCCCTGGAAACCGGGCGGCCGTGGCAAAGGCGCCGCGCGGGTCGATCACGGTCACCGCATAATCGGCGAGCGTCAGCATCTGCGACAATGGCTGGGCGATATGCACCGCGCCGATCACAAAACAGCGGTGCGGCGGCGTCAGCACCTCGATAAAGACGCGGCCGGCGGCGGTATCGATGGTGCGGTTGCGACCGCTGCGCCGTGCCTCGCGCAGCCGTTCGAGCGCGGTGTCGTCGAGCACCAGATCGCCCTCGGCATGGTCGCCGTCGAGCAATAATTGGCCGCCGCCGGCGAGGTCGGTGGCGAGCGCCACCGATCGGTGCTCGCGCGCGGCCGCGACCACCCGGTCGAGAATCCGCCCCTTCATTCGACGCGCTCGACAAAAATCTGGATCTTGCCGCCGCAGGCGAGACCGACCTCCCAGGCCTCGTTGTCGCTGACGCCGAAATCGAGCAGCCGCGACTTGCCGTCGCGGATCGCCGCGAGCGCCTCTTCGACGACCGCACCCTCGACGCAGCCGCCCGAGACCGAGCCGACCATCGCACCCGCCTCATCGACCGCGAGCTTGGCGCCGACCGGACGGGGCGAAGAGCCCCAGGTGGTGACGACGGTCGCCAACGCGACACCCGACCCCGCCTCGCGCCAGCGCGCCGCCTGCTCCAGGATTTCCGCCGTATCGCTCATGCCGCCTTCTCCTCACTCTGCCGCCGAGCCGTGGCCGCCGAGCCTCGCCGCACGATCGGGGCGCTCAGCACCGCGACCAGGGTCTCGAGGCTTTCGAGATTGTGCACCGGCCGGAACTCGTCGACATAGGGCATCATCGCCCGCATCCCCAATGATCTTGGCTCGAACCCCTCATAGCGCAACAGCGGGTTCAGCCAGACGAGGCGCCGGCAGGAGCGGTGCAGCCGATCCATCTCGCGCGCCAAGCCCACGCCGGCGTCGCGGTCGAGCCCGTCCGTGATCAAGAGCACGATCGCGCCCTGGCCGAGAAGCCGCCGCGACCACAGCCGGTTGAACTCGGCGAGCGCATGGCCGATGCGGGTCCCGCCCGACCAATCCTCGACCGCTTCGCCGACCCGCTCCAGCGCCAGATCGACATCGCGATGGCGCAAATAGCGGGTGATGTTGGTGAGCCTGGTGCCAAAGACAAAGCTCGAGACCCGGTCGCGGTCGTTGGTGAGCGTGTGCATAAAATGCAGAAAGACGCGGCTGTAGCGGCTCATCGACCCCGAGATGTCGCACAAGAGGACGAGCGGCGGCGGGCGCCGGCGCCGGCTCTTGCGCCTCAATTCGACAAGGCCGCCCGAGCGCAATGCCGCGCGCATCGTCGCGCGCAGATCGGCGCGCTGGCCGCGCCGGTCGGGTCGAAAGCGCCGGGTCGGCACATCCTCGACCGCCAGCCGCAGCCGCGCGATCGCCAGCTTGGCACGCGCCAGCTCGGCCAACGACATCTTCTCGAAATCCATCTGGCGCAGCTGCTCGCGGTCGGAAAAGGTCATGACCGCGTCGAGCTCGGTCTCCACCTCCTCGGGCTCGGCCGCCGGCTGCTCCCGGTTCGGATGCAGCGCCTCGGCGAGCCGCCGCGCCATCTCCGCACCCCGCTCCTCCGTCGTGTCGAGGCGCAGCTCGGGCAATACCAGCGCCATCATCTTTTTCAAGAGGTCCGGGTTGCGCCAGAACACATGGAACGCCTGGTCGAAGATCAGCCGCTGCTCCGGCCGGTTGACGAGCACCGCATGCAATGTCCAGTAGAAATCGCGGCGGTCGGTGATGCCGACGGCCCTGACCGCCTCGACCGCAGCGATGACCTTGCCCGGCCCGACCGGCAGCCCCGCCGCCCGCAGGGCGCGGGCGAAATGCATCAGATTGGCGAGCAGCGCTCCATGTCTTGTCTTCTCCGCGGTGGGTTGGACACCAACGGGCGCTCTGGAATCCCCCACCTCACGCCCGACCCTCTCCGCCCCCAGGGGCAGAGAGGGAGAAGTCATTGGAGGCTGGGGATTCCCCGATCACAACTTCAGGCCGCGGCGGCGGCTTCGGCCTTGATCTGGTCGAGCAGGCGGGCGGCTTCGCTGCCTTGGATGCGGGCGATGTCGTCCTGGTATTTGAGGAGGACGCCCAACGTGTCGTTGATCGCTTGCGGGCTCAATTCCAGCACGTCCAATTGCATCAGCGCCTCGGTCCAGTCGATGGTCTCGGCGATGCCCGGCAATTTGAACAAATCCATCGTCCGCAATTTCTGCACAAAGGCGACGACTTCCTGCGACAGATGCTCGCCGGCGCCCGGCGCCTTGCGCTTCAGGATCTCCAGCTCGCGCTCGGCGGTCGGGTAGTCGATCCAGTAGTAAAAACAGCGCCGCTTCAGCGCGTCGTGGATTTCGCGGGTGCGGTTCGAGGTGATGATGACGATCGGCGGCTCCTCGGCGCGGATCGTGCCGATCTCCGGGATCGTCACCTGGAAATCGGAGAGGAGCTCGAGGAGATAAGCCTCGAACGGCTCGTCGGTGCGGTCGAGCTCGTCGATCAGCAGCACCGGCGCGCCGGCAAGGTCGGGCTCCAGCGCCTGCAGCAGCGGCCGCTTGAGCAGGAACCGGTCGGAAAAGATCGTGCTCTCGATTTCGCCGCGGTCTTCTTCAGCAGCTTCGGCGAGGCGGATCTCGATCATCTGGCGCGCGTAATCCCATTCGTAGACCGCCGAGGCGACGTCGAGCCCCTCGTAGCATTGCAGGCGAATGAGGCGGCGGTGGAGTGCGCTTCGCCAGCACCTTGGCGATCTCGGTCTTGCCGACCCCGGCCTCGCCTTCGAGAAACAACGGTCGCTTCAGCTGGAGCGCCAGGTGCACCGCTGTCGCGAGGCTGCGATCGGCGATGTAATCGGCGCTGCCGAGAAGCCCGAGGGTGTCTGTAACCGAATTGGGCAGCCCGGCCGGCACGGCAGCGTCCATCAAAGCGATCCCGATCGCAGCAAAAGCCCTCTCCCGACGGGAGAGGGCGAGAAGACCAACGATAATTTAATGCTGCCGCACCCTGATCGCCACCGGCAAACCGCCGCGCCCGTTCAGTAGCCGAGATTCTGAAAGCTCTGCGGCGCCGGGCTGACCACGACATTGCCCGCGGGCTCGACTTCGAGCACGGCGAGCGCGCGCTGCGCCAGGCCCGCGGGGGTAAAGCGGAAGAGGCCGTCGACACCGGCAAAGCCGTTCGGGTTGAGGATCGCCTCGCGCGAAAAAGGCGGCCCGCCCTCGCCCCGAGAGAGGGCAGCGGCAAGTGCTGCGGCGTCGTAGCCGAGTGCCGCCAGGCGCGGTGGCTCGCTGCCATAGGTCGCGCGGTAACGCTGCTCGAAATCGCGCCGCGCCTCGGGCGGCGAGGCGGCAAACCAGCCGCCGTCGAGTGCTGCGTCGCTGCCGATGTCGGGCACATCCCACAGCCCGCTGCCGAGCAGCCGCACCGCCTTGGTGTCGAGCCCGGCGCCATGCAGCTGCTGCGCGATCTGGCGCAGCGGCGCCCCACCCTCGGGCAATAGCAGCGCGTCGAACGAGGGTGCGGGCGGGAGCGCGGCCGAGGGCGCCTGGTCCGGCGCCGGCGGGGCTGTTGCCGGTGCCGGTGCCGGCGTCGGGAGCAAGCCGTGGATCGCCGCCGCAACATCGCCGCCCGGCTGGTAGAACTCGATGCCGGTGACGCTCGCCCCGGTCGGCCCCGCCGTCTGGCGCAGCGCATCCGCCATCAAATGGCCGTAGGCCGTGTTCGGCGCCAGCACGGCGAACCGGCGAATGCCGCGGTCGCGGGCATAGCCGACCTCGCGCACGACCTCCTCGCGCGGCAGAAACCCCATCAGAAAGGTGTTGCCGCCGGCGAGGCTCTCGACTGTCGAAAAAGCGACGACGTTGACATGGGCCGCGGCCGCGACCGGCTTGACCGCCTCGACCTCGGCCGCGACCAGCGGGCCGAAGATCACCTTCGCGCCTTCGCCGATCGCCGCGCGCGCCGCGTTCGCGGCACCCTGCGGCGTCCCGCCGGTGTCGCGCGGCACCAGGGTCAGCTGGTCGCCGCCGGTCTCGAACAATGCCAGCTGGGCGGCGTTGAGGATCGCCTTGCCGAGCTCGGCGTTGCCGCCCGACAGCGGCACCAGCAGCGCCACCTTGGCCGGCCCCGTCGCCGCCGCTGCCGGTGGCGGCGCCGGCGCCGGCTCGCCATAGGGCGGTTGCGCCGGTGAGAGCGGCGCCGCTACCATCGGCGGTGGCGCGCAGGCGGCGAGCGCGGTGGTGGCGAGGACGGCCAGAGGTGCGGCGAACCGAGGGATACACCAGCGCGGCAACGGCGTGCTCCGGCAAAAGCGGCGGGCGGCGCGAGCCTAGCCGGCGCCCCGGCGCGAGTAAACCCGAGCCCAGCGACCCGCCGACCGCGGAGCTCGCCCCGACCGCGGATGTCACCCCGACCGCGGATTTCACCCCAGCCGCAGCTTTCACCGGCGAAACCGCACCCGGCCTCCACCTCGTCGCCACCCCGATCGGCAATCTCGGCGACGTGACCGTGCGCGCCCTCGCCGTGCTGCGCAGCGCCGACCGGGTCTGCTGCGAGGATACGCGGGTGACGGCAAAGCTGCTCGCCCGTTATGGGATCAAGGTGCGGCTTGCCTCGTATCACGACCGCAACGCCGAGGAGGCGCGGCCGGCGATCCTGGCGGCGCTGCGCCGCGGCGAGCGGGTGGCGCTGGTTTCCGACGCCGGCACGCCGCTCGTTTCCGACCCGGGCTACAAGCTGGTGCGCGCCGCGCTTGCGGAAAATTTACCGGTAACCGCGGCACCCGGCCCATCGGCGGCGTTGACCGCGCTGATCCTCTCGGGCTTGCCGCCCGACGTGTTCCTGTTCGCCGGGTTTCTGCCGCCGCGCAGCAGCGCGCGCCGCCGGGCGCTGCGGCATTGGGCGCCGCTCGCGGCAACCTTGATCTTCTACGAAGGCCCGTCGCGCCTTGCCGCCTCGCTCGCCGACATGGCCGAAATTCTCGGTGACCGGCCGGCCGCCCTCGCTCGCGAGCTGACCAAATTGCACGAGGAGGTGCGCCGCGACCGGCTCTGTGCGCTCGCCGCCCATTACCGTCAGTCGGGGCCACCGCGCGGCGAAGCTGTGGTCGTCGTCGGTCCGCCCGCGCCATCGGTGCCGGCGCCGGACGAGGTGGAATCGCGGCTGCGGGCGGCGCTCGGCGCTGTCGGCGTGCGCGAGGCCGCCGCCAGGATCGCAGCCGAAACCGGCCTGCCGCGCCGCGAGCTTTATCGCCGCGCGCTGGCCCTGCGGGACGGCGCAGGATGAGGCAGAGCCGGGCCCGCGGCAGCCTCCAGCGCCGGCGCCAGGCGGAGCGCCGCGGCCGGGCGGCCGAGTGGCTCTGCTGCTGGTCGTTGCGGCTGCGCGGCTGGCGGATCGTCGAGCGCGGCTGGCGCTGCCCGGCGGGCGAGATCGACATCCTCGCGCGGCGCGGCCGGGTGCTTGCGGTGATCGAGGTCAAATCGCGCGGCCAGGTCGAGGATGCGGCGGCCGCGCTGACCCGGCGCCAGCGCCGGCGCATCGCGCGCGCCGCGCAAGCCTTTTTGCAGGCACGGCCGGATCTCGGCGCCCTCGATCTCCAATTCGATGTGATGCTGGTGCCGCGCCATCGGCTGCCGCGCCATTGGCCGGGCGCGTGGCAGGCCGAATCCTGATGCGTCCGCGCTGCCGCAGCCGAGGAATCGCCTCGATCTCATCGCGCCGCGGCGCGACGGTGAGCCTGAAACCGCGCGGCTCGGGCCTGCCGCCGGTTGGAAGCCGACCGTTTTTGTCCGAAAATGCTTCCGGGGAGTTGTTTTCGCCGGGGGTGAGCCATGTCGAGCCTGCGTCCATCGATGCGCCTTGCATTCGTCCTCGCTGCGCCGATCGCTGTCGGCGGGTGTGCCGCGGCCATCATCGGCGGCATTGCCGCGGCCGGCGGGGCCGGCTATGCCGCGAACCAGGAGCGTGGCGTCGGCGGCACCGCCAACGATTTCAAGATCAAGACCAATGTCCAGAATGCCTGGATCAAGGCCGACCCGAACTTGCAGGCCGACCTCGACGTGACCGTCTATGAAGGCCGCACTTTGTTGACCGGCAGCGTCCCGACGCCGCAAATGAAGGACGAGGCCAAGGCGGTCGCCGGCCAGGTGGCTGGTGTGCGCGTCGTTTATGACGAGATCGAGGTGGCGCCGCCCGAGAGCGCCTGGCGTTCGGCGAAGGACGCCTGGATCAGCACGCGGGTGCGTTCGGACCTTGTCTTCAACGGCAACATCCGCTCGGACAACTACACGGTCGAAACCGTCAACGGCTCGGTCTATCTGATCGGCTCGGCGCGCAGCCAGTCGGAGCTGGACCAGGCGACGGCGGCGGCGCGGTATGTGCCGGATGTCAGGCGCGTCGTCTCCTATGTGCAGATTCGGCCGGGCGAGCCCCCGGGCATGCAGCCGGGCGCGCAGCCGGCGCCGCCGCCTGCCGCCGATAGCGGACCCGGCCCAGGCCCGAGCGCCCCGGTCGCCGCGCCGACGACGCCGGTCGAAGTCCAGAAGCTGTGACCCGATAAGCCATGCGCGCGCCGCCCGAAGCCCCCGACCCGCAGGCTTGCGCCGAGTTTCTGCGCGACCTCGGGGCGTCGGGCGCGGCCGACCTGCCGATCGCCGAGGCCGCGCTGGCGCTCGCCTCGTTCGAGCGCCCGCGGGTCGATTTCGCCCGCTATCGCGAGCATCTGCGGCTCGTTGCCCGCGATGTGGCGCGCCATCCCGAAGCAGTCGGCGATGTCGCCGCACGCGCCCATGCGCTGAGCGAGATCATCCTGCTGAAATACGGCTACAGCGGCGACGAAGAGACCTACGACGATTTGCAGAACGCCAATCTGATGCGGGTCATCGACCGCCGCAGAGGCCTGCCGGTGGCGCTCGGCATTCTCTTTATCGACATCGCCCGCGCCCAGGGCTGGGAGGCGGCCGGGCTCGCCTTCCCCGGCCATTTTCTGGTGCGGTTGTCCGATGGTGCGGAGCGGCTGATCCTCGACCCGTTTCATCAGGGGCAAATCTGCGCTGCCGCCGAATTGCGCGACCTCCTCAAGGCGCTCGGCGGCAGCGACAGCGAGTTGTCGCCCGAGCATTACGCGCCGGTTGCCGACCGCGATGTATTGCTGCGCCTGCAAAACAACATCAAATCGCGGCTCATCCAGCAAAACCGGGAAGAGCGGGCGGCAAAAGTGCTGGAAACGATGCTGATGCTCGCTCCCGATCTTGCCGATTTATGGCGCGAGGCGGGCTTGCTCCACCACCGTCTCGGCAACCTCAGGGCAGCCGCCGCGGCCTTCGAGCAATTCGTCCTGCGCGCCCCCGACGGCCGCGCCCGCCATCAGGCTGCGGCCCTCCTCCAGCAGTTGCGCACCCAATTGAATTGAGCTGCGTCGCTCTGGACAATGAGCATCGAGATCGAATTCCCCCTCCGAAAGCGAGCCCGAAAGATGCTCTCCGAAAGCCTCATTCCGCGCCCAGAGCAGCCGGGCGCATAGGCAAAGCCTCAACCTCGGGGCCCGCGGCTGCCGCCGCCACGCGAAGATCGTAGGCGGTTTGCAGGTTGAGCCAAAACTGTGCGCTGTTGCGGAACCAGTGGCCGAGGCGCAAGGCGGTGTCGCCGGTGATCGCCCGCTTGCCGGCAATGATCTGGCTGATACGGTTGGGTGGGACGTCGAGCTGGCGGGCCAGCTCGGTCGGCGTGATCCCAATTTCAGCCAGCTCGTCCGCGAGGATTTCGCCGGGGTGGATGGCTGGTCTGGCCATGGCTAAAGACCTTTCAATGATAATCCACAAACTCGACGTTTGATGGGCCGGGCGCTCCTTCCGGCCATTCGAAGCAGATCCGCCATTGCCTGTTGATGCGAATGCTGAACTGCCCCGCGCGGTCGCCCGTCAGCGCCTCGAGGCGGTTGCTGGGGAGGGTCCGCAAGTCAGTCAAGCTGGTTGCGGCATCCAGAATGTCCAGCCGCTTGTAGCCTTGCCGCTCGAACCGCTGAAACGCACGGGTAAACTCACCTGCCGCGAACGCTTCCGTTCTTTTGCCCCGGTAGCTCAAAATCATCTATGACCACAATATTGCATATATACGTTATACGTCAAGCGTAACGGCCAAACAGGCGACCGCCGGATAATCCCGGTCCGCAGGCATCCGCTGTGGCGTAAGATGCCGGCTGGGACAGAAGGAGATCGGCATGGGGCTCGCGGTTGCGATCCAGATGGACCCGATCGACACGATCAACATCGATGCGGATTCGACGTTTGCCCTCGCCCTCGCGGCGCAGGCGCGCGGCCATGCGCTGTTTCATTACCTGCCCGAGGCGCTGACCTTGCGCTACGGCCGGCTCTACGCCCGCGGCCGGCCGCTCGAAGTATTTCGCCGCCACGGCCATCACCACCGCTTTGGCGCCGTCGAAGAGCTCGATCTCGGCGGGCTCGACGTGATCCTGATGCGCCAGGACCCGCCTTTCGATATGGCCTATATCACCGCCACGCATCTGCTCGAGCTGCTGCCCGAAGCCGGGCCGCTCGTCGTCAACGATCCGGCGGCGGTGCGCAACGCGCCGGAAAAGCTCTTTGTGCTGCGCTTCCGCGAGCTGATGCCGCCCACGCTCCTGACCCGCGACCGCGACGAGATCCGCGCCTTTTGGCGCGAGCACGGCGACATCATCCTAAAGCCGCTGTTCGGCAATGGCGGAGCGGGCGTCTTCCGGCTGCGCCCCGGCGACGAGAACCTGACGGCGCTGTTGGAGATGTACGAGCAGGTCCAGCGCGAGCCGGTCATGGTGCAGCGCTACCTGCCCGAGGTGCGCCAGGGCGACAAGCGCATCATCCTGGTCGAGGGTGAGCCGATGGGCGGCGTCATGCGCGTCCCGGCCGAAGGCGAGGCGCGCGCCAATTTGCATGTCGGCGGGCAGCCGGTGAAGACCGAGCTGACCGCGCGCGAGCGCGAGATCTGCGCCGCGATCGGCCCGACCCTGCGCGCGCAGGGCCTCATTTTTGTCGGCATCGATGTGATCGGCGATTGGATGACCGAGATCAACGTCACCTCGCCGACCGGCATCCAGGAGATCGACCGGCTCGACGGCACCGACATCGCGGCCAAGATCTGGGACGCGATCGAATTTCGCCTCGCCGCCCGCACCGACCGCCGCCCCGCCTGACCCCGGCCCGCCGCGGGGCCGTCGATGGGCCGTCGATGGGGCGGTCAATGCGGCGGCATCGGGATCCAGACCGGCGGCTTCCGCCTATTGCCCGAGACGCCGAGAAATGAGACTTTGGCCCTCACCGGCCCCGGAATTGGGGAATGTCGGTTTATATGCTCGGCCATCTTCTGATTGTGTGGCTGGTCCGCAATCACCTGCAAGCGAAGGAGCGAAGCGGCGATGCCATCACGAAGAGACCTTCGACAATATTACGAGCTCGGAGCTCAGTTGGCGCCGGCGATCCATCAGCATCAGGATTGGCCCTACGAGGTCGCGCATCCTCAATACGTGGCTTACATGGCACCCCCCCACGATGTGGGCGGCCAGACCGATGCGCCGGTCCGATACGAGGAAAAAGAGGAGGAGCTGTGGGAGCTGAACACCTATGTCACTTGCGAGGTGCTCGGCTGGAAGGGAGTGTGGAACGCCGAAGAAAGGCGGCGCCGGGGCAACAACGATCTGGGTCTATCGCTCTACTACGGCTTCCCTTACTACGGACGCTGGATTTGGTCCGCAGCCCGAATGCTTGTCGACAAGAACCACGTCTCGCTGATTGAGCTGCTCGAAAAGATTGCAGAGGTGAAGGGCCGCCATGAACAGCGCTGAAACCCGGAGCGTGCCCGCTCGCTTCAATGTCGGCGATCGTGTTCGCATCAAGGATCTGCCGAACCTGTTTTACACCCGTACTCAAATGTATGTTCGGGGGGTCAGCGGCACGATTGCCGCCCGGACTTACGAAGACCTCATTCCAGAAGACGAGGCCTGGAATAGGGACGACGCGCAGCGCGAGCAGTTTTACATCGTTCGGATTCGGCAGAAGGACCTTTGGGAGGATTACCCGTTCGACAACGATACGTTGCAGACCGAATTGCCCGACCGCTGGCTCGAGCCGATCAGCGATTGATCACAGGAAGCAGGGAGCACGGAGCATGCAACACTCGCACGAGCACGAGCACGGCGATCACGAGCATCCAGCGGCGCCAATGGTCGAGGAAATTACCGACTTCGAGGTGCTGGAAATCGCCGTCCGTGAGCTGGCGATCGAAAAGGGCCTGTTCACCGCCGAGGATCACCGGAAGTTTACAGAGTGGGCCGAATTGATCGGACCGGCGGCAGGCTCGCGACTCGTTGCAAAGGCGTGGACCGACCCGGCATTCAAGGCCCGCGTGCTGGCCGATGCGGTTGCTGCCTGTCGCGAAATCGGCATCGACTGGACCGAGCCCACCGGCTCGGGGACCCCGAGCGACTATATGGAGCTGCGCGTCCTCGAAGATACGCCGACGCTGCATCACGTCATCGTCTGTACCCTGTGCTCGTGTTATCCGCGGCCGCTGCTCGGTCACTCGCCCTATTGGTACCGTTCGCCCAACTATCGTCGCAGGTTGGTGCACCGGCCGCGCCATGTGCTGGAGGAGTTCGGATTGATTCTCCCCCCCGAGGTGGAAGTGCGGGTCGAGGACTCCAATCAGAAGTGCCGCTTTATGGTCCTTCCCTCGAGACCCGCAGGCACCGAGAACTGGACGGAGGAGCAGCTGGCGGAAATCGTCACCCGCGACTGCATGATCGGCGTTGCCTTGCCGCGGCCCGATCGGAAGGCGGATGATGTTCGGCCGGTCCACAAGGCCAGCCGTCCGGTCCCCGATGAGCACCATTAAAGGGGTCGGCCGGTGAACCGAGAAAATCATCGGCCGCCTGCTGCCGCAGGCCAAGTCGAGCTTTCACCGATCCCATTGCTGGAGACCATTCGAAGCGGGGATAAGACCTGGGAAAAGCTCGCACCGCGTTACGGCGTGACCAACCCCGACCCGCCCTGGAAGGTCAGCCTTTATGCGACGTGCGAGTGTCTCGCGGCCGGTGCCGCTCTGCCTGCGCTGGAACGGCGCCACGCTGAGGATCAGCTCGGTGAGACCGTGTACAGTGGAACGCCCGCGCCCGAGCAACAGCTGTTGGCCTTGGCTCACATCATGCTGAGCCGCGGGTTGCTGAGCGAAGAAGATCTCGCCGGTCGCCTCGATGCCGTCCGGTCTCGGCTCGAGACGTCCTAGTCGGAAAATGCCCAGGAGCTCCAGCAATGACCGCCACCCCGTTTGTGCCGACTGTCCAGCCGGTCGGCATTCCGATCCGCGAGGTGTTGCCGTGGGCAATCCTCGGCGGCCTGGTTCTGATGCTGGCAATCTACTTTGTCGGCGCCGAACAGGGCGCCACCTCCATCATCCCTGGAATGTATGTGCACGAGCTTGTGCATGACGGGCGCCACCTGCTCGGCTTCCCCTGCCACTGAGCGGAACCCTGCGCCATGGCGGGGAGCCTGCTGTTGCGGGGACGTTGATCGGCGTCATCGCCGGCTCGCTCTGCTTCAGCTTTCTGCAGATCGTTGGCCAGCCGCAGGCAATGTAGCCTTCGGTGGCGCATTCGCCCTCAATCCGCGTCAGGTTTGTGCGAGGCGGGCAACGCCGGCGAGATAATCCAGGCATCCTTGCAGGATGTAGGCGGCGGCGACGCGGTCGACGATCTCGGCGCGCCGCTTGCGGGTCATGTCGGCGGCGATCATCTCGCGGGTGACGGCGGCGGTCGACATCCGCTCGTCCCAGAACGCCACCGGCAGATCGCGCAACGCCACGAGGTTGCGGGCGAGCTGGCGCACCGATTGGGTGCGCGGCCCGTCGCCGCCGGCCAAGGTCAACGGCAGGCCGATGACGAGCCCGCCGACGCCGTGCCGGTCGATCGTCGAAAAGAGCTGCGCCATGTCCTCGCGAAAGCGCCGGCGGCGGATCGTGTCGAGCGGGCTGGCGACGAGGCGGCGCGTGTCGGAAAGGGCGAGGCCGATCGTCTTGGTGCCGACATCGAGCCCCAGCAGCCGCTCGCCCGCCGCCACCGCCTCGGCGAGAGCCCTGCAATCATCCAGGATCATGGCCGAGGATACGCCGCCAGACTTGACCGCGTCGACGGTGCGGCCTAGGTATATCCCCAGTGGATATGCCTGGAAGCAGATGGCTCGCTCGACAGTCTTCAAAAGCAATCGCAGTCAGGCGGTGCGCCTGCCGAAAGCGGTGGCGTTCCCGGCCGATGTGCGGCAGGTCGAGGTCATGAAGCTCGGCCGGGGTCGATTGATTGTCCCAGTCGATCGGCGTTGGGACGAGTTTTTTCTCGATGGGCCATCCGTATCGGAAGATTTTACCAGAGGAGAGGACCCGGCGGCGGAAGGACGTGAGCCGCTGTAATGTTGCAATACATGTTGGATACCGACATCTGTATTTACGTGCTGAAAAACCGTCCGGCGGCATTTCGCGACCGGTTCAATCGGTTGGCAGAGCAGCTCTGCATTTCGGTCGTCACGCTCGCCGAGCTCTGGCACGGGATCGAAAAATCGTCGCGTCCGGATGAAAACCGGCGCGCGGTCGAGCAGTTCGTCGCGCGGCTCGAAGTCCTGCCGTTCTCCGTCGCGGCCGCGTTTCATTATGGCTCGGTCAGAACCGCGTTGGAGCGGGTGGGCCGCCCGATCGGCCCGCACGACATGCTGATCGGCGCACATGCTCGCAGCGAGGGATTGATCGTCGTGACCAACAATTTGCGCGAATTCGAACGCATCCCCGGGCTGAGGGTCGAAAATTGGCAATAGGCCTGTCGCCGCCGGAGCGGCCCGGGTCGGCTGGAACCAGGGCCGACGGTACCCTATTTTAACCGGTTCCGGGCTTGAGGTGGTTGGATGGCGTTGGACAAGGCCGCAGTGGCGCATATCGCCCTTTTGGCGCGGATCAGGGTTGCCGACAGCGAGCTCGAGCCGTTGGCGGCGGAATTGTCGCAGATCCTGAGCTGGGTCGAGCAATTGAACGAGGTGGACACGAGCGCGGTGGCGCCGATGGCCAGCGTCGCAGCGACGGGCTTGCCGATGCGCGCCGACCGGGTCACCGACGGCGACTGCCGCGACGCTGTGCTCGGCAATGCGCCGCGCACCGCCAAGGGGTTTTTTGCCGTGCCGAAAGTGATCGAGTGAGCGCTGCGCTGACCGGGCTGAGCCTCGCCGAGGCGCGCGACCGGCTCGCCCGCAAGGAGCTCTCCGCGCGCGAGCTGACCGAAGCCCACATCGCCGCGGTCGAGGCGGCGCGGCCGCTCAACGCCTTTATCACCGAGACGCCGGAGCGAGCGCTCGAAATGGCCGAGGCTGCCGACCGGCGCCTGGCGCGCGGCGAGGCACGGCCGCTCGACGGCATCCCGATCGCAGTCAAGGACCTCTATTGCACCAAGGGTGTCTTGACGACGGCGGCCTCGCACATCCTCGACGGGTTTCGGCCGTTCTATGAATTGACGGTGACCGAAAAGCTGTGGCAGGCCGGTGCGGTCATGCTCGGCAAGACCAACCTCGACGAATTTGCGATGGGCTCGTCGAGCACGACGAGCTTTTATGGTCCGGTCGAGAACCCGTGGCGTCTTGTCGGCGACAACCGGCCATTGGTGCCGGGCGGCTCGTCGGGCGGCTCGGCGGCGGCGGTGGCGGCGCGCGCGGCGCTGGCGGCGACCGGCACCGACACCGGAGGCTCGATCCGCCAGCCCGCCGGCTTTTGCGGCATTGTCGGGCTGAAGCCGACCTATGGCCGCTGCTCGCGCTGGGGGGTGATTGCCTATGCCTCCTCGCTCGACCATCCGGGGCCGATGACGCGGACCGTGCGTGACGCCGCAATCATGCTGCGCGCGATGGCCGGCCACGACCCGAAGGATTTCGACCTCGGCGCCGCTGCCGGTGCCGGATTACGAGGCCGCTTTGACCGGCGATCTGCGCGGGCTGCGCGTCGGCATTCCGCGCGAATACCGGGCCGACAACATGTCGGGCGAGATCGAGGCGCTGTGGCAGCGCGGCATCGCCTGGCTGCGTGACGCCGGCGCCGAGCCGGTCGAGATCAGCCTGCCGCACACGCGCTATGCGCTCCCGGCCTATTACATCATCGCACCGGCCGAGGCTTCGTCGAACCTCGCCCGCTACGACGGGGTGCGCTACGGGCTCAGGGTCGAGGGCGGCAGCCTCGACGAGATGTACGGATCGACACGCGCCGCGGGCTTTGGCGCCGAGGTCAAGCGCCGGATCTTGATCGGCACCTATGTGCTGTCGGCCGGCTATTACGATGCCTACTATCTGAAAGCTCAGCGGGTTCGGGCATTGGTCGCGCAAGATTTCGCCCAAGCCTTCGAGCGGGTCGATTGTCTGTTGGCGCCGACCGCCCCCTCGGCCGCGTTTGCGATCGGCGAGCACAGCGCCGACCCGATCGCGATGTATCTGAACGATTTGTTCACGGTGCCGGCGGATCTCGCCGGGCTGCCGGCGATCTCGGTCCCGGCCGGGCTTTCCGGCGACGGCCTGCCGCTCGGGCTGCAAATCATCGGCCGCGCCTTCGACGAGGCGACGGTGTTGCGTGCAGCCGAGGCGATGGAGCGGGCTGCGCAATTTTCCGATCTTCCGGCTTTTGTTGCGGGAGAGATGCTATGATCGAGGGGCGCACCGGGCCGTGGCAGACTGTGATCGGGCTCGAAGTGCATGCCCAGATCGTCTCGCAGGCCAAATTGTTTTCGGGTGCGGCAACCGCGTTCGGGGCCGAGCCAAATACCCAGGTCTCGCCGGTCGATGCCGCCTTCCCCGGCATGCTGCCGGTGATCAACCGCCACTGTGTCGAAGAGGCGGTCAAGACCGGGCTCGGCCTCGATGCCGAGATCAACCTCGTGAGCGTCTTCGACCGCAAAAACTATTTCTACCCGGACCTGCCGGCCGGCTATCAGATCTCGCAATATTTACAGCCGGTCGTGGGCCGCGGCCGGATCGTGCTCGACATGCCCGACGGAACCATGCGCGAGATCGGCATCACCCGTCTCCATCTCGAGCAGGACGCCGGCAAGAGCCTGCACGATCAGCACCCGCATTTGACCTATATCGACCTCAACCGGGCCGGGGTCGGGCTGATGGAGATCGTGTCCGAGCCCGATCTGAGGAGCGCCGAGGAGGCCGGGCTCTACCTGCGCAAATTGCGCTCGATCCTGCGCTATCTGGGCACCTGCGACGGCAATATGGAAGAGGGCTCGCTGCGCTGCGACGCCAATGTCTCGATGCGGCGGCCGGGCGAGCCCTATGGCACGCGCTGCGAGATCAAGAACCTGAACTCGGTCCGCCATGTCATGCAGGCGATCGAATACGAGGCCGGGCGCCAGGTCGAATTGCTCGAGGAGGGCGGCAGGGTCGCGCAGGAAACCCGGCTTTTCGATGTCGCGCGCGGGATCACTCGGCCGATGCGCTCGAAGGAGGAGGCGCACGACTACCGCTATTTCCCCGACCCCGACCTGTTGCCGTTGGTGCTCGATCGCGATTGGGTCGAGGGGCTGCGCGCGCGCTTGCCCGAATTGCCCGATGCGAAGAAAGCGCGTTTCGTGTCGGCGCTCGGTCTGCCGGACGAGGAGGCGGCGGTGCTGGTCGCCGACCGGGCGGTCGCGCGGTTCTTTGAAGAGGTGGCGGTCGGCCGCAACGCCGGGATTGCCGCGAACTGGGTCATCGGCGACCTGTTCGGCGCGCTGAACCGGCTCGGGATCGGCATCGAGCAATCGCCGGTCTCGCCGGCGCAGCTCGGCGCGCTGATCGACCTGATCGCCGACGGCACGATCTCCGGCCGCCTGGCCAAGGATGTCTTCGCCGAGATGGTCGCCTCGGGCGCCGATCCGGCCGCGATCGTCGAGCGCAAAGAGCTGCGCCAGGTCACCGATTTGGGTGCGATCGCCGCCGCGATCGACTCGGTGCTCGCCGCCAATGCCGGCAAGGTCGCCGAATACCGCGCCGGCCGCGACAAGCTTTACGGATTTTTTGTCGGGCAGGTCATGCGCGCCACCCAAGGCAAGGCCAATCCCGCCCTCGTCAACGAGCTCCTGCGCAAAAGGCTGGCAGGATAGGCGGAGCCCGCACCGTCAGCCGTGCGTGCAGAAGTGGATCGCCTGCCCAAATCGGCGAAAGGAACAAGGAAGGAACACAAAGCTTTGTTCATTTTAGGCTGTCGGTGCGAGTTTTCAAGCGATGCGCAGCTTCATCTTTCAGGTTCCGTTCTTGGCAGCTCGTCGAGCTATGGCGTCATAAGACGCGGATGTTCTTGAATTGCCACGGGTCGCTGCGGTCGAGCTCTTCGGCGAAGAGGCTTTCGCGACCGGCGAGCGGGGTCCAGTCGCCGTGGACGCCGACGAGCTCGCCGAGATAGGGCCGCGCTATCTCGAGGATGCGCGCAAAATCCATCTCCTCGGGCTCGACGATGCCTGCGTCCGGGTGCTCGATCGCCCAGACGACACCGGCCAGCACCGCCGCGGTCACCTGCAGCGAGGTCGCGTTGTTGTGCGGCGCCACCCGCCGCGCCTCGTCGATCGTGAGGCGCGAGCCATACCAATAGACCCCGCCCGGCGCACCCATCAGCAGCACGCCGAGCTCGTCGATGCCGGTCGTGATCTCGTCCATCATCAGCCGCTTCTTCGCCTGCAGCCGCCAGTTCTTGCCGGCAAATTCGTGCAGGCTCAGCACCGCGTCGTCGCACGGGTGATAGGCATAGTGGCAGGTCGGCCGATAGCGCAGCGCCTCGCCCGCGCCGAGCGTCAGGTAATCGGCAATCGAGATCGACTCGCTATGCGTGATCAGAAAGCCGTGATAGGCGCCTTCGAGCGGGGTCCAGCTGCGCACTCGCGTCGCCGCCCCCGGGCGCAACAGATAGATCGCCGCGCCGCCGCCAAAATCGTGCCGCTGCCCATCGACCGGAAAATGCCGCTCATGCGTGCCCCAGCCGAGCTCGGCGGGTTGCGAGCCTTCGCTGACAAAACCGTCGATCGACCAGGTGTTGACAAATTCGCCCGGCGCCTTGGGCATCGCCGCAACCTGGGTGTCGCGCTCGGCAATGTGGATTGCCTTGATGCCGAGCCGCTCGCCAAGACCGCCCCAATCCTCGCGCCGCACCGGCCGATCCGTCGCGATCCCCGCATCGCCGGCGAGGTCGAGGAGCGCTTGCTTGACAAAATGCGAGACGAGCCCCGGATTGGCGCCGTGGGTCAGGACCGCAGTCGGTCCGCCCGGCCGGCCGGCGCGCAGCGCCAAGACGCCCTCCCGCAGCGCGTAGTTGGAGCGCGCCGATGGCGACAGCCCCGGATCGGTGTAGCCGCCCGGCCACGGCTCGATACAGGTGTCGAGGTACAGCGCGCCCCGCTCCCGGCACAGCTCGATCAACGCCGTGCTCGACACATCGACCGAGACATTGAGCAGAAAATCGCCGCTCCCGAGACGCGGCTCGAGCACCGCGCGATAATTCGCGCGGGTCAGCGCGGTCTCGACAAAAGCGATCCCATATTCGGCTGCGACATCGTGTCCGCGCGACTCGGCGGTAACGATCGTGATCCGGTGCGGGGCGATGTCGATATGGCGCAGCAGCAGCGGCAGGACGCCCTGGCCGATGCTGCCAAAGCCGACGATCACGAGGCGCCCGGAAAAGGCCGCATATTTGTGGTCGAGCATGGCGCTCCAGGGTCGGTCGAGAGCGCCGAACGGGTAGGGTTGCGGCGCTGCGTTGTCAAGCCGCGCCCTCTCGGGCCGAGGGTCAACGATCTGCTGCGAGAATTGCGATAGGGTCTGACGGCATGGGGCAGAAGAGGCCAAAGCCGACCGGAATGCGGTCGGGGCGCGACCACGCGCCGGCACAGGACGACCGGACGCGAGCGGTGCCGCGCAGCAGCGCTGCGGGAGGATCGGTCGCCGCGGCGGCACCGGATCGAGGCTGCCTCAAGGTTGCGACCTACAACATCCATGCCTGCGTCGGCGTCGATCGGCGTTGCGACCCGGCGCGGGTCGCCGCGGTGTTGCGCGGCATCGGCGCCGATATCGTCTGCCTGCAAGAGGTCGGCGCCAATCCCACCATCGGCCGCCACGCCGACCAATGGGAATATCTCGGCGAGGCTACCGGCTGCCGGGTGATCCTCGGCAGCGGCATTCGCGCGCACCGCCGGCACTTTCTCAACGCCATCCTGACCCGGCTGCCGGTGCTCCGCGCCCGCTCGATCGACCTGACGATACCGGGCCACGAGCCGCGCGGCGCGATCGATGCCGAGCTCGAGGCCGGCGATCGCGTCTTGCGCGTTGTCGCCACTCATTTCGGCCTCCATGCCGGCGAGCGGCGACTGCAGGCGAACCGGCTGGTCGCGGCGCTGGGCGAGCCCCCAGCGGCAAATCGGGAGGCGGCCGATGCGGTGCTGCTGATGGGCGACCTCAACGAATGGCGCGGGCGCAGCGGGGTCATCGATATGCTCGACCGCCGGCTCGGCCCGAGTCCGGCGCCGCGCACCTTTCCATCGTGGCTGCCGGTGCTGCCGCTCGATCGCATCTATACCGACGGGCCGGCGGTGTTGGGTGATGTCTCGGTCTGCCGCACCCCGCTCGCGCGCCTCGCCTCGGATCATTTGCCGTTGGTGGGCGACCTCTTTTGGTCCCGCCATGACCACGCCGGCCGCGCCGGGCGACGCTTCGGCGAATTCCGAAATCTCGGCGGATGACATCGGCGGCGGCGACGCCATCTTCGGCGGCATGACTGCTGCATATCCCTCGATCGCCGAAATCGCAGCGCTGGTCGGCAGCCCGGCCCGCGCCAATGTGCTGACTGCCTTGCTCGACGGCCGTGCCCTGACCGCGGGCGAGCTGGCTCGTGCCGCCGGGGTCTCGGCCCAGACGGCGAGCGGCCATCTCGCGCGGATGACCGAGGCGCGGCTGCTGTGCCAGGCCCGGCAGGGGCGCCACGCCTATTACCGGCTCGCCTCGCCGCTCGTCGGACAAATGCTCGAAGCGATCATGGCGGTGGCGGCGGACGGCACCTCGCTTGCCCAGCCGCGCTGGCGCGGCGGCGAGGCGCTGCGCAATGCGCGCACCTGCTACGACCATCTGGCGGGCCGCCTCGGCGTAGCACTGGCCGATGCGCTCGTCGCCAGCCGCCATGTGGAGCTGAGCCAGGATGGCGGCATGGTCACGGCAACGGGCGAAGACTTCCTCGCCGGCTTTGGCTTGGACCTCGATCGCCTCGCCAAGGGACGCCGTGTCTTTTGCCGCCCCTGCCTCGATTGGAGCGAGCGCCGCCCGCATCTCGCCGGGGCATTGGGCGCCGCGCTTGCCGTGCGCTGCTTCGATCTCGGCTGGATCGGGCGCCTGCGCGACACCCGCGCCGTCGAGATCCGCCGCGAGGGCGAGCGCGGCTTCGCCCAAACCTTTGGCATCGAGCTTCGGGTTGCCGCATAAGGCTGGTTGCGCCGCCCGGCCCCTTTGGCTAAGCAGGCGTCATGCCGCTAAAGCACAATCCGCTCGGCCTCAACCCGCTGCAGCTCAAGACCCTGACCCTGCTGCAAGAATTGGCGCAGCTGCCGGAATACTCGCGTCCGGGCGAGGAGGGCTGCACCGTCATCACCGCCCTGCCGCAGCCGCATGGCGACCATTTTCATCTGGGCGAGGCGGTCGTCGCTTCGCGTGACGCGACCGGGCTGCGCAATGCGGGTGTCTGGATGGCGCTCGACCGCAAGGGGCTGATTCGATCGCACCCGGCGACCGGCGACCTGCTGACGCCGCTCGGCCGTGACTACGACACCGGGCTGCGCGACCGAATGCTGCACCGGCCATCCGACTGAGCGGCTGCTCTCACCAGATAAAGCGGCCGGCAACCGCGACCGGGCGATAAGGCACGGCGCCGAGCGCGGCTTCGATGCGGTCGAGATCGGGCGGCCCGCCGCCGGCCATGCCGAACTCCTCGGCGTGGATCCCGCCGGCGATCAGCAGGCTGTCGATCCCGGCAGCACCGGCCCCGGCGATGTCGGTGCGCAGGCTGTCGCCGACGGCCAGCAGACGCGACCGGTCGGCAATGCCGAGCCGGGCGAGGCAGGAATCATAGACCGAGGCAAACGGCTTGCCGTGCCAGCGCACATGTCCGCCCTCCGCCTCGTACCATTGCGCCAAGGCGCCGGCGCACAACGCCAGCCGCGCGCCGTGCATGACGACGAGATCGGGGTTGGCGCAGACCATCGGCAGATCGCGCGCCAGCCCCCGCCGCAACAGCGGCGCATAATCCTCGACCGTGTCGTCCCAGCCGGCCGGCCCGGTGTTCAGGATGAAATCCGCCGCCAGGGCGCTATCGACAAAATCGAGCCCGAGCCCGTCGCGGATTTCGAGGTCGCGATCGGAGCCGATATGGAGGCAGCGCCGGCCGAGCGCCGCGTAAAACGGGTCGTCGCGGTCATGCAGGTGCTGCCACGCCTCCTCGCCCGACGACATCACCGCGTGATAGGCATCCGCCGGGACCCCGATCGCCTCGATGCGGCGAACCACATCGTCGGCGCGGCGCGGCGCGTTCGACAACAGGATGATGCGCTTTTCGGCGGCGATCAGGGCACGCATGCATTCGATCGCGCCCGGCATCGGCGCCACCCCGTCATGGACGACGCCCCACAGGTCGAGGATCAGCCCCTCATAGCGCGGCGCCAATTCGCCGACACCGTCGATCAGCCGCAGAGCCATGACGGGCCGCAACCTCGGCGATCGCACCGTCCCGGTCAAGCGCCGTGACGAAGCATTGTCCACAAGCACGAGATAAATGACGCTTACCGAATCGAGACTGATGCAACACGCCATCGTCCTCATGATAACGTTCGTTTACTCATCGTTGCCGAATTAAGCGGAACATGCCGGCACCGGCGCCCGTTCGGCTTGACGACAGAGGCAATCAGACGAGGATGTTCATGTCCGACGACCTTTATGTCGGTCCGCTGCTCGAACGCGGCGGCAAATACGGCTACGATGCGTTCAGCGCGGCCGAGGGGATGAAAAGCTCGTTCGGCTATCGCTGCGTCGGCGAGGCGCGCTATGACCAGCGTGCGCTGTTGGCCGAAGCGGCGCGCGATCCGCGCTGCAATTTGCGCATCTGCGAGACCCTGGCCGAATTCGAAAAGGCGGTTGCGGCGGCGCGTCGCCCGCGCTCGATCGGGAGCGGCTCCCGACACTAGCGTTGCGCCAGCGTCGCGCGACCCGCATTCGATCGCTTGCGCGCCGGCCGCGGCGTAGTAGGCTCGGCCGCGAGCGATCATCGGGATCGATGCGGAGGACGACATGGTGATGGGTGGAGAATTGGTGACGAGCGCCTTGGCCGGGCTCGCCTTTATCGGCTGCGCGATGACGAGCGCGGCTTCGGGCGGGGCCTCGGGCGGGAGTGGTACCGGGCGGGCGCAGCCGGGGCGGCGGCGCGAGGCCGTGGTCAACGGCAAGCGGGTCAAGACCGTCGATATCCACGCCCATACCATCGTCCCGGAGGCGGCGGCCATCATCAACCACCCGCTCGAAGCGCCGAGCCTCTTGTGGTCGAACCTGTCCGACCGCATCGCCGAGATGGACGCCGAGGGGGTCGATGTCGAGGCGCTCAGCATCAACCCCTATTGGTACCGTGCCGAACGCGACGCGGCGGCCGAGCTGATCCGGCTCCAGAACGAAAAGCTCGCCGAGTTCTGCGCCGGCAACCCCGACCGTTTTGTCGCATTTGCCACCGCCGCCTTGCAGCATCCGCAGCTCGCGGCCGAGCAGATCGAATACGCCGTCAAGACATTGGGGCTGCGCGGGCTGTCGATCGGCGGCAGCGTCGCCGGCGAGGAATTGGCGAACCCGAAATTCAACCCGGTCTGGGCCAAGGCCGAGGAGCTCGGCATCCTGATCTTTATGCACCCGACCGGCAGCCGGGAGCTGGCCGCCAGCGGCCGGCTCGACGGCAGCGGGCTCCTGACCAACACGATCGGCAACCCGCTCGAAACCACAATCGCGCTGTCGCATTTGATCTTCGAAGGGACGCTCGACCGCTATCCGGGCCTCAAAATCTGCGCCGCGCATGGCGGCGGCTTTTTGCCGTCTTATGCGGCGCGCTCGGACGCGGTCTGCACGACCTTCCCCGACCGCGTCGGCCCGCTGCCAAAGAAAAAACCGACGCAATACCTGAAGGACGGCCAGCTCTTTTTCGACACGATCATGTTCACGCCCGAGGCGATGCGCCACCTGATCGCCGAATTGGGTGTGGGTCAGGTGATCCTCGGCACCGACTACCCGTTCCCGTGGAACAAGGTGCCGGTCGATCACATCCTGTCGATCCCCGGCCTCAGCGACGCCGACAAGATCGCGATCTTGGGCGGCACCGCGGCAAAATTGCTCGGCATCAGCTGAAGGACGGGATCGACCCGGGGCTGCGCTTGGCGCCGTCGCATCGGCGCCGAGCCGGCTCCGTGGTGCGGGCGACTGCAATCGCAATGGCAAGCGAATTGCGTTAGACCTTCGCGCTTGCGCCAATGAGGCTGACGACAGTCGCGGGCAGCATGAGATTCTCACCCAAAATCACTGCCGGTTGCGACCGTGTAAAAAGGTGACTTGGCTATTTGGGGTGGATATCATGCTGGGGTGGTGCACAATGACCGGTAACGAGGCGGCGTTTGGGATGGCCGCTTGCTCTCAGAAAGCGGCAAGGACGGCGTGAGATCAAACCTCAGCTCGGCGGAAGAATACGACGCACCCGCCTATGCAGGTGGGTGGGTGCCGCGGGCGCTGCCGAGAATCTACCTGGTCGGAACGATGCGGGCGATCGCCCCGGGCGGCGCCGATTTTTTGCCGCGGGGACGCAAAACGCGCGGCTTGTTGGCCTGCCTGTGCCTCGCCCAAGGCGAGCGCATTTCGCGCAGTCGTCTTATTGGCCTCTTATGGGAGCGCTCGGCCGATGCGCAGGCGCGAATGAGCCTGCGCCAATCGCTTTCGGAGCTGAACAGCATCGTCAATCGCCACGTTCCGGGGCTCGTCGAGATCGGTCGCGACGGCGTTCAGCTCGATCACCGGAAGTGCTGGGTCGACGCCCAGGCGATCCTCGAGGCTGGCGCCGACGCGACCGCAGACACCAGCAATCTCGTCCAGCCCTACAGCGAACGTCTCCTCGAAGATCTCGACGGGATCACGCCGTCTTTCGACCAGTGGCTCGCAGCCGAGCGGACGCGCTTTGAGGATCGCGTGCGCAAGATACTCGAGGCGGAGCTCGACCGGCTGACCGAACAGAATGCAAGGCCGGAGCTGCGCGCCGCGGCCGCGCGGCGGCTGATCAACTTCGAGCCCACGCACGAGGGCGCGGTGCGCAGCCTGATGAAGGCGTTTGCCCAAATGGGCGACCGCGGCCAGGCGGTGCGCGAATTCGAGCGCTGTCGGCAAGTGCTGGAGCACATGCTCGACCTGCCGCCGTCAAAGGAGACGGTAGCCGTCTACGAAGCCGTCCGGGTCGAAGCGCCCGAACTGGCTTCGACGGTTGCGGCACCGGCGGGAATGCCGTCGAGCGAGGTTTGGGAAGCCCAATCGCCGGCGCCTCCGCCGGTCAGCTGGGAGATCAGGCGACAAAGCGAGCCCGGCGCTGTCCCGGCCTCGGGTCTCGCGCAAGAGCCAAGGCGCGGGCCGTCGATTGCCGTGCTGCCCTTTAGCAATCTCACCGACGATCCGGCGCATCACTTTGTGGCCGAGGGGCTGGTCGAGGATCTGATCGAAGCATTGTCGCGTGTTCCGAATTTTTTCGTCATCTCCCGGTTGTCGACACTGGCCTTCCGAAACCAGGATCGCCATCCGCGCGAGATCGGCAATGTGCTGGGGGTCCGCTATGTCATCTCCGGCAGTCTGCGGGTTGTTGAAGACCGCCTGCGTCTGACGATCGAGCTGACCGATGCGCAGCAGGGCGCCGCGCTCTGGCTCTCAAAGTTCGACGAGCGGTTTTCCGACCTCTTCGAGGTCCAGGACCGCTTGTGCGAGATGATCGTCGGCAAGGTCGCGCCCTATCTCCATGCGGCCGAGTTGAACCGCATCCGCGTCAAGCGGCCTGACAGCCTCGAAGCCTACGAGCTGTTTCTGCGCGCCCAAGAGAACATGCACAACTCGTCGCGCGCGGTGTTCGAGACGTCGGAAGCGTTGTTCGACGCGGCGATCGCAAAGGATCCGCGCTACGCCGCCGCGCTCGCCTGGCGGGCGCTACTGGCATGTGCTGCGCGTCGGACAGGGATGGTCGCCTGATCCAGCGGATGACGCGGCGCAGGCCGACCATTTTGCGCGCGCGGCGATCGAGTGCGACAGCATGGAGCCGATGGCGCTCGCGGTTCACGGCCAGGTCGCGTCCTATCTCTACAAGGATTTCGATCTCGCCTTCCGCCGCTTCGAGGCGGCGCTGCGGATCAACGCCAATGCCGCGCCGGCTTGGATGTGGAGCGCCGCGGCGCAGGCCTGGATGGGCAATGGCCCTCGGGCCATCGAAGAGATCAACAAGGCGATGGCGCTGTCGCCCTACGACCCGCTGATGTACGCCTATAGCGGCATACGCCGCGATGGCGTATCTCGTCGACGGCCAGTACGAACGGGCGATCGAATGCGCTCTGCGCTCCTTGCGGGAGAACCGCACCTACACGTCTGCGTATCGGCAGCTCGTAATCGCACTGGTGCTTGCCGGCCGAGAGCACGAAGCCCGGACCTCGGCGCGGCGACTGCTCGAGCTCGAACCCGGGCTGACGGTGGCAGGGTTCCTGCGTCGCTATCCCGGCAACGCCAGCCCGCATGCCGAACTCTTTTGCGATGCCCTCACCAAAGCCGGGATTCCGATTTCCGATCGGGATCCAGAAAAAGCGACCGGCAAATAAGTCCCGAGCCGGCTTTTCGCGTCAGAAGCCGGGATGTTTCTGAGTGTTCGGCTCAAAATGATCTGCGCGATATCAAGGCGTTACTCGTCGCCCCCGCTTTCGAGCGTGTGAAAAAATGCCAAACGTCGTCATTCCGGGGCGCGGGCACTCCTGAGCCTGTCGCAGGGCCGCGAGCCCGGAACCTATGAACACTGGACGTCGAACATATTGGAAATTCAGGTGTTCTTGGGTTCCGGGCTCGGCTCTTCGGGCCGCCCCGGAATGACGTTTCTTGGAAAGAGCAATTTCTTCACACGCAACGCGCTGATTTTACGAGATTCATTTCGGGTCGGGCTCTGATGAAATAAGCCGGCTCGATCGCGACGAGGCATCGAGACCCAGTAGCTGGATGCGGAAAAACCCGCCCGTGCGCAGATGGGGCGGTCAAAGCCGATGTCCGCGGATGGCCGGGTCAAGCCCGGCCATGACGTAAGGTCTTGGATTCAAGTAAAGTCGTCATGCCCGGACTTGATCCGGGCATCCCCGAAGAGGCTGGCACGAGCGATGATTCGCAGGAATCACGAGTTTTCCCCCAGCCTGCTAGAAATGCGTCAAATCAAAGCATTGCGCCAATCGACATAATCGGCCCGCCGATCGAGCTTGGTCGCCAAATCGAGCACCTCCTGTCGGGCGCCGGGGAAGCGGCAGTCGCGGGCCAAGCTGCGGAGCCCTTGCGCCATCTCCCGAAGATTCGCACCGCCAGGTGGCGGGGCGTCGTCCCGCCATCCGCACGCGGGCAAGAGATCAGTCAGCGGCGGATTGAGCGACATTCTGCTTAGCCTGCAAAGAACGATAAATCTGAATGCGAGTAGCGCGCAGCCCCGGCACACCATGAAGCTGGAATGCGCGGTCCCAGGAACGGAGCTCCTCCTCCGACAGCCGGTAGAGACTCCGTGCCGCCTCCATCGTGATGCGGCCGCTGCGCACCGCAGCCACGACCGCAGCCTTGCGACGCGGCATCCATCTGCTCGTGTTTGGATGTGGCAGATTTTCCATGCTTTTCGTCCTGCTCGGTGACTCGCTGCAAAGCACTTTGATCGAACGTCGCGGGGGCTTAGGTCCGCCTACGCACCGTCCAGGCCCGCTCGGCCCGATCCGGTCGGTTGATGTGGCATTTCCGTGAGCTTCCCCAACCCGGCTTCCGAAAAAGGTAATCACGTCTATATCACGAAATTTTCACGATCGGGAGTCGTTTGTCACCATTTTTTCCGATCTGATTAGCGTTGCGCCTGCAACCTTTTAGCGAACCCTTATCCGTGAACGATCCGCTGTCGGAGCGCAGGAACCAATCGCAACAATCGCGCGTTTTATGCAAATCTCATGCCGAGGCAACAGAATTCACCCATTATTCACGTTGATAATGAAATGTTTTCACGTTTCCTTCTTCCATCGCCTGTCAGCATGCTCTCGTTGAGGGCCAACCTCGCTCAACTGTGACCAAGGGAGAACATCAGATGAACTCGAGTGAACGTCCGACCTGCACCTCGATCTCGGCCGAGTTCCCGCCGCTGCGCCAGCCCAAGCCCGAGACCGCCGACCGCGGCACGCTGCGCTTTGGCGACGGTTGCATCACGGCCGAGTTCCCGCCGCTGCGCCAGCCCAAGCCCGAGACCGCCGACCGCGGCACGCTGCGCTTTGGCGACGGCTGCATCACCGCCGAGTTCCCGCCGCTGCGCCAGCCCAAGCCCGAGACCGCCGATCGCGGCACGCTGCGCTTTGGCGACGGCTGCATCACCGCCGAGTTCCCGCCGCTGCGCCAGCCCAAGCCCGAGACCGCCGACCGCGGCACGCTGCGCTTTGGCGACGGCTGCATCACCGCCGAGTTCCCGCCGCTGCGCCAGCCCAAGCCCGAGACCGCCGACCGCGGCACGCTGCGCTTGGCGACGGCTGCATCACCGGCCGAGTTCCCGCCGCTGCGCCAGCCCACGCCCGAGACCGCCGACCGCGGCACGCTGCGCTTGGCGACGGCTGCATCACCGCCGAGTTCCCGCCGTTGCGTTAAGAAAACTCGACGGTCACCGCGGAACACGGAGTGGAGAGATGGCTAAGCAGGCTCAAGACACCTGGTCTGCCGGTTTTACCGGCTCATCCCCGACGCTCCGGCTCCGCGGCCGGCCGACCGCTCGGCCGATGGCATGCTTCCGATGCGCGGCTATCGCTATTGTGAAGCCGCTCGCCAGCTGCTTCGGCGTTCGGATGGTATATCTACCCGCCGCTCAGCTTCAGCCTGGTCTGGGACGGGGTCGAGATTGCGTGGACCTACGCGGGTGCGGAAGATTGGTACCCGCTGCGCGGCGCCCAGTTTCCGGGGTTTCGTCAATTCTTTGAAGAGGCCGCACCTGATGCCGTCAAGCCGCTGGCGCCGCCGTTTCTTGCCGTCTCACGCGAGCCCGGCGTCGTGCAGGTGTGGAGCGGATATCTCGCGCGGACCGCACCGGGTTGGGCGCTGCTGTCGCGGGGTCCCGCCAACATTCCCCGGAACCAGGGTTATGAGCACTTCGAAGGCATCGTCGAGACAGAAACCTGGTTCGGTCCGCTTTTCACCAACATCCGACTGACGCGCACCAATTCGCCGGTCGAATTTCACGTCCGCTACCCGCTGTTCCAGGTGCAGCCGCTGCTGCGGCAATGCTACCGCGAGCCGTCGTTCGAGGTCTCTACCCTATCCGAGCTGACCGCCGCCGATTGGCAAAAGTTCGAAGCGACGATGAAACCCAATACCGAGCAAATGCGGATGCTCGGACATTACGCGGCCGACACCCGACGGCGCAGCAGAAAGAGCCCGTGAAGGCGGCTTGCGGCCTCACCCGACGGCTTTGGCGGAGCCACTGTCGGCGGCTCGCGGCGACGCGCGCTCGATCGCGAGCAGGCAGCTCGCGAGGATCGCGGCGACGCCCAGCCAGCTGAGCAGGTCGGGAATTTCGCGAAACAGGACGATGCCGCCGATCACCGCAATCACCAGACGCAGGATGGTATAAGGCCCGAGCGTCGAGGCGCTGGCATGCCGGATCGCCACCATCCCCGCATACATCCCCACCGGCCCGAAGATCAGCACACCCGACAGCCAAGGCCAGACCGCACGCGCGGGCGGCGCCGCCATCGCCAAAACCGGGAGGTTGCAGACGACGCCAACGGCATTGACGTAGAACATGGTCGTCAATTGGGAATCGCCGCCCGGCCGCTGGAGATGCTTGTTCAGCACAAAAGCGAGGCCGTTAAAGCTGGTGCCGAGCAGAGCAATCAGGTAGATGATATTGCGGCCGGCAAAGGCGGGCTTGACGATCAGCAGCGCGCCGACGACGCCGACCACCACCGCGAGCCATTTCAGAGGGGTGATCCGCTCGTTCAGGATGAGCGCGGAAAATATGGCGATATACGCGGCCTGCGTGTACGAAATCGCCGTCGCGTCGGCAAACGGCAGGTGGCCGAACGAGTACATCAGCACCCAAAGATATAAGACCGATACAAACCCGCGCAGGAGCTGCATCGGCAGCTGGCTGGTCTTCAGCACCGACCATCCGGCTTTCCCGGCGAGCAGCCCGACCAGCGCCAATCCCCCGGCGCTGCGCAGCAGCGCCAGCTGCATAGGGGAGCCGCGCGCTCCGATCTGATGGATCATCGCAGTCTCGGCCGCGAACAGGATCGCCTGGGCGATCATCAGCCAGACGGCGAGGCGCTGGTTTTTCACAAGTCGAGCTCCGGCGCCGGGGGATCGCATAACCCCGGCAGCGGCGTCCCGGGCGCGATGCCCCAGCAGCTCGATTGCGATGTGACGGGGCATCCTCGCCATCGCAAACCTATATACCATCCGGCGATCACGCGAAACGAGCGGCCGCGGCAAGGAAGCCCGCGCAACTGCCGCAAACACAATTTGCCGCTGCGCTCGAGGCTCGCTCGATCGGCCGCAATCTGGGTGATCCGCCTGCGGGCCGATCGCCCCGTCGCACGCAATCGGTAACGCAGATGTGATCGGCTGTGGCATGCCGAAGCACAATTCCGGTCGATCCCGGATGCCCGCTTGCGCTCGCGGCCGCCCTCGTCGCGGCGTTTCCCCGGTCTCTTCTGCGGCGATAGGATGGCCGGACCGATGGCTGTTCCTCCCGACCTCGCTCGACCCCCGCTCGAACGCCTTCCGCGACAACGCTGCAGCGATGCGGGCGCTGGTCGCCGATCTGCGCACGACCCTGGGGAAGATCGAGGAGGGTGGCGGCGCGGCGGCGCAGCGGCGGCACCGCGAGCGCGGCAAGTTGCCGGTGCGCGAGCGGGTGCGGCTCTTGCTCGATCCGGGCTCGCCCTTTCTCGAATTCTCGGCGCTCGCCGCGCACGGCATGTATGACGGCGAGGTGCCGGCCGCCGGCATCGTCACCGGGATCGGCCGGATCATGGGCCGGGAATGCGTCGTCGTCGCCAATGACGCGACGGTCAAGGGCGGCACCTATTTCCCGATCACCGTCAAAAAGCATCTGCGCGCGCAGGAGATCGCCGGCGAGAACCGGCTGCCCTGCCTCTATCTCGTCGATTCGGGTGGTGCTTATCTGCCGGCGCAGGACGAGGTCTTTCCCGACCGCGACCATTTCGGCCGCATTTTTTACAACCAGGCGCGGTTGTCGGCGCTCGGCGTGCCGCAGATCGCCCTCGTCATGGGCTCGTGCACAGCGGGCGGCGCCTATGTCCCGGCGATGGCCGACGAGTCGATCATCGTCAAAGGCGAGGGCACGATCTTTCTCGGCGGCCCGCCCTTGGTGCGCGCCGCCACCGGCGAAATCGTCACCGCCGAGGAATTGGGCGGGGCCGAATTGCACAGCCGCACCTCCGGCGTCACCGACCATCTGGCGCTCGACGACCATCATGCGCTCGGCATCGCCCGCCATATCGTCGCCAACCTCAACCGGCCAAAACGGGCCGGGCTCGAAGCGCGGAGGCCGGCCCCGCCGCTCTATCCGGCCGAGGAGCTTTACGGCGTCATCCCGTCCGACACGCGCCAGCCCTACGACGTGCGCGACATCATCGCCCGCCTCGTCGACGCCAGCGAGTTCGACGAGTTCAAGCGGCTCTATGGACCCACCCTCGTCTGCGGGTTTGCCCGTATCTGGGGCTATCCGGTCGGCATCCTCGCCAACAACGGCATTCTCTTTTCCGAAAGCGCGTTGAAAGCCGCGCATTTTATCGAGCTCTGCGCCCAGCGCGGCATCCCGCTCGTCTTTTTGCAAAACATCGCCGGCTTTATGGTGGGCAAAAAATACGAGGCGGGCGGCATCGCCAAGGACGGGGCGAAGATGGTGACCGCGGTCGCCACCGCCGCGGTGCCCAAATTTACCGTGATCATCGGCGGCAGCTTTGGCGCCGGCAATTACGGCATGTGCGGCCGCGCCTACGGCCCCCGGTTTTTGTGGCTGTGGCCGAACGCGCGGATCTCGGTGATGGGCGGCGAGCAGGCGGCCTCCGTCTTGGCGCAGCTGCGCCGCGACGCGCGCGAAGCGCATGGAGAGGCATGGAGCGAGGCCGAAGAAGAGAAATTCAAGGCGCCGATCCGCGCCCAATACGAAACCCAGGGCCACCCCTATTACGCCAGCGCACGGCTCTGGGACGACGGCGTCATCGACCCCGCCGACACCCGCATGGTGCTGGCCTTGGCGATCTCGGCCAGCCTCAACGCGCCGATCGAGCGGTTCGACGGGGAGATGGGCCGCTTCGGCGTGTTCAGGATGTGAGCGGGTGTTCTCCAAAATCTTGATCGCCAATCGCGGCGAGATTGCTTGCCGCGTGATCCGCACTGCGCGCCGGCTCGGGATCGCCACGGTCGCGGTCTATTCCGAGGCCGATCGCGAGGCGCTGCATGTCGAGCTGGCGGACGAGGCGCGGCCGCTCGGTCCGGCCGAGCCGGCCAGGAGCTATTTGAACATTGCCGCGATCATCGATGCGGCGCGCAAAAGCGGCGCCGAGGCGGTGCATCCGGGCTATGGTTTCCTCTCGGAGAATGCCGATTTCGCCGCGGCGTGCGACGGCGGCGGGGCTGGTCTTTGTCGGGCCGCCGGCGGCGGCGATCCGGGCGATGGGCTCGAAGGCGGCGGCAAAGGCGCTGATGGTCAAAGCGGGTGTGCCGGTGGTGCCCGGCTATCACGGCGACGACCAGAACCCGGACCGGCTCGCCGAGGAAGCGCGACGGGTCGGCTTTCCGGTATTGATCAAGGCATCGGCCGGCGGCGGCGGGCGCGGCATGCGCATCGTGCGCGCGCCAGCCGATTTCGGCGCGGCGCTTGCCGAGGCGAAGCGCGAATCCCTGGGCGCCTTTGGCGACGACCATATGCTGATCGAGAAATACCTCGATCGAGCCGCGGCATATCGAAGTCCAAATCTTCGCCGACCGGCACGGCAATATCGTCCACATCTTCGATCGCGACTGCTCGATCCAGCGCCGGCACCAGAAGGTGGTCGAGGAGGCGCCGGCCCCCGGGCTCGACAAAAAACGGCGCCATGCGATGGCCGAGGCCGCCCTCCTCGCGGCGCGCGCCGTCGGCTACGAGGGCGCCGGCACGGTCGAATTCGTGGTCCCGACGGACCGGCCCGACGAGTTTTATTTTATCGAGATGAACACGCGCCTTCAGGTCGAGCACGCGGTGACCGAAGCGGTGACCGGGCTCGACCTCGTCGAGTGGCAATTGCGGGTCGCCGCGGGCGAGAAGCTGCCATTGCGGCAAAACGAGCTTGCCGCCTCCGGCCACGCGATCGAGGTGCGGCTCTACGCCGAAGACCCCGACCGCGGCTTTCTGCCGCAGACCGGGACGCTCTATCGGCTTCACCTGCCGCCGCCCGAGATCGCGCGGGTCGATACGGGCGTGCGCTCGGGCGACCGCATCACCCCCGATTACGACCCGATGATCGCCAAAATCATCGCCTGGGGCGCCGACCGCGATGCCGCGATCGGACGGCTGCGCCGCGCCCTGGCGATGAGCGCGGTCCAGGGCCTGCGCACCAATCTCGGGTTTCTGTCGCGCATCGCCGCCGACCCCGATTTTGCCGCGGGTGCCGTCGATACCGGCTTTATCGAGCGACGCCGCGCGAGCTTGCTGCCGCCGGCCCGCCCGGCCCCCGATGAAGCGCTCTTCGCGGCGGCGGTGAGCCGGCTTTCGACCCGCGCAACCCGCGCCGCTCACGCTGCGGCCGGCTCGGGCGACCCGCATTCGCCATGGGCGCGCAACGATTGCTGGCGCCTCGGTGGGCGGGGCCGACAGGATGTCGTCTTGCGCGACGGCGGCGCGACCCGAATCGTCGAAGCCGAGGCGGACGGCCGCGAGTGGCGATTGCGGCTCGGGGCGCAAAGTGTGACCGCCGCCGGTGAAGCTCGAGCCCGACGGGTCGCTGGTACTCGTGCTCGATGGGGTGCGCCGCCGCATTTTCGTGCTCGACCGCGATGCCGAGACCGTTGTGTTTATCGACGGCGAGGAGTGGCGGCTCAGCGAAATCGACCCGCTCGCCGCGCGCCTCGGCGAAGACCCGGCGGCGGGCCGGCTGACCGCGCCGATGCCGGGCCGGGTCGCCGCGCTGCTGGTAGCGCCGGGTGACAGCGTGCGCCGCGGCCAGAGGCTCGTCGTCATCGAGGCGATGAAGATGGAGCACGCGGTCGCCGCCCCCTCCGACGGAGTCGTCGAGCGGGTCCGCTTTGCCGTCGGCGACCTCGTCGATGAGGGTGCGGAGCTCGTCGTCCTGGCCGACCCGGAGCGCGGCGGCGATGAAGCCGGCTGAGGCAAACGGCGCCGCGGGCCCGCTGCACCTCGTCAAGCTCGCCGTCGGCGTCGGCGATCTCGACCATTTGCGACAAATCCGGGCCGAGCGGCTGGCCCAGCGCGGCTGGAGTGCCGTCTACACCCGCAACCATCCGCGGCGCGCTGCGGCGGTGCTCGACGGCGGCTCGATCTATTGGGTGATCAAGGGCCATATTCGAGTGCGACAGCGTGTTGTCGGCTTTCGCCGCGAGCGCGACGACAACGGCCGCGGCTACTGCCTGATCGAGGTCGATCCGGTGCTGGTCGCGACCTTGCTGCGGCCTTATCGGGCCTTTCAAGGCTGGCGCTATATGGCGCCGGCCGATGCGCCGCGCGACGTCCCGGCCGGCGCGGCCGGCGATTTTTCGACGATGCCCGACCGCATGCTGAACGAGCTGCGCGAGCTCGGCCTGATCTGACCGCCGGCCCGGCGTGCCAGCGGCACGAGAATTTGGATTGCGTGACATCCGGCGGTTCGCCCAAGCCGAGACGGCGCTACCGAGACCGATCTGGACAAGGTTAGCCATTATGGCTAGGTATAGCCATCGATCGCCGCAGGAGCCCCCCGTGCAAGTCAATGTCTTTGAGGCCAAGAACCGGCTCTCGCAGCTGATCAAGCTGGCGCAAGCCGGCACCGACGTGGTCATCGCCAATCGCGGCCAGCCGGTGGTGCGGCTCGTGCCGGCGGATTCAGAACCGTTTGCGGGCGCGGACATCGGCACCGCAAAAGCCATTCTCACCTGGCTCCGAAACCACCCCTTGCCGGCCTACGCGAGGCGGTCTGCCGAGGAAATCGACACATCGATCGCGGAAGAGCGACGCGCGTGGGACTGATCTATCTCGATGCCTGTCTCTTGATCTATTTGGTCGAGGCCCATCCTCGTTGGGGCATATCGGTCGCCGACGCCATGGCCCAGGCTGCGGCGGCCCGCTTCGGGATTTCTCCGCTGGTCAAATGCGAATGCCTGGTCGGGCCGATCAAGCGCGGCGACCCGGTTCTGGAACGGGCATATACCGCATTGTTCGAACGATTTGCGCCATTGGCGATGCCCGAAGCGGTATATCTGCAAGCGGCGTCGCTTCGGGCCAGGTTCGGTCTGAGGACACCCGACGCGCTTCATCTCGCCTGCGCTCAGCACCACGGCTGCGATGCCCTTTGGACCAACGACGAGCGGCTGACGCGGGCCTCGCACGGGCTCGCGCGTAATATCCTGAAGTAGCTCGGCCATCGCGCGCCCCGATGCGGCGGCATGGCGGCAGCACGGCCTCAGCCGCCGGCTGCGCTGTCTTCGCGTCGCACCGCGCTCCGCAAGTCCGTTTTCGAGAAATCGTCGCCGACATAGAGCAACGGGCAGGAACGCTCGTCAGCCACTTCATAGGAGAAGCAGTCGCCAAAGTTCAGACCCGCCGGATGCACGCCCCGACCCCAGCGTTGATAGGCCGCAGCGACCCGGCGCGCCGAGGCTGGCGTTACCGACACGATCTCAAGGCCGAGTCCCTCGATCAGCCGGCTCATTTCGCGACCGACATTGCGCCGGGCGGCAACGATCAAGGCCTCCGCCACGGTTGCGGCCGAAACCAAGACTTCGGTCTCGTCCCCGAGGGAGGCTATGCAGGAATCCGCCTCCGCCTCGGCGAGGACGATCGCCATCAACGCAGAAGTGTCGACCGCAATCATCGGGGCAAGCCATCCGGGCCATAGAGGAAGTCCTGGCTCCGCGCAGCGCCCTCGCCGGCACGCGCCTTGGCCCCGCCCGCTGACCGTATCGCTTCGAGGAGGCGCCGGCGTGCCGTGCGGTCGGCAGGTCGGGTGACCGGCACCACCCGCGCCACTGCCCGGCCGTGCCTGGTCAGAACGACCTCTTCACCTGCTTCTGCGCACCGGATCAATTCCGTCAACCGCGCTTTTGCGTCCGTCACCGCGACCTGCATCGCTGGGTCCATTCTTGCACAAAGCAAACGATTTATGGACCATCTGATGGTCCGAATCAACGGCAATAAGCGTGTCACTGCGCCCCGTCTGCCGCCGGGTGCTGGTAGCGGAACCCGATCGCCAGCCGGTTCCACAGGTTGATCATGCCGATCAACGTCGTCAGATCGACCAGCTCCTTGTCCGAGAAATGGCGGCGCGCCTCGGCCCAATCGGCGTCGGGGGCATGGGTGTCGGCGACCCGGGTCAAGGCCTCGGTCCAGCCGAGCGCGGCCCGCTCGCGCGCCGTGTAGAGCGGCGATTCGTGCCACGCGTTCAAGAGGTAGATGCGCTGCTCGGTTTCGCCCTGGCGGCGCAAATCCTTGCTGTGCATATCGAGGCAATAAGCGCAGCCGTTGATCTGCGAGGCGCGCATCTTGACCAGCTCGATCAGCCGCTTGTCGAGGCCGCTGTTGTGGATATACGCCTCGACCTGGCGCAGCGCCTTCATCGCCTCGGGTGCGGTTTCGTAGGCGTTCAGTCGTTCGGATTCCATCGGAGCCTCCGTGGCGGTGGGTCGTCCTTGAAGCTGGGAGCGCGATTGCCCGATTGATAGAGTACGGCCGATGTCTAAAATCCGTTTGCTGGCCCGCCGGGAGAGACGATGAACGACGCGACTGCCGCCACCCTCGATGCGACCGGCCTCCTCTGCCCGCTGCCGGTGCTGAAGGCGCGGCGCGCGCTAAAGCCGCTCGGACCGGGGGCGGTGCTCGAAGTGCTGGCGACCGACCCGGGTGCGGTCAAGGATTTCGAGCATTTCTGCAAGACCACCGGCTGCGAGCTGCTGGAGGCGCGTGAAGAGGCGGGCGGCGTCTTGCGCTTTCGCCTGAAAAAGCCGGGCTGAGCAGGAGGACACACGAATGGCTGCAATCGTGACGACACCGCGGCTGATGGCGATCGGCGGCGGCGCGCTCGGCGAATTGCCGGGCGTCCTGCAACGCTTTGGCCTGGCGCGGCCGCTGGTCGTGACCGACCCCTATATCAAAAGCTGCGGCATTCTCGACCGCAGCGACCGATCTGCTCGCGCAAGCCGGCATCGGCTTTTCGGTCTTCGCCGACACGGTTGCGGACCCGACGACCGCGGTCATCGAAGAGGGCACGCGGCGGCTCGCCGAGGGCGGCTATGACAGCCTCGTCGCGGTCGGCGGCGGCAGCTCGATCGATACCGCCAAGGGGATGAGCATGCTCGCCGCCAATGGCGGCAAGATGCGCGATTGGAAGGTGCCGGCCGACATCCCCAAGGCCGGGCCGCCGCTGGTCGCGATCCCGACCACCGCCGGCACCGGGTCGGAAGCGACGCGGTTCACCGTTGTCAGCGACACCGAGACCGACGAAAAGATGCTGATCGCCGGGCTCGCCTGCTGCCCGCTGGCGGCAATCGTCGATTACGAGCTGACCTTGTCGATGCCGTTGCGGCTGACCGCCGATACCGGGATCGACAGCCTGACCCATGCGATCGAGGCCTATGTCAGCCGCCGCGCCAGCCCCTACACCGACGGCCTCGCCAAAAACGCGATGGGGCTGATCGCGCGCAATATCCGCACCGCCTGCGCCGAGCCGCAAAACCGGGCGGCGCGCGAAGCGATGATGCTGGGGGCGACGACCGCGGGAATGGCGTTCTCGAATTCGAGCGTCGCGCTGGTGCACGGCATGAGCCGGCCGATCGGCGCCTTTTTTCATGTGCCGCACGGGCTGTCGAACGCGATGCTGCTGCCCGAGATCACCGCTTTTTCGACCCCGGCGGCGCTCGACCGCTATGCCGATTGCGCCCGCGCGATGGGGGTCGCCGAGGAAGGCGAAGGGAGCCAGGCGGCGGTCGCGCGCCTCCTCGACGAATTGCGCCGGCTGAACCACGATCTCGAAGGTGCCGACCCCACGCGAATGGGGCATCGATGCCGGACGCTACGAGGAATTGCTGCTGGTGATGGCGAGCCAGGCGCTGGCTTCAGGCTCGCCCGCCAACAACCCGCGGGTGCCGAGCGGGGACGAGATCATCGAGCTCTATCGCCGGGTTTACGATTAGAGCGGTTTTCGACCGGGTCGACGCGCTCGGCACGCATCACCCCCACCCCGACCCGCCCCCATCGAGGGGGCGGGAGTACAACCAGGAGTGCCGAATAAAGACCCTCCCCCTTGATGGGCTCACCTATGCACATTTCTCAGGATGGCACGGGCCTTGCTGAAGGCGGCGAGCCTGGTGAGCCCGTGGCGCATCGTGATCGGCCCGGGTGGACTTTCCGAGGCGTACCCCTTCCAGCCGCCGAGGCGAGCGATGATCCAGCTTGCCCAGGCCAGGGAACCGGCGGGATGAGGGTTTTTCTGCTTTGCGGTTCGCCCTTCGAGGGCGGGCTGCTGGAGGCCGAGAGCTTCGATCTCGTCGGCCGTGAAGACCTCCGCGGCGGGGATTGGGGTGGTGCCGTCGCGGGCCTGGACCAGTTGCATGATGCGGGTGGCGGCGAGGGTGGCAAGAAAGGCGAGTTTGCCGAGGCCCTCGGCGGTCTCGACTTGACTGGCCTCGATATCGAGGCCCTGGCGTTTGAGGGTCCAGAACAGCTGCTCGATATTCCAGCGCCGGCGATACCACTCGACGATCTGCCGGGCGTCGTCAGCGGTGTTGACGAGGTGGGTGGTCAGGAGCCGCCAATGCAGCGGCGGCGCGGCGCCGGCGCGCGCGGCGCACTCGCGCACATCGACGACATGGAGGGCCACGCTCTCGGGCAGCGCTCCGCGCAAATCCGACGACCGGCGCAGCCAGTGCGGGCACCTCAGCTCGACCATGCCAAAGCGCAGCTCCATCTGCGCCCGGCGCGCCGGGCGGCCCGGCTGGCGGGGCACCTCCAACTCGAAGCAGCCGGCGATGGCAAGCCGGTCGGTCGTGGCAAACAACGAACCGCCGCCGCGCAGAGAGCGGTTTTGCGCGGCACGTGCGAGCAGGTGCAGGTTGGCCGCGCGCGGCCGCGCCCAGCTCTGGTAAATGTCGGCCTCGCGGTCGCTGACCACGGTGACCAGCTCGGCGCCGGCCAACACCGTCTCGGCGGCGCTGATCCCGTCTTGCCAGCGCTGCGCTTCCTTGGCCGCCATCGGTCGCTGGCGACGGGGTGTCGTGATCTTGCCGCGACGCACCCACAGCTTGGCCCAGGCCAGCCCGAGACAGCGCCCGCCCGCCGCCTCGATGGCCAGCAGCGGGTGCAGAAACAAGCCCTGGTCGGTGCCGTTGCCGACCGGGCCCAGTCCGCGCGTGCGCCGCGCATGGCGCTGAAAATTCAGCTCTGTGGTGTCCTGGATCGCCAAGACATGGCGACAGCCTTGGGCCACTCGCCCAACCCACTCGCCGGTCCCCCGGTTGAGCGCTTCCAGGCTCACCCGATCATTGCGCAGAAAGCGGCCGAGCTTAACCTCCTCGGCGCGATGGCGAGCCAGCTGCCGCAGCCGCACGGTCGAACGCTCGACCAGGCGCTCGACAAACAGCGCCCCCTTTTTCCAGCCGGGCATCCCCGAACTGGCCAATCGCGAACCCGTCCATGCCGATCCCCTCTTCAACATGTAGCGGTTCGCGCCAACAAGCTCACATGATGCGGGAGCTGCGCAATGCCCAATCCCAGGGTGAGTCAAAATGCCGCACCCTTCGTAAAAGATGTGTGCATAGGTGAGCCTTGATGGGGGAGGGTTGGGAGGGGGTGAACGCGGTACAATCCGAGCGGAAACCGCTCTAGCCGTGCTCTAGCCCTGCTCTAGCCCAGCGCCACCTCGATATCGTCGCCGCTGAGGCGGACGGGGTAGGTCTTCAGGTCTTCGGTGGCGGGCGGGTCGAGCACCTTGCCGGTGCGGACGTCAAAGCGCGCGGCGTGCAGCGGGCATTCGATCGTCTCGCCGTCGAGCCAGCCATCGGAGAGGCGGGCATAGGCGTGGGTGCAGATATTGTCGGTCGCGAACAGGGTGCCGTCGCAATCGTAGACCGCGATCGAATGGCCGCCTGCCTCGACCCCGATGACCTCGCCCGGCGCCACATCGCCGCGCCCGGCCACCCGCACCCAAAGGGCCTCGCCCTCGGCCATCGCCCCCTCCGCCCCGCTCAGCTCGACAAATCTTCGGAGAACGCCTTGAAGGCGATGATCGTAAAGGTGTCCTTGACCCCGGCCAAGGTCTGCAAATCCTCGGTCACGAAGTGGCCGATATCGGCGTCGTCCGGCAGGTACACCTTCATCAGAAGGTCGTATTGGCCCGAGGTCGAATAAACCTCCGACACCTGCTCGATCGTATCGACCGCAGCACCTGCGACCTCATACGCCTTGCCGAGATCGCATTTGACCATGACAAAGATGGTCTTCATCCAAAGGGCGCCTCAAGAGCCGGCAACGATGCGCGGCGGGCGGGCGAGAAAGGCCGGCAGGTGGTCGCCGAAACCGACGACCCGGCGCTCCTCCGCGGCGGGGGCTGCGGGTGCGCTCGGCGCACGGCGAGGTGCGGCAGCGCGCGGAAACGGGGTAACGACGGCGCTGCTCTGGGGCGGGCGCGATGTTTCCTTCGGCCGGTCCGCCGTGAGACGTGGTGTATCCTTCGACCGGTCCACCGTGGGGCGCCGTGCTTCCGTCGGCCGCCCCGCCGTGGGGCGTGATGTCTTGACCGGAGACTTGCTCGGCGCAGGGCGGCGCTCGGAGCGCCCGCGGCGACGGCGCCCCTCCTCGTATTCGAGCTCGGCCGGGGCGATGCCCTCGATGACGGTGAGCGGGATTTCCTTGCCGATCAATTTGACGATGGCGGCGACAAAACGGCCATCCTCGGGCGCGGCCAGCATGAACGAGCGGCCGGACAACCCGGCGCGGCCGGTGCGGCCGATGCGGTGGACGTAATCCTCGGCATGGATCGGCACGTCGAAGCAAAAGACGTGGCTCATGCCCTTGATGTCGAGGCCGCGGGCGGCAACGTCGCTGGCGACGAGAAGGCGAATCTCGTCATTTTTGAAGCGCTCGAGCGTCTCGGTCCGCTTGGGCTGCGGCATGTCGCCGTGCAAGGCCGCGGCATCGAGCCCGTGCCGCACCAGCGATTTATAGAGGATGTCCACGTCGCGCTTGCGGTTGCAGAAGATCAGCGCGTTCTTGACGTCCTCGGACGCGATCAGCCGGCGCAGCGCCTCGCGCTTGTCGCCCGCATCGAGGACTGCCAGCGACTGGATCACGCCAGCAGCGGGCGAGGCCGGCGGCGCCACCGAGATTTCGACCGGGTCGCTCAGAAACGCGTCGCCCAGGATGCGGATTTCCGGCGGCATCGTCGCCGAGAAAAACAAGGTCTGCCGCGTTTTTGGCAATAGCCCGACGATGCGTTCGACATCGGGGATAAAGCCCATATCGAGCATCCGGTCGGCCTCGTCGATGACCAGGATATGCGCGTCGGACAGCAAGATCTTGCCGCGCCCGTGAAGATCGAGAAGCCGGCCGGGAGTGGCGATCAGCACATCGACGCCGCGGTCGAGCTTGCGTTCCTGATCGACAAAGCTTTCGCCGCCGATCAGAAGCGCCATGGTCAGCCGGTGATGCCGGCCGTAAAGCTCAAAGGAATTGGCGACCTGGGTCGCCAGCTCGCGCGTCGGCTCGAGGATCAGCGAGCGCGGCATGCGCGCCCGCGCCCGGCCGGCCGCCAGCTTGTCGATCATCGGCAAGACAAAGCTCGCGGTCTTGCCGGTGCCGGTCTGGGCGCAGCCGAGCACGTCACGGCCGCGCTGGACGAACGGGATCGCTTGTTCCTGGATCGGGGTGGGGATCGTATAGCCGGCGTCGGTAACCGCCTGAAGCACTTCAGGCGAAAGATCAAGCTCGGAAAAACCCATTGAGATGTCGTAACCTCTGTGTAACGATTATGCGTTGCGCAACTGCCAAGTCAAATTGGCCTCGATCTGATCGATGTCAATTGATTTGTGCCGGCGAGGCATGCCGGCGGGACAGGTCAGAGCCCCGTCAGCGCCGACGAAAATTAGGCCGGCCGCCCATCGGGAGTGCGCGTTCGTCCTTGTGCCGAAAGTTGATCCGGCCTTTGGTCAGATCATATGGGGTCATTTCGACCGTTACCCGGTCGCCGGCGAGGATGCGAATGCGGTTCTTTTTCATGCGGCCTGAAGAGTAGGCCAGTGTTTCGTGGCCGTTGTCGAGGCGCACGCGGAACCGGGCATCGGGCAACAGCTCGAGCACGGTACCGTCGAATTCGATCAGGTCTTCTTTGGCCAAACAGCTCCCTCCGACAAAGGAACGGGGGCGCCGCAGCACCCCCGCATGTTCTTTTTCTTCCTCAGGTCGCGCGCAAATTGACGGCGGAGACGCGCCCCCGTTGGCCTTGCTCGAGCTCGTAGCTCAACCGTTGACCCTCGCGCAGATTATCCATCCCCGCGCGCTCGACGGCGGAGATGTGGACAAACACATCGGCGCCGCCGTTTTCGGGCTGGATAAAGCCATAGCCCTTCTGCGCGTTGAACCATTTGACCGTACCGGTCGCCATCGGCAGTAACTCCACTTAGCAAGTAAGGCCGCCACGCGAACGCGCGGCGTATCGGACATCGATTGGCTCGGAAGACACGGTCGCACGATCGCAGACGAACGCAGGCCGGAAAGCCCGATCCCAAACGGGTCGACGGACCTTAGTTAAGAGCCGCCGCGGAATTGCGCAAGTGCCTTCACCGGTTGCGGGCCGCAGGCGAAACAAGGCCCTCTTCCCTATCGCGCAGCGCGGCATCCCCGGGCTGGTGGGCTCGCGGCCGGCGCCCGGTTTTATCGATGCCGGCAGCTCCGGCGCCGCATTCCGCGGCGGATCGCGATAGGTTCGCGCCGAAGGCTCGGTGGCTTCACCGCTGCGCCGGCTCAATGCGACGGCATCGCCGGCAGCAGGTTCCTGTCGGTGCGCGGCAGCACCGCCCATTTTGGGCCGGCGCCGGGGTGGCTCGCCCAGTCGGTGATCCTGGTGTAGACGTGCCGCTCGATCCAGGCCCAAGCCTGCGCCCCGCCCGGCTCGCCGGCGATCTGCGAGGCGGCGGCGATCGCCCAGGCTTGGCGACCATCGGCGTTGAGGTTGCGGGCGAAATATTGGTCGAGCGATGTCGCGGTCGAGGTCCGCGGCGTCCAGCCTTGCCCGGTAAGCCAGCCCGGTTGGAGGGCGGCAACCAGCGCGCGCCAGCTGGCGAAGAACCCGCCTCCCCTCTTCTCGACCGGCATGCGGTATGCCGCCAAGAGCTCGGGATGGCCCGAATTGTTGACGAGGCCCGTGAGCCACGCCGCGGTGTGCGCCAACAAGCGGCTCGGCGGCAAACCCGACCTCCTTGGCCCGGCCGAGCCCGTAGATTGCGTAATACTGCATCCAGGGCGAGGTCCACGACCCGACGGCACCGGGGATAAAGATGCCGAGGGCCTCGTTCTCCCGCACATCCGCGACCGGCGGGCTCGAAGTCGGATTGCCGTTCGATTCCCAATTGCCGACCGCCGGCGGCTTCCCGCTTTCCGGCCCCCTATTGGAGCTGTAGTAATTGCCGTATTTGGCGCCCCAGAGTTTGACGGCGCTGCCGTCGAACACGGTGCCCGACACCCCGAGCCCGCCTTCCCAGCGCGCCAATGCGTCGTTGGTGAGGGTCGTGAAATAGGCTTTCTCAGGGTCACTGTCGGGGGCCATCAGCGCGGTCTCGGCCCGGCTGCGCAAGACCCAGCCGGCACCGCGCAGCTCGTCGCCGATCACCCCCTCCGCCCCGGTCGGGCCGCGGCCATAAGCAGCCTTGGTCACGCCGCCCGGATAGCGCGAGGCGCTGAACCCGGCCCACAGGTAAGCCTCGTCGAGATACCACGGGTCGCCGGTCAGCACATAGGGCACGAACCACGGCTGCGGCTGGTGCGCGCCGTCGAACCTCCAAGGCTGACGCAGGTCGATGGCGCCGACCTGGACCGGCCGGTCGGCGGCCCGCCCCTGGGTAAAGATATAGCCGGCGTTGAAAAACTGGGTGCTGCGCCGGTCGGTGATCGAGACGGTGCGGCCGAGCCCGGTTTCGGGGCTGAGCCCCGCTGGGTCGCTGCGCTGCAAGCGGCGGGCCGGGTCGGTCTCGCGCAGATTGGCCGGAAACGCCGCGGCCAAATCGTCGAGCCCCAGCGCCATCTGGCGCATCCGCCAATCGCCGGTGTAGAGCCACAAGACGTCCCAGGTCGGGTAGGGGCCGATCTCCCGGCGCTCGCCGGTCGTGCCCATCGCATTTTGCCACAGCCCGCCGTTCCACTGGCCATCATAGAGGTCGTGCGGCCGCCCGGTCCACAGCGCATACTCGTTCGTCACCAGCGTCGATGTCGGCTTGATCGACATGTCGTAGCTCGGCAGCCAGCGCGTCGCTTCGAGATAGCCGAGATTGCAGTCGATATCGACCTGCGGCGAGGGCGTGCCCCCATTGGCGCCGTTGCCGAGCCAGAACGTGCGGCTCCAATTGGTCATCGCCCACTGCTTTTTCGGGTGCGTCGCCTGGGTGCCGGTCAAATCGCCGGTGTAGACGATGTGGGAAGCTCGAGCGCCGGCTCGGACCGCGAGCGTATAGGCGAGGTCTTCGACTTCGGTCGCCAGGTCGTTTTCGCCGACCGCGCGAACCCGCACCCGATGGCCCGCCGGCCAAAAGGTTGCGACAAAGCGCGGGCGCAGCGGGCGATGGCCGTCACCAAGGCCGATGTCGTATTTGCGCGCGGTGCTGTCGTCGCCGAGGATGATCGTTTGCGCGATCGGGCCGCTCGTCCAAATCTTGTAGTCGCCGGCTTGCAGCATCGCCCGCGCGCTCGCCGTTTGCGGCCGCGACCCCGCTGCCGTCGCGGTGGCGCCGATGACCGCATCGAAATTGTATGCCGGGTCGAGCATCTGTGCCCGGCTCATCGGTGCGTTGTCCGGTTTGGGCTGATCGGCAAAGGTCAGGGTCTGGCTGGCGCCTATCGGCAGGCTCGGCAGCACCACGGCGAGCACCGCAAATTCGACCGAGCCGTCCGGGTAGCGGTTCTTGACATCGGCTTGGCTCGCGATCGGCTTGCCGTTCAGCAGCACGTGCGGAGCGTGTGCGATTTCGCCTTTCAGAAAAGGCCGTCCGAATTGCAACGGAAAATCGCGCTGAACGGCCCCGCTGCGATTGGTGACCGTGATCGAATTTACGACGCGGGGCCGCGGTGCTGCTCCGGTGCAGATAAAAAGCGCAGAGAGCGCGAGCAAGAAATATCGAATCATCCTAATCCGTGGGTCGAGGTCAGCCGCCGGCGATGGCGCGCCGGACCGATGTATCGCCCAGAAAGATCGCCAGATTGTGGCACGGGCCGCATCGGCTCCCGAGGCCGCCCCACCCTCAGGCGGCGATGCCCTTACCTTGATAGAGTGCGTCGAGCGCCGTGCGGTAGGCCTCGCGCACGGCATGGCGCTTGACCTTGAGGGTCGGCGTCATCTGCCCGTTGGCAGTGGTAAAGGCCTCGTCGGCGATGACAAAGCGGCGCACCCGCTCGCTCGCCGGCAGCGCACGATTGACGCGGGCGACGGCGGCGCCCACCGCTGTAGCAAAGCCGGCATCGGCGGCAAGCACCGGCAGCCCGGCTGCCAGCCCATGCTCGGCGGCGTAGCCCGCGGCAAAGTCGGGGTCGGGAACCAGCACCGCAACGAGATAGGGCCGCTGGTCGCCGAACACGATTGCTTGGGCGATCTCCGGCTCCAGGGTCAGGCAGCCTTCGACCCGCGCCGGCGAGATCATGTCGCCGCCGGAATTCTTGATGAAATCGCGCTTGCGGTCGGTGATCCGAATATAGCCGTCATCATCGATGACGCCGACATCGCCGGTCTTGAGCCAGCCGTCCTCGATCGTGCGCGCGCTCGCTTCGGGATCGTTCCAATAGCCTTGCATGACGTTGTCGCCGGCGACCAGGAGCTCGCCATCCTCGGCCGCGCGCACCCGCACCCCGTCGAGCGGCGGGCCGACCGTGTCGATCCTGATCCGCGCCGGCGAGTTGCAGGCGACGACCGGGCCGGCCTCGGTTTGCCCATAGCCTTGCAGCAGCATGACCCCGAGCGCCAGAAAGAAGCTGCCGATCTCCGGATTGAGCGGCGCGCCGCCCGAGACCATCGCCTTCAGCCGCCCGCCAAAGCGGCGGCGCAGCCCGGCCCGCACCAGCCGGTCGAGCATCGGGTCGGCGAGCCGCTCGCCAATCCTCAGCGGCTCGAAGGCGGCGCGCTTGCGCCCGATCGCGACGGCACGCTCAAAGAGGGTGCGGGCCATTCCGCCTTTGCGCTCGACCCCGAGCAGGATGCGGCGGTGCAATGTCTCGTAGAGGCGCGGCACCGCGGTCATGATCGTCGGTCGCGCTTCGAGCAGGTTGACGGCGAGCGATTCCGCACCTTCGGCGAAATAGATCTGCGCGCCGATCGAAATCGGAAACATCAGGCCCGCGGTGTGCTCATAGGCGTGCGACAGCGGCAAAAAGCTCAAGAACACCTCGTCGCCGAGGCCGAGGATTTCCAACAGGCGATAGGCGCCGCGGCAATTGGCCAGGATGTTGCGGTGGCTGGTCATCACCCCCTTGGGCGCGCCGCCGGTCCCGGAGGTATAGATCAGGCAGGCAGTATCGTCGGGTGCGAGGTCGGCGACGATGGCGGCCACATCGTTGACCGCATCGTTGCCCGCATCGTCGGCGCCGCGAGCCATCGCCTCGTCCCAGGACAACATTTCGACCGTGCCGGCCTGGCCCGGCACCGGTTCGAGCATTACCACAGTGCGCAGGCTCTCGACCTGGCTTGCCGCCGCCAGCACCCGCGCCGACCATGCCGGCTTCGAGACGATGACCGCGCGCACACCGCTATCGGCGAAAACGTGGCGGTGGTCTTCGACCGTGTTTGTCACATAGGCCGGAACGGTGATGGCGCCGGCGCTCATGATCGCGAGGTCAGCGACGGCCCATTCCGGGCGATTCTCGGCGACGAGCCCAACCCGGTCGCCGCGTTGGACACCGAGCGCGGCGAGGCCGCGAGCGAGCCGCCGGACATCGCGCGCCGCCGCTGTCCAGCTCACCCTTTGATAGCGGCCATCGCGCTTTGCCCAGAGAAAGGGCCGGTCGCCTCGCCGGTCTGCCTGATCGAAGAACATTGCCGGCAGGCTGCGGCAATTGTCGTAATCCATCCTGCCCCCGAACCGCCCCGGCGCCTGTTCTACGGGTTTCGCGCGGCGTGTGGAATAGCCACCCGCATGCACCGGCGGTTGGCGCCTCGGCTCTCGGCCCCATATCTTTGCGCGTGAGACGCCATATCTTTGCGCGTGAGACGGTTGGAGCCGGCGATGGAGAACAGAGCGGTGGCCGAAGCAGCGGCGGGACCAAAAGAGGCGGCGCTCGGCGCATTGCCGCAATGGGATTTGTCCGATCTTTATTCCGGCCCGGAGAGCCCGGCATTGGCCCGCGACCTGACCCGGCTCGCCGCGGACGCCGACACCTTTCACCGGCGCTATGAGGGGAAGCTCGCCGACCTCTCGGGCGCGGCGCTGGGGGCTGCGGTCGAGACCTATGAGCGGCTCCAGGAGCAAATCGGCCGGATCATCAGCTACGCCTCGCTGGTCCATGCCGGCAATCTCGCCGACCCCGAGATCGGCCGCTTTTTCCAGACAATGCAGGAGCGCACCAACGCCGTCTCGACGACGCTGTTGTTTTTCACCCTCGAGCTCAACCGCCTCGACGACACTGCGGTCGAGACCAAGGCGGCCGACCCCGCGCTTGCCCGCTATCGCCCGTGGCTGCGCGACACGCGCGCTTTTCGCCCGTACCAGCTTCCCGACGACATCGAAAAGCTGCTGCACGAAAAATCGGTCGCCGGCCGCGCGGCGTGGACGCGGCTCTTCGACGAGACCGTCGCCGACCTCAGGTTCCCGTTTCGCGGTCGCGACTTGACCGAGTCGGAGGCGCTCGACCTGTTGTCCGACCGCGACCCGCAGGTGCGCCACGAAGCGGCCCTCGGCATCGGCGAGGTGCTGGGCAAGAATGCCCGGACGTTCGCCTTGATTACCAACACGCTCGCCAAGGACAAGGAGATCGAGGACCGCTGGCGCCGGTTTCCACGGCCGATTTCCTCGCGCAATCTGTCGAACTTTGTCGAGGACAAAGTCGTCGATGCCTTGATCTCGGCGGTCCGCGACAGCTACCCGCGGCTCGCGCACCGCTATTACCGGCTGAAGGCGGGTTGGTTCGGGGTCGAGGCGCTGCCGTTTTGGGACCGCAACGCGCCGTTGCCCGAAGACGACGACCGGCTGATCCCGTGGCCCGAGGCGGAAGCGACAGTGCTCTCGGCCTACAACGCCTTCTCGCCCGAAATGGCGGCGGTCGGCCGGCGGTTTTTCGCGGCACCCTGGATCGACGCGCCGGTGCGGCCCGGCAAGGCTTCGGGTGCCTTTGCCCATCCGACGGTGCCGAGCGCGCATCCCTACCTGTTGCTGAACTACCAGGGCCGGGTGCGGGACGTGATGACCTTGGCGCATGAATTGGGCCATGGCGTCCATCAGGTATTGGCCGGGCCGCAAGGCTATCTGATGTCGGATACGCCGCTGACCCTGGCCGAGACCGCTTCGGTCTTTGGCGAGATGCTGACCTTCCGCGCGTTGCTGGCACGCGAGACCGACCCGCGGCGGCGCAAGATCATGCTCGCCGGCAAGGTCGAGGACATGCTGAACACGGTGATCCGCCAGATCGCCTTTGTCGCCTTGAAGAACAGGTGCATGACGAGCGGCGCGAGGCCGAGCTGACCCCGGACCGGCTCGCCGAAATCTGGCTCGGCGTGCAACGTGCGAGCCTCGGGCCGGCGGTAAAGCTCGACGGGGTCTATCGCCATTACTGGTCCTACATCCCGCATTTCATCCATACGCCGTTCTATGTCTACGCTTATGCCTTTGGCGATTGCCTGGTGAATTCGCTCTACGCCCTTTACGAAGACGCGCACCAGGGCTTTGCCGAGCGCTATCTCGATATGCTGCGCGCCGGCGGCACCCTGCATCATAAGGAGCTGCTGGCCCCGTTCGGCCTCGACGCCGCCGACCCGGCCTTCTGGTCCAAAGGATTGTCCGTCGTCGCCGGCTTTATCGACGAGCTGGAGCCGCTCGGCTGAGACTTCTGTAGCTACGGAAAACTTGATCCCAGTCTTTCCTTCGCTACATAATTTCCTGCGGTTATGCGGATCACCTTAGATCCGGCGAAACGGGAATGGACCGTACGAGAGCGCCGCCTGGATTTTCGCGATGCACCGAAGTATTCGCCGGGCCGCGCCTTAGTTTCGCGGACACGCGGTTCGAGTATCCCGAGCGAGGCTACATCACGGTCGGATTGCTCGACGGCCGGATGATGATCTTGGTGTGGACGCCAGGCGAGAAAATCGATGGCGAAGAATGCCGTCACGTGATTTCGATGAGGAAGGCCAATGGCAGGGAACAAGCCCGCTATCTACAGCGACTTGGTGAAGGTTGACGGTACCACCGACGATGAGATTGCTCGGCAGATTGCCGATGATGCGGATACCGCTCCGGAGCTTGCTGACGACTGGTTCGACAAGGCCGATCTGCATTATGGCGAAACGTTGCTGCGCCGCGGCCGCGGTCGTCCACAACTCGAAGCGCCCAAGGAGCGCCTGACGCATTTGGGCGGGAAGCCGAATTTTGAGGCGGCTGCTACCGAAACGCGTGCGGTTATCGGACGAACGAGCTGGTACGCAGATGGTAAGCCGGCGTTGGAAATTCATGCACCTAAAGCTCAAGCCAAGAACTTACCGATAAATGAAAACGGACGTGTAAACGTTGATCTCAAAATCGGGAATGGGAGATGGAGCGCGAAGCTTCATATGACCAAGAACTGCCCATACGTCTGGATTTCACCCACGCTCATAAATAGCGATGGGCACCGGTGCCGCTTGGTCGATGCGCTCGTTGATTTTCGACCGAATGATCGCGTTATCCTGAAGACGGAAGGGCGCGAGGTGGAGGTCGTCCGCGAGGAAATTGCCGCACAGTGACAAATTCCTCCGCAGGACGGCGCGTTTGGAGCGGCTCGGGTGAGCCAAACCTCGGGACCGAAGGACCTTGCAGCCTTGCGCCGCATTGATTAATTTCAAATCAATGCTGCGCGCCGGCGGCACCCTGCACCACCAGGAGCTGCTCGCCCCGTCCGGCCTCGACGCCGCCGACCCCTCCTTCTGGTCCAAGGGATTGTCGGTCGTCGCCGGCTTTATCGACGAGGTGGAGCAGATCGGATAGTATTGACCGAGATTCAGCGATCAAACGGAGGGTGGCGTGACCACCTACACATTCAAGGTCGTTGTCGAGCCCGATGAGGATCGTTGGCGAGCTTATTGTCCGGAGCTTGAACAATTGGGCGCGGCAACCTGGGGCTATTCACGCGAAGAGGCGCTCCAAAACATCCGTGAAGTGCTGGAGATGGTCACCGCCGAGCTGGTAGAGGAGGGCAAGCCCGTGCCGGCCAGCGCCGCGGTTTCGGAAGAGCCGCTCGTTGCCGTCACTCTGTGAGCGACATCGAATGGCGACGGCTGCGCAACCTAACCGCGCGGGAGGTTATCAACGCGCTGATCCGCGACGGGTTCGCGCTTTATAATCAGCGCGGCTCTCACCAGCGCTATCGCCACGCGGACGGCCGTCGGGTAACTGTCACCTTTCATCGTGCCGGCGACACTTTCCCGATCGGAACATTGCGCTCAATGATCGAGCTTCAGGCAAAATGGACGGAGGAAGATCTCCGGCGGCTCTCTCTTATCGGATAAGAAGTGTTGTACCATTATTTGCATACATATCGGCCACTTGTGGAAACGCCTGCCGGTGGTGCAGCGATCAATGCGCACGCGACTCCGCCGTTCGGAAGGCATCGGGGCAGGTCATACCGATGAGCGACGACGACAGCTTTACCGGCCGGGTGCTTGCGCTCGCGTGCAGCATTGATTAATTTGCAATCGTCGATGCAACGTCCCGCCAATGAGCAGCATTACGATTCGAAATCTCGATGATGCCTTGAAACGCAGGCTTCGCATGCGCGCGGCCGAGCACGACCGGTCGATGGAGGAGGAGGCGCGGAATATCCTCCGCTTCGCGCTTTTCGAGGAGCCGCAGGCCGCGGACAATCTGGCAGATGCCATCCGACGGCTCGTCGCGCCACACGGAGGGTTTGAGCTGCCTGCGTTTCCGCGCGGCCCAATGCGTGATCCCCCCGATCTCACATGATCGTCCTCGACACGAATGTGTTGTCGGAAGGGCTGCGGCCACAGCCTTCGCCAAACGTATTGCATTGGATGCAATCGGAGCCCCTTGCCGCGCTGTTCACCACCACCATTACCGAGGCAGAGCTGTTGTATGGCGCTGCGTTGTTGCCCGATGGACGCCGCCGGCGATCGCTTGAGGCGGTGATAGCGCAATTGCTGAGCACTCAGTTCTTTAGCCGCATATTGCCCTTCGACAGCGCGGCGGCGCGCGCGTTCGCAGATATCGCCTCCAGGAGACGTCTTGCCGGGCGGCCAATTAGCGAGGCAGATGCCCGAATCGCGGCCATCGCCCGATCGCGAGGTGCCGGTCTCGCAACTCGTAATGTCGACGACTTTGCGGATTGCGGCCTGGCCGTTGTCGATCCGTGGGCTTATCCGGCGCCCGCATGAGCGACGACGACAGCTTTACCGGCCGGATGCGGCGCTATGCGCAGGTGTCGACCGCGATGGCGGGGCTCGGGGCGCGGCTCGCCGGCGAGCGCTATCTCGGCATTGCCGTCGATCGCAGCCGGCACGCGGCCGATCTGAAGGCGGCGCTGGGCGGCATCAAAGGGCCGTTGATGAAAGTCGCGCAGCTATTGGCGACGATCCCCGATGCATTGCCGCAGGAATACGTCAACGAGCTGGTGCAATTGCAGGCGAATGCGCCGGCGATGGGCTGGCCGTTTGTCCGCCGGCGCATGATGGGCGAGCTCGGCGCCCAATGGCAGGGCCGGTTTCGCAGCTTTGACAGAAACGCGGCGCGTGCCGCCTCGCTCGGCCAGGTGCATCGCGCAACCGCGCTCGACGGCGCGCCGCTCGCCTGCAAATTGCAATATCCCGACATGGCATCGGCGGTCGAGGCCGATCTGCGCCAGTTGAAGCTGGCGATGGGCCTCTACGAACGCTATGACCGGGCGGTCGCCACCGCGGAAATTCACGCCGAGATCGCCGACCGGCTGCGCGAGGAGCTCGACTACCGGCGCGAAGCCGCGCATATGCGGCTCTACCGCGGCATTCTTGCGCACGAGCCGGGGGTTGCGGTGCCGGCGCCGATCCCCGAGCTGTCGACGGGTCGCTTGTTGACGATGACCTGGCTCGACGGCGCGCCGATCCTCGATACCGCCAAGGCCCCGATCGAACGGCGCAACGACGTCGCCCTCAAAATGTTTCGGCTGTGGTACGTGCCGTTTTACCGCTACGGCGTGATCCACGGCGACCCGCATCTCGGCAACTACACGATAACGCCGGACGGCAACGTCAACCTCCTCGATTTCGGCTGCGTGCGGGTGTTTCACGCCTCCTTTGTCCGTGGCGTCATCGACCTCTACCACGCGCTCGAGCGCGGCGACCGCGACCTTGCCGTGCATGCCTATCAAAGCTGGGGCTTTGGCGATCTGTCGCGCGAGATGATCGAGGTGCTGAACCGCTGGGCGCTCTACGTTTATGGCCCGCTGCTCGACGACCGCGCTCGGCCGATCCAGGAGAAAAAGTCGCATGGCGCCGATGGTGCGGCCGTCGTCGAGAGCGTGCACCGCGACATCCGCCGCCTCGGCGGAGTGCGCCCGCCGCGTGAGTTTGTGTTTATGGACCGTGCCGCGGTCGGGCTCGGCTCGGTGTTTTTGCACCTGAAGGCCGAGGTCAACTGGCATCGCCTGTTTCACGAGCTGATCGAGGATTTCGACGAGCCCGCCCTTGCCGCGCGTCAGCAGGCGGCGCTGGCGGCGGCTGGCGTGCCGCCGGTGTGACGTTCGGCCTGGTCATTTTCGATTGCGACACAGAGCACATTTCGGGCTTGGCGCGCAGCGGGGCGGTGTGACGTTCGGCCTGGTCATTTTCGATTGCGACATAGAGCACATTTCGGGCTTGGCGCGCAGCGGGGCGGTGTGACGTTCGTCCTGGTCATTTTCGATTGCGACGGCGTCCTGGTCGACAGCGAGCCGGTGATCAACCATGCCCATGCCGAGGTGCTGAACGCCTGCGGGTATCGGATCACCGCCGAGCAGCTGGTCGAGCGCTTTTGCGGCTTTAGCGATCGGGAGATGCTGACGGTTATCGAGCGCGAATGGGGTCGCGCGCTGCCGCAATCCTATCTTGCGCAGGTGGACGACCTCGTCGAGCGCGGCTTCGAGCGGTCGTTGACCGCGATGCCCGGAATTTTCGCGGTGCTCGATGGGCTGCATTCCCCGGTCTGCGTCGCTTCGAGCAGCGCGCCGAAGCAGCTCCACCAAAAGCTCGAATTGACCGGGCTTCTGACCCGCTTTGACGAGAACCTGTTCACCGCGTCGATGGTCGCTCGCGGCAAGCCGGCGCCCGACCTCTTTCTTTACGCGGCGCGACGGATGGCGGCGCTTCCCGGGCACTGCCTCGTCGTCGAAGACAGCCCGGCCGGCATCGACGCGGCCGTCGCGGCCGGCATGACCGCGGTCGGCTTTTGCGGCGGCGGCCATTGCCGTGCCGGCCATGCGGCACGGCTGCGGGCGAGAGGGGCGGCGCTCGCCATTGCCGAGATGCACGAGCTGCCGGCGGCGCTGGCCACACTCTCCCCCGAGCGATAATTGTCCGAAAGGCAGTTGCGCGATGCGGCTTCTGTCGGCACATTCCGCGCACACAATTCCGAGCTGAGCCCGGCATGCGCTCGTTCCTCGTTCTCGCCTCGCTGTCCGCGCTTGTTGCGGGGTGCACGCCCTACATACCGGTCAAGGACGCGTTCGGCACCAGCGCGCTGCGGCCTGCCGGCACGATCCCGCCCGAATTCGCCGCGTTCAACAATTACGATCCGCGGGTCAACGCGCTCCTCGCCGACCAGCTTTGCGCGACCCCCGTCACCTCGCTCGTGGCCCGGCCGGCGCCGGCCGACCCGGGCGAGGTCGTCGGCGTTACGTCGCGCTGCGAGGACTACACGATCGGCCTTCCCGAGCTTCCCAGGCCGTCGGCCCCGTGGCCTCCGTGACGACGATCCTCGATTACCTCGCGCAAACCCGCGACTCGGTCCAGGCGGCGATCGACGACCCCCTGTTCTGCAATTCGCTGGCGGCGATCGCCGAAGCTGCCGGCGCTGCCCTCGCCGCCGGCCATAAGCTCGTCCTCGCCGGCAATGGCGGAAGTGCGGCCGACGCCCAGCATCTCGCCGGCGAGCTGGTCGGGCGCTTGAATTACGACCGCGCCCCGGCGGCGGCGATCGCCTTGACCACCGACAGCTCGGTGTTGACCGCGATCGGCAACGATTACGGTTTCGAGCGGATTTTCGAGCGGCAGATCCAGGCGCTCGGCGCACAGGGCGATGTTTTCGTCGCGATCTCGACCTCGGGGCGCTCGCCGAGCATTCTGCGCGCGCTCGCCGCGGCGCGGGAAAAGCGATTGGTCACGGTCGGGTTCACGGGACAAAGCGGCGGCGAGATGGCGGCGTGCTGCGACCTGATATTGCGGGCGCCGACCGATTCGACCCAGCTCGTCCAGCAGATCCACATCGTCGCCGGCCACATCCTGTGCGCGCTCGTCGAAGAGCGCCTGTTTCCGCGGCCGTGATGCCGGGCCTGATGGCGGCCCCGCTGGCGCGCCGCCCGGCCGCCTTTCTCGATCGCGACGGCACCCTGAATTGCGACGACGGGCACCTCTGGCGCAACCGGTTTCGCTGGATCGACGGCGCGCAGGAAGCCGTCAAGCTCTTGAACGATGCAGGGTTTTACGTGTTTGTCGTAACCAATCAGGCGGGGGTCGCCAGAGGATTCTACACCGAAGACGACGTCCGCGCCTTCCATCGGCAGATGGCGCTGGAGCTTGCCGCGCTGGGGGCGCATTTCGACGACATCCGCTATTGCCCCTACCACCCCGAGGCCCTGTTGCCCGAATACCGCCGGCAGAGCGATTGGCGCAAGCCGGCGCCGGGGATGATCCTCGATTTGCTGCGCTGCTGGCCGGTCGATCCCGCGGCGAGCTTTCTCGTCGGCGACCAGCCGACCGATTGCACCGCGGCGCAGGCAGCCGGGATCGCGGGCCACCTCTTTCCCGGCGGCGATCTCTGCCGTTTTGTCGCAGATATCCCGGCGCTGCGGAGGATATCAGGCGCGGCGTGACGCGCGCAGCCGGTCGAGGCTCCACACCCCGCCGCCGGCAACAAACAAATAGAAAAAGACAAAGCAGAACAGCACCGCCACCCCGCCCCGGTTCAGCAGCGGAAAAAAGCCGAGCTTGGCGTGCACCATGAAATAAGCGAGCGCCATTTCGCCCGACAGGAGGAAGGCGACCGGCCGCGTGAACAGGCCGAGCACGATCAACAACCCGCCGATCGATTCCAGCAGGCCGGCCAAGCCCGGCACCAACGTAAACAGATGGTAGGCCGGGTGGTTCGGGGTCGCCGGAAAGTCGAAAATCTTGTTCAGGCCGTGCTGCATGAACAACAGCCCGGTGATGATCCGGAGCAGGCTCAGGATGCGCGGCTCCCAGGCGAGCCGCAGATTTGTGGTGTTGAACAAGGCGGCTCTCCCTCGGCCGAGTTTCGCCAATCGGTAGCACAACCGACAAATTAACCGTGATCACGCTCGCGTTACAACCATCGGACAATCCTCGCCGGACAATCCTCGCCCGGGCGCGCCCCGGTTGCGTGACACCCGGTTGCGTGGCGCTGGCGTCGGCGGCGGCGCCGATTTACACTTGAGGTTTGGTTAAAGGCGGGCGCAGGCATGGTCGCGCTGGTTCGCACCGTGGCATTTCACGGGGTCGAGGTCATCGAGGTCGAAACCCAGGTGACGATCGCCTCCGGGCTGCCGGCCTTCACCGTCGTCGGATTGCCGGACAAGGCGGTCGCCGAATTGCGCGAACGGGTGCGCGCGGCATTGCACTCGCTCGGCCTCGCCTTGCCGCAGCGGCGCATCACCGTCAACCTCGCCCCGGCCGATGTCCTCAAGGAAGGCAGCCATTTCGACCTGCCGATCGCGCTCGGCCTCCTGGTGGCGATGGAGGTGCTGCCGGCCGAGGAGCTCGCCGCCTATACGGCATTGGGCGAATTGTCGCTCGACGGCTCGGTCACGAGTGTCGCGGGCGTGCTGCTCGCCGGGCTCGCCGCCGCCGGGCGCGCGAGCGGCATCATCTGCCCGGCCGCCTGCGGCGGTGAAGCGGCCTGGGCCGGCGAGGTCGAGATCATCGCCGCGCCGAGCCTCTTGGCGATCGTCAACCACTTCAAAGGCACGCAATTGCTGCCCCCGCCCGAGCCGCACCTTGCCGGCCCCGGCGCCCCGGCGCTCGATTTGAAGGACGTGAAAGGCCAGGAGACAGCCAAGCGCGCGCTGGAGATCGCCGCCGCCGGCGGCCACAATTTGTTGATGGTGGGCCCGCCCGGATCGGGCAAATCGATGCTGGCGGCGCGGCTTCCGGGACTGTTGCCGCCGCTCGAGCCGAGCGAAGCGCTCGAGCTCGGCATGATCCAGTCGGTTGCCGGCGGGCTGCGCAGCAGCGGGCTCGCGCGCGAGCGGCCGTTCCGCGACCCGCATCATTCGGCCTCGCTGCCGGCGTTGATCGGCGGCGGCCCGCGCGCTCGGCCCGGTGAAATCTCGCTGGCGCATCAGGGCATCCTCTTTCTCGACGAATTGCCCGAGTTCAACCGCGCCGCCCTCGAAGCGCTGCGCCAGCCGCTCGAAACCGGCCGGGTGACGGTCGCGCGCGCCGCCGGGCACGTCACCTACCCGGCCCGGTTCCAGCTGATCGCGGCGATGAACCCGTGCCGCTGCGGCCAGTTTGCCGAGCACGCCTGCGGCCGCGCACCACGTTGCGCCGAAGAATACCAGGCGCGGCTGTCGGGCCCGCTGCTCGACCGAATCGATTTGCACATCGATGTCCCGGCCGTGTCGCCGAGCGACCTGGCCTTGCCGCCGCCGGCCGAGGACAGCGCCGTCGTCGCCCGCCGGGTCGCCGCCACCCGGCTGCGCCAGGCAAAGCGATACAGCGGCTTGCCCGAGGGCCGCCGCATCCGCACCAATGCCGAAGCCGACGGCACCTTGCTCGACGAGGTCGCGACCCCCGACGCCGACGGCCGCGCGCTCTTGCTGCGCGCCGCCGAGCGGTTGCGCCTCTCGGCTCGCGGCTACCACCGCATCCTGCGCATCGCGCGCACCCTGGCCGATCTCGAAAGCGTCGCAGAAATCGGCCGCCGGCACGTCGCCGAGGCGCTGAGCTATCGCCGGATCGTCACGATCCCGGACAGCGCGCCGCGGGCTTGACCGCCCCCGCAATCCTCCCGCTCCACCCCCGGGACGGAGAGGGAGAATTCAGGGGCGCTCGGCTCGGGGTCAGGGATGTGTGCATGCCCTGCCGGGGCGGGCGGCGCTTTTTGTCGGCTCGGTGCGTTGCGCCCGTTATCGGGGGGTGGCGGCGAGGATTTGGCGGGCGCGGGCGGCGTCTTCGGCGATCTGCGCCTTGAGCGCGTCGAGGCCGGAAAATTTGCGCTCGGGGCGGATGAACTCGATCAAGGCCACGCGCAGGTGGCGACCGTAGAGGTCGGCGTCGGTGTCGAAGAGATGGGCTTCGAGCCGCGGCTCGGGGGTGCCGACGGTCGGGCGCAAGCCGAGATTGGCGACCCCGTCCACAGTGCGGCCGGCGAGCGGGTCGTCGGGGCCGTCGCCCGAAACCCGCACCGCGTACACCCCGAAGGCCGGGCGCAAGTAATCTTCGAGACCGAGATTGGCGGTCGGGAAGCCGATCGTGCGCCCGCGCCGGTCGCCCGTCGCGACGCGTCCGTCGATCTCCCAAAAGCGGCCGAGCAGCGAGGCCGCCTCGCGCGGCTTTCCGGCCTTCAACAATTCGCGGATATGGGTCGCGGAATAGACGGCCGTGTCGGCGCCGCGCACCGGCTCGAGGACGCTGACGGCAAAACCGTGGCCCGGCCCTGCTTCGCGCAGCAGCTCGGGCGTGCCGCGCCGGCGGTTGCCGAAGGTGCAGTCCCAGCCGACGACGACATGAGCGGCGCCGATCGCACGCACGATGATGTCGGCAATAAAATCCTCGGCGCTCTTGGCGGCAAAGCCGAGATCGAAATGCTGGACAAACAGGAGATCGACGCCGAGCCGCGCCAATTCGCGCTCCTTGACGCGAAAGGGCGTCAGCCGGAACGGCTCGGTTTCCGGAAAAAAGACGCTGCGCGGATGCGGCTCGAAGGTCAGCACCGCGGTCGGCCGGCCTTGCCCGCGGGCGAGCTCGCGCGCCTCCCCGATCAGCGCCGCATGGCCCTTGTGCAGCCCGTCGAAATTGCCCATCGCCAACACCGATGGGCGCGGATGGCTCGATCCCGGGCCGGGATGTCGGATGACGCGGATCACGGGGACGGGCGGTGCAGCTTTGACAGGTTCCAGAACACCGCGAAAATAGCGTGCCCGGTGGCGCGAGCATAGCGGCTCGCGCCAGCCGGCATCGCAGCCCTTACAAATACGCGCGGATGAAGTCGCCCGCTTGGGCCAGGGCGCGGCGGCCGGCCGCGAGCTCTTGGTAAAAGAGGTGCCAGGCGTGGATCATGTCGGGCCAGATTTCGAGCCGCACCATGACCCCGGCGGCACCGGCACGGCCGGCGAGGCGGACCGCATCGTCGAGCAGGGTCTCGGCCGAGCCGACCTGGATCAAGAGCGGCGGCAGGCCGCGAAGATCGGCATGGATCGGCGCGGCCAATGGCGAGCGCGGGTCGCCGCCGGCCAGATAAGCAGCGGCGAGCTCGCTCAGATATGCTTTCTGGATCAGCGGATCGGTGTCGGCCTTGGTCGTCATGCTGGCGCCCAGCATTTCGAGATCGACCCAGGGCGAGATGCACCAGGCGCAGGCCGGCAGCTTCTCCCCGCTGTCGCGCAACGAAACGAGCGTAGCGATCGTCAGCCCGCCGCCGGCGCTGTCGCCGGCAATCGCGACATGGCGCGGCTCGATCCCTTGCGCCAACAGATAGCGGTAGCCGGCGAGCGCGTCGTCGAGCGCGGCCGGGAACGGGTGCTCCGGGGCGAGCCGATAGCCCAATGCGAGGGTCCGCGCCCGGCTCTCGCGGCCCGCCTGCGCCACCATGTGCCGGTGGCTTGCGAGCGAGCCCGAAACATAGCCGCCGCCATGCAGATAGAGGATGACCCGAGCCGGGTCGGCGCCCGGCGTCGCGGTCCATTCGGCGGCGACTCCATTGGCGAGAATGGCCTCGACCCGAACATCGGCCGGCAGCGGATAATGCGCGCAGAGCGCGTCGAGCCGCTGGCGCCGCTCGGCGAGCCCCGCCGGCCGCGGCAACACCGCCAGCAGCGCCCTGACCGCGGCGATTTCAGGATCGGCCATCGTGTTGCGGCTCAGCCGAGCTCCGCTCTCCTCCCCCGCGGATCGGGGGTCGGTTCACACCCGTTCGAGCACTGCGGCGATCCCCTGGCCGACGCCGACGCACATCGTGACGAGCGCGTAGCGGCCTTGGGTGCGTGCGAGCTGGCGCGCGGCGGTCAAGGCGATGCGCGGACCCGAGGCGCCGAGCGGATGGCCGACCGCGATGGCACCGCCATTCTGGTTGACCCGGCTGTCGTCGAACGGCAATTCGAGCCCGCGCAGGCAGGCCAATACCTGGGCGGCGAAGGCCTCGTTGATCTCGATCACGTCGATGTCGGCGAGGCTCAAGCCCGCGCGCGCCAACGCCTTTTTCGAGGCTTCGACCGGGCCGATCCCCATGATCCGCGGCGGCACGCCGGCGACCCCGCTCGAAACGACGCGCGCCAATGGTGCCGCCCCGGCAGCCTCGCCCGCCTTGCGGCTCGCGACGATCATCGCCACCGCGCCATCGTTGATGCCGGAGGCGTTGCCGGCGGTCGTCACCCCGCCCTCCTGCAACGGCCGCAATCTGGCGAGGGCGGCGAGATCCGTCTGCGGACGCGGGTGCTCGTCCTCGGCGACCGTGACCGGCCCGGCGCGGCCGCCCGGCACCTCGACGGCCAAGATTTCGCCGGCGAAAAAGCCGTCGGCCTTGCCGGCCGCGTATTTCTTCTGCGAGGCTTCGGCAAAGACGTCGCAGGCTTCGCGCGTGATCTGGTAGTCGCGCGCCAGATTGTCGGAGGTCTGCGGCATCGTGTCGGCGCCGAAATTCTTTTCGAGCCTGGGGTTGGCAAACCGCGCGCCGATCGTCGAATTGTAGATCCGGCCGTCGCGGCCGAACGCGGCCTCCGCTTTGTTCATGACAAAGGGGGCGCGGCTCATGCTCTCGACCCCGCCGGCGACAAAGGTGTCGCCCTCGCCGCAGGTGATCGCCTGCGCCGCCATGACGATGGCGTTGAGCCCGCTGCCGCAATTGCGCTGCAAGACCGAGCCCGCGACCTCGATCGGGAGCCCGGCGAGGAGCCCGGCATGGCGCCCGACGCAGCGGCTGTCCTCGCCCGCCTGGTTGGCGCAGCCCACCACCACATCCTCGATTTTCGCCGGGTCGAACCGGCCCTTTTCGACGACGGCCGCGATGACCGCGGCCAGCATGTCGTCGGGCCGCATCCGCGCGAGCGCGCCGGCATGGCGTCCGAACGGCGTGCGCAGACCATTGTAGATATAGGCGTCGAGCATCGGCGGGCTCCTCCTGGCGCCCCATCTCCGCGCGGCGGCGCGCCGCTGTCAAGCCCCCGGCAAGCCCCCGGCAAGCGGCCGGGCGCGCGCATCTCAGCTCCCCGAGGCGCGGCGCGGGCGCGCCAGGGCCGCGCCCGGCCACTCGGCGGGGCGGGCGCGGCGGTATTGCGGCGGGTAAGCGGCGTCGGCCCCGAGCGCCTCGGCGGCGTGCCACGCCCAGCGCGGGTCGTCGAGAAAGGCGCGGGCGAGCGCCACCCAATCGGCATGGCCATCGGCGACGATCGCCTGCGCCTGACCCGGCGCGACGATCATCCCGACCGCCTGCACGGCAATGCCGCTTGCCCGTTTGACTGCGGCAGCGAGCGGCACCTGATAGCCGGGTGAAACCTCGGGACGCGCCTGCGGACTGATCCCGCCCGACGACACGCAGACATAATCCACGCCGATTTCGCGCAGCTCGCGCGCGAAAATCCCGGCCTCCTCTTGGGTGATGCCGCCGGCAATCCAGTCCGACCCTGAAATGCGCACGCCGAGCGCTTTCTCGCGCGGCCACACTGCGCGCACCGCCGCCGCCACTTCGAGCGGAAAGCGCATGCGGTTTTCGAGGCTGCCGCCCCAGCGGTCGCTGCGGCGGTTGGAAATCGGCGACAGAAAGCTGTGCAGCAGAAACCCGTGCGCCGCGAGCAGCTCGACGAGGTCGAAGCCGAGCCGCAGCGCACGCCTTGCGGCTTCTGCGTGCGCGTCGCGAATGCGGGCGAGCCCTGGTTCGTCGAGCGCCTCGGGTGCCGGCCAGCGGTCGTCGAACGGGACCGCCGACGGCGCCGCCGCCGTCCAGCCGCCAGCGGCGAGCGGCCCGCCGCCCTCCCAGGGCAGCTTCGCCGAGGCCTTACGCCCGGCATGCGCCAATTGGATCCCGAGCCGCGCCGAGCCCCAGCGACGGCCGAGTGCCACAACCCGCGCCAGCGCCGCCTCGTTCGCGTCCGAATAAAGCCCGAGACAGCCAAGGGTGATGCGGCCCCGGGGCTCGACCGCGGTCTGCTCGACGACGACGAGGCCCGCCCCCGACAGCGCCAGCGAGCCCAGATGCTGCAAGTGCCAGTCGTTGGCCGACCCATCCTCGGCGCTGTACTGGCACATCGGCGATACCGCGATCCGGTTTCTCAAGGTGATGCCGCCGAGAGCGATCGGCTCGAACAATTGGTTGGCTGGCGCCATAGTGTCCCTCGTTGGCTCGCCTCGTGCCGCCGTCGCCAAAAGGTCGCCGGTCGCCGGCTGGGGAGCAGCCGAATTCCCGCAGCCGAGCTGTGTGCTGTCAACAACCCCGCCCTCGCTGCGCGCCGTGCTAATCTCGCCCGATGCGGTCAGCGCGCGCCCGGTCGGATGGCCGTCTTCTGCTCCTCGCCGGGGTGACGGCCGCGTCGCTGGCGGGCCTGCTGCTGCTGCCGGCTATCCCGCAGGACCCGGCCTATCACCTGTTTGCCGACCGGCGCACCCTCCTCGGCATTCCCAATTTCTGGAACGTCGTCTCGAACCTTCCCTTTATTGCGGTGGGTGCGGCCGGGCTCGTGCGATTTCGCGGCAGCGCCGCCGAGATTGTCCTGTTTTCCGGGTTCTTGCTGACCGGGATCGGCTCCTCCTATTACCACTGGGACCCCAATGACGGCACGCTGTTCTGGGACCGGCTGCCGATGACGTTGAGCTTTGCCGCGATCCTGGCGCTCGTCGTCGCCGAACGCGTCGGCGAGCGGGCCGGTAGGGTGGTGCTGTGGCCGATGCTGGCGATCGGCGTGGCGAGCCTCTTGTGGTGGCGTTCGACCGATGATTTGCGCTTTTACTTCTGGGCGCAGTTTTTCCCCGGCCTGGCGCTGCTGGTGCTGTTCCTGCTGTATCCGCCGAAATATACCAAGTCCTATTATTGGCTCGTCGCCGCGGCGTGGTATGCGCTCGCCAAAGTCTTCGAATTCACCGATCACGCGGTTTATTCGCTGGGGCATATCGTCAGCGGCCACACTCTCAAGCACCTGGCGGCGGCCGCGGCGTGCCTGGTGATCCTGCGCTATTTTCAGCTGCGCCGCCCACTCGCTTGAACAACGGCGCTGCTAATTTGCAGCGGGGGCGGCGGCCGACCCGGCGGGAAGCGCGAGGCGGGCCAGCATCGAGCGCACCCTATCGCGTTGCGCCCGGATATAACGGTAATAGAGCCGCTCGACGCGGCGGAACCGGGTGCCACGCACGCTCGCCATCGTGTCGCGGCGCTCGTCGTAGCCGCCGAGGATCGCGTCATAGGTCTTGTCGTAATAATGCAGATTGGCGGCGAGATCGACAAAGCGCGGGTTGGACAGGATATCGACCGCGCGCTGCGTCTTGCCCATCAGGAACGGCGATTGCAATGTGAACAGCCGAAATGTCGTGTCGTAGAGATCGTTGGGCGCGTGCACCGGCAGCGTCTTCACCAATGCCCCGGGCTCGGTCGGCAGCCAATGAAATTCGTGAAACGCGTCGCGCATCGGCCCGTCCGCCATGATTTCCCGGTAGGTGTCGATCGGGGCGGTCATCAGCCGGGCGAGATTGACGAATTCGTTGGCGGGGATCGCGAGATTGAAGATCTGCATGATCTTGATCGTGCGCACCGACAAGGGCGACCAGATGTTGGCGGCGGCCAGCGCGTTGCGCAGTGTATGCATGCAGTTGTCGGCCCACACGCTCCAATTGTAGTCGGCCTCGCCCTCGGCATATTCCCGGTTCTTGTCGTTCAAAAAGGCGATGACCTGATCGAGCATTTGGCCGGTCACCGGCAGCCGCGCGCAAAACATCGAGCGCGCGAATTGCATCGCGAAATCGGTGCCGATGCCGTCGCGCTTTAGAAAGTCGTGCAGGTCGGTGTCGGATTGCGCACCCGGATAGCGATGAAACGTCACACCCTTGTAGATGCCCTGGTCGATCGCCGCCTCTTCGACGGCGTCGAATTGGCGCCGGGTCAACCGCTCGCCGGGGGCCAGGTTGCCGTCGAAAAACAGCCGGTAGCCGGGTATCGCCACCCAATTGACGCTCTTGAACCAGCGGTTGACGCTGATCCCGGCGCCGTGCTCGGGGTCGTCGAGGCTCGTCGCCGCCACCCGGCAGCGCCGTAGCATCGGATAGGGGGCGTCGTCCTCTTTGCAGGCACCCTTGATGTACATGACGGCGTGGCCGGCGACCCCGCCCTCGCCGGTCAGCTTGGAGCGGAACTGGCTCCCGGCGCAGAGCTCGACGTAGTAGGGAAAGAGCTTCTCGTAGGCGGCGTCCGGCCGGGTCTCGACGATGATGTGGCCGGGCTTCAGCAGCAGGCGGGCGAGGATCCCGTCGTCGCCGCAGCCGCTGAGCAAGCTCGCGCCCGCGACGGCGGCAAAGGCCAGCATCCGGCCGGCCGCCGTTCCGCCAAAGCGCAGACCGAACCGCTTCATGCTATCTCGTCTCCACGGTGATTGGGGCCGGCAACAGGATTTATCGGTTTCGGCTCGCAAACGGCCGTGGCATTTATCACATCGTCGTAGGATTGAAACCGTGGCCTGGCGGCAAGCAGGCCACCGCTTACGATTTCCGTGTCGAGGCCGCAGCATGGACCACGATCACCACGGACACGAGCATGGCGCGATCGACTACGGGCGCGCCTTCGCGATCGGGATTGCGCTCAACCTCGCTTATGTCGCCGCCGAGGCGATCGCCGGCGTGTTGTCTCATTCGCTGGCCCTCTTGGCCGATGCCGGACACAATTTGAGCGATGTCCTGGGGCTCTCCCTGTCCTGGGGGGCGGCGGTGCTGAGCCGGCGCGGCCCCAGCGGCCGGTTCACCTATGGGCTGAAATCGAGCTCGATCCTCGCGGCGCTGACCAATGCCGTGATCCTCCTGATTGTGACCGGCGGCATCGCCTGGGAGGCGGTCCTGCGGTTTGCCAACCCGGTCGCGGTCGACAGCCGGGTCATGGTCTGGGTCGCGGTAGCGGGCATCGCAGTCAATGGCGGGACGGCGCTGTTGTTCGCCTCGGGCAGCGCCCGCGACCTCAATATCAAGAGCGCCTTTTTGCACATGGCTGGCGACGCGCTCGTCACCGCCGGTGTCGTCGTCGCCGGAATCCTGATCGCGGTGACCGGCTGGCTGTGGCTCGACCCGGCGGTGAGCCTTGTCGTCTCCGCGGTCATCGTGCTCGGCACCTGGGGGCTGCTGCGCAGCGCGATCGGATTGGCGCTGGCCGCGGTGCCGGACGGGGTGGACCCGGCGGCGGTGCGCGCGCACCTCTTGGCGCTTCCCGGCGTCACGGCGTTGCACGACCTGCACATCTGGGGCATGAGCACGACCGAGACGGCGCTGACCTGCCACCTGGTCATGCCCGACGGGCACCCCGGCGACGCGGTCCTCAACACGCTCGCCGAACAGCTCCACGCCGGTTTCGGCATCGCCCATGCGACAATCCAGATCGAGCTCGCCGACAGCGACGAAATCTGCGCGCTGACCCCCGAGCACGTCGTGTGACCGGCATTGTCCCGCGCTCGCGCCGGCACTAGCTTTCGAGACGGGATGCCAGGAGGTAAAGTATGAGCGATCGAGCTTTTGTTCGCGAAGTGGGGTTGCGGGACGGGCTGCAGAGCCTCGCCGAGATCATGCCGACCGCGGAGAAGATCGCCTGGCTCGACGCCGAGCATGCCGCCGGGGTGCGCGAGATCGAGGTCAGCTCGTTTGTGCCGCCAAAGCTGTTGCCGCAGCTCGCCGATGCCGAGGCGGTGGTGCGCCATGCGCTGGGCCTGCCGGGGCTCACCGTCTCGGCGCTGATCCCGAACCTCAAAGGGGCGGAGCGCGGCTTGGCCCTCGGCGTGCACGAGATGAATTTTGTGCTGTCGGTCAGCGACGGGCACAACCGCGCCAATGTGCGGCGCTCGACCGAGGAATTGGTCGAGGATTTCCGCCGCGTCGTGGCGCTGTGCCAGACCGCGCCCGAGGAGAAGCGGCCGCGGGTCGCCTGCGGCCTCGCCACCGCCTTTGGCTGCACGATCGAGGGTGCGGTCGACGAGGACCGGGTGCGCCGCATCGCCACCGAGGTCGCCGAGGCCGGCGCCGACGGCATCATCCTCGCCGACACGGTCGGCTATGGCCAGCCGGCCGCGGTCGAGCGCCTCTTTCGCCACGTCATGGCCGATGTGGCGCCGTTGCCGGTCGCCGGGCATTTCCACGACACCCGCGGGCTCGGCCTCGCCAATGTGCTGGCGGCCTTGAACGCCGGGGCGCGCGCCTTCGACGCCTCGCTCGGCGGGCTCGGCGGCTGCCCCTACGCGCCGGGCGCCACCGGCAACATCGTGATCGAGGACCTCGCCTTTATGCTCGAAAGCATGGGCTTCGACACCGGCATCGACCTCGACCGCCTCGTCGCGGTGCGCGAATTGGTGCACAAAGCGCTTCCCGGCGTCGTCCAATACGGCGCCATCGCCAAAGCCGGCCTCCCCAAAAACTTCCACGCCACCGACGTGGCGCAGGCGGCGGCGTAGCGCTGCCCCACGGGGATCGACGTGGGTTGCCAGACCGGCTGACTCCACAGCAGCGAAGCGCCCATATGCGGCGCATCCGAAAGACCGACTCCGGTCCCGAGCTCGTCGTGCGTCGCCTCGCCCACCGCCTCGGGTTCAGATATCGCCTCTACCGGCGCGATCTGCCGGGAACGCCGGATTTGGCATTTTCAAAGCTGCGAAGAGTAATCTTCGTCAACGGTTGCTTCTGGCATCAGCACAGCGGATGCAGCCTCGCGCGCCTTCCCAAGACACGGCTCGAATACTGGCTGCCAAAGCTGGAACGAACGACGAAGCGAGACGTCGCCTCGCTCACGGCTCTCGATGCGATCGGATGGAAGGTTCTCGTCGTCTGGGAATGCGAGACCGCGAAGCCCGCCTCATTGAGCGGCAAGATCGAGGGGTTCCTGCGAAGCGATCCGACGAGCGGCGCGTGACCCCTTCCCCGTTCCTGGATGGGCTGCATGGCGCCCTATCAGCGCGTGAAAGCGATCAGGCACAGGCTGCACCGGCTCGGGCGCCGGCATCGGCGCTGCGGCTTGAGCAAGTCGTAGAACGGGCTCAGCGGAAATTGGCGGGAGACCCTGCCATAAGGCGTGATAGCTGTTGTCCTGTTTTGATCCGTATTTTACTTGAAAGCTTCTCTCGTCGGATGGGCGGTTGCGAGTTGGCGTGCGCGTTATCAGAAATGCGTAGGCGATGATCCCGAGCCGTTCTCCATCAGGTGTCTCAAAAGTCATTCGAAAAGGCGCCTCGCGCGGATCGGCGGGAGCAATGATGCGGCAGCCCGAGCCGATCAGCGCCTCTTGCATGAAGTCTACCAGAGGCTGGCGCGCCTGCGCCTTCACCCGATATCGGCGGTAATCCGACCACACATTCGACCCCAGTGCCCGACACCTGTGTCGATGATAGAACTACCTCAAGTTGGGTCGAGAGCGAAGGAATGTGAAAGAGTCCGGCGCGGGAACCGGTGATCGCGCTTGCGGATCCCTGGACCGACCGGCGAATTGGCGTTGTTCAAGGCGCATCGTAGACGCCGACTGGTGTTCCTTACGACGGCTTGGTAGCGTGGCATGAGCAGCGGCGATCGGAGAATGACATGCCCGAGACGATCTCAGTCGAGCGCTTTGCGGTGCTGGTCGAGCGGGCGGGGCTGACGTTGACGACGGAGCAGTTTGAGGAGCTGCGCCAGGCGCACCGCTTTGTCCTGCGCATGCAGAGGAGCGTGCGGCGGCCGCGCGACCGGGCGGCGGAGCCGGCGCATATCTTTCGTCCGCAGGCGTGAGGCAGGGCGATGGACCCGACGCAATTGACGATCGCCGAGGCGCGCCGCGCGATCGCCGCGGGCGAGCTGACGCCGGTGACGCTGACGCAAGCCTATCTCGACCGCATCGCGGCACTCGACGGCGAATTGCACAGCTATGTGCTGGTATTGCGCGACCAAGCGCTCGCGGCAGCGCAGGCGGCCAAGAGCCGCACCGGCGGCGTATTGCACGGCATCCCGATCGGCCTCAAGGACATCTACAAGACCCGCGGGGTGCGCACGACGGCGGGCTCGCGGCGCTATCTCGACCATGTGCCGGACGAGGATGCCGAGACCTGGGTGGGGCTGCGCGCCGCGGGCGCAGTGCTGCTCGGCAAGCAGGAGACGCACGAATTCGCCATCGGCGGCCCCGATTTCACGCTGCCTTTCGCACCGGCGCGCAACCCGTGGAACACCCTTCATTACCCGGCGGGGTCGTCGAGCGGCTCGGCGGTCGCGGTCGCGGCCGGGCTGTGCGCCGCGGCGATGGGCTCCGACACCGGCGGCTCGATCCGCGGCCCCGCCGCCTATTGCGGCATCGTCGGGCTAAAGCCGACCTATGGCCGGGTCAGCCGGCGCGGTGTCTTTCCGCTCTCCTACACGCTCGACCATTGCGGCCCCCTGACCCGCACCGTCGAGGATTGCGCGATCATGATGCAGGCGCTGGCCGGCTACGACCCCGAGGACCCGGCCTCGGCCGATCAGCCGGTGCCCGATTACCGCGCTGCGCTGGCGCCACGGCTCGACGGCATGACGATCGGCGTTGTCCGCCATTTCCACGAAAAGGATGCGGTCGCCGATTTCGGCCCCGACAGCGCGCCAAGCCCGGCCTACGGCGCCGCGTTCGACGAGGCCTGCCTCACGCTCGAACGGCTCGGCGCGCGGCTCGTCGACCGGCAATTGTCGCCGCTCATCGATTATGTCGACGCCAATCGGCTGATCATGATCGCCGAAGCCTATGCGCTGCACGAGAAGGATTTCCAGGACCGGCCGCAGGATTTCGGCCACCATATGTTTGCGCGGATCGCGCTCGGCGCGTTCCTCTCTGCCGCCGACTATGTCGAGGCGACCCGCCAGCGCCGCGAGCTCTGCCTCGAATTCGCGCATGCGCTCGACGGCGTCGATGCCATTGTCTCGGCGAATGCGACGGGGCCCGCGCCGCGCATCGACGCGCTCCCGACGTTTGGCACGGTCGAGCGCGCCTCCTACACCGGACCCTACAACCTGACCGGCAGCCCGGCCTTGTCGGTGCCGATCGGCTTTGAGAACGAATTGCCGCTCGCCTTCCAGATCGTCGGCAAGCCATTCGACGAGGCCGGCGTGATGCGCATCGGCCACGCCTTCGAGCAGGCCACCGACTTCCACCGCCGGCGCCCCGCGATCGCCGCGCCCCTACCCGGCCGCGGATAGCAATCGCCGGGCTGACGGCATAAATTTCGGAGGACAGGCGCTGGAGCGGCATCGATGCGCTCGTACAGCATCAGGGCGGAGTGGGATGGTGAAGCAGAGATTTGGGTTGCATCGAGCGACGATGTCCCCGGCCTGGCGACTGGCGCCGACACCTTTGAGGAATTGATTGAAAAGCTCAAGGTAGTCGTCCCCGAGCTCCTCGAAGAAAACGGCCTGCTTGACACGAGCAGCGACGAGATTCCCTTCACCGGCCACGGGGTACTGGTGCTTCACTGCGACCGCCAAATCAACCAAATACCTGGAACCGGACGCTGTGGGTCGAGCCCGGCCGAGACGAAAAGGGTTGCTGTTGGCCCTTGGTCGGTTCTCCAATAGTGAACTTGGATCGGAGAGACCCATGAAAGTCGGGATTGCGCTGAATATGTTGTCCGAGCCCGGGCGGCCGGATGTCGCGGTCGTCGGCGACCATCTGGCGATGGGCGATCTGGCCGAGCCCTTGGGGTTCGACTCGCTGTTCGCGCTCGAGCATCACTTCACCGGCTACGCGATGTCGCCAGCGCCGCTGCAATTGCTGGCCTATTTCGCCGGCCGCACCAAGCGGATCACCTTTGGCACCTCGGTCATCGTCTTGCCGTGGCACGACCCGATCCGGGTCGCCGAAGAGATCGCGTTGCTCGACATCCTGTGCGGCGGGCGCTGCCTGTTCGGCTTTGGCCGGGGTGCCGCGAGCGTCGAATATGCGGGGTTCCGCGTGCCCATGGGCGAGGCGCGGCCGCGCTTTGCCGAGGCGGCGCAGCTGATCAGGAAGGCGCTCAAAGAGCCCCAATTCGAATGGCAGGGCGAATTCTACCAGATCCCGAAGACCTCGATCCGGCCACGGCCGATCTCACATCCCGAGGAGCGCTTTTTCGCCTCGTCGGTCAGCCCGGAATCGGCCGAGATCATGGCCAAGCTCGGCTTTGGCATCCTGGTGGTGATGCAGAACGAATGGCCGAAAGCGGCCGAGAGCATCGTCAATTACCGCGAGATCGCACTCTCGGTCGGGCACAACCCGCCGCCGCCCATTATCCTGACCAACGTCTCCTGCGCCGAGAGCCGCGCCGAAGCCCAGGACCGCGCGATGCAATGGCTCGGCAAGAAATGGCAGTCGATCGACGACCACTACCACTTCTCGGACGGCCACCTCGCCACGGTCAAAGGCTACGAGACCTACGGCAAGATGGCCAAGACCTACGCCCGCCTGCAAGACGAGGAAGAGCGTCTGCGCGCGACCGAGTTCTACGTCAAGATCCAGATCGTCGGCACGCCGGAGGACTGCCTCGAGCAGATCGCCGAATTGCAGCGGGTGACCGGCACCGACCACGTCGTCACCGAGTTTTCGTTCGGCGGCATCCCGCATGCCGATGCCGAGAAGAACATGCGTCTCTTTGCCGGCAAGGCGCTCTCGGTCTTGCAGCAGGATGCCGCCTTCGAGACACCGCCCGCGCCGACGAGCGCGTCCTTGCAAACCGCGGCAAAGAGCGACTTGTTCGCGCCGGCGTGAGGGCGGCCGTTCCGGCCCGCCCCCGGTTCATTCGCTGGCTTCTGCGTCACCGCTCACCCGCGGCGGCGGCAGCGCCGCGAGCAGGGCGGGCTCGAAAACGAGGCTCGCCAGAAGGGTGCAGCCCAGGCTGATCAGCAGCAGCGCGCCCATGCTCGCCGTGCCCGGATGCTGCGACAATGCGAGAGAGCCAAACGCCGTGCCGGTGGTCAGCGCCGAAAACAGGATCGCCCGCGCCGTCGCCGAGCCCAGCACCGCCACCTGCCCGGCCCGCCAGTTCATGACAAAATAGATGTTGAACGACACGCCGACGCCGAGCAGCAGCGGCAAGGCGATGATGTTGGCATAGTTCAGCGGCAACGGCGGCAGCGCCAGCACGATCACCGTCAGCAGCGCCGACAGCAGCAACGGCGCCAGCACCAGCGCCACATCGAGCGCGCGGCGCAGCGCCAGCAGCAGGATCACAGTGATCGCCACCAATGCCGCGACCGCGGCGGTGCGAAACGATCCGACGATCGTCCTGCTGGTCGCCTCGATCGTGACCGCCGCGCCGCCGGCATCGGGCGCCACTCGGGTCACTGCCGCGACAAACTCGGCAAGCCCGCGGCTGGTGCGCGCCTCTTGGTTGGGCACGATTTCGACGCGCGCGCGGCCGTCGGGCAGCACCCAGTCGCGCGCCAGCTTTGGCGGAATGCTCTGGAGCGTCACCGGGCGCGCGCTCAGCGCGTCGCGCAGCCGGTCGAGCCGCACCGGCAGAAATCGGGTCAGATCCCGATCGGCGAGCAGCAGGACGCGGTCCGGCGCCGCCGCCATCCCGCGCAAATCGCCGGCGATAGCGGCGAGCAGCTGGTCGTTGGGCAATTTCGCCACTGCCGGCGCGATTTCTTCGACCGCCTTTTTTGCGGCGGCCCTGATCTGGTCGGCGTCGGGCGGCGAGACCGGCGGGCGCGGCGCAAAGGTCGGCCCGAGCAACAGCGCGGCATCCTCGATCTGGGACAGCTTGGCCGCCTGGTCCTTTGGCACAAAGCTGTTGATCGACAGCACGTCCGAGACCGGCGCCAGCGGGCGCAGCCGTTCCGACAATTCCTGCGCGGCGCCGGCCGACGCGGTCAGGACATCGATCGTGAACGGGTTGGTCAGGGGCGAGTCCATCAGATCGTGCAATGTCCGCATCGCTTCGGTATTCGGGTTCTTCGTGTGCAGCGGGTCGGCGTCGAACTCGAGCCGGGGCAGCAGCGTCGCCCCCAGCACCGCCAAAAGGGCGAACGCGACGAGCAGAACGCGCCGCCGGCGACGGATCAGCCGATCGAGCGGCTGGGCCCAGCCAAAGCCGATCTCGGCCGCCTCCCCGCGCGGCCGAAAAACCCCGATCGCCGCGGGCAGAAACGTCACGGTGCAAGCAAACGCGATCAGCATGCCGAACCCGGCGATCAGCCCGAGCTCGGCGACGCCGCGGAAATCGGTCGGCACAAACGACAAAAACCCCGCCGCCGTCGCCGCCGCCGCTACCAGGATTTGACCGCCTACCCGCCGCGCGGTCTCGGCCATCGCCACCGCCCCGTCGGCATGGAGATGGCGCATCTCGCGGTAGCGCACGCAGAACTGGATCGCGAAATCGACCGCGATGCCGACAAATAAAATGCCAAAGCCGATCGAGACCAGGTTCAACGTTCCGACCGCGAGCGCGGCGAACCACAAGGTCAGCATCAGCCCGAGCCCCAAGGTCGCCAGGATCGGCACGATCAGCCGCCACGAGCGCACCGCGAGAAAGAGCCACAACGTGATCAGCACAAGGCTGCCGACCAGACCTGCGAGCGCCCCCTGGGCGACGCTCGCAAACTCCTCGTCGGCGAGCGCCACATTGCCGGTGACGCGCACCCGGGCGTCGCCCGACTTGACAAATTCGAGGCCCGCCGCGGCCTCGCGCAGCGCTTTTGTGGCGGCCCCACCCGGTTCGAGGGTGGCCGGGTTCAGCCTCGGCTGCGCCAGCACGAATTTATAGGGGCCGGCGAGGTCGGCGAGCTTGCCGCCGATAAGCCTGGTCCAGGACAAAGGCTGCGGGTTTCCGGCGAGCACCCCCTTCATCGCTTGGTGGAAGCCGGCGAGCGCGGAGCGGTAGGGGGTGAGGTCGACCCCGCCCTCGGTCACCCCCTTGCCCAGCAGCGACAACGCCGCGAACAGGCCGCGCGCGCTCGGGTCCTGCGCCAGCTTGCCGAGAAAAGGCTGGGCGGCGATGATCCGATCCAAAAGCGTTTCGAGCTGCTTGGCATCGAGAAAGAGCAGCCCCTCTTGCGACAAAAACGGCGATGCATCCGGTCGAGTGACGCTGAGAAAATGCCGCGGGTCGGCCGCCAACGCTTTGGCCAGCGCGGCTGCCGTCGCGTCGGCCTCTTCCGGTTCGCGGGCGTCGATCACCGCCACCAGGAGATCGGTAAACTGAGGGAATTCCGCCTTGAATTTCAGCGCGCGCTGGCGCCAGGGCAGGCTCGACGCGAACATCTCGTCGGTGTCGGTGTTGATGCCGAGATGGCCGGCGGCATACCAGCCGGCGATGCCGGCCAGCACCATTCCCGCCAGCACGACCAGAAGCGCGTTGCGGCGGCAACGATCGACCACGCCGACGAGCAGGCAAATCAACGCTGTCATCAACTGGACTGAAGATCGATCTCGATGGTTGCCCGCGCGCGCGCCCGGTTTTCATCCTGCGCCAGCCGCCCGTTCGCAACGGCCGGCGGAAGGCGGCAATACCCGGTTCGCAACCGGAACGCCATCGCAAAGCACGCCATGCAAAGCTGGGCCGCCAAAAGCCGGTCGGTCAGGCCTCGATCCCGCGTCGGCTTGACGCAGCCAAAACCTGCGGCCGATGGAATAAACCGCGGCGCGCAGCGTCGTAGGGCAGTTGACATAATTTTACCTCACCTCACCCGGGATCGAGGTCGGGCTCGGGCTCGGGGATGGCCGCATGGCGGGGCTGGAATGATTGCAAGCTCATCGTCGTTGACCGTCGAAGAACGCGGGCGCGAGATCACGCTCTCGCTGCCGCCCGCCGACACCGAGAGATGGTCGCCGCGACGCAAGGCCGCGGTGGTCGCCGCGACGCGCAGCGGCGTCATTACCCGCAGCGAGGCCTGCGCGCGCTACCAGCTGTCGCCGGAGGAGCTGTCCTCGTGGGAGGCCGCGCTCGACGAAAACGGCATCCCCGGCTTGCGCTCGACGCGCCAGCAGATTTACCGGGTGACCGCGGCGCTGGTAAAGGCACGGCGCACGCGCATGACGCTCGTCGCCAACGAGCGGCCGGATATCAAGGCTCAGCCGGATACCGGGGCTCAGCCGGATACCGGGGCTCAGACCGAGCCGTCGAAGAGCGGGCCGGCGCTGGCGGCGGCGGGGTAAGCCAGCCCGCCATCGGGAAGCCGGCGCAGACCCGGCGTCGGGGTTGCCGGGGCGACCATGCCCGGTCCCATGATATGCGCGACTGGGAGCCCTCGGGTCAGCAGATAATCGCTGATGATGCGGCGGTGACAGCGCCACCAGACGGCCTCGGCGCACATGATCGCGCAGCAATGGTGTTGCGACAGCGCCACCAGCGCGTCGAGGCCCTCGCGAAAAGCGGCGCTTTGCGCATAATCCGCATAATTGCGAAAGCTGTCGTTGCGCCACATCGTGTTGGCGGAAGGCGCTCCGCCTTTGGGCCTGCCGCGCAGACCGCCGAGCGCCGGCAGATGGCGATAGGCAATATTCAATTCCGCCAGCGAGGCCGGCAGCGCATCGGCGTTGAATTGCGGGTTGGCCCGCGAGCGCGGCACCGAGCGGACATCGACGAGCAGGTCCACCGCAGCTTGCCGGACGAGGCCGGCGAGCTCGGCGACGCTGCGGGTCGAATGGCCGATCGTGTAGATCGTCGCGGTCATCGCCGATACGCCCCTGTGGCATACGCCCCGGCGGCCGATACGCCCCGGCGGCCGATACGCCCTTGTAATTACCAGCCTTTGCCGGGCCGATTGCAATTCTTTCGGTTACCGGCATGATCCGCGCCCGGGAGGACACGCTTATGGACCAGCGCTCGATCGAAAAACATTTTCGCCGGTGGCACCGGCGCGAGAAGCCCGCTGCCGATCCGGCTCGCGGCGAGCCGGACCCGCAAGGTCGAATCCACGCGCCAATGACCGAAGGCGGCCTGCCGGTGGCCGATCAGCTGCGCAAGGAATGGGACCCGCGAATGGGGGGGCTGCCGGTTTTTCTCAGCGACGCGCGCTAACGGCATCTTCGCTCCTGCCCGCCTCGTAGAGCAGCCGGCGCCGGGCTCGCCGCTGCAACGGTTTCGGTCCGCATCACGCTCCGCACCCGCCTTCTTGGGTGCTGCCGGCGCGCCGTGATTGGAAGTTGCGCATCGGGTGGGTTTGTCATACCTTATTCAACCCGCTGCCAGTCTCGGCCATCGCCGGGCCGGTGCGGGCGGCGTTCGGCGACCGACCGACGTTATCCACACAACGGAGCATAAATGCGATGATCAGCCCATCGTTTGCGGTCGGACGGCGCGCCGGCGCAGCCGTCGCGATCCCGCTCGCGGCGCTGCTTCTCTCGGCCTGTGTGTCGCAGAGCAGCTATGACGAGCTGCAGGCGCAAAACCAGCAGCTGCAAGCGCAAAACCAGCAGCTTCAGGCGCAGCTCGGGGCGGCGCAGCGAGAGGCCAGCTTTGTCGAGGCGGGCGACCTGTTGTTCCCGCCGGGCGGGTTTCAGCTGAGCCCGGCCGGCCAGGCCGAGCTGGCGAACAATATCGCCCCCAAGCTCCGCGGCCTGCAGAACGCCAAGGTTGTGGTTTACGGCTATACCGACAATACGCCGGTCGGGCCCGAGCTGAGGCGCGCCGGGATCAACGACAACCTGACGCTCTCGTCACGGCGGGCGGGCGCGGTGGTGAGCTATCTGATCTCGCAAGGGGTCAATCCGAACATCATTTCGGCCAAGGGTTTTGGCGACACCCATCCTGTGGCGCCCAACGACACGCCGGCAAACCGGGCCAAGAACCGGCGGATCGTCATCACGATCCAAGGACCCGGCGCCCCCGCTTCGTGACGGCCGACGGGTGCGGCGGCAGCCATCGGCCCGTTGTGGCACGTTGAAGCCGCCCCGAGCCACCGATCCGGCCTTAGTCAGGTTTGCAGGCCTGCCCATGCCCGACCGACCGCCGCGCCCGGCCGCGCATCGACCACGCCCTTCGGCCTTCACCTCCGTCCTCGGAGGCTGACCGCTTCGCCGGCAAAGCCTCCCGACCCCGGCGCCTCAATCCGATTTGTCGGGCAGACCGAACCAGCAGATCGGCTCGCCGAGATTGGGATCGTCGCCCCCCGCGATCCACTCCCGCGTGATCCGGTCCAGCATCGCCTTGCAGCCCTCATCCGGCCAGTAATCCAGGCTCGTTCCCAAATCGTAGTCGCCCGGCCTGAGGCCACGCTGATACAGGCGGCGAACCAGCTCGACTGTCTTCGCACGCGCCTCGTCGGGATTTCTCGCGCCGAGCGACTCTCGCGCGGCAGCTGCCAGCATCGGCAACGGGATAAAGTCGATCTCCGCTTCCTTCACAAGCCCCTCTACAAGATCGACCATTGCTGCATCCGGCCCGTTCATGGATAGTGTATCCTCATATACAGTATTGCTGACAAATTTATGTCGATGGCTGGGGATTTGCTCAAAGATTCCAGCCGAAACGTTACGAATCCTACGTTGGCAGGTAATCGAACAACGATCCCACTTGGTAGGTTTTCGTAGATGGAACCGCCCAACCTCAAGTAAGAGAACATACTCTGTGCTGCTGGAAGCCTGCCGGAAAGCAACCTGACATATGAACTGCTTCCAGGAGCTCCGATCGGCTTACCGTTGGGCCTTATTTTGTCGGTGATGCGGCGGATTTCGACGTTCCGGATGGCGTTATCGAGGGTATCGAGATCGGCTTGGCTCGGGACCCAGTCGGGGCCGTGCAGCGATTGCAGCGACAGATGGGTGGGATCGATTGTGCGCAAGGTCGCTTGGCCGGAATCCCAGATGCGCTCCCGCACCTCCGCGAGCGGGTCGAAAACTCCTTCCGGCCGCTCCTCCTCTTCCGATGCGGCTGCCGGCTGGAACAGCGAGGACCCGCTGGTCGGCGCGAACCAGCCAGGGTTAGGCGGCATGCCGGCGCGCGGATGCTGGTCGGGGTCCCAACCGGCCCGCAACAGCGCCTTTCGCAGTGGCTCGGCGGCGATCATCAGGTCCTCGATTTCGAGGCGCAGTGCCACGATCGGATTGGGCAGTTCGGGGAGCGGCATGCAGGCAGCTTCGCCCATGGCAATCGACACCGCATGCCGGTTCAGCGCCGCCGCGGCGCGTTGCAGCCCCGGCAAGATTTCGCTCGCGCCGGGCCTGCCGCGATAGGCGCAATAGAGCAGGCGGTCGAGGTCAGCCGCCGGGCGGACATGGTAGCCGCCGCCGCGCTTTTCGAGCAGCGGCGCGCCAGCCAGAAAGAGGCCGTCCGCGCCGCAGCGCACGCCCAGATTTTGGTCGCCCGGGGTCATCTGCTCTCCGATGATCGATGTTTTTCCTGTACCACATTCGTTCCGGTTTGTCAATAGAAAACTCGGTTGACGGGCGCCTCTCGAGGCTGCGGGCTCCAAGCTTTTGATGGAAAAATGGCGCGAAGGTGCTATTCTCAACGAGCCAGTGGGTGTAAATCCTCGGCCCATCCAGGGGCGCCCGCTCGTCGGGTACGGACCTGTCCGGGCAGTTTCCGGCGCGGGGTGGTGGGGGTAGTTCGGCGAGATGAGGGGAACGCTGGCGGCTATGCCCGCCGGACCGGTCGCCGTCGCGTGCGTCGCTCGGCTCTGCCGCGCCGCAGCCGCGGTCCTGCCGTTGTTGGTCGGTGGCTGCATGGTCGGTCCGGACTTTGCCTCGCCCGCACCGCCGATCGCCACGAGCTATCTCCAGAGCGCCAGTCCATCGGTCATCACCAAAAACCAGGAATACCGGGACTGGTGGAAGGTGTTTCACGACCCGGTCCTGGACCGGCTGATCGCGATCGCCTACGGCCAGAACCTGAGCTTGGTTGCGGCCGGGACCAGGGTATTGCAGGCGCGGGCCGAGCTCGGCGCCGCGATCGGCGAGTTCTACCCGCAAGTGCAGCAAGGCGAAGGCTCGCTCACCTACAACCGCCCGAGCCAGGCCGATTTGTCGTCGATCCCGAGCGGCCTCGACCGCAACTTCTGGCGCGACACGCTCGGCGTCACGGTCGATTGGGAGCTCGACTTTTGGGGCAAGTTCCGCCGCGCCATCCAATCGGCCGACGCCGCCTATCTGGCCTCGATCGCCTCCTACGACGACGCGCTCGTCACCCTGCTCGGCGATGTCGCAACGACCTATATCGGGATCCGCACGCTGCAGACGCAGATCGTGATCGCCCAGGAGAACATCGTCAAGCAGAAGGACGCGTTGGCGATCGCGGAGGCAAAGTATCACGGCGGAACGAGCACCATGCTCGAAGTCTACCAGGCCGAAAACGTGCTCGGGCAGACCGAATTGGCGGTCCCGCAGCTTACCGCGCAGATGAATCAGGGTCTCGACGCTCTCTTGGTGCTGCTCGGCATGCCGCCCCAGCCGCTGAACAGCTTGCTGAGCAGTGCGCATGGGATCCCGGTGCCGCCGGCCTCGGTCGCGGTCGGCATTCCCGCCGATCTCGTCCGTCGCCGGCCCGATATTCGCGCCGCCGAGCTCGCCGCGATGTCGCAGAGCGCCCAAATCGGCATCGCCGAGGCAAACCTTTATCCGGCTTTCAGCCTGACCGGGACCTTTGGCACCGCCTCGAGCAATATCCCGCCGGGCAAGCTCGTCCGCGTCTTTGAAGGAAAGGGCATTACGTTCGGCTTCGGCCCGACCTTTCAGTGGAACATCCTCAACTACGGGCAGATCACCAACTCCGTCAGGGTCGAGGATGCCCGGCTGCAAGAGCTGCTGGTCGATTACCAGAATGCGGTGCTCAAGGCGCAGCAGCAGGTCGATGACGGGCTGACCAGCTTTCTCCAGGGTCGCGAGCAGGTCGATTTTTTGCGGGAAAGCGCCACGGCGGCAAACGGTGCGCTGAGGATTGCATTGATCCAATACAAGCTCGGCACCCGCGATTTCACTACTGTGCTGCTGGCTGCGCAGAACTTGTACACCGCACAGAACAACTTGGCGATGGCGGAGGGAAGCGTCTCGAGCGGGCTCGCTTCGGTGTATCGGGCGCTGGGTGGCGGATGGCAGATACGCGGGGACAACGAGTTCGTGCCGGCGGCAACCGCCGCGGAGATGCGCCACCGCACCGGCTGGGGCGAGCTGTTGCCGCCACCCGGCACGCCGCAGCCGCCGGCCCCGGCGCTGCCCGGCCCGCACGATGTCAACCCGAACCCACGACCACCCGAATGGTGAGGTCGCTGTGACGATGTTTTCCGCACCGTCTGTTTCGCGCCGGGCTCTTGCCGCGGTCGTGCTGGCGATAGGGCTCGGCGTCGCGCTCGGATTTGCCGCGGCAAGGATGGCGGTGGGGCCGCTCCCGGCAGAAGCCGCAGCGGCGCCCGCAATTGCTCCCGCAATTGTCGCTGACCGGCCGGCCTCGGGCGTCACCCCGGCGCAGTTCACGCCGACCGCCGCGCAGCCGATCCCGGTCGCCAAGCCGCGGGTCCAAACCGTCGGCAACTCGGTCGTGATCACCGGCAACGCGGCCGCGGTAAATGCGGTCAAGCTGGTCGCCCGCGTCGAAGGCTACCTCGAGCAGCAGCATTACGAGGACGGCGCCTTTGTCAAAAAGGGCGATCTTCTCTTTACCGTTCAGCAGGCCCAGTACAAGGACCAGCTCCAGCAGGCCCAAGCCCAGGTATTGGCCCAGCAGGCGGCGCTCTTCTACGCCAAGACCGAGGTCGTCAGGTATACAAAGCTCGTCAAGCAGGATGCGGCGACCCAGACCGAGGTCGACCACTGGAACTTTGAAAAGGCGAGCGCCGAGGCGCAATTGCTCAACGCGCAAGCGCAGGTGGCGCTGGCCAAGCTGAACCTCGCCTACACCGAGGTCAGGGCGCCGTTCGACGGCATCGTCGGCAAGCATCTGATCGATCCGGGCAATGTCGTCGGCGGTGGCGGGCAGCAGGCCGCGCTCGCCGAGATCACCCAGCTCAACCCGATTTACGTCGTCGCCAATCTCAGCGAGCAGCAGGTGCTGCAGATTCGTGCCAATCTAAACCAATATCGGCTGACGCTCGCCGATTTGCACAAGGTCCCGGTCGATGTCGGCTTGTCGAACGACACCGGCTTTCCGCTTCAGGGAACGATCCAGTATGTTGCGCCGGCGCTCGATCCGCAGACCGGAACATTGCTGGTGCGGGGCATTTTGGCAAACCCGGACCGCACCTTGCTGCCGGGCTTTTTTGTGCGCATGCGCTTGCCGATGGGCAGGGTCAACCGCAACGCGCTGCTGGTCCCCGACCGCGCGCTGCAGCAAGACCAGGGCGGGCGCTACCTGCTCGTCCTCGGCAAGGACGATGTCGTCGAGCAACGCTATGTCGAGCTCGGCGAGCTGATCGGCGACCTGCGGGTCATCACCCAGGGGCTGAAACCGGATGACCGCGTCGTCGTCGGCGATCTGTGGCGCGCCTCGCCCGGCGCCAAGGTCACGCCGCAGCCGACCCAGATCGGCGGCAGCGCCGCCGGCGCCGCATCCCCAGGCACCACATCGACAGGCACCACATCGACAGGCGCCAAGCCGTGATCTCAAAGTTTTTTATCGAGCATCCGGTCCTGGCGAATGTGCTGGCGATCGTGCTCGTGCTGATCGGGGCGATCTCGCTGTTTCGGCTGCCGGTCGCCGAGTATCCGAATGTGGTGCCGCCGACAGTCCAGGTCACCACCCGCTATCCCGGGGCCAGCGCCCAGACCGTCGTCGATACGATCGCGCTGCCGCTCGAGCTGCAGGTGAATGGCGTTCCCGGCATGCTCTACATGGAGTTGACCAGCGCCTATGACGGCACCTACACGCTGACCGTCACCTTCGCCATCGGCAGCGATCCGAACATGGATCAGGTGCTGGTGCAAAACCGCGTGCAGAACGCGATGGCGCAGCTGCCGCAGCAGGCGCAGGCCCAAGGCGTGTCGATCCTGGCGAAATCCGCCTCGATCCTCGAATTTGTCACGCTCTATTCGCCGGACGGGTCGCGCGACGCGCTCTTTCTGCGCAATTACGCCACGATCAATCTCGTCAACGAGCTGGCCCGCTTGCCGGGGGTCGGCAATGTCACGGTGATGGGTGCGGGCGAGTATTCGATGCGGATCTGGATGGACCCGCAAAAGCTCTATTCCTACCACCTCGTCCCCCAGGACGTTATCCGCGCCGTCAAGGAGCAAAGCCAGGAGGTCGCCGCCGGACAGGTCGGGATGCCGCCGGCGCCAAGCGACCAGCAATTCCAATACACGGTCGACATCGCCTCGCGGCTCAGCGACCCGAGCCAGTTCGGCGACATCGTCGTCAAGGACCAGACGGCCGAAGGCGGCCGCCTCGTCAGGATCAAGGATGTGGCGCGCATCGAGCTCGGCGCCCAGACCTACGCGCAGGATTTCAAGCTCAACGGCAAGCCCGCCGCCGGCATCGCCATCTACCAGACCCCCGACGCCAATTCCTTAAAGGTGGCGCAAGCCGTCGCCGCCAAGATGGAGGAATTGTCGCGCCATTTCCCGCCCGGGGTACACTTCAGCATCCCCTACAACACGACGATCTTTATCAAGGATTCGATCAGCGAAGTCTATAAAACCTTGTGGCAGGCCGGGGTCCTGGTGCTGATCGTGATCCTGGTCTTTTTGCAGAACCTCCGCGCCACCCTGGTGCCGGCGACGACGGTGCCGGTCACCATCATCGGCGCCTTTGCCGGCATGGCGGCGCTCGGCTACACGGTCAACCTTTCGACCCTGTTCGCGCTGATCCTGGCGATCGGCATCGTCGTCGACGACGCCATCGTCATCGTCGAGGGTGTCTCGAAATACATCGAGCAGGGGATGAACGGCCACGACGCCGCGATCCGCGCGATGGACGAGCTGTTCGGCCCGATCGTCGGCATCACCTTGGTGCTGATGGCGGTGTTTTTGCCCTCGGCCTTTGTCCCCGGGCTCAGCGGCCAGATGTTCGCGCAATTTGCCCTGGTGATCGCCGTCACGGCATTGATCAGCGCGGTCAACGCCATGACCCTCAAGCCGACCCAATGCGCGCTGTGGCTGCGACCGCCGCTGCCGGTGGCCGAGCGCAATTTTTTTGCGCGGGGCTTTGCCCGCGGCTTCGATCGCATCTATGGCGGCATGGAGAGCGCCTATGCCGGATTGATCGGCCGCATGGTGCGGCGCGCCGGGGTCATGGTGGTCATCGGCGTCATCCTCGCCGGCGTCGGCATCTGGGGCATCGCTCGCCTGCCGACCGCCTTTATCCCGCCCGAAGACCAAGGCTATCTGCTGGTCGCCGCGCAGTTGCCGGACGGCGCCACGCTCGGCCGCACGACGGCGGCATTGCAGCTCGCCACCAAGCTCGCCCTCGATACCCCCGGGGTCGACCGGGTGATCTCGATCAGCGGACTCTCCCCGCTCGACAATTTTGCCGACCTCGCCAATGCCGGCGTCAACTTTGTCATGCTCAAGCCTTGGGGCGAGCGCAGCAAAAAGCAGGGCACCGACATTCTCTCGATCGCCCAGCGCCTCCAGCGGGGTCTCGACACCGCCCCCGATGGCCGGCTCTTTGTGCTGGCGCCGCCACCGATCCAAGGGATCGGCAATGCCGGCGGGCTGCAAATGCAGATCGAATTGTCGGGCGGCAGCTTCGACTACACCCGCCTCAACGCCGCCACCCAGCAGATCGTCGACAAGGCCGCCAAGGACCCTCAGCTCCAGCATGTGCTGACGACGTTTCGCCCGGCGGCGCCGCAGGTCTCCGTCACCATCGACCGCGCCCGCGCCCAGACCTTGCGGGTTTCGGTCGGCGACGTGCTGTCGGCGCTGACCTCCTATCTGGGCTCGACCTACGTCAACCAGTTCAACAAGTTCGGGCAGTCGCTGCAAGTCTATGTGCAGGCCGAATTGGGGTTCCGCTTGCGGCCCGACGATTTGTTGAACATGTATGTCCGCAGCGAAGACAACCAGATGGTGCCGATCGGCGCCGTCGCGCATCTGAGCCAGTCGGTCGGGCCGTCGCTGATCACGCTCTACAACCTCTTCCCGTCCTCGACGATTGTCGGCGCGCCGGCGCGCGGGGTCAGCTCGGGGCAGTCCTTGACCGCGTTGGAAGGGATCGCCAAGCGCACCCTGCCGAGCGACATCTCGTACGCCTGGACCGCGATGTCCTACCAGGAGAAATTAACCGGCAACCAGCTTTATTACTTGTTCGGGCTATCAGTATTGCTGGTTTACCTTTGCCTTGCCGGCCAATACGAAAGCTGGATCTTGCCGCTGGCGGTGCTGTCCGCAGTGCCGCTGGCGTTGCTCGGGCCGGTCGTGGCGCTGACCAGCCTGGGGGTGGCGAACAACCTCTACACGCAGATCGGCCTCATTCTGATGATCGCGCTGTCGGCCAAAAACGGCATCCTGATCGTCGAAATGGCGCGTGACGGGCGCATGGTCCAGGGCATGTCGATCGCCGAGGCGGCGGTCGATGCCGCGCGCCGGCGTTTTCGCCCGATCCTGATGACCTCGTTCGCCTTTGGCCTCGGGGTGGTGCCGCTGGTATTGGCGACCGGGGCCGGCGCCGACGGCCGGATCTCCTTGGGCTTGAGCGTGCTCAGCGGGATCATCGCCTCGACCTGCCTCGCGGTGCTGTTCGTCCCCTCCTTTTTTGCCGTGCTGCAAGGCTTGGACGAATGGCGCAAAACGCGCAAGGCCCCGGCGGCGGTGGTCAAGCCCGCCCAATAGCGGATTGGGCTGCAGCCAGCGCGCCCGCCGCACCGTGTTCGAGATAGCTCTTCGCGTCGATTTTGCCAAAAAACAGAATGAGGCTCGCAACCGCGCCGGTCCAGCCGGTCTGGTGGCTGGCGCCGATGCCGGCACCGTTGTCGCCGTGGAAATATTCGTAGAACAGGAGATGGTCGCGCCAATCGGGGTCGGTCTGGAATTTCTCGGCACCGCCGAAAACCGGCCGCCGCCCATCCGGGCCGCGCAAAAAGATCCGGCTGAGGCGGTCGGCGATCTCGCGCGCGACTTCGAACAAATTCATCAGCCGCCCGGAGCCGGTCGGGCATTCGATTTTGAAGCCGTCGCCGTAATAGCTGAAGTAATGCAGAAGCCCCCGGATGATCAGCGCGTTGACCGGGAACCAGATCGGCCCGCGCCAGTTCGAGTTGCCGCCGAACATGCCGCTGTCCGATTCCGCCGGCAGATAGCCGACGCGGTATTCCTGGCCGCCGGACCGGAACACATAGGGATGCTCGGCATGATAGCGCGACAGCGAGCGGATCCCGTACGGGCTCAGAAACTCGTTTTCGTCGAGCATGCGGGCGAGGATGCGGCGCAGCCGGTCCGGGCCGACGAGCGCGATCATGCTGCGCCCGGCGACGCCGAAATGGCCGGGGCCGGTCGGGTGGATCGCGTCGCGCAACTCCGGCATATGCTCGAGACGCTCACGCAAGCGCGCGGTAAGCTTTGCCATCTTCGCGCGCTGTGCCGGCTCGATGACGGTCGCGGCGCAGAGCGGCAGCAGCCCCACCATCGAGCGGACCTTGAGCCGCATCGAGGTGCCGTCGGGCAGGCGCAGCACGTCATAGTAAAAGCCGTCCTCCTCGTCCCACATGCCGTCCGTGCCGAGCGCGTTCAGCGAGCGAGCGATCAGCAGAAACTGGATTGCGAAGTTTGCCGCCAGATCTTCGTAGACCGGATCGTGCGCCGCCAATTCGCAGCAGATCTCCAGCATGTTCTGGCAGAACAACGCGACCCAGGCGGTGCCGTCGGCCTGTTCCAAATGACCGCCGGTCGGCAATGGCGCGCTGCGGTCGAAGACGCCGATATTGTCGAGCCCGAGAAACCCGCCTTCGTAGAGATTGTTGCCGAAGCGGTCCTTGCGGTTCACCCACCAGCCGAAATTTGCCGTCAGCTTGCCGAATATTCGCTTTAGAAACCCGATGTCGGCTCGGCCGTGCAAGGCCTGCTCGGTGCGGTAGAGAAAGATTGTCGCCCAGGCGTGGACCGGCGGGTTGACGTCGCTGAAATTCCATTCGTAGGCCGGGATCTGGCCGGTCGGATGGAGATAGACCTGGTCGAGCAGCAGGTCGAGCTGCTGCTTGGCAAAGTCGATGTCGACCGCCCCCAATGCGAGCGCGTGAAAGGCGAGGTCCCAGGCCGCGAACCACGGATATTCCCACTTGTCCGGCATCGAAAAGATGTCGTTGCTGATCATGTGGAACCATTCGCGGTTGCGCACCGGTCGGCTGGCCGGCCGCATCGGGTCGGCATCGTGCTCCTCGAGCCATTTTTTCGCGTCGAGAAGGAAATGCTGCTTTCCCCACAACATCCCGCTGTACGATTGGCGCACAACATCGGCGGCGTCCTGGCCGATCCCGGGCGGCGTGATCGTCCGGTAAAAGTCGTCGGCCTCGGCGCGGCGCGCCTCCAGGGTCTCGTCAAAGCCGTCAAAAGGTGAGGCGATCGCAGCGCCGGCAAGCCGCAGCCGGATCGACTCCGCCCCGCCGGCAGGCACTTTCAGGCAGTAATGCGCCGCGGCTTTGGTCCCGGCGCGGTCCGGGTTGACCGCATCTGGCCGGTCCGCGATCAGAAAGCTGTGGAACGCGTCCTTGACATAGGGGGTGGCGTTGGGCGCCCCGAAGAGCCGCTCGTTGTTGGTCTCGTTTTCGGTAAAAAGCAGGGGCGGCCGGGCCGCGCAATAAAGGAAATAATCGCCGAGCTCGGCATGCGAGGCAGCCACCGCGGCGGTACCCGCCGGGGCCGGGAATGCCCGCAAGGACGGCTTTGGCGGCTCGGGCCACCACGCCCAGGTATTGCGGAACCACAAAGTCGGGAGCACGTGCAGCTCGGCCGCTTCGGGTCCGCGATTGGCCACGCTGATCTTGATTAGAATGTCGTCCGCAGCCGTCTTCGCGTATTCGATAAACACATCGAAATAGCGGTCGTCGTCAAAAACGCCGGTATCTAAGAGCTCGTATTCGGGATCGTTACGCCCGTGCCGCCGGTTGGTTTCCACCAGGTCGCTATAAGGGTATTCCCGTTGTGGGTATTTATAAAGGTATTTCATATAAGAATGGGTTGGCGTGTTGTCGAGATAAAAATAATATTCTTTGACGTCCTCGCCGTGGTTGCCTTCGCCGTTGGTGAGGCCAAACAGGCGTTCCTTGAGGATCGGGTCCTTGCCGTTCCACAGCGCCAAGGCGAAGCACAGGCGCTGGCGGTCGTCGCAGATCCCGGCAATGCCGTCCTCGCCCCAGTGATAGGCGCGCGAGCGCGCCTGGTCGTGGGTAAAGTAGCTCCACGCATCGCCGTCGGCGCTGTAGTCCTCGCGCACCGTGCCCCATTGCCGCTCGCTGAGGTAGGGTCCCCAGCGCCGCCACGCCACGCCGTCGCGCGCCTCGTCGATGCGCCGCTGCTCGGCCGTCCTGGCCGGCTCGGATTCAAGGCTTTCAGCCATTCTTGCTGCCCCCGAACAAAGTCCTTCCCCCCGGTTCAAGCGACGTCGCCAACGAAGCAGACCTGGTGGATCGGTTTATCCCGTCGTCAAGGCGTCGCGCCAGCGGCTCGGTCCTCTTCCCCGATACTGGCGAGCAGAACGACGACCGAGCGCGGCTCGACCCGATAATGCGAGCCTTCCAGGCTTGGCGCATCGGGCCAGCGGCAAATATCGTCCGGAAAATCGCGCGATGTGTCGATGCAGCGTCGCCATCTCTGCGGCGCTTCGAGCGCAGGCATCTCGAATTCGAGCGCCTCCCAATAAGCGTTGACGATCAGGTGCAGCAGAAGCGGATACCCCAAAAGCCGGACCGTTCCAGCGAGCGTATGCGATTCGTGGCTCCAATCGGGCGAATTCAATGTAACCCCATGCCACTGGATGGGCTGGCGCCGCAGCAGCTCGTTCAAGGTCGTGCCAAGCCGATCGATCGGCAGGTTGCGGTTCGATCGCAGCCCGATCAGCTCTTTGGTAAAGCGATGGATGTCCTGATGCTTTTCGAGCAGATTCCAATCGAACCATGAAACCTCGTTGTCCTGGCAGAAGGCGTTGTTGTTTCCGCCTTGGCCGCGCCGCACCTCGTCTCCCGCCAGCAGCATCGGCGTCCCGATCGCAAGCAAGGTCAGGCTCAGGAAGTTCTTTACCTGGCGGTTGCGCAGCCTTTCCACCTCGGGGTCGATGGCCGGCCCCTCGGCACCGCAATTCCAGCTGGCGTTGTAGTCCGCCCCGTCACGGTTCTCTTCTCCGTTCGCCTCGTTGTGCTTGTTGTTGAAGGAGACCAGGTCGTTGAGCGTGAAGCCGTCATGGCAGGTTATAAAATTGATGCTCTGCTCGGGCTCGCGCTCTTCGTGCAGGTAGATATCGGGGCTGCCCGTCAACCGGAACGCCATGCCACGAGCCGTCCCGCTGTCGCCCCTGAGAAATGCCCTGACGTCGTCACGAAACCGCCCGTTCCATTCCTTCCAGCTGTCGCCGACAAAGCGGCCGACTTCATAAAGGCCGGCAGCATCCCAGGCTTCGGCGATCAGCTTTACATTGGCGAGGACGGGGTCGGATTCGATCTCCCAGAGGATCGGCGGTGATGTCATCGGGCGGCCGTCCGGATCGCGCGACAAGATCGAGGCGAGATCGAAACGAAACCCGTCAATATGCATCTCGCCGACCCAGTAGCGCAGGCTGTCCAGGATCAACCGCCGGACAACCGGCTCATTAGCCTTCAGCGTGTTGCCGCAACCGGTAAAATCTGCGTAGCCGGACTCATCGTTCGTCAGGAGATAATAGGTCTCGTTCGCCAACCCACGCAAGCTCAGGGTGGGGCCGTCCGCGCCGCCCTCCGCGGTGTGGTTGTAGACGACATCGAGAATGATTTCGATCCCGGCGCGATGCAGCGCCTTGACCATATCGCGAAACTCGTCGAGCACGCCGAGCGGGTCCGGACGCGAGCTATATCCGCCATGCGGCGCGAAAAAGGAAACCGGCTGATATCCCCAATAGTTGCCGAGCCCGGCCGGCCCCGCCTGCTCGTCGAACGCAAAGACCGGCATCAACTCTACCGCGCTGACGCCGAGGTCCTGCAGGTAGGGAATTTTTTCGACCAGCCCCGCATAGGTGCCGCGCTTCTCCGCTGCCATGCCCGAGCTCGGATGGCGAGTGAACCCGCCGACATGCATCTCGTAGATGACGGTTCTGGTAAACGGCCGGCCGAGCGGCGCATCGTCCTCCCAGTCATAGGTTGAAGAATCGACGACGACGCTGCGCAGCGCCGTCGCGGTATTGTCCCCCGGATGCCGGGCGGCCTCTCGATCGCGCCCCGCCGGCCGGGCAACGCATCTGGCATAGGGATCGAGCAGCACCTTCGTGGGGTCGAAACGGAGCCCTCGTGCCGGATCGAAGGGTCCGGCGACCCGGTAGCCGTATATTTGGCCGGCGGCGATGCCGGGAATAAAGGCGTGCCAATAATGGTAGGTCCGGTTGGCATGCGGGTCGAGATCGATGACCCGCGACGGCTGCGGCGCATCCACATCATCGAAAAGCAGCAGCTGCGCCGCCGTGCTGTGCTTGGCAAACACGCTGAAATTGACGCCGCTCGCGGATGGCGCGGCACCCAGCGGGCAGCTCCGGCCCGGCAGGCAGGTCATGCCTGGGCGCCGTCCACTATTCGCTGCGCATCCTCGACGATTGCCTGCAGGTGCTCCGCGTCCTTAAAGCTCTCGGCATAGATTTTGTACACCGCTTCGGTCCCGGACGGCCGGGCGGCAAACCAGCCGTTGCGGGTGACGACCTTCAGGCCGCCGATCGGCGCGTCGTTACCCGGCGCCCGCGTCAACTTTTGAATAATCGGGTCGCCCGCAAGGTCCGGAGCCGTGACCGCCGCAGCCGATAGTCTGGCGAGCTTTGCCTTTTGCTCCGGCGTCGCCGGCGCGTCGATCCGGGTGTAGTGCGCCGCCCCGAATTCTGCGGTCAGCGCATGGTAATGCTCGCCCGGATCCTTGCCGGTGCGCGCCGTGATCTCGGCAGCCAGCAGATCGAGGATCAAGCCATCCTTGTCGGTCGTCCAGACGGTGCCGTCACGGCGCAAAAAGCTCGCCCCCGCGCTTTCCTCGCCGCCAAAACAGCATGATCCGGAAAACAAGCCTGGCGCAAACCACTTGAAGCCGACCGGCACTTCCGCGAGCCGCCTGCCCAATTTGCGCACGACGCGGTCGATCATGCTGCTGCTGACCACGGTCTTGCCGACCGAGGCTTTCTTCGACCATTCGCCGCGGCTCGTCAGCAAATATTGGACAGCGACCGAGAGGTAGTGGTTCGGGCTCATCAGCCCCGCCGACGGTGTGACGATGCCGTGCCGATCGGCATCCGGGTCGTTGCCGAAAGCGACGCGAAACCGGTCCTTGAGCTCGACCAGGCGAGCCATGGCGTAAGGGCTGGAGCAGTCCATGCGGATCGCGCCGTCGTGATCGACGGTCATAAACGAAAAGGTCGGATCGACCTTCGGATTGACGACGGCGATGTCCAATCCATAGATTTTGTTGATCGGCTCCCAATAGTGGACCGCCGCACCCCCGAGCGGATCGACGCCAAGCTTGAGCCCGGCGGCGCGAATCGCGTCCATATCGACGACATTGCGCAAATCATCGACATAGGGGCGGACCAAATCTTCCGCGTGCGTCGTGCCGGCGCCGCGAGCGATGGTGTAAGCCACCCGCCTAACGCCGGTGTTGCCGTCGCGTAACAGCTCGTTGGCGCGCGTTTCGATCCAGCCGGTCACATCGGTGTCGGCCGGCCCGCCATTGGTCGGATTATATTTGAAGCCGCCATCCTCGGGCGGATTGTGCGACGGCGTAACGACGATACCATCGGCGAGGCCACTGGCTCGGTTCTTGTTATAGGCAAGAATGGCCCGCGAGACGACCGGTGTCGGGGTGAAGCCGCCGTCACGCTGGATCACGGTCTCGACACCGTTTGCCGCCAGGACTTCGAGGGCGGTGCGCTCGGCCGGTCCGGAAAGCGCGTGCGTGTCTTTTCCGAGGTAGAGCGGGCCGCTGGTTTGGTGCGCCTTCCGATAGTCGCAAATCGCCTGAGCGATCGCGAGGATGTGAGCTTCGGTGAACGAGCCATGCCGGGGCGAGCCGCGGTGGCCGCTGGTGCCGAATGCGACCCGCTGGCCCGGGTCGTCAGGGTCGGGGCGCCGCTCGTAATATTCGCGCTCCAGCCGCGCCGGATCGATCAGCATTTCCTTTGCCGCCGGTCTCCCGGCCAACGGCGAAACGGTCATCACCAGACCCTTCTATGCACCGACGCTTTTCTATGGACCGGCGCTTTCCTATGGGACAGGACAGGGCTTTGCGTTCCAAATCTCGCTCGCATACTGGCCGATGGCGCGGTCGCTGGAGAATTTCCCGGAGCCGGCGATGTTCAGGATGGCTGTGCGCGCCCACCCCTCGCCGTCCGCATAAAGATCGCACAGCCTCCGGTCCGCGTCGAGATAGGATTGCAGGTCCGCCAGATGCATATAGTGGTCGCCCTGCGCCAGCAGCGCGTCGTGTATCGGCGTAAAAACCTCGGGCTCGTAGCGGCTGAAATGGTTGGCGGCGATCAGGTCCAGCGCGGCGCGCGCTTCCCGATCGTTGTCGTAATGCCAATGCGGGTCGTACCAGCCGCGGCTTTGTGCGACCTGCTGCGCGCTCAATCCAAACAGAAAAAAGTTTTCCTCGCCGGCCTCTTCCGCCATCTCGATGGTGGCGCCGTCGCGTGTGCCGATTGTCAGCGCGCCATTCATCATAAACTTCATGTTGCTGGTGCCGCTGGCCTCGTAGCCGGCTGTCGAAATCTGGTTCGAGACATCGGCGGCCGGGATCAGCCGCTCGGCCAGCGAAACATTGTAATCCGGCAGAAACACGACTTTGAGACGGTTGCGCATTGCCGGATCACCATCGATCGTGCCGGCCAGGTTGTTGATCAGCTTTATGATCAGCTTGGCCAAATGATAGGCCGGCGCCGCCTTGCCGGCGAAGAAAAAAGTGCGTGCGGGGATTTCGAGATTTGGATTTTCACGGGCCCGGTTATAGAGAACGATGATGCGCAGCACGTTCAGCAATTGCCGCTTGTATTCGTGAATCCGCTTGATCTGGCAATCGAAAATCGAATTGGGGTCGATTGTCTGCTGATAGGTCGATTTGCACCAATCGGCAAATTGCAGCTTGGCGTCATGCTTGGCTTGGCGGGCCGCATCGCGCAACGCAGCATCATCCGCCAGCGGCTTCAGCTCGGCGAGCCGGCTCAGATCCGTCACCCAGCCATCGCCGATTGCGGTGCCGATGGCTCGCGACAGGCCGGGATTGGCGAGCCGCAGCCAGCGTCGCGGGGTGATGCCGTTGGTTTTGTTGTTGAAACGCTCCGGAAACATTTCGGCCAAGTCCTTGACCGTCACTGTCCGCAGCAATTCGGAGTGGATCGCGGCGACGCCGTTGGTGCTGTGGGAGCCGAGAATGGCAAGGTTCGCCATGCGGACCCTGGGCTGGGAGCCCTGCTCCACCAGCCCCATGCCGGCAACCCGGTCGGGGTCTCCCGGAAAGCGCGCGCGAGCATCGTCGCTAAAGCGGCGGTCGATCTCGCGGATGATTTCGAGGTGGCGCGGCAGCAGCGTCTCGAACCAGGCGAGCGGCCATTTTTCGAGGGCTTCGGGCAGCAGCGTGTGGTTGGTGTAGGCGAGGCTCTGCTGCGTGAGCTGCCACGCCTGATCCCAGCCGAGGCCGGCGTCGTCGAGCAGGATCCGCATCAGCTCCGGGACCGCCATCGCCGGATGCGTGTCGTTCATCTGGATCGCGACCCGATCGGGAAATGCCAGCCAATCGGTATTGTTGCGGCGGAAACGGCGCACCAGGTCGGCCAGAGAGCAGGCGACGAGAAAATATTCCTGCACAAAGCGCAGCGCCTGGCCGATGCTCGTCGAATTGTCGGGATACAGGACCCGCGTCAACGATTCGGCGGCCAAGGTCCCGGCCAGCGCGGCAACAAAATCGCCGCTGCTGAATTTCTGAAAATCGAAATATTTCGGCGCGGCGGCCGCCCATAGGCGCAGGGTATTGATGGTTTTTCCGCCATAGCCGACCACCGGCCGGTCAAACGGCAGACCGATCAGCGTGGAAGGCTGGCCGACGATAGTCCGCAAGGTGCAATCATGCACCGCAAACGAGCAGTTGAGCTTGATTTCGACCTGCTCGCTCGATCGGGAAACCTCCCACGGGTCCGGCTCGCGCAGCCAGTTGTCCGGCTCCTCGACCTGCCAGCCGTCCCGGATCGCTTGCTTGAAGATGCCGTATTCGTAGCGCAGCCCGTAGCCCATCGCCGGAAGCTGCATCGTCGCCATTGAATCGAGGAAACAGGCGGCGAGGCGCCCGAGGCCGCCATTGCCCAGCCCCGCATCCGGCTCCTCGTCGAGCAGCTCCTGCCAATTCAAATTATGGCGCTCGACCGCCCGCAGCACCGCCGGCTCCAGCAACAGATTGATAATGTTGTTATTCAGCGTCCGCCCGATAAGAAACTCCATCGACAGATAATATATTCTCTTCGGGTTCTCTTTCTCATAAGTAGATTCGGTCCGCACCCAACGCTGTGCCAGAACGTCTCTTGCCGAATGAGCAACAGCGCGAAACCGCGCGTGTCGTCCGGCAGCATTCGGATCGACGATGTCGTCGAACAGCAGGTGACGCTCATAGAGACCGTCGCCCACCCCGGAAAACCGTATCGGGCCGCAGCCATACTGCTCGAGCAGCTCGGGATTGATTTCCGATGCCGCAGAGGGGCGATCCGGTCTTTGCTCGTAGCCCCTATCCGCTTCGCCCGACATGGATTTCCTCCGCTGAATCCGAAATCGCCCGACGCCGTCCGGTCGCGTGGCGATCCGCGCGCACCCTGAGCATCCTCACAAGTCGATGCGGGGCGGGGTCAAAGGGTTGGGCGGCGGCGTGCGCAGCAGCGCGACGAGCAGGATGCCCAGCACCGAGACCCAGGCGACCAGCCAAAACGCGTCGATATAGGCCAGAACATAAGCTTCGCGCGTGACCCGGCTGGCGAGGATCGCCGTTCCTTGGAGCATGGCGTCGCCAGCGCCGACCGAACGGGCGCCAAACGGGCCCGCGAGCTGGGTGGTCGCCGTTTCCGCGGCGACCGAGCCGGATACCACATGCAGCCCGATCAGGTTCGAGTGGAGCTGCTCGCGCACCCGCACAAAAGTCTGGATCACACCGGAGCCGAGCTCGGTGCCGAGGAGCCGCGCGATCTGAATTGTGGCGGCGATAGCTGCTGCCTGGGCGGGGGTGATGTTGGCGATCGCGAAGGTGACGAGGGCGGTGATGCCGAACGCCAGCCCGACCGCCGCGACGCATTGCGAGAGGATAAAATCGCCGCCGGCCCAATCATGGGTCAGCCCGGTATCCATCCAGCTTGCGATCGAGATCAGCGAGAAGCCGCAAACCAGCAGCAAGCGGGCATCCACCCGTTTGAGAGAAAGCGCGGTCAGCGGGACCAGCACGATTTGCGGCAGCGCGATCCAGTTCAGCACATCGCCGATCTGCAACGCGCGCAGGCCCTGGATCCGGGTCAGGAAATCGGGCAGGACATAGCTGGTCGCGGTCGCTCCGAACCCGTAGATCGAGATCAGCAGGGCCGGGACCGCGACGTTCGGCTGGGCCAGCACCGGCAGGTGGATCAGCGGATAGGCAGACCGCCGCTCTTGCACAAAAAAGGCGACGACCAGCACCCCGCCTCCCAGCATCAGCCCCCAGACCACACCGGAATTGAACCAGTCGAGCCGGTTGCCCTGGTCGATCGCGGCATAAATCAGCCCAAAGCCGAGCCCCGCATAGACGATGCCCGCCCAATCGGTGCGGCCGAGCAGCTCGCGGTCGACCGGACGCCGCGGCATCGCGATCGCGGCGAGCGCCACCATCAGCGGCGTCATCAACGCGCTTTGCCAGAAAATCCACTGCCAATGCCCGCTTTCGGAGTACCAGCCCTCGATCGCGCCGCCGATATTCTGCGAGAACACAAAACGGAATGCGTAAGCGGCGATCCCCCAAATCCACCAGCGCGGTGCCAGGCTGCGCAGCACAAAGCCCAATGCCGCCGGAATAAACGCCCCGACCGCGAGGCCGCGCACCAGCTGCACCGCAATCAGCGTGGAAAAATCGTGCACAAAGGGCGGCAGCGCCGAGCCGATCGTGAAAACGGCGCCGGTCCACAGCAGCACCCGGCGGGTGCTCAGCACCGTGCTCATCCACGCCGCCGCCGGGGTCACCACCATCTGCGCGGCAAAGAACACTGTCGCAACCCACGACCCCTCGTCAAAACCGAGACCGAGCCCGCCGCGAATGTCGGCCAGCCCGAAGGTCGTGATCCGCGCGTTGAGGCTCGAGATAAACGCCCCGAGAATTACCGCGCCGACACCGATCAGCGGATAGTCGCAGCGTCCGGTGGCGGCCAAAGGGTGTTGCGGCGCCGCTGCGGCGGTTGCTGCGGTCACGGCGGCGGCGGGGTGGTATCGGTCAGGATCGTCGCCTCGACCGACATCCCCGGAAGCAGGTGGCCGGCGAGCGGGTTGTCGGGGTTGATCCGCAATTTGACCGGGATGCGCTGCACCACCTTGGTAAAGTTGCCGGTGGCGTTGTCCGGCGGCAGGAGGCTGAACTGCGAACCGCTCGCCGGCGAGATCGATGCGACCATCGCGCCGATCACGTGCCCCGGAAAGGTATCGACGCGGAGCTCGGCGCGCTGCCCGATCGCGACATGGGTCAGCTGGGTTTCCTTGTAATTGGCGATGACCCAGACATTGGCGAGCGGCACGACCGAGATCACCTCGGCCCCTTCATGCACATATTGGCCGCGATAGACGCGGCGCTCGCTGACCATGCCATCGACCGGGGCGGCGATGCGGGTGTAGCCGAGGTTGATCTTGGCGAGGTCGAGCGCCGCTTGCTTTGCCTTTGCAGCGGCGCGCAATTCCGCTTCCTCGGTATCGAGCACCGCCATTTGCCGTTGCTCTTTGGCAAGCGCGGCCTGAGTGCTGGCCAAGGTTGCGGCAAAGCGCCGAGCCGCGGCATCGGCCTGCTCGACGACCTGCTCCGTGCCGAAGCCGGTGGCGAGGAGCTTTTGCTGCCGGACCGCTTCTTGTCGCGTGCGCACGACGTCGGCCTCGGTCGCCGCGACGGCATCCTCAGCCTCTGCGACCGCGGCATGCTGCGCCTGCTTGCGCGATTTGAGGTTCTGGATCGCGGCCTCGGCGCCGGCCAGCTCGGCCTCGGCCTGGGCGACGCGGGCGCGGAAATCGTCGGCCTCGATCCGGACCAGGAGCTGGCCGGCCTTGACGCGGTCGAAATCGTCGACCGCAACCTCGCGCACATAACCCGCCACCTTGGCGCTGAGCGGTGTGATGTCGCTCTGGATATAGGCGTCGTCGGTGACTTGCCGCGTGCTGCCGCCGACCCAGCGGTCCCATTGCGTCGCAAAGAGGACGACGATCACCCCGGCCGCAGCGAGCACCGCAATGCGCACGACGTGCTCGCGCCAGCGGCGCTGCCGCACCGGCGGCGGCGGAATGTCCCGCTGCAGGATCGGTGCCGGCGTCGGGCCGGGATCGATCTCCGGCGCGGCTCGCGTGTCAGGCATCGGCGGTCCGCCTCCGGCGTTAAGGGTTCTCGGGCAGCGGAATGAATTCGTCATGGTCGAGATCGGGCAATTTCATGCGTCCGGCCCGCCAATCCGCCTTGGCCTCTTCGATCCGCTCGCGCGAGGACGAAACGAAATTCCAATCAAGAAACCGCTCGCCGAGCCTCTCGCCGCCGAGCAGCATGACGATCGCCGGCTCGGTTGCCGTGACGCTTTCCGGGCCCGGCCCGAGCACCAGCATCTGACCCGCCCCGTAACGCTGACTGCTCGCGTCGACCGCGCCAGCGGCGATATAGAGCGCGCGTTCGGGCTGCTCGGGGATCGCTGCCCGTGCACCTCTATCCATCTCGAGATGGGCGTAGAACAGCGGCGAATGGGTTTTGACCCCTGCCCGCAGGCCGAAAGCCTCGCCGGCGATCAGCCGGCCCCGGACGCCGCCATCGCGCCAAGCCGGCAAATCCGTCGCCGTCGTGATGGCTGAAGCCGGGCTCTGTCTCCTCATCCGCCTGCGGCAGCGCCACCCAGGCCTGGATGCCGTGAAGACGGTCGCCCTCGCGCCGCGCCCGCTCAAAGCGCTCGGAATGGGTGATGCCGCGCCCGGCGACCATCCAGTTCACCTCGCCCGGGCGGATCGCCTGCTCGGAGCCGACACTGTCGCGGTGCACGATTTCGCCGGAAAAAAGATAGGTCACGGTCGACAGGCCGATATGCGGATGCGGGCGCACATCGACTGCGCGAGACACGCCCGGCAGCATATCGAGCGGACCCATATGGTCGAAAAAGACAAAGGGTCCGATCATGCGCCGCCCGGCAAACGGCAGCACACGGCCGACCTCGAAACCGCCGAGGCTCCGCCGGCGCTGCGGGATCACCATCTCGATCATTTGCATCTCCCGGAGCGGCCAGCTCCCCCACTCAGTCGTACGGAAACTGTATACCGGCCGCGCCGCCTGTTTCGGTCGACAGATTTCTAAGCGGGAACGGCCTCGGGGCGCTTTCAATCCCGATCCAGCCCGCAGAAAAAGTGGCGGGACGGGGCCAGCTGTTTCTTCAGCCGCCGGTGCTGTTGTCCCGCGCAGCAGCGTCGGGCATGATCCGCCGCAAACCGGTCTGCCGACCCGGAAGGAATTGACTGCCAAAGGAAACGCCGGCGAACATTCGTGCATAACGCACAAATCCCGCAAAAGCGCTGTTCGGAGGGATCGATGAGCACAAATGTCGCCCAAAGCCGGTCGATCAGCGCCTATGGCCCGGCGCGCTCTACGATCGCAGGCAACCCGTTGGCGCCGGACGAGCTGAAGCGGATCGAAGCCTATTGGCAGGCGACGCTTTTTCTGTCGGCGGGGATGATCTACCTGCGCGACAACCCGCTGCTGCGCGAGCCGCTGAGGCCCGAGCACGTCAAGCGGCGGCTGCTCGGCCATTGGGGCTCCGACCCCGGCATGAGCCTCGTCTATGTCCACCTCAACCGCCTGATCAAGAAATTCGACCTCGACGTGATCTTTCTCGCCGGGCCGGGGCACGGCGCGCCGGCCCTATTGTCCAACGTCTATCTGGAGGGCGCCTATTCCGAGATCTACACCAATATTTCTGAAGACGAGGATGGGCTGCGGCAGCTGTTCAAGCAGTTCTCGTTTCCGGGCGGCATCGGCAGCCATTGCACGCCCGAGCTGCCCGGCTCGATCCACGAAGGCGGCGAGCTCGGCTATTCCGTTTCGCACGCCTATGGCGCCGCTTTCGACAATCCGGACCTGATCGCAGCCGTGATGGTCGGCGACGGGGAAGCCGAAACCGGTCCGCTCGCGACCGCTTGGCATTCGAACAAATTCCTGAACCCGGCGCGCGACGGGGCGGTGCTGCCGGTTTTGCACTTGAACGGATACAAGATCGCCAATCCGACGATCCTCGCCCGCATCACCCACCAGGAGCTCGAATTTCTGTTCCGCGGCTACGGCTATGAGCCCTATTTCGTCGAAGGCTCCGATCTCGACAGCATGCACCAGGCGATGGCCGCGACGCTCGAGCATTGCGTCACGGAAATCCGCCGCATCCAGCAGGAGGCGCGCCGGGCAGCTGCGGCGCCGGCGCGGCCGCGCTGGCCGATGGTGATCCTGCGCAGCCTGAAGGGATGGACCGGCCCCAAAGAGGTCGATGGGCACAAGGTCGAGGGATTCTGGCGCGCCCACCAGGTGCCGTTGGCGGAACTGCACGAGAACCCCCAGCATCTGGCGATGCTCGAAGAATGGCTGCGCAGCTACCGCCCGCAGGAGCTGTTCGACGAAAAGGGCCGCCTGGTGCCGGAGCTTCGTGAATTGGCGCCCGAGGGCGCGCGCAGGATGGGAGCGAGCCGCCACGCCAATGGCGGGCTTTTGCGGCAAGCGCTGCGCTTGCCGGCATTTCGCGATTACGCGGTCCCGGTCGAGAAGCCGGGCACCAGCGAAGCGGGGCCGACCGAACTCCTCGGCCGCTTTCTGCGCGATATCGCGCGGCGCAACCCGAGCAATTTTCGCGTGCTCAGCCCGGACGAGAACGCCTCCAACCGGCTGACTGCGCTCTACGAGGTCACCAAAAAGGTCTGGCTCGGCGAATACTTTCCCGAGGATGCCGATGGTGGCGAGCTGGCGCCCGACGGCCGGGTCATGGAAATGCTCAGCGAGCACACCTTGGAAGGCTGGCTCGAAGGCTACCTCCTGACCGGCCGGCACGGCTTTTTTTCAACTTATGAAGCCTTTGTCCATGTCATCGATTCGATGTTCAACCAGCATGCAAAGTGGCTGGAAAAGTGCAACGAATTGCCGTGGCGCGCCGACATCGCCTCGCTCAACCTGCTGATCACCTCGACCGTGTGGCGCCAGGACCATAACGGGTTTACCCATCAAGACCCTGGGTTTCTCGATGTCGTCGCCAACAAAAGCCCGAGTGTCACCCGCATCTATTTGCCGCCCGACGCGAATTGCCTGCTGTCGGTCGCCGACCACTGCCTCAAGAGCAGCAACTACGTGAATGTCATCGTCGCCGACAAGCAGCCGCATCTCCTATATCTCGACATCGATGCCGCGACCAAGCATTGCACCAAGGGTGCGGGCATCTGGGATTGGGCCAGCAGCGACCAGGATGCCGAGCCCGATCTGGTGATGGCGAGCTGCGGCGACATCGCGACGATGGAAGCCTTGGCCGCCACCGCCATGCTCCGCCGGCACTTTCCCGAGTTGAAATTGCGCTTTGTCAATGTCGTCGATTTGTTCCGGCTGGTGCCGAGCACCGAGCATCCGCACGGGATGACGGACCACGAATTCGATGCCCTGTTCACCGCCAATAAGCCAATCATCTTCAACTTCCACGCCTATCCCTGGCTTATTCACCGGCTGACCTACCGCCGCCACAACCATGACAATCTGCATGTGCGCGGCTACAAGGAGCGCGGCAATATCAACACGCCGATGGAGCTGGCGATCCAGAACCAGGTCGACCGCTATACCTTGGCGATCGATGCGATCGACCGCGTGCCGTCGCTGCGCGCACGCGGCTCGCACGCCCGCGAGCGGCTGCTGAACCGCCAGCTCGACTGCCGCCATTACGCCTACGAGCACGGCATCGACATGCCGGAAGACACCGCGTGGAAATGGCCGCTCTGAGATTGCCGCTGCTGCCAGGCGCGGACGCCGTCGGTCACGCGTTCGTAAAAATTTGCAGCACCCACCGCAGCCTCGACGCCGCCGAGGCGTAATCGCTGCCGGACCTCGTCGCGCACGCGGGCAAAGGCAAAGCTGATGCCTTGAGCTTGCAGCTCCTTGATCGTGTCGAGCGTCGCGTCGCAACCGGTGCTGTCGATGAAATTGACCGAATCGGCGTCGACGAGCACATGCTCCACGGGCGGGGCGCTCGCGGCCAACGCGGCCTTCAGCCCCGCGCCGAGATGGCCGACGCTGGCGAAGAACAAATCGCCGCCGACCCGCCAGATCAGCAAGCCGGGGAAGGTGACCGCCTCCGGATGGTTGCGGGCATCGCGGTAGGCCTCGGTTCCCGGCAGCTGGCCCAGCACCGCGCCTTGCGGGTGGCTGGCGCGATAAATCACCATCAGCAGCGACAGCGCCACACCGATCATGATGCCGTGCGGGACGCCCAAGGCGAGCTCTGCGGCGATGACGATTGCGGCCAGGGCAAATTCCCAACCGCTGCGGGCGAAGAGATCGCGCAAATAGGCGGGCTTGGAGAGGTGGAGCATCGCCGCGACCACGATGGCGGCGAGCGCCGGATACGGCATGCCGCGGAACAGCGGCGTCAAAAAGATCAGCGTCAGAAAGCAAAAGGCTGCGGCGACGAGGTTGGCGATTTGGGTGCGCGCGCCGGCGGCCATCGCGACCGAGGTCTTGGACAGGCTGCCGACCACGAGAAAGCCGCCAAAGAGCCCGGCCGAGATGTTGGCCGGTCCGTGCGCGATCAGCTCCTGGTTCGGATCGATATCGCCGCCGCCCTGCATCGCCGCAGCCTTCGCCGCGCCCAGCGCCTCGGCATAGCCGACAAGCACGATCGCCAGCGCACCCGGCGCCAGCTCCCCCAATATGGTGGGGTCGAGAACCGGCAGCGTCAGATGCGGCAGCCCGGACGGCAGCTCGCCCACCACATGGACGCCCGCGGTTTCGCCGCCGATCAGGCTGACCAAAATCGTAGCGGCGGCTGCGACGACGAGGGCCGCGGGCACACGGGGCGCGAAGCGGCGCAGCGCCAGCATCGCCGCCAGGCTGAGCACCCCGGTCGAGAGCGGCGCCAGCGATGTGTCCGGCAAATGGCGCAGCACAAACCCGAGCTTGGTAAAGAAATTGCCGGACGTGCCGTCGATGCCGAGGAGGTGGGGCATCTGGCCGATAATCGTGACGCAGACGAGACCCTCGATAAACCCGCGCATTACCGGCGTCGGGATAAACGCGGCCACCCAGCCGAGGCGCAGCGCGCCGAAAAGCAGGAAAAAGGCGCCGATCAGGACCGCGAGAGTGGAGGTGAGCGTATCGAATCCCGCCGACCCCTGTGCCGCGACCGCACCGACAGTCAGCGCCGAGATCAGGCCGGTCGCGGTATCGGGGCCCACCACCAAGAGGCGCGAGGTGCCGAAGAGCGCATAGGCGACCAGCGGCGGGACGATCGTGTGGAGGCCCATGATCGGCGGCACCCCGACGATCCCGGCATAGGCCATTCCCTCCGGCACCATGACCGCCCAGACGGCGATGCCGGCCATCGCATCGGGCAAGAGCCAGTCGCGCCGGTAGCGGGGCGCCCAGGCGAGAATGGGCAGGAGGCGCGAAATCATTCCGACGCGCCCCGGCGCCGTGAGGCGAGCTCCAGGGTGACGAGGCGGGCGACTGTTATTGCCAAGTATAATTGCCCGATGATCGCCTCCAGATTGACCAGGCTGCGGGCAAAGGGATCGATCGCGACGATATCGCCATAGCCGGTGGTAGTCAGCGTCGTAAAGCTGAAATAGAGCATCGCGGCGATCTCGCGCGGGCCGCGGCCCGGTGGCGGCACGCCTGCGAAAGCGCTCGGCACGAATTCCCAGATCAAGCGATAGGCCGAGGCGAAAATCGTCGCGATGTTCAAATATACGACGACGGCCCCTTGCAGCCGGTGTGAGCTGATGCGGCCGGGGGCGTAAACCGAATGCGCCACGACCCAGGTCAGTGCGCCGAACATCAAGATGTTGCCGCCGCGACCCAGCGCGAGTGAGGCCGCCGGCCAATCCGGTGCGGGCACGAGGCCTGCCAAAGTACCGACAACGCCGAGCAAGATGACGAGAAAGGCGCCGCGGCGGTGCGAGAGCAGCACGACAATGACCAGAACTGCGAGGACCAGCGCTTCGCCGACCGCCCATGCAAATGGTACGCCCTTCGCCGCCAAAGGCGAGGCCACAAACAAGAAAGAGAACTCGAGGATCAGCAGGACGGTTAGGCTCGGGTCGCGGATCCGGTCCTGCCGGGCGCGGAATGCGCTTTGCCGCTCGCCAGCGGCGGCGCCCGCGCTTCGCAACCCAGACTGGCTCAGAAGACCTCCGGGATAAACCGGAACGGGTAATTGGCCTCCTGGTAATTGCCGTGGTGCGTTCGGTCGGGCAATTTCACCTTTGGTGCCGGCAGGTCTTCGTAGGGAACCCTGCTCAGAAGATGGGTCAGGATGTTGAGCCGGGCGCGCCGCTTGTTGTCGGCGTGGACGACGTTCCAGGGGGCCCAAGCGGTATCCGAGGCGAGCATCATTTCATCGCGGGCTTTCGAGTAATCGTCCCAGCGCGAATACGATTTCAAATCCATCGCCGAAAGCTTCCACGTCTTGCGTCCGTCGTCGATCCGCGCTTCCAGCCGTCGCATCTGCTCTTCGGGGCTCACTTCGAGCCAATATTTGAGGAGAACGACACCGGAATCGACAATGGTCTTTTCGACGAGCGGGACCCCTTGCAGAAATCGCTTCGCCTGCTCGTCGGTGCAAAACCCCATGACCCGCTCGACACCGGCGCGGTTGTACCAGCTCCGGTCGAAGATGACGACCTCGCCAGCCGCCGGCAGATGCGGGATATAGCGCTGGATGTACATCTGCGACTTTTCGCGCTCGGTCGGCGCCGGCAGCGCGACCACCCGGAATACCCGCGGGCTGACCCGCTCGGTGATCGCCTTGATGGCACCGCCTTTGCCGGCGCCGTCGCGGCCCTCGAAGACGATGCAGACCTTGCCTCCCTTTTCCACGACCCAGCGCTGGAGCTTTACCAGCGCCACATGCAGGCGCGCGAGCTCCTTCTCGTACGCCTTGCGCTTCAGCTTGCCGCCGGCTTCGTCCGCTTCACCGGGCATCGCTCGCATCCCTATTTCCAGGTCAGGAAAAAGCCGATGTCGCCGGGCATTCCTCCCGGATATTCAAGCACCTCCGCCTTGAGGCCAAAGCCGAGCGGCTTCAAATGGTCACGCCAAAATTCGAAGCCGGCACGGGGCCGGCCTTCTAAAGTCCTCTCCCAATCGGGTTCGGAGTTGTTGATGGCGCGGCCCTTGTCGCTGCACATCGCGTTCGGAAAACGATAGACCTGCACCTCGCTTTGCCCGCGCTCGGCGGCGTGCTCTACCAGCGCCTCGATCTGCTGCAGCAGCTGATCCGGCGTGCGGGCCGGCGGCTTGTGGAATTCCTCCAGCACCGCCTTTTGCTTTGCTTCCTGCTCGCGCATATGCCGCAGCTCCTCGGCCGCTTTTGCGGTCTGCCGCTCCTCCATCCGGTGCTTCAAATCGGCGGCGGAAAAGCTACCGGAGCGGTGTTGCTCGGACATGATCGATCCTCCGTCCCGTATCAGCGTGGCGCGCGATCATCGGGCTTTTGTCGATTTTTACCACATAAGCGCCGGGCGGACTATCGCGAGCGCGGCGCCGGGCTACTCGGCGGCCTGTCTTTCGGCGGTGTCGGGGCGCCAGCGCAGCAGGGGCTTGCGCGCGGCCAGGGTTTCGTCGAGACGGCGGCGCGGAGCGAAATAGGGTGCGCCATGGAAGCGCGCCCCAGCGCCGGAGCGCGCGGTCCGGGCCAGCGATTTGACCACGGCGGCGAATTGGTCGAGCGCAGCCTTGCTTTCGGTTTCGGTAGGCTCGATCAACAGCGCCCCATGCACGACCAGCGGGAAATACATCGTCATCGGGTGATAGCCCTCGTCGATCAGCGCCTTGGCAAAGTCGAGGGTGGTGATGCCGGTGTCTTTCAGGAAACCGTCGTCGAACAGGACCTCGTGCATGCACGGACCAGGAAAAGCGAGGCTCAAATCGTCTTGCAGCAATGCACGCAAATAATTGGCGTTCAGCACCGCATCCTCGGCCACTTGGCGCAGCCCATCGGCGCCGTGGCTCATCATGTAGGCGAGCGCTCGCACAAACATGCCCATCTGGCCATGAAAGCCTTTGAGCCGGCCGATCGATTGAGCCGCGGGGCCGGTCTTGTGCTCGAAGAGGTCGAGCCCCCTCTCGGCGTGCACGAGCCACGGCAGCGGCGCAAACGGGGCGAGCTCGGCCGACAAGACGACCGGACCACTGCCGGGGCCGCCGCCGCCATGCGGGGTCGAAAAGGTCTTGTGCAGGTTGAGGTGCATGCAGTCGATGCCGAGATCGGCCGGCCGCACCCGCCCGACGATCGCGTTGAAATTGGCGCCGTCGCAGTAAAAGAAGGCGCCGGCCTTGTGCACCGCGGCGGCGATCTCGACGATCTCGTCCTCGAACAGGCCGCAGGTGTTAGGGTTGGTCAGCATCAGGGCGGCGACATCCGACCCGAGCTTTTGCTCGAGCGCTGAGCGATCTACCCGGCCGCGCGCATTGGCCGGGACCGGGTCGACGGCATAGCCGCAAGCGGCGGCGGTCGCGGGATTGGTGCCATGCGCCGATTCCGGCACCAGGACGCGCCGGCGCGGATCGCCACGGGCTTCGAGCGCCGCGCGGATCGTCATCATGCCGCAGAGCTCGCCATGCGCCCCGGCGCCGGGCGACAAGGCGATCGCCGGCATCCCGGTCAGGGTCTCGAGCCAATGCGCCAAGGTGTCGATCAATTCGAGCGCACCGGGGACAGTCGAGACCGGCTGCAGCGGGTGAATGTCGGCGAGGCCCGGCAAACGCGCCAATTTTTCGTTGAGCCGCGGGTTGTGCTTCATCGTGCACGAGCCGAGCGGGTAAAGGCCGCTGTCGATCGCGTAATTCTTTTGCGAGAGGCGCGTGAAATGGCGCACGATTTGCGGCTCGCTGAGCCCCGGCAAGCCGATCTGGCCCCGGCGCTCGCAGTCGCCGAGGCGGGCGCGGAACGGCGCCGGCGCCGGCAGATCGACGCCGCAAAGCCCCGGCGAATCCTGCTCGAAGATCAGCCGCTCCTCGATCTGCAAGCCGCGATTGCCGCTAAAGGTTTCGGCCATCGGCGCGGGATCGCCGCCGCTGGTGCCGGCACTCAATGCCCGGCTCCACTCGCTCATCGCAAAGCCCCCCGCAGCCCGGTCTCGAACCGGCCCATATCGTCCTCGGTCACGGTTTCGGTCGCGGCCACGAGCAGCAGGTCGGCCAGCTCGGCGCGGTCCGGGTAGAGCCGGCCGGCCGGGATGCCGGCGAGGATCCCCTGTTGCGCCAGCGCCTCGACGACCGGGGCCGCCGGGCGTGGCAGGCGCAGCGTAAATTCGTTGAAGAAGGTTCGGTTGAGCAGCTCGACGCCGGGCACGCTTTCCAATCGTTCGGCGAGCGCCACGGCGGCGGCGTGGTTGAGCCGCGCGAGCCGCACGAGCCCGGTTTCGCCGAGCAACGACAGATGGATGGTGAAGGCGAGCGCGCAGAGCCCGGAATTGGTGCAGATGTTGCTCGTCGCCCGCTCGCGCCGGATATGCTGCTCGCGCGTCGAGAGGGTCAAGACCCAGCCGCGCCGGCCATCGGCGTCGCGGGTCTCGCCGACGAGGCGGCCCGGCATCTGCCGCACGAATTTGTCGCGGCTGGCGAAGAGGCCGAGATAGGGGCCGCCGAAACTGAGCGGGTTGCCGAGCGACTGCCCTTCGCCGGCGACGATATCGGCCCCCATCTCGCTCGGCGGCTGGACCGCGCCCAGCGACACGATTTCGGTCACGACGACGACCAAGAGCGCGCCACGGTCGTGGCAGGCCCGCGCCAGACCCGACCAATCGCGCAGCTCGCCCCAAAAATCAGGGTTCTGGACGACGACACAGGAGGTGGTCTGGTCGATGCTCGCTGCCGGATCATCGTCCGCGCCCGGCGCCGGATCGAGCACCGCCAGGTCGAAGCCGACAAAACGGGCATAGGTCTCGCATGCCTCGCGGTAATGCGGATGGAGCCCGCCCGACAGCACCGCGCGTGTGCGGCCGGTGAGGCGGTTCGCCATCATCACCGCTTCGGCGCAGGCGGTCGCCCCGTCATAGAGCGAGGCGTTGGCGACCTCCATCCCGGTCAACAGCGCGACCTGGGTTTGGAATTCGAACAGGTACTGCAAGGTCCCTTGCGCCAGCTCGGGCTGATAGGGCGTGTACGAGGTCAGAAACTCGCCGCGCTGGATCAGATGGTCGACCGCCGCCGGGACGTGGTGGCGGTAGGCGCCGCCGCCGATAAAAAACGGAACCGAGCCGGCGGCAAGGTTGCGCGCGGCCATCTTGCCGATCGCGCGCTCGACCTCGATCTCGCCTTGCGCCTTGGGCAGATCGAGCAGGCCGTCGAGCCGCGCGGCCGGCGGCGCCTCGACAAACAGCGCATCGATCGAGGGGACGCCGATCGCCGCGAGCATCTCGCCGCGGTCGCGCGGGCTGAGCGGCAGATAGCGCATGCTAATGCTGCTCCGCGACAAACGCCGCGTAGGCGGGCCCGTCCAACAGACCGTCGAGCTCGTGCGGGTCGAGGGGGCGCAGCTTTAGAAACCAGCCCTCGCCCAACGGATCGGCATTGACCTTGGCCGGATCGGCGCCAAGCGCTTCGTTGACGGCGACGACCTCGCCCGAGACCGGGGCATAGACCTCGCTCGCCGCCTTGACCGATTCGACGACCGCGGCCTCTTTGCCGCGTTCGAGCCGATCGCCGATTTTGGGGAGCTCGACATAGACGATGTCGCCGAGCTGCGACTGGGCGTAGTCGGTGATGCCGATCACCGCAATGTCGCCGTCGAGCCGCACCCATTCGTGGTCCTTGGTAAAGCGCAGTGTCATCGGGGCGGGCTCCTTGGGTGGGATCAGCCGCGGTAATAGCGATGCGGAACAAAAGGCAGCGGGACGATTCGGGCCGGACGCGCAGCACCGCGCACGATCAGATCGAGCGGGGCGCCGAGGGCGGCATGGGCGGCATCGACATAGCCCATCGCGATCGGGCCGCCGACCGAAGGGCCAAAGCCGCCGCTCGTGATCCGGCCGATCTCGCGGCCGGCAGCGTCGGCGACCGGCGTTCCCTCGCGTGCCGGCGCACGCCCATCGGGACGGATGCCGACGCGCTTGCGTGAGGCTCCCTCGGCCAGCTGATGCCGAATGACGGCGGCGCCGGGAAATCCGCCCGTTTCGCGCCGAGTTTTGCCGATCGCCCAGGCGAGGCCGGCTTCGATCGGCGTCGTCGTTTCGTCGATATCGTGGCCCCAGAGGCAAAGCCCGGCTTCGAGGCGCAGCGAATCGCGCGCGCCGAGGCCGGCCGGCATCACCTCGGGCTCGGCGAAAAGCCGCTCGGCCAATGCCGGCGCCTCGGCCGCGGCGAGTGAAATCTCAAAGCCGTCCTCGCCGGTATAGCCCGAGCGCGCAACAAGGCAGACCCGGCCGTCGAGCGTGGTTTCGGCCGCGGCCATAAACGACAGCAGCGGGATGTCGGCATCGAGCCGCCCCAGCACCGCGGCCGCCGCCGGGCCTTGCAGCGCCAAAAGGGCGCGGTCGTCGAGCCGTTCGACCGTCGCATCGCCGCCGAGACGAGCGCGCAAATCAGCGAAATCGGCGTCCTTGCGGGCAGCGTTGACAACGAGGAAGAGCCCGTCGCCGAGCCGGGTCGCCATCAGGTCGTCGAGGATGCCGCCCTCGTCGTCGAGCAACAGCGTGTAGCGCATTCGGTTTGGCGCGAGGGTGCGGATATCGCCCGGAACCAGCGTTTCGAGCGCCGCCGCCGGATCAGGCCCGCCGAGCCGCAGCTGCCCCATATGCGAGACGTCGAAAAGGCTCGCCTTGGCGCGCGTATGCAGATGCTCCGCGAGGATGCCGGCCGGGTATTGCACCGGCATCTCGTAGCCGGCAAAGGGCACCATCCTGGCGCCGAGCCGGAGATGGAGAGAGTGGAGCGGGGTCCGCTTCGGCGGCGGCGCAGCATCGTCGGCGGGCATCCCACGACCTCCGGCACAGCGGACGCGGCTGCGTCCCCAATGCCCCCTCTGTCGTGGACCCTGAGAGATTCACCCGTGTCCATCCGGTTACGGATGGCCCGGGCTTACTCCTTCGGTGAGCGGTGGGTGGATTAATCCCCGCCGCTGCTTTCCAGAGCGCCCTTCCGCCTGCAGTCCTTTTGCCTGAGAGTTTCCGGGGCGGTTGCTCCTTCGGCGCCGCGCCTCCATCAGCTGGGCGAGCCTCTCCTGCGGGCGTGCAATCAGCCTCGCCTCTTTAGCACCGGTCAGGCGCAAAGCCGCAAAGCCAGCCGGTTCGACAATCGCCGTTGACGCGCCGCAACATCTCAATTGACAATTATCAACCGGTTTATTTAACTGGTCGATATGATGAGGCTGGCTTAATGGCAATGCGCGAAATTCAGGCCTCCGAGGCGAAAGCCCGCCTCTCGCAGCTTCTCGACGAAGTCGAGCGCGGCGAGACCATCGTCATCACCCGCCACGGCCGCGCGATTGCGCGGATCACTCCCGAGGCCGATCGCCGGCAGCATGAGATCGACGAGGCGCTCGCGGACATCACCGCATTGGGCCGCGAGCTTCGGCGGCAGCATGGGCCGCTCGACATCGAAGAGATCGTCTCCTCGATCCATCAGGGTCATAAGTATTGACGGGCTTTGTGCTCGATGCTTCGACGGCGGTTGCCTGGGCGCTCGATGAACCCGGTCGATGGGCTGCGCAGGCGTGGGCGAGGATCAGGGGCGATCACGCGCTGGTTCCGACACTTTGGTGGTTCGAATTGCGCAACGCGCTGGTGGTCAACGAGCGCCGCGGACGGATTGCGGAACAGCAGACGGCGCGTTTTCTGCGTGATGTTTCGCGGCTGGCAATCATCGTCGACAACGCACCGGACGAGAGCAGCGTCCTCAATCTGGCCCGCCGCCACCGGCTTACGGTGTACGATGCCGCCTATCTCGAGCTGGCGGTGCGAGCGGCATTGCCGCTGGCCACGCTCGATGCAGCGCTCGCCGCCGCCGCTCGTGCCGAAAGGGTGCACCTGATCGACGACGACGGCAGATGATCGCGCAGAGCAAATTGCGCAATCAGCTCGGTTTCTTTGACGCCGGCGGAGAACGAGGGCCGCCGGCCGTCGCATCGCTCAGCGCCCGATCGATCGCCGACAGCAACGCCAGCCAATCCTGTTCGCCGTTGACCGGATAGCGGTCAAAGCCGGCGCCTGCCGAGAGGTCGGCAAACAATCCGGCGGGGTCCTCGTGAAAATGCAGGAAGGGCTTGGATTTGCGATAAAATACGCCGAGCTTTTTCTCCCGGACCCCGTCTTTCGTCCTGATCCGCTCGAGCAGCTCCCCGAGATTTTGCAACGACCGCGCCATCGGCGTGTTTCATTGGCGCCCTCCCGATCCGCCGGTCGCGCTCAGCCGTTATCGGCCAGCACGACACCGGCAAGATGCAGCGAGCCGCAGATCAAGATGCGGCCGACATCGCCGCGCGCCACGATCGCCTCGACCGCCGCGGCGGCCGAAGAGGCGGTTTCCGCTGCGATCCCGACCGAGCGCGCCGCCTCGGCGATTGCCGCATCGGGCAGCGGGTTTGCTTCGCCGGGGATCGTCACCGCCTGCAACGACCGCACGAAGGGCGCCATCGGGCGCAGGAAACCGGCGGCATCCTTGGTATTCAGCATGCCGACGACGAGGTCGAGCGGGCGATCGCGCCAATCCGCCGCCACCGCCCCCAACACCTCGCCGGCGGCCGGGTTGTGGCCGCCGTCGAGCCACAGCTCGCCAGCCGGCGGCATCAGGGCAACCAACCGCCCGGCGCGCAAAAGCTGCAACCGTGCGGGCCAGTCGATGTGGCGCAGCCCGGCGGCGATCGCTTCAGGCGTGACGGCGACCTCGTCGAGGCGTTCGAGACAGGCGATCGCAGTGCCGGCGTTGAGTATCTGATGCGCGCCGAGCAGCGACGGGAGCGGCAGGTCGAGCCGCCAGCGCGCTCCTTCGTAGCGCATGCCGGCGTTCGCGGCATTGCAGCTCCATTCCCGGCCGGCGCGGTAGAGCGGCGCGGCGAGAAGGGCGGCGCGGGCCTCGATGACCGCTTCCGCCTCGGCCGGTCTGCGGCGCAATCACCCCGGCTCACGTGCGGCTTGAGGATGCCGGCCTTCTCGCCGCCGATCGCGGCCAGCGTATCGCCGAGAAACGCAACATGGTCGATCGACACCGGGGTGATCGCCGTCACCGCCGGCCGGCTCACGACATTGGTGGCGTCGAGCCTTCCGCCGACCCCGACCTCGAGCAGCACGATGTCGGCCGGAGCTGCGCGAAAAGGCCAGAAACGCCGCCGCCGTGGTGATCTCGAAATAGGTGATCGGCTCGTCCCGGTTGGCGCGCTCGCATTCTTCGAGGATCGCGAGCAGCGCCTCCTCCTCGATCAGCTTTCCGGCGAGCCGGATGCGTTCGTGAAAGCGCACCAGATGCGGCGAGATATAGGCGTGGACCCGGTAGCCGCCGGCTTCGAGGCAGGCGCGCAGGGTCGCGATCGTCGATCCCTTGCCCTTGGTGCCGGCGACATGGATCACCGGCGGCAGCCGGTCCTGCGGGTTGCCGAGCCGCGCCAAGAGCCGCTCGACCCGGCCGAGCGACAGATCGATCAGCTTCGGGTGCAGCCGGCCGAGCCGCTCCAGCACCCGATCGGTGGCAGCGCCGGTCATGGCACAGCCCCTGGCACAACGGCGGGCAGGTCGGCGCGCTGCGGCACGCGCAGCAGGCCGAGAATGCGCGCGATCGTCGCGCGCAATTCGGCCCGCGGCACGACGAGATCGACCATGCCGTGGTCGCGCAGATATTCGGCGCGCTGAAACCCGTCGGGCAGCTTTTCGCGGATGGTTTCCTCGATGACCCGGGCGCCGGCGAAGCCGATCACGGCGCCGGGCTCGGCGAGCGTGATGTCGCCGACCATCGCCAGCGACGCCGAGACGCCGCCGGTCGTCGGGTCGGTCAACAGCACGATGTACGGTAGGCCCGCTTCCTTGACCATGTCGGCGGCAAGGATCGTGCGCGGCAATTGCATCAGCGACAGCGCCCCCTCCTGCATGCGCGCCCCGCCCGAGGCCGGGACGACGATCAGCGCCGCCTCCTGCAGCACGGCGAGCCGTGCGGCCGCCAGCACCGCCTCGCCCGCCGCGACCCCCATCGAGCCGCCCATAAAACCGAACTCGAAGACCGCCGCGACAGCCGCATGGCCGCCGATCCGGCCGTGCGCGACGACGACCGCATCGCTGCCGGCGCCATATGCCGCCTGCGCCTCCTTGAGGCGGTCGGTATAGCGCCGGCGGTCGCGAAAGCGCAGCGGATCGAGGACCGGGCGCGGCAGCTCGATCCGCGTCGCGGCACCCTCGTCAAACAAGACTTGCAGCCGCCGGGCCGCGCCGATGCGCAAATGATGCCCGCAATTGCGGCAGACATGCAGGTTCGCCTCCAGCTCGCGGTGAAACAGCATCTGCTGACAGCCGGGGCATTTGTGCCAGAGATTGTCGGGCACGGTCTTTTTGGAGACCGCCCAGCGGATTTTCGGCAGGACGATGCTGGTGAGCCAGCTCATCGCGTCGGCCTTGGCGCGCCGAATGCGCCGATACGCCCAATTTTTGTCATTTCCCGTGCGACCACGCTTCTATGCTAGGTTAGCGCAGCCGGCGCACCACCCGCAATCGGTGCCGGCTGGCTCGACCGCCAGAGAGGAGGCAGGACATGGCGGACCAGACGCTACGGGCCTATGCCGTCGACCGCAGCGCGCGGTCGAGAGGAGCCCGCAGGTCCGCCGGCGCTGCAGCTGGGATCGTCGCCCATCTCGCCGCGGCCGGGCTGGTTGCCGCCGCGACGGCAGGTGTCTTTTTGGGCACCGGCTATTTTCTGCTGCTCCACCCGCAGCACGAGCTCCTCGCCAAGGCGGACCCGGGCACCAGCCCTAAGCCCGAACCGGTTTCCACGATGCGCCCGGCTGAACCGGGACCCGCCGCCGCAAAGCCGGTCCCCTCGCCGATCACCGCGACTGTCGCTCCGACTCCAAACCCGGATGCCGTCGCGAAGAAGTCGGCATCGCCGCCGACTGCGGCGAACCCTGCACCGATCTCGGCGCCGACACCGGCCTCTGCGCCGCCCAAAGCGGACCCGGCGCTGCCGCCTGCGGAAATCGCCGCGCTGCTGCGCAACGGCGAGGCGTCGTTCCGTACCGGCGATGTCGACTCCGCACGGCTTTTCTACCGCCGCGCGGCCGAGGCCGGCGACGCCCAGGCGGCGCTCAGGATGGGGGCGACCTTCGATCCGGCGATGCTGTCACGCGGCCGGCTGCGCAACCATTTCGGCGACCGCAGCGAGGCGCGGCTCTGGTATCTGCGCGCCTACGACATGGGCGCCGCCGAAGCCCCCAACCGCCTCGTCCGCCTCGCCAAGGAAGCGGCGCGCTAGCCGGCTGCGGAAAATGCGCGCCTCTCGACGCCGTGCGCCCTTCGAGACGGCCGCTGCGCGGCCTCCTCAGGGTGAGAGTGTTTCCTAGTATCATCAATAATTTACCTCATGGTGAGGAGCGCCGAAGGCGCGTCTCGAACCACGCACGGCGCCCATGCCGCACCCTGTTTTCGTTGCGAAACCAATTCCTTCACACGCTCTCAGAGTGAGGCGGGCCGTCTCAAAGGGACAGTTTACTCAACACCGGTGTTGCGCCTGCGGATGAGCGCCGGTTGTCCGCTTCGAAATCGGCGCGCGGCCGGGCCGCTTTTGCGGAGGAAGAGGACGCCAGACGTGCCTTTCGAGCGCGGCGACCCCAATAAACTAAATTGTCCCTGTAACCCCTGTAGCCTGCAGGTAACCTCCATCACCGTTACTTGCCCCCGCCGAGCTTCTGAAGGAACCAGCATTGAAATTTTAGGCCAATGACTTGTAGGCTGTCCCCCAAGGAAAGTGCGCAAGGGTCGGGCGGCGGATTTGCCGGGCATGATGCGCCGCTGCCGTCCAAGCCCCTAAGGTCGGTAGCGCTCACCGGATTGCCATCGACATAGGCGTAAAGGGCTTGGCTACCCGTTTCATCGATCGGACCAAGGCTTGGCCGGGTTGCCACGCGCGGCTCAGAGGCACGATATCGTGCCGGATAGTACCCACCGCGGGTGACGGCTACGGTGCCCGCATCGCGAAAGTCCGTCAGCGGGTTGCTCGACGATGCGTGCATGATGCCTCCGTAGGGCTCGCCGGCGCTTCCCATCGAGAGCAATGTCGGGATTTGGGAAAGCAAATTCCCACGTGCCGAAGCGGGCTGTTCCGGGGTGTAGCGCAACCCGATCGACGAAGCAGCGGCCGCATATGCGGCGGCGAGCCCGGCTGGAAATTCGCCCAACGGGTCGCGTGACAGCCAGCGCCCGGTGCGCGGGTCGTAGGCGCGGTACTGGGTCAGGTATAGGCCGCTGTCGGCGTGGAGCAGCATGCCGGCATAGCGGAAATCGGTGAACGGGCCGCTCGCCGGCATCTTGGTCGCGTTGCCGTAGGGATCGTAATCATAGGCTTGGACCATCGAGAATCCGGCCGTCGGGCTGGTCGCGAACACGTCTCGCACCGAGCCGATCTGGTCTGGACCATAGAAGAACCGCGTGTCGTTCGCCGCCACGGGTGCGGGGATGACCTCGCCCTCGTCGTAGTAGAGCCGGCTGACGGTGCTGGCGCCGTTGCGCGACTGGCAGAGCTTGAGGCCGCACCAGATGTAGTCGGCGACCGTGGTCTTGCCGCTGAGCGTGGTTTTGATCGCGACCCGCCGGTCGAGCCCGTCATAGGTGAAGGTGGTCGTTTTTCCCGGCTGGGCCTTGTAGGTGATCGCGACGAGGCGGTTTTCAGCGTCCCAGCTGTAGGTGCGGGCGCCATCGGACACAATGTCGCCGTCGGCATCGGCGGTGACCGCCTGCGCCCCGGCGGCGGTCAGCGTGTTGGTCTTGTTGTAGGCCAGGGTCGCGGCCCCGGAGGGCTGGCTGATCCGGGTGATGTTGCCGGCAGGATCGAGCGTGTAGCCGAATTTGGCGCCGCTCGTCGAATTGGCGCCGAGCAGCCGGTTGTCGTTGTCGTAGCCCAGGCTCCAGCTTTGCAGCAGGCTTGCTCCTTTGCTCTCCCTGATCCGGGTGATTAGGTCCTCGGGTGTCGTCGTGTACTGGTACTGCCGCGCGGCAGCATTGGCGATGCCGGCGAGACGCCGGTCGCCACCGTTGCCGAGATAGCTCCATCTGGTGGTGATGCCGGTTGCCGATGGTCCGCGGCTGGCAAGCTGGCCGGTCTCGCCGAGATAACCGAGCGTGAATTTGCCGAGCGCGTCGGTATGGCCGGCGAGACGGCCGATCGGATCGTATTGAAAGGTTTCCGCGGACGCGCCGCCGACGGTGCGGGAAACCACCCGGCCGAGCGCATCGTAGCCATAGGTGACCGCACCATTGGGGAGCGGCCCGGCCTCCCGCAGCAACCGCAGCGCGCCCAACGAGCCCGGCGCCACATAGCTGTACCGTGTCGTGCCGGTGCCGTCGGTCATCGTTACGAGGCGCGGGAAGAACGCGTCATAGGCGAAGCCGACATTTGGCGTCGGATTGAGCGCGTTCTGATAGCGGATGCCGGCGAGCCGATCGTCGAGCGCGTATTGGTAGCTCTTGGTCTGGCCGAGCGCGTCGGTCAGCGATTTGAGCCGGCTCGTCGACAGCTCATAGGCATAAAGCGTCGTGCTGCCGTCGGCGTAGTGCTTGGCGGTCGGGCGGCTTTCGACATCGATGTCCCAACGCGTCACATGGCCGTCGGGGTCGGTCAGGCTCTTCAGCGTGCCGTCCTCGAAATAGGCGTAGCTCGTCTTATGGCCGAGCGGATCGGTGACCGAGGTGAGCCGCCGGTCGGCGTCATGGGCATAGCTCCACACCCGCCCCTGCCGGTCCGTCATCGAAGCGAGGTCGAGCTTGTTGTAAGTGTAGTCTTCGGTGGTGCCGTCGAGATAGGTCGCCGTGGTCAACCGGTCGGCGGCGTCGTAAGCGTATTTGACGGTCCAGCCTTCGGAATCGGTATAGCTCGCCACCCGGCTCGCCGAATCATAGGTATAGCTCGCCGCGGTCTTGCCGTTGGCATTGACGACCTTGGTCAGGTAGCCGAGCGGATTGTAGAAGTAGCTCGTCTTCTCGCCGAGCGGGTCGGTCTCCGAGGCGAGCTGACCGGCGGCATTGTAGGTGTAATGCGTGACCTTGCCGGCGGAGTCGGTATAGGTCAAAGGCCGGCGTTGGGAGTTGTAGGTGAATTTGGCGATTGTAGCGCTTCCGCCGCCGGTGGCTTGAGCGATCGCGATGATGTCCGTAAGATTGGGAGCATAGCTGAACAGGGTCTGTCGGCCGACGGGGTCGGTCTGCTCGGTACGGTTGCCGGCCGCATTGTAAGCGAATTGCTTCAACTGGGTTTGCCCGTTGTCGAGCACGCGGGCGACCGCCGTCGGCTGGTCATAGGTGCCGGATTGCGCCGCTTCGAGGCCGCCGGACACCGGCTGCCCCGGATAGGTGTACCAGACCCGGCTTTCCAGCGGCTCTTTGATGCTCTCGACCGCCGACCACCGCATCCCGGTGTTTTCGGCGTCGTGAACAAAGTGCGTGATGCGGGCGTCGCGATACTGGCAGCCGCCGTTCGGCGTGCACCCGGCCGCCGCATATTGGTGCTTGTTCCAGTGAAAGCTGTTGCGATAGATCAGGTACTGGTTGAGCAGCGTGCCCGGCGGCAGTTGCGGGACGTGCGCGTCGGAGAAAGGCACCATCGTGGCGGGCTCGAAGCTTTCCTCGCGCTCGCCAAAGCCGAGCGGGTCGGTAATGTTCAAAAAGCGCCGGTCGGTCAGACCGCCGGGACCGCCCGAGGTGCCATAGGCAAAGCGCGTCGTGCCGTAGGGTGTGGTCAGCGAATTGATCAGCGACGAGGCGTCATAGGTCAGCTTCGAGGTCAGGCCGATCGTGTCGGTGATCGAAATGAGCCGGCCTTGCCCGTCATAGGCGAGGGCCGCGCTGCGTCCGAACGGATCGGCGATCTTGCTGATCAGCAGCGGAAAGCCGCTCTTGCCATAGCTGAAGGTGGTCTTGCGCCCCGTTGCATCCTTTAGCGAGACGAGCCGCATTTGCCCGCTCGTCTTGCCGTAGCCGAGCGTGACCGAATTTCCCTGCGGATCGGTGACCCGTGTCAGAAACACCCGGCGCGGAGAGACGGCGCTGCCATCCGATTGAGCATAAGTCTCGACCGAGCCGTCGCTCAAAAAACGCTCGTAGGTGATCGGGCTCGACTTTTCCAGCACCAGCACCGAGGCGTCGTCTTCTTCCGGCGCAAAGCTGCGCGTGCTGCTGTCAAAGCCGGCCTCCGAATACAAGAAGCCGTTGTTGCGGTCGTAGCGGCCGACATTCGCGCCGGCGGCAGCCGGGTCGTCCTCGACAAAGCTCAGCCAGTTGAAGGTCCATTTCTGGCCGACGTTGAAAAAGTTGAAATTTGCCGGCTGGCTCAAATCGCGCTGGTCGTAGAGCAGCGTCACCTGGGCCGAGGGGCCCAGCGGCGGCTTGTAGCCGACCGGAGTGTCGCTGATCGACAGGCCCACCGCCTCCTCGTTGATCCCGTAGCCGCACATGCCGCAATTTCCGGCGAGGCCGGCGCCCCAGACCCGAGCGGCTTCGTCCGGGCCGACCTTGCGCCAGTCGGCGGCCTGGGCCTCCTTAGCCGGCGCGAGGAAATAGCCGCTCGCTTCAGCATCGAGCGCGGCCCGCGTGACCCACACCCCCTGATGCCCGAAGGTCGGGTCCTGCAGGCGATAGCGCCCGTTGGCCTCGGCGACGATGGCGGCGAAATGATTGACCTTCCAGTGCACGATCGACGGCACCGGCACCGTTTCGCCCGGTTTGCGGAACACCAGGTCGAGCGGCACTTTTGCCTGCTTCGCGAGCTCGGCGACCTCGGCGAGGCTGGTCCCCTTGGGGCTGGCGGCGCGCACCTTGCTCAGAAACTTCACCTGATCCAGTGTCGCCCGCTGCGCCAGCATCAGCATCTTCAGCGCGGTCGGTCCGCACAGATAGAGGTGTTTCGGGTCGGTCTGCATGATCCACAGGGTGTCGCGCCCGCGCTGGACCAGCTCGGTGGCCGGGCCGCTGACCGGCCGGTCGCCGATTTCGGTCAGCAGCGCCGCGAGCTTGTCGCGATAGCCGAACGCGGCGTCGAGCTGCACGAGCTCGCCGACGGCGCGGTCGACGAGCGCCTTCGCGCGGAAGCCGGTCGCGTCCTTGCCCTCGCGCCACGCGGTTTGCCAGGCGTCGAGCGCGCGCGAGAAATAGCCGTAATGCAGATAGTCGATGCCGAGATCGGTCAGCACCGCCGGGCGCCAGCCGGATTTGGGGTAGGCCGACAAAAACCCGGTCAGGCTCGAAAAATCGTCGGGGTCGGCACGGCGCTGATAGGCCGCGACCGCGCGCGCCAAGGCGCCGTCCTCGGCCGGCGTGGTCGGCCCGGTGGCGACGAGCGGCTCGGCAAGATGTGCGGCGGCGAGCTGCGCGGCAATGTCCGCCCCTGCCCGCCCAGCGGCCGGCGCCGCACCGGCTTGCCCAGCGGCCGGCGCCGCTACGGCAAAGGCAGCGCTCGCCAGCCAGGCGAGCAATCCCAAAGCGATGCCGCGCCCCGCCGTCAGGGGGCCCCGTGCTTTGTGCTTCATTGATCAAACGCTCCCGACCGCGAGGATCGTGTGCTTTGAGGGTGGGTCGAAAATCTGCGTGCCGCCGAACCCGTCCGCCGAGGCATGGAAGCTCGCCTTGGTATATTTGCCGAACATCGTCAGGCTGGCGCTGTTGGTCCCGTCGGTGGCGGTCAGCACGCCTTGCGTCGTATTGCCGGTGTAGCCGAGCCGGAACAGCGAGCTCGAAAAATTGACGTCGCGCAGATCGATCTCGTCGGTGTTGGCGCCGCCAAAGCCGTGGATCGCCGCACCGAATTGCGGGGCGTCGAGCAAGACGAGGTCGCCGCCGCTGGTGCTCGAGAAATTGACCCGCGCCGTCTTGGCCACGCTGGCGTCGAATTGCAGTGTCGTATCGGGCCTGATGGTAAAGCTGCCGGAGCCGGAAACGGTCTCCTGGAATTCGATTTCGCCGCTCGCGACGGTGACCGTGCCGCTGTTGGTAACGGTATTCTGAAATTGGATTTCGCCGCTCGCGACGGTGATCGTGCCGCTGTTGGTGACCGCGACCGCGACCATGCTGTCGCCGAGGCCAGCGGTCTTTTCCAGGGTGGCGCCGGCGAGGTTGACAAATTTCGAATTCGGCATGGCGCCGAGCACGATGCCGCTGTCGTTGAGAAAATCGTAGACGCCGCCCTTCTCGTTGGTGAAGGTCGCGGCGTCGAAGCTGCCGTCGCCGATCGTCAAGGTGCCGATTTCGACGACCGACCCGGCATTTTGCCACCCGACGGCGCCGCCGAGGGTAAAGCTGCTGACCATAGCGCTGCCGCCAGCCGCGGTGACGAGGCTGCCGGCGCCTTCGGTCGCCGAGGAGTTCAAGAACGCATCGCTCCCGGACAGGGTCAGAGTGAACCCGCCGAGATCGAAAGCGGCGAAATTTCCCAGGCCGAAGCTGCCGGCAAAGCTCAAATTCTCGCCGAGGGTGGCGACGGTGTTGGTATCGGTGACGACGAAGGTCTTTGTGGCGATCGCCGCACCGCTCGCGATCGTGGTGTTGCCGCCGAGGCCGAGCTCGAATTCGCCATTGCCCGATATCGCCCCGGCAAAGCTGTTGCTGATGCCGGTAAATTCGATCGTGCCGGTGTTGATCCTGACGGTGCCGGCATCGACCACATCGGGGGTGACGGTGCTGGTCCCGTTGCCGCCGGTCTTTTCGAGGGTGGCGCCGGCGAGGTTGACAAAGCTCGTATCGAGCGCGGCACCGACCGCGATGCCGTTGTCGCTGGTGAAATTGTAGACCCCGCCCTTTTCGTTGGTGAAGGTCACGGTGTCGAAGCTGGCGTCGCCGAGCGTCATGCCTCCGGTATTGCCGACGACCCCCGAATTTTGCCATTCGATGGCACCGCCGATCGTGACCGACCTGGCTTCGACATCGGCGCTGCTCCTGGTGACCAGCACACCGCTGCCGTCGATCGTCGCCGAGCCGGCGAAGGTGTCGGCTCCCGACAGCGTCAAGGTGACCCCGCCGAGCGCCAGGACCGCGCTGTTCTGCAGCACAAAGGTGCCGCCGTAGCTCAAATTCTTGGCGAGTGTCACGAGGGTGCCGCCGTCGCTGACGACAAGCCCCGCTGTCGAGATCGCAGCACCACCCGAGATCTTGTCGCTGGTCCCCCCGTCGAGCAGCAGCGTGCCGGCGCCGGTGACGACCCCGGCGATGGTGTTTGCCGTACCGCGCAATTCGAGGGTGCCGCGGGCGACGGCGATCGCCCCGGTATCGGACAGATCGACCAGGATCTGGCTGGTGCCGTTGCCGCCGGTTTTTTTCAGCGTGGCGCCGGCGAGGTTGACAAAGCGCGAATTCAACGACACGCCGTGCCCGATGCCGTTGTCGTTGGCAAAGAGGAAGACGCCGCCCTTCTCGTTGGTGAAAGTGGCGGCATTCCCGCTGGCGTCGCCGATCGTAAACCCGCCGGTCTCGACGACGAGGCCCGAATTCTGCCAATCGAGCGTGCCGCCGAGCGTGAAGAAAAAGAGGCTCCCGTCGCTGCCGCTCGCGGTCAGGAGCTTGCCGCTGCCCTCGCTCGCCGCGTTGTTGGCGAAGGTCTCGCTGCCCGCCAAGGTCAAGGTGAAACGGCCGAGGTCGATAATGGCTGAATTGGCGAGCGAAAAATTGCCGCTGTAAGTGAGGTTTTTGCCGAGCGTCACCAGTGTCAGGTTGTCGGAGATCGCGAAGCCGCCGGTCGTGACCGTCGCGGCGCCGAAAATCTTGTCCTGGCCCCCGCCGTCGAGCAGGAGCTGCCCGGCGGCGCCGGAGATCGCACCGGAAAGGCTGTTTTTCGCCCCGCGCAGCTCGATCGTCCCGGTGGCGACGGTGATCGCGCCGGTATCGCTCAGATTGACCGCGACCGTGCTCGTGCCGATGCCGCCGAGCTTTGCCAATGTGCCGGCGTTGACAAAGCTCGCGGTCGCATTGCCCTGGCTGATGCCGAAATCGCCGACGATATTAAAGACCGCGCCCGCCTTGTTGCTGACCGATGCGTTGACGCCGGTGGCGTCGCCGAGCGTGATCTGGCCCAGTTCGAACGTCGCGCCGGTGTTGTCGAGCACGGCCGAGCCGCCGAGCGTATAATTCGCCAGCGTGGTCACGCCGCCGATCGCAAACGCGGTTTTGCCGTCGGCGGTGCCGCCGACCAGATTGGCGGCGCCCTTGATCGTGACCGCACCGCCGGTCGCGAAGGTGCCGCCGCTCTGGGTAAACCCCTTGCCAAAGCTCGCCGCCCCCGCGACCGTGAGGCTGCCGCTCGACATGTCGAAGAAATCTTTGCCGACGCTCAGCGAGCTGACGGTGAACGTATCGCCGAAGCCAAAGCCGATCGTCAGAACTTTCGCCGTGTTGATGACGACTTTGCTGCTGGCGGTCGGGAACCCGCCGCTCCAATTGGCGGCGCTGGCCGCCCAATCGGCGCTTGCCGTACCGATCCAGGTATCCGTCGCCGCCATTCCGATCTCCTCGAACGCCGCCGCGCTGCCGTGCCATCAATGCGTTACAATCTGACACAAAACACCCGTTTTGGCAAGGCCGATCCGCGCCGCCGCCGCCATCGGCTGTTGCGATCGCCTATTAGGGCGTGTCGAACATATTTTTCTCGGCGTCGCGGATCGGATTAACAATATTTACGTTTGACATGACGTGACTTGCTGGAGATCGACCGGCGCGACCTGGTCGAGGGCCCAAAACGGGCGAGCGCGGCGCTTGCCGCGAGCCGGGGCGCCGAGGCCGCGCGCATCATGACGATGGCAACGCCGGCCTCTGCGGCGCGGCGGGCACCGCGACCGGACCATGCGCCGGTCTATTGGCCGGACGAGCTTTGGGCCGGGCTTGTCGGCAGGGCCGACGCAATGATCCGCACCTGCTACGGCGTCTATGAATTCACCGACGATCCCGACTGCGTGCTGCGGGTCGGGCTCGGCCGGGCGCGCGCCCCGCTGGCGCTGCATAACGGGACAGCGATCGAGCCCGGCGAGCTGATCGGCACCCTGCATTTCTGGAACGAGCATCTGCCGAGGTATTCGCCGCAAGGGCCCGATCTCGCCTGGGCCTGCGCGATGCGCGGCAAGGTGCAGCATTCGCTGCGCGCGTTGGCGTTGCACATCGGGACCGAGCCGGCATGGCGCGAGGTCCGGGCGCTGCGGGGCGACGCCGCGTTGTCGACCCGGCTCGGCGAGGCGCAGATCGCTCGGCTCGTCGGGCGCTATGGGTTTGAGCGGATCCCGGCCGATTTTTCATGGTTCGGACGGCTGCATGCGTTCGGCGACAGCTTTGTGCTGTGGGGCCTGGCCCGTGCGTTCAATCCCTCGGCGCTGCCGCGGCAGTGCTTTTTGCGGGACCACTGCGAATTGTGGATATCGCGCGAGGCGCTGCTGCGGCGCTATTCCGGTCGCGCAGGAGGCTAGATGCCGGCCTTGCTCGGCGGCGCCGCCTGGCTCCTCTTGGTGCTGCTGCTGCTGGCGCGCGCGGTCCGCCAGCTCCGCGCTTATCGGCAGACGGCGCTCGCCGATTTTGGCGGCACCTCGGGAGCCACGGTTGCGATCATCGTTCCGGCCAGAAACGAGATCGACAACATCGAGACATGTCTCGCCGGCCTGGTGGCGCAAAGCTGCCCGGCCGATCGCCGCACAATCATCGTCGTCGACGACCAGTCGCAGGACGGCACGGTGCAAAGGGTCGAGCACCGCATCGCGCAGGGCGACCTGGTCCGGCTGATCGGCGCCGGTCCGCTCCCCGCCGGCTGGGTCGGCAAGCCGCATGCCTGCTGGCAGGGCGCTCTCGCCGCAAAGGCCGATTGGCTCTGCTTTATCGACGCCGATGTCCGGGCCGCGCCGCGTCTCGTTGCAGCCGCGCTCGCGGCAGCCGAAAGAAACGCGATCGACATGTTGTCGCTGCGCCCGTTTCAGGAGCTCGGCAGCTTTTGGGAGCGGGTCGTGATGCCGGCCGGGCTCCTGATCCTCGCCTGCATCAAAGACCGCGACAGCGCCCGCCGCGCCGACCGATCGGCCGCCTCCGCCAACGGGCAATTCATCCTGGTGCGCCGCGAGGCTTACGTCGCCATCGGTGGCCACGCCGCGGTGGCCGACCAGATCAGCGAAGACCGCGCGTTGGCGATGCGGGCGCAGCAGATGGGATACCGCTTTCGCGTGCTCGCCGCCGAGGAGCTGGCGCAGACCCGGATGTACCGGGATTTTGCCTCGCTGTGGGAGGGTCTGTCGAAAAACGTGCTCGACATCACGGGCAGCGCCTCGACCACGCTGCTCGCAGCGCTCGGCGGCTGCGTCATCGGGTGGCTCACGTTGCTCGCGCCATTGGCGATCGGCGTCGCCGCTTTTCGCCACCCGACAGCGGCGGCGGTGGCAGGATTTGCATTGGCACTTGCGGCTTCGACCGCGGTCATCGGAATCCAGATCGGCACCGCGCGGCACTGTCGCATCCCCGCCCTCTATGGCCTCTTCTTCGCGTGCGGCTATACGGTAGCCGTCGGCCTCGCCGGCAACGGCATCCGGCAGCGGCTCGGCGGGCGGACCAGGTGGAAAGGGCGAACCTACGGATCCGACCGAAACCCGTCGCCCGGACGAACGTGACGCGGACCGGCTCGCAGCGGCGCACGCGGCACCGGACCGTTTCGCCGCCGGGCCGCAGCGCTCGCGCGTCGGCGGCTGGGCGATCGCCGCGGTCCTGGCGGCGCTGGCGGTCCTGCTCTACGCGATCCGCTACGCGCTCTTGCCGTTTGTCTTTGCGGTCGCGATCGGCTTTGTCACCGACCCGCTGATCAAGGCGCTGCAACAGCGGCTCGGCGGCCCGCGCTGGCCGGCGGCGCTCCTTACCTACATCGTGCTGCTCGCGATTTCTGCCGGCGCCGGCTATTGGATCGGCCGCGCCGCCATTGCCGATCTTTTGCAGTTCGCCGCGCACGCGCCGGACATACTGCGCCGTTTTCTCGACCAGGCAGTGGGGCCAAACGGCATCGTCCTGTTTGGCCGGACCTACCGGCCGGACCAGATCATCGGCGCGCTCGGCGACACGCTGCGCGGCACGCTCGGCGGCAGCGCCTTGACGAACATCGTCGGCATCGCCCTATCGTTCGTCTTCGGCGGCTTTCTGCTGCTGGTGCTGACCCCCTATTTTATGGTTTCGGGGCCGCGTCTCGCCGCCGGCGCGATCTGGCTGTTGCCGCCCGAGCGGCGCCATTCGGTCGAGGTATTGCTGCCGACCCTGGTGCCGGCCTTGCGCCGCTATCTGATCGGCATCTTTCTGGTCGTGCTTTATACCTCGGTCATCGGCTGGATCGGCTTCGGCCCGGTGTTTCACCTGCCGCACGCCCAGCTGATCGCGCTCGCCGTCGGCGTGCTCGAGCTCGTGCCCGTCGTCGGGCCATTGACCTCGGCGACGCTCGTCGGCCTTGTCGCGGTGCAGCAGGCGAGCATCTGGACCGCCGTCTTTCTGATGGCGTTTGCGATCGGCCTGCGCCTGTCGATCGACAATGTGGTCGGCCCGGTCGTGCTCGGCCAGGCGGCGCGGATTCACCCAGTCATCGTGATTATTTCCTTTGTCACCGGGGCGATGCTGTTCGGCATCGTCGGGCTGCTGCTCGCGGTGCCGGTCGTCGTCTGCGTCAAGGTCGCGCTCGAGCACTATTATGCCGAGCCGATTCGGCGCGGCGAGCGCGAGTGACCGGCGCCCCGCTTACGCGGGTGCGGCGCCGTTGATGATCGGCCCGAACAGCCGCCAGCGCTCGCCATCGAAGCGGGCCATCTGGATCTGCTTGATCGGCGCAAAATCGGTCGGGCTCGTATTGATCGTGATCCCGGGCAGCAGCATCGGCACCCGGAAGTCGTGCAGGTTCGCCGCCTCTTTCATGATGTTCTCGCGGGTCAAATCGTCGCCGCACTGCTTGACCACCTGGATAAAGGTCTGCGCAAAGGACGGCCCGACCACGTTGCCGACATCGCTCTTGTCGCCCGAGGGATAATATTTGTCCATAAAGGCGACCCAATCCTTGTAGCCCTGGTCGTCCTTCCATTGCGGGTCGGTCGGGTCTTTCAGGAAAAAGTCGGAGACGATGTCCTTGGCGTTTTGCAGCCCGGCCGGCTTCAGGGTGGCCGCGACCGAATTGCCGATGCCGCTGACGATGTGCAGCGGCTTCCATTCGATCTCGACTGCCTTGCGGATCGACTGGGCGGCAAATTTTGGGATCGCGCAGTTGACAAAGACATCGACCCCCTTTGCCTTCATCGCGATTACTTGTGAATTGACCGTCGGGTCGGTCGTCTCATAGGAGGCGGCATCGACGATCTTGGCGTTCTTGCCGGCCAGGCCCTCGGTCACGCCGTGCAGGTAGTCCTTGCCGAAATCGTCGTTCTGGTAGAGCACGCCGACCTTGCCGTCCGGCTTGTTCGCCAAAATATAGGCAGCGTAGGCGTGCCCCTCGCTCAAATAGCTCGGCTGCCAGCCGATCGTCCACGGAAAGTGCTTGGGGTCGTCCCATTTGCTCGCACCGGTGGCAGCGAACAGCTGCGGCACCTTTTTCCGGTTCAAGTAATGCTGGATCGCCGTGTTGGTCGGGGTGCCGAGCGGGTTCAGCATCAACAGGACCCCGTCCTGCTCGACCAGCTTGCGCGTCTGCTCGACGGTCTTGGGCGGCGAATAGGCGTCGTCGTAGGACAAAAAGATGATCTTGCGCCCGTTCACCCCGCCCTGGTCGTTGATCATCTTGAAATAGGCGGTTTCGGCCTTGCCGATCGTGCCGTAGGACGAGGCCGGCCCGCTGTAGAAGCAGGTGTTGCCGATCTTGATCGAGGTGTCGGTGACGCCGGGCCCGTATTGCTTGGCGGCGCGCGCCGGCAGTGCCGCGAGCGCCAGTGTCGCCGGTGCGGCGGCGAGGATCGAACGGCGGGTGACCTTTTTCATTTTTGTTCTCCTGCTTTTGATTGCGGTTGGTTCCCGACACGTCAGGCCGGCAGCTGGCCGGAAATCAGCGAGCCGAACAATTGCCAGCGTTGGCCGTCGAACCGCGCCAGCTGGATTTCTTTGATCGGCGCGTAATCGGTCGGGCTCGTGTTGATCGTGATCCCCGGCAGCAGCATCGGCACCCGGAAATTGTGCAAATTCGCCGCCTCTTTCATGATGTTCTCGCGGGTCAAATTGTCGCCGCATTGCTTCAGGACCTGAATAAAGGTCTGGGCGATGGAGGGGCCGGTCACGTTCAGGCCGTCGGCCTTGTCGCCACTGGGATAGTACTTGTCCATAAAGGCGAGCCAGTCCTTGTAGCCCGGATCGTCCTGCCATTGCGGGTCGGTCGGGTCCTTGAGGAAAAAGTCGGAGACGATTCCTTTGGCGTTTTCCAGCCCGGCCGGCTTCAACGTCGCCGCGACCGAATGGCCGATGCCGCTCAGGATATGCAACGGCTGCCAGTTGATCTCGACTGCCTTGCGGATCGCCTGCGCCGCGAATTTGGGAATGGCGGTGTTGACGAAGGCATCGACCCCCTTGGCTTTCATTTCGATCACCTGGGAATCGACGGTCGTGTCGTTCGTCTCATAGGATGCGGTGTAAGCCAGCATCCGGTCGGCTTTGCCGCCGAGCCCCTCGGTGACGCCGCGCAGGTAATCCTTGCCGAAATCGTCGTTCTGATAGAGCACGCCGACCTTGCCGTCGGGCCGCTGCGCCAGGATGTAGGCGGCATAGGCGTGCCCCTCGCTCAGATAGCTCGGCTGCCAGCCGATCGTCCATGGGAAGTGCTTGGGGTCGTCCCATTTGCTGGCACCGGTGGCGACGAACAATTGCGGCACCTTCTTCTGGTTCAGGTATTTCTGGATCGCGGTGTTGGTGGGCGTGCCGAGCGGGTTCAGCATCAAGAGGACGCCGTCCTGCTCGACGAGGCGCCGGGTCTGCTCGACCGTCTTCGGCGGCGAATAGGCGTCGTCATAGGAGAGAAAGATGATCTTGCGCCCGTTCACCCCGCCCTGGTCGTTGATCATCTTGAAATAGGCGCCCTCGCATTTGCCGACCGTGGCATAGGACGAGGCCGGCCCGCTGTAAAAGCAGGTGTTGCCGATCTTGATCGAGGTGTCGGTAACGCCGGGGCCGTAATGCTTTGCCGCGCGGGCCGGCCCAATTGACAAGAATGGGGCGGCGAGCGCCAGCGTCGCCGGTGCGGCGGCGAGGATCGAACGTCGGGTAAGCTTTTTCATGTGTCGTCTCCCAGGCGGGCCGGTCAGACCGGCAGCGCGCCGGAGATCACCGGCCCGAACAATTGCCACCGCTCGCCGTCGAAGCGCGCCAGCTGGACTTGCTTGATCGGCGCGAAATCGGTCGGGCTGGTGCTGATCGTGATCCCGGGCAGCAGCATCGGCAGGCTCAGCTCGTGCAAATTGGCCGCTTGTTTCATGACGTTGGCGCGGGTCAGCTCGTCGCCGCACGCCTTGAGCACATGCGCGACCACCCCCGCCTGCGTCGGCCCGAACACATTGAGGCCATCGCTCTTGTCGCCCCCCGGATACCATTTGTTCATAAAACCGAGCCACCACTTATAGCCGGCGTCGTCCTTCCATTGCGGGTCGGTCGGGTCCTTCAAAAAGAAGTCGGTGACGATGCCCTTCGACGCTTCGAGGCCGGCGGGCTTCAATGTCCCGGCGACCGAGTTGCCGATGCCGGAGAGGATGTGCAGCGGCTTCCATTCGATCTCGGCCGCCTTGCGGATCGCCTGCGCGGCGAATTTGCTGATCGCGGCATTGACAAAGACGTCGCAGCCCGCCGCCTTCATGCCGACGACCTGAGAATCGACGGTCGGGTCGGTGGTCTCGTAGGTCGCCTTTACCTTGATCATCGAGGCGGCCTTCGGACCCAGCCCGTCGGCCACACCCTTCATATAGTCCTTGCCGAAATCGTCGTTTTGATAGAGCACGCCGACCTTGCCGTCGGGCTTGTTCTTCAGGATGTAGGCGGCGTAGATGCGCCCCTCGCTCTGGTAGTTCGGCTGAAAGCCGATCGTCCAGGGATGGCCCTTCGGGTCGTCCCATTTGGCCGCACCGGTCGCCACAAAGAGCTGCGGCACCTTGTGCTGGTTCATATACTTCCAGATCGAAGTGTTGGTCGGGGTGCCGGCACCTCCCGCGACGATAAAGACCTGGTCCTGCTCGACCAGCTTGCGCGTCATCTCGACGGTTTTCGGCGGCGAATAGGCGTCGTCGTAGGAGATGAAATTGATCTTGCGCCCGTTGATGCCGCCCGCGGCATTGATCATGTTGAAATAGGCCGCCTCGCATTTCCAGATCGTGCCGTAGTTCGAGGCGGGTCCGCTGTAGGGGGCGGTGTTGCCGATCTTGATTTCGCTGTCGGTAACGCCCGGGTCGTATTGTTTGGCCGCGCGGGCCGGCAAGGCGGCCACGAGCGGGCCGCCGAAGAAGAGCGCAGCCGGGGCGGCGGCGAGAATGGTGCGACGCGTCAAACGCTTCATGATGTCCTCCCTCCGTTTATGGGTTCTGCCGGCGTTGATCGCCGATCGTTGCGCTCAGCCGTTCCCGCCGGTCAATATAGGGCCGAACCGATGGAAGCGGTCGCCTTCGAAGCGCTCCATCTGGACCTGCTTGATCGAGGCGAAATCGGTCGGACTGGTGTTGATCGTGATGCCGGGCAGCAGCATCGGCTGTGCCAGATGGTGCAGATTTGCCGCCTGCTTCATCACGTTCTCGCGGGTCAATTCGTCGCCGCACTGCTTGAGGACCTGGACGACCGTCGCCGCGTTCGAGGGGCCCCACGCGTTGTAAATATCGCTCTTGTCGCCCTTGGGATGATACTTGTCCATAAACGAGACCCACCACTTGTAGTCGGCGTCGTCCTGCCATGAGGGGTCGGTTGGGTCCTTGAAAGAATTATCTGAAATAACGCCCTGGCTATTTTCGAAACCTGCCGGCTTCATCGTCTGCCCCACCGAAGCGGTGCCGCCGATCAGGATTTGCAGCGGCTTCCAGTCGATCGCCGCCGCCTTGCGAATCGCCTGAGCGGCGAATTTGGGGAGCGCGATCATGACCAGGACATCGCAGCCCGCCGCCCTCATCGTGACGATCTGCGAGTTGATGGTGGGATCGGTGGTCTGGTAGGTGGCCTTGACCGCCGCGGCCGCTTTGCCGCCGAGCCCATCGAGGACGCCGTTCAGGTAGTCCTTGCCGAAATCGTCGTTCTGATAAAGAATCCCGACCTTGCCGTCGGGCTTGTGCTTGAGGATGTAGCCGCCGTAAATTTGGCCCTCGCCGCGATAGCTCACCAGAAAGCCGATGGTCCAGGGGTGGCCCTTTGGGTCGTCCCACTTTGAGGCGCCGGTAAAGATAAATAGTTGCGGCACCTTTTTCTCGTTCAGATAGTGCCAGACCGAGGTGTTGGTCGGGGTCCCAACGGCGCCATTGACAAATAGAACATTGTCCTGCTCGACCAGCTTGCGCGTCATCTCGACAGTTTTTGGCGGTGAATAGCCGTCATCATAAGAGATAAAGTTGATCTTGCGGCCGTTGATGCCGCCCTGGGCATTGATCATTTTGTAATAGGCGGCCATAGAGAGGGGTATAGCGCCGGCGCTCGCGTATGGGCCGGTATAGGGACCGGTATTGCCGATCTTGATTTCGCTGTCGGTAACGCCCGGGTCGTATTGTTTGGCAGCGCGGGCCGGCAAGGCGGCAAGCGTCAGCGCCGCGGGTGCCGTGGCAAGTATTCGGCGCCGGGTGATCTCCGTCACGATGTTCTCCTCCCGATTGCTTAGTTTGCCGAACCTCGCCTCAAGCTCCCGAGCCACGCCGCCACGCGGCGCATGAAACCCGCCGCGCCCAACGGCATCACAAAGATCAGCAAGAGCAGGATGACCCCGTAAACCGCCCCCGAAAGGCCGGTCGACACCTTCTCGGCGAGGTTCGGCACAAACAGCACAAAGACCCCGCCAAAGAGGCAACCCGGGATCGAGCCGATGCCGCCGACGATAAGCCCGACGAGAAAGTTGATCGACAGCAGAAAGTTGAAGCTGTCGGGGGCGACGAACTGGACGACGATCGCGCCGAGCGCGCCGGCGACACCGGTATAGAGGGCGCTCACGCCAAAGGTCAGGGTCTTGTAGCGTGCGGTGTTGATACCCATCGCCGCCGCTGCAATCGGGTGGTCGCGGATCGCCATGATCGCCCGCCCGGTACGGCTGCGAACGAGGCTCGCCGCACCGGCGAACATGACCAGCAGGACCGCCAGGGTGAAGTAATAAAGCCACTGGTCGGGGTTGATCGGCAACCCGAAGGGCGGGTCGGGCTTGTCGATGACGATGCCCTGCACGCCGCCGGTCAGGCCTTCGAGCAGATGCGACTTCAAGAGCTGCGGCAATGCCACGGCCAGCGCAAACGTGGCCAATGCCAAATAGAGGCCCTGCAGCCGCAGTGCCGGCAAGCCGAGCGCAATGCCGACGACAAAGCAGACCGCCCCGGCGCACGGCAGAGTCCAATAATAAGGCAGTGCCGCGCTGCCGCTCATCAGGATCGCCGCGGTATAGGCGCCGATCCCGTAAAACGCGCTGTGCCCGAGCGAGAACTGGCCGTTGAACCCGGTCAGGATGTTGAGGCCGAGGATCGCCAACCCGTAGATCATCACCATCGTCAATTGGAAGATGGTAAAGTTCTGGACGACGAGCGGGGCAACGAGGCCGATGACCACGGCGGTCAGGATCAACACCCGGCGCAGGTCGAGCCGCAGGCTCAACGCGGCGGCGGACGCCGGCTCGGGCCGCGCCGCGGCGGCGTCGAGCGCTATCGCTTCGCGTTCGGGCATCGTCATACCCGGCTCACCGCGACCCGGCCGAAGATGCCGGCGGGGCGCACCATCAGAACCGCGACGATCACGATCAGCGCAACGGTCAGCTTCAGCTCCTGGCCGACAAACGGGATAAAGGTGCCGGCCAGATTCTCGATGACGCCGACGGCGAAACCGCCGAGGACCGCGCCGCCGGGGCTCGACAGCCCGCCGAGCACCGCGCCGGCGAAGCCGTAGAGCAATACCCCCAGCATCATGTTCGGGTCGAGAAAGACGACCGGCGCGATCAGCATCCCGGCGACGGCGCCGATCGCCGTCGACAGGCCCCAGCCGAGCGCGATCATCCAGCCGACGCGGATGCCGACGAGGCGGGCCGCCACCGGGTTTGCCGCGGCGGCGCGCATCGCCAGCCCCAGCCGCGAGCCGCGAAAGAACAGATAAAGGAGCGCCAGCATCACCAACGTGACCGCGACCATCCCCGCCTGATGGGTGCTGACGAGGCCGCTGCCAAACAACGGCTTGGTGCCGAACGGGGTCGGGAACGATTTGATCGTAAAGTTCCAGATTTGCCCGTCGGCGCTGTTGAGGATGCTGAAGAGCGCGATAAAGGCGACGAGCTGCGACAGGATCGGCGCATTGCGCACCGGCCGGAACAGGACCCGGTCGATCGCGACCCCCATGACAAAGGAGACCATCACCGTGACGACAAAGGCGGCCCAGTAGGACCAGCCCCAATCGATCATCTGCCAGGCGAGAAAGGTCGAAAAGGTCGCCAGCTCGCCTTGCGCGAAATTCAAATGGTCGATCGCCTGGTAGACCATCACCACCGCGAGCGCCATCGTTGCATAGATCGCACCGGTCGCGAGCCCGGCGACGATCTGTTGCAGCACCTGCTCCATGCGCAGCCCCTAGCTCGGTGCTCGATGACGTTGAACCGTCATTCCCGCGAAAGCGGGAACCCAGGAGCAAGCGACGTGCGGCGGCTCTGGACCCCCGCTTTCGCGGGGGAGACGAGAAACGATGGGGTCTGCGTGGATCATCGCTAATACCCGAGATACGAGCGGCGCACCGCCTCGTCCGCGGCGATTTCGTTCGCCGGCCCGGCCATGACGATACGCCCGGTTTCGAGGAGATAGGCCTCCTCGGCGAGATCGAGCGCGAGGGCGGCGTTCTGCTCGACGATCAAGAGCGCGACGCGGCGTTCCTGGTTCAGCCGGCGCAGGATCGCGAACAGCTCGGCGACGATCAGCGGCGCGAGGCCAAAGGACGGCTCGTCGAGCAGCATCAGCCGCGGCCGCAGCATCAGCCCGCGGCCGATCGCCAGCATTTGCTGCTCGCCGCCGCTCAAGGTCCCGGCCTGCTGGCGGCGCCGCTCCTTCAATCGCGGAAACAGCGAATAGACCTCCTCGATGTCGGCGGCGATCGCGGCGTGGTCGCGCCGGGTCATCGCACCCAGTCGCAAATTCTCCTCGACCGTCATGCGCACAAAGGTGCCGCGCGCCTCGGGGACGTGGGCGATGCCGAGCCGGACGATGTCCTCGGTCGCCCGGCCGTTTATCGGCTTGCCGTCAAAGCGGATTTCGCCGGTCATCCGCACCATGCCGCACAACGCCCGCAACGTCGTCGTCTTGCCGGCGCCATTGGCCCCGAGCAAGGTCACGACGCCGCCCTCGCGCAGCGCGAAATCGAGCCCGTGCAAAGCCTGGCTCTGGCCATAAAAGGCGCACAGCCGGGCAACCTCGAGCATCATCGCCCGCACCCCCCGGTCAGCGGCCCGCGATCTTCGTTCGTCGCCGGGCTCGTCCCGGTGATCCACGCCTTCCCCGCTGCCAATGTCGGCAGGACATGGGTTTGCGGCTGGGCATCATGCCGGCGGGCGGTCATGCCGCTTCGGCCGCAGGATTGCCGAGATAGGCACGGATCACGGCCTCGTTCTGCTGCACCTCGGAGGGCGTGCCATCGGCGATCTTGCGGCCGAAATCGAGAGCGACGACCCGGTCCGAGATCGACATCACGAGGTTCATGTGGTGCTCGACCAAAAGGATCGTGACGCGGCGCTCGTCGCGCAGCCGCCGGATCAAGCGGCCCAGATCGCTCACCTCGACGTGGCTCAGCCCACCTGCCGGCTCGTCGAGCAGCAGCAATTTCGGCCGCGCCGCCAATGCCCGCGCCATTTCGACGCGTTTGCGGGTGCCGAGCGGCAGGCCGTCGGGCAGCTGCTGCGCCACGCCGCGCAAATCGAGCAAGTCGAGCAACTCCCGAGCGAATTCCTCGAGCTCGCGCTCGTGCCGCCGCATCGCCGGCAGCCGCAGGGTGTCGCTGACGAAGTCGCTGCGGAACCGGGCATGGCCGCCGATCCGCACATTGTCGAGCACCGATTGGCGCGGAAAGAGCGCCAAATTCTGAAATGTCCGGGCAATGCCGATCTCGGCGATCCGATGCGGCGGGCGAGAGAGCAGCGAGCGGCCTTCGAACCGGATATCGCCGCGATTGGGGGTGTAGAGCCGCGAGAGGCAATTGAACAGGGTCGTCTTGCCGGCGCCGTTCGGCCCGATCAGGCCGAGGATCTGCCCCTGCTCGAGATCGAACGAGACACCGTCGAGGGCGACGATGCCGCCAAAGCGCAGCGCCACCTCGCTGACTTCGAGAAGCCGCGCCGCGCCGCGCGGCCCGCTGCCGGCAAAGCGGCCGTCGATCATCGGAGCTGCATGGTTCGGGCGGCCAAGCCCGAAATCGATTGCCGACCGCCCACATTTTCCTCCCGTTTCGATCTGTTTTGCCGACGAATACATCGGATCGGCCGCGGCTGTCGAGCCTTTGCGATCCGGGTCCATCGCACATGGCGGCGCAGCTGCAAAGCCCGGGCATCGTGGCCGGGCGCCGCGGAACATGCAGCGCGAGTCGGGGTTTGTCAGACGAGCGCAGCGTGCGCTGATTTGAAGGAGATCTGCATGAGAAGTCTCGTCCTCGCAACGGTGTCGGCATTGGCGCTCGGCATCGCCGGCGCCGGCCCGGTTTATGCCCAGGGCAATGCCGGCGCCACGAGCCCGGCGCCCGTCACCCCGTCGACCGCAGCCCCGGCGAACCCCGCGCAGCCGGCGATGCCGCAAGCTTCGATGGGCAGCGGCAGCCAATACCGCAGCTCACCCTACATGGCCAACAGCAGCACCTCGTCCCGGCATTCGGGCGCGATGCATATGACCGGCAGCGACATCCGCCAGGCCCAGGAGCAGCTCAAGGGAGAAGGGCCTCTACCACGGCAAGATCGACGGCAGAGACGGGCCGAAGACGCGGGCGGCGATCCGCCAATTCCAAAAGAAAAATAGCCTTCCAGTGACCGCGCGGCTCGATCAAAACACCTTGAACGAGCTGAATGGCGGCATGAGCCAGAACATGGGCCAAGGGTCGAGCATGCCGCCCGGCAACGCCACGGGCATGACGCCGCCGGCGCCCTCCAGCGCTGCCGGCACCAACGAAAGCACCAACACGGGCACAGCCACAGGCACTTCCTCCAAATAGTCGGCTGGTTCCCGGCAACCACGAACGGCGCCCGGCCGACCCGACCGGGCGCATCTTCACGAGCAAAGGTGCGGGCTTCACGAGCAAAGGTGCGGGCACGGCAACGCCGCCCTGCGTCGCGGCGCATCGACAAGACAGGCGGCCTGCCGCTAGCCTGTCGTCATGATCTCGATCAGCGAAGCGGTGACGATCGCATCGCCCCCCGGGGCGGTGTGGCCGATATTGCGCGATCCGGCGCTCGTCGCCTCGTGCATCCCCGGCGCCACGCTGACAAAAGCGGGCGACGGCGGCGCCTATCAGGGCACGATGCGGGTCAAGTTCGGGCCGACCGTCGCGACCTTTCGCGGCGAAGCCAAGCTCGCCTATGACGACGGGCTGCGCCGCTGCACGATCGACGGGCGCGGCATCGACGGGCGCGGCGCCTCGCGCGCCCTCGCATCGGGGGTCGTGACCGCGAGCGGCAGCGAGACCACCATCCTCAAGGTCGAGGGCAATTTCAACATCACCGGCCCGCTCGAAACCTTTGCCAACGCCGGCGGCGTCCACCTCGCCCGCGCGCTCCTCGCCGAATTCGCCGGCAACATGGCGCGGCTGGCGGCCGAGCGCACGGCGGAAGCGGCAGCCCCCCACCCTAACCCTCCCCCGCTGGCGGGGGAGGGAATGGGAGGGGGCGACGAGGCGCGGGCTTTCACACCCGCCGCCGAATTGCGCGGCGGGGCGTTGTTGTGGCGGGCGTTTCTCGGCTGGCTGAAACAGCTTCTTTTTGCCAAGGGGAAAATGGGATGAGCGACAACCAGGTCTCCGACATCCTGGCGCAAGCCTTTGCCGCCGAAGGCGTGGACACATTGTTCACGCTGATGGGCGACGCCAACATGTATTGGTCGGCGGCGATGGCCGACAACCAGGCTGTCCGCCTGATCCATGCCCGGCACGAGCATTGCGCCGTCGCGATGGCCGACGGCTATGCCCGCGCTTCGGGCAAGATCGGCGTCGCCTCGGTCACGTGCGGCCCCGGCTACACCCAGATCATGACCGCGCTGACCATGGCCGCGCGCGGCAACGCGCCGGTCGTCGTCTTTGCCGGCGATGCGCCGGTCAATGCCGCCTGGTACATGCAGGAGATCGACCAGGCGCCGCTGGCCGAGGCGACAGGCGCGCATTTTGTGCCGATCCGCACGATCGACCGCGCCCTCGATTGCGTGCGCGAGGCGTTCTACGTCGCCCGCGCCGAGCGCCGCCCGGTGGTGCTGAGCGTGCCGCTCGATTTGCAAAAGGAAGAGTTTCCGTATCTCCCGGATTACACGCCTTCGACCGATTTGGTGCCGCGCGCGCAAACCGTTCAGCCGGACCCGGCGCTTATCGACGAGGTCGCCGCGATGATCGCCGCCGCCGAGCGGCCGGTGGTGATCGGCGGGCGCGGTGCGGTCTGGTCGGGTGCCCGCCAAGCGCTCGAAGGCTTGGCCGAGGAAAGCGGCGCCTTGCTGGCGACGAGCCTCCTCGGCAAGGGCCTCTTCGACGGCAACCCGTTCGCGCTCGACATTTCCGGCACCTTCGCCACCGATCTCGGCCGCGAATTCTTTGCCGAGAGCGATCTCGTCATCGGCGCCGGCGCCGCACTCGGCCATTACACGACCGAGGGCGGCTATCTCTACCCCAACGCCAAGGTAGTGCAGATCGACATCAACCCGCGCGGATTGTGGCAAGGGGTCAAGACCGCCGATCTGCACATCAAGGCCGACGCGCGCGCCACCGCCGAGGCGATCACCCGCCGCCTCAAGGAGCGCGGCATCCGCCGGCCGGGCTGGCGCAGCAACGCGGTCGCCGCCCGCATCGCCGCCACCGCCGAGGAGCCCGATCCCAAGGAATATGCGGTGACACCGGGAACCCTCGACCCGCGCAAGGTGGTGCGCGAGCTCGACGCCGCGGTGCCGAAGGACTGGGACATCATCGTCGCCGGCGGCCATTGCTTCAGCTTTGCGATGACGCATCTCAAGGGCCGCCCGGCCGGCAAATACCACACGCCTCTCGATTTCGGGGCGATCGGCTCGGGCCTCTCGGCGGCGATCGGCGTCGCCGTCGCGCGCGGCAACGACAAGGTCATGCTGATCGACGGCGACGGCAGCCTCTATCAGCACATCCAAGAATTGGAAACGGTGCGCCGGCACGGGCTCAAGCTCTTGATCTGCATCCTGAACGACGGCGGCTACGGGGCCGAATCGCACAAGTTCCGCGCCTATGGCGTCAACCCCGAGCACGCGATCCACGGCCGCGGCGATATCGCCGCGATCGCCCGCGGCTTTGGCCACAACGCCGCCACCGTGACCGAGCTGGGCCAGCTCGACCGCTTGTTTCGCGACCACCAGCAGGCTGCGGGCACCAGCCTCTGGGACGTGCACATCGACGATCTGATCCCGTCGCGCAACTTTCGCCGCGTCCATTACGGCGAGGCGTAGCTCGCGAGCATCGGCACGCGGCGCGGTCAGTAGGGCCTATCACGGTGCGCTGCCTGAATTTCTTCGACCTCCTTGAGCCGTCGTTCGAAATCACTGACCTCGACCGCGCGCAGATAGGTCGCGATCGTTTGCGAGAGTGCAAATGCGTCGCCGGCGGTAACGTGCCCGCACGTGGCGGCGACGCGGCTCCATCGCCCGCGCATGTCGGCTGGGCTGTCGACGGCGGCAGGTCACCGAGACCGGCTGCTCGGCCGCGGCGACGATCCGGTCGAGGCAAGGCGCAGCGCCGCCATGCCCGAAAGCGCCATTAAGATGCATTGCGCGCCTAACGCCTCTGCCCGTAATGCCGCAAGCAATATCGTCAGGCAATGTACCGCGCTGAAATCCTTGGCGATCCGCACCCCCCAGGGCAACCGCGCCTGCGCGTCATAAACTGAACGAAAATACTTGACGTGAAGCAAGTTCGTTCATAGTTACGGAGTTACGGAGTTACGGAGTTACGGAGTTACGGAGTTACGGAGTGACGGAGTGCACTTAATTGACGGAGTTACGGGAGTTACGGTGACAGTGCACTTAATTGGGGGAGTTACGGGGGAGTTACGGTGACGGGAGTTACGGTGACAGTGCACTTAATTGACAGGGGAACAAATAAAATGCACGTAATGGCGTAATGGCCGTAATGGAAATAAATGCACTGTCACCGTAATGCCGTCGTAATGCGTAATGCGCCGTAATGCGAGCACTGCAGCATCCCCACCTCACCGCCGACCGTCATGCGCCCCCAGTGGCATGCAGCAGGAGAATGCGATCGCGCGACAGGCGGCGCGAGGCCATGATCCGATTAGGTACGCCCTCCTCACGCAGCGTCGAGCAAGGCTCGGCTGAGTTTATCGCGGGAGATCCTTCGGCCGGACCCGTGAGCCTCACCAATCCTTCGCAACCTTCTCGCCTCGATCGACCTCCGATCGGGGGGAGAGGGAAGGGTGAGAGGGGCTGACGGGCTGATGCAACCTGATCGGTATCTTGCGCTAGCCGCTTCACAGCGAAGCGGTAAAGGCCGATTCTCCGTCGGCGGAGGCGGCGCTGGGGCATGACGTGATCGGGCGGTCGGTGCGCCGGTTTGAGGATGCGCGGTTTCTGACCGGGCGCGGGCGCTATGTCGAAGACATCGTGATGCCGGGCGAGGCGCACGCCTATGTGCTGCGTTCGCCCTATGCCCATGCCGCGATCGAGCGGATCGACATCGTGGCGGCGCGGCGTGCGCCCGGTGTGCTGATGGCGGCGACCGGGGCCGATCTCGCTGCCGACGGCATCGGCCCCCTCCCCTGCGTAGCCCAAATCGCCACCGTCGATCCATTGATCGTGCCGCCGCGTTTTGCGCTCGCCCGTGGCCGGGTGCGCCATGTCGGCGATCCGGTGGCGCTGGTCGTCGCCGAAAGCCGCGAGGCGGCGCGTGACGCGGCCGAGCGGATCGTCGTCGATTATCACCCGCTCGCCGCGGTGGTCGCGGCGCCGGCAGCCTTGCTGCCCGGGGCGCCGACGATCTGGGACGAGGCGCCCGGCAATCTCTGCTTCCGGTTCGAGCGCGGCGACCGCGAACAGGTCGCTGCGGTGTTCGCCCAGGCAGCCGCCCACATCGTCGAGATCGAGCTCGTCAACAACCGGGTCGTGCCCACACCGATCGAGCCGCGTGCCGCGATCGGCCGCTGGGACGAGGCTAACCAATCGCTCGATTTGCTGCTGACCGGCCAGGGCGTGCATTCGATCCGCCAGCAGCTCGCCCTATCGGTGTTCGACATCCCGCCCGAGCACATCCGGCTCGCCGCTCCCGATGTCGGCGGCGGCTTTGGCATGAAGAACTTTCTCTACCCCGAATGGGTGCTGGTGCTGTGGGCGGCGCGGCGGCTCGGCCGGCCGGTCAAATGGATCGCCGAGCGCGCCGAAGAATTCGCCGCCGCGACGCACGGCCGCGACAACCATACGCGGGCGCGCCTGGCGCTCGACGCGAGCGGCCGGTTTCTCGCCCTCGAAGTCGAGACGGTCGCCAATCTCGGCGCCTATCTGTCGTCGAACGGGCCGGGCAGCTCGACCAATTCGCCGGCGACCGCGATGGGCGGCGTCTACGCGATCCCGGCCGTGTTCATGGCGGTGCGCGGTGCCTTTACCAACACCGCGCCGATCGACGCCTATCGCGGCGCCGGCAAGCCCGAAGCCAACTATCTGATCGAACGGCTGGTCGATCTCGCCGCGCGCCGCATCGGCCGCGACCCGATCGAATTGCGCCGGCGCAATATGATCGCGGCGTTCCCCTACCGCAGCGCATTGGGCATGACGATCGATGGCGGTGGTTTCGCCGCCAATATCGACGATGCCGTGGCGCGGGCGGAGAGCGCCGGCTTCGCCCGACGCCGCGCCGAGGCGGCGGCCAAAGGCCGGCTGCGCGGGCTCGGTGTCGCCTGCTTTCTCGAAACCGCGCGCGGCGCGCCAAACGAGGGGGCGGAAATCCGCTTCGATGCCGATGGCACGGTGGCGCTGGTCCTCGGCACCCAATCGAACGGCCAGGGCCACGAAACGTCTTTTCCGCAAATCGCGGCGGCCCGGCTGGGGCTGCCGATCGAGACGTTTCGCCTGGTCCAGGCCGATACGGCGGAAGTGAGAGCCGGCGCCGGACATGGCGGCGCGCGCTCGATGCATCAGGGTGGTGCCGCATTGGTCAAAGCGGCCGAGGCGGTGATCGACAAGGGCAGCCGGATTGCCGCGCATCTCCTCCAGGCCGATCCCGCCGAGGTGGTTTTTGCCGGCGGCCGCTTTGCCGTGGCCGGGACCGAGCGCGGCATCGGTCTCCTCGCGCTCGCCGCGGCGGCCGCCGACCCCGGCAACCTGCCCGCCGGCATGGCGCCCGGGCTCGACAGCTATATCTTTAATCTCTGCGACCTGGTCACCTTTCCGAACGGCTGTCACATCGCCGAAATCGAGATCGACCCGGAGACCGGCGGCGCCACCCTCGAGCGCTATACCGCGGTCGATGATTACGGCCGCCTGATCAACCCATTGCTGACCAAAGGGCAGGTCCAGGGCGGGCTCGCCCAAGGGATCGGCCAGGCGCTCCTCGAAAATGCCGTTTACGAAGCGGGCTCGGGCCAGCTGCTGACCGGGTCGTTGCTGGACTACGCGTTGCCGCGCGCCGACGACCTGCCGGGTTTCGACATCACGCTCGCCGAATTGCCCACCGCCGCCAATCCGCTCGGCGTCAAAGGCTCGGGCCAGGCCGGCGCCATCGCCGGACCGCAGACGATCGTCAACGCCGTCCTCGACGCGCTCGCGCCGCTCGGCATCGAGCACCTCGACATGCCGCTCACCTCCGAGCGGCTCTGGCGCGCGATCCGCAGCGCCCGAACAGCACCCTGACAAACCCGGCCGTCGATTTGTTCGATATCGGCTGACCGCCCGGCGCGCCCGGCGGCGCTGCGCCGCGCGAGTTAATACGTCTCCCGCGGCAAATTGAGGTGGGGGAAGGCGCTGTGGACATGCGGCGCCACCACCTGGCGGGCCGGGCGGATATAGGATCGGTCGAGCTCCTCCCAGCGGTTGACGCCCAACAGCGACAGACAGATGCGGATCTCGTCTTCGAGGATCTCAAAGAGGCGCACGATACCGGCAGCACCGGCGGCGGCGAGCCCGTAGACATAGAGCCGGCCGCAGGCGACCGCGTCGGCGCCGAGGATCAGCGCCTTGACGACATCGGTGCCGCGATAGATGCCGCCATCGACGATGATCCGGGTCCGGCCGCCGACCGCTTCGACGATCTCGGGCAGGACGTCGATCGAGCCCACACCCTGGTCGAGCTGGCGTCCGCCATGGTTCGAGACATAGACGCAATCGACGCCGTGCTCGACCGCGATCTTCGCATCCTCGGCGGTGGCGATGCCTTTCAGAATCAGCGGGATGTCGAAATTCCTCTTGATCCGCTCGATGTCGCGCCAGTTGAAGCGCGCCTGGTAGATGCGCGCGTCATCGACCCGCACCCGGCCGCGCTGGTGACGCTTGGCGATGTCGCGCTCGCGCCGCGAATAGCTGTCGGTGTCGATGGTCAGGCAAAAGGCGTCGTAGCCTTTGTCGACAGAGCGGCGAGCATGGTCATCGACCCACCCCGCGTCGCCGCGCACGTAAAGCTGAAAGATCTTGAAACTCTCGCCGGCAGCTTTCGCGGTCTCGTCGAGACCCGGATGCGACACCGAGGAGAGGATCATGCCATTGCCGAATTCGCGCGTCGCGGCGGCGACCGTCGCCCCGCCGCCCGGCTCGAACACTTCCAACGAGCCGACCGGCGCGCACAGCACCGGAATGCGCAGCTTTTTGCCGAACAAGGCGCGGCTGCAATCGATGCTCGACACGTCGCGCAGCACCCGCGGCCGAAAGCCGATCGCATCGAGCGCCAGCCGGTTGCGCGCCAAGGTGGTTTCGGTCTCCGACCCGCCGATCAGATAATCCCAATTGTTGCGGTCGAGATTGATCCGCGCCTGCGTCACAAATTCGTGCAGGTTCTGAAAACGCTCGTGAAGCGGCTCGGGCATGGTTCATCCACCTCGTTGGTTCGGCCGATAGCTCTGCAAGGGAAAGGGACGACGCGGGCAGCCACCCTAGTCCACGCGCTCGATGCCGGCAATCCGTAGCTGCCCGGGCTGGAGGGCCGCCCGGCAATCCAGCCGCCCGGCAATCCACAGCTGTGATGTCATTTTTGCGCTTGGGGGTCCTCGGCGGGTGTCGCTACGATGGCGGCTCCTCACCGTCCCCCGCGACCACCCTGAAAAGGAGACGCCGATGCCACGCATCCTGACCCCTGCCACCCATTCCGATGAGACCTTGCAGATCGCCCATGACTTAATGCCGGCGGGCTGGGAATTGGCGACCGCGACGCACGGCCGTCCGGAATTCTGGGACTTGCTGAAGGACACCGAATACTATATCGGCGCGGGGCAGTTCCCGCACAGCACGGATTTCTACCAACGCAGCCCAAAGTTGCGTATCATCCAGACCTTGAGCGCCGGCTACAACACCTATGATCTCGATGCGGCGCGCTCCGCCGGGGTGCCGATCTGCAACAATGGCGGCGCCAATTCGACCGCGGTCGCCGAGCATGCGATGATGCTGATGCTGGCGGTCGCCCGCAAATTGATCTGGCAGCACGAAGGGGTGTCGTCCGGACGCTGGCGCGGCAACGATTTCAACGCGACCAAATTGTACGAGATCGAGGACAAGACGCTGGGGATCGTCGGCCTCGGCAATATCGGCAAAAAGGTCGCGCGCCGCGCCAAGGCGTTCGACATGCAAATCAAATATTACGACATCAACCGGCTGACCACCGACCAGGAGGACGCGCTCGGCATCCGGTTCGCCCTCTTCCCGGAATTGCTGAAAACTTCGGATATCGTGACCCTGCATGTGCCGCTCGATCTCTCGACCCATAATTTGATCGGCGAGCGCGAATTGGCCTGGATGAAGCCGACCGCGATCCTGATCAACACCTGCCGCGGTCCGGTGGTCGATGAGAAAGCGCTCTACAACGCGCTCAGGGACGAAAAGATCCTGGGCGCCGGGCTCGATGTCATGGTCGAGGAGCCGCCCAAGCCCGACCACGAGCTGTTCACGCTGAAGAACATCACCTTCAGCCCGCATGGCGCCGGGCCGACCTGGGACAACCACTGGAAGCGCTGGCGCAACGCCTTCGACAATTTCGAGCGCGTCGCCCGCGGCCAAAAGCCGTTCTGGATCGTCCCCGAGCTGCGCGACTGATCCTTCGTGTAGCCGGTGACGCCCAGTAGCGACAGGCAGATGCGGATCTCGTCTTCGAGGATCTCGAAGAGGCGCACCACGCCCTCGGCGCCGGCGGCGGCGAGGCCGTAGACATAGAGCCGGCCGCAGGCGACCGCGTCGGCGCCGAGGATCAGCGCCTTGACGACATCGGTGCCGCGGCTGATGCCGCCGTCGACGATGATCCGGGCGCGGCCGCCGACCGCCTCGACGACCTCCGGCAGCACGTCGATCGAGCCGACGCCCTGATCGAGCTGGCGCCCGCCATGGTTCGACACATAGACGCAATCGACGCCGTGCTCGACCGCGATCTCGGCGTCCTCGGCGGTGGCGATGCCCTTGAGGATCAGCGGGATGTCGAAATTCTTCTTGATCCGCTCGATATCGCGCCAGTTGAACTGCGCCTGGTAGATGCGGGCGTCGTCGACCCGCACCCGGCGGCGCTGGTGGCGCTTGGCGATGTCGCGCTCGCGCCGGCTGTAGCTGTCGGTGTCGACGGTCAGGCAAAAGGCGTCGTAGCCCTTGTCGATCGCGCGGCGGACATGGTCGTCGACCCAGGCGGCGTCGCCGCGCACATAGAGCTGAAAGATCTTGAAGCCGTCGCCGGAGGCTTCGGCGGTCTTGTCGAGCCCGGGATGCGACACCGAGGAGAGGATCATGCCGTTGCCGAATTCGCGCGTCGCCGCGGCGACGGTGGCGCCGCCGCCCGGCTCGAACACCTCCAGCGAGCCGACCGGCGCGCACAGCACCGGGATGCGCAGCTTCTTGCCGAACAAGCTCGCGGCTGCAATCGACGTTCGACACGTCGCGCAACACCCGCGGGCGGAAGCCGATCGCATCGAGCGCCAGGCGGTTGCGCGCCAAGGTCGTCTCGGTCTCCGAGCCGCCGATCAGGTAGTCCCAATTGTTGCGGTCGAGGTTGGTGCGCGCCTGCGTCACGAACTCGTGCAGGTTCTGAAAGCGGTCCTCGAAGCGTCTCGGGCATGATTTTTCCACCTCGCTGGTTCGGCTGATAGCACTGCTGGGGATAGGACGAGCGGGACGAGCCCAGCACCCTAGCCGCAAGCCGGCTGCCGACTGCCTCGGCAATCGGTTCGGCGCAGCTGCGCTTTTTGCGCTTGGGTATCATCGGCGGGTGTCGCTACGATGGCGGCTCCTGTTCCAACCACCCGCGACAATCCCGCGAAAAGGAGACGCACGATGCCCCGCATCCTGACCCCAGCCACCCATTCCGAAGAGACCCTGCAGATCGCCTATGATCTGCTGCCGGCGGGCTGGGAATTGGCGACCGCGCCGCACGGCCGCCCCGAATTCTTCGACTTGCTGAAGGACACCGAATACTACATCGGCGCCGGGCAGTTCCCGCACGGCACCGGATTTCTACCAGCGCAGCGCCAAAGCTGCGTATCGTCCAGACCTTGAGCGCCGGCTACAACACCTATGATCTCGACGCGGCGCGCTCCGCCGGCGTGCCGATCTGCAACAATGGCGGCGCCAATTCGACCGCGGTCGCCGAGCACGCGATGATGCTGATGCTGGCGGTCTGCCGCAAACTGATCTGGCAGCACGAAGGGGTGTCGTCCGGGCGCTGGCGCGGCAACGATTTCAACGCGACCAAGCTCTACGAGATCGAAGACAAGACGCTGGGGATCATCGGCCTCGGCAATATCGGCAAAAAGGTCGCGCGCCGCGCCAAGGCGTTCGACATGCAAATCAAATATTACGACATCAACCGGCTGACCACCGACCAGGAGGACGCGCTCGGCATCCGGTTTGCGCTGTTCCCGGAATTGCTGAAAACCTCCGACATCGTGACCCTGCACGTGCCGCTCGACCTCTCGACCCATAATCTGATCGGCGAGCGCGAATTGGCGCTGGATGAAGCCGACCGCGATCCTGATCAACACCTGCCGCGGTCCGGTGGTCGACGAGAAAGCGCTCTACAACGCGTTGCGCGACGAGAAGATCCTGGGCGCCGGGCTCGACGTCATGGTCGAGGAGCCGCCCAAGCCCGACCACGAGCTGTTCACGCTGAAGAACATCACCTTCAGCCCGCACGGCGCCGGGCCGACCTGGGACAACCACTGGAAGCGCTGGCGCAACGCCTTCGACAATTTCGAGCGCGTCGCCCGCGGCCAGAAGCCGTTCTGGATCGTCCCCGAGCTGCGCGACTGATCCTTCGACGCATCGCGGCCGGCTGGCCTCGGACCCTTCCCCGGCCGACCGCGGTGCAGGCCGACCGGCTGCGCCGACGGCGCCGGGCCGATTCGGCCGGCGAGCCGATTGTTCTCTATTTTGTTCTTGACCGATGCTCAATGACTGGTAGAGCGCTCAGGCGGTGAGGGCTCGTCCCGGCTGCTATGACGGTTGAGAAACGAAGATCGCATGGAGCCGGCGAGAACCTCTCGAATGATGAAATAATTGACATTCTGCTCGAAAAGCAGCCCCGACGGACAAGAAGCGTGGGGAAGTCGCCGGGTTGCGACGAGCTGCGTTCGCTTGCGGCCCGGTGTCCCGATCAGCAGGATAACGCCCGAAACAACGCTAGGCACGGAACTGGGTTCGGCGCCGCATCGGGGCGCCGGGCTCGCTCTCCGAACGGCGTTGTCGGACCGGCAAGCCGCAAGCAGAAGGGCCCCGGCGGCCAGATCGCCGAAACGACGAGCAACGCGAGGAGAAGTGCCCGTATGGCCGCCCACGCTCGGCAGCTTCAAGTACCTTCGCAAGTCGTGATGTCGTGCCACGACAACATCGCATTCATGCGCTCCTGTCCGGACGAATCGATGCATCTGATCGTGACCTCCCCGCCATACAATATCGGCAAGGCATATGAATCGCGCTCGCCCTTGGATGCATATGTGCAAGCGCAAATTCCGGTAATCGATGAATGCGTCCGTCTTTTGCACCCGAGGGGTTCTCTCTGCTGGCAAGTCGGCAATCATGTGGAAGAGGCGAAATTCTCCCCCTTGATATCCTTCTCTACCCTTTATTTCACGAACGCGGCCTCAAGCTGCGTAATCGCATAATCTGGCATTTTGAACATGGCCTACATTGCTCCAAGCGTTTGTCCGGCCGATACGAAACCATTCTTTGGTTTACGAAGGGCGTCGACTACACTTTTAACTTGGATCCGATCAGAGTTCCTTCGAAATATCCAGGTAAAAAATATTTCAAAGGACCAAAATTCGGAGAATTATCCTGTAATCCATTGGGCAAAAATCCATCGGATGTATGGATTTTCCCAAACGTCAAAAACAATCATGTAGAAAAGACCATTCACCCGTGCCAATTTCCGGTGGAGCTCGTGGAGCGCTTGGTGCTCGCGCTGACCGACCCGAGGAGAAAGTGTTCGACCCCTATATGGGCGTCGGCACGAGTGTCGATCGCGGCCGTCAAGCATGGGCGAGTTGGCTATGGATGCGACAACGTGCCCGAATATGTGGATATCGCTTGGCAGCGGGTAAAACAGCTTCATGCCGGCCTTCTCAAAACCCGGCCAATGGATCGCCCGGTTTATGACCCGACAAAACCCTATGGCGGCCAGAGGAACACAAGTAAGGTGCTGCCGTTATTCCCGAGCCGATGTCGAGCATTTGTAATGAAAATCTCCACTTTTATTCACATTTGAACGGATACGAATTTCTGCTCGTGCACAAGAGATCCCTATGGACGGAAATCGAGAGATGTGATCGCAGACGCGGACGCATCGCTTTGCCGTACGAAGGAGTCTAAAGAAAAGAGGACCAAGGGCCGGATGTTTTATTCGCCTCTGGGGATGAATCGGAGCATTCGGAGGGCTTTGAAAAACATGAGTGGGGTGAAAGACGCATTTCCTATTGGGTCACCTCGGACGCGAAGCTCATCCGCAAGACGTTGTTCATGAGCAGCGCCCCAGCAACGAGCTGAGATAGAGACGGCAGGATATAAACCTTTGATGTCGTACAACCAGACGGATTTCGTTAAGGAAAGGGTCGCCGTGGAAGTTCAATTCGGCAAGTATGCCTTTGTAGCCTACGACCTTTTTGTCAAGCATCTGGCGTTTTACGTCGGCGATGTGATCGATGTGGGAATTGAAATCCTTCCGATGAAAGAGCTGCAGCAGGAGATGTCGTCGGGCGTCGGGTACTATGAGGGTGAGTTGTATAACCTTGTGCGGGAGGGTAGAGGCGTGCCGGCGGTGCCGCTCGTTTTGATCGGGATCGTTCCGTAGGGCGGTTTTCCGATGGCACCGCTTCAGCTGGGAGCTGTCCTTGAAGACACGCTCCTCGGGCTCGATGTCATGGTCGAGGAGCCGCCAAAGCCCGACCACGAGCTGTTCACCCTGGCATAGGAGCCGTTTAACGGGCGCCGTTGCTTCCTTGCCCGGATGCCGCGCCGGGTCGGCTCTGCGGCAAGCGCTCCGCGCAAGGGTCGTTTGATCCATCGGTCGTGGTCGGACCTCCCGGCTTGCGATAGATTGGCAACGCTCGCTGCGAGGATTGGACATGACAGCCGACAAAGCGCGCCTACCCGTCGATATCGACGCCGAGCCGCTGGTGCGGGCGGCGGCCGCCCTGCGCCCGGCGATCCGCCGCTGGCATGAGGAGATCGAGCGCGAGCAGCGCCTGCCGCCGCCGCTGGTCGCAGAGCTGCGCGCGGCCGGCTGCTACCGGATGGTGATCCCGCGCTCGCTCGGCGGGCTGGAGGTCGATCCGCTGACCTATCTGCGCGTTGTCGAGCTGTTGGCCGAGGGCGCGGGCTCGGTCGGCTGGAACCTCGCCAACAACAGCATCGGCCAGCTCGTCACCCTCGGCTTGCCCGAGGAAGGCGTGCAGGAGATTTATGGCGGCGGCCCGGCAATCATCGCCGGCACCGCGGTGCAGGGCGGCGGGCGAGGCGGTGCCGGTCGATGGCGGCTACCGCGTCACCGGGCGCTGGCCCTTTGGCACCGGCTGCCGCGAAAGCGCCTGGATGCTGGGCAGCTTCCAGGTGCTCGACGACGGCGACCAGCCGCGCCGCCGCCCGGACGGCACGCCGCTCTACTGGCGCGGAGTATTCGCGCGGTCCGAGGCGGAGGTCGTGCCGGGAAGCTGGGACGTCGCCGGGCTGCGCGGCACCGGCAGCTTCGACTGGACGGTCGAGGATGTCTTCCTGCCGGAGCGGCGGACGGTGCCGCACGCGGCGCCCCGCTCGACAACCAGTGGCAGCGCTGGCCGGGGGTCACCTACGCCCTGCCGAGCCAATGCTGGGTCGGGCCGCACCACAGCGCCGTGATCACCGGCATCGCCCGCGCCGGCATCGATGCGCTGATCGAGCTCGCCGGCGAGAAGACGCCGCGCGGCCGCGGCCCCGGGCTGCTCTGCGAAGACCCGCAGGTGCAGGAGGCGGTCGGCCGCGCCGATGCGATCCTGAACGCCGGCCGCGCCTACCGCAGCGCGATGATCGCCGAGCTGTGGAACACGGTCGCCCGCGGCGTCGAGACCACGCTCGAGCAGCGCGCCCGCTGCCGGCTCGCCTCGACCTACGCCGCCGACAGCGCACGCGAGGCGATGGACCTCGTCTACCGGCACGGCGGCAGCACCTCGTTCCGGCGCGACAGCCGTCTCGCGGAATGCTGGCGCGACCTGCACGTCGTCGGCCAGACGGTGACGATCGCCCCGGAATGGTACCCGATCGGCGGCCGCGTCTATCTCGGCATGGACCCCGGGCCGAGGCTGCGCTGACCCTTAGCGGCGTGATTTGGTAATATAGAATAATCTTCGTTTCTTTTCGTCATTCCCGCGAAGGCGGGAACCCAGGGTCCAACGCTCCGACGCCTGCCCCTGGACCCCCGCTTTCGAGCGTGTGAAATTGGCTGGGATCGGAAATAGAGCGCTGCATCGGCACCGTGCGTGCTTCGAGACGCGCCCGAGGGCGCTCCTCAGCATGAGGTAAGCTGGCGATGGCATTAAGAACACACCTCATCCTGAGGAAGTCGCGAAGCGACTGTCTCGAAGGACCTGCCCTCGCGAAAGCGGGGGCCGCACCGCGTCGATCCAGCCGGTCTTCAATTTCTTCACACGCTCTTTCGCGGGGGTGACGAGAAATGCGGGCTGACGAGGGCAAGTAATCGCACCTGAGAAGATCACGCCTTAGCGTCTTCCGGCCAAGGCGTTCGGAATGTTCGGGTCAGCCGACCGTCGCCTGGAAGATCCGCATATAGTTGCCGCCGGCGATCTTGCCGGCTTCGTCGGCGGTAAAGCCGCCGCGCAGCATCGCCGCGACCAGCTGCACCCATTGCGAATAGTCTTGCAGGCTGCCGTGCGCGACCTGCTGATCGGTGCCGATGCTGACGTGGTCGACACCGACGACATCGACCATCTCCTTTACCCCTTCGACGTATTTGTCGAGGCTCGGGAAGAAATGCCAGATGCCGACCGAGCCGCCGATATCGGCGATGGCGCGCGCGTGGTCGCGGCTGATCTGCCGCCCGTGCAGCCGGGTCGGGCCCATCGCCGGTGAATCGATGAGCGCGGTGTGCGACAGCAAGAGCGGCTTGGTCGCGACCTTGACCGCTTCTTTGACCGTGTCCTCGCTGGCGTGTGCTACGTCGCACACCAATCCCAGGCGGTGGCAGGCGCGGATCGCCTCGGCGCCGAAAGGGGTCAGCCCGTGATGGGTTACGGCACCCGTCTGAAAATCGCCGATGTCGTTCGGCGTGTAGTGCACGAGCTGCGCGTGCCTGACGCCCCGCCGGTGCGCCTCTTCGAGCCGTTCGAGCTTCAGCTCGAGAAAGTCGAGCCCCTCGATGTCCATGACGATGGCCGGCTGCCCGGCGGCATGCGCCGCTTTGAGGTCGGCCGCGGTAAGCGCTCGGCGCAGCCCATGCCCGGCGACCATCTCGTCGATCCAGGCAAGGCGCTCGAGATGGTGCCGGTAAAGCTCACCCGGCTGTGGCGGGCGCAGCGCAGCAAGCGCGCCCGAGGCATCCCGGCCGAGCACCGGACCGTCCGGAACGTCCGCCAGGCAGGCGACCGCGAGCGACCCCCGGCGCATGCCGTTGGCAAGATCGTCGCCGGGCGGCGCTTTCGACGTGATCCCGCTGGTGCCGCCATGAGTATGGACATCGACCGAAATCGATTTGCGCAACACGGCGAGCGCGGCTGAGGCATTTTCGGCCGTCTCGGCGGCGGCGGTCGAGCCCGTCGGTGCCGCACCGCCGGCGAGCAGCGCTGCGAGCGATGTCAGCATCGTGCCCCGCAGCCAATTCCGGCGCGTCGGCGCGTGACTGCAGCAATCCATGGCGCGGTCCTTCGCATGCGCGGCTTCGAGATAAGGATACAGCATCGGCGGCCCGGCGCATCGAAGGGTAGACCCGACGCGGCGCCTGCGCTAACCATTAGGCCTCCAGCCACCTCCGGCCGCCTTCGGGGCGGCCTGCCGCAAACCAAAAGGGGAAGACGATGGCTTACGAAGGGATGATTGCCGAGACGATGTCGATCCGTGGCGACAAGAACGAGCCGATATCGGCCTATGTGGCGCGCCCGTTGGGGTCGGGGCCGTTCCCCGGCATGGTGCTCTTGCATCACGCGCCCGGCTGGGACGAATGGTACCGCGAGGCGACCCGCAAATTCGCGCATCACGGCTATGTCGCGATCAGCCCCAACCTTTATCACCGCGCCGGCGAAGGCAAGGCTGACGACGTCGCCGCCAAGGTGCGCGCCGAGGGTGGCGTGCCCGACGCCCAGGTTATCGGCGACACCGAAGGCTCGGTCGCATGGCTGCGCGCCCAGCCCTGGCTCAACGGCAAGGTCGGCGTGTTCGGCACCTGCTCCGGCGGCCGGCAGACCTTTCTCGTTGCCTGCCACAGCAAGAGCATCAACGCCGCCTGCGAGCTGTGGGGCGGCCGCGTGGTGATGAGCCAGGAGGAGCTCAACCCGAAACAGCCGAAGGCGCCGATCGAATTCACCAAGGACCTGTCCTGCCCGCTGCTCGGCCTGTTCGGCAACGAGGACCGGTCGCCGACCCCGGAGCAGGTCAACCAGCACGAGGCCGAATTGAAAAAACACGGCAAGAACTACGAGTTCCACCGCTATGACGGCGCCGGCCACGGCTTTTTCTATTACGACCGGCCGGCCTATCGCATCGAGCAGGCGGTCGACGGCTGGAAAAAGGTGTTCGCGTTCCTAGACAAGCACCTGGCCAAATAGCCGCCGCCAAGGCAACCCCAAGATGTGCACCTCGATCGTCGAGATCGTCGGCGCTTCGGGTGCCGGCAAGGGCGCGGACGGGTGGTTCGATCTGACCCATTCGGTCGTCTCCTACGACCACCCGCACCACGCCTTGCTGGAAGAAGCGATCACGATCGATTTCGTCAACGCCGCGCTCCCGCCCGGCACGCGCGTCGCCGTCGAGCTGACGCTCGCAGCGGCCAAGGAATTGAGCGCCGCGCTGGCGCGAGCGATCGCCGCCGCCGAGATCGAGGAGAGCCACCGGATGCGGCCGCACGGCTGACCTCGGCTGCCCCGCGCAAAAACGCGGCAGGCTGCGCTCCGGCGATCTCAGCCTGCCGAAAATACTGGGGGACACCTCGATGAGCCCGAACCAGCCGGGCGTCGCCGCCGGGGCGGTGGCGATGTGTCATGGTACGGTCGAATGGGACCGCACGGCCGATATCGTCGTGGTCGGCGCGGGGGCGACCGGGCTCCCGGCTGCGATCGTCGCGCGCGAGGCCGGCGCTTCGGTGATCCTGGTCGAGGCCGAAGCGGATATCGGCGGCCACGCCATCATCAGCGGCGGCAATGTCCCGCTCGGCGGCGGCACCAGCGTGCAGCGGCGGCACGGCATCGAGGATTCTGCCGACCTGTTGTTCCGCGACCTGACCGACTGGTCGGTGGTCGGGCCCAACGGCTTTCCCGATTACCGTTACAACGATCGCGAGATCGTCCGCGCGTTTGCCGACCACAGCGCCGCCACCTTCGAATGGCTGGTCGCGCACGGCGTCGTTTTTGTCGACAAGGCGCCCGATGCCATCGGCGGCAACTCGGTCGGCAATTCGGTGCCGCGCGAGATGCATTGCGCGGTCGGAAGCTGGCCGATGGCCTATAACGGCGAGCCCGCCGATCCGTGCACCCAAAAGACCCGCTCCTCCGGCAACGGGCTGATGCGGTCGCTCGAAGCGGCGGCGGAAAAATGCGGCGTCGAGATCCTGCTCGAGCACCGGATGACCCGGATCTGGCGGCAAAGCCCGAATGACGGCCCGGTGCTCGGCATCGCCGTCGACCATAAGGGTGCCGAATTGAATATCCGCGCCCGCAAGGCCGTCATCATCGGCACCGGCGGCTCGACCGGCAACGTCAACTTCCGGCGCATGTTCGACCCGCGTCTGACCGAGGAATATTGCGGTCTCGCCGGCATGCCCTGGTCCGACCAGGATGCCAGCGGCGAGCTTGCGGCGATGGCGGTCGGCGCATCGCTGTGGGGCTTTTACAACCAGATCGGCGAGTTCGGCTCGAACGTGACCAAGCCGGGCTCGATCGGCTGCCAATACAATTACCGGCACCTCCAGTGGATGCCGAAGAGCCCGGTGTTCGATCGCGCCCGCGCCACCGGCCTCAGGGTGGCGGATTGGCAAAACCTGATCCTGGTCAACATGCTGGGCCGGCGCTTTTATGACGAGACCGGCGGACAATACATTGCCAACAACTACAATTCGATCGAGCCCTATGCGCAGGGCAGCTGGCGCAATGTCGAAAACAGCAAATACAGCCCGAACAATTTTTTGAACGCGGCACTCGCCGGGATCGACGACGGCCACAATGGCGGCGGTCCGATCTGGGCCATCTTCGACAGCGATGCGGTCGCCCGCGAAGGCTGGCAGCCCCACCCGCCTTATGTCGATATCGCGGCCGGCTTCTTTTTCGCCGCCAACCGGCTGGCCGATCTCGCCGAGAAGATCGTCATGAAACACCAGCGCGTGGCGATGCCGGCCGGCGAGCCTCGAAGCAACCGTGGCGCGCTACAACGCCTTTGTCGATGGCGGGGTCGACGCGGATTTCGCCAAGCCCAAGCCGCTCTACAAGATCGCCCGCCCGCCATTCTATGCCGCCTGGGCCACACCGGTCGTGCACGACACCCGCGCCGGGTTGCGGATCAATGCCAAATGCCAGGTGCTCGACTTGAACGGCGAGGCGATCGCGGGCTTGTATTGCGGCGGCGAATCAGCCGGCGGCTTCAGCCAGCACGGCCTCGCCCGCGCGACCTGCCAGGGCTATATCGCCGGCAATGCCGCCACCGCGGCGGCGCCGCTCTCAGCTGCCCGATGACGGAGGACATAATGACCTTGCGCGTGCCGATGGTGCCGCCGGAACGAGCCCGCGAGCTGGGCGAAACCTTGGGAATGCCGGCGCAGCGCACCGAGAGCGCTGCCTTCCGCGTCGCCGCCAACAATCCGGGGGTCGCCAGGGTCCTGTTTGGCCAATTGATGCAGCTGTTGGAGCACAACAAGCTCGACACCAGGCTGCGCGAGCTGATGATCATGCGGATCGGCTGGGTCACCGGCTCGGCCTATGAATGGACCAATCATTGGCGGGTGGCGACCGCGGCGGGGCTCCCGCCCGAGGACATCCTGGCGGTGCGCGACTGGCGCAATTCGCCGCGGTTGACCCCGGCCGACCGGGCAATTCTCGCCGCCACCGACGAATGCCTCGCCGGCAAATCGATCTCCGATCCGGTTTGGGCCGAAGTCGCCAAGCACATTACCGACCCGGGTCAGCAGGTCGAATTCATCGTTGCGATGGGCAATTGGATGATGTTCTCGCTGCTGTTCCGCAACCTGCGCATTCCGCTGGCGGACGGCGTCGCGGTTTGGCCGCCCGACGGCCAGGCATCGCCGGCGGCGCAGGGCTGGGGCTAAGCCAGAGCGACCTAGGCCAGAGCGACCTACTCGACCTCTTCCCATTCGGCGGGGGCGCCGACCGCCCAAGCCGCCAGAAAAATCCGCCCGTCCCTGAGCTCGACGGCGATGCGCCCGGCGGCACCCTCGTCCGGCGCCTGCGCCTTGCCGCTTTCGAGGTCGATCGTCCAGCCGTGCAAAGGGCAGGTCACGACACAGCCGTGGATAAACCCCTCCGACAGCGGCGCGCCGCGATGCGGGCAGTGGTTGATCAGCGCAAAGATGCCGTCGTCGGCGGTGCGAAACACCGCGACCGGATGCGGCTTGCCCGACCGTTTGACCCGCCGCGCGCCCTCGCGCGGAATGTCCTCGATCCCGCCGACCTCGACCCAGCGCTCACCCGACATCGTTCACCACCCCTCCGCCCCGTCGCGTGACCAAATACCCGTTGCCGCTTCATCATAACCGAGGCGCCGACGATTCGGGTCACCGGCGGTAGCAGATCAGCAATGTGTGAAAGGGTTTAATCGGCGCCGGATGCCGCTCGCGGGGCAGCCCGCTCCACCGAGCCCGGCAAGCCACCCGGTAGGATTCGCGCAACCCCAGGATCACGGCGATCGAGACGACTGCCGCAACCATCAGCAGGACCGACGGCGACAGGTCGTCGTGCGTGTGTTTGATCGTATAGACGGCGAGCATCGGCGTCGCGCCCCCGAGCACACCCACCCCGGCATTGTAGCCGATCGAGAACACGCTGCAGCGCAGCCGCGCCGGGACAAGCTCGACCAGCGTTGCCGTGCACGGCCCCCAATAGCAGGCGTTCAGCACGGCCAGGCCCAATTGCCCGATCAGGGCGACCCAGATGTTCGCGTGGTGCAGCAGCCAAAAGATCGGCCAGGCGAACAACAGCATCCCGATTGTGGCGGCGAGCAGCAGCGGCTTTCGTCCGATGCGGTCCGACAAGCTGCCCATCGGGATCATCAGCGCCAGCAGCACCACGATGGCGAGCGTGTTGGCGTCGAGCGCTTTCGAGGGCTCGATCAGGTCGATGCGCCGCAGATATGTCGTGAAGTAGACAAAGCACATATAGAAGGCGACGGCGCCGGCGGCGTTCATCGCAATGATCCGCAAAATCATCCGCCACTCGGTTGTCAGGGCCTCGCGCACCGGTGCGGCGACCGGCGGCAGCCCACCGGGGGCCAACCGGTCGTCCGCCAGGTGGCGGCGCAGCAGAAACCCGATGCCGCCGACGGCAAGGCCGGCGATAAAGGCCAAACGCCATCCCCAGGCGTGGACCGCGCCGGGATCGAGAACGGTGGTTACGATCGCACCGACCGCCGACCCGATAAGAATGCCGGTGCAGCTGCCGAACGGGGCAAAGCTGCCGAGGAGGCCACGGCGCCATGCCGGCGCATGCTCGACCAGAAAGATCGAGGAGGTCGTGTATTCGCCGCCGACCGAGGTCCCCTGGACCAGGCGCAGCAGCACCAGCAGCAGCGGTGCGGCAACAGCCGATTTCGTCGATAGGTCGGCAGCAACCCGATCAGAAACGTCGGCACCGCCATGACCAGGACCGAGACGGTCAATGCCCGCTTGCGCCCGAGCTTGTCGCCGATATGGCCAAAGATCAGGCCGCCCAGCGGGCGCATCAAAAACCCGGCGGCAAACACGCCAAACGCCGCCAGCAGCGAGGATGTCGGATCTTTTGCCGGGAAAAACTGGCTCCCGATCACCGCCGCGAAATAGCCGTAGACGCTGAAATCGTACCATTCCATGACATTGCCGGCGATGCCGGCGATAATGGTGCGCCGCCGCGCTCGGCGACCGGTTTGGTCCGCGCTTCGGTCCAATGACATGCTTCCCCCGTCGCTGCAAAATCCTCGGCCTCGCTGGTATCACGCAGCATATCGTCGATGCCCCAACAGGCTGCTGAAAAATGCGCGTCTTTCGTCTTCATCCTTCGAGACGGCCGCCCTACGGCGGCCTCCTCAGGATGAGTTCTTTTCTATTACAATGGATTACCTCACCCTGAGGGGGCCGCCGGAGGGCCGTCTCGAAGGGTGACCACGGAGGTTAGCCGACTTTTTCCTCAGCCTCCTAAACTAAGGTCGTTATTGTTCAGTAGTTTGTCCTGGCGGCGATCGGCTATCTCCTGCACGGCTGATCACGCTTCGGCGGAAGCCGTTGCGGCAGGGTGGCAATTGGCGCAGGCTGCGCGCCGGCATCTGCGTGCAGCGGGAGAATATGGCGATGAGCGACATGACTGGGGATTTCAACTTTCTGCAGGGCGTCAAGGTCGTCGATTTCACCCAGTTCGAGGCGGGCACCACCTCGACCGAGGTCTTGGCCTGGTTTGGCGCCGAGGTCGTCAAGATCGAAAACCCCGGCCGCGGCGATCCCGGCCGCCGGCTGCGCCCCGGCAAGCCCGATGACGACCCGTGGTATTTCCACCAGTTCAACGTCAACAAGAAGTCGTTGGCGATCAACTTGAAATCGGAGCGCGGGCTGGAGATCGTCAAGGAGATGCTGAAGCAGGCCGATGTCACGGTCGAGAACATGGCGCCGGGCACGATCGAGCGCCTCGGCCTCGACTACGAATCGGTAAAGAAAATCAACCCGCGCATCATCTATTGCCAGATCAAAGGCTTTGGCAATGGCAGCCCGCATGAGAAGGGGCTGGCCTTCGACATGATCGCGCAGGCCGCGGGCGGCCCGATCAGCGTCACCGGCGAGCCCGACCGGCCGCCGGTCAAGCCCGGCCTCTCCTTTGGCGACACCGGGACCGGCATGCTGATGGCGGCGACGATCCTGGGCGCCCTGCACGAGCGCAACCGCACCGGCCACGGCAGGCGGCTGCAATTGGCGATGCAGGACGCGATGATCCATTACATGCGCACCTGCTTTGCCACGATGGCGCGCACCGGCAAGCCGGCACCCCGCCGCGGCGCCAAATCGGGTGGCGGCAACAATGCGCCCTCGGGGCTTTATCCGGCCAAGGGCGGCGGCGCCAACGACTATGTCTATCTGACCACGAGCCGGGCCAATCCCGAGCACTGGTCGCGTCTGATGAAGCTGATCGGGCGCGAGGAGCTGATCGAGGACCCGCGTTTCGCCACCGGCGACGACCGCGTCAAGCACGAAAAGGAATTGGATGCGATCATCGGCGACTGGACCCGCCAGCACGACAAGCGCGAGGCAATGGAGAAATTGATTGCCGTCGGCGTGCCGTCGGGTGCGGTGTTCGACACGATGGAATTGCTGAACGAGCCGAGCTTGGACGACCGCGGCATCTTCCAGACCGTGCAGCACCACAATGGCGACTACAAGATGGCGACCTGGCCGGTGCGGATCGACGGCAAGACCGTGCGGCTCAAGGGCTCGCCAAAGCTCGGCGGCGACAGTGTCGAGGTGCTGCAGCGCTGGCTCGGCATCGATGCCGGCGAGGTCGAAGGCTTGCGGCAGAAAGGCGTGCTGTAAGAAAGCGGCCGTCAGCCCTCCGCTAGCCACGAAAGTGCTGCGGGGGGCGACTGCCGGGCGCGCGCCCCTCCGCGCCACGGTTCAACGATAGGGATAGCCGGACGGATAGGGATAGCCGGACGGATAGGATGGGGCCGGCGGGTACATTTGGTTGAGCTCCTGTCGATTTAGATCCGAGCTGGTGGGGCGCGGTGCGCCGTAACCCGCCGGCGGCGCATAGCCGGGCTGAGGCGCGTTATAGAGCCGGCGCCGGCTGACGCGCCTGCATGCATTGCGAGTAGAGCGCGTAGTATTGCTGCTGAGCGTAAGCTGCCGTGTCCTGGGCGTTGGCGGCGCCGATGCCGGTCCCGGCGATAGCACCCGATGCGGCACCGATCCCGGCGCCGCGGCCGCCGCCGATGGCGCCGCCGAGCGCGGCCCCCAAACCCGCACCCAAGAGCGCGCTGCCGACGGCTTGCGAGCCGGCTTGCGCGCGCAGCGCGGCGGTCTGCTGGTCGGCATATTGCCGGCACGCCTGGTCGTCATAAGAGGTCTGGCCGGCCGCACCGGTGCTCGCCGTCGCGGCAGCCAAGAACGCGGCGATCAAGCGGGCTCGCGGCAATACCATGGGATAGCTCCTCGCAGCATCAAAGGCGAAACGATATCAGGCACGCGCCGGCAGCTTTCCCTACTCCCTGATTTGGATCAAGCTCGAACCGCCGGCGCCGGTCGCCGAGCCTCGTCCGCCGGCAGGCGATAGCGCCCGGTCGGCTTCTCAGCAGGTTGCGCACTCACGGGTGGAACAGCAATGCGCCTTCGCCTTTTTGAAAACTACCGCTTTGTCCTCTACGCGCCGTTTTATGCGGCGCATGCGATCGGCGCCTATGAAGCCGAGGGTCTCGACGTCACGTTGACGCCGTCTCCGGGCACCGGGCGCGCCGAGCAAGCGCTGATCGACGATGCGGTCGAGGTGATCTGGGCCGGGCCGATGCGCATCATGAAACACCATGACGAGCATCCCAATTCGCCGCTCGTCTGTTTTGCCGAGATTGTCTGTCGCGATCCTTTCTCGATCGTCGGGCGCTACCCAAAGCCCGATTTCCGACTGTCCGACCTCGGCAGCATGCGCTTTGCCACAGTCAGCGAAGTGCCGACGCCGTGGCTCTGCCTGCAGCACGACCTGCGCCAAGCCGGGCTCGATCCCGAACGGCTCGACCGGATCGCCGACCGCAGCATGACCGACAACCTCGCCGCGCTCGGCAGTGGCCGGATCGACGCCGCGCAGCTTTTCGAGCCGGTCGTAGAGCAGGCATTGGCCGCGGGCGCGGGTCATCTGTGGCACGCCGCCAGCAGCCGCGGCCGCACCACCTATACGACGTTTGTGACGACCAAGGACCGGCTGGCGCGCGACCGCGAAAAGCTGCGCCGGATGGTGCGGGCAATCGGCAAAACCTTACAATGGATCTACGCGTCGACGGCAGAGGACGCCGCGGCGGCGGTCGCATCGTATTTTCCGGCACTGGACCGCGCCGTGCTGACGCACGCGCTCGACCGATATCGCGTGCAGCAGGTCTGGGGGCGCGATGCCGTGCTGCCCGAAGACGGATTTGACCGGCTCGGCCGCAGCCTCGTTTCGGGCGGTTTTATCCGCACCCCGCCCGACTTCGGTGCTTGCGTCGACAACTGCCTTGCACTGGAAGCGGCGGCCGAATAGCGCAAAACATCTGCGTGGGCTCGCCGATTATTGCCGGACACACGCGCCCGCTGGGCCAAGGCAGGATCGGACCCTGACAAATTGCAATATTTTGGCAGAATCGGCCTTTTTTCGAGAACGCAATACGCCATCTACCAAAAGATGTCGCCGCAGGCGGCACGGGGGAAGGCTAGGGAGACGGGTGAGATGGCGACAGTGGATGAGATCGCTCTGGAAAAGCAGCGTCTTGCCGAACGGTTGGAGCGGCTCGATGCGGACCGCGCCAGGCTCGCCGAGCAGCTGAGCGAGCTGGAAATCGCCGAACGTGTGCTGACACGGTTTGGCCAGCCGGCGCCGGTCGGCCGGCGCGGCCGTGGGCGCCCGGCGCGCGCCGCCGCGGCAGCCGCAAGCGGGCGCAGAGGGAGTGCGGCACGGGCCGCGGCCGGGCTCTCGTTGAGCGACGCCGCATTGCAGGCGGTGCAAGCCAATCCGGCGGGGATCACCGCGGGCGAAGTGTTGGCCTATCTCTCGCGCGAGCTCGGCATGGCGGTCAGGCCGAACCATCTCGGCATTGCATTGCAGCGCCACCGCCGCGCCGGCCGTCTGGAAAACCGTGACCAGCGCTGGCATCTGCCGCATTCGGCACGGCACGGCGAGTCCGCGTCGGCGATGAGCGGCTGAATTCCGCCACCCGGCCCGCCACGATGCGGCGCTGATGCGGGCGGCCCGCCACAGATCGGCCGAGCGGTGCTGATGCCAGCGGCGCTAATGGTGGTAGGCTTTTGTGTATGCGTCCTGGTCCTCTTGGCGCTGCATGCAGATTTGATAGCACGGGGAACCGTCGCCCGGGTTTTCGACAAGGCAAAGCTGGCATTTCTGCCCGGCGATCTCCGACTGCCCGGCCGCGGTGCTGGGGTCGGGGGCGCTGCACCCGCGGCCAACGCGCCGAGCGATATCGCCGCCACGATCCGGATGTCGCGGGACAAAAGCCGCAGGCGGGTGCGATGGGCCATAGCAAAGCTCCTTATTGGATTGCCGGATAGGATGCTGCCATAGTGCGCGCCCTGCTCCAAGGGTCCGAAGGGCGCGGCGCTCGTCACGGACCCATGCTTGCGGTGACGCGTTTGCTGCGGGCGCGCTTCGGATGCGGCAAGTTGCGCCTGCCGGGGCCGGGCAGCGCTTTCGGTCGCTCCGGGCGGTGGAGAAATGCATGACCGAAGACAGCACAGTCGAGACCGGGCAAAAAATCGACAGGCCGGTCTCCGCCGATGATCGATCGATAGCGACGCGGCGCGGACGCACGCTCGCGGCTGGTGCGCGGGCCTCGGGCGCGCTGGCGCTCGGCGCAGCGGCGGTGGGCGCGCTGGCGGTCGGCGCTATCGCAGTGGGCGCCATCGCCATCGGCAAGCTCGCGGTCGGCGAGCTCAGCTTGGGCCGAGCAAAGCTGCGCCGCGCGCGCGTGACCGAGCTGCGGATCGCGAAGCTGACCATCGGAGAGCTTCGGGTGGAACGGATGCCGGCGCCGGAAGCCAGCGCGAGTGAGCCGAAAGCCCGGGGATCCCGCGCTCCCGCACCCGGATGACAGGTGGCCCGCTGCCGGATTATCTTTCGGGGCGAGCGCGGAGCGAGGAGGACGAGTTGAGCGACAAGGCCGTCACAGTGGCCCTCGGCGAAGATTACCCCGAGCTGCGCGAGGCGGTGCGCCGCATCTGCGAGCGCTACCCCGGCGAATATTGGCGCAAGCTCGAAGCCGAGCAGGCCTACCCGACCGAATTTATCGAGGAATTGACCAAGGGCGGGTTTCTCGCCTCGCTGATCCCGGAAGAATATGGCGGCTCGGGGCTGCCGTTGCGCGCCGCCGCGGCGATCCTCGAAGAGATCAATGGCTCGGGCTGCACCGCGAGCCAGGGGCACGCCCAGATGTACATCATGGGCACGCTCTTGCGGCACGGCAGCGACGGGCAGAAGCGGAAATACCTGCCCAAGATCGCGTCGGGCGAATTGCGCCTGCAGGCGTTTGGCGTCACCGAGCCGACGACCGGCTCCGACACGACCAAGCTCAAGACCCGCGCGGTGCGCGAGGGCAACCATTACGTCGTCAACGGGCAAAAGGTCTTTACCTCGCGCGCCAAGCATTCGGATTTGATGCTGCTGCTTGGCGCGCACGACGCCGGTCGATCAGGTCAAGCGGCGAACCGACGGGCTTTCGGTGTTTCTGATCGATCTGCGCGAGAATGTGGGCCATGGCGTCGAGATCCGGCCGATCGAGGCGATGATCAACCACAACACGACCGAAGTGTTCTTCGACAATCTCGAAATCCCGCCGGAATGCCTGATCGGCGAGGAGGGCCACGGTTTTCGCTATATCCTCGACGGCATGAACGCCGAGCGCATCCTGGTCGCGCAGGAATGCATCGGCGACGGCCGGTGGCTGTTGCGAAAGGGCGTCGAATACGCCAAGGAGCGGGTCGTGTTCGACCGGCCGATCGGCCAGAACCAGGGGGTGCAGTTCCCGCTCGCCCGCGCCTATGCCGAATTGGAGGCGGCCGACATGATCTGCCGCCGCGCGGCGGCGCTCTTCGATGCCGGCGAGGAATGCGGCGCCGACGCCAACATGGCAAAGCTTTTGGCGTCCGAGGCGACCTGGCACGCCGCCGACGCGACCTTCCAGACCTTTGGCGGCTTCGCCTTCGCCAGGGAATACGACATCGAGCGCAAATGGCGCGAGGTGCGGCTCTACCAGACCGCCCCGATCTCGACCAACATGGTGCTCGCCTATCTCGGCCAGCACGTCCTCGGCATGCCGCGCTCGTATTGAGGCGGTGGTCACCGGCGCACAGCGGGCCGATCTGCCGATGACCCTGCGGCGTTCACTGGGAGCCGTTTATCAGCTTATCCGTCGCGGAAGAGGTCGCGGGCTCAAGTCCCGTCGCTCGCGCCATTTTGCTCTATGGCGTCATTGCTCATTCGATGACTTCGTCGGCGCCGGCGAGGAGTATTGGCGGCATGGTGAGGCCGAGCGCACGTGCGGTCTTCAGGTTGACGATGAGCTCGAACCGCGTGGGCAGCTCGACCGGGAGGTCCGCGGGTCTTGATTCTTTCAGGATCTTGCTTACCAAGCCGGCGATTTGGCGCCACGAATCTTCCAGATTGGGCCCATAGGACATCAGACCGCCGGCTTCGACATACGCCTTCCAGCCGAAGACGCTCGGCAGATGGTGCGAAAGGGCAAACTCTGCGATGCGGACGCGGCTGGCTGACGTCACGCCATCCGGAAACGCGTGAATCGCATCCATATTGCCATTCGCGACCGCAGTCAGCGCTGCATCGAGATCGGCGGCATTTTTCAATTCGAAGAGTTGCAGGCTCACGCCCAAGGCCCGGCCGGTGTCCTCCCAGGCGCGCCATTCGCTCCGCTCGCCGGGATGGCCGGATGCTCCGATGACCGCCACCCGCGAAATCGCAGGCGCCGCCTCCTTGAGCAGGGCGAGACGCTTGCCGACGAGCTCGGCGGCGAGAAAGGTCACTCCCGTCATGTTGCCTCCGGGACGGGCAAGACCGCCGACGAGCCCTGCCTGTACCGGGTCGCCGCTGAATCCGAATACCACTGGGATGCTCGCCGCCACCGGCTTCGCGATGAAAACTGCAACACCCGCCGCAACCAAAACGTCTACCTTCAATCGGACGAGCTCGGCCGCCATCTTGCCGAGACCGGCCCGGTCCGGCGCCGAACGATACTCGTAACGGATGTTTCGTCCTTCGACGTAGCCGAGATCGGCGAGCCCGCGACGGAACGAGTCAAAGACCGCGGTCGGCGTTTCGGTGTAAGCCCCGGTTGCCGGCACGAGAAACCCGATCGTGGGGCCGCCGGTCGCCGGTTGCGCCCGCCCGGCGACGGACGAGAGAGCGACGGAAGCGAGAGAGCCAGCAAGAACCGCGCGGCGGCTGCTCATCGATTGACCTCGTCAGCGAAACCGTAGGGGTCCCGAAGGCATGTTAACCCTGTAGGCATGTTAACCCGTAGGCATGTTAACCCGTAGGCATGTTAGCCGACATTCGCCGACTCCGGCAGCTTCGAGGCAAGCATCGCGGCTTTGATTGAGGCGTGCAGGCGGGGCTCCGCGCCCCATTTGCCCGTTCGCCAGGATGGCGGCGCGCCGGACGCGGCGATGGCCGGGACGATCTGCGGGCGATTTGGATGATGGCAGGAAAAGTTTGATTCCGCGAATTAGCGTTGGGTTTTGGACTTGTTCAGGGTGACGGCGGCGCGGACGAGGGTCTTCAACGCCTCCTCGTCTATGGTCTCGCCCTCGCGGAAGTCGATGGCGCGCCTGGTGCTCCCGTCGAGACTGGCGTTGAAGAGGCCCGAAGGATCCGGCAGCGCCGCCCCTTTGGCGAAGGTCGCCTTGACGACGTTTTTGTAAGTCTCGCCGGTGCAGATAATTCCGTAGCACTCCCACACCGGAACCCCGCGCCACTTCCACTCCGCGACGATCTCCGGATCGGCTGCTTCGACCAGGCTGCGGAGCCGGCGCAGCATCTCGCCCCGCCAGCCGCCGAGCTCCTCGATTCGGGCGTCGATCAGCTCGGAAGGAGACTTGTCGTTCTGCGACCCGCCCTGCTTCATACCGGGTCTACGCGGTCCAAGCCGCCGCCTTGCCCCGATTGCGTTGGAGCAAGGCGGCGCGGTCGAAAAAAAGTCAGGCGGCCGGGGGAAAGAAAACCAGCGTGCGCACCTCGATGCTTTCGCGCGGCGGCGCGCCGGGGGTCAGCGGGTTTTCGAACGAGGTGTGGAACGACAGCCGGGCGCGGCCGTCATTGGCGCTGTCATGGACCCGGATGAACAGCACCTCGTCGGGCTGCTGCTCGGCGAAATAATACCAGCGATGCTTCGGGTTGTACTCGACCCGCGAGGTCTCGCCGCGCACATGAGAATAGACGAGGTCGCTGGCGATCAAATCGTCGTCGGTGAAGCTGCGCGCGTCGCACAGCGCCAGCGGTGAATCGAGCACCGGCCCGCGGATCGGCCGCCATACATTGACGACGCCGAAGCGGTGCTGCAACAGCTCCTCGGCGTCGGCGCCGAGATGATCGCGCACCCGGCGGGGCGCCGAGTTCACCGTGTGGTCGTTGTGCACTTGGCGAGACGGGGCGGGCATCCCCGGCCGCGTGGCGTTGCGCACATTGTGGTCAAAGACAAAGACCCGGCTGGCGCCCAGCTTGTCCTTCAGCAGCTGCTCGACCTCGGGGTAATAGACGCGCTTGATTTGCTCGGGATCGTAGAAATCGGCAACGGCGGTCGGCGCCTTGACGATTTGAAAGCCGTTGCGGTCGAGCGTGAACTCGGATTCGCGACCGCGCGCATCCTCGATCGTGACCTCGTCGCGGATCGTCGATCACCGTTCGCATTCGCGGCACCCCGGCCGGCGGCTCGATCCGGTAATAAGCCGGCTTTTCCGCGCCTCGTTTCAGATAATGGAGCGTGGAGATCAGGGTTTTCGGGGCGACGGCGACATCGAGCGGCATAATAGAAACTCCTCCGATGTAGAGCTCGCTTTGCGGCAGCGGTCTGGCCTCGGCGCGTCACGATCCGGATCGCATCGGGACATCGCGGAGCCGCACTACTCCACGGCATCGGGCGGGTGTCAATCGCGATTGCCAAATTTGCCGCTGGCGGACTAGCCCTCTTTGAGCGAGCCGATGGCGAGCCCGCGTTTGCTTCGCCCGGCGCCCCGGGGTTCGCGCCCCCGGATTCGCGCCCCCGGGGTTCGCCGTCGTGGCAGCCTGCTCTGCGCCGAGGATCGAGCCTTCGGTGAAGAGGTAGGTCTTCAGAACGCCTTCGAAGTCGCTGTTTGCGCGCCTGATCCATTCGAGCAGCATCGCGGCATGCTCCATCTCCTCGCGCATGTTGTGCAGCAGCAGCGCCTTCAGCTCGGTGTCGTCGGTGTCGTCGGCCCGCTGGCGATACCAGTCGATGGCGTCGAGCTCTTCCATCAACGAGGTGATGGCGAAATGGAGCTGCAAGGTCTCGCGGGACAGCCGCTCGCGCGGCGCATGAAGGCTTTCGCTCGACATCAAATCCCCCCGGTCCGCAAGGCTGATGGGTAAATATGGCTCGGCGGCGTGCCCGAAGCTACGCCGCTCTTCAGATCGCGCGGAACAGGAACAGCAAGATGATGATCGGGATCGGAATCCCGAGCAGCCAAAGCAGGATCCCCTTGCCCATTGGTCACCTCGTCGATGTTGACGGGCCCCAAACCCCCGATCGGGCGGGCCGTTCCGACAGACAACGATAAATGCGGATTTCAGGTTCCGATGATGGACCCGACCAAGATGCCGACGGGGTCGCCCACGCTTCTCCCGGCATTCGCAATCCTCGGCGCGCGCGGAACCCGCCCTCGCTTCCGGCAGTTCTTCATCGTCAGCAACAAATGCAAGGAGGTAGCCATGACGGCTGCTGTCGGACCCGAAGTCATGTCGCGCGAGACGCCACACCTGATCGCGAGCGACAAAGTCGAAGGCACTGCAGTGCGTCGCAGCGACGGTGACAAGGTCGGCACGATCGAGCGCGTGATGATCGACAAGCGCAGCGGTAAGGTCGCCTATGCGGTGATGACTTTCGGCGGCTTTCTCGGCATCGGCGACGATTACCGGGCGCTGCCGTGGACCGTTTTGCGTTACAACGAGAGCCTCGACGCCTATGAGCTCAACCTGACCGACAACGATCTGCGCGGCGGCCCGGCGCTGAACGGCGATTGGGGCGTCGGCGTCGACCGCAACTGGGAGCGCAAGGTCCACGACTACTATCACGCCGCCCCTTATTGGTGAGGGGCAGCGGAGCGGTACGAGCCGCTTCGCCTCGACGCTGAAGAAGCGGGTGCCCCGGATCTGATCCGGGGCATTTCGCGTCTGATACGCTATCTCGAGAATTGCTGCCCCACCGATTTTGCAGGGACCGTTTCACTGCACCCGCCGTTCTCATCAGGCGCCGATCCGAGAACGCGGCGATAGGACCAGACGGGCGAGCAATGGCCGATCAGCCGCCGGTCGTCAGCGACCCCACCCCGCTGCCCGAGGGAACTCGCGGCCTCGCCGGGATGCTGATGTTCCTGTGCTGGGGCCTGATCGTCGCGATCCTTTATGTCGCTCGCGAGATCGTGGTCCCGATCACGCTAGCGATCCTCTTGAGCTTTCTGCTGGCGCCGGCGGTGCGGGTGCTGCGCCGGGTGGGCCTCGGGCGGCTGCCGGCGGTGGCGTTGACCACGATCGTCGCGTTTGCCGCCATCATCGGGTTTGCCGCGATCGTCGCGCACGAGATGTCGACGCTAGCGCAGGATGTCCCGCGCTATCAGCAAAATCTCGAAACAAAGATTCGCTCGCTGCCCAAGGCATTGCCGGGCGGCGGCGTCTATCACCGGGTATCGGGCGTGCTCGGCAAGCTGCGCGGCGAGCTCGCCACCGCCACGACCCCCGCCGCCGGCCCGGCCGAAAGCGCCACGGCGGCTGGGGCCGGCTCCAAGCCTGCGCCGGTGCCGGTCGAGATCGTGCAGCCTCAGGTGCAGACCTGGGAGCTGGTGCCCGGCATCGTCGGGCAGCTGGTGACGCCGCTGACGGCGATCGGCCTCGCCATCGTCTTCGTCGTCATGATCCTGCTGCAGCAGGAGGATTTGCGCGACCGGCTGCTGCGGCTCGGCGGCCGGCGCGATCTGCACCGGACCACCACGGCGATGAACGACGCCGCGCAGCGGGTCAGCCGGTATCTCTCGCGCCAGCTGATGGTCAATGTCACCTGCGGCGTGCCGATCGGCATCGGGCTTGCCGTGATCGGCATTCCGAACGCCGCAACTTGGGGCATCTTTGTCGCGGTCCTGCGCTTTATCCCGTATCTCGGCATCGTGCTCGCCGCGGCGTTTCCGCTGGCGCTCGCCATCGCGGTCGATCCCGGCTGGACCATGCTGGCCTGGACATTCCTGCTGTTTGTCGTTGTCGAGTTGACCGTCAGCAATTTCATCGAGCCGTGGATCTATGGGCACGGGACCGGGCTGTCGCCGGTCGCGCTGATCGCCGCCGCGACTTTCTGGGCCTGGCTGTGGGGGCCGATCGGCCTCTTGCTGTCCACTCCGCTGACGGTTTGCCTGGTGGTGCTCGGCCGGCACGTGCCACGCCTCGAGTTTCTCGATGTGCTGCTCGGCAACGAGGCGGTGCTGACGCCGCTGGAGACGTTCTACCAGCGGGTGCTCGCCAACGACCCGACCGAGGCAGCCGAGCAGGCCGAGGAGTACGCCAAAGACCATTCGCTCGCCGAATTCTTCGACGAGGTCGCGATCCCGGCCCTGGCGCGGATCCAGGCCGACAGCGACACCGGCCTCGTTTCGGCCGAGCGCCGGGCTATCGTCAGGCGCAGCATGAAGGCGATGCTGGAGAACCTGCCGGACGAGCCGGCTGCCGCAGAGGAGGCGCCGGGGCCGGCTGATCGCCCGGCGGTCTGCTGCCTCGCCGGCCGCAACGAGCTCGATGACGCCGGCGGCCTGCTGTTGGTGCACCTGCTCGCTCTCCAGGGACGGGTTGCGGCAAGGACGCTGCCCGCCGAAGCGCTTTCGGCCGACGCCGGCGATCCGGCGGTCTTTGCCGGGGCGACGCTGATCTGCCTGTCGTTGCTCAGCACCAGCGCGCCGGCGCGCGCACGCTTTATCGTGCGCCGGATCCGCCGGCGGGCACCCCGCGCCAAAATACTGGTCGGGTTCTGGGGGGGGACCGCCGCCGAGCAAACCGTCGAGGAAGCAGCGGCAGCCGCGGCGGCCGACTTCGCCGCCTATTCATTGCGCGACACCGTGGCACGCATCGTTTCGATGCGTGCCGCCGGCGTGGCCGGAGGCGCTGGCGAAGAGCCGGTCTCAGCCCAGGCTGCCGCGCCCATCGCTGGCTGAGCGGCGCAGGCCGACGCTTGATCGCTCCGAAGCAAAGAGCGCGTTATTGGATCTCTTGCAAAAGCTTCTGGAGCTCGCGCGCGAGTTGTGGCTCGGCAGGATTGTGGGCAGCGGCGGGCTCGGCGCGAGCCAGTGGCATACCGGCTGCGTCGGCCGCAGCCGACGTGCGATCGAGCGCCGCGGTCAGCGCTTCGACAGCACCTTGCAGCTCGTCGAGCCGGACGCCAGCACCGCCTTCGCCGGATGCCGGCGCGGGCGGCAGCGGCTGGCGCAGGGCCGCCTCGATCGCTTCGAGCGACGAGCGCGTTGTGTCGCCGAGCGCATCGGCGGTGGCCGACAGGTGCGCGATCGCCTCGACCAGATTGCGGTGGCCGTCTTCGAGGACGCCGGCCAGCCGTTCGGGCAATCCCGATCCCGACGATCCCGATCCCGACGATCCCGGCCCCGACGATCCCGCCCCGGACGACCCCGCTAGGCCGCGGCCGTCTGCCAGGATCGGGCTGCGCGCACCGTCGAGCACTTCGACAGCCCGGCGCAGCAGCCTCATCTCCATCGGGTCGATGGGCAAGCGGGAGATCGTCTCGATCACCGGCTCGAAGGTCACATCGACGGCGAGACGGCCGAGCACGGCGAGCAGCAGCAGCCCGACCAGGATCAAGCTGGCCGGGACAGTCGGCACCCGGCCCGCCAAACGCACCACCTGGCTATGATCTTGCGCCAAGCCCAGCGCGATGATTGCGGCGATGGCAATCAACGCGCTGCAGAAATGCGTGCGCGCCAAACCGATATAATAGAGCCGCGCCGCCTCGGCCCTGGCCGCCCGCCGATCGGGGCGCGCCTGCCACAGCACGGGGCTGTCCTCCCACGCCGAGCGCGGCTGAACCGGAGCCGGCTGCGGCGCCAGCGCCGTCAGCCCGGTCGTCTCGAACGCAGCGATCCAACCGAGCGGGTTGGCCGCAAGGCGGACGGCATGGCCCAATCGGCGGCGCAGGCGCAAGGCGGCGCCGATCAGTCCTGCGGTCGTCAACCCCACCGTGCAAAGCGCATAAACGCCGAGAAAGCCCATGGCGAGCACGGGCAGCCGCGGCAGCAGAGCCGGCAGGATGGCGGCGCGCGGGACCGTCGCCAGCTCAGGCCAAGCGATCGCCACGGCGGCGGCGACCGCGCCGGCGATTGCTGCCGAGACAATTACCCAAGGCCGCATCGCGATTCCTTCCAAGGCCGGTCGTCGAAACCGACGGCCGGATCGCCAAAGCTACGGTTCGCAGCATCCGGGTTGCGCCCATCCGGAACGACGGCTCGCCGTGCTGTTAACCATTTTCTCAGCTGTTGTCGTGCGGCAGCAAGCCGGTGCAGCCGAGCACGACACCCGAATCCGATCGTTCGATTGGCCCGCGCGCCGGATCTCGGATTTCCCGGAGACCGCTCAGGCGACGATGCGCGTCTCGGCCGGTGCGCAACCGGCCAACGCGTCGAGCGTGACGGCCAGCCCATCGGCGAGCGCGGTGCGGGCACGAAAACCGAGCTCTCGGGCGGCGCGGCTCGGGTCGCCGATCGAGCTCTGGATGTCGCTGCACCGCGCCGGGCGGGAATAAGTGACGAGCCGAGTTCCGCACAGCCCGGCGATCGTTTGCGCGAGCTGGCGCACGGTGGTGCCGACGCCGGTGCAAACATTGAGCACCGGCGCGTCCGGCGCCGCTGACGACATCGCGCGGCGCAGCGCCGCGACGGCATCGCCGACAAAGACGAAATCGCGAACCTGCTCGCCGTCGCCAAAAACCTCGACCGGATCGCCACGCTGCAGCCGGTCGCCAAAGACGGCGATCACGCCCGAATAAGGCGAGCGCGGATCTTGCCGCGGCCCATAGACATTGAAAAAGCGCAGCCCGAATGTCGGCACGCCTTGCGTCGCGCCGGCGACGCGGGCATGCAGCTCGCAGCCTCGCTTGTCGGCGCCGTAGGTGCTGCGCGGCGCGGCGCAGGCGTCCTCGCCGGCCGGAAGCACGGTGCAGTCGCCATAGACGGCAGCGGTCGAGGCGTAGACGACGGGGACCGGATGGTGGCGGGCGCGTCCGGCGCGGGCGAAGACATTGATCGCGCCCGTCAGGTTTACCTCGTGGGTGCGCGGCCAATTTTCACGATTGTCGACGACCGAGGCGATCGCCGCCAGATGAAAGCACCCGTCGATGCCCTCAAACGCCCGATCGACCGCAGCGCGATCGGTGACGTCGGCGATCATCAGCTCGACCTGGCGCGGCAGGTTGCCGCGTTTGCCGCTCGACAGGTCGTCCAGGACCCGGACCGCATGGCCGTCGCGGCGCAATGCCTCGACGAGGTGCGAGCCGATGAACCCGGCGCCGCCGGTTACGAGATAACGGGCCATGCGATACCCTCTAGCTGGTCACACCACGCTCAATTTGCGGCAGTCGTCGGCATCAACAGACCCCCGGCTCCGATCGGCGACCGAACGCCGCGGGCGTCGAGAGGTTCCGGCAACGCCCTGCGATTTGTTCTAAAAAGGGCCAAGCTCAAGCAAAACAGACGCAAGCCGATCACTCCCCTGGTGGATGGCAGGTTACATATCGCGCCATTTCGCTCGGATATCAAGCAGAATCAAGGTTAATGTCAACAAATAGCCATTATTAACCCAGGAGTTGTAAGAAAAATTTAACGATTTGCCTGCGATGCCGCTCGCCACCGGAATATCGCAGCCGTGCCGCCTTCGGCCGCGCGCGGCGCCCGCTCACCCCTTGACCCGGCGCGCCCGCACGGCAGGATCAGGCGATGGCTAAGTGGAGGCCAAATCTGCATCTGCCCGGCCGCGCCGCGCTGCTCGCGCTCTGCGCCCAATTTTGCGTGGCCTCGGCGCTGGCGGCGCAACGCTTCCAAGCCGATGAATGGATCACCGAATGCGCGCCGGGGGGGCGCACCGGTGCGGCCGATTGCTCGATCACCGTTCCGTTCTGGCAAAGTGCCCGCGGGCAAAAGGGATCGTTCGCGCTCGTCGTCATGCTGGCCACCGGCAATATCGGCATTGTCGGCCAGCCTTATCCGATCCGCGCGGTGCTGCGCGTCGACAAGAACCCGGCGATCGAGTGCCATCAGACCCGCTATTGCATCTTTCCGACCGCAGGGGCGGCTGCGGTCGCCGCCCAGCTGGCGCTGGGCTCGCTGGTCCTGATCGATGTCTACACGGCGCACGGAAGCTTCAGCTTCAGCCTCACGCCCAAAGGATATCAGGCGGGGATCGCGCAAATACGCGCCTGGGGCTATCGCATTTCGACGCGGTGAAGGACGCAGCGGCGGCCACGCGGCGCAGGGATTGCCGCCGGCTCGCCGGCCGGTTGACCGGACCCTGGCACCACCTTCAGCGGTGCAGGATGACGATCAACGGCACCAGCAGCGGCACCCAGGCGATCAGGGCCAACCCGAGGACGGTGATGATCGCGGCGCGGCGCGACAGCCTTTCCGGTGTCTCCCGCGGATTTCGATCGGCGATGCCTTCAATGCTCGAAGAATACGTTGGCAGCATGGCGCCCACACTTTACTGATTCCGAGCGGCTTCGTGCTTTCAGATACAGGCCACGGCTGGTGCCGGCAACAGGTATCGATCGGCATTTTCTTCAGTTTTGTCGAAACTTGTGCGGTTTTCTTGCTTGTGAACAGGTGATGCTCGGTGGCGCCAGCCGCCGCGCCGCCAGCCGCCATGCGGCCTGCCATGATCGGATAAGCGCGATTCGCAGGGCCACCCGATTGCGCATCGCAACAAGCTCGCCCCAAATGATTAATATTCAATGAGCAGCGTGCTTTGTCGGCGGCGCGCGATCGGGCGCCTTTTCGTCGCGCGCATTTAAGCCGGCTGATGACATTTTTTTGACGCGTGCGGGACCGCCGCGTGACGCTCATGGATAAGAATGTAGGGGAGCTGAAGTGGCGGCCCGATCGGCAGGGAGGGAGCAGCCGATGAATCCGGTCGATGATCGTGGCCGGCGTGAAGACGGTTGGACGGTTGAGCTCGCGGCCAGCGATGGCAGCGCCAGGCTCAGCGGGCGCCTATCGGTGATAGCGGTGCTGCTGTTGTCGCTCGCGCTCTGGGGAGCGATCTGGGCAGCGGTCGCATCCTGGGCGGGGCCGACATAGGGCCAGCTTTTGCGGCTCGGCCAGCTTTTGCGGCTGGGCTTCAGGCGTCGGCCGGGCTGGTTTCGGCCTGCGTGCCGTTTGTCAGCCGGCGGGCGATGCGCTGGCTCGCTTGGCCGTCGCCATAGGGGTTGCCGGTCCCCACCATTCGCCGATAAGCGTCGGGATCGTCGAGCAAGATCGAGATTTCCTCGAACAGGCGCTGCGCGTCGGTCCCGACCAGCTTGGCCCGGCCCTGCTCGACCGCTTCCGGCCGTTCGGTCGTGTCGCGGGTGACCAGCACCGGCTTGCCGAACGACGGCGCCTCCTCCTGGATCCCACCGGAATCGGTGACGACCAACGCGCATTCCTTCAACAGATAAACCAGCTCGAGGTAATCGACCGGCTCGGTCAGGAGCACATTGTCGAGCCCGTGCAGCGGCTGCATCGCCCGCTGGACGTTCGGGTTCGGGTGGACCGGAAATGCGATCGCCACATCGGGCCGCGCGGCGATGCGCGCCATCGCCGCGGCGATCCGCGCCAGCCCGCCGTCAAAGCTTTCGCGGCGATGCCCGGTCATCAGGATCAGCTTTTTGCCGGCGAAGCGCCCGCCCAGCACCGCCGATGCGCGGGCGGCCAGCGCCGGATCGCGATCGAGGCGGTCGGCAACCCATATGAGGGCGTCGATCCCGGTGTTGCCGGTGACGAGGATTTGCCCGCCGTCGATCCCTTCGCGCAAGAGATTGCCGCGCGCCCGCATGGTCGGCGCAAAATGCAGATCGGCGATATGGCTGACGAGGCGCCGGTTCACCTCTTCCGGCCACGGCGCGTAGATGTTGCCGGTGCGCAGCCCCGCTTCGACATGCGCGATCGGGACCCGGTGGTAGAAGGCGGCGAGCGCGGCGGCAAAGCTCGTCGTGGTGTCGCCCTGGACAATGACCCGGTCCGGGCGGAACGAGGCGACGATTTTGCCGACCCCCGACAAGACAGCGCCGGTCAGATAGGCGAGGTCCTGATCCGGACGCATCACATCGAGGTTCCAATCCGGCTGCAGCTCAAACAGATCGAGCACCTGGGTCAGCATCTCGCGGTGCTGCCCGGTGACGCACACCCGGCACTCGAACCCCTGCCGCGCCGCCAATTCCCGCACCACCGGGGCGAGCTTGATCGCCTCCGGGCGGGTCCCGAGCACGACGAGAACTTTCATCTTGGTCAGCCGGTCGGTCAGCCGGTGGGTCAGCCGGGCCGGTGGGTCAAGCCGGTGGCGTCGATGACCACCCGGCGCATCAGCTCCTCGCGCGGGATGCGGCGGAACGGCGAATGGGCGACGAGAATGGCGACAATGTCGGCCTCGCGCACCGCCGCCAGCGTGTCGCGGAACGCCACGTTGGGGAATTCGCCGAGCGCTTTCGGCAAGCCGGCGAGGTTGGGGTCGGCGACGAGAATCCGCTCGATGCCGGCGCGGGCGAGCTCGACGGCGATATCGACCGCCGGGCTTTCGCGCAGGTCGTCGACATCGGGCTTGTAGGTCAGGCCGAGACAGGCGACGACCGGATGCTTGAAACGCTCGGCGCGCTCGCGGATTTGGCCCACGACAAAATGCGGCTTGGCGTCGTTGACCTCGCGCGCGGTCCGGATCAGCCGCGCCCGCTCCGGCGCCGAGGACACGATAAACCACGGATCGACGGCGATGCAGTGCCCGCCGACCCCGGCGCCGGGCTGTAGGATCGCGACCCGCGGGTGACGGTTGGCCAGCTCGATCACGCTCCACACATTGAGGCCGAGCTGGTCGCAAATCAGCGACAATTCGTTGGCGAAGGCGATGTTGACGTCGCGATAGGCGTTTTCGACCAGCTTGACCAATTCGGCGGTCGCGGCGTCGGTGCGAAACGGCGTGCCGCGCAGAAACACCCGGTAGACCGCTTCGGCGTGCTCGGCGCAGGCCTCGGTCATGCCGCCGATGATGCGGTCGTTCTCGATCAGCTCGCGCACCATGCGGCCGGGCAAGACCCGTTCGGGGCAGTGCGCGACATGGATATCGAGCGGCTCGGCGTGGTGCCCGGGCGGAAACCTGAGATCGGGGCGCTTTTTTGCAAGGCGGGCGGCGAGCCGTGCGGTCGTGCCGACCGGCGAGGTCGATTCGAGGATCACGACGTTGCCGGCGCCCAGCACCGGGGCGATCGCATCCGCCGCCGCCTCGATATAGGCGAGATTGGGCGAGCGGTCCGGGTTGAACGGGGTCGGCACGGCAATAATAAAGGCGTCCGCCGCCTCGGGCTGCGCCGTCGCACGCAATTTGCCGAGCGTGGTCGCGGCGCGCAGCAGCATGTCGAGATCGGGCTCGGGGAAATATGGCTGGCCCGCATTGACCGCTTCGACGACATGCGGGTTGAGATCGACCCCGACGACTTCGATGCCGCGGCTAGCGAGCGTCGCGGCGGTCGGCAATCCGATATAGCCGAGGCCGACGACGCAGACGGTCTTGACCGGGTGTTCCATTCGATCGGCGCGCCGAAAACTATCTGTGGTTTAGCTGAAATTTTCGCCGATTGCGATTTACGGCAACCGGATAGATACGCGATCGGCATCGTCTTGGCAAGACCGGCGCCGGCATGATCGTGGTTAACGTTGTCCGGCAATAAGCGCCGACAAATACTAGCAATCCGCTCATCATGTTTTCACTTGGCGCGGTCCGACGCAAAGCGTAGCCTGTGCACTTTGGTAAATGGCACAGGAGCAGCCAATGTCCGCGACAGCTCCCGCTCCGACACCCGACCCGGCAACCGGCCCGGCGATCGACCCGGCGATCGAAGAGCATTTGTTCAGCGATGACGGCCTGGTGCCGAACAACCCTGTTCTGCCGCTCGTTGTCTATCGCGGCGTGCTCGAAACCGGGCCGGCGGCGGCCGAGCGCTGCACCGAGCGGTTTGCCGCCAATGGCTGGGGCGCTGCCTGGCGCAACGGCATCTATCCGCACCACCACTATCACGCCACCGCGCACGAGGTGCTCGGCATCGCTGCCGGCTCTGCCCGGATACGGCTCGGCGGCGAGCGCGGCGAGCTGGTCAGGCTGCGGCAGGGCGACGTTGTCGTGATCCCGGCCGGGGTCGCCCACAAATGCGAGGGGGCGAGCCCCGACCTCGTCGTCGTCGGCGCCTATCCGCGCGGGCAAAGCCCGGACATGCGCACCCCCGGCCGGCGCGAGCGCGGGCAAGCCTTGGGCGACATTGCCCGCGTGCCGACACCGTTGCGCGATCCGGTCTATGGCGAAGCGGGGCCGCTCGTCACCCGCTGGCGGCTCGGCGCGGCGGACCGGCGCCGCGGCGCGCGCCACCGCGGCGGTGCCGCGCCCGCCCCCGATCATTCGGCGGGCTAAACCACCGCGCGGTCGGCTAAACCACCGCGCGGGCGTGGAGATCGGCGATGGCCGACGCGTTGTAGCCGAGGTCGCGCAGGATCTCGTCGCTGTGCTGGCCGAGGCCGGGCGTCGGGCGCAGCTTCTCGGGCTCGGGCGTGCGGGTCATGTTGATCGCCTGCCCCACCACCTTGATCGCCCCGAGCTTGGGATGGTCGATCGGCCGCGCCATTTCGAGGTGCTGCACCTGCGGATCGGCAAAGGTCTCATTGATCGAGTAGAGCGGGCCGCACGGCACGCCGACCTCGTTCATCAGCTCGACCCAATAGGCGCTCGGCCGCTTTTTGGTGATCTCGGCGATCCGCTCGTTCAGCGCCTTCCTATTTTTCGAGCGCTGCGGGCCGGAGGCGTAATCGGGGTCCTGCAGCAATTGCGGCGCGTCTGCCGCCTCGCAAAAGCGGCGGAACATCTGGTCGCCCGAGGCGGCGATGTTGATCTGCCCATCGGCGGTCGGGAAGAGGCCCGTCGGGATCCCGGTCGGGTGGTCGTTGCCGGCCTGCTTTGCCACCTCGCCGGCCATCAGCCAGCGCGAGGCCTGGAAATCGAGCATGAAAATCTGCGCTTCGAGCAGCGAGGTATGGACCCACTGCCCCTCGCCCGAGGTCTCGCGCTCGATCAGCGCCATCAGCATCGCCTGCGCCAAGAGCAGACCCGCGCACAAATCGTCGATCGGGATGCCGACCCGCACCGGCCCCTGCCCCGGAAAGCCGGTGATCGACATCAGCCCGCCCATCCCCTGGGCGATCTGGTCCACCCCCGGCCGCTTGGCATAAGGCCCGGTCTGGCCAAAGCCCGAGATGCTGCCATAGACGATGCGCGGGTTGATCTTCTTCACCGATTCGTAATCGACGCCGAGCCGGTGCTTGACCGCCGAGCGGAAATTCTCGACGATGACATCGGCCTTCTCGGCCAATTTCATAAAGATCGCGAGCCCGTCCTTGGTTTTCAGGTCGAGGGTCAGGCTGCGCTTGTTGCGGTGCAGGTTCTGAAAGTCGAAACCCTCGCGCCTGGAGCCCGTCACATCGCGGCCGTCATCGCCGCGCTGCTCGATCTTGATGACATTGGCGCCCCAATCGGCGAGCTGGCGCACCGCCGTGGGCCCCGCCCGCGCATGGGTCAGGTCGAGCACGGTGTATTTCGCCAGGGGCAAGGTTCCGATGCTCACAATCGCGGTCCTTTTTCTGGTTCCGACTACCCGGCAGCCGATCTGCCGATAACGAGCGGGCGCTGCCGCTCCCGGCACGACGGCTGGTTGCTGCACCGACTGTCGCGCCTCGGGCGCGCCGAGGTCAAGCTGTGTGTCGGGTCTGCACGGGCCGTTGCGGCGGCGGCGATATCCCAGGGTCAAGGGCGATAGGGCCGGTGCGGCGCGCGGCGCAGGACGATCCGGTCCGGCTCGGCCGGATGGCGGGTGTGGCTGATGACCGTGATGACGACGCGCTCGGCCCAGGCATAGCGCACCAGCGCCTCGATCGACGGCTCGCGGCTGCGGTAGACGCGTTCGCGGTCGTGCTCCGTCAGCAAGGCAAAGCCGGCAAAGTCGCCGAACCGGTCGTAGACGACGCCGTTGACCTTGCCGGTCGCAGTGTGCTCGCGGTGATGGTCGCGCCCATGGCCGCCCTCCGGCGGTGGACCGTAAGACCCCCAGGGCGACGGCTCGATCGACCCGGGGTTGCCGCCGAGCCCGCCGATGCGCCCCTCGACCAGACCGAGATAGCGCTGCAGCACCGGGATCCAGCGATCCGCGGACGGCAGCTGCGACAGGCGCCATTTGATGATCGAATAGGTGTTCTCCTCGAGCGGCAGCATGACCGCCGCCGTCGTCACCGGGATGCGCACCGCGAAGCTGCCGACCACATAGCGCCAGTTGCGCAGCGGCGCTCGCTTGGCCGCCGGTTGTGCCGCCGGCCGGCCCTCGATCGGCGGCGGCGCAGGGGGCGCTGGCGCTGGCGTGCTGCGCCGGGTCGAGATGCGTCGCACGGTGATCGTGAATATCTCGCCCGACGTCACGCCCGGCGGCAAATCTACCGTGAACAGGCCGGCATAGTTGGCGCCCGTCCCGGCCGGGATCGGCACGCTGGTGATGCCGTGCGGCACCGTGCATTGGATCGTGTGCGCATCGGCGGCCGACAGCTGGTGCGTCGAATAAAGCTGGTCCGCCAGCGCCAGCACGTCGGCGGCAGCGACCGTCGGCCAATAGATGCTGGCGGTCGACCCCACCGGGGTGTTGCCCCAGTCGATCATCAGCTCGTCGGGATAATTCAGCAGCTGGCCGGTCCCCGGCGCCGGGCCCGGCCGGGTGTCGAAGGTCTGCGGCACCCGATGCGTCGATGCCGGGCCGGGATTGTCGGAGAACGTGACCTGCAGGTTGCGCTGGGCGAAGGTGTCGGAAAATTCCGGTCCCAGCAGCACGCCGGAGCCGGTCGGATAGGGCGCATCGTCATAAACGAGCTGGGCGACGATGCAGCTGTGGGTGCTGGGCAGCAGGCTCTGCACCGAACGCGCTCCGGCGCCGGTCGTGATCGTGTTGGCGGTCGGGTAGAGGTTCAAATAGCAGCCGTAATACGCCCAGGATTGGCCGCTCGCCCCGATCGCCACCGGCTGGTTGTTGATGCTGTTGCCGGCATAGTCGGTATTGGCGGCAAAATCGCTGTTGGTCTCGTAATTGCCGGTGGCGAAGAACGGGATGGTGACATTGCCGACGCCGAGCTGGGGGACGAGCGGCTGCCCCTCGGCATCGAGCGTGGACGGGTAGGTCAGCGGGTTGTAGTCGGTGTCGCTCGTCTGCGCCGCAAACAGGCGAAACAGCACGCGGACATTGGCGTCCGAGCTGGTGCTCGGCGTGCCGCTGAGGCGAACCTTGGCGACCGCGAAATTGTAGTTGGCGAATGGCGTCCCGGTCGGATGCGCGGGATCGACCTGGGTCGGCGTGACCGAGGAATCGCCGCTCAGCGCATTGGTCTGGTCGGGAAACAGCGTGAACGGGTCGGTCCCGCCGGGGTCCGAATAGGTCGAGTTCAAATGGCCGAGCAATGCCTCGATGTAGCTGTACGCAGCACCGCTGTCCCAGCTCGTCGTGCTCGACGCGTCGAGCGGGATGCCGTCGATCGGCGCCTGCAACGCCGGGATGCCGGGGCAGACGGTGAAGACGCGCAGGTCCTGGCTCAGGTAAAACGCGCCGTTGGTCGCAAAATTGGCGAAATAGGGGTCCGCTCCCGGCTCGAGCGCGAGCGCCGTCTCGGCCCCGGGCAAAAGCTGCCCGGCGACGGTGAACGATTGCGCCAGCAGCAGGACCGGCGTCGAAACGGGCGGATTGCCGGGGGCCGGGAAGATGCCGCCCTGCGCCACCGTCTTGATCGCGGATGCGGCGAACGACACCGAGCACGGAAAGTAAATGCGCTGCGGCGTGTTCGGCATGCCCGGGATCTCGGGCTGCGGCGAGCCGGCCGTGACGGTGACGCCGGCGATCGAGGCGACAATGTCGGGCGTGATCGCCGCCGCGCCGAGCGCGCTCGGGGTAAATCCCTCCAGCACCAGCCATAACGGCGTCGGGTCGGAATAGTCGGCGTTGAGCGTGACCTCTTCCAGCCCGTACGAGCCCTTGTTCACCTGGAAATAGAGGTTGGGGCTGTACAGCAGAGAGGCGATCCCGTTGAGCAGCCTGGTGCCGTCGATGCTGCCGAGGCCGGTGCAGGCGTCCCACCCGGCTGCGGCGGTGAAGTACGGCGAATTGGGTGTGTCGGCGCTGTCGTTGCTGCCAAAGGTGATATCGTTGAAGGCGACGTCCTGGAGCGCATAAAGCGTCGTGTTGAACGGCCCGATCGCCCGGCCGAAGGCGCTGCGCAAAACTGCCGCAAGCCCGGCATAGAGCGGTGCGACACAGCTCGTGCCGACAAAGTTGTAGTTGAGCGGATTGCTGTTGGCTCCGTTGATGACAAAGCCGTTATAGCCGACCATGCCGGCCACGTCCGGGACGCCGCGCCCGGCATGGGCGGTGCCGCCCGAATCGGTGGCGCCGGTGACGCCGATCGCGCTCTGATAGGCCGGGGCGGTGGTGAAGGCGGCGCTGACCCCGCCGCCGGTTGCGCCGAAATCGGTGGTCGACGAGCCGAAGCCGGACGTGCTGAAGGCGTCGCTCCAGACGTATTCGGTCAGGGTCGAGCCCGATTTCACCGCCACCGTGCCGCCGCACGAGGTGACGTTGGGATCGGTGGCGCAATAGCCGACATGGATCGCGCCGTCGGTCTGGCGATTGTCGGCGCCCCAGTCGCCCAAGGCGATGAACACGTCGATCCCGAGCCCCGCCAGCGCCTGGAACACCGGGCTGAGGGTGCCGGCGACCGAGCTCGTGTCGCTCGGCGAGCCGATCGTGCTGTCTTCGAAGGCCAGCACAAAGCTGGCCGTCACCACCGTCGGCTGCGGCTCGCTTTCCGGCTGAAGAATTCGATTGAGAAACACCAGCCAGCCCTGCTCGGTGTCCTCGGTAAAATAGACATTGACGGTGCAGCCTTGGGCGATCGTCGCCGAGGTCGAAATGTCCTGGGTGACCTCCAGGATGTAGGAATTGGGAAGCGCGTTCAGCGTCGCGTTTGGCGTGGCGCCGGTGATCGCCGTCACACTGGCGGTGTTGTTGGCATAGGTGGTCGAGCCGACCGTCAGACCGATGTCGTTCAGGGTCGGCGCGGTGCGATAGCTCGCATCGGTCAGGTTCGGGAAATAGCTGTTGGTGATGTCGGCTTGCAGATAAGCCGAAGGGGTCGGGGCAAAGACGCCGATCGTTTGGTCCTTCGCGCCGCTATTGGGAAAGTTGTACCAGGCGGCGACGGTCGGCACCTCGACCTGGGCCGCCCCGCTCGGATCGCCGGTGGCGCCGGCCGGCGCGCTGACGCGACGGTTGTCGAGCCCGACCACCGCATGGACGATCCCGGCCAGCGTTGCGGGAATGGTGACCGCGCCGTCATAGCCGTGGTGGATATGGGTCTCTACCGGCAGGGTGACGGCCGCGGCGCCGGCTTCGGGCGGCGCGCCGTGCTTGCGGGCGCGGGGCGCGGTCGGCAGCGGCGCCTCGAAGCGGTGGAGGGTAATGCCGAAGGCCGCGTTCATATGCCCGGCGGTCCCCTCGACCATGACCGAGCGGCGCCCATTATGGCTCTCGACCACCTTCAGCCCGTGGGCCTGGGCAAAGCTTTCCACCGCCGCAATGTCCGCAGCGCTCGCGCCGTGCCGCAGGGCGTATTGCTGCGGGCTCAGATAGCGGCGCTCGGCCAGTGGGATGGCCTGCCAATCATCGAGCGTCGGCAAGGGCGGGCTGCCCGGCGCCGGCCGCACCACGATGGTGACACCGAGGGTTTCGCCGTGAGCCAACGGCCCCAGCGGTCTGTGCCAATGCGGCCGCGGCCGTTCGCTTCCAGCCAGCCGCGCACGCTGCGCCGATACCGCCATGACCCCTCCTCCGAAATGCCGTTGCGCCGCAGCCCGATCACACGGCGTCCTGGAGAAGCTATTTACGGCTGAACCGCGTCGCTGCGGTGTGAGCCAGCTCATACACCGGCGAGCGCCGGCACGGTTCAGCGCTCGACGCCGACAGCACGGCGGAAGCGGTTCTTCAGGTAGACGCCGTCGCGCGGCGGCAGCACCCGCGGCGGCTCGTCGGCACGGATCAGGATGCGGGCGAACACGGTCGCCGTCGCCCGCTGCACACGGTCGGCAAACTCGTGCAATCCCAGCTCGTCGCTGACATCGAAGATTTCCTTGATGCCGCAGGCGCGCGCCACCGCGCCGAGATCGACCGTGCCTTCGGTATGGCTCGGCTGCATGCCGGTTTCGCCGTAATGGCCGTTGTCGAACACGGCGAGCGCCAGGTTCGGCGGCCGCTGCACGCCAATTGTGGCGAGCCCGCCCAGCCCCATCAGCATCTCGCCGTCGCCGGTGACGACGAGAACGCAGCGCTCCGGCTGGGCCAGGGCGAGACCGAGCCCGACCAGCGAGGCCGCCCCCATCGCCCCCCACAAATAGAAATTGGCGTCGTTGTCGCCGACCGAGGCGGCGTCCCAGCTGGCCGAGCCGAGACCGGTCACGAGCAAAAGCTCGCCGCGTTTTTCCAGCAAAATGCGGATCGCCGCACGGCGGTCGAGACGGCGATGGAGATTGGGGTCGTTGCCGATCATTTCGTCCACTTTTTGGCGCCGATCAGCCGCTGCGCCAGCAGCACCGCGACCGCAAGATCGCCATTGAACGCGATATCGATCGCGGCGGCGACGGTCTCGGCCGCATCCTCGGCCCGCTCGACGCGATAGACCAGCACATCCATCAATTCGAGCGCGGCCCGGGTCTTCGATCCCATCGGCACCTGCCACGGGTTGAGCTCGGCCCACTCGCCGCGCATCGTCACCAGCATGACCAGCGGAAAGCGGCAGCTCTTGGCGAGCGACAGCATGTTGACGCAATTGCCCACACCGCTCGACTGCATCAGCAACGCCGCACGCGCGCCGCCGAGCCAGGCGCCGGCAGCCAGCGCCACCCCCTCCTCCTCGCTGGTCAGCGGCACGGCGCGGATCTCATGGTCGGCGCGCACCAGCTCGATCAGCCGCGCATGCCCGGCATCCGGCACATAGCCGATCTGGGCGATGCCGCCTTTTTTCAGCACCGCGAAAATCTCGTCGCGCCAATCGGGCATCTCGACCGCCGCATGCTCGCTCAACCCCGCTCTCCCCACCGTCATCGGCCCGGCCGAGCGTAGCACGATCGGCCGGGCGCTTGAATTGATCCGAACGCCGTCCCACAGCAGCACCGATGGGTCGCGGGCCTGCAATCGGAGCTGGCCAGTCTCTGTTCCGACCGTTTAATCCGAGACCTCGTCCGGGCGCAGGCCGACATAGCGGGCGCGCGGGCGGATCAGCACACCGCTTTCGTATTGCTCGATCGCATGCGCGATCCAGCCGACGGTGCGGCCGATCACGAAGAGGCCGAGCGCGGCGCCGGGCGGCAGGTCGAGCGCGGTCGCCGCGGCGGCGAGCGCGAAATCGACATTGGGGTGGCGCCCGAGCGGCCGGCGCGCCTGCGGCGCCACCGCCGAGAGCGCATAGAGGATCGCGGCGGCGCGCGGGTCGCCGTCGGGATAGAGCGGGTGGCCGATCCCGGGCACCGGCTCGCCGCGGGCGAGCCGAGCGGCCATCGCGGTGAGCGGGTCGCTGCCCTGCCGCTTCAGCTCGCGAAACAGGTTTTCGGCCTGCGCCGCCGCACCGCCGTGCCGTGGCCCCGACAATGCGCCGAGCGCTGCCGCCACCGCGGCATGGGGCGAGGCCCCGGTCGAGGCGACGCAGCGGGCGACAAAGGTCGAGGTGTTGAGCTCGTGGTCGGCGACGAGGACGAGGCAGCGGCGCAGCAGGTCGGCGCCCGCCGCATCGAGCCGCCAATGCCGCGCCAGCCGCCGATGCGCCGCCAGTGGCGATGCCAGGGGCGATGCCAGGGGCGATGCCAGGGGCGATGCCAGGGGCGATGACAGTGGCGATGACCGTGGCGATGACCGTGGCGATGAGAGCGGCGATGGCGGGCGCGCGATGACGCAGGCGACGATCTCGCTCAGGATGCGATAGCCGGCCGCGGCGACCGCGGCGCGCGTCGGGGCTGCGATCGGCCGCTCGGCCTCCAGCTGCGCCAGGCGGATCTGGCAGCGTGCGACCAGGCCGAGCTCTCGCTGTCGCAGATCCGGGGGGCTGCTACCCGTGTCGCTGTTGCCCGTGTCGCTGCCGCCGGCGTCCGCATGCTGCCATAGCAGCGCTGCAATCTCTTCGAGCGTCGCGCTATCGGAGAGCCGGACCGCATCCTCGCCGCGATAATAGAGCCGGCCGTTCTCGATCAGCGAGATCGCCGAATCGATGACCGGCATCTGGGCGGCGGAATCGGCGGTCGCCGCCTCTGCACCGCCGCGCCGGACGCGCAGCGCCTCGACGTCATCGATCCGATAGCGGCGCTCGCGGCTGCCGGACACCGCGACCGAGCGCAGCCGGCCGCGGCTCACATAGGCGTAGAGCGTTTCCACCTTGATGCCGAGCCGGTCGGCGGCCTGATGGGCGGTCAGCAGCATTGCCGATTGACATTGATTATAGAATCAAGATTGACATCATTGAGCACAATATGCAAATCAATCTCATCGTCAACCTAAGAAGCAGAGGGTGTCATGACCGCCGTCGCGAAGAGTGTCACCGTCGCCTGGGGCAATCGCCGGGCTGAGCTGCCGCTGCTGGAGCCGAGATTGGGGCCGGCGATGATCGACCTGCGGCGGCTGCGCGAGGAGACCGGCTGCTGGGCCTACGACCCCGCGCTCGGCGAAACCGGCATCTGCCGCTCGGCGATCACCTATGTCGATGGCGACAATGGGGTGCTGCTCTATCGCGGCTATCCGATCGACGTGCTGGTCGAGAATTGCAGTCATCTCGAAACCGCTTTCCTGCTGCTGCACGGCGAGCTGCCGGACCGCGGCGAGCTCGCCGTTTTCACCCGCGACATCACCCGCCACGCGATGCTGCCCGAGCAGCTCCATCCGATCTATCGCGGGTTCCGCCGCGACGCCCATCCGATGGCGATGATGTGCAGCCTCGCCGGCGCCTTGGCGGCGTTCTACCATGACGGGCTCGACATCTTCGATCGGCACGACCGGCTGGTCGCCGCGCACCGGCTGATCGCCAAGATGCCGACGATCGCGGCGATGGCCTACAAATATTCGCTGGGCCAGCCCTTTGTCGCTCCGAGGGACGATCTCGGCTATGCCGAGAATTTGCTGCATATGCTGTTCTCGCTGCCGGGCGAGCCCTATTCCCCGCCGCCGGCAGCGGTCGAGGCGCTCGACGCGCTGCTGATCATCCAGGCCGACCATGAGCAGAACGCCTCGACCTCGGCGATGCGGCTGGTCGGCTCGACCCGGGCCAACCCCTATGCCTGTGCTGCCGCTGCGATCGCTGCCTTGTGGGGACCGCTGCACGGCGGCGCCAACGAAGCGGTGCTGCGCACCCTCGAGGAGATCGGCACGGTCGCGCGCATCCCGGAAATGCTCGCCCGCGCCAAGGACCGGAGCGACCCGTTCCGGCTGTCCGGCTTTGGCCACCGCGTCTACAAAAGCTATGACCCGCGCGCCCGGGTATTGCGCCCGCTATGTCGCGAGATTCTGGCGGCATTCGGCAAGAACGACCCGCTGCTGACCCTGGCGATCGAGATCGAGCGGATCGCGCTCGAGGACGAGTATTTCATCAGCCGCAAGCTCTACCCGAATGTCGATTTCTATTCGGGGATCATCTTTCGCGCCTTGGGCTTGCCGCCGGCGATGTTCACCCCGATCTTCGCGGTCGCGCGTACGGTCGGATGGATGGCGCATTGGAACGAGATGATCGCCGATCCCGAAACCCGCATCTTTCGCCCGCGCCAGCTCTATCAAGGCCCGGCCGAGCGCCGGTTTGCGCCGCTGGCCGAGCGCCCGCCATCTCCGCCGCTCCCCGGCTGAGGCGAGCCGCGCACCGCCGGCCTGATCGCAGCGGGCCTTGTCGCAGCCGGCCTGGCGGGCAATAGCCGCTTGCTCTTGCTCATCGAGCCCCGCCCGGCGTGGGCGCGCACCTTGGTTCCCCCGGCCTTCGCCGGGGCAGGCTTGATCGCCAGCTCTTCCAAAGTGACCAGCTTTTCGGCGATCAGCCCGGTCACGCTCTGGGTCAGCAGGCGATCCAGCAACGCCGCATGGGCGCGGCGAAACTCGGCCAGCAAATCGTGGTTGACCGGCGCCCCGCCGCACAGCCAGCGATAGGCTGCATGCTGCTGACACAGGCGGTCGATCGCCCGCGCCGAGCCGATCCCCTCCAACGTCGCATAGAGCCACACCGCCAGCACTACCCGTGGATCGGTCGCCGGACGGCCGGCAACCGCGTCGCGCGCCTTGATCCGGTCGTAAAACTCGCGCAGATCCAGACCTTCGACAAACGCCCAAACCAGCCGCGCCCGATGGTCGTCCGGCAACTGGCTGTCCAGATCGACCATGTCCCAGCGCAGCTGGGCACGGTCCGGACCGATCACCCGCACGCCTTGGCTCATCCCGATCCCCCGCAACCCCTACTAATAGCCTTATACAGCGTCGGGTACCCAAATCCTAGAGCTACTCGATTTTTTCGGGATTGGGTTACAGCCTCGAAAGCGGGAATCCAGGGTTCAACGCGCTGTGCCCCGCCCCCCTGTTCGTGCCAGACGCAGGCTCTGGACCCCCGCTTTCGCTACGGCATGCACACATCGTTTCTAATAATATCAGAAGGATATCGTCATGGCCGGGCTCGACCTGGCTCGACCCGGCCATCCACGGCGGCGCCCCCATGAGCAACTGAGGTGCGGAAAGACATGGATGCCCGGATCAAGTCCGGGCAAGACGAGTGTGGTAATCGTGGCGGAGTGCAAGGCAAGGATGTGTGCATGCCGTAGCGCTTTCGCGGGGGCAACGAGAACGAGCGATCACATTTGAAAGGATCGTGGTCCATAAGGAGCCTATCCATGCCGAAACGCATCGACATCGCCGCGCTGGAGCCTTTTGTCGGCACGCTCTACCCGCCGCCTTTTGACGGGCCGTGCCGCGCGCGCGTCCGCACCCGGCTCGGCGACGCCGCCGGGCTGACGCAATTCGGGGTCAATCTCTTGCAGCTGCCGCCCGGCGCGTGGTCGAGCCAGCGCCATTGGCACACCGGCAGCGACGAATTCGTCTATGTGCTGTCGGGCGAGGTGGTGCTGGTCACCGACGCCGGCGAGGAAGTGCTGCACGCCGGCGACGCCGCCGGCTTCCCGGCCAACGACACCAACGGCCATTGCCTGCAGAACCGCTCCCCGGCGGACGCGCAGGTGCTCGAAATCGGCACGCGCATCGCCGACGACAGCGCCACTTACAGCGACATCGACATGCTGGCGCCGGCCGGCGGCAAACCGGCGATCTACACCCATCGCGACGGCACCCCCTACCCCGACATCCATCGCCGCGGGCCGTAAAGCCCGCCGCCCAGCGATACCGGGGCCGCGGCTACCAGCCGAGCGCGTAGGCGGCGCGGCGCGGGTCGGCGCCGGCTTCAAGGACCCCGCGCTTCCTGTCGGAAAGGATCGCGCAGACCGCCCCCGCGGTCCACATCCAGTCGGGCCAGCGCTGGATCTCATGGCCGCGGCGGGCCAGCTCGGCGATCACCGGCTCGGGGATGCGGGTCTCGATCGCGAGCCGGCCGGGATAGTAATCGAACGGCGCAAACGAGGAGGGATAGCTGTAGCTGGCAAAGCGCGGGCTTTCGATCGCGCCCTGCACGTCCTGGCCAAAGGCGAAGACATTGAGCAGCACCTGCAGCATCGCCTGGCTTTGCACGTCGCCGCCGGGCGTGCCGAACGGCATGAACTTGTCGCCGCCCTTGATCGCGAGCGCCGGGTTCGGCGTCAGCCGCGGCCGCTTGCCGGGGGCGACGCCGGCCGGATGGCGCGGGTCGGGGCGCGATTGCGAGCCGCGGTTCGACGGGATCAGCCCCGTCCCCGGCACAACAGGCGAGCCGTAGGAGCCGTCGCTCGGGGTTGCCGAAAAGAGATTGCCCCAGCGGTCGGCGACACAGACATAGGAGGTGTCGGGCTCGGGGTTGGGCTCGCCCGCTGGCCGGGGGAAATCGCCAAAGCCGCGGCCGGCCTGGCTGCCGAGCTCGCCGGGCGGCGGCATCTCGGGCCAGGCGCGGTCGGGGCGGATCAGGTTGCGCCGCTCGGCCGCGTATTCCTCGGAAAAGAGAGTCGCGAGCGGCACCTCGACCATCGCCGGGTCGCCGTAATAGGCTTCGCGATCGGCAAAGGCTAGCTTCAATGCCTCGGCCAGACGGTGGATATAGTCGGCGCTGTTGTGGCCGAGCGCCCGAAGGTCGGTCCCCTCCAGCAAGGCTAGGGTTTGCAGCAAGACCGGCCCCTGGCACCAGGCGCCGCAGGTGAAGACTTCGAGGTCGCCAAACCGCCGCCGCTCCGGCGGCCCGACCGGCGAATGGTAATTCGCCAGATCCTCGGCCGACAGCAGCCCGCCCTCCGCCTTCATAAAAGCGACGATCTTTTTGGCGATGTCGCCGCGATAGAAAGCGTCGTGCGCCGCGTCGAGGCCGGCTTCCCGGCCCCCTCCCTTGCCGCTATGACCACCGGCCGCCGCCTGCTCCTCGTCGGCCATGTATTGCAGCGAGCCCGCGAGATCGGTCTGGCGGAACAATTCGCCGGCTTCCGGCACCCGGCCGCCGGGCAGAAAGATTGCGGCCGAGGACGGCCAGAGCGCGGTGGTCGGCTTCGTGCCGCTTCAGGCTCTCGGCCATCAAGGGGTACATCGCAAAGCCGTCGCGGGCGAGCCGGATCGCCGCCGCCGCGACCTCGCCAAAGCTCATCGTGCCCCAGCGCTTGCAGCGCCGTGATCCAGGCGTCGGGGGCGGCCGGCACGACCGTGCGCAACACCCCTTTCGGGATCTTGCCGCCGTGCTCGCGCATAAAAAGCTCGGGGTCGAGCGCCTTCGGCCAGGTGCCGAGCCCGGCGATCGTGACGACCTCGCGGGCCTCGGCGTCGTAGATCATGATCGGCGCGACGCCGGCGACATCGACGAGATCGCTCTGCAAGACGCCGAGCGCGATCCCCGCCGCACACCCGGCATCGATCGCGTTGCCGCCCGCTTCGAGGATCGCAAACCCCGCATGAGCGGCGAGATAATGCCCGGCCGAAATCGGCATGCCTTGTCGCAGCGATGGTCGGGCGGTGGGCAAAGGAAGCGGTCATGGCGAGCCCCTCGGCAAGGATGGTCCCGCAACACTACCGCCATCCCCGCCGCCGATAGAAGCGCCGTCGGTACTGCGCAGGTCGTCCCGGCCCGCTCAATGCGGCGGTTCGGCCACGAAAAGGCGGATAGTCACACAAACGTGAGGGGGCGACCCCAGCCGATACCCCAGCCGACGCCTCTGTCGCGGCTGGAGATCGCGGCACCGGTTATCGGACGAGCTTAGGGGACGAGCCTGAACACGTAGCCGGTGGCAAACGTTCCAATATAGTTTTCGACACTCCCGTAAAGCGCCCCGTCCGCACCTGCGGTGAAGCCGTTTCCGGGCGACAGGCCGTCGGCGCCGCCCTGGAAATTGTGCAGGACGGTTTCGGTCCACTTCCCGCCGGGGGTTTTGGGGGGTGTCAGGCGCCAGATCGTGCCGCAGCCCCTTGCGCCAATATAACATTTACGGCCGGTTCCGGTGCCGCCGTAAAAGGTCTCCCCATAGAGGACACCGCCCTTTCCGAACATCAGACCGCCCGGAAGGGCACAACCTTCGCTGCAGTCAAAACTGAAGAACGAGGTTAAGGTCGTTCATTTAAGGTATGGAGTACGGTATCCTCCCGCTGGGGGCGGGGGGAGCGGTGGATGGCACGAACGGTTGCGGCACTTCCGGAAGGCACGCGAATTACGGATTACATCAGTCTTGGTGTGATCGCGAAGACCTTCCCTCTGGCCCGGGTGCGGTCGGTCCTGGCAGCAACGGGGAAGGCAAGTGTGCGGCAGCGCGATCTGCCAGCGCACGTCGTGGTTTACTACGTGATCGCACTGGCGCTCTTCATGCAGGCCTCGTATCGCGAGGTGCTGCGCTGTCTGCTGGAAGGCATTCAGTGGCTGGTGGATCCGTCGGTAGCGCTCAAGGTTGCCGGCAAATCGGGCATTTCGCAGGCGCGCACCCGGCTCGGCTGGAAGCCGTTGAGCGACTTGCACGATGCGGTTGTGACGCCGATCGCGGTTCGGGCGACAAAGGGGGCCTGGTACCGTGGCTGGCGGCTGGTCAGCCTGGACGGCAGCACGCTCGATGTTGCCGACGAGCAGGCCAATGAGCTTGCGTTCGGGCGGCCGGGAAGCAGTCGCGGCGACAGCGCCTACCCGCAGATCCGCTTTGTGGCGCTGGTCGAGAATGGCACCCATGTTTTGTTCGGCAGCCGGATGGCCGGCTACCGGACCGGCGAGATCACGCTCGCCAGGGCTGTGCTCGTCGGCCTGCAAAAGGGCATGCTGTGCTTGGCCGACCGGCAGTTCTTCGGGTTCGCGCTGTGGCAGGAAGCGCTCGGCACGGGCGCCGATCTGGTTTGGCGGATCAAGCGCAACATGCGCCTCGCGGTCGACCGGCGATGGCCGGACGGCTCGTATGAAAGCCGCATCTATGCGAGCGAGCGGGACTGGCGGCACAAGATCAACGGCGTGCGCCTGCGGGTGGTCGACTACCGGCTGGAAGGCGTGGCCGACGCCGAGCCGATCTATCGCCTGGTCACCAGCATTCTCGATCCCGACCAAGCGCCGGCTCAGGAGTTGGCCGCCCTCTACCACGAGCGCTGGGAAATCGAGACAGCGCTCGACGAGCTCAAGACCCATCTGCGCGGCGCCAAAATCGTCTTGCGCAGCAAGACCCCGGACCTCGTGAGACAGGAGTTCTACGGCCTCATGATGGCCCACTTCGCTATCCGCAGCCTGATCCACGAGGCCGCGCTGAAAGCCGACGAGGACCCCGACCAGCTCTCCTTCCTGCATGCTGTGCGCGTGGTCCGCCGCAGGCTGCCCATCGCCATCGCTATTCCCCCCTCGGAAGAGGAAGACCTTCCATGACGCCGTTCTCGACGAAATCCTCCAAGAACGCGTCAGCTGCAGCCGCAACCGGCGAAACCGGCGCGGCGTCAAGCGTAAGATGAGCAACTTCCCGCTCCGCCGCCGCTCCGACCCGCCGCTTCCCGCAATCGACATCGCAATCGCAATTCTGATCGTTAAGTGAACAGTGTTTGCTTTCCGCCGGGCTTTGCCGGCTGCACCAGCTCGAAAAGGCCCACATCCCCTGCGCCGAAGATCGCACCACCGCCCTCGACGAGGACGTTTGACGTCGGCGATCCGTCGTCGCAATTGGGAGTGAAGAAACTGAACGCCTCGTACGACGCTTTTATCCGTGGAGGATCGGCCGGCCTCAACTTGAATATGGTGCCGCACGCTATGGTGATTCCGTGTTTATCTGTAAAGTCGCCTTGTGTTACGCCATAGAGCACGCCTGCCCGGTTTGTTAAACCCGAGTTGGGCGTTCCCCCGTCCGTTCCTCCCTCAAAAGTATGCACGATCAACTCGGTCCATTTTCCGTGCGGCGATTGTGGTGGTGCGAGCTTGAATACCGTGCCGCAGCTCTCCGAATTGCCGGGAGGGGGAGGAGGCTGGAGGCCTTGGCCGATGTAGCACTTTGGGTTGCCGCCCCATGCTGTCGAGCCATAGAGCGCGCCATCATTACCGAAAGTGACCCCGTTTGGCTGGGCTCCGTCGCTGCCTCCGCGAAAGCGATACAGCACGGTCTCGGTCCACCGCCCGCCGGCATGCAGGGGCGGGGTCAGCTTGAACACCATGCCGCACCCGGTTGAGCTAATATCGGCGCACCCGGTGCCACCGCCCCCGACGCCGTAAAGAGCGCCGTCTTCACCCCAGACGAGGGCGCCCCCGGGGAAGCCGCCGTCGCTGCCGCCCTGAAACACGTAGAGGATCGTCTCCGTCCACTTCCCGCCGGGCCGCGTTGGCGGTGTGAGCTTGAAGGCCGTGCCGCAACCCAAATCCCCTATGCACGGGCCTCCGCCCCCTCCCTGTCCGGTCACTCCGTAAAGCTCTCCGCCCGGGCCCAAAGTCAGCGGCCCCGGTCCCATACCGTCCTTGCCGCCCTTGAATTGGTAGATCGGCTCAAATGAACGGGCCAAGGCGGCACCACCGATCATGGTGGTTGCCGCGAAGCCAACCAGAAAGGGCACGGCAAGACACAGCAAACGGCCCGATCCCGTCCGACGCACACCATGCCGGCGAAGGCCGGTATCCACGGCGGAAATGGGTCCCGGCCTGCGCCGGGAAGCAGAAGGCGGTCAAATTCCGCATTCCGGCAACGAGGCTGATTTTCAGATTTTCCATCGCAAGCGTCTCCTCTGCCCATTTGCGGCACGATGGCGAGCCGCATGCGTTAAAGGTGCAACAGCGCACCGCCCTTCCTTTCCGGGCGCGCAGGCTTAGCCGAACGGCGGGCCGTGGCCGGAGGCCAGGAGGAAATGCTCGATCGGCGTGCTGCCGCCAACGATTTGCGACAGCGAGGCGCCGTTTTTGTATTGCGGCGCGGGTGGGCTGCCGGTTGCCGCGGCCGTGGGGGCGGCGAAGGCGAAGCCGGCCGTGCTCGCCGCCGGCGGGGCGGCATCGCCCGAGTGGATGACCGTGACATCGGTGCCGCCGCTGCCGTCGGGACGCGCCTGCCAGACGACACCGCTGTAATTCTCGCTCGGGTCGAGCTGCAACGATACCGACTGGCTGCCGTTGCCGACCACCAACCGGTCGCCGGCGTTCAACGTCGCGGTGGCATGCTTTGGCGCGAGCTGCGTCAGATCGACGATGTCGTGGCGCTGGGTAAACCCCGAAATGATGCCCGGCAATGTCGTGTCGTCGGTGATCGCCAATGTCTCGGTGTGGTTGCCCGACACGCGCGAACGCGACCGTGCCGAAATTGCCGAACCCGGCGCCCGGCTTGTCGAAATCGACCGTGACCGCGCCGGCCGCGCCGAGCAATTCCAGCGTATTGGCGGTGCCGGCGACGGTAACCGCGCCGACGAGATGGTAGCCGTGCTTCGAGCGTCAGCAAATTGCCGCCGCTGCCGCCGAACGAAACCGCGGTTCCGTTGCCGCCGGTGATCTTGCCGGAATCGACGACAGTCCCGCCTGCAGCCAGGATGACACCGGGGAGGCCCGTCCCGGTAATGACCCCGGAGTTCGTGACCGTGCCGGCGGCTTTGCCGACATAGACGCCGCTGACGCCGTGGATCAGGCCGGTGTTCCGGACGCGGCCGCCGGCCCCGAGGAAGACGCCGCCGTTGTGCCGTTGCTGGTTGCCGCTGACAACACTGCCTGTTCCCTCAATCGTCCCCGAATTGGTGACCGCGCCGACGACGGCATCCCCGAAATAAGAGATATAAACGCCACCGGCATTTTGGCCTTGGATCAAGCCGGTGTTGGCAACGCTGCTGACGCCGTTGTTGGGCAGGATGAAGTGCTCGAGGACGACACCACCGAGCCCTCCTTCCGTGCCGATAATCGTCCCGGAATTCGTGACTTTGGCATCACTGCCGGCCCTGATGCCGTACCCGCCTTCGATCAGACCGGTGTTGCCGACGCTGCCACCACTTGTGAGGTTGATCCCCATGGTAACGAATGCCGACTTAGCGACGACGATCGTCCCGGAGTTCGCGACCGTCCCGGCGGCGTGGGAAATCGTGATGCCACCGGTGATCAAGCCGCTGTTCACGACGGCGCCTCCGGCGGAGAGGATGACGCCGCCGCCATGAGTGCCGGTTCCGGCGATCGTCCCGGAATTGGTGACGAGGCCGGGAGCGCCGGAGATGTATATCCCGGTGTAGCCTTGGATCAGCGCGCTGTTGCCGAGATTGGCGACGATGCCGCCATCGTTCAGGCCGACCGCGGCGAAGGCGCCCGTATCCAGGATCGTCCCCTGGTTGAGGACGACCGGATCAGATAGGTGCCCGAGGCGTAGACGGCGGCACCGGTGCTGTTCGAGACGGCGCCGGTATGCGTGACGAGCAGCGGCGAGGTGAAGCCCGCCTGGCCGAGCGTGATGCCGTTGCTGACGGTTCCGGTGACGATGGACATAGGCTCTCCTCCCCTATCTCGGTCTCCGGCATCGCCGCCGCGGTTTTTGTTACGGCCGGTGCCGATCGCTCGCGTCGCTGGCGAGCTTGTCAGCATCGGCGCGGGCTTTCTTCCCCCTCAGGGGGGAATTCGGCGCATTTCGCGAAAAAAGCGGCAGGCGCGTGTCGCGCTCTCGGCCAAACAACGGCTGGTGTCAGCTTGGAGACAGCCGCTCAAGACCTCCGAAACCTGCGGCCCAGCAGGCCGCTTAAAAGTAGCCGCCCGTCAGGCATCCTTCGAGACGGCCGCCTGATGGCGGCCTCCTCAGGATAAGGGATAAGCAATCTCAGCATCTTGCCTCACCCTGAGGAGGCCGGAAGGGCCGTCTCGAAGAGCCTGCCCTCGCGAAGGCGGGGGGTGCTCACGGAGGCCATCGGCATTTTTCAGCATGCTGCTGGAGATACCCTCTATGAGCCGTTTTCTTGGTAGCTCATTTAATAATTACCGTAAGCTCTCTCCGGAGCGCAAGGTGATGCAGAATTTGCGAAAGCAACGATCGAGTGCGACGCGTCGCGCAGGACCATCCTCCCGCAGACATGCTGACGCCGCCCTTTGTTCGCCGTGATCTCGACCAAAATCCGTCAAAAAAATATCTGAAAATCGTCTGAATTTCTTGCCGGCAAGCGCGATCCGGTATATTCTGAGTGCAACTAACCTGCCGGTGAAAGGCAGGGAAGCGGGGAGAGGGACCGATGGCGCTTTCGCAGAGCGCGCAGGCCCGACAAGCGATCGGCAGGTTTCAGCGCTGATCGAGCAGCTCCGCGCCGAGTAGGGCGCCGGCCCGCAGCTTTGCCGGCCGCCGTCCGGGGAGGGAGAGATGGCGCTTTCGTGTGGCGCCGAAACGCGGCGCGTGATCGCGCGCGTGCAGCGCTTGTGCTGCCTCGGGCTCGGCGGCCCGCGCCTGATGCCGGCTCTGATCGCGGCGCTGAACGAAATCGTGCCGGCCTCGAACCGGCATTTTTACTGGCCCGATCTCAGGATGGAGATCGCCAATTGCTATGTCGAAGGGCCGGGCTTCGATTTCCTGCCGATTTTCTTGAGCGAATTTTCCGGCAGTCGTCGCGAACGCGAAGTCAGAATGAGCTTCCCGGAGATGATGCGCACGCGTTATCCGAGTGCCGCCGGCGACATCTTTACGCGCTTATTTACCGTCGACTGGAGCACGTTTCTGCGCAGCGACTATTACAACCTCGTACGGCGGCCGAACCGCATGGAAACCGGCATCCTGTTCAAGATCACCGAGGCGGGCCGGCCGGTCGGCGTGTTCCATTTTTTTCGCAGCATCGACGAGCCGGAATTTACGCCGCGCGACTGGGCAATCCTCAACGCGCTGCACGGCTTTGTCGCGCATGGGCTCGTCGAGGGGCCGGCGGAGGACGGCTACAGCGACGCCGAAGACCGCGCGCTCGCGATCCTCGATCGCACCGGCCGGCTCTTACATCTGAGCCCGGAGGCGCGCCGGCTGTTATTGATGGCGCTGGTGCCGCGCTGGGCGCCCGATACCGCGCGACCGATGCGGCTCGACGAGCCTGCCGAGCTGGCGCAGCTCTGCCGGTTGTTGTCGGCCGCCTCTGCCGGCCGGCTGCCGGCGGCCCCACCGGTGGTGCGGCGGACAAATGCCTGGGGCGAGTTCGTGCTGCGCGCCTACTGGCTCGACGCGCCGCGCGGCGCGGAACCCTCACACCTCGTCGGCGTGACGATCGAGCGGCGCGAGCCGCGGCGGCTCGCCTTGTGGCGGCGGGTCGAGGCGCTGCCGTTGAGCGGACGGGAAAAAGAGGTCTGCCTGCTGCTCGCCCGCGGCCACGATGCGGCCAAGGCGGCGCGGGCGATCGGTGTCGGCGAGCACACCCTCGTCTCGCACCGGCGCAGCCTCTATACGAAGCTCGGCGTCGACAACCGGCTGGCGCTGATCGACCGGCTGCGCGCCGGCTAAGGCAAAGCTCGCCAAATCGGCGAGGGCGCCTGTAGCGGTGACGCGCAATCCTCCAGTGGCGACGCGCAGTCCTTCGGGGACCGGGCGGCTTGCAGGCTGCTCCGGTCGTGGCAAGCCCCTTCTCGCAACGTGGCCTCGGGGTAGAGTAGTCCTTCGCTCGTCGCTAAAACCTCCTCATCGGAAAAATGGACGATCGCAACGAGCCGCCGCCCGCGGCGTCCGCACCGCCGCACGGCTCGCTGCTGGCGCTGGCGTTGACCGCACCCGTCGCCGGCGCCGGGGCCGGGCTTGTCGTCGCACTCTTTCGGGTGGTGCTCGACGCGGCCGATCGCTGGCGTGATGCGCTGGTCGCCCATGCCCATGGCATGCCGCTCGCCGGCCTCGCGTTGACGCTCGCGGGCATGCGCGGCGGCGGTCGCGGCGGCCGCCTCGCTCGTGCGTCGCTTCGCGCCCTACGCCTCGGGCAGCGGCATCCCGCAGGTCGAGGCGGCGTTGACCGGCGATCTGCCGGCCGCGCCGCCTCGATTGCTGCCGGTCAAGTTTGTCGGCGGGTTGTTGGCGATCGGCGCCGGCATGGCGCTGGGGCGCGAGGGGCCGAGCGTGCAGATGGGCGCCGTCATCGCCCATATGGTCGGCCGGATGTGTCGCCGCGCGTGGCCCGATTTGCGCATCCTGCTCGCCGCCGGCGCGGGTGCGGGTCTCGCCGTCACCTTCAACGCACCGATCGCCGGCGCCGTCTTTGTGCTCGAAGAGCTGGTGCGGCGGTTCGAGACCCGGACCGCAATTGCCGCGATCGGCGCATCCTCGACGGCGATCCTGATCTCGCGGCTGATGCTCGGGCAGGCCCCGGATTTCCACGTCGCGGTGCAAGCTCTGGGCGCTACCGGGCCGCTCCCCTATGCCGGCGCCGCGACCTGGCCGTTCTACATCGTTCTGGGTGCCGCCGCCGGGCTCGCCGCCGCCGGCTACAACCGCACGTTGCTCGGCATGGTCGCCCTGGCCGAACGGCTTGGCCGATGGCCGGTGGAAGTTCAGGCGGCGGCGATCGGTGCCGTGGTCGGCGTGGTCCTGTGGCTTGCGCCGGGCCTCGTCGGCGGCGGCGACGCGATCACCCAGCATATCCTCTCGGGCGGCGCGGCCCTCGGCACCGTGCCGCTCGCGTTTCTGCTGCGGTTTTGGCTCGGCCCCTTATGCTATGCGGCGCGCACGCCGGGCGGCCTCTTCGCGCCGTTGCTGGTGCTCGGCGCCCAGCTCGGCTGGGTCGTCGGCGCTTTGTGCCGGCTCGCCTTCCCGCATCTCGGCATCGACCCGATCGCCTTTGCCGTCGTCGGCATGGCGGCGTTCTTCGCCGGTGTGGTGCAGGCGCCCGTGACCGGCATCGTGCTCGTCACCGAGATGACCGCCGCCTTCACCACGCTGTTGCCGATGCTCGCCGCCTGCTTTGCCGCAATGCTGACGGTCAATTTGCTGCGCACCGCGCCGATCTACGATGCGCTGCGCGAACGCGTGACCAGACACTCCGGCGCGCAGCGATAGGTCCTCTCGGCCGAGATAAGCCGCGACGCTGTCGGCCGCCGCCGAAGGCATCGGCGCGTCGCGGCGTCGCGATCGGCCCGAGGCGATTGGCGGTCTGGCCTGCAAACGGATAGCGGCTTGATTGGCAATAATCACAAGACTATTCTGGCCTTCATTATCCGATCGACGCTGCCGGCTCGGGACGCACGATGCAAGCTTGGCCACCTGCCCTGCTTTCTTTGCCGGCACCGCCCTCGGGGGAAAAGCAGGGTGAGGTCGGGGGATGCCGGAGCGCCGGCCGGCATGACTGCGGTCCCGCCGCTCCTCGCCGTCCGCGGCCTCGTCAAGCACTTCCCGGTGCGCGCCGGTGTGCTGCGGCACACCATCGGCCAGGTCCGGGCGGTCGACGGCATTTCGTTCGAGATCGCCGCCGGCGAGACGCTTGGGGCTGGTCGGCGAGAGCGGCTGCGGCAAATCGACCGCCGGCAAGGCAATCCTCAAATTGATCGAGCCGACCGCGGGTCAAATCCTCGTCGAGGGCGAGCGGATCGACCTTTTATCGCGGCGCCGGATGCGCCCCTGGCGCCGCCGCCTGCAAATGGTCTTTCAGGATCCGTATTCGTCGCTGAACCCGCGCTTTCGCGTGCGCGACATCATCGCCGAGCCGCTCGTCAACTACCGCGCGGCGAGCGAGCCCGCGCTGGGCGAGCGCGTCGCCGAGCTCGCCCACCGGGTCGGGCTCCCGCCCGGCGCGCTCGACCGTTTCCCGCACGAATTTTCCGGCGGCCAGCGCCAGCGCATCGGCATCGCCCGCGCGCTCGCTCTCAACCCGAGCCTGATCGTCTGCGACGAGCCGGTCTCGGCCCTCGACGTATCGGTCCAGGCCCAAATCATCAACCTCCTGCGCGACCTGCAGCGCGAATTCGGCCTTTCCTACCTGTTTGTCGCGCACGACCTCGCCGTCGTCGAGCACATCAGCCACCGCATCGCGGTCATGTATCTGGGCCGGATCGTCGAGACCGCCGACAAGCACACCCTGTTCACCAGCCCCCAGCACCCCTACACCGAGGCGCTCCTCTCCGCCGTTCCGGTCCCCGAGCCCGGCGCGCGGCGCCACCGGATCATCCTCAAGGGCGACGTGCCGAGCCCGTCCAACCCGCCCTCCGGCTGCCGTTTCCGCACCCGCTGCCCGCACGCCTTCGCCCGCTGCGCCGAAGAAGAGCCGCCGCCCCGCGAAATCCGCCCCGGCCACTTTGTCGCCTGCCACCTGCGCACCCCGGAAACCATGTTGACGGCGCCCGTCACCAACTCTCCCCTCTCTGCGCCCCCGCGGCCGGAGACGCCCGGGTGAAGCGCGGGATGAGCCCGGGCACGCAGCCTTCGAGACGCCCGCTGCGCGGGCTCCTCAGGATGAGGCTTTTCTTTAATGGCATCATAGGCTTGCCTCGTGGTGAGGAGCGCCCCGGCAAAGCCGGGGCGCGTCTCGAACCACGCAGCTGGCTCGATCTCACCGGATCATGCTCCGGCGCTGGCGCCGCGGGTCAAGAGGCGTTGCCGAAGATCGGCGACAGCACCCGGTCGCCGGGCTTGATGCCGAGCCGGGCGGCGGTGCCGCCGTTCAGCTCGATGACCGCCCGCACCGGTGCGGCCGCAGCGATCACGTCATCCGTTTGCGGCACCGCCCGCTCGTGAATGTTGACGATCCGGCCCTGCGCATCGACAAACAGCATGTCGAGCGGGATCAGCGTGTTGCGCATCCACATCGTCGCCACAATCGGCTGCTTGTAGTCGAACAGCATTCCGGCGTCTGGCGCCAGCGCGCTGCGGAACATTAGGCCCTGCATCATCTGCTCGGGCGTTTCGGCAATCTCGACGGCAAAGCGATGCCGCCCGCTGGCGCTGACGATCGTCAGGCTGGAGGTCGGAAAGCTTTGCAGCTGACCCTCGGCTGCCGGCGCCAAAAGCCCGGCGGCGAGCAGGGACCCGGCGGCGAGCAAGGACCCGACGGCGAGCAGGGACAATGACACAAAAACAGCACGGCGCGTGATCATGCGAGCAAACCCGACGCAACATTGCGTCCCGAATATAGCGCAGCGATGCCCGAAACCGTTCTGACCGTCTTCACGGTCACGGCGCTGCTCGGGATCGTCAGCCTGCTGCTGCCGTTGGCCGAGCGGCTGTCCGTGCCCTACACCGTTCTCTTGGCGCTGGTCGGGATCGCGATCGGCGTCGCCACCAGCATTCCGGCGCTCGACCAGCCGGGTCACATTTTTGGCGACATCATCGGCACGCTGCACGATTTCGGCCTCGGCGCCGAATCGCTGCTCTACATCTTTCTGCCGGCATTGCTGTTCGAGGCCGCGCTCAACCTCGATCTGCGCCAGCTCGGCGACGACGCCGCACCGGTGCTCTTGCTCGCCATTGTCGGCGTCATCGTTTGCACGCTTGTCGTCGGGTTTGCGTTGTGGCCGATCGCGCCGGTCGGGATCCTCGCCTGCATCATTCTGGGCGCGATCATCGCCACCACCGACCCGGTGGCGGTGGTTGCGATCTTTCGCGACATCGGCGCGCCGCGCCGGCTGTCGATCCTGGTCCAGGGCGAGAGCCTGTTTAACGATGCCGCGGCGATCGCGATCTATACCCTCGTCGTGGCGATGCTGGCCGGCGCCCGGCCGGCCGAGCCGCTGCGCGGTGTCCTGGCCTTTTTCCGCCAATTCGGCGGCGGCCTCGCCGCCGGCTATGCCGCCGGCTGGCTGATCGCTGCGCTGATGCCGATCCTGCGCTCGAGCCGGCTCGCCGAGGCGACCTACACGATCGGCTTTTCCTACGGCATTTTCATCATTTGCGACCACTACCTGCATGTGTCCGGTGTGGTCGCGGTCGCCGCCGCCGGGCTGGCGGTCGGCGCCGAGGCGCGGCGCCGGCTGGCCCCGTCCAATTTCGAAAGCCTCCTCGTGACCTGGGAGCAGCTCGCCTTCTGGGCGAGCTCGCTGATTTTCCTGTTTGCGGCGATGCACGTTCCGGCGCTGCTGTTCAACGCCCGCTGGGAGGATCTGGGCCTCCTCGGGGCGCTCGCGCTCGCGGCGCTCGTCGCCCGCGCGCTGACCCTTTACGGGCTCCTGCCGGTGCTGAGCTATGCCCGCATCGCCCAGCCGATCGCGACCAATTACAAAGTCGTCATGCTGTGGGGCGGGATGCGCGGCGCGGTCTCGCTGGCGCTGGCGCTGGCGGCGGCCGAAAACACTGCGCTCCCGCCCGAGGTGCGGCAGTTCGTCGGCATTCTCGCCACCGGCTTTGTGCTGTTCACCTTGCTGGTGACCGCGCCGACGATGCGGCCCTTGATGCGCCTCTTGAAGCTCAGCGATGCGACCCCGGCAGAGGCGGCGCTGCGCGACCGGGTGATCGACCTGTCGCTGTCGTCGATCCGCGAGGAGATCGAAAGTGTCGGCCGCGAGCATCAAATCGCGCCCGAAATCGTTGCCGGGGTCGCAGCCGCGTGCTTCGGCCTCGGCCACAGCCCCGCCGAGATCGCCGAGGAGAACGCGCAATTGCCCGAAGCGCTGCGGCTGCGCGCCGCGGTGACGGTGCTGGCCGATCGCGAGCAGGAGTTCTGCCTCGAATATTTCGAGGGGCGCACCGTGTCCCGGCGGGTCGCCGCGAGCCTTCTGGCGCACACCGCGCGATTGCGCGACGGCGCGCGCAGCCACGGGGTCGAAGGCTATCAGCAGGCGGCGGCGCGAATCCGCCGCTTCGGGCCGATGTTCCGGTTGGCCCTGACAATGCATCGACGGCTCGGCATCGCCGGTCCCTTGGCGCGGCAGATCGCCGACCGGTTCGAGGTCCAGCTCGCCACCCGCTTTGTGCTGCGCAATCTCGCCACCTTCAACCATCGCCAGGTCGGCCGCCTGTTCGGCGCCGGGCCGAGTGGCGCGATGGCCCGCCAGATCGAGCTGCGCACGGTCGAGATCGACCGCGCGATCGCGGCGTTGAAGCTGCAATACCCCGGCTATGTGCGCCAGCTCGAAAGCCAATTCCTGGCGCGCACCGAAGCCCGGCTCGAAGACGAGCGGTATCGCCGGCTGCGCGCCGATTCGATCATCAACCAGAACGTTTTCGACGATCTGCGGCGCCGGCTGCGCCAGCGCCGGCGTGCGGTCGAGACGCGCGCGGTGCTCGATCTCGGCCTCGACCGCGACGAGCTCCTCGCCCGCGTGCCGATGTTCGCCACGCTCGACAACAAGGCGCGGCGCTCGGTTGCGCGGCTGCTGCGAGCGCGCCTTGCGGTGCCCGACGAGGTCATCATGCGCCGCGGCGAGCGTGGCGACGCGATGTACTTCATCTCCTCGGGTGCCGTCGAAGTGCGCATTGCACCCCATCCGGTTCAGCTCGGCAACGGCGATTTTTTTGGCGAGCTGGCGCTTTTGGCCGGCGATCGGCGCAACGCCGATGTCGTCTCGCTCGGCTATTGCCAGCTCCTCAGCCTGGGCGCGCGCGACCTCGACCGGCTGTTTGGCAGCCAGCCGGCGCTGCGCCAGCGAATCGAGGCCGTCGCCCGGACCCGCGTCACCCCGGCGCGCACCGGATGACGGCTCAACCCGCCCGATTGGCGCAACCGCTTGCACAAGCTTCATTTTCGTGACATCGCCAGGATTCCTTAACTTTGCAATGAAACACTCGCACCCCAGCCATGCGCTTGAAAGCGCCGGCAAAGAACGCACCTAGACCCGCGGGAGACTGAAGCCAACAGGATCATGTCATGAACAGGCCAACTGTCCCGGGCCTCCGGATCGTCAAAATCGCCGCCCTTATCCTGACCGTCGCGCTCGTCGGCGTGCCGCGCCCCGGCTCGGCCACGACGACCGGCGGCGGCGCCACCGTTCAGGGGCTCTACGACACGCTGCTCTCCGCGATGAAGAACGGCCGCACGCTCGGGCAGAGCGGCCGGTTCGCGGCATTGGCGCCGGTGATCCGCCGCACCTTCGACCTGCCGCTGATGACCAGGCTCTCGGTCGGGCCGAGCTGGACGTCCCTCAACGAGGCGCGGCGCCGGCAGCTGATCGACAGCTTTGGCCGCTACATCTCGGCGATCTACGCCGACCGCTTCGACAGCTGGAACGGCGAAAAGCTGCAGGTCACCGGCGAGGAGCCGAACGGCGCCGGGATCCTTGTCCGCAGCCAGATCATCAAATCGAACGGCGAGCCGGTCAAAGTCGACTACGCGATGCACCAGAGCGGCGGGACCTGGCTGATCTCCGACATCTATCTCGACGGCACGATCAGCGAGCTGGCGACCCGGCGCTCGGAATTTGCCGCGATCATCCGCAACCAGGGCATCGACGGCTTGATCCAGTCGTTGAACCGCAAGGCCGACATGCTGACCGGTACCACCGCCCGCGCCTACTAGTGATCTGTCTCTAAATTGCCGCAACAATTTCCTTTCGTCAGAGAGGATCCGCGTTGCGGACTGCCGTCCTCCCCCTGCCGATGGGGGAGGGTTGGGTGGGGGTGCTGCCGGGCTCGCGGCTCGCGGCATGCAAGTCTCGGCGGTCTCTCGCGTTGCTGACCAGCCTGGATCGAGGTCGTCCACCTCGTGAGCGCAAGGAGCCAAGGGGCGGGATCGGAAGTTTTTGGCCCCGGCGGCGTTTGCCGCTGGCGCGGTCACCCCCACCCTGCCCTCCCCCATCGAGGGGGAGGGGTCTTACGCGTGTAACGCCATTTCAGAGACACCAACTAGCTTGCGGCGCTGGCTAGCCTGCGGCGCTGGCTAGCTTGCGGCGCTGGTCCCGGCGCTGCGCGCGCGACCGATCAGCCACGGCGTCAGCAGCATCGCCGACGGTCTGACGCAGTCGCGGCGCGGCAGGTCGGCGACACCGAACACGATCTCGTCCTGCCGCGCGCGGGCGATCGCCACGTAAGTCCCGAGCATCCGGTCCCAGACCGACAGGACCGCGCCGTAGTTCGAATCCGCGTGCCGCCGCGCGATCGAATGGTGCACGCGGTGCAAATCGGTCGTCATCAGCACCGGCTGCAGCCATCTCTCCAGATTCGCGGGCAGGCGAATGTTGCCGTGCTGCAAGGTGGCGAGCGCGAACACCGTCACACCATGGATCGTAACGATCGCGAGCGGCACGTCGAGCGCCACCACGACCACCCAATAGACCGCTGCGGCCAGCAAATATTCGACCGGATGGTGGCGCACCGCAGTCGTCACATCGACATCGGGATCGGAATGGTGGAGCGCGTGAAAGCGCCACAAGAACCTTACCTTGTGCTCGCAGCGATGCACCCCGTAATGGATGAAATCGAGCAGCAGAAAGGCAGCGGCAAAGCTCGCCGCCGCACCCGCGATCGGCCAAGCCGGCAGGGAAACTCCAAGGAGCGCCTGGAGTGGGGCACGAACCGCTGCCGACGGCGCAAAAAAGCCGGCGATCGCCATATTGACGAGCCAGAAGGCGAGGTTGCCAAAGCGCCGCCGCAGCGCCGGAAACTCGCGCCGCCGGCGTGGGCGGCAAAGCTCCCACAGCGCGATGACCGCCATGCTGCCGAGGAGCACGATCAGGATCATCGCCGCCGCCGCTCGGCGCTACCCGCCGGCGCCGCGGGCCACGGCGCTAGCCCGCAACGCGCCGCCGCATCAGCGCCAAAGCCAACAGCGCCCCGCCGATCAGCACCAGCCCCGGCGGCTCCGGCGCCGGCAGCGGGTCGGAGAGCAACGTCGTGCCATCGAAGGCGATCGCCAAATCCGCGTGGAAGGCGTGCACCAAGCCGCCGTTGTCGCCGGCAAAGCTGCCATCGAGGAACGAGGCGATCGGGTCGATGCCTTCGAACAGCCCGTCAGCAAACCCGAACCCGGCAGCCGGGAACTCCAGCAGGTTGTCAAAACCGATCAGCGGAATGTCGAGGCTGAAGATCTCGTTCCCCTGGCTGAAGTCGAGCGCGGAGGTGATGCCGAGGTCGGACAGGGCAAATTTTTGCCCCGGGCTGCCCGCCAAACCGCCGACGCTGTCGAGGACGTCTGTTGTCACCGCGGTCCCGCCGGTGCCGCGAATCTGGACGGTCAACAACGGCTGGCGCAGCAGATCGCCAGCGCCATCGGTCACCGCGAACGGCAGCGTGACGTCGCCGACATCCTGGTTCAGCGCAAAGCTCGAATTGGTGCGCGGCTTAAAGTTAAAGAGCAAGCTCAGCGCGGTCGGGATCGCACCCGAATTGGGGTCCGGGCTGGTCGTGGCCGTCAACAGCGCGTTGCCGCCGGCACCGGTCGGGATCGGCAGGCCGGCTGGGTTAGAGGGGGTGATAAAGTTGAGCGGGTTGGCGACTACCGGCGGATTGCCCACGAAGGCGGTGCCGGCATCGAATGCGCCGCCCGGAGCAATGTTCAGGTCGGTGCGCACTTGCGCCGGGCTCGAGCCCGACACCGCCGCATTTTCCAGCACCAGCTGGTTGATTGTCGGCAGCTGCGGGCAGGAGGTAACGCCAAATTGCGTGCACACCGAGTTCAACGCGTCTTGCGCCCCGCCCAAATCGGCGCCGGCACCTCCGGCTTGCGCCGCTCCGCCGCCAATCAGCCACACTGCGGCCGTCACGGCGATAATCCAACAGCTTTTCTCGATATGCTCCCTGTTCTGCGCATGGCTTGCCTCGCTTTCGATCGGGCTCCGCGGGGTTTGGGCCAAACCCGCGCCGCTTTTACGCCGAATTCCGGCGATGTGCAAATCCGGTCCCGACGAGAGAACTCCGAAACGGGGCGCGGGGCGCGCAGTTATAGTTAATTTATTGCCTGTTGACATAAATTCGCCTGTTCTTCAAATTTCCGCGAGGGTTTTGTTATTCGTCATTCCTGACGCTGACACGATACGCTCTCGGCAAAGGCCGCTTAGGGAGCGACGGGTCTGGGGAGGCAAAAATGGCCGACAAGAAGCGGCGTTTCTCGGCGGGGCTGGGGCTGGCGTTTTTGGCGCCGGCAGCCCTCGCCGTCTCGTCCGGCGCCGCGCGCGCAGCGCCGATCACCGATTTTGTCACGGTCCAGCCGATCGATGTGTGCTCGGCCGCGGGCACCAGTTGCGCGACGATGAACAATCTCGGAACCGGCAAAAACAATGTCGCCACCGCCGGTGCGAAGGTGCAGATCGGGTTCGCCAGCAACGGGATCAATATCACCAACGCGATCTGGAACCTGGCCGGCATCAATGTGGTGTTCCAGCCGACGACGCAGTTCAACACCTCCAACACGCAATTCCAGAATTTGCCGGTCACCGCCAGCAGCTCTTCCCCCGGCCAGTTTACCAGCGCCCAGTTTCAACAGCTGACGCAGCAGAAGGGATTGTCGCAAGGGAACCCGCCGGCGAGCCCGCTGAGCCTGAACCCGACCACGATCAACCTGTTCTTCACCAGCTCGATCGTGCCCGACCCGAGCACGCCGGGGACGCTTTTCGGAATTGGCTGGGTCGGCAACAACGGCGCCGCGGTCGGACAGAACATCTTCGGCAATCCCGGCCGTGGCGGGCAGACAGTAAACGCCCGCGCCGACGACATCGCGCACGAGATCGGCCATGTGCTCGGCCTCGACCACACGACCTTCGGCAACAATCCGCCGCTTCCTGCCGATTTGATGACCGCCGGGGCGACGCGGACCACGCCCAATGTCAACGTGACCAACGTCGCCACTCAAAGCAATGCCACTTGGCTGAGCCAAATCGTCCCCGGCGGGCCCGTCGATCAGCTGCTGCAGACCCAGGTGTCGCAGGTCTTGCATCCCAATGGCGGTGCGCTCAACGCCTTCCTCAACCCGATACCATTGATCAACACGACCGCGAGCGACCCGCGCGGCGGGTTCAGCTTCAACGTCGCTTTCAACGGCGGCGGCCGGGCTGATGAAGCAATGAACCAGCTGACCTTGACCTTGCCGACCGGCTTTTTTTTCAAGAGCGATGTCGAAATCACCTCGAACAACGATCCGCATGTATCGATCGTCCCGACCCTCTGCGGCGGCGCGCACGAATTGTCGAATTGCCTGATCTTCACCTTCGCCGACAGCGACTCGCTGCATCAGTTCGAGGACGGCGACCAGTTCAGCTACAATGTCGGGATCTGCAAGGAAAGCTACGGATATTGCAAGACCGCGACCGATAGCGATCTGGCCGCGGCCGCGGCGGCCGGCGATCCTGCGACCTACCAATACCTGTTCAGCGACGGATACTTTACGACCAGCGACCTCGAGCCGCAGGGCGACATCACCTTTGTCGCCGATTTGCAGGATCCGAATTCGGCGCTGCCGTCGGGGATCACCAATCCGCTCACCTTTGTCGGCGCCAGCCAGCTGCCCTGCGTGCAGCTCGCCGGCGAGACGGCCTGCCCGCCGCTCGACCTCGCTGACGCCAACCCCGCCGAGGAGGACGTGCCCGAGCCGCCCGGCCTAGGGGTCGCCGCCGCCGGCCTCGCCGGCTGGCTCGTGCTCGCCCGCCGCCGCCGGCGCCCGCCGCTTCCCTCGCCCTGCGGCTAAGCCCTCCGCAGCAGCGACAGAAACCGTGCCGCCGCGCCGATCTCGGCAGCCAGCAGCCGGCGCCGCCGGGATTGCTCGGGGTCCTCGCCCCAAGCCTCGATCTGATAGCTTTCGTCGAGCTGCGAGACGGCAAAGGCTTCGGCCGCATCGAGCCGCCCTTCGCTCAGCGCCAGCGCGATGACCACAGAACCGCAGACGGTCGTCGCGGCGTGGAGCGCGGCAAGCGCAAAGCTGTCGTGCTCGGCGACCGCCGCGGCGAGCGCGCGCAGGCTCGCCTTCGGCTGGCCGTTCGGGACCACCCCGATGGTGACCGCGAGCGGCGCGTCGTAGCGCAGCACCGCCCAGTCGATCAGCGGCTGCCACGCCGCTTGCTGGCGCAATGCCAAGGCCGGGGGGTGCGCGGCGCGATAGCAGACGAGATCGGTGCCGGCGTATTCGGCGACCTGCCGCACGACCTCTTCGCGTTGCCGCATCACCCGGTCGATCGCGCCGGCAGCGAGCCGCATCAGCGGCATATCAGCCGGACGGATTTCGGTTTCCTGAGCGCCCCATTCCGCCGCCAGCGCCGCCGCCAAGGCTGCGCTCGGCACGACCAGCTCGTTTTTCGCCGGGGTTTGGACGAGCCTGCCGTCGAGCGCCACGCCATGACCCGAACCTGCCGGCACTGCCTGCGCCTGCCGGTAGACCCGTTTCATGACGGCAGCTCCAGCTCGGCGAACGGGTCGTCGATCTCGGGCGCAAAGCCAAAAAACTCCCAGCTTTCCCGCATATGCGGCGGCAATGGCGCGGTCACCTGCAGCCGGCCGCCCTTCGGATGCGGGATCGACAATGTCCGCGCGTGCAGATGCAGGCGGCTTGCCGACGGCACTCCGGCCAGATGCGGTGCCGCGCCGCCATACTTTGCATCGCCCAGGATCGGCGCGCCGATCGCCGCGCAATGCGCGCGCAGCTGGTGGGTCCGGCCGGTCACCGGCAAGCAGCGCCAGCCAGCTCGCCTTGTCCCCGACGCTGTCGATGACGCGATAATACGTCACTGCATTCTTGCCCTCGTCGGGATCGGCGCGCACCCGTTCGCCGCCCTGGCCGGCGCGCTTGGCCAATGCCAGCCCGATCCGTCCCTGCGCCGGCTGCGGCCGTCCGGCGACCAATGCCCAATAAATCTTGCGCGTCGTCTTGTCGCGAAAGGCGCGGGTCAAAAACGCCGCCGCCGCGGCGCCGCAGGCCAGAGCCAAAACGCCGCTCGTCTCCTTGTCGAGACGATGGACGAGGCGCGGGCGCTCGTCATGGCCAAACCGCAGCGCGTCGAGCATGCCGTCGAGATGCCGCTCGGTGCGCGTCCCGCCCTGGACCGCGAGCCCGGCTGGCTTGTTGAGCACGATCACCGCCTCGTCGCGATGGAGGACGAGCCCGCGCAGCATCGCCTCGTCCTCGGGACGGATGCGAGCCGGAGCGGACGGCGATGGCGCATCGGCAAGCGGCGGGACCCGGATCTGCTGGCCGGCAACGAGCCGGTCGCCGGCCTGCGCGCGCTTGCCATCGACGCGGACCTGCCCGGTGCGCAACAGCTTTTCGAGCCGGCCGTGGCCGAGCGCCGGATAATGCCGCCGGAACCAGCGGTCGAGCCGCAGCGGGCCTTCGGCTTCGGCGACGGTCACGGTCTCGGTCATGGCCCTCTGCGCCCCCAAGGGCAGAGAGGCAGAGCCAACCGGCGGCGGCCGCCGGACAGGTTACGATTTGTCATGCTTGCGCCGCCGCCCGCTCGCGCAGCCGGTCCCAGTAATCGAGCCGCTTTTTGACTTCGCGCTCAAAGCCGCGCTCGCTCGGCCGGTAGAAATTGCGCCGCGCGGTTCCCTCGGGAAAATAATCCTGGCCGGAAAACCCTTCCTCGGTCGCATGGTCGTAGACATAGCCCTTGCCATAGCCGAGGTCGCGCATCAACCGGGTCGGCGCGTTCAGGATGTGCTTTGGCGGCATCAGCGAGCCGGTCTCCCGCGCCATCCGCCCGGCCTCGCCAAACGCGGTGTAGGCGGCATTCGATTTGGGCGCGCTCGCGAGATAGATCACGCATTGCGCAATCGCCAGCTCCCCTTCGGGCGAGCCGAGCCGGTCATAGGCATCCCAGGCGGCGAGCGCCTGGACTATCGCCTGCGGGTCGGCAAGGCCGATATCCTCGGCCGCGGCGCGCGTCAGCCGGCGCAGGATGTAGACCGGGTCCTCGCCGCCGGCCAGCATGCGCGCGAGCCAATAAAGGGCCGCGTCGGTGTCGGAGCCGCGCAGCGATTTGTGCAGCGCGCTGATCAGATTGTAATGGCCTTCCTGCGCCTTGTCGTAAAGCGGCGCGCGGCGCTGCACGATCTCGGCGAGCTGTTGCGGGCCGAGCGCCGTATCGGCCGGGAGTGCGGCGATCTCCTCGACCAGATTGAGCAGGAAACGGCCGTCGCCGTCGGCCATCGCCTTTAGGGCATTGCGGCCGTCCTCGCTCAGCGGCAGCACCCGCGCGAGATGCTCTTCGGCGCGCCGCAGCAGGGTTTCGAGAGCATCGTCGCCGAGCCGGTGCAGCACAAAAACCTGGGTGCGCGACAACAAAGCGCCGTTCAGCTCGAAGGACGGGTTCTCGGTGGTGGCGCCGACGAGGATCACGGTGCCGTCCTCGACGACCGGCAGAAAGGCGTCCTGCTGGGCCCGGTTGAAGCGGTGAATTTCGTCGACAAACAGCAATGTCCCGCCGCCCATCTCGCGCCGCTTTCTCGCGCCGTCGAACACCTTGCGCAGATCGGCGACCCCGGAAAACACCGCCGAGAGCGGTTCGAAATGAAAGTCGGTGCCGTGCGCCAGCAGCCGCGCGATCGTGGTCTTGCCGGAGCCGGGCGGCCCCCAAAGGATCATCGAAGAGAGCCGCCGTCGCGCCATCATCCGCCCGATCGGCCCCTCCGGCCCGAGCAGATGGTCCTGCCCCACCACCTCCGCGAGGCTCTTTGGCCGCAGCCGATCGGCCAGCGGATGCGGCGCCTGATCCTCGAAGAGAGTTGTCATGATCCGCCAGATATGGACGCCAAGCCCCCCTCTTGCAAACGCCCCGTATTGCCAGTCCTCTGGTTCGGGGTGATACTGTTTGAACGACCGGAATTCGGCAGCCGCCGTCCCATCTGTCTGTGACGCAATTTTTACTCCGGCCCGCGGTTCATTTTCTCGCTGGCGTTAACACCATGCCGCATATCAAATAGTAGGGTCTCGTTCAAACGCTCAAACGAGCGTCGCAAGCCGAGATACCGGGTGGAAGAACCTTATTGTCCACACCGCTCCGAGATTTTGACCGTTTCACGCGAACGACCGACTTGATCTACAACGCGGCCGTAACGCCAGACCTGTGGCCTGACCTGCTGCGCGAGCTCTCCGAGAGCGTCGACTGCCACTTTGGCGGCATGGTGATCAGCCGCGCCGATCGTAGCTTGTCCGATGGCATGGCGGTCGGTGTCGATCGCGACGCGCACCAAGCCTTTCTTCGCCGCTTCCACCAGAACAATCCGTATCGCCTTGGGCGCCGCCTCACACTCGGCGCGGTCGAGGAGACCCGGGAGATCGTGTCGCGCGCCGCGCTCGAGCGGACCGAGATGTATCAGTCATTTTATCGCCCTCACGAATTGGGAGAGGGGATGCGTCTGACGATCTGGCGGAACACCTACGGACAACAGACGATCAGCCCCGTTCGCCCCTGGTCGCGGGGCCCGTTCGACGCGGCGGAGCTTCGTTGGATGCACGTCCTGATGCCGCACCTGTGCCGTGCGGCTGAGGTGGGGTGGCGTCTGCGCGGTGCGGCGCTGCAAGCCGGATCCGCCTTGGACGCATTGCACCAGGTGCCGCACGCGATGCTGCTGCTCGACCGCGCGGGCCGCGTCGTGTTCGCAAACGCCGCGGCCGAAACGCTGTTGCGGGCAGCCGACGGGCTCGCGGTCAGCCGCGGAATCCTGACGGCATCGGATCGGATGGCGTCGCGACGGCTGGAGGCGTTGCTTGCTCAGGCCGCGCACGCCGATGGCGCAGCCGGCACCCTGCGGGTTCCCCGGCCCTCGGGCGCACCCGCTCTGGCTCTGCTCGCCATGCCGCCGCGGCGCCTGACTTTGGAACTGAGCGCAGCATCAACACAATTCGCAACCTCCTGGCGCGTGTGATGGCGAAAACCGAAACGAGCCGCCAGAGCGAGCTGATCCGGGTTTTAGGTGTGCTGCCGCCGGAGCATGCGGACGGCTGATCACGCCGGCCGGTCCGGGGCCGGCTGAGGCACGCCGAACAGATGCCGCGCAAGACAGCGCACGGGTCGTGCCCAAATTGGTCGTGACGGTGAGGCCGATCGGGCGCATCCCGGGACGACTAACTAGTGGAAGGAACCAGACACTTGACTCCGTTCCCGCCTTCCCGGCGAAGGCCGGGACCCATCTCTGCCATGGGTACCGGCCTTCGCCGGTATGGTGGGTAGTTGGGTCATATCCGTCAGATGCTATCCACTCGTTTGTTTTGAAGAATTGCCTGATCCGGCGGAAAACAGCGCCGCGTAGTGCTGCGTTGTTGTTGGTCGCGTTTCGCCGCCGCAACGGGGTTTCCGCTGCGTGAGCGGCTGATGCTGAATACAAACCCGAGCCTCTGCATTGCGATTATTCCTCGACCCTTCGGAAGTAGGGCGGAAAAGCGGAGCGCCTTCCGCCAGAGCATCAGGGACACCGAAATGCGGCGGAATACGCTGCGCTCTTCCGCCCTACCCAAAAGGGGGTGCTCGAACAGCGAGCTCATCGGCAAGCCGCGGGCGGGTCGAAGACTTTGGTGAAGGTGGCGCGCAGGGCGGCATCGACATCGCCCCTTGTCGCCGGCGCGCCGAGGGCGGCGAGCGAGGTGACGCCGTGCCCGGAATTTTCCGGATCGATGCCGCATGGGACAATGCCGCGGTAATGCGAGAGGTCGGGGTCGATGTTGACCGCCACGCCGTGATAGGTCACCCAGCGCCGCACCCTGACGCCGATCGCGGCGATCTTGTTCTCGCCGCCCGCGCCCGCGACCCAGATGCCGACCCGGCCTTGACGCCGCTCGCCGCTCACGCCGAACCGCGCCAATGCCCGGATCACCCATTCTTCGAGATGGTGGACATAGCAGTGCACGTCCTCGCCGCGCCGGGCCAGGTCGAGCATGACATAGGCGACGCGCTGCCCCGGCCCGTGATAGGTCCAGCGCCCGCCGCGCCCGGTGCGATAGACCGGCAACCGCCCGGGATCGAGCAATTCCTCGTCGTGGGCGCTGGTCCCGGCGGTGTAAAGCGCCGGATGCTCGAGCAGCCAGACGAGCTCCGGGGCGGTGCCGGCGCGGATCGCCGCGACCCGGCCCTCCATCTCCGCGACCGCATCCGCGTAGCCGATGGGGGCATCGCTCGCGCGCCACTCGATCGGGCTGCCTGCGCCAGGGGCCATCACAGCTTGTCCATCACAGCTTGATATAGGGTTCCGAATTTGCTAATCGAGCCGCCCCAATCGTGCGGTCGTGGCGGAATTGGTAGACGCGCAGCGTTGAGGTCGCTGTGGGGGAAACTCCGTGGAAGTTCGAGTCTTCTCGACCGCACCACTCCCTTGCCGACCGCGCCCGCCGGGTCCGTGCCCGGCCCGATGGACACCGGACTTTGCCGGTGTGACGCCCGATGGACACCGGCCCTTGCCGGTGTGACGCCCGATGGACACCGGCCCTTGCCGGTGTGACGATGGCGCATGCAAAACACGCGGCTCTCCACCCTCGATTTCGATCTCGGCGCCGAGATCGACATGCTGCGTGCGAGCGTGCGCGATTTCGCCGACGACAAGATAGCGCCGCTCGCCGCCGAGATCGACAAAAGCGACCGCTTCCCGATCGAGCTGTGGCCGCAAATGGGGGCGCTCGGGCTCCACGGCATCACCGTCGAGGAGGAATATGGCGGTGCCGGCATGGGCTATCTCGCCCATTGCGTCGCAATGGAGGAGGTGAGCCGCGCCTCGGCTTCGGTGGGCTTGAGCTATGGCGCGCATTCGAACCTGTGCGTCAACCAGATCCGCCGTAACGGCAGTGCTGCGCAAAAGCGGAAATACCTGCCGAAATTGATCTCGGGCGAGCATGTCGGCGCGCTGGCGATGAGCGAGCCGGGGGCCGGGTCCGACGTCGTCTCGATGCGGCTGCGCGCCGACAAAAAAGGCGAGCGATATATCCTGAACGGCACCAAGCTGTGGATCACCAACGGTCATGTCGCCGACACGCTCGTCGTCTATGCCAAGACCCGGCCCGATGAGGGCGCGCGCGGCATCACCGCCTTTCTGATCGAACAAGGCTTCACGGGTTTCCGCCCCGCGCAAAAGCTCGACAAGCTCGGCATGCGCGGCTCGCCGACCTCGGAGCTGGTATTCGAGGATTGCGAGGTGCCGGCCGAAAACATGCTCGGCGCCGAGGGCGAGGGCGTGCACGTGCTGATGAGCGGGCTCGACTACGAGCGCGCGGTCCTCGCCGCCGGGCCGCTCGGCATCATGCAAGCCTGCCTCGACCTCGTTGTCCCCTACATCCACGACAGGAAGCAGTTCGGTCAGCCGATCGGCGAGTTCCAGCTGATCCAGGCCAAGATCGCCGACATGTACACCGGCATGAACGCCTGCAAATCCTATGTCTACGCGGTGGCGCGCGCCTGCGACCGCGGCCGGACGACCAGGAAGGACGCCGCCGGCGCGATCCTCTACGCTGCCGAGAAGGCGACCGCGCTGGCGCTCGACGCGATCCAGATCCTCGGCGGCAACGGCTACATCAACGATTTCCCGGCCGGGCGCCTCCTACGCGACGCCAAGCTCTACGAAATCGGCGCCGGCACCTCGGAAATCCGCCGCATGCTGATCGGCCGCGAAATCTTCACCGAAACGGGGTGATTGCTTGACGCACGAGGTCGCGGTGACGGCTCGGCCGAGCAGCTACGCGGCGACCCTCGCCCGCGCCGACGCGGTCGTCGAATAAGCCCCGGCTGCCAGCCGGCAGATCCTCGCTTGCGGCGCCATTGGCCTTGCGCGCGTCTGCAGGGCCAATCCGATGCCGAAGGAGGCGCGCCGGGGCGCGCGGCTGCCGCTGACCTCCCCGTCATCTTCCGCCGTCGATCGCCCGTCGGCCGAGGAGCACAGCAGGGCGCCGCCACGTGGGCAGCCTTGCCCGATCCTTTTGCGGCCCGGCTCGGAACGTCCCCGCCGCTGCTGTCGTTTCCCGATGGATTTAGGTCATGGAGGACGCAACCGTGGGTGCCATTCTCTTGTGGCTGCTCGGCGTGCCGATACCGATCATCATCATCCTGCTGCTGTTGTGGCATTGAGGAGACGGGCGATGCAAACCAGCTCGGTGCGGCTCGGGGAAGAGCAGGTTGTCGCTGCCGGACTGATGCCGGCCGAGAGCCCGGTCTCGGCAATCTCATGGGCGGCGATCATCGGCGGCGCGTTTGCGATGGCGGCGATCGGGCTGATCCTGCTGGCGCTCGGCGCCGGCCTCGGCTTTGCCTCGATATCGCCGTGGTCGAATTCGGGCCCATCGGCGACGACCTTCGGCGTCGCCGCGGCGATCTGGCTGATCGTCGTGCAGTGGCTGTCGGCGGCTTTCGGCGGCTATATCACCGGGCGGCTGCGCACGAAATGGGTCTCGGTCGCCAGCGACGAGATCTATTTTCGCGATACCGCGCACGGCTTTCTGGCCTGGGCGGTGGCGGCCGTGATCACCGCAGCGGTCCTGGCCTCGGCGGCATCGACGCTGGTCGGCGGCGCCAGCCGTGTTGCCGGCACAGCCGCGGCATCGGCGGCGCAAGGCAGCTCTTCGTCTTCGGCGCTCGATCCGACGGCGTATCTGATCAACGAGCTGTTCCGCCGCGACCATCCCGATGTCAGCGGCAATCCGCAGGCGGCGCATGCCGAAGCCACCCCGATCATCGCCCGCGGACTGAGCGAAGGCAATCTGCCGGCTGCCGACAAAACCTATCTTGCCCAGCTCGTTGCCGCCCGCACCGGCCTCAGCCAGCCCGACGCGGCAAAGCGCGTCGACAGTGTGGACACACAGGTGAAAGCGGCCTGGGTCAAGACCCGCCAAGCGGCCGACCAGGCGCGTAAGGCTGCGGCCTACCTGTCGTTCTTCACCGCCTTTTCGATGCTGATCGGCGCCTTTATCGCAGCGGTGATGGCGACCGTTGCCGGTCATCGCCGCGACGAGATGCTGGCGCTGCGGCGGCCGCTTTGACCGCGGGCGCGATCACTCGGGATCGGGCTCTGCCAGCACTTCGGCAAACAGCGTGCGGTCGATGTTGCCGCCGGTCTGGATCACCGCGACCCGCTTCCCGTTGAGCCGGTCGCGCTCCTGTAAGACGGGGGTGCCGGCACCCTCGGCGACGCGCAGAGCTATAGCGAAAGACCTGGGAGACTGCGATACAGCTCGGCGAGCGGAAGATCGAGCCCGATGGTGTCGAGCCGCAGCCGTTCCGTCGCGCCGATCGTCAGCGCCAGCCATCCCTCGGGGTTGCGACGGTACACGGTGGCACCCACCCGCGCAGTCTCGACGTAGAGGATTTCCTGCAAGCTCGCGATGCGCTGATAGGCTGGGAGCTTGACGAAAACATCATCCCGGTCCGTCGAGGGCGACAATACCTCGACGATCAGCAGCGGTGCGGGGATGATGCCGCGATAGCTGTCCGCCAGCGACGCGCAGGTCACCGTGATGTCGGTCTCGAAATGGTCGCGGCCGCTGACCCCGTGCGGCGCGATCCCGCCTTGGCTGTGCACCGAGCAGCCGGGTAGGTTGGCCCGCACCGCCAGCCCGATCTCGATCGTAAGCGCAGCGGCGATGATCTGGTGCGGGATGGCCGGCGGCGCCATCGCTACGATGACGCCGTCGAACAGCTGGTAATGCCGCCGGTCGTTCGGGCAGGCGTCGAGAAACTCCGCGACCGTCAGCAGTTTATAGGCCGGCTCCATGCGTGCAATCTCCGGCTCCATGCGTGCAATCTAATGCCGCCCTCCGCCGCTTTCCAGCCGCCGGTCAATCTGCGTCCGCCTCGACCAGCACTTCGGCAAACAGCGTGCGGTCGATGTTGCCGCCGGTCTGGATCACCGCGACCCGCTTCCCGTTGAGCCGGTCGCGCTCCTGCAATGCCGCAGCGAGGGCAGCCGCACCGGCACCCTCGGCGAGATTGTGGGTGTCGGCGAAGAGGACGCGCATGGCGTGGCGGATCTCGGCTTCGGAGACGGTGACGATGCGCGCGGCGCTGCGGCGGATCAGGTCGAGCGCGCTCGTATCGGGCACCCGCACCGCGAGCCCGTCGGCGATCGTGTCGGCCGAGTTGGTGCTGACCGGCGCGCCGGCGGCGAAAGACAGCGCATAAGTCGGCGCATTCTCGGCGACGACCCCGATGATCTCGGCCGTGGCGCCCAATGCCTCGCGCGCCGCGATTACGCCGGAAATGCCGCTGCCGAGGCCGATCGGCACATAGACCGCGTCGAGATCGGGCACCGCGCGAAACAGCTCGAGCCCATAGCTCGCCACCCCTCGCACCAGGAGGGGATGATAGGAGCGCACCAGATGCAGCCGCTCGCGCCGGGCGAGATCGACCGCATGCTCGTAGGCCGCCTGGAAATCGTGACCGGCCTCGACGAGCCGCCCGCCAAACGCGACCATCGCCCGGTTCTTTTCGACGCTGTTGCCGTGCGGCGCGACAATCGTCGCGGCGAGGCCGAGGCGCTGCGCGGCAAAAGCGATGCTCTGCCCGTGATTGCCGCGGGTCGCGGTGACGACGCCGCGGACAGCGGGCTCGGCCCGCCGGACCTCGTCGAGATAAACCAGCCCTCCCCGCAGCTTGAACGCGCCGATCGGCGTGTGGTTCTCGTGCTTGACCCAGAGCTCGGCGCCGACCCGCGCCGACAATAGCGGCCAGCAATATTGCGGTGTCGGCGCCATGACCCGGTGCACCAGCTCCGCCGCCCGTTCGAGTGTCGCCAGATCATCCATGGCGCTGCCTCGCGTCGCGGATCGCCTGCCACACCTTGAACGGGGTCGCCGGCATCGTCAGGTCGCGGACACCCAACGGGCCGAGCGCGTCGAGGATCGCGCTGATGACGACGGCGAGCGCCGGGGTGCAGCCGCCCTCGCCGCCGGCCTTGATGCCGAACGGGTTGGTCGGCGACAGCACTTCGACGATCCGGGTGGCAAACGACGGAAGATTGTCCGAACGCGGCATGCCGTAATCCATAAACGAGCCGCAAAGCGGCTGGCCCGAGCCTGGATCGACCGCACATTCCTCCCACATCGCCTCGCCGACACCCTGGGCGATGCCGCCATGGCTCTGGCCGTGCACGATCAACGGGTTGATGCAGCGTCCGACATCGTCGGCGACGGAATAGCGGGTGATCTCGACCGCCCCCGTCTCGGGATCGACCTCGGCCTCGCAGACCGCGCAGCCGTTCGGAAAGACCGGGTCGTGCATCTCGTGCTCGGCCACAACCGCGAGCGCCCCTTCGCTGCCCAGCCGAACCGCCTCCGCCGCCAATTCGAGAAAATCGAAGCTGCGGTTGCGGCGCGGTGTCGAAAAGCGCCCGTCGGCAAACGCCACCTCGGCTTCGCCGACCTCGAAAAGCCGGGCCGCAACCCTCTTGCCCTGGTCGATCAGCTCCGGCGCCGCCTGGGCGAAGAGCGTCGCGGCGTGGCGCATCGAGCGCCCGGAATGCGAGCCGCCGCCCAGGCTGACGACATCGGTGTCGCCCATGATGATGTCGACCGCGCCGACCGGCACGCTCAGCAAGGCCGAGGCGACCTGGGCAAAGCTCGTCTCGTGGCCCTGGCCGCTCGGGCCGGTGCCGATCACGATCTCGACCCGGCCTTTGGGCGTCACCGTGATTTCGGTCCGCTCGCGCGGCGCCCCGATCGAGGATTCGACATAATTGGCGAGCCCCAGACCGAGCAATCGCCCACGCCTTTGGGCCGCCTCGCGCCGTGCGGCAAACCCGCCCCAATCGGCGATCGCCATCGCCAAATCCATGTTGGCTTCGTAGGTGCCGCTGTCGTAGCGGGCGCCGAGCGCGTTCGGATACGGCATCGCCCGCGGTGCCACCAGGTTCTTGCGCCGCAGCTCGACGCGGTCGAGCGCCAATTCCTGCGCCGCCCGATCGACCAGCCGCTCGATCGCATAGGTCACCTCGGGCCGGCCCGAGCTGCGATAGGCGTTGGTCGGCATCGTGTTGGTGAAAACCGCGCGGGAACGCAGGCTCGCCGCCCCGATATCGTAGCTGCCGGTGACCAGGGCCGAGCCCTTGCCGAGCGGCGACAGCGACGCGCAGCGGGCGCCGACATTGCTGACGTTGTCGGCGCGCAACGCCAGAAACCGGCCATCGGCGTCGAGCGCGAGCTCGACCCGGGTCAACAGGTCGCGGCCCTGGTAATCGCTCAAAAACACTTCCGAGCGGGTCGAGGTGTATTTGACCGGCCGGCCGATCTTTTTCGACGCCCAGGCGACCAGCGCCGATTCGACGTAAAGCCGGTTGCGCGTGCCGAAATTGCCGCCGACATCGAGCGACACGACGCGCACCCTTTCCGGCGGGACGCCGAGCACGGCGGCAAGCTCGATCTTTTGCCGCACCGGCCCGCCGCTGCCGGCCCATAAGGTGTAGCGGTCGGTCGCGGGGTCGAAATGGCCGAGCGCCGCGCGCGGCTCCATCGGCACGCCGGTCACGCGGCCGACGTGGAAATCCATTGCCACGACATGAGCGGCCCTGGCAAAGGCGAGGTCGGTCGCGCTGCGGTCGCCGAACTCGGTATCGACGAGAACATTGTCCGGCACTTCTTCCCATATGACGGGCGCCCCCGCCATCAGCGCCGCCCGCGGCGAGACCACCCGAGGCAATGTCTCGAATTCGACCGTCACCCGTTCGATGGCATCCTGCGCCTGCGCCACGGTCTCGGCGACGACGATCGCCACCGCTTCGCCGACATGGCGCACCCGGTCGAACGGCAAGGGCAGCTGCGGCCCGATAAAGATCTTGCCGCCGCCGGGGCCGGTCAGCTTCATGTCGTAGCGGGTCTGCGGCACCGGGTTGTGCGGGATGGCGCCGAGCCCGTCGGCGCGGCAATCGGCACCGGTAAAGACCCCGAGCACACCCGGCATCGCCGATGCCCCGCTGGTGTCGATCGCGACGATCCGGGCGTGCGGATGCGGCGAACGCAGCATTGCCGCGCAGGCCTGCCCCGGCAGCGTAAAATCGTCGCTGAACCGGCCTTTGCCGGTCAACAGCCGCGCGTCCTCCTTGCGCCGCAGCGGCTGGCCGATCGCGCCGAGGCCCGGCAATTTTGCAATGTCGATCGCATCATTCATCGCTGCCCCCCTCGCCGCGAGGAGTGTAACCCGAGGCCCGAGCGTTTACACCGAGCGCGAAGGAACCCGTCATGAGCGCACAAGCCAACGCCACCGGCCGCGTCAAACGGCGCGGCATCGCCGCCCTGGCCAAGGGGGGCCCGCCGATCGTCGCCCTGACCGCCTATACCGCGCCGGTCGCGCGGCTCCTCGATCCCCATGTCGATTTTCTGCTGGTCGGGGATTTGCTCGGCATGGTCGTCTACGGGTTCGACAGCACCGTGCCGGTGACGCTGGAGATGATGATCGCGCATGGCGGCGCGGTCATGCGCGGCTCGGCGCAGGCGCTCGTCGTCGTCGATCTGCCGTTCGGCAGCTATCAGGAATCGCCCGAGCAGGCGTTCCGCAGCGCCGCCCGCATCATGGCGGAAACCGGCTGCGGCGCGATCAAGCTCGAAGGCGGGCGGGAGATGGCCGACACGGTGCGGTTCCTCACCGGACGCGGCGTGCCGGTCATGGGGCATGTCGGGCTGATGCCGCAATCGGTCAACACCGCCGGCGGGTTCAAGGTGCAGGGCCGCGGCGAGCGGCAGGCCGAGCGGGTCATGGCCGACGCCACCGCGATCGCCGACGCGGGCGCCTTTGCCATCGTCATCGAAGGGACAATCGAGCCGGTGGCGCGGTCGATCACCGCGGCGCTCCCGGTGCCGACGATCGGGATCGGCGCCTCGCCCGCCTGCGACGGCCAAATCCTCGTCATCGACGATGTGCTCGGTGTCTTTACCGAGTTCACGCCACGCTTTGTCAAACGCTATGCCGAATTGGCGCCCTTGGTTTCCGCCGCCGCCGAAGCCTATGCCGCCGATGTCCGCGCCCGCCGCTTTCCCGGCCCGGAGCATTGCTTCGGCACCAAGTGATCGGCGCGGGGGAGCTCATCTCGGCCGCAGCCGCGGGTCTTCTTTGCGGGCCGGCGCCAGCACGATGACGGCGAGCCCGGCGAGGATCAGCGCCATCCCGGCATAGCGCACCGGGCCAAAGGCTTCGCCGAAGATCAGCGCCGACGCGAGGACGCCGGTGCACGGCGCCAAGAGCGCGAAAGGCGTCACCGCTGCGGCCGGGTAACGCTGCAGCAGCCGGCCCCAGATCACATAGGCGAGCGTCGTCGCGACCGCGCCCAAATAAAGGACGGCGCCGAGGCTCGTCCAGGACGCGCCGAGCAGCGCCGCCGGCAATGAGGCGCCGCGGCCCCATAATGCCGAGACGAGCAATGCCGGCAGCGGCGGCACCAGGCTCGCCCAGCTCACCAGCGAAAAGACCGGAATATCGGGCAGCCGCTTGACGAGGACGTTGCCCACGGCCCAGCTGAAGGCGCCGCCAATCGCAAGCCCGAGGGCGAGAGGCGTCAGGTCCCGGCCGGTCGTCGTGCCGATCAGCAGGAGCCCGGCAAACGCCACCGCCATGCCGATCGACTGGCGCAGGCCCGGCCGGTCGCGCAGAAAGACCGCGGCGAGGATTACCGTAAAGAACGCCTGGGTCTGCTGGGTCACCGAGGCGAGCCCGGCCGGCAACCCTGCGGCAAAGGCAAAGAACAGCAGCAGAAATTGCCCGGTGAACAGGGTCAGGCCGATCAGCGCCAATTGCGTCCAGGCAATCCGCGGGCGCGGCACGAACAGCACCGGCAGCGCGGCGACGACAAACCTGAGCGCGGTCAGCTGCGGTGCCGAAAAGCTCGCCAGCCCGAGCTTGATGACGACAAAGGCAAAGCCCCAAATGACCGAGGCGAGCGCCGCCAGCGCCGCGTGCCGCAGCTTCACCGCGCCGGCCTCGTCCGGCGCTCGGCGCCGGTCGCCGGCCGGTCACCGAAATGTGAGGTGCGCGCGCGCCGGTTGCGCGCCAACTCTGATGCGTTGCAACAACGCATCACGTTCAAAGGGAGAAGCATCATGCGCTGGACGCCGATTTTCCCACTGCTTTTGACTGCCGCGCTGGCGGCGCCGGCCTTCGGCCAAACACCGCCCGCCGGCACGCCGATGCGCGTCCGCGGCACGGTCGAAAAGCTCGACGGCCAAACGCTGGCAGTCAAGGAGCGCGACGGCGACACCGCAACGATCGCCTTGGCGCCAAACCTCGTCGTCCTGACCTTGGTCAAAAAGAGCCTCAGCGACATCAAGCCAGGCGATTTTGTCGCCTCGACCGGGGTCAAGGGCCCCGACGGCAAGCTCCACGCGGTGGAAGCCCGCATCTTCCCCAAGGCGACGCCCGATGGCGGCCGGCAATTCGCCTGGGACCTGTCGCCTGGCAGCGTGATGACCAACGCCACGGTCGGGACCGTGACCCAGGCCCCGCAAGGCGAAGTGCTGCACGTCAAGTTCAAGGGTGGCGAATCCGAATACAGCATCGGCCCCGATGTGCCGGTGCTGGCCACGGCGCCGGGCGACAAGAGCCTGTTAAGCCGGGTGCCGCGGTCTTCATCATCGCGCTGAAGCACCCTGACGGCAGCCTCACCTCGGGCAGGCTCTACGCCGAAAAGGACGGCATCAAGCCGCCGATGTAATGTTTGGCGCGCCGGAGCGAGGGTAAATGTATCCATGGCATGATTACGGCGGCCGGGTCTCGCCGCTCAAGCTCGCCGTCTTTTTGGCGCTCTTTGTGCCGGCGGGCTGGGTGGTGCTCGCCTATGCCTTCGGTCTCCTCGGCGCGCGCCCGTTGAACGAGGCGATCCACCAGCTCGGGCTGTGGACGATCCGGCTGATCTTTCTGGCGCTGGCGGTGACCCCGCTGCGCCAGATCCTGCAATGGCCGCGTCTTCTTGTGGTGCGGCGGATGATCGGCGTCGCCGCCTTCGCCTATGTGCTGATGCATTTCTCGCTTTACGTCGTCAGCCAGGCTTTCGATCTGGGCAAGGTCGCCAGCGAGATCGCCCTGCGGATCTATCTGACGATCGGCTTTACCGCCCTTCTCAGCCTCGCCGCGTTGGCCGCGACCTCGACCGACGGCATGGTTCGCCGCCTCGGCGCCCGGCGCTGGCAGCGCCTGCACCGGATTGTCTATGGGATCGGCGTGCTCGCCGTGATCCACTACTGCTTTCAGTCGAAGCTCGACGAGTGGGAGCCGACAATCATGGGCGGGCTCCTTGCCTGGCTGCTCGGCTATCGCCTCATGCTGTGGCGCTTGCGCAAGCGCGGCCGTCTGGCGTTGGCCTGGGTCGGCGCTTTGAGCCTCGCCGCAGCGGTCGCGACCGCCCTCGCCGAAGCGGTTTATTTCGGGCTCGCCTTCCACGCGCCTGTCATGCGCGTGCTCGACGCCGACCTGTCGCTGCAAACCGGCATCCGGCCGGCGGTTGTGGTGCTGGCAATCGGCCTCGCCGTCACCATCGCCGGCGCCCTGCGCGAAGCAACCGCGCGTTCTGCGAAACGCCGCCTGCGCCCGGCTTGAGCTAAGGGTCTGGGATGAAACAATCGAATCGGTTGAAAAGAATCAGGATTAGCCGAGGATTAGCCGGGATTAGCCGGAACTTCCTTCTTCTGAAGGATCCTATCTTATCATGATAATACGCGCCGTCAGTCCGACAGGCTGCTAGTCCGATTTCGGGTGCATTGCGAAGCCGGCGGGGCGGCCGGCGCGCTCGGCGGCTTCGGCCGGCGGCAACGAGGCATCCCAGAGATTGGCGTCGAAGCGCCAGCCGTTGACCTTGTCGGCCGCGCGCGAGACGACATAGAGCAAAGGCGGCACCATTTCGTCGGGCTCGACGAGGCGCGCGGTGCGGCCCTCTCGGCTCATCGCCCGCATTTCTTCGGCCATGCCGGGCGTGTTGGCGCCGGCGCCGGGGTTGACGATATTGATCGTGAGCCCGGTCCCCTCGGTCTCTTTGGCCCAGACCTCGGTCGCCATTTCGAGCGCCGCCTTGGAAGCGCCGTAGGGGTGCGTGCCGGCGCGGTTCATCGTATCGAGCTTGGTCGTGACGTTGACGATGCGGCCCCAGCCTTGTTGCACCATGCCGGACGCCACGCGCCGCGCCAGCCGGTCGCCGGCCAGATAGTTGGTAGCGATGACGTTCTCGATGATATCGTCGCCGACCTCCCAGAATTTCTGGATCGTCGGCCGGCGAAAGCGCGGCGGGTCGATATAGGTAAAGGTCAGCCCGGCGTTGTTGACCAGGATCTCGGGCTCGCCGAATTGGGTCCGCGCCGCCGCGACGACCCGGTCGCATTCTTCGGCGCGGCGCAGATCGGCGACCAGCGGTGAGAGGCGTTGGGCGAGCGGCGTCCCCGATGTCTCGCGCTCGAGCACGGCGACATCCTCGGCGATATGGCCGACCGCCAGCACCAGATGCCCTTCTCGCGCCAACCCCAGCGCCATCGCCCGGCCGAGCCCGCGCAATCCGCCGGTGACGATCGCAACCCGCTCATCCATCGCAATCCCTTTCGCACCTTGTCCCGGTCGAGCATAGCATGGGGTGCAGCCGCCGAGCGGCGGCACGAACCGGGGAGGAAAGAAATGCGGAGCAAGCTCTTGCCGATCGCTGCGCTGGCGCTGGCGCTCGTGTCGACCGGGGCCTCGGCGCAAGGGCGCTGGACCGAGGCCAAGCCGATCCCGCAAGGGGCGAACGAGGTGATCGGCGCCGCCGTCGACGGGAAGCTCTATCTCTATGGCGGCCAGACTTCCAAGGGCCCGCTCGGCATCTTCTGGGTCTACGACCCTAAAGCCGACGGCTGGACCCAGCTGAAAGCCAATCCGGTCCCGGTCCACCACGCCGCTGCCGCCGCGGTCGGCGACAAGTTTTATGTGTTCGGCGGGTTCCGCCAGCCGGATACCGGCAAGAACGGCTGGTATCCGGAAAACAAGGCCTGGGTCTACGACACCAAGGCGCAGACCTGGTCGGCCTTGCCGCCGATGCCGACGCCGCGCGGCGCCCTCGCCGCCACCGCCGCCGGCGACAAGATCTATGTGGTCGGCGGGGCGAAAATCCCGACGGCCACGAGCCTCCCCGATGGCCTCAGCCCCGGCGGGCCGGTCGAGATGCTCGGCACGCTCGAAGTCTTCGACACCACCAAGAACAGCTGGGCGACCCTGAAGCCGATGAGCCTGCCGCGCAACCACCACGGCGTCGCCTATCTCGACGGCAAGCTCTACGTCATGGGCGGCCGCGTCGGCTCGTCCTTCTCGGGCGGCTGGTCGGTCAACGTCACCACGACCGAAATCTACGACATCGCGTCGGATACATGGTCCACCGGCACGCCGATGCCGACGGCGCGCAGCGGGGTCGGGGTCGCGGCACTCGACGGCAAGATCCATGTGCTCGGCGGCGAAGCGTGGCTCGACGATTTCGGCGGCGTCTTCCGCAGCAACGAGGCCTACGACCCGAAAACGAACAGCTGGCTCAAGGAGGCGCGGATGCTGACGCCGCGGCACGGTTTTGCCGTCGCCGTGATCGACGGCAAGCTTTACGCGGTTTCGGGGGTCAACGATGCCGGCGGCGCCGGGCCATTGTCGGTCGTCGATGTGAACGAAGTCTACACGCCGTGATGCGGCACCGGGGACTGGCGCTTGCCGCCGTGACCCTGGCCACGGCGCTCTCCGGCCCGGCCGCCGCCGCAGCCCCCGCCGCCGCGCATGTTCCGGTCGTGCTCGATTTCGGCGACAGCCTGACCGCGGGCTATGGATTGCCCGCGAAGGAGGCGTTCCCGGCGCGGCTCGAAGCCTGGCTGCACCAGAAGGGGGTGGCGGTGCGCGTCGTCAATGCGGGGGTCTCGGGCGACACCACCGCGGACGGCCTCGCGCGGCTCGACTGGGCGCTCGCCGACAAGCCTGATCTCGTGATCCTGGCGCTCGGCGCCAACGACGCGCTGCGCGGCATCGACCCGAAAACGGTGCGCGACAATCTCGACAAGATGATCCGAAAGGTCGAGGCTGGCGGCGCCAAGCTCCTGCTTGTCGGGATGCTGGCGCCGCCCAATTGGGGGGAGGAGTACGACCATGCCTTCGACGATATCTTCCCTGAATTGGCGCGGGCCCACCATGTCCCGCTCTACCCGTTTCTGCTCGAGGGGGTTGCGATGAAGCCCGAGCTCAACCAGCCGGACGGGCTGCATCCGAACGAGCGCGGCGTCGCCGTGCTGGTCGAGCGGCTCGGTCCGATTGTCGAAAGCCTGCTCGCCCGGCCGGCGCGAGGTGCGTCGTGAGCGCGCGTTTTGCCGCCGCAGCAGCGAGCGGCGACATTGCGGGTCTCGCCCAGCGCTGCCTCGCCGAATTGCCGAAGGTGGAGGGCGCCAACCTCGGCATCCTTTACGTCAGCGAGCCGGCAGCTTCCGCCTTGCCCGGCCTGGTCGAGGCGCTGGGGATCGAGACCGGCATCCAGAGCTGGGTCGGTGGTGTCGGTCTCGGCGTGTGCTCGGCTACGGCAGAGATTTTCGACGAGCCGGCGGCGGTGGCGATGGTCGCTGCCCTGCCGGAGGAGGATTTTCGGGTCTTTGCCGCGACCGACGATCCGGGCTCGGACTTGCCGCGCCGCCATGCCGGGTGGATCGAAGCGGCGCAGCCGTCGCTGGCCTTGGTCCATGCCGACCCGCGCTGCCCCGATCTGATGCGGGCCACGGTCGATGCCGGGGCGGCAAGCGGCGCTTTTCTCGTCGGCGGGCTGGTCTCGCACCGTTGCGAAGCGCCGCTGTTGGCGCGCACTGCCGGCAAGGGCGGGCTCGGCGGCAAGGGCGTTGCGGGGCTGATGCTGGCGCCGCGTGTCGCGGTCGCCACCTCCTTGACCCAGGGCTGCATGCCGATCGGCCCGGTGCGCCGCATCGACGAGGCGCGCGACAATGTGGTCATGGTCATCGACGGGCGGCCGGCGCTCGACATTTTCCGCGAGGATATCGGCCCGGTGCTGGCGCAGGATTTGCGGCGCGCGGGCGGGGTCATCTTCGCCGGGCTGCCGGTCGCGGGCTCCGACACCGGCGATTATCTGGTGCGCAATCTCATGGCGATCGATCCCGGCCGCGGCTGGGTGGTGCTCGGCGCCGAGATCGCCGCCGGCGACCCGATCCTCTTCTGCCGCCGCGACCCCGAAAGCGCCCGGCGTGACATGGTGCGGATGGTGAACCAGCTCGCCGGCCGGCTCAACGGCCCGCCAAAAGCCGGGGTCTATGTCAGCTGTGTCGCGCGGGGGGCCGCCCTTTTCGGCGAGCCGGGGGCCGAGACCGCGCTGATCCACGAGACGCTCGGCGACTTTCCGCTCATTGGCTTTTTTGCCAATGGCGAGATTTCGCGCGACCGGCTCTACGGCCACACCGGCGTCCTGACCCTTTTCACCTAGTGTACCATACCTGGCGCGAGCGTCGCCTGGCCGATGGCTTTGCCGCGGCCCCGCCGCGCACGGCGGCGTGAGCACCGGGCAAATTCTGCCGAGGCCGCCGCCCTGGCCGCAGAGCGGCCCGGGTTTCCGGTGGCTCTCAAGCTCGCTTCGCCGGATATCCCGCGCAGACGGAGGCCGGGGTCGTTCGGCTGAACCTCGGCGATATGGCACAAGTGCGAACCGCCTACGCCGAGATCCTGGCCAGCGCCAAGGCCTATTTAAGTGCCCTCCCCCTCGATGGGCCCTCGATGGGGGAGGGGTGGGAGGGGTGATGCCGCAGCGCGCTCGTCGGCTGCCCGTGCGGCGGAAGCTTCACCCCCACCCCGGCCCTCCCCCATCAAGGGGCATCAAGGGGGAGGGAGCGGATGCGGCGTGCCGGTGCAGATGGCCGAAGACGGTGTCGAAGTCATCATCGGCGTCAATTGCGACCCGCAATCGGGCGAAACAAGGCCAAGCCCCGCCGATCATGCCCTCAACGTCGCCGCCCTGTCGTCCCGTGGGCGAGTTTTTTTTGATCGAATGCGATCAGAAAAACCAGGCGCGTTACGATCAAGGGGATACCCCCAGATGCAATGCCTCAACTTGTCCTAACTTTTTCCGGCTGCTTGGAGTTCGACCAGACGCTGACGCCGGTCGGCGAGGCGACATCGAATACGTCATCGGCAAACGCCCGCACGCGGAAATCGAGCGCGGCGCCCATTACGGTGGCGCCCATTACGCCCATTACGCCCATTACGGCCCATTACGGTGACAGTGCACTAAATGCCATTATGGCCATTACGGTGACAGTGCTCCGACGCGGGATGCGGTAGGAGCTCCTCTTCAGCACGGCGAGGCGGGCCATTCTGCAATTAAGTGCACCGTCACCGTAACCAACGCGTAACCAACGTAACCGCCAAATTAAGTGCACTGTCACCGTAACCGCGTCACCGTAACCGCGTAAATTAGGTGCACTGTCACCGTAACCGTAACCACCGTACACCGTAACCACCGTAACCGTAACCGCGTCGCCGTAACCGTCGTGTCACCGTAACCGTCGCGTAACCGTCGTAACCGTTACGTAACCGTTAACCGTAAGGCTGGGACGCGCATCTTATACGATAAGTGCGAATTTGATAACAGTAATTGCTATCCGTGCCGCCATTGGCGAGGCTCGTGCCGTCTCTTTTGGGGTCGCGGCGCGGCCCGGCGGGGTCATGGCTCCGCCTTTCTTCTATGCTCCGGCGGTGCAGGTATGGCAGGAACGAGCTGGCGCCAGCCATCGAAGGATTGCTTTATTGACCGACCCCCGGCGTATAGCGAAACCCATCGCGAGGGCCGCAGAAGATGGGTTTCGCTGGAGCTCAACCCATCCTACAAAGTTCTCCGGGTGAATCATCCGAACGTGTCAAAGCACTAGCGCGATGCTGCGTCTTTTTGTCGGGATCGGCTTTCCGCCGGAGCTCAAGCTGCGGTTGTCTCTGTTGTGCTCGGGTATCGGCGGGGCGAAATGGGTCGATCCGGGCAACCTGCACCTGACCTTGCGGTTTATCGGCGAGATCGGCGAGGACCAGGCGGCCGATGCCGATGACGCGCTGCAAAAAGTGCGCGCCCGCCCGTTCGATTTGCAGCTCGCCGGCACCGGGGTATTTGGCGACCGGCCGCGCGCGCTCTGGGTCGGGGTCGAGCGCAGCCCCGAGCTGGTGGCGCTCCGCGACAGGATCGAGCAGGCGCTGATCCGCGCCGGCTTGCCGCCGGAGCCGCGCAAGTTCTCTCCGCATGTGACCCTGGCGCGGCTGAGGAACCCCCCGCTCGACCAGCTCGCCGAATTTCTCGCCGCGCATTCGGGGTTTCGCGCCGAGCCGCTGCCGGTCGGAGCATTCAGCCTGATCGCGAGCTTTCCGACCAAGGCCGGCTCGGTTTATGAGGACCAGGCGGATTATCCGCTGCGGCCGTAACCCGCACGGGAAAGGAGCACGCGATGGCGCATTGGCTCTTGAAATCGGAACCGTCGAGCTATTCCTGGGAGCGTCTCGTCGCAGACGGCCGCACCCATTGGGACGGGGTGAAGAACGCCCAGGCGCTCAACAATCTGCGCGCGATGAAGGTCGGCGACCGCGCCTTTTTCTACCATTCGAACGAGGGCAAGGACATCGTCGGCGTCGCCGAGGTGGTGCGGACCTTTTATCCCGATGCCAACGACAAGACCGGCAAGCTCGGCATGGTCGACATCGCCGCGGTGGCGCCGGTCGCAAACCCGGTCACATTGGCGGCGATGAAAGCCACTCCCGAGCTGGCGCAGCTGTCGCTGATCCGCCAATCGCGGCTTTCGGTCTGCCCGGTCGGCGACCATGAATGGGCGATGATCTGCCGCATGGCCGGAGTGCCCGCGTAAGCCGCGGGCTATTGCGCTGCTTCGCGGCGCAGCCAATCGCGGAAGGCGCGCACCTTGGGCCGCTCGAGCGCACCCGGCGCGGTGACGAGGTAGTAGGCGAACTGGTCGGGCAGCGACAGCGAGAAGAGGCGCACCAGACGGCCGGCGGCAATATCGGCGGCGGCGATCGTGCTGTACGCCAGGACGACGCCATGCCCGGCAATCGCCGCGTCGAGCGCCAAATGCATGTTGTTGAAGCTGAGCCCGCTCGGCGCCGTCATGTCGGTGACCCCGGCCGCTTTCAGCCACATCGGCCAGGTCGGCACCAGCGGGTCGCGCTCGATCGCCTGGTCGTGGATCAGCGCATGGTGGCGCAGATCGCCCGGCACGCGCAGCGGCGGGCCGGCGGCGAGAAGCTGCGGGCTGCACGCCGGAAAAACCTCGTTGGTGAACAGCAATTCGACCTCGAGGCCGGGATAGCGGCCGGCGCCGTAACGGACCGCGACATCGAAATCGCCCCGGCTCATATCGACGACACTGTCGGTGGCCGAGATGCGCACGTCGATCTCGGGCGCCTCCTCCTGAAACCGGTGCAGCCGCAAAACCAGCCATTTGGCGGCGAAGGAGGGTGACGCGGTCACGGTCAGGGTCCCGGTGTCGTTGTGCGCCCGCAGGCGCCCGACCGCGGCCTGGACCTCGGCAAAGCCCGCCGAGAGGCCGGGGAGCAAAATTCGGGCAGACGGGGTGAGTGCTATCGACCGGCTGAGGCGCTGAAACAGCCGGACGCCGAAATCCTGCTCCAGGGCGTGGATCTGGTGGCTGATCGCGGCCGGGGTGACGTGCAGCTCCTCGGCAGCCTTGGTAAAGCTCATCAATCGCGCTGCCGCCTCGAAGGCTCGCAAGGCGCCGAGCGGGGGCAGATGGTTGTTCATCACCGATGAGGAATTCTCAAGTGCCGCTGAGAAACTCTCGTTTGCAGGGCACCGCTGCGCCAGCCATTTAAGCCGCAGACGGGCAATCGACAAGCGCCCGGAGAATTTAGGAGAGATAATATGTCCGCTGTCCCGTTGTGGCGTGTGGGGCCATCGCCCCGTCTGCCCCGCCGGGCGGCCCGGCCTCGGGCCGGCCGCATCGCTCGGGCCATCGCCACCTTGCGCGAGTGGCACCGGCGCAGTCGCGGGCGCGATGAGCTCGCCGTTCTCGACGACCGCATGTTGCGCGATATCGGCATTACCCGCGCCGATGCCGATTTTCTCAGCAGCAAGCCGTTCTGGAAGGAATAAGCCATCCCGCGAGGCGATTTCCGGTTTGACCGCCGGCAGCAGCACTGCAACCTGTCCACACCCGAAGGAGGACCAAGCCGTGAGCAATTTCGAGACATTGCCCTATGTCGAGGCCGAGCTGAACTACATCGTGCCGATGGCCGAGCGGCCGCGTTATTACGCCTATGAGACCGGCCCCGAGGCGCGCTCGAACATGACGCACGAGCCGCACAAGGTGCGCATCCACGATATGCGGCCGATCGCTTCGGAGATGGCGCTCGACCGGCAAGGCTTCACCCTTGTCGAGCAGCACACCGAAATGCGGGATTTCTGGGACGACGACGAGGTGCGGCGGGTCTATTACCCGGAGGCCGAGCGGTTTATCGCCGACGTCACCGGGGCCAGCCGCGTCTTTATCTTCGACCATCTGCAGCGCCGCCGCGTGCCGGGCCTGACCGACCGCTCGGCGGGTGGCCCGCGCCAGCCGGCGACCCGTGTGCATGTCGATCACACCGACCGCTCGGGCCCGCAGCGAGTGCGCGACCTTTTGCCCGACGACGCCGAGGAATTGCTGAAGGGCCGGGTCCAGGTGATCAATCTGTGGCGGCCGATCCGCGGCCCGCTGCGCGACGCGCCGCTCGCGGTGTGCGATGCGCGCACCGTCGATCCGGCCGATCTGGTGGCGTCCGACCTCGTCTATCGCGAGCGCGTCGGCGAGACCTATTCGGTGACGTGGAACCCGATGCATCAGTGGTATTACGTGCCCGAGATGCGGCGCGACGAAGCGCTCCTCCTAAAGATCGCCGACACGGCGCAGGACGGCAGGGCGCGCTTCATGCCGCACACCTCGTTCACCGACCCGACGACGCCGCCCGGCGCTTTCCCGCGCGAAAGCATCGAGCTGCGCACCCTGGTCTTCCACCCGGCCTGAGCCGCGGCCGGCTGGTCCCGGAATTGAAAACGGCGCCCGGAGGCGCCGTTTTCGTCAAGGTGCTTGCATTAAACCGATTTGCGCCGCCGCCGCATCAGGCCGAGCCCTGCCAGCGCCGCGCCGATGATGGTCAGCGAAGCGGGCTCGGGCGTGGGCACCCCCCGCGTGGTCGCCGACACGCCCGGCAAAAACTCGAACGCGCTCGGGTTCGGCGCATCGTCTTCGGCGACGAACGAGGTGAACGGATTGAGACCGGTGATCTGGACCCAGAGATTCTGCGTTCCGGAGCCACCGCCCGCCGCCGCGAGAATGTCGTTGCCGGTGATCTGCTTGACCCGCCGCGGTCACCAAATTGTAGTCGCCGGTTGCGGCCTGATCGAGGTCCACCGTGCCCCACAGAATGTCGAGGGTCGTTTGCGCCGTGGCATAATTGACGGTGACGTTATCGACACCGGCCGTGCCGGGCTGAGCCACCAGATAGTTCGTCGTCGAATCTCCGGACCCGAGCGGCGAAGCAGCGATGCTGCCCTGATTGCCGGCGTAGACGCCGCTGGCTTGGCTGGAGTCGCCGCTGGCGGCGCCACCGCTGAACGTGATCGTCGTGATCCCGCCGCTGTTGACGGCGAACGGGCTGGTGATGGCGTTCTGCCGGGAATTCGCCGTGCCGGTGCCGAGGTCCAAGAGCGAGAACGAATTCGGGGCGAGGATGGTGATCACCGGGGCTGCCGACGCGCTGCCCACCGTGGCGAGGAGGGCGATTGCTGCGACGCCGGCCAAACGCTCGAATCTCATGTGTCGAAGGCTTTCTATCATGCGAGTGACAATATTGAAGCAAATCGCGTGCCAACGATCGGCCGCCCAGGAAGGGGCAGCGGAATCAATTACCTAGAGCGATTCGAGAAAACCTGCCCTAGACGCGATTGTAAAATTTATCGACAGTGCCGAGGCCGGGGCACGGATCGGCAATAGAGATTCATGCCAAAAGGCTCTCTTTAACCATTTTTGTTAAGCAAATCTACTCGCCCGGCGTGCTTTAGCATATGGTTAAACGCGCATACGATGTAGTTAACTATATTCACGGCGATGCCGCCCGTAAAGAATTCCGACAACGGCAGTCCCTCGCTCTTCGACGGCGTCTCGACAATTTCTCCGTCCGCCTACTCGGCAGCTTCGGCGGGGGCGAAGAAGCGGCGGCCGGTGGCGCGCTGGTTCTCGTAGATCGAGCCCTGGTATTCCGCCGGCGGCAGCGGCATTCGCACCGGCACCGGGGCGAGGCGCGGCGCCAGGCTCGGCTCGCCGGCCAGCAATAATTCGTCGAATTTGCCGATGCCGTCCTTGAGGCCGAGCAACGGCCAGGCGTCGGCGGCGCGGTATTGATAGAGCAGAAAGCGGCGCTCGCGGCCGGAGAAGTTGGTCGCCGACCCGTGCACCGCGCGCACGTGATGCACGGTGATCGAGCCGGCCCGGCCGAGGCACGGCTCGGCTTGCGAAAGATCGAGGTCGCAGGCGGCGGGATCGATCGCGCCGCAGAACCGCCCGTCGGGGCCGTGGTGGTCGTAGATCGGCCCCTGATGGCTGCCGGGGATCACCATCATCGGGCCGTTTTCCGGCGTGCAATCGTCGAGCATGATCCCGACCGCGGCGAGATCGTCGTTGGTGTGCGGGTAGAATGCCCAATCCTGGTGCCATTCGACGGGCGCGCCATAGCCCGCCGATTTCATGTTGAGCTTGCCGGTGTCGAACCGCACCGTGCCCCACAGATCCTTCAGCACCGCGACGACCTTCGGATGGCGCGCGGCTCGGGCGTATTCGGGGTCGTGCAAATGCGGCGTCTTGATCCGGCGCACCCTGGGCTCGGCCGGAGAATGCGAATCTTCGAGGTCGTAGACATCGTCATTGACGGCAACCCGGCGCGCGCCCTCGACAAGCGCATCGGTCACCCGCCGCAACGCCGCGATTTCGGACGCGGTGAAAATATCGGGCACAACGATAAAACCGTCGCGGCGATAGGCGGCGATCCGGTCCGGTGACAACATGGCTCCTCCAGGCGCAAGGCGAGGCTTGGGCGCGAGCTTGCCAAATTGCCGGCCGGGGCGCCAGCGGCTAGGGTGATGGCTGCGATGCTCCCCGAAGGAGTGCGGCGATGAAGGTGCTGAAGGGAGGAAGGCTGATCGACGGGACCGGCGCCGGCCCCGCTGCAGATAGGGCGGTCGTGATCCGTGAGCGCCGGATCGCGGCGGTCGGGAAGGGCGGCGGCTGGCCCGATGACGCCGAGGTCATCGACGTCTCCGGCATGACGGTCCTGCCCGGCCTGATCGATTGCCACGACCATCTGGCGATGCACGGCTATGACCTGGCGCGACGCTGGGGGATCGACGAGCCGCAGACGACCCGCACCTTGCGCACCGCGCAGGTGCTGCGGCAGACTCTCGCCGCCGGCTATACGACGGTGCGCGACGCGGCCGGGCTCGACGCCGGCTTTAAGCGGGCGATCGAGGAGGGCTTGATCGAGGGTCCGCGGCTCGTCGTCTCGCTGGTCATCATCTCGCCGATCGGCGGCATCGGCGACCGGGTGAGCCCCTCCGGCTTTTCCTGCTGCGTGCCGAACGACCCGCTCTTGCCCGACGGGGTCGTGACCGGTCTCGGCGATATGCGCGCGGTGGTGCGCCGGGTGGTCCGCGCCGGGGCCGACGTGATCAAATGCGCCACGACCGGCGGCGCCAGCTCCCGGCCGGAGCACGGGCCGCGCGACGGCGCCTTCAACCTCGACGAGATGCAGGCATTGGTCGAGGAAGCGCATGCGCTCGACCGCCGCGTCATGTGCCATGCGCTCGGCGGGCGCGGGCTTCGTGTCGCCGTCGAGGCCGGCGCCGACTCGATCGACCATGGCTGCTATCTCGACGAGGAGCCCGAGCTCATCGACCGAATGGCGCGCCAAGGCACCTTTTTCGTGCCGACCTTCGCCGTCTACGACTATCACCGCAAATCGCCGATGCCGCATATCCGCGAGCGGGCGAAGGACCTCGAAGAGCATCACGCGGCGAGCCTGCGCCGGGCGCTTGCCGCCGGGGTCAAGATCGCGGCCGGGACCGATGCCGGCGGCCACGGCCACCCGGCGAACGCGCTCGAAATCGCCTGCCTCGTCAGGGCCGGCATGACGCCGTTGCAGGCGCTGCGCGCGGCGACCGGCTGGGCCGCCGAATGCATCGGCCGCGGCGCCGACCTCGGCACGGTCGAAACAGGCAAGCTCGCCGATCTCGTCGTCGTTGCGGGCGACCCGCTCGCCGACGTGTCGATATTGCAGCACCCCGAGCGCATCATGGTGGTGATCAAGGACGGCGAGGTCGCCATCGACCGGCGGGGACGGCAAAAATGAGCGAGACCGGCCGGCCGGTGGCGCTGGTCACCGGCGCATCGAGCGGGATCGGCGCCGATCTCGCGCGCGAGCTGGCCCGCGACGGCCACGATCTGGTGCTGAGCGCGCGCCGGGCGCCGCCGATGCGGGCGTTGGCGGCGGAGATCGAGGCCGCCGGCGCTGCGGCAGTCGTGATCCCGGCCGATCTCAGCCAGCCGGGAGCCGCCGCGGCATTGACCGCGGCCATCGACGAGCGCGGGCTGACGATCGATGTGCTGGTCAACAATGCGGGGCTCGGCGCCGCCGGCCGGTTCGACCGGTCCGACCCGGTGCGGATCGCCGAGATGCTGAACGTCAACATCGTGGCGCTGACCGAGCTCAGCCGGCTGGTGCTGCCCGGCATGGTCGCGCGCCGCCGGGGCCGGGTCATGCTGGTCGCCTCGACCGCCGGGTTTTTGCCGGGGCCGGGGATGGCGGTCTATTTCGCGACCAAAGCCTATGTGCTGAGCCTCGGCGAGGCGCTGGCGCAGGAATTGCGCGGCACCGGGGTGACGGTGACGACCTTGTGCCCCGGCGCCACCGCGACCGAGTTTTTCCAGGTGGCCGGCTCCGCCGATCTGCGGCGCGGGATGATGAGCCCGGAAAGGGTTGCCCGGATCGGCTGGCGGGGGCTCAAATCGGGGCGCCGCGTCGTCGTCGCCGGTCTCGCCAACAAGGTCCAGGCTCTGGCCGCCCGGTTCGGCCCACACGCGATTTCTCTGCCGGTCGCGGCGGCGTTGATGTCGCGCCGGTGACATCGGGTTTTGTTTCAAAGACGGGGTGCGCTACTTTTAAGGCAAGCGTCATCGAGATGGTTTCGCCGACCGTGCAAAAAGGCCTGGACAGCGGGGATGCGATCGGCGCCGGCGGCGCCGCTGCCGGGCATCGGTCCGCCCCGGATGCCGTCCTTGGAGCCGGCGCTGCAATTTCCGCACAGTCCAGCGGCGCCGGACTGCGGTCGCTTGCACAACGCTTTTCGTCGAATGTCGCAGCACTCGATCTCGGCACCAACAATTGCCGGCTTTTGGTCGCCCGGCCGGCCGGTGCCGGATTTCGCGTCATCGACGCCTTTTCCCGCATCGTCCGCCTCGGCGAAGGCTTGACGGCAACCGGCGCCTTATCCGAAGAGGCGATGGCGCGCACTCTCGACGCTCTCGAAATCTGCGCCGGCAAGATCCTCGCGCGTCGCATCGCGCGCGGCCGCTACATCGCCACCGAGGCGTGCCGGCGCGCCGCCAATTGCGAGGCGTTCCTCGCCCGGATCCGCGAGCGCGTCGGGCTCGACATCGAAATCATCTCGACCGCCGAGGAGGCGCGGCTCGTCGTCACCGGCTGCGCGCCGCTGCTCGACCCGCGCATTCCCTACGCGATCGTCTTCGATATCGGCGGCGGCTCGACCGAGGTCATTTGGCTGCGGCTGTGGACGAGGCGCGACGGCAGGCGCTGGCGGCCGCACATCCTGGGCTCGGTGTCGTTGCCGCTGGGCGTCGTCAACCTGACCGACCGGTTTGGCGGCGAGGTGTCGCCGGCCGCCTATCGGACGATGGTGGAGGAAGCGATGGCGGCGCTCGCACCCTTCGAGCGCACCCATCGCATTCTCGGCTGCGTCGAGCTGGGGCGGGTGCAGATGCTGGGCAGCTCGGGCACGGTGACGACCTTGTCCGGGATCAACCTGGCATTGCCGCGCTATATCCGCGCCATGGTCGATGGCAGCATGCTGACCTTCGAGCAGATCGACGCGGTGTCGGCCTATCTCGCGACCCTCGATGTCGCCGGCCGCGCCGCCAGCCCGTGCATCGGCCGCGAGCGTGCCGATTTGGTGCTGAGCGGCTGCGCGATCCTCGCTGCGATCTGCGCGACCTGGCCGGTCGGCCGGCTGCGCGTCGCCGACCGCGGTGTTCGCGAGGGCATCCTGTTCGACCTGATGCAAGGCTGAGGTGAGGACCGGCGAAGGCCGAGGTGGCGAGCGGCCGCCGGCGGTGCGGGTCCGCAGCGCGCGCCGGCGCAAGCCGTCCTCGACCCGGTGGCTGACGCGCCAGTTGAACGACCCCTATGTCGCGGCCGCGCGCCGGGACGGCTATCGCTCGCGCGCGGCCTTCAAGCTGATCGAGCTCGACGACCGCTTTCGCCTGCTGCGGCCGGGCGCCCGCGTCGTCGATCTGGGCTGCGCGCCGGGCGGCTGGACCCAGGTCGCGGTCGAGCGTGTCGGCCCGCGCGGCCTCATCGTCGGCGTCGATCTCGCCGAGACCGCCCCGTTGCCCGGCGCGCGGCTGCTGCGCGCCGATCTGCGCGACCTGGATGCCGCAGCGGCAATCGAAGAGGCGCTGGGCGGTCGCGCCGATATCGTTTTGAGCGACATGGCGCCGCCCGCCACCGGTCACGCCGCCACCGACCATCTGCGCATCGTCGCTCTCGCCGAAGCCGCTTTTGCCCTTGCATCGGCAGTCCTTTCGCCGGGCGGCAGCTTTGTCGCCAAGGTGTTTCAAGGCGGGGCCGAGGGTGAGCTGCTGGCGGCCCTGAAACGCGTCTTTATCGAGCTGCGCCACGCCAAGCCGCCGGCGAGCCGCGCCGAATCGGCCGAAACCTACGTCGTCGCGAAGGGCTTTCGCGGATGATGCGCCCTGGCGGCGGCAGGTCCGCTCGCACATATTTCGGGCGATGACATCAAACGGGATGGGCACGGCCGAGATTGCGGCATTGCCGGTAAAGATCAGGGTGTGGTCTTCTCTCGAGAAGAGCAGCCCGCCGCAGGCTGCGCGGAGGCCCGCTAGCGATGGCCGGAATGTTTGACACGTTGCGCGCCGCGCGGCGCCTAAAGGAAGCGGGGGCCTCCGAGCCCGTTGCCGAAGCGATTGCCGAGGTCCTTCGCGAAAGCCGCGAGCTCGATCTCTCGCAGCTCGCCACCAAAACCGATCTGGACCAGCTGCGCCTCGCCAACAAAACCGATCTGGACCAGCTGCGCCTCGCCACCAAGGCCGATCTGGACCAGCTGCGCCTCGCCGCCAAGGCCGATCTGGACCAGCTGCGCCTCGCCACCAAGGCCGATCTGGACCAGCTGCACCTCGCCACCAAGGCCGATCTGGACCAGCTGCGGCTCGCCACCAAGGCCGATATCGCAGAGGTCAAATCCGAGGTCCTGAAATGGGTTATCGGCCTGATGTTCGCGCAAACCGCGGCGATCGTCGCACTGGTGAGGCTGATCTCGGGGCACGGGTGAGAAAAACCCTCGCCTCCGCCTACGCTCGCATCAGCTCGACCGCTTGAGCCTGGCTGCTCAAGCCTCGCCGAATCGGCGCAGGGCGGTGTCGTCGCGACAGGCCCGCAACGGGCGCGTGAGAGCCGCGCCGCACCTATATCTGGGCTTAGGGGTTTGGCCCGCGGCGCCTTTCGGTATAGTGCGCCGTCATCGCTCGAGGAGGCTCGGATGGAAATCCGGCAGGCGCTGACATTCGACGACGTGATGCTGGTGCCGGCGGCGTCGGCGATCCTGCCCGGCGGCACCGATACCCGCACCCGGCTGACACGCGAGATCGAGCTCGGGATTCCGCTCGTCTCGGCGGCGATGGATACGGTGACCGAGGGTGCCTTGGCGATCGCCATGGCCCAGGCCGGCGGGATCGGCGTCATCCACCGCAACTTGCCGATCGCCGAGCAGGCCGACGAGGTGCGCAAGGTCAAGAAATTCGAGGCTGGGATGGTGGTGAACCCGGTCACGATCTACCCCGACGCCACCCTCGCCGATGCGCTGCGGCTGATGGCCGACCACCATATTTCAGGGATCCCGGTGGTCGAGCGCGGCCGATCGGGCAGCGTGGCGGGTCGGCTCGCCGGGATTCTGACCAACCGCGATGTGCGCTTTGCCAGCGACCCGCACCAGCAGGTCGCCGAGCTGATGACCCGCGACGGGCTCGTCACCGTGCGCGAGAATGTCGCGCGCGAGGAAGCCAAGCGCCTTTTGCACCAGCACCGCATCGAAAAGCTGGTGGTCGTCGACGAAGCCTATCGCTGCACCGGGCTGATCACGGTCAAGGATATCGAGAAGGCGCAGCGCTTCCCGACCGCCTGCAAGGACGAGCACGGACGGTTGCGCGCCGCCGCCGCAACCGGCACCGGCGCCGATGGTGTCGAGCGCGCCGAGGCGCTGTTCGCCGCCGGGCTCGACGTGCTCGTCGTCGATACCGCGCACGGCCATTCCGACCGGGTGCTCGCGACGGTCAAGGAAATCCGCCGCCTCACGAACTACACCCAGGTGATCGCCGGCAATGTCGTCACCGCCGAGGGGGCGCGCGCGCTGATCGAGGCGGGTGCCGATGCGGTCAAGGTCGGCGTCGGCCCAGCCTCGATCTGCACCACGCGGATGATCGCCGGGGTCGGCGTGCCGCAATTCACCGCGATCGCCGACACCGTCGCCGTGTGCCGGCAATACGGCGTGCCGGTGATCGCCGATGGCGGCATCAAATTTTCCGGCGACCTCGCCAAGGCGATCGCCGCCGGGGCGGATTGCGCGATGCTCGGCTCGCTCTTTGCCGGCACCGACGAGAGCCCGGGCGAGGTCTTTTTGTACCAGGGCCGCAGCTACAAATATTACCGCGGCATGGGGTCGGTCGGCGCGATGGCGCGCGGCTCGGCCGACCGCTATTTCCAGCAGGAGGTCACCGATACCCTGAAGCTGGTGCCCGAGGGGGTCGAGGGGCGGGTGCCGCACAAGGGCCCGGTCGGCAACATCGTCCACCAGCTGATCGGCGGGCTGCGCGCGGCGATGGGCTATACCGGCAACCGCACGATCGCCGAGATGCAGCAGAACTGCACCTTTGTGCGGATCACCGCCGCCGGTCTGCGCGAGAGCCACGTCCACGACATCGCGATCAGCCGCGAAGCGCCCAACTACCCGGCCGACCGTTGACCCGGGCAACCGTGACCCCCGGCAACCGTTGACCCCGGGCGCCCAGGTCGCCGCCGCGATCGAGATCCTCGTCGCGATCGAAACCGGCGGTGCCGCCGATGATGTCGCCGCCGATTATTTCCGCCGCCGGCGCTATATCGGCGCCAAGGATCGGGCGCGGATCGCCGGCCATGTCTATGCCGTGCTGCGCCATCGCGCGGCGCTCGATTGGTGGATCGCGCGGCTCGGTCGCGGCCATGTCGAGATCGGGGCGCGCAGCCGGGTATTGGCGGGGCTGGTGCTGGCCGAAGGGTGGCGGCCCGAAACGGTCCTCCAATGCTGCGACGGCGACCGTTTTCGCCCGGCGCCGGCGAGCGACGCCGAAATGCGGCTCGTTCGCGGCCTCGCAACCCGCACCTTGCGCCATCCGCAAATGCCGCGCTCGGTCGCAAACGATCTGCCGGAATGGCTCGAGCCGCATTTCGATCGCGCCTTCGGCCCGGCTCTGGAGCACGAGATGGCGGCCCTCAACGGGCCGGCGCCGATCGACCTCAGGGTCAACCTGATCAAGACCGATCGCGAGGCGGCGCGCCACGCGCTCGCCGCCGAGGGGGTTGCGGCAGAGCCGACGCCATTGTCGCCGGTCGGGCTGCGGCTTGGCGAGCGGGCGCCGCTTTCCGGCCTCGCCGCGTTCAAGGCGGGCCTCTTCGATGTCCAGGACGAAGGCTCGCAGCTCGCCGCCTTGATCGCCGGCGCCAAGCCCGGCATGCGGGTCGTCGATTTTTGCGCCGGCGCCGGCGGCAAGACCCTGGCATTGGCAGCCTCCATGAGGAACAAGGGCAAGCTCGTCGCTTGCGACGTCTCGGCCCGCCGCCTCGAACGCGCCGCCCGCCGGCTGCGTCGCGCCGGGGTCACAAATGTCGAGCGCCGCGTGCTTTCGAGCGAGCACGACCCCTGGGTCAAGCGTCACGCCCAAGGCTTCGACCGGGTTCTCGTCGATGCGCCGTGCCTCGGCACCGGCACCTGGCGGCGCAACCCCGACGCCAAATGGCGCTCGCGACCCGCAGGACCTGGCCGAGCTCGTAGAGCGCCAGCAGCAGATCCTGCGCAGCGCGGCACGGCTCGTCTGTCCCGGCGGCCGCCTCGTCTACGTCACCTGCTCGTTGCTGCGCGAGGAGGACGAGGCGCAGGCCGAAGCCTTTCTCGCGGCCGAGCCCGATTTTGCGCCGGTGCCGGCCGCCCGCGCCTGGGAAGAAATAATCGGCGGCGATTGCCCCGGCGGCGAGCGCCACCTGTTGTTGACCCCGGCGCGGCATGGCACCGACGGCTTTTTCGTCGCCATTTTCCAACGTCGAGAACAATAAAAAACAAAACACTTAGCGCAAAGGACGCGGAGGATACGGAGAGGGCGCGATGGCGTCTCGGCCATATCGGCGGCTTTGCGTCCGTCGCGCGACCTTTGCGTCCTTTGCGTTATAGCCTTTTGCTTCTCGTTCCAGGGACGATGCCCATGACGGATAAGATTCTGATCGTCGATTTCGGCAGCCAGGTGACCCAGCTGATCGCGCGGCGGGTGCGCGAGAGCGGGGTTTATTGCGAAATCCACCCCTACACGATCGCCGACGACAAGATCCGCGACTTCGACCCGCGCGCGGTCATCCTCTCGGGCGGCCCGGCCTCGGTGACCGAGGGGGCGGCACCGCGCGCGCCCGGTCTCGTCTTCCGCCTCGGCGTGCCGGTCCTCGGCATCTGCTACGGCATGCAGACGATGTGCGACGAATTGGGCGGGCGCGTCGCGTTGAGCGAGCATCAGGAGTTCGGCCGCGCCTTTATCGACATCCTCGACGATTGCCGGCTGTTCGAGGGGCTGTGGCCAAAGGGCGCGCGCGCCGAGGTGTGGATGAGCCACGGCGACAAGGTCGATGCGTTGCCGGCCGGATTCCGTGCGGTCGCCGCCAGCGACGCCGCCCCCTTTGCCGCGATCGCCGACGACGAGCGGCGGTTTTACGGCGCGCTCTTTCACCCGGAGGTGGCGCATACGCCGCAGGGCGCCGAGCTCCTCGGCAATTTCACCCACCAGGTCGCGGGCTGCCGCAGCGACTGGACGATGGCCCTCTTCCGCGAGCAGGCGATCGACAAGATCCGCCGCGAGGTCGGCCATGGCGGTGTCGTCTGCGGCCTTTCGGGCGGCGTCGATTCGGCGGTCGCCGCAGCCCTGCTGCACGAGGCGATCGGCGACCAGCTGACCTGCATCTTTGTCGATACCGGCCTGTTGCGTGCCGGCGAGGCGGAGGAGGTGGTGGACCTCTTCCGCCGCCACTACAACATCCCGCTGATCGACCGCGACGCTGGCGAATTGTTTCTCGGCAAGCTCGACGGGGTCACCGATCCGGAGCAAAAGCGCAAGGTAATCGGCGCCGCTTTTATCGACGTGTTCGACGAGGAGGCGTCAAAGCTGGGCGGCATCGATTTTCTCGCCCAAGGGACGCTCTACCCCGACGTTATCGAGTTCGTCGAGCGCTCTCGGCGGCCCCTCGGTCACGATCAAATCGCACCACAATGTCGGCGGCCTGCCGGAGCGGATGAAGTTGCGCTTGGTCGAGCCGTTGCGCGAATTGTTCAAGGACGAGGTGCGCGCGCTCGGCCGCGAGCTGGGCCTGCCCGACCGGATCGTCGACCGCCACCCGTTCCCCGGCCCCGGCCTCGCAATCCGCATCCCGGGCGAGGTCACCCGCGCCAAGCTCGACATCCTGCGCAAGGCCGATGCGGTGTTTATCGAGGAAATCCGCGGCGCCGGTCTTTACGACGCGATCTGGCAGGCGTTCGCCGTGCTGCTGCCCGTGCGCAGCGTCGGCGTCATGGGCGACGCGCGCACCTATGATTTCACCTGCGCCTTGCGCGCCGTCACCTCGACCGACGGCATGACCGCCGACACCTACCCCTTCCCGCACGAATTTTTGGGCCGGGTCGCCACCCGCATCATCAACGAGGTCCGCGGCATCAACCGCGTCGTCTACGACATCACCTCAAAACCCCCAGGCACAATCGAGTGGGAATGACCGAGCGTAGAAATGGGCAGGTATTGGATAGCAGAGGATAGTGCTGACGGTACCGGTCAGTCATTTGGCTTCAATAGTCTCTGAAAGGCTGCGCACCAATCGAAGCGCCCTTCTTTCCGAAGACAGTGGTTGTTTGCGGTCCTAAGCAGCAGCTTTGTTGAGTTCATGGACGCGGCGGCTTCTGAATATGGAGAAGGTGCCCGGTCTTTGCCCATAAGGTACAACCGTCCTTGCCTGCGGTGGCGCGAAGCCGCCCGCCCGGAGGAAGGCGCAGCCAGGACTGCGGAGCGAAGCCCTCGACATCTTCGATGAATGTGCCTTCGAGCACCAAAAATTCGCCGCCGCCCAGAAGGTCAAGCACTACCGGTACGTTTGGGCGCCAGCGCTCCATCCGTACGTCCTCGTGGTCGTCACGAAACAGCGTGGCGATTTCGACGCCGGGGCTGCCTTGCAGCGGCGTATATGCTAACGCGCGGGCGTCGCGACGCACCGGTGTGCGGTCTTCCAGATCGAACTGCCACAGCTTCACGAAGAGCACGCAGCCTGGGGCGGAACCCGGTGTGTGGCGCGAGGTCGGCGGGTTGCGGACGTAGGACCCGGCCGGGTAATCACCATGCTCGTCCTGAAAGGTGCCGTCGAGCACGAGAAACTCCTCACCGCCGCCGTGCGTGTGCGCCGAGAAGCGGCTGGCCAGCGCATAGCGGACGATGGAGGTCGCCCGCGCCACCTCGTCGCCGATGCGATCGAGCATCCGCCTGTCGACCCCGGCGATCGGCGAGGCGACCCAGGGAAGCTGCGCAGCATGGACCGCCACGCGCTGTGAGAAATCGGCGTTCAGTTCCATCAAAGCCTCGTCCGGATATCTACCGCGATCACGTTAAGACGGCTGCCGGCGACAATAGGCTTGCGAACTCATGCCCATTTCTTGGCAGAACGCGTAGATGAAGGCAAAGGGTGTGCTGTATCCAAGGTCGAGCGCGGTTTGCGTCACGCTGCATCTGCCCCCCAGCATCTCCACCGCCTTGATCAGGCGAAGCCGCCGGCGCCATTGACTTAACGGCATGCCGACCTCGTCGTTGAAGCGCCGGGTGAGCGTCCGCGCAGATAGGCCAAGCGTTGTGCCCCACTGCTCGGGGCCGCGCTCATCGGCGGGATCAGCGTAAAGCGCCTCGCATAGCGTTTACCACCGGACCCTGGCGTGGCCAAGGCAGTACCGCCGGGAGGGGCTGGGCGCGGCGCAGCTGATCGACGATCAAGTGAACAACGCGGCTTGCGCACCCATCATCGTCCTGCCCGTCTTGCAAGGTGGCCGCTTCGATAATCAGCGCACGCAGCAACGGCGACACACTGAATACGACACAGTTCGTTGCGATGCCGGAGCAGATCGTGTCGTCGAGCCACAGGCTGTGGAATTCAGCCCCGAGCAGCGAGCCGACGCGGTGCCGCGTCCCGATCGGCACCCAGGCCGCTTGCTCGGGGGGAATGACAAAGCAGCTACCCTCGATGTGCACCGTTAGGACGCCTGAGATCGCATAGACCAGCTGGTTTCAGCGATGCGCGTGATCGGCGAAGCAGTGTCGGGACGGGATCGAACTCGACGCGGACGATCAGGGGCTGCGGCGCGGCAAGATCGGGCGAGATCAGCTCTTGCCACATCGGGGGAATCCTCCTTTGGCCGATATTCTACATATTTTGGCAGAACGTCGAAAGCGGTCCAACGGAGTTTGGCATACCGTGGGAGCTGTATCGGCTAACCAAAACAGCGTGGCGAATGTCGGACGTCAAAACCGTGAGCCCTATCGATCTCGCTGCGCCTATCCCCGCTCGCACTGGCCGGGGCAATGTCGTCCGCCTGGCTATTTCACAAGCTCTCGCCGGCGCAAATTCGACGGTCATTTATGCGACGGGTGCCATCCTGGGGAACACGCTTGCGCCCGACAAGGCACTGGCGACATTGCCAGTGTCGGCTTTGGTGGTGGGCATGGCGGCGAGCACGCTCCCCGCCGGGACGATTGCCCGACGATACGGCCGGCGTGCCGCGTTCCTCGCCGGCACCGGATGCAGCGTGCTGGTTGGCCTGCTATCCGCGGCGGCCGTTTTTCTCGGGTCGTTTTGACTGTTCTGCGCCACAACCTTTTTCGGTGGCGCCTATCAGGCGGTCGTTTTGTCGGTTCGTTTCGCCATCGCCGAGGCGTTGCGGGTCATCGACGCCTCGGTCATGCCAGCGGTCAGCTCGACAAACACGAATGCACCGACGATCATGATCGCCGAGAAGGGTGCGGCTATGATCAAAGCCAGCGCGCGCGAGAAGCTGGCGGCTTGATCCCCTCTCCAGCCGGCGCGCGCGACAGATTGGTTGAGTTCCTCCGCCCGGGCTGCCAAGCTGCCGCGACAGGCGCCACCTCGGCACAATTCGGGCAAATCCCCAGCAGCGGCAGGAGACGGGCATGGCCATGCAACTCGGGCACGTGCACATCAAGACCAGAGAGGATCCGCAGAAGGTCGCAGAGTTCTACATCGACAATTTCGGCGCGACCGTGAAGCGCGAAAACCCAGGGCGCGGGTGCCAACTCGACCTACACGGCGTGCAGCTCAACGTGACGACCATCAATCCCGACCAGAACCATGAACAGCATGTCGGCATCGAGCACATCGCGATCGAGACCGACGATTACGCCGGTGCCCTCGCGAACTTTAGGAAGAACGGCGCTGAGATTCTCGAAGAGCGCGTCAACAACGGTCGGCACGTATGTTGGGTTGCTGCACCTGATGGTGCCCAGATGGAGCTGATCGAGAAAGTCTGAAGGACGCACCGCCCGACACCGCCGTGACACCGGCTTGTGCCAGGAAGGTGGCCGCAAACAGGAACGGCTGCCAGAGATCCATCGTGAACGTGACAAGCTGCGGTCCAAGAACGTCTGCGAGCACGCCCCCCGCCATCACCGCGGACATAGCGCGGGCGCGACGTTCCGGGGGAACGCCGTCGAGCCCGCGGACCCGAAGCTGGTCGTCGACGACCGCCATGCCGTGATTGCCCATCATGCACGAGCAGCTCGCGTGATAGACGGTCGAGCCGTTCGAGCGGGCGTAATCGAGCAGCTCGTCGTCGCTTTGCGCACTCGGCCCGGGCAGATTTTCCGCGATGATGTGTTTGGCGAGTGCAGGTGCTGCGAACAGACGCCGCAGGAATCTGAGCCCGCCGACGATCGCGCGCTGATCGGCGTCCTCGGCAAGGTAGCGCGGGTTGATTGCCGGCTGGTCGTGTGGGTCGGGCGTACGCACCAGGACATAGCCGCGCGACAGCGGCCGCATCTGCCAGGGTCCGCCAGTAATGCCGGGCCGGTCGTCGAGCTTGCGAATGAGGCCCGGCCTATAGCTCGCCGGTGCAAAGACGCATTGCACGTCGGGTGTTTCCGACTCGGGCAAAACCTTGACGGAAGCGGCACAAAGCGAGGCGCCAAAGGCCGCTCTTCCTGCCCCACGCCTGCCGTTCGCAATCGCACGAAGATCGGCTCGATTGCGGCCGAAGGCCGGCAGATCTGGCGCCGAGCATTAACGGAACGCGAATTCCTGGTAACCACCTTTGGCGACCTCATCGGTCGTCTGCCGGAAATGCGCGCCGTTACCGTTGTGTTCCGGCCCGGAATGGCCGGGAGCCCGGCAGCGTCCCGCAGCCTTAGTCTGGAAGATACGTCTCTTCCATGGCGCGCAGACGCGGCTCGTCCAAAATGCGGCCATTGCTGGCCACACCCCAGGGACTCCGAGCCGCCTGGGTACAGAGCGCATCCAGGGCCAACGTGCCGCGTTGCTGAAAATCACTCAAGAAATCCCAGCTGGCCTGCAGGCCGGCCATCGTGGTCAGCGACGGGAACCAGGCCGCGGCGGCCCCGGCATCCTGCTGCGCCTGCAAGGAGGGATAGGGCGACAGGTCGGCGGGAATGAGCGGGACGACGGGCCCGGGAATGAGGCGGATCGCCTCTTGAATTTCTTCCCAGCTGCGCAAGCCGTTGGGGCAGACGACATCGACCTGCGCTTCGGCTTTGTAGGCCTGGCAGCGTTCAATAATCTCCGCAAAGCTGGCGCCCGGCACGCCGCCGAGATCGCACCGGGCCATGATCACGAAGTCCGGGTCGAGAGCCTGTTTGGCATCCATTGCCGCCCGGAGCTTTCCGACCATTTCCGGAATCGAGATGCAGCGCCGGCGGGGGCCGGATTTCGGCGGAAACGTCTGGTCTTCGATGTGGGCGCCGGCGATGCCCGCCTGAATGTATTCCCGCACGGTGTAATGCGTGCTGATGGCGTCACCGTAGCCTGTGTCGGCATCGGCAAAGACCGGGATCTCTACGGTCAGGACAATTTTGCGCGCGTTGTCCACCATGTCGCGCATGCTGGTCCCGGAGTCGGGCCAGCCCAGCTGGTGCGCCGAGGTATTGCCCCCGGACATGTAGAAGGCGTCATAGCCCAGCGCTTCCGCCATCTTCGCACCAATAGGATTGATCCCGCCCGCCAAGACAAACAATTCGGGCCGTTGAAACAGGGTCTTGAGTTGGGTCGTCATACGCTGGCGCTCTGACATAGGAAGTCTCCTCGTAAACTAGCTCGCCACCGGCACAGTGGCGCTGATCCGCGGGACTCCCAACGAGCGGGTCGTGTGGCCCTGGCCTGTGAGGTCGTCGGCGAGGACCACGTCACCCGGCGCGAAACGGCGCGTGGTGCCATCGCCGATCCCGATTTCCATCTGCCCGACGAGAATAAAAATGTATTGCCGCCGGGGTGCGGTGTGCCAATCGCTCCAATAATCCGCAGGAAAAGAGCGGAACACGAGGTTGGCACCCGCCTGAAGCGCCACGTTGCGGGTCTCCTCGGCCGGCAGGGGGAGATCCTCGAAATGGGTCTGGCCGTCCTGGCCGGTATATATCCGTACCATCATGCGCATGCTCCTTCCCGCAGAGAGATCACTGCGACGCGCAGGATACCGCGGTGCGCGCACCGCCTGGAAGCCCGCGAAAACGGGTCCGGTCTTGCCTTCCGCCGCCGGTGCGGGCGGAATGCGGCCGGAAAACTTCGAGACCGGGAACGCATGATGACCATAGACAGGCAACCGTTGCGCAGCTTTCTGTTCGCGCCGGGCAACCATGCACGGCGGGTCGAAAAGGCGCTGTCGCTCGACGCCGACGCCGTTATCCTCGATCTCGAGGACGCCGTTGCCGTCGCCGAGAAGCCGGCGGCACGCCAGTCGGTGGCCGCGGCTCTGGGAAGGCCGCGTCGCGGATGGCTCTATGTGCGCGTCAATGCCGCCGATACCGATTTTTGCTATGCCGATCTCGTGGCGGTGGTCCGGCCCGGGCTCGACGGCATCATCCTGCCGAAGGTGGAAAGCCCCGCCGCGCTCGCGACGATCGAGTGGCTGCTTGCTCAGCTGGAACGCGAGCACGACGTGCCGCAAGGTGCGGTGGATCTGGTCTCCGATAATCGAGACGGCGCGGGGGCTCGACCGGCTCGGCGCAATTCTGGCGGCCGCAACGCGGGTGCGGCGGGTTGCATTCGGCGCCGGCGATTTCACGCTCGACGTCAACATGAATTGGAGCCGCGCGGAGACGGAGCTGGCCCATGCCCGCGCGGCGATCGCCACCGCTTCGCGCGCGGCGGATTTCGAGGCGCCGCTCGATACGGTCTGGGTCGACCTCGCCGACCGCGAGGGTCTGGAAGCCTCGGCACGGACGGCGCTGGGCTTTGGCTTCCAGGGCAAGATGTGCATCCATCCGGACCAGATCGCGGTCGTGAACCGGGTGTTTTCCCCAACCGATGCGGAAATCGCCTTTGCCGAGCGGGTGGCGGCCGCCTTTGCCGGCGCCGAAGCGGCGGGAAGTGCCGCAATCCAGCTCGACGGCAAGTTCATCGATTACCCGATCGTCTACCGGGCGCAGCGGATGTTGCGCCGGGCAGCCGCCATCCGCGCGCGGGAGGAGAGGCGATGACCGAACACTCGCCCGGACCGCTCGACGGCATCACGGTGCTCGACCTCTGCAGCTATCTCGCCGGCCCCTACGGCTGCACGCTGCTCGCCGATTTGGGCGCCGATGTGATCAAGATCGAGTCGCCGCAGGGCGACATGCTGCGCCAGTTCCCGTCCAGCCTGCCGGGGGAAAGCCGGTTCTTTCTCGGCACCAACCGCGGCAAGCGCGCGCTGGCGCTCGATCTGAAACATCCCGAGGGTCTCTCGGTGCTGCATCGGATGGTGGCGGGCGCCGATGTCCTGGTCGAAAATTTCCGCCCCTCGGTGCCGGCCCGGCTCGGGATCGATTACCCGCGGCTTCGGGAGATCAATCCGCGCCTCGTCTATGCCGGCCTGACCGGTTACGGCGAAACCGGCCCGCTCAGCGACAAGGGCGGGTTCGACCAGGTATTGCAATGCCTTTCCGGCATGGCGGTATTCCAGGGCGGCGGCGCCGACAAGCCGCAGCTGGTGCTCGGCTCGGTGCTCGACTATTTCACCTCGGCACTGCTCGCCTATGGGGTTGCCGCCGCGCTGTTTCACCGCGAACGCAGCGGGAAGGGGCAGTATCTGAGCCTGTCGCTATTGCGCAGCGCCTTGACGATCCAGGCCGGGCGTTTTGTCTGGGCCGACAACGAGGGCCGCGACGTCGCCCGCGATTCCGGAACCGGCGGGCTCACCGGCATTCACCCGACAAAAGCGGGCGCGCTCTACATCTCGGTGCACTCGAACCATTTCTTCGCCGCCCTCTGCCAGTCGATCGGCCGCCCCGATTTGGCGAGCGATCCGCGCTGTACCTCGATGCGCAGCCGTGCCGCCCACACCGCCGAGCTGGTGCCCGAATTGCGCGCCGCACTTGCCGCGCACACGGCGCTGGAGTGGGAGGAGATTTTCGGGGAGCGCGTCCCCTGCGCGGCGGTGCGGCCGATCGAGGCGATGTTCGACCATCCGCAGGTCCTCGCGGAGGATTTGGTGACGACGCTGGATCACCCGGTCGTCGGCCGCTACCGGACGATGACCAAGCCGGTCAAATTCTCCGACACGCCGGGACCGTCGCCCGTCGCCGCGCCGACCTTTGGCCAGAACAGCGACGAGGTTCTCGCCGCATACGGCTATCCCGCCGAAGAGATCGCGGCATTGCGGGAGCGCGGCATCGTCCGGTGAGGCGGCGCTTTGCTCGGTTTCTCACGCGGGCATGCGCAACACCGGCTTGATTGCCGCGCCGGCGACTGCGTCGGCGGCGGCTTGATTGATGTCGGCGAAGTCGTAGTGGCGTATCAGCCGGTCGATCGGGAAGCGGCCCGCGAGGTGAAGCTCGACGAGCCTGGGGATGAAGTCGCGCGGTCGGCTGTGGCCCTGGACGACACCGCGGACGGTGCGCCCGCCCTGCAGAACCGGCATCTCAAAAGCGACTTCGGTCCCGGCTCTGGCGCTGCCGACGAGGACGCAGGTGCCGAGCGGCCGCAGGCTGTCGACAGCGATGCGGAACACCGCCGGCACCGCCGAGGTCTCGAGCGCGAAATGCACGCCGTTGCCGGTCAATCGGCGGATTTCGGCCAGTGTTTCGGTGCCCCTGCTCTCGAGGGTGTGGGTGGCGCCGAGCTCGCGGGCGAGCAGCAGCCGGTTCGGATGCAGGTCGACCGCGATGATCGGGTCGCAGCCGGCGATCCTCGCAGCTATCAGACCCGACAGTCCGACGCCGCCCACGCCGAACACGACAAACGATTGCCCGGCCCTGGGCGCCATGACGTTCAACACCGCCCCCGCCCCGGTCTGGATGCCGCAGCCGAGCGGACCCAAGAGGTCGAGCGGCGCATCGGGCGGCAGCTTGACGGCATTCTTGGCCGGCGCCACGGCATGGGAGGCGAACGAGGATTGCTGGAAAAAGCAAGAGTAGACCGGCGCACCGTTGCGGCTGATCGGCGTCGAGCCGTCGGCGCGCCGGCCGGTCGATTTGAGGGCGCGGCCGTTGCTGCAATAGGCCGGCTTTTCGAGCCGACAGGGCTCGCAGGCACCGCATGAGGGGAACGAGATCGCGACCGGGTCACCCGGCGCCAGATCGGTGACTTCGGCGCCGACCGCCTCGACGATGGCCGCCCCCTCGTGGCCGCACACGATCGGGTGGGGCAGCATCGGGAAGTAGCCGTCGCGTGCATGCAAATCGGTCTGGCACATGCCGGTCGCGACGACCTGGCGCCGCCCTGCGCCGATGAGGTGCTGGTGCGGATCGAGCGTCTGCAATTCAAAGGGTGCGGCACGTGCGGGCACGACGGCTGCGGTGATCTTCATGGACGTGGCTCGCTGCTGTTGCGACGCGATCAACGGGCATTACAGCCCACAGCGGGTAACGGCAAAGCACCGGACGCTGACGCCTTCCTTGCGTTATGCTGGCTCGCAGCCGGCCTGTCGATGCGGTTGGGGCGCCCCCTGGGGACGAGGTGAGCAGATGGCCTATGACCTTTTGATCAAGGGCGGGACCGTTGTCGACGGCACCGTGCCCCGGGACGCCGGGCCGATGTCGCTGTGATGGGCGGCCGGATTGCCGATATCGGCAGGATCGGCGGCGGCGCGGCAAAGACGATCGATGCCGCCGGCCTCGTCTCGCCCCCGGCTTCATCGGTTTACCAAGAGGGCCGCGCGACAGGCGCCACGCCCGGGACCGTATTGCGGTCGTGACGACCTGGCGGCATCGGCGGCATCAGACATGATCAACGGTCGCACGGAAATCATTGCCCATCTCGGCTATCCCACCGAAACCTTCACCGCGCCGATGATCTACAATCCGTGGTTCGCAGCGCGCGGCATCAACGCCGTCGTGGTTCCGATGGGGGTGCGGGCCGATGACTACGCGGGGTTCCTGGGTCCGCTGTTCCGCCTCAGCAACATCCGCGGCGCGCTCGTGACCATGCCGCACAAGGTCGCCACGATGGGCCTGCTCGACGAGACGGCTGTCGCGGTCCGGGTGGCAGGCGCGTGCAATGCCATCCTGTGCCGTCCGGACGGCTCCCTCTATGGCGATCTGTTTGACGGTATCGGTTTTGTGCGCGGCGCGAAGCGCAATGGTTTCGATTTTGCCGGCGCCGATTGTTTGATCGTGGGGGCCGGTGGCGTCGGCTCGGCAATAGCCGCGGCGATTGCGGCGGAGGGGCCGGGATCGATCGCGCTCTGCGACATCGACGCCGCGGCGGCCGGGCGGCTCGCGGCGCGTCTGCGGCACCACTTCCCCGGTCTCGTCGTCACATTGCGGGACAACGACCCCGCCGGATATCGCCTGGTGGTCAACGCGACACCGCTCGGGATGTCGGCGGGTGATCCCTTGCCGTTCGATCCGATGCGGCTCGACGGCAACGCCTTGGTCGGCGATGTGGTGCTGACCGCCAAGCCGTCGTCGCTGCTCCGAGCTGCGGCTCGGCGCGGCTGCCGCTTCCTGCTCGGAACGGACATGCTGTTCGAGCAGATACCCGCGTACCTCGAATTCTTCGGCTACGGGACCGCAACGCCTGAAGAGCTGCGCGCGATCGCGCAAATCTCGTATTGAAGCGGTGGTGGCCGCCAACGCGGGATCGTTGCTCCTCCGCCCACTTTTATGATCGACAGGCTGGTTCAGGCCGAAATGAAAAGTGGCGAGGCCGCGGCCGACTGAGTGTTGCCCCGGTGGCGAGATGGCAGCTTCGATGCCGAAGCACATCTGTCGAAGAACATCATCGGGGGGCCGTTGCCCGCTGCTGCGCCAGGAAATGCTGCACGATCTCCCAAGCGGTGGCGCGCCAGACACCGGGATGCGAGCAGATGTATTCGAGAGCGGAATCGAGCGCGCCGATCCGATGCGGCTGGCCGGTGACGAACGGGTGCACCGCGATGGCCATGACCCGGGGCATTGTCTCACCCTCACGGTAGAGCGTGTCGAACTGACGCCGCAGCATCGCTTCGAATTCGGGAACCGAGACTTTCATCTCGAAATAGGCGGACTCTTGGTCTGACCGAATAGGGCAGCGACACCAGCGGTGGGATGCCGATCTCGAACAGATACGGCTGTTCGTCATTGACCCAGTCGCAGACGTAGCGGATGCCGGCTTCGGCCAGATAATCGAGCGTGCTCCAGGTCTCGGCCAGGCCGGCGCCGAGCCACCCGACCGGCCGCTTGCCGGAAGCCGCCTCGATGCGGTCGATGGTCGCGTGCAACGCCTTGCGTTCCCCCGCCGCATCCATCTCCGTCAGGCGCAGCGCGTTCGTCTCGTTATGCCCGATCAGCTCCCAGCCGAGCCGGCCGGCCTCCTCGATAATCTCCGGATGATGGTCGCAAACCTGGCTATTGAGCGCAGCGCTGGCGCGGACGCCATGGCGGGTCAAAACTTCCATGATCCGCCAGATGCCGACGCGGTTGCCATAGTCGCGCACGGCCCAGTTGCGCACGTTCGGGATTTGGGCGCGGTCACGCGGCACCCGCTCGTTCAGATTTCCCGGCATCACGTCGTCGAGACCGAAGAATTCGATGTTGGGATTGACCCACAGCGCGACCCGCGCCCTGTCCGGCCAGATCAATTTCGGGCGGCGCGTAATCGGCACATAGGCGAGAGGTCCATAACCGCGCGGCGTCATCGCAACCTCCCTCGCTGAGCAGATACCGATCTATACATGTTGGCACTATGGCAGCGAAAATGGCGGGTGTTTCGGGGCATTCCGGTCATGCTTTAGGACCGCTACATTCTCGATACCCGAGCCCACCGGCTCGCTCGATCCGCCCGGTCGATGGGAGGTTGCATGCGCGACATTATTCCGGCCCCGGTGCCGGGGCTCGATCTTTGCCGAGAATACGGCCATCACCAAAGCCCGGCGATCCGGGCCGGCGGCCTGATCTTTTGCTCGGGCATGGTGGCGATCATTCCTGAGAGCGGCGAGCGCGAGCACGGCACGGTGACGAGCGAGGTGCGGCGCATCTTCGAAAATCTGAAGCTGCTTCTGGAGTCCGCCGGCTCGTCCCTGGACCGAATCGTGCAAGTGCACGCGATGATCTATGACCGCATCGAGTACGACGTGCTCAACCGCGCTTACCGGCGCTATGTTCCGGTCGCGCCGCCGGCCCGGACCGTCATGAGCGTGCGCATCGAAGCCGGTTTCAAGGTCATGCTCGATGTCATCGCCGCAGCGGAAACGCGTCAGGCTGCGGATATGATGCATCCGAAACAGGCGATCGAACCCCGCGATCCCGGGGATGTATCGCGGTCGGACCTTCCGCTTTCCCCGGCCATACGAGCGGGCGACTTCGTTTTTCTTTCGGGGATGGCGGCGATCGATCCGGCGACCGGCGAGCCGGCGCACGGCACGGTGGCGACCGAAACGCGGCAGATCCTGACGAACATGGGCGAACTGCTGGAGGCGGGCGGCTCCTCGCTCGACAAAGTGGTTAAGGTCAACGTGCTGATCTATTCGATGCTGGAGTACGAGAACATGAACGCGGCCTATCGTGAGTTCTTTCCAATCGACCCTCCCGCCCGGACGGTGTGTGGGGCCGGGCTGATCGGTGGCCGCAAGGTCGAGATCGAATGCGTTGCGCTGGCTTGAGGAAAGCGGGCTGTCCGATGAGCGATCCCCTCTCCCGCAGTGTGATCGAGCCGGTCAATCCCAGGCTCAATGTCTCGCGCAACGCCAACCTGCCGCATTCGCCAGGGATTCGGGTCGGCACCTATGTCTTCCTATCCGGCATGGGCCCCGTGGATCCGGTCACCGGCGGGCGCAATCTCGGTCCTATCGACGAGCAGATCCGGCAGACGCTGCGCAACATGGCGCACCTGCTCGAATCTGCCGGCTCAAGTCTGGAGCGCATTGTGAAGATGACAGTCGTGCTCGCCGACAGCAGGGATTTCGACGAGATGAACCGGGTCTGGCACGAATTCTTCCTGACCGATCCGCCGGCTCGGACCACCTGCGTCTTGCAGCTCAGCAACGGCAACGGCGTCGAGATCGAGTGCATCGCCCTCGGCGGCGAGAGCCCGCCTTAGAACGGGCGAATTGGAGTGGCTCGGGAGTAGCGGCATGGATCTTAGACTGACCGGCAAGGTTGTGCTGATTACCGGGTCGAGCCGCGGCATCGGGCTGGCGACCGCCAGGGCATTCGCCGCCGAAGGCTGCCCGATCATGCTGTCGGCGCGCTCGGCCGAGCAGCTGCGCGATGCGGAAGCGGCACTGCGGGGCACCGGCGCCACGGTCGCGGCACATTCCGCCGACGTCGCCGATCCCTCCGACGCAGCCCGGCTGATCGATGCCACGGTCGCCGCTTACGGCGGCATCGATGTCTTGGTCAACAATGTCGGCGGTGGCGGCGGCGGTGCGCGCATTGCCGACAGCAGCGATGACGACTGGCGCGGCGCGCTGGAGCGCAACCTGATCCAGACCGTACGCATGATGCGGCTCGCCTTGCCGCATATGAAGGCCCGGCCGGGGGCCGCGGTGATCAACATCGCATCGATTTCTGGCTGGGCCCCGCAGCTCGCGATGTCGGGGCAGTACGGTTCCTCCAAGGCCGCGTTGATTTTCGACACCGAGCGCTGGGCGCTGGAGTTCGTGCCCTACGGCATTCGCGTCAACACCGTGTCGCCGGGTTCAATCCTGGCCGCGGGCAATGGCTGGGACCGCTACCGCCTCGCCAATCCGGAGTATTTCGAGGATTACGTCCGGCACGGTTTTCCGATGGGCCGGCTCGGCACCGTCGATGAGGTCGCGGATGTGATCGTGTTCGCTCGCGTCGTCGCGCGCCCACTGGATCAACGGCCGCAACATCCCCGTAGATGGTCTGGAGCAGCCGCATGCACCGCTCGACCGCCGCCCGTACTAATCCATGCGCGCGCGGGTTGGCGCGGCCTTGCAGGAGATGACGATGGCGAGGGATCCGCTGTCCCGTCCGCTGATCGTAGCCCAGCATTCTCGACGGCGCCCTAATGAAGCGCATGCAGGCCGGCCAGGCCCGCCAGCGCCGGCGTTTTTTCGGCAGTGCTGGCGCAGACCGGGTGGCCGGGCACGCCGCGCCTTTGCGCGATATTATTTTCGTGCAGCTAGACGCTGCCGTCGACGATCACTTCGAGGAGCACGGGCTCGCGCGCCGCTAATGCGTCGCGATAAGCCGCGTCGAACTCATCCCCTGTGTCGATACGATGGGCCCGCATGCCAAGGCTGCGGGCGAGTGCGGCGAACTCGATTGGCGGATCTGTGAAATCCATCCCGATAAAGCGCTCGGTGCTGTGGAACAGCTTCAGCCGCTGCTTGATGATGCGGTAGCCGCCATTGTTGAACACGACGAAGACGGTCGGCAGCTTTTCGTGAGCGGCGGTCCACAGCGCCTGGATCGAGTACATGGCGCTGCCATCGCCGAGTAGGGCGACGACCTTGCGCTCCGGCTGGGCGAGCTGAATACCGACCGCTGCGGCAATGGCCCAGCCGATACCGCCGCTGACATTGCCGAAATAGGCGTAGCGATCGCGCAGATGCATAAAGGCCGGGAGGCTCGCACCGGTGGTCAGGGCGTCGTCGACGATGATGGCGTCTTGCGGCAGCAAATCCGCGATCGTCAGCATCAGCCATTCAGGATCGATCGGGCGCATGGCCGCTTTAGCGAAGGCGATTTCAGCGCGTGCCTTCCGGTTGGCCGTCCAGTTGCGTCCGGAAAGTGCGGCGAGGCCGTCCGCGGCGCGCTGGCGCTGCGTCGCGCCGCCGAGTTCGGCCACGAGCGGCGTCAGCACGCGCAATGTCTCGTTGACATCGGCGCGGACGGCTATTTCCGCCGGGTAGGTCTTGCCCATCTCCCAGTCGTTCAGCCCGATCTGAATGACCGACATATGCGGCGGCAGCGGCTCGACTTCGCTATAGACCGACATGCGCAGGAAATCGGAGCCGAGGCTGATCACCGTGTCGTAGGGATCGAGGCGGGCGCGCACGGTTTTTTGGTCGCGCGACAGCGGCCCGAGATAGGCCGCATGGTCGGTTGGGAAATGCGAACCTTGCAGCACCGTCTGATCATAGACGGGGCAACCCATGATTTCGGCAAAGCGGGCGGCCTCGGCAAAGGCGTCGCTACGGATGATCTCGTGGCCGGCGATGATGACCGGCCGCTTCGCGCGGAGGAGCCGCTCGGCCAGCCCGCGAAGGCTGTCTTCCGATGGCCGCACGCGCGTATCGACTCGCGTTGCCTGTCCGAGATCGATGACGCCGAAGGCGTTGAGGATGTCTCCCGGCAGGGAGATAAAGACAGGCCCGGTCGGGGGAGTGGTGGCGATTTTCGCGGCGCGGTGCACGATGCGGGGCAGGTCTTCCAGCCGCGTCACCTCGGTCGCCCATTTCACGACCGGCGTCGCGATCGGCACCAGCGGCGCGTACAGCAGAGGCTCGGTCAGTCCGTGTCCCTGCTCCTGTTGCCCGGCGGTAATAAGCAGCGGCGTGCCCGAATTGAACGCCGTGAACAGCGAGCCCATCGCGTTGCCGAGCCCCGGCGCGACATGCACGTTGCACGCGACCAGTTCACCCGAGGCACGGGCATACCCATCGGCCATGGCGACGACGATCGCCTCCTGCAGGCCGAGCACGTAGCGCATCTGCGGATAATCGGCGAGCGCATGCATGATCGGCAGCTCGGTGGTTCCCGGATTGCCGAAAAGGTGCGTGACCCCCTCGGATTGCAGCAATTCGATAAAGGCGTTGCGGCCGCTGATCGTGTTCGGCGTTGAAAGCGATGTCATCCAGGCCTGCTCTAAGAACTCGGGTGCATACTCTAACGTTGCGCTACCCGCGCGGTCGCGACAATGCCCGACACGCCCGCGATGCGCCGACGCCGTTTGCGGAGACCGATCAGTGAAGTCGTCGCGATGGCCAGTCCAGAGTCGGGGCACGACCGACCCGGAGGAGGCAACCAGCGGATGGCGCTCGCGATCAGCTTGCCAGGCATCCGACAAGATGACGATCGGTGCCGCTTGTCGTCTTCCCGCTCCTAACTCGATGCTCGGGGGCATCGTCGAGTTGGGCGAAAGCGGGCCTTGTAAGGGCGGGTTGCTGGGTAGACGAACGGCTTCGAGGCGAGCAACCCGAACGCTTGGCTGCGAACGAAGCTGGTTGCGCCCGAATTTCATTGCGGTGTGCCTCGATGAGACGGAAGATCGCGCTCAACAGCCCCGGAATCTGGGGAATGTCCGCTAAGATGGCTCCCCAGTTGGTGTCTCGTGTCTCTCCTGGGCTCCAGGCGTGAGGACCGGGTGCCAACGAGACGAGGCAAAACGATGGCGGCTACGCTTCACAGAGGAGACGGACACATGGCACAAAAAGGTCGCGGGATTTTCATGGTGTACGTTGATATCGACGCCCAGCACGTGCAGGAATTCAACGAGTGGTATAACAAGGAACATCTACCGGAATTGCTGTCGGTGCCCGGCATTCTCTCAGCGGCCCGCTACGAGGCGGTCAAGGGTGGCCCGCAGTACCTGGCATGCTATGAACTGGAAAGCGTGGCGGTGATGCAGACGCCGGCGTTTACCAGCCGGCCGCGGACGCCGTGGGGACAGAAAGTCTCGCCGTCCGTGATTGGGAAGAATTTGACACGCATTGTCGGGGAACAGATTTACCCGGACGGCATGGAAATGCCGGAGCGTGGCATGGCGCCGGTGTTGCAGATTGGCCGCATGTCCGTCCCCGCCGAGGTCGATGCGGAGTGGAACGCCTGGTACAGTGGGGAATATGTGCCAGGCTACCGCAAGGTGCCGGGAGTGATCTACGCTCGCCGCTATCGGGTTCTCGAGGGTACCAGCGGCTACAGCACGGTCTACGAATTTGCCAGTACGGCCGTGCCCGAAAGCCCGGAGTGGAAGGAGCAACAGCAACATTCCTCGCCCAATTCGCCGCGCATGCGGCAGGCCATGACGCATGCACCGGGTTCTGCCGGGGTGTACGTGCAGGTAAATCCCTAAAGTCTTACCATCAACCCCGCGCTCGGCTATTCTTTGTAGGTTGGGTCGATACGGTTGAGTTTACGCAGCAATGCCGGCCAGTCGAATTTGTTCGGATCGTGGCCGCGTGCGGCGCCGGCACGAGACTTGGCATAGCCCGCGCTGACCACCGCGTCGGAGAGCGGGTTGAGCTCGGCGCCCGACTGCTGAAAGGCGAGCTGCATCGCGCAGGCACGCTCCATCCGGTAGGTGGCGATAAAGGCTTCAGGGATACTGCGCCCGACGATGAACAGACCGTGATTGCGCAATACCATGATGTGCTTGTCACCGAAATCGGCAAGGAAGCGCTCGCGTTCCTCGAGGCTTCTCCCGGTGCCCTCGTAGTCGTGGTAGGCGACATCGCCGATCACCTGTAGCGCATGCTGTACGACGAGATCACCGCCTCGTCGCTGGTCAAGGTTGATGTCGATGGGAACAAGGTCGAGCCGTCGGATGACTCGGCCTAGCATACCGACGCAGGGAAAGCGCCGTCTTTCAGCGCGGCCGGGCTGGTCAACGGCCGACGGTGGCGCCTGCCGGGTATGCAAACGCGCGATTTGCGGTTGCTCAAAACGTTCAAGACAGCAACCGTGGCATCGACACCGCTGGCAATCTGGTGAATGTCGGATAAGACCGCGTTCGGGGAAGGTCCCATTCAATGGAATTAGGTATCTATCACGAGTTTCCGGTGCTGCCTGGCCGCAGCCAGGCCGAATGCTTCGCCGCCGGGTTCGACATCGTCGACGCCAGCGAGGAATACGGCCTCGACGTGATGTGGCTCGCGGAACTGCATTTCGACAAACGGCGCGCCCTCGCCGCCAGTCCCGCTGGTCCTCGGTACCGCGATCGCGGCCCGCACCGAGAGGATCAGGATCGGGACCAGCGTGCAGGTGCTTCCGCTGGCCAATCCGCTTCGCATCGCCGAGGAAGCCGCGACCTTGGACCACGTCTCCAAGGGCCGACTGATCTTCGGCGTCGGGCGCAGCGGCGTCGTGAAGACCTATGAGGCGCTGAACATCGCCTATTCCGAAAGCAAGGACCGCGAGATCGAGTGTCTGGAAATCATTCAACGCGCCTGGCGGGAAGACAATTTCTCCTACAAGGGCAAGTTTTACGACATCCAAGACGTCACGGTCGTGCCGCAGCCGGTGCAACGACCGACGCCCGAAATCCGCATCGCGGCGGTGAGCGTCGAAACATTCCCCGCGGCCGGCAAAGCGGGCCAAGGCCTGTTCCTGTCGGTGCGGCACGAGGATGTGCGGATGTTCAAGCAGCACATCGACGTCTACCGCAAAGCCTGGACCGACGCCGGACATCCCGGGGAGGCGCCCGTCTATCTCCGTTGCCCCGGTTTCGTCGCCAAAACCGATGCGGCGGCCCAGGAAGCCTACGGGCCGACCCTGATGCGGCATTTCCAGAACCAAAGCCGCCTGCTTGCCAACTCCTCTCGTCGGCAAAACAGCCCGCCGGACCACCCGCGCTGGAAAACCTCGCAGCGCCTCACTGAAATCACGATCGAGGAAACTTTGCGCGGTTCGGTGTTCATTGGCTCACCCGATACGGTGGTGGGGAAGTTGAAAGACCTGCAACGCGACATCGGGCTGTCGGGCGTGCAGTTGGAAACGAATTGCGCGGGCCTGGCCGATCACGCGGCGGAGCGAGAGGCGATCCGGCTACTGGCGCAGGAGGTTAAGTCGGCGTTCCGTTGAACGCGGCTTCGAGACTCCGCGGCGGCTTATCGTGACTGGCCGGAGTGGCGGCAACTCCCGACCGTCCGGGACCGGGCGCCCACCGGCAGCTCTGCGCCGACTGCGGCCATCGGGAACATGGCGGCCACATTATGGTGCTGACGCCACACGCGCTCAAGCTTGGGGATACCCATGCCGGTGCCGACGCGGCCGGCGTAGATCAACTTGCCGGCAGATGCGCCGGAAGCGCGCTCATCGCCGGACAGGATGTTGACGCGACTGGCGTCGAGCCGGGCGTGCATCCGTATCGCCGCCGTACCAGGCGCAGGGAGTGCCCGATGACCGATGCCATGAGCCGCGTCGCGCTTTATGCGGCGATCGGGCCTGAACTGACGCATTACGAGGTCGACGTCGCGGCCCGGCACACTGACCCGGCGCGGCGTTGTCGCGTTGCCGGCGAATGTGCAATACGGCTGGCCGCATGGCTCGGGCGCTGCGCGCCGGCGTAATCAGGCTCCTGCGGCGCCTGGTACGACCCGGCGGACGATGAAGAGGAGCCGGCCTGCGCGCACGGCAACGCGAATGTCCTGACGCGCGACCACGGCACGTCGCGGCTGAGCCAAGGTCCGAGCGGCAACGGCGTTCGTCGACGTGGAGAAATGCAAAAGCCCGCCGCCGCCCGCCGGGGCGTTCGCACCGGTGCCGCTGCGGGCGGGCGCGGGCCAGCGAGCACATTCCATCGCACGCTTTCTGCAGCCGACACGCCGATGCAACAACCGGTTGATCGAACTTAGTTAGTTAGTCCTTATGGAATTGCTCCTTGTTCTCAAAGATGTTTTGTGATTAAGTTGGGTCGTAGATCCCGCATAGCTTGCGGCATCGGTCCGCCTTCGCGAGGAGAGCTGGCCGGCTTTGTCTGGACAGGTTTCCGCGCTTGATAAGTGGAATCTCCGCCGGTTGCCGTGGGGTGCCATGTCCGGGGTGGCACGCCGGGAGGGCGTAGCCCGACCAGAGTGACGCCCCGGACATGACGGCGAAATCATGCTGCCGCGACCTGCGGCAGGTTGTGGAAGTAGGCGTGGTCCGGCGTCGTTGCGTCAAGGCTCGAATGCGGACGCTTGCGGTTGTAGAAGTCGAGGTACCGACCGAGCGAAGCGCGGGCCTCGCCGACGCTGTCATAGGCCCTGAGAGAGACCTCTTCGTATTTGACCGAGCGCCAGAGCCGCTCGACGAACACGTTGTCGCGCCATGATCCCTTGCCGTCCATGCTGATCGCGATACCCTTCGCCGGCAGGAGGCCGGTGAAGTCGGCACTGGTGAACTGGCTGCCCCCCGCTTTCGCGAGGGCAGGCTCTGGTCGGTGTTGAAAATCTCCGGCCGGCCGTGCTTGGCCAGCGCCTCCTCGACGGCCTCAAGGCAGAACTCGACCTCCATGGTGACCGAGAGCCGCCAAGCCAAAACCCGGCGGCTCGCCCAGTCGATCACCGCGGCGAGATAGACGAAGCCGCGCACCATCGCGATGTAGAGCCTGCCCCCGCGAAGGCGGGGGTGATGTCCATCGCCCATACCTGGTTCGGCCGCTCGATCGTCAGCTTGCGCAGCAGATACGGGTAGATCTTGTGGCCGGGCGCCGGCTTTGACGTGTTCGGCCGGCGATAGAGCGCGGTGATCCCCATCCGCTTCATCATCGTGGCGACACGGCAGGGGCCGATCGCGACGCCCTCACCGCGCAGCATGTCGCGCAGCATCCGGCGGCCCGCAAACGGGTAGTCCAGATGCAGTTCGTCGATCCGAATTACGGTGCCGAATTACGGTGATAGTGCACTCAATTGGCGCAAGCCAGGGGCAGGCTCTGGCATGAACAGGGGGCTGCACACGCGGCGTATGTTGCCCTGGATGCCCGCTTTCACGGGCAAGACGAGAGAGAGCGCGTGGGTGTCAAGTGTCAGATCGGCACCCCTAGATGCAGGCCCGGCTAGGGGTGTCGCCTGGCGGGGGCACGGTGCCGAGATAGGCGCTGACCGGCCCGGTCAGCGCCATGCTGCGCAACTCGGCGGCCGGTACCAGCCGGGCGCCAATGATCTCTCGGTTGTCGAGCCGCAGCTCAGGTAGCTGCTTCAGTCGCAATTCATAGAAATGCACTCGGTCGATTCGCCCGTCCCAGATGCCGCCGCAGGTGCCCGCGGGAAGCAGTCGGTACCCCGTGAGGCCGATCTCTTCGGCCAGCTCGCGCCGCGCCGCCATTTCTGGCGTCTCGCCCCGCCGGATGCTGCCGCCCGGAAAGTTCCACGCGACGCGATATGACGAGCGCACCAGCAGCAACGCTTGACCGACGTGAACCGCTACCAGCGCACCCTCATGCCGCTGGCGCCGCAGTCGCCACCAAATTCGAGCGAGCGGGAAACCAAGGCGATACGCCGTTTGCCAAGCGGCGTCGCGAATCGTGGGAGGTCGAGCATGGTCAAGGTCTGCCATCACGGCAGCAACGCCGGGCGGCCCGAACCGGTGTCGACCGAATTTCCAAACCTCCCGCGCGGGACAACCTCGTCTCGGCCTACTCGCTGGCCGCCTGCCGCCGCCGGCCCCGTCGCGCCCGCGCCAGTGTTTCGGCTTCGGCCCGCTTGCGGCCTAGCCCAAGTTGTTTTGCCATCGTCGAGCGACGCTCCGAATAGGACGGTGCCGTCAGCGCGTGATCTGTCCCGAGCTTCCAGCGGACGCGATAGGCCGCCGGTTCGAGCCCGTGCGCGACCCGCAAATGCCGACGCAGGGTTACCGCGCGAAATCCGCATTCGAGGCACACGACGTGGTCTGGCTGCACCGATCGCCGGATCGGCACCGCTGGCGCCAATTTCTCCGGCGCCAGTCTGGGCGCGGTCGTATTCGCGCCAAGGCCGCTCAGCGTCTGATGCACCGTGGCAATCAATCTCCCGAGCTGATCGACAGGGACGCTGTTTTTAGCGACATAACCGCGGACGATCTCGGCAACCAAGTGCGGATCGACGTTCTGTGAACTGCTGTCTTCGGCCATATCTTTTGCCCCCGTCTTGTTGGTCCGGTTATATGTCGGTTGATCCGAGCGTGTTCCGATCGGCAAAGGTTTCGACGATCCACATCTGGCGCGCCGCCAACCTCATGCTCAGAGGGTATGGCGAAAAGGCCATCGAGGAAAGCTCCGTGCACGCCGATGAACTTGCAGTGCAGGACGATTACCACAGCCAAGCAATATAGCACCGCATCTCCCGACGCCGTTCGGGGGCCGTCCACCCCATCAAGTCCGGGGATCGGGTCCTCCGTCAGGTCGATCGGCTTGGCGACCAAACCCCTACCGGAAAGTCCGCGATGACCACAGCTCATGTACCACTCCCAGGGACACGATCTGCCTCGGCTCACTCTTCGAGTCCAAGCTGACGGTCGCAATACCTGGGATGTGGTGTGCCCAGCGCAGACAGGCGCGGCTGTTGGGAAGAGCGCTCAGACGCGACGCGGTTGGCGGCTTTGAGCGATCCGTGCTACCTATCTTGACGGTAGTTTTTTCGGTTGAGGAGCTGCAGCCGAACCTCTCCGATGATAAAAATCGGTCGATTGATCTCGATAGTCGCCGAAACCATGCGAAAAAATATTCGGCCGAATTTCCCTTGAAAATCAACAGCGTAACTTTTTGACGGTGCTGCTGCCGGAAACCATTGTCACGCAGAAAAGATTTCTGCGCTTTTTCAATTGCTTATATGATCAGGAAACAATCGAGTGGGAGTAGAAAAGGCGACTATCGGCGGTCTTGGAATGCTTAGGCGTAATGTGCGTGCTCGATAACCACTGATAGCCACCGGCACATCGTCGTGAGCCAGGTAGCGACCCATACTGCTTCAAAAGGCTTATCCCTCTGCGTCCGGTGCCACAAAATGTTGTAGCCATGGGGGCGGATCGGTGTTAGAACAAATATCGAACACGATGGGCTCCGGTGGGTGCAGATGACCGACTTTCCCCGCTCCTTGATCGAGTTTCAGCAGCGCTTCGCGGATGAGGCGGCCTGCGTGGGATACCTGTTCGCGGTGCGCTGGCCCGAGGGCTTTGTCTGCCCCGGCTGCGGCAAGACCAAGGCGTGGCAGCTGCAAACCAAGCCGTGGACCTGGGAATGCGCCGGCTGCGGCAGGCAGACCTCGGTCACCGCCGGCACCATCATGCATCACTCCAAGCTGGCGCTGACCACTTGGTTCTGGGCGGCCTATCCGATGGCGACCCATTCCAACGGGATCTCGGCGCTGCAGCTGCAACGCCAACTCGCGCTCGGCTCCTACAAGAGCGCTTGGCTGCTGTGCGCCAAGCTGCGCGCCAGCATGCTGGCCCCCGGCCGCAGCCCGCTCGCCGGTCTGGTCGAGGTCGACGAGACGGAGATCGCCTGCCGCAGCAAGCATGACCCGCTCACCGGCGGCGGCGGACGCAGCCATCAAGGGAAAATGCTGATCGTCGGCGCCGTCGAGGTGCAGGACGGCGGGGCCGGACCCGGCCGCATCCGTCTCGCCGAGGTGGCCGACTATTCGGCCGACAGCCTGCACCCCTTCATCGCTCGCAATCTCGCCCCCGGCGCTACCGCCAAGACCGACGGGTGGGCCGCCTACCCCGGTGCTCCCGGCGTCAGCCACGATCCCCATGTCGTCGGCAAGATCGCCGCCCATGTCGTGCTGCCCTGGGTGCACCGCATCTTCTCCAACCTCAAAATCTGGGCCTTGGGCGTCTATCACGGCCTACGCCGCAAGCAGCTCCAATCCTACCTCGACGAGTTCGTCTTCCGCTTCAACCGGCGCCGCACCCGACATGCCGCCTTCCGCTCGCTGCTCGGCATCGCCGCCGGACACGCACCCCTCACCTACCAAATGTTGATTTCACCGGAAGCAAAGGCATAAGTCTTCTGCTTCAATCCTCGATCCCGGAAGAGATGGAAGAGAGTGTGTTATGACGAAAGTGCGTGTTGCAGGCTTTTCGATCTCGCTCGACGGCTTCGGAGCAGGGCCTGAGCAAAGCCTTGAAAATCCGCTCGGCAAGCGCGGGCTGGAACTGCACCAGTGGATGTTCGGTACGCGCATGTTCCGGGCAATGACCGGTAAGGACGGCGGCTCGGACGGCATCGATGAGGCCTACGCACGTCGTTCGATGGATGGGTTCGGCGCGTTCATCCTCGGCCGCAATATGTTCGGGCCGATCCGCGGTCCCTGGCCGGACGAGAGCTGGAGGGGCTGGTGGGGCGACAATCCGCCCTATCACGCGCCGACCTTCGTGCTGACGCACCATCCGCGCGATCCAATCGAAATGGACGGCGGCACCACCTTCATCTTCGTGACCGACGGTATCGAGGCGGCGCTGGAGAAGGCGAAGCTTGCCGCCAAGGGTCGCGACGTGAAGATCGGCGGTGGCGTCGAGACAGTGCGTCAATATCTTCGCGTCGGGCTGATCGACGAGCTGCATTTCGCTTTGTCCCCGGTCGTGCTCGGGCAAGGCGAAGCGATGTTCGCCGGGATCGACCTGTCGGCGCTCGGCTACCGCGTCACCGAACATCAGGCGACCGACCACGCCACCCACATCGTTCTCAGCCGATAGGGGGCCACATTGACCATTGCGTTTTACGAGCACCCGTCTCCTCTCATGCGCAGAAGGTGAAGACGAACACGTGCATCAGCTTCGTTTTCTCGGTTCAGAAGGGTACCCACAGTGCAATCGCCGCCCAAAGACGTAACTTCAGAATGTTGATTTCGAGGGCCGGACGAAGATGTTCGTCTCGCTATTCCAAATACGGCGTCAACACATCTTCGATCCATTTCATGAATGCGCGGACTCGGCGCGACAGATTGCTCCGATGTGCTACGACGAGGGACACGGCGAGCGCCCGGCGACGAAAATCGGGGATGATCTCCACAAGCGCTCCACTCTCCAAGTATCGGCCAATCCCAATAAGTGGCGCCTGAATCAGGCCAAGGCCGGCGAGGGCAGCGGCTTCGTAGGTCTGCGCGCTGTTGACGTGCAGCGCACCCGGCAACTGAAGCGTCGCGTAGCTGTCGCCGTCCGGATATTCCCATCCAATGGGTCTTGCGCCCAGCATCGTCGAAAAATGAATTGTCCGATGTTCCTGACGCTGGAGATCTTCCAGCGATCGAGGGACGCCATAGCGCGCCAGATAGGCGGGACTGGCAGCGTTGACCATGCGCAACAGGCCCAGCGGGCGGGCAATCAACGTCTCGTCCCCGATGGGTCCAAGTCGCAATACACAGTCGAACCCCTCTTGAACCAGATCGACTTGCCGATCCGTGCTCGACACCTCCAGCTCCAGCTCGGGGTGAGTCGCCATGAAATCCGGCAGGGCCGGCACGATCGTTGTGCGCGCCACCTCGGTCGGAAGATCGACCCGCAACCGCCCGCGAAGCACCACGCGATCGCTTGCGAACATCGAGTGCAGGTCATCGACTTCAGCAAGCAGATCGCGGGCACGGGCATGAAATGCGCGTCCGTCCTCCGTCAACTGCACGCTGCGCGTCGTCCGGTGCAGGAGCCTGACACCGACATCTTCTTCCAGCTTCCGGACCGCCGTTGAGGCCCTCCCCTTTTGGATGCCCAGGCTATCGGCCGCGCGGGTGAAGCTCCCCATTTCCGCTACCGTTATGAAAATGAGGATGGGTTCGAGATTCTGCATTTTCGTGCCTCGGCATTGTTCACCACAGAGAGAACAGTGCGTTCATTTCCTCGGTGTTTATCATACCCAAGAGACACAGTAAGTTAAGCTCCGAATATGGAATCCCCCCAGCGGAGAATGACAAATGTCCGAAACTATGAACCTGCATCAGGTGCCCGAAACGATGACCTTGCATAGCGCCCTGTGGGCCGGCCGGATAATGAGCGCGCTTGTCGTTATCGCTCTGGTGGCAGACGGGACTATTCAGCTTTTCGCGCCGGCACAGATCGCGAGCATGTTGCAGGAAACCGGGTTCGCGATGGACCTGACCCGTGTCGTGGGTCCGATCATACTCGCCTGCGCCATCCTTTATGCCATCCCGGCCACCGCCGTCCTCGGCGCGATCCTGGTGACGGGCTTTTTGGGAGGTGCCATCTGCGCCCATGTCCGCATCGGTGAGCTGGGGTCGCCGCCGGAAATCATCTCGCTGCTTCTGGGCGCGATGACATGGGGCGGCCTCTACGCGCGCGATCCCCGCATCCGGGCCATTCTGCCGCTCATCCGTTGAACCAACAGGGGCAGTGCTCTCTCCCTCGAGATCAGGAGAAAGCGCATGTTTTCAGTAATGGGAATCACGGGAAAAGTGGGCGGCGCAACGGCAGAACATCTGTTGGCGCACGGCAAGGAGGTACGCGCGCTCGTCCGCAATCGCGAGAAGGCGGCTAACTGGGCGAACCAGGGCGTGGAGCTGGTAGACGGCGATTGGAATAAT
>CAVPDQ010000004.1:0-291123 GCA_963702685.1 uncultured Alphaproteobacteria bacterium | reverse complement strand
TAAGACGGGCTAGCGACCTGCGTCGGATCGGCGATCCGGCAGATAGTGGTTGCGAGGGTTCTCCTGACCGCGACCGCGCCCCCAGCCTTGCCCGGAAGGAGCATGTCGGATGGTTCGCTGGCGCCTCCCTTGGCTGCGATCACGGGTTTCTTGCGATCAGGCCGCCGCCGGCGGCACGCGCCGCGCGATGGCCCAGACGAAGCCGGCCAGCTCACGGGCGATCGCGGCGGTGACGACATTGGCCGGTTTGCCGGTGCGAGCGAGCTTGCGATAGCGGGCACAGAGCCGAAGCTGTGCCTTCCAGGCGATCTCGCGGATCGCTTTGGGCTGCTCCTCCTGCCGCAGCAGCAGCTCGCGGCTGACCCGGGCCGGGAAGCGGTAGCACCAAGCCGCCTCGATCAAGCAGCCGGCGGGCGGCGCTGTTGCCGGCCTTGGTAAGGCTGCCGCGTCTGACGCTGGCGCCGCTCGAATGCTCGGACGGCACCAGCCCGAGATAAGCCATCAGCTGGCGCGGATTGGCGAAACGCGAGAGGTCGCCCAATTCGGCAATCAGCGTCGCCGCATTGACCAGCGCCATGCCGCGCATCGTCTGCAATGCCGCCACCACCGGGGCCAAGGTCCAGTCCGGCAGCATCGCCGCGATCTGCGTCGTCAGCCGATCGCGCCGGGCCTCGGCGGCGTCGACTGCCTGAATGTAGTCCTCGAGTACGATATGATGCACCGCCTGCGCGAACTTGAGCCCGGCGAGCCAGCGACGATGCAGCTTGGTCCAGGCCGGCCGCCCGTAATGGCAGCCGTGGCGCAACAGGAACCCGGAAAGCTGCTGGCGCGCCCGGCGCAAGGCATGCACCGCATCGAGACGGGCGCGCACCAGGTCGCGCATCGCCTCGTGCCCAGCATTCGGAACCCATACCGCCGTCAGCTCGCCGGCTCGGTGCAGCCGCGCCAGATTGGCCGCGTCCCGCCGGTCGGTCTTGACCCGGTCGCCGGCCCGCTTCGGGATCAGCGAGGGGGCAACGACGACGCACTCATGTCCGGCCGTCGACAACTGCCGCTGGATGCCATAGCCGCACGGACCCGCCTCGTAGCAGAACCGAAGCTTTACCCCGTCCTGGCCGAGCTTGCGCAGCAGGCGATCCAGCGCCGCCGCCGTGTTGACAATCCGGCCGTGTTCGCGAACCTCGCCGCGAAGGCCGCCCTCGGCGACCGCGACAACAACGCTTTCCTTGTGAACGTCAAGCCCAACGTAAGTGATACGATCTCCCATGACCCGTCTCCTATGCATGAGGCTCGGCGCCGGCCAACCCGGTGCAACCCTCGCTACCTGCATACTGTGAGACGGGTCGCCCCGTCCTCAGGCGGACATGTGGTCTAGCGTCTTCACGGGGGGCGGGCTCCGGCCTCCTGGACGATCGCCGCCAGCGCCTACCTTTCTCGGCCAAGCGGCGTGGCTTCAGAAAGACCGGAAAGGAGCTGCCGCGACGCGGCTTGGGGATGCGCCGCTCGACCGTTCCGTGGCCTTGGGCCCATGGGCTCGACCCGTGGGACGGGTCTCCCAGACCCGATCGCGGGGCCGTCCACCCCATCAAGTCCGGGGACCGGGCTCTCCGTCAGGTCGATCGGCTTGGCGACCAAACCCCTACCGGAAAGTCCGCGATGACCACAGCTCATACACCACTCCCAGGGACACGACCTGCCTCGGCTCACTTTTCGGGTCCAAGCTAACGGTCGCAATACCTGGGATGTGGTGTGTCCAGTGCAGACAGGCGCCGCTGTTGGAAAGAGCGCTCAGACGCGACGCGGTTGGCGGCTTTGAGCGATCCGTGCTACCTATCTTGACGGTAGTTTTTTCGGTTGAGGAGCTGCAGCCGAACCTCTCCGATGGATAAAAATCGGTCGATTGATCTCGATAGTCGCCGAAACCATGCGAAAAAATTTTCGACCGAATTTCCCTTGAAAATCAAAAGCGTAACTTTTTGACGGTGCTGCTGCCGGAAAACACTGTCACGCAGAAAAGATTTCTACGCCTTTTCAATTGCTTATATGATCAGGAAACAATCGAGTGGGAGTGAGAGGGCGTACAAAAAGGTGGGCTGCGAGGCGAGATCAAGTGATCGTCTTTGATCGTATTCGAAGGTTCCAGATAGTTCGTACAAGACACTAATCGATTCTCGGCAAAACCAAACACGGGCACGTAACCGATTGCGATATGCAATCAGTGTGGGAAGGAGAATACATCATGGCTAAACTTGTTTTGGCGATGTTCATGAGCCTCGATGGCTATGTCGCGGGCGCGAACGGCGAGTTCGTGCCTCCGCCGTGGTCGGCTGAGGTGGGCGAGGCTTGGGCCGGCCACAATCTAAAGAACGCTGGCCACCTGATCTACGGCCGGGCCAACTTCGAGTTCAACAAGGCATACTGGACATCGCCGGGAGCGGCAGGCCAGCCCGAGACCGAGGAAATGAACCGGCTGCCAAAGACGGTGATTTCCCGATCACTGTCCGGTGACCCGGGGTGGAACGCCAAGGTCGTCAGTGGCGATCTTTCTGCGGTGGTAGCCGGGCTCAAGCGGTCGGTCACGCAGGGCGAGATCTACAGTTTCGGCGGCGCGGGCTTGGCCGAAAGCCTCATGCGCCAAGGCCTGGTGGACGATTATTATCTGATGGTGACACCTAACCTGCTGGGCGACGGAAAACGGCTATTCGCCGCCGGAATCGCCAAAGGCGAGCTGGAGCTCATACAGGCGCGGCCGCTGGACATAGGGTCAGTCATTCTTCACTACCGCCGCAAGTGAACATGGTGGTTGCTGGGGGCGACGGCCTGCTGTCGGCAATGCAGACGTCCTCCTCGATGCAACACGCACCCCTTGCACTCGCTTTGAGCCAAGCAGGCAGCGGGCACATCGGTGGACTAAGTTATGTATACGAGTGGGAGTGACGAGGGAGTATCGTGGAGTAGTATCGGATAGCAGAGGACACTCGGGCGAATCCCAGGCCATCGACAGCAGTCGATAGATGCTAAGCGACCCGCAGATCCGCCGCTCCGTCGGGCGTCACATCGCTTGAGGGGGCGCCTTCCCGTCGATGTCATCGAGCGCATAGATGGCCGACGTTTTGGGATCGTGCTTCTCGGGCCAAATCACACGGTCGTAGATCGATTACTGCTCCTTCTTGAACAAATCCTGGAAGATGAGCTGGCCCCAAATACGGCCGCGTGCGTGCACCAGCGCGCCACCCTCGTTGAGCTTTCCCAGCTTGACGGGTGCGAACCCGAGTTGTTTGGCCAAGGCCGCCACGGGAGCGGTCGCATCCTCGTCGTCGCTCGACAGAAAGACGACCCGGTGGCCGCCCTCGACGATCGGATCGGTAGCCAGGGTGGCCGCAATCAGGTGATTGAAACCTTTCACGAGCTTGGCGCCGGTGAACGCCTTCGCGACGAAGGCGGAGGACGGGAGACCGTCCAGCTCTTCAAGGGGAACCAACGCGTTCATCGTGTCGACGACCGTCTTGCCTTTCCAGCTTGGCAGGGCCTTTGCAACCTCGCGATGCTCCCCGAACGGGACCGCCAAGATGATTGTGTCGGCCTCGAGCGCGTCCCGCAGCGACTTGGCGACGACCGTGGGTCCAATCGCCCGAGCCTGCGGCGCCAACGCTTCGGGCGGCCGGCGGCTGGCGACGGTCACGTCGATGTTTTTACGGGCGAAGGCGCGGGCCAGGGCTTGGCCCACCGCCCCGAAACCTACAATTGCATAGCTCATAATGCTTCTCCGATCCGTGTTGATATTGATTCCCCGGCCTTTCAGATGGCCGACATACCTCCGTCGACAGACAACTCCACCCCATTCACGAAGCTCGAATCGTCTGAAGCAAGAAACAGCGCGACCGCCGCAATTTCCTCAGGACGACCCATCTTTCCCCGCGGGATCAGGGATCGGAACATCCGCTTCGCCTCCTCGGTGAGAACTTGGTCCTGCATCGGTGTGGCGATCGGCCCCGGGCTCAGCACGTTCACCCGGATATTCCTGCCCTTCAGCTCGTTGAGCCAAGTGCGTGCGAATGAGCGCAACGCCGCCTTGCTCGCCGAATACACGCCGTAACCAGGAAAACCTTTCACCGAAGCAACTGACCCGGTCATGAAGATCGATCCGCCATCGTTGAACAGCGGCAACGCCTTCTGAACGGTAAACAGCGTGCCGCGCGTATTCAGGCCGAAGGCCGCATCGAAATGCTGCTCGGTAATCTCGCCCAGTGGGACGGCTTCGCCGATGCCGGCGCTCGCGTACAGGACGTCGATCCTGCCCTTTTCCCGCTTGACCGTGTCGAACAGACGGTCGAGGTCGTCGAGATTGGCCGCGTCGCCGCGCACGCCGATCACGTTCCGGCCAATCAGTTTGACGGCCTCGTCGAGCGCCTCCTGCCTCCGGCCCATGATGAAAACATAGGCGCCTTCTTCAACGAACCGCTTGGCGCTCGCCAGCGCCATACCGCTCGATCCGCCCGTGATGACTGCAACCTTACCCTCGAGCTTTCCCATGACTTTTCCTTCAGACTCCGTCTTTGGCTCGTCCGGGGAGGTCCCCGAGAACCTCGAGATGGGTCCGCCGGCATCAGACGTTGAGTGCGGAAGCGCGCACATCGGTGGTGCGAAATCGATCCGGTTGGACGACTGAGGCCAGCCGCGACGATCGGCGTCCGCCGTTCGGAATTGGGCCGCGCTTGTCGGCATAGGCTATGATGACCGCCCGTGCTCCCAACATACGAGATGCTGTTCGATGTGTTGGACACGGGCTTTGGAAGGCGCACCACGCGGTGCCGGATTGCACCATGATCGACTGGGATGACGTTCGCTACTTTCTTGCCGTCGCGCGCGGAGGCTCGGTGCGGGCCGCCGCCGAGCGCCTCGGGGTGAATCACTCGACCGTGCTGCGACGCATCGCCCAGCTCGAGGAACGCCTCGGGGCGCACATGTTCGAAAAGCTGCCTTCGGGCTACCGCCTGACGGCTGCGGGCGAGGAGGTCATCGAGCTCGCGAACCAGATGGAAGCCTCGTCGCACCGGCTGGAGACGCGCGTCTTCGGGCGCGACCAGAGCGTGCGCGGGCTGCTGCGGGTGACGCTGACGCCGCCCCTCGCGACACACCTGCTCATGCCGGACTTCGCCGATTTCGCGCGTCTGCATCCGGACATCGAGATGGAAATATTGTCGTCCGGCGAGCTGGCAAATCTGACCAACCGGGAGGCCGACGTCGCGATCCGCGTCGTCTACGACCGCAAAACCCTGCCGCTCAATCTTCACGGCCTGAAGGGACCGGATGTATTCGGCGGTGTCTACATGTCCCGCGATCTGCTGGCCGCGTGGCGTGTGGGCGCGCCTGATCCCATCCGGTGGATCGTCATAAGCATTCATGGAATTCCGGATTGGGCCAGCGAGGGTGAGGTTCGCACCACGGGGGTTCCGTTCAGGACCACGGACGCCGAGGCGCAGATTGTTGCTGTACGGCAGGGGCTCGGGATGACGACACTGCCGTGCTTCATTGGCGATGCCGCCCCCCTACTGGCGAGGGTGCCGGGCACCGACCTGCACATGTACGGAACGCTCTGGCTTCTCACACAGGGGGAGACACGCAAGACGAAGCGCGTGCGGCTCTTCACTGAGTTCCTGTCTCGCAGGCTCGCCGCGTACGCTCCGCTTCTCGCGGGGCTGTCCATATCGCGCGACTGACGCGGCAGGTCGCCGGCGACGCTTGCCGTAATCCGGTCGGAAGCCGAGCTGCGATCGCTTGAAGCGGCGTCGTTCAATCCACGAATGGTACGCCGTATCGCAACCGGCGCGACGGCCACACTACTGACGTTCGCACTGCGAGAGGAAATACCAATGCCAGCAGGCGCTGGCCGGCTTCTCGCCGTATCAAGTCCAGGAGCAGCGTCGCAAGAAGCGGGCCACGCACAACGAGCCCGGGATATTTCTCGACTTTGATCGCATAGGAACGGTCGCAGTGGATCCCGTATCAATGGCACGTCAGTGCGGAATAGCGCAACAGCATCACCGGATCCGGTGTCACGCTGCGTTGCCAAGGTCCATCCGGCGGCGCGGCTTCGGGTATAACTGCGGAATGCGTTACCGATCCGAAGCGGCTCGGCAAAGGTGAGTGTGCTGCCCGCCCACATGCGTCGAGGCAACGGGACGGGCGGCATGAATTAGCGGGCGGCAATCCATACCTGCCGACCGGAGAAACAGATCAGTGCGACATCAGCACCGGCAGGGTCATGCTGCTCAAGACCGTCCGAGTGGCGCCGCCGAGGAGCAGCTCGCGCGCGCGGGAATGTCCATAGGCGCCCATTACCAGCAGATCGGCGCCGAGATCGGCGGCGCGCGACAGCAGCACGTCGCCGACCGGCACATCGGCCGATACCGTCCGCTCGATCGTGGCCTTGACCCCGTGCCGGGCGAGGTGCAGCGAGATATCCGCGCCGGGAAGCTCGCCATGCCCGCGCGGCCCCCCTTCCGGGTCGATCGCCAGCACCGTGACCTGATCGGCCGCTTCCAACAGCGGCATTGCGTCGCTGACGGCGCGGGTCGCCTCCCGGCTTGCGTCCCACCCGACCAGCACGCACCGCCCGAGTGTCTCGAAATGTCCGGCATAGGGCACCATAAGGATCGGCCGGCCGGAAGCGAGCGTGATCCGCTCCGGATGCGGCCGGAACGCGGCCATCTCCGGGTTGCCGGGATCGACCTGGCCGAGGATCGTCAGATCGGCATAGCGCGCATGCAGCGCCGGGTCGCCGTCCCAGCTCTCGCCGGCAGCGCGCCATTCGAACGAAAGGCCGCGCAGCCGGGCAGCGTTCTCGAAGGTTTCGCGCATCTTGTCGGCATCGGCCGACGCCTGCAGCCGAAATTCCTGGTAGGCGCTCTCGATCAGCGCCAGATCGAGATACCCGGCGCGCGCCGGAAATGCAGGGTCCGGCACTGGATAAAGCCCGACGAGATGCGCCGCCGAGCGCTCGGCCAGCGTAGCGGCGACCGCGATGCGTTCGGCGACATCGACCGCGCGGTCGAGCACCACCAGCAAGTCCTTGTAGCTCATCGATCGACCTCCCTGCGAGCGGGCAAAAATAGCGGGCTCGTGCGGCTCGCGCCAACGCCGTGTCGCGCCGCACCTTGCTTCGCCCCGCCGAATGAGCGAAGAAACGCGCAAAGCTGCCGGAGAACCCGCCCGATGCGCGCGCTCGCCCTCGTTTCTCTGACCTGCCTCCTCGGCTGCGCTGCGCCGGTGCCGGCGGTGAGCTTCGCCGCTGCGCCCGGCGGACATTTCACCTTCAGCGCCTCGACGAGCACTGTCATGACCGAGAACGACGATGGCGCCGCTGAAGAAATCCGCCGTGATCAGCTCGCCGACGCGCTCACCGCGCACGGCTTGTGCGGTGCCGGCTATATCGTCGATTTACGCCAGCTCGCGCAAGCCCATGACGGCCTCTTCGGCAACGGCGGCGATATCGTCTATACCGGCCGCTGTCTTTGACGGAAAAAAGGAAGAACCCATGCTCGACCAGCCCGTGACCAGCAAGATGATCGCCAAGAAGGACGGGGCGGTCGGCCATTTGATCTTCAACAACCCCGCGCGGCACAACGCGGTCTCGCTCGAAATGTGGGAAGGGGTAAGCCGGATCATCGACGATTTCGACGCGGATGACGCGGTCCGGGTCATCGTCGTCAGCGGTGCCGGCGGGCGCGCCTTTGTTTCCGGCGCCGACATCTCCGAGTTCAAGGAGCGCCGCGCCTCGGAGGAAGCAGCGGCGGCTTATGCCAGGACTTCCGAGGGGGCGCGGCTGCGCTTGCAGGAAACGTTGAAGCCGACGATCGCGATGATCCGCGGCTATTGCATCGGCGGCGGAGTCGGCACCGCCTTGGCTTGCGATTTGCGGATCGCTGCCGAGGGCTCGAAATTCGGCATCCCGGCAGCCAAGCTCGGCCTCGGCTACGCCTATGACGGGATCAAAAAGCTCGTCGATTTGGTCGGGCCGGCCTATGCGCGCGAGATCTTCTATACCGCGCGCCAGTTCACCGCCGACGAGGCGCTGCGCATGGGCCTCGTCAATGAGGTCGTGCCAGCCGATGCGCTCGAAAGCCATGTCGCCGAATGCTGCGCCGGGATCGCTGCAAACGCACCCCTGACCGTGCGCGCCGCCAAGGTCGCGATCCGCGAAGCGCTGAAAGACGAGCGCGCGCGCGACCTGGCGCTCTGCAAGCACCTCGTCGACGAATGCTTTGCCAGCCAGGATTACGCCGAGGGCCGCACCGCCTTTATGGAAAAACGCAAGCCGGCCTTCAAAGGGCGCTAAATCTTCTCATCTAATCTGCGGATCGCCGAACCGACCGCGGTTACCCCGCCCCCGCCCCCGCTCGCGCACCGGGCGCCGACGGATCGCTGGCGTCCGTTGCAGCGTTTGCCTGCGGCCGGATCGGTTGATCGGAGCGGGCATATATGGTCGAGGCGGTTTGGGGCCGTTTGCGGCACGGCGGGGTCTGGCGACGCCGGATCCGGCAGTTCCGGCTCCGCGCCGACTGGCTGCCCGGGTTTTTGCGCGCGGTCTCGGCGCTGCGGTGGGCGACAGTGCTCGGCGTCTTGGCGCTGATCGGCTGGGGGATCGCAGCCGAGATCCGCACCTCGTTCTTGCAGTCGCTGATTTTCACGCGCCTCACAAGCGGCATGAGCTTTTCGATCGAAGACGGGCCGAGCTCTTCGATCCTGTTCCCGAACGGCGGACCCTATGACGAGCGCCTGGGCTATGCCGAATTGCCCATATACGTCCAGTCGCTCGGCCGGCATCAGCTCGCGGTCGCGCAGCAGGCGCGCTGGTCGCCGACGCTGGCGCGGTTTGTCACGGATGGCGGCTATGCGGTCTATCGCGAAAAACCCGATGCCGGGCTCAAGCTGTTCGATTCCGACGGCGGGCTGATCTATCGGGCGAGCTATCCCGAGCGTAGCTTTGCGAGCTTTGGGGCGATCCCGCCGTTGGTGGTTTCGAGCCTTTCGTTTATCGAAGACAAGGACCTGCTCGACCCCAACGATCCCGACCGCAACCCGGCGGTCGATTGGCCGCGCTTTATGCTCGCTGCGGCCGGGCGCCTCGGCGGCCTCGTCGATCGGCATCTGCGCGCCGGCGGGGCCAGCACGCTCGCCACCCAGACCGAGAAGTTTTTGCATTCGCCGGCCGGCCGCACGCCGGGCCCGATCGAAAAGCTGCGCCAGATGGCGACCGCCTCGGCCCGCGCCTATCTCGACGGGCGCGACACGACCCAAGTGCGCCGGCACATTCTGACGACCTATCTGAATTCCGAGCCGTTTGCCTCGCGCCCCGGTTTTGGCGAGGTTATCGGCGTGCCGGAAGCGCTGTGGCGCTGGTACGGCACCGACCTTGCCGAAGCCGACCGGGTGCTGACGCGTCCGGCCACGACCCCGGCGGCAATGGCGCGCAAGGCCGAAATCTATCGGCAGGTGCTGAGCCTGCTGCTGGCCGGGCGGCGGCCCGCTTATTACCTGCTTGCCAACCCGGCGGCATTGGCGGCGCTGACCGACCGCTACCTCCATTTGCTGGCGGCTGCCGGCACGATCGACCCCGTATTGGCCCGGGCGGCGCTCGACACCCGGCTCCATTTTGTCACCCAATCGCCGCCGCCCGCCGCCACATCCTTTGTCGGCAACAAGGCGGTCGATACGCTGCGCGCGCATCTTGTCTCGCTGCTCCATTTGCCCGATTTCTACGCGCTCGACCGGCTCGACCTGACCGGTTATGCCAGCATCGATACCGCCGGGCAGACGCGCATCGTCGATGTGCTGAAGGAGCTCGGCGATCCGGCCTACGACCACTCGCTCGGTCTCTACGGCAAGCAGCTCCTCGGCAGCGCCAGCCCCGCCAAATTGGCCTGGAGTGTCGTTGTCTACGAGCGCGGCGCCGACCGCAATTACGTGCGCATCCGCGCCGACAGCCTGAACGAGCCGTTCGACATCAATTCCGGCGCCAAATTGCAGCTCGGCTCGACCGCGAAGCTGCGGACGCTGGTCACCTATCTCGACATCGTCGCGGATTTGCACAAAGAGATGGCGGCCTTGCCGCACGACCGGCTCGCGGCGATGGCCGCGGCGGCCAAGGACGACCCGATCGCCAAATGGGCGGCGGGCTATCTGGCCGACGCCAAGGACCCCGGCTTGCAAGCGATGCTCGACGCCGCGATGCAGCGGACCTATTCGGCGGCACCCGCGACGTTTTTTACCGGCGGCGGGATGCAGAGCTTTGGCAATTTCGAGAAATGGGAAAACCATGAGCGGCCGACCATCGCCGCCGCCTTTGCCCATTCGATCAACGACGCTTTTATCCGGCTGATGCGCGACATCGTCGCCCATGAGACCGCAACCGGCGGCGCGCCGGTGCAAGCACTCCTCTCCGACCACACCGACCCGGAGCGGATGGTGTATCTGCACCGCTTTGCCGACCAGGAGGGAAAGCGCTATCTCGACCGCTTCTGGCATGATTACCGCGGGCTCGGCGCGCAGGAGGCGCTCGACCTTTTGGCGAGCCGGACCCGCCCGAACCCGCGGCGGCTCGCGGCCGTGTTTCGCTCGGTGCGCCCCGAGGCGAGCCGTGCAGCGCTCGGCGCGTTTCTGGCGCGGCACCTGCCAAAGGCGTCGATCGACGACGCCGAGCTGTGGGACATCTACCGCGAATCGAGCCCGCGCACCGTGTCGCTGCGCGACCGCGCCTATATCGCCGGCGTCCACCCGCTCGAATTATGGCTCGTCGACTACATGCAAACCCACCCGGCGCCGAGCCGCGACGAGGTGATGCAGGCGAGTGCTTCGGCGCGGCAGGAGGTCTATCGCTGGCTCTTCGACAGCCACAGCCCCTACACCCAGAATTTGCGGATCAAGACGCTGCTCGAAGAGGACGCGTTCGACAAGATCCTCGTCGACTGGCGGCGCCAGGGCTATCCGTTCTCGCATCTGGTGCCGTCCGACGGCACCGCGATCGGCAGCTCGGGCGACCGGCCCGATGCGCTCGCCGATTTGATGGGGATCATCGTCAATAACGGGGTGCGGCTGCCGACGGTCAGCCTGCAGCGGCTCGATTTTGCCGTCGGCACACCCTACGAAACCGATCTGACGGTCGCCCCCGAGCCGCAGCGCGTCCTCGCCCCCGAGGTGGCGCAGACGGTGCGCCGCGCCTTGCTCGGCGTCGTCGCCGACGGCACCGCCACACGCTTACACGGCGTCTACCGCACGGCCAATGGCGGCGTCCTGCCGGTCGGCGGCAAGACCGGCACCGGCGACAACCGGTTCGACCGGTTCGGGCGCGGCGGACGCCTCGTCTCGCAGCGCGTCGTCGATCGCACCGCGACCTTTGTGTTTTTTCTCGGCGACCGCTTTTTCGGCACCGTCACCGCCTATGTGCCCGGGCGCGCCGCCGGCCAATACCATTTCACCAGCGCCCTCGCAGTCCAGCTCCTAAAGGCGCTCAAGCCGCAGCTCGACCCGCTGCTTGCTTCGCCCGCCGCCCTGCCGCCTGCGAGGGCGCAAAACCGCGACGCACGGCCGGTCGGCTCTTCAAGCGCCGGATAGTCTGGTGGCAGGAACCAGACTTGACTTTCCCGTGGACCTTCAGCCCACGGACTTAGTTCCGTGGGGAAGGCCCGGACCCATCTTTGCCATGGGTACCGGCCTTCGCCGGTATGGCGGGTAGTTGGGTCACATCCGCTACCCGGAACGAATGACGATGCCGAGTCTCCTTCAAAGCGAGATAGGTCAGTAGCAGATGATCGTCGGTAAAGGCGCTACGAAGGCATCCGCGCCGAAATGAAATGAGACAATGAACTCTCACAACTGACGCCTTCCAATCCGGCTGGGCGTGGGCGATTCTCATAATCGCCACTCATCGCTCATAGAGTTACAGCGTGGATATAGTGCTCATCATCACCGGTGGCGGAACGCCTCGACCTCCGCGCTGTTCTGCGACATGACAGTCAACAGGTGTCGATGCTGCGACTAATCCGCTTCTATCCCGATGCTGACCGGCAGGCCCAACCTGGTCCCGGCGTCGAGCAGTGTCTTGTCGAGGCTGTAGATCGTTTCGGCGCGATGGTTGCTGGCGATTGCCAGATGGAAAGCGTCGCCGGCGCGCAATCGGGTCTCGAACCTGCCGAGATATTGTTTGGCTAAGCTGAAATCGTCGGCGATCGGCAGGAGTACAGTGAAGGAGTTGTCCACCATAACCTCAAATCGCGCATCGGCTCGTGCGGCGGCTCGAGCATCGAGTCCGTCCATACGAACTTCACGCGCGATCAGCGAGGAGAACTCGACCCTGGTCCAATGGCTGACAGCGAGCTCATCGAGATTCAGCTTACGGATAAAGGCGGCAATCCTGTCGCTGGTCGTTTCCGGAAGAACCAGCGGCACCAGGAAGCTCGTATCAAAATAGAGCATTCGTGAGTCTTATCGTCCTTCATCCCGTGCCTCGCGCAACAAATCGGCGCTCGGCCGCCGCAGCGGTGGCATGGCGGCGCGAAACGCGGCGAGATCATCGAGCGGCAGTGGCTGCTTCGGATGCAGGGCGGCGAGAATACGGGCTACGGCGCGGCCATGGCGCGTCACAACCACTTCTTCACCGGCCTCTACCTTGTCCAACAGCTCGCTCAAATGCGCTTTCGCCTGAACCAGACTGACGGTGACCATGGCGCACCTGTGACCAGAACACTGGTCAGAATTTAGCGGCTTCCCGTCGCGATGACCAGAGCAAGCGCCGTTAACAGAGCCATCGCGCTGACGCGGTGCTCAGCGACCTTGTCGCGGCCGCGGTCAATAGACGACGACGCTCCTGATCGACTCGCCGGCGTGCATCAAATCGAAGCCTTTGTTGATGTCGGCGAGGGCAAGCTTGTGGGTGATCAAATCGTCGATGTTGATTTTGCCGTCCATGTACCAATCGACGATTTTCGGCACGTCGGTGCGGCCCTTCGCGCCGCCGAAGGCGGTGCCTTTCCAGACCCGGCCGGTGACCAATTGGAAGGGTCGGGTCGAAATTTCCTGGCCGGCGCCGGCGACGCCGATGATCACGCTCATCCCCCAGCCACGATGCGCGCATTCGAGCGCCTGGCGCATGACCTGGACATTGCCGATGCACTCGAAGCTGAAATCGGCGCCGCCCTTGGTCAGGTTGACGAGGTAGGGGACGAGGTCGCCCTCGACCTCCTTCGGGTTGACAAAATGGGTCATGCCGAATTTTTCGGCGAGCTCGCGCCGCTTCGGGTTGAGGTCCACGCCGACAACCATATTGGCGCCGACCATATGGCAGCCCTGCACGACGTTGAGCCCGATCCCGCCGAGCCCGAAGATCACGACGTTGCTGCCGGGCGTGACCTTGGCGGTATTGATCACGGCACCGATGCCGGTGGTGACGCCGCAGCCGATATAGCAGACCTTGTCGAAGGGCGCGTCCTCGCGGATTTTCGCGACCGCGATCTCGGGCAAGACCGTGTAGTTCGAGAAGGTCGAGGTGCCCATGTAATGAAAAAGCTTTTGGCCGCCCAGCGAAAACCGGCTGGTGCCGTCGGGCATGACCCCCTGGCCCTGGGTCGCACGGATCGCGACGCAGAGATTGGTCTTGCCGGAGAGGCAATATTCGCATTGCCGGCATTCGGGCGTGTAGAGCGGGATCACATGGTCGCCCTTTTTGACGCTGGTCACGCCGCGTCCGACATCGACGATGATGCCCGCCCCTTCGTGGCCGAGGATCGCCGGAAACAGACCCTCGGGGTCGCCGCCCGAGAGCGTGAACTCGTCGGTATGGCAGATGCCGGTCGCCTTGATCTCGACCAGGACCTCGCCATCCTTGGGGCCGTCGAGCTGGACGGTTTCGATCGTCAGCGGCGCCCCGGCCTTATGAGCAACTGCAGCGCGAGTGTCCACGACCGCCTCCCTCGGCACAAATTGACGCGAGCTTCTCTTCGCACGGCCCGCGGGGCCGCTTGGGTTATCGCACGGCCCCCGTGCCGCGGACAATAGTCGCAGGCCGGAGAGCGCCCTTGTTTAAGCCGGCCGCACAGCCACAATAGGCCGGCGAATTCAGGGAGGAAATATGCGGCTCGTCACTCTCGGTGTCTCGGTTTCGGCATGTCTGCTGATGTTTGGCGCCGCCGCTCCCGGCCTCGCCGCCGATGTAGAGGCCGGCAAGGTCATCTTCAAGAAATGCGCGCTCTGCCACACCAACGAGAAGGGGAAAAACAAGGTAGGCCCCTCGCTGTTCGGCATCGTCGGTCGGCATTCGGCGAGCCTGACCAATTATAATTACTCCGACGCGATGAAAAAATTCGACCATGTCTGGACGCCGGAGCTGTTGAACACCTATTTGACCGATCCGCATGCGGAAGTGCCGGGGACCAAGATGATCTTCCCCGGGCTGAAAGACGCGACCGACCGCGCCAATGTCATCGCCTATCTCGAAACCCTCAAATGACGGGCGCTCTGCTGCGGCTTCTGATCCTGGCCCTGCTCGTCGCGGCACCCTTGGCCGCGGCGCCCTTGGCTGCGGCATGGGCCGACCAGCAGAAAATCAAGATCGGCTGGCTGTCGCAAACCGAGAAGCGCAGCTGGCCCCTCTCCTATCTCGACCAGCCGCCGGCGGACGAGGGGATCGCCGGCGCCCGCCTCGGCATCGCCGACAACAACACGACCGGAGAGTTCACCGGCCAGTCCTTCGATCTCGTCGAGTCGGTGGCGCCCGAGAACGGCGATGTCGCCGCCGCCTTTCGCAATCTGGCCGCAAAAGGCATCCGCCTCGTCGTCACCGATCTCTCGGCCCCGGCCTTGCTGAAGGTCGCCGACCTGCCCGAGGCGGCGCACGTCACGATCTTCAACACCGCCGCCCCCGACGACCGGTTGCGCGCCCAGGATTGCCGCGCCAATCTGCTGCACCTGCTGCCGAGCCGGGCGATGCTGGCGGATGCGCTGGTGCAATATCTCGTCGTCAAGCGCTGGACCAATCTGTTGCTTGTCGCCGGCAAATCGGATGGCGACCAAGAATTTGCCGCCGACATCCGTCATGCCGCGGCAAAATTCCAGGCGCATATCGTCGAAGACAAGCCGTGGACCTTTATTCCCGGCGCGCGGCGCACCGATACCGGGCATTTTGCGATCGAGGCCGAGGTCGCCCGCTTTACGCAGGGGATCGGCTACGATGTGCTGGTGGTGGCTGACGAGGCCGACGATTTCGGCGACGATCTCTCCTACCGCACGACCGACCCACGCCCGGTCGCCGGCACGCAAGGGCTGGTGCCGACCAGTTGGGCGCGGCCCTTTGAGCAATGGGGGGCGACGCAATTGCAGAACCGCTTTCTGCGCCTGGCGAAACGCTGGATGACCGACCGCGATTACGCCGCCTGGCTGGCGGTGCGGGCGATCGGCGAGGCGGCGACGCGCGCCAAATCGGCCGATCCGACGGCGATCGTCGCGTTTATGCGCGGCTCCAGCTTCGAGCTCGCCGGCTATAAGGGTGCGCGGTTGAGCTTTCGCTCCTGGGATGGCCAGCTGCGCCAGCCGGTCTTGCTCGCCGACCCGCGCTCGCTCGTTTCGGTATCGCCGCAGCATGGTTTCCTGCACCAATTCTCCGAGCTCGACACGCTCGGCATCGACCAGCCGGAAACCAAATGCCGCATGAAATGACCCGCTATGTTCTACGAGGCTTTGCTCTGCGCGTGCTCGCCGTGGCGATCGTTGTCGTCTTCGTCTGTGCCGCCAAGTCGGTGGTGGCGGATACGATTTATGTCTCGAACGAGAAGGACAACACGATCACGATCGTCGACGGCAAAAAGCTCGTCGCGGTCAAGACCATCCCGGTCGGGCCAGCGGCCGCGCGGCATCGTGCTCTCCAAGGATAACAAATCGCTCTATATTTGCGCCAGCGACAGCGACCACATCGAGGTGCTCGACCTGGCCACCCTTCAGGTGGTCCGCACCTTGCCGAGCGGCACCGACCCCGAATTTTTCGCGCTCGACCCATCGGGCAAAATTCTCTACGTCGCCAACGAGGACAACAACCTCGTCACCGTCGTCGATATCGACCGCAGCGCGGTCATCACCGAGATCCCGGTCGGGGTCGAGCCCGAAGGCATGGGCGTCAGCCCGGACGGCAAGTATCTGGTCAATACGTCCGAGACGACCAACATGGCGCATCTGATCGATACCCAGACGCGCAAGATCGTCGCCAACATCCTGGTCGACAGCCGCCCGCGGCGGGCGGTGTGGACTTCGGACGGCGCGCAGTTTTGGGTCTCGGCCGAGGTTGGCGGCACGGTCAGCGTCATCGATGCCAAGACGCGCAAGATTGTGAAGCGCATCACCTTTGCCGTGCCCGGTGTCCCGACCGAGGCGATCCAACCGGTCGGGATCGCGATCACCAAGGACCAAAAGCTCGCCTTTGTCGCACTTGGGCCGGCGAACCGCGTCGCGGTGATCGACGCCCAGACCTATAAGGTGCTGCGCTACCTGCTCGTCGGCCAGCGGGTCTGGAGCCTCGCCTTCAACCCGGACGAGAGCCGGCTCTACACGACAAACGGGGTCAGCAACGACATCTCGGTCATCGACGTAAAGGCGCAAGAGGTGATCAAATCGGTGCCGGTCGGCCAGGCGCCATGGGGCGTGGCATCACGACCGTGAGCGGCGGTCCGCCACCCGCCTTCTCGGTCGAGGGGCTCGGCCACCGCTTTGGGCCGCGCCGGGTGTTGAAGGATGTCGGCTTCGAGCTCGCCGCCGGCGATTTCACCGTATTGCTCGGGTTGAACGGCGCCGGCAAGACGACGCTGTTCTCGCTCGCCACCCGCCTTTACGCGCAGGCCGAGGGGGTGATCCGGGTGTTCGGCATCGACATCCGCGCGCGGCCCTCGGACTGCCTGCGTCAGATCGGCGCCGTCTTTCAGCAGCCGACCCTCGACCTCGACCTCTCGGTTGAGCAGAACCTCCACTACCACGCGGCATTGCAGGGCCTGTCGCGCCGCCAGGCAACGGTCCGGATCGAGGCCGAAGTCCCGCGGGTCGGGCTCGCCGACCGGCTCCGCGACAAGGTGCGGCGGCTCTCGGGCGGCCAGCGCCGCCGGGTCGAGATCGCCCGCGCCTTATTGCATCAGCCGCGCCTCCTGTTGCTCGACGAGCCGACGGTCGGTCTCGACATCGAGAGCCGGCAGTTTCTGCTCGACCATGTGCGCGGGCTCTGCCGCGAAGAAGGGATCGCCGCCCTTTGGGCGACGCATCTGATCGACGAGGTCGGCGAGGGCGCCAAGGTGGTCGTGCTGCACAAGGGCGAGGTGCTCGCCGCCGGCTCGGCCACACAGGTCCTCGGCGACAGCCGGCCGGCCATGATGCGCGCCGCTTTCGAGGCATTGGTGCGAGAGGCGGACGCGGCATGAGGCCGATCCATTACCTGCGCTGTCTCGCCGGCATCGTTACCCGCGAGGGACTGCGCTTTCTGAACCAGCGCGGGCGTTTCTTTTCGGCGCTCGTCCGGCCGCTGGTGTGGCTGGCGATCTTTGCCACCGGGTTCCAATTCGTGCTCGGCGTCTCGATCATCCCGCCTTACCAAACCTACATCCCGTATTCGGTCTATATCGTACCCGGCTTGCTCGCAATGATTATAATGTTCAACGGCATGCTGAGCTCGTTGTCGATGGTCTATGACCGCGAGATGGGGAGCATGCGCATCCTGATGGTCAGTCCCCTGCCGCGCTGGTTTCTATTGACGGCGAAGCTCCTCGCCGGGGTCATCGTCTCGGTCGTGCAGTCTTACGGGTTTCTGGCAATTGCGCGGTTTTGGGACATTGCCCCGCCTTGGTACGGCTATATTACGGTATTGCCGGCGCTGGTGCTGGCCGGGCTGATGCTGGGAGCGCTCGGGCTCTTGTTGTCGTCGGCGATCCGGCAGCTCGAAAATTTCGCCAGCGTCATGAACTTTGTGATCTTTCCGATGTTTTTCGCCTCTTCGGCGCTCTACCCGCTGTGGCGGGTCAAGGAGGCGAGCCTATGGCTCTGGTATGTCTGCCAAATCAATCCGTTCACCCACGCGGTCGAGCTCATTCGCTTCGCCCTTTACGGCGCGATCGAGCCGACATCGGCGGTGGTATTGGTGGCGGCAACCGCAGTGTTCCTGACCCTCGCCGTCTACGGCTACGACCCGGCGAAGGGGCTGATGGCGCGCAGGGTCGCCGATTGATGCGTGTCGGCCCGGTCCTGCTGGCGATCGTGCTGATGCAGGCGAATGCGTTTGCGGCGCCGCCGCCACGCCGGGCGGCCGATCCCGATTGGCCTTGCGAGCAGCTGCTGGTGCCTGACCTGACCGCGGCAAGCTATTGGAGCGGGCCGCTCGACGCCTCCGGCAACTGGCACGACGACCCGCAGATCGCCGCCCTCGTCGCGCAGATTTCACCGCGCCGGGTCACGACCGCGGAGGGGCTCGCGGCGATCGACGGCTTTGCCAAAACGGTGACGACGGACCGTGCGCACCGCTTGGCGCTCCTGTTTCGCGGGCTCCTCGATGCCACCAACCAGACGAGGGCCGGCCTGATCGGCGAGCTGAAAGGGATCGGCCGGCGCCAGCGCGACCTTGCGGCGCTCGTCGCCCGGCTGCGCAGCCAGCTCGATAGGATCCCGCCCGGCGCCACCGGTGCAGCCGCCGCCGAGCGCGTCGATCTGCAGCAGCGCCACGATTTTTCGGCGCGCAATTTCGACGAGATTCAGCGCACGATCCGCTACGCGTGCGAGACCCCGGTCGAGCTCGACGCCCGCCTCGGCGCCTGGGCGCGCGCCCTGCAAAAGATCGCCGCCCCCTCGCCCTGAGAGGATGTGAATTAATTGGCGATGGCGGGCAAATCGCGGCTGCATCGGCACCGTGCGTGCTTCGAGAGCGCCCCCTGGGCGCTCCTCAGCATCAGGTAAGCTTTTGATGTAATTATGAAATCTCTCATCCTGAGGAAGCCGCGCAGCGGCTGTCTCGAAGAGCCTGCCCCCGGCGAAAGCGGGGGATGCACGGCGCCGATCCAGCCAATCATTCCTTACACCTGAGCGGCATTATCGCCGGGCGAGCCCCTTGACCGTGGCGAGGCCGCGAGCGCCGGTCAGCACCGCGTCGCCGAAATCGGCGTCGGTCGCGTTGGCGTCGCTGAGGTCGGCGTCGGTCAGATCGGCGCCGGAGAAATCGGCCCCGGTCAGATCGGCGCCGGTGAAATCGGCGTGGCGCAAATTGGCAAAGCGCAGCAGCGCGCGGGCGAGATTGGCGTGCGCGAAATTGGCGCCCGACAGGTCGGCGCTCGAAAAATCGACCCGCATCAGCCCCATCGACTGGTTGGTCATGTCGGCGCCCATTTGCGCGCCAGAGAGATCGGCGCCGCTGAGATCGACCTGCGCGAGGCGGGCGATGATGTGCGCGCCGGCGAGCTTGGCCCCTTTGAAAATCGGCACGTCCTTGGCCGAGACCTCGAGACCATAAGACGTGACGAGGCCGAGGAGGCTCGCCCGCGACAGATCGGCATCGGTGAAGTTCGCCCGCATAACCCAGGCGAGATCGAGCTTGGCGCCGGCGAGATCGGCGCCCGACAAATTGGCGCCGACCAGCTTGGCGCCGAACAAATTCGACCGCGACAGATCGGCATGCTTGAAATCGATCGCCGACAGATCGAGGTTTTCGAGGTTTTTTCCGGACAAATCCGCCGGTCGTTGCGGCGTCGCCGCCGCCAGCTGTTGCCGAATTTGGGCAACATCGAAATCGGCGCCGAATGCCGGTGCGGCGGTCACCAGCGCCAGCAGCCACAGAGCGCCGAGCGTCTGTGCCATCGGCTTCTACCCGCTCACCCGCCCGGCGCCGGGTATGCTCGGACCAGGGGCAGGTTGGCCGCGGCCCAGCCGTCGGTGCCGTCCCGGTACCAATAGACCCGCTGGTAGCCCCAGCTCGCCGCGCGCTTGGCGGCGTTCCAGCTCATCCAGCAATTCGCCTTGCAATAAATCACGACCGGCATGTCGTGCCGGCTTTTGGTCGCGGCGTCGAGATGCCCGCGAAAAAAACGTTCGAGCTCGGGGCTGAGCGCGCCGCGGCCGACATCGGCAAGCCACAGGCTGCCGGGGATGTCGTTCCGCGGCAGCGGCATCCACACCGATTGCACCGGCAGATTGGCGGGTCGGCGGGGTGCGGGGAGCACGTCGATCCACACCGCCCCGCCCTCTTGCCACAGCTTGTGCGCGGCCGGCGTGTCGAGCGCGGCGCCGCCCGGCACGCCCGCCGGGGTCGGCGCATTATAGTGGTCGAGCCGGTATCCCGGCGGCTCCGGGATTTGTGCGCGGACGGCCGCGGCGCCGAGCACGACCAAGCCGAGGAGCGCGACCCGGATGGCTCGCCCGGCGACCCCATTCATTGCGCGACCAGCTTGCCCTGCTCGTCGAGCAACGGCACGCCGTAATCGCGCAGAATTGCAGTGATCTTGTCTTGGTCTTTCGCAATCGCCGCGCTGATCTTCCGGCGCCACTCGGGCTCGTTGCCGCGCACCCCCATCGCGATGTGATATTCCATGCGCGCCGCACCGGGCTCATTTTTCAACGGCACGATCGTCAGCGGCAAATTGCCGTGCTTTTTGTAATAGCCGGCGATCGGCCCCCACACAAAGCCGACATCGATCGTGCCATTGACGACATCCTCGACCATCTGCCGGGTCGGCAATTGCACCCGCGTATCGACCGTCAGCTCATAGGGCTTGGTGTGAGCCATCAAATCGTGGCGGACCAAGAGATCGGCCGGCGGGGTCCGGCCGACAACACCGAGGCGCAGCGACTGGAGCTTGGGGTCGTCCACCCCGGTCAGCGACAGCCCCTTGTCGGAGCGGTAGAACATGACATAGGTCGTAAAGTAATAGGGAACCGTCGTCTGCATGATGTCGTCGCCGGCGACGGTGCCCATCACCAGGTCGCATTGATGCACTCGCAATGTATTGCGGACAAAGCCGATCACCTGTGGGAACCAGAAATAGCTGACCTTGAGGCCGAGCTGATGGCCGATCAGATCGGCGATCTTGTTTTCGAATCCTTCCTGCTTCTGGTTGGAGAAGGGGAGATCGGCGGGATCGGCGCACACCCTGAGCTCGCTGCGGTCGACGATTTCCCCGGTCGGCGCCGCCAGCGCCTCTCGGCCGCAGAGCAGCAGCGCGACAAAGAATGCGACGGCGAGGATCGCGACGACGTGGAATGCGCGGGCCCGCATCTCAATCGCCGATCCGCGGGGGCCGGCCGCGGCCGAGCACACCGTCGGCGCGCGCCTTCAGATACGCCCAAATATCGTCGAGATAGTCCATCACATCTTCGACCGTGCCGAAAGGCGGCATGACCTTGTCGCTCGATGCGCTGACATTGGTGCGCCCGTTGACGACGATCTCGTTGAAGTCGTCCTGGGTCATGTGCTTGGCTGAATCGACGAGATCGGGCGCATAGGAGCTGCCCGCGCCATCGGGCCCGTGGCAGCGCATGCAGGATTCGGTGTAGCGGCGCCAGCCGTTATAGGTCTTTTTGTCGACTTTGCCGTTTTGCACGGTATAGGGCTTTTGCGCCGGTCGGGCAGCTTCCGCGGCAAGCCCATAATCTGACCCGAGAAGCAGGCTCAGCGAAAGCAGCACCAGCAGCAATCTCACGATGTCTTGTCCATGTCCCGTCCGGAAAAGAAAGGCCGGCGCCCAGAAAACCGGCGCCGGCCCACACGTTAGCGCTTTAGCGACATCGACCGGTCAGTCGGGCAGGGCGAAGACCGTCAACACGCCGCCGAGCTGGGTATAGTCGGCCAGCGCCTTGTAGGCGCCGACGGCGCCGAGCCCATCGGTGTCCTTGGTCAGGCCCGCCGCCATGCCGATCCCGGCCCAGCCGCCGACACCCGACAGCACAGCGATGTACTGCTTGCCGCCATGGGTGAAGGTGTTGACGTTGCCGATGATCCCGGACGGGGTCTTGAACCGGTAGAGCTCCTTGCCGGTCTGCATATCGACCGCCTTCAGGTAGCCTTCGAGCGTGCCGTAAAAAGCGACGCCGCCCGCTGTCGCGAGCACGCCCGACCAGACCGAGAAGGGCTCGGGGTCGGACCACACGATCTTGCCGCTGCCGGCGTCCCAGGCGATGAAATTGCCGAGGTTGTTGTCGCCCGTCGGCGGGAACATCGAGAGCGTGGCGCCGACATAGGGCTGGCCGGCGGTGTAGGACACCTTGAACGGCTCGTAATCCATGCAGACGTGGTTGGTCGGCACATAGAAGAGGCCGGTCTTTGGCGAGAATGCCGCCGGCTGCTGGTCTTTCGAGCCGAGCGCCGCCGGGCAGATGCCCTTATAGTTGACGTCCTCGCCCTTCGAGCCCGGGGCGTATTGCGCAACCACCGCCGGCCGCCCGGTCTGCATGTTCACACCGGTCGACCAATTGACCTTGGGGTCGAATTTCTGGGCGACGAGCAACGCGCCGGTATCGCGGTCGAGGGTGTAGCCGAAGCCGTTCCGGTCGAAATGGACCAACGCCTTCACTGGCTTGCCGTTGACGTTGATGTCGGCGAGGATCATCTCGTTGACGCCGTCATAGTCCCACTGGTCGTGCGGCGTCATCTGATAGACCCATTTGGCGACCCCGGTGTCCGGGTTGCGGGCGAAGATCGTCATCGACCACTTGTTGTCGCCGGGCCGCTGCACCGGGTTCCAGGTGCTGGGATTGCCCGACCCGTAATAGACGAGGTTCAGGTCGGGATCGTAGGAGATCCAGCCCCAGGTGCCGCCGCCGCCGATTTTCCACTGATCGCCCTGCCAGGTTTTCAGCGAAGAATCCTTGCCGACCGGCTTGCCGAGCGAGGTGGTGTTGGCGTCGAACAGGATCTCGTTGTCCGGACCCTCGGAATAGGCTTTCCAGGCGAGCGAGCCGTCCTTCAGGTTGTACGCGGTCATCCGCGCCTGGACGCCGAACTCGCCGCCGCTGACGCCGACGAGCACCTTGTCCTTGACCACCAACGGTGCGCTGGTGCCGGTTTCGCCCTTTTTCGGGTCGCCGTCCTTGACGCTCCAGACGACCTTGCCGGTCTTGGCGTCGAGCGCCACGAGCGTGGTGTCGGCCTGGTGCAGGAAGATCTTGCCGTCGCCATAGGCGACGCCGCGGTTGACGGTGTCGCAGCACATCACCGGGATCACCGTCGGATCCTGCTTCGGCTCGTACTTCCACAAGATGCGGCCGTTATTGTTCAGGTCGAGGGCAAAGACCGTGTTCGGGAACGGCGTGCTCAAATACATCGTGTCGCCGATCACCAGCGGGCCGCCTTCGTGGCCGCGCAGCACGCCCGTTGAAAACGTCCAGACCGGGCCGCAAATTCTTGACGTTGTCTTTGTTGATCTGGTCGAGCGTGCTGTAGCGGGTGTTGGCGTAATCGCCCGCCGGCATCACCCATTGGTTCGGGTCCTTTTGCAGCTGGATCAGCTGGTCGTTGGCGCTCGCCGCACCCGACACGAGAGCGAGCGCTCCGCCGAGAAGCCACAAACGGGATGCTTTCATCGCCTTCTGTCCCTCCTCCCTCCGTTCGTTGAAAGGCGTATCCGATGCCGCCGTGCCGCCGCCCTATAGGGGACCAACGTCACGGCTGCGCTTGGATCGGGCACCGGGAAGCGGAGGCCTGCCCGGTGCCATCGCTGCGACGCTATGTCATTTCCGGCATCGTCACAAGCCCGTGCTTAGCCGACTTGCCGGAGATCGACAAGCAACCTCAAATTGGCTGCCGGCGCGGCACGTTCGCCTCGCAGCGCCAGCGCGACAGCATCCATTTCGGGTGCTCGGACAACCATTCGATCGCGTATTGCTCGCCACGCTGGACGCAATCCTGCGGCGACAGATCGTCGAACGGCCGTTGCTCGGTGCACGAAGCGGGCGCAGACTGCAGACAGAAGACGAGCACGAGCGCAATCATCGGTGTCCTTTCTCGACGGTCCGCGAGGGACCTGCCGGCGCCGCTGCCGGGCTATATAAATCCGGATGGACGAGCACGCCATTGCCGACGGTGCGCTTCAAGGGGGTGCGGCCATGAAGCTGTTGCTTTGCGCAGTCCTGGTCTTCGGCTGGACGGCAGCCGGACCGGCATGGGCAGCAGCGGAAAACGACTATCCGACCTCGGCGCGCGCCGATTATGTGATCGGCTGCATGGCGGCGAACGGCAATACCCGCGAGGCGCTTTTGAAATGCTCCTGCGCGCTCGACACGATTGCCGGGCTGATGCCCTATTCCCGTTACGAGCAGGCGCAAACGGCCCTCAGCCTTCAGCTCGGCGGCGGCGTCGGGGGCCGGGTCGGCCTGTTCCGCGATCCACCCCAGATCAAGGCGGTGATCAAAGAGTTGCGCCAGGCGCAAGCCGAAGCCAATTTGCAATGCCGCTGAGAGAGAGCGGACGGGGTTCCGCTCGCTACATCTGCGGTGCCACGGGGACCGGCCAGCTATGGGTGAAATGGCGCTGGCTGCTGTCGAGCACCTCGGCCGTCAGCACCCCGGCGCTCGCCACATGCGCGACGCGAAAGCTGAAGTTGAAGGCCGGGTCCTCGCTGATCGCGATGTCGGATTCGACGCGCAGCACCGGCTCGCCGTTGTAAGTCACGTTCAGCGTCTGGATGAAATCGGCCGGGACATAGTTGCGGGTCAACGGATCCATCTGCAGCCCCGAATTGTTCGGGTGGCTGATCAGGAGCTTTGCCGCGAGCGGCGCATCGGCCGCGGCGCGAGGGGCAAGGACGAGCTTCATCTGGCCGAGCCGCTTCATCGCCAATGCCTGATCGGCCGTCGCCGGCGCGGAGCAGCCGCCGGCTGCCTTGATAAACCGCGCCGCCGCGTAGAGCCGGCCATCGGCGGTTTCGGCGACGGCGTGCAGATAGGTGTAGTCGTCGATCCGCACGCGGGTTGACACCTTTTGCGTATCCGCCAAGGGCCCAAAGATGAAATGCGCGGCGAGCGGCGACGGGTTGTCGTCGATGACCAGATACAGGCCGCGGACTTGCGCGGCGAAGGACGGTGCGACATGGATCGCCACCGGCACGACCGCCGCATCCTCGGCCCGCATCGGCGCGTCGATCGCGACCCGGTCGCCGGCGTCCTCGACCGTTCGGGTGCCGAAGATCGCGTGGCGCAGATCGGCCCAGCGCGCGGCCCGCTCGGCTTCGCTCGGCTGAGCCTGGGCGGCGCCGGCGAAGGCAAAAACCACAAGCACGGCGAAAATGGCGCGAGCGAGCATTCTCGCCTCCTCGGCGCGGCGCGGCCTCATTCCCATTCGAGCTCCTTATAGCTCGCGGTTGCGTTGCGCGCGTTATAGTCGTCGAACAACAGCCACCGGCCGCGCTCGGATTGCCCGATCTGCTGCGCCGCCGCGGCGATCCCGACCCCGGCTTTTATCGCGGCGCGGGTATCGCGCGCCAGGGTTTCGAGATAGCGCCGCTCCGGCGCGGCCGCCGCCGGCCATGCCACCGACACCGGGCCATGCCCCGGCACTGCCCGATCGGCTGCGATGGCGGTCACCGAGGCGAGCTCCTCGAGCCAGCCGACGAGGCTGCCGTCCACGACCGGAATGCGGTCGACAAACAAGAGATCGGCGAGCCAGAAGGTCCGGGTCTTCTCGTCGAAAACAGTCAAATCGTTGTCGGTATGCGCGGGACCATGCGCCTGGACCCGCAGCCGCCGGCCGCCGAGGTCGATGTCGAGCTCCGAGGCGACGAGCAGGCTCGGCGCCACGACCGCGCTGCCTTCGGCCTCGGGGCCGAGGGTTTCGCGCAGCCGGCGCAGGTAATATTCGCCGCGCTGGGCGAGCGCGCCCGGCAGCTTGGCGTGCCCGACAAAATCCGGATCGGTCGCCGCGAAACGCGGCAGCGCCGAAAATATGGTCGGGATGGACATGAGTCATGATCACATAGCGGATCGGCAGCGCCGAGCGCGCCTCGGATCGCGGCCCGCAACCGCTCACCTTCGAGAAAGCTGCCGCCGGGGTCGATGACGGCAACCATTTTGTCGCCGACGATAAAGCCGATATTGGCGATCTCGTCGTCGTTTGCGGCCGACGCATCCTGCTGGACGCCGTTATGCACAAAGACCCCGGGCGCGACCTCGGTCACCGCCAGCGGCGTGATTTCTGCGGCGTGCCCATGACTGGCGCCAACGCCCGCAGCGCACAGCACCGCCGACAGCACGACCCGCAACAAAAGCCGGCGCCCGATGCGCGTCAACGTGTTGCAGGGAAAGATGCTCGCGGGCCGCGTTGGCGCCGGCATAATGTCTTCACATAGGCCGTCTTGCCGATGTCCGCCGCGAGGGCCGAGCGGGCGATTACATCCTGCCAGCCCATGACGCAGGACAACTCGTTGTCGACGGCGGTCGACAGCACATCCGCGGCGGTCGTCTCGTCGCACGCCGAGGGTGCCACCGTATTGAGGCAAACGAGGACAATGGCGGCAAACGAAGCCATCTTCGGGACATTGGCCGGCACGACCGCGCCGTGCCCGGCACACCGACGCTGTCGCCCTGAAAACGCGAGATGCCGCTTTGCCGGTCGTTCCGGCGTCAGCGGGTCAAGCGCTTATGCGACTTCGGCGCAAGCGTAAGCGTTGATTTCCAAGCCAACCGCGATCTCGATGATGACCGGTGTTTTCCACTTCATGCCATCGCTCCCGATGTATGTTCCGCGATCCAAACCTTAAAATCATGTCGGGATTCTGTCAATCATCGCGGCGCGCGGGGCCATCGTCGCGCGGGGCCATCCGCGGCGGCACCGAGCGGCGCTTTCGCGCGTACAATTCCCGGCATCATCTCGACCATCTGACCGCAAAGGCCCGCATGTGAACGACCCCGCCGCTTCGCTTTCGATCGTCAGCCTGTTTTTGCATGCCGACGCGATCGTCAAGGGAGTGCTGCTGCTGCTGCTCGCCGCTTCGGTGTGGAGCTGGGCAGTGATCATCGACAAGCTCTGGCGCCTCGCCGCGGTCAACCGCTCGGCGCGAGCGCATGAGGCGCGCGTCGCCGCCGCGACGTCCCCGCCCGATTTGATCGCCGCCGAGATTGCGCCGCGGTCGGGCGACCCGGCCGGCGCGATGCTGTCGGCCGGCTGGGCCGAGAGCTTGCCAGCGGCGTGGCCGGCGCCGGAAACCGCCGGCGAGCGGCGCGACCGGATCGAGCGGGCGATGCGCCTCGCGCTCAACGCCGAATTGCGCCGCCTCGAAGCGCGCCTGCCGTTTCTTGCGACGCTCGGCTCGGCGGCCCCGTTTATCGGCCTTTTCGGCACGGTGTGGGGCATCATGCGCAGCTTTGCCGGCATCGCCGCGGCCAACAATACGAGCCTCGCCGTGGTGGCACCGGGCATCGCCGAAGCCTTGTTCGCCACCGCCATGGGGCTTGCCGCGGCGATCCCCGCGGTCGTCGCCTACAACAAGATCACCGTCGATCTCGGCCGCTTTGCCGGGCGTATGCAAGGGCTGATCGGGCGCTGCGGCGGCATTTTCGCGCGCCTGCCGTCGGAGAGCTGAGCGATGGCGATCTCGTTGCCGCCCTCGGACGAGACCGGCGAGGACCGCTACGCCCCGCTCGCCGCGATCAATGTGACGCCGATGGTCGATGTCATGCTGGTGCTGCTGGTGATCTTTATGATCACAGCACCCTTGCTGGTGGTCGGCGTGCCGCTCGACCTGCCCAAGACCCACGCGGCGCCGATCACGCCGCCGAAAGAGCCGATCATCCTGAGCCTCGATCGCAGCGGCGACGTTTATATCGGCAACGACCGGATCGCCTCGGCCGATCTTCAGCCGCGGCTCGCGGCACTGGCCGCCGAGGACCCCAAACGCATTGTCTATGTCCGCGGCGACAAGACCATCACCTATGCGCAGCTGATGGATTTGTTGAGCCGCGTCAATCGCGCCGGCTTTGGCAAAGTCTCGCTGGTCGCTGAGGCGTCCACCGCGCAGTGACGGGCTTCCGGGTTTCTCTGGCGCTGTCGGTAGCGGCGCATGCGGCTTGCTTGGCGCTTTTGCTGCTGCTGCCGCCGCCTCCGGCCCGCCGGTCGCCGCCGCCCGCCGAAACCGGGATCGAGGTCGCGGTCGTGCCATCGCTGCCCCAGCCTCCCGCTCCGCCGCCCCCGACCCAGCCGCCCCAGCCACCGAAGCCGCCGCCGCCACCACCACCGCCGCCGGTTGTTCAGCCGCCGCCACCGCCGCCTCTCCCGCCGCCAAAGCTCGAACCGCTGCCGCCGGCGCCGGAAGCGACGGTCGCCGAACCGCCACCGCCACCGCCGCGCAAGCCGCGCGTGCCGCCGTTGCGCCGGCCGGTGGAGAAGCGACCCGAACGCGAGCCGCCGCCGCGCTATACGCCGCCGGCGCCGGTCGCTCCCCGCGCACCTGCCGCGCCGCCGCAGACCGCCTACGTGCCGGCCCCACGACGGGAGCCCGCACCCTCGGCCGAGGTCAGCCCAGGTTATCGTGCCGCGCTCGGCGAGTGGCTCGAGAGCCATAAGCGCTATCCCGCAACCGCGCGCCAGCGGCGTGAGCAAGGCCGCGTGGTGCTGCGCTTCACGGTCGACCGCAGCGGCCGCGTCGATGCGTTCGCGATCGGCCAAAGCTCGGGTTATCCCGATCTCGATGCCGCGGTCGCGCGGATGATGCAAGGTGCGGTCATGCCGCCTTTTCCCGCCGACATGCCCCAGCCGCGCATCGAAGTATCTGTCGCGATCCGCTTCAGCCTCGAGCAATGAGGGGTGCAACGGTTTGCCTCAGCGTCAGCGGGAGCCTGATGCGGACGGGCTCGGTTGCGCCCTCAAAAACGGAGCCTCCCCCGATCGAGGCCGGGAGGGCGATTCCGGTCCGCGCAACCCGGCGACACGCCCCTGTCGATGATTCGACCCGAGGTCGGGAAAGGTCATAAGGCTTCGGCAGCGCCGGTCGCGTCCGCGGCGGGGGTGTCTCCAACGAATATGGTCGAATTTCCCGCTATGGCCGAATTTCCCGCGGTCCAATTGCTGGACCGTCCGGCGGGTTCTCACATTTCCGGCAAGCCGGCTTTGCGCAGGCCGGAGGCGCACAGAGCCGCGACGTCTGGCGAAAGAGCCGTTACCGACCGCCATCGGCTGATCGTCAACCCGGGTTGCAGGTCGAGCAGCTGGCCGATGCACTCGCGCGCCTCGTCGAGGCGGCCGAGATAGCCGCAGGAGGCCGCCTTGGTGCGCAGCGCCGACGTGAAGCGGGGAAATTCACGCAACGCCTGATCCGCCCAACGGCAGGCAGCCTCATATTCCTCGGCGAGCAGTCTGGCGAGCGCAAGCCCCGCCTTGAAATAGCCGCTGAGCGGGTCGAGCGGGCTCAGCCGGATCGCGTGCTCGAACGCTTCGATCGCCGGGCCCGGCCGATTTCGATGGCAATCGACCCAGCCTTTTGCCTCCCACGCCCGAGCCGAATTGGGATTGAGCGTGAGCGCGCGTTCGACGAGGCTGGCCGCCCGGTCATGCTCGCGGGCGAAATTCAACAGGCTGAAGGCAGCCATCCAAAGAACATCCGGATCGTCCTGGCCCGATTGAAGCGCCAGCTTTGCCAAGCGCACGCTTTCCGCGCGTTCTTCACCGGAGACCGTTTCCCAGGCATGCGCGCTTTGGACGACACGGCACTCACCGATCAATGCCGCCGCCGGGGCATAGGCCGGATCGACCGCGAGCGCCTGCCATAAGAGCCCGATCGCCGCGCGCAGCGCTTCCGGGGCGTGCTGGTGAAATTGTCCGAGCGCCCTCAGGTACAAATCATGGGCGTCGAGGCGTTCGGCCGTTTTGTGCAGCGCGCGCTCGATTTCCGACTGGCGGAGCTTGGGTTCGATCGCGCCGACAACGCTTTTTGCGACCTGGTCCTGCAAATCGAAGATGTCGTCGAGCGCGCCGTCGAAACGATCGGCCCAGATATGGGCGCTGGATACCGCATCGATCAACTGGCCGCTGATCCGCACACGGGAGCCGGATTTGCGCACACTGCCCTCGAGGACATAGCGCACGCCCAATTCGCGCGCCACCTGCTTGATGTCGACCGCACGCCCCTTATAGACAAAGCTCGAATTGCGCGCGATGACGAACAGCCAATGCAGGCGCGAGATCGCGGTAATAATCTCTTCGACGATACCGTCGACAAAATAATCTTGCTCGGCATCGCCCGTCATGTTTTCAAATGCCAGCACCGCCAGTGACGGCTTGTCTGGCAACGGCAAGAACGCCTTTGCCGCGGCGGTCTCGGCGATTTTGACGCGAAAGACGCGGACCGGGCGAGGAATGTTCTTGACCTGGTGCTCGCCCAAATCCTCAAAGACATAGGGTGGGCGACCGTGCACATGGTCATAGACCGTGCTGGAGACGAGCACCCCGCCGGGATCGGCGAGCGCTTCGATCCGCGAGGCGATATTGACGCTGTCGCCGTAGAGGTCATCACCGTCGACGATCGCGTCGCCGAGGTTGATGCCAATTCTCAGCTCCATGCGGTCGGCGGCGGCGACATCGGCGTTGCATTCGGAAACCGCTTGCTGGACCTCGACGGCGCAGCGCACGGCATCGACGACGCTGGCAAATTCCGCAAGCATGCCGTCGCCGAAAGTCTTGACGATGCGGCCGTTGTGCTCGGCGATCTTCGGCGCCAGCAGCCCCTGATAGAGCGCCTTGAGGCGTGCGAGCGTTCCTTCCTCGTCCGCCGCCATCAGTCGAGAATAGCCGGCAATATCAGTTGCCAGGATCGCAACCAGCCGTCGTGCGACACGTTCTCGCTGCTGGGGGCCCATTGCGGCGGCTCCTTCGATAATAAAGCTTACTTCAACTTTCTATTTGCGGAAAGACCTCTTGCGCAGGGCATATCGCTCGGAGCAGCGCCTCCGGCGGAGATATCGGACATATTTGATTTTTTCGGCTCGCGCTCATAACTTGCGTCGGCCGTCGGGGTGGCGGGGGGCAGAACCGGCGAATGCTGTGCTGGGTTGAACGGGCTGTTCTGGCAGCGGCTTTTCTTGCTGCGATATCGGTCGGCGGGGGTGCGGTGCTGGCGCGGTCAGGCACTGACGATGCCGGCCTCGTCGCCCGCGGCGAATATCTGGCGCGCGCGGCCGATTGCATGCCTTGCCATACCGGCGACAAGGCAAAGCCCTATGGCGGCGGCCTTGGCCTCGCGACCCCGTTCGGGACGATCTATTCGGTCAACATCACCTCGGACAAGGCGACCGGCATCGGCGGCTGGAGCTTTGCCGATTTCAAGCGCGCCTTGCATGACGGCATCCGCGCCGACGGCGCCTATCTCTACCCGGCGATGCCGTTCGATGCTTTCACCAAGATCGAGGACGACGACCTGAAGGCGCTGTGGGCCTATATCCGCCGCCTGCCGCCGATCGCCGCTCCGAACCGCGAGAACCGGCTCGAATTCCCATTCAACGTCCGGATCGGGATGATCGCTTGGCGCGAGCTCTTTTTCGCTCCCGGCTATTACCAGCCGACCGCCGGCAAGAGCCCCGAATGGAGCCGCGGCGGGTATCTCGTCGAGGCGCTGGCGCACTGCTCGGACTGCCACAGCCCACGCGACGTCATGGGGGCGATCAAAGGAAAGGCGCAGTTCACCGGCACCGCGATCGACGGCTTCTATGCGCCCGACATCGCCTCGGCGGCGCTCGCCAAAACCTGGAGCCACAATGATCTGGTCCAGTTTCTGAAAACCGGCACCGCGCCCGAAAAAACTGTGGTGCTGGGGCCGATGGCGACGGTCGTGCACGACAGCCTCGCCTAGCTGACGCCGGCCGATCTCGGCGACCTCGCGACCTGGCTCCTCGACAGCCCGCCGCCGCCCGACATGCCCGCGCCGGAAAAGCTGTCGCCGCTGCCACCCGCCACCTATCGCCGCGCCGCCGGGCTCTATATCGACAACTGCGCCGCCTGCCATCAGGACCACGGCACCGGCATTCCGGGGGCGGTGCCGCCGCTCGCCGACAATCCCGCGGTCACCGCGGCCGAGCCCTACAATGTCATCGCGGTGGCGCTCGAAGGGCTAAAGCCGGGCGGCAATTACGAGCGCGATGCCGTCTTTTGCCGGGCGCTTTACCGACGACCGGCTCGCCGATCTCGTCAATTACGTGCGCACCAGCTGGGGCAACAAGGGGACGGCCAACGCCACGCCGCAGATGGTCGCCGCCTGGCGCTCGGCCGCCGGGGTCCCCGATTACGGGAGCCAGGCCGCCTCCGGCTTCGATTGCCCGCGGCTCGGCGGCGCGCCGGGGACAGCGGGCCCGAACCCGGTCGCGGTTTCCGGGCTCTCGGCGCTGCTCCACGCCGGCGACAACCGGATCGCCGATCTGGTCGCCACCTATAAGCGCGTCGTGCCCGGCGCCGGCCCGGCCGAGGTGGTCAACGCGCTGATCGCCGCCGACTGCCCGGTGGTCGCGGCCAAGGGCGACCCCGATTGGCAAAAGGCCGCCGAATTGCACAGCTTTGCGCTGCAGGTCGCGGCCGAAGTATCGCCGCAAGCCGCAGCGGCGCCGATCCCGGCGGTCGATGTGATCTGGGCGAGCCCGGCCGGCCGGTCGCTCGTCTACCGCGAGCCCGAATTGTTTGGCGGCCCGCTTGCCTGTCCGGAAGACGCGGCCCATCTCGTTCCGGCCGATCTCGTCACGCAGGCAGGCGCGCTGCTCGGCAAACCGGCGCTGCCGCTCGCCGGAGACACCGCCGCGGGTCTCGCGCTGCGCTTTTTGGGGCAAGCCCCCAAAGCCCCGCCGGCCGACCTCGCCAATGCGTTGATCGCCGCCTATTGCGCCGAGGTGACCGCCCAAAAACTGGCCGACGACGCGTTGCAGCGCGCCTGGATGCAGGATTTCGGCGCCCAGGTCGTGCAAACCTTGCAGCAGCGCACGATGGCCGTCGGCAACGGCGGCGCGCGCTAGCCGCTATCGCCCGGTGCGGGCTCCTCGGGCGGCTTTTCGCCGGGCCGGAAATCGAGGGAAAGGCCGTTCATGCAATAGCGCTGGCCGGTCGGGCGCGGGCCGTCGTCGAAGACGTGCCCCAGATGCCCGCCGCAGCGCGCGCAATGGACCTCGGTCCGGGTCATCAGAAAGCTGCGGTCGGCTTGGGTCTCGACCGCATCCGGCAAGGGGGCGGTAAAGCTCGGCCAGCCGGTGCCGCTGTGAAACTTCTTGTCGGAGCCGAAGAGCGGCTGGCCGCAGCCGGCGCAACGGTAAACGCCCGCGCCCGATTCGTTGTCGAGCGGGCTCGACCCGGAGCGCTCGGTGCCGTGCTCGCGCAGCACGTTGTATTGCGCCGGCGACAATTTCTTTCGCCACTCCGCGTCGTCGCGCGAAACTTCGAATTCCTTTGCCGGCTTACCGCGGCCGGCGAGCCGCGCCAACAACCCTTCCGCCATCGAACGATCCCTCGCAGCCAACCGCACCCAATGTCGGCACGATCCTCGCGCCCTCAAGGGGGCCGTGCAAGCCCGCTTAGTGAATCCGTTCGTCTTCGTCGGGGATCGGGCGCAGCAATTCGGCGGTCGAACGGGCGATCCAGCTCCAGACGACGCAAGTCAGCTGGTCGCCGCCGCCATGCAGCCGCACCGCCTCGCGATGCGCGATATCGACCGCTTCGGCGCCGTGCCGCCGGACCAGCAGCAGCGCCGCCTCCCAGATCTTGCGCTCGTTGGTCATCATGATCGTAGAACCGGGGCGCGCGAGCGAAGTTCCTCGCAAACGACATGTCTCCTATATCTGGTTGCAGCTATAGGCGCCGACCACAGAATGCTGCTTGCGCCGGTGCGGCCCCTCCTGATATTCCGGGTCATGCCCGATCTGTTCGACACACCCGCGCAAAATCCGGCCGGCAGCTATTCGGCCAAGGACATCGAGGTCCTCGAAGGGCTCGAGCCGGTGCGCCGCCGCCCCGGCATGTATATCGGCGGCACCGACGAGCGCGGATTGCACCATCTTGCCGCCGAGGTCCTCGACAACGCCATGGACGAGGCGGTCGGCGGCCATGCGAGCCGCATCGAGATCGAGCTCGCCGCCGGCGATTGGCTGACGGTGCGCGACAACGGCCGCGGCATCCCGGTCGATCCTCATCCACGCTTCCCGAAGAAATCGGCGCTCGAGGTAATCCTGACGACGTTGCATGCCGGCGGCAAGTTCGGCGGCGAGGCCTATCGGATTTCGGGCGGGCTGCACGGCGTCGGGGTCTCGGTGGTGAACGCCCTTTCCGACGAATTCGAGGTCGAGATCGCCCGCGACCGGCGGCTCTGGCGCCAGCGTTACCGCCGCGGCGCGCCGCTCGCCGCGATCGAGGATTGCGGACCGGTGCACAACCGGCGCGGCACCACCGTGCGCTTTCACCCCGACCCCGAGGTTTTCGGCGGCCACGGCTTCCGCCCGGCCATCATCTTCCGCATGGCGCGCTCCAAGGCCTACCTCTATCGCGGTCTTGAAATCCGCTGGAGCTGCGACCCGGCTTTGCCGCGCCCCGATGGCGTGCCCGCCGAGGCGCGCCTCCATTTCCCCGGCGGGCTCGCCGATTTTCTCGGCGCCAGCCTCGACGGTCGCCCGACGCTGACGCCGCGCCCGTTTTTGGGTCGCGTCGATTTCGCCGAGGGCGGTCATGTCGAATGGGCGGTGGCCTGGCTCGACGACGACGACGACAAATTCAGCCAGTCCTATTGCAACACAATCCCGACTGCCGAGGGCGGGACCCACGAGGCCGGGCTGAGGAGCGCCCTCTTGCGCGGGGTCAAAGCCTATGGCGAGCTTGCCGGCAATCGCCGCATCGCCCAGGCGACCGGCGAGGACGTGACCGCCAGCGCGGCGATATTGCTGTCCCTGTTCCTGCGCGAGCCGCAGTTTCAGGGCCAGACCAAGGAGCGGCTGGCCTCGCCCGAGGCGACGCGGCTCGTCGAGAATGCGGTCAAGGACCATTTCGACCACTGGCTCGGCGCCGACCCGACGGCGGCGCGGGCGCTGCTCGACCACATCGCCGAGCGTGCCGACGAGCGCCAGCGGCGGCGCCAGGAACGCGAGCTCGCGCGCAAGACCGCGACCCGCAAATTGCGCCTGCCGGGGAAGCTCGCCGATTGCTCTCGCGGCAGCGCCGGCGGCACCGAGGTCTTTCTCGTCGAAGGCGACAGCGCCGGCGGCTCGGCAAAGCAGGCGCGCGACCGCGAAACCCAGGCGATCCTGCCGTTGCGCGGCAAAATCCTGAATGTCGCCAGCGCGTCGGCCGACAAGATGAAGGCAAACCAGGAATTGGCCGACATCGTCCTGGCGCTCGGCGCCGGCTCCGGCAGCCATTACCGCGAGGAGGCGCTGCGCTACGAGCGCGTCGTGATCATGACCGACGCCGATGTCGACGGCGCCCACATCGCCTCGCTGCTGATGACGTTTTTTTTCCGTGAGATGCCGCTCCTGGTCGAAAACGGCCACCTCTATCTCGCCTTGCCGCCGCTTTATCGCCTGACCCAGGGCGAGACGACGCTCTATGCCCGCGACGACGCGCATCGCGAGGAGCTCCTCGCGCACGCTTTCAACGGCCGCGGCAAGATCGAGATCAGCCGCTTCAAGGGGCTCGGCGAAATGCCGGCGCGCTATTTGAAGGCGACGACGATGGCCCCGGCCCAGCGCACCCTGCTGCGCGTGACCCTGCCGCCCAAGCCCGACCCAGGGGAGCCCGGGGCGGCGACCGAGCCCGTTGCCGCCGAATTCACCCGCACCCGCGATCTCGTCGAAACCCTGATGGGCCGCCGCCCCGAGCTGCGCTTCGACTACATCCAAAAAAACGCCCGCTTCGCCCGCGACCTCGACGTGTAGGCCGCCAAAAAGGGCGGAAATGAGGGTGGACGCCCCGGCATCGGCCGCTGCCGGGCAACCGACCGGCCCGGCCAGGCTGCGGCGAGCTTCTCGCGCCCGCCGGGTAGTGTTCTCAGTTTGAATGTAACAGCGCCGAAGCCGCCATCGTGGCGCCGCATTGGTGTGGTAGGTGGGCGCCTCTTGACGGGCCAGCAACGGATGCGGCACGGTCACGACCGGAACGAGAAGATGAGCGATTGCGTTGATTAACGATTGCAGGAGATATGGCGCGGTCCATCGCTTTGCCGGAGAAGCCGCCACGCGGATGTACGTGCACCTGCCGAGCTGATGCCGACGATAGCATGCCAGGGAACATACCGCCCGGTTTTCTTTCGTACGCCATCGCGTCGGCGACGGAGCCTGACTGCGCAGGCGCCGCAAAGCAGGCCAAACGGGACGCAATCCACACCTTGGGGATGAAGCCAAAACACGTGAAATGCCGATGCTCTGGATGATTAGCGGGGCGATACCAAATGCCAAATCTACAGCCTGGAGATCTAGTGGTCCTTCTAAGCGTACCCCACGCATTATTGGCTAACTTGCCGGAGGATGACCAAGCCGCGATAAAATCTGTCATAGGGAGACCCGTAAAGTTCGCCGGCATTTCGTACGGGCAAGCCGAGCTTGAATTTAGCGATAGTAAAGGAGACGAGCATACTATTTGGGTTGACCCCGACAAAATACAGCCAGTCTAACTCACAAGAGTATTGCCGCTGATTTTTTGTAACCTGACGTCAAATAAGGCGATTACGTCCTCCATCGACCAAAGCCGGATTTCGATTCCGGCCGCCATCGCCGGGCTCACCCGAAGCGTTTTGTCGATCCGGACGAAGTTGTACCAAAGGGCATAGAGCGCGACCATGTGAGCAGGCCTAGCTCCGTCCGTTGCCTTCCGCTGAGCATATGGGAGCGGAGCGGCGCGCGCGACACCCGCGTCCAAGGTCTGTTGCAATCAAAGTGAGACACTACCGCCCGCGGGCGGCGGTTGTTTTGGCCGGGCCGGCGACCTATCATCCAAAGAGGTGCCGGAAGGAGCAATCATGGCAGAGCTCGCCGCGCTCGACACCGAGCGTGAGACGATCGAGGCAACCCTGAATTACTCCGTCGATACCAAGGCGATGCCGGTCACCCTCGTCGGCGCGCCCGGCGCCTCCGACGAGCGGGTCGGCGGCGGGTCGGAGGAGCATCGCGTCACGTTGCGCAATGGCCGGCCCCATGCCGGCGAATTCGCGCTCGAGCGCGGCGGCTTCCGCTTTGTCCGTCACGACACCCGCGTCGCCGATTTCTACGACGAGGACGAGATCCGCCGGGTCTATTACCCGGAGATGGAGCGGCTGGTGATGGCGGAGAGCGGCGCCCATCGGGTGGTCGTCTTCGACCACACCTTGCGCACCGCCGACGAGGCATTGCGCGAGGCCGCCAAAATCCGCGATCCGGTGCGCCGGGTCCATAACGACTACACCGAATGGTCGGCGCCGCAGCGGGTGCGCGACCTGATGGGCGAAGAGGCCCCCGCCCTCCTCGCGCGCCGCTTTGCGATCGTCCAGGTGTGGCGGCCGATCCGCCATCCGGTCGAAAGCTGGCCGCTCGCCATCGCCGACGCGCAGAGCCTCTCGCCCGGCGACATGGTGGTGACCGAGCGCCGCTATCCCGACCGCATCGGCCAGACCTCGGCGATCACCTGGAGCCCGGCGCATCGCTGGTACTGGTTTCCGCATATGCGGCCCGACGAGGCGTTGGTGTTCAAGGTTTATGATTTGCTGAAGGACGGCCGCGCCCGGTTCACCGCGCACACCGCCTTTGCCGATCCGGCGACGCCGCCCGATGCGCGGCCGCGCGAAAGCATCGAAATCCGCACCCTGGCTTTCTTCTGAGCCGGCTGGGTTTTGAGCCGGCGGGCGCAACGGAGGCACGCGATGCAGCAGGGGCACCAGGTCGAGAGCCGCAACACCGCCTATTTCCGCCATGTCTATGACGGCGAGCACGCCGATATGCGGCGGCTCTACGAGCAGGCCAAGCTCGACCAGTGGAACGCCGCGACCGACATCGATTGGCAGGAATCACTGGCGGGCGACGGCGGGCTGATCGCCGACGACCTCGTCGATATTCATGGAACGAGGTTCTGGGACCGGCTGTCGCCCGCGCAACGGGTCGAGGTCAACCGCGCGGTCGCCCGCTGGCGGCTTTCGACCCTGATGGCCGGCGAGCATGGCGCGATGCTGGTGTGCAGCCAGATGGTCGAAAATGTCGAGGGCCAGGACGCCAAATTGTTCCAGGCGACCCAGGTCGTCGATGAGGCGCGGCACAACGAGGTCTTGCATCGCTACATGGCGTTGCGGCTCGAAGGGCGGAATTATCCGCTGGCCAACAATGTCGAGGAAATTTTCGACACCTTGCTCGGCACCGCCGCCTGGTACTTGAAGACGATCGGATTGCAGCTCGTTGCCGAGACCTTTGCCGTCTCGCTGTTCCGCATGCTGGCCGAATCGTCGAAGGACCCGGTGCTGCGCCAGATCTGCCGGCGGATCTTGCAGGACGAGGCGCGGCATATGGGTTTTGGCATGCTGTCATTGCCAAAGGTCGTCGCCGAAGCCAGCGCCGCCGAGCGGCGCGAGATGGAGGATTTCGCGGTTTGGGCGCTGAACCGGACCCTGCGCGGCATCTTTCCGCTCGCGGCCTATGAGGAAATGGGTTTTGTCCGCGCCGAGATCGACGAGATCCGGCAATTGCGGCGCGAGCGCGCGGCCGGCGGCGACGAGACCGCGTTCCGCAAATATTTCCGTCGCGACCTGCATGCCGGGCTGGTGCGCAATTTGCGCAAGGTCGGCGTCTTGAGCGATCGGGTAGCGCCCGAGCTGCAAGCCCTCGGCATCTCGCTCGCCGCCGCATGAGGACGAGGCCGGCGGCTGATACGTTTGAGGAATTCTGCCGCGATCGCCGCGCCACCTGAGGGCCGGCACTGCGGCGTTCGCCGCCCTTCGTCAGGTTTCGATCTGCTCTGCTTCCTCGCCGCTTTCGACGACGTTCTCGACCGGGTGGCGCGCGCGGGCGCGGGCGACCGCCTCCTCGATCTCGTCGAGGGTGCACAGGCCAAGCCCGACCGGATGGCGCGGCTTGATGTTCGGGCTGTTCCAATGGGTGCGGTCGCGCACCGCGGCGATTGTCGGCTTGGTCGTGCCGATCAGCTTTGAAATCTGCGCGTCGGAAAGCTCCGGGTGGCCCTTCAGCAGAAAGGCGATCGCGTCGGGCTTGTCCTGGCGCTTGGCGATCGGGGTATAGCGCGGGCCCTTGTGCCGGTAGAGCTGCGGCGCCATCGCATTTGGCGACAGAACGAGCCGCGTTGCAGGATCGGCCTGGCAGCGCACCAGCTCGTCGGCGGTGGTCTGGCCGTTCGCCACCGGGTCGAGGCCTTGCATTTCGTTTGCGACCTCGCCATCGGCGATGGCCTGGATCTCGAGCGGGTGGAGCGCACAGAAATCGGCGATCTGGTCAAAGGTCAGCGCGGTGTTCTCGACCAGCCAGACGGCGGTCGCCTTGGGCATCAATGGGGGGGCCATGCTGCAATCCTAATGGGGTGGGCCACGCGGTGCCGGCGCGGGCGCGGAAACATGAAAGTTTATATAATCGCACCGCCGGCCGGGCGAAAGGCGGAGGCAGAGGCGGAGGCATGGAGGCGGCATGGAGGACGACGATCTCGAACCGCGGCGGAGGCCGGCGCAGCCCAGGGATTTGGTCCCGATGGGGGTGGCCGAGCTCGAAGCCTATATCGCCGGGCTCGAAGCCGAGATCGCCCGCGCCCGAGCCGAGATCGCGGCCAAGCAGGGCCAGCGCCGCGGCGCCGAAGCTTTGTTCAAACGCTGAGCTGGTTTGCGACGAATTGACTTGGCCGCAGCCGGCCCGCAGAATGCGCGGGCATACGCCGTGACGACCCACTCATCGGTGGAGGGGTGGCCGAGTGGCTGAAGGCGGCGGTTTGCTAAACCGTTATAGGGCTAAACCCCTATCGTGAGTTCGAATCCCATCCCCTCCGCCAACCCTAAGGAAATACGATAATTATATCAATGCGATAGTATTATATCATCTGGTCGTTCCCATACTCGCTGCCATATTCGTGACGCGGTTGGAGGCGAATGCCGGCGGCTGATGGCCCTCCATGGTGGGGCCAGACGACGCGATCAGCCCACGTTTTTGCTCGACGAGCCGGGATTGTCGTCGCCGCGTCCCCGTCGTGGTGCGCGGCGCTTGCAAGCTCCCGCCTAATCACTCGTCTGGGAACACGGCCTTCCGCGGCGTGCCGCAATGGCGGCAACGCCATGTTTCGATCACCCAGCCGTCGCGCAGCTCGCTCAATTCCAGGAAAATTTTTCCGGTTCTGCCGCAGCCTCGGCACCGGGTCACCGGCGGCTCGCGCAGGGTCAGACGCTGTCGAAGCCAGCGCCAAAGATCGGCAGGATTTGCCAGATAATGGACTAACTGCGCCGGGCGCATAGAGCGAATACCTTGGCGAGGTCAGACATGACCGCGCCGCGAGCGGCCCTTTCTCAACCTGGCGACGACGAGGCTCGGCTTTTGTTTGTCGGGCCGAGCCATCGCCTCGGCCTTGGTCCGATCGAGGGTCATCCGATTTGAAAATGTGCAGCCCGCCGGTTTGAGGCAACACATTACGGCTCGCCGAAGACCCTGCGACAAGCGCCGCGCCAATCGGCCGGGTCGGGCTGGCCGCACCGATGGCTCTCGCCTACGACGAAAGCCGAGTCTGACGAGGACTTCCTGTCGGGCAGCATCAACATGCGTCGCTTGCATAGCGCAACCCCTTGCGCTGATACTGGCGGCGAGTGATTTCGGTCCACATGTTGTGCCTCGATGTTTGCCTGTCACAACCATCTAACCACAACTCACTGGAATCACTCAATTCATTTCTGGTCAGACACTTATAGAACTTTTCATTGTACCGCGCTTCAGACTTATAAGCATTTATCCCTGGTATCGTGAAGAGATCATATAGTCCATAAGGATCGATTACAGCGGTGAGCAGCCCGACGCCAACAAAAAATAGGATAATAGCAGCCGTCACTCGAAATGCGTAGCAAGACGCCGTGAGAACAGCGCGTTTCACCTGCCGTCTATTGGTAGCAGATGCTCAGGCCAGGGGCCGACTGGTCGAGCATTCTCGACCCTCCCGGCAAGCGATTACCTGTCATCGCCATGTATAATACACGGCAACCGCCAAATTTGGAGGGACAAAGACGATCAAAAGGTTGCGACTTATGGGCGCGGCCAACGCCGGCGCGGCCCGTCAATCGTCGATCGGAAGCCAGAGTGGCTTGGTATCATCCATCACTAACCCGAACCCGCGACGTCGCCGGGAACCCGGCTTGTCCGAGGTGCCCGGAGACGGTCTCCCGCCCCCGAGCCTCACGGCGTTACACCTTTTCGATCAGCTCCATCTGGGCGCCGTCGGGGGCTTCGAGAAAGCAGACGTGGCGACCGTTGTTGGGCGGCATTTCTTCGAGGATTTTGACGCCGTTCGCTTTCATCTTGGCCAGCGTCCCCGGGATAGTCGTCGGTCTGCACGGCGATGTGCTCGATGCCGTAATGCTGCTCGTGGTTCTGGCTGGCGATCAGGGTCGTGATGTTGAGCTGCAGCCCGTGCAGGTCGAGGCGAAAGCCGCGGCCGGGGATCTCGGCCTTCATCGAGGCACCGAAATTGTCGATATAGAACTGCGCGGTCGCTTTCGGGTCCTGCGTCTTGATGTGCACGTGCTGGACGGCATAGGCCATGGTCGTTCCTCCTTCTCGCGGGGTCGTCCCAAGCGCCGGGTGGCGCGGCCGGATTTGCAGAGCAACGATAGCGCGCCGGGAATGGCGGCGCTACACGGTTACGCCCGATCGCCGGCGTAGCTCGTCAAATCGATGAATTCGAGGACCGTGCCGTCGGGATCGCGAAAATAGGCGCGCGGGCCGTTGACCACGCCGCCCTGCCGGTCCTCCTCAAAGGTGATCTCGACCCCGTTGGCGCGCAGATGGGCGAGGGCCGCCGGGTAATCCTGATGCGCAACCGCAAAGGAATGGTGCACCCCGCCATGGTCGTCGGGCACCGGATTGATCGGCGCCGGCCGTTCGACCAGGATCACGCAAGTCCCGGCGGCGTCGAGAAATGCCATTGTGCCGCCGGCCACCGTCGCCAGATGCCGGCAGCCGACGACCGCGGTGTAAAACCGCGTGCTGCTCGCGACATCGCTGACCGGGATGCTGAAATGGGCAACGGATTTGAGCGCGACCATCCGATCCTCCCTCGAACATTGCCAGGATGATCTCTGGGCCGCGATGCGGCAAGCAGGGCTGGCCCGCACGGCGATCGATTGCCGCCCCGCACCTTGCCCATATATTGTAGGGCGCAGCGGGAGCGGGTGAAGGACGAGGGATGGCGAGCGAGACGTTCGTTGCGCCGCGGGTGTCGCGGGGCGGCGAGGCTCAGGCGGTCGGGCTGGTGTCGGCGGCGCATTTTGTCGGCCACTACCACATGCTGGTGGTGCCGCCGCTGTTCGCATTGCTGAAGGTGCGCTGGGGTGTGGGCTTTGTCGAGCTGGGTCTGGCGCTGACTGTCTACGCCATTGTCTCGGTGGCGGCGCAATTGCCGATGGGCTGGATGGCGGACCGCTTCGGGTCGCGCAAATTGCTGATCGGGGCATTGTGCCTCGGCGGCGTTTCGATCGCCTCGATCGGGATTGTCGACCGCTATTGGTGGCTCCTCGTCGCGGCCGGCCTCTCCGGCGTCGCCAACGCGGTCTATCATCCGGCCGATTACGCGATCCTGTCGGCGCGGGTCGCCTCGGCCCGGATCGGCCGCGCCTTTTCGGTGCACACCTTTGCCGGCATGCTCGGCAACGCGCTCGCCCCGTTGTCGATGCTGGTGCTGGTGCCGCGAGTGGGGATCAGCGGCGCGCTGATCGCTGCTGGCATGATCGGGCCGCTCGTCGCATTGCCGCTGATCTCCTCACCCTCGGTCGAAGGCGACACCGCGCCGGCGCGGCGCTCGGAGGGTGACGCCGGGACCGGGCGGGGCGGCACCGTCTTTACCCCGGCGATCCTCGGGCTGATGGTATTCTTTGTCTTGCTGAGCCTTTCGACCAGCGGCATCAGCAATTTTTCGGTGCCGGCGCTGATGAGCGCCGACCGGCTCCCCTTCGCCGCCGCCAATTTGGCGCTGACGATATATTTGGCGGCGAGCGCCTTTGGCGTGCTCGGCGGCGGGTTTATTGCCGATCTGACGCGCCGCCACGGCGAGGTCGCCGCCCTCGGCTTTGCCTTGAACGCGGCAATCGTGCTGGCGATCGGCACGATCGGCCTGGGCGCCGCACCGCTGGTGACATTGATGGGCCTCGCCGGGTTTTTGTCGGGCATGATCATGCCGTCGCGGGACATGCTGGTGCGCGCCGCCGCACCCGCCGGCGCCATCGGCCGCGCCTTTGGCATCGTCACGATCGGCTTCAGCATCGGCGGCACGATCGGGCCGATGCTGTTCGGCTGGATCATGGACCGCGGCGCGCCGCAGTGGATCTTTATCAGCAGCGCGGTATTCATGCTGTTCACCGTCGCCGCAGCGCTCCTCGGCGACCGCCGGTCGCCCGCCCGGCGGGCCCGCGCGGCGCCCTGAACGATGCAGAGCTGGCTCCGCCGAGCCGGCAACCGCTACGCCGCGAGGCGTTCCTCGGCGGCAATCGCCGATCTCGATCGCGCGCCGCACCATGAGGCAAGGCCGGCCGAGCCATCTGTTCCGGCGCTCCCCACCGCGCCGCCGCCGCCGGCCGACCAGCGCGATCTCGTCCGCGCCCTTCTCGCGATCTTGTTTGTTGCCGGGCTGATCGCCGCCTCGGTTTGGATCTTGTGGCCGTTTTTGCCGGCGATCATCTGGGCGACGACCTTGGTGGTCGCGACCTGGCCGTTGATGCTGCGGGTGCAGCGGCGGCTGTGGAACCGCCGCGCCCTCGCCGTTGCGGTGATGACCGTCGCCCTGCTCGTCATCTTTGTCGTGCCGTTCTGGCTGGCGGCCGCGACGATCACGGCGAATTTCGACCGTATCGTCGCCTGGGTTTCCGCGCTCAGCTCGTTCCGGCTGCCGGCTCCGCCGCAATGGCTCGCCGATTTGCCGCTGTTTGGCGAGAAGGCGGTGCAGCTCTGGCAAAATGCGGCGGCGAGCGGTGTCGGCGAGCTGGTGGCAAAGGCGGCACCCTATGCCGGCGGGGTCGCCGGGTGGTTTCTCGGGGCGCTGGGCGGGCTCGGCATCGCGGTCGCCCAATTCCTGCTGACGGTCGTCGTCGCTGCCTTTCTCTATGTCGAGGGCGAACGCGCCGCGCAGGCGGTTCGCCGCTTTGGCCATCGCCTCGCGGGGGTGCGCGGCGAGCAGTCGGTGATCCTCGCCGGCCACGCGATTCGCAGCGTCGCTCTCGGCGTCGTGATCACCGCGCTCATTCAATCGGTGCTCGGCGGCATCGGCGTCGCCATCGCCGGGGTGCCGTTCGCCCCGGTGCTGACCGCGGTCATGTTCATGCTGTGCATCGCCCAGCTCGGGCCGGCGCCGGTGCTGGTGCCGGCGATCATCTGGCTCTATTGGTCGGGCGATGCGGGATGGGGCACGTTTCTCGTCGTATGGTCGCTTTTCGTCTCCGGCCTCGACAGCGTGCTGCGCCCGCTGTTGATCCGGAAGGGCGCCCATCTGCCGCTGATCCTGGTGCTCGCCGGCGTCATCGGCGGGTTGATCGCCTTTGGCCTCGTCGGCATCTTTCTCGGCCCGGTGGTGCTCGCGGTGGCCTACACCTTGCTGCAATCGTGGATGGACGAGGATCCGGTCCCGGCAACCGAGGACGCCGCCGGGCCGAGCCTCTGACCCGCGCCGACGGCATCTTGCGGACGCCGCAGCAAACCAGCATACACTCGGCCCCTCGACATGAGCGGCGGCAGGGGAACGCGATGAATTTCCGGTTCGGCAGGCTTTGCTCTTTGGTGCTGTTCATTGTGGCGCTCGCCATTTCCGGCATCGCGCAGGCGCAGCCGGCGCCCGCCCCGCCCGGCCCGAAGGAGGCGCGCTTTCTCGTCTATTTCAACGAGTTCAGCGCCTATCTCTCGCCGCGGGCAAAGACGACGATCGCCCGCGCGGCCAAAGAGGCGAAGGCGGCCGGCGCCAAGGCGATCACCGTGCAGGCGCGCGCCAGCGCCACCGGCACCGCGGTCACCAACAAATACCTCGCCCAGACGCGCAGCTCGATCGTCGCCGATCAATTGGAGGCCGACGGCATCACGCGTTCGATCATCCAGGAGCAGCCGATCGGGCAGACCGGATCGAGCGACCCTTCGGTGTTCAATCGCCGCGTCGACATCATCATCGGCCACTGATGGCGAATATCGCCGCGATGGTGCCGGGCGCCCTCGTCGTCACCTATGACCTGAGCCCGCGCAGCCGGGCGATCCTCGCCGAGGAGCTGGGCGACGCCGCGCCGGCGGTCTATCTGCGCGAGCTCGGCGAGGGCGAGCGCGCCGCGGCGCTGCGCAATGCCGCAGCACTCCTTTCCTACAACACGGCGGTGGAGCTCGCGCCCCCGGAGCTGCCGCTGATCGCCGGCGCGCGGCTCTTGCAGTTCACCACCGCCGGCATCGACTGGATACCGCTGAAGGACCTGCCGCCGGGCCTGCCGATCGCCGCCAATCGCGGCGCCTCGGCCGAGCCGATGGCCGAGCACATCGTGGCGATGGCGCTGGCGGCGGCAAAGCGGCTTTTTGTCGAGCATGAAAATCTGCGGCATGGCGAATTCAACCAGCGCGGCCAAAACCGCATGCTGCGCGGCGGCGTCTGCGGGATCCTCGGCTTTGGCGCGGTCGGCGCCGCGACGGCGCGGCTGGTGCGCGCGCTTCGGCATGCGCGTGCACGCGATCAACCGGCGCGGCGCGAGCGACGAGCCGGTCGATTGGATCGGCGACACCCGACCGGCTTTGACGAAATGCTGGCGCGTCGCCGATGTGCTGGTCGTCGCCGCGGCATTGACCCGGACCAGCGAAGGGATCATCGGCGCGCCCGAGCTGGCGCTGATGAAAGAAGACGCGATCCTGATCAATGTCGCGCGCGGCGAGATCGTCGACGAGGCCGCGCTTTACGAGCACCTGAAGGCGCACCCGCATTTCACCGCCTGCATCGACGCCTGGTGGATCGAGCCGGTGCGGCACGGGCAGTTTGCGATGGGCCACCCGTTTCTCGACCTGCCGAACGTGATCGGCTCGCCGCACAATTCGGCGGGCGGCGGCGTGTGGCGCGACGTCTCGTTGCGCCGCGCCGTCGCCAATTGCCGCCGCGCGCTCCTCGGCGAACCCCCGCTCAACCTGATCGGCCCGGACGAGCGGATGATGTAGCGCCCAATCGGGGGAGGCGGCCACAGCCGCGTAGGGCGGAAAAGCGAAGCGTATTCCGCCGGCATGTTTGGTGAACCTGGGCGATGGCGGAAGGCGCTGGGCTTTTCCGCCCTACTGGCGAATTCAGCGATGGCCGTATAACTCTCCGTCTAGAGTGTAGACCATTTCATGATCTGGAAGCGGTTCCCAGTTGCCTTCGTCGCGGTATTCCTCCAAAGCCTCCATAATAAGCGTTGCCGCCTCATTCGGTTGTCCATCTCGACCGAAGGAGAGAACTCGACCTCGAAGCTCGGGATCTTCTCTTACCATTTTTACGATGTCATCCGCTGAATTGGGATCCATGCCACGACCAATGGCGATTTTTATAGCTTGCTGGGTGGCTTGGAAAAAGTTCATACCGGGCGGACCACCTTCGTGGTGCCGATGTTCTTCATACTTGGAAATCTCTTCCTGAAACGGACCCCAATCGATAACCCACTCGAGTTTGTTGAGGCGCGTCCATTCTGCCCGCGCTTCGGCGCCATGCCTGCGAAAAGCGTCACGGTCGACCTGATTGACACGACAGAAATGCTCGATCGTGTCCTCAATCGCTCTCGGCGTCAGCTCCCCTGACAGAACCATATTGCCAGTCGCGCCGAAATGCTCGACCGCGTGGCAATGCCAGCAGCTCAGCGTAAGTCCCTTGAGATGAGCGACGGCAGGCGAGCAGGTGGTTTCGTACTGCCACTCCTCATGCGCGAAGATGTGCTTGCTCTCAGTCTCGGTCTTGCCACAGGTCTGACAGCGAAGGCCGCGTTCCTGGATCAATCCCAAACGGATCTTTCCCCATCGGGACTTCGGGATTTTGTGACGAAGGTTCATGCCCCATAGCGGGCGAGGCACCATGCGGACCGATGGGTTATAAGACATTGTCGAGGCGTCAGGATCGCACGCGGCTGATATCCAACAGAGTCGTTCAAAAAGGCTTAACCAGCTCCGCCGGGTGGCGGATCACCGTGCGGCGGCCGTGTTTGAAGACGGCGAGGGGCTGGCGGATTTCGGCGATCGCCTGCTCGGGGCTTTCGGCGTCGATGACGACGATGTCGGCCGGGTTGCCGACGCTGAGCCCGTAATCGGCGAGGTTCAGGAGACGGGCCGAGCGCTCGGTCAGCATTGCGAAGATTTCGCGCAATTGCTCGGCGCGGCCCGCCTGCAAGACGTTGGCGTGCAGATTGGCCATCCGGATCAGCGAGCAGTCGCCGAACGGCGTCACCGGGTTTAAGACGTTGTTGGTCGAGAGCGAGCAATTGACGCCGTGCTCGACCAGGAAATTGGCGTCGGCGACGCCGCGGCGGATGTTGTGGTCCTGGTCGCGGCCCATCACGAAAAGATCGGTCAGCGGCAGCACGGTGACGGCGACACCGGCATCGGCCATGCGCCGCGCGGTCTCGGCCAATTGCGCGGGCGGCATCGTCGAGAGCTTGGCCATATGGCCGACCGTGACCCGGCCGCCGCGCCGGTATTCTTCGGTCAGCTCGCAGACGAGCGGGACGTCCATCTCGTCGGGCGTGTCGCCGACATCGAGATGGATATCGATAGCGGCATCGAACTCGCGCGCCAATTCGAAGATGCGGCGGATCTGGCCGGCATGGTCGGGGTCGTAGCGCGGCGCGCCGCCGATCGCCTTGGCGCCGCGCTTCAGTGCCTCGACCAGTAACTCGTCGGTGCCGGGATAGTTGGTCAGCCCATCCTGCGGGAAGACGCAGATCTCGATGTCGATCGCCCAGCGGTAATCGGCGATCAGCGACGAGACGCCGTCAAAGCCGCGCATGCCGATCGCCGGATCGACCTCGACCTGGGTGCGCATCCGTGTCGCGCCATTGAGAATGCATTCACTCGAGGGTCTGCGCCGCGCGGCGGCGGATGTCCTCGACCGTGAGCTCGCGCTTGATCGCCGCGACCCGGCGCATCGGGTTGATGCGGCGGCCGGTCTCGGGCGGCAACCGGTCGATTGAGCCGCGACTTGTCGAGATGGATATGGGTCTCGACCAGGCCGGCGCAGGCGAGCCGCCCCTGTGCGTCATAGCGTTCGGGCGCTTCGCCTAAATTCTTCCCGATCGCCACGATCCGGCCGTCGGCGACCCCGACATCGACCAGAGACCCTGCGACACGCGCGTTGCGGACGACGAGGTCCACGGCCGGCGCCGGCTACAATTGCGCGACACCGGCGCGGGCGCAGTCCTCGTCCTGCTGCGAGGTGCCGCCGCCGACACCGCAGGCCCCCTCGATGACGCCGTTGCGGATGATCGGGACCGCCCCCTGTCCCATGATCATGTGGCCGCCCTCTGCGACGGCGATGCCGCGCGGGGTCGGCTGGTCGGCGCGTGCCGCCATCTCGCCGCTCGGCCGGCCGAACGCCGCCGAGGCGACCGCCTTCCCTTGGGCGCCATAGACGCCGGCCCAGATCGCGTTGTCCATGCGCTCGAACGCGACGAGGCGCCCGCCGGCGTCGCACACCGCGGCGCTGATCTCGATGTCGAGCTCCTGCGCCTTTGCCAACGCGCCGCGAATGATGCGGTTGGCTTCGTCCAAACTCAGCGCCATCGGTCACCTCCTCGGGCTATGGGTCGAGGTTAGAGCACGATCTTCACAGATTCGAGCGGTTTATTCCCCGTCACCCTCGCGAAAGCGGGCGTCCTCGCCGGGTTTTGCTCTGAGGTCGAACCAGGAAAGGTCGTCATGGACGGGCTTGACCGACCCACTTCTGTCCGTTTGCGCGAGCTTGGTTGTACGACCGACGAACAGCCTCCACTCTCAGTCGTCATCGCCGGGCTCGACCCGGTGATCTGCGCCTTTTGTGGCGCCGATCGAGTGGCCGGCAAGGGCGTGGCTGGCCGGATCAAGTCCGGCCATGACGATCTACGGTCGCGCCAAGTTTCCCCGAACGATCCTGCGCTTGCGCAGAAACGGCGAGAACAGCGTCCTTTTTCGCGGCGCGGCGATCCGACTTTGACTTTATTGCAGCTGATGCGAGAGCGCGGCGATCGCGCTGTCGATCAGCGCCGCACCGCGCGCCGCGTCGAGCTCGGCGGCGATCGCCCGGCGCGCCGCCGAGATCGCGACATCGACGGCGACGGCGCGGATTTCGGCGAGCGCCTTTGCCTGGTCCTGGGCGATGCGCTCGGCGGCCAATTGGCGGCGCCGGGCCAGCGCCTCGTCGAGCGAGCGGGCGGCGCGGGCGGCGATCCGTTCCGCCTCGGCCTTGGCGTGGGCGACGATCTCGGCGGCAGCGGCGGCGGCGGCGCGCTCCTTCGCCTGATACTCGGCAAGCAGGCGCTCGGCCTCCTCACGCAGGTCGCGGGCGGTGTCGAGCTCTTCGCGGATGCGCGACACGCGCGCATCGAGCCCGCCGACGAGCGCCCGCCGCGCCGGTTTCCACACCAGCGCGATAAAGACGACGGTCGCGATCAGCACCCAAAATTCGGGCTCGCCAAAGATCGCGCCGATCATGCCGCCCGCTCCGCCAGGACACGGTCGACCTCGGCGCCGACCCGCGCGGCATCGGCGGGGATTCCGGTCAATTTTGCCGCGAGCGTCGCGGCGACCTCGACGGCAATCCCGCGGATATCGGCGAGCGCACCTTCCTTGGCCGCCGCGATCTGCCGCTCGGCCGCAGCGAGCTGCTGCGCCAGCTCTTCCCCGAGCCGCTGCTGGCGCGCCCCCGCTTCGGCGGCGAGCCGGTCGGTGGTCTCCTTGATCGCTGCCTGAGCCTCGGCCCGCGCCCTCGCCAGCGCATTCTCATAGGCGGCGTTGACCGTCTCGGCCTCGGCTTTGAGCGCCGCGGCGCGGGAGAGATCGCCGTCGATCGAGCTGCGCCGCGCCGCGATCACCTTGCCGATGCGCGGCAAAGCGAGCGTGGCCATCAGCAGGTAAAGGACGAGGAAGGTCACCGCCAGCCACAAGAGCTGCTCGGGGTAGGTCGAAAAATCGAGCTGCGGCATCGGAGTCGCCGATTTTGGAGTTGCCGATCTTCGCCGGGCCGCGGATCAGAGCACGAACAGCAGCAGCAGCGAGATGATCAACGCATAGAACGCGACCGCCTCGGTCAAGGCGAAACCGAGCATGCCGATGCCGAACACCTGGTCGCGGGCGGCCGGGTTGCGCGCGATCGAGGTGACGAGCGCGCTGAACACATTGCCGATGCCGACGCCGACGCCGGCGAGCGCAATTGCCGCCAGGCCGGCGCCAATCATCTTGGCGGAGGTCGGGTCCATAACTTGTCCTTTCGCAGGGGGGGTTGAGGCGGGTCAGTGCAGATGAATGGCGTCGCTCAGATAGAGGCAGGTCAAGATCGCGAAGACATAGGCCTGCAGCACATTGATCACGACTTCGAGGCCGAGCAGCGCGACATTGAAGGCGAGCGGCAGAAACCCGAACAGCCCCATGGCGATCGTGAACCCGGCGAAGACCGCGATCATCGTATGGCCGGCCAGCATATTGGCGAAGAGCCGGACGCTGAGGCTGACCGGCCGGGTCAGATAGGAGATGATTTCGATCGGCACCAGGATCGGCGCCATCACCAGAGGCGCCCCTTGCGGCATGAAAAAGCCGAAGAACTTGATGCCGTGCTTGATCAAGGCGATCAGCGTCACCAACGCAAAGACGAACAGCGCCAAGGCGAAAGTGACGACGATGTGGCTCGTATAGGTGAAGCTGTACGGCACCAGCCCCAGGAGATTGCCGAACAGCACAAACATAAAGATCGTGAAGACCAGCGGGAAATAGGCGCGGCCCTCGGGGCCGACATTGTCGCTGACCATGCGGGCGACAAACTCGTACGACATCTCGGCGACCATCTGCATCCGGCCGGGCACCAGCCGCGCGCGCACCGTCGCTGCGACCAAGAGCACGGTGACGAGGACGACGGCGATCGTCATCATCAGCGCGGAATTGGTGTAGGACACATCGACCCGGCCGATATGCAGCGGCACCAGCCGGTGGATCGCGAACTGCGTCAGCGGTGAATGTTCTGCGGCCACTTGGTCCCCAGCCCTCTCGTCAATCGCGATCGTGACGACGCGACGCGGTGTGCGTCGTGCCGGCGCCGAGCTGCGCCGCGGTGCGAAATACGTTGACCATCCCCGCCGCTATGCCAAGCAAGAAGAACACAATCAAGCCCCAGGGCCGCGTTCCCAAGAAATGGTCGAAAACCCAGCCCAGCGCGAGCCCGACGCAAAGCGCCGCCACCAGCTCGACCGCGATCCGGAACCCGAGGCCCATCGTCCCCGGCGGCGGACTGCCACGACCGTTCCTCTCTGCCCCCTGCTGCTCCCGTCGCGCCCGGTCGAGCTTCTCGCCGAGCTGCGCCAACGAGTCCGGCGGTTCATCTGCGCTCATCTGGCGACGCGGGCCTTTGGATACCGTCCCTGCCGCGCCGCGGCCGGAACGCCGCGCACGCTAATGACACGCCCAAACCCTGTCAAGGCCGCCCCGCTCGGGTTGGTTCAATCTTCCGGGCCGTCGGGATGGACCCGGATGCCCCGCAAGACGCGCCCGAAAACGCGCCGGTCGGCGGCGTAGCGCGTGGGCGTGGTGACGAGGTCGGCCCCGACCTCGATCCAGGCGAGCGGGTTGTCGCCGGTCTTGCGCAAGACGATGTAGCTGACCTCGATATGGCCGTCGGCAAAGCTGCGCCGGCACCCCGCCGCCTTGCGGCCGCCGATCCGTTCGTCGTCGAGCCAGACGATCTGCCGCGCCTCGTCCCAGCGGCACTCGACTGCCGCGAGCCCTTCGGCGGTATCCGCATACCCAGCTGCATTGTAGAAGGCGGAGACGCTGATATAAGGCGGTCGTTCATGTGGGGCGTCACACCACGTCCGATCTAATGGGATCCAAAAACCGTGATTGGGGTTTGGTGCCGAGGTCATACACCCGTGCAGACCACGCGGAAGACCGACAGAAAATTGGTAGTCTACGTTTGAATATCGACGCGGATGCGGTATCGACACCTGACCGCAGAGAGCAGGGACGAGTGCGAGTGATACTAGTGATCTCGCCAACAGGAGAGTATTCATCAAATTTCTCGCTTCTCTTTCCACAGACGAAAGGCGCTTGGGTATCGAGTGAATGACACCCAGCACCCGTTTGCGCCAATTTTTCGTCTCGGTATTGTAATTCGCAGTCATAAAGGCGTTGAACGAAGTCCTCTGCGCTTGCAGCACCCCTTACAATCGGACCAAAACGGCGTTCCCAGTAGGCGACCGCATCGCCAATGGAATTGTAGTGAACATTCGGACCGCCGCCGTGGGTGGCGCCGAAGGGGTCGTTGAGATTGCGGTCGTGCGGGTCGAGATAACCGCTTTCAAGCGCGGCGAGACCGAGGAGCCAAGTCTCGTCGATGCCGAGCCTTTGGGCGAGGGCGTGAAACGGCGCATAAACGGAATCGAAGAATTTGTCGGGGTCCCCTGTCCGGTATTCCTCGGGTGCTTGCCGGGCAGCGGCCGGGATCACGTTCGACCCGTAGTCAAGGGTCCATTCGCCGCTTTCGCGCCCGTTGCCGGCGTGAATCCGCGGTTCGTTCACATTGAAGCGCTTGTCCGTGCGGTCCAACAAGGTCGGGTCAATGTCGAAAGCCTCCAGCAGATCGTGCGCCGGGACGCCGCCGGCAAGCAGCGCGTCGGCCAGAAACACCCGGTGTGCAACCTTGGCCGGATCGTTCGATCGGGGCGGACCCGCGTAAGCGAGCTGGATCAGCGCGAGAGAAGTTTTCCCATCCGCATAATGCCGGCACGCACGGCGGATATGCCCGACCGTCTCGGGTGCGACAGCGCGGCCGTGGGCGACCGCCAGCAGCGCCAGGATGCGCTCATCGCAGCCGTCGATCGCGAATGCGGCCCGGCCCTGGTGAGGGGTGCTGCGTGCCGCCACAACGGTTCCGGCGCCGAGCACCACGCCACCTTCGGCGAAGGTCATTGCGGGCTCAATCGGGAAAGGCGGGCGCGCTCCGCCCATCCTTTACGCAGCTGGTCGGCCGAGAGCATTGGCGATCCTGACTGTTTCGATGCCCGCGCAAGATAGCAGAAATCTCGCCCGATGTTAAGAACAAACCGGGAATATGCTTTCCGATGCGAACCGGGTTTCGGCGCCGCCATCGCTTGCGCTATCGTGAGCGATCCGCGCGCATGAGGAGTCAACAGCAATGGATGGCGTGCCGCTCAATTGTCTCGCCGGGGTCAAGGTGCTCGATCTGACCCAGTTCGAGGCCGGCCCTACCTGCACCGAGGCGCTTGGCCTGGCTCGGCGCCGAAGTGGTCAAGGTCGAAAACCCCAAGGGCGGCGAGCCCGGCCGCACTTCGTTCGCCGGCCCGCCCGGCAGCCCCGACTTGTATTATTTCTTCCAGTTCGACGCCAACAAGAAGTCGGTCACGGTCAACCTCAAATCCGAGCGCGGCCTCGCCTTGGTCAAGGAGATGGCGAAGAAAGCCGATGTCATGATCGAGAACATGGCGCCCGGCACGATCGAGCGGCTGGGGCTCGGCTATGACGCGGTCCGCGCCATCAACCCCGGCATCGTCTATGCCCAGGTCAAAGGCTTTGGCGAGGGCAGCCCCTACGAGAAGAACCTCGCCTTCGACATGATCGCGCAAGCCTGCGGCGGCACGATGAGCATCACCGGCGAGGCCGACGGGCCGCCCTGCAAGCCCGGCCCTTCCTTGGGCGACACCGGCACCGGCATGGTCATGGCGATCAGCATTTTGGGCGCGCTTTACGAACGCAAGGCGACCGGCCGCGGCCGGCGGCTGCAGGTGGCGATGCAGGACGCGATGCTGCACTACATCCGCATCGCCTTTCAGGTCCAGTCGCTGACCGGCAAGGCCGCAGGCCGCGCCGGCTCGCGCAGCGTCACCGGCTCGCCGCCGCCCGCCGGCATCTTTCCGTGCGCCCCCGGCGGCCCCAACGACTGGGTCTATGTGTTCGCTCGCCAGGCCGACCATTGGCACAATTTGCTGAAAGCGATCGGCCGCGAGGAGCTGATCGGCGACCCGCGCTACGAGACGATCGCGGCCCGGCGCGAACGCGAGGCCGAGGTCAACGAAATGGTCGCTGCCTTTACCCGCCGCCACGACAAGCACGAGGCGATGCGCCTGATCGGCGCGGCCGGGGTGCCGGCGGGCGCGGTGCTCGACACGATGGAATTGACCAACGAGCCGAGCTTCGCCGAGCGCGGCATCATGCAAACCGTGCCGCACCCGACCGGCCCTTACAAGATGCCGTCCTGGCCGGTGCGGTTCGACGGCGCCCCGCCCAAGCTCGAGCCGGCGCCGCTCTTGGGCCAGCATTCGGCCGAGGTGTTCGGCGACTGGCTCGGCATGAGCGCGGGCGATGTCGAGGCTCTGAGAAAGGAAGGAGTGATCTGACCCCTCGTCAACGCCGCGGCAGCGCGGGCGCCGAAGCAGCCGTAAATCGCTTGCCCTGGGTCCCGGGCTTTCGCGGGAGCGACGACGGATGAGAGAGGAGAAGCTCAGATGGCGGAATTGACCGGTAACGACATCCTCGCCCGGTGCCTGAAGGCCCAGGGTGTCAAGGATATCTTTTTTATCATGGGCGGGCCGATGCTCGACGCCGAGACGGCGTGCATCAAGGAGGGCATTCGCCTGATCGACACCCGCCACGAGCAAGGGGCCGCCTATATGGCGCAAGCCTATTCGCGGGTGACGCAGGGGCCGGGCGTGTGCATGGCGGCGTCGGGTCCGGCGACGTTGAATTTCGGCACCGGCCTCGCCAATGCGCTGATCGACGGCTGCCCGGTCGTGGCCCTCGGAGGCTCCTCCCCGATCAGCCAGTTCGGCCGCCAGGTGTTTCAGGAGATCGACCAGGTCGCGGCGATGAAGCCATGCGTCAAATACGCCGACCGCATCCACAGTCTGAAGCGCCTGCCGCAGCAGGTGAACTTCGCCTTTCAGAAAGCGCTGAACGGCAAGCCCGGCCCGGCCTATCTCGATTTCCCCGGCGACGTCCTCTACATGACGATCGACGAGGGCGAGGTCGATTGGAGCTATTGCGGCCGGCCGATCGTCAAGGCGCGCCCTTATGCCGAGCCGAAGGCGTTGAACGCGCTCGTCGATGCGATCAGAGAGGCGCATCAGCCGATCATCGTCTCGGGCAGCGGTGTGTTGTGGTCGCAGGCCTGGAGCGAGATGCAGGCCTTTGTCGAGAAGGCCGGGATCCCGTTCTACACGACCCCGCAGGGGCGCGGCGTCGTCCCCGACGACCACCCCTATTCCTATTTGACGATGCGCAACGACGCGTTTCGCGAGGCCGATCTGATCGTCATCCTCGGCACGCGCACGAACTACGTCATCAACCACGCGCTGCCGCCGCGCTTCAGCGCCGAGGCGAAGGTGGCGCGCATCGACATCGACCCCGAAGAGATGGGGAATTCGGCGCGCAATATCGACTTGCCGATCGTCGGCGACTGCAAATCGGTGCTGCAGCAATTGTGCGAAGCGGTCGATGCCAAGAGCGCCGAGCGCTTTGCCGGCTGGCGCCGAAAATTGGCCGAGGGCGAAGCGAAAAAACGCACCCGCGCCGGCGGCAACTACCCGACCGACGGCGACATCCACCCGCTCAGGCTGTGCGAAGAAGTCAAAAATTTTATGCAGCGCGAGGCGATCCTGTCGGTCGACGGGCAGGAGATCCTGAATTTCGGCCGGCAGTCGATCCCGACCTTTGTCCCCGGCCACCGGTTGAATTCGGGGCCGTTCGGCACGATGGGGGTGGGCTTGCCGTTTGCGGTCGGCGCCAAGGCGGCCAAGCCCGACGCCCAGGTCATCTGCCTGCATGGCGACGGCTCCTTTGGCCAGAACGCGATGGAGCTCGACACCGCGGTGCGGCACAAATTGCCGCTCTTGTGCGTCATCAGCCTGAACGGCGGCTGGACCGCCGACCCGGAGCACGACAAGCCCGGGCGCGACCTCGGCTATACGCGCTACGACAAAATGGCGGAAGCCTTGGGCTGCTACGCCGAATATGTCGAAGAGCCCGAGGCGATCCGCCCGGCGTTGCTGCGCGCCTGGAAAAAGGTCGAGGAGGGCATGGTCGGCTTTGTCAACGTCAAGACCGACTACCGCGCCCGCGCCACCACCGTGCGCTTTTCCAGCCGCGAAACCTGAGCGTCGGCCCCGCCGCGCGGGAAACGGGGCGCTTCCGGGCGCCCCTTTCTCTGTTACAGTTCCCCAACGGGCTGAGCATGATCCGTCTGACAAAGCATGCGCGGGAAGCAATCGCCGTCCGAAACCTTGCCGTTGCTTGGATCGAGGCGGCGGTAAGCTCACCCGATTTCACCGAAGCCGATCCGCGCTATCCGGAGCGGACGCGATCCTACAAGGCCATCGCCGAATATGGCAGCCGGGTGTTGCGGGTTGTGCATCGACCGGAAGGCGACGATATCGTCATCATCACAGTCCATTTCGATCGCGGAGCGCGGCGATGATCAGAACCTCCTATGATCCGGAAGCCGACGCGATGTTCGTCTGGTTCGGCCCGGAAGGCATCAAATCCGCGGGCACGGAGGAAGTTTCGCCGGGCATCATGCTCGATTTCGACAGCGAAGGCCGCGTAATCGGGATCGAGATTCTCGATGTCAGCGAGCGTGTGCGGCAGCAAAAGGCCGCCGCCTGATGCGGCAAGATCGAGCGCGGATCGTCGGCTTTGTCAACGTCAAGACCGACCGCCGCGCCCATGCCACGACCGTGCGCTTTCCAGCCGCGAAACCTGAGCCGCCCCCCCAACTTTCCTCCCCGGACTTGTAATGGGTCGCGGGGGGAGGGAAGGCAGGGGCGGAAGGGCGCCGTCTGGCGCCCCTTTCCCCTGTCTGATTCAGCCGGGTATAATGGCCGTATGGTGAGAGCGCTCGAACGGGCTATGGCTGAAATAGCGACCCTTCCGGACGCTGACCAGGAGGCGATAGGTCGCCGTCTGCTGTCCCATGTGGAGAGGCTCCGTCTGCTCCGCGCGGAGATCGACAAAGCCATCCGCTCGTTGGACGCGGGTGAGGGAAAATCCCTCGATATTGTAGAATTCCTCGATCGACAACATCGGCGGGATGGCGCGGCGTAGGCGGCCGGCTGTCTGGTCGCCGGAGGCGCGCGCCGACCTTTCGGAAATCTGGGATTATTACGCGAGAACTGCCGGCCGCCTCAGGGCCGACGACATTGTTCGCGAATTAAATAACGCATGCCGGCTATTCGAGGATCATCCCTTCGCCGGGCGAGCGCGCGATGAAATACGGCCGGGACTTCGATCGATCGTCTCGCGTCCCTATGTCATCTTTTATCGAATACGAGGCGGCGTTGCCGAAATCGTGCGGGTATTGCACGGCCGACGCGACCTGGAGGACATTTTCGTCGAGGATTCGACGAGCGACTGATTCGCTGCATGCTTGCCCGCGACATCGTGACCCGGCTGCGAGCCATTACCGACGCCGTTACGCCGATCATCGTCTCGGGCAGCGATGTGTTGTGGTCGCAGGCGAGGGGAGACGACGTTTCGGCCGGTCACAGCCGTCACAGCCACATCAGGCTGTCGGGGTCGAGGCCCAGGAGGTATTGGCCGACGGTCTCGAAATGCTCCTGCCGGCCTTGCAGCTGCTGGCTGACGGTGTGGATGTCGCGCAATCGGCGCTCGAACGGGTTGGCGGCGAAGATCGCGTCGGCGCCGGCGGCGTGGTAGGCGATATCGACGACATCGCGCGCCTGGTGGATGGCAAAGGTCGCGGCGAGCCGGACCGTCATCCGCTCGTCGAGGGTGATATGGCCGCGCGCGGCGACCGCCTCGGTGATCTCGCCGAGCGCCCCCGTGAGATAGGCGCGGGCCGCGCGCAGCCGCGCTTCGGCCTCGGCCACCTGCGCCTGGACGACGTGGTTGTCGCGCAGGGTGCGCCGGGCGCCGCGCGGGACCTTGTCGCGGGCGAGCTCGACGAGGGCGTCGAGCGCGCTCCTGGCAATCCCGATCGCCACCCCGGCAAAGCCGGAGCTATAAAGCTGGAGGCTGCTGAAGCGGTAGAGGAGCCCCTTCTCGCGCGGGCCTATTTCCTGGTCGCGGGCGAGGCAATGCGCTTCCGGGACAAAGAGGCCCGCGACATGGAATTCGTCGCTGCCGGTGCCTTTGAGACCGACGACCCGCCAGATGTCGGTCATCTCGGCTGCTGATTTCGGGAACAGCAAGGTGCGGATGACGGGCCCGCCGTCACGGCCGCGGCGCGGGGTCCCGTCGGGCTCGCAGAGCGGCACATGGGCGCCGAGCCAGCTCGCATCATGGCTGCCGCTGGCAAAGCGGAAGCTGGCGGTGAGGCGGTAGCCGCCGGGTGCCGCACGCGCTTCGCCCGGCCCCGGACCCCAGGCGAGGATGCCGTCGGGCGGGCCAAAGATTTCGCGCGCCGCCGACGCATCGAGCCAAGCGGCGGTCATCGAGCAGCCCGAGGCCTGGTTCAGGCACCAGGCGGTGCTGGCGTCGGCTTTGGCGATCTCCTCGATGACCGGGACAAATTCCGCCGGCAGCAGCTCGGCGCCGCCCAAGGAGCGCGGCAATAAGAGGCGATAGAACCCCTGCTCGATCAAAGCCTCGCGCAAATCCTGCGGCAATTCGCGGCGGCGCTCGATCTCGCCCGCCCGAGCGGCAAGAAGCGGCGCCAGCGCGCCGGCCCGCCGCAGCCACTCGCTTCCGGTCTCGCTCATCGCCCGACCCGCCCTTCAGCCTTTGTCAACCACCCCCGGCCCAAGCTGCCATGTCGTCCGGAGGTGTGAATGCGGCGCAGCACCTTGCCGCTCTGGATTGCGGTCACTCTGATCGGCCTCGTCGATGCCTTCGTCTCGATGCGGCTGCGGCTCGTCTTTTTCGACTGGACCCGGCTCGTGCTGGCCGGCGCCGCGCTCGCCTCGCTCGCCCTATTCTATCAGCTTTCCGGACGCAGCACGCGGTTGGCGCAGGCGGCGCAATGGGCGCTTTTGTGGATCATATTCGCCAATGCCGGCGCAATCCTGACCTATATCGCCGGGGCTTGCGGCGGCCCGCCCCACGACGCCGCGCTCGCCGCGCTCGACCGGGCGCTGGGCTTCGATTGGGCGCGCTGGCACCTCTACCTGCTCGACCACCGCGCGCTGCGCCTCGTTTTGCAGCTTTTCTACGCCAGCCTGCTGCTGCAGATCCTGGTCTCGATCCTCTATTTCTCGCTCTGCGGCCAGGATGACGCGAATTACGAGCTGCTGCTCAACACCATTGTGGCACTGCTGATCACCGCCGCCCTTGTTATAATGTTCCCGGCCCTCGGCCAGGGCGCCGTCGCGGGCGACCCCTATATCCGCGACCTCGAGGCGTTGCGCAGCGGCGGCGAATTGCGGTTCGACATGGCCCGCCTGCAAGGGCTCGTCTCGTTCCCGTCGTTTCACATGGTCCTGGCGATTTTATTGGTCTGGGCGCATCGCCGCTCGCCGCTTCTGGTCCCGTTTTTTGGCGTCAACCTCGTCATGCTGGTGTCGATCACCGGCCCCGGCGAGCATTATCTGGCCGATATCCTGGGGGGTGCCGCGGTGGCGGGGCTCACGATCCTGGCGACGAATGCCACGGCGCGCCGCCGGCGGCGGATTTTTGCGCGGGCTACTCCCTTCTGAGCGCGCCGGGCGCTAGACTGGCGCGATGCCGATCCGCCATCTGCCGCCGGTCCTGATCAACCGCATCGCCGCGGGCGAGGTCGTCGAGCGCCCGGCGGCGGCGGTCAAGGAATTGGTCGAGAATGCGATCGACGCCGGCGCGAGACAGATCGACATCGTCCTGCACGAGGGCGGGCAGGCGCTGATCGCGGTCGCCGATGACGGCGCGGGCATGAGCGCCGACGAGCTCGCGCTCGCGGTCGAGCGCCATTGCACGTCGAAATTGCCGGACGACGATCTCCTGCATATTTCGGCGCTCGGGTTTCGCGGCGAGGCGCTGCCGTCGATCGGCGCGGTGAGCCGGCTGCGCATCGTCTCGCGGCCGGCCGAGGCCGACACCGCCTGGGAGATCCTGGTCGAGGCCGGGGTCAAATCGGCGCCGCAGCCGGCCGCCCACCCGCCCGGCACGCGGGTCGAGGTGCGCGAGCTGTTTTTTGCCACCCCGGCGCGGCTCAAATTCCTCAAGACGCCGCGCACCGAGCGCGACCTGTCGCTCGATGCGGTGCGTCGCCTCGCGATGGCTTACCCGGCGATCGCCTTTGGCGTCAGCGCCGAGGATGGCAGAGCCTTGCTGCGCCTGCCGCAAGCTTTGGACCGCCGCAGTCGGCTCGCCGCTCTCTTGGGCCGCGATTTTGCCGAGAACTCGATGCCGATCACGGCCGAGCGCGGTGGGTTTCGGCTCTCCGGGCAAGCGGGTCTCCCGACCTTGAACCGGGCCTTGCCGCGCGACCAGTACCTCGTCGTCAACGGCCGCCCGGTGCGCGACAAGCTCCTCGTCGGCGCGGTGCGCGGCGCCTATCAGGATGTCTTGGCGCGCGACCGCCACCCGATCGTGGCGTTGTTTCTCGACGGGCCGGGGGACGCGATCGACGTCAATGTCCACCCGGCAAAGGCCGAGGTCAGGTTTCGCGACGCGGCCCTGGTGCGCGGGCTGATCGTCGGCGCGTTGCGCAATGCCTTGGCGGCGGCCGGCCACCGCGCCTCCTCGACCGTGGCCAATGCGGCGGTCGCGGCGTTCCGTCCGGCTGGGAGCTCGGCTGGGAGCCCGGGGGCGGGTGCGGCGCCGCATTTCCCGCGTTTCGCCTTTCCTCACGCAGCGACGGTCGCGCCCGCGCTCGCCGAAACCGCCGCCGCCTATCTGGCGCCGACATCGGCAGCAGCACCGGAAGCAGCGCAGGCGGCGCCGCTCGGCGCGGCGCGGGCGCAATTGCACGGCACCTACATCCTCGCCGAGACCGCGACCGGGATCGTGCTCGTCGACCAGCACGCCGCGCACGAACGGCTCGTCCACGAGCGCTTAAAGCGGTCGCTCGCCGAGCACGGCGTCGCCCGCCAGAGCCTGCTCTTGCCGGAGGTCGTCGAGCTCGACGAGGCGGGTGCGGCCCGGCTCGCCGCTCGCGCCGGCGAGCTCGCCGAATTCGGCCTCGTCCTCGAGCAATTCGGGCCGGGGGCGGTCGTCGTGCGCGAGGTGCCGACCCTCCTCCCCGACCTCGATGTTGCGGGTCTGGTGCGCGATCTCGCCGACGAGCTCGCCGAATGGGGTGATGCGTTGTCTTTGAAGGAGCGGGTCGAGACGCTGTGCGGCACCTTGGCCTGCCACACCAGCGTGCGCGCCGGCCGCCGCCTCTCGCCCGTCGAAATGGACGCGCTGTTGCGCCAGATGGAGGCGACCCCCAACAGCGGCCAATGCAACCACGGCCGCCCGACCTACATCGCCCTCGCGCTCGCCGATCTCGAACGCCTGTTCGGCCGGAGATAATGAGGAGCGCGACTGCGGCAGTCTCTTATTCCTTGAGCGATCTTGGACCGCTGACGAACGGACTGCCCCGAAGATAAAATCGCAGGAGCCGGTTCGCATCCCGCGAAATGCCGATCCTGATGCTTCGACCGATTTCGCCGGGGCCGATTTCGCCGGGGCCGATTTCGCCGGGGCCGATTTCGCCGGCTTCATGGTCACCGCGTCCGAGCCATAGAGGGCCTTCTCGGCAGAGATCGAGCCCATCGAGCCGACGATCGACCCGCAGCGCCCTGGTGAGCCTTCCGGGTCCTCGCGCCAAGTCGCGCAAGCGCTCGATGCCGCGATTGAGCCGCATGATCGGGATGCCTGCGAGCGGCTCGAGCGCCCTGATCAGCACCCCGGCCCCGGTCCCCGGCATCTCGGTCGAGACATTCAGCATGTATGAGCTGCCGTAGGCGAGATAGACATAGGCGTGCCCAGGCTTAAGAAACAGCGAACGATTACGCCCGGTCATCCCCCGATAGGCGTGCCCGGCGGCGTCGCCGACGACATACGCCTCGGTCTCGACAATACGACCGCTGGCGACGCCTTCAGGCAGCTCCCGCACCAATACCTTGCCAACGAGACAGCGGGCGAGAGCGGCCGTATCGATCGGCAGCTCGGAGCGAGCCAGCGGCAAATGGCCATCCTTAGGGCGGCCAGGTTTCAGGGCATCCGCTCGACCCATAGCGCGCGCGAAGGCCCCGGCTCGAATGGATCGCCGAAATACTGGGTCTCGCGGGCCACCTTCCCATCGAGAAGCTCCATGATGCTCACGGTATGGGACGGCCGTCCGTCATAGGTCAGGACATATTCGGTGACCCAGAGCTCGCCCGCGCCGATGACCCGCCGCACCGTGAAGCGTTTCCTATTCGGCTGCGCGGCGCGAGACGACTGAATCTTCCGCCGCCCGCGGATGCGCTCGCCCGATTGCGGATATTCGAGCACCGCATCCTCTCGGTAAATCTGGTGCTCCCCTTCGAGGTCGTTCGCATCGGAGGCCGCCCAGTGGCGATCCAGGGCCGCTCGAACCTCCCGATCTTCCATATCGCGTCTCCTTGACGATCGCCACAGCATGAGCCAGACGCCTCTCACCACCCGGCAGGATTGACAAACATCGGCATGGTCGCAACAACCGACCAGGTGGATCGGCAGGAGGGACGGGAAGATGGGCATGCTCGACGGGCGGGTGGCGATTTGTTGCGGGGCGGGGCGCGGGGTCGGGGGCGAGGTCGCGAAATTGATGGCCGCGAATGGCGCCAAGGTCGTCGTCAACGATCCGGGCACCAGCGGCAGCGGCGAGGGGTTGGACCAGACCCCGGCGCAGCAGATTGTGGACGAGATCAAAAAAGCCGGCGGCGACGCGACGGCGAATTACGGGTCGGTCGCGCAGTTCGACGATTGCCTCGCCATGGTCGCCCAGGCGCGCGAGGCGTTTGGCGGGCTTCACATCGTTTTCAACGCCGCCGGCATTCTCAGGGACAAGATGTTCCACAACATGTTCCCCGAGGATTGGCAGGCGGTCATCGATGTCCACCTGACCGGCCATTTCAACATCAACCGGGCGGCGATCAACCTGTTCCGCGAGCAGAATTACGGCCGCATCGTCATGGTGTCCTCGACTTCGGGCCTTCTCGGCAATATCGGCCAGGCCAATTACGGCGCCGCCAAGCTCGGCATCGTGGCGCTCGCCCGCATCGTCGCGATGGAGAACGCGTCGCGCGGCATCAGGGTCAATGTGATCTGCCCGTCGGCCGACACCCGCATGACCCGCTCGGTGCCGACGCCAAAGGACCCCGAGGCGGCGGCGATCCGCGAGGAGCGGCTGCGCCGCAGCCGGGCCGACGCGATTGCACCCCTCTGCGTCTTTCTCGCTTCCGAGCAGGCGGGGAACGTCAACGGCCAGGTGTTTCATCAGCGCGCCGGCGAGCTGTCGCTCTACGGCCATATGCGGCCGGTGCGCATGGTCCACCGGCAGGGCGGCTGGACCCCCGAGACTTTGGCCGAAGTCGCGATCCCGGCCTTGGCGCCGCAATTCACCCCGCTCGACAGCCGCGGCGTCCACCCCGGCCTGCCGATGGAATGAGGCTCAGGCGAGGGCCCGCCTCGCGGCGGCAAGCGTCGTCTGCGGGTCGCCGCCGGCGTCGATGCGGGTCCAGTCGATCGGGCCCGGATCACGGCGCAATTGCCGCGCCAGGATTGCTGCGGTGGCGTCCGAGGCGTCGTTGCGCCGCGCGCCGATCCGTGCCGCCATCGCCGCGGCCTCGGCGTCGAGCCACAACCCGATAAAGGGCGCGCCCGCACGGCGCGCGATTTCGGCAAAGCGGCACCGCTCTTTCGGGGTCAGCGCCACCGCGTCGATAATCGCCGAATAGCCGGCGGCGAGCGCCGTCGCGGCCTGGCGCGCGAGCCTCTCATAGACCCGGCGGGTGACCTGCGCGGTGTAGGCGCTCTGCGGCAGCCGAGTCTCGGGCGCCACGCCGAAAAGGAGCTTGCGCGCCACGTCGCTGCGCAGCACGCGGGCGCCGGGAAGCGGGCCGAGCTCCGGGGCGAGAGCGAGCGCCAAGGTGGATTTGCCGCTGCCGCTCGGCCCGCCGATGGCGACGAGCCGCGGCGGCTGCGGCTCGAGCGAGCGCTGTGCGAGATCGAGATAGCGATGCGCCTCGGCCGCCGTTTCCGGGCTGTCGGCGTGCTCCAGCGCGGTCGCCGTCACATGGGCGCGGATGCCGGCGCGCAACGAGAGAAAGAGCGGCATCGCCGCCAGCCCGTCATCCTCGCCGGTGCGGTCGAGGTAGCGGTTGAGCACCCGGTTGGCGAAGGCCCCGAGCCCGCGGTGCTCCAGATCCATCAGCAGAAAGGCGAGGTCGTAGAGAATGTCGATGCTGGCGAGCGGCTCCGAAAATTCGAGGCAATCGAACAAGGTCGGCTGGCCGTCGAAGAGACAGATATTGCGCAAATGCAGGTCGCCATGGCAGCGCCGGACCTTGCCACCGGCGCGCCGGCGTTCGAGCAAGCCCGTCGCCTGATCGACCGCGCCGCGCCATTTCTCGCGGATCGCCGCGATGTCCTTCTTCTCAAACCCGGCGCGCGCGGCGGCCGCGAGGCAGCGCCGGTTCTCCTCGGCGACGGCATCGAGCGCCGCCGCGCCGCCTTGGTCGGGGCGCGGCTCGGCCGCAGCGTGGAACTCGGCGATATGGTCGGCGAGCGCGTCGAGCGCGGGTGCCGCGAGCTTCCCGGCGCGCGCCAGCTGATCGAACAGCAAGGACTGGTCGAAGCGGCGCATGACGACGACCCAATCGACTTCGGTCCCACCGTCGAAAAAGCCGATCTCGCCTGCCGGATTGCGGCCGAGGCGGCGCAGCCCGAGATAGAGCGCGGGTGCCGTGCGACGGTTCAGCGCAAGCTCGGCGGCGCAGGCGTCGCGCCGCTGCGCAACGGTCGAGAAGTCGAGATAGGGCAGCCTGACCGCGCGCTTCAGCTTGTAGGCCTGCTCGCCGGCGAGAAAGACCACCGACACATGGGTTTCGATCGTCTCGACCCGATCGATGCCGCTGCCATAAGCGGTGGGCCGGCCGAGAAATGCGATCGTATCCCGCTGATCGTCGGGGACAGGGTGCGTCGCCACAGCAGTCACCGGCAGCCGACCGCTGCTAAACCCTCTTTCATCCTATCCTCCGGCCTGCGGCGTGCCATGGATACACCTGGCGGCCAGGGACCGCGGCGGCCAGGGACTGCGGCGGCATGACAGGGACGCAGCTTGCCGCCGGGTTGCCGCAATTCTATCTTACCCGCTGGCGGTGCACGGGGCGGGCTCTGCCCGGCCGGCTGAGCGGGGGCGGCGAAGTGGCCCTTTCTTCCTGGATGCGCAATGCGGCGTTGGCGCTCGCCGTGTTTTTTGCCATCGGCCAAGCCGCCGCGGCGCATCAAGGCGGCGGCGTCAGCCTGCTGCGCGACACCGAGGTCGAATCCGATATCCGCACGATGATGACGCCGATCTGGAAGGCGGCGGGGCTCGATCCGGATGCTGTCCACGTCTATCTCGTGGCGGACGGCAGCATCAACTCGTTCGTCGCCGGCGGGCAGAACATCTTTATCAACTCCGGGCTGCTGCTGCGCGCCAAGACCCCGAACCAGCTGATCGGCGTGCTGGCGCACGAAACCGGACATATCGCCGGCGGCCATCTCTACAAAGGCGCCGAGGCGATGCGCAACGCCAGCATCGAGGAAATCATCGCCATGATCGCCGGCGCCGCGGCGACGGCCGCCAGCCGCGGCACAGGCGGCGGTGCAGCACTGCTCGGCGCCACCGGCGTCGGGCAGCGCGCGATGGCGCAGTTTTCGCTCGGGCAGGAAGCGACTGCCGACCATGCGGCGCTGAACTATCTCGACGCGACGCACCAATCGGCGCGCGGGCTTCTCGAATTTTTCGAGGTGCTGCAAGGCGAGGAATTCCTTTCCGGCGAAAGCCGAGACCCCTATCTGATCGACCACCCGCTGACCGAAGAGCGGATCAAATACGTGCGCGAGCATGTCGAGCGCTCGCCGTATTCGAACGCGCCCGACACCGCCGCCAATATCGCGATGCTGGCGCGGATGAAGGTCAAGCTTTCGGCCTTTGTTCAGCCGCCCTCGACAACTTTGGCGAGCTATCCGGCGAGCGACCAATCGGTGCTGGCCCGCTACGCGCGCGCCATCGCCTATTATCGGATCCCGCAGCTCGACCAGGCCTTGCCGATTATCGACGGGCTGATCCGGCAATACCCGAGCGACCCCTATTTTCGCGAGCTCAAGGGCCAGATGCTGTTCGAGAACGGACGGATCGGCGATGCGATCGGCCCCTATCAGGAGGCGGTGCGGCTCGCGCCCAGCGCGGCGCTTTTGCGCATCGGCCTAGCCCAGGCTTATATCGAAAACCACGATCCGGCGCAGGATCGGCTGGCGATCGCCTATCTGAAGGACGCGGTGCGCACCGAAGACAAGGAGCCGACGGCCTGGCATCTGCTGGCGACCGCCTATGGGCGCGACAACCAGATGGGCATGGCGGCATTGGCGTTGGCCGAAGAAGGGCTCGCCGCCGACGACCAGAAGCAGGCGGTGCGCGAAGCCCTGCGCGCCCAGCATCTGCTGCCGAAGGGCAGTACCGCCCATGCCCGCGCAGACGAAATTCGCCGCGAAGCAAAAGCGATCGACGAATGAAAAACCGGCCACCCGAAACACGGCCACCTATTGCAGGAGCTTTCTTGATGCCGTTGCGCGCGCTTCTCGTATCGCTGACATTTGCCGCCCTCGCCTTTGCTGCCGGGCCGCGGCCGGCCCATGCCGGAGACATCACCCCGGCGCAGCGCCAGGAAATCGACGCGATCATTCACGATTATTTGATGAAAAACCCGCAGGTGCTGATCGACGCGATCAAGGCCGCCGAGGACAAGCTGACCCACGATGCCGACGCCAAGGCATCGCAGGCGGTCGAGGCGCACCGGCACGAAATCTTCGACGATCCCACGACCCCGGTGGCGGGCAACCCCAAAGGCGATGTCGCGATCGCCGAGTTCTTCGATTACCGCTGCCCCTATTGCAAAAAAGTCGAGCCGGATTTGGAGGCCCTGCTGAAGAGCGATCCGAAGCTGCGCATCGTTCTCAAGGAGTTCCCGATCCTCGGCCCGGTGTCGGTCACCGCCTCGCAGGCGGCATTGGCGGCGCAGCGCCAAGGCAAATACGACGCCTTTCACGACGCGATGATGTCGGCGCGCGGCAACATCACCGACGATACGGTCTATCAGGTCGCGCGCTCGGTCGGGCTCGATGTCGACAAGCTCAAGCACGACATGGCGTCGCCCGAAGTTGCGCAGGCGGTGAAGTCGAACATGACGCTCGCCGACGCGCTCGAAGTCCACGGCACCCCCGCCTTTATCATCGGCGATCGCGTCGTGCCGGGCGCGGTCGATCTCTCCGAGCTGAAAAAATATGTGGCCGAAGCCCGCAACAGCAAATAGCCACTCGGCTCGACGGGGTCGGCAACAGCGGGCGTCGATTGGGTTGAACCGATCAATTCGCTTCAGACCGCGTTCGTGCCCGGACTTCGATCCGGGCATCCACGTCTTTCGTCACCGCGCGGAAAGACGTGGGTAGCCGCGACGAGCGCGGCCATGAACGAAAGCAGGTCCCGCGCTCACGCCTCGCGATCGGGCTGGCTCTGCGGGTGCGCGTCCTTGAAAGCAGGAAGCTGCATGCAGCTTTGGTGGATGCGGGAGATCGTCGGATAGGGCGCCATGTCGAGCTGGTAACGCTCGGCATTGACGATTTGAGGCACCAGCACGATATCGGCGAGCCCCGGCCGGTCGCCGTGGCAAAAGGCCCCGGTGCGCGGATCGCCGGCGAGCAACGGCTCCAGCGCCGTAAAGCCGGCGGCGATCCAGTGGTTGAACCAGGCGGCGACCTCGTCTTCGCTGCGGCCCAGCTCGTGGATCAGATAGCGCAGCACGCGCAAATTGTCGATCGGGTGGATGTCGCAGGCGACGATGTCGGCGAGCGCACGGACCCGAGCCCGGTCGGCGGCGCCATGAGGCAACAGCGGCGGGTCGGGATGGGTCTCGTCGAGATATTCGATGATCGCCAGCGACTGGATCAGCACCCGGCCGTCGTCCTCGAGCGTCGGCACCAGGCCTTGCGGGTTGACCGAGAGATAATCGGGCCGGGTCTGGTCGTTGCGCCGCAGATGGACAAAGGCGGCGTCGTAAGGGAGCCCTTTCAAATTGAGCGCGATGCGCACTCGGAACGCGGCCGAGGAGCGGAAATAGCCGTAGAGCTTCATTGCCCGATCCCTTCGGCCGGCGCGGCAGCCAAGGCGGCGGCGGAGAACTGCCGGTAGATGAATTCGGCCCCGGAATCCTCGGCGTCGGCGCGGGCTTGCGCGACGAGCGCGTGGTCGGGGGAGAGCGCGCAAACGGGATCGGTGCGCGATGCGTCGCCGGTCATCGCGAAGGCCTGGCAACGGCAGCCGCCCCAATCGATCTCGCGCCGCTCGCAGCTATGGCAGGGCTCGGGCATCCAGGCGGTGCCGCGAAACCGGGCGAAGGCCGGGTCATGGCTCCAAATCTCGGCGAGGCTCGCTTCGGCGACATTCGGGAAATGGAGGCCGGGCAACGTTTCGGCCGCGTGGCACGGCAACACCTTGCCCGCCGGCGTTACATTCAAAAACCGCCGCGCCCAGCCGCCCATGCAGGCTTTCGGCCGGCGCGCGTAATAGTCCGGCACGACATAGTCGATCGCCAAGACACCTTTGAGCCGGATGCGGGCGGCCTCGACCAGCGCCGTCGCGGCTTCGAGCTGCGCGCGGCTCGGCAATAGGGCCGCCCGGTTGCGCAAGGCCCAGGCATAGTACTGGACATGGGCGACTTCGAGCCGGTCGGCGCCGAGCGCCACGGCCATAGCGACGATGTCGCCGAGCCGGTCGAGATTGTGCCGGTGCACGACTGCGTTGATCGTCAGCGGCAGCCCTGCCTCGCACACCAGCTGTTGCCGCGCGATGCTTTTGCGCCTGCGCGCCGGCGAGCCCGGCAATCCGGTCGCCCGCCGCCGGATCGGCATCCTGCAAGCTGAGCTGGACATGCTCGAGCCCGGCTTCGGCGAGCGCTGCCATGCGCGCCGCATCGAGGCCGATGCCCGAGGTGATCAGGTTGCCGTAGAGACCCGCCCTCGCGGCGTGAGCGACGAGGGTCACGAGGTCGCGCCGGGCGAGCGGCTCGCCACCCGAAAAATGCACCTGCAAGACGCCGAGAGCCGCAGCCTCGCCGAGCACGCGCTGCCATGCGCCGGTGTCGAGCTCGGCGCCGCGACGCTCCAGCTCCAGCGGGTTCGAGCAATAGGGGCAGCGCAGCGGACAGCGATGGGTCAATTCGGCGAGCAACGCGAGTGGCGGCTCGATTTTGCCGGCGCCATCCGTCATCGGCGCAGCACCTTTTTGTCGACGAGGTCCTGCAGCATGCTCAGCACATCGGCGGCGATGACCTCGCGCGGCGCCTCGTATGCGGCGCTGAGCCGGTCGATGATCGCGTCGGCGGTGCTCGCGCCATCGACGAGGCGCAGGATTGCCACCGCCTGCTCGTCGGGCAGCAGCAGCCGTTCCGGCATCAGGACGATCCAGGCCCGGCGCACCTCATCGAAGCGAAACCGCGCATGCGGAGCAAAATGCAGCACCGCAGCGCCGTCCACCGCGCCATCGCTCACGGTCGGCTCTGCCCCGGAACAAAGGCGCCGGGCGGGGTGAGCCCCGGCTCGACATAGGCGAAATAGAGCGCGTCGAGCTGCACCCACAGCACATCGCATTTGAAGCGCAATGTGTCGAGCACCTGGGCCTGCTTTTCCGGCGTGTCGGCGTGCTCCTTGACGTAGCCGAGCGCAAAGGCGACATCGGTCGGCGCCTGGGTCAGCCGCGGCGTGAAATAGGCCAGCGTGTCGCGGCTGATGAAATCGTAATTGGCGAGCATGCCGGAGACCCGCTCGGCGATGATCTGCGGCGAGAACATCTCGGTCAGGCACGACGCGACCGCCTCCAAGAGCGAGCGGTCGCGGACAAAATTGACATAGGCATCGACGGCGAACCGGGTCGCCGGCAGCAATCCCGCGGTCGAGACGACATAGTCGCGGTCGAGGCCGAGCCCGTCGGTGAGCTTGAGCCAGCGCGCGATGCCGCCCGTTCCTTCCTCGGTGCCGTCATGATCGATGATGCGGCGGCGCCATTCGCGCCGCAGCGCCGGGGTCGGCAGCCGCGCCACCAGATAGGCGTCCTTGGCCGGGATGCGCGCCTGGTAGTAATAGCGGTTGAGCGCCCAGGCCTGGATCTGGCCGCGGTCGAGCTTGCCGTCGCGCATCAGGTGATGAAACGGGTGGCGGTCGTGATAGCGCTCGGCGCCGATCGCGCGCAGCTGTGCCTCGATCTCGTCGGGCGAGAAGAGCCGGTCGTTCACAGCCTCACCTCCATCCCGTCATAGGCGATCTCCCAGCCGGCCGCCTCGGCTTCGCGGCGCTCGGCCGAATCTTCGAGCAGCACCGGGTTCGAATTGTTGATGTGGATAAAAATCCGCCGCTCGACCCCGAGGCCGTGAAAGGCAGCGATCGCACCCGCCGGCCCGGTCATGCTGATATGCCCCATGCGCCGGCCGGTCTTCTCGCCGACGCCCGTCCGGATCATCTCGTCGTCGCGCCACAAGGTGCCGTCGAAAAAGACGAGATCGGCGCCCGCGAGGCGCTGCCGCAGCCGATCGCCGACGATCGCGCATCCTGGAATGAAATAGAGGCGCCGCCCGCTCTCCGGATCGCCGATTTCGAGGCCGACCGCGTCGCCCGCCTCGCTCAGCCCCGGATCCTCGCCGGCGGTTTCGAGATAAAGCGGCACTTTGCCCGGCACGGCAAAGGCGACAGCTGACAAGCTGCCGAGCGCGATGGGCCGATCGAGCGGCAATTCGTTGCGCCCGACACAATCGGGCGACAGCACGCTGAAAATCGGGTTGGCGGCGATAATGTCGAGCACCGGTCGCGGCGCCCAAAGGTCGAACCGATGACGCTCGCGCAGGTGCAATAGGCCGGCGATCGCATCGACATCGCCGCCGGTCACGACGACCCCGGCAATCGGCGACGATCGCAGCCCCTCCTGCGGGTGCAACACCGGGGTCGCCTCGATCTGCAAGCGCAAATCGGGCGAGGCGTTCAGGACGAACCAATCGCGCCCGTTGCCGGAAACCGCAATCGACGCCTGAGTTCGGGCGTGGGCACGCGCCGACGCGCGGCGAGCCTCGCGGCAAGCCGGCGCGTTTGAATTCCACTGCGGAAACCCCCCGCCGGCGGCGGCGCCCAGAACGACCGCGTGAAGCATCAGGCGGCCCTGAGGAACCCGCCCGCACCGGCGGGCGGCGGATAAATCAGACCTCGGCGCAGGCGTAGGCGTTGATTTCGAGGCCGACCGCGATTTCGATAATGACCGGTGTCTTCCACTTCATAGCGGTTCCCTTCGGCGTGATCTCTTGCGAGACTGAAGCTACGAGCGGCCTCGATGCCTGTCAACGCGCGCGATTGCGGATTATCGCCAACCCCGCCGTTCAAAACGCCTTCGGCAGACCCGCGTCCTTCAGCACGCCCTTCGCTCTATCGCGGCTGACGACACCGAGCGGAGCTGGAGCTCGATTTCCTCGCCGGGACGGGCGCGGCCGTTCAGCACGGCGATCTCCAGCGCCGCCTCAACCACCCGGGACTCGAGCTGGTCGAGCGTGGCCGCCTCCGTGGTCAGCGGCAGCCCGTCGTTGGTGCACCACCAGACGGCGGCCTCGGCGTCCCACTGCGCGTGAAATTCAAAGGTCTTTCGAGGGGCGTCCACCATCGTCGCTGCCTTCTCCGCCGCCTCCGGACGATACAGGAAGACGCTAAGACTGCCCGCCTTTGGCCGTCAAGCGCGCCGCTTGGCTTCGCCGCGGTTAGCAGCCCGTCCCCTCCAACCGAGGCCAACCGTAGCTGCGTGGTGGATCGCCAACCCTTTTTCGACGTATTTTGAACCCTCCACAACCCCCCTTGCCGTCCCTGTCGGAATCGGCTGCAGAGGAGATTTTCACGATGCCTCTTCCCTCCCGCCTCGCCGCGCCGCTCGCGGCTTTGGCGCTGCTGCTATTTGTCGCGGCCCCTGCTTTTGCCGGCTACGGCGCGGTCGCATACGACGTCAAGACCGGCAAGCGCGGCTGGAGCTGGAACCAATCGACGGCGCAGCAGGCTGCGGAAAAGGCGTTGAGCGAATGCGGCACCAGCGGCTGCAAGGTGCTGATGAAAGTCGGGCCAAAGCGGTGCGGGGCGCTGGCGACGACCGAGGACGGCAAGGGCTGGGGTGCGGCGGGACGCGCCACCGTCGATCAATCGCGGGTCGCGGCACTCGCCAATTGCGCCAAGACCAAGCTCGGCGAATGCGTTGTGCGGGTCGGCGATTGCAACAAATGACCCGACTCGGTTCGCCACTCAGCGGGCGAGGTCGCTGACCAGCGAGAAGGCCGAGCTGCGCCCGTCCTGGCCACGATAGACTTGCAGGTTTTCCAGTACCCGCTGGACATAGTTGCGGGTCTCGGCGACCGGGATGATCTCGATCCAATCGACCATGTCGATCTTGCCGCCGCGCGGGTCGCCATAATCGGCGAGCCATTGCCGGACCCGGCCGGGCCCGGCGTTGTAGGCGGCGATCGCCAGCGCATAGGAGCCGCCGAAATCGTCGAGCAGCCGTTCGAGATAGGCGCGGCCGAGCGCGATGTTGTAGATGCCGTCCTCGGTCAGCCGCTCGACCGACAACGGCAGCGGGACCTTGGCGGCGATAAAGGCCGCCGTGGCCGGCATCAGCTGCATCAGCCCGCGCGCTCCGGAGCGGCTGACCGCGTCGACCTCGAAGGCGCTTTCCTGGCGCACGATCGCGTAGAGGAGCGCGTGCTCGACATTGCCGCCGGCCGGCAAGGCGGTGACCGGGTAGCCGTGGATCATCAACGGTGTCCCGGCCGCGATCGCGCGCTTGGCGACGGCGATCGCGAGATCGATCCGCCCGTTCTTTTCGGCAAGGTCGGCGAGCATCGCGAATTCGGTCGGCGTCTTGGCATGGCCGGCGAGGTCCAGCAGAAAAATCTTGCTGTCGGCGCGGTCGGCGAGCGCAAAAAAGGCCCGGTCGGCGCGCACCAGCTCGTCGCCGTCGAAGCGGGCCTGCTCGGTGGCATCGGGGCGCGGCTCGGGCACCGGATGCGGCGGCGCGTTGTCGCCGAGCTGGTGCGCGGCGAGCTGCCCGTAAAACGTCGACATGTGCTCGGCCCCGGCGGCGTACCATTTTTGCGCGAGCGCCGGCTTTGCCTGGGCCTCGGCGGCGCGGCCGCCCCAATAGCCGGCGCGCGCCTTGGCATAGGGCGAATCGGCGCGGGTCAGGATGCGCGAGAAATCGTCGAACGCGCGCGCCGGGTCTTTCATGTAGCGCAGCGCGATGTAGCCGAGCAGAAATTCGCTGTCGGCAAAGGCGTTGCCGTCGATCGCCCCGTGCTGCTCGGCGATCCGGTCGGCGAGCTCGGCATTGCCGGCGGCGAGGACGCGGCGGGCGATGACCTGGCGCTCGGCGGCCCACAGCTCGGGCCGGACCGGGTCGCCCGGATGCGCCAGCAGGATCTGCACGGCGGCATCGGTCATGTCCTTCATGCGCAGCCAATGCACCTCGGCGTAAAGGAGGCCGGGGTCGGCGCGCAGCCCGAGCGGCACCTTGGCCCAGGCCGCTTGGGCGCCCGCCGCCGCCGGCGGCGAGCACCAGCCGCGCCTCGGCCAGCGTCCGCCAATCGGCCGGGACCCGCAGCAGCATGCGCCGCGCCGCCTCGCTGCGGCCCTCCCATAGGAGCCGGTCGAGCCGCCGCTCGTCGTCCTCGGTGCGGATCGCGGCCCCGTGCTTTGCCAGAAAGCTCTTTTCGTCGAGCGCGTTGAAATGCGAGTCGACCCAAGCCGCGCGCAATGCCGCGGTGCCCCCGGCGACATCGCCCGCGTTCAGCATGACCTCGGCGGCGCGCACCTTGCCCGCGGCGCTGACCGGCGGATGATTCTTGAACCAATCGGCCGCGGTCGCGTCGGTCTCGCCGATCAGCGCCTCCTCGGCATGGGCGAGGAGCGCTTGTTGCCGCGGCCAGAGGGGGTTCTTTTCGACAAAGGCCGCGATGTCGGCAAAATTGCCGGGTGCCCCAGGGCTCGCATAATCCATCCAGCGCAGTATTTTCGCCGGCAGCGGGTCTTTGCTCGACGCTGCCTCGGCACCAGCCCGGCTCCAATCGCCGGCCCGCGCCGCCGCCAGCGCCGTGCGCAGCGCCCCGAGATCGGCATCGGACAGCGCCTGCGCCGGCGCCGGTGCTCCGCCCGCCGCGAAAACGACCAAGCCGGCGCACAGAAAAAACGGTTTCAGCAAGCGCAAGGCGGCCCCCCTCCTTGCCGCGTCAAAGATAAGGCAAAACCCATAGCGGGTTTGCACCGCCGGCGGCAAGCGCCAGGCTCGGATCGGCGCCGTGCGAGGTTGGGGGCCGGCGAGGTTGAAGGCCGGCGCGGGGCAGACTATCGTCGGCGCGAGAGGCCGTCATTCGGGAGGACAGCGATGTTCAAGGGATCCTTCGTCGCGCTGATTACGCCGTTCCGCAACGGAGGGCTCGACGAAACCGCCTTTCAGGATTTTGTCGCCTGGCAGGTCGAGCAAGGGACGCACGGCTTTGTGCCGATCGGAACCACCGGCGAAGCGCCGACCTTGAGCCACAAGGAGCAGGAGCGGGTCATCACGCTCTGCGCCGAGGCCGCGCACGGCAAGGTCCCGGTCATCGCCGGCACCGGCACCAACTCGACCGCGCATACGATCGAGCTGACCCGGATGGCCAAAGCGGCGGGCGCCACCGCGGCCCTGGTCGTCTGCCCCTATTACAACAAGCCGACGCAAGAGGGGCTCTACCAGCATTTCAAGGCGGTGCACGATGCGGCCGATCTGCCGATCGTGATCTACAACATTCCCGGCCGATCCGCGGTCGATATGACCAATGCGACGATGGCGCGGCTCGCCAAATTGCCCAACATCGTCGGGGTCAAGGACGCGACCAACGACCTCGCTCGGCCATTACGCCTGCGGGTCGAGATCGGCGCCGATTTTGCGCTGATGTCGGGCGAGGACGCGACCGCGGTCGGCTATCTGGCGCAGGGCGGCGACGGCTGCATCTCGGTCACCGCCAACGTCGCGCCGGCGCTCCTCGCCGAGATGCATGAGGCGTGGCAGAAGGGCGAGGTCGAGACCGTGCGCCGGATCAACGAGCGGCTGATCCCATTGCACGATGCGCTCTTCGCCGAGACGAGCCCGGCCCCGGTCAAATACGCGGCCTCGCTCCTCGGCAAATGTGCAAACAAGGTGCGCCTCCCGCTGTGCGCGATCACGCCGCAGACCGAGCAGCAGGTGGCCAAGGCGATGCGCGGCGCGGGGCTGCTGAACTGACCTGGCGCGCGTGTGAGGAAGCGTAAAGCTTTGTCATTCCGGGGCGCGGGCCTCGCCCGCGAGCCCGGAACCTATGCACACCTTCCTCCGACACATATGGGGAGCGATGGTGTTCATGGATTCCGGGCCTGCCTCTACGAGGCATCCCGGAACGACGATCCGTTGTCACTGACTTTGACTGCGAGAACGAAACCGGCGTCTGTCCGATGAGGGCGGCCGACCACTACGTCGCGCAGAACCGGCGGGCGCGCCACGATTACATCATCGAGGACACGCTCGAAGCGGGGCTCGTGCTGCACGGCACCGAGGTCAAGGTATTGCGCAAGGGCCAGGCCAGCATCGCCGAAGCCTATGCCGACGAGCAGGGCGGCGAATTGTTCCTGGTCAACGCCAATATCCCGGAATACGCCGCCTCGGCGCATTTCAACCACGAGCCGCGCCGGCCGCGAAAATTGCTGCTGCACCGGAAGGAGATGAACCGGCTCCTGGGTGCGATCAAGCGCGACGGGGTGACGGTCGTGCCGCTGTCGATCTATTTCAACGAGCGCGGCCGGGCCAAGATCGCGCTCGGCCTCGCCCGCGGCAAGCGCAAGGCCGACAAGCGCGAAGCCGAGAAGGCGCGCGACTGGCAGAGGAGCCGCGCCCGCATCCTGCGCGAGCGCAACGAGTGAGAGGCTGTGAATGAATTGGCGGGGATCGGAAATAGGGCGCTGCATCGGCGCCGTGGATGCTTCGAGACGCGCCCCTTGGGCGCTCCTCAGCATGAGGTAAGCTGTTGATGCCAGCTATGAATCCCTCGTCCTGAGGAAGCTGCGAAGCAGCTGTCTCGAAGGACGCACGGCGCCGATGCAGACCAGACCAATTCCTTCACAGCCGCTGAGCCCTCGGCTATCGGGCCGCACCGCCCGCCGGCAGCACGCCGTCTCCATATCGGGCGCCGTGAGCCGAGACTGACCCAGCCGGAAGCGGGCCGTCTGGCCTTCCCGCCTCGGTTGGTGCTATCTCGCGGGCGATGGACGACATTCTCGAACGCCTTGAGAAAAAGCGCGACGCCGCGCGCGCCGGCGGTGGCGAGGCCCGCATCGAGGCCCAGCATCGCCGCGGCAAATTGACGGCGCGCGAGCGCCTGGAGCTGCTGCTCGATCCCGGCTCGTTCGAGGAATGGGACATGTTCGTCGAGCATCGCAGCCACGATTTCGGCATCGACGAGCATCGCATCCCGGGCGACGGCGTCGTCACCGGCTATGGCACGGTCAATGGCCGCCTCGTCTTTGTGTTCAGCCAGGATTTCACCGTGTTCGGCGGCTCGCTCTCCGAGGCGCATGCCGAGAAGATCTGCAAAGTCATGGACCAGGCGATGAACGTCGGCGCGCCGGTGATCGGGCTCAACGATTCCGGCGGTGCGCGCATCCAGGACGGGGTCGCCTCCCTCGCCGGCTACGCCGAGGTGTTCGAACGCAATGTGCTGGCCTCGGGTGTGGTGCCGCAGGTCTCGATGATCATGGGGCCGTGCGCCGGCGGGGCGGTCTATTCGCCGGCAATGACCGACTTTATCTTTATGGTCCGGGACACCTCGTATTTGTTCGTCACCGGGCCCGAGGTCGTCAAAACCGTCACCCATGAGACCGTGACCCAGGAGGAGCTGGGCGGTGCGGTGACCCACACGACGCGCTCGGGGGTGGCCGACCTCGCCTTTGCCAACGATGTCGAGGCGCTGATCGAGCTGCGCCGCTTTATCGATTTTTTGCCGGCCTCGAACCGGGCGGCACCGCCTGTGCGGCCCACCGGCGACCCGCGCGAGCGCGCCGAGCCGTCGCTCGACACGCTCGTCCCGCGCAGCCCGAACCAGCCCTACGACATCAAGGAGCTGATCCTGAAGGTCGTTGACGAGGGCGATTTCTTTGAGATCCAGCCCGATTTCGCCCGCAACATCGTGATCGGCTTTGCCCGGATGGAAGGTTCGACGATCGGCATCGTCGCCAACCAGCCGATCGTGCTGGCCGGCTGCCTCGATATCGACAGCGCGCGCAAAGCGGCGCGGTTCGTGCGGTTTTGCGACTGTTTCAACGTGCCCATCGTGACCTTTGTCGATGTGCCTGGATTTCTGCCCGGCACCGCGCAGGAGCATGGCGGCATCATCAAGCACGGCGCCAAGCTGTTGTTCGCGTTCGCCGAGGCGACGGTGCCGAAAGTGACGCTGATCACGCGCAAGGCTTATGGCGGCGCCTATGACGTGATGAGCTCGAAGCATCTGCGCGGCGACGTGAATTTCGCCTGGCCCTCGGCCGAGATTGCGGTGATGGGGTCGAAGGGAGCGGTCGAGATCATCTTCCGCGCCGATCTCGGCGACGAGGCGGCGATCGAGGCGCGCGCGCAAGAATACCGCGAGAAATTCGCCAACCCGTTCGTCGCGGCCAGCCGCGGCTTTATCGACGACGTGATCCAGCCGCGCGAGACCCGCACCCGCATTTGCCGCGCGCTCGCGATGCTGCGCCACAAGCAGCAGACGAACCCGCCAAAAAAACACGACAACATCCCGCTTTGACGCCCCAGCCGCCGGTTCGGCCTATTGCGGCGCCGCACGGCACGGGTGGGCCCAATCGGGCAGCCGGCAGCACCGGCACCTCCCGCATGTCTCCCCTCCGCGGTTTCCGTTCCTTTTCCGAGCGCGTCGCGCAGCATAACATTTGCCATCAGGGCCGAGACGAGAGGCGGGATGGCAGCCCAGACGATCGAGACGCGTCATTCGTGGCTGGTGGCGTGGTGCGCGCTCGGCGTGCTTTCGATTTCGTTCGGCGGGCCGCTGATTACCGTCGTCGCGCTCAAGCAGATCGCCGCCGAGTTTGGCGATGTCCGCTCGATCCCGGCGCTTTCTTATTCGCTTGCCTGGCTCGGCTCGGCGGTCGGCGGGCTCATGATGGCCCAGATCGCCGAGCGGGTGGGCGTGCGCTGGACGGTGATCGGCGGTGCGGTAATGATCGCGTGCGGGCTCGTGCTGGCGAGCGTCGGCGGCCGGTTTTCGTTTCTCGTCGCGCACGGCATCTTTATGGGGCTCCTCGGCAATGCCGGGCTCAATGCGCCGCTCTATGTCTATGTCGCGCGCTGGTTCGACCGCCGGCGCGGCACCGCCTTGGCGCTGATCGCCAGCGGCCAGGCCGCCGCCGGCACGATCTGGGCGCCGATTTTCGGCCATGCCATCGGCTGGATCGGCTGGCGCCACACGATGCAGCTCTACGCCGGCCTTGTCGTCGTCGTGATCCTGCCGCTCGCGTTTACGGTATTTCGCTCGCTGCCGAGAACCGCGGGCGGGGCTGCGGACTGGCCCGAGCCGGTGTCGGGCGCCCCGGTCCTGGGCCTGAGGCCGCGCACCGCCTTTGCGCTGATGTCGGCGGCGAGCTTTTTGTGCTGCGTGCCGATGGCGATGCCGCAGGGCCATCTCGTCGCCTATTGCGGCGATGTCGGCATCCCGCTGACCAGCGGCAGCATGATGCTTTCGGTGCTGTTGGCGTGCGCCTTTCTCGGCCGGCAATTCTGGGGCTTTGTCGCCGACCGGATCGGCGGGCTGCGCACCGTGCTCGCCGGCTCGGCGTTTCAGATCGTCACCGTCAGCGGGTTCCTTGTGACCCACAACGAAGCCGGCCTCTTTATTGTCTCCGCCGCGTTCGGCCTCGGTTTCAGCGGCATCATTCCGGCCTATGTGCTGGCCTTGCGCGAGCTGTTCCCGGCTTCCGATGCCTCGTGGCGCATCCCCAGCCTGCTGTTGTGCAGCGGCTCGGGCATGGCCGCCGGCGGCTGGCTCGCGGGTGCGATCTACGATTGGGCCGGCTTTTACGGTCCGGCCTTTGCCGTCGGCATCCTCTTTAACCTCGCCAACCTCTTGATCATCGCCCCGTTGGTCTTCCGCCAAAGCCGCTTCGCGTCGCCGGTGCTGGCGCGGGCTTAGAGCCGCTTCCGATCAGGTTGCACCGCGCGCACCCCCTCCCAACCCTCCCCCATCAAGCCCATCAAGGGGGAGGGCCTTTATCAGCACTCTTTGTGCTCCCGCCCCCTCGATGGGGGCGGGCCGGGGTGGGGGTGATGCGTCGCCGAGTCCGTCGACCCGGTCGGAAACCGGCCTAGAATAGCCCGCGGCAGCGCCGCTCGACTTCTTCGGGCGGTGCGAAAAAGTCATCGGCGAGATCGAGGGTGGCGGTGGGGCGGCAAGTTTCGAAGCGGACGCCGTGCCGAAGGGCGATCTCGGCGAGGCGGCGGGCAACGTCGGCGCGGCCGGTGAAGACGACGCCTTCGACCAGCGCGCGGATCGCGGCGAGGGTGGCGCCGGCGCTGTCGCCGCAATCGAGAAGCGACGAGCAGCGGGCCGCCGGAACGTCGGCGCGCGCCGCCGCGACAAGCTCGCGAAACCAGCCCGGCCCGACATAGCGCCCGGCATCCGGCGGCGCTGGCGAGCACGACCTCGCGACCGGCCTGCGCCGCGGCCTTCAGCGCCCCGACCGCGTGGGCGAGCGTGTGAACGATAATGACCGGCGGCGCCACGGTGAGCACCAGATACAGGCGGGTGCGGCGCCGCGCATTTCTTTTGTTTGCCTCGGCCTCATCCGAAGCGTCGCGCAGCGCGCCCGAGCTATGCTCGGCGCCATGCGGCACGCCACCCCCTGGAACAGCACCTCACCGAATGCAGCGACCGTCATCCTGGTGTTCGGGCTCATTGCCAATCTGGCGCCGCTGCTGACCTACGCCGTGACCCTGCGCGAGATCGCCGCCGCCTGGGGGCTGAGCGCCGGCCAATCGGGCTGGATCGGCGGCATTTATTTCGCCGGCTACGCGGCTGTCGTGCCGGTGATGGGAAGCGCCGGCGACCGTTTCGACGCGCGTCGCCTCTATGTCGCGAGCGCGCTGCTCGCCGCCGTCGTCAGCTGCGCCTTTGCGCTCTGGGCGCATGGGTTTGTGCTTGCGATGCTGCTGCGCTTTTGCGGCGGGGTCGCATTTGCCGGCGTCCACATGCCGGGCCTCAAGCTCCTTGTCGACCGGATGTTGCCGGCGCGCCAGGCGCGCGCCGCGGCTCTCTATACCTCATGCTATGCGGTCGGGAGCGCCGCCTCGTTGCTGATCGCCGGGCTCGCCGACGCCGCCTTTGGCTGGCGCGCGGCCTTTGTTGCGGGCGGGATCGGGCCGTTGCTGGCGATCGCGGGGATGGGCTTTCTCGGTGCGGCGCCGCAGCGGCGGCTCGGAGCTAAAACCCGTCTCCTCGAATTCCGGCCGGTGCTGCGCAACCGTGCATTGATGGCCTATGTCGCGGGGTTTGCCGGCAACACCTGGGAAGTGTTCGCCGTGCGCGTCTGGTTTGTCGCCTATCTCGGCTGGATCTTGAGCCTGCCCGGAAACAGCCTGAGGCTGCCGCCGCTCGGCGTCATCGCCGGTCTCGCCTCGCTCGCCGGCTTGCCGGTCAGCATCGCCACGGCCGAGCTCGCGCGGCGCCACGGCCGCGAGCCGGTCATCATCATGACCTGCGCGCTATCGGTCGCGGTTTGCCTCGCGCTCGCAGCGACGGCCGGCGGCCCGGCGCCGATCGTCATGACATTGCTGATCCTGGTGCAGATCACCAGCTTTGCCGATGTGGGGGCGCTCGCGGGGGGCGCGGTGGCCGCCGCCGATCCGGATCGCCGCGGCGCGGCCCTCGCGATCTACGCGCTCGCCGGGTATTCGACCGGGTTTCTCGGGCCGGTCGCGGTCGGGGCGGCGCTCGATCTTTTTGGCGGTGCGGCGAGCCCGGCCGGCTGGCGCGCCGGTTTTTTGACGATTGCCTTGGGCTCGGCCGCCGCCGCCGCCGCGATCCGGTGGGCAGCCTTGCCGCGTTCGTGACTCAGACCTGCTGGATCGCCGACAACAGCCACTGGCCGCCGCGGCTGCGGACGAAGGTCCATACTTCTTCGGCCTCGACCGGCGAACGCGGATCGCCGCCGGCGACGAAATCGGGATCGCCCGGCGAGCGGCCGAGACGCACGGTGTAATCGAGCGCCCGCCAGCGCAGGAGGCTGGTCGCGTATTGCAGATCGCCCTCCTCCCAGCTCTCGCTCAATTCGCCCTTGAGCAAGGTTACGCCGGAGACGATGTTGCGCACGCCTTGGCTCGTGTTGCGGGTCAGCTCCTCGGAAAACCAGCCCAGCATTTCGGGCGTCATCAATTGCCGCAGCCGGCCGAGATCGGCCGCACTCCAGGCATCTTGCACCTGGGCGTGGAGCGCCTGAAACGCGCTGAGGTCGGCATCGGCGAGGTTGATGTCGCGGCCGCGCTGGATCGGCGCGGCGGCAGCCCCGGCCGAGCGCATCATCGGCCCGCGCATCGCGCCGCCCCAGCCGCCCGAGAACATGCCGCGGCGAAACATCCTCACCCCGAAATAAACCAACACGCCGAGGATGATCAGCCAGAACAACGTGCCAAAGCCGGAGCCGCCCGCACCAAAGCCGGCATGACCGGCATGGCCGAACAGCCACGAGCCGAAGAGCCCGCCGGCGAGCCCGCTCAAGAACGGGTGGCGCTGGATAAAGCTGCCGCCGCCGTAGCCCGAGCCGTAGCCGGACGTCGCCGAGCCGATGCCGGAGCCCGGTTGCGGTGTCAGGCTGCGGCTAAACGGCTGGGCGTTGTTGTTTTGATAGGTCCGCGCGCCACGGCTGCCCATGCTCGACGGGCGGCTGCCATAGGAGCCGCCGGCGCGCGCCTCGGCGATCGCCGGGGCGAGAGCCAAGCTCGCGCTGAACAGCAAGGCCAGAATGATCCGCCAGCTCGGCAGCCGCATGGTCATGGCTCGGCTCGTCTTGATGCCGCCTTACAGCGGCGAATGCCGTGCATATGGGGCGGCGGGCGGGCGGCGGAAGCATCCACGCGCGGAATCTCGCCGCCGCCATCGGCGACCGGCCCGGCGCTTGCTTGATCGGCGCGTCTTTCGCGCCCAGATAACGCATTCCGGATGCATCGCTTTCGGGTGCCGTTTGCGGGCCCGACCGCGTTTCTCGCTCGCCGAGGAGAAAGGCATGTCGCGTTTGTCGTTGTTCAATTCGCCGTTGCTGTTGGGGTTCGATCATTTCGAGAGGGCGCTCGACCGGGTCAGCAAGGTGTCGAGCGACGGATATCCGCCGTACAACATCGAGCAGCTGAGCGAGAACGCGCTGCGTATTACGCTGGCAGTAGCCGGGTTCGCGATGAGCGAGCTCGCGATCACCGTCGAAGACAACCAATTGGTCGTGCGCGGCAAGCAGGCCGAGGACGGCGAGCGGGTCTATCTGCATCGCGGCATCGCGGCACGCCAGTTTCAACGCTCGTTTGTGCTGGCCGAAGGGATCGACGTCAAAGACGCGTCTGTCGACAACGGCCTTTTGCATATCGACCTCGTCCGCCCCCCGGTCGAAAGCCGGGTGCGCAGCGTCGAAATCAAAAGCAGCGCCGGCCCTCCGGAGCGGGTGCCGACGGCAACCCGCTGACCTCGCTCGGCGACCGGCCCGGCCCGCGCGTTCCGTCGGGCTTTTAGGCGGGCTTCAGGCGGCGTCGCGGTCGGTGCGGTCGGTCAGCAAGGCATAGAGCGCCTCAGCGCTATCGGTGCCGCGCAGCTTTTCGCAGGCGGCGCGGTCGCGCAACAAACGCGAGACCAAGGCGAGCGCCTTCAGATGATCGGCGCCGGCGTTTTCCGGCGCCAACAACGCAAAAATCAGATCGACCGGCTGGTCGTCGATCGCATCGAACGGGATCGGGCGTTCGAGCCGGGCGAAGACCCCGCAAAGCGCGCCGAGCCCGGGGATTTTTCCGTGCGGAATGGCGGTCCCCATGCCGATGCCGGTTGTGCCGAGACGTTCGCGCTCGGTAAAGGCGTCGTAGATCGCGCGTTCCGAGAGACCGGTCAGCAGCGTCGCCCGACGCGCCAATTCCTGCAGCGCCTGCCTTTTGTTTGCCGCGCGCAGCTGGGCAATGACGCTGCGCGGGCTGATCAGGTCAGCGATCCCCCGCGCCTGACCAGGAAATCCAGTCATGGCTTTTTGTTGGCGTCAGGTCCGACCAGGCCCGTGACGGCTGTTGGGGCCGTGACGGCGGTTGGGGCCATGACGGCGGTTGAGGGTTCGAGCATCTGCGGCGCGTGGTCAGGCGTCGCGCTTGAGCTTGTCTTTGGTCTGGGCGAATTCCGGGTCGATCCAGCCGACATTGCCGTCGGACCGGCGATAAACGAGGTTCAGCTCACCGTGCGAGCGGTTGCGGAAGAGCAGCACCGGCGTGTCGGCGAGGTCCATGCGCATCGCCGCCTCGCCGACGGTCAGATGCGGCAATTCGGTGCTGATCTCGGCGATCACCGCCGGCCCGGCGCCGACCGGCTCCCCAGAGTCGCCGTCGTCGCCGTCGCCGTCGTCGCCGTCTCGGTCGTCTTCGCTCTCGTCGACCGGCGGAGCCAACACATAGTCTCGCGCCCGCTCGCCGCTGTCAGGGGTATCGCGCAGCTTGGCATGGTGCTGGCGCAACCGGCGTTTGTAGCGGCGCAGCCGCTTGGCGGCACGTTCCGCCGCCGCATCAAATGCGACGTAGCAATCGAGCGCGACCGCCCCTGCATTGACCACTATGCCGCGGCCGATACGGATGGAAAGCTCGGCGCGGACCAGATGCGCCTCCTTGGCGAACACGATGTGAGCCTCGATCGCGGTGCCGAAATACTTTTCGAGGATCGAGCCCAGGCTGCCTTCGACGTGACCGCGCAACGAATCGCCGATCTCGATTTGTTTTCCGGTGATGGTCAACTGCATCGGTGTGAGCCTTTTCCCACCAGGGAGCGCCGTTGTCGAGGTCGTCGCGGCCACCCTCAATCCAACTTGGGAAGATGTCGGAGGGCGGTCAAGCGGTCAGCCGAGAGAAGTCGGCAGACGGCGTCAGCCATTCGTCCAAAAGCCGCAGCCCCGCTCACCCTTGCCCGATACCGAGATATATCGCGTGCTTCCCGCCGATCCGCCGAGGACTCCGGGTTTGCGGCCCGCTACAATTGCAGCAGCTTTTCACGGCGGCGCTGCGCCGATGACCGAATGCGCATCGCATCGCGGTATTTGGCGACCGTGCGGCGCGCGATCTCGACGCCCTCGCCCATCAGCAGCTCTACGATCCGCTCGTCCGACAACGTATTGCCGGCAGGCTCTGCCCCGATCAGATCGCGTATCCGATGACGCACCGCCTCGGCCGAATGAGGCTCGCCACCGCTCGCGCCGGCGATCGAGGTGGTGAAAAAGTATTTGAGCTCGTAGAGACCGCGCGGGGTCGCCATGTACTTGTTGCTGGTCACCCGGCTCACCGTGCTCTCGTGCATCCCGATTGCCTCGGCGATATCGCGCAGGATCAGCGGCCGCAGCGATTGCACGCCGCGGCGGAAGAACGCGTCCTGCTGGCGGACGATCTCGGCGGCTACCTTGAGGATCGTCGTCGCGCGCTGGTGCAACGACTTGACCAGCCAGTTTGCCGCTTGCAGGCGCTCGCTCAGGTAGTCCCGCTCGAGCTTGTTGCGGACTGCTCGGTTCACTTCTTCGAGATAGCGGTTGTTGACCAGCACCCGCGGCAGCGTCTCGGTATTGAGCTCGACGATCCAACCGCCCTTGGACTGGGCGCGCATCAGGATATCGGGCACCACCGGCTGGGCGAGCGGCGGATCGAAGGCGAGACCGGGCCGCGGGTCGAGCGATTTGATCTCCGCGACCATGTCCGCCACGTCCGCAGCGTCGACACCGCAGGCCTTGACCAAGGCGGCGATGTTACGCGCGGCGAGCAGCGGCAAATTCTCCAGCAAGGACTGCATCGCCGGATCCATCCGGTTGCGCTCGCGCAATTGCAGCGCAAGGCATTCCGGCAGGTCGCGCGCGAAAATCCCGGCGGGGTCGAATTGCTGGAGCCGCGCCAGCACCGCCTCGACTTGCGCCGGGGCGCAGCCGAGCGTCAGGGCGACGTTGTCGAGGCTTCCGACCAGATAACCGGCCTCGTCGAGCTGATCGAGCAGATGCAGGGCAACGACCCGATCGCCCTGATCGCCCAAATCGGTGCCGATCTGCTCGAGCACGTGCTCGCGCAAGGTGCGTGGCCGCGTCGCCGTGTGCTCGATGCCGAGCCTCTGCCCGGGCCGGGGCGCGGCCGAATGCGCGCTCCAGGAATGCATCTCGCCGCCGCGATCGAGCGACCCGTCGCCATCATCGCCGGCAGTAGCATGCCAGTTCTCGGTGGCTTCCGGCGCGAAATCGGTAGCGGATTGGGTGGTCAGGGTCGCGGTCCCCGGCTCCTCGGCGGGCGCGGCGGCCTCCTCGCTCGCCGGCACGCTGCGTTCGCGCCGTTCGAGCAGCGGGTTTTGCTGAAGCTCGGCATCGATGTAATCGACCAGCTCGAGGTTGGAGAGCTGCAGCATCTTGATCGCTTGCTGCAGCTGCGGCGTCATCACCAGCGTTTGCGCCTGGCGAAGCTCGAGCCGCTGTGAAAAACCCGTCCGATTCACGTCACGCTCCGGTCGGAGCGGCTTATAGGCTAAACCGGTCGCCGAGGAAAACGCGCCTTACATCGACATCGGCGACGATCTCGGCCGGCACGCCTTCCATCAGCACCCGGCCGTCGTGGAGGATGTAGGCGCGATCGACGATATCGAGCGCCTCGCGCACGTTGTGGTCGGTGATCAGGACGCCGATGCCGCGGTCCTTCAAATGCCCGACCAGAGCGCGAATGTCGCTGACGGCGATCGGGTCGATGCCGGCGAGCGGCTCGTCGAGCAGGATGAAATGGGGCTGGGTGGCGAGCGCGCGGGCGATCTCGCAGCGTCGCCGCTCGCCGCCCGAGAGCGCCATCGCCGGGGTGCGGCGCAAATGGGTGATCGAAAACTCGGCCAACAGCGCCGCCAGCATCTGCTCGCGCAGATCCGGCGCCGGCTCCACAATTTCGAGGATCGCGCGGATGTTCTGCTCGACCGTGAGGCCGCGAAAGATCGACGCTTCCTGCGGCAGATAGCCGATGCCGAGGCGAGCGCGCCGGTACATCGGCAAATCGGTGATGTCACGCCCGTCGAGCATGACCATGCCGGTGTCGGCCGCGATCAGCCCGGTGATGATGTAAAAGCACGTCGTCTTGCCGGCCCCGTTCGGGCCGAGCAGGCCGACCGCCTCGCCGCGCTGGACCGTAAGATTGACCCCGCGCAGAACCGGCCGCCGCTTAAAGCTCTTGCCCAGCCCCTGCCCCACCAGACCGCGGCCTTCCGGCGAGGGATTGTCGGCAACGAGCCGCGGCTGCCGGGCAGAGATGGCGTCGGACTCGCGCCCGGTCGTCATGATTGCACCGGCTTCACGGCTTCTTTCCGCCGGCAGCCGAACCCTTTACGACCGTGCCGGCGCGGCCGGACGAGGTCGGCTGGTCACGCACAAAAATCCCCTCGACCCGTGGCGCGGGGGCGCCCGGCTTGGCGGCGAGCGTCATCATCCGGCTGACGTTCCGGTTCAGATCGACGACCGCGTATTGGCCCCTGATCGCATTCTGCCCGCGGGTGATCACGACATTGCCGAGCAAGGTGACGATGCCGGTATCGGCGTCGTAGACAGCGTAATCGCCGCGGCCGATATCGCTCGTGGTCGAGACCACGACATTGCCTTGGGCGTCGACCCGGCTGATCCTGGAATCCTCCCTGGCGGCTTCGTCCGTTTCGGCGCCGGGCTTGCCCGCCGCAGCCGGCTTTGCCGGGGTTGCCGGCTGTGCCGGCGTGGGCTTTGCCGCGGCCGGCTGTGCCGGGGCCGGTCGCGCGGCGCCCGGCTTGCCGGTATCGGGCGCCTTCGCCTTGGTCATGTGGGCGGTCAGCACGTCGGCGCGGATCCGCCGGTCGGCGCGCACCGCAACCGCGTCGCCGCGGGCCACCGCGACCTGCTTTGCGTCGTACCATTCGAGGCTGTCGCGCGCCGTCACGACATCGCTCGGCGTCGTCAGCTTCAGGCCTTTGCCGGTGATCAGCGCGATCTGCTGGTCGACGTCATAGACCGCCTGGTCGCCGACCACGGTGTCTTTGTCGTTGTTGATGCGGACATGACCGTCGGCATCGAGCCGGTAGATCTCGGTCCCGCCTTCGGCGCCCTTGGCCTTGCGATAATGGGCGGTCAGCGTATCGGCATGCACCTCGGTGGTGCCGCGCTTGGCCATGGCGTTGCCGCGAGCGACGTAGATTTGCGCATCCTGCTGCCACTCGATGCCCGAATCGGCAGTGACGTCGATCGGCCGGCCGTCATTGGCCGCGCCGAGCCCTAGCCCCTGCGCCGACACCGGTCTCGGCGCCAACGACAACAGCGCCAGACCCAGCACGCCGGCGATAATGCGCCGGTCAGACGGCATGGTGTGCCGCCTCTTTGCGCTTGCGAATGGGGTGCGCCGGTTTTCGAGCGGTGTGCAACCCATGCTTGGTCGTCGGCTTGTCATGGCCGTGTTTGGCCGCGACTTGGGCGGGCGGCGGTGGCGGCGCTGCCGCCGCGGCAGCAGCGATCGCCGCGGCCGCCTGCGCGATGCGCGGCGGCAGGGCGGGCGGCGGCGGTGGCGGGCGGCTCGGCTTTGCCGGCTTGAGCAGCAGATGCGACTGGCCGGTGAAGAAGATCGTGTCGCCTCGATCCGAGACGCGGAAGCCTTGCCCGGTGATGTTCCCCGACGGCCCGTCGCCGGCAATCGGGTCGTGCCCTTGGGCGATGTTGGTCGCCAGATCGACATGGGCGCGCGCGGTGACGAATTGCGTGCCGTTTTGATGCGTCAGGGTGACCTTGCCAAACAGGTCGAGAAGCTGCGCCTGCGGCTGATAAATCCCGGTTGCGGCGGTCAAGACCACCATGACGCCGGGGTGCAGCAAAAGCTGCGCGCGCGGCAGCTCGAGCGACATCAGATCGTTGCGGTCGGACAGCTGGCGGCCGACGGCAGCGGTCACGACATAGGGGCGGTTCAGCCGGTCGATCCCGGCATAGCGCGGATCGATCATCCGCAATTCCTTGGCTTCGCGCAGATCGATCGCCGGGTAGGACAAGCGCACGCTTTCCCACAGCGGGACGAGCCGCGGCCAAGCCGCGACCAGCAGCAGCAGGCTCAACCCGATCGCCGGCAGAATGCGCTTGAGGAGCGCGACGCGGCGGCTGTAGCGGTCGGCGGCGAGCCGCGGCTGGCGGCCGGAGAAGGCGCGCTGCGGCGCGCGCCGCGCCGGCTCTTCGGTCATCCTTTTGTGCCCGAGCGTCCTCATTCGCAGCTTCGCCCGACCCGGTTCACGCGACGCCGGCACGCAGGCAGTCGTGCAGGTGCAGAAAGCCGATCGGCCGGCCGCTGTCGTCGACGACAAAGAGCGCGGTTATCGCGCTTCGGTTCATCAGCCCCAGCGCCTCGGCGGCGAGCGCTCCGGCCGCGATCGTTTTCGGGCTCGGGTTCATGATTTCGGCGACCTGGCGCCCGAGCAGCGCGTCACCCATATGGCGGCGCAGATCGCCATCGGTGACGACCCCGAAGAGGGCTTCGGCATTGCCGACGCCGACGCAGCCAAAGCTCTTGGCCGTCATCACCAGGATCGCCTCGGACATGCGGGCATCGGGCGCCACCAGGGGGACCTCGTCCGCCCGATGCATGATGTCGGCGACCTTCAGCAGCCTTCGGCCGAGCTTCCCGCCCGGATGGAGCACGCGAAAATCGGCGGAGGAAAAGCCTTTGCGCTCGAGCAGCGCGATCGCCAGCGCGTCGCCGAGCGCCATCATCGCCGTCGTCGAGGTGGTCGGCGCCAGCCCCATCGGGCAAGCCTCGTCCACCGCCGGCAGCAGCAGCACGACATCGGCGGCATCGGCGAGCATCGATCGACGGCCGCCGGTGACCGCGATCAGCGGGATGCCAAAGCGGCGCGAATAGGCCACGATATCGGCGAGCTCGGCGGTTTCGCCCGAATTCGACAACATGACGATCGCGTCCTCGGCGCCGATCATGCCGAGGTCGCCATGGCTGGCTTCGACCGGGTGGACAAACAGCGCCGGGGTTCCGGTCGAGGCGAGCGTCGCCGCGATCTTGCCGGCGACATGACCGCTCTTGCCGAGACCGCTGACGATGATGCGGCCCCGCACCCGATGGCAGATATCGACGGCGGCAGGAAAGGCCGTGTCGAGCCCGCGCGCCAAGCGTTCAAGACCGCCGATCTCGGCCGCGATGACCCGGCGGGCGGTCGCAACATCGGCCCCGCCGGCCCCCCCCGATCCGCCGGCCGCACCACGGCCACAGCCTCGCTCATCGCGGCCGGGCTATCCGAGCTTTGGCAAAAACCGGCGCCACAACACCCCCAACGGCGCGCCTAATGCGCAAAGATGTCTTGCTCCGCCCAGCCGGCGAGATCAAGCAGCACGCGATGCGGCAGGAATTCAAAGCAGGCGCGGGCCAATTCCTCGCGTCCCTCGCGCGCCAGCATCGCGTCGAGTTGCGCGCGCAGCGCATGCAGATGCAGCACGTCGGCGGCGGCATAGCGCAATTGCTCGGCCGAAAGTGTCTGGGCGCCCCAATCGGAGCTTTGCTGCTGCTTCGACAGATCGAAATTGAGCAGGTCCTTGCACAGCTCGCGCAAACCGTGCCGGTCGGAAAAGGTGCGCGCGAGCCGCGAGGCGATCTTGGTGCAATAGCACGGCAGCGCCATGACCCCGAGATAGCGGTGCAGCATGGCGAGGTCGAAACGGGCGAAATGAAACAGCTTGGTCACCGCCGGGTCGGCGAGCAGCCGCTTGAGCCGCGGCGCCTCGTAGGCGCCGGGCGCGAGCTGGACGAGATGCGCGTCGCCGTCCCCAGCCGACAGCTGAACCAGGCACAACCGGTCGCGATAGGGGTTGAGCCCCATCGCCTCGGTGTCGATCGCCACCGTTGCGCCGAAGTCGAGGCCCTCCGGCAGGTCGCCGCAATGGAGGCTGTTCGTCATCTCAGCAATTCGTCATCTCAGACTGTACCGCGAACCCGCCATGCGCTCTCTGAGACGCGCTTGGTGCGCCCGAGTGGAGTTCGAACCACCACTCCTTTCGGAACACGGACCTGAACCGTGCGCGTCTGCCAATTCCGCCACGGGCGCGCCCAAGGGGTCTCTGGAAGCGCGGGGAATAAGTGGGTACGACCGCGATGTCAATGCGTTGCTTGCCCCGTCACGAACCTGCTCTCCGGCCGGCGATCATCCAGGGAAGGACTTCGTCGCAGAGCATTCGCAGGATGTCCTTATCGCGAGGCAGCAAGGGCGATAGCACATCCCGCTCCCATCTCCCGTTACCCGACCTCGACGACGACCTTGATCGCGTCGTCGATGCGCTCGCGCGCATATTTGAGCGCGGTCGGCAGCTCCTCGAGCGGAAAGCTGTGGGTGTGCACGAGACCTGCGTCGAAGCGTTTTTGCTTCATCAGCGCCATTGCCCGGTGGGTGGCGCTGCGGCCTTCGCCGCGAATCCCATAAACATAGATGTTGTTGCGCACCAGGTGGGCGAGGTCGACCGGCACTTTTTCGTGCGGAAAAGCAGCAAGGCAAATTCGGCCGCCGCGGTCGACCATCTGCGCCGCCTCGTCGAGCGCCGAGGGTGCGCCCGAGCATTCGAGCACGAACTGCACCCCCTTCCCGTGGGTGATGCGGCGCACCGCGGCGACCGGGTCTTCCGCGCGCGCGTTGACCAGATGGTCGGCGCCGAGCTTTTTGCCGAGGTCGAGCCGCGCCGTGCGCGTCCCGGTCAGGATCACCGGATCGGCGCCGAGCGCCTTGGCGACGGCAACGCCGAGAAGCCCGATCGGGCCGGGGCCGGTGACCACCACACCCTCGCCGGCAACGAGGCCGCCGAGCACGTCGAGCCCGTACATCGCGGTGCCGGCGGTGACGACGAGCGTGGCTTCGGCGTCGCTCATATCGTCCGGCACATGGACGAGGGTGTTGATGTTGTTGACCGCGTACTGGGCGAAGCCGCCATCGGTGGTGAACCCGTTGGCGCGGTGCCCCTTGGCGCGGTCGCCGTAATTCAGGCACGAGGTGTACATACCCTGGCGACAACGCGGGCAGCGGCCGCAGCCGGCATGGACCTCGACGGTGACGCGGTCGCCGATCTCGAACTCGTCCACCGCCGGGCCGAGCTTGACCACGGTCCCCATATATTCGTGTCCGATCGTAAAGTTCTTGTGGAACGGCAGCCCGCCCTCGACCATGGCCGGGACCCCGTGCCGCAAAATTTCGAGGTCGGTCGCGCAGATCGCCACCGCATCGATGCGCACGAGCGCCTCGGCCGCCCCCGGCTGCGGCACCGGCTTTTCGGTCAGAAAAATCTCCTCCGGCCCGCCGAGGACCCAGGCCTTCATCCGGTCGGGCACCGGATATTGGTTGCCGATCCGGGATTGGTCGCTCATGCCGATTTCCCTTTGCGCCGCGCTGCCGCCCATTTTGGCGCAAGATGCGCCGGTTGATAAGGCCTCGCACCTTCCCGCGCCCCCGTTGCTGCGCTATAGATGCATCCTTGGAGGCGGCCCGAGACGGGGCGGCCGCGCGCCGCGGGGGAAGCATGAGACACCGCCGGACCGCCGTCTTGGGCGGATCGGGCTTTATCGGCCGCTATGCGGTGCGCCGCCTCGCCGCACAGGGCGAGGTCGTCGCCGTCGGCTGCCGCAACGCCGCGGACGCCAAGTTTTTGCAGCCGATGGGCAATGTCGGCCAGATCGCGGCGGTGAACGTCTCGATCGGCGATTCGGCGTTGCTGCAGGCTTTTCTCGCGGGCAACGAGGCGCTCGTCAATTGCGTCGGCATTCTGCGCGAGCGCGGCGCGCAGACCTTCGAGCTGGCGCACCATACCGGTCCCGCGCAGCTCGCCCGCCTCGCCCGCGACGCCGGCATCGAGCGGCTCATTCATTTCTCGGCGATCGGCGCCGAGCCGCGCTCGTCATCGGCCTATGCCCGCACCAAGGCGGCCGGCGAGCAGGCGGTGCGCGACGCCTTTCCAACCGCCACGATCCTGCGGCCTTCGGTCGTGTTCGGCCCGGAAGACCAGTTTTTCAATCGATTCGCCGCGATCGCCGCGATTTCTCCAGTATTGCCGCTGATCGGCGGCGGCGACACGCGGTTTCAGCCGGTCTATGTCGGCGACGTCGCCGACGCGGTGATCAAATGTCTCGACGATCCGGCCACCGCCGGACGCACCTACGAGCTCGGCGGCCCCAAAATCTATAGTTTCCGCGAGCTGATCGAGCTGCTGCTGGCCGAGATTCGCCGCAAGCGCCGGCTCATCGACCTGCCGTTCGGTCTGGCATCGCTGCAGGCGCGGCTGATGGCGATATTGCCGAACCCGCCCTTGACGCCGGACCAGGTCGAGCTCTTGAAAGGCGACAATATCGTCGCGTCGGGGGCGCTGGGCCTCGCCGATCTCGGCATCCAGCCGACCCCGGTCGAGGCGATCCTGCCGACCTATCTCGACCGCTTCCGCCGCGGCGGCTGGTACACCCGCCGGGCGTGAACAGCTTTCGTGCACCCGCCGGCTCGGCTATGGTCGCGCCCTTCTCGCAAAGTTAGGAACACTCTGATGACAGCGTTGGGTCGGCTTTTGCTGCTGATCGTCGCGCTCGGTTTTGGAGGACAGGCGATGGCGGCGGACCTCGACAACACGATCTGGCTCGATGTGCCGGCGGGGCGCGTCGTGATCCAGATGCGGCCCGATCTGGCGCCCGCGACCTGTGCCCAGATCAAGGCGCTGGTGCGCCGCGGCTTTTATAACGGCCTCACCTTTCACCGGGTGATCGACGGCTTTATGGCGCAGACCGGCGACCCGAACGGCAACGGCACCGGCGGCTCGGGCCACCCGCTCAAGGCCGAGTTCTCGAACGAGAAATTCGCGCGCGGCACCGTGGCGATGGCGCGCACCTCCGACCCCGACAGTGCCGACAGCCAGTTTTTCATCATGTTCGCGCCGGCCCCTTCACTCGACGGCAAATACACGATCTGGGGCAATGTCGTCTCGGGCATGGAATACGTCGACCAGATCAAAAAAGGCGAGCCGCCGGCGAACCCCGATAAGATCATCAAGATGCAGGTCGCCGCCGACGCCGAAAAGGCGAAGTAAGAGCCCAAGATCCGCATTGGATCGGGCCGGCCCTCACTCTCGCGCTGTGCGGGTCCCTCCCGCCCCCGCGGTCATGGGGGAGGGCCGGGGCCGGGGCTCGCAGCACGGCGATCGGATAGCGGGCTGGTTCGCCTCGCTCGCCGTCTATCGCCGGCCGCGGCTGATCGCGGTGCTGCTGATGGGGTTTTCGAGCGGGCTGCCGCTCGCCCTGACCTTTGGCACCTTGTCGTTCCGGCTGGCCGAGATCGGCGTCTCGCGCACCACGATCGGGCTCTACGCGCTGGTCGGAATCTCCTACAGCCTCAAATTTTTATGGTCGCCGCTGATCGACCGGATGCCGGTGCCGTTCCTGACCGGCCGGCTCGGCCGGCGGCGCGGCTGGGCGCTGGCGATCCAGCCGGTCTTGGCGCTGGCGATCCTGGGGCTCGGCCTATGCGACCCCAGATCCGCGCCCGGTCTTACCGCGCTCGCCGCGCTCGCCGTCGCCTTTTTGTCGGCGAGCCAGGACATCGTCATCGACGCCTACCGCATCGAGCTCTTGCAGCCCGAGGAGCAGGGGGCGGGGGCGGCGGCGACGCAATGGGGTTATCGCTTCGGCATGCTGGTCTCCTCGGCCGGCGCGCTCTACGCGGCGAGCTTTGGCGGCTGGCGCTTTGCCTATGCGCTGATGGCCGGGTTGATGGCGGTCGGGATGGCCACGGTCTGGCTGACGCCGGAGCCGGGCGGGACCGGCGCGACCGAGCCGCTGCCCGGTGCGGCAGCGCTGGCCAAGATCGCGGCCTGGCTCCGGCGTGCGGTGCTCGCCCCTTTTGCCGACCTGCTGACCCGGCCGGGTGCCGTCGCGATCCTCGCTTTTGTCGTCCTCTACAAATTCGGCGACGCGCTCGCCGCCACGATGTCGAACCCGCTCTACGTCGCGCTCGGCTTCACCAAGGTCGAGGTCGCCAATATCGGCAAGGCCTATGGCTTTGTCGCCAGCCTCGCCGGGCTTGCCCTGGGGGGCGTGGCGGTGCTGCGCCTCGGCGTCTTTCGCGCGCTCCTCATTTCCGGCGCGGCGCAGATGTTCTCGAACCTGCTCTATATATTGCAGGCCTGGGCCGGGCATGATCTGCCGATCCTGGCGTTGACGATCGGCGTCGAGAACCTGACCGGCGGGATGGGGTCGGCGGCGTTTGTCGCCTATCTCTCAGGGCTGTGCAGCCTCGATTTCACCGCGACGCAATACGCGCTGCTGTCCTCGCTCGCCGTGGTCGGGCGCACGATCCTGTCGGCCTCGGGCGGCGCCCTCGCCGATTGGCTCGGCTGGACCCCGTTTTTCGCGATCAGCACCGCCGCCTGCCTCCCCGGCCTCCTGCTGCTCTTATGGCTGATGCGGCAGGCCGCCCGCGCTCAGCCGTAGGAAAAGAGGCGGCTGCGATGCCGCTTGAGCCACAGCCGCGGCGTCTTCGTTTCCGGCACCATGGTTTCCACCAGCCGCCAGAAGCGCGGCCCGTGGTTCATCTCGGCGAGATGCGCCACCTCGTGCGCAACGACATAGTCGATGACCGGCTCGGGGGCGAAGATCAGCCGCCAGCTGAACGAGAGGTTGCCGTTGCCCGAGCAGCTGCCCCACCGGCTCCTCGTGTCGCGCACCGAGACGCGGGCGACCTGGCGCCCGATCCGGAGCGCCAACGGTCGGGAGCGCCGCGCCAGCTCCTCGCGCGCCAGCGCTGCGAGATGGTCGCGCACCCGCCGCCCGAGATGCGCCGGATCGCCCTTGACCCGGATTTCGCCGTCGACGATTGCGACCGGGGGGCCTGCGGCGTCCCTTTCGTGGCGCACCCGGTGCAGAACGCCGAGCACCGGCACCAGCGCGCCTTCGGCAAACGGCACCGGCCGCGGCAGCGCCTGAAGGCGCGCCGTGATCCAGCCGCGCTGCGCCGTCAAGAAACGCAGCGCCGGACCGGCTGGGGCGCCGCGCGGCAAGGTCAGCTCGACCGTCCGCTCGGCGGCGTTGATCTTGAGCGCCACCCGGCGCGCTCGCGGGCTGACCCGCACCAAAAGCGGGGCACCGAGGTCGAGCGCCACCGCTCGCCGCCGGAATTCGTCGAGCGCCGATTCGCCGCCATGCGGCGATCCTCCGGCGGAAATGGCGCGAATCCTCGATCTCCTATTCGGTTGCCGCGCGGGTGTCGGCGAGCGTCGTAGAAGCCTTCGGCCTTTGCCTTGATTCCGCAAGTGCGTTGGCGCTAGTGCTTAAAGGCAATCAAATGATTCACCGCCGAGGGCCTGTAGGATGGGTTGAGAATCGCGAAACCCATCACAACCGCCGTATCATATGGGTTTCGCTGCGCTCAACCCATCCTACAGGGTGACGGAGCTGAATCACTCGAATGCGTCTAAGCGCTAGGCCGAGCCGAGCCGCGAAGGGGGAGGAAATGAGGCGCACGATCGTGGCCGCGGTGTGCGCGGCGCTGGTGCTCGCCGCGTTCGGCACGGCGTCGGCCGCGCCCGTCGAATTGCAATGGTGGCACGCGATGACCGCGGCCAATGCCGAGATGGTCAACAAGATCGCCGCCGAATTCAACGCGTCCCAGTCCGATTACAAGATCGTGCCGGTGTTCAAAGGCTCCTATGCCGAGACCATGAATGCCGGGATCGCCGCCTACCGCGCCGGCAAGCCGCCCGACATCATCCAGATCTTCGAGGTCGGCACGGCGACGATGATGGCCGCCAAAGGGGCGGTCAAGCCGGTCTACCAATTGATGGCGGAGGCGGGCGAGCCGTTCGATCCGAACGCCTACCTGCCGGCGGTTACCGCCTATTACAGCACCCGCGACGGCAAGATGCTGTCGCTGCCGTTCAACAGCTCGACCGCGATCGTCTACTGGAACAAGGACGCGTTCAAAAAAGCCGGGCTCGACCCGGAAACGCCGCCAAAGACCTGGCCCGAGACCTTTGCGGTAGCGAAAAAGCTGCGCGCCGCCGGCATCCCGTGCGGTTTTACCGCGGGCTGGATCAGCTGGACCCAGCTCGAGCAATTCAGCGCCTGGCACAACCTCGCCTTTGCCTCCAAAGCCGATGGCTTCGGCGGCGCCGACGCCGTGCTCGAATTCAACAACCCGACCGTCGTTCGCCACATCGCCAATCTCGCCGCCGCGCAAAAGGACAAGAGCTTCGACTATGGCGGGCGCACCACCCAGCCCGAAGGCAAGTTCCTGAACGGCGAATGCGGCATGATCCAGACCTCGTCCGGCGCCTACGGGATCTTCAAGGCGGGCGCCAAATTTGCCTTTGGCATGACCGAATTGCCCTATTACCCCGATGTTCCGGGCGCGCCGCAAAACTCGATCATCGGCGGCGCCAGCCTTTGGGTCATGGGCGGCAAGACCCCGCAAGAATATAAAGGGGTCGCCAAGTTCTTCACCTTTCTGTCGCAGACCCCGCTGCAAATGCGGCTGCACGAGGTGACCGGCTATCTGCCGATCACCAAGGCTGCTTACGAGGCAACCAAGGCGTCAGGCTTTTACGCAAAAAACCCGGGTCGCGAGATCCCGGTGCTGCAGATGACCAGCAAGCCGCCGACCGCGAACTCGCGCGGGCTGCGCCTCGGCAACCTGCCGCAAATCCGCGACATCATCGCCGGCAATCTCGAAGCCGTGTTCGCCGGGAAGGAAGCGGCGAAACCGGCGCTCGACGACGCCGTCGCGCGCGGCAACACGCTGCTGCGCCAATTCGAACGGAATACACAGTAGGGCACATCAATGAGTGCCGGCGGGGCAGAAGCGGATGTCGTCGCGCTCGTTTTCGTAGTCGTCCATCGCCTGATGCAACACGTTGTCGGCCGGCAATGCCTTCAGCGCCTGGGTGATCTTCTTGAGCGTCGGGTCGTCATAGGCGACGAGCTTTGGGCATTGGCAGGCGGTCTGGGCTGCGCTGCTGCACCCGCTCACAGCCAAGATCACGGCGAACCCCGCCGCCGCCAGACCCGACTTGACCGCCATCCGACCCCCCGCCCCGGCCGCCGCCTTGCCGCACCATGCCCAGCGCCGGGGCGGCAATCAAGCCGGATCGGACGCGATCTTTCGCCACGCTTTGGCCGGGCTATTCGGCTGCGCTGCGTTGCGGCGCGGGCGCCTGCGCCGCCGCGTGGCGATCGATCTCCTTTTGGATCGCGGCACTCGCCTGGCCGGTGAAATCGACATGGTGGCTGGTGGCGAAATCGTAGCTGCCGCGCAGCAGCTCCCGGCTCTTCTGGAAATGCGGGTGCACAAACCGCGCCATCAGCTCGTAATGCTTTTTGGTCGCTGCCCAATCGGCCCAGTTCTGCGCCAATTCGCACAGCACGCCAAACCCGCCCGAGCCTTGGACCAGCCGGTCCACATATTGGATCGCATCGTCGGGCGTGCCGATGCAGGCGGTGCCGCTTTCGACCAGCCATTCGACCGGGTCGCCGACATCGGGCGGGATGATCGGGAACGTCGCGACATCGCGGAAATAATTGGCGAAGGCCTGCACGCCGAACTGCATATTCTGCCGCGCCTCGTCGCGCGTCTCGGCGATGTGGAAGAGGCCGACGACACGCCAATTCTTACGGTCGGGAACATGGCCGTTGGCGCGCGCGGTCTCCTCATAGAGACCCCAATTGGCGGTGTGCCGCTCCATCGCCATCGGGCTGGTGCCGCCGATCGAAAGCATGCCGGCGCCGTATTTGCCGGACAACAGCGACCCCGACGGCGAGCGCGCCGCCGCCACCGCCAATTCCATCGTCGGCCTCGTATAGGGGCGCAGCTGCAATTGCGCCCCGGTCAGGTTGAACCAGCCGGTCTTCTTTGTGACGGTCTCGCCACGCAACAGCCGGACGATCACGTCAAAGGATTCGTTCATCATTTGCCGCTGGTCGCCCGGGTCGATGCCGATCTTCAGCGCGTCATGAACGAGGGCGCCGGGACCGACCCCCAGCATCGCTCGCCCGCGGGTCATATGGTCGAGCTGGACCATGCGGTCGGCCAGCATGAACGGGTTGTGGTACGGCAACGACACGACGCCGGTGCCGAGCCGGATGTGCCGCGTGCGCTGCGCCGCGGCGGCAATGAACATCTCGGGGCAGGCGATCAATTCAAACCCGCCGGAATGGTGCTCGCCGATCCACGCCTCGTGGTAGTTGAGCCGGTCGAGATGCTCCAACAGCTCGAGATCGCGCTCGATCGACAGCGTCGGGTTCTCGTCGTGATTGTGGAACGGCGCCAGAAAAATGCCGCTCTTCAGATAGAGATCGTCCATGCCGAATTCCTCCGGCGAAATGGCTGTTGCGGCGGATCGTCGATGATCGCATCCGTCGCCGCAAGCGGAATCCCGGCATGAGGGATGTCGGCTTCCGTGTCGCGGGCCGGCCCTGGCGCGCTGCCGCAGCCGGCCCCGGATGCCGACGGATGCCGGGATCGTGCCGGCGCGTCGCGGCTACCGGGCGGTCGGCGGCCCGGCGCAAAACATTTCGCGCAGCCGGGTCTTCATGATCTTGCCGGTGGCGGTGTGCGGCATTTCGTCGATCGTGACGACCTCGTCCGGCAACATCCATTTCGGGAATTGGCGGGCGAGGAGGGCAATCACCGCCGCACGCTCGGGGCGGCAGCCCGGCTGCGGCATGACGATCAGCAAGGGCCGCTCGCCCCAGCGCGGGTCGGGCACGGCGATGACCGCGGCTTCGGCCACGTCTTGATGGGCGACCGCGGCGTTTTCGAGCTCGATCGAGCTGATCCATTCGCCGCCCGATTTGATCACGTCCTTGCGGCGGTCGGTGATCTGGAGATAGCCGTCGGGATCGATCGTGGCGACATCGCCGGTGTGAAACCAGCCGTCGGGCTCGACGGCGGCGGCGCTGGCTTCCTCGTCGGCGAAGTAGCCGGCGACGATCCAAGGCCCGCGCACCAGCAATTCGCCCATCGACCTGCCGTCATGCGGCCGGGCCCGGCCCGCATCGTCGACGATCTTCATCTCGACGCCGAAAACCGGCCTCCCTTGCATCGATTTGAGAGCGACCTGCGCCGGCCCATCGAGGCCCCGGTGCTTTGCCTTGAACGCGGCGGTGGTGCCGAGCGGGCTCATCTCGGTCATGCCCCAGCCCTGGCGCACATCGATGCCGTGGCGCGCAAATGCTTCGATCAGCGAGGGCGGCACCGCCGATCCGCCGGAGAGGACCCGCTCCAGGGTCGAGCAGCGCTTGCCCGACGCCGACAGATAGGCTTCGAAGCCGAGCCACACCGTGGGCACGCCGAGGCTGTAGGTCACCCCTTCGGCCTCGAACAATTCGTAGAGGCTCTCGCCGTCGAGACGCGGGCCGGGCAGCACCAGCTTCGCCCCGTTCATCGGCACCGCATAGGGGATGCCCCAGCCGCAGGCGTGAAACAGCGGCACCACCGGGCAGACCACGTCACGGGCCGAGATCGAGATCGCGTCGGGAAGCGAGATCCCGAACGCATGCAGCAGAGTCGAACGGTGGCTGTAAAGGGCACCTTTGGGCTTGCCGGTGGTGCCCGAGGTGTAGCAGAGCGAGGCGGCGGTGCGCTCGTCGAATTCGGGCCAAGCGAAATCTGCCGCTTCCTCGCCAAGCAACGCTTCATAGGCGGGAAGCAGCGGCAGCGCGGTGTCGAGGCGGGCGCCCCCCTCGGTCAGCGGCACGATGCGGCAACCGGCCGGAAAGCGCGGCGCCAGCCGCTCGACCAGCGGCAGAAACGGCGTGTCGACAAAGAGGAGCCGATCGGCGGCGTGGTTGACGATATAGACGATCTGGTCGTCGAACAGCCGCGGGTTGATCGTGTGGCAGACCGCGCCGATGCCGGAAATCGCGTAATAAAGCTCGACATGGCGAAACGTGTTCCAGGCGAGGGTCCCGACCCGGTCGCCGGGCTTGATGCCGAGCCGCAGCAAGGCCCGCGCCAGCTGCTTCGCACGGGTTTCGGCCTCGGCGTAAGTGTAGCGGTGGATCGCGCCTTCGACAGTCCGCGAGACGATTTCGCCATCGCCGTGATAGGTCGCGGCATGGGTCAGGATCGACGAAACGAGGAGCGGTCGCTCCGACATCAGCCCCAGCATCGCTTGCTCCCGATCGCCCACTCCCACCATCGTTTATGAAATAGAGCGCGACTGTCGCTCTTCGGCAAGGGCAGCGGCAGCCGGGCGCGGTTCTGCCGCGCCAGCTCAATAGCGGCGAAAGAGGCCGACCAGACGGCCCTGCACCTTGACGCGATCGGGACCGAAAATTCGCGTCTCGTACGCCTTGTTGGCCGGTTCGAGAGCGATCGAGGCGCCGCGCCGGCGCATCCGCTTCAAGGTCACCTCCTGATCGTCGATCAGGGCGACGACGACCGCCCCGTTCTCGGCGGCGTCGCTGCGCTGGATGATGACCGTGTCGCCGTCGTAAATCCCGGCGTCGACCATGCTGTCGCCGGCGACTTCGAGGGCGTAATGCTCGCCGCCGCCGAGGAGGCTCGTCGGCACGCCGATCGTCATGCTCTGGTCGCGCAACGCCTCGATCGGGGTGCCGGCGGCGATCCGGCCATACAGCGGCAAATCGACGGCCTCGACATTGGGCGCCACCGGAGCACCGGAAAGCGAGCCGGAAAAATCGCCGCGAATCACCGTCGGCGAAAACCGGCCGCCGCGCTCCGATGCCGGGCCGACCGCGGTCGATTCGGGCAATTTCAACACTTCGAGCGCGCGGGCGCGATGCGGCAGCCGGCGAATAAAGCCGCGCTCCTCCAGCCCGCTGACCAGCCGATGAATGCCCGATTTCGATTTGAGGCTCAGCGCGTCCTTCATCTCGTCGAAGGATGGCGAGACCCCGGTCGCGGTCAGCCGCTGGTTGATGAACAGCAGCAGCTCGCGCTGCTTGACGGTCAGCATGGGACCCTCATTGGTGCAATATGGAACGAATCCTAAACGCCGCACGACGTTCTAGTTTAGTTCGCGAGCCGCGTCAAGCACGGATATGCGGCGTCAGACCGGCAGCGCCTCGGCCGGAAAGCGGATGATCGGCACCATCGTCCCGGCGGCGGCGGCGGCGGCGTGCGGCGGGCGCAGCACCAGGCAATCGGCGGCGGAGAGCGCCCGCATCATCGAGCTGTCCTGCACCTCGAACGGGAACACCTCCTCGACGCCGTCAGCCGCGCGGGCGAGCCGGGCGCGCAGATAGTCCTGGCGCCGGTCGTTTTTCGGCGCGGCGACGCCGAGGCGCGCCGTCGCCGGCGCTTCGCCCGCAGCCGGCAGGCCGCTCATCCGATCGAGCGCAGGCTTTAGGAACAGGAGCGCGCCGACAAAGGTCGAGACCGGGTTGCCCGGCAAGCCGAGCATCGGCGTGCCGCGGTATTTGCCGACCATCAGCGGCTTTCCCGGTCGCATCGCGATCTGCCAGAAATCGAGCGCGAACCCGTCCTCGCCGAGCGCATCGCGCACCAGATCGTGGTCGCCGACCGACGCCCCGCCGGTCGTGACCAAGAGATCGACCCCGGCGGTCGCCGCGGCAATCCTGCGCAGGGCTGCCGAATTGTCGGGCGCGTTGCCGACCGAGACCGCGACACCGCCACAGGCGGTAACAAACGCAATCAGCGCCAGGCTGTTCGAGCTGACGATCTGATGCGGGCCGATCGGATCGCCCGGCATCACGATCTCGTCGCCGGTGGACAGCACCCCGATTCGCGGCCGGCGCCGGACCATCAGCCAAGGCCGGTTCATCGCCGCCAAGAGCCCGATGTCGCGGGCGGCGAGCCGCCTGCCGGCGCGCAGCAGGACGTCGCCCTCGGCGAAATCGAGGCCCTCGCGGCGGACATGCCGACCCCGTTCGGCGCCCTCGCGGATCTGGACACGCTCGCCGTCGCGCTCGGCATCCTCCTGGATCACGACCGTGTCGGTGCCGGCCGGCATCGGCGCACCGGTAAAGATGCGCGCCGCCTCGCCCTGTCCGACCCGGCCGCCGAACCCGGCGCCTGCCGGGATCTCGGCGACGATGCGCAGCACCGCCGGGATCTGGCGCAAATCCTCGGCCCGCACAGCATAGCCGTCCATCGCCGAAGCGGCAAAAGGCGGCTGGGTGCGACGGGCGGCGACATCTTCGGCGAGCACCCGGCCGAGACCATCGGCGAGCGAAATCTGCTCGGGCGGCAGAACATCGACATGCGCCAGGAGGCGCGTCAGGGCTTCCTCGACCGAAATCACCGCGGCGCCTCCCAATCACCTGATTTTCCGCCCGATTTCTTCAGCAGCCGCAAATCGGTCACGACCATGCCGCGATCGACCGCCTTGCACATGTCATAGATGGTGAGCGCCGCGACCGAAGCCGCTGTCAGCGCCTCCATCTCGACCCCGGTGCGGCCGCGCAGCCGGCAGGTCGCGGTGATCTCGACCGCGCTCTTGTCGGGGAGGCAGGCGAGGTCGAGATCGACCGAGGTCAACGCCAACGGATGGCACAGCGGGATCAGCTCGGCGGTGCGCTTTGCCGCCATGATGCCGGCAAGCCGCGCCACCGCCAGCACATCGCCCTTGGCGACATCGCCCGAAATGATGCGGGCGAGCGTCTCGGGCCGCATCAGGACACGGGCACCGGCGACGGCAACGCGGAACGTCTCGTCCTTGGCCGAAACATCGACCATCCGGGCGCGGCCTTCGGCGTCGAGATGGGTCAAATCAGGGAGCCGCAGCAAACGGCGGGCCGCCGCCGCGACATCCTTCTCGCGCATCAAGGTTTCGCCGACCAGAAAGCAGCGGGCACCGGCGGCGGCAAGGCGGTCGAGGTCGTCGGGGCTGCGGATGCCGCTTTCGGCGACGACAATCCGGTCGCCCGGCACCATCGGCGCCAGCTTTTCCGCGGTGCGAAGGTCGACCGCCAAGGTTTTGAGGTTGCGGTTGTTGATGCCGATGAGACGGGCGCCGAGCGCCACGGCCCGGTCGAGCTCGGCGGCGTCGTGAACTTCCGCCAGGACATCGAGGCCGTGCTCGGCGGCGGCGGCGGCGAGCTCGCGCGCATCGAGGTCGGACAGCGCCGCCATGATCAGCAGCACGCAATCGGCGCCGAGATCGCGGCTTTCGAGGATCTGGTAGGGGTCGAGGATGAAGTCCTTGCGCAAGACCGGCAATTGGCAGGCCGAACGGGCGGCGCGCAGATGCTCCCCGGTGCCCTGAAAAAACGGCGTATCGGTCAACACCGAGAGACAGGCCGCACCCCCCGCCAGATAGCCGCGCGCGAGCGACGCAGGATCGAAATCGGGGCGGATCAGCCCGGCGCTCGGCGAAGCCTTCTTGATTTCCGCGATCAGGCCGTAGCGGCCCTCGCCGAGCCGCTCTTCGAGCGCCGCCGCAAACGGCCGCGGCGCCGGGGCGGCGGCGAGCCGGGAAAGCAAGGCGGCCTCGGACACCGTTGCCTTGGCCCGGGCGACATGAACGCGCTTTTCGGCACAGATGCGGTCGAGCACGTCGCTCATCGCGCGTCCTCGGCCGATGCCGGTGCGGATGCCGGTGCGTTGGTCCGCGCGACGAGGTTGTCGAGCACCCGTTGCGCCGTCCCCGAATCGATTGCGCGGGCGGCGCGCTCGACCCCGTCGGCGAGGGTCGCCGCGCGGCCGGCGACGAGGAGGGCGGCGGCGCTGTTCAACAACACGATGTCGCGCAGGGGTCCGCCGACACCGCCGAGCAGGTCGCGCATCAGCGCGGCGTTGTGCTGCGGCTCGCCACCGGCGAGGTCGGCGAGCCGGGCCGCCGGCAATCCGGCGTCGGCAGCGGTGATTTCAAAAACCTCGACCTTGCCGTCTTCGAGCGCGGCGACGGTCGTCGGTCCGGCCGTGCTGAGCTCGTCGAGCCCGTCGCCGTGGACCACCCAAACGCGCTCCGCGCCGAGGCGGCCCAGCACCTCGGCCATCGGCCGCGTCCATTCGGGTGCGAAGACGCCGACCAGCTGGCGCCGTGCCCCGGCCGGGCTCGACAACGGCCCCAACAGGTTGAAGATTGTGCGGGTGCCGAGATCGACGCGGGTCGGCGCGACATGGCGGGTGGCGCTGTGATGGCGCGGCGCCATCAAAAAGCCGATGCCGATCTGCCACAGGCAGTCGCGCACCACCGGGAAATCGGCGTCGATGTTGACCCCGAGCGCGGTCAACACATCGGCCGAGCCCGATCGCGACGACAGCGCCCGGTTGCCGTGCTTGGCGACCGGCACGCCGCAGCCGGCCGCGACCAGCGCCGCCGCGGTCGAAATGTTGAAGCTGCCCGAAGCGTCGCCGCCGGTGCCGCAGGTGTCGATGGTGCCCGGCGGGGCGTCGATCTGCAGCGCCTTGGCCCGCATCGCCCGCGCCGCGCCGGTGATCTCGTCCACGGTTTCGCCGCGCACGCGCAGCGCCATCAGAAAGCCGCCCATCTGCGAGGGGGTGGCGTCGCCGCTCATGATGATGTCGAACGCCGTCTCCGCTTCCTGCTCGCTGAGGCTCCTGCCCTGCGCCACATGCGCGAGCAGCCCTTTCAGATCGCCGGCCACGCGCGCGTTTCCCGATTGTCGATCACCAGCATGATGCGGCGCCTATCCGAACCGAGCCGCGGTTATACCAGCCGATGCCGCCCGACGGAAACCACGCACCCGGGCGGGCGCCATATAGGGCAGCCTACAAAAATACCTCGGGCGGGTTGCCGAGCAGCACTTGGCCGACGGTTTCATAATGGGCGTCACGGGACTGAATTTGCTGGGAAACCGTGTGGATGTCGCGGAAGCGGCGCTCGAACGGGCTGCCGGGAAAGATCGCGTCGACACCGGCGGCTTTGTAGACCCGATCGGCGACCGCGGTGGCACCGGCGATCGCGTTCGAGCCGGCGAGGCGCGCGCGGGCCCGATCGGGCATGTCGATCGGGGCGGTGTCGTCGGCGCGGGCATGGATGTCGCGCACCGTCGCGACAAGATAGGCGAGGGCCGAGCCGAGCCGAGCTTCGGCGCGGGCGATCCCGGCCTGGACCACGGCGTTGTCGGCGAGCCGCGCTCCGCCGCGCGGGGTCTTGCGCAACGCCAATTCGATAAAGGCGTCGAGCATGCCGCGGGCGATGCCGAGGGCCACGCTGGCGATCCCGACCGAATAGAGCGTCTGCTGCGGGAACGCGTAAAGCGGGCCTCGGTCGCGGCGCAAGCCCGGGTCCTCGCGGGTGCCGGTGAGCTCTTCGGGCACAAGCAAATCCGTCACGCTGTAGGATTCGGAGGCGGTGCCGCGCAGCCCGATCGGATGCCAATTGTCGAGCAAGCCCGCTTGCTCGGCGGGAAACAGCCAGGTGCGGATCGTCGGCCGGCCGAAATTATTGAGGCGCAACGAGCCGTCCGGCTCGACCACCGGCCCGTGCGCGCCGATCCAGCTCGAATGGCGGCAGCCGCTGGCAAAATCCCAGCGCCCGGTCACCCGATAGCCGCCCGGCACGGCAATGCCGCGGCAGTCGTTGGGTGGCCCCCAGGCGCAGGTCGCATGGGGATGTCCGAACACCTTGCGCGCGGCGTCGAGGCTGAGATAGGGGGCAAAGAGGCCGATGCTGTTGGCGATCGAGACGCACCAGCCGACCGAGCCGTCGGCGCGGGCCAATTCGCCGACCGCGAGCACATAGGCGCCGGGCTCGACCTCGTCGCCGCCGACCGAGCGCGGATAAAGCATGCGAAAGAGGCGGGCCTCGTGCAGCGCGTCGAGGACCGGCGCCGTCAGCCGCCGCGCCTTCTCGATCGCCGTGGCCTCTGCGCCGATCAGCGCCGCCAGACCGCGCGCCCGCGCCACCGGGCCGGGTTGGCCGATATCGTCCATCGGCGCTCTATAGGCGGGCAATCACATCCTCCTGAAAACGGCGCATCTCGGCGAGCGAGGCATCAATGTCGGGGCGCTCGAAGTCGATGTCGACAGCGCCGACGCCGAGGTCGCGCAGCGCCTTCAGATCGGCGACGATGTCGGCGGTCGTGCCGGAAAAGAGGCGCCGCTCGCCGTCCGAGGCTTTCTCCGGCACCGCCGCGCCATAGCGCTTGATGCGGTAGGTCAGCGCGATTTCGGAGCGGGTCGCGCCCGGCCTCGGCGGCAAACCGGCGCAGCCGCGCGACACCGGCACGATAGCGCGGCAGCGTGTCCAAAAGGTGCCGGTTGTTGCTGCCGATCGGATACCACGCGTCGCCGAGCCGTGCGGCGCGACGCAAGGCCGGCCCGCTTTCGCCGCCGACCCAGATCGGCGGGTGCGGTTTCTGCATTGGCTTCGGCTCGAACAGCACCTCGCCGAATTTCGTCCACTCCCCGCCGAAGCGCGGCTCGGGCTCGGTCCAGAGCGTGCGAAAGGTGCTGATGTATTCGTCGGTCACCGCCCCCCGCGCGGCAAAGGGGGTGGTGGCGACCACATCGAATTCGGCTTCGAGCCAGCCGGCGCCGATGCCGACCGTCAGCCGGCCCTCCGACAATCGATCGATCGTCGCCAGCATCTTGGCGGCGAGCACCGCCGGCCGGTACGGCACCACCATGACCGCGAGCACCAGCCGGATGGCCTTGGTTTTTGCCGCGACAAAGGCGGCGGCGGTCAGCTGGTCGTGGCGCCGCCCGGGTCCGTCGCCAAAGAATTCTCCGCTCTCGGAATAGGGATAGCCCGGCACTTTGAGGTTCGGCAGGACGATATGGTCGGTCAAGGTCAGGTAGCCGTAGCCGAGCGCCTCGCCTTCCTGCGCGATCCGGGCGACGGTCGCGGGGTCCGACAGCGGCCCGCTGATCGGCAGATTGAACCCGATTTGCACGCTCTTCCTCCTGACGGCTCGCTGCGGGGATTCGGGCGTTCGGCTCGAAACGGCGCCCTAGCCGGTCGCCGCGCCAACCCGCCTTGCGCAGACCATCCATCAGCAGCGCGTGAGCTTTCTCCGGCAACCACGGGCCGCGGGTGCACGCGTAGCTGTCGAAGGACACCGGCGCCAATACAGCAGCGGCTTCGTGGATCACAGCCTGCGCATCTTCGACGCGGCCGAGCTGACCCAGCGCCGCCGCCAGCCAGCGATAGGTCAACGGCTGGTCGGGATGCGCCCGCAGCGCCCGCCGCGCCGCCTCGATCGAGCCCGGGTAATCGCCCGAGAGGTAGCGCCCGATCACGAGATGGTTCAACACCCGCCAGTTCCTCGGATCGCGTGGGCTGAGCCGGAGGAATGTCATTGCCGCCTGTGACGCTTCGGCGTAACGGCCGAGATAAACGAGGCACCCGGATTTGGCCCAATATGCGCCGGCGAAATTGGCGTTAAGGACCAAGGCCTGGTCGGCGGCGGCCAGCGCTGCTTCGAGATCGCCCTGGGAGAAATGCACATAGGTGAGCGCGAGATAGGCGCCGGCATCGCCGGGATCGAGCACGACGGCCTTGTGCGCCAGCGGTTCGGCCAGTCCGGCCGCATCGGCGACGGTGCAGGTCAGATACAAGATGGCGTCATCGAGGTAGGTGTAGACGAGGCCTTGATATGCCCGCGAGAAAGTCGGGTCGAGAGCGACGGCACGCCGGAAGAAGGTCCGGGCAAGCTCATTCTCGGGTGCGCTGCTCTTGGAATGATGCCAGAGGCCCCGGTGATACGCTTCCCATGCGCCGAGGCTCTCGGGTGGCTTCAGTCGAGCCCGCTGGTGCTCGGCCTCCTCGACCGCCGGCTCGATCGCCGCCGCGACGGCAGCAGCGATCTCGTCCTGTGTCGAGAAGATATCGCTCAGCTCGCGCTCATAGCGTTGGGCCCAGAGGTGAGCGCCGGTATCGGCCCGGATCAGCTGGCTGGTAATCCGGATCTGGTTGCCGGCCGATCGCACGCTGCCTTCGAGGACATAACGCACGCCGAGCTCGCGCCCGACCTGACGGACATCGACGGCGCGGGCCTTGTAGGTAAATGCAGAATTACGGGAGATCACGAACAGCGATCGGAACTGGGACAGGGAGAGCGTCACATCCTCGACGATGCCGTCGGCTAAATATTCCTGTTGAGGATCGTCGCCTACATTACGGAACGGCATTACAACGACAGATGGTGCCTCGGGAATGCCGGGCGCTTCGGCTTCAAACCGATCGGAGCCAGCGGGACTGTGGATAATGCGGAAAGCGCGGACGGGGCGGGAAATGTTCTTCAATTGCTGTTCGCCGCGGTCCTCAAAGCCGCAGTCGAGCCGTCCGAAGACGTTTTCGTGGACGGTCGCCGACACCAGAACCCCGCCCGGATCGGCCAATCCTTCGAGCCGGGCGGCGATGTTGACTCCATCGCCGAAGATGTCGTGATCGTCGGCGATCACGTCGCCGATGTGAATGCCGACACGGAAGGCGATGCGCTGCGCGGCCGGGTCGTCGGCGGTGAGCTCGGCGACACCGTGTTGAAACGCGACGGCACAGCGCACCGCGGCAACGACGCTTTGGAACTCGGCCAGGAAGCCGTCGCCGGTATTTTTTACGATCCGCCCGCTGTGCTGCCGGAGCGCCGGCTCGACCGCCTCGGCCATGAGCCGGACAAACCGGTTGTGCGTGCCCTCCTCGTCGGCGTGCATCAGCCGCGAATAGCCGGCCACATCGGCGGCCAAGATCGCGGCGAGGCGGCGCGTGGTCATGCCTCCATCGCCGGCTTATCCGGTGCGCGGTGGCGTTTCGCCAGCCTTGCCGCGGCCGAGCCATGCCGGTCTCGACAGGCCGAAATGCCGCTCCAGCATCCGGTCGGCGGTCTCCAGGGCGCCCTCGACCCAGCCCTGGTTGTGCGAATAGGCTTCGCCGCAGATGAACACCGGCACCGGCGGCTTGGGCTGAAGGATTTCTTCGGATACCCGCATGCTGTCGACGTGCAGGTGCCAATAATTGGCGCCGCCGCCGTAGGGGTCCTCGCCCCAGTCGCGGTATGCGGCGGCATAGGGCTGCGGAATGTCGAGACGATTTTCGACGCCGTGCAGCTCGAGGAGCTGGCGATGCGCCTCTTTGACCATCAGCTCGGGCGCCTTGTGGGCCGTCCATTCCGAGGGCGCCGCAGCGCTGCCGCCGGGGGCTGCCGCGTTCTCGAACAGTCTTACCCCGGTCCGCTCGCGCAGCCCCGCCCAGTAATCCAAATCGCTGCCGTCATCATAGATCAGGATGACGGCGTTCTGGGTTTTGGCATCCACCGCCCAGTAATAGCACTGGCGCACCGGCAGGTCGGTGATCGTCTGTCCCTTGGTGAGCTTCAGCCATTGGGTTGCGCCGTCGGACTTCACCGCGACCGGATCGATCGTCTGCCACCACGGAAACGGATAGCAGATCGCCAGCTTGAACAGCGGGACCGGCGTTACCGAGCCGATCAGCCGATGGACCGCGCGGTTCTCTTCGGTCATGGCCAGAACGGCGCCGCTGCGGTCGAGCAGCTCGAGCGACCGGCGCGGCATCGCCAGGATCAGCTGGCGTGCGAGCACGCGGCCGCCGCTGCCGGCAAGCTTCATCGCGACGAGCGGCGCGCCACCGCCCGGCGCGCCACCCCTGCGCGACCTCGTCGAAGCTTTCGAGCCGGTGGTCGAGACGGGTGGCGCCGCCAGCCTTTTCGAACAGCTTTTGGAGGGTGAGCGGCAGCGTGTCGTAGCCGGCCTCGACGTGGAAATAGTCGACCGTCCGGCCGAAATCACCGAGGTTCCAGGGGAACCCGTCGGCCGCGTTCCAAATCGACAAAATGGTGTCGTAGCCGCTCGAATCGTCGGCGAAGCGGAGCGCCTCGTCGCTGATGCAGCGCTGCAGCAGAAAGCGCAGCGGAAGGTCCTGCAAGCGCCGGCCTTCATATCTTCCGGATGCCGCCACCTGCGGCCAGTCCACTGTCGCGAGGTCTGCGTCCTTGTCGAGGACCATCCGCAGCGACCGCTGGGCGGCGAGCGCGGTGAAGCCCTCGGCCAGAGCGGCGGGGGTGCGTTCGTCCGGCAATAATCGGTAGGGGATCGCATCCGGATCGGTAAGCTCCTGCCAGCGCAGCCGGTGCCCTCGCAGATAAGCGATGTTTTCCGGCTCGTGGACCGGAAACGGCACCGATTTGATGCCGAGGTGGCTCAACAGGTCCTTAACGCGCACATGCTGGGTCGTGTAGCGCATCCCGCCGAGCTCGACCCGGGTATTGGGAATGCCCGGCGGCTCGACCGAGAGCAATCGGCCGCCGACCCGGCTGCTGCCCTCGAAAACCGCGATCCGGGGCCGCGGCGCACCCGACCCGGCGGCGGCGGCGAGCAGGCGCCAGCCGCTGTAGACGCCGGCGATGCCGGCCCCGACGATGGCAACATCGAGGATTTCATCTGTCGCGGGCGTGTCGGGCATGATCTTCCCCTGGTCGAGAGGCGCCGGCTCTTACTGCTGCGGCCCGCATTTGGGCGGCCCGAGCTTTGGCCAGCCATAGGGAGGTGCGGGCGCCGGGTCGATATCGACCACGATCACCTGGGGCCGCCGGTCGGCATCGGCCCGCCGCAGCGCCAGGCGCAGCTCATGGCGGAGCGCCGGCGGGCCCTGGTCCGCCGCGATGCGGGTGGCATGCGCGCCGAGGCTCGCCGCGAACGCCGCCAGATCGGGATCGCCGAGCGCGTAGTAATCGCGCCAGGGCTCGGGCGGCGGGAACAGCGCGGCCATGCCCTGGCTCACCATGGCGAGATCATTGTCGTTGAGCACCACCCAGACGGCACCGACACGATTTTGCGCGGCAGTGGACAATTCGGCGCCGTGCATCATGAAATCGCCGTCGCCGACGATGGCGAGGCAAGGCAGATCAGGTGCGGCGATCTTGCCGCCGATCACCGCGCCGACGGCAAATCCCATCGGCCCCATGTTCTGCGCGCTGTGGAAATAGAGCGGCGGGTCGACCACCATGTTGTTGAGCGACCAGCCGATGCAGTTGCCGGCATCGACGAAAACATGCCCCCTGGCCACCTCCTCGTTGACCACCCTGATCAGCGCGGCGGGGTTGACCGGCGCCGCGTCCGATGCGCGCCAGGCCGGGTTGTAAAAGGCCGATTGCGGATCGCGCTTGATCGCGCCGATCAGCGCCTTTCGCCGATCGGCACCGGCCGGGGCCGGCCGCTCGCCGCCGAGGCGGCACAGCGCGTCGATCGTTGCCCCGGCTTCGGCCACGATCCCCAGAGTGATCGGAAAATTGCGGCCGATCACGCTCTGGTCGAGGTCCACCTGGATCAAATGGCGGCTCGGCAGCAAATTCTGCGAATAGGGGTCCGTCGCGGCGACGCTGGTCGCCAGCTCGCCGAGGCTCGAGCCGAGCACCATCAGCGCGTCGAAAGGCGGGTCCTGCGGCGGATGCATGTAGCGCTCGGGCCAGGCGCAAGCGGCCATCCCATAGTTGCGCAGCGACAGCTCGTGCGTTTCGGGGAAAATGCCTTTGGCGTCGAGCGTCGTCATCACCGGGAACGCGAATTTCTCGACCAGCGCGGTGAACGCCCGCAGACGCTGCGGGCTGGCCAACGCGCGGCGGCAGCCGTTGCCGACAAACACCAGCGGCCGTTGCGCCGCGGCGAGATTGGCGAAGGCCGGCTCGACCTTTGCCGGATCGGTTCCGCTCGGCCGGGTCCGGTATTGCGCGGGCGATCTGGGAACCAGCACCCGGTTGTTGCCGTGCGCGTCGGTCAGCCCCGGCGACTGCACGCACTCCGCCGCGACATCGGCCGGCAGGCTGACATGGGCCACCCGCGGCGGCAGCGAGCGGGCGTCGCGCAATGCCTGCTCGAACAGGGTCGCGAAGTTGGACTGGTTGGAGATCAGGGCGCTCGATTGGACGGCGTTGCGATAGATCGCGTCGACCTCGAGCCGGGCGTCGAACCCGGCCTGAAGGTAGCCGCGGCCGAAATATTGCTGCGCGACCTCGCCGGTGATCACCAGGAGCGAGGCGCCGCTCGCCTGGCCGTTCAGCGCGCCGGTCAGCGCGTTGGTCGCGGCCGGACCCGCCGTCGTCAGCACCACGCCGAGCCCGTCGGCGACAACGGAATAGCCGTGGGCGATATAGGCCGCACCCGTCTCATGGCGGCAGATCACGTAGTCGAAATGATCATGCTGGTCGCGCAGCTCGTACATCAGGTCGATGACGGCCGCGCCCGGAATCCCGAACAGCTTGGCAACACCTTCAAGCTTCAAGTATTCGAGCAGAAGCTGAGCGACGTTGAGGTTCAATTTTTCGTTGTAATAGGGGTTGCCGGTTGGATTTTCGGGGTCAGGTCCAGCAGCGGTCATGCAACCCCCGATCCGGGTTCGGCAAATGCGCCCTATCGGCGGTCAGGATGGGTTCGCTGTGACCGGTTGGCAACATAAATCCGGATAAATCCGGCGGCCTGCCGCCGCGCCCAGCCTGGACAGGCCAGCCCCTGGACAGGCCAGCCCCTGGACAGGCGAACCTACTGCGGGTAGTGCTGGGCCGCGCAGGGAGGCCCGAGCATGCGGCTGGGATTTGTCGGCACCGGCACGATGGGGACGCCGATCGCGGGCTGCATCGTCGATGCCGGGCACAGCTTGACGATTTGCGATATCCGGCCCGAGGCGACAAAGGCGCTCGCCGGCCGCGGGGCGGCGGTCGCGGCAAATCCGCGCGCCGTCGCCGAGGCGAGCGAAACCGTGTTCACCTCGCTCCCCGGCCCCGCCGAGATGGAAAGGGCGGTGCTCGACCCTGCGACCGGCATCCTCGCCGGCCTGCGTCGCGGCGGCATCTATATCGACCTGACCACCAACGCGCCGGCGGTGGCGCGCCGGGTCGCCGAAGCCTGCCGCGCGCGTGGTGTCGCGATGCTCGACGCACCGGTCAGCGGCCGGCCGCCGGGGATGACGGTCATGGTCGGCGGCGACGCGCCGGTGTTCGAGACATGCCGGCCGTTGTTCGCGGCGATCGCCCGCCACGTCTTTTATGTCGGCGCGAGCGGTTCGGGCGCTATCGCCAAGCTCGTCACGCAATATCTCGGCTACACCAATTTTGTCGCCGCCCTCGAAGGCTTGCTGATCGGCGCCAAAGCTGGGGTCGATCCCGGCGTATTGGCACAGATCGTGCCCTACAGCGCCGGCGCCAGCCGCACCTTCGACAACATCCCGCGCTCGGTGTTGAGCCGCACCTTCACTGCCGGCGGCACGCTCGACATCGTCGCCAAGGATTTACATCTCGCCTGCGAGCTCGCCCGCGACGTGGCCGCGCCCGCTAATCTCGGCCTCCTCGCCCACGACATCCTGCACCGCGCCCAGGCGCAGGGCTGGGGCCAGGAGGGTTTCCCCATCGCCGCGCGCATCCTCGAAGCCATGGCCGGCCACGAGCTGCGCTCCGAGCAGGGCCGGAACACGCCCCCCTATGAGGCAAACGACCCACGGCGCTCTCCCCTCCTTGACCCGCCCCGAGCCACAGGTCCGCAAAGGCGATAAGCGCTTAGCGCTTTCGCACCGCGGAGGGCGCGGCGAGCGGCCCCGCAGCTGCGCCTGTTCGACCTGTTTTATCAGATCGAGATCAGGATCGGCTTGGGGACGCCGCCTCGCGAATGGGCCATCCGGCAATAGTCCGGACTGGTTGATGGGGCTTAAGTGGCCCCTGCCTTTATGCGCGCAGCCGTTGCGGAAACGGTCCGAGCGGATCGAGGTGATACTCGAAACGGGCGAGGTCGATGTGCAGGCCGACCAGCGACGCGATATCGCTAATTTGTCGGGGTTCAAGAAGTAGCTCACCCGGCTCATTGCGGTCTGTCACTCCGGCGATCTTCAAAACCCGAGACAAGAGAACGCCGGGAATCTCGACCAGCCCACCCACCCGATCAGTTGTGCGATTATACCAAATGACCCGATACCGCATGTTAGGGATCCACCTTTTGTCCCGGGACCGCACTGCGCCGTAGCGCACCATTGGCCGGATCGAATTCTCCCAAATGCCTCCCGCGCCTATTATACGCTTCAACGGTGCCGTGCCGTGCCGGTAGTCCCATTCGAGAATCCGACCATTCGGGGTCTTCCACCGCGGTCGTAACCTGCCTCCGGGCATCGGTGTTTTCGCTCTTGTCCGATAAGAGCCGGGAAATCCCGGCAGGCTCTGCCCATCGCCTGGAGGAGAAAACGGCCCAACCGGCCTTCCCGTTCCACCTTGACCGGCACCCACCATGCCCATTTTGTGCCGCTCTGGTTACTTTTTGGTGAATTCTGACGCGGCGCTATCGCCGTTGCCGCGGGTTTGTCAAGGAAGGTCTCGGAAGCGCCTGGTTCCATTTCCGTCAACACCGCTCCTATCCGTATCGATGGAATCGCAATAGCATGATAATTTGACAATTATATGTGTAACAGCGCCGCGCTGAGAGCTTCGCCGTAGGCCGCGGGATCGAGGCTGTAGGCGATGCCCTCCCAGGCGGTGTCTCCAGAATCGTGCCGGCGGCGGTTCTCGCGCGCGACCGACCGGTAAAGCCGAAGCGCCGAACGGGCATCGATATGCGCCGTGTCTCGGCCGAGGTGTTCGGCCAGCAGCGAGCAGCGCAGGCGGCGCACGAGAGCGGCGTCCCAGATCGACGCATTCAGCTCGGTGTGGCCCGAGAGCGAGCCCGAATGCAGGTTGCACGACCCCACCGTTGCCCATTCGTCGTCGACGAGCATGGTCTTGGCATGGACGTAGACGGCGCGACGGCGGCCCACCGCATCGAGCCCGGCGATGCCGACAAGGGCGAAGCTTTCGTATCTGCCGAGCTTTGCGACTTGCTCGAACAGCGCCCGGCGGCTCGGGTCGCGACGCGCCTCGCGTACATGCGCCTCGGGGCTGGCCGGCACCAATATGACGACCTCCACGCCTCGCCGCAGCGCCGCTTCGAGGGCGGCGGCGATCGGCGGGATCGGGATCGCCTGGTTCTCGATGTAGATGGCTTCCCGCGCCGCGCCGATGGCGAGGAGGTACTGGTCGAGCACCGTGCGCTCGCCCTGCGCGATCTCGTGCCGAATACCGCCGGGGCAAGCGCAGCCATCTGTGTATCGCCCGGCACGGAGGTTGCGCTGGATTTGCACGATGCTCGGACCGCGCGGCGCGGATAGGCGTGCGGGAAACGCAAGCTGGTCGTCGGGAGCATTGCCCCACCGGCCATCTTGGGCATTCCGCTCGCTCGCTTCGTTCCAGCGCTGCACGAAATTGTGCTCGATGTCGGTCGCCGCCGGCCCGGCGAGCTCGACATAAAGATCGTGCCGGCCCCCGTCGCCATGGCCGGGCGAACCCACGGCCTGCGCGGTCAGATTGATCCCGCCGACAAAGGCGGCTTCGGACGGCTCGCCGGCATCGATCAACCAGCATTTCTGATGCTGGACATAAGGGCCGTATGCCCGATCCCAGCGGGCGCGAAAACGCGAGCCTCGTTGTCGGAGCAGCTCACGGTCGGCCGCAGACCCGGAAAAGGTCCGGCCGAAGCCGGCGCTCTCGGGGTTCGGCCGCCAGAAAATCACCCGCACATCGAGGCCGCGCGCGACCGCTCGGTCGAGCACATCGAACAGCGGACCGCCACCATCCGGCATCCGCAAATCGGGCGCATAAAACGCGACGGTCAGCCAGACACCGTATCTTGCCGCGGCGATCGCCTCGCCGATCCGCCGAAAAGCCGCCACGCCGTCGATCAGCGGCTGCACCCTATTCCCGTGCCGCAACGGGTAAGAACCGGCGGCAGGGTGAGGAATTGTCATCGCGCTGCGGCGCCGGCAAGGACCGAGAGCCGCGAGGCGGGTGCCGGGCATCGGCCTTGATTGGACCGGCTCTTCATCTGCGACCTCCATCGGGGCGGCCCCGTCGCACCGACGCTCACCGAACCCACGCGGCTCGGGTCGAGCAAGCTTCGACGCTGCCGTCAAGCTTTTGCACCGCCCGCGTCGCCGCCGAGCGGAACGCGGGTGAGGATTGCCAGAATCGCGCAGACCGTGGCAATATCCGCGCGAGCGGGCATGCCGGTCTGACGGGAGGATGACGGTCATGGCAAACGACAAGATGACGGCGCAAATGTCCAAAAAGGGCGGCTTTATCGCGGCGCTCGACCAGAGCGGCGGATCGACGCCCGGGGCGCTTCGCCTCTACGGCATTCCGGATAACGCCTACAGCGACGATCAGCAGAAGATGTTCCGGCTGATCCACGAATTCAGGGTGCGGATCATGACCGCTCCCGGCTTCACCGGCGACAAGGTGATCGGCACGATCCTGTTCGAAGGGACGATGGACGACGAGGTGCGCGGCAAGCCCGCGCCATCCTATCTGTGGGAAGACCGCGGGGTCGTGCCGTTTGTCAAAGTCGACCGCGGGCTCGAAGCCGAGCAGGACGGCGTCCAGCCGATGCGGCCGATGCCGCAGCTCGACCAATTGTGCGAGCGCGCGGCAAAGCTCGGGGTCTTCGGCACCAAGATGCGCTCGGTCATCAACCTCGCCAACCGGGACGGCATCGCCGCGATCGCCGCCCAGCAATTCGCCTTTGGCGACCAGATCGCCCGGCATGGGCTGATGCCGATCCTCGAGCCCGAGGTCTCGATCAAGAGCCCGGACAAAAAGGGTGCCGAGGCGATCCTGCTCGACGAATTGAAAAAGCTGACCGACGCGTTGCCGGCGGGCCGCCAGGTCATGTTCAAGCTGACCTTGCCCGAAATTCCCGACCTCTACGGGCCGCTCGCCAACCACCCGCGCTGCGCCCGAACCGTCGCCTTGTCCGGCGGCTACACGCGCGCCGACGCCTGCCAAAAGCTCGCCGCCAATCACGGCATGATCGCCAGCTTCTCGCGCGCCCTCGCCCAGGATTTGCGGGCCGGGATGAGCGAGGCCGAATTCGACGCGGCCCTCGACCAGTCGATCGACGAAATCTACCGCGCCTCGACCCAAAAGGCTTGAACAAGCCGCACCTGCAGGGCGCAATAAAAAGCACCGCACGCCAGCCATAGGTCTGCGCGACAGGTCTGCGCGACAGGTCTGCGCGATCACGCCGCCGGGCGACCCGAGCGGTCTCGTCCCGTGTCGCCGACAGCGTGCGGCGCTCGCGCCCGGATCTGGGGCAGCACCACATTGGCGAGCGTGAGGGTCATGCCGAACAGGCCAAATCTGTCGGAATGTTTGGTTAATATAAAAATGTTTGGTTGATATTAAAATGTTTGGTTAATATTGGTGGATAGGCGCCGCTGGCTCGCGAAATGCTCATAATCTCGAAAAATTTGTCGTGTCGAGGGCTGCCAATGGTTGCGTGGCTGCGCGCGCCCGCTCTATGCTGGGGTGGTATGTGGAGGTGGTCTAATGCCGAACCTGGAGAACCTGCCCCTTGGCATCCGCAGATCGCGCCGTAATCTGATAAAGCTCGGGGCCATAGCAGCATCGGCGGTGGTCGCTGGCTTGACAACAACGCCGGCGTCTGCGGCACCACCCGGACATCGTCCGCCTCCTCCTCCCCCGCCGCCGCATCCCGGACCTCCAGGTCTGCCTCCTCCCGGCCCGCCTGACCCGCCGCCTCCCGGACACGGACCGCCGGGTGGGCCGATGTGCTTTCTCAAAGGCACCAAAATCCGAACCGCGGCTGGCGACAGAAACATCGAAGACCTTGCTGTCGGCGATCTTCTGCCAGGCGCTTTCGACGGGCTGCGACCCATCCAGTGGATCGGCCGATATTCGTTTAAGAAGAGTGATCCGGCCAAGCCATGGAATAGAGACGCGCTCCCGGTTCGGGTTGCTCGCTCGGCCCTGGGACCGGAGGTGCCGCGCGCCGATCTGTTTATCACCAGGACACACGCGCTGCTCATCGATGGCGTCCTCGTGCCCGTGTGCAACCTGATCAACGGCACGACAATTACAATTTATGACGCCAGCGACCTCGATGAAATAGAATACTTCCATATCAAGCTCCACCGCCATGCAGTGATTTACGCCGAGGGGACCCCTTGCGAAACCCTGCTGATCGTCGACGATCATGCGGTTAATTATTCTGAGTACCTGCGCGAATATGGACCGCCAGAGGTCGAATATATACGATGTGCGCCATGGACCGGCGTTGGTCGTCGGGTTGAAATAAAGTCTCGTTTCCGCAGCGCAATCTCACCTTGGATCGATCGCAGGGAGAAGCTGGATATCATTCGAGATAAGTTGGAAGAAGGCATGATGGTTCTTTGACAACATCAGGAGCCGGCTCGGAGGAGAGGCCGTCGCGCTAGCGATCGAGTTGGCCGCGCGCCCATTCGGCTCGCTTCCGGAATGAAAGGACACCGACACACTCGCATTTGGGACACACACGCATTTGGCTGGTGTCGCGACGGCAGCGGCCATAACCTTCGCCGAACCGGATGGAGGCGGCGATGGCGGCGGGAGCGGGGTATCGCGAGGGGCTCGTCGATTTGGCGCGGGGACGGGTCAGCCGGGAGATTTTTGTCAGCGACGCGATTTATGCGCAGGAGCAGGAGCGGCTGTTTGCGCGGGCGTGGCTCTATGTCGGGCACGAGAGCCAAGTGCCGAAGCCGGGCGATTTTTTTGTTTCGGGGATGGGCGAGGAGAGTGTGATCCTGTGCCGCGACCGGGCGGGCGCGATCCACGTCTTCCTCAATTCCTGCCGGCACCGCGGCATGAAGGTATGCCGCTACGACGAGGGGAATACGCCGGTCTTTACCTGCCCCTATCACGGCTGGAGCTATGGCACCGACGGCAAATTGGTCGGCGTGCCGTATTTGCGCGAGGCGTATCGCGGTGAGCTCGACCGTTCGCAATGGGGCTTGGTCGCGGTGGCGCGGCTTTGCAGCTACAAGGGTGCGATTTTTGCCACCTGGGACCCGGCGGCCCCGTCGTTCGAAGAATATCTCGGCGGTTTCGCGCGCTATCTCGACCTGACCTTGGAGAGCTGGGATTGCGAGGGCGAGGTCGAGGTATTGGGCGGGGTGCAGAAATGGCTGATCCCGTGCAATTGGAAATTCCCGGCCGAGAATTTCTGCGGCGACAGCTATCACAACATCAGCCACCGCTCGGTCGATTTGGTCGGCATCGGCCCGTCGGGCAGCGGCCGGCGCGACATGCAGGAGCGGCTGATGGCGCGGCGGCTGCAGGTGTCGTTTTACGAGCGCGGTCATCAGACCGGGGTTTATGTCTTGCCGCAGGGGGCGGCGACGCCGCCGGCCTATGCGCATTCGCCGATGGTGTCCGAATATTTCGCGCATTGCGAAGAGCGGCGGCAGCGGCACAAGGGCGAATGGGGCCGGGTCATGGGCAGCCCGGGCGAGCTCTTTCCGAACACCGCGCTCCATCCGCGCCAGCCGCGCACGATCGCAGTGTGGCATCCGCGCGGCACGCATCAGACCGAATGCTGGCGCTGGTATTTCGTGGACAAGGCGGCGCCGCAGGAGGTCAAGGATTTTCTGCGCGATTATTACATCCGCTATTCGGGGCCGGCCGGGATGACCGAGCAGGACGACATGGAAAACTGGAACTATGCCCATGCCGCGAGCCGTGGCGTCATCGCGCGCCGCTATCCCTACAGCTACGAGCAGGGACAGGGCTGGGAGATCGCTGATTACGAATATCAGGGGCTGCGGGTGCCCGGCACGGTGATGGACATCACCGAGGCCAAATCGAGCGAGCACAATCTGCGCAACCTCTACCGCCGCTGGGCCGAGTTTATGGCGGCCGAGAGCTGGGACGAGCTCGCGACCTGGCGCCGCGACACCGGCGATATGGTCAGGGCGGCCGAATGAGCGAGCTCGTCAACACGCGGGAATTGACCCCCGGCATGCAGGTCGTGCTGGTCGATGGCGCGGTCGTCGAGATCGTGTCGAACCCGTTGGACGGGGTCTGGGTCTTCGCCCGCTACCTCACCTCGCCCGCCGATCCCGCGCGCACCGGCAGCGAAGAGATGATCTTCGCCCAGGACATCGCCGAAATTCACCCCGCGAAATAGGCCGTTTTTCGCGGATCGCCTCGCCGGTTTCCTAAAGCGGCTGCCCCTCGGTCGAGCGGCTGGAGCAAGATCCGATCAGGTTGCATCAGCCCGTCGGCCCCCCTCACCCTTCCCTCTCCCCCCAATTGGGGCCAACTGGGGGGAGAGGGTTGCGAAGGGTTGGCGAGGCATCCGCCGAGCCTTACCCGGATCCTCGGGTCGAGCCCGAGGAGGGTGAGGGGGGCCCTACCTAATCGGATCATGCTTTAGGCAAAGCCGGTTTCGAGCGTGCGGCGGATCTGCGGAGCGGTCATGCCGGCAAGGCCGAGGCGGGCGAGGGTGCGGCCCCCGGCGGCGTAGTCCTTGCCGGCGTAGTCCTTGCCGGTCAGGTGACGAACGGTTTCGACGAGTGCGGCGATCGCCGGCGTCGGCATGCCCGCGGCCGCACCCAGCGCCAGCATCGGAACGAGGCCGGTCGGCACATCCTCGCTGATATATTTGTGGTCGAGCGAGGCGGGTGTGCCGGTGGCCTGGTAGGGGCCGTCGCTGTCATAGGTCAGCCGCCGGCAGGTCGCATCGAGGCTCGCTTCGCGCACACCATAGGCGCGCTCGAACCAATCGGCGAGGTCCGGCACCGCGGCGCCGAACGCCGCTGCGACCGCGACCCGCTCGGCATTGACCGCCGCGTAGAGGCGCGCCACCGCCGGCGTCACCCCTTCGGCATAGAATTTATAGCCGCCGCCGCGCTCGATCAGCGCCGCGTTGGCAACGCAATTCGCGACATGCAGCATCGCGTTGGCATTGGTAAAGCCGGTGTAGACGACATTGGGCGCCGCAACCGCTTGCGGGAAGAGGGGCGCCAGCCGCGGGAACACGGCGTCGCTGCGGTTGCCGGGGAAGGCGGCGATCTGCAGCCAGCGCTTTTTGACGATCGGGCGGATCCTGGCCGGTGCGAGCCGGCGGCAGGAATAGGGGTAATTGTCCATCTCGGCGACATCGACCTGCGCGCGGCAGCCGGCTTGGTCGAGCGCTCGCCGGAAGATCATCGCGCCGCCGGTATTGCCCTGGATCAGCAGGACGAGCTGGCCGTCGCGCAGCAGCGGCGCCAGCGATCGCGCGACACCTTCCTGCGCCACGCCGCCGGTGACGACGATGATGATGCCGGCGCCGTCGATCGCGGTGGCGAGATCGGCTGTCGTGTGCTCGATCTCGGCAAACCCGCCGCCCTCGCCCTCGACATCGATGCCGCCCATCGCGCGGATATCGGCGAGGCGGGCATCGTCGATGTCGTGCAGCCGCAATTTGAACCCGGCGACGCCGAGCTGCGCGGCGAGATAAACCCCGCCAATCCCGGCTCCGACGATCGCGACCGTCGTCGCGGCATTATCATCCGTCACAGCCTGCTACCTGTCAGTGGTTATCGAGTGATGCCGTGTCATTCCGGGATGCCCCGCGGGGGCAGGCCCGGAACCTATGAACACCGCCGCTCGCCAGCATTATCAGGGGCCGGTGTGCCTGGGTTCCGGGCTCTCGGCGGTGCCGAGCCCCGGAATGACGGACCTTCGCATCGCTTCGCGCTTTTAGAGCGGGCCGTTCGGCAGGACCAGCACCTTGCCGTTGCGGCCGCCGCGCTGGGCATGGGCGAGTGCTGCTTTGATCTCGTCGATCGGGTAGGTGGCCTCGACCGGCGCGTTCAAGACGCCGTCGCGCAGCTTGGCGCCGAGATCGGCATAGACCGCCCGCACCTCGGCCCGCGAGCGCTTGGCAAGCCCGTCGCCGAGCATAAAGCCCTTGAGGACGACGCCGCGGCCGACGACGGCTCGGCTGATCACGAGATCGGCACCGCTCATCGAGCCGTAGCTGACCATGACCCCGCCCTCGGCGACGCAATCGGCGACGCGCTTCGTCGCTTCGCCCGAGATCGCGTCGATGCCGAGCCGGATCGGGGCACCGCCGGTCGCCTGCTGCGCGCGCTGCGCCAGGTCGGGCCCGTCCTTCAACACGACATCGGCGCCGAGCGCGGTCAATTCGCCGGCGACATCCTCGCGGCGCACGACGTTGAGGGTACGTATGCCTTTCGCCTTGGCGAGCACGATCAGGTGCCGGCCGACCGCCGAATTGGCGACATTCTGAATGACCCAATCGCCGGGTTTCAGCGCGACATGGTCTTCGAGCAGCAACAGTGCCGTCGCCGGGTTGATGCGCAGCATCGCCGCCTGCTGGAGATCGAGGCCGGAGGGGAGCGGGATCGCGTCCTCGGCCCGAATGCGGCGGCGCTGCACCCAGTTCTCGCGCTGCATGTGGATGACGAGGTCGCCCGGCCGGATGTCGGCGACCCCGGCCCCGACCGCGCTCACCCGGCCGACGCATTCGGCCCCCGGTGTGGCCGGCAAGGGCGGGCGCAGGCGGTAATTGCCGCGGCAGAACGAAACATCGGCCGGGTTGATCGGAAAGGCGAGCACGTCGAGCACGATCTCGCCCGCACCCGGCGCCCCGACATCCGGCGCTTCGATGCAACGCGCCACCGCCTCCGGCGCCCCGTAATCGGTAATCTCGACCTTTTTCATGCGAACATTCCCTCGATTGTAGAACAACCCAGGCTTTCCCCGCGGTTCGCGCTAGCCAGCGTCGAGCGGCGGCAGCAGGCGGTGCGTCAGCGTGCGCGGCAGGATGCCGTGCCGGCGCGGATCCTCGAACACGACCGGGCGGCGGGCATAGACGCTGAAGCCGGCGCGCTGATAGGTGCCGAGCGCCCGCGGATGGTCGAAGGTCGAGGTGTGCAGCCAAAAGCGGTCGATCGGGCGGGCGCTCCAGGCGCGGTCGATCGCCGCCTGCAGCATAAAGGGGCCGAGCCGCCGGCCGATAAAATCGGGGATGAGGCCGAAATAGAGGAGCTTGGTCTCGCGCGGCGCCGCGGTGTCGAGCTCGAAAAAACCAGCCGGCACACCGCCCACGTAAAGGACGAAAATCTCGATCGTCGGCTGGCCGATCAGCTCGGCCAGGGCGGTGTCGTCGATGAGCCGCCGCTCGAACCACAGCCACGGCTCGCCGACCGTGTTGTAGATATAGCGGTAGAACGAGACGGTGCAGCTCTCGGCGCGCATCAGCGCGAGCTTCTCGAACGGCGCCGGCACCCGCCGCCCGGTCGGGCGCGCCAGCATTTCGAGATAGGTGATGGTGTCGTCGAGCACGGGCTTCAGCGCCGCGCCGCGCCGGTCTCGACCGGGGTGTCGCCGGGCAGCCCCCATTCCGACCACGACCCGTCATAGACCGCTGCACCCGGATGGCCGATCAAATGCAGGGCAAAGCCCAGCGCGCAAGCGGTGACGCCGGACCCGCAGCTGGTCACGACCGGGCGGTCGAGATCGATCCCGGCCTCGCCGAACAATGCGGCGAGCTCCTCGGCGCTGCGCAATTCTTTGGTCGCGGGGTCGGTCAGCCGGTCGTAAGGCAGATTGCGGCTGCCGGGGATATGGCCGCTGCGCAAGCCGGGCCGGGCTTCCGGCGCGGTGCCGTCGAACCGGCCGGCCGCGCGCGCGTCGATCACCTGCTCGCGTCGCGTCGCCAGATTATCGACGAGGGCGGCTTTGTCGCGGACCGAGGACGGGTTGAACCGGGTCGTGAAATGCTGCGCCGCGGGTGCGGGGACCGCGCTGTCGAGCGGCCGCCCCTCGGCCTTCCATTTCGGCAATCCGCCGTTGAGCAGCGCCACCTTGTCATGGCCGAAAAGACGCAGCATCCACCACGCCCGCCCGGCCGAAGAAAGGCCGGCGCTGTCGTAAACCACGACCCTGTCGCCGTCGCCGATCCCGAGCGCGCCGACTTTTTGCGCGAACAGCGCCGGCGAGGGGATCATATGCGGCAGGCTGGTCCCGGGTGCTGCGATGTCGTCGATGTCGAAAAAGAGCGCTCCCGGAATATGGCCCGCATCGTAATCCGCGTGCGCCGTCGGGGTGACGCCGGGCAATTTGAACGAGCCGTCGACGACCCGAACATCGCGATCGTCGAGATGGGCGGCGAGCCAGCCGGTCGTGACCAGCGCCTCGGGCCGGGCATAGGGCATCGGCCGTTCCTCCTTCACACCGCAAAGGCGATCACGATACGCCGGTTCTGGCGGCCTTTGTTCTCGATTTTGCTGACGACGACCGGGCCGATCTCGGCGGTGTTTTTGACGTGCGTCCCGCCGCAGGGCTGCAGATCGACGCCGGCGATCTCCATCAGCCGCACGCGGCCCGTCCCCGCCGGCGGCTTGACCGACATGGTGCGCACCAGCTCGGGCTCTGCCGCGAGCTCGCCGTCGGTGATCCAGCGCGGTGTGACCGGATGCGCCGCCGCAATCAATTCGTTGAGCCGCGCAGTGATCGCTTCCTTGTCGAGGCTCGACCCGGGCACGTCGAAGTCGAGCCGGCCGCGGCCGTCGCCGACCTGGCCGCCGGTCACCGCTCCCGGAACGACGTTGCACAACAGGTGCAGGCAGGTGTGCATGCGCATCAGCCGATGACGCCGCTCCCAATCGATTTCGGCGGCAACCGCCGCTCCGACCTCGGGCAGCGCCCCGCCCTGTGCGGGCACGTGGATCACCTCGTCGGGGCCGTCGCCCTTGATGGTATCGACGATCGCAATCGCTGTTTCCGAATTCGGCCGGAGCACCCCGATATCGCCCGGCTGGCCACCGCCCATCGGATAGAACACGGTGCGGTCGAGCCGGATGCCGCGCTCGTCCACGGCTACCACCTGGGCGGCGCAGGAGCGCAAATATCCGTCGTCGCGAAACATGAGCTCGGTCATCGAAATCCCTTCGTTCCTGCTGAAATCGGCCCAGCCCTGGCCTAGCCCGGCCTAGCCCGGCTCGTGCTTCTCCACCAGCTCGTCGGCGTGGCGGTGGACGAGCCGCCACGCGCCCTCCTCGAGGCGGAAGGTCTGAGTGACCCGCAATGCCATGACCGGGACCGGGCTCCCGCCGGGGGCGGGCCGGCGCGCCCAGCGCTCGATCGAGACGAGGCAGGCATGGTCGGCGCCGACCGTGGCGCTGATGTCTTCTTGATTGTAGTCGCCGCCGTGAAAATGCGAGGCAGCCCAGGCGAGGCGTGGGCCCACCTCGGCCCAGCCGCGCTCGAACCCGCCAAACCCACCCATGACGGTGACATCCTCGAGATGCGAATAAAGGCGCTGCAACCCGCTCGCGTCGCCGTTCAGGAAATCGCGCTGCGCCGCCAAGAGCCGCGCCATCGCCGCGTCCCAGGATTTGGCCGTCATGCGCTGATGTGTTCCCGACCCGCCTCCACGCAGGATGTCATACGGGCGGGCCCAGCGCCAGCGACGTGTCCCTATTCCCGGATAGGTCGGCGGCCGGCGGTTAGCATCCCCCGCCTTCGCGAGGGCAGGCTCTTCGAGACGCCACGCTGCGCGCGGCCCTCAGGATGAGGCGGGGCCATCAATGGCTTTCACCGCCCCGGGCAGAACCCTCGTGGAGTTTGTGAAGGAATTGGCCTCGCGTGAAAAACTGTGGTGGCGGGCATGGCGTGCGCGCTTCGAGACGCGCCCAAGGGCACTCCTCAGCATGAGGTAAGCCGTTGAAGATATTATGAAATCATCTTATCCTGAGGAAGCCGCGCAGCGGCTGTCTCGAAGGACGCACGGCGCCGATCCAGCCCCAAGTCAATAGATTCACACGCTCTGAGGAGCACGCGCAGCGTGCGTCTCGAACCACCCAGCCCCGTTAGCCGGGGTTTCAGGACATGTTGGCCAGCATCCCCTGCGGCGACAGACAACGCCGCCGATTTGGGCCGGCAGCGCTCCGGCGGTGGCCGGTCCCTCGGTGGGGCCGCGCCGGGGCTGATCGCGGCTACCGCCCGCGGCGCAGGCGGAGGGCGCCCAGCCCGGCGAGCGCCAAGCCGAGCAGCGCCAGGCTCGCCGGCTCCGGGACCACCGCGCCGGTCAGCGAGAAGGCGGCGTTGAAGGTCGGGGCGGGGCTGCCGCCGACGATGTCGGTGCCGACCCGCGACCAGTCGGGGGCCAGATTCTCGTTGCGGATCCACGATTGCAGATCCGGCGAAAAAGGGTCCGGTGCCGCCGGTGATCGGCTTCGGCGCCGACAGCCACATGAACTCGCCGTCCGGCTCGGCGACCTCCACCTGCGGCACAAAGAAGTAGTGGTCGGCCGGCAGCAGGAACGGCGTGGCGAAGCTCACGTCGAACTTTACCTCCTGCCCCGTCACCGCGCCCTCGCCGCCGGTGTGTTGGCCCGGCAATTTGTTGATCCCGTTCAGGACCGAGTTGGCGGCGGTGAAGCTCGCCGCCAGGACATTGGCGGTGAAGCTGAGGTTGGCAGCGGCCGTGTCGCGGTCGGCGAACTCGACATCGGAGGGCGAGTTGGTCCGGGTGATCACGTTGGGCGTGCGACCCGTATCGGAATCCTTTGGAAACACCCGATAGATTTCGACCCGGACCTGGCCGATATCGCCGACCGTGGCGCCGCCGGTCAACAGGCCGGTGAAGGTGGCGCTGGTGATCCGGGTGCCGCTGGTCAGGACGAAATCGTCGGCCGATTCGATCTCGATCTTGCCGGCGCTGTCGGGGCGCGATGCGGTCGCGATCTTGCCGTCCGGGGTCGCCGGTGCTGAAGAAAAACGCGCCGGCGAGGGCGGGGGTCGCGAGCGACGCGGCGGCGAGGGCGAGGATGGCGGTGGCGCTGGCTTGTTTCATCGGAGCCTCCGGCTGAAGGGCTGGCCGGCACGGACGGGCCATGGCGGCGGCAGGGACGGCGGCGCAAGCGCCGCTTTCCGACACCTTACGGAAAGCTTTCAGCAAAACTCGTGCCAGCGTGCCGTTATCATTGGTATCAATGCCTTGCTGACGGAACGCTTCAGGCTGCAAAGAAAATTGTTAAGAAATCCGACAGCTTTGGATCGGTCGCCGGGCTGAAAACCCAGCAGGAATCGCATGCTTTCAACAGGTTGAGACGGCAGCAAGAGATGTAAGAAATTTCGACGGAGCCGCACTGCGCGACGAGGCTGGCCGGGCGGTCGAAACCGGTCGAGAATGAGGGCGGTCTGTCGCAACGTCGGCGCCTACCAGGCCGGCGGCGCAACATCGATGAGGGAGAAACGTCATGCTCGCCTGGTTCGGCGAACTGAACACCAAAGAACGCCGCACGATGGGCGCCTGCTTTGGCGGCTGGTCGCTCGACGCCTTCGACGTCCAGATGTACAGCTTTGTGATCCCGACCTTGATCGCGCTGTGGGGCCTGTCGCGCGGCCAGGCCGGGCTGATCGGCACCGTCACCCTCTTGATCTCGTCCTTGGGCGGATGGTTCTCGGGCAGCCTCGCCGATCGCTTCGGCCGGGTGCGGATGCTGCAGATCACGATCCTGTGGTATTCCGTTCTGACGTTCCTGTGCGCCTTCGCCCAGAATTTCGAGCAGCTGTTCGTGCTGCGCGCCTTGCACGGGTTCGGCTTCGGCGGCGAATGGGCGGCGGGCGCAGTGCTGATGGGCGAGGTCGTGCGCGACAAATACCGCGGCCGCGCCGTCGGCATCGTCCAGACCGGCTGGGCCATCGGCTGGGGCGCCGCGGCGCTGGTCTATACCGCGCTCTACGCCTTTTTGCCCGAGACGATCGCCTGGCGCGCGCTGTTCGCGATCGGGCTGGTGCCGGGAGCTTTTGTGTTCTGGGTTCGCCGCCACATCGACGAGCCCGAGATTTTCCGCGACCAGCAGCGCGATCGCCGCACCCTCGGCGTCGGCCATCTGTTCTCGGCCTTTCGCCGGCCGCATCTGTGGACGACGGTCAAGGTGGCGCTGATGGTGTCCGGCGCGCAGGGCGGCGGCTACGCGCTCGGGATCTGGATGCCGACCTATCTGCGCACCGTGCGCCACCTGTCGGCGACCTCCACCGGCGGGTTCCTGCTGGTGCAGATCCTCGGCGCGCTGTGCGGCTTTCTGCTCGGCTCCTATCTGAGCGATGCGATCGGCCGCAGGTGGACCTTCCTCTTATCGGCGCTCGGCTCGTTTGTCATGGTGCTGATCTTCATGCTGGCGCCGGTCGGCAACGAGGCGCTGCTGTTTCTCGGCATCCCGCTCAACGTCGTCCTGCTGATCAAATTCCCGCCGATGGGACCGTTCATGACCGAGCTGTTCCCGACCGCGGTGCGCGGCACGGCCCAGGGCTTCTGTTACAATGCCGGGCGGGCGATCGGGTCGTTCTTCCCGACCACGGTCGGATTTCTGAGCCAGGAGCTGCCGTTGGGGGTGTCGATCGCGATGCTCAGCGCGATCGCCTTTGGGGTCATGATCGTGATGCTGATGCTGCTGCCGGAAACCCGCGGCCGCAGCCTCGCCAGCCTGGAGCCCGAACCGGTTCTTTCGACCGCCGCCGGGGACGGCAGCAATTAGCGCGGGCCGCAGCGGATCGGCCTCGCGCGCTTCGACATGGACACGCCGCTCCGCCCGAGTCACTTTCGCCCGATGGACAAGAAAGCGCTGAGCGCGCGCGCAGTCCTGGCCGGCCAGGCGCCGCCGGATGCGCCGGTCACGGTCAAAGGCTGGGTGCGCACCCGGCGCGATTCGAAGGCGGGGATTTCGTTTGTCCAGGTGTCGGACGGATCGTCGTTCCAGCCGCTGCAGGTGGTCGCGCCGACTACCCTGCCGAATTACGAGGACGAGGTGTTGCGGCTTACCGCCGGCTGCGCGGTCGAGGCGACCGGAAGGATCGTGCCGTCGCCGGCAAAGGGGCAGCCCTTCGAGATGCAGGCGAGTGCGGTTCGGGTGATCGGCTGGGTCGACGACCCGGAGACCTACCCGATCCAGCCCAAGCCGCACACCCTCGAATATCTGCGCGAGGTGGCCCATCTGCGCCCGCGCACCAACGTGATCGGTGCCGCGACGCGGGTGCGGCACAGCCTGGCCCAGGCGATCCACCGGTTTTTCGACGAGAACGGCTTTTTCTGGGTCAACACGCCGATCATCACCGCCTCGGACGCGGAGGGGGCCGGGGCCTTGTTCCGGGTGTCGAGCCTGGACTTCGCCAATCTGCCGAGAACGCCCGAGGGCCGGGTGGATTTTGCCCAGGACTTTTTTGGCCGCGAGGCTTTTTTGACCGTGTCGGGGCAGCTCAATGTCGAGGCGTACTGTCTCGCGCTGACCAAGGTCTACACCTTCGGGCCGACCTTCCGCGCCGAAAATTCGAACACCAGCCGCCATCTGGCCGAGTTCTGGATGATCGAGCCGGAGATCGCCTTTGCCGATTTATCGGACAATGCGAGCCTCGCGGAAGCGCTTCTGAAATCGGCGTTCGGTGCGTTGCTGAACGAGAGGGAGGACGACCTCGCTTTTTTCGATCAGCGGATCGAGAAGGGCCTGGTCGCAAAGCTCGAAGGCATCGTCGCCTCCGAGTTCGTGCGCATGGACTACGGCGAGGCAATCGCGGTACTCGAGCGCGCGAAAGGAGAAAAGTTCGAGTTCCCGGTCGAATGGGGCATCGACCTGCAGTCGGAGCACGAGCGCTATCTGACCGAGAGCCACGCGAAAAAGCCCGTCGTCGTGATCAACTACCCGAAGGACATCAAGGCGTTCTACATGCGGGTCAACGACGACGGCCGCACGGTCGCGGCGATGGACGTGCTGGCGCCCGGGATCGGCGAAATCGTCGGCGGCAGCCAGCGCGAGGAGCGGCTCGAAATGCTCGACGCGCGCATGGCCGAACGCGGCATCGATAAGGAGCACTACGCCTGGTACCGCGACCTGCGGCGCTACGGCACCGTGCCGCATGCCGGCTTTGGCCTCGGCTTCGAGCGCACCCTCGCCTATGTCACCGGCCTCGCCAACGTCCGCGACGCGATCCCCTTCCCGCGCACCCCCGGCAACGCGCGGTACTGACGATCGCTACCGCGCGGGCCGGAGCCGGGGGGATCAGTTCGGGGTCCAGCTCAGCGCCCGGATCTCGGTGAATTCGCGCGGCAATTTGCGCCACGAATCGCCGGCGTCGGCGGTCGCATACAATTCCCCGTAATGGCTGCACGCATAGATCAGCCCGGCATCGGCCGGATGGGTCGCAAAGGCCCAGATCGGCGAATTCGGCACCGCCGGCAAGGGCCAATGCCCGCCAGGTCTCGCCGCCATCGGTCGAGCGCTGGATCGCGCCGGTGCTGCCCGCCGCCCCGTCGCCGGTCGCGACAAAGACGGTGTCCGGGTCGTCCGCCCGCAATGCCAGGTGCCGGCAATAGGGCAAGCTGAATTGCTCGCCACGCCGAGCCCTTGCCAGCTCTCGCCTCGGTCGGTGCTGGCGAAGATCTCGCGCGGCGTGCTGGTGAGAACCGTCTTGCGATTGCCGGCGGCGCGCACCATCACATCGTGGATGTCCGGGTCGTCGAGCCCGCCGCCGATCCGGGTCCAAGTGTCGCCGCCGTCGAGGCTGCGCCGCACGCCATCGACCTCGACCCCGGCCCAGACGACGCGCCGGTCCTGTGGATCGACCGTCAGGGCGGTCACCCGCGGCACCCGCACATTCGGGCATTCCTCGGCCATCTCGGCGGCGAGCTTGTGCCAATGCCGCCCGCCGTCGCGCGAGCGGTAAAGTGCTGCCGGCCGCGTCCCGGCAAAGATCGTGTCGGGGTCCGACGGATCGAACGCGATCCGCCACACGTCCAGCGAATTCATCGGCGATTCGAGCCGCTCAAAGCTCTGCCCGCCATCCTGGCTTTTGTAGACGCCGTCATCGGCGCCGGCGAAGACGGTGCGCGGCTCGGCCGGATGAACGCTGAGGTTGAAGACGCGGCTCTCGCTCCACAAGCCTCGCATGACCCGGCGCCAGCTCTCGCCGCCGTCGGGGCTGACCCAGGCGCCGCTGCCGATCGTGCCGACGCAGAGCGTCGCGTTGCGGCTCATCACCCGTTGTCCCAGCCGGTGTGCGAGATATCGACGACGACACCGTCGGGGCCGGCCCATTTCATCTCGAAATTACGGTGGCTGCCGGCGGCCATCTCCATGTCGAGCCCGTCTTTTGCGGTCAACTCCTTGCCGTCTGCCTGCTCCAGGCGCTCGATCGCCGCGTCGAGATCCTCGACCTCAAAGCCAAAGTGATGGATGCCGCTGAAATTGGCGCCATGCGCGCCGACATCGGCGTCCTTTTCGGTCTTGAAGTTCAGCACCGCCAAATTGATGTAGCCATCGGTCAGAAACACGCATCCGCGCGAATTGCGCCGGATCTCGCGCATGCCGAAGGCTTCCTTGTAAAAGGCGGCGGTCTTGGCCGGGTCCTGCGTCGTCAAGGCGATATGTCTCAGTCTGGGCATTGATCTTTCCTCCGCGCCCGGCCGCGGCCCGGACGGGCCTTCTCCCACGGCCGTTGGCGCAAAACTAGTACGGACGGCCGGCGCAGGCAAACCCCCACCCTTGACCCTCCCCCGCGCGCGGGGGAGGGGAATGGGTGGGGGCTCAGCCGGTGCGGTAGCGCTCGACCGCGGCGGGGTCGAGCTCGATGCCGAGGCCTGGGCGTTGCGGCAGCGGGATCATGCCGTCGCGGTCGATCGCGAACGGCTCCTTCAGCAATTCGTCGCGCAGCCCGTTCGGGTTTTGGTCGAATTCGAGCACCAGCCCATTTGGGATCGAGGCGATGAAATGGAGCGCGGCGGCGAGCAGGACCGCGCCGGCAAAGGCGTGCGGCGCCACCATCAGGTGATGCGCGTGCGCGAAGGCGGCGATGCGGCGGCACTCGGAAAAGCCGCCGGACCAGGCAAGGTCGGGCTGGACGATGTCGACGGCACCGCGCGCGATCAGCTCGCGAAAGCCGTAAAGCCCGATCTCGGTTTCGTAGCCGGCAACCGGCGTCGCCAGTGCCGCGGCGACCCGCGCGCTACCGTCGATGTCGTCGGTGGCGACCGGCTCCTCGAGCCAATAGAGGTTGTAGGGTTCGAGCGCGCGGCCCATTTGGATCGCCATCGCCGGGCTCCAGGCGCAATTGACATCGGCCATCAGCTTCGCCTTGGGGCCGAGCGCCTTCCGGACCGCGGCGACCCGGGCGATATCTTCTCCGGGCTCGACCTCGCACTTTTCGGCGTTGCCGGCGAGATGACGCAGATGGGTCTGGGTCGAAGGGTTGCGCCCGATCTTCATTTTCATGCCCTTGAAGCCGCGGGCCCGGTAGCCCTCGGCCTCGCCGGCGAGATCGTCGATCCCCTTTCCTTCCTGGTAGAAGCCGCCGCTGGCATAGGCCTCGACGCGGTCGCGGCAGGCGCCCAGCATCTTGTAGACCGGCAATTTCGCGACTTTTCCGGCGATGTCCCAGAGGGCGATGTCGACGCCGCTGATCGCGTTCATGACGATGCCGCGCCGGCCGAACTGGCGGGTGCGCGCGAACATCTTCTGCCACAACCCCTCGATCAAGAGCGGGTCTTCGCCGAGGATCAGCGGGCGCAGCTGGTGCTCGATCACATGCCGGGTGCCGCCGCCGCCGACCCCGGCCTCGCCGATGCCGCGAATGCCCTCGTCGGTCTCGATTTCGACCAAAAGCCCGCCGCGCGCCGCCTGCATGCCGCCAGCGCTGCCATAGGGCGGCTCGCAGCGATAGGAGAGCGGGATTGTGCGGATATCGACGATCTTCATGGCTCGGTGTCCCATCCCGTTTGGCGGCATGACGGGAAGGAGCGGCGCGGGTGTCAAGCGTCGGGTTGGCGCTGTTCGCGGCTCAGGGCCACCGGACAGCAAAACCGCCCGCCTGCGGGTTGCGCGGGCGGGCGGCTTGCATTTTGCAGGCTAATGGAGCGGCTAGAAGTCCATGCCGCCCATGCCGCCCATGCCGCCGCCGGGCGGCATCGCCGGCGCGGTCCTGGGCTCGGGCCTCTCGGCGATCATCGCCTCGGTGGTGATCAGGAGCCCGGCGACCGAGGCTGCGTCTTGCAGCGCATGGCGCACCACCTTGGTCGGGTCGATGATGCCGGCCCGGATCATGTCGGTGAACTCGCCCTTTTGCGCGTCGTAGCCGTAATTGTGGTCGGTGCTGTCGAGCAGCTTGCCGACGATGATCGAGCCGTCGGTGCCGGAATTTTCGGCGATCTGGCGGGCCGGGTAGAGGATCGCCTTTTTGACGATGTCGACGCCGACCCGCTGGTCGCTGTTCGACGGCTTGAGCCCGTCGAGCACGCGCACGGCATAGAGGAGCGCCGCGCCGCCGCCGGCGACGACCCCTTCCTCGACCGCGGCACGGGTCGCGTGCATCGCATCGTCGACCCGGTCCTTCCTCTCCTTGACCTCGATCTCGGTGGCGCCGCCGACCCGGATGATCGCGACCCCGCCGGCGAGCTTGGCCAGCCGCTCCTGCAATTTCTCGCGGTCGTAATCCGAGGTCGTCTCCTCGATCTGCTGGCGGATCTGGGTGATGCGGCCCTGGATATCGTCCTTTTTGCCGGAGCCGTCGATGATCGTCGTGTTTTCCTTCTCGATCCGGATACGCTTGGCCTTGCCGAGCATGTCGAGCGTGACGTTTTCGAGCTTGATGCCGAGATCCTCGCTGATCACCTGGCCGCCGGTCAGGATCGCGATGTCTTCGAGCATCGCCTTGCGCCGGTCGCCGAAGCCGGGCGCTTTGACCGCCGCCACCTTGAGGCCGCCGCGCAGCTTGTTGACGACGAGGGTCGCCAGCGCCTCGCCTTCGACATCCTCGGAGACGATCAGAAGCGGGCGCGAGCTCTGCACCACCGCTTCGAGCACCGGCAGCATCGCCTGCAAGCCGGAGAGCTTTTTCTCGTACAGCAGGATGTAAGGGTCTTCGAGCTCGGCGACCATCTTCTCGGCGTTGGTCACAAAATAGGGCGAGAGATAGCCGCGGTCGAACTGCATGCCTTCGACGACATCGAGCTCGGTGGCGAGCGATTTCGCCTCCTCGACCGTGATCACGCCTTCGTTCCCGACCTTCTGCATCGCCTCGGCGATCATTTCGCCGATCTCGCGCTCGCCATTCGCCGAGATCGTGCCGACCTGGGCGATCTCTTCGTTGGTCGAGATCTTTTTCGAGCGCTTCTTGATGTCCTCGACCACAGCTTCGACGGCGAGGTCGATGCCGCGCTTCAAATCCATCGGGTTCATGCCGGCAGCAACGGCCTTCGCACCTTCGCGCACGATCGCCTGGGCGAGGATGGTCGCGGTGGTGGTGCCGTCACCGGCCTGGTCGCTGGTCTTGGCCGCGACCTCGCGCACCATCTGCGCGCCCATGTTTTCAAACTTGTCGGCGAGCTCGACCTCCTTGGCGACGGTGACGCCGTCCTTGGTGATGCGCGGCGCGCCGAACGATTTGTCGAGCACGACGTTGCGCCCCTTCGGCCCCAATGTCACCCGGACCGCATTCGCTAGCGTATCGACGCCGCGCAGCATCCGGTCGCGCGCATCGGCATGAAACCTGACGTCCTTGGCTGCCATTCTTCGGTTCTCCTCAAGCGGCGCGTTTTGCGGCGGCACCAGGCTCGATGACGCCCATGATGTCCGATTCCTTCATGATGATCAGCTCTTCGCCGTCGAGCTTGACCTCGGTGCCCGACCATTTGCCGAACAGCACCCGGTCGCCCGACTTGACCTCCATCGGCTGGATCTTGCCATCCTCGCCACGGGCGCCGGGGCCGGCGGCGACGACCTCACCCTCCATCGGCTTTTCCTGGGCCGTGTCCGGGATGATGATCCCGCCCAGGCTCTTTTCCTCGGACTCGACCCGCTTGATCAGCACGCGGTCGTGCAGCGGACGGAATTTCATAAGCACCTCCTCAAAGCTCGATCGCAAGGCCGGCTGTTAGCACTCTCCGGGAGAGAGTGCCGGCGACATAATCGGCCGGGCAAGGGTTGTCAACCCGCCACCCGATCGGCCGTCGGCGGCGACGGTTTTGACAAGGGGGAGGTCCGGGTGCACTCTTTCGGCGCTATGATCGATCCCGCCACTGACGAGCCGGTACGATGCCGCGAACCGTAGACTGGGAAATTCCGGGCGAGATCCAGCCAAAGCCCGAAGAATGCAGCTTCGATCTCAACCGCGCCCTCGGTGCGGTGCTGGGGGTGCGGGCAACGGTCCCCGAGGACGCCTTCACCGCCGCGACGCTCGGCACCGAGCGCGCCGGCAGCGGCGTCCTCATTCGCGGCGACGGGCTGGTGCTGACCATCGGCTATCTGATCACCGAGGCCGAGACCTTGTGGCTGACCTCGGCCGATGGCGGCGCGGTGCAGGGCCATGTCCTCGCCTATGACCAGGAAAGCGGCCTTGGCCTGGTCCAGGCGCTGGGGCGGTTGAATGTGGCACCCCTTGAGCTGGGCACCGGCTTGCGCGTCGGTGCCGGCGACCGTGCCGTCATCGCCGCCGAAGGCGGGCGCCGCCATGCGATCGCCGCCCGGGTCGTGGCCCGCCAGGAATTCGCCGGCTATTGGGAATACGTGCTCGACCGGGCCATCTTTACGGCACCCGCGCACCCGTTCTGGGGTGGTGCGGCGCTGATCGCTGCCGACGGCAGCCTGATCGGCATCGGCTCGCTGCATGTCCAGCATTCGAGCGGGCGCGAGCTGCGCCGCGACGTCAACATGGTGGTGCCGATCGACCTGTTGCCGCCGATCCTCGACGACATGCTGTCCTATGGCCGGCCGAACCGCCCGCCGCGCCCGTGGCTCGGCCTCTACGCTGCCGAGGTCGAAGACGCGATCGTCGTCGCCGGCCTCGCCGAGCGCGGGCCGGCGAGCAAGGCCGGTCTTCGCCCCGGCGACAAGATCCTCGCCGTGCGCGACGATCCCGTGCCCAGCCTCGCGGCATTGTGGCGCAAGGTGTGGGCGGGCGGACCCGCCGGCACCGAAGTGCTGCTCCAGGTCGTGCGCGACAGCGAGACCTTGCGGGTCAGGGTGCTGTCTGCCGACCGGACCCGGCTGCTGAAAGCGCCAAAGCTGCACTGAGCGGGTTGCGGCTCGGGCTTGACACCGGCTCCGCCCGGTATCAAACGGAGCCCGGTCGCTGTCCCGCCTGCAACTGGTGTCTGCTTTGCCCGAAAGTCCTGAGCCTTCCCCGGCGCCTGATGCGCGGCCCCGGCATCTGTGTCGCCTCGAAGCCGAGTCGATCGGGATCATGCGCGAGGTTGCGGCCGAGTTCCGCAACCCGGTGATGCTCTATTCGATCGGCAAGGATTCGAGCGTCATGCTGCATCTGGCGCGAAAGGCGTTCTTTCCCGGCAAGCTCCCGTTTCCGCTGCTTGCACATCGACACATTATGGAAATTCCGCGAGATGATCGCGTTTCGCGACGCGACCGCGCGCCGGCTCGGCATCGAGCTGATCGTCCATACCAACGCGGAAGGGGTGCGCCGCGGCATCGATCCGATCACCTCGGGCTCGGCGCTGCATACCCAGGTGATGAAGACCGAGGCGCTGAAGCAGGCGCTCGACCGCGGCGGTTTCGACGCAGCCTTTGGCGGCGCGCGGCGCGACGAGGAGAAGAGCCGGGCCAAGGAGCGGGTGTTCTCGCTGCGCAGCGCCAGCCACGGCTGGGACCCGAAAAACCAGCGGCCCGAATTGTGGCGGCTTTACAACACACGGCTGCGCGACGGCGAATCGATGCGCGTCTTTCCGCTGTCGAATTGGACCGAGCTCGATATCTGGGAATACATCGCCGCGGAAGACATCCCGTTGGTGCCGCTCTACTTCGCCAAGCCGCGGCCGGTCGTCGCGCGCAACGGCACCTGGATCATGGTCGATGACGACCGCCTGCCGCTCCAACCGGGCGAGCGCCCCGAACAGCGTCTGGTACGCTTTCGCACCCTCGGCTGCTACCCGCTGACCGGCGCCATCGAGGCGACCGCCGCGACCGCGGACGAGATTGTCGCCGAGCTGCGGGGCACGCACCGGTCGGAACGTCAGGGGCGTCTGATCGACGGCGACGAGGACGCGGCGATGGAGCGCAAAAAGCGCGAGGGATATTTCTGATGGCGGGCTCGTGCGGTTCGCCGCCGCCGGTGGCGAGCCGGGACCTCTTGCGCTTTCTGACCTGCGGGTCGGTCGATGACGGCAAATCGACGCTGATCGGCCGGATGCTGCACGACAGCGCGCTGATCCTCGACGATCAGCTCGCGGCCTTGGCGCAGGAATCGCGGCGCTTTGGCACCGCCGGAGACGACATCGACTTCTCGCTCTTGCTCGACGGTCTCGAAGACGAGCGCCAGCAGCGGATCACGATCGATGTCGCCTACCGCTTTTTCGCGACGCCGACGCGCGCTTTTGTCGTCGCCGACACACCGGGCCACGAGCAATACACCCGCAACATGGCGACCGGCGCCTCGACCGCCGATCTCGCGGTAATTTTGGTCGATGCCCGCAAAGGCGTCCTGCCGCAAACCAAGCGGCACGCTTTTATCTGCTCGCTCCTCGGCATCCGCCAGCTCGTGCTCGCCGTCAACAAGATGGATCTGGTGGGCTTCGCCGAACCGCCGTTTCGCGAGATCGCCGACGCCTTTGCCGATTTCGCCAAGGGTCTGGACAGCGTCACGGTCTGCGCCATCCCGCTTTCGGCGCGGCGCGGCGACAATGTCACGCATCGCTCGGCCGAGATGTCGTGGTACCGGGGGCCGACCCTGTTCGAGCACCTTCATTCGGTCGAGGTCGCCACCGGCGGCGACCGGCCGTTCCGGTTCCCGGTGCAGTGGGTGAACCGCCCGAATGGCGAGTTTCGCGGCTTTTCCGGCACGGTCGCATCGGGCTCCGTCGGCAGCGGCGATACGGTGCTCGTCGCCGGCTCGGGGCGCTCGACCCGGGTCAGGGAGATCGTGACCTTCGACGGGCCGCTCGACCGCGCCGGTCCCGGCGATGCGGTCACCTTGACCCTCGAAGACGAGATCGACGTGGCCCGCGGCGATGTCCTCGCCGATCCGCGCGACCCGCCGGAATTTGTCGACCAGTTTGCCGCTCATCTGATCTGGATGAGCGACCAGCCGCTGGTCGCCGGGCGCTCCTATCTGATGAAGATCGCGACCCGGAGCGTGCCGGCCACAGTGACCGCGCTCAAGCATCGCGTCGATGTCAACACCCTGGCCCATCTCGCCGACAGGACGTTGCGCTTGAACGAGATCGGGTTTTGCAACCTGTCGACCGCGGCCCCGGTGGCGTTCGACCCCTATGCCGCCAATCGCGACACCGGCGCCTTCATCCTGATCGACCGCTTCACCAACGCGACAGCGGGCGCCGGGATGATCGCGTTCGGCTTGCGCCGGGCCAGCAACATCCACTGGCAGGCGTTGACCGTCGGCCGCGAAGAGCGCGCGGCGCTAAAAGAGCAAGCTCCGGCGGTCTTGTGGCTGACCGGGCTCTCCGGCGCCGGCAAATCGACGATCGCCGATCTCGTCGAAAAGAAGCTCTTGGCCCGCGGCCGCCATACGATGCTGCTCGACGGCGACAATGTTCGGCACGGGCTCAACCGCGACCTCGGCTTTACCGACGCCGACCGGGTCGAGAACATCAGGCGGGTCGGCGAGGTGGCGCGGCTGCTGAGCGAGGCCGGGCTGGTCGTGCTGTGCTCGTTCATCTCGCCGTTTCGCGCCGAGCGGCGCATGGTGCGTGAGCTGACGGCCCCCACCGCGTTTCTCGAAATCTTTGTCGATACACCGCTCGAAGAATGCATTCGGCGCGATCCCAAGGGCCTCTACGCCAAGGCCCAAGCCGGGCGGATCGAGCATTTCACCGGGCTCGACTCGCCTTACGAAGCGCCCGAAAATCCGGAAATCCGGCTATCGACCGTCGGTGACACCGCGGAGAGCGCCGCCGACTTCATCATCGACGAGCTGCGGCGGCGCAGAATTATTTGATAATTATTTGACCGGGGGCGGCTCCCGCTCGACCGCCGCGTGAGCGTGCTTCGAGAGCAGCCTGTCGAAATAGGCGATCGTGCGCTCCAGCCCTGGCCGCAGCTCGGTGCGCGGCTCCCAGCCGATGACGGCGCGCGCCTGGGTGATATCCGGGCAGCGCTGGATCGGGTCGTCGATCGGCAGCGGGCGATAGACGATCCCGGAGCGCGATCCGGTCAGCTCGATGATCAGCGCGGCCAATTCGGCGACCGAGGTTTCGACCGGGTTGCCGAGGTTCATCGGGCCGGTGATGTCGTCCTCGGCCGCCATCAGCGCGAGAAACCCGTCGATCAGATCCTCGACATAGCAAAAAGCGCGCGTCTGCGTGCCGTCGCCATACAAGGTGATCGGCGCGTTCTCCAGCGCTTGCACGATAAAGTTGGAGACGACGCGGCCGTCATTGGGATGCATGCGCGGCCCATACGTATTAAAGATGCGAGCAACGCGAATCTTCAGATTGTGCTGGCGGTAGTAATCGAAGAACAGGGTCTCGGCGCAGCGCTTTCCTTCGTCATAGCAGGCGCGAGGCCCGATCGGGTTGACATTGCCGCGATAGGCTTCGATTTGCGGATGGACCGTCGGATCGCCGTAAACCTCGGAGGTCGAAGCCTGGAAGACTTTGGCCTTTAGCCGTTTGGCGAGGCCGAGCATGTTGATCGCGCCGATGACGCTGGTCTTGGTCGTCTGCACCGGGTCGAACTGGTAATGGATCGGCGAGGCCGGACAGGCAAGATTGTAGATTTCGTCGACCTCGACAAAAAGCGGGTGGGTGATGTCGTGCCGCATCGCCTCGAAATGCGGATCGCCCAAGAGATCGACGATGTTGTCTTTGCGCCCGGTAAAGTAGTTGTCGACGCACAGCACGTCGTCGCCAAGGGCGACGAGCCGCTCGCAGAGATGCGAGCCGAGAAATCCGGCGCCACCGGTGACGAGAACGCGTTTGGCGACAACGCTCATCGAACGGTCTTTCCCTTAGTTCAGGCCGACATGCGCGATGCGGGCCGTTGCAGGCGCGGCGGTCGGCCGATGCTGACATAGGACAAGCCCGCTGCCGCCATCTCTTCCGGCTGATAGATGTTCCGCAGGTCGATCACCAGCGGGCGCGCCAGCAGCTTTGTGACGCGATCGAGATCGAGGGCGCGAAACGCGTTCCATTCGGTCAGGATGACGAGCGCATCGGCGCCCGCCATCGCCGCGTAGGCGTCCGCGCAATACGCTATGCCGGGCAACAGCTTTTTCGCCTCTGCCATGCCTTCGGGGTCGTAGGCGCGGATTTCGGCGCCCGCCGCGACCAGGGCCGGGATGATCGCCAGGCTCGGGCTGTCGCGCATATCGTCGGTGTTGGGCTTGAAGGTGAGGCCGAGCACCGCGACGGTTTTGCCGGCGACCGAGCCGCCGCAGGCGGCGACGATCTTGTCGGCCATCGCAAGCTTGCGCGCCTCGTTGACGCGCAGCACCGCCTCGACGATCGCCAATTCGGCCTCGGCCTCGTGCGCGGTGCGCACCAGCGCGCGGCAATCCTTGGGAAAGCACGATCCGCCAAAACCGGGCCCCGCATGCAGAAACTTGCGCCCGATGCGGCCGTCGAGACCGATGCCGTTGGCGACGTCCTGGACATCGGCGCCGACCCGCTCGCACAGATCGGCGATTTCGTTGATAAACGTGATCTTGGCCGCGAGAAACGCGTTCGCCGCGTATTTGATCAATTCCGCGGTTTCGATGCCGGTGAACAGCATCGGCGTTTCGAGCAGATAGAGCGGACGGTAAAGCGAGCGCATGACCGCCTGCGCCCGCTCGCTGTCGCTGCCGATCACCACCCGGTCGGGGCGCATGAAATCGCCGATCGCCGAGCCTTCACGCAGAAATTCGGGGTTTGAGACGACGTCGAACCCGCCCGCCGGCCGCGTCCGCTGCAAGATGGCCGCAACCTGCCGGCCGGTGCCGACCGGCACCGTCGATTTTGTCACCACCACGGCATAATCGGTCAGCGCCCGCCCGATCTCCTCGGCCGCAGCGAACACATAAGAGAGGTCGGCATGGCCGTCGCCGCGCCGCGACGGGGTGCCGACCGCGATAAACACGGCGTCGGCCCCAGCCACCGCGGGGGCGAGCTCGGTGGTAAAGACCAATCGCCCGGCGGCGGCGTTCTTCGCCACCAGCGCTTGGAGGCCGGGCTCGAAGATCGGCATCTCGCCGTCGCGCAGCCGAGCGATCTTGGCCGCGTCCTGGTCGATGCAGGTGACGTCGACGCCGAACTCGGAAAAGCACGCTCCCGAGACCAAGCCCACATAGCCGGTGCCGACGACTGCAATGCGCATCTGTTTCCGCCCCTATCGCGAACGGAGCAATGAACGGCGCGGCCGGCGGCTTATTCCAGGAAGAACAGGCGGCGGCGGCGCGTTGTCGCGATCATAGCGCAACGGAGGCGACCGCGCGCATGTCTCAATCGGTGCTGGTTACGGGTGGGGCGGGATATATCGGCGCCCAGACCTGCAAGACTTTGTCGCGGGCGGGGTACCGGCCCGTGGTCCTCGACAATCTGTCGCGCGGGCATCGCGAGGCGGTCCGCTGGGGGCCCTTGATCGAAGGCGATCTCACTGATCGCGCGCGATTATCCGCAGCCTTGGCCGAATTCCGGGTGTCGGCGGTGATGCATTTCGCCGGCTATGCCTATGTCGGTAAATCGATGTCCGATCCTGCGGTTTACTACGCCAACAACCTCGTCGGCAGCTTGTCGCTGTTCGCGGCGATGCGCGAGGCCGGGATCGACCGGATCGTGTTTTCCTCGACTTGCGCAACCTACGGGATCCCCGAAACCGTGCCGGTCGCGGAGACCGCACCGCAACACCCGGTCAATCCCTATGGCGAGACCAAGCTCGCGGTCGAGCGCGCGCTGCGCTGGTACGGCGAGGCCTACGGCATCCGCTCGGTGGCTTTGCGCTATTTCAACGCCGCCGGCGCCGACCGCGACAGCGAGATCGGCGCCCGCCACGATCCCGAGACCCGCCTGGTGCCGTTGGCCGTCGAAGCCGCGCTCGGCCGCCGGCAGCTCGACGTCTACGGCACCGATCATCCGACGCCGGACGGCACGGCGATCCGCGACTATGTCCATGTCGAGGACCTCGCCGCCGCCCATCTGCGCGCGCTCGAATATCTGGCCGCCGGGGGCGGCGCCATCGCCCTCAATCTCGGCACCGGCCGCGGCCATTCGGTGCGCGAAGTGATCGCTGCGGTGGAAATGGCCGGCGGGCAGAAGCTCCCTTGGCGGGCCGCGCCGCGGCGGCCGGGCGACCCGCCGGCGCTGGTCGCCGACCCGCGCCTCGCCGGCGAGACTCTGGATTGGCGGCCGCAGCTTTCCGATCTCGACACGATCGTGCGAACGACTTTTGCCTGGCATGCCCGCCGCGCGGAATGACTCGGCGTGCCGCGCGTTGTGCCGGGGTTGTCGCCAGCGCAGGTTCGGCGCCAGCCGAGTCTTGCGCGCAATCCCGGGAATTCGAGGGAATGACAATCGTCGAGACCGCCGAATTCGAGGCGCGTCCCCAGCCAGCGCCAGTGCCGGTGCCGGTGCCGGTGCCAGTGCCGGCGCCGGTGACCGCGGCGGCGCCGGGTCCGATCAGCGTTCAGGGCAAATTCTTCTTCGCCGGCGAGCACAAGCATTTCGTCAAGGGCGTCACCTACGGCCCCTTCGCCGTCGGCAGCCACGGCGCACAATTTCCGGAAGCGGCGATTGCGGTGCGCGACTTCGCGCTGATGGCGGCGGCCGGGATCAACACCGTGCGGGTCTTTACCGTGCCGCCGCTATGGCTGCTCGACGCGGCCGAGCGCGCCGGGTTGAGGCTCCTCGTCGGGCTTCCGTGGTCGCAGCATGTCGCCTTTCTCGACAGCCCCACGGTTCAGGCCCGGATCCGCGAGGCGGTCGCCTCCGGGGTGCGCGGCTGCGCCCGTCACCCGGCGATTTTCGCCTATCTCGTCGGCAACGAGATCCCGCCGGACATGGTCCGCTGGCACGGGGCGGAGAAGGTGCGCCGGTTTGTCCGCGACCTGCTGGCGCTGGTCAAGACCGAACACCCCGAAGCGCTCGTCAGCTATGCCAATTTCCCGTCGACAGAATATCTGACGATCGATTTCACCGATTTTATTTGCTTCAACGTCTACCTGCACGACGAGGCGGCGTTCCGCCGCTATATCGCCCGGCTGCACAACCTCGCCGCCGACAAGCCGCTGCTCTTGACCGAATTCGGCGTCGATTCGTTGCGCCAGGGCGAAGCGGAGCAGCGCGATATTCTTTCCTGGCAAGTCCGCGCCGCGTTCGCGGCGGGGGTCGCCGGGACTTTTGTCTTTGCCTGGACCGACGAGTGGTTCACCGGCGGTCATCCGATTGCGGATTGGGCGTTCGGCCTCGTCGACCGCGAACGCCGCCCAAAACCGGCCCTCGCCGCCGTCGAGGAATGTTATTCGGGTCCGCTGCCCGCCGCGCTGCCCCGGCATCCGCGGGTTTCGGTCGTCGTGTGCGCCTACAACGCCGAGCGCACGATGGAGCAGTGCCTCGCCTCGCTCGCGGTGCTGAGCTACCCCGATTACGAGGTCGTCGTCGTCAATGACGGGTCGCGCGACCGTACCCTCGAAATCGCCGAAAGCTTTGGCTATTGCCGGATCATCAGCCAGCCCAACCGGGGGCTCTCCGTCGCCCGCAACGTCGGCGCCGAGGCCGCGACCGGCGAGATCGTCGCCTATACCGACAGCGACTGCGTCGCCGACCCCGATTGGCTGACCTATCTTGTCGCCAAGATGGAGGCGAGCGGACTTGCCGCCTGCGGCGGCCCGAATTTCCCGCCGCCCGAGGACAGCCTCGTCCCGGCCGCGGTCGCGGTGTCGCCGGGCGGCCCAACGCATGTGCTGATCGGCGACGAGGCCGCCGAGCACATCGCCGGCTGCAACATGGCGTTCCGGCGCGACGCGTTGCTGCGGCTCGGCGGCTTCGACCCGGTCTATCGCGCCGCCGGCGACGATGTCGACATCTGCTGGCGGTTCCAGGATGCCGGCTATGCGATCGGCTTCAGCCCGGCCGCCGTCGTCTGGCATTTCCGCCGCAACACGGTCGCGGCCTATTGCCGCCAGCAGCAGGGCTACGGCAAGGCCGAGGCGCTCGTCTATGCGAAGCACCCGTTCCGTTTCAACATGTTCGGGCAGGCGAAGTGGCTGGGGCGGATTTACGGCGACCTGTCGACCGCGCTGCTGCTGTCGCGCCGGCCGGTGATCTATTCGGGTGTGTTCGGGCGCGGCCTGTTCCAGACCTTGTACGAGCCGCCCGCCTCGCTCGGCGCGTTCCTGCCTCTGAGCTTCGAATGGAGTGCTGCTGCCCTCGTTCTGGCGCTCGTCGGCATCGCGCTCGGCGGCTGGTGGTGGCTCTTTGCCGTGCCGCTCTTGACGACGGCTGCGATGTGCGTCAACGGCGCGCGCAAGGCGCCGATCGACCGCCGCTTTACCGGGCTGAAGGCGCGCGCGCTGGTCGCTTTGCTGATCTATCTGGGGCCGCTGCTGCGCGGCTGGGAGCGGCTCAAATGGCGCCTGCGCGGCATGCGCGGGCACACTCATATCGGGCTTCCCCCGGCCGAGCAGCGACCGCGCATCGCCTGGGCCGATCGCGCCCTCGATCTCGCCTATTGGAGCGATGAAGGCACCGAAAAAGAAGCGCTGCTCGGCGCCCTCACCGACTTTCTGCTGCCGCACAAATACGTCGTCGCAACCGACACCGGGTGGAGCGGCTGGGACCTCGAAATCGCGCGCGGTCTCGGCGGCCGGTCGATGATCCTGGTCTGCACCGAGAACCATGGCGGCGCAAAACGGCTGTTGCGCGTGCGCTGCACGATGCGCTTTGCGGCACCCGCCCGCTTTCTGCTGCGCGGCTGCGCGGCATTGACGGCGCTCGCGCTGATCCTCGGCGCGCCGCTCGCCGCGGCGGCCATCGCCGGCGCCGGGCTCGCCGGGTTCGCCGCCATGGCCTGGCAGCTCGCCGGCTTTGGCCGCCTGATCCACCGCATCGTCGAGACCGTCGCCAAAGAGGTCCGGCTGCTGCCAGTGGAGCGCGCCACCGGCCGGGGAGCGCGCCGCCGGGGAGCGCGTCGCCGCGCCGCGCTAGCAGCGTGCTCAACAAGCTTTTTCCGTATCTGCGCCCCTATCGCTGGCAGGTCGCCTGGGCGCTGGCCCAGGTGTTTCTGATCACCGGCTTCGAGCTGCTGAAGCCATGGCCGCTGAAGGTGGTCATCGACAATGTCCTCGGCGGCAAGCCGCTGGGCTTCTCGCCGGGTTGGCCGCCCACTCGGCTTCTCCTTTTCTCCTGTATCGGCATCGTCGCCATCCATCTCGGCAGCGGCGCGCTGACATTGCTGCACAACTACACGACGATCCGGGTCGGCCAGAACATGGTCAACGACCTGCGCGGCGCGCTCTACGCGCATCTGCAACGCCTCTCGCTCGCCTTTCACGGCCGCCAGCGCGTCGGCGACCTGCTCTACCGGATCACCGCCGACAGCTTTGCCGTGCAGACGATGATCATGAACGGCGCGCTGCCGATCCTCAGCGCTGTCGTGCTCCTCGCCGGCATGCTCGCGATCCTGTTTCCGCTCGATCCGGTCCTGACCCTGCTGTCGCTGATCGTGGTTCCGGCCCTCTTCGCGCTGATCGCGGTCTTCAACCGCAAGATCATCGATGTCGCCGGCGAGGTGCGGGTGACCGAGAGCCGGGTCTATTCGCTCGTCCAATGGACGATGGCGTCGATCAAGGTGGTCCAGGCTTTTGCCAAGGAGGAGGACGAGCATCGCCGGTTTATGGGCGCGAGCCGCGAAAGCTTGCGCGCGACGTTGCGGCTCTACAGCTGGCAGACGCTTTATTCGGGTGCTGTCAACCTGATGATCGCGGCAGGGACGGCTCTCGTGGTCTATGCCGGCGCCCGCGCGGCTTTGTCGGGCCGGCTGACGATCGGAGAGCTCATCGTCTTTATCTCCTACCTCGCCCAGCTTTACGCGCCGATCAACCAGATGACGCAGAGCTGGGGGTTGATCGCCGGCGCCAGGGTCGGCGCGCGGCGCGTGTTCGAGGTGCTCGATACCGCACCCGACCTCGAGGACGGCGCGCGCAATTTTCCGGCCGAGGGGGCGCGCGGTGCCGTCGCCTGGCGCCATGTCGCCTTTTCCTACCGGCCCGGCATCCCGGTATTGACCGGCATCGATCTGTGCGCCGAGCCGGGCGAAAAGATCGCCATCGTCGGCCCGACCGGGGCCGGCAAATCGACCCTCCTCTCATTGCTGCCGCAATTCTTCGACCCCACTGCCGGGACGGTCGCGATCGACGGCGTCGATCTGCGCGAATACACGCTCAAATCGCTGCGCCGCCAGATCGGTCTGGTGCTGCAGCCGCCGCTGGTTTTCCCGCTGTCGCTGCGCGACAACATCGCCTATGGCCGGCCTGGCGCCGACGAGGCGGCGATCGCACGGGCGGCACGGCTCGCCTGCCTCGACGACCTGATCGCCGCATTGCCCGAGGGCTGGGACACGGTCGTCGGCGAAGCCGGCTGGGCCCTGTCGGAAGGCGAAAAGCAGCGCATCACGATCGCCCGCGCCCTATTGCGCGATGCGCCGATCCTGATCCTCGACGAGCCGACCTCGGCGCTCGACGTCGCGACCGAAGCGCTGGTCATGGAAGGGATCGACCGGCTGATGCAGGGCCGCACCACCTTTATCATCGCCCATCGCCTCTCGACGGTGCGGCGCTGCGACCGCATCGCGGTCCTCCGCGGCGGCGTCATTGTCGAAGAGGGCAGCCTTTCCGAGCTGTTGCGCCGCGACGGCGTCTTTGCCGGCTATTACCGCACCCAATTCGCGCCGCAAGCCTCGCCCGCGACCGAGCTCCCGATCGGCGCCTGAGCTTTGCGATTGCCCGGGGAGCGAAATCGGCCCGCTCAGACGCCCAGATGGCGGTGCAGCATTTCCGGCTGCCCGCGCACCGCTTGCGCCGCCATTTCCTCGACGATGTGGCCGTTGTTCAGGATGTAGATACGGTCGGCGAGGCTGGTCGCGGCCGAGATGTTCTGCTCGACCAGGAGGATCGTCTGGCCGGCCTCGGCGAGCGCGCGGCAAGTGGCGAGCAGGTCGCGCACGATGATCGGCGCCAGCCCTTCGAACGGCTCGTCGAGCAGAATGATCTTGGGATTGCGGACCAAGGCGCGGGCGATCGCCAGCATCTGCTGCTCGCCGCCCGAGAGGTCGGTGCCGCGGCTACGACGGCGCTCTTCGAGGCGCGGAAAGGTCGCCCAGACCCGCTCCAAAGGCCAGCGCGACTTCGCCGTGAGCCCGGCCAGCACCAGGTTTTCCTCGACCGAGAGGCTGCCGAAGATGCGCCGCTCCTCCGGCACCAATTGCAGGCCGAGAGCGGCGATCGCGTGCGGCGGCAGCGCCTGGGTCGGCGTGCCGTCGAGGGTGATCCGGCCCGAGCGCGGGCGCACCGCACCGATCAGGCTCTTCAAGGTCGTGCTCTTGCCGGCGCCGTTGCGGCCGAGCAAGGCCACGACCTCGTTCTTTTCGACATGCAGCGACACATCGAACAGGATGTGGCTGTCGCCGTAATAGCTGTTGAGGCGCTCGACTTCGAGGAGTGCCGTCACGCCGCCGCGACCCCGCCCAAATAGGCTTCCTGGACCAGCGCGTTGCGTTGGATTTCGGCGGGCGTCCCCTCGGCCAAGAGGGCCCCTTCGTGCAATACGGTGATGCGCTCGGCCAGCTCGAAGACCGCATCCATGTCGTGCTCGACGACGACGAGGGTGCGCCCGCGGCGGATGTTTTTCAAAAGCTGCACGGTCTCGCCCCGCTCGCGCGGGCTCATCCCGGCCAGCGGCTCGTCGAGCAGCAGCAAGGAGGGCGAGGCGGCGAGCGCCAGGCCGATTTCGAGCCGCCGCTTTTCGCCATAGGCGAGCTCGGCGACCGGGACATCGGCGCGCGCGGCGAGCCCGACCAGCGCCAATGTGCTTTCGACCTGGGTGTCGAGGCCGCGCACCCGGTCGATCCGGCGCATCAGGTCGAGGCGGAAGGTGCCGCGGCGCTCGGCCAGGGCCGCGATCACGATGTTTTCGCGCAAGGTCAGCCGGGCGAACAGCTGGTTGACCTGATAGCTCTTGGTCAGCCCGAGCTGGCACACGCGCGAAACATCCATGCCGGTGATATCGCGGCCGTGGAAAAAGATCTGCCCGGCGCTCGGCGGCAATTCGCAGGTCAGCATCTTGAAGAACGTGCTCTTGCCGGCACCGTTCGGGCCGATGATCGCGCGCAATTCGCCCGGCTCGACGGCGAAATCGATGTTGCGGTTGGCGACGAGGCCGCCAAACGATTTGGTCAGCCCGCGGGCTTCGAGCGCCGGCCCGGAAAACGCCGTCTCATGGCGGCGGCGCAGCGGGCCGATGCTGGCGAGCGGTGCGGCGGCGGGTGCCGGCGCCGCCTCGGGGGCGGGCGGATGCCGGGGTGCCGCGAGAATTGCGAAGAGATCCTTCAGGCCGCCGATCAGGCCGCGGCGCAGGAAACAGACGAGCAGCACGAAGACCAGCCCGAGCACCAGCTTCCAGGCGCTGCCGAGCCCGACCACGGCCTGCAGAAAGTCGCGCAGAAAGAGCCAGACCGCCGCACCCGAGCAACGGGCCGAAGAGGGTGCCGACGCCGCCGATCGCGGTCTGCATCACCAACTGGCCCGAGGTGTCGAAGGTGAAGGCGTCGGGCGGCATAAAGCCTTGCAAGACGCCGAGGAGCCCGCCGGCAAACCCGGCATAGGCGGCGGCGATGACAAAGGCGGCGAGCTTGTAGAGACCGACCCTGTGGCCGACCGCCCGCGCCCGCAGCGGGTTGTCGCGGATCGCGCTCAATATCGCGCCGACCGGCGAGCGCACGATGCGCAGCGCCAGGACGATGCCGATGAAGTAGCAGACGGCGAGAAACCCGTACATCGACCAGCCGGTGCCGACCTGATAGCTGAAGCCGGCGAAGGAGAATTTCGGCGCCGGCACGCCCGGCAACCCGTTCTCGCCGCCGGTCCAGGCGGAGAGCGGCGAGTTCTCGACAAAAAAGAACATCTCGGCGATCGCCACCGTGATCATCGCGAAGTAGATGCCGGTGCGGCGCAGCGCCACGACACCGACCGCGACCCCGGCCAATGCGGCGCCGACCGTGCCGACGACGAGCGCCGCCACGACATTCGACATCAGATTGTTTACGAGGAGATAGGCGGCGACAAACCCGCCGGTGCCGTAAAACGCCGACTGGCCGAACGACAAGAGCCCGGTATAGCCGAACAGGATATCGAAGCCGATGCCGAACAGGCCCCAGACCAGGATCTGGTTGACCGTGTTCGGGGCAAAGCCGAGAGGCGGCAGAACATACGGGGCGGCGACGAGGCCGAGGGCGGTCAGCCCCTCGACCAGGAGCGGGCGGCGCCGCCGCATCAGTCGCGGCTCTGGCTGCCGAGCAAGCCTTGCGGCCGCAGCAGCAGCACCAGGGTCATGACGGCGAACAGCATGACCCCGGAATAGGCCGGGTCGACCATCGAGGTCAGGCTCAGGATCTCGCCGGCGATCAGCCCGCCGAGGATCGCCCCCGGAAACGAGCCGACGCCGCCGATGACGACGACGACAAAGGTCTGCACCAGGATCGACTCGCCCATGTCCGGGGTCAGCGACACCACCGGCGCGTTGACGATCCCGGCAAACCCGGCGGCCATCGCGCCGATGCCGAAGACCAGCATGAAGACGCGGTAGACGTTGATGCCGAGCATGCCGACCATGCCGGAATCCTCGATCCCGGCACGCACGATCATGCCGAGCCGGGTGCGATAGAGGACGACGTACAGCACCGCGAGCGCCGCCGCGGCGATCACCAAGACGGCGATGCGGTAGGTCGGGTAGATCAGGAAGCCCATCGGCGTCACGCCGGCGGCCCAGGCCGGCGGCGCCACGCTCTTCGACAGGCTGCCGAAGCCGAGCCGGACCAGCTCGACGATGACGATGCCGATGCCGAAGGTCACCAGGATTTGATCTTCCGGCGGGCGGCCGTAGAAGTGACGGATCACCACCAGCTCGATGACGATGCCGACCACGACCAGAAACAAGGCGCCGGCGGCGACCGCGACGGCAAACGATCCGGTCGCCTCAAACGCGACATAGCCGGCATAGCCGCCGAGCATGAACATCGCGCCATGGGCGAGGTTCAACACCCCGAGGGTGCCGTAGATGATCGTCAGCCCCGAGCTGATCAGCGCCAGAAGCGCCCCCGCAGCCAGCCCGTTGAACAGCTGCGAGACGAAATTAGGCCAGGTGACCATGCGCGTGGCGCGTCGGCCGCGCCCGCGTCGCGGGGTTCAGGTGTAGGCGCCGAGGTGGCAGCCGAACGCATCGGGCGCCTGCATCAGGCCAGCGCCGGGCACCACGTCCAATACCTCCCAGTAATCCTCCTTGTTCTTCATCTGGTCGGGCTTCTTGCCCTTCACGATGATGACCGGCCGCACCAGCTGGTGGTCGGCGGCGCGGAAATAGACGTCGCCGACCGTCGAGTTGATGTGCTGGCCGGCTTCGTAGGCTTTGATCACGTCGGGCGGATAGAACGTGCCGGCGCGCTCGCAGGCATCGGCCCACATCGCAAATTGCATGTAGGAGTTGTCGGCGCCCCACTCCGGCCGGTAGCCGTATTTCTTGTCGAAGGCCGCGACGAACGCCTTCGCCACCGGGTATTTGTCTTCGAGCGTCCACCAGAAATCGGTGGCGGCGAGCACGCCCTGGGTGATGTTGGCGCCGACCTCCTTGGCCAGAAACGGGGTCTGGTAGGGGATCACCAGCTGCATTTTTTTCAAGATGCCAAACTGCTCCGCCTGCTGGGTTGACAAGACCGCGTCGTGGCCCCAATTGACGTTGAGCAAAAATTCGGCGCCGGAATTGGAGATATTGAGCAGATAGGAGCTGTAGTCGGGAGAGCCGAGCGGCGAGACTTGGTTGGTCACCATGTTCCAGCCGCCGTTCTTGATCAGATAGTCGCTGACCGATTTCGTTACCGTGTGACCGTAAGTATAGTCCGGCGTCATAAACGCGCATTTGCGGTTCTTGCCGTATGTCTTCAGCAGCACCGGACCGATCGCGGCCGCAGCGGTCTGCCCGTAGAAATCCTGGCGGAAGCTGTAGCGCACGCAATCCTTGCCGGTGGTGTCGTTGGAGCCGGAGATGGCGACGACATAGAGCACCTTTTCGCGCTGCGCCAATTTGTTCAATGCGACCGCGACGGCGCTCGAGGTCGAGCCGGTCATCAGGATGATCTTGTTGTCGTTGATAAAGCGCGACTGCGCCTGCACGGCGGTGTTGGGCTTCGCTTCGGAATCGGCGACAACGTACTTGACCTCCTTGCCGAGCACGCCCTTTGTGGTGTGCGGCGAGATCATCTTGATGACCGGATCACCGCTGTTCAGGTGCTCGACCGCGAGCTGCATCCCCTTCAATTCGTCCTCGCCGGAAGCGGCGTAGGTGCCGGTGCGCGGCACGGTGATGCCGATGGTCACCGCGGGGCCGGACGAGCCCGCGGGCCAGGTGCCGATCGGCGGCTGGCTTTCGGCGGCGCGGGCGAGCCGCGGCAGCTGCGCGGCGGCAAAAAGCGCCCCGCCGGCGCGAACGATGCTGCGGCGGGTCGGCTTGGCGACAATGTGCGAATCCATGACGTCTCCCTCTCCCATCGGGCGCTTTTGCGTGCTCGCGCCCCTGATCCCAGATGCGCCGCGAACCTAGTTCGCCGTTGCGCCGCTGGCAAGACCGTCGATGCCGCACCCGCGGCGGGGCTCGCCGTCGGATGCAACCCTGTGCTGCGCTCGCGGGCGGCCGGCCCTGGGCCACATTCTTGCCAGCGCGCAGCGCGCCACCCATACTGAGTCTCATGCGGCGTCTTTTGCTGGATCCCGTGTTCGAAGCGGCGGCCGAGGCCCCGGTGCGCGGGTGCGACCACCCGGACTGCGCGGCCGGCGGCGATTTCCGCGCGCCGAAATCGCGGCTCGGACTGCGTGATTACTACTGGTTCTGTCTCGATCACGTGCGCGCCTACAACGCCGCCTGGAACTATTACGCCGGGATGAGCGATCGCGAGATCGAGGCCGAAATCAGGAGCGACACGGTGTGGCAGCGGCCGAGCTGGCGGCTCGGCGACCGGCACGGGCCGAGCTATGCCGCGCGCATGCGCGACCCGCTCGGCGTCTACCCGAACGGGGCCGGCGGCGAGGCCCGCCACAACCGGCGCATCCATGAGGCGACGCGGCGTGCCCTCTCGGCGCGCGAGCAGGCGCTCGACGTGTTCGAGATCGAGCCGCCCTTCACCCCGGTCAGGCTCAAGGCGCGCTACAAGGCGCTCGTCAAATTGCACCATCCCGACGCCCATGGCGGCGACAAGGCGGCCGAGGAGAAGCTCAAGATCATCAACCAGGCCTATGCCACCCTGAAGGCTGGCTATTTCAGTTGAACAATCGCCCGCCGCCGATCAAATTCCTTCCCGCTTCACCACCAGGAACAAACCAATAATGCCCTCCGTAGAGCCCACGGCGCCTGCCGACGCCTTTCCGCTGGACAAGCCCGACATCACGATCTCGGTGCGCCAGACCTTCGGCATCGACAGCGACATGCAGGTGCCGGCGTTCAGCCAGGCGAGCGAGCACGTCCCCGATTTCGACGATGCCTACCGCTTCGACCGCGACACCACGCTGGCGATCCTGGCCGGCTTCGCCTTCAACCGCCGGGTCATGATCCAAGGCTATCACGGCACCGGCAAATCGACCCATGTCGAGCAGGTCGCGGCCCGCCTCAACTGGCCCTTGATCCGGGTCAACCTCGACAGCCACATCAGCCGCATCGACCTCGTCGGCAAGGACGCGATCGTATTGCGCGACAACAAGCAGGTGACCGAGTTCCGCGAGGGCCTCCTCCCCTGGGCCTTGCAGCACCCGGTCGGGCTGTGCTTCGACGAATACGACGCCGGGCGCCCCGACGTCATGTTCGTGATCCAGCGCGTGCTCGAGGTCGAGGGCAAATTGACCCTCTTGGACCAGAACCGCGTCATTCGGCCGCATTCGGGGTTTCGCCTGTTCTCGACCGCCAACACGGTCGGGCTCGGCGACACCACCGGGCTCTACCACGGCACGCAGCAGATCAACCAGGGCCAGATGGACCGCTGGAACATCGTCGCCACCTTGAACTATCTGCCGCACGACGCCGAATGCGAGATCGTGCTGGCCAAGGTGCCTACCTACGACAACGAGGACGGAAGGCGCACGATCAGCGCCATGGTGGCGCTCGCCGATTTGACCCGCGCCGGCTTTATCAACGGCGACATCTCGACCGTGATGTCGCCGCGCACGGTCATGACCTGGGCCGAGAACGCGGCGATCTTCGGCGATCTGTCGTTCGGCTTCCGGCTGACCTTCCTCAACAAATGCGACGAGATGGAGCGGCCGACCGTCGCCGAATACTACCAGCGCTGCTTCGGCACCGAGCTGGCCGAAACCGGCGTCAACGCAACGTTGATGTAGGCGGCGGGGTTATCCTGATCGTCCACAATTTCTACACACATTCCCCGTGGCCGGGCTTGACCCGGCCATCCCCGTCTTGGTCCAAGCCGACTGTGTTCGGTCCCAAGACGTGGATGCCCGGATCAAGTCCGGGCAAGGGGAGAAACGGACTGGTCGCTGATTGATATGGCCCAGGAATTTTCTCCGACCGAAATCTTCAAGCGGGCGACCGCGGCGACGTTGCGGGCGATCGCCGAGCGCGACGACCTGACCGTCGGCTTCGGCCCCGAGGGCGCCGGGGCGAGCGGCACCCGGGTGCGGCTGCCGAACCCGCCGCGCGACCTGCCGGCCGAGGAGGCCGCGCAACTGCGCGGCGCCGCCGACAGCCTGGCGCTCAGGCTGCGCTATCACGACGACGCGGTGCACAGCCGCCGGCTGCCGGGGTCGCCCTTGGCGCGGGCCGTCTTCGAGGCGGTCGAGCAGGCGCGGGTCGAGGCCTTGGGCGCGCGGCGGATGACCGGGGTCGCCGCCAACCTCGGGGCGATGCTCGACGAGCAATACCGCCGGCAGGGGTTCGAGCGGATCACCGAGCGCACCGAGAGCACGATGGCCGAGGCGGTGCGGCTCTTGGCCCGCGAGGCGCTGACCAGGGAGCGGCCGCCGCCCTCGGCCCGGCGCGTCGTCGATCTGTGGCGTCCCTGGCTCGAAGGCAAGATCGCCAAGGACCTCGGCGAGCTCGACCGCACCATCCTCGACCAGGACCTCTATGCGCGCGCCACCCGGCGCATGCTGCAGGACCTCGATCTCGATCTGGGCGATGCCGAGGAGAGCGAGAGCGACGAGGAGCAATCAGGCGAGGAATCCGAAGGCGAGAACGAAAGCGAAGGCGAGGGTGCGACATCGGGCGCCCAGCCCTCGCCCGACGGCTCGCCGGCCGACGGCGCCGCCGACGACGCGCAGGACGCGGCCGATGCGGGCGACGGCGAGATGATGCCGGGCGCCAGCGACGACGATCCCGGCCGGCCCGGCCGCCCCGGCCAGATGCCGCGGGCGCGCGGCGACGACACCGCGGTCTATCGCGCTTTCAGCACCACCTCGGACGAGGTCATCGAGGCCGACGAATTGTGCGACGCCGACGAATTGGCGCGGCTGCGCCAATTGCTCGACCAGCAGCTCGCCCATTTGCAGAGCGTGATCGCCCGCCTCGCCAACCGCCTGCAGCGAAAGCTCCTGGCCAAGCAGACCCGCGCCTGGGAATTCGACCTCGACGAGGGGCTCTTGGACGCCGCCCGGCTGTCGCGCGTCGTCGCCAACCCGATCCTGCCGCTCGCCTACAAGCGCGAGCGCGAGATGGATTTCCGCGACACCGTCGTCACGCTCCTCATCGACAATTCGGGATCGATGCGCGGCCGGCCGATCACCGTCGCGGCGATGAGCGCGGACATCCTGGCGCGCACCTTGGAGCGCTGCTCGGTCAAGGTCGAGATCCTCGGCTTTACCACGCGAGCCTGGAAAGGCGGGCAGTCGCGCGAGCGCTGGATCGCCGCGGGCAAGCCCGCCAACCCTGGCCGCCTCAACGATCTCAGACACATCGTCTACAAGCCGGCCGACGCGCCCTGGCGCCGCGCCCGGCGCAATCTGGGGCTGATGCTGCGCGAGGGCATCTTGAAGGAGAACATCGACGGCGAGGCGCTCGCCTGGGCGCACAACCGGCTGCGCGCGCGCACCGAGGAGCGCCGCATCCTGATGGTCATCTCCGACGGCGCGCCCGGTTGATGATTCGACGCTCTCGGTCAACCCCGGCAACTACCTCGAAAAGCACCTGCGCGAGGTGATCCACGATATCGAGCGGCTCGGCGAGGTCGAGCTGACCGCGATCGGCATCGGCCACGACGTGACCCGCTACTACCGCCGCGCCGTCACCATCGTCGATGCCGAGCAATTGGGCGGCGTCATGCTCGAAAAATTGGCCGAGCTCTTCGACGAGGAAGGCGACAAGACCCGCGTCAAAAGCCGCCGCCGCGCCGCCTGACCGCGGCGGCCGTGCAGGGTAGTTGCTATTTAGTTCTCGACTTTGGGCCGGTTTGGGGGTATAAAAGCGGCTGACTTCCCGCCTTGGAGCCGCCATGGTCCGGCGTTGATGTCGCACGCGACCCGTGCGCCGGCAGTCGGGACGATCACCTTTTCGAATGGCGATTCCCTCCAGCGGGTCTGCGATCGCTCGGCCGTAGTGCTGAAGCGTTGACCGGCGGCGGGCTTGATCGGCGCGAGCGGACGAGCACAAATCGGATGATAAGAAGTCGGGTCTCTTGATCCCGACTTTTTCACGCCCGACTCTGTAACTCGTCCCGTGCGACATCTATCTTGACAGAGAAGGAACGCGCAGGAGGCGCAGCCTGATGGCGAAAACCTATACCGTGCGCGCCCGTTGGGATGAAGCGTCGCGGACCTGGTGGACGGATGGCGAAGACATCCCGGGTCTCACCTGCCAAGGCGACACGTTCGATGAGCTCGTCGAGACCGTGCTCGAGGTCGGTCCCGAGCTGCTGCACGCCAATCGGGTTGAACCTCCGGGAGAAACGGTGGTGATCTCCGTGGTCGCCGAGCGGCAAGGCACGGCGTGTATCGCCGCCTGACGGGTTTGTTGCGAGCCGCGGGCTGTCGCCTCGAACGCCAGGGCAAGGGCAGTCACGAAATCTGGTGGAGCCCAATCACCTCCCGCACGTTCCCTGTGCCGGTCAACATCAAGAACCGCCCGTTGGCAAATGCGATTCTGACCCAGGCGGGGCTGCGCAAGGCATTCTGAGCCGCCGCCAACAGTCACTCCCTGCCCGCAATCGGCCCTTCCCGATCACGGGTAGGGCGAGGCGATCACGGCTTTAACGGTGATCCCTTCCGGCTCAGGGAGCGCCGGGAGGAGCGGCGCATCCTGATGGTCATCTCCGACGGCGCGCCCGTTGATGATTCGACGCTCTCGGTCAACCCCGGCAACTACCTCGAAAAGCACCTGCGCGAGGTGATCCACGAGATCGAGCGGCTCGGCGAGGTCGAGCTGACCGCGATCGGCATCGGCCACGACGTGACCCGCTACTACCGCCGCGCCGTCACCATCGTCGATGCCGAGCAATTGGGCGGCGTCATGCTCGAAAAGCTGGCCGAGCTCTTCGACGAGGAAGGCGACAAGACCCGCGTCAAAAGCCGCCGCCGCGCCGCCTGACCCTCGGTCTGAGGCGCGGCTATGATGTTGCTATTTCGTTCTTGACTTCTGGTCGGTTTGCGTGTATCAGAGCGGCTGATCTCCCCGCCTGTGGAGCGCCCATGCCCGAGGTCGATGCTGCCCTTGCGAACTCGCGCCGGCGTGCTCTACGCGCAATCGCTCCAACCGGCATTGACCATGACGAGCGATGGCCTCGTCCTCGGCCGGACCGTGCTGGCAAAAATGAGGACCGGCCGAGCCGGCAAGCCGGAGCTTCGTCCTCGACGGCCAGGAGGAGCGCATCCTTGCGCTGCTCGCGGTTGTCTACGGGGAGGCGATCGGCTCTGGGGTCCTGGAGCAATCCGCCGCGCCTCCAATTATTGTAGCGACGGCGAGGCGGTGCTTGCCGCGATCGCGCTCGCACGCACCGGGCTGCCGCCGCTCGACCAGCCGGAACGAGTCTCAACCGGCCTTTCTGCCGCCGAGCGGCTGCTCGATGATGGTCTCTCACCATGCGAGCTGATCAAAGCTTGCGGCCTCGACCCTGTTCTGCTCGACGTTACAAAGGCCGGCTACAACCCAACCCAGCCGCGTGTTCCCGCCGGCAATCCTAACGGCGGCCAATGGACCAGTGACGGCTTTGCGAGTGGCGAGACAGGCTACGGTTTGCCAGTGGCTCGGCCATCTACCGCGACAAGGCCGGCGGGCGAACCATCGAACGCGACTGGAACAATCGACGGCGAAGGTCCAGGTTTCGGAACCTCAGCGGCCCCGCCGGCCGGCGGAGCGTCCGTTGCTGGCGGGATCGTGTTCGTTGGGTACAAAGTCATAAGAGAGCCGCCTGCGGACGCCAAAGTGGTCACCCCGCCGGACGGGACACCGATCCGCGGTGGCGACCCACCGAATTTGCTGATCGCGCCGCCACACGCTGATTACCGAAAAATCTATCGCGCCGGCCAAGCCATCGCAGAGTTTCCCCCTTGGAAGCAATACGACTATGTGCGCGCTGCCATCGGCCAAGAGGGCACGTATGACTTTCAAAGGGATGTCGTTAATCAGAAATTCTACCAAGCCTATACGCCGGCAGCGAACTATGCGGTTGGGGTGTATATGGCCGGAGCCGGATATGCCTTAGACATAACGTTAGCGCTCGCGAAGCTCTACGCGCTGCAAAACTCCAGCAACTATGGCGCCCAGGATCAATTGGGCTGGATCAAACGCGGGTGGAGAGACGGCAAATCCGGACGATGGCGATAACGATATTGTCCGGTTGGCCGGCCAGATTAACCGCCAGCCGATTTCGACTGGCGGTCTGGGTGATTACGTGCTCGTGGTCGGTATAGGCGGCTACTATGTGGGGCGCTACTTCGAGGCGCTGATCGCTTTGAGCTCGGTTGTCGGCAGTCACGATTTCATCGAAGATTCGGCGGAGAATAGACGCGGCGATAAGGTCTACGTAAGAACCGACACGGCTGGTAGTCTACAACATCCAATCAGGACGGCGGTTCGCCTCCGACGAACCCATCACTGGTTCTCGACGACATTGGTCGAAGCCGACAGCTTCGGTGTAGAGGAGAACCTGAAATGGGTAAACGATGAGACACTCGAAGTGTCGCTGGGGTTTGGCTGTCTCGCTCATATGACCCGACCGTCGCGCAAGTCGGACCGATCCATATCTCCTATCATTTCACCGATGGCGATAAGGCGCTGTCGAAAGGCTGCCCCGATTGATCTCCACTCGCGTCGCTCCGATTGAACCACATGGCGAGAGGCGACGCCGGTCGCTGGAGATGACCGATGACGATCGGACTGCGTCACACAGCGGCCCGGCAAATCCTGTGCGGATTGGGGACTATCGGATTGGGAGTCGGGCTCGTCTATCTCATCTTTTTGCGCAGTTCGCTTCGGTCGTGTTCGAAGTCCTTTCCGATATCAATTGGACCACTGATCGGGCACGAACCATCGCGGCGACAAGGCCGAAGCTTCGGCCAAGTCCTCAGGTCAATGCTGGGAAGGTCATGGTGACAGTTACGGTACATCGGACGCGTAGAGGTGATCGGCGGCGCCCGCGCTGCCGCCATCCCGAGCGCAGCCATCCTCGCGCTCGGCGTGTGTGCCTTGTCACACGCAAGTGAGGCGAGATCGCCCCGCTACTGCTTGACGATCGCCGCCGGTCTTCGACCCGGGCTGCGGGAGGAGGTGAGCGTCATCGACCTCGTTATCGAGAATGGATCGGTTGTCGCCATTCCAAAATTCCCGGCGGGTTGGGGGTTGAAGGTCCAGAACTATTCCGACAACACGCCGGCGACGATCTTTGGCGGGGCAACCGGGAGCGCCGCAGAGCTGCGATCCGAGGACCTGAAATGCCTGTTCGAAATCGAAAGCGGCGTTCCCGGCACGCCGCCGATCAAGGTCAGCGGCAATATCGCCATCAGCACCGGCGTGCACGAGCGTCGCGTTGTTCTTCGCAAGAACCAGATCGTCCTCGAAAAAATCAATTCCTCTCGATAAGCACGGCTTGGCAATTAACCCGGTTTGTTCCACCCGCGGCGACCGGTCTCGCGGCGACGGCATGGAGGTGACGGGTAGAAGGGTTTGAAATGGCCGACCGATGCAGGCGCCGCGTAAGATGTCGCTGAAACAGACAGCGCAGAAACGCGGGATAGGGGCTCGTCAGTATTTGCCGCCGAGCTTTTTGTGGTCCCAGCTCGTCTGCTTCAACGGGGTGATCCTGAGGAGGACGCGTTTGGGGGCGCGGTCGAGGCCGGTCGAGGAGCCGCGGTCGGCGGGGCTGGCGCGGCGGCGGTGGTGCATCGCGGCGCGCACCTCGTCGGTGTCGTCGATGATCTCGCAGTGGCCGCGCACCATCACACCCTGCAATTCGGCATAGGCGTCGCCCGCCTCGACCATGATGCCGACGAGCGGGTTGCGGCGGATGTTCAGGACCTTTTGCGCCTTGGCATAGGAGGTCATGCAAAAGGCGCCGTCGTCGTCGACAAAAAAGCCCATCGCCACGACATGCGGAAAGCCGTCCTGGTCGATTGTGGCGAGCGCGCATTTCGGGTGGTCGCGCAGAAACGCCGCCTCCTCCTCCGGCGTCATCCGGATCCGGCGGCGCCGGCTTTGGGCGGCGCCCGCCCCGCTTGCGACCCCGCTCATGCGCGGTTGAAGGCCGGCATCACCTCGCGGGCGAAGCGGCGCAGCTGGTCCTTGAACTCCTCGGGCGGCAGCCCCTCGGCCCAATGGATCATAAAATCCTCGAGCCCCGGATATTTCGCCTCGATCGATTTGATGCCGTCGATGACCTCGCCCGGTGGGCCGCAAAACCACGCCTTTTGCGCGACCCCGTCGGCGAGCGAGGGGACGCGGCACGGCGCTCCCGGCGTCCCCCAGGTGCGGCCCTCCTCGTCGGCGTAGCGGACAAAGCCAAAGGGCGCGAACCATTTGTAGCGCTCGTCATGCGACGGCTCGACCCGGCGCATCGCCTCTTCCTTGCTGGCGGCGAGGTAGAGCCCCGCACCCCAGATCATGTCCTGCCCGAGCGCGACCTCGCGGCCGTGCCGCCGGCAGGCGGTATGAAACGCGCGGATCACGTCGTCGAGGATTTTTTCGCCGTTCAGCGTCACCATCGCCTTCAGCCCGCTTTTCGCCATCAGGTCGATCGTGCGGCCGCTGGCGATCGGCATCCACACCTCGACCGGCAGATGCTTTGGCCGCGGCACCATCGTGATCTCGTCGAGCTGGTAGCCGCGATAAGGGACGGGCGGCGGGCATTGGTAATACTTGCCCTGGTGGCGGAACGATTCCTGGTTGAAGCATTTCAGCAGCAGCTCCAGCCCTTCCTCGAAGATCGCCCGGTTAGCGTCGGTGTCGAGCAAGGGTGCCCCAAAGCTCTCGACCTCGCGGGTGTGATAGCCGCGCCCGACCCCCAGGATCACCCTTCCGTCGGTCACGATGTCGGCCATTGCGTAATCCTCGGCGAGCCGGATCGGATGCCACATCGGCAGGATGTTGAAGGCGCAGCCGAATTTGAGGCGCTTGGTCTGGGTGGCGAGCCACAGCCCGAGCTGCACCAGGTTGGGCAGGCACTCGTAGCCCTCGTGCTGGAAATGGTGCTCGGCGGTCCACAGCGCGTAATAGCCTTCCTCGTCCATCAGCTGCGCCACATCGCGCGACGTTTCAAAGACCTCGGAAAGCCGGTCGTTGGAGTAGCGCCGGTCGTTCGCCGGGGTGCCCCGGAGGCCGATATTGTCGAGCGCGATCTGGCCGACATAGAGCGCGTGGAAGCGTTTGATCATGGTGCCGTCAAACCTCGTGCGGCGGAGACAGGGCGCCGGCTGCCGCCGGCTTCAGGGATGGCCCGAATGCTGGACCCCGCGCGCCCCGCGGTCAATCCCGCGGTCATTTGCCCGAAGCGGGCGAGCGGCGCTTGCCCTGCTCCGCGTTGATTCGTCCCCGGTGTCGGATGCCTCGACGCCTGCCCGCCTGATGCCTTCCCAGGCAACGCGATCGCAACCCGGCCGGATCAGCGGTTGGCGCCGGGGATCCAGAGCACGTCCCCGGCGCCGTTGTCGTTCAAACGCCGGCCGAGGACGAAGAGGTGGTCGGAGAGGCGGTTCAGGTATTTGAGCGCCTCGGGATTGACCGGCTGCGACAGGGCGAGCTCGGCAATGAGGCGCTCGGCGCGGCGCACGATGGTGCGCGCCAGGTGGAGATGGGCGGCGGCGGGGGTGCCCCCCGGCAGGATAAACGAGGCGAGCGGCGCGAGGCTCGCATTCATCGCATCGATCTCGTGCTCGAGGCGCTCGACCTGCGCAGCGAGGATGCGCAAGGCGCCGGCCGCGCGCCGGCCGTCTTCGGGCGTGCACAGATCGGCGCCGAGATCGAAGAGGTCGTTTTGGACACGGCCGAGCATCGCATCGGCCTCGGGATCGGCGATGTGGAGCCGGGCGATGCCGATTGCGGCGTTCGCCTCGTCGACGGTGCCGTAGGCGGCGACGCGCAGCGCGTGCTTTGGCACCCGTGACCCGTCGCCGAGCGAGGTCTCGCCCTTGTCGCCGCCGCGGGTATAGATGCGGGTGAGCCGCACCATTCGAATTCAGCGGCCGGGCTCAGCGGTGGCCGAGCAGCATCAAGATCGCCAAGAGCAGCAACGCCAGGCCCTGCATGACGACGCGCGCCTGCATCAGCTTGTTCGAGCGCTGCGGGTTGCCGCCGCGCAGCATCGTCGCGATCCCAAAGCCGAGCACGACCAAGACGCCGAGCAGGGCGAGCACAAGCAAAAGCGTCACAAAAGCGGTCATCCGCCGAATATGGACCCGCCGCCCCGCGGCGGCCAGGGGTGATGTCGTCCGGGCGGTGGCGGCCTGGCGCGCGGTGGCAGCCCCCCTCTCTCACCCTCCGCTCGCAAGGGCGGGGAAAATCCCGGGTCAGATGATGCGGGCGCGGCGCAGGCGGGCGATCTCGTCCGCGGCGCAGCCGAGCTCGCGCAGGATGGCGTCGCTGTCGGCGCCGAGATCGGGGGCCGGGCGGTGGAGGCGGCACGGCGCCTCGGCGAATTTGATCGGGAAGCCGAGCATCGCGACCTCGCCGTGCCCCGGATGCTCGGCGCGCACCACCATCTCCTGGTCGATCGTCTGCGGGTCGGCCAAGGCTTCGGCGAGGCCCTTGACCCGGTCGCACGGGACGCCGGCGGTGTTGAGCTTGTCGATCCAATAATCGCTGGTGTGGCCGGCGAGCCGCGCCTCGACCGCGGCATTGACCGCCGCCCGGTGCTCGACCCGCAGGTCGTTTGTCCGAAATTCCGGCCGGTCGCGAAATTCGGGCAATTCCAGCGCGTCGAGGAGCCGCTGATAGGATTGCTCCTGGCTCGGGGCGATTGCGATTTCGCCGTCCGCGGTGCGGAACATGCCGTAGGGTGCCACGATCGCGTGGTCGTTGCCGGTGCGCGGCGGTGCGGCACCGGTCGCCAGATAATTGGCGGCGAGAAAGCCGAGCATGCCGATCATCGCGTTGTTGAGGCTGGCACCGACGGTCTCGCCTTCGCCGGTGCGGGCGCGGCGGACGAGTGCGGCGCAAATGCCGAGCGCGCCCTGAAGCCCGGCGACGAGGTCGGCGATCGGCGGGCCGGCGCGCATCGGGGCGCCTTCGGGCTCGCCGGTCGTGCTCATAAAGCCGCTCATCGCCTGGGCGATGAAATCGAAGGACGGCCGGTCGCGATAGGGGCCGGTCGCGCCAAAACCGGTGAGGTGGCAATAGACGAGGCTGGGGTTGAGCGCCCGGCGCCGCGCGGCGTCGAAACCGATCGCGTCGAGCACGCCGGGCCGGAAATTCTCGACCAGCACATCGGCGCGCGCGATCAGCTTTGCCAAGATGCCGCAGCCTTCGGGGTTGCGCAGATCGAGCGTCAACGACCGCTTGTTGCGGTTGAAGGCGGCGAAATACCAGCTGAGCCCGTCGCGCACCGCACCCTGCCGCCGGACCGGGTCGCCGCTGCCCGGCGGCTCGACCTTGATCACCTCGGCGCCCATATCGGCGAGCAGCATCGAGCAATAGGGCCCGGCGAGGATACGGGTCAGATCGACGACGCGAATTCCCGACAATTGCAAGCTCGGCTCCTTCCCGATGGCAGCGCGCGGCGGCGCGCAAACGGGACGCCCTTGCGGCGTCGGGACGTGGCGACGGCGGGTTCGTCCTTATCGATCAGAAGCCGGGCGCGGCCGCGTAGACCGCTTTTTCAAAGCGGTCGAACACCCCGAGCGCCTTCTGGTCGGCGAATGGGATCAGCTGCATCAGGATGACCCCGGCAATCCCCGCCTGGGGGTCGATCCAGAAATAGGTGTTGCCGAGCCCGGCCCAGGCGAGGCTGCCGGCACCCCTGCCGCCGGGCACCGCCGCGGTCGAGATCATAAAGCCCAGACCCCATTTCTTGACCATGCCGGGGAAGAACTCGGCGTCGTTCGAATAGGCCGGCATCGCCGTGCGCAGCAATTGCACGTCGAGGTCGCCCATTGCGTTCTGCGCCATCTGCCGCACGGTTTCGGGCTTCAGCACCGCGCGGCCGTCCCTGGTGCGGCCCTCGTTCAAGAAAATCTGCGCAAAGGCGAGATAGTCCGCCGCCGTCGCGTAGAGCCCGCCGCCACCCATCTCGAACTCGGGCTGCTGCGGGATTTCGAACGGGATCGGCGCCAGGCTGCCATCGGCGTTGCGCGCATGCATGCCGGCGAGCCGTCGGCGGCGCTCCGGGGTCAGCTTGAAGCCGGCGTCCTTCATGCCGATCGGGGCGAAGAGGTGCTCCGCGAAATAATCGCCGAGGCGCTGGCCGCTCACTCGCTCGACCGCCTTGCCGACCCAGTCGATATTGATGCCGTAATCCCATTTGTCACCGGGATCGAAGCTGAGCGGCAGCAGCAACGCCGCATTCTGGCAGGTGATGATGTCCGGGAGGCCGGTCTTTTCCGCGTAGCGGCCGAGATCGGCGTTCCAGATCGTATAGCCAAAGCCGGCGGTGTGGGTGATCAGGTGGCGCAATGCGATCGGCCGCCGCGCCGGTCGCAGCCGCGGCTCGCCCGTCCGGGTCGAACCCTTCGAGCACCTTGGGCTCCACGAGCTCGGGCAACACGGCGCCGATGGGCGCGTCGAGCGCGAGCTTTCCTTGCTCGACGAGCTGCATCGCCGCAGCCGAGGTCACCGCCTTTGTCATCGAGGCGATCCAGAAGACCGTGTCCGCGCTCATCGGCGCACCGCCCTCGAGCGCGCGCGTGCCGAAAGCGCCCTCGTAAACCGGCCCGGCGCGCGTCGCGGCCGTCGCCACCACCCCCGGCACATCGCCGCGGGTCAGCGGCCTCGTCGAGCACCCGATCGATCTGCGGCATAGAGCGCATCGCCACTCTCCCTCGCCAGCCTCGCTTCAACTATACCCGGCCGCAACTATACCCGGCTGCCGCGCCGGCGCGCTCAACCGGGGTTGCGGACATAGCCGTAGCGCAGATTGCTGCGGCCGGGGCCGTTGGCGAGGTAGTCCGCCTTCATCTCGGCGAAGCGGTCGGGTTGTGTCAGGCCGGCATGCTGCTGCGGGAAGCTGTAGAGCCGCGCCGTGTTGCCGCCGAAGATCGCGTTCTTGACCGGGCCGTCGGCCGGGCCGAGCGGCTTGAACCCGTATTTCTTTTGCAAATCGTCGGGGATTTCGAGGCGGCGCAGCCCCTCGATCTGCCACTGCGGCGCGCCGGTCCAGACCGCGTCGGTGCCCCAGACGATCCGGTCGGCGCCGAGCCCTTTGACCATCATCCCCATCAGCGCCGCGGCGAGGCGGGGCTCGGCCACCGCGGTCCAGGCAAAGATCTGCCCCAAATCGCCGTAAACATTGGTGACGCCGTATTTCTCCGGGATTTCGGCGAGGTCGCTGGTCCATGAGCTGCGGCCGGTCGCGTCGAACTCGGCCATGCCTTCGGCCGGAGTGCCGCCGACCCAGCGATAGGCCGAGTGGTAGACGAGGAAGTTCAATTGCGGCCAGTCCTTCGCCGCCTTGCCGATATCGCTGACATCGGCATAGGGGCGCAGTCGCGGGAACTGCTTTTCGACGCCGGGCGCAAACAGGCCTTTGTGGATGCAGACGTTCTTGATGCCCGACTTCGCCGCCTTTTCATAGAACGGATACATCAGCTTTTCATCGTCGGCGTGCCACGGCCAATGGGCCAATTCCTTGTGGGTATTGTCGCCGACGGTGTAGCCCTTCCACGAATCGGGCTTGTAGACTTCGATCGCCTGGTCGACCTGGTCGAGCCAGCCGGGCTGGCCCGGGGTGATCGTGAAATGCGCCATCATTCGCCGCGAGCCGAACATCCTGTTGACTTTTTCGCGGGTGGCGAAGACCTGCGCCTGCGGGATGAACCAGTCCTGCGGCAGATCCGAGGGCGAGTTGGACAACAGCGCCACCTTGGTGTCGCTGTCCATGTAGAGTTCTTTGATGTAGTTCGCGTATTTGAGGTCGTCGATGGTCTGCTCGCCGGTCAATTCCTTGTTCCAGCCGAGCTTGCCGAAGGAGTTGCGCATCTTGACAAAGCCCAAGAGCCGGGTGTCGTCGCGCAAAAAATGGGTGTGGCCGTCGATGATCAGCTGGCCCGACAGCGCCTTGGCACGCTCGTTGGCGAGGTCGGGGGTCGCCGCCTCGGCGATGCTGGCGTCGAAGATATGGCCGAACACCTGGTTGATTGCGACAAACGAGGCCGCCATGCCGGCCGCGGTCTGAAAAAACCGCCGTCGCGACAGGCCCTGCCGGCGCGCCAGCCGGGCGCTGATCTCCTTGAGCCGCGCCTCGACCTCGCGCTGCTTTTCGGTTTGCGGCACCGGCATGTATTCGTCGCTCGACACGATCTGGGTCGGCACCGGCGACGGGAACGACGAAGTTTCCGCCGGCAGCAATTCACTCAGTTGTTCGTCGGTCAGCATCTTCATGACATCCTCCCTAGAGATTTTTCAGGCCCTGGATTTTCAGGCATTACCGCTCGGCGCCTACGGTCCATGTCCCCGCAGCAAAACTCCCAGGATGGCGATCGTCGCCGCCGCATTGATCCCGACCGCCCAGGTCAGCATTGTGAACCTGGCGTGGACATCCGCCCGGAACTGGGTGAGCCCCGTTTCCAGATTTGTCACTCGCGCCTCGATAATCGACAGCCTGCTGTCGATCGACGTGAGGCGGTTCTCATACGCGGCGAGCTCCTCGGCGGCGGCGATGGCGTCGTCCTCGGGCGCGCCAGCCGCCTTCAGCGCATGGTAGGTTTTGGCCAGCATCATCGCCATGGATCATGCCTAGCGCGGTCGGGTCGGCACTTCAAGGTTCAAGCGCCGCGCGCCGGAAAAACCTGGCTTCTCACCGGACGTTGCAGCGAAGTGGGCATCTCAGCTCGGGTAGAAGCGGATTTCCCGAGTGCGGGTGACGGTGCCTTTCCGGGCGATCGTCAGCGGCCGCGGAGCAAGACCCCGAGGATCGCGATCGTCGCCGCGGCATTGATCCCGACCGCCCAGGTCAGCATTGTGAACCGAGACCCGACATCCGAGAAGCGAGCGCTGACATCCGCGCGAAATTGAGTGAGCGCGCTTTCGAGGCTCGTCAGGCGGGTTTCCACGGCAATAAGCCTGCCATCGATGACCGCCAAACGATTTTCGATCGATGATAGTCGGTTCTCGTAGTCGGCGAGTTCTTCGGCAGCGGCTTCCGCCTGCTCGTCGTTCACCCCGGCAGCTTTGAACGCAGCGTAGGTTTTGGCCAGCATGATCGCCATGGATCATGCCTAGCGCGGTCGGGGCGGGACTTCAAGGTTGAACAGGCGCGCGGCGTTGCCGCCAAAGATCGCCCGGCGCTCGTGGTCGTCGAGACCGGGACAGCCCTCGATCATGCCGACGGGGTCGATCTCGCCCATATCGGCCGGATAATCGGTGCCCATCAGGATGTGGTCGGCACCGTATTCCTCGACCAGATAATCGAGCTGGTGATGGGTGTAGACGAGCGCATCGAAATAAAGCCGCTTCAAATAATGCGACGGCATTCTCGGGAGCTCTTCGCAGGCGTCCGGGCGGGCCGAGGCGGCGTGGTCGATACGGCCCGAATAGGCCGGCAGATAGCCGCCGCCATGCGAGGCGACGAGCTTCAGATTGGGGTAGTCGCGCAAGACCCCGCCAAAGACCAGGTGATGCAGGGCGACCGTCGTATCGAGCGGGTTGCCGATCACATTGGTAAAGTAATGGTCCTTGAACCGCCCGGCCTCGGTAAAGCCGTCCGAGTGCATAAAGACCAGGAGGCCCAGCTCCTCGCAGCGGGCGAAGATTTTGCGAAAGCGCTCGCCCGACAGATCCTCGCCGGCGACGTGGGTCATGATCTCGATGCCGCGAAAGCCCAATGATTTGTGCAAGCGGTCGAGCTCGGCGACCGCCAATTCCGGCGCCTGGAACGGCACGGTGCCGAGACCGAGGAAGCGGTCGGGGTATTTGCCGCAGATCTCGGCGATGAAATTGTTGATCGCGCACGATGCGGCGCGGCCGAGCTCGGGGTCGGCGCCGTAATAGGTCTGGCGCGGCGAGGGCGAGATCGCCTGGATATCGATCCCCATCCGGTCCATGTCCGCGATCCGGCGTTCGGGCGAAGCGCCCTGCTCGGCGGTGCGCCCGCCGTTCGCGCGGTTGATCGCCTGACTCTGCGGGCTGGCCTGGGTCTCGGCATACCAGCGGGAGACCTCGCTGTGGCCTTCGACCATCTGCGCCGCCGCAGCACAGCGCACATGGCAATGGATATCGATCGTGAACCATTTGCCGCGATCATGGACCGGCCCCGGAAAGTGCCCCGGGATCGGCGCGCCTTCCGGCAGGCATTTGAACAGCATTCCATTCTCCTGGTGATCGTCGATGCAGAGGGCGCCGCCCCGACCCGCATCAGCTCTAATAAGCGTAGTCGGTAAAGACCGGGTCGATCGCGCCGTGCCAGCGGGTGCGGAAGTCTTCGAGCAATTCCTCGGCCGGGGTGCGGCCCGAGCCGGCGATCGCAAAGAGCGGATCGAGGAAATGCGTTTCGTCGTCGCCCATAGCGCTGCGCCGGGCGCGGCGGTGCAGTCCTTCGCGGGCGATGTCGAGCATTTCGAGCGCTACATCGCGCAGAGTGCGGCTGCGCAGCGGGGTCGAGAGCGCCAGCCGCGGCACGTCGCGGCGCATCGCCTCGCGCTCCGCCTCGCTCCAGTCGGAAACCAAATCCCAGGCGGCGTCGAGCGCGGTGTCGTCGTAGAGGATGCCGACCCATAACGCCGGGAGCGCGCAGAGCCGCCGCCATGGCCCGCCATCGGCGCCGCGCATTTCGAGAAAGGTCTTCAGGCGCACCTCGGGGAAAGCGGTCGTCAGATGGTCGGTCCAGTCGCCGAGCCGCGGAATCTCGCCCGGCAAGGCCGGTAGCCGGCCGGCGAGAAAATCGCGGAACGACTGGCCGCTCGCGTCGATGTACCGGCCGTCGCGATAGACGAAATACATCGGCACATCGAGCATGTAGTCGACATAGCGCTCGAACCCGAAGCCGGGCTCGAACACAAAGGGGAGCGTGCCGCAGCGGTCGGCGTCGGTGTCGGTCCAGATAAAGCTGCGCTCGCTCAACCGGCCCGACGGCTTGCCCTCGACAAAGGGCGAATTGGCAAAGAGCGCCACCGCCACCGGCTGCAACGCCAGGCTGACCCGGAACTTTTTGATCATGTCGGCTTCGGAGCGGTAGTCGAGGTTCGTTTGCACGGTGCAGGTGCGCAGCATCATGTCGAGACCGAGCCGGCCCTTTTTCGGCATGTAGTCGCGCATGATGCGGTAGCGCGCCTTGGGCATCCACGAGATGTCCTCGCGCCGCCATTTCGGGTCGAAGCCGAGCCCGATCATGCCGAGCCCGAGCTCGTCGCACACCTCGCGCACCTGGCGCAGATGCTCGTGCACCTCGTCGCAGGTCTGGTGCACGGTTTCGAGCGGCGCGCCGGAAAGCTCGAACTGGCCGCCGGGCTCGAGGGTGATCGAACATTGCGCGTCGTTCGCGAGCGCGATCGTGTTGCCGTCCTCGACAACCGGCTTCCAGCCGAACCGCGTCATGCCGTGGAGCAGGGCCGCGATGCCGTCCGGCCCGTCATAGGGCACACGGCGCAGGTCGGCGCGGCGAAAGACAAACTTCTCGTGCTCGGTGCCGATCCGCCACGCCGCGGGCGGCTTCGAGCCGGCTTCGAGATATTCGACGAGCTGGCGCCGGTCGGTAATCGGCTCCCCGGGCGTGCTCGGCGTGGTCGTCATCCTCGGCGTAACTCCAGAAAGCGGGCCGGGAACGGCAATCGGGCGGTGCGGTCAGCTTTGATCGCCGCCGCACCAATCGCCGCCGCACCAATCGCCGACGGTCGCCTGGAGCACCGCCAAAGCCGCGAGTGCTGCGGTATCGGCGCGCAAGACCCTGGAACCGAGCCCGACGCGGGTAACAAAGGTGAGTTTCTTCAGATAATCAAGCTCCGTTTCGGCGAAGCCCCCTTCCGGCCCGGTCAAGAGCGCGAACCGCCCGGCGCCGAGCCGCCTCGCCGCGGCGGCGATCGGCTCCCCCGCACCGGTCTCGTCGCAGACGACGAGGCGTCGCCCTTGCGGCCACTCGGCGAGCGCCTCGGCGAGCGGCTGCGGCGGATGGAGCTCGGGCACCGACAGCCGCCCGCTCAGCTCGGCCGCGGCGATCGCGTGCGCACGCAGCCGGTCGAGATTGAGCCGCTCGCTTTGAGTGTGCCGGGTCCAGACCGGCAGCAGCGCCGAGGCGCCGAGCTCGGTCGCCTTTTCGACGAGCCAATCGAGCCGCGCCCGCTTGATCGGCGCAAACATCAGCCACAAATCCGCCTCGGGAGCGGGCGGGCGCAATTGGCGCTCGACCTCGACGGCCATATGGCTTCGATCGGCCGCGCTGATCCGGCAGAGCCATTCGCCGTCGGTCGCATTGAACGCCGCAACCGCGGCGCCGGGCCCGAGCCGCAAAACCGTGCGCAGATGGTGCGCCTGCGCGGCCGTGAGGTCGAAGGCGATGCCGGTGCGGAGCGGCTCGGTCACAAACACCCGCGTGGCCATGCGCTGATCCCTCGACATGTTCCCTGATCGGGGCCATGGCTTGAGCCCGGCCTCTCGCACCGCCAAGATTGGACCATGCCGGTGAAAAGCAAGGCGGGCGCCGACCGGGGTTCGGCCATTTCTCCGCGGCGGGCCGGGGAGGATGCGCCCACGCCGCGACCCGACCCGAGCGATATCCGGCCCGATGATTGGGTGACGCGCCGGCTGCCGCGGCCGATGCGGCCCTATGCGCGGCTGGCCCGCCTCGACCGCCCGATCGGCACCTGGCTGTTGCTGTTTCCCAGCTGGTGGGGGATCGCCCTTGCCGCGGCGCGCTGGCCCGATCTGCGGCTGATGGCGCTGTTCGCGCTGGGTGCCGTCGTCATGCGCGGCGCCGGCTGCACCTTGAACGACATCGCCGACCGCGATTACGACGCACGGGTCGCGCGCACCCGGCTGCGCCCGCTGCCGAGCGGGGCGGTCACGGTGCGGCAGGCGGCGGTTTTTCTGGTGCTGCAATTGGCCATCGGCGCCGCGGTGCTGCTGAGCCTCGACCGCACCGCGATCGTGCTCGGCATCGCGGTGCTCGGGCTGATCGGCACCTACCCGTTTATGAAGCGGGTGACCTATTGGCCGCAAATCTTTCTCGGCCTCAATTTCAATTGGGGCGCGCTCGTCGGCTGGGCCGCGGTCACCGGCAATCTCGCCTGGCCGGCCCTCCTCCTTTATTTTGGCGGCGTGTTTTGGACGATCGGCTACGACACGATCTATGCGCACCAGGACAAGGAGGATGACGCGCTCGTCGGCGTCAAATCTTCGGCGCTGGCGCTCGGGCCGCGCACCCGGCCGTGGCTCTTTGCGTTTTATGCCGCCGCTCTCCTGCTGTGGGCGGCGGCGGGGCGCCTTGCCGGGCTCGGTGCTGCGTTCTGGGCCGGGCTCGCGCTCGCAGCGCTGCAGCTCGCCTGGCAGGCGGCACGGGTCGATATCGATACCCCGGCCGATTGCCTCGCCAAATTCCGCTCGAACCGCTGGATCGGCTGGCTCGTTCTGGCCGCCATCGTCGCCGGCCATTTGACGTGATCGATCCCGCGGTCTTTATCCGCCGCAACACGGCGATTGCGGCACCGCCGCTGGTCCCTGAGATCCGCCTCCATCTCGCCGGCGAGATCACCCCGATCTGGCAGGCGACCGAGGAGAGCCTGGCGCAAAAAGGCGTGCCGCCGCCGTTCTGGGCCTTTGCCTGGGCCGGCGGCCAGGCGTTGGCCCGCTGGCTGCTCGACCACCCTGAAACCGTCGCCGGGCGGCACGTGCTCGATTTCGGCTCGGGCTCGGGCCTTGTCGCGATCGCCGCGGCAAAAGCCGGTGCCCGCCATGTGCTCGCCGCCGAGATCGACCCGTTCGCCGCCGCCGCGATCGCCGCCAACGCGGCGCTGAACGATGTCGAAATCGAGATTATCGGCGACCCGATCGACACCGCCGCTCTGCGCCCGGCAATCGTCACCGCCGGCGACGTGTGCTACGAGCGCGAAATGTCCGCCCGCGCCATCCCATGGCTGCGCTCGCTCGCCGAGGCCGGCGCGCTGGTGCTGCTCGGCGACCCAGGCCGCGCCTACCTGCCGGATCACGGCCTCAGCGAGCGCGCGCGCTACGCCGTCCCGACCAGCCGCGAGATCGAGGACCGTGAGGTGCGCGAAACGATCGTGTGGCAAGTGCTGTCCGTCTGACGCTCCGCCCGCGCGCCGCTTTCGCAAAACAGAGCGCGCGGTGCGCTGTGAGCGTCCTCTTGGTTGTTAGGACGGCGAGGCAACGATTCCGGTGAGGGCGATAATCCTGTTATAGAAGTCTTGGTATTCCTCACCTGCTCCGCGGTCGATTTGCGACAGTCGCAATCGGCCGCGCTCGCCATTAGCCGGTGCTGCCCCCATATAGCGCGGCATGCCGTATGCCAGCCTGCGCGAATTTATCGAACGGCTCGAAGCGAGCGGGCGGCTGGCACGGGTGACGGCTGCGGTCTCGCCCTGTCTCGAAATGACCGAGATCCAGACGCGGCTGCTGGCCGAGGGCGGGCCGGCGGTGTTGTTTGAGAATGTCGGGCGCGCGGGCGGCGGCAATTATCCGATGCCGGTGCTGGTCAATCTGTTCGGCACCGTCGAGCGCGTCGCCTGGGGCATGGACCGCGAGCCCGGCCGATTGCGCGAGATCGGCGAGACGCTCGCTTTTTTGAAGCAACCCGAGCCGCCCGGCGGCTGGCGCGAGGCGCTGGAGCTGTTGCCGCTCCTCAAGACGGTGATGGCGATGCGGCCGCGTACCGTGAATGCGGCACCCTGCCAGGAGATCGTCTTGCGCGGGGCTGAGATCGACCTCGGCCTGCTGCCGGTGCAGACCTGCTGGCCGGGCGAGCCGGCGCCGCTGATCACCTGGCCGCTGGTCGTGACCAGGGGGCCGGGCGGGCGGCGCGAGGACGGGTTCAACCTCGGCATCTACCGCATGCAGGTGACGGGGCGCGACACCACCCTGATGCGCTGGCTGGCGCATCGCGGCGGCGCGCAGCACCACCGGCGCTGGGGGGCCGAGCGGCGCGAGCCGTTGCCGGCGGCGGCGGTGATCGGCGCCGATCCGGGGACGATCCTCGCCGCGGTGACACCGGTCCCCGACACCCTGTCGGAATACCAGTTCGCCGGCCTCTTGCGCGGCCGTCGCGTCGAGCTCGTCGATTGCAAGACGGTGCCGCTCAAAGTGCCGGCGCAGGCCGAGATCGTGCTCGAAGGCCATGTCTCGCTCGACGAGTTCGGCGACGAAGGCCCCTACGGCGACCACACCGGCTACTACAACGCCGTAGAGCGCTTCCCGGTGTTTCGCCTGTCGGCGATGACGATGCGGCAGAGCCCGATCTATCTCTCGACCTTTACCGGCCGCCCGCCCGACGAGCCCTCGATCCTCGGCGAAGCGCTGAACGAGGTGTTTATTCCGCTGTTGCAGCAGCAGTTTCCGGAAATCGCCGATTTCTGGCTGCCGCCGGAGGGCTGCTCCTACCGGATCGCGGTGGTCTCGATCAGAAAGGCTTATCCGGGTCACGCCAAGCGGGTGATGATGGGGGTGTGGTCGTTTCTGCGCCAGTTCATGTACACAAAGATCGTCATCGTCGTGGACGACGACATCGATGCGCGCAACTGGAAGGACGTGATGTGGGCGGTCGCGACCCGCATGGACCCGGTGCGCGATGTGACCATGATCGACCGCACGCCGATCGACTATCTCGACTTTGCCTCGCCCGAAGCGGGGCTCGGCGGCAAAATCGGGCTCGACGCAACCGGCAAATTGCCGCCCGAGACCAAGCGCGACTGGGGCCGGCCGATCCGGATGACCGAGGAAATCGTCGATCTGGTGACCCAAAAATGGTCGAGCTACGGGCTTCCCGGCTCCGGCCGGCCGATCTGGAAAAATAATTCACAATGAGACGGTGAGGCAATGAGGAAATGAACAACGCGTCTCAATAGAAGACTGGAGTTTAGCAGCAGAAGGCGGAGCGATTCATCTGTCTTCTGTCATACCGGCGAAGGCCGGTATCCACTGCAAGGGTGGGTCCCGGCCTCCGCCGGGAAGACAAGGAACACGCAAGTGCCGGGACATCTGTCGGATGCTTCTAGGTTTGGAAAAATCTCACAGTCTCGTTGCCTCATTGTGATTTTAGTTTGGAGGTGTGATGAACAACAGCGCTGGAAATGCGATCGATTTGCTGCAGGACATGATCGGCCGCGCGCGGCGGGCCGGGGCGGATGCCGCCGATGCGGTGTTTTTTGAAGGCGCCTCGCTGTCGCATGGCCGTCGCCTCGGCAAGACCGAAAAGCTCGAACGCTCCGAAGGGCACGACCTCGGCTTGCGCGTCTTTATCGGCCGGCAGCAGGCGGTCGTCTCGTCGAGCGACCGCTCGCCAAAGGCGCTCGGCGAGCTCGTCGAACGCGCCGTGGCGATGGCCAAGGCGGTGCCCGAGGACCCCTATTGCGGCATCGCCGAGCCGGGCGAGATCACCCATCAATGGCCGGCGCTCGATATGCTCGACACCGAAGAGCCGACAGCCGAGGTGCTGATCGAGCGCGCCCGCGCGGCCGAGGAAGCCGCGCTCGCGGTCACCGGCGTCACCAACTCCGAAGGTGCGGAAGCCGGCTGGGGCCGCACCGAAGTGGCGCTCGCCGCATCGAACGGGTTTGCCGGCGCCTATCGCGGGTCGAGCCACGGGGTCAGCGCCTCGGTCATCGCCGGCGAAGGCACCGGCATGGAGCGCGACTACGATTACGCCAGTGCGGTCTATGCCGCCGATCTGCGCGACCCCGCGGCAATCGGCAAGAGTGCGGGCGAGCATGCGATCAAGCGGCTCGGCGCCAAAAAGATGCCGACCTGCCGCTGCCCTGTCGTGTTCGACCCGCGGGTCGCACGCGGCTTTATCTCGGCGCTGCTGGGTGCTATTTCGGGGCCCTCGATCGCGCGCGGCACGAGCTTTTTGAAGGACCGGCTCGGCGAGCGGATTTTCCCCGAGGCGATCACGATCATCGACGACCCGCACCGGAGCCGCGGCCTGCGCTCGAAGCCGTTTGACGGCGAGGGGCTGGCGAACCGGCGGCGCGCCCTGATCGACAAGGGGGTATTGACCACCTGGCTGCTCGATTTGCGCTCCGCCCGCCAATTGAAATTGCATTCGACCGGGCACGCCGCGCGCGGCACCTCCTCGCCGCCGGGCCCGTCGGCGACCAATGTGTGGATCGAGCCGGGGCGTCTGAGCCCGCAGGCGCTGATCGCCGACATCGAAAGCGGGTTCTATGTGACCGAAATGATGGGGTTCGGGGTCAACGGGGTGACCGGCGATTACAGCCGCGGTGCCTCCGGCTTCTGGATCGACAAGGGCGAGATCGCCTTCCCGGTCAGCGAGATGACCGTCGCCGGCAATTTGAAGGACATGTTTCAGCGGCTCGTCGCCGCCGACGACCTCGAATTCAAGGCCGGCACCGACTCCCCGACCCTGCGCATCGACGACCTGACCGTCGCCGGCGCGTGAGCCGAGCCGGCGGGCGATCGCTTAATTCGTGATCGGCCTCGGGTGCGGAGCGACCCGCCAAGTCAGGTGCGGGGGGTGTGCTCGGCGAGAAATTGCTTGACGCGGGCTCGGGCGGCCTCGAGCGCGGCGCCGGTTTTCCACTCCTTGACGAATTCGCAGCCGGGGATCAGCCGCGCGAGCTCCTCGGAGATCGGGTAGGGGTGGGCCTCGTCGTTGCCGGCGAGCACCAGGCACGGCGTCTTGACGGTCCGGGCGAAATCGCGGTCGGCGCAATAGACAAAGCCCGGCGCATAGAGGTTCTTGCAAAAGGCGTCGAGCACCGGCTCGGTCGCCTCGGGATGGTCGCCTTTGAGGGTTTCGGCCCAGCCGTTGAAGCGGGCGGGGCGACCGGGCGCCATCGCGCCGACCCGGCCGATCGGCTGCGCCAGGACCGCGGACTGAACGCGCTCGGGATGATGCTTGAGCATGTTCATGATAAAGGAGCCGCCGATGCACTGGCCGTAGAGATGGCAACGCTCGATGCGCAGATGGTCGAGCAGCGCCACATGGTCGGCGGTGTAGTTGTCCCAGCCGTCCTGCGCGGAGAGTGGTGCACGCGACTGGCCGCCGGCGTTGCGCTGGTCCATCGCGATGACGCGATATTGGGATGCCCATTCGGTCGTCGGGTCGATCGGCGCCGAGGGCTGGCCCCAGACCGCGATCGTCGATTGCAGTCCGGCCGGCGCAAAGGTCAGGATCGGGAAGCCCTGGCCGTGCTCCTCGTAATGGATATGGGCGCCGTGATGGTCGAAGCTCGGCATGGCGGTGTCCTTTCGTCAGGAGGGTGACCGGTCAATCCTCGGTGTGGCGGAACGGCGAATATTCGCCGAGCGCGTCGATCTTGCGCTCGACCATGTCGCGCTCGCGGGCGAGGAACTGGGCGACGGCGCGGCGAAAGCCGGGGTCGGGCAGCCAATGCGCGCTGTAGGTCGGCACCGGCAGATAGCCGCGCTGGATCTTGTGCGGGCCCTGCGCCCCGGCCTCGACGCGGCTCAACCCGTGGCCGATGGCGAATTCGATCGCCTGGTAATAGCAGCATTCGAAATGGAGGAACTTGTAGTCGCCGTAGCTGCCCCAGTTGCGGCCGTAGATCGTGTCCTTGCCCAAGAGGTTCAGCGCCCCGGCGACGTATTTGCCGTCCTGCTGCGCCATGACCAGCACGATTTTTTCCGGCATCCGCTCGCCGATCAGCGCAAAGAATTTGCGGTTCAGGTAGGCCGAGCCCCATTTGCGGTCCGAGGTCGCGAGATAAAACCGGTAGAACGCGTCCCAATGACGCGGCTCGAGATCGGCGCCGGTCAGGACCTCGATTTCGAGGCCCGGCGTCAGCACCTCGCGCCGCTCTTTCTTGACCGCCTTGCGCTTGCGCGAATTGAGCGCGGCGAGAAAATCGTCGAACGTCTGATAACCCTCGTTCGACCAGTGGAATTGCTGGCCGATGCGCTGCAAAAAGCCCGCTTCGGTCAGCGCTTCGGCGTCGCCGGGCTCGGGGAAATTGACGTGCACCGAGGAGATGTGACGGCGGTTGGCGAGCTCGACCATCGCCGCGATCAAATGGGTGCGCGTCTGCGCCGGCGCTGCCGGGTGCAGCAAAAGCCGCGGCCCCGGCACCGGGGTGAACGGCACCGCGTTCAGCAGCTTTGGGTAATAACGGCCGCCGGCGCGCTCATAAGCGTCGGCCCAGCCATAGTCGAAAACATATTCGCCATAGGAATGGGTCTTGGCGTAGAGCGGCACGACGCCCAGCACCGTCCCGTCGCGGCCGGCGATCGACAGATGCTGCGGCGCCCAGCCGGTGCGCGCCGTCGCCGAGCCGCTCTCTTCGAGCGCGTTCAGAAAAACATGGGCGACGCTCGGGTTGACGTCGCCGGCGCAAGCATCCCAAGCCGCCGCCGGGATCTCGGCGATCGACGCATGCACCCGCACGGCCACCGCGCCCTCGGTATCGTTCATCGCGGCATCCGCCGAGGAACGGGGTTCGCCGCAATGCTCACTTGCATCGTTCGAGCCTGTCGCCAGCGCCAGAGTTTCGACGGATCAAGATAGGCGATGCGCCGGCGCTGTCCAGCCCGCCGCGAAACCGCCGCATTCGCTGCGTAGCAGCCAGCGGCCCTCGCCAAGAAACAAGATGCGCGCATTTTCCGCTGCTCTCCTGCTGCTCGCGATATCGTTCGCCGCCGGCGCCGCTCGGGCCGAAACCCTCGGCGACGCCAGGGTCGGCTTCAGCGCCGAACGGGTGCTCGTGTTCGACGGCCACAGCTATGTCGGCCGAATCTGGAGCATGCCGGGCGAGCAACGGCACGAGCAGGAGCTGCCGGCGTTAAAGCCGGTCTTCATCCTGCACAGCGACAGCGCCGTCGGCGACATCCTGCTGCCGGACCTGCACACCGCGGTCGAATTCGTCCTGCCGCCGGCGCTCGCGGCGCTGGGAAAGCCCGGCCTCTTGGGAAAGCCGGTCGGCAGGGAGAGTGTGAACGGCATCCCAACGACGAAATACGCGGTGGACAAGAAAATACCCGAAGGGCGTCTCGACGGCTCGCTGTGGCTCAGCGCCGATGGCATCCCGATGAAATGCGACGGCAGCTTTTCCCCCAGCAAAGGCAAGGTCTCGACGGTGCATTGGGAATTGCGCCATGTCGAAATCGGCAAGCAGAGCGCGGCATTGTTCGAAGTCCCCGCCGGCTTCAGCAAATTGCCGCCGGAAGCGGCGGCGGCGCTGCTGGGGTTGCGAATACACGCGCACCACGACCATTAGATGGCTGCGGAAAAACTCGTGGTTCCTGCGAATTATCGCTCGTGCCAGCCTCTTCGGGGATGCCCGGATCAAGTCCGGGCATGACGACTTCACTTGAACCCAAGACCTTACGTCATGGCCGGGCTTGACCCGGCCATCCGCGGACATCGGCTTTGACCGCCCGATCTGCGCACAGCCGGGTTTTTCCACATCCTTTGCGGACGAATCACGATTAATGTATTCGACGGGCGCGGTTTTGTTGTAATCGGTTGCGACAATCGCGCGGCCCTTCGCCAGCGGGCGCGCGAACGGGGAGGACAGGGCTTTATGACCACCGCCGCAACCCGGGCCCGGCCGGGCCGCACTCTCATTCGTCTTGCGCCGGCGGTCGGCTTGATCCTCGCCGCCGGTGCGGTCCTGTTGCTGGCCTTGGGGCCGATCGGCTGGCGCGCCCATTGGTGGGATTTGCGCTTCTCGCTGCTGACCCTGATGTCCTATTCCGCCTATCTCGGGATTGCTGCAATCGTCGCCGGCGTGACCGCGCTCGCCGCTTCGGGCGGGCGCGCCGGGCGCGGCGGGCTGGTGCTGGCGATCATCGCGATCGTCGTCGGCGCGGCGACGGCTTTTGTGCCGTGGCATTACCGCGCGGTTGCGGCGGGCCTGCCACGGATCCACGACATCACGACCGACACAGCCAACCCGCCGGCTTTTGTCGCCGCCGTCCCGCTGCGCCAGGCCGAGGGCGGCAACCCGGCGACGTATGAGGGCGCCAAGCTCGCCGCGTTGCAGAAAAAGGGCTATCCGGACCTGATGCCGCTGGATTTGGCGCTGGCGCCGCCAAAAGCCTTCGATTTGGCGCTGGCGACGGCGAAGGAGATGGGCTGGACCATCGTCGCCACCGACCCGCAGGCCGGCCGGATCGAAGCGAGCCAGCGCAGCTTCTGGTACGGTTTTACCGACGACATCGTCGTCCGCGTCGCCGCCTCGGGCAACGGCAGCCGGATCGATGTGCGCTCCTCGTCACGACAGGGGCGCAGCGATTTCGGCGTCAACGCCGCGCGCGTCAGCCGCTACCTCGCAGCCTTGCGCAAATCCGCATCCGCAACCGGCTGAGGATTTCATCGGCGAGTCCGATCTCTCGGCCATGCCGATACGGCATGGGCATGATCGGAAATCGGTATTTGCTTGATAGGGCGGACGAAATTAGCGTCTGGCGTATGCCGGGTATCGGGTCGGCGAGCTTGTCCCGGCTCTACCGAGCGGCGTGGATGTTCGAGGAGATGACGAGGTCATGAAATTCGGATTGTTCGGCAGCGCCCAGGCGCGGCGCGCCGGCCCCGACACCGATTCGAGCCAGGGCTTTCGCGATTTTATCGACAACAATGTCGAGGCCGAGGCGCTCGGCTATTACAGCACTTTTCTGGTCGAGCACCATTTCACCGGGTTTGGCCAGGTCTCGGCGAGCCTCAATTTGTTGACCTGGCTCGGCGCGCGCACCCGGCATCTGCGGCTCGGCACCGCGGTCCTCGTGCTGCCCTGGCACAACCCGGTCTTGTTGGCCGAGCAGGCGGCGACCCTCGACCTCCTCTCCGGCGGAAGGCTCGATTTCGGTGTCGGCAAGGGCTACCGCTGGAACGAGTTTGCCGGCTTTTGCGTGCCGCTGGAGGAAGCCGACGAGCGTTTCGAGGAGGCGCTCGACGTGCTCACCAAGGCGTTCGTCTCGGAAACGCCGTTCTCGCACCGCGGCAAATACTGGCAATACGACAACATCGTCGTCGAGCCGCCAGCCGCGCAAAAGCCGCATCCGCCGTTCTGGATGGGGGCGGGCAGCCGCAATTCGGTGCGCCAGGTGGCCGAGCGCGGCTACAACATGCTGCTGGGGCAGCATTCGCTCGCCGAGGAAATCCTCGAGCAGGTGGCGCAATTCAAAGAGGAGGTCGAGGCCCGCGGCCGGCGCTTCGACCCGATGGAGGTCGCGGTGGCGCGCGCGGTGCACATCGCCAAGGACGCCGCCGACAAGGAAGCCGCCTTCGAACGCCGCTATCAGGGGCATATGCGGGTCAACGCGCTGGCCCGCCGGCGCGACGGCGAGACCCGGTCGCGCTACATCCTCGACGACGAAAAAGAAGCCCGCCACGTAAGTGCGGAGAGCGCCTTGTTCGGCAGCCCCGACGAGATCGTCGAAAAGCTCGAGCGGCTGCGCGCCGGCGGCGTCGGCTATGTGATCATCAATTTCGGCGGCTCGCGCGAGAACATCCGCCGCTTTGCCCGCGACATCATGCCGGCTTTCAGCGACGAGCCGGCCTTCGCGCTCGCCGGCAAGTGACAATCGGGAGCCATCTCGTGGCGAGTGTCCTTCACACCATGGACCCGATGACAAGGATCATTGCCGGGAGCCAGCACTCTCGTCACACCGGCCCACGGGTCCGGCCCTTGGCCGGCCCGAGGACAGGCTCCGGCCGGTGCCTATGGCAGAGATGGGTCCCGGCCTTCGAGCGTGTGAAAAAATGCCAAACGTCGTCATTCCGGGGCGCGGGCACTGCCCGCGAGCCCGGAACCTATGAACACCAGACGTCGAACGTATTGGAAATTAAGGTGTTCTTGGGTTCCGGGCTCGGCCCTTCGGGCCGCCCCGGAATGACGTTTCTTGGAAGGAGCAATTTCTTCACACGCTCCTTCGCCGGGAAGACAACAAAGGCAGATACAGGTGAATCTTCTGACTGGGTGTTACCACTGGCAGGACGCAGATCTGCGATGACCGCGTCGCATCAGGCGAGCAATGCTGCCGTTTTGTGGTCTTGCGGGTCGGCCGGCTAACAGGAGCAGCAGCGATGTCGTTCGAATTCGGCGTGTTCCACGAGTTTCAGCGCCGCCCCGGCCAGACCGAGGCCGAGGCGTTCACCACCGCGTTCGACCAGGTCGATGCCGCCGAGCGCTGGGGGCTCGACGCGATCTGGCTCGCCGAAATCCACATGGCGCCCGAGCGCTCGGTCTGCGCGGTGCCGCTGACCATTGCGAGCGCCATTGCCGCGCGCACGCAAAACATCAAGATCGGCCTCGGGGTCCAGGTTCTGCCGTTGTGCCAGCCCTTGCGCCTGGCCGAGGATACCGCGACGGTCGATCACATCAGCCACGGCCGGCTGATCTTCGGCGTCGGCCGCAGCGGCTTTCCGCGCGCCTACGAGGCCTATGGCATTCCTTATGGCGAAAGCCCCGAGCGCTTTGCCGAGGTGCTGGAAGTCGTCAGGCGGGCCTGGACCGAGGAGCAGTTTTCGTTCAGCGGCAAGTATTACAATTACGAAAACGTCTGCATCGTGCCAAAGCCGTTTCACACGCCGCACCCGCCGATCCGGATCGCGGCCAACCGCGAAGACACCTTTATTTCGGCCGGGCGGCAGGGCTATGCGATTTTTGTCGGCGCCCGGCGCGGCACGATCGAAGAGGTGCTGCCGAATTTGGAGATCTACCGCGAAGCCTGGAGGGCGGCGGGTCATCCCGGCGATGGCGAAATCTATCTGCGCGCCCCGGTTTATGTCGGCGACACCAAGGAGCAGGCGCTCTCCGACCCCGAAGAGAGCCTGATGAATTTCTACCGTTACTTGGGCGCGCGGCTCGAAGAATCGGCGAGCCGCGCCGGCATTTTCGACGCCGCACGACGGATGGAAGGCGCCCACCGGCTGCAAACGATGAGCTATGACGAGGCGCGGCGCGGCCGGGCGATCCTCGGCACCCCGGAAATGGTCGCCGACCGCCTCGCCGAGCTCAGGGACCAGCTCGGCCTCAGCGGCATCCTCGCCGAATTGAATTGCGGCGGCCTCGTCCCGCACGAAAAAGTCATGCGCTCCTTGCAGCTGCTGTGCGAAAAAGTCCAGCCCCGGCTGCACTGAGCGCGCCCTCCTAGTGCTTAGATGCATTCAGATGATTCAACGAGGATACCTCGTAGGATGGGTTGAGCGACAGCGAAACCCATCGTCTTCGGTTGTCGCGATGGGTTTCGCGATGCTCAACCCATCCTACAGACGTTTTATGGTGAATCATGTGATTGAGTCGGAGCACTAGCGCAACAGCGTCGGGAAGCGGGTCGTGAGCGGGCGCAAGATCGACATTTATAATCATGTGATGCCGCGCGCCGTGGCCGACCGCATCGGCGAGTTGGCGCCGGGGAAGGGCGGCATGGTCCGGCGGGTGACCAGCATCCCGATGCTCTACGACATCGAGGCGCGGGTCCGGATGATGGACGAGTGGCCGGGGTATCAGCAGGTGCTGACCCTGTCGAACCCACCGCTCGAAACGATCGCCGGCCCCGGCGATACGCCCGATCTCGCCCGCCTTGCGAATGACGAGCTGAGGAGGATCTGCGCGGGCCGGCCCGACAAATTCCCGGGCTGGGTCGCTTCGCTGCCGCTCAACAATGTCGCGGCTTCGCTCGCGGAGATGGAGCGCGCATTGGCGCTCGGCGCCTGCGGCATCCAGATTTTCACCAATGTCGACGGCCGGCCGCTCGACGACCCCGAGTTCTTTCCGGTCTTCGAGGAGGCGACGGCGCGCCACAAGGTGCCGATCTGGATGCATCCGGCGCGCGACGCGCGCATTGCCGATTATCCCGGCGAGGCAAAATCCAAATACGAGATCTGGCAGGTGCTCGGCTGGCCCTACGAGACGAGTGTCGCGATGGCGCGGCTCGTCTTTTCCGGCCTGTTCGACCGGCTGCCCGAATTGCGCATCGTCACGCACCATTTGGGCGCCATGATCCCCTATTTCGAAGGCCGCGTCGGACCCTTGTGGGACCAGCTCGGCAGCCGCACCTCGGACGAGGATTACCGCCCCATCCTTGCCGCGATGGCGGCCAAGGGCCGCCGGCCGGTCGATTATTTCCGGCTCTTTTACAACGACACCGCGGTCGGCGGCTCGGCCTCGGCGATCCGCTGCGGGCTCGATTTTTTTGGCGCCGAGCGGGTGCTGTTTGCGACCGACTGCCCGTTCGACCCCGAAGGCGGGCCGATGTTCATCCGCGACACGATCGCCGCCCTCGACCGCCTCGCTTTGCCCGACGACGAGCGCGAGATGATCTATTTCAAGAACGCGCTCGACATGCTGAAGCGCCAAGTCGGATAATCGGCCCGACCGCCGAGCGGGGGTCGGGCCGAAGGCGTGTGCGTCCGAAGCCGACGCGGCCGTCGTCACCGGATTGGATCGTAGATCGCCGCGAAACGACCAAACGAATGCGGGCGAGCCTTTGGCTGGAGCGAAACCGGCATCGGTGATACGACCTAACCGGAAATTCAGCGGAGAATAGGCATGCCCGGTGTTCGTGCTCGCATCCGCGTTGGCGCCGATCGGACCATAAGCGGAGTTGCCCCGCCGCAGGTCCCGCCCGGCGACCATATGGTAACGATCGCCGTGGATACCGGGCGCGTCCGGCAGAAACCACGCAAATCGTTCGATATCAGCAAATTGCCAATCGTCGATCTCGGGCCATGGCCGGAGAGCGTCAGTCTCCGCCGGGAAGATCTTTACGACGATGACGGCCGCTGATGTTCGTGGACACCAACGTGCTCGTTTACGCCATGGTGCCGACGGCACCAGCGCACCTGATGGCGCGGGCTGCTCTCGGCGCGCATGGCGAGCGCGACCGGCTGTGCGTGAGCCGACAGGTTCTGCGGGAATTTCTCGCTGTTGTCACCCGGCCTCAGCTATGGATGCGACCGCAGCCACTCATCGAAGCCGCGAGCGCAGCAATCGCGCTCGCCGATGATTTGGAAATCCTCGAAGACAGCGCCATGGTCTGGGACGAATTGACGAGCCTGTGCCGCCGCTTTGCCTTCGGAGGCCGTCAAGTCCACGACGCCAACATCGTCGCAACCATGCTGGCCCATGGCGAGCGGCGGTTGCTGACCTTCAACGCCACCGATTTTCAACGCTTCGCGGAACTCATCGAGGTGATCGCCCCATGAGACGATCGACATAGGCGGATGCCTGGGGTTTAGCGCCCAAGGTCCATGTGGCGGTCGGTTCCTAGCGTTTAGCAGGCAGCGGGCCGAAGGCGGGGGGTGGGATGCGGCGGCGGGAAGCGGCTTCGTAGGCGGAGGCGATCTTTAAGAGAATGTCCTCCTTGCCGGGCTCGGCGCGGAAGACGAGCGAGAACGGCAGACCGGGTGGCGGCAGGGTGGTCGGCGCGGCGGCGGCGGCCGGGACATAGCGGGTGCGATCCGAGGAGAGCGCGAAGACCGGGTCCCAGGCGGTGGTGACATAGCCAGCGGGCACCAGCATTTCGGTCAGGCCGGCGTTCGGGCCGTAGAACGATTCCATGCGCAAATTCGACGGGCCGCCCGAGGGATCGTGCGCGCCCCCGATCCTGGCCGGCGGCAACGGCGTGTGCAGCCGGACGAGCGCGTCGAGCCGGTTTTCGAGGATCACCATCATATCGACGCGGCGCAGCAATTCGCGCAGCATAATGCGTTCGTCCACACCCTGGCGGCCGCCGAGCGGGTTGCGCGGGTCCCCCACCTCCTCCCAGTTTTTGAAGGCGGCGCGCCCGTCGTCGCCCCAGAATTTGGAGCGGGCATTGAGGCTCGGGAAATCGACGAGCGTCTCGGTAAAGCCCAAGGCGCGCCAATCGGCGGCGCGGCGCGAGAGATATTGCGGGACGTGAAAACGGAACGACATCGCCAGCTCCTGGTTCTGGATCGTAGCGATGTCGAGATTGGCGGGGGGTGCGATCCGGCCCTCGGCCAATTCGACCATATAGTCGATCGGCGCCATTGTGCCGGACCCGAAAACTTTGCCGGGTGCGAATTCGGTTGGCCGAACCGCGGCGGCGAGCTCCTTGAAGACCGGCGTGCCGTCGGCGCCGAGACGGAACAACAGATCGGGCATGAACACCGGCACGAGGCGGGTGAGCGCCGTGCGGAAATCGGGGTTCATCTGCTCGATGTCGCGGTCGCGCTCCCATAAGGGATCGGCGGATTCGACCAAGGCCGCGCCGAGCTTTTCGCCGAGCACCGCCTTGATCTCGGCTGCCGCAGCTTTGGTAATCGGCGCCGTCGCCTTCTCGCCGGGGCGGACCAGCATCGACTCCCGGATCACGCCGATGCGCATCCCGGCGAGCGTGGCCGAGCCCGCAGCATGGCGCGCATATCCTCCGGCCACGACCGAGGAGCGCGGCACCGTCGTATAGGGGTCGCGCGGGTCGTAATAGCCGGCAACCGGGTCCTTCAGCGCGTCCAGCACCTTGGCGCAGTCGGCGATGGTGCGGCAAAGGATGCCGCTGCGGTCGCAATAGATGTCGGCGCCGATCGCCCCGCCGTTGAAGCCGAGCATCGCCTTGTGCGGCAGGATCAGCGCCACGGCGTTGTGGTTGGCAGGGCCGCGGGTCGAGGCGCGGGTCTCTTCGCCGAGGCTCGCCATGACGAGATTGGCGCTGACCGACACACCCGAGCCGGAGGACGAGCCGAGCGAGGCGGCGCGCGTCGTGTCGTAGGGGTTGGCCGGGTTGCCGGCCCAGCTCGACCGCTGATAGCCGAGCGTCGAGGGCAAGACCTGCTCGGGCTTGTGCCGGCCGCCGGGGTTGCCGGCGCGACCGTTATATTCGGTGTTGACCGCCTTGGCGTAGATGATGGCACCCTTTTTGCGCAATTCTTCGACCAGCACATGGTCGCGCGCCGGGAAATCGATGTCGTAGGCTGCGTCGCCGCCCGCGGTCGTGCGCATGTCCTTGGTGTCGAACGGGTCCTTGAACGAAAAGACGACGCCGTACATCGGCATCTCGTCGAGCGGCGGATTGCGGCCATAGCGCGCGTCGAGGAGCGCTGCCTGCTCGATCGCGTCGGGAAGCTGGCGGAAGATTTCGCAGACCGGTGGCGCGCCCGGCGGCAACGGCCCTTGCGCGGGGTGCCGGTCGAGCTCGCCCTTGCAGGTGACCGAGCGCTCGCCGCGAATGTTCAAAGTGGCGAGCGCATTCAATTGCCGACCGTTTGGGATGCCGGCGATCATGCCGTATTGCTGCTGCACCGAGGGGTCGGATGCGGTTGCCTCCAGCCGGCCCCATTCGAGCGGCGGACCCGCGTATTTGTCGAGATCGGGCAGGATCGCCGCGGCGTCGAGGGTTTGGGTCGGAAAGCGCAACGGCGCCCCGGCGCGCACCGCACCTTCGGCCGGCTCGACAGCAGAGCCGCCCGGGGTGACGAGCAGGCTCGCGACGCCGTTAAAAGCGCGGGCCCGGGCGAGATATTGCTGCACGACATCGACGCAGGTGGTGCGCCCGTCGCGGATCGCCTGGTGCAATTCGTCGATCGTCGCCTCGTCGACGCCAAACGGCTCGCCGGTCATGACGCCGCATCCTCCAATTCGCCGATCGCGCCGGCGTCGAAACCGTAAAGCCAGCGCAACGCGTCGGGCGAGCGGTCGGCGGCCCGCGCCCATTCGGCATCGCGCGCCTCTTGCTCGGCGCCGTCGCGCATGTGATAGCGCGCCTTGTTGGCCCGCGACATCTGCTGCAACCGCGTCACGCGCGGCAGGCGCAGCCGCTCGTAGCGCGCGAGGGCTGCGGCCGGGTCGGCGCTGTCGGCGGCGAGACAGGCGGCGAGCGCCGCACCGTCTTCGATCGCCTGGGCCGCACCCTGCGCCATAAACGGATACATCGGGTGGCAGGCGTCGCCGAGCAGCGTCACGCGGCCGACCGACCAGCGCGGCAACGGATCGCGATCGAACAGCGCCCAGATAAAGCAGGTGTCGGCGGCGGCGATGATCCGCCGCACCTGGCCATGCCATCCTTCAAATGCGGCGAGCGCCCGCTCGATCGTGGCGCGGTCGGTCCAATCCTCGCGGCTCCAGCGGTCGTGCTCGGTCCAGCCGACAAAATTGAGGAGCCGCCCGCCCGAGACGAAGTAATGCACGAGATGCGCGCCCGGGCCGAGCCACGATTGCGAGCCGAGCTCGAGGCCGAGATCGGCGATCCGCTCGACCGGCACCAGCCCGCGATAGGCAACGCAACCGGCATACCGTGGCTCCTGCGCTCCGAAGAGGGCGGCGCGCACCGCCGAATGAATGCCGTCGGCGCCGACCACCACATCGGCCGCGATATGGCCGCCGTTATCAAACCAGGCTTCCGCCTTGTTGCCGCTGGCGGCGACGCCGACGAGGCGGTGCCCGAGATGAACATGCTCGGCCGGCAGGCCTGCGGCGATGAGCGCCAACAGATCGCGGCGATGGATCGTCATATGCGGCGCGCCATAGAGCTCTTCGCACAGCGGGTTGAGCGGCGCCCTTTGCAAGGTGTGGCCGTCTTGCCAGCGGCGTTGCCAGGTTCCGGCCGGGCGCACCCCGTCGCGGTCGAGCCCTTCCCCGAGGCCGAGCCGGGAGAGGATGCGGGTCGCGTTCGGCCCCATATTGATGCCGCCGCCGATTTCGGTCAGCTCCGCCGCCTGCTCGTAGACATCGACCGCAAATCCGGCGCGCCGCAACGACAACGCGGCGCTGAGCCCGCCGATCCCAGCCCCGATCACCGCGACTTTCAAGGGTGCGGCGGTCATCCCGCGTCAGTGGCTCTTGGCCTCCTGCCAACGGGCGAGCGCCGCGTGCGGCTTTGACACCGCCGGATCCATCATTTCGGCGTCCTTGCCGGTCGGGGCGGTCAGCTCGACGACATAGCCGTTGGGGTCGCGGAAATAGATCGAGCGCACAAAACGGTGATCGACCGGGCCGCGGACCTCGATCCCTTGCGCTTTTCCCTTTTGCAGCATGCGGTCGAACACGTCGTTCTCGACGCCGAGCGCGATGTGGAGGTCGAGCGTGTCCTGTCTTTTGAATTCGAACGGCGACCCCGGCACCTCGAAAAACGCGAGGCACGACCCGTCCTCCATCCGGAAGAAGGTGTGCAGCGCCTTGCCCTCGTTGATTTCGAACGCGCTGACCAGCGGCAGACCGAGGAAACCCTCGTAAAACCGGCGGGTCTCCTCCGAATCGCGGCAGCGATAGGCGTTATGGTGCAGCCCCTTGATCATCCGACCCTCCGGCGCATGGCGCGGCCGCACGATACCGCCGACCGTGCCGTCCCGCCATCGCCTTTGCCGGAGGGAGCACGAGCGATCAGGCGGCGTGCTGCGCCGGGACTGCCGTGCCGGGTGTGCGGTCCGGCATGTCCATCAATTCGCGCAGGCTTTCGCGACCGCGCGACAGGCGCGAGCGCACCGTCCCGATCGGGATGCCGAGCACGCTCGCCGCCTCGTCGTAGCGCATCCCTTCGAGACCGACCAGCAGGATCACCTGGCGCTGCTCCGCCGGCAATTCGGCGATCGCCCGGTCGAGGTCCCGCAATTGCAGCGATACCTCGGCCTTGTCCGAGACGGTCAGTGTCGGCGCCGCATCCTCGACCGGCACGGCGACGCCTTCGCGCACCGAACGCCGGACATCGTTGACGTGCTGGTTGTGCAAGATAGTAAAGAGCCAAGCGCGCAGATCGGTGCCCACCTGCCACAGATGCTGCTTGGCCAACGCGCGGACCAGACAATTCTGCACCAGATCGTCGGCCAGCGCGGCATCGCGGGTCAGCGCCCGAGCATAACGCCGCAATCGCGGAATTTCATGTTCGAGAAGCTCTGCGAAATCGTTCATCAGGACTGCCCTTGCATTGTTCCGCGCCGGGTAGATCCGGGCGTTGGATGATGCGGAACATAGGCTGTCGTTGTAACTCTTTGATGAATTGAGTTGTCGCCTTGGTAAAGAGTTGTTAAGAGATGAGTCCCTTCGTAACGGTTCGGGGCGGCGCCACGCGTCGCCGGGCCGCGCGGTGGCTTGCTATTTCCGCCAGCCGATGGGTCGCCAGTTAATCGCGCGGCATCGCGATGCCGAGCTCGGGGATTACGGGATTACGCGGGATTACGGGGGATTACGGTGACGGGGGATTACGGTGACAGTGCACCTAATTACGGGGCGAGGTTACGGCGATTACGTGGTCGGGGATTACGGTGACAGTGCACCTAATTGGGGATTACGGTGACAGTGCACCTAATTACGGCGAGGATTACGGTGACAGTGCACCTAATTGACAGGGGATTACGGTGACAGTGCACCTAATTGACAGGGGCCGAGCGTCGCGGCGATGATCGCGCATGGCTCGTCTTGCCCGCCTCGTCCTTCCCGGTCTGCCGCATCACGTCACGCAGCGCGGCAACGGCCGGGCGCGGACGTTCTTTTGCGACGCCGACTACGCGCTCTATCGCGATCTCTTGGCCCAGTCGTGCGCGACGGCGGGGGTCGCGGTGTGGAGCTGGGTGTTGATGCCCAACCACGTCCATCTGATCCTCGTGCCGTCCGACGCGGACGGGCTGCGCCGGGCGTTGGCCCCGGTGCATCGGCGCTATGCCGGCCATGTGCACGCGCGCGAGCGGCGCACCGGCCATTTCTGGCAAGGGCGGTTCGGGGCGGTGGCGATGGACGAGGCGCATCTCGTGACGGCAGTGCGGTATGTCGCGCTCAATCCGGTGCGGGCGCGGCTCGTGGCGCGTGCGGCCGACTGGCGCTGGGCGAGCGTGCACGCGCTGCTGGCCGGGCAGGATGACGGGCTGACGACGGTCGCGCCGGTGCTCGCCCGTTGCCCGCGCTTTGCCGAGCTGATCGCAGAACCGGCCGACCAGGAGGGCTTCCATGCGCTGCGCCGGGCCGAGTGCATCGGCCGGCCGCTCGGCGACGACGCCTTTCTCACCAGGATCGAGGCGCTGACCCGGCGGCCTCTCCGGCCCGGCAAGCGCGGCCCAAAGGCGGTGGCTCAAGCCGCGCCGCAACCACGCAAATAAATGCACTGTCACCGTAATAGCCCCGTAATAGCCCCAAATAAATGCACTGTCACCGTAATAGCAATGCACTGTCACCGTAATAGGCGAATGAGGTGACGGGCTGATGCACCTGATCGATCTGACTTTAGACGGCGGCGCCGGACCGCGCCGCGAGCCCGTTTGTGTCGACGGGACCTGCTGTCTTTGACGCATAGCCGCGCCGTCGCCGCCGGCTCCGGTCGCCCAAGGGCGAGGCTGCTCGCTTGAAGCAGCTCATCATTTGCGCCGACGATTTCGGGCTCGACCGCGCGGTCAACGCGGCGGTCGAAGAGGCGCATCGGGACGGCATTCTGTCGACCGCGAGCCTGATGGTCGGCGCGCCGGAAGCGGCGGACGCGGTGGCGCGCGCCCGCCGCCTGCCCGATCTGCATGTCGGGCTGCATCTGAATTTGGTCGACGGCCGCCCGCTGCTGCCTGCGCCCGAAATTCCCGGTCTGGTGCGGGGCGGCGGCGAGCTCGACCGCAATATGGTGCGCGCTGGCGTGCGTTTTTTCTTTCTGCCGCAGGTCCGCCGCCAGCTGGCGACCGAAATTCGCGCGCAATTCGCGGCCTTTCGCGCGACCGGCCTCACGCTCGACCATGTCAACGCGCACAAGCACATGCACCTCCACCCGACGGTCGCCCGATTGATCGTCGAGATCGGCCGCGACTTCGGCATCAAGGCGGTGCGGGTGCCATCGGAACCGGTCGGGCCGCTGCGCCGCGCCTTTCCCGGCGAGCATCGGTGGCCGACGCTCTATCGCCCCTGGATCGAGCAATTACGGCGGCGGCTGCGGCGGTCCGGGCTCGCGACCAACGACCATCTTTTCGGCCTCGCCTGGAGCGGCGGCATGACCGAGGAGCGCGTCCTGCGCCTCCTTCCCCACCTGCCCGACGGCGTCAGCGAATTGTACTTCCACCCGGCGAGCGAGCGCACGCCCGCGGCTCGTCGAAGCGATGCCGGGCTATCGCCATCGCGAAGAGCTGGCGGCATTGCTGAGCCCCGCCGTCGCCGAGCGCATCGGCGAATGCGGCATCAGGCTGGTCGCATACGGCAATCTGGCGGCGTCTTAACCACGGTCTTTGCACCCGGCGCGCCCCTCTTTACCGCTTTTCAATTTCTTTCGGGCGCAATCGGCGCGGGGCAACGGGCGCGCAGTCAGGGGTGGCCTGCGCGCGTGCGGGAGCAGCCAAAGGATGCGCCTTCCAGGATCTTTCAGGGCAATCGGCCTCGCCGCGGCATTGGCGGGGTGCGCGGGAAGAGCGCCGCAGCCGGTCGCGGTCGTTCAATCGCAGGACCCATTCCTCGACTGCACGGCGATCGCCGCCGAGGTCAAAGCCGACGACGCAAGAATTCAAGAGCTTGGCTCGGAGGAAGGCGCCAAGGCCGCGCAGAACGTCGCCGCCGGGGTGGCCGGCCTCTTTATCTGGCCGTTGTGGTTCGCGATGGATTTCCAGGGAGCGGCGAGCACCGAGACCACGGCGCTGCAAAGCCGGCAGGAATATCTTGCAACCTTGGCCGCGCAAAAGCGATGCGGGGCGCGCCCCGCAGCCACAGTCGCAGACGCGCAGCCCCGCGCCGGCACCGCCGCGCCGGTCGGGCCGGTCGTGCCCCAGAACCTCGGGCCCGCACCGATGGCGACCGCCGACCCCGCCGGCCCGGGTCGGGCCGTCTTGTCCCCGGTCACGATTTATCACCCTTACCACCCGGCCGCGTACGTCGATGTCCGATGACGATGGTGGCGCGGTTGCGGCCGGGCTCTGCCGTTGCGCGAAAAACGGCAACATCGCGCGGCAAATATCTCAATTGCCGCTATTTTTTCGAGTCGAGGACATAAAGCGGTCATGCTTTACGTTGATGCTGCATAGAACGGGATAGGGACATGGAGGGACATCATGGCCGGACGAGCGGAATGCTGCCGTTACGAGCCGAGCCTCGACGATCTGCTGGCGGATGATGTGGTGATGGCGCCCGTGCTGCGCAGCGCCGGGCTCGATCGAGACGAATTGCGCGAGCTGATGGCCGAAGCTGCGCGCCGCATCGAGGACCGCGAACGCGAGGATGTAGACGAAACCGGAGTGGAGCCGGGCTAGTCAGGCCACGAATTCGGGGAATTCGAGCCTGACCCGCAGCCCAGGCTGATTGTCGGCAAGCCTCACGCTGCCCTGATGGCGGTGCGCCACGGCGCGCACCAGGCTGAGGCCGAGCCCGTTGCCTGGCGTGCTGCGGCTCGGCTCGAGGCGCACAAAGCGGTCGAACACGGTTTCCCGATCGGCCTCTGGAATGCCGGGGCCATGATCGGCCACCTCGACAACGGCCCGCCCATCGGCGCGATAGACACCGATCGCGATATTGCCGTTGCCGGCGTATTTGAGCGCGTTGTCGAGCAAATTGGCGATCGCCTGCGAAATCAGGTGCCGGTCGCCGCGGATCGTCACCCCGGCATCGCCGGCAAACGACAGCGCAAAGCCTTTTTCTTCGGCGACCGGCTCGTAGAACTCGGCGGCGGCATGCGCCGCTTCCGATAAATCGAGCGGCCCCATCCGACTGCGCGCCGCCCCGGCCTCGGCCTCGGCAATGCTTAAGAGCGCGTTGAACGTGGCGAGCAAATGGTCGGCGTCGCCGATCGCGGCGCGGATCGCCTCGGTATGAGAATCGGGCTCCGCCGGACCGATCAGCGCCAATTCGAGGCGGGCGCGCAGCCGCGCCAGCGGCGTCTTCAAATCGTGCGCAACATCGTCGGTCACGCCGCGCATCGCCGTCATCAGCCGTTCGATCTGGTCGAGCATGCGGTTCAGATTGGCGGCGAGCTGGTCGAACTCGTCGCTGGTGCCGTCGAGCGGCACCCGGTCGGACAAATTGCCGGCCATGACCCGCTCGCTCGTCCGGTTGACCAGCTCGACCCGGCGCAACAGGTTGCGGCTCATCGCCACACCGCCGAGCAGCCCGATGCCGAGCGCCACGAGCCCGGCCCACAGCAAGGTCGTCTCGACCCGCTTGCGAAACGCCGCCGCATCGCTGATGTCGCGCCCGACCAAAAGCCGATAACCGCCTGGAATCAGGAACAACGAGCCGCGTGCCTGATGCGTTTCAATCTGCCCCCTGACCGGCATCTCGACGGTAAACGACATGCGCCCGGCATGCACCGGCACACCCTTGGGCCAGCCGGCGAGGTTGCCGGCGAGCGGCTGCCCGGCGGGGTCGGTGACGAGATACACCATCGCATCGCCGCGGTTGCCGGCACTGCGCGCGGCGACGATCTGCACCAGGCCGCTCAGCCCGCGCTGCGCATATTGCTCGGCGAGCCCCATGATTTCGGCGTCGAGCGTCGCCTCGGTCTGGCGCTCGATAAACCCGGCGCTGGTCCAGTAGACAAAAAACAGAACGCCCAGCACCGAGGCGGCGAACACCAGAAAATAGAGCGCCGCGAGGCGAAACGCGTGGGTCCGCACCAGCCGCCGCGCATTGCCGTAGAGGCGTGCAGGCTGGAGCCGGGAACGACGCGGCGAGGGAAGCAGCAGCTTATCGGCGACCATCGCCACCGCGGCCCGAAGCGGCTAGCCCGAGGGGCGCAGGCAATAGCCGGCGCCGCGCACCGTATGCAGCAGCGGGTGCTCGAAGCTCTTGTCGATCTTTTGCCGCAGCCGGCTGACATGGACATCGACCACATTGGTCTGGGGGTCGAAGTGGTAATCCCAGACGTGCTCGAGCAGCATCGTGCGGGTCACGACATGGCCGGCGTTGCGCATCAGATATTCGAGCAGGCGGAACTCGCGCGGCAACAGGTCGAGCGCTTTGCCCGAGCGCTTTACGGTGCGGGTCAGGAGATCGAGCTCGAGGTCGCCGACCGCGAGCCGCGTGGTCGCCGCGACCGCCGCCCCACGCCGCAGCAGCGCCTCGATCCGCGCCAGCAGCTCACTGAACGCAAAGGGCTTTACCAGGTAGTCGTCGCCTCCGGCGCGCAGCCCCTTGACCCGGTCGTCGACCGTGCCGAGTGCCGAAAGGATCAATGCCGGGGTACGGATCTCGGCGGCGCGCAGGGCGCCGAGCATCGAGAGCCCGTCGATCACCGGCAGCAGGCGATCGACGACAATCGCGTCGTAGCTGCCCGAGCTCGCCAGAAACAGACCCTCGCGGCCGTCGGCGGCTCGGTCCACGGTGTAGCCGCTCTCGCCCAGCCCCTTGGCGAGATAGGCGGCGGTCTCGCGATCGTCTTCGATGACGAGGAGCTTCATTCGCGTTCAAGTGGGAGCCGATGGCCTGTCGGGCAAGCACTTAGGCGGGAACGACTGCGAACATCAGCCGGTTCGCTCAGTGGGGTTGAGGTTTTCCAGCGAAAGGACGAGCCATGGACAGTCTCGATCAGCTGGAAGACGCCAAGCCTGGTGTGACCACCGGGCCTTGTGCGATCCCCGAGCCGCCGGCACGCGGCGCATGCGGTTGCGCGACCGAACCTCCTTGCCGCGGCGGCTTTGGGGCTGGCGGCCGGCGCCTTTGTCATCGCCGCCAAGCGCAAGCCCGGCCGGGCCGGACCGGCTTCCGCGGCGGTTTTCGGCTCGACCCCGCACGCCGCTTCTACGACGGCGCCGATCCCGCGCGCGCGGTCACGATCGAAGACCTGCGGGCGATGGCGCATCGGCGCCTGCCGCGCTTTGCGCTCGAATATCTCGAAGGCGGGGCCGAAGAGGAGGCGGCGCTCGCGCGCAACCTCGCCGCGCTCGCCGAATGGCGTTTCGCCCACCGTTCGCTCGTCGATGTGTCGCGCTGCGAGCTGTCGACCGAATTGTTCGGCCGCCGGATGGCGCTGCCGATCGCGGTCGCCCCGACCGGCCTCAACCAGCTCTTCTGGCCGCATGCGGACACGCGGCTCGCCGAGGCTGCGGCCGAGGCCGGGATCCCGTTTGCCCAGAGCACGATGTCGAACGATCCGATGGCCGAGGTCGCGCGGGTGCCGGAGCTGCGCCATTGGTGGCAGCTCTACGTCTTTGGCCCGCCGGAGGTGCGCGACACGTTGATCGACCGCGCCCGCGACGCCGGCTGCGAGGCCCTTATCGTCACCACCGACGCGCAGCTCTACGGCAACCGCGAGTGGGAGACGCGCACCAAATCCGGCCCGGGCCGGTTGCGCTGGAGCGCCCGGCTCGATGCGTTGCAGCATCCGCGCTGGTTCGCCTCTGGCCTCCTCAGCCACGGCATGCCGCGCTTTGCCAATGTCGTCGATTTCGTGCCCAAGGACCGGCGCCGGTTCTTCGACAGCGCCCATTGGATCCGCTCGCAAATGGACCGCGCCTTGTCGTGGGCGACGGTCGAGCGGATTCGCGAGCGTTGGCCGGGAAAGCTCGTGATCAAGGGCCTGCTGCGGGTCGAGGATGTGGTGCGCGCCGCCGAGATCGGCGCCGACGCGGTGGCGCTCTCGAACCATGGCGGGCGCCAGCTCGATTGGTCGGTGGCGCCGCTCGACATCCTGCCCGCCGCGCGCCGCGCGGTCGGCGACCGGATCGCGATCCTCGCCGATGGCGGCGTGCGCCGCGGCAGCGACGTCGTCAAGATGCTGGCGCTCGGCGCCGATGCGGTGCTGGTCGGTCGCGCCGCGCTCTACGGCGTCGCTGCCGCCGGCCGGGCGGGAGCGGCACGGGCGCTCGCCATTTTGCGCGAGGAGCTGGAACGCGACCTCGGCCTCCTCGGCGCCGCTTCGGTCGCCGCGCTCGACCGCAGCTTGCTGGCGCGCTCGTCCGACCCCGATCTTTAGGCCACGATTCGCTTTAGGCTTGACCGCCGGGGTTTGGACAACATCTATAGCGTACCAATTCAGTCCGAATTTGCCCGGCCCCGCGATGATCATCCTGAGCAAGCTCGCCGATTACGGCGTCATCGTCGCCACTCATATGGCCGTAGACCCGGCGCGGCAGCAGACCGCCGCCGCGGTCGCCGAGGAGACGCGCCTGCCGCGCGCGACCACCGCCAAAATCCTCAAAGCCTTGGCCCACGCCGGTCTCGTCACCGCGACGCGCGGGGTGGCCGGCGGCTACCGGCTCGCACGCGGGGCGAATGCGATCTCGATCGCCGAGGTGGTGGCGGCGCTCGACGGCGATATCGGGCTGACCCAGTGCTCGGTCCATGTCGCCGAATGCGCACGCACCAATTATTGCCCGACCCGGCCGCACTGGGCGGCGATCAACCGCGCCGTCGAAGAGGCGCTGCGGGCGGTATCGCTCGATGCGATGCTGACCCCGGCGGCGTTTGTGCCGCGCCGGCCGGCCGCACCGGTCCACGCCGCCCCCAACTGATTGGCCAAGAAAATCCGCATGGCTCTCTTCCCCGAAACCCTCGGCACCGTCCGCTCGCTGACGCAAGAGGGCTACAAATACGGCTTTGTCACCGATATCGAGGCCGACGAGGCGCCGCCCGGCCTGAACGACGACACGGTGCGCTTTATCTCCGCCAAAAAGGAGGAGCCGCAATGGCTGCTCGATTGGCGGCTGGCGGCGTTTCGCGCCTGGCAAAAGATGACGCCGCCCGACTGGGCCAAGCTCAACCTGGCGCCGATCGATTACCAGGCCGCCTCGTACTATTCGGCGCCAAAGCAGAATGCCGGGCCGAAATCTTTGGACGAGGTCGATCCCGAGCTCTTGCGCACCTATGAAAAGCTCGGCATCCCCTTGAAGGAGCGCGAAGCCTTGGCCGGGGTCGCGGTCGATGCCGTCTTTGACTCGATCTCGGTGGCGACGACGTTCAAGGGGGAGCTGGGAAAGCTCGGCATCGTCTTCTGCTCGTTTGGCGAAGCGGTGCGCGAGCACCCGGACCTGGTCCGCAAATACCTCGGCACGGTGGTGCCGCAAAACGACAATTTCTTTGCGGCATTGAATTCGGCGGTGTTCAGCGACGGCTCGTTCGCCTATGTGCCGCCGGGCGTGCGCTGCCCGATGGAGCTCAGCACCTATTTCCGCATCAATGCCGCCAAGACCGGGCAATTCGAGCGCACGCTCCTGATCGCCGACCAGGGCGCTTATGTCAGCTATCTCGAAGGCTGCACGGCACCCCAGCGCGACGAAAACCAGCTCCACGCCGCGGTCGTCGAATTGATCGCGCATGACGACGCGCAGATCAAATATTCGACCGTGCAAAACTGGTATCCGGGCGATGCCGAAGGCAAGGGCGGCATCTACAATTTTGTGACCAAGCGCGGCGCCTGCCGCGGCGCGCGCGCCAAGATCTCGTGGACCCAGGTCGAGACCGGCTCGGCGATCACCTGGAAATACCCGAGCTGCATCCTCGAAGGCGACCACTCGGTCGGGGAATTCTATTCGGTCGCGATCACCAACAACCGCCAGCAGGCCGATACCGGCACCAAGATGATCCATATCGGCCGCGACACGCGCTCGACGATCGTCTCGAAAGGCATTTCCGCGGGCCGCGGCCAGAACACTTATCGCGGGCTGGTGCGGGTGCAGCCGCGGGCGCAGAACGCGCGCAACCATACCCAATGCGACTCGCTCTTGATCGGCGAGCGCTGCGGCGCGCACACCGTCCCCTATATCGAGGTGCGCAACCCCACCGCCCGGGTCGAGCACGAAGCGACGACCTCGAAGATCAGCGACGACCAGCTCTTCTATTGCCGCCAGCGCGGGCTTTCCGCCGAGGACGCGGTGTCGCTGATCGTCAACGGCTTCTGCAAGGAAGTGCTGAAGGAATTGCCGATGGAGTTCGCCGTCGAAGCGCAAAAGCTGCTCGCCGTCAGCCTCGAAGGCAGTGTCGGATGATAATTGCCGTCATTCCGGGGCGTGCCGCCGGCGCGAGCCCGGAACCCAAGAACACGCACCTGTGCAGGAAAGGTGAGGCCGGTGTTCATGGGTCCCGGCCTGCGCCGGGATGACAAGTTGGGTGCAACGAATGCTTGAAATCAAAAATCTGTATGCGCGGCTCGAAGGCGACGGCCGCGAGATCCTGAAGGGCATCGACCTCCAGGTCGGGGCCGGCGAGGTGCATGCGATCATGGGGCCGAACGGCTCGGGGAAATCGACCTTGGCCGCGGTCTTGGCCGGGCGCGATGGCTACGAGGTGACTACGGGAAGCGTCACCTATCTCGGCCATGACCTCTTGGCGATGGCGGCCGATGAGCGGGCGCGCGAGGGGCTGTTTCTGGCGTTCCAATACCCGGTCGAGATTCCCGGCGTGAACAACATGTATTTCCTGCGCACCGCCTTGAATGCCGGCCGCCGCCATCGCAGCGAGCCCGAGCTCGATGCCGGCCAGTTCCTGCGCGCCGTGCGGGCAAAGCTCAAGGAGCTCGACATCGGCGAGGACCTCTTACAGCGCGCGGTCAATGTCGGATTTTCCGGCGGCGAGAAAAAGCGCAACGAAATCTTTCAGATGGCGATGCTGGAGCCCAAGCTTGCGATCCTCGACGAGACCGACAGCGGCCTCGACATCGACGCATTGCGCGTGGTCGCCGCCGGCGTCAACCGCCAGCGCGCGCCCGACCGGGCGATCGTGCTGATCACCCACTACCAGCGCCTCCTCGACTACGTCGAGCCCGACCGGGTGCACGTCCTGCTCGGTGGCGAGATCGTCGAATCGGGCGACAAATCGCTCGCCATCGAGCTCGAGCGCCGCGGCTACGCCGCCTTTGGCGCCGCCGCGTGAGGCGTCGCGCAATGGCGGGTCATTTCCTTGCGCGTCATTCCGGGGCGGTGCGCAGCGCCGAGCCCGGAACCAATGAACACCGGCATCGATCAGCTGGGACCACCCGAGTGCATGAGTTCCAGGCCTCGCCCTGCGGGCGATCGCGGAATGACGGCACGAGCGAATGACGACCCTCGTCGATTTCCCGGTCAAGCCCGAGGCGCGGCCCTACATCGAGGCGGCGCGCGCCGATCGGGGCGAGCCGGATTGGCTCGCCGGGCTGCGCCGGCGCAATCTCGCCCGCTTTGCCGAGCAAGGCTTTCCGAGCCGGCGCGGCGAGGCTTGGCGTTATCTCGATCTGCGCCCGCTCGAAGAGGCGCCGCTATTGCCGGTGGCAGCACCGGGCCCGGTGCCGGCGGGGCTCCTCGATGAGCTCGGCTTGGCGCACGCCGCGGCGCGCCTGGTGCTGGTCGATGGCCGGTTTGCCCCCGAATTGTCGGTGCTCGCCCACCTGCCGGAGGGCATTTCGCTCGGTCCCGTCGCGGCGCGGCCGGAACGGCTCCGCGCGGCGCTCGAAACGCCTGCCATCAGGCCCCGACCGGTCCTTTGCCGCGCTCAACGGCGCCTTTTTCACCGACGGCTTTTTGCTCGAAATCGCGCCCGGCACCGTCCTCGATCGGCCGATCGAAATTTTGCACGTCGCTTCCGGCGGCGGCGCGCTCCATACCCGCAGCCTCGTGGCGCTCGGCGCCGGGAGCCGGGCGCAGCTCCTCGAAAGCTTCCTCGGCGAGGGCCGCTATTGGCGCAACGATGTGGTCGCGTTGCGGCTCGGCGCCGGTGCCGCGCTCGATCGTGCGGTGCTGGTCGAAGAGGCGGCCGACGCGGTGCATTTCGGCGATGTCGGCGTGCAGCTCGGCCCGGCGGCACGGCTCGACAATTTCACGCTGCTGCTCGGCGGCCGCACCCTGCGGCACGAGGTGAGCGTGCGCAGCGCAGGCGAAGGCGCGCATTGCGGGCTCTACGGGGCCTTTCTTTTGGGAGGGCGGCAGGAGGGCAATATCGTCACGACGGTCGCGCACGAGGCCCCGCGCGGCGAGACCCGCGAAATCTTCAAGGGGGTCGCCGCCGGCCGCGCGCATGGCGCCTTCCAGGGCCGGATCACGGTCTGCCCCGGTGCGCAAAAAACCGATGCGCATATGCTCAGCCGCAATCTGCTGCTCGGCAACCGCGCCGCGATCGACACCAAGCCCGAGCTCGAAATCTTCGCCGACGATGTCAAATGCAGCCACGGTGCCGCGGTCGGCGATCTCGACGAGGCGGCGCTGTTCTATCTCTTGGCTCGCGGCATTCCGCGCGGCGAAGCGCGGCATATGCTGATCGAGGCTTTTATTCGCGAAGCGGTCGATCTGGTCGAGCCCGCGGCGGTGCGCAAGCACCTCTCGGCGCGGCTCGCCCGCCGCCTTGCGGCATTGGAGGAGTGAACATGCTCGACCCGCGCGAGCTCAGGCGCGAATTCCCGATCTTTGCCAACAATCCCGACCTGGTCTTTTTGGATTCGGCGGCGAGCGCGCAAAAGCCGCGCGCGGTCATCGACGGCATCGCCGACTATTACCGCACCGGCTACGCCAATGTGCATCGCGGCGTCTACCAGCTGAGCGAGCGCTCGACCGATTTGTTCGAGGAGGCGCGGGAAAAGACGCGCGCTTTCCTGAACGCCGCCGACGAGCGCGAGATCGTCTATGTCCGCAACACCACCGAGGCGATCAACCTCGTCGCCTACAGCTGGGGCGGCGCCTTTTTGCACCAAGGCGACGAGGTGCTGGTCACCGACCTCGAGCATCATTCGAATTTGGTGCCGTGGCAGATGGTGTGCGAGCGGACCGGCGCGCGGCTCGTCGTGGCGCCGAGCGACGCGACCGGCGCGCTCGATCTTGGCTGCCTTCGAAGCGCTGTTGTCGCCGCGCACCCGGCTCGTCGCCGTGACCCACCTCTCGAACGTCACCGGCACCTTGCTGCCGGTCGGCCGGATCGTCGAATTGGCGCATGCGCGCGGCGCCTTGGCGCTGATCGACGGCAGCCAGGCCGCCCCCCGGCTGCCGGTCGATGTGCAGGCGCTGGGCTGCGATTTCTATGCCTTCACCGGCCACAAGACTTATGGCCCGACCGGGATCGGCGTCTTGTACGGGCGCCTCGAATTGCTCGAAGCGATGCCGCCTTGGCAGACCGGCGGCGGCATGATCGAGCAGGTCGAATATTCGGGCACCACCTTCCAGCCCCCGCCGCACCGCTTCGAGGCCGGCACCCCCGACATCTCCGGCGCGATCGGGCTCGGCCATGCGCTCGATTTTATCGAGGCGCTGGGCCGTGAGGGCATCCAGGCGCACGAGGCGGCGCTGACCGGCTATGCCGTCGACCGTCTGGCGCGCATCGCGGGTGTGCGACTCTTGGGCGGCGGCCAGCAGCAGCTCGCGGTGATCTCGTTCAATATCGACAACGTCCACCCGCACGATGTCGGCACCGTGCTCGACCAGCACGGGGTCGCGGTGCGGGTCGGGCACCATTGCGCGCAGCCGCTGATGGACAAGCTGGGCCTCGCCGGGACGGTGCGCGCGTCGCTCGGCGTCTACAACGACGAGCGCGACATCGACCGGCTGGCGTCGGCGATCGAGGCGGTGCGGGAGATGTTCCGGTGATGGAGATGTTCCGGTGATGGATCTGCGCGAGCTTTATCAGGACATCATCCTCGACCACGGCCGCCACCCGCGCAATTTTCGCGCGATCGAGCACCCGACCCACACCGCGCAAGGCTACAACCCGCTCTGCGGCGACCGGGTCACGGTCTACCTCAGCCTCGACGGCGACCGGATCGCCGATGTCGCGTTTCAGGGCCGCGGCTGTGCGATCTCGACCGCCGCCGCCTCGCTGATGACCGAAGTGCTCAAAGGCAAGACCATCGACGATGCGCGCACGCTGTTCGGCCAATTCCACGCGCGGGTGACCGGCGCCGCCGAGCATCCGCTGCCCGAGCCCTTGGCCGAGGACATGGAGCGGCTCGAGCCCCTGACCGGGGTCAAGGCATATCCGGCGCGGGTCAAATGCGCGACCCTCTCCTGGCACGCCTTGGAAGCGGCGCTGAAGGACGGCGACGGCGCGCCGGTGAAAACGGAGTAGGAGCATGGACCGCGACCCGTTCGATTTCGAGCAGCACGCCCCGGCCGAAGACAGCGCGGTCGAGCGCCCCGAGGGCGGCGAGGACGATCCGGCGCTGATGGGCCCGGTGCTCGAAGCCTTGAAGACCGTGCGCGACCCGGAAATCCCGATGGACCTGGTCGAGCTCGGCCTGATCTACGAGCTGATCGTCAAAAAGGGCGGCGTCGTCTATGTCGAGATGACCCTGACCACACCCGCCTGCCCGGTCGCCGCCAGCATGCCGGGCGAGGTCGAAACCGCGATCCGCGGCGTCCCCGGCGTCGACGACGTGCGGGTCAAGCTGGTCTGGACCCCGCCCTGGGGGCCGGAGAAGATGACCGAAGAGGCGCGCCTCGAGCTCGGCATGCTGTGACCGCCCCGCGGTACCGCGCGATCCTGTTCGACCTCCTGACCGGGCTCCTCGATTCGTGGAGCCTGTGGGAGCGGGTCGCCGGCGATACCGAGCAAGGCCGGCGCTGGCGCCTCGCCTATCTTGCCAAAACCTACGCCGAGAACGCCTACCGGCCCTATGAGGCGCTGGTGCGCGAGGCCGCGCTCGAAACGGGGTTGCCGGCGGCATGCGCCGATCGGCTCGCCGCTCGCTATGGCGAGATCGAGCCGTGGCCCGAGGTTGGCGAGGTGCTGGGCGTGCTGCGCCGGCACTGCCGGCTCGCTGTCGTCACCAACTGCTCGGAAGCGCTCGGGCATATCGCGGCCGAACGCACCGGGATCGCGTTCGACGCCGTCGTCACCGCCGATCGCGCCGGGTTTTATAAGCCGCATCCCCGCCCCTATCGCCTTGCCCTCGACGAGCTCGATGTCGCTGCCGGGAATGCCCTGTTCGTTGCCGGCTCGGCCTATGATTTGGTCGGCGCGAATGGGATCGGCATGCCGGTTTTCTGGCATGATCGGATCGGCATGACAGCCCCCGCCGCGGCCCCTTCTCCGCTTGCGCACCACGACAACCTGCGGCCATTGACCGAGCTGGTGCTGGGCTGATCCGGCGCCGCCGCCCTCGTCCCACCGGCTGAAATCCGCGGCCCCGGCTGCCCAGGCACGACCCCGTAATATAGAAACGTCATTCCGGGGCGGCCCGAAGGGACGAGCCCGGAACCCAAGAACACCTGAATTTCCAATATGTTAGACGTCCGGTGTTCATAGGTTCCGGGCTCGCGGGCAGTGCCCGCGCCCCGGAAAGACGACGTTTGGCATTTTTTCACACGTTCGAACGCGGGAACCCAGGGTCCAATGCTTCGGCGGGCTTTGGACCCCCGCTTTCGCGCTCGGGCACGCACAGCTCTCCAACAGAGGAAATCCGCCTGATTTCTCTCTCTCCGCCTCGGGGCGGAGAGGGTCGGGGTGAGGTGGGGGTGCCAATACGCCGGGGCCGGAGGGCGGAGAGGGCAAAAAAACCCAATACCCGCCGCGACCCCCGCCGCGCCGGTGCCGAGGGTGCCGCAGGACGCCGGCCGCAACGGCAGCGCCGCGCGGTCGATGGTCGCGCTCCGCCATTGGCCCGGCCGGGTGTCGTCGTATCTCTATGTGATCGGCGCTCGGCCTTTTACACTCCGCGGCGATGAACAGCCGCCGCGACCTCTTTCCGCCGCTCGAGCCCTATCGCACCGGAAACCTGCGGCTCGACGCGCGCCATACGATGTATTGGGAGCAGTCGGGCAACCCGCGCGGCTCGCCGGTGCTGTTTCTGCATGGCGGCCCGGGGGCCGGCGCCACCGCGGTGCATCGCCGGTTTTTCGATCCCGACCATTGGCGCATCGTGGTCTTCGACCAGCGCGGCGCCGGCCGCTCCAGCCCGCTCGGCGAAACCCGCGACAATTCGCCCGCGCACCTCGTCGCCGATATCGAGCGGCTGCGGCTCGAATTGCGCATCGAAAAATGGCTCGTCTTTGGCGGCTCGTGGGGCTCGACCCTGGCGCTCGCCTATGCCGAGGCATATCCCGACCGCTGCGCCGGGCTCGTTTTGCGCGGCATTTTTCTGTGCCGGCAAGCCGAGATCGACTGGTTCCTTTATGGCGTGCGCCGCATCTTCCCCGAGACGTGGCGGAATTTCGCCGGCTTTCTGCCCGAGGCCGAGCGCGGCGACATTCTGGCCGCCTATCACCGGCGCCTGCTCGACCCCGACCCGCGCATCCACCTGCCGGCGGCGCGCGCCTGGGGGACCTACGAGGGTGCCTGCTCGACCTTGTTGCCCAGCCCGGAGACCGCGGCCGCTTTTGGCGACGACCGGCTCGCCCTCGGGCTGGCGCGCATCGAGGCGCATTTCTTCAGCCATCATTTGTTCGAGCGCGAGGCCGATTTGATCGCCCGCATCGGCGCGATCCGGCATCTGCCGGGGGTCATCGTCCAAGGGCGCTACGATATGGTCTGCCCGATCGGCAGCGCCGACACGCTCGCCCGCGCGTGGCCCGAGGCCGAGTATGTGATCGTGCCCGACGCCGGGCATTCGGCGATGGAGCCCGGCATCCGCGAGCAGCTGGTCTTGGCGACCGAGCGCATGAAGCGGCTGTAACAGGGCGATCCGCGCGCAATATATCTCCCATGGATTTCGAGCTCAGCGACGAGCAGAAGGCGTTTCGCGACACGGCGCGCGACTTCGCCCGCGAGGAATGGCTGCCGCAGGCGCCCGGCTGGGACGAGCGCCGCGAGTTTCCGGTCGCCGCGTTGCGGCGCGCCGCCTCGCTCGGCTTTGCCGGGATCTATGTCAGCGAGGAGTTTGGCGGCAGCGGGCTGGGGCGCGTCGATGCCGCGATCGTGTTTGAGGAATTGGCCGCCGCCTGCCCCTCGACCGCCGCCTTTTTGTCGATCCACAATATGGCGTCGTGGATGATCGACCGTTTCGGCGCGGCCGGGCAGCGTGCCCGCTTTCTGCCGGCGCTGATGCGCATGGACCATCTGGCCAGCTATTGCCTGACCGAGCCGGGGAGCGGCTCGGACGCGGCCGCGCTCGCCACCCGCGCCCGGCGCGACGGCGACGACTATGTGCTGAACGGGACCAAGGCGTTCATCTCGGGTGCGGGCGCCAGCGACGTCTATGTCGCGATGGTGCGCACCGGCGACGCCGGGCCGCACGGCATCTCCTGTCTCGTCGTCGAGAACGGCACGCCCGGCCTCTCCTTTGGCAAAAAAGAAAGGAAGCTCGGCTGGAATTCGCAGCCGACCGCGATGGTGATCTTCGAGGATTGCCGGGTGCCGGTGGCGAACCGGCTCGGCGCCGAGGGCGACGGGTTCAAGATCGCGATGATGGGGCTCGACGGCGGCCGGCTCAACATCGCCGCCTGCTCATTGGGAGGTGCCAGGGCCTGTCTCGAAGCGGCGCGCGCCCATGTCTTGGAGCGCCGCCAGTTCGGCCGGCCGCTCGCCGAGTTTCAGGCGCTGCAGTTCAAGCTCGCCGACATGGCGACCGAGCTCGACGCGGCGCGGCTGATGGTGTGGCGGGGTGCCGCGAGCCTCGACGGCGCCCACCCGCAGGCGGTCAGCCATTGCGCGATGGCCAAGCGCCTCGCCACCGATGCCGGGTTTCACATCTGCAACGAGGCGCTGCAATTGTTCGGCGGCTACGGCTATCTCCAGGATTTTCCGGTCGAGCGCTATCTGCGCGACCTGCGCGTGCACCAGATCCTCGAAGGCACCAACGAGATCATGCGCGTCATCATCGCCCGCCACCTCCTCGCCCCGTCGAACGAATGACGCCGGGCCGGCTTGCCGGCGCGGCGGCTACGCCTCGGGGGCTCGATAAGCGGTCAACATGTCGGCGCCGACCGCTTCGGTCGAGACGCGAAGAAAGCCGGGGGCGGCGGCGAGGGCGTCGAGGCCAAGGGCGGCGATCGCCGGGGTGCCGTCACCGCCGATCAGCAGCGGTGCGTGCATCCACACGAGGCGGTCGACCAACCGGGCTTGCAGCAATGCCGCGGCGAGGCGGGCGCCACCTTCGACGAGGAGACGGGTCAAGCCGCGCGCGCCGAGCTCGGCAAGTGCTGCGGCGAGGTCGATCTGGCCGGCCGGGTCGGGCGCGATGTCGATCAACCTTGCGCCGGCGCCGGCAAAAATCGCGCGCTGGCCCGGATCGGCGGAGGACAGGGTCAGCACCCAGGTCGGGACGCGGTGGGCGTCGGCGATCACCGCGGCGGCAGCCGGAATGCGCAAGCTGCGGTCGAGCACGATGCGCACCGGCGAGCGCCGGCCGAGGCCGGGGAGACGGCAGGTCAGCGCCGGGTCGTCGGCCAATACCGTGCCGGTGCCGACCATGATCGCGTCGTGCTCGGCGCGCAGCAGATGGGCGCGGGCGCGCGCCGCCGCGCCGGTGATCCAGCGGCTGTCGCCGGTGCGGGTGGCGATGCGGCCGTCGAGCGAGGTGGCGAGCTTCAAGGTGACGAGCGGGCGGCCCTGCCGCTGGCGCAGCAGAAAGCCGGCATTGATCTCGGCCGCTTCCTTGCCGCACAGTCCGGTCTCGACCGCGACCCCCGCTTGTCGCAGCCGGGCGATGCCGCCGCCGGCGACGCGCGGATCGGGGTCTTCAAGGGCAGCGACGACCCGGCCGACCCCGGCTTCGATCAGCGCTTGCGTGCAGGGCGGCGTCTGGCCCCGATGGCAGCACGGCTCGAGCGTCACATAGGCGGTGGCGCCGCGTGCGGTGACGCCCGCCCGCCGCAACGCCTCGGTCTCGGCATGCGGGCGCCCGCCGGGCTGGGTCCAGCCGCGGCCCATGGCCCGGCCGTCCTTGACGAGGATGCAGCCGACCGCCGGGTTGGGCCAGACATTGCCGAGGCCGCGCCGGGCCAGCGCCAGCGCCGCCCGCATGTGCACGAAATCCGGATGTGGATCGGCCGCCTCACTCGCCATCCGCGGCGATCCGCCCGACAAACTCGCCGAAATCCTTGGCCTCGCGGAAATTGCGGTAGACCGAGGCAAAGCGGATATAGGCGACCTGGTCGAGGCTCGCCAGCGCCTCCATGACGAGCCCACCGACCATGTCGCTCGGGATGTCGGTTTCTCCCGAGCTTTCGAGCTGGCGCACCAACGAGTTGATGATGCGCTCGACCCGCTCGGCCTCGACCGGGCGTTTGCGCAGCGCCACATAGATCGAGCGCGCGAGCTTGTCGCGCTCGAAGGGCTCGCGCTGGCCGTTCTTCTTGACGACGGTCAGGTCGCGCAGCTGCACCCGTTCGAAGGTGGTGAACCGAGCGGTGCAATTCGGGCAAAAGCGGCGCCGGCGAATGGCGCCGCGATCGTCGGTCGGTCGCGAATCCTTGACCTGGGTGTCGTCGGTCCCGCAAAACGGACAGCGCATTTCTCCCCCTATCCCGCTCGCTTTTGTGCGTCGTCGGCGCTCGATCCCCGGCTTTTCGGGTAGATCGGGAAGCGGGCGCACAGCTCGCGGACCTTGTCACGCACCCGCGCTTCGACCGCGTCGTTCCCGGGCGCGCCGTTCTCGGCGGCATCCTTCTCTGGCGCGCCTTGGGCCAGCCCGCGCAGCACCTCGACGATCAGCCGGCCGACGGTGCGAAACTCGGCGGGCCCGAACCCGCGGGTCGTCGCCGCCGGCGAGCCGAGGCGAATGCCCGAGGTGACGGTCGGCTTTTCCGGGTCGAACGGGATGCCATTCTTGTTGCAGGTGATGCCGGCGCGTTCGAGGCTCTGCTCGGCGTCGCGCCCGGTCAGGCCCAAGGGCCGCAGATCGACCAGCAAAAGATGCGTATCGGTGCCGCCCGAGACGATGGCGAGGCCGGCCTCGGCGAGCGTGGCGGCGAGGATTCGGGCATTCTCGACGACCGCCGCGGCGTAGGCGCCGAACTCCGGCCGCAATGCCTCGCCGAGCGCCACCGCCTTCGCCGCGATCACATGCATCAGCGGCCCGCCCTGCAATCCGGGAAAGACGGCGCTGTTGATCCGCCGGCCGATCTCCTCGTCCTGCGCCAGGATCATGCCGCCGCGCGGGCCGCGCAGCGTCTTGTGCGTGGTCGTGGTCACGACATGCGCGTGCGGCAGCGGGCTCGGATGGACGCCGCCGGCGACAAGGCCCGCGAAATGCGCCATATCCACCATCAGATAAGCGCCGACCGCATCGGCGATCGCGCGAAACCGGCCAAAATCGATAACCCGTGGATAGGCGCTGCCGCCGGCGATGATCAATTTCGGCCGATGGGCGAGCGCCAGCTTTTCGACCTCGTCGAAATCGATGCGCGCATCCTCGCGCCGCACGCCATAGCCGACCGCGTCGAACCATTTGCCGGACAGGTTGGGCCGCGCTCCATGGGTCAAATGGCCGCCCGCGGCCAGCGACATGCCGAGAATCGTGTCGCCGGGCTGGAGCAGGGCGAGCAAGACAGCCTGGTTCGCCTGCGCGCCCGAATGCGGCTGGACGTTGGCGAAAGCGCAGCCGAACAGGCGCTTGGCGCGGTCGATCGCCAGCCGTTCGGCCACATCGACAAATTCGCAGCCGCCGTAATAACGCCGCCCCGGATAGCCTTCGGCGTATTTGTTGGTGAGGACCGTGCCCTGCGCCTCCAAGACCGCGCGCGAGACGATGTTCTCGCTGGCAATCAGCTCGATTTGCGACTGCTGCCGTCCGAGCTCGGCCGCGACGGCAGCCGCCAGCTCCGGGTCGGACGCCGCCAACCCCTCGAAAAAGAAGGCGTCGCTCGCAGCGGGATCGATCGAAGAGAGGGCGGAGGCCATCGAGAAATCACTCGTTCGGGGGCCTTGCGGCCGTCGCTCGGATGCGGCGCCGAGGCTGGCTGAGGGGGGCCGCCGTCGTCGCCGCGCAAAGACGCAGGGCGACAGCTGCCGTCATTGCCGAAGGATACCATATCTCGACCGGCAGTGCCAATTCCCTACCATGAATCGTGCGATCGGCCCGGCGATGGCATCGTTGCTGTGCCGATGCGTCGAGCTGCCCGCGGCGCCGGCGCCCCGGCGAAAGGCTCGCGCGAAAACTTCGCCGTTCTCCCATAAGTTTCGGTTGACACAAGAAATTCGTGCACCGATTATGGCGGCGAATTGGCACATTTCAGGAATCGTCGAGGCGAAAGATGGCGGAAACGGCAGAGCCCAAGATGGCGGAAGACGAGCTGCTGCGGATAACTGCGGACGTGGTGGCCGCCTATGTCGGCAACAACACGTTGCCGACGACCCAGCTGGCCGACGTGATAAGCTCGGTCTACCGCTCGTTGCGCGGTCTCGACGACAAAGCGGCCGAGACGCCCACCGAGCCGCTGAAGCCGGCGGTGCCGATCCGTAAATCGATCACGCCCGACTACCTGATCTGCCTTGAAGACGGCAAGCGCCTCAAAATGCTGAAACGGCATCTGCGCTCGACCTACAATCTGACCCCCGACGAATATCGGGCGCGCTGGGGCTTGGCGCCGGACTATCCGATGGTGGCGCCGCATTACGCCGAGCAGCGCTCCGAGTTTGCCAAGAAGATCGGGCTCGGGCGCGACACCGGGCGCCAATCGGGGCGGCGGGCGGCAGCAGCCAAGAAGTAACGCCGCGACCTCGCCGGCACGCTCCGGCGCGGCATCGATACCGGCGCTGCATCGACCCCGGCGGTCGGAAATCTCGTCGCTTGGCGGCCGGCGGCTTATATTGGCCGGCCCGCCACCGCCGAGGTGATGATGATGGAAGGCGATCCGGTTGTTGCGCACGCTCCTGCCGCTGCGGCGGAAGCGGTCTTCGACTGGTCCGATCCGCTGCTCTTCGAAGACGAGCTGAGCCAGGACCAGCGTCTCGCGCGGGACAGCGCCCGCGCCTATTGCCAGGAACGGCTTTTCCCCCGCGTGCTCGAAGCCAACCGGCACGAGCGGTTCGACCGCGAGATCATGAACGAGATGGGCGCGCTCGGCTTTCTCGGCGCCACCATCGAAGGCTATGGCTGCGCCGGGGTCGATTACGTCACCTATGGTCTGATCGCGCGCGAGGTGGAGCGGGTCGACAGCGGCTACCGCTCGGCCATGAGCGTGCAGTCGAGCCTGGTCATGTATCCGATCCGGGAATTCGGCAGCGAGATGCAGCGCCAAAAATATCTGCCCAAGCTCGCTGCGGGCGAATGGGTCGGCTGCTTCGGCCTGACCGAGCCCGATCACGGCTCCGACCCGTCCGGGATGGCGACGCGCGCGGTGGCTGTCGCCGGGGGCTGGCGGCTCAACGGCGCCAAGACGTGGATCTCCAACGCGCCGATCGCCGATGTCCTCCTCGTTTGGGGCAAGACCGAGGACGGCAAAATCCGCGGCTTTCTTCTCGAACGCGGCATGAAGGGCCTTGCCACCCCAAAGATCGAAGGCAAGTTCAGCCTGCGCGCCTCGGCCACCGGTGAGATCGTCATGGACGACGTGCTGGTGCCGGCGGAAAATTTGCTGCCCGGCGTTTCCGGGCTGCGCGGCCCGTTCTCCTGTCTGAACAACGCCCGCTATGGCGTCGCCTGGGGGGTGCTCGGGGCGGCCGAATTCTGCTGGCACGCGGCGCGCAGCTACACGCTCGACCGGCGTCAGTTCGGCCGGCCGCTCGCCGCCAACCAGCTGATCCAGAAAAAGCTCGTCGATATGCAGACCGAGATCACCCTCGGCCTCCACGCCTGTCTGCGCCTCGGGCGCCTCAAGGACGAGGGCAAGGCGGCCCCCGAAATGGCCTCGCTCTTAAAGCGCAACAATTGCGGCAAGGCGCTCGATATCGCCCGCATGGCGCGCGACATGCACGGCGGCAACGGTGTCTCCGACGAGTACCACGTCATCCGCCACGTGATGAACCTCGAAGCGGTCAACACCTACGAGGGCACTCACGACATCCACGCTTTGATCCTCGGCCGCGCCCAAACCGGCATCGCCGCCTTCGCCGGCTAGACCAGAAACCGAGGCGGGCCAAGCGGGCTCGGGGGTCAATCCAGACTGCAACCGCGCCGATGTGCCGAATGGGCTGGTCGAGGGCACGTTTCCCGAGGGCGGCCCCGAGGAATTGGCGCTGTCCTGCCTCGGGCTGCCCGGTGCCGACGACGCGCTCGCCGAGGCTCGGCCGCCGGCCGCCCTTTGGCGCCTGCCATCAGTGCACAAACAGCTTGACGAGGATTGCCACCGACAATGCCCAGCTCACCGCGATCTGCCAGCGCAACAGGCGGATGCTGCCTTTGATTTCGGCAACATCGGTCTTGAGCGTGGCAACATCGGTCTTGAGCGCGGCAACATCGGCCTTGAGCGTGGCAACATCGACTTTGAGCGTGGCAACATCGGTCTTGACCGGCGCGAGCCCGGCGTCGAGGTCGGCTTTGGTCGCGACCGTGCCGCCGAGCGCTGCGCCGAGCGCGGCTGCGGTCGCCTCGGCCGCGTCCTGCGAAAACCCGGCCTGGTCGCGAAGGACGCGGGCCAGCGGCAATGTGTCGAATGTCGCCATCGCGCCACAGAAATAGTGCCTGCAAAAGCGAAAGATCAAGGGAAAGCCGGCCATGCCGTGGAACGGCTCGGGCGCGTTTTCGCGCCGCAGCTGCGCTTCGATTCGACCGCCGACCGGCTGTCGGAGGAAGCAGCGGCGGCGCTTCATCGCAAGCGCGATCGGCGTTGTGCCGTGTCGTCGTCGGAGGCCGGGTAATGCTTCCGCACATTTTCGGTCTATTGACCGGACGGCAATTGTGCCCATTTGTTCGACCGCGCATCGGTCGGGGGAGCCTCGCTTTCCGCCGGGTTTGGCAAAGCCGCCGCAGGCTGTTGCCCAGGCCCTCGCCGCATGGGCGACGGCAACCTCGACGTGAGCCTGGCTGCAGATCTGCTGCACCAGCAGCGATCGACGAATCACCGGAACAACCAGTAGTTGTCGCTTGCCGCGGCACGGCCCAGTCTTCCCGACAGTGGGTTTCGGGTCTGATACGATAGCGGTCGGGCGAGGCGCCGCGGGGCGCGCGATTTTTTACAGGGTCTGCGAATGCCGGCTTACCAATATGTCTATGTGATGAAGGGGTTGGGAAAGACCTTTCCCGGCGGGCGCGAGGTGCTGAAGGACATCTGGCTGTCGTTTCTGCCGGGTGCGAAGATCGGCGTGCTGGGCGCCAACGGCGCCGGGAAATCGACCTTGCTGCGGATCATGGCCGGGCAGGAGCGCGACTTTGTCGGCGAAGCCTGGGCGGCCGAAGGGGCGCGCATCGGCTATTTGCCGCAGGAGCCGGCGCTCGACGACGCGAAGGACGTCTTTGGCAACGTCATCGAGGGTCTGGCCGAAACCAAGGCGCTCATCGACCGGTTCGAAGCGGTCAGCGCGCGCTTTGCCGAAGATTTGTCGCCCGAGGAGATGGAGGCGCTGATCGCCGAGCAGGGCGAGCTCCAGGAAAAGATCGACCACGCCGGCGCCTGGGATTTGGACCGGACGATCGAGATCGCGATGGACGCGCTGCGCTGCCCGCCGGGCGAGGCCGCGGTCGGCACACTCTCGGGCGGCGAGCGCCGCCGCGTCGCGCTCTGCCGATTGCTGCTGCAACGTCCCGATTTGCTGCTCCTCGACGAACCGACCAATCATCTCGATGCCGAGTCGGTCGCCTGGCTGCAGCGTTTTCTCGAAGATTATCCGGGCACCGTCGTGACCGTGACCCACGACCGCTATTTTCTCGACGAGGTCGCCGGCTGGATCCTCGAGCTCGACCGCGGTCGCGGCATCCCTTACGAGGGCAATTATTCGGGCTGGCTCGAGCAAAAGCAGCAGCGCCTGGCGCAGGAAGGGCGGCAGGAAGACGCGCGCCAGCGCACGCTCGAGCGCGAGCTCGAATGGGTGCGGCAGAGCCCGCGGGCGCGGCAGGCGAAAAGCAAGGCGCGGCTCACCGCCTACGAGGCATTGGTCGCAGAAAACCGCGAAAAGGCGCCCGAGAACGCGCAGATCGTGCTGCCGCCCGGGCCGCGGCTCGGCGATTTGGTGATCGAGGCGCAAGGGGTGGGCAAGGGGTTCGGCGACCGGCTCCTTGTCGAAGAGCTCGATTTCCGGCTGCCGCCCGGCGGGATCGTCGGGGTCGTCGGCCCGAACGGCGCCGGCAAGACGACGCTCTTTCGCATGATCACCGGCGCCGAGACGCCCGATGACGGCCGATTCCGGCTCGGCGACTCGGTCAAGCTCGGCTATATCGACCAATCGCGCGACACGCTCGGCGCCCAAAACACGGTATGGCAGGAAATTTCGGGCGGGCAGGACGAAATCGATCTCGGCCGGCGCAAGATGGCGAGCCGCGCCTATTGCGCTCTCTTTAATTTCCGCGGCGGCGACCAGCAGAAAAAGGTCGGCCAGCTTTCGGGCGGCGAGCGCAACCGCGTGCACCTCGCCAAGATGCTCAAAGCCGGCGCCAATGTGCTGCTGCTCGACGAGCCGACCAACGATCTCGATGTCGATACGTTGCGCGCGCTCGAGGAGGCTCTGCTCGATTTTGCCGGCTGCGCCGTCGTCGTGACCCACGACCGCTGGTTTCTGGATCGGGTAGCGACGCACATCCTCGCCTTCGAAGGCGACAGCCGGGCCGTCTGGTTCGAAGGCAATTACGCCGATTACGAGGCCGACCGCCGCCGCCGGCTCGGCAGCGACGCCGACCAGCCCCACCGCATCCGCTACAAGCCCTTGCTGCGGCAATAAGGGTCAGTGCGGCAATAAGGGTCAGTGGGCGCCGGCGCCTGTCGTCTTGGCCCGCAGCACCCGGATCAGGCCCTGCACCTGGCCGCCGTTGCGCTGGATCACCGAGGCGAATTCCGAGCGCTGGGTGACCGCCATGCTGATCCCTTCGACAATCACGTCGCTGATCTTGTAGCCGCCATCGGTCCGGGTCAGCCGCCAATCGACCTTGGCCGGCGGTGCGCCGTTCGGGCGCACGATCTCGCTCTGGACCAGCGAGCCGTCCGCCTCCGCCCGGCTGCCCAGCACCTTCAAGGTTTCGCCGCTGTATTCGGCCAGCCGATTGCTGTAGGCGAGCGCGGTGTACTCGGAGAAGAGGCGGGTGAATTCCTGCTGCTCGGCCGGGGTCGCGGTCCGCCAATAGCGGCCGAGGACAAAGTGGGCGATGCCGGGCACATCGAAATCCTGATGGAACAGCTGTCGGAACCGCGCTTCCCGCTCGCCGGGCGGGACATTCTTGCCGAGCACTTCGAGCGCCTGGTTGCCGAGATCGTTGATCATCGCCGCCGGATCGGCGGCGGCCGCCGCCGGCGCAATCGGTCCCAGCGCCGCGAGGACGAGGATAAAGGCGGCAGCGGCAAGCGTACGACGCAGGATCACCTGGACACCTCGGAATCGTTGGGCATTTCGGAAACAACGACCAGCCGGCCGCTCGGGTTCACCGCCGCCAACGCCGAATTGCCGCCGAGGCGGTTCTGGCTGAACGACGGGTTCGGCGGCAGGTTTTCGTTGTTGTGGTGGATCAATGCCGCGCGCCGCTGGCGGTAGAGCGAGCGGATCGTTGCATAGTAGTCGAGCGAGGTCCGCTCGATATCGGCGAGCGTGTCGATATAACGCGAGCGCTGATCGATGCCGCTGACCCCGCCCCGCAAAAACGTGACCCATAAGAAGTTGTGGTTCGCGGCCTCGATGTTCCACGGATCGCCAAAGCTCTCGGCGACCTGGCCGCCGAGATCGCGCGGGTTCGACGGGCCGAGCACCGGCACGACGATATAGGGCCCCTCGGGGACGCCCCAGACCCCGAGCGTCACCCCCAGATCCTCATCGTGATAGGGGATGCCCCAGCGGCCGGCGACATCGACCAGGCCGCCCATGCCGATCGTCGAATTGACGACAAAGCGGATGACGGTGTCCTTGGCGCGGCCGAAATCCCCTTGCAGCGTGTCGTTGGCAAAAATCAGCGGGGCGCGCAGATTGGCGAGAAAATCGCGCACCGAATCGCGGATCGGCTCGGAGAGCGCCGCGCGATAGGCCTTCGCCACCGGCACCAGGACGACACGGTCGACTTTCTGATTGAAGTCGAAGATGGCGCGGTTGGTGTCCTCGAACGGGTCGTTGAAATCCTCCGCCCCGGCGGCCGCTGCTGTCGGCGGCGGCACAGCGGGCTTGGCGCCGGTGGCGCAGCCCGAGGTGACGAGCGCCAGCACGACAGCCAAATCCGCAACGAGCCGGCGTAGGGGGGCAAGGTCCATCGATCGATCTCGTATCCGGCTGCGGTCGGTTCGGCGGGCGAGATATTTGCGGGAAATTCGCGGCAGCGGCAAGGGGTGGCGTGCGGGGGTCGAAAATTTCCTTTCGCATATAAAGATATCTTGATATATCTTCGTCTCGAAAGGACGGATGATGGAGCACTTGCTGGCAGCGTTGCGCGCAGTGGCCGAGCCGACCCGGCTGCGGCTCCTCGTGCTGTGTGCCCGCGGCGAGCTGACGGTCAGCGAGCTGACCCAAATCCTCGGACAGAGCCAGCCGCGCGTCTCGCGCCATCTGAAGCTGTTGTGCGAGGCCGGGCTGCTCGACCGCTTTCGCGAAGGCAGCTGGGTGTTCTACCGCCTGAGCCGGTCGGGGACCGCGGCAGCGCTCGCCCGCCATCTGGTCGAGGTGTGCGGCGAGGCCGATCCGATGATCACTCTCGACTTGCAGCGGCTGGACGCGGTCAAGCGCCAGCGCGCCGATCTCGCCAGCGCCTATTTTCGCGAGAATGCGGCGCGCTGGGACCGGATCCGCTCGCTCTACGTCGATGAGCGCGAGGTCGAAGCGGCACTCGTCGAGATCATCGCCGCCGGCGACCCGCGCGACCTTCTCGACATCGGCACCGGCACCGGGCGGATGCTCGAAATTCTGGCGCCGCGGGTCGAGCGTGCGCTCGGCATCGACCAGTCGCGCGAGATGCTGGCCGTGGCCCGGGTCAACCTCGAGCAGGCCGGCCTCGAAAACGGGCTGGTGCGGCTCGGCGACATGTACCGGCTGGCCCTGCCCGATGCGTCGTTCGACGCCGTCGTGATCCATCAGGTGCTGCATTACGCCGACCGGCCGGCGGCGGCGATCGCCGAGGCGGCGCGCGTGCTGCGCCCGAACGGCATCCTGATGGTCGTCGATTTCGCGCCGCACGACCTCGAATTCCTGCGCCAGGAGCACGCCCATCGCCGCCTCGGCTTTGCCGACTCCGAGATTGTCGAATGGTTTGCCGCCGCCGGTCTCGACCCGGCGCCGCCGCATCCGCTGCCGGGCGACCCGCTGACCGTGGTGATCTGGAACGCGCATCGCCGCGCTGTGCCCGGGCGCCGTTCGGGCGACGATGCGCGGGAGGATGCGGCCGATGCGATCCTCGAAGCGGAGCTCCGCCGATGAATGGAAATTACGGCTCGGGGCATTGGCGCGGCCTGCTCGCCGCCGACCCGGTGATCGATTTCGACGCCGGCCCGCCGCGCGTCTCGTTCGAGTTCTTTCCGCCAAAGACGGAGGAGATGGAGACGCGGCTGTGGGACGTGGTCAAGCGCCTCGAACCCTTGGGGCCGCGCTTTGTTTCGGTCACCTACGGCGCCGGCGGCTCGACCCGCGAGCGCACCCACGCCACGGTCCGCCGCATCCGTCGCGACACCTCGCTGGAGCCGGCCGCTCACCTGACCTGCGTCGCCGCAAGCCGCGCCGAGATCGATGCGGTGGCGCAAGATTACTGGGAGACCGGCATCCGCCATATCGTCGCGTTGCGCGGCGACCCGCCGGGGGGTGCGGCGGGCTACTGCCCGCATCCGGACGGCTATGCCTTTGCCACCGATCTGGTGCGCGGGCTCAAGAAGATTGCCGATTTCGAGATCAGCGTTGCCGCTTATCCCGAAACCCACCCGCAGGCCACCAGCGCCGCGCACGACCTCGACAATCTGAAGCAAAAGATCGACGCCGGCGCCAGCCGCGCGATCACCCAGTATTTCTTCGACATCGAGCTCTATCTGCGGTTTCGCGACCGCGTCCGCCAAGCCGGGATCGGGGTCCCGATCGTGCCCGGGGTTCTGCCGGTCACCAATTTCGCCCAGGTCAAGAAATTCAGCGCCGCCTGCGGCGCCTCGATCCCGGCCTGGATGGACGGGCATTTCGACGGGCTCGACGACGACCCCGACACGCGCCGGCTGGTCGCGGCCTCGATCGCCGCCGAGCAATGCCGGCGCCTCCACATCGAAGGCGTGCACGAATTTCATTTCTATACGCTCAACCGCGCCGATTTGATCGTGGCGATCTGCCACCTGCTCGGCGTCCGCGCGAAAAAGCCGGCCGCCGCGGCGGCGTGAAGGGAGCCGCATGCCGCTTTCCCCTCCCCCGGCAAAGCATTTCTCCCTCGCCCCGCTTGGCGGGGAGAGGGTTGGGGTGAGGGGGAAAACCGCGGCCCGTCGGCCCCCCTCACCCTGCCCTCTCCCCCCGTCGGGGGGAGAGGAAACCTCCATTATTGGTGCGGTCACACCCGATGACGCATTTCCTCGATTATCTCGCCGACCGCGTCGTGCTCTGCGACGGCGCGATGGGGACCCAGGTGCAAGCGCGCAACCTCGACATCGAGCGCGATTTTTTGGGGCACGAGAACTGCACCGAGATCGTCTGCGAAAGCCGCCCCGACCTCGTCCGCGAGATTCATCGCGGCTATCTCGAAGCCGGCTGCGATGCGATCCAGACCAACAGCTTTGGCGGCTCGCCGATCACCTTGGGAGAATTCGGGATCGCCGACCGGGCTTTTGCGCTGAACCGCCTCAGCGCCGAGCTCGCGCGCGAAACGATCGCCGAATTTGCCCATGACGGCCGCACCCGCTTTGCGCTGGGCTCGGTCGGCCCCGGCACCCGCCTCCCCTCGCTCGGCCATGTCTCCTACCAGGAGCTGGAAGATGCGCTGACCGTTCAATGCGGCGGGCTGGTCGCCGGCGGGGTCGATGCGATCATTGTCGAAACCTGCCAGGACCCGCTGCAGATCAAGGCCGCGGTCAACGGTGCCAAGCGCGCCCGCGACGAGGCGAAGAAGGACACGCCGATCCTGGTCCAGGTCACGATCGAGACCACCGGCACCTTGCTGGTCGGCGCCGACATCGCCGCCGCGGCGACGATCGTCGGGGCGCTCGGCGTCCCGGTGATCGGGCTCAATTGCGCGACGGGCCCCCGCGAGATGGCCGAGCACGTCAAATGGCTCGGCGAGAACTGGCCCGGCCCGATCTCGGTCCAGCCCAATGCCGGGCTCCCCGAGCTGGTCGATGGCCGCGCGCAATACCCGCTGGGTGCGGCCGAATTGGCGCAGTGGCTCGAACGCTTTGTCGTCGAGGACGGGATCAACATGGTCGGCGGCTGCTGCGGCACCGATCTGCCGCATATTGCCGCCCTCGACGCGATGCTGCGCCGCCTCGGCGGTGACCGCCAGCGGCCCAAGCCGAAGCCGCGTCGCCCCGCTTGGGTTCCGTCGGTTGCCTCGCTCTATGGCCAGGTGCCGCTGCGCCAGGAGAATGCGTGGTTGTCGATCGGCGAGCGCTGCAACGCCAACGGCTCGCGCAAATTCCGCCAATTGCAGGAAAAGGGCGATTGGGACGGCTGCATCGAGATGGGCCGCGAGCAGGTGCGCGAAGGCTCGCATACGCTCGATTTGTGCACCGCCTTTGTCGGGCGCAACGAGGTCGCCGATATGACCGAGGCGGTGAGCCGGATGCGCGGCGCGGTCAACGCGCCCTTGGTCATCGATTCGACCGAATACCCGGTGCTCGAAGCGGCGTTGCAGCTCTATGGCGGCAAGCCGATCATCAACTCGATCAATTTCGAGGATGGCGAGGACGCCGCCGACAAGCGCCTGCGCCTCGCCCGCCGCTTTGGCGCCGCGGTCATCGCGCTGACCATCGACGAAAGCGGGATGGCCAAGGAGGCCCCTCACAAGCTGGCGCTCGCCCGCCGCCTTTACGATTTCGCCTGCACCAAGCACGGCCTGCCGCCCTCGGACCTCTTATTCGATCCGTTGACCTTTACGATCTGCACCGGCAACGCCGACGACCGCCGGCTCGGCCTCGAAACCCTCGACGCGATCGCCGAGATCGCCCGCGACATGCCGCAGTGCCAGATCATCCTCGGCCTCTCCAACATTTCGTTCGGGCTGAACCCGCCGGCGCGCCAGATTTTGAACTCGGTCTTTCTCGACCATGCGCTGCGCCGCGGGCTGACGGGTGCGATCGTGCATTTCTCGCGGATCATGCCGCTGCACAAGATCCCGGCCGAGGAATTGCAGGTCGCCGAAGATTTGATCTTCGACCGCCGGCGTGACGGCTACGACCCGCTGCACGCGTTTATCGCCTTGTTCGAGGACCGCACCGCCGAGAAGGGCGAAAAAAAGGGCCGTCCGGAAAAGCTCGAAGAGCGGCTGGCGCAACGCATCGTCGATGGCGACCGCCAGGACTTGGAAGCCGATCTCGAATTGGCGATGGCGACGTATCCGCCGCTCGACATCATCAACAACATCCTGCTGGACGGGATGAAGACGGTCGGCGAATTGTTCGGCGCCGGCAAGATGCAATTGCCGTTCGTCTTGCAATCGGCCGAGACGATGAAGACCGCGGTGCGGTTTCTGGAGCCGCATATGGAGCGGGTCGAGGGCCAGGAAAAAGGCACCGTGGTCTTGGCGACGGTGCGCGGCGATGTGCACGACATCGGCAAGAACCTCGTCGACATCATCCTGACCAATAACGGCTACCGGGTGATCAACCTCGGCATCAAGCAGCCGATCGGGGTGATCCTCGAAGCCGCCGCCCAGCACAACGCGGACGCGGTCGGCATGTCGGGCCTCCTCGTCAAATCGACCGTCGTCATGCGCGAAAACCTCGAAGAGATGAGCCGCCAGGGCCTCGATCTGCCGGTCATGCTCGGCGGTGCGGCATTGACCCGGCGCTATGTCGAGGAGGATTGCGTCCAGGCCTATAGGGCGGGCCGCGTCGCCTATGCGCGCGACGCCTTCGACGGCTTGGGGTTGATGGCAAAGATCGTCGGCGGCCAGTTCGACGCGCATCTCGCCGAAATGCAGGCGAAGAACGCCGGCCGGCCGAAAAACCCGTCGCGCAAGCTCGGCCGCGCCGCCGATCCGCGCCCGATGCGGCCCATTGATTTCGCCGAAATCCGCCTGCGCCGCGCCGAGCTGGCGCGCAACGTCGCCGTGCCGCAACCGCCCTTCTGGGGGCCGCGCACGATCGAGCGCATGTCGGCGCAGGTCGTGGTGCCGTATCTGAACGAGCGCATGCTCTACCAATTCCAGTGGGGCTATCGGAAGGACGGGAAGTCCTTGGCCGAATACCGCGAATGGGCCAGGGACGAATTGCGCCCGGTGTTGCGGCGCATCCTCGACATCGCGATCGGCGAGGCGATCCTGGTGCCGCAGGCGGCTTACGGCTATTGGCCCTGCGCCGCCGAGGGCAACGACGTGATCCTGTTCGACCCCACGGGCGACAAGGAGCTGACGCGGTTTTCGTTCCCGCGCCAGAACAAGGAGGGCGGCCTCTGCATCGCCGATTTCTTCCGCGACCTCTCCAGCAACGAGCGCGACGTGATCGGCTTGCAGGTGGTGACGATGGGCCGGCGCGCTTCCGAGGCGGCGCGCGAATGGTTCGCCGACAACCGCTACCAGGATTACCTCTATCTGCACGGGCTCTCGGTCGAGATGGCCGAGGCCTTGGCCGAATACCTGCACCGGCGCATCCGCGGCGAGCTGGGCTTTGCCGCCGAGGAGGCGCGCGACACCGAGGCGATGCTGGCGCAAGGCTATCGCGGCAGCCGCTATTCCTTCGGCTACCCCGCCTGCCCCAACCTCGCCGACCAGAAGCAATTATTGGCGCTGCTCCACGCCGACGAGATCGGCATCGCCCTCTCCGAGGAAGACATGCTCGACCCCGAGCAATCCACCTCCGCCATCGTCGTCCACCACCCCCAGGCCAAATACTTCTCGGTGTGAGGCGCCTCGTCAGGGCATAAACGCTTTAACATCGACGCGGTAGGTCTTTGAGGGGTTGCGAAGCAGGCCCGATTACGGCGGGGGAGAGGGGCGATGCCGCGCGGGCGAGCCGAAGCAAAATGGCGGTCAAAGGCAGTCGAAGCGCCGCCAAGTCGGCTTCGAGGCGAGGCTGTGGGAGGCGGCCGACAAGCTGCGCGGCAACATGGATGCGGCCGAGTACAAGCATGTCGCCCTCGGCCTGATCTTCCTGAAATACATTTCCGACGCGTTCGAGGAGCGGCACGCCAGGCCTCGCCGACCGAGGACAGCGCGGAGCGCCGACCGCGGAGGACCGCGACGAATACACCGCGCGAGAGCATCTTCTGGGTGCCGCAAGAGGCGCGCTGGGCGTTCTGAAGGCCAAGGCCAGAGCTCGAGCCGACGATCGGCCAGCTCATCGACGACGCGATGGACGCGATCGAGAGCGACAACCCGAGCGCTCAAAGGCGTGCTGCCCAAGGACTACGCCCGCCCGGCGCTCGACAAGACGCGGCTCGGCGAGCTGATCGACCTGATCGCCAACATCGGCTTCGGCGACGAGGCGACCGCGCCAAGGACATGCTCGGCCGCGTCTACGAATACTTCCTCGGCCAGTTCGCCAGCGCCGAAGGCAAGCGCGGCGGCGAGTTCTACACCGCCGCGCTGCGTCGTCGGCTGCTGGTCGAGATGATCGAGCCCTACAAGGGCCGCGTCTACGACCCCTGCTGCGGCTCGGGCGGCATGTTCGTGCAGTCGGAGCGGTTCGTCGAGGCGCACGGCGGCCAGCTCGCAGCGACATCTCGATCTTCGGCCAGGAGTCGAACCCCACGACCTGGCGGCTGGCCAAGATGAACCTCGCGATCCGCGGCATCGACGCCAATCTCGGGCGAGCACGGCCGACACCTTCCACAGCGACCTGCACCCGGACCTCAAGGCCGATTTCATCCTCGCCAACCCGCCGTTCAACGACAGCGACTGGGGCGGCGAACGGCTGCGCGACGACAAGCGCTGGGTCTACGGCGTCGCCGCCCGCCGGCAACGCCAATTTCGCCTGGGTCCAGCATTTCATCCACCACCTCGCGCCGCACGGCGTTGCCGGATTTGTCCTGGCCAACGGCTCGATGTCTAGCCAGCAATCCGGCGAGGGCGAATCCGCGAGCCATCATCGAGGCCGACCTCGTGGATTGCATCGTCGCCTGCCCGGTCAGCTGTTTTACACCACGCAGATCCCGGTCTGCCTCTGGTTCCTGACGCGCGACAAGTCGAATGGCCTCGTCCGCGATCTAAAGCTGCGCGACCGTCGAGGGGAAACGCTGTTCATCGACGCCCGCAAGCTCGGCACGATGGAGACACGCACCTTGCGCGTGCTGACCGACGCCGACATCGCCAAGATCGCCGACGCCTATCACGCTTGGCGCGAGCGGGGCGGCCGCTACGCCGACGAACCGGGCTTCTGCAAAGAGGCGAGCACCGACGAAATTGCGGTGCAAGGGTATGTCCTGACGCCGGGCCGCTACGTCGGGGCGGCGGCAGTCGACCAGGACGACGAGCCGTTCGACGACAAGATGGCGCGGCTGACGGCCATGGTTCGCGAGCAGATGGCTGAAGGCACCCGCCTCGACGCACAGATTGAGAAGCAACTGGCTCGGCTCGGATTATGACCACCTTTAGTATCCTCGTTCGGCAAGGCATACTTGCCGTTGGTGACGGATACCGCGCAAAGAACGAAGAGCTTGGGGGAGATGGCCCAATCTTTCTTCGGAGTGCTTACCTTCAGGATAGCGGTTGGGTATTAAACGATCCCGACCGCTTTGCAGTAGCTGCTACCCGATCGTTTGGGTTGAAGATAGCACAGTTAAGTGACACAGTGCTCACAACAAAAAGCAACAGCCTCGGTCGCCTTGGTCTTGTAAATGATATGGTAGTTGGGGCAGTATATTCACCTCATCTATCCTATTGGCGATCCTTGGACTACAACGAGCTCGTCCCCCGGTATCTTTATTATTGGGCTCAATCGGGGCCTGCCCGCGAGCAAATCAAAGCGCGGTCGGAATCTACTGATATGGCGCCGTACTTAAGCCTTGCTGATCAATTGGCGCTCCAAATCGACTTACCACCCTTACAAAGGCAGCAGGCGATCGCGGAAATTCTGGGGGTGCTCGACGACAAGATCGAGCTGAACCGGCGGATGGCCGAGACGCTGGAGGCGATGGCGCGGGCGCTGTTCAAAAGCTGGTTCGTCGATTTCGATCCGGCGCGCGCCAAGGCCGAAGGCCGTCCGACCGGTCTCCCCGACGACCTCGCCGCCCTCTTCCCCGACCGCTTCGGCGACGATGGCCTGCCGGAGGGTTGGATAACAGGCCGATTGGATTGGTCCTAGAGAATGTGGTTCGTCGAGCTCAGCCTTCCGTTGTGACAGCATCGAAACCATACATCCCGATAGATTCAATTAGGGCGCGCTGCCTCACAGCCGTAGATGAGCGGCCCGGCGGCGAAGCACATAGTAGTCTAATGGAATTCGACAAGGACAACATCTTGTTTGGCGCGATGCGGCCGTATTTTCACAAAGTATGTCTTGCGCCATCCAACGGCACTACACGAACGACAGTCTTCGTTCTCTGCCCACGTAGGAGCGCCGACCTCGCATTCGGTCTCTTCCTGTTGTCGGAGGATAGCACCATTGAGTTTGCGACCAGTGGTTCCTCGGGATCGACCATTCCTTATGCGGTGTGGGAGGGTTCTTTAGCGAACATGCCAATCGTCAAGCCGGCAGAATCCACACGTAGGCGATTTGGCCGTGCGGCAATGCCAATGCTAAGGCGCGCTCGGGCCGCGACATCGCAGGAAAAGACTCTCTGCGTCCCTCCGTGACACGCTCCTCCCGAAGCTGATCTCTGGCGAATTGCGCATTGCCGATGCCGAGAAGCACATCGCGGCTGCCTGATCATGGCCTACACGCTCCAGATGCTACGAACCCTAATGGAGGACCATCCTGACCACGCAGGCGCGTTGCGGCGCCACGTTGAGGCGCTGGAAGCAAGTATCGCGTCTGAGCCGGAGCTATGCCTGTACCGTGTGCGAACGCTCTTTGAGGCGGTTCACTATACGCTTGCCCCCGAGCTGGGGATCGATCTTACCGATGGGTTGGAATTTCCGGCGCGTAACAGCCGCATCATCAGAGCCCTGGATTTCTCGATACCGAACCATCCAGAGGCCGCGAAAATCAATGGGGCTGTTGCCCGACTGCTCGGCTCAATAAACGGTGCCGCATCTGCTCTGGCCGAGTTGAGCAACATCCCTAATTTACGCCACGGCGGCTCTCTCGACTGGAGTGCGCTTCAACGCCAGCACGCGGTTATGCTCGGTGGCTTGTGCGACACCCTTGTCAGCTTTCTGTTCGAAGTCGTTTGGAGCCGACCGAAGCCAGCGTTCGCCGAGACGGGACTAGCCATCTACGAGGATGCGGAGCTGTTTAACGTCTCAATTGACGCTGAATATGGAGATATATCAATCGCCGGGGCAACATTCTTGCCCAGCAAAATCCTTTATGAACTTGACAACACAGTGTATCAGGCGGCGCGGCTGGATTGGCAGGCACAGCAGACGACCGACGCCGCCGACCAGGGGATGGTGTGACCGAGACCTACCAGATCGCCGAGACCCGCGCGGCGGCCCTCCGCGAGGAGGCGGTCGAACTGGCGGCGCTGTCGTGGTTCGAACTGCTCGGCTGGCGCACCCTGCCGGGGGATTATCTGGCGCCCGGCGGCCCGAGCGGCGCGCGCACCGATTACCGGCAGGCGGTGCTGGAGCCCGAACTGCGCAGCGCGCTGGCGACGCTGAACCCGGACGCAACGCGGGAGATGATCGACGCGGGGGTGCGCCAAGTGCTCGCACTGCCGAGCCAGGATCTGCTCGAAAACAACCGCGCCTTCCACCCGCTGCTGGCCTCCGGCATTCCGGTCGAGATCACCGAAAAGGGAGAGACGCGCACCGTTGGGCTGCGGCTGCTCGATCGCGCGAACCCGCGAGCGAACCGGCTGCTGGTTGCCAATCAGTTCATCGTTCAAGGCGAGCGGGAAACGATCCGCGCCGACATTGCCGTATTCGTGAACGGTTTGCCGCTGGCGATCCTGGAGCTGAAAAGCCCGGCCGACGCACAGGCGACGCTTGAACGCGCCTATACCCAGCTCCAGAACTACAAAGACAAGGCCGCCGAGCTGATGCGCTGCAACCAGGTGCTGGTGATCAGCGACGGGATCGAGGCGCGGATCGGCTCGCTGACTGCTGGGCTCGACCGGTTCGGACCGTGGCGCACGATCGGGGGCGAGGCGCTGGAGGATGATGGCCGGCCCGAGCTTGAAGTGCTGATCCGGGGGGTATTCGCGCCGGAGCGTTTCCTCGATCTGATTGTCGATTATATCGCGTTCGAGATCGAAGATGGCGTGGTCAAATCCAAGAAACTCGCCGGCTATCACCAGTTCCACGCGGTGCGGAAGGCGTTGGCCTCCACCGTGGCGGCCGCCGGCGCCAATGGCGGTCGCAAAGGCGGAGTGATCTGGCACGCACAAGGCGCCGGCAAGTCGCTGACGATGCTATTCTTCGTCCGCCAGTTGCAACTCGCCCGAGCGTTGAAGAACCCGACCATCGTCATCGAGACCGACCGCAACGACCTCGATCAGCAGCTCTTCGGCACCTTCTGCGCGCACGGTTCAGCATTGCGCATCACGCCGCGGCAAGCCGACAGCGCGGCCGAGATGCGCGATCTGCTGAAGGTCGATATCGGCGGGGTCGTCTTCACCTCGATCCAGAAGTTCCGCGGCGAGGACGGTGGCCATCCGCTGTTGACTGATCGCAGCAACGTCATCGTCATCGCTGACGAGGCTCACCGGACGCAATACGGCCTCAGGACGCGCTTTTTGGTCGGCGACGCCGCTATACGGCAGCAGCTCGGGTTCGCCGGCTACCTGCGCCAGGCTCTGCCCAACGCCACCTTCGTAGGCTTCACCGGCACGCCGATCGAATTGCGCGACCGCAACACGGCCGCCGTGTTCGGCGATGTCATCGACACCTACGATATGAGCCAGGCCGTCGCCGATAAGGCGACCGTCCCGATCTACTACACCGCCCGCCTCGTTAAGCTGCACTTGAAGCTCTCAGCCGAAGAGCGGGAGCAGATGGACGCGCTGGCCGAAGAAGTGACCGAGGGTGACGAGATCGCCATTGAGCGGGGCAAGGGAAAGCTCACCCGCTTCGAGGAAGTAGTCGGCGCGCCTGATCGCGTTGCGCAGATAGCGGCCGATATCGTCGAGCATTTCGAACGGCGCCGCGAGGCGATGGCGGGCGGCAAGGGAATGGTCGTCGCGATCAGCCGCCGCGTGGCTGTCGAGCTGTACAACCACATTGCTGCACTGCGCCCGGAGTGGGTCAGCACCGATCCGCAAGACGATGCGATTGGCCTCTTGAAGGTCGTGATCACCGGCAATGGCAACACGGACCCGCAACCGCTGCAACCCCATCTCCGTTCCAAACGGCGGCGTGAAGCCATCGCCGAGCGGTTCAAGAACCCGACTTCGGGGTTCGACCTGGTGATCGTGCGCGACATGTGGCTGACCGGGTTCGACGCGCCGTCGCTGCATACGCTCTACATCGACAAGCCTATGCGCGGCCACGGCCTGATGCAGGCAATCGCAAGGGTCAACCGCGTATGGGGTGACAAGCCGGGCGGGCTGGTTGTCGATTACCTCGGCATTGGCGCCGAGTTGCGTGCAGCACTGGCTCAGTACAGCGCCCGCGACCGCGATCAGGTGCGTCTTGACCCGGATGAAGCGGTCCGTCAGGCGCTGATGCGCCTGGAAAGCGCCGAAGCACTGCTGGGGGAGGCTCCGTGGCGCGAATTCTTCGGTGCCGCGCCCGCCGTGCGGCTGACAATCTTAAAGCGCTGTCTGGAAACCGTGTTGGCCGCCGGCCGCCGCGACGATTTCCTGAAGACAGCTACGGAACTCGAAGCCGCCTACGCGCTGGTGGCTGGTGACGAGCGACTAGCCGCCCGACACGACGAAATTGCTTTGATCGCGGCGCTCCGGGCCAATTTGATCAAGTACACGTCCAGCAGCGGGCGCGGTCGTTCAGGTGTCGAACAGGAGCTGCGTCAACTGCTATCACGTGCCCTCTTGGCCGATGGCATTCTCGACGTATTCAAGTCCGCTGGGCTTGACCAACCAGATTTCTCGATCCTTTCCGAACAATTTCTTGCCGAGATCCGCCAGACTAACGAAAAGAACCTAGCCGTCGAAACGCTTCGGCGGTTGCTGGCGGGCGAGATCAAAGCGCGCGAACGAACCAATATTGTCCTGTCGCGCAAGCTGAGCGAACGGCTCAATTATACACTGCGTAAGTACCACAACCGCGCAGTCGATAGCGTTCAGGTAATCGAGGAACTGATTGCGCTCGCCAAGGACATCAGTGCCGAAGCAGCCAGGGGCACCGGACTGGGCCTCAACACTGAGGAACTTGCTTTCTACGACGCGCTGGCAGAAAACGGCTCGGCGCGCGAACTGATGGCCCACGAACAGTTGCGGCTTCTCGGCGCAAATGCTGGTCCGCACCATCCATAGCTCAGCCACGATCGACTGGACAAAAAAGGAAAGCGTGCGCGCCAAAATGCGAATTGAGGTACGGAAGCTTCTCGCGCGATTCGGCTACCCGCCTGACCTTCAGCGGGCCGCTGTCGATCTCATCGTCCGGCAAGCTGAGGCAATCGCTGGGAGCTCGTATTAGGCGAGCGATCGGCTTCCCCTCAGCGGTGCGCGTTGTCGTAGAGGTGGCCGACGAGGTCGCCGCCGGAAAGCGGGCCGGTCTGCAGCAGCCAGTTGGGGCCGGGGCTTGCTTGGACATGCCCGCCGTAAGACCCCGAATAGGCGTTGGGCGACGGCGGAGCCGGCTCGGGGGCGTTCCAGGCGGGGCTCGGATAGCCGGCGGGGTTGCGGGCGGCATTGCTCGGCGTCGGCGGTGTGGTCGTGTAGCCGGGCGGGGCGAGACCCGGCTCGGGGTTGGGCGTATAGCGTGGCGCCGGAGCAGAGGCTGCCGGGCGGGCCGCGGCGATGGCCCGGGGGATGGCCCGCGCGACCAGCAAGGTCACGGCGGCGCCCTTGCGCACCGCTTCGCCCTCGGCCGGAAAGGTGGCGACGATGCGGCCGGGTGGCGCCTTGTCGCTGGTCACGTCCTTGCGCTGCGCTTTGAGGCCGGTCCGGACGAGGGTTGCGATCGCGTCGGCCAATCTCTCGCCGGCGACCCGCGGGACCGCGATCGTCGCGGCGGCGGCGACCCGCACAATCACCGTCGATCCCTTGTCCACGAGCTGAGCGGGGGCGGGTGCGGTGTCGATCACCCGGCCCGGTGCGGCCGCATCGGTCGGCACGTCCTGCCTTTGCCATTTCAATCCGGACTGGCCGAGCGCCGCCGTTGCATCCGCTACCGTTTGGCCGGCGAGCGACGGCACCGGCACGCTGACCGGCACCGCGATCAGCAACGAGACGACCGACCCTTTGTCCACGCTTTGGCCGGCGACCGGGGATGAGCCGATCACGCTGCCGGCCGCAGCACTGTCGCTCGGCTGGGTTTGACGCTGCCATTTGAAGCCGGCTTTTTTGAGCGCGGCTTCGGCGTCCGCTTCGCCGCGTCCGACCACAACGGGGACCACGACGCCGATCGGAGCGGCGACCAGCAGCGCGACGACCGCGCCCTTGTCGGTGACCTCGCCGCTCGCTGGTGTCGCGCCGATCACGCTCCCCGCGACCGCCTTGTCGCTCGGCTGATGCTGGATTTGCCATTTGAGGCCGGCTTCGTTCAGCGCGGCCTCGGCATCGGCCTCCATGCGCCCGGCGAGCGGCGGCACCGCGATCCTGACCGGCATGGCGACGCTCAAGATCACGACCGAGCCCTTGTCGAGCATGCGGCCGGCGGGTGGCGAGACCGCCACGACCGTGCCCGGTGCGGCGGATGCCGAAGCCTCCTGGCGCGATTTCCATTTCAGACCGACCCGGTCGAGCGTCGCGCCGGCGACCGCTGTCGGCTGGCCGGCCAGCTCGGGCACCGCGACCGAAACCGGGACGGCGACGCTCAAGATGACGATCGCACCCTTGGCAGCAAGCTGGCCCGGCGCCGGCACAGCGGCGATCACCGTGCCGGGGGCGGCGGTTTCGCTCGGCTCTTCCTGCCGCCGCGAATGAAAGCCGAGCCGGGCGAGCTCGGCCGCCGCTTCGGACGCCGCTTCGCCGGTGATGGCGAGCGGGATCGCGATCCGGATCGGCACGGCGACGACCAAGGTCACGACCGCGCCGGCATCGACCATTTGCCCGGCCGCGGGCGCGGTGCGCATAACCATGCCCGACCCTGCTTTATCGGTCGGCTCCTCAAGCCGCCGCCAATGCAGGCCGGACCCGTCGATCGTGGCTTCGGCGCTCGCTTCCCCTCGCCCGGCGACGTTGGGGACGTGCACCCACGGCCAGAAGAAAAAGCCGAGGGCGGCGACGATCGGCGCCAGCGCGCCGAGACCGGCGAGCGCCAATCCGCGGCCGATAACGGGCTTGGCTGGCGGACCGGCCGGCCGCGGGATCGCGTCTACCAATTCGATTCTCCGAGCACGGCGAAATAGGCCGCGCCGCCGATTGCCGCCAACAGGACGACCGAGACGAAGATCCTCTCCCCCGACGTGCCCGACCGCCCGGCTCCGACAAGGAGCCAGGCCCCGGCGGCAATGCCGACCAGCAGGGCGAGCAGCGCGCCGCTCGCGCCGTTTTGCGGGCCGAAAGGTGTCGCCTGATGAAAGAAGAGGTTGAGCTCCCGCGCTCCAAAAATGCGGGCGAGCGGCAGCCACAGGATCGCCGTCGCCACCGCCCAGAGCGCGAGGACGACTTGGCGCAGCCGCGACCCGCCCGCGGCCGGCTGCGAGATCGCCGCGCCGGGCTCGGCTACGATCGGCGGCGGAAGCGCCGGCTCGGGCCTCGCGGCGATGTCGGCGCGCGGCCGGTCCCCGGCATCGGCTGGCGGACGGACCGGCTCGACCACAGGCGACGGTATCGCGGGAGCGCGCGCCGTGCCGCGATCGACAGAGAAGAGCCGCCCGTCCGGGGCACGCAGATGCAATACCGGGGTGCCCCATTCGATCTCGTTGCCCGCGGCAAAGATCGCCTTGCGCGCTTCGGCGAGGGCGGCATCGACCGGATAGCCATCGGCCGCGGCGGCATAGAATTCCTCGGCGAAGATGATCGCCGCCTGGTCGGTGATCTCGAACTGCATCGCGATCACCGCCGGGATCCCTTGCTGGACGAGGGCCTGGGCGGCACCGGCGAACGGGTCGGCGCGCGAGGTGCGCGAGCCTTCGCAAGCGTTGAGCACGACAAGGCGCAGCGAGCGATGATCGTGCAAGATCGTGCCGAGATGCTGCGCCGGCACGAGCCGCCCCTTGCCGGTGTCGTCGCGCAATACGACCACACCTTCCTGGGTGTCGCTGTCGAAGCCGCCATGGCCGACGAAATGCAACGCATGATAACGCCCGGCGCGCAATTTCCGCTGCAGCACGGAGAGCCGCGCTTCGGCCAGCCGTTCGAGCCGGATCTGGCCGCTGGCGATGAGCCCCGCCAAGGCCTCGTTGAGCCGCGTCCACTCCTGCTCGACATCGAGCGCCGGATAGTCGGTCGGGCTCGAGATCATCACCAGAATTTCGAGCTGCCCCTCGACGACGAGCGGCCGGATCCGCTCTGGCAGGTCGAGATAGCGCACGAGCGGCGTCTCCTGCGACAGCGACAGGAAACGGTTGAGCGAGGGGTTGTAGAGGTATTCCCACGGGATATCGGCAAGCTCGGGCGCATCGGCAATGCGCAGCCGAAGGCGCAGCCCGGCGTTTCGCTCCTCGGCCTCGCTCAGGCTGGTGCGCCAGCAGGCGCGGACGTCGCCGCTGAAGACCGCGTCGTAGAGCCGTCGGCCGACGCTGCGGACCGCATCCATCTCGACCGAGCCGACGCGCCGCGTGCCGCGCCGCGGGCGGCCGACGCGCAACAGAAAATTTTCCAGCTCCAGATCGGAGAGCGGGGTGGCGAAATCGGCGCTCGCCTCGCCGGCCGGCGAGTTCGAGCACCTGGGCGCGATAGCCGTCACCCTCTTTTCGGATCGAGAGATCGAAATCGAGGTAGGAAATGGCATCGCGCATGACGCATTCCTCACGGAGACGCCACCCTCACCGAGCCGCCTGGGCCGCTGCGGGCGGCCTCGATCGCCGCTAGCCCGCGGCCTTGCCTTTCCAGACGACGCGGACCTGAAACTGCGCCTCGGTGCTGGCGGACGCGATAAAAGCGCCGGCCTGCCCGGCGAATTTCACGCCGAACTCGATTTCGACTTGCTCGGGGGCATCGGCGAAGTCGCGGAACTTGCTGACGACGGCGAGCGCGGCCGGCCGGATCGCGTCGAGCGCGGTCTCGAAGCTATGGCCGGCGGCCTCGGCCAATTCGCCGGGATGCAGCCCGCGCGTGACCGCCGCCGGGCCTTCGTCCTCGACTTCGATCCGCACATCGCCGCCCGCCTCGAGCGGCACCGAGATGACGCGCTTCACGGACCGACACCTCGATAATCCTTAACCAACAACGATACTTCTTTCTTTGTGCAAAGGCAATTTTCTTTATGCAAAGGCCATGAGCGCACGCCGCATTGCGCGCCGCTGCTGACGCACATTATAGATTGGCGATGGAACCTGCGCGCGAGACCGGGGCGGAGCGCAGAGCTGAGGCTCGTCCACAGCTCCGACGTCCATGTCGATGACGATCGCGGCGTCCGCGGCAATGCCCTCGCGAGGCTGGCGGCAGTGCTGGCGACGGCGCGGGTGGCGCGCGCCGAAATCGTCCTGCTGGCCGGCGACACGTTCGAGAGCAACCAGCTCGGCGCGGATGTGATCGACCGGGCCGGCCGGCTGCTCGCCGACGCCGGCAGGCCGGTGGTGATCCTGCCCGGCAATCACGACCCGGCCTCGGCGGATTCGGTCTATTGCCGCGGCGGGTTTGCGCAGATCGCAAACCTCGCGATCCTCGGCGTGACCCATGACGAAACGGTGCCGTTTTCGACATACGGCCTCGAAATCCGGGGGCGCGCGCATCGCGATTACTTCGACATGCCGCCATTGCCGACGCCGCGGCCGCGCGCGACACGCTGGCAAGTGGCCGTTGGACACGGCCATTACGAGCCGCCCGAGACCCGCGCCAACCCGCTGCGCCCGTCCTGGGTGTTCGGCGACGAGGAAATCGCGGCGACCGCGGCCGATTACCTGGCGCTCGGCCATTGGGATCGCCCGGTGCGGGTCGGCAACGGCGCCGTGCCCGCCTACTATTCGGGCTCGCCCGAATTGGCGGGGACGGTGAACCTCGTCAGGCTGGTTCCGTCCGGCGAGGTCGTCGTCACCCGCGAACGCCTGCTGCCGGGCTGAACCCGATGGATAGCGGGCTCGAAGGGGTGGTCGCGGCCGAAACCGTGCTGAGCCACAGCGACGGCGGGCGCGGCATTCTGTGGGTGCGCGGCCATACGCTCGGCGAGCTCGTTGCCGATTTCGGCTATGACGGTGCAGTCGCCTTGCTTTGGGAGGGGTTTGCCGGCGACGGCCTCTCCCGCGACGGCGTTCGCAAAACGCTCGGCGCCGCCCGGGTGGCGGCGTTTGCCCGGCTCGGTCAATGGCTCGACGCCGCGGCGCTCCGGCCACCGGTCGAGGGCGTCCGCCAGGCGCTGGCGTTCTTGCCCGAAGACAGCACGCCGGCGGCGATCGCGGGGACGTTGCCGGTGGCGGTCGCGGCGCTGATCCGACAGGGCCGCGGCGATGCCCCGTTGGCGCCCGACCCCGATCTCGACACCGCCGCCGACCTGCTGCGCATGGTGCATGGGCACCGCGCGGCGGAGCCGATGGCGGCGGCGCTCGACGCCTATTTCGCCGCGGTCATCGAAAACGGGCTCAACGCCTCGGCTTTTGCCGCGCGCATCGTCGCTTCGACCGGCGCCGCGCTCGCCGCGGCGGCGCTCGGCGCCTATTGCGCCTTTGGCGGCCCCCTGCATGGCGGAGCGCCGGGGCCGACCCTCGACATGCTCGACGAGATCGAGAAGAGCGGCGACATCGACGGCTGGATCGAGCGGAAGCTCAGCCACGGCGAGCGGCTGATGGGCTTTGGCCACCGCGTGTTCCGCCACGGCGACCCGCGCGCCGAGGCGTTGCGCGGCCCACTGGAGCAGCTCGGTCCCGGCGCCGGGCGGCTCGGTTTTGCCGCCGAGGTCGAGCGCCGCGTCGCCGCGGTGCTGGCGCGGCTGAGGCCGGGCCGCCCGCCATTGCGCCCCAATCTCGAAATCAACGCCGCCTTGCTGCTCGACGCCGTCGGCATTCCACGCGACGCCTTTATGCCGGTCTTTGCGGTTGGCCGCGTGCCCGGCTGGCTCGCTCATGCGATGGAGCAGCGTCGGACCGGCCGGCTGATCCGCCCGGTGGCGGCCTATATCGGCCCGGAGCCGATGACCCGCTCCGCGTAGCACAAGCCCGCGCCGCGCTCTTGCATTTGCCGGCGCGCCGCGCGAGGCTGCGGGCCATCGCATATCGTATTGGGCGACCAGGAGAGAGAGCCGTGAACGACATCGCACCGTCGCGCTACAAATGGGTGGGAACCCGGCAGATCCGTCCCGACGGTGTGCCGAAGGTCACCGGCCGCGCCATGTACGGGGCGGACCAGCCGATGGCGGGCGCGCTCTACGGCAAGGTCATCCGCTCGCCGCACGCGCATGCGCGCATCCGCTCGATCGATGTGTCGAAGGCGCTCAAATTTCCCGGCGTCAAGGCGGTGGTGACCGCCGCCGACTTGCCCGACCACAAATTCGAATATGTCGGGCCGGAGCGGGTGGCGCAGAATTTCTGGCATATCACCCGCAACATCATCGCGCGCGAAAAGGCGCTCTATGAAGGCCATCCGGTCGCCGCGGTCGCCGCGGCCAGCAAATCGATCGCCGAAGAGGCCGCCGCACTGATCGAGATCGATTACGAGGTGCTGCCGCACGTCATCGATGTCGACGAGGCGATGGCGCCCGATGCGCCGCTGTTGTTCGAGGACATGATCACCCGCGGCGTCGAGCCGGTCCCGACCAGGCCGTCGAACGTCTCCAAGCGGATCGAATTCCAGATCGGCGATCTGGAGCAGGGCTTTGCCGAGGCCGATATCGTCGTCGAAAAGGAGTTCAAGACCGCGGCCGTGCACCAGGCCTATATCGAGCCGCATGCTTGCGCCGCGAATGTCGGCGCCGACGGCCAGGCCGAGATCTGGACCGCAACTCAAGGCCATTTCGCGGTGCGGGCAATGACCGCGCGGCTGCTCGGCATGCCCGTCGGCAGCGTGCGGGTGACGCCATCGGAGATCGGCGGCGGCTTTGGCGGCAAAATCCCGGTCTATCTGGAGCCGATCGCGGCCGCGCTGTCGAAGAAAGCGGGGCGCCCGGTCAAAATCGTGATGAGCCGTGACGAGGTGTTCAAGGCCACCGGGCCGACCTCGGGCGCCTCGATGTGGGTCAAGATCGGCGTCAAAAAAGACGGCACGATCACTGCCGCCGACGGGGTCTTCAAATTCCAGGCCGGGGCCTTCCCCGGCTCGCCGGTCATGAACGGGTGCCTGTGCGCCTTCGCCCCGTACAACATCGCCAATGCGCGCACGGTCGGCTACGACGTCGTCAGCAACCGCCCGAAGGCGTCGGCCTATCGCGCGCCGGGCTCGCCGATCTCGGCCTTCGCGGTCGAAAGCGTGCTCGACATCGTGGCCAAGAAGATCGGCATGGACCCGCTCAAATTGCGGCACAAAAATGCGGCGCGGCCGGGGACGACGATGATCTACGGGCCGAAGATGGCCCATGGCGGCTATGTCGAGACCCTCGAAGCGCTGCTCAACCACCCTGCTTATCAGGTGCCGCTCGGGCCGAACCAGGGGCGCGGTGTGGCCTCGGGCTACTGGTTCAACGGTGGCGGCGAATTGAGCGCCAACGTGCAGGTCAACGAGGACGGCACCGTCACCGTCTCGACCGGCAGCGTCGATATCGGCGGCTCGCGCGCCTCGATGGCGATGATGGCGGCCGAGACGCTCGGCGTCGATTACAACCAGGTCCGCGCGATCGTCGCCGATACGGTCGCGGTCGGCTTTACCAACCCGACCGGCGGCTCGCGCGTGACCTTTGCGACCGGCATGGCGGTCGTCGATGCCAGCAAAAAGATCATCGACGAATTGCGCCGGCGGGCGGCGATGATCTGGGATGTCGATGCCGACGGTGTCGTCTGGGAAGACGGCCAAGCGAGGCCCGCCAGCAGCAATGTCGGCGATTTCCCGCCATTGTCGCTGAAAGAGATCGCCGCCAAGAAGGCGTTGACCGGCGGCCCGCTGACCGCCGCGGCCTCGGTCAATGCCGGCGGCCAGGCGCCGGGCTTTTCGACCCAGTTCTGCGATGTCGAGGTCGATCCCGAGACCGGCAAGGTGACAATCCTGCGCTATGTCGCCGCCCAGGATGTCGGCAAGGCGATCCATCCTTCCTATGTCGAAGGCCAGATCCAGGGCGGTGTCGCCCAAGGCATCGGCTGGGCGTTGAACGAGGAATACATCTACGACAAGTCCGGCCGGCTCGATAACGCCGGCTTTCTCGATTACCGCGTGCCGGTCGCTCCCGACATCCCGATGATCGACGCGGTGCTGGTCGAGGTGCCAAACCCGGCGCATCCCTTCGGCGCCAAGGGTGTGGGCGAGGTCAATATCGTGCCGCCGATGGCGGCGATCGCCAATGCGGTCGCCCATGCGACCGGCCGCCGACTGACCGAATTGCCGTTGTCGCCGCCAAAGGTCCGTGCTGCGCTCGATGCCGGCGGCGCGGACGACTAGCAGGCCCGACGCCGATGCCCGAGGCGACCGCGCGCGTCGTTCTGTCGGCCGGGTTCAGCCGCCGCTACACCGGTGGCGTGCGGGAATTTGCGATCGAGGCGAAAAGCCTGCGCGGCGTCATCAAGGCGCTCGACGAGCTCTACCCCGGGCTCGCCGAGCATCTCGAAGAGGAAACCACGGTCGCCATCGACGGCGAGATCCACGAGATCGGCTACCTCCAGCCCTTGCGCCAAGACAGCGAAGTCTTCTTCATCCCCAAGCTCGAAGGCGGATAGACTAGATTAGCCGATCCAGCAATCTGGCACCCCCTTTATTAGGTATTTGTTTCTTTATTAGATTTATCGTGATCTCTCTTTAGCGCCGACCTTGGTCCTCGGTGCTCGACTCGGATTGGATTAACGTTCTTAATATTGAACGTGATTTGCAGTTCTGCCAACATGCTGAGTGGTAATTTTGCCACCCGCCGATGACCCGATTCTAAAGCGCTTTCGCGCTCGGCTCGATCAGATATACGCCGGACGGATCGAGCGCGTGGTGCTGTTCGGGTCGCGGGCTCGCGGCGAAGCGCGCGAAGATTCGGATTACGATGTTGCAGTCTTCCTCAGGGTGGACCGATCGTCTGTGCAGAGTCTTCCGCAAGGGGTTGACCGATCGCTGGGAAGAGATCGACCGGATCGTGCCGATTGTGACCGATATCATCGATGACACAGGCGCGGTCATCCATGCCATGCCCTATCGCGCCGGTGCTTATCAGAAGCAGACGTCTTTGATGCGTGAAATTCGCCGCGATGGCATAGATCTGTGACACCCGAAGTCCGGCGAGCATTTCGACCAAGCCCGTGATATCTTGCCGGTGGTAGAAAGCTCCCGCCCCATCGTAGAGCTATATTCCTTTACTCTCTCAAAGTTCAAGCTTTCGAGGCCCCGCCGCCAGAATTGTTCCTGATTTAGATTACCGTCACAGCGGACAGTAAGAGGTAATAATTGCTTTTCCTCAAGGACCTTTTTGTACAAGGTGGTCTTGCCTGTCTTGGAAGGCCCAGTAAGCAAGCAGAGTTGGCCCTTTACGTCAAGCGCACCAGATAGGCGCCGTTCATATTTGCCAGCGTCCCTTCTGACGTATGTCACCGTAGGCTGACCTAGCGAGCGGAATACGTCGGTTATTTTTATTTGCAAAGTGATCCCCCCTTGAGCCCCGATCGTGGGCGCGAACATAGGGGACGCGCGATATAGAATGGCGAGCGCCTGGCCGGTTCGCAACGAGCAATCTTATCCTATAACGGGCAAACCCGCTACATGGTCTCCGGGCCCTTGTTGGTCGGCCGTAGCCGCCATGATGAGCGGCTCGCGTGCGACCTTAGGGGGCATAAGCCCAACCCTGGGCCTGAGCGGCAACTGTCGGGACTGGATCTATTCCCGCCACCACGCCTGAGCTGTGCGCGCCGCACGTTTTGATGGGTTCGCCGCCGAGCGGTCTGTCGGAACCCCCGCGCTCGGCTTATGTTTCGGCGAGGAGACCGCCGAGATGGGGCCGCCATGGCGCTGACCGAATACCAACGCAAACGCGATTTCAACAAGACGCCGGAGCCGGCGGGCCGGCGGGTTGCGGCGGCAACGAAGCAGGGCGCGCTCTCCTTTGTCGTGCAAAAGCATGCCGCGCGCCGGCTGCATTACGATTTTCGGCTCGAGCTCGACGGCGCGTTGAAAAGCTGGGCGGTGCCGCGGGGGCCGAGCCTCGATCCGGGCGAAAAGCGGCTCGCCGTCCATGTCGAGGACCATCCGCTCGAATATGGCGGGTTCGAGGGGGTGATCCCGCAAGGGCAGTATGGCGGCGGGACCGTGCTGTTGTGGGACCGCGGGCGCTGGACGCCGCTCGATCCCGACCCGATCGGCGCGTACGAGAAGGGCTCGCTCAAATTCGAGCTCGACGGCGAAAAATTGCACGGCCGCTGGGCCTTGGTGCGCATGGGCGGAAAGGCGGCGAAAGAACGCGGCGACAATTGGCTCTTGATCAAGGAGCGCGACGAAGAGGCGGTGCCCGACAGCGGCGCGGCGATCGTCGAAGACAACCCGCTCAGCGTCGATACGGGGCGCGGCATGGCGCAAATCGCCGCCGAGCGCGACCGCGTCTGGGAACTCGAGCCGCGTCGAGCCGGAGCCCGATCCAGCGCCGCAAAAACCGGCAACGAAACCGCGCCCGGCGCGGGTCGCCGGCGCGCGCAAAGCGCCGATCCCCGACACGGTGCAGGCGCAATTGGCAAAGCTTGCGGACCGCCCGCCGGACGGGCCCGACTGGCTCCACGAAATCAAATATGACGGCTATCGCCTGCTCGCCTCGATCGACAAGGGTGCGGTGCGGCTCGTCACCCGCAGCGGCCTCGACTGGACCGCGAAATTCCCGGCATTGGCGCAGCGTCTGGCGGCGCTGCCGCTCAAGACCGCGGTGATCGACGGCGAAATCGTCGATCTCGATGCCGACGGCACGACCACTTTCGCCGGGCTGCAGGACAAGATCGCGGCCGGGCGGACCGAGGCGCTGTTCTTTTATGCGTTCGACCTCCTCTATCAGGACGGGTGGGACCTGACCCCCGCGGCGCTCGAAGACCGCAAGGCGGCGTTGGCCCGGATCGTTCCGCCCGATTCCGACGGCATGGTCCGCTACAGCGACCATCACGCCGGCAACGGCCCGGGATTTTTTGCGCAAGCATGCCGCTTCGGGGTCGAAGGCATCGTCTCCAAGCGCCGCGACAGGCCGTATCGGGCGGGGCGCAACGACAGCTGGCGCAAGGTGAAATGCATCAACCGCGAGGAGTTTGTCGTGGTCGGCTTTACCGATCCGGCCGGTCGGCGGCAGGGGATCGGCGCGCTGCTGCTCGGCTATTACGACCCGAAGGGCACGCTTCATTATGCCGGGCGGGTCGGCACCGGGTTCGACGACGAGATGCTGGCGAGCCTGCGCGCTAGGCTCGACCGGCTGGAGCGTCGCAACCGCCCGGTCGCCGCACTACCCAAAGGCGTGTCGCTAAAAGGGGTGCATTGGGCCGAGCCGAGCCTTGTCGCCGAGATCCGCTATGGCAATTGGACGACGGACCGGGTCCTGCGCCACGCCGCCTTCGAGGGGTTGCGCGACGACAAGAACGCCCGGGAAGTCGTGCGCGAGGAGCCGGCAATGGTGAAGCCCGAACAGGTGCGGGACCAAAAGGATGCCGGCGGTGCGGAGCGGCGGGAGAAAGACGGCAGCATGACGGTCGAAGGGGTGCGGCTGACCCATCCCGAGCGGGTGCTGTATCCCGACCAGGGGATCACCAAGCTCGACCTCGCCCATTACTACACGGCGATCGCCGTGTGGGCGTTGCCGCATCTCGCGCATCGGCCGTTGAGCCTGGTGCGTTGCCCGGAGGGTCAGGGCAATCCCTGCTTTTTCCAGAAGCATCTCAGCGCGGGTGTTCCGGACCAACTGGGCCGCGTCGAAATTCCGGAGCAAACCGGCAGCGAGACCTATCTCGTCGTCGAGGATCTGGCCGGGCTCGTTTCGCTGGTGCAGATGGGCGTCCTCGAAATCCACCCCTGGGGCTCGACCATCAAAAAGCTGGAAACGCCGGACCGCGTCACCTTCGATCTCGACCCGGACACCGATTTGCCGTGGGAGCGGGTGGCCGACGCGGCGCTCGAAATGCGCGACGTGCTGGCGCGGCTCGGGCTCAAAAGCTTTGCCAAGACGACCGGGGGCAAGGGGCTGCACGTCGTCGTGCCGCTGGCGCCGCGGCTCCCTTGGGACGAGGTCAAGGCGTTTACCAGGGCGGTGGCGCTGCGGATGGCCGAAGAGGCGCCGGAACGCTATCTCGCGGTTGCCTCGAAGAGCTCGCGCCAGGGACGCATCTATATCGATTACCTGCGCAACGGCAGGGGTGCGACGGCGATCGGCACCTATTCCGCCCGCGCCCGGCCCGGCGCCACGGTCTCGACGCCATTGTTCTGGGAGGAGGTCGAGCGGGCGGTGCGGCCCGAGGGCTTTACCGTAGCGACAGTGCCGGCGCGGCTTGCCGGCCTCAACTCCGACCCTTGGGCCGAGATCGGCGAGCTCCGCCAAACGATCAGCGCGGCCGTAAGGCGGCGGTTCGGCCTCTGAGCATCGGATGGGCCTGGTCGAGACCGGCGTCGCGCTGGGAATTTGCCTTGTCGTTCTCGCCGTCGCCGTGATCCTCGACCGCCGTCCATACCGCCCGGGCAAATTCAACTACATCCCGCTGATGATCCTGTGCCTTGCGATCTTGCTGGTGCTCGGCCGCCACCTGCTGACGCTGATCTTCGAGACATAGCCGCGGCTGAGGTGGCGGCGACGGCTTAGGTTGCCAGTTCGTTCTTGACGTTTGCAATCTTTTCGTGTATAAGACGGCGGTTTGCAAAGCCATACGAGGATGGTCGATGTCTGCTGCCGTTGCGGCGCCGAAGAACGAGCCGACGATCACCGCGCAGGGGCTGCTGCTCGCCGGCACGGTGCTGGCGAAAATGGGCCGCGACCGCGATGGGCCACCGGGGCTCGCCATCGATGGGGAAGAGGAACGCATCCTCGCGCTGCTGGCGCTCGCCTATGACCGTCCGGTCGGGCCTGCGGTCCTCGACAACATCCGCCGCGCTTCGGCCAATTGGAGCAAAGGCGAGGACCGCAGCTGTTTATCCTGGGACAATACCGCTCGGATCTATCGTGACAGTCAAGCTCGACAGCGACCCGAAGCGCTCCGTGGATGTCCGTGTCAACGATCACGGCCTCTACCAAGTACTGACCGGCCCGGACGGCACGCGATCGCGTCGGCCTTTGCGGGGCAGGGTGATCGATCTTTCCACTGCTGCATTCCAGGGGTTGACCGGAATGGCCCGCGGCAAGGTCATGGTGACGGTAACGAAGAAATCAGGCCCGTCCAAATGATCCGTTTGGGCCTTTGGCTGCTCGCAATGGGGTTGTTACTGTCCACCTACTCAGTCGCTGCGGAACAGTGGAGTCAGAACCCGGGGTTTAGGAGCTATTGTCTGACAATCGAGTTGGAGAGAACAGATCATGCCCGCATCAGCGTGATTGATGCTGTTCTGAAAAATGCTACAATAATTGCGATTCCCAAATACCCTGCTGGATGGCAATTCGACATCAAGCAAGAAATCGAAGGCGATACGATCATTTTTGGAGCCGCGCTTGCCGGTGTTGCGCAGCTCGATCCGGGCCAGCTGAAATGTCTCGTCGTGGTGCAAAACAGCTTTGCCGACAAGAGGGCAAGGTTGAGCGGCAAAGGCAGCATCTCCTTCGGGATCGAGCCGCAGACGCAGATCGCCCTCCGACCAAACCAGTTCCGGTTCGACCAGCTCGGAGCGAGGTAAAAGCATCTCGAAATAACCTGCGCTGGGTCCTTGAGTTTGCTGAAGCGGGCGATCCTGTGCGGCGGAATAATTGCCGTCGCGGTCGGCCTTTTTTACGTTGCCCGGTTTTTGGTGATTGCCTTTCGCCGCCGCGACCGCCCGCCCGAAAAATGCAAGTGACCGCTCACCCAGCCGAGAACTGCCTGAGCGCTGCCTTGCTGAATTTGAGGCCGAGACCGGGGGCGGTCGGCATCGCCAGGAGACCATCCTGAGGCACCGGGACCTCCTCCCACAGATGGAAGAGCCGCGGCATGTATTCGACGGTGAGCCCGTTCGGCACAGCACCCACCAGATGGACGTGGATTTCCGGCACACCGTGGCTGACCACCGGCAGGTTGAAGGCTTCGGCCATGCCGGCGATTTTGAGCCACGGGGTGATGCCGCCCGAGCGCACCTGGTCGATCATCACGATATCGACCGAGCGGGCTTCGAGCATGTGGCGGAACGGGGTAACGCCATAGAGGTATTCGCCGCCGGCGACCGGGGTCGAAAGGGCTGCGGCGACGCGCGCGATACCGGCGTAATCGTCATGCGCCGTCACGTCTTCGAGCCAATAGAGGCCGACCCCGGCAGCCTCGACCCGGCGCCCGATATCGATCGCCTGCTCCGGCCGCCAGCGTTGGTTGATGTCGCACATCAAATCCATGTCGGGACCGACCGCCTCGCGGATCAGCCGCGCCTGCTCGACCTCGCGCAGGGGCGAGGTGACGCCGGGCAGGCCGAGCTGCATCTTGGTCTGGCGATGCCCTTTCTCGCGCAGCCTTTGCGCCGCGGTCAGCGCTTCGTCGAGCTTCAGCCCGCGCCGCAAGGCGCCGCTCGCATAGGTCGCGATATGGTCGCGCCCGCCGCCGAGCAATTGCCACAACGGCAGGCCGAGCGCCTTCCCCTTCAGGTCCCAGAGCGCCACATCGATCGCCGACAACGCCATCGTAAAGATGCCGGCGGGGCCGGCCGAGACCGCGGCGGCGCGCAATTTGGCGGCGACCCGTTCGACCCGTATCGGGTCCTCGCCGATCGCGAGCGCACCCAATTCGTCGACCGCATGGCGCAGGGTGCGGGTCAAGGCGCCGCCGAAATAGGTGACGCCCAGCCCTTCGAGGCCGTCATCGGTCAGGAGGCGCAGCCAGACGATCGGGTTTGTCGCGTTCGGGTTCTCGGAAAACCCGGCGAGCGGCTCGTCGTTCGGCAAAGCGACGATCCCGGTCTCGACCCTGGAGATTTTCATGGCGTCACCTCCATCACCGCTGCTACCCCATGTCGTTGCCGTCACGTTGCTGGGGCGGGCTTGGCGTCGGCGCCGACCCGGCCGGTGCGCAACCGGCGAGCGCCGCCAGCAGCAAAAGCGCAACAACCGGGAGCCAGCTCAAGGCGCTCCCGCGGAAGGCAAGCCTCATGCTGCAAAGCTAGTCGAGCAGCTGCTACATTGCGAGCATGCCGCTCGACCTTATCATGAAAGCGATTCCGCCGCCGCCCCTGAAACCGGGTATGGGGTCGAGCATCGGGTGGGGAAGACGGATAAGACAAAGCTCAGGAAAGATCATGCAAGGACCATCTCATCAACCGGGAATGGACACTGCCATGCGTCTGGTCGCCATGATGGTCACCTGTCTCATCGGTGTCGCGGCAATCACCACTATGACGACGGGGTGCGCACCGACGACGGCTCAGGCGCAGGCGTGCTCGCCGGGAACACCTTGGGTTCCGTATGATTACGCTAACGGCAAATGGGTCCCTGGCCACTGTCTGGGCCAGCCGGCGCGGTAGGCGCGGTGTCGGGTTGGCCTTCTGTTGGGTCAGCGATGGCGGGGATGCCAAAACCGTGCCGTGGCCCGCCGACGGCGTCGGCAACCTTGCCGCGGCCGGCGATGTGGCTGCTTGTCAGAATGGGCGCTAAGCGCCAGCTATCGATTTTGGGTCTAGGTCGGCCGGAGTATCCACAGATACGTCCTCGTCGACCGATTGAACCGACTGGTGGGATGGGTGGCCGAGCGGTTTAAGGCACCGGTCTTGAAAACCGGCGTGGGCGCGAGCCCACCGTGGGTTCGAATCCCACCCCATCCGCCATTATATGTTATTTTCCAATTTCTTACATAGCGAATTGAGGCGGCTCGCCGTAGGCACTTGGATCGCGGCGAACGCGACGCCCCCCGGGCATGGCCCTGGGCATGGGCAGGGTCGGCTGCCCTGCGCGCGGAACGCGGCCAGTCCTCATAGCGTTCACCTTTCATCGCGGCGCTTTTGCCGTTCATCCTGATATTTCATGGAGTTCAGCCATGCCAACGAGGTTTAAGGTTGCGGCGATCGTCGCCGTTCTGGCGGCGGGCGCGTCGAGCGCAGCGATGGCGGGATATCCTTGCGTGCCCGGCTACACATATCGCGACGGCGTCTGCCAGCCGGTCCGGCCGCAAGGTTATTCGAACCCGGTATCGGGCGCGGTATCGGGGGAGGCGGCCGGCGCCGCGAGAGGCGCTGCAGGCGCAGGCCCCGTCGGCGCGGTCGTCGGCGGAGCGCTCGGCACCGCCAGCGGTGTCGTCAGCGGCACCGCCGATATGCTGAGACGATAAAGCCCGACGGGTCATGACCGCTCCACGAGACCTTGTGCGTTCCGCCAGCAGTGCCGTCGCCGACGAAGAGGCATTCCGAGCTGGCAAACAGCACCTTGCTGTCAAATGTCGTCAAATCCTCAAATGGCACCCCGGGTGGGTCACCCACAGTTCGTTGCTGCTCTATGGACTACCGGGACGACCGGCTCTACACATCTCGATGATCAACCAACTGTCCCCTTTCCTCTGTCTCATCGGCAGGGTGCACGCAACAAGCAAACTGTCCCCGAAATCTCCACGCCGCGCTTGCCGCTAATGGACCTGCGCCACCGCGGAGCCCGTGAGCGGGTTCGCGCATCAGCAGCGTCGGAGGACCGGCTCAGCTCCTCTACGCGAGGAAGGTGATGTCGGTGGCGGTGAGGGTGGGGTGGGCGGAGAGGGTGGCGATTTCGCGCGAGCTGCCGCCGCTGCCGTCGGCGCCGAAGAAGAGGGCGCCGGTGGTGGTGTCGTAGGCGAAGCGCTGGGTGGTGTTGGTGAAGCTGCCGGTGGTGAAGAGGGTCGCGGCGTCGGGGTTGTTGCCGAGGCGGAAGCCCGTTTCGCTGAACGCGAGCGTGTCGAGGTTGTGGGTGAAGTCGGCGATCGTGTTGGTGTCGGGATTGGCGGCCGAGCCCGGTGTGGTCAGCCGGAATTGGTCGGCCCCGGCGCCGCCGATCAGCACCTCGTTGTGGCCGGCGATCAGGGTGTCGGACGCCGAGCCGCCCTCCAGCACCGCGGCGTTCGTTGCCGAGAGCCCGGCGCCGCTCAAGGTGTTGCCGTTGTTGCCGCCGAACACCATGATCAAAGCGCCGCCGCCGAGCCCGGCAAAGTTCGCATTCTGTAATGTCAAATTGTTCGGGCCGCCGCTCGCCAGCAGATAGGTCCCGAACCCGCTGACCTTTGCAATCCTGAGGGTGCCGGGGCTCGTCAAGTCGATCGTGTTGGCGCCGCTGCCGCCGGTCAGCGTGTCCCGGTTCAGCGCCGCCGCGCTCAACGTGATAAAATCGTTCTCAAACCCGCCGGTGAATTGGTCGGTGCCGCCCATCGCGACATAGGTCAGCGTCTTGCCGGCGCTCAGCGCGGTGTCGCCCGTGGCGCTCAAGACATTGTTGCCGGTGGCGCCGGCGGTGATCGTCACCGCACCGCCGCTCAGGGTGGGGTCGGCCAAGGTAACGGTGTTGTCGCCGCTTGCCAGATTGATCACGCCGAACTTGCTGACGCGGGCGAGGTCGACCGTCCCGGCACTCGTCAGCTCAAGCGTGTTCGTGCCGCTGCCGCCGGTCAAGGTGTCGCGGCTGACGGCACCGGCTGTCGCATTGACGACGTCGTTCTCCAAGCCGCCGGTGAACGTCGCCGTCCCCGAACCGGTGGTGAAGGTAAAGGTCTTGCCAATGCTCGCCTTGGTGTCGCCCGAGGCGTCGATCGTATCGTCCTCGAACCCGGCGACAAACGAGCCCGAGCCGGTCCGGGTGACATAGCTGAGCATCTTGCCCAGGCTCGCCGTGGTGTCGCCCTTCGCGCTGATCTTGTTGGTGCCGCTGCCGCCGGCGGTGATCGTCACCGCACCGCCGCGCAACGTGTTGTCGGTCAAGGTCACGGTATTTTTGCTGTTCGCCAACTTGACCGTGCCGAACCTGCTGACCCTGGCGAGGTCGATTTTGCCGTGATTCATCAGATCGAGCGTATTATTGCCGGTGCCGCCGGTCAGCGTGTCGCGGCCGACCGCGGCGGCATTCGCCTTGACCACATCGTTCTCGAACCCGCCGGTAAAGGTTGCGGTTCCCGAGCCGGCGGTGAAGGTGAAGGTCTTGCCGACGCTCGTCTTGGTGTCGCCCGAGGCGTCGATTTTGTCGTTCTCGGACCCGGCGACGAACGAGCCCGATCCGGTCCGGGTGATATAGCTGAGCGTCGCGCCCACGCTCGCCTTGGTGTCGCCCGCCGCGCTGATAATATTCTTGCCGCGGGTGCGGGCGTGGATCGTCACGGTGCCACCGCCGAGCGTCGGGTCGGTCACGGTGACGGTGTTGTCGCCGCTCGCCAGATTGACGGTGCCGAATTTGCTGACCCGGGCGAGGTTGACCGGGCCGAAATTCGTCAGGTCGAGCGTGTTCTTGCCGCTGCCGCCGGTCAGCGTCGCTCGGCCGACCGCCGTCGCGCCGATCTTGACGATATCTGTCTCAAACCCGCCGGTGAATGTGTCGGAGCCGTTGCCGGCGAGATAGGTCAGCGTCTTTCCCTTGCTCGCGACGGTGTCGCCGAGGGCGCTGACGGTGTTGCTGCCGCTGGCCCCGGCAGTGATCGTTACGGCGCCGCCGCTGAGCGTCGGGTCGAAGACGGTGACGGTGTTGTTGCCGTTCGCCAGGTCGATCGTGGCGAATTTGCTGACCCCGGCGAGCTTGACCGTGCCGAAGCTGGTCAGCTCGAGCGTATTGCCGTTGCCGGTGCCGCCGGTCAGCGTCGCCCGCCCGACCGCCGCGGCACCGATTTTGACCACATCGGTTTCGAACCCGCCGTTGAATGTGTTGGTTCCGCTGCCGGCGAGGTAGGTGAGGGTTTTGCCCGTGCTGGCCGCAGTGTCGCCCCTGGCATCGACGCTGTTCGTGCCGCTGCCGGTCGCGGTGATCGTCACCGGCTTGCCGCTCAAGGTCTTGTCGCCGAGGGCAACGGCGTTGTCGCCGGCGGCCAGATCGATCGCGGCGAAATTGCCGACCCCGGCAAGGCTGAACTTGCCGAAGGTGGTCAGCTTCAGCTGGTTGTTGCCGCTGCCGCCGGTCAAGGTGTCGGCGCTGACCGCCGCGGCGGAGACCTTGACCACGTCGTTCTCGAACCCGCCGGTGAAGTTGGAGATCCCCGAGCCGGCGGTAAAGGTAAAGGTCTTGCCGATGCTCGCCTTGGTGTCACTCGAGGCATCAACGGTGTCGTCCTCGAAGCCGCCCTTAAAGCTCCCCGATCCCGATGGCGTAATGTAGCGCAGCGTCACGCCCTTGCTTTTTGCCGTGTCGCCCGACGCATCGATGGTGTTGGTGCCGGTGGCGCCGCCGGTGATTGTCACCACGCCGCCGCCGATCAAGGTTTGGTCGAAGACCGTGACGGCATTTTTGCCGGCCGCGAGGCCGATCGTCCCGAACCTGCCGGTTTTGGAAAGATCGATTTTTCCGAAGGTCGTCAAAATCAACTGGTTCTTGCCGCTGCCGCCCTCCAGCGTCGCCCGCCCGACCGCCGCGGCACCGATCTTGACAATGTCGTTTTCGAATCCGCCGGTAAATGTTTCGGTGCCGGTCCCGGCGAGATAGGTCAGGGTCTTGTCCTTGCTCGCGACAGTGGTGCCGCTGGCGTCGACGGTGTTGTTGCCGCTGCCGGTCGCGGCGATCGTCACCGAACCGCCGCTCAAGGTGTTGTTGCCAACCGTGACCGCGTTGATCCCAGCGACCAGCTTGATCGTGCCGAATTTGGCGACTCCGGTGAGATCAACCGGGCCGGCGCTCGTCAGGTCGAGCGTGTTCGTGCCGCTGCCTCCAGTCAGCGTGTCGCCGCCGACCGCCGCGGCGCTGACCTTGACGACGTCGTTCTCGAACCCGCCGGTAAAGGTGTCGGCGCCGGTTTTGGCGAGATAGGTCAGCGTCTGGCCGGCGCTCGCCGCGGTGGTGCCCCTGGCGTCGACGGTGTTGTTGCCGCTGCCCGCCGCGGTGATGGTCACCGGACCGCCGCTCAGCGTCGCATCGCCGAGCGTCGCCTGGTTCCCGCCGGCCGCCAGGTTGATCGTCGGAAACCCGCTGACCCCGACCAGGCTCGCCGCCCCCGCGCTCGTCAGCGTCAAGGTACTGGCGCCGCCGTTTCCATCGATCTCGATCCCGGTCAGTGCCGAGGCGAGCGCGTCGATCGTCCAGGTCGCGCCGGGATCGACCGTGACCGTGCCGATATTGGTAAAATCGGTGCCGAGCACCTTGAGCGTGCCCGCCGCGCCGGCCGCCAATTCGAGCACGCTGCCGTTGCCGCCGCCAACGACGGTCCCGCCGAATGTGCCGCCGGGATCGAGAACGAGGCGCCCGGCCCCGGACGCCATCTTCACCGCAATCGGGCCGCCGCCTTTGATCGTGCCGGCATTGGTCGCGGTGCCGGTAAGCGCCAGCGGTGCGGCGAGGGTCAGGGTCGCCCCGGCATCGACCTCGAGCGAACCGCCGGCGGCCACGCCGAGCGTCGCTGCCTTCAAGGTGCTGCCGGCGCCGATTTCGAGCGAGCCGGCATCGCCGAGGTTGTTCTTGGTCGTATAGGTCCGGCCGCCGAGGACGTTGAGGGCACCGCCCGCCGCAATCGTCGTCAGTGTCGTCTCGATCGCGACCTGCGCCTTGGTCGTCGTATCAAAGCTGCGCACCACCGACCCGGTGCCGCTCAAGGTCAAATTCGCGGCGAGGGTGACAACCGTGGCGTTGTTGGGCAGCTGCAAGATCCCGTTGGCGTCGGTCTCGAAGCTGCCCCCGGTCAAGGTCGTGCCCGACAGATTGGTCAGGCCGCCGGCGCTGAAATCGATCTTGCCGCCGGCGCCGGCCACCATGCTGGTGCTGTTGGTGAAATCTGCGGTTTTGACGGCCAGGACGCCCCCTTCGATGTCGATTGTCGCAGCGCTGAGAGTGCCGCTGAGCGTCGTCCTGCCGGCGGTCTGGGTGAACGCGTTGCCACCGACCACGGCGAGCGCGGCAAAGGCGCCGATGTCGATCGTGCCGGCATTCTTCGCTGGACCCGCGACCGTCACTGTCGCCGTATCTTTCGCCGAGCCGAACAGCTGCAAATTGCCGCCCGTCCGGTTGTCGAGCCCGCCGAGCGTTGCCGTGGTCGGTGCACTGAGGCTCGCGTCGTTCGGACCGATCTGCACGACACTGGTATTGACGAGCGTGCCGCCGATGGTCAGCGCACCGCCGCCGTCGCCCGAGCCGATTTCGAGGTCGAGCGTGCCGCTGTTGGTAAAGTCGCCGGCGACGGTCAGCGCCGCCGTCCCGCCCAGCGTAAACAAGCCGCTGTTGGCGAAAGCGTTATTCAAGGTCAGCGGCGCCGTATTGGCCAGAGTAAAGCTGCCGGCATTGCTGGTGAACCCGGCACCGCCGCCGCTGAATTGCAACGTCGCCAGATGCGCCGCCGAGCCCAGGACCAGAAAAGCAGCGCTGGCGCGATTGACCAGCCCGCCCAGGGTCAGGACCGTCGCCGCGCTCAGATTGCTGGAGACGCTGCCGACCTGCACGAACTCTCTGTTGTCGAGCGTGCCGCCGACGGTCAGCGCGCCGCCGCCGTCGCCGGAGAGGGTGTCGAGCCCGAGAATGCCGCGGTTGGCGACGCCGCCGGCGACGCTCAGCGTGGCGGTGCCGACGAGCCCCAGCCGGCCGCTGTTGCTGATCCCGCCCGACCCGACCAAATTGCCGGCGACATCGGTGATCTGCAGCGCTGCACCTGCGTTGCCGATGGTGATCGCCTTGACCGAGATCGTCGCGGTCGAGCTGGCGTCCTCCGAGACGGTGTAGGCCCCGGGGGCGTCGATGATCGCGGTGTCGCCGGGTCCCGGCGCGACGCCGCCGCTCCAATCCGCGGCGGTGGTCCAGTTGCCGTTCGAGTCCAACCAATGCCGTGCAGCCATTCAACCCCTCCCCGTCCGACCCGGACGGTCGCAGCTCGACAATTCTTGTGCGCGCGACGGGGCGGTATTCGCGGCCCGCGCCGCGAAAGCGCTTCCGACGCTTAGCCGGGATGACCCTAAAGGGCGGGCCGGGAGAAGGACAAGCCCAATTTGTGGTCAACAAGCGCGCCGGAGAACGGCGCAAAATTAACCTCGGCGCCTCCCATCCGCTGCTATCTGCTTCAATTGCAGGCCCCTTGCGCGGGCTCGACCCGCGTATCCACGTCTTGCGCTCGGGCGGCGACGCACCTCCGGCCGCGGGAGCTGGCTAGATCAAGCGGCGAAAGTGATATCCGCGACGGTCAAATTCGGCGGGCCGGAGAGGGTGGCGATCAGCAGGCGCGAGCTGCCGTGGGCGTCGCCATGCGCATCGTAGAACAAGCGGCCGTTGGTCGTGTCGTAAGCGAAGCGCTGGGCCGCGGTGGTGAAGCCGCCGGTCGCATTCGCCGCGAACAGAGTCGCCGCCACCGGCTTCGACCCGAGCGAAAAGCCGGCCTCGCTGAACGCGACCTGGTCGGTGCCGTGGACGATACCGGCGATCGTGTTGGTGTCGGGCGTCTTGGTCGAGCCCGGCGTCGTCAACTCGAACACATCCTTGCCGCCGCCGCCGGTCATCGCCGCATTCTGGCCCGCGATGAACGTGTCGCCGCCGTCCCCGCCGTTCATCACCACCCGGTCCGCCGCCACCACTCCGGCTTCGCTGATCGTGTTGCCGGCATTGCCTCCGTCGATCGTGATCGAGCCCGCGATAACACCGGTAAATTGGTATTGCCCAGGATCAGCGTGTTGGCGGCTGTGTTGGCGAGCCGGTAGACCTCGACCCCGCTGACCCCACCCGCCGCGATTGTACCGAGGCTCGTCATAAAGAGCTCGTCGATGCCGCCGCCGCCGGCGACAATGTCGGTGTTGGCGAGATTGGGAGCCGAGAACCGAAAGATGTCGTTGCCCGGACCGCCGGTGAAATGGTCGATGCTGGGGGTGCCGAGAAACACCACCGCGTTGGGCACGGCGCTCTCGACGGTGATGCTCTGCACTGGCGAGGCTGGGCTTTTGTTGCCGCTGGCGTCGGTCTCGGTTGCCGAGAGGCTGTGGGCCCCCACCCCGAGCGGGATTGCCGGCGTGATGGACCACGTGCCGCCCGCCGCCACCTTGGTGGCGCCGATTGCGGTCGTCCCGTCGAGCAGCGTTACCGTGTCGCCGGCCACGCCCTTCCCGCCGACAGTAAATGTATCGCCAGCACTCCCTTTGTCCGTCGCCACCTGATAGGTCAGACCCGAGGGCGGCGGCCGGTCGGTAATGTCGGTCCCGCCATGGCCGTCCGAGCGGACAAAGAATTCCGGCGCGACATACGGACCGGCAAAGTTCAGGGTTGCTACGGTCGTGCTTCCGTCCAACACCCTCAGAACACCGCCTGAGAAGGTGGCGCGCGTCGCCGCAACATCAACCAGATCGATCACATCGCCCTGGGTAAAGCCGGAAAAGGTGCCTGCGAACGCGGTAAGCGTGTCCAACGGCACCGTCCAAAGAGCGCCAGGCTCGAAAGCCACCGTTCCGAAATTCACAAACGCCGTGCCCAGCCCGCCGAGGGACGCGACGCCCGCGTCGGCGGCGAGATCGATCGCGCTGTTGGCGCCGCCATGCACCGTTCCCAGGAGATGAAACCCGGGGTGCAATATCAGCTTCGCCTCGGCCCGGAGCGCCACGCTGCCCGTGCCCGAAACAGTGACGCCGGCGCCGATCGCCAGCTGCGCGATCCCGAGCGTCTCTCCGTTCGCAAAGGTGTATGGCGTCTTTCCCAACAGCTCCAGCGTGCCGCCGCCGCTGATGTTCGTCGGCAGCGCCCCGCCGCCCATAAGCTCGAGCACGGCACCCGCATTGACGACGACCGAGCCGACGCCCGCAACCGCGCCGCTCCCGGAAATCTGCGCGACCGTGTCGAGAAAGACGCCGTCGTCGAGCTGCAATTTGCCCGGGCCACTGACCGTCGTCGGTACGATGCCGCCGCCGGTGATGTCGATCGTGTCGCCGGCGGCGAAGCCGGTAATCGTCTCGGAAAACCCGCGCACAATCCCCGCTGCCGTCCATTTCGCGCCGGGGTCGAACACGAGCGAGTTGAAATGGAGAAATTGAGTACCGATCCCCGTGACCGTGCCGACAGACGTTGCCGACGCCAGCTCCAGCGTGTTGCTGGCGCTCGCGCTGGTGTTGCCGATGACCAATCCGGTAAATTCGAAGCCCGGGTCTAGCACCACCAGATTGCTGCCGGCCGTTCCATAACAACTTACCGCCGTGCCGTCAGTCCCAACGATCGATCCGGCATTCGTCAGATTGCCGCCGTCACTCATCCCAACGCCCACGGGTCCGGTAATTCTACCAGACGCCGTGTTGGTGGCGGACTGATCGGCTCCATATCTCTGGCTCAGCGTAACACCGATGTATCTCCCGCTGATGTTGCCACGATTGACCAATGTCGCGGCGGCGCTTCCGTCCCCGATTGCGACGGTAAATGAGCCCGTAAGCGAGCCGCCCGCTTCGTTGATGACTATACCGCCGCCGGGCAGGTCGACGGCCTCACTCGATCTAGCGGTTGACGTGATGCTGCCGTAGTTAAGGACGGTCCCGCCGCCGTCAATTTTAACGCCGCGGTAGAAGCCGGTGATCGAAGCGGACGCAGTGTTTCGGACCGATCCACCCGAAAGCAGTAAGATTCCGGCGACAGCACTGCCTGAAATGTCGCCCTGATTCACCACGGTCCCAGTGCCGCCGCCGATGCGCACCTCCGTGCCGCCGGCGATCGAACCAGTCTTGGCGTTCGTGACTGAGCCACCGGACAGCAAATTGACACCACCCGCGATGCTGCCATCATTGACCACAGTTCCAGTATGGATCAGGGTTCCCGCGCCGCCGCCGATTACGACGCCAGCGCTACCGCCTGAAATCGAGGCGGCCGCGGCATTGGTGACTGAACCTCCAACAAGCAAATCGACACCGACCCCATTGTAATAGGTAGTCTCGGTGCCTGTAATGCTTCCGTCGTTAATGACGGTGCCTAAGCCATCGGCGATTTTCACGCCGGTATATCCCGTGATCACCCCGAACTTGGTGTTGGTGACCGAGCCGCCGGGCGCGAGATAGATGCCGGCGCCGGGCGACAAGGAGTCGCCGGTGACCGTGCCGCTGTTGTTGATGGTAAAGACCCTGGTCGCGCCTGGGTCGCGGTAAACCGCGTAAGGGTAGCCCGGGTTCGAGATCGTGACGCCGCGCTCGATCGCTATCGGGTTGGTATGCTATCGGGTTGGTATAAAGCGCCGGATCGAGCTTGATCCCAGTCGTCGTGCGGTTGTTGATCGTCGTCATCCTCGTCGCTCCCTGCCCCTCTGCCAGTCGCCCGGGCGGCAGGCCCTGGCTGACAGCGGATGTCGCCTATTGCTTCGATGATACTAAAGGGTTATACTGGTCAGTTGCAAGGCAATATCGATGATCAATAACGATAGTACATGGGATCAATATCGTGTTTATCGTACAATTCATTCTGTCGTAAGATACAGCCGTCGTTAACGCAATCAGCCGCACTCGCTCAGATGCTGCCGCCCTAAAATAGAAGGCTGCGATGCTCGGTAACCAATCCCTATGTCCTTGCGGCAGCGGGCTGCGGCCGCAGCGCTGTTGCGGGCTCGATACTGCGGTGCTGCCGCCGCCGGGGGCCGGGGCGCCGCTGGCGCCGGTGGTCGAGCGCGCGGTCGAGGCGCAGCGCCGGGGCGCCAAGGCCGAGGCCGAGCGGCTCTGCCATCAGATATTGGAATTGGCGCCGGGCCAGCCCGAGGCATTGGCGACATTGTGGCAGATCTGCCGGGCCGACGGGCGCGCGCCAGCCGCCGAGGCGCTGTTGCGGCGCATTGTGCGGCTGCATCCCAATACCTTGTGGGCGACGCACGAGCTGACCGCGCTGCTGATGAACAAAGGAGCGACCGCCGAGGCCGAGAGCCACGCGCGCAACGCCATTCGCATCGCCCCCGAGAACCCGCAATCGCATAATCTCTTGGGCATGGTGATGACCGAGGCCAACCGGCCGCAGACCGGCGAATACCATTACCGCCGGGTCATCGAATTGTCCGGGGCGCGCGACCCGATCCTGTTGGCGAACCTCGCCTGGAATTTGAAGAACCAGGGGCGGATGATCGAGTCGCGCCAGCTTTACGACGAGTTGGTCAAGGCGGCGCCCGAGGTGGTGCCGACCTTGCTCGGCTGGGCGCGGATGGAGGAGGCCGACCGCGATTTCGCCCGTGCCGGCGAGCTGCTCGCCCGCGCCGAGACGCTGTTGTCCGACGACCCCAGCATCCTGTTGACCCGCGCGGTGCTGCACGGCCGCACCGGCGAATACGAAAAGGCATTGGACGTGCTCGACCGCGCCGGCTCGAAGGGTGAGCGCGGCCTCGGCGCCAACGAGCTCCTCGAAAAAGGCCGGCTCCTCGACCGCATCGGTCGCTACGGCGAAGCCTTTGCCGCGTTCGAGGAAGGCAAGCGCCTCTGCCGCGAGCAGGGCGGTCTCGTCTATCTCGCCGAGCCGGCGCAGAACCTGGCCGAGCGGCTCAAGAATTTTTTTACCGAGACCCGTATGCGCATCCTGCCGCGCGCCGGCGTGCGCAGCGACGGCCCGCAGCCGATCTTCATTCTCGGCTTTCCGCGCTCCGGGACCACCTTGGTCGAGCAGACGCTGTCGGCGCATCCGCGCATCACCGCCGGCGACGAATTGCCGTTTATCAACGAAATTACCGGCACGATGCAGCGCACCTTGAACAGCCCCCTCGCCTATCCCGAGGCATTGGCCGAATTATGGATGGGCGACCGGCAGAGCGGGCTCGACGAATTGCGCGACTATTATTTGGAACGCGTGCGCCGGCTCGGGATCGTCCCGCCCGAGACGCCGTGGTTCACCGACAAGATGCCGCTGAACGAGACGCATTTGGGCCTGATCGCCTTGCTGTTTCCGCAGGCGCCGATGATCCATGTGCTGCGCCACCCGCTCGACATCGTGTTGTCGGTCTTTTCCAACAATCTGACGCACGGGTTTTATTGCGCCTTTGCGCTGGAGACCGCCGCCCGCCACTACGCGCTGGTATTGGAGCTGATCGAGCATTACCGCAGCCAGATGGCGTTGCGCTATCTGCCGGTGCGCTATGAGGACATCGTCGCCGACCAGGAGGCGAGCGTGCGGCGAATGCTCGATTTTATCGGCGAGCCGTTCGACGCGCGCTGCCTCGATTTTCACGAGAACCGGCGCTATGCCCGCACCGCCAGCTACGCCCAGGTGACCGAGCCGCTTTACGACGCCTCGCGCTATCGCTGGCGGCATTACCGCAAAGAATTGGCGCCGGCGATCGAGATCCTCGCACCGGCGATCGAGCGGCTGGGGTATTCCCTTGAGTGAGCCCAAATTGAACGGCGCGGCCCCGCCCGACCGCCAGGCATTGCTGGCGCTCGCCAACCAGCACGAGCAGGAAGGCCGGCTCGACGAGGCCGAGGCGGTGCTCGACAGCATCCTCGCCGAGACGCCGGACGACCCGGGCGCGGTGCAGCAGAAGGGGATCGTCGCGTTTCGCCGTGGGCGCGCGCCGGAGGCGGCCGCGCTGATGGAGCGGTCGATCGCCTTGGCGCCCAATTCGGCGCTGTTTCACCGCAATCTCTGCGAGGTTTATCGCGCGCTGATGCGCCACGACGACGCATTGCGGATCGGGCGCCGCGCCGTCGGGCTCGACCCCAAGGACCCGCATTGCTGGCACAATCTCGGCGTATTGCATTACGACCGGCGCGAGCCGAAGGACGCGATCCAGTGCGCCGAGCGCGCGCTGGCAATCGACGAGAATTTTGCCGGGGCGCATTTCGGCATTGCCGAGGCGTCGCTGTTGACCGGCGATTTCGCCCGCGGCTGGGAAGAATACGAATGGCGCTCGCGCCTCGCCGGCGTGCCGGTGTTGATGCCGCCGAGCGACAAGCCGCAATGGGACGGCAAACCCTTGGGCCCAGGCGAGCGGTTGTTGCTGGTCGCCGATCAGGGCTATGGCGATGTCATCCAATTTGCGCGCTATATCCCGTGGGCGGCATCATGCTGCGCCGAGGTCGCGGTCGCCTGCAGCAAGGAATTGCAGCCGGTCGTGGCGCAATTGCCGGGCGCCGGCACCTTGTTCGACCATTGGGAACGCGCCCCCGATTTTGCCGCGTGGAGCGCCTTGTCGAGCTTGCCGCGCCTCGCCGGCACCGCGCTCGACACGATCCCGCAGACGGTCCCCTATCTGCGCGCCGACGAAGCGAAATTCGCGCATTGGGCGGACCGGCTCTGGGCGTTGCTGCCGCGCGGCTACCGCCGGGTCGGCATTGTTTGGGCCGGCCGGCCGACGCACAAGAACGACGCGCGCCGCTCGACCCGGTTGGCGGCGTTCGCGCCATTGGCGGCATTGCCGGGTGTGGCGCTGGTGTCGTTGCAAAAAGGCCCGGCGCAGGCCGAGATCGGCAATTACTGGGGCCGCGCGCCGCTGTTGAACCTCGGCCCCGAGCTCGGCGATTTCTCCGATACGATCGCCGTGCTCGAATGCCTGGAGCTCGTCGTCACCGTCGACACCGCGGTCGGCCACCTTGCCGGCGCGATGCGCAAGCCCGCCTGGATCATGCTTCCTTATGCGCCCGACTGGCGCTGGCTCGAGGACCGCAGCGACAGCCCGTGGTATCCGAGCGTGCGCCTCTTCCGCCAAACCATCGAGCGACAATGGGAGCCGGTGATCGCGCGGATCGCGGTGGAGCTGGCCGAAGGGCGAGAGGGGTTCTAAAGCGCGATCCTTTCAAATGTGAAGAAATTGCTCTTTCCAGGAAGCGTCATTCCGGGGCGGCCCGAAGGGCCGAGCCCGGAACCCAAGAACATCCGAATTTCCAATATGTTCGACGTCCGGTGTTCATAGGTTCCGGGCTCGCGGGCAGTGCCCGCGACCCGGAATGACGACGTTTGGAATTTTTTCACATACGCCTTTGCGCCAATTTCGAAAGAAACGAGGCTGTTCTATTTATGGGATCGTGGTCTAGCCGAATGTGTTTGCGACATATGCGTAGAGGGCGCGCAAGGCGCTGGCTTCGGCGCCTTCGGGGCGGCCGGGGCGCGATTGCGGGTTCCACGCCATCACGTCGAGATGCGCCCAGGGGATGCCGGGCCCGACAAACTCCTGCAGATAAAGGGCGGCGGTGATCGCGCCGGCATAGGGACCCTCGGAAACGTTGTTGAGGTCGGCCGCCTTGCTGTCGAGCATCTTGCGGTAGGGGCGCCAGAGCGGCATCCGCCAGAGCGGGTCCTCCTCGGCCGCGCCGGCGTCGATCAGCAGGGCGGCGAGCCTGTCGTCGTTGCAGAAGAGCGCCGGCAATTCGGGGCCGAGCGCCACCCGCGCCGCACCCGTCAGGGTCGCCATGTCGATCAGCAGGGCCGGGCTTTCGGCTCGACGCCTCGGCCAATGCGTCGCACAAAATGAGCCGGCCTTCGGCGTCGGTGTTGCCGATCTCGACGGTCAGCCCTTTGCGGGTGCGCACGATGTCCAAGGGGCGCATCGCGTTGCCGGATACCGAGTTCTCGACGCAAGGCAGCAGCACGCGCAGCCGCACCGGCAATTTTGCATCCATGACCGCCTGGGCGAGGCCGAGCATGATCGCCGCCCCGCCCATGTCCTTTTTCATCAGACGCATGCCCGCGGCCGACTTCAGGTCGAGGCCGCCGGTGTCGAAGCACACGCCCTTGCCCACCAGGGTCAGCTTGGGGGCGGCGGGGTCGCCCCAGACGATATCGACGAGCCGGGGGGCGCGGGTGCTGGCGCGGCCGACCGCGTGGATCGTCGGATAATTCTCGGCGAGGAGCGCCTCGCCTTCGATCACCCGGTGGCAGGCGCCGGCGGTCTCGGCCACCTCTACCGCCGCCGCCGCCAATTCCGCCGGCCCCATATCGCCGGCCGGGGTGTTGACGAGGTCGCGGGCGAGAAACGCGGCGCGGGCGAGGCGGAGCGCGCGGCCGCGGTCGGCGCCCTCGGGCCAGACCAGCACGGCACCGGTGGCCGGCTGCTCGCGATAGCGGGTGAAGGCATAGCCGGCGAGCGCCCAGCCGAGCGCCAGCCGCGTCGGGTCGGTGCCGGCGGGCACCGGGTCGAGCCGGTAGCTTCCCTCCGGCAAAGCCGCCGGCAGCCCGGCGAGCGCCCACATCGTCGCGGCGCCGTCGTCCTTGTCGCCGAGCCCGAGCAGCACCCGGGCGAGCTCGCCCTCCCCGCCCGGCACCAGCACGGATTTGCCCGCATCGGCGGCAAAGCCGAGGGTGCGGACCCAGCGGCGCTCCCGCGCCGGGGCGGCTTCGAGCCAGGCCGGCAACCGGTCCTTGGTCAGGGCGGTGACCGGGACGGCGCCGGCGGTCGGGTCGATCAGGGAAAAGGCCATTGCTTCATCTCGCGGATCTTGGTCTCCCCGACAAAATGGCCCCGACGAGGCCGGTTGCAAAGCACGGGCTCGCGACGGCCCACATCGACGATTGGGGCGCCGGCGTGGGAGCAAAAAGGGCATCCTCTTCATGCTCTTTTCTCCGCTGCGGCGGGTCGGGGGATTCCCGCCAGCCCCGGACATGCTAAACCGCACCTCTCGACAGAGCGTCAGGCGAGCGGCGGTTCGGCCGCGCGGAGGTGTCATGCCACAACCCCAGACAGCACCCTATGGCTCGTGGGCGTCGCCGATCACCTCGGACATGATCGTCGCCTCGTCGATCGGGCTCGGCGAGATCATGCTCGACGGCGGCGATGTCTACTGGCTCGAAGCGCGGCCCCAGGAGGGCGGGCGCGCGATCTTGGTTCGGCGCCCCGCGGACGGCACGATTGCCGATGTGACCCCGCCCGTTCCGGCGGGCGGCGGGCCGGTCTTCAATCTGCGCACCCGCGTCCACGAATATGGCGGCGGCGCGTTTCTGATCGACACCGGCACGGTCTGGTTCTGCAACGATGCCGACCAACGCCTCCATCGCCAGGCGCCGGGTGCGGCACCCGTGGCGATCACCCCCGCTCCCGAGGTGCCACGCGGGCTGCGCTATGCCGATGGAGCGATCGATGCCCGGCGCCGGCGGATGGTCTGGGTATGCGAGGACCACGCCACCGGTGCCGGGCAGCCGCTGAACAGCCTCGTCGAGGTGTCGCTCGACGGCTCGTCGGCACCGTGCGTGCTGCAATCCGGGCGCGATTTTTACGCCGCGCCGCGGCTCTGCCCGGACGGGACGCGGCTCGCCTGGGTCGAATGGGACCACCCGTCGATGCCTTGGGTCGGCTGCGAATTATGGGTGGCGGAGATCGCGGCCGATGGCTCGCTCGCCGGCAAGCGGCAGGTCGCCGGCGGTCCGGACGAATCGATCTTCCAGCCCGAATGGTCGCCCGACGGCGCCCTCTATTTTGTCTCCGACCGTGCCCAGGACGGGCGTCGCCGGCCGCTGGTGGAACCTCTACCGGGTGCGGGGCGACGCGCTGGCCGAAGGCTCGCCGATCGAGCCCTTATGGCCGCTCGCCGCCGAGTTCGGCCGGCCGCAATGGAATTTCCGCAGCTCGACCTATGCCTTTGCCTCGGCGGGGCTGCTCGTCTGCTGCTTATATCGAGGACGGCATTCACCGCCTGGCGACGGTCGAGCTGGCCTCGCTGCAACAGCACCCGATCGCCACAACGTATCAGGACATCTCGTCGGTTCGCGCCGATGCGAAGAGGGTTTATTTTCGCGGCGCCGCACCCTCCGAGCCGACGGCGATCGTGGCGCTCGACCTCGCCACCGGCGCCGCCGCGGTGCTGCGCCGCTCGACGACCGAGGACACCGCAGCCTATCGCGGCTATCTGTCGGCGCCGCAGCCGGTGACTTTCGATACCGATGAGGGCGCGCGTGCCCACGGCCTGTTCTACCCGCCGCGCAATCGGGATTTTGCCGCACCCGAAGGCGAATTGCCGCCGCTGGTCGTGCACTGCCACGGCGGCCCGACCGCCGCCGCCTCGGCGAGCCTCAGCTGGGGCACGCAATACTGGACGAGCCGCGGCTTTGCCGTGCTCGATGTCAATTACCGCGGCAGCACCGGCTACGGTCGGGAGTTCCGCCTGGCGTTGCAGGGAAAGTGGGGAGTGGCCGATGTCGCCGATTGCGTCAACGGCGCCCGCCACCTCGCCGAAGCTCTGCGCGTCGTCGATCCCGAACGTTGGGCGATCAGCGGCGCCAGCGCCGGCGGCTACACCACATTGGCGGTGCTGACTTTCCGCAAGGAGTTCAAGACCGGGGCCAGCTATTACGGGGTCAGCGACCTCGAAGCCCTGGCCAAGGACACCCACAAATTCGAGAGCCGCTATCTCGACGGGCTGATCGGCCCCTATCCCGAGCGCCGCGATCTTTATGTCGCCCGCTCGCCGATCAACAGCGCTCGGCTCCTGTCCGTGCCGGTCGCGTTTTTCCAGGGGGCGGAGGACCGGGTGGTTCCGCCGCCGCAGGCGGAAGTCATGGTCGAAGCCTTGCGCCGGCGCGGCATCCCGTCGCTCTACCTGCTGTTCGATGGCGAGCAGCACGGCTTTCGCCGCGCCGACAACATCAAGCGGGCGCTCGATGCCGAGCTCTATTTTTACGGGACATTTCTGACCGGCGCACGGCTGGAATTTGCCGCAGTATGATCTTGCGCATATTGGTTTTCGACTATAAGCTGCTATACTGCTCGGCGTTGCCGCGCAGAAAATGAGACGACGCTGCCACGAGGGAGGTAGATAAAATGTCGAGGTGGGCCCGCTTGTCCATGGTTTGCGGGTGCGCGGCTCTGAGCGCCGTCGCCTTGCTGGCGCGCCCCGGCCCGGCCTGCGCCGATGTTTCCTGGGCGTTTACCGAGACATCGCTGACATACGCGTTGTCCGGCGACCCGGTGCCGGGGTTTGTTCCCGGCGTTGTCGGTGGCCTCACCGTCAGCAACCGCGATTTTCTGAATGGCGGGGTCGCCTATTCGTTCTCTCAACCAATCCCCGGCGATTTCGACACGAGCGGCGCCACCGATTTTTTGTTTCTCGGCGGGAGCCAGCTTCTGCTGCCGATCGGAATCCCGGATTGTTTGATCGGCGATCGCGATGCTTCGATAAATTTGACGTTCGACAGCGCCGGGAACATATCCGGGTCGGTTCAGGAAACTCTGGAATTGGCCGACCTTCAGATGAATATCACCGGCAGTGTGGTTGCCAATGGCGACGGAACCGTCGCAACCGACGACTCGGATCTGCAATGCCCGGATTCGCAATGTGATTTCACTGGATTTTGGACCTTGCTGACGGCCCTGCCGGTGCCCGAGCCAAGCTCGCTCGTCCCGCTGACGATCGCTCTGTCGCTGATCGGCCTGTTGCGCATGGGCGCCATCCGTCGCCGATAGGCGGCGAGCAAAGCTGCCGTGCGCCGATCGGAGGAGGGCGGCGCCCGAGAAACGGCGCTGGCAAAATTACCGGCGGAGCCTTAGGTTCCGGCTTATGTTTACCGGCATCGTTACCGATCTCGGCCGAATCCGCCGGGTGCGCCACGGCGCGTTGAGCGAGCTCGGCATTGCGACGAGCTTTGATACCGCGGCGATCGCGATCGGCGCTTCGATCGCGTGCTCGGGAGCGTGCCTGACGGTCATTGCGGTCGAGCCCGGTGCGTTCACGGTGCAGGCTTCGGCCGAAACCCTGGCGCGAACGACGATCGGCGACTGGCGGGAAGGAACACCGGTCAATCTCGAAAGGTCGCTCCGGCTCGGCGACGAAATGGGCGGGCATCTCGTGTCCGGCCATGTCGATGGCCTCGCGCAGATTGTCGAACGGTGGCCGGAGGCGGAATTGGTCCGTTTTGTCATCGAGGCGCCGGAAGCGCTGATGCCGCTTATTGCGTCAAAAGGATCGGTGGCGCTCGACGGCGTCAGCCTGACGGTCAACGAGGTGTCTGGGAACCGCTTTGGCGTCAACATCATCCCGCATACCCTCGGCTGCACCGATTTCGGCGACGCGAGGCCGGGTCAACGCATGAACCTCGAAATCGACATGATCGCCCGCTACGTCGCCTCGATCATGCGGCGCACATGATTACCCGGCCGCCGCATATCCTCCTCGTCGAGGCGCGGTTTTATCCGCACATCTCCGACACGTTGCGGCAGGGTGCCGAGCGGGCGCTCGCCGCCGCTGGCGCCACCTATGAGAGCATCGTCGTCCCTGGCGCCTTTGAAATCCCGGCGGCGATCCGGGCGGTCGCGCGCGCCGCCCAGCGTTTTGACGGGTTTGCCGCGCTCGGCTGCGTGATCCGCGGCGAGACGACGCATTACGAGCATATCTGCGCCGAGAGCGCGCGCGGCTTGCAGGAGCTGGCGGTGCGCGACGGGCTCGCGATCGGCTATGGCATCCTGACCTGCGAGAACGAGGCGCAGGCGCTCGCCCGCGCGGCACTCGACCGGCGCGACCATGGCGGGGCCGCGGTGCGCGCCTGTCTGGCGATCGTCGAGCTGAAGCGGCATTTCGCGCAGGCCGGCGCATGACTGCGCCGTCGGACGGCGAGCCGCGGCAACGCAGCGGCAGCCGCCGGCGCAGCGTCGCCCGGCTTGCCGCGGTCCAGGCGCTCTATCAGCTCGAGGCCAACTCCGAGGCCGAGCCCGAGGCGGTGGTCAACGAATTTGTCCGCCATCGGTTTGGCGAGGAGATCGACGGCGACCGGCTCGGCGAGGCGGATCCCGCCTTTTTCGCCGATATCGTGCGCGGGGTTGCAGCCGACCAGGAACGCCTCGACGCCGAGATCTCGGCAAAGCTGGTCGAGGATTGGCCGTTGTTGCGGCTCGATTCGGTCTTGCGCGGGATCCTGCGCGCCGGCGCCTATGAATTGACCCACCGGCCCGACATTCCGCCGCGCGTCGCGATCAGCGAATATACCGCTGTCGCCTACGCTTTTTTCACCGGCAAGGAGCCGGGGATGGCGAACGGCGTCCTCGACCGCCTCGGCCGTAGCCTGCGACCGACGGAAATGTAGCGGATGGCCGCCGGGGAGCCGGGCGAGTTCGAGCGCATCCGGCGCTATTTCGCGCCGCTCGCCGGGCGCGGCGGGCTCGGCCTTTTGGACGATGCGGCTCTGATCGAGTGCCGTGCCGGGCGGCACCTCGTCGTCACCGCCGATGCGATCGTCGCCGGCGTGCATTTCCTGCTGGACGACCCGCCGAACCTCGTTGCGAAAAAGCTGCTGCGCGTCAATCTCTCGGATTTGGCGGCGATGGCCGCCCGGGCCCTCCATTACCTCGTCACGACCGCGCTGCCGCCAGCGCTCGGCGCCGAATGGGTCGCCGGCTTTGCCGAGGGGCTCGCCGCGGACCAGCGCCATTTCGGGGTCGAGCTTCTGGGCGGCGACTCGGTCGCGACCACAGGTCCGGCGGTGCTGTCGTTGACCGCGATCGGCGAGGTCGAAGCCGGGCGCGAAATCCGGCGCAATGGCGCGCGAGCAGGTGACGACATCTGGGTGTCGGGCACGATCGGCGATGCGTTTCTGGGGCTCGGCGCGCGGCGGGGCGCCTATCCGCAGCTGCCGGCCGAGGATCGGGCTGCGCTGATCGCCCGCTTTCAGGTTCCCGAGCCGCGTGTGGCGCTCGGCCCGGCGCTCGCCGGCATCGCGCATGCGATGATCGATGTCTCCGACGGGCTCCTCGCCGATCTCGGGCATATCTGCGAGACCTCGCGGGTCGCCGCGATCGTCGCGCTCGACACGCTGCCGCTGTCGGCGGGCGCACAAAAATTGGCGGCCAGAGATTCCGGTCTCCGCGCGCAGCTTGCCGCCGGCGGCGACGATTACGAGCTGCTGTTCACGGCATCCCCGGCCGACACCGGGCGGATCGCGGCCCTGTCGAAAAAGCTCGGGCTGCCGATTGCAAAAATCGGCCGGATCGAGGCTGGCGCCGGGGTGCGCCTCGTCGATGGCGAAGGCCGCACGATCCCGGTGGAGCATGCCGGCTGGCGGCATTTCTGAAGCCTCGCTCTCGCCCAACGCCCAGCGCATACTGCCGGGAACCCGACGGAGGGCGCGATCTTGCTGAACGGCCGGCATATCCTGATGATCGTCTCGGGCGGGATCGCCGCCTATAAGAGCCTCGATTTGATCCGCCGGCTGCGCGAGCGGGGTGCCGCGGTGCGCTGCGTGCTGACCTCGGCGGCAACGCATTTCGTCACTCCCCTCTCTGTCGCCGCGCTGAGCGAGGACAAGGTCTATGACGATTTGTGGTCGCTGACCGACGAAAGCGAGATGGGCCATATCCGTCTTTCCCGCGAGGCCGATCTCGTCGTCGTCGCCCCGGCGAGCGCCGATCTGATCGCGCGGATGGCGGCGGGCCTCGCCGATGATCTGGCAACGACGGCGCTCCTCGCCTCGGACAAGCGGGTGCTGATCGCGCCCTCGATGAATGTGGTGATGTGGGCGCATCCGGCGACGCAGGCCAACCTCGCGACATTGATGGCGCGCGGGGTCGAGCGGGTGGGGCCTGGGTCCGGCGACCTCGCTTGCGGCGAAACCGGTGCCGGGCGGATGGCCGAGCCGCTGGAGATTATCGCTGCAATCGAGCGGGTGCTGACGGGCGAGACATTGCTCGCCGGCCGACGCGCCCTGGTGACGAGCGGACCGACGCGCGAGCCGATCGACCCGGTCCGCTATATCTCGAACCACTCTTCGGGCAAGCAGGGGCACGCGATCGCAGCAGCCTTGGCCAGCCTTGGCGCCGAGACGCTATTGGTCTCGGGGCCGACGCAGGAATGGGCGCCGGCCGGGGTCAGGCTGGTGCCGGTCGAGACCGCGGCGGAAATGCTCGCCGCCTGCGAGGCAGCGCTCCCCGTCGATGTCGCGGTGATGGCGGCGGCCGTCGCCGATTGGCGGGTCGAGACAATCGCTGCGCACAAGCTGAAAAAAGACGGCGGCGGCCCGCCGGCGCTGCGCCTGGCCGAGAACCCCGACATTCTCGCCACCCTCGCCGGGCGCGGCAACGACCGGCCGCGTCTCGTGATCGGCTTTGCCGCCGAGACCGACGACATCGTCGAGAACGCCCGCAAAAAGCGCCTGCGCAAAGGCTGCGACTGGATCCTGGCAAACGATGTTTCGGCCGGCACCGGCACCTTTGGCGGCGACCGCAACACGGTCCATCTGGTCGATGCCCGAGGTGTGGAGGACTGGCCCGTCATGACCAAGCGCGAGGTCGCCTCCCGGCTCGCCGAGCGCATCGCGGCGGCCCTCGCATCCCGCTCATGAAAGTCGAGCTGAAGATTCTCGACCCGCGCTTGTCGGGTTGGGGTTTTCCCAATTGGGGCTCGGAATTGGCGGCGGGGCTCGATCTCCACGCCTGTATCGACGCCCCGCTGGCGCTGGAGCCGCAGGCGCCGCCGATCCTGATCCCGGCCGGCATCGCCTTTCGCATCGGCGACCCCGAGTGGTGCGCGCTGGTATTGCCGCGTTCCGGTCTCGGGCACAAAGAGGGGCTGGTGCTCGGCAACACGGTCGGTCTCGTCGACCCCGATTACGAAGGGCCCTGCCTGGTCTCGGCCTGGAACCGGAACCCCGCGGGCGGCGGGATCGCGATCCGCCCCGGCGAACGCATCGCCCAGCTCGTCTTTACCCGCATCGCGCGCCCCGAATTCACGGTGGTGTCGGCGTTCTCGGTGACCGGGGCACGCCGCTCGGGCGGGTTCGGCTCATCCGGTGTCGAGGCCGCTTGCCCGAAACCCTCGGGGCGGCGAAACTCGGGCTAACAAGACCGTGTCGGTCGGGGGAGGGCGAGGCGCGCGACATGGTTCGGCTGACCAAGAAGCTTCTTTTCGCCATCGAGGCGGTGCTCGACATCGCCTATAACGGCGGGCCGGCGCCGGTGCGCTCGTCCGAGATCACCGAGCGGCAGGGCATCCCGCGGCGCTATCTCGAGCCGGTGCTGCAGGAGCTGGTCCGGCACCGCATCCTGGTCGGTATCCGCGGTCCGAGCGGCGGCTATCGGCTGGCGCGCGAGCGGCGGCTCATATCCCTCGGCGACATCGTGCGCACGGTGCGCGCGCTCGAAACCGCCGAAGACCCGATCAGCGACCCGGCCGGCAGCGCTCTGGGCCATCAGATCGTACGGCCGCTGTGGCTCGAATTGCAGGACGAGATGATGGGCCGGCTCGATGCGCTGACGCTCGACGAGCTATGTGGCCGGGCTCATAGCGCCGGCATCGCGGTGCGCATCGTCGCGGGCGGCGATTTCGCCATCTGAGCCGTGGCGCGTCCGCGTTGCGCCGGAGCCACGGCACGCCTACATCGACAGCGAAAACGGCGGTTGGGAGAAAGGCCCGATGGACGATATCGGCACGACAAGGCCGCACCGCGCTGAATTTCGCGGCCGGGTCTACAACAGCATCACCGATACGATCGGGGCCACCCCGCTGGTGCGGGTGCACCGGCTGGCGCAGCAGGCTGGGGCCAAGGCCGACATCCTCGCCAAATGCGAATTTTTCAACCCGCTCGGCTCGGTCAAGGACCGCATCGGCGTGTCGATGATCGACGCCGCGGAGGCTGCCGGCCGGATCAAGCCCGGCACCGTGCTGGTCGAGCCGACCTCGGGCAATACCGGGATCGCGCTCGCTTTTGTCTGCGCCGCCCGCGGCTATCGCCTGATCCTGACGATGCCCGACAGCATGTCGACCGAGCGGCGCAAGATGCTGCTGCTGCTCGGCGCCGAGCTCGAATTGGTCCCGGCGGCGCAAGGCATGAAGGGCGCGATCGCCAGAGCCGAGGCGATCGTTCGCTCGCTGCCCGATGCGTTTATTCCGCACCAGTTCCAGAACCCGGCCAATCCCGAGATCCATCGTCGCACCACCGCCGAGGAGATTTGGAACGACACTGGCGGAAAGGTCGATGTCGTGGTGAGCGGTATCGGCACCGGCGGCACCTTGACCGGTGTCGGCGCGGTGCTGAAGCCGCGCAAGCCCGGGCTCAAGATGGTCGCGGTCGAGCCCGAGGACAGCGCCGTGCTTTCGGGCGGGCCGCCCGGCTCGCATCGTATCCAGGGTCTCGGCGCCGGCTTTGTCCCGGACGTCCTCGACACCGGCCTGATCGACGAGATCGTGCGCATCGGCAACGACACCGCGTTTCGCGTGGCGCGCGAGGCGGCCCGGCTCGAAGGGTTGGCCGTCGGCATCTCCTCGGGTGCCGCCCTCGCCGCCGCCCTTGAAATCGGCGCGCGGCCCGAAATGGCCGGCAAGACATTGGTCGTGGTGCTGCCGGATTTTGCCGAGCGCTATCTCTCGACCGCCCTCTTCGAGGGCATCTGAGGAGCCGCCCGATGGAGCTGAGCGAGGCGCAGTTCCAGCGCTACGCCCGTCACCTGATCCTCGATGAGGTCGGCGAGGAGGGCCAGGCGAGGCTGCTCGAATCTCGGGTCCTCGTCATCGGCGCCGGTGGGCTCGGCTCGCCGATGCTGCTCTACCTCGCCGCCGCCGGGGTCGGCACGATCGGCGTCGTCGATGACGACCGCGTCGACTTGACCAACCTTCAGCGCCAGATCGTGCACATGACCGAGCGCGTCGGCGCGCTCAAGGTCGAGAGCGCGCGCGCCACCTTGGCCGCGATCAACCCCGAGGTGCGGGTCGAGCCATACCCCTTGCGGCTCTTGGCGGAGAACGCCGCGGCGCTGATCGACGGATACGACCTCGTCGCCGACGGCAGCGACAATTTCGCGACACGCTATCTGCTGACCGAGCTCTGCTATCGCCACAAAAAGCCGCTGGTGGCGGCGGCATTGTCGCCCTTTGAGGGCCAGCTTTCGACCTTTCGGCCCTATCTCGGAGCCGGCCACCCCTGCTACCGCTGCCTCTTCCGCGAGCCGCCGCCGCCCGATCTGGTGCCGCGCTGCGAAGAGGCCGGCATCCTCGGCGCCGTCGCCGGCGTGCTCGGCACCTTGCAGGCGGTCGAGGTGCTGAAGGAGCTCTTGGGTCTCGGCGAAAGCCTCGACGGCACGCTTCTGATCTACGACGCGTTGCGCGCCCGCTTTCACTCGATCCGCATCGCCAAGGACCCCGACTGCCCGACCTGCTCCGACCCGCTCGCTGCGGGATAGGGCAACGACGAGCTGGCGTATTGGCGCCGTGCTGAAGGCGATCGGCGATGCTCAAGCGGCTAGATTAGAACCTAGACCACGATCCTTTCAAATATAATCGCTCGTTCTTGTCGCCCCCGCGAAAGCGCTAGGGCGTGCACACATCCTTGCCTTGCACGCCCCCACGATTACCACGCTCGTCTTGCCCGGACTTGATCCGGGCATCCACGTCTTTCCGCACCTCAGTTGCTCATGGGGGCGGCGCCGCGTGGATGCCCACGGATCAAAGTCCGTGAGCTGAAGGCCCACGGGTCGAGCCCGACCGTGACGATATCCCTTTGATATTATTAGAAACGATGTGTGCATGCCGTAGCGCGAAAGCGGGGGTCCAGAGCCTGCCCCCTGTTCCAGCCAGGGGCAGGCTCTGGCACGGAACAGGGGGGCCGGTCACAGAGCCTTGAACCCTGGATTCCCGCTTTCGCGGGAACGAGGAAAGAAACGGGATTGTTCACTTTTATCGAATTGTGGTCTAGGGCCGGACTAGGGCGCCGGATACATGCGGGCTTTGATCGCCGCCAGCTGCGCGATCACCTGCGGATCGACGATCGGCGTGAACCGCGGCACCTTTTTGCCGTTCCGTTCAGCCGGCTCGAAGAACATGCGCAGCGGGCGCAGGTCGAAGAGGCCGCCGTTGCGGTAAGCATAGCCCTCCTCGTACAAGGGCCGGTAGACTTGCATGAACGCGTCATCGGCCCGGCAATCGCTTTCGGTGTGGTGGCCGACGCCATAAATATAATAGGCGTAATTGTTGAGCGGGCCATTCGGGTCGTGCTTGAAATGGTAGTAATAACCGGGCTCGGGCAGATTTTCCGGCGGCGAGACGTCGTAGGCCATGGCTCAAGCGAAGGATTTGGTCATCGCCGCATAGACGAGCGTGCGCAAATCGCGGCGCAGGGTCAGCCGCGCCGGGCTGCCGATCACCTGGGTCATGAACACGACGCAGAGGTCTTCCTGGGGGTCGATCCAGAACGCGGTCGCCGCCGCCCCGCCCCAGAAATATTCGCCGAGCGAGCCGGGGAGCCGCGTCTTGGCGACATCGACATTGACGCCGCAGCCGAGCGAAAAGCCGACCCCGGCATAGCCCGATTCGCTGAACATGCCGGGCAGCGCCATATCGGCGATCTCGCGGCCCTCCGGCAGGTAATTCAGGCTGAACAATGCCACCGTCTTCGGGCTCAGGATCTGAACGCCGTCGAGTGTCCCGCCGCCGAGCATCATCCGGCAAAAGCGCAGATAGTCGTGCGCCGTCGAAACGAGCCCGCCGCCGCCCGATTCGAGCTTTGGCGGGGTGGCGTAGGTGCTTTCGCGCGCATCGTCCTGGAGCTTGAGCCCCGAGCCGGACCCCTCGGGCTGATAGCAGGCGCTAAAACGCTCGGTCTTGTCCGGCGGCACCCAGAACGCGGTGTCGTTCATGCCGAGCGGCTCGAAGAGGCGAGTGCGCAGAAACTCGCCGAAGCTCATCCCGGAAAGCTTTTCGACGAGGTAGCCCAGGACGTCGATCGCCACCGAATAGTTCCACGCGGCCCCGGGCGAGAAATCGAGCGGGATGCGCGCCAGCTGATCGACCATCTCGGAAAGCCCGCCCGGGGTCTGCCGGTCGGTCACCTTGGCCCGGCGATAGGCGGCATCGACCGCGCTGCGCATCATAAAGCCGTAGGTGAGGCCGGAGGTGTGGGTCGCCAGATCGATCACCTTCATCGGCCGAGAGGCGGGGGTGGTCAGAAAGCCCGGCGGGGCGTCGGGCAACAGGCTCGGCATGCCGCTCGCATAGACGGCGAGGTCCCGCCAGGCGGGAATATGGCTGTGAACCGCGTCGTCGAGGCCGATCAGCCCTTCCTCGACCAGCATCATCAACGCCACGGCGGTCATCGGCTTCGACATCGAATAGATGCGAAAGATCGCGTCCTCGCGCATCTTCTTGCCGCGATCGAGGTCCATCTCGCCGCACATGCCGGTATGGACGAGCTGGCCCCTGCGCCAGACATAAGTCAGCATGCCGGGCAGATAGCCGCCATCGACATAGCGGCGCTTCATGACCTCGTCGAGCCGCGCGAGCCGCGCCGACGACATGCCTACCGCTTCAGCCTTCATCCTCTCCTCCTCGGCGTGGCCAGCGCCGGAGCATAGGGTCCCCGGCAGCCAAAGGCGAGCCTCCCGGCCGGTCTTATCTGAGCTCGTATCTCAGTTTGAATGAGACAGCCGAAGCAGTGATAATACCCATCAGCTCGCCGCATTGGCGTGATAGATGACCGTTGATGCTTGATAATCATGGGCAAAGATGGCGCGGTCTCGGCATCCGCACAAGGAAATCGAAGCAGCTGTGGAATATGCGGAAAGCAAGGGATGGAGATGGCAGCCCGGTGGTCATTGGGGCAGGATTCTCTGCCCGCATCGCGCCCGAGATGGGTGCTGGATGGCAGTCAACGGGACGCCGAGAAACCCCGAGGCGCATGCCCGACGCATCCGCGAATTTGTCGATAGGTGCCCTCATCAAGGGAACAGCGGCTCATGACCATCTATCGTTTCAGCATTGAGGTTGGTGGGATCGACCCGAACGAAGAGGGTATCGAAAAGCGTTTTTATGGGAACGGTGTAGATGACGCTTCGGTCTGCGTCTTGAACGGCGTCCTCTTCTTGGAATTTGATCGCGAAGCTCGCAGTGAGGAGGACGCAATCTTTTCGGCAACAAGAGATATCATTGAACGAGGCGGAAAAGTAAACTTGGTCACTCGGGATAAGCCGCAGACTTTTAATTTACCCCACCGGACAAAGCGGCGCCAAGGGGCGTAGCACAGGACTGCTGCAATTCAAGCTAAAGCACAGCCGGCCGGTCTTGCCGGTGCCGGGCCGCAGCGCCTAAGCTTTGGCTGTGGCAGAGCGCGGGGCTTGGCAATGAACGACGCCGTTCCGGTCATCGACGTGGCCGATTTTGTGGCGGGCCGGGCGGGGGCGCTGGAAGCCGTTGCTCGCCGGGTGCGCGACGCGCTGACCACGGTCGGGTTTTTCGTGCTGACCGGGCACGGCGTGCCGCCGGCTCTGATCGAGCGGACCTTTGCCGAAGCGCAGCGCTTTCACGCTCTGCCGATGAACAAGAAGGTCACGCTCAAGCTCAACCGGCACGTCAACGGCTACATGGTCATGGGCCGGTATGCGGTGCGCACCTCCGACCTCAACAACAACGACAAAGGCGATCTGAACGAGGCGTTCTTCGTCAAGCGCGAGCGGGCGGCCGACGACCCGCTCTTGTTGTCGGGCCGGCGCTTTGTCGGGCCGAACCAGTGGCCGGCAGAGGCGGACCTCCCCGGCTTTCGCGCGCATGTCCTCGACTATTGCAACGCGATGAACCGGTTTGCCGGGCGATTTCTGCCGGCGGTGGCGCGCGCCCTCGATTTGCCGCCGCACTGGTTCGACGACGCCTTCGAAGACAGCCAGTTCACGTGTCGTCTGTCGCACTACCCGCCGGTTGCGGCCGAAGCCAACCAGTTCGGCATCGCCCCCCATACCGACAGCAACTTCATGACGTTTCTGCCGCAGAGCGAGGTTCCGGGCTTGCAGATGCGGCTGCCCGGCGCCGGCCCGCTCGGACGGCAAATGGCTCGATATGCCCTTTATCCCGGGCTCCTTCGCGGTCAATTCCGGCGACATGCTGCACCGCTGGAGCAACGGGGTGTTCAAATCGACGCCGCACCGCGCGCTGCCGCCGGTCGGCCGCGAGCGCTATGCAATCCCGTTTTTCCTCGGGCCGCGCTTCGACCAGCCGATCGAATGCCTGCCGACCTGCACCGGCCGCGGCAACCCGCCGCGCTGGCCGCCGATCACCTATGCCGCCTGGCAGGAATATTGGTACGACGCCAACTACGATCCCAAAAACCAGCGCGACGTGGCATAGGCCGACCGTACCTTGGGACATAGGGGACAGCGATGAAATACGATCTGCTGCTGACCAATGGCGAGGTTGTCGATCCGGGCGCTGGGCTGCGCGGGCGGAGGGATGTGGCGGTCGCCGGCGGCAAGATTGCGGCGGTGGCGGCTGGGCTGGAGCCGGCCGAGGCGCGCCGGGTCGTCGATGTCGGCGGTCGCTTTATCCTGCCGGGGCTCGTCGATGTGCATGCACATCTCTTTGTCAATTCCTCGGACATGGGCGAGAACGCCGACCGCTTTTGCAACGCGAGCGGGGTCACCACCGTCGTCGATGCCGGCAGCGCCGGCTCGGCCAATTTCGCCGGCTTGCGCGTCATGATCGACCGCTCGGTCAGGACGCGTGCGCGGGCCTTTGTCAATTTGTCGGCGATCGGCATCACCGCGACGAGCCGCGGCGGCGAGCTGTCGCATTTTCCCTATGCCGATCCCGAAGGCTGTGCGCGCACGATCAGCGAAAACCGCGACCTGGCGATCGGCGTCAAATTGCGCTACGGGCCGGGCCTCGTTTGGGAATACACAACGGAGCCGGTCAAGCTCGCCCGCCGGACGGCGGCAATGGCGGGGGTGCCGATGATGATCCATATCACCGACACCCCGATCCCGCTCCCCGACATCCTCGCCTGCCTCGCGCCGGGCGACATCGTCACCCACTGCTTTCACGGCGGCGACCACGGCATCATGGGTCCGGAAAAACAGTTGATTCTAAAGGAGGTGACCGAGGCGCAGCGCTACGGCATCATCTTCGACTGCGCGCACGGCCGCGGCGGGCATTTCAATTTCCCGCTGATCGAAAAGGCGCTCGATCAAGGCTTTTTGCCCGACACGATCTCGACCGACCTGACCTTTACGACGGCGACGCGGGGGCCGGTCTTCGACCTGTTGACGACAATGTCGAAGCTTTTGCATTTCGGCGTCGGGCTCGACGACGCCGTGCTGCGCGCGACCGCCACACCGGCCAAAATCGCCGGGCTCGACGGCATCGTCGGCACCCTGCGGCCCGGCGCCAACGCCGATATTGCGGTCGTCGAATTGCGCGACGGCAATTTCGAGCTGCGCGACACCCACAACAACACCGTCACCGCCAAGCGCCGCCTCTTCTGCCACATGACGCTGAAAGAAGGACGCGTCTGCTGGGAGCGGATGGCCGAATAGAGCGGGTGCTTTTTATTCGCTGTAGTAATGGATTTCGTAGAGGAGGCAGCCGGTGTTTGATTTGAACGGACCGTGCACGGCGCCGGGCGGGCGGCAGGCATAGGTGCCGGCCGGGAAATTTTCGCCGCCCTTGCCCTCATCGTCGCTGCCGACGGTCAGGTCGCCCGAGACGAGATAGACCTCCTCCCAATATTCGTGGACAAAGGGTGCGGTCGTGTAAACGCCCGGGGCAAAACGCAACAGCCGGGTGCGGCTGCCGGTCCTGCGCGCTTCGTCGAGGCGGCCGGCGAGGATCTTCTGCTCGATGCCCGCGGGATAGCCGGAAGGCGTCTCCCACCCAGCGTTCATATCGACGCGGTGAAATTCGAGATGAGGCTTCAAGGGCGGCATCGGCGCTCCTCCTGTCGCTTTCCCACCCTGCCACAAGCGCTGCGATCCGGGAAGCAGGGAAGCTCTAACGCAAAGATCCGATCAGGTTGCATCACCCCGTCAGCCCCCCTCACCCTTCCCTCTCCCCCAATTGGGGACCCCAATTGGGGAGAGGGTTGCGAAGGGTTGGCTAGTCTAACGCGCGGCCGCAGCCCGCCAGGCGAAGGCGCGGCTTTCGAGGCGGGCGAAAACCGCGTGCTCGAGGATCAGCATCAGCACAACAAACATGATGATCCAGGCGAGCATCTGGGTCATGTCGAATTGCCCGAACCAAAAGAAAAACATATAGCCGATGCCGTATTTGAGCCCAAAGGTCTCGGCCAATGCCACGATCTTCCAGGTCATGCCAAAGGCATAGCGAAAGGCGGCGAAGATATACGGCAACAGCTGCGGCAAATAGATCTTGCGGACCAGCAACGCCCGCGATGCCTTGAAGGTGACGGCCATGTCGATCAGCGACTTGTCCATCGCCTTGGCACCCTCGGCGATGTTGACCGCGACATAGGGTGTCACGACCGCCATGACCGCGACGAGCCCGCCCGCCTCGCTAAAGCCGAACCACAGGACGGCGAGAAAAACGACGAGGATCGTCGGCAGCGTCAGCAGGAGCGGGATCGCCATGCGCATCGAACGCTCGAACCGCCGGCTGAGGCCCATCGCGAGCCCGATCGCGGTCCCGACCAGCATCGAGGCAAAAAACGCGATAAAGATCCGCGCCAGGGTCACGCCGATCTGAAACCAGGCCGATTTTCCCTGCGGCGTCGGGGTCGTGAGATCGGTGGCGATGGTGCGGGCGATGGAAAGCGGCCCCGGCAATACATCGGGGTCGTGCATCAGCCGCGAAGCCGCCCACCACAAAACCAGCAAGACCAGGATCGAGCCGACGCGCAACCCGGCGCCGGCAGCGCGCGAGGTCATCCTGTCCTCAACGGACAAGGCATTTCTGCTCCGTCGCCTCGTTGAGGTCTGTATTCGAGCTTTTCGCAGAATTTACCAAAGGTCCCGGTGCAGGCGCGTATGAAGAAATGCTCCTCAAAAGAGACGGTCATTCCGGGATGCCCCAACGGGGCAGGCCCGGAACCCATGAACGCAGTTATCCGCCAATGTATCGCAGGCCGGTGAACATGGGTTCTGGGCTCGCGGGCGATACCCGCGCCCCGGAATGACGAAATTTTCGCCTTTTCCATGCTACCCGCTCGCCTCGACGACGCTGAAAAACTCGCGCACCAGGGTTTTTTCCAGATCGAAAATCCTGGTGTCCTCGGGCTGGCGCGGCCGCGCAATATCGATCGCGACCTCCCTGAAAATCCGCGCCGGCCTGGTGCTCATCATGTAAATCCGGTCGGAGAGAAACACCGCCTCCGCCAAATCGTGGGTCACGAACAGGATCGTCGGCTTCGCCCGCTCCAGTATCTCGGCCAGATCGAACCGCATCTTGCGCGCGGTGATCGCGTCGAGATGGCTGAACGGCTCGTCCATCAAGAGAATGTCGGGCTCGATCGCCAGCGCCCGCGCGACCGCCACCCGCTGCTGCATCCCGCCCGACAAATTCAAGGGATAGTTCCGCTCCTGCCCGGCGAGCCCGACCATGTCGAGGTATTTGCCGACCCGGTCGTTCCAGCCCTGCCGCGGGATCTTCTGCGCTTCGAGCACAAATTCGATATTGCCCTCGACCGTCAGCCAGTTGAGCAATCGCGGGCTCTGAAACACATAGCCGATGCGCGGCTGCGGGTGCCCGCTGCCGGTTCTGGCAGAAACCGCCACCGAGCCGGATTCATACGTCTCGATCCCGGCGACGATGTTGAGCAAGGTCGATTTGCCGCAGCCCGATGGACCGACGATGCTGACGAATTGGCCTTCCGCCACGCTCAGCGACACGCCCTCGATGACGACGAAATCGCCCACCGCCCCCGGCGCCGGAAACCGCTTTGTCAAATTGCCGACGGCAATGGCCGCGGGCGCCACAGCACTCGGCTCAAGCGTCTGATCGAGGACGACCGATGCCATGTCCCGACGCCGCATCAGGTGGCGAATTGCTGGCGCCAGGCAAAGCTGCGCCGCGCCCACAGGCGAAACACGAACAGGTCGATCAGCACCATGACGACCATAAAGCTGCCCCCCCAGGCGAGCATCATGTCGACGCGGGTGTCCTGAAACCAATAGATCAATTGCTGGCCCACACCGTTGCCGGCGCCGAACGCTTCGGCGACGAGCGCGATCTTCCACGACAGCGACAGCGCGATCCGCAGCGACGAGAATACATACGGCATCAGCTGCGGAACGAGCACCTTGCGCAAGATCAGCCGGCGGTCGGCCCGGTAGACCTTGCCCATCTCCATCAGGTCTTTCTCGATCGCCTTGGTGCCCTCCCAGATGTTCATCGCGACAAACGGCACGACGATCAAGACGATCGTCAAAATCGCCGCGGCACCCGACAATCCGAACCACAAGACCGAAAGAAACGCCCAGCAGACCGCCGGAAAGCTCAACAAAACCATGATCCAGCTGTCAAAAAAGATTTCGACGCCGCGCTTCAGCCCCATCGCGAGACCGAGTGCCGCCCCGATCGCCATCGACACGGCAAACCCCTCGAAAATGCGGGCAAGCGTCTCGCCGACCACGACATAGGAGGCCGGGCTCGCATAGATCGCGATCATGCGCTCGGCGAGCACAACCGGTCCGGGGAAGAAGACCGGAAGGAAAAACAGCGAGACCCCCTGCCATATGGCAAGGCCGGCAACAACCGGCACCGCCCGGCGCAGCAGCCCCGGCCGCGCCCCTTTCACCCTTGTTTTCCCGCAGCCTCGGGTTCCACCAGGAGCGCGTATTTCTGCTCGTCCGGCACCTTGTCGAGGACGCCGCGCGCTTTTGCCATTTCCAGAAACTGCCATTGGGCATCGACGGCTTTGCGGTCCCACCGGGTCATGAACATCCGCTTTGCCGCGAGCCATTCCTTATAAGTTTTGATCGTCGCCGGGTCGGTGACGCCGGCGAGCGTCCCGTGCGCTTTGACGGTGGCGTCCAAATTTGCCGGCTGCCGCAGCCAGCGGAAAGATTCCGCGGTCGCCTCGGCAAAGTCCTTCGCCCGTGTCGGGTCCGCTTCGACCCAGCTGCGCCAGGCGACGAGAGGGGCGGTCCACACGATCGGGTAGCCGGTCTTCTTTTTCCAATACTCGTTCGGGATAAAGATCGTGCGGAACTTGTCGGGCTGGGAGGCGGCCCTGATCGTGAACGAGCTGATGTTGATCATCGCATCGACGGTGCCGTTCGCCAGCAGCTTCAGCAATGCCGGGGCGGCCAATTGCACGAGCTTCGCATCCTTGGCGATATCAAAGCCTTCGGCGTCGATGATCGCCGCCCGCGCCGCTTTGAACGAGCCCGCGCCGGTCGAGAAGGTGCCGAATTTCTTCCCGCGCAGGTCGGTGACCTTTTGGAAGGGCGAGTCCTTGCGGACGATCACATCCTCCATCAAGGTCAAGCCGCCGCCGATGATCGCCCAGTCCACCCCCTGGTTGATCTTTTCGATCGCATCGATGCCGGAATAGGTCGTCGCCATGCATTCCTTGCTCGGCAATCCGGCGAGAAACCCGGCAAAGGGCCGCACATCGACCTCGAGATCGATGCCGTGCTTCTCGAAAACCCCGGCGTCCTTCGCCCCGAGCCAGCTCAAGACAAAGACGCTGTTTTCGGGGATGACGACCTTGACCGGCTCGAGCGCCCGCGCCCTGGCGCGGGTGCCGACTGCGGCCGCGATCGGCACAGCGAGCCCGGAGGCCAGCATCGTCCTTCTGTTCAAGCGATCCTCCCAATTCCGGACATGTTTTCGTTTCTTTGCGGCGCGCCGAAAGGCAGCGCCGGCCGGTCCTCACTCGCGGCTTTCACGGCCTCCGGGTTCGACGAGCAGCGCATGCTTCTGCTCGTCGGGAACCTTTTCCAAAACCCCGTGGCCCTTGGCCATTTCGAGGAACTGCCACTGGGCATCGACCGATTTCCGGTCCCAGGTGGTCAGAAACAGCCGCTTCTCGCCGAGCCATTTCTTGTAGGTGGCGGTTGCCGCCTCGCCTTTGATCCCGGCGAGGGTTCCGTATTTCTCGACCGCGGCATCGAAGTTCTGCGGATCGCGCAGCCGGCGGAACGATTCCTCGGCGGCGGCGGCGAAGGCTTTGGCGCGCGGCACATCCTGCTTCGACCCAGCTTCTCCAGGCGACGAGCGGCGCCGACCAGACGATCGGATAGCCGGTCTTCTTTTGCCAATAATCGTTCGGCGAAAAGATCGACCGGAACTTGTCCGGCGCCGAGGCCGCGTCGATCGTGAACGAGCTGGTATTGATCATCGCGTCGACCGAGCCGTTTTCGACGAGCTTGAACAGCGCCGGCGGCGCCAGCTGCACGAGCTTTGTTTCTTTGGCGATATCGAAGCCGTAGGCGTCGATCAGCGCCGCCCGCGTCGCCTTGAGCGCGCCCGAAGCGGTCGAGAAGGTCCCGAGCTTCTTGCCGCGCAAATCCTCGATCTTCCTGATCGGCGAGTTGGCGCGGACGAACACCTCTTGAAACACGGTCAACCCGCCGCCGATGACCGTCCAATCCAGACCCTGGTTGATCTTCGCGATGGCTTCGAGCCCGGCATAGGTCGTGGCCAGGCATTCCTTGCTCGGCAAACCGGCGAGATAGGCGGCGAACGGCCGCACATCGACTTCGAGGTCGATCCCGTGTTTCGTGAACACGCCGGCATCCCGCGCGCCCTGCCAGCTCAAGACAAAGACGCTGTTTTCCGGGATGACGACCTTGACCGTTTGCAGCGCCGCCGCGGTCGCCCGCAGCCCGGCCGCCATCACGGGGAGAGCGAGCCCGGACAGCAATACCGACCTTCTGTTCATGCGGCCTCCCGGTTCTTGCTGCTCTTGATTTTGTCGGAGACAAAGCCGGCGCGCTGCACCGCTCCACCTCCACCGTCCATTATACCGGCAACGCCCGGTCTTGCGCCACCCGCAGCGCCTACGGCCCCTCGGGCAACGGGTGGGTCATGTCTTCGGGGCGGACCCATTCGTCGAATTCGGCCCCGGTGACAAAACCCAGCTTTAGCGCCGCTTGGCGCAGGCTGATGTCTTCGTGGTAAGCGGTCAGCGAAATTTTCGCCGCCTTTTCGTAGCCGATATGCGGGTTGAGCGCGGTCACCAGCATCAGCGAGTTTTCGAGATGCTCGGCGATGCGCTTTTCGTTGGGCTCGATGCCGCGGGCGCAGCGCTCGTCGAACGACAGCACCGCATCGGCCAAGAGCTCCGCCAATTCGATCAGATTGTGCAGCATCACCGACTTATAGACATTGAGCTGGAAGTTCCCTTGGCTGCCGGCAAACGCCACCGCCTGGTCGTTGCCGAACACCTGCACCGCGACCATCGTCAACGCCTCGCATTGCGTCGGGTTGATCTTGCCCGGCATGATCGACGAGCCCGGCTCGTTTTCGGGGATCAACAGCTCGGCAATTCCAGCGCGCGGACCGCAGGCATACCAGCGCACATCGTTGGCGATCTTCATCAAGGCACCGGCCGCGGTGCGCAGCGCGGCACTGGCATTGACCATCGCGTCATGCGCCGAAAGGGCCGCGAACTTGTTCGCCGCCGCGACAAATTTCCGCCCGGTCTCGGCCGCCACCAGCCGCGCCACGGTATCGCCAAACCGCGGATGCGCGTTCATGCCGGTCCCGACCGCGGTCCCGCCGATCGCCAGCTCCAAAAGGCCGGGCAAGGCGCGCTCGATCGTCGCCGTCGCGTCGTCGAGCTGCGCCACCCAGCCCGAAATCATCTGGCCGAGGGTCAAGGGGGTCGCGTCCTGCAAATGCGTGCGCCCGACCATGACGATGCCGGCATACGCCTCGGCCTTGGCGTCGAGCGTGTCGCGCAAGGTGCGCAACGCCGGCAGCATCCGGTTGGCGACGACCTCGACCGAGGCGATGTGCATCGCGGTCGGGAAGGTATCGTTCGAAGATTGGCAGCGATTGACGTCGTCGTTCGGGTGGATCGGCTTTTTCGAGCCCATGACCCCGCCGGCGAGCTGGATCGCGCGGTTCGAGATCACTTCGTTGGCGTTCATGTTGGTCTGGGTGCCGGAGCCGGTCTGGAACACGACGAGCGGGAATTCGCTGTCGAGCTTGCCGTCGATCACCTCCTGCGCCGCCCGCACGATCAGATCGGCCTTTTCCGCCGGCAATTCACCGAGCTCCAGATTGGCCTGGGCGGCGCATTTTTTCAGGATGCCAAAGGCGCGGATCACCGGCCGGCCCCAATGGAACCGGCCCACGCCGATCGGGAAATTCTCGATCGAGCGCTCGGTCTGCGCCCCCCAGAGGCGATGGCTCGGCACCCGGACCTCGCCCATCGAGTCGGTCTCGATCCGATAGCCCGGTGAATTGTCGTCCGGCATTGGCTCCCTCGACTAATGGTTCAGTCCGGCAAATCGAAAAACCGGCACCAGCCGTCGGGGCTGACGTCACCGGCGACGACGACACAGGCGTGCGGTGGCCGGAAGAGGGCGCACGCCGCACAGCTGAACCCGCCCTTCGGCCGGTCCTGATACCGCGCCTCCGCTTGCGACACCTTCTCCTCAGCCGCCGCGCTGCGTGCCGCTATGGCACCCCCGGCCATCGCCTGCAACAGCCCGCGCCGCGACAGACCATCCGACCTCACCCTCGTCCAGCGCCCCGGCTTTTCCACATCCGTCGCCGCCGAAGATACGACAAACCCTGCACCGCGGCACCCCAAAAGCCCGCGGCACCCGGCGCCGCCAAGGAGATCGCGGCGGTGGCGTTCGGCCGCGCGCTGAGCGATCCTGCAGCAGCGAAGAGAGCACGAAAGAGAATTCCTATGCTGATCGTCGATGGACAAATCCATCTCTGGGAAAAGGGCACGCCGTCGCCGCACCATCGCCAGACGCCCTATTCGGCCGAGGAGGCGATCGCCGGCATGGATGCGGCCGGCGTCGACCGGGCATTGATCCACCCGGTGCTGTGGGACCCGGATTCGAACGAGCTGGCGGAAGCGGCGGTGCGCAAATACCCGGACCGCTTTGCGATCATGGGCTGGTTTTATCTCGACGACCCGCAGGGTCGCGACCTCGTGGCGCACTGGAAGGAGCGGCCGGGGCGGCTCGGATTGCGGTTTTATACCAACGAGCGGCACCCGCAATCCTGGTTTACCGACGGCACGCTCGACTGGCTGTGGCCCGCAGCAGAGCGCGCCGGCGTGCCGATCTCGCTCGGGGCGGCAATGTTTCTGCCGACCGTCGGCCGGATCGCCGAGCGCCACCCCGGCTTGAAGCTGATCGTCGATCACATGGGCGTGCCGCGCGCCACCAAGGGCGAGGCGGCGTATCGCCTCCAGCCGGAATTGCTGGCTTTGGCCAAATACCCGAACGTCGCGGTCAAGGCGACCGGCCAGGCCGGCTACGCCGAAGACCAATACCCGTTCAAGAGCCTGCATCCGCACCTCCGGCGCTGCTTCGACGCCTTCGGCCCCGAGCGCATGTTCTGGGGCACCGACATCACCCGGATGCCGTGCTCCTGGCGCCAATGCGTGACCCTCTTCACGCAAGAATTGCCGTGGCTCAAAGGCCGCGACCTCGATCTCGTCATGGGCGAAGCCCTGTGCAGCTGGATCGGCTGGCCGCTCCCCGCCGGCGGGAAAAGATGACGCGATAGGGTTATCTGCCGGGCGCGCGGCTAGATCACCGCGCATTCGGGACGTTCTTTCGGGTCCGATGAGTGAAAGCCGTCGGCTGTGTCACCCAGAGGACTGGCTATCGCACGGGTAGTCTGCCAGGATTTCCCTGGACGAATTGCCGCTGCCCCGCATAAAATTTACCTAAGTGTGAACTGCTTCACACATCTCAGTCTGAGAGGCACCTAGCCTTTTCGATTGAAGCAGTTGTATGCAGCTCGGAAGGGAGCCGGACCGGGACGGGAGGAACGCAGGTGATTGTTATCGGGGAATACCCCGGGGTTGAACAAACGAGCGACGGAGAAGTATCAAGTCGCACGACCCCGAAGCTCACTGAAAACCCTGTCGAGCGCGCTTTGCTTGACTTGGCAAACCAGCAGGCAAAGCCACGCGGTGTCGTCCGAGCCCTCGCCGGGCTTCTCGAAACCCGCCGTTTCGACTGGCGCGATCTCGTCCGCGCCCTTGGTCGGATCGAGGTGGCGGCTCGGCCGGCGATACGACAGCCGGAAAGCGAAACGCAAATAATCTCAGCGGTGGCGCGCGTCGCCTTACTGGCCATGCGGCGAGCAATGTGGGACACTTCTGGGTCTCGTCTGCAGCAAGCCTTTAATAAGGAAGACGAACCAGATACGATACTCCGTAAAGTTTTCGCTGCTATCCGAGAGATCATAGACTTCGACATCGCAACCTATGTAGAGTATCAGGGCGGGACGGATGAAAGTGCACCAACTCTGGCTCGTGCCCGTTTCGCCGTCGACGGATCGAAGCCTTTCACTTGGCCAGCGCGTTGGGTTGAGATCGACCCGGCGCTGGTCAAACGGATGAAAGGGAGCGACCGGCTGATCCCAGACCTCAATGAGTTCTATAATAACCAAACCGGGGCTAAGGAGCTGCGAAACAACCCCGTCGCGCAGCACTACAAGAAGCGCGGTGCGCACAGCGTTGTCAGCGTGCCTCGAAATCGACGGCGACCTGCTGCTCGGCGCGGTTAGCTTGGCGCGGCGCAAGGATAAGCCAATATTCCGCATTGACGAGCAGGGTCGGCTAGACCGCCTCGGCCTCGACCAAATCATGCGGCTCGTGTCCGAGAAGTTTCAGCTAAGACATCAGCAGCTCGCCAATTCGATCGCCGAACTGTTCGACTTCGGCAAATTGGCCACTACCACTGAGATCGCGCAGAGGGTCGTCGACCTAATCGGTGGGGTTTTCGAGTGGGAGTACGTGGCAATCTTCCGAAAGTCGCGCGGGCGCGCGAGATGTTTGAGGTCGTCGCACAGTGTGACAAGACCGGGGGTAAGCTGAGCGTACCAAAAGACTATAGCCAACCGCTTGAGGGCAAAGACAGCGGCATGATCGGGAAGACCAGACGCGAGGGGGTCGCGCTCCGCGCACGCAACGTCCGGCCGCCGCGCCTCAAGGTGGAAGGCTGGGAGTCGCCGCATGGATACATTCGCACCAACAAGGCGCAGTCCTCGGCGATGTGCGTTCCGTTGAAACTAGGCGCCGAGGTGGAATGGGTCCTGGATTGCGAATCGACGCAGGTTGATGGATTCCTCCAGCCCGACGAAGACGCGATGGTCAAGCTTGTGAAGGAGATCGAACGAACGATCAGGCTGTGGTTCGAGAGCCGGCTGAGCAACGCCTTGCTGAACCGGGTGGATCACGGTGTTGTGGTTGTCGACGAGCATCAGCGCATCGAACGGCTGAACGCAGCAGCGCGAAAGCTGCTGGGCGGAGGGCCTTTGAAAGGACATCTGCTCGCTGATTTTGCAGGTAATGAGGCCGCCCAGCGCGTGCTTGCGTCTTCGAGCGGCCTACCAGCGTCGGGCCGCGAGATCACATTGCGCAACGCGAGTGGACGGGAGTGCCGTGTGCTGGCCTCCGCCCGTGAACCCGAGGATGCGTTTAGCAGGCGCATTTGGCTGTTCAGTGATCTTGCCGAATATCAATGGCTCCTCGATCTCGACCACATGCGGGAGACGGTGCAGGAAGTGGCGGCGCAGACGCGAGGGCCGCTGCTCCTTGCTAACGCGCTGGTTTCTCAGGCGCAGCGCCTCCTATCCAGTGGCGATGCGGGACGATTAGCCCAAGACATCTTGCAGCGCGCCACGCGAAGCCTGAACAAGACGGATATTACCTACGAACGGCTGGCATCCTCGCTCGAGGTGATCAAGGAACCGCACCGGGAGACGCAGCTCGGGTCCTTCAGCGTTCCTTTGGCGCTGAGCACGCTCGTGCGGTTGCTACCGGAAGAGGACAAGGACGCGCTGAAGCTCGATGTGCCTGCCCGACTACCTGCAATCCGGGCCAACTCGGAACGAATGGCGCTCGCTTTGCGGTCCGTCGTTGGCTACCTACTCTCCATCCGCTCGCCCGATGCGGGGATAGAGCTTCGAGCCTGGAAGGATGAGGACGGTGTTTCACTTAGTGCAGCGATCAAGATGCAAGCCGCGCCGCCGGGCGATGGGGCGTGGGCGCTATCGCCGTTCGTGGCTCTGACCGAGCAGGCCGCGATCGCAGCCGGGCGTGCCCTTACCGCTGCGACAAGAATCGTGGCAAGCCACGGCGGGACGCTGTCCTACCACGTGGCAGCCAACGGGCTCGAAGTGAGGATCGAAGGGCTGCCCGTGTCCACTAAATCTCGGAGGGCCTCGCAATGACCGAGCACGTCTTGCTTTTCGGCAGCGACCAGTCCTGGTGCGAGGGGCTGAAGATCGCGATGGAGACCGAAGGCTGGAGCGTGGCCACCACGTACAAGCTGGAAGAAGCGCTAGAATACTTAGGCGCCTGCCACGATTTGTTCACTGCTGCTGTGATCGACGCGTACCGTATCGCGCCGGAAGAGGCGATTGGAATCAGCGAGAGCCTTCGGCGTGTCGTGTCGACGCTTCCCGTGCTGTTCGACATTTCGGTACCGGACTATGAGCTGGCAGCATACGCGTTTCGTTGTCCGCCGGTGCAATTCTTGGGGAAGGGCGAGACGCGCTCGATTGTTCGGAAGTTGCAGGCGCTTCGAAACATGCCGGCGGGAACGGGTCCAGGAGATCCGCCTCGCTTCGCCGTGTTCGAGGTGACGTGCGAGGTCGCGGCCGTTACCTTCGCGGCACACTTGGACGGGCGTTATAATCCCATAGGGCCGTACTCCGTGCCGTGGATCGAAAATCGTAAGCTGGAAGAACTGGATAAGGATTTCCAATCGTTTCGACTGATGGAGCCGAGCTCCTCGAACGGGCGTCGCACAGCCGCGGAGAACTGGTCGGCCAAGCTCAAGCGGGCAGGGTCCAAGATCTCCCAGGTTCTCGGGCTCGATAGCGGTGCGCAGGCGGCGGTGCTGAGCGCTTTCGTAAAGGAACTCAAGCAATTGAAGTATGTGCATTTCCGCTTCAATCTTCCGAGTGACCGCATGAAGCATATCCCGTTTGAGCTGGTCTGGGATCGCAACCGGGAGCAGCACCTTCGCGAGCTGGCACCGTCGCGAGGCGCGTCGTCCTACGCGAGGATGAGCGCATCAATATCCCGCGGGAGCGCCCGGCAGAGGCGATTGCCACCGGGCGCGTATTGTTCATCCGATCACCGGCGAGCGGAGCACTCCTAGTGGAGGGCTACCAGTTCGCAGGCGAACAGACATTTGCCGTCAACAAGTTGCGGTACCTGGGCGTGGAGCTCGTAAGAGCTTCGCACAATTCGCGGACGGGCCGATTTGCCCAAACCGGTAGAGCTTCCGCTTTCCAGCCGTCGCGCTGCGGTCAACGACGTCCTCGAGAAGGTCGCGGATGGTCCTTGGGACATTGTGCATTTCGCCGGCCACAGTGTCTGCGCCGATGATGGAGAAGTCTTCTTGCTTGTGCCGGGGCGCCGCGGGCCCGTCCCGGTGCGTGTCAGAGACTTTGCTAAAGCGGCGTATGACGGCGATGTGCGCCTGGTGATCCTGTCGTCCTGCCAGAGCAGCTCGGCTGATGCCGTGTTTCGACTGGCACAAGCCGGGGTTCCTGCTGCGATCGGGTTCCGCTGGGAGGTAGACGACGAAGAGGCGGCAGAGTTCACGGCTGAGCTACATCGGGCCCTTGCGGACGATGAGCCTGTAGGCCGCGCCTTCCACAGGGCCGTGCATTTTATCAAGGCGATGCACCTCACCAGCCCGACCTTCGCGTCGCCGGTATTGATGGTGCAAGACGAGACGTGGGCCGTGCCGACGGCGCCAGGGAGCGGAGGGGTCAGGAATGTTGTCGTTGCAAGGCCTATGGGATCTGGTGGCCCCGGTGCGGAAGAAAGTGGCCGGTGCGTCGGTGCAGCGCCAGCTTGCCAGGATGGTTCCCAACACGCGCGTGGAATTGGATAGAGATCCTTTCCCCACGCTCATCGCGGGCGACAAATTTGTGCCAGGCGGAAGTTATTTCGGCATCCGGCTCGCTGGGCTCAATCTCGCCCGGGCGCGGCGCTTCACAACTCAGCTGCTGCCTCTTTGCGTGTGCCTCGCGGAGTTCGGTCGGCCTGGCGCCGAACAGTGCGTGCCATTCTCAATCGGGCCGGACGTTATCCGTCAACGCCTCAAGAACGCGGGGATTAGCGACGTTGCCGGGGCGGAGAAGGCATGGATCGAACTACGCGACCTGACCGTGCTGCGACCGACGCCGGTGCGAAACGGCAACCTTTCATTGTTCGTCGGGCTCTACGCCGTGCCTGGGGATGATTTGGTGAAAACGCTGCTCAACGTGATGAGCGATCTCGGCGGTTCGCTTGGGGCCTCAGGGCTTGCACCCGCTGTCAAAACGGCAGAGGCGGTCTACGGCGGCTTTGGCGCGTTGCTGGGCCTCGACACGCTGCAGCCGCAGGCCGAAGCGCTGAACGGGCGCGCCCTTCCGGGCACGGGAAGCGGCTACCTCATCGTGGCGAATGTGCCGGAGAACGCTCTGGAGGAGCGGAACCTGTTCGTCAAGGAAGGGGCCCTGCGCGACGCAGCGGGAGCGCTCGTAACAGATTTCGACTATTGCCTAGTCACGATCGAGCATCATGCCTCCATAGTGGAGGAAGCAACCGGTCTGGCGCCCGACTTGTTCGAGGAGCCTGCCCAGACGGTTCAAAAATCATTGGATGATCGTGATCAGACCGGCTACGAACGGGCGCTTGACCGTCTTATCGGCCAGGTCCAAAAATCAGCCGAGTTGATCGAGGCGGATAAGGATCGTCTCATTCCGGGTTATACCTCTCTGTTCGAGAACCGGGCGGCGCAGCGGCTTAAGCTACGTGACCGAGGACGTGGATATGGAACGCGCGGAGGCGGCTCTGGGCTTGCCCTCCTAGCCGACAAGGAGGGCAAGAGACTCGCCAAAAAGAACCCCGACCTTGCGGACGCACTGAACGACATCTATAACTTCATCGACAGAGGGCACGGCGCGACAAGGCCGCAGAAGGCAGAGTCCGAAACGCCAGCCGATCTTTGGTCTGCTGTTCGCAGTGAGGCGGAGGCGATCCAAAAGCGCATTAAAAAGAAGCCGCCGCCCGGTCAGGTTGCAGCAGCATTTGCTCGAGCCTCGGTGCTTGCTAACGCACGCCTATAAGCAAGCGAAGATCACCTCCCACACTCCGAGATCGGCGCTCACGCCTTTGACGGCGACCAGTTGTAGACGCGGCTTGCCGTGCCGCCCATCAGCTTGGCGCGGTCGCTGTCGGAGAGCCGGTCGGCGAGGCGGAACGCATCGACGCCCTCGGCGTAGGTCAGCAATTTGATCGCGCGGGTCCAGTCGGTGCCCCACAGGCAGCGATCGAGGGTGAAGGCGTCGAAGATACGGCCGAGCGGCTCCCAGATGTCCTTGTACGGGAACTTCTCGTGCGACAATGTGCAGGCGCCGGTGATCTTGATCGCGACATTGGGATAGGCGGCGAGCGCCAGCACCTTCGGCAAATCCGCCCATGGCTCCGCCGGCGGCGGCGGCTGCGAACGGCTGCCTCATGCCGAGATGATCGACGACGAGGCGCGTGTTCGGATTGCGCGCCGCCATTTGCGCGGCCTGCTCCAAATGGCCCCAGCACAAGCAGATTGACCGCCAGCGAGTGCTTCGCCGCCGCCGCCAGCACCCGGTTGACGCCGGGATCGGCCGGATCGGCCGAGGCATCGTCGCGCATGATGACCCGGACGCCGACCGTGCCCTTTTTCGCCTTCCAGTCGGCGATGTTCTCGGCAACCGCGGGATCGTTCGGATCGACCGGCTTGACCAGGCAGAACCGGTCCGGGTGCTTTGCCACCACTTCGAGGACGTAGCTCGGGTCGTAACGGTACATCGAGTACGGCGACACCAGCACCGCGCCGTCGACCCCGACCGCGTCCATCGCCGCCACCATCTGGTCGCCGGTCATCTCCTCCGGCCCGACCAGAGTGCCGGCCCAGGGCCGGCCCGGAGGGTTGCGCTCGTAGGAGTGCACCTGGGCGTCGATTATCGGCGAAGCGGCGGCGCGGGCGGCGCGCGGCACAGCCCGGCGGCGGCGATCGCCCCGGCAGCGGCGGCCCCGGCCTTGATGAATTGCGCGGCGATGCAGGTGCTGCGGCATCGGTATCCTCCTTGTAGAGATCGGCCCGGAATGCTCAAAGTCGCTCACACAATTTGTGAGGCAATAATAACACCAACATCTCGCCACACCGGCGAACCTGCGCATGAGGGTGCATCTGGGCCGGGAGAAAGTGGTCAAACAGGTCACTCCCTTTCTGCTTGTCGGCAACAATCGATACCAAACGTCGGGCCTGCGGTTAGGTACGCGATCTCAACTTGATGCCGGCCGGCTGTGGGTGTGCACGGCGCGAAGCGCAGGCCGCGAAAATATCTTGGGCGTCGCGCTCAAGACCCTCATGGGCCGCGGAACCGAACAAGGGTTGAACATCTTCGAAGCCGAGGAGCTTTCGGCGGACCCCGGAAGCACGCGGGTCAACGTATCGACTGATGGAGAGGTCAGCATCATGGATGCGCCGCTTCAGCTACCGGATTCGTCCCCGCGCACTCGGCATTGTCACCCCCGCGAATATTCCCTCAGCTTCGGGTGGTGGCGCGCAAACCGGAAGTCCGCGGTCAGGCTGAAGCCGGCGCTTTCGAGCAGCCTTGTCCGTCGGTTTGAACCAAACTTGTCACAATTCGAGCGGCGATCTGCTTTAAGGCCGCCAACCCCTGCCGGATACCGCGCGGCGCCTGCTGACAATGCAACTAAGAAGTAAAACTGCAAAGACCTTGACGAGTTCACCTGGACCAATTCGTCTGCGTCCTCTCGCCCGGGAGTGCAGCTCTTGGTCATAAACATTCTCTGTCTCCCAATCGTCGAGAACAATCGGGTCGTGTTTCCTCGACAGCTATTGACGCTAGTCAATCGACGGACTGGTGCGGACGGCGGGATTTGAACCCGCACAGGATGCCCCCAAGGGATTTTAAGTCCCCAACATTACCATCATAAGCTATTGACACTAAAGGCTAAGTCACGCCATAACCGAACTGCCATGTCGCATATGTGTCGCGTTGCCACGATAGACAACGGAGGTATGCCATGTCAGTCCGCAAGCGTAGATTGGACGACCAGTAGGGGCGAGCCGAGGGAAGCCTGGATCGTCGACTACGTCGTCAAGGGCTCGCGGCATATGGAGACCTTCAAACGAAAAAGGGACGCCGACGCGTATCATGCGAGCGTGACCGTCGATGTAGCCAAAGGCATTCGCACCCCCGCGAGCCGCAGTCTGACCGTTGCACAGGCTGCCGAGCAGTGGCTGACCACCGCCGAGCTTGAGAGAGCTGGAGCGCTCCACTGTCGAACACTACCGTACCCACGTCGCCCGTCACATCGTGCCCCGCATCGGCGCGACAAGGCTGGCAACGCTGACTACACCAATGGTCAGCAGTTTTCGTGATGCGCTGTTCGCGACCTTTCCCGAGCTACGGCGCGCAAAGTCTTGGTTAGCTTCCGCTCGATCATAAAAGACGCTCGTCGCCGGGGAACTATCGCTCACAACGTCGCCGAGGGCGTTAAGATCGGTAGCGATAAGCGGGCGGCTAGATTGCCGGAAGTCGGCCGAGATATTCCGACCCCAGACGAAGTTCGCCGCCTCCTGGCAGCCTCCCCCGCCCGATGGCGGCCCTTTCTTACGGTGGCGGCCTTTACCGGCCTGCGTGCATCTGAACTGCGCGGTCTACGTTGGTGCGACATCGATCTTGCAGCTGGCATTATCCACGTGCGCCAGCGGGCCGATGAATGGGGCAGCATCGGTCCGCCCAAGACCCGCACCTCCGAACGTTCAGTCCCAATCGGGCCATTCGTGGTCAACACGCTCAGAACGTGGAAGCTGGCCGGCCCAACGAGGCGCTTGCCTTTCCCGGGAAGGATGGTCAGCCGTTGACGCACAGTGCTGTTCTTAATTCTGGCTACTGGCCCGCGCAGCGCACCGCTGGTCTCGTCAACAACGAGGGCGAACCAAAGTACCCCGGAATACACGCCTTGCGGCATTTCTTCGCAAGCTTATGCATCAATCGCCGACGCGATGGTGGCTTGGAGTTGCCAATCAAAACCGTGCAGCAGCGCCTCGGTCATTCCACCATTGTCATGACGGCCGATACTTATGGGCATCTCTTCCCACGTGGTGACGACGGTGAAAAGCCTTACAGCAGCGGAGCGCATCCTTCTGTCGCCAATCACCAACTGACACAAATGGGACAACCGAAAATTTTCGGCACGCTCGGAGGTCAGTTTCTGCACGCCCAGCTAGCGGTCGGTGTTCCGTAAGCCGGAGGTTAGAGTTGGTGTCGGCGCTAGCGCGAATTTTCGGCCAGATTAATCGGATCCCCGACGGGCTGGCATAGTTGAGGCAGGCATGATGCGCGTCGACGTGACCGGGATTGTGAATTCCTCCCGGCTGTTGCAGTGATGTAACCAGGCGGCCCCGACCGCGCCCAAGGAGGAAACCAAAGTCGCAGCCGGGGCCTGAGAGGCTGGCCCCGTGTACAGCGGCTCACCTCTCGACTGTCAAACTTTGGATCGGTGCAGAAGTTGCGGCCGCGCCGTCAGGTTGGTTGGCTGAGGCGCAGCCGGGCCCGAGGGACTTGCAATCGAAGCGAACTTAGCCCCACCGCGGCAGCGTTCTCACGCCTCCGCAGCCGTGACCGTGATCGACATCACAGCATTTGGTTTGCGGGTACCGGGCCAGAGCGGAGTTCGTGTGACTGTGACTGTCCCGCAACAATCCACTGAAAAGAATGGCCGACCCGTTTGCCGCGTTGAGTATCTGGGGCTCTTATGTTCGACTTCGCGTTTAGCCCTACGGGGGATGAACCATGCGCAAGACTTTACTGGCTGCAGCGCCGATTTTGATGATCGCCCTTGGTCCGACTAGTTCGCACGCGGATAATGTCGGCGCGGTTTTGGGTGCCGGCACGGGCTTGGTGGTCGCCGGGCCTGTCGGCCTGGTTGTCGGGGGCATAGTTGGATTTCTTGTCATCTGGGCAGTCCCTTCTGGGGGCCGCCGGTTGACCCCCAGAGCATGTTGGATTGACAATTACTGGCAACGGACATGCCGGTACTATGGCGGCCATTGGCACCATTATTGAAAAACCATTGGTTATTACAGCAAGGCGACAGAAGACACCGTGGCTGCTGGGGAACCCATGACGAATACTTCGGTCATGCGCGAGTGCCTACTGATGTGGGCTGACGCTTTGGATCGACAGCGCGCCAAGTCCGTTCAAGCATTCGCAGCACTCGCTCCATGCAACTCCCTGAAAGCGCGTCGACTGCGCCGGTAGATCCAAGCACGCTCTCGACAAGTCGCGACTGACGCCACTCAGCGTGCCTTCACGCGGCTTCGCTTACCCGCAGAAAGGGCGGCTGATCGTCTGCACGGTAGACGCAGCCGTGCCAAACCGAGCGGCAACTTACGCACGCTGTCGCCGGTGGTTTTCCGGGCTTTTAGAGCATCAAAGGATTCGCTTTTCCAGGTCGGGCG
>CAVPDQ010000003.1:0-18397 GCA_963702685.1 uncultured Alphaproteobacteria bacterium | reverse complement strand
GGCCTAGACCCAACAGTCGTGTCACCAGCCGCCAAATTGGCCGCCGCGTGCGGAGTCCGCCCGGATTATCGCCAGAGCCCTTCGAAACGGCTGCCCGCGACCCGGGTATAATGGACGGTGTGCTTCGGATCGCGGTGTCCGAGGTAATCCTGGATGAGCCGCAGATCGTAGCCGCGGTTGGCGAGGTAGAAGCCGCATGAATGGCGCAGCATGTGCGGGTGGACCGGCGGCAGCCGGGCCCGTCTCGCGGCCATGGCGATGAGATAATTTACGGACTGGCGCGTGAGAGGCTGCTCGCGCTCCGACACGAAGAGCCAGGGCAGCGAATCGGTGCGAGTGGCAAGATAGCGTTTGATGGCGCGGAGCTCGTCGCCGGCGATCGGATGCTCGACGGCCAGCCCGTTCTTGAGCCGGCGGACCCACAGCCGGGCGTGGTCGAGGTCGACCTCGTCGCGGCGCAGGCCGATCGCCTCGCTGACGCGAAGACCATGGCGAAACATCGCCAGGATGAGAAGGTGGTCGCGGCCGCCATGACGCCCGGCCTTGGCGGCATCGAGCAAGGCGGCGATTTCGGCATCGCTCAAAAAATCCTTGCCGCGCTCATGCGCATCGGTGGCGGTTGCCGGCGCACTTTTGACATTTCGCCTGCCGAGGTTGGGTGCCGTCACCATCGAAACTCCGCGGATTTCCGCCTGCGGCACGATAGCACTCTTTACAGAATGCGGGTTTTGTAAAGAGTTGGGGGTGCACCCTCGGCAACCGACTTGCCCAAATTGAAAGCCGCCAACAAAGCCATCTCGGGGTTTATCGCCGGCGGCTGCAAGCAAATCGCGTCGGACGATGATCAAGGCGAGCAGTCGCGGATCGACGAGAAAACAGGGTCACGACAAGAGCTATGCGGTAGCTGTACGACACAGGAGAACGAACGGGTAACTTGTCGTCAGGATACTGCATCGGCATTGCCGCCGCGGCGGTCACCGCGCTGCGCGCAGCGGCCGCTCAGCGCCGGCCTTGCCCAAAGCGCGGTCGCTCGACGGATCAAGTTCGCGCTCGACCGCCACCAGCGCAGGCTGACCGATGCCGCGATTGCCCGCGGCGCGGCCTCAAAAACAGGTCGCTGCGGCGCTTGCTGCGCGCGGTCGCCGCCAGCCCGCCAGCAGCGCCCGCGGAGAGAATTGCTGCGCGACAATGTGCTGCGCCGGCTGGTCGCGATCGAGCGCCAGCTCGGCCTCGTCGAGCAGCACCAGGCGCCGCGGCTGAGCCGGCGCCGGCCGCTCGGGTGACACCATGCCGTGAGAGCTGATCCGCCTGCCGGGCGGTGGGCCGGGCGATTCTCCGCCTCGCCGGTGATCGATTTGTTGGTGACGCGATACTTTACAGCGGTTCCGAACCCACAAGTGGCTGATTTTTTTGAAAAAGACGAATTTAATCCCGAAACCTCTTGTCGGAAATTTTTACAAATCACCTGATGGAAGGCTCCACCCCAGGGTCGCCCAACCCTAAATGCTGTTGTTTTTGTTAATTACCTGGAGGTTGGCATGGATTTTGCTATTAGAGTTAATGAAAACGCCTCCACTTTCAAATGGGAGCCGATCAGATGAAAAAGCTACTACTCGCCACCACCGCCGCCTTGGGCTTGGCGATATCGGCTGGGGGCGCCAACGCAACCTTGTTCTACACCGTCTGGAGCGGCGCGACCGTCCTTGATCATACGGCAGAGTTTCCAGTGCCGACCACGGATCTGATCGCCAGCTTCAAAGGTCCCGGCAATCCGATCAATTTCCAAGACCTCTCAGGTCCAAGCAGTCCCAATACTTTCGCTGACTTCTTTACGGCGCCGGTCCTGGCCGAATTTGTCGCGGCCGGAGGTAATGCCAACGCGTCGATGAGCTCGTCCGACACCGGGACGGACATATCGACGTTTATCAGGATTACGGAAACCTATGATACATCTGCTGTTACCCTCGGCAGCATTGAGCATGACGACGGCGGGCGATTCTTCGTCGGTGGTGATTCCTCCACTGGAGTTGGCGCCACCTTCGTCTGCGGCAACCCAGCCGAATCGTCAGTGAACACGCAACCCTGCTCCTTCCCGGCGGGCCATAACCTCCTCACGCTGTTATACACAGAGGACAACGGGGCGCCGTCCATTCTGGTGGCAAACATCCCGCCTGAGGCGGTCCCCGAACCGGCCGCACTGGCGCTGCTTGGCACGGCCGTGGTTGGGCTCGGCCTCTTCGGGCGCCGCCGCCGCAAGAACGCATAAGCCAATCCGACGGAATTCTTTACAACCGACGGCGCCTTCGGGCGCCGTTGTCGTTTCCCGGCCTGGCATCAGACGAATGCCCGTCGAGATGGCGCTGTGAGCCTCGACACGCACGCGGTCGAGCTGGCGCTGTAGGGGGCGTTGAGGCCGCCAGTTTCTCCACTTTTCCCCGGTCGGCGGCTTCGAACTTCGTGCCGCCGCTCAGCACCGACTGCGCCAGCTCGAGCGAATGGCGCAGCACCGCACGGGCTTGGGACGGTAAAAGTTTCTTTACGGTTGTGCCCCCGCCCGCCCTTTTCCGGCTCGGGGTAGATCATGGCCATCGCCATCGCCTGCTGGCCCTTCGTCAGGAGATTGCGCCGCGCCAGATTGACCGCGACGATGTAAAGCCGCCGGGTCTTGCCGTCGGCGGGCAGCGCCGCGATCAGCCGGTCGCGCTTGGCCGGGCGCGGTTCAAGATGCGGCTCTGCCGGATGCTGGTCGTCATCAGCCAGTATTTCCAGCCGTCGCCGGGATAGAGGTAGCGGTTCCAGTAGGCGCGGCCCCTGGCCGACACATATCGCTCGCGCTCGCCGTGATCGAGGATCGCCTGGGCCAGGATCACATAGTCGGCTTCGGTCTCCGGGCCGCGCACGGTGTATTCGTGCGGCTGGTCTGGCATGGTCTTGGCAAAGCGGAACGACAGCCGGGCGATCACCCGGAAAATATGGTCGCGGTCGAGGTCTGGCACTTCGGCTCCTGCTGGAAGGGTTCGGGGTCGCTTACGAAGTAATTATATATCCGATTTGCCTGCGGGATATTGAATAAAGACGCGGGCGCGCCGGGCGGAAACCCGTCAACTCGGCGAAAGAGGGCGAACCGTTATTTTGCCGGCAATTGCCACAACGCCTCGTTCTGCTCGCGCCACGCCGCGCGGCCTTTGCGCCGGCCGGTCCGGATATGCTCGGCCGCGAAGGCGAGCCCGGCCACCAGCGCGGCGATCTCCTCCTCGGCCGGCATCCGCTCGGCGCCGGCAACCGCCACGACGAGGTCGAGCTGCGCGAGCTGGTGCGCCGCGGCAAAGGCGTTGCGCAGTCCGACAATCTCGCGCCAAGCCCGGTCGCCGGGGGTGTGGCCGCCGGTGCTGGCCGGCGTCGCGGTCCATTTGCGCCCGGCGCGCTGCCCCGAGGTCAACGCCGCCCACAGCCCCTGCGGGCTGGCTTGCGGCAGGCCCCGCGCCGCTCGCACCTGGTGCAGCCAGGCGGCGATCAGCCGGCACGTCGCCAGCCCTTCGATCGCGATCCGGCCATGCGCGGCGAGGACCCCGGCGGGGTCGATCAGCTCGATCGGCATCTTCGATGCCGTTGCCGGCCTGGTGCTTTCGCGTCTGCATTTCGCGGGTTCCTTTGTCGGGGCCGGGCGCCCGCCCGGCGACAGTTGTCTGCCTGCGCTTGCTGGTGGCGGAAGGCCGCCGGCCGCGGCGTTCGAGGCGACGGCGGCGGGAGATCATTTTTTGCGCCTCGGGGCGAGGAAAAGGCGCTGATTTGTGTGAGAAAATCCGCGCGGCACTGTCAATGGCGTTGCGCCGAGCCGCAAAAATCACCGATGCGCCGCGCCAAGCCCTTGATTTATCAGCGCCGGTCTCGCGCGCGCGTTTTTAGCCCCGCAAAAATTCGCCGGTCAGCCGGCGCGGTCGGGTTCTTGACCGGGCCAAAGGCTTTGAGCCAGGCGCAATCCGGATCGACCGCGATCAGGGTCTCGATCACCCGCAATTCGAGCGGGTTCAGCATTTCCGGCGCGGTCTCGCCGGGCGGGGGAAATAATAATTTCCGGAGACGATTGCGCGAATATTCCTTTTTCTTGCGCGAGCGCTGATCCGGTGCTTGGCCGTCGTCTTGATCGCACTCGCGCGGAGGTCGTATCGTCTTTGCCATGGCGAGGCCCTGGAGCTTCCGAGACCGCGATTTTCATCGCACCAGGCCCGCGCCCCGGCGCTGAACTCAACCTGGAGAGCGCGACTATGCCCCAATCCCTCGGCCGCTGGAATTTCAGCGATCAGCCCGGTGTCCCTTGCTCCCCGGCCGATGATGTGGCCCGGCGGGTCTTCGCCGACGCGGCGCCGCCGGCCAAAGATCAGCATGTGCACGTCTGGCTTGACGGCGCTGGCCCGGTCCCACGGCGGCGCAGCGCGCAGGATCAGGCCGGCCGAGGCCCGCAGGTGCTTGCCCGGCTCGCGCAGGATCAATCCGGCAAATGGCTCGCCACTGATCCGAACGGCGGCGCGCTGACGATCCGTCGCGCGCAGGACGGCACGCTCGAAATCGTGCACCACAGCAACGGGACGGACCCCGACGGCAACCCGGCCGAAGATGAATATGATCCGAACGAGGGCGGCGATCGGATCGAGCTGGCAACCCCGACCGGCGCGGAAGGGGAATGGCCGGCGCAGGCCCAGAGCCCTGCCCCGGCGCAGGATGCCCGGCGCCGCATCGGCGACGAATACTTGCGCCGGCCGGACCGGCACGCGCCGGGCGCCGAAATCGAGGGTTTGAAGGCGTGGCAACGCGCGATCGACGCGCATTATCGGCAGCAGGGATGAGGTCATGGTCGAGATCGCCTATCCGCCGTCCAATTTCGATCTGGCGCGGGCGCTCGTCGGCGCCGACACGCTGCCGGCGCCGGCCGAGCCCGAAAAGCCGAGCTGGGGCATGCCGCCCGGCTGGGGCACGCGAGCCGGCGAGTTCAAACAGGGCTATCTGACCGTCACTGCCGAGGCCCGGCAGCGGCTGCTCGAAGCCGAGGCGCTGCGCAAGCGCATGGCCGGCACGACCAAGCACGCGGCCGAGCGGCGCCGTGAGCAGGCCGAGCGCGACGCGCCGGCCGAGGCCGAGCGGCAGGCCGCGGGCGATCCGCGCGAGCAGCTCGCGGCGGCGCACCGGTTGCGCGCCGAGGCCCTGGCCGCGGTCGAGCGGCTGGTGCCGTGGGCCGCGCGCTCGGGCCGGGCTCGTCGCCGAGCTCGAAGCGCGGCAAGTCGATGTCACCGCCGCGGTCGACAGCGCCGACCGGGACGCCGCCGAGCGTCTGCGCGCGGCGATCGCTGCCGGCGCCGACGATCTCCCGCTCAGCCGCCGCGTCGATGCGATGCAGGCCGAGGCGGCAAAGGCCGCCGGCAAGCTCGGCGTCGCGCGCACCGCCCTGGCGCAGCTCGAGGGCGAGCAGGCCGAGGCCCGCACCGCCGCCGAGGGGTGCGACCGCGCCGTGCGCCGCGCCGCCATCCAGGTCTTGATCGACGAAGGCGCCGCGCTCGCCGACGAGATCGCCGCGCTCGACGCCGCCGCGGCCGAGAAGCGCCGTCAGCTCGACGCCTTGGCGGTCGAGTTGACCAGCCAAACAAGAAGCCTCGACGGCAGCGGCAATGCGCTCAGGTTGCCGGCAAAGATCAGCCGGGTGCTGGCGGGGCCGCCCGATCAGCAGCTCGTCACCGCGCGCTCGGTTGCTGCGGCGCAGCCGTGGGCCGAGCAGTTCGCCGCACTCGTCGCCGAGCCCGGAGCAGCGTGATGTTTATCGACGCGACGACCTCCCCCGCGATCGCGCCGCTGCCGGACGGCGCGCCGGAGGCGGTGATGGCGTTCAACCATGGCCCGTCGCCGGTGCAGGTGCAGCTCGGTGACGCGACGGCCGATCCGGCCACGGGCGCCCAGCTCGGCGCCGGTCTGCATCAGCGCTTTGCGACCGGCACCGCGACCCATATCGCCGCCCGTGCGCTTGATGGCGCAGCTTCGGTCGAGATCACGCCGACCCACGTCGCCCCGACCACGCTGCCGCCCGGTCCAGCAGGGCCGGAAGGTCCACCAGGCCCACCGGGACCGCAAGGTCTGCCCGGCGCCGATCAGAGCGCCGCGATTGCCGCGCTCGAAGCCGAGGTCGCCGATTTGAACACGCGGGTCGCGGCACTCGAAGCCGCCGCCGCGCCCGAATAGGAGCCCCCGCGATGGCCGGCCAACACCTGCAGCTCACCTGCGACCGCTGCCGCAGCGTCAGCGCGACCGCCGTGGCGAGCGACGAGGCCGCGCCGCTCGATTTCGGCTGCGCGGGTTGCCGGTGCCGTAACCGACATCGGTTACGAAGTGGGTGATCGCTTCTCCCCCAGCTGGTCGAAATTCACGCGGCGCCGGACTGGCTGTGGCCGGCGCTGGTCGCGGCGATGCTGCGCGACGGCATAAAAACCGCCGCCCCGGCGACTGCCCACCGGGGCGGCGATCTTGGCAGTCTGGCGCGCCGCATGCCGCCAGGGCGCGCCTTGGGCCGCGGCCAAGGTACACTATCCGCCGCCGCCGGCTGAGCCCGGCGAGGCCCAGGCTGGCCTGCGGAACCGGCCTGGCCCCTGACCAAAGCCTGAAACGAGGAGAACCAGGCCATGGCTGACGAAACGGTAACCCTCACCTTCATCGCCGAACAAGGCCGGCGCATCCTCGACGAGCAGCGCGACAACCGCCCCGAGATGGAGATCATGCGCAGCGACAATCGCCGGGTGCTCGGCGAGATGGCCTCAAACCGCGCCGTCATGGCCGGGCTCGCCACTGAGATGACGGCGATGCGCACGACGATGGAGGCGGTCCTCGACGAGCTGCGCGCGATGCGCGTCCACACCAGCAGCTTCGACAACCGGCTGCGCCGCCTCGAGGAGCGCCCCTGAGCCGCGCCCTTCTGTAGAGGCCATAAAAACCGGATATTCGCGCCCCGCGCGATAACGTGATAAAGCCCCGGCCGATCGGCTTCCCCCCAGCCGATCATTCATCGAACGCCCCGCGCGGCATCTCCCCCCTGCTGCGCCGGGTGCTCGGCGGCAATGGGGGTGCGTCATGGCGAAGGATATCAGCCTTGCGGTCGGCGACGGCGCCCGCCGCATGACCTATGCCGAGCTTGCCGATGTCCGGGGGATATCGCTGTCCTCGGCGCGGCGGCTTGTCCTACGTCACCATTGGCCACGCCAGGTCGGGAACGACGGCCATGTCAGAGTGACGGTGCCCCTCGCCGCCCTCGCAAAAGCCGCGGCGCCGGCCGGTTTTCTTGTCACTGTGACACCCGAGCCGGTGTCGCATCCGACAGACCCTACGACACCTGCGACAGACACTATGACAGCACAAGGCTTTGCCGAGTGCGTCGCGGCGCTGCGCGAGCAGCTGGCGATCGCGAATGCCCGCGCTGAACGCGCCGAGCTGGTGATCGACCATCTGCGCGACCGGATCGACGCGCTGCTGGCGCTCTGGATCGAGCGCCGGGCGTGGTGGCGAAGATGGTTCCGGTGATCAGCCGAGATACTGAAATACGGCGGGCGCCTTGGCTGAGGCGCCGCCGGTCGGGGCGTCGAATGGCAATTCCGTCGTCCGCGCGAGAAGATTGGTCTTTTCGTAGACGTAGACGCCCGCGGCCCGCGCCTGCCGCTCGAGATCGACAATCCAGTCGCGCGGCGGATGCCAAGCCGGGGTCTTCGAGGTCGGCGCCGCCCCGCCGATCACGATCCAGTGGAAGCGGTCGAGATGCTGAAATTTCAGTGGCTCGATCAGCGGCTCGCAGGAAAGCCATTTGACCGCGGCGCCGATATTGGCAAAGGCCGCTTCGGCGGCGGCAACGCGCGCTTGCAAGTCGACACTGGTTCCCATCCAGCAATTGGCCGGGATGTCGAACTCGGCCATGCGCTTCGGGAATTTGGTCAGGCATAGGAAATTCCAATCCGGCGCCGCGCGCACTTCGGCCAGCACCGCCTCGATCCATTCCGCCGGGACCCACCGGCCGAAGATGTCGGCCATCGAGCCGAGAAAGACGTTGCGATGGCGGGTGTCTCGCGCAGCCGCCGTCGGCACCCGCATAAACCGCGGCGCCAGGAGCCGTCTGGGGTGCAAAGTCGGCGCAAAGCCGAAGGGATAGAGGTCCGCCATTTTCGGCGAGGTCGCGATCTCGCGCGCATAGCAATAGGGGCAGGTGTGCAGACATCCGGTGATCGGGTTCCACGACCACTGCGCCCATTCGATGTCGGCATTTTCCTGCTTGTTGAAGCGCGGCCGGCGGCCGGTGAGCTGCGGCGCCAGCAACGCCACGCGCGCCGCCGGGTCGAGCTTGCTCCAATCATCGAGCGAGACGTGATCATCCTCGGCCGACGATTTGCCGGCGGCGTGGCGCATTGCCTCAGCGGGATCAAGCCGCCCAATTCGGCGCCAGCGCTGTCCTGATTGATCGCGCCGAACGCGCCCGACCCGGCCCGCGGCGCACAGCGCCCCGAGCGCCCGGCGCACGCTGGCCAATTGGCTCTCGTTGACCGGCGCCCGCGGCGGGAGCTGGTAGACTTCGCGCGTCAACGCTCGGGTGACGAGCGCTCGGCCCGGCGGCAGCAGGCTGGCCAGGATGGCTCGTTCGATCCGTCCGTAACCGCTGCTCATGCGCCCTCCCCCAAGAGGTTATGACCATAACACTTGGAGGCGCGGCATGGGGAGGATGATGCGTTGCCCCAGGCCGTCACGGCAGCCGGCGCAGCAGCCGGCCCAGCTCGGCGGTGTCGATCGCGCCGCTCTGCGCCGCGTCCAGCGCTTCGGCGTTGAGCTTGAGCCAGCGGTAGAGCCGGTTGATGTCCGCGCGCGGCATCAGGCCCGCCGGCTGGCTGACCGCGACGATCGGCTTGATGTCGCAAACCCAGACCTCGCAGGCGAGCCCGGTCTCGGCCGGCAACAGCACGGTCCATTCGAAGGCGGCAATGTCGGCGGCAAAGGCGTCCTCGATATCCTCGGGCCAGCGCCGCGGCTCGCTCTCGTCGATCGGCTCGAAGAATTTGGCGTCGGGGCCGCAGCGCTGCGGCACATCAATCCGCGCATCGAGGCAGCTCAAACGCTGCCGCGGCAGGGTCCGGCCGCTCAGGAGACTCGGGGGCCGGATCACCACCGCGCTGGGATGCCCGCAGAACCAGAACAGCTCCGGCTGGGCGGGCCGATCACGGTGGGCAAAGCGGCAATCCTGGCACAGCTTCATTGCCAGGGGCGCAGCTGCCAGACCGCGTGCTGCGGGGCCGGAGCAGGAGCGTTCGGCGCGCGGGCGGCGACAAAGGCGAAGATCAGCCCGGCCGCGGCAAGCGCTACCGCCTGAGCACCGACCATCGCCGCCATGACGCCCCACAGGTAGCCCCGCGACGGCTTGTCGGCGATCTCGGCGCGCAACTTGCCGATCTCGCTCGTCAGCTCGGTTCGCAGGTCGGCCTGTTCCGCCTTGGTGGCGAGATGCGGCAAGGTCGCTGCCAGCCGCTCGTCGATGCGGGCGACGGTTTCCTCGATCCGCCCAAGCCGAGCTTCGAGGCGATCTTGGCGCAGCTCGCTCATGCCGCCGCCACCCGGCGCAGCAGCGGATAGACTTCCTCAGCGACGGCATCGACCCGGCCGTCCCAGACATCGACGATGAGCTGCTGGTTCAGCTCGATCCAGCGGCGGGCCAGCGCAAAATCACCGGCCGGCAGGCTGCCGGGCACGATCTCGCGCGGCTGCGGGCGCACCGCCACCGAAGCGGCGCCCGACCAGGCACCGCGTCCGCCGTGAATGCGGCTGAGCTTGACCCGCACGTCATGCGGCCAGCCTTCGTTGGCAGTGATCCAGACCGCCATCGGCAGGCCGGTGCGGGCGGGCGGCAGCTTTATCGCACCCCACGCGCTCTCTGCGTCATCGAAATCGGGGAGTTTTTCGACTGCCGTCTCGCTCATGCCGCCGCCACCAGCTTGGCCCGCTCGCAGATGTTGGCGATCGTCTGGTGCGACAACGCGATGCCGCCCTCGGCCAGCACCCGCTTGATCCTCATCAGCGTCTCGCCTTCGCCGCGCAGCCGGACGATCTCGCGAATCGCCTTCTGCTCGGCCGGGTCGGGATAGAGCACGGGGGCGGTGCCCTTGCCGGCGGGCGGGCCGAGCCGCCAGCCGAATGGCTTGGTGCCGCCCTGGTGGCGCCCGGTGCGGCGCAGCTCGGCCTTGCTGTCGAGGATGCGCTCGGCGAGCCGGGTGCGCTCGAATTGCGCGACCGCGGCGAGGACCGTCAGCATCAATTCGGAAATGCCATTGCCCGAGCAATCGCCGCCGAGGTCGAGCAGCCACAGATGAATTTGGCGCGCCTTGAAGTCGGCGATCACGGACAAGGCGTCGAGCGCCGAGCGAAAACATCTGTCGAGCTTTGGGCTGACCACGATGTCGCCCGGCAACAGCCGGCGGATCAGCCGGCCGCCTTGCGGGCGCTTGGCGAACGGCACCGAGCCCGAGACGCCGCCCTCGACGAACAGCTCGGTGAGGGCCCACCCCTGCTCCAGGCATCGGCCCTCGATTCGCCGCTGCTGCTCGTCGAGCGAAATGCCGTTGTCGCGCTGCTCGGCCGTCGACACCCGGCAATAGCCGTAGACAGCCGGTTGCCGGTCGGGGGCGGACTTTGTTTTGATCCGGTTAGCCATTGGTCGAGGTCCTCTCTCGAGTGGTGGTCAGAGGCGTCGCCCTGTTGCAAGCAAGGCGGCGTCTCGCTTTTCAGCCTTCGCGGCCGTGAAATAATATATTCCGGCGCGCGAGGCCGTTCTACCGGATATAGGAGGGTGACGGCCCGCAGCGGCTTTTCCGACGCCTTTTCCGCCTTCGCAAAATACGAACGATCAGCGCGGCGTTGCCGATCCGCCCTGCGGCGCCATGCAGGAAGGGCGACCCATCCAATACTGCGTCAATTGAAGCAGTTTCTCAGACCGACGCGACCGATTCGCCAGGCGGCTCCAGACCGAGCCAAAACCCCGAAGCCGTCGCCGCCCGCGGAGGAGTGATCCGCCGAAGAGGGCGCGTGACGGCGCAGGAATGCTCGCTTGGTGCCGCAAGAGGCGGGTCGCATCCGCCGCGCGATCGATGCCGGCGACAATCCCGGTCTCGCTGTCGTCGAAGCAAGGGGAGCATAAAAGGTTCAAATTTTAACCTTCGCTTGATGACGACCTTTCGTCAGGCGGGCATGGCAACAGTTTTCGGGCGCCCGCCGGCGCGCGGGACCGCATTCCTTTTAAGGTCATTTGTCTAGCGGGTGTCTAAGACTGTTCATGCAATAGTCGAATGCAAATCTTCCTCGGGCGGTTCCAAACATCCGTACTTCGTTATTGCTGCCGTCGTTTACGACGAATGCCGAAAACCCGCCCAGCTCGTGATTATTTACCGTGGTAGCACATTCATTTACTGCGACACCGAAAGAAGTAACCTGCGGAGCCACGGCTGCCACCGGGACTTCGGGCTGTGCCGGCGGCATAGGTTCCGGCGGTACGGGCGCGATGGGCGCGACTTGCGGAGCTGGCGTCGAGGCCATTTCCGGGGCCGCGACTGGTGCCACGTTCGCCACGTAGGAATTCCAGCCCGCCTTGTAGCCCGGCTCGGTCTTGCGCAGCGCGTCGGTCGTGGCGAGCTTGACCTTGGCGTCGGTGCAGCCGCGATAGAAGTCGGCATCCATTTGCTGGCAGCTACCGGGGTGCGGCAGCGAGCGCTGCCCAGCCCAATAGAAGGCTCCGGTCTTGTAGTCGCCTCGCAGACCATTGAACCATTGCTCCCAGGCGGTACGGTCCTGCAGACCTTGGTCGAACATCGAGTTCGCCAGTGCCGGCTGGCCGGCGGCCCCAGCGAGCAGGGCAAGGGCAGCAACGGTGGTCTTTAGCGCTTTCATGATGAGCCTCCGTGGAAAGGAAGTTTCCCCGAAACCGCCGGGGCCTCATCCGGAAAGGTAGGGCGCTCTCGGGCACGCCCGCTTGATAATCAGGGCCAAAAAATTGACCGATTTGCGGGGTCCAGGACTTTCCGCGCTGAGGCGGCAGGCACCCCATCCGGCCCCGGATCGCGACGCCTGCTCATTGCCCGTTCTGCGTCGCGCGTTCGCCGTTTTTGTCGGCTTCAGTCTTGCAAACGTAAGCGCCGCGTTTTGTACGACCGTACCAACGCTCACCCTTAAAGTGATAGACGGCACTCGAAAGATTGAGCCAAACGACAGTATCGGTTGGACAATGCCGCTGCGCTTCTTGCTCGCTCGTAAAGGTTGTCATTTCTTGACCGAGCGCCGTGCCGACGACTAGCAAGACGATCAGCGCCGCGGCAAGCATATGACCTGCCCTTTTCATTATTTCCTTCCCCTCTTGTTCAAAGGTTTGCTTAGCGCTGTCGTTGCTCGATGATAGCAGTCGGCGCCCCTGCTGCGCCCCCATGCGCCAACTCAGGATTGCCGGAGAGCAGGCATCGAAATGTCGTGCTGTAGCTTGTCGGACCGTAGGGGTTGTGGCTCGGCAGCGTTTGCATATCGGTTACCAAAAACTGACGCCCTCGTTGCGCGCAATATTCGTTCGCCTCGGTCAACGCGGTCTGTTCAGCGGTTGTCGCGCCTCCGCGGATCGGAGCAAATCTCTCTGTCACCGTGTAGGTGTCGGGTCCCGCGGGAAGAATGCCGGTGCTCATTGCACAACCAGCCAACGTCGTAATGAGCATAGGTACGAGCGCGATCGGCGAGTAACGCATCAGAGTTCACCCAGGAGAACGGCCCGATAAGCCGGTCGAGGTCGCCGAGGCCGCACGAGCGGGACCAGATAAGCGCCGCGATCGAGAATGCGATTGAACATGATCGAAGCGTAAAGCGGCCTGCGTCCAAAAAGCGTCCCGAGAGCGTGCCTGGCCAGTGGCCGGGCCGATGCAGGTCTCCCCAGGACTTTCCCAGATGAGGCGGCCGGCGGCGTTGCCCGGTTTATGCGGTCCGGCGCCCCTTTAATACTCCACAGGAATCCAGACCCGGCGGCCCGCAGCGGCCGCCGTCTGATGGCCGTTGGCTTTAGAAGGCTCTCCGAGAACGATCATGGGAAATAGCTTGAACCTCAGATGAAAGACGGTCATGTTGCATATATCATGCAACATGGCAGGAAAAGGCCAATGCCCATCTCTCCTAACCAGTGCCGCGCGGCGCGCGGTCTTTTTGCCATGTCGCGGCAGGAACTGGCGAACGCTAGCGGGGTAAGTCTCCGCACCGTCAGTAGCTTTGAAGATGTGAACGACCGAGTACCGATTGCTGCTAATCTCGCAGCAATCCAGACGGCACTGAAACGCCTCGGCGTCGTGTTTCAGGATGGCGGTGTAGAGTGGTCTCCGCCGTTTTCTGAAACACAAACCCGTGTGATCTTGGCGTTGCAAGTGCGGAATGGCCCGCGCATGGTAAGTTCGTCGGAACTGTTTACAGAAACCGGCTGCTCACGCGCAGACCTTGAATTACTCGCACAACTCCAAATCCTCACCGGGATCGACGGATATCCGATGTTGACCGCAATCGGCCTTCATATACCGGGGCTGCTGCGAGACAGCGAATCCCGCGAAAGAGCGCGGCGAGTAGTCGGTGCGGCTACCAATTATACGGTGCGGTTGGATGACCGGACTGTGTTTCACGCACCAACGGCTGCGGTGTTCCGTATTAAGGAAGATGGGACTCTATCAACGCTCTTCGATGCGCTCGTGCCTCAGGAACAGCGTGATGATGTGATTGCTGGAGCGCGGCAAGCACTGCGGATACACCGAGAGCGCGATCCTAGAGTTGCCGGTAATTTCTCCGCCCCATGAACCACGAACTATGCGCCTATTGCGGCAACCCAGCGACGACGCGCGATCACTTGCCATCTAAAAATCTATTTACGCCGCCGCTTCCCGACAATCTCATTACCGTGCCAGCATGCGACCAGTGCAATAACGGTGCGTCGGACGATGATGAAGTGTTCCGCAATCAACTCAGCATCATGGCGGGCAGCTTCGGGGAATCGGCCAAAGCTGCGGAACGGTTGCAACCGACCATGCGCGGCATACGGCGCAATAAGGCGATGGCCGAGCGAATCATTAGAGGCGCTCAGTTGGTCGAGCGCTACACGACGAGCGGTCTTTATCTTGGCTACGGCTACTCAGTGCCAGTCGTTCCAGGCGTCGAGAAGCGCGTGATTACCCGCATCGTGCGCGGTCTCTATTGGCACCACCTCCAGAGGCGATTAGGTGCCGATGCACAAGTGACTCTCATATTTATCGACAAGAGAACCCCCCAATGGCAGGAAGCGTTATACAGCTTCCAACCCTTGCATCTGCGCCATGAAGTTATTGGCGACGGTGAGACATTTCAATATCTCTACGGATGGGCGACGGATGACCCCGTTTTTTCTGTTTGGTTTCTGATCTTCTTCAAAGGGAATGGCGAGCAGATCGTTCTCGCGCATACTCGGCCCGACTGAACCGATTTTCCAGAAATTGCGGTTATCGGCGGTTTTTTTGGAACGGAGTTATACGCCAAGCCCAGCTTGCCCCACGGTTGACTGTCGGTGTGATGCGGCGCAAGCCGATAAGGCTATGCCTTCCGTCAAGCCCCATCGCTCGCGCGCATGGAGCCGCGCACTTCCCGCCGCGATCGCCTTGGTCGCCGGTAGCGTGAGCGCTCGCGGAGCGTCCGAGGACGCGAGCGCCATGTTGTTCTACGGCAGTTGCATGGCCGCCGCGAATATCGTGGGCGGTACGCCAACCCCGTCTAACGCGCAAGCGGGAGCAGACGACCTCGACAAAGCGCCAATGTGTTTTGGCGCGATTACGGCGATAACAAAGCTCGAACCACTCTTAAAGTCTGAATTTGCCATGTGTCCGCCGCGTGGCGTTTCATTTGGAGAAATTGTTCTCGTGGTTACGAATTATCTTCGCAGCCATCCGGATCAGCTTCACGAGAACTTTCACCGTCTGGCAGTATCAGCTTTAAGGGAAGCGTGGCCGTGTTCTCGGTGAAGTGGACGCCTCCAGAATCCACCTATCCGATTTCGGACCGGCCGGTGATTTTCAGAACGTCGATTATCCGGCGTTCTGATGTAGGCGCCCGATCAAAATGTCACCCGTCTGCCAGTTAGAGATGATGCACGCGCGGGAGGCGAAGGTCGCGCATCGGACATGGCCCGAGGTTTACCGTTCGGCGCCGGCATTTCCGCCGCGGTAAGCCGGCGGCGCGGCCGGATTGCCAGTCCGCGCACGGCGGCCTGCTCGAATATGCTCGGTGACCGCGGCGAGCCCGGCGCGCCGCTCGGCCAGGTCGCGCTCGGCCGGCATCTTCTCTCCGGCAGCGACGGTCATGACGAGGTCGATCGCGCCGTGCGCGTTGAGGGATCATCCCGGCGGGGTCGCGCCGTTGGCGGCCAATTTCTTGCGCGACCGCATCTGCCGAAACTGTTCGATCACCGAACACTTTTATTGCCTCGTCCGCTTTTCTCTGGCACCGGATAAAAGCAATGGCATAAGTCGGCAAGGCATTGTTTACACCTTTGGTTGAAAAAATCTCCGAAATATGCTATATATACTTGTTGCTGCCCTTCCATCGAAGAACAAGCCGGTATGCCAAACCATCCGATCCTGGCGACGATCGCCCGCCTGTCCTTCCGCTTTGCCAAGACGATGCCCGAGCTGCCGCATGAGTACACCGAGCGGCGCCGGGCCGCGGACGACGCCGATTATGTCGCGCTCTATGAGGCGATCATGCACGACGGCGTGATCCAGTGGTGGCGCAGGAAGCACGCCCGCTACCTCTATCCCGGCGACGGCTGGGTCTACTGGTCGATGTCCGCCAAGCGCTCCGACGCCCATGCGTGGCACCCGCTCGCGATCTCCCGCCACATCAACCGGCAGCGGATCGAGGACATGCGTAAGCGCTCGGTGAGGAGCGCCTGCCGCTGATCGTCGCTTGGGGCGATGATCGGGGCATGGCGAGGACAGGAACAGAAGTGTCCACCAACGGATTGGTGGACACTAGGCGAAGCCCGAGCACACCCAAGCGTCGGCGATGGTCTGCGGCGTTGAAGCGTCAGATCGTATCGGAGACGCAGGAGCCGGACGCGTCGGTTTCGATCGTGGCACGGCGCCATGACGTGAACGCCAACCAGCTGTTCAAATGGCGACGGGAGATGGTGCCGAAGCAGACGCCTGCGGTGAGCGAGGGCGTTACCATGCTGCCGGTGGAGATCGCGCCGGAGCGCGCAGAGCCGCGGCGGCGGGCACGGCGAACCGGGGTTGTCGAGATTGCCTTCGCGTGCGGCGCGCGGGTGAGCCTTCGCGGCGAGGTGTCGCTGGAGACACTTCGTCAGGTGATCGAGCTGCTGCGATGATCGGCTTGGCCGCGGGCACCCGGGTGTGGCTGGCGGCGGGGACGACCGACATGCGCAAGGGGTTCGACAGCCTGGCGGCGCAGGCCCAGACGGTGCTGGGCAAGGACCCGTTCTCGGGCCACGTTTTCTGCTTTCGCGGGCGTCGTGGCGATCTGATCAAACTGTTGTGGTGGGACGGGGACGGTTTGTGCCTGTTCGCCAAGCGGCTGGAGCGGGGCCGGTTTGTGTGGCCGCGCGCCGAAGCGGGTGTGGCGGTGCTGACGCGGGCGCAATTGTCGATGCTGCTGGAGGGGATCGACTGGAGACAGCCGGTGCGCACCAGCCAACCGGAGCGGGCCGGATGAGACTGCGGCAGTTTGACTCACCTCCTGGTTGGCCAGAACTAACGAAACGCGCATTTTTGTAGCATAAGCGGACAGATCGGGAACTCTAGGCCGCGAGGAGCGCTGGGTCGGGGACCGGCCGCAGGGCCCTGAATCCGTCATGGTTTTCCGCCGCCTCGTTGACAGACGACCAGACGTAGTCGCCGGTGAGATTGATGTGCTCCCAGCCCAGCGGCGACAGGTGGGCAAGAAGGTGGTCGGACACACCCTCAGTCTCGCGCAAGGCGTCGATCGCATGGTTCAGATAGCGGGTGTTCCACAGGGTGATGGCCGTGACGAGGAGGTTGAGGCCGGAAGCGCGGTGCTGCTGATTTTCGTAGGTGCGGTCGCGAATTTCGCCGAGCCGATGAATAAAGACGGCGCGCGCCAGGCCGTTGCGTGACTCGCCCTTGTTCAGTTCGCGGCCGGTGTCGCGGCGCAGCCCCGGATCCTCGATCCAAATCGAGCGTGAACAGGGTGCGCTCGAGCCGGCCCAGCTCGCGCAGCGCCGCGGCAACGCCGTTCTGCCGGGGGTAAGAGGCCAGCTGGCGCATGATCAGTGACGCCGTCACCGTGCCGGTCCGGATCGACGCGGCGATCCGCAGGATATCCGGCCAGTGGGCGCGGATCAGCGCGAGGTTGATGCGGCCGGCGATCAGCGGTTCGAGCGCCGGATAGGCCGACGGCTTGACGAAGCTATAGAGCCGGCGGTGCTTCAAATCCGGGATGCGCGGCGCGAACTGAAAACCAAGCAGGGCAAGGAGCGCGAAGACGTGTTCCGAATCGCCGCCGCCGTCGGTGTGGTGGCGGCGGACCGTCACATCGCTCTGGTGATACAAGAGGCCGTCAAGGACATGCAGGGCTTCGCTTGCCGTCGCCGCGATCATCTTGGTGTAGAGCGGGGCGAAGCGGTCGGAGAGGTGGGTGTAGAACTTGCTTCCCGGATCGTCGCCGTAATGGGCATTGAGGCGTCCCGCGGCGCGGCCGAAACCACCGGCCCGGAAGAACTGGCCGTCCGACGAGGAGGCAAAGCCGCCGCCGAAGATCGCTGCCAGCGGCTCGCGCTGCTGATGATCGACCAGGCGCCGCAGAGCGAGCGCGTAGGTCTCGTCGCGGATGTGCCAGTCGGCGACCCAGGCGAGCTGGCCGAGGCTGGCGATCGTGCAGGCCTCGGCCATCCGCGTCAGACCGAGGTTGAGACCGTCGGCCAGGAGGCCCGCCATCAGGATTTGCGGGTCGGCAACCGTTTCGCCGCTGCGCAAATGGGTGAAGCGGTCGGTGAACAGCGTCCAGCGCGCCACCTCCGACAGCAGGTCGGTGATACGGATGCGCGGCAGCATCGCGTAAAGACGGGCGGCAAGTGCCTCGGCCTCCGGCGGCGTCGATTTTTCGATCGGCGCGATCTTCAGCACCCCTTTCTCGAGGGAGACATCGGGCAGCAAGCCGCCCTTCGCCCTCACGTCGACCTCCGCCAGGCGCGCATCGAGAAGGGCGCTGCGGCCGGCGATGAAACGTTCGAAATCGCGATCGACCGCGACCGGCAAGGTGCCGTTTTCCAGCAGCTCCTGCAGAGCCTCCCGCGAGATCAGATGCTCTTCGAAGGACCGATAGCGGC
>CAVPDQ010000002.1:0-138563 GCA_963702685.1 uncultured Alphaproteobacteria bacterium | reverse complement strand
CACCATGGCGATGTCCCGGTCTTTTGGCGGCACGTCGTTGACCAGCTGGTCGCCGATATAGATCTCGCCCGAGGTGGCTTCCTCGAGGCCGGCGATCATGCGCAAGGTCGTGCTCTTGCCGCAGCCCGACGGCCCGACCAGCACGATGAACTCGCGATCGGCGATGTCGATGTCGATGCCCCGCACCGCCGGGGTCTTGTCAAAGGTCTTGACGATGTTGCGAAGCGCGACTTGCGCCATCTTGCGTTCCTCACTGTGGTGCCGGCGGTCGGGCCGGCAATGTGCCGTTGCTGCGGCGAACCCCATCCTCGGCGGCATTCGCTGCGGAGCACCGGGTCGGCGGGATTGTCGGCTGTCCCGACTTTTGGAGCATCGCCGCCCGAATGTTTCGCTGCCGCAGCGAAGACCGCATCTTAAAGAGCGGTTCAGCCAAATGCAATTTCTCGATCGCTCAGGATGCGGCGAGGATCGCGTCGGCTGCCTTCTCCGCGACCATGTAGACGGCGCTGACGATAAAAAACCCGGGAATGCGCGGAAAGACCGAGGCATCGACGACGCGCAGCCCCGGCACCCCATGGACGCGGAAATCGCCGTCGAGCACACCGCCCGCATCGCGCGGGCCGATCGCGCAGGTGCACGACGCATGGTGGCCCCAGGCGCGGGTGCGCACAAAATCCCGCAGTTCCTCGTCGCTTTCGAGCGCCTTTCCCGGCTGCTCCTCTTCGGCGATCAGCCCCAGGCGTTCGAGCTTGGCGGTCAGCTTGCGCACAAACCGGATACCGGCGACGACGGATTGCAGATCCTCCCCCGCCTTGTCGCTGCCTTCCTCGAAATAGTGGAAATTGATCGCCGGCTGGTCGCGCGGATCGGTCGAGCGCAGCCGCACCTCGCCGGCGCGGTTTTGCGTATGCGCCTTCAGGATAGCCCAGGTCAGATAATTGGGCTTCGCTAGCTCGAGCGCCGAATAGCCGGGGAAATAGCCGCCGAACAATCCCAACAGCGCAAAGCAGAACAAATCCGGCAGCGGGCGCTCCGGCAGCGATTTGAGGATGGCAGCGAGGACGGCGCCGTTGCTGGCATAGACCCCGTCCTCGCCCCGCGCCCACGCGCGGTATTGCGGGTCGCCGCGGCTGAAGGTGGCGCCATCGAGGATTTCCCAACGCGCAAAATTCATGCGGTGGACCACCCCGATCTCATAGCGGTCCTGCAAATTGCGGCCGACGCCCGGAAGATCGATCCGCACCGGGATGGCCAACGGCTCCAGCACCGCGCGCGGCCCGATCCCGGACAGCATCAACAGCTGCGGCGTGTTGAAGGCGCCGCCGCAGAGGATCACCTCGCGCGCCGCCAGCGCTTGCCTCACCACGCCCGGCCCGGTGCCGGGCTGGCCATGGGCGCGGTAAAGACGCTCGCCTTTGAGGTACTCGACGCCGATGGCGCGGTCCTGGGCGTCGAACAGCACGCGAGTCGCGAGCGCGTCCAGCTCCACATGCAGCCGGTCGGGATATCTCTCGGCAGTCTCGCGCACGCGTTCGCGCGTTCCCATGCGCCGATGCCCGCGCGTCGTCAGCGGCGTATAGCGCAGGCCAACCGCGTTCTCGGCGACGAGGCGCCAATCGTTCGGGTCGGCCTTGCTTTCGACGAGGTCGCGCAGCCGCACAACCGGCTGGCCGATATCGTCATAAGCCGTCGCGGCCGAGTCGAGCAGCACCTGCACCAGCCCGAAATCGCCGATCGCCGCCTTTGGGACCGCCTTTTCGCTATGCAGCCAGCCGGCCCAGCCGTGGCGCGACGGGTTCGGGCCAAGCTTGGCGAGCACCCGCTCGAGCGGGCGGTGATGGCAGTTTTCGAGCCGCTCGAAATAGCCGCGCATCGCTTGCGCGCTCCATGACGGGTCGCCGGTCAGCTGCGCGATCGCGTCCCAATCGGCATTGTGCGGGTAGACCAGGATCATCGCGTTGTGCGCGGTGCAGCCGCCGAGCGTGCCGGCGCGCGGATAAAGAACCCCGTCGACCCGCTCGCCGCGATAGTCGCGGACATATTTCGGGTCTTTTTCCTGCGTCGCCTGGTCGGCGTAGTGGCGCACAAAAAAATCCCAGCGCATCGCATCGTTTTCCGAAGCGAAGCCGTGGAACGACGGCACGTCGTAATCGTCGGGCAGCCGATTGACGCCGGGCTCGGCATCGTTGGTGCCGGAGAGGAGCCGCGGGTCGCCGCCCGCTTCGAGCAGCAGCACGCGCCGCCCGGCCTCGGCGAGCCGCGCCGCAACAGTGCCGCCGCCGGCGCCGGAGCCGACGACGATATAGTCGAATGCGGGTGTTTCGCTCATCGCCGGCCGCTCAAAAAGTTTTCAGAAAGGCGATCAGCGCGTTCTTGTCGGCGTCGCTGAGCTTGGTGCCGAAATAATGCCCGCGGTTGACGACGTAATCCTTGCATTTGCTCAGCGCAAAGAGGTCTTCGCCGACATTGGCAAAAACCTTGCGCGCCGCGTCGTCGCTCGCGCCCTTGGGCAGCGCGCGCAAATCCTCGACCAGCTTTACGATCGCCGCCAGGACCTGCTTTTTGTACCTGGCCTGGGCGGCGAGCCCGATGCCGTCGGGCGCCAACGGATCGAAATTCGCCAGCAGGTCCACCGGGGTCCCCTTCGGGATCGGCCCGATCTCGATCCCCTTTTGATCGAACACCGGGACCGCCCAGCTGATCAGCTGGCGCGAGGCCTTGATCCAGTCGGGCAGATAGCCGACCGGGATACGCAGCCAGCTCGTCGCCGTGGTGCGCTCGATCATCCCCGGCACCTTGTCGCCCAGCACCGTGTCCTTGTCGCGCTTTTCCGGCCACAGCATCTTGGCGATGCCGTCCTGGAACGCATCCATGCGCGCTGCGATCGACGGGCTTTCGTTGAATTTCCCGACCGTGTTGTTCAAGAGATAGGGTGCGGTCGACCACAGGCTGATCAGCGAGGGCACGCGGGTATAGCCGCGCCCGCCGCCCGGCATCCGATATTGCTGCGGCGCGCCGGTGAACGGGTCGTAGACCGTGATCGAGCCGACCGACGGCAGAGATTTGTACGATTGGGACGAAAAATCGTCCCAGATGTTGTTGCCGATCGCATTCGTCGCCAGCGGGCTGCAGGCGTTCGTCTGCAGCAGGGTCACCGGGACGCGGCCGTCATTCGACAGAAAATTGTCGTCGAGAAAATCGTCGGCCGAGACGATCTTGCGCATCTGCTGCTTGAAATCGTCGGTATTGGTCCAATCCCAATATTTGTTGAAGCACTCCAGGTAGCTCGGGCCGATGCAGGCGGCGGGGTCGGCGCCGGCCGGGCGCGGCGGCGCCTTGCTCGAATGGCAGCGGGCGCAATTGTCGGCAAAGACGAGCTTTCCTTGCTGCACCGTCGCCGGCGGGTCGTTCAGGTAGGCCGCACCACCGGGCGCGTTTTTCAGCTTGTGCGGATAGGACGCCTTGATCAGGAACAGCGCCATGTCCGGGGTCTGCGCTTCGGTCGCCTGCCAAAAGGCGGAATTCTCGCGCGCGGTCTTGATCGAAAACGGGGTCACCCGTTGGCCGCCCAGGATCGGCTTGAAGTGGGTCAGCCAATCCTCGCTGAAGAGACCGATATTGACATAGACCCGGTTCAGCGCGCCGAGCGCCCCCACCGAATCCGAGCCGTCCTTCAAGACATGCGGCGTCCACACCGTGCTCGGCGGCTGAAAGAACTGGGTCAGCGGGCCGGTTTTGACAAAATCGTTGAACTGCTTGTTTGCCAGGTTGCTCGGCCCGAGCTTTTCCAGCCCATAGCGCTTGGCCGCTTCGAGCCGCGGCCACAAATTATAGACCGCGTTCATCGTGCGCGGGTTGTTGATGTTGTCGCTGGAGACGAGCGAGGTGTCGAGCGAGCCCGGCTTTGCCGTGTGCAATACCTGGAACAGAAAGTTCGATTCGTCGGCGTTCCACGCCAGGATGCGATCGACCCAGAAATATTGCGCGCCGACTGTCGAGCTCAGGTTTTCCCATTGCGGGTTCTCGGGGTCGGCCGGCGGCTTCTCCGGGTTCGGGCCGACATGGCAAAACCCGCACGACATGCCGACGCGGTAGGGCCGCACCAGGTCCTTCGACAAGTAATAGCTCGGGTCGTCATAAAAGCGCTTGGGGTCCCACCGCTTCGCCGCCGCTGCGTCGAACTTCGGATTGGGAAAAAGCCGCAGCCCGACGATCCCGGTCGCGTACCCGTAATAAGATCCGGCTGGAATGTTCTTGCCGCGGGCGCCGACAGCGACCCCGGGATATTTCTGCGCATTCTCGAACGGGTCGGCGGGACAATCGGGCTTGCGTTTGTCGAGCCACAGCCCGAAGCGGTCGGGGTCGGGGCCGGTCGCCTTGGCAAAGCACGGCTCGTTGACGAGGCCGAGCCAGCTCCAGCGATTGTCGCGGCCGGCCTTCAGGCCGGGGCGGGAAGAAAGGATTTTCAACAGATCGAACGAGCCGTAGGTGAGGTTGGTCAATTTATCCCACAGCGTATCGTCGCCGCCGGTCCACACGATCCACATGTTGCGGCCCTTGACCTCGTCCGCGGTCAAGGCGATGCCGCCGTCCATGGCGTGGAAATAATCCTCGTCGGCCGCGGGGAAGGATTGCGCGGTGCGCCCTGCTTGGCGCGCCTCGTCGATCGCCTGGCGCGCCTGCGCCGTGCCGGAGAGAGAGGCGCCCGCCGCCAAGAGCGTGCACAACAGCAGGAGCCGTGAGGCTATGGAGACCCGCCTTGCCATCAGCTCCCTCCGATCTCGGCGCCGGCAGCGCCCGCCTTAACCAACTCTTACGGTATCATAACCGCGGACTCGCCAAACCGCAGCGGCAAAAGCACCGGCGGTGCTCTCGACCGATGGCCAGCAAATGGCTATCTTCGACCGATGAGCACGCACAGCGTCGCCGAAGCCAAAAACCAGCTCTCGAAGCTGATCGACCGCGCCCTCGAGGGCGAGGGCGTCGTCATCACCCGCCGCGGCGAGCCGGTTGTCGAGTTGAGGCCGATCCGGCCGGCGCCGCGCCCGATAACCGAGGCGGATATCGAATGGCTGCGCGCCAGGCTGGTGGGTCGAGAGCCTGCCAAAATCGATGCCGCCACCCTCATCCGCGAGATGCGCGATGAAGGCGAGAAGTGAGCTTTTATCTCGATACCAACATCCTTGTCGCACTGTTGACCCCCGAGCCGTTGAGCGAGCGCGCGATTGAATTTGTGCGCGGCAACCCGGAGCACTTTATTGTTAGCGATTTCGCAGCGGCCGAATTTGTCTCGGCGATCGCGAGACGCGTGCGCACCGGGCAGACTCCGATTGAGGAAGCGCGCGACGACCTTGCCGAGTTTGAAGTTTGGCTCGCGCGGTCGGCCGAGCGAACGGAGCTCAGCGCAGGCGATATTGCGGTCGCCACAGCCTATCTGCGGCGGCTCGATCTCACATTGCTGACACCCGACGCGCTACACCTCGCCATCGTCCGGCGGCTCGATGCGACGCTCGTCACTTTCGACCGCGCCATGGCCGCCGCCGCCCGCGCGCTCGGCATGGCGGTTGTGCTCCCGTGACGGGTTGTTCGCGGCGCGTGAACCCAGCATTGTCGCGCGATCGGGCACCCTCTCAGCGGGACCTCGGGCGATGAACATCGACAAAGCGGTCAACATCGAAGACCTGCACCGCATGGCCAAGCGGCGGCTGCCGAAGATCGCGTTCGATTTCATCGAGGGCGGGTTGGAGGACGAGCACGGCCTCGAAACCAACACCTCCGCCTTCAAGAAGCACCAATTGCTGCCGCGCTATCTGGTCGATGTCTCGACCCGCGACCAGACCCGCACGATTTTCGGCCAGACCTTTTCGAGCCCGTTCGGCATTTCGCCGACCGGCGGCGCCGGCCTCTTCCGCACCAATGCCGACCTGATGCTGGCCGAGGCGGCGCGCGACGCCAACATCCCCTACATCATGTCCGGCGCCAGCAACGATTCGATCGAGGCCGCCGCCAGGATCGCGCCGAAAAACCATTGGTACCAGCTCTATGCGGCGCGCGACCCGGCGATCAACGCCGACATGATCCGGCGCGCCAACGACAACGGGCTCGGCGCGGTGGTGCTGACCGTCGACACGCCGGTCGGGTCGAAGCGTGAGCGCAACATCCGCAACGGCTTTGCCAATATCCGCGGCGGGTTGTTCCAGGCATTGAGCCTGAAGCCCTCGATCCTCGCCGAGGCGCTGACCCATCCGGGCTGGATCCTCGAGTATCTGCGGCGCGGCGGCGGCACGCCGATGCTGCAAAACTGGCAGCCTTACGCCCCGGCGGGTGCGGACGCCGAAGAGGTCTACAAATTCACTTCCTCGGTGCGGCCGTTCAACGCCCAGACCTGGCGCGACGTCGAGGCCTACCGCAAGCTCTTTCCGCGCGCGCTCGTGATCAAGGGCATCATGAGCCCCGCTGATGCGTTGCGTGCGGTCGATGCCGGCTGCGACGGCATCCTGGTGTCGAACCATGGCGGGCGTCAGCTCGACCAGGCGCCGGGCTCGCTCGACGTATTGCCGGCGATCCGCGCCGCGGTCGGCGACAAGCTGACCTTGCTGCTCGACAGCGGGGTCAGGCGCGGCGCCGACATTCTGATCGCGCTCTGCCTCGGCGCGGATTTCTGCTTTTTTGGCCGGCCCACACTTTACGGTGCCGCGGCGGGCGGGCTCCCCGGCGTCAAAAAGGCGATCGATATCTTCGTCAAGGAGATCGACCTGGTGATGGCGCAGATCGGCTGCCCCAGCCTCGACCAGCTCGGCCCCGATTTCCTGTGGCAGGACGACTGGCAGAAAAACCGCTGAGGTCGTTTCTGCAATGGCTCAGCTCGTTCAGACGAGGCCCGCTGCCAATTTCGGCGGGGCGCGCAAGGTTTGCAGCACGACGCAGTAGCGCTCGGTCAGCCGCAGCAGGTTTTGGCGCCGGTCCTCGGGCTCGTCGGTGTCGAGCGCGAAGCTGAGCCTGATGTCGCGGAAGCCGACCGGTGCCGTGCGCTCGACGCCGAGCGTGCCCCGGAAATCGAGATCGCCCTCGGCGCTGACCGTGCCGCCACGCAATTTGAAGTCGATCGCCGTCGCCACCGCCTTCAAGGTCACTCCGGCGCAGGCGACCAGCGCTTCGAGCAGCATGTCGCCCGAGCAGGCGTCGAGGCCGCTGCCGCCGGTCGCCGGGTGCAGCCCCGCCTGAACCAAGGCGCGCCCGGTCTCGACCTTGCACGCGATCGCACCCTCGGCGAGGCTCCCCTGCGCCTTTAGCGTCACCACCGCCGCCGCGGGATCGGCGCGGTATTTCTCCTTGAGCGGCGCCTGCAGCTCACGCAGCTCGCTGCTGTCCATCAGCTACCTCCCGCGGCCGTTCAACCGGCGCTCCAATGAATGGCGTTGCGCAACAATCCGATAAACGCCTTGTTTTCCCACGAGCCGTGAAAAACGGGCGGCGTCGTGTCCGCGGGGTCGACGGCTCGGGCCGCGCGGATCGCGGGATTGTGGCAATGGCCGAGCGCCACATAGGTGACGCTGCCGCCGCCGACCGCCCGGGTATAGCCGACAACACGCGTCCTGCCGTCGGCTTGCAGGGAGGTGTCGCGGCCGTAAAGCGGACCGACAACATCCGAGACCGCGCTCGGGCCGTAATCGGCGGTCAGCAGGATTTGCGTCGTCTCCGGGTCTTGCAGCTCGATAAAGTAGGGCTCGTCCTCGACCTCGAACGAAGCGCCGAGCCCGCGGGTCAGCGGGTGACCGGCGGCGCCGACATCGACGCGGATCTTGCAGATCGGCGGGTGCGTCAGAAACCGGCTGCCGAGAACGGCGTGGTGCTCGGTCTTGACGGTGCGGCGCTGGCGCAGGCCCTCGACCCGCTCGGCGCGCCCGCCGCTCGTCCCGTGCAGGCCGAGCCAATGGCCGCCGCCCTCGACCCAGCGCCCGATCGCGCCGGACTGCGCGGCGTTCGGATAGGGGCCGGCGACATAGCTGATCAAGAGGCGGCTCAACGGCAGCCATTTCTCGACCTCGCCAAAATCGTTGGCGACCGAGGCCGGGACATCCGCTTCGGCGAGCAGCCCCAAGAGCCGCAGCCGCGCGTAATCGTGGTCGTGCCCGGCCATCGCCCCGGGCGGGAAGCCGCCGGCGACAAGATGCGCGCGGGCCGGCTTGGTCTGGGTCATCGGGTCACCTCGTTCGTTTCGATAAGTCCGGCTTGTCCAGCAGGCGGGCCCGCCAGTACGACCTGCATTGACTTTTGGGCAACCATAAGGCGATGTAGGATCGTGTTATGAACCGATCTCGCGCTGGCGTCCTGTGGAGCAGTAGAGACAACCCGCCGGACTCCATCGCTCGGCAGCTCGGCATGCAACCCCGACATTTCACGCGGGCGCTCCACAAAATCAAGTCCGCCAGCAACCTCTCTGGCGACGACCGCGTCACCATATACAATGACGGCGGTGTTACCGATGACAAGGGCGAGCTGCTTGGCAACCTTCACGACGAGGACTGACTCTCCGCCGGACCGCAAATCCTTCGTCACCCTGCGGTTCGTCGGCGATGATCTCGACCCGGCAAAGATCTCGGCGGTTTTGTCCATTGACCCCACTCGCGCGCACAAGAAAGGGGAGGAGTTTTTTGCCGGAAAACGAACCGGCAATCTGCGTGGGCGAAGTGGGATATGGTATCTCGCTACGGATAAGCTCGTCCCCAGCGATAACCTGCTTGATCACCTGCAGCTCGTTCAACAATTGCTCTGTCCTAGTCCAAGAGACAACCATATAGTCTTGCAGCTTAGGGACATCTTGCAAAAATCCCATGCTGGGGCTCATCTCACCTGCTTCTGGCGGGGAGACCCTGGCGAAGCCGCGCCGCAAATTCCCGGAGGGTTCAGGTCGGCTCTGGCGCCGTTATCCATAGATATCGAAACAGACTTCGGGTCATCGTCTCAGGATTCTACGACAGAGCGGCCCGCCTCCCTGGATCGGCCCTCCGATTTCTGAGGTTCCGCGGTTGACGCGGCTGCTCGGCGCCGACTTGATTGTCGCTTACCCCTCGCCGGCATTGGCAAAATAGAGCTTGGGGTCGGCGGCGCGGATGTGGGCTTCGGGGAGGCCCAGCTCGCGGCGGACGATGTTGGTGCCCTGCACCAGCGAGACGCATTTGTAATAGGCGATGCGGCGCGACAGCCCCTCGCGGCCAAAGCCGCAATCGGTGGTGACGACGAGCTGGTCGGCCGGAATGTATTCGAGCGCCTTTCTGATCAGCCCGGCCACGTGCTCGGGCGGCTCGACGATCGTGCTGCAGTGGTTGACGACGCCGATGCCGATCTTTTTGTCGGTCTTGTACTTGGCGAAAAGCGGCAGGTCCTTGCCCTCGCTCGACGCGCATTCGAAGGTGATGACGTCGGCGTTCAATTGGAGCAGATGCGGCAGCGCGCGCTCGTAGCTCGGCACCTCCCAATAGACGCGCTGCTGGTTCGGGTTGCCCCAGCAGGTATGCGCCCAGATTTCGGCCTCGACCCCGTCGAGCTGGCGGTTGAACGCGATTGTCTGGAATTCGAGCTCGGCCTCGGTGCAGTCGGGCCGCGTCGTCAGCCCGTGATGGCGCGGCTCCTCGACCTGGATCACCGGGCACCCGGCGGCGGCCAATTCGCGCAATTCGAGATTCATGATGTCGCACAGGTCGAGCACCATCGCCCGGTCGTCCGGATAGTGCTGGTTCCACAGCATGCTCGCCACGCCGGGCGCGCAGATCGTGCCGAATTTGACCGGCCGGTCGGAGAGGCGCTGGGCGATCTGCCAGAGTGCTGCGTATTCGAGCGCGCCGCGGCTCAATTTTTCGGTGACGATCGCCGGCTGGTAGGCCTCCTGCACTTCCCACAGGATATGACCCGGCTTCAAACCGTGCCGGCCCATCCAGCCTTGCGCGGTCGAGCGGTGGCCATGGATGCCGCCGAGCCGCTCGATCGCATAAAAAAACCACGATTTGCCGCCGACCGCGAGGTCGAAGCGGCTGTCGCCGTCGGTGACGATGTCGAGCCCCGCCGCTTCCTGCGCATTGATCACCGCGGCGACCGCGTCGAGATACTGCTCGCGAAACAGCGAATCGCCGAGCGCCGCCTTGAACGACCGCCCGCCGAGGCTCGCATCGAACCATAAGGGGCGCGGATAGGAGCCGGTGATCGCGGTCGGCAACACCATGTCGCGCGTCGTGGTCAGCATGGCCCGCTTACCTTTTCAAATGCCTGGCCGGCGCCGTACGTCCTTCGAGACAGCCGCCGCGCGGCTTCCTCAGGACGAGGGATTCCATAACTTCCATCAGCAGCTTACCTCATGCCGAGGAGCGCCCCCTTCGAGACGCCGCCTGCGGCGGCTCCTCAGGACAGGCGGGCGCGTCTCGAAGCACGCACGGTGCCGATGCAGCCACGATTTGCCCGCCATCGCCAATTCATTCACATCCTCTCAAGATGAGCAAATTCATCAAGTAAATCTACTGCCCACCTCATGCTGAGGAGGCGGGCGAAGCACGCCGTCTCGAAGCATCGAGAAACCGTTCCGCGAGGCGCGCGAGAAAGCTGGCGCCCACCGGCAGCGCGGCATCGTTGAAATCGTAGCGCGTGTTGTGCAGGCCGCAGCCGCCCTCGCCCGGCCCGTTGCCGAGCCACAGCATCGCCCCCGGCCGCGCATTCAACATGTAGGAAAAATCCTCGCCGCCCATCGAGGGCGCCACGTCGCGGATCACCTGGCCGGCGCCGCAAATCTCGGCCGCGACCTCGGCGGCAAAGGCGGTCTCGTCCGCATGGTTGACGGTCGGCGGATAGCCGCGGCGATAGTCGATCTCGGCGGCCGCACCATGCACGGCCGCGACGCCACGGGCGATCTCGCCGAGCCGGCGTTCGATCAAATCCCTGACCTCCGGCCGAAAGCTGCGCGATGTGCCGCCGATATGGAGCCCGTCGGGGATGACGTTGTAGGCGGAGCCGCCCCGCATAAAGCCGACGCTGACCACCGCCGAATTGACCGGGTCGAGGCTGCGGCTGGCGATCGTCTGCAACGCCAATACGATTTCGGCGCCGATGACAAACGGGTCGATGCCGAGATCCGGATGCGCGGCGTGGGTACCGCGGCCCTTGATGCGGATGTCCCAGCGGTCGGACGCGGCGAGCACCGGGCCGGGCCGGGCCGCGATCCGGCCAACCGCAATACCCGGCTTGTTGTGCAAGGCAAAGACCGCATCGCACGGGAATTTGTCGAACAGACCCTCTTCGACCATGATCCGGCCGCCGCCGCCGCCCTCCTCGCCGGGCTGAAAGATCAAATGCACCGTGCCCTCGAAATTGCGCGTCGCCGCCAGATAGCGCGCCGCACCCAAGAGCATTGTCGTGTGCCCGTCATGGCCGCAGGCGTGCATCTTGCCGTCATCGGTCGAGCGGTGCGCGAACTCGTTCAGCTCGCGCATCGGCAAGGCGTCCATATCGGCGCGCAGCCCGATCGCGGCCGGCGAATTGCCGCGCCGGATCGTGCCGACGACCCCGGTCCCGGCGAGCCCGCGATGCACCTCGCAGCCGAATTCGGCGAGCTTTCCGGCGACCAGATTCGCAGTCCGCTCCTCGGCAAAGGCGAGCTCGGGATGGGCGTGAATGTCGCGGCGGATCGCCGTCAGCTCGTCCTGATAGCCCGCCATTTCGGCGATGATTGGCATCGACGCCCCTCCCGGTGCTGCTCGGCCTGTGCGCAACCGAAGGCGAATGTAGCGCCGGCGCTGTGAATGGCGCTAGCTTTGCGCGGCAAAAGCGCGCCGGGTGATGGGATTGGCTGGATGAAGGCAATCGCCGCGATCGGGGCCGCCGGCCTCGCTGTCCTCGTCGCTGCCTGCGCACCGCAGCCGCCGCCGCCGATCAATTCGCAGGCCTATGCGGTCCGCGCGCCCTTGCCCGGCCACCCCGGCTATCTCGACATGATAAAATATATCGGTGACGGCCTGAATTACACGGCGGTCGGGGCCGGCTTCCTGATCGATGCCAGCGGCGAGATGTGCTTTAGCGGCCCGGTGAACACCGCCATGAACCGGCTGCTGAGCTTCCAGAATTTCTGGTGCATCAACCCACGCAACGTGGAGCTCGTCGAAACGCTGAACAATGACGTCAGCCACGTCAACCGGGTCCGGCTGTGGTGCCGGCATTCGAGCCCGCAATGCGCGCACATGGTCGCGTATCCGAACATGCTCGACAACGTATGGATTGCCAACAGCATCACCGCCGAGATCATCCCGGCCACGCCCCAGCAGGCGGCGATCGCCTATCTGATCTACTTGATGGGCGGAAATGCCAGCGCCCCCGGGCTCCCCTTATCGGGCCGGCACGCGACACTTGACACCCCACCCGCAGCGGCTAGCGTCCGGCCGCCGATCCGCGAAACGGAGGAAGTCCGATGATCATCGAGATGCGCACCTATACCCTGCAGCCAGGGAGTGTGGCGACGTTCGAGGAACGCTTTGGCCAGGCGCTGCCGGCGCGGGCCAAGGTGTCGCCGCTCGCCGCCTTCTGGCACACCGAGGTCGGGCCGTTGAACCGGGTGATCCATGTGTGGCCCTATGAAGACCAGGCGGCGCGCACCCGGCTGCGGGCCGAGGCGCTCAAGCTCGAAGGCTGGCCGCCCAATGTGCGCGAATTCGTCACCGAGCAGCAGAGCGACATCTATGTGCCGGCCCCGTTTTCGCCGGCGCTCGAGCCGCGGCAATTGGGTGGCATCTACGAGATCCGCCTCTACACCTTCAAGCCCGGCGGGATCCCGGCGGTGATCGACCGCTGGAGCGGCCACATCGCCCGGCGCAACGAGCTCTCGCCGCTGGTCGGCGCCTGGCATTCCGAGGTCGGCGGGCTCAACAAATGGTGCCACATCTGGGCTTACAAGGATGCCGGCGAGCGTTTCCGCATCCGCGAGGAAGCCCGCGCCAAAGGCATCTGGCCGCCGCCATCGGGTGGCGGACCCAGCATGATGCTGAAGCAGGAAAACATGCTGGTCGCCCCGGCCGCCTTCTCACCCCTGCGGTGAATTGGCCGAATTGCTGAATTGGCCGAATTGCTGAATTGGCTGGGGCCCGAGCCGGCTCTTTTGCCGGAGCGGGCGCGGCCCCATATCGCGCAGATCGGATGACCGGGTCTTCCCGGTCGTCCTGCGAGCCTGTAGCTCAGCCGGTAGAGCAACTGACTTTTAATCAGTAGGTCTCGGGTTCGAATCCCGACGGGCTCACCATCGATTGCGATAGAACGCCGGCGGCCGATTAGGTCCGCGCCGAAGCGCTTGACCGGGCGCAGGCCGGCCTCCAGTTTCTTTGCCGGAAGCAGCCCCGGCAAGCGACACGCCCGAGCCATGTATACATATATCGTCCGCCGGCTGGCGTTTGGCGCGCTGACCGTGGTCGGCGTGTCGATTGTCGTGTTCGTCGTGCTGCGGGTTTTGCCGGGAGACCCGCTGGTCGCGATCTTCGGCATGGAGGGGTTCACCAAGCTGACCGCCGCCGAGCGCGCCCGGTACATGGCGCAGCTCGGGCTCAGCGACCCGCTGGCGATCCAATACCTGCACTGGATCCGCGACATCCTCAGCGGCAGCTTTGGCCATTCGTTCTTTCGCGCCGAGAGCGTCGCCGAGATGATCGCCCGGCGCGCGCCCTTGACCGCGGAAATCGGCGCCATCTCGGTCGTGCTGTCGTGGCTGGTCGGCATCCCGGTGGCGATCGTCAGCGCGCTCCGGCCCAACAGCGTGGCCGACAACGTCTCGCGCTTTTTCAGCATCCTGTTCCTCGCGGTGCCGGGGTTCTGGCTCGGCATGCTGATCGTGCTGGCTCTGCTGTTCTGGTTCGGGTATCGCGCGCCGCTCGCCGGCGCCTCGCTGTTTGCCGAGCCGTGGCGGAACCTGCAGATCGTGATCGGGCCGGCGGTCGTGCTCGGGCTCGGGCAGGCCGCCTATATCGCCCGCATGGCGCGGTCGAGCCTGCTTGGAGGTGATCCGCGAGGATTACGTGCGCACCGCCCGCGCCAAGGGGCTGAACGCGCGGCTGGTGATCAGCGCGCATGCGCTGCCGAATGCGCTGCTGCCGGTCATCACGCTGTCCGGCATCCTGCTCGGCTTTGTGCTGGCCGGCTCGATCCCGGTCGAGCGCGCCTTCGGCACCCCGGGGCTCGGCTACGCGATGTTCACCGCGGTCAACGAGCGCGACATATTCGTCATGCAGAACCTGGTGTTTCTCTACGCCGTGGTGTTTGTGGTGCTGAATATATTTGTCGATGTGGCGACCGCCTGGCTCGATCCCAGGATCCGCTATCGATGACCGCGATCGAGCCGCGATCGGCGCTGCCGCTCGCAGACCGCCCGGCGCGACGCCTGGCTGTCGCTGCCGCGGCGCATCGGGCGCGAGCTGGCGAGGCTGGCCCGCCGCTCGCCGGTATCGGCGTTTTGGGGCTGCGTTGCCGCGGCCATCATCCTGATGGCGATCGCCGCGCCGCTGATCGCGCCCTACCCGCCGCTCAAATCCGATTTTCTGCACCTGACCAAGCCGCCGGGCGCGGCGCATTTTTTCGGCACCGACCAGATCGGCCGCGACATGCTGAGCCGCATGATCTGGGGCGCCCGCGCCTCGCTGACCGTGGCGTTCGGCGCGGTGCTGTTCGGCACCACGCTCGGCGCGCTGTGGGGGCTCGCCTGCGGCTATTTCGGCGGACGCTTCGACATCCTCAGCCAGCGCATCATCGAGTTTCTGCAATCCTTCCCCGATTTGATCCTGGCGATGGCCATCGCGATGGCGCTCGGCGCCGGGGTCGGCACGGTGATTGTGGCGATCGCGGTCACCCGCATCCCGTTTGGCGGACGGGTCATCCGCGCTGTCGTGCTGTCGTTGAAGGAGATATCGTATGTCGAGGCGGCGCGCGGCCTCGGCGCCTCGCATCTGCGGATGATGGCGCGGCACATCCTGCCGCAATGCATCGCCCCCTACCTGATCCTGGCGACGACGCATCTCGGCGTCGCGATCATCATCGAGGCGTCGCTCGGGTTTCTCGGTGTCGGCATCCCGCCGCCGACGCCGACCTGGGGCAACATGCTGGCCGACTCGCTGAACGCGGGGCTGGTGCCGCCCTGGTGGCTGGTGCTGTTCCCGGGCTGCGCGATCACGCTCACCGTGCTCGCCTTCAGCCTCCTGGGCGACGGCATCCGCGACATCGCCGACCCGCGCCTGCGCGGCGCGGTGTAGGGCGTTACTCCTCGCTCTCCGGCAGCGCGATGCCGTCGTAAAGATCGCCCAGCCGGACCTCGACCGGGACCGAGACGAGGTTCAGCACCGCATCGCCGCCCCGCAGAATCTCGGTGATCCATTGTGCTCCCGAGCGCCGGTGCAGCTCCGCGTAGATTCCGTCCGAATCCAGGTACAGGATTTCCTGCACCGTCGGGAGCTGTCGGTAGACAGGCAGCTTGACCCTTCGGTCGTGCCGCTCGGTGCTGGGCGACAAAATCTCGACGATCAGGAATGGCTCCGCCAGCGCTTGTTGCCCCAGCGCGTGCGGCTCGCAAGTCGCAGCGATGTCGGCCTCGAAATACGTGTCCGCGCGATCAGGGCGGACGACGCCGGCTTCGACCTGCGCATTGCACGGACGGCGCGCCGCCAGGGCCGCGTCGATGCGCGAGACCAACCGCACCGTCAGCATCCGGTGCGCGGCCGCCGGGGGCGCCATCGCCACCGGGAACCCGCCGATCAGCTCGTAATGCGTGTCGCTCCCGTCGTCCCAGCAAAGGAACTCGTCGAGAGTCATCGGGCTGATCGCCGGTTCGGCCATGGCCGATATCTAAGCCGCGGTCGCGGTCTCCGCCAGCGGGAAGCGCTCGCCGGCGTCGTGCAGGTGGCAAGCGGCGAGGTGGCCTTCAGTTACCTCGCGCAGCACCGGCGCCTCGACCCTGCAGCGCGCCATCGCGTACGGGCAGCGCTGGTGAAAATGGCAGCCGGAAGGCGGGTTGATCGGGCTCGGCACGTCGCCCGCGAGGATCACCCGCCGCCTGCCCCGGGCGCGGGCCTTGGCGATCGGGACGGCCGACAGCAGCGCCTCGGTGTAGGGATGCAGCGGCCGTTCGAACAGGCTCGTCTTGTCGGTCGTCTCGACGATACGGCCGAGATACATGACCGCGACCCGGTGGCTGATATGCTCGACCACCGCGAGGTCGTGCGCGATAAACAGGTAGGACAGCTCGAGCTCGTCCTGCAAATCGATCAGCAGGTTGATGATTTGCGCCTGGATCGACACGTCGAGCGCCGAGACCGGCTCGTCGCCGACGATCAGGTCGGGGCTCAGCGCCAAGGCCCGCGCGATGCCGATGCGCTGGCGCTGGCCGCCGGAGAACTCGTGCGGAAATGAATTGACCAGCTCGGGGCGCAGCCCGACCCGCTCGAACAGCTGCTGCCACCCGTTCGCGCCGCTCGGCGCTGCTGCCGCCGACGCGGTGGATCACCAGCGGCTCGGCGACGATCTCGCCGGCCGACATGCGCGGGTTCAGCGAGGCGAACGGGTCTTGATAGATCATCTGCATGCGCCGCCGGTATGGCAGCATGCGGGCGCGGCCGAGATCGGTGATGTCGGCGCCTTCCACAAATATTTTGCCGGCGCTCGGCTCGATCAGCTTCAGCGCGGTGCGGCCGACCGTCGATTTGCCGCAGCCGCTTTCGCCCACCAGCCCCAGCGTTTCCCCGCGCTCGATCCGGAACGACACGCCGTCCACCGCATGGACGTAGCCCGAGACGCGCGAGAACAAGCCGGCGTGGATCGGAAAGTGCTTTTTGAGGTCGCGCACCTCCAAGAGCGGCCCCGCCGCTGCGGGCCGGGTCACGCCACACCTCCCGGCAGCCGGTCGGCATGCCAGCAGGCGACCCAGTGTCCGGGGCGATGCTCGGCGAGCGGCGGCGGTGCGGCGCGGCATTGCGCGGTGGCAAAGCCGCAGCGCGGCGCAAAGCTGCAGCCGGGCGGCAAGTCGGCGAGCGAGGGCACCATGCCCTTGATCTCGTTGAGCCGGCCGCGCCGTGCTCGGCTCAACGCCGCGGTTTCGAGATTGGGCACCGAGCCGAGCAGCCCCTTTGTATAGGGATGCGCCGGGCGGTCGAACAAATCGTCGGCGCTCGCCTCCTCGACCTTGCGGCCGGCATACATGACGACCACCCGATCGGCATTCTCGGCGACGACGCCCATGTCGTGAGTGATCAGGATCACCGCCATGTCGAGCGTTTGCTGCAGCTCGCGCATCAGCTCCAGGATCTGTGCCTGGATCGTCACGTCGAGCGCGGTCGTCGGCTCGTCGGCAATCAGCAGCTTGGGGTTGCACGACAGCGCCATCGCGATCATCGCGCGCTGGCGCATGCCGCCCGACAGCTGGTGCGGATAGGCCTGGGCGCGCCGGCCCGGCTCGGGGATGTGGACCCGGCGCAGCATCTCGACCGCCTGGTCCATGGCCGCGCGCCGCGACAAACCCTGGTGCAGCCGGATCGCCTCGGCGATCTGGCGGCCGATCGTCAACAGCGGGTTCAGCGAGGTCATCGGCTCCTGGAAGATCATCGAGATTTGATTGCCGCGCACCGCCTCCATCTCGCTTTCGCTGAAATCGAGCAGGTTCTTGCCGTTGAAGCGGATAGCGCCGCCGACAATCCGCCCCGGCGGGCTGGCGACGAGGCGCAGGACGGAAAGTGCCGTGACGCTCTTGCCGCAGCCGCTCTCGCCGACCACGCCGAGCGTCTCGCCGGCGCGCACGGCATAGCCGACGCCATCGACCGCCCGCACGATCCCGTCGGCGGTAAAAAAATGGGTTCGCAGCTCGCTGATCTCGAGCAACGGCACCGGGCCGGGCCCCGGCACCGACACGTGCCGGTCGCCGCGGGGGTTTTTGGTCGGCTCTGCGTCATGCACCGGTGACACCCGCCTGTTCGATGCTATTTTGCCCGCTTCGACGATTTATCAGAGCACGCGGCGCGCCGCCGTGAAAAGCGCCCACGGGAGGAACATGCCATGATCGACCCGCACGCGAAGCGTCCCTGGGGAAACCGCCGCGACTTATTGCGGACCGGTGCGGCCGTCGCCGGCGCCTACGGGCTGTCGTGGCTGCCGGCATGGGCCGCCGCGGAAATTCCAGCCGCGTTCGACGGCTCCAAGTTCCAGCTCGAGGCCCCCGAGCCGAACCCGAAATCGGGCGGCGTGCTGCGCGTCGGCATCACGATGCGCCCGCCGCATTTCGATATCCACCAGTCGGGCACGATCAACACCCTGGGTGCTATGGCGGTCATGTTCGACAACCTCGTCCGGCGCGATCCGCGCGACGGTCGGACGATCATTCCCGATCTGGCGCAGGGCTGGGACATCGCCAAGGACGGCAAGACCTACACGTTCTTCCTGCGCAAAGGTGTGGCGTTTCACGACGGCGCCGAGCTGACCTCGGCCGACGTCAAGGCGACCTTCGACCGCATCCGCAAGCCGCCCGCAGGGATCAACATTCCGCGCAGCGTGCTGTTTCGCGCGGTCGACGAGATCGCCACGCCGGACAAATACACGGTGCAGTTCAAGCTGGCCGAGCCTCGGCCGGTCGATTTCATCATGGCGGCGATCGCCAGCGGCTGGAATGTCGTCGTCCGCAAGCAGACCCTGGAGGACAACCACTATGACCTGAAGCGGGTGCGGGTCTACCCCGGCACCGGGCCGTTCGTGCCCGGCAAATACGTCGAGAACGAAAGCTGGGAGATGCACAAGAACAAGAATTACTGGAACAAGGGGCTGCCCTATCTCGACGGGGTCACGTTCTACCATGCGCTGCCGTTTTCGACCGAGCTCGGCTCGGCGGTGCTGGCGGGCCGGGTCGACTACATCCGTATCACCGACCCGGTGACATGGCGCAAGGCCAAGGCGACACCGGGCATGTCGGTTGCCCGGTACAATCAAAGCGTGATCCAGGGTGTCTGGCTCAACGCGAAACGCAAGCCGTTCGACGATCCGCGGGTCCGCCGCGCCTTCCATCTCGCCTTTAACCGGCCGGCGCTGATCGAGGTGGTCAAGGACGTGACGCCGATGCAGGTCGGCGGCTTTATCTACCCGTTCTCGAAATGGGCGACGCCAAAGCAGGAGCTCTTCAAGGAGATCGGCTACCAGGAGGATACGACGGCCGCGCTCAAGGAAGCGCGCGCGCTGTTGGTCGCTGCCGGTCATCCCGAAGGTTTTCAGGGGCTCGATTTCGTGGTGCGCGACGTGCCGAGCTTCAAGCTGTGGTCGCAGGCCATCCAGGCGATGCTGAAAGAGGGGATCAACGTCGATTGCAAGCTGCGCACGGTCGTCGAATTGGTGTGGTTCGACGACACGCAAAACGGACATTACGACCTCGCGATCGGCGCCATCGTCTCGACGCTGCTCGACCCGTCGGATTACTTCAATGCCTGGTACCGCACCGGCGGGCCCCAGAACTACTCGTTCTGGGACAACGAAAAATTCAACGCGCTGACCGACCAGATCGACCGCGAGATCGATCCGGCCAAGCGTCTTGCGCTGGTGCGCCAGGCGGAAGCGATCATGGAGCAAAACCCGCCGGTGCTGCCGATCGCCTGGGAGCAGATCAACGATGTCTGGTACAGCTACGTCAAGGGTCTCGACCCGGCCAATTTTTTTGGCGTCTACGACATCGGCCGGCAAGACACCGTCTGGCTCGACAAGGCGTGACGACGAGGAGGCGTGACGACGAGGAGGCGCCGCCGATCGTAGGACGCGATCAAGTGGACGCGGCTGTCATGCCGCACCTTCGCCGCCAACGCCGTCCGTCTGCAGCCCCACATGCTGGCGTAAACCTCGGCAAGCTTCATGCGGACGCCGGCGATGCCGAAGGCGGCGGAGCCGTGGTCGCTGACCGGCCTGCGCGAAAAGCTGATCAAGATCGGGGCGAAGGTCGTCAGCCACGGTCGCTGCATCACGTTCCAAATGGCCGAGGTCGCGGTGTCGCGCCAGATGTTCGCCGATATCCTGTTGCCGTAATTAAAGACTCGATCGGCGGGCATGTGTGAACCAGCTTACGTTCGAGTGAAATATTCGCAATCGCATCGCCTCCGGCCGAGCGTGGCAGTCTCGGGCGATGAGCATCCTCGGCTTGGGTCCAGCCCCGCCGGTTCGGGCGCAGCGCTGCTCGCCGGGGCAGCATTCCTCGCCGCCGCCAATCTATGGGCGTGACGAGCGCGTGATGCGCTCGTCTATGGGCTGGGCGAGCGCGTGATGCGCTCCCGGCAGCCCCGGCACCGGTCAGACCAGCAAGCGTCCGCCGACGATGACCAGCATGACCGCAAGGCTCATCCGCAAGGCCCGGTCGGGTAAGCGGATTGCCGCATAGCTGCCGGCAAGGATGCCGGGGACCGAGCCGATCAGCAGCGAGCCGAGGATGCTCGTGTCGATCGAGCCGATCGCCCAATGGCCCAAGCCGGCGATCAGGGTCAACGGCACGGCATGGGCAATGTCGGAGCCGACGATGCGCGCGGTGGCGAGCCGCGGATAGAGGATGACGAGCGCGGTGACGCCGATCGCACCGGCGCCGACCGACGAGACCGAAACCAAGATTCCGAGGACGGCACCGGTCACAACCGTCAGGACTGTGGTGGTCCGCGGCGCCGGCTCGGGAAAATGCCGCGTCAGCCAGTCGACGAGCCGGCCGCGAAAGACCAAGGTCAACGAGGTCGCCACCAAGGCCGCGCCGAGCGCACGCGAGATCAAATGCGCGGCCTGGGCGCTGCGCATGTCGAATTGCGCAAGGACCAGCAAGGTGGCGACCGTTGCCGGCACGCTGCCCACGGCCAGGCGGCGCACGACACGCCAATCGACGGTGTGGGTATAGCCGTGAACGAGCGTGCCAAAGCTCTTGGTGACCGCGGCATAAAGGAGGTCGGTGCCGACCGCGGTCGCGGGATGGACGCCGAACAGCATGATCAACAGCGGTGTCATCAGCGATCCGCCGCCGACCCCGGTCATCCCGACGATCGCGCCGACGCACAAGCCCGACAGCACATAGCGCGGGTCGATCACCAGCAATCCTCGAACCTTGTTTTGGCGAACGAGGCCGTCGCCTTACTGCGCCCTCGGCTAGGCGCCCTCGCCTACCCGCCCTCGGCGCGGCTTTCGGCGGCGGCATATTCGGGCACCCGATAATAGACCCATAGCAAATTCGCCAACAGCACCGCGCCGGTCATCAAAAAGACCCAGCGCAGCCCGAGCGCCGCCGCCACCGCGCCACCGCTCAACGGGCCGATCGAATTGCCGAGAAACATCGCCGAGGCGGTGATGCCGTAGACCGTGCCGCGTTGCGCGCGCGGGACGAGACGGCCGACCAGCGCGTTGGCGGCCGGCAGGATGCCGCCGATAAAAAGGCCGACGGCAAAGCGCTCGGCGGTAAACGCCCAATAGCTGCCGACAAAGGCTTGCGGCAAGGTGGTCAAGGACGCGCCGAGCAAGCCGATCAGCAAAACCCGGCGATAGCCGATCTTGTCGCTCTTGCTGCCCAAAAACGGGGTGGCGACGATATTGGCGAGCCCGGTGATCGAGAAGGCGATCCCGCTCAAGGTGGCCAGATCCGGCCGCTCGCCCAGCAATTCCTTGACGAACAAGGTCACCACCGGCTGCACCGTGCGCACCCCGAACTGCGCCATCAGCAGCACGAAGAACAGCGCCAGCAGGCCCGGCGAGCGGGCGACCGCGATCAGGCTGCTGAGGGCGGCGCGCCCGCCGCGCGGCTGTGCGGTGGGCACAAAACGCTCGTGAACGCCGAACCAGACAAAGCTGGTCGACACCAAAATCGTCGCTGCGGTGCAATAGAACGGAATGCGGTAGCTGTGTGTCAAATCGGCCAGCACGCCGCCGATCAGCGGGCCGACCAGCGAGCCGACGAGCTGGCCGGCGCTCAACCAGCCGAGCGCGAAACCGAGCCGCTCCTCCGGCACCTGGCTCGCCACCAGCGCGATCGCCGTGCTCGAAAACCCGGCAAAGACGCCCATCAGCGCGCGGCAGGCAAAGAGCTGCCAGACATTTGCCGCCGCCCCCATCAGCGCGGCGAACACGCCGACCGCGAGGCTCGACCGCAGCAGCATCAGCTTGCGGCCGTGGCGGTCGGCGAGCCGGCCCCAGAACGGCGAGGCGAACGCGGCGACGAGCGAGGTCGTGCCGGCGAGGACACCGGCCCACAACGCCACCGCGCTCGCCGTCTCGACCCCGAGCAGCGGCAGATAGAGCGGCATGATCGGGCTCAGCATCGAGAACGCCATCGTCATGATGAATTGAATCAGAATCATCGCCGCCAGGGTGCGCCGCCAGGCCGGCGCCGCCGCTGTCGGGTCGCGATGGCCGCCCACGGCGATCGGCTCTTCCGCCATGCCGCCCGCTCAGCCGATCGCGGTCAAAAAAACCAGAGACAAGACCGCGTAGCTCCTCTACTGTTTTTGCAAGGCTTGCCCAAAAAGCCATCGTTCGGGGGGATTGCGTCATGACGGTCATCCAGACCTCAGACGTCGGGTCCGCAGCGGCAGTTGCGTGGTGGCGCGAGCCGACGCGCGACCAGTGGCACGCCTGGGTGGCGGCGTGGCTGGGTTGGACGCTCGACGCCTTCGACTTCACGATCTTTCTTTTGATCATGCTGCCGATTGCGCAGGAATTCCATGTCCCGCTGACGGCGGTGACCGCGGTCTTCACCTTGACCCTGTGGATGCGGCTCGTCGGCGCCACCGCCTCGGGCTGGCTCGCCGACCGGGTCGGGCGCAAGACGCCGCTGATGATCTCGATCGCCTGGTATTCGGTCTGCAACCTCTTTGCCGGGTTTTCGCCGGCATTCTGGTTCTTGTTTTTGTTCCGCGCGCTGCTCGGCATCGGCATGGGTGCCGAATGGCCGGCCGGCGCGGCATTGGCGATGGAAACCTGGCCGCAGCGCTCGCGCGGGTTTATGGCGAGCGTGCTGCAATCGTCATGGGGCCTCGGCGCGCTGCTGTCGAGCGCCGCTTACGGGCTGCTCTACACCTCGATCGGCTGGCGCGGCCTGCTGATCATGGGCGTGATCCCGGCGCTGCTGCTCGTCTACATTCGAATTTACGTCAAGGAGCCTGCGGTCTGGCTCGAGAACCGCCGGCTGCAGCGCACCCAGCAGCGCGAGGTCCGCCTGCCGCTGCTCAGCATCTTCAGGCGCGGCATGATCGTGAACACGCTGACGACCTGCTGGTGGATGGCGAGCGGGTTTGTCGTCGGCTATTCGATCATCGCGCTGTTTCCGACCTTTTTGCAACGGGACCTGCATCTGAGCCCGGGGCTTGGTGGCGCTGCCGATCATGATCCAAAGCGCCTTGTTTTTCCTGTCGAGCCCATTCTGGGGCTGGATGGCGGACCGCATCGGCCGGCGCTGGGCGATGATCGTGCCGGCGTTGATCGGCATCCCGTGCGCGCCGCTCTACCTCTTGACCAGCAATTACACGATGATCGTCGTGTTTTTCGGGTTGCAGGGCCTGTTTGCCGCGGGCGGCATCTATGGCCAGAACCCGAGCTATCTCGCCGAGCGGTTCCCAACCGAGGTGCGGGCGACCGCCGCCGGCTTCTGCTACCACCAGGGGGCGATTTTCGGCGGGCTGGTCGGGCCGATCCTCGCCTATCTCGCCACCAGCCTCGGCATGGGCTTTGGCGTCCCGATGCTGATCGGCACGGTGGGCGGGCTCGTCAGCTTTATCGCGGCCCTGCTGGTCGGCCCGGAGACCAAAGGAAAGCAGCTCGTGGCCGAGCTGTCGGTGGCCTGAACCCGGCGCCGCAGAAGAGATCGCAATCGCTACACAAGAATCCGCAACGCCCCGAAATCGGGGCCGCCTGCAAAGGGGAACTACGCCATGGCAGCGGTTGAAAAAATAACAACGGACCAGTGGTGGAAGGAGCCGACCAAGGACCAGTGGTACGCGTTCGGCGCGGCGTGGATGGGCTGGACCCTCGACGCCTTCGATTTCACGATCTTCCTGTTGATCATGGTGCCGATCGCCAACGAGTTCAAAGTACCGCTGACGGCAGTGGCGATCGTCTTCACTCTGACCCTGTGGATGCGGCTGGTCGGTGCCACCGCCTCGGGCTGGGTCGCCGATCGGGTCGGGCGCAAATTTCCGCTGATGATCTCGATCCTCGGCTATTCGCTGTGCAATTTCATCGCCGGGTTTTCGCCGACCTTCTTGTTTCTGCTGTTCTTCCGCGCGCTGCTCGGCCTCTTTATGGGTGCCGAATGGCCGGCCGGCGCGTCCCTCGCGATGGAGACCTGGCCGATCCGCTCGCGCGGCTTTATGAGCGGCGTCTTGCAGGGCTCGTGGGGTCTCGGCTTTCTGCTGTCGAGCCTGATCTATGGCCTCTTTTTCAAATACATCGGCTGGCGCGGCATGCTGTGGATCGGCATCGCACCGGCGCTGGCCCTCGTCTACATCCGCTATTACGTCAAAGAGCCGGCGGTGTGGCTCGAAAACCGCCGGTTGCAGCGCACCCTAGCAGCGCGAGGTGCGGGTGCCGCTCCTGAAGATTTTCAAGCGCGGCATGATCGGCAACACCTTGAGCGTGTGCTGGTTTCAGGCGGCCGGGTTCATCACCTATTATTCGATCAATGCGCTGTTCGCGACCCATTTGCAGCACGACACGCATTTGAGCCCGGCGCTGATCGCCACCCCGCTGATCTTCGCCAACCTGTTCGTGTTTCTCGCCAGCTGTGGCTGGGGCTGGGTGTCGGACCGGATCGGCCGGCGCCCGGCGATGATCATCCCGGCGCTGTGCGCGATCCCGCTGGTGCCGATCTATCTGTTCTCCCCCAATTTCACCTGGGTGGTGATCGCCTTTATGCTGCAAGGGCTGTTCGCCGGCGGCGGCATGTACGGCCAGGTGCCGAGCTATCTGACCGAGCGGTTCCCGACCGAGATTCGCGCCACCGCGACCGGCTTTTGCTATCATGTCGGCGCGATCCCTGGCGCCATGGTGCCGCCGATCCTGACCTTTTTCGCGATCGGCTGGAATTTGGGGTTCGCCATCCCGATGCTGATCGGGACCATGTTCGGGCTGGTCAACTTCATCTTCGCGGTGGCGCTCGGCCCCGAGACAAAGGGCACCGAGATGGTGCCGGATCTGGTCGTGGCCTGAGAGCGCCCGAGGCCGGGCCCCGGCCGGCCGCGCCGGGGCTCGCGACGCACCCCTTTCGATCGGCTATTCTGCGCAATCGCGATTGCACGGAGGGGGTGCGTGCGACTCCGGCTCAGGGTGGTTGCGCTGTTGTCGTGCCTCGTCGTGGCTGCGGCGGCGCGAATGGCGGCTGCCGAGGATGCGGGCAGCTTCGATCCGGCGCAGGGTGCGGTGGTCGGCGGCGTCTATGTGAACGCCTATTTCGGCCTGCGCTACCCGTTGCCCGAGGGTTGGTCGGCGGGGCCGAAACCGCCGGCGCCCTCCTATGCCGGCTATTATGTGCTGGCGACGCCGGCGCCCCCTGAGGGCGCGCAGGCAACGGCATTGATTGCGGCGCAGGACATTTTCTTTGCCGCCCCGCCGATCGCCGATGCGCGTGCCATGACCGAAGGCCTCGCCAAAAATGCCGCCACGGCGGACAGCGGCCCAGCCCGCGCTGTCGAGCGTGGTGATCGCCGGTCACAGCTTTGCTCGGCTCGATGCTCCCCGGCAGCCCGCTCTCGCGGATCGTGCTGGCAACCGACCTGCGCTGCCATGTGGTGATCTTCACCTTTGCCGCCGCCGACCCTGGTCGGCTGCGAGGCCTGGCGGCAAGCCTCGACCATCTCCAATTTTCGCGCGGCCGGCCCGCTCCGGTCTGCGTCAAGGGCTATGTCACCGCACAAACGGTTCTGCGCCGGGTCGAGCCGGTTCCGGCGGCACCCTATTCCGTCAGCATTCCGGTGCGCATCCTGGTCAGCCGCCGACGGACGAGTGGCCCGGGTCCACGTCATTCGGGCCACTTCGGCGCAGCGCAGCAATATTACCGATGCGCTGCGCCAATGGCGGGTCGAGCCCTATCTGTTGAACCGCCGTCCAGTAGAAATCGAGACGGGCCTCACCTTCCGGTTTGCGCCCGCCGCACGCTGACCGGGCCTATAGCGAACGCAGGAAATTCAGGATGTCCTGCTGCGCCGAATAAGGCAGCGCACTGAAGTTGCCGATCACCGCGTTTGCCTCCGAGCCATCGCCGGCATGGTCCTCGATCGCCTGCAAGAGGTCGCGGGTGCGGCCGTCGTGAAGAAAGAAAATCCGCTGTCCGACACCCCAGAGCGGCGCGGTGCGGAACTGGTCCCCATCGGCCTGGCCCTGGCTGATCTGGTCGGCGAGACGCACGCCCATATCGTGCAATTGGAAATCGCTGAACGGCGCATAGGTCCGGTTGCTTTGCCCGGTATAGATCGACTGCGCGGTGGTGTGCTGGGCGATGTGGCAGAGATTGCAGCCGACATTGACAAAGGCCTGCTGCCCACGCACCGACGAGGCCGTGGCCGGCGCCGGGGCCGGCGGCGCCGAGAGGCGCATAAAGGCGGCGAAGTTCACAATGTCGGAGGCATAGTCGGAAGCCGGGCTGTTGCTGAGCCCATTGTCGGCGAGATTGGTCGCGTCTTCCGGCATCTGGTTGTATTGGCAGCCGGGCGCATTTTCGCGCTCGTTCGGGAACAGCTCGCTGGTGACGCCCTGCTCGACATTGTAGGCCTCGCCGGCAAACATCATCAGCGATTTGTTCTGCGCCTTCCAACCAAAGCGGCTGATCGTCCCGTCATTGCCGTTGTGATTGAAATTGCCGGCGACGCCATTGGCCTGGCGCAGTCCGGCCAATGCCGCAGCGTCATTGGCGAGATTGCCGTCGGGCGTGTTTTCGACCAGCCCCGCGCCGAACACCGGCGTCGGGATGCGAAAGATGATGTTGTTCCGGCGCTGTGCTCCGGCGAAATCCGGCTGGGCCAAGGTGCAGCCCGCCGCGTCGCCGCGGCCACTGATCACATAGAGATTGTGGACGCCGCCGTCCGCGGTGCCGTCGGAATTGGCGATAAATCGCGCCTCGCGCACCGGCCCGTTTGCTGCGACAAAAAACGGCACCGCATTGCGCGCGCCATCCAATGTCGCCATCGCCACTTCCGGGTTGACCGACGGGCTGGTCCCGCCGATCGCCGGCTGGGCGTGACATCCGGAGCAGGCTGTTGAGGTTGAAGCGCGGGCCGAGACCGAGCCCGTTGATGACGCCGGGCGGCGCATCGCTGATCGTGCCGGAAACCGAATCTACCTCGGCAAATCGGTCGCGCGCCGCGGCGAACAAATTCTGCTCGGCGGGTCCGAGACCGGGGAGCGCCGCGCCGGCGCCGGCCGGGCCGCCGCGAACCCCAGGATCGCTCGGCCCACCATGCTTCGAGGTCGTGGTCGGGCCGCTGCGGGGCGGCCCTCCCGCCAGCGCGGTCGCGGCAAAAAAGCCGGCCGCAGCCACGACAACAGCCGTTGCCCCGACATAGCGCCGGAGCGCAAGACGATACAGCATTTCTGTGGTCCCCCCAACCGAAAGATCAGGAGGAGGCTAGTCTGCTGGACGGGCGGGCACCTGCGGCAAAGTTATGACCAAGGGTTTGTTGGCTCGGATTTCGAACGGAATTCGTTGGGATTGCTCGCCGGCAAGAGCGCTTTTCGGCCTCTGATCTCTCTCTGATCCTGATAGGCGGGCTTGGCGCCGCTGACCTTCTCGACTGTCGGGAGATGGCGCCGCGGCTCGTTTTTTGTCCGCGACGGCGGCCGCTTGGGCTAGGATCGAGGAATACGAATTAGGGAGGAGAAAATGTTCGGTTTTTTGCAGACGAGCCTCGTCGCCGGGCTGGCGCTGATGGCGGCGGCGGTGCTGCCGGCGCGCGCTGCCGAGCCGATCAAGATCGGCTTTGGCATGGGGTTGACCGGAGGGCTCGCGGCGAGCGGCAAGGCGGCGCTCTTGGCGATGCAGATCTGGGAGGAGGAAACAAACGCCAAGGGTGGTCTCCTCGGCCGGCCGGTCAAGCTCGTCTATTACGACGACCAGTCGAACCCGGCGACGGTGCCCGGCATCTTTACCAAGCTCATCGATGTCGACCATGTCGATCTGGTGGTTGGCGATTACGGCACCAACCTCGAGGCGCCGGCGATGCCGGTCGTCATCGCCCACAACATGACGTTCTTTGGGCTGTTCGGCCTCGACGTCAACCGCCAGTTCAAATACCCGAAATTCTTTATGATGGCGCCGACCGGCGGGCTCAACCCGGGGCAGAGCTTTTCCGCGCCGTTCTTTGCGGTGGCGGCGCTGCAGACCCCGAAGCCCAAGACGTTGGCGATCATCGCCGCCGACGCGGAATTCTCGCGCAACGCCGCCGACGGCGCCCGCATCAACGCCAAAAAGGCCGGGTTCCAGATCGTCTACGACAAGACCTATCCGCCGACCACGACCGATTTCAGCCCGATCGTCCAGGCAATCCAGGCAACCAACCCCGACATCGTGTTCAGCGCTTCCTATCCGCCCGACGCGGTCGGCATGGTGCGCGCCGCCCACGAGGTCGGGCTCAAGACCAAGATCTTCGGCGGCGGGCTCGTCGGCTTGCAGTACGCTTCGATCAAGACGCAGCTCGGGCCGCTCCTGAACGGGATCGTCGATTACGATTTCTGGGAGCCGGCAAAGACCCTGGTCTTTCCCGGCGTCGATGAGTTTCTGAAAAAATACCAGGCGAAGGCACCCGCCGCCGGGGTGGACCCGCTCGGCTATTACCTGCCGCCCTTCGCCTATGCCAATCTTCAGGTGCTTGCCGAGGCGGTCACTGCGACCAAGGGCCTCGACCAGGACAAGCTCGCCGCCTATATGCGCAGCCATACATTCAAGACGATCGTCGGCGACATCAAATACGGGCCCAACGGCGAGTGGGCCGAGCCGCGGGTCCTGGAGCTCCAGTTTCACGGTGTCAGCGGCAACGGCCTCGACCAGTTCAAGGACGACAGCCGGCAGACGATCTTGTGGCCGAAGAAATATGCGACCGGTGAAATGATCTATCCCTACGGCGAGGCGCAGAAATAGCGCCGGTGCGGCGGAGGGGAAAATGAATGCTGATTACGTCATCGTCGGCGCCGGCTCGGCCGGATGCGTGCTCGCCAACCGGCTGACCGAGAACCCCTCGGTCAAGGTGCTGTTGATCGAGGCCGGCGGGCGCGACTGGAACCCCTACATCCACGTGCCGGCCGGCTTTATGAAGATGCTCGACCATCCGACCCTGACCTGGGGCTACCACGCCGAGCCCGATCCGGGCACCGCGGGGCGTGCCATCCTCTACCCGCGCGGTCGCGTGTTGGGCGGCTCCAGCTCGATCAACGGCCTCATTTATGTCCGTGGCCAGCCCGAGGATTTCGACCATTGGGCGCAGCTCGGCAACCGCGGCTGGAGCTGGGACGACGTCTTCCCCTATTTCAACAAGGCCGAGAACTGGTCGGGCAGCGCGAGCGAAGCCCACGGCACGGGCGGGCCTCTGTTCACCTCGGCGATGGACCGCCCGCCGCTCTGCGCCGCGGTGATCGAGGCGGGCCGGGAGATCGGTCTCGAATACCGTGAAGACGTCAACAATCTGCCGCCGGGTGCGGGCGACAGCATCGGCTGGTGCCAGCAGACCCGCGGCGGGCGACGGCGCGCCTCGACCGCGCGCACCTATCTGCGCCCGGCGCTGAAGCGGCCGAACCTCCAGCTCGTCACCAAGGCGCTGGTGCGCCGCATCCGGTTCGACGGCACCCGTGCGGTCGGCATCGAATACGAGCAGGGCGGCCGGATCGAGCGGGCGGATGCGGCGCGCGAGGTAGTCCTCGCCGCGGGTGCCGTCGGCTCGCCGCATATTCTCCAGCTTTCGGGCGTCGGCGCGCCGGAGCATTTGGGCCGGATCGGCATCCCGGTGCATCACGCGCTCGCCGGGGTCGGGCGCAACATGCAGGACCATTTCATCGCGCGGCTCAGCTATCCGGTCAGCGGCATCGCGACCGTCAACGAGCGCTCGCGCGGTTTCCCGCTCGCCGTCGAGGTGATGCGCTATCTCGTCACCGGCAAGGGCATGCTGACCTACAGCGCCTCGTTGGCGGCGGCCTCGGTCAAGGTGCTCGAGGAATTGGCAACCCCGGACATGCAATGCAGCATAGCACCCGGCAGCTTCAAGGACGGCCAGATCGGAGAGCTCGACGATTTTCCGGGCATCACCGCCGGCGCCTGGCAGATGCGGCCGTTGTCGCGCGGCTATGTCGAAGCGAAATCCGCCGACCCCAGGGAGGCGCCGGCGATCAACCCGCGCTATTTGAGCGAGCAGACCGACCGCCGCGCCATCGTCGCCGGCCTGCGCTTTGCCCGGCGGCTCTTCGCCGCACCGGCATTGGCCAAATATTGCGGAGCCGAGATCATTCCCGGCGCCGGTGTCCAGAGCGATGACGAGCTATTGGATTATGCGCGGCAAAAGGGCTCGACGGTCTACCACGCGTCCTGCACCTGCAAGATGGGCAGCGACCAGCTGGCGGTGGTGGATGACGAGCTGCGCGTGCATGGGCTCGAAGGGCTGCGGGTCATCGACGCCTCGGTGATGCCGGCGGTGACCTCGACCAACACCAACGCGCCGACGATCATGATCGCCGAGCGCGGCGCCGACCTGATCCGCCGCGCCGCCCGCGAGCCCGCCCCCGCGATCGCCACCAGGGCAGCCTAAAGCATGATCCATTAGGTAGAGCCCCCCTCACCCTCTCGGGCTCGACCCGAGGATCGGGTAAGGCTCGGCGGAGTTTATCCTCGGGCCGGCCTCCGGCCGGACCCGTGGGCCTCGCCAACCCTTCGCAACCCTCTCCCCCATTGGCCCCAATTGGGGGGAGAGGGAAGGGTGAGGGGGGCTGACGGGCTGATGCAACCTGATCGGATCTTGCGCTAGGCGGCGGCGGCGCGGCCGGTGCCGGCGATGACGGCGTTCCAATCGTCGGTTTCGCGGTTGTTGGGTGCTACCATTGCGTGCTGAACGCCGATCCCGGCATAGGCGGCGAGGCGGGCGCGCAATTCGCCCTCGTCCTTGCCGTCCCAATGGACGCGCATCGAGATCGTAAATTCCGGCTCCGGACGGTCGCGGCGCAGGCGGGCGACGACCGACGCCGCGGCTTCGGGCGTCTGCTGGCTGCCATGCCAGCCATCGCCGGTGCGCACGGTGCGCTTGAGCGCCGCCTCGGAGCGCGCCCCGAACCAAATCGGGATCGGCCGGCACGGCTGCGGCAGCATTGTCATTTCGGCGAGCTCGGCCGGGATGTGCTTGCCGTGGAACGTAACCGGGTCTTGCGTCCACACCGCGCGCATCAACGCGATGCCCTCGTCGAGGCGCCGGCCGCGCTCGCGGAACGGCACGCCCAAGGCGGCGAACTCGGCTTCGAGCCAGCCGACCCCGACGCCGAGGATCAGCCGCCCTTCCGAAAACTCCTGCAACGTCGCCAATTCCTTGGCGAGCGGCAACGGATGGCGCATCGGCAGCACCAGGACGCTTGTGCCCAACCGCACGCGCTTTGTCGCGGCGGCGGCCCAGGTCAGGCTCAACACCGGATCGTAGAATAAGGGCGAGCGCGGAAAGCTGGCGCGCGGCACGATGATGTGCTCGCTGACCCAGACATCGCTGAGCCCCAGATCCTCCGCCCGCTGTGCCGCGTTCCGGATCTTTTCAGGTGTGGCCTGGCCGCCTGCATGCGGCAGATGAACCCCGATTTGCATTGCCGATCTTTCCCCGATCGCCGCAAGTCGCGGCCCGTGGGGGATTGTCGGCGCGATCGCGGTCTACGCGCAACCGTCCGGATCGCCGGGCCAGACCCGCTCGATTTCGGGGCGTCCGAAGTGAAAACCCTGCATAAAGCCGATGCCCTCGGCGCACAGAACTTCCGCTTCCTCAGCGGTCTCGACGCATTCGGCAACCGTGCTGAAGCCGAAATCGCGGGTGAGCCCGAGGAGATGGCGCAGAAACACGCGGCTTTCCCGCCGCGCCGGCAGGTTGCGGACAAAGCCGCCGTCGATCTTGATGGTGTCGACCGCCAAAACTTGAAGATGGCGCATGGAGGTATGGCCGGCGCCAAAATCGTCGAGCGCGACGCGGCAGCCGGCATGGCGCAGCGCGTCGACAAAGCGGGCGGTCTCGGCGAGGTTGTCGAGCGCTGCCGTCTCGGTGATTTCGATGACAAGGCGGCCGGCGAGGCCAGGGTTGCGCCGCAGCAAGGCCATCAGCGAGCGCAGCCAGGACCGGTCGCAGGCGGTCAGCGCCGAGACATTGAGCCCCAGCTTTATCCCGGGCTCGACCGCCAGCTCCTCGACCACGCGGCCCAGGGCAAAACGGTCGATCAGCCCGATCAGCCCGACCTCTTCGATCGCGGCGACGAATTCGCCGCAGGCGACGAGGCCGCGCTCGGGGTCGCGCAGGCGCAGCAGGCACTCGAAATAATCGACCTCGCCGGTTGCCGCATGCACGACCGGCTGATAGGCGAACAGCAGACGATCCTGGCGCAGCGCCGCCTGGACCGCCGCCCCGATCGAGCGGTTGCGCCACCCCCGCTCACGCGCTTCCTGGCGCCGGAGCCGCTCGGACACTGACAAAACCTCGCCTCATAGCCGCATCTCCCAAAACGCGGTGTCGCGGAGATGCCTATGGGCCGCAAGCTAGGCGCCGAACCCTGAACGAAGCCTTAAACCCTGACCTTGCGGAGAGGCAACGACAGACGGGTCAGCCGGGCGTGTGGGACACCAGAAACGGCAGCACCGCATTGTTGAATTCGCGCACCCGGACCTGGTTGAGCAGGTGGCCGCCGCGCGGGAAGATCTTGACTTCGGCGGCCGGGATCAGGCGCGCCAGCTCTTCCGAAAAATAGGCCGGGGTGACGATGTCGTCCTCGGCCCCGACGACCAAGGTCGGGGCCTTGATCCGTGCCAGATCGGCGGTGCGGTCGAACGCGAGCATCGCGTCGATCCGGCTGGCGACGATGTCGACCGGCGCAAACCCCGCGAGGCCCTGCGCTTCAATCTGGCGCAGCTTCTCGTTGTTGCGGGCGATCCACCAGCTCGGGTACCACAGCAACGTCGCCGATTGCAGGTAGGTGCTGGGTCCGAGCCGCTGCAAAATCTCTTTGCGCAGCCCGTAGAGCCGACGGAAATAGGCGTCGGCTTTGGTCCAGGTGGCGGCGAGAACGACGCTGGCGATACGGCCCGGATGCTCGATTGCCAGCACCTGGGCGATGGCCCCTCCGGTCGAGTGCCCGACGATGTGGGCGCGCTTGATTGCCAGCGCATCCATCAGCTTGGCGACATCGGCCGCCATCCGCTCGACCGTATACCCGATCCGGCTTTCGTCGCTCTGGCCGATGCCGCGATGGTCGAAGGTGACGACCTCGAACCGCTTGGCGAAGGCCGCGACCTGATCCTGCCAGAACGCGGCGAAGCCGCCGAGTCCGGAGATGAACAGGACCGGAAAATCCAGGCCGTGCCGCTCGTAATAGAGCGAGCAATCGCCGATTGAGATGCGCGGCATCGATCTGTGGGGCCAAAGCGGAATGGGCTCGGTATCATCGCCGCTGCCCGGCTGTCAACGCGCACGGCATGCGCAAACCGCAGGTGTGGACGGCGCCGCGCGCAGAAAGGGCTCGACGCCTGCCCAAATGTTGACACACGGCACGTGCTTTCCTCGCCGATAGTCATCGGGTTAGCAGACCCGATGCACCCAGCGTCGCCGCTCTGGCGGCCAAATACGCAGCACAGGATGGGTGGCCCGCCTCGCGCTGGGGGTGCGAGGGCTTCACGACAATCGAGGGGAGCGAGATGAAAAAAATCGAGGGGAGCGAGGGGAGCGAGATGAAAAACGAAATTAAAACCGTTGCCCACACCGATGGGGAGCTGCGGCACGATCGCGAACGCGCTGCGCCGGCTCGCCGGACCGCGAGCCGCACCCCGGACATCGACCGGCATGTCGGCGCCCGGGTGCGCGAGCGCCGGATCATGCTGGGCTTGACCCAGCAGCAGCTCGCCGACCTGATCGGGGTTACCTATCAGCAGGCGCACAAATACGAGCGCGCGATCAATCGCGTCTCGGCCGGAAGGCTGTTTGAGATCGCGCAGGTGCTGAGCGTCCCGGTCAGCTATTTCTTCGACGGTCTCGCCGACGAGGACACGCGCTCGATCTCCCCGCGCGAGCGCATGTGCCTCGAATTGTCGCGCAATTTCGCGCAGATCCCGAACGAGCGCCACCAGGAGGCATTGAGCCAGCTGGCGCGGGTGCTGGCCGCCGATTGAGCGCCGTCAAATCGGCGGGCGGCGGCGGCCGATCAGGCTTGTCGCCAGCATCACCAAAAAAACCACGAGAAAAATGAAGAACAGGATCTTGGCGATCCCGGCCGCGGCCACAGCGACCCCGCCAAAGCCGAGAATGCCGGCAATGATCGCGATGATCAGGAACACCAGCGCCCAGTAAAGCATTCTTGCCTCCGTAACCGCCCCTTGCGGCGGCGAGCCGAGCTCGTCCGATCCGGACGATCACCGTTTCTGCTGAACACGGGCTCGGGCGGAACGGTTCCGGGGAGGTTGGGCCTGCGGTCAGACGGCGGGGCGCAGCAACGCCTGCTCGGTGGGGGCGTCGATCCACATTTGGAACCACAATTCGAGCATCAGCAACGCCCAAAGCCGGTTCTGATGATCAGCCCGGCCCTCACAATGCTCGTCGAGCAGGGTCTCGACATAGCCCGGCTTGAAGAGGCCGCGCTGCCGGGCGCTCGACGAGGTCAAGGTGTCGTGAGCCAGCTCTTTGATCTCGTTGCGGAACCAGCCGTCGATCGGGATGCCGAAGCCGCGCTTTGGCCGATCGAGGATCTGGCGCGGCAGATAGGGCGCCATCGCCGATTTGAACAATGCCTTGGTCACGCCGCGGGCGAGCTTGATCTCCGCCGGGATCTCGGCCGCCCATTCGAGCAGCACGTGGTCGAGCAGCGGCGCGCGCGCTTCGAGCCCGTGCGCCATGGTGGCGATATCGACCTTGGCCATCAAATCGTCGGGCAGGTAGGTATGGATATCGGCCCGATTGGCGCCGGCGACCAAACCGTCCGCTTCGGCGAAATAGGGTTCGAGGAAATCCACGGCCGAGGCCGCGGCGGCACCACGCAGCGCCTCGCCATAGCCGGCTTCTTTGTCGGCATCGTCGAAGAATGCGATCGTCGGGGCATAGCGTCGCGCCGGGTGGTCGCCCGGGGCGCGCAGCAAGCCGCGGATGCGCGGCAATTTGAAACGCCGCTGCAATCTCTTCGGCGCCGCCTGGAGCGCGAGCCCCAGACCCGCCCGGCCCCAGGCCGGCAGATGGTCGAGCCGCATCAGGTAGCGCATCGCGCGGTAGCGCGGATAGCCGAGAAAGCACTCGTCGCCGCCGTCGCCGGTCATCGCGACGGTGATCTGGCGGCGCGCCAATTCGGCGACGCAATAGGTCGGGATCGCCGACGGGTCGGCAAAGGGCTCGCCGTAATGCCACACGAGCCGCGGCAGGATCGCCACCGCATCGGGCTCGACGATCAGCTCCTCGTGGTCGGTGCCGTATTGCTGCGCCACGATCCGGGCAAAGCGGGTCTCGTCATATCGCTTGTCGGCAAAGCCGATCGAAAAGGTTTTGACCCGGCCTGCGCCGGCGCGCGCCATCATTGCGACCACCGCGGAGGAGTCGATGCCACCCGACAAAAAAGCGCCGAGCGGCGCCTCCCCGACCAGCCGCAGCCGGACCGCCTCTTCGAGCCGCTCCACCAGCTCGTGCCGGAGCTGGGCCACCGGCCGCTTTTGCTGCGATGCGCGCGGCGCCGGCAAGTGCCAATAGCGCACCAGCTCGGGCTCGCCGAAGGTGCCGTCGGCCTCGGCGGCAAGGACGAGGTAATGCGCCGCCGGCAGCTTGCGCACCGCGGCAAAGGCGGTGTGCGGCGCCGGCACGTATTGCAGGGTGAGGTAGCGGTCGATCGCGGCGAGGTCGGGCTCGCGCGCCAAGCCGGGCCACGTCAACAACGCCTTGATTTCGGAGCCGAATAAAAACGCGGACCCGGTCTGCGCCCAATATACAGGCTTTTTGCCGATCCGGTCGCGCGCCAGGATCAGGCGCTGCGAGCGCCGGTCCCACAGCGCCAGCGCGAACATGCCGCGCAGCCGCGAAAAAATCCGCGGCCCCCAGGCGTGCCAGCCATTGACGATGATTTCGGTGTCGCTGCGGCTGCGCAGCACATAGCCGAGCGCCGTCAGCTCACGGCCGATCTCGGCAAAATTGTAGATTTCGCCGTTATAGGTGATCCAAACCGTGCCGTCGCCGCTCGCCATCGGCTGATGACCGGCGGGCGAGCGGTCGATGATCGACAACCGAGCGTGCGCGAGACCGGCCCGGCCGTCGCTCCACACGCCTTCGTCGTCGGGACCGCGATGGCGCAGCACCGCCACCATCCGCCACAGGCGCGCCTCCAGCTCGGCGCGCGCCGGCGCCGCGCCGGACAGGACAAAACCGCCGATGCCGCACATCTCAGCGGCTGCTTTTCACTGCGCTGTTCGTCATCCCCGCGAACGAGGCGGTAATCGAATTCCCAGGCCTCGCGATTCCGATGCGCATGCCGTCATCCCCGCGGAAGAGCGTGTGAAAGAATTGGCGGGGATCGGAAACGGGGCACTGCATCGAGCGCGTGCGTGCTTCGAGACGCGCCCGAGGGCGCTCCTCAGCATGAGGTAGACTGCTAATGGCATTAAGAATCCGCTCGTCCTGAGAACCTGTGAAGAAACCCTGCGTCGAAAGCAATGTCATTCCGGGATGCCCGCAGGGCAGGCCCGGAACCTATGAACATCGCCGTCCGCCAGCATATCGCAGGCCGGTGTGCATGGGTTCCGGGTTCGCGGGCTGCGCCCACGCCCCGGAATGACAGCGGTTTGGTATTCCGTCACACGCTCTGAGGAGGCCGCGACGCGGCCGTCTCGAAGAGCCTGCCCCCAGCGAAGGCGGGGGACGTACCGCGCTGATCCAGCCGATCTTCAAGTTCTTCACACGCTCGAAAGCGGAAATCCTGCCGTTTCTCCCTCTCTGCCCCCGGGGGCGGAGAGGGTCGGGGTGAGGTGGGGAAGCGGCGCCGCCGGCAGCGACCCACCTCACCCTCCCCATCGCCGACGCGACGGGTCCCCTCCCTCTCCCCCCGAGCGGGCGGAGAGGGCGCATTGTCGGCGCACTAAGGTATTTCATTCCAAGGCGGCCCCTTATTGCGGCTCCGCGCCTGCTGCGGCGCCGAGCATGTTGTGCAAGGCGGTGATCCGGTGGCGGTAGGTGTGGCGATCGCGCACCAGCGCATAGGCGGCATCGGCGATCCGCCGCCGCTCCACCGGATCGCGAAAGCGCGCCGTCGCCTCCTCGGCATTGCCGAGATCGGGGTCGAGCGCGATGTAGTGTTCGTCCGCCGTCAGGATGTCGTTGTACCGGCCGCGTACCAGGATCTGGCAGGTGCCGGTGCCGGCGGCGTCGAAATGCCGCGACGAGATGCATTTCGAATAGGCGGGGCAGTGCTGCCGGCCGGCAAAAAAGCGCTGCTCGATCTCGGCAAAGCTCACCGTGCCGTCGTCGATCGCCTCGTGGCGGACCGGCGAGAATCTGGCGGACGGCGCGCAGCCAGGATTTGACCCGATACGGCAGGCGCCGGCTCAGGGCGTGGATCATGCCGTCGGCTTTGATGACCCGGCCGCCGGTGCGGGCGCGGACATAGTCGCGGATCGCCAGCGCGGTGCGGTCGTCGCGCTCCAGATACCACGACCCGGCCTCGGTGCCGATCGTGCCGCGGCAATCGTTGAGGAAAGCCGCCCAGCCCGGCCGGTCGAGCCGGTTCTCGGTGTCGATGTCCATCTTCAGGCCCGCTTTCGGCCCGAGCGCGGCAAACCGGTCGTGCACCCGGTTGCGCTCGTCGTCGCCGACAAAGACCGGATAGCGGGCGCTGCGCCCGCCGATATCGATCGGCCGCGACGCGTCGGGCTTGTCGCGCCGGAAGACCGCATCGTTCAGCGCGTGCGGCAGGGCGAGGACTTGGGCGCCGGTATCGGCGTAGAGCCATTCCCCGGCCTCCAGCGGCAGCTGGGTTCCGATCCAGTCGGCCGCGGTCTCGCGCAGAAAGCCGCGCTTGTCGGCGAGCCGCGCCCAGGGGAGGTTGTACTCGTTGCCGACAAACGCCAGAAACCGCCCGCGCCGCCGTTGCAGCGCGCCGGCCAGCGGCTTCAAATATTCGAGCGTGTCGGCCGAGCACGCATGCAGCGCCACCACCAGCTCGGCCCCTTCGATCGCCCGCCGCGCCGCCCGCCGCTGGCCGCGGCTGAAGACGTTGAATGTCGTGACGTCAAACAGCGGCGAGCACGAAAACGCCTCCGCCCAATCGAGATAATAGGACGACCTGGTGCTGTATTCGAGGGTCAAGCAGGACGGTGCGGATGCGGCTCTCGGCGGTCATCGCGAAACGCTCATACCAGCACCTCGCCGCGACGTCCACCGCCCTCCCTTCGCCCGCCCGGCCCCGCCGTTTTTGCTGCAATCTGCAAGGAATCAGCAGCAAACCGCCCCACCCTCGGCGCTACAATGACCGCCTCCACACGCAAGCGCCGCCCCTCCGCGTAAGTACCACCAGCCGCTACATATCATTCGATTGCGGCAATTTCAGCGCTAACACGCTAAGGTACCCAACAACCAGGCGCCGGACAAACGGTGGTAGTCGATTGTGAGGTAGATGAGACGCCAGAGATGGTGAGGGCTGGACTCGACGAAGCCTTATGCCGTCGATCGGGGTCGTCCCTACCGTGAAGAGCCAGTCGTTAAAATCAAATACATGGTACCCAGGGCTAGAGGTCCCCTTGGGGTGGAGAGCGGTCCTTCCCCGCGAGGTACCAGAGCGACGGGGTAGCGCCGCAAGCGGGCGTTGGTCGGAAAATGCCGAATAGGTAGGGTGGGCTACACGTATGTGGTGGACGCAGCAGGCAATTCTACCTATCTGCCAGGAATCGGATGAACTCCAGGCTTGGGGCGGCCACGTAATGAATTTTGACGAATACGAGAAAGGGTGCCAAACGCGATACGCGGAATTCGCCGACCTAATCAGAGATATCCTCGAAAAGGTGATCAATAGCGCACAAGGGATCCTCCCGCCCGCAATCGATCCAGTGCCGCGCCAAGGAAGCAAGCCACCTCAAGCCCAAACTTGAGGCTCGTGGTCTCCTGAATTCGTCCTCCATCGAAGAGGAGATCAAGGACCTCGCTGGCGTCCGGTTGATCTTCTACACTAACACTGACGTAGATCGGTTTCTCAACTCTCGAGTTATTCCTGAAAACTTCGAAGCCCAAATGCGTATTCACCACCCCACTGAGGAAAACGAGAACCAGCGCTACCAAGCCATCCACTACACCGTCAGCCTCAGTGAGGCGCGAGCAGCGCTTGCCGAATACGCGAAGTTCAAAGGCTTGCGGTGTGAGATACAGATACCAAACGATCCTGATACACGCCTGGGCCGAAACAGCCCCTGACATAACGTATAAGCGTTTCGAGAGAAAAGGATTTGGACAGCGGGCGATGGCCTCGATAGAGGCACGGCTGAAGAAGATCATTGACGACCACCTGCTACCGGCCGGGTACGAGTTCCAAAAAGTGCAGCACGATTTTGAGCGTCTCATGCAGGGCAAGGAGCTTTTCGATCGAGGCACGATCAAGGCGCTGGATGCGTGTACCAGCAACAACGAGCGGCACGAAATTCTCACATCGCTTCGCGAGTACGTGCTTCCCAACTACGATGAAATCCCCGCAATCTATCCGGAGCTGCGAGCCGCGCTGTTGTCAGCTGTGGACAATGCGAACGCGACCGCGACCCAGCCCATCGAGACGCCCTTCGGCAATTTCGGCGGACACACGGCCACAGAAGTTGTCAGGCTCATTGTCGGCATCATTTCCGACCTCCGGTACATTGACATTGGGGCTACTCTTCAGGCGTTGAGTCGTATCTACGAAGCATCCAACGATGCAGATGTACGGAAGGAGGTCGATCGGTGTGTCGAGGAACTGGCGCGATATGATCTCGATGTTTGGCGACAGGTGGGGCCGGCGGTTCAGATCGCGCTCGTCAGCGCCATCGATGGGCTTGCTAGCGAGGAACGGAACATCTCTTGGCCACTCCTCCATACAGTATGGCGCGAATGTCTGAATACAGAGCTTCACGGCACTTCATGGTCCGCAGACGCCGTTGCCATTAGTCGTGCCGCACTGCCGGCCGCCGATGAGCTCGAGGACAATACGTCGATCGTCGATCGATGGCCTGCTTGAGTTCTACGATAAGGCGCCGAGCGCCGAAGAGAAGCGCTCGATCTTGAGTTCGTTGTGGGCGGCGACGAGGCTCCCCTCGCAGGGGAACTATTCCAACGATGTCTGTGCGATGGTCGTAACCGACACAAAGCGGATTGTGGACGAGCTTGCAGCGCGCGCAGCCGGCGAGCCTTATGAGATATTGGAACACGTCGAAAAGCATCTGCTGTTTGAGCACCAGCGTGCTCGACAAATAGTTTCCGCGGCAGACGATCGGTTAGGATGCAGGGCAGTGGCCCAAGACCTCGACGATGCCATTTTAACCTTCAGAGACGCTGCAAACGCAGACACAGGTTTCGTGCGGTACAAGACGCTTGTGGGATACGAGTCGGTCATGCCCCCGCAGTGGGATGGTGAAGGGTTCGACTACATCAAGACTGAGGAATATCGTCGGGAACGAGTCGACGAATACGTCGACAATCTCTCTGACAAAACTGAGAATGAATGGTACGCGACCATCGAGCGGTGTGCCGCGACGAAGTCCAACGACATGGCGACGTTCCCGCTTTTTGGTGAGTTTTTGGCGCTCATCGGGAAACACAAACCGGAAATCGCAGAGCGATTTCTTCGCCGCGCGAATGATGACGTACTCAATTTTTTGACAGCCCTTCTAAAGGGGCTCTATGATAGCGGTAATCGGGGCATCTATGATCGAACCTTTGCTCGGTATCTGGATACGGGCACCCAACTCTGCGCGCTCGCTCGGCAGTGGCGTCTCTCCGCCGTGGAAGACGGGACGCGCATCAACGCGATCCTAGAAAAAGCGGTTTCCAAAGAAGACGACAGCGCCGTTATGGAATGTGTGGTGGCGGTTGTCACGCACCGTAGCGAAGACCTCAGGTATTTGATCACGAGCTGCTTCGAGCCGGGACTAAGGTATTTGACGGCAAGGAACGAGAGTCGCTGGATCAATGGCGCGTGGTTTGCTCCCGAAGCCAAGACGTTTTTCGCACGACTCTCAGCGGGAACGGCTGAACTCGTGCTTAACAATCTTATGTCAGCGCCTCGGATCGACATGCACACCGAATGGGTTTTGGCTTATATCGCTAGGGGACACGCGGCCGGGGTCTGGAACTTCCTGGGCCGCCGCATCCTAGAAGACCAACGCGGCCGCGATCGAGAGGGCCGGTTTGAGGCGATACCGTATCAATTCCACCGGCTGCCGGAAGTTCTTTCGCAGGACGCAGCCTCGGCTGTTCGAGTGGCGCGTAGCTTGTACGCCCTGGACGACACACTCTTTCAGTTTCGCGGCGCCCGGCTACTCAGTGCGATGTTCCCGTCATTTCCCGAGAGCTTGGCTCGCGAACTTGGCAATCTCGCTGCCATGGGCAACGATGACGACGTGGGGTTCACACTTCAGGTGCTGCGAGCCTATCAGGGGCAGCGGACGACGCACGAGGTGGTCAAGGAGCTGGTCGAACGATTGCCCGAGGGTGACCCGCGCCTGCGGATCGCCGAAATTTGTCTCCAAAGCACGGGGGTCATCAGCGGAGAATTCGGTTTTGTTGAAGAATATCGAACAAGAAAGGCGCAAATCGAAGCTTGGTTTGCCGATCCGCGTCCGCGAGTGAGGAGTTTCGCGAAGAGATTTGTGCGGAGACTCGAGCAAAGTATCGCCTTCGAGCAGCGCCGTGCCGACCAGCATAAAGAAATGAGACTACGCCGCTACGAGGATTCCACAAAGGATTGATCGTGAAACGGCTTCTCGATGCTAAATGGGGAAGAGGCTTTCCATCGCCTCCGCGCTTTTTTCCGCCGGCCGGCAATGGCCGCTCTGGGCATCAGCGCTCGACGCCGTGCGGCGGCGTGGGCGACCGCTTCGGGTCCGGATCGGACACCTGCGCCCGATAGGTACCAATGCCAGATTTTGACCACGAGATTATTTCGTGCGGCGGAACTAGCTTTTTAGAAAATCGAGGATCAGCTCGACCGCCTGTTCGGCGGCGTGGCCGTGGCCGTAGGCGGCGATGTCGCGGCGGGGGGTGTAGGGGGGGCCTTGCCAGAGGCGGTTCCAGCCGGCTTCGACGGTTTCGACCCACTCGGTCTCGGTGCGCAGGGTGACGCAGGGGACGCGGTGGAAATAGGCCTCCTTTTGCAGGCCGCCGGAATCGGTGAAGACCGCGGCGGCCGATTGCAGGAGGCGGTGCATGTCGAGATAGCCGACAGGCTCGCACAGGATGATGCCGTCGAGATCCGGCTGGGCGGCGGCGAAGCGCTGGCGGGTGCGGGGGTGGAGCGGGAAAACGACGGGATGCTCGCGCGCCTGCTCGCGCAGAAAGGCGACGATCGCGGCCAGCATCTCGGGGTCGTCGGTGCTCTCGGCGCGGTGCACGGTGGCGAGCGCGTAGCGGCGCCCGGCGAGGCCGAGCCGGTCCAGCACTTGCGAGCGCCGGGCGGCGGCGGCGGCGAAGAGCGTCGCGTCATACATCACATCGCCGATGTCGTGGACGCCCTCGGCGATCCCTTCGCGGGCGAGGTTGGCGACCGCGGTCCCGGTCGGGCACAGCAAGAGCGCGCTCAGATGGTCGGTCAGCACGCGGTTCAGCTCTTCCGGCATGCGGCGGTTGAACGAGCTGCAGGCCGGCTTCGAGATGGGCGACCGGGACGTGCAATTTCGCCGCGGCCAGCGCGCCGGCCAGGGTCGAGTTGGTGTCGCCCGGCACCAGCACCAAATCCGGCCGCTCGTCGAGGATCAGGCGCTCGACCGCGGCCAGCATCCGGCCGGTCATCTCGCCGTGGCTGCCGCTGTGGATGCCGAGATTGAAGCGCGGCGGGTCGAGCCCGAGCTCGTCGAAGAACACCTGCGACATGCCGGGGTCGAAATGCTGGCCGGTGTGGACCAGGATCTCGGTGATTTCGCCGCCGCGCGCCTTGATCGCCCGCGAGACCGCCGCCGCCTTGACGAATTGCGGGCGGGCGCCGACGACGGTCAGGATGCGCCGCGCCGTCATCCGGACAGGGCGCGCAGCTCCGGCATAAAGCGGACATGCTGCAGCATCGCGCGCCGGATCGTCTCGCGGTGCGTGCGGGTCCAGGCGATCGTTTCCTTCAGCCCCTCGCGCAACCCGACCGACGCGGCAAAGCCGAGCTTTTCGCGCGCCTTGGCGGTGGCGCCGAAGCGCCGGCCGGAGCGGTCCCATGCGCGCGCCGGGGCAAACGCGATCGGCGCCGGGTTGCCGCTCAGCTCGTTGACGAGGCGGGCGAGATCGAGGATCGAGGTCTCGACCCCCGAAGCGATGTTGTAGACCTCGCCCGCCGCGCCTTCGAGGGCGCAGGCGAGAAGGCCCTTGGCGATATCATCGACATAAATGAAATCGCGGCTGGCGACGCCGCCGTTTTCGACCGGCAACGGCTCGCCATTGAGCGCTCTCCAGACAAAGGTCGGGACCACGTTGCGCCATACCGTGTGCGGCGTGCCGCGCCAGCGCCCGGCGCCGAGGATTTCGCCCGGACCATAGACGTTCTGGAACCGCGCCGTTACCAGCGGCAGGCCGTGACGCAGGAAATAGTAATTGCCGTACATCTCGCCGATCAGCTTGGAGATCGAGTACGGGCTGTCGTGGAACAGCGAGACCGGCGCGTCCTCGCGCGTTGCCGCGGTCTCGGCAAAGGTCTTCTCGGCAACCGCACAACCGGCGCCGGCATAGACGACCTTCTTCAGCGACGTGATGTCCTTCAGCCGCTCGAACAGCTCGAGGCTCGTCAATGCATTGTTCTGATGATCGGCTAGCGGGTCGTGGATCGACGACTGGTTGCCGTGATAGCAGGCGAGGTGGAAGACAAAGTCGAGATCAGCCGGCAAGCCGCCCAGAACCCGGTCTTCAGTGATCGAGCCGAGCACGAATTCGAGGGCCGGGTGGTCGGGCAGGCTGCCGATCTCGGCCGAAAGCAGATTATCGACGACGATCAGCCGCCGCGGGCCGAGCCCGAGCAAACGCCGGTTGAGCGCGCCGGCGACAAAGCCCGCGCCGCCGACGACCAGCACCGAGGCGCCGTCAAACGACAGCCCGCTCATGGCCGCTCGCCCGCGGCCGGCCGCAAATGGCTGTGGATCGGCCCGACCCCGTGCGCGTCGTACCAACGGACCATGCGGGCGATCGATTCGGCAAAGCCGACCTTGGCGCGCCAGCCGAATGCCTCGCAAGTGCGCGACGGATCGAGGACGACAGCCGGCACATCGTCGGCGCCGGGCGGGACCACGGCGACGGGCTCGCTCGGGACGATGCCGAGCGCGGCGGCGACCGCGTCGTACACCTCCTTGATCGTGTGCCCCAATCCGGTCGAGACGTTGAACAACCCGGTTGGCGCATTGTCGCGCAACACCAGATCCATCAGATCGATAAAATCCTCGATATCGAGAAAATCCCGCACGGCGCTCGTGCAAAAGCAGTTTTGGCGGTTCTTGAGGCGTTGGTAAAACGCCGGGATCGGCCCGATCGCGAGCCCGGGCGCGGTGATGTTGGCCAGGCGCAGGGAAACCCAGGACAGCGGGCTCAGCGCCACATAGGCCTCGCCGGCGGTCTTCGAGACGCCATAGCTGGTGAACGGGCGGGTCGGGTGATCGACCGGGATCGGCAGCCGATCGGGCCGGCCATAGCACAGCGCGGTCTGGAAATTGACAAAGCGCGCAATTCCAGCGCGACGCGCGGCTTCGACGACATTGATCGTGCCGGTGACATTGGTAAGAGCGTCCTCGCGCCAATCGTCGGGATCGCGATAGGCGGCGGCGCTGTGGACTACATGGGTGGGGCGAAAATCGGCAAAGGCGCGCTCGACGGTCGCGGGCTCGGCGACGGTTCCCTCGACGAGGGTGAGGCCCGGCGCATCGGGCAGCGCCTCGCGGCGGCCGGTGGCGAGATTGTCGATGACCAGAATCTGATGGCCGCGCGGCAGATAGGCCGCGACCAAATTCGCGCCGAGGCAGCCGGCGCCGCCGGTGATCAGCAGCCTCATTTGCGCGCGCTGCCGCCGAGATGGGTATAGCCGCCGGCGACGCCGTGCGCGCGAAACTGCGCGACGCTCGCGCGCTGCGATCTCGTCGAGCGGCATAAAGCTCATCTCGCCAAAATCACGAAAGGTCCGCGCCGGGTCGAGCAAAATGCTCGGCGCATCGTCGGGACCGAGCGGGCGCAATTCCGGCTCGGGATAGTCGTTGAGCTGCATCGCCCGGACCACCGCGTCGTAGAGCTCTTTGATCGCGACGTCGCGCCCCGACGAGAAATGATAGGTGCCGTGGCCGGCGCCGTCGGCCGCCTTGAGCACGATACGGGCAAGGTCCCCGGCAAAGACGAAATCCCGTCGTGCGGCGGTGACAAAGCATCGCTTGCCCTCGGACAGCCGCGTGAAAAAGATCGGCAGCGGGCCGCTCACATTGCGCGGCCCGATCACATTCGCCAGGCGAAAGGTGATCCAATCCACCCCGCTGAGCTGGATGTAATGCTCGCCCGCGGTCTTGGAGATCGCGTAGCTGCTGTTTGCCGGATCGATCGGATGGTCGAGGGTGATCGGCTGCTCGACCGGCTTCAGGCCGTAGCACAGCGCCGTCTGAAAATAGACGAGCCGCCCGACCCGATGCGCCTTGCAGGCGCGCGCGATATTGGCGCTGCCGACGCAGTTGGTCAGCGCGTCCGATTGCCAATCCTCGGGATCCTTGTACGAGGCTGCGGTATGGACGACGACATCGGGCCGAAAGTCGCCGACCAGGCGATCCACCGCCAGCGCATCGACAATGCTGCCCTCGACCAGCCGCAGCCGCGGATGCGGCACCAGATTGGCCCGGTTGCCGGTGGCGAAATTGTCGATCGCCACCACGTCGTCGCCGCGGCCGAGCAGCAAATCGATGACGGTCGATCCGACCTGCCCCGCCCCGCCGGTTACAAATGCTTTCATCGCGGTGCCCAGCAGGTTGCTGAAAAACGTGCGTTAGAGCGGTGCCGCATCCCCCGCCTTCGCGAGGGCAGGCCCTTCGAGACGCGCTCCTGCGGAGCGCTCCTCAGGATGAGGTATTTTATTTCAAGCGCTTGCCTCACCCTGAGGAGGCCCGAAGGGCCGTCTCGAAGGGTGCCGATACAGAAAAACCGCATTTTTCAGCAGCCTGTTTCTGCCCAGCCCGGCACCGCTTCGGCGGGCGCGTCGCGCAGCATCCGGCGATATTCGGCGGCGCGGTCGTGGAACCGCCGGTGCCACAGCTCCAGGCTCAGCAAGCCCCACACTTTTCGGGAAAACTGGCCGGCCTGCTCGAAATTCGCGACGACCGCATCAGCGTTCATATAAGGGCGACCGCGCGCGTTGCGGCTGGCGAAGAGGTCGCGCACGAAGTCGCCCAATTCGCCGGCAAACCATTCCTTGAGCGGCACCGGAAAGCCCATTTTGTCGCGCCGGTCGGCGATCTCCGGCGGAAGATCGGCGCTATAGGCTGTCTTCAGCAGCTGCTTCATGCGACCGCCCTCGAATTTCACATCGGCCGGCACCGTCGCCAGGAACTCGATCAGCGGGTGGTCGAGCAGCGGCACCCGGCTTTCCAGGCCGTGCGCCATGCTCATCCGGTCCTCGACGTGAAGCAGCGCCGGCAGCAGGCATTTGAAATCGAAATGCGTCATCTTGTCGAAATAGGCCTCCTTACGGACATTGCTGTGGTTGTTGAAAATAGCCAGAAAGCTTTCGAATACCCGTCCCCGGTCGAGCGCACCCCAGTCGATTTCGGCAGTCATATCGGTGGAACGATCGACGAGCCGGAAATAGCGGGTGTCGAGATCGCCGAACAGCCCTTCGCGCCAGAATTCTCTCATCATCGGCTTGTATTCGCGCAGCAGCCCGAGATTTGGAACAATCGATTCGATGGTGACGACGAAATTGCCGTTCTTGTAGGATCCGTCGAGCGCTGCCTTGACGCACTGCTCGAAATAGGCGAGCAGGTAACGGGCGTAGCCGCCGAAGACTTCGTCGCCGCCCTGCCCACCCAGCACCACCTTGACATGGCGCGCCGCCAGCTGCGACACGATGAATTGGGGAAAGGAGCCCGGTCCCGCCACCGGAAAGTCGAGGTGATAGATGACCTCCTCGATATGGTCGCGGAAATCGCCGGCGGTGATATCGGCGACATGCAGCCGCCCGCCTGCCCGCGCGACGGCAGCGACAGCGAAATTGCTCTCATCGTACCCGGGCAGCCCGGCGAACCGGCCGTGAAAGCAATCGCCGATGCCGCGCGCGGTCTGGCCAGCGAGGATCGCGATCAGGCTCGAATCGAGACCGCCCGAGACATAGGAGCCGACCGGCACGTCGCTGCGCAGATGCATCGCGACCGAATCGTCGAGCAGCTCGACGAGGCGATTGGCGAAATAGCGCGGGCTGTGGTCGTAATCGATCTCGTAATGGACATCCCAATAGCGCCAGACGCGAATGCCGCCGTTTTCGACCACGAGCGCATGGCCGGGCAGCAGCTGCCGGATGCCGCGGAACAAGGTCGCCTCACCGATCGTGTATTGGAACGTCAGATATTCGGCGAGGGCGGCGGGATCGGTGTCGATATCGGGCAAAAACGGCAGCAACGCCTTGGCCTCGGAGGCGAAGACAAACAGGTTGTCGACGACCGTGTAATAAAAGGGCTTGATGCCGAAACGGTCGCGCGCGCAAAAGAGCCGCTGCGCCCGGCTCGTCCCAAAGGGCAAACGCGAACATGCCGCGCAACCGGTCGAGACAGTCGCAGCCGTCACGCTGATAGGCGGCGAGAATGCATTCGGTGTCCGAATTCGAGCGGAACCGCCAACCGGGCGACAGCGCGGCCGCGCAGCTCGCGGTAATTGTAGATCTCGCCGTTGTAGGTGATCACGGTCGGGCCCGGTGCGGCCATCGGCTGGCGCGCGGCCTCGCTCAAATCGATGATCGCGAGCCGCCGATGGGCGAACCCCGCCAGGCCCGACGGCTCGGTCCAGACGCCATAGCCGTCCGGGCCGCGATGCGCGACCAGCCGGCCGAGCAGCGCGATCGAGGCGTCGAGCCGCGGCATCGGCGTCTGCGTCGAGCGAAACGATGCCTGCGATGCCGCACATTTACATTCGTCCTTCCGACCAGACCGGGCCGCCGACCAGCTCCTCGACCAGGCCGCGAAGCCGCCGGGCTTCCTTTTCCCAGCTCAGCTCGGCGGCGAGAATGGCCGTGTCAGCGCGGAACCGGGGCGCGCCGGCGGTGCAATCGAGGATGGCCCGGGCCAATGTCGCGGCATCGAGCCGGTCGAGGCGAATGCCGATCGCTCGGTCGCCGATCGTCCTTTCGATTTCGGGAAGTGCCGCGCGCACCACCGGTAACCCGGCGGCGACGACCTGGAAGAAACCGTTGGGCAGGGCGGCCCGATAATTCGCTGAATAGTCTTCGTAAAGCACGAGCCCGAGATCAGCTGTGCGGATGAACGGAACCACCTCGTCGGGCGCCACCCAATGACCGAGATGCAACCGCGCGACGGCGGAGTGGCGGCACAGCCGGTGTTGATCTGCTTCGTAGAAACGGCCGACAAAGGCCAGATGAAAGTTGCTCAGGAAGCATCGCGAGCGCCGCGACCGCGAGCCCGAGCGCCATCCCAGGCTTGCGGTTGCCGACGACGACGCACAGCCGATCGGCCGGCGTCAGCCGCAGTCGCGCGCGCAGATCGGGTTCGATCACGCGATCTAGCGCGCTCGTCGTGGCAGTTGCGGATGACCATCGGCCGGCGTTTGAACGTGGCCTCCATCAGGTCTGCGACGCCGCCGCTGACTGTGACGACGCGCGGCCGCGGCGTTGAGCGAGACGTCCTCAAGCCGGTCCAGATATGGGCGCAGGCGGTTGCGGTCGAACGATGGCAGCCGCTCGGGCGGCTCGATACCGCGATGGAAATCGTGCGCGTCATAGACGATCGGCGCCGCGAGCGCGCGCGGCGAGCGGCGCCACGCGCGCGGTGCATCTCGAAGGAATGCAGATAATAGAGGCGTGCCGGCGGCAGCGACCCGCCGCGGCCGCCGAGCAGTGCCGCCACCAGTCGTCGGCCGCGGAAGCCCGGCATACAGCGCCGTCTCGCCGGCCGCCCCGAGCCGGCCCGCGCGCAGCGCAGGCAACCGCCGCGACGCGGCGAGCCGCTGGCGCAGGACGGCGCCCGGATGCCCGGCGGCCGGTCTGCCGCCGAGCGAATGCACGACGAGCCGGTCGTCCCAGAATCGGCGAACGACTCGGCCGCTCCTTCGATCACGACCGAACGAAACCCGGCATCGGCGAGGGTGCGGGCGATGCGATAGGCGCGGCTGTCGGTGTCGAGCGCCACCGGCGTCAACGACACTGCGGTGCCACGCGCCGCAGCGGTCACGGTCACGCGCTCACCCCGAAAACGCGGCCCCAAATGCCGAGATTGACGATACGCCACAGCGAAAAATCCACCGGCCGCCGCCCGTCCAGCATATCGCCGGCATGGGCACGTACACCTGATCTGTTGAGCAGGTCAGGATAGAGGGTGAGCGTCTGCTCGACCCCGGCGCGGACCAGCTCGCGCAGCGGCCCGCGGAACCATGCTTCTTCCGGCGTGGCGAAACCGAGCTTGTCGCGCCGGCAGCGAACCTTGTCGGGCAGAATTCCAGTCATCGCGCGGCGCAGCACGCGCTTCGTATCGGCGCCGACGATCTTGTGCCGATCGCCGAGGCCGATAGAAAATTCCACGAGGCGGTGATCGAGAAACGGCACCCGCGCCTCGATGCCGTGCGCCATGCTGTTGCGGTCCTCCCAATGGAGCAGCATCGCCAGGTTCGAGGACTGGGTCATAACCACGCACAGATCGCCGATCCCGGCGACCGGCGGCCGGCCGATCGTTTCGCGCGCGGTTTCGAACGCGCTGCGGCCGAGATGCGGATGCAACCCGTCGCCGTCGAGCCAGGCATGCTGAACGAGGCTCCGGCGTTGGCGGCGCAGCCGGCGTGCCAGCCCCGCCGGCAGCAGCGGAAGCAGAAACGCGTTTGCCTGCTCCCAGAACGGAACGCCGTGCCAGGCGTGGCGCTCCACCATGGCGCGCAGCAGGGCGGCAAAGCGGCGCCCCCGGATCAGGCTCGCGAAATGATAGGCGAAGGAGCCGTGATAGCCGGCGAGCTGCTCGTCGGCGCCCTGCCCGTCGAGCATGACCTTGAGCCCGGCGCGCCGCGCCTCCTCGAACACGCACCACTGCGCGAAGATGCTGGTGCTGCCGTAGGGCTCGTCCTGGTGCCAGGTAATGCGCTCGGCCCAGGCAAAGGCGTCGTCGACGCGCGGATGGCACCAATGCGCGATGCTGTCGGTGCGCTCGACCACCGCCTCCATAAACGGCCGCTCGTCGACGCTCTTCTCGGCATAGCACGCGCTGACGCTGTGAACTCTCGCGCCGTTGCCGCCGGCTTCGAGCTGGCGCGCCATCAGGCACACGATCGCCGAGCTGTCGAGGCCGCCCGACAGGCAGGTGCCGACCGGCACGTCCGAGCGCAGATGCAGCCGCACCGAATCGCCGAGCAGCTCGGCGAAACGCTCCCCCGCCTCGCGCTCGCCGATGTCGAGCGTCCCGGGATCGAGGATGCGGTACCAGCGCCGCACCGGCAAGGCTTGGCCGCGGCGCCAGTGCTGCGGATCGAGACGGACGCATTCGCCGCCTTGCAGCTGGCATACCCCCTCGAACATCGTCCCGCTGGTATGATCCATAATGCCGGACGAGAGAAAATCATAAGCCCGGGCCATGTCGAGCCGCGCGGCAAAGCCGGGCAAGCGGGTCAATTGCTTGATTTCGGAGGCGAAGGCGACGCCTCGCGAGGTGGAATAGAAATAGAGCGGCTTGATGCCGAAGCGGTCGCGCGCGGCAAAGGCGGTCTGCGTGCGCTCGTCCCACAGCACAAAGGCGAACATGCCGACGAGCCGGTCGAGCGCGGCCTCGCCCCACTCGGCATAGGCGGCGAGCAGCACCTCGGTATCGGAGGCGGTGCGGAAATGGTGGCCCGCCGCGCGCAGCTCGTCGCGCAGCTCGAGGTAATTGTAGATCTCGCCGTTGAAGACGATCCGATAGCGATCCTCGGCGTAGGTCATCGGCTGTGCCGCGGCGTCGGACAAGTCGATGATGCTGAGCCGGCGGTGACCGAGAGCGACCGGCCCTGCGGTGCTTTCGAATACGCGCCAGCCGCTGCCATCGGGCCCGCGATGCGCGACCACGTCGATATGCGCGGGGTCGGGCGCAAAGCCGAGCGAGAACCAGATGCCGCACATCGCGCCGGTCCCGGTCCGCTAGCCGGCGGCGCGCTCGACGGCTGCGGCATAGGCCGCTACGAGATGCCCGGATTCGCGCTCCCAGCACAATTCGCGGGCCGCCCGCAACGCATTCTTTTTGTAGGCGTCGATCCGCGCGCGATCGAGCCCGTTGATCGCCGCGGCGATGGCGAGGGGCTCGACCTTGGCCAACGTCACGCCGAGATCGTATTGCCGGATCAGCCGCCCCATCTCGGGCAGGTCGGTGACGCACAGCGCCAGCCCCGCCATCAGGTACTCAAAAAACTTGTTCGGCAGCGCGAACTCGTTGTGGCGCGAGCTCCCGGGCAGGGCAAAAAAGCCGATGTCGAAGGCTGCGGCCTCGCGCACCAGCGCGGTCATCGGCACCGGCGGCGCCAGCTGCACCCGGTCGGTCAAGCCGACCCGCTCGATCCGCGCCCGCAATTCGTCGAGATAGGGTTCGGCGCCGGGGCCACGCAGCGTCAGGTCGAATTCCGGGCGCCAAAGCGCGACGCTGTCAATCGTCGCCTCGAGCCCGCGGCCCGGCGCCAGGATGCCGTGGTAGAGGACCCGGATCGGCTCGCCGGTGGCATGCCACGGGGTTTCTTCCCAGACTGGCGTGTTGCGCACGACGATGCACCCGCGCGGCAGCGCGTAGAGCGCGTCAAGCCGCTCGGCGATCCCGTCCGAGACGGCCGACACCACCACCGCCTCGCGGATAAAAGCGCCTTCGAGCGCGCAGACCAGCGGCCGCTGCAGCAAACGCCATTTGCGCCGGTCGCCATACTCTTCGGTGGCAAACTCGTGGGTGTCATAGCCGTACGTGACGCCTTTTTCGCGTGCGAGCCGGGCAGCCACCGGCAGCATGGTCCAGTCGTTGGCGAGCCATATATCCGCCTCGACCCTCGCGGCAATACCATAGATGGCGTGAAACTTCTCGGAAAAGGACCAGTAAATCGGCTGCGCGAGGCACGGCCAGAGCCGCACCGCGAGGAGGCCCAAGGCGCGGACAATCCGTCCGAGGAGCCGCCGCATTCGCCGAAGGATGCCGGAGCTGGACCGGCTCCTCGCGCCCCTCGGACCGCTCTCGTCGGGGGCGGCGGCGATGCGCCATTCGGGCGGCGCCGAGCGGCCCGCGGGCAGGCCGAAGCCGACGACCTCCCAGCCGGCGCGGTGAAATGCGTCGCCCTGGCGGCGCACCCGCGGATCGTCGGCGATTGCTGAAAATGCCAGCAGGCATATCCGCGGAGCGCGATGGCGCGGTGCTGCTATCGCGATATCCGGGTTTACGGCGGCAAAAACAGAAGGATACACAATAGGCCAATCGTTTCGGACGATCCTAATTCACAAACCGGAAGTCGGAGACCCGCGGTGACAGCGCGCGGCGGTTATTCCGCAGGCACGCTGGGCCGGACCTCCTCGTAGATGGAAAACAGCTTGCCTTCCTCGCTATTCCAGCCGTACGCGGCTTTGCGCTCACGTAGGCGCTCTCGGCAACGCTCATAAACACCAGGCTCTCGCATCATCGATATAGCCTTTACGTAGTCGGCTGGGGTTTCCAGCTTGTACACGACGCCAAACCCTTCGCCGCCGACGACGTCACGCAGGTAAGGCAAATCATTCGCCACGATCGGCAACTCGGCTTGAATGTATTCATAAAGCTTGTTTGGCGAAGCATAGTAAGTATTTAAATCGATAGGCCGGTAATGGATGATGCCAATATCGGCCGAACTGGTCCAGCGTAGCAGCTCGTCCTGCCCTACGGCATCCTTGAAATGCACGCGTTCTGCCAGCCCTGCCTCAGAGGCCATCGCTTCGAGCCCCACCCGCGCATCGCCATAGCCCATGAACACGAGATCGAGATTCTCAGGCAGATTTTTCATGGCAACAACAAGCGCCTCCAGGCCACGATGGGGTGACAGCCACCCCTGCCAAAGAAGGATTTGGTGTTCCTCCGCTATGCCAAAGCGTTCTCGAAAGAGGTTCCACGGGCCGCCCTGCGGCCCTGCGGCCGGCCATTTTGTAGCGTTCAACACGACAAACGGCAGGCGAACGCGATAGCGCTTAGCCATTTCTGCCGCGAGATAATTGTTAACGGTAATAACCGCATCCGCGCGGCAAATGTATCGTTTCTCTCGGCGCGTCAACATGCGCTGCTGAACCGGCGTGAGCAAGCTTATTTCCGGATAGAGCTCGTGCGCGTCGTAGATCAGCGGAACACGCAGCCGTCTCTTGGCTCTGACGGCTGGACGCAGTTGCGGCAGATCATGGGCATGAATAAGATCGGGGCGGTAAAAGGCAATGCGCATCGCCATCGCTCGCTCCCGCGGCGGCGGCGTACGCAGCAAGCCGCGGAGGACCCGCAGACCGTGGCCGGCAGCACGGTCGTTCAGCCGGGCGACTGTCAGGAGGGCACGCTTTTCAACGCGCGTAGTCATTTGCAGCAGCCCGGTGCAGGCACGGCTGGCGAGCCCGATTAGTCGAACCATTGCCCGGAAGGCGCGCTTCACAATGCGCTTCATCAACTGCAGCAGCTTCGTGCGGGCACCGCTGGCGAGACGGATCGCTTTGCGCATTACCGCGGCGACGGCAAGCACAATCATTTCGCTGAGTGGCGGCGGCAGTGGCCCCCCGCCCAGACGTTCCACCTTGACGTTTCCAATGCGTTCGAAGGTCGACGATGCGCCGCCGCCCTCGGCCAAGAGGATGACTTCGTGGCCGAGCCGGATCAGCAACTCTGCCTCCAGCAGGATGCGGCGGTCGATCTGAACATCGTCGGTCAGCATCAATATCCGCATCTTCTCTTCCGCGCTCTAAAATATACCGTTAATAATGTGCGATTAATAATGTGCGATCGCCTTGCGCGCGACCGCGACACTTTCATGCGTAGCCTCGACGTAGCTGACGCCGCGTGCTCCAAGCTCTCCCCAGGCCAGGCGGTCGCCGATCAGATCGGCCAGCACCTGCTCAATCGTGTCCGCATTGGCCGACACGATCGGCAAATCGGCCGGATAATGCTGGCGCAGATCCTCGCGGATATAGCAGACGACCGGTTTGCCGAGCGCCATCATTTCGACGGCATACTGCCCGTAGGCGCCGATCTGCAGCTGATCGACAACGATGTCGGCGGCGGCGCAGAGTTGCATGGCCTCCATGTAGCTCTTGCCTTCGATCAGCTCCAGCTCTACGGCAAATCCGCGCCGCTGAAGTGAAGCAACCGCCTGCAGCAAATATTTTGTCCCTTTGATGGTTTGGTTCGATGGTGCATGCGCGATGCGGACCGAGTCCGACATGCGACGGGCCTCCCGCTGCTGCTGCGCTGCCTGTCGGATCGGCGTGAACAGCTCCAGATCAATCGGTTGTGGGAGCAGCACTGAACCCGGCACGAATTCCAGCAAGTCCGGCGTGCTGACGAAGATAGCATCGCCATAACGCTGCGCTACGTCCAAAGTCCGTTGGCGATTGGCGCTGCACAACATCGGCCAGCATTGTGAGCAGGCATTGTATCGGTATTTTGCGATTGTCGTTTTACTATCGCGGACATCGCAGCCGCAGAAGTAAAAATATATTTTCTTTCCGATCGTCTTCAGCAACGGTACGTCGAGCAGACCGGGGCCACCATATGATTCTCCGAAATAAAACTGAAAAGCGTCGTAGCGCCATGCCTCTTTTAAAAAGAACTCCATGGTGACGTTTGCCCGCCTGCCGGTCAGGGTCTCGATTCTCGACAGAGTGCGCTCGTCGATGTAACGGTCCGCCGTGTACTGGAAATTTCCGGTCGGCAGGCAATAGGCGGAGGCGTCGATGCCGCAGCGGCGCTCCGCTCGCGCCAGCACCCCGGCCATTCCGCCGATATTTTGCGGGCCGTGAAGGATTCTCATCCCAGCATCTCATCGATTGCGGCGACTACCTTGGTTGCCGCGGAGCCGTCTCCATAGATTGCTGGCCGCGCCAATCTCTGAACCGACAACAGGGCTTCACAGCAGGCGCTGATCGCAGCGGCGTCGGCGCCGGCCAATTTCGACCACCCGGAATCCACCTGTTCGCGCCATTCGCTCGTATCGCGCAGGATCACCGACGGCTTACCTGCGAAGTACGCTTCGCGCTGGACCCCTCCCGAGTCGGTAAGCACGCAGGCCGCGTGCAACTCCAAAGCCAGCATCGCCAGATAGCCGACCGGTTCGACGACCCGCAAATTCCTCTGCGTCGGCAAGGACCGCAGCAGCGAGAGAAGCTGGAGGTGAATTCTGGGGTGTGCCGGCATCACCACCGGCAGCGGCAGTGCGCAGAGCCCTTTGACGATTTCGGCAAACCTCGCAGGATTCTCCGCATTTTCGGCGCGGTGCACGGTGGCGAGCAGATATTTGCCCGGCAACACTTGGCACGCCGTCAGCGCGCCCACATCGGCGGCCTTTGTGAAGTGCAGGAAGCAGTCATACATCAAATCGCCAGTCAGCACCGCACGGGATGCCAAACCTTCATCGGCCAAGTTCGCCATCGCCGCCGCAGTCGGCGCGCACAACAGTTCAGCAAGATGATCGGCGACGATGCGATTGACCTCTTCCGGCATGCGTCGGTCGAAGCTGCGCAAGCCAGCTTCGACGTGGATCAACGGCACGTGGCACTTGGCGGCTGAAAGAGCGCCGGCAAGGGTAGAGTTGGTATCGCCGTCGACGACGAGCGCGTCCGGCTTGTGCGCCTCGATTACGTCATCCAGCGCCTCGAGCATACGCCCAGTCTGATAGCCGTGCTTTCCCGACCCGATGCCAATGTTGATATCCGGACGAGGGATCCCCAGCTCATCAAAAAAAATCTGGCTCATCTTTTCGTCGTAGTGCTGTCCAGTGTGCACGAGAATCTCGCGGTGCCCGCGGGCGTCGACGGCGCGGCGGAAGACACACTCTTGCATGAACTGCGGCCGTGCGCCGACCACGCGCATGATGATCATCGGTTCCTTATCCGAGCCGAGGCTTCAAGAAGCACCGATGCCCCGCTCCGCCGGCCCGAGAGCACCTTACTCGCCACGCGCTAGCTGCTCGCGCTTGATGGAAAGCTTGTTTGCCAGTCGGTTGGCTTCGACGTAACGCTCGTATAGCTGGCTGCACTGCGTCCGGAGGCGAGTAAGCTCTTCGAGGGCGGCTGCCTGCCGCATCCGGGCCGGGACGGTCCCCCGTTCGAACACCGACCACAACTTCTCCTCGGCATCGGTCAGAGCTGGAGGTGAGGAATCCACATACCGCTCGTGAAAAATATGGCGGTCATGCACTTTGCACCCGTTGCCGACGAGTCCGTCGGCGATAAGTCGTTCAAGAACAGCCGCGGTTTCAGCCGCCGCCGGCTCCCAGCAATAGTCAAGACGTTCTGCAAGCTGGACGAAACCCAGCCCGATAGTCGCTTCGATGCCTCGGGGCGCGCGCGCCACCATGGCGTGCTCCATGATCGCCAACGCAACCGGATCGAGCTCGCACCGCCATGCATTGATCGGCTTAAGGCTAATCGGCTTGGAGGGATCGGCTGTCCAACTCGGCAGCGAGCGCAGGCTAAGGTCTCGCTCGGCGCGCGGCGACTCTGCCCAATATCGTAACATCTTGTCGATTGCCGGCTGCACGTTCAGAAACTTTGTAATCGTCAGCACCGTGTCGTCCGGCTGCTGTACCAGATGCTCGTATTTGATCTGCAACGCGCGCGGGTGTCCGCGGAGGCGCTCGCACATAACCGTTTCCATCAGCCAGATCGCGATCGCCCGGTGCAGTGCGAAACCGCGTCGCAACAGGCTCGCGACGACGGCGCGCGGATCCCGCACGAGATAAAGCACGCGGCCTTCGGGAAAATGGGCAAGAAACGCCTCGAACGCGTAAAGATTGGATGGCGTTTTTTCGGCAAAGACCGTCTTCGCCTCGCCTTGCAGGGTCGCTCCGAACAACCGCACGATGAACGCCTCGATCGAGGCACACTCCTGAAGCGCAGTTTGGACCGCGTTGAGATCAAGCCGATAAGCGGCGAGGTTCGTGCTGTCGATCAAGGCATAGGGACAGAAGCCGGCGGTGAAGTTGGCGACCGCGTCATTGATTTCCCATTCAGGACGCTCCAGACGCTGCATCAGCGCCCGGGCCGCAGCCGGGAAGTCTTCGCCGAACAGGGCGGCGTGGGCGAGAATCCCGGTTTCCGGTCCGCAATGGATTTCGGGGTGGGCATCAAGCATCATGCTGAGCAGCGTCGATCCGCTGCTCGGCGCTCCACCGATGAGTATCGGCCGATGCAGTTGCAATGCGAAAGCTGCAGCCATCAGCTCATTCCATCGAAAACGAACATTCTTGCAACACAGCGCCCAAATTCTTGCCGCCGGGCATTGGCGAGTAGACCGAGATCGTGTAACGGCGGTCATGGCGGTCGTAGCTCGAAGGCTGATCGACCCAATTGTCGACATCCAGATATTTTAGGATCGCCACCGTGATCAGGTATTCGCCTGGCCCGAGACGCAATGGTGCGAAGTCAAAGCGAGCTGTCCCTCGGCCGCTAATACATCCGAGTTTCATATCGAGCAGGCGCGTGTTCTTGTGATCCATCTGGATGCCGTCGATGCGGTGGAAGGTGACGGCGAAGACGGGGTCATTGACCTCATACGCCGCCTCGTACTCGATGACGATGCTGATCGCCTCGCCAAGCGCAAAGGTTCTCTTCGACACCCCCATCGAGTCCAGAATTTCAACGGATCGGATCGTCACGACCCGTTCGCCTGAGAATTCGTCCTCCGTCAGTCGTCGGCGCGAGGCGCCGTTCGATTTGGGCGGCGGCGTGTTCCGCTCGAGTAATTTGTCGAGTAATTTGCCAGGATCCTCGGCGGCCGAACGCAACGGCAACCGGTAGCTGCCATCGGGGCAACCACGCAATACTCCGATTTGCGCGTATTCTCCGCTCTCTTGCCAGAGTTCAACAAAAACCTCTTCGCGGTCGTCGAACGCGCCTTCCACGACGAGGCACAGCGACGAGGCATCGTCGTTGAGATACAGCGGCAGCGACAACACAAACGGAGCGTGACGGTCGCGCCCGCCCGAGTTTCGATAATACCTCGCGAAACCCGAGGCCACCGTTACCGGCTGCGACCAATCGGTTGATAGTCGGTCCGAGATCACATAGCTTTGTTCCATCTGTGTATTGTCCATCGCGCTACCAACATCGATCTGCGCGATGCAGTCGTCGTTACGCTCGATGGCGAGCCTCGAGATCAGGTGTTCATGCCGCGGGTGTTCCCCGTCGACGCGGAACCGGAACAGCAGCTTCCGGAACATGTCACTGTTGGTCATTATCTTCCGCACCGTGCCCTTGAGAAGCTGCATCTCGCGCGACCGGTGCCGCAGTTCGGTTTCAAACCGCATGGCATCGACATATTCTTTGACGACAGCGTTGGCCTTGCCGTCCATCACACAACGGCCTCGTTTTAGCCAAATGGTGCGTTCACACAGCCTAAGGATTGACGACGTGTCATGGCTCACGAACAAAATAGTCGCCCCGGCCTCCTGGGTGATCGTGTTCATACGGTCGACGCATTTGCCACCGAAATACGCGTCTCCTGCGCCGAGCACCTCATCGATAATAAGGATATCCGGCTCGATCGCGGTCGCCACGGAAAACGCGAGACGCGCATACATCCCAGCCGAATAAGTTTTCACCGGATTATCAATGAATTCCTCAAGCTCAGAAAAGTCGACGATCTCGTCAAATCGATCTCGCGCACGCGAACCAAAGACGCCCTGATAGCTCAAAGCGGCAAAGACGTTTTCGCGGCCGGTAAATTCTGGATGAAACCCGGTACCCAATTCCATCAATGCCTGCACCTTGCCGTTGACCCTGACGCTGCCGAGGGTCGGCGCGACCTGCCCGGCGATGATTTTCAACAACGTACTTTTGCCGGCGCCATTGGGGCCGATCAAGCCGACCCTGCTGCCGCGCGGTACGACGAGGTCGAACTCGCGCAGGGCCCAAAATTCGTCATAGTGCCCCTTCAGCAGCGGGATGCCGAGCAGATCGAGAATCCGGTGTCTCGGCGACCGGAATAACCGATACATCTTGGAGACACCAAGGGCGTTGATTGCGATATTTGACATGGTCGATGAGATGCTCCGTCAGATATAGTCGGAAAATATCACCTTCAGACGACTAAACACAAAATGACCAAAATAAAATGTGCCAATAGCGATGATAGTAAAGACAAGCAATAGATGGACAGGAACACGACCGGCGATAATGCACTCGCGATACAACATGATCATATAGAAAAGCGGGTTCGGATACATCAGCGGCATCAGAGCGTGCGGAACCATATCCAACGTATAAGCGATCGGAGAAATCAGCATCAGAAGCAAAATCAGCACGCCGACCATTTGCCCGAGATCTTGGAAGAATACATTTAATGCAGAAAGCAACCAAACAACTCCGACCGTAAAGACCAACTGAAGTAACAGTATCGCCGGAATCAATGCCTGAGTGCTTGGCATAATTCCACATATCCACAAGGTAATGAGCAAAATTACCAAACCGACATACATCGTCACACTGGAGGCGATCACTGCTTTTACTGGGATCAAATCAATGGGAAACATTGTATTTTTAATAAGACCTCGGCTGCTGAGCACGGAACCAACTCCCGTCGACAACGCCTCGGAAAATCCGAGAAATGGGATCAGTCCTGAAAATATCATCAACACGTATTGCAATGGGGTATACTGCGGTAGCCGAATGCGATAGATTAACATATAAACAATTGCATACAAACCAAGAAAAGTGATAGGGTATATTACACTCCACCCCAACCCCAGTACCGTGCCGCGATAGCGGCCCCGTACGTCGTTCCATGCCGTAGCCGCCAGAATGCGGCGATGGTTCCAAAGTAGGGAAATGGCCCGCATTCTCATTTACCCAAACGCATTGATTCGGACGGTCTATTTCAAAAGTGGTCTTGTCGTGCGATCCTGCCGGCAGGGCGGTGGCGATGCGCGGCGACGACCAGCGCGCGGTCGGCTCAGCCGAGCGCCCGCCGCAGCGCTCGAGCGATGCGGTCCTGGGTCGGCTCGTCGAGGTAGGGGTGCATCGGCAGGCTCAAGACTTCGCCGGCGAGGCGGTCGGAGACCGGCAGGCCGTTGCCGGCGACCGGATAGTCGCGATAGGCGGTTTGGCGATGCAAGGGCTTGGCGTAATAGACAGCGGTCGGCACGCCGGCTGCCTTCAGCCTTGCGGCCACGGCGTCGCGGTCGCGGCCCGCCGGCAGGCGCACCGTGTATTGCGCCCAGACGCTGGCGAGCCCCTCCGGCACCTGCGGCACCTCGACCAGATCGCCGAGCAAATCGGCATAGCGCGCCGCGACCCGGTTGCGCGCCGCGACCTCGTCGGCGAACACCGCGAGCTTCTGGCTCAGCACCGCCGCCTGGATCGTGTCGAGGCGGGCATTCATGCCAATCCGCACATTGTCGTATTTGTCGCCGCCCTGGCCATGCACCCGCAGGCTTTTAAGCACGCTCGCCGCCGCGTCATCCCCGGTGAAGACCGCGCCGCCGTCGCCGTAGCAGCCCAAGGGCTTGGCCGGGAAAAAGCTCGTTGTCGAGATGTCGCCGATGGTGCCGATGCTGCGGCCCCGATAGACAGCGCCAAAGCTCTGCGCCGCGTCGCACAGCACCCACAGCCGATGCGCCTTGGCGATGTCGAGAATTTCGTCATAGGCCGCGGGGAGCCCGAAGAGATCGACCGGGATCACGCCCACCGGGCGCAGCCCCTGGCGCCGGGCGGTGGCGATGCCGGCTTCGAGGCTCGCCGGGTCCATGTTGAACGTGTCGGCGAAGACATCGACAAAGACCGGCACCGCCCCGTACCAGGCGACGACCTCGGCGGTCGCGGCAAAGGTGAAGGACGGCACCAGCACCGCCTCGCCGCGTTCGAGGCCGAGCGCCATCAGCGCCAGGCCGAGCGCGTCGGTGCCGTTGGCGCAGCTCAGCACATGCTTCGCGCCGCAAAATTCGGCGAGCTCGCGCTCGAATTGGGCGACCTCGGGGCCCATGATGTAGCGGCCATGATCGAGGACGCGCAGGATCGCTGCATCGAGCCCGGGCCCGAGGCGGCGGCGCTGGGCGCCGAGATCGATGAACTCGATCGGCCGATCGGCCGCATCCGGGGCCGGCGTGTCCAGGATTGGCGTATCCGGCATCACCGCACCTCCTCCAACCGGTCGGCGCCCGCTTCGCGATAGCGGCGGCCCGAGCGCGGGCAGACGAGATCGGCGCCGAGCCGCTCGCCGTCATGGCTCATCCAGCCGATCCGCCGCGCCGGCACCCCGGCCATCAAGGCGAAGGCCGGCACGTCGCGCGTCACCACGGCACCGGCGGCGACAAAGGAATATTCGCCGAGCGTGTGGCCGCACACGATTGTGGCATTGGCGCCGATCGTGGCGCCGCGCCTGACCAGGGTCGGGCGGAACTCGTCTTTGCGCTCGATCGCGGCGCGCGGGTTGTCGACATTGGTAAAGACGCAGGACGGACCGCAAAACACGTCGTCTTCGAGCGTCACACCCTTGTAGATCGAGACATTGTTCTGGATCTTGCAATGGTTGCCGATGCTGACGTCGGGCCCGACCATGACATTCTGCCCGAGCGTGCAGTCGCGGCCGATCCGGGTATGCGCCAGAACGTGCGAGAAATGCCAGATGCGCGTGCCGGCGCCGATTTCGCTCGGCTCGTCGATGACGGCCGACGGATGAACGTGCACGTCGCTGCGCAGCCGCGGTTGCGGCGGGGCGGGCTCGGAGTTTTGCTTCAGCGCCAGGCTCGCCCGGGTCAGCACCCGCAGCACGCGCAGCCCTTCGGCACCATCGGTGCGCGGCTTGGCGCCGGTGGCGATGCATTCGAGAAAATGCCGGCATTCGAGCGCGAGCGGCTCGGCCTCGTCGAGCGGCACCGGGTCGGCCTCGGCCCGTTGCGGCACCGGCAGCGCGGCGCGCCATTCGATCTTGTGCGGGTAGAGCACGAGCTTGCGGCTCCACGGCTCGCCGTCGTCGAACACCGCCATCGCCCGATCGCCGATGACGACGAGCTTTTGCTCCTTGAACGGGTGCAGCCACGACACGAACACATGGCCGCGCTCGCCGCCCGGGAACGAGAGGTGGGTGGTGGTGACGTCGGCGACAGCGCGGTGCAGGTAATAGCCGCCTTCGGCGGTGACCTCGCTCGGCTCGTCGCCGACGAGCGACAGGATCATCGACAGGTCGTGCGGCGCGAACGACCATAGAATGTCTTCCTCGCGCCGCACTTTGCCGAGGTTGAGCCGGTTCGAATAAATGTATTGCAGCCGGCCGAGGGCACCCTCGGCGACAAGCCGGCGCAGCCGGATAAAGCCCGGATGGTACTGCAAGAGATGGCCGACCATCAGACGCCGGTCGTGCGCCTCGGCCAGCGCGCACAGCTCTTCGGCGTCGGCCACCGCCAAGGACAGCGGCTTTTCGACAAAGACGTGCTTGCCCGCCTCGATCGCGCGGCGCGCCAATTGCGCGTGCAATACCGCCGGGGCGGCGATCGCCACCCCCATGATGTCGGGGTCGGCCAAAACCCGGTCGAGCTCGCAGACGGCCGCGCCGTATTTGCCGGCGAGCTGCTCGGCAAGACCACGGTCGGGGTCGCAAATCGCCGCCAGCGCGCCGAGCTCGGCAAAGTTGCGCACCAGGTTTTTCCCCCAATAGCCGCAACCGGCCACCGCAATTCGCGGACCTGCCGCGCTACCCCGCGCCAAACCCTTGCGATTGCCCAATATCCCCCTCCCACGCTACCGCAGTCCGGGTGACGCAGCACCACCCGAACCCCCATCGTCATTACTGGTCCGGCGCGTTGGCGCCGGTCGATTCTCAGGCGGCTTCGACCGCCGCCGCGCCGAGCTGCGCGCGCACCGCACGGCCCAAGAGATCGAGCAGCACCACCACCCGGTCCTGATCGCGCAGCTCGACGAGCCGGCCGATCATGTCCTCGAAAGCGCCGGCGGTGATCCGCACCATCTCGCCGAGCCGCAACCGGCGAGCCGGATCGAGCTGGTCGAAAAGGCCCGCCCCCTCGCGCTCGCGCAAGGCGGCGAGGATTTCGTCCGGCATCGGCGCCGGCTCTTCGCCCGTGCGCACGATGTCGGCGACCCCGAAGGTCGACAGTATCGGCCGCCAACGCATCGTCGCCCGATCGACCCCGGCGAACAAATAACGCGGAAACAGCGGTCGCTCCGCCACTCGCCGGCGCCGCGCGTGGCTTACATAGACGCGGCAGCGCGGCAGGTAGGCGGCATAGCCTTGGCGCAGCAAATTGTCGCGCGCCCGCGTCTCGGCATGGGGCTGGGTGTGAACCGCGTACCACGCGATCACGCCGCGAACTCCTCTTCGGCGACCGGCTCCGGCGAAATGCGCAACAGGCTCGGCGCCACGATTCGGGTGGCCAAGCCGTGGCGTTCGGACGCCCGGCGCAGCTCGTCAAAGCTCGCTTGCGGCGCCCGCGTGTCGGTCACGATGATGCCGTCGAGACCGGCCGCCCCGGCGCGCCGCAGCGCCGCGTCCAGATCGGCCTCGATCGGCAGACCGGCGCAGCGTCCGCCGGCGAATGACGAATCGATCACGCACAGCAATTCGACCGCGGTCTCGGCCGCGCTCAGGCTTGCGATCTCGGCCAGGTCACCGGCGCCGTAAAGCGCCGCCCGGCGCCAGCCCGTTTTTTCGCAATCGCGGAACAGCGCCGCGCAATCGGTGCGGGCACGGCGAAAGAAGTCGAACGACACCGTCAGGTATTCGGCGGTCAATCGGCTTTTTTCGGCAAAGCCTTGCGGCGTCAGGTAATAGGCGTATCGGTTGAGCGGCACCTGGCGGATCTTGACCAGCCCCTTGCGCACGCAGCGCCGCAGATAAGCATTGGCGAGACCAAGGGCGATGCCGAGATCGCGGGCGAGCTGGCGCTGGGTGATCGCGCTGTCGCGCTCGACCGAAGTCAAGACGCTCAGCACGATTCCCTGATTCCCCGCCTCGTCCGCCCGCCCCTGGTCGCTCATCGCGGCGACGATACCGCGTTCACGCCGTGAACGTCAACCCTGCCAAAATCGGCTGCAATCGAGCCGGGCGACCTTCAGGCTTCTTCGGCGGACGTGTCAGCCACGGTTTTTGTCATTTCGAGAAACTGGCGCCGCACCCGAGGGTCGGGGATCGCGTAGTAGAGCCGGATGAATTCGATCGTTTCGGGGCGCTGCAGGTGCTCACGCCAGCGCTGGTCCTCGGGGCTGATTTCGGCGTCATCCGTGCGCAGATCGCCAAAAAAATACGAAATCGGCACGCTGAGGATCTCGGCCATCGCCGACAGCCGCGAGGCGCTGACCCGATTGGCCCCGCCCTCGTATTTCTGGACCTGCTGAAAGGTCAGGCCGAGCGCGTTGGCGAGCGTCTCCTGGTTCATGCCCAGCAGCAGGCGGCGCATCCGGACGCGGTTGCCGACATGCACGTCGATCGGGTTCGGAACACCGGTCCCGCGCCCGTATTTCGGCGCCGGCTTGGCTTCCTTGACCTGTCTTGCGGAATTCTTCAACGGGTCTTCCCCCGAGGCAGCAGCGGCCGCTACGTTGCCGTGGGCGCGCGCCGAGCGCAAGCCGATTCGCCTCGCAACACGGCCGAGCGCCTGGAAACGTGCGGGATTTAATCAATCGGCGTTGGCGAGATCGAACAACCGGTGCAGCCGATCGGAGAACCAGGCGGCGACCCGGTGCGGCGGCACGTTCCGGCCGATGTCGGCCGAGGCGATCAGCTGGCCGGCCGCCTGCCGGCGGGCGAGCGCCCGGCACAGCTCGTGCCCGACTTCCGGCCGCGCCTCGAGGATCGGCGCCAGGTCGTCCTTGGCGAGCTCGTAGATGACGACCGGCACCAGCGCTTTCAGGGTCGCCTCGGCCGGATTGCCGGTCAGCATCCCGATCTCGCCAAAATGGTCGCCCGGGCCGATGCGCAGGAATTCGACCTCGCCCTCGGAGACGACCGAGGTCAGCGACACGACGCCGGCGCCGATGACAAAGAGCGAATGCAGCACGTTCCCCGGTTCGAGCAGCACCTCGCCTTGGTCATAGTGCTTGCGGACCGATTTTGCCGCCAGCGATTTGCGTTCCTCTTCGGTCAGACCACCAAATATCGAGACCAGATCGACCGCGCGCTCGGCGGCGGTTTTGGCGGCTTCGACGACTCCCCCGGGCGGCAGCCAATTGGGTTGGCTCTGGTTTGACGCCAAATCGATGCCGGCGGCCGCCAAATGTCGCGAGATCAAGTCGAACAGCTCGTTTTGCGCACGGTTGGCCTCGCGCAGCTCTTCGACAAAAAAGGTTATCTCGAATTCCGTCGCGGTTGCGGTGATCGATTTGACCACGATCGAGTGCGGCGGGGTCGCCAGGATCAACCGCGAGTTCAGCACCGCCTGCTCGAGGATTTCGGCGCCGGTGGCTGGCGGCGTCTTGGCATCGAGCTGCACCCCGACGCTCATCCCGTGAACATCGGTGGGCGAGCTGGCATTGACGATTTTCGCTTTGGCGATCGCGCTGTTCGGCACGATTGCCAAATCGCGCTTGGCGGTCAAAACGTGGGTTGCGCGCCAGTTCATCTCGACGACCCGGCCGTCGGCGCCACCTTCGATGCTGATCCAGTCGCCCGGCCGGTAGGGGCGGCTGAAATTCAACACGATGCCCGAGAACACGTCGCTCAACGTGCTCTGCAAAGCGAGCCCGAGGATAATCGCAACCGCACCCGAGGTCGCGAGCAAACCCTTGACCGGCAGATCGAAGACATAGGCGATGACCGCACAAAAGGCGGCGAGATAGACGAGGCCGGCGAGCAGATCCTGGATCAGCTTGCCCTCGCGCGGCCGGTGCTCGGTGACGACAAAAACGCGCAGAAAGCCGACGACGAACCAAGCCGCCCAGAACCACCACGCGATCTTCAGCACAGCATGCACCGCGTCACGGAACGGCACACCGGTCGAGGCGAGCGGCTCGAACGGGACGATCCCGGTGCTCAGCAAGACGACTGTCAGAATGACCAGAAAGACCACTCGCGCCAGTGCACGAGGCAGCGGATGCCGGCGAAACATGAAATGGATCGAGGTGCCGCCGACGGCAAAGAGCGCCCAAGCGACGAGCGACGGGTCGCTGGTCGCCGCAGCCTTCGCAGCCGAGAAGTCGATCATCCCGCCGCGCCTTTGCTCATTGGACGACCACCACCGGGGACGACCACCACCGGGGACGACCACCACCGGGGACGACCACCACCGGGGACGATCGGCACCGAACCGAGATGAAGAGCCGCTGCGGCGACGGCGCTTGTTGCACTGCCGCCTGCACGGCGCGACATTGCCGCGGCCCCGGAGGCGATCGGAGGGATATCATGGGAGCGCTGGTGCGGCTAGTTCTACTGCTCGCCGCGCTCGCGCTCGGTCAGCATGCGGCCATCGCCGCCGCCTTTCCCGATCGGCCGATCCGCATCGTCGTCCCATTCCCGGCGAACGGGCCCGACGATCTCGTCGCCCGCATCGTCGTGCCCGAGCTCGGCCGGCGCCTCGGACAAAAGATCGTCATCGACAACATCGCCGGGGAGGACGGCATCACCGGCAGCGCCGTCGTCGCCCGCGCCGCCCCCGACGGCTACACCCTCTTGATCGCGCCGAGCTCGCACGCAATCCACCCCGCCACCTACAGCAAGATGCCCTACGACACCGAAACGGCGTTTGCGCCGATCTCGCTGCTGGTGGCCGAGCCCTATGTCCTGGTCGTCAACCCGGCGCTGCCGGTCGATACGGTCGAGGATCTGATCGGCTTCGCCAAAGCGCACCCCGGCAAGCTGCGCTATGCCTCGGCCGGCGCCGGCGGCCCCGCCCATCTCGGTTTCGAGCTGCTCAAGATCACCACCGGCATCGACATCGTTCATGCGCCTTACGACGGAGGCGCCCCGGCGCTCGCTGCGGTCGTCTCCGACAAGGCGCAAATGATGCTGGCGCCGATCATCGCCGCGGTGCCGCTGATGCGTGACGGCAAGCTGCGCGGTCTCGCGGTCAGCAGCGCGCACCCCGCCGTGGCGGCGCCTGGGCTGCCGACCATCGCCCAAACCCTGCCCGGCTTTACCGCCGTCGCCTGGTCGGCCGCATTCGCGCCCGCCGGCACCCCCAAAGGGGTGATCGACCGGCTCAACAGCGAATTCGACCAGATCGTGCACGAGCCCGCCATTGCCGCGCGCTTTGCCGCGATCGGCGGCGAGCCGGTCGGCGGCCCGGCGGCGACCTTGGCCGCCTTGCTCCGCGCCGAGATCCCGCGCTGGATCGGGGTCGCAAAGGAGGCCGGCATCCACATCAACTGAAGCGGCCCGATCCGGCCGCCGACCCTTGTTTCAGCGGCCGATGAATTTCGCCGGACGCTTTTCGCGGAAGGCGGCCACGCCCTCGGCATTGTCGGCGGTGTGGTGCAGCTGCGGCTGCACCAGGCTTTCGATTTCGAGATATTGCTCGAGGCTCGGCCCGGCTGCGGCGTTGAACAGCTTTTTCGCCAGTCCGAGGGCGAAAGTCGGCGCCTCGGCGAGGTCGCTCGCCAGCGCCTCGGCCTCGCTCATCAGCCGGTCGTCATCGACGACGCGGTTGACGAGGCCGAGCGACAACGCCTCCTCGGCCTCGACAAAACGCGCGGTAAAGACCAGCTCCTTTGCCTTTGCCATGCCGATCAGCCGGGTCAGGAACCAGACCGCGCCGCCGTCGGGCGCCAAGCCGATCCGTCGAAAGATTTGCGAGAACCGTGCGGTGCTCGACGCGATGACCAAGTCGCAGGCGAGCGCGATGCTCCAACCGATCCCGACCGCGGGCCCGCGCACCGCGGCGATCACCGGCTTTTCGATCGCATGGATGGCGGCGATAAAGGTGTGCGCGCCCGATTGCATGCGCTCGCGGTCGGCGCGCAAATCGCGATGCTGCCCAGCCATGCGCTCGACATCCGCTCCGGAGCAAAACGCACGTCCGGCGCCGGTGACGATGATCGCGCGCACCGCGTCGTCATAGCGCAGCCGGACAAAAACGTCGGCCAGGTCGCGGCGCATCTCGACGGTCAGCGCGTTGAGCTTTTCCGGGCGGTTCAGCACGATTTTCGCCACCGCGCCCGCGACGCTCACATCAACCGACATCGTGATCTCCCGGACAGAAGCGGACGCCGTCAGCCGCGCGCCCGATCCGCAAAATGCCTTGAAAAAGGGGCCGCTCCAACCGGCTTTTTAGGGATCAGCTTTCGGCCTTCGAACTCCGAGCCCGACGCGGATGCGCGGCGGGAGGGCTTGGCCGGGCGCGCGGCGCGCGGCTTGTCCTTTGCCGCAGCGCGCGCCGCTTTTGCCTTGGCAAGGCGCCGGGCGCCGATCTCGGCTTCGACGGCGGGGAGGAGTGCTGCGGCGTCGGAGCGCTGATGCGGGTTGCCGGTTTCCTGCAGCCGTTTGGCGTTGGTCCGCAAATTGGAGAGCGCATCATCCGACATTTCCGGCAGCTTGGTGATCATGTCCATAAGGCTCTCCTGCCGGCGGACCCCGGCGGTCGAGGTGCTCGGGTATGAAATTCCGGTCGGAACGCAGCGGATCGGCCGCCGAACGAAACCGACACCTGCGGCGAACCTGATCGACCCCGACCGGTTACGACCTTAATATAGGCAGCAGCGCCCTAATCGACCAGGAGGAAGGCCCGCCATGACCGAAACCAAGGCGCGGCAGGTCTTGCACGCAATGGGGATCGACCTCGACAAGAACGAGCACGCGCAGGCCGAGCTCGCCGAAAAGGGGACGGCCTCGCAGCAACGCTGTCCAACGCTCGACACCGAGGAGGAGCCGTCATGGCCAAGGGTCTGCTGATCGCGGCGTTCGATTTTACCGGAGCCGCCGAGGATGAATTCAACGATTGGTACGATCTCGAGCACATTCCCGAGCGCGAGCGCGTCCCCGGATTTTTGACCTGCCGGCGCTGGATCGGCGCCGACGACCCGAAGCAGTCGGTGGCGCTCTACGACCTCGCCAGCCTCGCCGTGCTGCAGAGCCCCGCCTACCGCGCGATCGGCGGCGAGAATTTGTCGCCTTGGTCAAAGCGGGTGACCGCGAAGTGCCGGCGCCTCTTGCGCTTCGAGGGCGAAGAAATCCTGCCCGGCGAAAACGTCGCGCCGGATGCCGAGGGCTTGCTGCTGGTCGGGATGACGCCGGCGCCCGAGGTCGAGACCGAATTCAACGCCTGGTACGACACCGAGCACGTGCCGGCGCTCGCTCGCGTGCCGGGCGTCTTGTCTGCACGCCGCTTCCGGGCCGCCGCCGGCAACCCGAAATACATCGCACTTTATCATCTGACAGCGCCGGAGGTGCCCGGCGGCGCCGAATGGAAGCGGGCCAGCGAAGCCACCCCGATGCCCGACCGGATCCGACCGCAGATTGCCAACCGGCTGCGCCTCCTCTGCCGCCGATACCGGCGGTCGGCTTAGCGTCGTCCGCCATGCGGTACGAGCTTTATTACTGGGGCGGGATTCAGGGGCGTGGCGAGCTGGTCCGCTTGGCGCTGGAGGAAGCCGGCGCCGAATATGTCGATGTCGCGCGCGAAGCGGGCGGCGAAAGCGGGATGATGCAGCTTCTCGATGGCGAGGAAGTCGAGCGCCCGCCCTTTGCGCCGCCGTTTTTGCGTGCGGGGAAGCTCGTCATCGCGCAGACCGCGAACATCCTGGCATATCTCGGCGCGCACCACCGGCTGGCGCCGATCGCGGAGGCCGGCCGGGTCTGGGCGCACCAGCTGCAGCTGACGATCGCCGATCTGGTGGACGAGGCCCACGACACCCACCACCCGATCGCCAGCAGCCTCTATTACGAAGACCAGCGCAGCGAAGCCAAGGCCCGAACCGCCGATTTTCTGCGCTCGCGCGCGCCGAAATATCTCGGCTATTTCGAGCGGGTGCTGGCGAAGAACCCGGCGGGCGACCGGCACCTCGTCGGCGCGCGGTTGTCCTATCCCGATTTGTCGCTGTTTCAGGTGGTCGAGGGACTGCGCTACGCCTTCCCGCGCGCGATGGCCGGGCTCGAAGCCCGCCACCCTCGCGTCGTCGCCTTGCACGACCGAGTCGCGGCCCGACCGCGCATCGCCGCCTATCTCGCCTCGAACCGGCGGATAGCATTCAACGAGCACGGCATCTTCCGCCATTACCCCGAGCTCGACAGCGCGGCTTAGCAGGGTGCTGAAAAACGTGAGTCAGAGCGGTTCCGCATCCCCCGCCTTCGCGAGGGCAGGCCCTTCGAGACGCGCTCCTGCGGAACGCTCCTCAGGACGAGGCTTTTTGTTTCAATGGCTTGCCTCACCCTGAGGAGGCCCGAAGGGCCGTCTCGAAGGGTGCTGGTACAGGAACGGCTGCCAGGCATTCCACCCGGGGACAGCGGCCTCCCCTTTGGCTTATGATGCCGCCCGATAGCGATCGACCGTCGCCCGGTTGAAGGCGAGGCCGAGACCGGGGCGGTCGGAGAGCACGATCTCACCGCTCTCGGCATCGAAATCGGCCACACCGTCGAACAGCTTCAGCATCCAGCCCATATATTCGACGGTCAGCCCGTTCGGCGCCGCGGCGACGAGGTGCGCGTGGATCTCGGGGATGACGTGGCTGACGACCGGCAAGTTGAAGGCCTCGGCCATGCCGGCGATCTTGCGCCATGGTGTCACCCCGCCGGCGCGAATGAGGTCGATCATCACATAATCGACCGACCGCGCCTCGATCATATGGCGGAACGGCACGATGCCGTAGATTAGCTCGCCGCCGCAGATCGGCGTCGCGAGCGCCGCATTGACCCGGGCGATGCCGGCGTAATCGTCATGCGTCGTCACGTCTTCGAGCCAGAACAGGCCCACGCCCGCATCCTCGACCCGCCGGCCGATATCGATTGCCTGCTCCGGCCGCCAGCGCTGGTTGATGTCGCACATCAATTTGATGTCGGGGCCGAGCGCCTCGCGGATTTTGACCGCGCGCTCGACCTCTTTTGCCGGGGTCGTGGCGCCGGGCAGGGCCAGCTGCATCTTGGCCTCGCGAAAGCCCTTCTCCTTCAGCTTGCCGGCCGCCGTCACCGTCTGGTCGAGCGTCAGGTTGCGTCTGAGCGAGCCGCTGGCATAGGTGGCGATGCGCTGACGCGCGCCGCCGAGCAATTTCCACAACGGCAGCCCCAGCGCCTTGCCGCGGATGTCCCACAACGCGATGTCGATCGCCGAGAGCGCCAGCGTGAACATGCCGGCCGGGCCGGCGCCGCCGGCGGCATTGCGCAGCTTGGCGCCGATCGCCTCGACCCGATGCGGGTCCTCGCCGACCGCCAGCGCCCCCAGATCATCGACCGCGCGCTTCAGCGCGGCGGTGATCGCACCGCCGTAGAAAGTGACCGCCAGCCCTTCGATGCCGTCATCGGTGCCGATCTCGACGATGACGATCGGCCGCGCCGCATCCGGGTTCTCCGGCGTGTCGGCCAGCGGGTCGGATTCGGGCAGCAGCAGAATCTGCGAGCGGATGCTCGATATTTTCATGCGTCACCACGGTCTTCGGTTTTGGTCAGGCGATCATCGCCGGCGCTTGCGGCACGGTCTTCCAGAATAGGGCGTCATGGCCGAAAAAGATCCGGGCGCCGGCCGTCTCGCGGCGGGCGAGATCGGCGAGCGAGGCAAGCATCGCCGTTCGGTCGTGGACGCGTTGCGGCAAGCGCCGCTCACGCAAGGTCCGGCAGAAATAGCAGGCATCGGCGGCGAGGACGATCTCCCCCGAAGCGAGCCGCAATTTGAGCGACTGGTGCCCCGGCGTGTGGCCCCAGGTCGGCAGACAGACGACGCTGCCGTCACCAAACAAATCATGCTCGCCGTCGATCAGAACCGTCTTGTGGCCCAGGTCGAAATCTGCCGGGTTGAAGCCGTTCGCGGCGGCGAGGTCGGGATCATGCCCCGCTTCCCACTCCCGCCGCTGAACCACCAGCGATGCGTTGGGCACCAGCGCGTTGCCGCCGGCATGGTCGAAATGGAGATGCGAATTGACGACGATGTCGATCCGCGCCGGGTCTCGGCCGATCGCTTCGAGACGCGCGCCGATGTCTTCGCCGGGCCGGTAGTCGAACGAGAAAAGACCGGCGAGCCGCGGTCCGACGCGCCCTTCGGGGTCGTGCCGGCAATCGGGATGCAAGCCGGTGTCGAACAGCACCGTCCCCTTGGGATGCTCGATCAGATAGGCCGGGATCGGCAGCTCGGCGCGGCCTTCGCCGCCTTCCATCAGACGGCCGAGATCGCCGTTCAGACGGCCGCAAGTGAAGGCAAAGAGCTTGAGGCCCATTCAAGCGACGCGGTAGCGGTCGATCGTGGACCGGGCGAATTTGAGGCCGAGGCCGGGTGCGGTCGGCATCAGAAGCTCGCCGTTCTGCTGGAGCGGCACCTCCTCGAACAGCGGCATCAGCCACGGCATGTATTCGACGGTCAGCCCGTTCGGGATCGCGCCGACCAGGTGGACATGCACTTCGGGGATCAGATGGCTGACCACCGGCAGGTTGAACGCCTCGGCCATGCCGGCGACCTTCAGCCATTGGGTGACGCCGCCGACCCTGACGAGGTCGATCATCACGACATCGACCGAGCGGGCTTCGACCATGTGGCGGAACGGCACGATGCCCCACAGATATTCGCCGCCGCAGACCGGTGTCGACAGCGCCGCGGCGATGCGGGCAAGGCCGGCGAAATCATCGGCCGTGGTCACGTCCTCGAGCCAGGACAACCCGACGCCCTCATCCTCGACCCGCCGGCCGATGTCGATCGCCTGCTCGGGACGCCAGCGCTGGTTGATGTCGCACATCAATTTGATGTCGGGGCCGATCGCGTCCCGCATCCGGCGCATGCGCTCGACCTCCTTTGCCGGTGTCGTCTCGCCGGGGAGCGCCAGCTGCGTTTTCATCTCGCGCCAGCCGCGGTCTTTCAGCGTTGCCGCCGCCTGGACCACCCGGTCGAGCGAAAGGCCGCGCATCAAGGCGCCGCTGGCATAAGTGGGCACCCGGTCGCGGGCGCCACCGAGCAATTTCCACAGCGGCAGGCCCATCGACTTGGCGCGCAAATCCCACAGCGCCGTGTCGATCGCCGAATGCGCCAGGTTGAAGATGCCGCCGGGCCCGGCCGAGCCCGCCGCAGCGCGCAGCTTTGCCGCGACCATCTCGACCCGCACCGGGTCTTCGCCGATGGTGAGCGCCCCCAATTCCTCGACCGCGCGCTTCAGGCTCCCCGTCAGCGCACCGCCAAAATAGGTGGCGCCAACGCCGACCGCCCCGTCGTCGGTCTCGATTTCGAGGGTGACGATCGGACGGGTGCCGTTCGGGTTTTCCGCGGCGCCGGCGAGCGGCTCGTCGGCTGGGAGTGCGACGATATTGGCGCGTATGCCGGTGACTTTCATCGGGCGGTCCTGATGCGGTTCGACGGGATGGGCTGCGACAGAGTTGCACTGCTCGTCATACATGAAAAGCGGGTTGGCAAGAAAAGCGGCGCTTGGGGCGGCCTGAGCTGCGGCGGCTATCCTGCGCCTCCTCAGCGCGTGTGAGCCTATTGACTTGGGGGCTGGATCGGCGCCGTGCGTCCTTCGAGACAGCCGCTACGCGGCTTCCTCAGGATAAGGTACTTCGTTAATATTCTCAATAGCTCACCTCATGCTGAGGAGCGCCCTTGGGCGCGTCTCGAAGCACGCACGCCATGCCCGAGGAGACAGTTTTTCACGCCGCGCCAATTCCTTCAAAAGCTCTCAGCTCGGGGGCGCGGCCAAGCTCACGGCCTCGGGCTGCGGGCACGGCGCCAGCAGCTGGGCGATATCCTCCGGTGGCAGGACCGGCCTTTCGCTGTGGCGAAAGCATGATGCGGCGCGGCGCGGGTCGATGCGATAGAGCGGCGGCCGGGCGGTCGCGCAGCGCGGCACGGCGATCGGGCAGCGACCGGCGAAATTGCAACCCTGGGCCGCAAGCTCGCCTTCGTTCGGCCCCGCTGCGTTCGGTCCCGCTGCGTTCGGTCCCGCTGGCGCATTCCAGTCGCGCACCGTGCTGACGCGCGGTATCGCCGCGACCAGGAGCTGCGTGTAGGGATGCTGCGGTGCCTTCACCACCAGCTCGACATCGCCGGCCTCCACCACCGAGGCGCGAAAGAGGACGAGGATCGTGTCGGCGATCTGATAGGCGGTGGCGAGATCGTGGGTAATATAGAGGATCGCGATGCCGAGCTCCTCGTTGAGCTTTTTCAAGCTGCCGAGGATGGTGGCGCGCAGCGACGCGTCGACCATCGATACCGGCTCGTCGGCAACGATCAGCCGCGGGCGCAGCAACAGCGCCCGCGCCACCATGATGCGCTGGCGCTGCCCTCCCGACAGCTGGTGCGGATAGCGGCCGAGGATCTCCTCGGGACGCAGGCCGACGGTGCGCAGCGCCTCTTCGATCACGACGCGCCCCGCCGCCCGTGTCGCCGTCAACGCGAATTTGCGCACCGGCGTCGTCAGCACGTGGTCCACCCGGTAGAACGGGTTATAGACCGCGTACGGGTCTTGGAAGATCGCCTGCACCTCGCGGCGGAATTCCCGGCGCTGCCCGGCGGAGAGGCTCGGCAATGGCCGCCCGCGATAGCGGACCACGCCGGCGCTGGGCTCGGTCAGTCCGAGCAGCAGCCGGGCCAGGGTGGTCTTGCCGCTGCCGCTCTCGCCGACCACCGCGGTGATCCCGGGCCGCGCCATATCGACGACATAGGAGAAATCGTCGAGCGCCAGCTGCCGCCTGCGCCCGAGCATGCCGCCGGCGAAATGCTTCGACACACGGCACAGCTCGAGCAGCGGCGTCATGCGAGATGGCACGCGACAGCGGCGCCGTCGCCGATCGGGCGCAGAACGGGCCTTTCATCGCGGCAGCGCGCGACTGCCAACGGGCAGCGGGGGTGGAAGGCGCAACCCGGCGGCGGTGCGCGCAGGTCCGGCGCCAGACCCGGAATGCCGCGCAGCTCGCCTTTGCGGCTCAACGAGGGCAGGCTGTCGATCAGCAGCCGCGTATAGGGATGACGCGGTGCCGCGATGATGTCGCCGATCGGCGCCACCTCGACCAGCCGGCCGGCATACATGATCCCGAGCCGATCGACGAATTGCGCCATCAGGCCCATGTCGTGACCGATCAGGATCACCGCCGCGCCGAGCTCGGCCTGCACCCGGCCGAGCGTATCCATGACCTGGCGCTGAACCACGACATCGAGCGCGCTGGTCGGCTCGTCGGCGATGATCACGCGCGGCCTGAGCGAGATCGCGACCGCGATGCAGGCGCGCTGCTTCATGCCACCGGACAGCTCATGCGGGTATTTGTCGGCGGTCTGCGGCGGCAATCCGACCTGGGCCAGCAGGCTCTGCACCCGGCGGTCGGTCTCGCGCCGCGACAGCCGCTCACCGTGATCCACCAGCGCATCGCGGATCTGATCGCGAATGCGCGCCACCGGGTTGAGCGAGTTCATCGAGCCTTGCGGGACCATCGCGATGCCGGCGAGCCGCAGCCGGCGCATCGCGTCGTCGCCGAGCCCCGACACGGCGATGTCGTCGAGCCAGACCTCCCCCGCCTCGATCCGGCCCGGCGGCTTGACCATGCGCAGAATGGCGAGCGCCATGGTCGATTTGCCCGACCCCGACTCGCCCGCCAGGCCAAAGCGTTCGCCCGGGCATAGCGAGAAGCTGACCCCGTCCACGGCGCGCACCGGGCCGAGCGGATGGTCGTAGGCGACGCGCAGGCCTTCGACACGCAGAATATCCGTGCTCATGCCGATCGCCGCAGGCGCGGATTGGCGATCTCGTCGAGACCGGCGGTCAGAAAAAACAGTCCCAGGAACACCATGATGATGACGACCAGCGGAGCGGTCCACCACCACCACCAGCCATTGACGATGGCGGCATTGAAATTGACCCAATAGAGCGTCATGCCGAGGGTCGGGGCCTCGACCGGCCCCAAACCCAGCACTTCGAGCCCGACCGAGGCGAGGATCGCCGCCGACACGCTGCTGACGAGGGTGGCGGCGAGGTAGGGCAGCAGGTTCGGCATCAGCTCGCGGAAGATGATCTCGGGCCCGCTCATGCCATTGAGCCTGGCGATCTCCACATAGCCGCGTTCGCGCAAGGTGAGGACCTGGGAGCGGATTGTGCGGGTCGGGGTCAGCCAGGCGAGCGAAGCGATGATGATCGCCATCTGGTTGACCGTCAGGCTGCCCTTCAACGACACCGCGAGGATGATCAGGATCAGCAATTGCGGCACCGTCAAGCCGATATCGGCGATGCTGCGAATGAGCGTGTCCGCCCAGCCGCGATAATAAGCGGCGGTGAAGGCGAGGACGGCGCCGACGCCGACGCCGATAAACCCGGCGACAAAGCCGATGCGCAGGGTCAACGGCGTGCCCGCGACCATCACCGCCAGGAGGTCGCGGCCCTGGCGGTCGGTGCCGAACGGATAATCCCAGGAGGGCGGCAGCAGCGTCGGCGCCGACAGCGGCTGGGCGTTGGCGGTATCGACCGTCAAGCCGCCCACCACCATGAACAGCAGCAAAATCCCGAGCAATGTCAGCCCGGCGACCAGCGAAGGGTTGCGCCGCAAATAACCCAGCATCGCGGTCAGCCGCGATGATACGAAATGCGCGGATCGAGCCAAGGATAGGCCACGTCGAGCAGAAAGGTCGCAAAGCCGAGGGCCACGATCACCGTAAACACGATCCCCTGGATCAGAAAGAAATCGTTCTCCTCGATCGCCTGGAACAACAGCGCGCCGATGCCCGGATAGCCAAAGATCGCCTCGACCAATACCGCGCCGGACAGGATCTGCCCCAAAGACAGCGCCAGACCGGTGGTCTGCGGCAGGATCGCGTTGCGCATGCAGTAACGGCCGAAGATCGTGGTGCTGCGCAGCCCCTTGGCCTCGGCGAAGGTGACATAATCTTCGCCCATCGTCGTGACCATCATGCCGCGCATCGCGAGCGCCCAGCCGCCGACCGAGACCAGCACGATCGACAGCGCCGGCAAGGCGGCATGGCGCAGCACGTCGAGGATAAAGGACGAGCTCCAGGCCGGGAGAGCGCCGGCGCTGTAGCCGCCGAAGATCGGCAGCCACTGCAGCTCAAAGGCGAGCACCCAGCTCAGCACCAGCCCGAGCAGAAAGAACGGGATCGCATGCAATGCCCATAATGGCGGCATCAGCCAGCGCATCCAGCGCGGCGCGCGCGGCCAGGCCAAGAGCGCACCCAATATCGTGCCGGCGGCGAACGAGAACAGCGTGGTCAGCCCGAGCAGGCCGATCGTCCACGGCAGGGCCTCGCCGATCATGCCGACGACGGTGCGCGGATAATTGGCGATCGAATAGTTCAAATCGCCCCGCGACACCTCGCTGAGGTAGGTGAGGTATTGGCGCCACAGCGGCTTGTCCAGGCCGAACCGGCGCTGGTATTCCTTGACCATGTCCTCGATGCCGGCATGGACGTAGCCGCCGAGGGAGGCCTCTTCGAGCAGCTTGGTGCGCACCGGGTCCTGCCCGGACAATTTGGGCAGAAAAAAGTTCAGCGTCGCCGCCAGCCAGACGATCAGCAAAAACACCCCGAAGCGTTTGACGATATAAACGGCGCGCATCTCACGCCGGCTGCACGTGCCACAGCACGATCGGGAAAGTGAGGTGCCAGGAAGCGCCGTTGACGTAAGAGTTTTCTTCGGTCGGAAATTTCGCCCAATAGGTCGTATTGAATGGAATGCGGTGGTAGTTCTGCACCAGCTGAATATCGGGCAGTTCCGGCAGCCAGATTTCCATCGCAGAGCGGAACAGTTTTTTCAGCTTAGCAACGTCTTTCGGATCGGTGATGTAGACTTCATCTACGATCTTGTCGAAGTCCTCGTTCTTCCAATGGCTGAAGTTCACCGCATGCGCGCCGGGCACGGCGATGCTTTGGCTCTGATAGAGGCGCAATGTGTCATAGGGCTCGCTGATGCTGCCGCCATGGCCGTAGATCGAGCCGACATACTGCCCCTTCTGGAACCGGTCATTGAAATCGGGTGGCAAGGTCAGGCTGGCCGCGACGCCGTGGCGGCGCAAGATTTGCGCCAACACCGGCCCCATCGCCGGGCCGGATGCGCCAAAGCCGATGATCTCGAGGGTAAATGGCTTGCCGTCCGGCGTCTCCCACATGCCGTCGTGCTTTTTGAACCCTTTCGCAGCGAGCAATGCGTCGCCCTTTTTGGGATTGAACTCCAGCGTGTCGTATTTTTTGAGCAGGTCCTTGACCGCGTCGAAATACGGCAGCAGCGCCTTGTAGGGCGGCATCGGCAGGGACGAAACCGTATCGGCGCCGAGATAGCCGACATCGATGACCTGCTTGCGGTCGACATAGTGGCTGAGCGCCCAGCGCACGTCCTTGTCGTCGAACGGCTTGACCGAGTTGTTGACGTAGAGCGAGATCGGCCACCAATCGACATAGCCCCAAGGGGGCTTTTGCCCCGAATACGAGGTGATCTTCGGGTTCTGCCGGATCAAGGTCGGGAAGGTGGCCGGCTGCAACGGCCCGCCGAAATCGGCATGATTGGTGATCTGCGCCTGCGCCGTGTTCTGCTCGTTGACGGTCGGCAGCCAGATATTGCGCTCGACCTGCGGCATCGGAGCGAGCTTCTGCTCCGCCGCCCACCAATCGGCGCGCCGCGCGAACACCTTCTGCTGCAGCGAGGATTCGGCCACCCGCCAGGGCCCGGTCGTCACCGGCCAACCCTTGGCGATGTCGAAATGCTTAAAGCTCGTCCAGTCCTGTCCCTGGAAAATGTGCTTCGGAACGATATAGATGCCGATGTCGTATTTGTAGGCGGCGAAGGAAAAAAACCGAGGAGACGGGATCTTGAATTTCAGCACCGCAGTGTTGGGGTCGGTGGCAGCGGCCTCGTCGAGCGCCTGATTGACGTCGATCCCCCACTTCACCTTGGGGCCGAGATCGCGCAAGCTGTTCATCGTGTAGGCGACATCTTCGGCGCTGAACGGGGTGCCGTCGCTCCATTTGATCCCCGGCCGCGTCTTGATCGTCAGCTGCTTGAAATCCGGCGTGAATTCATAGCTTTCCGCCAGCCACATAAACCATTTGTCGGCAAAGGCGCTGTAATAGGCGAGCGGCTCGTAGATCAGGTTCGGCCCGTTCTGGTGGTTGGCGCCGATCGAATACGGGTTCCACAGCTCGTAATCGACCCATCTTCCGTCGCGGCTGTTGATGCCGATCAGGATCAAGGTGCGGTTGCGCGGCGCGTCGGCGCTCTGGTCATGGGCGCCCTGGGCATGGGCGCCCTGGGCATGGGCGCTCTGGGCATGGGCGCTCTGGGCATGACCGATCCCGGCCGGCAGCATAACCGACGCAGCGGCCGCCATTCCGCCCTTCAGCACCTCGCGCCGACCGGTGCTCCACCGCGTTGTCACGCCCGTCATCGCCGTCCCTCCCTGCCCGCTCTTCGGTTGCAGCAGGTTGTGCGGCCAAACCCGTCGCGCCGCAAGTCTCGGCGCGCAGGCCGGCCGTTCTGAACCGGCATTCGCAGCAGCAAATCGCCGTCGCTGCGGGCAAAGGGCGATCGAAACCAAGCGGCCGGGCGCGGATGTCTACCGGGAAGCCCGGCGGCGCGAGCTCAGTTGCGATAGCTCGGGTCGAGCCGGTCGGCGAGCCGCAGCAGGGCCGGCCATTCGCGCTGGCCGCCGAGCCGCGGATTGTTGACCGCATTGGAGAATTGCGCAGCCTGGCGCTCGCAGGTTTCGGCCGACGGCACCACCATCTTGGCGCCGGCAGCGACCGCGGCCTGTATTTTTAGCTGCGCCTCGGCCGAGCGCTCGAAATGGTAGGTCGAGGAGAACGCCTCGGCGACGTTGCGGCCGGTCGCCAGAAGCCCGTGGTTGCGCAATACCAGCACCGGATGGTTGCCGATCGAGTGCTGCAGCCGCTCGCGCTCGTCGAGGTCGAGCGAGACACCCTCGTAATCATGGTAGCCGAGCCGGTTGTAGAAGCGCATCGCCCATTGCGAGAGCGGCAGCAGCCCCTCTTCCAACGCGCCGACCGCGATGTCGGCCTCGGTGTGGGTGTGGATCACGCATTCGACATCCGGCCGGCCGAGATAGATCGCGCTGTGGATCACATAGCCGGCGCGGTTTGCCTCGTAGGGCGCGGGCTCGACGAGGTTGCCGTCGAGATCCATCTTGAGGAGGTTCGAGGCGGTGATCTCGTCGAACATCAGCCCCATCGGGTTGATCAGGAAATGTCCGGGCTCGCCCGGCACCCGCGCCGAATTGTGGGTCAGGATCAAATCGTCCCATTTGAAATGGTGGAGGAGGCGATAGCAGGCGGCGAGATCGACCCGCACCGCCCACTCCTCCGGGCCGATATGCGCCGGCCGGTGCGAGACGTTCTTTTCGAGCGTGTCCATCCTGATCTCCCTCTCTCGTAGGATGGGTTGAGCATAGCGAAACCCATCGCCCGAACGGCATGCGTTTATCGATGGGTTTCGCTGCGCTCAACCCATCCTACGCGCTGATACCGGACGCGTTCAGCCGGGTCCAGAGATAGGGCATGATGCCGATCGCGATGCTGCCGGCGCCGAGGATGTTGGTGACGAGGTTGAAAGTCGGCATGCTGTAGACGGCAACGCCGAAGCAAAAGACGACGCCGAGCAACGGCCAGGCGAGCAAAAGCACGAATTTGCCGATGCCGGTCAGCGCTGCGGTCCGGAAATACCAGACGCAGGCGAGACCGGCGAGACCGTAATAGAACGCGACCTGAAACCCGACCGCGTTGACCGCAGCGTCGATCACGGCCTTGATGCCGTGCAGATACAGTGATCCGAACAAGAGGACGAGGCCGAGCCCGGTGATCAACAGTGTCGCGACCCACGGCGTGCGATAGACCGGGTGCAGCCGGCCATAGCGTGGATGCAGCGCCCGGTCGCGGCTCATCGAGAACAGCGTCCGGGTGAACTGCAGGATCGAGGTTTCGAGCGTGCCGATCGTGCTCGTCATGACGGCGACGACGGCGAGGTAATCCCACGGGTGCGGCAATAGCTTTTGCGCCACGGCGGAGACGATGTTGATGCCGGCCCGGTCGATTTCCGCATCGCTCAAGAGACGCAGCGCCAGCGCGCTGAAGCCGACCAGCAGCAAGACGACGATTACGACCGCGACGATGCTGCCGGTCCCGGCGATGCGCGCGCCGTCGCGGGTTTCCTCGTTCAAATTGGCGGTAACATCCCAGCCGCTGACGGCGAACAGCGCGGTGACGGCGCCGCCGGCGAAGAGCGCCGGGGTAAACCCCGCCCCGGTAAACCAACCGGCGGCAACGGCGTGCACCGCCGGCGGAGCGGGAGCCAGCGCGGCGATGGCAAAGAAGAGCGCCAGCACACCGACTTCGACCAGCGTAAGCCCGACCTGCACATAGCTGCTCAGCTTGATCCCCTTGGCGACGACGGCGCCGATCGCCACCAGCCACAGGGCGGCCGTCAAGGTTACCGCGGTCTGGTTGTCGGCAAGACCGGGAGCCGCGAGCTGCAATGTCGCGGCGGCGGCGGGAAAGGTGCCGGCGACCATAAAGACGACCGAGCTGACGATCTGCGCCCAGCCGGCAAAGAACCCGAGCGCCGGGCAGAAGATCGCCCCGACCCAGGCATAGGAGGCGCCCGCATTGACCGTCAGCCGGTTCAAATGGCGAAAGGCGAGGACGATCCCCATCATAATGAGGCCGCAATAGAGGAGGCTCGCCGGCGCCAACACGCCGACGGCGGCAATCAAGACCGCGGTGCTCGCCGCCACGCTATAGGCCGGCCCGCTCCCGGCGACCCCCATGATCACCGCTTCGCCAAACCCGAGCGCCCCGGCGCGCAGCCCCGGTGCCTGGGCGGCGGCGGCGACCAGATTTTTGTCGGGCCGGGTCACATCCCAACCCTGGCCATAGAGCGCACCGGCCTGCGCAGTTTGCATCGCCAGGCAAGGGGCGTTTCGTTCACGGCCAGTTTTCGCCACAGCGAATATTCTTGACCAGCCGGCTTTTTCTGCTGTAGCATTTTTTCGATGGCAATCACGTTCGATCCTGCGAAGAACGCGAGGAACATTGCCGAGCGCGGGCTGTCATTCGAGAGAGTGGCCGATCTCGAGTGGGCAACGGCGGTGGTCATAGAGGATCGCCGGCACGATTATGGCGAACCGCGCCTGCGGGTCATGGCGCGCCTCGACGGCCGTCTCCATGCGGCGGTGGTGACGCCACGCGGCGAGGATTTGCGGGTCATCAGCTTTCGCCGGGCAAACAGACGAGAGGTGCGATTATATGAGAAAAAAGATCAGCGATAGCCGGGCATCGCGGCCGGACGACGACAACCCGGAATGGACGAGCAAGGAATTCGCCGCGGCACGGCCCGCAACGGAAGTGCTGCCCGAATACATTGGCGACAAGGCCACGCAGGAGTTGATGCGGCGTGGAAGGGGCAGACCGTCGAAGCCGAACAAGAAGATCAACCAGACATTGCGTCTCGACGTGGATGTGATCGAAGCCTACCGCCAAGAGGGCAAGGGTTGGCAGACCCGCATCAACGAGGTGCTGCGCCAGCACAAACCGCCCCGCCGCGCATGAGCCAGTCGGTTCGGTAGGATGGCGCTGAGCGTCAGCGAAGCCCATCATCCCACCCCGATGCGTTAGCGATGGGCTTCGCTGCCCTCAGCCCATCCTACGAGCTACCCGCCCGCTCCGCCGGTTGAGAGCCTGGACGATCAAGCCGGGGTGAACATCGGCACCGGGGGGCCGCCGTCGCTCTCCTTGAAGACGAGGCGGACGGGTTGGCCGATTTTGATTTGGTCGAGGTCGCAATCGACGATGTTGGTCATCATCGTCGGGCCCTCGGACAGGGTTACGTAGGCGATCGCGTAGGGGACCGGGCTGCGGCGCATGACGCTGTAGGTATAGATCGTGCCGTTGCCCGAAACCTGCTGCAGCCCGGTCTTGTCGCTGAAGCAGTTGGGGCAGATCGCCCGCGGATAATAAAACAACGTGCCGCAGGCGTCGCATTTGCCGACCATCAGCTTGCCTTGCGCCGCGGCGTCCCAGAATGCCTGGGTTTCGAGATTGGGCATCGGCGCCTGGATCTTGCGCTCCTGGCTCTGCATGACAGTCACTCCCGTTCCATGATCACGGTGGCCGAGCCGTGCCGGGTCCCGAGCGAGCCGCCGGTGCCGTGCGCCAGGGCCAGATCGCAATTCGGCACCTGCACGCGCGGATGCGCCTCGCCGCGCAATTGGCGCACCGCCTCGACCACCTTGGTCAGCCCGCCGCGGTTGGACGGATGGTTGTTGCACAAGCCGCCGCCATCGGTGTTGAACGGCAATTTTCCGGTGCCCGAGATCAGATTGCCGTCGGACACGAACCGGCCGCCCTGTCCCTTCTCGCAAAAGCCCAGATCCTCGATCTGCATGACGACGGTGATCGTAAAGCTGTCGTAGATCGAGGCGTATTTGATGTCGGCGGGCTTGATCCCGGCCTCGGCAAAGGCTGCCGGCCCCGACCACACCGCCCCCGAATAGGTCAGGTCGATCTGCCCGCCCATCTGGTGCTTGGGCGCTTCGCCGGCGCCGATGATCCTGACCAATGGCCGCTTCAGGCTCCTTGCCACCTCGGGGCTGGCGACGATGATCGCGCCGCCGCCGTCGCTGATCACGCAGCAATCGAGCCGGTGCAGCGGGTCGGCGATCATCGGCGAGTTGACCACGTCCTCGACCGTGACGACGTTGCGCAGCATCGCGTGCGGGTTGTATTGCGCGTGATGCGAGGCTGCGACCTTGACCCAGGCGAGCTGCTCGCTGGTCGTGCCGTATTGGTGCATGTGGCGCATCGCGCACATCGCGTACATGTTGGCGGTCGCGGGCGCATAGGGGTTCTCGAACGCGGTCTCGGCCGATTGCGCCGCCGCGGCGCGCGGGGTGGTGCCGGTCGCCACCCCCTCGGTGCGCGGCCTGCCGGCCAAGGTGATCAGCGCTACCGAGCATTTACCCGCCGCGATCGCCTCGGCCGCGTGGCCGACCTGCAAGAGATAGGACGAGCCGCCGGTGTCGGTCGAATCCCAGTGCCGCAATTTGAGCCCGAGATAATCGATCATCGACAAGGCGCCCAGACCCGGCGTGTCGCCGGAGGCGCAGAAGTAGCCGTCGATGTCGTTCTTGCCGAGCCCGGCATCGGCGAGCGCGCCCGCGGCACACTCGGCGTGCAATTGAAACAGCGACTTGTCGTCGGCCTTGCGCGTCGGATGCTCGAAAATCCCGACGATATTGGCCTTGCCCTTGATGCTCATCGCCGGCTCATCTCCCTTGTCGAGGCGATTGCGTTGCCACCGATGGGATACCGTCCCGCGCCCGCGGTCAATCCCGGATTCCGCACCGGCGTCTTCCCGGTGGCTGACCGGGTCTCGCGGGTTGGGTGGCCGAAGGCGCGCCTGTTCCTGTTCGAGCGCGAAAGGAAGAGGGCGGGCGCCCATACAATGCGCGAAAGGCGTCATTGAACCGGCGCAAGCTGCCAAAGCCGGCGGCGAAAGCGATCGCCGACAGCGGCATATCGGTGCGTGGTTCGAGCGGCGGCGCGGCTTGGCGGTCGGCTGGGGGCTGAACGGCGGCAGCGCCGGCGGGATCGTCTTTGCGCCGTTGCTGACCTTGCTGATCGCCCGGCTCGGTTTTGCCATGGCCCTCGATGTGGCGGCAGCGTCGATGCTGGCAATTCTGGTTCCCGTCGCGGGCTTGGTGTTGCGGCGCAAACGCGTGGGTGAAGCCGACCTTGCCGACGAGGCAAGTGTCGACAGGCCACCAACATCGGCGGCGCCGCCCGACTGGCGCCGGCTCACGGTGCTGCGCAGCCCGGCCTTCCTGACGATCTCGGTCCCGTTCGCGCTGGGGATGATCGCCCAAGTCGGGTTTCTGACCCATCAGATGGCCTTTTTGGCACCAAGGATCGGCGCCGAAGCAGCAGGCTGGGGGATCAGCCTGACCACCGCCGCCGCGGTTCTCGGCCGCATCGCCACCGGATGCATCGTCGATCGAGTTCGACCGCAGGGCCGTGGCCTGCATCAACTTTCTGGCGCAGGCCCGGGCGATGGCGATATTGGCAATCGCCGCGCCCCAATGGGCGCTCTATCTCGGATGTGCGTTGTTCGGGCTCGGCGTCGGCAATGTGACCTTGCTCCCGGCCCTGATCGTTCAGCAGGAGTTCCCGGAGCACTATTTTTCGCGAGTCGTCAGCCTCGTCGTCGCGATCAATCAGTTCAGCTTTGCCTTCGGTCCGAGCCTTCTCGGTCAGCTGCAGCGCACGGCGGGCGGTTACGCATTGGCGCTGGCGGCTTGCCTCGTCATGCAGGTGACGGCCGCGCTCGTCGTTGCCTGGCCGCGGCCTCGTACGGCTGCCATCTGATACGGCGCTTCAGCCCGCTCGCTGGCTGGCGGCTCGGGGCTCGGTCGGCCTTGACCCACCGCGCCGCGCCGCGCAGGTTCATCCGGCACATCGTTGGAGAGGCACCGTGGGGCCGCTGGCCGGGATCAGGGTGGTGGAGTTGGCCGGCATCGGGCCGGGGCCGATGTGCGCGATGCTGCTCGCCGATCTGGGGGCGACGGTATTGCGCATCGATCGGAAGGAGCCGAGCGGCCTCGGGGTGCCGCGCCCGTTGCGCTACGATTTGTTGCTGCGCGGGCGCTATTCGGTGGCGCTCGACCTCAAATCGCCGGACGGCAAGGCGCTGGCGTTGCGCCTTGTCGAAAAGCGCCGACGCGCTGATCGAAGGCTTTCGCCCCGGTGTTACCGAGCGGCTCGGTCTCGGTCCCGGCGATTGTCTCGCCCGCAACCCGCGGCTCGTCTATGGCCGGGTCACCGGCTGGGGCCAGGACGGAGAGCTGGCCCCGGCCGCCGGGCACGACATCAACTACATCTCGCTCGCCGGCGCGTTGCACGCCTTCGGCCAGCGCGGCCAGAAGCCGACTCAGCCGTTGAACCTGCTCGGCGATTTCGCCGGCGGCGCGCTCTATCTCGCCTTTGGGCTGGTCTGCGCGATCCTCGAAGCGCGCCAATCGGGCCGGGGCCAGGTGGTCGATGCGGCGATGGTCGATGGCGTGGCTTCGCTGATGACCTCGTTCCATGGTGCGGTCGCCGCCGGGCTCGCCAGCCACGAGCGCGGCACCAGCCACCTCGACGGCGGCGCGCATTTCTATAATGCCTACGAATGCGCCGACGGCCGCTGGATCTCGGTCGCCGCGATCGAGGGCAAGTTCTACGCCGAATTGCTGCGCCGGCTCGATATCGACCCGGCGACGATGCCGCCGCAGATGGCGCGCGAGAGCTGGCCCGAGATGCAGGTCCGGCTTGCCGCATTATTCAAGACCCGCACCCGCGACGAATGGTGTGCCTTGCTCGAAGGGACCGACGCCTGCTTTGCCCCGGTCCTGACCACCGACGAGGCGGCCCTCCATCCGCACAATGTCGCGCGCGGGACCTATGTCGAGATCGACGGCATCACCCAGCCGGCGCCGGCGCCGCGTTTCAGCCGGACCGTTCCGGACCTGCCGATCCCGCCGCAGCCGAGCGATCCGGAGCTCGCCGAAACCGCCCTGGCGCCCTGGCTGGGCCCCGCCGAGATCGTGGCGCTCAAAGCCGCCGGCACGATCGGCTGAGCCTTCGTCGTGTTGGCCCGGATCGCCCCCGCCGGTCCCGATGCCGTCGCCGAGGCCGCAAGCCTGCTGCGCGCCGGCCAGCTCGTCGCCTTTCCGACCGAAACCGTCTACGGCCTCGGCGGCGATGCGACGGACGATCGCGCCGTCGCCCAAATCTTTGCGGCGAAGGGCCGGCCGCGCTTCAACCCGCTGATCGTGCATGTCCGCGGATTGGACGAGGCGGAGGCTCTGGCCGTGTTCGACGCGCGTGCCCGGCAGATCGCCCGACACTTTTGGCCGGGGCCGCTGAGCCTGGTATTGCCGCGCCGCGAAACCGCGGGGCTGTCGCTTTTGGCGAGCGCCGGGCTCGACACAGTCGCCGTGCGGGCGCCCGCCCATCCGGTCGCACAGGCGTTGTTGCATTCGGTGGGCCGGCCGATCGCGGCACCCTCGGCCAACCGCTCGGGGCGGGTGAGCCCGACCGAAGCCGCGCATGTCGGCGAGGAGCTGGGCGAGGCCGTCGCGCTGATCCTCGACGGCGGCCCGACCAGGGTCGGCCTCGAATCGACCGTGCTCGATCTGTCGGGCGAGACGCCCGATCCTGCTGCGGCCCGGCGGCGTTGCGATCGAAGACCTGGTCCTGCTCGATCGGCTCGATCGAGGCGCCGCGCGGGGATCGGCCGCGAGCGCCGGGGATGCTGGCGAGCCATTACGCGCCCTCATTGCCGCTGCGGCTGGACGCCGATACCGCGCGCCCGGGCGAGGCGTTGCTCGCCTTCGGCCGCGAGGCGCCGCCCGGCTTTGCCGAAGCGCTGTGGCTGAGCCGCACCGGTGACCTCGTGGAGGCGGCGGCCAATTTGTTCGCGATGCTGCGCCGGCTCGACCGCCCCGGTTTTGCCGGCATCGCGGTGATGCCGATCCCCGAACGCGGCCTCGGCCGGGCGATCAACGACCGGCTGCGCCGCGCCGCGGCACCACGAAGGGCCTGAGAACAAGATGGCCGGCGGGTCAGCGCACGTCGTCGGCGCCGGCCTCGCCGGGCTGTCGGCGGCGGTCGCGCTCGCGGCCGAGGGCTGCCCGGTTCGGCTCTACGAAGCCGGGCCGCAGGCTGGCGGGCGTTGCCGCTCCTATTTCGATGCCGAGCTCGGCTGCCGTCTCGACAACGGCAACCACCTGTTGCTTGCGGGCAACCGCGCGGCGCTCGGCTATTTGCGCCGGATCGATGCGCTCGGGACGCTCGAAGGACCCGACGAGCCGGAGTTTCCCTTTATCGACGCGGCGACCGCAGAGCGTTGGACGCTTCGGCCCAATCGCGGGCTCGTGCCGTGGTGGATCGCGAGCGCCGGGCGGCGCGTGCCGGCGACGCGGGCCTTCGATTATTTGAAGGCTTGCGGGCTATTTTTCCGCGGCGCCGACACGACGGTCGCCGCGACGCTCGGTCACGGCAGCCTGCTGTTCCGCGCGTTGTGGGAACCGTTGGCGGTCGCGGCGCTGAACACCAGCGCCGAGCAGGGCTCGGCCCGGCTGTTCGGGCGGGTGCTGATCGAGACCTTGGCACGGGGGGCCGCCGCTTGCCGCCCGCTCGTGCCGCGCGACGGGCTGTCGGAGAGCTTTGTCGAGCCCGCGCTCGCGTTTTTGCGCGCGCATGGCGCCGATATCCGATTTGGCGCAAGGTTGCGCGCCCTCGACCTCGCGGATGGTGGGGTCGGCGGGCTGTTGTTCGACGCAGGCCCGACGGCGCTCGGGCCCGACGACAGGGTCGTCCTCGCCGTCCCGGCGGCGGTCGCGGCGCGCCTTGTTCCGGAGCTGATCGTGCCTGAAACCGCTTCACCGATCGTCAATGCGCATTTTCGCTGCGCGGCGCCGATCGGCTCGCCGCTCTTTGTCGGGATTGTCGGCGGGTCGGCGCAATGGGTGTTTCGCAAGCGCGAGGTATTGTCGGTGACGGTCAGCGCGGCCGACCGGCTGGTCGATCTCCCAGCGAATGCGCTGCGCGAGCTGCTCTGGCGCGATGTCGTCCTGGCCTACGGCCTGCCGCACGGGGAGCCGCCGCCGGCGCGGATCGTGAAGGAGCGGCGCGCGACCTTTCTCGCCAGCCCCGAGGCGCTGCGGCGCCGGCCGCCGGCGGCGACCCGCTGGACCAACCTCACGCTGGCCGGCGACTACACGGATACCGGGCTGCCGGCGACGATCGAGGGCGCGATCCGTTCGGGCGACGCTGCGGCACGGCATGTCCTCGGCCGCCGGCCAAATCCGTCGCGGCAACGGCAGGCGCGGCTTGCCCCACGGCAAAGTGTCCCCTGATGAGCCGCGCCGCGCCGGTCGCTGCGTTCGCTACCTCGGAGCTGGAGACCGCGATCGACCGCGCCGCGCGCTCTCTGCTGGCACGGCAGCACGCCGACGGCCATTGGCAGTTCGAGCTCGAAGCGGATGCGACGATCCCGGCCGAGTTCATGCTGCTGCAGCATTACCTCGACCGGGTCGAGCCCGCGCTCGAGGTGCGGATCGCGGCCTTCCTCAGAGCGACGCAAGCCGAACATGGCGGCTGGCCGCTGTTCTACGGCGGCGATTTCGAGCTCAGCGGCTCGGTCAAGGCGTATTTCGCGCTGAAGGCCGCCGGGGATCCGCCCGAGGCGCCGCATATGGCGCGTGCCCGCGCGGCGATCCTGGCGCATGGCGGAGCGCGCCGCTGCAACGTCTTTACCCGCACCCTTCTCGCGCTCTTTGGCGAGGTGCCGTGGCGAGCGGTGCCGATGATGCCGGTCGAGATCATGCTGTTGCCGCGCTGGTCGCCGTTTCACATCGACAAGGTGTCGTACTGGTCGCGCACCGTCCTGGTGCCGCTCTTGGTGCTGATGGCGCTGCGCCCGCGCGCCCGCAACCCGCAACGGGTGACGATCCCGGAGCTCTTTGTCGAGCCGCCCGGAGAGGTGCGCGATTGGATCGCCGGGCCAACCGCGTCGCCATGGTCGCGCGCGTTTGGTCTCCTCGACCGGCTGTTGCGCGCCACCGAGCCGTTCTTTCCGGCGGGGCCTCGGCGACGCGCGATCGCCAAAGCCGTCGCGTTCGTCACCGAGCGCTTGAACGGCGAAGATGGTCTCGGCGGCATCTTTCCGGCGATGGCCAACTCGCTGATGATGTACGACTGCCTCGGCTATCCGGCAGGCCACCCCTATTGCACGACCGCCGTGGCGGCGATCCGCAAGCTCCTGGTGCTCGACGGCGAGCGCAACTATTGCCAGCCCTGCCTGTCGCCGGTCTGGGATACGGCCCTCGCCTGTCATGCGCTGATGGATGCCGGAGAGGGCGAGCACGGCCCGGCCTTGCGCCAAGCGCTCGGCTGGCTCGAGCAACAGCAGGTGCTGAACGTGGTCGGCGACTGGGCCGCCGCTCGCCCCGGCCTGCGGCCCGGCGGCTGGGCGTTCCAATACGAGAACCCGTATTATCCCGATGTCGACGACACCGCGGCCGTGGCACTCGCCCTCGATCGTTTCGACCGCGAAGGCTATCGCGCCGCCGTCGAGCGCGCCGCCGAATGGCTTGTCGGCATGCAGAGCAAAGGCGGCGGCTGGGGCTCCTTTGACGCCGACAACACGCATTATTACCTGAACCACATCCCGTTCGCCGACCACGGCGCCTTGCTCGATCCGCCGACCGCCGATGTCAGCGCCCGCTGCCTCGGCCTCTTCGGGCAGCTCGGCTATTCGGCCGAGCACGCCTGCGTCGCCGGCGCGCTCGCCTTTTTGCGGCGCGAGCAGGAGGCCGACGGCAGCTGGTTTGGCCGCTGGGGCACCAACTACATCTATGGCACCTGGTCGGTGCTGGCTGCGCTCCACGGCGCCGGCGTCGATCCCGGCGCGCCGGAAATCCGCCGCGCGGTCGAATGGCTGCTCGCCCGGCAACGAGAGGATGGCGGCTGGGGCGAGGACGCCCGCTCGTATCGGCCGGATGCGCCGCCTGGCGAGGCGGCTTACAGCACGGCCTCGCAAACCGCCTGGGCGTTGCTCGGCCTGATGGCTGCGGGCGAGGCCGCCAACCCGGCCGTGGCCCGCGGTGTCGCCTATCTGCTGGCAAGCCAAGACGCGAATGGCGACTGGGACGAGCCGTGGTTCACCGCGGTCGGCTTTCCCCGCGTGTTCTACCTGCGCTACCACGGGTATCGGGCCTATTTCCCGCTCTGGGCGCTCGCCCGCTATCGGCGCCTGGCGACCGGGAATTCGCCGCCGGCACAACTCGGGATCTGAGCCGGCCTTGCTTTTTCCGATGGCGAATCGCGGCAAACGCGAGTAAGGGGTCACCAAAGGCAGGGGGCTCTCGAGCCGGCGCTCACGGCGCGGCGGCGGCTCGAGCGTGCGGCCCGCCAATGGCAGAATAGGACCGCGCATGAGCGCCTCTCCAATGACGGTGCTGTGCGCCTCGGGGCTTGCCGCCGAGGCAAAGATCGCGCGTGCCGCCGGTTTCTCGGTGGTGGTCGGCGGCGGCGACCGCGAGCGCACCGCGCGCCTCGTCGATGGCGCGCTGCGGCGGGCGAATTGCCTTGTCAGCTTCGGCATCGCCGGGGCGTTGTCGCCACAGCTGCGCGCCGGCGATGTCATCGTTTCGGGCGAAGTCATTTCTGCTGACGGCAGCTGGCGGGCGGAGCCACCGTTTCGCGCCGGGATCAGCGCCCTTGCCCGCGACCTCGCCGCCTATGAAGGACCGGTGTTGGGCACCGCAACCATTCTTGCGAGCCTGGTCGAAAAGCGCCGCGCCTGGGCCGAGACAGGCGCGCTCGCCGTCGATCTCGAAAGCGACGTCGTGGCGCGGGCCGCCGCCGCCGCCGGGATCCCGTTCATCGTCGTGCGCACGATTGCCGATGGGCCTCTGCGCGCGCTGCCGCCGGCCGCGCTGATCCCGCTCGCAGCGGACGGCACGCCGCGGCTCGGCCGGGTCATGGCCTCGGTCCTGCGCCGCCCGCGCCAGCTCGCCGCGCTGATCGGCCTCGCCCGCGAAACCCGCTTGGCGCTGTCGGCGCTAAAGATGCCCGCCCAAGCGCTGCACGGCCTGCTTGCCGCCGCTTAGCCGGGCCATCGCCGCCTCGACATGGCGGGAGAGCACGTATTCGGCCGGCCGCTGGCCGTCGAGCGGGATCTCGGGCGCCATCTCTCCTTGCGTGCGAATGCCGCGCAGCGCCACCGCGGCCGCTTTCCACGGATGCCGCACCGAATCGGTGACCGCGGTCGCCTCATAGCCGCTATGGACCATGCAGTCCGCGCATTTCTCGTAATTGCCAGTGCCGTAGGCGTCCCAATCGGTATCGTCCATCAGCTCCTTGAAGGTCTTGGCATAGCCTTCGCCGAGCAGGTAGCAGGGTCGCTGCCAGCCGAAGAAATTGCGCGTCGGGTTGCCCCAGGGCGTGCAGCGGTATGACTGGTTGCCGGCGAGGAAATCGAGAAACAGGCTCGACTGGTTGAACGACCATTTCCGGCTGCGGCGGGCGAAGATGCCGCGGAACAATTCCTTGGTGCGGCGGCGGTTCAGGAAATGCTCCTGATCAGGCGCACGCTCATAGGCGTAGCCCGGCGAGACGGTGATGCCGTCGATGCCCATGTCGCTGACCTTGTCGAAAAACCGTGCGACGCGCTCGGGCTCGGCAGTGTCGAACAGCGTGGCGTTGATGTTGACGCGAAAGCCGCGCGCCTTCGCCATCCCGATCGCCGCCACCGCGCGGTCGTAGACGCCGTCCTGACAGACCGAACGGTCGTGCTCGTCGCGGTCCCCGTCGAGATGGACGGTCCAGGCGAAATAGGGGTCGGGCGCGAACTGGTCGATCTTCTTTTCGAGCAGCAGCGCGTTGGTGCAGAGATAGACGAATTTCTTGCGGGCGATGATGCCTTCGCTGATCTTGTCGATGTCACGGTGCAAGAGCGGCTCGCCGCCGGCCAGCACGACGATCGGCGCGCCGCATTCGTCGACGGCACCGAGGCACTCCTCGACGCTGAGCCGCTGGTTCAGGATCTTGTCGGGATAATCGATCTTGCCGCAGCCGGCGCAAGCGAGGTTGCAGCGGAACAACGGCTCCAGCATCAGCACCAACGGATAGCGCTCGACGCCCTTCAGATGGCGGCCGAGCACATAGGCGCCGACCCGGATTGTTTGACGCAGCGGAATGGTCACTTCGGACCTCTCGTAAGATTATCTGGCAGCCCGGTCTCGGCCGGCCTCGTCGGCGAGCTGCGGTGGCATCCGAAAGCGGACGTTCTCCGTCACGCCGGGCAATTCGGCGAGCTCGACTTCGCCGATTTCGCGCAGCCTTGCGATCAACGCTTCGACCAGCTCTGCCGGGGCCGAAGCGCCGGCAGTGATGCCGACCGCCGAGGCGCCGTCGAGCCAGCGCCGGTCGAGCGCCGCGGCGTCCTCGATCAGATAGCTCGGCACGCCGCTCTCCGCCGCGATCTCGCGCAGCCGGTTCGAGTTCGAGCTGTTTGGGGCGCCGACGACGAGCACGACATCGACGAGCTTGGCCAGCTCGCGTGCTGCGCGCTGGCGGTTTTGCGTCGCATAGCAGATGTCCTTGGTGTCGGGGCCGACGATCGTCGGAAAGCGTTGCTTCAGCGCCTCGATGACCGCCCGCGTATCATCGACGCTCAATGTCGTCTGCGTGATAAAGGCGAGCTTCTCGGGGTCGGCGACCCGGAGCGCTGCGACTTCCCCGGGCTTTGAGATCAGGTGCACCTTGCCGTCGATCCGCCCCATCGTGCCGACGATCTCCGGATGGCCGGCATGCCCGACCAGGATGATCTCGCGGCCCTGGTTGGCGTAACGCTGGCCCTCGATATGCACTTTCGAAACCAAGGGGCAGGTCGCGTCGATCACCGGCAGGCCGCGGTCGGCGGCGCGCTCCTCGATCGTGCTCGCGACCCCGTGCGCGCTGAAGATCGTGACGCTGCCCGGCGGCACCTCGTCGATCTCGTCGACAAAATGCGCCCCCTTGGCGCGCAGCCGCTCGACGACATGGCGGTTGTGCACGATCTCGTGACGCACATAGATCGGCGGCCCATATTTTTCGAGCGCCCGCTCGACGATCTCGATCGCGCGTTCGACCCCGGCGCAGAACCCTCGGGGCTGGGCTAGCACGACCCGCATGATCTCGCCTCGTCCATCAGCACAGGCACGTCCCTCCGGCATCGGTTATGGATATAGGTCGGCTCCGCATCCCTGCCACAACTCCGTTCGCACTGCACGCGCAATCGTGACCGGGGGTTGAAGGGAGCCGATGAGCCCGACCATCGCTTTGCTGGTCATCATTGTCCCGGCCTGGGCGGCGCTCGTCGCCGCGACGATTTGCGCCCTGCGGTTTGCCCGGCGGCCATTGCCGGCGCTCGCCGAGCAGCCGCCGATTTCGGTGCTGAAGCCGCTGCACGGCGCGGAGCCGGGCCTTTATCAAAACCTGCGCTCGTTCGCGGAACAGGATTACCCCGCTGTGCAGCTCGTCCTCGGCGTCAACGACCCAGGAGACGGCGCCGTTCCGGTTGTCGCCGGCTTGCGCCGCGATTTGCCGCAGGCCGATGTGGCGCTGATCGTCGATTCGCGCGTCCATGGCGAGAACCGCAAGGTCTCCAACCTCGAAAACATGCTGCCGGCGGCGCGCCACGGCATCCTGGTTCTTGCCGACAGCGACATGCGGGTGGACCGGGGCTATCTGCGCGCGGTTGCCGCGCCGTTGGGCGATGCGCACACCGGCATCGTCACCTGCCTCTACCGCGGCATCTCGACCGGCGGGCTCTGGTCGAGCCTGGGTGCGCTGCACATCAATTTCGGGTTCTTGCCGAGCGCATTGCTGGCGGCGGCGCTGGGCCTCGGCGGCGGCTGCTTTGGAGCGACGATCGCGCTACGGCGCGAGACCTTGGACCGGATCGGCGGGTTCGCGCGGGTGCATGACGAGCTGGCCGACGACCATCGCCTCGGAGAGGCGGTGCAGGCGCAAGGCTTCGCCGTCGTGCTGTCGCGCTACCTGGTCGATGCGCAGGTGTCGGAGCCGAGCTTCGCCGGATTATGGCGGCACGAGCTGCGCTGGGCGCGCACCGTGCGTTCGATTACGCCCTTGGGGTTTCTCGGGTCGTTTTTTGCGCAGCCGGTAGCGATTTCGGCATTTGGTGTCGCGGCGAGCGGATTGCGCTTGACGCCGTGCATCGTTCTGGCGATCACGCTGGCGCTGAGATGGGCCTCGGCGTGGGTAATCGCCGGCGCGTTGAGGATACCCGTCTCGGGGCTGTGGCTCTTGCCGGCGCGCGACGCCTTGTCCTTTGCGGTGTTCGTCGCCAGCTTTTTCGGCAGGACGGTGTTCTGGCGGGACCAGCATTTCCGCGTCGAGCCGAGCGGGCGCATGACCGTCGAGGAAGACAAGGCCCACGAAGACAAGGCCCACGGAGACAAAGCCCTATGATGAAGACCCTGTTCCTGCACCCGCCCTCCTTCGACGGGTTCGACGGCGGCGCCGGCTCGCGCTACCAGGCGCGCCGCGAGATCCGCTCGTTCTGGTACCCGACCTGGCTCGCCCAGCCGGCGGCGCTGGTGCCGGGCAGCAAGCTGATCGACGCGCCGCCGGCTCGCCTCGGCCTCGCCGACGTGCTGCCGCTGGCATCCGATTACGAGCTCCTGGTGCTGCATACCTCGACCCCGTCCTTCGCCTCCGACGTCAAGGTCGCCGAGGCGCTGAAGGATGCGAACCCCCGGCTCAAGATCGGCATGGTCGGCGCCAAGGTCGCGGTCGAGCCGGAACAGAGCCTGAAAGCGTCGGCGGCACTCGATTTCGTCGCCCGCGAGGAGTTCGATTTCACGATTCAGGAGGTGGCGGAAGGGCGGGATTTCGCGGCGATCGACGGGCTTTCCTGGCGCGGCGCCGGCGGTGCTGTCACGCACAATGCCGACCGGGCGGTGCTCGAAGACATGGACCGGCTGCCCTTTGTCACCGAAGTCTACAAGCGCGACCTTCGGGTCGAGGATTATTTCATCGGCTATCTCGACCACCCGTATCTGTCGCTCTACACCGGGCGCGGCTGCCGCTCGAAATGCACCTTCTGCTTGTGGCCGCAGACCGTCGGCGGGCACCGCTACCGGGTGCGCAGCGTCGGCCATGTGATCGAGGAAATCCGCCTGGCAAAGTCGTTGTTTCCGCAGGTCAAGGAATTCTTTTTCGACGACGACACCTTTACCGACGACCGGCCGCGGGCCGAGGCGATCGCGCGCGAATTGGGCAAGCTCGGCGTCACCTGGTCGTGCAACGCCAAAGCCAATGTGCCGCGGCCCACGCTCGAAGTGTTGCGCGACAACGGGTTGCGCCTCTTGCTGGTCGGCTATGAATCGGGCAACCAGCAGATTTTGAACAACATCAAAAAGGGCATGCGCATCGACATCGCCCGCCGTTTTACCAAGGATTGCCACGAGCTCGGCATCACGATCCACGGCACCTTCATCCTGGGGCTGCCCGGCGAAACCAAGGAGACGATCGAGGAGACGATCCGCTTTGCCGGCGAGATCGACCCGCACACGATCCAGGTCTCGCTCGCGGCACCCTATCCCGGCACAGCGTTGCATCGGGAGGCGGTGGAGAACGGCTGGCTCGACACGTCACATGCCGAATTGATCGACGAGCGTGGGGTGCAGATAGCACCCTTGCATTACCCGCATTTGTCGCACACCGAGATCTTCCAGTCGCTCGATACTTTCTACAAGCGCTTCTATTTCCGCCGCAAAAAGATCGCCGCCCTGGTCGCCGAGATGATCCGCCGCCCGCAAATGATGCGCCGCCGCCTGCGCGAAGGCGTCGAATTCTTCCAATTCCTGCGCCACCGCGAGATGCCCGGCTGAAACGCCAATTCTCGGCTCCATAAAGCCCGCCCCGGCGAGCGCTTTGGCGGTCTTGCGTCATGCCGGTGCTGATGTATATCAGTGATGTACATCGGAGCGGACCATCATGTCAGCTATCGCTATCGCCAAGATCTTTATGCACGGCCGCAGCCAGGCGGTGCGCCTGCCGCTGGCATTTCGGCTTCCGGGCGATCGGGTGCGCGTACGCCGCGTCGGGAACGGGATTTTGCTCGAGCCGATGGCGATCGACGTCGATAGCTGGCTTGCAGAGCTCGACCGCTTTGCCGATGTCCCGTTTATGGAGGAGGGCCGCCGCCAGCCGCCGATGCCTTCGCCAAAAGATTCATTCGAGTGATGTTCCTGCTCGATACCAATGCCGTTATCGCTCTACTCAAAAATCGTCCGCCGACAGTCCGAGAGCACTTACGACGGGCGAGCTCCAGTGGTGACGAGCTTGCCATTTCGGTCGTCGTTCTGTTCGAGCTCTGGTACGGCGTTGCGCGCAGCGGCCGACGGAGCGAAAACGCCGATCGTTTGCGGGTATTCCTTTCGGGTTCGATCGGCGTAATCCCGTTCGAGGAGGCGGACGCGCAGATCGCCGGAGACCTGCGTTCGGTCCTGGAGGCGGAGGGCCGGCCGATCGGCCCGTATGACCTTTTGATCGCCGCGCAGGCGTTGCGAATTGGGGCCACCTTGGTGACCGCGAACGTCTCCGAATTTGCTCGAATCCAGGGTCTCGCCTGGCAAGATTGGAGCAAAGCAATTACCTGACCTGCGATCTCGGGGTGCATGATGAAAGGTGCCTATGGCGGGTTGCGGGTGCTCGATCTGGGGCAGGGGGTGGCGGCACCCTATTGCGCGATGTTGCTGGCAATGCACGGCGCCTTGCGCTCGCCCCCGGCGCGCGAGATCGCGCTCGCCTTGGCCGTTCGGGCCGGCTGAGACGCATCACCCTTTGGCTTGGTGAATCCGATTGCGAGGCTGGTTCGCCGCAGCTACTTTATGTCAAGCTTTGACATCGAGGCGATATGGCCACCAACGTCCATCTGACCCCGGAGCTCGAGCGTTTTGCGCGCGAATGCATTGCCGAGGGGCGCTATAACAACGTCAGCGAGGTCGTCCGTTCCGGGTTGCGGCTGTTGCAGGAGCTGGAACAGCAGCGCCGGTCGTTTACGGCGACGTTGGACGAGGCAGTGGCTGAAGCGGACCGCAACGGCGCCTTTGCGATCGAGGAAGTCATTGCGGAGATGCAGTCGATCATCGATCCCCACGGTAAGTGACAGCGGCCGGATTTTCGCCACGGGCGCGACGCGATCTCGCGAGGGCGATACGATGGATTGCCAAGGACAATCCGTCCGCGGCACGTGCTCTCCTCGATGCGGTCGGACGTGCCGCGATCCGCATTGGCGATCATCCACAGAGCGGAGCAGCTCGACGAGATTTGACGGGCGGGCCCTACCGCTTCGTAACATTGACCGGGTTTCGGTACTTGATCGTCTATACCGAGAACCAAAGGCCGCCCCTGATCGTGCGTATTGTTCACAGCGCCCGGGATTTGCCGCGGCTGCTTCGCGATTTGGCTTAAACAATTTCGGGCATCGAAGCACCAATGACTCTCGATGGCGCGTATAGCGGGTTGCGGGTGCTCGATCTGGGGCAGGGGGTGGCGGCACCCTATTGTGCGATGCTGCTGGCGATGCACGGCGCCGAAGTGGTCAAGCTCGAACCCGTGGGCGGCGACTGGTCGCGCGGGCTCGGGACCCAATATGACGGCCAGCACACCGCGATGTCGGCGCATTACAACCGTGGCAAGAAGAGCCTGGCGCTCGATTTGCGCTCGCCCCCGGCGCGCGAGATCGCGCTCACCTTGGCGGACCGCGCCGACATCCTGGTCGAAGGGTTTCGGCCGGGGGTCGCAGCACGCCTCGGTCTCGGCTATGACGCGCTCGCCGCGCGCAACCCGCGGCTTCTCTACCTCTCGGTCAGCGGCTTTGGCCAGGACGGCCCCTATGCCCAGGTGGCGTGCACCGATTCGGTGGCGCAGGCCTATTCGGGGTTGATGTCGGTCAATCTCGGCAATGACGGGGCGCCGCACCGGGTCGGTGCCATCGTCGTCGATACCCTGACCGGGCTTTACGCCGCGCAGGCGCTGGGCGTGGCGCTTTATGCCCGCGAGCGCAGCGGCAAGGGGCAGCGGCTCGAAGTGAGCCTCGCCCAATGCGCGGCCGCGATCCTCGGCCACAAGCTCGCCGAGCACATGCTCGAAGGCGGCGCGCCGCGGGCCTTGAACGTGCCCACCGGCGCCTACCGCACGCAGGACGGCTGGATCATGATCGCGCTGATCCGCGAAGCCGATTTCTCCCGTCTCGCCGGCGCGTTGGGCCGGCCCGATCTCGCCGCAGAGCCCCGCTTTGGCGATTTTGCCGCGCGCGCCCACCATGCCGCAGCACTCGTCGAAACGATCGGCGCGGTCTTTCCCGGCGACACGACCGCCGGCTGGCTCGCCCGGCTGCGCGCGGCCGACCTTCTCGCCGACCGGGTCAACGGGTTCGACGACTGGCTCGCCGACCCGCATATCGTCGCGACCGGAGGTGCCGTTGCGATCGAGCAGCCCGGCATGGGGCAGTTCCGCATACCCCGCACCCCGGGTCTGTCGGCGGCGGCCGATGCGGCGCTCGCCCCGGCCCCGTGCATCGGCGAGCACGGGCGCGCGATCTTGACCGATCTCGGCCTCGACGACGCTGCCGTGGGCCGGCTCGCGGCCGAAGGTGCGCTCCGCCTCCCGGAGGGCATATGACCGCCGCCCGTGGGTTTGAGGACCTGCACATCGGCGAGCGCTTCGCGCTCCCGAGCCGAACCGTGACCGAGGCGCATTTTTCGCTGTTTCAAGCGCTCTCGGCCGACAACCACCCGATCCATTACGACGCCGAATATTGCCGCGCGCGCGGCTATCCGGCGCCGCTCGCGCACGGCCTCCAGATCTTGTGCTTTACCGCGGCCGGCGCGGGAACCTTCGCCCATGCGATCGGTGACGCGCTCCTGGGCTTTATCGAGCAATCGGCGAAATTCCTAAAGCCGGTCCATGCCGGCGACACGCTCTACCCGGTGCTCGAAATCGCCGCGCTGACGCAGCAGCGCACGACCGGCATCGTCACCCTCGCCGTCACCGTGCACAACCAAAAGGGCGAATTGGTGCTGACCGGCGAGCAAAAATACCTGCTGCAGCTGTCGCGCCCGCGGTAATTCGCAGTCTTCCCATCGGATCGGGCCGGCCTCGCCGAGACATTGACGCGCATTGGCGCCGCCGCCGCAAGAAGCGCGCTTATTCGGACCCGTCTAGCCTTGACCCAGCACTCGAGCCAGGCGGTCGGCAGCATGTCGGCAATCGGCGCGCGAGACGTCGAGATGGGTGACGGCGCGCACCGTGCGCGCGGCAAACGCCGAGACCAGCACCCCCAGCTCGGACGCGCGCTTGACGATGGCGGCCGCGTCAGGAGCCTCCTCGGCCAGGTGGAAGATCACGATATTGCTCTGCACCGTGGCGAGATCGAGCGTGACGCCCGGCAAACCGGCGAGCCGCTCGGCGATCAGCCGGGCATTCGCGTGGTCCTCTGCGAGCCGGTCGAGGTTGTGGTCGAGCGCCCACAGCCCGGCCGCGGCGAGAATTCCGGCCTGGCGCATCGCGCCGCCGAACATGCGCCGCGCGCGATGGGCGCGGGCGATTTCGTCCCGCCCTCCGGCCAAGACGCTGCCGACCGGGCAGCCGAGCCCCTTCGACAATGCGACCGAGACGACATCGAAGGGCGCAGCGAGCGCGGCGAGCGACCTGCCGCATGCCGCCGCGGTGTTGAACAGGCGCGCCCCGTCGAGATAAAGGGCAAGGCCCAGCTCGCGCGCCACCTCGCCGATCGCCTCGACTTCATGCTGCGGGAAGACGACGCCGCCTCCCCGGTTGTGGGTGTTCTCGATCGCGACCAAAGTGGTCGGTGGAAAGACGATATGGCCCGGCGGCTTGCAGGCGGCGCTGACCTCCGCGGCGGTGAAGACGCCACCCTCGCCGATCGGGGTGAACTGCACCCCGGAATTGGCGGCGCCGGCGCCCAATTCATGCCACACCATATGCGCCTCGTGACCGAGCAGGACCTCGTCGCCGGGCCGGGTCAGCACTTTGAGCGCAATCTGGTTTGCCATTGTCCCGGAGGGCACAAAGAGCGCTGCCGCTTTGCCGAGCAGCCCTGCGATCCGCTCCTGGAGCAGATTGACCGAGGGGTCTTCGCCGTATTGGTCGTCGCCGACCGGAGCGGCGGCCATTGCCTCGCGCATCCTGGCCGAGGGACGTGTGACGGTGTCCGAACGAAGGTCGATGAGTGTCATCAGGCCGCTCCCCTGCTGCCGCCGCGAGCATCGCTCAACCAATCGTCCCGACCGCAGAAGTCCCACTTGTCGGATCTCGGCGGCGCCGGCGCACGGCGTTTTATCGGGGCAACCGCAGGGGGCGCAATGCCGGCGCGGCCGTCGGCGGCCGATCAGTCCTCGCAAAACCCGGTAACCTTAATCTATCCTGCGGCAGACGCGGCGGGCCGCCGCCGCGCCACAGCTGGCAGAGGACTGTGATGAACGGCCCGACACAGGACGAAAAGCGCCGGATTCTGGAGGAGCACTACCTGCTCGGGAAACTGAGCAGCAGCGAGATCGATCACCTGCTGAATTATGCGCGGGTCGAAACTTACCCCGCCGGGCGCGAGATCTATCCCAAGGGCTCGCCCGGGCTCAGCATGATGGCGGTGCTGCGCGGGGCCGCCAAAATGTGCTCGGTCTCGGCCGAGGGCAAGGAAATCGTTCTGAACATCATTTATCCGGGTGAAATCTTCGGCGAGATCGCCTTGCTCGACGGCAAAGAAAGATCGGCGGATGCGGTGGCGATGACCGATTGCCAGATTCTCGTCTTCAATCGCCGGGACGTGCTGCCGGTGCTGGAACGGCATGCCGACATCTGCCTGATGCTGATCCGGATACTGTGCGAGCGGCTCCGGCGCACCAGCGCGCAGGTCGAAGACGTGCTGTTCCGCCATTTGGAGGCGCGGATCGCCAAGGCGCTGCTGCAGCTCGCCGAACATTCGGACGGGCGCCCCGGCCACGGCACCGCGCTCGATCTGCATCTGTCGCAGCGCGACCTCGGCAGCATCGTCGGCAGCTCCCGCGAAAGCGTCAACAAGCAGCTGCAGATGTGGCACCGGGCGGGGCTGATCGACGTCGCCAAAGGGATGATCATGATCCGCAACGCAGCGGCGATCCAGCAGCTGGTCTGACATTGTCGCCCGGATCGGCGTTGTCGCCCGGATCGGCGCTGTCGCCCGGATCGGCGGTCAAAGCGGCGACGGCGGCGGCGGCGGCTTCCGGTGCTGCGGCGCCGCGGCCCGACACCTGGATCAAGGCGACGCCCTTTGGGCTCTATTGCGAGCCCGGCGGCTTTTACATCGATCCGGTGCAGCCGGTGGCGCGCGCCGTCATTACCCACGGGCATGGCGACCACGCCCGTCCCGGCCACGAGAACGTGCTGGCGACCGAAGCGACCTTGGCGATCATGCGGGCCCGTTACGGCGCCGCGGCGGGCGCCTCGCTGCAGCCGGTCGGCTATGGCGAGGCGATCCTCGTCGGCGGTGTCTCGGTGCGGCTGCTGCCGGCGGGCCATGTTCTCGGCAGCGCGCAGATCGTGCTCGACTACCGCGGCAGCCGGGTCGTCGCCTCGGGCGACTACAAGCGCCGAGCGGACCCGACCTGCGCACCGTTCGAGCCTTGCATTTGCGACGCGTTCATTACCGAAGCGACCTTTGCGCTGCCGGTATTCCGGCATCCGCCCGATGGCGAGGAGATCGACAAGCTCCTGCATTCATTGGCGCTGTTTCCCAACCGCTGTCACTTCGTCGGGGTGTACGCGCTGGGCAAATGCCAGCGTGTTTTGGCGCTGCTGCGGCGCGCGGGCTATGAGGAGCCGGTGTATCTGCACGGCGCGCTGATCGGGCTGAGCGAGCTCTACGAGAGGTTCGGCGTGCCGCTCGGTCCGGTGCTGCCCGCGACCGGCGTCGCCAGCGAGGCTTTGCGTGGCCGGATCGTGCTGGCGCCGCCCGCCGCGCGAGCCGAGCTATGGTCGCGACGGCTCCCCGACCCGCTGGTGGCGATGGTGTCGGGGTGGATGCGGATACGGCAGCGGGCCAAGGCCGCCGGAATCGAGCTGCCGCTGGTGATTTCCGACCATGCCGATTGGGACGAGCTGACCGCTACGATCGGCGAGGTCGACGCCGAAGAGGTCTGGGTCACTCACGGCCGCGAAGAGGCGTTGGTGCATTATGCCGCAAAAGCCGGCTATCGCGCCCGCGCGCTGTCGCTCGTCGGCTTTGACGAGGACGAATAACAGGCGGCCCCATAATGTTTGGGGACGACGCAATGCCGCCAACGAGGCAGCTACCGCAAGAACAGCTTGAGCAGCACGCCGACCAGCAGGGCAGCGATCAACCCGAGCTGCCATTGCTGAAAGCTCAGACGCGCAGTGAGCGTGACGACGGCGGTGTCGAGGTCGTGCTTTGCCGTCGCTGCCACTGCTTCGAGATCGCGTTTTGAAGCGGCCGACGCGGCCTCGATGTCGCGCCTTGTCGCCGCCGACGCGGCTTCGAGGTCGTGTCGCAGCGCCTCGGTATCGCGCCCTGTCGCCGCCGACGCGGCTTCGAGATCGTGTCGCAGCGCCTCGATATCGCGTTTTGAAGCTGCCGATGCGGCTTCGAGATCGTGTCGCAGCGCCTCGATATCGCGCCCTGTCGCCTCCGATGCGGCACCGATATCGCGCCGCAATACCTCAATGTCGCGCTTTTCGGCGATTTCGCCGGTGAAGGCCTCGGCGAGGGCGCCTGCCGTGGCCTCGGCTTGCGCGCCCGGCATGCCGGCCTCGCGCAACGAGCGCGCCAGCTTCAACGTATCGAAGACGGCCATGGCGGGGGTTCAACCCTCAGCGAACCGGATCAGCCGGCTTTAGCACGCCGCGGCGGATTTGATCGCGCTCGATCGATTCGAAAAGCGCGCGGAAATTGCCTTCGCCAAAGCCGTCGTTGCCCTTGCGCTCGATGATCTCGAAAAAAATCGGGCCGATCACCGTCTCGGTAAAGATTTGCAGCAGCAAGCCCTGCCCCGCGGCCGGGGCGCCGTCGATCAGGATGCGGTCGCGGGCGAGCCGCGCGAGGTCCTCGCCGTGCCCCGGCACGCGCGCATCGACGGCCTCGTAATAGGTGTCGGGGACCGACATGAAGGCGACGCCGCGGGCGCGCAATGTCTCGACCGTTGCATAGATGTCCTCGGTCGCGAGGGCGATGTGCTGAATGCCCTCGCCGTGATAGGCGGCGAGGTATTCGGCGATCTGCGACTTGTCGTCCGCACTCTCGTTGATCGGGATGCGGATCTTGCCGCAGGGGCTGGTCATCGCCTTCGAGCGCAGCCCGGTCAATTGGCCTTCGATGTCGAAATAGCGGATTTCGCGAAAGTTGAAGAGCCGCTCGTAAAACTCGGCCCATTGGCCCATGCGCCCGCGATGGACGTTATGGGTCAGATGGTCGATGCGGGCGAGCCCGACCCCGCGCGGTGCGCCGCCTTCGGCCAGGGGCACGAAATCGACATCGTAGATCGTGCGCTCGCCATAGCGGTCGACGAGATAAACGAGGCTGCCGCCGATCCCTTCGATCGCCGGGATGTTCAATTCCATCGGCCCGACCTTGCCGTGCACCGGCTTGGCGCCGCGGCCGATCGCGCGCTCATAGGCCTTGGCCGCATCGGCGACGCGAAACGCGATCGCGCACACCGAGGGCCCATGCAGCCGGGCAAAGGCCTGGGCAAAGCTTTCGGGCTCGGCGTTGAGGATGAAGTTGACGTCGCCCTGCTTGTAGAGCGTCACATCCTTGGAGCGGTGGCGCGCCGCGGCCACGAACCCCATGCGCTCGAAGAGGGCGGCGAGCGCCTGCGGCTCGGGGCCGGTATATTCGACAAACTCGAACCCGTCCGTCGCCATCGGGTTGTCCCACAAATCGGGGCCTTGCCGCTCCGCTGCCATGGCAGCCTCCGACATTTGTCGCGTCTCCCTATGAGATGGTGATGAATGCCGCGGCGACGAACATCGTCGCGCGCCGCCTCGACCGTCGAAGACCCGCGGCATATATAGCGAGGTGGCTAACGGGAGGCCGGGCTATGAAATTCGGGCTGTTCGGCGGGGCGCGGGCGAAGGGTGGGCCGGCTGGCGACAGCTCGGCCTATCACGACTTTGTCAATTATGTCGTCGAGGCCGAACGGCTCGGCTTTTCGAGCGTCTTTCTGGTCGAGCACCATTTCACCGGGTTTGGCCAGGTGTCGGCGTCGATGAGCCTGCTCGCCTATCTGGCGGCGCGCACCGAGCGCATCCGGCTCGGCACCGCCGTCGTCGTCTTGCCGTGGCACAACCCGATCCTCGTTGCCGAGCAGGCCGCGACCCTCGACCTCCTGTCGAACGGGCGCTTGGATTTCGGCGTCGGCAAGGGCTATCGGGCCTACGAGTTCCAGGGCTTCTGCATCGCCCCCGAGGAGGCGACCGAGCGCTTCGACGAGGCGATGGAAATTATCCGCAAGGCGTGGACCTCGCCCGGCCGGTTTTCCTATCGGGGCAAGCGCTGGCGCTACGACAATGTCGTCGTCGAGCCGAGCCCGATCCAGCAGCCGCATCCGCCGTTCTGGCTCGGCGCCGGGAGCGCTGAATCGATCCGCCGCGCCGCGCGCGATGGCTACAATCTGCTGCTCGACCAGATCGCCCCGACCGACCTCGTCATCGACCGCGTCGCCACGTTTCGCGCCGAATGCGAGCGGGTCGGCCGGGCCTGGGACCCGATGTCGGTCGGCGTCACTCGGGGCTTGCAGATCGTCCATAACGACGAGGAACGCAAACGTGCGATCGCGACCCGCCGGCAGGTCTTGAAAAACATCGGCGACCTCGCCCGCGGCCCGGGTGCCGAGCGCTATGCCCAGATCAAGGAGGACGAGGACGCCTTCGTGCTCGACGACGCGCCGCTGCTCGGCACCCCCGAGGAAATCATCGCCCAGTTGAAGCGGCTGGAAGCGGGCGGTGTCGAAAACGTGCTGTTCGCCGCCCCCGGCGCCTCGGTCGCGGGCTTGCGCACCTTCGCCGAAGAGATCATGCCGGCCTTCGCCGATGCCCCGATGGCCCTGGCGCAGGTGTAGCGTCGTCGAGGGATTTGGACGATCGCGGGGCACGGGTGGCTTCGAGCGCGGCGATGTCCGCGTCGGTGAAGTCGTCGAGAGTCATTACCCGGCGACCGCGGCGCTTGGCCTCTTTTATTATTGCGATCTCCCATTCCGGCCTTCATTGCATCCTCCATCCCGGCTTTTCCGGCGCAAGCCGGGACCCATGGGCGCTTGCAAGCTCCGTCTTTCTCTTTGTTCTGCGCGGCCGGTCTCGTCAGCTCGCCAGCGGGTGGGGGCGGGGGTTGGAGCCGTCGGTGAAGCGGCCGAGGCGGAACGGGGTCGGATCGACCGGGGGCGGGTCGCCGGTCGACCATGGCGGCGATGAGACGGCCGGCGCCGGGGCCGATGCCGAAGCCGTGGCCCGAGCAGCCGGTGGCGATAAAAAAGCCGGGCAGGGCGTCGACCGGCGAAATGACCGGGATCGCGTCGGGCATCACGTCGATCATGCCGCCCCAGCTTTCGGCGACCTTGCGATCGCGAAAGATCGGGAAGGCCTCGGCCACGCTCTTTTGCGCGCGATCGAGGACATAGGGGTCGGGCTCGGGGTCGAGCACGCGCACCGCCTCGAACGGCGTTTCTTGGTCCAATGACCAGCGCCGCGGCAGGCGCCACTCCTCGACCCAGCGCCGGCCGACCCGAAACCGCAATTTGCGCCAATGGAGCCGCGCCGCCGGCAGGTATTCGCGCATCAGCCGGAAATTGTCGGGGACGAGATCGATCGTGCGCACGCCGAGCGTCGAGAGCGTGTAGCCGCCATCCATCCGCTTGCGAAAGCCGAAGAGCCCGCCCGAGGCCGAGATTTCCGGGCCGCCCTCAAAGGGCTCGGTGCGCAACACCGAGGCCAATACCTTGAGCTGCGGCAATGCGATGCCGAGATTGCCGCAAAAAAGCCGCGACCAGGCGCCGCCCGCGAGGATGACCGTGGCGCAGGCGATCCGGCCTTTTTCGGTGACGACCCCGCAAACCCGTCCGCCCGCGGTCTCGACCCCGCGCACCGCGCATTGCGTCAGGATCGCGGCACCATGCCGCCGCGCCGCCTCGGCGATCGCCGGAGCGGCGAGCTGCGGCTCGGCCTTGCCGTCGCTCGCGGTATAGAGCGCGCCGACCCAATCGCCCTCGAGGCCCGGCATCAGCTCGGCCGCCTCGGCGCGGGTCAAAAGGCGCGTGTCGAGCTGGTATTGGCGCCCGTGCTCGAGCCAGGCTTCGAGCTCGGCGAGGTGGGCTTGGGTATCGGCGAGATACATGATGCCGGGCTGGCGAAACCCGGTTTCGGCCCCGACCCGCTCATTCATCCCCTGCCACAGCCGCAGGGCTTCGATGATCAGCGGGACCTCGCGCGGGTCGCGCCCCATCTTGCGGCACCAGCCCCAATTGCGGCTCGACTGCTCGCCGGCGATGTGCCCCTTTTCGCAGAGCGCGACCGAGACGCCCTTTTCGGCGAGAAAGAGTGCGGCGCTGGTGCCGACGATGCCGCCGCCGACGATGACGACATCGGCCTGCGCCGGCAATTTTTCGTCGGAACGGACCGGCTCTACCCGCGGCGCCATCGGCGTGCTCCCCGCCCCTCAGTCGATCGCGGCGTGGACGAGATTGGCGACGCGATCGAGGCGGGCCGAATGGAACGGGTCGGGGGCGACGAAATTGCTCAGATAGCTGAACGAGACGCCGCTCGTGGGGTCGGCCCAGGAATAGGAGGTGCCGGCACCGCCATGGCCAAAGGTCGCGGGTGCGGCGAGCGTGCCGAGACCGCGGATGCGGTCGCTGTCGCCGCGCACATGGGGCCCGAGGCCGCGATGCATCGGGATGCCCGCCATCTGGTCGTCGCCGCGCTCGCCGGTGTGGTTCTTACTGACATAGGCGACGAGCCGAGGCGAGAAGAGGCGCACCGCACCCAGCCGGCCGTTGCCGAGCAGCATCTGATAGAACGCCGCCATGCCGCGGGCGGTCGCATAGCCGCCGCCGCTCGGCATGCCGGCCGCCCTGAACGCGGCCGAGTTGTCGCGCGGCTCGGGCGCATAGGTGTCGGCGCAGCGCCGCTGCTCTTCCGCCGGCACGCCGACAAAAATGTCGTTGGCGAGGCCGAGCGGCGCCAGCACCCGCTCGCGGATCGCGTCGCGGTAATCCTGGCCGGTCACCGCCTCGATCACCATCGCCTGGGTCAGGTGGGCCGCGCGCGGGTGGTATTGGAGCCGGGTCCCCGGGGTCCAATCGAGCGAGAAATCGCAAACCTCGGCCCGCATCCGCACGTGGTCGGTCCAGGTCGCCTGGGTGACGTCGCCCGACGGGAAGCCGCCCTGATGCGTCATCACCTGATGGAGCGTGATCTCGGCCTTGCCGCGCTTGGCGAATTCGGGGAGATGGTCGGCGATCTTGTCCATAAAGGAGAGCCGCCCCTCCTCGACCAGCGTCCACACCGCGGCACTGGTCAACACCTTCGTTTGGCTGAACAGCAAAAAGAGGGTGTCGGATTGCACCGGCTCATTGCCGGTTTCGGTCTTGGCGTTGCCGTAGCTGCGGAAGAGCGCCAATTGCCCGCGCCGGGCGAGCGCGATCTGCGCGCCGGGATAGCGGCCTTCCTCGATATGCCGGCGGATCAGCCGATCGAGATGCTGCAACGGCCCGGCGGCAAAGCCGAGGCTCGCGGGATCGGCGGCGGGCAACGGGTAGGCGTCGGTCATGGCGCATTCCTCCGAGGATGGCGAAAGCCGATGCTACATGAGCGCGGGCCCGCATGGGAGAGGAATGCACGCGGCTTGCCGGTAAAACGCGGCCGGCACATTTTGCTTGTCGAACGAGCGGCGGCGGCGATGGAGCGGATTTGGCTCGAGAAGCCCGCCATTCAGGGATCGTGCGCGCGATATTGCCAGACGATCGACGCGCCGGGTTTGGACGGCTGGGGCGGTAGCTGGCGCTCAGGCGGATGCGGCGGCGGCCGGCCGATCGCCGGTCGTGCCGAGCTCGGCCAGCTCCAATTTGGCTTCGACGACTTCGGAATCCGGGCGGTCTTCCAGGCTTATCAGTGAATTTCGCGCCGTCTCGGTGGCCCGGATCAGCTCGTCGAGCTTGAGCTGAAGCGCCTGGGTATCTCGCGTCTGGGAATTCTGGATGACGAACACCATCAAAAAGGTCACGATCGTCGTGCCGGTGTTGATGACGAGCTGCCAGGTATCGGACCAGCCGAACAACGGGCCGCTCGCAGCCCACAAAAGCACCACGGCGACCGCCGCAATAAACGTCGCCGGACGGCCCATCTGGCGCTCTGTCCAGCGTGCGAATTTGGCAAAGACCGAGTGTTCGCGCCGCGGCGACCCTTGACGCTGCCCGCAAGTGCTTTCAGCCATACGCTGCGAATCCTGTTGAGCACATCGGCCCGACAACGTCTCAACCGGTACGGCAGTTCCGCCCGCCCGCTGGACAAAGCCGGTCGAAATCCCGGCCCCGCCTTCCCGCCGCCAGCCCACCCCAACCGCTCGGGCCTCAGAGCCTCGCCCGGAATGAATAGGGCCTATCAATAGATTATCGTCGCCCCCGCGTGATCCCCGGATCAAGTCCGGGGAGGGGTCCAGAGCCTGAGTCGAGCGCTGCGGCCCTTGCCGCCCTCTGCTTTCGCCAGAGCCTGCCCCTGGCTGGAACAGGGGGGCAGGCTCTGGATTCCCGCTTTCGCGCAAGGCTGTCCGGGGAAAATCCGTTTGCGATTCGCGTCTGTTTGACCCTCCTTCGGAAGCAATCTGAGATCGTCTTGCGCGGGCTTGATCCGTGGGCGTCCACGTCTCGCAATGGAACCGCCTTCTAAGAAAAGGACGTGGATGGCCGGGTCAAGCCCGGCCACGGGTACAATATCAGAGCGAAACCCGACAGAGATCGGGTCAGGATTTTTCCCGAACAGCCATGCTCTTTCGCCGGAACGACGATGAAGATTGGTAAGCTGCTGATCCGAAGGAATTCATTTCGAAGCGGGCCTCTCACCCACTCAGGGGAAGCGCCTCGACACCGCACCCCTTGGAGCTCAAGGCTCACGGAATAAATAATGGCGCAGCAAATAATCCAATCCGCGCCGCCACGACTCGTCGCTGTTGCCGCGAATATCGACGCTTTTGACAAATTCCATCTTTCCGGTGGCGGCGTCCTCCATGTAAACATTGATGTTGAGGATCAGGTTGCTGACCTTCTGCACGACGCCCCAAGCGGCCCAATCGGCACCCGCCGCCTTGGCATAGTCGCGTTCGCAGCCGTTGCAGCCGCTGATCGCAGGGCCGGCCGCGACCCGTCGGAGCAACGCCGGCGCGATCGGCGCAATTTGAAACCGGCGGGAAGCGTCGAGGCGGCGGCGAAGCATATCGTCGAGCATGCCGAGGCGCGCCGTCTCCGCCGGGGTGGTCGGCTGCAGCGACGTGTTGATCAGGTCAAACCCGAAGAACGCGACGGTCGGGACACCGGCGGGCGCCGCGGCGGGACGAATTAGAGCCAACAGCGCGGCGGCGACGACAATACCAGCCGCCCTCCTATGCATCGCGCGGCTCGGCAAAACGGCGGCTCGGCGAGGACCGGCTCGGGCTCAGCCGGCGGCGCGCACCACCGGGTTGGTGAGCGTGCCGATGCCGGTGATCTCGATGTCGATCGTGTCGCCGTGCTTGACGTTTTCCGGCGCGCCCTCGGTGCCCATCCACACGACGTCGCCCGGATAGAGCGTCAGATATTGCGACATCCGGCTGATAAAGGTCGCCGGGCCGAACAGCATGTGGTCGGTCTTGAAGCGGATCTTCTCGTCGCCGTTGACGCGGATGATCGTGTGCGCCGCGGCGAGGTCGAAATCGGTTTCGATCCACGGCCCCATCGGCTTGAAGGTGTCGGCGTTCTTGGCCCGCCACAAGGTGCGGTCGCCCGATTGCCAGGTGCGCTCGCTGAAATCGTTGCCGATGGTCCAGCCGAGGACGCAAGAGAGCGCATCTTTTTCGGAAAGGTGCTTTGCTTTCTTGCCGATGACCGCGACCAGCTCGCCCTCGTACTGGCACCGCTCGGTCGCGTCCTTGGGGATCACGATATTCGCGCCATGGGCGACGAGCGCGTTGTTGGCGCGGTAGCCGATATCGGCGGCCTTGGGCAGGTTCGGCTCCTGCCCGCGCTTTCTCGCCGCCTCGATCACATGCTCGGCATAGTTGAGGCCGGCGCAATAAAAGGTGCGCGGCTCGACCGGCACCAGCAACTCGACCGAGGAAAACCGGTGCCGTGCAGCCGTTTTTTCATAGCCGGCGAACGGGTCGCCGGCGACCTCGGTGACGGTGTCGCCGTCGAGGATGCCATAAGCCGCCCGGCCGTTCGTCTCGAACCGTATCCAGCGCATCGCCGTCTCCTCCGATTTGTCGCCATCGCATACCTCGATTTTCGCCGGGCCTCGATTTTCGCCGGGCCCCGATTTTCGCCGGGAATCGGGGTTTGGGGCAAGATGCCGGTCGCCGCGACCGGAGGCAAGGCGCCGGAGCAACCCAGCCGCTTCGAGCCGGCGCCGCCCTCGCCGACAGCCGATGAAACCGCCTGTTTCACCTGTTTTATCAGATCGAGATCAGGTGGCGCCTCCACCCGGCACCGCGAGCGACCGTCATCCTTCAAAACACGTCAATCTTGCAGCAATTTCTTATATCACAATACATAGATTTTGTCAAGATCGCGCGATCGGGGATGGGGGTTGACGTCACCGCCCATGAGCCTGACGGGCATGAGCCTGACGCGCCCCGGGAGCGCTGCGCCGATCAGGCTGGCGGCGCAGGAATGCCGGGACCGTTCCGGCTGGGGCTGCTTGTTTCCCGCGGGCATCCGCGCCGGTCGTGGCTTGCCGCGGGCGCCGCTCCGGCTCGGGGTTGCGGGGCCTCGAAGAGCGAGGTGCTGCTGTTCTCGGCAGCGCGGGTGCTTCCGGTCGCTCGACGCGGACGGGCGCGACACCCACGGGAGCGGCACCCACGGGAGCGGGAATGGGACGAAGCGAGGATCGCGTCAGCTTCTCGATGTCGCGCAAATACGGGCGCTCCTCATCGCTGCAAAGGGCGATCGCGATGCCGTCCGCCCCGGCTCGCGCGGTTCTGCCGATGCGATGGACATAATCTTCCGGCACGTTCGGCAGCTCGAAATTGATGACGTGCGACACGCCGTCCACATCGATGCCGCGGGCGGCGATGTCGGTGGCGACCAGCACCCGGGCGTGGCCGTCGCGAAATTCGGCGAGCGCCCGCTCGCGTTGCGGCTGGGATTTGTTGCCGTGAATGGCGGACGCCTCGATGCCCGTCGCCACCAGATGGCGAACGACGCGGTCGGCGCCATGCTTGGTGCGGGTGAACACGAGAACGCGCGCAAAGGCCGGGTCGTGCAGCATCCTCGCCAGCAAATCCCGCTTGCGATCGCTCGGCACAAAGACGACCCCCTGGTCGACGCGCTCGACCGTCGTCGCCGCCGGGGCGACGACGACCTTGACCGGATCATCGAGATAGTCTTCGGCCAGGGTGGCAATGGCGCGCGGCATCGTTGCCGAGAACAGCATCGTTTGCCGCGCCCGAGGCAACAGCTTCACGATGCGCTTCAGCGCGTGGATAAAGCCGAGATCGAGCATCCGGTCGGCTTCGTCGAGAACCAGGATTTGAACACTCGACAGAGCGAGCCACCTCGAATCGATCAGATCGAGCAGGCGTCCCGGGGTGGCGACGAGAATATCGACCCCACGCGCCATCTGCTCGCGCTGGCGGCCGATCGGGACGCCGCCGAACACGACCGCCGTCGACAGCGGCATCCCCGCGCCATAGGCACGGAAGCTGTCGGCGATCTGGCTCGCCAGCTCGCGCGTCGGAGCGAGCACCAGGGCGCGGCAGGTTCTCGGCGCCGGTCGGCGCGGGACGGCGGCCAGAAGCTGCAGGATCGGCAGGGCAAAGGCGGCGGTCTTGCCGGTGCCGGTCTGCGCAATGCCGCACAGATCGCGCCCGGCGAGCACCGGTGGGATTGCCTGGGATTGGATTGGGGTCGGGATCGAATAGCCCTCGGCGGCAACAGCGTCGAGCAGCGGCGATGAAAGTCCAAGATCGGAAAAATGAAGCAAGGCGGCTATAGCCCTCCTCTGTGGGCGGCGCGCACAAGCGCATCCGCCCGGGATGGGAGACGACCCGCGCGATAGGGCTGTCGTGATGTCGCAGGGGATAAAGAAGGGCCAATGACCCGCACGGAAGCGGGATCGATCACGCAGGCCCGATCACATGCTGAGAGAGCACGAACACTGCTCGCGGTGAGATGCGCTCAAAACCCGCCGCGATCAAGTGCCGGCGGTTCGAGTTTTTCCGAGTGTGACAATTTTGACCAGCTATTACCGACGAATAATGTTAATAAAGCCCAAGGGGGAAACATCCATCTTGCACAAATTTTATTTCGTTGTTGTTGCATCATGCCGGTTGTTGAATTTGGCGCGCCGCCTATTTAAAAACGTACGGCGGTCAGCAACAGCCGGTGCCGCCATCGCGTGGCGCTTCGATTTCTCCCCCTCGGGAACGCGCTCCGCCGAACGCAGGAACCGACACCGATGGTCTACGGACGGGGCGCTCCTGACCATCTGCCATTGCTCGAACGATGACGTTGCGACGGTCGTTCCACCCGCTGCGGCCCGACCTCGACAAGTTCTTGTTTGCGACCGTCGGCGGCGAAATCGAAGGCGCGCCGCTGAGCGTCGTTTCGGCGCTCGTGCGGCTCGGTCTCGATCCATGGAAAGAGGCGGACCGATTGTCGTCGCTCGGCAGCAGCGAAGCAGCCGAGCAGCTGGCGCGGCTGATCGCGGAATTGCCCGGCGGTTGCCGTCCGCTCGCAGAAGCACGGGAAATCGCTCGAGACTTGATGGCTCTTCTTCCGAAACGTGAGGCCGCGCCGAGGGTCTTGCCGCAAATCCAAATTCGACCGCGCTACCTCAGGCCCACGGCATCCCTGCCGGCGCGATATTGGATTATCTGCGCTGTCCTCACGGCAGCAGTGCTGGTCAGCGTCATCGCGCATCACGGGCCCCTATTCGGGATCGGCGGCCGATGAGCGGGCGCACAGAGCACGGCCCCTCGGCACAGCTTTTTCCAGGAGACAGAACCAGGAGACAGAACCAGGAGACAGAAAATGTCGGTCCATCTGAAGATTGAAAAAGGCTACGAGGGGCTGACGGCGACGATTTCCCAGCGTGACGTCGACGGCAACGCGATCGGCCACCCCTCGGTCGGGCTGGTTGCGAGCACCGCGGAGGCCAGGCAGCTGGCGAAAACGCTGGCGCAGTCGCTGGGGTTGAAGGTTTACGGTGTCATCGACAAAACGAAATCCGCCGGCCGTCTGGAAAACCCGGCAAAAACCATCGCCGAGGGGGCTGATCCCGACGCCGGCCCGACCGCGGCGGCGGAACCTCCGCCATGGTCTGTGCCAGGCGTCGGCAAATCGTTCTAGCGATCTTTCTCTGAATTGCCGAAACAATGTTCCTGTCGTCAGGGAGGATCCGCGTTGCGAACTGCCGCCCTCCCTCTCGATGGGCCCTCGATGGGGGAGGGGTGAGCCGCGGCGATGCCGGCATCGCCGCGGCTCGCGGCATGAAAATCTCGGCAGTCTCTCGCGTTGCTGACCAGCCTGGATCGAGGTCGTCCACCTCCTGAGCGCAAGGCGCCAAGGGCCGGGATCGGAAGTTTTTGGCTCCGGCGGCGTTTGCCGCTGGCGCGGTCACCCCCACCCTGCCCTCCCCCATCGAGGGCCCATCGAGGGGGAGAGACCTTACGCTTGTAAGGCCATTTCCGAGACACCACACTAGCCGTTCGAGCATGCGGCCCAAGAGGCCGAGCATGCCGTAGGAGCCACAATGACGCGCTGGAACGACGCGCTGGCTCGCGCTCGAACCGCAACCGAGGCTGCCCGCGCTCAGCCGGGCTCGACCTCGCGGCCGGACGGGGGCCCTTCGTCGCTCGCCAAAGATGGATCGGAACCGTCGGTTTCCTCGAATTTCTGAGGCGCCGCCCGCTCCTGTTGCCGCCGTGCCTTTTCTTCTTTCCGGGCCTGCTTCATTCGGTCCCGCTCGGCCCGCTCGAAGCGGTAATTGGGTTTGCGCAAAGGGGGATCCTCCTATCCGGCTATCCGGCTGCCGCAGGCTTGGACCTTCGGAATGCCGGTCCGGGCCGTGTCTGAGCCTGCACGCGACTTTTATGCGACGCGATCCAGGCCTCGGCCGCGGCCTCGGTCTCGAACCTGCTGACCGTTGTCGGGCTGGTGTCCGGGATCAACACCCTTACGCTGAAGCCGCCGGCATCGAGCGAGACGATTTCGTAGATCGCCTCGGCATGCGGATGCGATCTCACGTCCGCCTAGCGATCGAGCTGATCTTCGCGAACCACGCGCTCGCGACCGTCGCTCTTGGCTTTGACGTGGTACTGCAAGACGCCTCCGAATTCGGGGAGCGTCTTCACGATCGTATAAGCACCGCGCGCGGTGGCATCGGTGTTGCGATCGGGTGTGAACCGGACACTCTGCCCTACCGAATATTTGTGCTGGATCATCATCGCCGGCCTCCGAAAAGATGGCGGCGCCGCCGCCGGACGGCGCCGCTCTCGATCTACTCTGCCTTGAGACCGACCGCGGAGCTCTTGCCGTTCCGGCCTTTCTCCACCTCGTAGCTGATTTTTTGGCCCTCGTTGAGATAGGCGAGCCCCGAGCGTTCCAGGGCCGAAATATGGACAAAGACGTCGGTGGTGCCGTCATCGGGCTGGATAAAGCCGTAGCCCTTCTGGGTGTTGAACCACTTCACGGTCCCAGTAGCCATGGTGCATCTTTCAAGAAAATTGGCCGGCGCGGGCATTCCCGTGTCGGGTCAACCGTTTGCAGCGCGGAAAGCGGCTCGGGGCTCCAGCGAGCAACGAAAGGCGAGGCGAGCCGAACCCCAGTCGACCGTCGTCATGTGGTGCGAGGAGGCCCGATTTGCAAGGAAGCGCCCGCGGCCGGCCGATGACCCGCCTGTTTCCCCTGCTTATCAGCTCGAGAACAGGTGCCCTCCCGCCGCGCGCGAAGCATGACCGTGCTCCTTCAAGCGCACGTAACTCTCGAAGCAATTATTTATATCATAATAGATCGGTTTTGTCGAGACAGCATAACCATCAGTAGGGCCTCGGCCGTGCCCGGGCGGGAGGCAGCGACACGCTGGTCCGGCAGGGTGTCGATTAAACGGTGATTGCCTTCGTCGCCACCCTTCGAGACGGCCCTAGCCCTAGGCTAGTCCAGCACGCTCACATCGTCGGGACTAACGAGGTCGGGGACGGTCCAGCCGTCGAGGTCGTACTCGGCCATGCAGCTGTCGGCAAAGCTCTTCCAGCGCTCGTACTGGCCCGAGGCGACCGCCCCCAGAAGGGCGAAGCGGCGGATCTCCTCGTGGCTGCCCGACCAGTTTACCTCGTAGAGCTCGTGCCGGCCGCCGAACTCGCTGCCGATCGCGTCCCATAAGAGCTTCATCAGCTTGACCCGCTCGACCGCGGCCACCCCGCCCGAGCCGCGGACATAGAGGTCGAGATATTTGCGAATCTCCGGATTCTTGAAGTCGCGGGCATGCGAGTTCAAATAGATGAGACTGCTGGCTACAGTTTTTTCGATCTGGTGCTTGACCTGAACATAGGCCTCCGGCCCCAGCACGTGGTAGGCCGCACCCGGCTCGGTGCCCGGCAGAACAAAGCCGTTGGTCCAGGGGACCGGGCTTTTGGCCATCGCATCCGACAGCCCCCACATCGCGTGGCGCCAGGTGATGACCTCGCCGAGATTGGCCTCGACACCGCGATAGCCACGCGTCCCGGCCATCTCGGTCGCCTTCAGCATCAGCTTACACTAAGCTGAATGGTAAGTTGCGGCGGGTCGATCCGCAAGCTCCCGTGATATGACACGAGCCGAAGAGTGCGTCGGAGGAAAAAGCGATGGCGAGGCTCGGCGGCAAGGTGGCGCTGATCACGGGTGCGGCGGGCGGGCAGGGGGTGGCCGAGGCCGAGCTCTTTGTGCGCGAGGGGGCCGCGGTGGTTTTGACCGACATCGACGCGGCGGCCGGCGAAGCGTTGGCCGAGCGGCTCGCAGGGGAGGGTGGCGCGACGCTGTTCCTGCGTCACGACGCGGCCGACGAGGCGGCGTGGCGCGAAGTGGTCGCGGCGGCGCTGGCACATTTCGGCAAGCTGCATATCCTCGTCAACAATGCCGGGACGATCGCGCGCCAGGGCATTGCCGACACCACCCTCGAAGCGTGGAACCGCACGATCGCAGTCAACCTGACCGGGGCGATGCTCGGCATGAAGCATTGCGCCCCGGCGATCCGCGATTCGGGCGGCGGATCGATCGTCAACATTTCCTCGACCGCCGGCCTGACCGCGCATGACGACGCCGCCTACACCGCGAGCAAATGGGGGCTGCGCGGATTGACCAAGACCGCGGTGCTGCAATTTTCGCCGTGGGGCATCCGGGTCAACTCGATCCACCCCGGGCAGATCGCCGATACCGGTTTTTTCCGTAGCGGCGGCGAAGCCTTCGCTTATGCGGCGCGGACGGCGATCCCGATGCACCGGCAGGGCACGCCCAAGGAATGCGCCGAGCTCGTGCTGTTTCTGGCATCGGACGAAGCGAGCTTTATCAGCGGCGCCGAGATCGCGATCGATGGCGGCTATATCGCCGCCGGCACGGCGAGCCTGCGCAACCGGGTGCGCCGGGACTACGCCGCCGGGCGCGACCGGGCTTCCACATAAATCGCGGCGCAGCAAGGACCTTTTTGCGCGTTACAACGAATTAACGACGGCGAAATCCGGCTGTCATCCGCTGCCGCCATCTGTCGGGGACCCAAAACCCGAGGCACGAGATGACACAGCTTTTGGCTACAAAACCCGAATTGCCCCCGAGCGGCGCAACCCGCTGGTCGCCGCAACGCAAGGCCATGGTCGTCAATGCCGTGCACAGCGGCGCGATGAGCCTCGATGAGGCTTGCCGCCGCTACCTGCTGACCGCCGAGGAATTCACCGCCTGGGAGCGTGCGATCGAGGCGCATGGCGTGGCGGCGTTGCGGGTCACCCGGCTCCAGCTCTACCGGCACCCCTTGCCGCGCAAATGGCGGACCCGCCCAACCGAATGACCCGCCGCCCTCCCAAATGACCCTTGCGCAAAACCGCGGCCGTGCTAAGTCATTGCCGCGGTTTATGCGGAGAGGTGCCGGAGCGGTCGAACGGGGCGGTCTCGAAAACCGTTGTCCCTCTTGCGGGGGACCGAGGGTTCGAATCCCTCCCTCTCCGCCAACCCAGAACAGAACTGAGAAAGCCGGTCAATCGCCGGTAACGTCGCAAGCCGGAAATGGCACTTCGACGATCGGCCGATACGCGGACAAGCCTCCAATGGGATGCAAAGATCGTCGGACAAGATCCCATTTTGAGGTGACAAAGATCACGCCGCAGTGCCGAGCGGCGTCGCGCGTTCAATCCGCTCGCGCTCACGGGGACTGTTCATCGCCTCCCACAAATCACCGCGCCGCTGCACGTTTCTGCTGGCGGGGGAGGCGGGGAGGCTCTCGGAGATGACACGGCCGCAGGTTTTGGCGATCGCAGCGCTGCTGGCGCTGTGCTTTTCGGGGTTCGGCGTTCAGGCGGGCGGTCCGGCGACAGCTGCGGCGGCGCCGAGCTCGGGTTTGCCGCCGGGCACCGCGCGGGTCTGGTTTCTGCGCCAGTCGGACCCTTTCGGGGCCATTCAGGCGGCGACGCCGATGGTCTTTGCCAACGGGACGCCGATCGGCAGAAGCCTGCCGGACAGCGTCTTTTATCGCGACTTGCCGCCGGGCAGCTACACCTTCACCGTGGAGCCCTATGGCGGCGCATTGCCGACCGGCCAGGCCGCGCGGCTCCAGCTGGCACCGGGCACCCAGACCTATCTCCAGGTCGAATGGCTGGCCAGCTGGCAATTCGGCTATCCGGAAGCGACCTGGTCGGACGCCCCCAATACCTTTGGCGTCATCGTGATGCCGCCGCAGCTGGCGCAGGCCTATATGCGCTCGATGACCAATCTCGGCCCGCGCTGAGCGAAGCGCCCGACATCGTCGGGGGCCCCTCCCCGAGCAACGCCGGCGCAGTGGAGCGCTTGCCGCATTACCTGTCCACCGCCCAAGCTGCCGCCTTGATTTTATGGTGGGCGCAGTAGGACTCGAACCTACGACCCGCTGATTAAGAGTCAGCTGCTCTACCAACTGAGCTATGCACCCGCCGAACCGGGCGCTCTATAGCAAAGCCCCTCCGGCTTGTCGAGATCGGCGGCGCCGGTGCCGGCGGCGGACGAGAGCAGCTCGGCGTTGCGCGTGCCGCGCTGGGTGATGTCGCTCTGCGGACACGCTACGGCGAGCCATACCCGGGTGCATGAATGCAGGCCGTCCAGTGGCGAGCTTGCACCTCCCGCAGCTCGGGGATCACTTCCCGGCACTCGGCGGTGGCCATCCGGCAGCGGGGATGGAACACGCATCCGGCCGGCGGGTTCAGCGGGCTGGGCACCTCTCCCGCAAGCGGTATGCGTTGTCTGCGACGGTCTATTTCAGGGTCGGGGATGGGCACGGCGGAAAGGAGCGCCTCGGTGTAGGGGTGGAGCGGGGTCGCATAGATCGCGTTGCGCTCGGCGATCTCGACGATGTGGCCCAGATACATCACCGCCACCCGGTCGCTGATGTGCCGCACCACCGACAGATCATGGGCGATAAACAGATACGTCAGGTCGAGCTCCTGCTGCAGCTCCTCCAGCAGGTTGACGATCTGGGCCTGGATCGACACGTCCAGCGCCGAGACCGGCTCGTCGCACACGACAAACCGGGGGTTGGCGGCCAAGGCCCTGGCCACCCCGATGCGCTGCCGTTGCCCACCGCTGAATTCATGCGGAAACCGGTCGGCCATCGAGGTGCGCAACCCGACCAGCGACAGCAATTCGGCCACCCTCTCGCGATACGCTCCCCGGTCACCGCACAGGCCGTGCACAAGGAGCGGCTCGCCGACGATGTCCCCTGCGGTCATCCGCGGGTTCAGCGAGCTGTACGGGTCCTGAAATATCACCTGCATATGGCGGCGCATGCCGCGCAGCTCCCGCCCGTCCATACGGCCGAGGTCCCTGCCGTCGAACAGGACGGTGCCGGCGGTGGGTCGATACAGCTGCAAGATGCACCGTCCGGTCGTCGTCTTGCCGCAGCCGCTCTCCCCTACCAGCCCGAGCGTCTCTCCTCGCCGCACGACAAAGCTTACGTCATCGACCGCCTTGACGTACCCCACGGTGCGTTGAGCGAGCACGCCCGAGGTCACGGGAAAGTGCATCTTCAGGTGTTTCACCTCGACGAGCACGTTGTCTGCCGGCTCCTGCCGGGTCGGCTCCATCGCTGTCATGCCGCGCGCTCCTTGGCCCGTGACAGCAGGGCCTCCGCGGCAAAACAGGCCGACAAATGACCGGCGCCTACCGGCCGCAAGGGCGGCGCCTCCTCTGCGCATCGCTCCATCGCAAACCGGCACCGCTCGCGGAAGGCGCACCCGGCCGGCAGGTGCAGCAAATCCGGCGGCTGTCCCTCGACCGGATCCAGCTTCTCGGTCCGCGGCAGGTCGAGCCGGGGGACAGAGTTCAGGAGCCCCAGCGTGTAGGGGTGGCTCGGGTTCCGGTAGATGTCTCTGGCCGTCCCCCGCTCGACGATTTTGCCGGCGTACATGATGTTGACCCGGTCGGCGTAGCGGGCGACGACCCCCAGATTGTGCGTGATGATCAGCAGGGAGACCCCGTGCTCCCGGCTGAGATCCTTCATCAGATCGAGGATCTGCGCCTGAATGGTCACATCGAGCGCCGTGGTCGGCTCGTCCGCGATGATCAGCTTGGGGTTGCAGCTCAACGCCATCGCGATCATCACGCGCTGCAGCATGCCGCCGCTGAACTGATGCGGAAACTGCTTCAGCCGGCGCTCCGGGTCCGGTATCCCGACCTGCTCCATCCGACGCACAGCCTCCAGGCGCGCATCCGCCTTGGTCATGCGAAGGTGGAGCTCGAGCGCCTCGGTGAGCTGACGCCCGATCGAGAGCACCGGGTTGAGAGAGGTCATCGGCTCCTGATAGATCATCGCAATCTGCTTGCCGCGGACGCGCCTGATCTCGGAATCGGACAGCTTGAGCAGGTCCTGGCCCGCGAAAATAACCTCCCCGCCCACGGTCTTGCCGGGCGGGTTCGGCACGAGGCGCATGATGGAAAAAGCGCTGATGCTCTTGCCGCAGCCGCTCTCTCCGACGAGGCCCAGCGTTTCTCCCTCTTCGAGCGTATAGGAAACTCCATCGACCGCCTTCACCACGCCTGCCGGAGTGAAGAAATGGGTCCTTAAATCCCGAACCTCCAGCAGCTTAGCCATGCAGGCGCCTTCCACAATCAAACATGAAAATCATCGGTGATCGCTGCTTTCACGCGCGTCTTCCCAACGGCCTTTTGGCGCCGAAGGCGCCCGGCCATGATCAAGAGCGCGGTGGCGCGACCCACGAATTTGCGATGCCAGGGACTGGAGCCGGTCAAAGCGCGAGGCGTTACCACGTCCCCCTGAGCCTCGGGTCCAGCACGTCCCGCAGGGCATCTCCGAGGAGGTTCCAGGCCAGCACGACGATGGCTATGGCGAGGCCCGGAAACACTCCCAGCCACGGGGCCAGATGCACGTAGGTCTGGGCGGCCCCGTTCAACATGCCGCCCCAGGACGGGACGTCCGGGGGAACACCGATCCCGAGAAAGCTGAGGGTGGCCTCGGCCACGATCGCGGTGCCCAGAAACAACGTGACAAGCACGATGTAGAGCGCCAGGCAATTGGGGATCATATAGCGAAAGATGATGCGCGCGTGGCCGGCCCCGATCGCCTTGGCCGCCTGCACGTAATCCATCTCCTTGACGGTCATGGCCTGCGCGCGCAGGACCCGGGCGGTGCTGGGGATGAAGGCGATGCTGAGAGCGATGACGACGTTGTTCAACGACGCCCCCAGGGCAGCCATGATGGCAATCGCCAGAATGAGCGGCGGGAAGGCCATCAGGGCATCGATGAAGCGCTGGATGACGAGGTCGATCTTGCCGCCGAAATGGACGCTCGTGACGCCCATCATCATGCCGATGCTGGCCCCGATAAACGCGCTGAGCAGCCCGACATAGAGAGAAACCCGCGCGCCATAGACGAGGCGGCTGAACACATCGCGCCCTACCTGATCGCCGCCCAGCCAGTACTGCGACCCGGGAGGGGCATAGACGAAAGCCGCGTTGGTCGCGGCGGGGTCGTGCGTCGCAATAAACGGGGCAAAGACAGCGACGACGATGAGCAGCAGAGCGATCACGGCGCCAAAAGCGCCCAGTGGCTTTCTCCTGGCAAAACGTCCCAGGTTCCGCCAGATGGCACCCGTTGGCATCAAGCCCCGGATCGCGATACCGGGGGACGCCGTTATGCTGCTGCTCTGATCCGCCATTCCTTGTCCTCTGTGCTGGGTCCTCTGTGCTGGGTCCTCTGTGCTGGGGACCGGCCGGTCAGCCGTAACGGATTCTGGGGTTCAGCCAGCCGTAGACCAAATCCAGAGCCAGGTTCAAAAGCAGCACGATCACCGTTATCACCATGACGATGGCCTGGACCTCGGTGTAGTCGCGGTGGAAGACGCTATCGATCAGGAGCTTGCCCATCCCCGGTATCATGAAGATGGTCTCGATCACCACCGTGCCGCCCAGCAGCCGGCCGAACTGGTAGCCGGAAATAGTAACCACTGGCAGCAGCGCATTCTTCAAGGCGTGCCGGAGGATCACGACCCGCTCGGCGAGACCCTTCCCCCGTGCCGTCCTCGTGTAGTCTTCGCGGTATACTTCCAGCATCGAGGAGCGGGTCACCCGCGCGGTAAACGCCATCTGGTAGAAACCGAGCGCGAGCGCCGGAAAGATAAACTGTTGCAGGTTGGTCCAGGGGTCGTCCCACAAGCTGGCGTAGCCCAGGGGCGGCATCCAGTTGAACCAAAGGACCAGGAAATAGACGATCAGGATCCCGACCCAGAAGTTGGGCAGAGCGACCCCGCCGATGGAAATGACCCTGGCAAGGTAGTCCGCCGGCGTATCCTGCTTTATGGCGGAGATCAGGCCGAGCGGCACAGCGATGATCGTGGCGATGAGCATCGCCAGAACGGTCAGCTCCAGCGTGATCGGAAGCTTGGTGGCGAGGTCGTTGACAACCGGCGTTTCAAAGAACATGGACTTGCCGAAGTCGAGCCTGGCCATGCCCCATACCCACTCGCCATACTGGACATAGAGCGGCTTGTCGGTCCCGAGCTTGACCCGCAGGGCGTGAAGCTCCGCCGGCGTGAAGGAGGCATCGCCGGTATCTCCGGCCAGCTTCACCAGCGCCGGGTCGCCGGGGATGACGCGCAACAGAAGAAACGCCACCAGGGTCGCCATCAGCAGGGTCGGAATGAACAGCAAGCACCGTTTCAAGATATACGCTTGCATTGACGCACTCCTGCAACCGACGCTCCAGGACCTGGCTCCTCTCGATCGCCGGCTCTCATGCCTCCTGCGACAACCAGTCGGTTTCGTGCTTGTACCCGCCCCAGAGCGAGCCGGAGGCGTGGATCCCCTTGATCCTGTTGCTGAAGATCCAGTTTGCGGCGGTCCAGTACGTCACCGCGCAGCCGCCGGGGTCTTCGAGGATCAGGAAATCCTCCATCTTGCGCAGGATGGCCTTGCGTTTCTCGCGGTCGGGTTCGGCCGCCTGCCGGACATAGTCCTCCTGCCACCATTTGGGGGGGACGGACCGGGCAAACCTTGCCCATGACCCCTTCGGCATCCAGTTTCGTCCGAAGATGGCATCGGGCCCGACGACGAAATTCGCGGCCCCCTGGGGCGAACACACCCAGTCGCCCCTTAAATAGCGCGTGAACCCGGTAGCGCTGTCTACCAGCTTGATGTTGATGTTTACGCCGATCTTCTTCAGCTGGTCCTTGTAGATCACCGCCTGGTCGGGGTACTGCACCGCCTGCCTGACCATCATTTCGACCTCAAAGCCGTCGGGATGGCCCGCCTCGGCCAAGAGAGCCTTGGCCTTGGCGATGTCGTCGGGGTGCTTTGCGCCGTTGAGCTCCCGCCAGCCGGGCAGCTTGGCGATCTCCTCGGCCGACCGGCTGAACCAGAGCCCCACACCCAGAGGCGGGCCGAGAGAATCCAACCCCGGCACCCCGAAGGTTTCGAGGACAGGCTGGCGGTGCAGGGCCAGGTTGACGGCCTGTCTCACTTTCGGGTTATCGAAGGGCGTCTTGCTGTTGTTCATGAAGAAAAAAAAGATCGCGGCGTTATGGATATATTCTACCCTGAGTGTGTCCTTCGCTTCCTTCTGGAGCTGGACCGCTTCCTTGTTGCTCAGGTTGGTGATCGCCACATTGGTCTCCAACACACGCCCGGTCTTGTAGGCGGCGATGGCCGAGCCCTTATCCGTGATCGTGTACTGCACCATGCTGTCGATGCGCGGCAGCCCCGGCTTCCAGTAGTCCTTGTTCTTCACCAGCTCGATCGAGAGATCCTTGACAAATTTGCCGGGCTTGAACGGCCCGGAGCCCATGGCGTTCTCCCATTTCTGGACATCGACCCCCGACTCGCCCCAGTGCTTGGCGATGATCTTGCAGAAGTCGTCGGCAATGGTGGGCAGGAAGTCGCCCGCAAACGGGATTTTGAGGGGTATCTCCACGGTGTGGGCGTCGACCGCGCGCGCCGTGCCCTTTTCGTAATAGGGGCTCACCGCCGGCAAGGTCACCACGCGAGGCGGCTTGGCGTCCGCATCGACCATGCTGTCCATCGAGTACACCACGTCCTCGGCGGTGACCGGCTTGCCGTCGTGCCACTTGGCCCTCGGGTCGAGGTGGAAGGTATAGACCTTGCCGTCCTTGCTGAGCTCCCAGCTGGTCGCCAGGTCGCCCCGCAGGTCGAACGGGTCCTCGGTCTCGGGGTTGTACTCGACGAGCTGATTGTAAATCCCCGAGTAGCTGTTGACCTGGGTGGTGGCCGTGCAGTGCGGGTGCCAGTTGGGCGGCGGGAACGCATAGCACTGCATCGGGATGACGCCGCCGGATTTGGGCGCGGCGCCCGCGAGATGCGGCGCGGCGGCCGCGAGCACGCCAGCCGCGGCGCCGGCGATCACATCGCGACGCGTCAACGGCGCACCGCCCGCGGGAACGGCGATCCCCGCCTCCGGGACGAACAAAGCCATGATCCTGCTCCTCGCGGCTCCTTGATGGAGCCTTGCGTCAACCGTAGACCGGGTATGCAGGATTGTCAGTATTAATTTTTCGCAGCGTGCCGACAGCGTGCCGGGACGAGCCGAGACGACACCCCACCTCTTGTGCAGTCTCGGTCTGGTCGGAGCTTCGGAAACCTCTCAGGGGAGGTCGTGATCGCGAGCCGTCACGCCTCCTGCGACAACCAGTCGGTTTCGTGCTTGTATCCGGCCCAGATCGAGCCGGAGGCGTGGATCCCTTTGATCCTTCTGTTGAAGATCCAGTTTCGAGCACTCCAGTACGCCACCGCGCAGCCGCCGGGATCCTCGAGGATCAGGAAATCCTCCATCTTGCGCAGAATGGCCTTGCGTTTTTCCCGATCGCGCTCGCCCGCCTGCCGGGCATAGGCCTCCTGCCACCATTTGGGGGGAACCGACCGGGCGAGGCTTGCAAAATTCCCCGTCGGCATCCAGGTCTTTCCGAGGATGGCATCGGGGGCCAAGACGAAATTCCCGCTCGCCTGGACCCCCATCACCCAGTCGCCCCTCATGTAACGCTGAAACCCGGTGGCGCTGTCTTCGAGCTTGATGGTGGCCTCGATGCCGATTTTCTTCAGCTGCTCCTTGTAGACCACCGCCTGGTCCGGGTACTCCACCGCCTGCCTGACCATCATCTCGGCCTTGAACCCGTCGGGATGGCCCGCCTCGGCGAGAAGCGCCTTGGCCTTGGCGATGTCGTCGGGGTGCTTTGCGCCGTTGAGCTGCCGCCAGCCGGGCAGCTGCGCGATCTCCTCCGCCGTCCGGCCGAACCAGGTTCCGACGCCGAGCGGAGGCCCGAGGGAATCCAGCCCCGGCACCCCGAAGGTTTTGAGCAAGGCCTGGCGGTCGATGGCCAGGTTGACGGCCTGTCTGACCTTTGGATTGTCGAAGGGTGGCTTGCTCGTGTTCATGAAGAAGAAAAAGATGATGCCGTTCCGCACATACTCGACCCGCAGCGTGTCCGCCGCCTCCTTCTGCAGCTGGACCGCTTCCTTGTTGCTCAGGTTGGTGACCGGCCAATTGGTCTCCAACACCCGCCCGGTCTTGTAGGCGGCGATGACGGTGCCTTTATCCTTGATCGTGTAATGCACCATGCTGTCGATGCGCGGCAGCCCCGGCTTCCAGTAGTCCTTGTTTTTTACCAGCTCGATCGAGACGTCCTTGGCGAATTTGCCGGGCTTGAACGGCCCGGAGCCCATGGCGTTCTCCCATTTCTGGACATCGACCCCCGACTCGCCCCAGTGCTTGGCGATGATCTTGCAGAAATCGAGGGCAAGGGTCGGGATGAAGTCGGGCGCAAACGGGATTTTGAGGGGTATCTCGACGGTGTGGGCATCGACTGCGCGCGCCGTGCCCTTTTCGTAATAGAGGCTGATCGCCGGCCGGGTCACCACACGGGGCGGCTTGGCGTCCGCATCGACCATGCTGTCCATCGAGTACACCACGTCCTCGGCGGTGACCGGCTTGCCGTCCTGCCATTTGGCCCTCGGGTCGAGGTGGAAGGTATAGACCTTGCCGTCCTTGCTGAGCTCCCAGCTGGTCGCCAGGTCGCCCCGCAGGTCGAACGGGTCCTCGCTCTCGGGGTTGTACTCGATGAGCTGATTGTAAATCCCCGAATAGCTCATGACCTGGTAGAGTGTGCAGTGCGGGTGCCAGTTGGGCGGCGGGAACGCATAGCACTGCATCGGGATGACGCCGCCGGATTTGGGCGCGGCGCCGGCGAGATGCGGCGCGGTGCCCGCGAGCGCGCCGGCCGCGGCGCCGGCGAGCACATCGCGACGCGTCAACGGCGCGCCGCCCGCGGGAACGGCGGTCCCCGCCTCCGGGACGAACAAAGCCATGATCCTGCTCCTCGCGGCTCCTTGATAGAGCCTTGCGCCAACCGTAGGGCCGGTATGCAGGATTGTCAGCATTAATTTTTCGCAGCGTGCCGGGACGAGCCGAGACGACACCGCACCGTTTGCGCGGTCTCGGTCTGATCGGAGCTTCAGAGACCTCTACGCGCCAGCCGAGCTCGGCGCTTCATCGGCAGGGCGTGGGGACGCGGGTCTCACACCCGGCCGTGGCAGTGCTTGAATTTCTTGCCCGAGCCGCACGGGCAGGAGGCGTTGCGCGGGGTGCCCGCCCAGGGCGCGCGGACGACCGTCCGCGATCCCTCGCCCCGCTCGCTGCCGTTGGCGCCGTTCCCGGCCCGGCGTTGCGGCCGTGGCCGCACCGGCAGCGGACCGCCGCCGCCATTCCCTAAAGCCTCCTCGGCCATCGCCGGCTCCGGCTCGGGCGCGAAGGCTGCCTCGGCGAAAACCTGCTGGGGCACCCTGAGCTCGATATGCGAGAGCACCGAGGTCACGTTGCGGCGCAATTGCGTCAGCATCGATCCGAACAGGTCGAAGGCTTCGCGCTTGTATTCGTTCAACGGATCGCGCTGGGCATAGGCGCGCAGGTTGATCCCCTGGCGCAGATGGTCGAGCGATAAGAGGTGGTCTTTCCAGATCTGGTCCAGAATCTGCAAGAGCAGGCTTTTTTCAGCCATCCGCATCAGCTCGGGCCCGCAATTTGCCGATTTCTCGGCCATCCGCCGGTCGGCGGCGGCGGCGAGACGGTCGTTTACCTCGTCGCGGGAAATACCCTCCTCTTTCGCCCATTCGGCGAGCGGCGGGTCGAGCCCGAGCAGACCGAGGCACTCGGCGTGCAGCCCGGCCACGTCCCACTGCTCGGGCAGGGCATTTTCCGGGACCGCCTGGCCGACGATCTCGTCGATCGTCTCGGCGCGCATATCGGCGACGGTGCCGGCGACGTCGCGGGCGCTCATGATTTCGCGGCGCTGCTCGTAGACGACCTTGCGCTGGTCGTTCATCACGTCGTCGAATTTGAGGAGCTGCTTTCTGATGTCGTAGTTGCGCGCCTCGACCTTTTGCTGGGCCTTGGCGAGCGCCTTGTTGACCCAGGGGTGGATGATCGCCTCGCCCTCCTTGAGGCCGAGGCGCTGGAGCATCGAATCCATCCGCTCGGAGCCGAAGATGCGCATCAAATCGTCTTCGAGCGAGACAAAGAATTTGGAGGCGCCGGGATCTCCCTGGCGGCCCGAACGGCCGCGCAGCTGGTTGTCGATGCGCCGGCTCTCATGCCGCTCGCTGCCGACGACGAGCAGCCCGCCGGCCTCGACCACCTCGTTGTGCGCGGTTCCGATCTCGCTGCGGACAACCTCCGACCGCCGCTCGCGCTCGACCGGCTCCTCGATCGCCGCCACCTCGGCCTGAAGCCGCATCTCGAGGTTGCCGCCGAGCTGGATGTCGGTGCCGCGCCCGGCCATGTTGGTGGCGATCGTCACGGCACCCGGCCGCCCGGCCTGGGCGATGATAAAGGCTTCCTGCTCGTGATAGCGCGCGTTCAGCACGTGGTGCGGGATCTTCATCTTTTTGAACAGCGCCGCCAGCGCCTCGGATTTTTCGATGCTGACGGTGCCGCACAGCACCGGCTGCCCGGACTTGCGGCATTCGAGCACATGCTGGGCGATCGCCTCGTATTTCTCGCGGGTGGTGCGATAGACCTCGTCGTCGGTGTCGTCGCGGCGGACCGGCTCGTTGGTCGGGATCTCGATGACGTCGAGCTTGTAGATGTCGCTGAATTCCTGCGACTCGGTCATCGCCGTGCCGGTCATCCCGGCGAGCTTTGGGTAGAGCCGGAAATAATTCTGGAAGGTGATCGAGGCGAGCGTCTGGTTCTCGTTCTGGACGGTGACGCCCTCCTTGGCTTCGAGCGCCTGGTGGAGCCCTTCGGAATAGCGCCGTCCTTCCATCATCCGGCCGGTGAACTCGTCGATGATGACGATCTTGTCGTCCTTGGCGATGTAATCGGTGTCGCGGGCGAAGAGCTTGTGCGCGCGCAATGCCTGATTGACGTGATGCACCAATGACACGTTGTTGATGTCGTAGAGCGTGCCGGTCTCCATCAGCCCGCTGTCGCGCAGCATCGCCTCGATCTTTTCGACCCCCAATTCGGTGAGGGTCACGGTGCGCTGCTTTTCGTCCTTTTCGTAATCCTCGGCGGCGAGCGCCGGGATCAGCTTGTCGACCCGCTGATAGGACTCCGAATTGTCCTCGGTCGGGCCGGAAATGATCAAGGGCGTCCTCGCCTCGTCGATCAGGATCGAATCGACCTCGTCGACGATCGCGTAGTTGAACGGCCGATGGGCCATGTCCTCGAGCCGGAACTTCATGTTGTCGCGCAGATAGTCGAAGCCGAGCTCGTTGTTGGTGCCGTAGGTCACGTCGGCGAGATAGGCCTCTTGCCGCTGGGCGTCGTCGAGGTCGTGCACGATGCAGCCGACCTCGAGGCCGAGAAAGCGATAGATCTGGCCCATCCATTCGGCGTCGCGATGGGCGAGATAGTCGTTGACGGTGACGACATGGACGCCCTTGCCGGCGAGCGCGTTCAGATAGACCGGCAAGGTAGCCACCAGGGTCTTGCCTTCGCCGGTTTTCATCTCGGCGATCATGCCGCGATGCAGCACCACACCGCCCATCATCTGCACGTCGAAATGGCGCTGGCCCAGGGTCCGCTTGGCGGCCTCGCGCACGGTCGCAAACGCCTCGACCAGGACGTCGTCGAGCTCGGCACCCGCGGCGAGCTCTTCCTTAAAGCGCCGGGTCCGCTCGCGCAGCTCGTCGTCGGACATCGCTTCGAGCTGCGGCTCGAGCTCGTTGATCGCCGCGACGATCGGCTGGAGGCTCTTGACGTAGCGGTCGTTGGCGGAGCCGAACAGCCGCCGGGCTAAGGCGCCAAGCATGAAACCCTCGGAAATCGGAAACGAATGGCGGGAGATATTCGCACGGCGGCCAGCTCAGAGATAGGCGGAGCGGCGCAGGGTGTCAATTCAGGCGGCCCCATTGCGCCGGGCTGCGACCGACGTACGCTTGTCGCGATGGCGTCGATATGCATTGATGAACAGCCGGGGTTCGCTCGTGCTTTCCGCCATGGGTCTTTGCGATGGTCTATCGTCTCTTGATTGCTGCGGCATTTGTGCTCGCCCTCGGCGGCGGCCGATCGGCCCCAGCTCAGCCCGCCCCAGCCCGGCCCGCCCCGCCGCAGCCGGCGGCGGTGCCGGCCCTGCCGCCGGGCAATCCGGTGGTGGCGCGTGTCGGCGGCAAGGCGTTCCACCTTTCCGATGTCGAGGAGGCGCAAAAGACCTTGCCGGCACAGGCGCAAAAGCTGCCGCTCGCGCAGATCTACCCGATCCTGGTGGACCGGCTCGTCGATGGCGAGCTGATCACCGAGGCGGCGCGCAAAGCGCATCTCGACCAGGATCCGACGGTCGCGCAGAATGTCCAGCAATACCGCGACCGGCTGATCCAGCGCACCTACCTCGAGCAAGCGATCAGCGGCGCCGAAACCGAGGCCAAGCTGAAGGCGCGCTACCAGACCTATATCAAGGACCAATCGGCGCAGGAGGAGGTGCGCGCCCGCCATATTCTGGTCAAGACCGAAGCCGAGGCGAAGTCGATCATCGCCCAGCTCGACAAGGGGGCGGATTTCGCCACCCTCGCCAAGAAATATTCGACCGATCCTGGTGCCGCTTCGGGCGGCGACCTCGGCTATTTCACCCGCGGCGACATGGTGCCGGAGTTCACCGCCGTCGCCTTCTCGCTGCCAAAGGGCCAGTACACCAAGACGCCGGTCAAGACCCAGTTCGGCTGGCATGTGATCCTCGTCGAAGACCACCGGACGAAACAGCCGCCGACTTTCGAGGAGGCGCGCGCCGACGTCAGCCGGCTGGTGGCGCGCGAGGTTGTCGAGGCCAAGCTCAAAGAGCTGCGCCAGGACGCCAAGGTCGAGACGTTTGGCCTCGACGGCAAGCCGATGCCGCCGCACAAGCAGCCCTGACCCGGGACCCGCTCGATGTCCGTCTCCCCGCTCGCGCCCGCGTGTTTTCCCGACCTGCCGCCGATCGCCGGCATCCGGCTCGCCGCGACCGCCTGCGGCGTGCGCTATGCCGGCCGTGACGATTTGATGCTCGTCGAGCTCGCGCCGGGGAGTGCCGTTGCCGGTGTCTTCACCCGCTCGCTGACCGCGGGCGCCCCGGTGCTGTGGTGCCGCGAATGCCTGCCGGGCGGCGCGGCGCGCGCGGTCGTCGCCAATTCCGGCAATGCCAATGTCTTTACCGGCCGGGCCGGGCGCGAGGCGGTCGAGGAGACGGCGGCGGCGGCGGCGCGCCTCCTCGGCTGCGACCCGCGGCAGGTCTTTGTCGCCTCGACCGGGGTCATCGGCGAGCGCCTGCCGGTGCACAAGATCGTCGATGCGCTGCCGCGAGCCTATGCGGGGTTGTCGGCCGACGGGTGGCAGGGGGCGGCGCGTGCGATCATGACCACCGACACCTTTGCCAAGGGCGCCACCGCGAGCGCGACGATCGACGGGGTCCCGGTGCGGCTCAACGGCTTTGCCAAGGGCTCGGGCATGATCGCCCCCGACATGGCGACGATGCTCGCTTATGTCTTTACCGATGCGAGCCTGCCGGCCTCGGTGCTGCAGCCGCTCCTCGTGGCCGCAGCCGACCGGTCGTTCAACTCGATCACCGTCGATGGCGACACCTCGACCAGCGACACGCTGCTGCTGTGCGCAACGCAGCAGGCGGCGCACCGGCCGGCGGCGAGCCCCGAGGATCCGCGGCTCGAAGATTTCCGCCGGGCGCTCGATCGGGTCTCGATCGATCTGGCGCAGCAGGTCGTGCGCGACGGCGAGGGCGCGCAGAAATTCGTGACGATCACGGTGACCGGTGCCGAGACCGCGCGCTCGGCGCGGCGCATCGGCTTGGCGATCGGCAACTCGCCGCTTGGTCAAGACCGCGCTTTCAGCCGGCGACGCCAATTGGGGCCGCATCGTCATGGCCGTCGGCAAGGCCGGCGAGATGGTCGATCGCGACCGGCTGTCGATCTCGGTCGGCGGCATCGAGATCGTCGCGCGCGGCGAGCCGGTGCCGGGCTATGACGAGGCGCCGGTCGCCGCCCACATGGCCGGCCGCGAGATCGGCATCGCCGTCGATCTCGGCCTCGGCCGAGGGGCGGCAACGGTGTGGACCTGCGACCTGACCCACGGCTACATCGACATCAACGCCAGCTATCGCAGCTGATCGCTCCCGGCGGTCGCGGGCATAACGAGCTGCCGGACGGCGCTGTCGACTAAGGCATGATCCCCGCAGCCGAAGCATCATGCTCAGCGCCCCACCTGCGCTTTCTTTAGGCCGGAGCTGGGATCGCGCGTTGGTTGTACATGATCTTGCGCATCTGCGCCCGTTCCTCGGCGCTCAAGGTGGCGGGGTCGACGCGCAGATTGTTGCCGGTCTCCATGCCGCGCTTGACCGCCGCGCGGTCGCCGACCTCGTCGAGCCAGCGCTTGAAATGTTTGAATTCGCCGATGTCCTGGCCTTGCGCCTCCCAGCCGACGGTCCACGGGTAGGAGATCATGTCGGCGATCGTGTACTCGTCGCCGCACAGGTATTTGCGATCGTAAAGGCGGTTGTTCATAACGCCGTAAAGCCGGTTTGCTTCGTCGGTAAAGCGCCGGACCGCATAGCTCAAATCGCCGGCATCGGGGCCCGCGCGGCGGAAATGGCCGCATTCGCCGAGCTTTGGCCCCTGATTGGCCATCTGCCAGATGAGCCATTGCGTGACTTCGTACTTGCCGCGCGTGTCCTGCGGAAAGAAGCGCCCCTCCTTTTCCGCCAGATACATCATGATCGCACCCGATTCGAAAATGCCGATCGGGGCGCCCCCGCCTTTGGGCGCGTGATCGACCAGGACCGGCATCCGGTGGTTCGGGTTCAGTTTCAGGAATTCCGGCTTGAACTGGTCGCCGCGGCCGATGTTGCAGGGGACCAAATTGTATTTCAGCCCCAATTCTTCGAGCAGGATCGTGACCTTCTTGCCGTTCGGCGTCGGCCAGAAATGCAAATCGAGCATTGAGCTTCCTTTCTTGAGCTGAGATTGTGCTCGTTGGCCGGGTTAGGCCGCGTCGTGCTCCCGCGAGACGTCACGGCCCGTGTAGTCGGGCAAGAACGCGGTGGCGCTGATGCTGACGATCGCGCAGAACAGGATGTAGAGCGCGATCGCATAGCCCGACCCGGTCGCCGCGAACAAAGCCGTCGCAATCAGCGGCGCGGGCCCGCCGGCAATGATCGAAGAGAGATGGAAGCCCAGGGAAGACCCGCTATAGCGCAGCCGCGGCGTAAAACATTCGGCGATCAGCGCCGCCTGCGGGCCGTACATCATATCGTGCGGGATGAACGACAACACGATCGCGAGGAAAATCAGCGCCGGGGCCGCGGTGTTCATCATCGCGAAGTAGAAGAAGGCAAAGATCCCCGTGGTGGCGGCACCGATCAGATACATCCGCTTGCGGCCGATGCGGTCCGAGATGTGTCCGGACAACGGGATCGTCACCGCCGACAGGCCGGTCGCGACGAGCAAGGCGGTCAGCAGAAAGTCGCGCGAGGCGCCGGAGACCTTCGTCCCATAGACAAAGACAAAGGCCGCGTAGACATAGAACGGCCCTTGCTCGGCCATCCGCGCCAGCATCGTCAGGACGATCTGCTTGGGCTGTCGTTTGATGACCTCGACGACCGGGGTGCGCTCGATCCGGCGCTCTTCGAGCAGGCGGGCGAAGATCGGCGTCTCGAGGATGCCGAGCCGGATGTACATGCCGATCCCGACCATGATGATCGACAGCCAGAATGGCACCCGCCAGCCCCAGGTCAGGAACTGGTCGCCCGAGACCGCGCTGAAGATCAGCACCGCGACATTGGCGAAGAAGAGCCCGGCCGGGCCGCCCCATTGCGGCCATGAGGTGATAAAGCCGCGATGCGCGTCGGTGCGCGCCCATTCCATCGCCATCAAGGTGGCGCCGCCCCATTCGCCGCCGATGCCGAGGCCCTGGATAAAGCGGACAGCTGTCAGAATAACCGCGCCCCAGATGCCGATCGACGCATAGCCCGGCACAAAACCGACGGCAAAGGTCGATAGCCCGGTCAGCAGCAAGGTCGCGATCAGCGTCACCTTGCGCCCGATGCGGTCGCCGTAATGCCCAAAGAGCGCCGCGCCGATCGGCCGCGCGATAAAGCCGACGGCGTAAATGCCAAAAGCCTGCAAGATCCCGACCAGCGGATCGGAGGTCGGGAAAAACAATTTCGCGAAAACGAGCGGCGCCACCAGCACATAGAGCAAAAAGTCGTACGCCTCGATAATCGTGCCCACGGTGCTGGCGATCACCGCGCGGCGCAATTGCCGGCTGTGCTCGTCGGCGGAAAGGCTGCTTATGGCGATATCGGCTGCGGTCATCGGTTTTCTCCCTCTCGGCGCTCGCGGCGCCGTTGTTCATCGTTTTTGTTGCGGCTGATGCTAGAACAGGTTCGCAGCAAGAGGAAACAGCTCTCGCAATGCGTAATTTTCACGTAAGTTTGGGCGAGCGAAGCTTGGTTGCTTGGAGTTGGCAATCAGCATTGCCAGCCGGAGCACTCGGTCAAATACCCAATACTTAAGGGTCAGCTCCAATAGCTCAAAGCCGGCGTGCCCCGGCAGCCGGGCGCGGAGCGGGGCTGCGATGGCCCCGGCAATCTACCGGTGCGAGGCGGCTATTCGCGGCGGAAGGTGGCGACCAGCACGTCGCGATAGGCGGGCCGCGACGGGTCGAGCGGCGTCACCGGGGTGACGCCGTGATAGACGCGGCTGTCGTCGACCAGTGCCGCATCGAGCGGGGCGGCGAGGGTAAAGCTGCCGAGCGGCTCCTTGACGAGGTTGTAGATCGTGGTCTCGCCGCTCTCGACGTTTTCGCGGCGGACCATCAGCACGAGCACCCAATCGACCCCGTCGCGATGCATGCCCTCGGGGGTTGGCCGCCCCGCCTCGCCGGGCCGTGCCTCGATGCGAAACTGGTGCAGCTCGACATGCCAAGCCTGCGGTCGAATTGCCGGCGGCGTCAGCCGATTGAACAATTTGTGACAGGTGCCGAGGATCGCGGTGAGCGCCGGATGGGCTGCGGCCGCATCGGTCACCGGCTCGAACCAGCGCTCGATCCCGCCATTCAATGCATTGTAATCGCGGCTCTGGTAATGCGGCTGGTGCGGTTTTCTGACGATGCCGGCGGGACCCGCGCGGAACGCGGCAAAGCGCCGGCGGCGATAGCGTCCGCCATCGGCCATATAGGCATCGACGCCGAGATCGTCCCAGCTCGCGGCAAAGGACGGCCAGTCGCGCAACCCTGCCTTCTCCAGGATCGCACCCATTTCAGGCGCCCGTGCAAAGGCAAAGCCGTCATGTTCGACGGAGGCGGCGACCGTGGCGGCGAGTGGGGCGAGCGATGTCGTCATCGGCGATTTGCCTATCGGCCTTCGGTCCAGCTTTCGCACAAGCCGAGGACGCAGGTGCTGGAGGGGCGGCCTTCGCGGTCGCGCGGCCAGGGCCGTCCTTTTGCCTCGCGGCCGTTGCGGGTAAGCCGCGCGCCCAAGGCGGGAACCAAGACCGTGCACATGCCGTAGGGGCGCCCCGGTATCGTGTTCGGCTGGGTATGGACCAGGAACGGCTCGCCGAGCCGGTACCAGGTCAGCGCGATGTCCTCGCCGCCCGCCTCCAATCGCTCGGTCCAAAAATCGCGCGCGTCTCCCGATTTGCTGAAATACGCCTCGACGACCGGGATCGCCGGGTCGCGCAATTCGGCGTTGATCGCGCCCAGCACGGTCGCTTGCAGCCAGCGCGCCATGGCGATGTTGTCCGAATAGATCTGCCAGCGCGAGCCGGTCAGCTCGCTCTTTATGTAGAGAACATGGCCGGGGCCGGCGCCGGATGTCAGCAGGCGCCAAAAGGTGGCGTTGGTCGAGAAATTGTCGCTGTCGTCCGTGCCGAGGCGGATGACCGAGTTTTCGCCGGTCAGGACCACGCGGTTGGCATCGACGGTGCTCACCCCAGCCTCCTGATGCAAAACGTGAGTTAGAGCGGCGCGGCATCCCCCGCCTTCGCGAGGGCAGGCCCTTCGAGACGCGCTCCTGCGGAGCGCTCCTCAGGATGAGGTATTTTTTTCAATGGCTTGCCTCACCCTGAGGAGGCCCGAAGGGCCGTCTCGAAGGGTGCTGATACAGGGAAGCGGCATTTTTCATCAGCCTCCTGCTGCTGCGCCACGTTCACAATACCGCTTCGGCGACGACGCGCATCGCCTCGATGCCGGCGCCGGCCAGCACCAGCGAGCCCACGCGATGATCCGCGGCGCATTCCTTCCACGCCTGGAGGCGGTCCTTGACGCGCTCCTGCGGACCGATCAGCGAGGTTTCGTCGATCAGCTTGTCGGGCACCGCGGCCTCGGCCTCCTTTCGCCTCCCCGCGAGATAAAGCTCCTGGATCGCCGCCGCCTCCGCCTCGTAGCCCATGCGCTTGGCCAGATCGTTGTAGTAATTCTTCGAGCGCGCGCCCATGCCGCCGATATAGAGCGCAAAATTCGGCCGGACCGCATCGCGGCAGCGGCTCGAGGTCGTCGCCGATCGCGACCCGCACATAGGGTGCCAGATCAAAATCGGCGAGGGTCTTGCCGCCGCCGGCTTTGGCGATGCCTTCGGCCACCGGCCCGGCGACCACATCCGCTTTCTCGGGCGACATGAAGAACGGCAGGGTGCCGTCGGCGATCTCGCCCGCCACGCGCAACCCGGCCGGCGCCACCGAGGCGGTATAGATTTTGAGGCTCGGGTCGCCGTGGATGATGCTGCGCAAGGGCTTGCCGAGCCCGCTCGCCCCCGGCCCGTCATAGGGGATGCGGTAATGCTCACCCTTGTGCTCGAGGGGGGCGGCGCGTTCGAGGATGCGGCGGATGACCGCGATGTATTCGCGGGTGCGGGCCAAAGGCTTGCCGAACGGGACGCCGTGCCAGCCTTCGATCACCTGTGGGCCTGACGGGCCGATGCCGCACAAAAAGCGGTTGCCGGACAGCGCCTGCAAGGTCATCGCCGTCATCGCGGCGCAGGTCGGGGTGCGCGCCGGCATTTGCATGATCCCGGTGCCGGCCTTGATCCGCTTGGTCTGCGCCAGGACCCAGGCAACGGGGCTCACCGCATCGGTGCCATAGGCCTCGCCGACCCACACCGCCTCGAAGCCCAGCCGCTCGGCCTCCCACACCGTTTCCATGTCGATGCCGGCGCCGGGTGCCACCCGCAACGTCATCGCCAGCTTCATCGCCCCGCTCCGGACCGCTCAAGAAGCCGAGCGGGCCGACGCCCCACCCTGACCCGCATCGCCACCATGCCGTTTCCTTTCCGTCCGGCGATCCCCACCGCGCGATGCTACGCGAACGCCGAGCGGGGAGGAACGGATGAGCTTATTCTGCCGATGCTTTTAGTCGCTTCCCCGGCGGAATGCCGGGGTCCAGGTCCCGCAAATCCAGCGGTCGATAGGCGGTAAGCCATTGCCACATCCCGACGATTTCGAGCGGCGGATTGGTGGGTCCCGGCTTTGCCCCACGGAACCAGTCCGTGGGCTCACGGCGCACAGGACAGCGGGGCGGCGCGTTTTCCGATTTCCACCTCGGCCGCCATGCGTTCACACACTTCCATCTGATCGACGTGCTCGGCGACTGGCGCGAGGCGATGCTCTGCCGGCTGCGCCGCCCGGTCAAGAAAGCCGATCCCGGCATCGACGAGGAATGGAAGCGGCGCGGTGTTCCGGTGTGGGCGCACGCCAGAGTTGTAGAGTCTCCGCCGTCGATTAAATTTAGTAAACTGTCCCCGTA
>CAVPDQ010000001.1:0-308187 GCA_963702685.1 uncultured Alphaproteobacteria bacterium | reverse complement strand
AACGGATAAGTAAACTGTCCGCGTAACGGCCCGTAACGGGAGATAAGTAAACTGTCCCCGTAACCCGTAACTCGGGAAGGCGGCGGATGCGATCGGCGCCGCCCGGTATGGCGCCGGCGGTGAGTTGCTCGTAGGTGATGGTGGCACATTCGACCGCGCGTCGGATCAGATAGCCGTCGAGGCCGTCGGCGAGGTTGCGGCGATTGAAGCGGTAGGACCATTCGCGCAGGTAGCGCGGCAAATGCTTGGCGCTGACGCCGTGATGGGTGCCGACGAGCCAGGCTTTGATGTTGCTGAATAGGGTATGGATGATCGGGAAGAATTCGCCGGCATTGGCGCCCTCGCCCTGGACCACTGGCGTGTGCTTCAAATGCCCGCCGAGATCGGCGTCGCGACCGCGATAGCCGGAGAACGCATCGGTCAGCAGATGCGAATGGGCCGCGATATTGGCCTTGAGAAAGGCGCCGAGTTCGGCGCCCGTTGCCGCCGGCAACACGGCGATGCGGGCCCCGCCGGCGAAGAAGCCGTGCTGACGCTTGACGGCGTGCCCGTGCTTCCCCTTCGCGTTTTTCGGTGCCGGCACCTTTTCGACGGTGGCGACGACCAGGCTCTTGTCGGGGTTCTTTGTGCTGCGGCCGCGACTGCTCGGGTCGCCGCGCCCGCCGATGAAGGTCTCGTCCGCCTCGAGAAAGCCGCGCAGCGGACGCGTCGGATCCTCATTCAGTCCGTGGCGCAGTTTGTGCGCCATGGTCCAGGCGGTCTGGTAGGCCACTCCCAGCTCCCGCTGCAGAAGCTTGGCCGAGACCCCGCGCTTGTCGCGGGCCATCAGGTAGGCGGCCAGAAACCACTTCGTCAGGTTGGTCCGCGTGCGATGAAACACCGTTCCCGCCGTCACCGATTCCTGCCGGTGACAGGCCGTGCATTCGTAGACCCGCGGACGCGCCTTCAGCCGCCATGCCTGCCGGCCGCCACATCCCGCACAGACAAACCCGCCGGGCCAGCGCAGTCCCGACAGGTGCTCGATACACCGCTCCTCCGATCCGAACCGCGCCATAAACTCCGCAAGCCCAGCCATCCGATCCCCCCTCGACCAACTGCGGCTATGCTACCTTGAGGCGAGGCTCCAAACAAGAACATTCAGTGACCCTGCGCTACCTGGATAGGGAATTTACTTAATTAATTGAGATTACGCTAGATAGCACAAAATTCTTCGGAGTGTGGAAATAAAAATATACAACGCACCACCTCCCCCTAGTGTTGGTTGATGATATCGGGTCCGGACTCGGTTTGATTGGTTCCAACAGCGGCGATGTTATTGTTACCGTCAAGCTTAATTCCCGTCTTCGCCGTGCCGTTGAGGAGAGCGGCGTCGATCCGGCCGGAGGGATCCTCGACCGCCTTGCCCTCGGTGTCGAGGGTCACGACCTTGCCGCTCAGAACCCCTGTACCGCCGATTACCAGATTGCCGTTAGCGCTGAGCTCGATGGTAGATGTCGTCACACCCACGATTCCATCGACTGTCCCGACCGCCAAGCTTTGCTCGTCGGCCAACCTGACCACCCCGATATCGGCAGCGAGCATTCCGATGCTGTTGCCGGAATGGAGCAGCGAGAATACGCTTCCGGCCCCTCTCAGCAAGACACTCTCCGCGGTTATCGGTTGAGACTGCTTAGGGCGTGTCGTCAATTATTGTGGGGTTGCACGTAAAGCGAGTCTCGAATTAGAGTACACGTAGCAAGAAAGTCTATCCCGGCAAGGATTTTTGTAAATCATCGCGAGTTGGCTTTGAAAAGGCTGACCGATGGCCCGATATGGTCTGCGCGACGACCAATGGGAGCGAATCAAAGACCTGCTGCCGGGACGCGCCGGATATGTCGGCGTCACCGCCCAAGACAACCGCCGATTCCTCGAAGCGGTTCTCTAGCGCGACCGCGCCGGAATTCCATGGCGCGACCCCTGGTCGGGCCAGGGGCAGGCTCTGCCGGAACGCTTTGGCGGCTGGAAGCCACGCGCTATGACAAAACCGCCAAAAATTTTCTCGCCGCTATCCACCTCGCCGCCGCTATCATCTGGCTCAATTGACGACACGCCCTAGCACAGCGCCGCCGGCAATGGCCCTTCTGCTTTCGATCCAGGGGTCCTCAGTCCGGCTCGGCCACGCCAAATTCGGAGCCCAAGGTCGGGAGCGCAGGAATTTCAGCCTACCGGGTTCAGGCGACCATTTTCGAGTGCGACGATGCGGTCGAGCCGGCGGGCGAGATCGGGGTTGTGGGTGGCGATCAGCGCCGCGAGGCCGGTGTTGCGAACGAGATCGAGCAGCGTGTCGAGGACGCTGGCGCCGGTGGCGTGGTCGAGATTGCCGGTCGGCTCGTCGCCGAGCAGGATCTTCGGGTCGTTGGCGAGCGCGCGCACGATCGCCACCCGCTGCTGCTCGCCGCCCGAAAGCCGGGCCGGGCGATGCCCGGCGCGGGGCGCGAGGCCGACCCGATCGAGCAGCGCCGCCGCCTTTTCCCGCGCCCGCCGACGCCCCGTTCCGGCGATCATCTGCGGCAGCATGACGTTTTCGAGCGCCGAAAACTCCGGCAGCAGGTGATGAAACTGGTAGACAAAGCCGAGCTCGGTGCGGCGCAGCAAGGTCCGCCGCTCGTCGGAAAGCTCGCCGCAATCCTCGCCGTCGATCAGCACGGCACCGCTATCCGGACGCTCCAGCAGCCCGGCGATGTGCAGCAAGGTCGATTTTCCCGCCCCCGACGGGCCGACCAAGGCCACCACCTCGCCCGGCCGCAGCATGAGATCGATCCCGTCGAGCACCCTGATCTCGGCCTCGCCGGTCCTGAATACCCGGCGCACTTCGCGCAGTTCGAGCGCCAGACCCAACATCATTCGTAGCGCAGCGCCTCGACCGGATCGAGCCGTGCCGCGCGCCAGGACGGGTACAGCGTGGCGAGGAACGACAGCGCCAGCGCCATGACCACGACCGACGCCACCTCGCCGGTGTCGATCCGCGCCGGGATGCGGGTAAAGAAATAGATTTCGGCCGAGAACAGATCGACGTGAAGCATGCTCTGAAGAAACTCTCGTATCTCTTCCAGATTCTTGGTTATCAGGATGCCGAGGGCAAAGCCGGCCGCGGTGCCGACAATGCCGATGCTGGCGCCCGCCAACATGAAAATGCGCAGCACCATCGCGCGCGAGGCGCCCATCGTGCGCAGGATCGCGATGTCGCGGCCCTTGTCCTTGACCATCATGATCATGCTCGACACGATGTTGAACGCGGCGACGACGATGATCAAGGTCAGGATCAGAAACATCACATTGCGTTCGATCTCTACCGCGTTGAACAAGCTCGAATTTGCCTGCTGCCAATCGACGATGCGCACATGCCCGCCCAAGGCCGCGGCGATCAGCCGGGCTTCGTCGCGCACGCGGTCGGGATCGGCAACGAAGACCTGCAAATCGCTGACTGCCTCGGACAGGCGGAAAAACAGCTGGGCGGCGTCGAGCGGGACATAGATAAAGCTGTTGTCGTATTCGTACATGCCGACATCGAACAACGCGGCCACGCGATAGGTTTTGATCCGCGGCATCGTGCCGAAGGCGGTCGCGGTTCCCTGCGGCGAGATCACCGTCAGCCGGCCACCGACCCCGACACCGAGACGCTGCGCCAGTCGGTCGCCGACAGCGACGCCGTCACCGCCGAAATCGTCGAGCGACCCGGCGACGATTCGCCCGGAAACGAGATGCAGCGCCCGCAGATCCTGCGGCCTGATGCCATGCACCAGCGCTCCCGAGGCACCCCCGTCGCCGGTCGCCATGACCTGCCCCTCGACCATCGGGATCGCACCGATGACGCCCGGCACCGCCGCGAGCTTTTTTGCCGCCGCGTCGTAATCACGGAATGCTCCGGTCTCGGCATAAACCCCGAGATCGCCGTTGAGGCCGAGGATGCGGCCGACCAGATCGGCGCGGAACCCGTTCATCACCGACATGACGATGATCAGCGTGGCAACGCCGAGTGCGATCCCGAGCAGCGAAAAGATCGCGATGACCGAGACGAAACCCTCCTGCCGCCGCGCCCGCAAATAGCGGAACGCGACCATCCGCTCAAAGCTGCCGAAGATCACGGTGATTGTTTCACAGGTCGGCGATCGGCTTGATGGCGTTCAGCGCATCTTCGGTATATTCGATGGCCCCGTTCCAATAGTCGATCAGAACACCAAGGTTCAGTTCTATCCATCGCCTGACCAGATCGAATTCGTGAGAGCTCATTTCGCCCCGGATCAGGCGGGGGCTGGGACGAACGGCGATGGTGAGCATTTCCGAGGGACGCACCTTCGCGGCGCGGGCCAGCTTTATTCGAACGTCGTGGCGGGCTCCTCCCTTTTGCGAAATGAACACGACAAAGGGTAGGCCAGTGCGCTCGGGACGCAGATTTGCCATTTCGAACAGCGCCTGGCCGGCGATATCCGCTGGAGGGACAGCTTTGACTTTTACGTCATAAACCATTGGGCGATCAGCCTCGCGCCAGCTCCGCCAAGACCGCTTCGGTGGAAAGCTCGCGACGCTCGCCGGAGCGGCGATGCTTGATCTCGACGGTGCCGGCGGCGATGCCGCGCGGGCCGATGATCAGCTGGTTGGGCAGCCCGATCAAATCCATCGCGGCGAATTTGGCGCCCGGCGATTCGTCGCGGTCGTCATAGAGGACATCGATCCCGGCCGTGCGCAGCTTGGCGTAGAGATCGTCGGCGGCGGCGCGGCAGCGGGCATCGCCGGGGCGCAGATTGATCAGACCGACGCCGAACGGCGCGACACTCTGCGGCCAGATGATGCCGGCATCGTCGTGGTTGGCTTCGATCAGCGCGCCGACGAGACGCGACACGCCAATGCCGTATGAGCCCATTTCGAGCGCCACCTCCCCGCCATCCGGGAGCGCCGCGACGGCACCCATCGGGCGCGAATATTTGTCGCCGAAATAGAATAATTGTCCGACCTCGATGCCGCGCCCGCTGACCAATTGGTCGGCGGGGACCGGGCAGGTGTCGGGGTTGTGGATCTCGTCGGTGGCGGCGTAGAGGCTCGTCCATTGTCGAAAGAACGGTTCGAGGTCGCTGTCGTAGTCGGGCTCCTCGCCCAGGATATCGGTGTCGAGCCAGCGCCGGTCGCAATAAATCGCCGATTCGCCGGCCTCGGCGAGGATCTGGAACTCGTGGCTGAGATCGCCGCCGATCGGCCCGGTGTCGGCGCGCATCGGGATCGCCTTGAGCCCCATCCGCGCAAAGGTCCGCAGATAGGCGACAAACATTTTGTTGTACGAGCGCTTTGCCGCCGCCGCGTCGAGATCGAAGCTGTAGGCATCCTTCATCAAAAACTCGCGGCCGCGCATCACGCCGAACCGGGGCCTGACCTCGTCGCGAAACTTCCATTGAATGTGGTAGAGCAGCTTTGGCAGGTCGCGGTAGCTCTTGACCGCGGCGCGGACGATCTCGGTCACCTGCTCTTCATTGGTCGGTCCGTACAGCATCTCCCGCTCGTGGCGGTCGCGGAGCCGCAGCATCTCCTTGCCGTAATCCTCGTAGCGCCCGCTCTCGCGCCACAATTCGGCCGGCTGGATCGTCGGCATCAGAATTTCCTGAGCGCCGGTCTTGTCCTGCTCCTCGCGCACGATGCTTTCGATTTTTTTGAGGACGCGCAGGCCCAGCGGCAGCCAGGAATAAATCCCGGCGCTCGATTGCCGGATCATGCCGGCGCGCAGCATCAGCCGGTGCGAGACGATCTGCGCCTCGCTCGGGTTCTCGCGCAATAACGGCAGGAAATACTCCGAAAGACGCATCGAGCCTCGCATTCGTCCTCGCCGCTTCACTCTAGGCAACGGGCCAAGCCCTGTCCACCGGCGGCCCGAATCTCGCGCTGCGTGACAAAAAATCTCGCGCTGCGTGACAAAAAATTTACGTGACAAACGGTCGCAGCCCGGCGCAAAGTGGCAATGGAGGCGGCCATGCAACAACATGCGCCGGCCCGAGTTTAGGGAGGATTCGCACGCCGCGCCGGGCGTCGTCCAGGTGAGGCGATCGGTCGAGAGGCAGGGCGAAGGCCCTGCCTCTTGCTTTGTCCGCAGACATCACCCGCTAACCCGATTATGTTCCGGTCGCCCCGAAACGGGCGAATCATCTTCAGATCGGGAACCCGGAGCGCGCGTATGGCTGTCAGTCGTGGCTATCATTTTTTTCAAAATCCGGGGCCGACCAACATCCCCGACCGGGTGCTGCGGGCAATGGACCGCGGCAATATCGATTTCACCGGAGCGCAATTCAAAGCGATCGCCGCGGATTGCTTCGCCGGGCTGAAGCGGATCTTCAAGACCGACCAGACGATCCTCGGCTATGCCGCCACCGGGCACGGCGCGTGGGAGGCGGCGCTGGTCAATGTGTGCTCGCCCGGCGACAAGGTGCTGGTGGTCGAGACCGGTTATTTCTCGCTCAACTGGGGCATGCGCTGCGAGGCGTTCGGGCTCGAGGTCGAGACCCTCTCGGGCGATTGGCGCAATGCCGCCGACCCGGCCCGGCTCGAAGCCCGGCTGCGCGAGGACCGCGGTCACGCGATCAAGGCGGTGCTGGTCGTGCACAACGAAACCTCGACCGGCATTGTCCACGATGTCGCCCGGCTGCGGCGCGCGATCGATGCCGCCCGGCACCCGGCGCTCTATCTGGTCGATGTGATCTCCTCGCTCGCCTCGATCGATTTCCGCATGGACGAGTGGGGGGTCGATGTCGTCGTCGCCGGGTCGCAAAAGGGTCTGATGCTGCCGACAGGGATGGCCTTTACCGGGGTCAGCGCCAAGGCCTTGGCCGCCTCGGCGCTCGCCAAATTGCCGCGGGTCTATTGGGATTGGCGCCGGCTCGTCGAAGGCAGCTCGCAGGCGGTGTGGAACGGCACCGCGCCGGTGCATTTCTTCTTCGGCTTGCAGGAGGCGTTGCGGATGATCGAGGAGGAAGGCCTCGACCAGGTGTTCGCCCGCCATTATCGGCTGGCCGAGGCGACGCGGCGGGCGGTGCGCGCCTGGCGGCAGAACGACGGGCCGGAAATTTTTGCGGTCGATCCGCGCGCCCAATCGGATTCGGTGACCGCGGTGCTGATGCCCGAGGGCTATGACGCCAACCGCGTGCGCACGGTGGCGCTCGACAAGTTCAACGTGTCCTTGGGCGGCGGGCTCGGGCCATTGCAGGGTCGGGTCTTGCGCATCGGCCATCTCGGCGACCTGAACGAGCCGATGATCCTGGGCTCGCTCGCCGCCGTCGAAATGGCGCTCGACCTCGTCGGCGTGCCGCACGGCAAAGGCGGCGTCGCCGCGGCGATGGATTATCTGGTCTCGACCGAGCCCGGCTGACTTAGGGCCTAATGGAGCTTTAGAACGGCGCCGAGGAGAGTAAGCCCGGCAGCCAGCATTACCCCCATCCGCACCGTCAGCCGCAGAGACATCCCGTCCATGCGCAACGACAGGTTGTCGAGCTTCCCCTCAAGGTCGCGGCGGAGCTCGTCGAGTCCTGTGCGCAAATCCTCCTTGGTGATCAGCTCGTTCATGATGAACGTCCTGGCCGCCTCGGCGTGCGCTTCGGCTTCGTCCCGCGACACGCCATGGTCGCGACGGTGCTTCGCGTAGGCGAGGCTGTCAAACGTAAACACTATGGTATCGCCCTTGCCTTCGGATCAGGCCGTTTTGGGGAAGCCGTAGAGCACCTCTGGGTTCTGCACCAGGATGCGGTTGCGGACCTGCTCGTCCGGGGCCCAGTCGAGCAAGAGGTCGAACAGGATTGCGTCGTCGGGCTGCTCGCCCTTCAGCCCCGGATGCGGCCAGTCGCTGCCCCAGACGAGGCGCTCGGGCGCGGCCTTGACGTAGGCGCGGGCGACGGCGCTCGAATCGGCGTAGGTCGGCGGCCCGACCTTGCTGTCGGCGTAGGCGCCCGACAGCTTGACCCAGCCGTTGCCCTTGTCGATCAGCGCGACGATCTGGCCAAAGAGCGGGTCCGCCGTCCCCTCGGGCTCGGGGATGTGAGCCAGATGGTCGAACACCACGGGTGTCGGCACCTGCTTCAGGATCGGCATGACCTCGACGATTGTGGCGGCCGGCGCATTGATCTGGATGTGCCAGCCGAGATCGTGCACCCGTTTTGCCAAGGGCAGCATCATCTCGGGCGTCGTTGCCCCTTTCTGCGCCAGGTTGAAGCGGATGCCGCGCGCGCCGGCCTTGTCCATGCGCTTCAGCTCGGCATCGGTAACCGTCGTGTCGACGACGACGACGGCGCGCGAGGTCGGGCCGAGTGCGGCGACCCCGTTGAGCGTCACTCGGTTGTCGGTGCCGTAGGTCGAAGGGGTGACAATGACGTCGCGGCTCGTGCCGATGCGCTTCTGGAGCGCGCGATACTCCTCGGCCGACGCGTCGCCCGGCCGCAATTTCGAGCGCGGATCGACCGGAAAGCGCGAATCATAGAGATGATGGTGGCAATCGGCGGCGTTCGCCGGCGCCTTCAGCTTTGGCGGCTCGGTCCCGCTCGACCATTTCACCTGCTGCGCCGCCGCGCTCCGCGATCCGCCGATCGCGGCCGCCGCCATCGTCGCCAGCACCGTGCGCCGGCTCCAAAGATTTTCGTGCATCGTCCCCTCCGCAATCGCCTATCAGGCAGAGGCTAACATGCCTTGCCAGCGACAGATGCATGGCCTCGACGCATCACCTAAACTGCTGCATCGTACCGCCGACGATCGGAGGGTCAGCATGGAATACGGTCTCTTTACGATGCCCTCGCACCCGCCGGAGCGCGGCCTTTACGACGGCCACCGCTGGGATCTCCAGACCTTGCGCTGGGCCGACGAATTGGGTTTTTTCGAGGCCTGGATCGGCGAGCACCACACCGCACCTTGGGAGCCGCACCCGGCCCCCGATTTGTTGATCGCCCAGGCGCTGATGGAGACGAGCCGTATCCGCCTCGCACCCGGCGGGTTCCTGTTGCCCTATCACCACCCGGCCGAGCTCGCCAACCGCGTCGCCATGCTCGACCATATGGCGCAAGGCCGGCTCAATTTCGGGGTTGCCGCCAGCGGGCTGCCGAGCGACTGGGCGATGTTCAACGTCGACGGCATGGCCGGCCAGCACCGCGAGATGACGCGGGAAGCGCTCGACATCATCCTCAAATTGTGGAGCGAGGACGAACCCTTTGATTATCCCGGCAAATACTGGAAGGTGACCAAGACCGACCTGATGCTGCGCACGTTGCGCCCGCACATCCGGCCCTTGCAGCAGCCGCACCCGCCGATCGGCGTCGCCGGGGTCAGCAAGGGCTCCGACACGTTGAAGCTCGCCGGCGAGCGCGGCTTTTTGCCGATGAGCCTCAATTTGAACCCGACCTATGTGGCGAGCCACTGGGATTCGGTGGAAGAGGGTGCGCGGCGCACCGGGCGCACACCCAAGCGCAGCCAGTGGCGGCTGGTGCGCGAGATCTTTGTCGCCGACACCGACGAGGAGGCGTGGCGGCTCTCGGTCGGCGGCATGATGGGCCGGATGATGCGCGAATATTTCCTGCCGCTCCTGACCGATGTCGGCGTCATCGAGTTCCTGAAGCACGACCCCGCGGTCGCCGACAGCGACATCACCCCGGAATATTGCGGCAAGCACAATTGGCTGATCGGCTCGCCCGCAACCGTCGTCGAAAAGATCGAGCGGATGTACGACACGGTCGGCGGCTTTGGTGCCATCCTGTTGTTCTGCTTCGACTACAGCGGCAACCCGCAAGCCTGGCGCCACTCGATGGAATTATTGGCGCACGAGGTCATGCCCAAGGTCGCGCACCTCCAGCCCGATTGAAGATGCATTTCCACAATGAGGCAGCGAGGCGGTGAGCAATGGTTTTCGCGCGCGTCGCGCGCAATAATTTTGTCCTCGCTGTCTCACCGCCTCATTGTTGAACCTATCCTTCAGGTTTTTTCGACGTTCCACATCAGGAAAAGGGCCGGCGATTCGACGATGCCTTTGATGTTGCTGCGGAAGGCGGTCTTGTTGACGAACTGGCCGGTCGGGATATAGGGCACGATTTCGAAGGCGCGCTGCTGCAATTTGGCGGCAATCCCCTGGCGGTCCTCGAGATCGGTGGCTTCGAGCCACTGCATCCGCAATGCTTCGAGCTGGTCGTCCTTGGGCCAGCCGAACCAGGCGCCGTCGCCATTGGCGCGCAGCATGACGTTGTCCGACGGGTCGAGCGTGTCGGCGCCGACCCAGCCGGTTTCGAAAATGTTCCAACCGCCTTCGGCGGGCGGCTTTTTCGAGGCGCGGCGCGTCACCACCGTCCCCCAATCGGCGGCCACGTATTCGACGTTGAGCCCGAGCTTTTTCAATTCGTCCGCCAGCACCAGCGCCTCGGCATGGATCAGCGCCTGGTCGACGCCGTCCATCAGCACGATCTTTTCGCCTTTGTAGCCGGCCTCCTTGATCAGCTGCTTGGCCGCCTCGTAATCCCGCTTCCCGGTCAATGCGGTCGAGCCCGCATTGCTCGCCATCGGCGTCCCGCAAGTATAGACGCTGGCGCAGACGTTCCAGTTTTTCTGGTCGCCGGCATAGGCCGCCATGAAATCGGCCTGGTTGACGACCATCTGCACCGCCTGGCGCATCTTGACATTGTCGAACGGCGGGTAGAGCCAGTTGAAGCGGATGCAGCCCGAGGTCTTGAGCGGGTCGGCGATCGCGAGCGCCACATCGGCATTTTTGGCGAGCACCGGCCACATGTCGGGCGACGGGTTTTCCCACCAATCGGCTTCGCCGCTGCCGATCGTCGACAGCTTTGTCGTGTTGTCCGGAATGACGTGCCATTCGACCCGGTCGATTTTGACGACCTTGCCGCCCGAGGCCCAGTTGGGCGGCTCGGAGCGCGGCACGTAATCGGTGTTCTTCTGATAGACGATCTTGTTGCCGGGCTGGTATTCGGCGGCGACAAACTTGAACGGCCCCGACCCGACCATCTCGGTCACCTGCTTGTAGGGGTCGGTCTTGGCGAGGCGCTCGGGCATGATGAAGGGGGCGAGGCTCGACACCTTGGCGAGCGCGTCGATCAGCACCGGGAACGGCGATTTGAGCTTGATCGAGAACTTTCTTGTCGTCGCCCCCCTGGATGTCGGCGATCACGGTCGCGAGCGTCTGGCCGAGCCCGTCGCGCGCCATCCAGCGCTTTATCGAAGTCGTGCAGTCGATGCCGCGGACCGGCTGGCCGTCATGGAATTTGAGGCCGTCGCGCAGGACGAAATTATAGCTGAGCTTGTCGGGCGAGACGTTCCAGTCGCCAACCATTTGCGGGTGCGGCTTGAACTTGTCGTCGAGCGCAAAGAGCGTGTCGAACACCATATAGCCGTGATTGCGCGTGACATAAGCGGTGGTCCAGATCGGGTCGAGCACGCGCAGATCGGATTGCGGAATAAACCGCATCACCTTGCTGTCGCCCGCCGCCGCCCGCGCCCTGAGCGACAATGCCGGCGCCGCCAGCGCCACCGCTCCGGCACCGGCCGCAAAACGGCGTCGCGTCAATCCCTGTGCCATCCCCGGTCTCCATTTTCATTTTGCCGAAAGCAAGCGTAGCACACTCCCGCCAGCCCGGATTCCCGCAATTTTCGCCGATTCTGCGCGGCGCCGGCGGCCCCGAGCCGTCTGCCCGAGCATCAAACCAGCCCCGAGCCGCCGGGCCGCTCAGCGGCGGCCAAAGGCGTCGGAGGGCGGCAGCGGGTTGAAGTCGAGCGGCGCCGCGGTGTCGATGTGCGCACGGGTCGGCAACTCGCTCGCGTTCCAGCCGCCGCCCAATGCCTGGATCAGCGCGGCGCTGGCGACGAGCCGGCTCTGGCGGATGTTGAGCGCGGCCTCGGCGTCGCTCAGCGCCGTCTGCTGGGCGACGACGACGCTGGTATAGGCGACGGTGCCGGCGAGGTATTGGTTGTTGAGGACCCGCTCGGCCTCGCGCGCGGCGGCGACCGCGGCATCCTGCGCCACCGCCTGCTGCGCCAGGATGCGCAATGCGGCGAGCTGGTCCTCGACCTGCTGAAATGCGCTCAGCACGGTCTGCCGGTAATCCGCGACATCCTGGTCGTAAACGGCGCGCGCCTGTTGCACCGCGGCGTTGCGTGCGCCCGCATCGAACACGGTCTCGACCACATTCCCGCCGAACGACCAGAACCGGCCCGAGGCGCTGACGAGCTTCGCCAGCGAAATCGCGGCTTCTCCGGCATCGGCGGAAAGTGTGACCGTCGGGAAAAACGCCGCCTCGGCGACACCGATCTGGGCATTGGCCGCAGCCATGATGCGCTCGGCCGCAGCGATGTCCGGGCGCCGCTCGAGCAATGCCGAGGGCACCCCGCCCGGGATCGCCGGCACCGCAGCCGCGACATCGGTGGGGGCGATCGACAACTCCGCCGGCGGCACGCCGATCAGCACCGCGATGGCGTGATCGAGCTGCGCCCGCGTCACCCCGACCGCGATCGCCTGCGCTTGCGTGCTCTGCAATTGCGCCTCGGCCTGCGACACGTCCGATTGCGCGGCGATGCCGGCGGCGTATTGGTTTCTGGTGATGCGCAGCGACTCGGCAAAAGCCGCCGCCGAGGCATCGAGCAGCCGTTTCAGCTCGTCGGCGACGCGCAATTGCAGATAGTCGGTGGCGAGCTGGCCCTGCGCCGAGAGGCGGGCATTGGCGAGGTCGCCGGCGCTCGCCTGCGCGCTCGCCACCTGGCTCTCGACCATGCGGCGGATCTGGCCCCACAGATCGGGGGTCCAGCTCGCCGCTGCCGAGACGCTGAAAAAATCGATGATCTTCCCGGTGCCGCCCCCTCCCCCGCCGGCACCGGTGCCGGAAGCGCTCGAACCGCCGCCGCTGCCGAGCGCGCGTTGACCCGACGCGTTCACCGTCCCGGTCGGGAAAAACCCGGCGCGCGCCTGCGCCACCAGCCATTCCGCTTGACGGTAAGCAGCCTCGGCGGCCTTCAAATTCTGGTTCGAGATGTCGATCCGGCGCTCCAGGCGATCGAGCACCGGGTCGTTATAGACCCGCCACCAGGCGCCGCGGACCATCGCATCGACCGGCTGGGCCACCGCCCAGCCCGCCGCAGCCGCGGCCTCCTTGTAGCGCGCCGGGACCGGCGCCGCCGGCCGCTGGTAATCGGGCCCGACGGTGCAGGCGGCAAGCGTGAGGAGGGCCGCAACAGCCCATCTGCTCCCCGACCGGTGCGACACGGCACGGGCTCTGGAATCCCCGCCTCACCCCGACCCTCTCCGCCCCCAAGGGCGGAGAGGGAATTCCACAGAGGCCGACCCGCGCATCCATCCTTTTTTCGCCCCTCGGGGGGAGGGAGGGACCCGCGAAGCGGGAGGGTGAGGTGGGCGAGCCTCCGAGCCGGCGTCGGGAGCGCGACTTCGAGTCCGCCGTCATTCGCCGGGCTGGGCGGCGTGGCCGGCGCCGAGATGGCGCAGCCCGGCGCGCCAGCGCCGCAGCGCCCAAAGGCGGTAGCGGTCGAGATAGAGGTAGATGACCGGGGTCGTGTAGAGCGTCAGGAGCTGGCTGACGACGAGCCCGCCGACGATGGCGACGCCGAGCGGCCGGCGCAATTCGGCGCCTTCGCCAAAACCGATCGCCAACGGCATCGCGCCGAGCATCGCCGCCAATGTCGTCATCATGATCGGGCGAAACCGCTTGAGGCACGCCTCGTAGATCGCTTCGCGCGAATTCAGCCCCAGGGTGCGCTCGGCGTCGAGCGCGAAGTCGATCATCATGATCGCGTTCTTTTTGACGATGCCGATCAGCAGGATGACGCCGATCAGCGCGATGATGCTGAATTCGGTGCCGGTCACGATCAGCGCCAGCACCGCGCCCACCCCCGCCGAGGGCAGGGTCGAGAGGATCGTCAACGGGTGGACATAGCTCTCGTACAGCACGCCCAGCACCACATAGACCGCGATCAGCGCCGCCGCGATCAGCATCGGCTCGTTGGCCAGCGATTCCTCGAACACCTTGGCCGTGCCCTGAAACCCGCCATGAATCGTCGCCGGCATGTCGAGACCATCGACCGCCGCGGTAATCGCCTGCTGCGCCTCGCCCAGCGACACCCCCGGCGCCAGGTTGAACGAGATCGTCGCGGCGACAAAGAGGCCCTGGTGATTGACCGCGAGCGGCGTGTTGCCGGGGCCGAAATGGCTGACGGCGGAGAGCGGCACCATGGTCTCTTGCGCGGTGCTGACCGCGGCCCCGGTCGAGGTGGCGGTGCGGCCGGTGTTGGCGAGCGCGTTGTTGACCAGATTGCGCTGGGTATCGCCGGCGATCTGCGCGGCGGTGGTGGCGGCCGTGCTCGCCGCTTTTGCCGGCGTCTTTGCCGCGACTGTGCCGGCGAGCGCGTTGGTCGCTTGCGTCCCGCCGACCGCGCCGCCGCTGGTGCTGACATAGACCTCCTTTAATGTTTCCGGGGTTTGCCAGAACCGCGGCGCCACCTCCATGACCACATGATATTGGTTGCGCGGCATGTAGATCACCGAGACCTGCCGCTGGCCAAACGCATCGTACAGCGTGTTGTCGATCTGGCTCACCGTCAGCCCGAGCCGCGAGGCGGTGGCGCGGTCGATGATCAGCTCGGTTTCGAGGCCCTTTTGCTGCTGGTCGAGGTTGACCTCGGTGATCTCCTTGACCTTTTGCAACGCCGCCTCGACCTTGGGCGCCCATTCGAACATTGTCTTCGTATCGTCGCCTTGCAACGAATATTGGTATTCTGCATTGCTCTGCCGGCCGCCGACCCGGATGTCTTGCGCCGCCTGCAGAAAGAGCCGCGCGCCGGCGACCTGGTTGAGCTTGCCGCGCAGCCGGCCGATCACCTGCCCGACCGACAGCTTGCGCTCCGACAACGGCTTCAGCACGACAAAGACAAAGCCGGAATTGGTCTGCCCGCCGCCGGTAAAGCCGACGATGTTTTCCACCGCCGGATCGGCGCGGATGATGTCGATAAACTGGGTCAGCTTTTTTTCCATCAGCTGAAACGAAATGCTCTGGTCGGCCTGAACGCCGCCGATCATCCGCCCGGTGTCCTGCTGCGGAAAAAAACCCTTGGGAATGATCGTGAACAAATAAATCGCGAGCACGATCGTCGCCCCGAGGCTCAGCATGACGAGGCCCGGCCAGCGCAACGCCACGCGCAGCGAGCGGTCGTAGCGCGGAGCACTGCATCGAACGCGCGCTCGCCCATCCGGTAGACCCGTCCGTGCTTTGGATCGCGCCGATTGTCGAGCAGATAGGCGCACATCATCGGCGTCGTCGTCAGCGACACGACGAGCGATATCAGGATCGCCACCGACAAGGTCATCGCGAATTCGCGGAAGAGGCGCCCGACGATCCCGCCCATCAAGAGGATCGGCACAAACACCGCGATCAGGGAGAGGCTCATCGACAACACGGTGAACCCGACCTCGCGGGCGCCGAGCAAGGCCGCCTCCATCCGCGTCATGCCGGCTTCGATGTGGCGGGTGATGTTTTCGAGCACCACGATCGCGTCATCGACGACAAACCCGGTCGAGACCGTCAGCGCCATCAGCGACAAATTGTCGAGGCTGTAGCCCAGCAAATACATCGCGCCAAAGGTGCCGATCAGCGACACCGGCACCGCCACGCTCGGGATCAAGGTCGCGCGCAAATTGCGCAAGAACAGAAAGACGACGAGGATCACCAGGCAGACGGCGATCACCAATGCGCGCTCGACATCGTGCAGCGAGGTGCGGATCGTCGTCGTGCGGTCCATCGTCAGGGTCACGTCGATGGCGTGCGGGATCGACGCCCTGAGCTGCGGCAGGATCGCTTTGACCCGGTCCACCGTGTCGATGATGTTGGCGCCGGGCTGCCGATAGAGGATGACGAGGACCGCGGGCTCGCCGTTCGAGAGCCCCTGGTTGCGCAGGTTTTCGACCGAGTTCGACGACCTCGGCGACATCGCTGAGCCGGACCGCCGCGCCGTTGCGGTAGGCGATCACCAGCGAGCGGTATTGCGATGCCTTGGTCGCCTGGTCGTTGGTGTAGATTTGGAGCCGGCGGTCGCCCTCCTCGACCGCACCCTTGGGGCTGTGGGCATTGGCCGAGGCGAGCGCCGCGCGCACGTCCTCGAGCCCGATCCCGTATTTGAAGAGCGCATTCGGGTTCAATTCGACCCGCACCGCCGGCAGCGAGCTGCCGCTGATCCCGACCTGGCCGATGCCCTCGATCTGCGACAAGGCCTGCTGCATGACGGTCGAGGCGGCGTCGTAGATCTGGCCGCGGGTCAAGGTGGCCGAGCTCATCGACAGGATCGCGATCGGCGCGTCGGCCGGGTTGACCTTGCGGTACCGCGGGTTCTGCCGCAGGCTCGTCGGCAGATCGACGCGGGCGGCGTTGATCGCCGCCTGCACGTCGCGCGCCGCTCCGTCGATATCGCGGTCGAGCCCGAATTGGAGCGTGATCCGGGACGAGCCGACGGTGCTCGACGAGGTCATCTCGCTGACGTCGGCGATGACGCCCAGATGGCGCTCGAGCGGCGTCGTCACGGTCGCCGCCATGGTGTCCGGGCTCGCCCCCGGCATCGACGCATAGACCGAGATCGTCGGGAAATCGACCTGCGGCAGGGGAGCAACCGGCAGCTTCAGGTAGGCAACAAACCCGGCGAGCGCGATCCCGATCGTCAACAGCGTGGTCGCGACCGGGCGCCGGATAAACGGCGCCGACGGGTTCACGGCACGGCACCCTGCGGGCGCACGGCGACCGGGCGCCGGATAAAGGGCGCCGACGGGTTCACGACAGCGCACCCTGCGGGCGCACGGCGCCCGGGCGCAGGAAACGCCCCAGCCGGTCAAAAGCGAGATAGATGACGGGTGTCGTGAACAGGGTCAGCAATTGGCTCACGATCAGCCCACCGACGATCGTCACACCCAAAGGATGGCGCAGCTCCGATCCGGTGCCGGTGCCGAGCATCAGCGGCAGGGCGGCAAAGAGGGCCGCCATCGTCGTCATCAGGATCGGGCGAAAGCGCAGGAGGCACGCCTGGCGGATCGCCTCGCGCGGCGGCTTCCCCTCGTTGCGCTCGGCATCGAGGGCGAAATCCACCATCATGATCGCGTTCTTTTTGACGATGCCGATCAACAGGATGATGCCGATGATCGCGATCACCGACAAATCGCTGCCGTCGATCATCAACGCCAGCAAGGCGCCGACCCCGGCCGAGGGCAGGGTCGAAAGGATCGTCACCGGGTGGATAAAGCTCTCATAGAGCACGCCCAGCACGATGTAGACGGTGACGATGGCGGCGAGGATCAGGATCAATTCGTTGCCGAGCGCGGCCTGGAACGCGAGTGCCGCTCCCTGGAACACGGTGATCATGCTCGCCGGCATGCCGATCTCGCGCTCGGCCGCCGTGATCGCATCGACCGCCTGACCGAGCGAGGCGCCGGGCGCCAAGTTGAACGACACCATTGTCGAGGGGAATTGGCCCAGATGGTCGATCTCCATCGGTGCCGTCTGCTGCTCGACCTTGGCGATCGCCGACAACGGCACCTGGCCGTTGGCTGCGGTCGAGGACGGCAGATAGATCGAGCCGAGCGCCGACAGCGACTGCTGCATCAATGGGTCGGCTTCGAGGATCACGCGGTACTGGTTCGACTGGGTAAAGATCGTCGAGACGATGCGCTGGCCGAACGAATTGTAGAGCGCGTTATCGACGGTCGCCGGGGTGATGCCAAAGCGCGCGGCGGTCGCGCGGTCGATATCGACATAGGCGGAAAGCCCGTTCTGGGCAAAGGTGCTGGCGACGTCTTCGAGCTCCGGCACCTGCTGCAGCCGTTGCAGCAGCTTTGGCACCCAGGTCGCGAATTCGTCCGGGTTCGCGTCTTCCAGCGCAAGCTGGTATTGCGAGCGGCTGACCGTCGCGTCGATCGTCAAATCCTGCACCGGCTGCATGTAGAGGGTGATGCCGGGGACCTTGGCGGTCTCGCGCTCGAGCCGCCGGATCACGTCGCTCGCCGACAGCCGGCGCTCGTCGCGCGGCTTCAAATTGATCAGCATCCGGCCGCTGTTCAATGTCGTGTTGGTGCCGTCGACGCCGATAAACGAAGAGAGGCTCACGACATCGGGATCGTCGAGCACGGCAGCGGCGAGCGCCTGCTGGCGCTCCGCCATCGCGGCAAACGAGACCGACGGCGAGGCGACCGAAATCCCCTGGATCAGCCCGGTGTCCTGGATCGGGAAAAACCCTTTCGGAATCACGACATAGAGAAAAACCGTAAGCGCCAGGGTTGCCACGGCGACGAGCAAGGTCAGCGGCTGGTGGTCGAGCACCCAATCGAGCCCGCGGCCGTATTGGGCGATCATCGCATCGAACCATTCCTGGCTTTTGCGCGCGATCCACGACATTTCCTGCGGCGGCTGATGGCGCAGGATGCGCGCGCACATCATCGGCACCAGAGTGAGCGCCACGACCGCCGAAATCACGATGGTAACCGCGAGCGTGATGGCGAACTCGCGGAAGAGGCGCCCCACCACATCGGGCATAAAGAGGAGCGGGATCAAGACCGCGATCAGCGACACGGTCAGCGAGATGATCGTAAAGCCGATCTGCTCCGAGCCTTTGAGCGCCGCTTCGAGCGGCGGGTCGCCCATCTCGATATAGCGCGAGATGTTCTCGATCATGACGATCGCGTCGTCGACAACAAAGCCGGTGGCGATCGTCAATGCCATCAGCGACAAATTGTTGAGGCTGAACCCGAAGAGGTACATGACCCCCAAGGTGCCGACCAAAGAGAGCGGCACCGACAGGCTCGGGATCAAGGTTGCCGACGGGCTGCGCAAAAAGAGAAAGATCACGGCGACGACGAGCAGCACCGCGAGCACGAGCTCAAACTCGACATCGGCGACCGAGGCGCGGATCGTCGTCGTCCGGTCGGTCAATACCGCGACATCGACCGCCGCCGGCAACGACGCCTTTAGCTGCGGCAGCAATTTCTGGATGCCGTCGACGACGGCGATGACATTAGCGCCCGGCTGGCGCTGGATATTGACGATGATCGCCGGCTCGGCGTTCATCCATGCGGCGAGCTTGGTGTTCTCGGCGGCGTTTGCGGCCTTGGCCACATCCCTGAGGTAAACCGGGGCGCCGTCCCGGTAGGCGACGACGAGATCGTCGTAATCCTTGGCGTTCCTGATCTGGTCGTTGGCATTGATCGTGTAGGCGCGGCTCGGCCCGTCGAAATTGCCTTTGGGCGTGTTGACATTGGCGTTGGCCAGGGTCGTGCGCAGATTGTCGATGTTGAGGCCGTAGGCGGCGAGCTGCAAATTGTTCGCCTGGATGCGCACTGCCGGCCGGTTGCCGCCGCTGATGCTGACGAGGCCGACCCCGGGCAATTGCGAAATCTTTTGCGCGAGCCGCGTGTCGGCGAGGTCCTCGACATCGGTCAGCGGCAGGGTCTTGGAGGTCAACGCCAGGGTCAGGACCGGCGCGTCGGCGGGGTTGACCTTGGCGTAGATTGGGGGTGCCGGAAGGTCCGACGGCAACAGGTTGCCGGCCGCGTTGATCGCCGCCTGGACCTCCTGCTCGGCCGCGTCGAGGGTGAGGTCGAGGCTGAACTGCAAGGTGATGACCGAGGCCCCGGCGGAGCTCACCGAGGACATCTGGTTCAGCCCCGGCATCTGGCCCAATTGCACTTCGAGCGGGGCCGTCACCGACGAGGTCATCACATCGGGGCTGGCACCCGGATAAAAGGTCTCGACCTGGATCGTCGGGTAATCGACCTGCGGCAGCGCCGAGAGCGGCAGAAACCGGTAGGCAAAGAGCCCGACCAGCACGATCGCCGCCATCAAGAGCGTCGTCGCCACCGGGCGCAGGATAAAAAGCCGCGACGGGCTCACTGCGCGCTCCGATGCCCGCCGTGCCGGTGCGGTTGCTGCCCCGGTTTCGCGTCGCCGCCCGGTTTCGCCCCGCCCGGTTTCGCGCCGCTCTGTGGGGTGCCGGCTTCCGAGGCGAGCATGATCTTGGCGCCGTCCTTCAGCCGATCGGCGCCGTCGACGACGACCTGCTGCCCCGGCTGCAGCCCCTTGGTGACAACGATGTGCTGGCCGTCGGTCGGCCCGAGCTCGACCTTTTGCACGGCGACGGTCCGGTTCGGCTGGACCAGATAGACAAAGGTGCCGGGGGCGCCGCGTTGGATTGCGGCAGTCGGCACCAGATCGACGCCGTGCTGGGTCTCCACCAGGAGCTTGACGTTGACAAACTGGTTTGGGAACAGGCTCTCGTCGGGATTGTCGAAAATCGCCCTGAGCTTCACCGTGCCGGTCGTCGTGTCGATCTGATTGTCGACGGTTTCGAGCCGGCCCACCCCGAGCTGGTGCAGCCCGGTGCGGTCATAGGCGGTCGCCGGCAATTGCGCGCCGGCGTGCAATTGCTTCAAGACCGCGGGCAAATCGTCCTCGGGCAGGGTGAAGATCACCGAGATCGGCTGCGTCTGGGTGACGATGACAATGCCGTTCGGGTCGCTCGTCTGCACATAGTTGCCGGCATCAACCTGGCGCAGCCCGACCCGCCCGGTCACCGGCGAAATGATATGGGCATAGACGAGGTTCAGCTTTTGCGCGTCGATCTGGGCCTTGTCGGAGACGATCGCCGCCTGGTCCTGGGCAACGAGCGAAACCTGGGTGTCGCGGGTCTGCTTGGCGATCGAGTTCTGCGCGACCAGCGTGTCGTAGCGCTTGAGGTCGAGCTGGGCGTTCTTTAAGAGCGCCTGGTCCTTGCCCTGCTGCCCCTCGGCCTGCTCCAGCGCCACCTGGTAGGGGCGCGGGTCGATCTGCGCCAGAAAATCGCCCTTCTTGACGTGCTGGCCTTCCTGAAACCCGACCGACATCAGATAGCCGTTGATCTGGGTCTTGACCACGACCGTCGCCAATGGCGTGACGGTGCCGAGCCCGCTCAACGTCACCGGCATGTCGCCGGTTGCCACCGTGGCCGTCCCGACCGGCACCGGCCCCATCGAGGTGACGCGCCCGGTCGGCGCCGGCGCCTTTTTCAGATGCGGCAGGTACCAGACGGCACCCACCGCGAGCGCCGCCAGCACCAGAAGCCAGATCAGCCGGCGCAGCCAGGAGCGCCGCGGCGGCCCCGGCTCGCCCGGCGGCAAATCCGTCGCATCGGTGCGCAGAGGGTCGAGCTCGCGCTCGCCGCGCGGCCGGCTCGGCGCCTCTATATCGCTGCGCTGCTCGTCCATCTTCGCCCGACGCGTCGCCCCGTTGCGAGCTTACCAATTCCGCGCCGCCGCGTCCTCCGCCCGGCGCCATCCCGATTATAGGCCGGCGTCCCTCCCGCCATCCCGCGCCGCACCAACCCTCTTTCGCCGCACCCTTCGATCATCCGAATGAGCGCTGCCCGAATTGGTTCCGATGGCCGGTCGGCATATTCGCCTTCTCCTAAGCCTAACCACCGCAAATCGTTTGCGAGCGTGCCCGGCGGCCATGTAATAGGCACCCAGGCCGCCGCTCCGCATCCGGCGGCTCTCGGCGGGAGGTGCAATGAAGGGCCAAAACCTTGCTCCGATGAGCGGCGGCCAGCTGGTGGTCGCCGCGCTCGCTGCGCACGGCGTCGAGATGGCGTTCGGCGTCGCCGGCGAGAGCTATTTGGAAGTGCTCGACGCCCTCTTCGATGTGCCGCAGATCCATTTTGTGACCTGCCGCCAGGAAGGCGGTGCGGCGTTTATGGCGGAAGCGTATGGCAAGCTGACCCATAAGCCCGGCGTATTGCTGGTCACGCGTGGCCCCGGTGCGTGCAACGCCGCGATCGGCATCCATACCGCGTTTCAGGATTCGACGCCGATGGTCGTCTTGGTCGGCCAGGTCGCACGCCACCAGCTCGACCGCGAGGCGTTTCAGGAGGTCGATTTCCGCCGCATGTTCTCGCCGCTCGCCAAATGGGTGGCGCAGATCGACATGGCCGAGCGCGTCCCGGAATTGGTCAACCAGGCGTTCCAGGTCGCGACTTCCGGCCGCCCCGGCCCGGTCGTCCTGGCCTTGCCCGAGGATATGCTGCGCGACCGCCGCGCCGCTCCGATCTCCGGCCCGCATCGTCCGGTGCGCGCCCACCCGGGTGCCGCCGACCTCGCCGAGCTGCGCCGCCTCTTGGCTGCTTCCGAGCGCCCGGTCATGCTGGTCGGCGGCGGCGGTTGGACCGACCAGGCCTGCCGCGACATCGCCCGTTTCGCCGAGCTGAACGACCTGCCGGTCGCCTCATCGTTCCGGCGCCAGGACATTTTCGACAACCGCTCGCCCTCCTTTGCCGGCGACCTCGGCACCGGCGCCGCCCCGGCGCTTGTCGCCCGCATCAGGGAAGCGGACCTGGTGCTCGCGGCGGGGGCGCGGATCGGCGAGATCACCTCGCAATCCTATTCGCTCTTCGGCATTCCCGACCCCGGCAAGGTGCTGATCCACATCCACCCCGCCGCCGAGGAATTGGGCCGCGTCTTCCGCCCGACCCTGCCGATCCAATCGGGCATGCCCGAGTTCGCCGCCGCTGCGGCGGCGCTGAGACCGGTGCCGGCTGGCCGCTGGGCGCAATGGCGCACCGAGATGCGTCGCGACTACGAGGCGGGCCTCCTCCCCTCCCCTGCCACGGCCGGCGGCACACTCGATCTGGGAGAAATCATGGGCTGGCTGCGCCAGCGCCTGCCCGACGACGCGATCGTCACCAGCGACGCCGGCAATTTCAGCGGCTGGCCCAACCGCTTTTTGCAATACCGCCGGCCCGGCCGCCAGCTCGGGCCGACGAGCGGCGCGATGGGCTATGGCGTCCCTGCCGCGGTCGCCGCCAAGCTCGTCCATCCTGATCGGCTCGTCCTCGGCTTTGTCGGCGATGGCGGCTTTATGATGACCGGCCAGGAGCTGGCGACCTCGCTCGCCGAAGGGCCGGGCCCGATCATCCTCCTCTTCAACAACGCGATGTACGGCACGATTCGCATGCATCAGGAGCGCCGCTTCCCCGGCCGGGTCGTCGGCACCGATTTGAAAAACCCCGATTTCCCGGCGCTCGCCCGTGCCTACGGCGCCTTTGGCGCGCGCGTTTCGCGCACCGAAGACTTCGCCCCCGCCTTCGAAGAAGCCGCCCGCAGCAACCGCGCCGCCATCGTCGAGCTCGCCATGGACCCCGAGCAAATCACCACCCGGACCACCCTCTCCGCGCTGCGCCACAACGCCGAGGCCGAGGCGGCGAAAGCCGAGGCGTGAGCCCGAGATTGTCGGTCGTGCCGTCTAAAGCATGAAGAGCCCCCCTCATCCAGCTTCGGGTAAGGCTCGGCTTCACCTCGCCAACCCTTCCCTCTCCCCCCAAATTGGGGGGAGAGGGAAGGGTGAGGGGGGCTGACGGGCTGATGCGACCTGATCGGATCTTGCTTTAGCCGGCGTTGGATTGCGGCAACAGATAGGTTGCCAGGTGAGCGTCGAGCGCAGCCATCGTCGTCTCGTCAGCGGGGGCGGCGCGGAACCCGACAAAGCCGTCCGGCCGCACCAGGACGGCGCCGCCATCGGGCACCCCGGCCGCGCTCGGATCGAGTTCTGCGCTCGACGCATCGACAATCGCGACGAGCTTGCCCCAGCGCGCGCGGACATGGTCCAACGGAGGCGCCGCGCCGAAGAAGATCAGATGATGGCCGGTGCCGGCAAGCTTCCGGCGGGCCGCAAACCGTTCCCCTGGCGAAGCTCCTTCGACCGCTATGCCGGCGCTGCCGACGAGCGCGCTGCCGGCGTATGAAACATCGAGCATCAGCCGTCTGCGCACCGCCGCCAAGCTTTGCGCTGGATCCCCCGGCGGCAAGGATGGCGCGCCGCCGCCGCCGCACATCGCGACAAGCTCCATGACCAGCCGATGGACCTCGTCCGAGACCTCCAGGACATGTTGGTCTGCAAGCCCGCGCTCGATCGCGTAGCTGTCGAGCAGCGACGGCCTGGCTGCACCGCGCATAACAAGCGCGAGCTTCCACGCAATGTCGGCGGCGTCCATCAGCGCCGAGTTGAGCCCCTCCCCACCGAGCGGGCTCGACATATGCGCGGCGTCGCCCAGCAGGAAACGCCGCCGATCGCTCAGGCGCTCGACGACGCGCTTGTGCATCCGGAATTCGGACACCCAGCGGAGGTCGCTCAGCCCCACTTCGACGCCAGCCCGGGCATCGAGCATCGCGCCGAGCCCGGCTTCCGTCGGCAGCTCGCCCTGCGTTTCGGCTTCGTCGCGATTGACAAAAATGAGCCAGCGCCGATCCGGCAGCGGCGACAGCAGCACAAACCCGGTCGGCCCGACGATGAGCCGGCCGTATTCAGGCGCGGCCGGCAGGCGAACCTTCGCGTCGGCGACGAGGTATTTTCCGGAGTAAGTCTCCCCTGAGAGATGCTCATGCATCGAATGTCGCGTTATGCTGTGGCCGCCGCCCGCGCCGAGCACGTAGGCGGCGGTGAGGGTCTCCGTGCGCCCCCCGGCGCCGAGCGTTATGCGCACGCCGTTCGGATCGTCTTCGATCGACGTGACCCCGGTGCCGAATTCCACTTCGAGGCCAAGGCCAGCCAAATGCTCGCGCAGAATTGCCTCGGTGCGCCATTGCGGCAGGCTGCACTGAAAATCATAGCGGCTGCCGGCCCCGGCAAAGCTCTCGCGCGCGATTTCGTGCAATCCGGGACCCAACAGCTGAATATGCCGGATGCGCACGCCGGCGCGAAGGAAAGGCCCGATCAGACCGCCTCGCTCGAGCATCTCCAGCACCGCCGGCTGAATAGCGGTGCCGCGAGCTTCCCGGTGCGGCACCAGCCTCTGCTCCACGACGCGCGGCCTGACGCCATGGCGCACGAGCTCGCACGCGGCAAACAATCCGCCCGGCCCGGCGCCGACGATCAAAACGATCGGTGCCGGCGCGCGCCCTACGGGTTGATGCGGCGGCTCGGCAGGGGCAGCACGAAGGTCGCCGTCGAGCCGGTCGGCGTCGGACATCGGATATTTCCCTGTAGGCTTGGGCGTGGATGATGGAAAAGTCGGGCAGCCTCCGTCGTCACCCTTCGAGACGGCCCTACGGGCCTCCTCAGGGTGAGGTAACCAATTGAAATAGAAAAGCACTCATCCTGAGGAGGCCGCCGTAAGGCGGACGTCTCGAAGAGCCTGCCCTCGCGAAGGCGGGGGACGAAGACGAAAGACCCGCATTTTTCAGCAGCCTGGTAAGCGACGCCCGCGGCATCGTCGACTTTGACGCCGATCCGCGACGCTGGCCTCGTCGGCGACGTGAGAAGAAGCTTTGGCGGTCTCGGCTATGCCATCGTCAGCACCATTCGGAAGCGTGCGTCGCCGCGCATCATTCGCGCATAGGCCGCCGGCGCCTGGGCGAGCGGCATCGTTTCGATCATCGGGCGCACCCCCGAAAGCACGCTGAAGGCGAGCGTGTCCTGCGAGTTGATCGCGGCACCGGCGGCGTGGCCGACGATGCTGCGGCTGGCGCCGATCAGCTGCAACGGCGAAATCTCGATCGGCTCGGCATCGACCCCGATCACGATCAGCCGGCCGCGCACCGCGAGCCCGTCGATCGCCGGCGTCATCGCCTTGGCGCTGCTCACCGTCGCGAGCACGGCGCGCGCGCCGCCCAGACGGTTGAGCGCCGCCGCCACGTCCTCGGCCGCGCTGTCGATAAAGTGGTGCGCGCCGAGCTGGCGGGACAGCGCCTCCTTGTCGGCGCCGCGCGCGATCGCGACGGTGCGAAAGCCGAGCTTGTTGGCGAACTGCACCCCGAGATGGCCGAGGCCGCCGATCCCGAGGATCGCGACCACATCGCCCGGCAACGCCCCGCTGTGGCGCAGCGCGTTGAAGGTGGTGACACCGGCGCAGAGCAAAGGTGCTGCCTCGGCGCCGGCAAGCTCGTCCGGGATCGCAGCGAGCGCATGCGCGGGGGCCACCAGCGCCTCGGCGTAGCCGCCATCATACGAGATGCCGGGGATCCTGAGGTTGCGGCAGTCGATCAGCCAGCCGCGCCGGCACGGCTCGCAATATCCGCAATGCCCGCCAAACCAGCCGACGCCGACCCGCTGTCCGGCATGCCAGCCGACGACACCCGGGCCGATCGCGTCGATCACCCCGGCGATCTCGTGCCCGGGGATGCGCGGGAAGACGAGGCCGGGCCACTGCCCTTCGACGGTCAGGCTGTCGCTGTGGCACACGCCGCACGCCTCGACCCGGACGCGGACCTCGCCCCGCGCCGGCTCGGGCATATCGCGCTCGACGGGTTCCAGCGGCCCGCCAGCCCGCGCGATCTGCATCGCCCGCATCTTTGCCATCGCCGCCTCCTCGCCGGGCGCATAAATGCCGCGCCAAGGTGCTTGCCAGCCGGATGTCGGAAGAAATTCGATAAAAAGATAGAGGCGCCTCGCGCCAGCCGCAACGACCGGGTCCGGTGTGTGGCTCATTCGTGATCCGTCCGGTTTTGGAACTGCTCGAAAGGGGGCGGCGATTTGATCCGGGTTTGCCAAAGAACGGCACGCAGCGGCTTGACGCGCCCGACATACTTGCCGGACAAGCCTCGGCATGGACGAGAAGGGCGATTGGCGCGGCCTGCCGCCGATCCTTGGCGGCAAGGATCATGCGGCGCCGTCGGTCTTCGAGCCGGGGAACCTGCTGCGCGAGGCACGGCGGCAAAAGGGCCTGCCCTCGGCCGAGGTCCCGCCGATTTGCCTGCTCGACCCCGATGGCGACATTTTGCGGGCGCTGCGCCGTGCCGGCCGCGCCGAGCCGTCGCCCGGCTGGGCCTGCTATCACACCGAGCTCTACGAATTCGAGCATCAGGGCATCCGCTTTGGCGTGATCGGCTGCGCGGTCGGCGCCGCCTTTGCCGTGCTGGTCGCCGAGCAGCTCTTTGCTTGCGGCTGCCGGCTGCTCGTCAGCGTCACCTCGGCGGGGCAGATCGTCGATCGCGGCCCGCCGCCCTATTTTGTCGTGATCGACCGCGCGCTGCGCGACGAAGGCACCAGCTACCATTACCTGCCGCCGGCTGATTTTGCCGAGGCCGACCCGGCGCTCGTAAGCGGCGCGGTCGAAGCGCTCGCCGCCGCCGGCCAACCGGCTTGCCGAGGTGCGAGCTGGACCACCGACGCGCCGTTTCGCGAAACTGCCGCAGCGATCGAAGCGGCGCGGGCGCGCGGCATTCTCGCGGTCGAGATGGAGGCGGCGGCGCTCTACGCCTTCGCCCGAGCGCGGCAAAAGCCGGTGCTCTGCATCGCCCATGTCACCAACCAGATGGCGGTCGAGGGCGGCGATTTCGAAAAGGGCGAGGCCGCCGGGGCCAGGGCCTCGCTCGCGGTCGTCGCCGCCGTCGCCGGCGCCTGGCTCGCCCGCCGATGACGCAGGTTCTCGCCGGCCGCTGCGCCGTCGCGGTCATGGCGAAGGCGCCGCGCCGGGGCGAGGTCAAGACCCGCCTGGTGCCACCGCTCACGCCGGCGGAAGCCGCGGCGCTGAGCAGCGCCTTTCTTCGCGATGCCGCGGAAAACATTCTCACCGCCGCCGCGACCGCGGCGATCGACGGCTGGGTCGCCTATTCGCCGCCCGGCTCGGAGGCGGTGTTCGAGGCGCTGCTGCCGCGCGAGATCAGGCTCCTGCCGTCGCGCCGCCCGGGCCTCGCCGCGAGCCTCCTCGATGCGGCCGATGACTTGCTCGCTACCGGCTATGGCGCCGCCTGTCTCGTCAACAACGACAGCCCGACCCTGCCGACCGCGGCAATCGCCGCGGCGGCGCGCGCGCTCGCCGCCCCAGGCGACCGTGCCGTGCTCGGCCCTGCCGCCGATGGCGGCTATTACCTGATCGGCTTGAAACGGCTGCATCGGCGCCTGTTCGAGGACATCGATTGGAGCACCGAGCGCGTGTTGCGGCAGACCCTCGACCGCGCCGCCGAGATCGGGCTGGCCACCGTTATGTTGCCGGTCTGGTACGACGTCGATGACCTTGCGTCGCTGCGCCGGCTGATCGCCGAAATCGCCGCCGCCGATGGCACGGGCTACCCGGCCCCGCATACCGCGGCGGTGCTGCGCGGGCTCGCCGAGCGCTTGTGAACGGCTGGCGCTTTCCTGCTCTCGCCGGCTCGGGTCTCGTTCTGCTCGCGCTGACCGGCTGGGGCATCGCGGCGCAGCGGCAGCACGACACCCACGCCTTTGTTGCGATCGCGCTGGCGCAAGGGGCGGCCTACCTGCTCGCGCTCGGGCTGGCGTGGCGCTGCCCCCGGCCATGGCGGGCCGCCGCCCTGATCCTCGGCGTCGCGGCGGCGATGCGCATCGCCGTCATCGCCTCCCCACCCTATCTGTCGAGCGACGTCTATCGCTATGTCTGGGACGGGCGCGTCATCGCCGCCGGGGTCAACCCCTACCGCTACATCCCGGCCGACCCGCACCTCGCCGCGCTGCGCGATCCGGCGGTCTACCCCAACATCAACCGCGCCAATTATGCGCGCACGATCTATCCGCCCGCGGCCGAAGCAATCTTTTTCGCGGTGACGCGGATCAGCGACAGCCCGGCCGCAATCAAGGCGGCGATGGTGGCTTTCGAGGCGATCGCGGTCTTTTTGCTGCTGCGCCTGCTCGGCCTTGTCGGGGCTGCCGCCGACCCGGATCGCGATCTACGCCTGGCACCCGCTGCCATTATGGGAATTCGCCGGCAGCGGACACATCGACGCCGCTGTCGTCATGCTCGTCGCCTTGGCGCTATGGAGCCGGCGCCGTTGGCCGCGGAGCTCTTTCGCCGGCCTCGCGCTCGCTGGCGCCACCCTGGTCAAATTCTATCCGGCGGTGATCCTGCCGGCGTTGTGGCAGCGCCGCGACTGGCGCATGCCGGCGGTCTTTGCCGGCGCGATAATCCTCGCCTATTTGCCCTTTGCCGGGGTTGGCTGGCGGGTGCTCGGCTTTCTGCCGCATTACCTGGTCGAGGAAGGCTTTACCGGCAGAGGCTCCGGGTTTTACTTGTGGGACGTGGCGACTTCGGTCCTGCCGCCGCCGGCCTGTCGGCAAACGCCTATCTGGCGGCGGCTGCGGCGTTGCTCGTGGCGCTCGCCGGCTTTGTCGCGCTGCGACGGCCGATGCCGGACGGCGACATCCGCGGGGCGGCATTGCTCGCCGGGGCTTTCACCTTGCTGTTGTCGCCGCATTACCCGTGGTATTTCGCCTGGCTCGTCGTCTTCGCCTGCCTGGTCCCATCGGCGGCGCTGGTGTGGTTGACCTTGGCGAGCTTCCTCCTCTATCTGGTGCCGGTCTGGCCGCAATTGATGCGCGGCCGGTCGTGGCTCTTTGTTCAATCGGCGCTTTATTTGCCGTTTTTGCTGCTGGCCGCCGGTGAATTGTGGCGCCGGCGGCGCAAGGGAGAGGCGCTCTATGGCGAGCGTGCGGCCGGCTGAGGCCGATCCCCGGCGCTATTTCGCGCATATCGCAGCCGAGCGCGGCGCGGTGGCCGAAGCCGAGCCGGTCTGCCTTTATCTGGAGACGACCAACCGCTGCAACCTCTCATGCACGACCTGCCCGCGCACCTTCGAGGCGCTGGAGCCGCCGGCCGATATGAGCTGGGATTTGTTTACGCGGATCGTCGATCAGCTGCCGCGCATCGCCCGCGTCGTCCTGCACGGCGTCGGCGAGCCGATGATGGTGCCGGCGCTGCCGCGCATGATCCGCTACCTGAAGGACCGCGGCATCTACGTTTTGTTCAACACCAACGGCACGCTGTTGAGCAGGCGCAAGGGCCGCGAGCTGATCGACAGCGGCCTCGACGAATTGCGCGTCTCGCTCGACGCGGCCGAGCCCGATGCGTTCATAGCGGTGCGCGGGCGCGACATGTTTGGCCGCATCCTCGGCAACCTGCGCGCCTTCCGGGCAATCCAGCGCTCGCTCGGGGCCGAGGCGCCGCGCGTCTCGCTGTGGTTGACCGGGCTCAAGGAGACGATCGGCCAGCTCGGCGATTTTGTCCGCCTCGCGCATGATTTGGACGTGCGCGAGGTTTATCTGCAGCGCCTCGTCTATTTCCCGGACGGGCAAGGTCTGGCGCGGCCCGACCAGGCCCTCTTCGCCGCCGGCGGCGACCGCGCGGAGGACCGCCTCGTCGGCGAGGCCGAAGACCTCGCGCGCCGGCTCGGCATCGCATTCAACGCCTCCGGTGCGACCGACCCGTCGGCGAGCCTCGCGCCCGATGCCTCGGCGCAGCCCTGGTCGCTCTGCCGGCGGCCGTGGAGCCTGATGTACATAACCGCGCATGGCCGCGCGCTGCCCTGCTGCATCGCGCCGTTTTCAATGCGCGGCTATGACAGCTTCACGCTCGGCGACGCCACCCAGGAGACATTGCGCGACATCTGGAGCGGCGCCCGATACCGGGCGTTCCGCACCGCGCTTTTGAGCGACGCTCCGCACCCCGCCTGCGCCGGCTGCGGGTTGCGCTGGAGCCTCTGAGGTGACGCCAGGACACCCGCGGGTCGCAGCGGTGATCCCCACCCTGAACGAGGCCGAGACGATCGCCGGCGTCATCGCCGCGATCCCGGCGGGTGCGATCGACGAGGTCATCGTCGTCGATGGCGGCAGCACCGACGGCACGGTCGCCGCGGCCCGGGGCGGCGGCGCGCGGGTCGTTTCTGCCGGGCGGGGCTATGGCCGCGCCTGCCGCGCCGGTGCGGCGGCAGCGGTCGATTGCGACATCGTCGTATTTCTCGACGGCGACGCCAGCGACGCCCCGGAAGAGATCCCGCTGCTGATCGGCCCGATCGCCGCGGGCACGGCGGATTTCGTCGTCGGCTCGCGCACCCGCGGGCCGCGCGAAATGGGCAGCATGGCTGCGCATCAGCGGCTCGCCGGCCAGGCGATCGGCGCCGCGCTCTATCTCCTCTATGGGGTCCGCTACAGCGATATGGGGCCGATGCGCGCGATCCGGCGCGAGGCGCTGGCTCGCCTCGGGATGCGCGAGATGAGCTATGGCTGGAACCTCGAAATGCAGATGCGCGCGGCGCGCGCCGGATTGCGCATCGTCGAGGTGCCGGTCGCGCACCGCCGCCGCGCCGGCGGCGTCTCGAAAGTCTCGGGCAGCGTTTCCGGCACGATCAAGGCGAGCTCGCGCATCGTGCTGACATTGTGCCGCGTCGCGCTCGAAAGACGGCGGCAGCCGATCCCGGGCGCCATGCCGGTTCGGAGATGAATGCGATGGACAACCCGATCCGTGATGTCGTCGCGTTCCTGACCAAGCACGGCTGGACGACGGCGGTGTTCTGGCTGCTGCTGATCGCCAGCATCGCCATCGCCGTCTATGCGCTGTCCGCGATCCCCGAGCAGCGTCGCCCGCGCCATTTCGCGCAATGGGCTGTTCCGGCTTTCTGATCGGCGCCATGTGGTGGCAGCAGAGCCTGTGGAAATTGCCGCCCTATTACACCGACCAGCCGGGCAAGCCGTTTGGCGAGACCGGGCTCGCCCATTGGATGCAGATCATGGGCAAGTCGGCCGCCATCCCGTTGCAGGCCGATTTTGTCAACAACATCGTATTGCCGCATTTCTATTGGTTCGCGCCGGTCGTCTACGGTCTCGAGGTCCTGACCGGGGTGTCGCTGATGCTCGGGCTTTTTGTGCGCCTCTTCGGCATCATCGGCGCATTGCAGATCCTCAACCTGTGGCTCGGCCTCTACAATGCCTGGGGCGAATGGCCGTGGACCTATTTCTTTCTCTTGATATTGCAGCTGGTCTTCGCGCTGCATTGCTATGGCCGCAGCCTCGGCGTCGATGCGATCCTCGCCGCTCGATTGCGCCACAATCGCCTGCTCGATCTTCTGGGCTGAGAACCCGGCTCGAAATGAATCTCGTAAAATCAGCGCGTTGTTCGTCGTTCCCGCGAAAGCGGGAATCCAGGGCGGCAAGACCTCAGCGGTTGCCCCCTGTTCGTGCCAGAGCCTGCCCCTGGCTGGAACAGGGGGCAGGCTCTGGACCCCCGCTTGCGCGCTACGGCATGCACATATCGTTTCTAATAATATCAAAGGGATACCGTCATGGCCGGGCTCGACCCGTGGGCCTTCAGCCCACGGACTTTGATCCGTGGGCATCCACGCGCCGCCGCCCCCATGCGCAACTGAGGTGCGGAATGACGTGGATGCCCGGATCAGGTCCGGGCAAGACGAGTGTGGTAATCGTGGCGGAGTGCAAGGCAAGGATGTGTGCATGCCCTAGCGCTTTCGTAGGGCGACGAGTAACGCCTTGATATCACGCAGATCATTTTGAGCCGGACACAAAGTAATGCCAATAGAAATTCCAACATGACAGAGGCGCCAATATGACACAGATCTCGCGGCAGCATTGGTCGGCGGAGCGTTATGCCGAGACCGCGCATTTCGTCCCGACGCTCGGCGCCGCGGTGCTCGAATTGCTGGCTGCGCAACCCGGCGAGCGCATCCTCGACCTCGGCTGCGGCGACGGCGTGCTGAGCCAAAGGATCGCCGCCGCCGGGGCGAGCGTCGTCGCTGTCGATGCCGCCCCCGACATGGTCGCGGCAGCCAAAGCGCGCGGGCTCGATGCGCGGGTCATGCCCGGCCAGAGCCTCGCTTTCGACGGCGAGTTCGACGCGGTCTTTTCAAATGCCGCGCTCCATTGGATGCGCCCGCCCGAGGCCGTGCTCGCCGGCGTGCACCGGGCGCTGAAGCCGGGCGGCCGCTTTGTCGCCGAGATGGGCGGCCACAACAACACCGCAGCGATCATGGTGGCGATGGCCGCGGTCCTCGCGCGGCGCGGGCTCGACGCGCGCCGGCTGAGCCCGTGGTGGTTCCCGTCGGCCGCGGCCTATCGCGCCAAGCTCGAAGCCGCCGGCTTCAGCGTCGCTGAAATACGGATCGTGCCCCGCCCGACTCCGCTGCCGAGCGGGATCGAGGCTTGGCTCGACGCCTTTGCCGAGGATCTTCTCGGCGCCTTGCCCGAGCCCGACCGGCTGCCGGCGCGCGGCGAGATCGCCGACCTGCTGCGGCCGGTGCTGATGGATGAGACCGGCGTGTGGATCGCCGATTATGTCCGGCTGCGCTTTCGTGCGATCCGCGAGGGCTGAGCCGGCCACCCTCCGGAACCCGGCTGGATTCGCCGCTGTTGGCGACGCATGCGCACTTCGAGCGGAAGGCGCTGCAACCAATCGGAGGATCGAACCCTTGTCCAGAACCAGCATTACGGCCGCCGTCACCGCGCTGCTGCTGTCCACCTCGCCTCTCGCCTTTGCGCAAACCGTCACGCCCCAGCACGAATCGACCACGGTAGCGCCGTCGGATCGGGCAACCGCGACAGAGGCTGCGCCGGTTGCCGAGATGATCCAGCCGGACCAGGTCCGCGCCAGCAAGATGATCGGCAGCACCGTCTATGACGTGCAAAACCGCGACATCGGCAAAGTCGGCGACATTGTCCTCGACCGCGACGGGAAAGTTGCGGCGGTGGTCGTCGAAGTCGGCAGCTTTCTCGGCATCGGCGGCAAAAACGTCGCCGTGCGTCTCAGCGACATCAAGACCGACAACAATCGCCTGACCCTCGACTTGAGCAAGGAAAAGCTTCAGCAGGCGAACAATTACGAGCTCGAAAACAAGGAAACCGGCGCCGGCTCCTCGACCTCGCCGGTCCATGGCGGCCATCTCGGCTCGAGCGCCGGCACCGACACCGCACCGCGCCGCTAGACTAGGCGGCGGTCCCGACCGCATCGGCGATCGAGGCAAAGCCGTCGCGCCGCAGCGCCTCGGCGAGGCCTCGCTTGATCCGGCCGACAAGCGCCGGGCCGGCAAAGACGAGCGCGGTATAGAGCTGCACCAGGCTCGCGCCGGCCCGGATTTTGGCATAGGCGCCGGCGGCGCTTTCGATGCCGCCGACCCCGACCAAAGCCAGCCGGCCCTCGGTCAGCCGGTAGATTTCGGCCAGCAAGGAAGTCGAGGCCGCGAACAGCGGACGGCCGCTGAGCCCGCCCGCCTCGTTCGCGGCCTTGCTTCTGAGCCCTGCGGGGCGTTCCACCGTCGTGTTCGACACGATCAGCCCGTCGATGCCGGTGTCGAGCGCTACCCGCGCAATGTCGCTCCGTTCTTCGCCCGTCAGGTCGGGTGCGATCTTCAGCAGCAGCGGTGTGCGGGTGCGGCTTTGCTCGCGCGCCCGCAGCAGCCGCCGCAGCAGGCCTTCGAGCGCCGCCCGCCGCTGCAAATCGCGCAAGCCCGGCGTGTTCGGCGACGAGACGTTGACGACCAGATAGTCGGCGAGCGCCGCGCCGCGGCGGATCCCCTCCTCGTAATCGGCTGCCGCATCCACGCTGTCGCGGTTTCTGCCGAGATTGAGCCCGACGATGCCGGTGCGCGACCGGCGCGCGAGCCGCCCGGCGACCACCTCGATCCCGCCGCTGTTGAACCCGAGGCGATTGACGATCGCCCGATCCTCGTCGAGCCGGAAAATCCGCGGTTTGGGATTGCCCGGCTGCGGGCGCGGCGTAACCGTGCCGATTTCGACAAAGCCGAACCCCAGGCCGAGCCCCGCATCGGGCACCCGGCCATCCTTGTCGTAGCCGGCGGCGAGCCCGACCGGGTTGGCGAAATCGAGGCCCCAGAGCCGCTGTTTCAGGATCGGTGGATCGGGGACGCGCCGGCCGACGGCGAATCGCCCGAGCCCGGCTTCGAGCGCCGTGAGGCTCGCCGCATGCGCCGCCTCGGCGGGGAGCCGCCGGATCAGCGGCCGGATCAGCGGATAGAGGTCGGGCATCGGCCCGCCGACAATAGCAAAGCCACCCTCGCCGCCGCACTGTGGTAGACGACACGTCATGTCCGCAGCCGATCGCGACCATGCGGCCGGGGTGCGGCGGGTGCTGGTGCCGCACGCGCCGGTCCTCGTCGCCGGCTTTCGCGAGGTGCTGTGGCTGAGCGCCGATGGCGAGCTCGAAGCGCTCTCGCTTGCCGAGGTCCACGCCCGGATCGGGCAGGAGCCGCCGCTCTTGTGCCATTTGCCGGCGACGGCGCGGCGGCTCGGCTTGGCCGCGTTTCCGGCGCTCGACCTCCTCGAGCTCTATGCTTTTGCCTGCCCGGCGCGGTTTTGCGTGCCGACGCCGCGCGGCCTCGCCGAGGCGCTGGGGCTGCTCCTGCCGCAGAGCCCGGCCGAAGCCTGCGTCGCTCTCGCCACCGCGGCGCAGGCGTTGCTGCAGGCGCTCGGCGCCGAGCGCGATCCCGAGGCGCGCGCCGTTGCCGAGGCGATGGGGCGCGGCGGCTGGCTGTGGGCGCCGGCGGTGCTCGCCGCATTGCCGCCGGCCGAGCCCGGTGCGCCGCGGCAGGCGGCCGGGCTGCGCGTCTGGGGCCGGCTCGAAGAATGGTCGGAGGCGGCGCCGGCACCGCCCCCCGGCAACGAGCCGGTCAGCGCCGAGGAGGCGCGCGCGCGCCTCGCCACCCTGCTCGGCGACGGCGCCGAGCCGCGCCCCGAGCAAGCCGATTATGCCGCCGCGGCCGCGGGCGCGTTTGCCCCGCGCAGCACCCCCGATTGCCCGCAGGCGGTCCTCGCCGAGGCCGGGACCGGGGTCGGCAAGACCCTCGGCTATATCGCGCCGGCGAGCCTCTGGGCCGAGAAGAACCGCGGCACGGTATGGATCTCGACCTTCACCCGCAACCTCCAGACACAGATCTCGGGCGAGCTCGACCGGCTTTATCCCGATCCCGAGATCAAGCGCCGCCGCGTCGTCATCCGCAAAGGCCGCGAGAATTTCCTGTGCCTGTTGAATTACGAGGAGGCGGCCGCCGCTGCGCTGCTGCGGCCGGGCGGGCCGGCGCCGCATCTCGGGCTCGTCGCGCGGTGGATCGCCGCGAGCGAGGCCGGCGACCTCGCAGCCGGCGATTTCCCCGGCTGGCTCGCCGAGCTGATCGGCCGCGGCCGGGTCGCGGGGCTCGCCGACCGGCGCGGGGAATGCGTGCATTCGGCCTGCCCGCATTACCGCCGCTGCTTTGTCGAAAAGAACATTCGCAAGGCGCGCCGCGCGCGGATCGTCGTCGCCAACCATGCGCTCGTCATGACCCAGGCGGCGCTGGGTGGGCTCGACGATGCGACGGTGCCCACCCGCTACGTCTTCGACGAAGGCCATCACTTGCTCGAAGCCGCCGACAGCGCGTTTTCGGTGCGGCTCTCGGGCCAGGAAGGGCGCGAGCTGCGGCGCTGGATCGTCGGCGCCGAAGGGGCCGGGCGCTCGCGCGCGCGAGGCTTGCGCCGCCGCGCCGGCGACCTCGTCGAAGGCGACGGCGAGGCTGCCGCGGCACTTCTCGAAATCCTCGGCGCCGCTCGCATCCTGCCTGCCGACGGCTGGGCCCAGCGCGTCGCCGAGGGGCGCGGCTTGCAAGCCTTCGAAAACCTGCTGGTGCTGGTGCGCCGGCAGGTTCTCGCCCGCGCCGCGCCCGCCGACCAGGGCTATGGGCTCGAAACCGAGGCGCGCCCGCCGATCGACGGGCTCGTCGCCGCGGCATTGCCGCTGGCCGATGGGCTCGACCGCCTCGCCACGGCGATCCGGCGTCTTTCCGCCCGGCTGCGCGCCCGCCTCGAAGACCCGGAAAACCTGCCCGAGCCCAGCCTGCGCCAGCGCCTCGACGCCACCGTCCGCAGCCTCGACCGCCGGGCGCAGCACCAGCTCGCCGCCTGGGCCGGGCTGCTGCACGCGCTCGGCGAGCCGATGGGCGCGGACATGGTCGAGTGGCTGGCGGTCGATCGCACCGATGGGCTCGAAACCGACATCGCGCTGAACCGCAACTGGGTCGATCCGGGGATTCCGTTTGCGGCGCTGGTGGCGCGGCCGGCGCACGGCCTCGTCGTCACCTCGGCCACCCTGACCGACAGCGCCGCCGACCCCGATCTCGCCTGGCGTGGTGCCGAAGCCGCGACCGGGCTGCGCCATCTCCCGACGAGCCCCGCCGCCTCCCGCATCGCCTCGCCCTTCGACTACCCGGCGCAAACCCGGGTCTTTATCGTCACCGACATTCCGCGCACCGAGATCGGCCAGGTCGCCGCGGCCTATGCGGCGCTCTTCGCCGCGGCCGGCGGCGGTGCCCTCGGCCTCTTTACCGCGGTCTCACGGTTGCGCGCGGTGCATCGCCGCCTCGCCCCGGCGCTCGAAGCGCGCGGCCTCTTGCTGCTCGCCCAGCATGTCGATGCGATGTCGACCGCGACGCTCGTCGATATCTTTCGCGCCGAGGAGGATTCCTGCCTGCTCGGCACCGACGCGGTGCGCGACGGTGTCGATGTTCCCGGCCGCTCGCTGCGCCTGATCGTCTTCGATCGCGTGCCGTGGCCGCGCCCGGACATCTTGCAGCGCGCCCGCCGGCCGCATTTCGGCGGCGCCGAATATCCGGACCGGGTCGCCCGGCTGCGGCTGCGCCAAGCCTATGGCAGGCTCGTCCGCCGCGCCGGCGACCGCGGCGTCTTTGTCATTCTCGACCGCGCGCTCCCGTCGCGCCTATTGGCCGGCTTTCCCGACGGCGTCGATGTTGCCCGCGTGCCGCTCGCCGAAGCCGCCGAGGCGACCTCGCTCTTTCTCGCTGCCGCCGATGCGCCTTGACACCGGCGTCGAGGTTTTGGTCTCTCGCCGGGCAGCCTCGAAAAGGACATCCGATGCTCGACCACCACCGCGCGCTGATCTACACGATGGTCCTGGTGTCGGCGGCCGACAGCAGCCTGCCCGAATCCGAGCTTCGGATCATCGGCGACATCGTCGAGGATTTGCCGGTGTTCCGCGATTTCGACCGTAGCGCGCTCCCCGGCCTGCTCAACGACTGCACCCAGCTGATCGGTCGCGAAGACGGTCTCGAAGAAACCCTGAAGGCGATCAAAGCGGCGTTGCCGGCAAAATTGCGCGAGACCGCCTATGCCATCGCCTGCGACCTCGTCGCCGCCGACGGCGAGGCGAGCCAGGAGGAGCTGCGCCTCCTCGAATTGCTGCGCCACCGCCTCAATCTCGACCGGCTGATCGCCGCCGCGATAGAGCGTGCCGCCCGCGCCCGTTTCCAGACGCTGTAGCCGTTTGCCGGCGCCCTGACGCGCCGGGGACAGCACTCAGGGTAGCCCTCGCTCTTGTGCGCCCCCGCCCGATCGGAGAAAATTGCAGCCCGCGACAAAGAGGAGGCGGCGATGCGCAGGGTCGGACCGAATTCGTATGCCGAAATCTATTTTGCCGGCTGCAATCCGAGCTTTGTCGAGACCAGCGACGGCTATGTGATGATCGATTCGCCGCAGCAGCCGATCGATGCGGTGCGCTGGCGCGAGCGCATGGAAGAGAAGGCGCCGATCCGCTACCTGATCAACACCGAGCCGCATGGCGACCACATCTCGGGCAACGCCTATTTCACCAACAACACCAAGATCGTCGGGCAGGTGGGATTGCAGGAATGCTTTGAGCGCTATCTTTATGCGTTCGGCACGCTCGACGAAAAGCGCGAGCGCTTCAAGGAGACCGACCCGGACAGTGTCTGGCTCGTCGGTCATCCCGATTTTCCGGCCGCCAACCCGCCGACCCTGACCTTTACCGATACATTGACCCTCAATGTCGGCAACCACACCTTCAACATCATCCACATGCCCGGCCACACCTCACCCCAGACCTCGGTCCACGTGCCGGAAGAAGGCGTGGTGTTTACCGGCGACAACGTCTTTTACAAATGCCGATCGTGGCTGCAGGAATGCGACCCGTGGGAGTGGCTCGCCGCGCTCAAAAGCATCGAGGCGCTCGACGTGGAGGTAATCGTGCCGGGCCACGGCGACCCGTGCACCAAGGCCTATCTGAAGGAGCAGGCGCAGATCGTCGAAAACTGGGTCGGCTATGTCGAACGCTTGGTCGATCGCGGCGTCGGCGCCGACGAAGCGTTGACAGGACCCGATCGACGTCACCGCGCCAAGACCCCTACCCGATCGGCCAGCGCCTCTTTATGCACAACGAGCGGCTGACCGACATGATCGTGCGCAACCTGCACCAGCGCCTCCTCGACAAGAAGCAGCAGGCCGGCGCTGTTTAGATCTTAATTAGAGGAATGGGTACCGGTTCGTTCGTGGCCGGACTTGTTCCGGCCATCCACGGCTTCCTGCGGACGAGGCAAAGACGTAGGTGCGCGGGGCAAGCCCGCGCAAGACGAACTCTCTTAAGTTTGGAAGCCTTTAGTACCCAGCGGCACGGGCTTGCCGATTTGAGCGGGCGCCCCTATCTGTTGCGGCGTATGCGCGTGCCGGTCTTGAGACGCCTCACTCTGTTGCTGACCGCCGTCGCCTTTGTGCTGACGGGGGTGCTGCCGAGTTTTGCGGTGGCGATGGCCATGCCGGCCGGCATGCCTTGCGCCGATTGCCCGGCAAAGGCGCCGGGCGCCAAGCATCCGGGATCGACCTGCTGCATATCCGCTTGCGCCGGCGCTGCCTTTCTGACGGCACCGCCGCCGATTTTCCTGCCGGCCTTCGAGAGGCTGGCTTACGCGGCGAGCCCGATGCCGCAGACCGCCGGTGAGCCGCCGGCGCCGGACCCGCTCCCGCCCCGACCCGCCGCCATCGTTTAGCCGCCTCCGCGCCAGCGGAGCGGTAGCACCGCCTCGGCACATTCGCGGACGGGTTCGATGGAGCGGGTTTTTCCGCCGGCGCTCGATCGCCGGCAAATCTTGAAATCGGGCGTTGCAGCCTTGGCCGGCGCCATACCCTTGGCGGCGCGCCGACTGCTCGCCGCGGAAAGCGAACCCGAGCCGGGGCGGCTGATCGCCGCGGCCGGCCGGGTGGCGCTGGTCGGCGGGGCGCATCCGGCAACGCGGGTCTTCGCCTATGACGCCACGGTGCCGGGGCCGGTCTTGCGCATCCCTCAGGGCCGGCCGTTCCGCATTGTCGCCGACAACCGGCTCGGCGAGGACACGACCGTGCACTGGCACGGCATCCGCCTGCCGAATGCGATGGACGGCGTGCCGGGGCTGACCCAGCCGCCGATCAAGCCCGGTGAGAGCTTCACCTATGCGTTCACCCCGCCCGACGCCGGCACCTTTCTCTATCATCCGCACGACCACAGCCTCGAAGAGATGGGGCGCGGCCTCGCCGGCGCGCTGATCGTCGCGGAGGCCGAGCCGCCGCGGGTCGATCGCGAGCTGTTGTGGGTGGTCCAGGATTGGCGCCTCGGCGGCGATGCGCAGATCGCCGCGGGCTTCGGCAACCGCATGGAGGCGGCGATGTCGGGCCGGGTCGGCAACACCGTGACGATCGGCGGCCAGGTTCCGGGCGCCGTGCCGGTGCGGGCCGGCGAGCGCGTGCGCCTGCGCATCGTCAACGCCGCGACCGCGCGGATCATGGCGCTGAACTTCGCGGGCCACCGGCCGGTCGTGGTGGCGCTCGACGGCCAGCCTTGCGACCCGCACGAGCCCGCCGGCCGGCTGCTGCTCGGCCCGGCGATGCGCGCCGATCTGATCCTCGACATGAGTGCCGCACCCGGCAGCCGGCACCGGGTCACCGACGATTTCTACGGCCGCCGGCTCGCCTACACCTTGGTCGAGCTCGCTTACGGCGCCGATCCGCCGCTGCGCGCGCACCCGTCCGACGCGGTGGCGCGCCTGCCGCCGAACCCGCTGCCGCAGCCCGATCTCGCCAAGGCCGAGCGGCATCTCATGCGGCTGCAAGGCGGCATGATGGGCGGCACCGGCATGATGGGCGGGATGATGGGCGGGATGATGGGCGGTGGTGCGGTCTGGGCGATCAACGGCAAGTCGATGACCGGCGACGGCGAGCCCCTTATGCCGCCGATGCTGACCCTGCGCCGCGGTGCCAGCTGCGTTCTTGCGATCAAGAACGAGACCGCGTGGTGGCACCCGATGCACCTGCACGGCCACAGCTTTCGCGTGCTGACCCGCAACGGCAGCGCGGTCGCCGGCGCCGTCTGGGGCGACACGGTGCTGGTCGCGCCGCGTGAGACCGTCGCAATCGCCTTTGTCGCCGACAACCCCGGCGACTGGCTCTTCCACTGTCACATCATGGATCATCAGATGGCCGGCATGATGACCGTCATCCGCGTCGCCTAGGGTCGCGCAATGCTCAATCGCACCCTCTTCGTGCTGGCGGCTCGTCGCGGCGGTGATTGTCATCGGCGCGCGCGCCGAGACCCTGCCCGGCGATGCGGCGCAGGGGGCACAGCTCTTCCGCGCCTGCGCCGCCTGCCATTCGCTTCGATCCCGGCCGGAACATGACCGGGCCGAGCCTCGCCGGCATTTGGGGCCGCAAGGCGGGGGGCCTCGAAAGCTTCGCGCGCTATTCGCTGGCGCTCAAGGCTGCCACCGTCGTGTGGGACGAGCAGTCCCTCGACAAATGGCTCAAATCGCCGGCTGATTTCATCCCGAACAACAGCATGGCCTTCGCCGGCATCGCGGATACCCACCAGCGGGCCGACCTGATCGCCTATCTCGCTGCGGCGCCGGACAAGGCGGCGAGCGGCGGTTTTCAGGACCTCAAAAAGCTCGGCCCGAACCGGCAGGTCAGCGCGATCCGCGCCTGCCGCGACAGCTACTTCGTGACCACGGCGGACGGCAAGACCGCGGCGTTCTGGGAGGCCAACCTGCGCTTCAAGACCGATTCGGCCGATACCGGCCCGCGCGCCGGGAAGCCGGTCATCATGCCCGCCGGGATGATCGGCGACCGCGCCTCGGTGTTCTTTGCGAGCTCCGACGAGATCAGCCCCTTTATCAAACGCCAATGCTGACCGGCAGAGGACCGCGCCATGACGGATTTCCGGCGGCGCCGCGGCCGCGGGCAGCAGCGCCAAACTCGAATCGTGGCCTGAGGAGGCTCGCTGTTGGCGCCGCAGCGGGGTTGCTCGTCGCGTCGGCGGTCTGGCTCGTCGATGTTTTCGGGACGGGGTTCGTGACGCCCACCCGGCAGAACGAAGCCGCCCCGGATCTCCGAGGCACGGGATCGACGCCCTCCGGCGCCTTCGAGCTGTCGTTCCTGCCGCAGCCGCGCGCCCTGCCCGAGCTCCGCTTCACCGACGGGGACGGCCATCCGTTGTCGCTCGCCGATTTCCGCGGCCGGCCGGTGGTCCTCAACATCTGGGCGACCTGGTGCGTTCCGTGCCGCAAGGAGATGCCAGCGCTCGATCGGCTGCAGGCGGCGTTCGACAAATCCCGCCTGGCGGTCTTGCCGCTCTCGATCGACCGACAAGGCGCTGCCGTCGTCCGGAAGTTCTATCGCGAGGTCGGACTGACTGCACTCGGCATCTATCTCGACCCCTCCGGCAAGGCGTCGCGGGATGTCGATGTGTCCGGGGTCCCGACGACATTGCTGATCGATCGCGACGGGCGCGAGATCGCCCGCAAGCTCGGGCCGGCCGAATGGGACAGCCCCGCGATGAAGGCGCTGATCCGCGATCGCCTCGGGCTTGCTTCGAGCGGGCGAAAGGCAAGCCCATGACCGGGTTCCGGCGGTGGCCAATCAACTGGAGGAAGGAAACAACCGATGCACCAAACCGATGCCGGGCCAGCGGCCCTATCCCGAGCCGGGCCGACACAGACGCTTCCCCACCTGGTCCCGCGCTGGCTCGGCGGCCGGCGGGGCCTGATGATCGGCGGCGCCGCCATCGTCGCTGCCGGATTGGCGTCGGGCTGGGGCAGGATCACCGCCATCGGCGCGGCACCGATCCTGATCAGCCTGGCGCCGTGCCTCGTCATGTGCGCGCTCGGGCTGTGCATGCCGAGAATGATGCGCGGCAATTCCCGCGCACCCGGTCGCAGTGCCGGCGACACACCCGGCCAAATATCAGGCGCCGAGCCTTCCAGCCGGTCGACCAGCCCGCTCCCGACTTCACGCTCGAAACCGCGGCCGGCAACAAGGTCGGGCTCTCCGACTTTCGCGGCAAGGTTGTCGTGCTCGACTTCATCTACGCGCGATGCAAGGATTTTTGTCCGTTGCAGAGCGCGCTCTTGGCGTCGATCCAAAAGGGGATCAACCGAACCCCGATGCGCAATCTCGTGCAGTTCCTCTCGGTCGCCACCGACACCGAGGACGCCAAAGACACCGCTGCGATCATGCGCGGCTACGGCGCCAAATACGGGTTCGAGCCGGTGAACTGGAACCCCGGCAGTATAACATGGAGTTTGCAACATGAGCATGATCAGCCGCCGTTCCCTTCTTGTGGCGGGCGCCTTGGTTCCGCTGATCCCGGCGCCGGTTCTGGCGGCGTCGATACCGGTCACGCTGTACAAGAACCCGCAATGCAGCTGCTGCGAGGCCTACGCCGACTATCTGCGGCAGAACGGCTTTACCGTCGAGGTCGTGCCGTCGAACGATCTCGTCACGATGGCCCGCGACAAAGGCGTGCCGGAGGCGCTCGACGGCTGCCATATCTCGATGATCGGCGGCTATGTCGTGATCGGCCACGTGCCGATTGACGCGATCCGCAAGCTGCTCTCCGAGCGGCCGAAGATCGTCGGCATCTCGATCCCGGGCATGCCGATGGGTCTGCCCGGAATGCCGGGCCCGCGCAACGGGCCGATCCCGATCTACGAAATCGCCGACAGCGCTGCGGCGCCGAAGGTGTTCATGACGGCGTCGTGACTTAGGTTCAGGATCGCAGAGCAAAGGATACCAGGATGACCGGCACCACTGCACGACGGATGCTTTGCGCCGCCGCTCTCGGCATCGTCCTCGCCGGCTCGCCGGCGATCTGGGCGCGCGCGCAAATGGGCGGCTCCTCTGGCGGCTCCGCCGGCCCGATGATGGGCGGCTGCGGCGGCATGAAGGGGGACGGCATGACGGGGGGAGGAATGATGGACGACAGAATGGGCGGCGGCATGATGGGCGGGCAGGCGAGCACGGCATGATGGGCGGCGGCATGATGGGCGGCGGAGATCGCCCCAACCGGCAATGGCGGCACTGAGCTCGACGGGCAAAAGGTTGATTGCTCGATGATCGCGGAGCGGGCGGATCGCCGCCGCGGGTCGGGGCTGCGCCGCGCCGGGTCGGTCCTGACGGCCGCCTTTTTGCTGGTGTCGCCGCTTGCCGCGCAGGCGGCGGCGACCGGGTGGGTCGGCGACGACCATTCCGCGGCGCGGCTGATCGCCGCGACCGATGCCGTCGGCTCGGCCGCGACCGTGGACGCCGGGCTCGAGATCAGGCTGGCGCCGGGCTGGCACGCCTATTGGCGCTCGCCGGGCGATGCCGGGATCCCGCCTTCGATCGATTGGGCCGGCTCGGACAATCTGGCGCAGGCCGCGGAGATCGCTTGGCCGGCGCCGGCGCGCTATTCGCTGCAAGGCTTCGAGACTGCCGGCTACCGCGATCATGTGGTGTTGCCGATGGCACTGACCCTAGCCCATGCCGGCCAGCCGCTTGGCGCTCCGACGCCAAAGTCGATTGGGCCGCCTGCGCGCAGATTTGTGTGCCCTATTCGGCGAAATTCGATCTGACCCTGCCCGCGGGCCCGGCCACGGCGGCGCCGGAGGCCCCCTTGATCGCCGCCGCGCGCGCCCTTGTCCCGCAGCCGCTCGCCGCCGCCGGCTTGCAGCTCGTCTCGGCCAATATCGTTCGCGACGGCCACGATCCAAACCTCGTGGTCCGGCTGAGAAGTCCGGACGCCGCGTTTCAGCGCGCCCGACCTCTTTGTCGAGGGCGTGGCCAAAGGATCGCCCGGGCGGCCGCAGGTGCAGCTGTCGCGATGGGGGCACGCGGCGCGTCTGACCGTGCCGATCCGCGACGCGGGCGGTGCCGCAATCGCCGGCAAGAAGCTGACCTTGACCTTTGTCGATGGTGCGCGCGCCGCCGAGCTCGAGGCAACGCCGCTGCCCGGCCCGCCATCGGGCGAGGCCGCACGGCTCATCTCGATCATCGGCATAGCCCTCCTCGGCGGGCTGATCCTGAACGCGATGCCCTGCGTCCTGCCGGTGCTGTCGCTCAAATTGCTGGCGGTGGCGAGCCAGGCCGGGGAGGATCGGCGCCGGGTGCGGCTCGGGCTTTTGGTCACGGCGCTCGGCGTGCTGGCCTCCTTCGCCGCCATCGCCGGGGCGTTGATGGCGCTCAAGGCGGCCGGCTCGACGATCGGCTGGGGCATCCAGTTTCAATGGCCGTGGTTTGTCGCCGGCATGGCGGCATTGACGACCCTCTTTGCGGCGAGCCTCTGGGGCTGGCTGCCGATCGCCCTGCCGCGCGCGGTCTACGACGCGGCCGGGACGGGCCGCGCGCGCCGGCCCTATGCCGACGCCTTTCTCACCGGCGCCTTTGCCACCTTGCTGGCGACACCCTGCTCGGCGCCGTTTGTCGGCACCGCGATCGGCTTTGCCTTGTCGCAGGGACCGCCGCAGATCGCGATCGTGTTCGCCGCCATGGGCCTCGGCCTCGCCTCCCCCTATCTTCTGGTCGCCGCCGCCCCGCGCCTGGTCGCGTTCCTGCCCCGGCCCGGCCGCTGGCTTTACGTCCTGCGCGCCATCCTCGGCGCGGCTTTGGCCGGCACCGCGTTGTGGCTGCTGTTCGTGCTGGCGGCATTGTCGGGGACGCGGGTTGCACTCGGGACCGGCGCGGCGCTGGTCTTGGTGGTGGTGTTGCTGGCGTTGCGGAGCCGCCGCAGCATGCCGGTGCCCGCCGCCCGCCTCGCTTCGGCGGCGACCGCGATCGTGGTCGCCGGCTCGGTGCTGTGGCCGGCCTTTGCCGGGGTCGAGCACTCGAGCCCGGTGGTCGAGGCCGGGCGCTGGCAGAAATTCGATGCCGCCGCGATCCATCGGCTGGTCGGTGAGGGCAAGACCGTATTCGTCGATGTGACCGCCGCCTGGTGCCTGACCTGCAAGGTCAACGAGGCGGCGGTGCTCGACCGCGAGCGGGTGGCGCGCCGGCTCTTCGGCCCCGGCGTGGTGGCGATGCGCGCCGATTGGACCCGGCCCGACCCGGCGGTCACCGCCTATCTCGAAAGCTTTGGCCGCTATGGCGTGCCGTTCGACGCGGTCTATGGCCCGCGGCGGCCCGACGGCGAGGCATTGCCCGAGCTTTTGACCACCGGCATCGTCGAGCAGGCGCTCGACCGCGCCTCGGCCCCCGGCCTCGCCGCGAAATAGCAAGCCCTTGCAGGGCGCGGCTCAACATCAGGACAAAACCCGCCGCCGCGCGGTTTCGGCAAGGCAGGACCGCGTCGGCCGGCGGGCAACCCGCGGTTTCGCGCTCGACCGCGCTCGGGATTTATAAGAGCATCGGCGAATGCGTAAATTTCCCGCGTTCGGCCGCGACGCTCGGGTCAACGGCCTCCTCGGCGCCGGCCATTTCCTGTCACATTTCTATCAGCTTTGCCTGCCGCCCTTGTTCATCGTCTGGCAGAAGGCGTTCGACGTCTCGTTCGCCGAGCTCGGCCTCGCCATGGCGGTGATGTCGGCGGCGGCGGCATTGATGCAGACCCCGATGGGGTTTTTGGTCGATCGCTATGGCGCGCGGCCGTTTCTGGTCGGCGGCACCGCGCTGATGACGCTCTCGATTGCGGCGATGGGGCTCGCCACCAGCTATTGGCAGATCGTGGCGCTGGCGCTCTTGTCGGGGGTCGGCAATTCGGTCATCCATCCGGCCGATTACTCGATCTTGAGCGGCTCGGTCGATCGCGCCCGGCTCGGCCGCTCCTTCGCCTTTCATACCTTTGTCGGCAATATCGGCTTTGCCGTGGCGCCGCCGGCAACCGCCGCCCTGGCGCTCCTCCTCGGCTGGCGGGGCGCGCTGATCCTGGTCGGCCTCCTCGGCATGCCGGTGGTGCTGACGATCCTGTGGCAGAGCCGGATACTGGTCGATCAGCGCCATGAGCGCCAACCGCGCCGGGCACCCGCCGGGTCCGGCGCGCGGCTGCTGCTCGGCCGCTCGGTGATGATGTTCTTTGCGTTTTTCATGGTGTCGTCGATGGCCGGCGCCGGGGTGCAATCGTGGCTGATCACGATCTTGCACCGCGCCCATGGGATGCCGGTCGCCGCCGCCTCCTCGGTGCTGACCGGGTATATGGTCGGCGCCATCTGCGGCGTATTGCTCGGCGGCTGGGTCGCCGACCGCACCGAGCGGCATTTGCCTTTTGTCGTCGTCCTGACCACCGGCGCGGCGGCGGTCCTCTTATGGGTCGGGATCGTGCCGATGGCGCAATTGACCGGGCGTCGCGGTGATGTTCGCCGGCGGCGTCATGACCGGGGCGAGCCGCACCCCGCGCGACGTGATGGTCAAGGACGCCGCCCCGCCGGGAGAGATCGGCAAAGTCTTCGGCTTTGTCAGCTCGGGCATGTCGTTGGGCGGTGCGATCATGCCGGTGCCTTACGGCCTGATCATCGACGCCGGCCACCCGCAGCTGGTGCTGGTCGTCGCCGCGGCGCTGTTGATGGCGAGCCTCCTGTGCGCCGGCGGCGCCCGCCTGCGCTTTCGCCGCGCCGCGATTCCCGCCCCGGCGGAATAGGGCCGAGGCGCGCAATACCGCCACAATAATGGTTAATTTTCTTCTTCGGCTGGTCGCCGACATATTAACCAAAGAACCTGCCGGATTTTTTTACACTTGTGAATATCTCCCTTATGGTTGAATCAACGCCTTCGCGTCAGGGACGCAAAACATTGTAATGATTTGGAGAAATCTCAATTTTCCTGACATGTGGAGCTCCGGCGCGGCGCCGCGCCTGGCTGCAGCTCCGTCGGAGCTTTTTACAGTTTCGCTGAGTCGCGTTAGCGTCCTGGAAAATATATGATTAAAATCAATGAGATATAAAAATGGCACGGTATTTGCTCGCAATTACATTGTTTGGCAAAGCCGAGCCCGGTTGCCGGCTCGGCCGAATCCGAACGTGCAGCAGGTGTCTATAAGGAGTGCTCCATGCAGGTGCGTAGCTCAGCGACGATCGGCCTCACGGCGATCGCTCTGGCAATGGGTCTAGCCGGCGTAGCCCGGGCGGATGTGCTGCCGGTGACGAATCTTCAATTCAATCAGCTGACAAATCCGCTAACGCAGGATAAGGACTTTTTCAACACGGTGGCGCCGATCGGCTGGTCGGTCGGCACGGCTGGCGCGGGCGGCAGCCTTACCTATGTCGGCGTGCAAGGCTCCGAAGGCTTTACCGGGCACCCGCGGCAACATTTATCCCGTCTACACCAACCCAGGATTTTCGGATACTGTTCCGGCAGGCACCAATTTCTTTCAGGCGGACGGCAATCCGCAGTATGAGAACACGATCTTTCAGACCGTTTCCGGGCTGACGGCGGGCACCAACTACACGCTCCAGTTTCAGCAGGCGGCGGGCCAGCAAACCGGGTTTACCGGCGACACCACAGAGCAATGGAAGGTGTTTCTCGGCGCGGGGGGCATCGGTGTCGACTGCTCGACAAATCCTTGCACCGTGACCGGCACCGCCAACAACGAGGAGCAAGATTCGACGCTGATGAACAATCCGTCGGAGCGGAACACCGACTGGAACAACGTGAATCTGAGCTTTACGCCGACTGCCGCGGAACTGTCCGGCGGGAGCGCGGTGCTGACATTCCTTGCTTGGGGCGACAACGGCAGCACCACCAATTTGCCGCCGACCGTGTTCCTCGAAGGCGTGAACACGCCGCCAACGGTGCCGGAGCCGGCGACGCTGTCGCTGTTCGGTCTCGGCCTCTTGGGTCTCGGCGGGGTCATGTGGCGTCGTCGTATCAAGGGCGGCGCCGCGGCTTGATCGGCTGAGCGGGTTGACGCGCCCGGACGGGGTCCCAATCTCGTCCGGGCGTGGCGCTCGCCCCCAGGGCAAAGCGCTAAATCGGGGCGAAGCGCTAAATCGGGGCGGACCGCTAGATCAGGATTGTGTCCTTGCCGGCATTTCTCGACCCCCAGCATCTGCATTCATTTCTGCTCGGAGCGATCAGGGCTTCGGCGTGGCTGCTGCTGCTGGCTGTCGTGTTTATGCCGCTCGAGCGGCTGTTCGCGGTCCGTCGCCGCAAATTCTTCAGCAAGAGCCTCGCCGGCGATATCGGCTTTTATTTTATCAGCGGTCTGGTGCCGAGCCTGCTGCTGACCCCGCCCTTGGTGCTGGTGGCGGTGGGCGCGCACGCCGTCATGCCATGGCACGTGCAGACGGCGGTTGCCGGGATGCCGCTTTGGGCGCGTGCGCTGGCGGCCCTGGTGGTCAGCGAGATCGGGTTTTATTGGGGCCATCGCTGGACCCACCAAATCCCGTTTCTATGGCGCTTTCATTCGCTGCACCATAATCCGACCCAGGTTTATTTTCTGATCAGCGCCCGCGCTCATCCGATCGACAATGTGTTCACTCGGCTGTGCGGCCTGATCCCGGTCTTTGCGCTCGGCATCGCCACCCCGCTGACCCCGGCGGGCGGCATGATCTCGGCGCTGCTGGTGCTGGCCCTGACGATGTGGGGCTTTCTGATCCACGCCAATCTGCGCTGGCGGCTGGGCCCGCTCGAATGGCTGATCTCGACCCCGGCCTTTCACCATTGGCACCACACGCTCGCCGATCACCGCGACCATAACTTCGCCTCGATGCTGCCGTGCATGGACTGGATTTTCGGGACTTTCTACCTGCCCAAAGAGTGGCCTGCGGCCTACGGCACCGACGCGGAATTGCCTGCCTCGCTCGGCGCCCAGCTGCTTTATCCGCTGCGCGCATCCTCGCCCACCGCCGCGCCGCAAGCCATGGCTGCCGACGACTAGCCCAAATCACGACGCCTTGTGCCGGTCCCGCCGATCGGGAACAATCTCCGTAGCTCGCGGCAAACGGGGGGAGCGGCGATGGCATTGCAGGTACGGCGGATCGTCACCGGGCACGATGCGAACGGCAAGGCGGTGGTCGCGACCGACGAGCGGCTCGACGCGGTGCCGCGGCTCAACCGGCCGCATATATCGGGTGTCGAGATCTGGTCCACCGACACGATGCCGGCCGATAATTCGGCCGCTTCCGACGCCGCCCAGCGCGCCGGTTTTGTCAAGCGCTACAATTATGTCGGCACCGGCCAGGGCACGGTGATCCGGGTTACCGAGTTCGCCCCCGGCGCGCCAAAATTCATGCACCGCACCGAGACCGTCGATTACGCGATCCTCTTATCGGGCGAGTGCGACCTCGAATTCGACAGCGGCGAAATCGTCCACATGAAGCAGGGCGACATCTGTGTCCAGCGTGGCACGATGCACGCCTGGGTCAACACCGGCCCGGTCCCGGCAGTCTTTGCCTTCATCTTGATCGACGGCGAACCGGCCGAGGCGAACGGCCAGGCGCTGCGCACCCATTACCCGGTGGCCTGAGCGGCGCGATTGCGGTCCCCGCCGCCGCGAGCCCGGGGCCGGCCGCGGCATAATAAGGAGCAGCTGCAATGCCAAGCCTGCACCCACAGATCGTCCAGGTGCTGGACGCGATGGCAAAGGCCGAGTTGCGGCCGATCGAGGAAATGACACCGGCCGAGGCGCGCGCCCAGATGGAGGCGACGGCGCGCTCGCGCAAGGCCGAGCCGCTGCCGGTCGCTCGCGTCGAGGAGCAGCAGATCCCCGGCCCCGGCGGGCAGATTCGCCTCAGGCTCTATTGGCCGGAGGCACCCGGGCCCGCGCCGGCGATCGTCTATTACCATGGCGGCGGCCATGTGATCGGCAGCCTCGACTCGCATGACCTCGTCGCCCGCAATTTGTGCGCCGGGGCCGGCGCCGTGGTCGCGTCGGTCGATTACCGGATGGGGCCGGAGCATAGATTCCCGGCCGCGGTCGAGGATTCCTTTGCGGCGCTGCGCTGGGTCCACGCCAACGCCGCGAGCCTCGGCGCCGATCCCCTTCGCATCGGGGTGCACGGCGACAGCGCCGGCGCCAACCTCGCCGCGGTCGTGGCGCTGATGGCGCGCGACGCCGGCGGGCCGCAATTGCGGCTGCAATCGCTGGTCTACCCGGTCGCCGATTACACGATGGCCGGCGCCAGCTACGGCAAATACAGCCAGGGGTGCGGCGTGCTGACAAAGGACGCGATGGCGTGGTTTCGCGACCACTATTTGCGTTCGGCCGCAGACGCCGAGGATTGGCGCGCCTCGCCGCTCAAAGCCGCGCGCTTTGCCGGGGTGGCCCCGGCGGTCGTCGTCGCCGCCGAATGCGACGTGCTGCACGACGAGGGCGCCGATTACGCCGAAGCGCTGCGCCGCGCCGGGGTCGCCGTCGAATACCGGGAATATCCCGGCATGATCCACGGCTTTTTTGGCTTGGTGCCGCTGGTCGATGACGCGATGGCCGCGCAGCGCCAGGTCTGGGCCGCCTTCAAACGCGCCTTCGCCTGACCGCTATTCGGCCACCGCTATTCGGCCGCCGCGGTGATATCGGTCGCGACCGTGGCATACTGGCCCGCATGCTGCCGGACCGTTTCGAGACCCCTCGCCTGCTGCTGCGGCCGATCACGCCCGCCGATGCGCCGGCGATCTTTTCGGGCTATGCGCAGGACCCGATGGTCGTGCGCTATTTGAGCTGGCGCCCGCACCGCTCGCTCGCCGACACCAAAGCCCACATCGCCCGCTGTCTCGCCGCATCCGCCGACCGGACGCGCAGCTATGCGCTGACCCTGCGGGCCGACAGCGAGCTGATCGGCTCGTTCGAATTGCGACGGCCCGAGCCGCACCGGCTCGATTGCGGCTATGTGCTGGCCCGTCCCTTTTGGGGACAGGGGCTGATGAGCGAGGCGCTGAGCGAGGTGGTTGGCTGGGCCATGCGCCAGGACGATGTCTGGCGCATCGGCGCGGTCTGCGACACCGAGAACCCGGCTTCGGCGCACGTAATGGAAAAAGCCGGGCTCGTCCGCGAAGGCATCCTGCGCCGCTGGCTCGTCCACCCCAATATCGGCCCCGAGCCGCGAGACTGCTTCAGCTACGCCCTCGTGCGCTGAGCCCCGGCCGGCGGCACGGGTGCGATTAGAGCCTGATCGCGTTGGATTGGAGCATCTCGAGCTTTCTCGCCTCCCCCGGGCGTGACCCGGGGGGCCACGTCTGATGCGCAGATGTCAGAACGAAAAGATGGAGACGGCCGGATCAAGTCCGGCCGAGGGGATTGGAGAGCGCTTCCAGCTAATCGGATCATGCTCTACGATAAAATTTAATAACCCTGTTTCTTTCGTCGTTCCCGCGAAAGCGGGAATCCGGGGTTCAAGGCTCTGTGACCTGCCTCCCTGTTTGTGCCAGGGGCAGGCTCTGGACCCCCGCTTTCGCGGGCGCGACAAGAACGAGCGATTACATTTGAAAGGATCGTGGTCTAGGCAGCGCACCTATTGTTTTCGGCTGGGCGGGCGCCCTGTAAACGGGCGGCCGGGTATCGCCGGCGCCGAAGGCTGCGTTCGTCTAATGCCGCTTTTCGCGCGGCCTGCCGCTCTTTAGCGTTCCCCGGCAATCATCGGAGCCGGCGATCGTGACCACCCTCCTCTCGGCCGCGGCGAGCCCGTGGCGGGCGATTTTCGCGGGGCTGTGCGCGAGCCTCGTCGGCATCGGGCTCGCGCGTTTCGCCTATACCCCGCTGATCCCGGCATTGATCGCAGCGCATTGGTTCGAGCCCTCGGCCGCAATCTATCTGGGCGCGGCGAATTTGGCGGGATACCTCGCCGGCGCGCTGCTCGCCCGGCCGATCGCAGCGCGCCGCGGCGTCGCCCCGACCCTGCGCGCAATGATGGCGGTGACGACAGCCGGCTTCTTCGCCTGCGCCCTGCCGCTGTCCTTCGCGTGGTATTTTTTGTGGCGGTTTGCCGCGGGGGTTTCGGGCGGGATCTTGATGGCGCTCGCCGCCCCGGCGGTCTTGCCGCAGGTGCCGCCCGGCCGGCGCGGCCTCGCCGCCGGCGCGATATTCACCGGTGTGGGGCTCGGCATTGCTGCCTCGGGCACCCTGGTGCCGTTGCTGATGCGTGCCGGGCTGCCTGCCACCTGGCTCGGGCTCGGCGCGCTTTCCCTGCTGCTGACGGTGCTGTCGTGGAGCGGCTGGCCGACCGGGCACAGCGCCGCTTCCCCTCCGGCGCTCCGGAATGCGCGGCCCGGTCCCGCGCTCGCGGCGCTTTATGCCAGCTATGGGCTGAACGCGGTCGGGCTCGTGCCGCACATGATTTTCCTCGTTGATTTTGTCGCCCGCGGGCTCGGACGCGGCCTCGCCGCCGGCGCCCGGTATTGGGTGCTGTTCGGCATCGGGGCAATGGTGGGGCCGCTGGTGGCCGGGAGGGTGGCGGACCGCACCGGCTTCGCCACGGCATTGCGGCTCGCCTTTATCATCCAGGCCGGCTGCGTCGCCCTGCTCGCGGTCAGCGCCGGTCCGCTGTCGCTGGCCCTATCCAGCACCGTCATCGGCGCCTGCGTGCCCGGCGTCGTGGCGCTGGCGTTGGGCCGGGTGCACGAGCTCGTCCCGCACGATGCCGACGCGCAACGCCGCGCCTGGAGCTGGTGCACGGTCGCATTCGCGCTCGGGCAGGCGGCCGCCGCCTACGGCTTCTCTTATCTCTTCAGCCGCACCGCCGGGTTTTATCCGCTGCTGTTCGCGCTCGGCGCCGCCGCTCTCGTCCTCGCCCTGGCGATCGATCTCGCGGCAATTACCAGGCGGCATCGAGCAGGGTTCGGATGACCGCCGGCCCGTCGATCTTGCGCGGGTTGGTATGAATCCAGCGGTCGTGCATCGAGTTGGCGGCGATCAGGTCGAGCTGGTCCTCGGTGACGCCGACATCGCGCAACCGCGTCGGCAGGCCGAGCCCGGCGATCAGCGCGGCCACCGCATCGGCCGCGGGCTCGTTCGGATGCCCGAGCGCCTCGCCGACGCGCGCCTGCTGGTCGGCGTTGACGGCATGGTTGAAGTGCAGCACGTGCGGCAGCATCACGCAAGACGTGTAGCCGTGCGGCACATGCGCGGTGCCGCCGAGCACATGGCCGATGCCGTGGCTCGCCCCTTTGCTGACCCCGGTCTGCGAGCCGACCATCGATAGCCAGGCGCCGATCTGGCAGTCGAGCCGCGCGTCGAGATCAGAGGGGTCGGCTTTGACCGCCGGCAGCCCTTTGCCGAGGAGGCGCAGCGCATGATAGGCGGCACCCTCCGAGAGCGGCTGGCCGTCGACCGAGCAGATGTCCTCGACCGCGTGGTCGACGGCGCGGATCCCGGTCGACAGAAACAGCCATTCCGGCGTCGGGAGGCTCGCCGCCGGGTCGAGGATGACCGTGCGCGGGATCATCAGGGGGTGGCTGAAGCTCTCTTTGACGTGCCGCACGGTGTCGGTGCAGCCCGCACCTGCCGAGAACTCGCCGGCCGACAAGGTGGTCGGGATCGCAACCATGCGCACGCCCGGCGCCGCCACCTCGGGCCGCTGCGCGGTGCCGTCCGGAGCGATCCGGGCGCGCAAACGGTCGAGCTGCTCGGGTGATGTCACCCCGTTGCCGAGGCACAGCCCGACCATTTTGGCGGCATCGGTGACCGAGCCGCCGCCCAAGGTGACGATCAGGTCGGCATGCGCCCCGCGCGCCATTTCGGCGGCGGCCACGACGTCGCTGCGCGGCGTGTGCGCGCCGATCTTGGCACAGAGCCCGGCAAAGCGGTTGCCCAACACCCGCTGGATCCGCTCGACGAGATCGGTCTCGCGCGCCAAGGTGCCGCTCGCCAGCACAAAGACAGCGCGTGCCTCGAGCCGGTCGACCTCCCGCACCAACGCCTCGGCATAAGGCTCGCCGAAGACGACGCCGTCCATCTGCGGAAAGCGATAAGCGCCGCTCAGCATTTCACCCGCCACCGTCGATATGGCCCGCCCCGCCTCGGCCTTCCCGGATCGGAAAGGCCGAGGCGCTGCGGTGCTGCTGCGGCAGCTACATCGCGGCGATGCGGCCGGCGCGGCGCTTGGCCAGCGGCGTCGTCGGCTCGATCGCGGGCGAAGCCGGCAGCTTTTTGGTCGAGCGCGGCAAGGTCCAATCCCACTCGTCCGCGCCCATCTGGTAGTGCCGGTTGTTCTGCGACGGGTTGCGGTTGACCATGTGGCGATTGTGCAGCGGGTGGGTAACGCTGCGCACTTCGTGCTCGATCGTAAACAGGTGCTTGCCCGTTTCCATGCAGACGATGTCCTGCCAGCGATACTGGTACTGATCGCTTTCTTCGGTGATCAGGCCGCGCTTTTCGAGCTCGTCATGCGGTCCCGAAAATTCCTGCGCATAGACCTGCAGATGGTGGCCGTCGAATTCCGGCAATTTGTGGTCGGTCTCGCGAAACACCAGTTCTTGCCTGGCCCCGGCGCGGACATGCGCGGCGCGGCCCTCGCCATTCTCTTTGACGCAGGCAGGCGCATAGAAAATCTCACGGTAGAAGCGCGCGATGCCGTCGGCGGCCCCTTCCGGCACGGTAAACTCGACATAGGGCATGCCGAGATTGATCGGGCCGAACCGCTCCTCGTCGGGCCCGTAGAGGCGGAACTTGTTGCCCCACGGACAGGTCGCCTCGACATAGGCGTTGTGCTGCTTGCAGTCGAACTTGGTGTCGGCGAGCTTTTTCTTGGCTTCGCCGAGGCGCTCGCACAATTCTTCGAGCGATGGGACGACCAATCCGACATGGCCGCGCAGCACGTTCGGCTCGCCGGTCGGCAGATGGAACTGGCTGTTGCCGCAATTGACCCACATGTTGTTGGTGCCGGGGAACATAAACGGGTCGCGGGTCAGGCCGAGCGCCGAGAGATAGAATTCCTGCGCCAGCCCCTGATCGTCGATCCGGAGATTGACGTGCTCGAGGCCGACGAGGTTGCCGAGATCCTCGGCGGTGCGGTCGTAGAGTTGTTGCGCCATAGGCTCCTCCAGTGTCGCCGGCCGGCGGTGCCGCCCGGCCCTCATAGGTTTCGCTGCGCCGTGCGATTGCCCGGCACGCAGCGCTATCAAAACAGCTTTTCGAAGCGTTCGTCTACCGGCACGCGATAGCCGTTGGCAAGCGCGTTGGTCTCGTTGGCCATGCCGACGACCGCCAAGAGCTCGGCCAGCATCGCCGGGGTCATTCCCTGCTTCTTGGCCGCGGCGGCGTGCGAGGCGGTGCAATAGGCGCAGCCGTTCGTAGCACTGACCGCGAGATAGAGGAGCTCCTTGGTCAGCGGGTCGAGCGCCCCCGGCGCCATGACCTCTTTGATGCTGTCCCAGGTGCGCCGCAGCGTGGCGGGATCGTGCGCCAGCGCCTTCCAGAAATTGTTGATCCAGTCGGTGCCGCGCGTCCGCATGATGTCGTCATAGACGGCGCGCACCTCCGCATTCGCGTCCTGGTATTCGACCGGCGGCAGCATCGTCATCCTAATCCCCGTCATTCCGTTCGCCGGGCAATTCGCGGCCGAGCCGGCCCGAAAGAAAGAGGCCGAGCATACGCAAATCGCTCAGCAGCGACCAGAGCGGGTGGCCGAAGGTCTCGGGACGGTTGTGCTCGAACGCAAGATGGCCGAGCCAGGCGCAGGCGTAGCCGGCGATGGGTGCGGCCGGCAGCCAGCGCCAGTCGCGCGTCGCCGCCCCGGCGATCAAGAGGGCCACGCCGATCGAGGTGCCGGCATAATGCAGCGCACGGGTGCGCGGGTCGCGGTGCGCGCCGAGATAGCGGCGCCAGAATGCGGCATAGCCCATCGGGTCAGGCGCTTGTAAAGCGGTTTCCGGCATCGTAAGTCAGCCTTGGTCATCATCCATTTCAGGCGCGGAGCGGCAGGATGGGCTTTAACCTCGCGGTGGTCGGCGCCACCGGCAATGTCGGGCGCGAGATCCTGGCGACCCTCGCCGAGCGCGACTTTCCCGCCGACAACGTCGTGGCATTGGCCTCGTCGCGCTCGCTCGGCCGGGAAGTTTCCTTTGGCGACGACGACATCCTCAAGGTCCAGACCCTCGACACCTTCGATTTCCGCGGTATCGATATCGTGCTGTCCTCGGCCGGCGCCAAGGTCTCGGCCGAGTTCGCGCCGCGCGCCGCCAAGGCGGGGGCGGTGGTCATCGACAACACCTCGTGCTTTCGCATGGAGCCCGACGTGCCGCTGGTGGTGCCCGAGGTCAACCCGCAGGCGATCGCGCAATATCAAAAGCGCGGCATCATCGCCAACCCGAACTGCTCGACGATCCAGATGGTCGTGGCGCTGAAGCCGCTGCACGATTTGGCGCGGATCAAGCGGATCGTGGTTTCGACCTACCAGTCGGTGTCTGGCGCCGGGCGCTTGGCGATGGACGAATTGTTCAACCAAACCCGCGCCGTCTATGTCAACGATCCGATCAAGCCCGAGCAGCTGACCAAGCGGATCGCCTTTAACGTGATCCCGCATATCGATGTCTTTATGGAAGACGGCGATACCAAAGAAGAATGGAAGATGGCGGTCGAGACCCGCAAAATCCTCGACCCCGACATCGCCGTCACCGCGACCTGCGTGCGCGTGCCGGTGTTTATCGGCCATGCCGAGGCGGTCAATGTCGAGCTCGAGCGGCCGCTTTCCGTAGAGATGGCGCGCACCGTGCTGCGCCGCGCGCCGGGGATCACCGTCGTCGACCGTCGCGTCGACGAGGGCTATGTGACCCCGCAAGAGGTGGCGGGCGAGGACCAGGTCTATGTCAGCCGCATCCGTCGCGACCCGACCGTGCCCTTTGGGCTCAATCTCTGGGTCGTCGCCGACAATCTGCGCAAAGGGGCGGCGCTCAACGCGGTCCAGATCGCCGAAATCCTGGCCAAGGATTATCTCGGCGCCGGGCGCACGCGCCGCTCCAATGTCGAGCCGCTGCGCCGCAACGCGGGATAGCGGCGCTCATACAATTCCAGGAAAAAGATCACGCCAATCGAGATTCTGCTCTTCGATCAGCCGGATCTTCCAATCGCGCCGCCATTTCTTGAGGGCCTTCTCGCGGGTGATCGCGGCAGTCGGATTTTCGTGAGCCTCGAACCAAACCAGGCGACTGACGCCATATCTTGCCGTGAAGCCCGGTATCGCCTTCAGCTTGTGCTCGCCGACGCGGCGAACGAGATCGTTGGTGACCCCCAAATAAAGCGTCCCATGCCGCCGACTGGCGAGGAGATAGACGTAGTACGGCAAATTCTACTTCCCATGCCGAAATTGATTTTGGTCATTCCGGGACGGCCCGAGAGGGCCGGGCCCGGAACCTATGAACACCGCTTTGCGCTCCGATTATCACACGCCGATGTGCATGGGTTCCGGGCTCTCGGCTATGCCGAGCCCCGGAATGACGATCCTCGGGGATCGTAAGGGATGGTGGCCGGTCCGGTGACGGGTTTTCCCCCCGTAATCCCCGACCGCTTTCTCGGGCGGCCGATCTCGCCGCTGACGCGGCGGCGGCTCGACAGCTTTCGCGCCAACCGGCGTGGCTTCTGGTCGCTGTGGATTTTTCTGGCGCTGTTCACGATCACGTTGTTCGCCGAGCTGATCGCCAACGACCGGCCGATCCTCGTGCGCTTTGCCGGCGCCTGGTATTTCCCGGTCCTGGTCAATTACCCGGAGACCGCGTTCGGCGGCGATTTCCCGACCGCCGCCGATTATCGCGACCCCGAGGTGCAAAAGCTGATCGATGCCAAGGGCTGGATGGTGTGGCCGCCGATCCCGTTCAGCTACAACACGATCAACTACAAATTGCCGAGCCCGGCACCCTCGCCGCCGAGCAGCGTCGATTGGCTCGGCACCGACGACCAGGGTCGCGACGTGCTGGCGCGGCTGATCTACGGGTTTCGCATCTCGGTGTTGTTCGGCCTGACCCTGACCTTGCTCTCCTCGGTGATCGGGGTCGCGGCCGGTGCGGTCCAGGGCTATTTCGGTGGGCTCGTCGATCTCGGGTTTCAGCGCTTTATCGAGATCTGGTCGGGGCTGCCGGTGCTGTACCTGCTGATCATCATGGCGAGCTTTGTCGAGCCCAATTTCTGGTGGCTGCTCGGCCTGATGCTGCTGTTTTCGTGGATGGGCCTCGTCGATGTCGTGCGCGCCGAGTTTTTGCGCGCGCGCAATTTCGATTATGTCCGCGCTGCGAGAGCGCTCGGCGTCTCCGACCCGGTGATCATCCTGCGCCACGTCCTGCCGAACGCCACGGTGGCGACGATCACCTTTCTGCCGTTTATCCTGAACGGCTCGATCACGACGCTGACCTCGCTCGACTTTCTCGGCTTTGGCCTGCCGCCGGGCTCGGCTTCGCTCGGCGAATTATTGGCCCAGGGCAAGGCCAATCTGCAGGCGCCGTGGCTCGGCCTCACCGCCTTTTTCGCGCTCGCGGTGATGCTGAGCCTGTTGATCTTTGTCGGCGAGGCGGTGCGCGACGCCTTCGACCCCCGCAAGGTCACCTTGTGACCTTGGGCTAATGCGGGGGCGGCAGCGGGGCTTGCTGGATCGGCCCATTCGCCGGCGGGGGCGCCATGTTCCCCGGCATCGGCGGCGGGGGATAGGGATAGGCGGGCCGGTAGGGATACGGGTACGGGGCGGGGTAAGGCGGATAGGGGTAGTAGCCGCCGGTGTAGGGGTCGTAATAGCAGCCCGAGAGTGCGCCCGCACCCGCCAGCGCGATCAGCACGGCGCGCCACCACCGCAGACGTTTGGTCATCGCATTCACCCCCGGCCGTTGAAATTCGGACTGCGCTTTTCCACAAAGGCGCGCACCCCTTCGACAAAATCCCCCGTCGCCGCACACGCGGCGAAGTTTTCCGCCTCGCGCCGCAGCTGCGCCTCGAACCCGTCGCCGAGGCTCGCCTGAAGCAACGCTTTGGTGCGGGCATAGGCCTCGGTCGGCCCATTGGCGAGGCGTGCCGCCAATGCTTCGGCCTCGGCCATCAGCCGCTCCGGCTCGACGAGCCGGTTGACGATGCCCAATTCGAGCGCGCGCTGCGCATCGAACCGCCCGCCGAGCAGCGCCAGCTCGGCCGCGCGCTTGAGCCCGACGGCTGCCGGCAAGGTCGCGGTCATGCCGCCATCGGGGCTGGTGCCGAGATGGATATAGCCGCAGGTAAAGACTGCATCCTTTGCCGCGAGCGCGAGATCGGCGGCAAGGACGAGGCTGAGCCCGAACCCGGCCGCCGCACCCTGGACCGCCGCCACCACCGGCTTTGGCATATGCCGCAGCCGGACCAGCAGCGGGTGCAGCGTCTCGACGATCCGGTGGAGCTCCGCGCGCCGCCGCTCGGGTGCCAGACCAACGAGCGCGGCGAACATTCCGAGATCGCCGCCGGCGCAGAAATGCGTGCCGGCACCGCGCAGCAGCACGGCGCGCGCGCTGCGGTCCTCGGCCGCGTCGGCGGTGGCATCGGCAAGTGCTGCGATCGCCTCCCGGTCGACCGCGTTCAGCACCTCCGGCCGGTTGAGCGCGATGACGAGCACCGCGCCTTGTCGCTCGACGATCACTTTCGCCATCGCTTCGGCCTATCATGCGCCCGAGAGCTTTGGAAAGACGATAGCATGGCGTGGACGATGTTGCGCGGCGGCCGGGTGCTCGACATTGCCGCGGGCACGGCGGAGCCCGCCGATATCCTGATCGACGGCGACACGATCCGCGAGATCGGCCCGCCCGGCTCTCCGGCGCCGGAGGGGGCGGCCGAGATTTCGGCGGCGCGCCGGCTGTTGCATCCGGGCCTCGTCAACGCCCACACCCACGGTCACGGCAACCTCGCCAAGGGCATGGGCGACCGCTGGACCTTGGAATTGCTGCTGACCGCCGCCCCCTGGATCACCGGCAACCGCAACCACGAGGACCGCTATCTCTCGACCGAGCTCGGTGCGGTCGAGATGGTCATGAAGGGCTGCACCGCCTGCTACGATTTGTCGTTCGAATGGCCGCTGCCGACCGCCGAGGGGCTGGCGCGCGCGGCGCAGGCCTATGCCGATGTCGGCATGCGCGCGGTCTTGGCGCCGATGGTCGCCGACCGCAGCTTTTTTGAGGCGATCCCGGGCCTCCTCGATGCGATGCCGCCGGCATTGCGGGGCCGCGTGGACGCGCTGCGCCTGCCGCCGGCCGAAGCGACGCTTGCGGCGATGCGCGCCGCACTCGCCGGCTGGCCATTCGATCGCGAGCAGATTTGCCCGGCGGTGGCGCCGACGATCCCGCATCACTGCTCCGATGGCTTCATCCGAGGCTGCGCCGATCTCGCGCGCGAATTCGACGTTGGGCTGCACAGCCATGTCGCCGAGTCGAAGGTGCAGGCGGTGACCGGCATCCGCGTCTATGGCCGCACCCAGACCGCGCATCTGGCAACGCTCGGCGTCCTCGGGCCGCGTTTCACCGTGGCCCACGGCGTGTGGCTCGACGACGACGACATGGCGCGGCTCGGCGACCACGGCGCCTCGGTCGCGCACAACCCCGGCAGCAACATGCGCCTCGGCGGCGGCCTTGCCGACACCCGCGCGATGCTCGACCGCCGGGTCAATCTCGGCATCGGCACCGATGGTGCGAATTGCTCGGACAACCAGAACATGTACGAGGCGATGCGGCTGGCTTCCTTTGTCTCGAAGGCGCGGGGGCCGGATTGGCGGCGCTGGCTCTCGACCCGCGAAGCCGCATTGGCGGCGACCGAGGGAAGCGCCAAGGCGCTCGGGCTTCCTGGCCGGATCGGCCGGATCGCGCCCGGCTATAAGGCCGATATCGTCATGCTCGACCTCGACCACCCGAACTGGCTGCCGTTCAACGACCCGGTCAACCAGCTCGTCCACACCGAGGACGGCAACGCCGTCGCCAGCGTCATGATCGGCGGCCGGCTCGTCGTCGACAATCGGCGGCTGCTGACGGTCGATCTCGCCCGGCTGCGCGACCGGGTCGAGGCGGCGCGCGAGCGTCTTGCGGCAATCAACGCCGACAACCGCCGCCTTTACCAGGCGCTCGAGCCGGTGGTCGGCAGCCACTGCCCGGGGCTTGCCGCCCTCCCCTACCACATCGACCGCTACGGCGGCCGGTGACATGCAGCCACCTGAAGCCCCGAGCAAGGCAAGGATGGTTCGAGACGCACGCGGCGCGTGCTCCTCACCATGAGGCGCGTCGTTTGCGGGGTAAAGCCGGTCTCCACGCGGCCTCGTCCTGAGGGCCGCGTGCAGCGCGGCGTCTCGAAGGGCCTGCCCTCGCGCAAGCGCCACGGCATCCTCACATCTCAAAGCCCGAATATCCCCCTCTCCGCCCCGGGGGGCGGAGAGGGTCGGGGTGAGGTGGGGAGAGCCCCAACTCCGACCTGCGCGCGAGATGTGTGCGCGCACTGGCAGGGTGCTGAAAAACGTGAGTTGGAGCGGTGCCGGATCCTTCGAGACGCGCTCCTGCGAAGCGCTCCTCAGGACGAGGTCTTTGGTTTCAAATGCTTGCCTCACCCTGAGGAGGCCCCCTTCGAGACGCCGCCTGCGGCGGCTCCTCAGGACAGGCGCGCCGTCTCGAAGGGTGCTGATACAGGAAAGCCGCATTTTCAGCAGCCAGCTCATGCGGAAGCGGGGGGATGCGAACCTCCGGCGCCGGATGTATCCGGGGATTGAGGAGCAAATTCTTCGCTTTCCCGTTTCCGGGCGGCTAGACTGACAAGCAGGCGACAAAAAGGAGGATAGCTCATGGCCGGCACACCGCAGCTGCGTCCGCTCGGCGAGGCCCTCGGCACCGAGGCGCTGGGGGTGGATCTCGCGCAGCTCGACGACGCGACCTTCACCTGGATCGAGGGGGCCTTTGCCGAGCACCCGGTGCTGGTGTTCCGCGACCAGGAGCTCGATGCCGGCGACATCGCCGCCTTTGGCCGCCGGTTCGGCCGGCCGCGCCCGCATGCGCTCGTCGGCTATCGCCACGCCGATCATCCCGAAGTGTCGTGGCTGCGCAATGTCGACGAGGCCGGCGAAGTCGATTGGTACGGCGTCAAGCGCGCCACCGACTGGCACACCGACTCGACCTATGAGGAAGAGCTGCCGTTGCTGGCGATGCTGCATGCGCTCGAAATCCCCGCAACCAAGGGCGGCACGGTGTTTGCCGATATGCGCGCCGCCTACGACGCATTGCCGGCGGCGATGAAGGACCGCCTCGCCGGGACGGTCGGGCTGCACGGCCGCACCGACGGACCCGTCGGCGCCAGGCTCTACGAGCCGGACGAGGCGATGAACCGCACCGACAAGAAATACGCCGAGCAGCGTCGCCCGGCCGTGATCCGCCACCCCGTGACCGGCCGCCCGATCCTGTTTTTGAACCCGATGCACACCCATGGCATCGAGGGCATGGAGCGCGAGGCCGCCTGGCAATTTATCGAGGAATTGGCCGCGCACGCGACCCAGGAGCGCTTCGTCTATTACCATCCCTGGCGGGTCGGCGATTTGCTGATCTGGGACGAGCGCGCGACGATGCACCGTGGTGCCGGCGATTATCACCCCGAAGAGCGCCGCATCATGCTCCGCACCATCGTCTACCCGAACTGAGGCCCGTCCTGCCCGAGCGGTGTGGCGCGGCCGAAAGCCGGCCGCCATAAAGCCCGGACGAATCGCCGGTCTGAGCCGACACGGGCACCGGCGGTCGGGCTCGTATCGCGGTGGGAAGTTTTGTTGCTGGTCGTCGGCTCGCCTGGAAAGCGAGCTCCGCGCGCGTCCCGTGCCGCACTTTGCTCGCCACCCCGCGGCTGCAATCCACGGTAGCATCTCCTCCAAATGCCTGGCTGTTGATACAGCAGATTTGCAGCCAACGCTCGCCCCTAAGTTGAACCCGCCGACCCGCCCCGGAGGCGGCCCGCCGAGATTGCGCAAATGCAAAACCGCGCCATTGCTAACACACGAACATGGCGAAATTACCGGTAACAAGGGAGCGGTCGCGGAGGTCGTACTTTTCGAGGCCCGGCTCCGCCACCGGAGCCATTTGCGACCAATCGGCGCTATGACCGATCCTACCTCTCTCCGGTCATTCGCCGTTCCCGAATGGTCGATTGAAAATCGTCTCAGGATAAAGCGTAAATGGTGTCGGAAGCCGAACATTGCGGATCAGCCTTTCTTCATTCGCGTTCACGGCCGCCGGTGATAGACGGTTCGCGGGCCAGTTTGCGTCGCAAAAGATCGAGAGGACCGCCCGGCGTTAGCAGAGAATCAGGTACGCCGAAGATCGGCCCGAGCGTAGCGTCAATCTCGCGCCGTTGGTCATCAATGTCGATCTGATCGAACGGCGAGAGATGTAAAGCTCTTAGCTCGTTGAAACGACGAACGGCTTCGCCAAGCGTCTCGTCGGACAGAGTGCGAAAGTCAAACGTAGGCAGGTCCGGCAGCCGAGTTAGCGTGATGCTGCCCCTCCCACTCTGCTGCTTGCTTGCGCGCCACCAATGAACCAAGAGCCCAAGCGTCGAGTTGGCCCATAGAACAAAAGCTGGTTCATGTCGCGGGTCGCGAAAATTGACACTCGGCCACGCTCGCCCACCGAGGGTCGGCCGCTCGGTAAGGACCGCGGCGGTCGATTGCGAATTGAACCGAAAATCCCGGTTGAAGTGGCATCTGCCCGCTGTACTCCAAATGCGCTGCGCGCGACCGCGTATGTCTGATTCTTCGCTTGACGTTCCCCCAGTTCGTATCCGTCCCTCGCTGTCGGGAGCTACAACCAGCGATCGTTCCGCATCCGCGCGGTGACTCCAAAGGACTGGATATGTCGGTTCCTGCTGCGGGTGTAGGTCAACAATGTCAAAAGGCCCGCGAATGATTTTTCCGTGCCCTTCAATCCCATCGATGTCTCGATCTACCGGTCCAAAATGGGCTAATTCGCCCAAACGGCACACGTGCGAGGGGATCGGGGCCGGTTCTCCCGCTAGCCAGAGTCGACCCCGTTCCGCGAGCTGATATGCGGTCTGAGCGACAGAGGCATCGGCAACGCGGCAGAGAGGCCATGGTCCATCCGCGGGTAGCGGCGCATCCAGCATTGTGCCGATCATGTCATCACCCACGCGGATCGGTGTGCCCCCTACCGGCCCATCTTCCAGACGCCGGGCTGTCACCCTTCCTTCGCGAATAAGACGCCCAATAGTTGCTCCCTCCAAGGGAACGGACGGTTTAGATCTCAAAATCACGAACGTGCCCCGCTGGCTCCCGTCGCCGCTCCGTCTCCCCGTGATGAGGCACTCCGCCATGTCGGTATCGGCGGAAAAGGACAGCTCGTTGTCTCGCGCAGCAGCGATACTGATGACACATAGATTTTCGTAGTGGCGTCTCAATAACCTGCGGGATGCTTCCCAGCTCGCCCCGAACTGGAGGCTGAGCGGCATCACTAGAGCGAGCGTTCCTTCCGGACAAATCTTCCGGTGAGCTAGCGCCAGAAACGCGCTCGCTTCGCCCGCATTGCCATGATACGCGGTCCCGTGCGCAATCTTCCCAAGCCGGTCAGCCATTTGCCGCTGCTGCTGCGGCGTCGTGTAAAATGCGGCGAACATTGGGTTGGGTACATTCCCGCGGTCGCCCTCATGGTTTGTCGCTCTCACAAAGGGCGGAATTCATAACTACTAGATCGTATGTTCTGTCGGGAATCCGATGCCATGCCTCCGTCTCACGTTGGCCCCCGCCCTCGACCAATGTTGCGGAAGTGGCGAAGACGGGAAAGACGCCGTCCCGCTGCAACAGATCGAGTGAGCCCAGGGATAGTGCTCGACCGCCCAGCTTGCCGAACGGCATGGTCATGATCGAACTGCCTGGATATTGGACGGCTGGATGGGCACCCGACAGCATCGATGCCGTGATATGCGTGCCTGCCGGCATGATGTCGCAGCCGGTCAGAACGTCCGACATCATCACGGGATGCAGGGCTTCCTCATTGCCGCCGTGCAGTTCGTGATGCTGCCGCAGAAATTGGTAGACCGTCGAAAGAAGCGTTCCAGTGCCGCACGCAAAATCTGCCACCCGAAGCCGTGTCAGATTTGCGGGATCGGACCAATCCTCCCCTCGTGGAGTGGCGCTAGGCGAGATCGCCAGTTCAGCTAACAAAGCCGCCGAGGCCGGTCTCGTATAAAACGCCGCAAGAAACTTTCGATCAGCAATAAGAGTTTGGAAGATGGCGCCGACGAGGTCGTGAGAATGGGTTAGCCCGCTTTCGAGCACCGAGTCGGCGGTCTTCGCTAATCGATCCAGTATCTCGACAACCGCCGGCGCTGGCAGCATCTCAACGATCTGCCGGGCAATATCGAAAATTGGCCAATAGTTGATTGCGAGGATTTTCTGCCATTCGGCAAGAACAGCCTCACGCGACAGGCGCCCCTCGGCCGCGCGGATTTGGTGCACCGATCTGATATCAGCAAGCGGGCCACCATGCCCCACGAGGCTAGCGTGGAACACAAGCGCGTTTGCCACGATCGTCATGGCCATGCGCCGCGTCTGGATGCGTTCCTCCTGATGCATCAGCGCAGCTATCCCGTTGAGCGCACCGCGATACTCCGACCCTTGGTCGCCGAGAATGCCGGCCGCGTCGCGGACTCCCAATACCAGCCGATTCGACGCCTCGTTCACGATAGGCGGCGGGATCGTCATCGATTGGCATACGAGGCAGAGGTCTGATGTTGAGCCGGATACCCATCCGGCTTTCGGCCATCTGGTGGCGTCCTCTGGTGATCGACCCGTGAAGCAGGCGAACTCGAGATTCGTTGTGCTGTCGCGCAGGGCCTCGGCCAAGGCTGCGCCCTCGTGTTCGCGCAACGCTGACGGAAGGCGCACCGCGACCGAAGAGAAAACCTGGCGTCCCGTGTCCCGCAACGCTTGGCCCAATCGCGAGCGCGCATCCGCCTCGACAGTCGCGGCGGGGAGAACTTCTGTCTCAACGACAACCGGGGTCGTACCTGGCTCCGTGATTAGAATGTCCGGTTGTAGGCCCGCATCGCGAAAGATACCTGTGTTCTCGCTGCGCACCCTTTGCGGGGCCGCCCAAAGACGACGGCGCTCGCGCAGCACCAGCGCGATGGCATCGTTGATTGAACGCTCAGTCGTCGGCACCTATCGTTGCCGCCGCGCCATCTGTTTGTACGCCACCGGTGCCCCCCCCTGTGTGTGATGGCGACCTATGCGATCGACTAGCTGGCATCGTCGGCCATCACAAGCCACCTCCGCAACACCGATTTTCGACTGGCGGCCTACAGCTCTCGACCGCCGCCCCGAATCCTTGGGTCTCAATCATTAAAAAATTTACAATTTGCCGTGGCGGAGCGGACTGCGCAGTGTGGCCAATTGTTGTTGGGCGCCGGGGATCGATCGCCCGTCTTTGGCGTCTCACGCGCCAAGGCTTAGAGCAGCCCAAGGAGCGCGCGACTTCGGTGATTTGGTCAGGCGTAGCCCCCGGAATGCATGCGATCGTACATCGCGTGCCCGGCGGCCTCGCCGGCCTCGCCGGCGTTCAGCAGCTCTGGAAGAGGTGCTGGATTGCCGCGGTGTCGGTCGTCGTGGTCAGGGCCAGCATTAGGAGGATGCGGGCTTTTTGGGGGCTCAAATCTCCGCCGGCGACGATGCCGGGTTCGCGCAGGCGGCGGCGGGGGGCGACACGGCCGGAGAAGGCGCGGCTGCATTGCACTCGTTGCCTGGCCCGGCGCATGCCTCTCAGGGGGAAGCCGCCCTGGATTGGCACGCGTTCGTTGGCGGTATTGGCGGAGTTGATCGCCGCTTGGCATAGTTGCCTGATTAGAGCGCATCGTGGCTGAGGGCGGGCCAGAGGACATGCAAGCCTACGATTACATTGTTGTCGGCGCCGGCTCGGCCGGTGCGGCGGTCGCGAACCGGTTGTCGGCAGACCCGCGCAACAAGGTGTTGCTGCTCGAGGCCGGGCGGGCGAGCCATCCGTGGTCCCCGATCCCGATCGGAATGGCGCGCCTCATCGCCAATCCCGCAGCCAACTGGCTCTATTCCTCCGAGCCCGAGCCGGGCACCAATGGCCGCCGGCTGCCGGTGCCGCGCGGCAAGCTGCTCGGCGGCTCCAGCTCGATCAACGGCATGGTGTTTGTCCGCGGCCAAGCCCAGGACTTCGATACCTGGGCGCAGCTGGGCAACCGGGGCTGGAGCTACGCGGACGTCCTGCCGTTCTTCAGGCGAATGGAAAGCTATGCCGGCGAGGGCGACGATGCCTTTCGCGGGCGCGAGGGCCCGTTGCGGGTTACCAACCCGGAGCCGCGCGAGCCGCTTTTCGCGACCATCATCGAGGCAGCCGGGCAGGTCGGCATCCCTCACAACCCGGACTACAATGGTGCCAGCCAAGAAGGCATCGCGATGAGCCAGGCGACGATTGCCGGCGGCCGCCGCATGAGCACGGCGCGGTGCTATCTCGATCCGGTCCGCAACCGCCAAAACCTGCATATCGAGACCGACGCTCTGACCGAGGCGCTGGCGATCGACGGCAAGCGCTGCACCGGTGTGCGCTATTCGGTCGCCGGCGAGGTGCGCGAGGCTTCTGCGGGAGGCGCCGTCGTGGTCAGCGCCGGCGCGTTCAACTCGCCGCAATTGCTGGAGCTGTCCGGCATCGGCCAACCCGAACGGCTGCGCAAGCTCGGCATCGCGGTGCGGCACGAGCTGCCCGGTGTCGGCGAAAACCTGCGCGACCATTACGTGCCGCGCACCCGCTGGCTGGTCGGCAAAAAAGGCATCACCTTCAACGATCGGGGGCGCGGGCTCGGCTTGGCGCAGCAGGTGCTGCGCTACGCGCTCTTCCGGAGGGGCATGCTGGCGATGACGGGCGCCCCGATGCGCGCGTTCGTGCGCTCGCGCGAAGGCCTGGAGGCGCCGGACCTGATGCTGGGCTGGATCCCGATGCTGACCGAACCCACGCCGCGAGGCCCGCGGATATCGCGGCAATCGGGCCTGACCCTTTATGCCCACGCGATGCGCCCGGAGAGCAAAGGGCACGTTCATATCACCGTGGCCGACGCGCGCCGACCGCCGGCGATCAACTTCAATTTTCTGTCGTCGCCGCCCGACGCGGAATTGACCGTGCGCGCGGTCCGCATCGCCCGCGCGATCATGACCGCTCCGGCGATGGGCCCCTTTCAGGTCAGCGAGCTCGTGCCCGGCATCGATCGGACCAGCGATGACGAAATCCTCGACTGGGTGAAGCAGGCCGCAGAAACCACCTACCACCCGGTGGGCACCTGCAAGATGGGGTCCGACCCGATGGCCGTCGTCGATGCCCAGCTGCGGGTGCATGGCATTGCCGGCCTGCGCGTCGCCGATGCCTCGATCATGCCGACGCTGACATCGGGCAATACCAACGCGCCGTCGATCATGATCGGCGAAAAGGCGGCAGACATGGTGCTGAATACCGCGGCCTGACCATCCCGGGACGCGAAACGACCGCTTTCGACGACGCCGAGCCGCCGATTTATCGCGAATTTGGCATGCCGGAGTCGCCGGCAAACTGACACTCCGGAGAAGGAGGCGGGGTTGTGCGCGCGGGCGATCCATGGTCTCGTCGGCCCGCACCGATGGCGCGCGAGCTCAGGGCGACGGGTTTGACCGATATTGTCAAAGAAGGCAGAGCTTCGGGGTTCCGGACGCGCCCGGATTGGCTGCCGTCGAGCCAAGCTCTCGTCTCTGCGATCGTCGTCGTGTTCTGCGGCGTCCTCGTGCTCTACCCGATGGTTTATCTTGTCATCTTGTCGGTGAATACCGGCGACCCGCTGACCTTTCCGCCCGAGACCTACGGGGTCGACCATTACAAGGATTTGTTAGACAGCTGGCAGGTGATTGCCAATACCTTGTTCGTCGCCTGCATCGCGACGGTGCTGGCGATCGTCATCGGCTTTCTCGCGGCCTGGACCTTTACCCGCACCAAGCTGCCGGGCGTGCGCTGGCTCGAACGGCTGATGCAGCTCCCTTACTATATGACGCCGCTCGTCGGGGCGCTCGCCTGGTCGATCCTGGCGGCTCCGCGCACCGGCTTTCTCAACCAGGTGTGGCATGCGGCCGGAGGCAGCGGCGACCTGTTCAATGCGTATTCGCCCTGGGGCATCGCCTGGGTCATGGCATTGTTCGAGGGCACCGTCGCCTTTGTGATGATCTCGGCTGCGATGAAGTCGATGGATCCGGCGCTCGAGGAGGGCGCGCGGGTGCTCGGCGCGGGCAAGTGGCGGGTCATGCTGACGGTGACCTTGCCGCTCGTGCTGCCGGGCGTGGCCGGTGCGGCGGTATTCGTCTTCGCCGAAATGCTGGGGTCGTTCGCCGCCGCCTTCGTGCTGGGCATCCCCGCCCGGTTCGTCGTCATCACCACGGCGATCTGGCAGGCGGTGACGATGTACCCCGCCGATTACGGGCGCGCGGCAGCACTCGGGATGGCGCTCTTCGCGGTGATGTTTCTGACGCTCAGCCTTTACCGGGTGATCATCCGGCGCGGCCATTTTGCGACGATCACCGGCAAGGGGTTCCGCCCGCGCACGATGGCGATGGGGCGAATGGCTTGGGTCTTGTTCGGACTTTGCCTCGCCTACATCCTCGCCGCCGTCGTGCTGCCGCTGGGCGTCCTGCTGCTGACCTCGTTCGAGCGCTTCGCCACGGTGATCCTGTCGCAGGCCCGGTTCACGACGGCAAACTACCAAGCCGCGTTCGGCTTTGCCGCGATCCGCCTCGCCTTGACCAACAGCCTCATTCTCGGCGTCTGCGTCGCCACGATCGGGGTCGCGATCATGGCAGTGCTGGTTTGGATCATCTATCGCTCGCGCGCGCCGGGCCGCACGGCGATCGAGTACCTGGTCATGTTCCCGCAGGCAGTGCCGCGGCTCGTGTTCGGGCTCGCGCTGATGCAGGTGTGGCTGATCATCCCGCTCCCGATCTACGGCACGTTGTGGCTGATGGCGCTCGCCTATTTCACGGTGCTGATGCCGCTCGGCGTGCGCACGCTGGCCGGCGTCGTCCTGCAGATCGACAAGAGCCTCGAAGAATGCGCGCGCGTTTGCGGCGCCTCGTGGGCGTACCAGCTGCGCACGGTGACACTGCCGCTGCTGCGGCCGGGAATAATCGCCGCGTGGCTGCTCGTGTTCATCGCCAGCGTGCGCGAGCTCGGCGTGTCGATCTTTCTTGTCGGCAGCAACGCCAAGGTCATCGCCCCCTCGATCATCGACGCGTGGCTCAGCTCGTCCTCGACCCTGTCGGCGGCGCTGGCGCTGATCCAGTCCGCCGCCGTGTTCATCGCGCTCTTCGTCATGCTGCAGGCGGCCCGGCGCTATTCCGGGGAGCTGCCGTGAGCCCCACCAGGATCGACAATGCCAGGAGCGAAAATGCCGGGAGCGAAAATGCCGGGAGCGAAAATGCCGGCGATCGAGATCGCCGATCTCGTCGTCCGCTACGACGACGTGCCGGCGGTAAACGGGGTCAGCTTTTCCGTCTCTCAAGGCGAGCACGTGACCTTGCTGGGGCCGTCCGGCTGCGGCAAGACGACGACCCTGCGGGCGATCGCCGGGCTCGAGCAGCCGTCCGGCGGCAATATCCGGATCAATGGGGCGGCGGTCTACTCGGCGGCGGCGCGGCGCAATGTGCCGGCGGAAAAGCGCGGCGTCTCGATGGTGTTCCAGTCCTACGCGGTGTGGCCGCATATGAGCGTCGCCGACAATGTCGCGTATGGGCTGCGGGTGCGCAAATTGCCAAAGGCCGAAATCGAGGAGCAGGTCGGGCATGCCCTCGATCTCGTGCAGATGCGCAGCTTCGCCGACCGCTCGGCGGCGCTGTTGTCCGGCGGGCAGCAGCAGCGCGTGGCGCTGGCGCGCGCGATCGCCTTTTCGCCGAGCGTGCTGCTGTTCGATGAGCCCTTGTCCAACCTCGACGCCAAATTGCGGGCCGAGATGCGGGTCGAGCTGCGGGCGTTGCAGCACCGGCTCGGCGTGACCTCGCTCTATGTCACCCACGACCAGGAAGAAGCGCTGGCGATCTCCGACCGCGTCATCGTCATGAATGCCGGCGGGATCGAGCAGATCGGCACGCCGGAGGACATCTACAACCGGCCGAAAAGCCGGTTCGTCGCCGATTTCGTCGGCTCGGCGAATTTGATCGCGGGGCGGGTCGGCCCGGGCGTTCTGGGGCCCGGGCCGGTCGATTTCGAAACCGCCGCAGGGCCCAGGTTCCGGGCTTGGGCGGCGCATGCCCCGCACGGCGGCGAAAGCCATGTCGCGGTTCGCACGGCCTATATCGACATGATGCCCGGCGACGGCAACGGCCCAATTAATTGTGATCCAGGCAACTGCACGCCGGGCACGATCCGGCAACGGCTGTTTCATGGCGATTTCATCCAGTACATCGTCGATTGGACGGGCGGCGCGCTGACCGTGCGGCGGCCGCCGACCGAGATGTTCGCGGAGGGCGCGACGGTGACGCTGTCCTTCGCGCCGGAACACTGCATCCTGCTGCAGGACTGATGCTTGGCGCGATCGCATTTCCAAGGAGAAGGACGATGAAGGCTTGGCTCGGAATGGCGGCGGCGTTGGCCGCAGTGATCGCCGTGGGGCCGGCGCTCGCCGATGAGGAGGACAGCTGCGCCAAGCCGCAGGAGATCCATGGCTTCAAAACCTGCGCCGATATCGCCAAGGCCGAGGCCGAGGGCGAGGTTGTCGTCTATGCCACCAACCCCGAGGCCGCCGAGCTGCACGTGCTGGCCGAGTTCACCAAGCTCTTCCCGAAAATCAAAGCCAACTACACGCGGCTGCAGGCCGGCGCCCTTTATGCCAAGGTCAGCGCCGAGCGCCAGGCGCGGACCTACACGCTCGACGTCATGCAGATCTCCGACATGGGGATGATCCTCGATTTCCAGAAAAAGCACGGCTACGTGCATTACATCTCGCCGCAGATGCAATTCTACAAGCCGGAATACAAATCCAAGCCCGAAGGCTATTGGACATGGGGTGCGATCGGGCCGGCGGGGATTGCGTACAATCCCAATGTCGTGCCGCCCGACCAGGCGCCAAAGACCTGGCAAGAGGCGATCGACCCCAAATGGAAGGATAGCATCACGGTCAAGCTGTCGACGTCCGGGCTGCAGCATGTCGCGTGGTTCGAGCTGGGCAAGCTCTACGGCCCCGACTACTGGAAGAAATTCGGCGAGCTGAGGCCGAAAGGGTTCGATTCCTATGTCCAGCAGTTTGATCGGCTGGTCAACCAGCAGGACAAGATCATCCACACGGCGCAATATGCGGGCTATCTCGAATGGAAGAAAAAGGGCGCGCCGATCGGGTTCAACATTCCCCCGGACGGCATGCCGGCTACCCCCGAGACCTGGGGCCTCCCGACCAATGGCCCGCACCCCGATGCGGCGCGGCTGTTTCTCGACTGGTATCTCTCCGATCTCGGGCAGAAGGCGATGTCCGACAATCTCTACCTGCACTCGCCAAAGCACGGCGCCGCCCCGCCGCCGGGCGGCGTGCCGCTCGACCAGATCAAGCTCTTGATGCCCGACGACTGGGAAACCTTCCTGAAGAGCCGCACCGCCTTCGCCAAGGAATGGGACAAATACACCGGCTTGCGGTAAGCACGGCCGGTCGGCGCCTATTGCCACAGCCGGCGGGTCGGCGATTTGCCGATCTGGCACGAGCGCGCAACGATGCACCGGGGTGCGGGCGACGATCGCCCCGAAGAGCGCCGCATCATGCTGCGCACCATCGTCTACCCGAACTGAAGCCCGTCCTGCCCGAGCGATGTGGCGCGGCCGGAAGCCGGCCGCCATAAAGCCCGGACGAACCGCTTTTGAGCTGACACGAGCGCCGAGCCCGGGCCCGCATCGCGGCGGGAAGTTTTGTCGCCGGTCGTTGACCCGTCGGAAAGCGAGTCGACCCGCGTCCCATTCCGCACTTTGCTCGCCACCCCGCAGCCGCAATCCACGGTAACACCTCTGCCAAATGCTTTGCTGAAAATACGGCAAATTTGCAGCCAGCGTTCGCCCTCCAAGTTGAACCGCCGACCCGCCCCGAATCCGCCGCTTGTGCCATTCCCGCAAATCCTCGCGGGCGATCACCGCTTCTTGCCCCATTCCTGCCATTGGCGGCCAGATGTCCTGAATTGTTGTGAGCGCTTGGTAGCGCGGCTCCCGCAGCAGGCTTTAAAGCTTGCCGCGGGCGTTGAGGAACGGCTCGTCGGTGCGGGACATTCGAAAATCCGGTAACGCACCAAGACGCGAAATCAACGGATCAGCTCACGCAACTGGTCCCGGTACGGGAACAGCGGCAGCAGGCAGAGCCGGAAGATCAACCACATCCATAGACCGCATCGGGTCCGTAGGGCGTGCCGTCATGGGCCAAGCCGTGCGCAATATCGTGCCGAAGATGCGGCCCCGGCTGGTTCAGGAATACATTCTCGATATCCGTCGTGATCGGCTTGGTGATAGCCGCGTCGAGTTCCTCACGCCCGCTCGAACATCTGCGAAATCGTCAAACACTTCTGTGTCTGGTCGCATCGTCGAAGGTGGTAACATCGTGGCCGTGCTGCTTCAGCACATAGCGAAGTGAGATTTTCGACCAGCGGCTCATGATGTAGACGGCGCTCGCGAAATCCCCCTGGAAGAAGCGTAGGAAGGCACGGCTGAAGGTCGCGATCAGCTCTGGCGGCACGAACGGGCTGTGCTGGAGCAGCGCGGCCAGCGTCTCCTCAGGCATAAAATGCTGCTCATGATCTCTGACGGGCGACCTGATTCGCGCCGTCGCGATCAGGTTCCGGCGGATCGCCTCGCCCTCGGCGATCCGCTGCCGCACCGCTGAGCCTTTGCCCTCGCGAAGCCGCCTGGCTCGGTGCGGTGCACTGCTTTGCCCTCGCGGTCGTAATGCACGGCGGCGAAGCGCGCGAAAGCGTGGTCTCGGATCGACTGCTCGGCTTCGGCCACTACCGCCGCCGGGTCAGGCGATGTTGAAATCGACGAGAACAGAAAAAGCTCGTCCAAGAGTGGCCGGTCGCCCATCGCGTCCTTGACCCCGGCCGCGATGTCTTTCATGTCCCACTGGTGTGAATAAACCGACATCTCGCCCGGGATGCGTGCCTGCATGTCGACGAGGCTGTGCCGCAGCGCGATCCGCCGCTCCTTGGCGGCCGGAACGTCATGAAGCTCGCGATCGCGTCGCTCATCATGTGGGACGCCAGCATCGTCGAAGCCTGTCTCGCGCTCTCACCGGCGAAGATGCGCTCGGCTTCGGCGACCATTGCCTCGGCGGCCTCGGTCTGGCAGCGGTATTTGTCGGCGTCTCTTTTGGCGAGATGATAGCCGCGCGCCGCCAGACGCCAGAGTGAGCTTGAGATATGAACGTCGGCATTCCCCGGCGCCGCGAGCACGCCCTCGATCCCGGCCGCGACCGCCGCCGGGTCGGACACGCCGAAGTCGAGATCCAGCTCAGCGAACCAGAGCGCCGCGACGCCTTTTCCGCTCGCCATCGCGCGCTCGCGCAGACGGAAGACGGCGGCCCGCGCCCGGAGCGCCTCCGGCTTGTCCCAACCGATGGTCCGGCCAATGTGCAAGGCGCGGCACAGCAGATCGCGCGCGCCATGTTCGAGCGCGCCGGCACTATCCCCGTAAGGGAACCTCAGCGTCCCGGCCTCGGTCGCCTCGATCGTGTCGACATAGGCCGTGATCGCGATACCGCCCAGCTTCCCGCGCTTTCGGTCGAGCAGCCAGGCCACATCCGCCAGCCGCGCGCGAAGCACGGTGTTCGCCGCGCGCATTGCCAGGTCCGCGAGCAGATCGATATGCCCTTCACGGAAATCCGCCGGGATTGCCGAGCGCCGGCCGTCAGCCATTGCCAGCATCGGCCCAAACGGCTCCTCGCGCTCGTGCGCCTTGAGGTGCATGTCGGTCACTGCGGCCAGCATGACGAAGAGGCGGGCCTCGGCCGTTTCCAGCCCCTCGGCCTTCGCGCCTGCTGCTTGTCCAGCCCGACGGTAGGCTTCGCTCAGCTCATAGCTTTCGGCCGAAACCAATCCGGCGATCGGCGCTTCGAAATCCAGGTTTCCGAGATCAGCCGCGGTCGCAAGCACCCACGGGGCGACGGGCGTAGTCGCACTCTCTGCTGCCGTTTCCTCACACGAACCAGCCTTAGCGTGCCCAGCAACGGCGTCAAATCCTTTATCGCGTCGATCTGTACCATCTAACCGCCTGCGGAGACGTGGTTGTCGCGACCGTGAGGCACAGCCATCTGCCTAAAAATTAGAGGCTACCCATACGCTGATGACGGCCTGCATGGCCGTATGGCGCTCACAACTTTCGCCTAAATTGGGATGCGCTTAGGTTAGATGCAAGCTATCCGCGCCTGATGGTGACCAATGGTCGCTTTTGGCACAATACCGACGGTAGTCCGGGGTGGGGGAAACCGTCACCTCAGGCCAAGCCTTACAGGAGTGCGCGGGCGGCTTTGGCGGTCCTGTCGGGGTGATGCTGAAATGTTTTTGTACACGGCGTCGCCGGGGCGCAGGCGCCGCAGCCTGCATCCCGATGGGGGCGCCGCCGGGCCGGGCCAGCGGGGTGTGGCTGAGGCGCTCGCAGCATCGGATGCTATGCGCCGGATTTTCGCCGGGTCAGAACATTGCATGGCCTGGCGGCTTTGCCATCGCCACCGGCTCAGCAGCTCTGGAAGAGCTGCTGGATCGCGGCGGTATCGCTCGTCGTGGTCAGGGCCAGCGTTAGGAGGATGCGGGCTTTTTGGGGGCTCAGGTCTTCGCCGGCGACGATGCCGGTTTCGCGCAGGCGCCGGCGGGGGGCGACGCGGCCTGAGAAGGCGCGGCTGCACTGGACGATGACGATGCCGGTTTTGGCGGCGCGCTCGAAGACCGCGCGCTGCGAGGGCGTCGGGCTGCCGGGGGCGAAGCCGGCGGAGACGATGCCGCGGGCACCGGCGGCGATGGCGGCCTCGACCAACGCACCGTCGGCGCCGGCATAGGAATAGACGATATCGACGCGCGGCAATGGCAGGGCGAGGTCGCGCGCCGCGAACGGGCCGTCGGGCATATGAGCGCCGAGCGGGGCGCGGTAGAAATGGACGCCGTCGCCATCGACATGGCCGAGCGCGCCGAAATCGAGGCTGCGGAAGGTCTGGACCCGGTAGGTCGAGGTCTTGACCACGTCGCGCGCCGCATGGATTTCGTCGTTGAGGAGGACGAGGACGCCCTTGCCGCGCGCTTCGGCCGAACCGGCGAGGCGCAACGCGTTGACGAGGTTCATCCCGGCATCGGTGCCGAGCGCGCTCGCCGGGCGTTGCGCCCCGACCAAGACGACCGGCTGGGCGGTCTTCAGGGTCAGGTTCAGGAAGAACGCGGTCTCTTCGAGCGTCGCGGTGCCGTGCGGGATGACAAAGCCGGCGGGTGCGGGATCGTCCTGCGCCAGTCGGTGGATCAAGTCGCGCAATTCGATCCAGTCGGGCGGGCCGATATCGGTGCTGCCGACCTGGCGAAAGGTGACCGGTACCGGTTCGGCGACGAGGCGGGTCTCCGGAAAGCGGTCGATGAGTGCCGCGGCGGTCAGCTTTTGCCCGAAATCGGGATAGTCGAGCACATCGAGGCTGGAGGCGCCGAGCGAGGAGATCGTGCCGCCGGTGCCGATCACGGCGATACGGGGAAGAATGCCGGCCATGCGGAGCTCCCGCTCGAAGGTGGATGAAGATTTCACCAGTGAGGCGGTGAGACAATGAGAATTATCTTTCGCGCTTCGCGCGGACCATTCCTTCTCGCTGTCTCACCGCCTCATTGTGGAACTATAACTTACGACAGCCAGCGTTTGCGGCGGCGGTAGTGCTTCAGGTCGCGGTAGGATTTGCGGGCGCCGACTTCGTTGAGGCCGAGATAGAACTCCTTGATGTCGGAGTTTTGCCGCAACGCCTCGACCGGGCCGTCGAGCACGATGCGGCCGTTTTCCATGACATAGCCATGGTCGGCGATGTCGAGCGCGAGCGCGGCGTTCTGCTCGACCAGCAGCACGGTCAGCTTTTCCTCGTCGCGCAGCCGGCGGATCGTCGCAAAGATGTCCTCGATGACGAGCGGCGCCAAGCCGAGCGACGGCTCGTCGAGCAGGATGACCTTGGGCTCGGACATCAACGCCCGGCCGATCACCAGCATCTGCTGCTCGCCGCCCGAGAGATAGCCGGCGCGGTCGCGGCGCCGTTCCTTGAGCACCGGGAACATGGCGTAGACCCGCCCGATGCCGTCTCTGATGCGCGCCGCCTCGTGCCGGGTATGCGCGCCGGCGACCAGGTTCTCCTCGACCGTCAGGTTCTCGAAGACGCGCCGCCCCTCGAACACCTGGCTGATCCCGCGCTTGACCACGTCATGCGGCGCCAGCCGGTCGAGCCGCTCGCCGTCGAGCTCGACCGTGCCCTTGGTCACCTCGCCCCGCTCCGCGCGCAACAGCCCCGAGATCGCTTTCAACGTCGTCGTCTTGCCGGCACCGTTGGCGCCGAGGAGGGTGGTGATGCGCCCCTCCGCGGCCGCCAGCGACACGCCCCTCAGCACCAGGATGACGCCGTCGTAGACGACCTCGATGTTGTTGAGGGCCAGCATGCGAGCGCTATTCCATCGTCTTGAGCGCGTTCTCGACGACGCCGCGATAGGCACGGAACCAGTCGGTTTCCTTGACGAGCTTGCCGTCGTGGACCTGAAACACCTGGACCCAGCCGCCGCCTTCGTGATCGGTCGGGGTGATCTGCAACGGCGGCACCAGCCCGCCCAGCGTGAAGTCGTGGATCTCTTCGAGGCCCTGCTTGACCTGCGGGCCGGTCGGCTTTTGGCCGCCGCTGATCTTCAGCGCGTTTTTGATCGCCTCCACCTGGACCGCCGCCTGCAAGAGGCCGCGGTTGTAGATGACGGTGTCGTCCATCGTCGCCGGCGGGGCCTTGCCCTCCTTTTTGTACATCGCCTTGATCTGCTGGCGGATTGGATAATTGTCGCCGGCGCCGGCAAACTGCATCGTGTTGTAGCCCTCGGCCACCTTCCAGCCGCCGGCCGCCTTGATGTCGGCCTCGGCCGAGGCCCAGACGAGGCCCAGGACCTTGTTCAGCGGATAGCCCGCACCCTTCAGCCCCTTGATCAAGACCGAGGGCGAGCGGCCGAACAGATGCGCGATCACAAAATCCGGGTGATAGCGCTGGGCGATGTCGAGGATCTGCGCGCCGAGCTCGACCCCCGGCGGCGGCACGGCAAAGGTGCGCAGCTCAAAGCCTTCCGACTTTTTCAGCGCGTTGATGATCGGCAGCGGCTCCTTGCCGGCCGGGTTGTCGTAATAGACATAGGCGATCTTTTTGCCCTTCAGGCTGCCGCCCAATTTGTCCTTGGCAAACTTGACCGCCGCCGCACCTTGCGACCAATAGGTCGCGGCAATCGGAAACAGATAGGGAAAGCGCTTGCCGTCGGCGGCGGCGGAAATGCCAAAGCCGGGCGAGGTCGTCGGCATCTTGTCCTGCTCGAGGCGCTGGTTCAGCGCCACGGTCTGCGGCGTGCCGTAGAGCGTCATCATCACGACGCCCATCTGCTTTTGCCGCTCATAGGCCTCGATGCCCTGCGGCACCTTGTATTGGTTGTCGATCTCGTCGCCGCGGATCGTCCAGCCGTCGATGCCGCCCTCGGCATTGATCAGCTTGTAATAATCCTGCATTGCCGGGCACAGCACGGTGCCGACGATCTGGGTCGGGCCGGTGCGGTCGCACTGGTCGCCGATCACCAGCTCCTTGGCCTGGGCCGCAGCGGCCCCGGCGAGCCACATCCCGGCCGCGGCAACCGCCGCCAAGCCCAGCGTCTTCCTCGGAAACGTCCTCATCGCCGTACCTCCCTCTGTCTGCTTGCTAATAAGAGAATGGCCATGCCCGGAAGTAATTGCGGATGTTCTGCCACAACCGGTTCAAGCCCTCCGGCTCCACCACCAGGAAAAAGATGATCAGCCCGCCGAACATCACCAGCCGCAGATTGGGCACGACGTTCAACAGGTCGGCCTGGGAAAAGATGATGCCGCCAAACGCATTCAGGAACCAGCGGGTCGCGATCGGCAGCAAGGTGACGAACACTGCGCCGAACACCGAGCCCAGCACCGAGCCGAGGCCGCCGATGATGACCATCGCCAGATAGTCGATCGACACGTCGATCTGGAACTGCTCGTAATTGGCGATGCCCAGATAGTAGCTTTCGAGCACGCCCGCCACCCCGGCATAAAAGGACGAGATCGCAAACGCGTAGAGCTTGTAGCGGAAGATGTCGATGCCGATGATCTCGGCCGCGATGTCCTGGTCGCGGATGGCGACAAAGGCGCGCCCGATGCGGCTGCGCACCAGGTTCAACGCGCCGACCGTCGCCAGCACGACAAACGCCATCAGAAACAGATAGAAGCTGCGCTCGGTCGTCAGCCGATAGCCGAAAATCGATGGGCGCGGGATCGTGATCGACGCCTGCACGCCGCCCGAGATCCACTGCACGTGGTTGATCGTCCACTCGATGATCAATTGCGCGGCGAGCGTGGCGATCGCCAGATAAATGCCTTTGATGCGCAATGACGGGATGCCGACAATGGTCCCGATCAAGGCCGCCATCACCCCGGCCGCCGGGATCGCGACCCAGAACGGCATGCCCAGACGCGTGATCAAATTCGCCGCGGTATAGGCGCCGACCGACATAAAGGCGCCGTGGCCGATCGAGATCTGCCCGGTATAGCCGACGAGGATGTTGAGGCCGAGCGCGCCGACGATCGCAATCAGGATCAGGTTCAGGACCGACAGGTAATATTCGCCGAGCAGCATCGGCGCGGCGACGATGAACAGCGCCGCGATCGCCGCCACGCTCCACTGCGCGACCGGCAGCGGAAAGAGCGCCATATCGGCGGCATAGCTGGTCTTGAAGACGCCGGCCTCGCGGTGGAACATTATTAATCCGTTTCTCTCGTCGCCCCGGCTTCTCGCGTCACCGCCGCTTCTCTTGTCACCGCCGCAAGAGAGCGTATGAAGCAATTGCTCTTTCCAAGTAACGTCATTCCGGGGCGGCCGGAAGGGCCGAGCCCGGAACCCAAGAACACCTGAATTTCCAATATGTTCGACGTCCGGTGTTCATAGGTTCCGGGCTCGCGGGCAGTGCCCGCGCCCCGGAATGACGATGTTTGGCATTTTTTCACACGCTCTTTTCGCGGGGGTGACGAAACCAGGCCAGGCCCGGCCCCCCGCTTGCGCGGGGGTGCCGAAGCCAGGCCGGGGCGGTCGACCGCGCGCACCGTCAGACCCGTTCGATCCGGCGCCGGCCGAACATGCCGTCGGGGCGGATCATCAGCACCGCGATCATCAGCACGTAAGGCACAAAATCCTTGGTGCCGCCGCCGACCAAGGGATCGAGATAACCGGCGGCGAGGTTCTCGACGACGCCGATGATCAGCCCGCCGACGACCGCGCCGAGGATCGAATCGAGCCCACCCAAAATCACCACCGGAAACACTTTGAGCCCGACCAACGCCAATTGGTTGTCGACGCCGAGCATCGCGCCCCAGACGACGCCGCCCAGCGCCGAGACCACTCCCGCCATCGCCCAGGCAAAGGCGAAATAGCGTTGGACATTGATGCCCATCGCCATCGCCACCTGCTGGCTGTCGGCGACCGCGCGCATCGCGACACCCATCCGGCTCTTTAGAAAGAACCAGGTAAAGCCGCCGAGAAAGACGATGCTGACCCCGGCCCCGACCAGCTGGACCGGCGGCAGGTTGACCGGCCCGAGCACGAGCGGGGTATCGCCGACCGGCATCGTGATCGCGCGGGTCCCGGCGCCGAACGCCAACACCGCCACGCCGCGCAGCACCGCCGCCAAACCGATCGTCGCCATCACCACGGCAATGATCGGGCGGCCGATCAGCGGACGCAGCACGACGCGCTCCAGCCCGAAGCCCAGCGCCACCATGCCGGCGATCGCGATCAAGGCCGACAGCCAGAACGACAGCCCGAAAATCCCGGCGGCGGCGGCGGCGATAAAGCCCGCGAACATGACGAACTCGCCCTGGGCGAAGTTGATCGCGTCGGTCGCCTTGTAGATCAGCACAAAGCCCAGCGCGATCAGCGCATACATCAACCCGATCAGCACCCCGTTGGTGACCAGGACCAGGGTGAATTGCCAGTCAACCGCCACGGCCTGCCTCAGGCATGAGCGGGGCGGCCTCAGGCATGAGCGGGGCGGCCTCAGGCATGAGCGGGGCGGCCTCAGGCATAAGCTGGGCGGCGGGCAGGTGCGGCCGGCTCGCCGACCCGGTCGATCGCCATCTTTGCGGCGAGGGTTGCCTTGCGGCCGTCCTCATAGGTGATCTCGGTCGCCAGCTCGACCGCTTCGGCGCCGTTGTAGAGCGCGTCGATAACGGCGGCGTATTTTTCGGAGACAAAGCGCCGCCGGATCTTGCGGGTCCGGGTGATCTCGTTGTCGTCGGCGTCGAATTCCTTGCTCAACAGGACAAAGCGCCGGATTTTCGCCGCGTCCGGCAGGGTCGCGTTGCAGCGGGCGATCTCCTCCCCGACCAGCCGGCGCACTTCGGGCTTGGCGCTCAAATCCTGGAACGACGTATAGGCGAGGTTCTTGCGCTCGGCCCAATTGCCGACGGTGCCGAGATCGATCGCGACGAGTGCCGCGACAAACGGCAGCTGGTCGCCGAACGCCACCGCCTCGGCGATAAACGGGCTGAATTTCAATTTGTTTTCGACGTATTGCGGGGCGAACGGGGTGCCGTCGCCGAGCTTGCCGACATCCTTGGCGCGGTCGATGACGACGAGATGGCCGCGGGCATCGAGAAGGCCGCAATCGCCGGTGTGAAACCAGCCGTCTGCGGCCATCGCCGCAGCGCTCGCCTCGGGCTCCTTGTAATAGCCGCGGAACACCGCTCCCGAACGGACCAGCACCTCGCCATCCTCGGCAATGCGGATTTCGGTGCCGGGGATGGAGCGGCCGACGGTGTCGGGATCGGCCTCGCCATCGCGCTGCAGCGAGGCGAGGCCGGCGAGCTCGGTCGAGCCCCAGACCTGCTTGATGTTGATCCCGAACGCGCGAAAAAACCGAAAGGTGTCGGGGCCGAGCGGGGCGCCGCCGGTATAGACCCAGCGCGCGCGGCCGAGGCCGAGCTGATCGCGCACCGGCGCGCAGACCAGAAAATCGCCGAGCGCCAGGCCGAGCCGCGTCGCCGGGCCCGGCGCGCGGCCGGCATCTTTCGCAGCTTGCGCCCGCTCGGCCCGCGCCCGGAAAAAGTCGAACGCCCGGCGCTTCAGCGGCGAGGCGTCGCTGCCGCGCACCCGCAGCTGGGTCAGCATCGTCTCCCACACCCGCGGCGGCGCCAGCGCGATCGTCGGCCCCAGCTCGCGCAGGTCGCGCGGCACCGTGTCGGGCCGCTCCGGGCAGCTGCAGCAGAAGCCGACGAGCACCGTCAGCACCAGCGAGAACAGCGAGTCGCCGATCCACGCCATCGGCAGGTAGCACAGCATGTCGTCGGTCGGGCGGATGTCTTCGGCGGCGGCGAACGCCTCGGCCGAGCTCAACAGGTTGGCGTGCGACAGCATCACGCCCTTGGGCTGCCCGGTCGTCCCCGAAGTATAGGTCAAGAGCGCCAGGTCGTCGGCGGCACCTTTGTCGATTTCGGCCTCGACATAACCGCGATGCGTTTTGCCGAAATCGCCGCCGGCAGCCTGGACCGCATCGAAGGCCGCCAGACCGGGCATCGAATAATGCCCGAGCCCGCGCGGATCGTCGTAGACCACCAATTCGAGATGCGGCAGCCGCGGCTTCAGCGACAGGATCTTATCGACCTGCTCCTGGTCTTCGGCAACCACCACCGAAACCTCGGCGTGGCTCAGGACATAGATCATCTCGGCGGCGATCGAATCCTGGTACATCGGCACCGCGACACCGCCGAGGCATTGCGCGGCGAGCTGCGCGCAATAGAGCCGCGGGCGGTTGTCGCCGATCACCGCGAGCTTGCCGCCGCGGCCAAAGCCGTGCGCGGCGAGACCGAGCGCAAAGAGGCGCACCTCGTCCCAATACTGCGCCCAGGTGAAGGTCTGCCAGATGCCGCGGCTCTTTTCCCGGATCGCCGGCCGGCCGGCCATGCTGTGCGCGTTGCGGCGCAGCAGCCGCGGCAGCGTCGTCTCGGCAGTCATTCGGCGGCCTCGCGCTCGGTGGCGCTGCCGAGATAGGCGCGGATCACGTCCGGATGACGCTGCACCTCGGCGGGGCTCCCTTCGGCGATCTTGCGGCCGCGGTCGAGCACGGCGACCCGGTCGGAAATGTCCATGACCACCGCCATGTCGTGCTCGATCAGGATCGTCGTCGTGCCCCACTCCCGGTTCACGTCGAGGATAAAGCGGGCCATGTCTTCTTTTTCTTCCTGGTTCATCCCGCCCATCGGCTCGTCGAGCAGCAATATCTCGGGGTCCAGCGCCAGCGCGCGGGCGAGCTCCACCCGCTTCCTCAAGCCGTAGGCGAGCCCGCTGGTCGGCTGCTTGCGCAAATCTTCGAGCTCGAGCAGCTCGATCAGCTCCTCGGCGCGGGCGCGATGCGCCACCTCCTCGCGTTGCGCCAGCCCCCAATAAAGAAAGGACGACAGGATCCCGGCCTTCATCCGCACATGGCGGCCGAGCATGATGTTGTCGAGCACGGTCATGCCGGCGAACAAAGCGATGTTCTGAAAGGTGCGGGCGATGCCGAGGGCGGCGACCCGCGACGGCCGCAGCCCGGTGATGTCCTTGCCGTCGAACACGATCGAGCCGCTGTCCGGCCGGTAAAACCCGCTGATCATGTTGAGGATCGAGGTCTTGCCGGCGCCGTTCGGGCCGATGATCGACATCAGCTTGCCACGCTCGACCGCAAGGCTGACGTCTTCGACCGCGCGCACCCCGCCGAAATGCTTGGATACGCCGGAAATCGCGAGCAGCACGTCGCCGGGTTGCGGATGTGCGGCCAAGAGGTCGGTTATATTGCTTGCCGCCATGCCGTCCGCATTTCCTCACCCGAAAGGGTTGGGCCATTCATGCCGCCCGTTTATGGCCGGCATGATGCTGAGGCATGCGCTGGAAAGCAATCGCTAAAATCGGCGGCAGCGGCGCCGGTTCTCAAATGGCGCAAGGTTTTGACGGCGGGGCTTGCCGTGCCGGGGCCGGCGTGGAACGATCCGCCGCGGGAGAGCCCGGCCCGCGACAGTTCCCGCGATAGCCAAGGACGCGATGCCCGAAACCGAGACCATGCCCGTGACGGTGCTGACCGGTTTTCTCGGCAGCGGCAAAACGACGCTGCTGCGCCGCGCGCTCGCCTCCCCCGCGCTTGCCGACACCGCGGTCGTGATCAACGAGATCGGCGAAATCGCGATCGACCATCACCTCGTCGATTTTGTCGACGGGAGCGTCGTCGAATTGCCGGGCGGGTGTCTCTGCTGCGCGGTGCGAGAAGATTTGGCGCGGACCTTGCGCAGCCTGATCGACCGGCGCGCGGCGGGCGAGATCAAGCCGTTCCGGCGCATCGTCGTCGAAACCACCGGGCTCGCCGATCCGGCGCCGATCCTTTACACGCTCGGCGCCGATCCGATGCTCGACCACGCGCTGCGATTGGCGCGGGTGGTGACCTTGGTCGATGCGGTGACCGGCGCCGCGACGGTCGAGCGCTTTGCCGAGGCGGCGCGCCAGGCGGCACTCGCCGACCTCCTCGTGGTGACCAAGACCGACCTTGCCGTCTTTGCTGCCGAGCTTGCCGGCAGGCTCGACGCGCTCAACCCGCGCGCGCCGCGCCTCCTCGCAGCCGACATCCCCGATCCCGGCGCGGCGCTCTTCGCCTCGGGCGAGCGCCCCCCCCTCCCCGCTGCGCTGGCCACATCCGTCGGCGCGCATACCCACGGCATCGCCACCTTTACGACCGTCCTCGGCAGGGCGCCGCGCCGCCTCGACTTCGCCCGCGCGCTCGGCGGGCTCGCCCGCAAGCGCGGCACCGACCTGCTGCGCGTCAAGGGCATCGTCGAGTTTGCCGACCGGACCGGCCGGCCAGCGGTCGTGCAGGCGGCGCAGCACACGATGTTCGCGCCCGAATGGCTCGACGACTGGCCCGACGACGACCGCCGCAGCCGGCTCGTCTTTGTCGTCCACCGCATCGCGCCCGCCGAGATCCTCGACGCTTTCGCCTTTGCCGCACCCTCGCTTTTGCACCCGCTTTTGCACCCGTCATCATAGGGAGGCTCACCATGCTCGACGTTGTCGTTTCCGGCGGTCTCGCCGTTCTGCCATCGGGGCCGGAGCCGGCCGATCTGGGCATTGCCGGCGGCAAGATCGCAGCGATCGGAGCGCCGGGCAGCCTCGCCGCGATCGGCGCCGGCCGCACCGTCGATGCCGCGGGCCAGATCGTCATCCCCGGCGGCATCGACCCGCACGTCCATTGCCGCTGGCCGATCGTCGTCCCCGGCACCACCCAGCACCAGATGACCGACGGCCCGGCGCGGGTCAGCCAGGCCGCGCTCCATGGCGGCACGACGACGATCCTCGATTTTGCCCTGGTCGGCGACGGCGACGGCGTGCAGCAGGCGATCGAGCGGCGCCAGCAAGAATGGCAGGGCGACTGCCATTGCGACTATGCCTTTCACACGATGGTGCAAGGGAAGCTCGCCCCCGAGCTGATGCCGCAGCTGGCCGAGGCGGTTGCGGCCGGGCACCCCAGCGTCAAGATTTTCACCACCGACATCACGCCGAGCCGAAAGGGCCGCATGGTCGATTTCGGCGACATCTGGGAGGTGCTGAAGGTATTGGCGCAGGCCGGCGGCATCGCCGCGATCCACGCCGAAGACAACGACCTCGTCATGCACATGTACGAAAAGCTTTTCCGCGAGGACCGCACCGGCTTTGAGAACATGGCCGAGGTGCACACCACCTTGAGCGAAGACCTCGCCTTCAACCGGGTGATCCGGCTCGCCGCCAATGTCGAGGGTGCGGCACTTTACATGATGCACACCTCGGCCGCGACCGGGGTCGCCGCGATCGCCGCCGCACGCGCGCAAGGTGTCCCGATCTACGGCGAAACGCTGCATCAATATTTGATGTACACCGCCGAGGACTATAAGCGTGCGAACGGCCAGATCTACCACACCTATCCGTCGCTGAAGTTCCAGGCCGACCACGAGGCGCTGTGGGCGGCAACCGACCATGGCGCGATCCAGACCGTCGCCACCGACGAGATCTGCTGTCCGCTGCGGAGCAAATTGCAGGGCCGGCGCATCGACGACACCACCGGCGGCAACGCCGGGGTCGAGCCGCGCGTCTCGCTGATCTATACCGAGACCGTCGAAAAACGCGGCCGCGGCCTCGCCGATTTTGTCGGCCTCGTCTCGTCGAACGCAGCCAAGATCATGGGTCTCTACCCGAGGAAAGGGGCGCTCGCGATCGGCTCCGACGCCGATATCGTCATCCTCGACCCGCGCCGGCGCCATATCGTGCGCGCGACCGAGATGCACGAGGCCGATTACAGCCCGTGGGAAGGCCGCGACCTCGCCGCCTGGCCGTCGGTCACGATCTTGCGCGGCAAGATTGTCGTCGACAACGGCGCGTTCTCCGGCGCCCTCGGCGACGGTCAATTCCTCTCCCGCAAAATCCCGGACGAAATCCGCACCCGCCCCGCAGTCTGAGAACCCGCTGAAGAGCAGCCGATCGCCTGCTCGTGTACTTGTTGACCGAGCGTTGACGCGCTATTTGCCCGCCATGGATGGGGCCATCTACCTCGATCCCGCAGTCGGTGCGCAACCCTCGCCGGCATTCATGGGATTTTTCGCGGCGCTTGCAAATGGCCGGGCAAGTGGCGAGGTGCGGTTGGCGGAGGCAGAGCTCGCGCTGGCAGAGGGCGAAGCGGCCATACAACGCGGGATCGAAGCGATAGCGCGTATGGTGGCCAATGACCGCGCTGCTGCAGAGGGCGGGGGCCGACTCGACTGGGATTACCGTATCGAGAGGCTCGAATTCCATGAAGCAGAAGCGGCGCGCGACGCAGCGAAAATACGCAGGCTGGTCGACCGAATTCTATCCGGTGTGCGCGATGTCGATCCGGCTGTCGCTCGACGAGCCCGCACGCTGGCACGACGCCAGGAGGACGCAGTGCTGCGGTTTGTCGAGGCATTGCGAGACGCGCGGTGGCAGATGATGGCGTCACGGTCGCATTTTGAGCCTGAGGCGGCCCGCGGTCCTACTTTTGACAATCCGGTGGAGGTGCGTCGGCATCTCGGCGCGTCTTGACGCGGGTTCGCATCGCCGACAGCTATCGGAAAGCTGAACGCAGGCTCCCGCATCGGATTCGCATCCAAGCGGCCAAGGCGTTGGCCATCCTGATGGAGACCCCCGATCGGCCGGGCCTCAATTTCGAGCGCCTGCCCGGATGGGAGGATACCTACAGCATTCGCGTAAACCGGAGCTACCGCATCCTGCTCAGGCGTGAAGCCGACGGGCTCGGTGAGCTTTTCGCCGCCGTCGATATCGGCACGCATCAGATCTATCGCCGTTGAGACGCCGTGCTGCCGGATCGCCGGGCGAGGTGAATTGCCGGGTTGAGCGGGGGCGGCTATCGTGACGCGGGAACGGGATGCGTCGATGAAGCTGCGTGAGCTGCGCCGCACGATCTGGGCCGTTTGGCTCGGGATGGCGGCGCTCGGCCTCAACGCGCTGGTGCCGATCCATGCCGCTTTCGACCTTGCCGAGGCGACGGGCGAGGCGGGCCACGGTCTCGAATGGCGCCTCTTCGCGCTGGCGAGCGGCCACGACGAGGACGCCGGCAAGCCCGACCCGCACCGCACCCATCATGGCCATGCCGCCGCCTGCGCGGTGTGCAGCGCGGCCGCCGCGCTCGCCGGTTTCGCCGGGGCCGCGGCAATCCCGGTGCCCGCACCCTACGCCGGCGGCGCGCCGGCCACCTTCGCCGCCACGCCCGGCAAACCTGACGGCACCTTCACCGCCGCTTATCTCTCCCGCGCTCCACCGGTCGGCTGACCTGCCAAGACCGCTGCAACCGGCAGGCCGCACCGCGCGGCCCCTGCCAATTCGCGATTTCGAATTTTGGAGCGCCTTATGCTGAACCACACTCTGCGCGGCGTGCCGGCTGTCGCGGCCGTCGCCCTCTTTTGCGTAAACACCGAGGCGGTGGCGCACGGCTTTGCCGGCGATCGCTTTTTCCCCGCCACCATCCTGACCGACGACCCGTTTGTCGCCGACGAAATCTCGCTGCCGACCGTCACCCTGAACCCGACGCAAAGCGACGGCTCGCGGGAATTCGACATCGGCCCCGATTGGTCCAAGCGCATCACCCCAGACCTCGGCTTCACCATCGGCACCGATTGGCAGCACATCAAAGCACCGGGCTCGCCGGCCCAGACCGGGTTTGGCGGGCTCGATACCGGGCTGCAATATCAGCTGTTCGTCAATGCGCCGCACGAGGCGATGGGCCTCGTCGGGCTCAACGTCAATTGGGGGAACACCGGAAATGTCCGGGCGGTAGGAGCACCCGATTTCACCACGGTCTCGCCCACCTTCGACTTTGGCAAAGGCTTTGGCGATTTGCCGGATTCGCTGCCCTGGCTGCGGCCGTTCGCCGTCACCGGCAATTTGAGCTTTGATTTCCCGAGCAAAACCGAAAGCGACGGGATTCCCGAACCCGAACAATTTCAACTACGGCTTTGCCATCGAGTACAGCCTCGAATATCTGCAGCATCAGGTCCGCGACATCGGGCTGCGGGCGCCGTTCGACCGCCTGATCCCGCTTGTGGAGTTTGCGCTGACGACACCGTTGAACCGCGGCCAAGGCGGCATGACCACCGGCACGGTGCAGCCCGGCGTCATCTGGGCCGGGCAGTATTTTCAGGTCGGCGCGGAGATGATCATTCCCACCAATGGCTCCTCGGGGCACGGGATCGGCGGCGTGGTTCAATTGCACTTCTACCTCGACGACCTGTTCCCGCACGGCATCGGCAAGCCGATCTCCGAGTGGTAGCGATGCGCCGAGCGGCAATGGCGCTGGCGGCGGCCGTCCTGTTTGGGGCGGCCAATGCCGCTTTGGCGCACGCCTTTCTCGACCATGCGAGCCCGGCGGTCGGCAGCACCCTGCCGGCGGCGCCGCCGTCCGTGATGCTGTGGTTCAGCCAGGAGCTGGAGCCGGCCTTCAGCACCGTCACGGTGACCGACAAGGCAGGAAACCGCGTCGACCGCGGCGACGGCGCCGTCGACCCGAAGGACCCGACCGAGCTGCACGCCACGCTAAAGCCGCTGCCGCCCGGCACCTACAAGGTCAATTGGCGGGTGGTATCGGTCGATACCCATACGACCGAAGGCGATTTCGGCTTTGTCGTCGGCGGCCGGTGAGGACGCCATGGACGATCTGCTGATCGCCGCCCGCGCGCTCCACTTTGCCGCAGCGGTTTCGCTCTGCGGCATCTTTGCCTTTCGCTGCCTTGTCGCCGCCCCGGCCGGTCGGCAGTCCGGGATCGATTTGATTGATTTGACCGATTTGGCCGGGCGCCGGGGGCTCGATCGGCTCGCCTGGGGGAGCCTGGTCCTGGCGCTGATATCGGGCGCGGCGTGGCTGCTGCTGCAATCCTCGATGATGAGCGGGCAGCCGCTCGGCGAGACGCTGGCACAGGGCGTTGTCGGCGTCGTGCTGACCCGGACCCGGTTTGGCGAGGTCTGGATCATGCGCGCTGCCTTTGCGGCGGCGCTCGCGCTCTGCCTGATCGCCGTTCGGCGCCGTCGCATTGCCGGCGCGGTCGATTGGGCGGCGCTGATTTCGAGCACCCTCTTTCTCGGCGCGCTCGCCTGGGTCGGGCATAGCGGGGCGACGCCGGGCGCGGCCGGCCGGGTGCATCTCCTGGCCGACATCCTGCACCTGCTCGCGGCCGGTGCCTGGCTCGGCATGCTGGTCCCGCTGGCATTGCTGCTGGCCGATGCGCGGCGCCATCGCGATCCGGACCGGATCCGCCTCGCGTGGCTGGCAACGGCGCGCTTTTCGATGATCGCCACGGCGGCTGTCGCGGTCCTCTTTGCGGCGGGTCTCGTCAATACCTGGTTTCTCGCCGGCAGCATCCCGGCTCTGATCGGCACTCTCTATGGCCGCCTCGTGCTGCTCAAGGTCGCGATCTTCGCGGTCATGCTGGGGATCGCCGCGGTCAACCGCCTGCGGCTGAGCCCGCGCCTCGAGGGCGGTGACGCCGGCCGAGATGCCGGCGCCCGGCCGGCGCTCGGCCAGCTGCGGCGCAACGCGCTGATCGAGGCGGGCTGCGGGATTGCGGTGCTGGCCATCGTCGGCGCGCTCGGCATGCTGCCGCCGGGGCTCCATACCGAGCCGGTCTGGCCGCTGCCGTTCCGCATCGAATGGATGGCGATGGGATGGCCCGCGGACGCCGTCCTGGCGGTCCTGGCGCTGCTGGCCTGCCTGTGCGCGGTCGCGATCGTCGGCACCGCCGCGGCCGGGCATTACCGCCGTGCCACAGCGCCGCTCGCCGCGCTGCTGCTGTCCCTATTCGCCGGCTGGATTATGCTGAAGCCGGCAGTGGCGCCGGCCTTCCCGACCAGCTTTTTCGCCTCGCCCGAGGCCTATGCCGCATCTTCGGTCGCGCGCGGCATGGCGATCTACGCCGCAAGCTGTGCAATCTGCCACGGCGCTTCAGGCCGCGGCGACGGCCCGGCTGCGGCCGGTCTGCCGATCCGGCCGGCCGACCTGACGGCGCCGCACCTGTTCGCCCACTCTCCGGGCGACCTCTTCTGGTGGGTCAGCCACGGCGCCGGGCATCATGCGATGCCGGGCTTTGCCGACACGATCAGCACCCGCCATCGCTGGGACGTGATCAACTTTATTCTGGCGCGCGCGGCCGGCGTGCTGTCGCGCGGGCTCGGCCCCGAGATCCGGCGGCAAGCCGGTTTTCCGGTTCCCGATTTCGCCTTTGAGCAACGCGGCCGGCAAAGCGGCCGGCAGCAAACCCTGGCAGAGCTGCTCAAAGACGGGCCGGTTTTGCTGGTGCTGTTCGCGCCGCCCGCTCCGACAGCGCGTTTGGCGCAGCTGGCGGCAGCCGGGCCGCAGCTCGCTGCCGCGAAGCTCGACGTGCTCGCGGTCGATACCGGCCCTGTCGCCGCACCGGTGCCGGACACCGTCTCGGTCTCGGACGAGGTGCGCTCGGTGCTGGCGCTGTTCGCCCCGCAGCAGGGGGTGACCGAGCTGATGCTCGATCGCTCCGGCACCGCACGCGCGCGCTGGACCAGCAGCGGCGGGAGCGGGCTGGCCAATGCCGCCGCCCTCGCCGCCGACGCGGGGCGCGTCGCCCGCTTTGCCGCGGCGATGCCGAGCCATGCCGGGCATGCTCACTGAGCCGACGCTGAGCCCCTGCCTAATCCGGCTGGCGGCTGTGTGGTCCGGCGCGCACCGGCGAGCTTGTCGACGAGCTCGCGGTTCCCGAGCAGCTCGGCCGCCGCGCCGCTATAGACGACCTTGCCGTTGTCGAGGACATAGGCGCGGTCGGCGATCGCCAGCGACAATGGCGCGTTCTGCTCGATCAGCAGCACCGAAACGCCTTCGCCCTGCATCCGCCTCACAATCTGCATCACTTCTCTGACGACGAGGGGTGCCAGGCCCTGCGAGGGCTCGTCGAGCAGGATCAGCCGCGGGTTGAGCAGCAGCGGCCGGCCGATCGCCAGCATTTCCTGCTCGCCGCCCGAGAGCTGGCGCCCGAGCTGCGATTTGCGCTCCTCGAGCCGCGGGAACAGCTCGAACACCCGCTCGATCGTCCACGGGCCCGGCCGGGCAACCGGCACCCGCAAATTTTCCAGGACGGTCAGGTTGCCGAAAATCTTGCGCCCTTCGGGCACATAGCCGACACCGAGCGCGGCGATCCGGTGCGGTGGCCAGGCCGTCGTGTTGGCGCCGAAAATTTCGATTTTGCCGTGGCGCGGCGGGGTGAGCCCGGTCAGGCTCCGCACCGTCGTCGTCTTGCCCGCGCCATTGCGCCCGAGGAGGGTGACGATCTCGCCTTCGCCGACCTCGATCGACACACCTTGGAGGATGTGGCTTTTGCCGTAATAGGTGTGAATGTCCGCGGCGACGAGGATCGGCTTCACTGCGCCTCCCCGAGATAGGCGGCGCGGACCCGTTCGTCGGCGGCGATTGCCTCGGGTGTGCCGGCGGCGAGCGTGCGGCCCTGGTCGAGCACGGTGATGTGCTGGGCGAGGCCGAAGACGATATCCATGTCGTGCTCGATAAAGAGGATGGCGGTGCGCTGCTCGCGATGCAGGCGGCGCACCAATTCGACCATATGCTCGGTCTCGGCGTCGCCCATCCCGGCGGTCGGCTCGTCGAGCAGAACCAGGCGCGGCTCGAGGCTCAACGCCATCGCCATCTCGACGACGCGCTGGTCGCCATGGGCGAGCGCGCCGACGACGTGGTCCGCCTTGGTGGCAAGGTCCATGATTTCGAGCAGCTCGAGCACCCGCCGCTCGATCGCGCGCCGTTGGGCCGGCCGCAGCCACGGCCGGGCATTGACGCCGGCGGCGGTCTCGAAACCGATCCGAATATTCTCGAAGACGGTCAGGTCGGGGAGGATTTCGGTGATCTGAAAGGTCCGCACGATGCCGCGCGCGACGCGCTTGACGACGGGCAATGCGGTGATGTCCTCGCCGTCGAACGCAATTTTGCCGGAAGTCACCGGCACAAAGCCGCTGATCAGGTTGAAAAAGGTCGTCTTGCCGGCGCCGTTGGGGCCGATCACGGCGCGCAATTCGCCGCTCGCCATCGCGAACGAGACATCGTCCACCGCGCGCAACGGGCCGAAATGACGCGAGACGCCGTCGAGGCGCAGCAGCGCGGGCTGCTCGGCCGTCCCGGCGTCGCGCCCCGGACGCCGGCCGAGGTCCGGCGCAACCTTCGTCAGGCTCATGCCGCTCTCGCCCGCCGCGACAAGACCCCCAAGAGCCCATCCGGAAACAACAGGACGATCAGCACAAAAATCAGGCCGATAAAGGTCATCCAATTGCCGGTGACGCTCGACAGGTAATCCTGCGCGACGACAAAGATCACGACGCCGACCAAAGGCCCCCAAAAGCTGCGCATGCCGCCCAGCACGATCATGATGACAAAATCGCCCGACAGGATCCAGTGCAGGTCTTGCGGCGAGGTGAAGTCGAAGAGCAGGGCATTCAGCGAGCCGGCGAGTGCCGTAATAAAGCCGGCGATCGCAAAGGCCGCCCAGACATACCGGTCGATGCGGATCCCGAGAAACTCCATGCGCCGGCGGTTCTCGCGGATGCCGACCCAGGTGTGGCCCAGCGGCGATTGCAGCAACATCCACATGACCGCCGCCGCAATCGTAAAGCAAAAGAGCACGAGGTAATAAAAATTTGTCGCGGTCAGCGGGACCTGGAGCGGGCCCAAATGCAGCGGTTGCCGGGTGAAGCCGGCGAGCCCGTCTTCGCCGCCGGTGACGTTGTTCCAGCGCACGGCGACAAAATAAAAGAGCTGACCAATGGCGATCGTGATCATCGCAAAGTAGATGCCGCGGCGGCGCATCACCAGCGGGCCCAGGATGGTGGCGGCGAGACCGCCGGCCAACGTGCCGATCAAAATCGCGAGCGGCGTGCTCGGCGCCAAGTACTTCAACGCCATGCCGGCGCCATAGGCGCCGAGCCCGAAATACGCCGCCTGGCCGAAGGACAGCCCGCCGGTGAAGCCGATCAGGAGATTGAGGCCCATGGTCGCGATGCCGTAGACCAATACCTTGGAGCCGAGCGTCGTATAGCCGCCGATCGCCGGCAGCCACCAGGGCAGCGCCAGCAGGACCACCCATCCGGCGGCGATCGGCAGGCTGCGCCTCATTCGATGACCTCGCCGGCGCCGGCCAGCGCGACAAAGTCGCGACGCCTCATTCAGGGGTTCCACGGATTGACGATTGCGATCGGGATGTCCGAAAAATCGACGACATTACGGGTAACGATGATCTTGGCATGGACCATCGCCGTCGCCGCGATCAGCCCGTCGGCGACGCCGCGCGGCCGCGCCGCCGCCAATCGACCCCATTCGAGCGCTATGCGATCGGTGATCGGAAGAATTCGGTCATGGTGGTCAACCCGCAGCTGCTCCAGCCATGCCGTCAGCGCGGCCGCGGCGCGGGTGTCGGCGCGCAGCCGGAGCGCGATCCCTTTCATGATCTCGCCGAGGGTGATGACGCTCAGATAAATCATCGCCGGATCGACCGACCGCAGCCAGAGGCGGGCCTCGTCACTGCCGCGGCGCGCCTCGGACAGGACGTTCGTATCAACGAGATACATCAGATCTCGATATCCCGGCCGGTATCGCGCGAGCGTGCGTTGATCGCGTCTACCAGGTCATCGGGCCATGGCGCCCCCTCCAGCAGGTGGTCGACGATCGACGGCCGCGGCGAGGTCAGCCGGGCGAAATCCTGCTCCGACACGACGACGACGGCCGGCGCGCCGCGAACGTTGACATGTTGCGGGCCCTGCTCGCGGGCGCGTCTGACAAGCTCGCTGAAACGCGCCTTGGCCTCCTGAAGCTGCCAGCTCAAATGGCCAGCCCTCCATCCCACCGCTTTTGACTAGACGGACTAGGTAGACCTCGTCGAGGCAAACGGTCAAGCCGCGCTCCCTCGCCGGCACCGACGCGCCACCTCATTCGAAAAGGCCCTCTTCGCCCAAAAGCCCGCGCGGGCGGATCACCAGCACGACCAGCATCAAGAGATAGATCGCTGCCTCGCTGGCGGCCGGGTAATAGGTGGTGACGATCCCCGCGGCGAGCCCGATCAAGAGGCCGCCGAGGATCGCGCCGGGCAGGCTGCCGACGCCGCCGACAATGATCGCGACAAAGCTCGGCATGATCAGGCTGTTGCCCATCGGCGGCGTCAGACCGAGGACGCCGGCGGCGAGCACGCCGGCGAGGCCGGCAAAAAAGCAGCCGAGCCCGAAATTGAGGGCGCGCAGCCGGAAGATGTTCACCCCCAGCGCCGAGACCGTCTCGAGGTCGCGGATGCCGGCCCGGATACGGATGCCGATCAGGCTGTAGCGCAGCAAGAGATAGAGCCCGAGCAGCACCGCGGCAGTGATCGCGATCACCAGGACACGGTATCCGGTGATAAAGAAATAGGTCTCGCTCAATGGCGAATTGAGCGCGGCCGGGATCTCGAACGGCAGGCCTTGCGCGCCCCATATGGTGCGCGTCAAGTCTTCGATGATCAGCGCCAAGCCAAAGGTCAGCAACAGGCTATAGAGCGGATCGCGGCGGCGATAGAGCGGCCGGATCAAAAACCGCTCGGCGACGAGCCCGAGGCCGGCTACCACAATCGGCGCGGCGATTAGCGCCCCCCAAAATCCGAGATAGGGGCTGAGCGTGTAGGCGACATAGGCGCCGATCACGAGAAACCCGCCATGCGCCATGTTGATGACGGAGTTGAGGCTCAAAATTTGCGCGAGCCCCAACGCCATCAGCGCATAGAACACACCCTGGATCAGGCCGTTGAAGGCATCGAACAACAGGAGCTGCATGCGTCACGTTTCCCGTGCGGCGCTCTTTGGGGCGCGGCGCCGGCGGCGACGGTTCAGCTCGGGTAGTCGAGCTTGCAGCCGGTCTCGCTGACCGGCAGCGAAGTCTTGTCGCCGGCGACGATGTCAGCGACCTTGAACAAGCTCGGATAGGTCCCGTCCGGCAAATCTTCGCCCGGAAACTCGCTCGACATCAGCTGGTGGTCCTCCGGCCGGAAATAGACCTTGTGCGGCTGCAATTTGATTTCGGGCGGCAGCTCCAGGCCCTCGAGCGCATGCGCCATTTTTACCGGGTCGACCGATTTCGCCTTCTCCGCGCCCAGCGCCAGCGCATGCAGCCCGGCATAGCCGAACCAGGTTCGGGCGCTCGGCCAGGTCCCGTCGGGATAGGCCTTCTGATAGTTTGCGACATATTCCTTGACGCCGGGCGTGTCGGGCTGGTCCCACCACCATTCGAGCGTCCACCAGCCGATCCGCGCCTCCTTGGGCAGCGCCCGCAATACTTCGAGCTCGCTCAGCCCGCCGCCGATCGGGAATTTTTTGGTCAGCCCGAACTGCACCGCCTGCTTCATCGAGTTGACCAGGTCCTGGCCGTCGGTCAGGTTGATCAGCACGTCGGGCTTGGTCGCCTGCGCCTTGATCAGATACGACGAAAAATCTGTCGTGCCGAGCGGCGCCAGCGAATTGCCCAGCACCGTGCCGCCAAAGCCCTTGAGAATCTTCGCGTAAGCTTCCTGGAGGGTATGGCCGAAGGCGTAATCGGGGGTGATGAAATACCATTTGCCGCCGAACTTGTGAAACAGCGTGCCGGCGAGACCGGCGGCGAGCATGTAGGTCGTGGTGCAGATGCGGAACGTCGTCCAGTGGCACTGCTTGCCGGTCACCGGGTCGGTGTGGCCGCCGGTCACCATGTAGATGACGCCCTTGTTGTGCGCGGTCTGGTTGACCGCGAGCGCCGTCGCCGAGGACACCGCCCCCATCAGCATCGCACACCCGTCCTGATCGACGAGCTTCGATGCCTTTTGCGCGGCGAGGCCGGCATTGGCGTTGTCGTCCTCGACCAGCAATTCGACCTTGCGGCCGGCCATGCCGCCTTTGGCGTTGACCTCGGCGACCGCCATCTTGGCGCCGCGGACCTCGCTCTCGCCCTCGGCGGCGTAGGTCCCGGTCAACGGGTCGTGCATGCCGATCTTGATCGGCTTTTCGCCTTGGCCGAAAGCCAGGATCGGCGGCGCCGCCACCGCCGCGGCACCGAGCGCCAGCCCCGCTTTGACGACACGCCGGCGCGTCAACGACCTAGGCATTCTCTTTCCTCCCGTTCGGTTTGGTTGCCCGCCTCTTTCGATGCGGGGTGCGCCGCCAACTTGCCTTGAAACCCGTATCGGGTCCATGCGCATCTTGGCGCAGCCGAGCATTGCCGGCGAAGGCCGGGTCAGACCGCCAACTCGCACCAGATCGGGGTGTGGTCCGAAGCGCGCTCCTTGGCGCGCGGCTTTTTGTCGATGTCGCAGGCGACAGCCCGGTCGGCGGCGTGCGGCGACAGCAACAGATGGTCGATGCGCAAGCCCTCGTCGCGGTTCCAGCGCCCGGCCTGATAATCCCAAAAGGTGTAGCGGTGCGGCTCGCGGTGAAAGACGCGGTAGCAATCGGTCAGCCCCAGATTCATCAACGCCCGAAACCGCGAGCGCGCTTCGAGCCGGCACAGCGCATCCTCGCGCCACGCAACCGGGTCGTACACATCCTCGTCGGCGGGGCAGATGTTGTAGTCGCCGGCCAGCACGAATGGAATTTCGCGGCGCAAGAGGTCGCGGGCGTGGTTGACCAGCTGGTCCATCCAGGCGAGCTTGTAGGTGAATTTGTCGGTCCCGACCGGGTTGCCGTTGGGCAGATAGATCGAGGCGACCCGCACCGCGCCGAACGAGGCTTCGAGATAGCGCGCCTGCGGGTCCTGGCTCATGCCCGGCAAGCCCGCGATCAGCTCGCTCGGCCGGCTCCTTCGACACCAGCGCAACACCGTTATAGGCGCGCTGGCCGATGGTCTCGACCCGATAGCCGAGCCCCTTGATTTCGAGCGCCGGGAAATCCGCGGCCTGGCATTTGGTTTCCTGCAGGCACAAGACGTCGGGCTGCGCCTCTTCGAGAAAGGCGAGCAGCAGCGGCAGCCGCACCTTGACCGAATTGACGTTCCAGGTGGCGATCTTCACGGGTGAGGATGCAGGAATTGGTCTGGGCTGGATCGGCGCCGTATCGCAGCGATCTTCAGGATATGCTTCATGGTTCCCTCCGTCGATCATCCCAACCGGACGATTACAGGGCGGACGCGGCGCGGCCGCCGTGTAATCGCCGATTTCTTCGCTCCGTCGATTAGGATAAGTTCGTCCCGCTTGGAGGTAACGAGAGAACGGCGAAAAACACACGAAAACAGCCGCAGAAATCGTGGAGGACGGCCCAATGCGGAACCTCGCTTCGCGAGTTTCGGTGGATCACCCTTCGACGGGGGCGATCCGCTTCGATCGGTTCGCGCTCGATGTGAGCCGTGGGTCTCTGGCGAGTGCGGTTGGCGAGATCTGGCTGCGGCCAAAGAGCTTCGATGTCTTGCGGTACCTCGTCGAGAACGCCGGTCGTCTGATATCGAAGGATGAGATTTTCACAGCGTTGTGGCCTAACTCGATCGTGACCGACGATTTACTCGTGCAATGCATCAGCGAAATCCGGCAGGCGCTTCATGACGATCAGCAAAGGCTGATTAAGACCGTGCCGCGGCGGGGCTATTTGTTCGATGCTGCGATAACCCGATCCGATGCGGCGGGAGTGATCGTTTCTGCGGCACGGCAGATATCGAGTGCGGCCCCAGAGGACGGCATCGCGGACCTGAACCGCGAGACGATCATGCCGACCGAAGAGGAGTTCGCGAATCGTCTGTCGATTGCGGTGATGCCACTGATCAATGTCAGTGGCGATCCGGAATTTGACTGCCTGGCCGACGCCCTGACGGAAAATCTGATTACCGATTTGTCGAGCATTCGCGACAGCATGGTCGTCACGCCCAACTCGGTGTTCAGCTACAAAGACAAGCAGGTCAGCGTGGAGCAGATCGCCCGCGAACTCGGTGTGCAGTATCTGTTCACGGGCAGCCTGCAAGGTTCTGCGACACGAATTCGCGTCAACGGCCAGTTGATCGACGCGCGGCGCGGGAAGAACCTGTGGGCCGAGCGGTTCGAATATGATGGTCGCGATATTTGGGGTTGGCAGGGCGAGGTCACCCGCAAGATCGCCATAACCTTGAAGTTCAAGCTCGTTGAACTCGCCAGTCGCCGGGGCGCGACAGAGCGGCCGGCAAAACCCGACGCGATCGATTTGACCATGCGCGGCGTGGTGTTATTCAGCGGGTTCAGTTCCCGCGCCGATGTCATCGAGGCGCGCGCCCTGTTCGAGCAGGCGCTACGGCTCGACCCCTTTTCGGTGCAGGCGTTGGTCGGATTTGCTGGGAGCCATGTGGTCGAGCTCACAGAACTTTGGGCCGATGATCCTATCGTTCAACTGCAACAGGCTGACGCCGCCGTTGCACGGGCCCTGGAGATTGATCCCCTGTCTGCCGAAGTCCGTTACACCAAGGCGAACTTGTTAATGCAGCACGGACAGCTCGGCAGGCGATCGCCGAATATCGGGTCGCTATTAACTTCAACCCGAGCTTTTCACATGCCTACTCACGCATCGGTCTTGCCAAGCTAGAGCTCGGCAGACCGGAGGAGACGGATCGCGGTCAGCCGATCGAGAACGAGTTGCCGCAGCCGCAGGAGGAAGCGGCGTTCGGGTTTTTGATCTGGAACGAGGCGCCCATCAGATCCTCGACGAAATCGATTTCCGCGCCGTTCAAGAGGTCGAGCGAGACCTCGTCGACGACCACCGTGACACCGTTGCGCTCAAAAACGACATCGTCCTCGTTCCTCGCTTCGTCAAACGTGAAGCCGTACTGAAACCCGGAGCAGCCGCCGCCCGACACGGCGATCCGCAAAAACGCGCTCTCCGCCTGCTCCTGCTGCTTCAGGGCCGCGATGCGGCGCGCCGCATTCTCGGTCACGACGATCTGCCGCGCCTCGACCGCATCCGTGCTTTCGGCCATATCCTCACCGCTCCTCAGCGCGCTCGCTCATGCTCCCTATCTAGGCATCGGCGGCGCGCGGGTCAAACGGCTGCTGTCAGCAAGATTTCAACGCAAAAATCGGCTAGGCTCGCCGGCTCACCCGGAGGCGACCGATGCCGCATGCCGTAACCGGCGAAATCGCTCGAGATCAACGGGGCGAGCCCGCCGACAAGCTCGCCTGTCTCGCAGCGCTTGAGAAGAAGGTGCTGTGGCTCTCGACCTGGATGATCCACAACGCCAATCATCTGCGCCCGAACCGCGACGGGCTCAAGGTCGGCGGGCATCAGGCGTCGAGCGCGTCGCTCGCGACCCTGATGACGGCGCTCTATTTCGACGTGCTGCGGCCGCAGGACCGGGTCGCGGTCAAGCCGCACGCCTCGCCGGTGTTTCACGCGATCCAATACCTGCTCGGGCACCAGTCGCGCGCCAAGCTCGAACGGTTTCGCGCGTTTGGCGGCGCCCAATCCTATCCGTCGCGGACCAAGGACGGCGACATCGTCGATTTCTCGACCGGCTCGGTCGGGCTCGGCGTCGGCATGACTTTGTTCGGCTCGCTCGCGCAGGATTATGTGCGGTTGAAAGAGCTGGCCCCGGCCGACGGGCCGCCCGGCCGCATGGTGGCGCTCGCCGGCGACGCCGAGCTCGACGAAGGCAACATCTTCGAGGCGCTGCTCGAAGGCTGGAAGCACGATGTCCGCAACCTCTGGTGGGTCATCGACTACAACCGCCAGAGCCTCGACGCCGTTGTCTCGGACCGGCTCTTCGGCCGCATCGACGCGATGTTCGAGATGATGGGCTGGCGCGTCGTCACCCTGAAATACGGCAGCCTGCTGGAAGCGGCCTTTGCCCGTCCGGACGGCCACCATTTGCGCGAGTGGATCGACGCCTGCCCGAACTCGCTCTATTCGGCGCTGGTCTACAAAGGCGGCGAGGGCTGGCGCGAGCATTTGCAGCGCGACCTCAACCGCTATCCGGGCATCCGCGCGATCCTCGACGAGCACGACGACACAGCGCTCCAGCGGCTGATGACCAATCTCGGCGGCCATGATTTGGCCTCGGTATTGGATGCGTTCCACGCCATCGCCGACGACCGGCCGACCTGCTTTATCGCCTACACGATCAAAGGCTACGGGCTGCCTTTCGCCGGCCACAAGGACAACCATGCCGGCTTGATGAACCTCGACCAGATGGCCGTTTTCCGGCGCAGCATGAAGGTGGCCGAAGGGGCGGAATGGGACCCCTATGCCGGCCTCGATCTGACGCCGGGGCGGCTCGGCGCATTTCTGGCGCAAACCCCGCTCGCCGGCCCCGCCCCGCGCTGGCACAAGGCGGCCCCGGTGCCGGTGCCGCCGGCTTTGCCGGTGCCGCGCGGCGCGCGCCAATCGACGCAGGAGGCGTTTGGCCGATTGCTCGGCGACATTGCTGCCGGCGACAGCGAGTTGGCGCGGCATATCGTGACCGCGTCACCCGATGTCACGGTGTCGACCAACCTCGGGCCCTGGGTCAACCGCCGCGGCATCTTCGACCGGGCCGAGCGCGCCGACACCTTTCGCGAGGAAAACGTCGTCTCGGCCCAGCGCTGGGCGATGTCGCCAAAGGGCCAGCACATCGAGCTCGGCATCGCCGAGAGCAACCTCTTTCTGCTGCTCGCCGCCCTCGGCCTGTCGGCGCCGCTGTTCGGCGACGCGGCTCATCCCGATCGGCACGCTTTACGACCCGTTTATCAAGCGCGGGCTCGATGCGCTGAACTACGCCTGTTACCAGGATGCGCGGTTCATCCTCGTCGCCACCCCTTCGGGGATCACGCTCGCCCCCGAGGGCGGCGCGCACCAATCGATCGGCGAGCCGCTGATCGGCATGGCGCAGCCGGGGCTCGCGTGCTTCGAGCCGGCCTTTGCCGACGAGCTGGCGGTGCTGCTGCGCTGGGCCTTTGCCGAGATCCAGCGCGACGGCGGCGAATCGGTCTGTTTTCGCCTGTCAACGCGGCCGGTCGAGCAGCCGAAGCGAGAGATCGAGCCGGCTCTCGCCGAGGCGATGGTGGCCGGCGCCTATTGGCTGCGCGAGCCCGGCCCCGATGCCGATCTCGCGATCGCCTATTGCGGTGCGGTCGCCCCCGAAGCCCTCGCCGCCCACCGGGAGCTTCTTGAAGACATGCCGCAGGCGGGATTGCTCGCGGTCACCTCGCCCGGCCGGCTGCACCGCGATTGGCGCGCGGCGCAGACCGAGCACCGAAAGAGCGCGGCCGAGCAATTGCTGGCGCGGCTGCGCCCAAATGCGGCGCTGGTCACGGTCGGCGATTTCCACCCCGCGGCACTGTCCTGGCTCGGCGCCGTCCGGTCGAGCCGGGTCGTGCCGCTCGGGGTCGAGCGTTTCGGCCAGTCGGGCGACATCCCCGACCTTTACCGCGCCTACGGCATCGACCCCGACGCGATCCTCGACGCCGCCGCCCGCGCCTGCCTCGCTGCGCTGCGCTGACGGGTCTTGCTCAGACCCTCCGCCGCGGCAGGCGGATGGTGAATTCGGTGTAAGCGCCGGCCTCGCTGTCGACGCGATCGTGCCGCCGTGCTGCTGGGTGACGATGTCCCAGCTGATCGAGAGGCCGAGGCCGGTGCCTTCGCCGGTCGGCTTGGTGGTGAAGAACGGCTGGAACAATTTGTCCCGGATCTCCGGCGGGATGCCGGCGCCGTTGTCGCGGACGCGGATTTCGACCGCCTCGCCGAGATCGCGCGTCGTCACCTTCAGGGTCGGCCGGAAGCTCGGCTCGGTGCCGTCTTTCAGGTGCTTGGTGGCGGCGTAGAAGCCGTTGCCGAAGAGGTTCAGCAGCACCCGCGTCACATCCTGCGGCACCAGCTCGATTGGCGCGATGGCCGGCGGCGAAATCGCGCTCCAGGGTGATGTTGAAGCTCTGGTCCTGGGCGCGCGCGCCGTGATAGGCGAGGTTCAGCGCTTCCTCGACCAGCGCGTTGAGATCGACCGCGCGGCGCTCGCCGCTCTCGCCGCGCGAATGCTCCAGCATGCTCTTGACGATGCCGTCGGCGCGCCTGCCGTGCTCGGCGATCTTTTCGAGATTGCCGGCGAGCATCGCGACGATTTCGTCGACCTCGGCGAGCTTGTCGCCGTCGAGCGCGGCCAAGGCTGGTGCGGCAGCCTCCTTCAGCTCGTCGAGCAACTCGACCGACAGCCCGGCGAAATTGTTGACGAAGTTGAGCGGGTTCTTGATCTCGTGGGCGATGCCCGGCGGTCAGTTGGCCCAACGAGGCCATCTTCTCGGCCTGGATCAGGCTTGCCTGCGCCGCCTTCAACTCGCGATAAGCGGCCTCGATCCTCGGCTGGCTTCTCGCCGCGTCGCGCGCCGCGATTTCTGCCTCGCTTCTCTTGCGCTCGGTAATGTCGGCATAGATCAGCACAAAACCGCCGGCCGGCACCGGGTTGTAACGAACTTCGAGCACTCGACCGTCCGGCCGGATGCGCTCAAACGCGTAGTGCTCACCGGCCTGCTCGGTGACGCGTCGAAGCTCGGCCTCCGGATCGGCCCCTGCGCCGAATTCGCCGCGCTCGGCGAGATAGCGGATATAATCGGCATAGGCCCGCGGCTCGGCGAGGAACGCATCAGGCAGATCCAAAATCTCTTGGAAATTGCCGTTCCACGCCGCGAGCCGCAGCTTCTCGTCGAACATCGCCACGCCATCGCCCATATTCTCGAAGGTGACCTGCAATTCGGCCTGGCGCTGCGCCAGCTCCGCGGTGCGCTCTTCGACCAGCCGCTCCAGCCGCGCCGCCGCTTCGGCGCGCTCGGTGAGCAGCGCATCGCGCTCGATCGCGTGCTGGCGGAACACCTCGACCGCCCGGCCCATCGCGGACACTTCGTCGGAGCCCTGGGTATCGATGACCAGATCGCGCCCGCCACCGGCGATCACTGCCATATTGCTGCTGAGCTGAGTGAGCCGCGAGACGATGTTGCGTCCGACATAGAGCCACACGATCAGAAAGGAAGACGCCAAGCTCAGCGCCGCGACGGCGAGAAGAATGTTTCGTCCGAGGGCTTGCACGCGCTGCGCTTCGGCGTTGGCGCCATCGATCTCCAGCCGCGAGAAGGCGACGAGCTTGTCGACCGCCATTTTTAATCGCACTGAAACCGCCTGATTCTCCTGAACCAACCGCCGGCTCTCGGCTTTGGCAGCCGTGGCCTTGCGAACCGAGCTGAAGATGCTCTCTGCGCCGGTCACGGCGCTGCGTAGCCCGTTGAGCGGCTTGAACAGTTCCGATGAGATATCGAGGTCCACATCGGAGACGAGCCCGTCGAGCGCGCGAATCGATCGTTGCGCCTGAGGCTCCAGCTGATCGATCTCGGTGGTGTCGGCGGCATTGGCCGCGCGGCTGATCACCTCGAACGCATTCCCGGCCTCGCCCTGAATTTTGTCCAGTGCCAACAGGGCGGCCATCGCTTGGTCGAACTGGTCGTGGGCGGCGCGTCGTTCCTCCAGCCTCGTACTAGCCGAATTCATCGCCAGTTGCAGCCGAGTGATTCGGGTGTTCAGATCGGCAAACCGCGGCCGCCACACATTGCCGAACTGCCGGTATGCTGCGAGAACCTCGCTGATCGCCCGCCTTTTCCGATCAGTCGCCCCCATTCCCTCCGACCACGCCACCCACATCAGATCCAAATTCTGGTTGAGATGGGTCGTCGCATCGCTGATCTCGTCGAGCGCGCCAGGATCAAGGTTCGCTTCGCTCAGACGAGCGAGGATCGTCGACAGGTCCGCCTGCTCGTCCCGTACCCGGCTCGTTAGCGCTTCCGCCTCCTCCGAGCTGCTCGCGTTCACCAGCGCGGGACCGATGCCGACAATTTTTTCGCTTTTGCGCAAAAGCTCTCGCGCATTGAGCGCCACAGGCAGAGTCTCGAGGGTGATCCGGTCCAGGCTCCGCTCGACCTCGCGCAGCGCGTAGAGGCCAGCCGCACCGGCGGCGACAACGAAGAGGCTGATTGCGACAAAGGCGAGGAGCAGCCGGCCCCTCAGTCCGGGGATGAACCGGGAGAGCGCTGAGAGCAGTCGTTCCCTCGGGGGCCGCAGCGAGCCCAGATCAGCCGAGGTTACGGGTGCAGACATTTCGACCTCACGTCATCAGAGCGATTTTGAGGCAATACTGGTTCCGCTGCTGGGTGGAAAAGGCGCCCCGATGACATCAATACACTTTGGCTGCGGAATGCGGCTGGAACAAGCATGTCTGGGGACAAGCAGAGATTTCGACGCAAGCCTGACGACAGCTTCGCTGGGCGCCGGTCGATTGATCGTGAGCGTCATGATCGCGGCGGTCGGGGCTTCGACGGGCGCCTTTTCCTGGCATCCTCGAAAAATATCAGATCGAGCATGCCTCAAAGCTATCATTCGAATGTGCAACGGCGGCTGCCGGCAAAATTTTTGTGCCCGGATCGCCGCACTATGGCACATCAGCAGAATTTAAGCCAGATTTGGTCCCATGGACCGCTGACGCGCACCGGGAGGAGACGGGGATGAACATTCTGACGCGGCGTTCGCTGCTTCGCGGCTCCCTCGCCTTTGGCGCGGCCGGGGCATTGGCGCGACCCCTGATCGCCAGCGCCGCGGCCACGACCGCCGAGGTGTGGTGGCAGCAGGGCTTCGCCAAAGAGGAAGATGCCGCCTTCAAGAAGATGGTCGCCGAATACGAGAAGACGAGCGGCAATAAAATTGATTACAGCATTATTCCGTTTGCCGCGCTAGGCCGGAAGGCAATCTCGGCGGTCACCGGCGGCGTCGTCCCGGACGTTATTGAGGTCTACGACCGCGAGTTCGCCCCGTTGAGCTCGTGGGACGACAAACTCGTCGATGTCGGCGACATCGTCGAAACCCAGAAGGCAGATTTCGTCTCGGTCGCTATCGATTCTTGCTTTCTCTACAATAACGCCAGGAAACAGCGCGGCTATTACATGGCGCCGATGAAGATCAATGGGGTTCCATTCCATATCTGGCGGTCGCTGGTCGAGAAGGTGGGCTACAAGGTCTCCGATATTCCCAACACCTGGGATGCCTTTCTGGATTTCTTCAAGCCGGTGCAGGACAAATTGCGGGCGCAGGGGATGCGCAACATCTATGCCTACGGCTATCAGCTGACCGCCAACGGCAACGACCCGATCTACATCTTCAACGCGTTCCTGATCGCCCATGGCGGCGAGGACCTGGTCACCCCGGACGGCAGGCTTCACACCAATGATCCGCAGGTGCGCGCGGCGGCGGTGAAGGCGATCGAACAGCTGACCGGCCCCTTCAAGAACGGCTATGTGCCGCCGAGCTGCGTCAACTGGAACGACGCCGACGACAACAACGCCTTCCACTCAAAGCTGATGGTGATGGATTTCGACGGTACGATCTCGACCGAGATCGCGCGTCTATGACAAGAAAGAAGCTACTACGACGATATCGTGACCCGCGGCCTGCCCCAAGGCAATGACGGCAAGCAACTGCCGAGCCAAGTCGCGCTCATTGGTCCGGTGATCCCGAAGGGGGCGAAAAACGTCGCGGTGGCTAAGGAATTCATCAAATACGCAGTCCAGCCGAAAGTGCTGAACGAATACCTGAAAGACGGGCTCGGCCGCTGGATGATACCGGTGCCCGAGATCGCCAAGAGCGACCCGTTCTGGCTCACGGAGGACCCGCACCGCGAAGCATACACCAAGCTGGCGCTGCTTGGTGCGACGTTGCCGATCCACGAGGTGTTCAACCCCGCCATTGCCCAGGTTAATTCCGAGCATCTCTTCAGCGTCGCCGAGTTCGATGTCATCAAAGCAGGGATGGCGCCGGAAGCGGCCGTCGACAAGGCGTTCAAGCGGGTCGAGGAGATCTTCGCGAAATACCCGATCCAGCAGTCGTAGAGGGAATCATTCAAACGTACCTTGGTGGCGGTTAAGGCCGACCCCTCTGCGCGGTAGGGCGTGACAGCGCACTTGAACCGCAGCACTTTCATTCCTACCGCTCCGCCGCCATGCGCTATTTCCGCGAGATCGGGGTCAGCCCGCCCGGGCTTCGTCGGCCGCTCAGCGGGCGGAGCTAGGGAGAGCCGGAATGCGGATTGCAGCCTGGACGGCCATATGGCTGGCCGTGGCGACCGGGTGGGCGTCGCCGTCGTCGAGCGCCCCGCCGGGCCGGCCGGCTTCGCTGACGATCGCCACGGCCTCGCCTGGCGGCGTCTATTCAAGCGCCTGCAATTCGGCGACCGAGCGGGTCAGCTCGTCGGTGCGCGCCTGCAATTCGCCGAAGAGCCGCGCGTTCTCGATCGCGATCACCGCCTGGTCGGCGAAAGTGCGCACCAGCTCGATCTGCCTCTCGGTGAACGGCTCGACCCGCTGCCGGGCGAGCAGACCACGCCGACGGGCGCGCCCTCGCGCAAGGCGGCACCCCGAGCGCGTGCGGAAACTCCCGACAGTGACGCCTCGGGCAAGCGTATTCGAGGTCGGCCGCGATGTCAGCGATATGGACGGCGCGGCCCTCGAACGCGACGCGGCCGAGCACAGTCCCGCGATCAGGTGTGACCGATCGATATCGAGTAACCGCGTCCCACTCGGGGCTCACGGAATGCGGCGCTACATAGTGATAAGCCTCGCCCTCGCGATCGCAAAATGCCCCATCTAGGCGTCGCACAGCCGCGCGGCCGTTTCAACCAGCGTGTCGAGCACCGGCTGCAGATCGAAGGTCGAGCGGCTGATGACCTGCAACACATTGCTCGTCGCGGTCTGGTATTCGAGGGATTCTCTGGAGGTCGTTGGTTCGCTCGCGTAATTCTCCCAAGCAGCCGCGCGTTCTCGATCGCGATGACCGCCTGCGCCGCGAAGCTTTCGCAACAGCGCGATCTGCTTGTCGGAGAACGGCCGGACTTCCTGCCCGATTGCACGATAGCACCCGAGAACGGCATCATCTTTGAGCAGACGGAACTGCAGCAGCGCTGCGCGCCCCGCCCAGATCGACCAGCGCGCGGCGACCGCGCTCTCCGGCCGATAGGTCGTCTTCATGCGTGAGGTCGGGGACATGGACGATCCGCGCTCGCCGGCGACGATCGTCGCGACGTGCGTCGTACCCGGACCATGAGCGCGGCGGGTTGCGCTCGCGGAACTCCGCCGAATAGCGCGAGGGTGCGCCGTGGACGGCGGCAGCTTGGAATCGTTCGCCGTCGTAAGAACCAAATACGCCGAATGCGCTCCGCACAAGCGCATCGCCTTTTCGAGCATCGCGTTGAATACCGGGGCAAGGTCACCGGGCGACGAATTGATGACCCGCAATACCTCGGCGCTGGCGGCTTCCCGCGCCAATGCCTCGTCGAGCGCGGCGCGGCATTCGTCGAGCCGTTTTTGCAGCTCCGCGTTGGCGCGCCGGAGATCGGCCGCCGCGTCGCCGCGCCTCACCGTCGCTGGCCACTGATCCCGAGCGCCTGGGCCACTGCCGATAGGCCGGCCGGGCCGGGTCCCGGCTTATTGCGGGCCGCTGCGCAGCGAGGCGGGGTGGCCGGGGAGCTTGAGCCGCTGGCCGGTGTCGGTCACCTTGCTGCCCTCGACCTTCAGCACCGAGAGATCGCCGTCGATAAAATTGCCGACATAGAGATAGCTGCCGTCCGGGCTGAAGGCGGCACCTTCGGGCAATGCCCCGACATTGATGTTGCCGACATTCGTCACCTTTTTGCCGTCGATCTTCAGCACCGCGATCGTGCCGGTCGGGTGATAATAAAAGGTGTTGGGCGGCCGGTTCGACCCTTCCGCCTGCACCGAGACCGCAACATCGCCCTTGGGGCTCATCGCCAGGCCCTCGGGCGAATTGCCGACCGTCACATGGTCGATGACGCGCGGCGGATTGGCTTCGAGATCGATCACGCCGACGGTGTCGAGATTGCCGTCCGAGCTGCCGCCGCCGCCATTGTCGGCGGTCAATGCCAGCTTGCCGCTTGGCGCCACGACGACGTTGTAGGGAAAGATCCCGGTCGGCAGGTCCTTCTTGTCGTATTTGACCTTGCCGTCGTCGATCGAGAGCAGCGCCACCTTGTTGGCGGCGGCTTTGAAGGCGAGCGCGCGTTTGCCGTCGGGCGTGATGGCGACGCCGGAGACGCTGTCGGTGGGGGCGCCGACCGTGACCGTATCGGTGACCAGCACGTCCTTGCCGTGGATCGACAGCACCGAGATCGTGCCGTCGGCGCGGTTGGCGACCAATGCCAGATCGCCCTTCGGGCTGATCGCCATGCCCGAAGGCTGCTTGCCGACGGTGACGGTGCCGATCACCTTGGGCGGGCTCGCCTTCAGATCGACGACAAAGACCTTGTTGTCGGGCACGAGCTTGTGGCTCCAGCCTTCGACCGCCGGGGCGACCGAGTTGGCGACGAGCGCGATATCGCCCGACGGCACGATCGCCAGATTGGTCGGCGGCCCGACGATCGAGTTCATCAGCGGGATCGTCGCGCTGATGCGCGGCGCGCCGGGGTTGGAGAGGTCGATCACGCTCAAGGTGTCGTGACCCGGCTCGCGAACGATCGGCTTGTGGTTCTCGATCCCGTTCTTTTCGTCGTTGCCGACGATCAAGGTCTGGCCGAAGGCCGACACTGCCAGACTGCTCGACAGGCCGCCGAGCAATACCGTGGCAAGGATACCAAATCGCATTCTTTCCTCCCTTGTCTTAGTGAAACAGACCATCAGAACCGGTCGCATTTCTTGGCGGCCTTGACATAGGCGGCAGCGTCGGCCGGCAGCAGCAGGCGCTCGGCGACGAGGGCCGCGGCCGCCGCCTCGACCCGTGCCACATAGGCCTCGCGGCTGCCGTAGCGCTCGTCGAGCGAAGGACGCGGGTCGCCGGCGGCTTCGCGCTCTTGCCGGGTGCGGGCAAACGGGACCAGCGAGCCGTCGCGGTCGGCGAGCTCCAGCGGCTGGGCGCGATAAAGGTTCCAGCCGGTAAAGGTGGCGAGCGGCACCGCGATCGGCGGCAGCCGAATGCCGGCGACCTCGTTGCCATCGGCATCGACCGCCGAGACGCGGGTTTCATAAAACGTATCGAGCCGCGGCGGCGGATCGACCCAATCGACGGGCGGGCCGATGCGGTTGCCTAGGGTGGCGACGGCAAAGCCGGGGACCCGCGGCATTCTGATGGTCTCGGCGGCGACAGCGGTCCCTTTGGCGATCGACGGGACCCGGCTCGGCGGCGGCGCTTTGCCGTCCACGACCCACTCTTCGAGCGCCACCAGCAAGGCGCGCAACGCCGGGCTCGCGCTGTGCGGGTTGCGCGGGTTGAGGCAGGGGCCGGGGCTCGGATCGGTCCCGGGGCCGCCGCCATGCTGGGTCCCGGCGATCATATAGACGCGCGCATCGGCGGGCGGCTCGGCATCGCCCCGCCCGGCCGGGTCGGCATGCACCAGCGAGGCGCCCTTTTGCCAATATTCGGTCGAGGTGTTGACCTCGATCATCAAGCGGGTCGGTCGGGCGCCCGCTCAGCAGGGCGCCGGTTTTGTGCGAGAACGGGTCGGTGGTGACGGCGTTGCCGAACGGGAACCAGTTTTCGGGGTAGAGCCGGTCTTCGTGCTGCGTCCCGGTCCGGCCGGGCATGGCAAAGCTGTGGTTGGCGAACACCTTGCCGGCGCCGGCGACATGGGTCAGCACGCCGTCGAAGATGCGTCTCCCCTGCCCGTCGTCGTTCATGCCGAGCTCGAGAAAATGGCGCAGAAACCGGCCCGCCTGCGATACCCCGAAGGCGAGAGTATGGGCGACCGGCGGCATCGGGCTGGCCGCGCTGCCGCCATAGCGCAGAAAGGCGACGAGGTCGCGGGTCGCCGCATAGCCGACGCCCATCACCGTCGCACCGGTCGCCTCGTACCAGATCTCGTAAATCTTGAACGGGGCAAAACAGCGGCCCGCCGGCAGCAGCCGGATCGAGCGCTCATCGACAAACTCCCAGCTCTCCGGCGGGATCTCGGTGCGGGCGTCGCTCTCGCGGTCGCGCACGGTGAGCCGCGCTTTTTTCGGGTCGGCCGCCACCGCCGGGTAGCTGAGCCGCACGACATCGCCGTTGCCCGGCGTGCGCGTGCCGATGTGGAATTCGTGGCGGATGCGGCGCACCATCGGCCGGCCGCCTTCGATCGCGGGTGGGAGGCGTGCCGTCATGCCGTTGTTGACCCGCGGCGCTCCCGAATCCCAGCCCGACCAGACGAGGCTCCAGCCGCGCCCGAGGGTAAAGCCGAGACCGACATCCTTTGCCACCTTCGGGTTGTTGGTGTCGGCGTCGCCCCGGGCTTCGTCGAGCCGGCCGAGGATCACCTTGCGGCCGCGATTGGTCACGTCATAGACGAGCACCCCGCCCGAGGGCTGCGGCTCGGCCGGCCGCAGGATGAAGAAATCGGCCTCGTACTCGACCATGCCGCGGGCATTCCGCGGCGCCTTGTCGAGATCGACGACGACCCGGCTGGCCGCTGCCGCCGGATCGATTTCGCCCTTGGCAATGCCGGTGATCCGCACATAGGGTCCGGCCGCGCCAAAGGATTGTCCCTCGGCGAAGGGTTCGGCCGTATTCACCGTGATTTCGGTAATAGCCATCAGCGCGCTCCTGTGCCGGGATGACAGCGCCGTCATCGCGCGCCCGCCGCCATGGAGCAAGCGATTTCGCACGGCACCGGTGAGCCGGGGACGAGCGGCGCTGCCTGCGTCGCGCTCGGCCCATGCGGCGATGATCAAGCCGCGCGAGACGCTGTTGCTCGGCATGCCCGCCATTGTCGCCGGGATTTTGCGATGCCGCACCATACGCCGCTGATCGCGACGCTCGTCGGCGGCCTCGTCCTCGCCTTTATCCTCGGCGCGCTCGCCCATCGGATCCGGGTCTCGCCGATTGCCGGCTATCTGCTCGCGGGCGTGCTGGCCGGACCTTTCACGCCGGGCTTTGTCGCCGACCCGGCCCTCGCCGGAGAGCTCGCCGAGGTCGGCGTGATCCTCTTAATGTTCGGCGTCGGCTTGCATTTCTCGCTGAAGGACCTGCTGTCGGTCCGCGCCATCGCGCTGCCCGGGGCGCTCGCCCAGATCGCCTGCGCCACCTTGCTCGGCATGGGGCTCGCCTGGGCTTTCGGCTGGACGCTCGGGGCGGGGCTGGTCTTCGGCCTCGCCCTTTCAGTGGCCAGCACGGTGGTGCTGCTGCGCTCGCTGGAGGAGCGACACCTGGTCGAGACCGAGAAAGGGCGCATCGCGGTCGGCTGGCTGATCGTCGAGGACCTTGCGATGGTGCTGGTCCTGGTTTTGCTGCCACCGCTGGCGGGCCTGCTCGGCGGCACCGGAGCGACCGCGAGCGCAGCCGGGGCGCACGCGATCGCGACCGCGCTGGCGATCACCTTTGCCAAGGTCGCCGCCTTTGTCGCGCTGATGCTCTTGATCGGCAAGCAGGTCATCCCCCGCCTGCTGCACTACGTCGCCCACACCGGCTCGCGCGAGCTGTTCCGGCTCGCCGTCTTGGCGCTGGCGCTGGGTGTCGCCTACGGCGCGGCGACGCTGTTCGACGTTTCCTTCGCCCTCGGCGCCTTTTTCGCCGGCATGGTGCTTGCCGAATCCGAGCTCAGCCAGCGCGCGGCCGAGGAGTTGCTGCCGCTGCGCGAAGCCTTTGCGGTCTTGTTCTTTGTCTCGGTCGGGATGCTGTTCGACCCGCTGAGCCTGATCCGCGAGCCGGGGCCGGTGATCGCGACGCTCTTGATCATCGTGCTCGGGAAGTCGGTGGTCGCGCTGGTGATCGTGCTCGCCTTCCGGGGCTCGCTCGGCAATGCGCTGACGATCTCGGCGAGCCTCGCGCAAATCGGCGAGTTCTCGTTCATCCTGGCCGGGCTCGGCGTCGCGCTCGGGCTGCTGCCGGCCGAGGGGCGGGACCTGATCCTCGCCGGCGCCATCCTGTCGATCCTGCTCAATCCGCTGTTTTTCGCCGCCCTCGACCGCATCCTTCCTTGGCTCGAGCGGCGGCGCGCGGCCGCCTCCGGCGAGCCGGCGGGCGGCGAGCCCGCACCGAGCGATCTGCCGATGACCCTTCTCACCGACCATTTCGTGCTCGTCGGCTATGGCCGGGTCGGAGGTCATCTCGGCGGCGAGCTGCGGCGCGCGCGGCAACCCTTTCTGGTCATCGAGGACCGGCGCGAGCTGATCGACGAGCTGCGGGCGGCCGGGATCGAGGCGATCCATGGCAACGGGGCCGCGCCCGAGGTGCTCGCGGCAGCGAATTTGCCCGGCGCGCGTTGCCTTCTGGTCGCCATTCCAAACGGGTTCGAGGCTGGGCAGATCGTCGAGCAGGGGCGGGCGGGGAACCCCGGGCTCGACATCGCCGCGCGCGCCCATTCCGACGAGGAGGTTCGGCATCTCCAGCGTTGCGGCGCCGCAATCGTGATCATGGGCGAGCTCGAGATCGCCCGGCGCATGGCCGAGCACGCGCTCGGGCACGATCCGGCCGCGGCTCAGCAGGCCTCGGGCTGAGCCCGGCGCCCCCGCTCGGCCGCGGCGAGGAATTCAACCTCTTCCGGCGTCGATTCCCGGCCGAGGATCGCGTTGCGGTGCGGAAACCGGCCAAAGCGCGCGATGACGTCGAGATAGGTATGGCCATAGCGGCGCAGCGAGCCCTGCCGGTCGGAGCTGCGCGGCACGGCGTCGAGGAGCGCCACCGAGCGCCGCTGGTCGGCGAGGTTTTCGCTATGGTGAAACGGCATGTAGAGAAAGCGGCGCCAGACCGGCGGCACTTTACGGTCGAAGCCGCGGGCGAGCGCGCGCTCGGCGGCGGCGCGCGCCATCGCATCGGTCACATAAGCCCGCGGCGTGTCGCGAAAAATATTGCGCGGCACCTGGTCGAGCAGCAGCACCAGCGCCAGGGCGCCCTCGGGCGATGCTTCCCAAGCCGCCAGGCCGCCGTCGGCGGCGGCCTCGCAATCGCCGAGGAATTCCCGGCGCAGCTCATTGTCGAACGCCTCGGTGCTCTTGAACCAGACCTCGCGATGCCGCTCGCGGTCGGGATCGCCCGCCGGCCCGAACCAGAAATCCAGCAGCATTCTCGCCCGATCGGGAAGCGTCACGTCTGGTCACCTCCGGCAACATTCGGCGTCCTTCGTTGTACCCTGATGCGCAACACGCAGGCCATCCGGCAATCGGACCGGCCGGCCGCTCAACGCTGGACATCGGTACCCACAATCGCACCGCCGCAGGACTTTGATGTTATCGGAACCGTCATCGTCGCAGCGAAGGCGGGCAAATATCCTCCCTGCGCATCTCCCAATCAGCAGCTTGCACCCGGCGGTACCGGTGTGATCCCAGATAAGTAAACTGTCCCGGTAATCCAACTCCAGTAATACAGATAAGTAAACTGTCCCGGTAATCCAACTGCCGACTTGGTTTTAGTTCAGAGTATTCAGCGACGAAACCAACGCGCCCGCATAATCAGCCGCCGGACTCTGGGTCGACCTCCTCGATCCTGACCCCTCGCCCCGCCCGCAGACTTTTCCTGGCGTCTTCGATGCGGCGCAAGAAGCGCGGGTCGCTTTCGAGCTGATAATCGAACCAGTCATCCTCGGATGCGAAACCGATCAGCACCCCGGCAGGCTTGCCTTCGCGCGTAATGACGATCTCTTCGCCCTCGGCTTCGCGTAGAAACCGCGACAGATCGCTTTCGACATCAGCGAGTGGGACCGTCCTCACCCGAGACTTCCGAATTCCCCGAGCCACGTCCGGGCCTCCGATTTGGTTACGACCGCCAAGATTTCGACCGTCGTCGCGGTGACATCGTAGAATATTCTGATCTCGCCGACCCGCAGCCGATATTGCGGCCGGCGCAAGCTCCGCAACCGTTTGATGCGGCTGCGGCTCGTCCTTTCCGGCTCGTGCCGCAGGTGAGTTTCGAGCGCCGCCCGCACGGCAGCGCGGACATTTGCTTTCAGCGCTCGCAGATCTTCCACCGCCTCCGGTGCCAGAACGATCTCAAACACCATCCCGGCAGACTAGCCCGTCTTATTCATGACGGGGGGTGGATTTGGGTGGCGGACATAGCATAAGCGTTTGATCTGGCGTAGGATTTGGTTGCTGAAGCCAACCCTGTTCCGGGATCGGAGCGCGCCACGCCCGCCATGACCGACGATACCCTGCTGCCGTTCTCGTTTCCAGCCGTCGAGCGCAAGAAAGTCACCGCTGCCTTTGATGGCGGGCGGCTCAGCTCGGACGGCGGCGTGATGCTGCTGGCCCAAGCCGAGCGGCGGCTCGGCATCGCCGAGCGGCTCGCCGCAATGATCCCGGACGCGCGCGACCCGGACCGGGTCACCCACCTGCTGCCCGATATCCTGCGCGCCCGCATCTTCGCCATCGCCTGCGGCTATGAGGACGGCGACGACCTCGACCGGTTGCGCACCGACCCGGCCTTCAAGCTGGCCTGCGGGCGGCTGCCCGACAGCGGCGGCGATCTGTGCTCGCAGCCGACCGTCTCGCGCTGGGAGAATGCGCCGAGCTTGCGCGACCTGATCCGCCTGATGGGGGTCATGGTCGATCTCTATTGTGCCAGCTATGCAGCCCCGCCCGCGGCGGTGACCCTCGATATCGACGATACGGTGGATGTCGTCCACGGCCACCAGCAGCTTGCCCTGTTCAACGCCCATTACGACGAGCGCTGTTTCCTGCCGATCCATGTCTACGACACCGCGACCAGCCGCCCGGTCGCGATGCTGCTGCGTCCCGGCAAGACCCCTTCTGGCAAGGAGGTGCGCGGCCATCTGCGCCGCCTCGTCCGCCGCGTTCGCCGGCATTGGCCCTTAACCCGCATCACGATCCGCGGCGACGGCCATTACGGCCGCCCGGAGGTCATGAGGTTACGGGGACAGTTTACTTAACTCCCGCGGGGGTTACGGGGACAGTTTACTTAACTCCGCGGGGGTTACGGTTACGGGGACAGTTTACTTAACTCCCGATCACGGGAATCGCCTTGGCGAGGTCGCCCGGCTCGAGGTCGGCGGCGATGGCCGGCAGCCGGGACGACACCCGGACCGTATCCGGCGGCTGATCGTAGCCGGCGGCGAGCAACGCCGCGGCCTCGTCCTGCGAGCGCACCCGATAGGTCCGCCGTGCAATTCGATCAGCGACTGGTGCTCAGATGCATTCAGAGGATTCAACCCCATCCTACAGACATTTCGCTGCTGAATCAGGTGGTTGCGTCTGAACGCTAGCGACTGCGGCGCGATCGTCAAGCCGGTTTGGCGCAGATGTTCACACCAGAGCGTCGTCGAGGAGGCGGACGATGTGACGGGCGTCGCGGCCGAGCGTGTCGGCGATCTGGTGGCGGCAGCTGGTGCCGCAGGCGGCGAGGAGCGTGTCGGGCGGGGTGGCGCGGAGCTTGGGCAGGACGCCGAGCTCGCCGATCTTCAGCGACATCTCGTAATGCTCGGCCTCGTAGCCGAAGCCGCCGGCCATGCCGCAGCAGGTCGAATTCGAAGGTTTCGACCGTCAGCTCGGGGATCAATTGCAATGCCTCGACCGCGGCGCCGACCGTGGCGAAGGCCTTTTGGTGGCAATGGCCGTGCAGCAACGCGGTGCGGCCCGGCATCGGCCGGAGGTCGAGGGCGAAGCGGCCGGCAACGCGTTCGCTTTGGACAAATTCCTCGAAAAGCTGGGCATGGGCGGCCAGCGCCTTGGCGCTTTCTCCGGCCAGCAGCACCGGATACTCGTCGCGCAGGGTCAATAGGCACGACGGCTCGAGGCCGACGATCGGCGTGCCGGCGGCGACATGGGGAGCGAGCGCTGCAACCATGCGCTCGGCCTCGATGCGCGCCTCGTCGACGAGACCCGCGGACAGAAAGGTCCGCCCGCAGCACAAGGGCCGGCCGCGCGCGGGGTCGGGGCCAACGACGCGGTAGCCGGCGCGCGCCAGAACGCGCTCGGCGGCGCGGGCGTTTTCCGGCTCGAAATACCGGTTGAACGTGTCGACCAGCAGGACGACCTCGCGAGCCCGCTCAGCCCCCACCCCGCCCTCCCCCGCCTGCGGGGGAGGGTTCAGAGCGAACCGCTTCGCCCACTGGCCGAGCAGGTGCGGAGCCAATTCCCTCCCCCGCAGGCGGGGGAGGGTCAGGGTGGGGGCCGACGGCGCGGTAGGGCCGGGCGGACCACTCCGGCAATTGGCGCGCGGCGCTCAATCCGAGCCAGCGCTCGCCGAGCCTTGCCAGCAACCGCACGCGGTTGCGCAAATTGAGGAGCGGCGCCAGGCGTGCGGCATAAGGCGCATATCGCGGCAGATAGGCGACGAGCCGGTCGCGGGCCGAGAGCTTGGGGTGGCGGCGGCGGTATTGGTGCAGGAGCTCAATCTTCATCCGCGCCATGTCGACACCGGTCGGGCATTCGCGGCGGCAGCCCTTGCACGAGATGCACAGATCCATCGTCGCGCGCATGTCTTCGGAGACGAGCGCCTCCGGCCCAAGCTGGCCGGTCAGCGCGAGGCGCAAGGTGTTGGCCCGGCCGCGGGTCAAATGCTGCTCGTCGCCGGTGGCGCGAAAGGAGGGACACATCACGGCGGCGTCGCGGGCGCGGCAGGCGCCGTTGTTGTTGCACATCTCGGCGGCGCCGGCGAGCCCGCCCCATTCCGACCAGTCGAGCGCTGTTTCGAGCGGCAGCGGCCGGTAATCGGGGGTGAAACGAAAGAGGCTGCGGTCGTCCATCCTCGGCGCGCGGACAATCTTGCCGGGGTTGAAGAGGCCCGCGGGGTCGAACGCGTCCTTGACCTCCTCGAAGGCGCGCACCAGGCGCGAGCCGAACATCGCCTCGTGAAATTCGGAGCGCACCAGCCCGTCGCCATGCTCGCCCGAATGCGAGCCCTTGTATTCGCGGACCATGGCGAACGCCTCCTCGGCGATCGCCCGCATCTTTTTGACCTCGAGCTCCTGCTTCAGATTGAGCACCGGGCGCACATGCAGACACCCGACCGAGGCGTGCGCGTACCAGGTGCCGTAGGTGCCGTGCTTTTCGAAGATACGGGTCAGGCGCTCGGTATAGTCGGCCAAGTCTTCGAGCCGCACCGCGCAGTCTTCGAGAAACGAGACCGGCTTGCCGTCGCCTTTCATCGACATCATGATGTTGAGGCCCTGCGCGCGGACCTCCCACACCGCCTGCTGAAACGCGGGATCGGTCGCCTCGACGACGGCGCCCTGGAGGCCGAGATCGCCCATCAATTCGCCGAGCGCCTTGAGTCCGCGCAAATTCTCGGCCGGGTCGTCGCCTGAGAACTCGGTCAGCAGCAACGCCGCCGGCTCGCCCACGACAAAGCGATCGAGCGTGGCGCGAAACATCGGGATGTCGCGCGACAAGCCGATCATCGTGCGATCGACCAATTCGACCGCGCTGGGCCCGAGCGCCACGATCTGCCGCGTCGCCGCCATCGCCCCGTAAAAGGTCGGGAAATGGCAGATGCCGAGGACCCGATGCGCCGGCAGCGGCTGCAATTCGAGCTCGATCTCGTTGAAAAAGGCGAGCGTACCCTCGGAGCCGACGAGGAGCTGCGCCATGTTGTGGCCGGCATCGTCGATACTGTCGATGTTGTAGCCGCCGACCCGGCGCAATACTTGCGGAAACCGCGCTCTGATCTCGCCGGCCTCGCGCCGGTGCAATGCGCGCATCTGGCCGACCAGGTCGCGATAGCGCCCGGCCGCGACATTGTCGTCATTAGCGTCGGCCGGGAAATTCCCCGGCACGTCTCCAAACCACGCCTTCGTCCCATCGGCGAGCAAGGCGTCGATGCCGCGCACATTGTGCACCATGTTGCCGTAGCGCAACGAGCGCGAGCCGCAGCTGTTGTTGGCGGTCATGCCGCCGATCGTCGCCCGGCTGGCGGTCGAGGGGTCGACCGGGAAAAAGAGCTTGTGCGCCCGCAGCTGCCGGTTCAGCCGGTCGAGGACGACCCCCGGCTCGACCCGCGCGCGGCGCCCCTCGACATCGACCGAGACGACGCGGTCGAGATATTTGCTGCAATCGACAACGAGCGCCCGCGCCACGGTCTGGCCGCATTGCGAGGTGCCGGCCCCGCGCGGCAATACCGGCACCCCCTCCTCGCGCGCGATCGCGATCGCCGTCGCGGCATCCTCGCGGCTCCGCGGCACGACGACGCCCAACGGCTCGATCTGGTAGATCGAGGCGTCGGTCGCATAGCGCCCGCGGGTAAAGGCATCGAACCGCACCTCGCCCTCGATCTCGCGGCGCAGCCTGGCCTGCAGACCGGGCGCTGGGTTGTTATCGAACGGCATTGGATTGGTTCGGCTTGGGCATCGCGGGCCGCAGCCTATCGACTTGGCCGGGCACGAACAACCAGCGCGTCGGACCCAAATCCCCGGCCAACGAACGAAGCTGGCATCGCATCCCCCCTTCGCGAGGGCAGGCTCTTCGAGACGCCGCGTTGCGCGCGGCCCTCAGGATGAGCATTCGGCAAGCCTCATGGTGAGAGCTTGTGAAGGAATTGGCGAGGCGTGAAAAACTGTGGCCGCGGGCACGGCGTGCGTGCTTCGAGACGCGCCCACGGGCGCTTCTCAGCATGAGGTAACGCTCCGATGGCATTTAGAAAATTCCTCATCCTGAGAACCTGTGAAGAAATCCTGCGGCGAAAGCAATGTCATTCCGGGATGCCCGCAGAGCCTGCCCCCTGTTCCAGCCAGGGGCAGGCTCTGGCTTGAACAGGGGGCAGGCCCGGAACCTATGAACACCGCCGTCTGCCACCATATCGCAGGCCGGTGTGCATGGGTTCCGGGCTCGCAGCTATGCTGCGCCCCGGAATGACAGCGGTTTGGTATTCCTTCACATCCTCTGAGGAAGCCGCGACGCGGCTGTCTCGAAGAGCCTGCCCCCGCGAAGGTGGGGGACGCACGCCGTCGATCCAGCCCAGACCAATTCCTTCACATCCTCTGAGGAGCACGCGCCGCGCCCGGCAAGAACCTCATGGTGAGGAGCACGCGCAGCGTGCGTCTCGAACCACGCGCCGCCCCCCGCCGGGGATTGAGGTCGGACCGGTCGCCTTCACCGTTGCGTCGGCGCCGGGTCGCGAAAATCCAGCCGGTGCGCGGAGCTTTACCGGGCCCGTGAATTTCGGCGGCGGCGCATCATCGGCCAAGTATCCGGTATCCCGCAGAAACCAATCCAGCGCCTTTGGGAAATTCGAGAAAGTGAGCCATGGTGGACGGTCGGCGCCATATTCGGTCTCGGTCATATCGAGCCCGGCGCGCTCGTTGCGGTCATAGTGGTCCAGCATGAAATCCCACGCCCAGCGATAGCTGCCGGCCCTGATGGCGCTGGCGACAAAGGCGGCGCAGGCGCCGTTGATGCCCTTGGCGCAGTTCCGTTCGTGAAACCGCATGTCGCGCCGATACAAATCGCGAAACCGCTGCTGCTGCGAAACGTCGAGCACGGCCCCATCCTCGACGCGCAATATCTTGGGCGTCATCGAGCCGGTATGTCGTCCGCTGCCCCTCGTGATCTTCATACCAGTGGTGGACGCCAGTCTTGGGCTCGCACGCGGCGCAGTTGACCGAAACCAAAACGCTGAAAAGCAGCGCTGCGGCCGGCACGCGCGACATCATCTTCATCTGAGCAGCTCCGTTGCCGGCGGAAGCCGGACCCGGCGGTGTTTTTTATCATCCTGTCAGGCTCATATGGCTTCCTGTCGCGATTGCTCGGCTTCGCGCACAACGAGAGCCTGGCGTTTTGCGCCGCTCGCGGATAGGGGACGCCCACGCCGGGATCGCCGCCAGGCCGGCATTCGGCGTATTCAGCCTCGTTGCGCGAGCCGGGCGCTCGCCGGCACTTGTGATGGAGGACGCAGCCGCATGGCGTCAACCGCGTTTGCCACAAAGCACGCTTCGAGCGCACCGGACGCGATCGCCCCCGACGGGTCGGAGGTGCGCGTCTTGTGCGCGCTCGACCGCGGCGGCCTCGCCCTCTTTGCGCTGCCGCCAAAGGCGGTGGCAAAAGCGGTCGCCCACCGCACGGTCGAAGAGCTCTGGTATGTCGTCTCGGGCTACGGCCGGATGTGGCGAAAGCTCGGCGGGCAAGAAGAAGACCGTCGATCTCGCCCCCGGCGTGTCGCTCACGATCCCGGTCGGGACCCATTTCCAGTTCCGCTGCGACGGGTTCGAGCCGCTGACCGTGCTCGGCGTCACCATGCCACCCTGGCCCGGCCCCGACGAAGCCTACGCCGTCCCCGGCATCTGGGAACCGACCGTCTGAGCGTCAGGTGATGAAGAAGAGCCGAGAGGCGGCGAGCGATGGAGCGTTAACCGTGATCGCCGTCCCGACGACAGCGGCAAAGCTCGCGCCGTTCGCTAGGTTCCGGGCGGGTTGATCCGGGCGGTGAAATCGCGGGTCGCACGCGCTTCGTGGTCGTGCTGCAAGGCCCAGCGGTTCGATGGAAAGGCCAGCCGGTCCCAGGGGATTTCCTCCCAGCGGAACAGCCCGACCTCGAGGCTCTCGGGGCCGGCCTCGACCGCCTCGTCGAGGAGGCGCGCGCGGTAGATCAGCTGGACCTGGCTGATCCGCGGGATGTCGTAGATGGCGAGCAGGCCCTCGATCTCGATCCGCGCGCGCGCCTCCTCCCAAGCCTCGCGCTCGGCTCCGGCGCTCGCCGATTCGTTGAGCTCGAGATAGCCGGCCGGCAATGTCCAAAAGCCGAGCCGCGGCTCGATCGACCGGCGGCACAACAGAATCCGCTCACCCCAGCGCGCCACCGACCCGACCACGATCTTTGGGTTGTCGTAGAGGATAAAGCCGCATTCGGCGCAAACCATGCGCTCGCGGTTGTCGCCTTCGGGAATGCTGCGGACCGACGGGCCGCGCGACGAGCTGTCTTCCGCCATTGCCGGTTCAGACAATGATCAGGCGCGCGACCTCGGGCGCCCGCCGCTCGGACGTCGACACAGCGGAAGCATTCAGCGCCATCAGGTCGATCGATCGCTCTCTTTGGAGCCGATCATAGGCGCGTGCCCAAGCCGGGGCAATCTTGCTTGGGCGTCGCTCGACAGGCGGCGTTGCTTGACAGGTGGGGACAAAGCCCGTCGTGATCGCCGTGGCGCAGAAGGGACCGCAGATGAACTTTGGCAATTTCCTGTTTCCGGACTGCCGCGAGCCGGAGCGCGACGGCATCGTCATCGACGAGACCCTGCGCGAGGCGGCGCTGTCGGACGAGCTCGGCGTCGATGTGATCTGGCTCGCCGAGCACCATTTCGACGGCATCTGCGCTTATGTCGACCCGGTGAGCTTTGCCGGCGCGCTCGCCGCCACAACGCGACGCGCGGCGATCGGCTTTGCCGTGGTGCAGACCGCATTGCATCATCCGGTGCGGCTGGCCGAGCAGCTCGCGGTGCTCGACCATATCACCAAGGGGCGGCTGATCGTCGGGCTCGGCCGCGGCTCCTCCTACAACATCTATGATTACCAAGGCTTCGGCATCGACCATCGCGAGGCGCAGGCGCGGCTGGAGGAGACCGAGCAAATTTTGCTCGAAGCCTGGCAGGGCAAAAGCTTCGAGCATCACGGCCGGTTCTGGGACCTGAAAGTGCCGATGCTGCGCCCGGTGCCGTACACCAAGCCGCATCCGCCGCTGATCCGCGCCGCCTCGGGAGAGGCGTCGATGCTCGAGCTGGCGCGACAGGGCCGGCCGTTCTTGATGAACGTGCAGCCGATGGCGGTGACCCGGCGCCGCTTCGCGCTCTACCGGGCGGCGATGCGCGAGGCCGGGCACGGCGAGGACAAGATCGCGCAGACCCTCGGCCGATGCTGGGTCTGGCGCAACATCGTCGTCGCCGAAACCGACGCCGAGGCCGAGCGGGTCGGTTTCCCGGCATTCCAGGCGATGGTCGCTTCGCGTGCCGAATTGCGCAACCGCATCTACCGCGACACCGGGGAACGCATCGCGGTGCCGGAGAGCGACCTGCCGTCTGCCCGCGCCAGCGCCGAGCATGGCTTTATCCACGGCGCGCCCGACCGGGTGGCGGAAGCGCTCGCCGAAATCGACACCCTCGGCATCGGTGGCGTCATCGCCAGCTTTCGCCTGGGTCCGATGCTCCACGAGACCGCAGCGCGCAGCCTTGCGCTTTTTATGCGCGAGGTCGCCCCGCGGTTCCGGCGAGCCCACACTTGATCGGATGGATTGGCCGCCCAAGCGCTCTAGCGTTAGGGATGGGCGTGCTCGATCAGATGCGGGTTTCGAAGCTCGTCCATGGCCGCCTCAATAATAGCCGACGGTTTCGACAGCACCCGTATCCCCGTCCGACCAGACAAAGCAGATGCGCCACTGCTCATTGATCCTGATGCTCATCTGTCCCACTCGATTTCCTCTCAGGACTTTCAGACGATTTCTTAAATATAATAATGTGATACGAGATACGTATCAAGGTAGTTAATCGATATAGGCTGCTATCTGGCCGACGTCTGCGCTTTGGCCCAGCTGTCGCGCAGGGCGACGGTGCGGTTGAAGACGAGATGGCCGGGCCGCGTATCGGGGTCGAGGCAGAAATAGCCTTGACGTTCGAGCTGGACCGGCTCGCCCACGCCGAGACCGGCAAGGGCGGGCTCGACCCGGCCTTCGCTCAAGATTTCGAGCGAATTCGGGTTCAGGTCGGCGAACAGGTCGCCATCGGCGCCGGGGTCGGGGCGGCTGAAGAGCGGGTTGTAAAGCCGGATTTCGGCCGGCAGCGCGTGCGTCGCGGACACCCAATGCAAAGTCGCGCGCACCTTGCGGCCGTCCGGGGCGTTGCCGCCGCGGGTCGCCGGATCGTAGGTGCAGCGCAGCTCGACCACCTCGCCGGCAGCGTCTTTCACCACCTCGCGGCAGGTCACGAAATAGGCGTAGCGCAACCGCACCTCGCGGCCGGGCGCCAACCGATAGAAATTCTTTGGCGGGTCCTCTATGAAATCGTCGCGCTCGACATAAAGCTCCCGGCCAAAGGCGACCCGGCGGGTCCCGGCCGCAGGGTCCTCGGGGTTGTTGACCGCGTCGAGCTCTTCCCCGGCGCCGGAATAATTGGTGATGACGAGCTTGAGCGGGCGCAGCACCGCCATTCGCCGTGGTGCTGTCCGGTTCAGCTGCTCGCGCACCGCATGGTCGAGCATCGCCGCATCGACGAGGCTGTTGGCGCGGGCGACCCCGACCCGCTGGGCAAAATCGCGGATCGCCGCCGCGGGAACGCCGCGCCGCCGCAATCCGGCAATGGTCGGCATGCGCGGGTCGTCCCAGCCTTCGACCCGGTTTTGGCGCACCAGCTCGGTCAAAAACCGCTTCGACAGCACCGCGAAGGTGATGTTGAGCCGGGCAAACTCGTATTGCCGCGGGCGCGACGGCACCGGCAAATTGTCGAGCAGCCAGTCGTAAAGCGGCCGGTGGTCCTCGAATTCCAACGTGCACAACGAGTGGGTGACGCCCTCGATCGCATCCGACTGGCCATGCGCGAAATCGTAGCTCGGATAGATGCACCATTCGGTCCCGGTGCGCGGGTGGGCGCTGTGCAGGATGCGGTAGAGCACCGGGTCGCGCAGATTGATGTTGCCCGACGCCATGTCGATCTTGGCGCGCAAGACATGGGCGCCGTTGGGAAATTCGCCGGCGCGCATGCGGCGGAAAAGATCGAGGCTTTCGGCGGCGCTGCGGTCGCGCCAAGGGCTGTTGCGGCCAGGCTCGGTCAAGGTGCCGCGCATCGCCCGCATCGCCTCCGGCGACAAATCGTCGACATAGGCATTGCCCTGCCGGATCAAATGCTCGGCCCAGCCATAGAGCTGCTCGAAGTAATCGGAGGCGTGGTAAAGGTGCACCCCCCAGTCGAAGCCGAGCCAGCGCAAATCGCGCTCGATCGCGTCGATATATTCCTGGTCCTCGCGGGTCGGGTTGGTGTCGTCGAAGCGCAGGTGGCAGCGCCCGCCGAACTCCTGCGCGACGCCGAAGTTCAGGCAGATCGCCTTGGCATGACCGATATGGAGATAGCCGTTGGGCTCGGGCGGAAACCGAGTTACGACCTCGCGCACCCGCCCCTCGGCGAGGTCGGCCGCAACGATGTCGCGGATAAAGTCGTGCGCCGCCGATCCCGCTGCTTCACTCGCCATCATTACCCTCGACATCTTGCGGGCTCTCTTCGCATCGAACCTCCGGAAGCGCAAGCCGAGCGCCGATGGCCGGCCATTCGCGGCTTGACATTTTCGCCCTGGCTCCGACGCTGCCGACGGCATTTCGGGGTGGAGCAGGCGAATGGCAAGCGCTTTGGACGGGCTGCGGGTGCTCGATTTTACGACGACGATCGCGGGCCCGCATTGCGGGCGGCTCCTAGCCGACCTCGGCGCCGAGGTGATCAAGATCGAGGCGCCGGAAGGCGACATGATGCGCACCCGGCCGCCGTTGCGCGATGGCGCCAGCACCAGCTTTGGCCAGCTCAACGCCGGCAAGAAGAGTGTGGCGCTCGACCTGAAATCGCCGCGCGGGGCCGAGGCGGCGCGCCGGCTCGTCGCCACCGCCGATGTCGTCGTCGAGAATTTCCGGCCCGGCGTCATGCGCCGTTTCGGGCTCGACTATAGGGCGCTCGAGGAGATCAAGCCCGGTATCGTCTATTGCGCGATCTCGGGCTACGGCCAGACCGGTCCCTCCGCGGAATTGCCGGCCTATGCCCCGGTGATCCATGCCGCCTCGGGCTACGACCTGGCGCAAATCGCCCATCAGATGGAGGAGCGCCCTCCGGATTTCTGCGGTATCTACATCGCCGACGTGCTGACCGGCACCTATGCCTTTGGTGCGATCATGGCGGCCCTTTACCAGCGCCAATTGACCGGGGAGGGCCAGCTGGTCGATGTGTCGATGCTCGAAAGCATGCTGAGCCTGACCTTGAGCGAAATCCAGGCGGCGCAGTTTCATGTCGCACCGCCGGGCCGGCCGATCTTTGGCCCGATCGCGACCAGGGACGGCTTTATCATGCCGGCGATCGCCAGCGAGCGCAGCTTTCAGAACCTCGCCGCCGCCAGCGGCCATCCCCAATGGGTCGGCGACCCGCGCTTTGCCCGCTACACCGACCGCAGGCGGCATTGGGGCGATCTGGTCGAGGAATTGGAGCAATGGTCGACGACGCTGACGACCGCCGAGGTCCAGGCGATCTTCGACCGGCACGGTGTCCCGTCCTCGCCCTACCGCACGGTCAAGGAGGCGATGGCCGACCCGCAGCTCGCGCACCGCGGCGCGTTTGCCGAGATCGCCGATGCCGGCGGCCGGTTTCTGGCATTGAACCCGCCCTTCCGCCTCTCCGCCGCCAGCACCGCGGCCCGGCCTTTTGTCGCGGCGCTCGGCGAGCATACCGCAGAGGTGCTGGGCGAGCTCGGCTACACCGCCGCCGAGATTGCCGCGCTCGGCGCCGGCTAAAGCACGGCGATCGCCTCGATCTCGATCAGAAATTCAGGCTGGGCCAGGCCGGTCACCTGGATCAGGGTCGAGGCCGGCATCTTTTTGCCAAAGAACTCCTCGCGGACCGCGCTGTAATCGGCGCGGTGGCGGATGTCGGTCAAATAGGTGTTGACCTTGACGATGTTGCGCATCGTCCCGCCGCCGGCTTCGACCTGGGCCTTCAGCGCCTCCAAGGCGGCGCGCGCCTGCGCCTTGAAGTCGCCGGCATGGGCGGCCTGCCCGTTGGCGTCATAGGCGACCTGGCCGGACAGGTAGAGGACCGTCTGCGCGCCGGTGACCTTGACCGCCTGCGCATAGCTCGGCGGGTCCCAGACGCTCTTCGCCGCATAGGGCTCGATCTTCGGCATATCGTTTGCTCCCACTGTCGATAAAGCTCCACTGGCGAGGAAAAGGTTATTTCGGGTCGCCTCGCGCGGGCCAGCTCGATCACGGGGAGCCGGTCGAGCTGGGCAAGAAAACCGGCTTCGTCTTCGAGACAGCGCAAATCGAGCAGCACCTTCTCGGCCTCGATCCGCCCGATGACCGGCACCGGCAAGGCGCGCAAGGCGCGCGCCAGCGCCTCGACGGCCGCACCCGATTTCGCCCGACCGAGCGGGCGCAGCGCCAGCGCCGCGCTCGGCAGCAACGACACCGGCAAGGCGCCGCTGCCGATCTGGCTCTTGGCCTCGACGATTTCGATCTCGGCGACGCCCTGTAACGCGTGCGCGATTTGCGGCAGCAGGCGATGGGCGAGGGCTGCGATCTCGGCGCGCGGGCGGGACAGCAGGCGCAACGCCGGCAACCGCTCGGCAAGACGCTCGGGGTCGGCGTAAAGGCGGAGCACCGCTTCGAGCGCCGCGAGACGGATCTTATCGAGCCGCAAGGCGCGCTTGAGCGGGTTTTTGGCCAGCTTCGCGACAAGATCGGCGCGGCCGACGACGAGCCCGGCCTGCGGCCCGCCGAGCAATTTGTCGCCGCTGAAGGTGACGAGATCGGCACCATGGGCCAGCGCCTCGCCAACCGTCGGCTCGTGCGGCAGCCCCCAGGCGACGAGATCGACGAGCGAGCCGCTGCCGAGGTCCTCGACAAACGGGACCGCATGCTCGCGCGCCAATTTGGCGAGCCCTGCCGCCGGCGCCGCAGCGGTAAAGCCGTGGATCGCGTAATTGCTGGTGTGCGCTTTCAGGATCAGCCCGGTCTGCGGCCCGATCGCGGCGGCAAAATCGGCGAGATGGGTGCGGTTGGTGGTGCCGACCTCATGGAGCCGCGTGCCGGCGCGCGCCATGATGTCGGGCAGGCGAAACGAGCCGCCGATCTCGATCAGCTCGCCGCGCGAGACGATGGTTTCGCGCCCGTCGGCCAATGTGTTGAGCGTCAGCACCAAGGCGCCGGCGTTGTTGTTGACCGCGAGCGCCGCCTCGGCCCCGGTCAGCCGCCTGAGCCAACCCGAAACATGGTCGTCGCGCTCGCCGCGCCGGCCGGTGTCGAGATCGTATTCGAGGCTCGACGGGTCGCGCATCGCCGCCACGGCTGCCGCGACCGCTTCCTCCGGCAAGGGCGCGCGGCCGAGATTGGTATGCAGCACGGTCCCGGTCAGGTTGAACACGCGGCGCTGCGACGGGCGCATCAAACTGGGCGAGCGAGCGCTCGCTGTCCTCGACAATCGTCGCGACGGACGCGGCCTCGCCGGCGGCCCGCCGTGCGGCGAGCGCTGTCCTGACCGCATCGAGCGCGAGGCTCCGCCCATAGCGCGCGGCGAGGCTCCTCCCCTCTTCCGAGCGTAATACCTTGTCCACCGCCGGCAAGGCGGCGCGGCCTTCGCGCGGGCCTCCCCTCATGAGGCGACGACCGGCTCGGGCAGCATCTCGGCAGCGCCGGCTTCGAGGGCAATCCGCGGCTCGCCCGTGCCGGATGCTTCGATCCGGCCGATCAGCGCGGCGCGATAGCCGAGGCGGCGCAATTCGGCGAGGCAGCTGGAGGCGCGCTCGGCCGGCAACCCGGCGAGCAAGCCGCCGGCGGTCTGCGGGTCGATCAACAGCGGCGCCATCGGACATCCTCGAGCGGCGGGGTCGAGCGCCGCGAGGGCGCCGAGATTGTCGGCGTGCAGCGAGCTCGTGATGCCGCGCTCGATCAGCTCGAGGGCACCGTCGAGCGCCGGGACCGCTGCGGGGTCGAGCACCGCCTCGCAACCCGATGCACGCAGCATCTCGACAAGATGGCCGACGAGCCCGAACCCGGTCACATCGGTGCAAGCCGTGGCGCCATGGGCGGCAAGGCACGCGGCGGCGGGTCCCGCCGGCTGCAGCATTGTTTCGATGGCACCCGAGACCGCCTGTGCCGGCGCCACCCCGCGCCCGTCGGCGGCGAGGATCACCCCGGTGCCGAGCGGCTTGGTCAGGATCAGCCGGTCGCCGTTGCGCAATCCCGCCTTTGCGCAGCAGCTTCCCCAAAGGCGCGCGGCCGGTCACGGCAAAGCCCAGCGCCAGCTCCGCACCCTCGGCGCTGTGGCCGCCGACGAGTGCGGCACCCGCCGGCTCGAGCACGTCGAGCGCGCCGCGCAGCATGTGGAACAGGTCGTGCTCGACGATTGCCGGGCGCGCCGGCGGCAAGGTGGCGATGGCGAGTGCGGTATCGGGCAGCGCCCCCATCGCATAAATGTCGTTCAGCGCATGGGTCGCGGCGATCCGGCCAAAGAGATAAGGGTCGGTCACCATCGCCCGGAAAAAATCGACGCTTTGCAGCAATGGCGGCGCGCCCGGGAAATGCGATCAGCGCCGCGTCGTCCGGGCTGTCGAGGCCGATCGCGACGATATCGCCGGCCACCGGCCGCAGCCGCTCGATGACCCGGCCGAGCACCGCCGCCGGCACCTTGGCGGCGCAGCCGCCGCAGCGCATCGGCCCCGCGCCGGGCTCGGGCGTCATTTCCGGCAAATTCGAATAGCGCCGCATCCAGCGCCGGTCGATCCAGTCTTTCAGCCGCCACCACACGGCACCCTCTGCGGCAAAGCGCCCGCGCGAGGCGACGGCACGCCCGTCACCGGTGCCGATCAGCGCCAGCCCGCGGCGCTGCGGCGCCGCTCGACGCAGCTTTTGCCCGGCCAGCGCCCGGCGCAGATTGGCGGCGAGCGGCGGTCCCTGGCGGACGGCGTAAACACCGGCTTTCTCGCGCGGATGCGCGAGCATCGTCGCGACATCGCCGGCCGCGAAAATGCGCGGGTCGGCGGGCGAGCGCAGGGTCTCCTCGATCGCGACAAACCCGTCCGCGGTCAACGGCAGCCCGGTCTCGGCAAGCCACGGAGCGGCACCCGCCTCGGTCACCCACAACGCCTCGTCGAACGCGATCCGCCGGCCATCGGCGCAACAGAGCGCGCCGGGCTCGACCCGAACCACCGCGGCCTTGGTCGCGACCGCGATGCCGCGCTCGGCGAACCGCCGCTCGAACCGGCGGCGCACGCCGGAATTATGGGTCGGCAGCAGCGTCTCGGCGGTGACCAGCGTCACCTCCAGCGCCGCCGTGCCGATCGCCGCCAGCCGATGCTGCGCCGCGAGCGCCAGCTCGACACCGCCGGCACCGCCGCCGACGACCGCGAGCCGCAGCCGCGGGGCACGGCGCGCGCGCTCGATGAGCGCCTCCCAGCGGGCCGCGAATTGCGCGATCGGCTTGACCGCAACGGTGTGCTCGGCGGCACCCGGCACGTCGTGCGATCGCGGCGCCGAGCCGATGTCGAGCGACAAGAAATCCCAGCGGATCGGCGGGTGCGCCCGGCACAGGAGATGGGCCGCCGCGCGGTCGATGCCGATCGCCTCGTCATGCACCAGCCGGGCGCCGGCAAAGCGCGCGAGGCGTCCGAGATCGATATGGCACTCGTCGAACCGGTAACGGCCGGCGACCCAGCCCGGCAGCATCCCCGAATACGGCGTCTCGACATCGCGCGCGACCAGGGTCAGCCGCACCCCCGCGACCGGCCGCATCGCAAAGCTCTTCAGCACATGCACATGCGCGTGCCCGCCCCCGGCCAGCACCAGATCCTGCGCGATGGGAGCCGCCTGCCGCATCCGCGCACTATGGCGCAGCGCCACCCGGATGACGAGCGGCCGGCGGCCCGGCAACCCGGTGCACGTCGTTGCTGAAAGGCTTTCGTAAGTTTATCGTAATAATATACATAATGACGGTCACCGACGGAGCTTCGGAATTGGAGCGGCGAGCATCAGCCTCGAGGGGATAGCATGGCCGGCACGATCTACAGCGGCACCTATGTCAACGGGATCGTGCTCGACGATCCGGCGACGCAGCTCCCGGCGACGGTGACCGGCAGCGTCTCGAACAAAGACGGCGACGCGATCTACGGCAAGCCGGGCGGCGCGCTGGACCGTCGCCAACAGCGGCACGATCCAAAGCACCGGCACCGCCGGCTACGGCATCGACCTCGCCGCGCGCGGCACGGTCGAGAACGGCGTGAGCGGCGCCACCGCCGCGCTGATCAGCCGGCTATGGCGGCGTCCTGATCCGCGGCAAGCTCGCCACGGTCGCCAATTACGCCACGATCGCGGGCACCGGCAGCAAGCGCAACGGTGTCGAGCTCAGGAACGGCGGTCGGGTCACCAACGGCGGCACCGGCGCGACCGCGGCGCAGATCAGCGGCGGCAAGCACGCGGTGGCGATCCGCAACGCCGCCGGGACGGTCCGCAATTTCGGGACATTGACCAGCACGGGCACCTACAACGCCGTCGCTCTCTTTGCCGGCGGCAGCGTGACCAACGGCAGCAACGCCTCGACCAAGGCGCTGATCAGCGCCAGCGCCAGCGGCGTCAATGTCGACGGCGCCGCCGGCACGGTGACCAATTTCGGCACGATCGAGGGCGGCCGGGGCGTGGCCTTGCACGCCGGCGGCAGGGTCACCAACGGCAGCGCCGCTGCGACCGCCGCCCTGATCAGCGGCACCCGCAAAGGCGTCTACATCTCCGGCGCCGCCGGCACGGTAACCAATTTCGGCACGATCCAAGGACACCGGCGGCGTCAACCTGGTCGCCGGCGGCACGGTCGTGAACCTCGGCACGATCACGGGCGCGGGCAGCAAGCAGGCCGCCGTGCGGCTGATGGCTGGCGGCAAGGTCACCAACGGCAGCGCCGCTGCGACCGGCGCCCTGATCAGCGGCGTCCGTTACGGCGTCTATATCGCCGATGCCGCCGGCACGGTGACCAATTTCGGCACGATCCAGGGCGGCGGCTACTCCGGTGTCGCTCTGACGCAGCGGCGGCAGGGTCACCAACGGCAGCGCCGCATGCGACCAGCGCCCTGATCAGCGGCGGCGTCGGCGTCTTATCGCCGGCGCCGCCGGGACGGTGAGCAATTTCGGCACGATCGATGGAGCGGCGGCTACTCCGTGGGCTTGACCAGCGGCGGCAGGGTCACCAACGGCAGCGCGACTTCGACCAGCGCCCTGATCAGCGGCGCCCACGGTGTCTATATCGCCGGCGCCGCCGGCACGGTGACCAATTTCGGCACGATCGAGCGGCGTGTGCGTACGGCGGCAGGGTCACCAACGGCGCCGCTCGACCAGCGCTGATCAGCAATTTCGACACCGATACGCCGGCACGGTGACAATTTCGGCACGATCGTGTCATTCTTGACTCGCACCGGCGGCAGGATCACCAACGGCAGCGCCGCTTCGACCAGCGCCCTGATCAGCGGCGACGCGTACGGTGTCTTTATCTACGGCGCCGCCGGCACGGTCACCAATTTCGGAACCATAAGCGGCGGTGCGGACGGTGTTTATATCGACAACGCGCGGCTGGCACGGTCACCAATTTCGGAACCATAAGCGGCGGTCAGGACGGTGTTTATTTCGACAGCGCCGGCGGCACGGTCACCAATTTCGGAACCATAAGCGGCGGCAGCAGCGGGGCGGCTGTCCGGAGTCGCGGCTGGCGTCGCGCGGCAAGGTGGTGGTGGAGCCGGGCGCGGTGTTTATCGGCAGTGTGCTCGGCGGCGGGGTGTCGGAGATCGATTTTGTGGCGGGTGGTGTGGCCGATGTGGGGAATGTGTCCGGGTTTGCGACGATCGGGCTGTCGAACGGCCGCCACCACACCTTGACCTTGACCGGCACAAACTTTGCCGCTGTCGTCGGGGCGGCGATCACGGTCGATGACGGCAATTCCGGCAACACGGTGACCGCGGCGACCTTGCCGGCGAAGGACCGCATCATCGTGCATGCCGGCGCCGGGCTCGACAAATTGACCGGCGGCAGGGGCAATGATGTGTTTTTTGCCGGCGGCGACACGGTGATGACCGGCAAGGCCGGCACAAACGAGTTTACGTTCAGCGCGCCGGGCGGCAACACGGTCGGCGATTTCGCCGTGTCCGCCACAAACGAAATCGTGTTCAGCGACCAGGGGTTCAATCTCGGCCTGACTGGTGCGAGCGGGACGCCGCAGGCGCTGCCGGCCGGCCTGTTTGTCGAAAACAGCAACGGCCATTTCACCGGCACCAGCCAGAGTTTCGCCTATGCCACCGGCACCGGCGATCTGTTCTATTCGGCCTCGGGCAGCAGCGGCACGCCGACGCTCGTCTCGCATTTCACCGGCGCCCCGTCGCTCGCCGCCATCGCAGCTCTTCTTCATCGCCTGACCGCCCGCAAGCGCGGCGTCTTGCCGGTCGCCGGCCGGCGGCAATCGCCGGCGAGAGCGGAAAGCAGTGCGAGCCAGCCGTTTCGAGCGCGGCGTTTGCAGCCCGTCAGCCGAGCGCGAGCAGGCGCTGCGCGCGGCCTGCGCCAGCAGCGGAGCGAGGACGTCGAAACGGCCGGTGCGGCGCAGCTCGCCGGCGACCGCGCCGCCTCGCGCGCCATCGCGGATGCGGCCGCGGCGTCGAGCCGGCGATCGCGAAAGCCGCGGTTCTGCTGCAATCAAAGCAAGCCGCTTTTCAGCGCGCGCGATGGCTGGTAGATTGCCGCCATAGAACCCAGGGGATTTGCCGCACATTCCCCCAACGTTCGCTTTGGCGTGCAAAACAAATCGCCTGGGGTGCTCTCGGTAGGGCTGTGGCCACGGTGAGATGAAGATGAATTCCGGCTATGCAGAGCTGGGCTCGGCCGATCGCGTCGTCGCACGGTTCTTGCGCGAATACCATCGAATCTGGCAGGTCAACTTTCCTGGCTTAAACAAACGAGCACATTGGAATGTAATTTTTGCGGCAAAGACCGCAGATATCGGCGGCGTGTCCTGTCGGGCCATCCACCGTATCCTCTATGGTTCCTACGGCACCGACATCAGGACCTGCATCGAGCGGGTAAAAGACTGCGAACGAGATGGGTTCATCAGAATCTTCGACGATTCCGAACGGCCCTGCGCCGCATCCTCGGGCAGCCTGATCGGCGCCACGCCCAAGCTGCACCAAGCCTTTGACCGGCATTGCCGGGAAACCATCGCCGAGGTCGCCTTGGTGTTTGGCGAGCCTGGGCCGCCGGCCCGCTGCGAGGACACAGCCGTCTCGGCGATCTTTCGCTTTTTTGGCGCCTATGACCAGAAATGGCGCGAGATCAGCGAGGCGGTGGTCCGGGAAAAGGGCCTGACGCCGGCCTATTTCAACGACGCGATGGACCACCTCGTCACCGTCCAATATTTGGCGATCGTCATGCTGTTGTGGTCGTCGGGCCCGTTCGGCGGCGACCGCGGCGGCAAGCCGGCCTTGGTCATCGACGAGATCAACAGCCGGATGTGGGATGTGCTCGGACTCGGGCATTTGGCGATCAAGGAGCGTGTCGGCAATCTGGTCCGCTGGGGCTTTTTCGCCGAGCAAACGATCAAAAAGCACAAGGCTGTGCTGTTGACCCCGCATGCCGGCGCCGCCTTGAGCAAGGGCTTGGCCGAAACCATGCCGCTGCTCGAAGAGCTGCGCGCCAAGCTCATCGAACGCCCGGTCGCCGCGAAAATAGCCTAGCCGGCGGGCGCGCCCGGCTGGCGTGCGGTTGACGGCGATGCGCCGGCTGATCGGATTCTTTTGCGCCGCCGCCCTGCTGTTGCCGGTGGCGGCCGCTGGGGCCGATCCGCCGGCCGCGTTGCCGGCCCAAACGATCGCCGCGCTTTCTGCGTCGCTCGCGGAGGCCGGACGGCGTCTCGGGCCAGCCGACCCGCAGCTGCTCGCGGTCATCGAGCGGCTCGCGCAGCTGCAATACCGCGCCGCCGAGATCGACCGGGCGACGGCGCTGCGCCGCCGGGCGCTGAAGATCGCGATTGGCGCTTTCGGCGATGCTTCGATGCCGGCGGCCAAGGCGATGACCGCTCTCGCCCGGCTCTATATCGAGCGGCAACGCTATCTCGACGCCGAGCCGCTGCTGATCGTCGCCGGCAATATCCTGCGCCGCAATCGCGACCCCGGGCGCGACCCCGGGCGCGACCCCGGGCGCGACCCCGGGCACGACCCCGGGCGCGACCCCGGGCGCGACATCGACGAGACAACGCAGACCGACATTCTCGCCGGCCGGGCGGTGATCGCGCTCGCCGACGGGCGCCGCGAAGAGGCGCGCAAGCTGGCTGGGGCCGCGGTTGCGGCCGGCGCGAGCAACGCCGGCGCCGCGCACCGGCGCGCCCTGCGCGCGCTGGGCGCCGCGCTCGCCGCGGAAGGCGATTTCGCCGCCGCCGAGCACACGCTGCGCCACACCCTCGCCCTCGACCGGGCCGCCGCGGACGCGCTCGGCAGGGCGCGCAGCCTCGCCGCCCTCGCCAATGCCGATCTGCGGCAAAAGCGTTTTGCCGAAGCGTTGCCGTTGCTCGAACGCGCGGCCGAGATCGACCAGAGCCGTCTCGCCCCAACCCATCCGGTCATCGCCGATGACCTCTACGGCATCGGCCTCGCCTATCTCGGGGGCGGGCGGGCCGGCGATGCGCGCACCATGTTTCGCGCCGCGGTCGATCTCTTAAATCGCGGCGCCGGGCGCGGTACCCCGGCGCTCGCCTATGTCGAGCTCGAGCTGGCGCGCGCCGAGCGCGAGACCGGCCGCAAGGACGACGCCCGGTCCCACTTCGCCGATGCCCAGCGCATCCTGAACACCGCCGCCGACAAAGAGCGCGAGCGGGAGCGCAGCATTTAGCCGGACGAGCTGCGCTCAGTGGATGTGCAGGAATTGGTCTGGGCGGGATCGGCGCCGTGCGTCCCCCGCCTTCGCTGGGGGCAGGCTCTTCGAGACAGCCGCTGCGCGGCTTCCTCAGGATGAGGAATTCCATAAGTGCCATCAGCAGCTTACCTCATGCTGAGGAGCGCCCTCGGGCGCGTCTCGAAGCACGCACGGTGCCGATGCAGCGGCGACTTGCCCGCCATCGCCAATTCATTCACATCCTCTCAGTGGTCGCGCAGCAGCGTGCCGAACCCGTCGATCCGGTCGTCGATGCCGTTGCCGCGCAAGGCCCACCAGTAGGTCGCCGTGTTGATCGCCAATACCGGCTTTTGGAGCCACAGCTCGGCGCTGGCGGCGAGCCGCGCCATCGCGAGGTTGGTGCCGACCTGAACGACGGCGTCGACATCGGGCCCGTCCACCGCCAGGACGGCGGCGCGCAACTCCATTTCCGAGACGTGCGCGATCAGCACCGGGCTCGCGCATTTGAGCCCCTTCAACCGCACCACCTCAAACCCGCAATCGGTGAAAAAGCGGCGGACCTCTGCGTCGGCAACCGGCATGTAGGGTGTGACCACCCCGATCCGCCGGATCGCGCCATAGCGCGCGAGCGCCTGGCGCGCGGCGTCGGACCCCATCGTCACCGCGACCCCGGCGCGGGCTTCGACGCGCTCGCGCAGCCTTTCGCTGCCGTCGAGCCCACCCCAGAAGGTCTCGGAAGACATCCCCATGATCAGATGGCCGGGCTCGCAGGTCATCACCCGGTCGACCGCGGACAAGAGCTGGTCTTCGACGGTCCGGATCAGCTTTTCGAAATCGGCGTCGCCGCGCAGCGGGTCGTTGGGAATATGGATGCGGGCGAAGTGGTTGGTGACGCCCGGCGGCCGCATCGCATCGAATTCGGGCTGGACGACCGTGTTGGTGCTGGGCGCGACGACCCCGAGCTTCATCCGCCAGCCGAGCGCGTCGGCCATCGACCGCCCTCCCCTCCTCAGACGATCCGGGCGCGGCACTCGCCAAAGCCGATCGGCGCATAGCCCGGCCGCCGGCAATGGGCGCGGAAGATCACCTCGTCGCCGTTTTCGGTAAAGGTGCGGGTCTCGCCCGAGGCGAGGGTCGTCGCCTGGGTGCCGTCGGCGCTCAGCTCCATCAGGCTGCCATAGCCCGCGCGGGTCGGGCCCGAAATCGTGCCGGTGCCGAACAGGTCGCCGGGCTGCAAGTCGCAGCCGCCGCTCGCATGGTGCGCGACCAATTGCGCAAGCGTCCAGTAGAGGTCGGTCGTATTGCTGGCCGACATCCGGTGCGGCGGCAGCCCTTTGGCGCGCAGCCCCTCGGTCAGGATGAAAGCTTCGAGCGCGATGTCAAAGGCGCCTTCGCGCTGGTCGGCGGCGTCCGACAGATGCGGCAGCGGCGCCGGGTCGCCTTCGGGCCGCGGCGGCTGCGCGACGCGGAACGGGGCCAGCGCCTCGGTGGTCACGATCCAGGGCGACACGGTCGAGCCGAAATTCTTGCCGAGAAACGGCCCGAGCGGCTGCGATTCCCAGCCTTGCATATCGCGCGCCGACCAGTCGTTGACGAGGCCGAGGCCGAAAATGTGGTCGGCGGCCCGGCCGATCGGGATCGGCTCGCCCATCGCATTGCCGGGGCCGATCCAGACCGCGAGCTCGAGCTCGTAATCGAGCTTTTGGCAGGGGCCGAAGCTCGGTGCCGCTTCGTCGGGCGCCTTGCGCTGGCCGTTCGGCCGGCGAATCCCGACCCCCGAGGGCCGCACCGAGGACGCCCGGCTGTGATACGCGACCGGCACATATTTGTAGTTGGGGGACAGCGGATTGTTCGGGTCGCGCCGACGCCCGCCATTTCTGGCGTGATGGATGCCGGCAAAGAAATCGGTGAAATTGCCGATCGCGGCCGGCAAGTGCAGCGTGCATTCGGCGGCATTGTGGAGCAGCTGCGCGGCGTGGCCTTCGAGCTTGGTCCGCTCGGGTCCGTCGGCCGCCAGCAGCGCCGAAAGACGCTTGCGCAATGCGGTTCGCGATCCGGCGCCCAGCGCCATCAGCGGGTTCAACGTCGGCCCCGCCGCGGCCTCGGCAGCTCGCCGGGCATCGCCGTCGAACAGACCCGCTTCGAGTGCGGCTTTGAGGTCGAGGATCACGTCGCCGATCGCGACCCCGCCGCGCGGCACGCCGCCGCCTTTGGGGCTGAACACCCCGAACGGCAGGTTCTGGATCGGAAACTCGGAATGGCCCTGCGCCGATGCCACCCAGCTCCGGCGCCCCGCATCATGGGTCTCGTCGATCGCGCTCACCCTCATTCCCTCCGCCCGTTCCGCGGCGGCGATCATCCCTCATTTTCGCGCGCGAAAGCGAGCCGCAATCCGCCCGCCGTGCGATTTGAGCCGCCCCCGACCGCCTCACAGCGGCAGCGGCGCGGGGTTGCCGAGCCCGGCGGCGACATCGAGCAGCGGCAGAAACATCTCCGGCTCCTGCGCGCCGGAAATCGCGTAGCCGCGTTCGAGGATAAAGCACGGCACCGCATGAATGCCGAGCCGGCGCGCCCGTCGCTCTGCCGCGCCGACCGCCTCGACACCCTCTTCGCCCGCCAGGTAGCCGCGGACCTCGTCGGGATCGAGGCCGGCGCGCCCGGCAATCTCGGCCAAAACATCGCTGTCGCCGATATCGAGGCCGTCGCGGAAATAGCCGGTGAACAGCGCCTCGACCATCAGGTCGGCGCAACCCTTTGCCGCCGCCAGCCGGATCAGCCGATGGGCGCGCAAGGTGTTCGGCATCCGCCCGATCCGCTCGAAGGCGAACTCGATGCCGACGCTGCGGCCGGTCGCGGCGACCGCGGCACAGCTGCGCGCGGCCTCGCGCGCACCACCGAATTTGGCCGACAGGTAAAGCGCACGCGAGATGCCGGCGGGCGGCATGCCCGGGTTCAGCTGATAGGGATGCCACGACCGCGTGACGGCGAGACCCGGCCGCCGGGCCAAGGCCAGCTCGAGCCGGCGCTTGCCGATAAAGCACCACGGGCAGGCGGCATCGAAGACGATGTCGATACGCATAACGGGCTCCTGCCGCCGCTGCGGGCTCGCGGCCAGCACCGCGTGCCGCAGGATGCCGGGGAATGGCCGGGACGGGAAGCGCGTTTGTCGGCAGCCGCAATGGTTAACCATTGCCACTTGCACAATCACCCGAGAATTGTCTATACGTGCGTCGCGCAAGCAGATTGATAATATCGGCGGTCGCGCGGCTCACTCGGGAGGACCAAGATGCACCTTGGAGTTTTTCTCGGCGCCGCTGCGGCGGCCGTGCTTCTGCAAGCCGGCCCGCCGGCGCAGGCGGGCTTGATCGGCAACGGGACCAACACGGTCTCCGCGTTGTTTTTTCTGGGGGCGACGAGCGTCCCCAGCCCCCCATACACAAACCCGGCCCCCTTTGAAATTGAAGGTCCGTCAGGGCCGACAAATCCCCCGCCTCCGCCGACCCCCATCCCGGCCCATTTTATCGCGGGTGCGTCAGACGATGCGACAATCGACGTCGGCGACACGACGATCACGATCACCAACGACGAATTGGCGCCGTTTTGCAGCGGTTCGTCGCCTTGTACCGACGTCTTCACCGGCTTTGCGTTCACCTTTTCCTCAGGCGTCGACATCACCGGCGTCAGCGTCGACCCGGCCAGCGCCGCGGACTTTCGCCCGGCCGGTGTCAGTCCGCTCGAGTTGTTGACGCCGACCGACATCATCGTCAACCTCGTCGGCGAAAACCCCGTCGTCGGCGACAAGCTGATCCTCGATCTGTCTTTCGCCAGCACAAAACCTCCTGCGGTGCCCGAGCCGGCGAGCATTGCGCTGCTCGGCGCGGGGCTCGCCGGGTTGTGGGCGGCGGGAGCTCGCAGGCGGGCGCGGCGCACCTGAGCGGCTGCACAGCTCCGAACGGCAGGGAAGCGCCTGCATGAGCGAGTTTTTTCTCGGCACGATCCGCCTCGTCGCTTTCGACTTCGCTCCGGTGGGGTGGGCATTGTGCCAGGGGCAAGCCCTGCCGATTGCCCAAAATCCAGCGTTGTTCTCGCTGCTCGGCACTTATTTCGGCGGCGATGGCGTGAATAATTTCGACTTGCCGGATCTGCGCGGGCGGGTGGCGCTGGGCCAGGGACAGGGGCCCGGTCTTTCGAGCTACGTCCAAGGGCAAACGGCAGGCGTCGAGACGGTGGCGCTGTCCGCTACTCAGGCGCCGGCGCACAGCCATGCGCTGATGGCAGCGGCCGACGTCACGGCGGCCAACCCGGGCCCGGGCCTTGCTCTGGGGACGCCGGGGGCGGCGGTCAAGCTCTACGGCTCGGGCTCCCCGACGGCGCTGGCGCCGACCTCGATCGCCCCGTTCGGAGGCGGCGTCGCCCACGAAAACCGCCAGCCCTATCTGGCGTTGAACTACATCATCGCATTGACCGGCATCTTTCCGTCGCGAAGCTAAGAGAAAGCTCGATCGAAATGGAGCCGTTTCTCGGGCAGATCACCCTCTTCGGCTGCAATTTCGCACCGGTCGGCTGGGCATTGTGCGAAGGGCAATTGCTGTCGATCGCGCAGAATACAGCGCTGTTTTCGCTGCTCGGCACCAATTTCGGCGGGAACGGAACCAGCATCTTTGGGCTGCCCGACCTGCGCGGCCGGGTGCCGCTCGGCGTTGGGCAGCAAGCCGGACTTTCCAGCTACGCCATCGGCGACATCGGCGGCGACGAAGCGATGGCGATAAACTCTTCGACCTACCCCTCGCATTCGCACGCGCTGGTCGCTGCCGCCGGGGCCGCCACCGCAAACGCGCCGAGCGGGGCGGTCGAGGCCGAAGGAGAGACCGGCGGGCGCGGCGGAGGGGTCGCGCTCGCGCTCTACAGCGCGTCGGGGACGGCGACGACATTGGCGCCGGCTGCGCTCGGCGCAGCCGGCGGCGGCGGCGCGCCGCACAACAATTTGCAACCCTACCTTGCGCTGAACTTTTGCATCGCGCTGCGAGGCATTTTCCCGTCGCGCAGTTGAAGCGGCGGCGTTCCCAGGCCGAGGAGCAACGGGAAAGATGTCGGAACCCTATCTGTCGATGATCGAGGCCTTCGGCTTCGATTTCGCGCCGCGCGGCTGGGCGCTTTGCGCCGGCCAAATGCTGTCGATCGCTCAGAACACCGCTTTGTTTTCGCTGCTCGGCACGACCTATGGCGGGAACGGCGTGAACACATTCCAGCTGCCTGACCTGCGCGGCCGGATCGCGCTGGGCTTCGGCCAGGCGCCGGGGCTGTCCCCCTACCCCCAGGGTGCGGCGGGCGGCCAGGAGATCGCACCAGCTGGTGGCAAATGAGGCCCCCGCCCATACCCACGCCTTGCGGGCCACCAACAACGGCCAGGCAAACGGCACCAATCTTCCGAGCAGCAGCGTCATGATGGGCAGCGGCTACGGCATCGAGCCCGGCAGCCCGGCCGAAAATATCTACAGCAGCGGCGCGCCGACGATCGCGATGGCGCCCGGCGCTGTCGGCCCGGCCGGCGGCGGATCGCCGCACGAAAACCGGATGCCGCTGCTGACGATCAGCTACTGCATCGCGCTCCAAGGAATTTTCCCGTCGCGCAATTGAGGCCGCTTCCCGTCAATCGAAGACGATTTGGTAATCCTGATGATCGCGCGCCGCGGTGAGGATCGGGATCACGTAAAGCGGCAACGCCGGGCCGTCTTCGATCGACCATCTATAGAGGCCCTCCGGCAATATCCGATCGCGCGGCCCGCGCAGCAGCAACGAAAACGGCTGGCGCGGCGCCATCTCCCAGCCACGATGGGTGGATCGGTCGACCGTCGTCAAAATCAGCTCGAGATCGGCGCCGGCGGGGCGAAACGCTTTGCCGATAAAGGGTGCGAAATCGTCGGCGGCGAGCCGGTCGATTGTGTTCATCGCTGGCATGCACCTCGTCGCGGCGATATCCGAACGCCATCGCCGATCGGCGCAGTATCGGCTGGGGCACCATCGGCGGCAAAGCGGCGGTGACCGGCCGCCCGAGATTTCTTTGGTGCAAGACGGGCTGAAGATACCCACCCCGCACGGAACTGTCGGGTTGCGGCCGGCGGCCGGCGGCCCGGCGGAAGAAGCCTTTCTTTATCTGTTGTTCGCGAGCAGCCGGGCGGCCGAGATGGCGTTGATGCCGCTGGCGCCGCACCACAAGGAGTTTCTGCTGCAGGTGCAGTTCCGCTCGATGAACGAGACCTACCGCCGTAATTTCCCCTCGGCCCGGTACCGCATCGTCGAGCTCGATCGCTGGGCGGTCGGACGCCTCGTCAGCGAAATTCAAAAGGACTGCGTCCATTTTGTCGACTTTGCGCTGTTGCCGCAGGTCCAAGGCCTCGATCTCGGGACGACCCTATTGGCCGCAGCGCTCGACGAGCCGCGGCGGCTCGGGCTGCCGGCGCGGCTGCGATCGTTTTCCCACAATTGGGCGGCGCAGCGGCTCTACCAAAAGCTCGGCTTCGTCGTCGTCGCCGAAGAGCCGCCGCAGCTCGTCCTCGAATGGCGTGCGCCGCGCTGAGATCGCGTCGCGGTGCTCCGGCATGGCGGCTTGACCGCGACGGGCAGTCTCGGGAGGATGCGGGCTCTTGGGGTCGGCGGACAGAGGATCGATCGTGTCATCCTCCGGCACGCAATACGACGCGCCGCATCTCGGCAGGAACGCTGCGAACTGGGCGGCGCTGACGCCGCTCGTCTTTCTGGAGCGCGCCGCCGCGGTCTATCCCGACAAGCTCGCCATCGTCGATGGGGCGCTGCGCGTCACCTATCGCGAATTCGGCGCGCGCTGCCGGCGGCTGGCCGATGCGCTGCGCCGGCGCGGCATCGGGCCGGGCGACACGGTCGCGGTCATGGCGCCCAATGTCCCGGCGCTGCTCGAAGCGCATTACGGCGTGCCGATGGCCGGGGCGGTGCTGAACGCGCTGAACTACCGCCTCGACGCGAGCGGGATCGCCTTTATCCTCGGCCATGGCGAGGCGAAGCTCCTGATCGCCGACAGCGAATTCGCGCCGATCGTCGAGACGGCGCTGAACCAGCTCGGCCGCAAGCTTCCACTTGTCGAGATCGGCGAGCGCACGCTCGGCGGGACCGAATACGAAGCATTTTTGGCCGAGGGCGAGCCGACCGCGAAATGGTTGGCGCCGACGGACGAATGGGCGCCGATCGCGCTCAACTACACCTCGGGCACCACCGGCAATCCAAAGGGTGTCGTCTATCACCATCGCGGCGCATTTCTGAACGCTCTGGGGAACGCGATCACCTTTGGCCTCGACCGGCATGCGGTCTATCTGTGGACCTTGCCGATGTTTCATTGCAACGGCTGGACCTATCCTTGGGCGGTGACCGCCGTTGCCGGGACCCATGTCTGCTTGCGCCGGGTCGAGCCGGCGGCGATCTTTACCGCGATCGCCGAGCATCGGGTCACGCATATGTCCGGCGCGCCGATCGTGCTGAACCTGCTGGCGCACGCGCCCGACGCGGTAAAGCGACGCTTTGACCATGTCGTCGAGGTCTCGACCGGGGGTGCGGCGCCGCCGTCCTCGGTGATCGAGGCGATGGAGCGGATGGGGTTTCGCGTGACCCACCTCTATGGGCTGACCGAGAGCTATGGGCCGACCACGGTGTGCGCCTGGCAAGAGGAATGGGACGCTCTGCCGCTCGCCGGCCGCTCCGCCAAGATGGCGCGCCAAGGGGTCGGCCATGTCATCCTCGACCGCCAGCGCGTTGTCGATCCGGCGACAATGGAGGATGTCCCGGCCGATGCCGCGACGCTCGGCGAGGTCGTGCTGCGCAGCAACACGCTGATGAAGGGCTATCTGAAAAACCCGGCGGCGACCGAGGCGGCGTTTGCCGAGGGCTGGTTCCGCACCGGCGACCTCGCGGTGCAGCACCCGGACGGCTATATCGAGGTCAAGGACCGCGCCAAGGACATCATCATTTCGGGTGGCGAAAACATCTCCTCGCTCGAAATCGAGGATGTGCTCTATCGCCATCCCGGTGTGCTGGAGGCGGCGGTTGTCGCCCGGCCCGACCCGTTCTGGGGCGAAACGCCCTGCGCTTTCGTCACTCCGAACCCCGCGGCGGGCCCGGTCACCGGCGAGAAAATCATCGCCTGGTGCCGCGCCAACCTCGCCCATTACAAGGCGCCGCGCACCGTCGTGTTTGGCCCGCTGCCGAAAACCTCGACCGGGAAAATCCAGAAATTCGAGCTGCGCCAGCGCGCCAAGGAGCTTCGATCGTGAGCAGATTGCCAGATGAGCGCATTGCCGAGCTTTGATCTGACCGGGCAGGTGGCGCTCGTCACCGGGGCGTCGAGCGGCATCGGGCAGCACCTGGCGCTGCTGCTCGCGCGCGCCGGGGCCAAGGTGGCGGTGGCAGCCCGGCGCACCGACCGGCTCGCCGAGCTCGCCGCCGAAATCGAGGCCGAGGGTGGCGTTGCCCTGTCGATCGCGCTCGACGTGACCCGCCAGGAAAGCGTCGCCGCCGCAATTGCCGAGGCCGAGCGCGGATTGGGGCCGCTCGACCTTCTCGTCAACAATGCCGGAGTGGTCGTGTCGAAGCCGGCGCTCGACCATAGCGAGGCGGAGTGGGATTACGTGCTCGACACCAATCTCAAAGGTGCGTGGCTGATGGCCCGCGAATTCGCCAGCCGCCTCGTCGAGCACGACCGGCCGGGCCGCATCGTCAACATCGCCTCGGTGCTGGGCACGCGCACGATCGCCTATGTGCCGAGCTATTGCAGCGCCAAGGCCGGCCTTATTCATTTGACGCATGTGCTCGCGATGGAGCTGGCGCGCCGCCGCATCCTCGTCAACGCGCTGGCGCCCGGCTATGTCGACACCGATTTCACCCATGATTTTTTGCGCAGCGAGCCCGGAAAAAAGCTGATCGGCCGCATCCCGCTCGGCCGGGTGGGCCGCACCGACGACCTCGACGGCGCGATGCTGCTCTTGGCGTCGCCGGCCGGCGCCTACATCACCGGTGCGGTGATCGCGGTCGATGGCGGGCACGGCGTCGCCGCCATCTGACGACGAGCGCAAAGCGGCGCTGGCGCGGTTTCTGGCTGCGGAAACCGGGGCGCGAGCGGTCGAAATAACCGCGTTCGCACCACTCGCCGGCGGATCGATCCAGGAGAATTGGGGCCTCGATGCACGCTTTATCGGCGGTTCGCTCGATGGCGAGCAGCCTCTGGTGCTGCGCGCGGCGGGCGCGACGGGGGTGCCGTCGAGCCTCGACCGATTGCAGGAATTCGCCGTGCTGAAAGCCGCCTTTGCCGCCGGGGTGACGGTCCCGGAGCCGCTTTTCGCTGCCGCCGGCCCGGCAATCTTCGGCAAGCCGTTTTTCATCATGCGCCGGGCAGCCGGCACCGCTGCCGCGCATCGCATCACCCGCGACCCGGCGCTCGACCCGGGCTTGCCGGCGCTCGCCGACCGGCTCGGCCGCGAGCTCGCGCTGATCCACGCGATTCGGCCGCCCCGCCCCGACCTCGCTTTTCTGGCACCCGATGAGGAGGTCGGGCCGACACGGCAGATCGCCGTCTTTCGCGCCTATCTCGACGCGCATGCGATGCCGCGGCCGGTCTTGGAGTGGGGCATCCGCTGGCTCGAAACCAATATGCCGCCGCCGGCCGGGCCGGTGTTGTGCCACCACGATTTCCGCACCGGCAACTACCTGCTCGACGGTGCGGAGCTGACCGGCATCCTCGACTGGGAATTTGCCGGCTGGGGCGACGGCCACGAGGATATCGGCTGGTTTTGCAGCAAGGGCTGGCGCTTTGCCCGGCTCGACCGCGAGGCCGGGGGCATTGCCGGGCGCGCGCCGTTCTATCGCGGCTACGAGAGCGAATCGGGGCGCAGGATCGACCTTGAGCGCGTGCATTTTTGGGAGGTGCTGGCGAGCGTGCGCTGGGCGGTTATTGCGCTGCAGCAGAGCGACCGCCATATGCTGGGCGGCGAGCGCAGCCTCGATTTGGCGCTGACCGGCAGGCGTGCCGGCGAATGCGAGCTGGAGATCCTGATGCTGCTCGACCGCGGCGGAAAGCCGGCCGATGCGTGACCCCGGCGGGGCCTGGCCGATGGGTGACCTGCCCGAAGGCCGCACGCTCCTCGCCTTCGCCCGCGACGTGCTGCTCGACGATCTGCTGCCGCTGCTGCCGCCCGAGCGCCGCCTCGACGCCCGGCTCATCGCCAATTGCATGGCGATCGCAGCGCGCGAAGCCGCGGCCGACGCAGGACCGGCGCAGGCGCTAGGGCGCGAGCTGGAGGGGCTGTACCACGGCGTCACCCTCACCCACCCGGCCGTGCCGGCCGGGTCCCCCCTCTCCCGCAATGCGGGAGAGGGTGCCGAGCGCCGCGAGGCGGGTGAGGGTCTGGCCGAGCTGCAGCGCCGCTTTGCCCGCGATCTGCGCATTGGTGCGTTCGAGATTTCGGAGCGGCGTGCGAACGCCGCTCGCGCTATCCTGTGGCGGATGACCATCGAGCGGCTGCGCCTCGCCAACCCGCGGTTTCTTGCCGCCAACGGCTTGGGCGGGCCCAAAGGATGAGCGTGCCCCAATCCCGCGTCAGCCACGCGATCGAAGCATTTGCCGCCGGCGAGATCGTTGTCGTCACCGATGACGACGACCGTGAGAACGAGGGCGACCTGATCCTCGCCGCGGTCCACACCACCCCGGAAAAGATGGCGTTCATCATCCGCCACACCTGCGGCATCGTTACCGCACCCCTGACCGGCGAGATCGCGCGCCGGCTCGAGCTCAGCCCGATGGTCGCCGACAGCGATGCGATCCACGGCACCGCTTTCACCGTTTCGGTCGATTACCGGCACGGCACGACGACCGGCATCTCGGCCGAAGAGCGCACCGCCACAATCCGCAACCTCGCCAACGGCAACGCCGGCCGCGGCGATTTTGTCCGGCCCGGCCACATCTTTCCGCTGATCGCCAAGGATGGCGGTGTCTTGATGCGCTCGGGCCACACCGAGGCGGCGATCGATCTGTGCCGGCTCGCCGGGCTCGAGCCCGTGGCGGCGATTTGCGAGCTGGTCAACGACGACGGCACGGTGATGCGCGGGCCGCAAATCGTGGCCTTTGCCAAGGCGCATTCGCTGCGCCGGATTTCGGTCGCCGATCTGATCGCCTACCGCCAGGCGCGCGAAAAGCTCGTGACCCGCGTCGCGGAGTTCAAGGTGGCGAGCGAGATCGGCGAGCTCGCCGGCTATGCCTATGTCACCCCGTTCGACAAGGTGCACCATTACGCCTTTGTCTACGGCAATATCGGCGACGGCACCAACGTGCCGACCCGGCTGCACCGCGCCAGCGTGCTCGAGGATCTGTTCGGCGGCGCCAAGCCGATCCATGCCGCGCTCGAGCGTTTCAAGTCGGCCGGGCGCGGCGTCCTGGTCTATCTGCGCGACGGCACCTCGGGCGTGCCGATTTCCACGATCGGAGAAAACACCAGCCGGTCGGAGCGCGAGCGCAGCATGCAATGGCGCGAGGTCGGGCTCGGCGCGCAGATCCTGCGCGATCTGCGGATCTCGTCGATCCAACTGCTGGCGACGCGCTCGCGCACTTATGTCGGCATCGCCGGCTTTGGCATCGAGATCGTCGAAACCGAGCCGCTCGAAGGCGAATAGGAGGCCGCAGAACAATGGGCTTATTGCCGTCTTCATCCCCCGCCTTCGCGAGGGCAGGCCCTTCGAGACGGCCGCCCCGCGGCGCCCTCCTCAGCATGAGGCTTTCGTCTCTCTCGGAGGTCGCCTCACCCTGAGAGGATGTGCACCTATTGACTTGGGGCTGGATCGGCGCCGTGCGTCCCCCGCTTTCGCGAGTGCAGGCCCTTCGAGACAGCCGCTGCGCGGCTTCCTCAGGATGAGGTGATATGATAATGTCTTCAACGGTTTACCTCATGCTGAGGAGCGCCCTTGGGCGCGTCTCGAAGCACGCACGCCGTGCCCGCCGCCACAGTTTTTCACGCCTCGCCAATTCCTTCACAAACCCTCAGGATGAGGCTTTCGTCTCTCTCGGCGGTCGCCTCACTCTGAGGAGCGTCCCCTTCGAGACGCCGCCTGCGGCGGCTCCTCAGGACAGGCGGGCGCGTCTCGAAGGGTGCCGCCGGGAGTCATCGGACCTGCACGTCAGCCCGATCGGAGAGCTTTGTTGACCCTGTCGCGCCTGCGATCCGCAGCGGGCAATTTGCATTACGCCTGGGTCATCGCCGCGGTCACGTTTGTGGTCGGGCTGTTGACCGCAGGGGTGCGCGCGGCTCCCGGTGTCTTGATCGTGCCGCTCGAGCACGAATTCGACTGGTCGCGGGCGACGATCTCGTTTGCGATCGGCATCAACCTGTTGCTCTACGGGCTGGTCGGCCCGTTTGCCGCGGCCCTGATGGACCGCTTTGGCGTGCGCCGCACGATGACCATCGCGCTGCTGCTGACGGGTGGTGCCGTGGCGCTCTCCCCGGCGATGCGCCAAGCCTGGCAATTGGTGCTGCTGTGGGGGGTGGTCGTCGGCGCCGGCACCGGTGTCATCGGCGCCTATCTGGCGGCCTTTATCGCCGCCCGCTGGTTCAAGGTGCGCCAGGGGCTCGTCGTCGGCATCTTGACCGCGGCCAATGCTGCGGGCCAGCTGGTGTTTCTGCCGAGCCTCGCGGCGCTCGTCATCGGTGTTGGCTGGCGCGCGATGTCGTTGGTGCTGGCCGCCACGGTGATCGTTTTTGTTCCGCTCGTCATGGCCTTGATGCGCGACCGGCCGCGCGATCTCGGCCTCGCCCCCTATGGCGACGACAGCGGGCCCGGACCCGAGCCGGCAGCGACAAACCCGTTCAGGGCCGCCTTTCAGGCGCTCGGCGACGGCGCCCGCAAGCGCGACGTCTGGCTGATCGCCGGCGGATATTTTGTGTGCGGCGCCACCACCAACGGGCTGATCGGCACGCATTTGATCCCGGCCTGCGTCGATCATGGGTTGAGTGAGATCCAGGGCGCGGGTCTGCTCGCCGCCGCCGGCGTGTTCAGCTTTGTCGGCGGCACCTTGTCGGGGTGGCTCAGCGACCGTTGGGACAACCGCTTGCTGCTCGCCTGGTATTACGGGCTGCGCGGGCTGGCGCTGATGTATCTGCCGTTCGCCTTTGGCATGTCGTTTTATGGGCTGACCCTGTTCAGCGTGTTTTACGGTCTCGACTGGATCGCCAGCGTGCCGCCGACGGTGCGGCTATTGAGCCGTGTGGTCGGGGCCGAGCGGACCGGGATCATGGTCGCCTGGATCACCGTGGTCCACCAGATCGGCGGCGCTGCGGCAGCCTATCTGGGCGGCGTGCTGCGCATCGCCTTCGGCACCTATCTCGAAGCCTTTGTGGCGGCGGGCCTGCTGCTGATCGGGGCCGCTTTTATGGTGCTGTTCGTCAGCAGCGGCGAGCACGATTCCGGTCCGGCCGAGGCTGTGCTCGCGGCCGAATAACTCCGGGAACAAATCGGCAATTTGCGGGAGCAAGCCCGCCGGAACTCTCGCCGCTCTCCCGTTGCGGTCTTTCCGGCGGTTGCCGCCGGTCGGGTCCGCCAGCGTGGCGCTTCGCGTTTCCTGCCGAAATCCAGTGTGATCTCCTTCATAGCGGCCGGTCGATCGCCCGCCCAAATTCCCGCTCGCAGAGGCGAAGCCCCCTGCGTTTGGAAAAGGACGGCGAAGGTGACGACGTATAAAAAGCTGAGCGACACGCTCCAATGGCTGGGCAAAGAGGCGGCGGTCGACGAATTCATCCGAACCCGCGGCATCACCCGCTGCCCCACTGCCTGCGTGCTGCCGACGCAAGGCTCGATCGCCGAAGCCGACCGGGTCGCGCTCTCGGCCTATGCCAGCGCCCGCGATCGGGTGCGCCAGGCGAAGGCCGCGGCACGGGTGCGCTGGTTTGCCGGCGCCCCCGAAACCGCCGGCGAATAAGCCGGCCGCCGGTGAAGGGCCTGTGCGCCAGCGGAAATCGGGCGATCGGAAATCGGGTTGACCTCGGGTGCGTCCGAGGTCAGCCTGCGCGCCGCGTCAGGTGGAGCGTCCCGATGTCGATGCCGATCAAGCCGATCATCCTGATCGGCGTTCTCGCCAGCCTGCCGGCGCAGGCGCAGCTGTTGGGGCGCGGCTTCGAATCGAACATCACCCTGACCCGTCAGGACCTCGATATCCTGCGCGAGACGGTGACCGGCAAAATTCACGGGCACGCCGTCGGCGCCACCGCTTCATGGACCAACCCGGCCTCCGGCAATTACGGCACGATCAGGCTGGTGCGGAAGTTCAATTCCCGGGGGCTGCGCTGCGAGACGGTGCGATACACGTTGACAACGACCCGGAGAAACGTCGCCGCCGAGCATTATACGTTCGACAGCTGCCTGCAGCCGGACGGCAGCTGGAAAATCTCCTAGACGCACGATCCTTCAAATGTAATCGCTCGTTCTCGTCGCCCCCGCGAAAGCGCAAGGCTGTCCGGGGAAAATCATGATGCAACTTTGCATAGTCAGTTCTGATAACAAGTACAACTTGAAATCGTCATGGCCGGACTTGATCCGGCCATCTCTTTTGTCGACGCCATGCCGCCGGAAGCACAGATGCCCACGGATCAAGCCCGTGGGCTGAAGGCCCACGTGTCGAGCACGGCCATGACGAATATTCGTTGGGTTTTGCAATCTCCTGTCACATAGCCTTGAACCCTCAATTCCCGCTTTCGCGGGAACGACGAAAGAAACGAGGCTATTCAATGTTATGGAATCGTGCTCCAGCGGCCTAGCGCGCGGCGCTCGCGGTTTTTTGCCGCATCAGCGAGAGCAGGCCTTGCACCTGACCGCCGTGACGCTGAATGACCGAGGCGAATTCCGAGCGCTCGGTCACCATCATGCTGACCCCGCCGACCACGACGTCGCTGATCTTGTAGCCGTGGTCGCCGCCGATCAGCCGCCAATCGATTTCGATCGGCTGGGCGGCACCGGGGCTGATGATGTCGGTCGAGACGATGACCGCATCGGCGTCGGCCCGGCTGCCGCGGACCTTGAACTTCTCGCCGCTGAAATCCGAGAGCCGGGTGCTGTAGACGAGCACCACATAATCGTCGAACAATTTGAGGAATTCCTGGCGCTCTTCCGGGCTGGCGGTGCGCCAGTAGCGGCCCAAAACAAAGCGGGCGATGCCGGGGCCGTCGAAATCGGCGTGAAACAGCCGGGCGAATCCAGCGCGCCGTTCGGCCATCGAGGCTTTGCCGCTCAGCACCGCGACCGCCTGGTTCAAGAGATCGTTCATAAACGCCGCGGCATCGGCAGTCGCGGCCGGCGCTGGCTGGCTCACCAGCCCGATCGCCAACAAGGCCGGCGCCACGGCAAGCAGCGAACGGCGCCTCACCCGCCCCGCATTCTTGAACAAAGCCATAGGTTACCGCCCCCCTTCGGCCTTGGCCCACATCGCCCTATACTCCGGCGGCGGGTGGCTGACAATATCGTCCCGCGGCATCGTCGCGCCGCCGGACAGCGCCGGCACCCGCCGCAGGTCCGGCCCGCGGCATTTCCCTATCCCGCAGCGGTTGGCGCGGGCGCAAGCGCGGTCTATATCGAAGATCGTACTTCAGCCATCCCGTCAAAGCGATGAGGTCTGCGATGTGGCCGTTCACCGGTGGCAAGCTCACTGTCCCGAGCCCCGAAAATTGTCTTCCGGGCCGGGCGATAAAGATGCCCGTGCCCGAGGCGCACTTTGTCAACGGCCACAAGATCGAGCCGCCTTACCCGCACGGTCTGGAGCAAGCGGTGTTCGCGCTCGGCTGCTTTTGGGGGGCCGAGCGGTTGTTCTGGCAGGCGCCGGGGGTCTGGGTCACCGCGGTCGGCTATGCCGGCGGCTCGACCTCGAACCCGACCTATGAGGAGGTATGCAGCGGGCGCACCGGGCATGCCGAGGCGGTGCTGGTCGTCTTCGACCCCAGGGTCACGAGCTATGAAAAGCTGTTGAGCCTGTTCTGGGAGAGCCACGACCCGACCCAGGGCATGCGCCAGGGGAACGATGTCGGCACCCAGTACCGCTCGGCGATCTACACGTTTTCGCCGCAGCAGCGGGCTTTGGCCGAGGCGTCGCGCACCGCCTTCGAGGCGCGCCTCGAAGCAGCCGGCTGGGGCCGGATCTCAACCGAGATCGCCGATGCACCGCCGTTTTATTTTGCCGAGGACTACCACCAGCAATACCTCGCCAAAAACCCGCGCGGCTATTGCGGTCTTGCCGGCACCGGCGTCAGCTGCCCGGTCTCGGTCCCGGCCCCTGCGCCGGCCGCTGCCGGCTGAGCTGGTCGAATAAGCCCGAACAACCGGTCCCGCCTTGCCGGCGGGGCGGCTCGGAGCGGGGGAAATGCCGGGTCTCGACATGGTGCGGCGCAAAAGCGCGTGGCTCGCCCGCCTCGGCCCCGCCTCGCGACTGCCGGCGGCGCGCGGCTCGGTGTTTGCCGAGCCGGATTTCGTGCGGCTGTGGGTCGTCGGCCTGGTGGTGTTTGCAGTGCGCTGGCTCGAAATGCTGGCGGTTGCGGTTTTCGCCTATCAGCGCACCGGGTCGCCGTTTGTCGTCGCCCTCCTGACCATGCTGCGGGTGTTGCCGATGGCGCTGTTCGGTGCGGTGATCGGCGCCGCTGCCGAGCGGGTCGAACGGCGCACTGCGCTCGTCTTTGTCCTCGTGTCGATGCTGCTGACCTCGCTCAGCCTCGCCATCCTCGCCTGGACCGGCACGCTCGCCATCTGGCATCTGGCCGTCGCGAGCTTTATCAACGGTGTCGGCTGGACCACCGACAACCCGGTGCGGCGCACCTTGATCGGCGAAGCGGTCGGGTCGGAACGGATGAGCGCGGCGATGTCGATCGATGTCGGCGCCAACAATGCAAGCCGCATGCTGGGCCCGACCTTGGGCGGTGTGCTCCTCGCCGGTGTCGGGATCGGCGGCGCCTTTACGACGAGCGTTCTGTGCTACCTCGTCGCGATCGCCGCAGCACTCCAGCTCCGCTATCGCAGCGGCGGCGGGCCGCCGACCGCGGAGGGCATTATCGCGCGGATGATCGCCGGTTTCCGGGTGGTGCGCCACGACCGCCGGCTGACCTCGATCCTGGTGATCACCGTCGTCTACAACGTCTTTGGCTGGCCTTTCACCAGCATGGTGCCGGTAATCGGCCACGACCGGCTCGCCCTCGGGCCGGCCGGCATCGGCGTGCTGTCGAGCATGGACGGCGTCGGCGCCTTTTGCGGGGCAGTGGCGATCGCGATCGGCGCGCGGCCGGCGTTTTTCTCGCGGCTCTATCTCGGCGGCGTGTTCGGCTATTTGCTGCTGGTGCCGTTCTTCGCCTGGGCGGCCTACCCGGTGCTCGCCGGCTCGGTGCTGCTGGCGACCGGTCTCGCCAATGCCGGTTTCAGCATCATGCAGGCGACCCTGGTTTATCTCGCGGCCCCCGCGGAAATGCGCAGCCGGGTCTTTGGTGTGCTGTCGGTATGCATCGGCACCGGGATGCTGGGCTTTATCCATATCGGCGTCTTGGCGGACCTGATCGGGGCGCCTGCCGCCGCCGCGGCCACCGGGATCGAAGGCCTGATCGCCTTGCTGCTGACCCGGCGATGGTGGTGGCCGCTGATCCACCCCGGCTGAGCCCGCCCCCGGCTGAGCCCGCCCCGTGCTAACTAAGCCTGCCAGCGAGGGTGGGTTGCACAGAATCGCCGCCGCCTTGCCGGCGCGCGATGTTATTCTCGGCTGCGAAGCCTTGCGGCGAAACGGCGCCGGCAACAGGAGAAACGAATGTCGTCGATCCCGCTCGACCAGCGCCGCGCCGCGGCCGGTCCCATCGATTACGTCCAGCGCGCCCGCGACCTGGCGCCGATGCTGACCGCCGCGGCGGACGAGATCGAGGAGCACCGGCAATTGCCCGAGCGGGTGGTCGAGCGGCTCGTCGAAGAGGGATTTTTCCGCCTGCTGCTGCCGCATTCGCTGGGTGGGGCCGAGCTCGACCCGCGCACCTATGTCGAGGTGCTCGAAGAGCTCGCCAAGGCCGACCCGAGCACCGCCTGGTCGCTCGGTCAGAATTCGGGCTGCTCGATGTCGGCCCCCTATCTCGACCCGGCGGCGGCGCGCGAAATTTTCGGCCCGCCGCGCGGCATCCTCGCCTGGGGGCCGGAGCTGCCGGGTGCCGGGCGCGGTGTGGCGGTCGAAGGCGGTATTCGCGTCACCGGGCGCTGGGGCTTTGCCACCGGCAGCCGGCATGCGACCTGGCTCGGCGCGCATGTCCCGGTCTTCGAGGAGGACGGCACGCCGCGGCTCAACCCGAACGGGCGCCCCTTTGTCCGCACCGTGCTGTTCCCGAAATCGAGCGCCACGATCATCGACAACTGGAAGGTGATCGGGTTGCGCGGCACCGGCAGCGACAGCTATGTGGTCGAGGATTTGTTTGTGCCGCAAAAATACACCTGCTCGCGCGACAACGACGCCGAAAGGCGCGAAGGGGGCCTCCTCTACAAATTCACCAGCGGCATGATCTACGCGGCCGGGTTTTCCAATGTCTCCCTCGGCATCGCGCGGGGCGCGCTCGAGCATTTCATCGTGCTGGCGCGCGACAAGATCCCGCGCGGCGCCAGGAGCCCGTTGCGCGAGAACAACGTGATCCAGTCGCAGGTCGCGCAATGCGAGGCGAAACTGCGCTCGTGCCGCGCCTTTATCCACGCGACCTTGGCCGAGATGTGGGAGGCGGCCGAGCGCACCGGCGATTTTCTGCCGGAGCAGCACCCCCGGCTGCGGCTCGCCGCGACCTGGGCGATCCAGCAATCGCGCGAGGTGGTGGCCGCGGTCTACAGCGCCGCCGGCGCCACCGCGATCTTCAGCGAGAACCCGTTCGAGCGCCGCCTGCGCGACATGCACGCCGGCAGCCAGCAAGGCCAGGGCCGGCCGATCCATTTCGAGACGGTGGGCCAGATACTGCTCGGCCTGCCGCCGCAGGGCCGCATGTTCCGCTAGCCGCCAGCCATCTACATTCCGCCGCCGTCGCCACCACCACCGCCGCCACCACCGTCACCGCCGCCCATGCTGCCGTTATAAGCCGGGCCCGGCGGCCGCGACGGCGGGTCCGGGCTGGTTTGCGCGCAACCCGACAGCAACAGAAGCGCCAGGCAAAACACCGAGCATGCGAGCCGTTTCATCGCGGTCCGGTCCCATTGCCGCCGAGATTATGATGGACGGCAGGCCCGGTTTATTCCGTCGGCCGACGCGATGCCGGGCAGCTTGTGGCAACCTGCGTCCTTCGAGGCCGCACCAGCGAAAGCTGATGCGGTTCTTCTCTCGAGGCTTTCCCGGCGCGGGCCTAGTCTCGAGCAAGATCCGATCAGGTTGCATCAGCCCGTCAGCCCCCCTCACCCTTCCCTCTCCCCCCAATTGGGGCCCGATCGGGGGAGAGGGTCGCGAAGGGTTGGCGAGGCCCACGGGTCCGGCCTGAGGCCGGCCCGAGGATAAACTCCGTCGAGCCTTACCCGGATCCTCGGGTCGAGCCCGAGGAGGGTGAGGGAGGCCCTACCTAATCGGATCATGCTTTAGTAGGCTTCCGCCGGGAAGGCGAATTTGGGATATCTGCGAGGGCTGAGACAGTCTTTCGGCTTGTTTTGCTTAAAAGCTACGAGTTCTGTGGGTAGCAGGCGCTCGCGGTCAGCGCGACGCCGCCGGCGGGAAAGAAAAACGCGAGTGGCGCCACGCTGACGAAGGTCTTGGTGATCGAAACCTGTGCGAAGCCGGAGGTGCCGCCGCAGCTGGCGTTTGTCGTCGGGGTGATGTCGCCGTTGGCCAGGGAGACGCCCCATTGGCCGGCGATCCCTTCGACATAGATTTGCGTGGTCGATTGGCTGTAGGCGCCGCCCGAGGTGCACGGCCCGTTCGGGCTGGTTCCCTGCGCGATCGCCATGCAGCGGGCGCCGGCGCCGGCGGTTTCTTGCAACGCCTGCCAAGTCCACAACGCGCGGCCGAGCTCGATCGAGCCGATCAGCAAGGCGAGAAAGGCCGGCGCCACCAGGGCGAATTCGAGCGCTGCGACACCGCCGCACGACCGGCCGAGGGTCCGCAGCCGGTGCCGCCTCATTGCGTTTCGACAATCGCGCTGCGGCTGATCGCCCCGTTCTGGACAAAGCCGAAGGATGGAAACATCGGCGTGAAGCTGCGGCTCGCGGTGATCGTCACAAACTGGCCGGCGACACCGCCGACGCCGCAGGCGCTCTGGCAGGAGACGGCACCGCCCCAGCTCCAGCTGCCGGGCGTGCCGGTCGGGCAATAGCAGCCGGTCGCGTCGTTGCCGTTGTTGACATCGACTGTGCTGGTCGCCCACCCCGTGCCGTTGGTGTCGTTGACGACAGTTGCCGATGTCGGTCGAGAGCCCGGATGGATTGGTGGCGACCAGAGCGGCATTGTTTTCGGCGTATTGCGCGCCGGCGCTGACCGCCGCATCGAGCTTGGACATCGTGTAGATCACGCTGCCGACATCGACGACGCCGGCAAGCAGGATCAGGAACACCGTGGATAAGAGCGCGAATTCGATCGCCGCGACGCCGCAGTCTTCGCGCCCCCACAAGAGGTGCAGGACCGCTCGCGCCGGACCGCAACGCCGCATCGGGGCGCTCCGCCCCGTTATTTCACCAGGGCGACGGTGCCGCCCGCGCCGGCCCCGCCGCCGCCGAGCCCGGTGCAGGTCGAGCCGATGGCGCCGGCGCTGCTCACGGTAACCTGCGAGCCGATCAATTCCAGGCAGGCGGCCGATCCGCCGCCGAGGCTCGAAGCCGAGCTGACGGTGATCGGCCCATTGGGCATATAGACCGCGCCCGAGTAGGAGCCGCTGCTCGCCGATTCGAAGAGCGCACCTGCCGTGTTGGCAGTGGAGGTCGGTCCGATGACCGCGATCCCGGCGGTGCTTCCCGTGGTGGGCGCGACCAGGGCGGCGTTGGAGGCCGAGAGCACGCAGACCGCCATGCCCGAGCAAGTACCCGAAGCCGGTGTTTTGACGGCGCCGAGAACGAGGGTCACGCCCGTGTCGGCGGTGCCGCCGCTCCACCCGGAGCAGCCGCCGCCGCCCGAGGCCGACTCGTTGTCGATGTAGTCGCTGACCGTATAGATGCCGGAGCCGAGCGTGGTGTTGCTGGCCGAGTTGGCGATGATCGCACCGTTGATGTCGTGCTCGGATGCGTCCGGCAGCGCGAGACAGGCGGCTGACGCGGCGCTGATGTTGCCGTTCAGCTGGAATGAGGTCGTGCCGCTCAGGGCGTCGGCGAACAGGAGCTTCGACGAGCTCGCGGCGACGGCCGAGTTGCCGTTGCTGCTCGCCCCGATGGCATAGGTGTTGGTGGTGCCCGAGCCGAGCTTGATCGTCGCCGAGGAGCCCGCATAGATGCCGCCGCCAAAGGTGAAGCTGCTCGGGCCGCCGATGGTCAGGCTCGTGGCGCTCTCGACGCAGAGGCTGTACTTGCCCCCGTCGGTGCAGGCGCTCGTGCTGGGTCCGATGTCGAAGGTCCCGGCGCCGAACGTTGCGGTCGAGGAGCTGGAAACCGTGACCCCTTGGGCAATCTTGAAGATGCCGGGGCCGGTGGTCAGGCCGGCGGAGCTGCTGACCGTTATGCCGCCGCTGAAATTGTAGGTCGTGGCGGCCGAGCCGCCGGTGTTGAACGCGAGGTGGGCCGTGGAAGTGACGCTGAGCGAGCCGAAATTGTAAGAGCCTCCGCTCGTGCAGGTGAGAGTCCAGCTTGCTCCCGAAAGCGTCGGCGTGCTGCAGCCCGCGGGCAAGGGCGCCGAGTTTGTAAAGCTGCTGCTGGAGAAGCTGAGATTGGGGCCCGGCGTGACCGACGGCGCCGCTGGCGATGTCAGCGCCTCGACGGTGGCGAGCCGCGCGACAGCGCCGGTCACCCCGGTGTTCGCGGCGAGCGGGTCGGCGGTGGTCGCCTTGCGATAGGTAACCGTGCCACCGCCGGGTGCGACGATGCTGCTGGCTCCGCTGGTGCTGTAGGTCGTGCCGTAATCGAGGACTTTGGTGGTGATCTTGCTGGCCGAAGAGACGGTTACGGCCGCGTTCGAGGCGACGGCGCAGTTGTCGGCGGTGATCGTGGCGGAGCTGGTGACGGTCACGCCGGTGCCGCTGCTGCTGAGCGCGATGATGCAGCCGGCGGCGTTTGGCTTTGATCTCGGCGGAGGCGGCGGCGCTGACCGGCAGGGTGGTGTTGCTGGTCAGCACCCGCGCCAGATAGAGCGGCACATTCTTGGTGACGCCGACCTGCAGCGCCTGGTTGCCGTCGCCGCTCGGCGAGGTGACGATGCTCGCGCTCGGGTTGGAGAAGCCGTTGAGGCTGGCGATGCTGGCGGCGGCGGCGGTGGCGGCGGCGGTGGCGTCGCCGGTCGAGGCGGTGGCGTTGTAGACGAGCGCCCCGGCATAAGCGGCGAGGTCGGCGGTCCGCTGGTTTTCGGTGCGCTGCATCAGCGCGCGCCCGTAATCGACCGCCAATGCCGCGACCCCGATCACGGCGACAAACGAGAGTGCTGCGATAATGCTGATCGATCCCCGCCGATCGCCAAGAACCTTCCCGAGCATCGCCTGAACCCTTGCCACGCCTGAACCCTTGCCACGGTTGCGAGCTGCCAGCGGCAGGAGCCGCCCGGCTGCTGCCAAAGCCTGCGCCGCCTTCGCTCGCCCGCATCACAAGAGGAAGCGGCGCGATCTCAGCCGGCAAACTTTGCGGGCCCGAGGCTAGAAGCTACGGGTAAACGAGCCGTTAACGGCCGGTCGCGCGGCGTCGCGGTTCGCGCTATGCTGAAGGGTCGCTGGTGACAAACGAGGCTGGCGTGCCGCGCTCCGGCGCCCGATCGCAGCTGCCGCAGATCGCGTTCGCCTTGAGTCTGGCGGCGGCGCCGCTCGGCTGCGCGCCGGCGCCGGCGCCGCCGGCGAACCCGTTCGTCGGCAGCTGGGCCACCGTCGACAACGACGCCATCACCATTCGCGCCGACACGATCGTCCAGCGCGAGCCGGACGGAGAAAGCGTGGCGCTCGACAACCGCACCTGCCACGGGGTCTTTCGCTTTGCCTACGATACCAGAAGCCGGCAAGCGCTGACCGGCCTGATCACCCGTCAGCCCGAGCTGCAAAGGAAATTGTCGGACCTGTTGCCGGCGCCGAGCTATCAAGTGGCCGAGCTCGACTGCGACCACGGCGATCAAACTTACGTATTGCTGAATGATAGGCAGCTGGTCGCAATTTATCGCGATGGCGACATCGGCGCGATCGACCGTCTGGCGCGCCGTTGATCTATGCTATATTTAAGCCGCGCAGACGAAGCCGAAGATGCGGGCGGGCGGATCGTGGCTGGGGTGACAAAGGCCGGGCGACGGCCGCTGTTCAATCTCGTTTTGACCGGGCTCGTTTTGACCGGGCTGGCGGTGCTGGCGCTGACGGGGTGCGCATCGACGCCGCCGCCGCCGCCGCCAAAACCGGTCGCGGCGTTGCCGCCCCCGCCCCCGCCGCCGCCGCCGCGGGTGCGGCCCCGGCCGGTGCCGCGGCCCGCGCACAAACCCGAAGCACCGCCCGAGACACCGGGGGACGAGGCGATGGCGATGGCCGCGCCGCAACCGGGCGGACCGCCGCCGGCGCCGGTCCCGCCGCGGGCGAGCGAGCTGATCGGCCTCGACCAATCGGCCGCCGCGCGGCTGTTCGGCGCCGCGGCGGAAACCGCCGAAGAGCCGCCGGCCACGGTGTGGCGCTGGCGCAGCGCCAGCTGCGAGCTCGACCTGTTCTTTTACCTGGATCTGCGCAGCGGTCGGATGCGCAGCCTGCGCTATGCCTTTAAGGGCGACGCTGGCGACAGCGCCGAGCAGCAGGATTGTCTGCGCTCGCTCTCCGTGGCGCGCAGAACCTAGGTAGGGGTGCGCCGGCAATGCCGCATCTGCTGCTGGTCGACGACGACGATTTGTTTCGCGAATCGCTCGAGCTCAACCTGATCGACGAAGGCTATGCCGTCACCTCGTTTGGCAGCGGCGGCGCAGCGCTCAGCTATCTCGAGCAAGGCGGCGGCGCCGATGCGATGCTGCTCGACTGGCGCATGCCGCAGCTGACCGGGATCGAGGTCTTGCGCCGCATGCGGGGGTCGGGAATTGCGATCCCGGTGATCTTTCTGACCGCGCTGTCGGACGATATCTACGAGGAGGCGGCGCTGGCCGGGGGGGCTGTCGATTTTATCGACAAATCGCGCCGCCTGCCGATCCTGATCAAGCGGATCGAGCTGATCGCCGAGGGTGCGCGGCCGGCCGCCGAGCCGGACCCGGCGCGGCCGGAGGTCGTGCAGCTCGGCCGGCTCGAGCTCAGCTTCGACACGAGCCGCGCCACCTGGGCCGGCCGCCCGGTCGATCTGACCTTGACAGAATTCAAGATCTTGGCGCTGCTCGCCGAAAATGTCGGCCACGACGTCGGCTATCGCGACATCTATGATCTCGTGCATGGTAAGGACTTTGTTGCCGGCCACGGTGCAGAGGGGTATCGGGCCAATGTCCGCACCTTCATCAAGCGTATCCGCAAGAAGTTCCGCGATGGCGACCCCGGTTTCGACCGTATCGAAAATTACGCCGGTTTCGGATACCGCTGGAACGCGCGGGCGTGACAAACGCCGGAGCTTGCGCTGGGCGTGGTCGCTGACGGCCAAGTCGGCGCTGCTCGCGGTCATCTTTTTGCTCGTCCCGGCCTTTCTCTATATCGAGTTCCAGGCCGCCTACGAGGACAGCCAGAACCTCTTGCTGCGCAGCGTGCGCGACGAAGGCCGGGTCATCAGCCAGTCGCTGCTGCCGATGCTCGAAACCGCCGATACCGGCTCGTTGCCGCAGCTCGGCCAGGTGTTGTCGCGATTTGCCGGCGAGGTGACGACGATCAAGCTGTTGCTGGCGCCGGCCGGCGCCGGCGGCGGCAACGACGGGTTTTACTATGTCGCGTCCTGGCCGACGGTCGAGCCGCGCAACCTGCAGGCCGAGCGCGAGACCTTGGCGCGCCAGGGCGTGCTCGACCACCTGGCGCAGAATTGCAAGGGCGAGATGCCGTTCTCGCTGGCCTACGACCGCCCGACCGGAGGCGCCGAGATCGTCACCGCCGTCACCCCGCTGGCGACCGCCGCCGGCTGCTGGGCGGTGGTCGCCTCGTTCTCGGCCGACGCCTTCCCCTCGGCCCATCTGGGGCAACCCTATTGGGCGACGCCGACGGTGCGCATCGCCGCCCTGATTTATCTGGCGATGGCGGCGATTACGTTTTCGACGCTGCTCAGCGTGCGCGGCGGGTTGCGCCGCTTTGCCCGGCGCGCCCGGCGGATCCGCGACCAGGGGCCGGACGCCGGCTCGTTTGCCGCCCGCGCCGACCTGCCGGAGCTGGCCGAGGTGGCCGCCGAATTCGACCGCATGGTCGAGGCATTGCATCGCTCCGCCGCCGAAATCCGCCGCACCGCGGAGGACAACGCGCACGCCTTCAAAACGCCGATCGCGGTGATCCGGCAATCGGTCGAGCCGCTGCGCCGCGCCCTCGCCGACGGCAACCAGCGCGCGCAGCGCGCGCTCGGCGTGGTCGAGCAGGCAGTGGACCGGCTCGAAGGGCTGGTCGCCTCCGCCCGCCGGCTCGACGAGGCGGCAGCCGATTTGATCGACGAGCCCCTGGTGCCGGTCGATCTCGGGCGCGTCGTCGGCCGGCTGATCCAGCGCCAATCGCCGACCCTCGACAGCCGCGGCCTGACCATCGTGCTGGCCAGCCGCGACCTGACGATCACCGCCGATCTCTTGCCCGGCCTCTATGTGCTCGGCAGCGAGGCGATGATCGAAACGGTGCTCGAAAACCTGATCGACAACGCCGTGTCGTTCTCGCCGATGGGCAGCGAGATTCTGATCCATCTCGCCCATGACGGACGGCTCGCCCACCTGACCGTCTCCGACAACGGCCCGGGCGTGCCGGAGGGCCAGATCGCGCGGATTTTCGACCGCTATTATTCCGAGCGCCGCGCCGAGGAGGCGGGCGAAGCTCCGTCCAGCTATTTCGGCATCGGGCTGTGGATCGCACGCCGCAATGTCGAGGCGATGGACGGAACGATCACCGCCGAAAACAGCGTACCCCAGGGGCTGACCGTGCATATCCGCCTGCCGTTGGCGCCGGGCCGCGGCTGAGCCGCCGTTCTCCGGCTCTCGGCATGGAGGCGCGGCTGAAGACCGGGCTGTGGGTCAAGGCGTTGATCCGGCGCTGCGATCTCAATGCGATCGGCGTCGCGGTCGCGGCCAGAGGCGATGCCGACGCCGGCGCGGTTCTGCTCAAATTGCTCCAGCGCGACAATTTTTGCCGGGTGCTGGCGCAGGCGCGCCGGCCCGACGGCAGTCTGGTCTGGATGTGCGCGACGGGTGCCGCGCCGGTGGCCGAAGCCGACGCCGATGCTTATATCGCCCGCCAGCGCGGCCGCGACCCGGACCTCTGGGTGATCGAGATCGAGACCGCCGCCGCGGAAACGGTGCTCGACCAGCCGATCGTCTGACGGGCCGATCGTCTGAGCAGACCGGCGGGCGCCACAACGGAGCGAGGGCATGAGCTTCAGCATTTTGATCGTGGACGACGAGGCCGATGTCGCCGAGCTCTTCCGCCAGCGCTTTCGCCGCGAGGTGCGCGCCGGGCAGTATGTGCTGCATTTTGCGGCATCGGCCGAGGAGGGGTTGCGCCGGCTCGGCGAGATCGAGCCGGAGCTGATCGTGATCCTGTCGGACATCAACATGCCGGGCATGGACGGGCTCGAGCTGTTGGCCGAAATCAGGCGGCGGCGGCCGGAATTGCCGGTCCTGATGGTGACCGCCTATGCCGATGACGACCGGCGGCGGCGCGCCGCCCAATCGGGCGCGGCTGCGTTTCTCGCCAAGCCGATCGATTTCGACGAGCTGAAACGGCGGCTGGCCGAGCTGGTCCCGCCAGCGCCCGGCGGGAACACCGAAATGCCCGCGCGGTGATGGCCCGACTGACGATCCGCGCTCGGCTGATCCTGCTGTCGAGCGTGCTGCTCTTGGTCCTGGTCGCGACCAACCTCTACTTGACCCGCCGGCTCGCCGAAAACTCGGCCGGCCTGGTCGAGGCGGCGAACCTGCTCGACGTGATCGGCGAGGCCAACGACGCGCAGTATCAATTCGGCGAGCTGCGCTATTGGCTGACCGCGCTCTCGGTCAGCCAGATGACCGAGGCCGGGCAACATGCCGCGGCGGCGCGCGAGGCGCTCGAACGCAATCTCGACCGGCTGGCGCGCTCGCAGCCGCAGGCGGTCGCCGCAATCCGCGAGGAGCTGGCGCAATACGAGGATTTCGCCGGCCAGGCGGTCGAGGAATACACCGCCGACCAGCGCGACATGGGCAACAAGCTCCTCGCCCAGGCGAGCGGGCACAGCGTCGCCGTCGACAATCGGCTCGACGCCATCATCAAGAAATTGACCGCGGAATCGCAAGGAGCACGTGCCCGGCTCGTCGCCCGGGCGGCGGCGGCGGCGCGGCTGTCGCGCGTCATCGTCGCCGCCGCGGTGGTGTTCGGCGCGCTCTTGACCTTTCTCGTGCTGCGCTCGATCGCCGGGCCGTTGCGGCATCTGGTGATCGCGATGAACGGCCTCAACGCCGGCAACCTCGCGGTCGCGATCCCGCCGGCGGGCGCCGATGAAATCGGCGCCATGGCCCGCACCTTGGCGGCGTTTCGGGACACGCTCGAAGCGCTGCACCGGACATTGGCGCGGTTCGAGGCGCTGCGTGCGGTAGGGCGCGCGGTCGGCTCGACCCTCGATCTCGAGACGGTGCAATCGCTCATCGTGACCCGCGCGGTCGAGCTTTCACAGGCCCGCGCCGGTATGATCTACGAATATGACGAGGCCACCGGCCAATTCCATTTCCGGGTGAGCGACGGCGCCGAGGACGCGCTGGCCGGCTTGCTCAAGGGGCAGCCGATCCGCTTTGGCGAGGGCGCCATCGGCAGAGCGGTCGAGACCCGATCCCCGGTGCAAGTCGCCGACCTCGCTGGCGACACCGACCTCGTGGTTCCCGAATTCTGGGCGGCGCTGCTTCGCTTCGGCTATCGCTCGCTGCTCGCCGCTCCGCTGTTGCACGAACGGCACATCCTCGGCGGCCTCTACGTCGCCCGGCGCGAGGCCGGCAGCTTTTCGGACGAGATCGTCGGCCTGGTCGAGGCCTTCGCCACGCAATCGGCGCTCGCCGTGCGCAACGCCAAATTGTTCGACGAGCAGCGCCGGCGCGAGCAGGAATTGCGCGCCGCCAACGACCGGCTCAAAGCCGCGCAAGCGAGCCTCGTCCAGGCCGAAAAGATGGCTTCGCTCGGCCAATTGACCGCCGGCATCGCCCACGAGATCAAAAACCCGCTCAATTTCGTCAACAATTTTGCCGAATTGTCGAGCGAGCTGCTGGACGAGCTGAAGGCGGCGCTCGGCGCCGTCGGCAAGACCCCTGCGACCGCCACCCGCGCCGAGATCGACGAGCTGCTCGCCACCCTCTCGGGCAATCTCGAAAAGATCGTAGAGCACGGCAGGCGCGCGGACGGCATCGTCAGGAGCATGCTCTTGCATTCGCGCGGCGGCGTCGGCGAGCGTCAGGCGACCGATTTGAACGCGCTCGCCGAGGAGGCGCTGGGCCTCGCCTATCACGGCGCCCGCGCCCGCGACCCCGGCTTCAACATCACGCTCGAACGCGATTTCGATGCGACGCTGGCGCCGATCGACATCGTGCCGCAGGATGTGACGCGGGTCTTCCTGAACCTCTTCGGCAACGGTTTTTACGCCACCGACAAGCGGCGGCGCGACGGCAGCGACCGGTCGTTTCAGCCCGCGCTCAAGGTGGCGACGCGCGCGCTTGGCGACGAGGTCGAAATCAAGATCCGCGACAACGGCATCGGCATGGCGCCGGAGGTGCTGGCCAAGCTGTTCACGCCGTTCTTTACGACCAAGCCGACCGGCGAAGGCACCGGGCTCGGCCTGTCGATCAGCTACGACATCGTCGTGCAGGAGCATGGCGGCACGATCACGGTCGACAGCAGCGAGGGCGAGTTCACCGAATTCGTCGTGCGCCTGCCGCGCCAGCCGCAGGGGGCGCCGGCGGCGGTCGCTCCGGGGGTGCCGGCATGAGCGCACACCCCGATGTCGAGATTCTGCATGTCGAGACCGGATTTGCCCGGTTTTTGCGGATGGAGGTGATCGAATTCCGCCATCGGCTCTTTTCCGGCGAGTGGAGCGCGCCGCATCGTTACGACGTATTGCGGCGCGGCGCGGCGGTGGCGATCGTGCTGTATGACCCCGACCGTGATCGCGTCGTCCTGGTCGAGCAGCTCCGCCTGCCGGCGTTGCTCGCCGACGCCACTCCATGGCAGGTCGAGCTGGCCGCGGGTCTCGTCGAAGCGGGCGAGGCGCCGGACGCGGTTGCGGTCCGTGAGACGCATGAGGAAACCGGGCTCGGTGTCATCGGCCCGCTCGTCCCGATCCAGCGCTATCTGCCCTCGCCCGGCGCCTCCGACGAAAGCGTGCATCTTTATTGTGCGCGCGTCGATTCGACCGCTGCGGCGGGCATTCACGGGCTTGCCGACGAGCACGAGGACATCCGCGTCACGGTCAAGACCATCGCCGAGATCGAGGCCCTGCTCGATGCCGGCGCAATCGAGAACGGGCACACCCTCGTCGGCCTCTATTGGCTCATCCGCCACCGCGAAATGCTGCGCCGCCAGTGGGCTTGATCTTTATTTGAAATGCTTCGACAGCGCCAATCCTTGGTGCTGGTAGGACGAGCCGATGGCGCGGCCATAGAGCTTGTCGGGCCGCGCGATCAGCCGCTCGTAGACGAGCCGGCCCAAAACCTGCCCGTCCTCGATCAGAAACGGCACCTCGTGCGAGCGCACTTCGAGGACCGCCCGGCTGCCCGCGCCGCCGCTTTCGGCGGTGCCGAAGCCCGGGTCGAAGAAGCCTGCGAAATGCACCCGGAACTCGCCGACAAAGGTGTGGTAGGGCAGCATCTCGGCGGCATGGTCGGGCGGCACCACGACCGCCTCGCGCGAGGCGAGGATATAGAAATCGTGCGGGTCGAGCACGATCCCACCCGGGCCGCCCGAGCCGCCCTGTGCGTAAACTTCTTCCCAATAGTCGCGCGGGTCGTAATGGCGCACCCGGTCGACATCGACGAGGTCGGTGTGGCGCCGCGCCTTCCAGCCGACGAGCCCGGTCTTAGGGTCGCCGGCGACATCGACGCTGAAGGCGAGCCCGTCGCGGATCGCCGGCGGTGCCGCCACCTCGCCCGCCGGAGTTTCGACCAGCCCGACTTCTTGCGTGCAGCCGGCGCAGCGCGGTGTCGCTGAACAGCGGCGAGCCGCGGCGGATGCGCAATTGCACGAGGCTCGACCCGGCGCGCACCAGGATGCTGAACGAGCGCGGTGAAATCTCGGCGTAGAGCGGACCCTTGTAGCCTTCGCGCACCCGGTCGAACTCGGCGCCGTAATCGGTGATGACACGGGCGAAGACATCGAGCCGGCCAGTCGAGCTTTTCGGGTTGGCGAGCGCGGTGGTGCGGCTTCGGAGCGCCACATATTCGAGGAGCGGGACGATATAGACGCAGTCCTTTTCGAGGACCGCACCTTGCGTCAGGTCGATCCGGTGCATCGACAACAGATCGAGCTTGTCGCGCACCCGCGCCCGGCTCCCCGGCAAAAAGCTCGCGCGCACCCGATAGGCCACCTCGCCGAGCCGCAAATCGATGCTCGCCGGCTGGATCTGCGCGTCGCCGATCGGCTGCGGCGACAAAATCTCGCGCCCCACCGCCGCCGCCTCGCGCAGCAGCTGCGACGGCATCAGACCTGTGGTGCGTTCGGCTTCGGCGGCCTCGGGCGCCGGAAACAGCGTATCCTCTGGCACTTCGGTCATCGGGCAATCATACGCACAAGCTCGGCTGCTTTATCTAAGCCCGGCGCTGACCCGCGGGAATAGCCGTATCGCCGCCCGCGCTTGCGTCGGCGGGAGGCGGGTCCGATATTCGCGGCGAGAAATGCGGGCGGATGGAGAAGGGAATGCAAATCCGCGATGGGTTTGTCGGCACGGTGGGCAAGACGCCGCTGATCAAATTGCGGCGCGCCTCGGAAGAGACCGGGTGCACGATCCTCGGCAAGGCCGAGTTCCTGAACCCCGGCGGGTCGGTCAAGGACCGCGCAGCACTCGCCATCATCAAGGACGCCGAGGAGCGCGGCCGGCTCAGGCCGGGCGGCGTGATCGTCGAGGGCACCGCCGGCAACACCGGGATCGGCTTGGCGCTCGTCGGCAATGCCCGCGGCTATCGCACGGTCATCGTCATGCCCGAGACGCAGAGCCAGGAAAAAAAGGACATGCTGCTGCTGTGCGGCGCCGATTTGCGGCTCGTTCCGGCGGTCCCCTATACCAACCCGATGCATTACGCCCGCTATTCCGGGCAGCTCGCCGAGGAAATCGCGGCGAGCGAGCCGAACGGTGCGATCTGGGCCAACCAGTTCGACAACCTCGCCAACCGCCGCGGCCACTACGAGACGACCGGCCCCGAAATCTGGGACGAGACCGAGGGCAAGGTCGACGGCTTCACCTGCTCGGTCGGCACCGGCGGCACCTTGTCCGGTGTCGGCATTGCGTTGAAGGAGCGCAACCCGAAGGTCCAAATCTACCTGTCCGACTGCATGGGGTCGGGCATCTACAATTGGTATGCGCACCATGAGTGGAAGCCCGAGGGCAACTCGATCACCGAGGGCATCGGCAACAACCACGAGACCGGCAATCTCCAGGGCTTTGCGCCGGACGGCCAGCTCCAGATCACCGATGCCGAGATGCTGCCGGTCCTGTTCGACCTCGTCGTCGAGGAGGGGCTGGTGCTCGGCGGCTCGACCGGGATCAATATCTGCGGCGCCATCCGGCTCGCGCGCGAGCTCGGACCCGGTCACACGATCGTGACGATCCTCGCCGATTCCGGCACTCGCTATCAGTCCAAGCTCTTCAACCCGGCTTTTCTGAAGGAACGCGACCTGCCGACGCCGCCATGGCTGTAGCGGCTCAGGAGCCAAGCTCGCCGTCGGGCTGGTTGACGAAAATCAGCACGGCAAGAAGCGTCATGTAAAAACGGAAGGCGGGCTGTTGGCCGTTCCAATCGGCCGATTGCCACATTTGAAACCATTCGCCGCCGACCACCATAAAGCCGAAAAACCACACGAGAAAACCGATCGTCACGCCGACGAGCACAAGCCGTTTGCTGCGGTTGAACCGCGCAGCGGCGGCGCGCAGCTGGCGCAAGAGGGCGAATGCCGCGACCGCGAGGCCGAGGCCGGTCAGCCCCTCGCCGAGGATGATCAGCGCGTAGCCGGTGTGCCACAGCGCCGGCGCGGTCACCCGGCGCCAGAGGAGCGCGTTTCCGGGCAAGGTCGTGTCCATGCTCAATACGTGCCGCACAAACGCGAAATTGGTGCCGTAATCGGTCAGATTGTCGAACGTCACCAACAGCGCGAAGAGCGCGAGCGCGCCGACCATGACGATCTTGGCGATGCGGGCCTCGATCACGCGCGACCGGCTCCCCGCGATAGTGGCTCAGGTTGAAAATTCGGTCACGGCAACCGACGCAGATGGAGGCGCAGGTCGAGGGCGGAAATTGCCCCGTCCCAATGGTCGATGATGGTCTGGCGGTTCAATTCGATCCATCGGCCGACCAGCGCGAAATCGGCCGCCGGCAGGCTGCCCGCCACAATTTCCTGCGGCTGCGGCCGAACCCCGACCGAGACCGAATCATGCCGCCACGAGCCGGCGCCGCCCTGCAGCAAGCTGACTTTGACCCGGACATCATGAGGGTAGCCGTCGTTTTCGGTAACCCACACTGCCATCGGCAGCCCGGTGTCGCGTGGCCGCAGCTTGGTCAAGGACCAACCCTCGTCGAGATCGTCTGTGGTCGTGGTTTCGCTCATGCAGCCTTCCGAGGACAGCGGGGCAGTTAAGAGTTAATACGGGAAGACACCCGGCGATGCATCGAATCGGTGCCGCACGCCTTCTATGCTGCGCGCGTTTGCTGACGGCGCAGGGCGCGGCCCGGCCGGTCGCCCGAGGGCTTGCCGCCGGACCAGACCGGGCGGCCGTTGACAAAGACGTGGTCGATGCCGGCCGCCGGGACCGCCGGCTTCTCAAAGGTCGCGCGGTCGATCACCGTCGCCGGATCGAACACGGTGATGTCGGCATAGGCCCCCGCGGCGATGGCCCCGCGCCCGGCGAGGCCAAAGCGGGCGGCGCTGAGCCCGGTCATCTTGCGCACCGCCTCTTCGAGGGGGAAGAGCCCCAGATCGCGGCAATAATGGCCGAGGACGCGCGGGAAGGTGCCCCATAGCCGCGGGTGCGGGTGGATGTCGTGCGGCAACCCGTCGGAGCCGACCATCGTGTGCGGAAAGCTGAGGACACGCTGCACATCGGGCTCGTCCATCATCCAATAGACGGCGCCGGCCGGCTGCAGCCGCGCGACCGCGTCGGCGATCGCGACCCCCCAATCGGCGGCGATCGCAGCGAGCTCGCGCCCGGCCATTTCAGGGGCGCTCTTCGACCAGGTGACCAGCACTTTCGAGGCGCGCCCGGCCTGGGCCGCGGTCAGCACCGTCGAGGAGGCGATATAGGGATAGCAGTCGAGCCCGGCTTCCTGCGCGCCGATGGCCGCGGCGATCGCCGGCAAGGTTTCGGCGGTGCGGCCGAAATTGGCGCGGCCGATCGTCTTGTGGTGCGAGATCACCACCGGCACCCCGGCGGTCCGGCCGACGGCAAAGCTCTCGTCGAGGCTGTCGAGCACCCGGTCGCCTTCGTTGCGCATATGCGTCGTGTAGATGGCGCCCGCCGGCCGCAGCAGCGCCGCCAACGCCTCGATCTCGGCCGGGGGCGCGTGCTCGGCCGGGGCATAGGCGAGCCCGCTCGACAGGCCGATAGCGCCGGCGTCGAGCGCCTCCTGCAGCAATTCGCGCATCCGGGCGATCTCGGGCGCCTCGGCCGGGCGGTCGAGCGTCGTCATCGCGCCGACGCGCAAGGTCGAATGGCCGACGAGGCAGGCGGCATTGATCGCCGGCGGGTCGCGGTCGAGCGCGGCGAGGTAATCGGCAAACCGCCGATAGCGGTAATCGGCGCGGTCGCCGATCAGGTCGAGCGGCGGCGGCGGCGCATGGTCGATCGCGAGCGGCGCGAGGCTGATCCCGCAATTGCCGGTGACGACCGTGGTCACCCCCTGGCTCGCTTTTGCCGCCATCTCGGGTGTCGCGAGCAGCGCCCGGTCGTCATGGGTGTGCACATCGATAAAGCCGGGGGCGACGATCCTGCCCGACACATCGATCTCGCGCGCGCCCTCGGTCTTGGCGACGTTGCCGATTTCGGCGATGCGGTCGCCCAGGATCGCGACATCGGCGCGAAACCGCGGCTCGCCCGCTGCCGTCGATCACCTCGCCGCCGCGCAAAATGAAGTCGGTCATGATCATGTCACTCCACAGTCCCTGTCGCCGATCGCGGCGCAGCAGCCCTCATGCGTCGAAGCCGTAGAGGCGGGCGGCGTTGCCGCGGGTGATCTTGAACCGGTCCTCGGCGCTGGCGTCCTTGAAGTCGCGCGCGACCACCTCCTGCGAATGCGGCCAGGACGAGGCCTGGTGCGGGTAGTCCGAGGACCACATCATCCGGTCGACGCCGATAAAATTGCGGTTGGCGACGCCGACATAGTCGTCGATATAGGTGCACCACATCTGACGGCGGAAATACTCGCTCGGCTTCAGCTTCAGCTTGAACCCCGAAGCAATGCGCGAGCGCTCGAACAGACGGTCCATCCGCTGCAAATAATAGGGCAGCCAGCCGCAGTTGTTCTCCGCCGAGACGATCTGCAATTCCGGGAAGCGGTCGAGCACGCCGGAGAAGATCAGCACGCTGAACGAGCGCTCGACCTCGTGCGACAAGACGGTCGTGCGCATATAGCGCTCGCCCCAATTCCACTGGCTTTCCATGCCCATGCCGGTGATCGCGTGCAGGCTGACCGGCATCTTCAATTCCTGCGCCGCCGCCCAGAACGGGTCGTAGATGTCGGAGCTGTAGGGCCGGTCTTCGGGCGGCGAGCACCAGACCATCGCGCCCTTGAGGCCCATCCCGGCACAGCGTTCGAGCTCACGCGCCCCGGCCTTGGGATCATAGAGCGAAACCATCGGCAGCCCGGCCATGTGCTTTTTGTCATAGCTCACATATTCGGCGAGCCAATCATTGTAGGCGCGAAAGCAATCGGCCTGGAGACCGGCGTCCTCGAGCCAGAAGATGCGAAAGCCCAGTGTCGTGTAGAGAACATCGGCCTCGACCCCGTCGAGCGCGTTGTCCTTTTGCCGCTCGGCCGGGTCCCAGCCGCCGGGGCGGGCGTCGGCGTAGGTGGCCCTGGTCAAAAAGCCGGCCAATTCCTCGGGGCTCTTGCCGGCGGCGAGCCCGATCCCGATCGGGTGCGGCGCATGGCCCTCATAAATAAAATAAGCGCCTTCGCGGCCCGGCGGGTCGATGACGAGGCGCGGCGCCCGGTCGCGATATTGCTTGTCCACCCGCGAGGTCCACAAATCGGGCGGCTCGCTGACATGCGAATCGGCCGAGATCAGCTTGTATTCCGCCATCTTGCCATCCTCCCGAAGAACCCGCCGATGTTGCCACGGCATTCCGCCCCGTTTTTACGATACCATCCTATTTTCACGATAGATGAGCCGTCGCGGCCGCGTCCAGGCGCGTTTCCGTTTCGCCTGAAACGGCCCTAAAATGTCGCAGGAATCCTGGCCGCAAAGCGGAGTTCTCCGGCACCCGGCATCTGCCCCGGCTGCACTCTGCTGATCCGGCCCATTTTTGGCGAAACCGCCTCGGGCCGCGACGCAGATGCCGAGCGCCACGCCCCGAGAGCTTGCCGCCGCGATCCTCGACTGTATCGAAGCGGGCGCACGCGTGATCAATCTGAGCCTCGCCCTAGCACAGACCTTCCCTCAACGAGGAACTGCGCGCTCGAAGCGGCGCTCGATCAGGCGGTCAGGCGCGGCGTGATCGTCGTCGCAGCGGCCGGCAATCAAGGCACCCTAGGCAGTTCCGCCATAACCCGGCATCGCTGGGTCATCCCGGTCGTTGCTTGCGACGGTCTGGGCAGACCGATAAACGACTCGAACCTGGGCGGCTCGATCGGCAAGCGAGGATTGCGTGCGCCCGGTGACGGTAGTCACGAGCCTCGGCACGGACGGCCGGAACCTCTCTCTCTCGGCGGAACCAGCGTCGCAGCGCCATTTGTGACCGGTGCGATCGCGCTGTTGTGGTCGGAGCATTCCCGGGGCGAGCGCCGGCGCAAATCAGGCTCGCCGTCGCTCAGGCGTCCATGCCGCGACGGGCATCGGTCGTTCCACCGCTTTGTGGACGCCGACGTCGGCTTGCCGAGGCCTTGTCGATGGACTAGCGCGCGGAGGCGCACCGCATGACCAAGCTCGACCGAAGACACGAACCCGCCCCGCGCCGCTCGAACGCCAGCCGTTTCGCAGTGCGCCTGCCCGGGTTTGTGACCGACGAGGAGATCGGGCTCGGCGACGTCGTAAAGCGCGCCGTCATCGTATGTCGGCGCGCGATCCTTGCGGCGGGTTGCGAACGGCGCTCGCACCGTGCTCAACCAATGGATGACGTTCGGCAACAGGCGCGTCGGCAAGGGAACCGTGTGAGCTCGGCCCTGCGAGCGCCCGACACCCATGCGAATGTGATTGCGGAGGGACAATCGATATGAACGGGCAAATTGAAAGCGCCCCACCTCACCGGCCTCGACTTCGAGGGCGATCCGCTCGCTCCACAATCGGTGAGAGGGGAATTGCTGGTTGTGGACCGATGCCGGACTCCGATCCGAAGAGCGCCGCGCCCTCCTTTCCTATGTCTACGCCATCGGCCGCGTGGAGGCGCGTTTCCCGAACCTTGCTGCGGAAAAGGAATTCGCCCAGGCAACCGGACGAGCGGACACTGCCGGGAAAACCGACCAGCAGACCTTTCATGCAGTCTTGTCCAGACGCGAGAACCGCTATCTGGTGCGCCAGCTATGCTGGGTGCTGACGGTTCAAGGGCTGGAAACCTATCTGCTGCTGCCGCGCGATCCGGCGGATATCGACCTGTTGGTGGAAGCCATCCGCCCGGCCCCGACGTGCCAACGACATCGATGTCGTCATCGGCATACGAGGTCCCAACGCGCCACCGACGATGTGCAACGGCCTGATGGTGCCGATCGTCGTCTTCGACCAGATTTACTCGTTCGACCGCGACGCGCTGATAAAAGCCATTCCACCGTAAAATCGTCCGGTGCTGCGGGAGGTCGTGTTTTGGAAACGGTGCGGGTGGTGTGCGCGCATGATTGCCCCGACATGTGCTCGCTGTTGGCGCGGGTCGAGAACGGGCGGGTGGTAAGGATCGACGGCGATCCCGACCATCCGTTCACCGCCGGCTTTGCCTGCGCCAAGGTCAACCGCGACGCCGAGCTCGTGCATTCGCCCGAGCGCCTCAAAACCCCGCTGCGCCGGGTCGGGCCGAAAGGTGCCGGGCAATTTGCGCCGATCGGCTGGGACGAGGCGCTCGACGAGATCGTCGCCCGTTGGCAATCGATCATCGCCGAATCGGGGCCGCTGGCGATCCTCGGCTACGCTTACAGCGCGCATCAGGGGCAGTTGAACCGCAACCTGCTGAACGGCCTCTTTCACGCGCTCGGCACCAGCCGGCTGCGCGCCGGGACGGTGTGCGACACCTGCTGCGAGACCGCCTGGGACATGACCGTGGGGCCGATCGGCGGCGCCGACCCGGAATCGGTCGAGCATTCGGACCTCGTCGTCGCCTGGGGCGCCGACCTCGTCGCCACCAACGTCCATTTCTGGGCCAAGCTCGAGGGGGTGCGCCGCCGCGGTGTCGAGCTCGTCGTCATCGACCCGCGCCGGAGCCGCACCGCCCGCCGGGCCGATTGGCATCTGCCGGTCCGGATCGGCAGCGACGCGGCGCTTGGCGCTCGGCGTCATGCACATCCTGGCGCGCGACGCGATATGCGACCGCGATTACCTCGCGCAGCACACGATCGGCTTCGACCGGCTCGAAGCGGAGATTTTGCCGCGGTTCACGCCGCCCCATGTCGCCGCGGCTACCGGGCTTGCGGTCGCCGATATCGAGCGTTTTGCCGCACTCTACGGCGCCGCCAAGGCGCCCTTTATCCGGCTGGGCGAAGGGATGACGCGGCTCGCGCGCGGCGGCGAGGCATTGCGCGCGGTGGCGCTATTGCCGGGTGTGACCGGCGCCTATGGCAGAAAGGGCGGCGGCGCATTGCTGATGACCGCGGCATCCTGCGTGCTCGACTACGATTTTGTGCGCAAGCCGTCGGGGCCGGCCGAGACGCGCAATGTCAACCATCTGCGCCTCGGCGAAGCGCTGCTCGAATTGGCCGACCCGCCGATCCGCGCCTTGTTTGTTGCCGCCAACAACCCGGCGGTGACCTGCCCTGACGCCCTAAAGGTGCGCCGCGGCCTCGCCCGCGAGGATTTGTTCACCGTCGTCCACGACCCGTTTTTGTCGGTGACCGCGCGCTGGGCCGACATCGTGCTGCCGGCCGCGACCTATCTCGAAACCGAAGACCTCTACCGCGCCTACGGCACCTATTATTTGCAATACGCGCCGCGCGCGGTGGCGCCGCAGGGCGAGGCCCGGTCGAATTTCCGCCTGGCGCAAGGATTGGCGCAGCGCATGGGGCTGATCGAGCCGGTGTTCCGCATGGCGCCCGGCGAGATCGCCGCCGCAATGCTGCGCGGCGCGCAAGGAGCCGCCGGCGCGCTCGATCCCGATGGCGTGCGCGAGGCCGGCCCGATCCATCTCGGGCCGCAGGGCGGGCAGGAATTCCGCACACCCTCGGGCAAGCTCGAATTCTACTCGGCGCAAATGGCGGCGCAGGGGCTGCCGCCGATGCCCGATTGGCGGCCCGACGCCGAGGAGGAACGCCAGCGGACCCGCTGGCCGCTGCGGCTATTGACCGCCCCGGGCTATTTTCAGAGCCACACGGCGTTTTCCGGCGTCGAGTTTCTGCGCCGGCGCGAAGGCCCGCCCTATTGCGTGGTGCATCCCGAGGAAGCCGGCGCCCGCGGGCTGACCGACGGCGAGCGCGTGCGGCTCTTCAACGACAACGGCGCGATCGGGCTCACCTTGCGCGTCGGCGACGAGGTCCAGCCCGGTGTCGTGCTGGTCCCCGGCCAGCGCCCCGACGGCGACGCCGTGTCGGGCACGGTCAACATGCTCTGCTCCGACCGCTTTACCGATCTCGGCGACGGCGCCACCTATCAGAGCACCTTTCTCGACATCGCCCCCTGGCCCGAGGGCTAACCCCGACGGCGGCGGGCCAGCCCGAGGCCGAGGAGCGCCGAGGCGAGGACGACAAGCCCCGCCGGCTCCGGTGTCGCAACGAGGAAACCCCGAATCTCGCCGCTCGGGAATTCCTGCGTATGGATGTTCAAATAGGACTTGCCTGCCTCGATCCCGGCGATCAGCGCCGCCTCGGCATCCGCTACCGTGCCGCCCTCGGCCGTGACGAAGGCCGGGTTGTAGCTCGCCGCATCGAGCAAGTCGAAATCGTGCAAATAGGTCCCGGAGGTCACGCCGATCGGGAAACCGGGAAAGAACGGGACGGTGGTCGCGACCCCGACGCTGACCCCGGTTTCGAACGGGGAGGCGAGACAGCAATGGATGTGCGAGGCGGTGGTCGGCGCCTCCAACCCGCTGAAGCTCACATCGACCTGCATCGTGTTCGCCGCCGGGTCGATGATCACGGTCGCATGGCCGGTTGCGGGCGAGCCCGTGGGCGGCACTTCGAGCGAGCCGACCAGATTGGCAACGAAGGTAATCGGCGTCGCCTGGCTGGCCGGCGCCGACAGCACAAAAGCAAGCGCAACACCCAGGAGGGGCAACATGACGGCCGGCAAGGCCGATCGGCGACAGTTCATCGTGACCTCCCTTTACCGCAATATTTTAACGATAATTCAGTGGGCGACGGCGCCGGTCAATCCCGGCCGGATCACGTTGACGTTATCGAAAAAAGCTTAGACAGCGAGCGCGCGAGCCACCGCGACGAGGCTCGCGTCGGTGTGATGGCCGCCGATGATCGAGAGGCCGACCGGGGCGCCGTCCACGATGCCGCCGGGGATGCTGATTTGCGGCACGCCGGTCAGTCCGCCATGCGCGCACAGGCACAGCGTCCGCTCGCGGAAGGCGCTGCTGGCGGATAAGGACAGGCCGCGTTTTGGTGCCGGGAACGGCGTCGTCGGCAGGCACAGGATGGTGCCGGGCGGCAATAGCTGGCGCATCCGGCCGCGGGCTTCGTGGCGCACCAGATTGGCCGATTGCCGCTCGCTGTCCGGGATCAGCGAGCCGCTGAAGAGATTGCGCGCCACACTGTAGGCCAGGCGCGGGTTGTCGCGCTCGATCCACTCCTTGAAGGTCTGCCAGGCTTCCGCGGGCTGCAAAACCCGCTGGGCGCGCAGCCATTGCACGAGACCGCCGGGCGCCATGGTCTCGTCGCGGCTGTCGCCGATCAGCCGGCGGAGCTGCTCGACCATCGGCTGCAACGCCGCGCCGACTTCCGGGTCGGCAAAGGCAAAACCATCGGCGGCGACGATCAGCCGCGTCGGCAATGCCGCCGGGATCGGCTCGTCGAGCATGACCGCCGAGACCCGTGCGAAGGTTTTGGCGTCGCGGGCGAACCAGCCCGTCGTGTCCGATGTCGGCGCTTGCGGCATCATGCCCGTGACATCGATCCGGCCATGCGTCGGGCGGATGCCGTAAATGCCGCAAAAGCTCGCCGGCACCCTGACCGAGCCGCCGGTATCGGTGCCGAGCGCGGTGTCGCAAAGTCCGGCAGCGACCGCCGCGGCCGAGCCTGCCGAGGAGCCGCCCGGCACCCGGTCGGGGGCGCGCGGGTTGACCGGCGTGCCGTAGAACGGGTTTTCGCCAAAGATGCCGAGCGACACCTCGTCGGTGATGGTCTTGCCGACGAGCGTGGCGCCGGCGTCGAGCAAGCGCTCGACCGCCCAGGCGTGGCGTGCCGGCACCCGGTTCCAGCGCGCCCAATCCGGATTGCCGCCGCCGGTCGGATGGCCGGCGACATCGAACAAATCCTTGGCGGCAAAGGTCAGGCCGGAAAGCGCGCCCCCTGCCCTGCCCTCGATACGGACCCGCGGGCCGGGAACAAACGCGTTGAAATCGTCGGACATGGAAAGCCTCGAAGCCACGAAAACCGGCGGAGCTTAGCGCCGGTTGACGGAAAAAGAGACGACCGGAGATTAAAACATGGCGCGCAAGAGCCAGGTGCCGCTTGCCGGATCGGAGCCGCGGCTTTAGGCCACCCCGTCGCCCGCGCCGGAGCCGTGCTATTACAGCGGCAAGACGATGCGGGTGGCCAATTCGGTGCGAGTGCCACTCCGGATTTGCCGCAGCTTGGAGGAATGACGCCGATGTGGCCGAAGAACGCCGTCACCGAACGACTGAACCTCAAATGGCCGATCCTGCAGGCGCCGATGGGCAGCGCCAGCACGCCGGCGCTGGCTGCCGCGGTCACCAACGCGGGCGGGCTCGGCGGGCTCGGGATGTGGGCCCGCACCGCAGAGCAGGCGTCGCGCCGGATTGCCGGATTTCGCCAGCAGAGCGGCGGCAGCCTCAACGTCAACTACCCGATCTGGCCGGATCCGCGCTCGACGCCCGAAGCCACCGAGGCGATGCGGCGGCATCTCCAGCCGCATTACCAGGCGCACGGGCTGGCGGCGGTGCCGGAGCCGCGAGGTGCGGCCAGCGAGGTTGAAGAGGAGCATGTTGCGCTGCTGCTCGAAACCAAACCGGAGGTGGTGAGCTTTCATTTCGGCCTGCCCGACCCGGAGGTCGTCCGCACCCTCAAATCCGCCGGCATCTTCATCATGTCGAGTGCGACGACGGTCGCCGAAGCGCGGATGCTCGAAAAAAGCGGGGTCGACGCTATTATCGCGCAGGGCATCGAGGCCGGCGGGCATCGGGCGACATTTACCGGCGTCGATATCGGCATGCAGCCGGGCTTGTTCGCGCTGCTGCCGCAAATCGTCGATGCGGTAACTGTTCCGGTTATCGCCGCCGGGGGCGTCGCCGATGGCCGTACCGCGGCGGCCGCCTTTATGCTCGGCGCGAGCGCGGTGCAGCTGGGGACGGCGTTCTTGCGCTGCGAGGAGGCCGAAATGCGCGATGCGCATCGCGCCGCCTTGGCTGCGGCCGACGATTCGTGCACGGTGGTGACCGATGTGATCAGCGGCAGGGCCTGCCGCTACATCCGCAACAGCATGATCGACGACCTTGTCGCGTCGGGCGTGCAGCCGCTGCCGGTGCCGGCCCAGCAGAGCCTCACCTCGCCGATCGCCGCCGCCGGCGATCGCGAATGGACGGCGCTTACATCGGGGCAGTCGGCGGCGCTGGCAAAGGACACGAACGCTGCCGAGCTGGTCCAGCGGCTCGCGGAGGAAACCACCCGGCGACTAAGGGCATTCACCTAAGTCCTTGTCCGCTTTAGGTATCGCCTTTTTTTCGGTGGTGCTGGTCGGCGCGTTTGCGGTGCGCAGCGCGGCCGGGTTCGGGGCCGTGCTGATCGCGGTGCCGATGCTCGCCTTTGTGCTGCCGGTGCCGACGGCGGTGTCGGTGGCGACCGCGCTGAGCGTCGCCACGTCGCTGCGGCATGTGGGCCGCGACTGGCGTTTGATCGCGTGGCGGCAATTTGCGATTTTGTCGTTCTATACAGCCATCGGCATCGGGGTGGGGTTTTACTGCATAAAGCTCCTGGACGAGAACACGCTGCGGCGAGGATTGGGGGGCTTTCTGGTCCTTTACTCGGTTTATGTCCTGGGCACCGGCGGGGCTCTCCCGGTGTTGCCGGCGCGTTGGCACGGCGTCCTGGCCGCGTGCGCCGGCATCGTCGGCGGCTTTCTCGGCGCCTTGTTCGGGGGCGGGGTCGGGCCGATTTACGTCATTTATTTCAATCTTCTGCGGTTGGAGAGAGAGGTTTTTCGGGTGACCATGACCGCGGTCGTGCTGGTCGGAGGAGCCGCTCGCATCGCCGGATACGCGAGCTTCGGGTTCTATCGCGGCATGGCCCTTGTCCTGCTGGCGTTCGGGCTGCCGCTGGTCGGCATCGGCTCCTGGTTGGGAGACCGGATCGCCCATAATGTCGACCCTCGGCGGTTCAGCTTTTTTGTCGGCGGTCTGGTCTTGCTCAGCGGCGTTGTGCTGCTCCTCAGATAGCAGGGCCTGGGTCAGCGGCGGCGCCAGGTGAAGATCGACGAGACGCCGTAGTTCCACACGACGCCGACCGCAGCGCCGGCGAGGCCCGACACCCACCAGGTGTAGTGGCGCTGAAAAATCGCCGAGGCGACGCCGACATTGGCGAGCGCGCCGACACTGCAGATTGCGTAAAACGAAAGGAGGCCGGTCACCAAGCGGCGGCCGCGCAGCCGGCTGTCGCGATAGGTCATGATGTTGTTGAGAAAAAAGTTGCTGGTCATCGCGGCGACCGTGGCCGCTGCCTGCGACGCCGCGAACGGGAGCGCCCCGAGCGCCAAAAACAGCGTCGTCAGGTGAACCGCGATGCCGAGCCCACCGACCCCGGCAAACAGGATAAAGCGGACCGGCACGACGCCGCCGATCAGCTTATCCAGCAGCAGCATCAGGTATTCCCAGACGACGAGGCTGTCGAGCTTGCTTTCGCCGTAGAGCCGCGGCCGGAACACATAGGGGAGCTCGAGGTAGCGGTAGGGCGTGGCGGCGGAAGCGAAGAGGTCGAGCAGGATTTTGAAGCCCTGGCCGGAGAGCCGGCGCACCGCCTGCTCGAAAGCGGGACGGGTGATCAGAAAAAACCCGCTCATCGGGTCGCTCAGCTCGGCCGGGACGACGAGCCGGGCGAGCCTCGTCGCAAAACGGCTGATCCCGGCCCGCCGCGTGCTCCAGTCGCCAAACCCGCCGCCGTCGAGATAGCGGCTGCCGACGACGATATCGAGCTCCTCGCGGCGCACCGCCGCCAGCATTTGCGGCAACAAGGTCTCGTCGTGCTGCAGATCGGCGTCGATGACGGCGAGATAGGGTGCCGAGCTCGCCAGCATGCCCTCGATGACCGCGGTCGAGAGCCCGCGGCGGCCGATCCGCCGCAGGCAGCGCACCCGCGGATCGCGCTGGGCGATGTCGCGGATCGCCGCGGCGGTCCCGTCGGGCGAATCGTCATCGACAAAGACGACTTCCCAGGCGATGCCGGCGAGCGCCTGATCGAGCCCATGCAGCAAGGGTGCCACATTGTCGCGCTCGTTGAAGCTCGGGACGATGATGGAGAGCTCGACGCTCTTGGTGTCCGATCGCTGATCCAACGGCATGACCGCCAAAGATTAAGCGAGAATCATTAAGCAAGCGATAGGGTTCGCGCCGAACCGGTTGATGGCGGGAGCGAGCTGTGGTGGGATAAGCGATCGAAATTCGGGAGGCCAGCGATGACGATCAAGGTCGGCGACAAGGTTCCTTCGGTGACGCTGCGCTATCTGGCGCCCGATGGAATCAAGGCGGTCCCGTCCGACGAATTTTTCAAAGGCAAAAAAATCGTGCTGTTCGGCCTGCCCGGCGCCTTTACCCGCACCTGCTCGCAGCGCCACCTGCCGAGCTATGTCGATCATGCCGGCGAGCTGCAGAAGAGGGGCGTCGATACGATCGCCTGCATCGCGGTCAACGACCCGTTCGTCATGGCCGCCTGGGGCAAGGAGCACGGCGCGGAGAGCAAGCTGACGATGCTCGGCGACGGCAGCAGCGAGTTCGCCCACGCCATCGGGCTCGAGCTCGACCGTGTCAAGGAAGGCATGGGGATGCGCTCGCAGCGCTATTCGATGCTGGTCGAGGACGGCGTCGTCAAGGCGCTCAATGTCGAGCAGCCCGGGCAATACGAGGTGTCGAGCGCCGAAACGATGCTGAAGACGCTGTGAGCCGGCCGCTCACGCTCGCTATCGGGCCGCTCGCGCTCGCTATCGGTCTGGTCGCCGCGGCATTGCCGGCGGCGGCGCAGCAAGCCTTGCCGTCGGCGCAAGAGCGCCCGGCCACAGCGCCGCTGATGCTGCTGCCGCGTCCGACCGATGCCGGCAAGCCGATCGTCTATGGCCCGGCATTTGCCGCCGAAGCGGACCGTGCGTGGCGGCTCGGCTGCGCGCCCCCGCCGTCCTGCCGGGTGCGGCTTCTCGGCGTTATCGAAAAGAACGGCGCGGTGGCGCTGGAAGCGACGGCCTTCAAATGGTGAAGCCATCGATCGCAGTGGTCGGCGCCGGCGCCGTCGGCAGCGCCGTTGTCTATTCGCTGGCACAAGCCGGGCTTGCGCCAAAGCTCGTCGCTCGCGGCGCCGGGCTCGAGGCGATCCGCCGCGACGGGCTTTTTGTCGACAAATGGACCGGCGGCGGCTCGGTCCATATCGAGGCGTCGGGCGACGCCGCCGATTTCGGGCCGCAAGATCTGGTGATCGGCACGATGAAGGCGCAGGACTGGCCGGCCGCGCTGCCGGCGCTGCTGCCGCTCCTCGGGCAAGATAGCGTGCTGCTGCCGGTCATCAACGGCGTGCCGTGGTGGTATTTCGACAATCCCCGCAGCGCGTTTGCCGGCGAGCGGGTCGCCGCCGTCGATCCTGACGGGGCCTTGCTCGCCGCGTTGCCGGCCGAGCGGGTCGTCGGCTCGGTCGTCTATCTGGGGGCGAACCGCACGGCACCCGGCAAGGTGCGCTGGACCAGCGGCAACAAATTTGTGATCGGCGAAGCGGCGGGTCCGGTGCGCGAACGCACCCAAACCGTCGCCGCGGTGCTGCGCCAAGCCGGGTTCGACGTTACCGTCACCGACGACATCCGCGGCGAGGTCTGGGCAAAGCTTCTCGGCAATGCCGCGATCAACCCGCTTTCGGTCGTCGCCCGCGCCCGGATCGACGAGATTATGGCCGATGCCGGGTTGGGGCAGATCGCGCTGGCGGCGATGCACGAGGTGGCGGCGGTGGCCGCCGCAATCGGCGCGCCGTCGAAGATGGATGTCCAAAAGCGCTACGAGATCAATGCCGAGCTCGGCGCCTTCCGCACCTCGATGCTGCAGGATTACGAGGCAGGCCGGCCGCTCGAATTGGGCGCTCTGGTCGATGCCGTGGTCGAGATCGGCGCGCGGCTCGGTGTCACGACGCCGATGACCGCGGCGCTCGGCGCCCTGGCCCGCCGCGCCGCCGAAATCCGCGATACCAAAGATCAATAGACGTCGCGCAGATAGCGCCGCGCGCGGGCCAGATCGGCCAGGTATGATTTTGCCGCTGCGGTGCCCATGGCACCCTGCCGGGCGATGATCGCGGCGAGCGCGGCATCGACGTCCTTGGCCATCGCCGCAGCGCCGCAGACAAAGACGTGGGCGCCGTCCTCGATCCAGCGCCACAGCAGGGCGGCGTGCTCGCGCATGCGCTGCTGGACATAGACCCGCTCCGGCTGGTCGCGGGAAAAGGCGGTGTCGAGCCGGGTCAGCAGCCCGTCGCGGTGGAACGCCGCCAATTCCTCGCCGTAAAGAAAATCCGAGCTGCGGTGCCGGTCGCCAAAGAAGAGCCAGTTGCGCCCCCCGGCGCCGAGCGCCCGCCGCTCCTGCAAAAATGCGCGGAACGGGGCGACCCCGGTGCCGGGCCCGATCATGACGATCGGTACCGCGCCATCGGCCGGCAGGCGGAAATCGCGCCCCGGCTGCACAAAGACCGGGACCATCGGCACCCGGCGGCGCGCGTTCGGCGAGAAATACCGAGGCAATCCCTGTGCGCAGACGGCCGCGCTGTTGCCAGCGCACGGCGGACACGGTCAGGTGCGCGGCGCTGCCGACCTGCTTTGGCGAAGACGCGATCGAATAAAGCCGCGGCTGCAGCAGGTCGAGCGCCGACAGCAATTCCTGAACCGGCGGGCGCGCCGAGGGAAAAGCGATCAAGAGGTCGAGCAAATCGGCGCCGTCGGGCTCGGCGCCGGGATAGCCCTCGGCCAACGCCTGGAGGCGGCTCGACTCGCCGGCTTCGGGGGCGCGCGAGGCCAGCACCTCGATCGCCGCGTCGGACGGGCGCCCGATATCGCACACCACGCTCAGCGCTTCCCCGAGGGTCCGCCGCGTGCCGTCGGGGCAGTCGTATTCGTCCTCGCCGCGCGCCTTCAGCAGATCGAGGATGGCATCGACGGTCTGCGGGCAATTTTCGGGCCGGACGGCGAGGCTGTCGCCGACCTCGTAGGAAAGCCCGCTCGCAGCAAGGTCGAAGACGACATGGCGGGTGTCCTTTTCCGACCCGGCGCCGTTGAGCCGCGCAACATCTTCGAGCCGCGCCACCATCCGCGCAGCCGAGGCGGGGGCCGGGGCCGCCGGCGCCGGCATCACCGGCAGCGCCGGGCTCGCCGCTGCCAGCGCCGCCGCTGGCGCCTCCTCCATCAGCTCTTTCAGCAGCCGCGCGGTCGCCTTGCCGCCGGGAGTGCAGCGGCCGAGGCCCTTTTCCGCGCCCTCTGAAATTGCTTCGGCATAGCTCCGGCACTGATAGCCGCATTGCCCGCAATCCTGCTGGGCCATTGCCGCCATCAGCCGGTCGGCGAGCGGCCGGCCTTCAGCTAGTCGAGCCCGCTCTTCGAGCGGCAAGGTCATGTCGTGCCAGGGAAAATCCTCGATCGGCTCGGCCTCGCGGGCCGCCGCCATTGCAGCCGGGTGCGCGACGGCCTGCGACCCGAAATAGGCGGCGAGCCAGCCGTCGAGCCAGGCGCGCTCGCTGGCGCCAAAAGGGGCGTTAACGGGAAGGACGGGTGCCGGATACGACATCGGGCTCGGCCTCAATCGCAAAACTGCTGCAGCTCGGCGACGGTGCAGCGCCTGGTGAAGTCGTGAAAGGATTCGGCCGTGTCGCGGCGCCGCGCCAGATAGGCGCGGAGCAGGCGCTCGAGCCGCATCGGCACCTCGGCCATCGGCACGCCCGGCCAGATTTCGCGCGCGAGCGCCCGCTCGCTTCCGGCACCGCCGCCGACGCAGATCGTATAGCCCTCGACCATGTCGTCGCCGACCCGGCTGCCGAGGAGCCCGATATCGCCGACATAATGCTGCGCGCAGGAATTCGGGCAGCCGGTCAGGTGGATGTTGATCGGCTGATCGAGCGGCACCCGGCTTTCGAGGTATTGGGCGATCGCCAGCGCCTGGCCCTTGGTGTCGGTCGCGGCGAATTTGCACCCGATGCTCCCGGTGCAGGCGACGAGCCCGCCGCGAATGCCGCTGGCCGTGGTGGCAAGCCCGAGTGCGGCGATCCGCGCCTCGGCCTCGGCCAAACGGGCGTCCGGAATGTCGCAGAGAATAGGGTTCTGCCACACCGTGAGCCGGACCGTGCCGCTCCCCAGCTCGCGCGCGGCATCGGCGAGCCCGCGCAGCTGCGGGGCCGCGAGCCGGCCGACCGGCAGGACCACCCCGATATACGAAAACCCGGGCTGCTTTTGCCGATGGACGCCGATATGGCCGTGCTTCAGCACGGGCCCGCGCGGCTTGCCGGCGGATAACGGCGCGACGAGCGGGCGGAACGCGATTTCTTTGGCGACCGCGGCCATAAACCGCTCCAGACCCCAGTCCGCGAGCAGATATTTGAGCCGCGCGCGTTTGCGGTCGGTGCGGTCGCCATCGGCGATAAACACTCGAAGCACGGCGGCCGCCATCGGCACGCATTCTTCGGGCGCCAGCATCACGCCGGCGTCGGCGGCGAAATCGCCGTGGCCGGTCACTCCGCCGAGCAGCATGCGGAAATAGACGCCGGGCGGGATGCCCGCGCCCGAAGAATGCGTGCCGATGGCGGCGGCCGCGACCGCGGCAAAGCCGATGTCGTTGGTGTCTTCGAGCACGCCGACCCGGCCGCCGCCGTCAAAGGCGATGTTGAATTTGCGCGGCAGCCCATAGAGCTCGCGGTGGTTCAGGATGTGGTGGTGCAGCAGGCGCGCGAGCGGGCGCGTATCGATCAGCTCCTGCGGGTCGATGCCGGCGGTCGGGCTGCCGGTGATGTTGCGGATGTTGTCGGCGCCGGAGCCGCGCGAGGTCAGGCCCAGATCCTCAAGCGCCATCAGCACCGCAACCGCATCGCCGGCGGCGATCTCGCGGATCTGCAGATTGGCGCGCGTCGTCACATCGGCGTAGCCCCCGCCATATTGCTCGGCGATGTCGGCGATGCCGTGCAGCTGGTGCGCGTCGAGGCTGCCGTTCGGCATGCGCAGCCGGCACATGAACGAATCCTGCGCGGGTGCTGCGTAAAACAGGCCAAAAAACTTGTGGCGGAAAACGTCGAGCCCTTTGGGAAACCGGCCGGCGGCGCCGTTGGCGACAAGCTCGTCCCACATGTCGAGCGGGTGGCCTTGCCGCTTTGCCATCTCCTCGGGCGTCAACGACTTGCCTTGGGCGAGAAAGCGGTCCTGCGCCTGGCGCTGGATATCGGGCGAGGCATGCTCGAGCGGTGGGGCCGCCGCGTCTTGCGACGGGGCGCGCTTTGCGGCAATGCCGCTCATAAAGCCTTCGAGGTAGCGTTTCTGCTCCTCGCTCAGACCTGCTTCCGCCATCGCCTATCGCTCTGCGCTCCTGACGCCGCAGAGCTACGCAATTTCGATGCCAGGAAGTGACGAGCTGGTCATTCCGGGGCACGGGCGCCGCCCGTGCGCCCGGAACCTATGAACGCCAGCCTCGAGAGTGCTGGCGGAGGGCGGTGGCCATAGGTTCCGGGCCTGCCCATTGGGCATCCCGGAATGACGATGCAGCTACGTCCTTCTCTGCCTCAATCTCATGCTGCATTGCAGCACGGTGGGCGATTTTTGAGCAGCCGTCGCACTTTGCATCCGTCATGCAGCGCAGCAACGCGGCAATACGCCGATGGCATGCTTCTTGCCCAGGAATGCCGATCGGAGGTGATGCGATGTATCTCGAAACCGTCGATCAATTGGCCGTTGCCGCGGCCGGAAAGAGCGCTTTTCTCAAACGCTCGCCATTGGGCTTCTGGATCAGCGCGATGATGGCGGGCGCCTATGTCGGGCTCGGCGTCATTTTGGTCTTCAGCATCGGCTCGGACATAGATCCCGCTTACCGGTCGCTGATCATGGGCGCCTCGTTCGGCATCGCGCTGACGCTGGTGGTGTTCGCCGGCTCCGACCTCTTTACCGGCCACACCATGCTGATGCCGCTCGGCGTGCTGCGTGGCCGGGTGAGCCTCAAGGAGCTCGGCGCGTGCTGGGCCGTCGCCTGGCTCGGCAACCTCGCCGGCTGCGCGGTGCTCGCGGGCCTTTTCATCGCCGGCGGCGGCGGGTCGGTGCTCCATGCCAAAAGCGATTTCATCATGAAGGTCGCCGCGGCCAAGATGACCGCACCCGACCTTTCGCTGTTCGCGCGCGCGGTCTTGTGCAACTGGCTCGTCTGCCTGTCGCTGTGGATGGCGGCGCGGATGCAGAGCGACGCGGCAAAGTGCATCGCGATCTTCTGGTGCCTGTTCGGGTTTGTCGGCAGCGGCTACGAGCATTCGATCGCCAACATGACTTTGTTTCTGATCGCGCTCCTTTCGCCGCATCCGGACGCGGTGAGCTGGGGCGGCTTTGTGCACAACATGGTGTGGGTGACGTTTGGCAATGCGGTCGCCGGCGCGCTCTTTATGGCGACCGGCTATTGGGCCGCCTCCCGCCCCGAGCGCGCGCCGATGCCGGCGCTGCGCGCGCTCGGCGACGCCGCCGACTAAAGCGCGATCAAATCATATCGGACAGCCTCCTTTTCTTTATTTTTGTCCGGCGAAAGCTTGACGGCGATGGCCCGGTCGCCAAAGCTGCCGCCGGCGATCAAGCGGGAAAGGGATGCCGATGCTGCCGCTGGTTCTCTCGTCCGACTCGCACGTCTTCGAGCCGCCCGATCTGTGGCAGACCCGCATCGACCGGGCGTTCCGCGACCGGGCGCCGCGGATCGAGCGGATCGACGGCGGCGACTACACCGTGGTCGAACAGGACCAGATCCTGTCCGGGATCGGCCTGATCTCAAACGCCGGGGCGCGGTTCGAGACCCCCGAGACGATCTCCCCCGAGGGGCGCTTCGAAAACGTGCTCCGCGGCGGGTACGACCCGGCGCAGCATCTCCGGGACATGGCGCTCGACGGGGTGGCGGGCGAGGTCCTCTATCCGAGCCAAGGGCTCTTTTACTTCAAGATAGCGGACCCGGCGCTGATGTCGGCGATCTTTCGCGCCTACAACGACTGGCTCGCCGAGTTCTGCCGCACCGATCCCGCGCGGTTGAAGGGTGTGGCGATGATCAACCTCGACGATGTCGGGGACGCGGCCAGGGAATTGGAGCGCGCCGCCCGCCTCGGCCTCTCGGGTGCGATGATCACCGAATATCCGGCCGAAGACCGGCGCTACGACCAGCCCGAATACGAGAAGTTCTGGGCCGCCGCCACGGCGCTCGACATGCCCTTGAGCCTGCACACGGCGACGCGGCGGCAGGGCAAGATCCGCGGCGCCGGCCCCGGAACATTGCGCGACGCCTCGAGCCGCGCGACCAAGGCGTTCTATCCGGCATTGTCGCTGTGCGACATGATCTTCTCCGGCGTCTTCGAGCGGCATCCGCGCCTGACCTTGGCGATCGTCGAGTTCGAGCTGTCCTGGGCGCCCAATGTGCTCACCTCGATGGACTACACCTACCGCGAGCGCCACGGCGAGGCGATCTACCGATTCAAAAACGGCATGCGGCCGAGCGACTTCTTCCACAAGAACGTCGTCTTGAGCTTTCAGGAGGACGCGATCGGCATCCGCCTGCGCGACGTGATCGGCGTCGACAACATGATGTGGGGCTCGGACTACCCGCACAGCGAGTCGACCTTTCCCCAATCGCGCAAAATCCTCTCCGAGATCCTGGCGGGCGTGCCGGCCGGCGAGCAGGCCAAGATCGCCGCCCTCAACACCGCCCGCGTCTACAATTTCGACGCGGCGCGGCTGACCGCCCCTCGATGATGCTTGCGCCACGACGCGCCGGCGTCCGCGCTGCCCGGCTCAGACGGAACGCACCAATCCGGAGCCGCCGTCACTTCCTGCGTTCGTAACGGCCGACGATCTTGGCTGTGGCCAGCGTGTCGGGACGCAGCGCGGCGCCGACCGCGGCACCCGGTGCGGTGCCGTCGAGCGGCAACCGGGCGACTTTAACCGCGTAGACGGTGATCTCGTAGTGGTGCGCATGGTCGCCGACCGGCGGGCACGGGCCGCTGTACTGCGAAACCCCGAAATCGTTGCGCCCCTCCCTGGCACCCGCGGGCAAATCCCTGGAGCCCGCGCCGCCGGCGCCGGCCGCCAAGCCATGCACTGTCGCCGGGATGTCGAACACCGTCCAATGCCACCAGCCGGCGCCCGCGCGCGCATCGGGATCGTGCATCGTCACGGCAAAGCTTTGCGTGCCGGCCGGCGCGCCCGACCAGGAGAGCGCCGGCGAGATGTTTTGCCCGTTGCAGGCGGTGAAGGCCTGAGCGAGCGCCATCGGACTGCCGCTCTTGACCTCGGTCGAAGACAGCACGAATTCGGCGGCGAGCGCCGGCGCCGCCACCGCCGCCACACACGACAATGCGGCTCCCAGAATCAGCCAGCGCATCACTCCTCCCTTGGTTTATCGACCGCCACCAGGCCCCTGCGCCGACCGCAATCGGACCGGCCCTACGACGGCGACGGTTGCCCCTACGGCTTCTCTACCCGGATCAGCGACACGTTGCCATCGGCATCGGCGCGCGCGCTCTATCGCCGATAGACCCACAACGAGTGCTGACCTTTCTTCGGCGACCACTATGCACGCCGTAAGCGGACGTTTCGAGTGGCACAGGGGAGGTCGCGGCAGATTGAAGCCCTGTTCGGCATCGCGTTGACAGCTGAACACGACGGGCCCATATTCCAGGCGATATGAAGCTGGCTGTGGATACCGACGTGCTGATCGCGGCGGCTCGCAGTCGCCGAGGAGCCTCCCGAGCCTGGCTTCGCGCGATCCTGGCAAGGAAGGCCGCGCTGCTCTTATCGGTTCCGCTTGCGCTGCAATACGAGGCGGTGCTGACACGCCCGGAACACCTTGCCGCCAGCGGCGCGAGCCTCGACGAGGCCAATGTCCTGCTGAACGCGCTGTGCGCGGTATGCATACCCGTGGAGATCTCGTTTCTGTGGCGGCCGATGCTGCGCGACCCAGATGACGAAATGGTTTTGGAGGTCGCGGTCAATGGCGGGGCGGACTGGCTTCTGACGTTCAACGAGCGCGATTTTGCCGGCGCTGAACGGCTCGGCGTCAGGGTCGAGCGGCCCGGTCCCGCATGGCGATCATGGAGGCAAGGATGACGCAGGCGAATTATGCGCTGCGGCTGCAGGCATCGATCAAGGCCGAGGCCGAGCGGCTGGCCAAGGCAGAAGGCACCACGCTCAACCAGTTCATCAATGTGGCGGTCGCCGAGAAGGTTGCCGCGCTGCGCACCGCCGATTTTTTTCGTGAGCGCGCCCGTCGCGCGAATGTCGAAGCCGCCCTGGCGCTCCTCGACCGCCTCGGCAATGACGAGCCGCCGCGGGCCGGGGACGCAATCGAACCTCCGTAAAGCCGCGGTTTTGCCGGTTGCGATGACCAGTGACGCCGGCGCCGCACCTTCGCCTTTGTCATCGTGATCGGCGCCCGCCGACGGGCGCGCATTCGGGCCGATAACGGTCGTTTGCCGGACCACGGCCAAACGGCCCGTGCTCACCGTCGATAAGGACGAAATCGAAATCGAGCTTTCCCGGAATGCCGACGACCCAGCTTGGCCGCAAGAAAGGCCTCAGTGGGGTGCTTCAGGCGGCCGCCGCGGAACGAGCCGAGCGACTTTTGGTGCGCCTAAAAGACTGATATGCTTCGCTCATCAACAGGAGTGCGCGTAACCACTCGCAGGGCAGAAAATTACGATGAAAAAAGTTCATGTCAGCGCCATCGGGACGCTCGTTCTCGCAATTCTTCTCGGCATTGGCGGTGCGCCGGTTGCGGACGCGGGGACAATCGTCGCTTCGCAGAACTTCTTCCTCAACGGCTTGAACAGTGAAGAAACCATCCTGCTTCCCGGGTTTTCGGGCCCGGGCTTCCTTGACGCCGTGACTGCGACCTATACGGTGAACGACAATGCCTTGGCCATCTATACGGATGCCAGCCAGCCCGGCCAGACAGCGACCGATATTCAGGCGAGCCAATCGGTGTCCTTGGTGGGCCAGCCGGCGCCATTCCACTTCGGTCCCGGCACGCCGACCCTCAGCATTCCTCCCACCGACGACCCGTTCATACCGGTAGGAAAGAGCTTTATTGTTGGAGCGGGCAATGGAAATGTTCCCTTCAGCGTTTCCTTCACCCCCACCGACCTTGCGGCCTTTCCGACCGGTCCGTTGGCCTTCGAATTCGCCTCTACCGGCACATCCTCCGGCACGCTGACTCCGGACGTCGTCCTTGACGTCGCTGCGACATTCGGAGGCACGTTTTCCGTCACCTACACCTACAGCACGACGCCGCCTGAGCCCTCGCCGGTGCCGGAGCCGCGCGGCATGGCGCTCATCGGTATCGGTCTGGTCGGGATATTGGCAACCCGACGTCTCAGTGTTGCGCGACGATAAATACTGCGCGAAGTGGCGCCACTGCTTAAGAGCGACTGGTGGTACCGATCAAGGGCCACACCGCGCCGAGAGCGAACTGTCGGCGCGCCCAGCATCGCCGGCCCCGGCGGCTTTGCGGGGGCGCCTACGCACCCTGTTGACTCTGTCGGAGCGGTCTTTCACCGTTCGCGAGGTGCTTTCGGCTTCGGACACACGGACCATGAGCTCGTCGGACGCCGCGTGGCGGCAATTGATCTCCACGTTGCACGGGTCCGGGCGCAAGGCGGCGCTCGCGATCACCGGGGGCGGCAGCGGGGCGGTCGGCGAATTGCTTCGGGTTCCCGGCGGCTCTCGGCTCTTGATCGAGGCGCAAATTCCCTACGACGAGCAGGCGCTGGCGGCGTTTCTCGGCTTTTCACCCGCACAGGCGTGCAGCGCCGAGACCGCGATCGCGATGGCGCAAACCGCACGGGCACGCGCACAGAGGCTGGCGCCGGCGGGCGCCGATCCGGTGGGCCTGGGTGCGACGGCGGCGCTGGTCAGCGATCGCCCGCGCCGAGGCGAGCATCGCTTTCACATCGCCTTCGCCAACGCCGCCGGCGTCGCGCACTGCACGGCCGTGCTGGCCAAGGGCCGACGCGACCGCGCCGCCGAGGAAGACCTCGTATCGCGCGCGATCGTCCTGATGCTCGCCCGTGCATGCGGGGTCGCCGCACCCTCGCCGCAGAGCCTCCTCGATGCGGATGAGCCTTATGCGGAGGCGGTGGTGGCGGCAGGGCGCAGCCGGGGATACGATCGACCGGCTCTTGGCGGGCGGGCTCGATCGCGTCACCGTCCAGCCCGATGGGCAAATCATGCTGTCGGCTCCGCCGCCCCTTGTGCTGTTCCCCGGCTCCTTCAACCCGAGGCACGAGGGCCATGTCTTGCTGGCGCGAGTCGCCGAAGAATTGCGGCAGCAGCCGCTGGCGTTCGAAATCTCGGTCACCAACGTCGACAAGCCGCCGCTCCTCGGCGAGGCGGTCAGGCGCCGGCTCGCGCAATTCGCCTGGAAGTCGCCGGTCGAGCTGACGCGGGCGCCCACCTTTCTCGAAAAGTCGCGCCTCTTTCCAAAGACGATTTTTGTGATCGGCGCGGATACGGCGGAGCGGCTGGTGGCGCCGAAATATTACGGCGACGACGAGCTCCAAATGCATCTAGCGCTCGAGGAGATCGCCAATTCGGGGGGCAGCTTTCTGGTGGCGGTGCGCATCGACGCAGGCGGCCGCGTGCGCGCGCTCGGCGACATCCCCGTGCCGCGGCGCTATGCCGATCTCTTCACCCCAATTCCCGAGCACCGTTTCCGCTTTGACACCTCATCATCCGAGATTCGCGCGCGGGGAGGCGCAGATGGGGCGCGCGCAGCCGGTAATTCATAGCCCGTCCCGCACGCAACTTTTCTTTGCCGCGGCAGCGGCGCCCACCTCCGCTCGTCGATTGCGCAAGGCCCTGGCCGAGGTCCTGAAGGGCGGGCCCGGACGACGAGCGGGCCGAGCCTGCCCCGTACCGCGATCCGGGGATCGCCGCCGGCAACACCGCCCGCGTGTACTGCTTTGACGCAGCGGGGCTGACCACCTCTCGATGATGTTTGCGGCCGGCCTCGCGGCATTACGGTGGCGGCATTACGGCGGCATTACGGTGACAGTGCATTTTGGCATTACGGGCATTACGGTGACAGGGCATTACGGTGACAGTGCATTTTATTTGCGCCTTGTCAATTGAGTGCACTGTCACGTAATCCCGTAATCCCCGTAATCCCCGCGAATTAATTGCACTGTCACCGTAATCCCCTGTCACCGTAATCCCCGCACCGTAATCCCCGTAATCCCCGCGAATTAAGTGCACTGTCACCGTAATCCGTAAGTGCACTGTCACCGTAATCCCCGTAATCCGCCGCAACCGTAATCCCGAACACCCTCAGCATGGCACGCGGACATCCCACTTATGAGTCCCTCATCCTGAGGAGGCCGCCGCGAGGCGGCCGTCTCGAAGGATGGCAGCGAACATGCACCGTTTTTCCGCAGCCCGCCCAAGCCTCACCCGGCCTCGCCGCGCGCCAATTCCTCGACCGCGTCGATATCGGAGCAGGCCAGCACCGCTTGGGCGGCGCGGCGGTCGAACCCGGCGCGGGCAAAGGCGCCGAGCTCGCGCGCCGCGTCGGCGGCGCCGCGCCGATAGGGCCCGAGCCGGCGGCGCCGGGCAAAGGCGCAGGCGGCGGCGAGGTCGGGGTCGCCCGCCCCTTCGGCGCCGAGCGCGGCGACAGCCTCGCCGGCAACCGACGCCGCCACCCCTTTCGCCATCAGCCGGGCGCGGATCTTGTGCCGCGGCTCGCCGCGGCGGTAGAGCGAGTGCGCGCGCGCCGCAGCGTAGCCCGCATCGTCGAGCAAACCCGAGCCGCGATAGCGCTCGATCAGCGCCTCGACCGCTCCGGCAAATTCCCCGACCGCCTCGGGCGCCCGCCGCCGGATCTGCCGCAGCAGCACCCGCCGCAAATTCTCCGCCGAGCTCGCATACCGCCCGAGATAGCCGAGCGCCCACCCCTCGATCAGGTCGGGCGTAACCTCTCGCCCCGCTCCGGAACCGCGCATCGCCCCGCCCGCAATTCGATCGGGCGCCAGTATCGCCGCTCGCCCTGCGGCAAGCGACAGAACTCTGCTACGACATAAAAAGAAGGTGGGCGGTATTCAGGGTGGGGCTGCCGGTGAGAGTGGCGACGAGCTTTTCGTTGCTGCTGCTGCCGGTCGCCGAATAGAACAATTTGCCGCCGGAATAGGCAAAGCGCTGGGTTGAGTTGGTAAAGGCGCCAGTGGTGAAGAGGGCGCCCAGCGGCTTTGGCGTCGCGCCGGCGCCGGTCAGGCTGAAGCCCGCGCCGCTGATGAACATCAGCGTGTTCGCGGCGGAAGCGGCAAAATCGGCGACCGTGTTGCTGCCGGGCGCGGAAAAGGTGAACTGGTTGGCGCCGGCCTTGCCGGTCATCACCGTCTTGCCGCCGGCAAAAAACACATCGCCGCCGGCCCCGCCGGTCAGCTTGTCCACACCGGTGCCGGCATAGACGACGACATGGTCCGCCGCCGGCACGCTCGCGGCGAGGCTGACGGTGTTGCCGCCCCCGCCGTCGGAGACCGTGATCGCGCCGCCTGCAACCCCGGCGAAATTGGCGGCGGTCAGCGCCAGCGTATTGGCCCCGCCATCGCCCAGCACATAGGTTTCGACGCCGCTGACCCCGGCCACCGAAAGCGCGGCGGATGTCGTCATCTGCAATTCGTTATTGCCGCCGCCGCCACTGATCGTGTCGCCGCTCAAGGTGGTGTTCGCGAAAATGAAATTGTCGTTGCCGGAGCCGCCCTTCAGCACATCATGGCCAGCGCCGGCATAGATCGCCAAATTGTCGCCGGCCCCGGTCAACCCCGAGCCGTCGATCGTGTTGCCGTCGTTGCCGCCATAGACATTGATCGTGTTGCCGAGCAGCCCGATGAAATTGGCATTGGTCAGAACCAGCTTGTTCGCGCCGCCATCGGCGAGCCGGTAGAGCTGGACTGCGCTGACGCCCCCGGCCGCGACCGTGCCTGCCGTCGTCATGTCGAGCTCGTTGTTGAAGCCGCTGCCGGTGATCTTGTCGGATGCGGTTAATGTCGCCGCGGTGAAGACAAAAATCGTGCCGCCGTTGTTGGCGCCGGTCAGCACATCCTTGCCGGCGCCGCCCTCGATCGTCAGCTGGCCTGTCGTAACGGCCGCCGCATTCACCGTATTGCCCTTATTGCCGCCGATGACGGTCATGCGGCCATCGACGCCTCCGAAATTGGCGTTCGCCAGGGTCAAGCTGTCGGCCCCGCCACTGGCCAGCACGACGGTGTTGAAGCCGGAAATGTTGCCGCCCATTGCCGCGGCGCCGGCGTTCGCAAACTCGATCTCGCCGCGCCCGCCGCCTTCGACCAATCCGGTGAACACCGCCCCCTTCTCGACGACCAGCAATTTCTCGAGACCGACGCTCGAGCCCATCTCGACCGCCACCCCGCCCGCCGCGGTCGAGGCGACGGTGCCGAAGTTGACGAGCGTGTTGGCGCCCGGATGGTGGATGCCGGCGTAAAAGCCGACAACCCCCTTGATGACGCCGTGATTGGTGACGATGCCGCCATGCTGGCCGAGCGCCACACCAGCGGCGCTGCCACTGATCGTCCCCCCAGCGTTATTGGTGATCGTGCCGCCGCCGCGCAGATAGACACCGTCGGCGCTGCCGGTGGTCTCGATCAATCCGGAATTCGTAACGGTGATCGCGAAGTTGCGGCTGTAGACGCCCTGATTGTGGCCGGCGATAACGCCGCCCGACTGGTTCGTGATGCTGCCGTCGTCGATCAGATAGATGCCATTTCCACTGCCGCCGGTCCCGGTGGGGTCGGAACCCGTGATGGAGCCGGCATTTGTTACCGTCCCCACCCCGCCCCGGATGGAGATGCCATTGTTCGCTCCGGCAATCCTCGCGCCTTTGGCGTTGCTGACGCTGCCGCCGGCGTGGATATACACACCGGTGCTGGCCGTATCGGCGTTCTGGATGGTGCCGAAATTGCTGACGCTGCCACCGTCCTCCAGGGTGACCCCGTTTCCAGCCGAAGTGGAGGTGACGGTGATGTGGCCAAAATTGGTGACGGTGCCGGGTGCGTTGTTGATGTAGATGCCGGTGCCGGTGCCGGTGATCGCGGCGTTCGTCGCGCCGGCTCCGCCGTTGGTCACCGAGCCACCGTCGTCCAGGACGATGTTGGCAACCGTGCCGAGCATCTGCAAGGTGCCGAAATTGACGATCGTGCCGGTCGTTCCGGCGATCAAGACCGAAATCACTCTCATCGCTGACGATGGTAGCGGCGGCGGAGCTGCTGCTGCCGTTGCTGACCCGACCGCCGTCGCCGAGGAAAACCGCGACAGCGCCGCCCCTGATGGTTGCGAAATTGGTCACCGCCCCGGTGCCGCCGGAGATGTAGACGTCGGTGTGGCCGGCGGCCGAGCTGATCAGCGCCGCGGTCGAAGCGGCGTTGCCGTTGGTGACACTGCCGCCGTCATGGAGGCTGATGCCCTGGCCATCGCTCGTGCTGGCAATCGTGCCGAAATTCGTGACATTACCGGCGCCGCCGGTGAACGCAGCCGCAGTATTGACGCCCGAGATCAGCGCGGTCGTGTCGGCGGCCGAGCCGTTGACGACCGTTCCTCCTGCGTCGAAGACATTGATGCCGACCCCATTGACGCCGGTGCCTTTGATCGTGCCGAGATTGCCGACGGTGCCGGCCGCGAATTCGATCAGGATGCCGGTGCTGTAGCCCGTGATCAGGCCGCCGGCTGCGTTGTTGACGGTGCCGCCGTCCAACAGCTGGATGCCAAAGCCGGAAGTCGCGCCGTTGCCCTCGACCGTGCCCTGGTTGTTCACGGTCCAGGCAAAGCTGAAATCGCCGATGATCCCCTGGCCGCTGGCGTTGGTGATCTTGCCGGTCACCGTGACCGGGCGCTGCGTCGCCGGGTTGTTCAGGCTGAAAAAGCTGGTGTAGGTGCCGCTGACGATCGTGCCGGCCATGTGCTCCTCCCGAAAGCTGCTTCTCCCTCCGCCCGGCCGCAAACCGGCGCTCCCGACATGGCGTCAGGAAACTGTAAATATTTGGTCCGTTACGTACGTCTGAAGAATAGCAGGATATTTGGTCTTTGTAAACCGGCCATGGTGCTATCGTGCTTGCCGCCCATCTCGGGGGCTGCGAAATCCGGCATCCCCGGCTCTCGGCCACAGGTGCGCCGAGCGCGAATTGACAGGGTGGCGGGGGGTCGCCATACTCCGCCGCTTTCCTGCTCGATGGCTGGGCCGGCGGTGCCGGTCGGGGCCGAGGCGAGGAGAGCGACGATGATGCGCGGTCCGGGGCGCTGGCGCCGGCGGTGGGGAACGATGCGGATGACGGCCGCAGCAGCGGTCGCTCGACGACGACGATAGCCGCCGTTCTGTTATCTGACCCTTACCAAACCGCTCGCGCAGGAGACAATCCCGTGATCACACCCGTTATGCCCACCTACGGCCGGTGGGACGTTGCCGTCGACCATGGCGAAGGTGCCTGGCTCTACGCCACCGACGGCCGCAAATTTCTCGATTTTACCAGCGGCATCGCCGTCACCGGCCTCGGCCATTGCCACCCGCATCTGGTCGCCGCCGTCACCGAGCAGGCCAAGCGCCTGTGGCACGTCTCCAACATGTTCCACATTCCGGGGCAGGAGCGGCTGGCGCAGCGCCTCGTCGAAAACACCTTCGCCGACACCGTGTTCTTCGGCAATTCCGGCGCCGAGGCGTGCGAGCTGGCGCTCAAGGTCGCGCGCAAATACCAGCACGACGCCGGCCATCCCGAGCGCTACCGGATCATCGGCTGCGAGGGCTCGTTTCACGGCCGCACCTTCGCCACCCTCGCCGCCGCCGGCAACGAGCGCTATCTCGAAGGCTTTGGCCCGCCGATGGATGGGTTCGACCATGTCGCCTTTGGCAACCTCAACGAGATGCGCGCCGCCGTTGGCAACGAGACCGCCGCGATCTTTGTCGAGCCGGTCCAGGGCGAAGGCGGCGTGCGCACCCCGCCCGCGGGCTATCTGCAGGGCTTGCGCGACCTCGCCGACGAGTTCGGCCTCTTGCTCGTGTTCGACGAGGTGCAATCGGGCATGGGCCGCACCGGCAAGCTCTTCGCCCACCAATGGGAGGGGGTGGCGCCCGACGTCATGGCGATCGCCAAGGCGCTCGGCGGCGGCTTCCCGATCGGCGCCTGCCTCGCCACCGAGAAAGCGGCGGGCGGCATGGGGCCCGGCACGCACGGCTCGACCTTTGGCGGGAACCCGATGGCGGTGGCAGCGGGCAACGCCGTCCTCGATGTGATGCTCGAGCCCGGCTTTTTTGCCAAGGTCGAGGCGACCGCCAAGCGGCTGCGCGGCCGGCTCGACGAATTGGTCAAGGGTTATCCGAAGCTCTTTTCCGAAGTGCGCGGCTCGGGCCTCTTGCTCGGCATCCGCTGCGTCGTGCCGGCCGGCGATGTCGTCGCCAAATTGCGCGCCGAGGGGCTCTTGGCGCTGACCGCCGGCGACAATGTGCTGCGCATCCTGCCGCCCTTGATCGTCAGCGACGCCGAGATCGATGCCGGTGTCGACATCATGCGCAAGGTGGCGCGCGAATGGCCGCAATAAGGCGGGCGCGCACCGCAGCACTGGTCGGTGGCGAGGCGCCGGCCGCCGCGCCGCGCCATTTCCTCGATCTCGACCGGTTCGAGAGTGGTGCCTTGCGCGGCATCCTCGACCTCGGCTTTGCCTACAAGAACGGCCGGCACGACCGGCCGCTCGCCGGCAAGACCTTGGCGATGATCTTTGAAAAGCCGTCGACGCGGACCCGCGTGTCGTTTGAGGTCGCGACGCGCCAGCTCGGCGGCGACACGATTTTCCTGAACACCGCCGACAGCCAGCTCGGCCGCGGCGAGACCGTGGCCGACACAGCCCGCGTGCTGTCGCGCTATGTCGATGCGATCATGATCCGCACCAACGAGCCCGAAAAGCTCGACGAGCTGGCGCGTTATGCGAGCGTGCCTGTCATCAACGGGCTGACCGACGCCTCGCACCCGTGCCAGCTGATGGCCGACGTGATGACCTTGCAGGAAAAAAAGGGTCCGCTCGCCGAGGCGACGGTCGCCTGGAGCGGCGACGGCAACAATGTCGCGGCGAGCTGGGTGCACGCCGCGGTGCGCTTTGGCTTTGCGCTCCGCCTCGCCTGCCCCGAGGGGCTCGGCCCGCCGGCAGCCGTGCTCGATTGGGCGCGGCGCGAGGGTGGCCGGGTGCGGTTGACGCACATGCCCGAGGAAGCGGTCGCGGGTGCCGATTGCGTCGTCACCGACACCTGGATCTCGATGGGGGCGAAGGCGACCGCCAACCGCCACAATCTCCTCGCCCCCTACCGGGTTGACGAGCGGCTGATGGCGCAGGCCAAGCCCGACGCCATTTTCATGCATTGCCTGCCGGTCAAACGCGGCCAGGAGGTCACCGCCGCGGTCGTCGACGGCCCCCGCTCGGTCGTCTGGGACGAGGCCGAGAACCGGCTGCACGCGCAAAAAGGAATCCTCGCCTGGTGTCTGGCCTAAACCCCTCCGGTCCAAATCCCTCCGGCCCAAACCCCCCTGGCCAAAATTCCCCTGGCCAAAATCCTCCCGGCCAAAATCCCTCCGGCCAAAACCGCCCGCCCGACGATCTGGTCCAGCCGTTTCGCGTCGGCCCCTATGCGTTGCGCGGGCGCCTGGTGCGGCTCGGCCCGGCGATCGACCGCATCTTGTCGCAGCATGATTACCCGGCCCCGGTCGCGAGCCTTGCTCGGCGAGGCGATCACGCTCGCCGTGATGTTGGCGGGCGCCCTCAAATACGACGGCGTCTTCACCCTGCAAACCAAGGGCGACGGCCCGATCGGGCTGATGGTCGCCGATGTCTCGACCACGGGTGCGGTGCGCGGCTATGCCCAGTTCGACGCGGCAAAGCTGGCGGCGGCCCCCGCCATGACGGACGAGTCGCCATCGGTGCCCGACCTCGTCGGCCACGGCTACATCGCCTTCACCGTCGATCAAGGCGAGCACACCGACCGCTATCAGGGGATCGTCGAATTGTTGGGCGCGACACTCGCCGATTGCGCCCAGCACTATTTCCGCCAGTCGGAGCAGATCCAGGCCGGGATCAAGCTCGCCGTCGGCCGGGCCGGGCCGGGCAGCGGCTGGCGCGCCGGCGGGCTGATGCTGCAGCGGGTGCCGCCCGAAGGCGGCTACACGGTGATTGCCGACGATGTCGAGGATGGCTGGCGCCGGGCGATGGTGCTGATGAGCTCGGCCACCGCCGTCGAGCTGATCGACCCCGGCCTGGCGCCGAACCGCCTCCTCTATCGCCTGTTTCACGAGGACGGGGTGCGGGTGTTTCATACCCAGCCGCTCGAAGCGCGCTGCCGCTGCTCGCGCGAGCGGATCGAGAGGATCCTGCGCGCCTTTCCGGCGGACGAGATCGAGGACATGCAAAAGGAGCGGCAGACCACCGTCACCTGCGAGTTCTGCAGCACGAGCTACGTCTTCGAGGCCGCCGAGCTGGCCCGCCTCGCCCCCGCCTGAGATGGCGCCCGACATGGCCCCACCTGAGATGACGGGTGGCTACGACGCCGAATGGCAGGCCCGGTTCGGCGACGATCCGCCGCCCGGCGACCTCCCCGACATTCCTTGGCTGCGTCAGGTGCTGCTGCGCCGCACGCACCGCCGCTACGACGCGCGCCCGGTCCCCGAGCCGCTGTTGCAGCTATTGCTCGGCGCCGCCTTCTCGGCCTCCTCGAAATCCGATTTTCAGCAGGTCTCGGTCGTCCGCGTCGCCGACCGCGACCGGCGCGACCGGCTTGCGGCACTCGTCCCCGATATGCCGTGGATCGGGGCCGCCCCGGTCTTTCTCGTCTTCTGCGGCGATGCGCGGCGCTTGGAGCGGCTCGGCGAATTGCGCGGCCACAGGGCCGAAAACGGCCGGCTCGAAGGCTTTTTCAACGCCGCGGTCGATGCCGCGCTGGTCCTGCAAACCTTCACCCTCGCCGCCGAGACGGCGGGCCTCGGCTGCTGCCCGATCAGCGCCTTGCGCAACCACGCTGCCGCGGTCGCGACGATCCTCGAATTGCCCGGCAAGGTGTTCCCGGTCGCCGGGCTCTCGCTCGGCTATCCCGCGGCCGATGGCTATCTCAGCCTGCGTCTGCCGCTCGCCATCGGCCTCCACACCGACCGTTACGACGACAGCGGTCTCGCCGCCGCGATCGACGCCTACGACCATCGCCGCGACGCCCGCTTCTCGATCCCGCGCGAGCGCCGGCGCGCCCCCGAAACCTTTGGCGACGCCGCCTTTTACGGCTGGTCCGAGGACAAAACGCGCCAGGCCGCCGCCGAGCCCGAAGGCCAGACCTTCCCCGTCTGGCTGCGCAGCCGCGGCTTCACCTTCGATTAGCCGAACCGTGAGCGAATGGCGATCGATCGCGCCGTCGACCGGTCGGAACATCGCCCGACGGCTCGCTTTTTCGGCATGCCGCTCGGGTTTTTCGGGGTGATGAACGCCATCCTGTCCATGGCGCCTCGCGTCGTGCATTAGCTCGAGCCTCCAAGCCGGTTGACAGGGCTGCCCTGGAAGCGGGCGCGCGGAAGATTACATTCAGCGGCGGCCGGGATGCTCGGCCGCGTCAAGCTGCTTTTTGGACGGATCAGGATGACCAGTCTTTCGCGCCCGCAGCGCACGCTCGCCCGGACCGCCGCCGCGGCATTGATGCTGATGGCGCTGCACGGCTGCGACAGCGCCGGCGCCGGCCCCGCCGGACCCGACAACGCGGCCGATTTCGGCTTTCTCCACGACGTCTTCCGCAAGGTCGAGAACAATTACGTCCAGCCGGTCACCGAGAACGAGCTGACGACCGATGCGCTCAAGGGAATGCTGAGCCGGCTCGACCCGCATTCCGACTATATGGACGAAGACCAGTATCACCAGATGTCGGCGGTCACCCGCGGCGAGTTCGGCGGCATCGGCATCGAGCTGACCTTGGAGGGAAAAGTCCCCGAGGTCATCGCCCCGATCGACGGCACGCCCGCGGCGAATGCCGGCATCGAGCCCGGCGACCGCATCGTCAGGATCGACGGCCAGACGACCACCGGCATGGATGTCGAGGCGATCGTCAAGCGCCTGCGCGGCACGGCCGGCAGCCGCGTCATCTTGACCATCGCCCGCACCGACCGGCCGCCTTTCGATGTCGCGTTGACCCGCGCGGTCATCCATGTCGTCTCGGTCAAGTCGAGCCTCCAGCCCGACCGGATCGGCTATGCCCGCATCACCTCCTTTACCGAGAACACCGCGAGCGAGCTCGCCGCGGCGATCACCCGCCTCAAGGAGCGTGCGCACGGCCGGCTCAACGGCTTTATCCTCGATTTGCGCAACAACCCCGGCGGCCTGCTCGATGCCGCAGTCGATGTCACCGGTGAATTGGTCGATGGCGGCACCGTCGTGACGACGCGCGGACGCAACACCGAGGACGACCACGTCTATCGCGCCCCGGTGGCCGGCGACCTCTTGCCCGGGGTGCCGATGGTGGTGCTGATCAACAGCGCCTCGGCCTCGGCCGCCGAGATCGTTGCCGGCGCCTTGCAGGACCAGCACCGTGCCCGGCTGATCGGCACCCGCAGCTTTGGCAAAGGCTCGGTGCAGACGATCATCCCGCTCGAAGGGCATGGCGCCTTGCGCCTGACGACGGCGCTTTATTACACCCCTTCGGGGCGTTCGATTCAGGGCCACGGCATCACCCCCGACATCATCGTCGGCCTGCCCAAAAACGAGCAGGTGGCGAACGCGCTCGTCACTTATGAAAGCGACCTCTACGGCGCCTTTAAGAATGCCGGCTCGCTCGGCGCCAGCCACGCCGCCGCCGCCGCCGCGGCCCAATCGGGCGCCGAGCCCAATGACCACCCGATCAGACCGTTGAATATCGCCACCAGCAACGACGCCCAGTTCGAGGCGGCGCTCGACTACCTGCACCGCGCCGTGCGCCGCGACATCGGCACCCACCACGGCTGAGCGGAGTTGGAGCATGATCCGATTAGGTAGAGCCCCCCTCACCCAGCTTCGGGTAAGGCTCGGCTTCGGCCTCGCCAACCCTTCGCAACCCTCTCCCCCAATTGGGGGGAGAGGGAAGGGTGAGGGGGGCTGACGGGCCGATGCAACCTGATCAGATCTTGCTTTAGGGGGGGTCAGGGGGCCGGCAGGCGCAAGGTCAGGCTCGACCGCACGCCGCGCCCGAGCCAGCGCAGGAACGAGCGGGCGTTGCGCAGATGCCCGTAATCGTCGAGCTGGAACAGCACAAAAAGCGCATAGACCTTGCGCGGGTCGAGGCGGCGCAACAGGCGGATGCGCACCAGCATCGTAATGCCGAGATCGGAGAGGTGGTTGTTGCGGACCGCCTCGCGCAATGTCAGCTGCGGCACGTCGATGACAAAGTCGCCGGCCCGCCCGCTTTCGCCGAGACGCCCCGTCGCGGGCTCATAGTTATAAAGGCGCCCACCCAGCCGAAACGCAAAGCTGCGCCGGAACACCAGGCGCAGCAGCGGGCGAAACTTGTTGAGCTTGCGTTCGAGCCCGCGCAGATCATCGGCGGCAATCTCGACCGCCGCCTCCGCGGCAAGCCGCTGCCCGGTCAACGCCGCGGCCCGCTCCGCCGCCACCGGGCGATAGTCCTCCGGCGCCGGCGCCGACCACCCGAAATTGTCGAGATCGAGCGTCGCATAGGGCGGCAAAAGCTGGGTTCTTCCTCGCCAATACCGGCACAGATCGCGATAAAGCGTGCGATGCTCGTTGGCCCAGCGGCTGTCGGGCCGGTCAAACACCGCCTGGCTCGCAAACGGCATGTAAAAATCGGCGCCGAGCCGCGCGCTCAATCGGCAAACCCAATCGACATAGTGGTGCTGCGAGCGCAACGAGACCGTGCCGCGCTCGTCGAGAAAGCTGTTGACGAGGCTCGCCGGCGAATAGCTGCACAACAGCACCCGCGGCTTATTGACCCGGTCGGCGAGCCGGCGCACCGCGCGCAGCACCGGCGGCGGCGGCTTGGCGTCGTTGAAATTGAGGAGCAGCGCGCCCGGGGTATCGACGAGCAGCAGGCTGTCGTCGTTCCACAACGGGATCGAGATGATCGCCACACCTTCGGCGAGCCGGTGCCAGCGTCTGGGCGCGAGGCACTCGGCGCGAAACCCGCGCTCCCGCATATGGTCGAGAAAGCCGCGTTCGCCGAGCGCCGGGAACAGAAAAGAGGGGGCCCGGCCGAGGCGCCGGATCGACGGCATGTGAAAATGGTCGGGATGCTCGTGCGTCACATAGACGCTGGGGCTCGCCGCGAGCCAGTCGATCTCCGCTGCGAGCGGATAATGCTGCAGCCACCAGCTGCGCCAATAGACCGAGCCGACGAGCCACGGATCGGTCACCAGGAGCGGGCTCTCACCCTCCCGATAGACCGCGAGCGAGGCGTGGCCGAGAGTGCGCGCGCGCCACCCCAAATTTTTGCCAATGTGGGCAGCCGGCATGGGTGCCGCCGGCGCCGGCTACAGCCGGGCGATCAGCGGCGCCAGGAATTCGCGCAAGACCGGCGACCATTTGGCGTGCTCGGGCCCGCTCGCCGAATGGCCGAGATCGCTGTCGAGCTCGAAATAGCGGGCATCGACCCCGGCAGCTATGAGGTCCTTCATGACGCCGGGTGCCAACGACGGCGGAAACAATTTGTCGGTGCGGCACAGGATATACAGCATCTTGGCGCGAATCTTGGAAAACTCCGGCACCGTGTCGAACCCGATCGTCGCCCGGCGCAGGATCACCAGCGAATTGGTGTCCCATTGCCGTGCCCAATCGGCCGCGAGCTGCCGGATCGCCCGCTCGCGCGCCGCCTGTTCCGGATAGCGCCCGGCAAGCTGCTCGCTATAGCCATAGTTCATCAGGGTTTCGAAGCGCAGCTGGGTCAGCACCGCCTTGGCCCCGCCCCGGTCGTAATAATCGCCGCCGTTCCATTCGGGGTCGGTGGCGAGCCGGGCTTCGAGCTCGGCCAACCGTTCCTTGGCGTTGCGCGCCTGGGGTGCGGTCACCACCGCCGCGATCCCGTCCATAAAGTCGGGATAGGCGACGGCCCATTGGAACGCCTGATAGCCGCCATAGGACGGGCCCGCGACGGCGACGAGATGCCGGATGCCGAGCGAATCGACGAGCGCCTTTTCGGCGGCGACGATGTCGCGCACCGTGATCGGCGGAAAATCGGAGCCATAGGGCCGGCCGGTCGCGGGATTGCGGCTGGCCCCGTTGGTCGAGCCAAAGGATGAGCCCAGCATGTTCGAGGCGACGACAAAAAGCCGGTCGGTGTCGATCGCCTTGCCCGGCCCGATCAGCCCGTCCCACCAGCCCGGCTGGCCGCCGTTTGCCGGGTTTTTGCCGGCGGCATGGTGGCTGCTGGTATAGCCGTGGGTGACCAAGACCGCGTTGCGCCCGTCGGAGGCGAGCCGGCCATAGGTCTCGTAGGCGATGCGGGCTTCGGGCATGACGCCGCCGCCGGCCAGGCGAAAGTCCCGGATCAGAAAATGCTTGTCCTCGACAACCCCGAGAGCGCCGCCGCGCGCCGCCAGCTCGACCGACATCAGCCTCTCCTCCGCGATGGTCCGGCTGGAGCTTGCCATGCCGCCGGCGGCAATGCCACGGCCGCCGCTTCCGCTCGGCCGGTATTCGCGCTACATCGGGCGGCGATGCGCGCGCTGTGGCCGATCCTGACGCTGTTCTTTCTCGCGGCTTGCGAGGGCGCCCCGCAGCCCGCGCCACCCGACCGGATCCGCGCCTATTTTCCACCGGGCGGTGTCGCCGATACGATCGAGATCGACGCGACCGGGCGTCTGGCGCTGCGCCGCGCCGAGCTCGTCGCTCCCGATGGCCAAACCGTGCCGGCCGGGTCGATCTCGGCCCAACCGTCGCCGAGCGCCAGCTTTTCGCAGCAATTCCCGACCGGCCCTTACACCAGCGGCACCTTCGGGGTCAGCAACGCGATCGGCGCCAACCCGATCGGGCCGAGCGCGGTCGGTGCTGCGCCGCAGACCGTGACGACGCTGCTGGCCACCATCTCCAGCGCATCGATTCTATTGCCCGACCCGGTCGCCTACCGCCGCGATTGGCAAAAATATCATATCCACCTGCAATTCGGCGCCGCCCCCGGCGAAGTCCAAACCAACGACATCGCCGCCCCGGAGCCGCCGCCGCAGTAGAATTCACTCTTTGTTCTTAACACTCGGACCGATTTCTGGTATCTTCGCCGGCATCTCACAGTCCGGGATATTCGATGCTGTCGGCCGACCAGCTGCAGAAAAAATGGGAGCAGCGCGCCCTCCTCTTCCCGTTCGCAGCGTTTTATATCGTCTTCCTTACGGCTGCTTCACCCGCAATGGCGGACCGGCCCGCACCGAACGCAAACCTCTATCGCAATTGGGATTATCAGTTCTCGGTAGAGTTGCCAAAAGAGCATTTGGCATGCGTTGGGGAAATCACCAATCATGGCATTGTGATTCTTCTGGACCACAATGCACGATGCGATGGTCCTTATGACAACATCCGACATATCGACGTCTCAGCCGACTACAATACGGCCGAAATTGGGGACACGGCCGAGGCTCTGGCGAACGCCGAGTGCCGCTGGCGGATGGCGCGGGATATCGTATGGCTGAACGACGAAACCATCGGCGGCCGGAAGGCGGCGGGGTGCCGGCGCAATTTCGACGACGGCCATGTCGAGGTCACCTACATTGTCTTGCGCAAGACCGGCCGCAATCCGCTGAGCTGGATCGAGATCAGCGCCGACCTCGTTACCACGCCGGCCCGCTACGCCGCCGATATGCGGGTTTTCCGCCGAGTCTTGGGCGGCGTCCGGGTGCATCCGGACGGGCCGCAGGATTGAGCTCCGACGCGCCGGCTCGGCTCAGACGTTGGCGAGGCGGTCGCCGCCGGGGGTGCCGACGATGGCCAATACCTCGCGCCGCGTCGTCGGGTCGTCGCGAAAGACGCCGAGCATCCGGCTCGTCACCATGGTCACGCCGGGCTTGTGGGTGCCGCGCGTGGTCATGCATTGATGCGCCGCCTCGATGACCACGGCCACCCCCTTGGGCTGCAGCACCTCGTCCAAAGTGTTGGCAATCTGCGAGGTCATTTTTTCCTGGATTTGCAGCCGCTTGGCAAAGACATCGACGAGCCGCGCCAATTTCGAGATGCCGACGACGCGCTTCTTTGGCAGATAGGCGACATGGACCTTGCCGATGATCGGGGCGATGTGGTGCTCGCAATGCGATTCGAAGCGGATGTCCTTCAACACGACGATTTCGTCGTAGCCGTCGGTCTCCTCGAAGGTGCGCTGCAGCAGCGCCACCGGGTCCTCGTCATAGCCGCTGAAGAATTCGCGATAGGCGCGCACCACCCGGTCGGGCGTGCCGACGAGCCCCTCGCGGGTCGGATCGTCGCCGGCCCAACGAATCAGCGTGCGCACCGCCTCCTCGGCTTCGGCGCGGCTGGGACGCGGCTGGTCGGCGGGCTTGCGGGAACGGGAGGCGGACACCGCCAAAGGTGGGACGAGGGAGGGCGACATTGTTCTTCTCTGTTGTGATTTGCGAAAAGCGGGCGGTGCTCGACCGCCGGCGGGTCAATTGAGGCGCACCGGCTGATGCGGGCTGTCGAGCGAAAAGGCGGGGATGCGCACCGAAAAGCTCTCGCCGCCGCGCGTCTCCATCTCGTAGCTGCCGACCATGATGCCGGACGGCGTCGGCAACGGCGTGCCGCTGGTATATTCGAAGCTCTCGCCCGGCCCCAGCACCGGCTGCTCGCCGACCACGCCGGGCCCCCGCACCTCCTGCATCCGACCGTGGCCGTCGGTGATCTTCCAGTGCCGCCGGCGCAGCTGGACGGTTTCCGCGCCCAGGTTCTCGATGCGCACGTGATAGGCCCAGACATAATGGTCTTCGGCCGGCGAGGATTGGTCTTCGAGATAGGTGGGCTTGACCGTGACGTTGATCGACCGGGTGGTTTCCGAATACATCGGGGCGAGCCCCTCCTTCGCAAGCGGCCCGGTCAATGTCGGTTCGGCGGGAGGAGCCGTCAAGCCCGCGGCCCCGGCGCGAGCAGCGCGAGCACCCGCTCATCGACCTCGCGCCCGCCGCCTGGCGCCACCGGCTGGATGCAGACATGGTCGGCGCCGGCCGCCCAATGCTGCTCGATGCGGGTGCGGATCGCCTTCTCGTCGCCCCAGGCGACGATCGCGTCGAGAAACCGGTCGGAGCCGCCGCCGGCGAGGTCGGCCTCGGCAAAGCCTTGGCGGCGCCAGCCATTGACGTAGTTTTCGAGCTGCAAATAGCGCGACAGCGCCTGACGCGCGGCGGCGCGCGCCTTCGCCGGGTCGGTTTCGAGGAGCACCCACACCTCCGGGCACAACAGCTTGCCCGGCCCGAGCATCCGGCGCGCTTCGGCGCTGTGCTCCGGGGTCGTGTTGTAGGGGTGCGCGCCATCCGCCAGCTCGGCCGACAGCGCCATCATCCGCGGGCCGAGCGCGGCAAGGATCGTCAGCGGCTGCTCTGCCGGCTCGGGCGCCTGATAGGTCGCCGCGCGCATGCCTTCGAGATAGCCGCGCATCGTCGCCACCGGCTTGCCGTAGGTGTGGCCGCGCTGCCCCTCGACCGAGGGCCGGTGCGACACCCCGATCCCGAGCAGAAACCGGCCGCCCGATTGCTCGGCCAGCGCCCGCTGGCCCTGCGCCATCGCCATCGGGTCGCGGGCGTAGATGTTGGCGATCCCGGTCGCGATCACGAGCTTTTGCGTGTTGGCGAGCAGCCACGACGAATGCACCAATGCATTGCGCCCGCGGCTTTCCGGCAGCCACAAGGCACCATAGCCCCAGGCTTCGGCCCGCTTGGCAAACGCCGCCCCCGCCGCGGCGCTCATCACATCCATCGGCACCCAAACCCCGAGCTTTCCGATTTCCATCCCCGCCGCTCCTTTCGCGTCACGCCCAGTCTGCGCGGCGTAAGCGGCAGCGTCCAGCCCGGCCGCCAGCGGCGGTCACCCAGCGGTGGTCACCCGGCAGGGTGCTGAAAAAACGCCGATTGCCCCGGCCCGCACCCTTCGAGACGGCCCTACGGGCCTCCTCAGGGTGAGGTAAGCCTCTGAGATATAAAATTCTTATCCTGAGGAGGTCGCCGTAAGGCGGCCGTCTCGAAGGATCGAAACCGACGTGCGGTCATTTTTCAACGGTCTGCCAGCGGTGGTCACAAGGTCAGAGTCGTCAGGTCGACCCAGCGCCGTTCGCGGCTGCTTTGATAGCAGGCTGCGGCGAGCTGGACGCTTTTGGCGCCATCGAGCAATGGCGACGGGAAGGCGGCATCCTCGGCGACATGGCGCAAAAACATTTCCCAGCCGGCGCGGTAGCCGTTCGTCACCGGCGCGAGGTCCGGCATCTCCTGCCACTGCGCATCGAACACCATCGGCTGCGGCCGCTCGGCGTCGAAAAACGGCCGCGGGGTCGCTGCCAGCGGTTGGATAAAGCAGCGGTGCATGCCGCACACCGCCGAGCCCAGGGTGCCGTCCACCTGGATCTGCAGCAAATCGTCGCGCTTGACCCGGCTCGCCCAGGACGACGCGACCTGCGCCAAGACGCCGCCCTCCAGCTCGAAGACGGCAAAAGCCGTGTCCTCGACATCGACATCGTAGCGCCGGCCGCTTTCGTCGCGTCGAACCGGCACCGCCGTCGTCGAGCGGCACGAGACCGAGCGGATCTCGCCCAGGAGCCGGTCGAAAATATAGCGCCAATGCGCGAACATATCGAGGACGAGGCCGCCGCCCGTAGCCTTGCGATAGTTCCAGCTCGGCCGCTGCGCCGGATAGAGCTCGCCGTCGAACACCCACCAGCCGAAATCGAGCCGCACCGACAGGACCCGGCCGAAAAAGCCGCCTTCGTAGAGCTTTTGCAATTTGCGCAGGCCGGGCAGAAACAATTTGTCCTGAACCACACCGCCCTTGAGCCCGGCGCGGTCGGCGGCGCGCGCCAGATCGAGCGCCCGATCGAGGCTCTCGGCGACCGGCTTTTCGAGATAGACGTGCTTGCCGGCGGCAATCGCCGCCAGGGCGCGCTCGACCCGCCCGCCGGTGGCATTCGCGTCGAAATAGATCGCGATATTGCGATCGGAGAGGCACGGCGCCGGCTCGGTGCGCCATTCGAGCCCGCCATTCGCCGCCGCCAGCGCCACGAGCTTCTCCGGGTTGCGCCCCAGCAATAGCGGCTCGGGCATCAGCCGGTCGCCATTGCCGAGCGCGAGCCCGCCTTCGCCGCGGATCGCCATCAGCGCGCGCAAATGCTGGGTGCTGCCGAGCCGCCCGGTCGCCCCGTCGAGAACAATGCCGATCGATCGTATCGCCACGATCACCTCCGCCCGATGTTCAGAGCCGCCGCTCATTCGTTCTTCGATGGCCTCTTCGTCGGCTAAATCCAAGTGTAGAGCGGGTTGAGCCCCCGACAAACCCCACCAAGCTCATCGAATGATGGGGCTTCACTTATGTTCGGCCCTGCCCGGCTTCCTCGCCGTCGCCTGCTCCAGCACCTCGCGGACAAACCGGGTGTAGGGGACGCCGCGCGCCTTGGCTGTGGCCTTCACGGCGTCGAGCAGCGGCACCGGCAGGCGCATGTTGAGCCGCGCTGCCTTCGCCTGGAATTCGAACTTCACCGGTGTGAACTGCGAAAAATCCAAATCGGACAAATCCTGATCGAGAAAGCCCTCGGCCTCCTCGTCAGTGGTCATTCTCGGAACCTTGCGCTTCATAGTTTCCGGCCTCTCTCTCGTGCCTATAGCGGGCGCTCACCGGGCGGATGGTCCGGTGCCCGAACCTCTCCCCGAATGGCACGGCGTTTCCATTGCCGGGCGACAGCCCCTTTTCCCGGATCGCCGGGTGCTGCCGAGCCGCCCGGTCGCGCCGTCGAGAACAATGCCGATCGGTCGTATCGCCACGATGACCTTCGCGCGCCTTAATGAATTTGCAACAAGTAACGTGCTCTTTATTACCTGAACCGGCGCGCCGTCATTGACAACTGTAGGATCCCGGCGCTATACAAATCCATCGGGGATCGGCGTTGCCGGGGCATGTGGGGAAAGGCGGCTCCTTGTTGAAGACAGCGCGGCTCGATCGTTGGCTGCCGGTCGGCGTGGTCGCATTCGCGCTGTTTATGGACTACCTGATCTATGGCCTCCTGATCCCGCTCACCCCTCTTTCCCCGGCTCGCGCCACCACCGAGCAGCAGCTGGGCCTGGTTTACGGCGCCTATTCGCTCGGCGTTCTCGCGGCCACGCCGCTTTTTGGCTATCTCGGCGACCGCATCGGCTACCGCCGGCCGTTGATCGGCGGGGTGGCATTGTCGGCGATCGCGCTGGCGCTGTGCTGGCTCGCCCCGCATTTTCAGCTGCTGCTCCTCGCCCGGCTGTTTCAGGGTGCCGCGTCGGCGGCGAGCTGGACCGCGGGTCTGGCGCTGATCGCCGAGCATTACAGCGAGGCGCGCGTCAAAATGATGGGCTTTGCCTTGATGGGCAGCACCGCCGGCTCGCTCCTCGGCCCGGTCATCGGCGGCTCGCTCTACGAGGTCGGCGGCTACAGCCTGCCCTTTGTTGTGACCGGCGTGCTGGTGGCGCTCGATGCCGCGGCCTGCATATTCCTGCTGCCGCGCCAACAGGTGGTCCGCAAAAAAAGCCCCGACATCTGGCCGCTGCTTTCCGACCGATCGGTGCTGGTCGCGGCCGCGGCGGTCGCCTTGGCGGCGATCGGCTGGGGCATCATCGAGCCGTTGCTGCCGGCGCAGCTGACGCGCTCCGGTGTGACCCCGGGGGTGATCGGGCTGATCTTTACCGCCGGCTCGCTCGCTTATGGGCTCAGCGCGCCCCTTGTCGCGCGCGCCTCGAACCACGTGTCGATCCGCAAGCTGATCGCGGGCGGCACCGCGGCGATGGCGGTGAGCTTGCCGTTCCTGAGCCTCTACCAGGGTGCGGTTGCGGCAGCGATCGGGCTTTGCGTCGTCAGCGTCTGCTACGCCTTTATGCTGAACCCGACCTCGGCCGAGCTCGGCAACGCCGTCGATCGACGCGGCATGAGCTGCTACGCCGCAGTCTACGCCATCTACAACATCGCCTATGCGGTCGGGCAAATGGCGGCAAGCAGCTTTGCCTCGGCCGCCTCGGGCCATTTGAGCTTTTTTCAGACGCTGCTCTGCATCAGCGCCGCGCTGGTTGTATTCATTCCGCTGCTGCTGCGCGACACGCCGTTGCCGCAAGCAACGCCGCAATCCCCGGCCGAGACCTAGCCGCTGCCGCCCGTTGGAGAGGACTTCCGCGCATGGACCAGACCGCCGACAATTCCACCGGCTTGCTCGCCGCACTCGATCGCGGCGAGTCGCTCCCGGCCCGCTGGTATACCGACCCGGCGATCACCGAGCAGGAAATCCTGCACGTCTTCCGCAAGGCGTGGAACTATATCGGCCCGCTCAGCGAAGTGAAAAACCTCGGCGATTACATCACCGGCTATGCCGCGGGCGTGCCGGTCGTCGTGATCCGCAACGAAGAGGGGCTCGCCGGCTTTATCAATGTCTGCCGGCACCGGCGGCACGAGGTTATGAAGGGCCGCGGCAACGCCAAGGTCATGCAATGCGGCTATCACGCCTGGACCTATGATCTGGCCGGCTGCTTGAAGGGTGCCCCGCGCTCGGCGAGCGAGCCCAATTTCCGGCTGGAAAACTATCCGCTGATGCCGCTGCGGGTCGAGGCGCTGGGGCCGTTCGTCTTTGTCAATTTCGACCGCGACGCGGCACCGCTCGCCAGCTTATTTCGGCCCGGTGCTCGACATCATCGCCGGCAGCGGCGTCGATCTCGACACGCTCGAGCTTTACAACCGCGAAGACTGGCAGTCGCATTCCAACTGGAAGACGATGCTCGAGAACTACCTCGAATGCTACCACTGCGCGGTCGCCCATCCGAGCTTCAGCGCGGCGATCGACGTGCGTCAGGATAATTACAACCTGACCGCGCATGGCTGGTTTTCGACCCAGATCGGCCAGGTCCGCCCATCGGCGCTCGAAGGCAGGAGCCAGGTCAAAATCTACGATGTCTCGGGCGAGGTGGCGCAATCGCAATACCACCTGCTCTTTCCGAACATGACGATCAACATCAACCCCGGCTTTCCCAACCTGTCGATCGATGTGTGGATGCCGGACGGGCCGAACGCGACCAAAGGCTTTTCCGAGCAATATTTCGCGCCGGGGGTCGCCGAAGCCTTCGCGCAGGAGCTGATCGCGTTCAACAAGGAGGTCGGCGCCGAGGACGATGTGCTGACCGATTCGGTGCAGCGCGGGCTCCAGGGCGGGATGCCCGACCGCGGCCGGTTTCTGACCAACAGCGAGCACCTGGCGCTGCATTTCCAGAAATTGATCGTCGATGCCGTGGCCCGCGGTGGCTTGGCTCCGGCGGCGGCCGCAGCGGCCGAGCCGGCGGTCTCGCAGACGGTGTCGCTATTGCCCGACGCCTCGGCCGTGCCCGAATCCGAACGCAACGCCTATCTCGATCTCGAAATCGCGAAGATCGAGCCCGAGTGCGAGATCATCAGCTCGTTCTATCTGCGCCGCGCCGACGGCAAGCCGCTCGACCCGTGGGTCGCCGGCCAGTTTCTGCCGATCCGCGTCCGGGTCCCCGGCGAGGTGCAGCCGGTGCTGCGCACCTTCACCCTGTCGACGACGCCGAACCCCGACCATTACCGGCTGTCGATCCGGCGCGGCGGCGAGGGCTCGCTGGTGTCGCGCTATTTGCACGACCACGGCCGGCCGGGGCTGCGCATCGAGGCGATGGCGCCGCGCGGCAAATTTACGCTGATGCCGGAGAGCGAGCGCCCTGTCGTCTTCGTCTCGGGCGGGGTCGGCATCACGCCGATGATCGCGATGGCCGACCACATCGTCGAGGAAGGCCGGCGCACCGGCAAATATCGCCCGGTGTGGTTTGTCCACGGCACCAGCAACGGCCGGGTCCATGCTTTTGGCGCCCATGTCCGCGAGCTCGCCGCCCAGCACCCGGCGATGAAGGTGCATGTCCGCTACAGCCAGCCCGGCGGCGGCGATCGCCTCGGCGCTACCCATGACGGCGAGGGCCATGTCACGATCGGGGTGCTGAAGGGGCTGCTGCCGTTTGACGACTACGATTTCTACCTGTGCGGCCCGCCGCCTTTTATGCAGTCGCTTTATGACGGGCTCGCCGGGATCGGCGTGCGCCGCGAGCGCATCCATTACGAATCCTTTGGCGGCGGCACCGCGCTGAAGCCCGAGGCCAAGGCCGAAGCTCCCGCCGCTCGCGCGGGCGCCGGCGCGGTGCCGGTGCGGTTTGCCAAATCCTCGGTCACCGCCGAATGGTCGCGCGACCGCGGCAGCCTTCTGGAGCTCGCCGAGGCCGTGGGCCTCGCCCCGGTCTTCGGCTGCCGCTCGGGCATTTGCGGCACCTGCGCGACGCGGATTTCGAGCGGCACGGTCGAATACATCGAGGAGCCGCTGGCGCCGCGCGGCGAAGGCCAGGTGCTGCTGTGCTGCTCGGTCCCGGCGCCCGACGCGACCGGCGGCATCGTCCTCGACCTCTGAGCGGAGCAGCAGCGATGAATGCCGAACAGGCCAAAAGGCTGTCCCGCGACGAATTTCACCGTTACGCCGCGGGTTTGCGCCCGGAAACGCGGATGGTGATCGACGGCGAGCTGGTCGAGGCTCGCTCCGGCGCCACCTTTGAGACGGTCAACCCGGCCACCGGCTCCGTCATCGCCCGCCTGCCGCAGGGCGATGCGGCCGAAGTCGATCTCGCCGTCGCCGCCGCGCGCCGGGCCTTCAAATCCGGGGTCTGGTCGCGCCTCGAGCCGCGCGCGCGGATGCAGGTGCTGTATCGTTTCGCCCAGGCGATCGACGAGCACACGCTCGAATTCGCGCTGCTCGACTCGCTCGATGTCGGCAAGCCGGTCATGGATATGATCACCGGCGACGTGCCGGCGGCGGCGCTGACCTTCCAATACTTTGCCGAGACGATCGACAAGGTCGAGGGGACGGTCACCACCACCGCGAGCGACGCCTTCCATTACATCCTGCGCCAGCCCTTGGGTGTCGTCGGCTGCATCACGCCCTGGAACTACCCGCTCCTGATGACCGCCTGGAAGGTGGCGCCGGCCTTGGCGGTCGGCAACTCGGTGGTGTTGAAGCCGGCGCAGCAATCGCCGCTTTCCGCGGTGCTGCTGGCGCGGCTCTTTCTCGAAGCGGGCGGCCCGCCCGGCGTCTTCAACGTCGTGCACGGCACCGGCGGCACCGCCGGCAAGGCGCTCGCTTTGCATATGGATGTGGACAAGATCAGCTTCACCGGCTCGACCGAAATCGGCAAGCTGATGATGGTCTATGCCGGCCAGTCGAATTTGAAACGGGTCACCGTCGAGACCGGCGGAAAATCGCCGCAGATCATCACCGCCGAGACCCCCGACCTCGACCGCGCGGTCGATTACGCGATCACCGGGATCTACGCCAACAAGGGCGAGATGTGCAGCGCCGGCTCGCGCCTCCTGGTGCGAAAGCACGATCCACGACGAATTTGTCGATCGCTTCGCCGAGCAAGGCGCAAAGCGCCTTTCGCATCGGCGACCCGCTCGACCCGGCGACGACGATGGGGCCGCTCGTCAACCGCACCCAGCAGCAGCGCGTGCTCGGCTATATCGACCGGGGGCGCCAGGAGGGGGCGAGCCTCGCGCTCGGCGGCGGCACCCCGGCGGGCTTTGACCAGGGCGCCTATGTCGAGCCGACCCTCTTTACCCGGGTCACCCCGTCGATGACGATCGCCCGCGAGGAGATTTTCGGCCCGGTCGCCGCAGTCGTGCCGTTCGATACGATCAAGGACGCGGTCGAGATCGCCAACGATTCGATCTTTGGCCTCGCCGCCGGCATCTGGACCTCCGACCTCGCCACCGCGCACAAGATGGCGCGCGACATCGATGCCGGCGTGATCTGGGTCAATTGCTACGACCACGGCGACATGACCCAGCCCTGGGGCGGGTTCAAGCAATCCGGCACCGGCCGCGACAAATGCCTCGAAACCCTATTGACCGTCACCCAAACCAAATCGGTCTGGGTCCATCTCGGCAATTAATAGCGCACTCCCCGAAACCTCGAACCGTTTGCTCTCTACCATGGTCCAGGGAATATCACGCATCTTAGTGACTGATTCATGTGGCCCGTTTGAACGCCGGACCCGGACGCGGACCTATCCTGGATTTCGTGTTCAAGCGGCGTGTTCGCGTCGGCCACATTTTTCAGGAAGCCCTTCGGGGCGCTGAAGATCTTGGCGCCCCGCCAATCGACACCAAAGCCGTGCTTAAGCATCGCCAATCCGAACTTGCGCGCGCCGCCGACTGGGCAACCAGCTACCGGTGATATCGTTGATCGCTGTGGCGGTCATACAGGCCGGGTTCACATACGCGTGTGTGGCTACCAAGCAGGAAGCCATCTGGTTGTCGGATTTCGATGAACTCCATGTCGACTCGATGCCGGGCGCACTTTGACAAAAGCCTTTGAACGCTGTCCGACCTGCGGGAGGAGATGACGATTTTCTCAGCGCACTCCGCGACGGCCCGATTCACATGCTCGACCCCGTGCAAGGGCACCGAACCCCACCGGATGTCGCCGCGTGGTTGTTGGGTAAAGTCCGGTTTGTCGCGGGGACCGGCCGGGTCCATGAACCCGTAAAGGCAAAGGTGCGGTGACAGCGTCAGATACCTCGGCAAGCCCGGCTGACCTCCACGCCACGGCCCGGGATCGTGGAAGGCGACTGGATTGTCGCTGGTCAGGAATCCGACGTCATTGTGATTTCGGATCACGGTCCAATGCGCGTTATAGAGCGCCCAGGTGAAACGAAGTAACGCCTTCGCCGCCATTGCGCGAACGGCATCGGGTTTGGTCTCGATGCGGTACCGTCCTGAGTCGAATACCTGGAGCATCTCCTTAAGCTTGAGGTCGGGCTTACCTTTCTCGGTACGCAAAATGTCCTCTATTCGGAGCCTTTGCATTGCGGCGTAGTCGTGCATCTTGACGCCGACTCGCGTCCAGGCAGGCGTACAGACCAAGAGGTTCGCCCAATACCCAGAAATGGCCATCTTGACGGCGCTGTCACATTGGCCGTTCTCCAGGTCGGTGATCGCGTCATTCCAGCGGGGCTCGAATATCGTTCGATAGTCACCAAGCATCCTCTCGTTTTTGAGGAAATCGTGGATGATGTCGCCATCCCACTCGTGGCCCACGCCCTTCGGGCCGGATTGCCAGTATTTCCCGTCAGCCTTTCTGTAGACGTGCAACATCCCACCGGGGTCGACGAAATGGCCAAGGTAGGTCTGGGCAACGTAGTGGTCGCGGGGCATATTTACGGCGCGGTGGAAAGCACGATACAATATATAGAACGTTGGCGAACTCAGCAAGCCAAGCGTCGGCCTTTACCCTCGCGGCACGGCAACCGCCGGGTGGGTTGACCCGTGGTTAATCTAGTGGACTGTACGGGCGTAATCGCCCAACGAGGATGCCCGGAAATCGGCGGAATCCCGATTCAAGCAGTCGCTCGGCCGGCTCAAGCCCGGACAAGACGGCCCTTTCCGGTTCCACATTCCCGGGTGGCGGCAATTGTCGCCGCTGTGGCTCTGTGCGTCTCCCCGCCCACCGGTGCCGCCGGCTTGCACCACGCGGTTCCGGCCGAGCCGCCGCCCTCGGCCGAGCAGCTGCTCGTCGAGCCTGATGTCGGTCTGCGGCTCGATCCGCTTTATGACCGCTATCTTGCCTGGAAAGAAGAGCTCCAGGAGAGCTACGGCCTCGAATACTATGTGCAGGCCTCGCTGCTGCCGCAGTGGGGAACGCCACACAGTGGGCCTGCCCTGTTCGACTTCATCTGGACGCCGACCATTATTTGGAAGCCGTTCACCGACACGCCGCTCGGCTCCGGCTCGTTTACTTTCTCGGCGCAGCAGAACCAGTTCTGGACCAAGGCCAATACCAGCTCGCAACAGGCCCGCGCCGGGCTCCTGACGCCACCGAGCGACTGGTTTGTCGATACGATCGACTATGCCCAGCTGACCTATACCCACACGCTCCCCGGTGCGTGGCGCTGGCTGTCGGCGACGATCGGGCAATATTCGTTCGGGACTTGGGACGCGAACCAATATGCCGGCAACGCCCAGACCAATTTCGTCAACTACGCGTTGGCGCAAAACGCGACGCAGAATTATGTCAGCGGCGATCTCGGCGCCTATGCCGAGGCGACCGCCCCGGCGCGCGATCTCCTATTTGCCGGCGGCTTTCAGGGTGCGACCAATTTCGCCGGCTCGACGATCACGACGCGCAGCCTGGCGCAAGGCAAGCTCGCCTATTTCCTCGCCGCACGCTGGTCGCCAACGCTGCTGGCCGGCGGCTCCTACGGCCTCCTCTGGGACACGCAACCGGCGATCCCGGCGAGCGGGCTTTCGAGCTCGCACGGTCTTTCGTTCAATGCGGTGCAGAATTTGAACACGCAATGGGGCCTTTTTTTGCGTGCCAACACCGCCACGGGAAACAGCACCTCGATTGCCGCCTCGGTCGCCTGGGGTGCGGTGCGCAACGACCCCTTCGGTCACGATCCGCTCGACCAGGCGGGGCTCGGCATTGCCTGGAGCAGGACCAACCACGCCGCTGTCGAGGCCCCGGCCCGCAATGCCGAATGGATCGCCGAAGCCTATTACAACTACACCATCTTCAAAGGCCTGCAGATCACCCCCGATCTCCAGCTTTATTTCGATCGCGCCTTCGCCCCCGCCTTCGGACCCGAAGCCATCCTGACCCTGCGCGCCACCGCCAGTTTCTGAGTTGTCGCCTTGCGAAAATTTTCGCTCGCCGCGGCAATGGTCCAGCATCAGAAGCGTTGACCACTCGAACGATAAGGCCGAGGGCCGCTCGGGCGCAGCGCTCGGCTGCGAGCAGAGGAGGAAATTTCGATGGCCAATGAACCGAACGAGCGCCGATCCATCACCCGCCGCCGCGTCGTCGAAGCCGCGGCCACGGCCGGGCTTGTGCTCGGCGCCGCACCCTTTATCGCGACCCGGTCGCTGGCGGCGGCCAAGACGCTGAAGATACTGCAATGGAACCATTTCGTGCCGGCCTTCGACACTTGGTTCAACGGCACCTACGTCAAGGAATGGGGCCAGAAAAACGATACGCAGGTCATCGTCGACAATGTCGGTGTCACGACCCTGAATTCGCGCGCCGCGGCCGAGGTGTCGGCCAAGCAAGGACACGACTTGTTCCTGTTCCTATCGCCGCCGCCGGTATACGAGGCCCAGGTCGTCGATATGACCGAAGTTTACAGCACGGTCGAGAAAAAGCACGGCAAGCCGGTCGATCTCGCGGTCAAGAGCACCTACAACCCGAAGACCAAGAAATACTTTGCCTTCTCCGACAGCTACGTGCCCGACCCGATCAATTACCGTAAGGATTTGTGGGACGAGGTCGGCATGCATCCGGGCGACTGGGACACGATCCGCAAGGGCGGGGCCGCGATCAAGAAAAAGAGCGGCATCCCGGTCGGCATCGGGCTCTCGGCCGAGCTCGACACCGCGATGGCGATGCGGGCGATCATGTATGCGTTCGGCGCCTCGGTGCAGAACGCGAGCGGCGCCCTCGCGCTCAATTCGAAGGAGACATTGGCGGCGGTCCAATTCGTCAAGGCGCTCTATCAGGAGGCGATGACGCCCGAGGTCCTGGCCTGGGACCCGTCCTCGAACAACCGGGCGATGATCGCCGGCAAGTCGTCCCTCGTATTGAACGCGATCTCGATCACCCGCGAAGCCGAAAACAAGAAATTGCCGATCCAGAAGGAAATCTGGCTCGCCAAGGCGGCCAAAGGTCCGGCAGCCCGCATCGGGCTCGAGCATGTGATGAACTGCTATGTGATCTGGAGCTTCGCCAAAAACATCGACGGCGCGAAACAATTCCTTATCGACTATATCGGCAATTTCGAGCAGGGGTTCCTGGCGAGCGAATTCTATAACTTCCCCTCGTTTCCGGCGACCGTGCCCGACCTGCAAAAAAAGATCGCCTATGACGAGCGGGCGATCCCGCACGACAAATACAAGGTGTTGGGCGATGTCTTGACCTGGGCCACCAATGTCGGTCATCCCGGCTATGCAACGGCGGCGATCGACGAGACCTTCTCGACCTGGGTGCTCAACACGATGTTCGCCAAGGCGGCAACCGGCACCCTTTCCCCGCAGGATGCGATCAGCGAGGCCGAGGCGAATTGCAAGCAGATTTGGCAGAAATGGCAGGAACGCGGCCTGATCTAGCAGCCGACAGCAGACGGGTGGCGCCCTCCCGATTTCGAGCACAAGCCCCTCTCCGTCCTCCAGGGGTCCTCCAGGGGGGAGAGGGAGGGGCCCCGCGAAGTGGGAGGGTGAGGTGGGCGTAGGCGCGAGCTCTGCGGTCGGCCCCCCTCACCCTACCCTCTCCCCCGGCCGGCGGGGGGAGGGGAAAGAGAAGCCGCGATGTCGGCGGCAGATCCGCACGAGAAATCATCCCTCGGCCCGCTTGCCCTATGAGCACCGTCGAAACCCGCGCGCTGACCAAGCTCTTCGGCGAAGTCCCGGCGGTCGACGGCATCGACCTGCTCGGCGCGGGAGGGCGAGTTCCTGGTGCTGGTCGGGCCGTCGGGCTGCGGCAAGACCACCTTGATGCGGATGATCGCCGGGCTCGAGGAGCCGAGCTCGGGTGCCGTCCTGATCGGCGGCCGCGACGTCACCGCGCTGCCGCCGCGCACCCGCAACATCGCCATGGTGTTCCAGAGCTATGCGCTCTACCCGCATTTGTCGGTCTACCGCAACATCGCCTTCCCGTTGCGCGCCCGCGGCGCCGATCGCCGCACGATCGGCGAGAGAGTGCGGTGGGCGGCGGCGATGTTCGGCATCGAGCGCCTGCTCGCGCGCAAGCCGCGCCAGCTTTCGGGCGGCGAGCGTCAGCGTGTGGCTCTGGCCCGTGCGGTGGTGCGCGAGCCGCTCGCGTTTCTCCTCGACGAGCCGCTCTCCAATCTCGACGCCAAATTGCGCACCTTGGCGCGCGACGAGCTCAAGCAGTTCCAGCGCCGCATCGGCACGACGACGATCTATGTGACGCATGACCAGATCGAAGCCATGGGATTGGGCGACCGCATCGCCGTCTTGAACCAAGGCCGGGTGCGCCAGATCGGCACGCCGCAGGAAATCTACCGCGACCCGGCGGACACCTTTGTCGCCACCTTCATGGGCTCGCCGCCGATGAACCTGACCGAGCAGGATGGCGTGCTGCTCGGCTTCCGGCCCGAGAGCCTGGTCGCCCAGGACGGATGCCAATGCCGGGCGTCACGGTCCCGCTGCGCATCACCCGCATCGAATATCTGGGGGCGGACAGCCTGATCTACGGCATGCTTCAGCCGCCCTTTCCCGAAAGCCCGGTGATCGTCCGCACCGCCGCCGGCCAGCCGCTGCCCGGCGGTCCGGGAGAAAGCTGCGAATTTGCCGTCGCCGAGGGCGAGCTCAAGCGTTTCGACCGCGCCACCGGCCTGCGCTGCGACGACCGGGGCGGGCCGCCGTGACCGAGGCCGGCGAGCGCGTCGCGGCCGAGCCGCTGGAAGGCAGGCGACGCACCCCTTACCTCGACGACCCGGCTTGGCTCGGCGGGCTGCTGCTGGCGCCCGCCATCATCTACATCGTCGCCCTCGTCGGCTTCCCGTTCGCGCTGGCGATCCTTTACAGCCTCAGCAACGTCACCGTCGGCTCGCAAGCCTTCCACTTTGTCGGCCTCGCCAATTTCGAGCGCCTCGTCAACAGCCCGTCGTTTTGGACAGCGCTGAAGAACACGATCCTGATCACCGTCATTTCCCAGCTCGTGGTGCTGGTGCTGGCCAATATCCTGGCGATGGCGCTGCTCAAGGATTTTCCCGGCAGATGGCTGGTGCGGCTCTTGATCCTCTTGCCCTGGGTGGCGCCGATCTCGCTCGGCAGCATCGCCTGGTTGTGGATGTTCGACCCGATCTACAGCATCTTCAACTGGGTATTGCAGGCGATCGGCTGGCTCGGCCCGAACCAGCGCTACATCTGGCTCGGCCAGCCCGATCTGGCGATGGCCTCGATCATCGTCGTCGATGTCTGGCGGCTGTTGCCGCTGGCGACCGTCATCATCCTCGCCGGTCTCTCCTCGATCCCGACCGATATTCTGGAAGCCTCGGCGATCGATGGTGCCGGTGCCATCCGCCGCAGCTTCGAGATCGTCCTGCCGCTGTTGCTGCCGATCATGCTGGTCGCGCTGTTGTTCGGCATCGTCTTCACCGTCTCGGACCTGGTCGTCGTCTTTGTGCTGACCCGCGGCGGCCCGTTCAACAGCACCCAGGTGTTGGCGAGCTGGGCCTATTTCACCGGCATCGACGCCGGCGACCTCGCCGGCGGTGCCGCGATCTCGCTGTTCCTGTTCCCGGTCCTGGTGGCGATCGCCGCGATCTTTCTGCGCATCGCCAAGCGGGCGGAGCCGAGCTGAGATGGCCCGGCCGGCGCCGAGCGTCCGCAAGCTGGCCTTGGCCGGCGGCCATGGTGCGGTTCTCGCCGTCTTTGTCGTCTTTGCCGCCTTCCCGTTCTACTGGATGCTGATTACCAGCTTCAAAGAGACCCGCGACCTGATCAACACCGCCTATGACCCGTTCCTGTTCAACCTGCCGCCGACCCTCGACAATCTGCGCGTCTTGTTTTTTCAGACCGCCTATCTGCGCTGGCTCGCCAACACCGCGATCGTCGGGGTTTGCGTCGTCGCCATCACTCTCCTCCTCGCGGTGCCGGCGGGCTACAGCCTGGCGCGCCTCACCGGCTCATGGGGGCAATATCTCGGGATCGGCATCTTTCTGACCTATCTGATCCCGCCGACCATCCTGTTCATCCCGTTCTCGCGGGTGATCAGCACCTTGGGGCTGCAGGATTCCTATTGGTCGCTGGTGCTGGTCTACCCGAGCTTTACCGTGCCGTTTTGCAGCTGGCTCCTGCTCGGCTTTTTCAAGACGATCCCGCACGATATCGTCGATGCCGCCCTGATCGACGGGCTGAGCCGTTTTGGCGCCTTTATCAAGGTCGTCGTGCCGTTGTCGATGTCCGGCATTCTTACCGTAGTTATATTCAGTTTTACTTTAGTTCTTCAGGAGTTCATCTATGCGATTACGTTCATCACCTCGTCCTCGCAGTACACGGTCGGGGTCGGGGTGCCGACCTTCCTGGTCCGCGGCGACGTCTATTTCTGGGGTTCGCTGATGGCGGCCTGTTTGATCGCCAGCGTGCCGATCGCCATCGTCTACAACCTTTTTGTCGACCGCTTCGTCGCCGGCTTCACCGTCGGCGCGATCAAATAGCCGGCAGCCGTGCGGAGGGCGCGCTCGTATGGCGAGAGCCTAGGGCGGCGCGCTCAAGCGGTCGCCGACGGCGATCTCGCCACCGGCCAGAACCTCGGCGTAGACGCCCATGTTGATGTGGCCGAAATTGCGGTCGAGCGCGGCGGGGATGTCGAGGTCGCGCTCGGCGGTGGCGGGATTGACCTGGGTCGCCGCACACCGGGTGATCGGCGAGACGACGTGCAGCCGCACCGCGCCGAGAGCGATCTCGGCGTCGATCCAATCGAGCTCCTGCCAGGCCGGCGGCCCGTCGAAATAGAAATTCGCGCGAAACCGGATCGGATCGACCGGCGCGCCCATTGCCGTTTCAAGGGCGGCGATGCTGGCGCGGTTGATCAGCGAGACATATTGCCCGGTCGCCGCATTGGGCCTGCGCCTTGCGTCGGCAAAAGCGTGCCCCGGCGCCTCGACGAGGCGCAGCGGCCCATCCACCGCGGGCCCGAGAAACTTCGTGTAAAATTCTTCGACGTCCCGGCAACCGCCGGGCTCGGTCATCCGCCCGCGCAGCAAGACGCGGCCCCCTTCGGCGATCGTCAGCACGTCGCTTTCGGCGTCGAACCGGGTTTGCAGCCGCGCCAATTTCTCGTCGCGCATCAGCATGATGAAATGCCGCTTTGGCAGCCATTCCGGGTTTTGCGGATCGAACACCGTCGAGCCGAGCGCGATCGCAAAGCGCCGGTCCTGCGGCAGGCATTGCCCCGGCGCCAGCATCACCCGATCCAGCTTCTCGGCGCTCAACCCCTTTACCGGATAACGGTAGATCGCCCCGATCGCGCTTGTCATGACACCGCCTCGATTTTCCGCTTGTTCTTCGTTAATATCCTCAACGGCTTACCTCATGCTGAGGAGCGCCCGTGGGCGCGTCTCGAAGCACGCACGCCGTGCCCGTCGCCACAGTTTTTCACGCCTCGTCAATTCCTTCACGAGCTCTCGGAGAGCTGGTCGAGACGGGTTTCGTTCGTCTTCTCTTTGTCACGCATCGAGGCCGACCAGGCTGCGGGCGTAGGCGCGGGCTTCGAACGGGCGCAGGTCCTCGGCGGTTTCGCCGACGCCGAGGGCGTGGATCGGGATGCCGTATTTCTCGGCGAGCGAAACCAGGACGCCGCCGCGCGCGGTGCCGTCGAGCTTGGTCATGACGATGCCGGTGACGCCGATCATGTCGCGAAAGATTTCGGCCTGGGCGTGCGCGTTCTGGCCGACCGTCGCGTCGAGCACCAAGAGCACCGAATGCGGCGCGGCGGGATCGAGCTTTTTCAGCACACGGGCGATCTTTTGCAATTCGCCCATCAGATCGGCCTTGTTGTGCAGCCGGCCGGCGGTGTCGATCAGCAGGATATCGTCGCCGGCGGCGCGCGCCTCGGCGAGCGCGTCATAGGCGAGGCCGGCTGCGTCCGAGCCGGCGGGCCGCACCACCACCGGGCAGCCGGTGCGCTCGCCCCAGATTTGCAATTGCTCGACCGCGGCGGCGCGAAAGGTGTCGCCGGCGGCGAGCCGCACGCGGTGGCCGGCGTCGCGGTATTGCCGGGCGAGCTTGGCGATCGTCGTCGTCTTGCCGCTGCCGTTGACGCCGACGACCAGGATCACAAAGGGCTTTTGCGCAGGGTCGAGGCGCAGCGGCTTGGTGACCGGCTCGACCAGGCGAACCACCTCGTCGGCGAGAGCCGTGCGCACCTCCTCGGGCGTGACCTCCTGGCCAAAGCGGGTCCGGCGCAGGCGTTCGGTGACCTCGCTGGCGACCCCGACCCCCATATCGCTGGCGATCAGCAATTCTTCGAGCTCGGAGAGCGCCGCATCGTCGAGCCGGCGGCGGTTGAAGATCGTGTTGATGCCGTCGTTGAGCCGCGCCGAGCTGCGCGAAAGGCCCGCCCGCAGCCGGCCGAACCAGCCCCGCGGCTCCTCGCTCGCGGCAGCCTCCTCGGATTGGCGCGTTTCTTGCTGCGCCTCGCTCGCGGCAGCCTCTTCGGATTGGCGAGCCTCTTCGACCGCGGGCTCGGCCGGCATTTCGGCGGCATCCGCCGCGGGCTCCTCGGTGGCGCCACGCCGCCAGAACCTCACGTCACCGGCACTCCGACGAGCTGCGCGCCATCGCTGTCGACGAGGCGCATCCGCTGCACCCTCCCCGCTTCGCCCGGCGCAGCAAAGGCGACACGGGCGTAGAACGCGGCCCGGCCGAGACCCGCGCGCTCGATCAGCACCTCGGTCTCGCTGCCGATCCGTGCCCGCAGCTCGGAGGCGAGCGCCGTCTGGCCGGCAGCGCGCAATCGCGCCGCCCGCTCCCGAACGACATTGCCCGGAAGCTGCGGCATGCGCGCCGCCGGCGTGCCGGGCCGGGCGCTGTACGGAAAGACGTGGACAAAGGCGAGCCCGCACTCCGCGACGAGGTCGAGGCTGCGCGCGAACATGGCCTCGCTCTCGGTCGGAAAGCCCGCGATCAGGTCGGCGCCGAGCGCCACCTCCGGCCGCAACAGACGGGCGCGGCGGGCGACGGCGATCGCGTCGGCGCGCGAATGCCGGCGTTTCATCCGCTTCAGGATCAGGTCGTCGCCGGCCTGCAGCGAGAAATGCAGGTGCGGCATCAACCGCTTCTCGTCGCCAAAGAGCCGCCACAGCTCGTCGTCGATCTCGACCGGGTCGAGCGAGGAGAGGCGCAGCCGGGAAAGCTCGGGCACCGCGGCGAGGAGCCGGCGCGCCATCTGCCCGAGGCTCGGCCGGCCCGGCAAATCGGCGCCATAGGCGGTCAGGTCCACACCCGTAAGCACGATCTCGCGATAGCCGGCTTCAACCAAGCCTCGCGCCTGCTCGGCGATCGCTCCGATCGGCACCGAGCGGCTCGGTCCGCGGGCGTAAGGGATGATGCAAAAGGTGCAGCGGTGGTCGCAGCCCTGCTGGACCTGGAGATAAGCGCGCGCCCGGCCCTCGAAGCCATCGACGGGATGCGCCGCCGTCTCCGCCGGATCGCCGGGCGCCGCACCCTCCGCGCGATAGCTTTCGGCGCGCAGCTTTGCCCGGTTGTCGAGCACGCGGTCGACCTCGGGCAAGGCTGCATAGCGCTCGGGCGCGAGCTCGGCGGCGCAGCCGGTAACGATGATCTGCGCTGTCGGGTGGTCGCGGCGAGCGCGGCGGATCGCTTGTCGCGCCTGCCGCTCGGCCTCGGCGGTGACAGCGCAGGTGTTGACGATGACCGCACCCTCGAGCCCGGCCGCGGCGGCGGCGCGGCGCATCACCTCGCTCTCGAACGCGTTCAGCCGACAGCCAAAGGTGATGATCTCGTTGCCCTGCATCGTCGGGGTCAGCCGCCTGCCAATAGCCGTGGATCGAAGCTGCCCTCGAAGCTCAGCGCCGCCGGCCCGGTCATGACCACATGCCGGTCCTCGCGCCACAGAATGTCGAGCGCGCCACCGTCGAGCATCACCTCGGCGCGGCGCTCCACCAGCCCGCGCCGGTTCGCCGCCACGACCGCCGCGCAGGCGCCGCTGCCGCAGGCGCGGGTGATCCCCGCACCCCGCTCCCACACCCTCAGCCGCAAATGCCGGGGGTCGCGCACCGCGGCTATGCCGATATTGGCGCGCTCGGGGAACAGCGAATCGTGCTCCAAAGCGGGGCCGAGCCCGGCAAGGTCGATGGCATCGACCTCATCGACAAAAAACGTCGCATGCGGATTGCCGATATTGGTGCAGGCAGGCAGGGCGAGCGGCCCCAGCGTCAGGTCGAGCCGGTCGGTGTCGGCCGGTCGCGCGAGCGGGATTTCGCGCCACAGCGTGCGCGCCTCGCCCATATCGACGGCGACGCGGCCATCGGGCTGCATCTCGGCTTCAAGGAGGCCGGCGGCAGTCTCGATCCGCACCCGTTGCTCACCGGTCTCGCGCGCCGCGAGCCAGGCGATGCAGCGCGTGCCGTTGCCGCAAGCCTCGGCCTCGCTGCCGTCGGGGTTGCGGATGCGCATGGCGAGCTGGGCTCGTGGGTGGGCCGGCGGCTCGAGCAGGATCACCTGGTCGCAGCCGATGCCGGTATGGCGGTCGGCGAGCGCGCGCGCTTCCTTTGCACCGAGCGCGATATCGCCACGGCGGGCGTCGAGCACGACAAAATCATTGCCGAGCCCGTGCATTTTTAGGAACGCGATCTTGCCCATGCCGGCCGGTTATATGGCGGTCCGGCTGCCGCTGTCCAACCGCGGCGGGCTCAGCCCTTTCGCTCCGACGATCTCGCGGCGACGTGGCGGGTAGCGGATTTGCCGTGCGACGCGGTTCTGGCCTTGCCCGCCGAACTGGCCTTGCCCGCCGAACTGGCCTTGCCGGCCGAGCCGGCCGATCTGGTGTGCGCGGCCGAGGCCGTCCGTGTCGCTCTGCCGGGCTTTGCGACCGCGAGATGCGTGGCGCGGCTTTTGCCCTTCGTCTTGCCGGCGGTCCGGGTCCCCGCTCGGTGGTGCGCCGCCAGCTTGCCGTGGTGGGGGGCTTCTGCCGCCGGCGCATGGCTGGGCGGCTCGGCGGCGTCCACAGCGGCCGCACCCTGGTCGGCGGCGGACCAGTCCTCGCTCCGGACCGTCGGCGCCGCCGTGTTATGGGTGAAATAGGCGGGTGTCGCGCCGCCCGGGGTGAAATTCTTGGTGCCGTAGGCCGGCATCTCGGCGGCAAAGGCCGGCAACCCGGCGGCACCCAGCGCCACGGCAAGAACAGCGATCGTCAACCGCTTCGGCATCCCCCTGCTCCCCCTTCTGTTCCCCTCACCTCTTCCCGGCGTTCCAGTCTTCCACGGTCAGCCGGTCCATCAGAAACAAGTCGCTGGTGCGGGCGTACCAGCCGCGCCCGTGCATGCGCCCGATCAGCCGCATCCGGTCGGTGTGGACGTAGGTCTTGGCAACATCGACGAGGTCGTCGCGGATATGGATGTGAATGACCCGGCCGATTTCGAGCGTCGAGCCCGGCCCGAGCGAAACGCCGGTCACCCGCAGGCACTCGAAGCTGACCGGCGATTGCGCGATGCGCGGCGGGCGAACGCCAGCCGAGGGCAGCGGCGTCAACCGAGCGTGGTCGAGCTCGCCGATCCCGGTCGGAAAATCGACGGCGCAGATGTTCATCCGCTCGGCCAATTCCTCATCGACCAGGTTGACGACGAACTCGCCGCTGTCACGGATGTTGCGCTCGGTGTCCTTATAGCCGTCGCCGCCCGAATCGCCCGGGCTGATGCCGAGCACGACGATCGGCGGCACCGAGCTGACCGCGTTGAAAAAGCTGAACGGCGCGGCGTTGACCCGGCCCTCGCGATCGACCGTCGTGGCGAGCGCGATCGGCCGCGGCACGACGGTCGAAACCAGGAGCTTGTAGGCGTCGGTGGCCGGCATCTGCGCCAGGTCGAAATGCATCCCCTCCTCCGGTGCGGTGGCTGCCGGGCGCCAGAATAACCCGATTCGGCCGGCGGGCCACCCCTCTGCCGGCGCACGCGCAGCGCTCACGGGCGCAGATCAGCGGCCCTTTCGTTAACGTAAATATGGCTTTTTCAGGATATTTTAAGTTGTACTTTAATCTATTCTGTGTTAAACCATTACAAATTATGTCTGCGCAAGCGTTGCGTCGGTTCGGAGCGAGAACGTCATGGCGACCATCAGCTGGAAAAAGGCGACGAACGGCAATTGGAATGTGGCGGCCGATTGGAGCCCCGCCAAGGTCCCCGGCACCGGCGACGACGCGAAGATCGGGGTCGATGGGGTCTATACGATATCGCTGACCTCGCCGCTCACGGTCCATTCGATCGCGCTCAGCGATGGCGGTGCGGTGCTGGCGATCTCCGCCACCGGCACCGAGACCGTCACCGCCGGCCTGACCAACGGCGCCACCGTCGACGTCGCCGGCGCCACCACCATGAAGGTCGGCTCGCTCGCACAATAACGGGATGTTCGAGATCGCCGACAACAGCGCGGGGCTCGGCGACAGCGGCGGCAGCACTCTCACCGTCGGCGGCGCGCTGACCAACAACGGCGATCTCGAAATCGGCAACAGCGGGCTGACCAAGGCGGTCACGGTGAAGGCCGCGAGCTTCACCAATACCGCGCAAGGCACGATCGACATGGTCGGCGGGGCCGGTGCCGGCCAGGCGGCGCTCGAGGTCGGCGGGGCGGCACCGGGAATTTTGACTGGCGCCTATTATCTGCAAGGCAATTCGCTGATCCAGTTCGGCAGCGGCCACATCACGACGATCGCCAGCAACTCGGTGCTGCGGCTCGATGGTGCGCTGTCGCGGGTGGCATCGGGGGGCGCCACCGGCAGCAGCAGCGCGCTGACCCAACTCGCCACCAACAACGGCTTTTTCGATCTCGAGGACCACGCTTCGGTCACCACTTCGGCCAAGACGTTCACAAATTTCGGCGAAATCGATGTCGATACCCTGGGCGGCGGCGGCAGCCGGCTGACGATTGCCGGCACGCTGACAATATCGGAACGCTCGATATCGGCGGCAGCTCGCTCGTTATCGGCGGCGCCCCGGCATTGGTGACCGTCGGCGGGCTCATCACCCCCGGCAGGATCTTTCTCGACGGCGGCCCGGGCCGGGCCACGCTCGACGTGCTCGGCGCCGCCTTCCCGACCGTGACCAACACGATCGAGCTCGACGGCAATTCGCTGATCGAGTTTGGCGGGAGCGGCAGCATCACCGCGATCGCGAGCGGCGGCGAGATCGACCTCGACGGACCGGGCACGCATATCGCGCTGCGCAGCAACATCGCGGCGAGCGGCGCGCTCGCCAAGCTCGCCAGCAATGCCGGCGAGCTCATTCTAAGCGATGGCGCCGCGGTCGCCACCACGGTCGGCTTTGTCAACAACGGCTCGCTCGACATCGACCCCGGCTTCAGCGGAACTTTTAACGACGGCGGCAGCAGCCTCGCGATCGGCGGCACGCTGACCAACAACAACAGCCTCGATATCGGCAACGACGGCATCACCGCGGCGACGAATGTGAGCGCCAAGGCGCTGGTCAATACGGGCTTTATCCAGCTGACCGGCAGCGACAACGTGCAGGCGAGCATGAATATCAATGCCGCAGCACCGGGGTTGCTGGCCGCCGGCAGCTACGAGCTTTTCGGCGACGCACTGCTGCAGTTTGCGAGCGGCGGCATCGGCGCGATCGGCCCCGGCGCGACGTTGGAGCTCGACGGCGCCAAGTCTCGGGTCGCAGTGGCCACGACCCCCAACAGCAACAGCGCCTTGACCGGGCTCGCCAGCAACGCCGGCACGTTCGAGCTGGCGGAGGGCGCGACTGTCAGCACCACTAAAGGTCTGACCAATACAGATTTGATGGAGATCGACGCATCCGAAAACGGCGGCAGCACGCTCACTGTCGCCGGGGTCCTGTCCAATTCGAGCAGCCTCGATATCGGCAATGGCGACATCCTGCTAGCGACCAAGGTGACCGCGGGAGGGCTCGTCAACACCGGCACGATCGATCTGACCGGCGGGACCAACATTCCCGCGACCCTGAGCATCAAGGCGGCAGCGCCGAATTCGGTGACCAACGCAACCTACAATCTCGCCGGCGACGCGCTGCTGCAATTCGCGAGCGGCGGCATTACCTCGATCGGCACGGGTGGCCGATTGTCGCTCGATGGTGCGCTGTCGCGGGTGGCATCGGGCAGTGCGACGAGCAGCAACAGCGCGCTGACCAAGCTCGCCAGCAACACCGGCACCTTCAACCTCGGCGCGGGTGCAGCGCTCACCACACTGGTCGGTTTCGTCAATGGCGGGACTCTGGACGTCGACGCCTTTACCTCCGGCGGCAGCAGCCTCAATATCGGCGGCACCTTGACCAACAATGCCTTCGAGAACATCTCGATCGGCAATCAGAACATCGTCAACGGCGTAACGGTAACCGCCAAGCAGCTCGTCAACAGCGGAAACATTGGACTGAACGGCAGCAGCACCGGTCAAGCAACATTGAACATCAAGGCGCTGGCGCCGACGACATTGACCGGTTCATTCAACTTGTCGACCAATGCGCTCCTCGAATTCAGCGGCGGTGCGATCACCGCGATCGGCCCCAATGCGAACCTGTCGCTCTCCGGCAACAAAGCCTTCGTCGCCGTGGCCGGAGCGCTGACCAGCAACAGCGCGTTGACCAAGCTCGCCAGCAACGCCGGGACCCTCACTCTCCAGCAGGGCGCCATCTTGGCGACCGAGGTTGGCTTGACCAATACCGATGCGCTCGAGATCGACGAAAACAACTTCTTCAGCACCGGGAGCGGCGGCAGCAGTCTTACCATCGGCGGCGCCCTGACCAACAACAGCAGCGTCACCATCGGCAACAGCGGACTCACCGCGAGCACGACCGTGGCCACCGGCGCGCTCACCAACAACGCTACGCTGACCCTGACGAGCGGCGCCGCGCATGCGGCGCTCAAAGTCGGCGGCGGCTTGACCAATGCCAGCTCTTTCGGACTGGACGACGAGTTCAGCAGCGGCACCACCGGCAGCGGCGGCAGCAGCTTGACCGTTACCGGGGTCCTGACCAACAGCGGCACGCTCCAGCTCGGCAGCACCCAGCTCAACCTGACCCGGGCGACCACCGCGACAGCGGCCGGGCTCGCCAACACCGGCACGATCGATCTCTTCGGCGGGGTCGCCGCCAATGGCGGCTCGGCGCGGGCGAGCCTCATCATCGGCGCGGTCGCACCCTCGGTCTGGACCGGAACGGCGCAGCTCTCCGGCAATGCGCTCCTAGAATTCACCGGCGGCAGCATTCAGACGATCGCCAGCGGCGCCAGCCTCTCGCTCAACGGCGCGCAGGCCTTTGTCGCCGACAAAGCGAAGCCCACGAGCAACGGCGCGCTCGCCGGCCTCACGACCAATTTCGGCACATTGAACCTGGATAGCTCGTTCTCCGCCAGCGGCGGCAGCAGCCTCACATTGACCGGGGTGCTGACCAACGGCGGCACGCTCAACGTCGGCAACAGCAGCATGACCAAGGCGGCGACCGTCACCGCCGCCGGCCTCGTCAACACCGGCACGGTCAACCTGACCGGCGGCACCGCTCGGGCGACCTTGAACATCGATGCGCCGGCGCCGGGGACACTCGACGGGACCTACAATTTGGCGGGCAATGCGCTGTTGGAGTTCGCCGGCGGCGGCGTCACGACGATCGACCACGGAGCTGCCCTGTCCCTGACCGGCGCCCTGGCGCTGGTGGCGCTGAGCAGCAAGCTCACCAGCAACAGTGCGCTCGCCGGGCTGACGACGGTCGCCGGAACCTTCGACCTCGAAGGCGGCGCCAAGTTCAGCCTTACCGGCGGGTTGACCAACACCGGCAGCTTGGACGTCGATACCACTTTCGGCCAGGGCGGCAGCAGCCTCACGATCGGCGGGACGCTGAACACCAGCAATACCTTCGACATCGGCAACTCGGAGCTGACCGCGGCGACAAAGGCGACCCTGGGCGCGCTCACCAACACCGGTTCGATCGGGGTCAACGGAGGCAACGGCACCGACACCAACAAGGCAACCCTGACTTTAAGCGGCGCTTCCTCGAATGGCGGTTTCATGGCGATCAACACCGGCGGCGTTTTGACGCTTGGCGGCACGCTGACCGTCACCGATAGCCTGTCGCTGAACGGCGGCACGGTTTCGGGCGGCACGCTCGCCGGGGCCGGCACAATCGAAACCGGGTTCGACCAGACCGGCACGCTCAATCACGTGACGATCGCCGCCGGCGCCACCTTTACCGCCCAGTTCGGCAGCACGCTCGGCGACAATGCCGTCACCGTCGCCGGGGCAATGACCGGCGGTAATTCGGCGACACTCAGTTTCCTCAATCACGGCACCGACAATATGACCAATGTGTCGGGCTTCCCGACGATCGACCTCGCCAATGGCGGCAACGAACAGCCTCACCCTGACCGATGCGAATTTTCTCAGCACCGCCAGCGTCATCACCGTCACCGATGGCGATTCCGGCAACACCGTCGATGCCCATACCTCTCGGCCGGGCACGCGATCTGGGTCTCCGCAGGCGTCGGTGCGGATGTGCTGACCGGCGGCGACGGAGACGATGAGTTCACCGCCGGCGGCAAGACCACAATGACCGGCAATGCCGGCGCCAACCAGTTCCGCTTTCTCGCCGCCGGCAGCAACACGATCACCGATTTCAAGGCGTCTGCGGCGAACGAGCTGGTGTTCAGCAGCTCGGGCTTCAATCTCGGCCTCGCCGGCACTTCGGCGCCGCAGCAATTCACCGGAGCCGAGGCGAGCACGTTGTTCACGACCAACGCCAACGGCAAGTTCGCCAACACCAGCCAGCGCCTCCTCTACGACACCGCCAACCATGAGCTCTTCGCCAGCGCCGACGGCAGCGGCGGCACCTCGCACCTCGTCGCCAGCCTCAGCGACCACCCCGCCTCGATCGCCGCCACCCAGCTGTTCTTCATCACCTGACCGGGCGGCGGCGCCTTGCCGGATGAGTCGACATAAACGCATAAATATGGTTTGCTGCATGCAGCATGCGAACCACGATCGATCTTCCCGACGAGCTGTATCGCCGCACCAAGGCCGAGGCGGCGCTGCGCGGGCGTAAATTCAAGGATCTGGTCGAGGACGGGCTCCGTCGGGTGCTCGCCGACGCCTGCCTTGTGCGGCTGGCGGAAATCTCCGGCCTCCCGATCTGCACTCTCGATTCTGATTTCGAGGTCTATCGGGCAAACCGGCGGAGAAGGTTGGCGCTGATTACCCCGCAGCTCGTCTGAACGGGCATCTGCGGGAGCGGTTCGCCCTGTGCCGCGGGATCGGCTATAATCGGGGCCGGACAGACCCGGGAACGGAGGAGGACCGCGATGGACCAGGACGCAAAGAAGACGGCATTGCGCATGATCCCCTATGGGATTTACGTGCTGACCGCCGATGACGGGAAGGGCAATGTCGCCGCGGCGACGGTCAATTGGGTGACGCAGACGGCGTTCAACCCGCCGCTCGTCGTCGTCGGCGTCAAGACCGATTCCGGCGCTTACCCGATCCTCAAGGAAACCAAGGGCTTTACGCTCAACATGCTCGGCAAGGAGCACAAGGGGGTGGCCTTCACCTTCTTCAAGCCGACCAAGCTCGAAGACGGCAAGCTCTCCGGCCAGGCGATCCACAAGGGTGCGAACGGGCTGCCGATCCTCGATGCGGCGCTGGCCGCGGTCGAATGCAAGGTGACCGGGATCGTCGAGCAGGGCGACCATCACATCGTCGTCGCCGAGGTCGTCGAGGCGCATCTGCCAAAGCCGATCACCGGCCGCCCCGACGCCGCCATCCTCGAAATGAAGGAATTGGGCGACAACGTCTTCTACGGCGGCTGACCCCCCTAGAACGGGCGCGGCGTGCCGCTCGACCCGACGCCTCTCGGCAACGCGGTGCAACGGTTGCGCGAAGGGCTCGGCCGCCACCAGGGCGAGCCGTTGGACGAGCAGCTGCGCGACGGATTGATCCAGCGGTTCGAGTTCACCTACGAGCTCGCCCACCGGGTGCTGCGGCGCTACCTGAGGGAAACCGCGGCCTCGTCCGATCATATCGAGCGAATGCCGTTCGCCGATTTGATCCGCACCGGGCAGGCGCAAGGGCTGCTGCACAGCGGCTGGCCGGAATGGCAGCGGTTCCGTGAAATGCGGGCGCGCACCAGCCACACCTACAGCTCCGACACCGCGGCCTCGGTCGTCGCTGCCATCCCGGCATTTCTCGAAGAAGCCGAGCACCTGCACGCCGAGCTGCAGCGGCGCCTCGCATGAGCGCCGATCGGACGGACCTGACCGACCGCGATCGCCAGCTGGTTCTGGGCATCCTTGCAGCCCACCTGCCGCCGGGAAGCGAGGTGTGGGTCTTCGGCTCACGCGCAACCGGGCGGGCGCGGCCGCTTTCCGACCTCGATCTGGCGATCGATGCCGGGCGGCCGCTGAGCCTCGACGAAGCCGCTATTCTCCGGGAGGCGCTCAGCGACAGCGACCTGCCGTTCCTGGTCGATATCGTGGATTGGCACGCCATCGACGCGCGCTTCCGGAAATTGATCGCGGCCGAGCGGTTGCCGCTCTGAGCGCCTAGCAGGATGCTGCCGGTCGGGTCGGTTGGCGCCCCCCGCCTTCGCGAGGGCAGGCCCTTCGAGACGGCCCTGCGGGCCTCCTCAGAGCCTGTGAAGGAATTGGTCTGGGCTGGATCGGCGCCGTCCTTCGAGACAGCCGCTGCGCGGCTTCCTCAGGATGAGGTGCTCCATAAGTGGTATCAACAGCTTACCTCATGCTGAGGAGCGCCCAAGGGGCGCGTCTCGAAGCATGCACGGCGCCGATGCAGCCATGATTTGCCCGCCATCGCCAATTCCTTCACAAGCTCTCAGGGTGAGGAAAATGTTTGAAATTTATTCTCCTTATCCTGGAGGAGGCCGCCGCAAGGCGGCCGTCTCGAAGGATCGAACGCAGCGGGCGGCCATTTTTCAGCATCCTCCTAGAGCTGGCCGATGCCCTGCAAAGGTGTATCCTGAACGAACGCTGCAAATCCCGAGGAGGCTCGCGATGGCGCCGCAACCGATCGAATGGCCGGCCGAGGGCAACACCCGCGTCCCCTACCGGATGTTTTCCGATCCGGAGATCTATCGCCGAGAATTGGCCCGCATTTTTCTCGGGCCGACTTGGCAGTTTTTGACCCTCGCGGGTGAGCTGCCGGAAGCCGGCGACTATCTGACCACGTTTCTCGGCGAGACCCCGGTCGTCGTCACCCGCGGGCAGGACGGCGCGGTCCATGCGATGGTCAACCGTTGCGCGCATCGCGGCAACCTCGTCTGCCTGAAACGGCGCGGGCATGCCGACAATCTGACCTGCGTCTATCATGCCTGGCGCTACGATCTCGAAGGCAATCTCGACAGCGTCGCCTTTCGCCGCGGTGTCGCCGGCAAGGGCGGCATGCCGCCGGAGTTCCGGCTCGAGGCGCACGGGCTCAAAAAGCTACGCGTCGACAGCTTTGGCGATCTCGTGTTCGGCACCTTGTCGCCGGACGCGCCGCCCTTGGGCGACTACATCGGCAATTTGATCGGCTCGCGCATTCACCGCGTGCTGCACGGGACGCCGAAGGTGCTCGGCACCACCTCGCAAATCCTGCACAACAACTGGAAGCTATACTTCGAGAACGTGCGCGACAGCTATCACGCGACCCTGCTGCACGCGTTTTTCACGACCTTTCGCATGTCGCGCCTGACCTCCGAGGGCGGCGTCGACATCGCCGAGAACGGCGCGCATCACGCGAGCTACACCCGCAACAAGACCGACCGCGTCGGCGCCGCAGCATCGGACGAGCTCTATGCCGGGATTCCCTCGCTGCGCGAGAATTTCCGGCTCGCCGAGCCCGCTTTTCTGTCGATGGCCGAGGAATTCGGCGACGACACCACGACGCAAATCCTGTCGCTCTTCCCAAACCTCGTGGTCCAGCAGATCCAGAACAGCATCGCGCTGCGCCTGGTTCTGCCCAAGGGCCCGGACAAGACCGAGCTGCAATGGATTTATCTGGGCTTTGCCGAAGACAGCGAAGAAATGACGGCGCTGCGCCTCGCCCAGGCCAATCTCGTCGGCCCCGCCGGCTATGTCTCGATGGAGGATGGCGCGGTCGGCAATTTCATCCAGCGCGCGATCCACGGCTCCGAGGACGATTGCTCGGTATTGGAGATGGGCGGCCACGGCCATGTCTCCGAGACCAACCGCACGACCGAAGCCTCGGTGCGCAGCTTCTGGCACGCCTACCGCCCGCTGATGGGGCTCTGAGCCGATGGACTTTGCGGCAGTGGCATTGCGGCTGGAGCTCGAGGAGCTTTATGCCGGCTACGCCCACTGCCTCGACAACGACGAATTGGAGCGCTGGCCCGATTTCTTTACCGAAAGCTGCTTTTACCGCATTACTTCGGCCGAGAATTACGAAGCCGGCTTGCCGCTCGGGCTCGTCTACGCCACGTCGCGCAATATGCTCAGAGACCGGGTCAGCGCCTTGCGCGAGGCCAACATTTACGAGCCGCAGCGCTATCGCCATATCGTGTCGTCGGTAAAAATCCTCGGCGAGGAACGTAGCGGGCTCGATCTGACAGCGAATTTCCTCGTCGTGCGGACAATGCAGGATGGCGATATGACGATCTTTGCCGCCGGCCGCTACCTCGACCGGGTCGAGCGCCGCGACGCAGCCTGGAAATTCGCCCGCAAGGACGTCATCCTCGACAGCCGCCAGATCGACACGCTGCTGGCGATTCCGCTCTAAATCGAATTAGACTTCGTAAGAACGATTTTTACACCGGACGAATGCCGTGATTACCAGCCGAGTAACGAGCAAGGCGCAAACGACGATCCCGCAGCCGGTGCGAGCCGCGCTCGAGATCGGCGCGGGGGACGAGCTTGCGTACCGGATAGAGGCCGATCATGTGATCTTGACCAAGGCAAAGCGCCCGCGGCATGACGACCCGTTCGGCACGTTCGAAGAATGGTCGTCCGAGGCTGACCGCCGCGCCTATGGCCAGCTTTGAAGCCTGGGATATCGTCAAGGTCCCGTTTCCCTACACGGACCGTCCCGTTCGGCAGCGTCGCCCGGCGCTGGTGGTCGCCGCAGGCGAGATAGAGGCCGCGCATGGCCTCCTCTGGCTGTTGATGTTCACCAGCGCTGCGAACCGGGGGTGGCCCGGAGATGTCGCCGTATCCGACATCGGCATGGCGGGTCTTCCAGCGCCTTCAATCGTCCGCCCGGCCAAGATCGCGACAATCGAGGCACGCGATGCGGAACGGCTCGGGGTTTTGCCGCAGGCAGATCGCGCCGCCATCGCATTCTCGCTCAGACAGACGCTTGGTGCCGTGCTCGGAAGGTAGGTCAGTCGATCGGGACGATGGCCTTGCCGATCGGCCAGAGCGCGATGCCGGCGAGCTTCAAATGCGCCCAGGCGAATGGCAGGCCGATGATCGTGATGCCGAGCAGCACCGCTTCGACGAGATGGCCGAGCGCCAACCACCAGCCGGCCAGCACCAGCCAAACGACATTGCCGAGACAGCCGAACGGGCCGGTCCCGAGATCCTCCTCACCGGTATGATCGGCGCGCGACACCGCGCGGTGGCCAAACGGCAGAAAGGCATAGATTGCGATATTGAAGGCGGCGCGCGTCCAGGGCAGGCCGATGATCGTGATCGCCATGATCACCGCCGCGAGCAGCCACCCCAGCGCCATCCACAGCCCGCCGGTCAGGATCCACAGAATATTCAGCACCAGTCGGAGCAACGGCATTCTTGATATCCAATGTGCTCGTCGGGGAGCGGGCGGCCTTATTCCGGCTTTTCGAGGTCGTCGATCGCGGCTTTCAAAAAGCGCGCGGCCTCGCCGCCGGTGACGCAACGGTGGTCGAAGGTCAATGACAACGGCAGCAGGCGATGGGCGACGAGCCGGCCTTCGGCGGCGACCGCGCGCGGCGTGATCCGGCCGGCGCCGAGGATCGCGACCTGCGGCGGGACGATGACGAGGGCGGCGAACTGCCCGGCGAACATGCCGAAATTCGAGAGCGTGATGGTCTGGCCGCGCAATTCGGCGATCGGCACCGTGCGCGCCCGCAGATCGCGCTTCATCGCCTCGATGCCGCGCCGCAGATCGGCGGTGTCGCGGCCGCCGACGTTGCGCAACACCGGGACGAAGAGCCCGTCGCCGGTATCGACCGCAAGACCGAGATTGATCTCCTGCAAAAGCCGCCGCTCCATCGTCCGCCCGTCATACCAGGCGTTGAGCGCCGGGACCGCGGCGCAGCCGGCGACGATCGCCCGGATCAGCCGGATCGTCACATCGCTGCCTTTGGGCCAAGCCTCGACATCGGCTTCGTCGCTGACCGTCGCCGGCACGATCTCGGCGTGCGAGCGCGCCATGTTGACGGCCATCGCCCGGCGCACGCCCGAAAGCGGCTCGGCCGGGCCGGCTTCGGTCGCGGCACGCGCGACGCGCTCGACATCGGCGCTGGTGATCGCCCCACCCGGCCCGCTCGCCGTGACCTCGGCCAGATCGACACCGAGCCGTTGCGCCAAAGCGCGCACCGCAGGTGCGGCCCTGATCCCGCCCGGCGCCGGAGGTGGTGCTGCCGGCTGGGTCGGCGCCGGGGCCGCCGCGGCGAGCTCGCCGACGACGGTGCCGGTATCGGCCCGCGGGCCGTCATCGTATTCGACGAGCGGCGCTCCGACCTTGACCCTCTCGCCGGGCCGCGCGAACAGCCGCGCGATCCGCCCGGAATGCGGCGAGGGCACCTCGACCACCGCCTTTTCGGTCTCGACCGAAACCAGCGGCTGGTCGGCCACGACATGGTCGCCCGCGGCAACATGCCATGCGACCAGCTCAGCCTCCTGCAGCCCCTCGCCGAGATCGGGCAGGACAAAGGTGGTCATCGGCGTAGCTCGGTAGAAGCGTCGTGCATTCTTCGAGACGGCCGCGCTGCGGCCTCCTCAGAATGAGGAATTCTTCGTGCTGACATCAGACATTCCTTACGCTGAGGAGCGCCGCAGGCGCGTCTCGAAGCGCGGGACGCCGGTTTCATCGCGATCAAGCCTCACTGGTAGGCGAGCGCGCGGCGGGCGGCGGCCAGGATGCGCTCGGTGCTCGGCAGATAATACCGTTCCAGCCGCGGCGTCGGCATGACCGTGTCCCAGCCGGCGACCCGTTCGATCGGCGCCAGCAGCGAAACCAGCGCGCGCTCGGCCAGGCGTGCCGCGATCTCGCCGCCGAACCCACCCGTCAACGGCGCTTCATGGGCGATGACGCAGCGCCCGGTCTTGGCGACCGAAGCAAGCAACCCCTCGGTGTCGAGCGGCTTGATGGTCGCGACATCGACGACCTCGGCGCTCACCCCTTCGGCACCCAGCAATTCGGCGGCCTCCAATGTCTCGCGCGTGGTGGCGCCCCAGGAAACGAGCGTCACATCGCTCCCCTCGCGCAGCACAAAGCAATGGTCGAGCGGCAGTGCGGTGCCGTCATCCTCGACCTCTTCGCGCGCGGCGCGGTAGAGCCGGGTCGGCTCGAGAAACACCACCGGGTCGGGATCGCGGATCGCCGCCAGCAAGAGGCCATAGGCGCGGGCCGGCGAGGACGGGATCACAACCCGCAGCCCCGGCACATGCGCGAACATCGCCTCGGGGCTTTCGGAATGATGCTCGATCGCACGAATCCCGCCGCCGCACGGCGAGCGCATCACCATCGGGCAGGTCAGCCGGCCGCGGGTGCGGGTGCGCAGCCGCGAGGCGTGGCTCACCAGCTGGTCGATCGTCGGATAGATAAAGCCGGTGAACTGGATCTCTGCGACCGGTCGAAAGCCCTGCGCGGCGAGCCCGACCGAGAGCCCGGCAATGGCGCCCTCGGCCAACGGAGTGTCGAGGATGCGCTCGGGCCCGAACCGGTCGAGCAATCCCTCGGTCGCGCGAAAGACGCCGCCCTCCGCGGCAACATCCTCGCCGAGGACGATGACCGAAGCGTCGTCCGCCATCGCCCGGGCGAGCGCCAGATTTATCGCTTGAACGAGCGAGATTTCGGCCACGGGAGCCTCACTCCGCCGCCACGCCGAGCGCCTCTCGGCGCTGTTCGGCGAGTTCCCTAGGCAGGGTCGCATAGGTGAAATCGAACATCGCTTCCGGCGTCGGCGGCGGGAAAGCGAGATAGGCTTCCGCGGCCCGCTCGATGGTCGCCGCCACCCCGTCCAGCAGTCCTTCCTCGTCCGATTTGCCCCACATGCCCTGATCGACCAGATAGCGGCGCAGCCGGCCGATCGGCTCCTCCGCCCAATGCGGGCTGACTTCGGTGTCGTTGCGGTAGCGGCGGGCATCGTCGGCGGTCGTATGGTCGCCCAAGCGATAGGAGAGCGCCTCGATCAGCGTCGGCCCGCCACCCGCGCGCGCCTTCTTCAGCGCCCGCCCCACCGCTTCGCGCACGGCGACAACGTCGTTGCCGTCGACCTGCTCGCCGTCGAAGCCGGCGGCGATCGCCTTTTGCGCCAAGGTCTCCGCCGCGGTCTGCTTTGCGACCGGGATCGAGATCGCCCAGCGGTTGTTGTTGATCACAAAGACCGCCGGCAATTGCCATGCGCCCGCGATGTTCAGCGCCTCGGCGACATCGCCTTTCGACGTGGCGCCGTCGCCAAAAGCGCAGACGGCGACCCGGTCTTCGCGGCGCAATTTGATCGCCAGCGCGACGCCGACGGCATGCGGCACATGCGTCCCCACCGGCACGCAAATCGGAAAATCCTCGCGTGCCTCGGCAAAATTATTGCCGCGCTCGTCGCCGCCCCAAAACAGAAACAGCTCGACCGGGCTGACCCCGCGCCACAATTGCGCGCCATGCTCGCGAAAGCTCGGCAGCAGCACGTCGTCGGGCCGCATCGCCGCGGCGATCCCGACCGCCACCGCCTCTTGCCCCAGGGCCGACGGAAACGTGCCGAGCCGCCCGGTCCGCTGCAGCGCCACCGCCTTGGCGTCGAAGCTGCGCGCCAGCACCATGCCGCGATAGAGCGCCACGAGCTCGGCCCGGTCGCGGGCAAAATCAGGCAGCGCCCGCACCGGCTTGCCGGCAGGGTCGAGAAACCGGCTCCAGCAGATTTGAAATTGCGCCACGACGCTCGACTTCCCTGCCCGCCCCTCCGCCACCGCGGCGAGCGGCTCTTCGTCGCTTTTCTCCACCAGCATTCGTGCACCCGAGAATGTGCCGCGCCGATATGGGCGCGTCCCGATATGTGGTAACGCCGGCCGCTTTCGATAACTCCCCGGCGAGCCGGTCCTACCGATCGAGCGCCTCACGCACCTTTGCCGCCAATGCGGCAAAGCCAAAGGGTTTTGGCAGCATCGTCGCAGCGCCGCCGACGCTCCCGTTGCCGGCGGGTCCGCGGGCATAGCCGGTGGTGAACAACACCCGCAGCGACGGCCTCAGCCGCTTTGCGCTGGCGGCGAGCTCGCGGCCGTCGATCCCGCCCGGCAGCCCGATATCGGTAAACAGCAAGCCGATCGTCGGCTCGGTTTCGACCAGGCGCAGCGCATCGACGCCATTGCCGGCTTCGACGACGTGGTAGCCGAGCTCGCGCAGGCTTCCGACATTGCTCGCGCGCACCGCGTCGTCGTCCTCGACCACCAGCACGCTTTCCCCGAAATTCCCGGTCGGAATTTTCTGCGGCGTCGCATCTGCTTCCCGCCGCCCGGGGCGGCCGGCGACATGGCGCGGCAGGTAAATCCGCACCATCGTGCCGATGCCGGGCGTGCTGTCGATCGCGACATGGCCGCCCGACTGCTTGACAAAGCCATAGACTTGGCTGAGGCCGAGGCCGGTGCCCTTGCCGACCTCCTTGGTCGTGAAGAACGGCTCGAACGCCCGCTCGGCATCCTCCCCGCTCATGCCGATCCCGGTGTCGCCGACAGTGATCCTCACATAATCGCCCGGCGCCATCTCGGCCCACCCGTCGACATCGCTCGAACCCAGCCGGGCATCGGCGGTTTCGAGCGTCAGCGCGCCCCCTTCGGGCATCGCATCGCGCGCATTCACCGCGAGGTTCAGGATCGCATTTTCGAGCTGGTTCGGATCGGCATAGACCTCCCACACACCATCGGTCAGCACGTTTTCGATGACGATCGCCTCGCCCAGCGTACGCCGCAGAAGATCGGACATGCCGGCGACGAGGCGGTTGGGGTCGATCGCCTTCGGATTGAGCGACTGGCGCCGGGCAAAGGCGAGGAGCCGCTGGGTCAGCGCCGCCGCCCGCTCGACCCCGCCCAACGCCGATTGCAGCGGACGGCGCCAGCGCACGCCGTTGTTTCCGGTCGCCGGCAGCTGGCGCTCGATAATTTCGAGGCTGCCCTGAATCACCATCAGCAAATTGTTCATGTCGTGGGCGACGCCGCCGGTCAGCTGACCGATCGCCTCCATTTTCTGCGCCTGGCGCAACGCCCCTTCGGCATGCCGGCGGCGATCGGTCTCGAGCGCGACCCGCTCCTCCAGCGTCTCGTTGAGGACGCGCAACGCCGCTTCGGTGTGCTTGCGGCTGGTGATGTCGATGCCGGCGCAGATCGCGCCGGCCACCCGCCCCGTGCCGTCGTGCACCGGTGCCGCACGGGCCAGCAAGGTCAGCGACACGCCGTCGTCAAAACGGATTTCGATTTCGTCGCCCAGCACCTCCTTGCCCATGGCGGCGCGCCGGATCGGCAGGCTCGCGACCTCGGCTTCGGCACCGTCGCGGAATACCCTGAAATGCCGCGGACGCTCGGCCGGCGGCGCGCTCAGCGACGGGTTGGCATTCTCGTCGAGCCGCAGCAATTGGGCGGCATAGCGGTTGCCCCAGATCCGGCTCGCCTCCAGGTCCTTGGTGAACCAGACCGCGGCGGGCACGGTTTCGAGCAAGGTTCGCAGCTCGGCGGCATGAGCCTCCGCGTCGTTCGCCGCGCGCCGGCGCAGCCGCGCCATCTCCAGATTGGCGCCGACCCGCGCCAACAGCTCGCGCGCGGCAAAGGGCTTGGTCATGTAATCGTCGGCGCCGGCGCCGAGACCCTCGACCCGTGCCTCCTCGCCCGCCCGAGCCGACAGCAGGATCACCGGGATTTCGCGCAGCTCGGGATCGGCGCGCACCGCCGCCAGCAGCTCGAAGCCGCCGAGGCGCGGCATCATCACATCGCTCAAGATCAGGTCCGGCCGGTCGCGCCGCGCCGCCGCCAGCGCCGCGACGCCGTCGGCCACCGCAATCACCCGATAGCGCGGGGTCAGCAGCCGCCGCACATAGAGCCGCATGTCGGCATTGTCGTCGGCCAGCAGCACCAACGGCATCGGCGACTCCGACACGGCGCCGGCCGCGGGGTCCTCGATATCCGGCGCGCTGCCGGTTTCGGTATCGAGCCAACGCAGCGCCTCCTCGACAAACGCCGCCGCGCCGATCTCGGTGGTGGCGAGGGTGCGCGTCGCGCCGATGCGGTCGGCCGGAAGGTGCGCGGTTCCCAGTGGGATCGTCACGGTAAACCGAGAGCCGCGGCCCTCGCTGCTGTCGACCGCGACCCGGCCTCCCTGCATGCGCACCAGCTCCTGCACCAGGGCCAACCCGATCCCGCTGCCTTCCTGAGTGCGCCCCTGCTGCCTTTCGACTCGATGAAAGCGCTCGAACAGGCGCGGCAGCTCTCGCGCCGGGATACCGATGCCGGTGTCGCGAACCGCGAGCTCGGCCTCGCCCTCGATCCGGCGCAGGGTGACCGCCACTTCGCCCGCCAGGGTATATTTGAAGGCGTTCGACAACAGGTTCAGAACGATCTTCTCCCACAGGTCACGGGCGACGTAGACGGGCTCTCCCAGCGGCTCGCAGTCGACGCGATAGCCGAGCCCGGCGCGTTCCATCGCCGAGCGAAAGGTGCTGGCCAGATCCACCGTCAGGCTCGCCAGATCGACCGGCTCGTAGACCGCCTCGAACCGGCCGGCCTCGATCCGGGAAAAATCGAGAAGGGTGTTGACCAGCTTTAGGAGGCGCAGCCCGTTGCGGTGCATCAGCTCGAGCTCGGTGCGCTCCGCCGCCACCGAAGATGCCCCCGCGCCGCGCAGCAGCAGATCCTCGAGCGGGCTCAACATCAAGGTCAGCGGCGTGCGGAATTCGTGGCTCGCATTCGAGAAGAACACGGTCTTGGCGCGGTCGATCTCGGCCAGCGCCTCGGCGCGGCGGCGTTCCTCCTCATAGGCGCGCGCGCCGGCGACGGCGCTGGCGATCTGGTTTGCCGCCAGATCGAGAAAGCTGCGGTACCGTTGGTCGAGCGGCAGCCGTGGGCTGACACCGGCGACCAGCACCCCGGCGAGCCGGTGCGCCGTGCCGGAGCGGATCGGAACCAGCACCGCGGCGGCTGGCGGGTCCGGCCAGGGGCCCGGCATGACGGCATCGAAGCGCGCGGCAAGGTCGGCGACGACGAGCGTTGCCTCGCTGCGCAGCAATTCGGCCAACGGCCAGCCGACCGCGGGTTCGCTGTCGCCGTCGAGCCTGATCGCGACCGGGCTCGCCGCCCCGCCGGGCACGATCCCCGCCGTCCCTGCCAGCCATGCCCGGGCGCCGCCCGGCTCGATCAGGTAGAGGAGCGCGAAGGGCACGTCCTTTGCGTAGTTCGCCAGGGTCTCGGCTGCGGCCGCGCAGGCTTCCTCGGCGGTTTTGGCTTCGGCCGCGCGGGCGCCGAGATCGCGCAGGGCAGCGACGCGGCGCTCGCCGACGATCTGCTCGGTGATCTCGTGCACGGTGGCCAGCACGCCGCCGATGCCGCGCGGCGCCGCTTGGTCCGGCACCGGGCTATAGGCAATGGTAAAGTGGCATTCCTGAAGCGCGCCGTGCCGGTAATATTCGAGCTCCATATCGTCGATCCAAGTCGACGAGCCGCCGTTGAACGGCGTATCGACCAGCGGCTGCACAATATGCCAGATCTCGGGCCAACACTCGCTGGCCGGCTGGCCCATCGATTTCGGGTGCTTTGCTCCGGGGATTGGACGGTAGGCATCGTTATAGATTTGGATGTATTGCGGCCCCCACCACAGCAATAGCGGAAACCGGTTGGCGAGCAAAAACCCGACCATCGCCTGCAGGCTCGGCGACCAGCTCTCGACCGGGCCGATCGGCGTCGCCGACCAGTCGATCGAGCGGACCAGCGCCCCCATCTCGCCACCACCCGCAAGAAACACCGGCACCGCATCCGAGGTTTTTGATTTTCTTGCCCGCGTCACTCCACAGCCCCACCTTCGTGCCGCTCACGGAACGTGAGCGGCGCGCTGTGATGGGCAGCAACGCCCGCCGCCGGGTATGGTTCCACCGCAAACCACGGAGGCGTGAAAATGCCGACCTCGTCCTGCGATTACGTTATCGTCGGCGCCGGATCGGCTGGGTGCGTGCTCGCCCGCCGGCTCAGCGAAGACCCCGGCATGCGAGTGCTGCTGCTCGAAGCCGGCGGCTGGGACCGCGACCCGTGGATCAAGATCCCGCTCGGCTGGGGCCGCATCCTCGAGCGGCGGCTGCACGACTGGATGTATTTCACCGAGCCCGAGCAAAATTTGAACGGCCGGCGCATCGAATGCGCCCGCGGCAAGGTCGTCGGCGGCTCGTCCTCGATCAACGCGATGGCCTATGTACGCGGCAACCGCGGCGACTACGACCGCTGGGCGCGATCCGGCTGCACCGGCTGGTCCTATGCCGAGGTGCTGCCCTATTTCCGGCGCCAGGAGAGCTGGGCGGGGGGTGCGGGCGACTATCGCGGCGGCGACGGGCCGCTCGGTGTCAGCACCGCGCAGTATGACGACCCGATCATCGACGCCTGCCTCGCCGCCGGCGTCGAATTGCAGCTGCCCGAGACCGGCGATTACAACGGCGCCCGCCAGGAGGGCCTCGGGCGGATGCAGCAGACGATCCGCCATGGACGCCGCTGCAGCGCCGCCGAAGCCTATCTGCGCCCGGCGCTGGCGCGATCCAATCTGACGGTCGCGACCGCCGCTCTCGTCCATCGCATCATGCTCGATCGCGGTCGTGCCGTCGGCGTCGAATACGAGCGCCGCGGTGTAAGATTCGCGGCGCAGGCCGAGCGCGAGGTGGTCCTGTCGGGTGGTGTGATCAACTCGCCGCAGCTCTTGATGCTGTCCGGCATCGGCGATCCGGACCGGCTGGCCGAGCACGGCATCACGGTCGCGGCACGGCTGCCCGGCGTCGGCCGCAATTTGCAGGACCATCTTTCGGTGCTGGCCGATCATGCGCGCCGCGAGCCAGGCCCCTTTGTCGCGACGATGCGGCTCGACCGCACGCTCTTGGCGCTCGCCCGCGCCTATTGCTTTGGCACCGGCCCGGCAAGCGAGACGCCGAGCGGCTGGACCGGTTTTGTCAAAACCCGGCCCGAGCTCGAATTGCCCGACATCCAATTCCTGTTCCGCGCCGTGGCGACGAGGGCAGCACCCTATCTGCCGCCGTTCAAGCGCCCCTATGCCGACGGGTTTTCGCTGCGCGCGGTGATGCTGCATCCGGAAAGCCGCGGTGAGATTACGCTCGCCTCGGCCGACCCACGCGTTCCGGTCAGGATTTGCCAAAATTTTCTCGCGGCCGAAGCCGACCGCCGGACGATCCGCGACGGGCTGAAGCTCGTTCGGCGCCTCTGCGCGACACCGCCGCTCGCCGGTTTTGCCGCGCGCGAGCTCGCTCCCGGCCCGGAGGTCGAGAGCGACGACGACCTCGACGCCTATATCCGTACCACCGCCGCTACCGCGCACCACCCGCTCGGCACCTGCAAGATGGGGCCGGAGAACGACCCGCTCGCGGTCGTCGATCCCGAATTGCGCGTGCGCGGGGTCGATGGCCTGCGTGTGGTCGATGCCTCGGTGATGCCCGACATGGTCGGCGGCAACATCAACGCGCCGGTGATTATGATCGCCGAAAAAGCCGCCGACCTGATCCGCGGCCGCCCCGCGCCCGGTCCGGCAATCGCACCAGCTCGTTGATTTCCGCCTCTTCCACGCTCTCCTCCGGAAACCAGGTGCGGGCGGCGCGATCCGTCGCTACATAAGGAGGCCAACAATGTGGAGGTCCCGATGGACGACAAGACCCGCACCGAGCTCGAAGCCGCGACCTTCCGCCGGCTCGTGGCACACCTACGCGAGCGCACCGATGTCCAGAACATCGACATGATGAATTTGGCGGGCTTTTGCCGCAACTGCCTGTCGCGCTGGTATCGCGAAGAGGCTGAGCAGCGCAGCACCGCAGTCTCCGATCCGGAGGCGCGCGAGATCGTCTACGGCATGCCCTATGACGAGTGGCGCAAGAAATACCAGAAAGAGGCGAGCGCCGGACAGAAGGCCGCCTTCGCCGCTTCGCAAAACCAGCACTGAGCCGGGGCGGTCATGCCGGATGTGGGGGGTGTCGCCGGCGAGCGGCTCAAATCCTTTATCGAGCGCATCGAGCGGCTCGAAGAAGAAAAGCGCGCGCTCAGCGGCGACATCAAGGAAGTCTACGCCGAAGCCAAGGGGACTGGCTTCGAGCCGAAGATCATGCGCCAGATCGTCAAGATCCGGAAAATGGACAAGGACGATCTCGACGAAGAGGAAACCCTGCTCGATATCTATAAGCGGGCGCTCGGCATGCTGCCCGACGCGGGCGGTCAGACGCAGGCCGCCGAATAGCTACTCCGCGGCTCGGGCCGCGGCGGCGGGGGCGAGATGCCGGCGCAGCGCGGCGACGAGGGCGTCGGCCTCGGCATCGGTGGCGTCGAACCGGCAGACGAAGCGGGCCAGGCGAGTCGCTGCGGCGATAGAACTGAAACCCGTCGCGTTCGAGCGCATCCATCGCTTCGCCCGGCAATTCGAGAAAAATCTCGTTGGCCTCGACCGGCGCCAATGGCCGGATGCCGGAGAGCCCGGCGGCGATGCGCGCCGCATGCCGGTTCGAGGCGCGCGCCAAATCGAGCCACAGCCCGTTCTCGACATAGGCGAGGAGCTGGGCCGAGGCGAAGCGCATCTTCGACCATACCTGGCCGGCGCGGCGCAGCTGCACGGCGAGCCCGTCGGCGAGCTCCGGCGCAAAGACGACGATCGCGTCGCACAGCGCACCGCCGTTTTTGGTGGCGCCAAACGACAGGATATCGATCCCGGCGCGCCACGACGCCTCGGCCGGGCTGCAGCCGAGCCGCGCCACCGCATTGGCAAAGCGCGCGCCGTCCATATGGGTTCTGAGCCCGCGCGCCTTGGCGATTTCGGCGAGGGCGCGGATTTCGTCGAGGCGGTAGACCGCACCCAGATCGGTCGCCTGGGTCAGGCTGACGGCACTCGGCTGGCCGCGATGCAATTGCCCGGGTGCGATCGCCGCCAAAGCCTCGGCCAGCCGGCCGGCATCGATCTTGCCGTGCTCGCCGGCGATCGGCACGAGCTTCAGCCCGCCGCCGAAAAAGCTCGCCGCATTCACCTCGGACGTGTTGATGTGCGCCGCTTCGCTGCAATAGACGAGGCCCCAGGAGGGCCCGAGCGCCGCCAGCGCCAGCGCGTTCGCCGCGGTCCCGGTGGCGACCGGAAAGACCCGCACCGCGGTCTCGAACAATTCGGAAAAGCGCTGCTGCAACGCCGCCGTCCATTCGTCGGCGCCATAGCCGAGCGCCGTGCCGCGGTTGGCACGGGCGAGCGCTTCGAGAATTTCGGGCGCGGCGCGGCCAGTGTTGTCGCTGCGATAATCGATCATCGTTTGCTTTCTTTCTTATGCACGACCGGGCGCGCGTGGACCACATGCAGCGCCACAAGATGTCGCAGCCGCGGTGCCGCGGCATAGCCCGGCGCCCGCAAATGAGCGCCGCGCGAGCGGGCTACGGCTTGCTCGTGACGGGTGTGGACCGCGGCGGCATGAACCGGCTTGGCCGGGTGCGCGAGCTTTGGCGCGGGCACGGCGGCCGCAATATGGGGCGGGGCGATATGGGGCGGGGCGGGCGGCGGCGGCGCACCGACCGGCGTTGCGGTCAGGACCGGCGCGTTTTGCAGCCGCTCTTTCGGCAGGTCGAGGAGCCACGGCGCGGTCTCCTCGCCGGCAGTGAACACCGTGCGCGGCACCGCGCTCGCAAACAGGCGGTTGGTGAAGGACTGGCCGACGATCTCGACCGGCGGCTTGCCGTCCTTCGACAGCCGGATCGTCTCGGGATCGGCGACATCGCCGCGGTTGAGCGCATGGATGTAATCGAGGTCGGCGGTGTCGCGCGGCCAATAGGCTTCGCCCGGGCCGAGCGGAAACCAGGCGATCGCCGGCCCGCTGCCCTCGGCATAGCTCAGCCCGATACCGGCGGTGCCGAGAAAGGCGACTGCCGCCGGCATATAGACCGGATGCGCGACAAAGCGGCCGGGGACCCAGGCCCAACGCCCGCCGATCGATGCCCAGCGCCCGTAATGAAACGGTGCAAAGCCCCAGGCTTGGTCGGCGAACCAGGTCCAGCCCCAAGGTGCGACCCAGCGCCATTGGCCGGCGCTATACGGTATCCAGTCGGCGGGCAGGTCGTTCGGAAACCAGACGGCGCCGTATTCGAGGCTTCGCTCCCAGCGCCCGGCCGCGTCGAGCTCGGCCGAGCCGGTCATCTCGGGCGAGACGTAGTAGGGGGCGGCGAGGCTTGCCTCGTCCCAGTCGCGCGCGCGGCACCAATCGGCGAAATCGTCGGCCGCTGCCTTTCCCGTCGTCGCCGAGGCCGGGTCGAGCGCTTCGCCCGCGTCGAGCCGAATATCGGCTCCGTTCCCGGCAAAATGCGCGGCACCGTCGAACACCGCGATCTGCGGCGCTCCGGTAGCGTCGCCGGCGTCGATGTCGTATCGGCCGGGCCGCGACAGCCATACACCGCCGCGGGGAAAATCGATCTCGACCACCGAAGCGCCGCCGCGACCGCGCAGCACGACCTCGACGCGCCCCGCTGAAAGCGCGATCTCGGCGACCCGGTCGTCGAGGCGGACAATCTCGACCTGGGTGTTTGCGGCGAGGTCGAGGGTGTCGACGCCGATCTCGATTTCGGCGCGGGCATCGGCCGCCGTGCGCAATGCCGTGCCGGCGGCAACGGGTGCGTCGATCACCGCGTCGGACCATGGCGCTTCGGGCACCGGGCGCGCCGATACCTTGGCGTCGGTGAAGCTGACCCGCCCCACCCGACCGGGCGGCGGTGCTGTCGGGCCTGGCGCGGCGAGCGCGGGCGCCAGCGTCACGACAGCCGAAAGAAACAGGCTTTGCAGAAAGGGGCGCATGGCATCGGATCTGTCGCGCCGACTCTAAAGCGGTTTCACAAGAGGTAAAGCTTCTTGTGCATTCGCCTTTTACGCGAGAAACCCGGCGATATCCTGCTGATCGACGCGCTGGCCGCCGCCCGCCCGAAATCGCTCGATTTGGGAGCGCAACGCCTCGCCGACCGCGCCTGACCGGCGCTACCAGCCGCCATCGACGCCGATCGCCTGGCCGGTCACAAAGGCGGCCTGGTCCGAGGCCAGAAAGGCGATGACCGCAGCCACCTCGTCGGGACTGCCGAAACGCCCGACCGGGATCGCCTTCGACCGCTCGGCAAAGCCGGTTTCGAGATCGTCGCCATATTCGCGCCGGTTGGTGCTGATCGCGCGCGAGGTCCGGATCGGGCCGGGACAGACGGCGTTGACGGTAATTCCAATCGGCGCCAGATCGAGCGCCAGCGACCGGGTAAAGCCGACGATCGCCGCTTTTGAGGCGGCATAGGTGGCGCGGCGCCGGCCCGGCCGGAATGCCGCCTTCGACGACACGTTGACGACGCGGCCCCACCCTGCGGCGCGCATCGCCGGCACCGCGGCGCGCGTCATCAGAAAGCAGCCGCGCGCGTTGACCCCCATCGTCTGCTCCCAGGCGGCGAGCGGCACGTCCTCGATCTCGTTGCGATCGGCACCCTGCGGCGCCCCGGCATTGTTGACCAGGATGTCGAGCCGGCCATAGCGGCTCAAAACCTGACCGACCATGCGCGCGGCATCGGCTTCGACACTGACGTCGCCCAAGGCCGAGGACGCGACCCGCCCGCTCCGGGCGATCTCCTCGACGAGGCTTTCGACCCCGCCCCATGACGGATCCGTGTCGCCCTGGACATTGTGCTCGTTGGCGACGCCGGTCGCCACGACATCGCAGACGACCACCGTCACCCCGGCAGCGGCCAAGGCGCGCGCGGTCGAGCTGCCGATCCCGATCGGCTTGCCGCAGCCGGTGATCAGCGCAACCCGTTGCGAGCTCGGCATCGAAACCTCCCGTCCAACGACCGCCATGCGGCTTTCAGTATTCATGGTCCGCGCCCGAATGTAACTTGGAAACCACCGGGGCGATGCAACGAGGTGGATAATGGCGCGGGCGGTTGCGACGCTGTGGCTGCTGCTGCTGGTCTTCGTCGCCGGCGCGGCGCAAGCCGACGAAACGCCGGCGAACGGGCTGCCGGCGAGCGGGTTGCCGGCGCGGGTGGCGACGCACCATGCGATCACGCTCGGCGAGCGGCGTCTGGGCTACGACGCCATTGCCGAGACCGTGCCGGTGATCGACGCCAAGGGGGCGCCGACGGCTTCGATCTTTACCGTCTCCTATCTTGCCGACGCCGCACCCGGTGCGATGCGGCGGCCGGTCAGCTTCGTCTTCAACGGCGGCCCTGGTGCGGCTTCGGTCTTTTTGCATCTCGGCGCGCTCGGCCCGCGCATCATGGCGACGCCCGAGAACGGCGCGGCGCCGAGCCCGCCGGTCCACCTGATCGACAACCCCGTGACCTGGCTCGCTTTTACCGACCTCGTCTTTGTCGATCCGGTCGGCACCGGCTTCAGCCGCGGGCTCGGCAAGGGCGACAACCCGGACAAGCCGTTTTTCGACGTGCACGCCGACCTCGACTCGCTCTCGGCTGTCGTCCGGCTCTGGCTGACACGGCACCAGCGTTGGGGCTCCCCGATCTATCTCGTCGGCGAGAGCTATGGCGGGTTCCGGGCGGCAGCACTGGCTCGGACCCTGCCGCATCAAGGCGCTGCCGCGGTCAACGGTGTCGTTTTGATCTCGCCGGCGCTCGACCTGTCGATGCTGCGCGAGGGTCAGCGCGACCTGCTCGCCGCGGCTTTTTACCTGCCGACCTATGCCGCCACCGCCGCCGCCCTCGACGGCCGGTCAGCCGATTTGCCGGCGATCGAGCGTTTCGCGCTGTCCGATTACCTCGTCGGCCTCGCCGCGCTCGCCGGCCGGCCGGCCGCGGACGACGCATTTCTGGCCAAGGTCGCCGCTGTCGTCGGGCTGCCCGGCGACATCGTGCGCCGTTACCGCGGCCGCGTCCCGCGCCAGGTCTTTGCCCGCGAGATCCGCCGCGCCCAAGGCGAGGTGGTCAGCCTCTACGACGGCACGATCACCCGCCCGGTCGCACCCGGCGACGGCGACCGCCGCAGCAGCGACCCGCTCTTGCAGCCGACCGCTGCCGCCTTTGGCGCGGCGTTCAACGCCTACGCCGCGGACGAGCTGGGCTACCATACCGACCTGCCCTACCGGGTGCTGGCTCCCGACGTGTCGCATGAATGGAATTGGCAGGGCGCGCGCGACGGCGGCGGAGAAGGTCTGGCGATGGCGTCGCTCGAAACGGCGCTGCTCGACCATCCGGGCACCAAGGTGCTGATCGCCAACGGTCGCTTCGACCTCGTCACCCCTTATCTCGCCTCGCGCTGGCTGATCGACCAGCTGCCGCTGCCGGCGGCGACGCGAGCCGGGGTCAGCCTGCGCGTCTATGACGGCGGCCATATGATGTACATGCGCCCGCAATCGCGGGCCGCGCTCGCCCGCGACGCCGCGGCGGTCTACGCGCCGCCCGGCGCCTCTCCTCCCTCGCAGTGAACGGCGCGGGTCCGCAGCTAGGCGAGGCGGACCCTGACCGCTTCCGGACCCTTGCGGCCCTCGGCGATGTCGATCAGCACCCGCTGGCCTTCGATCAACGTGCCGATGCCCGAGCGTTCGAGAACCGAGGCGTGGACAAAAGCGTCCTTGCCGCCGCCTTCGCGCACGATAAAGCCAAAGCCCTTTTGGGCGTTGAACCACTTCACCGTGCCGGTTTCCTCGACCGACGGCCCCGCCGTCTCGTAGGTCGGCCGCTCTGCCGTCGGGTAGGGCGAACGCCGCGCCATCGGGGTCGCCGTGCTGGTGTCGACGCTGATGACCTCGGTCACCTGCGGCCCCTTCTGTCCCGGCGAGACGCGCAGCTCCAGCGTTTCGCCGGGGTTCACCGCGGCGATGCCGCTGCGTTCGAGCACGCTCGCATGGAGGAAGGCGTCGCCCGAGCCGTCCGACAGCTCGACAAAACCAAACCCCCGTTCGGGCTTGAACCATTTGACCACCGCCCGGATCGGGGGGCCCGAGGGCGCCTCGAAGCGCGGCGTTGGAAAACGGGGCGGCGCGCCGCCGAAATCGCGCAGGTGCGGATCATAGCCGTCGTCGTCGAAATCGCGGCGGCGCGGCTGGCGGAAATTCCTGTCTCTAATCAAGTCGGTTTCCTGTCGAGTTCGATGCGCGGCCCATCCCGAGACCGCGGGAAATGCGATTGTTCCAAAAAATTGCGTCCGAAGCGAGCGGATAAATTTACTTATGCGTCCATGCCGAGCCGGATCGCGGTCCGCTCGGCGAAACTCCAGGTGGAGCGCTCATGGGGCAGATAAGCGACATCAGAACGAAACCATGGTATCGCCCCGCGGAACCACGCTATACATCGGTCTCGAGGCCCGCCCCGTGCCCGCGCTCGGGCGCAACCGCGCAAGCAGGAGGTTGATCGAATGCTCAGAAAACTCGCAGTGACCGCCGGCGTTCTCGGCATCGTTGCCGGCGTTGCCGGGCTCGCCGCGCCGGCGCAAGCGGCCGGGGTCAACGCCGGCGTCCTGACCTGCAACGTCGCCAGCGGCTTTGGCTTTATCTTCGGCTCCACGCGGGCGCTCAACTGCACCTTTTCCGCGGGACCCAGGCGGGTCGAGCACTATACCGGCTCGATCTCCAAATTCGGCGTCGATATCGGCTTTGTGCAGAGCGCCGTCATCGTCTGGGCGGTGGTGGCGCCCACCATCAACCTGGCGCCGGGCGCGCTCGCCGGCAATTATGTCGGCGCCACGGCCAGCGCCACGGCCGGGGTCGGGGTCGGCGCCAATGTGCTGATCGGCGGCTCCGGCAACTCGATCGCGCTCCAGCCGGTCAGCATCGAAGGCAACACCGGCTTGAACGTCGCTGCCGGCATCGGCGCCATCTCCTTGACCCACGTGCCATAAGAGCCGCGCCGCCCGCGCCCCGGCCTCAGTCGCCCCTGCCTCAGTCGCACCCGCCGACCGGCGGGCTGACGAGGCAGTCGAGCACGCACGGTTTTTTCGGCGCGCATTTCCACGCCACCGCCTTGGTGCTCGACGACGGGTAATAGCATACCGCGTTGCATTCGACCCCGGCGCCGCGCGGACGGGCCAGTCGCGAGACGATGCCCAGCGCCCCGCTATAGCTTTGGACATGCGCTTCGACCCGGCCGACCCCCGGCTGGTCGACGGCGAGGCGGCTGCCGCTTTGCTGCGCGTCCGCCATGCTCGTGCCGAGCAGCCCGCAGCTCACGACCGCCAGCCATCCCACCGCCGGCCATCCCACCGCCGGCCATCCCACCGCCAGCCATTCGATCCTGGGCATCGCCACCCTCCCCTCGCTGCGCCGCCAGGGTACGCCCCCGCGGCCATCCCCGTTGCCAGCGCGAAACCGCGTCCTAGAATGCGCCGGCAATCGATCGGCGATCCCGCCGCGGAGGTCATCCCATGATTACCAAATTCGACAGCCTGTTCGCCGGACATGTCGATATCGGCGATGTCGGCTATGGCGGCACGCCGGTGAACGACCGTCGCTTTTCCAACGAGCATCTCGCGAGTGTCTTTGACAAGGCGCAGGCGATGGCTCAGCTGATGGACCGCTTGGGCTATCATACCTTTTGGATGGCCGAGCACCATTTCCAGCACGAGGGCTACGAGTGCATCCCCAACGTGCTGATGATGGCGGTGCATCTCGCCCACGTGACCAAGCATATCAATATCGGCTGCGGCTTCAATATCGCCCCGATGTGGCATCCGCTGCGGCTCGCCGAGGATTATGCCACCGCCGACATCCTGACCGGTGGGCGCGTCACCTTTGGCGTCGGCCGCGGCTACCATACCCGCGAGGTCGAAACCTTTGGCTCGCCATTGCTCGACCAGGCGGGAAACCGAGAATTGTTCGAAGAGCAGGTCGATATCGTCTTCAAGGCGTTCAACAACGAATCCTTCTCGCATCAGGGCAAGCACTACACGCTGCCGCCGCAGGTCCCCTATCGCGGCTATACCCTCAAAGAGCTGACCGTGGTACCGCGGCCACTACGCCTGCCGGTCGAATGCTGGCAGCCGATCCAGGGCGGCAGCGCGCGGGCCATGGACTTTATGGCCAAGCACGGCATCCAGGGGCTGATCGGCGGCGGCTCGGCCGAGGGCGGGGCAATGCACAAAGTCGTCCTCGACTGGCAGGAGGCGCATGCCCGCATCGGCCGGCATTTGCAGCTGGGCGAGCGGTTGTGCTTCGGCTTCCACTTCTACATGGCGGACAACCGCGAGCAGGGAATTCGCGAGGCTGCCAAATACTACGAAGAAAACATGAAAATGTTTGGCGAGCTGCGGCTGGTGCGCGCGTTGAGCGACGAGCAGATCGAGATCATGCGCGATCCCCAGCGGGCTCCCACCGCCAAATTGCCGCGGATCGAGGATGCGATCGCCAATGGCGGGGTGCTGTGCGGCTCGCCGCAGCAGATCATCGACCATCTGAAGGCGCTGGAAGAACGCTATCCCGGCCTCGACCGGGTATCGGTCAGCCTCTCGGTCGGTGTGCCCAAGGCGGTCGCCCTCGAGCAGCTCGAACGCTTTGGCAAGGAAGTGATGCCGGCCTTCGCGCATGCCAAGACACCCGAGCTGGTGCCCGCCCAATAGCACCCGGTCGCCGCGCTGCGTGAATGGAGGCCTACCGGCACCCGCGGTACTACGAAATCGCCTTCGCCTCGCGCGATCCGGCGCGCGAGGTCGATTTCTTCGAAGCGGCGGTCGCCCGATTTTCGTCGGCGACAAAGCGCCGGGTGTTTGAGCTGGGCTGCGGTGCCGCCCCCTATCTGACGGAGTGGCACCGGCGCGGCTACGATTATTGCGGGCTCGATCTGAGCCCGGAGATGCTCGACTATGCCCGCGCAAAGGCCGCCTCGGCGGGGATCGGCGCCCGCTTCGTCCTCGGCGATATGCGCCGGCTCGACCGCGGGCTCGGTCCGTTCGATCTCGCTTATGTGCTGCTCGGCTCGCTTTATGTCCGCTCGAACGCTGAATTTCTCGACCACCTCGACCGGCTCGCCGATCTCTTGGTCCCCGGCGGCCTTTATTTGTTGGACAGCTTTGTCTGGTTTCGCATTTTTCACGATTATCGGCGCAGCTGGACGATGCGCAGAGACGGGGTCCGCGTCCATGCCCGCTATCGCGCCGAAATTTCCGACCCGATCGCGCAGACCTATGACGAGCACCTGACCTTTACCGTTTGCGACCACGGCGCAGGGCAGGTCATCGACGGTCGCGTGCCCGCGAAAGTCTTCTTCCCTCAGGAATTCCTGTGCCTTGTCGAATTGAGCCGGCGCTTCGAATTCCTCGGCTGGTGCAACGATTTCAGCTTCGACGCAGCAATCCGCCCGGAAGGCCGCCACATCGTTCTCCTGCGCCGCCGGTAGAGCAAGATTTGTTCAGGCGTGATCACCTTGTCTTTCGTCGCCCCTCCGCAAGTCTATGTGAAGAAACGTGAAGCTGTGTCATTCCGGGGCGCGGGTAGTTTACCCGCGAGCCCGGAACCCAAGCACACCGGCATCCGATATGCTGGCGGACGGCGGTGTTCATAGGTTCCGGGCCTGCCCCTTCGGGGCACCCCGGAACGACACTATTTTCGCGAAGTATTCGAAGGCGGAGATCCGGCGGCAAACGACTGAACGTTGGCTGCTGAGTTCCCGCTCTTCGCAGGGCCAGCAAAGAGAACGAAAGCGATCCCATCCCACCTGATCATGCTCACAGCTAGCTGAAGGGCCGCTGGAATCAAAAGAAGATGCTGATGTTTTTGGCGAGCAGCACATTCTGGTCGAGGGTGAGCTTGCGGCGGGCGATCTGCCAAGCGCCATCGACGCGGCGCAACAGGTCGCGGCGGGCGCCGACATAAAAATCCTGCTCGGTTTCCGACCGGCTCTTATAAACGATGACGTTGCAGCAGACCTCGATTTCATCCGGCGAGCGCGCCGGCATCAGCTCGATATTGGCGATGAAATGGCGGGTGCGCGACGGCGGGTCTTCGGCCCAGGCCATCCCGGTTTCGAGCCGCGCGACACGGCCTTTCAGAGAAGTCTTGTCCTCGTCGAGGATGGCGCGCGCCTCCTCGTCGGCGCTGTCGTCGTTTGGCAGCCGGGCGGGATCGAGGATCGCGATCGCCTTGCTCGATCGCGGGTAGCGGTTGCCGCGCGTCGCCATCCAATAGTGCAAATCATCGGTGAAAAGGTCGAGCCATTCGTGAAACCGCCGCTCGTCCAAGAGCCGCGCCTCGCGGTAAAGAAACTGCTCGACCTCGCGCAACGTATCCTCAGTCATCGGCTGCCTGGGCGTGAGGTTGGCCCAATTCGCCCCAGCCCTTGCCGGCCATCAGCTCGGCCCAGCGGCGGTAGAACCGGCGGTGGTTGTTTTCGCTGATGCGCAGCTCGCTCGCCCAGGCGCCGAGCCCCGCATCAAAGCGGTCATGGCCCATCCCCATCTGGTAGTTCAGCGCCATCTGCCGCGCGACGACGCCGCGACAGGTTTGGGTGCATTCCTGCCAATTGTCCATGTCGTCCTGCTCAAAGGTGCCGCTGGGGCTGAAGCCGCGGATCGCGGCGAGCCGCACCGCTTCCTTGACTTCGGCAGGGGCGGCCTTGTCGCAATACACCCACGACCAGATTTCGGTCTTGTCGGGTCCGCGCGGCTGCCACACCCGAAACGTCCGCGAGGTGCTGCGCAGCATCGAGAAATGCGGAAAGACCGTGCCGACAATCGGGCTCGCGAGCCGCAGCCGCGGACCGAGGCGCTCTTCGACTTCGGGCCGGATCGCGCGCTCATACGCCTGGATGACCGGCACCGGCGGGTCGCCGACATCGTCCGGCCCGACGCAGATCAGCATGTGTCCATTGCCGGGCGACACCATGCTGCCCTTCGATCCGGGGTTGGCGGTGACCCCGCTGCTGAAGGCGGTGGTGATTGCCGAGAGATGCGTCCATTGCACGTGGTAGGCGTCGCCGCCGAAATTCTCGGCCGGGAATTTCCAATTGCACGGCACCAGCCATTTATGGCTCGCCAGCACCTCGACACCGCCCTCGCGCCGGTCGAAAAAGACGTCGAGGTACCAGGCCATCTCGCCCAAATATTCGTGCAACGACGGTGCGGCGCGGTCGAAGGTGGCGAAGATCAGCCCGCGATGGCTGTCGAGCTGCGCCACCGGCTGGAGGCCCCATTCGCCGCGGTCGAGCTGGTCGTAGTAAAAGTCCCTCAGATGCGGGACGCCCTTCAGCGCCCCGTCATTGCCGTAGGTCCAGCCGTGGTAGGCGCAGGTAAAGCTCGCGGCATTCCCTTGCTCGGCGCGGCATAGGCGATTGCCGCGATGGCGGCACACATTCAAAAAGGCGCCGATCTTGCCGTGGCTGTCGCGCACCACCAGCACCGGGTCCTCGCCCATATAGGTCGTGTAAAAATCGCCGGGCTCGGGGATCTGGCTCTCGTGGCACAAAAAGAGCCAGCAGCGGGCAAAGACCCGCTTCAGCTCCTCTTCATAGATCTCGGGCTCGATAAAAATCCGCCGGCTGACCAGACCGCCATCGGCAGCGACCAACCCGTTCAGGTCTGTCATCATCCCTGCTCCCACGGTGCAATCCTTTGCAAAGCGGGGAATATTGCGTCGTCTTTTTACCCGTGCCCGGACGTGCCGGGTGGATGCCGCCTTGCGAAATCGCTGTGCCCAGGTTTGGCGGAAGAGGTTACAACGACCCGGCTGGATCGGGTCAAGCCGATCTTCGCCGTGCGGGGTCGATGCTCCGTTCTCAGGGGCTGGGCGATCCAGGGGGCTGAGCGATGCGGTTGGTCATCACCGGCGGATGCGGGTTTCTCGGGCGGCGCTTGGCGCTGCGGCTGCTCGAGCGCGGCAGCAGCCTCGGGCCGATCGACGAGCTGGTGCTGTTCGACAACGCGGGGGCGGCCCTGCCGCTGCCGCAGGATCGCCGCCTCAGCCTGGTCACCGGCGACATCGCCGACCGCGACACGGTTCGGCGGCTCTTGGCGCCCGGTGCGGCGGCGGTGTTTCATCTCGCCGCCGTGGTCAGCGGCCAGGCCGAGGCCGACACCGATCTCGGCTATCGCGTCAATCTCGACGGCATCCGCGCCGTGCTCGATGCCTGCCGCGCGCTCGGCACCTGCCCGCGCCTCGTCTTTGCCAGCTCGCTCGCGGTCTATGGCGGCGACTTGCCGCCCGAGGTCGGCGACGACACCCCGTTGCGCCCGCAATCCTCCTACGGCGTGCAAAAGGCTATCGGCGAATTGCTGGTCGGCGACTACAGCCGCAAAGGCTTTATCGACGGCCGCGCGCTTCGCCTGCCGACGGTGGTGGTGCGGCCGGGACTGCCGAACCGCGCCGCCTCGACCTTCGCCTCCTCGATCATCCGCGAGCCGTTGGCCGGCAACGAGGCGATCTGCCCGGTCAAGCCGGATCTCATGATGGCCTTGGCCTCGCCGCGCTCTGTCGTCGCCGCCTTGCATCGCGCGCATGAATTGCCGGCCGACGCGTTCGGCGCCAACCGGTCGTTGCAGCTTCCCGGTTTTTCGGTCGCGGTCGGCGACATGGCCGAGGCCGTGCGCCGCGCCGGCGGCGAGACGGCATATGCCCGCATCCGCTGGCGGCACGACCCTGAGATCGAAGCGATCGTCGCCGGCTGGCCGCGGGCGCTGGCCGCCCCACGCGCCACCGCCCTCGGCTTCACCACCGATGTCGATATCGACGCCGCAATCCACGCCTTTATCGAAGACGACCTCGAAACGCAAAAAACGCTGAGTTAGCGGTTTTGGGGTTTTCGCCACTACCCGCGCGAACGTCCGCAGACAGAGGAATAAGATGAAAGTCAGCACGATGATCCGGTTGAGCCCTGGTGCCGAGCCGCACGGCGCCTTGATGCCGCGGATGGCCGATTATGCCCGGCGCATCGAGGCCGGCGGGTTTCCCGGGATTTGGGTCGGCGATTCGATGGGGCGCGGCCGGCCGACGCTCGATCCGCTGACCGCGCTCGCCGCACTCGCCGCCGTCACCGAGCGCGTCGAGCTCGGCATCGGCGTCTTGCAGGTGTCGCTGCGCCACCCGGTCGAGCTCGCGCATCGCGTGCAGTCGGTCCAGGCGCTCTCCGGCGGCCGGTTGCAGCTCGGCGTCGGCAGCGGCTCGACGCGCGCCGATTTCGAATTGCTCGGCGGCGATTACGACCACCGCTTCCGCACGCTGCGCCAGTCGCTCGCGATCATGCACCGGGTGTGGCGCGGCGAGCCGCTCGACGGCGGCACGCTCTCGGTCTGGCCCGGCTGCGAGGGTGGGCCGCCGATCCTGATGGGCGCCTGGCGCAGCCCGCGCTGGATCGCCTATGCCGCCGAGGAATGCCAGGGCTGGACCCCGTCCGGCCGGTTCAGCAGCTGGGAGGACCTCGAATACGGCATGCGCCTCTATCGCGACGCCGGCGGCACCAACGCGGTCCTCGCCAATGTCGCGGTCGATTTCGAGGACCGCCCCGAAGCCGCCGGGCTCGCCGAAGCCACCGATGTGGCGCTGGTCTGCCCGCCCGAAGAGGCGCGGCGGCGGATCAAGCGGATGGAGCGCTGGGCTTTGACGAGGTCCTGCTGGTTTCGCCCGCCGGCGTCCTCGAAGAAATCGAGCGGGCGCGCGACTTTCTCTGAGCGCGGGCGGCTTGACAGGCGGGGCGGCGGGGGCATGCTTCCTGCCGGCTTTTACCATCGGCCGGGACGTGCGCCATGATCAGTGCGGATTTGAGCGGCAAGGCGGTGCTGGTGACGGGTGCGGCTTCGGGGATCGGCTTGGCGGCGGCGGAGATTTTCGCGCGCTGCGGCGCCGCCGTGGCGCTGAACCATCTGCCCGACGACCAGCGCGGCGCACAGTCGGTCGAGCGGCTCAAGGGCGAGGGCCGCCGGGTCGTCGCCGCACCGGGCGACGTGTCGCGGCCGGGCGAGGCCGAGCGCATGGTGGCGCGCGCGGTCGAGGCACTCGGCCGGCTCGACTTTCTGGTCAACAATGCCGGGACGCCGGCCACACCGGTGCCGATCCCGTTCTCCGATCTCGACGCGCTGACCGAGGATTTCTGGTCGCGCATCCTCGCCACCAATTTGATCGGGCCGTTCCGCTGCGCCCATGCCGCGGTGCCGGCGCTGAAAGCGGCGCGGGGTGCGATCTGCAACACCGCCTCGATCGCCGGCGTCATGGGGTCGGGCAGCAGCATCCCCTACGCGACGAGCAAGGCCGGGCTGATCAATTTGACCCGCAGCCTGGCGCGCACCCTGGCGCCGGAAATCCGGGTCAATGCGGTCGCGCCCGGCTTTGTCGACAGCCCGTGGAACCGCGAATGGCCGGCCGACCGCAAGGCGGTCTCGATCGACCGCACGCCGTTGAAGCGCGCCTGCCGGCCCGAGGACATCGCCGAGACGATCTTTTTTCTGTGCGCAGGTGCCGCGATGATCACCGGACAGACGGTCATCGTCGATGGCGGCCTGACTCTGTGAGTTGAGGGAGGACAGAAAGCGTGAGCGAACGAGAAACGACAAACGGCGCGCGATGGCTGGCGCGTGCTTTGGCCGAGAGCGGGACGACGCATGTCTTTTTTGTCGAATTGGTGATGCGCCGGACCTTGCTCGAGCTCGAGGATCTGGGTGTCACGCGCATTCTCGCGCACTCGGAAAAGGCGGCGGCGTACATGGCCGACGGCTATGCCCGGATCGCCGGGCAGCCGGGGGTGTGCATGGCCCAGTCGGTGGGGGCGGCGAACCTTGCCTCGGGCTTGCAGGATGCCTGGCTCGGGCGCACCCCGGTCGTCGCTTTGACCGGCCGCAAGGAGCCGTCGTTCCAGCACCGCAACAGCTATCAGGAGATCCCGCACGCGCCGCTGTTCGCCGCGGTCACCAAGTTTTCGGCGCCGGTCGATTCGACCGCGGAATTGCCGCGCCTGCTGCGCCAAGCCTGGCGCGCCGCCTTGGCCGACACGTCGCGCCCGACGCATCTCGATTTTTGCGGATTGCAGGGTGATGCGATCGAGCTCGGCGAAACCTCCGAGCCGGCCGTGATCGACCCCGAGAAGCGGCGCATCCCGGCGCACCGTCCGGTTGCCGACGAGCGCGACATCGAACGCGCTGCCGCGGCGCTGAAAGCCGTGGCCCGGGTCGCGATCGTCGCCGGCGATGGTGCTGCCGCCTCGCAGGCCGGCCCCGAGGTGCTGGCTTTGGCCGAAGCGCTCGCCGCACCGCTTGCCACCAGCCTCGGCGCGCGCGGGCTCGTTTCGACCCGTCATCCGCTGTCGGTCGGCGTCCCCGGCAGCTATTCGGCGCCGCCTGCCAACCGCATCGTCCACTCGGCCGATCTCGTCCTCTTTATCGGCTGCGACACCGGCGACCAGGTCACGCTCAACTGGACCGTGCCGGCGCCCGATACCAGGATCGTGCAGATCGACGCCGACCCGGCCGAAATCGGGCGCAGCTATCCGAACACGATCGGGGTCGTCGGCGACCCGAAGGCAACCGTCGCGCGTCTCAATGCAGCGCTCGGCGCGCCGGCGCGCGACCGCGGCTTTGCCGAAGAGGCGGCGCGGATCGTTGCCGATTGGCGGGCGACGATGGCACCGCTCGCCGGCGACGACAAGGCGCCGATCCGGGTCGAGCGGCTCTGCGCCGAGATCGCCAAGGCGCTGCCCGCCGACGGGATCGTCGTCGCCGACACCGGCTATTCCGGCATCTGGACCGGCACGATGATCGACTTCAACGGCGCCGGGCAGACCTATCTGCGCGCCGCAGGATCGCTCGGCTGGTCGTTCCCCGCTTCGCTCGGCGCCAAATGCGCCGCACCCGGTCGCGCTGTCCTGTGCTTTACCGGCGACGGCGGCTTTTACTATCACCTCGCCGAGCTCGAAACCGCCCGCCGCAGCGGCATCGCCACGGTGGTCGTGGTCAACAACAATTCCGGCTTTGGCCAGAATTTGACGGGTGTGCGCCGGATCGCCGGTAACCGGCCGGGCCGCGGCGAGGCGCTGGTGCGTTTCGGTCCGACCGATTTTACCGCGGTCGCCAAGAGCTTTGGCGTGCGCGGCATCCGCGTCGAAGAGCCGGCCGAGATCGCGCCGGCGCTGACGGAAGCGCTCGCCGCCGGCGTCCCGGTCGTCGTCGATGTCGTCACCGATCTCGAGCCGCGCGCCCCCGAGCCCTGGTCGCCGGGCCGGCACTGAAAATGCCGGGCTGATCGCCGGCGGCGCAGCGGGTTAAGCGCCCAGCTCGAGGTTGCGGATGGTATCGAACACCGGATCGATCTGAGCGCGGTACACCGGCGCGGCCGAGCGCCACAGCCATTGCTGCTCGAACGCATTTTCGCGGTACTCGGGATATTGCGTGCGAAACGCACCGGCCGCCCGCGCGGCGTCGCTGTTCCGCCCGGCCAGCGACAGGGCGGCCATCAGAAACAGCTGCGCGCCGCCATAGCCCGGGTTGCGCTCCAGCGACTTTTGCAGCAGCGCGATGGCGGATTCGCGTCGGCCGAGCAGCAGCTCGGCAAACCCGCCATAAAAGAAAAAGATGCTCTGCCGACGGTCCGACTGGTCGGACCGCATCGCCCGCTCGACCGACGTCATCGTCGCTTCGGCGTGGCCGAGCAGCGCGGCGTTGTATCCGGCAAACCCATGAGCGATCCCCAGCCTTTGGTCGACGGCCAGCGCGCGCTCGAACGATCGCGCCGCCTCCTCCAGCTGGCCCGCCGCCGAACGCAGCATTCCCTGGATGCAATGCGCATCGGCGCGTCCGGGCGCCAGCGCCAGCGCCAGCCCGATCACCTCGCGCCCGAGATCGGACGAGACCGAGACGGCGCGCGGATCGCCCCACCACGGATTGCTGACGACGTGCTGGCAAGTAAAGGCAAGGCTGGTCAACGCCTCGACATTGTGCGGATCGCGCGCGAGGGCGCCGAGCAGCCAATTCTGCGCTTGCGCGGTCAGCTCGGGGGTGCTTCTGCCCTTGAGCGCGGCGGCGGCGCGGGCCAGGCATTCGTTGACCCCGATCTCGTCGTCGGCCGCGGCAAAGCTGCGGCGGCTCGCCTCCTGAAGCAGGAGCACGTGCAACTCGCGCGAGATCTGTCTGGTGATCTTTGTCTGCACCGAGGCCAGGTCGTCGGGGCTGACCTCATACCGGCAGGCCCATCGGTATTTCACCGTGGCCGCGTCGGCGATCTGCATGTTGACCCGCAACGTCCGCGGGCCGCTGCGCTGGGCGCTGCCGGAAACGACATACTCGGTTTCGGGCTCGCTCGCGGACGGGAACGCGTCGGCGCCCCGCTGTCCGTCCGCCAGGCGCGCCAGGGCAAGCCCGCGGCCCTGCCGGAGCAGGTCGGTGACAAGGTCTTCGGTAAAGGCTTCGACGACATATTGCTGATCGGGGTCGCCGGTCAAATTGCGCATCGGCGCCACGCCGACGCCGATGCTCGGCAGCACGCATGGCCATAACGGCTTGACCCGTCCCGACAGCCGCGTCGGCCATTGCTTGGCAAAATTTTCAGCCAGCTGGTGCGGTACCTCCGCCGCTGCCGCATTATCCTCGGCAAAGCCGTCGGCGCTGCGGCCGACCGGGGCGGGCGCCGAGGCGTTGCCGGAACGCGCGATGCTGTTGGCCAGCGCCTGCGTCTCGGCATCGGGCGCGACCCCGAGCTCGCGCTTTAGGATCTCGGCACAGCTGCGGTATTGGCGCAGCGCTTCCGGCCGCCGCCCGGCCCGTGCATAGGCGCGGATCAAAGCCCGCTGGCCAATCTCGGAGAGCTGATCGAGGGCGACGAGCCGACGCGCCGATCGGATCGTCGCGTCATGGCGGCCGGCGGCATCCTGCGTCGCGATCAACCGCTGCAAAACATTGCAGGCGAGATCGAGCGTGCGGTCCCGTTCGGTCGCCAGCCATTCCTGAAACGGCTCCGAATTGATCAGAAAATCGGCGAGCAGCTCGCCTCGGTAAAGATCGGCGGCGGCCTGGAGCTCGGCCTGCTGGGGCGACAGCGAAAGCTGCGCGAACCGGTCGAGATCGACATCGACGTCATCGAGGCGGCAGGTCGTAAAGTCGGCAATCAAATGATGCGCCGACCCCAGCATCTTGCGCAGCTCCAGAACGCAGTTGCGCAGGCTGTGCCGGGCTTGATCCGAAGCCTGATACGGCCATAGCAGGTCGGCGAGGCGCTCACGGCCGACCGGGCGGCCGCCTTGGGCGGACAAATAGGCCAGCAGGGCGCGCGCTTTCTTCGGCAGCTTCCCCAGCGGGGCACCGTCGCTCTCGATCGTGAGAGGGCCGAGGACCCCGATCACCAAGGCCATCGCCATTGTCCTCCTGGGCGTTCGTCCGCGCCCGCTTCGATCTTTTCGATCGATCGGCTGTTGTGAATAGTGAAGCGAGTTCGATCGACCATCAAGCCAATACCCGCACCGCCTCGCGGCCGAGGCGAAAAAACGCCGGCTCCGCTTCCTTGCCGACGATCGCAATATTTTCTTCGATCGCCCGGCACAGGCGGCCGTATCCGCGTGCGCGCAACGCCGGCAGCAGCTCCTGATAAACACCAGCTCGACCGGCGATCGGCTTTGGCGCGGCGCAGTCCCAAAGCTGCTCCGGCGGCAGGCTCGGCCCAAACGCCGCGGTCTCTTCGACGCCCACCGCCAACAGCTCGAGCCGCGTGCGCAGGCATTTCTCGCAGACCCCGCAATTCGGCATGTCTGCGACGTTGGCCGAGCACACCCGCAACATTGCCAGCGCCGTCGGCCAATGCGCCAGCTCGCGCACCTTGTCCAAGCGAGAGAAGCGGGCACCGTCATGGACAATGCTGAGGCGCTGACTGGAGAACAGCCCGTCCACCGCGGCGTGCGAGCCGTTCGGGACCGGATGGGTCAGCGGATATGTGCTGCCGATAAACAAGAAAGCCGGCCCTCGGACCGCGGCGTGCGCGACCGCCGCCAGCGCCCCGCCGTGCTGGCGATGCTCCCAAAAATCCGGCAGCGAGGGGAAATGGCGCAGATTGGTGCGGCAAGGGATCACCCGGAGCCCGGCTTCGGCGGCGATCGGCTCCAGCCGCCCCAGCGCCATCCGGTAGCGCTCGTTCTCGGGATCGCGCGCGCGCTTGCCGATATCGAACCCGTGGACGAGCAGCGCCTCGCGGATATAGGCCGGATCCTCGGGGCGATAGAGCTCGCGGTTGCGCATCAGCATGTGCAGCCCATCGACGCCGCCCGAGAGGCACGCCACCGCCCGTTTGGGCGTTGCGGTCCGATGCTCGCGCCGATAGCCGGCGGTCTCGATCCGAGGTGCCGTGTCCGGCATCCCGCCCCAGCTTCGCCACCAAGCGTGGACCGTCCGCAAGCCCTCGACCAGCATCGGGCAGGGCTGGCCTTCGATCTTGATCCGGGCTTCGCCATGCACCGCAGCAAGCGGGAAGCCCGCGGCAAGGAACGCGTCCGCGCCGGGTCCGTCGCTCTCGCTGCCCGCGGTATCGGCGGCGGCGATCGCAAAGGTCAGCATTTGCTCCGGGTGACTGCGATCCTCCCACGCCACCATGGCCGTGTGGGTCGCCGTGCCGCCCGCTTCGTGCATCGCCAGATTGCGAATGATCATAAGGTTCGCCCCGCTGCACCGATCCTGGGCGAAACATCGCCCTACAGTGCCATCCTTTCGAATTAATCTATCTCGGGTTGCGTCAAAAACTCGTCCTCACCAGCGTCAATCGCGATCTTCACGGGTAACTATTCATGAATGGTTTCCGCCCGCAAGTTTTTCTCGCTGCGGCCACCGAGCATCGCCGCCGCACAAGCCCGCGTCGCGCAGATCGCCTCGCGAGCAACGTGGTCTCGACTGGCTCAAATCATTTCGAGTAACCAGTTTCGCAGATCGCCTGGCAAGCCTTGACTGACTTGATATTCAGCTCGGATCCGCGAAATCTAGATATGTATAATTTGACGTATGTTTGACGAACCTGTCGACGCTGCATTGACAGGTTCAGGTCGATCGTTCGCCTATCAGGATAAAACACAATGATGGAAATCGCCATGAGAGTGAGTTCATCGCCGCGCGAGCCGTTCCCGAACGGACGACTTTACAACCATCGGCGCACCCCGGTGCGGCGTCGCCCCGAACCGGCAATTACCGGCTTTGGCGACTGCTTTGCCGAGCTGAAAGACCCGCGCGGGGGCAATGCGCTGCGCCACGATCTTTTGGAGGTCCTGACGATTGCGCTGTGCGCGGTGCTGTCCGGCGGGCAGACCGCCGTCGATATGGCGGTCTTCGCCGAAGCCAAGCAGGAGTTTCTCGGCAGCTTCCTCGAGCTGAAGCACGGCGTGCCGAGCCACGACACCTTCAGCCGCGTCTTTCGCCATCTCGACCCGGACCAGTTCCGGGCGTGCTTTCAAAAGTTTATGGCGCGTTTTGGCGATACCTGCGGCGGCGTGATCGCGATCGACGGCAAGGTGCTGCGCCGGTCGTTCAACCCGACCACCGCGCGCTCCGCATTGATGATGGTCAGCGCCTGGTGCTGCGACAAGCGGCTCGTATTGGCCCAGATCGCCACCAACCGGGCGAACGAAACCTCGGCGGTCGCCAAGCTGCTGCAAATGCTGTCCCTGAAGGGCGCCACCGTGACCGCCGACGCGCTCAATTGTCAACGTGACATCGCGCGGCAGATCACTGGCCAGGGCGGCAACTACGTGCTGGCGCTAAAGGGCAACCACGGCGCCTTCCACGCCGATGTTCGGCGGTTTTTCGAGGATCCGCGGCACGCGGCAGCGCAGGGGCATTCGACGACGACCGAGGACCACGGGCGGGTCGAGCTGCGCAGCAGCCTGGTTTCGACCGATATCGATCGGCTCCAGGCGCGTTATCAATGGCCGAGCCTGGCGGCTGTCGGCCGCGTCGTCAGAAACCGCATGACCACATCTTGCAGCGGCCCTAGAACCTCCACCGAGACCGCCTATTATCTGCTCAGCGCGCGGCTCTCCCCGCAACGCTTGGGAGAGACGGTTCGTGCGCATTGGGGGGTCGAGAACCGCTTGCACTGGGTTCTCAACGTCGTCATGAACGAGGATCAGGTCAGAAGCCGGATGGACAACAGCCCCTACAACCTTGCGATCCTGCGTCACATGGCGCTCAACCTGATGCATACGGACCGCTCGAAGGTGTCGCTGCGCGGCAAGTTCAACCTGGCCGGCTGGAAGGATGATTTTCTCGCCCAGCTGCTGGCGCAGGCTTGAGCAAACCGGCAGAACGAGGTAGGAAACACTCTCTTAAAAGTTGATCCGGCATACCTGTGCTACGCGCCGGGGAACATGCTTGTAGCGACGGCGTCTGCTGCGCCGCCTCGCGGGGATTGCGGTTTTGCCATTTGACAACGCGCTGTCGCCGTCACGGCACGAGGCCACCGGTCCCGACCGCAGCCTCGTCGGGATCGCCGCCGCGGAGTTTGCAGCACCTCACCCCTACCTGCTGTTTCGGGCCGACGCGCTGGCGCGAATACGGCGCACCGCGAGAAGCAGCACCAAGCTTCAATCCCGCTTCGAAAAATCTCTGCTGAGCGCTGCGCCGGCGAACGGAGGGCGCGCGTCGCGGGCGGAGATCAAAGCGCGCGCCCGGCGTCTGGTCACCACTTCCTTTGTCGCGCTGACAGCCGACGATGCGCGGCGTGAGTGGGGATTGGCGGCCAGCCGGACGGTGCTGCTGGAATTTGCTGCGGCGGCGACCTGGAAGGAGCGGCCCGTCATCCGGTCGTTTCTCGATTGCGCCGAAATCGCCGTCGCGGTCGCCCTCGCCTATGATTGGCTTTACCATTTGCTGTCGCCGGCGGAACGGCAGGCGATCGAGCAAGCGATGGTGCGCAACGCGCTCGAGCCGGCAGCGGCCGCGTATCGCGATCGATCGGTCGATTGGCCGGCGCGGCGCGACAATTGCGCGGTGGTGTCGAGCGCGGGCATCGCGATTGCTGCGCTCGTCATGCTGCAGCACTGTCGCGAGCTTTCCTTGGAGCTTCTGCAAGCAAGCCTCGCCTCGGCGTGGAACGCCTTTGCCGCGTTCGCTCCGGACGGGGCCTGGGCGGAAGGCTTGAGCTATTGGTCGTTGGCGGCCCGCTACGCCGGCTTGATGGTCGCCGCGCTCGAGAGCACGCTCGGCACCAGCTTTGGTCTCGCCGACCGGCCGGGCGTGGCCCAGACCGGCGATTTCGCGCTCCACGCGGCGGGCCCGTTCGGCGCCGCCTTCGATTTTGCCGATTCCGAGCGGCATTTTGATGTTTCGCCGCTGATCTGGCTCGCCCATCGCTTTCGGCGGCCGATCGACGGTTGGCTGCTCGGCGATTATGACGGCTGGCATCTGCCGCTGCGGTTGATTTGGCCGATTTGCGCGCGGGCGGCGCCGGCGACGCTCGACCTGCCGACCGGAAAGGTGTTTCGCGGCCTCGACCTCGCCTGCTTTCGCAACACCTGGCGCCGCCACCGACGGGCGCGCCCGGTGTTTCTGGCGATCAAGGGCGGCAACGTCGCCGGCCCCGAATGGCCCCCGACCGGGCGTTTGCAAACTGCCCTGCTGCACGCCCAGGCCGATGCCGGGACCTTTGTCGTCGACGGTGCCCGGTGCCGCTGGGTCGTCGATCTCGGCGCCGACGATTACGATTTGCCCGGCTATTTCGACCACGGCGCCAACGGTCGATCGGGGCGCCGATGGCGCTACTATCGGGCGGGGACCGCGGGCCACAACACGCTCGTCATCGACGGGCGCAACCAGGTGCCGGATGTGCGCGCGCGAATTCTCGGCAGCGGTGTCGAGGCGGCGCGCAAATGGGTCGTCTTCGATCTCTCGGCCGCCTATGGCAAGCCGCCCGGAACGATTCGACGGGGTGCCGCGCTCTTCGGCCGGCAGGTGCTGATCGAGGACGAGGTCGACCCGGCAGTCGCCGGCAAGATCCTGTGGACGATGCATTTCAGCGCCGAACCGATGGCGGTCTCCGGCGCAACCGCGCATCTGCGCAGCGGCGAGGATCGTTTTGTCGCGCGAATTCTGGAGCCGGCCGATGCCTGCTTCGAGCTGGCCCGGCCGCCGGCGCCGAACGCGTTCCCGATCGCCGATGTGCGCCAATTGCACGGCCGCTCGGCAGCGACGCCCAAAACCCTTCGGGTTGCCGAATTGCCGCGCCGTGACCACACCCTAAAGGAGCGCGCGTCGGGCGCACCGATCCGGCGGCTCCAGATCGCCTGGCCCAAAGGGGCGCGGCGCTTGGCCGTTTTGCTGCTGCCCGATTGGTGCGGCCGCGAGGGCCGCGCGCCGCCGGTGCTGCCGCTCGATCATTGGCTGGCCCGAGATCCGACCGGGCGCGAGATCCGACCGGGCGCGATCGTCAGCCTTGGCCGCGCGACGCGTTCGCGCGATCTGCCTCTGTAAGGTTGCCGAAATAGGAAGGAGGCTATGATCGGATACCGCTGCCGAGGGTACGGATCAGATGCCTGAACCGACAGTTGCGCGCCGGCCGGGGGTGCTGGTGAGCGTGCTGGCGGCGGCAACGCTCGGGATGCTGGCGTCGACCATCTATGTTCCTTCGATACCGGCCATCGTCCATGGGCTCGGCACGACCGTCGCTCGCGTGCAGCTCACTTTTGTCGGGTATCTGCTGGCCTTCGCCATCGGGATGCTGGCGCTCGGCCCGTTGTCCGACCGTTATGGCCGGCGGCGCACAATGATTTTCGGCATGGCCTTGAGCACGCTCGCCAGCCTCGCCTGCGCCGCGAGCCCGACCATCGGCTTTCTGATCGCCGCGCGCATCGCGCAAGGGATCGGCGCCTGCGCCGGCATGGTCGTCGGCCGCGCGACGATTCGCGATCTTTACGGGCGCGACGGTGCCGCCCAGGTCATCGCCGCTCTCGCCATCGCGGCGACCCTGGTTCAGTCTTTCGCGCCGATCCCGGGCGGCTATCTCCAGGCATGGATCGGCTGGCGCGCAAACTTTGCCGCGGTCGCGCTCTATGCCGCCGCCGCGACGACGCTGGCGATCCTCTATGTGCCGGAAACGCACACGATCGCAGCCGCCGCGCGACAGACCGCAGCGAAGATCGCGGGCAACATGCTGGCGACCTACCGCCAGCTGGCCGGGACCCGGCGCTTTATGGCTTATGCGCTCGCCGCCACCGGCGCCCATGCCGGGTTTCATATCTTTACCGCCGGCGCGCCATCGGTCTTGATCGGCGGGTTTGGCATCAGCCCCGAGGCATATGGCTTCTACGCCGCGCTGCCGCCGATCGGGTTTCTCGCCGGCAGCTTTTTATCCAACCGGCTGACCCGCCGCCTCGGCATCGACAGCCTGATCGTGATCGGCAGCATCGTGCTGGTTCCTGCCGGCGCGGTGATGATCGCGCTGGCGCTGCTCCATGTCGCGGGGCCCTACACCGTGGTCGGCCCGATGGTTTTCATCTGCTGCGCCAGCGGGCTGATCACGCCGAACGCGGTCGCCGGCAGCCTCGGCGTCAGCTCGGCAAATATCGGCGCCGCCTCCGGCCTCGCCAGCTTTCTTCAGATGACCGGCGCCGCCACGGCGACCGCCGCGCTCGCGCTCGGCCCGGCTCGCAGCCCCCTGGTGCTCGCGGTCGTCACCGCCGCCGCCGGCCTGTTCGCGGTCAGCGCCTTCGGATCGCTGATCGAGCCGGCGCCGCGTCCGGGGAAAGCCGATATCGGCGCTCCCGTCTGAGGAGGGCTCGATGCGCCGGAGAGACGCACGCCGCTTCCTCCCGGCGCCCGTCGGGTGGAGCGCGCAACGCGAGATCGCCGCCCGGTTTCCGGCGCTGGCCGAGCGCTATCGCGCGGCCCTGCCGCAACTGCGCGTGCTCGAAAGACGGCTCGACGACGACGAGGCGAGCGGGCGCGATACCGCCTATTTGCGTCAGGCGCTGACCGAGCTGCGCTGGCGCTTTGAATATACCGCCGACCTCGCCGCCGCCGAGCGTGCGCTCGACCGTATCGGCCGGGCTGCCGCGCTCCCAGCGCTGCCGAGCGCATCGATCCCGGATCCGGACGGCAGCTTCGGCATCGGCACCGAGGTGTGGTTTCTCCAGCTCGACGCCTCGGTCGATCATTGGCTGGCGGCCGATGCCAAAGCCGGCGGCACGCCGCAGCACCTGCTCGACCGGATCAACGATCCCGACCGGCTGCTCGGCTATCTCGACAGCCTTCTGGTTTCGCGCCTCGACCAGGATGGTGTCGATCACCGCAAGGAGCTGAATTTTGCCACCGCCAATCTGGTGCGGCTGATCTTGCAGCGCCGGCCGGTCGGCTATCCGTGGCATCCCGAGCTCGAACCCGCGATCCGCGGTTTTATCGCCGACTGGCAGGATCCCGCGACCGGGTTTTTCGGCGCCGGCTACGAGCTCGACGGAAGACATTTTCGCACCGCCGATCTCAGCATGACCTTTCACATGGCGCGCTATCTCGACGGCGCCATCGGCTACTGGCCGCAGCTCGTCGATACGCTGATCCGAATCCGCGCCGATCGCTATCCGAACGGCTGGCTCGACGCGGCCGGCATGACCGCGCACAACAACTACGATGTCGCGGTTCTGTTCCGGCTCGGCTGGGCCAAAATCGGTGCGGCGCAACGCCGGCAGGCGCAGGACGAGCTCCTGCGCCTCACCGAGTGGTGCCTCGGCCGAGCGCTCGGCGGCGACGGCACGATTGTTTTGCGGGCGGCCTCGGAGTTGTTGCCGGAAAGCTATTATTTCACGGTCGCGTTTCTCGACACGGTCGGCTTTTTCGATCCGAAGAAGCGATTCTGGACCGACCGCGATTTTGCCGACGCACCGGTGTTGAAGGCGCGGCTCGAAGCCGGGCTGGCGCGCCTCGACCCGGCGCAGCCGATGGTGCCGATGGCGCTCGAACGGCTGCGCGCCTCGTAAGTCGAATTGCGCGCGCCCGCCCGGCGCGATCGGCTAGGATGGCGCAACGACAATTCGCGGAGTGAAGAAATGTCGATGACGATCGAAGCCGCTGCCCGCCACGATGTCGCGGTCGAGGATGTCGAATACCAGCGCCAAGGCGGGCGTGCCCTGCTGGCGCGCCTTTATCGTCCGAGCGGGGCGGGGCCGTTCCCGGCAGCGTTGCAGATTCACGGCGGCGCCTGGGTCAACAAGGACCGCACCGACAACGATTTCATGGCGCGTGCATTGGCCGAGAGCGGCATCCTTGTCGCCTCGATCGATTTCCGCATGCCGCCCGAGGCGCCCTACCCCGCCTCGCTCGCCGACATCAATCTGGCGACGCGCTGGCTCAAGGCGCGGGCCGGCCACTATAAGAGCCGCGCCGAATGGGTCGGCAGCTTTGGCACGTCGAGCGGTGGGCATCAGGTGCTGCTGGCGGCAATGCGGCCCGACGACCGGCGCTATGCGGGCTTGCCGCTGGCCGAAGCGCCGCAGACGGATGCGCGGCCGGCCTATGTGATCTCGGCCTGGGGTGTGCTCGACCCGCTGCTGCGCTACGAGCTCGCCAAAGAGGCCGGCAATGCCGAGCTCCTGGAAAACCACCACAATTTCTGGGGCGACGCGGCGGCGATGGCAGAGGGAAATCCGCCGCGCATGCTGGAGCGCGGCGAAAAAGTCCATCTGCCGCCGGCCCTCGTCTTTGGCGGCGACCGCGATGAATGGGTCCCGGTCGAGCTGATGCGCAAATTCGCCGCCGACTATCGCAAGGCCGGCGGCGAGGCCGAATTGCAGCTCTACGAGGGCGCCAACCACGGCTTTATGACCGGCAAGCCCGACGCGCCCTATGCCGCCCGTGCGCTCGACCGGATGAAAGCCTTTATCCGCAAGCACACCAGCGGCTGAGGCCGTTTACCGGCGCCGGCGGCGGCGCGCCGCGACAAAACCGAGGAGGCCGCTGCCGAGCAGCAGCATCGAGGCCGGCTCGGGCGTCGCTACCGGGTTTTGCAGCGTGAAATGCAAGGCGAAGTGGAAGTCGTTTGCCGTGCTCGGGTCGATCCCGCCGGCCGAAACGAAACTGTATGGGTTGACAAAGATCTGCTGCCAATTGGCTTCGACCCCGGCGGGCAGCGGCGAGCTGAAGCCGTCGTTGAAATAGGCCTCGCCCGAGATCGGGCTCGGGTTCGACGCGACCGCGCAGCAGACCCCGCCGAAATTGTCGAGTGGGCTCACCGGCGTGCCATCGACCGTCCATTGACTGACGACGCCGTCGAAAAACACCGGCTTGCTCAGCGTATAGTCCATCACCAACGCCCAGTTGCCACTGGTATTGCCGGCCAGCGGGCCGCCCTTGGTGGTCGACAAGTTCCACACGTCCCATTCCCCGTTCGCGCCCGTGGCCACCTGGGTTTCCGACAGGGTGAGCGCGCCGCCGTCGATCAGCACCGGCGTCGAGCCGAAGGTCACGGTGTCGGAGCAGGTGGTGTTGGTGCACGCACCCGGCAGGTTGGTGCCGCCGAACGTCAGTGACGAACCGATCGGAATGATGCTGGCATTGGCGCCGGTGGCAAAAGCCAGCACCGCGGCCGAAGCAAACAACGACGTAATTTTCGAGCTCATCAAGACCTCCGCAACCTCGAATTTGCAGCACCGGGCTCCTCCGGCGGCATGCTTGCATCGGCTGTTGAGCATATTTCATGCCAGAAAAATTAATTGAGTTTTTTCAATTGTTTATGGCAAAGCACTTTAAAAGGCCTGTAAGGAAATCCGACAGTCGGGTGCCGCGGCGTTGCCGGCCAGCCCTTGCGACATACGAGGTAACGAATTGATCAGACTGCCAAATTTATCGAATCCCAACGCCTGTAAAGTTTTTCGACACTCTGTGGCAAAATAGCGTCAAGCCTATCCGAGGGCCTGGTCGAGGTCGCGGATCAGATCGTCGGCGGTTTCGAGGCCGATCGAGAGGCGCACGACATCGGGGCCGGCGCCGGCCGCTTCGCGCTGCTCGTCCGACAGTTGGCGGTGGGTGGTCGAAGCGGGGTGCAAAATCAGGCTGCGCGTGTCGCCGATATTGGCGAGGTGCGAGAACAGCTGCACGTTCTCGACGAGCCTGGTCCCGGCCTCGTAGCCGCCGTTGACGCCGAAGGTGAAGACCGCCCCCGCCCCTTTCGGCAGGTATTTGGCGGCGAGCGCATGGTAGGGGCTGTCCGCGAGCCCGGCATAGGAGACCCAGGCAACGCGCGGGTGGACGGCGAGAAACTCGGCGACCTTGCGCGCATTCTCGACATGCCGCTCCATGCGCAGATGCAGCGTCTCGATCCCGGTCAAGGTCAGGAACGCATTCATCGGCGACAAGGTCGGGCCGAAGTCGCGCAAGGCAACCGCGCGCGCTTTGGTCGTAAACGCGAAATCGCCGAAATTCTCGAAGAATTTGAGGCCGTGATAGGCGGGCTCCGGGTCGGTCAGCGACGGGAACCCCTTGCCCTGCGACCAGTCGAAGCGGCCCGATTCGACGACGATCCCGCCCAGCGCATGGCCATGGCCGGACAGGAACTTGGTCGTCGAATGGCAGACGATGTCGGCGCCCCATTCGAACGGTCGGCACAGATACGGGGTGGCGAGCGTGTTGTCGACGATCAGCGGGACCCCGGCCTCGTGCGCGATTTCCGCCACTTTTTCAATGTCGACAACGATGCCGCCGGGGTTGGCGAGGTTCTCGATAAAGATCGCCTTTGAGCGCGGGGTCAGCGCGCGGCGAAAATTTTCGGGGTCGGCCGGGTCGGCGAAATGGCATTTCCAGCCGAGCTTTTTGAACGACAGCCCGAATTGCGTCAGCGACCCGCCATAAAGGCTCTTCGAGGCGACGAATTCGTCGCCCGGCTCCATGAGCGTGAAGAAGACGAGGAACTGCGCGGCGTGGCCCGAGGCCGCGGCGACCGCGGCGCGGCCGCCTTCGAGGCTGGCGACCCGCTCCTCGAGCACCGACACGGTCGGGTTGTTCAGCCGCGCGTAGATATAGCCGAAATTGTGCAGGTTGAACAACGACGCGGCATGATCGACATCGTCGAACACATAGGCTGCGGTCTGATAGATCGGCGTCGAGCGCGCGCCGGTCGCCGGGTCGGGTGCCGCCCCGGCATGGATCGCGCGGGTGTCGAAGCCGTATGTCACGTTTTGCGATGGTGTCGGCCGCTCCCTGACCCGGCGCGCCAAAGGCGGCTCGGGCGGGCGGTTGCGGATGATGCCGCTATTGACGCCGCTCCACGACAACTCGCCGCCGAGCCGTCCGAACTCGATCTTCGGGCAGCGGTTCATGATCACTTCGATGCCGGCTGCCTCGGCCGTTGCCGCGGCGGCGTCGTTGCGAATGCCGAGCTGCATCCACACCACCTTGGCGCCGATCGCGATCGCCTCCTCGACAATCTTGGGCGCCTCGCGCGCGGCTCGGAACACATCGACCATGTCGACCGGCTCGGGGATGTCGCGCAGCGCGGCATAGACCTGCTCGCCGAGCAGCTCCTCGCCGGCGAGCCCGGGATTGACCGGGATCACGCGGTAGCCTTTGCCTTGCAGGTACTTCATCACGAAGTAGCTCGGCCGGTTCCAATTCGACGAGGCGCCGACCATGGCGATCGTCTTCACCCGGCGCAGGATCGCGCGCAGCTGCGCGTCGGGATAAGGAAGAGGATCGAGACTGCTCATGCCGCCCTGCCCCACCGGATGGATCGCGCCATCTTCGCCCCGCCGGGGGCGGCGCTGTCAATTCGGGTGTGACCGGGCCGACCAGCCTTGCGGATGATGCCGCTGCGCTTACAGCAAATGGCCGCTGCGGGTCGCCTTGGTGCGCAGGTAGCGCTCGTTGTGGCCGTTCGCCGGAAACACATGCGGGATGCGCTCGACGATGCGGATGCCGTAGCGTTCGAGCGCCGCCATCTTGTCCGGGTTGTTGGTCAACAGGCGCACCCGCAAAAACCCGAGCTGGCGCAGCATTTCCGCCGCCGGCAGATAGACCCGCTCGTCGGCGTCGAAGCCCAATTGCTCGTTGGCGTCGAGCGTGTCGAAGCCGGCGTCCTGCAATTGATAGGCGCGCAGCTTGTTGACGAGGCCGATGCCGCGCCCCTCTTGCGCCAGGTAGAGCAGCACCCCGCCGCCGGCGCGCGCAATCGCCGCGATCGCCCCGCGCAGCTGGTCGCCGCAATCGCAGCGCAAGCTCGCCAGCAGGTCGCCGGTAAAGCATTGCGAGTGAAGCCGCGTCAGCACCGGCTCCGCCGGGTCGGGCGTGCCGATCACGATCGCCAGATGCTCGCCACCCCCGTCGCGCGGCCGAAACGCGATCAGCCGCGCATTCTCGGCGTCGGCAAGCGGCACGCGCGCCTCGGTTACCCGGTCGAGCCCGGCTGCCGCCGCGTTGCGCGCGAGCAGCGTCTCGGCCTCGACCGCCGCGACATCGCCGCGCCGCGCGCACAAGAGCGCCTCGGCCGCGCCGAGCCGGACCACCAGCGCCGCCGGCAGCAACGAGGCGAGCTTGGCCAAGGCCACCGCGGCGAGCGCGGCACCCTCGGCCGCCGCCGGCGCCGGCCCGAGCCCCGGCGGCTCGGCGCCGAGCGAGGCCGCAGGGTCGGCGAGGTTGCGAATCACCGCCGCCGTCAGCTCGGGCGAAACCGCGATCGACACCGCCCCCGACCATCCCTGGCGCAGGGCCAAGCCCAACGCCACCGCGCGGCGGCGCGTCAACACGACACTGGCGCTGCCGGCCCACATGGCCCGCAGCCGGCGCAAATTTTCGTCGGTTACCAGCTCGGCGGCGACCGCGAGGATGGCCCCCGCGGGGCCACGGACCAGCACCGGGTCGCCCCGGCGCAGCGCGCCGATCGCCGGCCCGAACGCGTCGCCGTCACTCTCTTCTCTCGGCGGGATTTCCGCTTCGTGCACTGCTCTCTTCTCCAGCCGCCGCGCTTATATGGCGCGGCCACCCGCTGCCCGGCAAACTTATTCGCCGCCGAGCCACCCATCATCCCGCATGCCTGCCACCAGCTGCCGGAGCGGCGGGGTCATTCGGGCCTGGTTTCGGGCATTGCCGCCCACACCAGCAGCATCGCTGCGAATCCGACGCCTGCCAGGCCGGCAAAGGCGACCGGGTCGCCGAACCGGTCCGCGATCCAGCCCGCGAGGCTGGTGCTGAACGTGGCGCCGACGCCTACCATAAAGCCGATAAAGCCGAGCGACAGGTTGTAATGGCCGGACCGCCCGGCGATGTCGCTCGTCACCAGCGGCACCAGGACCCCGAGCGCCGCACCGGCGACACCGTCCAAGACCTGCACCAGCACGATCAGGCTCGGGTCGCTCAGGGTGGCGAACAACAGGCCGCGGATCGGCAGGGTGCAAAACCCGACCAGCATCACCAGGCGGCGACCGCGGATTTCGGCGATGCGGCCCAGGACCGGCGACAACACGGCTACGACGAGCTGCGGCAGAACGATGCACGCCGCGATCAGCAATGTCGCAGCACCGGTCGCCCGCTTGGTCAGGACCGTGCTGGCGAGCGGCATCATCGCCGCGTTGCCGAGAGTAAACAGCATGACGCAAACCGCGAAGACCAAGAGCGCAGGCGTCGTCAGCAGCTCGAGGATTCGCCCGCTCCGGGGCTGCGCCCGCCGTTCGGGCGCGCCATCGGTCTGTGCCGGCCCCTCGGGCTCGCGATCGGTCTGTGCCGGCCGCCCCGGCGCGCCATCGGTCTGTGCCGGGCGCTCGGGCTCGCGCACCCCGGCGAGCGCCAGCAGCGGCAAAAGCGCCGGCAAGGTCAATCCCGCGGTCAGAAAAAACACCGCCCGTTCCGAGAGCCAGTACCCGATTGCGCCCATCAGCGCCGCGCCGACGCCGTTGCCGATCGCCGCAAACCGCGCGTTGCGCCCGAGCCGCATCCCGAGCTGTCTCGGCCCGGCGATCAACAGGCTGATCGCCGCGATCGCCGGTCCCAAGGTGCAGCTCGAAAACCCGTGCAGCCCCAGGGCGATATAGATGAAGAGCGGGATCGGCAGCAGCGCGAACATCAGCGCGCTGACGGTAAAGGCGAGGATGCTGAAAAAGGCGACGGCCGCCTTGCTGCGGATCGCATCGACCAGCGCGCCCGCGGGCAGCTGGCTCGCCATCGCGGTGACCGTGCCGAGGCTGAGAGCCAGGCCGATCGCCGTTTGCGTCCACCCTTGGGTGGTCAGATAAACCGCGACAAACGGGCCGAAGCCGGTCTGGATATTGGCGACAAAGAGGTTGAGCCAGTCGAGCCCGCGATCGGGCGAGGGCACCGCAAAAAGCGCCAGCGGGCTTGGCGCCGCCGCCTTTATGCTCCGGTCACCTGGGCACATCGGGAGCGGCCGGCGGCTTCGACGCCGGTGCCCCGACCATCTCGACCGGGCCGGAATCGGGCTTGTATGCCGGCGCTGCCTGGATTTGCGTGCGGTCGAGGTTCAGCAGGACCGGCCGGTCGGCAACGCTCGGGGCAAAATGCAGCAGGTTCCAATCGACCGCGACCTTGCGGCTGCCGACGCCGAGAAACCCGCCGAAATCGACGATCGCAGCTTGCGGATGCCCGGCGGCGTCGATGACCACATCGACGATCAGGCCGAGCGTCTCGCCCTTCGGCCCGATCACCTTTTTGCCGAGGGCGCCCATCGTGTCCCTGGTGTTCAAAGGCACGAGGTTTTTTGGCTTGGGCGGCCCGCGCGCTTCGGGCGCCGGTTGCGCCGCATGGCTCGGCAGCGGAGCCGCAACCACGGCGATCGCCAAGACCAGCGCCCCTAAGACTAGTGATCTGTCTCTAAATTGCCGCAACAATGTTCCTGTCGTCAGGGAGGATCCGCGTTGCGGACTGCCGCCCTCCCCCTCGATGGGGGAGGGTTGGGTGGGGGTGATGCCGGCATCGCCGCGGCTCGCGGCATGAAAATCTCGGCAGTCTCTCGCGTTGCTGACCAGCCTGGATCGAGGTCGTCCACCTCCTGAGCGCAAGGCGCCAAGGGCCGGGATCGGAAGTTTTTGGCTCCGGCGGCGTTTGCCGCTGGCGCGGTCACCCCCACCCTGCCCTCCCCCATCGAGGGGCCCATCGAGGGGGAGGGACCTTACGCTTGTACCGCCATTTCCGAGACATCTCACCAGCGTCGCCAAGATTCTGCGGACAGGCGCGGCGATCACGATCGCTCGGCCCGCGAGCGCCGCGCGCGCAAACGGTTGTCGAGATCGGCCCGCCGCAAGAGCGGCATGGCCGGCCCGTCCTCGACGATCCGCCGGTTTTCGATGACGACGATCCGGTCGAACGCGGCGAGGGTCGAGAGCCGGTGCGCCGCCGCGATCACCGTGCGGCCCCGGAACAGGCGGTCGAGCGCGTCCTGCACGAGCCACTCGGATTCGCTGTCGAGCGCCGAGGTCGCCTCGTCGAGCAGGATGATCGGCGCGTCGCACAAAAATGCCCGCGCAATCGCCAGGCGTTGCCGCTGGCCGCCCGACAGCTTCAGGCCGCGCTCGCCGACGGTCGTGTCGAAGCCCAGCGGCAGGCGCTTGATAAACCCGGTGCAATGGGCCGCCTCGGCGGCGCGGAAAACCGCCGCGTCGCTGGCCGATGGCCGGCCGTAGCGCAAATTCTCCATGACCGATCGGTGAAAGAGCAGCACTTCCTGGTGCACGACCGCGATCGATCGCCGCAGGCTGTCCAGCGCGACCTCGGCGATGTCCTGCTCGTCAACCAGGACATGGCCGCGCTCGGGATCGTAAAGTCGCTGCAGAAGCGCGAAGATCGTCGATTTGCCGGCGCCGGAGCGGCCGACCAGCCCGACCTTTTGGCCCGGCGGGATATGCAGCGTGAAATCTTGCAGCACCCGCTCCCCGTCCGGATAGCTGAACGAGACATCGACAAAGGAAACCGAGCCGCCGAGGCGGATCAGCCGCTGGGCAGCGGCAGCCTCGGGCATCTCGTGCGGCAGGCCCAGCACCCGGACGGCTTCCGCCAGCTTGGCAAAATTCTGCAGCAGCTGAACCAGCGCCATCGCGAGGTCGCGCGAGGCGTGCAGCACCGTAAAGCCGAGCGTCGTCGCCAGCACCACATCGCCGGTCGTGATGCGCCGGGCGCGCCACAGCAGCGCGGCCCAGACCAGAATCGCGGCAGTGACGGCGAAAACGCACCCCGCATGGAGCAGGCGAAGCCGTTCGAGCGAGAGCAGGCTCTCGCGTTGCGCGGCCATTTCGTTCTCGATATTGCGCCATAGCCGCGCGCCTTCGCGACCGGCCGCGGCAAAGCTGCGCACCAGCCCGATATTGCTGACGATATCGGCGAGATCGCCGGTGACCGCCGCCGCCCGCGCCGCATAGCAGTCGTGGAGGTTGTGGTTCCTGCCGGCGAACCAGGCGATCACCGCGCCCAGTGCTGCAGCCGCGGCGGCGAGCGCCACCGTCAAATGCCAATTGACGGTGCCGAGGACGGCGATGCTGCCGACCACCGCGACGGCGGGCGGGATCGTCGTCCAGGTCAGCGCATTTTCGATCGTGAACGCCTCGTTCGCCGCGAGCGTGATCCGGCTGGCCAGCGCCCCCGGAAGACGATTGGCAAAATAGCGCGGGCCGTGCCCGGTCAGGTGCTCGAAAAGCTCGATGCGGATGTCGCCGCCAACCGCCACAAAGGTCCGCGCGGCGACCCAGCCGGCGCCGCGCCACAAGAGATTGTCGGCGGCGACGAGCCCGAGCAGCAGGGCGATGGCCGACCATAGCTGCGCCGCGCCGACATTTGGCGTATCGAGCGCATCGACGAGGTTCTTGATGCCGTATTGCGAGCCGATGGCGCAGCCGACCGCCGCCAGCACGGCGGCCAGCACGAGCGTGTGATTGGCGGCGCGACGAGCGACGTAATGCAGCAGAAACCGCACCGCGCCACGCCTGGCTTGCTCGGGCAGGCGCTCGGCGGCGCCGGTCTTTGTGTCGGCCAGGCTGCGCTGGCGATGCTCCACGTTCGTCAAGCTGCGGTCCCGCTCCACGGCAACAAATTTTCCCCGGTCACCTGCTGACAACAGGCGGCGGGCGAAATTAATCCCTGGCGATTCGAGCGATGCACCCATCGGCCGACATCGCGCCGCGCTCGGCGCGCCGCGACCGGTGGCGAGCGGTCGGGCGTAACGGCACGGCAAATCGCTGCTGCGGTTGTCTTAAAGTGGCGCGCTGCGGCGCCGCTCCGGTCCCCCGGTTTGAATATCGCGGGCGGCTCAGCTAGGGTGCACCCGGCCGGATCGAGGGATGATCGAGCCTTGGGTTGCAAATAATCGGGGCGCCGCCGCTGCCGGCCGGGGCGTCGTTGTCGCGCAGTGCCGAGCGCTTTTTCGATCCGGCGGGGAAGACGATGAAAACCGGTCGCAAGGTCTTGATCGTCGATGATGACGATGTGCTGCGCCGGTCATTGGCCGAGCAGCTCGAGCTGAACCAGGAGTTCGTCACCCACGAATGCGGCACCGCGGCGGAGGCTTCCGCGATTGCCGCGAGCCAGCGCTTCGATGCGATCCTGCTCGATGTCGGCTTGCCCGATATGGACGGGCGCGAGCTGTGCCGCGCGGCTGCGCCGCGCCGGGGTGCGGGTGCCGATCGTCATGCTGACCGGCGCCGATGGCGAGGCCGACACTGTCGAAGGTCTCGATTCCGGCGCCGACGACTATGTGACCAAGCCGTTCCGGCTCAACGTGCTGCTGGCGAGGCTGCGGGCGCATTTGCGGCAGAGCGAGCAGAGCGACGACGCCGTCTTTACGATCGGCCCCTATACCTTTCGTCCGAGCGCCAAGCTGCTCACCGACCAGAGCGGCCGCAAAAAGGTGCGGCTGACGGAGAAAGAAACCGCGATCCTGAAATACCTCTATCGCGCCGGCGACCGGGCGATCGGGCGCGACACCCTGCTCGACGAGGTGTGGGGCTACAATGCCGCGGTCACCACCCACACGCTCGAAACCCATGTCTATCGGCTGCGCCAAAAGATCGAGCGCGACCCGACCCGCGCCGAAATCCTGGTGACCGACACCGGCGGCTACCGCCTCGTAACCTAGAAAATCGAGCCGGCGGCCAGCATGGGCAAGCGCCTCGGCAAAGCCCTGACGCGGCTGGCGGCCGGTCCTGCGATGGTCGAAAAGCTGTGGCGCCGCGCCGATATCGAAGTCGGCGCCGTCGAGCCGGACGCCGCAGGCAGATGAGCGCGGACCCGCGTCTGTTGATCGTCAGATGAGCGCGGACCCGCGTCTGCTGATCGTCAGCGGGGCCGACAGCGGCTATTTCCCGTTGCTGCGCGACACGGTGCTGTCGATCCTGGCCGCACGCCCCGACGCGGCGATCGGCATTCTCGATGTCGGGCTCGACGCGGCACAGCGCGAATGGCTGGCGCCGCGCGTCGCCCACCTCGTCCGGCCCGGCTGGGACATCGATTTCCCGGGGCGCGAGCGCACGCCCGAAGTCCGCAAGGCGCAATTCGCCCGGCCGTTTCTGCCGCGGCATTTTCCCGGCTACGAAGTGTATTTGTGGATCGATGCCGACGCCTGGCTGCAAGATTGGCGCGCGGTCGAGCTTTACGTCGCCGCGGCCGGGCATGACAAGCTCGCGATCACGCCCGAGATCGACCGCGCCTACAAGCGCCATTACAAGCGGCCGAAATTGTTTGGCCGGACCCTGGCCTGGAAGAATTATCGCCAGGCCTTCGGCTGGCGCGTCGCCGATCGCCTCGGCCGCAACCCGATGGTCAATTGCGGCGTCTTTGCGCTGCACCGCGAGGCACCGCATTGGGCGGCGTGGGCGCGCGTCATCGAAGAGGTCGCGCAACGCACGCGGTTTTTCTTTGTCGAGCAGACGGCGCTCAACTACGTGATCTTTGCCGAGCGCCTGCCGGTCGATTTCCTGCCGGCCTATTGCAATTGGATGCCGGGCGACGCCGCCCCGGCGTTCGATGCCGGGCGCAGCCTCTTTGTCGAGCCGTACACGCCGCACGAGCCGATCGGGATCATGCACCTCGCCGGCCGCGAGCAGAAAACCCATGTCTTCCGGCTCGCCCGGCTCGATGGCGGCGACGTCGAAACCTCGCTGCGCTACAGCGAAAGCCGCCTCTTATGCCAGTCTCCCAGTTAAAATAAACAAGCCTTCCAGTGGTGCCAGGCAGACAGATGGCTCCCACTATTTTCTGATCGTCGCCCCCGCGAAAGAGCGTGTGAAGAAATTGCTCTTTCCAAGAAACGTCATTCCGGGGCGGCCCGAAGGGCCGAGCCCGGAACCCAAGAACACCCGAATTTCCAATATGCTCGACGTCCGGTGTTCATAGGTTCCGGGCTCGCGGGCAGTGCCCGCGCCCCGGAATGACGACGTTTGGCATTTTTTCACACGCTCGAAAGCGGGGGTCCAGAGCCTGCCCCTGGCATGAACAGGGGGCTACACGCGCGGCGTATCCTGCCCGATCCGCTTCCAGCGCGCTCGTCCTCGATCCCGGCATCGGAACTTCCAACCACCGGCGCGGTTTACGGGGTGCGTCGCCGGCGAGGCAGATTGCCAAGTGCCAGACCCTCTCCGGCGGCTTTGTTTTGCCATAAGACGACGGATCGAGGGGCTCGAAACGATGCGGATTGCGCAGGTGGCGCCACTCTATGAAAGCTGCCCGCCGCAACTTTATGGCGGCACCGAGCGGGTGGTCTCGCATCTGACCGAGGAGCTGGTCCGCCAAGGCCATGACGTGACCTTGTTCGCCAGCGGCGATTCGATGACGGCCGCGACGCTCGAAGCGCCGTGCGAGCGGGCATTGCGCCTCGACCCCGCCTGCCGCGACCCGATTTTCCATCACCTGGTCCTGCTCAACCGGGTCAGGGCGCGGGCGAGCCAATTCGACATCATCCATTTTCACGCCGATTTTCTGCATTTCCCGCTCTTTGCCGCCAACCCGCGCAAGACCTTGACCACCCTGCACGGCCGGCTCGACCTGCCCGACCTGCCGCCGTTCTTTCGCGAATTCCCGATGATGCCGCTGGTTTCGATCTCGGACGCGCAGCGCGCGCCGGTCCCGTGGGCGGGCTGGCGCGGCACGGTGCATCACGGGCTCCCCGACCTCTACCCGCTCGGTCGCGGCGCCGGCGGCTACCTCGCTTTTATCGGCCGCATCAGCCCCGAAAAAGGCCCGAAGCAGGCGATCGAGATCGCCCGCCGCGCCGGCCTGCCTTTGACCATTGCGGCCAAGGTGGACAAAGTCGATCGCGACTATTACAAAACCGAGATCGAGCCGTTGTTGAACGATCCGCTGATCGAATTTATCGGCGAAATCGGCGACGACGAAAAGGCCGCTTTCTTGGGGGACGCGATGGCGCTGTTGTTTCCGATCGACTGGCCCGAGCCGTTCGGTCTGGCAATGATCGAGGCGATGACGAACGGCACGCCGGTCATCGCGTTCCACCGCGGCTCGGTGCCGGAAATCGTCGAGCCGGGGGTGACCGGCTTTATCGTCGACAGTGTGGACGAGGCGGCTGCGGCAATTCCCGCGGCGAAAGCGCTCGACCGCAAAGCCATCCGCCAGCGTGCCCTCGAGCGCTTTTCGGCCGAGCGCATGGCGCGCGACTATGTCGCTCTTTACGGCAAGGTGCTGGCGCGCGAGCCCGCCGCCCGATTGAGCCCGGTGGAGGACGCCGGCTGATCGGCTGAGCGCCATGTCGGCGCCCCGCGCCGAGCCGGACGAGGGCTTCCGTTTCTGTATCGAATCGGTCGCCCCGTTTCAGCAGCGCCGGCCGCGCGCCCTCAAGCACGGCCATACCTTCGCCGTGTTCGATCCGCGCGGCGACATCATCGGCGGCGACGGCAGCCCCGACGGCCTCTATTGCCGCGACACGCGTTTTTTGTCGCGCTGCGAGCTGCGCCTGAACGGCGGCCCGTTGCTGCTGCTCAGCTCCAACGTGCAGGAAGACAACGTCGCCCTGACGGTCGATCTCGCCAACCCCGACTATTTGTCTGCTGCCGGCCGCGTGCTGTTGCGCGGCGAGCTGATCCATATCAACCGCCGCAAATTCATCTGGCAGCACTGCTGCTACGAGCGGCTGCTCGTGCACAATTTCGACCTGGTGCCGCATTCGTTTGACCTCGCCGTCGAATTCGGCGCGGATTTCGCCGATCTGTTCGAGGTGCGCGGGCAAACGCGGGCGCGCCGCGGGCGCCTCGCCGCGGAACGGCGCTCGGACAGCTCGGTCGCGCTGCGCTATTTCGGCCTCGACGGGGTCGAGCGGGTCACCGCGATCGACTTCTCACCGGCCCCCGAACGCCTCGACACCGCTTCCGCCCGGTTCGCGCGAACCCTGCAGCCGGGCGAAGCAATACGCATCGTATTGCGGATCGCCTGCGACGAGGCGGCGCCCGATCCCGACCTCACTCGGCGCTTCTACAGCTCGCTGCGCCTGGCACGGCGGGCGATGCGGGCGACGAGCGGGCGCGCCGCCAGCTGTGAAAGCTCGAACTCGGTGTTCAACGAGCTCGCCCGCCGCTCGGTCGCCGACCTCTACATGCTGCTGACCGAAACCGAGCACGGCCCCTACCCGTTTGCCGGCATCCCATGGTTCAACACGGTGTTCGGCCGCGACGGCATCGTGACCGCGCTGTTCGCTCTGTCGGTCGACCCGGAGATCGCCAAGGGGGTGCTGAATTTTCTCGCCGCGACCCAGGCGACCGAGACCGACCACGAGCGCGACGCCGAGCCCGGCAAGATCGTGCACGAGATGCGCGACGGTGAGATGGCGCGGCTCGGCGAGGTGCCGTTCGGGCGCTATTACGGCAGCGTCGATGCGACGCCGCTCTTTGTCGTGCTGCTCGGCGAATATTTCGCGCGCACCGGCGATCTCGCAACCGTGCGCGCGCTGTGGCCGAACGCGCTGGCGGCGCTCGATTGGATCGACCGCTACGGCGACCGCGACGGCGACGGGTTTGTCGAATACGCCCGGCAAAATGCCGAGGGGCTGGTCAACCAGGGCTGGAAGGATTCGCACGATGCGATCTTTCACGCCGATGGCCGGCTGGCCGAAGGGCCGATCGCGCTGTGCGAGGTGCAGGGCTATGTCTATGCCGCCAAGACCCATGCCGCGACCCTCGCCAAAGCCTTGGGCGAGGCCGAGACCGGCGCCGCGCTCGCCCGCCAGGCCGAGGCGCTGCGCGAAAAATTCGAAGCGGCGTTCTGGTGCGAGGAGCTGTCGAGCTACGCGCTGGCGCTCGACGGCGCCAAGGAGCCGTGCCGGGTCGTCGCCTCGAATGCCGGGCACGCCCTCTTCAGCGGCATCGCCAGCCCGGAGCATGCCCGCCGGGTCGCCGACACCTTGCTCGGCATGGCCTCGTTTTCCGGCTGGGGGGTGCGCACGGTCGCGGTATCGGCCGCGCGCTACAACCCGATGTCCTATCACAACGGCTCGGTCTGGCCGCACGACAACGCGCTGATCGCGCTCGGTCTGGCGCGCTACGGGCTCAAGCGCGAGGTGCTGCGCATCTTCAGCGGCTTGTTCGATGCCGCCGGCTATATGGAGCTGCGCCGGCTGCCTGAGCTCTTTTGCGGGTTTCCGTGGCGCAAGCTCAACGCGCCGACCCTTTATCCGGTCGCCTGCATCCCACAGGCCTGGGCCGCCGCCACAGTCTTCGCCTTGGTCGAGGCGAGCCTCGGCCTCGGCTTCGATCCCGCCGCCGGCGCCATCCGCTTCGACCGCCCGATGCTGCCGGATTTTCTCGACGAGCTGCACATGCGCGGGCTGCGCGCGCAGAACGGCAGCGCCGATGTGCTCTTTCGCCGCCACGGCGGCGAAGTCGCCGTCACCGTCACCCGCCGCCGCGGCGAAGTGCCGATCGTCGTCTCGCACTGATCGCGCGAAAGCATGATCCGATTAGCTGGAAGCAGTCTCCAGTCCCCTCGGCCGGACTTGATCCGGCCGTCTCCGTCTTTTCGCTCTGACATTTGCGCGTCAGACGTGGACCCCCGGATCAAGTCCGGGGAGGGGAGAAAGCTTGAGATGCTCCAATCTAACGCGATCAGGCGCTAAAAGCCCATTTTCACACTGGCGGCCTTGCCGAAATAGGCTTGCGGCTGGGATGGCCGCTCGCCGCGGGCGCGCTCCATGCGGCCGACGCATCGCTTGGTCCCGGCAAAAGCGGCGCGCCAATTCGCGGATTTCGGCAGCGCCGCCAAGAGGCACTGGTCGAAAAACGTATAGGTGCGCTCGGCCTGGCAGCCAAAGGACGGCCGGTCGGCGCGCGCGGCGGTCATGATCACACGGTTGGGCCTGGCCATCTCGCCGCGGGCAAAGCCGCCCGAATAGCAGCCCGACACGATGACCACGGTCGGTGCGGCGCCGCAGCCCTGCGCCAGCGCGCGCGCCAGCGAAGCCGGGTGCAATGCCGTCTGCGAGCGGGCGAGCCACAGCCCCTGGCCGCGCTCGCCATGCGAGGTCAGAAAGACCAGGCAGCGGTCGCCCGGCCGCACCGAAAGGTCTTCGACAGTGTGCAGCACATTGTCGAGCGTCGAGAGCCCGTCCCAATTCCCCGCCTTCGCCGGGCTGGCGCTCAGGCGATGAATGTCGGCGGCCGGCACCCCCCTCGCCTCCAGCCATGCGGCCATTGCCGCGACGGCGTTGTCGAACACCGGCTGAGCATCGTCCCCGGCCGCGAGCACGACCTCGAGATTGCCGGCCCGCGCGCCGCCGATGCCCGCGAGCAACATCAGCACCAGCGCGCACACCGGCACAAGCCGCCATCCCCTCGACCGCATCCCAACACCCTCCCGGCTCGTGGCCCGCGTTATGCTATGATACCCGGCAGCAACGATACCCGGCAGCAACGATACCCGGCAGCAACGATGGCCGGGTCTCGATCAGGGAGGAAGCCCATGCCCACCTACGTCATGCTGGCCAATTGGACCGACCAGGGCGCCCAAAAAGTCAAGGAATCGCCGCGCCGGCTCGACACCGCAAAAAAGGCGCTCGTCGATATGGGGGGCGAGTTCAAAAGCCTCTACATGACGATGGGCGACTATGACCTGGTCGCGGTCTACGAGGCGCCGGACGACGCCGTGGCAGCGCGTTTCACCTTGCTCCTCGGCATGTCCGGGGCGGCGCGGACCAAAACCTTGAAGGCGTTTCCCGAGGCGGCCTACCGCCAGATCATCGCCTCGCTCGGCTGACCGGAAGACCGCGTCATGATCGCGAAAACCGCCCGGCTGCGGGCGCTCCTCGCCTCCGGCGAATTTCTCTACATGCCGTCGGCAACGACGCCGATCGAGGGCCGGCTCGCCGCGGCGGCGGGCGCGCCGGTGGTCTATACCGGCGGCTATGCGACCGGCGCCTCGCGCGCAATCACCGAGCCGCTGCTGACGATGGACGAGCAGGTCCGGGTCGCGGGCGAGGTGGCGCGCGCGGTCTCGGTGCCGCTCGTCGCCGATGCCGGCGCCGGTTTTGGCGAGCCCTTGCACACGATGCGCACGGTGCGCGAGTTCGCCGCCGCCGGGGTCGCCGGCATCCATATCGAAGACCAGCTCTATCCAAAGCGGGCGCATTATCACAAATACGTCGCCCACGCCGTGCCGGTGCCCGAATTTGTCGACAAAATCCGCTGGGCCTGCCGCGAGCGCGACCGCACCGATCCCGATTTTGTGATCATCGCCCGCTCCGACACCTGCCGCGAATTGGGCCTCGATGAGGCGGTCGGGCGGGTCAACGCCGCCGCCGAGGTCGGCGCCGATCTCGGCCTCCTCTTCCCGCGCAACGACGCCGAGGCCGAAGCCGCCCCCAAGCTCGCCAAGGTGCCGCTCGTCTGGGTGCAAAGCCGCGGCAACCGCGACGGCCGCCCGATCTACGGCCTCGACCGGCTCAAAGCCATGGGCTACCGCGCCTGCATCGACGCCCAATTATTGCTCGGCGTCGCCGTCCATTTCATCAAGGAAGCCCTCGCCGAAATGCAGCGCACCGGGAGCTACACCGGTATCGGCGACAACCAGTTCACCCTGTTGCGCAAGGACATCGAAGACCTGATCGGCCTCGACGACCACTACCAGGTCGAAGCCGAAACCGTCGAGCGCTGAGCCGGGAGAGCGCGCCATGGAGACTGCCGAGACCAGCGGATCCGACCCCGTCCTTGCGAGCCTGCCGAGCCTCTTGCCTCGGCTCGAAGCGCTTTACACCGATGTGCACGCGCATCCCGAGCTGTCGATGCAGGAGAGGCGGACAGCCGCCCTCGCGGCCGACCGGCTGCGCGCGGCCGGCTATGAGGTGACGACGGGGATCGGGAGCACCGGCGTTGTCGGCCTTTTGCGCAACGGCGACGGGCCGACGGTCATGCTGCGCGCCGACATGGATGCGCTGCCGGTCGAGGAGGCGACCGGGCTGCCCTACGCCAGCAAGGTCACCGCGAGCGACCGCGAGGGGAAGACGGTGCCGGTGATGCATGCCTGCGGCCATGACATGCATGTGGCTTGGCTTGTCGGCGCGGCGACGTTGCTCGCGCGGGCGCGCCGCACCTGGCGGGGAACGCTGATGGCGGTGTTCCAGCCGGCCGAGGAGACGGCGGAGGGCGCCCAGGCGATGATCGAGGACGGGCTCTTCAAGCGCTTCCCGAAACCCGAAATCGTGCTCGGCCAGCATGTCATGGTCGGCCCGGCAGGTGCCGTCGGCGGACGCGCGGGTGTGGTTACGTCGGCCGCCGACAGCCTGCAAATCCGGCTGTTCGGCCGCGGCGCGCACGGCTCGATGCCGCAGGCCGCGATCGATCCGGTGGTGATGGCGGCGGCGACGGTGATGCGCCTGCAAGCCATCGTTTCGCGCGAGGTCGCGCCGGCCGAGGCCGCCGTCGTTACGATCGGCTCGCTGCAAGCCGGCACGAAAGAGAATGTCATCCCCGACGAGGCCGTCATCAAGCTCAACGTGCGTACCTTCGATGAAGGGGTGCGCAAGCGCGTGCTCGCGGCGATCGAGCGGATCGTCAACGCCGAGGCGGCGGCTTCGGGCGCCCCCAGGCCACCGGAGATCACGCTGCTCGACCGGTATCCCCTGGGCGTCAACGATCCCGCAGCAAGCAGGCGCGTCGTCGAGGCTTTCCGCCGGCATTTCCCGCCCGATCGCGTCCATGAGACCGGAGCGACATCGGCGAGCGAGGATTTCGGATCGTTCGGGGCCGAGTGGCATGCCCCTTCGGTGTTCTGGTTTGTCGGCGGCACCGACCCCGACACCTATGCGAAAGCCAAGGAGGCGGGCCGGCTCAACGAGCTCCCGACCAACCACAACCCGCGCTTCGCACCGGTCATCCATCCGACCCTGGAAGCGGGCGTCGAAGCGTTGGTCGTCGCCGCACGAGCCTGGTTTCCGGGTGGGGCATCGCCCGCCGGCTGAGCGCGCGTGCTGCGGGCTCCAGAGTGCCTGCTCGCCACGACCCTCGGCAGAGAGGCTCGCAATGCACACGCTCCTCCTGGTGCTCGATCTGGCCGGCACCTTCGTTTTCGCGCTGAGCGGCGGGATCGCGGGGGTGCAGCGCCGGCTCGATCTCTTCGGCGTCCTCGTTCTGTCCTTTGCCGCGGCGAATTCCGGGGGCATCGGCCGCGATCTGCTGATCGGCGCGGTGCCGCCTGTAGCGATTACCGACTGGCGCTATCTGGCTGTCTCCCTGATCGCCGGTGTGATCACCTTCTGCTGGTATCGCGCGGTCAAACGGCTGCGCAGCCCGGTGCTCGTGTTCGACGCCGCGGGGCTGGCGCTGTTCGCCGTCGCCGGCGCGCAAAAGGCTGTGGCCTTCGGGCTCCAGCCCGTCATGGCGGCGCTCCTCGGCATGCTGACGGGGATCGGCGGCGGCATGGTGCGCGATCTGCTCCTCGCCGAGATCCCCACCGTGCTGCGCGCCGATCTTTACGCGGTTGCCGCCCTTGCCGGCGCCGCCGTGGTGGTGATCGGCGACCGGCTGCAGCTCCCCTCCGCCGCGGTGACGCTCGCGGGCGCGGCGCTCTGCTTCGGGCTGCGCATGATGGCGATCCGCCGCGGCTGGCACCTGCCGATCGCCCGCGCGCCCAAGCCATCGGCCACGGCGACGGATCTGCCCGACGATCGAACCGACGATGCCAGGCGGCGCTGACGGCGTGGTCGCCGGCTGAAAGGCGGCTGCCCAATCGCGTCAGCGGTGTCCGCGGGGTCCGCCGCCCCGGAAGGCGCCGGGGAAGGCGCCGCCCTTGAAGGCACTGCCCCGGAAGGCACCGCCCCGGAAGGCACGGCCCCGGAAGGCAGCGCGATGGAAACCACGGTGGTTAAAGTCGCGATGGTGAAAAAAGCCAAACCCAAAGCCGGCGCTTATCGGAACAGCAAAGGCGAAATACGGGTACGGGTAGTCGTCATATGACGGATAATCATAAGCGGCATAATTCTCTGGAAAATAAGAAGGAGAGCCTGGCGTCTGAACCGAGGCGGCTGCCCATGAGCTGGCGACAGCAACAGGAGCCGCAGCCGCCGGCTGCTCCGGCGCATCGGCCATCGCCGGCGGAGACGGTCGAGCCAGGTTCGCGTCCGGCTTAGGCTCGATCACGATATTGCCGGCCGGACCGCTGAGCACGACCCGCTCCAGCGAGATGCTGTCGAGCCGCCAGTCTTTCAGTGCTTCGCCCTCCGACAGCACCAGCGAGCCAGTGCCGGTCACAGCGAAGATCGCGATGCGCAAATCCGGTCCGATCACGATGCCGGTCAGCCTCACATCGCCCAGTCTTGGTTCAGCACCGTGCGCCGGATCGGCGAGCTTTCGAATTCCCGGCGCTCCGGGTTTGATTTCCGTCGCCGGCGAACGCGCCCCGGATGAAGGGCGGTGGTCACCGATGGAGCCGAATTCGATCAGGATCAGGCCTGCGCAGACCACGCACCCGGCGAAGAAAGCGGGCCAGCGGGTCATTTGCTTCAGCATGATCGGCGTATGCCGGAGCACGGATCTCATCGATGCCACCGAACGGAAGCGATGCTCGAAATGAAGAACACAGCCAGCATCATCTAAGATACGGGTGCGCCTGGGCGCAAGCGTCAACCGTCAATCCAGCGCGGCGACAGCGGCACCGCCGCGGGGGGTGCGGGGGCGGCGGAGCAGGAGGATCAGCGGCAGCGCGATGACGACGAGGATCATCATCAACAAAAAATCGTCGATATAGGCGACCATCGCCGCCTGGCGGGTGGCTTCGGCGTTGAGCGCGGCGACACCCGAGGGGATCGTCAGGCTGTAGGGCGCCGGCATGTGCGGCGCCTGCGCCATCGGGTTGTCGGGGCGCAGATGCTCGACCAGCCGCGAATGGACCTTTTGGGTGTTCTGGTCCAACAGCGCCTCGACGATCGAGATGCCGATGCTGCCGCCGATATTGCGCATCAGGCTGAAGATCGCCGTCCCCTGGGTCAGCAGGTGCCGCGGCAGGGTCGAAAAGGTGATGATGCTGAGCGGGGTGAAAACGAGGCCGAGGCCAAAGCCCTGCAATACCCCGGTGCTGATCACCGGGCCCGTCCCCATATAGAGCGAGAACCCGGTCATCTGCCACATCGCCACCGCGGTCACCATCAGGCCGACCAGCAGGATCAGCCTCGTGTCGATCCGGCCGGCCATGCGGGCGACGACGATCATCGCGACCATCGTGCCGATGCCGCGCGGTGCCGTGACCAGCCCGGTCGTCAGCACCGGGTAGTTCATCAGGTCTTGCAGCATGGTCGGCAGCAGCGTCATCGTGCCGTAAAGCGGCAGGCCGACCAGAAACATCAGCACCGTGCCGACCACGCAATTGGCGTCCCTCAACAAGTCGCGGTTGAGGAAAGAGCGCTCACCGGCGGTCACCGTGTGGATCACGAACAAATAAAGCGCCAGCCCGGCGAGCGTCGCCTCGATCCAAATCTCGGTCGACCCGAACCAGTCCTTCAATTCGCCGCGGTCGAGCAGCATCTGCAACGCGCCGATCGCCAGGCTCAAGGTGACAAAGCCGAACCAGTCGAACGCCTCGCGGTGGGCATGCCGCGCCTCGCGGATAAAGATCATGATGCCGCCGGCCGCGAGGATGCCGAACGGCACGTTGATAAAAAACACCCAGCGCCAATTGTAGTTGTCGGTCAGCCAGCCGCCCAAGGCCGGGCCGATGATCGGGCCGAGGATCACCCCCATCCCCCACACCGCCATCGCGCGGGCGTGCCGCTCCGGCGGGTTGATCTGGAGCAGCACCGCCTGCGACAACGGCACCAGCGCAGCACCGCACACTCCCTGCAGCAGGCGAAAGAGCACCAGCTGGGTCAGGCTCACGGCGGCGCCGCACAAGACCGAGGCCAGGGTGAAGCCGATGACCGAGATAAAAAACACGTATTTGATGCCGAACCGGCCGGCGAGCCAGCCGGTCAGCGGCGTCATGATCGCGGCGGCGACGATATAGGAGGTGACGACCCAGGCGATCTGGTCCTGCGAGGCCGACACGCTCCCTTGCATATGCGGCAAGGCGACATTGGCGATCGTCGTGTCGACCCCCTGCATGAAGGTCGCCAGCATGATCGAGACCGTGATCCAGCCCCGGTTGAGCACCGGGGCCGGGGCGGCATCGCTCACCGCGCCGCCGTCTGTGCCGGCGAGCCGCCGCCGAGCCATGCAAAGAGGTTCTGGATGCGCCCGAGCCACGGCCGCTGATAGCCGGTATCGACAGAAACCGTGGCGCTCAACCCGGCATGGAGCGGGGCGTTCGGGTCGAGCTCATCGAGGCTGAGCCGCACCGGCAGGCGCTGCACCACCTTGACCCAGTTCCCGGTCGCATTCTCCGCCGGCAGCAGCGCAAAGGTCAGCCCGGTGCCCGGGCTCATGCTCTGCACCTTGGCCTGGAAATCGATATCGGGATAGGTATCGACCTCGACCGTCGCCGGTTGGCCGGCGCGCATATGGGTGAGCTCGGTTTCCTTGAAATTCGCCTCGACCCAGATGCGGTCGGTCGACATCAGCGAGAACAGCGGGATCGAGGCATTGACATAGTCGCCGACCTGCAATTGCTCGACCTTGGTGACGATGCCGTTCTCGGGTGCCGCGACCACCGTGTAGGAGAGGTTCAACAGCGCCCGGTCGAGCGCCGCCTGGGCGTGCTGCACCATCGGGTGCTTGGCGACCGGGATGTCGGCGTCGCCGCCGAGGGCTGCGAGCGCGCCGGCGACGTCCTGCTCTTTGGCGGCGAGCTGGTCGCGCGCGAGCTTGAAGGCATGGTGCGTCTGGTCGTATTGCGCCTTTGAGGTGGTGCCCGATTGCAATAGCCGCTGCTGGCGCTCGAACTCGCCCTGCTGATAGGTCAGCGTGGTTTGGTTCGCTTGGGCGTCGGCCAGCTTTTGCTGGTAGGTCGCCTTCATCGCCTCGACCTGGTTCTTGACCGAGGCGAGCTGGGCGCGCGCCTCGTCCACGGCGATGCGGAACGGCCGCTGGTCGAGCCGGAACAGCACCTGCCCCGCCGTGACCTTCTCGTTGTCGCGGACTTCGATCGCGGCGACGCGGCCGGCGACATCGGTGCTGATCGAGGTCCGCGCCGCCTGGATGTAGGCGTCGTCGGTCGAGACATAGCGGCCACCGGTCACATACCAATAGCCGGCGACGAGAAGGACGAGCAGCGGCGCCAGCGCCATCAACGGCAGCCGCAGACGCTGGCGCAGCGGGCGGTGCCGGCGCGCGAGCGACGGGCGGTCCTCGACGCCGACCCGCAGCGCGCCGAGCGAAGAGGGCGCCGCTTCCTCCGCCGAGGTCGTCATGGCCGGCCCCCGACCAGCGACAAATCGGCCGCGCTCGCCGCCACCCGGTGCTCGGGCGGCCCTGCCGGCGTGTCGAGGTCGTCGAGATCGTCGAGGAGCGGCACGCGATGCGACAGATTGCCGTGCGCCCGGCGTAAGAGCTCGATCAGCTGATGGCCTTCGGCGTCGGACAGGCCGGCAAAGGATTCGGCGCGCACCTCGTTCGACAAGTCGAAGATGCGAGCCAGGATCGGGCGCGCCTTGTCGGTCAGCACCAGCCGGCGGGCGCGGCGGTCGCCCGGATCGGGCCGCCGCTCGATCCAGCCATCCTCCTCCATCCGGTCGAGCTGCCGGACCAGGGTCATCGGCTTGATCTCCAGAAGATCGGCGAGGCCCGCCTGGTGGATGCCCTCGTTGCGGGCGAGATAGCCGAGCACCCGGCAGTGCGCGCTGGTCAGGCCGAGAAAGAGCAAGGCACGCTGATTGAAGCGCCGCGCGAACAGGCGGGCCACATCGTGCACGAGAAAGCCAAAGCTGCGGTCGAGGTTCATCCTGCTGCCATCGTCACAAACAACCACCCGAAGGAGATAATAAGCCTACATATCAAATTTTCGCCCCGATTGCATCGCCTGGCGCCGCGCGGCTGCCAATCGCGAATTCGATAGCTCGATAGGGAATTAGCCGGCGCGGCCGGCCGGCACGCCGGTGGCTCCGACCCGGGCCTCGGCGCTCCGCGCCGCGCGGGTGCGGATCAGCAGCAACAGCGGGATCGTCACCGCGACGATCAGCATCATCAGCATAAAGACGTCGATATAGGCGACCATCGCCGCCTGGCGCGTGACCTCGGCGTTGAGGGCGGCGATGCCGGCGGGCGAGGAGAGGCTGTAGGGGGCGTGCAGATGCGGCGCCTGCGCCATCGGGTTGTCCGGCCGCAGATGCTCGACGAGCCGCGAATGCACGATCTGCGTGTTGCGCGTCAGCACCGCCTCGAAAATCGAGATGCCGACGCTGCCGCCGAGGTTGCGCATCAGGCTGCGGATCGCCGTCCCTTGGGTCAGGATGTGCCGCGGCAGGTTCGACAAGGCCAAGGTGTTCATCGGCACAAAGGTGCAGCCGAGCCCGAACCCTTGCAGGACGCCCGAGGTGATGACCGGCGCCATGCCCATTTGCAGCGAGAACCCGGTCATCATCCACAACGAGGCGACGGTCATCAATAGCCCCGACAGGATGATCAGCCGGTTGTCGACCCGGTTGATCAGCCGGCCGACCAGGAACATCGCCGCCATCGTGCCGACGCCGCGCGGCGAGGTGATCAGCCCGGTCGTAAACACCGGGTAATCCATCAGCGATTGCAGCATCGTCGGCAGCAGCGCCAGGGTGCCGCTCAAAATGCCGCCGACAAAAAACATCAGCACCGTCCCGACCGCGAAATTCCGGCTTTTCAGCAAGTCGCGGTTTAGAAACGAGCGCTCCCCGGCGGTCGCCGTATGGACGATAAAGAGATAGCCGGCGACCAGCGCCACCGCCGCCTCGACCCAAATCTCGGTCGAGCCGAACCAATCTTTGAGCTCGCCGCGGTCGAGCAGCATCTGAAACACACCGATCGCGATGCTGAGCGTGACAAAGCCGAAGAAATCGAAGGCTTCGCGATGCGCATGCCGCGCCTCTCGGATAAAGATCAAGATCCCGAGCGAGGCGATCACGCCGACCGGCAGGTTGATATAGAAAATCCAGCGCCAGCTGTAGTTCTCGGTCAGCCAGCCGCCGATCATCGGCCCGAAGATCGGGCCGAGCATGACCCCGATCCCCCAGACCGCGATCGCCTGCCCGTGCCGCTCGGGCGGGTTGATCTGCATCAGGACCGATTGCGACAGGGGCACGAGCCCGGCGCCGAAAATCCCTTGCAAGACGCGGAAGAGGACGAGCTCGGTCAGGCTCGTGGCGCTGCCGCACAGGGCGGACGCCACGGTAAACCCGATGACCGACACCAAAAACACGTGCTTGATCCCGAACCGCCCGGCGAGCCAGCCGGTCAGCGGCATCGTGATCGCGGCGGCGACGATGTAGGAGGTCAACACCCAGGCGATCTGGTCCTGCGCCGCCGACAGGCTCCCTTGGATATGCGGCAGCGCCACATTGGCGATCGTGTTGTCGACGCCCTGCATGATCGTCGCCAGCATGATCGACACGGTGATCGCCCGCCGATTGGCGACCGGATTGCGCGGCGCGCTCCTCACCGCATAAAGGCTCCGGCGTCGGGCCAAGCTGCCCGCTGGTGACGATCAGTCATGCGCAGCGTCATGTAATGAAACGAGCCGAGCTTCGCGCCGGCGCCGCCCGCGCGGCTGCCACTCGCAAACCGGATGGCTCGCCGGACCCGAGTCCCGGACCCGCACGAGCCGGCGCCGCCGTTTCACTCCCCTCCCCGCGACCGCGAGTGTAGCATGGCGGCCAATCCGACCCCGCCCACAGGAGTGCTGCGATGGAAGCCGCCGCCGCCGTCTTTCGCAAGGTGCACGAGCCGCTGACGATCGAAGCGATCGAGATCGACCAGCCCTGGGGGCGCGAGGTCTTGGTGCGCACCGTGGCGACCGGCGTGTGCCACAGCGATCTCCATGTCGTGGACGGGGTCGGGCGCTTCCCGCTCGACCGGCCGATCGTGCTCGGCCACGAGGGTGCGGGCGTGGTCGAGGCGGTCGGCGCCGAGGTGACGACGGTCAGGCCCGGCGACCATATAGTGGCCTGCCTTTCCGGGTTTTGCGGCAGCTGCGCGCAATGTCTCTCGGGCCACCCCAATCTGTGCACCGGCGGTCTCGTCACCCGCCCCGACAGCGCCGCCCCGCGGCTCTCGCAAGGGGGCGCGCCGTTGCGCCAGTTCATCGGCATTTCGAGCTATGCCGAAAAGATGCTGCTGCACGAAAACTCGGTGGTGAAGATCGACCCCGATTTGCCGCTCGACCAGGCGGCCCTCGTCGGCTGCGGCGTCCTGACCGGGGTGGGTGCTGCCTTGCGCAGCTCGGGGATGCAGGCGGGCCAGACCGTCGCCGTCTACGGCTGCGGCGGGGTCGGCCTCTCGATCGTCCAGGGGGCGCGGATCGGCGGCGCCCGCCAGATCATCGCAATCGACCAGTTCGGCACCAAGCGGCAGATGGCGATGCGGGTCGGGCGCCACGCACTTCGTCAATTCGAGCGAGGACGACCCGGTCAAGGCCGTGCGTGCGCTGACCGGCGGGCTCGGCGTCGATCACGCCTTTGAGGCGGTCGGCCGGCCCGAGCTTTGCCGCCAGGCGATCGAGAGCCTGGCGATCCGCGGCACCGCGACGATCGTCGGCGTGTTGCCGCCGGACGCCATGATCGAGTTCCCGTGGATGGCGATCCGCCCCGAATGCAAGGTGCAGACCTCGCGCATGGGCTCGAACCGCTTTCGCACCGACATCCCGCTCTATCTCGACTTCTTCCGCCAGGGCCGGCTCGACCTCGACGCGATGGTCACCAAGCGCGGCCGTCTTGCCGACATCAACGAAGCCTTCCGCGCCATGAAAGCCGGCGAAGTCGCCCGCACCGTGCTGACGTTCGATTGACTGATCGGTCGTACTTTAGTACGGCTGAAAGTCTGTGCGGAGCTAATTTTTTGGCAATCGGACGTCCCCTCAGAAGGTACAGATTCGCCAGATGCTTATTTCATATTTGGAGTCAGCGATGCCGGTCGTCGTGAAAGACGACCGTCCAACGTGAGAGTTGCCGCTTGATCCTCTTAGCCAGGCAATCCTACGCAGCGCGCTTGCCGATCGAATTTCGCATCCCGATCGTATGGGTCTGATGCGTCATATTGGTCTTGCCATAGTTCAACCTGCTTGAGATAAACCCTGTGTTATCGGCAACCATTCCGCAGGCGTGCGCGACGCCTTGTCGAATCCCAAATTCCGCTGGCGCTGTAATCGCTCATCAACGTTACGTGCCGATCGCAAACGAATTCTGCTCGTCCTCCACAACTTTTCCGATACATCCTCCGCCTTGCGCAGAGCACTGGTATCGGGCGGATATCGAATCCGCCTCGGAGCGGTGCTCCTCCGGAACCGCATCATCGGGTCCGGGCGGTTCGCTCCGTCGACGCTGTATCGAAGCCGGTCGAAAGCGGCGAATATCGGCGCGACCGCGACGCCAGCCGGCCGTCAGAGTGGTTTTGTCCGATTTACCAGGATGTAGCCACGACTCGGGTCCGGTAGATCGAGGGTCGTGTCAGCCGGCGGTCAAGCGGTGCGCACCGCATCCTCCGGCACGGCACGCTCGGCGTCCCACAAATCAGACATCGGCGCAGTGCCGAGCCACAGCCCGGCTGCCGGGTCGAGGCGCGCAAGCGCGCGGCCCCGTGGGCCTGCGGCTCGTCGAAGGCGACGATTCGCAGATCCAGCCTCCGGCCGGCATCGAAAGCGCCGCTCTCGGACATTCCGATCTCTTGCAGGCGTGCCAGCACCTCCGCCAGGTTCACGGTGCTGATCGAGGCGCCGGCGATCCGGCGTGGGTCGAAGATGGGTGATCGGCTCCGCCAACCAAAAGCGCGATCACCGCCGAGGCATCGACGACGACCTCGGTATCATTCACGCGCCGCCTCGGCGCGGCGTTCGTCGATCAGCTCCTGCACCAGATCGCGGCCCTTCGGCGCATATCGCGCCACGATAGCCTGCGCTTCCCTGATCGCCTGCTCCCTGGTGCGCAGCCGCAATTCGCCTTCGCCCACCGCCTCGATCAGCAATTCGTCGCCCGGCTTCAGCCCGGCGGCGGCGCGGCATTCTGCCGGGATCACGATCCGGCCCTGCTGATTGATCCGCACCCACGAGGCCATCACACGCTCCTCTCCGCCTGACCGATGGCTCCATATCAGCACACGGTCGGCGTGTGTCAATTAGCCCCGCCCGGTTCCAGCCGCGCCGCGAAAGAGGAGCCCGGCACCCACAAGAGCCGCAACGGGGTTGAGCCGAGGCGAAAATTGGGCTGAACTCTTCAAATCCAAAAGCGCGGCCGGTCGCGTCGCGCGCCGATCCGATCATACCGTCGAGGGAGAGACTGCCATGCCGTTTTACGAAAAAGGCAATGTCCGCATCCGCTACGAGGAAACCGGCTCCGGCTTCCCGCTCCTCGTCACCCCCGGCGGCGGCTTGAACTCGCGGGTCAGCAACTGGCCGAATGCGGTCATCAACGCGATGGAAGCGTTCAAGGGCGACTTCCATTGCATCACGATGGACCAGCGGAACGCCAATGGCGGCGAGTTGGCGGGACCGGTCCCGACCGAAAATGCCTGGGACGCGTTTGCCGACGACCAGCTCGGGCTGATGGACCATCTCGGCCACCGCGAGTTCTTTTATATGGGCTACTGCATCGGCGGCTGCTTTGCCGGGAAGCTGTTGCAGCGCGCACCCCAGCGCGTCGTCGCCGCCGTCTTCTGCCAGAGCGTCGGCCACCGGCCGGAGGACCCGGATGTCATGCACCGGCACAGCACCGACAACTGGCTCGGCGATTTCAAGAAGCGCCGCCCCGAGGTGTCGCAGGACAATATCGACAAGTATTTCAAGAGCCTTTGGCGCGCGCAGCCCGATTTCCTCTACAGCGTGCCGCGCGACTTCATCAAGAATTGCCGCACCCCGATCCTGGTGTTGCCCGACGACACGCCGTCGCACCCGCTCCAGACCTCGATCGACGTCGCCTCGCTCTCACCCAACGCCGAGATCACGGTCTTCCCGTGGCGGGAGCCGGAGGAATTGCGGCAGCGCGTGATCAACAAGGTGCGCAGCTTCTTGAAGGCGCACGTCCCGATGAGGGCGGCGGCGCAATAATGCCGTCTGCGATCCCCGATGATTTCCCGTGCCCGGCCTTGAGCCGGGCATCCACGCCTTCTCTTTGCGCGCTTTAAGACGTGGGTGACCGGGTCGAGCCCGGTCAAGGGGCTGGGAAAGTCGTAGGGCGGAAAAGCCTTTAGCCCGCGGGCTTGACCCGCTGGGCAGCGCCTTCCGCCAACTACGGCGGATTACGCTCCGCTCATCCGCCCTACCAAACGCTCACCCGTTTCCGGCGGCTCGTCTTCGGGCTCCCGCCACTCGACGGGATACAGCCCAGCCTCTACGCATCGTCGAAACGAGGAATACGGCCAATCTGACGGGTGGTCGACGAAACCGTGCTTGACCGGGTTGAAATGGATGTAATCCATGTGCGCCGCGAAGTCACGATCATCGCGGATTGTGTGTTCCCAGTAGCGGCGCTGCCAAATGCCGCGCTCGCCGCGGAGGCTCATGACCGCCGACCGAGGCTCGCCCGCGGGCAGCCCTTTCACAAAACCGATCTTTATCGCGCGCCACCGGCCGGGAAAATCCGAGTCGCCCTCGGGCAAGGTCCACAGGCAATGCATGTGGTCGGGGAGGACGACCCACGCGTCGATCTGAAAGGGCCTGCGGGCGCGGACCCGACGAACCGCGTCGCGCAACAAATCGATCCGCCGCACCAGCAGGTCGGACCGGCGGTCGAGCAGGTTTACCGTGAAGAAGAAGGTTCCGCCCGGAACCCGATTGCGGCGATAATCCGGCATCGTGGGAATATGGGCGGAATGCGCTCCGCTTTTCCGCCCTACCCGAGGAGAAAACGCCATGCCGCTTTACGAAAAAGGCCAGGTCCGCATTCATTATGAAGAAGCCGGCTCGGGCTTTCCGCTGCTGGTCATTCCCGGCGGCGGGTTGAACTCGACGGTCGCCGGGCTCGCCAGCCACCCGTTCAACCCGCTCGATGAATTCAAGGGCGAATGCCGCGTCATCGCGGCCGATTTGCGCAACGCCAAGGGCGGTCAATCGACCGGCCCGCTGGAGACCGAGCGGGCGTGGGACGCCTATACCGACGACCATATCGGGCTGATGGACCACCTGGGCCACCGCCGGTTCATGGTCATGGGCTTTTGCATCGGCGGGCCGTTTATCTGGAACCTCTTGAAGCGGGCCGGCGACCGCGTCGTCGCGGCGGTGCCGGTGCAGCCGAGCGGCTATCGCCACGAGATGCCCAATCTCTCCTACAACAACAACATGAAGGGCTGGGCTCCGGAATTGTGCCAACGCCGGCCCGACATCACGCTGGCTCAGGTCGACGCGTTCCTGAAGAACATGTACACCGGCGAGCGCGCCGATTTCGTCTACACCGTCAGCCGCGATTTTGTGCGCAGCTGCCAGACACCCATCCTGGTGCTGCCGGACGACGTGCCCGGCCATCCCTACGTCGTCGCGATGGAGAGCGTCTATCTCGCGCCGAACGCGCAGGTCAGCCTCTACCCGTGGAAGGCGAACCCGAAGCAGATCGAGATCGCGCTCCGCCACGTGCGCGGCTTCCTCAGGGACAACCGCCCGGCCGCGGCGGCGCAACCGCTGGCGGCGGCGGCGCAATAGCGCCGGGTCCGCCAAGATTTAGCGAGGAGAAACCCCATGCCGTTCTATGAAAAAGGCCAGGTCCGCATCCATTACGAGGAGAGGCGGCTCCGGTTTTCCGCTGATGGTGATACCGGGCGGCGGGCTCAATTCGACGGTCGCCGGGCTGGCGAACCACCCGTTCAACCCGCTCGACGAATTCAAGGGCGGATACCGCGTGATCGCGGCCGATCTGCGCAACGCCAATGGCGGCCAGTCAGCGGGACCGCTCGAAGCCGACCGGCCGTGGGACGCCTACACCGACGACCATATCGGGCTGATGGACCATCTCGGCATCCGCGAGTTCATGGTGCTCGGCTTTTGCATCGGCGGCCCGTTTATCTGGAACCTGCTGAAGCGCGCCCCCGGCCGCGTCGTCGCCGGCGTCCTGACCCAGCCTTCGGGGTTCCGGCCGACGATGCCCGACCTCTTTTACCAGAACAACATCAAGGGCTGGGCGCCGGGCGCTGTGCGAGCGGCGCCCCGACATCACGATGGCGCAGGCCGGCGCCTTTCTCGAAAAGATGTATCGCACCAACGCCGATTTCGTCTTTACCGTAAGCCGCGACTTCGTGCGCCACTGCAAGACACCGGTCCTGGTCCTGCCCGACGACGTGGCGGCGCATCCCTATGCGGTCGCGATGGAAACAGCGCATCTCGCACCCAACGCGCAGGTCAGCCTCTATCCGTGGAAGGCGAACCCGGAGCAGATCCAGCTCGCGCTGCGCCATATCGGCACCTTCCTGCACGCGAACCAGCCCGCCCTGCGCGCGCAGCAACCCTTGGCGGCCGCCGCCCAGTAAAGAGGAAAAACCCGATGCCATTTTATCGAAAAAGGCAATGTTCGCATCCGCTACGAGGAAACCGGCTCCGGCTTCCCGCTCCTCGTCACCCCCGGCGGCGGCTTGAACTCGCGCGTCAGCAACTGGCCGACCGCGGTCGTCAACGCGCCCGAGGCGTTCAAGAACGATTTCCGCTGCATCACGATGGACCAGAGGAACGCCAATGGCGGCGAGTCGACCGGCCCGATCCCAGGGGGCGACCCGTGGGAGGCGTTTGCCGACGACCAGCTCGGGCTGATGGACCATCTGGGCCACCGCGAGTTCTTTTACATGGGCTACTGCATCGGCGGCTGCTTTGCCGGCAAGCTGTTGCAGCGCGCACCCGGCCGCGTCGTCGCCGCGGTCTTCTGCCAGACCGTCGGCCATCGGCCGGAGCTGCCGGACTACATGCACGATTCCGGCAAGGATGTCTGGGCGCCCGAATTGCTGCCCAAGCGGCCCGACCTTACGATGGCGCAGGTCGAGCAATACTTGCACAACCTCTATCGGGTGCAGCCCGATTTCCTCTACAGCGTGCCGCGCGACTTTATCAAGAATTGCCGCACCCCGATCCTGGTATTGCCCGACGACACGCCGGCGCATCCGCTGCAAACCTCGATCGATGTGGCGTCCTTGGCGCCGAACGCCGAGATCACCGTCTTCCCGTGGCGCGAGCCCGAAGACCTGAGGCAGCGCACGATCGCCCGCGTGCGCAGCTTTTTGAAAGCACACGTCCCGATGCGCGCCGCCGCGCAATAAGCCGACCCGTAGGGCGGAAAACCCCGGCGAAAGCCGGGGGCCTTCCGCCAATCACGGCGGATTACGCTCCGCTCATCCGCCCTACACGTTTTATCAAGATATTCAATAAGATAACAGGAACAATAAAATTAAGGGACCGAGGGCATGTCCATGGTGTGGATTATTGTTCTTTTGGTTTACGTGGCACCCCCTAAGTCGGTTGATTGGCCTGGCCCCTGGGCCCGAGGCATGTCCATGACGGGCAAGAGCTTTTTTGAATCGGAAGCCGACTGCCGTAATTACGCGATAGGCTGGATCGGGCGAATCCACCAAGGAATGCTGGCCCCCATCAGATTTCAATGCGTTCCATTCCCTGCAAGCCTCCCCAAAGGGGCGCCGCGTTGATTACGCCCGGTAGCCTTCATCGGGGTTGAAGGCGGCGCCGGGGGCCAAGAGGCCGGCGCCGGGCACGAAGCAGATTTCGAGCCGGATGCCGTCCGGGTCTTCGAAGAGGACATAGTAATAGCCGGGCGCCCAGGGGCCTTCCTGCGGGCCGCGGACGATCGTGGCGCCGATCTCTTTGAGGAGCGCCGCACAGCGGTCGATATCGGCGCGCGAGCGGGCGCGCAGGCACAGATGGTGGAGGCCGACGCGCTCTTGCCGAAAGCGCTCGCCGGCAAATGCCGGGTCGCACGGCTCGATCCCGATCGCGGTGCGGGCGCCGACGCAATAAAAGAGCTTGTCGCCGTCGAACACCGGCGTCATGCCGAGCTCCGGCAGGAGCTTGCGGTAAAACTCGCGGGCGAGGTCGAACCGGCTCACCGTCAGAACGACGTGGGCCATGCCGTTGATCTCGATCGTCATCGCCCCTGCTTCCCGTGATTCACGCGATGCTGGCCCGGCCGCCGCCCGGTTTATACTATGGCTCGGCAATCAGAAGGAGCCCGAGGATGACCGAAGCCAAGCTTGCGCCGAACCTGCCGGGGTGGATGGTGGAGCACGCCAACCGCTATATCGAAAGCGGCGGCAGCGACGGGCACGACTACAAGATGGCCCAGCCGGGCCGGCCGGAGCTGACCGTGCCGGCTTTGCTGCTGACGACGACCGGCCGCAAATCGGGCGAGAAATTCATCTTTCCGCTGTTCTACGGCAAAGTCGGCGACAGCTATCTGGTGATCGCGTCGAAAGGCGGCGCGCCGCAGCATCCCGGCTGGTATCGCAATCTCCTCGCCAACCCGGAGGTCGAGGTGCAGGTCGGGACCGCAAAGCTCAAGGCGCGGGCGCGCACCGCGACCGGCGCGGAGCGGGCGCGGCTGTGGACCAAGGCGCTCGAGTTCTGGCCGCCCTACGCCGACTACCAGCAAAAGACCGAGCGCGAGATCCCGGTCGTCGTCCTCGACCCGGTGCGGTGAGCTATGATCCGATTAGGAAGAGCCCCCTCACCCAGCTCCGGGTAAGGCTCGGTTCCCTCGCCAACCCTTCGCAACCCTCTCCTCCAATTGGGGGAGAGGGAAGGGTGAGGGGGTTGACGGGCTGATGCAATCTGATCGGATATTGGTCTAACTGCTGCGGCGGCTGCGCCTATAGCTCGGCTTGGCGAAAGACGCGGTGATTCACCCCGAGGGCGGCGCCCAGCAGGTGTGGCGGCTGCCCCAATCGAGCAAGGCGCGCAGCACCGGGCGCAATTCGCCGCCCTTTTCGGTCAGCACATATTCGGCGCGCGGCGGGTGCTGCTCGTAAAAGCGGCGTTCGACGATGCCGTGCTCCTCGAGTCGCTTGAGCCGAGCTGACAGCGTGTTCGGGCTGACCCCGGCGAGCGAGCGCTCGAAATCCTGAAACCGCCGCGGCCCGGAAACGACGAGGTCGCGCAATATCAAGATCGTCCAGCTGTCGCCGACGATGTCGAGGGTGCGCGCGATCGGACACCGCATATCGTAGTTCGCCGCCATTCCTCCCGCCTCATCCGTACCGGGCAGCCACGGTAACAGCAGGGTGATCGATTCGATATCGACTCCTGATATAAATAGTTACTATGATAATGGGATCAACCTACCGAGGGAGGCTGATCTATGAGCGCCGCCACGTATGATCCCGCTGCAAAGCCCGCCCGCTCGCCGATGTGGCAGCCGCTGTTGTGGCTGATGCCGCTGGTCGGGCTGTGGCTGCTGCTGAGCTATGCCTTCCCGGCTTTGGGGGCGAGCGGAGTGCCGGGCACGGCGGCGCGGCTCGGCATCCCGATCGCGCTGGCGCTCGGATTGTGGCTCGGGCTCGAGCGCACCGATTTTTCCGCGCGCCGGCGCGTCGGCGTCTTTCTGGCGCTCGCTGTCCCCTATGTGTTGTGGCTGTCTCTGATCTGGAGCGGCGCGATCGACGGCGCGTTTCGTCCGGATCATTTTCCGCCGCGGCTGCCGCTGGCAATTTTTCTGCCGGTTATCGTCGGCGTCCCGGTTTTGCTGGCCTCGAAGCGGGTCGGGCAGCTGCTCGACGCGATGCCGCCAGCTTGGCTGGTCGGGGTCCAGGTCTACCGGGTGCTCGGCGGCGCGTTTCTGGTCGGCTGGGCGCAGGGTGCGATCCCGGGAATGTTTGCCTTGCCCGCCGGCATCGGCGACGTGACGACGGGGCTGATCGCGTTGCCGGTTGCCTACAGCCTCGCCGCCGGGAGCACGGATTCACGCCGGGCGGCAATCGCCTGGAACCTCTTCGGCCTCGCCGATCTTGCGATCGCCATCGGCATCGGGCTCGTGACCGCGCCGGGGCCGTTCCAGCTGATCGCGCCCGGCATCCCCAACACCGCGATCGGCACCTATCCCTCGGTCCTGATCCCGGCTTTCGCGGTGCCGAGCTCGATCCTGCTGCACGTCTTGTCGCTGCGCCAGCTGCGCCGCCGCCGCGC